>NZ_CP117427.1:2102500-5940731 GCF_030687335.1 Pseudomonas sp. FP818 | reverse complement strand
GCACTGCTGCCAAAGTTCCACTGACACGGATATCCCCTAAGTTGAAAGCCGGTGAGGCAAAAACAGCCGCCATTGTAGCGGCGAGCGGTCCACTTATCCACATGTAGCTTGCTCAGAGGCCGCCAAGAATCAATGCCTTAAGCGTAAAAAAGGCGACAAATGGTCTGTGCATAAGCTCTGTGGATAAGCGCCCCTAAGCTCGTTGTACAAGTGGGGGCGAAAGTCTGTGGGTAACTGGCCTGTGGATAACTACCCATTCCACACACAGCTTATCCGACAGCGCAGCACAGGCAGAGCACCGTTTCTCCCCCGTGTTGTCATTCTCTGTACAGCACGTGGAATATGGCCTCAAGGCAGTTATCCACAGAAGATCGCGTCCCTAGCTTTTATAAGCTTTACAGAAAAGCTTTAAATAACTTCCTTCTTTATTTTTATATCTATGGCATTGCTCGTCAAAGTCGAACCGCCCGGAATCGGTCTTGATGCCCTCAGATATCTAATTGAAGGAATAGCTGGTTGGAAATTGACCTAGAGGCTTGCTTTCTCTAGAATCCCCGGTCTCTTAAAACGGGGGCCATTCCGGCCCGTTGTGGACGAACCAGGTAACACGCCATGAAACGTACTTTCCAACCAAGCACCATCAAACGCGCCCGTACCCACGGTTTCCGTGCTCGCATGGCTACCAAGAACGGCCGTGCTGTCCTGTCGCGTCGCCGCGCCAAAGGTCGTGCGCGTCTGGCAGTTTGATAATCCGGTACTGGTGGTGAGTCAGGACTTCAGTCGGGAAAAGCGTCTGCTAACCCCCCGGCACTTCAAGGCAGTCTTTGACTCCCCCACCGGCAAGGTTCCGGGGAAAAATCTCCTGCTCCTTGCGCGTAACAACGATCTGGATCACCCCCGTCTCGGGTTGGTGATCGGCAAGAAGAGCGTAAAGCTCTCCGTTGAGCGCAATCGCCTCAAGCGTCTGATGCGCGAATCGTTTCGCCTCCACCAGGACACTCTGGTTGGTTGGGATATTGTTATCGTCGCGCGCAAAGGCTTGGGGGACGTAGAAAACCCCGAATTGATTCAGCATTTCGGCAAGCTCTGGAAACGTTTGGCTCGCACCAGCAAGCCGACTCCAGCAGTCAGCCCCGAAACTGTAGGGGTAGACAGCACTGATGCGTAAACTGGCCCTCGTTCCGATCCAGTTTTACCGCTATGCCATTAGTCCGCTGATGGCCAGCCACTGTCGTTTCTACCCCAGTTGTTCCTGCTACGCGTATGAAGCCATAGAAAATCATGGCCTTCTGCGCGGTGGCTGGCTGACCTTTCGTCGTTTAGGTCGCTGTCATCCGTGGAATCCCGGTGGTTATGACCCGGTTCCGCCTATCCCTACCTCCCGTTCTTCTTCGATGGCCGAGTAATCATGGATATTAAACGCACGATCCTGATCGTCGCCCTGGCAATCGTGTCCTACGTTATGGTTCTGAAATGGAACCAGGACTATGGCCAGGCTGCCCTGCCGACTCAGAATGTTGCTACCAATCAGTCTGCTCCTGCTATTGCAGATGCACCGTTGGGTAACAATGCTTCCGCCAGTGCCGATGTACCCAGCGCGAATGCCGATACCAGCACCCCTGTAGATAACGCGGTCATCACCAATAAAGACCTCATCCACGTCAAAACGGATGTACTGGACCTGGCGATCGATCCACAGGGTGGCGATATCGCCCAGCTGAAATTGCCACTGTACCCACGTCGCCAAGACCATCCGGATGTTCCTTTCCAGTTGTTCGACAATGGTGGCGAGCGTGTTTATCTGGCACAAAGCGGCCTGACTGGCACTGATGGTCCTGATGCTCGTGCTACCGGTCGTCCGGTTTATTCGACCGAACAGAAGACTTATCAACTGGCTGATGGCCAAAACCAGTTGAACGTCGACCTGAAATTCAGTCACGACGGCGTCAATTACATCAAGCGCTTCAGCTTCACGCGCGGTTTGTACGATCTGAAAGTCACTTACCTGATCGACAACACCAGCGAAAAGGCCTGGACAGGCAACCTGTTTGCCCAGCTCAAGCGTGATGGCAGCTCCGATCCGTCTTCCAGCACAGCCACCGGCACCGCGACTTACCTGGGCGCCGCCCTGTGGACAAGTAACGAGCCGTACAAAAAAGTGTCGATGAAAGACATCGACAAGGGCGCGCTGAAAGAAACAGTACAAGGTGGTTGGGTAGCCTGGCTGCAACACTACTTTGTAACCGCGTGGATCCCGAACAGGGGCGAAGCCAACCTGGTCCAGACCCGCAAGGACAACCAGGGTAACTACATCATTGGTTTCACTGGCCCGGCGTTGACCGTTGCGCCAGGTGCCAAGGCTGAAACCAGCGCCACCTTGTATGCCGGCCCGAAAAGCCAGGCCGTCCTCAAGGAGTTATCCCCAGGTCTGGAACTGACTGTGGATTACGGCATCCTGTGGTTCATTGCCCAGCCAATCTTCTGGTTGCTGCAACATATCCACAGCATCGTCGGTAACTGGGGCTGGTCGATCATCTTCCTGACCATGCTGATCAAGGGGATTTTCTTCCCGCTGTCGGCCGCCAGCTACAAATCGATGGCCCGTATGCGCGCCGTTGCACCGAAACTGGCTGCGTTGAAAGAGCAACATGGCGATGACCGGCAGAAAATGTCGCAAGCCATGATGGAGCTGTACAAGAAAGAGAAGATCAACCCGCTGGGTGGATGCTTGCCGATTCTGGTGCAGATGCCGGTGTTCCTGTCGCTGTACTGGGTACTCCTGGAAAGCGTGGAAATGCGCCAGGCGCCGTTCATGCTGTGGATAACTGACTTGTCGATCAAAGACCCGTTCTTTATCCTGCCGATCATCATGGGCGCCACCATGTTCATCCAGCAGCGTCTGAACCCAACACCTCCGGATCCGATGCAGGCCAAGGTGATGAAAATGATGCCAATCATCTTCACCTTCTTCTTCCTGTGGTTCCCGGCTGGTCTGGTTCTGTACTGGGTGGTCAACAACGTGTTGTCGATCTCTCAACAGTGGTACATCACACGTAAGATCGAAGCGGCTGCCAAAAAAGCCGAGGCGTAACTTACTCTGTGGATAACCACTCAAGACGCCCCCTCGTGGGGCGTTTTGCATTCTGTCACTTTTGTCTGGGAAACCGCCGATGAGCGCTCCTCGTGAAACCATCGCTGCCGTCGCCACCGCTCAGGGCCGGGGCGGTGTCGGTATCGTTCGAATTTCCGGGCCGCTTGCCGGCATTGCCGCTAAAGCGATCAGTGGCCGTGAGCTCAAACCCCGGTATGCGCATTACGGGCCTTTCTTCGGCGAGGATCTTGAGGTACTGGATGAGGGCCTGGCCCTGTATTTCCCGGGCCCAAACTCTTTCACCGGTGAAGATGTGCTGGAACTGCAGGGCCATGGCGGGCCTATCGTCCTCGACATGCTGCTACAGCGTTGCCTGCAATTGGGCTGCCGTCTTGCCCGGCCTGGTGAATTCAGCGAGCGCGCGTTTCTCAATGACAAGCTCGACCTGGCCCAGGCCGAGGCGATTGCCGATTTGATCGAGGCCAGTTCTGCACAGGCTGCGCGCAATGCCCTGCGCTCATTGCAGGGGGCGTTTTCCCTGCGTGTGCATAACCTCACCGAGCAATTGATCAGTTTGCGCATCTATGTCGAGGCGGCGATTGATTTCCCGGAAGAAGAAATCGATTTTCTTGCCGATGGCCATGTCCTGGCCATGCTGGACAAAGTGCGGGACGAGTTATCCACAGTTTTGAAGGAAGCCGGGCAGGGCGCACTGCTGCGCGACGGCATGACCGTGGTGATTGCCGGCCGGCCCAACGCTGGCAAGTCCAGCCTGCTCAATGCCCTGGCAGGGCGTGAGGCGGCGATTGTTACCGAGATTGCAGGTACTACCCGGGATATCCTGCGCGAACATATCCACATTGATGGTATGCCACTGCACGTGGTTGATACCGCCGGCTTGCGTGATACCGATGACCAGGTGGAAAAAATCGGTGTGGAACGGGCGCTCAAGGCTATCGGTGAAGCGGATCGGGTGCTGCTGGTGGTGGATGCCACCGCGCCGGAGGCCGTCGATCCTTTTGCCCTGTGGCCAGAATTCCTTGAACAGCGGCCTGATCCGGCCAAAGTCACGCTGATTCGCAACAAGGCGGACCTCACGGGTGAGGCGATTGCCCTGGAGGTCAGCGAAGATGGCCATGTCACCATCAGCCTCAGCGCCAAGTCTGCCGGTGATGGCCTGGAGCTGCTGCGCGATCACCTCAAGGCCTGCATGGGCTACGAACAGACCTCGGAAAGCAGCTTCAGTGCTCGCCGCAGGCATCTGGAAGCCCTGCGCCATGCCAGTGCCGCCCTTGAGCACGGCCGTGCGCAGTTGACCCTGGCAGGGGCAGGAGAGCTTCTGGCCGAGGATTTGCGTCAGGCACAGCAGCTTCTGGGGGAGATTACCGGGGCATTCAGTTCCGATGACCTGCTCGGCAGGATCTTTTCCAGTTTCTGCATCGGTAAATAGCCCTTCGTTGTTCACAGACAGGCCATTCGTGCCTGTCTGTTTTGTCCGTTTCAGGACACTCCCGCGTATTTTCTGACAATAACCTCGCCCCGAGGTGGCCTTGCCGTGGGCGAAATTTACCGCGGCTGAGGCTTTTCTGTGGATTAAGCCCTGTGAATAACCGCCCCTGTGCCCAGTTGATAACAGGGCTCGAAACCTGAGTAAAAACCCCTCTGTGGATAACCACCTGTTTAATCCACAGGCTTAAAGCACTTATCCAAGGGCCTCCTTGCCACCTAACCACAGACTTTTGAATCTCTGTACACATCGTAAATAAAGGGCTGTAGCAATCTATCCACAGAAAGTAGGCTCAGTAGAAATAAACATAAAAACAAAGATTTAATAAATTTCTCTCTTTTAATTTCTATTATCTGTGATTCATCCACAGCTGGTTAAATTTTGTGCAAAGGGTTCTTTAGGAAGGGCTAAGTCCCTATACTTGCCGCCAAAGCTCTAAAACCAGCTCAACCAATCAATTCCTAATTACCTACATAAGCAGGCACGAGGTGCGTGGTGGATTTCCCTTCCCGTTTTGAAGTGATCGTCATCGGCGGCGGTCATGCCGGTACCGAGGCAGCACTGGCGTCAGCCCGCATGGGGGTCAAAACCCTATTGCTGACGCACAACGTGGAAACCCTCGGTGCCATGAGTTGCAACCCCGCCATTGGTGGGATCGGCAAGAGCCACCTGGTCAAGGAAATCGACGCCCTTGGCGGTGTGATGGCCATGGCTACCGATAAAGGTGGTATTCAATTTCGCGTGCTCAACAGCCGCAAAGGCCCGGCCGTGCGTGCTACTCGGGCACAAGCCGACCGCATTTTGTACAAGGCGGCGGTACGCGAAACCCTGGAAAACCAACCCAACCTGTGGATATTTCAACAGGCAGCGGATGATCTGATCGTCGAGCAGGACCAGGTGCGCGGTGTTGTCACCCAGATGGGTCTGCGTTTCTTCGCAGAATCCGTGGTGCTGACCACGGGGACCTTCCTCGGTGGACTTATCCACATCGGAATGCAGAACTATTCCGGTGGTCGCGCCGGTGATCCGCCGTCGATTGCCCTCGCTCATCGCCTTCGCGAACTGCCACTGCGTGTCGGTCGCCTGAAAACCGGGACCCCGCCGCGTATCGACGGGCGTTCTGTGGATTTTTCGGTGATGACCGAACAGGCCGGGGATACGCCTATCCCGGTAATGTCGTTCATGGGTTCCAAGGAGCAGCACCCCAAACAGGTGAGCTGCTGGATTACCCACACCAATGCGCGTACCCACGAAATCATCGCCGCCAACCTCGATCGTTCGCCGATGTATTCCGGGGTGATCGAAGGTATCGGCCCGCGTTACTGCCCGTCGATCGAAGACAAGATCCACCGCTTTGCCGACAAGGAAAGCCACCAGGTCTTCATCGAGCCGGAAGGTTTGACGACCCACGAGCTGTACCCGAACGGGATTTCCACTTCCCTGCCGTTCGACGTGCAAATTCAGATCGTGCAGTCGATTCGCGGCATGGAAAACGCTCATATCGTGCGTCCGGGCTACGCCATCGAGTACGACTACTTTGATCCACGGGACTTGAAATACAGCCTGGAAACCAAGGTGATCGGCGGCCTGTTCTTCGCCGGGCAAATCAACGGCACCACCGGTTACGAAGAAGCCGGCGCCCAGGGTTTGCTGGCCGGGACCAACGCCGCATTGCGCGCCCAGGGCAAAGACAGCTGGTGCCCGCGTCGCGATGAAGCGTACATCGGGGTGTTGGTCGACGACCTGATTACCCTGGGTACTCAGGAACCGTACCGGATGTTCACCTCCCGGGCCGAATATCGCCTGATCCTGCGCGAAGACAACGCCGACCTGCGCCTGACCGAAAAAGGTCGTGAGCTGGGCCTGGTCGATGACGCGCGCTGGGAAGCGTTCTGCAAAAAACGCGAAAGCATCGAACTGGAAGAGCAGCGCCTGAAAAGTACCTGGGTCCGCCCGGGCACGGAGCAGGGCGATGCCATTGCCGAAAAATTCGGCACGCCACTGACCCACGAGTACAACCTGCTGAACCTGCTGTCCCGTCCGGAAATCGACTACGCTGGTCTGGTCAAAGTGACGGGCGGCGGCGCAGAAGATCCTCAGGTAGCCGAGCAGGTCGAAATCAAGACCAAATATGCCGGTTACATTGACCGCCAGCAGGACGAGATCGCTCGTCTGCGCGCCAGTGAAGACACCAAGCTGCCTGTGGATATCGACTACACCGGTATTTCCGGGTTGTCGAAAGAGATTCAAAGCAAGCTGGGGATAACTCGTCCCGAGACCCTGGGCCAGGCCTCCCGTATCCCGGGAGTCACCCCGGCAGCCATTTCGCTGTTGATGATTCATTTGAAAAAACGCGGCGCGGGCCGTCAGTTGGAGCAAAGCGCTTGAGTTCGTTGGTCACCTCGCAACACGCCGAAGAGTTATCCACAGGTGCACGCCAGTTGGGTGTGCACTTGACCGAAACCCAGCACGAATTGCTGTTGGGCTACCTGGCCCTGTTGATCAAGTGGAACAAGGCTTACAACCTCACTGCGGTGCGCGATCCCGATGAAATGGTTTCGCGGCATCTGCTCGACAGCTTGAGCGTGATGCCATTTATCGAGAACGGTCGCTGGCTGGACGTTGGCAGTGGTGGCGGTATGCCAGGCATCCCGTTGGCGATCCTGTTTCCCGAGTCGCAAGTGACCTGCCTGGACAGCAACGGCAAGAAAACCCGTTTCCTGACCCAGGTCAAACTCGAACTCAAGCTGGACAACCTGCAAGTTATCCACAGCCGGGTCGAAGCCTTCACGCCTGAACTGCCCTTCAACGGAGTTGTTTCCAGGGCCTTCAGCAGCATGGAGAACTTCAGCAACTGGACCCGCCACCTGGGCGACCTGAACACCCGTTGGCTGGCAATGAAGGGCGTTCATCCAAGCGACGAGCTGTTAGCATTGCCGGCAGACTTCCACCTCGATAGCGAACACGCCTTGGCCGTACCCGGTTGCCAAGGCCAACGCCATCTGCTGATACTGCGCCGCACGGCATGATTGGGAACACAAGCAAGAATGGCTAAGGTATTCGCGATAGCGAACCAGAAAGGTGGCGTGGGTAAAACCACCACCTGCATCAACCTCGCAGCATCCCTGGTCGCTACCAAGCGTCGGGTGCTGTTGATCGACCTCGATCCACAGGGCAACGCCACCATGGGTAGCGGTGTGGATAAACACGGCCTGGAAAACTCGGTCTACGACTTGCTGATAGGCGAGTGCGACCTGGCCCAGGCCATGCACTATTCCGAGCACGGCGGTTATCAGTTGCTGCCGGCCAACCGCGATTTGACCGCGGCGGAAGTGGTGCTGCTGGAAATGCAGATGAAAGAAAGCCGTCTGCGCAGCGCCCTGGCGCCGATCCGCGAGAATTACGATTACATTTTGATCGACTGCCCGCCGTCGCTGTCGATGCTGACGCTCAACGCACTGGTTGCCGCCGATGGGGTGATCATCCCCATGCAGTGCGAGTACTTCGCCCTCGAAGGCTTGAGCGACCTTGTGGATAACATCAAGCGTATCGCTGAGTTGCTCAACCCGAACCTGAAGGTCGAAGGCCTGCTGCGGACCATGTATGACCCGCGCCTGAGCCTGATGAACGATGTGTCGGCGCAGCTCAAGGAACACTTTGGCGACCAGCTTTACGACACAGTGATCCCGCGTAACATCCGCCTGGCCGAAGCGCCAAGCTATGGCATGCCCGCGCTGGCGTACGACAAGTCATCGCGTGGTGCCATTGCCTACCTGGCGCTGGCCGGCGAGATGGTTCGTCGCCAACGTCGCAACTCACGCACCGCTGCAGCCCAGCCAACTTAAGGAATCCCCATGGCCGTCAAGAAACGAGGTCTCGGACGTGGACTGGATGCACTGCTGAGTGGTCCGACTGTCACTTCGCTGGAAGAGCAGGCGGTGCAGGCCGACTCCCGTGAGCTGCAGCACCTGCCCCTGGACCTGATCCAGCGTGGCAAGTACCAGCCGCGCCGGGACATGGACCCGCAGGCGCTGGAGGAGTTGGCGAACTCGATCAAGGCCCAGGGCGTGATGCAGCCGATTGTCGTACGCCCCATTGGCGGCGGTCGGTTTGAAATCATCGCCGGTGAACGCCGCTGGCGCGCCAGCCAGCAGGCCGGCCAGGAAACCATCCCGGCGATGGTGCGCGATGTGCCGGATGAAACGGCCATCGCCATGGCACTGATCGAGAATATCCAGCGTGAGGACCTCAATCCGATCGAGGAAGCCATTGCCCTGCAGCGTTTGCAGCAGGAATTCAAGCTGACCCAGCAGGAAGTGGCCGACGCGGTGGGTAAATCCCGTGTCACGGTTTCCAACCTGCTGCGCCTGATCGCGCTTCCGGAAGTGATCAAGACCATGCTGTCCCATGGTGACCTGGAAATGGGTCATGCCCGTGCTTTGCTCGGGTTGCCGGAAAATCAACAGGTTGAAGGGGCGCGACACGTTGTCGCACGAGGTCTCACCGTTCGTCAGACCGAGGCTCTGGTTCGGCAGTGGCTCAGTGGTAAACCTGCACCGGTCGAACCCACCAAAACTGATCCGGATATCGCGCGCCTGGAGCAGCGCCTGGCCGAGCGGCTGGGCTCTGCGGTGCAAATTCGCCACGGCAAGAAGGGTAAAGGGCAATTGGTTATCGGATATAACTCCCTTGATGAGCTTCAGGGCGTTCTTTCCCACATCCGCTGAAACATTTGCTTATGTAGCGCGCAGTCGGAAATCACTACCTGGCAGTTGAATAGGGGCAGAACCGCCCCTATACTCTGCGCGCATTTTGTCGGCACAAATTATGCCAAGTTATTGATTTCCGGCAGCCGACCATTGAGGAGCAAGAGTGATGGAAACCCGCACGCCAAACACGTTGCCGTTCCATCGCTTGGCCGTTTTTCCGGTTTTATTGGCCCAATTTGTCATTTTGCTGATCGCCGCATTGGCGCTTTGGTACTGGCATGGGGTCGTAGCCGGATATTCAGGACTCTGCGGAGGCCTGATAGCCTTGCTGCCCAATATGTATTTTGCTCACAGGGCCTTTCGGTTTTCCGGCGCCCGGGCAGCCCAGGCTATCGTCCGGTCCTTTTATGCCGGCGAGGCAGGGAAACTGATTTTGACGGCAGTGCTGTTTGCACTGACCTTTGCAGGTGTGAAGCCATTGGCGCCGCTAGCTGTATTCGGCGTCTTCGTGTTGACCCAACTGGTCAGCTGGTTCGCTCCCCTGCTGATGAAAACAAGACTTTCGAAACCTTAGGGCGTTTGAGGCAACCATGGCAGAAACAACCGCTTCGGGCTATATCCAGCACCACTTGCAGAACCTGACCTTCGGTCAGCTTCCCAACGGCGGCTGGGGCTTTGCCCACTCCGCAGCAGAGGCCAAAGAAATGGGCTTCTGGGCTTTCCACCTGGATACTCTGGGCTGGTCGGTCGCATTGGGTCTGATCTTCGTCCTGATTTTCCGCATGGCGGCAAAGAAGGCGACTTCCGGTCAGCCAGGTGCTTTGCAGAACTTCGTTGAAGTATTGGTCGAATTCGTCGATGGCAGCGTGAAAGACAGCTTCCATGGCCGTAGCCCGGTGATTGCACCGCTGGCACTGACCATCTTCGTCTGGGTGTTCCTGATGAACGCCGTCGACCTGATCCCGGTCGACTGGATTCCTCAGTTGGCCATCCTGATCTCCGGCGACCCGCACATCCCATTCCGCGCGGTATCGACCACTGACCCTAACGCTACCCTGGGCATGGCCCTGTCGGTATTCGCGTTGATCATTTTCTACAGCATCAAGATCAAGGGCATCGGCGGCTTCATCGGCGAACTGACCCTGCACCCGTTCGGCAGCAAGAACATCTTCGTTCAAGCCCTGCTGATCCCGGTGAACTTCCTGCTGGAATTTGTCACCCTGATCGCCAAGCCGATTTCCCTGGCTCTGCGACTGTTCGGCAACATGTATGCCGGCGAGCTGGTGTTCATCCTGATCGCTGTGATGTTCGGCAGCGGCCTGCTCTGGCTTAGCGGCCTGGGCATTGTTCTGCAGTGGGCGTGGGCTGTGTTCCACATCCTGATCATCACCCTGCAGGCGTTTATCTTCATGATGCTGACCATCGTCTACCTGTCGATGGCGCACGAAGAGAACCATTAAGACCAGTCTCGACTAGTCTGATGTCCTTCCCGGTGAAACGGGAAGGTGGCCCACCAGGGCTATGAAACGATTTGTTTTACCGCTTTAAAATCTAAAAAACCTAAACCATACGACGTAAAAGTCGGGAGGAAAGATGGAAACTGTAGTTGGTCTAACCGCTATCGCTGTTGCACTGTTGATCGGCCTGGGCGCCCTGGGTACTGCCATTGGTTTCGGCCTGTTGGGCGGCAAGTTCCTGGAAGGCGCCGCGCGTCAGCCAGAAATGGTTCCAATGCTGCAGGTTAAAATGTTCATCGTTGCCGGCCTGCTCGACGCCGTGACCATGATCGGTGTTGGTATCGCTCTGTTCTTCACCTTCGCGAACCCCTTCGTTGGTCAACTCGCCGGTTAATCACTCGTTTTTTCGAGTGATTGGTGTGTTGTGCAACGAACGAGCGAGGTATTGGCGTGAACATTAATGCAACCATTATTGGTCAGTCCTTAGCGTTCTTGATTTTTGTTGTTTTCTGCATGAAGTTCGTATGGCCTCCGGTCATCGCGGCTTTGCACGAACGTCAGAAGAAGATCGCGGATGGACTGGACGCTGCCGCACGAGCAGCTCGCGACCTGGAGTTGGCCCAAGATAAAGCGGGTCAGCAACTGCGCGAAGCGAAGGCTCAGGCAGCTGAAATCATTGAGCAAGCCAAGAAACGCGGTAACCAGATTGTTGAAGAGGCTGTTGAAAAAGCCCGTATCGACGCTGACCGTGTGAAGGTTCAGGCTCAGGCCGAGATCGAACAGGAATTGAACGGTGTCAAAGATGCGCTGCGTGCCCAACTGGGTGCTCTGGCCGTCGGCGGTGCTGAGAAGATCCTGGGTGCCACAATCGATCAAAACGCGCACGCGGAGCTGGTAAACAAACTGGCTGCTGAAATTTAAGCGAGGGCGATCATGGCAGAATTGACCACGTTGGCCCGACCTTACGCTAAGGCAGCCTTCGAGCACGCCCAGGCCCACCAGCAGCTGGCCTCTTGGTCAGCCATGCTCGGCCTGGCTGCAGCAGTGTCGCAAGACGACACCATGCAGCGCGTGCTCAAGGCCCCGCGACTGACGAGCGCAGACAAGGCCGCCACGTTTATTGACGTGTGCGGCGACAAGTTTGATGTGAAAGTGCAGAACTTCATCCACGTCGTTGCCGAAAACGACCGTCTCCCGCTTTTGCCGGAGATTGCCGCTCTGTTCGACCTGTACAAGGCCGAGCAAGAGAAGTCGGTAGACGTTGAAGTGACCAGTGCTTTTGCATTGAACCAAGAACAGCAAGACAAACTCGCCAAGGTTCTCAGTGCACGACTCGACCGGGAAGTGCGCCTGCAAGTTGCGGAAGACCCATCCCTTATTGGGGGTGTTGTCATCCGCGCCGGCGACCTGGTTATCGATGGCTCGATTCGCGGCAAACTCGCGAATCTTGCCGAAGCATTGAAATCTTGAGTTTGAAGGGGCAGCAGAGCAATGCAGCAACTCAATCCTTCCGAAATAAGTGAAATTATCAAGGGCCGCATCGACAAGCTCGATGTGACCTCCCAAGCCCGTAACGAAGGCACTGTCGTCAGCGTATCTGACGGCATCGTGCGGATTCACGGTCTGGCCGACGTAATGTACGGCGAGATGATCGAGTTTCCGGGCGGCGTCTACGGTATGGCCCTCAACCTGGAGCAAGACTCCGTAGGTGCCGTTGTATTGGGCGCGTACACCAGTCTGGCCGAAGGCATGAGCGCCAAGTGCACAGGCCGCATCCTGGAAGTTCCGGTTGGTAAGGAACTGCTGGGTCGCGTTGTCGACGCACTGGGTAACCCTGTTGACGGTAAAGGTCCACTGGGCAACACCGAGACCGACGCGGTCGAGAAAGTTGCTCCAGGCGTGATCTGGCGTAAGTCGGTAGACCAGCCTGTACAGACTGGCTACAAGGCTGTCGATGCCATGATCCCAGTCGGCCGTGGCCAGCGTGAGCTGATCATCGGTGACCGTCAGATCGGTAAGACCGCTCTGGCGATCGACGCGATCATCAACCAGAAAGACAGCGGCATTTTCTGCGTCTACGTAGCGATCGGTCAGAAACAATCGACCATCGCCAACGTGGTTCGCAAGCTGGAAGAAAACGGCGCCCTGGCCAACACGATCATCGTGGCTGCCAGTGCTTCGGAATCTCCTGCGCTGCAATTCCTGGCACCGTACTCCGGTTGCACCATGGGTGAATTCTTCCGCGACCGCGGTGAAGACGCGCTGATCGTTTATGACGATCTGTCCAAGCAAGCAGTGGCTTACCGCCAGATTTCCCTGCTGCTGCGCCGTCCACCAGGCCGTGAAGCCTACCCAGGCGACGTGTTCTATCTCCACTCCCGTCTGCTGGAGCGCGCATCCCGCGTTTCCGAAGAGTACGTAGAGAAGTTCACCAACGGCGCAGTGACCGGCAAAACCGGTTCCCTGACCGCACTGCCGATCATCGAAACCCAGGCTGGCGACGTTTCCGCGTTCGTTCCGACCAACGTGATTTCCATCACCGACGGTCAGATCTTCCTGGAATCGGCCATGTTCAACTCCGGGATTCGTCCTGCTGTGAACGCCGGTGTTTCGGTATCCCGTGTGGGTGGTGCCGCTCAGACCAAGATCATCAAGAAGCTCTCCGGTGGTATCCGTACCGCTCTGGCTCAGTACCGTGAACTGGCGGCATTCGCCCAGTTCGCTTCTGACCTGGACGAAGCGACCCGTAAGCAACTTGAGCATGGTCAGCGCGTTACCGAGCTGATGAAGCAGAAGCAATACGCGCCAATGTCGATCGCTGACATGTCGCTGTCGCTGTATGCCGCTGAGCGTGGGTTCCTGACTGACGTCGAAATCGCCAAGGTCGGCAGCTTTGAACAAGCGCTGATTGCTTACTTCAACCGAGATCATGCCGATTTGATGGCCAAGATCAACGTGAAGGGTGACTTCAATGACGAAATCGACGCTGGCCTGAAAGCCGGTATCGAGAAGTTCAAGGCCACCCAAACCTGGTAAGCCGCAGCGGGAGCCGCAAGGCTCCCGCTTGCTAACCTGATAGGTGTTACATGGCAGGCGCAAAAGAGATTCGCAGTAAGATTGCGAGCATCAAAAGCACGCAAAAAATTACCAGCGCCATGGAGAAAGTGGCGGTCAGCAAAATGCGCAAGGCACAAATGCGCATGTCGGCTAGCCGTCCTTATGCGGAGCGTATCCGCCAGGTAATTGGGCATCTGGCCAACGCCAACCCGGAATACCGCCACCCGTTCATGATCGAGCGCGCCGTCAAGCGTGCAGGTTATGTGGTAGTGAGCAGTGACCGTGGTTTGTGCGGTGGTTTGAATACCAACCTGTTCAAGGCCCTGGTCAAGGACATGGCGGTAAACCGCGAAAACGGCGTCGAGATTGATCTGTGTGTTGTTGGTAGCAAGGGTGCGGCCTTTTTCCGCAACTTCGGCGGTAACGTCGTTGCAGCTATCAGCCACCTGGGTGAAGAGCCGTCGATCAATGACTTGATCGGCAGTGTGAAGGTGATGCTGGATGCATACCTGGAAGGCCGGATCGACCGCCTGTCCGTGGTATCCAACAAGTTCATCAACACCATGACCCAGCAGCCAACCGTGGAGCAATTGATTCCACTGGTGGCGACCCCGGATCAGGAACTCAAGCACCACTGGGACTACCTCTACGAACCAGACGCCAAAGAGCTGCTTGACGGCTTGATGGTGCGCTACGTGGAGTCGCAGGTGTACCAGGCGGTGGTCGAGAACAACGCAGCTGAACAAGCGGCGCGGATGATCGCGATGAAAAACGCTACCGACAACGCCGGTGATCTGATCAGCGATTTGCAGCTGATCTACAACAAGGCGCGTCAGGCTGCGATCACCCAAGAGATCTCGGAAATCGTCGGCGGCGCTGCCGCGGTTTAACGGTTCAAATATTCAGAGGATCCAGCTATGAGTAGCGGACGTATCGTTCAAATCATCGGCGCCGTTATCGACGTGGAATTCCCACGCGACAGCGTACCGAGCATCTACAACGCGCTGAAAGTACAAGGCGCGGAAACTACTCTGGAAGTTCAGCAGCAGCTGGGCGACGGCGTAGTTCGTACCATTGCGATGGGTTCCACCGAAGGCTTGAAGCGCGGTCTGGACGTTGTCGACACTGGCGCTGCCATTTCCGTACCGGTCGGTAAAGCGACCCTGGGCCGGATCATGGACGTACTGGGCAACCCGATTGACGAAGCTGGCCCGATCGATACCGAAGAGCGTTGGGGCATTCACCGCCCAGCACCTTCGTTCGCCGAGCAAGCTGGCGGCAACGACCTGCTGGAAACCGGCATCAAGGTTATCGACCTGGTTTGCCCGTTCGCCAAAGGCGGTAAAGTCGGTCTGTTCGGTGGTGCCGGTGTAGGCAAGACCGTAAACATGATGGAACTGATCCGTAACATCGCCATCGAGCACAGCGGTTATTCCGTGTTCGCCGGTGTGGGTGAGCGTACTCGTGAGGGTAACGACTTCTACCACGAGATGAAGGACTCCAACGTTCTGGACAAAGTGGCACTGGTCTACGGTCAGATGAACGAGCCGCCGGGTAACCGTCTGCGCGTAGCACTGACTGGCCTGACCATGGCCGAGAAGTTCCGTGACGAAGGTAACGACGTTCTGCTGTTCGTCGACAACATCTACCGTTACACCCTGGCCGGTACTGAAGTATCCGCACTGCTGGGCCGTATGCCTTCGGCAGTAGGTTACCAGCCGACCCTGGCTGAAGAGATGGGCGTTCTGCAAGAACGTATCACTTCGACCAAGGAAGGTTCGATCACGTCGATCCAAGCGGTATACGTACCTGCGGATGACTTGACTGACCCGTCGCCAGCGACCACCTTCGCCCACTTGGACGCCACCGTCGTACTGTCCCGTGACATCGCTTCCCTGGGTATCTACCCAGCGGTCGATCCACTCGACTCGACTTCGCGCCAGCTGGACCCGAACGTGATCGGCCAGGAGCACTACGACACCGCTCGCGGCGTTCAGTACGTGCTGCAGCGTTACAAAGAGCTGAAGGACATCATTGCGATCCTGGGTATGGACGAACTGTCGGAAACCGACAAGCAGTTGGTATCCCGCGCTCGTAAGATCCAGCGCTTCTTGTCGCAGCCGTTCTTCGTGGCTGAAGTCTTCACCGGTGCCTCGGGTAAATACGTTTCCCTGAAAGACACCATTGCTGGCTTCAAAGGCATCCTCAACGGTGACTACGACCACCTGCCAGAACAAGCGTTCTACATGGTCGGCGGCATCGAAGAAGCGATCGAGAAAGCCAAGAAACTGTAATCCAGGCGCCCGGAAACGGGCGCTCATCAGGTTGAGGCAATCAGATGGCTATGACAGTCCATTGCGATATCGTCAGCGCGGAAGGGGAAATCTTCTCCGGTCTGGTAGAGATGGTAATTGCACACGGCGAGTTGGGTGACCTGGGTATTGCCTTGGGCCACGCACCGCTGATCACCAGCTTGAAGCCCGGTCCGATTACTCTGACCAAGCAGGGCGGGGAAAAGGAGGTGTTCTACATCTCTGGTGGTTTCCTCGAAGTTCAGCCGAACATGGTCAAGGTTCTTGCCGACACCGTGCAACGTGCTGGCGACCTGGATGAAGCCTCCGCTCAGGAAGCCGTCAAGGCTGCCGAGAAGGCTCTGCACGAAAAAGGTGCGGACTTCGACTACAGCGCTGCTGCTGTACGTCTGGCCGAGGCTGCAGCCCAGCTGCGCACGCTCCAGCAGATCCGCAAGAAGTAAGCGGCCAAGCCGTCATGCTTCATGCGCGATTGATTAAAAAGGGTAGCCTCGGCTACCCTTTTTCTTTTTTTGCAAAACACTTCTTTGGTCTGAAGCCGGACCGCCCAGGATTGGTAGCCATTCATGTCTCTTGAAATCGTCATTCTCGCCGCAGGCCAGGGCACCCGCATGCGTTCTGCCCTGCCCAAAGTGCTGCACCCGGTTGCGGGTAACTCCATGCTTGGCCATGTTATCCACAGCGCCCGGCAACTGGAGCCACAGCGTATCCACGTCGTGATTGGCCACGGGGCCGATGCGGTGCGTGAGCGCCTGGCAGCTGACGACTTGAATTTCGTATTGCAGGACAAGCAACTGGGCACTGGTCATGCCACCGCGCAAGCCGTGCCGTTCATCAAGGCCGACACCGTGCTGATCCTCTACGGGGATGTGCCGCTGATCGAAGTGGAAACCCTGCAGCGCCTGCTCAAGCGCGTGGTACCGGGCCAGATGGGTCTGCTAACCGTCGAGCTGGACGACCCGACCGGCTATGGCCGTATCGTGCGCGATGCCGACGGCAAGGTCGCAGCCATCGTCGAACATAAAGATGCCAGCGAAGCACAACGGGCGATTACTGAAGGCAACACCGGCATCCTTGCGGTACCGGCCGATCGTCTGGCGGACTGGATGGGCCGCCTGTCGAACAACAATGTTCAGGGCGAGTACTACCTGACAGACGTGATTGAAATGGCCGTCAGCGATGGCTTGGTGGTTGCCACCGAGCAGCCCCACGACCCGATGGAAGTGCAGGGCGCCAACGACCGCAAGCAACTGGCAGAACTGGAGCGGCACTACCAACTGCGCGAAGGCCGCCGCCTGATGGCGCAGGGCGTGACGCTGCGTGACCCGGCGCGTTTCGACGTTCGGGGCGAAGTCACCGTGGGCCGTGACGTGCTGATTGATATCAACGTGATCCTCGAGGGCCGCGTGATCATCGAAGACGACGTGGTGATTGGCCCGAACTGCGTGATCAAGGACAGCACCCTGCGCAAAGGCGTGGTGGTCAAGGCCAACAGCCATATCGACGGTGCGGTGATGGGTGAGGCCAGCGATGCGGGGCCATTTGCGCGGTTGCGCCCGGGCAGTGTGCTGGGCGCCAGGGCCCATGTGGGTAACTTTGTTGAGCTGAAAAACGCACGGATGGGCGACGATGCGAAGGCAGGGCACCTGGCCTACCTCGGCGATGCAGTGATTGGGGCCCGCAGCAACATTGGCGCCGGCGCCATTACCTGCAATTACGATGGTGCCAACAAGTATCAGACGACGATTGGTGAGGACGTCTTTATCGGCTCCAATAATTCACTGGTTGCGCCCGTCACCATTGGCGATGGTTCAAACACCGCGGCAGGCTCAACCATCAATCAGGATGTGGATAAGTCGCAATTGGCAGTAGCCCGCGCCCGCCAACGCAACATCGACGGCTGGAAACGCCCGGTCAAAATCAAAAAGACTTGAGTTATCCACAACCTCATTAGCAACGCCATTCCATTGTGGGAGCGGGCTTGCTCGCGAAGACGGAGTGTCAGTCACTGAACGTGTATCTGATGCACCGCCTTCGCGAGCAAGCCCGCTCCCACATTGGATCTATGTTGTTCTCCAAAAAGTGCACCCGCCGCTTGACGATTTCCCGTCAATAGGTTTTGATTGCCTTCGTTATCTTTCGAAACGAAACTTATCATCACCATGTCGAAGCGAAATACACCACAACGACGCCACAATATCCTCACCTTGCTCAACGAGCAGGGCGAAGTGAGCGTGGATGAATTGGCCAAACGTTTCGAAACTTCCGAAGTGACCATCCGCAAGGACTTGGCCGCGCTGGAAAGCAACGGCTTGCTGCTGCGTCGCTACGGTGGCGCCATCACCATGCCCCAGGAACTGGTCGGCGATCCTGCCCAACCGATTTCTGTGCATAAGCGCGCCATCGCCCGTGCGGCGGTCAAGCGCTTGCGTGAACACGCACGGATCATTATCGACAGTGGCAGCACCACCGCCGCGATGATCCCGGAGCTGGGCCATCAGCCCGGCCTGGTGGTGATGACCAACTCCCTGCATGTGGCCAGTGCCCTGAGTGAGTTGGAGCATGAGCCGGTGCTGTTGATGACCGGCGGCACCTGGGACCCGCACTCGGACTCGTTCCAGGGGCAGGTCGCCGAACAAGTGCTGCGTTCCTATGACTTCGACCAACTGTTTATAGGCGCTGACGGCATCGACCTGCAGCGCGGTACCACCACCTTCAATGAATTGCTGGGCCTGAGCCGAGTGATGGCCGAAGTCGCCCGTGAAGTGGTGGTGATGGTCGAATCCGACAAGATCGGCCGCAAGATCCCCAACCTGGAACTGCCCTGGAGCAGCGTCCATACCCTTATTACCGATGATCGCCTGCCGCTTGAGGCCCGCGACCAGATTCAAGCCCGCGGCATTACGCTGATTTGCGCGGCAGTCATCTAGGAGAGAAACCATGTGTGGAATTGTAGGCGCAGTCGCTGAACGAAACGTTACCGCCATTTTGCTCGAAGGCCTCAAGCGCCTGGAATACCGTGGCTACGACAGTGCCGGCGTGGCGGTCTTCAGCAACGCGGGCAAGCTGGAGCGCATGCGTCGCCCGGGCAAAGTCAGCGAACTGGAACAGGCCCTGGCCGGTGAGCCCCTGGCGGGCCGTCTGGGCATCGCCCACACCCGCTGGGCGACCCACGGTGCACCGTGCGAGCGCAATGCACACCCACATTTCTCCGGTGATATTGCGGTGGTGCACAACGGCATCATCGAAAACCACGAAGTGCTGCGTGAACAACTCAAGGGCCAGGGCTACGTCTTTACCTCGGACACCGACACCGAAGTCATCGCCCACCTGCTCAACCACAAGCTCAAGGACCACAGTGACCTGACCACCGCCCTCAAGGCCACGGTCAAGGAACTGCATGGCGCCTACGGCCTGGCTGTGATCAGCGCCAGCCAACCGGACCGTGTGGTTGCCGCTCGTAGTGGCAGCCCATTGGTGATTGGTCTGGGCCTGGGGGAGAACTTCCTCGCCTCTGATCAACTGGCCTTGCGTCAGGTCACCGACCGCTTCATGTACCTGGAAGAAGGCGATATCGCCGACATCCGCCGTGAAAGCGTGGCGATCTGGGACGTCGACGGCAACTCCGTCGAGCGCGAAGCTGTGCAGTACCGCGACGGCGCCGAAGCTGCCGACAAGGGTGAGTTCCGCCACTTCATGCTCAAGGAAATCCACGAGCAACCGGCCGTGGTGCAACGCACCCTGGAAGGCCGTCTTGGCGACAAGCAAGTCCTGGTTAACGCCTTCGGCCCGCAAGCCGCCGAGCTGTTCGCCAAAGTGCGCAATGTGCAGATCGTCGCCTGTGGCACCAGCTACCACGCCGGCATGGTCGCCCGTTACTGGCTGGAAGAACTGGCCGGCATCCCGTGCCAGGTCGAAGTAGCCAGTGAGTTCCGCTACCGCAAGGTGGTGGTTCAGCCCGATACCCTGTTCGTCACCATTTCCCAATCCGGCGAGACCGCCGACACCCTGGCGGCCCTGCGCAATGCCAAAGAGCTGGGATACCTGGCGAGCCTGGCGATCTGCAACGTCAGCATCAGCTCCCTGGTGCGTGAGTCCGACCTGACCCTGCTGACCCAGGCCGGCCGCGAAATCGGTGTAGCCTCCACCAAGGCCTTCACCACCCAATTGGTGGGCCTGCTGCTGTTGACCCTGTCCCTTGGCCAGGTGCGCGGCACATTGGCTGCAGGTGTGGAAGCCATCCTGGTAGAAGAACTGCGTCGCCTGCCCACCCGCCTGGGCGAAGCACTGGCCATGGACAGCACCGTAGAGAAAGTCGCCGAACTGTTTGCCGACAAGAACCACACCCTGTTCCTCGGCCGTGGCGCGCAATACCCAGTGGCAATGGAAGGCTCCCTGAAACTCAAGGAAATCTCCTATATCCACGCTGAAGCCTACCCTGCCGGCGAGCTGAAGCACGGCCCATTGGCCCTGGTGGACGACGACATGCCTGTGGTCACCGTGGCGCCGAACAATGAACTGTTGGAAAAGCTCAAGTCCAACCTGCAGGAAGTACGCGCCCGTGGTGGTCAACTGATCGTGTTCGCCGACGAAAAGGCCGGTATGACCAACGGCGAAGGCACCCATGTGATCAACATGCCGCACATCCACGACACCCTGTCGCCGATCCTCTACACCATCCCGCTGCAGTTGCTGTCGTACTACGTGGCGGTGCTCAAGGGCACGGACGTTGACCAGCCGCGTAACTTGGCCAAGTCGGTGACGGTCGAGTAACGTTTAGCGGTCACGAGAAAGGGTTGAAGCTACGAGATAAAGTCTGTCGGAATGAAATAAAGTTTGTCGCTGGCGCCTCCTGCCCCCCGGTTGAGCAGCCAGCGACGCTTTCCTGCTTGCCTCCTTGCTCTCGACGCCGCTCTAGGTTTTATCGAAAAAATGATCTTAGCTATTCAGCCTGAGGAGACTGTGCGTTCCTTTATGGAAAAACTCCTCGCCCAAATGCAGGGGGGAATTAGTTGCTATGGCTTGAACAAGATGCTTAATAGGCATACTAACTACCCGTTAAAGGAGGTTTTTAAGAGTGTTCAAGATGTCTCCTACTATAGGGTTGAATACATAGGTCATTCGAGGTGCTACGACTTAAATAGAACCCCAACAGGTTTTGTCCTGTTTGTGTTGCCGAAGATATTGAACGCTAAGGATTTTCCTTCTGGCGACGTGCTCACTGTTGTGAGACTGAAAGTCTGCGCTGATCACGGGAAAAGTTGCTACGAAGTTGCTAGCGCCAATCAGCCGCTCAGTGGGATGTCTCAGCAGCTTTTGGCGTAAAGCACGATGACCACACTTCGCCAGACGATGTTCCGGCCACAGGATTTCCAACATGGAGAAACTCCGTGGCCGGCTCTCTTACGCTTACTTGGAAACCGTGCCGGCGGCAATGGCAGGTGCAGCGCTGCGTCGCAAAATCAGGACGCCACCTATTGCAGCCAAGGTCGAACCTATCAACACACCGACTTTTACCTCGTCAATCAGGTGAGCTGATCCAGCAAACGCAAGGTTTCCGATGAATAGACTCATGGTGAAGCCGATGCCACACAAGAGCGCAACGCCGTAAAGCTGTGCCCAATTGCTGCCTTCCGGTAGCTTGGCCAAGCCCATACGAATGGCCAGAGCAGCCAATAGGAAAATACCAATCTGCTTGCCCACCAACAAGCCGAGCGCTACACCCAGCGGAACCGGATCGACTAGGTTTTCCATAGAAATACCGGCAAGTGAAACACCCGCATTGGCGAAGCCAAAAATCGGCACCACAGCGAAAGCTACCCACATGTGCAGCTTTTCTTCCAGGAACAGCAGTGGAGACCGGACTTCCTCTTCAGGCTTACCCATTGGGATGCACAGCGCTACAGCGACACCCGCAAGGGTGGCATGCACCCCCGATTGCAGCACGAAGAACCACAGCACACCACCGACCAGCAAATAGGGGAACAATCGTCTGACGCCCCATCGATTCATTGCGATCAGAATGACCAAGGTTGCGAGCGATGCCAGCAACATCGGCATGGAAAGACCAGTGGTGTAGAAAAAGGCGATGATGACCACAGCCCCCAGGTCGTCAATGATCGCCAAGGCAGCGAGAAAAACCTTCAGTGAAGTCGGGACTCGCTTACCCAGCAGCGACAAGACGCCCAGGGCGAATGCGATGTCGGTAGCGGCTGGTATAGCCCAGCCTTTCAAGGTCTCAGAATTACCCCAGTTGATTGCGATGTAGATCAATGCAGGCACAACCATGCCGCCTAAAGCACCAAATCCTGGCAACGCACGCTGGCCCCAAGTGGAGAGCCCGCCTGCCAGTACCTCTCTTTTGATCTCGAGTCCGACCATCAGGAAGAAGATCGCCATCAGGCCATCATTGACCCAATGCTCGACAGACATGCCCAACCAGACACTGTGCAAGGCTGCAAAATAACCTTGCGAGAGAGGCGAGTTGGCCACAATTAGTGCCGCGAGTGCTGCGCCCATCAGTACAAGACCGCCAGCGGATTCCGACGATAGGAAGCGAGCCAGAATTGCGGCAGCTCTAGGGGTTTCGGCTTTAGCTTGATGATTGGTCATCAACATCCTTTGGATCATTTAAAAAGGTAATATATTAACACTTGGCCCGCGCACGCGGGGCGGGGCCTAAACAGCATGAAACAGTTGATGCTGAAGGGCTTAGTTAGCGAGCACTCCTCAACGCAAGCCTCTGAAATAGGGCTTACGCCCAAGCATCCGAAACGATATCAATGCCGTCACTGACTCAATCCACCGTCCCTCTTTCGAATAACTCGATGAGTCGTCCCCCCGCTTGATACCATCCAGCACACTTATATGACGATTTAATGTCTGGAAGGCCTTTGCGTGAATGTTATCCATCGCTGGTTAAGACAACCCCGTGCACGCCTGATCGCCTTGATCGGGTTGGTTCTGATCGTGCCTTTGTGCCTGCGTGCGGCTCTGGGTTGGTCGAATCCACTTGGTTATCTTTCAGATCTGGGAATTGCGAGCCTGCTGATAGTACTCCTGCATCGCCGTCCTTGGTGGTTAGCGCTTCCTGTGTTGCTGGTATGGGGACTTATTACTCTGGCGACTGCCGAACTGGTCAGCGCGGTCGGTAGACTCCCAAACTCCTCTGACCTGCACTACCTGGTCGACCCTCAGTTTTTGGAAAACTCTACAGGTGGTGGTTTCGCCCAGCCTTGGCTGGCCGCCACTCTGATTGTTGGACTGGTAATTTGGCTGATCACGCAGTACCTGGGACGCTTGTCTCCCGCTCCGGGTTTACCACGAAGCGCGTGGGCAGCACCGCTACTGCTATTGATCGCCCATTGGGGTGTTCAGCACCTGTACCCCTCAGAAGAAGACCAGTGGCGCTTGTTCAACCTCCCACATCAGTTAATGGCCGCGAGCGTTGGCGCTGTTCAGGCAAGCGCAGAAGAGTGGCTGGAAGGTGAGGCTGTCGATGAACTACCGAAAATGGCGGGGCTCACTGAACTCGATCTGGAAGGACAGAAACTGCTCGCGACACCGGGGCGTGCGCGCAATGTGTTGATCATCGCACTGGAAGGTATTCCCGGCGCCTACGTCGGCGTCAACCGCAAAGCCCTACACAGCAGCTATCAAGAAAACCTCATGCCGAATCTCAGTCGTTGGGCAGAGCGCGGCATGAATACGCCGGATTATGTACTGCATAGCCATCAAACCATTCGTGGTCTGTACGCAATGCTTTGCGGGGATTACGACAAGCTGGACAACGGAACGCCTAAAGGCGTTGAGATGTTGACCCAGAACGAACGGAACCAGGCGTGCCTCCCTGCCCAATTGCACAAGAACGGATTCGCCACGCACTACCTTCAGGGCGCGGGCCTGCGCTTCATGGCCAAAGACAAGATCATGCCGCACATTGGCTTCGGTGCGACCCATGGCCTGGAATGGTTCACCAACAGCAACTACCTGGAGTTCCCTTGGGGTAAGGACGACAAGGCCTTCTTTGAAGGGGCGCTGGACTACGTCGGCCAACTGAAAAAGCAGAAAAAGCCGTGGATGCTGACCCTGCTGACCGTTGGCACCCACCAACCCTATTCGGCCCCTGAAGACTATCTTGAGCGCTACGACACACCCAAGGAGGCCGCCGTCGGGTATCTGGATGATGCTCTCGGGCAATTCCTCAGCGGCCTGGAACGTCAGGGCATCTTGAAAGACACCCTGGTGGTGATCACCTCGGACGAATCCCACGGTATCGATGGAGTGCGCCTGGCCTCCTCTTGGGGCTTCAACCTGATGTTAGCGCCCGAGCAGGATCAGTTGCCTGGGGTAAAGTCTGGAGTCTACGGGCATGTCGATCTGAGTGCTTCGATACTCGACTACTTCGCCTTACCCGTCCCTTCAGCCTTAAGCGGTCGTTCCCTGTTTCGTGACTATGAAACAGGCCGCGAGATCATGTCGTTCACCAACGGCAAGCTGCGCTATCACGATGGCCAAGGCACGTTGACCGAGTGTGACTTTCAACAGCGCTGCCGGAATTACAACAGCACAGGGTTCATTGCCGATCACGCTACCCTTGCCGGACAGTACGGCGGCAAACGAGCACGAGAAATCACAGCAAGAGCCTTGGCGCTGGATCATTCGCTGATCCGGACACCGTTGAACCAGCATTACCAATTCGGCAGTCCCGCCATCATCCCGCTTCAGGCACAGATCAAGGATGACTGGGCCGACAACCTGATCGGTGCTCAGTATCTGGAAATGCCCAAGGGCTCACAAACACGCGTGCGCCTGACCGTGCGCTCTTTAGATCCCCGGCAGGATGCCTACATCCTGCTGAAAGCCAAGGAGTTGGAGCAGGATGTGCCACTGGGGCTGCCAGCAGAAATGGTCGTCACTGCCGATCAGCCGTTGGAGATGGACTTCAGTTTCGATAATCCGCAGCCGCGTAAGGCGTTCTCGTTCCATCTGTTGGGCTATGGGCTAGGTGCCGTTGAAGTGAGTGACTTCAGCGTGATTACCGAGTTGCTAGAAGCTCCGGAGGCGCTGGAAGAGTCCCAGGTTGATAACGTAGCTAAATCAAGTTAGGGCGTTATGCATAATTAGGATTAAGTTGAGCGCATTAATATGCCGGGTTTAACAAAGCAACACAGGAGTGTTGCAAAAACTGCATGCCATATACTGAATAAACAGAGTTTTATTAAAAGTCAGCAGTAGTATTTATGCCTCCCCGTTTTTGCTTTGCGCAGTATTCGGTTGCCTGCACCATTGGATGAAAATCTAGAAAATTAAATTTTTCACCAAAACATTTTGTCACATTAATTGCTATTGATAATTTGATCTGCATCAGTAATTGCCAACCGGTTGATTGCGTTACATCTATAGTTCCTGTCAGCTAGAAGGAACTATAGGATGTAAGACCGAAAAATAATGTTTTCAGTCTTATATTCCCACGCTCGCTCATGATCACCTCAGCCCGTCTCACTTGAGCTGTGCACACAGGAGATACTCATTGATGAAGCAGGTGGTCGACGCATCAACGGAGCAAACACCAATCCCTCCGCATTCCGTGGCCTGGCACTCCCTACCTGCAGAGCAGGTGACAAACCTGCTTGAGGTCAATGAGCATGTCGGGCTGGAGGCCGCCGAAGTTCAAGCGCGGCTTGCCCGCACGGGTTTCAATCGTTTGCCAGAAGCCGCACGGCGACCCGCGTGGCTGCGATTCATGCTGCAATTTCACAACATTCTGATTTATGTGCTTTTAGGATCCGCTGCGATTACCGCGATGCTGCAGCATCTGTGGGACACGGTGGTGATTCTTGCAGTGGTTATTGCAAACGCAATCATAGGTTATGTCCAAGAGGGTAAAGCGGAAAAGGCCATGGACGCTATCCGGCAGATGCTGGCGCCGCACGCCGCCGTGATTCGTGCGAGTCAACGTTTGAGTGTTGTAGGCGAGGAGTTAGTACCGGGCGACATTGTATTGCTGGAGGCCGGAGACAAAGTACCTGCTGATCTACGCCTGCTGCACGTGAATAGACTGCAAATCCAAGAAGCAATTCTCACCGGTGAATCCGTACCGGTAGAGAAACACACCGAACCAGTGGGTGTTGAAGCCGCTCTGGGTGATCGTACCTGCATGGCGTTCAGTGGCACGCTCGTGACTTGCGGCCAAGCAACCGGGGTTGTAATTGCTACCGCAGCAGCAGCTGAAATAGGGCGCATCAGTACGCTGCTTGCTGGAGTTGAAACGCTGACCACGCCGCTGGTGCAGCAAATGAATATATTTGCACGTTGGCTGACGATCTTGATCTTGTTAGTCGGCGGCCTTCTGCTCGTGTTCGGCCATTATGTCGGGCACTACGAGTTCACAGAGATCTTCATGGTCGTGGTGGGGATGTCGGTAGCGGCGATACCTGAAGGACTGCCCGCCGTCCTTACCATCACGCTGGCTGTCGGCGTTCGTGCAATGGCTCGCCGCAACGCTATCGTGCGTCGCCTGCCGGCCATCGAAACACTCGGCTCGGTATCCGTTATCTGCACTGACAAAACCGGCACACTGACCCGCAACGAAATGATGGTCGCAACGGTCGTCACGAGCGATCTGCTCTTCACGGTTGATGGTGCAGGTTATCAGCCAGCGGGAAGCATCAGTCTTGCCGATCAGTTAATCGACATATCATCTCACCCCGCGCTCTCAGAATTGGGGCGAGCAGCAGGTCTTTGCAACGATGCCTCGCTGCGCCTGCATGAGGATGTATGGACGGTGGAGGGGGATCCGATGGAGGGGGCCTTGCTGGCGTTTTCCGGAAAAGCTGGAATCGATAGCGATGAAGATCATCGTACCTGGCCACGAACCGATGCCATTCCGTTTGACGCGAAACACCGCTTTATGGCGACCCTCCATCACAATCATGATCGCCATGCCTCTATCTATGTAAAAGGCGCGCCGGAGCAAATACTGGCCATGAGCACGCAGCAGTTCGTAACCGCCGGCGTGACGGAGCCCCTCAACGCGGACTACTGGTACGAACAGGCGAACACTATCGCCGCAAAAGGGCAGCGTGTATTGGCGTTTGCCGCTAGATCAGTTCAGCCAGAGCACACCGTGTTGGAGTTTGGGGACGTGCAAGGGAAGCTAACCTTGTTGGGTATGGTCGGGCTAATTGATCCGCCGAGACCCGAGACGATAGAGGCCGTTCAACAATGCCAGGCGGCGGGCATTGTCGTAAAAATGATCACTGGCGATCATGGCGGCACCGCCGCCGCAATCGGTCGGCAGATTGGCTTGCAAAATCCCGACAATGTGCTGACTGGTATAGACCTGGACTCCATGAACGATGCAGCGCTCAAGGAGGCGGTGAAGAACGTCAATATCTTTGCACGTACCAGCCCTGAACATAAACTCAGGTTGGTCATGCTGCTGCAATCGAATGGCATGACCGTGGCAATGACCGGCGATGGCGTCAACGACGCACCCGCGTTGAAGCGTGCCGATGCGGGTATTGCCATGGGGGGGAAGGGCAGTGAAGCCGCCAAGGAAGCTGCAGACCTGGTGCTGGCCGACGACAACTTCGCATCCATCGTGGCGGCAGTGCGCGAAGGGCGGACAGTCTACGACAACATCAAAAAAGTGTTGAGCTGGACGCTGCCTACCAACGCGGGCGAGACCATGACCATCATCGTGGCCCTGCTGCTCGGCCTTACACTGCCGGTCACGGCGATACAGATTCTGTGGATCAATCTGATTACCGCCGTGACACTTGGCATCGCACTGGCGTTCGAGCCTACCGAAGAAAACACAATGCGCAGACCGCCCCGTTCGCGCAAAGAGCCTCTGATAAGCGGTGCATTGGTTTGGCATATGGTACTTGTTTCAATTCTGTTCCTCTGCGGCGTTTACGGCATTTTTTCTTATGCGCTCGACCGTGGCTACTCCGTGGAGTTGGCCCGTACCATGGCGGTGAATACGTTAGTCGTGATGGAAATATTCCATCTGTTCTTCATTCGTAATCTCTACAGCACATCGCTTACCTGGAGGGGCATTCGTGGCACCAAGGTCGTGTGGATGACCGTCGCAGTGGTGACCTTGGCTCAGTTCGGCATCACCTACGCGCCACCGCTGCAAAAGGTGTTTGCCACAGAAGCGATCCCCTTCCTGGATGGCCTACTTATCATCGGGGTTGGTGTTGCGCTCTTTGCGATCATCGAGATTGAAAAACAGATTCGAATCCGCCTGTCCGAGTAGAACTGATTGCAAGCTGGCAATCCCCAAACGACAAGCATCTTCATGCCACTGAAAGAGGATTTAGAAAATGCATAAAATACTTGTAGCTGTCGATGGTTCCGAGCATTCGGAGCGCGCGGTGCGTTACCTTATTGGGTTGATCCAAGAGGGCGGATTGCTGGGCGGAAGTGTTGAGGTGCATCTGCTGAATGTGCAGCCACTTTTACCAACGCGAATTGCACACGACATGAGTGCGGATGAGATTGATCGTTACTACGGTGATAAAAGTGCTGAGGACTCACAAAACGCTGGGGTGCTTCTGAAGCAGGAAGGGATTGCATTTACACTTCATACCCTACAAGGCGATGCAGCAAGCCAAATCGTGGGGTGCTCCCACTCTTTAGGATGTGACAGCATCATCCTAGGCTCACATGGCAACGGCTTTCTTGCAGGGATTTTTCTGGGCTCTGTTGCGGCAAAGGTGATTCAGCTCTCAGATATACCAATCACCTTAGTCAAATAGGAGATCGTCAAATGCTTGATAGCGCGACCCCATAAGTGGGTGATCCAAGGTGGATGTTCTGGAAAGGCTTTGATTGAGTTGAGTCGTGCGCAACATAAGCCATCGACTTTTCCATGCGTGTGGTTCCCTCGACATTTGATGTTCCGAGCGACTGAGAAGCAAATCACGTGCTCCTCAGTTCCTACTCCCGGCTGATGAATTCAATCTGGAGTGAAACCTGGTTGGGGGTATACGCAGCTACTGACTTGCGAATTTCTTCCCGCGCCTCATCTGCGCTTCCCCACAGGCCGCAAAAAACGAGGGCCTCCTGCGACAGTTTGAATTCTCTAATTTCAAGGGCATGGTTTCAGGATTGAAAACTGTCCCGCTTGGGGCCCCTCGGGGCTCCAAACGACGTCCTTCTCTCCTTACAGCTCCTAGCAAAAGGTGCAATTACAGGTGGAAGTGGCCCGCCGCCTCGGGCTGGTAAAGCACTTTCCTGATTTCAATCCGACGGGTCCGATCAGAAATTCGCCAGTCGATGGCGTCCCCCTCCTGATAGCCCAGGATGGCGGCGCCGATGTCAGAATACACGGAGTGCTTCCCTGCGGTGCTGTCCGCGTCTTCAGGGTAGACCAAGGCCACTTCGATCTCTTCTTCGTCCAGTTGCAGCAAGGCTCTAGAGTTCATCGTGACGACATTGCACGCCACCTGCTGCGGCTTGACGACAATGGCTCGTTCAAGCTCATGTTCGAGTTCAACAACGGTCGGGCCTTGCTCGAGCGCGATTAGGCTTTCGAGCCTGGCCTTGTCGATTTCCGTAATGTAGATCCTGGTGGCGTCGCCAGCGGCACCTTCGCGCAAGAACTGGAGATAGCGCCCCGCCGTCATGGAAAATGACTTCAATGTCGGCGTTTCGCCTTCAAGCAGAAAGCCGCTGCGTAGAAAGGCGTTCAGCGAGCGCGCGTTGTCCGGGTGGATCTTGGCGATGAGCTTCTTGGCCCGCATGTCGAGGAAGGCCAGTTTCATGCCTTCGCGAATCGTGCGGGCGCCAAGGTTCTGGCCCCATTTATCGCTGTCTCCGATGACCAGGACTATCTCGCAATCTGAGCCGGTCTTGATCAGACGGACAAAGCCCACCGGGGCGTCATGTCGGTCATAGGCCATGAAGAATCGGCCGCCCTGGTTGAATAGATGGGTCAGGATCGGCGATTGAGTCCGATCGATGACTTGCTCGATGGAGCGGGAGACATGACGCGAATCGCTCAGATAGCAGGTGACGCGTTCATCCTCCAACCAATCCATCAGCGTCAGCGCGTGCGCCCGAGTAATTTCAGGGCACAGCGAAATGAAAGGCTTGTTCATCTTCATCACACTTACTTGTAAAGGATGGAAGCCCGTCATGGCTTTGGCCATGACGGCTCTTTGGGCAACCGACCATGTTAAGACATAACGCGGGTAATGCCGAACCCTGCCCCAGCCAAGCACTCTATGAAGCCGACAGCGCTGCTCCTTCTGGCCCTGGGTCCGACCCAGAGGAAATGTACGTGGATGTCGTATCATTACTGGGTGCAACAGTTTTAACTCTCTAAATTCATAGGATAAACTTCAAGTCCTCCAAAAGTCTCGATGAGTTGATCTATGCCTTAGCCGGATATTTTATTTGCGCTGGTCATCCCGATAAGTCCTAGTACTTGATCTGAGATTAACTACTTGCAGCCTAGCCTGACAGAATACTATTGACCGACTTGAACAATAGAAATGAATAAGATTTTTAATTAATTAACTCTTTTGAAACGATGATTTAGTAGACGGATCAAGGTGTTTGTTATCCCGGTCTCAAGGCTGGCATAACGCCATTTCGGCGTCGTTGGGGCGCCTTTTTTTGTGTTATGATCCTGCGCAACTTTGGGCTGGCACCAGGTTCGATAGCGTTTGTCTATTTTGCCGCGCCCCCGGTTTTTCTGGCTTGGCCGCTGTTTCGGGCGTGCTTTGAGCCAACTGCTTCAAGGAAGAGCGATTTGAACGTTTGGCAATGGCTACCCCTTCTCGGCAGTGATGACCCTGCGGTTCTGAAACTCTCGGTCAGTGGTGTGAGGCATTCCGGCTATCTATGGCGATCTCGGATAAACGACTCATCCAGTCTTTTAATTAATTTTTGCGAGAGTTGGTGATGGCTTATTTTCCCTGTTTTTTATCTGTCGTTTTTGTCGTTCGTAATCAGGGCGATAAAATAGAAAAAATACTGTCCGAAGCTGCCGAAGTCATTGCGAAAACAGTCAGTGACTATGAGCTGATCGTTGTTGATAACGCGTCCGATGATGACAGTGTCATGGTCTTGAAGGGCCTGACGAGCGAGAAAGGCCTAGCCAACTTGCAGGTCTATGCATTGACCAAGGAAGTGGACACCGACACCGCATCCTGGGTCGGTCTGGAAAATGCCTTGGGTGACTATGTTGCGGTCATCGACCCGCTGGTGGACGACATCAACTTCGTTCCACAGATGCTTGATCAAGCGGTGAGCGGCGCCGATGTCGTCTTTGCCCACAACGAACAAAAGAGCACCCAGAGCCTGGCTTATCGTTGGGCGAATGCGGTGTTCCACAGCATGTACAACCGCTTCAACGGGGTCCATCTCGCCAAGGAAGCACCTCAGTACCGCATCCTGAGCAAGCGCGTAATCAACTTCATCCTGCAACACCCCCAGCCTTCGATGACGTACCGCCACCTGCCGGCCACCGGTGGTTTTGCCCGGGCCTATCTCAAGTACAGCGCCGTGCCCCAGGCTTCCAGCCCCAAGCGCCTGGGCGACAGTATTGATCGCGGCGTGCGTTTGCTGGTTTCCACCACGCGAGCGCCCATGCGTCTGGTGACCTACCTTTCGCTGTTTGGTGCGGTTGCCAACCTGGTGTACTGCGTCTATGTGATCTCGGTGGGTATCTTCAAGGCTGATGTAGCACCTGGCTGGATCAGTTTCTCGTTGCAACAGTCGGGCATGTTTTTCCTGATCTCACTGGTGTTGCTGGTACTGGGTGAGTACATCCTCAATATGGCCAGCCTGTCGAATGAAGGGCCGCTCTACCATGTAGGCCAGGAGTTCACCAGTGCACGCATGACCCGGCGCGAGAAGCTGAACATTGAAGAGGTAGCGTCGGGTTCGGTCGTGCCCAAGGCTCAGCCCTCCGAACGAGTTTCCTGATGTCGAGCGCCCAAGCCAGCCAGCCTGAGCAGGATGCCGTCATCATCGGTGGGGGGTTTTACGGTGCAGCCATTGCGGTTTACCTGGCCAAGCAACGGGGCTTCAAACGGATCCTGTTGATAGAGCGCGAGCCGGCACTGATGATGCGCGCCAGTTACAACAACCAGGCGCGTGTGCATAACGGCTACCACTACCCGCGCAGCTTCACCACGGCCTATCGCAGCCGGGTCAACTTGCCCAAGTTTGTCCAGGACTGGCCACAGGTGGTCAAGCAGGACTTTACCAAGCTGTATGCCATTGCCCGGCGCAACTCCAAGGTCACGGCCAAGCAGTTCGAGCGTTTTTGCCGGGACATCGGTGCGGACCTGAAACCTGCCGATCCAGCGCTGCGCGACTTGTTCGAACCACGCTTGATCGAAGAAGTATTCCTGGTCGAAGAATATGCGTTCGACACTACTCGCCTGGCAGCCTGGGCAGCTCGCGAGCTGGCAGAAAGCGGTGTGCAGATCCGCTACCGGACACGAGTCACTTCGATTTCCAGGGGCACCGAGGCGCCTTTGCAAGTGGTCACCCAAACCTCCCAGGGCGAGGAAGCGCTGACGACTTGTCGGTACGTCTTCAACTGTACGTACAGTGGCCTCAATCAGTTTGCAGGTGATTTCGCGGGGGTCAGTACCGGCCTCAAGCAAGAGATCACGGAAATGGCCTTGATGCAGATGCCCGAATCCCTCGAAGGGTTGGGGGTCACGGTGATGGATGGGCCGTTCTTTTCACTGATGCCGTTCCCGGCCCGTGGGCTGCATACCTTGTCCCATGTACGCTATACGCCGCATTTGCACTGGAACGATGAAAAAGGCCTCGATCCCTATGAGAAGCTGCGGCTATATGAGCGCGATACACGGGTCGATCGGATGGTCAGGGACGTCGGCCGGTATATCCCTGAAGTGCTCAAGGCCCAACACAAGGATTCGCTGTTCGAGGTCAAGACCATCCTGGTGAAGAACGAAGGGGATGATGGACGCCCGATTCTTTTCGAGAAGCATGCCGAGTTGCCAGGTTGCTTCTCCGTGCTGGGTGGCAAGATAGACAACATTTACGATGTGCTTGAAAAACTCGATACCGAGAGTTTTTCCCATCAAGGTTAATAAAACTTCAGGTTTGGAGCGGAAAAAGATGAATTCGCTTATTGGTTTCTCCGGGTTTGTCGGGGGCACGCTTCTTAAACAGGCTTCATTCGAGGACTTGTACCGGTCCACCAACATCGGTGAGATAGAAGGAAAATCCTTTGAACTTGTGGTCTGTGCCGGCGCCCCGGCGCAAAAATGGATTGCCAACCGCGAGCCTGAGGCCGACCGCGAGAAGATCGAAGCACTGATCGCCCACCTGAAAACCATCCAATGCAAGACCTTCGTGCTGATCAGTACGGTGGACGTGTTCAAGAGCCCCATCGGCGTCGATGAAGACACTCCCGTCGATGAGTCCGGCCTACATGCTTACGGCCTGCACCGTCGGCTGCTGGAAACCTTCGTTGAAAGTCATTTTCCGAATCACTTGATCGTTCGCCTGCCGGGGCTCGTCGGGCCTGGATTGCGTAAGAACGTGATTTTTGACTTCCTCAATGACAACAACCTGCAGGCGATCGATAGCCGGGGCGTGTTCCAGTTCTACCCGATGATCAACCTGTGGTATGACATTCAGACCGCACTCGATGCGGGGCTCAAGCTGGTCCACCTGACTGCTCAGGCAGTGAGTGTCGCCGACATTTCGCAGAAGGGCTTTGGCAAGCCTTTCACCAATACCCTGGCCAATGCTGCTGCTACCTATGACATGCAGACCAAGCATGCGCAGCTATTTGGTGGCACTGGGCGCTATCAGTACAGTGCTCGTGAAACCGTGCAGGCCGTACGGGCCTATGCGCAATCGGAGCCGCTTAAGGCCGCATCGGGAGCACAGGCATGAGGCTGGCGATTTCCAATATCGCGTGGGAGACCACCGAGGACGAAGTCATCGCTGAACTGCTTGCGCGTTTTGCCGTGGATGCGATTGATATTGCACCGGGCAAATACTTCCCGGAGCCTGCCAAGGCCACGGACGCAGAGATTGCGCAGGTCAAGGATTGGTGGGCGCAGCGTGGGATTGCGTTGACCGGCATGCAGGCACTGCTGTTCGGCACCACGGGCCTGAATGTATTCGGCTCCGAGCAAAGTCAGGCGGCCTTGCTGCAACACCTGGCGGGCGTGTGCCGCATTGGCGCAGGCCTGGGTGCAGCACGGATTGTGTTTGGCTCGCCAAAGAACCGTGATCGCAGTGGTTTGACTGATCAACAGGCGCTGGACGCTGCTGTATTGTTCTTCCGGAAACTGGGCGATATCGCCCAGGCGTGTGGTGTCACGATCTGCCTGGAGCCCAACCCCACCTGTTACGGGGCGAACTTCATGACCACCAGTGCTGAAACCGCAGTGGTGGTACGGGCCATTGATCACCCGGCTATCCGCATGCAACTGGATACCGGCGCGTTGGCGATCAACGGTGAAGACCCATTTACTGTGCTTGAGGACTGTGCCGAGTTGATCGGGCATATCCACGCCAGTGAACCGGACCTGCTCCCGCTGGGTGACGGCGGTACTGACCATGAAAAAATGGCACGTGCCGTGGCCCACTACTTGCCCGAGCATGTGGTCACCATTGAGATGGTGGCGACCAAGACCGAACCCCATGCGCAATCGATCGAGCGTGCGCTGCAGGTTGCTCGCCAGCATTACCGCACCTGCGACGAGGTGACGGCATGAGCATCAAATGGATCATCTTGATCCTGGGTATCCTGTCGAACGCCTCCGCCAGCGTCCTGGTGAAGATGGCGATGATGCCCCCGCGCAAATTCCCTTCCTTGAGCGACCCGATGGCGGCACTCAGCAACTGGCCGTTCTGGGTCGGGCTGGTCCTGTATGGTGCTGCGTTCCTGCTCTATGCCGCAGCATTGGCCCGTTTGCCGCTGAACGTGGCACACCCGGTCCTGACGGCTGGGGCTATTGCGACGGTCGCCCTGTTTTCCCTGCTGTTTTTCCGTGAGTCCTTCCATTGGACCACGGGAGTCGGCATCGCCCTGGTTATTGCTGGCGTAGGGCTGATCACAGCTCGCGTCGTTTGATGGAAATTAAAATGAATTCTTCTGATATTACTCCCGATGTACGTGCCGGTTGGCAGGTACCGTCCTTTGACACACCACTCTGGTTGGGCCGCCAGCACCCCTGGTGCGTGGTCATTCCGGTCATCAACGAAGGCGAGCGGATCAAGAACCTGCTCGCCCGTATGGCGGCATTCAACATTGCGGACATGGCCGACATCATCATCGTCGATGGTGGCAGTTCTGATGGCTCGCTTGAGTTGCAATCACTGCAACAGGTGGGTGTGCGCGGCCTGCTGGTCAAGACTGCCCCTGGCAAGTTGAGCGCGCAGTTACGTTGCGCCTATGCTTTTGCCCTGGACCAGGGTTACGAAGGTATCGTGACCATTGATGGCAATGACAAGGATGATCCAGAGGCCATCCCGCGCTTTATCGAAGCGCTGCAGCAGGGTGTGGATTTTGTTCAGGCTTCGCGTTTTGTCGAGGGCGGTGTCGCGGAGAACACCCCCAAGTCCCGCGATTTTGCGATCCGTTTTATCCATGCGCCGATGCTGAGCCTGTTTTCCGGCTTCAAGTGGACAGATACCACCCAGGGCTTTCGTGCCTATAGCCGCAAGATGCTGATTGATCCGAAGATGGCAATCTTCCGTGATGTGTTCAATACCTATGAGCTGCTTGCCTACCTGTCGTACCGCGCGCCGAAACTGGGCTATCGCTGCGTAGAACTGGCGACGGTGCGCCGCTACCCCCAAGGCGAAGTACCTACCAAGATCAGCAGCGTGAAAGGCAACCTTTCGGTGCTGGCTGTATTGTTTCGAGCCTGTTTTGGCAAGTACAACTAAAGATCTGGTAGTTAAATGTTCAAGCATCTGGAAATGAATGAAAGGGTTTCTTCAGTACTGGCGACCGTGGTTATTACGGCGTTTGCACTGTTGCTATGTCTGGGTATCTCGACCGCACCCAAGTATGCCGACTTCATCGTGGGCTACATCAGTTGGACCGCAGATACCAAGTTTCAGGACCAGGTGGTTGCTCCGGTATTCATCGCTGTTCTTTTCTGCGCGTTGCTGTTTTTTACGTCCTTGATGGGGCGTCAGAAGAAACAATTCGGTAGCGACAGCGCGCTGGTTTTTTCCAACCAGCTGTTGTGGTGGTCGCTTCCGGCGATTACCGCTATAGCATGCATGGTGCTTGGGACGGACTTCGAGCCGAAAGTCCTCTACTGCTCGGTGTTTGGCGTCTCGTTTATTGCTTTGGCGGTTACAGTTGGCGCGGTCAAAAAAGTTAATGTCGACCCTCGGGTATTCGGCCTGGGGGCACTCGGCATCCTGTTGCTGGCGCTGGTACAGCTGGAGGTAGTGTTGGCTCTGGGCCGTGCGCCAGCTGCCTGGACCAATGGGGTTGAGCTGTCCAGATACGCCAAGCCTACCTATGGGATAGCCATCGTCGGATGGATCCTGGGTATGGCGTACATCGTGTGGAGCCCCAAGGGTTTTGCACGAATTGCCTCGTGGCTGGTGATGGCCGGTCAATTGGGATTGTCGACCTTTTACCTGGCGCTGTACCCCGCTCGAATACAGGAGCCAGATGGCAGTATTTCCAAGTACGAGACCACGGTCTGGTTGAAGGTACTGGTTATCGCAATGCTGGTCTGGGGCGTGGTGGATGTACTGCGGCGTTTCCGTCGGTATACATCAACTAGCGACATTGCCACGTTGCTGTCGCCTATCGCATTCTTCGGCTTGTTGGTGGGCTTGAAAATGGGCACGACCATTTTCCCCAACATCAGCGCTGACGACTATCACTTCGGTGAAAGCCTGTTGGGCTGGTGGTCCTACCTGCAAGGTGCCATTCCCTACATTGACTATATTCCTGCCCACGGCGTCATCGGTGATGACCTGACCCAGTTCTTGTCATTTGTGTTTTATGACGGTTCTGCCGGCAGCATTATTCATGTCGGTAACCTCAGCATCGCGCTGTTATCGTTTGCTGCATTCCTGTCGCTCTATTATTTTTCGCGAAGTATTGGGCTGGCGTTCGCCGCCATCTTCTTCCTGACGGCCAACATTATCTGGCTGTTTCTGATCCCGTTTCTCTGCCTGTGGCTGAGCCCGTCGTTGCGCCAGCGTCCCGAGCGCTGGCTGTTGGTCTGGATGGTCACGGCACCGCTGGTAGTCCTCGGAATTCCGCCACAAGGGCTGCTGCTTGCGGCGGCATCTGGGGTGATGGCTGCTTATTACGCCTGGCACCTCTGGAAAGCGCCACGCCCTCGGAAACTGAAGGGCATTTTGATCGCAAGCGTGGTGCTTCTGGTGTTGGCGGTGGTTACGCCAGCGGGGATCATGCTGTTGGGGGCCATCCGTTATGTCTTGGAAAACGGGCCTATCAATCAGGTGGCTTACGGCGTGCCATGGGCGTTGAGCTGGGAGGGCGCGCGCAAAGGCTTTGTGTTTGAAGCGTTGCGTATGTCCTGGATTGCTATTCCGCTGGCGTGCCTGCTGTTGGTCCATCGCTGGTTCCAAACGCCCGAGCGTCGTCTCGACGCCTTGCTGCCGCTGTTGGTCGTGTTCCTGTTTGCGTTGTTGCTGATCCCTTACTCGATGGGGCGCGTCGATCCAGGCGGTATGTCTCGTCCGGGGCTGGCGGCAAGCTTTGGCTGGGCGATCCTACTGCCTATCGCGTGTTGGGGCATGCTCAGTGCGCGCAATAAAGTGGTGATGGTTGTTCTGGCCGCGAGCATGAGCGCATCCTTGGGGTTCACGCAGGTGTCGATCAATAACCCTGGTCAAATCCACCACGGCCGTTATCAGCACGCAAGGGTTGGGAATCAGTGATGGCGTGGCGGCAGGCCTGCCGAATATCGGCCGGTCCTTTGTACAGCCTCCTCACTGGGACAGGCTGACCCGACTGTCGCGAGTATTGGCAGACAATGTTCCGGCCGGCGAAACCTATCTGGACCTGACCTCCCGCAACGCCCAGTACTTCTACCTGGGCTATCGACCACTGCTGCCGGTCACGGCGGCGTACAACATGGTGTCGCCAGCCCAGCAATTGCGTGCTATCGAGACCCTCAAACAAGACCTGCCGACCATCGCCTTGCTGGAAGGAATGAACATCATCCACGACGGCGGCGGGCTGGCGTTGCGTAACCCGTACCTGTACCGGTTCATTGTCGATCATTACGAGCCGTTCTATGTGGATGGCTTCATTCTCGGGCGCAAAAAGGGCAGCGCCTCAGCGCCAGTCACCAGCATCGAGATCCCTTTGATGGACTTCACCGATGCGAACTGGAGCCACGGCATCAATCGCGCTGTCGCAGCGCTCTATGTGTCCGATCCGGGTATGTTGGCGGCGTTGAAGGTGGGTGATCATATTCAGGTCAACCAGAGCGAAATTCGCCGGATTCGCGAGATACGTGTCGCGGGTCAAAGCGTATGGCTGGAGGGCTCGGCGTTGCAGGTTTCGGATGCCGACCCGATAAGCCACCCACGCCTGATCGAGCCTCGCCCCGAAGCGATCGCCGAATACCAGGCAGCCTTGCTGCAGCGCGCTTTTGCATCACCGGACCTGAAGAAAATTCCGGTTGCCTGGGGCCGTTCCCAAGTCTCCCTGAGCAACAAGATGGTCCTGATCAACAATCTGGATAACGTAAAGCCAAGCCTCAATCAGTTGGTGGCACAAGAAAACAGCTACCGAGTGGATGGCGGTGATCCGTCGATGAGTTTCGATTTGTCTGCGTTGAATCTGTCTGGCCACGACGCTGGCCTGCTCAAGTTCGAGTTCCGCTGCTCAGGCCGCGCCGCCGAGCCGCGTATGCAGGTGTTCTGGTGGGGTGATGGGCAGCAGGGGCCGCTCGAAGCCTCCAGTGTTCGTTTCAATGCAGAGGACGGGACGTTGATCGTGCCATTGGATGCGTCACCGCGCTGGTTGACGTTGCAGCACGTGAAGGGCATCCGGATTGATCTGGACAATGCTGGCGCCTGCAGCAGTTTCAAGGTCGATAACCTGGGGCTGTATCAGCGACAGCACTGATGTAAGTTGCGCTAAATCCACAAGACCCGATGTCCGTGGCGGACATCGGGTCTTGTCGTTTCAGTACTGTGGGGTACTGCTCAGGTCCACCAATACCGCACCAAATGAAAGAAAATCGGCGCCGCAAAACACACCGAATCCAACCGATCCAGCATCCCGCCGTGTCCTTCGATCATATGCCCCCAGTCCTTCACCCCTCGGTCGCGCTTGATCGCCGACATCACAATCCCGCCGGCAAAGCCCAGCAGGTTGATCAGCAGGGCAATCAGGAATGACTGCCAGGGGTTGAACGGGGTGGTCCACCACAGTGCGGCGCCGATCAGGGAGGACAGCAGGATCCCGCCGACAAAGCCTTCCACGGTCTTCGACGGTGACAGGTTGGGCGCGATTTTGTGTTTGCCGAACAGTTTGCCGCACACGTACTGCAACACGTCCGAGAGCTGCACCACGATCACCAGGTAGGCGATCAGCAGCAGGTTGCGGCCCTCGTAGCCGACGATGTCGAGGGTCAGCAGGGCGGGTACGAAGGAGACGCAGAACACCGCGATCATCAGCCCCCACTGTACTTTCGATGCGCGCTCCAGGAAGTGCGTGCTGTCGCCGCCCAGCGAGGCAAGGATGGGCAGCAGGAGGAACACGTAGACCGGAATAAAGATCGAGAACAGGCCGTACCAGTCAAAGTAGATCAGCAGGTATTGCAGGGGCAGCGCCAGGTAGAACGCGGCGACCAGTGCGGGGTAGTCGCTGCGGCGGGTGGGCGTGAGGGTGAGGAATTCGCGCAGGGCGTAGAACGACACGGCGTAGAACAGCAGGATTACCGCACCGGTGCCGAGCCAGAAGGCGACGCCGATCACCACCACCATCACCCACCAGGCATTGATGCGGGCGTTGAGGTTGTCGATCACCGCACTGGGTGTGCCACGGGTGCGCAGCTTGAGAATCAGGCCGATCAGCGAGGCGAGCACCAGGATCATGCCGATGCCGCCGAACAACATCAGGGTTTGGCTATCCATGTCAGGAATGCTCCGGGGCGAGGGCGAGCAGGGCGTCGCGGCTGCGGGCAAGAAACAGGGCCTTGTCTTCACCGTCTGCAAGCTGCAGCGGTGCGCCAAAGCTGGTGGTGCACAACAGCGGCAGTGGCAGCACACGGCCCTTGGGCATCACGCGGTTGAGGTTGGCGATCCACACGGGGATCAGTTGCGCCTGTGGGTAACTTTTTGCCAGGTGATACAGGCCGCTCTTGAAGGGCAGCAGGCCATCCTCCAGGTTGCGCGTGCCTTCGGGGAAAATGATCAGCGAATCGCCGTGTTCCAGGGCTTCGAGCATCGGTTGCAACGGGTTATCCACAGGGTCTTTGCGTTCGCGGTCGATCAGCACGCCGTTGAATACCCGGTTGATGATGTAGCGGCGCAGTGCGCTCTTGTTCCAGTAGTCGGTGCCGGCCACCGGGCGCGTGGCCTTGCGCAGGTTCTGCGGCAACGACGCCCACAGCAGCACGAAGTCGCCGTGGCTGCTGTGGTTGGCAAAGTAGATGCGCTGCACGGGTTCTGGGGCGCAGCCCAGCCACAGGCTGCGGGCGCCGGTCACTGTGCGGGCCATGGAGGTAATCAGGGTCGCGACCAGGGGTTCGAACATAAGGATTCCTTATCCGGCGAAGGGCAGCCACGGGCTGGCCAGGATGACGGCCAATGTCAGTAACACTTGCGCACCCAGCAGGTAGGCCTGTTTGCGCAGCAATTTGAGGGCGCCACGCCGGCGTTCGGTCCAGGGCCGGCTTGCGCGGTTGGCGGGTTGCAGGCCCAGGGTTTGCAGAGTCTGGTCCAGCTCGCCGGTGCGTTCTATGTCCTTGGCCATCAGCGCAAACAGGTCGGCATCGAAGGCCACCCGTAGCGCCCAGTACTTTTGCAGCAGCCCGAGGATAATCATCCACAGGCTGAGCAACAGGCAGATCGGTGTGATACTGACCATCAACAATTGCGCCAGGCCAAACAGTACCCCGAGCAGGGTCAGGCCTGTGGATAACTGATCCAGCGAACGGCCGCGGCGCAGCAGGCTGGCGACTACCTGGAGTTGCATATCAGCGGGCATAGGGCAGTGCTCCCAAGGCTTGGCGGTGATCGGCATGCAGGACCACATCCGATCGTGCTGTACGAATAATAGCCAGTGCCTCGTCCACCGTGGCCGCCCGTCCACTGTGCAGCAGCCAGGCGGCCACGGCGCTGGCGCTGCGGGAATAGCCGAGGGCACAGCACACCAGCAACGGGCCGTGCTCGCGCAAGCGCTCGATGGCTTGGGCCGCCTCCAGGCACTGTGCCGGTGTGGGTGCGGTCAGGTCGAGGACGGGCAGGGCATGGTAAGCGCGGCCCTGTGGATAAACAGGCAATTCGGCACACAGATCGACCACCGCATTGAAAGAACTCAGCTGCGCTGGCGTCGGAATTCGCCCCAACCATACGTTATCCACAACCCGGTCAGGCTGCGGATGCTTGCGCGTCCACAGCCGCGAGTTGAGCCACGCCGCCGCGAGATAAGGCGCATACAGCCAGCGTGCTGCCGGGCTGAGGCGGCCATCGGCGCGTTTCTGAAAGCCTGCGGCGCCCAGCAGCCAGTAGTTGAGCGCCACCAGCAACACCGCGACGGCAGGCCACAGCAGCCATAGCCAGGCACCGCCCCCGGTAAAGGCCACTATTGTCAGCACCAGGGCGCCCATGGCGTAGCGCAACCCCAGGCGCCAACGTTTCGGGTCTTTGGCCGGCCGCGCATGCAACAGCGGGCTGGGTTGATCCACCGGCCATAGCCACACACACAGCCAGCCGGCCAGGGCGCCTGTGGGTAAGTCTATAAAGTGGTGTTGGTAAGTGGTCAGCACCGAAATGCCAATCAGCGCGAACCAGCCATGCACCAGCCAGCGCCACAGGCCTTGGCTATGCCGCTGGTACATCACCCACAGGATCACCAGCAAAGCGATATGCAGCGAGGGTGCCTGGTTGAACGGTTTGTCGAACCCGGCCAGTACCGCAAACAGCCAGCCGAACACGCCGTCCATTTCCGGGCGCTCAAAGGTGAAGCGCAGCGGCCATAGCAGGAAGCAGCTCACGGCAATCACCTGCGCACTGAGCAGACGCAGGGCATGTTGCTTGAGCTCATGGCGGCTGTTAGGCAGCAGCAGGGAGAAGCCGTAGAGCAGGTCGATCGACCAGTAGGGCACGATGGTCCAGGCCCAGAACGGCATATGGGTTTCCCAGCCGAATACCAGGGTGCCCACGTCGCTGCGCTGGCTGGTGACCCAGGTGGCTAAGCCGTATGTGCTGAAAAACAGCGGCGCCAACAGCAGCAGCCAGAGCAGGGCTGGTTTGAAGAGACCTGGTTCGCGCATGGTCAGATCTTCTGCGCCAGCGACACGCTGAAGATGCCCCACTCATCCACACGCTGGGTGATCTTGCGAAAGCCCGCGGCTTCCACCAGTTGATCCATTTCCGCCTGGCTGCGACGGCGCATCACCCAGGCCTGGCCCTGGCGATGGCTGGTCAGGGCGCGGGCGATCAGTTCCAGTTGCGGGTGCCACGGTTGGCCGGTGTACACCAGGTATCCGCCGGGCTCCACGGCTTCGGCCAGCCCTGCCAGGGAACCACCGACCATGGCGTTATCGGCAAACAGTTCGTACAGCCCGGACACCACTGCCAGTGTCGGCGTGGGCGCCAGTGCGGCGAGGTCGGCCCGGTCAAAGGCATCGCCTTTGACGAACTGCGCAATCTCCCCCAGGCCTTTCTCGCGGATCAGCGCGCCACCGTCGCGCACGTTGATATCGCTGTAGTCGCGCAACAGGATTGACTCAGGCAGCGGCGAAACGCCCTGCAAGGCTTCCAGAATGTACCGACCATGCCCTGCGGCAATGTCGACGATACGCACTTCGCGCCCGTCGTCGCGCAGCTTGGCCATGGCCAGGCGCAACAACTCTTCAACATGCAGTTTGCGCTGGCGAATCCCGCGCCAGCCGATGGAGTTCAGGTAGTTGGTATCAATCATCCGCCCCAGCGCGCCCTTGCCGGTGGGGGTATTGCGGTACACGTAGTCCAGGGTACTGCCCGAGTCGAAGCCGGTGTCGAAGCCCAGCTTCACGCCTTCGGACAGCTTGCGGCCCAGGCCCATGCTGGCGCGGGTCATGCGCCAGTACAGGTCGCGCAGGGAGTTGTGCGGCAGCGGCGCGGCGAGGGATTCGGATTCGGCGCAGGTCGCGCCGATCTTGTCGGCGTCCAGCAGGCTGGCGCGGTCCAGCGGGTGCGCGAAGTTTTGCAGGATAAAACGCCTGGCGCTGGCCAGTGCCACGGCGCGGTCACGTTCGCCGAGGGTATCGTGGAAAAAGCCGGGCAGGATGTGCAGTTCCTTTTTCAGGCTGCCAAGCCGCTCGAAGAACTGTTGCTGGGGTTTGCGGTGCACCACAAAGTCCGAGCCGGAGATCAGCAGTTGGGTCGGCACCTGGATCGCCTGGGCATCGGCGACCACGCGGTCGGCCGCTTCGTACAGGCCCAACAGCACATTTACCGAGATCGCCTTGGTGATCAGTGGGTCAGTGTCATAGGACGCGACGCGCTCGGGGTCATGGCTGAGGAACTTGGCCTTGACGTAGCTGTTGACGAAAAAATTGCCGCGAAAGCGCCGCATCAGCGCCAGGCCCGGGCGGGCGAAGGGCACGTAGAGCTTGACCTTGAACGCCGGGGAGGCGAGCACCAGGGCCCTGATACTCGGGGCGTAGTCGTGGACCCAGGTGGCGGCAATCACTGCGCCTACGCTCTGGGCGATCACTGCAAGGTTTTCTGGCGCGATGCCATAGGTGGCGCCGATATGGTCGCAGAAGGTCTGCACGTCCCGCGCGCTGGTGGCGAAGCTCGGGCTGTCGCCACGCTCGCCGGGGGACTGGCCATGGCCACGGGCGTCCCAGGCGAAGAAATCGAACTGTGGCAGGTCCAACTCGTCCACCAGGTGCGCAATGCGCCCGGAATGCTCGTGGCCACGATGGAACAGCAGGATCGCCTGGCGTGGCTCAGGCCCGGTGGCACTGGTCGCGGGCCAATGCCGATAGAAAAGCTCTACGCCGTCATGGGTACTGAAGGTGTGCTGTTGCTGTTCGCGCATCGCAAGATCCTTATGCCGTCGGAGAGATGTCGGATTGTTCTTTGAGGCCCTGGCGCACACGGTTGACCAGGGTGTAGGCGAGCAATGCCGCCACCAGCCACATCACCCCGTCGACCCAGCCGGCGCCGAGCCAGCCCAGGGCCACGCCGGTGGCGAGTACGCCAAGGACAAACGCCCGATCACTCTTGCCCATGGGCCCGTCGTAGCGGCGCGAGGCACCGACCATCGGCCCGAGTACGCCGGCGTATTCGCTGAACACCGCCAGCAGCGTCACCAGCAACACCGGCGCCAGGCTGACCCCGGGGAGCAGGGCAAATGGCAGGATCAGCGCGCTGTCGGCGATCACGTCGCACAGTTCATTGAGGTAGGCGCCCAGGCGTGATTGCTGGCCGAATTCCCGGGCGAGCATGCCGTCGATGGCATTGAGGGCCATGCGCAGGATCATCCACAGCGGGATCAGTACGAACACCCAGGCGTGCTGGGCGAACCCCGCGATCAGCAGGCCGACGAGCAACGACACGATCCCGGCCAGCACGGTGATCTGGTTGGCGGTGGTGCCGTTGTCATACAGGCGCTGCACCAGGGGCCGCAGCAGGTTTTGAAAACGCGGTTTGAGCTGATAGATCGAAATCATGAGGGTGACGCTTCCTTGTCCGTGATCCCACGAAAAATCTGCTGTGAGTGTGACGATAAATCGCGGTGCGCACTAGTGATGGCTCCTACAACGGTTCAGGAAACCAGGAAAATTTTCACGGCGCTGTAACGCCCCTGCGGCACCTCACTCTAGTGCTGTGTCGGGACTGGACAAACCGTTCAGCCGACCCCCTACAGACCCATGAGGAATACCACAATGAACTTCAAGAACGCTGTTTCCGGTGCTGCCCTGGCCATTGCTGCCGCCACGATGTTTGCCGGTGTCGCGACCCAGGCGCAGGCCGCCGATGAGGCAAACGTGCATTGCTACGGCGTGACCTCCTGCAAAGGCATGAACGACTGCAAGACCGCTGAAAACGCCTGCAAAGGCCAGGCTGTCTGCAAGGGCCATGGCTTCAAGGCAATGACCAAGGCCGCTTGCGATGCGGCTGGCGGCAAAGTCGGCGAGTAACCGCGAATACGTGATCCCGCAGCGGTGTGCACGTCGCTGCGGACACTTTCCAGGAGTTCGTCATGTCGGTATCGGTTCCTTGCCTGGGCTACGGCCTGGGGCTACGCAGTCATTACTATCAACACATCATCGAGCAGTCGCCGGAGGTGGACTGGTTCGAAATCGTCTCCGAGAATTATCTGGTCCAGGGCGGCAAGGCCCTGTACTACCTGGACGCCATCGCCGAGCGTTATCCGCTGGTGATGCATGGGGTGTCCCTGTCCATTGGCGGCCCCCATGCCCTCGATAGGGACTACCTCAAGCAACTCAAGCAATTGGCCGACCGGGTCAAGCCGGCATGGGTCTCCGATCACCTGTGCTGGAGCAGGGGCAACGCCCATCAACTGCATGACTTGTTGCCGCTGCCCTACACCGAAGAAAGTCTCTACCACGTCGCCACCCGTGTGCGGCAGGTACAGGCGGTGCTGGAGCGGCCGCTGGTATTGGAAAATGTCTCCAGCTATGTGCGATCCAAGGCCGATGAATTCACCGAGTGGGAATTTCTCAGCGCCTTGAGCCACCTCAGCGGTTGCGAGCTGCTGTTGGACGTCAACAACGTGTATGTCAGCTCGCGCAACCATGGCTTCGACGCCTGGACCTTTATCCGCAACCTGCCGCCGCAGAGCATCCGCCAACTGCATTTGGCCGGGCATATGGACTACGGCGACTACGTGGTCGATACCCATGACCATCCGGTGTGTGATCCGGTGTGGCAGCTGTTTCAACAGACACTGGAACACCTGGGGCCAGTGGCGACGTTGCTGGAGCGCGATGACCATTTCCCGCCGTTTGCCGAGCTGCTCGACGAGTTGGGCAAGGCCCGTGAGTTGGGGGCGGATGCCTTGGCCCGGAGGTCGCTATGCGCCTGACCGACTGGCAACTGGCGTTTGAACGGCATTTATTGGCAGACGCCGACGACACTGGCTTTGCCGGCACCTTGATCGGTGGCCCGACACTGGATGTCGACACCGGCCTGGCGATCTACCACAACGCCTATCGGGCCCGTTTGCTGGAAGTGATGCAGGGGGATTTCCCTGCGGTGTGGCATTGGCTGGGGGACGACGAGTTTGCCGGGCTGGTGGCGGCCTATGTGCAGTGCTATCCATCCACGCATTTCAGCCTGCGCTGGCTGGGGCAACGGTTTGCAGACTTTATCGACGAGCATCTGGTCGCCGAACAAGCCGCCCCCCTGGTGGAGCTGGCGCGCCTGGAATGGGCCTTTACCCTGGCGTTTGATGCGCCTGCGGGCCAACCCCTGACTCTTGAAGACATGGCCCGGCTGGCGCCCGAGGCCTGGCCGTTATTGCAGGTTGAGTGGGCGCCGGCGGTGCAGCAAGTGCTGTGTCGCTTCAACAGCCTGCAGATCTGGCGTGCGGTCAAGGCGCAGGCTGGGTTTCCCGGTAGCCAGGCGTTGCCGCTGGCCGAGGTGTGCCTGATCTGGCGTCACCAACAGGTGTGCCGTTACCGGAGCCTGGAGCCTGCCGAGGCGTACGCCCTGGCCGGGATGGCCGACAGCGGGTGGAGTTTTTCAGAACTGTGCGCGGAATTGGCAGTCACTTATCAAGAGGGCGCGCCGCTGCAAGCTGTCACGTGGTTGAAACAGTGGGTTGAGGACGGTTTGCTGCAACGTCGGGCACCATAAAAGGGCGTTATCGAACCGATAGCCTGCTACTTTTTGTGGATGGTCTACCCTCATTTCGGACGTCTGAAACAAGGGGGGACTACTCATGCTCGCGCAACTTCCACCGGCCTTACAGAATCTTCAGCTACCGCTGCGTCTGCGACTCTGGGATGGCCATGAATTCAACCTGGGCCCGGAGCCCAGCGTTACCATCGTGGTCAAGGACCCGGTGATGGTGACGCAACTGACCCACCCCACGCTCGATTCCCTGGGCGCTGCTTTCGTTGAAGGCAAACTGGAGCTGGAAGGCTCGATCAGCGATGTGATCCGGGTGTGTGACGAATTGAGCCACGCCCTGCTCGAGGAGGACGAGCACGCCGGCCCGGTGCGTTCGATTCACGACAAGGCTACGGATGCGGCCGCGATTTCCTACCACTATGACCTGTCGAACGAGTTCTACCAGCTCTGGCTGGACCGCGACATGGCCTATTCCTGCGGTTACTTCGAGACCGGCAGCGAATCCCTCGACCAAGCCCAACAAGACAAATTCCGCCACCTGTGCCGCAAGCTGCGCCTGCAGCCTGGGGAGTACCTGCTGGATGTCGGTTGTGGCTGGGGCGGGTTGGCGCGGTATGCGGCCCGCGAGTTCGGGGTCAAGGTGTTCGGCATCACCCTGAGCAAGGAACAATTGGCACTGGCCAAGGAGCGGGTAATCGCTGAGGGCCTGGAAGACCTGGTTGAGTTGAAATTGCTCGACTACCGCGACCTGCCCCAGGACGGGCGGTTCGACAAAGTCGTCAGCGTCGGCATGTTCGAGCACGTCGGCCACGCCAACCTGGCGCAGTACTGCCAGACCCTGTTCGGCGCCGTGCGTGAAGGGGGGCTGGTGCTCAACCACGGCATCACCGCCAAACATACCGATGGCCGCCCGGTGGGGCGCGGTGCTGGCGAGTTTATCGAGCGTTACGTGTTCCCCAATGGTGAGCTGCCGCACTTGGTGATGATCAGCGCCGAAATCAGCGAAGTCGGCCTGGAAGTGGTCGACGTGGAAAGCCTGCGCCTTCATTACGCACGCACCCTCGACCACTGGAGCGAACGCCTGGAAGACAACCTGGAGGCGGCGGCAAAAATGGTCCCGGCCCAGGTACTGCGCATCTGGCGCCTGTACCTGGCGGGTTGCGCCTATGCGTTTGCGCGTGGGTGGATCAACCTGCACCAGATCCTGGCGGTCAAGCCCCTTGCCGATGGCAGCCATGAGTTGCCGTGGACGCGGGAAGATCTCTACCGCTGAGCCAACCGATGGCTGAGTGTGGGAGCTGGCAAGCCAGCTCCCACATTCTGTCCGGCGCAATTTATAAGATAGGGGAAATCAGCCGCGCCACGCGCATGCCCAGTTGCTGCAGGCGGCGGGTCTGCTGGCTTTCTTCCTGGCTGGTTTCGTGGGCCTGGGCGAAGTCATCCAACAGCATGTGTTCCACCTCGCTGGCGAAGGCTTCGTCGACGGTCAGCAGCATCACTTCGAAGTTGAGGCGGAACGAGCGGTTGTCCAGGTTCGCACTGCCGATGGCGCTGATTTCGCGGTCTACCAGCACCACTTTCTGATGCAAAAAACCCGGTTTGTAGCGGAACACCCGGACCCCGGCGCGCACCGCTTCAATCGCGTACAGGCTGGAGGCGGCGTACACAATGCGATGGTCGGGGCGTGACGGCAGCAGTAAGCGCACGTCCACGCCACGCAACACCGCCAGGCGCAGCGCGGCAAATACCGCTTCATCGGGGATGAAATACGGGCTGGTGATCCACACACGCTCAGTCGCCGCATGAATGGCTTCGACGAAAAACAGCGAACAGGTTTCATACGGGTCCGCCGGACCGCTGGCCAGTAATTGGCAGAGCACGCCGTCATCGGCATAGGTATCGGGCAGGATCAGCGGCGGCAGTTCGCGCGCGGCCCAGAACCAGTCTTCGGCAAACGATTCTTGCAGGCACGCCACCACGGGGCCGCTGACTTGCACATGGGTGTCGCGCCAGGGGGCGAGCGGCGGCTTCTTGCCCATGTATTCGTCGCCGACGTTATGCCCGCCGACAAAACCGGTCAGGCCATCGACCACGACAATCTTGCGGTGGTTACGGAAATTCACCTGAAAGCGATTGAGCCAGCCGCTGCGGGTGGCAAACGCCTTGATCTGCACCCCGGCATCGCGCAGCGATTGCACATAGCGGTGGGGCAGGGAGTGGCTGCCGATGCGGTCATACAGCACGTAGATGGCTACACCTTCGGCGGCTTTGGCCTTGAGCAGTGCATGCAGTTGGCGCCCCAGTTCATCGTCATGAATGATGAAGAACTGCACCAACACGGCAGTCTTGGCGGCGCGGATGGCGTCGAAGATGGCGCTGAAGGTGGCATCGCCATTGACCAGCAAACGCACCTGGTTGTTCGCCAGACACGGCATGCGTCCCAGCTTGGGCATGGCGCGCAGGGAGGCGTAGGCCAGGGAGTTACGCGCAGCCAGGGCTTCTTCGACCCAAGGGCGCCAGTTCAACTCAGTGATTGCCTTGTGCATTTCCTGGTTGGCCTGGCGCCGCGCCTGGATATAGGCGTCGAAGCTGCTGCGGCCAAAGATCAGGTAGGGGATCAGCGTCAGGTACGGCATGAACATCAGCGACAGTGCCCAGGCGATTGAGCCTTGGGCGGTACGCACGGTGAGCACCGCGTGCAGGGCAGCCAGCGAGCCGAGAAAATGCAGGGTTGCGATGAAGTAGCCAAGCAAGTGCGGGCCGAAGAAATCCATGGGCAACGGTACTCCTGACAATCCAATGCGTAACAGACCATGTTCGGCGGCGATTGTCGCTATTTTATTGAGCATGCAACGCCGACCACTTTACGACGTCTAACGCCGACAATTACCCAGGAGTTACCCGATGAATGCTCGTCTGCTTGGTTTGGCCATGGTTGTTGGTTTGACGCTGCCGGTGGCAGCGCAGGCGCAGATGTTGGCGCCGGGCTTGTGGGAATTGACCACCAGCAATATGAAAGTCGATAACCAGAATCTGCCGGACTTGTCGTTGATCCTCGGTCAACTGAAGCAACAGATGACCCCGGAACAACGCGCAATGCTGGAAAAACAAGGCATCACCATGGCTGGCAAGGGCGTGCAGGTCTGCCTGACCCCGGCCCAGGTGGCCTCTGACTCCATCCCGCTGACCGACCCGCAATCGGGTTGCAAGCAAGAGGTCACAGACAAGACCGGCAACCAGTGGAAATTCCGCTTCAGTTGCCCGAAAGCCCAGGGCACTGGCGTGGCCACGTTCCAGAGCCAGAAGGCGTTCACCACCACGGTCAACGGTACTTTCAATGCCACCGGCGTGCAGCAGAACGGCAGCCTCGACACCCATGCGCAGTGGCTGGGCAACGACTGTGGCACGGTCAAACCCCGGGCCTGAACGGCTCCTGGGGTTTAGCGCAGAAAATGCAGGGGCAGCCCCTGGCAACTGTCGATCACCTGCCCCTGGTGCCAGGCCACATGGCCTGACACCAGAGTAGTGCTGACGCTATGGCGAAAACTGCGCTCGGCAAAGGGTGTCCAGCCGCAGCGGGCGAGGATCGGTTGGCTGCTCACCGGTTTGCCTTCGGGCTCGGGTTTGATCAGCACCAGGTCGGCCCAGTAGCCCTCGCGCAGGTACCCCCGGTCGGGAATGGCGAACAGGTCGGCAACGCGATGACTGGTTTTCGCCACCAATGTGGTCAGGGGCAACAGGCCGTCCGCCACCAACTCCATCAATGCCGGTAGCGCATGTTGCACCAGGGGTAACCCCGCTGGCGCCTCGCGGTACGGCCGCTGTTTTTGCTCCCATGTATGAGGCGCGTGGTCGGTGCCGATCACATCCAGGCGATTGCTCAGCAGTGCCAGGCGCAGGGCATTGCGGTCGGCCCGGGTTTTGATCGCCGGGTTGCATTTGATCTGGTGGCCGAGGCGGGCGTAGTCGCGGTCGTCGAACAGTAAGTGGTGCACACACACTTCTGCCGTGATGCGTTTTTCTGCCAGCGGTTTATCTTCAAACAACGACAGTTCCCGGGCGCTGGTCAGGTGCAGCACATGCAAGCGCGTGCCGTGGCGGCGCGCCAGTTCCACGGCCAGGGACGAGGAGCGATAGCAGGCTTCGGCGTCGCGGATCAGCGGGTGGGCGACGGCGGGGATCGCCTCACCAAACCGGTTTCGCAAGCGTTGTTCATTGGCCTGGATGCTCGGCGTGTGCTCGCAATGGGCGAGGAGAATGGTCGGCACCTCAGCAAATAAACGCTCCAGGACGCGTGGATCATCCACCAGCATATTGCCGGTGGAGGCGCCCATAAACACTTTGACCCCGGCGACCTGCCGCGGATCAAGGGCAGCCACGGTGTCGAGGTTGTCGTTGCTGACACCAAAGTGAAACCCGTAATTGGCTACCGAGTGCAGTGCGGCGCGGCGCTTTTTGTCGGCCAGAGCTTCCAGGGTCAAGGTCGCGGGCTGGGTGTTGGGCATATCCATGAAACTGGTAATGCCCCCGGCCACTGCGGCGCGGGACTCGCTGTAAAAACTGCCTTTGTCCGGCGCGCCAGGTTCGCGGAAATGTACCTGGTCGTCGATCATGCCCGGCAGCAGCCATTGGCCTTGGGCATCAATCTCAATCTCGGCCGTTTGCCCCTGGATGCTGCTGGCGATTTTTTCGATACGGCCGTTGGCGACCAGCACGTCGGCATCGAATTCCTGGCCTTCATTCACCAGGCGGGCGTTGCGGATCAGCAAGCGGCTCATGTTTAGAACTCGTTTTGCAGGGCTTTGTAGCCGCGCACCAGGTCGACATTGGTACGCGCCACGTCTTCGGAAAACTCCGATGCGCTGACGCTCACGGGCGGGAACTGCGACAGGTCGGTGTTGGGGCCGATGCGCGTGGTGGACGGCACGTAGAACGCGGCGGGCAAGTCGCGGCCATCGACCACCGAGTTATGCCGCACCACGCAGCCATCACCGACCACACAGTTGAACAGCACACTGTTGAAGCCGATAAACACCCGGTCGCCGACAGTGCAGGGGCCGTGGACAATCGAGCGATGGGCGATGGAGCTGAACTCGCCGATAGTCACCGCCGCACCGGATTTGGAGTGGATCACCACGCCGTCCTGGATATTGGAATTGGCGCCGATGGTGATCGGGTCCATGTCGCCGGTGGCATCGACTTCGTCGGCGCGGATCACCGCATAGGGGCCGACAAATACATTCTCGCCGATGATCACCTTGCCGCAGATGATCGCGGTTTTATCGACGTAGGCCGACTCGGCAATGACCGGCAGATCGCCGGAAGGGTTCTTGCGGATCATGCTGTAGGTTCCTTGAGAGGCGCGGTGATGATGTGCACTTGATCGTTTTCGATAGCGTTGTAAAAACAGGTGGGTCGGCCGGTGTGACAGGCAGGGCCTTGTTGGTCGACGATCAGCAACACGGCATCGCCGTCGCAATCCAGGCGTGCTTCGATCAACTGCTGCTGGTGGCCAGAGCTTTCGCCTTTGCGCCACAACTGCTGGCGCGAGCGTGACCAGTAGCAGACCTGGCCGCTGGCGAGGGTCTCGTCGAGGGCCTGGCGGTTCATCCAGGCCAGCATCAACACTGCGCCGCTGCCGTGTTGCTGGGCGATGGCGGCGATCAGGCCGTCACTGTTCCACGGCAGGGCATCCAATACGGGGGCCAGGGGAAAACGGCTACCCACGGCTGCCGCTTCCAGGTCGAGCATCGTCAGTTTCATGGGGTGCCCGAGGCGCCTCTCGTCCAATGGCTTTCGGCCACGGCGTCATGGGCGTGCAGGCTTTCGGCGTGGATGACTTTGAGTTGAATGGCTTGCACCGCATCCGAGCGTTTCAGTGCCAGGTTCAAGCGGCGCGCGGCGTCTTCGCAAAACATCAGGTTCTGGCCGTTGGCGAGGGCGAACGCCTGTTCATCAGCGCGCTTTACAGCGGTTTGCACGGCGGTGCCGAGGGCTGCTTCGGCCTGGTCGATCAAGGCTGTCAGGGGCAAGACTTGGACGTCGGGTTGCAGATGGACCTGCAACAGCGCACTGCTGCGTTGGCTATGGGGCGTGGCGACGATGCCATTGGCGCTGCCAAGCCAGGCCAGTACATCTTCGTGTTGCAACGACTTGTTGCCGAAGTGATCAACAAATTGCTGTTGAATCAACTGCCTGGCGAGGGCCGCAGAGCATGGGCAGGTGGAAGAGTAGGTCACGTCAATTTTTAGTTCCACGTGGAACATCTGTTTTTCCAGACGCGCTTCGATGGTCACCGGGTAAGTCTTCCAGCCCGATAGCGGGCTGACCAACGCCGGGCGTTTGAGCAGCAAATCGGTGTGAATCCGCAGGTAGGCGCTGCTCGATAACCCTTCATGGCTATCGAGAAATCGCTGCAACACCTGACGCAGCAGCGCCGGTTGCAGGTCTTGTTGCTCGAGCATTTCCAACGCCAGGTACAGGCGCGACATATGAATTCCCCGCGCCTCGCCGTCATCCAGGCTCACGCCGGCATCGGCCTTGGCACTCAAACGTTGGCCGTCGATCAGGATGGGAAGAGCAATGCCGCACATACCCACCCAGTCGAGGGGCAAGGCTTGGCGAGAAGCCTGCGCGGCGATATCGGGCAGAGTCAGCGCATTCATGAGCAGGTCCATCGTTGGAGATAATCTGACATGTTATAGTATAACAATTAGATCGACGATGATTTTTCTACGACCGCTCTAGCACCCGCTGATACGGCTGCAGGTGAACTTGGCGCTGGAGCCTCCGGAACTGGAGAACCGGTTGATCGTGGTCCAGCCCACACGCCGTGTGTAGCCGACCCACGCCTCACCGTCTGAGGCCAGACCGGTAAAGAACGTCAATTGGCCGTAGCGGCTATTGGTCTGCGCCCAGTAACGCTTGCCGATCACCTCGAATCCGCGCAAATACGTGGTGTTGCCTGCGGTCGCGACACTGTAGGCATTGCCCTGGGCATCGACACAGGCCAGCAGGGTGGCGCTGCGGGTGCATGTGGCCAGGGGGCTGGCTACTTGGGCGCCGGCCTGGGTCGCTACCAGCAGCAACACACCGCATAACAGGGATTTCATCGCGTTTCTCGGGGCCTGGAGGCGTTCAAGGATTGTGCCCTTCGTCGTGACGGGCAAGAGGGGATTAGCTTATTTGTATTGTTATACTATAACATCAAAATACAGCCTGACCCGTGAACCGACCTGATGACTGAACAAGACCTGCTCGCTCAACCACCTGCTGATTATATGAATGAGGCCCAGCAGGCCTTTTTCCGCGAGCTGTTGTTGGCTCAGCGCTATGACCTGCAAGCGCGCATCGAAGCCGAGTTCATCGTGCTGCGCGAGCAGGAACCCCATAGCGATCCCGCCGATGTCGGCAGCGCCGAAGAACAGCGCCAATGGCAACTGCGTCTGCTGGAGCGGGAAAAGAAGCTGCTGGACAAGATCGACGAGGCCCTTGAGCACCTCGCCCGTGGTGAGTACGGCTGGTGCCGTGAGACAGGCGAGCCGATTGGCCTCAAGCGCCTGTTGCTGCGGCCCACGGCCACCCTGTGTATTGAAGCCAAAGAACGTGAAGAGCTGCGCGAACGCCATCAACGGGCGATTTGACCGGCCAACCTGATGAGGAACACCCGATGACCGACCGTCTACCCGTAACCGTGCTGTCCGGCTTTCTCGGCGCCGGTAAAAGCACGCTGCTCAATTACGTCCTGCGCAACCGCGAAAATCTGCGAGTGGCGGTGATCGTCAACGATATGAGCGAAATCAACATTGATGGCGCTGCGGTACAGCGCGACGTCAGCCTCAATCGCGCCGAAGAAAAACTGGTGGAAATGAGCAACGGCTGCATCTGCTGCACTTTGCGCGAAGACTTGCTCGTTGAGGTCGGAAAGCTCGCCAGGGAGGGTCGGTTCGATTACCTGCTAATCGAATCCACTGGCATTTCCGAACCGCTGCCCGTGGCAGAAACCTTCACTTTTCGCGATGAAAACGGTCAGAGCCTGGCCGACATTGCGCGTCTGGACACCATGGTCACCGTGGTCGACGGCATGAACTTCCTGCTCGACTACCAGGCCGCCGAAAGCCTGGCGTCACGGGGCGAAACCCTGGGTGAGGACGATGAACGTTCCATCACCGACCTGTTGATCGAGCAGATCGAGTTTGCCGACGTCATCCTTATCAGCAAGATCGACCTGATCAGCAGCCACGAACGTGAAGAACTGGTGGCCATCCTTGAACGCCTGAATGCCCAGGCGCGCATCATTCCCATGGTCATGGGCGAAGTGCCGCTGGCCGAGATCCTCAATACCGGGCGTTTTGACTTCGAGCGCGCGGCCCAGGCGCCGGGCTGGCTGCAGGAACTGCGCGGCGAACATGTGCCGGAGACTGAAGAATATGGCATCGCCTCCACGGCCTATCGGGCGCGCCGGCCCTTCCATCCCCAGCGCTTTTTCGACTTTATCGACCGCCCGTGGGTCAACGGCAGGCTGCTGCGCTCCAAGGGATTTTTCTGGCTGGCCAGCAAACATCGCGACGCCGGCAGTTGGTCCCAGGCCGGTGGCTTGATGCGCCATGGTTTTGCTGGTCGCTGGTGGCGCTTTGTGCCCAAGAGCCAATGGCCCGAGGACCAGCAAAGCGTCGCGGCGATCATGGAGAACTGGCAACCGAGCACCGGCGATTGCCGCCAGGAACTGGTGTTTATCGGGCAGAACATCGACTTCGTGCGCCTGCGCGCGGAGTTGGACGCGTGCCTGCTGACCGACGATGAAATGGCCCAGGGCGTCGAAGGTTGGCGCCTGCTGGTCGATCCTTTTGGCCCTTGGTATGAGGAGGCAGCCGCCTGATGTTGGCCCCTGTGATTCAACTGCGCCCGTTGATTCGCCAGACCCGTGGTGAAACCCCGTTGGCGCTCGCCGATATCCTCGATAACGGGGTGAACCTGGCGCTGTGGCAGCGCCAGTTGCCGCTGCATATCGCCGAGTTTGGTGCGTTGCTGGTCTCGCTGAACGAGCCGCTGGCAGAATCGCTGGTGGTTGAGTTGGACAGTGAAGATGCTGAGCCCAACTTGCAGGGCTTGGCCGCAGGTTGTCGTGACCTTGAAGGCTACGACGGGTTTATCGCCGATGTGGCATGGCTGGTCAGCGCCTTTGCCTGCCTGCTGGGCGCCAAGCGTATTGGCGTGCGGTTAAGGCTGCTGGATAAGGCCATGTGCCCGCGTTTTCACGTCGATCATGTGCCCGTGCGCTTGATCACCACCTATGCCGGTATCGGCAGCCAATGGTTGCGCGAAGGGGTGATGGACCGACGTCAGTTGAGTCAGGCGGACGCGGAGCCCACCGAGCGCATCGAACAAATCCACTGCGGTGAAGTCGCCCTGCTCAAAGGCGAAAAGTGGCGTGGCAATGAAGGCTACGGCTTGATTCATCGTTCGCCGGCGCTGGCCGCCAATGAACGACGGCTGATTCTGACGCTGGATTGGCTGGCATAACCGGGTAGGATCAATCGTCTCTACACGGCCTGAATAATGTCCACGATGCTGCAGAATATTCCCACGCATGTGATTGCCGGCCCCTTGGGGGCTGGCAAGACCAGCTTGATCAAGCACCTGTTCACCCAGCGCCCGGCCAATGAGCGTTGGGCGGTGTTGATCAATGAGTTCGGGCAGATTGGCCTGGATGCTGCGCTGCTGAGCCTGGATGACGACGGTATTGCCATCGGCGAAGTGGCCGGTGGCTGTTTGTGCTGTGTGAATGGTGCTCCGTTCCAGGTAGGGCTAGGCCGCCTGTTGCGTAAGGCCAAGCCGGACCGCCTGTTTATCGAACCCTCAGGGTTGGGGCACCCGGCGCAATTGCTGGCGCAGTTGCGCCAGGCGCCCTGGCAAACCGTGCTGGCCGTCCAGCCTTGTGTGCTGGTCCTGGATGCCCAGGCACTGGCGGCAGGCAGACCGTTGCCCGACGCGCAACGCGAGGCATTGGCCAGTGCCGGGTTGCTGGTGCTGAACAAGGAAGAAGGGCTGGATGCCGCGCAACGCAGCGTTATCGAAAACACATTACCAGCCTGCGAGGTTTACTGGACTCGACAGGCGCAACTGCCATTGGTCCGCCTGCCAGGGTTCGGCGCACAGGCCGGAGCGCCTGTGGATAACGTTGAAGTGCCCAAGGGGTTAACGCAAATCCCGGCAATCTGGAGCGATCCGTGCGTGCCGATTTGCCTGCACCAGGCGCAGGAAGGCGGCTGGAGCATCGGTTGGCGCTGGCACCCGAGCCAGCAGTTCGATCCCGCGTTGCTGCGGCAATGGTTGCAGGGCCTGGACTGGCGCCGTGCCAAATTGGTTATCCACAGCGCCGATGGTTGGGTCTCGGCCAACGCTGTGGATAACACCATGCTCACCTGGCAGCCCAGTGAATGGCGCCGGGACTCACGCATTGAGCTGATCTTCAGCGAAAAGCAGGACGTGGCAGGACTGCAAAAGGCCCTGGCCGCTTGCCGTCAGTGACGGCTCTTGCCGTGCTCCTGACGCCACTGGCTCAGTTCAATCACTTCGGCGCTGGGCGGCGGGGTCTTTATTTCAAACGGGTAGGGCGCCAGTTCGATCTGCGCACTGTGGGCCCCAAACTGGGTGATGGTGCCAGGGTGGCGGGCCTCACCGGTCACGGTGAACTCAAAGTTGTAGACCCGCGCCAAACGCCGGCGGCCGCTGGCGTCCTTGACGAAGCCGATGCGTTTCAAGGCCACGGCGCCGTCGAGCAATTCGATGTCGAGCTTGGCGCAATGCTGTTTGACCCTCTCCAGCGCACGCTCGCGCAAGCCGTGGTTGTGCCACACCCAGGCGGCAGCCGCCGCCACTAGCATCAGCACAAAGATATTTCCCAGGGTCAGCATGCGATTTGCTCCAACAAAGTAAGGCCAGCTTAACTGTGTCTCCGGTCTGTCGTACAGGATGCTTTTAGTCGCATACTGCGCGGCCAGAATTCAACGGTTTTACGGAAGTTTCCTGCATGAAACGCACACCTCATCTGCTTGCGATCCAGTCCCATGTGGTCTTCGGCCATGCCGGCAACAGCGCCGCCGTATTTCCCATGCAGCGAGTGGGGGTGAATGTCTGGCCGCTCAACACCGTGCAGTTCTCCAACCATACCCAGTATGGCCACTGGGCGGGAGAAGTGTTGGCGCCGCAGCAAATTCCGGCGCTGGTGGAGGGGATTGCGGCGATTGGCGAACTGGGCAACTGCGATGCGGTGCTGTCCGGCTACCTGGGCAGCGCCGCCCAGGGGCGGGCGATCCTGAGCGGTGTGGCGCGGATCAAGGCGATCAACCCCAGGGCCCTGTACCTGTGCGACCCAGTGATGGGCCATCCGGAAAAAGGCTGCATCGTACCCCAGGAAGTCAGTGATTTTTTGCTGGACGAAGCGGTGGCCATGGCCGACTTCCTGTGCCCCAACCAACTGGAGCTGGACAGCTTTTGCGGGCGTAAACCGCAGTCGCTGTTCGATTGCCTGGGCATGGCGCGCGCCCTGCTGGCGCGTGGGCCCAAAGCGGTGCTGGTCAAGCACCTGGACTACCCGGGCAAGCTGGCGGACGGTTTCGAAATGCTGCTGGTGACGGCCGAAGGCAGCTGGCACCTGCGCCGGCCGCTGCTGGCATTTGCGCGCCAGCCGGTGGGGGTGGGCGACCTGACATCGGGCCTGTTCCTGGCGCGGGTGCTGCTGGGCGACAGCCTGCTGGCCGCGTTCGAGTTCACGGCGTCGGCTGTGCATGAAGTGCTGCTGGAAACCCAGGCATGCGCCAGTTACGAGTTGGAATTGGTACGGGCCCAGGACCGCATCGCCCATCCGCGCGTGCGCTTTGAAGCCACGCCGATCAGTCTGTAACACCCAAAATCCCCCTGTAGGAACTGGCAAGCCAGCCCCTACAGGGGGATTGTGTTTTACAGCGCGTCGGCTTTGATTTCCTGGTAGCGCTTCTCCAGCTCCTGGCGAATCTGCCGGCGCTGTTTGCCCTGGATAAACCGGCGCTTGTCTTCACTGTTCTGTGGCTGCAACGCTGGCACGGCGGCCGGTTTACGGGCGTCGTCGACGGCAACCATGGTGAAGAAGCAACTGTTGGTATGGCGCACCGAGCGCTCGCGGATGTTCTCGGTGACCACCTTGATCCCCACTTCCATCGACGTGTTGCCGGTGTAGTTGACCGAAGCCAGAAATGTCACCAGTTCGCCCACATGGATCGGCTCACGAAAAATCACCTGGTCCACCGACAGTGTGACGACATAGCGGCCGGCATAACGGCTGGCGCAGGCGTAGGCCACTTCGTCGAGGTACTTGAGCAGGGTACCGCCGTGGACATTGCCTGAGAAATTGGCCATGTCAGGGGTCATCAATACCGTCATCGACAGCTGGGCGTTTCCGGGTTCCATAGCACACTCACGGTTGTAGGCATTGGTTGGGGGGGGCACCTCTGCGGATGCTCGAATCATTACAGCGCCATCCCTAACGGGACGCCGGGACGGGGCTTGCCGTCACGCCCAGGGCGATCTGTTTCCATATATTGCACCGGCTTTCTGCCGCAAGTCGCGGTGTTACCCTTGAAAAGCCCATTTCAAGGGCATTTCTTACGAATAAGGCAGACTTTTCCTTCCGCATATTGCGCGCCGTTGTGGCGGCTGCCTGGAATTCGGGACAGTGCCAGTACCCTCAAGGAGCCCCTCGCCATGCACGCCATCAGTTTTATCCAGGACTTGGCCGTGATCATGCTCGTGGCAGGGGTGGTGACCATCCTGTTCCATCGCTTCAAGCAGCCGGTCGTCCTGGGGTACATCGTCGCCGGCTTTATCATCGGCCCGCACACCCCGCCTTTCGGCCTGATCCACGACGAAGACACCATCAAGACCCTGGCCGAGCTGGGGGTGATTTTCCTGATGTTCTGCCTGGGCCTGGAGTTCAGCCTACGCAAGCTGTTCAAGGTCGGCGCCACGGCGTTTATCGCGGCCTTCCTGGAAATCATCCTGATGATCTGGATTGGCTATGAAATTGGCCAATGGTTCGACTGGAACACCATGGATTCACTGTTCCTCGGTGCGATCCTGGCGATTTCCTCGACCACCATCATCGTCAAGGCGCTCAACGACCTGAAGATGAAAAACCAGCGCTTTGCCCAACTGATCTTTGGCGTGCTGATCGTCGAGGACATCCTGGGCATCGGCATCATCGCCTTGTTATCGAGCATCGCCGTCAGCGGCACGGTCAGCTCCGGCGAGGTATTTTCCACGGTCGGCAAGCTCTCACTGTTCATGATCGTGGCCCTGGTGATTGGCATTTTGCTGGTGCCACGCCTGCTGGCCTACGTGGCCAAGTTTGAAAGCAACGAGATGCTGCTGATCACCGTCCTGGGCCTGTGTTTTGGCTTCTGCCTGCTGGTGGTCAAGCTGGAGTACAGCATGGTGCTGGGCGCCTTCCTGATCGGTGCGATCATGGCCGAGTCCCGGCAATTGCTGAAAATAGAACGCCTGATCGAGCCGGTTCGCGACATGTTCAGTGCCATCTTCTTCGTTGCCATTGGCTTGATGATCGACCCGCAGATCCTGCTGCAATATGCGTGGCCGATTGCGGTGATTACTGTGGCCGTGGTGCTGGGCAAGATGCTGTCCTGTGGCCTTGGCGCGTTTATCGCCGGTAATGACGGCCGCACCTCGTTGCGGGTGGGCATGGGCCTGTCACAGATCGGCGAATTTTCTTTCATCATTGCGGCGCTGGGGATGACCTTGCAGGTCACCAGCGACTTTCTCTACCCGGTGGCGGTGGCCGTTTCCGCCATCACTACGTTGCTCACGCCATACCTTATTCGTGGCGCCGACCCATTGTCCTTGAAGATCGCGGCTGTGATGCCACAGCGTCTGAGCCGGGTGTTTGGCATGTATGGCGAATGGCTGCGCAGCATTTCGCCCCAGGGCGAAGGCGCGATGCTGGCGTCGATGATCCGCAAGATCATCTTGCAGGTAGGGGTAAACCTGGCGCTGGTGGTGGCGATCTTCTTTACCGGCAGCTTCTTCGCCGCGCGCATTGGAGGGTATCTGGAAGGCTGGATCAGTGATCCGAGCTGGCAGAAGGCATTGATCTGGGGTGGTGCGTTGCTACTGTCGCTGCCGTTTCTGATTGCCGCATATCGCAAGCTCAAGGCGCTGTCGATGCTGCTGGCGGAAATGAGCGTGAAGCCGGAAATGGCTGGGCGCCATACCCAACGTGTACGGCGGGTGATTGCCGAACTGATCCCGATTCTCTCGCTGCTGGTGATCTTCCTGCTATTGGCGGCCTTGTCGGCCAGTATTTTGCCGACCAACAAGTTGCTGGTATTGATTGCGGTGGTGACGGCCGCAGTGGCTGCCGTGCTCTGGCGCTGGTTCATCCGCATCCATACGCGCATGCAAGTGGCCTTGCTGGAAACCCTGGATAATCACAAGGACACGCCGGAGCATTGAGCGTATGTGGCGAGGGGGCTTTGCACACCGCCCCCTTGTCACTGGTTTTGGCTCAGCTTTCCAGCCACACGTCCCGCGCCCAGTGCCACACCGATTCCCATGACTCTTCGGTTACCAGTTCTTCTTCGCCGGACCACAAGACCACCGTGCCGTCTTCTTCGACGCAGTAGTAGTCGTCGCCATCCTGGCAAATCGGGATCAGTTCGCGAGGCACGCCGATATCCCAGGCATTGGCGGCGACTTCCGGCAGGTAAGTGTGGGACTGGGGGTCGGTGATGGTCACCGGTTCCAGGCTGCCATACACCACATCGCTGACGGTCAGCAGGAATTCCTTGAACACAAACGGGATGTTGATAAACAGCTGTTCTTCGACTTCCACCAACTGGTCTTCGTCGGGCAGTTCCAGAGGAACCGGTACCGGTTCGTTGGCTTCACGCAATTGTTCGATAACTTCTTCCACGGCCGGGATCCTCATGCTAAATGGCGCGGTTTATAGGGGCGTTTTATACAGTAGCTCGCTATAAGTGCAACCGCGAAATAGAAAACCCGGGGTTATTGGTTAAAACTGCTTTTCCAGCTTTAGGCTGATGCTGTTTTTATCGTAGGAATAAAGCCAGTCGACATTGCTGACGATTTTTGTACTTGCCCCGTCAGACTGGGCACCGCCTCTAGCCAGGCCCTGCGGCTGGGCAATACGCAGCATGCCGACTTTTCCACAGGCAAAAAAACACCCCGGCTGTGCAGGCTTCTTAAAGCACTGCACAAAACCGGGGTGTTCGTTACAGCAGGCTGTAGGCCTTTGCGGATCAGCCGTTCTGGCGGATACCGGCTACCAGCCAAGGCTGGTTTTCGCCCTGTGGACGTTCCATGTTCCAGCTTTCGCTGAACACTTCGCCCTGGTCGAAGCGCGAGGTCTTCGACACACCGCTGAAGGTCAGGGTGGCGATGGTCTTGTCGGCGCGGTCATCCACACCTTCCAGTTGTACGCGCAGGTCGTCGATATAGGTCGACTGGAAAGCGTCGCCCAACTCGGCACGTTCGCGCTTGAGGAACTCCAGCAGTTGCGGGGTCACGAACTCGGCGATCTTGTCCATTTCGTTGGCGTCCCAGTGTTGCTGCAGGGACTGGAAGTGGTTGCGGGCCGCTTCGACGAAACGCTCTTCGTTGAACCAGGCTGGCGCATTGATCACCGGACGGGCGGCAGCAGCCGGTGCCGCCGAGCCGCCGAAGATCGAACCCATGGCAGGCTTTTGCTCGAACACTTCACGCTGCATCGGCGCGCCGGCTGGAGCCAGGTGCTCCTGCTGCTTGCGGCGACGGGCGGCGATAAAGCGGAAGATCACAAAGGCGATGACGGCCATGATCAGGATGTCGAAGATCTGCATGCCCTGGAAGCCGCCGCCCATGAACATGGAAGCGAGCAGGCCACCGGCAGCGATACCGGCCAGAGGGCCCAACCAGCGCGAAGCACCGCCGGCCTTGGCAGCAGCGCCTGCGGCACCGGCTGCACCTGCGGTGGCAGCCGCTCCGCCCATGCCGCCAGCGGCTGGGGCCATTTGGCTGGTCTGGTGGCTCGGCGCTGCGCCGGAGCTTTTACCGCCACCGAAGCGTTTGGCGTTGGCGTCGAGGCTCATCGTCAGGCCGATGCACAACGCCATGGCGATGCTAAGAAAACGTTTCATAAAGGGAATTCCCATTTGTGGATTGCACGCGCGCCATGTTGCACAGGTGTAGAGGCAGTGGCTAGCGGCATAATGTTTCGGGCTTTTGCGTAAGACCTATTCGGAATGGTCTGTAGGACTAATTACAGATATTGGCCCGTACGTGTGAAAAACAAGGGCAAGGCGACCCATTACACCCAGGCAGAGCGTCCGGGCGCTCCCACGCAGAGCGTGGGAACGCTCAGTCAGACCGCTTCGAGCTTGGCGTAACCCATCATTAGCCACTTGCTGCCTTCGGCGAAGTTCACCTGCACTCGGGCCTGGGCCCCGGCGCCTTCGAAGTTGAGGATCACCCCTTCGCCAAAGATCGCATGCCTGACCTGCTGGCCAAGGCTGAACGGGGTCTCGGGAATTTCCGAACCGGCAAACATGCTGCTGGAGTTCTGCTGCTGGCCGCCGCCAAACGGCCGGCTGACGCTATTGGACAAGCGCACTTCCTGAATCAGCCCTTTCGGCACTTCCCGTACGAAGCGCGAGACCTTGTTGTAGGTTTCGCTGCCATACAGGCGCCGTGTCTCGGCGTAGGTCATCACCAGGTTCTGCATCGCCCGGGTGATACCCACGTAGGCCAGGCGGCGTTCTTCCTCAAGGCGGCCGGGCTCTTCCAGGCTCATCTTGTGCGGGAACAGGCCTTCTTCCATGCCCACCAGGAACACGTAGGGGAATTCCAGGCCCTTGGCACTGTGCAGGGTCATCAACTGCACGCTGTCTTCGTGCTCGTCGGCCTGGGTATCGCCCGCTTCCAGGGAGGCATGGCCGAGGAACGCCGCCAATGGCGACAGGTCGGCATCTTCCTCACTGTTCTCGAACGCCCGGGCGGCGCTGACCAGTTCCTCAAGGTTTTCTACCCGGGCCTGGCCTTTCTCGCCTTTTTCCGCTTCGTGATAAGCGATCAGGCCGGACTGTTCGATCACGGTCTGGGTCATCAGGTGCAGCGGCATTTCCAGGCACTTGACGGCGAGGCTGTCGATCAACTCGACAAACCCACCCAAAGCCCCGGCAGCGCGGCCGGTCAGGCCTTTATTGGCGATCAGCAGGCGCATGGCCTCCCACATCGACACATCGCTGTGACGCGCATGCTCGCGGATCGCCTCGACGGTTTTCTCGCCGATGCCCCGTGCCGGTACGTTGATCACCCGCTCCAGCGCTGCATCGTTGCCGCGGCCTTCCAGCAAACGCAGGTAGGCCATGGCGTTCTTGATTTCCGCACGCTCGAAGAAGCGTTGGCCGCCATAGATGCGATACGGGATGCGCTCGCGCAGCAAGGCTTCTTCCAACACCCGCGATTGGGCGTTGGAACGGTACAAAATAGCGATATCGCTGCGGGCCAGCCCGGTTTTCAGGGCGCTTTCAATGGTTTCGACCACATAGCGCGCTTCGTCGTGCTCGTTGAAGGCGGCGTAGAGGTTGATCGCCTCGCCTTCGCCGCCATCGGTCCACAACTCCTTGCCCAGGCGCCCGGTGTTATTGGCGATCAAGGCGTTGGCGGCCTTGAGGATCCCGGCGGTGGAGCGATAGTTCTGCTCCAGGCGAATAGTCTCGGCGTCGGGGAAGTCGTCGGAGTACTGGTAGATGTTCTCGATTTTCGCGCCGCGCCAGCCGTAGATCGACTGGTCGTCGTCGCCCACCACCATCAGGCTGTCGCCGCCCTTGGCCAGCAGGCGCAACCAGGCGTACTGCACGGCGTTGGTGTCCTGGAACTCGTCCACCAGGATGTGCCGGAAGCGCTTCTGGTAGTGCGCGAGCAAACCGGGGTTGTCGCGCCACAGGTCGAGGGCGCGCAGTAGCAGTTCGGAGAAGTCGATGACGCCGGCACGCTGGCAGGCCACTTCATAGGCTTCATAAATGCTGCGCATGGTGGCCAGGAACAGGTCGCCACTGGCCTGGATATGTTGCGGGCGCAGGCCTTCGTCTTTCTGGCCGTTGATAAACCACTGGGCCTGGCGGACCGGCCAGCGTTGTTCATCCAGGCCCAACTCGCGGATTACCCGCTTGACCAGGCGTTGCTGGTCATCGCTGTCGAGAATCTGGAAGGTCTGGGCCAGGCCTGCCTCCTGCCAGTGGGCCCGCAACAGGCGGTGCGCCAGGCCGTGGAAGGTGCCGACCCACATCCCGGCCGGGCTGATGCCCATCAACTGCTCAATGCGGTGGCGCATCTCGGCAGCGGCCTTGTTGGTGAAGGTCACCGACAGGATCGAATGCGGGGATGCGTTCTCGACCTGGATCAACCAGGCGATACGGTGCACCAGCACGCGGGTTTTACCGGAGCCAGCACCGGCCAGGACCAACTGACGGCCAACGGGGGCTGCTACGGCCTGGCGTTGGGCATCGTTGAGGGAGTTCAGCAAAAGGGAGAGATCATCGCGCATCGGCGCATTCTAGGGTGCCGGGGGAAGGGGGGCAAATCCCATTGCCGGGTGGTCGCTACAAAAAAACCGCCGGCGCTGTTCAATCGGTAAATATTCCAGCCACGGTGATGACTGGTAAGTCATCCTCTGCAGCCCGCGCCCTGTCTTGTTCAGCCCCTCTGGGCCAATGGTTTGCGGGGGTTTATTCGCGGATTTTTATGATCCAGAGCAGTTTGGTCTGCCCGTCTGCTTGTGTATGCTCCGTCGACGTTTCGGGCTCACCATTATAAGAACACTGCCTATGACCCTCAGCACTGACTTGCCCGGCCCTTCTGTCGCGCCGGAGCAGGTTATCCGCAAGCATTACGCCATGGAGATGGCGGTCGAGCGCACGCGTCTGTTGTACCAGGGGTCGTTGCTGCCCACGTTGTTGATGCTGATTAACGGTCTGGTCTGCGCCTGGTTGCTCTGGAGCCCGCAGCGTTATGTGCTGGTCGGCAGTTGGCTGGTGTGGTTGCTGGCCCTGGTGGCGATGCGCGTGATCCAGGTGGCGGCCTTCGACAGCGCCTTGCCCAGCCGACAGGCTCAGCCGGTCTGGCGGCGGATGTTCATGCTCGGTTCGGCGGCCAGTGGCCTGACCCTGGCGAGTGCGGCCATTGCCCTGGTGCCCTTGGATAGCTTCGTGCAGCAGGCCTGGGTCTTTGGCCTGATTGGCGCGGCCACTTTATCGGCCAGCGTGGCTTACGCCGTGAGTTTGCCGGCGTTTTTGTCGTTTGCCTTGCCCTGCCTGGTGCCCACCATCCTCTATCTATTCTGCAGCGGCGAACCGCAACTGCAGGGTTGGAGTTACCTGGGCCTGATCCTGCTGGCATCCCTGAGCCTGGTGGCATGGCAGGTCAACCGCCTGATCCAGCGCGGTTTGCTGCGGCGCTTCCAGAACCAGGCCCTGATCGAGCACTTGCAACAGGCGCGTCAGCGTAGCGAGCAGTTGAATCAGGACCTGGTGCGCGAGGTCGAGCAGCGCCGCCAGATCGAGCAGGAACTGCGCGAGGCCCAGGTCGGCCTGCAACAGCGCGTCGAACAGCGTGGCCAGCAATTGGACGCCGCCAGCCTGGCCCTGAGCAAAAGCGAGGCGCGCCTGGCCATGGCGTTGCAGGCCAGTGAGCTGGGATTGTGGGACTGGAACCTGCAAACCGATGAAGTCCACCACACCCAACTCAAGGAGTTGTTCGGCCTGGAGCCGGAATACGTCACGGCGATGCTGCGCGACCTCAAGCCACGCCTGCACCCGGACGACTTGCCGCTGCTCAAGTACGCGCTGGTGGAGCACTTGAAAGGGCGCAGCGAGGACTATCAGGTGGAGTACCGCGTGCGCCATGGCGACGGGCGCTGGGTGTGGATCGAGGACCGCGGGCGCGCCGTAGAGCGCACCGCCAGCGGGCGCGTGACGCGCATGCTCGGTACCCGGCGCGATATCAGCGCCGGCAAGGCGGTGGAAGAGCAGTTACGGCTGGCGTCCACGGTGTTCGAGGCGGCCAGCGAAGGCATCGTGATCCTGGACCCGGAGTACGTGTTGATTGCGATCAACCAAGCCTTCAGCCGTGTCACCGGCTTTGATATCGACGACATGCTGGGGCGCAATGTCGTGGAGTTGCCGTGCAGCCGCGACGCTCGCCGGCACTTCCCGGTGATTCGCCAGGCCCTGTTGAACCACGGCAGTTGGCAGGGTGAACTGGTAGAGGCGCGCAAGAACGGCGAGCTGTACCCGCAATGGCTGCAATTGAGCGTGGTGCGCGATGTTCGGGGAAATGTCAGTCATATCGTGGGCTTCTTCGCCGATTTGTCCGCCCGCCGCGAGTCCGAGGAGCGCATGCGCTACCTCACCCATTACGACGAACTGACGGGCCTGGCCAACCGCTCGCTGTTCCGCGAGCGCCTTCGTGAGGCCCATCAACGGGTGCGTCAAGGCGGCCGCAGCCTGGCGTTGCTGCATATCAACCTGGACCGCTTCAAGCTACTCAATGACAGCCTGGGCCACGAAATTGCCGACCAATTGCTGCAAAAAATGGCCAGGCGCCTGATCAATGCCTTGCCGGAAGCCGACACCATTGCGCGACTGTCTGGCGACGAATTCGCGGTGTTGTTCGACGCCTATGGCAGCCTGTCGAGCCTGGCGCGGGTGGCCACCCGACTCTTGGCCAAACTGCGGGTGCCGGTGGCGGTGGAGGGGCATGAGTTGGTGGTCAGCGCTTCAATCGGTGTCAGCCTGTTACCGGATAACGCGCGGGAAATTTCCGCATTGGTCAGCCAGTCAAACATGGCCATGCAACACGCCAAGCATCTGGGCGGCAATAACTTCCAGTTCTATACCGACAGCTTGCAGGCCAGCACCCTTGAGCGTTTGCAGCTGGAAAACCAGTTGCGCAAAGCCATTGATGAGCGCCAGTTGAAGGTGTTCTACCAACCCAAGCTGTGCCTGGCCACCGGCAAGATGAACGCCGCCGAGGCGCTGGTGCGCTGGGACCATCCGCAGTGGGGCAGCGTGCCGCCGGGTGATTTTATCGGGCTGGCGGAAGAGACCGGGTTGATCGTGCCATTGGGCGAGTTTGTATTGCGCCAGGCCTGCTGGCAGGCCTGTGAATGGCAGCGCCAGGGCCTGGCGCCGATCCGCGTGTCGGTCAACCTGTCGGTGCACCAGTTGCGCCAGGGCAAGTTGGTCAGCCTGGTACGCCAGGTGCTGGACGAAACCGGGTTGGCCCCGCAGTACCTGGAGTTGGAGCTGACTGAAAGTCAGTTGCTCGACAGTGTCGAGCACATCATCGCCACCTTCCAGCAACTGCGCGATCTGGGGGTGAAGCTGGCCATCGACGACTTTGGCACCGGCTATTCGTCCCTCAGTTATCTCAAGCGCATCCCGGTGGATTACGTGAAGATCGACCAGACCTTTATCCGCGGCCTGGGCCAGGGGCGTGAAGACTTGGCGATTACCCGGGCCATCATCGCCATGGCCCATGGGTTGTCGCTCAAGGTGGTGGCCGAGGGTGTGGAAGATCAGCAGCAGCTGGATTTCCTGCGCGCTGAAAACTGCGATGAGGTGCAGGGCTATTTGATCAGCCGGCCGATCGAGGCCGAAGGACTGGCGGATTTGTTACGGAAAAATGCAGATTTTCCTGACGGCTAGCCAGGCGCCATCGGGTGCTACATCGCATTTGCCCGCTGATTCAGGGGGCAGTAGGGCGATTTAGTGATGCATCGAGCGGGCAAATCAGCAATTCTTGTAGTATAACTACAAGCTTGCTACATCCCTGGCGTCTGCCAATAACAAGAGTCCTGCCCTTTGAACCTGTTGCAACATATCGCCCAGTCGCGCCACCTGTTACGCAAATCGGAACTCAAGGTTGCCGATCACGTGCTGCTTGACCCTGCGGCCGTGATGCACAGTTCCATGGCTGACCTTGCCCACAGCGTGGGGATCAGCGAGCCGACCATCGTGCGCTTCTGCCGCGCCATCGGTTGCTCGGGGTTCCAGGACTTGAAGCTGAAACTGGCCCAGAGCCTGGCGGCCGGTGCCAGCTTCGGGCAGTTCGCGATTCATGAAGACGACTCCGTCGCCGACTACAGCCTGAAAATTTTCGACACCACCCTGCACACCCTGATGGAAGTGCGGGAGAAGCTCGACCCGATCGAGCTGCAAAAAGCCGTGACTGCCATGTCCCAGGCCCAGCGCGTGGAGTTCTATGGCTTTGGTGCGTCGGGTGCGGTGGCGGCGGATGCCCAGCACAAGTTCTTCCGTCTGCTGCTGACGGCGGCGGCCTACAGCGACCCGCATATGCAGGCGATGTCGGCGGTGACGTTGAAACCCACCGATGTGGCGATCTGTATTTCCCAGTCGGGCCGCTCCAAGGACTTGCTGATCACCGCCAACCTGGTGCGTGAAAGCGGCGCCTCACTGATCACCTTGTGCCCGAGCCAGACGCCATTGGCGGAGCTGTCCACGGTCAACCTGGCGATTGATGTGCACGAAGACACCGAGATCTACACCCCGCTGACCTCGCGGATTGCCCACCTGGTGGTGATCGACGTGCTGGCGATGGGCGTGGCCATGGCGCGTGGCCCGAGCCTGGTCAACCACCTCAAGAGCGTCAAGCGCAGCTTGCGCAGCCTGCGGCTGTCGCCCAAGTCCGTCAAAGCCCTCGACGACTGACCCAAGGTGGCACTCGGTCAACTGTGAGAGCAGGCAAGCCAGCTCCCACAGTTTTGCTCGGTGTTGCACCGGCAAGATTCATCGTCCTGTAACCCGCGTGCCGCCAAACCGTCATCCCCCGCGCCCATCCTGAACTCCCCGTACTCGCATTGGGAGACTCGAAATGGCCCGGCACTACGAAGACAGCACCAGCACCGTCAAAACCCGTCGTCAGCAGGAAGACCAGCGCCGCATGGCGTTCCGTCGTGCAATTGAAGACCGTTGTGACCAGCGTCAACTGCTGCAGAGCATCAGCGACTATCCGGAGCTGCACTGGCAGGCGCCCGCGGCTGCCCAGCGAAGCGTTCAGCCAGCACGCTGATCTGCACCCGCTCGCTGCGGATAAAGCCCAGGAACGCATGGGCCACCGGTGACAGGCGCTTGGCCTTGGCCTGCACCAGGCACCAGCTGCGGTACAGCGGCAGCTCTTCCACCGGCAACTCCTTGAGCCCGCCGGTGGCCAGCTCCAGGTTCAGGGCGTGGCGCGTCAGCAGGGCCACGCCCAACCCCGCCACGACGCACTCGCGCTGTGCCTCGGCCGAGGCCACTTCCACCGTCTGGGTGAAGTGCACGCGCTTTTCCTTGAAGTACTCCTCGCAGGCCAGGCGCGTCCCGGAGCCCGGCTCGCGCAGCAGCAAGGTGTAGGGTTCCAGATCCTGCAGGCGCAATGGGCCTTGCAGGTTCAGTGGGTGGTCCGGCGGGGCCACCGCGACAATCGGGTTGTTGAGAAAGGGCAAAAATTCCAGGCCCATGTCCTGCGGCACCATGGACATGATCACCAGGTCGTCACGGTTGTCCGACAGCCGGCGGATCACCTGGGCGCGGTTGACCACCGTGAGGTGCAACTGCACCTCGGGATGCTGGCGCTTGAAGGCGGCGAACAAGTGCGGCACGAAGTATTTGGCACTGGACTCCACCGCCAGCTTCAATTGCCCCTGCAGCGAGCCCTGCATGTCCGAGAGCTGCATATCAAGGTTTTCCAGGCGCCCGAAGATGTCCCGGCTGGCCCGCTGCAGGGCTTCGGCGGCTTCGGTCATGTAGAGCTTTTTGCCCACATAGTCGAACAACGGCTGGCCGACCAGCTCTTCGAGCTGGCGAATCTGTAGGCTGACGGCGGGTTGTGTAAGGGACATTTCCTCGGCAGCGCGGCTGTAGGAGCGCAAATCGCAGACTTCATTGAAGATCTGCAGTTGACGTAATGTCATACGCATCAGTGACTTACGCATAATTCAAAGCGGCTCGCAGGGGGCTGTGGGGTCAACTATAAGTCTTTACTTATACACAACCCAATAATTATTGATTTTTGTTAATCCCTAAGTGCGCATAGTGTGTGTCTGGCGACTGACCTGAAACATTTAGTCACGCGCCGACCTGGTCTAGCAGGTCGAAGAACGCAGCAATCGGCTCAAGGGAATTTCCAAGTGATAACAAAGATCCTGATCGCCAACCGTGGTGAGATTGCCGTCCGCATTGTGCGGGCCTGTGCCGAAATGGGTATTCGTTCGGTGGCGGTGTATTCCGACGCTGACCGGCACGCCTTGCACGTCAAGCGCGCCGATGAGGCCCACAGCATTGGTGCCGAGCCCCTGGCCGGTTACCTGAACCCGCGCAAGCTGGTGAACCTGGCTGTGGAAACCGGCTGCGACGCGTTGCACCCTGGCTACGGCTTCCTCTCGGAAAACGCCGAACTGGCGGACATTTGCGCCGAACGTGGAATCAAATTCATTGGTCCATCGGCCGAAGTCATTCGCCGCATGGGCGACAAGACCGAAGCGCGCCGCAGCATGATCAAGGCCGGCGTGCCGGTGACGCCGGGCACTGAAGGCAACGTCGCCGACATCGCCGAGGCGCTGACCGAAGGTGACCGCATTGGTTACCCGGTGATGCTCAAGGCCACCTCCGGTGGTGGCGGTCGCGGCATTCGTCGCTGCAACAGCCGTGAAGAACTCGAACAAGCCTTCCCCCGCGTCATCTCCGAGGCCACCAAAGCGTTTGGTTCGGCGGAAGTGTTCCTGGAAAAATGCATCGTCAATCCCAAGCACATCGAGGCGCAGATCCTCGGCGACAGCTTTGGCAACGTGGTGCATCTGTTCGAACGTGATTGCTCGATCCAGCGCCGTAACCAGAAGCTCATCGAAATCGCCCCCAGCCCCCAACTGACCCCCGAACAGCGTGCCTACATCGGCGACCTGTCGGTGCGTGCGGCCAAGGCCGTGGGCTATGAGAACGCCGGCACCGTGGAGTTCCTGCTCGCCGAGGGCGAGGTGTACTTCATGGAGATGAACACCCGGGTGCAGGTGGAACACACCATCACCGAAGAAATTACCGGCATTGATATCGTTCGCGAGCAGATCCGCATCGCGTCCGGCCTGCCGCTGTCGGTAAAACAGGAAGATATCCAGCACCGTGGCTTTGCGTTGCAGTTCCGTATCAACGCCGAAGACCCGAAGAACAACTTCCTCCCAAGCTTCGGCAAGATCACCCGTTACTACGCCCCCGGCGGCCCCGGCGTGCGTACCGACACGGCCATCTACACCGGCTACACCATCCCACCGTTCTACGACTCCATGTGCCTGAAACTGGTGGTATGGGCGTTGACCTGGGAAGAAGCCATGGACCGCGGCCTGCGTGCCCTGGACGACATGCGCCTGCAAGGCGTGAAGACCACCGCCGCCTACTACCAGGAAATCCTGCGCAACCCGGAATTCCGCAGCGGCCAGTTCAACACCAGTTTTGTGGAAAGCCATCCTGAGCTGACCAACTACTCGATCAAGCGCAAACCCGAAGAGCTGGCCCTGGCCATCGCCGCCGCCATCGCCGCCCACGCAGGCCTGTGAGGAATATAACAATGAGCAAGAAGATCTTCGTTACCGACACCATCCTGCGCGACGCCCACCAATCGTTGCTGGCTACCCGCATGCGCACCGACGACATGCTGCCGATCTGCGACAAGCTCGACAAAGTCGGCTACTGGTCCCTGGAAGTCTGGGGCGGCGCGACCTTCGACGCTTGCGTACGCTTCTTGAAAGAAGACCCGTGGGAGCGCCTGCGCAAACTGCGCGCCGCGTTGCCCAACACGCGCCTGCAAATGCTGCTGCGTGGGCAGAACCTGCTGGGCTACCGCCATTACAGCGACGACGTGGTCAAAGCCTTCGTGGCAAAGGCAGCGGTAAATGGCATCGACGTGTTCCGTATCTTCGACGCCATGAACGACGTGCGTAACCTGCGCGTGGCCATCGAAGCGGTAAAAGCGGCCGGCAAACACGCCCAGGGCACCATCGCCTACACCACCAGCCCGGTGCACACCATCGAGGCGTTCGTGGCCCAGGCCAAGCAGTTGGAGTCCATGGGGTGCGACTCCATTGCGATCAAGGACATGGCCGGCCTGCTGACCCCGTATGCCACCGGCGAACTGGTCAAGGCGCTGAAGGCCGAGCAGAGCCTGCCGATCTTTATCCACTCCCATGACACCGCCGGTTTGGCCGCGATGTGCCAACTCAAGGCTATCGAAAACGGTGCCGACCATATCGACACCGCCATCTCCAGCTTCGCCTGGGGCACCAGCCACCCGGGTACCGAGTCGATGGTCGCCGCCCTCAAAGGCAGCGAATTCGACACCGGCCTCGACCTGGAGCTGTTGCAGGAGATCGGTCTGTACTTCTATGCCGTGCGCAAGAAGTACCACCAGTTCGAAAGTGAATTCACCGCCGTCGACACCCGCGTGCAAGTCAACCAGGTGCCGGGCGGGATGATTTCCAACCTGGCCAACCAGCTCAAAGAGCAGGGCGCCCTCAACCGCATGAGCGAAGTGCTGGCAGAGATCCCACGGGTACGTGAAGACCTCGGCTTCCCGCCGCTGGTCACGCCAACCTCGCAAATCGTCGGCACCCAGGCGTTCTTCAACGTGCTGGCCGGCGAGCGCTACAAGACCATCACCAACGAAGTGAAGCTGTACCTGCAAGGCGGCTACGGCAAGGCGCCGGGCACGGTGAACGAGAAGTTGCGTCGCCAGGCCATCGGCAGCGAAGACGTGATCGACGTGCGCCCAGCCGACCTGCTCAAGCCGGAAATGACCAAGCTGCGTGGCGAAATCGGCGCGTTGGCCAAGTCCGAAGAAGACGTGCTGACCTACGCGATGTTCCCGGACATCGGCCGCAAGTTCCTTGAAGAGCGCGACGCCGGCACCCTGGCCCCAGAAGTATTGCTGCCGATCCCGGAAGCCGGCGGCGTGGCCCGTGCCGGCGGTGAAGGTGTGCCGACCGAGTTCGTGATCGACGTGCACGGCGAAAGCTACCGCGTGGATATCACCGGTGTTGGCGTCAAGGCCGAAGGCAAGCGTCACTTCTACCTGTCCATCGACGGCATGCCGGAAGAAGTGGTGTTCGAACCGCTCAACGAATTCGTCGGCGGCGGCACCAGCAAGCGCAAGCAGGCCAGCGAGCCGGGCCATGTGAGCACGGCGATGCCGGGCAATATCGTGGATGTGCTGGTCAAGGAAGGCGACGTGGTCAAGGCCGGCCAGGCTGTGCTGATCACCGAAGCGATGAAGATGGAGACGGAAGTGCAGGCGGCCATCGCCGGCAAAGTCACCGCCGTTCACGTAGCCAAGGGCGACCGGGTCAACCCGGGTGAAATCCTGATCGAAATCGAAGGCTGATCCCCAGCCTTCGAGACTACCGCTTAATCCTCGGGGGGGCATGTGCCCCCTTTTTTTTCGTCTGCAAACCGTGCGAAATCAGAACGTCAGGGTCCATTGGCCCATCACGGCCTGGTTGCTGCTGCGCGCGCCAAAAATCGCCGGTGTAGGTCAGGCCCACGCTCTGGGTGGTCGATACGCCCAGCCCCAGCCCGGCTTGCAGGGCCATGCTATTGCGGTCCTGGGCAGTGCCCTCGATGGTGAAATCGCTGTTGAACACCGACCTGTCCACCCAGGCCGAGGACTGGCGCACGCGGTTGCCGACATCGCCATACAGGTGTTTCCAGCGGGCGCTGAAATGGGGTTTGAGGGGCATCTGGTTGTCCAGGGTATAGAGGCTGGTCATGCGCAGGCCGAAGGTGCTGCTCAGGTTCTGCTGGGTCTGCTCGCCGACATTCAGGGCGCTAAGGCCGCCTTTTTCCTTGAAGCGCTCGCGCTGGTAGCGCTGATAACCGAGGCCCGCGAACGGTTCGACGGTAAAACTGCCGTGGTCCGCGCGATAGCCCATTTCGCTGAAAACCGTCTGGCTTTGCGCGGTGTACTTGCCCTTGAGTTGTTCGCGATGGTCGATGAAATCAAAATCCACGCTGCGCTTGTTCAACCCGGCGTGGTTGCTGTGGATCGCCCCCAGGCGCAAGGCCAGCGGCCCATCCTGGCGCACCGCGTAAGCCCCCAGGTGCCAGCTGTCGAGCGCGGCCTTGAAGCGTTTGGCGCTCAGGTCACTGGTCGTCTTGGCCCCCATCACACCCATGCGCCAGGCGGGGTCCACGGCCCAATCTGCGCCCAGCACCACGCCCTGGTTACGCTGTCGCAAATCGCCACCGCCGTGCTGGCCGTCCAGGCTGCCGGCGTTGCCCAGGCCCTGTAGCCAGACACGACCGTTGGCATCGCCGCTCACGTCGCTCATGGCCGCCAGCAAACTGCTCTGCAGTGGCTTCAGGCTGTTCTGGGTGGCGCTGCCCAGGTTGGCGTTCTGGCTGGCAGCCAGTTGCTCCAGCACCGCGCCGATTCTTCCAGGGGCCAGGTTGCCCATATAGCGGGCGTCATCTGCAATCAGATACTTTTCTCGCGCGCTCAGGTCGCCCGACTCCAGCAACGCATCCACCGCACGGTCCAGCACCTGGGCCACAGCCCGGCCATTGCCGGTGGTGGCGTAGTCAATGAAATAAAAAGGACTGGCCGGTTCAGGTTCGCTGGGCGGCGACCCCATATCCCCGCGTGCAGCGGCCAGTTGAATGCTCAACGCACTCAGCGCGAAAGTGATGACAAGGGCGAGTCGTTTGGATGTGCAGGGCATAGGTCCGAACCTCTGAGATGTGAGGCGGGAAATTTAGCGAGGCGCTGGAGGGATAACTGTCAGGGTAAGCGTTTGCGGTTTGCGGGAGAGATCTTCAGTGCCAGGTGAATAAAGGCGTAAGGGTTGTGGCCTGGAGGAATGTGTATTTTATTGGATACACGCGCCTTGTTGATCGAGAGTGTGGAGCAGGGCCTGGCCGAAGGCACCCTGCAGCTCGGCGAAGCCGTGCGCCGGCTGCGCGTGGAGGTCACCGGCCTGCACCAGGGCCAGTTCGCCAGGATGTGCAGGATTTCCCTGCGCACCCTGGTGCATATCGAGCACGGCGAGGGCAATCAGATGCTCAAGTCGTTGAACGCGGTGTTCCGGCCGTTCGGCTTGCAGATGGGCTTGGTCAAGGTTCGGCGTCCGTTGAGCTGAACGTCAGCCCCGGCATTCAGTCAGGGTTTTCGCCTGTCCATCGGCCGTCTGGTTAGCCTCGCCAAGCCAGGCCTCAAACCCGGCGCCGACCTTCGGCCATTCTCCATCGAGGATCGAGTACCACGCCGTGTCGCGGTTCTGCCCCTTGACCACCATATGCTGGCGGAACACCCCTTCAAAACTGAACCCCAGGCGCTCGGCTGCGTATTTGGAGCGGGCGTTACCGTTGTTGCACTTCCATTCCAGGCGCCGGTAGCCCAGCTCAAACGCGTGCCGGGCCAGCAGATACACGGCCTCGGTGCTTTTCGGTGAGCGCTGCATTGGGGCGCCGAAGGTGACGTGGCCGATTTCGATGCGGCCCTGGGCCGGGACGATCGACATCAGGCTAAGGATGCCCTGCACGTCGCCGCTGGCGCGGTCGATCACGCTGAAAAAGTACGGATCGCTATTGGCCGCGTGGTTGTTTAGCCACGCATCAAAAGCGGCGCGCTCGGTAAACGGGCCGTAGGGCAAATAGTCCCACAGCTTGGGGTCGGCACCGGGGCCCTGGAGGGCTTGCCACAGGCTATCGGTGTGGCGGGCCGGGTCGAGTTTTTCCAGGCGGATAAAGCGCCCTTCGATCAGTTGGGCGGTGGGCGCCGGGGCGCCTTTCCAGTCTGCGAGTGAGGTCGACATGCTGTGCTCCTTAAAGGCCTTTGCGAAACTGGATAAAGCCGGGACGTTCGGCGATGCGTTCGTATAACGCAATCGCAGTGGCATTGGTCTCATGGGTCAACCAGTGGACCTTGCAGCACCCCTCGGCCTTGGCGGTGGTGTAGACGAATTCGATCAATTTGCGACCAACTCCGGCACCGCGCTGGGTGGCGTCCACGAACAGGTCTTGCAAGTAACAGGAGCTTTCGATGCTCCAGTTGGAGCGGTGATAGATGAAGTTGACCATACCCACCGCCTTGCCGTCCTGCCAGGCCAGGGCCGAATGGGTCGGCTCGTTGCGGTCGAGCAGGCGTTGCCAGGTGCTGGTGCTGACGGCGTCCGGCAACTGCGTGTCGTAGAAGCGCAGGTAGGCCTGCCACAGTGGCAACCAGGCAGCGTGGTCGGCGGCTTGCACCCGGCGGATGTCGATCTGGCTCATGAAGGCTCCTTGGGAATGAATCGGGCGAGGGTTTGGTCACGCACGTCAAAGCTTGCGGCCAGCCCTTCGCGTACGCCGGCGATATCCGCCGCGCTGCGGTTCTGGCTGAGCTTGCGCTTGCCTTGCAGGCGCTGGATCGGCAGGGCGAACCCGACGATGGCCTTGAGCATGCCGTCGATGTAGTCCGCCGGGGCATCGCTGACTTTCCACGGTTGGGCGCGCCCGTTTTCGTGGCGGTCGGTCAGGGCGCTGACCAGTGTGAGCAGGCGCTCGGCATCGGTGAACACCTCGGCCTGGCCATAGGCGTGGACCGCCAGGTAATTCCAGGTGGGCACCACTTTGCCGTGTTCGGCCTTGGCCGGATAAAACCCTGGGCTGACATAGGCCTCGGCACCGGCAAAAATCACCAGGGCCTCGCTGCCGTTCTGCAGGTCTTGCCACTGGCGATTGGCCTTGGCCAGATGGCCGTAGAGGGTGCCATTGGGTCCTTCATCGGGGTTGAGCAGCAGCGGCAAATGGCTGGCCTGCAGGCCGTGCTCGCCAAAGGTCACCAACTGCGCCAGGCGCGTGTGCCGGATCAGTTGCTGCAGTTCGGGCAAATCGTCGAGGGCAAAGGCGCGAGGCGTGTACATAAATATTTTCCTTGGCGAATGCCTGCATCCTAGGCAGGCTAATGGTCTGTTGTAAGAGCCATCTCAGGCCAATTTCATAGGTCCAATATGTCGCCCATGTCATTCAACCCTGCGGGTATTGAGCTGGATCGCCGTCAGGGCCTGACACGCCAGCTGTACGAGGCCCTGCGCCAGCGGGTGCTGGATGGGCGGCTGGCCAGTGGGACCCGGCTGCCCGCCAGCCGGGATCTGGCGGCGGCGTTGTCGATTTCCCGCAACAGCGTGGTGCGGGCCTACGATCAGTTGTATGCCGAAGGCTTTATCGAAGGACGGGTGGGCGATGGGACCTATGTGGCGCAATTGCCCACCACCGACCCGGGCACAAAAAAATTATCCACAAAAGTGTCCACAGGGTTATCAACAGGCTTATCCCCAGCCTTATCCACAAAACCCGCAAATATAACTGGGAATTTATCCAGTGAAGTTATCCACAGTCCCGCTCTGGGTCGTCTGGAAAACAACCATTTACCGCTGCCACCCAGTGGCCCTCCACGGGCTTTTCGTGTCGGTGTACCGGCCTTCGATCTGTTCCCGTTTGACGTCTGGGCCAAGCTGAATGCGGCTTTTTGGCGCAAGCCTGACCTGCAACAACTGTGTTACGGCAACCCGGCGGGGGATGAGCGATTGCGTGGGCTGATCGCGGCTTACTTGCGCAGCTCGCGAGGCATGCAATGCACCGCTGAGCAAATTGTGATCACCAGCGGCGCGCAACAGGCAATCAGCCTTTGTGCACAGCTACTGGTGGGCCCTGGGGATAGCGTGGCAATTGAAAATCCCGGCTACCGGGCGGCAGGGCATGCGTTTGCCAATGCCGGGGCAAAACTCCAGGGCGTGGAGGTGGACGCAGAGGGCATCGACTGCACGGCATTGAACGCGCTCAACGATTGCCGCCTAGCCTATGTCACGCCTTCCCACCAGTACCCGACGGGGGTGGTCATGAGCCTGGCCCGGCGCCTGGAGTTGCTGGCCTGGGCCGAGCGCACGGGCGGCTGGATCATCGAGGATGACTACGACGGTGAGTACCGTTACAGCGGCGCGCCCCTGGCACCGCTGGCGGCCCTGGATCGCAGTGATCGGGTGCTCTATGTGGGGACTTTCGGCAAAGTCGCATTCCCGGCGTTGCGCCTGGGTTATCTGGTGCTGCCGCCGGGCTTGGTGAGCGCCTTCACCCAGCGGCGCGCCGTGGACGTGCGGCATTCGGAGGTCAGTACCCAGGCGGTGATGGCCGAGTTCATGGCAGCGGGGCACTTCCAGCGGCACATCCGGCGCATGCGCCGCGCCGCCTTGAGTCGTCGCAATGTCTTGCTGGCCGGTTGGCCCGACGACGTGCCTGGCGTGGGTAGCCTGCCCGGTGTCGCGGCAGGCTTGCACCTCACGGTACGGGTGCAAAGCCTGGCCCGTGAGGCGCAGTTAGTCGCCCAGGCCCTGGCAGCGGATGTAGAAATCAACGCCCTGAGCAGCTATTGGCTGCCCGACACCCACTCGGCACCGGCCCAGCGCGCCGGCCTGGTGCTGGGGTTTGCCGCCGTGCCCGAAGCGGCTATCGCCCAGGCCCTGGCGCGGCTGCGCAAGGCCTGGCGGGGTGGGATGATCTGGGCGCGCGATCGCTTTCGGTGAGGTGGCGCCGGGGCCGGAGAGGGTGCTCCCCGGCCATGATTGCTCAGGTCCCGGACTTGATCTTGGTCCAGGCGCGGGTCCTGGCGCGCTCGGCGTCACGGGTCAGCGGCTTGAGGGTGTAGAGCGTGGCCATCGCCGCCTCGGTCGGGTACAGGTTAGGGTTGTTGCGGATCGCCGGGTCCACCAGCCCGGTCGCGTCCTTGTTCGGGTTGGGATAGCCGACAAAGTCGCTGATGGGCGCAATGACCTGGGGTTGCAGCAGGTAATTGATAAAGGTGTAGGCGTCCTGCGGGTTTTTCGCGCCCTTGGGAATGGCCAGCATATCGAACCAGATCGGCGCGCCCTCCTTTGGGCAGGCGCATGTCGACAATCACCCCGTTCTTGGCTTCCCTGGCGCGGTTGGCCGCCTGGGAGAAACTGCCGGAGTAGCCGACGGCCACGCAAATGTCACCGTTGGCGATATCGGCCATGTACTTGGAGGAGTGGAAGTAGGTGATGGAGGGGCGGATCTTCATCAGCAACGCTTCGGCTTTTACATAGTCCTTGGGGTTGCTGCTGTTGGGGTCCAGGCCCAGGTGCTGCAAGGCCAGGGGCAGGATTTCCGATGGCGAATCCAGCAGCGCGACCCCGCATTGCTTGAGCTTGCTGATGTTCTCGGGCTTGAAGATCAAGTCCCAGCTGTCCACCGGCGCGTCGGCCCCCAGCACGGCCTTGACCTTGTCCGGGTTAAAGCCAATCAGGATGGTGCCGTACATATAGGGCACGGCGAATTTATTGCCCGGGTCGTTGGCTTCAATCAACTGCATCAGCTTGGGATCGAGGTGGTTCCAGTTCGGCAACTGGCTGCGGTCCAGGGGTTGGAACACCCCGGCCTCGACCTGCTTGGCCAGGAACACGTTGGACGGCACTACCACGTCGTAGCCGGAGTTGCCGGTCAGCAGCTTGGCCTCCAGGGCCTCGTTGGTGTCGAAGATGTCGTAGATCAGTTTGATCGCCGGGTTCTGGGCCTTGAAGTCGTCCAGGGCCTTGGGGGTGATGTAGTCGAACCAGTTATAGACCCGCAGGGTTTTTTCTTCGGCGTGGGCGGCGGTGCTCAGCACGGCGGCACAGAGCACAAGCGACTTGAGCATGTTCATTGGGCAGCCCCCTCAAAACCTTCGAGAACGTTGACGGCATTGATGCCGATTTCTTCCACCGCATAGCCGCCTTCCATCACAAACAGCGTCGGCTTGCCCAGGCGAGCGATACGCGCACCCATGGCCAGGTAGTCCGGGCTGTCGAGCTTGAACTGCGAGATGGGGTCGTCCTTGAATGTGTCGACGCCCAGGGACACGACGATGATGTCCGCGCCATAGCCTTCGATTGCCTGGCAGGCCTGCTCCAGTGCGGCGCTCCAGGTGTCCCAGGCGGAACCGGCCGGCAGTGGGTAGTTGAAGTTGAAGCCTTCACCGGCACCGTCGCCCAGCTCATCGGCGTAGCCGAGGAAAAACGGAAACTCTGCCTCCGGATGCCCGTGGATCGAAGTGAACAGCACGTCACTGCGCTCATAGAAAATCGACTGGGTGCCGTTGCCGTGGTGGTAATCGACATCGAGGATCGCGACCTTTTTGCGGCCCTGATCGAGAAAGGCCTGGGCGGCGATGGCGGCGTTATTGAGGTAGCAATAACCGCCCATCAAGTCACTGGCGGCATGATGCCCCGGCGGGCGGCACAGGGCGAAGGCACTGTGGGCACCGTTTTGGATCGCGTGTTGTGCGGTCAGCGCGACCTGCGCTGCGCTGTAGGCGGCTTGCCAGGTGCCGGCGGTGATCGGCGCACCGCCATCGAAGCTGTAATAGCCCAGTTGGCCATGCAGGCTGGTGGGCAATACGCGGCGCAGGGTGCGGGCGGGCCAGGTGTAGGGCAGCAGGTCACCGTCCTGGCCGAAGGCCGTCCAGCGTTGCCATGCCCCTTTGAAAAACTCCAGGTAGTCGCGGCTGTGAATACGTTGCAGCGGCGCCAGGCCAAAGTCCTGCGGCGCTTGCACCGGGCCCAGTTCACGGTCCTTGACCCGTTGCAGCACATGGTCGGCGCGCGAAGGCATTTCGAAGCAGGGCATCAACTGGCCGTCCATCAATTACGGCCATGGTGCAGGTGGTGATCGTCCGAGTAGATCGTCAGCATTTTTATTGTTCTCCGCAGGCAGGGTTGGGATGCCTTGCAGTGTTGCGGTGTACGCAGGTTTGGAGAACGGCAGGAGCGGCCAAAAGGGGATAAATATGGCCAAATTGTCTGTCCGAAATTCGCCCCTACATGGGGCGTCATGCTCGAAATTGACTCGGCGCTACACCGCTCCAGCGTACAAAGGCATGCCGGAAGCTCGCGGTCTCACTGAAACCCAACTGCTCGGCGATGCGGTAGATCGGCCACTGGTCTTGCGCCAACAGTTGCTTGGCGCGCTCAAAGCGCAGTTCGTCCAGCAGTTCCTGGTAGCTGCAGCCCAGGTCATGCAGGTGCCGGCGCAGGGTGCGGGGTGAACAGTTCATCTGCTGGGCCAGGCCATCCAGCCCGGGGGCGGCGTGCAGTTGCGCCGCGAGCAACTGGCGCACCCGCCCCAGCCAGGCCTCGCGCCCGGTGAATTCGGTGTTCTGTTTGCGGCAGCGCTCGGCCATCGCCCGGTGGGTCACCGTGTCGGCCAGGGGCAACGGTTGGGCGAGCCAGCGTTGGTCAAAGGCGAACGCATTGGCAGTGGCCTGGAATTGCAGCGGGCAGTCGAAACACTCGGCGTAGCGCGCCTGATAATCCGGCGCGGCATGCTCAAAGCGCGCACCCAGCAGCGGCAGCGGGTGGCCGAGCAAGTCGTCACAGATTACCTTCAGCGATCCCAGGCACAGCTCCACATTGAAGGCGGTCAGTGCCGGGCTCTCGCGGTAATCGCTGGCGGTGAACCAGATACGCTCGCCGTCTTGCTCCAGGCTCAGCTCGAACAGTGTTCCCAACAGCGCCGGATAACGCAGGGCCAAGCGTAAAGCGTCACCGAAAGTGGCACTGGTGAGCAGCGCATAGCCGAGCATGCCGTAGGCCGATACGTGCATCCGTCGCCCCACGATCAGCCCGATATCACGCTGCAAGGCCACGGCATTGGCGCACACCTGCATTTCCTGGTGCGTGGCGATGCGTGTGTCGGCGCGGCTCAAGTCCGCCGCACAGATGCCACTGCCGGCCAGCAGCGCTTCGGCGGGCAAGCCTTCGGCCTTGAAGGTGCTGAGCACCAGGGAAACGGCATTGAGGGTGGTGAGGTGGGAGTGCAGCATGGGAACTTCCAGCCAGGGGATGGCTGGAAGTGGAGCAAGTTATATGCCGCTCAGCTCAGTTCACCGCACAGGTCCAGTTCGACCAGACGCCGTACTGCGTCGTTGGGCAGCCCGGCGCCGAGCAGGGCTTGCAGCTTGCCGAACACAGCTTCGCGGGTCATGCCGCCACCGGACAACACGCCGACCCCACGCAAGCGGCTGCCCGCTTCATACACGTCCAGTTCCACGCCACCTTCATGGCATTGGGTGATTGCGACCACCACCACGTCCCGATCCAGCGCGCGCTGCAGGCTGGCAAGGAACGCCGGGTTATCGCTGGGCCCGGTGCCGCTGCCAAAGCATTCGAGCACCAGCGCCTGGATGCCGCTGGCGACCAGGGCGTCCAGTTGCCCGGCATCAATGCCCGGCACCAGCGGCAACACACCGACATTGGCCAGGGCCTTGGGCTGGCGGTAGTCCAGGGCGGCGGGCAGGGCCTGGGCCTTGGCCACGCCACCGTTGCGCTGCAGTGCAGCAAAGGGATGACGGCCAAAACTGCGGATTTTCGCGCAGCGGGTCGGCGCCATCAGTGCGCCGTGGAAGTACAGGTGCACGCCGGGCGCGAGGCCTTCGCCCAACGCTGCCAGGGCGCCGCTGACGTTTTCCCAGGCATCGCTGTCAGGCACGCCGGCCGGCAGCATTGAACCGGTGAACACCACGGGCGCCGGTAGGCCCAGCAGCTGGAAACTCATGGCTGCCGCGCTGTAGGCCAGGGTGTCGGTGCCGTGCAAAATCAGCACGCCATCGCAGCCCTCGTCCACAGCCTCGACCACGGCGCTGCGCAGGCGTTGCCAGTAGGCGGGCGTCATATTGGCGCTGTCGATCAGCGGCGACATTTCCCGAAAGCGCCAGGCTGGCGCAGGCAGGTGGGCAAGCTGTTCGCGCATGCGCGCTTCAAAGCCCGAAGCGGGCGCCAGGCCGTTGGCGCTGGCCTGCATGCCGATGGTGCCGCCGGTGTAGAGCACCATGATGGTGTTAGCTTTGGACATCGAAGAATCTCCTGAACGAAAAACGCCGCCGGGCCCAGAGCATGCCCAAGGCCGGGCGGCGTGTCATCTATCTAGGCTCAGCGTTGCACTTGGGCGTTCAGTTCAGCAGTCGCTTGAACCGTTGGCTCCGGCTGCACCGGGTTGGCCGGCCAGGCCTTGCGGTCCAGGTCCAGGTCAGGGAACTGGCTGGAATCGAACACCGGGGTCTTGATGCCCGCCGCGCGCTGGCTGTCGTAGTCGTTGAGGATGCGCATAGCGATCTTGAACAGGAACGCCAGGGCGAACAGGTTGACGAACGCCAGCATGGTCATGGTGATGTCGGCGAAGGCGAACACGGTGCTCAGGTTCTCGATCGAACCCCAGAAGATCAGCACCAGCACCAGCGCGCGATAACCGATCAGCACCTTGCGGTTGTTGCCCACCAAAAAGCGCAGGTTGCTCTCGCCCAGGTAGTAGTTGTACATGATCGAGGTGAACACGAACAACGCCAGGGCCACCGAGATAAACATCCGGCCCCAGTCACCGACCACCGCCGCCAGGGAGTTCTGGGTCAGGGCAATGCCGTCGCCTTCAAAGCCTGGGGTGTAGAAGCCCGAGAGCAGGATCAGCAGGGCAGTGCAGGTGCAGATGATGAAGGTGTCGAGGAACACGCTGAACGCTTGCACCACACCTTGGGCGACCGGGTGTTCCACCGAGGCCACGGCTGCCACGTTGGGCGCGCTGCCCAGGCCCGCTTCGTTGGCAAACACGCCGCGCTTCACACCCATGATGATCGCGCTGCCCACCAGGCCGCCGAAGGCCTGGTCCAGGCCAAAGGCGCTCTTGACGATGGTCGCGAGCATGGCCGGTACCTGGTCGAATTGCAGCACGATCACGTAGACCGTCACGGCGATATAGACCAGGGTCTTGACCGGTACCAGCAGGTCGGCAATCGAGGCAATGCGCTTGATCCCGCCGATAAACACCAGGCCCAGCAACACCGCCAGCGCCAGGCCGGTGTAGGTGGTGTCGAAGCCAAAGGCGTTGTTCAGCGAGTGGGTCACGGCATGGGCTTGCAGGCCATTGAAGGCGAACCCGAAGGTCACCAGCAGCAGAAACGCCATGACCATCCCCAGCCAGCGTTTTTGCAGGCCGTGCTGGATGTAATAGGCCGGGCCGCCACGGTAGGTGCCTTCGGCGTCGGTACGTTTGTAGAGCTGGCCCAGGGAGCACTCGATAAAGCTCGAAGACATGCCCACCAGCGCGGTGACCCACATCCAGAACACTGCGCCCGGGCCGCCCAGGGTCACGGCAATGCCGACCCCGGCGATGTTACCGGCACCCACCCGTCCGGCCAGGCTGAGCATCAGCGCCTGGAACGAACTGAGTTGGCCGGCACTGCTTTTCAGGCTGTCGCGAAACACCGCGAACATATGAAAGAAGTGACGAAACTGAACGAAACGCGAGCGGATCGTGAAGTAACCACCGAGCCCGACAATGAGCACGATCAGTACTTTTCCTGAGAGGAAGTCGTTGATGACTTCTAGCATGGAGTATTCCTCGCTGTTTTCTGTAAAGGCAAAAGCCGGACGGCTCGACTCCACACCATTTCGCAGACAGCACGATAGGTGGGGCGAGGGCTCGTCCCGGTTCCATGTCGCGGGTTGTTATTAGTTCGGCGTTCGCATGCGGCTGACGATCGTGCATGCGAAGAGGGGCGGCACTATACCTAGGTGTGCGCCAGCCGTCTGCAAGCAGCGCAATTGAGCGAGGAATGGTCGAGCGTCACACTGACCTAATGTGGGAGCTGTTGAGCTTTGGCGAGGTTGCGATAGGCATGAGTCTTTACACAACTCTTTTCTCTGGTGCTTATTGGGTTTGTGTACATATCCGTTGCTGGGGTTACGGCGGCTATTGGTTCCGCTCTTACAGCGGGTCACTTTTGGAAAAGAGCCCCAAAAGTAACCAAAAGGGCTCCTGCCCCACCACTCGGCACCTCGCCTAGGCTCGGTGTGCCCGTCATCCGACATTGATTTGGGGGGCCGCCGCGATGGGCCATCCATGGCCCAGCGCGGCTAACCCGGCGTCCTGCCGGGTTACCCCCCAAATCAATATCGGATGACGGCCAGCGTGGTTTAACGGGGCGCCTAAGATCAAAATCACAAGCAAAGCGAGGCGGCCTGACAGCCGACCTGATCGTCCAGGCGTGCGCGGCCCCCTGTGGGAGCTGGCTTGCCTGCGATGGCGGCAGGTCAGCCAATAGATTTATCGACTGATACACCGTCATCGCGGGCAAGCCAGCTCCCACAGGGAATGCAGCTTCGCGCTCTGGCTCTGCTGTTGCTTTGCTGTTGCTTTGCTGTTGCTCTGCTTTTGATCTGGCTTTTGATCTCAGGCGCCCCGTTAAACCACGATGGCCGCAGGCAGGTATTGCGCAGTGGGCACCCCGGCATGGATGCCGGGGTAGCCGCGACACGGCCATGGATGGCCGATCGCGGCGGGCCCACGGAGCAATGCCTGACTGCGGGCATGCCGAGCCTAGGCGAGGCACCGAGTGGTGGGGCAAGAGCGCTTTGCTTACTTTGGCGCTCTTCCAAAGTGAGCCGCCGTAAGGGCGGAACCCTAAGTGGCCGTGACCGCAGCAATGGATATGTACTCACACCCCACAACCAAAAAAGAGCAAGTCGTGTAGATACTCATGCCTATCGCAACCTCGCCAAGGCTCAACAGCTCCCACCTTTGATTTTTGTTGCCTGGTTAGAAGTAGTAACCAATATTCACGTTGGTGCGGTAATACCACTCGTTGCTGCCCACCGAGCTGGTATTGGTAAAGCCGCTGCCATTCTCGGCCCCGCCATAGGGGTTGGCGTTGCGCGCCCAGGTAAAGTCGACCCAGGCCATCACCGGCATCGCCAGGAACTGCGCGCCCACGGTGAACATCTGCGAATCATCCCAGGCGCTCTTGTCTTTCATCATCCGGCTGTAGTCGGTGTACAACTTGACCTTCTTCAACTGCCCCAGCGTCGGCGTGTAGACGTCATAGCCGAGGTTGATCGAGGCGAGGGTGGCCTTGGATGCGATCAGGTACGCGGGGGTCAGGCCGTTGCCACCCATCAGCACCGAGTCCTTGCTGACGCCGGTGGGGTTTTCAGGGTCGTATTCGTAGCGGATGGCCTGGCTGGTAACGGTCCACAGCCCCTTGTTGATGATGGCGTGTACACCGGCGGCCCAGTAGTCGCCGTCGTCCCGGGTGGTGGCGTTGTACAGCTGGGCGGTGGCCAGCGAGGCGCCGATCTCGGTTTTCCAGCCATCGCTGTTGAAGGTCCGTGCTACGCGGGCGTTGAGTTGGTTGCGCTTCTCGTTGTCCTGGCGCGATTGGATCGCGGCAATCGCATTGTCCTTCAGGTCGGCGTAACGCCCGACTTCAGGCGAATAGCGAAGGTCGCTGGGCAACATGCGCGGGAAGAAGCCAAGCTGCACGTCCCAGTCCTGGTCCTTGTAGCTGTACTTGAGGCCGGTGCCGGCACTTGAGGCATAGCCCATGAAAAACGGCAGGTGGTAGCTCCAGCCAAATTGCGGATACGGCTCCAGGCCAAACGGCTTGAACGGCGCTCCCAGTTGCACGTTGGAGTTGGCATTGAGCCGATAGCCGACGAAACCACGGTCGATGGAGCGCTTGCCGTCGTCCTGGAACCAGTAGCCGATATCGCTATAGAGGCTCTTGTAGGTGGCCTGCACGTCCAGGCGGAACGTGTCGAAGAGGAAGCGGCCATTGTTCTCGGTGGTGTCCCAATGCTCGTCGCGATAGTTGGTACGCAGCGCACCACCGATATCCAGGCTGGCGTCGCCGGCCTCACTGCGCCAGGCAATATGCGGGAATGGTTTATTGGCGGCGTTGGCCCGCACCGGTTCGGAAGGGATGGGTTCTGCGGCGAAACTGCTGAAACTGGCAAACATCAATCCTGCACACAAGACACGCTTCATAGAGACCTCTCTACCGGGTAATCGGCAACACTCGTCCGCTTGCCTTTAAAGGCAACTAAGGAAGGAGCGGGTCTTACCGGGTTTAAGTGTTGGTTATTATTGTTTTATCGGCGAAACGCCGTTTAATCAGTGAATGCATAGGTGTAGAGCAGGAAGTGTGCCAGGCGGCGTATTTACGGTGGTTTTAAAAAAACCTTCTTGAAAACAATTGTTTATATGGGAAACAAAGCGCTTTGTATAACCCATGAAACAACCTGTAAGTGCGGTAACAAAGTTGCTCGTGATAGGTGCGTCTTTATTGCACGCTGCCAATGAAACGGGCAATTTTGTGTTTTACGGGTGAATAATAAGTTGCCTACTTATTTACTCGATAGATCGTCTGCCTGACATCGTGGCGAGGGGACAAGCCCCTTCGCCACAACAGCCCCACCACCGAGCCTATGCAGACTAAAGGTCCAGCACCAAGCGCCGGCTCTTGCAGCCCGAAACGCACACCATCATCGACGTGTTCGCCGCACGCTCGGCCTTGGTCAGTACCCCGTCGCGGTGGTCGATCTCGCCTTCCACCACCCGCGTTTCACAGGAGCCGCACACCCCCTCGCGGCAGCTGTGGTCAATGTCGCAACCGGCTTCGAGCAACACATCCAGCAAACTCAAACCGGGCTCCACCGACAGCGTCTTGCCGGACTTTTTCAGCTCCACGCTATAGCGGCTCTGGGCATCTTCGCTGGGCGGCAGTTCGGCGGCGGTAAAGCGCTCGATATGCGCATGGGGATAACCCAGGCGCTCACAGGTGCCCTCGAACGCATCCAGCATCGGCGTCGGCCCGCAGCAGTAGAAGTGCGTATCTGCCGGCTGGCCAGCGAGGTAGGCGGCGAGGTCCGGCGGCACGCCTTTCTCGTCGTTGAAGTGGTACACCACCCGCGCATCCAGGCCGTTCAAGGCTTCCACCAATGCCGCTTCCTGGCGCGAGCGCGCGCAATAGATCAGCTCGGCGGATTTTCCCTGGGCCAGCAACTGGCGGAACATGCAGTAGATCGGGGTAATGCCGATGCCACCGGCCACCAGCACACTGTGGCTGGCGCTCAGGTCCAGCGCGAAGTTGTTGCGCGGCGCCGAGATCGACAGCGGCATGCCGACCCGCAGTTGGCTGTGCACATATTCCGAGCCGCCGCGGCTGTTGCGGTCACGCAGGATGCCCACGGTGTAGCGCCCCTGGTCGCTGGGGGAGTTGAGCAGCGAGTAGCTGCGCACCAGGCCGTTGGCCAGGTGCAGGTCGATGTGCGAGCCGGCCTCGAACGGCGGGAACACGGTATCGCCCAACGGCCGAAACTCCACGCTGATGATGCCTTCGGCTTCATAGCGCAGGGTATGCACGCGGGCATTGAGCAGGGAGGGCTTAGACATCATTCACCTCTGTGACGGTACGCAGGTCGACATCGAGCTGGGCACTGGCCTCGATCTCGACCCGTAGTTCAGGAAACACCAGTGCGTTGACGGCCACCAGGGTGGACGTGGGAAACACGGCCTGCCCGGCGAAAAAATCCCGTCGGGCGCGGCCCACTTGGTCTTTGTCGGCGATATCAGTGAGGTACACCGTCAGCCGGTAGATATTGCCCACGTGCCCGCCGGCCGCCGTCACCAGCGCCTGGATCTTGCCCAGCACCACCAGGGTCTGGGCGTAGCAATCCAGGGGGGCCTCGCGGCTGGCGGGGTGCGCGGTCATCCCCGACATCACCACTTCGCGGCCGATCAGCAGCGCATTCGACCAACTGGCCCCGGCGGGCGCCACCACGACCGCGTTCATGGCAGTTGCTTCGCGTCGATCAGTTCAAGCTGGGCCTTGGCCGCGTTTTTCAGGTAACGGCGCATGCGCACCACGCCCAGGTCGTGCTGGTAGAGGTTTTCGCGCTGGTTGGCGTCCGGCTCCATGAATTCCAGCAGCACCCGATCCTGCTCCAGCACGGCCCAGTGCCGCGCTTCCAGGCGGTTCTTGTAAAGGAAGCGCCAGGTGTCGCGCTGCCAGCCGGTCAGCGGTCGGCAGCGCCAGTGGAACACCGCCGAGAGCGCGCGGCTGCTCGGCGTGTAGCTGCCGATAATGGTGAAGTTGCCGCCCGGGCCGCCGGTTTTCGGGTAGGGGATTTCCAGGCGCAGCCAATGGCAGCCGTTGTCCATGAACTCGGTCCAGTCGAAGTTCACTCCGCGCTGGCCTTCCTTCTCGAAGAAGAACCCGTTGTCGGTGTCGCGGGTGACGAACTTGGCGGTGGCTTCGCCTTCACTCATCGAGTGCGACATCTTGTGCAGGTAGGTGCCGTGCATCGGGTCCATGACGTTGTCGATCACGTAGCGGTAGTCGCCTTTCCACTCGGTGTAGCAGACGAAGCTGCTCCACTCCGGCGAGGTCAGTTGCTCGGGCAGCACCAGTTCCGGCGGGGTCTCTAAATGCGCGTCGGTGGCATTGAACAAAAAGATCGCGCCTGCCGCTTCGCGGGTATGGAACATGCGGGTCGGGCGGCTGCCTTCGAGTTTGCAGCCGGGGCTGCCGGGCACCTTGGTCACGGTGCCGTCACAGCGCACTTCGACGCCGTGATACGGGCATTGCAGGCGATCACCCAGCACCGGGCCCTGGGACAGCGGCGCGCCGCGATGGGGGCAATGGTCTTCGAGGGCGTGTACGCGGCCATCGTTGTCGCGCCACAGAGCGATCTTGTAGCCGAGGCGGCGCACCGACACCGGCTTCTCCCCCAACAGGTCCGAAGGCAACACCGGGAACCAGAGGTCTTTGAGGCCATTGGCCAGATGGTTTTCAACAGGGTCGACGGTCAATTGCATAGTCATTGTTCTATTCCTTCTGCCGGGTCATTCGCCCAGCCGGGCCATCAGGGTTTGATAGGCATCTGCCGTCCACTCGCCGCTGGTCAGCGGGCAGGGCGGGCCGGCCAGGTTGAGGTGGGCGAGCAGCGCCGGCAGCTCGGTCACGCCGTTGCCGAAGGCGCGTTCGATGGAGTCGCCCAGCAGCTCTTCAAACTGGGTATTGGGCCGTTTGCGCGCCTGATGGGGCTCGAGGAAGCGTTCGGTAGTGCTCATGTCATTGACCTCCGTTGCGTACCCGTTCGCGGATGGTTTCGCGCACGGGGATAAAGTCGTATGTCGGGAAAACTTCAGTGCTGAACACGCCCCACGCCGAGCGCTCAAGCTCGACGTTAAGGGCTGGCAGCAGGCTCGGCGGCAAGCGCAGGGTGACGATCTGGCCCAGGCCCATGGCCACGGTCCAGCTCACCAACTCCACGCCCTGCGGTGGAAAACGCTCCCACCAATCCTGCTGCTTCATATGCCGCTGAATGTCTTCCAGGTTCTTCGATTGGTCGTGCTTGAGCAGCACGGTCACCAGCAAGCTGTCGCTCATGTTCAGGCCGCGCTTTGGGTGGGGATGGTCCAGGCGTCGTAGCCATAGACCCAATCGGCGTTGCCGCCGTCCTTGAGCCACTGGTTGCCCCGCGAGCCGATCTGGATCTGGCTGGTGCGTTCCAGGCGCGCCTGCTGATAGCCCTGCAAGGCCGCGGCGACCTGGGACGGGCTGTCGAGGTCTTGCAGGTAACGGGCGAGCACCACCGCATCCTCGATGGCCTGGCCGGCACCCTGGGCCATGAACGGCATCATCGGGTGGCAGGCATCGCCCAGCAGGGTGATCGGGCCCTTGGACCAGAACGGCAGCGGGTCGCGCTCATACAGCGCGGTCTTGAGCACATCGCTGCACGCATCCAGCAGGGCGCGGGCGTCGGGGTGGAACGCCTGATAGTGGCTGCGCAGCTCGTCGGCATCGCCAGCGCTGGTCCACGACTCTTCGTGCCAGCTGTCCTGGGCGGTGGTGGCGAAGATAAAAATATCTTTGCCCTGGTTGAGCGGGAACGTAACGATCTGGCTCTGCGGGTTGGGGCCCCACCACTTGGTAAAGGCCTGGATATTCGGCACATGGGCCACCAACTCGGCCGGCACCACCGCGCGGTACGCCACCACCCCGGTAAAGCGCGGGTGCTCTTCGCCAAACAGCGCGTTGCGCACCACCGAGTGGATGCCGTCGGCGCCGATCAGCACATCGCAGCGGTGCTGGCTGCCGTCCTTGAAGTGCAGGCAGATGCCGTCGTCAGTGTGCTCAACCCGCTCGGCGCGCTTGGCGAATTGCACCTGCTCCAACGGGAACACTTCGGCCAGGGCCGCCAGCAGGTCGGCGCGGTGGATGGTCAGTTGCGGGGCGCCGTACTTTTGCTCGGCGGCGTCGGACATTTCCAGGCGTGAAGTCTCTTCGCCGCTGTCCCACATCCGGCTGATGCGATGGGTCGGCCGGGCGGCCGGGATGCGCACGGCGGCGCCAATCCCCAGGCCATCCAGCGCACGTACCGCGTTGGGGGTGAGGTTGATGTCGGCGCCGACCCGCAAAAAGGCCTTGGACTGTTCAAACACGGTGACCTGGTGACCGGCGCGGTGCAGGGCGATGGCGGCGGTCAGGCCGCCGATACCGGCACCGGCGATAGCAATATTCAGGGAAGGCATGGGCGACTCCTGCTCAGGATTTGGGTTTGTCGGTGAGGAACTTGCCTTGCGGCGCCTCGACGTGTTGTTGGCGCCGGGTATTGCCGTCGATACCGCCGGCAATCGCCCATTCGGCGAACACCGTGGGCCCCGGCTCAAAGGTGCGTGGCTGCCATTCGCCGGTCAGTTGGTCTTCGTCGGCGTAGTACTCCACCAGCGCGCCGGCGGGGTTCTTGAAGTACCAGAAAAACGCCGAAGACACCGGGTGACGCCCAGGGCCGATCTCGGTCGGCCAGCCGCTGCGGGACACGTGCATGCCACCGCCAAACACCTCGTGCACATCGCGCACGGTAAAGGCCACATGGTTCAGTCCCGCCCGTGGCGCCGGCAGTTGCAGCATGAACAGGTCGTGGTGGCCACCTTCCTCGGCGGTGCGCAAAAAGGCCCCGCGATCCGGATAGCGGTCCGAGGCCTGGAAGCCGAAACGCTCGTGGTAGAAGGCTTCGCAGGCGTTCACGTCCTTGACGAAAAACACCACGTGACCGACTTCAATCGGCGTGGCGCGCTCGTAGATCGGCGCCGCCTTGTTGATCCGGCCCTTGGTCTGCCAGGTGTTGTGGCCGCTGCACTCGATCTCCAGCTCGCGCTTACGCGTGACTTGCAGGCGGATCGCTAGGCCGTTGGGGTCGGTGCAGCCGATGCGCCCGTTACCCTCGATAAACCCCGGGTCGTTGGCGATGCGTTCGGCGTACAGCGCAAGGTCCGTCGCGTCGGCCACGCCCCACACCACTTCGCGCACGGTGGAGCCGGCCTCGATGGCGGGCGGCAGGCCGGGTTTGTTCAGGTCGGCGAGCACTACGCGGCAGCCATTGAGGGTCTCGAAGATCACCTCATCGGGTTGCGTGCTGACCTGGGTCAGGCCCCAGTCGCTGAAAAAACGCACGCAGGTGTCGAGGTCCTCGACGCCATAGGTGACTTCATCAATACCTAAAACGCTCATCACGCTACCTCGTGTGGCACACCGGCCCAGGCCAGTGGCTGTTGGTTCATGCCCCAGTAGAGGCTCTTCTGTTCCATGTATTGCAGGATCCCCAGGCGGCCTTTTTCGCGGCCCAGGCCGCTGTCGCGCCAACCGCCGAACGGCGTGGAAATCGAGAACTGTTTGTAGGTGTTGATCCACACGGTGCCGGCCTGCAAGCGCCGGCCCAGGGCCCAGGCGCGCTTGTAGTCGCGGGTCCAGATGCCTGCCGCGAGGGCGTACAGGCTGTCGTTGGCCTGCTCCAGCAATTGCTCTTCGTCGTCGAAGGGCATGGCCACCAGCACCGGGCCGAAGATTTCTTCCTGGCATACCTGTTGTTGGTTGTGCAGGCCCTCAAGGATGGTCGGCGGGTAGAAGTAGCCCTGGTCATACAGGCCACCGCTGGGGCGCTGCCCGCCCAGGCGCAGGCGCCCGCCTTCGGCCAGGCCGAGGGCGACATAACGTTCCACCGATTCACGATGGCCGGCGCTGATCAGCGGGCCCATCTGCGTGTTTTCGTCGGCCGGGTCGCCCATGCGCAGGTTCGCGGCGGCGGCTACCAGGCGTTGCATAAAGGGCTCGTACAGGGCGCGCGCGACAAACAGCCGCGAGCCGGCAATACAGGCCTCGCCCGAGGAGCTGAAAATGCCGTAGAGCACGCCCGCCACCGCGTGGTCGAGGTCGGCGTCATCAAGGACGATGGTCGGCGACTTGCCCCCCAGCTCCAAAGACACCGGCATCATCTTGTCGGCGGCGATATGGGCGATGTGCTTGCCAGTGCGGGTGCCGCCGGTGAACGACACGCGCTTGACCAGCGGGTGGCGGGTCAGTGCGTCGCCCAGCAGCGAGCCCTTGCCGGGCAGCACGCTGATCAGGCCCTTGGGCAGGCCGGCCTCTTCGCACAGACTGGCCAGGCGCAGGGCCAGCAGCGGGGTGATTTCCGCCGGTTTGATCACCACCGCATTGCCCGCCGCCAGGGCTGGCGCGACCTTCTGCGCCTCGCTGGCAATCGGTGAGTTCCACGGGGTGATCGCGGCGACCACGCCCATCGGCTCATACACGCTCATGCTGACGAAATCACCGCGCGACGGGGTGATGGTTTCTTCCAGGGTTTCGCAGGCGGCGGCGAAGAACTGGAAAGTGCCGGCCGCACTGGCCACCAGCGCACGGGTTTCATTGATCGGCTTGCCGTTGTCCTGGCGTTGCAGCTGCGCCAGTTCCTCACTGTGCAGGCGGATCAGCTCGGCGATGCGGTACAGCACACCGGCCCGCTCATGGGGTTTGCGCTGGGCCCAGCCGCTGTGCAGGAAGGCCTGGTGCGCGCCCTGGATGGCGTCTTCCACATCCTGCAAATCGGCAGCGTTAAGCCAGGCCACGGCCTCGCCAGTGGCCGGGTAGCGGCTGGCGTAGCGCTCGCCACGGCCCAGGCGCCAGTGGCCGGCGATGCAGATCGGTAAAGTCTGTTCGAGGGTCATCGACGGGCTCCTAAATTGAGATGGCATGGGCGTGGTTGCCCAAGGCACGGACCACGCTGTACACGGTCAGCGCCGAGGTCTTGGGGTTGGCCAAAAGCGGCTTGCCGCGCAGGCTCAACTCGAAACGGCCAAAGGCGCCACGGGCTTCGAAGTGGTGGACGTTTTCGTCGCTGTGGGGGTCGGCGATCAGCGTGACGTGGGTGCGATCCAGGCCCAGCCCGGCCAGGGACAGGGTGGCCGCAACGTTGGCGTTTTTCGGGTACAGCCGCGCGGCCTCACGGGCACTGCCCTGGAAGATCACCGTGGCTTCGCGGATGCTGTCCAGGTCGCAAGCCTGCTCGCCGGGAGTGTTCTTCCAGGCGCGGGCTGGCTTGCGCCCGGTGTAGTTGACCGAGTCCAGGCCGCCGACCTTGGCCGCCGACAACGCATCAATACCGCCAATCGCCCCGGGCAGCAGCTCGATGCGGGTCTTGCCGCGCTCGGCGGCGGCCTCCAGGCGTTCCACCAGGCCCACTTCGGACAAGGCGCCGACCGACACAATCAGGCAGGCAATCCCACGCTCCAGGGCCGGCAGCACATGCTCTTCGATGGCGCGGTGGCCGGCGCACTCCACCAGCAAATCCGGGCGCGTATCGGCCGGCAAGGCGGTCAGCACCTGCGGCGGTTGTTTGAAACTGGCCAGGCGCTGGCGCACCAGGGCTTCGGAGCCCTCGGAAGCGATGACGTAATCCACGCACAACTGCGGATCGTTCTCCAGCAGCTCCAGCACGCCGACGCCAATGGCGCCGCAGCCGATCATGGTGATATGCAACATGCGACGATCCTCAGGCGGTGGCCTTCTGGGCTTTGGTTTCGCTGTTGGGCGGGCCGGCGAACTGGGTGGCGAAGTTGCCCACGCTGAGCATGTCCACTTCCAGCAGGAACGGGCCGGGCTGGCTCAAGGCGCTGTCGACCACCTTGCCGAAATCCTTGAGGTCGGTGACCAGGCCATGGCGCAGGCCCATGGATTCGGCGAGCTTGGTGTAGTCCGGGGTGTGCAGGTCGACATAGCAATGCCGGCTGCCGTAGACCGCGTCCTGGATATTGCGGATCACCCCGTAGCGCTGGTCGTTCATCAGCAGAATCACCAGGTTGGCGCGCTCCTGGACCAGGGTCGCCAGCTCACCCAGGTTGAGGATGAAACCGCCATCGCCCGCCAGGGCAAACACCTTGCGCTCGGGCGCGGTTTCAGCGGCTGCCACCGCGGCACCGATGCCCATCGCCAGGCCCTGGCCAATACCGCCGCCCAAGGCGTGAACCCCGGCGCGCGGGTGGTACAGGTTGAGCAGGCGGTTGCCCCAGATGCTGTTGGACAGGGTCACATCGCGCACCCAGGAGAAGTTGCGCCCGGTGCTGGCCTGCAATTGCTCGACCATCGCCGAGTACGGGCCCAGGTCCGCGACCAGTTGGCTGCGCGACTGTTCACGCACGGCCTTGAGTTCGGCGAGGAACTGCGGGTCGGTGTGCAGGCGGCCTTCCAGGCGGTCAGCCAACCCTTCCAGGGCCAGGGCCGCGTCGCCGCAGATAAACAGTTCGCTGGCATAGCTGCGGCCTTCGATGGCCGGGTTGGCGTCGATGCGCAGCGTGTTCTGCGGCAGCTTGAGCGCGTACTTGAAGGTCTCATTGCTGCGCAGGCGCGACCCGGCGATCAGCAGTGCATCGCAGGTTTGCAGGAACTGCTCGACCCGCTTGTTCTGCGAAAAGGCCCCCAGGCAACGTTCGTCGTCTTCGTTAACCACGCCGCGACCCTGGGTCGAGGTGATCACCCCCACGCCCATCGCCAGCAGGCGCTTGACCTGCGCCCCGGCATGCCGCGCGCCGCCGCCGAGCCAGAGCATCGGGCGTTTGGCACTGGCCAGGCGCGCGGCCACCAGGTCGAGGGCTTCCGGTGCCGGCACAGCGACCGGGATCGGCAGTGGCGACAGGTCGGTGGGCATTGGGATAAAGGCCGACTGGATGTCGATCGGGATCTCGACGCTGACCGGTCCGGTGGGCGCGGTCAGTGCGGTCTGCACCGCGAGCTTCAGGGTGCTGATGGCGGTCTCGACGCTGCGCACGCGGAAGGCGGCCTTGGACACGGCCTTGAGCATGTTCAACTGGTCGCGGGCTTCGTGGATATACGCCAGTTCCTGGTCCAGGTACGGCGTCTCGATCTGCCCGGTGATGTGCAGCACCGGGGTGCCGGCAGTCTGCGCTTCAACCATGGCCCCAGCCGCATTGCCGGCGGCAGTGCCGGTGGAGGTCAGACACACGCCCAGGCCACCGGTGGTGCGGGCATAGGCGTCGGCCATGTTGGCGGCGCCGGCTTCACCCCGGGCCATGACAAAGCGGATATTGCCGCGCACGGCGAAGGCATCGAGGATCGGCATGTTGTGGATCGAGATCACGCCAAACGCGGCCTTGACGTCGCATTGTTCGAGAAAGGCGGTGATGGCAGCGCCCACGGTGACAGTGTTTTCATTACGCATGGCGGGACAGGCCTCCAGAGACATCGATATGGCTGCCTGTGGTGTAAGCCGACAGAGGCGAGGCCAGAAACAGGATCGCGCGGGCCGCTTCAATCGGCAGGCCCAGGCGCCCCAGGGGAATATGTTTTTGTTGGGCCAGGCGGGCGGTCCATTGCGCCCAGTCGAGGTCGCGTTCTTCACGCGCTTCGAAGCGGCGGCGCCATTGCCCGGACTCCACCAGGCCAATCAGGATGCCGTTGACGCGGATGCCTTGCGGGGCGAATTCGGTGGCCATCGAGCGCACCAGGTTCTTGATCCCGGCGCGGGCAGCGGAGGTGGCGACCATGTGCGGTTCCGGCTGGCTGGCCAGCAGTGAGTTGACGCAGACAATCGCGGCGTCGGCCTGGCTTTGCAGCTGCGGCGTGAAGGCGCGGACCGGGTTGATCACCGAAAAAAACTTCAGGTGCAGCTCTTCGGTCCAGGCGCTGTCGGTGGTGTCGGCAAAGGTCGAGACCCGGCCTTGCCCGGCGTTGTTGATCAGCACGCTGGCGGCGCCCAGCGCGGCCAGGCTGGCGCTGGCAAAGGCGTTGACCGATTCGCCATCGAGCACATCGCACACCTGGGCCAGCAGTTGGCCTTGCGGGAAACGTTGGCGCAGGTCGCTTTCGGCACGGCGCAGGCGTTCCGCATCGCGGCCGCAAAACGCAACGGCCGCACCGGCTTCCAGCAGCAGTTCGACGCATGCCAGGCCTATGCCCGAGGAGCCTCCGGTGACGATTGCGGTGCGGCCCTGCAATGAATAAAGGCTCATCTCAATCTCTCATCAAGGCAGTGACGCGGGGCTGCCCGCTGTGGGCGCCGCCGTTGTAGTTGAGCAGGCGCGACAGCTCGTCGGCGCTGCGCCGCACTTGGTTCAGCAGCTCTTCAAAATTCACATGACCGATCTGCGTGGTCGGGATGGTCACGCCGAGGGCGGCCACGATGTCGCCGCTCTGGTCGCGCACGGGCGCGGCCACTGTGGAAATCGCCGATTCAAAGAACCCTTCGCCGCTGACAAAGCCGCGCTGGCGGTCGGCCTGGAGCATGTCGAACAGCTCCATCACGGTTTTCGGGGTGCAGTGGGAGTGCTGTTCCAGGTGCTCCTCGGGGTACAGCTCGCGCAGTTCGGCCAGTGACAGGTCTTCGAGGAGAATGCGCCCCAGCACCGTGGCATGGGCCGGCAGGCGGGTGCCGACGTTGACCGCGTTGGAGAACACCGAAGGCGGCGACACCTTGGCCACGTACACGATGGAACGCCCGTCGCGCACCACCAGGTTGCTCGGGTAGTTAACCCGGTCGCACAAACGCGCCAGCAGTGGCTGGCCGAGTTCGGTCAGCTCCAGCGACGCCAGGTACTCGAAGCCCAGGCGCAGCACCGACATGCCCAGGCGGTATTCGTTGCCGCTGCGGGTGACGAAGCCCATGGTTTCCAGGGTGGTCAGCAAGCGGAAAATCGTCGAGCGCGGCAGCGCGAGGCGCCGCGCCAGTTCCGGCGCGGTCAGGGTCCGGTTGCGCCGGCTGAACTCGCAGAGCAGCAACAAGCCGCGCTCCAGGCCCGGCACGATGTATTTGTCCTGAGCATCCTTCAGCAGATCTGAGTCGTTCATAGGGTTCTACCTGTCAGGGATTGTTTGAGGGCGTAGGCCAGGCGACCGGCAACCACTCGCGGTTGTTCGATGGGGCTGGCATGGCCTGCGTCGGCGATCAGGTTGAAGCTGGCACCCAGGGCCTTGGACACGCCCAGGCAGGTGTCGGGTGGGGTGATGCTGTCGGCTTCGCCGCAATGCACCTCGCAGGGCATTGCAGGTTGGCCGTGGCGCAGCAAGTCGTCGCCGCACAGCAATTCGATGGCCTGGCGATAGCCCAGCGGGTTCAGGCGGGCCATGTTCCAGTGCACCCAGGCCAACGCTTGGGGCTGGGCACTGGGCGAGAGCATGTGGGCGCTGCGCTGCTCGGCCAGCCCGGCGATGCCCAGGCGTTGCAGGTTGCCCAGGCGTTGCTGGCGCACTTGCTGGCGCTGCGCGTTGCGCTCGGACGCGCCATAGCCACGAGCGGGGCTGATCAGTACCAGGCGGCTCACGCGTCTGGCCTGGGCACTGCGGGCCAAGGCCAGGGCGGTCAGTGCGCCCAGGGAATGGCCGACCAGTACGCACTCGTCCACCTCCAGCGCATCGAGCATCTGCACCAGGCGCGCGGCGTATTGCTCGGCCTTGGGTACTTGCGACTCCAGGGGGCTGGAGTCGCCATAGCCGGGCGCGTCCCAGGCGATGACCCGCGCCTGGGCCGCCAGATGTTGTGCCACCTGCAGCCAGGACGCCGCGCCGGAGCCGATGCCGTGCAGCAACACCACTGCCGGTCCCGTGCCGCATACCCGCAGGGCCTGCTGGCCTCCTGCTGACGCGACCCGTTGCTGGGGGAAATCGCGCTGCAGTTGGGCTTGCAGGTCGGCCGTCGGCGCGGCGTGCGTGAGTCCTGGCAACATGGGCTTACCCGCGCTTGATCGAGGCCAGAGGGTGCTCTGGCGGATAGGTCGGGGTGATCGGTTTTTTTGCGCCGAGCATCACGCACATCAGCGCGTCTTCATCGCCGATGTTGATTTCTTCGCGGTACACGCCGGGCGGCACGGAAATCACGTCGCGGTCGGTGAGGATGGTCTCGAAGCGCTCGCCGTCCTTTTCCAGCACCACCTTGAGTTTGCCGCGCAGCACGAAGAACACTTCTTCGACGTCAATGTGCAGGTGCGGCGGGCCTTCATGGCCGGCCGGGATGACCATGGTGGAAAAGGTGAAGTGCTCCGACGGGATGGTGTTCATATCGGTGCTGATACCAGTGCCGCCCGTGCCGATGTAGCGCATTTGCGCGCGGCGGAACTTGGGGTCGTAGTCAGCCTGGAACTTCAGGGCATCCCAGTCGTACTTGCGCGTCTCGTAACGGGCGATGCGCGTGCTCATCCAGCTTTCCAGGCTGGCGCCGGCAGGGCGGTCCCAGCTTTTCGGGGTGTCGTTTTGGGCAGATAGATCAGTCATGACAGTCTCCAGATCAAGGCATGACGAACCCGCCGTTGACCGGCAGGGTTTGTCCAGTGATAAAGCGGGCAAGGTCGGACAGCGCGAACAGCACGGCGCCGCTGACGTCTTCGGGCAATTGCGGGCGTTGCAGGGCCCGTTGGTCGTTGTACAAACGGTGGCGCGCCTCGGGCACGTAGGCGGTGGCTTCCACCAGCACCAGGCCGGGGGCGATGGCGTTGACGGTGATGTTGTCGCTGCCCAGCTCCCGCGCCAGGCTGCGGGTCATGGCGATGATCGCGCCCTTGCTGGCGACATAGGCCAACAGGTTCGGCGCGCCCCACAGCGGAGTGTCCGAGGCCAGATTGACGATGGCGCCCTGGCCGCTGGCGCGCAGGGCCGGCAGGCAGGCGGTGGTCATCAGCCAGGTGCCGCGCACGTTGACCTGCATCACCTGGTCCCAGGTGTCGATGCTCAATGCTTCGCAGCCCTTGCCGCCGGAGTTGGTGATCGAGGCGTTGTTCACCAAGCCATCGAGGCCGCCCAGCAGGCTGATCGTCGCGTCGACACAGGCCTGGATCGACGCGGGTTGGGCCAGGTCGACGGTGACGGCCTGCACATCCAGGCCCAGCGCCCGCAATTCACAGGCGGCCTGCTGCACACGTTCGTGCAGCACATCGGCAATCACCACTCGGGCACCGGCCTGGCCGATGGCCTGGGCAAAGGCATAGCCCAGGCCACGGGCGCCACCGGTGACCAGCACGCGACGGCCTGCAAGCAAAAGCTCATGGCGGCTCATCATTGGGTGCTCAACATGGCTTTGGGCATGTAGTGCAGGACGCGTTTTTCCGCCCACACCACTGCGCCGTAGGCGATCACCCCAATCAGGGTCAGCGCGACAATGGCGACGAACACCCCGGCGGTATTGCCCTGGCCCTCGGCGTCCACCAGCAAAAAGCCCAGGCCCTGGTTGCCGCCGACCAGTTCACCGACGGTGACGCCGATCACGGCCAGGGTCGAGGCAATGCGCAGGCCGGAAAACAGTGCGGCCATGGCCGAGGGGAACTCCACCAGGCGGAAGATCTGCCAGCGGTTGGCGTTCATGGTGCGCACCAGGTTGATCATGTCCGGGTCGACGGTGCGGATCGCCGAGAGCACGTTGATCATCACCGGGAAAAACACGATCAGGATCGCGATCAGAATCTTCGGGTAGATGGTGTAGCCCAGCCACATCACGAACAGCGGCGCGAAGGCGACTTTCGGCGCGATCTGCAAGGCCAGGATGTACGGCGACAACATGGCTTCGGCAGCCGGCGACAGGCCCAGCGAGACACCGATCACCACCCCCAGCAGGGCGCCGAGGGCGAAGCCGACAACGATCTCCAGCGCGGTGATCAGGGTGTGTTGCAGCAGGCCGCCGGTCTGCCACATCACCAGGCCTTCCTGGGCCACGCGGCTGAGTTTGGGCATGACGAACTCGGGCATGCCGAGCAGGCCGGGGCCCCATTGCCAGAGGACCAGGAACAGGATCAGCAGCGCGACGCTACCGAGCACGGAGTTATTGTTTTTCATCGTGTACGTACCTCAATGTCCCGGTGGCTCACTGTGCGGCGACCGGGCTGTCGACGAACTGGTTGGTGAAGAGGTCTTCAAGCGGGGTCGCCTGGGTGACGATGCCTTCGCTGACATAGAACTGCAGGACCTTGTCCAGGTGCTGCGGATCGATGTGCCCGAGCACGGCCTGCTTGGCGTAGACGTGTTCGACGTAGAGCTTGAAGATCTTCTCCAGCGAGTCCTCCTTGCCGGCATACGCCGGTACCGCCTTGGCGAAGGTCACGGCAGCGGCGCGCGGGTCCTGGATGATGTCGCGCATGCCTTGCAGGGTGCCCTGGACCACGCCACGCACGAGCTTGGGCTGGTTCTTGATGGCGTCGTCGGAAGCGAGAATCGCCTGGGCCATGCTTTCGAAGATCTGGTCCTGGGGGATCAACTTGATCTGCACCCCGGCTTCCTCGGCATTGATCACCCAGTCCGGCACCCCGGCCATGGCCTGGGCCTTGTTGGCGGAGAACAGCTGCCAGACGCCGGCGGGGCCGGCGGCCTGGATGTTCACGTCGTTCTTGCCCAGCCCGGCTTTGCGCAGCGAAGCGAGCAGGGCGTAGTAGGTGGTGTCGGAGTACGACATCACCGTCATGGTCTTGCCCTTGAGGTCGCTGATGCGGTTGATGTTGTCCTTGGCGTTGGTGGCGATCATCGTCACGCCGCCGTCGCCCAGCACCGCCACGGCGCGTACCGGGATGCCATTGGCCCGCACCACGATAGGCGTGTCACCGATGGCCCCGCCGATCAACGCGTTACCGGCGCCGATCTGCTTGGCCACGTCCACGCCACCTTTGGCGGCGATGAACGTCAGGTCCAGGTCCTGGGCCGTGTAGTAGCCCTTTTCCTTGGCGATGATCCACGGTGCGAACGCGGGCGAGTTGGGCGGCGCCGGCAGCAGGTAGGTGACCTTGGTCGGCTGCGCCTGGGCGGCACAGGCCACACCGAGGCCCAGGCTGAGGGCGCAAAGACGTTGAAACAGAGACTTGAGCATGGGGACTCCGGAATCGGTTGGGGGCCGCAAGGGCGGTGATCAGTGCAGTTCGGTGTCGGCACCGACCTGGAGCAACTCCATCAGGCGGCCTACCAGCGGGCCGATTTCCGGCAGCTTGCGGCGCTCCAGGGGGTTGTCGCGAAACGGCAGGTCGATGCTGATTTCTTCGATGATCGTGCCGGGGCGGGCGCTCATGACCAGCAAGCGGTCGGACATGGCGATGCCTTCGATCAGGTCGTGGGTGATGAACAGCGCGGTTTTCTTCTCGTCGAAGAGCATCCGTGCCATGTCCTGTTGCAGGATCATCTTGGTCTGGGCATCGAGGGCCGAGAACGGCTCGTCGAGGAACAGCACCTGCGGGTCGATGGCCAGGGTGCGGGCCAGGGCGGCGCGCTGGCGCATGCCACCGGAGAGCTGGAACGGGTAGTGATCGGCGTAGCCATTGAGGTGGCAGCGGTCGAGCAGGTCCAGGGCCACCTTCTGCCGGGTGGCGGCAGGCACGCCCTGGATTTCCAGGCCCAGTTCGACGTTGCGGCGGATGCTGCGCCAGGGCATCAGCAGGTCCTTCTGCAGCATGAACGCAACCTGCGGCACCGGCCCGGTGACCGGCTCGCCACCGACGAACACTTCACCTTCGCTGGGGCGGTACAGACCCGAGCCCATGTTCAGGATGGTGCTCTTGCCGCAACCGGAAGGGCCGATGATCGACACCACTTCACCCCGGCGAATCTTGAAGTTCACCTCGCGAATGGCGAAGGGCGCGTCCGCTTTACCCTTGGCCGGGAAACATTTACCGACATTGCGAAATTCAATTTCAGTCGGCTCCAGCTCTTCCCTGAGAGCTTGGTTATTCCATTGGGGCGTCACGGCGTACATCTCTTTCACAGCCATCAGGAAGGTACTCTGGTCTGTTTTATAGGTGATACGCCGTTTAGTGCATGAACAATGCCAGGGGTTTATTTCCTACAGGTTTTTAGTAAATGTCCTTTTATATGAATGACTTGGGGTTAAGTAATTGAAAGTTTGACGTTTCATATATGAAACGTTGGTTCTTATATGGCACGAATTTGCACACTGTTCGGGCATGTAATGGGAAGTTGCGAGAGGTCGGTGCTTTTTCAGGTAACGCGGGGAAGTTAATAAACGGCTTATTTGTTTTATATATAAAACGCAGTTGCGCGCTTCTATATAGGTGTTAGTGGGAGCGAGCCAACTCGCTCAGGGGGCAGGCGTTAAAAAAGCAAAAAAAAGGGCCTGAAGATCGAAATCTTCAAGCCCTCAAAAGGGTGAGAGGTGTCTAGTCCCTCAACCTGGTGAGCGGTGCTACATGCGTTCAGGCCTTCAAAGGCACCAGACGCGGGGCAATCATGTTTTCCGGGCGCAGGATGTCGTCGAGCATGGCGTCGTCGAGCAAGCCTTCTTCGCGCACCAGTTCCAGCACGCCACGGCCGCTTTCAAGGGCGATACGGGCGATGCGGGTGGCGTTTTCATAGCCGATGTACGGGTTCAGCGCGGTGACCAGGCCGATGGAGTGCTCCACCAGTTCGCGGCAGCGTGCTTCGTTGGCGGTGATGCCGACGATGCAGTGTTCGCGCAGCATGTCCATGGCGCGTTGCAGCAGGCGGATCGAGTCGAAGATCTTGAAAGCGATCAGCGGCTCCATCACGTTCAGTTGCAGTTGGCCGCCTTCGGCCGCCATGGTCAGGGCCAGGTCGTTACCGATGACCTGGAAGGCCACCTGGTTCACGGCTTCCGGGATGACCGGGTTGACCTTGCCGGGCATGATCGAGCTGCCTGGCTGACGCGCTGGCAGATTGATCTCGTTGATCCCGGTACGTGGGCCGCTGGACAGCAGGCGCAGGTCGTTGCAGATCTTCGACAGCTTCACCGCGGTACGCTTGAGCATGCCGGAGAACAGCACGAACGCGCCCATGTCGGAGGTGGCTTCGATCAGGTCGGCCGCCGGTACCAGCGGCTGGCCGCTGATGGTGGCCAGGCGTTGCACGGCCAGGGCCTGGTAGCGCGGGTCGGCGTTGATGCCGGTACCGATGGCGGTGCCGCCCAGGTTGACTTCGGTCAGCAGCTCCGGAGCCAGGGTCTTGAGGCGTGCCAGGTCTTCACCCAGGGTCGTGGCGAAGGCGCGGAACTCCTGGCCGAGGGTCATCGGCACGGCGTCTTGCAGTTGGGTGCGGCCCATTTTCAGAACGTGGCCGAACTCGACACCTTTGGCGGCGAACGCCTGGATCAGGCTGTCGAGGCTGGCCAGCAGCGCGTCATGGCCCAACAGCAGACCCAGGCGGATCGCGGTCGGATAGGCGTCGTTGGTCGACTGCGCCATGTTCACGTCGTTGTTGGGGTGCAGGTATTGGTATTCGCCCTTGTTGTGGCCCATGGCCTCCAACGCGATGTTGGCGATGACTTCGTTGGCATTCATGTTGGTTGAAGTGCCAGCGCCGCCTTGAATCATGTCCACCACGAACTCTTCGTGGAAGTCGCCGCGTATCAGGCGGGCACAGGCTTCGCTGATGGCAGCGTGCTTGGCTTCGCTGAGCTGGCCCAACTCGCGGTTGGCATCAGCGGCGGCTTGCTTGACCATTGCCAGACCGACCACCAATTTCGGGTAATGCGAAATCGGAACGCCGGAGAGACGGAAGTTGTTCACCGCTCGCAGGGTCTGGATGCCGTAGTACGCTTGGGCAGGTACTTCGAGTACGCCAAGCAGGTCTTTTTCTGTACGGAATGATGCAGCAGAGGACATGACGGAAATCATCTCGATATGGACCCGGGCTAGGCCGGAACGCTGTGAATGCTAGGCTTGTGGAAATTTTTGGGCCAATGCTATTAAGCGCTGGCCTATGCACAAACGGCATAATGTTGATGTGACCCGGTTATCATGGCGGGCGTGTGTGCCAAAATGGTGCATGCCCTGGAGAATCAGATGAACCTTGAAAGCAAATGGCTGGAAGACTTTAGCGCCCTGGCGGCCACGCGCAGCTTCTCCCAGGCGGCGGAGCGGCGCTTTGTCACCCAGCCGGCCTTCAGTCGACGCATCCGCAGCCTTGAGGCGGCCCTGGGACTGACCCTGGTCAACCGCTCGCGCACGCCCGTCGAGCTGACGGCGGCGGGGCAGTTGTTTTTGGTCACGGCGCGCACGGTGGTCGAGCAACTGGGTGAAGTGCTGCGGCATTTGCATCACCTTGAAGGCGGCCAGGGCGAAGTCATGCAAGTGGCGGCAGCGCACTCCCTGGCGCTGGGTTTTTTCCCACGCTGGATCGCGCAATTGCGCAACGAAGGGCTGAACATCGCCACGCGCCTGGTGGCCACCAACGTCGGCGATGCGGTGCATGCCCTGCGCGAAGGCGGCTGCGACCTGATGTTGGCGTTCTACGACCCGGACGCAGCCATGCAAATGGATCCGGAGATTTTCCCGTCACTGCACTTGGGCAACACTGAAATGCTCCCGGTGTGCGCCGCCGATGCCGATGGCAAGCCGTTGTTCGACCTGGAAGGCGAGGGCAGTGTGCCGCTGCTGGCCTACAGCGCCGGGGCGTTCCTCGGCCGTTCGGTGAACCTGCTGTTGCGCCAGCGCGCGCTGCGCTTTACCACGGTGTATGAAACCGCCATGGCCGACAGCCTGAAAAGCATGGCCCTGGAAGGGTTGGGGATTGCCTGGGTGCCACAGTTGAGCGTGCGCGCCGAACTGGCCCGGGGCGAGCTGGTGGTGTGTGGCGGGCCGCAGTGGCATGTGCCGCTGGAGATTCGCCTGTATCGCTGTGCGTTGGTGCGCAAGGCGAACGTGCGATTGCTGTGGCGCAAGCTGGAAGGTGGGGCGGCGCAGAATAGCTGAGCCCAACACAAACTCAATAAGCACTAGATAGAGAGTTGTGTAGATACCTATGCTGCGATAGCGGTGTATCAGCCGACATTGCAGGCAAGCCAGCTCCCAGAGTATTTCGGGGTGTTTTCGCTGACTCTAAAGTCAATAAAACCGCAGGTTTGAAGCGTAAGACAGATGGTCGGCACAGGGGCTGTTTATCTGCATTATTACGGTATACTGCGCGGCCTTCGGCCGGTCCAACCGGCCTTAATTCGTACAACAAGCCACGCCGGATTTCCCGCGTGGCTTGTTGTTTTTTGACGCGCCTGCGGGCGCCCAGAGAGAAGAGGCACGACGATGAGTGCATTGGTTGGCGTGATCATGGGCTCCAAGTCCGATTGGTCCACCCTTAGCCACACCGCCGATATGCTGGAAAAACTCGGCATTCCGTTTGAAGTGAAGGTGGTTTCCGCCCACCGCACGCCGGACTTGCTGTTCCAGTATGCCGATGAAGCAGAATCCCGTGGCATCGAGGTGATTATCGCCGGTGCCGGTGGCGCAGCCCACCTGCCGGGCATGTGTGCGGCCAAGACCCACTTGCCGGTGCTCGGCGTGCCGGTGCAGTCGTCGATGCTCTCGGGTGTGGATTCGCTGCTGTCCATCGTGCAGATGCCCGCCGGGATTCCGGTGGCCACCCTGGCGATTGGCAAGGCCGGCGCGATCAACGCGGCATTGCTGTCGGCCAGTATCCTGGGCGCCAAGCATCCACAGTTCCACGCGGCCCTGAAGAAATTCCGCGCCGAACAGACTGACAGCGTCCTGGACAATCCAGACCCACGCATCGCCTGAGGTTGTTGATTGATGAAAATCGGTGTAATCGGTGGCGGCCAACTGGGTCGCATGCTGGCCTTGGCGGGTACGCCGCTGGGGATGAACTTCGCGTTTCTTGATCCGGCGCCGGACGCCTGTGCGGCGGCCCTGGGCGAACACCTGCGGGCGGACTACAGCGACCCGGACCACTTGCGCCAATTGGCCGATGAAGTCGATCTGGTGACCTTCGAATTCGAAAGCGTGCCAGCCGAAACCGTGGCGTTTCTGTCGCAATTCGTCCCGGTGTACCCGAGCGCTGAAGCACTGCGCATCGCCCGTGACCGCTGGTTCGAAAAGAGCATGTTCAAGGACCTGGGCATTCCGACTCCGGCCTTCGCCGACATCCAGTCCCAGGCGGACCTGGATGCGGCGGTCGCCAGCATCGGCCTGCCGGCGGTGCTGAAAACCCGCACCCTGGGTTATGACGGCAAGGGCCAGAAAGTCCTGCGTACCGAAGCCGATGTGGTCGGCACGTTCGCCGAACTGGGCAGCGTCGCCTGCCTGCTGGAAGGCTTCGTGCCGTTTACCGGCGAAGTCTCGCTGGTGGCCGTGCGCGCCCGTGATGGCGAAACGCGCTTCTACCCGTTGGTGCACAACACCCACGACAGCGGCATCCTCAAGCTGTCCGTGGCCAGCACCGACCACCCGTTGCAGGCCCTGGCCGAAGACTATTCCAGCCGAGTGCTCAAGCAACTGGATTATGTCGGCGTGATGGCATTCGAGTTCTTTGAAGTCGACGGTGGCCTCAAGGCCAACGAAATTGCCCCGCGCGTGCATAACTCCGGGCACTGGACCACCGAAGGCGCCGAGTGCAGCCAGTTCGAAAACCACCTGCGGGCGGTAGCGGGCTTGCCACTGGGTTCCACGGCCAAGGTGGGCGAGAGCGCGATGCTCAACTTCATTGGCGTGGTGCCGCCGGTAGAGCAGGTCATTGCGATTGATGACTGCCACCTGCATCACTACGGCAAGGCGTTCAAGGCCGGGCGCAAGGTCGGCCACGCCAACCTGCGTTGCAAGGACCGCGCGACACTCGACGCGCAGATCGCCAAGGTCCAGGCGCTGATCGCCGCGCAATAACCCACGGGCTGGCGGGAACCATTGGTGACCGCCATCCTCTGATTGCAGGACGCCAAAGTCTGACTAGGCTTCAGCTAACTTTCATTCAGAGGGAAATGCCATGGGTATCATTGGGACCATCTTTATCGGTTTGATCGTCGGCCTGCTGGCGCGTTTCCTGAAACCAGGCGACGACAGCATGGGCTGGATCATGACCATCCTGCTGGGTATCGCCGGCTCCCTGGCGGCGACCTATGGCGGTCAGGCCCTGGGTATCTACCAGGCAGGTCAGGGTGCAGGTTTCATTGGCGCGCTGGTGGGTGCCATTGTGTTGCTGGTGATCTACGGTCTGCTGAAAAAGAAGTAATTTAGCGACAAGCCCTCTGCGCTGCGCAGGCGCAGAGGGCTAGAATGCCGGCACTGTTCTTATTTGCCGAGCCCCTTCATGCGCCGCCTTCTGTTGACTGTCCTTTTGCTGGGTTCAAGCCTGGCCCACGCCGCTGAGCTTACGGAAACCGACTGGCTGGAACTGATGCCCGAGTCGGACCAGAAGGCTCTCGAACAAATGCCGGATATCGACCACAACTCCCCAGAAGCCCTGGGCACCTTTACCGAAAAGGGTGGCCTGAAACAGAGCAAGGGCTTGCCGGCGGTGATGTATTCGACCAAGACCGTGGCCGCCATGAACGGCAAGCACATCCGTCTTGGCGGTTATCCGGTGCCATTGGAAACCGATGCCAAGGGCCGCAGCACCCTGTTTTTCCTGGTGCCTTACCCGGGCGCCTGCATTCACGTACCGCCGCCGCCGCCCAATCAACTGGTGCTGGTGCGCTATCCCAAAGGCTTGAAGCTGGACGATATCTACACGCCGTTGTGGGTCACTGGCACGTTGAAGGTGGAGACGGTCAACAACGACCTGGCGGATGCAGCGTATGCGCTGGATGCGGGGGTGGTGCGGGTGGTGCAGGAATCGGACCTGTAACCGGCGCCAAAAATCCCCTTGTGGGAGCAAGCCTGCTCCCACATTCGATTGGGTTTACAGGGGCAGGCTGGCGATGCTCACACCCATGGTGTGACTAGCGCCCGGTGCCAATGCCACCACATCGTCCAGCACGTTCGCCGTCTCGATGCACAGCATGCCCTGCCAGCCATCGTCGGCCATATCATCGAAAGCCTTGGCCCGTTCGGTCCATGGGTTCCAGATCACGGTCGATTTGGACCCTTCGCTGGTGAGCTGGATCCGGCGTTGCCAGTCTTGATCGACGATGTTCAATTGAGCTGGAGTATCGAGGTAGATACGATCGGTCTCTGCAGCGAAGTGCAGTGCGCCGGCCTGTTGCTTGGTCACCCAGCCGTCGGCGGTATCGATATAGTCCAATCCGTCCAGGCCTTCGACCTGCACCTTGCGCACGTCGCTGACTGCGAAGTAGCTGTGCAGCGCCTGGCTGATGGTCACGGTGTCGGTGCCACGGTTGTGGCTGGTCAGGCGGATATGCAGTTGCTCGTCGAGCAGGATGCTCATTTTCAGATCGACCTGATGCGGCCAATCCGGGAAGCCGCCAGCAGGTGCCGGCAATACCAGCTCAACCCGATTGTCTTCGACGCCGGCCAAGGTCCAGATGGCCGTGCGCGCGAAACCATGGGCGCCGGCCGGCTGATCACTCTGGCGCATCGCCTTGACGCTTTGCGGGTTGCGGTCAAACACACCAAACCACGGCCAGCACACCGGCACACCCGTACGGATACCTTTGCCAGCCTTGAATACGGCCTGGTCGTTGGGCCAGATCACCGGCTTGGCGCCCGCGGGCTGGTAGCTGAAGATGTGCGCGCCTTGTTGGGCCACCAGCACTTCGGCGCCGTTGTGGCGGATGCGCCAGCAGTCCAGCTCATCCATTTTCACGGTTTCAAGGTGGGGCGTAGGCATACAAGGCTCTCTTAGTGACAGGCAATGGGGCAATGGACCGCCAAACCGCCGCGAGGTTTAACGCGCCCGCGACGGAACCGAGCGAGTGCGACCGCTGCCATCAATGGCGACGAACACAAACACCGCCTCGGTGACTTTGCGCCATTCGCTGGACAGCGGGTCATCGCTCCACACTTCGACCATCATCTGGATCGAGCTGCGGCCGATTTCCAGGGCCTGGGTGTAGAAGGACAGCTGCGCGCCCACTGCCACCGGAACCAGGAAGGCCATGCGGTCAATGGCGACGGTAGCCACGCGACCACCGGCGACCTTGCTGGCCATTGCCGTGCCAGCGAGGTCCATCTGCGCCACCAGCCAGCCGCCGAAAATATCGCCGAAACCGTTGGTTTCACGGGGGAGTGCGGTGATTTGCAGGGCGAGATCGCCTTGCGGGATAGGATCTTCTTGTTCGAGTTCGATCATGCCGGGGGTGCCTCTGACCCGTGACTCTTGGACTATGTAATCGGTGAATAGCCGTCTTGGAAAAACGATTCAGCCCCGAACATACTACGTTCGTCACGTTTTTCGAAAGGCGCCTGAAGGGAAACTCTGCGAAATCGGCTGGCCGGTGCCAACGACGTTTTCGCGCAACTTCCACGGATATGCCGGTGCAAGGTGGGCAGTATATCGGTCGATAGCCTGCGCGACGACCGTCCGGCCCTGATTTTGTACATCTATCTGCACGGCTTCACAGGCGTCAAGGAAATGGCCAAAACAGTCATGCAACTTGAGGGGTTTGACCATTGTGCCTTTTGAACTCTGCGCTCCAGTATTTGCTGGCGTTTTCGGTCCCCGATAATAATTCGAAGAGGGAATAGGCGGGCCTTGCAAGGTGGTGACTTTGCGAGTCGACGCCAGTCGCTGTGCAGGTGTTTAGACTGTGCTTTTGCGGGCAATTTGTTATCTTGCCGGACCTGCCAGGCCAAACCAGCACTGTTGCGGATTCCTGATCTGACCTAATAAGAGAAGCCTTGCCATGACCACAGTGCCTTCAAGCATTGCGCCGCCCGCACGACCGCTGAACCGCAACGACTACAAAACCCTGTCGCTGTCCGCCCTGGGGGGCGCGCTGGAGTTCTACGACTTCATCATCTTCGTGTTCTTCGCCACTGTGGTCGGGAAACTGTTTTTCCCCGCCGACATGCCCGAATGGCTGCGCCTGATGCAGACCTTCGGCATCTTCGCCGCCGGCTACCTGGCGCGGCCGCTGGGCGGGATCATCATGGCGCACTTCGGTGACCTGCTGGGGCGCAAGAAGATGTTCACCCTGAGCATCTTCATGATGGCGGTGCCGACCCTGATCATGGGTCTGTTGCCGACCTACGCGCAGATCGGCCTGTGGGCCCCGATCCTGTTGTTGCTGATGCGCGTGATCCAGGGCGCGGCGATTGGTGGAGAAGTGCCGGGCGCGTGGGTTTTTGTTTCTGAACATGTACCGCCACGCCATATCGGCTATGCCTGCGGCACCCTGACCAGCGGCCTGACCGCCGGTATCCTCCTGGGTTCGCTGGTGGCCACCGCGATCAACACGATCTACACCCCGGAGCAAGTGTCGGACTACGCCTGGCGGATCCCGTTCCTGTTGGGCGGTGTGTTCGGCCTGTTCTCGGTGTACCTGCGCCGCTGGCTGCACGAAACCCCGATCTTCGCCGAAATGCAGCAGCGCAAGACCCTGGCCGCCGAGCTGCCATTGCGTGCGGTCCTGCGTGACCACCGTGGCGCCATCGTGCTGTCGATGCTGCTGACCTGGCTGCTGTCGGCCGGCATTGTCGTTGTGATCCTGATGACCCCGACCGTGCTGCAGACCATCTACCACTTCAGCCCGACAGTCTCGTTGCAGGCCAACAGCCTGGCGATCGTCACCCTGAGCCTGGGCTGCATCCTCTCCGGCGCACTGGCTGACCGCTTCGGCGCCGGGCGCGTGCTGATCGCCGGTTGCGCGTTGCTGCTCGCGACCTCGTGGACGCTGTATCACAGCCTGCTGGATCACCCAAACTGGCTGTTCCCGCTGTACACCCTTACCGGCCTGTTCGTCGGCGTGGTCGGCGTGGTGCCCTACGTGATGGTCAAGGCCTTCCCACCGGTGGTGCGCTTCAGCGGCCTGTCGTTTTCCTACAACGTTGCCTACGCGGTGTTCGGTGGTCTGACGCCGTTGGTGGTGTCGCTGCTGATGAAAGAAAGCCCGATGGGCCCGGCGTACTACGTCGCCGTGATCTGCACGATGGGGATGCTGGTGGGTGCCTACCTGTGGAAACGCGGGCGGTAAACGCCTCGGGCTTACTGATGCACATGGATGTGCTGATCAAAACTCAGGAAGGTTCGGACGCCAGGTAGACAGTCGGGCTTGGCATTCTGATACGGGCAAGCGAGAGCCTCCCGCTAACATGGTGTCTAGCGCCGTCGCTGCGTCGCCAGAGCTGATGACTTGATGCTCGACCATAAGGTCGAGTAGCCACAGTGCACCATGTACTTGCAGCCCGTCCTGGATAGCCTGGCGACGGAGCTTCCCATCTCCTGTGAGCAGTGGTCTTCCGGTTATCTGTGCCAGCAGGTAGCAGGAGACGTCAGCCAAGGCGCTGTTGTTGTGTGCAATTTTGAGCGCCCAGAGTTTTTGTACACCTCGCTCGTCAAATGACTCGACCACCAGCCCTTGGGCGAGCAGTTCATCATGAGCGAAGTCCTCGAGTTCGTGCATGACGAAATCAGTGCAGCAGAGCGTGAAAGGTAGCCTGAACATATGCTCCAGCAATCCCGCGTTTCTGAAATCAATCCAGATATTGGTATCGCTGATATAGATCAGGCTCATGCACTCTCCAGTGAGCCCAGAAAATTAGGGTCTAGAGCCTTCACTGGGCGACGCAGTAACTCAGCTGCCCGTGACTTGGTGATCAAACCCTCCGCCAGGCCCCAGAACACCAGCGATTCGAAACGCTGAGGCGGCTTGCACGGCAACTGCTCGGGTTCTGCCTTGCGCCAGCCATTGCTGCTGAACTGAATAGTCAGGGATTTGTAGCCACTTTCTCCCAGCAGATTGAGGTCCTTCAACCGACGGAGCGCCGCATGCATCGAGAGTCCATACTGGCGTTTGGCAATCAAGAGTTCGCGAGGGTGGACGCGTGAGCGTTGATGGCTCCCGAAATCTCCGGTGACACTTTTGGCTGGATAAAGAAAAGCCCCCGCGAAGCGGTGACAGCAGTGTTCTTTATCGCGTTCGGACATCTCATCGGGTAGTTGCATCACCCAGTGTCCCAACTCATGAGCGGCGGTAAAGCGAATGCGCTCGCCTGGTCGTTGGGCGTTCAGAGCTATCAGCACATGTTCGCCATCATGGGTGGCGGCACAGGCTCCGTCGAAATCATCCGGGCCGTTGAGCATCACCACTTTGATACCGTGCTCCTCAAGTTGCTCAGTCAGATGGGCGATTGGGTCTGCGCCGATGCCCCAATATTTGCGCAGCTCCTCGGCCGCCCATTCGGCCTCCTCTATAGAGGTAACGGACAACATCTGTGGTGGAGTTCTGGCGGTCTGGATATCCAGCGGATCGAAGCACTCCTCTAGGGCTATGTATCGCTCCAGGTGTTCACGAACCTGTTCCTCGACCTGTACCTGGCGGTATTGAGGCATCTTCGCCAGCTTGCGGAACTCCAGCGGCGCAAGTGGCAGGGCTTCAGGGCGGAAAAAATACTCCGGGCTCACCTCCAGCGCCCTGGCCAATTGCAGAAGACGCTGGGAGTTCGGAGTACTCAAGCCTTTTTCATACTTGCTCAGGCCTTGCTTGGTGATGTCGCCGAGACTGAGTGCCAGTGCTTCCAGCGACATACCACGCAACAACCTTGCGCGGCGAATTCGGTCATTGATCATGTGAGGTCTCCTTAGGTTGACAAGACTATGCTTTGCTTGTTTTTTGTCAACCTAAGGGGGGCCTCTGGTTACGTCGTGTCATTGGCAGCGACGTGCGGAGGTTAGTCAGTGCGGTTCCTAGAGGAAACCCTAAAGATCTGTCGGAAAATTCCGGGCGACCTTTCGCTCAATACTGGCCTTTCATCTAATTGTCATATTCCAGACATAGAGTGTTCACACGGCCTACCGATACTTGGCCCCGATCCAACTATCCCTATCTGCTAGGAGTAAGGCATGAAACTGAAGCGTTTGATGGCGGCAATGACTTTTGTCGCTGCTGGCGTTGCGACTGCCCACGCGGTGGCCGCTGGTGTTGACCCGGCAATTCCGGCTTATACCAAAACCACTGGTGTATCGGGCAACTTGTCCAGCGTCGGTTCCGACACCCTGGCTAACCTGATGACCCTGTGGGCCGAGAACTACAAAAAAGAATACCCGAACGTCAACATCCAGATTCAAGCCGCCGGTTCTTCCACCGCGCCGCCTGCACTCACCGAAGGCACCGCTAACCTGGGCCCGATGAGCCGCAAGATGAAGGACAACGAACTGCAGGCTTTCGAGCAGAAGTACGGCTACAAGCCGACTGCTATCCCGGTGGCCGTGGACGCCCTGGCTGTGTTCGTACACAAGGACAACCCGATCAAGCACCTGACCATGGCCCAGGTTGACGCCGTGTTCTCGTCGACTCGTCTGTGCGGTGCCAAGGCTGACGTCAAGACCTGGGGCGACCTGGGTGTGACCGGTGACCTGGCCAACAAGCCGGTGCAACTGTTCGGTCGTAACTCGGTATCCGGCACCTACGGCTACTTCAAGGAAGAAGCCCTGTGCAAAGGTGACTACAAGCCCAATGTCAACGAACAGCCAGGTTCGGCTTCGGTCGTGCAGTCCATCAGCTCCTCGCTGAACGGCATCGGTTACTCGGGCATCGGCTACAAGACCGCCAGCGTGAAAACCGTGGCCCTGGCCAAGAAAGAAGGCGGCGAGTTCGTCGAAGACACCGAAGAGAACACCCTGAACGGCAAGTACCCGCTGTCGCGCTTCCTCTACGTGTACATCAACAAAGCCCCGAACAAGCCTCTGGCCCCGCTGGAAGCCGAGTTCGTGAAACTGGTTCTGTCCAAACAGGGCCAGGAAGTTGTAGTCAAAGACGGCTACATCCCACTGCCAGCCAAAGTTGCCGCCAAGGCATTGGCTGACCTGGGTCTGCAAGAAGGCAAATAAGCCTGTACTACCTGGTGTAGATGCATGCTCTTGTGTGGGAGCGGGCTTGCCCGCTCCCACAACAAGCCGGCCTACACCCCTAATTTTTCGGTCCGCTGCCAGCCCTGCTACGCGGCGGATTTCTTGCGTCACTGCATTGTCATCTTTCTGTCATACAGGATCGCTAGGGTGTGCGCATGAATGATCTGGCCAATTCCACCATGACGACGACTTCTCCTCCCAAGCGCATTGACTTCAATACGCCTGAGCTGCAACGCAAGCGCCGCATCCGCGCGCTCAAGGACCGCCTGACCCGTTGGTACGTGCTGGTCGGCGGTCTCGCCGTCCTCGGCGCTATCACCCTGATTTTCTTCTTCCTGGCCTACGTGGTCGGGCCGCTGTTCCAGGGTGCCAGCCTGACCAAGGACGAGGCCCTGACGCCTGCCTGGATGCAGGATGCCGGCAAGCCGTTGCTGATCTCGCTGGAAGAACAGAACCAGGTCGCCATGCGGGTTTCCGACAAGGGCCAGGCATTGTTCTTCACTGTCGACACTGGCGCTGAGCTCAAACGGGTCGACCTGGCCCTGCCGGCCGGCGCCAGTGTGGTGTCCATCGGTGAAGACCAGCCGGGCAGCCCGCTGGTGATCCTCGGTCTGTCCAACGGCCAGTCCCTGGTGTTCCGCCACACTTATAAAGTGTCCTACCCGGACGGTAAGAAGACCATTTCGCCGGAAATCGAATACCCCTACGGCGAAGCGCCGATGGTGCTCGATGAGGCCGGTCGTCCGCTGGAGCATGTGGCCCTCAACGCCACCGAGACCTCGCTGGTCATTGCCGGCTCCTCTGGCTCGCACCTGAACGTGCTGTCGGTGAGCCGCGAAGAAAACATGATGACCGGCGAAGTGGTCAGCGAGCAGAAGCGCATCGACTTGCCGCAAATGACTGAGCCTGTGAAAGCGATCTTCGTCGATCCGCGCCAGCAATGGCTGTATGTGATCAACGGTCGCGCCCTGGCCGATGTGTTCAGCCTGCGCGACAACAGCCTCAACGGTCGATACAAGTTGTTGGAAGATGGCAGCGCCGAAATCACCGCCAGCACCCAGCTGGTGGGCGGTATCTCGCTGATCGTCGGCGACTCCAAGGGCGGCCTGGCCCAGTGGTTCATGGCCCGCGACCCGGATGGCGAGCAACACCTCAAGCAGATCCGCACGTTCCAGATGGGCAGCACACCGGTGGTGGAAATCACCGCTGAAGAGCGTCGCAAAGGCTTTACCGCCCTGGATGCCTCCGGCAACTTCGGTGTGTTCCACAGCACCGCGCATCGCACCCTGCTGGTGGACCCGGTGGTAGAAGGCCAAGGCATCTTCGGCATGTCGCCACGGGCCAACCGCGTGCTCGTCGAAGCCGGCGGCAAGCTGCAGCCGTTGTCCCTCGACAACCCGCACCCGGAAGTGTCCTGGAGCGCGTTGTGGAGCAAGGTCTGGTACGAAAACTACGACGAACCTAAATACGTCTGGCAATCGACCGCCGCCAACAGCGACTTCGAACCCAAGATGAGCCTCGCGCCGCTGACCTTCGGTACGCTAAAGGCCGCGTTCTACGCCATGTTGCTGGCTGCACCACTGGCCATTGCCGCGGCGATCTACACCGCCTACTTCATGGCCCCGAGCCTGCGCCGCAAGGTCAAGCCGGTGATCGAGCTGATGGAAGCGATGCCGACGGTGATCCTCGGCTTCTTCGCCGGCCTGTTCCTGGCGCCGTATGTCGAAGGGCACCTGCCGGGGATTTTCAGCCTGCTGATGTTGTTGCCGATTGGCATCCTGGTGGCGGGTTTTGCTTTCAGTCGCCTGCCTGAGTCGATCCGCCTGCGTGTTCCCGATGGCTGGGAAAGTGCGATGTTGATCCCGGTGATCCTGTTTGTGGGCTGGCTCTCGTTGTACATGAGCCCGTACCTGGAAACCTGGTTCTTCGGTGGCGACATGCGCATGTGGATCTCCCACGACCTTGGCATCACCTACGACCAGCGCAACGCCCTGGTTGTCGGCCTGGCCATGGGTTTTGCGGTGATCCCGAACATCTACTCCATCGCCGAAGACGCCGTGTTCAGCGTACCGCGCGGCCTGACCCTGGGTTCCCTGGCCCTGGGCGCCACGCCTTGGCAGACCATGACCCGCGTCGTATTGCTGACCGCCAGCCCGGGGATTTTCTCGGCGCTGATGATCGGCATGGGCCGTGCGGTGGGTGAAACCATGATCGTGCTGATGGCCACGGGTAACACCCCGGTCATGGAGATGAACCTGTTCGAAGGCCTGCGAACGCTCGCAGCCAACGTCGCGGTGGAAATGCCCGAGTCGGAAGTGGGCGGCAGTCACTACCGGGTGCTGTTCCTCTCGGCGCTGGTACTGCTGTTGTTTACCTTCGTCATGAACACCCTCGCCGAGCTGATCCGTCAGCGTCTGCGCAAGAAATACTCGTCGCTTTAAGAAAGGTAGAAGTCTGTGAAACAGAACTCCCTGAATGGATGGTTCAAGAGCGGCGCCCCCGGCGTCTGGATCAGCGGTGGCGCGGTGGCCATCGCGGTCATCATGACCATTGGTTTGCTGGCTGTGATTGCCGTGCGCGGCTTGGGTCACTTCTGGCCGGCTGACCTGATCCAGGCCAACTACGGCGTGCCGGGCCAGGCCAACCACATCGTCATCGGCGAAGTGGTACAGAAAGAACAAGTGCCGCGCGAGCGCCTGAAAAGCGCTGGCCTGCCGGTGCCGGACGAAGGTCCGGAGTTCATGACCCGCGAGCTGATCAAGGTCGGCAACCGTGACTTGAACGGCAATGACTTCACCTGGATCGTCGGCGAGTGGCTGACCAACCAGACCACGCCTGCCGAGTTGATGGCCATCGAGCGTCGTGAGTGGGGTAACTTCTACGGCACCCTGGTCAACGTCAAGCAGGATGGCAAAGTCATCGCCGAAGGCGAGGCTGCGTGGCCAGAGCTGCAGGCGCGGGTTGAGCGGGTGAACAAGCTGGCTGCCGATCTCAAGACCCTTGAGAAGAGTGACATCGGCGCGATCAACGCCGGCCTCGAGCGCATCCGCCTGCAAGGTCGCAAGCTGGAACTGAACGGCAAGCTCGACGCCGCCGCCCAGGCCGATATGGATGCCGATCGCGCCGAGCTGAATGCCCGTTACCAGGCTGTTGAAGCGCGCCTGGCCGACCTGCACGCCCAGTTCAACCGCGACAGCCTCACGGCCCGCGATGCCAACGGCAAAGAGCTGGAAATCAATATTGGCCACGTGGTGCACGCCTACCAGCCGAACGCCATGGGCACCCTGACCAAGATGGGTTTCTATGTCAGTAAGGTCTGGGAATTCCTCAGCGATGACCCACGGGAAGCCAACACCGAAGGCGGGATTTTCCCGGCGATCTTCGGCACCGTGATGATGACCCTGATCATGGCGATGATCGTGACCCCATTCGGCGTGCTGGCGGCGGTCTACCTGCGTGAATACGCCAAGCAGAACGCCTTGACCCGCATTATCCGTATCGCGGTGAACAACCTGGCGGGCGTCCCGGCGATTGTCTACGGCGTGTTCGGCCTGGGCTTCTTCGTCTACGTGCTGGGTGGCTCGGTGGACCGCCTGTTCTTCCCCGAAGCCCTGCCGGCACCGACCTTCGGTACGCCGGGCCTGTTGTGGGCTTCGCTGACCCTGGCGCTGCTGGCGGTACCGGTGGTGATCGTGGCCACTGAGGAAGGCCTGGCGCGAATCCCACGCACCGTGCGTGAGGGTTCCCTGGCACTGGGTGCAACCAAGGCGGAGACCCTGTGGAAAATCGTCCTGCCCATGGCCAGCCCGGCGATGATGACCGGCATGATCCTCGCTGTGGCCCGCGCCGCGGGTGAAGTCGCACCGCTGATGTTGGTGGGTGTGGTCAAGCTGGCGCCGTCGCTGCCGCTGGACGGCAATTACCCGTACCTGCACCTGGACCAGAAGATCATGCACCTGGGCTTCCATATCTACGACGTCGGCTTCCAGAGCCCCAACGTCGAAGCGGCCCGCCCGCTGGTGTACGCCACCGCGTTCCTGCTGGTGCTGGTGATCGCCACGCTGAACCTGTCGGCGGTATGGATTCGTAACCACCTGCGCGAAAAATACAAGGCGCTGGATAGCTGATTGAATTGAACGCGGACCTAATGTGGGAGCGGGCTTGCTCGCGAATGCGGTGTCTCAGTAATAGATTGGTTGACTGACCTGACGCTTTCGCGAGTAAGCCCGCTCCCACAGGGAACCGAGTTGGAAACAGATTTGAGGTAAACCGCAAGGCCCACTATGAAGCCGCGGTTCAACGAAACGAATTGGTAGCACAGGGAGCATCCCATGCAACATGAAACCCATTCCCACGGCATCAACATGTCAGCCCTGGGTCGCGACAAGCAGAGCCTGAGCCTGGCCGAAGAAACCGTGGCCATCGAAGTTCCGGGCCTGAGCCTGTACTACGGTGAGAAGCAAGCGCTGTTCGACGTCAGCATGAACATCCCCAAGCAGCGCGTGACCGCCTTTATCGGCCCGTCGGGCTGCGGCAAGTCCACGCTGTTGCGCACCTTCAACCGCATGAACGACCTGGTGGACGGTTGCCGTGTGGAGGGCGCGATCAACCTCTACGGCAGCAACATCTACCGCAAGGGCGAAGATGTGGCCGAGCTGCGTCGCCGGGTGGGCATGGTGTTCCAGAAGCCCAACCCGTTCCCCAAGACCATCTACGAAAACGTGGTCTATGGCCTGCGCATCCAGGGCATCAACAAAAAGCGCATCCTCGACGAAGCAGTGGAGTGGGCCCTCAAGGGCGCGGCGCTGTGGGATGAGGTCAAGGACCGCCTGCACGAATCGGCCCTCGGCCTGTCCGGCGGCCAGCAGCAGCGTCTGGTGATTGCCCGGACCATCGCCGTGGAGCCGGAAGTACTGCTGCTCGACGAACCGTGCTCGGCACTCGATCCGATCTCGACGCTGAAAGTCGAAGAGCTGATCTACGAGCTCAAGTCCAAGTTCACCATCGTCATCGTGACCCACAACATGCAACAGGCGGCACGGGTTTCCGATTACACCGCGTTCATGTACATGGGCAAACTGGTGGAATTCGGCGATACCGATACCCTGTTCACCAATCCGGCGAAGAAGCAGACCGAAGACTACATCACCGGTCGTTACGGCTAGGAAGCTGTGGTTCTGATTGCACTGACGCTGCGGTTCTCCGCACCTTACCGGACGCTCCAAGGACGCCAACATGATTAGCAAAGAAGGCCTTACCCACCACATCTCCGCGCAGTTCAACGCCGAGCTTGAGGAAGTGCGCAGCCACCTCCTGGCCATGGGCGGGCTGGTGGAGAAGCAAGTCAACGACGCGGTCACCGCGCTGATCGAGGCCGACTCGGGCCTGGCCCAGCAAGTGCGCGAGATCGACGACCAGATCAACCAGATGGAGCGCAACATCGACGAGGAATGCCTGCGCATCCTCGCCCGTCGCCAGCCGGCGGCGTCCGACCTGCGTCTGATCATCAGCATTTCCAAGTCGGTGATCGACCTCGAGCGTATCGGCGACGAAGCCACCAAAATCGCCCGTCGCGCTATCCAGTTGTGCGAAGAAGGCGAAGCGCCACGCGGTTACGTCGAAGTGCGCCACATCGGCGACCAGGTGCGCAACATGGTGCGCGACGCGCTGGATGCCTTTGCGCGCTTTGACGCCGACCTGGCATTGTCCGTGGCCCAGTACGACAAGATCATCGACCGCGAGTACAAGACCGCCCTGCGTGAGCTGGCGACCTACATGATGGAAGACCCGCGCTCTATCTCGCGGGTGTTGAGCATCATCTGGGTGCTGCGTTCCCTGGAGCGGATCGGCGACCACGCGCGCAATATCTCGGAATTGGTGATTTATCTGGTGCGCGGCACCGACGTACGGCACATGGGCCTCAAGCGCATGAAAGCCGAAGTTGAAGGCACAGCCGATCAAATCCCTAATGTTCCGGCCGAATCTGACGATAAGTAAGATTGCCCGAGAAATAAACGCCCGACCTCTGGTCGGGCGTTTGCGTTTGTGGCGTATGAGTTTTGCGCTGCGGGCGGCTGTAAAGTCCCGGCGTGACTGACGAGTTTTTGGCAAAATGCCATCAGTTAAGCGTTTTGCTTGCCGGGGTTTTGAGAGGATGAAGGGTCGATGAGTAAAGTCAGTGTATTGGTGGTGGATGACGCCTCGTTTATTCGCGACCTGGTGAAGAAGTGCCTGCGTAACTACTTCCCCGGTATCAAGATTGAAGATGCGGTGAACGGCAAAAAGGCCCAGGCCATCCTGATGCGCGAAACCTTCGACATGGTGCTGTGCGACTGGGAAATGCCGGAAATGTCTGGCCTGGAACTGTTGACCTGGTGCCGTGAGCAGCCTCAGCTCAAGTCCATGCCGTTTGTCATGGTCACCAGCCGCGGCGACAAGGAAAACGTGGTCCAGGCCATCCAGGCCGGCGTCTCCGGTTATGTCAGCAAGCCGTTCACCAACGAGCAATTGCTGAACAAGGTCAAGCAGGCCCTGAACAAGATCGGCCGCCTCGACGCCTTGCTGGCCAGCGCGCCGACCAAGATGAACTCGGCCTTTGGCAACGACTCCCTCAGCGCCCTGACCGGCGGCAAGCCCGAAGCGGTCAAGCCGGCCCCGGTGGCTGCGCCGAGCAAAGGTTTGCTCAACAGCCCGGCAGTGCAGCCCACCGCCGCCCCCTCGGCCGCCAGCGGTCGCGGCCAGGGCCAACTGCGCCTGTCCAGTGGCACCCAGCAATGTGTGATCAAGGGCCTGAGCATCAAGGAGGCGCTGCTGGTGGTACGCCGGGGCGACGTCCTGCCACAAGTGCTGGAAAGCGCGGTGCTCGACCTTGAACAAGGCGAGAACGCCGAAACCGCACGCCTCAACGGCTACCTGCACGCCATCGTCGCCTACGAGCCGCGCCCTGACAGCGACTGGCTGCAACTGACCTTCCGCTTTATCGACCAGGACGCGCAGAAGCTCGACTACATCTCCCGGCTGATTGCCCGGGGCACCGCGCAGAAGCATTTTGTGCCGGGTGCCTGAAGCAAAACCTCGATCACCTGTAGGCGCTGGCTTGCCAGCGATCTCGGTCTGTCTGTCGCTGCATCAGTGACAGGCAAGCCGACTCCTACAGGGGTCGTTAGTCCACACAACATTGTCATGAATCCTTGCTAGCCTGCCGTTCAGTCATACCCGGCAGGTTTATCCGATGCTTGTGCGTTTAATGTTGTTTTGTGGCCTGTGCGCGGTCGCTTCATCGACCCTGGCCATGACCCTCTATCGTTCCACCGATGCCCGTGGCGTGGTGTTTTTCAGCGACCAGAAGACTCCTGGCGCCCAGGCGTTTGTCTTCCAGGAGCGCCGTGTGGCGTCGGTAAAGCGCCAGGCGCTTGATCCCCAGCCGCCACGTCACCTGCGGCCCGCCCAGTTCCAGCGTTACGCCTTGCCCTGGCGTGGCGGTCCGTTCCGCCTGACCCAGGGCCCTGGGGGCACGTTCAGTCACTCTGACGTCAAGAGTCGCTACGCCATGGATATCGCCATGCCTGAGGGCACGCCGATCATCGCTGCGCGGGGCGGCTTGGTGGTGAAGACCGAGAACAACCAAGCCGGGCGCGGCAGTGACCCTTCGGGCAACTTCGTGCGGGTGTTGCACGATGACGGCACCCAGGGCGTGTATCTGCACCTCAAGCAAGGGTCGGTCAGCGTCAGGGACGGGCAGCGCGTGGGGGTGGGCAGCCTGCTGGGGCTATCGGGCAATACCGGCAACAGCAGCGGGCCACACCTGCATTTTTGTGGTGCAGCGCGATACGGGGGGCGGGGTGGGTGTCGATTCCGTATGAGTTCACGCAGCCGGTACAGGCCTTGCCCAACTTTGCGTCGGGGTTGTAGGAGCCGGCAAGCCGACTCCTACAGGGGTTCAGTCGAGCATCAGGACCTTGGCCAGCACGATTTTCGGGCCTTTCATCTTCTTGATGATGATCCGCAGGCCTTCCACTTCCAGCACTTCTTCCTCTTCCGGCACCCGGTTGAGGGTGTCGTAGATCAGGCCGGCGAGGGTTTCGGCTTCGATGTGGTCCAGGTCGATGCCCAGCAGGCGCTCGATCTTGAACAGCGGCGTGTCACCACGCACCAGCAGCTTGCCCGGCTGGTAGGCGAGAATGCCGCGCTCGGCCTTGCGGTGTTCGTCCTGGATATCGCCCACCAGCACTTCCAGCACGTCTTCCATGGTCAGGTAGCCGATGATGTTGCCGTCGGCTTCTTCTACCAGGGCAAAGTGCGCGCCGCCCTTGCGGAACTGCTCGAGCAGTTGCGACAGCGGCATGTGCCGGGATACGCGCTCCAGTGGGCGGGTCAGTTCGGCCAGGTTGAACGACTCGGGAATATGGTCCAGGGCCGCCAGTTCCAGCAGCAGGTCCTTGGTGTGCAGCAGGCCGACAAACTCACCACGCACCGGGTCGTACACCGGGTAGCGGCTGAATTTGTGGCGGCGGAACAGTGCAAGGATTTCCTTGAGCGGCGCGTTGAAGTCCAGGGTCACCAGGTCTTCCCGCGAGTTGGCCCAGTCCACCACTTCCAGCTCGCCCATTTCCACGGCCGAGGCCAGCACGCGCATGCCTTGGTCGCTCGGGTCCTGGCCACGGCTGGAGTGCAGGATCAGCTTGAGCTCTTCACGGCTGTAGTGGTGCTCGTGGTGCGGGCCGGGCTCGCCCTGGCCGGCGATGCGCAGGATCGCGTTGGCGCTGGCGTTGAGCAGGTAGATCGCCGGGTACATGGCCCAGTAGAACAGGTACAGCGGCACCGCCGTCCACAACGACAGCAACTCGGGTTTGCGAATGGCCCAGGACTTGGGCGCCAGCTCACCGACCACGATGTGCAAGTAGGAAATCACGAAGAAGGCAGCGAAGAACGACACACCCTTGATCACTTCGGCCGATTCGACGCCCATGGCGCCCAGCATCGGCTCCAGAATGTGCGCGAAGGCCGGCTCACCGACCCAGCCCAGGCCCAGGGAGGCAAGGGTGATACCCAGCTGGCAGGCCGACAGGTAGGCGTCGAGCTGGCTGTGTACGGTGCGCAGGATCTGCCCGCGCCAGCCATTGGTGTGGGCGATCGCCTCGACACGGGTGGCGCGCAGTTTGACCATGGCAAATTCCGCCGCAACGAAGAAACCGTTGAGCAGTACCAGGATCAGTGCAAAAAGAATCATGCCGAAATCGGCGAAGAGTGTCGCGAGGGTGATACCAGGGGAAGGGTCCATGATGGGGTTTTGCGGGTTCCGTGTATTCAAAAAGGGGTGATGGCTGTGCCTCAAGGGCGGGCACAAGTCAGGCAATGTAGCGGCTGAAGGGGCGCTTGCCTAGTGGCGGCTGCCGGGTGGAACCGTGAATGCCTGCTGCAGCGGGCTTATGCGGGAGCTGGCTTGCCTGCGATGCAGGCGCCTGGCGCTTACAGAAGCACCCAGGAGATGCTATGGCAGGCAAGCCCGGTCCCACAGGCGGTGGGGGGTATTTTCAGATTAATCCTTCACCGCGATTGTTTGCGCATGGGTGACCTGGGTCGGTGCGAAGTGGCAGGTAAAGGTGCTGCCGTGGCCCAGCACACTGCTGATTTCCAGGCGGGCCCGATGACGCAGCAACACATGCTTGACGATCGCCAGGCCCAGCCCGGTGCCGCCGGTGTTGGAGTTACGGCTGGAGTCGACGCGGTAGAAACGCTCGGTCAGGCGTGGCAAGTGCTTGCTGTCGATACCAATCCCCGAATCCTGCACGCTCAGGTGCGCCCCTTGGTGATCGGCCCACCAGCGGATGCGGATCGTGCCTTTGTCCTGGGTGTACTTCACGGCGTTGAACACCAGGTTGGAAAAGGCGCTGCGCAACTCGCCCTCGCTGCCCTTGAGCAGCACCGACGGGTCGGCTTCCAGGGTAATGATCTGGCCGCGCTCGCCGGACAAGGCCTGGGCATCGTTCTTGATGGTCTGCAGCAGGCCCTGTACGGCCACGGGGTGGTTGTCCGAGGGGTAGTCGGTGGCTTCCAGCTTGGCCAGCAGCAGCAGGTCGTTGAGCAGGGTCTGCATGCGTGAGCCTTGTTGCTGCATTTGCTGCAAGGCACGGCTCCAGCGCGGGTTGACCTCTTCGACGTTGTCCAGCAGCGTCTCCAGGTAGCCACAGATCACGGTCAGGGGCGTACGCAATTCGTGGGAGACGTTGGCGACGAAATCCTTGCGCATCTGTTCCAACTGATGGATGCGGGTGACGTCGCGCACCAGCATCAAATGCTCGTTGTTGCCGTAGCGCGTGAGGTACAGCTGGATGCGCACCCGGTCGTTGGTGGGCGAGGGGATTTCCAGGGCTTCCTCATAGTTTTCCTGCTCGAAGTATTCCTTGAAGCGCGGATGGCGTACCAGGTTGGTCACCGGCTGGCCGCTGTCCTGAGGCGTCTTCAGGCCCAGCAGGGTCTCGGCGGCGCGGTTCCACCATTCCAGGTTGCCGTCGCTGTCGAGCATGATCACCGCGTCCTTGAGCGCGGCAGTCGACTCCTGGACCCGGTCGATCACCGCCTGCAGGCGGCCACGTACCCGCTGATCGCGACGTTGCAGGTGATAGATGCTGTCAAACACCTCGCCCCACAGGCCGTAGCCGTCGGGTGGTGCCTCGTCGGGTTTGTGCTGGCGCAGCCATTCGTGCAGGCGCAGCAATTGCTTGAGGGTCCAGCCCAGGTAAAGGCCCAGGCCAATGGCCAGGCTCCAGCCGTAGTAGCCGCTGATCAGGCCCACCAACAGGCAGCCGGTGACCAGCAAGAGCATGTGGCGGATCAGGGTGCCATGCCAGTTTTGATTCACTTGAACATGCGTCCTTGTCGGCTGTTAAGTCTGGGTGGGGTTGGCTCAGCCCTTGGTGGAAAACCGATAACCGGTACCGCGCACGGTTTGTACCAGATTCTCGTAGGCATCGCCCAAGGCTTTGCGCAGGCGGCGGATATGCACGTCCACGGTGCGTTCCTCGACATACACATTGCCGCCCCACACCTGATCGAGCAATTGCCCACGGGTATAGGCGCGCTCCTGGTGGGTCATGAAGAACTGCAACAGGCGGTATTCGGTGGGACCCATCTCGGCAGGTTTGCCGTCGATGGTCACGCGGTGGCTGATCGGGTCCAGCAGCAGGCCACCGACTTCAATCGGTGCCTCGCCATCGGTCGGGCCGGCACGGCGCAGCACGGCCTTCAGGCGGGCAACCAGTTCCCGTGGGGAAAATGGCTTGGTGATGTAGTCGTCGGCGCCGACTTCCAGGCCCTGGATCTTGTTGTCCTCTTCGCCCTTGGCGGTGAGCATGATGATCGGGATATCCCCGGTCAGCTCATCGCGCTTGAGGCGTCGGGCCAATTCGATGCCGGAGGTGCCGGGCAGCATCCAGTCCAGCAGGATCAGGTCCGGCTTGCGGTCGACGATAATGGCGTGGGCCTGCTGGGAGTTCTCTGCCTCCAGGCAGTCATAGCCGGCCATTTCCAACGCAACGGCGATCATTTCGCGAATGGGCGCTTCGTCGTCAACGATCAGAATGCTCCTGCCAACCATGCTAAGTCCTCTTGTCATTTAACTGTCTTGCGCCGCATTAGATAACGGAATTATTGCAGTCGTGTGACAGTATTTTACTGGCCTGCGCAATAGGCGTGGTCCTGAACTACGCTTTGAGTCCGAATCCTGACAACCGCAAAAGGAAGGTTCCGATGAATCAACGTACTTTTTCCTGGAAAGCCCTGCTGGTCACAGCGGCGTTGACCCTGCCAACACTGGCTTTCGCGGCAGAGCCCGCCATGACTAAAGACGGGATGTTGGTGGATCACAAGGAGATGACCCTCTACACCTTCGCCAAGGATGCCGACGGCAAGTCCATGTGCAATGACAAGTGCGCGACCAACTGGCCGCCGTTGAAGGCCGAGTCCACCGATAAACCGATGGGCAAGTGGACCGTGATCACCCGTGACGACAACACCAGCCAGTGGGCCTATGGCGGCAAGCCGCTGTACACCTTCATCATGGACAAAAAAGCTGGCGACGCGACCGGCGACGGCAAAATGGACGGCGCCTGGAAGATCGCCAAACCCTAAGCCATTACTGTGGCATGCGGGCTCCTCGTGATGAGGGTGCGGCCCGCTCGCCACGGTTATCGCAGGGCGTAGTCAGCGACAATCCCGAGGAAGATCGCCAGCCCTGCCCAATGGTTGTGCAAAAACGCCTTGAAGCACTTCATCCGGTCCCGATCCCGGGTGTACCAGAACTCCCAGGCAAAACACCCTGCTGCCGCCAGCAACCCCAGGTGGAACCAACCGCCCAGCTCGAAGCGTGAGCCCGCCAGCAGCAGGCAGAGCAGCGCCAACCCCTGCAGGGTAAGGATGATCATCCTGTCGGCATCGCCAAACAGGATCGCGGTGGATTTGACGCCGATTTTCAAATCATCATCGCGGTCAGTCATCGCGTAATAGGTGTCGTAGGCCACCGTCCACAGCAGGTTGGCGATATACAGCAACCACGCAATGGCCGGCAGGCTGCCGGTCTCGGCGGTAAACGCCATGGGCATGCCCCAGGAAAACGCCGCGCCCAGCACCACTTGCGGGTAATAGGTGTAGCGCTTCATGAACGGGTAGCTGACCGCCAGCGCCAGGCCGCCCAGGGACAGCCAGATGGTCGCGGCGTTGGTCAGCAGCACCAGCACAAAGCTGATGCTCATCAATACGGCAAAAAACACCAGGGCTTCTTTCGAGCTGATCTTGCCGCTCGCCAACGGGCGTTGCGCGGTGCGCTTCACGTGGCCGTCGACCTTGCGGTCAGCCCAGTCATTGATCACGCAACCCCCGGCTCGGGTCAGCGCGACGCCGAGCACGAAGATCACGATATTGCTCAACGAAGGTGAGCCCTTGCCGGCAATCCACAACGCCCAGAGGGTGGGCCACAGCAGCAGATAGATGCCGATGGGCTTGTCCATCCGCGTCAGTTGCACGAAGTCCCAGGCCCGTGGGTTCAGGCGGTTCAGGGATTGGAGCAGGCGCTGGTACATCAGCCATTCTCCGCAGATTGCTGCACCGCTTGCCACAGGCTCGGCAGGAACACTTCCGCCACCAACACGCTCAACGCCCCGCGATCAAAACGCGAGCGCCGCGCCCATAAGCCACTGGCCTGATCTGCCTTCGGCAGCCAGGCCCGTGGGTAATGGCAGACTTCGATGGCCTGGCGGCTGAAGGCCCGGTCACAGAACAGCAGCTCACCCAGGGAGCGGCTGCCCAACTCATCCATATGCAAGCCATCGCCCTGCAAGGCACTGCGCGCTGCAACGCTGCGGGCGAAGACCCAGGCCTGGCCGTGACCGCGTAAATACACCTCGCGCACCCAGCCAATACTGGCGACGGGTAGGTCGAGGGCGGCGCATTCGTCGTCTCGCAGGGGCTGCCAGCCTTCGTACAATGGCGTGACACTGAAGCCGTCGTTGGACAGGTGCGTCAGGCGGCGGGTCAGCGAGCCCTCATCGAACAGCCAGTCGAGGGCAGGAGGCGTGGGCAGGGGGTGCAGAAGGCTCTGGTTCAGCCATTGGCAAGCATCGGGAACGGCAATCGAATGCGGCACGGGGAGTCATTATTGGCAGTTAATGAGGCGCCGAGCTTACCATGCTCACCCGGATTTTTGGCGGGTTGCGCCAGGACATTGGGTCGAACGTGCTTGCATCTGGGCGCCCCGATCAGTACAAAACGCCCTGAGCCGGACAGCAATGCTGGATCTATCGACTGTCGGCCAGTACGCCTGGACCCTGAGGAAGTAAGTAATGAAGAAGTGGCAATGTGTAGTCTGTGGCCTGATCTACAACGAAGCGGACGGATGGCCGGATGACGGGATCGCCCCCGGCACCCTGTGGCAGGACGTCCCGGAAGACTGGCTGTGCCCGGACTGCGGCGTCGGCAAAATGGATTTCGAAATGATCGAAATCGGTTGATTCGCTGAATTTAAGAAACGTACTACAAGGAGAATGGAATGAGCGCACCTGTCGTGATCATCGGTACGGGCTTGGCCGGTTACAACCTGGCTCGGGAGTTTCGTAAACTCGACAGCGAAACTCCGTTGTTGCTGATCACCGCGGATGACGGGCGCTCCTACTCCAAACCCATGCTCTCCACCGGCTTTGGCAAAAACAAGGACGCCGATGGCCTGAGCATGGCGACCCCTGGCGCGATGGCCGAGCAACTCAAGGCCGAAGTGCGCACCCATACCCGCATCAGCGGCATCGACCCTGGCCACAAGCGCCTGTGGATCGGCGAGGAGGCGGTGGTCTACCGCGACCTGATCCTTGCCTGGGGCGCCCAGACGGTACAGGTACCGGTCGAGGGCGATGCCGCTGATCTGATTTTCCCGATCAACGACCTGGAAGACTACGCGCGCTTTCGCCACGCCGCTGCCGGCAAGCGCCGTGTGCTGCTGTTGGGCGCGGGCCTGATCGGCTGTGAGTTTGCCAACGACTTGATCCTGGGCGGCTACACCATCGACCTGGTGGCACCGTGCGAGCAAGTCATGCCGACCCTGCTGCACCCGGCCGCGGCCGCAGCAGTACAGGCCGGGCTGGAAGGCCTGGGCGCACGCTTCCACCTGGGGCCGGTGCTCAACCGCCTGCAACGCACGGTGGACGGCCTGGAAGCCCATCTGTCCGATGGCACGGTGATCGAATGCGACCTGGTGGTCTCCGCCATTGGCTTGCGCCCACGGGTGGACCTGGCGGCTGCGGCCGGCCTGCAAATCAACCGTGGAATCATGGTTGACCGCCACCTCAAGACCTCCCACGCCAATATCTACGCCCTGGGCGACTGCGCCGAGGTCGATGGCCTGAACCTGCTGTACGTCATGCCCCTGATGAGCTGCGCCCGCGCCCTGGCCCAGACCCTGGCGGGCAACGCCACGGCGGTCAACTACGGGCCGATGCCCGTCACGGTGAAAACCCCGGCGTGCCCACTGGTAGTCTCGCCGCCACCACGGGGCCTTGAAGGCGTGTGGAGCGTCGAGGGGCAGGGCGGTGACATCAAGGCCTTGTGCCGCGATGCCAGCGGGCGCCTGCTGGGTTACGCGCTGACGGGCACTGCGGTCATGGAAAAACTGGCCCTAAATAAGGAACTTCCGCCTCTGCTGGCGTAAATGCTGGTCGTTCTGTCGGAATAAGCACCTTTTTCCCCCTAGAAAGGTCGCCGCGAGACTGGCGCAGGCACCAATGGCATGCCATTCTCACTCCCGTCTGCCGCAGAGTAGAGCCTGCGGCGCCTTGGCGCTGCTCCAGCAGAGAGCAGCACGGACATAACAACAAAAAACCGTCAAAGAGGCTTCACCTATGCGTAAACCAGAACTCGCAGCCGCCATTGCAGAAAAAGCAGACCTGACCAAAGAACAGGCCAACCGCGTCCTCAACGCCGTTCTTGAAGAAATCACTGGCGCCTTGCACCGCAAGGACAGCGTCACCCTGGTTGGTTTCGGCACCTTCCTGCAGCGCCACCGCGGCGCCCGCACCGGCAAAAACCCGCAAACCGGCGAGCCGGTGAAAATCAAGGCGAGCAACACCGTAGCGTTCAAACCGGGCAAGTCGCTTAAAGACAGCGTCAACCCGTAAGCACGGCACCGTCTCGAAGGGAGGCGGGGAGGTATGAAAAATGGGCACGCCGACTGGGTTGGGTGCCCATTTTTATTTGCTCTTGAACAGCAACTGCATGCTGTACGCTGCCTTGTTTACACGTTCAAGTCCAATGTTTCTATCAGCTCGCAAGTCTTCCGGTAAATCAAAGTGCCCCATGCATTCGTTTTCCCCGATGGCTTCTCGTAGATGAGTAATTACGCGAAAAACAACATGGTCCCTTCGCCAACAGGGGGAATGCTCTATCCCCGAAAGTTGTTCTGCGGTCGCTGGATGGCTGGTACCACCCATCCAGATTCGCCTTTATAAAGGCAAATTGGATTTTGTCGTAATGGGAGTTGGGTTTTTTATACCCCGGATCACTGAAAAGTATCTTCCAGCTTGGAATGCCCGACGAGCGCAGGCTGCAGAATATCGGCCTGAATAATCGGCGCGACGTGTCTACTATCCTCGATAGAGGCAGGGATCTTTGTACAAAAATGGGCGAACACCTCGATCAAATGGCCGAGCGCTGGTGGTATGAGCTCAATGTAGCGTGCGATCACGAAGCCCGGTTCATCGTTTGCATTGACGGCCGGAAAGTAAAATAAATCGCCGGGCTTAGGTGCTGTCAGATCCGTCATGAATTGGGTTAGTCGCAATAAATAAAAACATTCAGTTTTTTGCTATAAGCACTTTGAAGGAACTTGACTAGATCTTTCAATTCGCTGGAGTTTAAGTTTTTTAACTTTGTCGCTTTTTCGATTTCAGTCACTAAAGGTAGAATTTCGCCGAATAGAATACTTGTGTCGGCGTAATAATCAGAAAATTTGTGCGTCTTTGGGAAATCTTTTCTTGGTGCTGATGCGCCCATAAGAGCGCCATGGGTAGATTCACTCAAGCAAAAAACTGGAGTGTTCTCATTAATGTCTTTCTGATTTTCTGCTGCCATAAAGTCAAGGGGCATAAAAATTTCCGTGTTGGACGGGACGAATATCACAGCACTTTATCAAATGAGGATCGTGATCTGTCAGGTTATCTCTAAATATCTTAAATAAATATTTAAGCTTTTTCCTGTGCCCGGCGGAATAATTGAGAATTTTAAGGGGCAGCGCTCAAGGAGTAAAAAGGTTAATGCGGGAGTTTCTTTGAATTGGCATTTGTAATTTACGAATTAAATGATAAGAATAAGTGATTCTGTCGTTTGTTTTTGAGCGTTCGTGATGTTTTTTGTATGAGTTGTTATTTTTCTGTTAGGTCTGAATTTATTATGGTCATACCTATCCTCGGGATAGCGTAAACCAAATAAGCAGTCAATTACTGTATCGACATTTTTGCCATAGTCCTCAGGGAACCCGATTTTTTCAGCAAGAGCTACGTACAGTTGATCCACGCCTTCTATTTTAGAAAAGTCCAGTTCAATAATCTCTTTTATATTCACAAATTTCACCTGCCAAGGTTGATTTCTATGAATGAAATCATGGGGATTGGAGTGTAATGGACTTTAAATAAAATAGTCCCGTTTTCCCCTTTGGTAAGTTTGCTCGCTTACTATCAGCTGGCCACTTTGCTCTTAAAAAGGCAAGGTGTTTTTGATGGCTGAAAGTTTCTCCACTATGGCACCTCTGCTGATTAAGTGACTCAATGCTTCATCGAGACTCGGAAATGTCAGTATTTCTTCGTTTTCATCATCTTCAATGACTTCCATTTGGGACTCGTCTATTGAGAAAAAATAGGTGTAATACAGATTGTTCTGTTTTTTTATGGCGTATTGAAATAGAAATGAGGCCCCATCTATTTCACGTCTTTCCTCGTAGCCTCGGCGTTTCCCAGCGTTGAGTGCCTCTATGAGATTGTTCATACTCTAACCTGTAATATCAATGCGGACCATTGTGCCATCGGCGCGCTTAATGTTGACGTGCGGTAGTTCACCGTGGCCTGTACCTTTCGGATCGTCGTGGCCATAAACACGACCTGTTTCTTTATTAATGGGATAATCTTTTCTGTATCGTACTTTTCCATCTCTCTTTTTGAATTGGTCCATCTTGTTTTTCTTTCTTATACCTTGGGCGTCTTGCGATCCTATGCCTCTGACTTTTTGGCTGTTTGGAAATGCTTCTTTCAATAACTCGTTCGCTTCTTTTTTAGTTTTCACTTTTACGACGGTTTTTTGAGGGCCGTTACGCAGGGCGTCCACTTTCTTGGCGCAGGCTGCCAGGCCCAAGGGGTCTGACCACATGAATGGGTTGGGTGAGTAGGCATAGGTGTTTAGACCTCCCGCCAACCCAATCGGATCCGGCGTAGTAAACCGCCCCACATCCGGATCATAAAACCTGAACGTATTGAAATGCAGCCCCGTCTCCCGATCCAGGTACTGCCCCTGGAACCTCAGGTTCTGCTCTTCAATAAAGTAAGGCTCCCGCACCTCCTCCACGGTATTGCCCCACACCCGATAAGTCGCCTGCCACAGGGTGTGCCCATCAGCCTCGGTCAGTTGCTCCGGCAAGCCATTGAGGTCGTTGTGGTAATAGCGAATTTTTTGCAGCGCCCCGATGCCATCGACGCGGGCCAGGGGTTGGTAGCCTTCGTCTTCATAGAGGTAAAGGCTGGTCTGGCTGTGCTTTTGCTCCTGTAACAGGCGTAAACCGTCCCACATGAACTGGGTTTCGCCCAGTGGATAGCCATTGCTGTCATGTTCGGTTTTTCCGATGCGTCGGCCCAGCGGGTCGTAGGCCATGCGCACCACGCTGCCGCCTTCATTGCGCACTTCAATCAGCCGGCTTTCGGCGTCGTAGGCAAAGTATTGTACGCCACGGGCGCCGCTGCGTTTTTCGATCATCCGGCCAAAGGCATCGTAGCGGTAGCGTTTGTCCTGATAGGTCAGCAGCTTGTTATGCACCACCAGCCCGGCCCCGGACTGTGGGCCGTCCAACAGGTTGGCGGCCGCGTCGTAGGCGAAGGTTTCGCGCTGGCCGTGCAGGCTGTCCTGGCTGGCGATGACGCGGCCGGTGGCGTCGTAGTGCAGCAGTTGGCGATGCTGCGTAGAGGGTTGCTGGTCGAGCTTGCCGATCAGGTTGTCGGCGGGGTCGTATTCGAAGTGCTTCTGTACCGCCGCCGGCAACAACGCCGGCTGGCTGGTGTGGCGGCGTTGGCGCGCGCGCAGGCGGCCGCTGCGGTCGTACTCGCTGCGGGTGCTGATCTGGCCTTGGGTGCGCAGGACTTCGCGGTGCAGGCGGTCGCGCTCAAAGTCACTGATGAGTTGGCCGTCGAGGTTGATCTGGTGCAGATGGCCGCTGCCGTAGTACAGGCGGTTGAGCCAGCGGCCGTCCGGCAGTTGGCTCTGGATCAGGTTGCCGAGTTCATCGTAGTGGTGCTGCAGTTCGCCGGCCGAGCTGCGTTCGGTGAGCAATTGGCCAACCGCGTCATAGGCAAAGCTCAAGGCTTGGGCATTGCCCTGCAGGTCGGTGAAGGACACGTCCGTAAGCTGGTCCAATGGATCGTAGGTGTAGTCGGTACGGCCATCTTCGGTGGTTTTGGCAATCAATCGGCCAACCGCATCGCGTTCCAGTCGATGCACGATGGGGGCGGGCGGCGTCTCGGGGACCACGGCCATGCCTGTGCCGTAAGGTGCCGCCAGGGCGGTCATGGTGGTGACGTTGTCCAGGCGGTCGTAGCTGTAGCGCTTGGCGCTGCCGTCGAGATCTTGCTGCTCCGTCAACCGATCCCCATCATCCCAGACAAACCGATAACGTTCGCCGTTCTCGTTGATCAGCGCCTGCAGCCGACCAAAGCTGTCATACCCGAACTGCACCTGCCGGCCATGGGCATCGGTGCGTTGGCGCACCTGGCCGCGACGGTTGTGTTGATAGTGTGTGGTGTGGCCGGCCGGGTCGGTGTAAGCGGTCAGTTGGCCGCTGATATCTCGCTGGTACTGCTCGCGACGACCGTCGGGTAATTGGCTGCTGAGCAGGCGGCCTTGGGCGTCATAGTGGAATTGGGTACGTTCGCCGAGGGCGTCGGTGATGACTTGCAAAAAGCCCTGTTCGTTGTAGCTGAACCGTGTCGGGTAACCCGAGCAGTCGACGTGCTCGAGCAGTTGCCCGAGCGGGTTCCAGCGCAGTTTTTTGCTTTTGCCCGTGGCGTCGATGATCTCGACGACTTGGCCATGGGCGTCATAGCGATAACGGGTGACATGGCCCAGCGGGTCAATGGCGACGGTGCAGTTGCCGCGCTGATCATAGCGGTAGCGCCAGCTGTTGCCGGCGGCGTCGGTTTGCACCAACGGCAGGGCCCAGTGCTCGAGCCATAACGTCGAGTCGCTGCGCCCCAGTGGGTCGGTTTCGCCGATGAGGTTGCCGGCCTCGTCGTAGCTGTATTCATAGCGGCCGCCCTGAGGGTCGGTGGCGTTGAGCAATTGACGCTCGTCGTTCCATTCGAACAGCCAGGTCTGGCCGAGGTTGTCACTGTAGCGGGTAATCTGGTGCTGGCTGTTCCAGTGCCGGGTGCTGACACGCTGCAAGCTGTCGGTAATGCGTGTGGTGCCGGCCAGCAGGTCATAGTCGAACCGGTAAGCATCGCCTTCATTGGTCCAGTGCTTGACCACCCGCCATTCCTGGCCATCCATCAGGGCCCACTCGTAGAAGCAGTGCAAGCCGGTGGGCAGTTGGTGTTCCACCATGCGCTGCCCGGTGTTGTAGGCGAAGCGCCGTTGCACCTGGCCGCTGGCATCGCGTACCTCGGCCAGGTTGCCGATGGCGTCGTAACCATAGCTGACGAGCACTTCTCGGCGTTGATCGGGGTACACGCGCTCGATGCGGGTTACGTGGAGCGGGTCGCGGATCAGTTCGACCTGCACCAGGTCGAAGGTGTCGCGCAGCCGCACCAGGCTTCCGGCCTCGTCATAATCAAGGTAGATGCGGTTGTCGTTGCGGTCACCCAGTTGGCTCAGGCGCAATCGCGACGGGTTTGCCGGGGTGGCTTCGAACAGGCGATACACACCATCGTCGCTTTCAATCAGTAACGGCCCATCGCGGTGGCGCCGTACAGCAAGCCCTTCACCGGCACTGAACACCGCGCCGCCCAAGGGGATGGTGCCCATGTCGATGGGCCGGCCCTGTTCGTCGGTGTAGACAAGCGTATCGCCGCCTTCGGGGTGGGGCAGCACGTCGACGCACACTTCGTAGGGCACGCTCCAACCGGCGCCAAACAAGCTGCCTTGGCGTTCGTCGCGGCTGTTGTAGACGCGTTGCCAGTCAATCGGCAACAGGCCGGGCAGGACGAAATCCAGATCATCATCGCCGCCGAGCACCTTGGCCCCGGTGGCCGCATGTACCGGGTTCGACGAGCCCATGGCCGCGTTGGCCGCAGCACCCATGGCACTGCTGACGGCCATCGACACCGCCCCGCCAACCAGCATGCACGGCAATTTGCTGAAGAACTTGCCCTTGCCCCCCTTGAGCATCAGCAGCACCGTCACGGCCAGCCCGACCCCCGGGGTCTTGCCGCTGCGAATTTCGCGTACCACCACCGAACCGCCGCCGATGGTGACGTCGGAGGAGATCAGCCCGGAGGACACCACTTTCGCATCGCAGGTGCTGCGGTCACCGCTGCGTACCGCGGGCTGGCCGTTGATGGTCACCTTGGCCGAGCCTTCGGCCATGAACTGTGGCGGCATCGGTGGGTGCTTCATGCAAAGCACCAGGTCTTCGGGCTTGGTCTCTGTGCCTGGCGCAGGTGAAGCCACGGTGGGGCGCCACATCTGTGAGAAGAACTCGCCTGCCATGTCCAGGTAACTGGCTTCGGCTTCAGGCGCTTCTTCCGGCGCCTGCATTTCCAGCTCGGTGCCGGCCGGTGCCACATGGGACACAACCGCCCCGGCGGCACGGGCCGAGGGGATGTTATTGGTAAACGTGTCGAAGGAACCGGTGAGGATATTGGCCTGCACCGTCGGCGGGAACAGCGCGTTGCCGATGCCCTCGCATAAATTGCTCAGGCCCTTGTCGGCCCCGCTCTTGCTCATCGCAAGCCCCACGACCACGCCCACGACCGCGCCGAGGAGGAAGCACCCCAGCCCGCCCGTGACAACCGTGATCCCGGTGGCGGCGACTACTGCAGCGGTGGCCAGCGCCGTAATCGCGATGTTCGCCGCCACCTCCAGCACGCCGCCGAGAATGTCGGCCATCATCGACGTGTGGTCCATGGCATCGCCCATTCGGGCGGCCCATAACGCGTCAGACATAGACTGCTCTGCTGAGCCAGTCGGTGTTTAGCAGGTTACCTTCCATAGTCACAGGATCCTTGTGTTTTAAGGCATACAGGTCAATGCGGTCCTCAGGCGCTTGATCAGGATAGGATCGCCCAGACAATCCAATGGCTTTGACGGCGTAGCGGCTATAGCGAATATAAAATGTTGTAGAACTCGGTTGGGCTATCGTTTATCGAGGAAAGATCGTGATCTGTCAGGATATTCCTGAAGCATTCTTTTTTGACAGACATTCGGCGAGAGACGATTGCTTGCACCAGTTTTTCGAACACGGCTTTATCACGGGTATGCTTTTTAAGTCTCAGTATTTCTTGAGGTTTGTTTTTAATAATATAAAAGGCGTAATTCATCAGGATGATGTTGGAAACAAAAAGATTATGTGTGGATTGAAGTGGGTTTACCGTATCAACGATAGCGTCAAATAACGTTTTCCTGTCGTTAGCGTAAGCATGCAGAAATACATCGGGATACATGAACTCGCTGTAGCAATCATTAAAGCGGAAACGATAATTCGTATCGTTGGGCTTTGTCAGTAGTGTAACGATACTTTTTTGGTAGTCTTTTAAGACGCTAAAAAGTACATTTTCTTTTCGGTCGTCGGCCTTGATTGCCTGATAAATAAGGTCAATAACATCCAGTAGGGGGGTTGGCCCTAAAATATCTGCATTTATTATCAGTTTATTGTTTTCGATGCTGAAACGCTTATAAATTTCGTCTTCAATGCTCAGCTCGAAAAGCAGGAATTTGAGTATGTGGTTTCTGAATTTTTCATTCGCATCGATCTGATTGTTTTTCAAAGTGATCAATTGAATTGTATAGAAGAAGATAAAGTAGTCTTTATTGGTCCGTTGACGGTTGTCTATTTCAAGTAAATAACCGAAGCGTGACAGGACTGACAGGAGGGCATAACAGTCCGGTTCTGTGAAACCGAGCTTCGACATGGCTTTTTCGAAGGTACTGATGGAAAACAGGTCATGCCAGCGGCTCACATAAAGCGTAGTCCCGTTGAGCTTTCTGGCGGCGACAGAGAGTAGAGAAGGCTCATCTTCTTGGTAAAAAACATCACCGAACGCTGTCGGGCATGGCCGGATGTTCAGGAAATTTTCAAGCTTGTATGAAAGGAGATTGAACAGGTCCATTTTCCGCTATCCGCATGTCTTCCACTTTCCGTTCGGGCCTTTTTTCTCGACTCGAAAGGAGGTAATGGTTTTATTGAATTTGTCGAGCAACCGGTTACCGATTCCTTTTGCCTTGGGTTCATTCGTTTTTGACAGCACGCCATCATTCAGCCCTGTCTCTTTATAGTCAACGTCAGAAATATCCTTATGATTGTTGAGCATGCTGACCCCTTCATTGTTGACTGTGGCCACTACCCGATACTGTAATTTTTCGGGGTTGGCTCTAAATAAATCTGCCCCCTTATTTTTGTCCCCTTATTTTTCACCTAGTATAAGCTGCGCACAAAAAATCTCAGTGAAGACTTCCAAGTGGGAGTGTTGATTTTTTCAAAATAAAGTTTTAGATCGGTTGTGCTTTCCTTTACATAAAAAATATCTGATAGTTGTTGCGTTTGTCGACCTAGATGATCAAATAAATAGAATGTTAAAAATACTGGATTTTTGTGTTTTTGGGTTGTTTATTTTCCAGGTTATCTGGTCGTCACTTGTCTGAAATATATCAGTGGCGCTAACCGGGTTTGATATTTCCCAGCCGGCCTGTTCCAAGGCCTCTTTCAATTCAACCATACGTGCCCGAGTCACTATAAACTCTCCCAGAATCCCTTTTGAGGCGTCACACCGCTACGGCTAAGGCCATGAGTGATATCCGCTTTATTCATACTGGCCCCCCCCTCTTCTGCCAAGTATCTATAGAGAGTATTTGACCCTTTTTATCAGTAATGGTCACGCTATAAGCGTCCTCTCCTGTTTTCCGGACGTGGTATCGCGCATCCGGTGCTTTGCCTCCTCCTTTAAGGGCTTTCCCGTGGGTGATATTTTTTATACCGCGTTTGAGATACTGCGTAGGTGACAGATTGGAGTGGCGACGAGCATGGTCTTTCAGGCCCGAATCATTCTTTTTGAAGGAACGCCTACTCTTCCACGACGCCCCGCAGGATTTTAATCCCAGGGGATCGATCCAACCTAAGGTGTTGGGCGCATATTGATAGCTGTTGATTCCTCCCGCTAGATCAATCGGATCTGGCGTAATAAACCGCCCCACATCCGGATCATAAAACCTGAACGTATTAAAATGCAGCCCCGTCTCCCGGTCCAGATACTGCCCCTGAAACCGCAGGTTCTGCTCTTCAATGTAGTAGGGCTCGCGCACCTCCTCGACTGTGTTGCCCCACACCCGATAAGTCGCTCGCCATACATCATGCCCGTCGGCCTCGGTCAACTGCTCCGGCAAGCCGTTCAGGTCGTTGTGGTAATAACGAATTTTTTGCAGCGGTCCGGCACCGTCGACGCGGGCCAGGGGTTGGTAGCCTTCATCTTCATAGACGTACAGGCTGGACTGGCTGTGTTTATGCTCCTGCAATAAACGCAGCCCGTCCCACATGAACCGGGTTTCGCCCAGTGGATACCCATCACTGCCATGTTCGGTTTTCTCAACCCGCCGTCCCAGCGGGTCATACGCCATCCTGACCACACTGTCGTTTTCATTGCGCACTTCAACCAGTCGACTTTCCGCGTCATACGCAAACCGCTGCACACCACGCTTGGCGCTGCGCTTTTCGATCATCCGCCCAAACGCATCGTAGCGATAACGCTTGTCTTGATAAGTCAGCAGCTTGTTATGCACCACGAGCCCGGCGCCTGCCTGTGGGCCGTCCAGCAGATTGGCGGCGGCGTCGTAGGCGAAGGTTTCGCGCTGGCCGTGCAGGCTGTCTTGGCTTGCGATAATCCGGCCGGTGGCGTCGTAGTGCAGCAACTGGCGATGTTGAGCCGCGGGTTGCTGGTCGAGTTTGCCGACCAGGTTGTCGGCGGGGTCGTACTCGAACTGCTTTTGCGCAGATGCGGGCATCAACGATGGTTGGCTGTTAAGGCGGCGTTGGCGTGAGCGCAATCGACCGCTACGGTCGTATTCGCTTCGGGTGCTGAGCTGGCCTTGGGTGCGCAGTACTTCGCGGTGCAGGCGGTCGCGCTCGAAGTCGCTGATGACCTGGCCGTCGAGGTTGATTTGATGCAGGTGGCCGCTGCCGTAGTACAGGCGGTTGAGCCAGCGGCCGTCCGGCAGTTGGGTCTGGATCAGGTTGCCGAGTTCGTCGTAATGGTGTTGCAGGTTGCCACTGGTACTCTGTTCGCCAAGCAACTGGCCGACAGCGTCGTAGGCGAAAGCCAAGGCTTGGGTTTTGCCCTGCAAGTCGGTGAAGGTGACGGCTGTGAGCTGATCGACTGCATCGTAGCTGTAGTCGGTGCGGCCATCGTCGGTGGTTTTGGCGACCAGTCGGCCGACCGCATCGCGCTCCAGTCGGTGAACGATGGGCGCCGGCAGCGTCTCCGGGACCACCGCCAGGCCATTGCCGTAAGGCGCTGGAATCGCAGTCACCGCCGTGATGTTGTCGAGTAAGTCGTAGTCGTAGCGCTTGGCGCTGCCATCGAGGTCTTGCTGTTCAGTCAGCCGATCCCCTGCGTCCCACGCAAACCGATAGCTTTCACCGTTCTCATTGACCAGCGCTTGCAGCCGCCCGTAGCTGTCATAGCCGAACTGCACCTGCCGGCCATGGGCGTCTGTGCGCTGGCGCACCTGGCCACGCCGGTTGTTTTGATAGAGCGTGGTGTGCCCGGCGGGGTCGGTATAGCCCACCAACTGCCCACTGGCATCGCGCTGGTATTGCTCGGTGCGGCCATCCGGCAATTGGCTGCTGAGCAAGCGCCCCTGTGCGTCATAACTGAACTGCGTGCGTTCACCGAGGGCATCGGTGATGACCTGCAAATAGCCCCGCTCGTCGTAGCTGAAACGCGTCGGGTAGCCCGAGCAGTCGATATGCTCGACTAACTGCCCAAACGGGTTCCAGCGCAGCTTTTTGCTTTTTCCGGTGGCGTCGATGATCTCGACGACTTGGCCGTGTGCGTCATAGCGGTAACGGGTGATATAGCCCAGCGGATCGGTCTCGGCGATGCAGTTGCCGCGCTGATCATAGCGATACTGCCAGCTGTTGTCGGCAGCGTCGGTTTCCACCAGCGGCAGCGCCCAGTGTTCCAGCCACAAGGTGGAATCGCTGCGGCCCAACGGGTCGGTCTCGCCGATCAGGTTGCCGCTCTCGTCGTAGCTGTAGGCATAACGCCCACCCTGTGGATCGGTGGCGTTGAGTAATTGGCGCTCATCGTTCCATTCGAACAGCCAGGTCTGGCCGAGGTTGTCGCTGTACTGAATGATCTGGTGCTGAGTGTTCCAGTGACGGATGCTGACGCGCTGCAAGCCATCGGTGATGCGTGTGGTGCCGGCTTGCAGGTCATAGTCGAATTGGTAGGTGTCGCCCTCATCGGTCCAGTGCCGCACCACTCGCCACTCCAGGCCTTCAATCAACGCCCAGTCATAGAAGCAGCGCAATCCTGTCGGCAACTGGTGCTCGACCATACGGCGCCCGGAATCATAGGCAAAACGCCGTTGTACCTGGCCGGTTGCGTCGCGCACCTGCGTCAGGTTATCCGCAGCGTCATAGTCATAGCTGACCAGCACTTCACGGCGTTGATCCGGGTACAAGCGTTCGATGTGGGTCAGATGGCCTTGATCACGGATCAGCTCAACCTGCACGAGATCAAACGTATCGCGCAGACGAACCAGGCATCCGGCATCGTCGTAGTCGAGATGGATGCGGTTGTCATTGCGATCACCGAGCTGGCTCAGGCGCAATCGCGACGGATTTGCTGGTGCAGGTTCGAACAGGCGGTAAACGCCGTCATCGCTTTCTATCAGCAAATGCCCATTGAGGTGTCGCCGCACCGCCAGCCCTTCACCGGCGCTGAACACCGCGGCGCCCAAGGCAATCGAGCCCATGTCGATAGGCCGGCCCTGTTCATCGGTGTAGACAAGCGTATCGCCGCCTTCGGGGTGGGGCAGCACGTCGACGCACATTTCGTAGGGCACGCTCCAACCGGCGCCAAACAAGCTGCCTTGGCGTTCGTCGCGGCTGTTGTAGATGCGTTGCCAGTCAATCGGCAACAGGCCGGGCAGGACGAAATCCAGATCGTCATCGCCGCCGAGCACCTTGGCCCCGGTGGCCGCATGTACCGGGTTCGACGAGCCCATGGCCGCGTTGGCCGCAGCACCCATGGCACTGCTGACGGCCATCGACACCGCCCCGCCAACCAGCATGCACGGCAATTTGCTGAAGAACTTGCCCTTGCCCCCCTTGAGCATCAGCAGCACCGTCACGGCCAGCCCGACCCCCGGGGTCTTGCCGCTGCGAATCTCGCGCACCACCACCGAACCGCCGCCGATGGTGACGTCGGAGGAGATCAGCCCGGAGGACACCACTTTCGCATCGCAGGTGCTGCGGTCACCACTGCGTACCGCGGGCTGACCGTTGATGGTCACCTTGGCCGAGCCTTCGGCCATGAACTGTGGCGGCATCGGTGGGTGCTTCATGCAAAGCACCAGGTCTTCGGGCTTGGTCTCTGTGCCTGGCGCAGGTGAAGCCACGGTGGGGCGCCACATCTGTGAGAAGAACTCGCCTGCCATGTCCAGGTAACTGGCTTCGGCTTCAGGCGCTTCTTCCGGCGCCTGCATTTCCAGCTCGGTGCCGGCCGGTGCCACATGGGACACAACCGCCCCGGCGGCACGGGCCGAGGGGATGTTGTTGGTAAACGTGTCGAAGGAACCGGTGAGGATATTGGCCTGCACCGTCGGCGGGAACAGCGCGTTGCCGATGCCCTCGCATAAGTTGCTCAGGCCCTTGTCGGCCCCGCTCTTGCTCATCGCAAGCCCCACGACCACGCCCACGACCGCGCCGAGGAGGAAGCACCCCAGCCCGCCCGTGACAACCGTGATCCCGGTGGCGGCGACTACTGCAGCGGTGGCCAGCGCCGTAATCGCGATGTTCGCCGCCACCTCCAGCACGCCGCCGAGAATGTCGGCCATCATCGACGTGTGGTCCATGGCATCGCCCATTCGGGCGGCCCATAACGCGTCAGACATGCAGGATGCCCATCACGCAGGCACGTCGAACGACAACGAGTTTTTGATGATCGCCCAATGCGCCGCCTCGGCATCACCAAGCTTGTCGGCCTTCACATAACTCAAGGCAAGCATCTTGCGCGTCCCCGGCAACACCAGGGCCAACTGGTACTGGAACACCTTGTCGTTGCCCTTGTTGAACTGGCTGCACAGCTCGATCCCTTCGACCTCCTGGGCGGCGCCCAGGCGTACCGGCACGCTGGGCAGGCAGCGCAGGTCCTGCACCTGTTTTTCCAGGCGCTTGAGCTGGTCGTCGAAGTTGCTGTGCAAGGTTTCGCCTTCCGCCAGCAAGCTGCGGCTGACGATCAGCGAAGTCCCCAGTTCCGGGAACTTGAGGATATTGATCGTCGCGTCCTGCAGCTCGCCGGCGGGCAGTTGAAACTGGAATTCGTTGATGCGGTACGTCATGGCAAACAGGTCTCGTCAGGAGCTTTTAGGCGCGGGGAACGCGGCTTTGATATTGGCGTCGATGCTGGTTTTTATGCCTTGGCCATCCGGTGTGGCGCCAGGCCCGCCGCCGTTGTTGAGGTGCAGCACGCCGCCGGTGTTGAATTCGGCGTCGCCGCTGGCGTAGAAGCTGATTTGCACGCCAGTGAGGTTGATCTGCCCGCTGGCGTTCAACTCGAGGATGCTTTCCCCGCACACCAGGCGCAGGTTTTCGCCGACCTCGATGACATAGCTCTGGCTGATGCTGTCGGTCTTCTTCTGGCCAACGGAGAGCACGTCTTCCTGCTTGACGATGCGCAGGCGGTTATTGCCAATAGTCACCGTCTCGTTATGCCCAATGCTCTTGTTGCGGTCATGCCCCACCGAGTGGCTTTCATCCACCTCCACCACGATGTCCTGATTGCGCTCGGCATGGATGTACAGCTGCTCCAGGCCCTTCTTGTCCTCCATGCGGATTTCATTGAAGTTCGCCGGGCTGCCGCCCTTGCTGGAGCGGCTTTTCATCCCGCTCTGGGTGGCGTTTTCCGGCAGGTCGTAGGGCACTGTCTGTTCGGCGTTGTACACCCGCCCGGTAATGATCGGCCGGTCCGGGTCGCCCTCAAGGAAGCTCACAATCACTTCCTGGCCGATGCGCGGGATCTGCATCGAACCCCAGTTTTTGCCGGCCCAGGATTGCGACACGCGAATCCAGCAGGAGCTGTTTTCGTTGGACTGATCGTGGCGGTCCCAATAGAAATGCACCTTTACCCGGCCATACTGGTCGGTCCAGATTTCCTCGCCCTTGGGCCCGACCACCAGTGCGGTCTGCGGGCCTTTGACGATGGGCCGATGGGTGTTGGCCAGCGGACGGAAGCTCTGTTGAGCGTCGATGCAGGTCAGGCTGCTGTCGAACTGCGCCGACGCCGCGCCGCCTCCTGATTCCAGGCGCTCCTGGGTGATGTAGTAGCGTGCGCCGAGGATCAGGTACTCGCGGTTCTGGTCGCGGCGGCTGAAGCCGGTGAGGCTGAACAGATGGCCGGAGCCCAGGCCCCGGGCGTTGCCGCTGAACTCCACTTGTTCGTGCAGGGTTTGCAGGGCTTCGATACGGGTGCGTGCGTAGTGTTCGCCGTCTTCGCTTTTGACGTAGGTGCCGGGGTAGTCGTACAGCGGATAGTCGCCAGCGGTGTGCGGGCGCGGCATGGCCGAGCGCACGTCGATGCTGGCGCTGGGGCGCTGAAAGTCGTAGTCGTTGAGCTCAAGGGAACCGGGCTGGACTTGCTGCACCAGGTGCCAGTTGTGCATATGGTCGCGTTCGCGCTGCTGCTCGTCCTTGGGGTAGTAGGGCACCGAGGTGTAGCCGGGCACCGTGGCGTGGGCGCCATAGGCGTCGGCCAGCACCAGCACGTGGCGGTCCTGCTCGTGACGGAAGAAGTAGTAGATGCCTTCCTGTTCCATCAGGCGGCTGACGAAATCGAAGCTGGTCTCGCGGTACTGCACGCAGTATTCCCACTCGCGATACGGTCGGCTCAGGGCATCTTCGAAGTCGGAAAAGCCCAGGTCGCGGAACACCTGCTTGATGATCTGCGGGATGCTCAGGTTCTGGAAAATCCGGCAGTCGGAGGTGCGGCTCAGCAGCCATAACCACGGGCGCAGGGTCACCTGGTAACTGGCGAACTGGCCCTGGTCGATGTTCTGGCTGCAGCGTGCGACGAGCCCATGGAAATACCGCTCGCCGCCATCCGCCAGTTGCAGGCTGACGCTCATCGGCTTGCCCAGCAACTGGTTGAGATCGATATTGGCGTCCAGCGAGTTCAGTTGCAGCTCGTAGCTGAACAGCCGCCCCAACTCTTCGTCACCGCCCATTTCATTGAGCAGCAGCACATCCGGCCCCAGGGGGCTGGTGATCTTGGCCAGGCGTGAGGCTTGGTTGAAAAGCATCGGTTGTCCCGTAAGTGTCTTAATAACTGAAGAAACCGAATCCGATGTGGGAGCGGGCTTGCTCGCGAATGCGGTGTATCAGTTGATACATCCGGCGACTGACTCACCGTATTCGCGAGCAAGCCCGCTCCCACATTTGGATTGCACTTCGTCAGGTTATTCGGTGTCGCTGAAGGTGTAGTGCAATTCGTTATCCCGCGTGCCGATCCGCACCCCCGCCAGTGCCTTACCTTCGAGCATGCGCGTGAGGAACTCGCGGCTCATGTCCGGCAGCAGGCTGTTGGTGAGGATGGTGTCGATCATCCGCCCGCCGCTTTCGGTTTCGGTGCAGCGCGAGACGATCAGGTCGATCACCGCGTCGTCGTAGTCGAACGCGACTTTGTGGGTGTTCTCTACACGCTTCTTGATGCGGTCCAGTTGCAGGCGGGTGATCGCCTTGAGCATCACGTCGCTGAGTGGGTAATACGGAATCGTCACCAGGCGCCCGAGCAGGGCCGGCGGGAAGATTTCCAGTAGTGGCTGGCGCAGGGCCTTGGCGATGTCCTCCGGGTCGGGCACGTTTGCCGGGTCTTTGCAGACGTGGGAAATCAGCTCGGTGCCGGCGTTGGTGGTCAGCAGGATCAAGGTGTTCTTGAAGTCGATCACCCGGCCTTCGCCGTCCTCCATCACGCCCTTGTCGAAGACCTGGAAGAAAATCTCATGCACGTCCGGGTGAGCCTTTTCCACTTCGTCCAGCAGCACCACGCTGTAGGGTTTGCGCCGCACGGCTTCGGTCAGCACGCCGCCTTCGCCATAACCGATATAGCCCGGTGGCGCACCTTTGAGGGTCGACACGGTATGGGCTTCCTGGAACTCGCTCATGTTGATGGTGATCACGTTCTGCTCGCCGCCGTACATGGCTTCGGCCAGGGCCAGGGCGGTTTCGGTCTTGCCCACGCCGGAGGTGCCGGCCAGCATGAACACGCCAATCGGCTTGCTCGGGTTGTCGAGGCCGGCGCGGGAGGTCTGGATGCGCTTGGCGATCATCTGCAACGCGTGGTCCTGGCCGATGATGCGTTTCTTCAGGTGCTGGTCGAGGTTGAGCACCGTCTCCAGTTCATTGCGCGCCATACGGCCCACCGGGATGCCGGTCCAGTCGGCAACCACCGAGGCCACGGCCTGGTAATCCACGGTCGGCAGGATCAGCGGGGTTTCGCCTTGCAGGGCGCTGAGGCGCTGTTGCAGGTCCACCAGTTGTGCGCGCAACTCGTCGTTGCCGCTGTCGACAGCGCCAGCCTTCTCGCGCAGGGTCGCCCGGGTGGCGAGCAGCTCGTCCACCAGGGTTTTCTCGTCGGCCCAGCGGCTTTCCAGCGTTGCCAGGCGCTCGCGCTCGGCGCTCAGCAAGGCTTCGCTATTGCTCTGGCGTGCACCAATGGCGATGCCGATCGCATGCTCACGGGCGATGATTTGCAGCTCGGTTTCCAGGGCTTCGATACGGCGGCGACTGTCGTCCACCTCGGCCGGCACTGCGTGGAGGCTGATGGCGACGCGGGCGCAGGCGGTGTCCAGCAGGCTCACCGATTTATCCGGCAACTGGCGTGCCGGGATATAGCGGTGGGACAGCTTCACCGAGGCTTCCAGGGCTTCATCGAGGATCTGCACCTGGTGGTGTTTTTCCATGGTCGAGGCCACGCCGCGCATCATCAGCAGCGCCTTGTCTTCCGACGGCTCGGCCACTTGCACTACCTGGAAGCGGCGGGTCAGGGCCGGGTCTTTCTCGATGTGCTTCTTGTACTCGGCCCAGGTGGTGGCCGCCACCGTGCGCAAGGTGCCACGGGCCAGGGCCGGCTTGAGCAGGTTGGCTGCATCACCGGTGCCGGCGGCGCCACCGGCACCGACCAGGGTGTGGGCTTCGTCGATAAACAGGATGATCGGTTTTGGCGAGGCCTGGACGTCTTCGATGACCTGGCGCAGGCGCTGTTCGAATTCGCCTTTCATGCTGGCGCCAGCTTGCAGCAGGCCCACATCCAGGCTGCGCAGTTCTACGTCCTTCAACGCCGGCGGCACGTCGCCGGCGACGATGCGCAGGGCAAAACCTTCGACCACCGCCGTCTTGCCCACCCCGGCCTCACCGGTGAGGATCGGGTTGTTCTGGCGTCGACGCATCAGGATATCCACCAGTTGCCGAATTTCTTCGTCACGCCCCACGATCGGGTCGAGCTTGCCGCTGCGCGCCTGCTCGGTGAGGTCAACGGTGAAACGCTTGAGAGCTTCCTGCTTGCCCATGGCACTCGGCGCCATGGCGCCGCTGGCTTCGCCCGGCACGGCACCGGCGTTGAAACCGTCACTGGCGCTCAGGGCGTTTTCCGGCGAATCACCGACATATTCATCAAAGCGCTCGCTCAGGGCCTCGGCCTTGATCTTGTCGAACTCCCCCGACAAACCCAGCAGCGCATGCCGCAGGCTCGGCGTCTTCAGAATGCCCAGCACCAGGTAGCCGGTACGCACCTGGCTTTCGCCAAACATCAGGCTGCCGTACACCCAGCCGCGCTCTACTGCTTCTTCCACGTGGGACGACAGGTCGGTGATCGAGGTCGAGCCACGGGGCAGGCGGTCCAGGGCTTCGGTGAGGTCGCGGGCCAGGCGCGCCGGCTCGACGTTGAACTGGCGGATGATGCGATGCAGGTCCGAGTCCTGCAGTTGCAGCAACTGGTGAAACCAGTGGGCCAGCTCCACGTAGGGGTTACCGCGCAATTTGCAGAACACCGTGGCGGCTTCGATGGCTTTGTAGGCCACGCTGTTGAGTTTGCCGAACAGTGCGGCGCGACTGATTTCACCCATGCTCTGAATTCCTTGAGGTGGTGGCCTGATCGGCGTAATGCCGGGCCAGGATTAGGTCGTTGGCGTCGTGCCCGGGTTGGCCGAGCCACGTGTTGAAGCCCAGGCGGAACTGGCCGTTGAGTTGCAGTGCCGGGACTTCGGGTTGTTGCAGAACCAGGTTCAAGTCCCAGTCCAGTTCATGGCCCAGGTACTCGGCAACCCAGGCCACAAGTTCGTTGAACGGCTGGCTGCCGGGCAACATGCCCATGTAGTCGTCCAGCATGAGCGGGCCCAGGCGGATGCGAAATTTATGCTGGCGGTCCCACACATGGCTGCCCAGGCAGAAGTCCACGCCCAACTGATTGGCGCTGACGCTGACCCGGCTGCGCTCTGGCAGCTCCAGCCATTGGCCGACGTACTCTTCAATCTCCACCGGCAGGCCGAAATACTCGCCGAGAATCGCCTTCAGGCCGTCCGGGTAGCGGGTTTGTGCCGAGAGGTGGCCGCTGTAATGCAGCTTTGCGGTGTCGGGGATCAGGCCCTGGTCGAGCAGGCTGGGCATGCCCCGGCCACTCAAGGCGGCGAGGCGTGCGGACCAGTAATCATCGTCGGGCCGATCATGGCTGACGGTCGGCCGTGCTTCGGCCCAGGCCCGGTAGAACAGGGTCAGCAGGCGGTGGTGGAACACATCCAGGAAGCGCTTGCTGGTGCTGTCGGCGTTGTTGCGCTGGCGTTCGCGCACGTATTCGGTGATGTGCAGCGGCAGCGGACCATTGGGGCCGCCGAGGCCAAAAAAGAACTGCTCCAGGCGCGCAGGCGTGCCGTCGGCGCCGGGCGCTACCGACGCCAGGGTGGCCGGGGCGAAGGTGCAATCGGCCTGTTGTCCGAGGCGCAACGGGTCATCGGCCAGGCGCAGGGAATGGCCCAGGCGCGGCAAGTCTGGCGATTCGCACTCGATACGGCGCAGCGCCTGGAAGAAGTCATATTCCCAGGGCTCCTGGTGCATCGCCTCCAGGGTACTCACAGGGTCGGACGACGTCCGGGCTTGGCTTTCCATCGCATGATCTCGCCGCGTTCGGTGGTACGGATCACCGTCTCGGTAAAACTGTTGATCGACACATAACGCGCCAGGAACCGTTCCAGTACCGCACCGAGCAGGAACACGCCGGTGCCGCGAAACGCGTTTTCATCAAATTCCAGGGTGATCTCCAGGCCACGACCAAACACGATCGGGCCGGGCATCGGCAGGCGGCGGGTCACCGCTTTGCTGCTGACCTCGCGCAGGCCTTCGATCTGCAGTTGCAGGGCGGCGTCGTTGCTGTCGCCATACAGGCGCAGCAGTTCACGCAACGCGGCGGCGCCCTGGCCCTCGCTGAGGGACAGGTAGTTGAGCGACAACTGGCTGATCAGCCGCCAGGCCTTGGCATCATGGGCGTGGCTGGCGCGCGGACGGCTGGGTCCGGCGACGCAGCGCACGGCCAGCACCGGGGCGCTGTCGGACAGGGTGAAGTCAGTCTTGCCGTTGCCCACACTCATGAACAGCGGCAGGTCGCGGTTGGTGCACAGCGCGGTCACGCCCAGTTGGCGCAGGTCGTGGCGGTAGGGCGCCTGCTGACTGTCGACCAGGCTGACAAAGGTCTCGCTGCCCACATACGTGGAGCGCGGGCCATTGCGCCGCTGGTCGCTGGATAGCACGCGCGGCTCGCGGCGCACGCTGTAATAACTCTGGTCGCGGCCGTAGCGCGACGGATCGCGCACGGCGTAGAACGGCAAAAAGGCTTGTTCCGGCCCGGTGCCATGGCCGGTGATGCCGCTCAGGGAGTGAATCTCGAAGTCCATGGGCCGGGTGCGGTCGGCAATCACATGGTGCTCGTTGACCCGTTCGGACAGGTGAATCCGGTCCACGCGCTTGGGGAACAGGTTGATCGCCGGGGTGCAGAACGGCACGAATTGCGCGGCCCCCACACTGCCTTCCAGGCTCGGGTCGTGGCGGTCGAACAGCACGATCAACTCCAACTCCTGGCCATCGCAGCGTCGTACCGCGCGGCTCAGTTCAGCGAACTCGACGAACAGGTAGCGATGGGGCAGGGCGAAGTATTCCTGCAACAGGCGATAACCCTGGAACGCCCGCGATACCACTGGCATCGCCGCCTCGGCGTCGTCGAACCCGCGCGGACGCAGTGCGTCCTGTGGCAGACGCTCCACCCAGTCACCGCCGGGCTGGCGCGCAAACACCGCGCAAACATTGCCGAGCAACTGCTCGTAGAGGCGGAACGGTTGCTCATCGGCGCCGCTCAGGTACAGCGGCAGGCTGTCCAGGGCCAGGCTGTTGAAGGGCAGCTCGGCGCCGGTACGCAAGGTCAGGCGCAAACCGGCCTTGGCCTTGGGTTCGCTGGCGGCCAGGCGCCCGAGCACGGCGGACGGGTTGCCGAAGTAATCGGCCTGGCTGACCTGCAACGGCCACAGCATCACTGGGTGCGCGGTGCGGTACTCGCAGCAGGTCTGGGTTTCGCGGCCCAGGGCGGCACGCAATACGGTGTCGCGAGGCAGTGGAAAGCCGCTGGCCAGGGAGCCCTCATCGGGATCGGCCTGCAGCTGCACCACGGTCATCGACGGGGTCGGCGCCAGGTAGTGCGGGTAGGCGATTTCCAGCAGATTGTGGGTGAAGGTCGGGTACTCGGCATCGAGCTTGAGCTGCACCCGGGCGGTGAGATAAGCGAAGCCTTCGAGCAAACGCTCGACGTACGGGTCGGCGCAGTCCATGCCGGACAGGGTCAGCCGGCTGGCGATCTTCGGGTATTCCTTGGCGAACTCCGCAGCGCTCTCGCGCACATGGTGCAGTTCCTGGTTGTACAGCTCCAGCAGGCGCGGGTTCATGGGCGTCTCCGCTGGTCGGCATTGACCACGCGTACATGGCCGGACTCCAGGTCCAGGTCGGTCTGCAGCAGCAGGCGCAAGGGCACCGGCTGCGCCCACAGGTCGCCTTCGATCTCGAAACTCAGGGCGTTGTGATTCATCTCGCCATGGGCCACGCGCGCCTTGACCCGCAGGGTGTGGCGCAGGATGCGCGGCTCGAAGGTGGCAATCGCCTGGTAGATCAGGGCTTCCAGAGCATTGATATCGACACTCGATGCGCTGTTGCCCGCCAGCGCCGGCAGGCCGTAATTAATCACCGACGTCCCCGCCGGGGTGTGCAACGTGGCATCGGCGCTGAGCAGCGACGTGGTATTGAGCAGCCACGCCAAGTCCCGCAGCACCGAGGCTTTGAGCTGGGTCAGGGACAGCACGCGCTTGTCCGCGCTTTCCTTGGGATTGCTCGGCTCGTCGTCGGTCAACCGGTCCAACAGGGACGGTTGCAGGCGGTCGCGGGTGGCGATTTCGGTTACCACGTAAAAAATGCCACGAAGTTTTTCTGGTCCATAGCACCAAGCAAACAATGACCGCTTTCGGCAACCATAGACGCCTCCAAGCGACCCTCAATATGTCTGATGGCCTGATACTGAGAGCGACACTCCTGGCTCGGTGCAGGTTCTGGTGCAAAGTGCTGCACAATGATGATCTGTGCATTGTTAAAACTCTCGACCCTTGGTTGGCCATTGCGGTCGATGCTCAGATGGCAAGGCCAAGGCATATCCAGAGTCAACAGGCTCTGGTCGGGCTTACGCAATGCACAGCGTTGTGCATGACTTTCCAAGGTCAGTCGTTGACCTCCAACCACCACCTCGGGGTTGGATTGGGTGGCGTCGATTTGTTCAGCTTGCTCCGCACAGGCATTCAGGCTCAACAGCACGCTCATTGACAGTATGCATTGCAGGGTGCGTGTGATCATTTCAACTCCCAGAACCAGACCTGTCGGGATCGGTGCGCCTGGTCGGCAAAGTCACCCGTTACTGAGCCTCGGTTCCATAGGTCAATATGGTCGCCGGTACGTGCTTCCAGAGATTGTCCCATCCGGGCAAAACAATCTTTGAAGAAAATAATCCCGGTTTTTTGGTAAAGCGTACGACGGTCCTCGGCGCTGCCCGTAAGAATGGTTGGGCGACCGAGATGATGACGCCACAGCCAGTTAGCCAATGACTCCGCGCCTCGGGCGTGGTCATGCGCGCACTTGGGTTCGCTATAGGTCGATTTGTTTACCTTGATGGTTTTTTCGGCGTTAAGCGTGATGCTCATACGGATGGCGCATTGATTGTCCCAAGGGCCGTCGCAGGGTGTTGGCGTTGTGGGGTAGTTTGCCCACAAATTAATAAACGAAGGTTTGGCCATGACTCAGACACCGAAAAGAGGAAGGTCGAAATTCGAGCAAGCACCAAAATCCCCCGGCGTGTGGCGCCGGGGGGCTTCGTATCAACGCTTGGTGTTGGAACGGATATTCCAGCCGAACTTGATCGGGCCGCCGTCCTTGGTGCCGTCGGCTTTCTGCGGCTGGTAGTCGACCATCACCTGGGCAAAGTTCAGGGTGACGTTTTCGGTCAGGCGATCATCGCTGCCCGAACCGCCGGTGCTCAGGGAGGTGATCAGTACTTCTTCGAGGTTGATGATCATGTACTCGACCTGGCTTTCGCCGCCGGCCTTGCGCACGGTCAGCTTGACCTTGTCGATGTGCTTGCCGCTGGCGCAATGCATCATCAGGTTAGGCGAAGCCTTGTCCACGTACTTGGTCAGCGACAGGTCCTGGATATTCACCTTACCCGCACCGCCGCCACTGCCAACGTGCATGTTGCCGGACTGGGCCATGCCCCAGCTCCAGTTCAGCACGTCGATTTCGTCCTTGTGGGCCTTGTCCATGGACTCGCCCTTGATGTCGCCGATCTTGATGAAAATATCAACAGCCATGTTTTCTCCCTGTGTGGCACGGGCCACTTGATTTGGTGATCGTTCCCACGCTCTGCGTGGTAACGCATCCTGTGACGCTCTGCGTCACCGGGACGCCGAGCATCCCGGGCGGCATTCCCACGCGGAGCGTGGGAACGAGCGAATGACTTACGCGCTTTTTGCCGAAGGCAGTTTCGATACCAGGCGCAGCGACACGGTCAGCCCTTCGAGCTGGTAGTGCGGACGCAGGTAGAACTTGGAGTTGTAGTACCCCGGGTTGCCTTCGACGTCTTCCACGATCACTTCCGCCGCAGCCAATGGGTGCTGGGCCTTGGTGGTTTCGGTGGAGTGCGCCGGATCGCCGTCGACGTAGTTGAGGATCCAGTCCTGCAACCAGCGCTGCATCTCGTCCTTCTCTTTGAAGGAACCGATCTTGTCGCGCACGATGCACTTCAGGTAGTGGGCGAAACGGCAGGTGGCGAACAGGTACGGCAGGCGCGCGGCCAGGTTGGCGTTGGCGGTGGCGTCTGGGTCGTCGTATTCGGCCGGTTTCTGCAACGACTGGGCGCCGATGAACGCGGCGAAGTCGGTGTTTTTCTTGTGCAGCAGTGGCATGAAACCGTTCTTCGCCAGCTCTGCTTCACGGCGGTCGCTGATGGCGATTTCGGTCGGGCACTTCATGTCCACACCACCGTCATCGGTGGGGAAGGTGTGGGCCGGCAGGTTTTCCACTTCACCGCCAGATTCCACGCCACGGATGCGCGAGCACCAGCCGTAGTGCTTGAACGAACGGTTGATGTTCACCGCCATCGCGTACGCGGCGTTGGCCCAGGTGTACTTCGAGCTGTCGGCGCCGTCGGTGTTTTCTTCGAAGGCGAAGGCTTCCACCGGGTCAGTCTTGGCGCCATACGGCAGGCGTGCCAGGAAACGCGGCATGGTCAGGCCGATGTAGCGCGAGTCTTCCGATTCGCGCAGCGAGCGCCAGCCGGCGTATTCCGGGGTGGTGAAGATCTTGGTCAGGTCACGCGGGTTCGACAGTTCCTGCCACGAGCCCATGCCCATCACGGTCGGCGATGCAGCTGCGATGAACGGTGAGTGCATCGCGGCGCAGACTTTCGACAGCTCGCCCAACAGTTCCACGTCAGGTGGCGACTGGTCGAAGTAGTAATCGCCCACCAGGCAACCGTAAGGTTCGCCGCCGAACTGGCCGTATTCTTCTTCGTACATCTTCTTGAAGATCGGGCTCTGGTCCCACGCGGTGCCCTTGAATTTCTTCAGGGTCTTGTGCAGGTCAGTCTTGGAGATATTGAGCACGCGAATCTTCAGCTGCTCGTCGCTCTCGGTGTTGTTGACCAGGTAGTGCAGGCCACGCCAGGCGCTTTCCAGCTGCTGGAAATCCGGGTGATGAATCACCTGGTTGACCTGGGCGGTGAGCTTGGCGTCGATGGCGGCGATGATCGACTCGATCGACTTGATCGCGTCGTTGGAGACCAGGTCGGTTTGCGCCAGGGCCTGCTCGGCCAGGGTGCGCACGGCCGTCTCGACGGCTTCGCGGGCACGCTCGGTCTTGGGCTTGAATTCTTGCAGCAACAGCGAGGCGAACTCACTGGTTTCTTCGGTGGCGCCCAGGTTCTGTGCGCCTTCGCGGGCGGTATTCTCGCTCATGATTACTGGTCCCCAGCAGGTTTTGGCGCGCTCGCAAGGGCCTGCAGCAGTGCCGGGTCCTTGATCGCCTTCATGATGATTTCTTCAGCGCCAGTCTTGCCGTCCATGTAGGTCAGCAGGTTGGCCAGCTGGGTACGCGCTTCGAGCAGCTTGTTCAGCGAGTCGACCTTGCGCGCCACGGCAGCCGGGCTGAAGTCGTCCATGCTTTCAAAGGTGATGTCCAGGCTCAGGTTGCCTTCGCCGGTCAGCTCGTTGGGTACGTGGAAGGCTACGCGCGGCTGCATGGCCTTGAGGCGTGAGTCGAAGTTGTCGACGTCCACTTCAAGGAACTTGCGATCAGCGACCGGCGCCAGAGGCTCGGCGGGCTTGCCGGCGAGGTCGGCCATCACACCCATCACGAAGGGCAGTTGGACCTTTTTCTCGGCGCCGTAAAGCTCGACGTCGTACTCGATCTGCACTCGAGGCGCGCGGTTGCGCGCGATGAATTTCTGAGAACTTTGCTTCGCCACGTTGCTGCTCCTGGTCGCTTGAGCGACGGTGTTGTTACTGCTCAGTCGGGCGGCTTACTCGCCGTCCGGGCCGCGCAGGTTTTCAAATTGGGACATGCCGTCGGGAATCAGATTGCGCACGATGGTCGCGAAATCGGCGTGCACCAGATTTTTCGCCCGGTTCAACAGCACCGGCAACGGGCTGGAAGGCTCGTGCCGGGTGTAGTACGCAAGGATTCGGTCCAGGTCGCGCAGCACCTCATCGCGGCTGGCGATGTCGCCAGTATTGCGGGGTGCGGCAGGGGCGGCGGCGTGTTCGACCGAGGCGTGGCTGTCGTCACTGACAACTTCGGGTTCACGGCTGTCGCCGCTCTGCGCAGCGAACTGGCTGAAAATCTGCAGGGCCTGCTTGAGCAGGTGTTTCAGCGCGCCGAGGTCTACGCCCTGGGCGGAACCGACTTGCTCGCTGACGTGTTTTTCAATGGTTTCACAGGCCGCACGGGCCTCGACGAGGGCTGCGTGGGTGGCTTGCAGCTGCTCTGGATCACTGTCGAGGAAGGCTCCGGCCAGTTGCTCGGTACCAAGGGTTTCGCCGGGGAAACTTTGCAGGCCGCTGGCGTTCAGGGCGCCACGCAGGCTCACGGGGCCAAACGCCCGCGAGCGCGTGAGGACACTTTCGCGCAGCAGGCGGATGTTCGTGTCGCAGGTCATTCCCGCGAGGGCGTTGATGCGTACGGTGGGGTCGTTGTGGTCATCGGCATCCAGGCGTGGATGCAGATCGGCCCAGTACTGCTGGAGCAGTTCACTGATCAGGGTCAGGACGCTGGCCAGCCCGCCAACACCTTGCAGGGCGAGGGAGCTTTGCAGCAAAAAATGAGTGATGCGCAGGTCTTTGCTGCGCTGCAGCAAGTCCAGGCACTGTTGCTGGATGCTGCGCCAGTCTGGCGGCTCGGCGGGCAAAATGGCGTCGCCCATGCTGCGCTCAGGTTGACCCTGGGCAGCACGTTCCAAGTGCAGGAAATCCGCGTCATATTCCAAGTCTTCGCCACACGGCGAAGTCGCGGAAACAGCGGTGAGCAGCAGCGGCACATCCACCAAATTCGATCTCCATATCGGCCCTTTAGTCTTGGGCAATTCATGCGTTAGTTGCGCGGCTAGTTGCGCAATTTATCGGCATGTTTTCCTGGTCAGGTCAGCGCACTGATTTCAGTGTGCCACTACTCATCTTCAAGAAGTTGTGCATTTTTGGTGTAGTAGTTATGCGTTGTCAAGGTAAGCTATTCGTCCTGTGTGACAGATGTGCGGTGTTTAACAACCTGTGCGACCTATGAGTCAAAATAGGAATTCCCTGACGCTTTTTGTCACATTGACTGGTTAAAATCGGCGATCATGCTGATAAGCCAGCCTTTTTGGCGTGGTTTAAAGGATTTGCCAGGGCGCGCTTGGGAAGGTATTTCCCTTAGGCCGCCCGCGCGTGAGGTACAGCAAGGAGGCAAGATGTCACTGTGTTTGACTATTACTAGTTATCACAAGATCACCCCAGGTCAATGTCCGGAAAAGTCCATGGATAATGGAGTGATGGCAATTGGCCGCTCCAGTGAAAACGACTGGATATTGCCTGATCCAGAACGTTTGGTCTCCGCGCAACATTGCGTTATTCAATACAAAGATGGTCGTTACTATCTAACCGATAACAGTACTAATGGTGTGGAATTGGTTAACGCCGGCATTCGTTTGCGCCGGGGAAACAGTGAGCCATTACAAGACGGTGAATTGATCCGCATCGGCGACTACGAGATCCAGGCACGGATTGATTCCGGGGTGAAGGTGACCGACAGCCAGCCTTTCGGCACTGACGGCTCCAACAGTTTCGAAGCCCTCATGGGGCGCCAGGGTGCCGGTGTGGTCACGCCGCTGCCGACCCCGGTGATCGCCCCACAGTTCCAGGGTGCGTCGTCAATGGACACGCTACCGGACCTGTTTGATTTCCTCACGCCGACGGCCGTACCGCCGCCCACCCAGCCTGACCATGTACCGGCTGAGCAGCATGATTTCCGCCCGCCCGTGGCGGTTACCGTGCCCGCCCCCGAGCAGCCGTTGCACTCAGGGTCGGTGATTCCAGAAGACTGGGATCTGTTTGGCGAAACACCTACGCCGTCGATCAGCCCGCCACCACCTGTCATCGCGCCGCCTGAGCCGCCCCTCGCGCCCCCTGTGCTCGAGCCTGCGCGCCCTGTGGCAGACGCCAACCAGCCCGATTTGCTGCAAGCCTTCCTGCGTGGTGCCGGTCTCGATCAACTGCGCCTGGACAAGGCCCAGGCCGAGGCGCAGATGGAAAGCATCGGCCGCAGCTACCGGCTGATGGTCGAAGGCTTGATCGACGTACTGCGCGCACGCAGCAGCCTCAAGGGCGAGTTCCGCATGCAGCAGACGACGATCCAGCCGGTGGAAAACAATCCGTTGAAATTCGCCCCGAATGCCGACGAAGCGTTACTGCTGCTGCTACGCCACGGCAACCAAGCGTTTATGGCGCCGGACCTGGCCGTGCGCGACAGTTTCGACGACCTGCGCGCGCACCAACTGGCGGTGATGGCCGGTGTCGAAGCGGCCATCAAGCATCTGTTGACGCGCTTCGAGCCGGCCCAATTGGAAGAGCGCATGGGCAAGCCCGGCGGGCTGTCGAGCCTGTTCAACGGTTCGCGCCAGGCCCAGTACTGGCAACAGTTCACTGAGCTCTACAACAGTATTTCCCGTGAGGCCCAGGAGGATTTCCAGGACCTGTTCGGCCGTGAATTCAGCCGGGCCTATGAAGCACACAGCGCACGACAGCGGCGCTGAAACCGGAACAACGGACAGCCACATACGTCATTGAGGACGCAGGATGATTTTCAGGTTTTTACTCGCAGCCGCCAGCGTGTTGCTGCTGACGGCCTGTGCCAAGGATGCCGCGCCGCCCCAGGCGCCAGAGGCACAAATCGACACCACCCGTGTCGAGTTGCACTTCCATGCCATCGCTGGGCTCAACCCCGGCACCACGGGCCAGCCAGCCCCGGTACGGGTGCGGATTTTCGAGCTGAAAAACGCCGCTGCCTTCAGCCGTGCCGACTATTTCGCCCTGGCAGATCGCGCCCAGCCGACCCTCGGTTTGGACCTGCTGGACCAGGATGAAGTGGTGGTCCAGCCCGGCCAGCAATTGAGCATCCAGCGCGACCTCGATCCGGCCACCCGGCAGATCGGCCTGCTGGTGGGCTATCGCGAGCTGGACCGCGCGCAATGGCGCACGGTGCTCAGCGTGCCACCCCGCCAGGCCAGCGAATACCAGATCAGCCTTGATGTGCGCGCCGTACGTGCGCACCTCAGCGTTTCCCCATCCAGCCCTGCCCAATAAGAAGCAATCGGAGCCCCCATGTCCTGGAACAATCGCGTGGTCTGGTCGGAAGGCATGTTCATCGGAACGCAGCACTTCCAGCAGCATGACCGTTACCTGGAAAACCTGATTGATGCCCGCAGCCGCCCGCTGTCGGCCGGCGCCTGGGGGTTTTCCGAACTGCTGATCGACCAGGGCCTGCTGGCCCAGGGCAAGCTGGCCATTGTCTCGGCCCGTGGCCTGTTGCCCGATGGCACGCCGTTCAATATCCCCCAGGATGACCTGGCGCCGAGCCCGCTGAACATCGACGACAACCTGCGTGACGGCCTGGTGTACCTGGCCTTGCCCCTCAAGCGTGCCGGTGCCCGCGATACGGTCGACGAAGGCGAGCCCCTGGGCGCTGCGCGTTACCTGAGCCAGGTGCGCGAGGTGCGGGATGACAACGCACCCTTCGAGAACCGCGCACCGGTGGCCGTCGGCTCCCGTGCCTTGCGCTTGCTGACCGCCGCCGATGGCATCAGCGACTACGCCGCCATCGGCCTGGTGCGCATCAAGGAAAAACGCGCCGACCGCGCCCTGGTGCTGGATGACAGCTACATCCCGCCGGTGCTCGATGTGGCCGCGAGCAAGCCGCTGACGGCGTTTCGCAGCGAACTGCTGGGCCTGTTGCACCAGCGCGGCGAAGCCCTGGCCGGGCGGGTGGTGGCCTCGGGTGCCGGTGGCGCCTCGGAGATTGCCGACTTCATGCTGCTGCAACTGGTCAATCGCGCCCAGCCGCTGATCCAGCACCTGAGCCAGTCGAGCCCGCTGCACCCAGAGCGTTTGTTCAGTGAACTGGTAAGCCTGGCCGGCGAGTTCTCGACCTTCTCCACCTCGGGGCGGCGCCCCGAGGAATACCCGCGCTACCAGCATGACGACCTGGCCCTCAGCTTCGCCCCGGTGATGCAGGCCCTGCGCGAGGCGCTGTCGATGCTGATCGACAGCAAGGCCACGCCTATCCCGATTGTCGAAAAAGCCTATGGCGTGCATGTGGCGATGCTGGCGGACAAAACCCTGATCGACAGCGCCAGCTTCATCCTTGTGGTGCGTGCCGATGTCCCGGGCGAAACCCTGCGTGCGCGCTTCGGCCAGCAGAGCAAGGTCGGCTCGGTGGAGCACATCCGCGACCTGGTCAACCTGCAACTGCCGGGCATCGGCCTGCTGCCGTTGCCGGTGGCGCCACGGCAAATCCCTTACCACGCGGGCTCCACCTACTACGAGCTGGATCGCGGCAGTGAGCATTGGCAGCAACTGATTCACTCCGGCGGCTTCGCCTTCCATATCGCCGGGCAGTTCCCGGGCTTGAACCTGGCCTTCTGGGCGATCCGAGGATAATCCGCGATGCATCCCAATGATGACGACCGCACCCAGTTCATGCCGCGTCCGGGTGGCCGAGCGCCGGAGCCTGCCCGCGCAGAACCAGCGCCTTTGTCGATGCCGGCGGCGCCGATCCTCACCGGCAAAAGCCAGGGCCTCAACCCGCTGGAAAGCGCCGCCGGCCCCTTGCTGGCACTGCTGACGCGCCTGCGCAATACCATCGCCCATCCCGCACCCTCAAGCCTGCGCGCGCAGTTGCTGGCCTACCTGCGCCAGTTCGAAGAACGCGCCGAGGCGGCCGGCGTGGCCCGCAACGAAGTGCTGTTGGCCCGCTACGCGCTGTGCACCGCCCTCGATGAAGCGGTGCTGAGCACGCCTTGGGGCAGCGCCAGTGACTGGGGCAAGCAGAGCCTGCTGATCACCGTGCACAACGAAGCCTGGGGCGGCGAAAAGGTCTTCCAACTGCTGGACCACTGCCTGCAAAGCCCGCGCGAACGCCTGTATCTGCTGGAGCTGTTGTACCTGTGCATGTGCCTGGGTTTCGAAGGCCGCTACCGGGTAATGAACGACGGCCGCAGCCAGCTCGAAGCCCTGCGCGAACGCACGGCGGCGGCGATTCGCAGTGCCCGTGGCGAGCATGAGCGCGAGCTGTCGCCCCATTGGCGCGGCGTGACCGTGGCCCGCGATCGCCTGGCGCAATTCATGCCGCCGTGGATCGCCGTGGCCATCGGCCTGGCTTTGCTGCTGGCCCTACTGTTTGGCTTGCGCCTGAAACTGGCGTCGGATGCCGAGCCGGTGTTCAAGAACATCCATGCATTGGGGGAAATCCCGGTGCAGGCCATCGACCGCCCGGTGGCGCAGCCGAAAATCATCGAGCGCCCACGCCTGGCGGGCTTTCTGGTGGAGGACATCAAGGCGGGCCGGGTCGCGGTGGAAGATGCCGTCGACCGCTCCGTGGTGACGATCCGTGGCGATGAACTGTTCGCCTCGGCCAGCTCCAGCATTGTCGATGACTACCAACCCCTGATGCTGCGCATCGCCGACGCCATCCGCAAGGTCAAGGGCCAGGTGCGGGTGACCGGGCACAGCGACAATCGGCCGATTGCTACCCTGCGCTTCCCGTCCAACTGGGCCTTGTCCGAGGCGCGGGCCAAGTCGGTGCTGGAAATCCTCGCGGCCAAGACCGGCCAGGGCGAGCGCTTCAGCGCCGAGGGCCGCAGCGACACCGAGCCGGTGGCGACCAACGCCACAGCCGAAGGCCGTGCCCGCAATCGTCGGGTTGAAATCACCGTATTGGCGGAGGGCGTCGAGTGAAGGCGTTTTTCAGTTTCATGATTCGCTGGGTGATCCCCGTGCTGGGCCTGATTGCCCTGGGCCTGATCATCTGGTTTGTCGGGCCGTTGCTCGACGTGCTGGTGCCGGAAGGCCGGCGCTGGGCCTTGATCATCCTGGTCTTCGCGGTGTGGATTGCCTACCGCGTGTTTCGCATCATCCAGACGCGCCGTCAGGCCGCCGAAGTGATGCGCAGCCTGGCCGCCGAAACCCCGGCCGACCCCAACAGTGTCGCCACTGCCGAAGAGTTGGCCACCCTGCGCCAACGCATGGACGAAGCCCTCGCGCTGTTGAAAAAGGCCAAGTTGGGCGGTGACGAACGGCGCAACCTCTATGAGTTGCCGTGGTACGTGATCATCGGCCCGCCGGGCTCAGGCAAGACCACCGCGCTGGTCAACTCCGGGTTGCACTTCCCCCTGGCTGCCCAGTTGGGTGCCGGTGCGGTGCGCGGCGTGGGCGGTACACGTAACTGCGATTGGTGGTTTACCGATCAAGCGGTGCTGCTGGACACCGCCGGGCGCTACACCACCCAGGACAGCAACTCCACGGTGGATAAAGCCGCCTGGCTGGGCTTCCTCGACCTGCTGAAAAAGCAGCGCGCCCGCCGCCCGATTGATGGCGCTTTTATCGCCATCAGCCTGTCGGACCTGCTGCTGGGCACTGACGCCGAGCGTGCCGCCCACGCTGCCGCAATCCGCCTGCGCATCCAGGAGTTGTACACCCAGTTGGGCGTGCGTTTCCCGATTTACCTGATGCTCACCAAGCTCGATCTGGTGCCGGGTTTCATGGAGTTTTTCGACAACCTGAGCAAGGAAGATCGCGCCCAGGTGTGGGGCATGACCTTTGCCCTGGACGACGGCAAGCACAGCGACAGCCCCCTGGCCCATCTGCAAAGCGAATTCGCCGGCCTGGAGCAGCGCCTCAACGAGCGCCTGGTGGAACGCCTGCAACAGGAGCGCGACCCGGCGCGGCGCGACCTGATCTATGGCTTCCCGCAGCAATTCGGTGCGCTGAAGGATTGCCTGCAAAGCTTCCTCGAGGGCGTGTTCAAGCCCAATGCCTTTGAAGAGCGCGTGCTGCTGCGCGGCGTCTATTTCACCAGCGGCACCCAGGAAGGCAGCCCGATTGACCGACTGATCGGCGCCATGGCCCAGAGCATGAACCTCGACCGTCAGCACCTGGCGCGCCAGAGCGGTACTGGGCGCAGCTACTTCATCGAGAAACTGTTCAGCGCCGTGGCCTTTGCCGAGCGTGGCCTGGTGGGGGTCAACCCGAAGGTCGAGCGCCGCCGCAAATGGGTCGCCCGTGGCGTGCTCGCCGCGACGGTTGCGCTGGTGCTGGTGGTCAGCAGCCTGTGGTGGCTGAGTTATCGCGCCAACCAGGCGTATATCGCCCAGGTTGACCACAAGGTCGCGCCACTGGGCCAGGCCGTGCAGAGCCTGAGCCCGGCACAGCGTGATGTGCTGGCGGTGTTGCCGCTGCTCAACGCGGTTAAGAACCTGGCGGGCGATTCGCCAAGCTGGTCCGAGGGCCTGGGCCTGTATCAGGGCGACATGCTCGAAGCCGAATCTGCCAGTGTCTACCGCAAGCTGCTGATCGCGGTGTTCGCCCCGCGCCTGGTGACGCGCATCGAAGAGCAACTGCACGGTGGTGGCAGTTCCGATTTCCTCTACGAAGGCTTGAAGGCCTACCTGATGCTGGCGGACAGCGAGCATTACGACCCGGACTTTATCAAGGCCTGGATCGCCCTGGACTGGGACCGCAACCTGCCGCGCGACCTGCCCGCCGATCAGCGCCAGGCCCTCAGCGCTCACCTGCAGGCGCTGTTCGACCGCCATCCGCCGAATGCGCGCCTCGACCCACGGCTGATCGACGACTTGCGCCGGCAACTGCAACAACTGCCGGTGGCCCAGCGTGTGTACGACCGCGTCAAGCGCCAGAAACTGCCCGACGGCGTGACCGACTTCCGCATCAACGAAGCCGCTGGGCGGGATGCTGCGCTGGTGTTCAGCCGCAAAAGTGGCAAGCCGCTGGGCGAGCCGTTGAGTGGCTTGTTTACCGCCAAGGGCTATCGCCAGGGCTTTTTGCTGACCAGCCTGAATCAGGCCGGGACCCTGGCCGAAGAGCAATGGGTATTTGGCCAGGCGCCGGCAGATCAACAGAATGTGGCGAGCCTTGCCGCCGACGTGCGACGCCTGTACTTCCAGGACTATCAGCGCCAGTGGGACGCCTTGCTGGCGGATATCGACTTTGTGCCCATCACCAGCGTGGCCCAGGCGGCGGACGTGTTGCGGGTGATCTCCGGGCCGACCTCGCCGCTGAAAAAGCTGCTGGTGGCGGTGGCCAAGGAAACCGACCTGCAAGCTGAAGAACGCCAATTGGCGGCCAAGGGCGTGCCGGTGGAAGGTGGTGTCGACAAGCTCAAGGAGCGCCTCGGCAGCCTGCTCGGCGAGGCCCAACCGACGGCCAGTGCACCGGCCCTCACGGAAGACCCGGTGACCGCGCACTTTGCCGAACTCAACAGCATCGTCGCCAAGAACGAAGGCGAGCCGGCGGCCATCGACGGCCTGCTGGCGGATATGAATGCGCTGTATGTGCAGGTCAGCGCCATGGTCGGCGCCAGTGGCGATGCCTTGCTCGGCGAAGCCAAGAACCAGGCCGCAGCGGCCGCCACCCGGGTCAGCCTGAATGCTGAACGCCAGCCGCCGCTGGTACAGGGCATGGTCAAGTCGGTGGTCAACTCCACCACCAACAGCATGATGGGCGGGGTGCGCAATCAACTGAACGCGGCCTGGGTCAGTGAAGTGGTGAATGTGTATCGCCAGTCCCTGGCCGGGCGCTACCCGATGTCCCCCGGCAGTGCTCGGGACGCCACCCTGGACGACTTCGGCCAGTTCTTCGGGGTGGGCGGGGTGATGGACAACTACTTCCGCAAATACCTGCAACCCTACGTCGATACCTCCGCGCAGACCTGGCGCTGGCAGCCGGGTGCGGCGCAGAAGCTCGGTATCGCGCCGGGCGTGCTGCAAACCTTCCAGCGCGCGGCGACTATTCGGGATGCGTTCTTTCGCACGGGGGGCACGCAGCCCATCGTGCGTTTCGAGCTCAAGCCGGTGGCGATGGACGCGACCATCACCCAGTTCCTGCTTGACCTGGACGGCCAGCAACTGAGCTACGACCACGGCCCGAGCCGGCCGGTGGCGATGCAATGGCCGAATCCCGGCAGCAGTGGCGGGGTGCGTATCTCGATCATGCCGCCATCGGCCAGCGGTCGCTCCGGCGTCACCCTGGATGGCCCATGGGCGTGGTTCCGCCTGTTAGAGCAATCGGAGCTTTCTGCCGGCAATTCGCCGGACCGCTTCAACCTGCGTCTGCGGGTCGACGGCGCGAGCATCGCCTATGAATTGCGTGCCAACAGCGCCTTCAACCCGTTCAAGAGCCGGGTGCTCAGTGGCTTCAGCCTGCCGGAGCGGTTATGACCACCCTGGGGTTCTACGGCAAGTTGGCCAGTCGCGGGGACTTTGTCAGCCGTGCCTTGCCCCAGAGCTTTATCGGCCCCTGGGACAGTTGGCTGGCTGCCGGTTTGCTCGCCAGCCAGCACAGCCTGGGCGACAACTGGCTCAACGCGTACCTGGTCAGCCCGCTGTGGCGTTTCGTGCTGGCGCCGGGGGTGTGCGGGCCGGATGCGGCGGCGGGTGTCGTGATGCCGAGCATTGATCGGGTCGGGCGGTATTTCCCGCTGGCGGTGGTCGCCTTGTTGGATCACGACACCAATCCGGCGTCCCTGGTGGGTGGCCCGGATGCCTGGTTCGAACAGATCGAGGAGCTGTTGCTCAGCACCCTGCAGCCCGGCGCCACGTTCGAAGGGTTTAACCACGGCGTTGACCGCCTGGGCTTGCCGGCCAGTGAACCGCGTGCCCTGGACAGTCGCTTCGCCAGCCTGCAACGGGTCGCCGCCACCGTGCCCCATGGGCGTATGACCGCCCTTGCCGAACAGGCCTGCGAAGGCGCCAGCCTGTGGTGGGGGCGTGGTTCGCAACGTATTTCCCCCGGTTTATTACGGTGCCAGGGTTTGCCTGCTGCCGGCGATTTTGCGCAATTTCTGCTCGGACAAGAAGGTGTGGTGTAGATGGGGTCGACGTACAAATCCGCGAGCAAAAGCCATGTGGGCATGGTGCGCCAGGTCAATGAAGACGCGTGCCTGGACCTCCCGGAAAACCGCCTGTGGGTGGTGGCCGACGGCATGGGCGGGCACGCGGCCGGCGACTATGTCAGCAGCCTGATCGTCGACAGCCTGCGCGGCCTGCCCGTGGGGCGGTCCCTGGACGAATATACGGCGGCGCTGCGCACCGAGCTGACCCGGGTCAACGCGGCCGTACGTGAAGAAACCGCCAACCGTGGCGTGACCATGATGGGCAGCACCGTGGTGGTGCTGGCCGCACGCGGCCTGCGCGGTGTGTGCCTGTGGGCCGGCGACAGCCGCTTGTATCGCCTGCGCGATGGCGAGTTGGAGCGCATCTCCCGCGACCACAGCTACGTGCAGGACCTGCAGGACAGCGGCCTGCTCAGCGAAGCCGATGCGCGGGTGCATCCGCGGGCCAATATCGTCACCCGCGCCATTGGTGTGGAGGCGCAATTGGAGCTGTCGGTGGTCGACCTGTTGATCGCCCCCGGTGACAGCTACCTGCTGTGCAGCGATGGCCTGAACAAGACCGTCGAAGACCACGAAATCCGTGACGTGCTGAGCCATGCCGAGCCTGACGAAATCGCCCGCAGCCTGGTGCACCTGGGGCTCAATCGCGGTGCGCCCGACAACATCACCACCCTCGTCGTGAAGGTGTCGCCATGACCCTGATCATCCCCGGCTACGACATCGACGGCGAAATCGGCGAAGGCGCCATGGCCAGCGTGTACCTGGCGACCCAGCGGTCGCTGGAGCGCAAGGTGGCGTTGAAAGTCATGGCCGCCGCGCTGGCTGCCGACCCGAGTTTCTGCGAGCGTTTCCTGCGCGAGGGCAAGACCCTGGCGCGGCTGTCGCACCCGCACACCGTGACCATCCACGACATCGGCAATGTCGGCGAGCTGTATTACATGGCCATGGAATACCTGCCCAATGGCACGCTCAAGGAGCGCATCGCCGCCGGCCTGACGCCGGAGCAGGGGCTGGTGTATATCCGCCAGATTGCCTCGGCCCTGGGTTACGCCCACGCCCAGGGTTTGGTGCACCGCGACGTCAAGCCGGCGAACATCCTGTTTCGTGCCGATGGCACGGCGGTGCTGTCGGACTTCGGGATCGCCAAGTCCCTGGATGACCGCACCCAGTTCACCCAGGCCGGGTTTGCCGTGGGCACCCCCAGCTACATGAGCCCGGAGCAGGCGCGGGGCCAGGAAATCGACGGCCGCGCCGACCTGTACGCCCTCGGGGTGGTGCTCTACGAAATCCTCGTCGGCAAGCTGCCTTACAACGGCACCGATGCACTCTCCACCGCCCTGGCGCACCTGACCGAGCCCTTGCCGGAACTGCCGCTGCACCATGGCCGTTATCAAGAGGTGCTGAAAAAACTCCTGGCCAAGGATCCGGCGCAGCGTTTCCCGGATGCCGCCGCGCTGCTGCTGGCTCTGGATCGGTTGCCCCTGGAGGCGCCGAAAGAGGCCTTGGAGGCGACCTTGATTCGCCCCGCCGTGATGTCGGCCGGTCAGGATCTGGCCGGGTTGACCCCGGTGTCCATCGAAATTCCCAATGCCGCGCCGCAACCGCAACCGCAACCGGTGCGCCAGCCGGTGGTGAGCCCCACGCAGCATCGCGCGGAGTCCGAGCAGCGGCGTGGCCCGGTCCTGGCATTGGCCGCCGTGGCCGTGGCGGTCGCGCTGGCCATCGGTGGCGCCAGTTACTGGTGGCTGAGTGACGACGCCCCTGCGCCGCCGCCTGCTGCGGTCGTGCCCGCTACGCCGGCTGCGGTTAAACCGCTGGCCGCTGATAGCGACGGCGGCCAGCGCCCCTTGCTGATGGCCGGCAAGAAAACCCTGTTCCAGCGCGTCCTGAGCAAGCCCGGCGCCAAGCTCTCCAGCGAGGCGGGCGGCGCACCGGGTAAGGCCTTGCCCGCGTTCTCGGTGCTTTATGTGTACCAGCGCAAAGATGTCGACGGCAGCCCATGGCTGCGCATTGGCGCCGCCACCGACGGGCGCAGTGACGGTTGGTTGCCGGCCGCGCAAGTCAGCGACTGGAAGCAGAGCCTGGTGCTCAAGTTCACTGAGCGTTCGGGGCGGGCACCGGTGATGTTCCTGCGCCAGCCTGGCGAGGTGGAAAAGCTCCTGGCTGACCCGGCCGCCGCGAAAAACCTGCTGCTCAAGGCGCAGAAAAACCCTGAGGACAATCTACAGGTCCTGGCCCTGGAGCCCACAGCCAGTGCCGTGCCGCAGAACCAGTTCTACCTGTTGCCGATCTTCGATGCCAAAGAGAGCTTCGACGAGAATGGCCAGCCGGTGCAGTTGCTCAATGTGGCGTCCATCGACCCCGGCACTGCCGCCGCCAAGCCGGCCACCCCGCTGATCAATGCGAATGCCGATGCATTCCGCACCGCCGTGGTGCTGGTGGTGGATACCACGGTGTCGATGCAGCCGTATATCGACCAGGTGCGCGATGTGGTCCATGAACTGCAAATCCGCATTGCCGAGCGCGGCGAGTTGGACAGCGTCAGCTTTGGCATGGTCGGCTTTCGCAGCAGCGTGAAGAAAACCCCGGGCCTGGAGTACGTGGCCAAGACCCTGATCACCCTCGACCAGGGCCGCGACCCCCAGCGGTTTCTGGATATGGCGCGGCAGGTCAAAGCCTCCACCGTCTCCAGCCACTCGTTTAATGAAGATGCGTTTGCCGGGGTGATGCAGGCGGTGGAAGGCATGGATTGGTCCGGCTATGGCGGGCGCCTGATCCTGCTGGTGACCGATGCCGGGGCCCTGCGCAAGAACGACCCGTTTGCCGCGACCCAGATGAACGAAGCCGAAGTGCGCCAGGCGGCGCTGGGCAAGCAGATCAAGATCTATGCCCTGCACCTGCGCACCGACGCCGGCAAGAAAACCCATGGCGGCGCCGAATCCCAGTACCGCATCCTGACCGCCGACGCCAACCCACGGATCGGCGATCTGTACACGGCAGTGCCGGGCGGTGATGTACGCAAGCTGGGCGAGCGGGTCGATGAGATCGGCACGGTGTTCGCCAACCTGGTGCATCAAGTGCGCAGCAATACCCCGCAGCCGGTGCCGTTGCTCAGCAGCGCGCCGAGCCTGGCGGATAAATCCGCCGCCGTCGGCTATGCCATGCACATGGACTTCCTCGGCCACAAAGGCGCGAGCCAGGCGCCGCAACTGGTCAGCGCCTGGACTGCCGACCGCGACCTGACCAACCCGGCACTGCCGGCGTTCCAGGTCTGCGTGATGCTGACCAAACTGCAGCTCAACGATTTGCAGCAATCGCTGAAATTGATCGTCGATGCGGCACGCAAGACCCAGACTTCGCCCAGGGATTTCTTCCAGGAAATCGCCAGCGCCTCGGCCTACATGAGCCGCGACCCGCAGGCCCTGCGCAAGGGTGGCAACCTCGCCGACGGCGGCATTCTGGGTGAATACCTGGAAGGCCTGCCGTACCGCAGCAAGTCGCTGAACATGACCCAGGACCTGTGGCTGTCATTGAGCGTGGCCGAACAGGAAGACTTTATCGACGAGCTGGATTCGAAGATCCGCCTCTATGAAACCTTCCATAACGACGTGGCCAACTGGGTCCGTTTCGGTGATGCCGAACCGGGCGATGCGTTGTACCGCGTGCCACTGTCGACGCTGCCGTGATGCTGAACCTGAGCGCGGTGCACAAGAACCGGGGCCTCGGTAGCCAGCGCTATAGCCTGGTGATCCCGGCACTGCACCTGGGTGCAGGTGAACAGTTGGCGATTGTCGGGCCGAGCGGTTGCGGCAAAAGCACCTTGCTCGATCTGCTGGCGTTGGTCCTGGCACCTGATCAGGTGGGCCGTTTTGAATTCAACCAGTTGGATATCGGCGGGCTGTGGCGGGCCAATCAGCAATCCACGTTGGCCGGGTTGCGCAGCCGGCATCTTGGTTACGTGCTGCAGACCGGTGGCCTGCTGGGCTTTCTCGATGTGCGCAGCAATATCGCCCTGTCCCGGCAGCTGTTGGGCCTGAAGGACGATGGCAGCGTGGCGCGGCTGGCTGCGCAGTTGCAAATCAGCGACCAGTTGGCCAAGAAGCCTGGCGCGTTGTCGGTGGGTCAGCGCCAGCGCGTCAGTTGCGCCCGTGCCCTGGCCCATGCCCCGCAATTGGTGCTGGCCGATGAGCCGACTGCGTCCCTGGATCCCCTCAATGCCGAGCGCGTGATGCAGGCGCTGCTGACCCAGGCCCGTGAGCACCGCGCCGCCTGCGTGATCGCCACCCATGACGAGCCCCTGGCCCGCGCCAGTGGCTTGCAGGTGCGGCGCATCAGTTGCCAGCGCGACAGCGACGGTGGCGTCACGGCGACTCTCGGGGAGGCGTGTTGATGCGTATCCCTCTGTTGGCTTCCCTCGCTTGGCAGGATTACCGCAACGATGGCTGGCTGTCGGCCTGTTCGGTGTTGGCGCTGGTGGCGGTGATCGCGCCGTTGCTGGTGTTGTTCGGCCTGAAATTCGGACTGGTCAGCAGCTTGACCGAGCGCTTGGAGAATGACCCGGCGACCCGCGAAATCATCCCGTTGGGCGGCGGGCGGTTCAGTCGCGCCTTTGTCGAGCAACTTGGCCAGCGCAGCGATGTGGCGTTTGCCATCCCGCGCACGCGGCAGATTGCGGCCACGGCCCAGGTGGGCACGTTGACCCTGGAGATGCTGCCCACCGCGCCGGGTGATCCGTTGCTGGGCGGTTTGCCTATCCCGGCGGGCCTGGAGCAGATCGTGCTGAGCCACACCGCCGCCGAGAAGCTGGCGGCGCGGCCGGGAGATTGGCTGCAAACCCGCTTTGCGCGGCAAGTGGCCGGGCGCGTCGAGGCCCGGGATGCACGGTTGCAGGTGGTGGCCGTGCTGCCCCTGGAGGCGTTTGCGCGGGACGGTTTGTTTGCCGACTTGAGCCTGCTGGAAGCGGCGGAAGACTACCGCGATGGCCGTGCGGTGTCGGCGCTGGGCTGGGAGGGTGACGCGGTGGGCGTGAGCGAGCAGCGGGTGTATCCGGCGTTTCGTTTATATGCACGCAGCCTTACCGATGTTGAGCCGCTACGGCTGTATTTCGCCGCGCAGAACCTGTTGGTCTCGACCCAGGCGCTGAGCATCGCCCAGGTGCAGTCGCTGAGTCGCAACTTGGCGATTGTGTTCTGGATCATCGCCGGCCTGGCCTTGGCGGGGGCATTTGCGGCGATTTTCGCCGGGGCGTTGGCCGCTGTCGCACGCAAGCGCCGGGAGTTATCGGTGTTGCGCCTGTTGGGGGTTTCCACTGGCGCGCTGTTGTTGTTCGTGACGCTGCAGGCGCTCTACAGCGCGGGGTTGGCCGCTGTGCTCAGCGCCGGGCTGTATGGCCTGGCCGAGGCGGGTTTGAATCAATTATTCGTGCAGGTGCCGGGCGAATACGCCAGCCACCTGTTGGCGCGGCATTACGCCCTGGCCCTGGTCGCGGTGCTCGGCGTCAGCGCCGTGGCGGCCGTGTGTGGGGGGTGGCGGGTCGCGCGTATCCAGGCTTCTGAGGGCATCAGAGATGTATAAGTTATTGGGCGCCGCCGTGGCGCTGAGCCTGGCCACTGTGGCCTGGGCCGACGAGGCAAGCGATAAGCTCGACAACCCCAAGCCGTTGGCCGATGACGTCAGCCTGCCGCTGCCGTGTGAGGGCAACATGGTGTTCCGCTACGCCTATGTCCTGGCCCAGGGCACCCTGGACGACCGAGAGGTCAGCCTCGGCTACCCGTTCAGCGAAGGCGAGGCGGGCTACAAGCAGTCGTTTATCTCGGGTTATCGCCGCGATTTTATCAACGGCCAATTCACCCTCAAGGATTTGCCCAAGGGCTGGAACAAGGTCATTGCGCCGCTGATGCCCAAGACCGACGCCAAGACCCCGCTCAAGCCGATGCTCTACTTTATCGGCAAGTACGAAGTCACCGCGCGCCAGTACGCGCAGGTCATGTCCCAGGCCCAGTCCCTGGCCAGTGGTGAGCCGGCGCCAGCGTGCGAGGTGCCTGAGGGCATGGCCGGGCGCTTGCCCAAGGTCAAGCTGTCGCGCTTTGAAGCCGAGCGTTTCTCGGCGGTCTACAGCGCCTGGTTGATGAAATATCACCGCGACTTGCTGCCGGTCAGTGGCCGCGGTGCTTCGGCGCAAGATGGCGGCCTGGGGTTTGTGCGGCTGCCTACCGAAGTGGAATGGGAGTTCGCCGCGCGCGGCGGCCAGGCAGTGAGCCGCCAGGATCTGGAAGGCCGCTTGTTCCCCCGGCGTATCGAGGGCAGCGACAGCGACGGCCCGCTGGGCGATTGGGCGGTGTTCAACCAGGTCGCCGGCGGCACCGGCCAGGCGGCGCGGCTGATGCCTATCGGTACCAAGTTACCGAACCCCATCGGCATGTTCGATGTGATCGGCAACGCCGCGGAGATGGTCCAGGAGTCGTTCCAGCTGGTTCACGCCGGGCGCCGCCAGGGCACCTACGGCGGCTTTATCGTCAAGGGCGGCAACTACCTGGAGGGCGAGGGCACGCTGTTCAGCGGCATGCGCCGCGAATACCCGCTGTTCGGCGCCGATGGCACGGAGCAAAGCAACGAGACCACGGGCTTCAGGGTGGCGATTGGCGCGCTGTCGGCACCGCGCTCACGCTACAACGAACTGTTCGCGCAGTGGCAGAAAGAGGGGCGCCTGGCCGCGCTGACCGACGCTATCGACGACGCCCAGGACCCGACCAAGCGCCTGGACAGCATCATCGCCGCCAGCGTCGACCCACGGCTGCAGGCCAAGCTGGGGCTGGTCAACGAAGAGCTCAAGCGCAACGTGTCGCTGATCGCCCAGCAGCGCGAGGAGGCGGCTGGCAACCTGATCCAGTCTGCCGCCCTGGTGGCCGAGACCATCAATAACTACAACATCCGCCTGATCAATCTGCAGAAGAGTCGCCAGCAGTCCCTGGACGCCAAGGACGAGGCCAGCGCGCAGTTGTTCGCCACGGCCATCGCCAATGGCCGCAGCGCGCTCGACGGCGCAGTGGCGATCTATATCGACAACCTGGCCACCGGCACGCGCTACACCGATGCGGTGATCCAGGCGCAGTTTCAACGGATCCAGCAAGAGTTGGAGCGCAAGCCGGTACTGGGCAAAAGCCTGGTGACACGCGCGACGTTATTCGTTCGCCATGTCGGCAACTATCGCAAACAACAGCGAGCCGACCCGGCAACGATTTTGAAGGAATTGCTCGCAGCGAGCGGTCAGCGGTCTTGACCGTTGGTTGTATAGCGAGCTTGGAAGGGACTCAGGCGGCATGGGCCGTGCTGGGCAAGACAAACTTAAAAGAGAACACACCTATGCTTTTTTCCCGTAAGGCGGTTTCCAAGCGTTACTTGCTGCTGATCGCGGCTGGCTTCAGCACCGTGCTGACCGGTTGCGCCACGTCGCCGGCCTCCAAGGTCGCGTCGAGCACCAAGGTCGAGTACTACCCCAGCTGCTACGAGCCGGTGCAGCACCTGCGCGCTACTGATTCGGACATGACCAAGTCGGTCGTCACCGGCGCCGCCCTCGGCGCGGCCGGTGGTGCGCTGTTGGGCGCCCTGACCGGCGATTCGGACAAGCGTGGCCGCAATGCCGCCATTGGCGCGGCGGGCGGAGCCCTGGCGGGCGGCGCGGCGGGTTACTACACCGAGCGCCAGAAGCAGATCAGCGATGACAACCAGCGCATCGCGTCCTACGCCACGGACTTCAACAAAAGCGCTTCCGATATCGACCGTAGCACCGCGTACGCCAAGGCGTCCCAACAGTGCTACCAGAGCGCGTTCACCAAGCTGGTGGCTGACCGCAAGGCCAAGACCGTCAATGACATCGAAGGCCGCAAGCGCCTGGCAGAAATCGTCGCCGGTCTGAAGGAATCCAACGACCTGATCGTTGCGGTCAACGGCAAGGCCAGCGAAGACCTGAACAACTACACCCAGGCCTACGAGAAAGACCTGCAACAGGTGGGTGTGCAGCGCAATGACGTGGTGACCGTGGCCACGGCCGATACCGCCCCGGCGGCGGTGCCGGCGAAAAAAGGCAAGTCGACCGGCAAGGTCGTGACCAAGCGTCCGCCACTGCCCAAGGTGCCGACCGAAGCGGTGAGCACCGAGCGAAGCATCCAGACCGCCAAGGTCAAGCAGACTGAAAGCAAGCAAGTGGCCAGCGCCGGTAAAGCACAGATCGAAGGCACCTGCCGCGATCCGAACCTGGCCGACTGGGCACCGGTACCTGTACCTTGCCCTAACGTTTAAGCCAAGTTGTTGCTATAAGCGGTAAACGCCAGCCGATCTCCTGCTAACGCGGGAGATCGGTAGCGTTCCGCGCACAAATCGTTAAACTGCTGCGGCCACCCAATAATTACACTGAGGCCGTGTGCATGAAATTTCGTTTTCTTCTGTGGGTGCTGGGCCTGATGATGGCCAAAGCCAGCCGCAACAACCCTGCGTTCCAGCAGCAGTTGGGTGACAAGGATCTGGCATTCCAGCTGCAGACCCTTGACGGCAAGGTTGCCCGTCACTTCATCGTCAAAGACCAGCGCATCACCAGCCGCTCGGGTGTCCACCCGGAGCCGGCATTTGCCATCGCGTTTAAAGACGCCGCCTACGGCTTCGCCACGATGCAGGCGAAGAACAAGCAACTGGCGTTCATGACGGGGATTCAGGACAAGTCGATCCAGATCAAGGGCAACCCGGCCCTGGTGATGTGGTTCCAGGGCTTGACCAAGTATCTGAAGCCGAAGAAAAAGAAGGCCTGAGAGACCGGGTTGGATTCATCGCAGGCAAGCCAGCTCCCCACATATTGAGTGCATTCCAGCGTTGGAACCCGGTCAACTGTGGGAGCTGGCGTGCCTGCGATAGCGGTACAACAGGCGCCGGCTTCAGCCCTGGCTGAACTGCGACGCCAGTTCGCGCAACAACACCTCGGCATCCAACACCTTGCTCACCACCTCCTCGGCCTTGTCGCGGCTCAGGCCCAGGCGCTCCAGCAGTTCGTCCGGAATCTCGGCCTCAGGCCCGGAGCCAATCCCACGCCCGCGCAGCAAGCGCACGGCCAGGCATACCAGGTTCGGGTATTCGGCATATTGGCCGTCGTAGCTCGGGTCATGCTGGAAGCGCAGGGCCGTGGACAGCTCTTGCGGCATATCCCAGTAACGCATCAGCCAGGCGCCGATCTGCTCGCGGCTGATGCCCAGCAAGTGCTGCTCGACATAGCTGTGGCACAGGTGCGGGTTGACCTCCAGGTGCCTGCAGATCAGCGAGAAGTGCGGCGGGAAGACATGGGCCAGCAACAGGTAGCCAAAGTTGTGCAGCAGGCCCGCCAGGTAGGTCAGGCCGGCTTCCGGGCGCTGGGCGCGGGGCATGGCGCGGGTCAGGCCCTCGATCACTGCGGCGGTGTAGATCGACTGGTGCCAGTAGGGCGTGGCCTGTTGCGGATGGTCCTTGGGCAGGCTCAAGGTCTTGCCCAGCGCCAGGCCCAGGGCCAGGTTGATCACCAGGTCGAAGCCCAGCACACGCACAATTGCGTCCTCTACCGAACGGATCTTGCCCGGTGAGGCGTAGTACGGCGAGGCCGCCCAGCTCACTACTTGCGCGGCCAGGGCCGGGTCGGTCTCGACCACGCCGGTGATGTCGTCGATGGTTGCGTTGGGATCGACCCGCAGCTTGATGATCTTCTGCGCGGTATCGGCCAGCGGTGGAATTTCAATGGTGGCTTCCAGGCGTTGCTGGATGCGGCGCGCGGTAAACGCCTGCATCGCCTGGGTAATTTCGTCGCGGTCGTCGTTGGGACGGTCGAAGTTGGGCAGGATGCGGCTCAGGGGTTCGCCGAAGTTGGCGGCACTGGCTTTGTTCAGCAGGCGCTTGAAGTCGTCGCTGGCGATTTCCAGCAGCACGGTGGCTTCGCCCGAGTGCACCAGCAGGGTCGGCTCGCGCAGGAGGCTTTCTTCGTACAGGCAAGGCGAGCTGGTCAGCGGCGGCAGGCCGGGCAGCAGGCTCAGGCTGTGTTTGCCGAGCATGCGATCCAGGCGCTCCGGCGCGACAGCGGTCAGGTTGCGGCCGGTCAGTTCGGTGAGGCGATTGAGATCCAGCAACTGGCTCTGGGGAAACAGCACCATCAGGGCGCCCACCGCGTCATCGAGCAGTACCGCTTGAACCTTTCGGGCCGGGTTCAGGCCGGGGTGGTCGGTGACTTCCGTGTAGTTGACGGCGAGTTTTGCGAGCAAGTCCCGAATGACCGGGGGTGCGGTCGGCGGGGCTGTGGCGTGGGCAACTTCTGACATGGCCGGATCCAATTTTCTACATTTGCTTGGAGTATAACCAGCTTGGTCCGGCCGGGGGTGTCTAACTGCGGTTTGTGATGGTGTCGGCTATTGGCGGTCTGTCAGACCTGGCCGTATTGCTGGCCGTGGCGCAGCCAGCGATCCAGCAGCGGGCTGACGTGGTGCGGCCAGCGCTCCAGCAGGGCCTGGGCTGCATCGCGCACGGCAGGTAGCAGGTCGGCATCGCGCATCAGGTCGGCCACCTTGAATTGCAGCAGGCCGGTCTGGCGGGTGCCGAGCATTTCGCCGGGGCCGCGCAGTTCCAGGTCTTTTTCGGCGATCACGAAGCCATCGTTGGTCTCGCGCATGATCCCCAGGCGCTGGCGACCAATCTGCGACAGCGGCGGATGGTAGAGCAGCACGCAGTGGCTGGCGGCACTGCCCCGGCCGACTCGGCCGCGCAGCTGGTGTAACTGTGCCAGGCCCAGGCGTTCGGGGTTTTCGATGATCATCAGGCTGGCGTTGGGCACGTCCACGCCGACTTCGATCACCGTGGTGGCCACCAGCAATTGCAGGTTGCCGGCCTTGAACTCGGTCATCACCGCGGCTTTTTCCGCAGGCTTCATGCGCCCGTGGATCAGCCCGACCTTGAGCTCGCCCAAGGCGCTGGTGAGGTCTTCATAGGTGGTTTCAGCGGCCTGGCAGGTCAGCTCTTCGGACTCTTCGATCAGCGTGCATACCCAATACGCCTGGCGCCCTTCGGCACAGGCGCCGCGCACCCGTTCGATCACTTCGACCCGTCGGGTGTCGGTGACCAGGACCGTGTTGACCGGCGTTCGGCCCGGCGGCAGCTCGTCGAGGATCGAGGTGTCGAGGTCGGCGTAGGCACTCATGGCCAGCGTGCGCGGGATCGGCGTGGCGGTCATGATCAACTGGTGCGGGTTCATCCGCCCGCCCACGCCCTTTTCGCGCAGGGCCAGGCGTTGTTGCACGCCGAAACGGTGCTGTTCGTCGATGATCACCAGGGCCAGGTTCTTGAATTTAACTTCGTCCTGGAACAGCGCGTGGGTACCCACCACCATCGGTGCGCCGGCGGCGATCTGTTCCAGGGCGGCCGTGCGGTTCTTGCCCTTGAGCTTGCCCGCCAGCCACGCCACTTCCAGGCCCAGGGGTTCGAGCCAGCGCTTGAAGGTGATGAAGTGCTGCTCGGCGAGGATCTCGGTCGGTGCCATCAGGGCCACCTGATAACCGGCCTCCAGGGCCTGCAGCGCGGCCAGGGCGGCGACCACGGTCTTGCCGGCGCCAACATCGCCCTGGATCAGGCGCAGCATTGGTTCTTTCTGGCTCAGGTCGTAGGCGATTTCATTGCCTACGCGTTGCTGCGCGCCAGTCGGTGCAAAGCCCAGGTTGGCCAGGTACTGCGCGGGCAGGCGCGTGGCCTTGGGCATCGCCGGCGCCCGCAGGGAGCGCATGCTTTCGCGCAGGCGCTGCTGGGACAGTTGGTGGGTCAGCAACTCTTCAAAGGCCAGGCGATGCTGGGCCCAGTGATGACCCAGGGCCAACTCATCGACATCGGCATCGGCCGGCGGGTGATGCAGGTAGCGAATCGCGTCGGCCAGGGGCGCCAACTGGTAGTCGCGGGCCAGCTCTTGCGGCAGCCAGTCGGGCAGGCTTTGGGGGCCGAGCAGGGTCAGGGTCTGCATGCACAGCTGGCGCAGGCGCTGTTGCGTCAGGCCTTCGGTGAGCGGGTAGATGGGGGTGAGAGTGGTGTCTACCGGCGGGGGTTCGTCGCCGGTAATGGCGCGGTATTCCGGGTGGTAGATTTCCAGGCCCGACGCGCCCGGCCGCGCTTCACCGTAGCAGCGCACACGGGTGCCGCGCTTGAGGCCTTCTTTTTGCGCGTTGCTGAAATGGTAGAAGCGCAGGCTCAGGCCGCCGGTACCGTCCTGCAGGCGCACCACCAGGCTGCGGCGCTTGCCCATCACCACATCGGCACCGCTGACGGTGCCTTCGACCACGGCATCCTGCCCAGGGCGCAGATGGCCGATGGGCACTACGCGGGTGCGGTCCTGGTAACGCAGGGGCAGGTGAAACAACACGTCCTGGAGGTTCTCCAGGCCGACCTTGGCCAGTTTCTCGGCCATGGCTTCACCGACACCCTTGAGTGCCGTCACCGACACCTGCGACAGCTCAGTCATACACGTACTTAGTTCGCGGCAGGCGGCTTGGCCACCGAGCACAGGCGGATCGAGTCGGCGAGGATATCAATCGCTTTCGGGCGCGGGAAACTGGCGCGCCAGGCAATCGCCACGGTACGGAACGGCACGGGCGGGGTGAGCGGACGCACTTCAATCACGCCGGCCGCGTAGTGGTGGCTGTCGACGGCCGACAGCGGCAGGATCGAGATGCCCAGGCCGGACGCCACCATATGGCGAATGGTCTCCAGGGAGCTGGACTCCACGGTGGTGTGCTTGGCGCCGTCGTTGCCCTTGGTCAGGGTCGGGCAGGCTTCCAGCACCTGGTCGCGGAAGCAATGGCCTTCACCGAGCAGCAGCAGGCTCTTGTCGTTGAGCAGGCTGGCGTCAATCGTGTCTTTTTGCGTCCACGGGTGCGAGGCCGGCATCAATACATAGAACGGCTCGTCGTAGAGCGGCAATGTCAGCACGTCGGCTTCGTTGAAAGGCAGGGCGATGATGATCGCGTCCAACTCACCGTTGCGCAGTTTGTCGCGCAGCACGTGGGTGAAGTTTTCTTCGATATACAGCGGCATCTGCGGCGCGACGCGGTGCAGTTGCGGGATCAGGTGCGGGAACAGGTACGGGCCGACGGTATAGATCGCGCCGACTTTCAGCGGGGCGGTCAGTTGGTTCTTGCCGGCCTGGGCCAGCTCACGAATGCTCTGGGCCTGCTCCAGCACCTTCTGCGCCTGGGCAACAATGCCTTCGCCAACCGGGGTGAGGCGCACGGCGCTTTTGCTGCGCTCGAAAATCAGCACACCGAGTTCGTCTTCAAGCTTTTTCACGCCCACCGACAGCGTCGGTTGGCTGACATGGCAACGTTCGGCTGCATGGCCGAAGTGTTGCTCTTGGGCGAGGGTCACGATGTAGCGTAATTCTGTAAGAGTCATAGCGGGCGTCCATGAGGTTGCGGGCCAAGCATACCGGCTGCAAACGATAGACGCACGTTATCAGAGCTTGATTGGGGATTGAGCGGTTTGTGCGGGGGATTTTGCTTAATGGCGTTGGCCGTTTTGTGTGGGGGTGGGCTTGTTCGCGATGGCGGTGTGTCAGTCACTGTGGATGTTGACTGTTACACCGTCATCGCGGGCAAGCCCGCTCCCACACAAACCCGCTCCCCCAGGGGTTAGCGGCGGCGCTTCTCGATGTTGTAGACAAACGGCGCAACGATTTCGATGCTGCCGTTGGTCAACATCTCGGCCGGAGGCTTGGGCAGCGGTTGGGCGCGACGGATCATCTCCAGGGTAGCGCGGTCCAGGTCGGCGTTGCCGGAGCGGCCCACCAGCTCATAGGACAGCACCTTGCCTTCGGCATCCACCACGAACCGCAAGCGGTTCAAGCCTTCCTTGCCACGGGCCTGGGCGCCTGGCGGGTACTTCTTGTACTTCGCCAGGTGACCGAGCAGCGTGCTTTGCCAGGTGGCCTTGGCCGCGATCTGTGCCGGCGAAGGGCCGGGTTGCGGCTGCGCGGATTTCTCCGAAGGCGCGTTGTTCTGAGGGGTTTCGCTCGGCGGATCCTCGGAGGGTTTCTCCTTGGGCTGCTCGACCTTTTTCTCAGGCTTGGGCGGCTGCGGCTTAGGCTTTGGCTTGACCGGCTTGGGCACGGAAATCGTGGGCTTGGGTGCCTCGGCCAGTTTCGGCAAGGGCAACTCTTCCACCGGTGCCGGCGGTTGCGGTGGCGTCACCACCTTCGGCGGGGCCGGAGGGGGTGGGGCTGGCATCGGCGCCAGGTCGATGACCATGGCAGCCGGTGGCAACTGCACCATCTGTGGCGCCGACCACTGGAGCGCGAGGATGATCGCGACGGCGTGGACGCCCAGCACGACGGCGAGGCTGGTGCCATAACGCGTCAGTTTGTGGCGCGTCGTGATCATTTCTTGGCTGCCGTCTCAAGTCCGACCAGACCGACCTTGAGGTAGCCGGCTGCCCGCAGGGCATCCATCACGCTCATCAGGTCGCCGTAGTCCACGCCCTTGTCGGCCTGGAAGAAGATCGTCGTGTCTTTCTTGCCCTGGGTCCGGGCGTCGAGCACCGCACCGAGGGTTTCGGGTTTGACTTCGTCTTCGCCCAGGAACAGACGCTGGTCAGCCTTGACGCTGAGGAACACCGGTTTCTCCGGCCGGGGCGCGGGTTTCGCGCTGGAGGCGGGGAGGTCGACCTTGATATCCACCGTGGCCAAGGGGGCTGCCACCATGAAGATGATCAGCAGCACCAGCATCACGTCGATAAACGGCGTGACGTTGATTTCGTGGTTCTCGACGAGCTCGTCGTCGCCTTGATTCAAATGCAGGCCCATGGCCGATTACCCCACTTTCACCATGTGCGGTTGCGAGCTGCGCTCGGTAGGCAGGTGATCGAGGTCGCGGCTGACCAGCAACAGGACTTCTGCCGAAGCGTCCGACACCTGGGCCTTGTAGCCGGCGATCGAACGGGCGAATACGTTGTAGATCACCACCGCCGGAATTGCGGCGACCAGGCCCAGGGCAGTTGCCAGCAGGGCTTCGGCGATGCCGGGGGCAACGACGGCGAGGTTGGTTGTCTGGGTCTTGGCGATGCCGATGAAGCTGTTCATGATGCCCCACACGGTACCGAACAGACCGACGAACGGCGCGGTGGAACCGATGGTCGCCAGCACGCCGGTGCCGTTGCTCATGTTGCGACCGCAGGCTGCCACCAGGCGCTCCAGGCGGAAGCTCACGCGTTCCTTGATGCCTTCCTTTTCGCGGGTGTTGGCCGACAGACGCATTTCTTCCAGTGCGTCGTGTACCAGCAGGTGGGCCAGGGTGCCCTTGATGGCCGCGCTTTCGCTGGCTTCTTTAAGGGTGGTGGCTTTTTTCAGGTTGGCGATTTCAGTGCGCAGGCGGCGTTTGGCGCCCAGCAGCTCGAAGCCTTTGGCAATCCAGATGGTCCAGGTGATGATCGAGGCGATGGCCAGGCCGATCATCACGATCTTCACGATGATGTCAGCGTTCTGATACATGCCCCAAGGCGACAGGTCGTGGGCCATGCCCAGGGTGTTGTCTTCTTCCAGAACCACGCCGGTTTCATCTTGCGGGGCTACGCCTTCGGCAGCAGCCGGGTCGGTGGCCGCAGGAGCGACAGCTGGAGCACCGGGTGCTGCGGCATTTTGCTCAAGTGCGGGGGCCGCGGCCGGGGCTGGCGCAGTAGCGGCAGGCGGAGTGGCCGGTGCCGTGGCATCGGCGAGCGCGGCGGTCGGTGCCAGCAGGACGCTGAACAGCAACGCAGTTATCGCGCGCCAGACGCGGGACGGGCTGTGAGGCTTGGTTGGCGAAGCGGGGAGGTTATTGCGTGTCATGCTGGCCGGACCTGATAGAAAAAATAAGGGCTTGCCCTGCCAGACCGCATAAAGGGTCGAGGACAAATGGGCGGTTATTATTGCAAGTAATTCTTGTTAACAGAAGTAATACAGTATCTTTATTTGTGCTTTTTCTGGCCGCTGGTCACCTGCGAGGGCTAATCTAGACCTTTGAGAACGGAGTTTTGTGATGTCTGCGCCTTCTGTGGTGATCGCCGGTTGTGGTGATGTAGGTAGTCGGCTGGCTAGTCAATTGCTGGCTGCCGGATGGGAGGTGCATGGCCTGCGGCGTAATGTCTCGCGCCTGCCCGAAGGGGTGATCGGGATTGCCGGCGACCTGTTCAAAAAGGATTGTCCCGACACCTGGCCGATCGGCGGTGTGGACTACCTGGTGTACTGCGCAGCCGCCACCGACCATGACGAAGCGGGCTATCGCAAGGCCTATGTCGAAGGCTTGCAGCATGTGCTGGAATGGCTTGACGACTATGGCCAGCAGCCCAAGCAGCTTGTGTTTGTGTCCAGCAGCAGTGTCTATGGGCAGCAAAATGGCGAATGGGTCGATGAGGCGTCGCCTACCCAGGCCCTTGGCTATTCCGGGCAGGTGATGCTGGAAGCCGAGCAAGTGGCATTCGACAGCGGCATCCCGGCCACGACTGTGCGCTTGACCGGTATCTACGGGCCGGGGCGTGAATGGTTGTTGAGCCAGGTGCGCCAGGGCTATCGCGTGGCGGTGGAGCCGCCTTTGTACGGCAACCGGATACATGTTGATGATGCGGCAGGGTTGTTGGCGTTTCTGCTGCAACATGTAGAGCAGGGCGGTTCGTTGGACAAGGTCTATATCGGCGTCGACGACGCGCCGGCGCCGCTGGCTGAGGTTGTGGGCTGGCTGCGTGAGTACCTTGGGGTGACCGAGTGGGCCGAAGACGCCAGCGTGCGGCGCGCGGGCAGCAAGCAGTGCAGCAATGCGCGGGCCAAGGCGCTGGGCTGGACGCCAACCTATCCGAGTTATCGCGAAGGCTACGCCGCTATCCTCAAAGGCTGACTTTTCTTGCTAGGCACCGGCTTGTGTGGGAGCTGGCTTGTCGGATCGCTATGACAGCATCACCTCGGTGTCACTGACACACCGAGGTGCCTGCATCGCGGGCAAGCCCGGCTCCCACGCAAGCCCGCTCCCACATTGAGGTTACTGTTTTTCCAGCAACCACTGGCGTGGCCCGGGGGTAAACGAAGGGACTTCGTCGGCCTGGGAGGTATTGATCGCCTGGAAAATCTCCAACTGCTTGTCATTGCGACTGAAGATCCACGGGTTGCCCTGGCCACCTTGTTGCAGCCAGATGCTGTCGTAGCCACCGCTCATGGAGGCGCAGTCGCCCGCCAGGCACAGTGAGTACTGCTCGGCGCCCGGCAGCCCGCTTACTTGGCCGTTGGCCTGGAACTGCACGGTGGCGCCCAGGCCGCTGCCGCTGGTGATTTTCCAGCTGCCGCCCATATAGGCCGAGTACAGCGCCCGTTCGAAGTTGGCACCCAGGGGCGCGCCTTCGGGGGCAGGGTCCTTGGGGCGGTCAAACAGCTGTTCGGGCTCGTTGTCGTTGGCCACTTGCAGCAGCTGTTTGCCCTTGCGCTTGAGTTCGGTGGTCGAGCTACCGTAGAAATCAACGTTCCAGGTGCCGGACTTTTCCCCGGCCAGGGTGCCTTCGGGGCGTTCAAAGCCATTGAAGTAGCGTGCTTGGTTGGCCTTGGTGTTGACCTCCCATTCGAGGTTCGGACCGTAGGCTTGCAGGGCTTCGCGCAAAGGGCCGCCCTTGGACGCCGCATCAATGGCGACCTGGTTGATCCAGGTGCCGCTCACATCCCGGGTGGCAGGATTGCTGGCACAGCCGCCAAGGAACAGGGCGAGCAGCGTGGAGGCAACGAGCGCTTTGCGCATTATGAAATCCTTTTAAAACGAAGTCGGCGCAACCCTGTGGGTTGCGCCGAATGTATTACTCGATGACCAGAATCGCGTCCATCTCAACCTGGGAGCCCTTGGGAAGGGCTGCAACGCCAATGGCGGCGCGGGCTGGGTAGGGTTGTTCGAAGTACTTGCCCATGATCTCGTTGACCTTGGCGAAGTGGCTCAGGTCGGTGAGGAAGATGTTCAGCTTGACGATGTCCTTGAACGAACCGCCTGCGGCTTCGGCTACCGACTTGAGGTTTTCGAAGACTTGTACGGTCTGGGCTTCGAAGCCTTCAACCAGCTCCATGGTCTTTGGGTCCAGAGGGATCTGGCCGGACATGTAGACGGTGTTGCCCGCCTTGATCGCCTGGGAATAAGTACCGATGGCAGCAGGTGCCTTGTCGCTGGTGATAACAGTCTTGGTCATAAATGACTCCTTGTAATGTCCGGGCTATAGGGGGGAGGCGTTATGCGCGCATGCGAGTGATGCGGATAACCCCAGTCAGGGCACGCAGTTTCTTGATCACGCGGGCCAGGTGTACACGGTCGTGCACGCTGACCACCAGTTGGACCACGCTGATGCGACCATCACGTTCGTCCATGCTGATTTTTTCGATATTGCCGTCGGCGGCGTTGACGCTGCTGGCCAGCAAGGCGATCAGGCCGCGCTGATGCTCCAGCTCGACCCGCAACTCGACGTTGAATTCGCCGGTCACATCCTTGGCCCAGGACAGCTGGATGCATTTTTCCGGGTTGTGGCGTATTTCGCTGATATTGCGGCAGTTGTCCAGGTGCACGACCATGCCTTTGCCGGCGGACAGGTGGCCGACAATCGGGTCGCCCGGGATCGGTGTGCAGCATTTGGCGTAGCTCAGCACCAGGCCTTCGGTGCCGCGAATGGCCAGCGGGCCTTCGGGGCTCGGCAGTTGCTCGCCCTCGCCGAGCAGGCGGCGGGCGACCACGTAGGCCATGCGATTGCCCAGGCCGATGTCTTCGAGCAAGTCCTCGATGGCTTCCTGGCGGTACTCGTGGAGGATCGCCTGCACGCGCTCGGCGGGGATCTTCTCCAAGGAACTGTCGAAACCGTTGAGCACCTTGTTCAGCAGGCGTTCGCCCAGGCTGATGGACTCGGAGCGGCGTTGCAGCTTCAGGGCGTGGCGGATATGGGTGCGGGCCTTGCCGGTGACTACGAAGTTGAGCCAGGCCGGGTTCGGCCGGGCCCCCGGCGCGCTGACGATCTCCACGGTGGAGCCGCTTTGCAGCGGTTCCGACAGCGGGGCCAGGCGGCGGTTGATCCGGCAGGCGATGCAACTGTTGCCGACGTCGGTGTGCACTGCGTAGGCAAAGTCGACCGCCGTGGAGCCCTTGGGCAGCTCCATGATCCGGCCTTTTGGCGTGAACACGTAGACCTCGTCCGGGAACAGGTCGATCTTCACGCTTTCGATGAACTCCAGGGAGTTGCCGGCACGTTGCTGCATTTCCAGCACGCCCTTGACCCACTGACGGGCGCGGGCATGGGTGCCTTTGGGCTGCTCGTCGCCGCTGGATTTGTACAGCCAATGGGCGGCGATGCCGTTGTTGGCCATCTCTTCCATTTCCCGGGTGCGGATCTGGATCTCGATCGGCACCCCATGCATACCGAACAGCGTGGTATGCAGCGACTGATAGCCGTTGGCTTTGGGGATGGCGATGTAGTCCTTGAAGCGGCCTGGCAGGGGTTTGTACAAATTATGTACAGCGCCCAGCACGCGGTAGCAGGTATCGACCTTGTCGACGATGATCCGGAACGCATACACGTCCATGATCTCGTTGAAGGCCCGGCGCTTGCCGCGCATCTTCTTGTAGATGCCGTAGATATGCTTCTGCCGCCCGCTGACTTCGCCTTCAATCTCGTCGATTGCCAGGCAGTGGCTCAGGGACTCTTCGATCTTGTTGACGATTTCCTTGCGATTGCCCCGGGCGCGCTTGACCGCCTGGTAGATGCGCGCCGAGCGCATTGGGTGCATCGCCTTGAAACCCAGGTCTTCGAATTCGATACGAATGGCATGCATGCCCAGCCGGTTGGCGATGGGCGCGTAGATTTCCAGGGTTTCCTTGGCAATGCGCCGGCGTTTCTCACCGGACAGCACTTCCAGCGTGCGCATGTTGTGCAGCCGGTCGGCCAGCTTGACCAGGATCACCCGGATGTCCCGGGCCATGGCCATGGCCATCTTCTGGAAGTTTTCCGCCTGGGCCTCGGCCTTGGTCTCGAAGTTCATCTGGGTCAGCTTGCTGACTCCGTCGACCAGGTCGGCCACGGTTTCGCCAAATTGCGCACTGAGCGCTTCCTTGGCAATGCCGGTGTCTTCGATCACGTCATGCAGCATCGCAGCCATCAGGCTCTGATGGTCCATGTGCATGTCGGCAAGAATATTGGCCACCGCAAGAGGATGGGTGACGTACGCCTCGCCGCTGCGGCGGCGTTGGCCGTCGTGGGCTTGTTCGGCGTAGAAATACGCTCGGCGGACCAGGTTGACCTGGTCGGTGCCGAGGTAGGTCGATAAGCGATCGGCGAGGGCGTCTATGCTCGGCAAAGTGTTAACTCCTGCCGAATGCTGTGACCCCGCGCCGTGCTACGTCGACCAGGCATAGGCTTAGACGGCCTCGTTGGACTCGTCCTCGAACGCTGCAAACAGCGGTTCGTCTTCAACGATTTCAGCGCTGGCAATGTATTCATAGCTCATCACGCCGGCAGCGATTTCGCGCAGGGCCATCACGGTAGGCTTGTCATTTTCCCAATTGAGCAGTGGCTCTTTGCCGCCAGTGGCCAATTGACGGGCACGCTTGGTAGAGAGCATGACCAGCTCAAAGCGGTTATCCACGTGTTCTAGGCAGTCTTCAACGGTTACGCGGGCCATGGTATTCCTCGGAGCGAATGCAAGATGCGCGCTGCCCGGTTGGGCGAGCGGACTCAACAGTTTAAAAAATCACCAGCGTTTAGGGAAGCGCTGATTTTCTGCAGGCCCCGGCAAACACGCTACAAGTGCCAATGTAAGGCCCTTGCAGCGGTTTTGGGAAGAGCCATTCAACCGAGCAGTTCGGCCAACAATTTGCCAAAACGCTGCTGTTGGCGTTTTTGCTGGAGCTGATTGGCGCGGAAAATCGCCTTCAAGTCGTCCAGGGCGTGGGAAAAATCGTCGTTGATGATCAGGTAGTCGTAGTCCACATAGTGGCTCATTTCACTGACGGCTTCGCGCATACGGCCGTCGATGACCTGATCGCTGTCCTGGCCGCGATTGGTCAGGCGCTGTTGCAAGGCCTCCAGGGACGGCGGGAGGATAAAGATCGAGCGCGCCTTGGGCATCAATTGGCGCACCTGTTCGGCGCCCTGCCAGTCGATTTCCAGGATCAGGTCGTGGCCTTCGTCCAGGGTCTGCTGCAAGTGGCTCTGGGACGTGCCATAGAGGTTGCCGAACACCTCGGCGCGCTCCAGGAAGTCACCGTGTTCGATCATCTTCACGAATTCGCTGCGTTCGACGAAGTGATAGTTCACGCCGTTCACTTCACCCGGGCGCATGGCGCGAGTGGTGTGGGAGACCGATACGCGGATCTCCGGGTTGGTGTCGGTCAGGGCCTTGACCAGGCTGCTTTTGCCCGCGCCCGAGGGGGCGGAAATGATGTACAGGGTGCCGGTGCTGTGGGTCATGGGAGTTGCCTTACTCAATATTCTGTACTTGTTCGCGCATTTGCTCGATCAACACTTTGAGGTTGACCGCAGCCGTGGTGCTGCGCGGATCGAAGGCTTTGGAGCCCAGTGTATTGGCTTCGCGGTTGAGTTCCTGCATCAGGAAGTCCAGGCGCCGACCGGCGGCACCGGCCGACTTGAGCACGCGGCGCACTTCCAGGATATGGGTGCTCAGGCGGTCGAGTTCTTCGGCGACGTCGCTTTTTTGTGCGAGCAGGACCATTTCCTGTTCCAGGCGCACCGGGTCGAGGTCGGCCTTCATGTCGGTGAAGCGGTCGAGGACTTTCTGACGCTGGGTGGCCAGCATCTGCGGCACCAGTTCGCGCAGGGTCACGACGTCGGCCTCGATGGCCGTCAGGCGTTCGTTGATCAGGCGGGCCAGCTCGGCGCCTTCACGCTCGCGGCCGGCTTTAAGCTCCTTGAGGCCCTGGTTGAACAGGGCCAGGGCTTCGGCGTTCAGCGCTTGCGGGTCAGTGGCGTCGGCCACCAGCACCCCAGGCCAGGCCAACACTTCCAGGGGGTTCAGGGCCGCTGGCTGTTTGATCAGGCTGGCGATGGTCTCGGCGGCGGCGACCAGTTGCGCGGCGCGCTCGCGGTCAACCTGCAGCGGCTTGCCGGTGGTTTCCTCGGTAAAGCGCAGGGTGCATTCCAGTTTGCCGCGGGAGATGCCGGCACGCAGGGCTTCGCGCACTGCGCCTTCAAGGTCGCGGAAGGATTCGGGCAGGCGCAGGTGCGGCTCCAGGTAGCGGCTGTTGACCGAGCGCAATTCCCAGCTCAGGGTGCCCTGGACGCCGGCTTTTTCGACGCGGGCAAAGGCAGTCATGCTGTGCACCATGGAGGTACCTCGCGATGCAGTCCCGCAAACGGGCGGGCTGGTGGGTAGATTGAAGCCGACTGGCTGCGAAGGCGCAGGATTGTAGCGCAACGGGGCGGGCGCCCCCAAATGCGGGCTGTGACAAAGGGTGCCAGGGGTTGTCCATTCGTTACCGAATTTATTAGCAGTGCCGAGAAGCGGCCTGCGGCTCTATAATGCTCGGCAGTTTTTCGTCCTCTGTACAGGTATCCCCTATGAAACGTCCAAGTGGTCGCGCTGCCGATCAGCTCCGCTCGATCCGCATCACCCGCAACTACACCAAACACGCCGAGGGATCTGTACTGGTCGAGTTTGGCGATACCAAGGTCATCTGCACCGTCAGCGTCGAGAATGGCGTGCCGCGTTTCCTCAAGGGGCAGGGCCAGGGTTGGTTGACCGCAGAGTACGGCATGTTGCCGCGCGCCACCGGCGAGCGTAACCAGCGTGAAGCCAGCCGTGGCAAGCAGGGCGGTCGTACCCTGGAAATCCAGCGTCTGATCGGCCGTTCCCTGCGCGCTGCGCTGGACATGTCTAAACTGGGCGATGTAACCCTGTACGTCGACTGCGACGTGATCCAGGCCGACGGCGGCACCCGCACCGCCTCCATCACTGGCGCCATGGTGGCCCTGGTCGACGCGCTGAAAGTGATCAAGAAGCGCGGCGGCCTGAAAGGCGGCGACCCGCTCAAGCAGATGATTGCCGCCGTATCGGTGGGCATGTACCAGGGCGAGCCGGTGCTGGACCTGGACTACCTGGAAGACTCGGCTGCCGAGACCGACCTGAACGTGGTCATGACCAGCACCGGTGGGTTCATCGAAGTGCAGGGCACCGCCGAAGGCGCGCCATTCCAGCCGGCAGACCTGAACGCCATGCTGGCCCTGGCCCAGAAAGGCATGAGCGAAATCTTCGAACTGCAGAACGCCGCACTGGCTGACTGAAACCGGCCTCAAGGAGCAACGCGATGAGTGACAACCAGCTTCCCGTGTCAGCCCAGAACAAGGAAGTGCGCCAATGGGCGATGCTCTGTCACTTCGCGGCGTTCCTGGGCCTGGTGTTCCCCTTTGGTAGCGTGTTGGGGCCATTGATCCTGTGGCAGGTGAAGAAGGACATGGACCCGCTGATCGACGACCAGGGCAAGGAAGCGCTGAACTTCCAGCTGACCGTGGCCATCGCCTGGCTGGTCTGCTTTGTCCTGGGGTTCGTGGTGATCGGCTTCCTGTTGATGGTGGTGCTGGTAATTGCCGCACTGATCTTGACCATCATTGGCGGGATCAAGGCCAACAAAGGCATTGCCTACCGTTACCCGCTCACCTGGCGATTGATCAAATAATGATCGCCCACAAAAAAACCGACAGCGATGTCGGTTTTTTTGTACCTGGATATTGACCTCAGATGGTCAAGGTCCAGTCGTAGTCCACGATCAACGGCGCATGTTGCGAGAAGCGCGGTTGACGCGGCAGACGTGCGCTGCGGACAAACCGGCGCAGGCCGGGGGTCAGCAACTGGTAGTCAAAGCGCCAGCCCAGATTAAGCATCTCGGCCTGTTCGTTGTCCGGCCACCAGCTGTACTGGTCGCCTTCGCGGCTGACTTCACGCAGGGCATCTACATACCCCATGTTGCCGACAATCTCGTCCATCCAGGCCCGTTCCGGCGCCAGGAAGCCCGGGGATTGCTGGCTGTCGCGCCAGTTCTTGATATCCAGCTTCTGTTGCGCCACGTACAACGAGCCACAATAAATGTACTCGCGGCGTTTGCGTCGCTGTTTATCCAGATAACGGGCGAAATCGTCCATTAGCTTGAACTTCTGGTTCAAGTCTTCATCGCCGTTCATCCCCGAAGGGAGCAGCAAGGTAGCAATACTGACTTTGTCGAAATCGGCTTGCAGGTAGCGCCCGTAGCGATCGGCTGTCTCGAAGCCGAGGCCGCTGATGACCGCCTTGGGTTGCAACCGTGAGTACAGAGCCACGCCACCTTGGGCAGGGACTTCGGCATCACAGGCATAAAGGAAGTAGCCATCCAGTTGGAAGGCTGGGTCGTCCAGTTCAAAGGCGGAGGCGCGGGTGTCCTGCAGGCAGATGACGTCGGCATTCTGGGCTTGCAGCCAACTGAGCAAACCACGCTCGACTGCAGCCTGAATACCATTAACGTTCACACTGATGATCCGCATAAATGGCCCCAAAAATCGCGTGCGTGTATGATACACGCCGTCTACCTATTTAGCTAAATCCGTGGTATCTGAGGCTTTTTTCATGCAGGCGTATCAACGCGATTTCATTCGTTTTGCCATCGATCGCGGGGTTTTGCGCTTCGGTGAGTTCACCCTCAAGTCCGGGCGCACCAGCCCATACTTCTTCAATGCCGGCCTGTTCAACTCGGGTTCTGCCCTGGCGCAACTGGGGCGTTTCTACGCCGCCGCCATCGTTGAAAGCGGTATTGCCTTCGACGTGCTGTTTGGCCCGGCCTACAAAGGTATTCCGTTGGCCGCCGCAACCGCAGTGGCCCTGGCTGAACACCACGACCGCGATCTGCCGTGGTGCTTCAACCGCAAGGAAGCCAAGGCCCACGGTGAGGGCGGCAGCCTGGTCGGCGCGCCGCTGACCGGCGATGTGCTGATCATCGACGACGTGATCACTGCCGGTACCGCGATTCGTGAAGTGATGCAGATCATTGCGTCCCAGGACGGCGCCAAGGCTGCGGGCGTGCTGATCGCGTTGAACCGCCAGGAACGCGGCAACGGTGAGTTGTCGGCGATCCAGGAAGTGGAACGTGACTTCGGGATTCCCGTGGTGAGCATCGTGTCGCTGAACCAGGTATTGCAGTTCCTGGAAGACGACCCGCAGCTCAAGCAGCATCTGCCGGCAGTGCGTGCGTACCGCGAGCAGTTTGGCGTCTGACACAGGGGATACCCACCCTGTTGCAGATTGGCCACAAAAAAGCCCCCGTTCAATCCAGTTGAACGGGGGCTTTTTGTTTCAGCGCTTACGGACGCTTGCGATTGCTGATCAGCGTACCCATGCCCGTATCAGTGAAGATCTCCAGCAGCACCGCATTGGGCACCCGGCCGTCGATGATCAGCGAGCTGCCTACGCCACCCTGCACCGCTTCCAGTGCGCAGCGGATCTTCGGCAGCATGCCGCCGTAGATGGTGCCGTCGGCGATCAGATCGTCGACTTGCTGGGTAGTCAGGCCGGTCAGAACCTTGCCTTCCTTGTCCATCAGGCCGGCGATATTGGTCAGCAGCATCAGCTTCTCGGCCTTGAGTGCCTCGGCCACCTTGCCCGCCACCAGATCGGCGTTGATGTTGTAGGACTCGCCATTGGCCCCCACGCCAATCGGCGCGATGACCGGGATGAAGTCGCCCTTGACCAGCAGGTTGAGCAAATCGGTGTTGATGCCGATCACTTCGCCCACCTGGCCGATGTCGATGATTTCCGGCTGGGTCATCTCCGGAGTCTTGCGGGTCACGGTAAGTTTCTTCGCACGGATCAGCTCGGCGTCCTTGCCGGTCAGGCCGATGGCGCTGCCGCCGTGACGGTTGATCAGGTTGACGATGTCTTTGTTCACCTGGCCGCCCAGGACCATCTCCACCACGTCCATGGTCTGCGCATCGGTAACGCGCATGCCGTCGATGAAATGACTCTCGATGGACAGGCGCTTGAGCAGGTCACCGATTTGCGGGCCGCCGCCGTGCACCACCACCGGGTTGATCCCGACAGCTTTCATCAGCACGATGTCACGGGCAAAGCCGGTTTTCAGCTCGTCGCTTTCCATGGCATTGCCGCCGTACTTGATCACCAGCGTCTTGCCGACGTAGCGTCGAATGTAAGGCAACGCTTCGGAAAGGACCTTGGCGGTGTTGGCGGCGGCTTCGCGTTCGAGGGTCATTCAGGGCTCCGGGGCAAATAATCAGAACGGTAGTTGGAGATCAGGGGCAACACGTTTCAACTGGGCGTGGAACACGTCCTTGATGCGCTGCAACTCGGCCTCGGTATCCGCCTCGAAACGCAGGACCAGCACCGGAGTGGTGTTGGACGCGCGAACCAGGCCCCAGCCTTCGGCATAATCGACTCGCACACCATCAATGGTGGTCAGGTTGGCGCCTGCACCCCATTGCGCATCGTGCAATGCGTCAATGATGCTGAATTTGCTCTCTTCGGTCACATGGATATTGATTTCCGGCGTAGAAATATCGTTCGGGAAGGTCTCGAACAAGTCTTCAGCGCTGGATTTTTCCTTGCTGAGGATCTCCAGCAGGCGGGCGGCGCTGTAGATGCCGTCGTCAAAACCGAACCAGCGCTCCTTGAAGAACACATGGCCGCTCATTTCGCCGGCCAGCAGGGCGCCGGTTTCTTTCATTTTCTTTTTGATCAACGAGTGACCGGTCTTCCACATCAGTGGGCGGCCGCCGTATTCCTTGATCAACGGCGTCAGGCGCCGGGTGCATTTGACGTCGAAGATGATCTCGGCACCGGGGTTGCGCGCCACTACGTCGCGGGCGAACAGCATCAGCAGGCGGTCGGGGAACACGATGCTGCCGGTGTTGGTCACCACGCCTACGCGGTCGCCGTCGCCATCGAAGGCCAGGCCGACATCGGCGCCCACTTCTGCGACCTTGGCGATCAGGTCCACCAGATTTTCAGGCTTGCCCGGGTCCGGGTGATGGTTGGGGAAATTGCCGTCGACTTCGCAGAACAGCGGGATCACTTCGCAGTTCAAGGCTTCGAGCAGTTGCGGGGCGATCACGCCGGCCGCGCCGTTGCCGCAGTCCACCACGACTTTCAGGCGCCGCTCGAGCTTGACGTCACGGGTGATTTCGTCCGAGTAGCGCTGGAGGATATCGACCTTGGTGATGCTGCCCTTACCGCTGGTCAGGTCATTGGTCTTGAGGCGAGTGTGCAGGGCCTGGATCTGTTCGTTGGCAAGGGTATCGCCGGCAATCACGATCTTGAAGCCGTTGTAGTCCGATGGGTTGTGGCTGCCAGTGAGCATCACGCCGGATTTGCCGGCCAGCACGTTGGCGGCGTAGTACAGCGCCGGGGTCGGCACCAGGCCAACGTCGCTGACATGACAGCCGCTGTCGGCCAGGCCCTGGATCAGGCGCTCCACCAGCTCGGGGCCGGACAGGCGACCGTCACGTCCCACAGAGACGTTGGGCTCGCCCTGGGCCAGGCTTTGCGAGCCGATGGCGCGGCCGATCCAGTAGGCGGTTTCGGCGGTCAGGGTTTTCGGGACGACACCACGGATGTCGTAGGCGCGGAAAATGCTGTCGGGAAACGTCGGTGCGACTGGGGCTGCGTTGCTCATCACTGGGGAAACTCCATCGATACGGGGCGGACAGGCCTGAATGTGGCGACCGGCAGGCTCAAACTGAAGGGTAAGACGGCGTTTTTGCCCTAGAGTTCGTGGTGCGAAAATGCCACTGGGGCATGTCGGACGCAGAGTCCGGCATGCCTGAGCGTAGTCAGTGGCTGCCGGAATGCCCGAAACCGCCCGCGCCACGCTGGGTTTCGTCGAACTCGGTGACCAGTTCGAAATGTGCCTGCACCACCGGCACCAGGACCAGTTGAGCAATGCGCTCGCCGACGGCGATGTTGAAGGCAGTCTGGCCACGGTTCCAGCACGAGACCATCAATTCGCCCTGGTAGTCCGAGTCGATCAAGCCCACCAGGTTGCCCAGCACGATCCCGTGTTTGTGACCCAGGCCGGAGCGCGGCAGGATCAAGGCGGCCAGGCCGGGGTCGCCGACGTAGATCGACAGGCCGGTGGGGATCAGCAGGGTCTGGCCCGGCTCAAGGACGGTGTCTTGCTTGAGCATGGCGCGCAGGTCCAGGCCGGCGGAGCCCGGTGTGGCGTAGGCCGGCAGTGGGAAGTCGGTGCCGAGGCGGGGGTCGAGGATCTTGGCTTGCAAAGCGTGCATGGACATTAAACCTGGTTCAGCCGTTGGGCGATAAAAGAGATCAGTTGGCGGGCAATCTTGCCCTTGCTGGTCTGGGCGAAAAGGGTGGCGTGCAGCTCGCGATCAATCACGCTGCAGGCGTTTTCCTCGCTGTTGAAGCCGATGCTCGGGTTGGCGACGTCATTGGCAACGATCAGGTCGAGGTTTTTGTCTTTCAGTTTGCGTGCGGCGTAGTCCAGCAGGTTTTCGGTTTCGGCAGCGAAACCGACGCTGAACGGACGATCCGCGCGGGTGGCGATGGTGGCCAAAATGTCCGGGTTGCGCACCATTTGCAGGAGCAGGCCGTCGCCGCTTGTAGGGTCTTTCTTGAGTTTTTGTGGGGCAACCACTTCCGGGCGGTAGTCTGCGACCGCTGCCGACGCGATAAACACATCGCAGGGAATCGCCGCCTCACAGGCAGCGAGCATGTCGCGGGCGCTGACTACGTCGATGCGGGTGACCCGGTCCGGGGTCGGCAGATGCACCGGGCCGGTGATCAGAGTCACGCGTGCGCCTGCCTCAACCGCCGCTTCTGCCAGGGCAAAGCCCATTTTCCCTGAGCTATGGTTGGTGATGTAGCGCACCGGGTCGATGTTTTCCTGGGTCGGGCCGGCGGTAATCAGTACGTGCTTACCGGTCAGGGCCAGATGCTGGAAGCACTCGGCGGCACACAGCGCCAGGTCCGTGGCTTCGAGCATGCGCCCCAGGCCGACGTCGCCACAGGCCTGGCTGCCGGAGGCCGGGCCGAAGACCTTGAGGCCACGGCTTTGCAGGAGTTGGGTGTTGGCCTGGGTGGCGGGGTCGCGCCACATGGCCTGGTTCATTGCCGGGGCGATGGCGACGGTGGCGTCGGTGGCCAGCACCAGCGTGGTCAGCAGGTCGTCGGCAATGCCTTGGGCGAGGCGCGCGATGAGGTCAGCAGTGGCGGGTGCGATCAGCACCAGGTCGGCCCATTTGGCCAGTTCGATATGGCCCATGGCGGCTTCGGCTGCCGGGTCCAGCAGGTCCAGGTGCACCGGGTGGCCGGACAGGGCCTGCATGGTCAGCGGGGTAATGAACTCACTGCCGCCACGGGTCATGACCACGCGCACTTCGGCGCCCTGGTCCAGGAGCCTGCGAACCAACTCTGCGCTCTTGTAGGCGGCAATACCGCCGCCGACGCCGAGAACGATGCGTTTCCGATACAGACGCTGCATTGGTTTGCCTTTCCAGTTCAGTGATGGCGTTGCGATCCCCCTCCCCAGGTGAAATCGCGCGCAAAAAAGAGCGGCTAAGATAACACAGCGTCCGCCATGCAACAGCGGCGCACATGCACACGGAGGTGCCATGAGTATTCGCAATTGGCCTGCGGCGGAGCGCCCGCGGGAGAAGCTTTTGGAGTTGGGGGCGGCAAGTCTCTCGGATGCCGAGTTGCTGGCGATTTTCCTGCGTACCGGCGTCTCGGGTAAAAGCGCGGTGGACTTGGCGCGCCATCTGCTGGGGCAATTTGGCAGCCTGCGTTCGTTGCTGGAGGCCCGCCAAACCGTCTTCATCCAGCATCTGGGCCTGGGGCCGGCTAAGTTCGCCCAGTTGCAGGCGGTGCTGGAAATGGGCCGGCGCCATCTGGCCGAGCATGTGCGCAATGAGTCGGTACTGGAAAGCCCGGTTGCCGTGCGTGACTACCTCAAGGCGCTGCTGCGCCATGAGCCCCACGAAATATTCGGCTGCCTGTTTCTTGATTCAAGGCACCGGGTGCTGGGCTTCGAAGCGCTGTTCCAGGGCACCATAGACAATGCCATGGTGTACCCGCGACAGGTGGTCAAGCGCGCCCTGGACTACAACGCAGCGGCGTTGATCCTGTGCCACAACCACCCCTCCGGGAATGCCGAGCCCAGCATTGCTGATCGAAAACTGACCAAGCATCTGCAAAAGGCCCTCGATCTGGTGGACGTGCGGGTACTGGATCACATCATTATCGGCGACGGTGACCCGCTGTCGATGGCCGAATACGGTTGGCTGTAACGCAGTTGCTTGTAGGGGCCGGCTTGCCGGCTCCTACAACGGCCGGGTCAGGGCTTTACGCTGACCTTGGAGAAATCCTGGCGCCCAAACGGGCTGACCTGATACCCCTCGACATTTTTACGGGTCAGGGCAAAGGCCGTCGGATGAGCCAGTGGCAACCACAGCGCCTGCTGCTGGATCTGCGCCTGTGCCTGTTGATACAGCTTGCTGCGCACGCCTTGCTCATTGGTGGTCTTGCCGGCACTGATCAGCTTGTCCAGTGCCGGGTCGCAGTAACGGGCAAAGTTGGTGCCGGATTTTACCGCCGCGCAGGAAAATTGCGGGGTCAGGAAGTTATCCGGGTCGCCGTTGTCCCCGGCCCAGCCCATAAACAGCAGGTCGTGCTCGCCAGCCTTGGCGCGGCGGATCAGCTCGCCCCATTCGATCACGCGGATCTCGGCCTGGATGCCGACCTTGGCCAGGTCCGCCTGCAGCAGTTGTGCGCCCAGGCTTGGGTTGGGGTTGAGCAGGCTGCCCGAGGGCCGGGTCCAAAGGGTGGTCTTGAAGCCGTCACTCAGCCCGGCGCGGGCCAGCAGGGCCTTGGCCTTGGCGATGTCCTGTGGATAACCCGGCAATTCCTTGGCAAAACCCCAGGTATTGGGCGGGTAGGGGCCGGTGGCGGCTTCGGCGGTGCCTTCAAACACGGCCTTGAGGTAGCTGGCCTTGTCGAAGGCCAGGTTGATCGCCTGGCGCACTTCTGGCTTGTCCAACGGTGGGTGCTGGCTGTTGATGGCCACAAACGCGGTCATGAAGGCTGCGGTCTTTTCCACCTTGAGCGCCGCATCCTTTTGCGCCTCGCCGATATCCAGGGGCTTGGGTGACAAGGCGATCTGGCACTCATCCCGGCGCAGTTTCTGCAGGCGTACGTTGGCGTCCGGGGTGATGGCAAAGATCAAGTTATCCACAGCAGGCTTGCCGGCGAAGTAATCCGGGTTGGCTTTGTAGCGAATCGCTGCATCTTTCTGGAAACGCCCGAAAACAAAGGGGCCGGTGCCGATGGGTTGGCTATTGAGCTTTTCCGGGGTGCCGGCCTTGAGCAACTTGTCGGCGTATTCGGCCGGGTAGATCGAGGCAAAGCCCATGCTCAGCGCGGCGAGGAACGTGGAGTCGGCGTGATCCAGGGTAAAGCGCACGGTCAGCGGATCCAGGGCGTCGATCTTTTTGATCAGCGCCGGCAGTTGCAAGGACTGGGCGTGGGGGAAGCCGCTCTGGGCGATCTGGTGCCAGGGATTGGCCGGGTCGAGCATGCGCTCGAAGCTGAAACGTACATCTTCGGCGGTAAGGCTGCGGCTTGGGCTGAAATACGCAGTGCGGTGGAATTTGACGCCGGGGTGCAATTTAAAGGTGTAGGTCAGGCCGTCCGGCGAGACTTCCCAGCTGTCGGCCAGGCTCGGCACCAGCTTGCCGCTCGTGGCGTCGTAGTCCACCAGGCGGTTCATCAGCACATCCGCCGAGGCGTTGGTGGTGGTCAGCGAGTTGTACTGCACCACATCGAACCCTTCGGGGCTGGCCTCGGTGCAGACGCTCAACGTGGAGGCCGCCTGGGCCAGCGGGGCGAGGAAGAGCGGGGCGAGTAGAAGTGGCAGGGCAGCGAGGCGCATGGTCGGTTTCCTTTGCAGATCGGAGGCCCATCTGCGAGTGCAGTCTGGAAAAGGCCTACCGTAGTGGCCTGATTCACAAATGACTAGCCCATTTTTGCCTGTGCATTTAGGACAAATACTGTTTTGATGGCGCTTCAGGTCATTTTGCCCGGGGCCTTGGCCTACAAACAGCGGCGATAAATCATTCGGTGCGACGAGCGGTCCGGCGGCACGGCGGCCCACCCTGGCAGCGCTTGAGAGCTGCTTGGGCGAGATTTACAGCGGGAAAAACACACCGGCTGTTGTTGCACTGGGGTCTTTCTGGTATAAAGCAGCGCTCTTTTCTAGGGGCCCGGTTCCTTCACTGTAGGTGTAGCCGGTAAGACCCTTAAAGAAACGCGGCGCCTGGCGCCAAATGACTGAGAGATTAAGCGGCCAACCCATGCCGGGTTGGGCATGTGGTTTTAGAGGGCTGAGGCATGTCGAGAGTCTGTCAAGTTACCGGTAAGGGTCCGGTGACTGGGAATAACATTTCCCACGCAAACAACAAAACCCGTCGTCGTTTCCTGCCAAACCTGCAGCATCACCGCTTCTGGGTTGAAGAAGAGAAACGTTTTGTCCGTCTGCGCGTATCTGCCAAAGGCATGCGCATCATCGACAAGCGTGGCATCACTGTCGTGCTCGCTGAACTGCGCCGCGACGGCAAAATCTAAGGAGCTAAATCATGCGTGAATTGATTCGAATGATCTCTAGCGCCGGTACTGGTCACTTCTACACTACCGACAAGAACAAGCGTACTACCCCGGACAAGCTCGAAAAGAAAATGTTCGACCCGCGCGTTCGCAAGCATGTGATCTACAAAGAAGGCAAAATCAAGTAATTGGTTTTCTTTCTTGTGAAAAAAACCCGCATCTCACGATGCGGGTTTTTTTTGCCTTTTGAAAAGTCGCGGTCGACCGATCAGGCTTTTTCTTCGAACACCACGTAGATCTTGCGGCACGGCTCCAGCACTTCCCAGGTGCCACTGAAACCGGCCGGGATCACGAAGCGGTCACCGGCGCGCAAGGTCTTGGCGTTGCCTTCGGCATCGCGTAGCACCGAAACCCCCTGCACGATCTCGCAGTACTCGTGCTCGGTGTAGTTCACCGTCCATTGCCCGACTTCACCCTCCCAGACCCCGGCGTTCATCTGGCCGCACGGGCTGTTGTAGTGGTTGAAGAGCGTCTGCTCGGGGTCGCCCTTGAGGATTTTTTCTGTGGCGGGGCGGTAGCGTTCGGCGGCGGTGTTCGCCTGGCTGAAATCGACGACATCCTGAATGTTCATGCACGTATCCCGTCTAGGCCTGGGGTTGGAGAGCCAAAGTCTATGTTTATTAAAATGAACATCGCAAGGGCGTTTGCGGCCGTTATGTCAAATATATTGAAACATCCCTTGCGGCTGGTTTAGGGTGGCGGGTGCCTCGGACCGAATAGCTGGCTGGCCGGGCAAGCATTTGGAAGGGAGCGGTTATAACGCCGGGCCCTTATATTTAATAAGAGGAGGACACTCGCATGACCACCCTGACCCGTGCCGACTGGGAACAACGCGCCAAGGATCTGAAGATCGAAGGCCGCGCCTATATCAATGGCGAGTACACCGCCGCAGTTTCCGGCGACACGTTCGAATGCCTCAGCCCAGTCGATGGCCGCCTGCTGACCACGGTTGCCAGTTGTGACGTCGCCGACGCCCAGCGCGCCGTGGAAAACGCCCGCGCCACTTTCAACTCCGGTGCATGGTCTCGCCTGGCCCCGGCCAAGCGCAAAGCCACCATGATCCGTTTCGCCGCGCTGCTCAAGGCCAACGCCGAAGAGCTGGCCCTGCTCGAAACCCTGGACATGGGCAAGCCCATCGGCGATTCCCTGGGCATCGACATCCCTGGCGCGGCGCAAGCCCTGAGCTGGAGTGGCGAGGCCATCGACAAGATTTACGACGAAGTCGCCGCCACCCCCCATGACCAACTGGGCCTGGTGACCCGCGAGCCCGTCGGCGTAGTGGCGGCCATCGTGCCGTGGAACTTCCCGCTGATGATGGCCTGCTGGAAGCTGGGGCCGGCGCTGTCCACCGGCAACTCGGTCGTGCTCAAGCCTTCGGAAAAATCGCCGCTGACCGCCATCCGCATCGCTGCCCTGGCCGTTGAAGCGGGTATCCCCAAGGGTGTGCTCAACGTGCTGCCGGGTTATGGCCACACTGTCGGCAAGGCCCTGGCGCTGCATATGGACGTCGATACCCTGGTGTTCACCGGTTCGACCAAGATCGCCAAGCAACTGATGATCTACTCCGGCGAATCGAACATGAAACGCGTCTGGCTGGAAGCTGGCGGCAAGAGCCCGAACATCGTGTTTGCCGATGCCCCGGGACCTGCAAGCCGCTGCCGAATCCGCGGCTGGCGCCATTGCTTTCAACCAGGGCGAAGTCTGCACTGCCGGCTCGCGCCTGCTGGTGGAGCGTTCGATCAAGGACAAATTCCTGCCAATGGTGATCGAGGCCCTCAAGGGCTGGAAGCCGGGCAACCCGCTGGACCCGGCTACCAACGTCGGCGCGCTGGTGGATACCCAGCAGATGAACACCGTGCTGTCGTACATCGAAGCCGGGCACGCCGATGGCGCCAAGCTGGTGGCCGGTGGCAAGCGCACCCTGCAGGAAACTGGCGGTACCTACGTCGAACCGACGATTTTCGACGGTGTGACCAACGCCATGAAGATTGCCCAGGAAGAGATCTTTGGCCCTGTGCTGTCGGTGCTGACGTTCGACAGCGCGGAAGAAGCCGTGGCGATTGCCAACGACACGCCTTATGGCCTGGCCGCTGCGGTCTGGACTTCGGATATCTCCAAGGCGCACCTGACCGCCAAGGCCCTGCGCGCCGGTAGCGTGTGGGTCAACCAGTACGATGGCGGCGACATGACTGCGCCATTTGGCGGGTTCAAGCAGTCGGGCAACGGTCGCGACAAGTCGCTGCACGCGTTCGACAAGTACACCGAGCTGAAGGCGACCTGGATCAAGCTGTAAACCCGGACTCCGGGCCCCAGCTGCAGTAGATCCACATGTGGGAGCGGGCTTGCCCGCGATAGCGGTATATCAGTCACTCATGAGTTGGCTGGTACTCCCTCATCGCGGGCAAGCCCGCTCCCACAGTATTTTGCGTGATCTGGAAATAACCCACAGGAGCGTGGCAATGCGTTGGGCGACTTACTTCGCCGTCCTGGCCTCGGTACTCAGCGTCGGCCTCGCCCTGGGCGTGAGCATGCCGCTGGTGTCCCTGCGCCTGGAAAGCTGGGGCTATGGCAACTTTGCCATCGGCATCATGGCGGCGATGCCGGCGTTCGGTGTGCTGTTGGGCGCCAAGGTCTCCAGCCGCCTGGCTTCCTGGTTGGGCACGGCGAACCTGATGCGTCTGTGCCTGTGGGCTGGGGCGATTTCCATCGGTTTGCTGGCGGTACTGCCCAGCTATCCGGTGTGGCTGGTGCTGCGGTTGATGATCGGGGTGATCCTGACCATCGTGTTTATCCTCGGCGAAAGCTGGATCAATCAACTGGTGGTGGAGCAGTGGCGTGGCCGGCTGGTGGCGCTGTATGGCTGTACCTACGCCTTGAGCCAGCTGTCGGGGCCGTTGTTGCTCGGCGTACTGGGGACCGATCATGACTATGGCTTCTGGGTCGGCGTCGGCCTGCTGATCATTGCGCCGTTCCTGCTGTTGGGGCGCAGCGGGGCGCCGACGGCGGAGGCCTTCAGCGTGACCTTTGGCGATTTGTGGGGTTTTTGCCGGGGCCTGCCGGCGATTGCCTGGGCGGTGGCGTTGTTTGCCGCGTTCGAGGCGATGATTCTGACGCTGCTGCCGGTGTATTGCCTGCAGCAGGGTTTTACCGCTGAGGTGGCGCTGGCGATGGTCAGCACCGTGGTGGTCGGCGATGCCTTGCTGCAATTGCCGATTGGCGCGCTGGCTGATTACCTGCCCAGGCGTACCCTGTTTCTGGGGTGCGCGGTGTTGTTGCTGCTGTCGAGCCTGGCCATTGCGCCGCTGCTCGATACCTGGCTGATCTGGCCGATCTGGGTGCTGTTCGGTGCCAGCGCCGGGGGCTTGTTCACCTTGTCGTTGATCCTGATCGGCGAGCGCTACCGTGACGATGCGTTGGTGCGGGCCAATGCCCATATTGCGCAGTTGTGGGGGATTGGTTGCCTGATCGGCCCACTGGTGGCGGGCGCGGGCAGCCAGTGGATCAGCGGGCATGCGTTGCCGTTGCTGATGGCGGCGGGGGCCTTGGGGCTGGTGATTCTGTTGTTACGCCAAGGGGCGTTTGGCACCGAGCAGCCGGCCTGACCTGGAAGTGCTCCCAGATTGGATTTTGGTGGTGCTTAGAGCATGCGCTCCAGGCCCACAGTGGTGGCAAACCAGGCATTGAAGCGGCGCCACCAACTGCCCGGCTCGCGGGTCAGGGTGTGCAACTGGCCGTTGTCTTCTGTCACCCATACTACCTGGCCATCCTGCAGCTTCGCCTCATAACTCAAGGCCGGCGCCATCCCTTGCAGGGCCAGGTTGCGTACGTGCTCGGCCAGCTCGGGGCTGTCCACCAGCACGCCAACCTCGGTGTTCCACAGCACCGAACGCGGGTCGAAATTGAATGAGCCGATAAACGACTTCTGCCGATCAAAGATCATCGCCTTGCTGTGCAGGCTGGAGTCCGAGCCATGCAGCGCGCGGCTGCCCAGCAGGTGCGGGCCACTGCCGCCGCCGTCGCCCGGTTGGCGGCGCAGTTCGTACAGTTTCACCCCGTGCTCCAACAGCGCCTTGCGATAGGGCGCATAGCCGCCATGCACTGCCGGTACGTCGGTGGCCTCCAGAGCGTTGGTCAGCAGACGCACGTCGACACCGGCGTCCGCGCGGCCGGTCTGGTACACCAGGCCCGGCTGACCGGGGACGAAGTAGGCCGAAATCATCATCAGTTCACTGTGCACGCCTTCCAGCTCCGGCCCCAGTTGGGTGGTGAGCAACAGTTGCGGGTCAGGATCGGCCTTGGCCAGCACCTTGCTCGGCGCATCCCACAGCGCCTGGTTCCACGCCCAGATCAGCTCCCGGCGCCAGATGTCCATGCGGGGCTGGGTCTGGTAGGTGCGCAGGCGGTTGTACAGGGCATGGTTTTGCTGGCGCGACTCGGCCAGGGAGTTCTCCAGAAGCCCGCGCGCTGTGGCCAGGTCGCGGGAGGACGGGGCGCTGGAGATGAAGTCGGCAATGGGTTTGCTCAGCGCACTGTTCCAGTACTGGTCAAAGCTGTGGCCCAGTTGCTCGGCCACAGGCCCGACGCTGAGCATGTCGATATCGGTGAAGTTCAGGTTGGGCTCGGCATCGAAATACTCATCCCCCAGGTTGCGCCCGCCGACAATCGCCACGCTGTTGTCCGCCAGCCACAGCTTGTTGTGCATGCGCCGGTGCTGCAGCGACAGGTTGAACAGCCGGCCCATGGCCCGTGTCACGCCGGTGCTGCGCCCCAGGTGCAAGGGGTTGAACAGGCGAATCTGGATCTGCGGGTGCGCGGCCAGGGTGGCGATGATCTGGTCCAGGCCGTCGCTGGTGGTGTCATCCAGGAGGATGCGCACCCGCACGCCACGGTCGGCCGCCGTGAGTAACTCGGCCACCAGCATGCGCGTGCTGATGCCGTCATGGACGATGTAGTACTGCAAGTCGAGGCTGGTCTGGGCATTGCGGATCAATTCGGCGCGAGCCATGAACGCTTCGCTGCTGTTGGGCAGCAGGCGGAACCCGGAGCGGCCCTGGTAGGGCGCGGCCTGGGCCTGGATCGAGCGGCCAAAGGCGGACTGCGTCGCCGGCAGCGCCTCGCTGGCCTCCCTGGGCACATCCGGGGTGGCGCAACCGCCCAGGCCCAGGAACCCCAGCAAAAAAAACGCTAACAGCCGTTGGCTCATCAAGGCGACAGGTTCCGAATCAGGGCGTTGGTGGGCATATGACGGTGATTGCTGGCAAAAGGTCAGTCCACCCGCTGTTCGGCTTCGGCGAGCATTTTGATCGCCGTTGCCCCGACCTTGCGCACCGCCTCTTCAATCGGGGGGGTTGGCTTGGCAGCGTAGTTCATCCGCAGGCAGTTACGGTATTTGCCCGAGGCCGAGAAGATGCTGCCCACGGCAATCTGTACGCCTTGCTCGACCAGGGCCCGGTTGAGCTTGAGGGTGTCGAAACCTTCGGGCAACTCCACCCACAGCATAAAGCTGCCCTGTGGCCGGCTGGCGCGGGTGCCGGCCGGGAAATAGCGGCTGACCCAATCGAGCATCAGGTCGCGATTGCGCTGGTATTGGCTGCGCATCCGCCGCAAATGCGGCTCGAAGTGCCCGTTCTTGAGGAACTCGGCAATGGCGATCTGCGGCTGGGTGGCGGTGGAGCCGGTGCTGATGTATTTCATGTGCAGCACCCGCTCCAGATAGCGGCCCGGCGCTACCCAACCGATCCGCAGACCGGGGGCCAGGGTTTTGGAGAAGGAACTGCAGAGTAGGACGCGGCCATCTTCGTCGAAGGATTTGATGGTGCGTGGTCGCGGGTAGCTGTAGGCCAGCTCGCCATACACATCGTCTTCGATAATCGCCACGTCAAAGCGCTGGGCCAGGGTCAGCAGCGCCCGTTTGCGTGCCTCGGGCATGATGTAGCCCAGGGGGTTGTTGCAGTTGGGGGTCAACTGGATGACTTTGATCGGCCATTGCTCCAGGGCCAGTTCCAGGGCTTCCAGGCTGATGCCGGTGAGCGGGTCGGTGGGGATTTCCAGGGCTTTCATGCCCAGGCCCTTGAGGGTCTGCATGGCGCCGTGGAAGCTTGGCGAGTCGACGGCGACGATATCGCCGGGCTCGCAAATGGCACGGATGCTGGAGGACAGTGCCTCATGGCAGCCGGTAGTGATCACGATGTCCTGGGCGTCGAGTTGACAGCCGGAATCCAATGACAGACGGGCTATTTGTTCACGCAGCTCCATACAGCCGTAGATATTGTCGTAGTACAGGCCTGGCAGATCCTGGCGGCGGCTGACCCGGGCCAGGCTGCGCAGCAGGGGTTTGAGGGTCGGTGACAGGACATCCGGCATGCCACGGCCCATCTGTATGACATCTTTGCGCGGCACCGCGCGGATCAGTTCCAGCACCTGGTCCCACTGGGAAATCTCCACCGGGCGCTGGGCCGGCCGACCCACGGCAGGCAGCGCGGGCAGTTCGCGACCGACGGGCACGAAGTAGCCGGATTTCGGCTTTGGCGTCGCCAGGCCGTTGTCTTCGAGCATTCGGTAAGCCTGTTGCACGGTGCTCAGGCTGACCCCGTGTTCCACACTCAAGGCACGCACCGAGGGCAGGCGATCGCCGGGGCGATAGAAGCCCTGTTCGATACGGGTGCCCAGCAGTTCGGCGAGGTTGACGTAGAGGGTCATTGCGGTCACTCCCAGGGGACCAGTACAGATGCAAGGAAAATACAGGATTCAGCCCGTGGTTGGGAGTATCTGTATGGATTTAATAAAAGTTGGTTGAATCTGTAATGGTTTTGCCGTGCCGTCCATTCTAGTCACTCATGGCAACAGGCAAATGAGGGGCAGGACAATGAATGGCTTGAGCGATGTGCGGCTGGCACTACACAGTCAGGAACTGGAAGCAGGGCAGGAGCGCGGGCTGACCGGGCTGGCGCCGGGTAATCCGAGCCGTTGGGAACTGTTCTGGCGCCGTCGCCACACGCGCCAGGCCTTGCTGGACCTGACCCCGGAGCAACTGCGCGATATCGGCTTGAGTACTGAACAAGCGCGCCGGGAAGGCTTGAAGCCGTTCTGGCGCGGTTGAGTCAGAGCAGTTCTTTCAGGCGGTGCCAGAGCATGCCCAGGGCCAGCAGCGGTGAGCGCAAGTGCTTGCCGCCAGGGAAGGTGATGTGTGGCACCTGGGCAAACAGATCGAAGCGCCCACTCTGCTGGCCGCTGATGGCTTCGGCCAACAGTTTGCCGGCCAGGTGGGTGGCGTTCAGGCCATGGCCGGCGTAGGCCTGGGCAAAGTACACATTGGGCTGGTCGGCCAGCCGGCCAATCTGCGGCAGGCGGTTGGCGCCGATGCCGATCATGCCGCCCCATTGATAGTCGATCTTCGCTTCGGCCAATTGCGGGAAGACCTTGAGCATCTTCGGCCGCATATAGGCGCCAATGTCCTGGGGATCGCGTCCGGAATAGTGGCAAGCACCGCCAAACAGCAGGCGCCGGTCGGCCGACAAGCGGAAGTAGTCCACCGTGACCCGCTGATCACACACCGCCATGTTTTGCGGCAGTAACTCGGCGGCCTGGGTTGGGCTCAAGGGTTCGGTGGCAATGATGTAGCTGCCGGCGGGCAGCACCTTGCCGCTCAGGTGAGGGTTGAGGCCATTGAGGTAGGCATTGCAGCCCAGCACCAGGGTCTTGGCGCGCACACTGCCGTGGGCGGTGTGGACTTTGACTTCAGGGCCGTAGTCGATGCGCAGGGCTTCGGACTGCTCGAACAGCCTCACGCCCAGTTGCTGCGCGGCGCTCGCTTCGCCAAGGGCCAGGTTCAGCGGGTGCAGGTGGCCGGAGCCCATGTCGATCATGCCTCCCACGTAACGGTCGGAGCCGATCACGCTGCGCATTTCCCCGGCTTGCAGCAGGCGCAGTTCATGGCGATAGCCCAGGTCGTGCAGCTCTTCGGCGTCGGCGGCCAGGCCCTGCAAGTCGCGGGGCTTGTTGGCCAGGTCGCAGTAGCCCCAGGTCAGGTCACAATCAATCCGGAAGCGCTCGACCCGCTGGCGCACGATTTCCACGGCTTCCAGGCCCATCAGCTTCATCTGCCGCACGCCTTCGCTGCCGACCACATTGGCAAACTGATCGAGGCCATGGCCGACGCCGCGAATCAACTGCCCGCCGTTGCGCCCGCTGGCGCCCCAGGCGATCTTGCGTGCCTCCAGCAGCACCACGCTAAAGCCCCGTTCAGCCAGCTCCAGCGCGGTGTTCAGCCCGGAAAACCCGCCGCCGACCACGCACACATCGGCGACCACTTCGCCCGCCAATGCCGGGTAATCGGGTTGCGCCAGGCTGCTGGCGGCGTAGTAGGAAGCGGTGTGCCGGGCGCTGGCGGTCATGGGGAGCATCCGTGTTTGGAAAATTTGACGCAGGATACAGCGGTCGGGTGAAGCTGTCTCACTCGGGGCTTTTAGGGCAAAATCCACGCCTATTCGCCGTTCGGTATGGGTTTCGATGAGTTGCAACAGCCAGAAAGTCAACGCGCTGCGCCGGCAGATCCCCTCGTTCGAGTGTGTGCCGGGTTGCCATGATTGCTGTGGGCCGGTGACTACATCCACCGAGGAAATGTCGCGCCTGCCGCGCAAGACTGCGGCCGAGCAGGAAGCGGCCATGGATGAGCTGAACTGTGTGCACCTGGGGCCCAACGGTTGCACGGTGTACGACGAGCGCCCGTTGATCTGTAGGTTGTTTGGTACCACGCCCAGCCTGCCATGCCCCAACAATCGAGGCCCGGTGGAGCTGATTCACCCGCGGGTGGAGAAGCAGATTCACGAGTACATGGCGACGACGCGGCAGGTGCTGGTCTGACAGATGTACCCGGTCAAAAGGTGGGAGCTGGCTTGCCTGCGATGACGGTGTAGCGCCCACAGGGTCAATCCGGGATCGGCAGGTTCAGGCTCTCCTTCACCTCTTCCATCACGATATAGCTCTTGGACTCGCGCACATGGGGCAGCTTGAGCAGGATATCGCCCAGCAGTTTGCGGTACGACGCCATCTCGGAAATCCGTGCCTTCACCAGATAGTCGAAATCCCCCGAGACCAGGTGGCACTCCAGCACATGGGGCAGTTTCAGCACGGCACGTCGGAATTCTTCGAAGGTATCGCCGGATTTGTAGTCGAGGCTGATCTCGACAAACACCAGCAGGCTACCCTTCAAGTGCTGCGGATTGAGGCGGGCGTTGTAGCCCATGATGATCCCCTCGCGCTCCAGGCGCCGGACCCGTTCGGTGCACGGCGTGGTCGACAGTCCTACCTTCTCCCCTAGCTCGGTAAACGAAATCCGCCCGTCGGCCTGCAGGATGCGCAGGATGTTGCGGTCGATCTTGTCCAGCTCCCGCTTGGTCTGGGTATTGGTCCGCATAGGGGATGCTCCTCCGTGAAAAGGGTTTTTGCCGAGAATTGTCGCCAAATATAGGCACTTATATAGTGAAATGCACTGGTCATTGCTTTTTATACTGCTCACATCTTTGTGCCGAACAACAAACGTCAGCGGTCAAGCCGTGATGAGGATATAAAAATGCGGGTTTTGGTCTTGGGTAGCGGTGTCATTGGTGTGGCCAGTGCCTACTATTTGGCGCGTGCCGGTTTTGAGGTGGTCGTGGTCGACCGCCAGCCGGCCGTTGCAATGGAGACCAGCTTCGCCAACGCCGGCCAGGTCTCGCCCGGCTATGCATCGCCGTGGGCCGCGCCGGGTGTGCCGCTCAAGGCCATCAAGTGGTTGCTGCAGCGCCATGCGCCGCTGGCGATCAAGGCCACGGCCGATATCGACCAATACCTGTGGATGGCGCAGATGCTGCGCAACTGCACGGCCAACCGTTATGCCGTGAACAAAGAGCGCATGGTGCGCCTGTCCGAGTACAGCCGCGACTGCCTCGATGAGCTGCGCGCCGAAACCGGCATTGCCTACGAAGGGCGCAGCCTGGGGACTACCCAATTGTTCCGCACCCAGGCGCAACTGGATGGCGCGGCCAAGGATATCGCCGTGCTGAAAGAGTCCGGCGTGCCGTTCGAGCTGCTTGACCGCGCCGGCATTGCCCGCGTCGAGCCGGCCCTGGCCAGCGTCACGGATATCCTCGCCGGTGCCTTGCGCCTGCCCAATGACCAGACCGGCGACTGCCAGATGTTCACCACCCGCCTGGCCGACATGTGCAAGCAGTTGGGGGTGGAATTCCGTTTTGAGCAGGACATTCAACGCCTGGACCACGCCGGTGATCGCATCAACGGCGTGTGGATCGACGGCAAGCTGGAAACCGCCGACCGCTACGTGCTGGCCCTGGGCAGTTACTCGCCGCAGTTGCTCAAGCCACTGGGGATCAAGGCGCCGGTGTATCCGCTCAAGGGTTACTCCCTGACCGTGCCGATCACCAACCCGGCGATGGCCCCGACTTCGACTATTCTCGACGAAACCTACAAGGTTGCGATCACCCGTTTCGACAACCGCATCCGCGTCGGTGGCATGGCTGAAATAGCCGGTTTTGACCTGTCGCTGAACCCGCGCCGGCGCGAAACCCTGGAGATGATCGTCAACGACCTTTATCCTCAGGGCGGTGATTTGAGCGAAGCGACGTTCTGGACCGGCCTGCGCCCGACCACCCCGGACGGTACGCCGATCGTCGGCGCCACGCCTTTCAAAAACCTGTTCTTGAATACTGGCCACGGCACCCTCGGCTGGACCATGGCCTGTGGCTCTGGTCGCCTGCTGGCGGACCTGATGGCGAAGAAAACCCCGCAGATCAGTGCCGCTGGCCTTGATATTTCCCGTTACGGCAACCCTCAGGAGTCCACAAAACATGTCAATCCAGCGCCAGCTCACCAATGAGCGCATGAGCCAGATCGTTGTCCACAGCGGTACCGTGTATCTGGCAGGGCAAGTCGGCGACGACATGAGTGCCGGGATTGAACAGCAGACTCGTGAAACCCTGGCCAATATCGAGCGTTTGCTGGATTTGGCCGGTACCGATAAAACCAAGTTGCTGTCGGTGACGATCTACCTCAAAGACATCGACGCCGACTTTGCCGGCATGAACGCGGTTTGGGACAAGTGGCTGCCAAAAGGCGCGGCCCCGGCCCGTGCCACGGTCGAGTCGAAACTGTGTGAGCCAGAAATCCTGGTCGAGCTGTCTGTCGTGGCCGCTCTGCCTTAAACGATCCCTCTTGCGGTGCCGGCGCTATTGGCCGGTACCGGTTTTTTCTTCCCACCGCCGCCTAGAAGCCTGCCGCCATGCGTCCTGCCCGTGCCCTGATCGACCTACAAGCCCTGCGCCACAACTACCAATTGGCCCGCGAACTGACCGGGGCCAAGGCCCTTGCCGTGATCAAGGCCGACGCCTATGGCCATGGTGCCGTGCGCGTGGCCCAGGCCCTGGAAGACCAGGCCGACGGTTTTGCCGTGGCCTGTATCGAGGAGGCGCTGGAGCTGCGCGCCGCCGCAATTCGTGGGCCGATGTTGTTGCTCGAAGGGTTCTTCGAGGCCGACGAACTGCCGCTGATCATTGAGCATGACTTGTGGTGCGTGGTGCATTCGCTGTGGCAACTGGAGGCGATTGAACAGGCGCGCCTGAGCAAGCCGCTGACGGTGTGGTTGAAGCTGGATTCGGGCATGCACCGGGTTGGTTTGCATCCCAAGGATTATCACGACGCCTACCAGCGCCTGCTGGCCAGTGGCAAAGTGGCCAAGATCGTGTTGATGAGCCACTTCGCTCGCGCCGATGAACTGGACTGCACAAGCAGCGATGAGCAGGTCGCGGTATTCGATGCGGCGCGCCAGGGCCTGGCGGCCCAGGTCAGCCTGCGCAACTCGCCGTCGGTAATGGGTTGGCCGGGCGTCTCCAGTGATTGGGTGCGGCCCGGCATCATGCTCTACGGCGCAACGCCCTTTGGCGAAGACCAGGCGGTTGCCGCGCGTTTGCAGCCGGTGATGACCCTGGAATCGAAAGTCATCTGCGTGCGCGAACTGCCGGCGGGCGAGCCCGTGGGTTATGGCGCACGGTTCGTGACGCCCAAGCCGATGCGTATCGGCGTGGTTGCCATGGGCTATGCCGATGGTTATCCGCGCCACGCGCCGACCGGTACGCCGGTGCTGGTCGCCGGCCAGCGCAGCCAGTTGCTGGGGCGGGTGTCGATGGACATGCTGTGTGTCGACCTGACCGATGTGCCCGAGGCCGGCCTGGGCTCGACCGTCGAGTTGTGGGGCAAAAACATCCTCGCCAGCGATGTGGCGACCGCCGCTGACACCATTCCCTACCAGATTTTTTGCAACCTGCGCCGAGTGCCACGGCTCTATTCCGGCGCCTAGCTGCCGGACGCCGAAGACGTCCAGCGGGATTCAGACCAAAGTGTTGTAAATACTGAACGCTGTCGCCATGATAACGCTCAATTACAACAAAGCCTGAATCCTAGGAGGCTCCTGCATTGGACGTCGGCGAACGACTGCAATCCATCCGTAAACTGAAAGGTCTTTCCCAGCGTGAACTCGCCAAACGTGCGGGCGTCACCAACAGCACCATTTCGATGATCGAGAAAAACAGTGTCAGCCCTTCCATCAGCTCCTTGCGCAAGGTGCTGGGCGGCATCCCCATGTCGATGGTCGAATTCTTTTCCGAGGAGATCCTCCAGGAAAAACCGACCCAGATCGTCTATAAAGCCAATGAGCTGATCGACATTTCCGATGGTGCGGTGACCATGAAGCTGGTGGGCCGTGCGCATCCCAGCCGGGCGATTGCGTTTCTCAACGAAATCTACCCGCCAGGCGCCGATACGGGCGAGGAAATGCTGACCCATGATGGCGAGGAAACCGGGATTCTGTTGGAAGGTCGTCTGGAATTGGTCGTGGGCGTCGAAACTTTTGTGCTCGAAGCCGGCGATAGCTACTACTTTGAAAGCACCAAGCCGCACCGTTTTCGCAATCCGTTCGATGTGCCGGCGCGACTAATCAGCGCAGCCACACCCGCGAACTTTTAACCGAAGAGGCGCCCTGCCTACCTTGCAGAGGTGCCCGTAGTTGTATTTCGCCATACTGAATCCCCCCTTGGATAATAGGGTTGTTTCAGTGAGGCGGCCTAACCGTTATACTTTCGCCGCCTGCGAAACCGTGGCCGCAGGCGTGAATAGCCACCATGAGGGTGAACGCGTGAACCTAATTATGAAAATGCTGGCTGTACCAGCAACCGTACTGGCCCTTTGGGCTGCCAGCGCTCAAGCTGCGACCAATGATGATATTGCCAAGCGTCTTGAACCCGTCGGGAAGGTCTGTATTCAGGGCGAAGAATGCAAGGGGATGGAAGTCGCTGTGACAGCAGGCGGCGGCGCGAAAACGCCGGACGAGATCATCGCCAAACACTGTACTGCTTGCCACAGCACTGGCCTGTTGGGCGCACCGAAAATCGGTGACACTGCTGCCTGGAAAGAGCGCGCCGACCACCAGGGCGGCCTTGATGGCATCCTGGCCAAGGCCATCACCGGTATCAACGCCATGCCGCCTAAAGGAACCTGCGCCGATTGCTCGGATGCTGACCTCAAGGGTGCGATCGAGAAGATGTCTGGTTTGAAATAAACCGATCTTCGCCAAAAAGCCGCTGACCAGCGGCTTTTTTGTGGGCGCAATTTGGCGGCCAAGGCTGTTCATTGCAGCAAAGACCCGGCAAGCTCGGTCCAACCCCTAATCATGGAATGTCAGGAGGGTCGGATGGTGCAGTTGTGTTCAATCGAGCAAGCGGTCGATGACGTACTGGAGCGCTTGCCTGCGCATATCCACATGGGTATGCCGCTGGGCCTGGGCAAGGCGAATCTGTTTGCCAATGCCTTGTACCGGCGCATCGCCAAGCTGCCTGAGCGGGCGCTGACGATTTACACCGCGCTGAGCCTGGGTCGCCCGCCGTTGGGCGATGGCTTGCAGAAGCGTTTTCTGGAGCCGTTTATCGAGCGGGTGTTCGGCGATTATCCTGAGCTGGACTTCCTCGCCGCCCTGCGCAAGGACAGCCTGCCGGCCAATATTCACGTGCAGCAGTTTTTTATGCAGCCCGGCAGCCTGCTGCATAGCACCTCGGCCCAGCAGGATTACGTCAGCAGCAACTACAGCCATGCCGCCCGCGATATCAACGCTGCCGGCCTGAACCTGATCGCGCAGTTGGTGGCCAGCAGCAGTGAGCACCCGGATCGCCTGAGCCTGAGCTGCAACCCCGATATCACCCTCGACCTGTTACCGATGATCGCCAAGCGCCGCGCGGCAGGCGAGACCATCCTGGTGGTGGGCCAGGTGCATGATGATTTGCCCTACATGCCCGGTGATGCCGAGCTGGGCATGGATCAGTTCGACTTCCTGATCGACGAAAAAGACCGCACCACGCTGTTTTCCACGCCGAACATGCCAGTGGGTTTGCAGGACCACTTCATTGGTTTGCACGCCAGTACCCTGGTACGCGATGGCGGCACCCTGCAGATCGGTATCGGTTCGATGGGCGACGCCCTGACTGCCGCATTGCTGGCGCGTCAGGCCGATAACGAAGGCTACCGGCAGTTGCTCACCGACCTGGATGTGTACCAATGGGCGCCGCTGATCAGCCGCGAGGGCGGGGTCGAGCCGTTTGCCCGGGGCCTCTATGGCTGCAGCGAAATGTTCGTCAATGGCCTGCTGGTGCTGGCCGACGCCGGCATTGTGCGGCGCAAGGTGTACCCCGATGTGGCGACGCAGCAGCAGGCCAATGCGGGTCTGCTGGACGACGCGGCACAACCGGATGGCGTGTCGATCCACGGTGGCTTCTTCCTCGGCCCCCGCAGTTTTTACCAGCGCTTGCAGGAAATGACCCACGCCAAGCGCCTGGAATTCAACATGACCCGCATCAGCTATATCAACGAGCTGTACGGGCAGGAAGAACTCAAGCGTTTACAGCGCCTGGATGCGCGGTTTATCAACAGCGCCATCATGGTCACGTTGCTGGGCGCCGGTGTTGCCGACCAACTGGAAGACGGCCGCGTGCTCAGTGGCGTGGGTGGGCAATACAACTTTGTGGCCCAGGGCCATGCGCTGGAGGGCGCGCGCTCGATCCTGATCCTGCGCAGCTGGCGTGAAGCGGGCGGTGATGTCAGCTCCAATATCGTCTGGGAATATGGCCATTGCACGATTCCCCGGCACCTGCGCGATATTGTCATCACTGAATACGGCATCGCCGACCTGCGTGGCCAGACCGACGCCAAGGTGATCGAGGCGCTGCTCAATATCACCGACTCACGCTTCCAGGCGGGCTTGATCGAGCAGGCGCAAAAAGCCGGCAAGTTGCCCAAGGACTTTCAGCTCGACCCGCGCTTCGCCGACAACACGCCGGAGCGTTTGCAGGCGGTGCAGGCACGGCATTCAAGGCTGTTCCCGGAGTACCCGCTGGGCAGTGACTTCACCGATGAAGAACGGGATTTGTTGCGCGCGTTGAACTGGCTCAAGAGCAAATTCAAGCTGACGGAGATTCTGGAGTTGGGCAAAGCGGCGCTGGATGCGCCTGAGCCTGAGGCGTTTCCCGAGCACTTGGTGCGGATGCGCCTGGATAACCCGGAGGGGTTTAAAGAGGATTTGTATCAGCGCCTATTGCTTGCTGGCCTTAAGGCCACCGCACACTAACGGCCACCACAAACCAAATGTGGGAGCGGGCGTGCTCGCGATAGCAATGGATCAGCCACTCGTGAGTTGACTGACAGACCGCTATCGCGAGCAAGCCCGCTCCCACATTTTTAAGCGTGCCCGCTCAGGATTAATCGATGAAGGTCACGACGCCACCGGCCAGGGACTTGACCCGCGCCAGCGACTCAACCCGGTAACCCTGGGCATCCAGCTCAGCACGCCCACCCTGGAACGACTTCTCGATCACAATCCCCAGGCCCGCCACGGTGGCGCCGGCCTGTTTGATGATCGAAATCAGCGCCTGGGACGCCTTGCCGTTGGCCAGGAAGTCGTCGATCACCAGCACGCGGTCGCTGCTGGTCAGGTGGCGTGGGGAGATTGCCACGGTGCTTTCGACTTTCTTGGTGAAGGAATACACCGTCGCCGACAGCAGGTTTTCCGTCAGGGTCAGGGACTGCTGCTTGCGGGCGAAGATCACCGGTACGCCCAGGTTCAGGCCGGTCATGATCGCTGGCGCGATGCCTGAGGCTTCGATGGTGACGATCTTGGTGATCCCCGAATCCTTGAACAGCGCGGCGAATTCGTCGCCGATCAGTTTCATCAGCGCCGGGTCGATCTGATGGTTCAGAAAGGCGTCGACCTTGAGTACCTGGTCGGAAAGCACGATGCCTTCTTCGCGAATTTTCTTGTGCAGTGCTTCCACAAAAGCTTCCTCTGGTGGCGCAAGGGGCGCCGAAAGTAGATTAAAAAGTAGTCGATTCTAGCGCTTTAGCATCGCGCGTATATCCGCCAGGGCGGTGTTGCCGCGTACCGCCTTGACTTCAGTTGGGGTGTCGTCGTTGCCTTCCCAGGCCAGGTCGTCCGGTGGTAGCTCATCGAGGAACCGGCTTGGGGCGCAGTCGATGATTTCGCCGTATTGCTTGCGCTTGGCCGCAAAGGTGAAGGCCAGGGTCTGACGTGCGCGGGTAATGCCCACGTAGGCCAGGCGCCGTTCTTCCTCGATGGTGTCGGCTTCGATACTGGAGCGGTGTGGGAGGATTTCCTCTTCCATGCCCATGATGAACACGTAGGGGAATTCCAGGCCCTTGGACGCATGCAAGGTCATCATTTGCACACCTTCGGCGCCGTCTTCCTCTTCCTGCTGGCGCTCGAGCATGTCGCGCAGCACCAGCTTGCCGATGGCGTCTTCGACGGTCATTTCGCCGTCTTCGTCTTTTTCCAGGGTGTTCTTCAGCGCCTCGATCAGAAACCAGACGTTGCCCATGCGGTAGTCCGCGGCCTTGTCGCTGGAGCTGTTGGTGCGCAGCCAGTTTTCATAGTCGATATCCATGACCATGCTGCGCAGGGCGCTGATCGGGTCTTCGCCGGCGCATTGCTCGCGCACCCTGTCCATAAAACGCTTGAAGCGCGACAGGCGATCGGTGAAGCGCGTGTCCAGGTGTTCGCCCAGGCCGATTTCGTCGGTGGCGGCGTACATCGAGATCTTGCGTTCGGTGGCGTAGTTACCGAGTTTTTCCAGGGTGGTGGAGCCGATTTCCCGGCGCGGCACGTTGATCACGCGCAGGAAGGCGTTGTCGTCATCCGGGTTCACGATCAGCCGGAAGTAGGCCATCAGATCCTTTACTTCCTGGCGTCCGAAAAAGCTGTTGCCGCCGGACAGACGATACGGCACCTGATGGTGCTGCAACTTCAGCTCGATCAGCTTGGCCTGGTAGTTGCCGCGATAGAGGATCGCAAAGTCGCTGTAGGGCCGGTCGGTGCGCAGGTGCAGGCTGAGGATTTCCACGGCCACGCGTTCGGCTTCGGCGTCTTCGTTGCGGCAGCGGATCACGCGAATCTCATCGCCGTGGCCCATCTCGCTCCACAGCTGTTTTTCGAATTCGTGGGGGTTGTTCGAGATCAGCACGTTGGCGCAACGCAGGATGCGGCTGGTGGAGCGGTAGTTCTGCTCCAGCATCACCACTTTCAGGGACGGGTAGTCGTCCTTGAGCAGCATCAGGTTTTCCGGGCGCGCACCGCGCCAGGCGTAGATCGACTGGTCATCGTCGCCGACCACGGTGAACTGGTTGCGCGTGCCGATCAGCAGTTTCACCAGCAGGTATTGGCTGGCGTTGGTGTCCTGGTATTCGTCCACCAGCAGGTAGCGCACCTTGTTCTGCCACTTTTCGAGGATATCGGCGTGTTCCTGGAACAGCTTCACTGGCAGCAGGATCAGGTCGTCGAAGTCCACCGCGTTGAACGCCTTGAGCGTGCGTTGGTAGTGGGTGTAGACGATGGCGGCAGTCTGTTCCTTGGGGTTGCGCGCGTTTTCCAGGGCCTCGGGCGGCAGGATCAGGTCGTTTTTCCACGAGCCGATCATGTTCTTGATCTCGTCGACCCCGTCGTCGCCCGCGTATTCCTTCTGCATGATGTCGGTCATCAGGGCCTTGACGTCGGTCTCGTCGAAGATCGAGAAGCCCGGCTTGTAGCCCAGCCGCACATGCTCCTTGCGGATGATGTTCAGCCCCAGGTTGTGGAAGGTACACACAGTGAGGCCACGGCCTTCGCCACCCTTGAGCAGGGTGCCGACGCGCTCTTTCATTTCCCGCGCCGCCTTGTTGGTAAAGGTCATGGCGACGATGTACTGGGCACGGATGCCGCAGTTCTGGATCAGGTGCGCGATCTTGCGGGTGATCACGCTGGTCTTGCCGGAGCCAGCACCGGCGAGCACCAATAGAGGGCCGCCGACGTAGTTCACGGCTTCTTGCTGCCGGGGATTGAGTCGGGACATACAGGGTTTTGGGAGTCTTTGAGCGAAAAGGGCGGGCATTTTAACAGGCTGGCAAGATTCTGCCGCCTCTGAACGACAGTGTGACGTACCACTCGATCTAAATTTGCCGGTTTTGTTACTTTGCCGCAGGATGTGCGGTGTTTTTGGGTCTATTGTTCGATCTAGACCTGCACTGCGCGTATTTGATAACCAATATCATTGGTCATTATCAGGCTGCGCGTCATAATGCCCGCCGCCAACGAATTTTTGCAAAGTCTAGGGAGCTAGCTTGTCTACGCCTGTCGAACCCTTGCGTTTGCTGCTACTGGCCGATGAGCCAGCGTGGGCAGCGTTGTTGCGCGAGTGCCTGGCGCCGATGGGCGATGGGGCTGTGCTGGTCAGTGCGCCAAGCTGGGAGTCGGTGAGCAGCCTGTTCGACGACGACCGCACGGCTGTCTTGCTCACCACCCCGGGTCTGCAACCTGGCCCTGGCCGTTGTAACCTGCCCACCGTAATGCTGCTGGAGCAGGAACCGCTGGTTGCACCGTTGGGCGCCAGCGATTGGTTGATCCGTGGCGCGTTTGATGTGGATACGCTGCGCCGCTGCCTGCGCCATGTGCGCGAACGCGGCTTGCTGGAAAACACCCTGCAACGCCTGGCCGCACAAGACCCCTTGACCGGCATCGCCAACCGCCAGGGTTTCCAGACCCTGCTGGCCGCGCGCCTGGCGGAAAACGACGGGCGTGGCCTGGCCCTCGGCCACCTGGACCTGGACAACTTCCGCCATGCCAACGATGCCCTCGGCCATCAGGCGGGCGACCGGCTGATCCTGCAAGTGGTCTCGCGGCTCAAGAGCCAACTGGAGGTCGGCGACCAACTGGCGCGCCTGGGCAGTGATGAATTTGCCTTGTTGATCGACACCCGCCGTGCGCCGCAACGCGCCGAGTGGATGGCCGAGCGCATCACCGAGGCCATGGCCGAACCTTACTGGGTCGATGGCGAGAGCCTGCTGATCGGTTGCAGCCTCGGTGTGGCCCATGCCCGCGCCAAGGCCGGCGCCGACCCGTTGATGTGGCACGCGCATATCGCCATGCAACAGGCCAAGAGCACCCAGGGCTGCACCTTTCATATCTTCAATGAACGCATCAACCGCAATGCCCGTAGCCTCGCCGACCTGGAAAGCGAACTGCGCCGGGCGCTGCGCCGTGACGAACTGGAACTGCATTACCAGCCGCGGCTGGACCTGGACGATGGGCATATCGTCGGCCTCGAAGCCCTGGTGCGCTGGCGCCACGGTGAACGTGGCTTGCTGCCGCCGAGCGAGTTCGTGCCGCTGGCCGAGCAGAGCGGCCTGATCGTGCCGTTGGGCTACTGGGTGATTTCCCGGGCCCTGCGCGATATGCAGGACCTGCGCGAGCGCGGCCTGCCGCCGTTGCACATGGCGGTCAACCTGTCGTTCCGTCAGTTTCAGGACAGCCAGTTGCTCTCGACCCTGAGCCGTTTGATTGCCGAGCGTGGGGTGGAGGCGCAATGGCTCGAATTCGAGCTTACTGAAACCGCCGTGATGCGCCGCAGCGACCTGGTCAAGCAGACCATGGATGCCTTGGGCCGCCTGGGTGTGCGCTTCTCCCTGGATGACTTTGGCACCGGGTTCTCGTCCTTCGTGCACCTCAACAGCCTGCCGATTGCCTTGCTCAAGATCGACAAGAGCTTTGTCGGCGGTATGGAAGAGCGCGAAGAAAACCGCAAGCTGGTGCACGCCATGATCAACCTGGCCCACAACCTCAACCTGGAAGTGGTGGCCGAAGGCGTGGAAACCCCGGAGCAACTGGCGTTGTTGCGCTTGTTCGGCTGCGACCAGGCCCAGGGTTACCTGATCAGCAAGCCGTTGCCGCTGGCGGAATTGGTGGAATACCTGACGTTTGGCAGCAGCCAGCAGGCGTTGTTGGGCGATGTGATCTAGCCCTGTAAACCAATCAAAAAGGTGGGGGCTGGCAAGCCAGCTCCCACACTGACCGAGTACATCCTTCAGTTAGGCTGTGGGACCGCATCGACTTGCGGCTCCTGGGCAATCATCCGCTTCATCTTCGCCTCAAACGCCCAGGTCAGGGTAATCGCCGCACAGGCAAGCCCCAGCGCCAGACCCCACCACACGCCGGTCGGGCCCCAGTCCAAGGTAAACGCCATCAACCAGGCCGCCGGTGCGCCAATCAACCAGTAACAACCCAGGCCGACGAGGAACGTGGTCTTGGCATCCTTGAGCCCTCGGATGCAACCCATGGCGATGGTCTGCACGCCGTCGAACAGCTCGAACCACGCCGCCACGGCCAACAGGCTGACCGCCAGGCTGATCACTTGGGCGAAGGCCGGGTCGTCATGGTCGAGGAACAGGCCGATCAGCGGGTCTGAAAACAGCCAGAACACCATGGCAAACCCCAGCATCACGCTCGCGCCGAAGGCGATACCCACGCGTCCGGCCAGCCGTGCATCGAGCAGTTGCCCGCCGCCATAGTGCAAGCCGATGCGCATGGTGACGGCATAGGACATGCCCGCCGGCACCATGAACGCCACCGAGACGATTTGCAGGGCAATCTGGTGGGCCGCCAACTGCGTACTGCCCATGGTGCCCATGCACAGCGCCGCAAAGGCGAACAAGCCGACTTCCACCGCATAGGTACCGCCAATCGGCAGGCCCAGGCGCCACAGCTCGCGCAAGTAATGCAGGTTGGGCCGCAGCAGGCCCTTGCCCAGGGGGTAGGCCGCGTAGGCGCGGTTGTATTTGATGTACCACAACAGTGCCAGGGCCATGCAGTTGGCGACAATCGCCGTGACCAGGCCAATGCCCATCAGGCCCAGCTTGGGCAGGCCGAACATGCCTTCGATCAACGCATGGTTGAGCAGGTAGTTGAGCACCGTGCCGCACAGGCTGATCACCATCACCGGCGTGGCTTTGCCGATGGCGCTGGTGAAGCCGCGCAGGGCCATGAACGTCAGGTAGCCGGGCAGGGCGAACGGCAGGATCATCAGGAATTGCCCGGCCGACTGCACGTTGGTTTCGGTCTGGCCGAACATCAGCAGCACCGGCTTGAGGTTCCACAGCAGCAGGCCGGCCACCAGGGCCATCAGCCAGGCCAGCCACAGGCCGGCCTGGGTCAGGCGGGTGGCGCCCTCGATGTCGCCGGCGCCCTGGCGAATGGCGACCAGGGTGCCCACGGCGGCAATCACGCCGATGCAAAAGATCGACACAAACGAATAGCTTGCCGCACCCAGCCCGCCGCCGGCCAGGGCTTCGGGGCTGAGGCGGGCCATCATCAGGGTGTCGGTCAGCACCATCAACATGTGCGCCAACTGCGAGGCAATCAACGGCCCTGACAGCCGCAGAATGGCCCAGAGTTCGGTACGCGCCGGATGCTGCATGATCATCACGCTCAATAATTGCACAAGGGGTAGAAGGGTTGATTCTCGGCGCTCTCAGCGCTTTGCACAAAGGGATAAATGCGATCATTCGCATGATTAAAACTCATGCCAGGATGAATCTGGTAGGGTTTCGGAATCGTGCCGTCGGAGTTTTCCTCATGTCTCGTCGCCTGCCTCCGCTTTATGCCTTGCGTGCATTTGAAGCCGCCTCACGGCATAACTCCTTCACCCGTGCGGCCGAAGAACTGTCCATCACCCAAAGTGCAGTCAGCCGGCATATCCGCACCCTGGAGGAGCATTTCGCCTGCCGCCTGTTCCAGCGCAGCGGGCGCACCTTGCAGTTGACCGAGTCGGCGCGCCTGCTGCTGCCTGGGGTGCGCGAGGGCTTCGCCGCCCTGGAGCGCGCCTGCCATACCTTGAATGCCGAAGATGACATCCTGCGCATGAAGGCCCCGTCGACCCTGACCATGCGCTGGTTGCTGGCGCGCCTGAGCCGGTTCCGGCACTTGCAGCCGGGCAACGAGGTGCAGTTGACCAGCGCCTGGATGAGCATCGACGAAGTGGATTTCAATCAGGAACCGTTCGACTGCGCGGTCTTGCTGAGTGACGGGCACTTTCCGGCGGACTGGGAAGCCAGCTACCTGTTTCCCGAACTGTTGATCCCGGTGGGCGCGCCGAACCTGCTCAATGACGGCCCCTGGGATGTGGAGCGCCTGGCCAGCGCTGAACTGCTGCACCCCACGCCGGATCGGCGTGATTGGCGCCGCTGGTTGCAGCGTACGGGGCTGGCGTCCCGCGTCGCCATCAAGGGCGGGCAGGTGTTCGATACGCTGGAGCTGGGGATGATTGCCGCTGCCCGGGGCTATGGCGTGTCCATGGGCGATCTGCTGATGGTCGCCGAGGATGTGGCCCAGGGGCGCTTGAGTTTGCCATGGCCGACTGCGGTGGCCAGCGGCGAAAGCTATTACCTGGTCTGGCCCAAGACCCGCCCCGGTGGTGAGCGCCTGCGCAGGCTGTCGGACTTCCTGCAAAGTGAAGTCCGGGCCATGGCCTTGCCGGCGGTGGAACAGCTCGAGTGAAACGATGCAGCGTCCTACACACGGTGCCTTTGAGTGATGCCCCTGTAATTTGCTCAAGTATTGATTGGGGCCGCCGAAGTAGGTGTGTCGGAGTCGCCATTAGTTGCGGCTCAGCGTGCCCCCAATCCAAGAAATTTGCCGATTAGCGCTATGAGATCAGGACGATCCGGGCCTCGGCCAGGAGCTGTCATGTCTCAACCCCGCGCCCGCATCGCTTCGCAGCTGGGCATTGCCTTGGCGGTCATATTGGCTATCGTGATCAGCGGCAGCACGGTATTTGCCCTGCGCTCCCTGGACTCGGCCAACCTGCTGACCCGGGAAGAACACCTGGCCAGCGAAGCGCGTTTGCTCGCCGACCAACTCAATACCTTCCACAGCACCCTGCGTGAGAGCACCCAGCGTTTGAGTGGGTTGTTTGAAAAGCGCTTCGGCGCCGGGTTGAGCGTACGTCCCGAGCAGATGGTGAGTGTGGCCGGGGTGCAGACCCCGGGCCTTTACCTGGGCACTGAAGTACTGAACAACAACTTCGACGAGGTCGATGAGTTCAAGCAGATGTCCGGCGGCGTGGCCACGGTGTTCGTGCGCAGCGGCGAAGACTTTGTCCGTATCAGCACCTCCCTGACCAAACAGGACGGCAACCGCGCCATCGGCACCGTGCTGGATCGCCAGGGGCCGGCCTACCAGCGCCTGCTCGCCGGGCAGAGCTACATCGGTCGCGCGGTGCTGTTCGAACGTTCCTACATGACCCAGTACAGCCCGGTACGTGATGCCAGCGGCCAGGTGATTGCGGTGTTGTTCATCGGTTTCGACTACACCGATGCGCAGAACGCCCAATTCGCCAACCTCAAGCGGTTCCGCATTGGCCAGACCGGCTCGCTGGCGCTGCTGGACGAGCAAAAACACTGGCTGGTGCCGCCTGCCGGCGTGCAGGCGTTGGAGCAGGCCGTTCCGGTGATCCTGGAGCTGGCGCAAAAGCCTGGCCAGGGGCGTTTCTGGAGTGACAAGGGCGAAGACTTCTACAGCGTTGCAGTGCCATTTGACGGCGGCCCGTGGTCGGTGGTGGCGAGCATGCCCAAGGCCGAGATCCGCGCGGTGACCTGGGCCGTGGGTATCCGCCTGGTGATCGGCAGCGTGCTGGCGATGCTGTTGGCGGTAGGCGCGGCGGTCTGGTTGCTACGCAGCAAATTGCAGCCCCTGGGCGACCTGGTGCGCCAGGCCGAAGCCCTGGGGGCCGGTGATTTGAGTGCGCGGCTGAATGTGTCCAGCCACGATGAAATCGGACAGCTGGCACGCAGCTTCAACCAGATGGGCGAGGCCTTGTCGACCATGGTCTCCCATATCCGCAAGGCGGCCGAAGAGGTCAACAGCCGCGCCCAGGCGCTGTCAGGTTTGTCGGGAGGCGCTTATGAGGGCATGGAGCAGCAATCCGGCGAGATCACCAGCATGGCCGGCGCGGTGGAAGAGTTCAGCGCCACTTCGCTGAACATTGCCGACAACATGGGCAATACCGAACGCATGGCCCAGGAAAATGCCCAGCAGACCCGCATTGGCCGCAACTCGATGCAGGAGGCGTCGTCGTCCCTGGAGCATATCGCCACGGCACTGAACAGCACGGCCAAGGTGATCAATACCCTGGGCCAACGTTCCCAGGAAATCGGCGGCATCGTCGGCGTGATTACCTCGATCGCCGAACAGACCAACCTGCTGGCACTCAACGCCGCCATCGAGGCGGCGCGGGCCGGGGAGCAGGGGCGTGGATTTGCCGTGGTCGCCGATGAGGTGCGCAACCTGGCCTCGCGTACCCGCCAGGCCACCGATGAGATTTCCGGGATGATCCAGAGCATCCAGCAGGAAACCGGCAATGCCATCAGCACCATGGAACAGGGCAATGTGCTGATGCAGGAAGGCTTGTCGCGCAACGCCGACGTGGCCTCGGCCCTGGCGCGCATCGACGAGCAAAGCCGCTCGGCGGGGCAGCAGTTTGCCGCGATTACCACAGCGACCCAGGAGCAAAGCAGCACCGCGACCTTGCTCAGCAGCAACCTGCAGAGCATTGCCCTGGCCAACAGTGAGCAGCGGGAAGTGGTCTCGAACCTGGCGATTACCGCCAGGGAGCTGGAGACGTTGGCGGCAGGGCTGCGGCAAGAGGTGGATCGGTTTCGGTAAGGCTGATCAATTCCCGAGTCCCGGATCCACCCGTTTGCCGATGTCCTTGAGCCGCGCCAGTTGATCAACCATCCCTGGCGCTTCGTCGAGGCTGCTGGCGAAGGTCCACAGGTACGTCATCACCGCATAGACATGGCCGGCCTTGACCGCTGGCGACAAGGCCAGTTGGCTGATCGCTACGATGAACAGTAGCGCTGCCAGCGCGCCGAGAAACAGGTAGGCGACGGCTTCGCGGTCCGACAGCCAGATACGCAGGCGTGACAGCAGTTGGTAATGGCGTCGCAACGTCTGGGCGCCAACCTTTTCCACCAGGCCAATCTCTTTCTCCAGGCGGTTATTCAACCGTTCGTGCAACTGCTCGTTACGGCGGGCAAAGCGCGGTAGCAGGATGATGCAAAGCAGCAGTGCCGCAAAGCAGGCCAGGCCCACCCAAGGTTCAATCACCAATAACATCGCGGCCGCGCCAACGATGGAGACCAAGGCTGTTGCGATCACCGGCACATGCTTTTCGAAGAAGTCGACAAAGTCCCGCGCCAGCACCACCCGTGCGGCGGCCTTGGACGTGCTGTGATTCTGTAGACGCTGGTTGAGAATCACAGGCACGGCAAGATCGGCGTAGATCCGCGTGAAGGTACGGGTATCCAACGCCCGGCGTGCGGCGCCGACCACCCAGAACGCCATCACCACGGCCGCATAGAACAGCGCACTGCTGGCATCGCCGCGCAGGATCGAGTCCACGGCGAAACCGGCAAACAGGGGATAGGCCAGCAGCAACGCGTTCTCCAGCGCAACCAACGACAGCGTGCAGAACAGCTTGCCGGGATAAGCCTTGGCGATTGCCTTGAGGGTTTGGCTGGCCGATTGCTGGCCGATTTTCTTGCTTTCTTCGATCAGGATCTGTGGCGTTGTGGATGGCATGGGTGCACCAAAGGAGTAATAGGCGCTACTATTGAGCGACTGCTCAAGTATCCTTGAGCAGTCGCTCAAAAAGCAAGCGCCGCTTATCTGACGGCGCCCGTAAGGAATTGCCCATGTCGCGTATCGACCGTAAAGACCAGATCATCGCCGCTGCCCTGGAGCTGTTTCGCAGCAAGGGCTTTGCCGATGTCTCCACCCGCGATCTGGCGGAGCATGCGGGCTTGTCCCGCAGCCACGTGTATCACTACTTCAGCGACTGGAAAGAACTGCGCCGCGAAGCCTTTGTTCGCTTCGCCAATGAGCAGTTGGACGAAGTGCGCGGGCCATTGGCAGATGCGCCGCCGCTTGAGGCCTTGGTGGGTTTCCTCAAGGGTTGCCTGCCGTGTACCGCCGACGCCGGCTGGGCGCTCTGGCTGGATGCCTGGGATGAGGCGATGCATGACGCGGAACTGGCTCAGGCGTATCTGCTGGTCAATGCCCAGTGGCAAGCCATGCTTGCCGATGTGATCGAGCAGGGGATCGCTGCCGGGGTATTCCGCTGTGGCTCATCCAGTCGTGCGGCCCGCCAGATCTTTGCGGTGACGATGGGTTATACCGATGACCTGTTGCTCAAGCCCTCCGTCGAGTCGGCGCAAGTGGTACTGGGTGAGGTGATGGAAGTGGCGGGGCTGCTGCTGGATTTGCCCAGGGATCGCTAAGTCACGGCGGCTGGCCGGTACTGCAACGCTTCGGCCAGATGATGGCGAGCGATGGCGTCTGCCTGTTCCAGGTCGGCCAGGGTGCGCGCGACCTTGAGTAGCCGATGAGCTGCGCGCAACGACAGGGTCAGGCGCTCACAGGCGCTTTCCAGCCAACCCTCATCGGCTTTCGATAGCTCGCAGTGGCGCCGCAAACCCGTCAGGTCGAGGAATGCATTTGCACAGCCCTGGCGTTGTTGTTGGCGATCCCTGGCGCTGGCGACGAGGGTTGAAGCGCTGGCAGTGTCATTGCCGGTTTGTTTGGCTGGGTTCAGCGCGGTGCTTTCCCGGGCAACGGTCAGGTGCAGGTCGATTCGATCCAGCAACGGCCCCGAGAGCTTGTTGCGGTAGCGCTGGATCTGTTCCGGCGTACACCGACAGCGCCCGCTGGGTTCGCCCATATAGCCGCAGGGGCAAGGGTTCATGGCTGCCACCAGTTGAAAACGTGCGGGGAAGCTCACGCGGTCGCGCGCCCGGGAAATCACGATATGCCCGGACTCCAATGGCTCGCGCAGCACCTCCAGCACCTTGCGATCAAATTCCGGCAGTTCATCGAGAAACAACACGCCGTGATGGGCCAGGGTGATTTCCCCAGGTTGTGGCTTCGAGCCGCCGCCCACCAGCGCCGGCCCGGACGCCGAATGGTGCGGCTGACGGAATGGCCGGTGGGGCCAGTGGCTCAACGGTGCGAGGCTGACCACCGACTGAATGGCCGCCACTTCCAGGGCTTCCTGTTCGCTCAAGGGCGGCAGCAGGCCGGGCAGGCGGCTGGCGAGCAAGGTCTTGCCGGTGCCGGGTGGCCCGCTGAACAGCAGGTTGTGGGCACCCGCTGCGGCAATCAGCAACGCGCGCTTGGCGGCAAGTTGGCCCTGCACCTCGCTCAGGTCCGGGTAAGGTTTGTTCAGGTACAGCAGCCCGTCGGACTTGTACGGCTCGATCGGCACCCGTCCATTCAGGTGTGCCACCACTTGCAGCAGATGATCCACTGCAATCACCTTCAATCCGGAGGCCAGGCACGCCTCCTCGGCATTGGCCCTGGGCACGATCACGCTGCGCCCGGCCTTGCGTGCCGCCAGCGCGGCCGGCAACACCCCTTTGACGGCCCGCACTTCGCCAGACAGGGCCAGTTCGCCAAGGCATTCAACGTCATCCAACTCCAGCGCCGGTACCTGCACGCTGGCCGCGAGAATCCCCAGGGCAATCGCCAGATCAAAACGCCCGCCGTCCTTGGGCAGGTCGGCGGGCGCCAGGTTGAGGGTGATACGGCGTGCGGGGTATTGCAGCGCGCTGTTGAGAATGGCGCTGCGCACCCGGTCCTTGCTCTCCTTGACCGCGGTCTCCGGCAGGCCCACCAGGGTCAGGGACGGCAAGCCATTGGCCATATGCACTTCGACAGTGACGGCGGGGGCTTCGACGCCGATCTGGGCGCGGCTGTGGACTATGGCGAGGGACATGCTCGTTCCTTGAAAGGGAGGGCCGCGTGCTGCGGTTTTTCAAGGGTAGACGAGGGAGGGTGAGGCGCTGTGTGCAGGTTTTACAGAACGTATCCAGGCGCTGTCATTGCAGGAGCCGGCAAGCCGGCTCCAAGAGGGGACGCGGTGGTTATTCCTGAGGTGGATTCAGCCGCGCTTCCAACTCCGCCACCTTCGCCTCCAGGCTCTCCAGCCGCGCACGGGTGCGGGCCAGGACTACCATCTGGCTGTCGAACTCCTCACGGCTGACCAGGTCCAGCTTGCTGAACCCGCTTTGCAGCAGCGCCTTGAACTGGCTTTCGATTTCATTGCGGGGCAGCGGGGTTTCGCCGCTGAACAGGCGAGAGGCGTGGCCGCTCAGGGCGTCGAGGAGGTCTTTGGGCGCGAGCATGGGAAACATTCCGGAAAACAGTTGGCCGGCAGTGTATCACGCAGCGCCTATAGTCTTTTCAGCGTGGTCTGCGCACGCTTTTCGCGCACTGGGCTGAATGCGGATGCACTGTTTTTGTGCGTATCCAGGCTGCTGCACCGGCCCATTGGTGGGCGTAGACGGGCAACGGATTGATTTCAGTGAGTTTTACGGAGCTGGCAAGGTTTCTGCTTAGACGATCATGACCCATGCACTGATGCAGTCGCTGTGACGAATGCAGTGCGCTGACGGACCAGGGTACATGTTTCGTCACCAACGGTTAGCTGGCGTCGCAAAGGCATTTGCCGAGGCGACGATGCGTTACAAAGCCAGGCACTGCGCTTAGACTTGAGACGGGTTTGTTTTCCTGGGGCAAGTCCACCAATTCGGGAGAGAGTTTTCATGAAGCTAGTCACTGCCATCATCAAGCCGTTCAAGTTGGACGATGTACGCGAGTCACTGTCCGAGATCGGCGTGCAGGGCATTACCGTCACTGAGGTCAAAGGCTTCGGTCGGCAGAAGGGTCATACCGAGCTGTATCGCGGCGCGGAATACGTAGTCGATTTCCTGCCGAAGGTGAAGATTGATGTCGCCATTGACGACAAGGATCTTGATCGGGTTATCGAGGCGATAACCAAGGCGGCCAACACTGGCAAGATCGGTGACGGCAAGATCTTCGTGGTCAATCTGGAACAGGCTATTCGCATCCGTACCGGCGAAACCGATACCGACGCAATCTAAGCCGCCAAACCCCAACGCCCCAGGAGAAAACAATATGACTCTGCGTAAATTCGCAGGGCTAGGAGCCCTGTTGTCCATCGTAATGCCCAGCCTGGCCATGGCGGCAGACGAAGTGGCGGCTCCAGTCCTCAATTCCGGCGACACTGCCTGGATGCTGACAGCCACCGCACTGGTGCTGTTCATGACCATCCCTGGCCTGGCGCTGTTCTACGGCGGCATGGTCCGCTCCAAAAACATTCTTTCTGTGATGATGCAGTGCTTCGCCATTACTGGTCTGATCAGCATCCTGTGGGTCGTCTACGGCTACAGCATCGCGTTCGACACCACGGGCATGGAACAGGGCGTCGTCAACTTCAACTCGTTCTTCGGCGGCATGGGCAAGGCGTTCCTGGCGGGTGTCACACCGTCCAGCATCACTGGGCCTGCGGCGCTGTTCCCGGAAGCGGTGTTCATCACCTTCCAGATGACCTTCGCGATCATCACCCCGGCGCTGATTGTCGGTGCGTTCGCCGAGCGCATGAAGTTCTCCGCCATGCTGCTGTTCATGGCCATCTGGTTCACCCTGGTCTATGCGCCGATCGCGCACATGGTCTGGAGCGGCAACGGCGGCCTGATGTGGGACTGGGGCGTGCTGGACTTCGCTGGCGGCACCGTGGTGCACATCAACGCCGGTGTGGCTGGCCTGGTGGCGTGCATCGTGCTCGGCAAGCGTAAAGGCTATCCGACCACCCCAATGGCCCCGCACAACCTGGGCTATACCCTGATCGGCGCGGCGATGCTGTGGATCGGCTGGTTCGGCTTCAACGCCGGCTCCGCTGCTGCGGCCAACGGCACGGCCGGCATGGCGATGCTGGTGACTCAGATCGCCACTGCTGCTGCGGCACTGGGCTGGATGTTCGCCGAGTGGATCACCCACGGCAAGCCAAGCGCCCTGGGCATTGCCTCGGGTGTGGTAGCCGGCCTGGTGGCCGTTACCCCGGCCGCCGGTACCGTGGGCCCGATGGGCGCCCTGGTGATCGGCCTGGCGTCTGGCGTGATCTGCTTCTTCTGCGCCACCAGCCTCAAGCGCAAGCTGGGCTACGATGACTCCCTGGATGCCTTCGGTGTGCACGGTGTGGGCGGGATTGTCGGGGCGATTCTCACCGGCGTATTCGCGGCGCCGATCCTGGGTGGCTTCGGCACCGTGACCGACATTGCCGCACAGGTCTGGATCCAGGCCAAGGGCGTAGGCTTTACCGTGATCTACACCGGTATCGTGACCTACGTGATTCTCAAGGTGCTGGACTTGACCATCGGCCTGCGTGTGACCGAAGAGGAAGAGGCCGTTGGCCTGGACCTGGCGGAGCACAACGAACGTGGCTACAACTTGTAAGAACGTATGAAAAAAAACATGCCCGGCTTGCCGGGCATTTTTTTGTCTGGTATTTGCCTGTGGTGAAGGCGCGTGAGCATTTTTGTGCCGAGTTTGTGATTGGATCCACACGGTACTTTTCAGTGTGCGAATGTCTTACAGGCATGTAGGCGTATTCGGCACTTTGTTTTTTCCCAGAGCGCGCTAGAATGCGCGCCGATGGGCGCAGAACTGTATATGGCGACAGACCCTGATTACCCAGCGGGCCAAGCCCCGGGTCATTTCAAGGGCAGCCTATCGGGTCGCCAACTGAGTTTGCCGGTCAAGGCCGGCCACTTGGCAATGGGCACATGGCAACGCGTTTATCTGGACGAGCACCCTGATCATGGCGGTGCTCGTAAAGTCCTCGCCACCTGCACGGTGATGGGGCATAAGCCACTGGTTATCCGGTGGACGTTGATTTTTTTCCGGCAGCCTTCGACAGATGGTGAAGCTGGGCTATAACTAATCTGCTTTTCGCAAGTCATGAGGTAGAACATGAGCGACGATGATCTGGAAAACGACGAACTGGAAGTAGGTGACGAAGACGACACCGAAGAAGGCCTTGAAGCGGTAGCGGAAGACGTTGCTGACGATGACGGTGGCGATGATGCACCTGTTCCGGCCGCCAAAGGCAAGGCCAAGGCTGCTGTTTCGGTAGACGAACTGCCGAGCGTCGAGGCCAAGAACAAAGAGCGCGATGCGCTGGCCCGTGCGATGGAAGAGTTCCTCGCCAAAGGCGGTAAAGTGCAGGAAGTCGAGGCCAACGTGGTGGCAGATCCACCGAAGAAGCCGGATAACAAGTACGGCAGTCGGCCTATCTGAGGCCGGTTACTTGCTTGCTGAAAAAGCCCGCCGTCGCTGCGGGTTTTTTCATGCCTGGAATAAACTCCAGCAGGCTCCCACCTTGGATTTCCAGTGGTATCGCAGCCGCGTTATTTCCAGCTGTGGAGCAGCTCCGGTAGCTCGGTCAGGCTGCGAATCTGCGCATCCGGCAATGCCTCACCTTCCCAAACCTTGCCGGTCGGGTTGAACCACACGGCTCGCAACCCCGCCTGCTGTGCCCCGGCGATGTCATCGCCAGGGTGATCGCCAATATGCACCGCCGCACTGGCATCCACCCCGCCCCGCTGCAACGCCTCTTGAAACAAGCGCGCATCCGGCTTGGCGATGCCGATATCCTCGGCCCTCAGGGCAAAGTGGAAGTAATCCGCCAGGCCTACGCGCTGCACATCGGCATTGCCATTGGTGATCACCCCCAGCAGAAAGTGCTGGCGCAGGGCTTGCAGCATCGGCTCGGCTTCGGGGAAGACGGTGAGCTGGTGCCGCGCATGAATGAACGCTTCAAAACACACATCGGCCATCTCCGTGGCTTGCGGCTGTGGATAACCGGCCTCTTCAAAGGCGTGCATCAGCACCCGCTGGCGCAGCACACTGATCCGGTGTTTGAGCTCGGGATGACGTTGCAGCACCTGCTGGCGCAGGCTGGCGAAATGCTCCAGGGGCAGGTCGCCGACCTTGGACGCATGGGTCGCCAGCCATTGGCGCATCGACGCTTCGGCGCTGATGATGACGGGGACGTTGTCCCACAGGGTGTCGTCCAGGTCGAAGGTGATTAGCTTGATGCTCATGAGTCGCCGCCTTTAACACGTTTGGCCCTGGGATGGGCGCTGTCGTACACCGTTGCCAGGTGCTGGAAGTCCAGGTGGGTGTAGATCTGGGTGGTCTTGATATCCGAGTGGCCGAGCAGTTCCTGCACGGCGCGCAAGTCTTGTGACGATTCCAGCAGGTGGCTGGCAAAGGAGTGCCGGAGCATGTGCGGATGCAGGTTCTGCCCCAGCTCCCGCTCGCCGGCGGCCTTGACCCGCAACTGAATGGCCCGTGGCCCGAGGCGTCGGCCTTGCTGGCTGACAAACACCGCGTCGTCCGGCGGATTGCTCAGGGCTCGCAGGGGCAGCCACACCAGCAGGGCGTCGCGGGCCTTTTTGCCGATGGGCAGCACGCGGGTCTTGCTGCCTTTGCCATGCACTTGCACCAGGCCGTCGGCCAGGTCCAGTTGCTCGAGGTTGAGGCTGGTCAGCTCCGACAGGCGCAGGCCCGAGGAATAGAACAGCTCCAGGATCGCCTGGTCGCGGTGCGCCAGGAAGTCATCTTCGACCGCGCCATCGAGCAATTGCAGGGTGCGGTCGGCATCCAGGGTCTTGGGCAGGCGGCGCTCACCCTTGGGCGGCGCCAGGCCGTTGGCCGGGTCGTGATCGCACAGGCCTTCGCGGTTGAGGTAGTGATACAGACCACGTACCGCCGACAGCAGGCGCGCCAGGCTGCGGGAGGATTGGCCCTGCTGGTGCAGGCGTGCAATCAGGCTGCGCAGGCCCTGGATATCAAGGGCCTTCCAGCTGCTGATCTGGTGTTTCTGGCAGAACGCCAGGACCTTGTTCAAGTCCCGTCGGTAGGCTTCCAGCGTATGGGGAGACACCTGGCGCTCGCTGCGCAGGTGAGCGCAGTAGGCGTCCAGTTGCCGTTCCATGGCTAGCGCACCGCGCGCAGGGCAGTGGTAAAGCGCGGCAGGCTGCGGCTCAACACTTCAGCAATGTAGGTCAAAAACAGCGTGCCTACCGTGCTCTTGTAGTGCTGCGGATCACGGCTGGCAATGGCCAGGACGCCATGCAGGCCTTGATGGTTGAGGGCGACCACGGCAGTCGAGCCGATCTGCACGCGCTGGTCCTCGCCAAACAGGAAGTCCAGTTCATGCTCGCGCAGGGTGCCGCTGATGGTCTTGCCTTCCGACAACAGGCCGCCAATGGCGGTCTGCGCTTCGCTGCCCTTGACCCAGCGCCCGACCGGCATCGGGTTGTCACTGAACAGGATCAGGCTGACAAACGGCACCTGGAAGTCCTGGCGCAGGCTGTCTTCGACGGCAATGGTCAGGTCTTCCAGGCTGGCGGCATCCAGCAGTGCCAGGATCAGGCGGCGGGTCTTGTCGAACAGGCGGTCGTTGTCGCGGGCCACGTCCATCAACTGTGAGAGCCGATGGCGCATTTCGATATTGCGCTCGCGCAGGATCTTCATCTGCCGCTCCACCAGCGACACGGTATCGCCGCGCTGGTGAGGGATGCGCAGGGCCGGCAGCAGTTCGTCGTGTTCGACGAAGAAGTCCGGGTTAGCCTCCAGGTAAGCGGCGACGGCCGCTGCCTCCAGGCTTTCGCAAGGGGATCCTTCGGGCTGCTTGGCGGGTGCCTGGGGCTTATCGGTCATTGGCGAGTCGCTCTCATAGACGGACCTGTCCTTCGTATACACGGGATGCCGGGCCGGTCATCTTCACCGGTTGGCCTGGGCCTGCCCATTCGATGGACAGGCGTCCGCCGGGCAGGTCGATCAACAGGGGCGAATCCATCCAGCCCTGGCTGATCGCAGCCACGGCGGCGGCGCAAGCGCCGGTGCCACAAGCCTGGGTTTCCCCGGCGCCGCGTTCCCACACGCGCAATTGCGCGCGGGAGCGGTCGATGACCTGCAGGAAGCCGACGTTGACCCGCGCCGGAAAGCGCGGGTGATGTTCGATCTTCGGTCCCAGTTCATGCACCGGCGCATTGTTGATGTCGTTGACCCGTAGCACCGCATGGGGGTTGCCCATGGACACAGCGGCCACCTCGACCACAGTGCCGTCGACATCCAGTGGATAACTCAAGGCCTGGGCCTCAGCCTGGAACGGAATATCGGCCGGCACCAGGCGCGGGGCGCCCATGTCGACGCTGATCTGGCCGTCGCTGCGGATATCCAGCTCGATAATGCCGCTTTTGGTCTCGACGCGAATCTGCCGTTTGGCGGTCAGGCGCTTGTCCAGCACGAACCGGGCGAAGCAGCGCGCACCGTTGCCGCACTGTTCCACTTCGGAACCGTCGGAGTTGAAGATCCGGTAACGGAAATCCACCTCCGGATTGCTTGGCGCCTCGACGATCAGCAACTGATCGAAGCCGATGCCGGTATGGCGGTCGCCCCACAGCTTGGCGTGCTTGGGCAGGATATGCGCGTGCTGGCTGACCAGGTCAAGGACCATAAAGTCATTGCCCAGGCCGTGCATCTTGGTAAAACGCAGCAGCATGGCTTACTCCGGCAGCAGGCTTTCGCCAGCAAACAACTCGGCTACCGTCTCGCGGCGACGCACTTCAAACGCTTGATCACCGTCCACCAACACTTCGGCGGTACGCCCGCGGGTGTTGTAGTTGGAGCTCATGACAAACCCGTAGGCACCGGCCGAATGCACGGCCAGCAGATCGCCTTCTGCCAGGGCCAGTTCACGGTCCTTGGCCAGGAAGTCGCTGGTTTCACAAATCGGGCCGACGATGTCATAGGTGCGCGGGGCGCTGTCGCGCGGGCGCACGGCGCTGACATCCATCCAGGCCTGGTACAGCGCCGGGCGGATCAGGTCGTTCATCGCCGCATCGACGATGGCGAAATCCTTGTGTTCGGTGTGCTTGAGGTACTCGACCTGGGTCAGCAGTACGCCTGCATTGGCAACGATGTAGCGGCCCGGCTCGAATATCAGCTTCAGGTCGCGGCCTTCGGTGCGCTCGCGTACGGCCTTGACGTAGTCGGCCACCAGCGGCGGCTCTTCGTCGCGATAACGCACGCCCACGCCACCGCCCAGATCAATGTGGTGCAGGTAGATGCCGCACTCGCCGAGGCGGTCGATCAGCGCCAGTAGGCGGTCGAGGGCATCGAGGAAGGGGGGCAGACTGGTCAGTTGCGAACCGATATGGCAGTCCACACCCAGTACTTCCAGGTTTGGCAGTTGGGCGGCGCGGATATACACGTCTTCGGCGTCGGCAATCGCGATGCCGAACTTGTTCTCTTTGAGACCGGTGGAAATGTACGGGTGGGTACCGGCATCGACATCCGGGTTGACGCGCAGGGAGATCGGCGCACGCACGCCCATCTCGGCGGCCACCACTTGCAGGCGCTCCAGCTCGTCGGTGGACTCGACGTTGAAGCAATGCACGCCGATTTCCAGGGCGCGGCGCATGTCTTCGCGGGTCTTGCCGACCCCGGAGAACACGATTTTGTCAGCCTTGCCGCCTGCGGCCAGTACACGCTCCAGCTCGCCACGGGACACGATGTCAAAACCAGCGCCCAGGCGCGCCAGGACATTGAGTACACCCAGGTTGGAGTTGGCTTTTACTGCATAGCACACCAGGCTTGGCGTGCCCTCCAGTGCATCGGCAAAGGTGCGGTATTGCGCTTCGATATGCGCTCGCGAGTACACATAGGTCGGGGTGCCGAAGCGTTCGGCAATCGCGGACAGCGCCACGCCTTCCGCGAACAGCTCGCCGTTCCGGTAGTTAAAAGCGTCCATGAAATTCCCTTAGTAGGTGTCGTGCTTGTGCGCTTTGGATTGCGACGTTTGCGCCTGTTCATTCGGGTCTTTGCTGTCATCGGGCAGGTACAACGGGCCTTTTTGACCACAGGCACTGACGAGGCAAGCGACCGCGACGAGCGCAGCAAGGGAAGAGATCAGGCGCTTCATGGCTAAATCCTTGAATATGCATTAATTGCGCCCGAGTATACCGACCACCCGCCAGCTTGCCTATGTGCCGGGACACCCGTCCGGCGGGGCTTTGCCGAGTATGTCGTGAAGTGGCCTACATTAATTTGGGATATTTCTCGCGGCTGATGGGAACGAAATCGGTATTCTTTGCAATCATGATGGCGCCTCCGTATCGTGCGGCGCTTGAGCGTGAGTAGACACTTTTTGAGGTTCCCACCATGAGTTTGACCGAAGCCCGCTTTCACGACCTGGTCGATGCGACCCAGCAAGCGCTGGAGGATATTTTCGACGAGAGTGGCCTGGATGTGGATCTGGAAAATTCTGCCGGCGTGCTGACCGTCAAGTTCGAGAACGGCAGCCAATTGATCTTCAGCCGCCAGGAGCCGCTGCGTCAGTTGTGGCTGGCGGCACGTTCCGGAGGTTTTCACTTCGACTATGACGAAGAAGAAAAACGCTGGTCCCACGACACCAGCGATGAGCTGCTGAGCGAAATGCTTGCACGCATCACTCAGGAACAGGCCGGCGTCGAGCTGGATTTCGACGAGATTTGATCGTGACCCAGCCCACACCCGCCCGTCCGCCCAAGCCGCTGTTCAGCAATGTCAGCCCGGCAGTGCCGTCACCTTGTATCAGTTTGTGTCGGCTGGATGAGCAGAAAGTCTGCCTTGGCTGCTTCCGACACGTGGAAGACATCCGGGAATGGCGTTCCGCCGACGATCAGCGGCGCCGCGTGATCGTCGCACAGGCCGAGCAACGCAAGGCCGGTGCCTGACCTTCAGACCAGCCCATCTTGTTTATTTGGTGTGCTGTGGTAGTGTCCGGGTACACCTCAACTCATCGAGGTCCGTGAGAACCCCGCCGTTTATTGGCGGGGTTTTGCTTTTTTGTGCAGAAAAAAAGGAGTCTGCCGCAATCATGACTGCACCTTCCATCATCCTCACCCGTCTCGATGTGCAACGTCTTGAGCAACTGATCGACCGTATGGACGATAAACTGCCAGGCGTCATCGCCCTGCAAGCCGAACTTGACCGCGCTGAAGACGTGGTTGGTCACGATGAAGTGCCTGCCGGTGTCGTGACCATGAACTCCAGCGTGCATTGCCGCGAGCAAAGCAGCGGCAAGGACTATCACCTGACCCTGGTCTACCCCAAGGACGCGAATGCCGACGAAGGCAAGATCTCGATCCTCGCCCCTGTGGGCAGTGCGCTGCTGGGCCTGCAGGTTGGCCAGCACATCGACTGGCCCGCTCCAGGTGGCAAGACCCTCAAGCTTGAGCTGCTGAGTGTCGAAGGCCAGCCTAAAGACGGCGGCGCATTCACGCTCTAGACCTGATTCAAGGCCTGGTTGAGCGCCTGCTCCAACTCGGCCTTGTAGCGCAGGTAGAGATTGCTTGGGCTTTGAACATCACCGAGTAGCCCGGACAGGTCCAGGTCGGTGATGTAGCAACGATAGCGCTCGGTTTCCCGACGCTGCCCGACGATCTCCTGGGCGACCACTGCAAACAGCTGGTCGCCAAATTCCAGTTCACAAAACTCCCGCTGATTGCAGTACAGGGTAATCCCCACCTGGCCTGGCGCGCCCTTGCCGATAATCGCCTGCACGTCGTAGAACGGTTTGTTGGCCGGGACCTGGGGTGCCGGTCGTGGCTCGACCCGACGGGCCCGACCGCTTGCCGATGGCAACAGCTGGTAATACAGCGTTTGCACGGCCCCCAGTGGCTGCTGCGGGTCCAGCGGTGACAGCGCGTCCCGACGATAGATGACCGACTGCAGGAAGCGCTGCAAAGGGGCGAGCAAGCTTTGCTCATCATGAAACGGCAGGCGCTGTTGCCAGAGGGCGTTGAATTCGTCGAGCACGTACAGCTCGGCAAAACCGTCATTGATGCGGTAGAACACCTGCACACAATCCGCCTGGCCCATCGGTAGCAGCGCCGCCAGATCGTGGTCTTCCAGGGCCATGGCATCCAGGTGCAACGGGCTGTAGCTGGCCAGTTCTTCGCTGAGGTATTCCACCAGCGCCTGCTCGCTGGCCAGGGACACATGATTGGCCTGCCCCGGCGCCAGTTCCATGACGTGATAGTGCTGCTGCACCTGGATCAGATAGCGGTGGTTGAGCTGGCTGAGCATCAGGTTTTGCGCGGTATCGAAAATCTCTTCCACACGCTGGGCAATGAACTGCGCACGGTTATGGCAGAAACAGCGCACCCGCAGCCGTGGCAGTTGGTCGTGTGGTAACTGATTCAGGTAATCGCGCAGGCAATCGAGCAGGGCGTGAGGGCCCTCGTAACGGCTGACCATTACCTCGTTCCAGCTGTTGAGTGTCACCTGGTCCAGGGTCAACACCAGGTTTTCCCTGACGCCGGCGTAACTCAGGGAGTCGGTGCGCTCGGTGGTCATCAGGATATTCAAGTCACGGTGGTGCTTGAGCGGGTCGACGCCGACGTTGACCAGCAACAGCACCTCCTCGGGTATCGCCGTACGCAGCAGGCGTTCCTCATCCACCGTGGCCAGGGGCAGGGCGACGGTCTGTTGCAGGCTGCCCAGCAGATTGAACAGCTCGAATTCGCTCAAATCGCTGGTGCCCGGATGCAGGGCCAGGCGCGTGCTGCTGTCGATCACGCCGTTGCGATGGCACCAGGTGAGCATCTCCAGCAGGTCGCGGCTGCGTTTGATCGGCGCAAAGTGCTCCCATTCCAGGGCGGTCAGGCTGCCGTTGTACAGGCCCCAATGGTACTGGCCCGGCTCCTTGCGATTGGGCGAGTGGACCAGGGTGAGGGTGTCTTCGGCCAGGTCCGGGGCAATCCCCGGGTTGATGAACTCGACCTTGCCGGCCTTGCGTTCAAAGGCGGCGTACAGGCGCCGGCCCAGCACATTGAGGTCGCGCTTGTTGATCAGGCTCACGGTCTGTTCGGTGCGGGCGAATTGGGTCAGGAAGCGATAGCTGTAATTGAGCTCATTGACCAGGGCGCGGCGTTCGGACGCGACCTGTCGCACTTTCCACTGGCTGCGGCTGTCGAGCAGGGCCAGTTGCCGCTGGTCCCAGCCCCATTCGTGGGCCAGGCGCTCCAGCAGCGCGCGTTGCCAGCTGGTGGTGCGCTTGCGGTTGACCTTCAGGTACAGGCTGCGCCGCACCAGTTCCAGGCGCTCGGGTTCGTTGCGTCCGCGCAGGTATTCCTCGATGCGACGGTAGACCACGATATACGGGTCCAGCTCATCCAGGTCCAGTTGGTTGGCGAACACCGCGCGTTTGAAACGCAGGCTCAGGCACTGCACCTTGGGGTGCTCGCTGGCATACACCTCGGTGAGCAACAGCTTGAGCACCGACTTGTAGGGTGACTCGATACCCTTGAACAACTGCCACAGGCCGGCGCCGATAAATTCTCCCGGCGGGATATGGGCCAGGTGCCCGAGGTCGAGGGTTTCGTCGGCGCGGATAAAACGTTTGGAAATCAGCGCGTGGGTAAATTCGGCGTAGCGCGCTTCTTCGTAGACTGGCACCAGCCACCAGATTGGCGTGCGCCCGGCCAGCCAGATGGCGGTGCGGTAGAACTCATCGAGCAACAGATAGTGCTGGCTGGTGCCGCAGTCATCTGAGCTGAGCTGGGTATCGCGACCGCCCTGAGCAAAACGGCTGGGTTCGATCAGGAAAAAATGCGCCTCGGCGCCCATGCTCAGGGCCCAGGCCTCCAGCAACTGGCACTTTTTGCGCAATTCGACCAGCTCGGCCTCGTTTACCTCTGCGGCGTGGCAGACCCACACGTCCATATCACTCTGGTCGGCCTGGGCCAGTGTGCCAAGGCTGCCCATCAGGAACAGGCCGTGGATCGGGGTGGGCGGGTTGCCGTGGCGTGGCTTGTAGGAAAACGAGCGGGTCAGGCGCTGGGCTTCGGCCAGGACCTGGGCATCCGGTTCAAAATTCGACAAACCGGCCGGCGTGCTGCCCGAGACATAACCAGGCAACAAGGGGTGATTGACATGGAAAAAACAGCGGCAGCAGTGCCAGCACGCTTTGCTGGCGCGGCGTCAGGCCTTCGACAGCCCGGGCCATGCGGCCGGCATTGAGGGTGAGGAAACGCGAGCGCAGTTGGGCCAGTACCTTGCGGTCAATGCCTTCATCCAAGTCAGGGCGGATTTCATGGGTACTGGTCATGTCGAACTCAACGGCTCGCAGGCCCGGCGTGGGCGGCCGTGTAGGAGTTTACAGACAGAATCGTAGGAGGTTTAAGGGGAATTTGTTTTTGGCGCCAGAATTTTATCGTCGGCGCAGAAGTGCCCGCGGAATCCGTGAACAGAGGATTCCGTGGGCGATACGGTAGGTCAGGCGGCTTCTTTGGTGGTAGCGGTGGTCAGGATCGTCAGCAGTGTTTGCGCTTGTTCTGCTGCGTCGCGGCCCAGACTGGTCAGGTAGCCGCCATCTGGCTGGTCGATCAGTTTTTTCTCGAACAGGCGTTTGGCCGCAGCAATGGCAGTGGGAGCAGCGGTCTGATGGACTTTCAGACCTTCCTGGGAACTGCCCAGGTTGAAAAGTGCAAGGATTTCCAGTTCGGCAACCAACTCAGGGGTATACGACATAAGGACTCCAGACGTTCTAGGAATTGTCAGACGCTAGCAGCCCCTAAGGTGAACGTACTTGGGCGAACTGTCCAGTGTGGAGGAGCGAGCTTGCTCGCGAAAAGCGTTAACGTTGACCCGGGGCAGTTGGAGAAACGCGGCGCGCTCAGGTTTTTCGCGAGCAAGGGCAGGGTTACTGGTTTTCCGGCGGCAGCTCTGGCAGGGCGCGCAGGGCGGTTTCATACCAGTCGGTGTTGAACGGCCGGTCTTCTTCCAGCATCGCGTCGATTTCCACGGCCAGCACATGAGCCATCAGGTTCAGGATGTCTTCGCGCTCGTAGCCCACCAGGGTCAGCTTGTTGAATGTGGCCTTGGCCGCCGGCGGGTTATCGCTTTCGATCTGGTTTTCGATCGCTTGGGTCAAGGTGGATTCGGCGAACTCTTCGTCGTCGTTGTCGATATCGGTTGGCTCGCTCATGGCTGCCTCCTGTCAGGAAAGGGCGCCAGTCTACCTCCATTCAGCCCGGTGATGCTGCTGGTCAGGTGGCGCGTCACGTTCTATAACCTACCCAGCCAACCCCTGCACGGCCTGGAGGCTTTGTGATGCTCAAGCTCTACGGATTTTCGGTCAGTAACTACTACAACATGGTCAAGCTGGCGCTCCTGGAAAAGGGCCTGCCCTTCGAGGAAGTGGCGTTTTATGCCGGGCAAACCCCTGAAGCCCTGGCGGTGAGCCCGCGCGGCAAGGTGCCGGTGCTGAAGGTGGAAAACGGCTTTATCAACGAAACCAGCGTGATTCTCGAGTACCTCGAACAGACGCAATCGGGCCCGGCCCTGCTGCCAGGCGATGCGTTCCAGCGTGCCCAGGTGTTGGCGTTGTGCAGGGAAATCGAGTTGTACATCGAACTGCCGGCCCGGGCTTGCTATGGCGAGGCGTTCTTTGGCATGCCGGTACCGCAGGCGATCAAGGACAAGGCCAAGGCCGAGTTGCTGTTAGGGGTTGCTTCGCTGGGGCGGCACGGCAAGTTTGCGCCGTATGTGGCAGGGGAGCGTTTTACGCTTGCTGATGTGTACTTCATGTACAGCGTGGACTTGGCGTGCGCGGTCGGTGGGAAGCTGTTCAGCCTGGATCTGCTGGCTGAGTTGCCGAAGGCCAAGGCTTTGCTGAAGACGCTGCAAGACCTGCCCAACGCCCAGCGAGTGGCGGCGGACAAGGACGCGGCGATGCCGGCCTTTATGGCGATGATCGCGGCGAAGAAGTAATAAATGTGGGAGCTGGGCTTGCCCGCGATGCAGGCACCTCGGTGTGTCAGTGACACTAAGGTGATGCTATCGCAGGCAAGCTAGCTCCCACACAAGCGGGCTCCCACAGTTGACCGAGGTAGATTGAAGGCCCCGGTCAAAGGTGGGAGCTGGCTTGCCTGCGATGCTTTTAGCGGCTGGCGAGCAGGGCCTGGCCGCGCACTACGGCTGCCTTGACCTGGGCCGGAGCCGTGCCGCCGATATGGTTGCGAGCATTGACCGAGCCTTCCAGGGTCAGTACCGCAAACACGTCTTGCTCGATCTGGTCGCTGAACTGGCGCAGCTCTTCCAGGCTCATTTCCGCCAGATCCTTGCCAGTATCCACGCCGTATTTCACCGCATGGCCAACGATTTCATGGCAGTCACGGAATGGCAGGCCACGGCGCACCAGGTAGTCCGCCAGGTCTGTGGCGGTAGAGAAACCGCGCAGGGCCGCCTCGCGCATGATGGCGTGCTTGGGCTTGATCGCCGGGATCATGTCGGCAAACGCGCGCAGCGAGTCGCGCAGGGTATCGGCGGCGTCGAACAGCGGTTCCTTGTCTTCCTGGTTGTCCTTGTTGTAGGCCAGAGGCTGGCCTTTCATCAGGGTCAGCAGGCCCATCAGCGCGCCGAATACACGGCCGCTCTTGCCCCGCACCAGCTCTGGCACGTCGGGGTTTTTCTTTTGCGGCATGATCGAACTGCCGGTGCAGAAACGATCCGGCAAGTCGATGAACTGGAACTGCGCGCTGGTCCACAACACCAGCTCTTCGGAGAATCGCGACAAGTGCATCATCGCGATGCTGGCGGCGGCGCAGAACTCGATGGCGAAGTCGCGATCCGATACGCCGTCCAGGGAGTTGCCGCCCACGGCGTCGAAACCCAGCAGTTGCGCGGTGTATTCGCGGTCGATCGGGTAGGTGGTGCCGGCCAGCGCGGCGCTGCCCAGGGGCATGCGGTTGGCGCGTTTGCGGCAATCGACCAGGCGCTCGTAGTCGCGGCTGAGCATTTCGAACCAGGCCAGCAGATGGTGGCCAAAGGTCACAGGCTGCGCGGTTTGCAGGTGGGTGAAGCCGGGCATGATGGTGTCCGATTCACGCTCTGCCTGCTCCAGCAGACCTGTTTGCAGGCGGGTGATTTCGGCCAGGATCAAGTCGATTTCATCGCGCAGCCATAGGCGGATATCGGTGGCTACCTGATCGTTGCGGCTACGCCCGGTGTGCAGTTTTTTGCCGGTAACGCCGATGCGATCGGTCAGGCGCGCCTCGATATTCATGTGCACGTCTTCAAGGTCCACGCGCCAGTCGAAGGTACCGGCCTCGATTTCGCCACGGATCGTGGTCAGGCCGTCAATGATGCTGTCGCGCTCGGCATCGGTCAGCACGCCGACCTTGGCCAGCATGGTGGCGTGGGCGATGGAGCCCATGATGTCGTGGCGATAGAGGCGCTGGTCGAAATTGACGGAGGCGGTGAAGCGCGCGACGAAGGCGTCGACGGGCTCACTGAAGCGGCCGCCCCAGGACTGGTTGGTCTTGTCGGTGCTCATGGATTCGCTCGTGATCTGCTTAAAAGAGGCATGAAAGTGTGCCGCCGATAATAACAGGGTTGCTGATGGAGGCGTTGATACGCCGCGTCGGCATTTTTATTTGTTTGCTGGATGGCAAAGTGCCTTGCCGTCTGCCGCGTCCGGGATGAGACTGGAGGTGGGAGTGACGCGGGGGTTTAACCCGGCCGGTTCCTGAGGTAAACAAAGGATGTTTATTGAAACGATATTTGACGATTGAGCAATGTCGTCTTCATGAGCGTCTACAGTTGCACTGACAGGGGTGCACTGCACCAATGCCAGGCAATGAGGTCGAACTCCAGGCTAACCTTAAAGTAGAGGGGGTGTTCATATTGTGTATCAGCAAACCCTATGACGATGCCCTGCGGTATCGGGTTATGGGCGGTATTGAACAGGTCCGGGTAAATATTGGTGTCGCTCTCGGGGCACTTTTTGCCGCTCGCGCTAGTCTTAGCGTGGATCGCCGTGACGGAAGTCACCGCACCTGTCTACGCTATCCTTGTGCGAGACTCACGCAGGAATCCAGCGCAATATGAATGTCCTGATCGTTGATGACGAACCCCAAGCCCGCGAGCGACTGAGCCGTATGGTCAGTGAGCTTGAGGGATACAGTGTCCTTGAACCCAGCGCTTGCAGTGGCGACGAGGCATTGGCCTTGATCGAAAGCCTGAAGCCGGATGTGGTGCTGCTCGATATCGCCATGCCGGGCCTTGATGGCCTGCAGGTAGCTGCCCGCTTGAGCGAGCGCGAGTCGCCGCCGGCATTGGTGCTTTGTGCCAGTGAAGAGGAGTTTCCCTCCCAGGCCCTGGAGGCCAGCGGTGTCAGCTTCCTGGTCAAGCCAGTGGCTGCCGATGCGGTACTCAAGGCCTTGAAGAAGGCTGAGCGACCCAATCGCGCCCAACTCGGCGCCTTGACCCAGCCCGCAGCGCAAAGTGGCAACGGCCCGCGTAGCCATATCAGCGCGCGGACCCGCAAGGGCATCGAGCTGATTCCCGTGGACCAGGTGATTTATTTTATCGCCGACCACAAGTACGTGACCTTGCGCCACGAGGTCGGCGAAGTGCTGCTCGATGAGCCGCTCAAGGCCCTGGAAGACGAATTTGGCGAGCGCTTTGTGCGCATCCATCGCAATGCGCTGGTGGCCCGCGAGCGTATCGAGCGCCTGCAACGCACGCCCCTGGGGCATTTCCAGTTGTTCCTCAAAGGGCTCAACGGCGATGCGTTGATCGTCAGCCGACGCCATGTCGCAGGCGTGCGCAAAATGATGCAGCAGCTTTAGCCCGAGGGCTTGAGCGACATGCATGCCCCGAATCCCGGAGTGACGCGGCCAGGGAGGCCCCGCACTTGCTGATTCAAATCAAGGCGGTTCTGCCTGAGCTGTTATTATCTGCCGTATCTATTCAGTACGGATTGATCCATGTCCTCTCGCGAAATCCGCATCGCCACCCGTAAAAGTGCCCTGGCCTTGTGGCAGGCCGAATACGTCAAAGCCCGCCTTGAGCAAGCCCATCCGGGCCTTACGGTGTCCCTGGTGCCCATGGTCAGTCGCGGCGACAAGCTGCTCGACTCGCCACTGTCGAAAATCGGCGGCAAGGGGTTGTTCGTCAAGGAGCTGGAAACCGCGCTCTTGGAGAATGAAGCCGACATCGCCGTGCACTCGATGAAAGACGTACCGATGGACTTTCCCGAAGGCCTGGGCCTGTATTGCATCTGCGAGCGTGAAGACCCGCGCGATGCCTTCGTGTCCAACACCTACGCTTCCCTTGATGAGCTGCCCCTGGGCAGCATCGTCGGCACATCCAGTCTGCGTCGCCAGGCCCAGTTGCTGACCCGTCGCCCGGACCTGCAGATCCGCTTCCTGCGGGGCAACGTCAATACCCGCCTGGCCAAGCTGGATGCCGGCGAGTACGACGCGATCATCCTGGCGGCGGCGGGCCTGATTCGCCTGGGCTTTGAAGACCGCATCACGTCGGCCATCAGTGTCGAAGACAGCTTGCCGGCCGGTGGGCAGGGGGCCGTCGGTATCGAATGCCGTACCGCAGACCGTGAAATCCAGGCGCTGCTCAAGCCTCTCGATCATCAGCAAACCGAAATTCGCGTCACCGCCGAACGCGCCCTGAACAAGCACCTCAACGGTGGCTGCCAGGTACCGATCGCCTGTTACGCGGTCCTTGAGGGTGACAACCTCTGGCTGCGCGGCCTGGTGGGCGATCCCGACGGTGGTTTACTGCTCACCGCTGAAATCCGCGGGCCACAAGCCGAGGCCGCCAGCCTGGGTGTGAAGGTTGCCGAAGAATTGCTGGCCAAAGGCGCCGGCGCCATTCTGCAAAAAGTCTATGGCGAGGCCGGTCCGCAGTGACCGGTTGGCGTGTGCTGCTGACGCGGCCTGCCGAGGAATCGGCAGCCCTGGCGGCCTCGTTGTCCGAAGCCGGTATCTTCAGCAGCTGCTTGCCGTTGCTGGAAACCGAACCCTTGCCCATCACTCCTGAGCATCAGGCGGTTTTCCAGGGCCTGGATCGCTACTGCGCGGTGATCGTGGTAAGCAAGCCGGCCGCGCGCGTGGCGCTGCAATTGCTCGATCAGTACGCGCCAGCGGTGCCGGCGTTGCCGTGGTTCAGCGTCGGCGCAGCAACGGCCCAGGTTCTGGCTGACCAAGGCCTGGATGTGAGCTACCCCGAGGTTGGGGATGACAGCGAAGCCTTGCTTGAAGTGCCCCGGTTGCGCGAGGCTGTCGCCATTGCCGATGCCCGGGTATTGATCCTGCGCGGGCAGGGTGGGCGAGAGTTGCTGGCTGAGCGTTTACGCGGCCAAGGTGCTAGTGTCGATTATCTGGAGTTGTATCGTCGGTTTCTGCCAGCCTACGACCCGGATGTGCTCGCCCAGCGCATTGCTGTGGAACGCTTGAACGGCCTGGTGGTCAGCAGTGGGCAGGGTTTTTTGCATTTGCAAAGCCTTGCCGGCGCCCATTGGCCACGCGTGGCACAGTTGCCGTTGTTCGTGCCCAGCCCACGCGTCGCCGAAATGGCGCGGGCGGCGGGCGCGGAAAAAGTTGTGGATTGCCGCGGTGCCAGTGCCGCGGCTTTGCTAGTGGCGTTACGGAGCCAGCCCGTTCCCACTCTCTAATAACGCAAAGGATGGACACGTGAGCGAAACAGCCTTGCCTAAAGATGAAGCTCAGCCCGCGCTTGATGCGCCTGTTGAGACCCCGGTCACTGCGCCGCGCCGTGGCAACGGCCTGGCGGTCTTCGCCTTGCTGCTCGGTGCCGCCGGTGTTGCGGCCGGCGGCTGGGGGCTCTGGCAGGTCCGGGCCCTGCAAGCGAGCAGTCAGCAACAGTTGGGGCAGGTGCGTACCCTGGATGAACAATCCCAGGGTATTGAGCAGGCACAACAGCAGTTGGCCGCGCGCCTGGCGCAATTGCCGGGTGCTGATGAGCTGGAAGAACGCCGTCGATTGGTGGCGCAATTGCAGGGCGACCAGCAACGCCTGAATCAGCGTCTGGAAACCGTCCTGGGCGCTAGCCGCAAGGATTGGCGCCTGGCCGAGGCCGAGCATCTGCTGCGTCTGGCCAGCCTGCGCCTGTCGGCCTTGCAGGATATCAACAGTGCCCAGGCGCTGGTGCAGGGCGCCGATGAGATCCTGCGCGAGCAGAGCGATCCCGGTTCCTACGCCGCCCGTGAGCAGTTGGCCAAGAGTTTGGCGGCCTTGCGCAGCGTCGAGCAGCCAGACCGTACCGGGCTGTACCTGCAACTGGCGGCGCTGCGGGACCAGGTGGTGCAACTGGCCGCCGTGTCCCCGGAATATCAGCTGCAAGAGAGCCCACAGGGCCGTCCGAGCACCGACACGGACAGTCGCTGGAGCCAATGGTGGGAACAGATCTCCCGCTACTTCCGGATCGACTTCAACCCCGACGATAACATCCGCCCGCTGCTGGCAGGCCAAGGCTTGAACCAGGTGCGACTGGCCCTGAGCCTGGCGCTGGAGCAGGCGCAATGGGCGGCGCTCAATGGCGAACCGGCGGTGTACGCCCGTGCGTTGGGCGAGGCGCGCAGCGTCTTGCAAGACAACTTCAACCAGGACAACCCGCAAAGCCAGGCCATGCTGGCGCGTATCACCGAGCTGGAGCCCAAGGCCGTCTCGGTGGTGACCCCGGACCTCGCCGCGAGCTTGTCTGCGGTGCAGGCTTACCTTGAACGCCGCCATCTGTCTGCCGATGAAGCCAAGGCTTCCGCCGGTAAGCCGGCGACCCAGGAGTAAAGCCGATGAAGCGTTTCTATGTGATCCTGGTGCTGGCGATTGCCCTCGCCCTGGCGCTGGCGGTAGGCATCTCGAAACACACCGGCTATGTGCTGATCACCTATCCCCATGTGCTGCATTACGAGTCTGGCCTGTGGTCGACCCTGGTGGCGGTGTTTGTCGTCGGCCTGGCGATCTATCTGCTGCGGGTGCTGCTGGGGCTGGTGACAACCTCTGGTGGCGTGGTCAATCCCTGGTCGCGCCGCAATCGCAGCCGACGCGTGCAGGTCGCCATCGAGCAAGGGCAGATGGACCTGGCGGAAGGCCGCTGGGCCAGCGCCGAGCGACACCTGCACCGTGCTGCAGAAGCCGAGCGTCAGCCGCTGCTGTATTACCTTGGCGCGGCCCGGGCCGCCAACGAGCAGGGGCGTTATGAAGAGTCCGACGGCCTGCTTGAGCGCGCCCTGGAGCGTCAGCCCCAGGCCGAATTGGCCATCGCCTTGAGCCACGCGCAGTTGCAGATGGACCGTGGCGACACCGACGCCGCCCTGGTGACTCTGCAGGCCATGCATGAACGCCATCCGCACAACGCCCAGGTATTGCGTCAACTCCAGCGCTTGCACCAGCAGCGCGGTGACTGGTCTTCGGTGATCCGCCTGTTGCCGGAACTGCGCAAGGACAAAGTGCTGCCTGCCGCCGAACTGGCAGATCTGGAGCGCCGGGCCTGGGGTGAAAACCTGAGCCTGGCGGTCCAGCGTGAAGAGCACGGTGAAGCCGGTCTGCAATCCCTTGAGCGGGCCTGGCAGCAGTTGACCTCGGCCCAGCGCCAGGAGCCCCAACTGGTGCTGGCCTATGCCGAGCAGTTGCGTCAGCTGGGCGCCGATGCCAAGGCCGAAGAGGCGTTGCGTGTGGCGCTCAAGCGCGGTTATGACAGCCACCTGATCCGGTTGTATGGCCTGTTGCGCGGTAGCGATCCGGCACGCCAGCTGAAATTCGCCGAAGGTTGGCTCAAGGATCACCCGGGGGATGCCAGCCTGTTGCTGACCTTGGGTCGGCTTTGCCTGCAAAACAGTTTGTGGGGCAAGGCGCGGGACTATCTGGAAAGCAGCCTGCAAGTGCAGCGCAACCCCGAGGCCTGCGCCGAGTTGGCGCGCTTGCTGGCGCAGTTGGGTGATACCGAGCGCAGTAATCAGCTGTTCCAGGAAGGCCTTGGGCTGCTGGATAGCCGTCTGCTGGCTTCACCGCTGCCGGTGCCTGCACGGGTTTGACGTAGGATTTTTTGAAGGGTTGGCTGGGAAACATCTGGCAGCCAGCCCTTCAAATCCCCTTGGTTAGGGGCGTTTCAGGGGCTGAGGTGGTTTCCCACACTGAGCCACGCAAAGTTACCTACCTTCTGACGGTATATCCCTGCAATCTCACGGAAGCGTCTGCTCCAGCGCGTATTGAAAGGGGTAAGGTCTTTCCTCTACCGTAACTACCTATCTCTTGCGTTGCGGATAAACAATGTCTTTGGCCCCCTCACGCTCCTTGTTCTTCCTGGCGTTCATGGCCGGTGTGCTGACGTTGGGCGCGTCTTTTTATCTGGAATATGGGGCATTGCTGCGACCTTGTTTCCTGTGCCTGATCCAGCGCAGCCTGCTGGCGGTGTTCACCCTGATCAACCTGATAGCGACGCTCCATGGCCCCAGGCGTGTGGGCATTTACCTGTATTGGGCGGCGAGCATGGGCTGTGCATTGCTCGGCGCAGTGACAGCGGTGCGCCAGGTGCTGTTGCAGAATATCCCGCCTGACCAGATGCCCAACTGCTGGCCAAGCCTGGAATACATGATCGAAAACCTGACGCTGGGGCAAGCCCTGCAACTGGCATTCAAGGGCACCGTCGACTGTGTGGAAATCAACTGGACGTTGTTCGACTTGAGCATCCCGGAATGGAGCCTGCTGTTCTTCATTGCCATGCTCATCCTGGGAGGGACGCAGTTTTCACGCCTGTTGTCCGGTCAGGGTTTGCGGTTTGTGAAGCACTGATTGGGGTTGTTGGCTCGTAGGATGGGATTAAACACTTGTATGAACTTTCTGGTCTGCGTACCTTGAAGCCATAGTCATGCGGGCATAATCTGGCCCGCACGCGTTATTGAAACAGTTTGTTCGATGCGGCGTTGTCCGGTGCCGCTTTATCCTCGAAGTGTTGCGCGGGCAAAAGCGGCACCGCCCATAAGGGAAGAGATCATCATGTTGGAAAGTTGTCAGAATGCTCAGGAACGCTGGGGTGGTGTGCATAAGCTGATCGACAGCTGGTTGAAGGCACGTCACGAATTGGTTCGAGCCTTTGATGCTCTCGGTGAGAAGCCCGAAGCGCTGGCTGAGAACCGTGGATCTCTGCAGGACTTCTGTGGTGTCTTGGTGGATTACGTCTCGGCAGGTCACTTCGGGGTCTATGAGCAATTGACCAAGGAGGCCGAGGCCTTCGACGACCAGCGTGGCCTGGACTTGGCCGAGACTATCTACCCGCGCATTGATGTCATCACCGAAAAACTCCTGGCCTTTAACGACCTTTGCGACAAAGGCAAGTGCGTTGCCGAAAAATTCAAAGAGCTGGGCGGCCTGCTCCATGAGCGCTTCGAACTGGAGGACTGCCTGATCGAAGTGCTGCACAACGCCCACAAGGAAGAGCCTGCAACCCAGGCTTGAGCCTCAGCGGCAAGACAAAAAAACGGTGCGCATGGCGCACCGTTTTTCGTTGGGTTCAGCTACCGATTGCGAGCAGCTCAATCTCGAAAACCAGTGGCGTGTAAGGCGCGATCAGCTCACCCGCACCGTCTGCGCCATAAGCTTGGGCCGATGGAATGACCAGGCGCCACTTCGCGCCAACCGGCATCTGTTGCAATGCGCTTTGCCAGCCGCTGATCACGCTGTCCAGGCGAAACCATTGGGGCTGGGCACTCTGGTCGAAAATCGTCCCATCGGGCAATCGCCCCACGTACTTCACTTGGACCCTGTCACGGGCGCCCGGCTTTTTCCCGCTGCCGGCGGCCAACTCTGTGAGCAAGATACCGTCGGCCAATTCGCGCACGCCGGCCCGGGCTTTTTCCGTGGCCATGAATTGTTGCTCGGCGGCGAGGGCCTTTTCGCTTTGCGGCACTTGGGCCTCGGCGCTGGCCTGCGCTTCGTGCTGGGCAAGAATTTGTGTGATACGTGCGTCATCCAGGGCCAGGGGCTTGCCTTGATAGGCCTGTTTGAGACCTTCGAGCAAGGCCTGGATCTGCAAGTCGGGGACTTCCTGGCGCAGGCGTTCGCCTAGGCTGGCGCCCAGGCTGTAGGCCAGATCGTGGCTGTCTTTGGACGCCGTCGGCTCAATTGCGTTGGCCACTGAAAGCGACAAACCCAGGATGAAAAAAAGGTAACGCGACATGGGTGTTCTCCAGCCGAAAGTGCGGTGGATTATGCCAGTGTGGATGGGCAAAAACCGGAGCGGTTTTTCGTTATATCAATAAGAATTTTTGTGCGGTGCAACGCAACGCATTCGATACTGTCAACATGCCCTAGCGGCGGTAAGAGCAGAGGGCTAGTATGAGCCGCACCCACGTCAGCCAGGAGGTAAACCATGTCGGCCAAACAGAAGCCTGTTAATACCCCGTTGCACTTGCTCCAACAACTCTCGGGCAGCCTGCTCGAACATTTGGAAAGTGCTTGCTCCCAAGCCTTGGCTGATGCAGAGAAATTGCTCGCCAAGCTGGAAAAACAACGCGGCAAGGCTCAAGAAAAACTGCACAAATCCCGCACTAAACTGCAAGACGCCGCGACCGCCGGCAAAGCCAAGGCGCAAACCAAAGCCAAGGGCGCCGTCAAAGAACTTGAGGACTTGCTCGATGCCCTCAAGGATCGTCAATCCGAAACCCGCACCTACATCCTTCAACTCAAGCGCGATGCCCAAGAGAGCCTGAAACTGGCGCAGGGCGTGGGTCGTGTGAAAGAAGCTGTGGCCAAAGTGTTGAGCACTCGTACACCAGCCAAGGCAGTTGCGGCCAAGGCGCCGGCCAAAGTTGCGGCCAAGCCTGCTGCTAAAAAAGCGCCTGCTAAAGCTGCTGCTGCGAAACCAGCCGCCAAGCCAGTTGCTAAAACTGCTGCTGCGAAACCAGCCGCCAAGCCAGTTGCTAAAACTGCTGCTGCGAAACCAGCCGCCAAGCCAGTTGCTAAAACTGCTGCTGCAAAACCAGCCGCCAAGCCAGCTGCTAAAACTGCTGCTGCGAAACCAGCCGCCAAGCCAGCTGCTAAAACTGCTGCTGCAAAACCAGCCGCCAAGCCAGCTGCTAAAACTGCTGCTGCGAAACCAGCCGCCAAGCCAGCTGCTAAAACTGCTGCTGCGAAACCAGCCGCCAAGCCAGCTGCTAAAGCTGCTGCTGCGAAACCAGCCGCCAAGCCAGCTGCTAAAGCTGCTGCTGCGAAACCAGCCGCCAAGCCAGCTGCTAAAACTGCTGCTGCGAAACCAGCCGCCAAGCCAGCTGCTAAAACTGCTGCTGCGAAACCAGCCGCCAAGCCAGTTGCTAAAACTGCTGCTGCAAAGCCAGCGGCCAAGCCAGCTGCCAAACCTGCTGCTGCAAAACCAGCGGCCAAGCCAGCTGCCAAACCTGCTGCTGCGAAACCAGCAGCCAAGCCGGTTGCCAAACCTGCGGCTGCCAAACCCGCGCCAGCTCCAGCAGCTGCCAAGCCAGCGACTCCTGCCGCACCGGCAGCGCCAGCCGCTACCACTGCACCGGCCAGCAGCACGCCTGCCCCGGTAGCACCAGGCACCACCCCAACCAGCGCTTCCTAAGTGCCGGTGGCCGCGGCGCGCAGCTGAAGCAGCGCGTCGTGGTCAAGGTTGGCGGCTTCGGTCGCCAGTCCTTCAAGCCATGTCTGATGCGTGGCGCGTTCTCCCGTTGGCCAAGCCTGTGCCAGCGCTTCCAGACGTAACAGCAACTGCTGTTCGGCTTCCAGCTCCAGGGCCTTGACCCGCTCGCGCAACGCTCCCAGCCCCACATCCTGCTGCGCCATGGCGCGCCATTGCTTGCGCACCCTGCGCAAGGGCTCCACAACGTCTGCCTGCCAGGGACCGGCGATTGCTCGCAGCGCCTGCACGCGTCCAGGTTCAAGTGCCACCCCGCGCTGTTCCAGCCACAGCCCGCACAACAACAGACACACATCCGCCCCTTGCTCCTGCAAGCGCAGGCAGGCATCTTCAGCGCCCGTACGGGCGTAGGTCGAGAGGGCAAAGCTCCACAGGTCAGCGCACATGTTCACACCCAAACCAGCGGCCAACGAAGCTGGTAGACTCCGCCGCCATTATGATCCGACTTCAAAGCCTAACATTACAGCGTGGCCCGCAACGTCTTCTCGAAGACGCCGAGCTGACCCTGCACGCCGGTCACAAAGCCGGCCTGATCGGTGCCAATGGCGCCGGCAAATCCACGTTGTTCGCCCTGTTGCTCGGTGAGCTGACCCCTGATTCCGGGGACTGCCTGCTGCCAGCCGACTGGCGTATCGCCCACATGCGCCAGGAGATCGACACCCTGGACCGCATCGCGATCGACTACGTGCTCGATGGCGACCTGCGTCTGCGTCAGGTGCAACACGACCTGGCCGAGGCCGAGAAAGCCCAGGACGGTGCCGCCCAGGCCCGCCTGCACTCGGAACTCGACAGTGCCGACGGCTACACCGCCGACGCCCGCGCGCGCAAAATGCTCGCCGGCCTCGGGTTCACCAACGAACAGATGGACCGCCCGGTTGCCGACTTCTCCGGTGGCTGGCGCATGCGCCTGAACCTGGCCCAGGCGCTGATGTGTCCCTCGGACCTGTTGCTGCTCGACGAACCGACCAACCACCTGGATCTGGATGCAATCCTGTGGCTGGAGGATTTCCTCAAGAGTTACCCAGGCACGTTGCTGCTGATCTCCCACGACCGGGATTTCCTCGACGCCGTGGTCGATAACATCGCCCATGTCGAACAGAAGAAAATCACCCTCTATCGCGGCGGCTACACCGCGTTCGAGCGGGCCCGTGCCGAACGCCTGGCCCAGCAACAGCAGGCCTTCGAGAAGCAGCAGGCGCAACGTGCGCATATGGAAAGCTACATCGCCCGGTTCAAGGCCCAGGCCACCAAGGCCCGTCAGGCCCAGAGCCGGATCAAGGCCCTGGAGCGCATGGAAGAGCTGTCGGCGGCCCACGTCGATTCGCCGTTCGACTTTGTGTTCCGCGAGTCAGTGAAAATCTCTAGCCCCTTGCTCGACCTCTCGGATGCCCGCCTGGGTTATGGCGACAAGACCATCCTGGAGAAGGTCAAGCTGCAGCTCACCCCGGGCGCGCGCATCGGCTTGCTCGGCCCCAACGGCGCGGGCAAGTCGACGCTGATCAAGAACCTGTCGGGCGAGCTGCAACCCCTGGCCGGACGCCTGACCCGTGGCGAGAACCTGGTGGTGGGCTACTTCGCCCAGCATCAATTGGACTCCCTCGACGCCAAGGCCAGCCCGCTGTTGCACCTGCAACGCCTGGCGCCGACCGAGCGCGAACAGACCCTGCGCGACTTCCTTGGCGGTTTCGACTTCCGTGGTGCGCGCATCGACGAGCCGGTGCTGAATTTCTCCGGCGGCGAAAAAGCCCGCCTGGCCCTGGCCCTGATCGCCTGGGACCGTCCCAACCTGCTGCTGCTCGACGAACCGACCAACCACCTGGACCTGGAAATGCGCCTGGCGCTGACCATGGCCCTGCAGGAATTCAGTGGCGCTGTGCTGGTGGTGTCTCACGACCGCCACTTGCTCAAGAGCACCACCGACAACTTCCTGCTGGTGGCCGATGGCAAGGTCGAAGAGTTTGATGGCGACCTGGACGACTACGCCCGTTGGTTGACCGACTACCGTCTGCGCAACGCGCCGGTCAGCAACACCCCGGTCAACCCGGACAAGACCGACAAAAAAGCCCAGCGCCAGGCTGCTGCGGCCCTGCGCCAGCAGTTGGCACCGCACAAACGCGAAGCCGACAAGCTTGAAGCCGAATTGGGCAAGGTCCACGAACGCCTGGCCAAGATCGAAACCAGCCTCGGCGACAGCGCGGTGTACGAAGCGGCCCGCAAGGATGAGCTGCGCGACCTGCTGGCCGAACAGGCCAAGCTCAAGGTGCGCGAAGGGCAACTGGAGGAGACCTGGATGGAAGCCCTCGAACTGCTGGAAGGCCTGCAAGCGGAGTTGGAGGCGCTGTCCTGATGGAAGCCTTGCAGCTGCCACTGCCAGCGCAATGGATCGAACCGGTGTGGGTCGGCGTGCAAATCCTGCTGATCCTGCTGGCCGGTTACCTGGCCCAGCGCTTTGTCGCCAAGGGCCTGACGCGCCTGGGTGAGCGCTATCCGTTTCCGCCGCAACTGCTGATGCCCCTGCGTGGTGGCCTGCGCTGGCTGATCATGGGCAGTGCGCTGATCTTCGTCCTTGAACGCCTGGGGGTCTCGGCCACCGTGCTGTGGACCGCGCTCTCGGGTTTTGTGGCCGTCGCGGCGGTAGCGTTCTTTGCCATGTGGTCGGTGCTGTCGAACCTGCTGTGCGCGATCCTGATCTTCACCGTTGGGCCGTTTCGCCTGGGTGATGTGGTCGAGTTGGTGGACACCGTCGACAAGCCCGGCGTCAAAGGCCGGGTGATCGCGATCAACCTGCTGTACACCACGTTGATCGAAGTGGCTGAAGCGGGCACCGACAGCGCCGTGGTGCAAGTACCCAACAGCCTGTTCTTCCAGCGCTCGGTACGCCGCTGGCGCGGTAGTGATATCAGCCCTTTACCTTAAAAATTCTCTAGCCAGCCCTCGGCCCTTGGCGTTAGCTTAGTGCTGACAACGAATTTGCTACGAGGTGTGTAATGGCGCTCGACACATGGCTGGCCTTCTTCCTGGCCAGTTGGATCATCAGTCTCTCCCCCGGCGCGGGCGCCATCGCCTCCATGTCCAGCGGCCTGCAATATGGTTTCCTGCGCGGTTACTGGAACGCCATTGGCCTGCAATTGGGCCTGGCGATGCAGATTGCCGTGGTGGCGGGCGGCCTGGGCGCCGTTCTGGCGACGTCCTCAACCGCGTTCTACGCGATCAAATGGTTTGGCGTGGCGTACCTGGTGTACCTGGCCGTCAAGCAATGGCGCGCCCTGCCCATGGACATGAGCGATGACGCGCCAGTCCGCCCGATTGGCAAGCCGCTGGCGATGATGTTCCGTGGTTTCCTGGTCAATGCCAGCAACCCCAAGGCCCTGGTGTTCATGCTGGCGGTGCTGCCGCAGTTCGTGAACCCACAGGCGCCGCTGCTGATTCAGTACCTGATCCTCGGTGCGACCATGATCGGCGTGGATATGATCGTGATGGCGGGCTACACCGGGCTGGCATCGAAGGTGCTGCGCCCTGTTGCGCACGCCCAAGCAGCAGAAACGCGTGAACCGCACGTTTGCCGGGTTGTTCGTGGGCGCTGCGGGTTTCCTCGCCAGCCTGCATCGCGCCACGGCCTGACTGAACAAGCCCAATCAAAACTGTGGGAGCTGGCTTGCCTGCGATCGCATTACCGCGGTGTATCAGTGACACCGCGGCGCTTGCATCGCAGGCAAGCCAGCTCCCACATTGGTGTGTGCTAGCCGAGCCATTGAGCTTCAGTGCAGGATTTTCGGCGCCTCATCCCTTGGCAGGTTGTTGCGCAATGCCGGCTGCCCAGGCTCCTGGTAGCCACCGCCCAGTTGCTCCTGCAGCTGGCGCGCCACATCTTCACCCAAGGTTTTCGACACTTCCTTCACCACCCGTGGCCGGCTCAGGCTGACGCGCACGTCGCGACTGTTCACCAGCTTGGTGTCCTGGCCCTCACCCATGGCGGTAAACGCCGAGGTGATTTCATAGGTGCGGGTGTTGATCAGGCTGAAGTCCGCCACGACCGCCAGTCCCAGCACCGCTGAATAGCTGTTGGTGCGATCCAGGGCGTTGATGTCCTGGGTGAAGTCGATATCCGACAAAGTACCAAACAGCACATAGTCGGCGCCCTTGAAGTGGCCGGCCTTGATCCGCTTGATCACGTCGTACACATCGCCCTTGGCCTCGCTGGTGTAGGGCGTGCCCTGGACCAACTGGAACTGGCGCGACTTGAGAATCTCCCCCTTGATATCGCCGCTGAATTTACGCAGCTCACTCTGTTCGATGTAGCTGTTGCGGCTCTCGAACTCGGTGTAGCTGGACGCACCGCTGGCGTTGTACGGGCTGGCCTGGAAGTTATTGGTCGCCGCGACGGCGTGGATGTATTCCTCCACCCGCGCCTCGTAGGCCAGGTCCGTCACCGCGATTTTCGGCGCCGCCCAGGCGCCAACGCTGCACAGCAGGGCGATGATGCCGATCCATGGACGCATGGCTTAGCGCTCCGTGGTCTTGCGGATTTCTTTTTCGTCCATCCATTCCGCCAGGCCGCTTTCGACGTCGATCAACTGCAGGCTGAACTTGTAGAACACGTCCTTGTAGTCGGCGCTGCGCTTAACGATGGAGCTGATGGAGCCTTCCAGGCGGTACTTGGCGGCAACCATGTTGCCGGTCTTGCTGACCGTGGATTTCTTGTACAGGCCGCTCTGGTTTTGCAGCTTGAGCTGGTCGACCTGGCTTTGCATATCGGTGTTGTCGCTGGCGAAGCGGGCGGTGCCGGTCTTCATCAGTTGGGTCTTAATCGAGGTGGTGATCTCGCGGGTGTCGATGTACTCGCTGGTCTTGTTCTTCACGTCATACACCTGCACCACCGGGCGGCCCTGGAGGATGCCGGACTGCGCCAGGGAGCGGGTCATGCTTTCGGCGATCATCTGCAGGTCGGTGGAACCGAACTCGTTGGTCACCAGTTCCACGGCCTTGGTGTCGCCGTAGCTGATATTTTTACCGCCGATGACCGGCGAGGTGTTGGCGCAGCCGCTGGCCAGGACGGCGACTACGGCGAGGAACGAAAAGCGTACAAACATGGGAATGTCTCTCGAAAACTGAATAGGGGGCTGGCTCAAGGCGTCTTGACTTCAAGGCGGAAGTCGGCGGCCTGGGGCAGGTTGGCGATGGCCGGCAGGAAGGTGGCCTGGTTGGCGTAGAGGTTCAGCACTTTCCAGGTTTCTTCGTCACCCACCGGGAAGCCATCGGCGCCCAGCCAGGCGAAGCGGTAATACATCATCTGGTTGCTGCTGGTGATGTTGCTCAGTTGCACCTTGGCCGTCAGGAAGCCGTTCTCGCGGGCTACCCGAATGGCGCCGACGGCGATGCCCTTGAACTTGCCCATCACCACGACTTTGCTCGCGGCGCTGCCTGGTTCCGGCGGCGGGGTGGCGCAACCGGCGAGGAAGATCAGCGCCAGGGCGCCGAGGATGAAATGACGCATAGCGTGCTCCTTAAGGTTGTTTGAGGCTGGCGACGGCCTGGGCCGGGTTGCTCGCGACCACATGGGCGGCCACGCCGCTGGTGAAGACCTGGTTGCCGACCACTCGCAAAGTGATCACCTGATGGCGTTGTTCGGCCTTGACCGTCACCAGGGTGCCGCCCAAGGCATTGGGCAGGCTCACCTGGTGCTCACCGTGCTTGAGGCGCAGGCGCGTGACCTGGGTCAGGTCCGGCAGGGTGCGCCAGGTGCGGGTATCGGCGCCTTCGGTGACGGCGGACGCGATGCCCAGCACCAGGCCGGCCATCGGGTTGGTCTGGTTGAGGTTTTTTTGCGTCACGCCGCGGCTGATGGCGCGCACGGTGGTACGCAGGATGATCCCCGGCATGTCGTCGCGCAGGGCGCGGCGCGACATTGCAGTGGTGCTGTTGAGGGGCGTGAGGTTCTGCTGCCGACCATCGACGCCGATCTGCGCAAAGGTGGCCGTCGAAGTGTCTGGCTTGATCACCGGGAACGACAGCGGTGTGATCACCCAATGCCCGTCGATAGGGATCGGCAACGGCAGGCGGATCGAGTCGCGGGCCGGCGCCAGGCCGCTCTGCACTACGATCAGCACGTCGCTTTCGTCAGCTGCCACGCGGGAGGCATCCAGGTCGAGCAGGGCCTGTTCCAGCAACGGTGTATTGGGGCGCAGTTCGGCGGCTTTGCGGTAGCCCGGCGCGGCCAGGTCCTTTTCGCCCAAGGCTTCGTAGATGAAACCGGCCAGGTAATGACTGAACGCGCTCTGGTAGCTGTTCTTCAGGCCCACCACGTCCGGCGCATCGAGACTTTCCACCGGATAGCCGCGCAGATCCTTGAACTGCGTGGCCACGCCCTGGCGCTCGGCTTCGTTTTCGCGCTTGAGGTATTCCTTGTCCCGCAGTTCGGCGATCACCGCTTCGCGTTCGTGGGTTTTCTTGATTTCGGTGCGCGCGCCGTCGAAGTCATTGACGGCCAGCAGGTTCAACGCCATCTGGGTGGTGAGCATGACTTTTTCATAGTCATACCCTTCGTAGCGCCGCACCTTGTCGTTGACCAGGAAGCTACCGAATTGCGCGAGATAGCGCTCGGTGTCGAACCTGACCGACTCTTCCCACTTGTACACCACCAGGTCTGCCCGGTGCCAAGCCGCCTGGCTGCCGGTCAGATCGCCCTTGGCCCGCAGCAACTCGCCTTTTTCGAAGTAGTAGAGAAGGTCTTTGTCTTCGCTGCTGTTGTTCTTCTCCAGCAGGGTCAGCGCGCCATCGACATTGCCGCTGGCCAACTGCTGGTTGGTGGCTTGCAGTTCAGTGTCGTAGCTGCGGAACATCGAACAGCCCGACAGCAGCGTGAGTGCCGCGAGGGCAAGGGAGGTAAAGACGCGAGATGCCATTGAGGTGCTGCTTCCCTGAGCGTAATCGGCCGAAGGGGCTGGTCGGGCCAAATAACCAAGTGCAGGAAAAACCTTTTCCCACACATCCCTCATAAAAAGAGGAGCCTAAATGCCGTTTCGCGATAACGAAGGCGGCGCATTATAGGCCTCGTTACTGGCAAAACAATGGCTTTTCCGCTGCTTTATTTGAGGGTTGGCCCCTACCTGAGCGAGTCATTTCAGCGGCCAAAGCACTAACGTCTTGAGTCAAACCGATTAACATTCGACAATGTGTTACTTCTTGTTTCCATTTGGGATTCATTCATGACTGCCCCCTCCCGTTTTCTCGCCTGGCTGTTGCTGCCGGCGTTGGTGTCGTGCAGCTTCAATCTGCTGGCTGCTACCGCAGAGGGTGCGCCCCAGGCCCTGCATTTACTGGACTACATTGGCGCTGACTATCCGCCGACGGTGGAGGCGGGCAAGGTGGTCGACGACTCCGAATACCGCGAACAGGTGGAGTTTCTCGGCGTGTTGCAGGGGCTGGTGGTAGAGCTGCCCGACAAGCCCGAGCGTGCGAGCCTGGTCAAAGGCGTCGATGAGCTGCTGGCCGCTGTCACTAACCGCCAGGATGGCAACGCGGTAGCGCGCCAGGCGCGTCAACTGGGTGCGCAACTGGCGGCCGCCTATGAGGTCAGCCAGGCGCCGGCCATTACCCCGGACCCTACGCGCGGTGCGCCGCTGTACGCCCAGCACTGTTCGGTGTGCCACGGTGACGCCGGTGCGGGCGATGGCCCGGCCGGTGTCGGTATGGCCCCACCGCCGGCCAACCTGCGCGATGCCCAGCGTCTGGACCGTCTGAGCCTCTACGGTATCTACAACACCCTGGGCCTGGGCGTCGAAGGCACCGACATGCCGTCGTTCGCCGACCAGTTGGATGACCGGCAGCGCTGGGACCTGGCCACCTATATCGCCGGCTTTACTGCCGACCCGGCCGCCGCGAAAAGCGAAAAATCCTTCAACCTGGCCGACCTGGCACGCCAGACCCCGGAAGAAGTGCTGGCCGCCGAGGGGCCGGACGCGGTCCGGGTGTTCCGCGCCCAGCGCGCCCAGCCGCCCCAGGTCCAGCGTGGCCCGGCGCAGTTGCTGGAGTACACCGCTGCCACCCTGGACAAGAGCCTGGCAGCGTTCCGCAGCGGTGAGCACGAACAGGCCTACGACCTGTCGGTAGCGGCGTACCTGGAAGGCTTCGAGCTGGTGGAAAGCTCCCTGGACAACGTCGATGCCAACGTGCGCAAGGACACCGAGAAAGCCCTGATGGCGTATCGGCAGTCGTTGCAGGATGGTTTGCCGATCGAGCAGGTCCAGCAGCGCCTGGACGTGGCCAAGGGCAAACTCACTGAAGCGGCCGGCCTGTTGGGCGGCGACGGCCTGAGCTGGTCGTTGAGCTACATCTCGGGCTTGCTGATTCTGCTGCGTGAAGGGTTGGAAGCGATTCTGGTGCTGGCGGCAATCCTGGCCTTTTTGCGTAACACCGGCCAGCAATCGGCGGTGCGCAGTGTCAACGTCGGTTGGGCCCTGGCGTTGGTCGCCGGTGCGGCGACCTGGGCCCTGGCGGCGTATGTGATTGACGTCAGCGGCGCCCAGCGTGAACTGCTCGAAGGCTGTACGGCGCTGTTTGCCAGCGTGATGGTGCTGTGGCTCGGGGTGTGGATGCACGACCGACGCCACGCGGCCGCCTGGCAGGACTACATCAAGAGCAGCCTGGTCGGCGGTGGTGGGCGTTTTGGGTTTGCGGTCCTGGCGTTCTTCTCGGTGTACCGCGAACTGTTCGAAGTGATCCTGTTCTACGAAACCCTGTGGCTGCAAGCCGGTCCTGCCGGGCATAACGCGGTACTGGCCGGTGGCGCCACGGCGCTGGTGCTGTTGATGGGCTTGGCGTGGATCATCCTGCGCGGCTCGGCGAAGCTGCCGTTGGCGCTGTTCTTCGGGATTAACGCGGCGTTGCTGTGCGCGCTGTCGGTGGTATTTGCCGGGCATGGCGTGAAGGCGTTGCAGGAAGCCGGCATCTTCGGCACCCGGCCGGTGGCGTTCTTTGACTTCGACTGGCTGGGCATCCATGCCGATGCGTATTCGTTGAGTGCCCAGGCCGTGGCGATCATTGCGATTGTGGTGCTGTACAGCCGCAGCCGGTTGGCCGATAAGCGCCGGGTGGCGGCTTCCTGAAGGTACTGGCGGTCAAATCGTGGGAGCTGGCTTGTGTGGGCGCTGGCTCCCACACAAGCCAGCTCCCACATTTTTAATCGGTGTCGCCCATTCAGTCGCTCTCGTGGGTCAGCTCCAGCACCCGGTCCACCAGCTTGTTGATCCCCGATGCCACTTCGCTGATGTTTTTGCCCAGCATATAGGCCGGCGTGCTCACCAGCTTGCGCGCCTTGTCTTCGACGATTTCGTCTACCGCGCATTCCTGGTGGGTGGCACCCATCTTGTCCAGGGCGGCCGCGGTGTCGGCGTCGTTGCCGATGGTGCAGGTCACGCCAGGGCCGTAGATTTTTGCCGCCAGGGCCGGCGAGATGCAGATCAGCCCCACGGGCTTGCCTGCTTCGGCAAAGGCTTCGGCCAGTGCCAGTACGTCCGGGTTGACGCTGCAACCGGCGCCTTCGATGGCAAAGTTCGACAGGTTCTTCGCCGCGCCAAAACCGCCGGGCACGACCAGCGCATCGAACTCTTCCACGCGGGCCTCGCGAATGTCTTTCACCTCGCCTCGGGCGATGCGCGCCGACTCCACCAATACATTGCGCGACTCGGGCATTTCTTCGCCCGTGAGGTGATTGATCACATGCAGCTGCGCGATGTCCGGGGCAAAGCACTGAACCTGAGCGCCGCGCTGATCCAGGCGCAGCAGCGTGATAACACTTTCATGGATTTCAGCGCCGTCGTACACGCCACAGCCGGAAAGGATCACTGCAATCTTTTTGCTCATGGGCATTTCTCCTGATTTATGGCGTTAAATGTCTACTTATTTGTCTCGCATTGCCATTGGGATATCCGGTCACTGGCCTAACCTTGATGTAACAATAATTGACCGGACTGGCCCATGGACTTCGTCCCTTACGCGGTACCGTTTTTCATTGCCTTGATTGTGGTCGAACTGTTGGCTGACCGTTGGCGCGGCGAGCGCAACTACCGGGTGGCTGACGCCATCAACAGCTTGAGCACCGGTGTATTGTCCACCACCACTGGGCTGCTGACCAAAGGCGTGGGCCTGCTGACCTACGCCTTCGCCCTCAAGCATTTGGCACTGTTCGAGCTGCCAACCCAGAGCGCCTGGACCTGGGTGTTCGCCTTTGTCCTCTACGACTTCTGCTACTACTGGCTGCATCGCTGCGGCCACGAGCGCAATATTCTGTGGGCGGCGCACTCGGTGCATCACCAGAGCGAGGACTATAACCTCACCACCGCCTTGCGCCAGACCAGCACGGGCTTTTTGCTGAGCTGGATCTTCTATCTGCCACTGGCTGTCGTCGGCGTGCCGCTGCTGGTGTTTATCAGCGTGGCGTCGCTCAACCTGTTGTATCAATTCTGGGTGCATACCCGCCATGTGCCCAAGCTCGGTTGGTTCGAGTGGTTTTTCGTCACCCCGTCCAATCATCGGGCCCACCATGCACAGAACGCTCTCTACATGGATCGCAACTACGGCGGGGTGTTCATTATTTGGGACCGTTTGTTTGGCTCGTTCCAGGAAGAAGACGAAAACGAGCCGGTGATCTTTGGCGTGACCACGCCTCTGGCCAGTTGGAATCCGCTGTGGGCCAACCTGCAGTTCTATGCCCAGCTGTGGAGTGATGCCCGGCGTACCGAAAGTGGGTGGGACAAACTGCGCATCTGGTTCATGCGCACCGGCTGGCGCCCGGCGGACGTCAAGGCCAAGTACCCACTGGCCAAGCCGGACTTGAGCCAGTTCCGTAAATTCGAGGTGCCCCTGGACGCGCGCCAGCAGATTTACATCGCCCTGCAATTTGCCGCGTATGTGGGGTTGGGCAGCTATTTGATGAATGTTGGCGAAGGCATGCCGACGGCTGCGCTGGTGCTGGGTTGGAGTGTGATGGCACTGGGACTGTTTACCCTGGGCGTGGCCCTGGAAAATCGCCCGTGGGCCTTGAAGGCCGAGTTGCTGCGGTTGGGGCTGAATGTGCCGCTGGTGTGGCTGGCGCCGCTGGTCGGGTTGTGGCCGGCCAGTGCGTTGGGCTGGCCGGGGCTTGCCAGCTATAGCCTGCTCAGTGTCATCGGCCTCTACTGTTGCAGGGGCCGGCTTACTCGATGGGTGTCGTAGGCTCGGGCTTTTTCAGCTCGGCCAGTTGCTCCTGCGCCAGCCGGGCTTTTTCGGTCGCGCAGTTTTCCCGGGTCAGGCGGGCGTTGCGGATGCGCCGGCGCAGCCACAAGCCCAGGCCGAGTACCAGCAAGGCACCCAACACCCACAGCTCATATTTCTTGACGCTGCCCAGCATACCTTCGAGCACAGCGCCGAAGTGGTAGGCCGCCGCGCCCAGTGCTGCTGCCCAGATCGCCGCGCCGATACCGTTGAGAAACAAGTAGCGCCCCGGCGGGTAGCCGGACAGGCCAATGGCCACGGGCATGACCGTGCGCAGGCCATAGACGAAGCGGAAACTCAGAACCCAGATATCGGGGTGTCGGCGGATATGCTCCAGTGCCCGATCGCCCAGCAGTTGCCAGCGTGGCCTGCGCGCCAACAATTTGCGCCCATGCTTGCGGCCCATGAAGTACCAGAGCTGGTCGCCGGCGTAGCTGCCGAAGAACGCCACCACCACCACCACGTTGATATCCATGTATCCGCGGAACGCAAGGAAGCCTGCGAGAACCAGGATGGTCTCACCTTCAAAGAACGTCCCCAGGAAGAGGGCAAAGTAGCCAAAGTCATTCAGAAATTGTTGGAGCATTGTCTGGGTGCTGGCGAAATGAACGCGCAGCCTACGCCTTCGTGAACATTCATGAAAGTATCGAGATGTGTCACGAAGTGAACATTTCCTACGGAAAGCATGAATGCGACTACAGGTCACATGCCGGTCGTATGAGTAAGCACAACTGTCATTCCTTCGTCATAATGGCCGCTTATAACTGTCACGCTCGCCCGTCAAGCCGGGCTCAGGAGTCTGCCGTGAGCTTTACCCCCGCCCAACGCCTGTTTCCCGCTACCCGCCTGCGCCGCAACCGTCGTGATGATTTTTCCCGTCGTCTGGTGCGTGAAAACGTCCTGACGGTGAATGATCTGATCCTGCCGGTGTTTGTGCTCGATGGTGAAAATCGTCGGGAAGCGGTGGCGTCGATGCCGGGTGTCGAGCGTTTGACCATTGATCTGCTGCTGCAAGAGGCGGCGCAGTGGGTTGAACTGGGGATCCCGGCGCTGGCGCTGTTCCCGGTCACACCCGCCGGGCTCAAGTCCCTGGACGCCGCCGAGGCCTGGAACCCCGAAGGCATTGCCCAGCGTGCGACCCGCGCCCTGCGCGAGCGTTTCCCGGAGCTTGGGGTGATTACTGACGTGGCGCTGGACCCGTTTACCACCCACGGGCAGGATGGCATCCTGGATGAAGAAGGCTATGTGCAGAACGACATCACCGTCGACGCACTGGTCAAGCAGGCGCTGTCCCATGCCGCTGCAGGCGCCCAGGTGGTGGCCCCGTCAGACATGATGGACGGCCGGATCCAGGCGATCCGCGAGGCGTTGGAACTGGCCGGGCACGTCAATGTGCGGATCATGGCCTATTCAGCCAAGTACGCCAGCGCCTACTACGGCCCGTTCCGCGATGCGGTCGGCTCGGCGTTGAACCTGGGCAAGGCCAACAAGGCCTCGTACCAGATGGACCCGGCCAATAGCCACGAAGCCCTGCACGAAGTGGCGGCGGACCTGGCTGAAGGCGCTGATATGGTGATGGTCAAGCCCGGTATGCCGTACCTGGACATCCTTTATCGGGTCAAGGAGGAATTCAAGGTGCCGACCTTTGTCTATCAGGTCAGTGGTGAATACGCCATGCACATGGCTGCGATTCAAAATGGCTGGTTGAGTGAAGGCGTCATCCTGGAATCCCTTACCGCCTTTAAACGTGCGGGTGCCGATGGCATCCTGACTTACTTTGCCGCCCGTGCCGCCCAATTGCTTAGAGAGCAACAATAGCCCTCACAGGAACACTCGATGAATACCGAAGGACTCACAGAAGTTGCCGTAAAAGATGCGCACCCGGTAGTTGAACAGGTCGCCGAAACCCCGCCGGAGCTTGCGCCTGAGCAGCCTGCCGTGGTCGCGGAGCCGGTGGTGGCGGCACCGCCTATCGTGATTCCGAACCTGGATGACAGCAGCCTGTACATCCATCGCGAGCTGTCGCAACTGCAATTCAATATCCGCGTGTTGGAACAGGCGCTGGATGAGTCCTATCCGTTGCTGGAGCGTTTGAAGTTCCTGCTGATCTTCTCCAGCAACCTGGACGAGTTCTTCGAGATTCGTGTCGCCGGCCTCAAGAAACAGATCACCTTTGCCCGTGAGCAGGCCGGCGCCGACGGCTTGCAGCCGCACCAGGCCCTGGCGCGCATCAGCGAGCTGGTGCATGGCCATGTGGATCGCCAATACGCCATCCTCAACGACATCCTGCTGCCGGAGCTGGAAAAGCACCAAGTGCGCTTCATCCGTCGCCGCAACTGGACCGTCAAGCTCAAGACCTGGGTCCGTCGCTATTTCCGTGACGAGATCGCGCCGATCATCACCCCGATTGGCCTGGACCCGACGCACCCGTTCCCGCTGCTGGTGAACAAGAGCCTGAACTTTATCGTCGAGCTCGAAGGGATCGATGCCTTCGGCCGTGATTCGGGCCTGGCGATCATCCCCGCACCGCGCCTGTTGCCACGCATCATCAAGGTACCGGAAGAGGTCGGGGGGGCTGGCGATAACTATGTATTCCTTTCGTCGATGATCCACGCCCACGCCGATGACCTGTTCCAGGGCATGAAGGTCAAGGGTTGCTACCAGTTCCGCCTGACCCGAAACGCCGACCTGGCGGTAGACACCGAAGACGTCGAAGACCTGGCCCGCGCCCTGCGTGGCGAGCTGTTCTCGCGGCGCTACGGTGACGCGGTGCGCCTGGAAGTGGCGGATACCTGCCCCAAACATTTGTCGGACTACCTGCTCAAGCAATTCAACCTGGCCGAGACCGAGCTGTACCAGGTCAACGGCCCGGTGAACCTGACGCGCCTGTTCAGCATCACCAGCCTGGACAGCCATCCGGAGCTGCAATACACGCCGTTCACCCCGCAGATTCCGAAACTGCTGCAAAACAGCGAAAACATCTTCAGCGTGGTCAGCAAGCAAGACATTCTGCTGCTGCACCCGTTCGAGTCGTTCACCCCGGTGGTCGATCTGTTGCGCCAGGCCGCCAAGGACCCCCATGTCCTGGCCGTGCGCCAGACCCTCTACCGCAGCGGTGCCAACTCGGAAATCGTCGATGCGCTGGTGGACGCCGCGCGTAACGGTAAGGAAGTCACGGTGGTGATCGAGCTGCGTGCGCGGTTCGACGAAGAGTCCAACCTGCAACTGGCCAGCCGCCTGCAAGCGGCCGGTGCAGTAGTGATCTACGGCGTGGTGGGCTTCAAGACCCACGCCAAGATGATGCTGATCCTGCGCCGCGAGGCCGGTGAGATCGTGCGTTACGCGCACCTGGGCACCGGTAACTATCACGCCGGCAACGCCAAGCTCTACACCGACTACAGCTTGCTGACTTCCGACGACGCGCTGTGCGAAGACGTCGGCAAACTGTTCAGCCAGTTGATCGGTATGGGCAAGACCCTGCGCATGAAAAAGCTGCTGCATGCGCCGTTCACCCTGAAGAAGGGCATGCTCGACATGATTGCCCGCGAGACCCAGTTCGCCCTCGACGGCAAGCCGGCGCACATCATCGCCAAGTTCAACTCGCTGACCGATCCGAAGATCATCCGCGCGCTGTACAAGGCCAGCCAGTCCGGCGTGCGTATCGACCTGGTGGTGCGTGGCATGTGCTGCCTGCGCCCGGGCATTGCCGGGGTGTCCCACAATATCCATGTGCGTTCGATCATCGGCCGCTTCCTGGAGCACACGCGGGTGTTCTACTTCCTCAATGGCGGTGAAGAGCAGATGTTCCTCTCCAGCGCCGACTGGATGGAGCGCAACCTCGACAAGCGTGTGGAGACCTGCTTCCCGGTGGAAGGCAAGAAGCTGATCATGCGGGTCAAGAAAGAGTTGGAGAGTTATCTGACCGATAACACCCACAGCTGGAGCCTGCAGTCCGATGGGCGCTACGTGCGCAACACCCCGACGGGCAACCAGAACCCGCGCAGTGCCCAGGCTACGTTGCTGGAGCGGTTGGGCAGCCCGTTGCTGGCGGTTCGCTGATATCGACTAGACCTACATCCCTCACTGGGAAATCGGACAGGACCGTCAGATTTCCCAGGTTGGGGATCCCATGCTCCCGTTCCTAGACTGACCTTGGGCTATCAGACGATAGCCTGTACAGGGCAGTTAAGGAGTTTTCGATGGTGGGATCAGGCATAGGTATCGGGTTCGGAACTGCGGGGCTATTCGAGGCGCTGGCCTTGCCGCCGGAGGGCTACCGCAGTGCACAGGCCATGGCGTCCGATATGGCTGGGGCGGTAGTCACTTCAGAGTCCCTGGTGCGGGACTCATTAAAAAGTATTGCCAACATCGATCAGGGTCTGCAGGGCGGCAATGCCTTTGTGCAGGTTAACCCCGATGCGCGTGAACAGGCTCGGGCGCGTGACCAGGAGCGAGCCAGCGGTACCGTGCGCGGTTTTTTGCACGGCGTGCCGATTGCCCTGAAAGATGTCTTCGAAACCAGTGGGAAAATGCACACCAGTGCCGGTTCCCGTGCGCTGGTCGGCTCACCGACGAGCAAAAACGCCAAGGTTGTGGATAACTTGCTCAAGGCCGGGGCCGTGATCGTGGGCAAGACCAATATGAGCGAACTGTCCAACTTCCGCTCCAGCGTGCCGGTGGATGGCTGGAGCTCCCGTGGTGGGCAAACGCTTAACCCCCATCGGCTGGGAGGGCAGGTGGCAGGGTCCAGTTCGGGATCGGCGGTGGCGGTCGCCCAGGGGCTTGTGCCGCTGGCATTGGGCATCGAGACCAATGGCTCGGTGATTGCCCCGGCGGCCTACAACGGCGTGGTCGGTTTGAAAACCACGGCCGGGCTGGTGAGTACCGAAGGGGTGATGACCAGTTCAAAACTGGACGCGGTGGGCACCTTTACGCGCAACGTGCGCGATGCTGGCGAAGCGCTCAATGCCATGACCGAAACAACGGCCTACACCGCCGGGCTCACACCGGATGCCTTGCAGGGCAAGCGCATTGGCTACACGCCGCTGCCGGTGCTGTCGCCTGAAGACGCCAGGGACCCGGCCCTGCGTGCGGACCGGAAGCACTTCGAAGACGCGATCGCGATGCTCGGGGCCAAGGGGGCAGTCATGGTGCCGATAGGCAGGCTGGACGCGGGTGTCTCACGTGAGGCTTACGATCAATACAGTGACGCGCTGCTGGCCGGGATCAAGCAAAACCTGAACAGCTACCTGGCCGGCCGGGAAGGCCTGCCAGTGAAGTCGCTGGCTGAACTGATTGCCTTCAACGAGCGCGACAAGCAAGCCGGGGAACCGGACCAGGCGTTGCTGGAGCACATCAACAGCCTGGACGTGACGGATGAGCAGCGCGAGCAACTGTGGGCGGCCGTTCTGCCGATTTTCAAAGGCACCCTCGACAAGCCGCTGAGCGAACACCGCCTCGATGCCATCGTGTCGAACTTTCGCGCCGACAGTTACTACTTTGCCGCCGCCGCCGGTTACCCCGGCATCTCGGTGCCCTCGGGCATGGATGATGAGGGTATGCCGACCGCGCTGCACTTTTACGGTACGGGCAACAGTGAAGCCACACTGCTCGCGGTCGCCTATGGTTATGAACAGGCCACGCAGGCTATCCGTGAGCCGGCGTTCCTGCCGGGGGCGCCGGTGTCGTCCGAGAGCGTCTAGGGGTTAGCGCACATTCAGGCTGAAGCCCACTCGCGTCAGCCACTCGGCTTCCTGGGCGAAATCCGCCTGGGTCAGTTGGTTCTCGTCCAGCCAGCCTTTAGGGAACACCACATCCAGGCTGTCGCCGTTGGCGCGCAGGGTGACTTGCGGCATCTGCTGAGTGCCGCGAATGTGGTGGAACAGGATCGCAAAGCGCAGCAGGGCACACAGGCGAATCAGCTTGATGCCCTCGGCGCCGAACTCGGCGAACTTGTCCCTGGGGATGTTACGGCGATGGCCGCGCACCAGCAGCGCCAGCATCTGCTGATCCTCGCGGGAAAACCCTGCCAGGTCGGAGTGTTCGATCAGGTACGCGCCGTGTTTGTGGTAATGGTAGTGGGCGATATCCAGCCCTACTTCATGGACCTTGGCGGCCCAGCCCAGCAGTTCACGCCAGACCCCGTCTTCCAGTTCCCAATCTGCAGCGACCTGGTCGAAGGCATGCAACGCTTTGCGCTCGACCCGCGCCGCCTGTTCCAGGTCGACGTGGTAACGCTCCATTAGCGAGCCCAGGGTGCGTTCACGCACGTCTTCGTGGTGATGGCGACCCAGCAGGTCGTAGAGCACGCCTTCACGCAGGGCGCCATCGCAATGGTCCATGCGTTGCAGTTCGAGGGCGTCGAAGATGGCTTCGAGGATTGCCAGGCCTGCAGGGAAGATGGTCCGGCGGTCGGGCTTGATGCCGTCGAAGTCGATCTTCTCGGCATCCCCAAGTTTGAACAGCTTGCGCTTGAGCCAGGCCAGGCCTTCGGCATTCACCTCACCGGTGCCATGGCCGCCGGCCTTCAGGGCCAGGCCGATGGCGCGGATAGTGCCGGATGAGCCGATGGCTTCATCCCAGGTCAGGCGGTGCAGGGCGTGTTCGATGCTCATGATCTCCAGCCGCGCCGCCGTGTACGCCTGGGCGTAGCGGGCCGGGGTGATCTTGCCGTCCTTGAAATAGCGCTGGGTGTAGCTGACGCAACCCATTTGCAGGCTTTCGCGCAGCAACGGCTCGAAGCGCTGGCCGATGATGAACTCGGTGCTGCCGCCGCCAATGTCGGCCACCAGGCGCTTGCCGGGGGTGTCGGCCAGGGTGTGGGAGACGCCGAGGTAGATCAGGCGTGCTTCTTCACGGCCGGAAATCACTTCTACCGGGTGCCCGAGGATCTCCTCGGCACGGCGGATGAATTCGCCGCGGTTACGCGCTTCGCGCAACGCGTTGGTGCCGACGATGCGCACGGCGCCCTGGGGCATGCCGTTGATCAGTTGGGCAAAACGCTTGAGGCAATCGAGCCCGCGCTGCATGGATTCTTCGTTGAGCTTGCGCTCGTCGTCGATTCCGGCAGCCAGTTGTACCTTTTCGCCGAGCCGCTCAAGGATGCGGATCTCACCGTTCTGGGCCTTGGCCACGACCATGTGAAAGCTGTTGGAGCCCAGGTCGATGGCGGCGATCAGGGACAGATTCTTGGCTTGGGATTGCGGCATGGGTAGGGGATCTCGGTCGATAACCTCGCCATCGTGCCACGATCAAACGCTGACGCCAACGCGTAGTGCGCAGAGGAGTTCTCCTACGGAGGTTCGGGACGCAGGTTTGTAGGGAATGTAGGGGGGCTCCATTGGTTCCTTGTAATTATTCCGTAGGATCTATGGGAAACAGTAGAATTTCAAAATTTGGAAACTTCTCTTGATTTAACCTACATCTTAAGAACAGTTATACCCATTGGTTATTTGTTTGGTACTACTCTTAAGCTTGGTTAAGGCGACGATTGTTTTTTATTGTTCTGACAGTAATTAGGGTATTGTCTTATTCTTTAGTGGGGTGCATGCGGGAGAGACTGTCACTCGGCAATTCTGCCTTGGTGTTATTTATTTACAGCTCATTTGTCACGGATGGCGGGATGTTGGGCAATGCAATTGCCCGGGTAGGAATAAAGGCACCTGATAACTTCTAGTGACAGGTTCAGCATGAAAAAAATATCTGGTTTGGTAATGGGTGTTGTCTGTTTGGCCGCAAGCGTGGTTGCACACGCCGATACAAGTGGTTCCGGGAACTTGAGGGTCATTGGTACTATCAAGCCAGCGCCCTGCACGGTCAGTATCAGCAGCGGCGTCATTGATTATGGTCAGATCAGTGCAGCTTCTATCTCGCCAAATGCTTTCAACCCCTTGCAGGAGAAAACCCTGCCGCTGTCCGTGAACTGCGGCACCGCGGCTACGCAGATGGCGCTGTCGGTATCTGACACGCAGGCGGCCAGCACCGTTGCGGGTATCCTGGGAACCGGCTTCGCCGAATCCCAGAACTTTGGCCTGGGTGCGGTGGATGGCCGGCGTACCGGTGGCTATTCGGTCAGGCTTTCGAACCTGTCCAGCGGCGGTGCCAGCCTGCTACCGCTCAAAAGGACCAGTTCTGTCGCAGCCTGGATGTATAGCGCCGATGGCCGGGTCGACAAGTTCCCGTACCAGCACTCCTGGAGCCGCACCACCAGCCCGGTTCCAGCACTGGTCAACGTTGTCAGCGGCACGATCAACGTCAAGGCCGTCATCAACCGGGGCAGCGCCCTGGACCTGAGCAAGGATGTTCCTTTGAACGGCCTTGCCACCTTAGTCGTTACTCGTATCTAAACAGGTAGTAAATCCGCACTGCAGTCGTAACTAGCTGTTGCGACTGCGTGCGGGCTGCTTACAGTCCTGGATCTATTGACGGTCTCTTAAATTGTGTGTGGGTAGAACTTGATGAGTTTTCTTTTCAATACAGTTACTGCCCTGCTAGGGGGCGTAAGTCTTTCTCTGCTATTACATGGCAACGTACTGGCTGACGGTATGGAGCCTGAAACATCTGTTGTAATTCTTTATGAAGAAAATGGCGAAGCGACTATTAATGTCAAGAATACTGATGCCGGTCCGGCTTTATTACATTCGGTCATTCAAAATCTTGCTGAAGACCCGGAACCATTATTGATTGTTACGCCGCCGATTGCGCGCGTGGAACCTGGCGAAACACAACTAGTGCGCTTTATCGCAACCCTCAAGGAACCACTCAAGACTCAACGCTTGAAGCGGGTCACTTTTGAAGGGATTCCCCAGGCCAGGGCCGAAGGGCGTGCGACCATTGGTATCACCATTCGCCAGGACCTGCCGCTGATCCTGCACCCCCAGGGTTTGCCGCGGCTTGAAGAGCCCTGGAAGTTGCTCAAGTGGACCCTGCAAGGCAATCGCCTGGCCGTGCAGAACGACAGTGCCTACGTTGTCCGCCTGGGTTTACAGGTGCAGCTGCTGCCGGCCAAGCGCCCGGCAATATTGTCGCGCACCTATGTGCTGCCTGGCGAAACGCTGTGGACCACGGTCGAGGGCAATGTCGCAGGGGTCAATGCCGTCGAGATTCAACCGGCGACGGTCTACGGCTATTCGACCTCCGTCTACCAGGCTCCCGTTGCTGTCTGTCGAGGCGGGTGTTGATCGAGCTATGAGAACTGTCGATAAAGCCGGTTGTTTCAATCAGTCCGCATCGTTCTTCCGGGCCCCGGGCTCCCTGGCGTATGGCTCGGGCATTGTCATCGGGCTGGCCTCACTGTGCAGCGGGCCTGCCCATGCCTTGGAGCTGGGAGAGGGGTTTGATCTTGCCGTTCTCTCTGCGAACGGTATTGACCCGAAGGTTGCCCATTATTTTCGCAGTGCGGCGCGCTTTCGCGAGGGCGTCCATGTGGTCGGGTTGAGGGTCAACGGCAACCCACTGGGCTTGGTGGAAGCGCGTTTCGACTATGAAGGGCAGCTGTGTTTTACCCCCGGCCTGCTGGAAAAGGCCGGGCTGCGCGTCCCGGCGACGGTCACTCGGCAGGGCATCGCGCGCGATCAGGCGTGCCATGATTTTGTCGGTGAGTACCCGGCGACCCTTGTGCGGCTGAGCCCTGGCAGCGATGAAGTCTCCCTGGTGGTGCCCACCCAGTCGATGCGCGAGTTTGAATGGGGCGGGGGCAATGCTTCCCAAGGTGGCATGGCGGCCTTGTTCAACTACGACGTGCAGGGTTTTGAGGATCGTTTCAACAGTGGCTCTTCCCGCTCCGTCTCCGCCTATACCGAGGCGGGGTTCAACCTGGGCAACTGGATTGTGCGCAGTCGCCAGTTTTATATCTCCGATAATGGCAAGGCCAGCAGCGAGCATGTGAACGCCTACGCCCAGCGCGACTTCGCGGGCCTGCGCTCGACCTTCCAGGTGGGTCAGATCTCCAGCAACAACCCGGTGTTCGGCGGGCTGCAGCTCTCCGGCCTGCAACTGTTCCCAGATGGGCAGTCGCGCGCGGCCGGCGGCAGCGCGGTGGTGGTCGAAGGGCTGGCTCGCAGCCCGTCCAGGGTGGAGGTGCGCCAGTCAGGGGTGTTGATCCATACCACCCTGGTACCGGAAGGCCCTTTTTCCCTGACTGACCTGCCGTTACTCAATGGCACCAGCGACCTGGAGGTGAACGTGATTGGCACCCGTGGCGGTGGGCACAGCTTCAGGGTACCTGCGGCGTCCTTTGGCGCGAGTGTGCCGGTGGTGCCGGGCTACTTCTTTTCCATGGGCAAGGTGCGGGGCGCAACGCTGGGCGAGCGGGAGCCCCCGGTGGTGGCGATGGCCAGTGGTACCTGGGGCCTTGGGCGCAGTTCTTCACTGGGCTTTGGCCTATTGAGCACTGACGAGTACCAGGCTGCGGGCGGAACATGGAGCAGCGTTTTTTTCCAGCGGCTGGCAGTGGGCGGGCGTCACAACCTGTCTCGCGATGGTTCAGGCAATGTCAGCGGCGCTCGCAGCTCCATTTCATTGAGTAGCCCGCTGTCTGCCAGCCTTGAGGCCAACCTCAGTGCTACACGCCAGACACGGGGGTATCGCGAAGTCACGGAAGCCGGGCTGTCGAGCGCCCGCGACGACCTGGACGCGCGCTTCAAGAACCAATACACCCTGGGCCTGAGCTGGGCTGACCCGCTGTTGGGTGGCTTCTCCATCAGCTAGCTACTCGCACAGTGCGCAATTTGACGGGCAATCGGCTGAACATGTCTTTGCCTCCTGGAACCGAGACTTCAGTGGCACCCAGGTGTCGTTGATCGCCGACTCCCGGGTGGGTGGGGCTCGACCGCGCAAGGAGCGGAATATCCGCCGCCACGAGCGCAATGATGCTCTCGAGACAGGGCTGTCGCTGCGGTTGCAAGTCACCATGCCATTTGGCGGCGAACGTCGTGTCACTTCCTATGCCAGCCGGCGCGGGGGCGAGGTGGAGTTCGGCAGCGCGTTCAGTGATCGGGTGAACGACTATGTGAATTATGAGGTGGGTGTTGCCCGGGAGCAGACGAGTGGTGATCAGTCGGTTCAAGGCCGGGTAAATGCCATACCGCGTTACACCCAGGTTGGCTTGGGCATGCGTCGCGACTCTTTCAGTACCAGCTACACCGGGCAATTGCAGGGCGGCGTGGTGGCCCATGAACGCGGTGTGACGTTCTCGCCCTACGCCGTCCAGGACACCTTTGGCATCGTCTCGGTGGGCGATGTTGGCGCGGTCAAGGTCGCGACCCCCCAGGGCCCGGTCTGGACCGATTATCGCGGGCAGGCGGTGATCGCCGGTTTGCCGGCCTACCTCAACAGTAACGTTGAGGTGCAGACCCACTCCCTGCCCAAGCGTGTCGACCTGAAAAACGGCACCAAGGCACTCACGGCGGGTCGTGGATCCTTCAATACCGTTGATTTCGAGGTGGTGAAAGTGCGCCGCCTGCTGCTGGAAGTGCGTGACGAGCAAGGGCGCCCCTTGCCTCAAGGGGCCTCGGTATTCGGCCCGGACAATGCCTTCCTGACCAGCGTGGTGGGTGAGGGCATGGTGTTCCTGAACAATCTGGACGAGTCGCAAACCCTGAGCGTCTCCCTGCCGGATTCAACCTCCTGTGTATTGCAACTCAACCCTGAGCCAGAAACCGATGACGACAAACTCTACGAAACAGGTTCGGCAGTCTGCCGTGCGCAGTGAATCCCTGAACCGCTTTGGGCCTGGCCTCGCTCTGTGCAGCGTGCTGCTGTGGGCGGGGCTGATGCCGGAGGAAGCGCTGGCGGGTGAATGCCGTATGTCCTTGAGCCAGCCCCGGGTCGACTACGGTTTGATCCGCAGCGCGGAGCGGGCGGGAGACCAGTTGGCCCTGGGGAAACGCACGCTGCAACTGAACATCGCCTGTGCCGAGTCGGCATCCATGGCCTTGCGTTTCACGGGGGTGTCTGCCGGGTCGAAAGGTTTTCGGTTCGGCCGCCAAGGCTATTTCACCCTGAGCCTGCAGCATCCTCAGGTGGATGGGCAGGCGGTGGAGTTGCGGGTGTCGGGAGAGCCGCCAAGCGGACAGTTATTGCCCGGCCAGACGCTGGTCGCACGGGCAGGCGGCGCCCCGATACACGGGCGCCGATTTACAGCGCTGGTGAACATCGAGACCTTTGTGCCAGCGGTCGGGCTGGCAGTGCGTGACGAAACGGCCTTCGAGGGGCATGGCAGTTTCGAATGGGTACCCGGCGCCTGAAGCCTCAGCCTGGTTGTTCCACCGAGCCTATAAAGTTAGCCAATTCGGGCGTGCGCGGTTGGGCAAACAGGACGTTCGGGTCGCCGACTTCATGCACCTTGCCCTGATGCATGAACACCAGCTTGTCGCCGACCTCACGGGCAAAGCGCATTTCATGGGTGACCATGATCAGGGTCATGCCGTCCTTGGCCAGTTGGCGCACCACGCTGAGGACTTCATTGACCAGTTCAGGGTCCAGCGCCGAGGTGATTTCATCGCACAGCAACACCTTGGGCGACATCGCCAGCGCGCGGGCGATCGCCACCCGTTGCTGCTGGCCGCCGGACAGGCGATCGGGGAATGCATCGAACTTTTCCCCCAGGCCGACCCGCTCCAGCATCTGCCGGGCCAGCTCCGCAGCCTTGGCCTTGGCGACTTTTTGCACGACCTGGGGCGCGAGCATGACGTTTTCACCCACGGTCAAATGGGGGAACAGGTTGAATTGCTGGAACACCATGCCGACTTTTTGCCGCAGGCTGCGCAGGTCGGCGCGGGCCGCGTCGAGGTATTCGCCGTCGACCTCAATCACCCCGTCATTGATCGACTCCAGGCCGTTGAGGGTGCGCAGCAGCGTGGATTTTCCCGAGCCGCTGCGGCCGATGATTGCCACCACCTGGCCTTCCTCGATACTCAAGTCGATGCCCTTGAGCACATGGTGATCGCCGTAGTACTTATGCAGCGCGGATATTCTAAGCAGAGGCATGCAGTCTCCTTTCCAGGTAGCGGGCACTGAGGGACAAGGGGTAGCAGAGCAGGAAGTAACCGAGCGCCACCAGGCCGTAGACCATGAAGGGCTCGAAGGTGGCATTGGCGAGCATGCCGCCGGTCTTGGTCAGTTCGGTGAAGCCGATGATCGAGGTCACCGCTGTGCCCTTGACCACCTGCACCGAGAACCCCACCGTCGGCGCCACGGCAATTCGCAGGGCCTGGGGCAATATCACGTAGCGCAGTTGCTCATAAGGGTTGAGGGCCAGGCTGGCGGAGGCTTCCCACTGCCCGTGGGCGATGGAGTCGACACAGCCGCGCCAGATCTCGGCCAGGTAGGCACTGGTAAACAGGGTCAGGGCAATCGCGGCGGCCAGCCACGGCGAGATATCAATCCCCAGCAAGGCGATGCCGAAAAACACCAGGAACAGTTGCATCAGCAGCGGTGTGCCCTGGAACAGTTCGATATAGGTCCGGGCAATATTGCGCGGTAGCGCCTTTTTGCTGATGCGCAGGGTCATCACCAGCAGGCCAATCAGCCCGCCGCCGACAAACGCCACCAGCGACAGCAGCAGGGTCCATTGCAGGCCGGTCAGCAGGTTGCGCACGATGTCCCAGAACGAAAAATCACTCATCGGCTGTTCCTCATCACATAGCGGCGACCGATCCAATTGAGCAACTGGCGGATCATCAACGCCATGCACAGGTACACCAGCGTGGTCAGGGCATAGGTTTCAAAGGCGCGGAAATTGCGCGATTGAATAAAGTTGGCGGCAAAACTCAACTCTTCAGTGGCGATCTGCGAGCACACCGCCGAGCCAAGCATCACGATGATGATCTGGCTGCTCAGGGCCGGCCAGACCTTGCCCAGCGCCGGCAGCAGCACCACATGGCGGAACGCTTCGAAGCGGGTCATCGCCAGCGCTGCCGCGGCCTCCAGTTGGCCACGAGGGATCGCCTGGATCCCGGCGCGGATGATCTCCGTGGAATAGGCCCCCAGGTTGATCACCATCGCCAGTACTGCGGCCTGCCATTCGGAAATCTGTACCCCCAGTGAAGGCAGGCCGAAGAAGATAAAGAACAACTGCACCAGAAACGGCGTGTTGCGAATCAACTCGACATACACCCCGAAGAGCCAGCAGAACGGCTGGATTTTCCATGCCCGCACCACGGCGCCGACGATGCCCAGGGCCACGCCGAGGAGGGCGCCGATGGCTGTCAGCTCCAGGGTGAACAGCGCGCCGCGCAACAACAGGTCGGTATTGGCCAGCACCGGCACAAAGTCGAATTGATAGGCCATCAATCAGCTCCGCTTCAGAGATCGGCAGGCAATGGTTCTTTGAGCCACTGCATCGCGTTCTTTTGCAGGCTGCCGTCAGCCTTGGCGGCGACCAGGATCTGGTTGACCTTCTCCAGCAGTGCCGGCTCGTTTTTGTTCACGCCGACATATACCGGCGAATCCTTGAGTTTGACTTTCAACGCCGGTACCCGCTTGGGGTTGCGCTCGCTGATCGCCACCATCACCACGTTGCCACTGGCGATCAGGTCCACCTGGCCGGCGAGGTAGGCGGCGATGGTCGAGTTGTTATCCTCGAAGCGCTTGATCGTGGCTTCCTTGGGTGCGACGGCGCTCAACTCGATATCTTCGATGGCACCGCGGGTCACGCTGATGGTCTTGCCCTTGAGATCGTCCAGGGTCGCAATCGCCGCGTCAGGCGGGCCGAACACGGCGAGATAGAACGGCGCGTAGGCCTTGGAGAAGTCGATGACCTTCTCGCGATCCGGGTTCTTGCCCAGGCTGGAAATCACCAGGTCCACTTTGCCGGTGGTCAGGAACGGGATGCGGTTGGTGCTGTTGACCGGGGTCAGTTCCAGTTTGACCTTGAGCTGCTCGGCCAGCAGTTTGGCGGTGTCGATGTCCAGGCCGCGCGGCTTCATATCGGGGCCGACCGAGCCGAAGGGCGGGAAGTCCTGGGGCACCGCGACCTTGAGGGTGCCACGGGCGACGATATCGTCCAGGCCATTGGCCTGGGCTGGCGTCTGGCTGAGCATCAGGCTGGCAAACAAGGCAGTGAGCAGGGCGCTGCAACGCTTGGTCATGGCAACTCTCCGAAAAGGGCGAAGGGATTTTCTGAGTCTTGCCAGTGCACAGCCCATGCCATGCCGCGCCAAAGCGGCTGCAAGGCAGGGTTTTACAGGTGTATAGCGGTCTTACTGGTCTGAACAGTCAGAAGCGATTGCGCACCCTTTTCGAGCGCCCGCAAAACCCGGCGAGCCCCTTTGGGGCGTGGCTTGCCGGCCAGCGAGAATAGATTTACAACTAGCCTCACTGTTGACCGAAATCTTGAGTTTTTTATGAATTCCATCGCCCAAGCCGTACCGGAAGCGGCTTTGCAAGCCATCCGCAAACTGATCAAGCAACGGGGCTTCGGGCCAGGTGATGCACTGCCTTCCCAGCGCGACCTGGCATTGCAGTTGGGGGTCAGTCGGGCCTCGTTGCGCGAGGCCTTGTCTTCGCTCAGTGCGCTTGGGCTGGTCAGCGTGCAGCCGGGCAAAGGCGTGTTTGTGCAAGCGCCACCGACGGTCGACATGAGCGGGGTGGCCTGGCCCTTTACGGCGCAGGCCAGCCCCCTGGATATCTTCCAATTGCGTTATGCCCTGGAGGGCTTTGCGGCGGGGCTGGCGGCCATGACCCTGACCACCGAGGAACTGGATGGGCTCGAAGACAATGTCCAGGCCATGCGCCGGGAACTCAAGGCCGGGGATTTCGAGGCCGCTGCGCGGCTGGACTTCGCGTTCCACCAGCGCATCCTGTTGGCCAGTGGCAATCAGGCGATGATGAGCATCCTCAGCGCCAGTGCCGAGGTGTTTCTGGAAAGTCAGAAGCTACCGTTCATCCGACCGGAACGGGCGATGGAAACCTGGCAGGAGCATCGCAAGATCCTCCGGGCCCTGGCCCGGCGCAGCAGCGCGGCGGCGCACAAAGCTATGCAGGAGCACGTGCGTAACGCTGCGTTGCGCACGGGAATAGCCTTTGTGACTCCGACGGCCTCTTGAACCCGCCATATCCAAAATGATGACGCTCCATAGCAAGAGTCAATCAGCAGCGGCTTCCTGAACGCAGGAAGGGCGGCTATGATGGGCAACGTTTTTTTTGCTTACAACCCGGAGACATCCATGAGCAACGATCTTATCAAGCACGTCACCGACGCGACCTTTGAGGCCGAAGTACTGCAGGCCCAGGGCCCGGTGCTGGTTGACTACTGGGCTGAGTGGTGCGGTCCTTGCAAAATGATCGCTCCGGTCCTGGACGACATCGCAACCACCTACGAAGGCAAACTGACCATTGCCAAGCTGAACATCGACGAGAACCAGGAAACCCCGGCCAAGCATGGCGTGCGTGGTATCCCGACGCTGATGCTGTTCAAGAACGGCAACGTCGAAGCGACCAAGGTCGGCGCACTGTCCAAGTCGCAACTGGCTGCATTCCTCGACGCCAACATCTAAGCGTCGTCAAAAAGCCCCGCAAATTGCGGGGCTTTTTCGTAAAGCAGGGCTAGACGCTCTGAAATTCAGGTGGTACATTCGGCCCCGCACTGGTTTCTCCACTGCCCCCTGCAAGCCGTCGCCGACGCATTCCTTTCGATTAGTACGCGATCCTGTCGCCTTCTCTGCGGCGCGGCCTCATTAAGCCAAAAGCTTAATTCCCCCCCTCTATAAATGATTACGTCATTCCTATATGAATCTGACTGAACTCAAGCAAAAGCCGATTACCGACCTGCTCCAACTGGCCGAAGAAATGGGCATAGAAAATATGGCCCGTTCGCGCAAGCAGGACGTGATTTTCTCCCTGCTGAAAAAGCACGCGAAAAGCGGCGAGGAAATCTCCGGTGATGGCGTGCTGGAGATTCTCCAGGACGGCTTCGGCTTCCTTCGCTCTGCAGACGCGTCCTATCTCGCCGGCCCAGACGATATCTACGTCTCGCCGAGCCAGATCCGTCGCTTCAACTTGCGCACCGGTGACACCATCGTTGGCAAGATCCGCCCTCCAAAGGAAGGCGAGCGTTACTTCGCCCTGCTCAAGGTCGACACGATCAACTTCGATCGTCCTGAGAACGCGAAGAACAAGATTCTCTTCGAGAACCTGACGCCGCTGTTCCCGACCGTGCGCATGAAGATGGAAGCCGGTAACGGTTCCACCGAAGACCTGACCGGTCGTGTGATCGACCTGTGCGCTCCGATCGGCAAAGGCCAGCGTGGCCTGATCGTCGCACCGCCGAAAGCCGGTAAGACCATCATGCTGCAGAACATTGCAGCGAACATCGCGCGTAACAATCCCGAAGTTCACCTGATCGTGCTGCTGATCGATGAGCGTCCGGAAGAAGTCACCGAAATGCAGCGCACCGTGCGCGGCGAAGTGGTTGCCTCGACGTTCGATGAGCCGCCAACCCGCCACGTGCAGGTTGCCGAAATGGTGATCGAGAAGGCCAAGCGCCTGGTCGAACACAAGAAGGACGTGGTGATCCTGCTCGACTCCATCACCCGTCTGGCCCGTGCCTACAACACCGTGATCCCGAGCTCCGGCAAGGTATTGACCGGTGGTGTCGATGCCCACGCCCTGGAGAAGCCGAAACGTTTCTTCGGCGCCGCGCGTAACATCGAAGAAGGCGGCTCGCTGACCATTATCGCCACCGCGCTGGTTGAAACCGGCTCGAAGATGGACGAAGTGATCTACGAAGAGTTCAAGGGTACCGGCAACATGGAACTGCCTTTGGACCGTCGCATCGCTGAAAAGCGTGTGTTCCCGGCCATCAACATCAACCGCTCCGGCACCCGCCGCGAAGAGTTGCTGACCGCCGACGACGAACTGCAGCGCATGTGGATCCTGCGCAAGCTGCTGCACCCGATGGACGAAGTGGCAGCCATCGAGTTCCTGATCGACAAGCTGAAAACCACCAAGACCAACGACGAGTTCTTCCTGTCGATGAAACGTAAGTAATACGACGTTTCAGGTCCGAAAGAATGGCGCCCCCAGGGGCGCCATTTTTTTTGCCTGAAATCTTTAACCACAGCTGGTGGGCAATTGCGCCGTCGATAGGGCTGCCAGCCGCCCTCAGAGCAGGTACGATGTACGCCTATTTTACGGGTGGCATGGTTAATGAAATTCAAGGATCTTCGGGATTTCGTGCAGCAACTTGAGCAGCGCGGAGAGTTGAAACGTATTCAGGTGCCGGTTTCCCCGGTCCTGGAAATGACTGAGATTTGCGACCGCACCCTGCGTAACAAGGGGCCGGCGCTGCTGTTCGAAAACCCCACAGGCTTTGATATCCCCGTGCTGGGCAACCTGTTCGGCACGCCCGACCGGGTGGCGTTCGGCATGGGGGCCGAGTCGGTCAGCGAACTGCGCGAGATCGGCAAGCTGCTGGCCTTCCTCAAGGAGCCCGAGCCGCCCAAAGGCCTGAAGGACGCGTGGTCGAAGCTGCCGATCTTCCGCAAGATCATTGCCATGGCGCCCAAGGTGGTCAAGGACGCGGTCTGCCAGGAAGTGGTCATTGAAGGCGATGATGTCGACCTGGCGATGCTCCCGGTGCAGACCTGCTGGCCCGGCGACGTCGGCCCGCTGATCACCTGGGGCCTGACCGTCACCAAAGGCCCGAACAAGGACCGCCAGAACCTGGGGATCTACCGTCAGCAAGTGATTGGCCGCAACAAGGTGATCATGCGCTGGCTGAGTCACCGTGGCGGCGCCCTCGACTTCCGTGAGTGGTGCGAGAAGCACCCCGGCCAGCCGTTCCCGGTTTCCGTGGCCCTGGGGGCCGACCCGGCCACCATCCTCGGCGCCGTGACGCCGGTGCCCGACAGCCTGTCCGAATACGCCTTCGCCGGCCTGTTGCGCGGCAATCGCACCGAACTGGTGAAATGCCGTGGCAACGACCTGCAAGTGCCGGCCACCGCCGAAATCATCCTCGAAGGCGTGATTCATCCGGGCGAGATGGCCGATGAAGGCCCTTACGGCGATCACACCGGCTACTACAATGAAGTTGACAGCTTCCCGGTGTTCACCGTCGAGCGCATCACCCACCGGGTCAAACCGATCTACCACAGCACCTACACCGGCCGGCCGCCGGATGAGCCGGCGATTCTCGGCGTGGCGCTGAACGAGGTATTCGTACCGATCCTGCAGAAGCAGTTCCCGGAAATCACCGACTTCTACCTGCCGCCCGAGGGCTGCTCGTACCGCATGGCCATCGTGACCATGAAGAAGTCGTATCCGGGCCATGCCAAGCGCGTGATGCTCGGTGTGTGGTCGTTTTTGCGACAGTTCATGTACACCAAGTTCGTTATTGTCACCGACGACGACATCAACGCCCGGGACTGGAACGACGTGATCTGGGCGATTACCACGCGCATGGACCCCAAGCGCGATACGGTGATGATTGATAACACACCCATCGACTATCTCGACTTCGCCTCGCCGGTGTCGGGCCTGGGTTCGAAGATGGGCCTGGATGCCACCCATAAATGGCCGGGTGAAACCACCCGTGAGTGGGGCCGGGTGATCGTCAAGGATGAAGCCGTGACGGCGCGTGTCGATGCGATGTGGAAAGAATTGGGAATAGATTGATGCGTGTAACCCTGCAACCTTCCGGCGCGGTCCTCGACTTGCAGCCGGGCGAGCGGATTCTTGAAGGTGCGCGGCGCCTGGGCTACGACTGCCCGCAGGCGTGCCGTAACGGTGTGTGCCATGTGTGCGCGGCGCTGTTGGTCGAGGGCCGGGTGCAACAGGCCGGCGAGGTGCGTGACCATGGCGAGTTCTACACCTGCATCGCCGAGCCGCTGGAGGATTGCATCGTGCTGTGGGATGGCGTGCTGGCGCCGGGGGAGTTGCCGGTGCGCACGCTGGCCTGCCAGTTGAGCGAGTGCGTGGAGCTGGGTGGCGATGTGTGGCGCGTGCGCCTGCGGGCCCCGGCCGGCAAAGCGGTGCGTTACCACGCTGGCCAGTACCTGATGATTGAGCGCGAAAACGGCGAGAAGTCGGCGTTTTCCCTGGCCTCGGCGCCCCACGCCGGGCGCGAGCTGGAATTGCATGTGCTGGTACGCGAAGACAGCGCCCGCAGCCTGATCGAGCAGTTGCAGCGTAACCAGATGGCGCGGGTCGAACTGCCGTTTGGCGATACCCACCTGGCCGAGCTACCCGACGGCCCGCTGGTACTGATCGCGGCCGGCACCGGCATGGCGCAGATGCACAGCCTGATCGAACATTGCCGGGCCACGGGGTTCAAGTATCCGGTGCACCTGTACTGGGGCGTGCGTCGTCCTGAGGATTTCTATCAGGTCGAACATTGGGAACAGTGGCAGCAATTGCCCAATCTGTTCCTGCACAAAGTGGTCAGCGACCTGTGTGGTTGGGAAGGGCGCTGTGGCTTGTTGCACGAGGCGGTGTGCGAAGACATAACCGACCTCAAGGCCGTGCATGTGTATGCCAGCGGATCGCCGGCGATGATTTACGGCACGCTGGACGCGCTGGTGAATGCCGGGATGGATGCGCACCAGATGCGCGCTGACGTATTTGCCTACGCCCCTCGCTCCTGACCGCTACGAAAACATTCTCGTAAGCCGATCAAACTGTGGGAGCGGGCTTGCCCGCGATAGCGGAGTGTCAGCCAACAAATCTGGCACTGATACACCGCCATCGCGGGCAAGCCCGCTCCCACATTGAACTGTGTCTACTCAGGTGTGCGGCGTCAGAACCGCACGCCCGTGGTCACCATCGCCGCATTGAACCCCAGCAACACAAACTCCGCCGCCACCGGCCCGTAGTGCGCACCCACCGACGGAATGATCACCGGTGCCACGCCGTAGCGGTTCAGCGGGATCTTGTCGCGGTACTTGCCGCGATAGCCCTGGATCGCCCCGCCGGTCAGTTTCAGATACACCGGATAGTCGGCCATGTCGAAGCGCTTGCCGGCGTAGGCGTAGTACGAGCGTTGGCGAAACGAGTTGCGAAAGGTCGCACCGCCATACACCCACCCCGCAGCGTCATTGCGCTCCAGGCCGATCAGGTCTTGATGGTTATTGTGCTCGGGGTCCGGCGCAAAGTGCCGGGTGTAGACGCTGGTCTGGGCGTACCAGAAGCCTTTGTCGTCGTTGGCCGGCGCTTCGGCGGCCAGGGCGGTGGTGGCCTGCGCCAGGAGCAGCAGGCCGGAAAGTCGGTTTTTCATGGTGCGACCTCGATAGTCGGTGAATGCGCGGCTAAGTGGGTCGTGACGTGACGCTATTTTGAGGTCCCGTCGGGCATAAAGGCTGAACGGGCGCTGAAAATAGCGCGGTTTTGCGCGGCGAACCTGACGAATGGGGCCTATTGCTTATGCTTTTTCATATTTTTAAAAGGTATTGATTGCAAGGGGAGCGGTATGGGGAGCGGTCGACATATTGAAGTGCTGCGCGAGGGTGCGTCGGCCCGCTACGGGTCTGACGCGGTGGCCGGGGTGATCAACCGCCAGCAGTGGCGGCAACCTGGCCCATAGTACTTTTTCGCCTTACGGTTACAGCGGCGCGTTCTATTACGGTAAAGTCGCCTATAACTGGTAGTACACAGGAGACCTAAGCGATCTGCCATGACCGTTCTCGAATCCGAACTTCTGCAATTGGCTTACCCGCCGCGGCTTGATCTGGGGCCGCAACTCACTCACGAACAATTGATGAGCTCGATGCAGGCCACCATGGGTCTGCACAAGGGTGGGCCGGTCTGGCTGTTTGCCTATGGCTCGCTGATCTGGCGCCCTGAGTGTTCGGCAACCCAGCGCCTGCGCGCCCGGGTCCATGGCTATCATCGAGGCCTGTACCTGTGGTCCCACGAGCACCGGGGTACGCCGGAGTTACCGGGGCTGGTGTTTGGCCTGGATCGCGGCGGCTCGTGCAGCGGCTTTGCTTACCGCCTGCCGGAAGATCAACTGGAGGCCTCGCTCTATGCCTTGTGGCAGCGCGAGATGCCTTACCCATCCTATCGGCCACACTGGCTCAGTTGCCGGCTTGAAGACGGCAATCAGGTGCAGGCATTGGGTTTTGTGCTGGAGCGACACCTGCCCAGCTATGCCGGTAACTTGCCCGACAGCGTGCTGAACCAGGTGTTTGCCAGCGCTTGCGGGCGTTACGGCACCACTCGCGATTATGTCGAGCAGACCGTCAACGCCCTGCGTAGCCACGCCATGCCAGACAAGAATCTGGAGGCGCGGCTCAAGCGATGTGCCAAAGGCATCGCGGCGATTAACGTGCCGAGCTGACGCTATTGGTGTGCCACAGGGTTGGGATCAGGAACGCGATGGCCAGCAGGCACGCGCCGATCAGCAGCACAAAGCCGCCGTCCCAGCCGAAGTGGTCCACGGTGTAGCCCATGGCTGCACTGGCTGCCACCGATCCACCCAGGTAACCGAACAGGCCGGTAAAACCTGCGGCTGTACCTGCGGCTTTCTTCGGCGCCAGTTCCAGGGCCTGCAGGCCGATCAGCATCACCGGGCCGTAGATCAAAAAGCCAATGGAGAACAGCGCGATCATGTCGACCATCGGGTTGCCTGGCGGGTTGAGCCAGTACACCAGGGTCGCCACGGTCACCAGAGCCATGAACACAATGCCGGTCAGGCCACGGTTGCCACGGAAGATCTTGTCCGACATCCAGCCGCACAGCAGCGTGCCGGGGATCCCTGCCCACTCGTAGAAGAAGTACGCCCAGGACGACTTGTCGACGGTGAAGTGCTTGGCTTCCTTGAGGTAGGTCGGTGCCCAGTCCAGCACGCCGTAGCGCAGCAGGTAGACGAACACGTTGGCGAAGGCGATGTACCACAGCATTTTGTTGCGCAGCACGTATTTGACGAAGATTTCCTTGGCGCTGAATTCGTCTTCGTGGCTGGCGTCGTAGCCTTCCGGGTAGTCGTTCTTGTACTTCTCGATCGGCGGCAGGCCCACCGATTGCGGGGTGTCGCGCATGGTGATGAAGGCAAACGCCGCCACTGCCAAGGCCACGGTGGCCGGGACGTAGAACGCTGCGTGCCAGTCGTTGAACCAGGCCATGCCCAGCAGGAACAGCGGGCCGATCAGACCGCCGCCGACGTTATGCGCCACGTTCCACACCGACACCACGCCGCCGCGTTCTTTCTGCGACCACCAGTGCACCATGGTCCGCCCACTTGGCGGCCAGCCCATGCCCTGGGCCCAGCCGTTGATGAACAGCAGAATGAACATCATGGTCACGCTGGAGGTTGCCCAAGGCGCGAAACCGAAAATGAACATCACCCCGGCCGATACCAGCAAGCCAAACGGCAGGAAGTAGCGCGGGTTGGAGCGGTCGGACACCAGGCCCATGAGGAACTTGGACAGGCCGTAGGCAATGGCGATTGCCGACATGGCCAGGCCCAGTTGACCACGGGTATAACCCTCGTCGATCAGGTACGGCATGGCCAGGGAGAAGTTTTTGCGCAGCAGGTAGTAACCCGCGTAGCCAACGAAAATACCGGCGAAGATCTGCCAGCGCAGTCGTCGGTAGGTACTGTCGATCTTTTCTTCAGGCAGGGGTGCCTGGTGGGGGGCAGGACGAAAGAAAGCAAACATTCAAGAGCTCCAAATTTCTTGTTTTGACTGCGGATGCGAATGTTACAGTTTCGTTACCGAAAATAGCATCGCCTCTTATCTGCAAACACAGGAAACGGGAGTAATTGCATGTTCTTTTACGAACATGTCGCGAATAGATAAGTATAGGGCGTGATCAGATTCCTCACGGCACTTGAGATCAAATGTAGGAGCTGGCTTGCCTGCGATGGCGGTGGACCAGTTACCAAAGACGTAGCTGACCCACCGCCATCGCAGGCAAGCCAGCTCCTACACTAATTGCATTTCAAATCACTGGCGGACCTGCACGACCACCTTGCCCACTGCCTTGCGCTGCCCCAGGTCATTGATCGCCTGCGCCGCGTTGTCCAGCGGATACACCTGCGACACCATTGGCTTCAACTTCCCCTCGGCATACCAACCAAACAGCTGCTGGAAATTCGCCGCGTTATCCTGCGGCTGGCGCTGGGCAAACGAGCCCCAGAACACCCCGACCACCGCTGCGCCCTTGAGCAGCGCCAGGTTCACCGGCAGCTCGGGGATACGCCCGCTGGCAAACCCCACCACCAACAGACGGCCGTTCCAGGCAATGGCGCGGATGGCCTGGTCAAACAGATCGCCCCCTACCGGGTCGTAGATCACATCGGCACCGTTGCCATCGGTCAGGCGCTTGATCTCATCCTTGAGGTTGCTTTCGCTGTAGTTGATCAATTCATCGGCGCCCGCCGCCTTGGCCACGGCCAGCTTGTCGGCACTGCTGGCGGCGGCAATCACCCGGGCACCCATGGCCTTGCCGATCTCCACGGCAGCCAGGCCCACGCCACCGGACGCGCCCAGTACTAGCAGGGTCTCGCCAGCGGCCAGGTGGCCACGCTGCTTGAGGGCGTGCATCGAGGTGCCGTAGGTCATGCTGAAGGCGGCAGCGGTGTTGAAATCCATGCTCGGCGGAATCGGCAGCACGTTATAGCCCGGTACCGCGACCTGCTCGGCAAAGCTGCCCCAGCCGGTCAGCGCCATGACCCGGTCGCCGACCTTCAGGTGGCTGACCTTTTCCCCGACTTCGCTGACCACCCCAGCCGCTTCGCCGCCCGGCGAGAACGGGAAGGGCGGTTTGAACTGGTACTTGCCCTCGATGATCAGCGTGTCCGGGAAATTCACCCCAGCGGCATGGACGTCCAGCAGGATCTCGTTCTTCTTGATCGCCGGGCTTTCGACGTCTTCCAACACCAGGGTTTCGGCAGGGCCGAAGGCTTTGCACAGCACGGCTTTCATCGGACTATTCCTTTTGGCGTATTGGCCGATAAGTGTAGGTGGGTAAGGTCACGGGTCAACGAGCATGCCCCGGCCTGATAAGTCGCCATAAGCTTGTGCTCTGCCTTGCTAGCGTTATGCTACTGGCAACCGAATGTGAGGAATGAACTGTGAAAGCGTGGATCCTGTTGATGCTGGCCCTGACGTTGCCGATGGCAGCCCATGCCGAAGAAGCTAAGGAAGGCGAAGCGCCGAAGGTCAGCTATTACAGCCTGACGCCGCCTTTTGTGGGCAACTATGCCCTGGATGGCGGCCCGAAACTTCGGGTGTACAAAGCGGATGTGGCCCTGCGCGTGACCGGCCCCGAAGCGGCGGCGGCGATCAAGGCCAATGAGCCATTGATCCGCAACCAACTGGTGGCGTTGTTTACCCAGCAGACTGTCGAGAGCATGGGCAGTGTCGAGGGTAAGGAAAAGTTGCGTCAGGAAGCGTTGAAGCAGACGCAGCAAGTGATGAATGACGAGACGGGCAAGCCGGTGGTTGAGGATTTGTTGTTTAACAATCTGATTATCCAGTAACGCCCATCCTGTGGGCGTCGGCTTGTTGGCGATGGGGCCTTGAAGCTATCGACGCTCACCAGACCGTCACCGTCAGCAACCCGAACTTTGGCGCCAACCTCAGGAGGGGTAGCGCCTCTGCACGATGATGATAAAGATTCAGAGGGTCGGTTGGTTTCTATTGTGGAGGTTTTTCTATCGCAAACGTTATGCTTTGGAGACGGAAATTGTGGGGCCTCCGCCTGATCCAGGATTATCGAATATAAAAGTAAAACGATAAGTTGTTCCTTTTGAAACATGGGTATCCTCGGAGGATATCCAGCTGTGCCAATTACCGCCCTTTATAGGTACTCTTGCCAGTACCACCCCCACTGGGGCATATAACTTCAAATATCGGATTTCTGCTTTGGTTGAGTCCACTAAATTTATACTGGATCGTGGAGACAAGTCCGGATGGGCGGGAGTTCAATGAGTTTGGAAAACCAGCAACTAAGTTGCTGGTTATAATAGGGCTTATATATAGATTTTCACTCTTTTTCTATCCGTTCGCCATACCCCGTCGGGGGGCGCGTCGAAGACAAAGTAGAACTCGAATGTGTCTACTGTGTTAGATGTTGTGTATTTTGTTGACGACCCCCAAACGCGCCATTGGCCATCTTGTGGAGGGTGGACTGCTAGTATCGGGCCGCCGAAGGTAACAGAGTGAATCTCGAAACGCGGGTTTTTTCCCGTCACCGCACCTCGCTCAAACATATAGCGGAGCGCATGTATGATGTAAATGCCATTACTCCAAGTGGCTTCAACCTCGATGGCTCCTTTGTATCCATGTAATGAATATTCCCCTCTCACTGTTGTTACGCTGGTTGGGTTATTTCGGTCGACCTTAATCTCTATTGTTTCTGAGGGGGCTTCGTCGCTGGAGCCCTTCTTGTCCGAGTCTGATATGTCGCTCATTTTTTGCTCTCCCGAGAGTCTCGATGCAATGAATTTGCGGTCGATTGTTATAGTTAATAACGAGAGATAAACGCCGGCTACTGTCAGAATTGACAGTTTTTCATTTTGTTTTTTAATAAGCTCAGTGATTTTTATAAGTGAAAGTTTAAGAGGCCAGACTCTTCCTGAACCGCGCCAACGCCACCGCAAAAAACAACAAGCCAATCCCCGCCAGCGCTAGCAAATCCGGCCACACCACGCTCACCCCCGCATCGCGAAACAGAATCGCCGCACTCAAACTCACAAAATGTGTGGATGGCGAGCCCTGCATCACCCATTGCAACCATTCGGGCATGCTGTCCAGCGGCGTACTGCCGCCTGACAACAGCAGCATCGGAATAATCACCGGGATCGCCAGCAAGCCAAACTGCGGCGTCGAGCGGGCGAGGGTAGCGAGGAAGATGCCCAGGGCAGTGCTGGCAAACAGATACAGCGCGGTTACCAGCAGGAACAGACTCAATGAGCCGGCCAGCGGCACGCCGAGCATGCCCTTGACCACCACTTCCAGTGACAGCCAGGTACACAGCACCACCACCAGCATGTTGCTCCAGATTTTTGCCAGCATGATTTCCAGGGCGGTCAGCGGCAGCACCAGCAAATGGTCGAGGGTGCCATGTTCGCGTTCGCGCAGTAGCGCGGTGCCGGTCAGGACGATGGCGAGGATGGTGATGTTGTTGACGATCTGGATCACCGCCAGGAACCAGCCGCCTTCCAGGTTGGTGTTGAACAATGCCCGGGTGGTGAGGGTCGCCGGTGCGCGCTGGCTGGTGTCCGCCTGGCCGCTGTAGGTCAGCAATTCACGCTGGAAGATCCGCCCGATATAGCCCGCGCCCATAAAGGCCTGGCTCATCGCCGTGGCATCCACATTGACCTGAACGCTCGGCTGGCGGCCGGCCAGCAGGTCGGCCTGGAAATTGGCCGGCACGTTGATCACGAAAGTGTACTGGCCGCTGTCCATGACCTTATCCAACTGGTCGTAGGCCAGTGGCACGGCGGGCTGGAATTCTGGTGGTTGCAGGGCTTCGGCCAGTTGGCGTGACAATTGGCCATGGTCTTCATCGACAAAGGCCACGCTGGCGTTATGCACGCCAATCACTGAACCGGCCGCTGGCATATAAATGGCGACGGTGAAGGCGTAGAACAGAAACAGCAGCAACACGCTGTCGTGGCGCAAGCTGGTGAGCTCTTTGATTCCCAGGCGCAGGATATGGGCGAACTTATGCATCAGGCCTCCTGCTTCTTGAGCATCACCAGGCTCAGCCCGGTGAACCCCAGGAAAAACCCGAACAGCGCCAGGCACTGTGGCCACAGCTGGCGCAGGTCCAGGGCTTTGGTAAAGGTGCCGACGGCGACATCCAGGAAGTAGCCGGCGGGAAACAGCATGCCCATCAGCGCGGCCGCCCCTTCCAGGGACGAGCGCGGCACGATCAGCCCGGAGAACTGGATGGTCGGTAGGCTGGTGATGATCATGGTGCCGAGAATCGCTGCGATCTGGGTGCGGGTGAACGCAGAAATCAGCAGGCCCATGCTGGTGGTGGCCAGCACATACAGCAGGCCGCCAAACGCCAGGGTCACGCCACTGCCCTTGAACGGCACGCCGAACAGCCAGCGGTTCATCGCCACCAGCAGCGCCAGGTTGATCAGGCTGATAACCAGATACGGCGCCTGCTTGCCGAGGAGAAACTCCAGGCGGGTCAGCGGTGTGGCGTAGAAGTTAGTGATCGACCCCAGCTCCTTCTCGCGCACGATGCCCAGGGCGGTGAGCATGGCCGGGATAAACGCCAGGATCAGTGCCATCACGCCGGGGCCGATGGCATTTACGCTGACCACGTCCTGGTTATAGCGAAAGCGCGTCTCCAGTCTGGCGGCGGCGGGCTGGGCTCGCGGGGAGCTGTTGAGTTCCGCCAACTGCTGCAGATTGGCCTGGTGTACCGCTTCGACATAGTTGCGGCTGGTCTCGGCGCGAAACGGCATGCCGCCATCCAGCCAGGCGGCCACTGCCGGTTGGCGCCCGGCGTACAGGTCGCGGCCAAATCCGGGAGGAATCTCCAAGGCGAGTTTGATTTCCGAGCGTTGCAGGCGCCGGTGCAGCTCGGCCGAATCGCTGATCGGCGGCTGTTCGGCGAAGTAGCGCGAACTGCGAAAGGCCTCCAGATAGGAGCGGCTTTGTGGCGTCTGGTCCTGGTCATACACGGCGAAGGCGAGCTTCTCCACGTCCAGGGAAATGCCGTAGCCGAAGATCACCATCATGAAAATCGCCCCGAGCAGGGCAAAGGCCATGCGCACTTTGTCGCGCAACAATTCCTTGCCTTCGCGACTGGCCACTGCCAGCAGGCGGACCAGGCTGAAGCCGCGCTTGCTGACTGGCGGCGTGGTCGGTGTGCTGACGGTTGCGCTGGGCGCGGCGGCTTCTGGGGCTTCCTGGGCTTGTTCCAGACAGGTGACAAATGCGGCTTCCAGGGTCTCGCCGTGGAAGTGTTGCTGCAGGGCGTCCGGGGTGTCGCAGGCCAGCACCTTGCCGGCGTGCATCAACGAGATGCGGTCGCAGCGCTGGGCTTCGTTCATAAAGTGGGTGGAGAGAAAAATCGTCACCCCTTGCTCGCGGGACAACTCCACCAGCAAACGCCAGAAATCGTCGCGCGCGGCGGGGTCCACACCGGACGTGGGTTCGTCGAGGATCAGCACTTCCGGGCAATGCAACACCGCCACGGCCAGGGACAGGCGCTGGCGCAAACCCAGGGGCAGCTCGCCGGAGGGTTGTTCGGCGACACTGCCCAGGTCAAAACGCTGGATCAATTCTTCGATGCGCGGGCCGCTGTCGGCCTTGGGCAGGTCGAACAACTGTGCGTGCAGCACCAGGTTCTGGCGCACGCTGAGCTCACCGTACAGCGAGAAGCTCTGGGACATAAAGCCCACGCGCTTGCGGGTTGCCAGGTCCTTGGCATTTACCGGGTTGCCCAGCAGTGTGGCGCTGCCTTCACTGGCCGGCATCAGCCCGGTGAGGACTTTCATGGTGGTGGTCTTGCCGCAGCCGTTGGAGCCGAGAAAGCCGAAGATCTCGCCACGGCCAATAGCGAAGCTGACCTTGTTGACTGCCGTAAAGTCGCCAAAGCGCAGGGTCAGGTCGTGGGCTTCGATGGCGATGTCGGTGTTGTCGTTTGCCCGAGGAGGGATCACCAGCGGCTGGTTGTTGTGCGCGCTGTCACCCTGGAAATGGGTGAAGGCCTCATCCAGCTTGCCGCTGGGCGTGACCGCCGCCAGTTCGCGGCTCAGGCCATCGGCGATCAGCTTGCCGCGGTCGAGCATCAGGCAGTGCTCGAACTGCTCGGCTTCTTCCATGTAGGCCGTGGCCACCAGCAGCGTCAGTTGCGGGCGTTCGCTGCGTACGGTTTCTACCAGCTCCCAGAAGCGCCGGCGTGACAAAGGGTCGACGCCGGTGGTGGGTTCATCGAGGATCAGCAAGTCCGGGTCGTGGATCAGCGCGCAGCACAGCCCCAGTTTTTGCTTCATCCCGCCCGACAGTTTGCCCGCCGGCCTGTCGGCGAAGCGTGCCAGGTCGGTGGCCAGCAGCAGGTTGTGCATGCGCTGCTCGCAATCGGCTTTGGACAGGCCAAACAGGGTGGCGAAAAAACGGATGTTCTCGCTGATGGACAGTTCGGGGTAGAGGTTGCCGCCCAGGCCCTGGGGCATAAACGCGATCAACGGGTACAGGCTGTTGCGGTGGCGGCGGTCTTCGATGGAGCCGCCCAGCACCTGCAAGTCACCGTCCTGCAGTTTTTTCACCCCGGCGATCAAGCCCAACAGGCTCGACTTGCCCGCGCCATCCGGGCCGATCAACCCGCAGCGGGTACCGGCCGGCAGGCTGAAGGCGATGTCGATCAGCGCCTGTTGCTTGCCGTAGCGGTGGTTGATGCCCGTGGCCTGCAGCGCCAGCCCGGTCATTGCAGGTTGGCCGGCCAGTCCAGGTCAGCGGTGCGCACATAGCCGGCGCCGGGCATGCCGGGCTTGGCCTGGGGCACGGCGCTCGGTTGAGTCAGGCGCAGTTTGACGCGGAACACCAGTTTCTGGCGCTCGTCGCGGGTTTCCACTTCTTTGGGGGTGAACTGCGACTTGGCGGCGACAAAGCTGATTTTCGCCGGCAGGGGTTGATCCGGCAGGGCATCGAGCACGATCCGCGCTTCACTGCCCACGGTCAGGCGACCGGTGACGGAGGCGGGCAGGTAGAGGTTCATATACTGGTCATTCGGATCTATCAGCAGCAACACGCGCCCGCCGGCACCGAGCACTTCGCCAGGTTCGGCCAGGCGCAACTGGATGATGCCGTCGATGGGCGCGCGCAGGCTGCTGTCTTCGATCTCGCTGGTCAGTTGTGCCACCTGGGCCTGGGCCGCACCGATGGCGGCCTTGACCGCATTGACCTGGGCCTGGGCTGCCGTCACCGCCGCATTGCCGGTGTTCTGCCGTGCCTGTTGCTGGTCGATCAGCTGTGCGCTGGCGAAGCCGCGGCGGTACAGCTCCTGGGTGCGCTTGAGTTCCTGGCTGGCCAGCAGGTTTTCGCTCTGGCGCAATTGCACGTTGGCTTCGGCGGCGGCGAAGTTCTCCTTGGCGCGCAGCACTTCGGCCTCGGCCTGGGAACGCTGGGCTTCGAGGGTGCGGGTGTCGATACGCGCCAGCAGTTGGCCCTTGAGCACTTTGTCGCCTTCATCGACCCGCACTTCAGCCAGGCGGCCGGGGATCTTGGTGGCGATCTGCACTTCGGTGGATTCCAGCCGGCCATTGCCCATGTTCAAACCTTCCGGCAGGCGGTCCAGGGTGGACTTCCAGTAGCCGAAGCCACCGGCGGCCACCAGCAATAGAATCAGGAGAAAGGCAAAGAAGTGCGAACTGCGATGTGACGTCGACATGGGTGCATCCTGCGGTGTTAGCGTCCTAGTTTGCCGGGATCGTAACCGATAGCCGTTGATACCGGTCAAATGAATACCGTTAGGCGTTAACGCAAGGCCATTACCGCCGCCCATTGCTGGGCCGTCACCGGCATCACCGACAAACGACTGCCTTTTTGCACCAGCGGCAGTTCGGCCAGGGCCGTCTGTTGCTTGAGGTAGCCCAGCCCGAGAACGTTGGGGAAGGTCTCGACATGCGCCACTGTAATGGCGCTCCATGGATTTTTTTCCGGGGTGGCCTTGGCATCGAAGTAATGGCTGTCAGCTTCCAGCGCTGTCGGGTCCGGATAAGCCGCCTCAATGATTTTCCCTACACCGGCAATCCCCGGTTCGGGGCAACTGGAGTGGTAAAAGAAGAACGCGTCACCCACGGCCATGGCCCGCAGGAAGTTGCGTGCCTGGTAATTGCGCACGCCATCCCAGCGCGCCTCGCCGAGTTTCTCCAGGCCCTTGATGGACAGCTCATCGGGCTCGGACTTCATCAGCCAATAGGCCATGGTTTTGCTCCTTTGCAGGGGATTGGGCAGGTTGTCTGTCAATTTCATGACAAACCGACGGTCGGTTGACGTCAAGGTTTGCGTGTTGGTTCACGTTACCGCAGAATGCCGGGATTTTAAGCTTGACGCAGCTGGAACGGACTACTTTGGAACGTTGCTGTCATCGTGTGTGATAGGCCTGAAGGGGGGCAATCGATGAAACGCAAACCGGATTTACTATGGATTTTGGTTATTTTGTTCGGTCTGGGCGTCGTGACCACCGGGTATGCGCAAAGCCTGTGGTCGAACAAGACCGAAGCCCCGGTTGAATTTGCACAGCAGCAGCCACAAACCTTCAAGCGTTGATGCTATTTCGGCGCCGTTGATTCCAGCGGCGTCCCCTCTGCGATATACCACTTCTTATCGGTAACGGTGCCATTCAACGGCACGTCCCAGCTGGCCTGTGCCAGTCGTTCGACTTTCTGACATTCATGGGCCAGGCCCAGCAGCGTCGGCTTGCGCCACGACGAGCGGCGCGCCAGGTACGCCAGGCTGCGATCGTAAAAGCCGCCGCCCATGCCCAGCCGCCCGCCCGCATCATCGAAACCCACCAATGGCAGCAGCACCAGGTCCAGTGCCCAGACCTTGCGCTGGCGCCCGATATTGACCTGTGGCTCAAGAATGCCGAAGCGATTGGGCGCAAGTTTTTCCCGGGGACGTACCCGTTGGAACACCATCTTGGTCCGTGGCCAGGCGCTGAGCACCGGCAGGTAGGTGGCCTTGCCCCGGCGCTGGGCAGCGCGCAGCAGCAAGCGCGGATCGATTTCGCCATCCGTTGGTAGGTATAAAGCAATATGTTTGGCCCGGCGAAACAGCGGGTGCTGTGCCAGTTGCCGATACAGGCCAAGAGCTGCCTGGCGCTGCTCGCCCGGCGTCAGGGCGCGGCGGGCATTGCGCAACATGCGTCGAAGTTGCGGACGGGAAAGCGGCGCAGGTTCGGTCATGGTGTTCGGCTCATAAAACAATGCCAGTCCGGGGACTGGCATTGAGTTTGGGAATTCAGGCTCCCCGACAGAACCGCTGTCGACTAAGCCCTTGAACCCGAAAGTTCAAGGTGGAAGAAGCAGTAGGCTTTAAGGCTTTCCGTCTAGCGGACATGCACACCAGCCCAACGTGCAACTTCCAGGGTAGTGCGAATCGGCTCCGGGACATCGCCGACTGGCAAGCACGCCAGGGAGTGGGGCGAGTATACCCCAAACAGACTCGGCAATCAGCCCTTGGGTGCGTCTGAATCGCTGGAAAGCACCAGATCCACACGTTCCAGCAGGTCACGCACCTGCTCGCGTGTCGAGCCGCTGGCCTGTACGTCAGGGCGCTCCTGCTTATGCAGCAAATCGTGGGTAATGTTCAGGGCGGCCATCACGGCGATACGGTCGGCACCGATGACTTTGCCGCTGCTGCGGATTTCACGCATCTTGCCATCCAGGTAGCGGGCAGCGCTCACCAGGTTGCTGCGCTCTTCCTGGGGGCAGATGATCGAATACTCTTTGTCGAGAATCTGCACGGTGACGCTATTGCTTGAACTCATGAGTCTTGCTCCAGGGCCTTCAGGCGCGAAATCATCGACTCGACCTTACGCCGGGCGATTTCGTTTTTTTCAATGAGGTGAGCGCGTTCCTCGCGCCAGGTCTTTTCCTGAGCTAATAGGAGTCCGTTTTGACTCTTTAGTTGCTCGACCCGGGTAATTAGCAATTCGAGTCTGGCCATCAGCGCTTGCAAGTCGGCGTCTTCCATAGGGTTCCACTGGATTTGTCTGATGAATGGCAACTGCAGGATAAACGATCTGACGCCCTTGATAGTCGGGTGCGTCTGCCGGTGCTAGGATACAGCGCTTCATTCTAGACATCGCGCCGCCTGGCGCCTAGCTCATCATGCCTATTCAGAATTCCCCGTACGACGCTTTTTCCAAACTGCTGAGCTCCAGCGGTCACCCTTGCTCGCCTGCCGAACTGCATGGCGTGCTGCTGGGCCGTAGCTGCACCGGTGTCGGCTTTGACGCCGACAACTGGCTGGCCGACGTCGCCGAGCTGCTGGAAACCGAGCCTACCGAAAACGTGCGCAACGCGTTGATCGGCTTGCAAGAAATGGTTAAAGGCGAGCTGACCGGTGATGACGTCACCGTAGTCCTGCTGCTGCCAACCGATGATGCGCCGCTCACCGAGCGTGCTGCTGCACTGGGTCAATGGTGCCAGGGCTTCCTCCATGGCTTTGGCGTGAACGCCGGCGGCCTGGAGTTGAGCACCGACGCCAAGGAAGTGTTGCAGGACCTGGCAGCCATCTCCCAGGTGCAAGACGCCCTGGAAGAGTCCGAAGACGGCGAAGGCGACTATATGGAAGTCATGGAATACCTGCGCGTCGCGCCGCTGCTGCTGTTCACCGAGACCAAAAAGTCTGCTGAACCCGCAGCAGTCAAGCCGTCGCTGCACTAAGAGAGGGAACCCACCTGCCCATGATCCATATCCCCAAAGCGGAATACACCCGCCGCCGCAAGGCGCTCATGGCGCAGATGGAACCCAACAGCATCGCGATCCTGCCGGCCGCCGCCGTGGCGATCCGCAACCGTGATGTCGAACACGTCTACCGCCAGGACAGCGACTTCCAGTACCTGAGCGGCTTCCCCGAGCCCCAGGCAGTGATTGTGTTGATGCCAGGGCGCATTCACGGCGAGTACGTGCTGTTCTGCCGTGAACGCAATGCCGAGCGCGAATTGTGGGACGGCCTGCGCGCCGGTACCGAAGGCGCGATTCGCGAATACGGCGCCGACGATGCCTTCCCGATCACCGATATCGACGACATCCTGCCCGGCCTGATCGAAGGTCGCGACCGGGTGTATTCGGCCATGGGCAGCAATGCCGAGTTCGACCGGCACCTGATGGAGTGGATCAACGTGATCCGCTCCAAGGCGCACCTCGGTGCGCAGCCGCCGAACGAATTCGTTGCCCTGGATCATCTGCTGCACGACATGCGCCTGTATAAATCCGCCGCAGAAGTGAAGGTCATGCGCGAAGCCGCACGGATTTCCTGCGCGGCCCATATCCGGGCAATGCAGGCCAGCCGCCCGGGGTTGCATGAATTCAGCCTGGAAGCCGAGCTGGACTACGAGTTCCGCCGGGGCGGGGCGAAGATGCCGGCCTATGGCTCCATCGTCGCTTCGGGGCGCAACAGCTGCATCCTGCACTACCAGCAGAATGATGCGGTGCTCAAGGACGGTGACCTGGTGCTGATCGACGCCGGTTGTGAAATCGACTGCTATGCCAGCGATATCACCCGTACCTGGCCGGTCAACGGCAAGTTTTCCGCCGAGCAGAAGGCGATCTACGAAGTGGTGCTGGCCTCCCAGGAAGCCGCCTTTGCGCAGATCGCGCCGAACAAACACTGGAACCAGGCCCATGAGGCGACGGTGCACGTCATCACCGCCGGGCTGGTGAAGCTGGGCTTGTTGCAAGGTGAGGTGGACGAGTTGATCGCCAGCGAAGCCTACAAGGCGTTCTATATGCACCGCGCCGGGCACTGGCTGGGCATGGATGTGCATGATGTGGGCGAGTACAAGGTCGGCGGCGAGTGGCGGGTGCTGGAAGTGGGCATGGCCCTGACCGTGGAGCCGGGCATCTACATTGCCCCGGATAACCAGAATGTGGCAAAGAAATGGCGTGGCATAGGCGTGCGCATCGAGGATGACGTGGTGGTGACCAAGCAAGGCTGTGAAATTCTGACCGGTGGCGTGCCCAAGACCGTGGCCGAGATTGAAGCACTGATGGCGGCCGCCCGATGAGCCGGGTCAACCTGGCGATTATCGGTGGCGGCCTGGTGGGCGCCAGCTTGGCGCTGGCGTTGCAGGCCGGGGCCAAGGCTCGCGGTTGGAAGATCGTGCTGATCGAACCCTTTGCCCCCGGCGACAGCTACCAGCCGAGCTACGACGCACGTTCCTCGGCACTGTCCTTTGGCGCGCGACAGATCTACCAGCGCCTGGGTGTGTGGCAAGACATTTCCCGGCGCGCCGAGCCGATCAAGCAGATCCATGTTTCCGACCGTGGGCGCTTCTCTACCGCGCGCTTGTCGGCGCTCGAAGAGGGCGTACCGGCCCTGGGCTATGTGGTGGAAAACGCCTGGCTCGGGCAGTGCCTGTGGCAAGGCCTGGACAAGGACGTGATCAGTTGGCGTTGCCCTGCAGAAGTCAGCCGCATGGAACCGCTGGCCGACGGCTACCGCCTGACCCTCAACGATGAAACTGTCATCGAGTGCGATCTCGCGGTACTGGCCGATGGTGGCCGCTCCGGCCTGCGCGAGCAGTTGGGCATTGGCGTCAAGCAACGGCCTTACAACCAGAGCGCCCTGATCGCCAACATCACCCCCAGCGAAGCCCATAACGGCGAGGCTTTCGAGCGTTTCACCGACGAAGGCCCGATGGCCTTGCTGCCGCTGGCAGACAACCGTTGCGCACTGGTCTGGACCCGCGTCGGCATGGACGCCCAGCGCTTGGCGCAACTGGATGAACGCAGTTTTCTCAGCGAGTTGCAGGGCGTGTTTGGTTATCGCCTGGGCACCTTGAAACAGGTTGGCGCGCGCCACTTGTATCCGCTGACCCTGGTGGAGGCCGAGGAGCAAGTGCGCTCGCACCTGGTGATCCTCGGCAACGCGGCCCACAGCTTGCACCCGATTGCCGGCCAGGGTTTCAATCTGTCGCTGCGCGATGCCTATGCGCTGGCCGAGGCCCTGTTGGCCGGGCCGCAAGTGCCGGGTGACCTGGCGACCTTGCAGGCCTACCGCGAACGCCAGCGCCTGGACCAGCAGTTGACCGTGGGCTTTTCCGACCAGGTCACCCGCCTGTTTGGCAGCGGCCAGCCGCTGGTCGCCATGGGCCGCAACCTCGGCCTGCTGGGCCTGGACCTGTTGCCGCCGGCCAAGCGCTGGTTCGCCCGGCAGGCCATGGGCCTGGGCACGCGTCCCGATGCGTAAGTGGCTGACGGAGCGCCTGGGCAAGGCGCGGTTGTTGCGCTGGATCATGACCCTGTATCCGCCGTATCTGGGCGCAGGCGTCCGTGTGCAGCACATGAGCGCTGATTTTCGTCAGGTGAAGGTGCGCATGGGCCTGGGCTGGTACAACCGCAATTACGTCGGTACGCAATTTGGCGGCAGCCTGTACTCGATGGTCGACCCGTTCTACATGCTGATGCTGATGGAGAACCTGGGGCGCGACTACATCGTCTGGGACAAGGCCGCGACCATTGATTTCATCTCGCCGGGCAAAGGCCCGGTGTTTGCCGAATTCTCCATCGACCAGGCCTTGCTCGATGAGGTGCGACGGCAGACCGAGGGCGGCGAGAAATACTTGCCGCACCTCAAGGTGCAGATTCACGACGGCTCCGGCACCCTGGTGGCGCGAGTCGACAAAACCCTTTACGTGCGGCGCAAGCCGCCAGCGAGACAGGCATAAAGCATGGACATGCGCGCAGATGTGCTGATTGTCGGGGCCGGAATGGTCGGAAGCGCCCTGGCGCTGGCGTTGCAGGGCAGTGGCCTGCAGGTGCTGCTGCTCGACGGCAGCCCAATGAGCGTCAAGCCATTCGACGCCGATGCGCCGTTTGAACCGCGGGTGAGCGCCTTGTCGGCCGCCAGCCAGCGCATCCTCGACCGCCTGGGTGTGTGGGATGGCATCGCCAGCCGCCGCGCCAGCCCCTACGGCGAGATGCAGGTGTGGGATGGCAGCGGCACCGGGCAGATCCACTTTTCGGCGGCCAGTGTGCATGCCGAGGTGCTGGGGCATATCGTCGAAAACCGCGTGGTCCAGGACGCCCTGCTTGAGCGCCTGCACGACTGCGACCTGGGCCTGCTGGCCAATGCACGCCTGGAGCAGATGCGCCGCTCCGGCGATGACTGGCTGCTGACCCTGGCCGATGGCCGCACTTTGCGCGCGCCGCTGGTGATCGCCGCCGACGGCGCCAACTCGGCTGTGCGTCGCCTGACCGGCACCGCCACCCGCGAATGGGATTACCTGCACCACGCCATCGTCACCAGCGTACGCAGCAGCCAGCCGCACCAGCGTACCGCCTGGCAGCGCTTCACCGACCATGGTCCGCTGGCGTTCCTGCCGCTGGTACGAGATGGCCAGGAAGATTGGTGCTCGATCGTCTGGTCGACCACGCCAAGTGAGTCCGAACGCCTGATGGCCCTGGACGACGACAGCTTCTGCCGCGAACTGGAGCGCGCTTTTGAAGGGCGCCTCGGCAGCGTGGTCAGCGCCGACCCGCGTCTGTGCGTACCGCTGCGCCAGCGCCACGCCAAGCGCTACGTCGCCGAAGGCCTGGCGCTGATTGGTGATGCTGCCCACGTTATCCACCCATTGGCGGGGCAGGGGGTGAATCTGGGGTTCCTCGATGCCGCCGTGTTGGCCGAGGTGCTGCTAAAGGCGTGCGAGCGCGGTGAGCACTTGGCGGATGTGAAGGTGCTCAGTCGCTACGAGCGTCGACGCATGCCGCACAACCTGGCGCTGATGGCGGCGATGGAGGGCTTTGAACGGTTGTTCCAGGCTGACCAGTTGCCATTGCGCTGGTTGCGCAATGCGGGGCTGAAGATGGTCGACCAGATGCCCGAGGCCAAGGCGCTGTTTGTGCGCCAGGCATTGGGCTTGACCGGAGACCTGCCGGATCTGGCCAAGGCCTGAGGCCTTCTGTCGCACCTTAAATGGCATTCGTGCAACATCTCGTAACTCCTCCGGCCAGTGTTCGGTTGAGATGCTAAATGTGAGTCCTTATCATTTGCGCTCACTTTTCCTACGAGAGACCGCACCTATGTTGGCACCCAAGCGCCTCCTGACTGCCCTGGCACTCACCCTTATCGCCAGCACCACCGCCCAGGCGGCTGACGAAGTGGTGGTCTACTCCTCTCGTATCGACGAGTTGATCAAGCCGGTGTTCGACGCCTACACCAAGAAAACCGGGGTGCAGGTGAAGTTCATCACCGACAAGGAAGCGCCGCTGATGCAGCGCATCAAGGCCGAAGGCCAGAACGCCACCGCCGACCTGCTGCTGACCGTCGATGCTGGCAACCTCTGGCAAGCCGAGCAGATGGGCATCCTGCAGCCGTTCACCTCCAAGGTGATCGACGCCAACATCCCTGCGCAATATCGCGCTTCCAGCCACGCCTGGACCGGCTTGAGCCTGCGGGCGCGGACCATCGCGTACTCCACCGACCGCGTGAAACCGGCAGAGCTGACCACCTACGAAGCCCTGGCTGACAAGCAATGGGAAGGCCGCCTGTGCCTGCGCACCGCTAAAAAGGTCTACAACCAGTCGCTGACCGCCACCCTGATCGAGACCCATGGCGCAGAAAAGACCGAAGAACTCATCAAGGGCTGGGTCAATAACCTGTCCACCGATGTCTTCTCCGATGACGTCGCGGTATTGCAGGCAATCAACGCCGGGCAGTGCGACGTGGGGATCGTTAACACTTACTACTACGGCCGCCTGCACAAGCAGGACCCGAAGCTGGCAGTCAAATTGTTCTGGCCGAACCAGGGCGACCGTGGCGTGCACGTCAACCTGTCGGGCATTGGCCTGACCAAGTACGCCCCGCACCCGGAAGCCGCCAAGGCTCTGGTGGAGTGGATGACTACGCCTGAGGCGCAGAAGATCTTTGCCGACGTCAACCAGGAGTTCCCGGCCAACCCGGCGGTAGAACCCTCGGCTGAAGTGGCGAGCTGGGGCAAGTTCAAGGCTGACACCCTGCCGGTGGAAGTGGCGGGCAAGCGCCAGGCCGAGGCGATTCGCCTGATGGATCGTGCGGGCTGGAACTGAGTACAATTTGTAGGACGCCGCAGTTCTAGTGTGGGAGCGGCTTGTGTGGGAGCTGGCTTGCCTGCGATAGCATCACCCCGGTATCGCTGATAAACCGAGGTGTCTGCATCGCAGGCAAGCCAGCTCCCACACAAGCCCGCTCCCACAGTGCTTTGTGCAGGTTTCCACATCATCCACTGCTTGAGAATTCCTTTTGGCCCACCCCGCCCAACGCCGCTGGTACCTGCCAGTCTTCACTGTCGCCGCCCTGGTGCTGCTGCCGTTGAGCGTGTTGTTGCTGTCCTGGCAAAGCATCGACACGCAAATCTGGTCGCACCTGTGGGACACCCAGATGCCGCGTCTGCTGGGCAACACCTTGACCCTGGTGCTGGGCGTCGGGGTCGGTGTAACGGTGCTGGGCGTGAGCCTGGCGTGGCTGACCAGCCTCTGTGAGTTCCCCGGCCGGCGTTGGCTGGACTGGGCGTTGATGCTGCCGTTTGCCATCCCGGCCTATGTCCTGGCGTTTGTCTTCGTCGGCCTGCTGGACTTCTCCGGGCCGGTACAAACCCTGCTGCGCGAGTGGTTCGGCACGGGCCTGCGCCTGCCGCGCGTGCGCTCCACCAGTGGCGTGATCATCGTGCTGGTGCTGGTGTTCTATCCCTACGTCTACCTGCTGGCGCGCACCGCCTTTCTGGCCCAGGGCAAGGGGTTGATGGAAGCGGCGCGGGTGTTGGGCCAATCACCCTGGCAGGCGTTCTGGCGGGTGGCCCTGCCCATGGCGCGCCCGGCTATCGGCGCCGGCGTGGCCCTGGCGTTGATGGAAACCCTGGCGGATTTCGGCGCGGTGTCGGTGTTCAATTTCGACACGTTCACCACCGCCATCTACAAGACCTGGTATGGCTTTTTCAGCCTGTCCAGCGCCGCGCAACTGGCGAGCCTGCTGCTGTTGGTGGTGATGCTGGTGCTCTACGGCGAGCGCCGGGCCCGTGGCGCCAGCCGCCCGAGCAACGAGCGACCGCGGGGCAAGGCGCTCTATCACCTGAGTGGCTTCAAGGCCGCCGCCGCCACTGGCTGGTGCGCCCTGGTGTTTGCCTGCGCCTTTGTCATCCCGATGCTTCAGCTGCTGGCCTGGTTCTGGCAGCGCGGGCGTTTCGACCTCGATGAGCGCTACGCCGGGCTGATCATGCATACCCTTTACCTGGGTGGCATGGCCGCGTTGATCACAGTGAGCGTGGCGTTGCTGCTGGCGTTTGCCAACCGCCTGGCGCCAACCCGCGCCATCCGCGCCGGGGTCAGCCTGGGCAACCTGGGCTACGCCTTGCCGGGTTCGGTATTGGCGGTGTCGATCATGCTGGCGTTCAGCTATTTGGATCGCGAGTTGGTGATCCCTGTGTCCAGTTGGCTGGGCGGTGCTGGCAAACCGTTGCTGTTGGGCAGCCTGTCGGCGCTGCTGATGGCCTATCTGGTGCGCTTCCTGGCCGTGGCCTACGGTCCACTGGAAAACAGCCTGGCGCGCATCCGCCCGTCCTTGCCGGAAGCAGCGCGCAGCCTGGGGGTCAGTGGGCCACGACTGTTTTGCAAAGTGTATCTGCCACTGTTGTTGCCCGGCACCTTGAGCGCCGCGCTGCTGGTGTTTGTCGATGTGCTCAAGGAAATGCCCGCGACCCTGCTGATGCGCCCGTTCGGCTGGGATACGCTGGCGGTACGCATCTTTGAGATGACCAGCGAAGGCGAGTGGGCGCGCGCCTCCTTGCCCGCCCTGACCCTGGTGTTGGTCGGCCTGTTGCCGGTCATCGGCTTGATCCGACGTTCGGCGCGACGAATCGGTTAGGTGTCAGTCCTACGGCTTGAGGCTACAATGCGCGGCATTCGGTGCGGCCCGTCTTTCGGGTTGGGTTGCTGATTGTGGCTGCAAGCCTTGTATTTCAAGGTGTGTAGCCCGAACAGCAACCGTCCGCACCTTCGCCACGCCCGGAAGGAGAAACCCATGGGACAGCGTACGCCTCTGTATGACCTGCATCTCGCCCTTGGCGCGAAAATGGTCGATTTTGGCGGTTGGGATATGCCTCTGCACTACGGCTCGCAAGTCGAGGAGCACCATCAGGTGCGCCGTGACTGCGGGGTGTTTGATGTTTCCCACATGACCGTGATCGATATCTCGGGCCTGCAGGCCAGGGAATGGCTGCAGTACCTGTTGGCCAATGATGTCGATCGTTTGCATGGCTGCGGCCATGCGTTGTACAGCGCCATGCTCAACGAGCAGGGCGGGGTGGTGGACGACATGATTGTCTACCGCACCGAAGAGGGTTACCGGCTGGTGGTCAATGCGGCCACCCGCGACCAGGATATCGCCTGGATGCAGAGCCAGTTGGGCAGCTACCAGGTGCAGATGCGCGAACGCCCGGACCTGGCCATGCTGGCGATCCAGGGTCCCCAGGCCCGGCACAAGATTGCCGAGTTGGTCACCCAGTCTCGCGGCGTGTTGATCCAACAGCTCAAGCCTTTCGAGGGGCGTGCCGACGGTGACTGGTTTATCGCGCGCACGGGCTATACCGGCGAAGATGGCCTGGAAATCGTCCTGCCTGCCGATCAGGCCCCGGGGTTTTTCAACGACCTGGTAGGCGCGGGCATCTCGCCCATCGGCCTCGGTGCTCGCGATACCCTGCGCCTGGAGGCCGGCATGAACCTCTACGGCCAGGATATCCACCTGAATGTGTCACCGTTGGCCGCCAACATGGCCTGGAGCATCGCCTGGGAACCCGTCAGCCGCGATTTCATCGGGCGCGCCGCCCTGGAAGCCGAGCGTGCGGCCGGGGTGCAGCTCAAACTGGTAGGCCTGGTGCTGGAAGAACGCGGGGTTTTGCGCGCTCATCAAGTGGTTCGTATCGCCAATGTTGGCGAAGGAGAGATCACCAGTGGTAGTTTCTCTCCTACGCTGAGCAAATCCATTGCCCTGGCGCGTGTACCGATGGCAACCGCCGACCGTGCCGAGGTAGAAATTCGCGGTAAGTGGTACCCGGTGCGAGTGGTCAAACCGACCTTCGTGCGCCATGGTAAAACCTTGATCTAATCTTTTCCGGGCCAATGGCCGCTGACATTTCTTTTTGAGGACACAGACTATGAGCGATATCCCTGCCGCACTACGTTTTGCCGAAAGCCACGAATGGGCACGCCTGGAAGCTGACGGCAGTGTGACCGTCGGGATCTCCGATCACGCCCAGGAAGCATTGGGTGATGTGGTTTTTGTTGAGTTGGCTGAGGTGGGCAAAGTGTTCGCTGCAGGCGACGCAGCAGGCGTTGTGGAGTCGGTGAAGGCTGCTTCGGATATTTATTCGCCAGTGTCGGGCGAAGTGATTGCGGTCAACGAGGCGTTGGCCGATGCCCCTGAGTCGCTCAATGACAAGCCGTACGAGGCCTGGATCTTCAAGGTCAAGCCAAGCAATGCCGCCGAACTGGACAAGCTGCTGGATGCCGCTGGCTATAAAGCCGCCATCGGCGAATAACACCGCCCCCTGCAGGAGCCGGCAAGCCGGCTCCTGCAAAGGTCAGGGCTTGAGCGCCTGCTTCACCGCTGCGACAGCACGCTCCACATCCGCCTTGGTCATCGCTGTAAACATCGGCAACGACACAATCAAACGCCCGACTTTTTCCGCTACCGGGAACATGCCTTCCCTGAATCCCTGTGCCCGATACAAACTCAGCAAGTGGATCGGTGGGTAGTGATAGCCGATGCCCACGCCCTGAGCCTGCATGCGCTCCATAAACGTGGCGCGGGCCGGCAGGCCATCCCCACGCTCAGGCAGTACCAGTTGGAACAGGTGCCAGTTGCTGTTTTCAAAGTCCGCAGGCGGTAATTGTGCGCCGTACGTTGTCTCGAAGTCGCTGCCAAAACACTCGAAATAATGCCGGGCCAGCGCTTGGCGATGGGCAGTTATCTGCTCGATATGGGCAAACTGGCCCAGGCCAATGGCGGCGGCGATATCGGTCATGTTGAACTTGCCGCCCAATACATCCACGTCCAGGCCATCAAACCCGCTGCGGGTCACGCCTTGCAGGCGGTACTTCTCTGCCAGGCGCGCCTCCTCAGCATTGTTCAATACCAGGCAACCGCCTTCGGAACAGGTGATGTTCTTGTTCGCCTGGAAACTGAACGAGACAAAATCCCCGGTGGCGCCAATGCGCTGGCCATCCCAACGGGAGCCCAGCGCCTGGGCGGCATCCTCGATGATCCGCAGACCGTACTTGTTGGCCAGCGCGTAAAGCATCGGCATGTCCAGCGGCAGGCCGGCCAGGTACACCGGGATGATCGCCTTGGTGCGCGGCGTAATAGCCGCTTCCAGTCGGGCCAGGTCGATATTGCGGGTCACCGGATCAATATCGGCAAACACCGGCGTGGCGCCCACCTCCAGAATCACATTGGCCGTTGCCACCCAGGAAATCGGCGTGGTGATCACTTCATCCCCCGGCCCGACACCGGCGATGCGCAAGGCAATCTCCATGGTGCAGGTGCCGGAGTTGAAGGTGCGTACCGGCCGGCCGCCAAAATATTCCGACAGCTGCGCTTCGAACGCCTGCACCTTGGGCCCGCTGGTGATCCAGCCGGAACGCAACACATCACCGACCGCCGCGATGGTGGCTTCATCAATGGTAGGTTTTGAAAACGGCAGGAAGGGCAGTTGGCTCATGACGTTGAAGGCATCCGTTTTAAGAAGAACTAAGAATAAAAGCTCATATCAACCCCGGCATCGTCGCACGGGGCAACTGAATATAGCCTGTCGTCCGTGAACGAATCGTCGAACGACGTGTCTAGTCCTGAAATAGGTTTACACCTATTTCAGTCTCAAAACGCCCGATGCACTGCATCGGGCGTTTTGTATTTCAGGGACAGGTGTGGCCGTTCCCCGTTGTAGATCAGCACCGACTCATCCACCATTTTCACTGCGTCCGCCAGATTTTTAGGGCGATACAGCAGGAACTCGGTCTTCAAAATGCCGTTTATCCTCTCTGCCAGAGCATTCTGGTAGCAGTCATAGCCGTCGGTCATTGAGCATCTGACGCCATGACTAGCGTGCAAGCGTTGATAAAGCTCAGAGCAGTATTGGGCTCCGCGGTCTGAGTGATGGATCAGTGGCAGCGTGCTTCGGCGTTCGCCAACGGCCTTTTCCATCGCTTTGATCACCGACTCGGTATGCAAGCTCTCATGCACATGATGGCCTACGATCTTGCGTGAGTAGGCGTCTGTCACCAGGCTCACATAAGCCACGCTTTCCTGTGTCGGCAGGTAGGTTATGTCTGCAACCCAGACCTGTTCTGGCCTATTGGCCACGACCTGCTCCTGACCTGCTTTGAGCAGGTTGGGATGGCGGCGAAAGCGGTGATGACTGTCCGTCGTTTTGTGGTAAGCCCGTTTGCGCACAACCAGTTTTCGAGCATTGCGCAGGATGCTAAACAGGCGGTCTCTGCCGACCCGCACTGATGCGCCAACTTCGACGCTCATCAGGTAATGCAGCTTGCGCGTGCCTATCCGAGGCTGACGGCGGCGCTTTTCAAGAACAAAGTCCATGACTTCTTGATCTTGACGAGCTCTCTCGTCGAAAGCCCGATTGCGTTGGTAATACGCTTGGCGCGAAATGCCCATGAACAGGCAAGCCCTGGTGATGCTCAGGCCTTGGATTTGCCCTTGCGAGAGGACTTGCCGGGTCGCTTTTTTACGACGGAAACACCGTAGTCATTCTTCAGAACATTCACGACGGCTTCGAAGAATTGCGCTTTCTGATTGCTTAGCGCCAGCTGTTCTTCGAGTTCTTTGATCCGCTGCTCGGGGGTCAGCGGGAGGGTTGGCTCGGTCATGGACCTGCTCCTCGGCTCTCGAATTGAGGCGCCTTGGCTCCAGTCCTGCCGGCCGTACTTGCGTAACCAGACCAGTACCGTGGACCGGCCCTGGATGCCATAGCGCCGTTGAGCCTCTTTATAACTCAACTCGCCCTTTTCGACCTGGTCTACGACCGATAATTTAAAGGCTAACGTGTAGTCACGCTGGCTCCGCCTTTTGCCCGATTCCATTGACTCCTCCTGAAGATAGGTCAGAAGGTGTAAACCTTATTCAGGACGGGACAACGAGCGCAAAAAAGCCGCTTCATAAGCGGCTTTTTTGCGTGTCGTGTATTACTCGGCGGCGATGGCGTTCTTCGCCAGGATGGCGTTGGCCAGTTCCATGTCAGTGGCCTTCAGGCCGGGGTTGTCGGCACGCACTTTCTGCATGGCGGCTTCCAGGTAAGGGCCACGGATGCCGCCGTCGCTGGCGACGAAGCTACCGGCGTCGTCCTGGGCGGCGACTACCAGCTTGTGGTCCTTGAAGGTCAGGTACGTGGAGCCGGTGGTGGCGCCGGACGAGATGACATTACGCCAGAAGCTGTCGGCCATGGCCGATCCAACTGGGAGAGAGAGCACGGCGAGGGTGGCGACAGCATATTTGAGACGCATGATGGGTGACTCCGACTGGGTTATCTGAACGGTTTGATTGTAGATAACCCAGCCTAGTTCCATGACTGACTAAACAGTTTCGATCCGTAAAATCACGCCGTCCTGACCAATCACCCGTACTTGAGCCCCTGCAGGCGCATCGGGGCCGGTGACCATCCAGACGCCGTCACCGACCTTGATCTTGCCCCGGCCGTCGATAATTGCCTGATGCACCACAAAGGTGCGGCCAACCAGCTCCGATCCGCGCATATTCAGCCCTGGCTGGTCGCTGGCCTTGGCACTGCTGCGCTGGCGCTTCCACCAGTACACCGCCGTCAGTATGGACAGCACGGCAAACAGTAGCAGTTGCAGTTCCAGCCCAAGCCCCGGAATCAGGAACTTGAGTACGCCAACGGCCGCCGCCGCGATCCCCATCCACAGCAGATAACCGCCGGCACCAAACACTTCAAGAATCAACAGCACCGTGCCCAGCGCCAGCCAATCCCAGAACGACAGGTGTTGCAGGAATTCCCACATGGTGCCGGCCTCAGGCTTTCTTGTTGTCGAAGGTAGCCTTGACGATTTCGCCGATGCCGCCCACTGCGCCGATGACCTGGCTGGCCTCCAGCGGCATCAGGATCACTTTGCTGTTGTTGGCCGAGGCCAGCTTGCCCAGGGCATCAATGTATTTCTGCGCGACAAAGTAGTTGATGGCCTGCACGTTACCGGTGGCAATCGCTTCCGACACGACCTGCGTAGCGCGGGCTTCCGCCTCGGCCTGACGTTCACGGGCTTCGGATTCGAGGAACGCGGCCTGACGACCCCCTTCAGCCTCGAGGATCTGCGCCTGTTTCTTGCCTTCAGCGGTCAGGATTGCAGAAGCCCGCAGGCCTTCGGCTTCGAGGATCTGGGCACGCTTGATCCGCTCGGCCTTCATCTGACCGGACATGGCAGCCATCAAGTCGGCAGGCGGGCTGATGTCCTTGATCTCGATACGGGTGATCTTGATGCCCCAGGGAGCAGTGGCTTCATCGACCGTGCGCAGCAGCTTCTCGTTGATGCCGTCGCGCTGGCTGAGCATGGCGTCCAGCTCCATGGAGCCGAGCACCGTACGGATATTGGTTTGCAGCAGGTTGCGGATCGCATGTTCGAGGTTGTTCACCTCGTACGCCGCCTGGGCGGTGTTCACCACCTGGAAGAAACACACTGCGTCGATCTGCACCGTGGCGTTATCGGCGGTAATCACTTCCTGGGGTGGAATATCCAGCACGCTTTCCATGACGTTGATCTTGCGACCGATGCGGTCCATCACCGGAATGATGATATTCAGGCCCGGCTTGAGCGTATTGGTGTAGCGGCCGAAGCGCTCCACTGTCCACTGGTAGCCCTGGGGTACGACCTTGAAGCCCATGAATAGGATGGCAATGGCCAAGCCTACGAAGAGAAGAAGCACTGTTCCGATCTGCATAACGATTCCTTGTCTGGTGGTGGCGGTAACGTGAGGTCTGTCGATTGTAACGGGCTTGTCGCAGATAAGAGCGGTTTACTCGTTCGCAGGTGTAACCCTTAACACTTCTTCCAGGGTGGTCAGCCCCGCCGCAACCTTGTGGGCGCCTGACAATCGCAGGCTGTGCATGCCGCCCTTGAGCGCCTCGCGACGCAAGGCCTGCAGATCGGTATCGGCGCCGACCACGGCCTTCGCCGCATCATTCATCAGCATGATCTCGTAGACCCCGATGCGTCCACGATAGCCACTTTCTCGACACTCTGCGCATCCGTTGGCCCGGTATACGCTGGCGGGGGGCGGCGTGCAGGACTGGGTGGCGCTGCGCCAATCGTCCTGGTTCAGTGCCACCGGGCTTTTACAGTGCGGGCACAACCGGCGCACCAGACGCTGGGCCATGACCCCAATTAATGTGGCCTTGATCAAGTAATGGGGGATGCCCAGTTCCAGCAGGCGACTGATCGCGCTGGGGGCGTCGTTGGTGTGCAGGGTCGACAGCACCAGGTGGCCGGTTAATGCCGCCTGGATCGCCATTTCAGCGGTTTCCAGGTCGCGGATCTCGCCGATCATGATGATGTCCGGATCCTGGCGCATCAGTGCGCGGATGCCGCTGGCAAAGGTCAGGTCGATATTGTGCTGGACCTGCATCTGGTTGAAGGCCGGCTCCACCATCTCGATCGGATCTTCCACCGTACACAGGTTGACCGTGCGGGTCGCCAGATGTCGCAGGGTGGTATAGAGCGTGCTGGTCTTGCCTGATCCGGTGGGGCCTGTGACCAGGATGATACCGTTGGCCTGGCCGGTCATATGTTGCCAGCGCTGCAGGTCATCGGCCGACAGTCCCAACTGGGGGAAGTCCTGAAGCAGCACCTGGGGATCGAAAATCCGCATCACCAGCTTCTCGCCGAAGGCCGTGGGCAGGGTCGCAAGGCGCAGTTCTACTTCGATACCCGTGGGCGTCTTGGTCTTGACCCGGCCATCCTGGGGTTTGCGCTTCTCGGCGACATTCATCCGGCCGAGGCTTTTCAGGCGGCTGACCACGGCGGTCGTGACCTGGGGCGGAAACTGATAGACATCGTGCAGCAACCCATCAATACGGAAACGCACGCGGCCCTGGTCGCCGCCGGGTTCGATATGGATATCGCTGGCGCGCTGGCCGAAGGCAAATTGCAGCAACCAGTCGACAATGTTGACAATGTGCGCATCGTTGGCATCGGGCTCCTGGTCGCCGGCACCCAGGTGCAGCAGTTGTTCGGCGGGGACCGCCGTGGGGGTGGTCTGGTCGGCCCCGCTGACCGACCGGGCCAGCCGGAAGAACTCCTGGGTACAACTGCGGATCGTCTGGGGGTTGGCCAGTACGCGCTTGATCGAGCGTTTCAACACGTGGGCCAGGCCGGCCTCCCACTCTCGCAGGTACGGTTCGGCACTGGCCACCGTCACGCTGTCGCGATCAAGGGCGACGGCAAGGATATGGTGGCGCTGGGCGAAGGCGTGGGACATCAGGGGCACCATGCTTGCTACGTCGATTTTCAGCGGGTCGATGCGCAGATAGGGTTGCCCCACATGACTGGCGAGCCATTGCGTCAGTTGCTCCAGGGACAGCGCCATGCCGGGCCGGGCGGGATCGGGCAGTGACTGGTTGGCAAGCAATTCCAGCGGGTGCAAGCCATTGCCCGGGGTGCGCCGCAAGCGCTCGGCCAGGGCGTTGTCGAGCATGCCGTGGGCGGTGAGGGCGGGCAGCAGTTCGTCGAGGCAAAGCCTGCGATCCTGAAGTTCCTGGCGCAGCGGGCATGGTGGTTTCCTGGGCGGTTTCAAGTGGTAGCGCCAAGGCTAGTCCGGTCCTGGTTGCTGTCGCCCCGAGGGTTGTTGCCGCTTTTTACTGCGCCACTGCCTGTACGGTTTGCAGCCTCGTGGATTCAACGGGTTGCAGTTCGAGCGAGCACACGCTGATCAGGTTACGAAGTTTTTCGCCGATCACCTGGGCGCGGTGCCAGCTCAGGCCATCCATCACCACGTCGATGTTCAGCAGGTCTTCGTCGCGTGTCACGCTCACCTGTTGTGGCACCAAAAACTGCAAGGCGAAGTAATTGAGGATCCGACACAGCACATCGGGTTCAGCCTCGGCGAGGATCTGATAGCGCGCCTGGCAATGGCTGTTGCTGACTGCCCAGGCGTCGAGGCGCGTGGCTGGGCTGGCGGGGACTGAATGCATGGCCGTTCTCCGAGTTTGACTGGAGAAATTTTTACATGGGCTGTGGGGTATTTCTTATCTATGTTGGAGTGATATGCCTTATAAATGAATCAGACAATTCGCAGAATATGGATTGAAAGGTATTTTTATGCACAGTGAGTTGGATATCTACGACCGCCGGATTCTGGCGCTGCTCCAGGAAGACGCATCGCTCTCCAGCGCGCAGATTGCCGAACAGGTCGGCCTGTCGCAGTCGCCCTGCTGGCGACGGATCCAGCGGCTCAAGGAGGAGGGGGTGATTCGAGGCCAGGTGACGTTGCTCGACCGCAAGAAAATCGGCCTTAACACGCAGATCTTTGCCGAGGTCAAACTCAACGCCCACGGGCGTTCCAACTTCACGGAATTCACCGAGGCGATTCGCGGGTTCCCGCAAGTGCTGGAGTGTTATGTGCTGATGGGGTCGGTGGATTTTCTACTGCGCATTGTCACCTCGGATATCGAGGCATATGAGCGTTTCTTCTTCGAGAAACTGTCGATGGTGCCGGGGATACAGGAGGTCAACTCGATTGTGGCACTGTCGGAGATCAAGTCCACTACCAGTCTGCCAGTGTTGCGGTGAGAGGGCGGGTGTCATCGCGGGCAAGCCCACCTTCAAACCGGTCTCCTCTAGAAAGCTCGGTCAAATGTGTGTGGGCTTGCCCGCGATAGCAATCTTACATGCGCAACAAGGTCTTCCAGGCACGGTTCTGATACACCGCAATCACCTGATGCATCCGCGCATCCAGCGACTCATCGGTGATCGGCTGGTTGGCCAGTGCCGCCAACTTGTTCAGTTCACCGTACAAGCGATCCAGTTCTGGAACCTCCAGCAGGTGACGGGCATGGTGCAGCCAGGCCTGCAGACGCTCGATGCGCGGCAGTTGCTCGGCCAGGTCTTCCGGCTGTTGCTGGTAGCGCGGCAGGCGTAGGGCGACGGCTTCGTCGGCCAGCAGGCGTGGCAGCCAGTTGGCGACCTGGGCCGCACCTTGGCGGTTGCCGCGCACATTGCGCTCCAGGGTCCAGGTGCGGGCCAGCAGCCAGCGGGACGTGTTCAGTGAGAACAGGCCCCAGCGCACGTCGGTCAATTCTTCGAGGAACTGTTCCGGCGCGGCCTTGCGCACGTCTTCATCGTCTTCACCGGCCTGGACCAGCGGGCGCCAGTCTTCCAGCAGGGCGTCGAGGGCGCTGCGCAGTTCGCTGGTGGATTGGCGTGGCGCGGCCTGGCCAAGGCTGCCGATCAGGGCGCGCATTTCGGCGAGGTTGTCTACCCAGTCCTGCAACAGGCGCCAGTGACCGTTGAAACGGTACTGTTCGGCCAGGCGCTGGCTGCTGCCCAGCAAATGCCAGGTCAGCGCGGCGAAGGCGTCGTCCAGGGGCATTTCTGGTTGCAGTTGCGGGGCCGGCAGGCTCAGGGAATAGCTGTTGGCGTCGAACAGGCGATAACCGCGCTCGGCCTTGCTGATATCGCAGGGCATCAGCGCCAGGGTTTGGGCCAGTTCGGCAGCCAGTTCCAGCAGGGCGGCAGGTTCGCCTTCGCGCAGCTCCAGCTCCAGCTCGCAGATTTCTTCCTTCTGCTTGCCGGCAATCACATGGCCTAGGTCCAGGGCGGCTTCGATCACCACCTTGGCCTTGCCACGGCCCCAGGCGATCTCGGCACGTTCACGCACGAAGTCGGTGGTGAAGATCGGCTTGAGGGTCTTTTTGTCCAGCTCGGCCAGTTGCTCGGGCCAGCATTCGCCGTCGAGTTTCTTCACGTCGAGCTTGGCCTTGGCCAGTTTCCAGTCGTATTCATTACGCTCCGACAAGCCGGCAACGCTGTGGCCGCGGGTCTTGAGGGTCTGGATCACTTCGTCGCCATCCTTGCGCAGGCGCAGGGCAACCTTGGCCTGGGCCAGGTCGCGCTCGGGGGTGTCGAAGTACTGGTTCATCAACTCACGGCGTTCCCAGCCACTTTTGTTGCGTTTTTTCAGGAGCGGGTGCTCACGCAGCGCGGCGAGGGTCTCGCGACTGACGCGGAGCTTGATTTCGGTTTCTTTTTGCATGGCCGGAACATCCAGGATCGGGAGTGCAGCCGGGAGAATAGGTGGCTGCCAAGGTCGTGCAGTGTACAGGACTGAGCCGGGCAACGTGCCGCAACGGGTTTATTGTGCAGCGCAGATGGTTCTATGATGGGTTTCATCTGTGGAAGTTGAGAGACAGCGCATGCCTTTACCGTCCATGAAAGAACAATTTGCCGCCCTGATTGCCGCGCCCTCTGTCAGTTGTACCCAAGCGTCTCTCGACCAGACCAACCGCCCGGTGATCGACTTGCTTGCCACCTGGCTCGGCGACCTGGGTTTTGCCTGCGATATCCAGCAAGTCAGCCCCGGCAAATTCAACCTGTTGGCCAGCTTCGGCAGCGGCCCCGGTGGCCTGGTGCTGGCGGGGCACAGCGATACGGTGCCGTACGATGAAGCGCTGTGGCAGACCGATCCGCTGAAGCTGACGGAAGTCGACGGCCGTTGGGTAGGGCTGGGTAGCTGCGACATGAAGGGGTTTTTCGCGCTGGCCATCGAAGCGGTCCTGCCGCTGTTGGATCAACCGTTCAAGCAGCCGCTGCTGATTCTCGCCACCTGTGATGAAGAAAGCTCCATGGCCGGCGCCCGCGCCCTGGCTGCAGCCGGACGCCCGCTGGGGCGTGCCGCGGTGATTGGCGAGCCCACAGGCCTCAAGCCGATCCGCCTGCACAAAGGCGTGATGATGGAACGCATTGATATCCTCGGCCGCAGCGGCCATTCGTCGGACCCGAGCCTGGGCCACAGCGCCCTCGAAGCCATGCATGACGCCATGGGCGAGCTGCGCGGCCTGCGCCTGGCCTGGCAACGGGAGTACCGCAACCCACAGTTCAGTGTGCCCCAGCCGACCTTGAATTTCGGCTGCATCCACGGTGGCGATAACCCCAATCGCATTTGCGGCCAGTGCTCCCTGGAGTTCGACCTGCGGCCCTTGCCCGGCATGGATCCCCAGGTGTTGCGCGAGGCCATCCGCCAGAAACTGCGGCCCATCGCCGAGCGCCATCAGGTGCAGATCGACTACGCGCCGCTGTTCCCCGAAGTACCGCCCTTCGAGCAGCCTGAAGACGCCGAACTGGTGCGGGTCGCGGAACGATTGACCGGTCATCGTGCCGAAGCAGTAGCGTTCGGCACTGAAGCGCCTTATCTTCAGCGCCTTGGTTGTGAAACCCTGGTACTCGGCCCTGGGGACATCGCCTGCGCCCACCAGCCGGGCGAGTACCTTGAAATGTCACGCTTGACGCCTACAGTGCGTCTATTGCGGGAATTGATTGAACATTACTGCCTCAAGCCTGCATAAATTAACCCCATTGCATCCCGTACTTAAAAGGAGAGCGAGCGTGTCGCCAAGCCTGTTCCGACGATAACCATCAGCCCGCTGTGCGTTTAGCGATTCATCCTTTTTTGGCTGCTTTTTATTACAGGCCCAGGTTTTATGCCCGAATACGTCAATTGGCTTCGCCACGCTTCGCCCTACATCAATGCCCACCGTGACTGCACCTTTGTGGTCATGCTGCCGGGTGATGGTGTGGATCACCCCAACTTCGGCAATATCGTCCATGACCTGGTGCTGCTGCACAGCCTCGGCGTGCGCCTGGTACTGGTGCATGGTTCGCGCCCGCAAATCGAAACCCGCCTCGCCGCTCGCGGCCTGACCCCGCATTACCACGATGGGATGCGCATCACCGATGCCGCGACCCTGGAGTGCGTGATCGACGCGGTCGGCCACCTGCGTATCGCTATCGAAGCGCGGCTGTCCATGGACATGGCGTCCTCGCCGATGCAGGGCTCGCGCCTGCGGGTGGCCAGCGGCAACCTGGTGACCGCGCGGCCTATCGGCGTGCTGGACGGCATCGACTACCACCACACCGGCGAAGTGCGCCGGGTCGACCGCAAGGGTATCAACCGCCTGCTCGACGAACGCTCCATTGTCGTCCTGTCGCCCCTGGGCTATTCGCCGACCGGGGAGATTTTCAACCTGGCCTGTGAAGATGTGGCCACCCGCGCCGCCATCGACCTGGGCGCCGACAAGCTGCTGCTGTTTGGCGCAGACCTGGGCCTGATCGACGAAAACGGCCGGCTGGTGCGCGAACTGCGCCCGCAACAAGTACCGGTGCACCTGCAGCGCCTGGGCAACAATTACCAGGCCGAACTGCTGGATGCGGCGGCCGAGGCCTGTCGTGGGGGCGTGGGGCGCAGCCATATCGTCAGTTATGTCGAGGACGGTGCGCTGTTGACCGAGCTTTTTACCCGCGACGGCGGCGGTACCCTGGTGGCCCAGGAGCAGTTCGAACTGGTGCGTGAGGCGGCGATTGAAGATGTCGGCGGCTTGCTGGACCTGATCAGCCCACTGGAAGAACAGGGCATTCTGGTACGCCGCTCCCGGGAAGTGCTGGAGCGGGAAATCGAGCAATTCAGCGTAGTGGAACGCGAAGGCATGATCATCGCCTGCGCTGCGCTGTACCCGATTGCCGACTCGGATGCTGGCGAACTGGCGTGCCTGGCGGTCAATCCGGAGTATCGCCATGGCGGCCGTGGCGATGAGCTGTTGGAGCGCATCGAAACCCGCGCCCGCACCCAAGGCTTGAAGACCTTGTTCGTGCTGACGACCCGCACCGCCCACTGGTTCCGCGAGCGCGGCTTTGTGCCGAGCAGCGTGGATCGCCTGCCGTCGGCGCGGGCCTCGTTGTACAACTTCCAGCGTAACTCGAAGATCTTCGAAAAGACCCTGTAAACACGGTATTCGGTACACCCAATACCTAATGTGGGAGCGGGCAAGCCCGCTCCCACATTCTTTGTCCGGGTTTATTCTTTGATGAATTTTCCGGTCACATAGGCCGAATAGTCCGGTAACACGGTCTCTACTTTCCCTTGTTCCTTAAGAAACTTCGCCGTCTCCCCAATGGCCTTGGCTGTCCCACCATTGAGCAAGGCGTCGGTTCGCTGCGCCTGTGCATCGGGGAAGGTGCTGCCTTCCAGCAGTTCGGGGATGTCTGCGGCGTTTGCGCCGGTCAACCGGGCGATCTTTTGCACCGGGGCGGAATCCACCGTCCAGCTGCTTTTATTGGCTGCATAGTCGGCAAACGAATCCAGGGTGATCTTGGCAAACTTGGCCACGACCTCCGGATGTTTCTCGGCAAAGTCCTTGCGCACTACCCACACCTCGAACGTCGGCGCGCCCCATTGGCCCACCTCGGTGGCGTCGGTCAACGTCTTGCCGGTCTTGCGGATTTCTCCCAGGGCCGGCGACCAGACAAAGGCGCCGTCGATATCCCCGCGTTTCCAGGCTGCGGCAATTTGCGCCGGTTGCAGGTTCACCACTTTCACCTGGCGGGTGTCCAGGCCCCAGTGTTTCAAGGCCCCGAGCAGGCTGTAGTGGGATGTGGAGACAAAAGGAGTGGCAATGGTTTTGCCGATCAGGTCCTTGGGTGCGTCAATTTGGCTACCGTTACGCACTACCAAAGCTTCAGAACTATTGATTTGAGCCGATACGATGAACGCCACAATGGGTAGATTACGGGATGCGGCGGCCGCCAACGGGCTGGAGCCGAGATTGCCGATCTGCACATCGCCTGAGGCAATCGCGGTGATGACTTGCGGGCCACTGTTGAAGCGGCGCCAGTCGATTTTCTCGCCAATGGCTTGTTCGTAAAGACCATCGGCCTGGGGCACTTTGCTCGGATCAATGCCGGTCTGGTAGCCGATGGTGAGGTTGGCTGCCTGCACGCCAATAGAAAGTGTAAGCGATAGTAAAACTGTAACAAATTGACTAGAGGATGCGCGTTTGGCCATGATGGCGTCGCCTTTTTGATCGTGAGTGACGTGTGCAAGATTCTGCTCACACTAAACGATCTAAAAAATGGCCAACAAATACCCTTTGGGAATTAGCTTATGGAGCGATACCCCACTGCGGGCTAGTTGCTCCATGGAAAGTGTTATTCCTGAATAGTATGAAAAAGGATGAAATAATTCTTTTTGGGTGTATGAAAAACTCATTACCCTGCAAGGACCAAATCAACTGCGGTTAGACGAAAGTAGTAGACACACAAGGTTACGATTGACTTGTCAGTCACTATCTGGCGCTAATCGCGCATCTGTGGATCGAGGGCGTCAGACCCGAGACCAAAGAACTACAAAAATTAGAAACGAGAGGAGCGGTACATGAAGAAGTCCACATTGGCGTTCGCCATCGCGGCTGGGGTTTTGGCTCAGCAAGCAGGCGCCGCTGGTTTTGTTGAAGACACCAAGGCATCCGTCAGTTCTCGGACCCTGTATTTTGATAACGATCAACGCGAAGGCGGTGCTGACCAGCGCGAAACGGCCACTGGCCTGAAGTTCAACGTCCAGTCTGGTTTCACTGAGGGCACCGTTGGTTTTGGTATTGATGCCCAGGCATTGGTCGGCATTCACCTGGACGGTGGCCGTGGTCATCACCCAGACAACAACTCTTTCGTTCCAAGCGACACCGACGGTTCGGCTGTGAGCAATTGGAGCAGCGCGAGCGCCAACGTCAAAGCCCGCTTCTCCAAGACCGAAGCGCACCTGGGTGGCGCTCTGGCGCCAAACCTGCCGATTCTGATTGCAAGCGACGGCCGTCTGCTGCCACAGACCTTTGAAGGCGGCACTGTCACTTCCAAAGAAATCGACAATGTGACGTTTAACGCCGGTCAACTTGAGCACGCCACCGGCCGTGCTTCGACCAACAGCACGGGCCTGTCTATCGCGGGCGCTACTCAGGAAAGTAACCAGTTCCGCTTTGGCGGTGCTGATTGGAAGGTCACCAAAGACCTGACCTTGCAGTACTACTACGCCAACCTGGAAGACTTCTATAAGCAACACTTCCTGGGCCTGGTTCACGTCTACCCGATCACCGAAGGTCAGTCGTTCAAAACCGACGTGCGCTACTTCGATAGCAGCTCCGACGGCAAGAATGGCCAGGCTGGCTATCAGTTCAGCAACAACGGCGGTTACGCGAAGGACGCTGGCGAGGTTAATAACAAAACCTGGAGCGCCATGTTCACTTACACCTTGGGTGGCAGTGCGTTCCTGCTGGGTCACCAGCGCGTCAATGATGATGGCGGTTTTGTCTGGATGAACCAAGGCAACGTTGTCGACGGCAATGGTCGTAACGAAGGTGCCGGTGGTTCCAGCTTCTACCTCTTCACCGATAGCATGATCAACCCTTTCGTGCGTGCGGGTGAAAACACCACCTTCGGTCAGTACTCCTATGACTTCGCTGCGTTGGGCGTTCCAGGTCTGAAAACCTCGATTGTTTACCTGCGTGGCGACAACATCAAAGCCAAGAACGGTGGCAGCGACCAGTCCGAGTGGGAGCGCGATATGCGCATCGACTACACCATCCAGCAGGGTGCCCTGAAAGGCTTCGGCACCACGCTGCGTCACGGTGTCTATCGCGGTAGCGGTACCGGCGTTCAGGACCAGGATCAGACTCGTCTGATCTTTAACTACACTTACAGCTTCCTGTAAGCCAAGTTAAGAAAAAAACCTCGCGTTTATCGCGAGGTTTTTTTTTGCATGATGGCCCACGTGCAGACTATTCATATTCATTTATCATCTAAACAAATCGATATTTATTCTTTTTAAATTACTCCAGGCACAGGCACAGTGGGTTCCATAAGCACCCATCAGGAGCCACACCATGAGCCTCAGACTGGGCGATATCGCCCCCGACTTTGAACAGGATTCCAGCGCCGGCAAGATTCGTTTCCACGAGTGGCTGGGCGACAGCTGGGGTGTGTTGTTTTCCCACCCGGCGGACTTCACCCCGGTGTGCACCACCGAGCTGGGTTTTACCGCCAAGCTCAAGGACGAGTTCGCCAACCGTGGAGTCAAGGCCATTGCCCTGTCGGTGGATCCGGTGGACTCTCACCACAAGTGGATCGAGGACATCAACGAAACCCAGCACACCGTCGTCAATTTCCCGATCCTGGCGGATGCTGACCGCAAGGTCTCGGACCTGTACGACCTGATCCACCCCAACGCCAACGACACCCTCACCGTGCGTTCACTGTTCGTGATCGACCCGAACAAAAAGATTCGCCTGACCATCACCTACCCGGCCAGCACCGGGCGTAACTTCCATGAAATCCTGCGGGTCATTGACTCGCTGCAGCTGACCGACAACTACAAGGTCGCGACGCCGGCCAACTGGCAGGACGGTGATGAGGTGGTGATCGTGCCTTCGCTCAAGGATGAGGAAGAGATCAAGAAACGCTTTCCCAAGGGCTATCGTGCGGTGAAGCCCTATCTGCGGCTGACCCCGCAGCCCAACCGGTAACCCGCTCCCACAAGTTAATCGCATTTCAGGACTTACATAGCAGGGGTTTTCAGGCCGTTTCGACGGCCTTTTTTTTCGCCCGCCGAATGCTCTTTCTCATATGCAATTTAAGAATAAACAAATGAATAAATAAGATTTATAGATATATAAATCTGCTGATATGGTCTGTTCCATCTTGGCGCCATCGCTGCACTGCGAACCGCCGACACTTGCTCAAGGAAACTCCAGATGCTGGTCGTAACACTTGGTGGCAGTCCCAGTCAGCGTTCCCGCTCCGGGGTCTTGCTGGATCATTCCCGGCGCTGGTTGCAGCAGCAAGGCGTGGAAGTGGTGAGTTATCAGGTGCGGGACTTCCCGGCCGAAGATTTGCTGTATGCCCGCTTTGACAGCCCGAAGGTGCTCGACCTGCTGGCCCAAGTGGCCAATGCCGATGGTCTGGTGATTGCCACGCCGGTGTACAAGGCCTCGTTTTCCGGCGCGTTGAAAACCGTCCTCGACCTGCTACCGGAACGGGCCCTGGCCCACAAAGTAGTGTTGCCCATGGCCACCGGCGGCAGCATTGCCCACATGTTGGTGGTGGATTACGCCTTGAAACCAGTGCTGTCGGCGCTGAAAGCCCAGGAGCTGCTGCACGGGATTTTTGCCGAAGACAGCCAGATCGCCTACGGCGAAGGCAGTGCCCAGGCGCAGTTGGTGCCGATCCTTGAGCAACGCTTGAGCGAAGCCCTGGAGCAGTTCTACAGCGCCATGGCTCGCCGCCCGCAACTGCTGGACCCCCATGTGTTGAATGAACGTTTGTTGAGTGCTCGCTGGAGCATCTAAGCCGAACCCGAATACCAGAAACCCTCACCTTACTCAGCCGCCAACGGCCAAGCAGGTGCAGCCACAACCCTCATCGTCAATTTGGAGAGCGCCATGCGCACTGTCATCTTGCGTCGGGGCCTGGTCGCACTGTTTGCTGCGGCTGTGTCCTTCGGCGCCATTGTTCAAGCCCAAGCCGCAGAAATCCTGCGGATCGGTTATCAGAAGTACGGCACCCTGGTGCTGCTCAAGGCCAAGGGTACCCTGGAAAAACGCCTGGCTGAGCAGGGCGTGAACGTGCAGTGGACCGAATTTCCCGGCGGCCCGCAGTTGCTGGAAGGGCTGAATGTGGGCTCCATCGACTTTGGCGTCACCGGCGAGACTCCGCCGGTGTTCGCCCAGGCCGCCGGTGCCGATCTGCTCTACGTCGCCTACGAACCGCCAGCGCCGACCAGCGAAGCCATCCTGGTACCCAAGGACTCGCCGATCACATCGGTGGCCGAGCTCAAGGGCAAGAAAGTCGTGCTCAATAAGGGCTCCAACGTGCATTACCTGCTGGTGCGCGCCCTGGAAGACGCTGGCCTGAAATACACCGACGTACAGACCGTGTTCCTGCCACCCGCCGACGCCCGTGCCGCCTTCGAGCGTGGCAGTGTCGACGCCTGGGTCATCTGGGACCCGTACCAGGCGGCTGCCGAGAAGCAACTGCAAGCCCGCACCCTGCGTGACGCCACCGGCATTGCCGATAACCACCAGTTCTACCTGGCCACCAAGCCTTACACCGAAAAACACCCCGAGGTAATCAAGGCGCTGATTGAGGAAGTGCGCGCCGTGGGCGAATGGTCCAAGGCCAACCCTCAGGAAGTCACTGAGCAAGTCGCACCGCTGCTCGGCCTGCCGGCTGACATCACCCTGACTTCGGTGAAGCGCCAAGGCTACGGCGCGCTGTTCCTGACCCCGGCAGTGGTAGCCGCCCAGCAGAAAATCGCCGACAGCTTCTACCAACTCAAATTGATTCCCAAGCCCTTGAGCATCAAGGACGTGATCTGGACGCCACCTGCGAGCGTTGCCAAAGCGCCGTAATCCGATTTCTTCAGGAGACAACTCCATGAGCCTCACTATTTTCTGGTTCCTGCCTACCCATGGCGACGGCCATTATCTGGGCACCGCTGAAGGCGCTCGTGCCGTGGATCACGGCTATCTGCAACAGGTGGCCCAGGCCGCTGATCGCCTGGGCTTTGGCGGGGTGTTGATCCCTACCGGACGCTCCTGCGAAGACTCGTGGCTGGTGGCCGCCTCGTTGATCCCGGTGACCCAGCGTTTGAAGTTTCTTGTCGCTCTGCGCCCCGGGATCATTTCCCCGACAGTGGCGGCGCGGCAGGCGGCGACCCTGGACCGGCTGTCCGGTGGCCGGGCGCTGTTCAACCTGGTGACCGGCGGTGATCCGGAGGAGTTGGCCGGCGACGGTCTGTTCCTCAGCCATGAGGAGCGTTACCAGGCCTCGGTGGAATTCACCCGCATCTGGCGTCGCGTGCTGGAAGGCGAAACCGTGGACTACGACGGCCAGCACATCAGCGTCAAAGGCGCCAAGCTGCTGTACCCGCCGATCCAGCAACCTCGGCCGCCGCTGTATTTCGGCGGCTCTTCCGAAGCGGCCCAGGACCTGGCAGCCGAACAAGTGGAAATGGTCCTGACCTGGGGCGAACCGCCGGCTGCGGTGGCGGAAAAAATCGAACAGGTGCGGGCCAAGGCGGCCAAGCTCGGGCGCACCGTGCGCTTCGGTATTCGCTTGCATGTGATCGTGCGTGAAACCAACGAGGAGGCATGGAAAGCCGCCGACAAACTGATCTCCCACCTGGACGACGACACCATTGCGCGGGCCCAGGCATCCCTGGCGCGCTTTGATTCGGTGGGCCAGCAACGCATGGCCGCCCTGCATGGTGGCAGTCGCGACAACCTCGAAGTCAGCCCCAACCTGTGGGCCGGCGTCGGCCTGGTACGCGGCGGTGCCGGCACGGCGCTGGTGGGCGACGGGCCGACCGTGGCGGCGCGGGTCAAGGAGTACGCGGACCTGGGCATCGACACCTTTATCTTCTCTGGCTATCCCCATCTGGAAGAGTCGTACCGGGTCGCGGAGCTGCTGTTCCCGCACCTGGATATCGAACGTCCCGAGCTGCCGAAAAGCGCCGGCTACGTCAGCCCGTTTGGCGAAATGGTGGCCAACGACATTCTTCCCAAAGCCGCGTCGCAGAGCTGAGGCGCCGTCATGAACAGTCAACGGATTTTGCATCGACTGGCACCGTGGGCGCTGCCGATCCTGTTGCTGGCGGTGTGGCAGTTGTCGGTGTCGGCGGGCTGGTTGTCGACACGGATTCTGCCGGCCCCCAGCGCGGTGATTGCAGCCGGGGTGCACCTGGTCAGCAGCGGTGAAATCTGGACGCACCTGGCCATCAGCGGCTGGCGCGCCGGCCTCGGTTTTGTGATCGGCGGCGGCATCGGCCTGGCCCTGGGGTTTATCACCGGCCTGTCGAAATGGGGTGAGCGCCTGCTGGACAGCTCGGTGCAGATGATTCGCAACGTGCCGCACCTGGCGCTGATCCCGCTGGTGATTCTGTGGTTTGGCATTGATGAAACGGCGAAGATTTTCCTGGTCGCCCTCGGCACGCTGTTCCCGATCTACCTCAACACCTATCACGGTATCCGCAACGTCGACCCGGCGCTGGTGGAGATGGCACGCAGTTATGGTTTGTCGGGCTTCAGCCTGTTTCGCCAGGTGATCCTGCCCGGGGCCTTGCCCTCGATCCTGGTGGGGGTGCGTTTTGCCCTGGGCTTTATGTGGCTGACGCTGATCGTTGCGGAAACCATCTCTGCCAGTTCCGGTATTGGCTACCTGGCGATGAATGCCCGGGAGTTCCTGCAAACCGACGTGGTGGTGCTGGCGATTGTGCTGTACGCGGTACTCGGCAAGTTGGCGGACCTTGCCGCGCGTGGCCTGGAGCGGGTTTGGCTGCGCTGGCATCCGGCCTATCAAGTGCATAAAGGAGGTGCGGCATGACCGCCCAACAACCTCCACGTCTGCTGCGGGGCATCCCGTTGGCGGTGCGCACATTGCGCAAGGCATTTGGCGCGCGGGAGGTGCTCAAGGGCATCGACCTGCATATTCCGGCGGGTCAATTTGTCGCCGTGGTCGGGCGCAGCGGCTGCGGCAAAAGTACCTTGCTGCGCCTGCTGGCCGGCCTGGATGAAGCCAGCAGCGGCGAGTTGCTGGCCGGCTCTGCAGCGTTGAGCGAAGCCCTGGAAGACACGCGGCTGATGTTCCAGGAAGCGCGCCTGCTGCCGTGGAAAAAGATCATTGATAACGTCGGCCTGGGCCTTAAGGGCAACTGGCGACCCCAGGCCATGGAGGCGTTGGAAGCGGTCGGCCTGGCCGAGCGTGCCGATGAATGGCCAGCGGCGTTGTCCGGTGGCCAGAAACAACGGGTGGCCCTGGCCCGCGCCTTGATTCACCAACCGCGCCTGTTGCTGCTGGATGAGCCCTTGGGCGCGCTGGATGCCCTGACCCGGATCGAGATGCAGCAACTGATCGAGAACCTGTGGCGCAAACACGGGTTTACCGTGTTGCTGGTGACCCATGACGTCAGCGAAGCCGTGGCCATTGCCGACCGGGTGATCCTGATCGAAGACGGCGAAATCGGCCTCGACCTGCACGTCGAACTACCGCGCCCGCGGGTCCGTGGCTCCCATCGCCTGGCGGCCCTGGAAACCGAAGTGCTTAACCGTGTGTTGTCACTGCCCGGCACGCCGCCTGAGCCGGAACCTGTTTCACCGTTGCCTACGCAGTTGCGTTGGGCGCACTAACTCACTTGTCCCTTGAGGAATAACACCATGACTATTAAAGCGATCAACGTGCGTAACCAGTTCAAAGGCACCATCAAGGAAATCGTCGAAGGCGACGTACTGTCGGAAATCGACGTGCAGACCGCGTCCGGTATCGTCACGTCGGTGATCACCACCCGCTCGGTGAAAGAGCTGGAGCTGGTGATTGGCAGTGAAGTGATTGCCTTTGTGAAATCCACCGAGGTGTCGATCGCTAAACTGTGATGATCGCTCCCACGCTCCGCGTGGGAATGCACCCCGTGACGCTCTGCTTCACAAGAGCGGACGCAGAGCGTCCTATGAGGCGTTCCCACGCAGAGCGTGGGAACGATCATTGAGGGCGCTTGGGCAAAAACACCGGCAAATAAAGCCCCACATACGCATCAAACACCCGCATCCCTTCCTCCGCCATGCGCGGGGTGATCTGCCCATGCTGATGCACCGAGCGTGCATACACGCGGTCGCTCAGCTCCAGCGCCAGGGCAAACACGTCCACATCCGCCGGCAGCACCGGCACTTCAAAGTGGCGGTTGAACACTTGCTGCATCAAGTCCCCCAACTCCAGGTCATGCTGGCGGTCGGCCTGGGTCACTTCGGTGAGGCCGTGCTGGGCGAGGATCAGTTGGCGGGCGGCGGCGTCCTTGCTGTAGATCGCCAGCATGCGCAACTCCACCAGGCGCGACAGGTCGCGCCAGTGGTGCAGGCTGTCGTGGTCGATGGGGGCTTGCAGCGCGGCGCGGAAGGCGGCGTGAATGTCAGCGGTCAGGGCTTCGAGCAAGGCCGGGACGCTGGCGAAAAAGTGATACACCGATGACGGCGGAATCTGCGCCCGTTCGGCCACGCTGTAGATCGACAGACTGGCCACGCCTTCGGCGGCCAGCAAGGTGCGGGCGGCATCGAGGATCGCGTCGATCCGGGCCTGGCTGCGGGCGCGGGGTTTGCGAGGGGCGGCGGGGCGGGTCATGGATGTCTCCTACAGGGCAGCGGGCATTGTACGCGACCTTGATCGTTCCCACGCTCTGCGTGGGCACGCCTCTTAGGACGCTCTGCGTCCGCTGTTGTGACGCAGAGCATCACGGGCTGCATTCCCACGCAGAGCGTAGGAACGAGATAGCAGGCCATAAAAAACGCCGCAGGCCATAAGCCTGCAGCGTTCATTTATTGCAGCATCCGCTTACACGGTATGCAGGTACCAGTTGTACTCAAGGTCGGAGATGGAGTGTTCAAACTCCTCCAGCTCACTTTCCTTACAGGCGACGAAGATATCGATGTATTTCGGGTCGATGTACTTGGCCATCACCTCGCTGTCGTCCAACTCGCGCAGGGCATCGCGCAGGTTGTTCGGCAGGCTTTGCTCGTTCTGCTCGTAGCTGTTGCCTTCCACCGGTGCGCCAGGTTCGATCTTGTTGGTCAGACCGTGGTGCACGCCCGCCAGGACCGAAGCCATCAGCAGGTAAGGGTTGGCATCGGCGCCGGCCACGCGGTGTTCGATACGGACGGCGTCGGACGAGCCGGTCGGTACGCGAATCGCCACGGTGCGGTTGTCCAGGCCCCAGCACGGCGAGTTCGGCACGTAGAACTGTGCGCCGAAACGACGGTAGGAGTTGACGTTGGGGCACAGGAAGGCCATTTGTGCAGGCAGGGTCTCCAGCACACCGCCGATCGCGTGACGCAATGCGGCGTTCTGCTCGGGATCCTCGCTGGCAAAGATGTTCTTGCCGTCTTTGTCCAGGATCGAAATATGCACGTGCAAACCATTGCCGGCCTGGCCTGGGTAAGGCTTGGCCATGAAGGTGGTGTCCATCTCATGGTCGTAGGCAATGTTCTTGATCAAACGCTTGAGCAGTACCGCGTAGTCGCACGCCTTGATCGGGTCGGCGACGTGGTGCAGGTTCACTTCGAACTGCGCCGGGGCACTTTCCTTGACGATGGCGTCAGCCGGGATGCCTTGCTCTTTGGCACCTTCCAGAATGTCCTGGAGGCAGTCGACGTATTCGTCGAGGTCGTCGATCAGGTAGACCTGTGTCGAGTGCGGGCGTTTGCCGGAAATCGGCGAGCGGGGAGGTTGTGGCCGGCCGTTCACGTTCTCCTGGTCGATCAGGTAGAACTCAAGCTCGAAGGCGGCGCAGATGGTCAGGCCCATGTCGTCAAACTTGGTTACAACTTGGCGGAGCACTTCGCGCGGATCGGCGAAGAAAGGTTCACCTTCAAGTTCGTGCATGGTCATCAGCAGTTGCGCGGTAGGGCGCTTTTGCCAGGGTTCATTGCACAGGGTGTCGGGGATTGGATAACAGATTCGGTCAGCATCACCGATGTCCAGACCCAGGCCGGTGCTTTCCACCGTTGAGCCATTGATATCCAGGGCAAATAAAGAGGCCGGCAAGTTGATGCCTTTCTCGTAAACCTTGTGGAGGCTGGTGCGTTCGATGCGCTTACCGCGCACCACACCATTCATATCCGCAATTAGAAGGTCTACGTACAGAACCTCAGGATGATCCTTAAGGAACGCGTTCGCTTCGTTAAGCTGAACGGCACGCGGGGGTACCGACATGATGCAACACCTTTGTTGTTAAAAATATCAATCATTGATCTTTTCTGGTTTCAGTCAACCCGAACGGCTTGCCGAAGTCAAGCGAGGCCTTTTTTGCCCTAAAAAAGCGCCTTGAGGGGTTTTTTGCGGCTTTTTTGGGCAGTTTTGCCAGTTTGACCGGCTTGGGACTAGCAGGCTTGAGCGGGCCGTGTTGTATTTTTTACGGGGGTGTTGTGTAAAAAAATGAACAAGGCTAAGCTCGATTCAAACCCATAACAGCAATAATACCGGGGTGCTTCATGTCTGGCCTGCCGTTAATCGGCGTCACCGCCTGCTCCAAACAGGTTGGTCTGCATGCTTATCACATCAGTGGCGACAAATACGTCCGCGCCGTGGCAGTCGCTGCCAAGGGCCTGCCATTGATTATTCCGTCCCTGGCGGAGCTGTTCGAACCGGCCAATATTCTTGACGGTCTGGATGGCATTCTCTTTACCGGCTCCCCTTCCAATATCGAACCCTTTCATTACGACGGTCCGGCCAGCGCGCCCGGGACTGCTCATGATCCTGCACGGGACCAGAGCACCCTGCCGCTGATTCGTGCTGCGATTGCCGCAGGCGTGCCGGTGCTGGGGATCTGCCGGGGCTTCCAGGAAATGAACGTGGCCCTGGGCGGCAGCCTGCACCAGAAGGTTCATGAGTTGCCGGGTATGCTTGATCACCGCGAAGACGATACCCAGCCGCTGGACATCCAGTACGGCCCGGCGCACGCCGTGGCGATCACGCCGGGCGGGGTATTGGCGGGCCTGGGCTTGCCGGCCACGATCCAGGTCAATTCGATCCACAGCCAGGGCGTTGAGCGCCTGGCGCCGGGCCTGCAGGTCGAAGCGACCGCGCCGGATGGCCTGGTCGAGGCTTTTTCGCTCAAACAGGGCAAGGCATTTGCAGACGCTTTTGCATTAGGAGTGCAATGGCACCCCGAATGGCAGGTAAGCTCCAACCCGTACTACCTCGCGATCTTCCAGGCATTTGGCGATGCCTGCCGAACGCGGGCGAAACAAAGAGACGCACACGCGTCAAACAACGCCTGACCTTTAATGGATGTCAGGAAACCCAGCCCAGAGGCATTTATGAGTAACAACCTCGACCAGCTCACCGATTGGTTGAAAGACCACAAGATCACAGAAGTCGAATGCATGATTGGCGACCTCACGGGGATCACCCGGGGCAAGATCTCGCCGACCAACAAGTTCATTGCCGAAAAAGGCATGCGCCTGCCCGAGAGCGTTCTGTTGCAGACCGTGACCGGCGACTATGTCGAAGACGACATCTATTACGAATTGCTCGACCCGGCCGACATCGACATGATCTGCCGTCCCGACCAGAACGCGGTGTTCCTGGTGCCCTGGGCCATCGAGCCCACCGCCCAGGTGATCCACGACACCTACGACAAGCAAGGCAACCCGATCGAGCTGTCGCCGCGCAACGTGCTCAAGAAAGTCCTCAAGCTCTACGCCGACAAAGGCTGGCAGCCCATCGTGGCGCCGGAGATGGAGTTCTACCTGACCAAGCGCTGCGAAGACCCGGACTTCCCGTTGCAACCGCCGATTGGCCGTTCCGGCCGCCCGGAAACCGGTCGCCAGTCCTTCTCTATAGAAGCGGCCAACGAATTCGACCCGCTGTTCGAAGACGTCTACGACTGGTGCGAGCTGCAGGAGCTGGACCTGGACACCCTGATCCACGAGGACGGCACGGCGCAGATGGAAATCAACTTCCGTCACGGCGATGCCCTGTCCCTGGCCGACCAGATCCTGGTGTTCAAGCGCACCATGCGTGAAGCCGCGCTCAAGCACAACGTGGCCGCCACCTTTATGGCCAAGCCGATGACCGGCGAGCCCGGCAGTGCCATGCACCTGCACCAGAGCATCATTGATATCGCCACCGGCAAAAATGTGTTCTCCAATGAGGACGGCTCCAAGAGCGAGCTGTTCCTGCACCACATCGGTGGCCTGCAGAAGTTCATCCCCGAGCTGTTGCCGCTGTTTGCGCCCAACGTCAACTCGTTCCGCCGCTTCCTGCCCGACACCTCGGCGCCGGTGAACGTGGAGTGGGGTGAAGAGAACCGCACCGTGGGCCTGCGCGTGCCGGATGCCGGCCCGCAGAACCGCCGCGTGGAAAACCGCCTGCCGGGCGCCGATGCCAACCCGTACCTGGCCATCGCCGCCAGCCTGCTGTGCGGTTATATCGGCATGGTCGAAGGCATCAGCCCGAGCGCCCCGGTGGTCGGTCGTGGCTACGAGCGACGCAACCTGCGCCTGCCGTTGACCATCGAAGATGCACTGGAACGCATGGAAAACAGCAAGACCATCGAGAAATACCTGGGTCACAAATTCATCACTGGCTACGTCGCGGTCAAGCGGGCCGAGCATGAAAACTTCAAGCGCGTGATCAGTTCGTGGGAGCGGGAATTCCTGCTCTTCGCCGTCTGATGCGCCGGGTGCGGCCAGGATGGGCCGCACCTTCACCTACTTTTTGGAGATTGGTATGTCCAGCAACAACCCGCAAACCCGTGAATGGCAAGCCCTGAGCAACGATCATCACCTGGCGCCGTTCAGCGACTTCAAGCAGTTGAAAGAGAAAGGCCCGCGCATCATCACCAACGCCAAGGGCGTTTACCTGTGGGACAGCGAAGGCAACAAGATCCTCGACGGCATGGCCGGCCTGTGGTGTGTGGCCATCGGTTATGGCCGCGATGAGCTGGCTGACGCCGCCGCCAAGCAGATGAAACAACTGCCTTACTACAACCTGTTCTTCCAGACTGCCCACCCGCCGGTGCTGGAACTGGCCAAGGCCATCGCCGATATCGCCCCGGCCGGCATGAACCACGTGTTCTTCACCGGCTCCGGCTCCGAAGGCAACGACACCATGTTGCGCATGGTCCGCCACTACTGGGCGATCAAGGGCCAGCCGAACAAGAAAACCATCATCAGCCGCAAGAATGGCTACCACGGTTCCACCGTGGCCGGCGCCAGCCTGGGCGGCATGACTTATATGCATGAGCAGGGCGACTTGCCGATCCCGGGCATCGTGCATATCGCCCAGCCGTACTGGTTCGGCGAAGGCGGCGACATGAGCCCTGAAGAGTTCGGGGTGTGGGCCGCCAACCAACTGGAAGAGAAAATTCTGGAACTGGGCGTGGACAACGTCGGTGCCTTTATTGCCGAGCCGATCCAGGGCGCCGGCGGTGTGATCGTGCCGCCAGCAAGCTACTGGCCGCGCATCAAGGAAATCCTCGCCAAGTACGACATCCTGTTTGTCGCCGACGAAGTGATCTGTGGCTTTGGCCGCACCGGTGAGTGGTTCGGTAGCGATTTCTACGATCTCAAGCCGGACATGATGACCATCGCCAAGGGCCTGACCTCGGGCTATATCCCCATGGGCGGCCTGATTGTGCGCGACGAAGTGGTGGCGGTGCTCAACGAAGGCGGCGATTTCAACCACGGCTTCACCTATTCCGGGCACCCGGTGGCTGCTGCGGTGGCCCTGGAAAACATCCGCATCATGCGCGATGAAAAAATTGTCAGCCGCGTCCATGACGAAACGGCACCGTATTTGCAGAAGCGTCTACGCGAGTTGGCGGATCATCCGCTGGTGGGCGAAGTGCGCGGTGTCGGCATGTTGGGTGCGATCGAGCTGGTCCAGGACAAGGCCACGCGCAAGCGTTATGAAGGAAAGGGCGTGGGTATGATCTGCCGCACCTTCTGCTTCGAAAATGGCCTGATCATGCGCGCCGTGGGCGACACCATGATCATTTCGCCGCCGCTGGTGATCAGCAAGGCCGAGATTGACGAGCTGGTGACCAAGGCTCGCCATTGCCTGGACCTGACTTTGGCGGCATTGCAGGGCTAAGTGCTAGGCTCAGGATGCAGCGGCTGCGGCTGTTGCATTCGGGTAATGATAAATGCGGGGCTTTGGTTGAAAGCCGGCCCCTGAACTTGCCAGACTGTCGCCCTGTTTTGTCGCCCTTCGACGGGCCATGAAACGTAGAAAAATGTGGCCCAAAAAAGAAAAATTGGAGCATGACCGAATGAAGGCATTAGGTTTGAAGAACGCCGGCAAGACCCTCCTGGCCTTGTCCCTGATGGGCGCAATGGCCGGCACGGCCCAGGCTGCCGACAAAGTGCTGCACGTCTACAACTGGTCCGACTACATTGCACCGGACACCGTAGCCAACTTTGAGAAAGAGTCCGGCATCAAGGTGGTGTACGACGTTTTCGACAGCAACGAAACCCTGGAAGCCAAGCTGCTGGCGGGCAAGTCCGGCTACGACATCGTCGTACCGTCGAACAACTTCCTGGCCAAGCAGATCAAGGCCGGTGTGTATCAGGAGCTGGACAAGTCCAAGCTGCCAAACTGGAAGAACCTCGACACCGACCTGCTCAAGGCCGTGGGTGATGCCAGCGACAAAGGCAACCTGCACGCATTCCCGTACATGTGGGGCACCATCGGCATCGGCTACAACCCGGACAAGGTCAAGGCTGCGCTGGGCGTCGACAAGATCGATTCGTGGGATGTGCTGTTCAAGCCCGAGAACATCGAAAAACTCAAAAGCTGTGGCGTGAGCTTCCTCGACTCGCCAACCGAAATGATCCCGGTGGCCCTGCACTACCTGGGCTACCCGACCGACAGCCAGGACAAGAAGCAACTGGCTGAAGCCGAAGCGCTGTTCCTCAAGATCCGTCCTTCGGTGGGTTACTTCCACTCCTCCAAGTACATCTCGGACCTGGCCAACGGCAACATCTGCGTGGCCGTGGGTTACTCGGGTGACCTGGAACAGTCCAAATCCCGCGCGGCTGAAGCCGGTGGCAAGGTTAAAGTTTCCTACGCCATTCCCAAGGAAGGCGCAGGCAGCTTCTACGACATGGTCGCCATCCCCAAAGATGCCGAGAACCTGGACGCCGCCTATCAGTTCATGAACTACCTGCTCAAGCCTGAAGTCATGGCTGAAATCACCAACAGCGTACGTTTCCCGAACGGTAACAAGGCTGCCACGCCGCTGGTGAGCAAGGATATCTCGGGTGACCCGAGCATCTATCCGACGGATGCAGTGAAAGCCAAGCTGTATGCAATCAGCGATCTGCCGGCCGCTACCCAGCGCTTGCTGACGCGCAGCTGGACCAAGATCAAGTCGGGTAAATAAGCCTTGATAGGTGTGGGAGGGGGGTTGGATGGGAGCGGGCTTGCTCGCGAAAGCGGCGTGTCAGTAGAGGCATATGCAGGCTGACACGCCGCCTTCGCGAGCAAGCTCGCTCCCCCACAAGCCCGCTCCCACCCATTAAATGACAGAAAGCTTTGCCGGATCGGTTTATCGAGGGTAAGTTGCGCGCCGGTTTTGTTGTCGGGCAACAACTTTGGGCCCAACTATTTAAGAGGACCTCCACTTGCCAATTTCTTTATTTCGCAAAGCCTTGCTGGTAGGGGCGGGTCTCACGTTGGCAGTCAGCGTGCAGGCGGCTTCGACTGTGCATGTTTATAACTGGTCGGACTATATCGGCCCCGACACTCTGGCCAACTTTGAAAAGGCCACCGGCATCAAGCCCGTCTATGACGTGTTCGATTCCAACGAAACCCTGGAAGGCAAATTGCTGGCCGGGCGCACCGGGTATGACGTGGTGGTGCCGTCCAACCACTTCCTGGGCAAGCAGATCAAGGCGGGCGCGTTCCAGAAAATCGATAAGGCGCAGTTGAGCAACTACGCCAACCTCGACCCGGCGCTGCTCAAGCGCCTGGAGAAGAACGACCCGGGTAACCAATACGCCGTGCCTTACCTGTGGGGCACCAACGGCATTGGCTACAACGTCGACAAAGTCAAAGAAGTGCTGGGTGTCGACAAAATCGACTCCTGGGCCGTGCTGTTCGAGCCGGAAAACATGAAGAAGCTGGCCAGTTGCGGCGTGTCCTTTATGGACTCGGCGGATGAAATGCTGCCAGCGGTGCTCAACTACATGGGCCTGGACCCCAACAGCACCAACCCGGCCGACTACAAGAAGGCTGAGGAAAAACTCCTGAAAGTGCGTCCCTACGTGACCTACTTCCACTCATCCAAATACATCTCGGACCTGGCCAACGGCAATATCTGCGTGGCCGCCGGGTTCTCCGGCGATGTGTTCCAGGCCAAGGCCCGCGCCAGCGAGGCAGGCAAGGGCGTAAACATCGCCTACGCGATTCCGAAAGAAGGCGGCAACCTGTGGTTTGACGTGCTGGCGATCCCCAAGGACTCGACCAACGTCAAGGAGGCCCACGCCTTCATCAACTATTTACTGCAACCTGAAGTGATCGCTCAGGTCAGTGATTACGTCGGCTACGCCAACCCTAACCCTGGGTCGGATACGTTGATGGAGCAATCAATACGCACCGACGAAGCGGTTTACCCACCGCAGGCGGTTCTCGACCGGACGTTTGTCAACTTCGAGCTACCCCCGAAAGTGCAACGCTTGATGACCCGTAGCTGGACCAAGGTCAAGACGGGCAAGTAAGGCTCACACTATCTAAGGTTCGTCTGTATTGGACGTTCTGCACTCTTTTTTTCTGGGAGTTTCGTAAATGGCAGTTGCCTCCGGCGCCTATAAGAAAGCCCTCGAGGGCGACCAGACACCGAAAAAGGTGTTGGTCAAAATCGACCGGGTCACGAAGAAGTTCGACGAGACGATTGCCGTGGACGATGTGTCCCTGGAAATCAAGAAAGGCGAGATCTTCGCCTTGCTCGGCGGATCGGGTTCGGGCAAATCCACCTTGCTGCGCATGCTCGCAGGTTTCGAGCGCCCGACCGAAGGGCGGATTTTCCTCGACGGTGTTGATATCACCGATATGCCGCCCTACGAGCGGCCGATCAACATGATGTTCCAGTCCTACGCCTTGTTCCCCCACATGACCGTGGCGCAGAACATCGCCTTCGGCCTGCAACAGGACAAGATCCCCAAGGCCGAAGTCGAGGCCCGCGTAGCCGAGATGCTCAAGCTGGTACAGATGAGCCAGTACGCCAAGCGCAAGCCGCACCAGTTGTCTGGCGGCCAGCGTCAGCGGGTGGCCCTGGCCCGTTCCCTGGCCAAACGCCCGAAACTGCTGCTGCTCGATGAGCCGATGGGCGCCCTGGACAAGAAGCTGCGTTCGCAGATGCAGCTTGAACTCGTCGAAATCATCGAGCGCGTCGGCGTGACCTGCGTGATGGTGACCCACGACCAGGAAGAGGCCATGACCATGGCCGAGCGCATCGCGATCATGCACCTGGGCTGGATCGCGCAGATCGGCAGCCCGATCGACATCTACGAAACCCCCACCAGCCGCCTGGTGTGCGAGTTCATCGGCAACGTCAACATCTTCGACACCGTGGTGGTGGATGACGCCGAAGGCCACGCAGTGCTCAAGTGCGCCGACCTGGACCGCGATATCTACGTGGGTTATGGCATCGCTACGTCGGTGGAAGACAAGTCGGTGACCTACGCTATCCGCCCGGAAAAGCTGCTGGTCACCACCGAGATGCCGACCTGCGAGCACAACTGGTCCAGCGGCAAGGTGCATGACATCGCCTACCTGGGCGGCCATTCGGTGTTCTACGTCGAGCTGCCGAGCGGCAAGCTGGTGCAGTCCTTCGTCGCCAACGCCGAACGCCGTGGCGCGCGGCCGACCTGGGGTGACCAGGTCTACGTGTGGTGGGAAGACGACAGCGGCGTGGTACTTCGCTCATGAACATGAAGAAATTCAAACGGCGATTGCACCGAATAATTCCCAGCGGCAAGCAGGTGGTCATCGGGATTCCGTTCCTGTGGCTGTTCCTGTTCTTCATGCTGCCGTTCTTCATCGTCCTGAAGATCAGCTTTGCCGAAGCGGACGTGGCGATCCCGCCCTACACCGAGATCTACACCTACATCGAGCAGAAGCTGGAGGTGGTGCTCAACCTGGCCAACTACAGCCTGCTGGCCGGCGACGAGCTGTACATCGCCGCCTACCTGGGCTCGTTGAAGATGGCGTTTTTCAGCACGGCCTTGTGCCTGCTGATCGGCTACCCGATGGCCTACGCCATCGCCAGTGCGCGCAAAGAGATGCAGACCGTGCTGGTGCTGCTGATCATGATGCCGACCTGGACCGCGATCCTGATCCGCGTGTATGCGTGGATGGGCATCCTCAGCAACAACGGCTTGCTCAATGGCTTCCTGATGTCCATCGGCCTGATCAACGAGCCGTTGCAGATCCTCAACACCAATATCGCGGTGTATATCGGCGTGGTCTATTCGTACCTGCCGTTTATGATCCTGCCGCTGTACGCCAACCTGGTGAAGCACGACCAGAGCCTGCTGGAGGCCGCGTCGGACCTGGGTTCGAGCACCTTCAACAGCTTCTGGAAAATCACCGTGCCGCTGTCCAAGAACGGCATCATCGCCGGCTGCATGCTGGTATTCATCCCGGTGGTGGGCGAGTTCGTGATCCCGGAACTGCTGGGCGGCCCGGAAACCCTGATGATCGGTAAAGTGTTGTGGCAAGAGTTCTTCAACAACCGTGACTGGCCGGTGGCTTCTGCGCTGGCGGTGGTGATGCTGGCGATCCTGATCGTGCCGATCATTCTGTTTAACCGCAGCCAAGCCAAAGAGATGGAGGGCAAGGTATGAAGCGCTTCAGTTTCTCCAGCTTCATGCTGGTCGTAGGGCTGCTGTTCATCTACCTGCCGATGCCTGGTGATCTATTCGTTCAACGAATCGAAGCTGGTGACGGTGTGGGGGGGTTGGTCGATCAAGTGGTACGTGGGTCTGTTGGACAACTCCCAGTTGATGGGCTCGGTGGCGCGCTCCCTGGAAATCGCCTGCTACACGGCGGGTGGCCGCGGTGGCGCTGGGTACGTTGGCAGCGTTCGTGCTGACCCGTATCAGCCAGTTCAAGGGCCGCACGCTGTTTGGCGGCCTGGTGACCGCGCCGCTGGTGATGCCGGAAGTGATCACCGGTCTGTCGCTGTTGCTGCTGTTCGTGGCCATGGCGCAGATGATCGGCTGGCCCCAGGAGCGTGGCATCGTCACCATCTGGATCGCCCACACCACGTTCTGTGCGGCGTATGTGGCGGTGGTGGTGTCGGCGCGCTTGCGTGAGTTGGACCTGTCGATCGAAGAGGCGGCCATGGACCTCGGTGCGCGGCCGTGGAAGGTGTTCTTCCTGATCACCATCCCGATGATCGCGCCGTCGCTGGCGGCGGGCGGCATGATGTCCTTCGCGTTGTCCCTGGATGACCTGGTACTGGCCAGCTTCGTCTCGGGCCCGGGTTCGACCACCTTGCCGATGGAAGTGTTCTCGGCGGTGCGCCTTGGGGTCAAACCCGAGATCAACGCCGTGGCCAGCCTGATTTTGCTGGCGGTGTCGCTGGTGACGTTCCTGGTGTGGTTCTTCAGCCGCCGTGCTGAAGAGCGGCGCAAGAAGGCCATCCAGCAAGCCATCGAAGAAGCGGCAGCGGATGGCTGGAAACAGCCGGATGTACGCCGGGCGCCAGCACCGGTCTAACGGCCGGAACAGGCTCAAAATGTGGGAGCTGGCTTGCCTGCGATAGCAGAGTGTCAGTCACTGAAGATGTGACTGAACCACCGCTATCGCAGGCAAGTCAGCTCCCACATTTGATTGCATTTCAAGTTGATTAAGCCGTCCACGGCGACTGGCGAATCACTTCGACAAAGTTCATCGGCTTGAACCCCGGTTCCTGATCCACCAGCACATCGGTCTTCACGTTGCCAAACGTGGTCTGCGGGCGATGGCGCAAACCGTCGGCAAACGCGCAGATGATGCACTCCTTGAACCCTTCACCCCGTGGATGCGCATGCACCACCGCCTCGCGCTGCACGTGGGTAAACGCGGCGTAGTCCATGCCCAGCACGTCCATCTCCACGCCAGCGGTCACCAGGGCGACGGTAGGGCGCAGGTGCTTGGGCACGCCTGGCGTGGTGTGCAGGGCGATGGACAGCCATACTTGCTCGATATCGTCATCGCTCAAGCCATAGGGCTTGAGAAAGGCGGCGGCCGCGTTGGCGCCGTCCACTTCAAAACGCTCGTCATCGCTGCGGTGCCCGTCCATCAGGCCCAGGTCATGGAACATCGCGCCGACGTACAGCAGTTCCGGGTTATAGGCCATCTGCTTGCGCTCGCCGCTCAAGGCACCAAACAGGAACACCCGGCGGGAGTGGTGGTAGAGCAGGTCGGATTCAATGTCGCGGATGTATTCGGTGGTGGCCTTGGCCAGGGCGCTGTCGGGGATTTGGATGCCGGCGATGGTGGTGCTCATGGTCATGATCCTCAAGAAAACGCGGGGTTGGCGCTGATGAGTGCAGTCTGATCGCCCAGTTGCCAGGCAACCACCACCGCAGGGGCGCGATCCCGGCCAATGTGCCTTCATATCGCGCCATGGTTGTACACGATCCAGTGTGGGAGCTGGCTTGCCTGCGATAGCATCGCCTCGGTACATCAGGTATACCCAGGGGATGCCATCGCAGACAAGCCAGCTCCCACAGGGTTTTGCGACAGTCCAGAGGAAGGTTTACCCATGCACAAGACCGTCGCGATCCTGATCTTTCCCGGCGTCCAGTCACTGGATGTGACCGGTCCCATGGATGTGTTCTGCGAGGCCAATCGCTTCCTGGCGCCGGAGGATCATTACCAGCTCGAAGTCATCGGCCAGGTCCAGGGTCAGATCGCCTGTTCCAACGGTCTGTCCTTGCAGGCCCACACCCATTACAGCGAAGCCCTGCAAGCCTATGACCTGCTGTTGGTCGCTGGCGGCCCGCAGTTGCCCTTCGAGGATTTCGGCCTGGCGTTCAATCAATGGCTGCAGGACGCCAGCGCCAGGGCCCGGCGCTTCGGTTCGATCTGTAACGGCGCCTTCATGCTGGCCCGGGCCGGATTGCTGGATGGCAAAACCGTTACCACCCACTGGAGCGACGCGGCTGATCTGGCGCGCCTATGCCCCTCGACTCAGGTCGACGCCGACCGCCTCTACGTGCAGGACGGCAACCTCTACACGTCGGCCGGGGTCACGGCGGGTATCGACCTGTCGTTGTACCTGCTGGCCCAGGACCACGGCCCGGAAGTGGCCCTGAGCGTGGCCAAGCGCCTGGTGGTGTTTACCCAGCGCAGCGGCGGCCAATCGCAGTTCAGCCCGTTTCTCACGCCCCACGCCGAAGCCACCTCGGCCGTGGCACAGGTGCAGTTGTATGTGCTGGCGAACCTGACCGGCGACCTGGGCATTGCTGATCTGGCCCGCGCGGCCAATATGAGTGCGCGCAATTTCTCGCGGGTATTTGCCCGCGAGGCGCGGATCACTCCGGCGGAGTTTGTCGAGCGGGCGCGGGTGGATGCGGCGCGGGTGCTACTGGAAAGCAGCACGGCGCCGCTGAAGACCGTGGCCTACCAATGCGGCTTTCGCGACGCCCAGCACCTGCGCAGTGTGTTCAATCGCCGGCTGGGGGTGACGCCGCAGCAGTTCCGACTCAACTTTGCGGCGCTGGTTTGAGCTCCCACATGTTTAGTGTGTTTCTTCAGGGCTGTTGTGGGGGGCGGGAGGGCAACAGTTTGAGGGTGCCACGGGTATTGGCCTGGACCTCTTCTTCATCAAAATGCGCCTGTTCGTACCCGCCTTCGATATAGGTCTCGGCCTGATCGGCATAGTGCTTGTCGAATGGCACGCCGCTTTGGCCCACCGGGTTGATGGTCAGGGCGTGAGCGGCGTCGGCGAAGTCCACCAGGCGTCGGGTGGACGGGCCGTAAGTCACCGGCCACGGTGCCGGGCCAATGATTGCCGACAGGTTGTTCGGCACTTCGTGGCTGCCCGGTGCGGCAAACGGCCCGACATTGACGATCTGGTCCAGCGGCTGCTTGACCCCCAGCGGATGGCCGTGGGTCAGGGTATGGGCCTTGCCCCACTGCCATTGTGCCGGGTCGTCGCCGAAGGTGCTTTTCAGATGGGCCAGGCTGTTGTCCCAGGCGCGCTTGACGGTCGCGGCGCGCTGCCCGTTCCACCACGGCGAATCGGCAGTAGCGGCCAGGCGCGGCAAGGCGGCGTCGACCACACGGGTGGTGATCAGGGTCTTGAACATCTCGTCACCCAGCTTGGGACGAAAGGCCGCGTCGGTCAGGTCGTATAACAGTTGGTTGAACAGCGTGGCGGGGATCGACTCCACCGGGTAATCACCTTTCCAGGCGGCCAACTGTTCCAGCAACTTGAGTTCGGCGGGATCCTTGACCACCTCGCGCAGCACCGGCAACAGCGGCGCCAGCAGGCGTGGCCCGTAGGCGGTGGTGGTGCCCAGTTGCAGGGCCTGGCTGTTGTCCAGGTCCCATTTGACCTGGTTGTCGCTCAATTGCGCGTTCAACTGTTGGCCACGGTCCGCCAGGTTGTAGTAGCCGGGGATCTGCACGCCAGTAGGCGACACCGGCTGGGCATTGGCCGAGACCACGTAGCCACGGGCCGGGTTTTCTTCCTGGGGGTTGGCGCTGAAAGGGTAGAAGCCCAGCTTGTCGGCCTGGGCCGTGCTGCCATCGAGGATGAATCCGGCGTTGGCCCCGGCCGGGCGGATCGGCAACTGCGCTGCAGCCCACCAGCCAATATCGCCCTTGGCATTGGCCCACACGATATTCAGCCCGGGCGCATGCACCTTGGCCACTGCCATGCGGGCCTTGGCCAGGGTGTCGGCGCGGTTGAGCTGGTAGAAACCATCGAGGATCGGGTTTTCGGTATCGAGGAACGCCCACCACATGGCAATCGGCGTGGTGCCGGCATTGGCGCCGAGCACGTCGTTGATGATCGGGCCGTGGGGCGACTGGCGCAGGGTCAGCGTCACCGGGGCCTGGCCCTTGACCGCGATCTGTTGCTCGCTGGTCGTCATGTCGACCCACTGGTCGTGGTAGCGCACCTGGTTGGGGTTGTCCGGGTTGACCTGCTCGGCGATCAGGTCGAGGTCATCGTTCTGGAACATCGTCAGGCTCCAGCCGAACGCTTTGTTGTGGCCCAGGAACGCCACCGGCACCAGGGCGTTGTGATAACCGTAGAGTTCAAAGCCGGGCGCCGACAGGTGCGCCTCGTACCACACCGACGGCACCGAGAAACGGATATGCGGGTCGCCCGCCAGCAACGGCTTGCCGCTCTTGGTGCGGTTACCATTGATGGCCCAGGCGTTGCTGCCTTCGAACTGCGGCAGGCCATTGTCGGCCAGGGCCTGTTCGCTGAGGCGGGCGATGGCACTCAAGCCCTGCCAGTCGGCGGCGGCCAGGCTCAGGTCGCCCTTGGGTTTCCAGTCGAGGTCAAACACCTTCAGGTAGTCGCTGCCCAGTTGGTCGCGCACGTAGGTCAGCAAGGGCTCTGTGCGAAAAGCCGCGGCAAAGCTGTAGGCCAGGTAACCGGCGATGCTGATGGTGTCTTCGGCGGTGAACGGCCGCTTGGGGATGCCCAGCACGTCAAACTCCATGGGGCTGGCGTGGCGGTCCTGATATTGGTTGATCCCGTCCAGATAGGCTTGCAGGGCCTTCCAGTGCGGTGACTGGCGGTCCATCTGCGCCGCGTAGGTGGTGGCGCGCTCGCGGATGCGCAGGCTGCGGAATAGCTTGTCGGTGTCGAGCAACTTGGCGCCGAGCACCTCGGCCAGCTCACCGCGCGCCAGGCGGCGCATGATTTCCATCTGGAACAGGCGGTCCTGGGCATGCACATACCCCAGGGCACGATACAGGTCGGCCTCGTTCTCGGCGCGGATATGCGGCACCCCACGGTCGTCGTAGCGCACCGTCACCGAGCCTTGCAGGTTGGCCAGCTCCACCGTGCCCTGGCGGGTCGGTTGCTTGCTGTAGACGTACCAGCCAGCCCCGAGGGCGATCAACACCAGCAGGGCCGCGAGACCCGACAAGACGCGCTTCATGAACGATCCTTATTATTAGAAGTTGGGCTAGGAGCCTTTTGGCCAGGAACAATAGCAGCCCACCGCCAGGGTGTGGGTCGCATTCACCGCCCGGCCGCCGTTGAGCGCCTGCAGGATCGGTTCGATAAAGCTGTTGCTCGAATTACAGGTCAGGCCCTCGCTGTACGGGCCGAAATACGCCAGTTTGCCGTTGCGGTCCCAGATGCCCACCGCTGGGCTGGCGGGCACCTGGTCGGCGCCGGGCAGGGCGGTGATGATTTTCATCGCGCCGAGGTTCTCGGGCAGTTGGCCGTGGCTGCCGGTTTTTTGCAGGGCATAGAACTCCACGCCCTGGGGCGCGTATTGCTCGATCAGTTCGCTCAGGTGCTGCTGGTTGCCGACATTGCACGGGCAGGCCGGGTCCCAGAAGTGCACCAGGCGGATCGGGCCGGGCCCGGCGAGGTCGTCGGGCAGGCGCAGCAGGTCGCCGGAGAACACCGCCGTATGCTCGCTGAATGCCCGCAGGTAGCGGCCCTGGAACCAGTCATACGCGGCCCACAGCACGGCGGCGCAGATCAGCAGGATCAGGCTGGCGAGCAGGGCAGAGCGGTAGGGTTTTCGCATTCAGAACAATCCTCGACGGTGGCGTAGCTTGCCATGCTTGCCCTGACAGATGAATATCGCGACTCGATATTCATCTGTTCACTGCTGTGAAGCCCTAGTCTGGAAGTACTTATGCCCGTTACCTTTGACCCCGATCATCTGCGCGAAAGCTTGCGGCCCCTGGTGGACGCGCAGCCGCTTTCGGCTGAGGCCAGGGTCTACCAGCGCTTCTACGGGCTGGACCTGGCCGCGCGCAAAACCCTGGTGGCCAGCCGCCTGGGGCGCTTCGAAGTGGATGGGTTCGAGGTAGTCAGCCAGGTCTGGTGGCCGGCGCAACCTGTGGCAACACTGTTTATGTTCCACGGTTTCTACGACCACATGGGGTTGTACCGCAGCGTGGTGGAATGGGGTCTGGACCAGAGCTTCGTGGTGATTGCCTGCGATTTGCCGGGCCATGGCCTGTCCAGCGGTGAGCGCGCCAGTATCGACGACTTCGCGGTGTACCAGCATGTGGTGCAGGGCTTGTTCGCACAGGCCGACGCGCTGCAGCTGCCCAAGCCCTGGCATCTGTTCGGGCAAAGCACTGGCGGGGCGATTGTAGTGGACCATCTGCTCAACCAGGGCGCCAGCAGCCCGGCGCAAGGCCAGACCTTCCTGTTGTCGCCACTGGTGCGGCCGCGTGCCTGGGGTTGGTCGCAACTGAGCTATTACCTGCTCAAGCCGTTCGTCAAAGGCATCGCCCGACGTTTCAGCGATAACAGCAATGACCCGGCGTTCCGTCCGTTCCTCGAAGCCGATCCGCTACAGCCCCGGCAGTTGCCGACCGCCTGGGTGGGCGCGCTGGCGCGCTGGATCAAACGCATCGAGGCCGCGCCGCGCAGCACGCGGCGGCCCCTGATCGTGCAGGGCGAGGAGGATATGACGGTGGATTGGCAGCACAACCTGCAGGTGCTGCGCGGCAAGTTTGATCAGCCGCAGATCCTGATGTTGCCCAAGGGCCGGCATCATCTGGCCAATGAACTGCCGCAAATTCGCGAGGAATACTTCAAGTTCCTCAGCGACCATCTGACCTGACGCAATCAAATCTGGGAGCAGGCAAACCCGCTCGCAGATTGTTACGGGGCCAGGCTTGAAGTGCTTTGCCCCACCGCCAGCCCGGCGCGGATCGCCGCCAGTGCCGCCTGGTAGTAAGCCTTGCCTTCTGGCGATTCGGCAAAGGTGGCGAACTCTTCCAGCTCCGGGTCCGACAGATCCCGATAGACGTACAGCAAAGTGTTGTTCAGGTCATTGCCGATCTGCTGCATCAAGCGCTCGCGCTGGCCGTTGAGCATGCTTTGCGCCTGACCGCCGCCCAACAGGCCGGGGATCATCTGGCTCAGGCTATCTGCGGCCACGCCGGCAATCGCCAGGCTGACCTCGGCCCCGGCTTCGCGGGCGGGCAGGGCCTGGGCCAGGTGGCCGATGATCAGGCTGCGGGTGGCGTCGGCCTGGATCTGCGGCAAACCCTGGGCGTTCTTGGCCAGCTGGTCACGGCGGGTCGCCAGCAACTCGGCGGCGACAATCTTGCGCCCCAGCGGCGATTGGAAAAACGCCAGCGCCGGTTTGGGGTCCGCCAGGTTCTGGCGCAACTGGGCTTCGGCGCGCTGATCCATGGCCTTGGGGGCGAAGCGTTTATTGCTGTTGTCCACCAGCGCCTGGTACACCGCCGGCGGCAAGCTGTTGCGGTAGCGCTGCTGGGCAGCACTCAAGGCGTCATTAAAATGCGCGCGTTGTTCCGGCCAGCCGGCGACCGCATACAACTGGTCATGGCTGTCTGCCCAGGCGGGCAATACGCAGAACATCAGCAAGGATAAAAACAAACGACGCATAGGGACTCCTGTCAGTCGGCCACTATTGTCCGTGTCGGGCGTAGGATTTGTCGAGAAGTCCTATCAGTCACCTGACTAAAGTGTGTTTAGGCGCTAGGCGGCGCTGTCGGTTTGCCAGGCGTATGGATACTATGCGCGCCATGCAAATATCCCCTGATGACCCGCTGCTGCTACGCATTGTCGACGACCTGGCCGTGAAGGGCTGGTCGCAGCAGAACATCTTCCTGCCAGAGGCTCTGACCCTGGAACTGGCGGCTGAGTGCCATAAACGTGCCGCTGAAGGTGAATTGGCACCGGCCGCTGTCGGACGCGGCCCGGCCCAGGAGATTCGCGAGGGGATCCGTGGCGACCATATCCAGTGGCTGGAGCCCGGCCAGGCAGCTATCTGCGACCGCTATCTGGCGTTGATGGACAGCCTGCGGCTGGCGATGAACCGTGGGCTGTTCCTCGGCCTGGAAGAGTTCGAATGCCACTTCGCCATGTACCCGCCGGGGGCGTTTTACCTCAAGCACCTCGACCGTTTTCGCGACGATGACCGGCGCATGGTCTCGGCGGTGGTCTACCTGAACCAGGACTGGCTGCCCGAGCACGGCGGCCAGTTACGCATGTACCTCAAGGACGGCGTTGAGCACGATGTGGACCCCGCCGGCGGTTGCCTGGTGGTGTTCCTGTCGGGGGAAGTGCCCCATGAAGTCCTGCCTGCCCACCGCGAACGCTTGTCCCTGACCGGCTGGTTTCGCCGGCGGGGCAACGAGCCGTTTTGAGCATGCAAAAGATTCTGGTCAGCCGCTGCCTGCTGGGGCATCGCGTACGTTACGACGGTGGGGCCAGCGGGCCGTTTGACCAACTGGCGACCTGGCAAGCCGAGGGCCGAGTGGTCGCGGTGTGTCCGGAAGTGGGCGGTGGCCTGCCTACCCCACGGCCATCTGCCGAGATTCCGGGCGGGCAGGGCATGGATGTGTGGGAAGGCCGCGCCCAAGTGTTGACCGCCAATGGCGAGGACTTCAGCGAAGCCTTCCTTGACGGCGCGCGCCAGGCCCTGGCTTTGGTGCAGCTTCATGGCATCCGCATCGCCGTACTCAAGGCCAACAGCCCGTCATGCGGCAACCTGCTGACGTATGACGGCACCTTCAGTGGGGTGAAAGTCACGGGCGAAGGCGTGACGGCCGCGTTGCTCAAGCGCCATGGGGTACTGGTGTTCAGCGAGCTGGAGCTGGTTGAGGCGGCTGCCGCCCTGGCCCAGCTCTCAAACCCGACCTAGATCCAATGTGAGGTTAGGCTTGTGCCCACATTGCTTATTGGGTGGGTTTGCTGGTGTCAGCCTCAAACCACTTTTCCGACAGCGCCGTCAGCCGCCCATCGGCCTTGATCCGCTCCAGTGCTTTGTCCAGGCTCGATTTGAACGCCGGGTTGCCCTTCTGGAAGGGGATCGCCAGGGTCAACGTCGCGTTGGCATTCACCGGGCGGCGCAGGTCCACACCTTCAGCGGGCTGCGCCTTGGCTATGAACTGGCTGCTCTTGAGCGCATCGAGGCTGCCCAGCAGGGGCTTTTGCTGCTTGTGTGCAATCAAGCTTGCGCTGGAATAGCTATACGGCGCGCTGAAATCGAAACGATCCTGCAGTTCAGGAGTCACAGCGATGTGGTTGATCGCCACGTCGTACTTGCCGCTTTCCACGCCGGGCAGCAAGTCGCTGTCGTCGGTGGTGATAAAGGAGGCGCGTACGTCCATTTCCCGAGCCAGTAACTCACCCAGTTCCACTTCAAAACCGGTGAGTTTGTCGCCTTCCTTGAAGTTGAAGGGCGGCGTGTCCGCTTCCAGGGCAATGCGCAGCTCCCCACGGTCAAACACGTCGTCGAACAGTTCGGCGTGAGCCAGGGGGCTCAGCAAAGGCAGCACAAGTAACAGGCCAGGCAGAAAACGCATGGTCACTCCTAAAGAATTCGAAGGTGCGAGACGCGGTTAAGGCTCGCTTTGCTATGGTGTCGAGTGCCTTGGACAACGTTTCGTCACTAAGTTGTCATAACCCTACAGATTTCACAGAAAAACTGGAGAAGTTAATGAAAGCCATTTTGTCTCGTGCAACCCTGGCCAGCCTGCTGCTGGGGGCTTCAATGCTGGCGTCTGCCGCAGATATCCCACGTACACCGGCGCCAAAGGGTGCTGAAGTGTTCATTGTTTCACCCAAGGATGGTGCTACGGTTGATAAGACCTTCACCGTCGAGTTCGGCATCAAAGGCATGGATCTGGAACCTATCGACAAACAGGCGCCAGGCGCAGGCCATCACCACCTGCTGGTCGACCAGACCCAATTGCCTGACCCAAGCCAGCCGATTCCGGCCACCGATACCGTGATCCACTTCGGCAAGGCGCAAACCAAGACCGAGCTGACCCTGGCCCCAGGCAAGCACACCCTGCAACTGGTGGCGGGCGATAACCTGCATCGTCAGTTCGAGCCTACTGTAGCCTCAAAAGTGATCACCGTTACCGTCAAGTAAGATTTGTTCAGACGAAAAAAAGGGAGCCCCGAGGGGCTCCCTTTTTCGTACACGCTTGAAACCTTAGAACAACACGCGGCTACGAATAGTGCCGCTGATGTGCTGCAGCTTCTCTTGCGCCAGGTCCGAGTACTCGGCGTCGACGTCGATCACCACGTAGCCGACCTTCTCGTTGGTCTGCAGGAACTGACCGGAGATGTTGATGCCGTTTTCCGCGAAAACCTTGTTGATCTCCATCATCACACCCGGGATGTTCTGGTGGATGTGCAGCAGGCGGTGCTTGCCAGGGTGAGCCGGCAGGGCCACTTCCGGGAAGTTGACCGAGGACACCGACGTACCGTTGTCGCTGTACTTGACCAGCTTCTCTGCCACTTCCAGGCCGATGTTGGCCTGGGCTTCAGCGGTGGAGCCGCCGATGTGCGGGGTCAGGATCACGTTGTCCAGGCCGCGCAGCGGGCTTTCGAAGATGTCGTCGTTGGAGCGTGGCTCCACCGGGAACACGTCGATGGCGGCGCCGATCAGGTGCTTGTCCTTGATCGCGTCGGCCAGGGCATCCAGCTCGACCACGGTGCCGCGTGCGGCGTTGATCAGGATCCCGCCCTTCTTGATGGCGCGGATTTCTTTCTCGCCGATCATCCACTGGGTCTCAGCGGTTTCCGGCACGTGCAGGGTAACGATGTCGGACATGCCCAGCAGTTCGGTCAGGCTCGACACCTGGGTGGCGTTGCCCAACGGCAGCTTGGTCAGGGTGTCGTAGAAGAACACCTGCATGCCCAGGCCTTCAGCCAGTACCGACAGTTGGGTACCAATGGAGCCGTAACCGACGATACCCAGCTTCTTGCCGCGGATTTCGAAGGAGTTGGCCGCGCTCTTGATCCAGCCGCCACGGTGGCAGGAAGCGTTCTTCTCAGGGATACCGCGCAACAGCAGGATGGCTTCCGCCAACACCAGCTCCGCCACGGAACGGGTGTTGGAGTACGGGGCGTTGAACACCGCGATACCGCGCTCGCGCGCTGCATTGAGGTCGACCTGGTTGGTGCCGATGCAGAAACAGCCGACCGCCACCAACTTCTTGGCGTGGTCGAAGATCTCTTCGGTCAACTGGGTGCGGGAGCGAATGCCGATAAAGTGCGCGTCGGCGATCTTTTCCTTGAGCTGGGATTCCGGCAGAGAACTGGTGATGTACTCAATGCTGGTGTACCCGGCGGCCTTTAGGACGTCGACGGCCGATGGGTGGACGCCTTCCAGAAGAAGGAACTTGATCTTGCTCTTATCGAGAGAAGTCTTGCTCATCTGCGTAAACCTGTATCCCGGAGAAAAATGGCAGGGAATCGGATCGCTTAAGCTGACCCGGACGGCAGGAAAGCCGTCACCGCAGAAACGCCCTTGGGCTCTGTCCTGCGGGGGCGGTATGCTAGCATACGCGCCCCGCTAAACACTCATTCCTGCGACGTGAAGCGTTCTCAGGATGACCATGAATTGTTCGAGAGTTCTGTCGATGACCCATCCTGCCCTGATTGATGAGCTAAAGACCCTGGTTGAGCCCGGCAAAGTGCTGACCGATGCCGACTCCCTAGAGGCTTACGGCAAGGATTGGACCAAGCACTTCGCCCCCGCGCCGACCGCTATCGTCTTCCCCAAGACCATTGAACAGGTGCAGGCCATTGTCCGCTGGGCCAACACGCACAAGGTGGCGCTGGTGCCATCCGGTGGGCGTACCGGTCTATCGGCGGCCGCCGTGGCGGCCAATGGCGAAGTGGTGGTGTCGTTCGACTATATGAACCAGATCCTCGACGTGAACCTCACCGATCGCACCGCCGTGTGCCAGCCGGGTGTGGTCACCAAGCAGTTGCAGAACGTCGCCGAAGAAAACGGCCTGTACTACCCGGTGGACTTCGCCTCGTCCGGTTCCAGCCAGATTGGCGGCAATATCGGCACCAATGCCGGCGGGATCAAGGTCATTCGCTACGGCATGACCCGTAACTGGGTGGCGGGCATGAAGGTCGTCACCGGCAAGGGCGATGTGCTGGAACTGAACCGCGACTTGATCAAGAACGCCACCGGCTACGACATGCGCCAGCTGTTTATCGGCGCCGAAGGCACCCTGGGCTTTGTGGTCGAAGCCACCATGCGCCTGGACCGGGCGCCGAAAAACCTCACCGCCATGGTGTTGGGCACTGCTGACTTCGACTCGATCATGCCGGTACTGCACGCGTTCCAGAGCAAGCTGGACCTGACCGCCTTTGAGTTCTTTTCCGACAAGGCATTGGCCAAAGTCCTCGGCCGTGGCGATGTGCCGGCACCGTTCGACACCGAGTGCCCGTTCTACGCCCTGCTGGAATTTGAAGCCACTACCGAAGAAGTGGCCAACCACGCCCTGGAAACTTTCGAACATTGCGTCGAGCAGGGCTGGGTGCTGGATGGCGTGATGAGCCAGAGCGAAACCCAGTTGCACAACCTGTGGAAGCTGCGCGAGTACATCTCCGAGACCATCTCCCACTGGACGCCGTACAAGAACGACATCTCGGTCACCGTGTCGAAAGTGCCGGCATTTCTTAAGGAAATCGATGCGATCGTCGGCGAACACTACCCAGACTTCGAAATTGTCTGGTTCGGCCATATCGGTGACGGCAACTTGCACTTGAACATCCTCAAGCCGCAAAACCTGTCCAAGGACGAGTTCTTCGCCAAGTGCGCTACCGTCAACAAGTGGGTGTTCGAGACTGTCGAGAAGTACAACGGCTCGATCTCCGCCGAGCATGGCGTGGGCATGACCAAGCGCGACTACCTGACGTACAGCCGTTCCCCGGTTGAAATCGAATACATGAAGGCAGTGAAAGCGGTGTTCGACCCGAACGGGATCATGAACCCGGGCAAGATCTTCGCTGTTTAACCATCACGAACGAGGAAGCGGTCCATGAGCTATCAGCACAAGTACGTCGACGGCACCAACATCCACTTTCCACTGGGTAAAGTGGTCTGCATCGGGCGCAACTACGCCGAACACGCGAAGGAACTGGATAACCCGGTGCCGACCGAGCCTCTGCTGTTTATCAAGCCGGGCAGTTGCGTGGTGCCGTTGGAAGGCGGCTTTGCCATTCCAGCCGAGCGCGGTTCGGTGCATTACGAAGCGGAAATCGCGGTGCTGATCGGCAAACCCCTGTCGAAAACCCCGAGCCGTGAAGAAGTGCTGGACGCCATCTCCGGCTTCGCCCCGGCCCTGGACCTGACCTTGCGCGACAAGCAGGCCGAACTCAAGGCCAAGGGCCTGCCGTGGGAAATCGCCAAGTCCTTCGACGGCGCGGCAGTCATTGCCCCGTTCGTGGTGGGCAGCACCTTCCCGGACTTTACCGATATCGGCATTCGCCTGACCATCAATGGCCAGGTGCGCCAGGACGGTAACAGCGCGCAGATGCTCAACCCGATCGTGCCGATGATCCAGCACATGGCCGGTTGCTTCTCGCTGCAGGCCGGGGATGTGATCCTGACCGGCACCCCTGTGGGCGTGGGCCCGCTGCAAGTGGGTGACGAACTGGTGCTGGAACTGCCGGGTGTCAGTCGCTTCGAAAGCGCCGTACGCTAACCCCATCCCTCTGTAGGAGCCGGCTTGTGTGGGAGCTGGCTTGCCTGCGATAGCATCCCCGCGGTGTGCCTGATACACCACGGTGCTTGCATCGCGGGCGAGCCCGGCTCCCACACAAGCTCGTACACAGATTATTTGTGCGTGCTGCGCACATCAGGGCTTTGCATTTTTTTCACACGCCATCCGGATAATCCTCGGCCATATGGCACCCAGGCGCTCTGAGCCCTGGGCCATCACCGACAGCCGATTATCTGGAATGCCTCCATGGCCGTACCCCTTTCTTCTGCGAATCCCACCCCGCGCCCGCGCATGAATATGCGCTGGTACTCCTGGCTGTTGCTGGCCGGGGTGATCATGTACGGGGTTTCCTGGTTGATGCACTGGGATGACCGGGGCGCGTTATGGGTGTTGGAGCGCTTTGAAAGCCCGGTCGAACGCCGAGAAAGCGTCTGGCTTCCGGACTACCAGACGGTGATCGACGCCAAGCCATTGCCCGGCATGGAAAAGGACGAAGCGTCGGACCTGGCCTACAACCCGCAGACCAAAACCTTATTCGCAGTGATGGGCCGCAACCCGTTCCTGGTGGAACTCAGCCTGCAGGGCGATGTGCTGCGCAAGATTCCCCTGGTGGGCTGGAGCAACCCGGAAGGCGTGACGGTCATGGAAAACGGCGTGATAGGCATCGTGGATGAGCGCAGGCACAACGTGACGCTGGTCAAGGTGGATGCCGACACCCACGAACTGGCTTTCGCCGACTTCCCAAGCTACGACCTGGGCCCCTCCGAGAACCAGAACAAGGCATTCGAGGCCATCACCTGGGACAAACGCAATCAACAGCTGGTGCTGGGTATCGAGCGCCCGGCGCAGTTGTTTACCTGGGCCAGCGATGGCGGCCAGGTCCTGGCGGGCGACAAGCGGAAGTTGCCCAGCTCCGAACTGGATATCCGCAACCTCTCGGCCTTGAGTGTCGATCCGCGTACCGGCCACCTGTTGGTGCTGTCCGCCGACTCTCATCTGCTGCTGGAGCTGGACGAAAAGGGTCAGCAGGTCAGCTTCATGACCGTGCTGGGCGGCTTCAATGGCCTGAAAAGCACGATCCCCCGCGCCGAAGGCGTAACCATGGACGAAAACGGCACGCTGTACATGGTCAGCGAGCCCAATCTGTTTTATCGGTTCGATAAGCAGAAATAGCTGATTGATTACGTCGGACTCTTCTCTATGCGCGGCATTCCCCAGACATTGAGCTGCGTTTAAGTTTAAATTCAGACGGCTGTGATATTCATTTGCCAGTTTTGACTTTGAGCCAGCCTCCATGCGCCGATTTGCCCGCCCCAAACCTGCCCTTCTTATCCTACTGTTGATCGCCCTGGTTGCCGTGGGCGTGGTTGCCCAGCAGTTTCGTTTATTCGAGCGCGCCTGGTTCAACTGGCAGACCTGGCGCCAGCCGCTGGATGAACGCTCCATTGGCCTGGCGGACTATGAGGTGGTGCTGGAAGCCCAGGTGATTGAGGGCCTGGATGATGATGTCTCGGCGTTGACCTACGACCCGGTGCGCAAGAGCCTGTTTACCGTGACCAATCAAAACGCCGAACTGGTTGAACTGTCCCTGGACGGCAAGATCCTGCGGCGTATCAACCTGGTGGGTTTTGGCGATGCCGAAGCGGTGGAGTTCATCAGCGAGAACACCTATGTGGTCAGCGATGAGCGCCAGCAGCGGCTGATCAAGATTCACCTGGAGGACGACACGCAGTTTCTCGACGCGGCCGAGGCCGAGCAGATGACCCTGGGTGTGCACCTGAAGGGCAATAAAGGCTTTGAAGGGCTGGCCTATGACTCGGTGGGCAAGCGCCTGTTTGTCGCCAAGGAGCGGGACCCGATGCTGATCTACGAAGTGCACGGCTTTCCCCATTTCAAACCGGAAAAAACCTACTCGGTCCACGTAGTCAACAACCCCCGACGCGATGCCGGGCTGTTTGTACGCGACCTGTCCAGCCTGCAATACGATGAGCGCAGCGGCCATTTACTGGCGCTGTCCGATGAGTCGTACCTGGTGCTGGAACTGGATATCGACGGTCGCCCCTTGAGCAGCTTGTCGCTGCTCAAGGGGCGCAATGGCTTGAAAAAACGCGTGCCCCAAGCCGAGGGTATCGCCATGGATGACGATGGCACGTTGTACCTGGTGAGTGAGCCGAACCTGTTCTATGTCTTCAAGAAAAAGCCCGAGCAGCGGTAGGCGCGGGTCAGAACATCCACTGCACGCCCAGCGAATAGCCGGTCTGGCTGCCTTCGGCATGGCCCAGGCGGCCGTTCACTTCGGCGTACACCCCAAGCTGTGGGGTGATCGCCAATTGGCTGCCGACCTGCGCGCGGCCGAAACTCTTGTCCACTGAACCCAGGCGTGCGGTGCGGGCCTGGCCGTCGGCGCGGGCGGTCAGGTCGAGGTCGTCGAGGCGGCCGTCGGCCAATTCCTTGACCCAGGCGATGTCGCCGTAGGGCATCAGGCTCAGGCCGTAAGGCAGGGCCACGGCACCGCGCACACGCCAGCCGAGGCTGGCTTCAAGGGAGTCGAAGGATTGCTCTTCATATTCGAGGGCGGTGCGCAGGTTCTGCTTCTCGTGGAACTTGTCGATGCGCGAGTGGCTGTAATCGAGCCCGGCAAACGGCCCGGTCTTGATCGCGCCCAGATCGAAGTCATAACCGCCGAGCACTCGGGCACCCAGGGACAGGGCGTCGGTCTCGCCAGTCAGTTGCTGGTTAAGCAGCACGGGGCCACCATTGGCCTGGATCAGCAGGTTGCGTTTTGAGTCGAAGCTGCTGTGGCCCACGCTCAGGTCACCGGCCAGCCAGGTCGGGCCGCCATCGTTCAACAGGGCGTAGACCGCAGCTTGCCAGGTGTCGCTTTGCAGCTTGCCACGGTGTTCCAGCTTGTCGCGGCCGTTGAGGTAGCTGAGGCTGGCGCCGATGTTCAGGCTGCTGCTCAGTTGATAGTCGCCCAGGGCATGCAGGCCCAGGCGCCGGGCCTCGGGGTTGGGGGCGGTGTCGAAGCCGCTGTCCGGGTTGTATTCGCCGTCCACGCCGATCTCGCCATCGAAACTGCCCACTTCACGGCTGGCCGATTGCAGGGTCAGCCAGCGCCGGTCATGCAGGCGCACCATGGCCTGGTGCTGGCGCTGCAGGTTGTCCTGCATATTGCGCGCAACTGCGCCGCCCGAGGTGGTGGAAGCCATCAAGTCGGCATTGGTCAGCTCCAGCACCAGGCGGCTGAGCAGGCGCGAATAGTCGCGCAGGCGCTGGTCGATGCGTTCCTGGCCGAAGGCGTTGGTCAGGACCGTCTTGTTGTCTTCATCGGGGTCGTGCCAGGTCGAGCCGCCGGGGATCGCCGGGTTGTCGGTCTGGGTGTAGCCGTCCAGGGCACCCAGTTCCCAGTTGGTGGCTTCCACATACAGGATTGGGATATTGAGCCCCTCGAAGGCTTCGCCGTCACTGCAACAGCCGGTGCCGGCGGGGTATTGCGCGTCCAGGCCGGGGTTGGTGAACAGGTTGATGTTCAGCTCCTTGGCGATCTGGAAGGTGTGCTCGCGCAATGAGGCGAGGGCCGGGTTGGCGGTGCTGTTCTGGCCGGCGTGGGCGTACATCATGTCGCCGGTGATCAGGCTGTCGAGGTTGATCATGGCCAGCATATTGGCGCGCTGGCTGGCGCTCAACGAATCGACAAAGGCCCTGGAGCCACGCAAGCCTTCCTCTTCGGCGCCGAAGCCGACGATCTGCAAGCCGTTTTCCAGTTGCAGGCCGCCGAGGTTCTTCGCCACTTCGGTCAGCACGCTGGCGCCTGAACCGTTGTCGTCCAGGCCTTGCAGGGCCGGGCGGCCGAAGTAGGTATCGAAGTGCGCGCCAATCACCACGTACTGCGGTTTGGTGCCGGCGGCGTAGGCCACCACGTTCTGCGAGGCGCGGCTGCCGCCATTCCAGGTGAAATCCTGGCGGCTGATGTCATAGGCGCTGCCCATCTGGCTCTGCATCCAGTCGGCGGCCCCGGCGAAGTTGGCCGTGCCGCGATAGCGGCCGGGGTAGTCGGTGATCAGCTTTTCCAGGGTGACATTGGCGTGCTCGCCATAGTCGTAGGCATGGGATTGAGTCGACAGCAGGGTACAGGCAACGCTGACAGCGAGGGCTAGGGGCTTGATCACAAGGTCTTCCTTGAGGTGGTTGAGGGAGTGGCTCGGCGGGACCGATTGCACAATGCGCGCCTCATTCCATGGGGCAAGCGCGAATTGGCGCGTTGTTGGAAGTGGGGGTCGCCTGGCTATAAGTTGTAACGGATTTGATACCAGATGCGGCGGGGGCTGCCGTGACCTGGCGCACAGATTGGGGCAGGCGGGGGAGGGGATGCTGCGAAAAGTAGCGGTTTTGTTACATGTCCATCGGATGGAGCGCGGTCAAAAATGTGGGAGCGGGCTTGCTCGCGAATGCGGTGTGTCAGCTAGCAAAATCGGTGACTGGCACACCGTATTCGCGAGCAAGCCCGCTCCCACAGGGGTTCTGTGTGTACTTAGGCCTTGAGGGTCTTCACGCCTTCACGGGTCCCCAGCAGCAGCACATCAGCAGGCCGTGCCGCAAACAAGCCATTGGTCACCACACCGACGATGGCATTGATCTGGGTCTCCAGCTCCACCGGGTTGGTGATCTGCATGTTGAACACGTCGAGGATGATGTTGCCGTTATCGGTCAGCACACCTTCGCGGTACACCGGGTCGCCGCCCAGTTTCACCAGCTCGCGAGCCACGTGGCTGCGGGCCATGGGGATCACTTCGACGGGCAGCGGGAAGTTGCCCAGGACCGGGACCAGCTTGCTGGCGTCGGCGATGCAGATAAAGGTCTTGGCCACGGCCGCGACGATCTTCTCGCGGGTCAGGGCTGCGCCGCCGCCCTTGATCAGGTTCAGGTGCTCGTCGCTTTCATCGGCGCCGTCGACGTAGAACTCCAGGTCGCTCACGGTATTGAGCTCGTACACCGGAATGCCATGGCCCTTGAGGCGCGCGGCGGTGGCTTCGGAGCTGGCCACGGCGCCGTCGAATGCGCCCTTGTGCAAGGCCAGCGCGTCAATGAAGCAATTGGCGGTGGAGCCGGTGCCGACGCCGACGATGCTTTTATCGTCGAGTTTAGGAAGGATTAAATCGACGGCGGCCTGGGCCACTGCCTGTTTGAGTTGATCCTGGGTCATGCGGGCTCCGGAACGGGCGGGGAGTAAAGAGGGGCGCGAGTATAACCCAACAAAACCTCTGGATTCGTGTGGTCGTCCGGCCAAAAGGCGGGTTAGACTCCTCGGCCCTGCCCAACCCGCCCAGTGATGCTTTCCGATGCTCGAACAGTACGTCAAAAAGATCCTCACCTCGCGCGTTTACGACGTTGCCGTGGAAACCCCGTTGCAGACCGCCCGCCAGCTCTCCGAGCGCCTGGGCAACAAGGTCTGGCTCAAGCGCGAAGACTTGCAGCCGGTGTTTTCCTTCAAGATTCGCGGCGCCTACAACAAGTTGACCCAACTGACGGCCGAAGAACGCGCCCGTGGCGTGGTCACCGCCTCGGCGGGTAACCATGCCCAGGGCCTGGCCCTGGCGGCCAAGGTGCTGGGGGTCAAGGCCACGATCGTGATGCCCAAGACCACCCCGGAAATCAAAGTCGAAGGCGTACGCTCCCGTGGCGGCAAAGTGGTGCTGCATGGCGACTCCTTTCCGGAAGCGCTGGCGTATTCGCTGAAGCTGGTCGACGAAAAAGGCTACGTCTACATTCACCCTTACGATGATCCGCACACCATTGCCGGGCAGGGCACCGTGGCGATGGAGATCCTGCGCCAGCACCCGGGGCCGCTGGACGCGATTTTCGTCCCGGTGGGCGGTGGTGGTCTGATTGCCGGTATCGCGGCGTATGTGAAGTACCTGCGCCCGGAGATCAAGATCATCGGTGTCGAGCCGGACGACTCCAATTGCCTGCAGGCTGCCATGGCCGCGGGCGAGCGCGTGGTGCTGCCGGCCGTGGGGATCTTTGCCGATGGCGTGGCGGTGGCGCAGATCGGCCAGCACACCTTCGATATCTGCAAGGACTACGTGGATGAAGTGATCACCGTCAGCACCGATGAAATCTGCGCGGCGATCAAGGATATCTACGACGACACCCGCTCCATCACCGAGCCTGCAGGGGCATTGGGCGTGGCGGGGATCAAGAAGTATGTAGAAACCCGTGGTGTCAGCGGCCAGACCTTTGTCGCCATTGATTCCGGGGCCAACGTCAACTTCGACCGCCTGCGCCATGTGGCCGAGCGCGCCGAGTTGGGTGAAGGTCGCGAGGCGATCATTGCCGTGACCATTCCCGAGCGCCCGGGCAGCTTCAAGGCCTTCTGCGAGGCTGTGGGCAAGCGCCAGATCACCGAATTCAACTACCGCTACCATTCCGGCAGCGAAGCGCACATTTTTGTCGGGGTGCAGACCCACCCGGAAACCGACCCGCGCAGCGCGCTGATTGCCAGCCTGAGCGAGCAGGGTTTCCCGGTGCTGGACCTGACCGAGAACGAACTGGCCAAGTTGCACATTCGCCATATGGTCGGCGGCCACGCGGCGCACGTCAGCAATGAACTGGTGTTCCGCTTCGAGTTCCCGGAGCGTCCGGGGGCCTTGTTCAACTTTCTTAACAAATTGGGCGGGCGCTGGAACATCTCGATGTTCCACTATCGCAACCACGGCGCGGCCGACGGCCGTGTGGTCGCCGGGCTGCAAGTGCCGGCCAACGAGCGCCATCTGGTGCCGGCGGCGTTGGCAGCGATTGGTTACCCGTATTGGGATGAAAGCGACAACCCGGCCTATCAGCTGTTCCTCGGTTGAGCGACTACGCTGATTGGGCGGCCTTTAAGGAATCGAGAGCATGGAATATCTGACAACCCTCAAGACGATCCACATGGTGGCAACGGTGCTGCTGTTGGCCAGTGGCCTGGCCCTGGCCGTGCTGAGCTGGCGCAAGCGCGCCGCTGGCCCGGCGGTTACGTTGCATCGGCCATGGCTGTTTGTCTGGTTGTTGATGGGCGTAAGCCTGGTGAGCATGCCGTTTACCGGCTGGTGGCTGGTGCACCTGGTCGGCTGGCCGTTGGGGCAGACGTGGATCCTGGGTTCCAGCGTGATCTACAGCGTCGCGGCGCTGGCCTGGTTCTGGCTGGTGGTGCGCCTCAATCGCCTGCGGCTGGGCGGTACGGGCAGTGCGAAGTTCACCCTGGCCCTGGCGATTGTCAGCCTGGTGGGGTTTGTGGCGATTGCCGGGTTGATGGGCGCCAAACCCGTTTAAGGCTGGAAACCGGGTCGCCTTCATTCGCGAGCAAGCCCGCTCCCACATTCGACTGCATTCCAAAGGTGGAACCCGATCAAATGTGGGAGCGGGCTTGCTCGCGAAAGCTTTATCAGCCGCGCAGGCTAATCACCGGCCAACCACGCTTCTGGGCCTCGGCCCGCAGATTTGCATCCGGATCCACTGCCACCGGGTGAGTCACCTGCTCCAGCAGCGGCAGGTCATTCATCGAATCGCTGTAAAAATAGCTGTCTTGCAGGCTAAAGCCGGTTTCTTCCAGCCACCGATTCAAGCGCGTCACCTTGCCCTCACGGAAGCACGGTACATCGGTGCTGCGCCCGGTGTAGCGGCCATCGGCCATCTCGCATTCAGTGGCGATCAGGGTTTCAACCCCCAACCGTGCGGCAATCGGCGCGGTGACAAAGCGGTTGGTGGCGGTGATGATCACCAGCGTGTCACCGGCGGCGCGGTGTTTGGCCAGCAGTTCCACGGCATGGGGCAGGATGATCGGCTCGATGCAGTCGCGCATGAAGTCGCGGTGCCATTCGTCGAGCTGGGCCATCTCGGTGCTGCCGAGGATTTCCAGGCTGAAGTTCAGGTACGCGGCGTTATCCAGCTTGCCGGCCAGGTAATCCTGGTAGAACTCGTCGTTGCGGGTCTTGTAGGCAACGGCATCGAGGATGCCGCGTTCACACAGGTAATCACCCCAGGCGTGGTCACTGTCGCCGCCCAAAAGCGTGTTGTCCAAGTCGAATAAAGCCAGGCGCATTGCGGTTACTCGCTGAAAAGTCTGTAAAAAGGCGTCCAGAATACGGTCTTTTCACAAGAGTGCACATAAGGTAAGCAGCCTCGTTGCCGCTGCAACAAGCTTTGTGGAACAATGCGGCGACATGCGTTTGCGAGGTTGTTGCCGTGATCGACCCCGATGGTTTCCGTCCAAATGTCGGGATTATTCTTACGAATGATGCCGGACAGGTGCTATGGGCTCGCCGAATCAACCAAGATGCCTGGCAGTTTCCCCAGGGTGGGATCAACCCCGACGAAACCCCTGAAGACGCCCTGTACCGTGAGTTGAACGAAGAAGTCGGCCTGGAGCGCGAAGATGTGCAAATTCTGGCCTGTACCCGAGGCTGGTTGCGCTATCGTTTGCCGCAACGCCTGGTGCGTACCCACAGCCAACCGCTGTGCATCGGCCAGAAGCAAAAGTGGTTTCTCCTGCGCCTGATCTCCAACGAGCAGCGGGTGCGGATGGATTTGACCGGTAAACCGGAGTTCGATGGCTGGCGCTGGGTCAGTTATTGGTATCCGTTGGGCCAGGTGGTGACATTCAAGCGCGAGGTTTATCGTCGCGCTCTCAAAGAGCTTGCCCCGCGCCTTTTATCGCGCGACTGACGACGGAGTTCGACCCCGAGCCATGCTCAATACGCTGCGCAAGATCGTCCAGGAAGTTAACTCCGCCAAGGATCTCAAGGCGGCGTTGGGGATTATTGTGTTGCGCGTCAAGGAAGCCATGGGCAGCCAGGTCTGCTCGGTTTACCTGCTGGACCCCGAGACCAACCGTTTTGTGCTGATGGCCACGGAGGGCTTGAACAAGCGCTCCATCGGCAAGGTCAGCATGGCGCCCAATGAAGGTCTGGTGGGCCTGGTGGGGACGCGTGAAGAACCCCTGAACCTTGAAAACGCGGCCGATCACCCGCGTTATCGCTACTTTGCCGAAACCGGTGAAGAGCGCTACGCCTCATTCCTCGGCGCACCGATCATCCACCACCGCCGCGTTGTCGGCGTATTGGTCATCCAGCAGAAAGAGCGCCGCCAGTTCGATGAAGGTGAAGAAGCCTTCCTCGTGACCATGAGTGCGCAGTTGGCCGGGGTGATCGCCCATGCCGAAGCCACCGGCTCGATTCGCGGCCTGGGGCGCCAGGGCAAGGGGATCCAGGAAGCCAAGTTCGTCGGCGTGCCGGGTTCACCGGGCGCGGCGGTCGGTACTGCGGTGGTCATGCTGCCCCCGGCCGACCTGGACGTGGTGCCGGACAAGTCCGTCGACGACATCGACGCAGAAATCAAACTGTTCAAGACCGCCCTGGAAGGCGTGCGCGCCGACATGCGCAACCTGTCGACCAAGCTGGCCACCCAGTTGCGCCCCGAAGAACGGGCGCTGTTCGACGTGTACCAGATGATGCTCGACGACGCGTCCCTGGGTAACGAAGTCAAGACCGTGATCAAGACCGGCCAGTGGGCCCAGGGCGCGCTGCGCCAGGTGGTCACCGATCACGTCAACCGCTTTGAACTGATGGACGACGCCTACCTGCGCGAGCGCGCCTCGGATGTGCGCGACCTCGGTCGGCGCCTGCTGGCCTACCTGCAGGAAGACCGCACCACCAACCTGGTCTACCCCGACAACACCATCCTGATCAGTGAAGAACTGACTGCCACCATGCTCGGCGAAGTGCCGGAAGGCAAACTGGTGGGCCTGGTCTCGGTGTTGGGCTCGGGCAACTCCCACGTGGCGATCCTGGCCCGGGCCATGGGCATCCCGACGGTGATGGGCCTGGTGGACCTGCCATATTCCAAGGTCGACGGCATCTCGATGATCGTCGACGGGCACCGTGGTGAGGTGTATACCAACCCCAGCGAAGTGCTGCGCAAGCAATACGCCGAAATCGTCGAGGAGGAGCGCCAGCTGTCCCAGGGGCTCGATGCCCTGCGCGAACTGCCCTGCGTGACCCTCGACGGCCACCGTGTACCGCTGCTGGTCAATACGGGCCTGCTGGCGGACGTGGCGCGTGCGCAACAACGTGGCGCTGAAGGGGTGGGCCTGTACCGCACCGAAGTGCCGTTCATGATCAACCAACGTTTCCCGAGCGAGAAGGAGCAGCTGGCGATTTATCGCGAGCAACTGTCCGCCTTCCATCCGTTACCGGTGACGATGCGCAGCCTGGATATCGGCGGCGACAAGTCACTGTCTTATTTCCCCATCAAGGAAGACAACCCCTTCCTTGGCTGGCGCGGTATCCGCGTTACCCTCGACCACCCCGAAATCTTCCTCGTCCAGACCCGCGCCATGCTCAAGGCCAGCGAAGGCCTGAACAACCTGCGCATTCTCCTTCCGATGATCTCCGGCACCCACGAGCTGGAAGAAGCCCTGCACCTGATCCACCGGGCCTGGGGCGAAGTGCGCGACGAAGGTGCCGACGTGCCGATGCCGCCGGTTGGCGTGATGATCGAAATCCCGGCAGCGGTGTACCAGGCCAAGGAATTGGCACGGCAGGTGGACTTCCTGTCGGTGGGCTCCAACGACCTGACCCAATACCTGCTGGCCGTGGACCGCAACAACCCACGGGTGGCCGACCTTTACGACTACCTGCACCCGGCGGTGCTGCAAGCCTTGCAGAACGTGGTGCGCGACGCCCATGCCGAAGGCAAGCCGGTGAGTATCTGTGGGGAAATGGCCGGTGATCCGGCGGCGGCGGTGCTGTTGATGGCCATGGGCTTTGACAGCCTGTCGATGAACGCCACCAACCTGCCGAAGGTCAAGTGGATGCTGCGCCAGATCAACCTGAGCAAGGCCAAGGATCTGCTGGCGGAATTGATGACCATCGACAACCCGCAAGTTATCCACAGCTCGCTGCAGTTGGCCCTGAAAAGCCTGGGGTTGGCGCGGATGATCAATCCGTCTGCGACAAAAACCCTCTAGACCGAGGGGGGGCCATCGCAGGCAAGCCAGCTCCCACACTTGGAATGCATTTCAAACTGTGGGAGCTGGCTTGCCTGCGATGACGGTGGCCCAGTCTCCACTAAATCCTCAGTTCCACCTCGCCCAGCCGCCCGCCATGGGGGCCAAAGCTGCGCTCGACCATGTGCCGCAGCCCATCGGCATGCACAATCAGCGCGGTACTCGCTCGCGTCCCGTAACTGGGGCTGGCGATAAACACACTCGATAACAGACTCTCCGTGGCCAACCCGACACCGGTATCCGGCAGTTCGGCAAAGGGTGCGGTCTGCGGGTCGCTCAAAATCCCCAGCAAGGCTTCAGGCTGCGGATCATCCAGCACTTGGGCCAGTGCTGCCTTGGCCTTGAGCAGCTTTGGCCAGGGCGTATCCAGCCCGGCATTGGATAAGCCATAGATCCCGGCCGTCAGTTGGGTAGGCGTCGACTCATTGGCGTTGTAGTGCCACAGCTCTTGCGGCGTGCCAATCAGCAGGTTGAAGCCGGCATATTCAATTGATCTGCCGTTAACATCGGCTAAATAGTGGTCAATCGGCAGGGAACCGTGGAGAAAGCGCGCCACCAACTCGCCCCGGGACTTGCGCGCCGGTGGCTGGTGCGGGTCGCGGATATTGGTCAGCGCGGCAAACCGTCCGTCGGCGCCGATCCCCAGCCAGGTGCCCCCGGCTTCCTGGTCGCGACCGGCATACACCTGCGGTGTATCGGGCCACTGGGCCAAGGGCAGGCTGGGCCGGGCGTAGAATTCGTCACGGTTGGCCGCGACGATCAGGGGCTGGGCATGGCCCGGCCGCCAGGCGAAAACAATCAGGCACATAAGGCGATCCTTTTGTGTTTTGCTCACTCTACCCATAGATCCGCCGGCTATCCATCGTATCCAAGTTGGGCCAGATGCCTCCCATCCGTTAACATGCCAGGCTGCTTGGCGCGGGTGCGAACTTCTTCATTTGATCGAGCCGCTGTAACGCAGGCTTAATCGTCCACCGGCAAGGTCCGTGCGCAATAACGAATGATTTAACGAGGAGTCGCAATGCTGCCTTACCCGCAGATCGACCCGGTGGCCCTGGCCATCGGTCCGCTGAAAATCCACTGGTACGGGTTGATGTACCTGATCGGCATCGGCGGCGCCTGGCTGTTGGCTTCCCGACGCCTGAACCGCTTTGACCCGACCTGGACCAAGGAGAAGCTCTCCGACATGGTGTTCTGGATGTCGATGGGCGTGATTGTCGGCGGGCGCCTGGGTTATGTGTTGTTCTACGACCTGAGCGCGTACCTGGCCAACCCTACCCTGATTTTCGAGGTGTGGAAGGGCGGCATGGCGTTCCACGGCGGTTTTATCGGCGTGATGCTCGCGGCCTGGTGGTTTGGCCGACGCAATGGCAAGTCATTCTTCCAACTGATGGACTTTATCGCGCCGATGGTGCCGATTGGCCTGGGTGCCGGGCGTATCGGTAACTTCATCAACGCCGAATTGTGGGGCAAGCCGACCGACGTGCCGTGGGCCATGGTGTTCCCGCCGTTCAGCGACCCGGCGCAGTTGGCGCGCCATCCGTCGCAGTTGTACCAGTTCGCCCTGGAAGGCGTGGCGCTGTTCCTGATCCTCTACATCTACTCGCGCAAACCCCGCCCAACCATGGCGGTTTCGGGGATGTTCGCCCTGTTCTACGGGATTTTCCGTTTCATCGTCGAGTTCGTGCGGGTGCCGGATGCGCAGTTGGGCTACCTGGCGTTCGGCTGGCTGACCATGGGTCAGGTTCTCAGCATTCCGATGATTCTTGCTGGCCTGGGCCTGCTCTGGTGGGCTTACAACCGCCCGCAGGCGATCAAGACCAGCGCGCTATAAATTCGAACGCCGGGGCCTGAGGGCCTCGGCTTCACCGATACAGGTAATGTCATGAAGCAATATCTCGAGCTGGTTTCCCACGTCATCAACAACGGCACCAAGCAGGCCAACCGCACTGGCGTGAACACCATCAGCTTCCCCGGTGCGATGTTGCGCTTTGATCTGCAGGAAGGTTTCCCAGCCATCACCACCCGCAAAATGGCCTTCAAGTCGGCGATTGGCGAGATGTGTGGCTTTTTGCGCGGGGTGAATAACGCCGCCGAATTCCGCGCCCTGGGCTGCAAGGTGTGGGACCAGAACGCTAACGAAAACGCGCAGTGGCTGGCCAACCCGTTCCGCCAGGGCGAGGACGACCTGGGCGAGATCTACGGTGTGCAATGGCGCAAATGGCCGGCGTACAAACAGATCCCGTTGAGCAACCAGGCCGCTATCGAGCAGACCCTGGCCCAGGGCTATCGCCAGATCGCCGAAGGCGAGGAAGACGGTCAGGCCTACGTGGTGCTGTACAAGGCCATCGACCAGATTCGCCAGTGCGTCGACACCATCATCAAGGACCCGGGCAGCCGGCGCATCCTGTTCCACGGCTGGAACTGCGCCCAGCTCGATGAAATGGCCTTGCCGCCGTGCCACCTGCTGTACCAGTTCCACCCGAATGTCGAGACCAGGGAGATTTCCCTGACCCTCTACATCCGCTCCAACGACCTGGGCCTGGGCACGCCGTTCAACCTCACCGAAGGCGCGGCACTGCTGAGCCTGATCGGCCGCCTGACTGGCTACACGCCGCGCTGGTTCACCTATTTCATCGGTGACGCGCACGTCTACGAAAACCACCTGGACATGCTCAACGAACAGCTCAAGCGCGAGCCTTTCGCCGCGCCGAAGCTGGTGATCAGCGAGCGCGTGCCGGAGTTTGCCAAGACCGGGGTGTACCAGCCGGAGTGGCTGGAGCTGATCGAACCGAGCGATTTCTCGCTGGAAGGCTATGAGCACCATGCGCCGATGACGGCGCCGATGGCGGTCTAGTCGAGACCGCATCGTCTGCATCGCAGGCAAGCCAGCTCCCACAAGTGACCGAGTACTCAGGCACATGTGGGAGCTGGCTTGCCTGCGATGGCGTCAACTCAGTCACCCCATTATCTAATGCCCGTGACTACGACCCACATGTGAATGCTCCGCCTCACTGGCCGCCACACTCCCACTGACCTCCAGCCGCTGCAAAATCCCACACTGGTCGATCTCCGGCCCTTCGCCACAGCGCTGGCGCAGGTCGATCAACTGTTTCTGCAAGGCCAGCAACCCATCAATCCGCGCCTTGACGTGATGGATATGCTCGTCGATCAGCGCATTTACATTTTCACACTGGTCCTGGGGGCTGTCGCGCAGGCCCAGCAGGCTGCGGATTTCCTCCAGGGTCATGTCCAGGCTGCGGCAGTTGCGGATAAACGTCAGGCGCTCGGTGTGGGCCTGGGTGTACAGGCGGTAGTTGCCCTCACTGCGCGCCGGTGGCGGCAGCAGGCCTTCCTTCTCGTAATAACGGATGGTCTCCACCGGGCAGTCGGTCAGTTTGGCCAATTCACCGATCTTCATCGCAGCAATCTCCAAAAGGGTGCTTGACCCTATAGTGGCTACAGGGTCTTTACTTGGCAACAGGCACCTTCATGGACGCGACACAATGAGCGAATCCCTGCGCACCCCGCACAAGCACGACCACAGCCACGATCATGATCACGACCATGATCATAGCCATCACGACCACGGCCATGATCATGACCACAGCCATCATGATCACGTGCAAAAGCTTGCCCCTGTGAAAGAGCATGATCATGGCGGCGGCTCCTGCTGTTCCGGCGCGGCAGCCCCCTCGTTGGTGACATTGACGCAAACAACCAGCGCCAACGCGCGCCTGAGCACTTTCCGCATCGAGGCCATGGACTGCCCCACCGAGCAAACGCTGATCCAGAACAAACTGGGCAAGATGGCCGGTGTGCAGCAGTTGGAATTCAACCTGATCAACCGCATCCTCGGTGTCACCCACGACCTGCCGAGCACCGCGCCGATCGTCGAGGCCATCAAGTCCCTGGGCATGCAGGCCGATCCGATCGAGGAGGGCGTGCCGGCCGCCGCACCACCGGCCAAGAAGCACTGGTGGCCGCTGGCCCTGTCCGGCTTTTGCGCCCTGGCGGCGGAGGTGATCCATTTCACCGACGCGGCTCCGACCTGGGTGGTGGCGCTGGTGGCGCTGGTGTCGATCCTCAGTGGCGGCCTCACCACCTACAAAAAGGGCTGGATTGCCCTGAAAAACCTCAACCTGAACATCAACGCGCTGATGAGCATCGCCGTGACCGGTGCGATCCTGATCGGCCAGTGGCCGGAAGCGGCGATGGTGATGTTCCTGTTTACCGTGGCCGAGTTGATCGAGGCCAAGTCCCTGGACCGTGCGCGCAACGCCATCAGTGGCTTGATGCAAATGACCCCGGAGCAGGCCACGGTGCGCCAGGCTGACGGTAGCTGGGTCGAACAAGAGGTCAAGACCATTGAACTGGGTGCCATCGTGCGGGTACGCCCCGGCGAGCGCATTGGTCTGGATGGTGAAGTCACCGCCGGCCAGTCCACCATCGACCAGGCGCCGATCACCGGCGAAAGCCTGCCGATCGAGAAAACCGTGGGCGATAAAGTCTTCGCCGGCACCATCAACCAGGCCGGTTCCCTGGAATACCAGGTGACCGCTGCCGCCAATAACTCGACCCTGGCGCGCATCATCCACGCAGTGGAACAGGCCCAGGGCTCGCGGGCGCCGACCCAGCGCTTTGTGGACAGCTTCTCGAAAATCTACACCCCGGCGGTGTTCCTGTTTGCCCTCGGCGTGGCCGTGATCCCGCCGCTGTTCATGGGCGCGGTGTGGTTCGACTGGATCTACCGCGCCCTGGTGCTGTTGGTGGTCGCGTGCCCTTGTGCCCTGGTGATTTCCACCCCGGTGACCATCGTCAGCGGCCTGGCGGCGGCAGCGCGCAAAGGCATCCTGATCAAGGGCGGCGTGTACCTGGAGGCCGGCTACAAGCTCGACTACCTGGCCCTGGACAAGACCGGCACCATCACCCACGGCAAGCCGGTGCAGACCGACTACCTGGCGTTGTTCCCCAATGTAGAAGACAACGCGCCGGCCCTGGCCGCCAGCCTGGCCGCGCGTTCCGACCACCCAGTGTCGCTGGCGATCGCCAATGCGGCTGTGGATAAAAAACTCCCGCTGCAGGTTGTGGATAACTTCGAGGCCCTGGCCGGGCGCGGGGTCCGTGGCGAGATCAACGGTGAGGTCTATCACCTGGGCAACCACCGCCTGGTGGAAGAGCTGGGCCTGTGCTCGCCGGCCCTTGAAGAAAAACTCTTCGCCCTGGAAAAACAAGGCAAGTCCGTGGTGCTGCTGCTCGACAAATCCGGCCCGCTGGCGCTGTTCGCCGTGGCCGATACGGTCAAGGACAGCAGTCGCGAAGCCATCCAGCAGTTGCACGACCTGGGCATCAAGACCCTGATGCTCACCGGCGACAACACCCACACCGCCCAGGCAATTGCCGCCCAGGTGGGCATCGACCAGGCCCAGGGCGATCTGTTGCCCACCGACAAGCTCAAGGCTATCGAGGACCTGTACGGGAAAAACCACCGGGTCGGCATGGTCGGCGACGGCATCAACGACGCCCCGGCCCTGGCCCGCGCCGAGATTGGCTTTGCCATGGCGGCAGCAGGCACCGACACGGCCATCGAGACCGCCGACGTGGCGCTGATGGACGATGATTTGCGCAAGATTCCGGCATTCATACGCTTGTCGCGACAAACGTCGAGTATCCTCAAGCAGAACATCGCCCTGGCGCTGGTGATCAAGGCGATCTTCCTGGCCGTCACCTTCATGGGCATGGCCACCATGTGGATGGCGGTGTTTGCTGACATGGGCGTGAGCCTGCTGGTGGTATTCAATGGTCTGCGCCTGTTGCGCAAATAGTCGATGAGAGGGTGGTGTGCTGAGTGCCGAGTTGAAGGCGTTTTACATGGTCGCCCGCCTGGGCAGCATTACCCAGGCGGCGAAAAAACTCGGCCTGAGCCAACCCACGGTGACCACCCAGATCCGCCATCTGGAAAGCCAGTACTCGGTTGAGCTGTTCTATCGCGGTGGCCGCCGCCTCACCGTCAGCGACGAAGGGGCGCGGCTGTTGCCGATGGTCAAGGCGCTGTTGCAGCAGGAGGCGGATATCGAGTTTTTCCTGCGCAACAGCGGCCAGGTCCAGGGCACGTTGCGCATCGCCGCGACCGCGCCCTATTACATCCTTGATCTGGTGAAAACCTTCCGCGAACGCTTGCCCCACGTGGAAGTGGCAGTGGAAATCGGCAACTCCCAGCAGGTCCTCGAAGCGCTGGATGATTACCGGGTGGACGTCGCCGCCTCCTCGCAATTGCTGGAAGACCCGCGCCTGATCCGCCGGGTGTTGGGCACCGACCCGCTGGTGCTGGCGGTGCATCGCAATCATCCGCTGGCCGTGCTGGAGCATGTGCCGCTCAGTGCGCTGGCGGGGCATACCCTGTTGATGCGCGAGGCAGGCTCGACCACCCGGCGCTTGACCGAAGAGATGCTCAAAGGCGCTGGCGTGGGTTATGGGCCGCTGCTGGAAATCGGTAGCCGTGAGTCGATCCGCGAGGCGGTGCTGCGCAATATCGGCATCAGCATCATCGCCCGCCAGGAAGTGCCCCATGACCCGCAACTGCGGGTGCTGACCATCGAGAATGCGCCGCAGATTCCTGAATACCTGTACTGCCTCAAGGAGCGTAAAGGTGCGCGGTTGCCGGCGGCGTTTCTGGGGTTGGCGCAGGAAATGTCGCCGCTCTGAAAGATTTTGGGTGGTTTTGAAATCGCCATCGCAGGCAAGCCAGCTCCCAAATGTGAAGGTATTCACAGCTCCAAATGTGGGAGCTGGCTTGCCTGCGCTAGCGGTAGACCCAACACCCCATGGCTCTGCCCCTACCCAAATCCACCAATACCACTATCACCCGCTTTTGCCTTCCTGCCACACCAGGGACGCATTTGCTGCCTAGCATGGCCTTCATCAGTTTGATGAGGTGCCACCATGAACACAGCCCAGCTCAACCCCGGCGCGCCGATGACGGTGCGTGGTATCCAGAAGCGCTTTGGCGCCTTTACTGCCCTGGACCATGTGTCCCTGGACGTCGCCGCCGGTGAACTGGTGTGCCTGCTCGGCCCCTCGGGCTGCGGCAAGACCACCTTGCTGCGTTGCATCGCCGGCCTGGAGCGCCAGGACAGCGGCGAGTTGTACCTGGGTGATCGTGACGTTTCCCTACTGGCACCCCAGGCGCGGGACTACGGCATTCTGTTCCAGTCCTACGCGCTGTTCCCCAACCTCAGCGTCGAGGCCAATATCGGCTACGGCTTGGCCGGCAGCGGGCGCGATGAAGTGCGCAAACGCGTGGCGCAGATGCTGGAACTGGTGGGCCTGACCGGCAGCGAAAAGAAATACCCCGGCCAACTGTCCGGCGGCCAGCAGCAACGGGTCGCCCTGGCCCGTGCCCTGGCGCCGGCCCCGTCGCTGTTGCTGCTGGATGAGCCGATGTCGGCCCTCGATGCCCGGGTGCGCGAGCACCTGTGCACCGAGTTGCGCCAGCTGCAACGCCGCCTGGGCATCACCACCCTGATGGTCACCCACAACCAGGACGAGGCCATGCTGATGGCCGACCGTATCGCCGTGATGAACAACGGCAAGGTCGAGCAGTACGCCACTCCCCAAGAGATTTACGACCGCCCGGCCACCCCGTTCGTGGCCGAGTTTGTCGGCCAGGGCAACTGGCTGCCCTTCAGCCGCAACAGCGCCAGCCACGCCCAGGTTGGCGGGATGAATGTGCGCCTGGCCGAAGACAGCGGCAAGGCCGCGTCGGGCCGCCTGTTCTGCAGGCCGGAAGCGATCAGCGTCAACCCGCCGGTACACGAAGAAAACCTGTTCCCGGCCAAGGTCCGCGAGATCACCTTCCTCGGCAACCGTTGCCGCATGAGCTTTGAACTGGACCAGTTGCCCGGCCATCCGCTGCTGGCCGAACTGGCGCCGGAAGCCATGCCACGCCTGGGCGCCCAGGATATCTGGGTGGCGCTGCCCGCCGCGCAGCCTGCAGGTGTTTGCCTGAGATGGCCACTGATATGACCCTGCCAGTACCCGGCCGTGTGGCGCGTCAGGCTTCCCGTGCGCAAATCGGCGACCGTATCTTCGTACTGGGCGGCAAGCTACTGCTGCTGCTGTGCCTGTTGGGCCTCGCCGTACTGCTGCCGTTGCTGGCGATCTTCTGGCGCGGTTTCAGCGCCGAAGACGGCCAGGGCGGCGGCCTGGTGGCGGCGCGTGAGCTGCTGACCAGCGCCAACTTCCACTGGCTGCTGGGCAACAGCCTGAAGGTTTCCCTGAGCGTCGCGATCATTGTCGTACCCCTGGCCTACCTGTTTGCCTACGCCTTGCAACGCACGCTGATCCCCGGCAAGACCCTCTGGCGCGGCCTGTCGTTGCTGCCGCTGATGGCGCCGTCGATGCTGCCGGGCATCGCCCTGGTGTACCTGTTCGGCAACCAGGGCATGTTGCGCGGCCTGCTGTCCGACAACATCTACGGCTTCTGGGGGATTGTCCTCGGTGAAGTGATCTACACCTTTCCCCATGCGCTGATGATCCTGCTGTCGGCGCTGTCCCTGGCGGATGCGCGGTTGTTCGATGCCGCCTCGAGCATGGGCGCGAGCCCGGCCCGGGCGTTTCGCAGCATCACCTGGCCGGCGACGCGCCAGGCCGTGTTCGCCGCGTTCTGCCTGGTGTTCACCCTGACCATCACGGACTTCGGCGTACCGGTGGTGGTGGGCGGTGACTATCAAGTGCTGGCGCTGGAGGCCTACAAGGCCGTGGTTGGCCAACAGCAGTTCGGTCGCGGCGCCTTGATCGGCATGGTGCTGCTGCTGCCGGCGTTGCTCAGTTTCGCGGTGGATACCTGGCTGCGCCGGCGCCACGGCGACTCCATGAGCGGCCGCGCCCAGGTGTTCCAGCCGGCGCCATCGCGTCTGCGTGATGGCTGCTACCTGGCGATTGTGCTGCTGATCTGCGCGGTGCTGCTGTTGGTGTTCGGCATGGCGGTGTACTCGTCGCTGGTGAAGTTCTGGCCGTACAACCTGTCGCTGTCGCTCAACCACTACCAGTTCAACGACACCGCTGGCGGCGGCTGGCTGGCCTATCGCAACAGCCTGACCATGGCGATCTGCACCGCACTGATTGGCAGCGTGCTGATCTTCACCGGCGCTTACCTGATGGAAAAGACCAAGGGGCAAAAGGGCTTGAACCTGGCGCTGCGCATGCTCAGCTTTGTGCCGATGGCGGTGCCTGGCCTGGTGCTGGGCCTGGGCTACGTGTTCTTTTTCAACCTCAACGGCAACCCGCTGCATGTGCTCTACGGGACCATGACGCTGCTGGTGGTGTGCACCATTGCTCACTATTTGACCACCGCGCAAATGACCGCCACCACCGCCCTACGCCAACTCGACGCCGAGTTCGAAGCCGCCGCGCTGTCGCTCAAGGCGCCGCTGTACCGCCACTTTTTGCGGGTCACCGTGCCGATCTGCCTGCCGGCGCTGTTGGACATCCTGCGCTACTTGTTTGTCTCGGCGATGACCACCGTATCGGCCGCGATCTTTCTCTACAGCCCCGACACCATCCTTGCGGCGGTGGCGGTGCTGAACATGGACGACGCCGGCAACGTGGGCGGCGCGGCGGCCATGTCGACCCTGATTCTGTTCACTTCAGCCGGCGTCTCGCTGCTGCTGGCGTGGGCCTCACGCGGCTTGTTGCGCCGCTCCCAGGCCTGGCGCCAAACCGCGCCCGGTCAATAACTCTGCCCCACACAAGGAAACGCACCATGTTCAAGCCCCTGGCCCTCGCCGCTGCTGTGCTCACCGCGTTCAGCCTGAATGCCTTTGCTGCCAAGACCGAGTTGACCGTGTACACGGCCCTTGAAGCCGAGCAGTTGAAGACCTACAAGAAAGCCTTCGAAGCGGCCAACCCGGACGTCGAGATCAAGTGGGTGCGCGACTCCACCGGCATCATCACCGCCAAGCTGCTGGCAGAAAAAGCCCGCCCACAAGCCGATGCAGTGTGGGGCCTGGCGGCCTCCAGCCTGGCGATCCTCGATCAGCAAGGCATGCTGCAAAGCTATGCGCCGAAGGATCTGGACAAAATTGGCAAGAACTACCGCGACGCCGCCAACCCACCGGCCTGGGTCGGCATGGACGTGTGGGCTGCGACCATTTGCTTCAACACTGTCGAAGCCGAGAAACAGGGCCTGAGCAAGCCGATCAGCTGGCAAGACCTGACCAAGCCTGAGTACAAGGGCAAGATCGTCATGCCTAACCCGGCGTCGTCCGGCACCGGTTTTCTCGACGTCAGCGCCTGGTTGCAGACCTTCGGCGAGAAGCAGGGCTGGCAGTACATGGATGACCTGCACCAGAACATCGGCCAGTACGTGCACTCCGGTTCCAAGCCGTGCAAGTTGGCGGCTTCCGGTGAGTTCCCAATCGGCATTTCCTTCGAATACCCAGCGGTGCAGCTCAAGCGCCAGGGCGCGCCGCTGGATATCGTATTGCCCAAGGAAGGCCTGGGCTGGGACATCGAAGCCACTGCGGTGATCAAGGGCACGGCCCACCCGGAAGCGGCACAGAAGCTCGCCGATTTCTCTGCAAGCCCCGCAGCGATGGAGCTGTACAAGGAAAACTTCGCCGTGCTGGCCCAGCCGGGCATTGCCAAGCCGCAGACAGAATTGCCGGCGGACTATGAGCAGCGCCTGATCAAGAATGACTTTGCCTGGGCCTCGAAAAACCGCGATAACATCCTGGCTGAATGGCGTAAGCGCTATGACGGCAAGTCGGAGAAAGTGGCAGGTCAATAATATTCGTTGGGGCTGATGGCCTCGTCGCCGGCAAGCCAGCTCCCACATTTGAAGGTGTTCACAATTCACCCTGTGGGAGCTGGCTTGCCGGCGATGAGGCCTCAAATTCAGGACATCACTTAATGACACACCACAGCGATCTGCTGATCATCGGCGCCGGCATCCTCGGCCTGTCCCATGCCTACGCCGCCGCCAAACGCGGCCTCAAGGTCACGGTGTTCGAGCGCACGGCCACGCCCCTGGGCGCCTCGGTGCGCAACTTCGGCCAGGCCCTGGTCACCGGCCAACCGCCGGGGCAGATGCTCGACCTGGCCCGGCAAAGCCGCGAGATCTGGGGCCAGTGGGCGCAACAGGCGAACCTGCAACTCAAGCGCAATGGCTCTTACCTGTTTGCCCGCACCGAAGCCGAAGAGCACCTGCTGGAGGCTTTTTGCGCCGGGCGCGCCAAGGCGCATGGCTACCGCGTCAACCTGTTGCAAGGCGCAGCGCTGAACGACTTGTATGGCGGCCAGTTCCGCCATCACCGCGCCGCGCTGCACGGCCTGGACGATCAGCAACTGTATTCCCGTGAGGCGCTGCCGGCACTGATCGAGTACCTGCGCTGCGACCTCAAGGTGGAGTTCCACTTCTCCACCCTGGTACGTGACATCGAACCGGGCCAGGTGCACAGCACCGCCGGCAGCTTTCGTGGCAAGCAGATCATCGTGTGCTCCGGCCACGACTACCAAACCCTGCTGGCCGAACAGATCGCCGCACTCCAGCCGCAAATCTGCCAACTGCAAATGCTGCGCGCCCGGCCCAAGGTGGAGCTGAACCTGCAACACGCGCTGCTGACCGGCCTGAGCTGTGTGCACTACGGCGCCTTTGCCGACTTGCCGGAAGCGGCGCCGGTACAGGCGCAGATCCTGCGTGACACACCGCACCTGCATGAACATGGCATCCACCTGCTGATCAGCCCGACGCCCCATGGCGAGTTGATCATCGGGGACTCCCACCATTACGGCAGCGATCCTTCGCCATTCAACGCCGAACAGGTGGACAACTGGATGATCGAACTGGCCGAGCAGACCCTGGGCTGTCAGATTCAGGTCGTCGAGCGCTGGCAAGGGGTCTATGGTTCCCGTGGGCCGGGGCCGTTTTCGTTCCTGCGCGCCGCCGAGGGGGTCAGCGTGGCGTTGATGCACACCGGCGTGGGCATGAGCGTGGGGCCGGCGCTGGCCGAGCGCAATATCACTGAACTGTGGGGGCAGGCGTAATGAACGCTGAGCAGGTGGTCGCTGAAGTCTTTGGCCTGTACGAGCAGCACGGCGCTGCCGATTACATTGGCGAGCCGGTGTCGCAGATCGAGCATATGTCCCAGGCCGCGCAACTGGCCATGGCTGAAGGCTTTGACGATGAAGTGGTGCTGGCGGCGTTCTTCCACGATATCGGGCACATCTGCGGCCAGGGTGGGGAGAATATGGGTGGCTACGGCGTGGTCAGCCACGAACGCCTGGGTGCCGATTACTTGCGGCGTGCCGGGTTTAGCGAGCGCCTGGCGAAACTGGTGGAGTATCACGTGCAGGCCAAGCGTTACCTGACCTTCAGCCAGCCGGACTACTATGCGCGCTTGAGCGAGGCCAGCCGCCGCACCCTGGGTTACCAGGGCGGGGTGATGACGGCCGACGAGGCCCGTGTGTTTGAGCAGGACCCGCTGTGTGCGGTGAGCCTGCGCATGCGCCACTGGGATGAGCAGGCCAAGGTAATGCACGTGCCGGTGCTCGACCTTGAGGTGTTGAAGGCCAAGGCCCGGCACCTGCTGGCGGCTTAAGCCTCGTCCAGGCGCTGGGCCAGGGCTTCGATCTGTTCCTGGCGCTCGGCCTGGCTCAACCGTGCATGGGGGTTGAGCGATGACCATTGCGGATGGGCACGCGCCTTGTGCAGGGCCTCAGGCAGTTTGCCTTCGCGCCAGCTCTTGTCCTGCGGGGTGTCGACCTTGATGCTGTGCATCGCCGCATGCCCCCGCAGGTTCAGGGCCTTGAGCAACTGGCGCTGGCGCAGGGCCAGCAGGCGCAACACGCTGTCATCCACGGTCAGCTCGCGCTGGCCCTTGATCTTGCCCAGCAAGCGGCTGCCGTAGCTGCGCGCGGTTTGCAGGGCGCCCCCGGCAATCGCCCCGGCCAGGGCGGCGGCGCCCAGGGTCAGGCCGCCGACCAGCAAGTCCACGCCGGCACCGGCCGCAGCTCCCGCGGCAATCCCGCCGCCGACCCGCACCCCCAGTTGCTTGAGGGTTTCGGGGTTGAACAAATCATCGCCCCAACGTCCGTCCAGCAGCGGCAAGTCGCTGGCAGCGGCGTCTTGCGCACGGAAGCCGTAGAGTTTGAGCAGGGCCTCGACGCAACGTTGTTCGCGCTGGCGCACGGCTTTGCGCAGATCGCTGACGGCTTGCTGTTCATCCTCGATGACCACGCTGCGCCGGCACGCGGCGCAGTCGATCAGCAGCTCGGCGATCAGGCGTGCGGCGCTTTGCTGGCGCGCCTGGCGTTGGGCCTCCTGGTCGAGAATCAGCCGCTCCAACTGTGGCCGTGAGCTTTCCAGCAACAGGGCCAGGCTTTCATACAGCCGCCGCTCGCCATCTTCTGGGGGCGCCACGCTGTCAAAGCGCACCAACGCATGCAGGCCCAGGCGGGCCAGGGCTTCGCGCCAGTCCGGCTCGCGGTGTTCGGCGCTGCTGACAAAGTTGAGCACCGGCAGCAGCGGTTTGCCGCAACTGGCCAGCACTTGCAGCTCGTCGCGGTACTTGGCCAGCACCGGTTCCCGGGCGTCGATCACGTACAGGCCGGCGTCGGACGCCAATAACTGGCGCAGCACCTTGGCCTCCTGCTCAAAGCGCTGGCGGGCTTCGCTGCCTTCGAGGAAGCGCGCCAGGCGGGCCGGGCCATCCAGGCGTTCGCCGGGGCGGTCGAGGCGCTCCAGGTAATCGAGCAGGGCGATGGCATCTTCCAGGCCCGGCGTGTCGTACAGCTCCAGCAAGGCTTCACCGTCCACCGACAGGCGTGCGCCTTCGACATGCCGGGTGGTGCTGGGGCGGTGGGACACTTCGCCAAAGCCCACGTCCCGGGTCAGGGTGCGCAGCAGCGAGGTCTTGCCGACGTTGGTGTGGCCGACCACGGCCAGTTTCAGGGGTTTAGTCATGGCCCGTCTCCAGCCAGGTGAGCGGCGCGCAGTCGGCGAAGGGGAGGTCCAGTTGCTGCAAGGCCGTGTGCCAATCGCCAAGGCGCTCGGCATCCAGCGCCTGGCCCGGTGGCGCTTGTAACAGCCAGACCCGGGTGGCGCTGGCGCTGCGGGCCAGCTCGCCAATCAGCGCGAGGCTGCCGCGATCCGGCGAGCGGCGCGGGTCGCAGGCGATCACCAGGCGTGCGGGTGGGAAGCGGGTCAGTTGCTCCAGTAGTTTGTGGCGAGACTCACGGCTGTCGAGGATGCCGGCGTCCTTGACCATGGCCGGAAGTTTGGGCGGCCAGGGGTGCTGGTCGTCGAGTTCGATGGCCACCAGCAGGGCGCCATCGCTGTGCAGTTCGCTGGCACCGCCGCTGACGTGGTGCAACTGCTCAGGCGCGGCATCGCTGACGCCAAGGCGTTCGCTGCTGGGCATCAAGGCATCGCGCAAGTGGCTGTAGCCGGGCAGGTTGAGGTCCAGGCCCAAGGCCGCGCGCCCGCGTTTCCAGCGCCATAGGCACAACAGGGCGAGAATCAACCGGGGCAGCAGGCCATAGACCAGCAACACCCCCACCAGCCACGCAGCCCAGGCCTGGCGGGCGCTTTCGATAGTCAGCGCCGAATCGCCGCTGGTGCGAATCATCTCCACGCTGGGCACGCTGAAGCCGAGCAGTGCGGGCAGGCTGCCCAGGGCCTGGGTCACGCTGACAAAGGTGTCGGCCCCGAGAATGGTGGTTTCCCAGACAAACCCGTAGCGCCGGGTGGCCATCAAGGTCAGCAGGATCACCAGCGCGCTGCACAGCGCCAGCAGCCACAGGCCATTGACCAGCACGCCGACCGCCCAGCGGTTGAGCTTCTGGCGTTGCAGCAGCAACAACAGCGCCGGCGCCAGTTGTGCGGCCTTGGCATCGCGGGCAAGTTTTTCGCTGAGCCACAACCACAGGCGGCCCAAGCTGGCGCTGTGTTCGCCGGCAAACAACAGGCCCAGGGCCCAGCTCAGCAGCAGGATCAGGTTCAAGCCCAGCAGGCTGCCCAGGGCCCAGAACACATTGACCGGGGCTTGGCCGTTGCCCAGGGCGGCGAAGGCCAGGCCGGCGCCGCTGACGATGGCCAGCACCATCAGCACCATCAGCGCCAGGCGTGCGCCTTGCAGCCAGTGGAGCAGGGCGGCGCGCAGGCCGTCACGTTCGGCCAGCCACAGTGCGCGGTTTTGAATGCGCGTCGGCAGATCGCCGCCGTGGCTGCGGGCCAGGCGATTGGCTTCCTGGTCTTCCAGGGGGCCAGCGTGTTCTTCACGCAGGCGCACGGTTTCCGTCAGCCAGAGTGTTTGCAGAGGTGTAAGTGCAGTCACGCGCCATCCTGTTGTGTCAGTGAGCCTGGAGCATAACCGCTGGCCCGCGCCTCTGGTATTCTCGTCGCCATGAAAAAAACTCTCCCTTTAAGCCTGATCGCAGCCCTCGGTGAAAACCGCGTGATCGGCGTCGACAACAGCATGCCCTGGCATTTGCCGGGGGATTTCAAATATTTCAAGGCCACCACCCTGGGCAAGCCGATCATCATGGGGCGCAAGACCTGGGATTCCCTGGGTCGACCGTTGCCGGGTCGCTTGAACATTGTGGTCAGCCGTCAGACCGATTTGGTGCTCGAAGGTGCGGAAGTTTTTCCGTCCCTCGATGCAGCCGTGGCGCGGGCCGAGGCCTGGGCGTTGGAGCAGGGCGTGGATGAGCTGATGCTGATCGGCGGCGCGCAGCTGTATACGCAGGGGCTGGAGCAGGCGGATCGCCTGTATTTGACGCGGGTGGAGTTGAGCCCGCAAGGGGATGCGTGGTTTCCGCAGTTTGATACCCGCCAATGGAAGCTGGTGTCGAATGTGCAGAATCCGGCTGAAGGTGACAAGCCGGCCTATAACTTCGAAGTTTGGGAAAAAGCCTAAAAGCATCGCGGGCAAGCCCACTCCCACAGTTGACCGATTTTTACTGAAGAAACCGGTTCAACTGTGGGAGTGGGCTTGCCCGCGATAGCGGTCTATCAGGCCTGCGCCAACTCAGCATGCTCATCGGCATTGAGCAGCTCTTTATCCGTCTGCTGCATGATCTGGCTGGTAATCGCCCCCGCCGTCATCGAACCATTCACGTTCAACGCCGTACGGCCCATGTCGATCAGCGGCTCCACGGAAATCAGCAGCGCCACCAACGCCACCGGCAAGCCCATGGCCGGCAGCACGATCAGCGCGGCAAACGTCGCACCGCCGCCCACGCCCGCTACACCGGCCGAGCTCAGGGTCACAATCGCCACCAGGGTGGCGATCCACAGCGGGTCCAGGGGGTTGATGCCCACAGTCGGCGCCACCATCACGGCCAGCATCGCCGGGTACAGGCCGGCACAGCCGTTCTGGCCAATCGTCGCGCCAAACGAGGCGGCGAAGCTGGCGATGGACTGCGGGATGCCCAGGCGGCGGGTCTGCGCTTCGATGCTCAGCGGGATGCTCGCCGCGCTGGAGCGGCTGGTGAAGGCAAAGGTCAGCACCGGCCATACCTTGCGGAAGAAGCGCAGCGGGTTGATCCCGGCCAGGGACAGCAGCAGGCCGTGGACCACGAACATCAGCCCCAGCGCCAGGTAGGACACCAGCACGAAACTGCCGAGCTTGATGATGTCTTGCAGGTTGGAACTGGCGACCACTTTGGTCATCAGCGCCAGTACGCCGTAAGGGGTCAGCTTCATCACCAGGCGCACCAGGCGCATCACCCAGGCTTGCAGGGTGTCGATGGCGTTGACCACTTTCTGACCTTTTTCCACGTCGTCCTTGAGCAGTTGCAGCGCGGCAACCCCCAGGAACGCGGCGAAGATCACCACACTGATAATCGACGTCGGCTTGGCCCGGGCCAGGTCGGCGAACGGGTTTTGCGGGATAAACGACAGCAGCAACTGCGGGATATTCAGGTCGGCGACCTTGCCTGCGTAGTCACTCTGGATCACCTGCAGGCGCGCCAGCTCCTGGGTGCCGGCCACCAGACCTTCGGCGGTGAGGCCGAACAGGTTGGTCAGGCCGATACCGATCAGCGCCGCAATGGCGGTGGTGAACAGCAGCGTGCCAATGGTCAAGAAGCTGATCTTGCCCAGGGACGCGGCGTTATGCAGGCGGGCCACGGCGCTGAGGATCGAGGCGAACACCAGCGGGATCACGATCATCTGCAACAGTTGCACATAACCATTGCCCATCAGGTCGAACCAACTGATCGAGGCCTTGAGTACCGGGTGACCAGCACCATAAATGGTGTGCAGGATCACACCAAAAACCACCCCGAGCACCAGTGCCAGCAGGACCTTCTTGGCCAGGCTCCAGTGGGTGCGACGGGTTTGGGCCAGGCCTAGCAGTAACGCCAGGAACACCAGCAAATTGAGAATCAGCGGCAGATTCATTGAAGCTCCAATTAAATGGCTGCCAGTCGCCTGAGCGTGCGACTGCGAACCGGAAAGCCTAACAGCTTGAAATATATTGATTTAATACCTTTATGGAATGACTGCTGTCGTTTTTGGAATAAGGCTTTGGCGCCCAGACGTATGCCGGTGGCGGTATCAGGACGCAGACGGTCGTGCTGGTGCCGGGAACGGTCATAAGGATTTGTTAGCGTTTATGCCTTTCACTCAGGGAGAAAACGCACATGAAGCTCGCGCCGAGACTGTTTGCCGCCGCGCTATGCCTGGGGCCTGTCAGCCAGGTCATGGCCGCCACCGAGTTGAAACACTGGCCGGCACCCGCCGCCAAGCAACTCAACGAAATGATTGCCGCCAACGCCAACAAGGGCAATTACGCGGTGTTCGACATGGACAACACCAGCTACCGCTTCGACCTCGAAGAGTCACTGTTGCCGTACATGGAAAACAAGGGCCTGATCACCCGCGACAGTCTCGATCCGTCGCTCAAACTTATGCCGTTCAAAGACACTGCTGACCATAAGGAAAGTCTGTTCAGTTACTACTATCGCCTGTGCGAAGTGGACGACATGGTCTGCTACCCGTGGGTCGCCCAGGTGTTTTCAGGCTTTACCCTCAAGGAACTCAAGGGCTACGTCGATGAGCTGATGGCCTCCGGTAAACCGGTGCCGGTCACCTACTTCGAAGGCGACGTGGTGAAGAACATGGAGGTGCAGCCGCCGAAAATCTTCACCGGCCAGACCGAGCTGTACAACAAGCTGATGGAAAACGGCATCGACGTGTACGTGATGACCGCTGCCTCTGAAGAGCTGGTGCGCATGGTCGCCTCGGATCCGAAGTACGGCTACAACGTCAAGCCGCAGAACGTCATTGGCGTCAGCCTGTTGCTCAAGGACCGCAAGACTGGCGAGCTGACCACCGCCCGCAAGCAGATCAGCGCCGGCAAATACGACGAAAAGGCCAACCTCGGCCTGGAACTGACCCCCTACCTGTGGACCCCGGCAACCTGGATGGCCGGCAAGCATGCGGCGATCCTCACCTACATCGACGAGTGGAAAAAACCGGTGCTGGTCGGCGGCGACACCCCCACCAGCGACGGCTACATGCTGTTTCACGATGTGGACGTGGCCAAGGGTGGCATCCACTTGTGGATCAACCGCAAGGACAAGTACATGACCCAGATTAACGGCATGATGGCCAAGCATGCGGCGGCCCAGGCCAAGGAAGGGTTACCGGTGACGGCGGATAAGAACTGGGTGATCGTCAAGCCGGAGGCGATTCAATAAGGCCCCGCCACAGAGTTGCCAGGCTTTACCGTTGGGTGTAGAAAGGACCATCACGCTTTAATGCATTGTATGCGGTGCATTTGAGTGATTTTTCATGTTTTGCATTGTATAGGATGCAATTTAGCGTGGATGAATTAGGTCTTTTAATCAAACAATTGCGTAAAGCCGCTGGCCTCTCACAGACCCAGCTTGCGCAACGGCACGGGATGAGTCGTGCAACCATCTCTGGGATCGAGAACAACAGCATCCCGGAAGTGGGGATTCGCAAGGTTGCCGCGATCCTTGAGGGCTTGGGATACGAATTGACCGCGACTCCCAGGCGTCGGCGCATGACGCTCGATGAGCTGAAATCAGGACGCATCCATGACCAGGCACAATGACCGACTGTCCATCGGCACTGGTGGTGTGGTGGCAGGAACACTCGGCCGGAGCGAAGAAAACAGGCACGATTCGGTTTTCTCGTATAACGATGCGGTGGCCGAAGAGAATGCCGTCTCCTTGACGATGCCGGTGCGCCTGGAGAGTTACAACTGGGAGTACGGCATCCATCCGCTGTTCGAGATGCACCTTCCCGAGGGGTATCTCAAAGACGAGCTCGTGCGGCGTTTCAGCAAGTCAGTACGCGGCTTCGACGACCTGGCATTGCTGGGTATCGTTGGGCCACACCAGCTTGGCCGAATCAGCATTGTCCACGCTGGCGGTGAGGCATCGCTGCCGCAGATCAACCTGTCTGAACTGTTGGTCCATGACGGGGCAAACGATCTCTTCAGTGACCTATTGCGAACCTACGCCGCCTACTCCGGGGTTTCGGGCGTTCAGCCGAAAGTGCTGGTGCGCGATATTGACGAGATGGCGCCTGATATGGCGCGGTTTACCCACCGGGGTGTCACGCACCTGGTGAAGGCGTTCAATGAACAAGACTTCCCTCAGTTGGCGGCCAACGAGTTTTTTTGCATGCGGGCGGCATTGCACTGCGGCCTTGAAGTGCCGGTTTTTCAACTGAGCAAAAACGCGAAATTCCTTGTTGTGCAACGGTTCGACGTCAGTGATGGCGCCTACCTCGGGTTTGAGGATATGTGCGTTCTGTCAGGGTTGGCGACGCGCAGGAAGTACGACGGGACTTACCAGGGATGCGCCAGGCTGATCAAGTCTTATGTCACGCCAAGCCGGGTAACCAAGGCGCTGGAAGATTTTTTCATGATGGTGGCGCTCTCTGCCGGTATCCAGAATGGTGACGGGCACCTGAAAAACTTCGGTGTGCTTTATGAGAACTGTGCCGAAGAGGCTGACATCTGGCTCGCGCCGGCCTACGACCTGGTGACCACCACGGTCTACCAGGGCAGCGACATCATGGCCCTCTTGCTGGACGGTTCTAAGGCCTGGCCCAAACGCAAGATGCTGGTCCAGTTCGGTCGCCGTTCGTGCAATCTGACAGAGGCGCGCTGCAATGAGTTGCTCGCCAGGGTGCAGGATGGCATGAGCCGCGCAATGACGGAGCTTTTGGCCTATCGAAGTACTCATCCCGCGTTTGAAGGGGTGGCAGACAAGATGGTTGCTGCATGGTCGGCAGGTTTGGCCAGGAGTATCGCCCCGGGGTAATTTGCGCGATTTCTTCGGCGCAAAAAAATGCCCCGCACTTGGCGGGGCATTTTTATGGGCGGGGCTTACAGGCCGTCGAGCATGGCCTTGTTACGCACTGCACCCTTGTCGGCACTGGTGGCCAGCAGGGCGTAAGCCTTCAGGGCGGTGGTGACTTTGCGCGGACGCTTCTCCACCGGCTTCCAGCCTTTCTTGTCCTGCTCGACCCGGCGTGCCGCCAGTTCTTCATCGCTGATCAACAGGTTGATCGAGCGGTTCGGAATGTCGATCAGCACCTTGTCGCCATCCTGCACCAGGCCAATCGCGCCACCGGCAGCGGCTTCTGGCGAAGCGTGGCCGATGGACAGGCCCGAAGTACCGCCGGAGAAGCGCCCGTCGGTCAGCAGCGCACAGGCTTTGCCCAGGCCCTTGGACTTCAGGTACGAGGTCGGGTAGAGCATTTCCTGCATACCCGGGCCGCCTTTCGGGCCTTCGTAGCGGATGATTACGATGTCGCCTTCTTTCACTTCGTCGGCGAGGATGCCGCGTACCGAGCTGTCCTGACTTTCGTAGATCTTGGCGCGACCTTCGAACACATGGATCGACTCATCCACGCCAGCGGTCTTCACCACGCAGCCGTCGAGGGCGATGTTGCCGTACAGCACAGCCAGGCCGCCTTCTTTGGAGTAGGCGTGTTCGACACTGCGGATGCAGCCATTTTCACGGTCGTCGTCCAGGGTGTCCCAACGGGTCGACTGGCTGAAAGCAGTTTGCGTCGGGATGCCAGCCGGGCCTGCCTTGAAGAAGGTGTGCACGGCTTCGTCGTCAGTCAGGGTGATGTCCCACTTGGCGATGCCCTCGGCCAGGGATTTGCTGTGCACGGTCGGCAGGTCGGTGTGCAACAGGCCGCCACGGGCCAGGGAGCCTAAGATCGAGAAGATCCCGCCGGCGCGGTGCACGTCTTCCATGTGGTACTTCTGGATGTTCGGCGCGACCTTGCACAACTGCGGCACGTGGCGGGACAGGCGGTCGATGTCGCGCAGGTCGAAGTCGATCTCGGCTTCTTGCGCTGCGGCCAGCAAGTGCAGGATGGTGTTGGTGGAACCGCCCATGGCGATATCCAGGGTCATGGCGTTTTCGAACGCCTTGAAGTTGGCGATATTGCGCGGCAATACCGACTCATCGTTCTCGGTGTAGTAACGCTTGCACAGCTCGACGATGGTACGGCCGGCCTGCAAGAACAACTGCTCGCGGTCGCTGTGGGTGGCCAGGGTCGAACCGTTGCCCGGCAAGGCCAGGCCCAGGGCTTCCACCAGGCAGTTCATCGAGTTGGCGGTGAACATGCCGGAGCACGAACCGCAGGTCGGGCAGGCGCTGCGCTCGTATTCCGCGACCTTCTCGTCAGAAGCGCTGGAATCGGCGGCGATGACCATGGCGTCAACCAGGTCCAGGCCGTGGGAGGCGAGCTTGGTCTTGCCGGCTTCCATCGGGCCGCCAGAGACGAAAATCACCGGGATGTTCAGGCGCAGGGCGGCCATCAGCATGCCAGGGGTGATCTTGTCGCAGTTGGAGATGCAGACGATGGCGTCGGCGCAGTGGGCGTTGACCATGTATTCCACGGAGTCGGCGATGATCTCGCGGCTCGGCAGGGAATACAGCATGCCGTCATGGCCCATGGCGATGCCGTCATCCACGGCGATGGTGTTGAATTCTTTTGCTACGCCGCCAGCACGTTCGATCTCGCGGGCGACCAGTTGGCCCAGGTCCTTGAGGTGGACGTGGCCCGGTACGAATTGGGTGAACGAGTTGGCAATCGCGATGATCGGCTTCTTGAAGTCGTCATCTTTCATCCCCGTGGCACGCCACAGTGCGCGGGCGCCGGCCATGTTGCGGCCATGGGTGGATGTTTTCGAGCGGTAATCTGGCATTGGAGCACTCCGGGCGGCTAATCAAGTACTAAAGGGGAGTGAGCTTCTAATTGACGACTGGAACACCCGAAAAATGGCCGTGTGTCCGGAAGTTGCCACTCGCGTCGCGGGATCGCCGCTTGCTTGGGCCTCGAGCTCATAAACCCGCCGGGGGATGACTGGCGATGAATAGGGTCGATTCTACACCGCTGGCGTCGGGAGGGAATGGCGAGAAGCATGTCCCGGGGCTTTATCGCCCGACCCTCGTATTTGTCAGCCAGCCCCAGAGGCTGAAGGCGATGAAGCTTGCGGCAATGGTCATCAGCAAATGCGTTCCGGTTTGCGCAAGGGCGGCGCTGCTGATCGCGGCCGTGAGGAACATGATGCTGTTGCCCGCCGAGGCGGCCGTGCCCGCGCTGCTTGAGAACAACAGCATCGCCGCCGAAATCGCCGCCGGGCGCACCAGGGTCACGGCTAGGGCGCTGATCAGCATGGGGATCAGCAGGGTTATGGTGGTGATGGCGTCAAGGCTGACGATCAGCATCAGTAGCACACCGGCCACCAGCAGTAACCCCAGGCCGATATTGATTTGCCGGGACAGCGAGATGCGTTTTTGCAGAAACGAGGCCACCACGCCGCCCAGCAGATAGGCCACGCCGTAGACCATCAGCACCAGGGCGTACTGGTATTCGGAGAGTTTCAGCCCATCCATGAACATCAGGGGGGTGACACTGATCAAGGCGAAGTAGCAGGCGAACACCAGTGCGGCGATCCACCAGTAGCGCAGGAAGTCCCGGTTGCCGGCCACGGCTTTCAAGGTGGCGATGATCGACACCGGTGCGCGATGGGGGCTGGCGGACTTGGACGGCAGGATGCACAGCGCATGGATCAACATGGCCAATGCCATCACTGCGAACCCGTAGAAGCTGCCTTGCCAGTCAAAGGTGGTTTGCAGCCAGGAGCCGATCAGCGGCGAAAGGGCGACGAACGAGCCGCTCAGGGTCATGTAATACAGGCGCACGCGAGCCCGGTCCTGCTCCTCGAACAGGTCTTCCACCAGGGCGTGGCCCAGCACGAAGAAGCCACAGCCCATGGCCTGCACGCTGCGAAACAGCAGGAAGGTCAGGTAGTCCGATGCCAGCGTGCAGCCTATCGCCCCCAGGATCGACAGTGTGATGCAGCCAAGCAGGACTTCCTTGCGCCCCCATTTATCCGAGAGTGGGCCGGCGATCAGTTGGGAGACCGAAAAAACCAGGGTAAACAGGCTGATGGACAGCGCGACATTGGCGCTGGGCGTGTCGAACCTGGCGGCGAGGGCCGGAAATGAAGGCAGCAGGATATTGATCGGGAAGAAGCTGATCAGGGCAATGCAGGTGATGAGGATGAAGCGGGAAAGATACTGGCGTTTGGCTGGGCCATCGAGGACGGGCGAGCAGGTGGAGTCAGACATTGTTTTTGTTTTCCGCAGTGAAGCCAGAAACCGATACTAGTCTGCAAAAAGTGGAATTCAATCAAAACCTTTGAAGGAAATTTCCTGGGGTGCGCGCGGCTTGCGACGGTAGGAAAAATCTTTCTGACACTGCACAAAAAAGGTGGGAGCTGGCAAGCCCACTCCCACCTTTGATCTGCATGTTACTTAGCTATTGGGCAACAACCGGCACGTAATGCTCTTGATGTAGCGCGTCTCGGCAATCGCCGGGTGCACCGGGTGGTCCGGGCCCTGGCCACCACGCTCCAGCATCTGGATATTGCGGTCCAGGTGGCGGGCGCTGGTCAGCAGGATGTTTTGCAGGTCGTCTTCCGGCAGGTGCATGGAGCACGAGGCGCTGACCAGGATGCCGTCCTTGCTGAGCAGGCGCATGGCTTGCTCATTGAGGCGGCGGTAAGCGCCTTCGCCGTTTTTCATGTCTTTTTTGCGTTTGATGAAGGCCGGTGGGTCGGCGACGATCACGTCGAAGCGCTCTTCGCTGGCTTTCAATTCTTTCAACGCTTCAAACACGTCGCCTTCGATGCAGGTCATCTTCTCGGCAACGCCGTTCAGCGCGGCGTTGCGTTCTACGCCATCCAGAGCAAAGGCCGAGGCATCGACGCAGAACACTTCACTGGCGCCAAACGCGGCAGCTTGCACGCCCCAGCCGCCGATGTAGCTGTACAGATCGAGAACGCGCTTGCCTTTGGCATACGGGGCCAGGCGTGCACGGTTCATGCGGTGGTCGTAGAACCAACCGGTCTTCTGGCCCTGGATCACCGGGGCTTCGAATTGCACGCCGTTTTCTTCCAGGGCAACCCATTCAGGGACCAGGCCGAACACGGTTTCGACGTAGCGGTTGAGGCCTTCGGCGTCGCGCGCGGCGGAATCGTTCTTGAACAGGATGCCGCTGGGCTTGAGCACTTGGGTCAGCGCGGCGATCACGTCTTCTTTATGGGCTTCCATGGTCGCCGAAGCGATCTGCACCACCAGGATATCGCCGAAACGGTCGACCACCAGGGCCCGGCAGCAGGTCGGAGTCGCCGTAGACCAGGCGGTAGAACGGCTTGTCGAACAGGCGGTCGCGCAGGGACAGGGCGACGTTGATGCGGTGCACCAGCAGCGACTTGTCCAGCGGCAACTTGATATCGCGCGACAGCAGGCGCGCGCAGATCAGGTTGTTCGGGCTCATGGCCACGATGCCCAGGGTCTTGCCACCGGCCGCTTCGAGGATGGCCTGGTCGCCTGCCTGGAAGCCGTGGAGTGGGGTGGCGGCCACGTCGATTTCGTTGCTGTAGACCCACAGGTGGCCGTTGCGCAAACGACGATCGGCGTTGGCTTTGAGACGCAGGCTTGGCAGGGACATGACGTCGCTCCGGAAAAAAAGAGCGGGAGTATACCCTTTGCGCGCCCGTTCATGTGGGCGCTGGCTTGCCTGCGATGCAGACGGCGCGGTGTATCTGACGTACGGCGGCGATGCAATCGCAGGCAAGCCAGCTCCCATATTGGATCGGGGTTCGGTTCGGGTTTTTGAGGTGTCGGTCAGCTTTGCTTAGAGGTTAGAATTCGCGCCTAGTCCAGAGTATGTACCTATGTCCCAAGAGCTTTCCGCCGAACAGATCCAACAGGCCCTGCAAGGCATCAGCGTGCCGCCCCAACCGCAAATCATGGTGGATTTGCAGATGGAGCAGTACATGCCCGATCCGGACCTGGAGGTGATTGCGCGGCTGATCTCCCAGGACCCGGGCCTCTCCGGCTCGTTGCTGAAAATCGTCAACTCGCCGTATTACGGCCTGAGCAACAAAATTGCCTCGATCCAGCGCGCGGTGAACCTGTTGGGCAGCCGCTCGATCGTCAACCTGATCAACGCCCAGTCGATCAAGGGCGAGATGAGCGATGACACCATCGTCACCCTCAACCGGTTCTGGGACACCGCCCAGGACGTGGCGATGACCTGCCTGACCCTGGCCAAGCGCACCGGCTCCCAGGCGGTAGACGAAGCCTATGCCCTGGGGCTGTTCCACGATTGTGGCGTGCCGCTGATGCTCAAGCGTTTCCCGGACTACATGAGCGTGCTGGAAGATTCCTACGCCAAGGCGGGGCCCGATTGTCGGGTGGTCGACACCGAGAACCGCGCGTTCCACACCAACCATGCGGTGGTGGGCTATTACACCGCCAAGTCCTGGCGCCTGCCGGAGCATGTGACCAACGCCATCGCCAACCACCACAATGCCCTGGCGATTTTCAGCGATGAGTCGGCGCGTAACAGCCCGCTGAAAAACCTGCTGGCGATCCTGAAGATGGCCGAGCATATCTGCGCGTCCTATCGGGTACTGGGCAACCAGACGGTGGACCATGAATGGGACAGCATCGGCCACCTGGTGCTGGATTACGTGGGCCTGTCGGACTACGACTTCGAGAACCTGAAGTTGTCGATCCGCGAGTTGGGCGCGCACTAACCTTTCTATCGCGAGACGAATATGCCTGAGCTGCCAGAAGTCGAAACCACCCGGCGCGGAATTGCGCCGCACCTGGAAGGCCAGCGGGTCAGCCGCGTGGTGGTGCGTGAACGGCGCCTGCGCTGGCCGATCCCCGAAGACCTGGATGTGCGCCTGTCCGGGCAGCGCATCGTGCTGGTGGAGCGGCGGGCCAAGTACCTGCTGATCAACGCCGAAGTCGGCACCTTGATCAGCCACTTGGGCATGTCGGGCAATTTGCGCCTGGTGGAAGTCGGTCTACCGGCAGCCAAGCATGAGCATGTGGACATCGAGCTGGAGTCGGGCCTGGCCCTGCGCTACACCGACCCCCGGCGCTTTGGCGCGATGCTCTGGAGCCAGGACCCGCACAACCACGAACTGCTGCTGCGCCTGGGGCCGGAGCCGTTGACCGACCTGTTTGATGGCGAGCGCCTGTTCCAGCTCTCCCGTGGGCGCTCGATGGCGGTCAAGCCGTTCATCATGGACAACGCGGTGGTGGTGGGGGTGGGCAATATCTACGCGACCGAGGCGCTGTTTGCCGCGGGGATCGACCCGCGCCGGGAGGCCAAGGGCATTTCCCGTGGGCGTTACCTGAAGCTGGCGATCGAGATCAAACGCATCCTCGCGGCCGCCATCGAGCGCGGCGGTACGACATTGCGCGACTTTATCGGTGGCGATGGGCAGCCGGGGTATTTCCAGCAGGAACTGTTCGTCTACGGCCGGGGTGGCGAGGCGTGCAAGGTCTGCGGGAGCGAATTGCGCAATGTGATGTTGGGGCAGCGGGCGAGTGTGTTTTGCCCCAAGTGCCAGAGCTGATTGTGTGTGACGGCGGTTGCCGTCATCGCGGGCAAGCCCGCTCCCACATTTTGCTTTGTGAATACCTTCAAGTGTGGGAGCTGGCTTGCCTGCGATGAGGCCCGCCCAGCCACCACAAGGTCTCAGGCCTTGCCGGTAATCAACCGGTACTTCTCCATCAACTGCTCTTCAGTCTCAGGGTGTGCCTCATCCAGCGGGATGCAATCGACCGGGCACACTTGCTGGCACTGGGGTTCGTCGTAGTGGCCGACACACTGGGTGCACAGGTTGGGGTCGATCACGTAGATCTCTTCACCCTGGGAAATGGCAGCGTTCGGGCACTCGGGTTCGCAGACGTCGCAGTTGATGCAATCGTCGGTGATGATCAGGGACATGGAAACTCCTGCCAGGGCGCTCTGCCAAGGCATCTGAAAAACTAATGCGCGCAATTGTGCCGCATTGGCGCCCGCAGTGCGAGCGGGCGCCGGTCGAGCGGTCTTACTTCTTGAAGCGCAGCGTCAGCGCATCGGCGACCGCAGGGTGCACAAACTTGGTGATATCCCCGCCCAATGCCGCGATTTCCCGGACCAGGGTCGAAGAAATGAACGAATAACGTTCCGACGGCGTAAGAAACAGGCTCTCAACGTCCGGCGCCAGTTGGCGGTTCATATTGGCCAGCTGGAATTCATACTCGAAGTCCGACACCGCCCGCAGCCCGCGCAGGAATACATTGGCGTTCTGCTCCTTGGCGAAGTGTGCCAGCAGCGTCGAAAAGCCCACCACTTCCACGTTAGGCAGGTGCTTGGTGACCTCACGGGCCAACTCCACGCGCTGTTCCAGGGGAAACAGCGGGTTTTTCTTGGGGCTGGCCGCGACCGCGATGATCACATGGTCGAACAAGCGCGAGGCGCGTTCGACCAGATCGCCATGGCCTTTGGTAATCGGGTCGAAGGTACCTGGGTACAACACTCGGTTCATCGCGTCGTCCTGGCGGAGTCCGTTGGGGAACCGGATGGTATCGCAGCCATCCCGGTCGGCCAAGTCAACTTATTCAGAAGAAAGCACTATAGACACCGCGAATACCTGGTTTTTTCATGCTGTTTTCAGACGTTCGGCCAGCGCCGTCGCCAGTTGCGCGGTCAGGCCGTACACCGAAAGCTGGGGGTTGGCGCCGATACTGGTGGGGAACAGCGAGCCATCGTGGATCGACAGGTTGCGCAGTTGGTGATGCCGGCCAAGGCTGTCGGCCACGGCATTTTTCGGCTCTTCGCCCATGGCGCAACCGCCCATCACATGGGCGCTGCCCAGGCAGGTGCGATGCAGCTCCAGGTTCAGGCCGTCGATCAGGCTGCGGGCCTCGGCCAGTGTGCTGACGTAGCGCGCATCGTGGTGCAGTGGCTTGACCGACTTGGCGCCGGCGGCGAACTGGATCTCGGCCATGCTATGAAACGCCCGGCGCAGGCCGTCCCAGGCGTAGGGCGAGACCTCATAGTCGAGCACCGGCGTGCCATCGCCGCGCAGGCCGACGCTGCCGCCCTGGCTGTCGGGGTGGAAGCCGTCCCGCAGCAGCGCCAGCATCGCGTGGGTCTTGGGCAACTGGCTCATGTCCAGGGCGTTTTGCGTGCCATACCCCCCGAACAACGTGCTGGCCAGCGCCGGGTGCAAGGGTGGCGCTTCGAGCTTGTAGGACATTTTACCGGTGGTGCCGTCCTGCCATTGGAAGTGGTCGGAGTAGATCGACTGCGGCGCGCCGTAGAACGGGTTGATCACCTCATCGAACAGCCCCGCGGAAAAATTCACCAGATGCAGGAAGGTGCGCTTGCCCAGGCGCGAATGCGGGTCGGGTGCGTCCGAGCGCATCAACAGCGCCGGGCTGTTGATGCCGCCGCCGGCCAGCACGTAATGCTTGGCTTTGACCGTGATCTTGCGGCCGGTGGGCGCGACGCAACGGGAGTCCATGGCCACGCATTCGAGGCTGGTGATGGTATCGCCACTGAACTTCAAGCGCTCGGCGCGGGCCAGGTAGAGCAACTCGCCGCCTTGCTCCAGGGTCGAGGGAATGGTGGTCACCAGCATTGATTGCTTGGCGTTGACCGGGCAGCCCATGCCGCAATAGCCCAGGTTGAAGCAGCCGCGCACGTTGCGCGGGATCACATGCCAGCTGTAGCCGAGCTTTTCGCAGCCTTTGCGGATCACATCGTTGTTGGGGTTGGGCGGCAGGGCCCAGGGTGCGATGCCCAGGCGCTGCTCCATCTTTTCAAACCACGGCGCCATCTCGGCGCTGCTGTGGCCCTTGACCGCGTACTCGCTGGCCCAGTGAGCCAGGGTCGGGTCGGGCGTGCGAAAGCTCGAGGTCCAGTTGATCAGCGTGGTGCCGCCCACGGCGCGGCCCTGCAGGATGGTGATGGCGCCGTCCTTGCTCATGCGCCCGATGCCTTCCTGATACAGGCTGGCGTAGGCCTCGTCTTCCAGCAGCTTGAAATCGCTGCTGGTCTTGAGCGGGCCTTCTTCGATCAACAGCACTTTGTAGCCAGCGGCGCTGAGGATTTCTGCGGTGGTGCCACCGCCTGCGCCGCTGCCGATGATCGCGACATCGGCCTCCAGCACCAGGTCCTGGTCGAGGGCGGCGCCGTTATGGGTCTTCCAGCCGCGGGCCATGCCATCGCGGAACACATCAGGTACGGGCATCAGCTTGGTCTCTTATTGTTATGGCTACGGAGTGGCTATCAACGTGGGTTACCCAGGCTAGATCCTCGGTGGCCCGGGGTACCCGCAATGGGCCCAGGACTCGGGCCGGAAGTACCAGGCCATGATCACCAGCTTGAGCAGCGAGCCCTGGCCCATGCGCAGCAGGTTGAGGAAGCTGTTTTCCCAGCGATGCAGGAAGTTGCGGATCTGCTCGCTGCTGGCGTTTTCCCAACTGCCCCAGATGCCGGTCAGCGGGCCACGGGTGACGGCCATGCCCAGTACGTCGAACAACTGCTGGGTCAGCTTGAACATCTCCGGCGACAGGTGCTGCAGGCTGTAATCGAGTTTTTTCAGGGTGTCTTCAATGCCTGCCGCCACCACCTCGGCGCTGGCCGCGCCTTCGAGCAACACCGGGATCACTGCGCGCAAAAACGGCAGGTCGCTGTTGCGCAACATGGCAAAGCCGCTGGCGGGGGTACTGCTGGAGCAGCCGCTGAGGCTGGCGCCAAGGCCGGCGGTGGCCAGGAAGGCGCTGGCGCACAGGCCGATTTTCAAGACGCCGCGCCGCGACAGCGTGGGTGATTCAGTCAGGCTAGGGTTCATTTTTATTGTTGTCCCGGTGGTAACGGTTTTAGCGCACGAACAGCTTCTGGATCAGTTTCTGGATGGCTTTGCCATACGGCGGGTAAATCAGCTTGGCCGCATTCAGGCGCTGTTTGATCAGCACCCCCTTGGCCTTGCTGAAGGTGAGAAAACCCTCATGGCCATGGTAGTGGCCCATACCCGACGGGCCGATGCCGCCAAACGGCATATCGTCCTGGGCCACATGCAGCAGGGTGTCGTTCAGGCACACGCCGCCGGAATGGGTTTCGTGGAGTACGCGATTCTGTTCGGCCTTGTTGTAGCCGAAGTAATACAACGCCAGCGGGCGCGGGCGCTGGTTGATGTAGGCAAAGGCTTGGTCGATGCCGCGATAGGGCACGATGGGCAGCACCGGGCCGAAAATCTCGTCCTGCATTACGGTCATCTCATCGCTGACATTCAGCAGCAGGCTATGGGCCATGCGCCGGGCCTGGCCCTGGTCGTAGAGCGGCAACAGGGTCGCGCCCTTGTCGGTGGCGTCCTTGATGTAGGCATTGAGCCGGGCGAGTTGTCGCTCGTTGATGATTGCGGTGTAGTCCGGGTTGTCGGCCAGGGTCGGATAAAACCCGCGTACCGCCTGGGTGTAGGCCTCGACGAAACCGTCCACCCGGTCTTCGGGAACCAGCACGTAGTCCGGCGCCACACAGGTTTGCCCGGCATTCAGCGCCTTGCCGAATGCGATCCGTTCGGCGGCGTCTTTGAGTGGTACATCGGCCGAGACAATGGCTGGGGATTTGCCGCCCAGCTCCAGGGTGACTGGGGTCAGGTGCTCGGCGGCGGCGCGCATCACATGCTTGCCGATGCTGGTGGCCCCGGTGAACAGCAGGTGATCGAACGGCAGCTTGGAGAACGCCATGCCCACTTCGGCTTCGCCGAGCACCACGCACACCAGGTCGTCGGGGAAAATTTGCGCCAGCAGGGTCTTGAGCAGTTGGCCGGTGGCGGGGGTGGATTCGCTGAGCTTGAGCATCACCCGGTTACCCGCCGCCAGCGCGCCGACCAACGGCCCTATGGCCAGGTACAGCGGGTAGTTCCAGGGCACGATCACCCCGATAACGCCCAGGGGCTGATAGATCACTTTGGCAGATGCCGGCTGGAAGGCTATACCTACAGCGCGGCGCGATGGTTTCATCCAGCCTTTGAGGTGTTTGCTGGCGTAGTGAATGCCGTGCAGGCTGGGCATCAGTTCGGCGAATAGGGTTTCATCGGCGCTGCGATGGCTGAAATCGTTGCTGATGGCCTCGATCAGCGCCTGGCGCTCATCGCTGAGCAGGTCACGCAATGCCTTGAGCCACTGCTGGCGCTGCGCCGCTGGCGGCATCGGGTTGGCCGCGTAGGCGCGGCGCTGGGCAGCGAACAGGTCCTGGAGCTGGTCCAGCGCCTGGGAATCTTGCAGGTAGGCAACATTGGCAGACATGGCGCAGTTCCCGAATATTATTGGAGTACCTGGGTTTTTAGAGTCATTGCTCTAATTTGTCAAATGCCTTCGCAGTAACATGCAGTTTTATCCTGGCAAGGATAGACCGTAAGATGTTTGCATCAGGATTCAAGAAGCCGATACCCCATGGCACCACGAGTAAAGACCAGCGAACGCATCGTGCAAACCAGCCTGGAGTTGTTCAACCAGCAGGGCGAGCGCAGCATCAGCACCAACCATATTGCCGCCCATATGGAAATATCCCCGGGCAACCTGTACTACCACTTCCCGAACAAGCAGGCGATTATCGCGGTGCTGTTTCGCGAGTATGAAGCCCTGGTGGACAGCTTCCTGCGCCCGCCCCAGGGGCGCGCCATGGTGGTCGAAGACAAGCGTTTCTACCTGCAGGCGGTACTGGCCGGCATGTGGCGCTACCGTTTTTTGCACCGTGACCTTGAGCATCTGCTGGAGAGCGACCCGGAGCTGGCCACCGGCTACCGGCGTTTCTCCCAGCGCTGCCTGATTCAGGGCGGCGCGATTTACCGGGGGTTTGTCGAGGCCGGGATCCTGAACATGGACCCGGTGCAGACCGAAGCCCTGACCCTCAATGCCTGGATTATCCTCACCTCCTGGGTGCGCTTTTTGTGCACCACCAACGAGAACTCCGCACACCTGAGCGCCGAGGCGATCAAGCGCGGGGTCTACCAGGTGCTGGTGCTGGAGGCGGGGTTTATCACGCCACAGGCCAAAGAAGCCGTGGACGCGTTGTTCAAGGAATTTTACGTGCCGTTAAGTCAGGCACTGGAAGAAGTGAAGTAGGCCCTTTCCCGAACGTATTTCCAGGAGTCCTTTATGCCGCTTGCACAACTGATCAGCCCGCAACAACTGGCCGAGCGCCAGCAGCACGCAGGCTTAGTCATCCTCGATTGCCGGTTTGTCCTGGAAGACCCGGATTACGGGCGTTGCAGCTATGCCGAAGGGCATATCGAGGGGGCACAGTATGCCGATCTGGAACGCCACCTCAGCGGGCCGGTGACTAAAGGCGTGACTGGACGCCATCCGCTGCCGGCACCCGAGGCGCTGGTCCAGCAGTTGCGGGCCTGGGGCATCCATGCCGACAGCGAAATCGTGCTGTATGACGATGGTCCTGGCGCATATGCCGCCCGTGCCTGGTGGCTGCTGGCCTGGTTGGGCAAGCGCGACGGGGTGTCGATCCTCGATGGTGGCCTGAAGGCCTGGCACAGCGCCGGTTTCCCTTTGAGCCTGGATGCGCCGGGCACCGAGCCGGGGACCTTTGCTGGCACTGCCGACTACGACCTGCTACTGGACGCAGAGCACCTGCAAAAACGCCTGGGCCAGCCGGGCCTGACACTGATCGACGCCCGGGCCTTGCCGCGCTTTCGCGGTGAGGTGGAACCCATCGACCCGATTGCCGGGCATATTCCCGGCGCGCAATGTGCGGCGTTCAGCGAGAACCTGGGCAGTGACGGGCGCTTCTTGCCGGTGGAGCAGCTCAAGCAGCGGTTTGCCGACAAGCTGCAAGGTCGTTCGCCGAATGAGTTGGTGGCGTATTGCGGCTCGGGCGTGACGGCGTGTCACAACCTGTTTGCCCTGAGCCTGGCGGGGTATCCGTTGGGCAAGTTGTATGCGGGGTCGTGGAGTGAGTGGATCAATGATCCGCAGCGGGCAATTGCTACTGGCGACTGATTTCACCAGGCAAGCCAGCCACATTATTAATCGAGTTGGGACAGCAGCCATTGCGGGATCCGCCGCTCCAGGTAGTACCCGGGCTGTTTCAGCGAACCATCGACAAACCCCACGTGCCCACCCTTGGCCTGCAATTCAAACTCGATGCAGTCCGACAGTTCACTGGCCTGGGGCAGGCTGTGGGCAAACACAAAAGGATCATCTGCCGCCTGGATGATCAGCGTCGGTGTGCGAATCGCCCCGAGGAAGTAACGGCTCGACGCCCGTCGGTAATAGTCCTCGGCACTCAGGTAGCCATGCAATGGCGCAGTGACGCGCCCATCGAAATCCCAGAACGTGCGCATCTTTTCCAGGGAGCCCAGCTCGGCCAGGGTTTTCAGTGCTTCTTCGCGACCATCCTGTAGGAATTGGCGCTGCTTGACCCGGATATAGCCGAGCATCTCGCGCATGAAGTGCTTCTGATAGACCCGTGAAAAGCCCAGGCCGATACGGTCGGCGCACTGGTCCAGGCGAAATGGTACCGACACCGCGGCCGCGCCTTGCAGGCCGGAGTTGTCGCCGGTTTCGCCCAAGTGCTTGAGCAACACATTGCCGCCCAGGGAGTAACCCACGGCATACAGCGGCGCCAATGGGCGCTTGGCCCGCAGGTGCGAGATGGCGGCCGCCAGGTCTTCACTGGCACCGGAGTGATAACTGCGGGCCAGCAGGTTGGGTTCGCCGGAACAACCACGCCAATTCAACGCGACACTGGCCCAGCCCTGACTGGCCAGGGCTTTTTGCAGGCCGGCGACGTAGGGCGAATTGGACGAGCCGGTCAGCCCATGCAGCACCAGCACCAAGGGCGCATGCGGGTCGTGGGGGCCGTGCCAGTCGAGGTCGAGGAAGTCGCCATCCTCCAGCCATAGGCGCTCGCGTTGGCGTTCGAGGTGGGTGGTGGGGCGCCAGAGCGGGCCCCACAACGTTTGCAGGTGAGGGTTGCCGAGGCCGAAGGCGGGGGTGAAGCGGTGGGAGGGTTGCGGCACGATGGGTGGTCTCGACACTGCTTTAATGTTGGCTGAGTATTTTGTGGCTGTGGCTGTGGCTGTGGCTGTGGCTGTGGCGGTGGCTGTGGCTATGGGGGTGGCTGTGGCGAGCGGGCTTGCCCGCGTTGGACTGCGCAGCAGTCCCATTTTCTAGGGTCGCTGCGCAACCCAACGCGGGCAAGCCCGCTCGCCACAGTAAAGTGGCTTGCCACGTTATTTAGTCAGCGGTCTGGACCGTACGTTGCCACAACGCGTAATACACCCGCCCGGATTTTTGTTCGCGGTGCAGGCGCCAGTTGCCCGGCAGGCCCAGGGTCGACGGCGCGGTTTCGCTTTCGGTGTAGACCCAGGCGTCATCGGCCAGCCACTGGCGCTCTTCCAGCAGCGCGCAGACGGTTGGCAACAGGTTCTGGTTGAACGGCGGGTCGAGGAACACCACGTCGAATGCACTGGCTGGCTGGGTTTCCAGGTAGCGCAGGGCATCGGCGGTTTGGACGTGACCGGTGGTGCAACGCAGGGTGCCCAGGTGTTCGCGCAGGCTGGAAACCGCCACGTTGCTCGCGTCCAGCGCCTGGCCCAGGGCGGCGCCACGGGACAGGGACTCGAGGAACAGCGCGCCGCTGCCGGCGAACGGGTCAAGCACCTTGGCCCCTTCGATGTACGGCGCGAGCCAGTTGAACAGGGTTTCGCGGACCCGGTCCGGGGTCGGGCGCAGGCCCACGACATCGGGGAAGCTCAGCTTGCGGCTGCGCCATTGGCCGCCAATGATGCGCAGCTGGCCCACACCGTTATGCACGTTATGGACAGGTTTTTTAGGGCGGGATGGACTAGCCATTAATGCTCCGGAACCCCGAGCGGCTGCTCGGCAGGTTTATCAGTGGGGGGCGGTAGTGGCTTTTGCGCGGTGGTGGGACCAGCGGTCACGATCACCATTTTATCGCTGCTCAAGTGCTTGTTCATTGCGGCCTTGACCTGTTCGGTAGTCAGGGCCTGGGATTGCTTCATGAAATCTTCCAGGTAGTTGAGCGGCAGGTTGTAGAAACCCATGGCGCCCAGTTGCCCGACGATATCGGCGTTGCTCGCAGTGGACAGCGGGAAGCTGCCGGCCAGTTCGCGCTTGGCGTCATCCAGTTCTTTTTGCGTCGGCCCGGTCTTGAGGTAGTCGGCCAGCACTTGCTCCACCAGGCGCAAGGTGCCGCCGCTCATCTCGGCGCGGGTCTGCAGGTTGATCATGAACGGACCACGCACCTGCATCGGCGAAAAGCCCGAGTACACGCCATAGGTCAGGCCGCGCTTCTCGCGCACTTCGCTCATCAAACGGGTGCCAAAGCCACCGCCGCCAAGGATCTGGTTGCCCAGGGACAGGGCCGCGTAGTCCGGATCGGCACGGTTGATGCCCAGTTGTGCGAACAACAGGTGCGTCTGCTTGGAGGGAAACTCGATGTGCCCCAGGCCGGCCTTGGGCTCGGTCGGCTCGGCGATCTTCGCCAGTGCCGGGCCCTTGGGCAGGGATGCGGACACCTTGGCTGCCATGGCTTCGGCGTCAGCACGGGACAGGTCGCCGACCATCGCGATCACCGCGTTACCGGCGGCGTAGGCCTTGGCGTGGAATGCCTTCAGCTGTGCCTGGGTAATGGCCGGAACGCTCTCGGGCGTGCCTTCGCTCGGGTGCGCATAGGGATGATCGCCGTACAGGCGCTTGAACAGCTCGATGCTCGCCAGCTTGCCCGGGTTCTGCTTCTGGTACTCGAAGCTGGCCAGCAACTGGTTCTTGATCCGCGCCAGGGAGTCGGCGGGGAAGGTCGGCTGGCCGATCACCTGGTCAAACAGCGTAATGGCGGCCTCGCGCTTGTCGGCGGCACTGAGGCTGCGCAGCGACACCAGCGCCATATCGCGGTAGGCGCCGTTGCTGAAATCCGCCCCCAGGCCTTCAAAACCGGCGGCAATCTGCCCCACATCCTTGCCCGGCACGCCTTCGTTGAGCATGGCGTTGGTCAGCAGGGCCAGGCCCGGCGTGTTGCCGTCCTGGCTGCTGCCGGCAGCGAACAGGATGCGCATGTCGAACATCGGCAGTTCGTGGGCTTCGACGAACAGCACCTTGGCGCCTTCGGCGGTGTTCCAGGTCTGCACGTTGAGCTGGCGGTTGGTCGGGTTCTTGCCGTCCAGTTCTGCCAGGGATTGCAGGGTCTTGCTGGACTTGGCCTGCTCCAGCGCCGGGCTGGCAACGGAGTCGTCCGGGCGACCGATATACACCGCGACTGCCGCCACCAGAGTCACGACGATCAGGCCAGGCAGCACCAGGCGGTTGTTTTTGCGATCACTCATGAGTGCTCTCCTGTGGCATGACATGGGCGACACTCAGGCGTTCGCGGGTGAAATACGTGCGCGCGGCCTTCTGGATGTCTTCGGGCGTCACGCTTTGCAGTTCGGCAAGCTCGGTGTCCATGAGTTTCCACGACAGGCCGACCGTTTCCAGGGAGCCAATGGCTGTGGCCTGGCTGGTGATGGAGTCACGCTCGTAGACCAACCCGGCAATGACCTGGGCGCGAATACGCTCCAGTTCCTCGGCGGTCGGTGGCTTGGCCTTGAGTTCATCCAGCAGGCGCCAGAGCCCGGCTTCGGCCTGGGCCACGGTTTTCTTCTTCTGCTGGTTGGGGGTGGCGCTCAAGGTGAACAGGCTGTCGCCGCGGGTGTAGGCGTCGTAGCTGGTCGAGGCAGCCGACACCAATTCTTCACCGCGTTCCAGCTGGCTCGGGATGCGCGCGCTGTAGCCGCCATCGAGCAGTGCCGAGATCAGGCGCAGGGCGTTGACCGAGCGCTTGTCTTCGGCGGTGGCCAGGCCCGGTACGTTGAAGCCGAGGATGACGCTCGGTAGCTGCGTCTGCACATGCATGGTCAGCAGGCGTTCGCCCGGCTCGGCCAGTTCCAGGGGCTTTTTCGCCGGTGGTACGTCACGCTTGGGGATCGGGCCGAAGTAACGTTGGGCCAGGGTTTTCACCTCGTCCGGGGTCACGTCGCCGACCACCACCAGGGTGGCGTTGTTCGGCACATACCAGGATTGGTACCAGTGGCGCAGTTCCTCGACCTTCATGCGGTCCAGGTCGGCCATCCAGCCGATGGTCGGCGTGTGATAGCCGCTGGCCGGGTAGGCCATGGCCTTGAAGCGTTCGAAGGCCTTGGACATCGGATTGTCATCGGTGCGCAGGCGGCGCTCCTCCTTGATGACTTCGATCTCGCGGCTGAATTCGTCGGCCGGCAGGCGCAGGGTGGCCATGCGGTCGGCTTCCAGCTCCAGGGCCACGCCCAGGCGGTCGCGGGCCAGCACTTGGTAGTAGGCGGTGTAGTCGTCGCTGGTGAAGGCGTTCTCTTCGGCGCCCAGGTCGCGCAGGATCAACGAGGCTTCGCCGGGGCCGGTCTTGGAGCTGCCCTTGAACATCATGTGTTCCAGGGCGTGGGACAAACCGGTCTGGCCAGGGGTTTCATAGCTGGAGCCGACCTTGTACCAGACCTGCGAGACCACCACCGGGGCGCGATGGTCTTCGCGCACGACGACCTTGAGGCCGTTGTCCAGGGTGAATTCATGGGTGGGTTGTGGGTCGGCAGCCAAGGCTGAAAGGGGCAGACAAACTGTGCTGAGCAGCAGGCCTGCGGCGCGGCGGGCTAGAGCATTCATTCGTTTTTAAACCTGTTGGGCTGCCCGCTTGGTCTTAGCGTCGGCGGGCGAGGAGGTGCTAGGATACTGATCCGTATTAGCGGCGGCCACTGCGGCTGTCATATCGTTTCGGATCCAGTCGTCGTAAAGATGGAGTTATCCGTGGGTTTCCCCGGTTTTAATTCGCTTTTCGCCGATTTTATCGCTTCAGTCCTATATTGAATCGATTTGTTGAGGCTGTATTCACGCCTCACAAAATGCTGCGCATGAACAAGCTGGCTAAAAAACAGTCTGTTGCGCATCGAATATTATTTACCGAGGCGCCTCCTTGGCGCGTCGCTACCGTGAGATAGCCGTCCTCCATGTTTGGTTCCAACGACGACAAGAAGAGCCCAGCTGCGGCTGGCGAGAAAAAAGGCCTGTTCGGATGGCTGCGCAAAAAGCCGCAGGAAACCGTCGTCGAACAGCCGCAAGTCCAACCCGAGCCGGTGCCTGAGCCTGTTCTGCAAGCGGAACCGGCGATTGAGCCCGTGGCCGAGCCTGTCGTCGAGACGCCAGCGCCGGTGGTGCTGCCTATCGCCGAGCCGGTCTTGCAGCCGGAGGTGGAGGCTGCGCCAGAGCCAGAGCCAGAGCATAAGCCGTGGCCGCCATTGCCGGTGGCTGAAGAACCTGTTGCGTTGGTCGAGGATGTGCAGGCCGAACATGTGACGCCGCCGATCCCTGTGGTGGTGGAGCCGGTCCAGGTCGCCGTCGAGCCCCAGCCCGTTGTCGTTGAGCCGGCGCCGTTGGTGGTCGAGCCAGTGGTTGCCGAGCCCGTTGCGGTGGTCGCCGAACCCGTCGCTGTACCTGCTGAAACCAGTAAGACCGGCTTCTTCGCCCGCCTCAAGCAAGGCCTGAGCAAGACCAGCGCGAGCATCGGCGAAGGCATGGCCAGCCTGTTCCTGGGCAAGAAGATCATTGATGACGAGTTGCTCGAAGATATCGAGACCCGCCTGCTGACCGCTGACGTGGGCGTCGAAGCCACTGCCGTGATCATCCAGAGCCTGACCCAGAAGGTGGCGCGCAAGCAGCTCACCGACGCCGACGCGCTTTACAAGTCATTGCAGGCCGAACTGGCTGCCATGCTCAAGCCGGTGGAAGCGCCGCTGGTGATTACCGAGAAAAAACCCTTTGTGATCCTGGTGGTCGGCGTCAACGGCGCCGGCAAGACCACCACCATCGGCAAGCTGGCGAAGAAGCTGCAACTGGAAGGCAAGAAAGTCATGCTCGCCGCCGGTGACACCTTCCGCGCCGCCGCCGTAGAGCAATTGCAGGTGTGGGGCGAGCGCAACAAGATCCCGGTGATCGCCCAGCACACCGGTGCCGATTCCGCCTCGGTGATCTTCGACGCAGTGCAGGCCGCCAAGGCCCGCAACATCGACGTACTGATTGCCGATACCGCTGGTCGCCTGCATACCAAAGACAACTTGATGGAAGAGTTGAAGAAAGTCCGCCGGGTGATGGGCAAGCTCGACGCCGACGCGCCGCACGAGGTGCTGTTGGTGCTGGACGCCGGTACTGGGCAGAACGCCATCAGCCAGGCCAAGCAATTCAACCAGACAGTCCAACTGACTGGCCTGGCGTTGACTAAGCTCGATGGCACGGCCAAGGGTGGGGTGATTTTCGCCCTGGCTAAACAATTCGGGCTGCCGATTCGTTATATCGGTGTAGGCGAAGGTATTGATGACCTGCGCACGTTTGAGGCCGAACCCTTTGTCCAGGCACTGTTTGCCGAGCGGGAGCGTTCATGATTCGTTTTGAACAGGTGGGCAAGCGCTACGCCAACGGGCATGTCGGCTTGCATGAGCTGAGTTTCCGGGTGCGCCGTGGCGAGTTCTTGTTTGTCACCGGTCATTCCGGGGCCGGCAAAAGTACGTTGCTGCGCCTGCTGCTGGCCATGGAGCGCCCGACCACCGGCAAACTGCTGCTGGCAGGCCAGGACCTGGCCACCATCAGCAATGCGCAGATCCCGTTCCTGCGCCGGCAGATCGGCGTGGTGTTCCAGAACCACCAGTTGCTGTTCGATCGCACGGTGTTCAATAACATCGCCCTGCCATTGCAGATCCTCGGGCTGTCCAAGGCCGAGATCGTCAAGCGTGTGGATTCGGCCCTGGAGCGCGTGGCGCTGTCGGACAAGACCGACCTGTATCCCGGCGACCTGTCCACCGGCCAGCAACAGCGCGTCGGCATTGCCCGCGCCATCGTCCATCGCCCGGCCTTGCTGCTGGCGGACGAACCCACCGGTAACCTCGACCCGCGCCTGGCGGCGGAGATCATGGGGGTCTTTGAAGACATCAACCGCCTGGGCACCAGTGTGCTGATTGCCAGTCACGACCTGGCATTGATCGCGCGTATGCGCCATCGCATGTTGACCCTGCAGCGCGGGCGCCTGATCGGTGACGGGGAGGCTGGCGTATGAGTGCCACACGCAGCCCTAAAGTTTCCGAGCGCGTGGCGCCGAAAGCCGCCGACCCGCAACCGCAGAAAAAGAAACGCGACGATGATGACGGTCCTGACTTCAGCACCTTGCTGCACGCCTGGATCGAAAGCCATCGCGCCAGCCTGGTGGACAGCCTGCGCCGCCTGGGCAAGCAGCCGATTGGCAGCTTCTTCACCTGCCTGGTGATGGCCGTGGCGTTGAGCCTGCCGATGGGTTTGTCGTTGCTGCTGAATAATGTCGAGCGCCTGGGCGGTTCCTGGCAGCGCGCGGCGCAGATTTCCCTGTACCTGCAACTGGATGCCAGCGCCACTGAAGGCGAGGCCTTGCGCGAGCAGATCAAGAACCTGCCGGGTGTGGCGGATGCCGAGTACATCAGCCGCGACCAGGCGCTGGAAGAGTTCCAGCAACAGTCCGGCTTGGGTGAGGCGCTCAAGGAGCTGCCGCAGAACCCGCTGCCGGGGGTTGTGCTGGTCACGCCCAATGAAATCGACAAGACGGCCCTTGAAGCATTAAGACAAAAATTGGCTGAACTGCCCAAGGTGCAACAGGCGCAGCTTGATTTAGTGTGGGTCGAGCGTCTGGCGGCGATTCTCAAGCTGGGCGACCGGTTTGTCTTCGGCCTGACGGTGTTGCTGGTTTCTGCATTACTTTTGGTGATAGGCAATACCATTCGTCTTCATATTGAAAACCGCCGCACCGAGATAGAAGTGATTAAACTGGTCGGCGGCACAGACAGCTATGTGCGTCGTCCTTTTCTATATATGGGCGCGCTTTATGGCTTCGGTGCGGGGATTCTGTCCTGGGGCGTCCTGGCGTTTGGCCTGGATTGGCTGAACGACGCGGTAGTCGGCCTGGCCGGATTGTATGGCAGTGACTTTGCCCTGGCTGGCGTACCTGCGGCCGATGGTCTATCACTCTTGCTTGGCGCGGTGTTGTTGGGGTATATCGGTGCTTGGATTGCGGTCGCACGGCATCTACGTGAGCTGGCGCCGAAGTAGTTAATGTCAGATTAATGTGGTTTCGTTTGTATTGACCGTATCAGTGGTTTAGGGAACTTGTCCTACGGTTCCCGGTCAATTTTCGCAGTGCTGAACTGCACGAGTTATGTGAGTCGGAGGTTTTTTCGTATGACCACTTCTTTGCAACCTGCTTATGCTCTGGTCCCGGGTGCGAACCTGGAGGCTTATGTGCACACGGTCAACAGCATTCCATTGCTGACGCCTGAGCAGGAGCGTGAACTGGCCGAGAGTCTCTACTATGAGCAGGATTTGGGGGCGGCTCGGCAGATGGTGCTCGCCCACCTGCGTTTTGTCGTACATATCGCCCGTAGCTATAGCGGCTACGGCCTGGCCCAGGCTGACCTGATCCAGGAAGGCAACGTCGGCCTGATGAAGGCTGTAAAACGCTTCAACCCGGAAATGGGTGTGCGCCTGGTGTCGTTCGCTGTGCACTGGATCAAGGCGGAAATCCACGAGTTCATCCTGCGCAACTGGCGCATCGTGAAAGTGGCGACCACCAAGGCCCAGCGCAAGCTGTTCTTCAACCTGCGCAGCCAGAAGAAACGCCTGGCGTGGCTGAACAACGAGGAAGTCCACCGTGTGGCGGAAAGCCTCGGTGTGGAGCCTCGGGAAGTGCGCGAGATGGAAAGTCGCCTGACCGGCCATGATATGGCCTTCGACCCGGCCGCCGAAGCGGACGACGACAGCGCTTTCCAATCGCCGGCCAACTACCTGGAAGACCACCGGTACGACCCGGCGCGTCAACTGGAAGATGCCGATTGGAGCGACAACTCCAACCACAATCTGCACGAAGCGCTGGAAGTGCTGGACGACCGCAGCCGTGACATCCTCTACCAGCGCTGGCTGGCAGAAGAAAAAGCCACGCTGCACGACTTGGCGCAGAAGTACAACGTGTCGGCCGAGCGTATTCGTCAGCTTGAGAAGAGCGCGATGAATAAGCTGAAATTGTCGATCGCCGCCTAGCACGCTGCGAACGACCAAAAAAATGCCCCGATCGAAAGATCGGGGCATTTTTGTTCGTGCCCGAGAAACCTCAAGCCTTACGCGGTCCAGGGTGTAGGCGCTGGCTGGCCTGCGATCGCGGTGGGTCAGCCAGCCCTATTGGGTGGTGTCAGTTGGCCCTCGGCGCCTGCCGCGTACTGTTCAGCTCATTCAAATAGCCGGTACCACCCAACTGCCCCATCTGCTGACGAATCCAAGCCGCCCGCCGCGCCACATACGCCGTCGGATGGCTGGCACTCCACACCCGTGGATTAGGCAGTACAGCGGCCAGATAGCTGGCCTGCTGCCGCGAAAGTCCCTTGGCACCCACGCCAAAATGATGCCGCGCCGCCGCCTCTGCGCCAAATACCCCTTCATCCCACTCCACGCTGTTGAGGTACACCTCAAGGATCCGCTGCTTGGGCCACAGGATCTCGATCAACCCGGTAAACCAGGCTTCCAGGCCCTTGCGCAAATAACTGCGGCCGGCCCACAGGAACAGGTTCTTCGATACCTGCTGGCTCAGCGTACTGGCACCGCGAATCGAACCGCCGCGCTCGTTATGCAGCAAAGCGGCCTGGATCGCACCAAAGTCAAAGCCCCAATGCTGCGGGAAGCGCTGGTCCTCGCCGGCCATCACCGCGACTTTCAGGTCATCGGAGATCTCATCCCACGGCACCCAGGTCCGTTGCAGGTCAATGGGCTCGCTGTCGATCCAGGATTCGATCTTGCGCTCGACCATCAGTGCGGTGAACGGCGGCGGGACGACACGAAACAGCAGCACCAGCAAAACACTGCCGATGACAAACCATTTCACGACTTTGAGAAAACGACTGAAGAGGACACGCAGCATAGAGATGGCTTGGCCGAACCCGTTGAGCGGGCCATTATACAGACCCTGCCCAATGAGTCTGACTGGAGTTCCTCATGTTGCGTGGCTTTCTGATGCTGGCTGCCTTTTTCGGTTTTACCGGTGTTGCCCTCGGCGCATTTGCCGCCCATGGCCTGAAAAAGAGCCTGAGTGCTGAGTACCTGGCGATTTTCCACACCGGTGTGACCTACCAGTTGGTGCACGCCCTGGCGTTGTTTGGCGTGGCCTTATTGGCCGCGCATATGCCTGGGCGGCTGGTGCTGTGGGCCGGTGTGTCGTTCAGCATCGGTATCCTGTTGTTCTCCGGCAGCCTGTACCTGTTGACCACCATCGGCATCGGCAAACTGGGGATCATCACGCCGTTTGGCGGCCTGGCGTTCCTGATTGGCTGGCTGTGCCTGGGGCTCGCCGCCTGGCGCCTGCAACTGACCGCCTGACGCTTGTAGCTGACCTTCAGGTCACGATCAGGCTAGAATGCTGGCCCCTAAAAACGATGGCGGCCCGTGGCATGCGCATTCAATTGAACGGCGAATCCTATGAACTGCCCGACGGTGAAACCGTCGCGGCCCTGCTGACCCGTCTGGAACTGACCGGACGTCGCGTCGCAGTGGAGCTCAACCAGGATATCGTCCCGCGTAGCCAGCACACCGAAACCGCCCTCACCGAAGGCGACCAGGTCGAAGTGGTCCACGCCATCGGCGGCGGCTAGGCCCGGGGCAACTACCCGAATTCTGCAGAACCTCACCCCAACTCGAGGATTTCCCATGAGCATCGTTCGTAGCGACAAGCCCTTCGTCCTGGCCGGTCGTACTTACCAGTCGCGTTTGCTGGTAGGCACCGGCAAGTACCGCGACATGGAAGAAACCCGCCTGGCTATCGAAGCCTCGGGCGCCGAAATCGTGACAGTGGCCGTGCGCCGCACCAATATCGGCCAGAACCCGGGCGAACCGAACCTGCTGGATATCCTGCCGCCGGATCGCTACACCATCCTGCCGAACACTGCCGGTTGCTACGACGCCATCGAAGCCGTGCGCACCTGCCGCCTGGCCCGTGAGCTGCTCGACGGCCACAACCTGGTGAAGCTGGAAGTGCTGGCGGACCAGAAAACCCTGTTCCCCAACGTGATCGAAACCCTCAAGGCCGCCGAAACCCTGGTCAAGGAAGGTTTCGACGTGATGGTCTACACCAGCGATGACCCGATCATCGCCCGCCAACTGGCCGAGATCGGCTGCATCGCGGTGATGCCACTGGCCGGCCTGATCGGCACTGGCCTGGGGATCTGCAACCCGTACAACCTGCAGATCATCCTCGAAGAAGCCAAGATCCCGGTGCTGGTGGATGCCGGCGTCGGTACCGCGTCCGATGCCACCATTGCCATGGAGCTGGGCTGCGAAGCGGTGCTGATGAACTCGGCCATCGCCAACGCACAACAGCCGATCATGATGGCCGAAGCCATGAAACACGCGATTGTCGCCGGCCGCCTGGCGTATCTCGCCGGGCGTATGCCGAAAAAACTTTACGCCAGCGCCTCCTCGCCGCTGGATGGTCTGATCAAGTAAGAGCCATTGATGACTGAATCAAACGAAACGCCGAACCCCGTGGAAGAAGGCGACGAGTCCAAGCACCGCCGCATCAAGAGTTTTGTGATGCGTGCCGGGCGCATGACCGAAGGCCAGCAAAAGGGCCTCGACCAAGGCGCGCCGCTGTTCGTCCTGCCCCTGGCTGACGCGCCGGTGGACTTTGACCAGGTGTTTGGCCGTTCTGCCCCGCGCTCCCTGGAGATCGGCTTCGGCATGGGCCATTCCCTGCTGGAAATGGCTGCAGCGTCGCCCGAGCAAGACTTTATCGGTGTGGAAGTGCACCGTCCGGGCGTGGGCGCACTGCTCAACGGCGTGCTGACCCAGGGCCTGAAAAACCTGCGGGTCTATGACTGCGACGCGATCGAAGTGCTCAACCGCTGCATCGCCGACAACAGCCTCGACCGCCTGATGCTGTTTTTCCCGGATCCATGGCACAAGAGCCGTCACCACAAGCGCCGTATCGTCCAGGCGTCCTTCGCGGAGCTGGTGCGCAGCAAACTCAAGGTCGGCGGCATCCTGCACATGGCCACCGATTGGGAACCGTATGCGGAGTACATGCTGGAAGTGATGAACGTCGCCCCTGGCTACCGCAACCTGGCCGAAGATGGTCAGTGCGTACCACGCCCGGCCGAGCGTCCGATCACCAAGTTCGAACGCCGTGGCGAGCGATTGGGGCATGGGGTTTGGGATTTGAAGTTCGAAAAGCTGGCGTAATCAGCTAGCAAGCTGAAATGCGATTAACTGCGGGAGCTGGCTTGCCGGCGATAGCATCACTTCGGTGTCACTGATACACCGAGGTGCTTGCATCGCAGGCAAGCCAGCTCCCACAGTTGTTTTGTGGTGGGCTTTGAGTCAGCGGCGGTCGGCAACCACGCCAATCAACACCAGCACCACCAACAGCACCGGTGCCAGGCTGTAGTTATTGAACTGGCTCAACCCCCGCACAATCCAGGGTGTGGCGTAGATCAGCGCAGCACCGCTGCCGATCATGCACAGCAGGGCCATCAACGGTACGCGCAAGGCGCCGGCGATGTTGCCCAGGCGTGCTTCGACCCAACCCTTGATATCGGCGCCGAATAGCACCAACAGGCAGCCTACCAGCGCCAGGGAGATTTCCGACAGGTTGCTACGGCTCCAGCGGGATACGGTGGCGAGCAGGTCGAGTACCAGATCCATTCGATTTCCTTAGAGCGATCAGCTCAAAAACTTCTGCAGCAGGTCATTGAGAAAGAGTTGCCCACGGTCCGTGGCCGCCAGGCGTGACGGTTCGACCTGCAATAAGCCACTTTGTTCGGCATCCCTGCGGGCTTGTTCCAGGCTGGCCAAGTCCAGGCCGGTGCGCTCGGCATACAGCCTGGCTTCGACGCCCTCGGTCAGGCGCAGGGCGTTCATCAGGAACTCAAAGGGCAATTCTTCATTGGTCAGCTCTTTCGACCCGGCCTGGAAGGTTTTTGCCGGGTTGAGGTAGTCCTTCGGTGCGCGGGTCTTCCAGGTGCGCACGATGCGCCCGTCTGGATGGCTGAGCTTGCCGTGGGCGCCGGCGCCGATGCCGATAAAGTCGCCAAAACTCCAGTAATTGAGGTTATGCCGCGCGGGCCGGCCCGGCTGGGCGTAGGCCGAGACTTCATATTGCGCGTAGCCGTGTTCGGCGAGCAGGGCCTGGCCGGCTTCCTGGATATCCCACAGGGTGTCGTCTTCCGGCAGCGTCGGCGGCTGGTTCCAGAACACAGTGTTGGGTTCCAGGGTCAGTTGGTACCACGACAGGTGGGTCGGCTTGAGCGCAATCGCCTGGCGCAGGTCGCCCAGGGCGTCGTCCAGGGATTGGTCGGGCAAACCGTGCATCAGGTCCAGGTTGAAGTTATCAAAGCCGGCCTGGCGTGCCATGCCGGCGGCGCGTACGGCTTCGTCGCCATTGTGGATGCGGCCCAGGGCCTTGAGCTTGTCCTGCTGGAAGCTCTGGATGCCAATCGACAGGCGATTGATCCCCAGCTTGCGGTAGGCGACGAACTTCTCTTGCTCGAAGGTGCCGGGGTTGGCTTCCAGGGTGATCTCGATGTCGCGGGCAAACCGGATACGTTGCTCCACGCCCTCCAGCAACCGCCCCAGCGCCGCAGCACTGAACAGGCTTGGCGTGCCGCCGCCAAAGAAGATCGAACTCAGCTCGCGACCATACACCGCGTGCAGGTCCTGATCCAGGTCCGCCAGCAACGCGTCGACATACTCTTCTTCCGGCAGCACCTTGCTGGCGGTGTGGGAGTTGAAGTCGCAATAGGGGCATTTACGCACGCACCACGGGATGTGGATGTACAGCGCCAGGGGCGGCAGCACTGGCAGGGCCGCCCGAGGTGTTTGCGCGCCACCGAGGATCAGGGGCTGCGCGGAGGTGTTCTGGGTCATTTCAAGCCCAGACGCTGGCGCAGCAAATCCATTGCGCGGGCGCGGTGGCTGATCTGGTTCTTGTCGGCGGGGCTCAGTTCGGCGCTGGACACATTGCGCTCCGGCACCCAGAACAGCGGGTCATAGCCAAACCCGTGCTCGCCGCTGGCCGCGTGCAGGATGCGCCCGTGCCACAAACCTTCGCAGAGAATCGGCAGCGGGTCGTCGGCATGCCGCACCAGGGCCAGCACACAGACAAACTGCGCGCCGCGCATCGCGTCCGGCACGTCCTTGAGGGCGTCCAGCAGCTTGGCGTTGTTCGCCGCGTCGCCTTTGCCGTCGGCATAGCGCGCCGAGTAGATGCCGGGGGCGCCGCCGAGGAAGTCCACGGCCAGGCCGGAGTCGTCGGCCAGTGCCGGCAGCCCGGAAATGCGCGCGGCATTGCGGGCCTTGAGGATGGCGTTCTCGACGAACGACAGGCCGGTTTCCTCCGGCTCCACCTGGCTGAACTCGCCAATCGAGCGCAGTTGCACCGATTCGCCGAGCATGGCCTGGAGTTCCTTGAGTTTGCCGGCGTTATGGCTGGCCAGTACGAGTTGTGTCAGGTTCATTATTCGGCCGGGAACAGTTCTTGGGTGAAACTGAAGCCGTGGGCTTTGCCACCGGTTTCAACATTGATGGTAAAGGTGCGGAACTCCTGCTGCGGCACCGAGTAGGGGGCGAGGTAGTAGATCGCGCCTTTTTCGGTGATTTGCTTGAAGGTCAGCATTTCACTCTTGCCGGTCAAGTCCTTGATCGTGCCGGTCACTTGGGCCGCCACGGGCTCCACGCCCTTGATCACCGAGACATTGATCATGCCCTTGTTCTTGCTGCGCACCACGCCCACGGCCTGGGCCGTCTCGGGTTGCAGGAAGCTGGAGGTGAAGGTGCTGTAGTGCACGGTGATATCACCAAACGCCTTCTGCCGATTGCTGTCGATAGGGCCGGCGGCCATGGCGCTGGCGCCAAGGCAGGCGGTGAGTAGAAAAATAGCCAGGCGACTCATGATCGTCCTCCTCGAAAATGGTTAGACGGCAATCTGATGATCGGTCAGGCCAGGACTGCTGACCCGATAAATCCCGATTTCACCTAAAAGATTAGGCCATAGCTTACTTGCCCAGCCGTGGCGATGCTGTTGATCGACGGCAAGGCGATTGATCACCTTGGCTTCGCGCCCGCTGCACAGCGCTTCGAAGTCCTCGAAGGTGCAGAAGTGAATATTGGGCGTGTTGTACCAGGTGTACGGCAGGAAGTCCGATACCGGCATCCGGCCCTTGGTGGCCAGGTACCAGCGGCAGCGCCAGTGGCCGAAGTTGGGGAAGGTGATGATGCACTGGCGGCCGACGCGCAGCATTTCGTCGAGGATCCGGTCCGGGTAATGCACAGCCTGCAGGGCCTGGGTCATCACCACGATATCGAAGCTGTTGCTGGCAAAGTTGCCCAGGCCCTTGTCCAGGTCCTGCTCGATTACGTTGATGCCCTTGGCCACGCACTGGGCGATGTTGTCCGGGTCGTTTTCCAGGCCATAGCCGGTGACTTGCTTGTTGTCGCGCAGCCAGCTCAGCAGTTCGCCATCGCCGCAACCCAGGTCGAGCACGCGGCTGCCGGCGGGGATCCAGTCTTGGATGATTTCCAGGTCGGCTCTCATGGCGTTCTCACAAAGTTATGCGGTTCATGTAATTGCTGAAGGCCTGCAGATAGCGCGGGATCGGGATCAGGAAGGCATCGTGGCCCTGCGGTGCGTCGATCTCCAGGTAGCAGACGTCTTTGCGCGCAGCCATCAGCGCATCCACCAGCTCCCGCGCAACGGGCCGGCGAGAAGCGCCAGTCGGTGGTGAATGACATCACGCAGAACTTGGCCGTGGCGCCTTCGAAGGTCTTCGCCAGGTCGTCATCAAAGTTTGCCGCCGGGTCGAAGTAGTCCAGGGCCTTGGTCATCAGCAGGTAGGTATTGGCGTCGAAACGCCCGGAAAACTCCTCGCCCTGGTAACGCAGGTAGCTTTCGACCTGGAATTCGACGCTGTGGAAGTCGTAGTTGAGCTTCTCGCTCTTGAGCCCACGGCCGAATTTTTCGCCCATGGAGTCATCCGACAGGTAGGTGATATGTCCGACCATCCGCGCCAGCATCAAGCCGCGCTTGGGGATCACCCCGGCTTCCTGGAATGAACCGCCGTGGAACTCGGGGTCGGTGAGGATCGCCTGGCGCGCCACTTCGTTGAAGGCGATGTTCTGTGCCGACAACTTCGGGGCCGAGGCGATGGCCAGGCAATGGCGCACGCGGTCGGGGTAGGTAATGGTCCATTGCAGGGCCTGCATGCCGCCCAGGCTGCCGCCGATCACCGCTGCCCATTGCTGGATGCCCAGCCGGTCGGCCAGGCGTGCCTGGCTGTGCACCCAGTCTTCCACGGTCAGTACCGGGAAGTCGGCGCCAAACGGCTTGCCGGTTTCCGGGTTGAGGCTGCTGGGGCCGGTGGAGCCGTTGCAGCCGCCGAGGTTGTTCAGGCTGACCACAAAGAACTTGTTGGTGTCGATGGGTTTGCCAGGGCCGATGCAGCTGTCCCACCAGCCGGGCTTGCGCTCGTCGGCGCTGTGGTAGCCGGCGGCGTGATGATGGCCCGACAGGGCGTGACAGATCAGCACGGCGTTGCTGGCCGTGGCGTTCAACGCACCGTAGGTTTCATAGATCAGGTCATAGGCCGGCAGCGACCGCCCGCAGGCCAGGGCCAGGGGTTCGCTGAAGTGCGCCACTTGGGGCACGACCAGTCCAACAGAATCGGGGGGAAAGGCAGTTGGCATCGACCCTGCTCTCGTTTAAATGAGGCGTAAGTCTAAAGAGCGGGGGGCCTAGCGGCAAGCGAAGGCCTGCATGGATTCACTTCAAGACACAGTTACAAAAATGTGGGGGCTTGCCTGCCCCCACATGTTGTCCTGCGCAGCCCGCAAACAGTCGTCAGATCAGCAAGCGCAGGATGTCCGGCATCATGGTCATTGCCGCCAGGTTGTTGATCACCAGCATGTCCAGGAGCTTGAGTACCATGAACGCGAGGATCGGCGAGATATCCAGGCCGCCGAGGTTCGGCAGGATCTTGCGGAATGGCGCCAGGGCCGGCTCGCAGATCTGGTTGACCAGTTCGGCGCCAGGGTTATGGCTGCCCGGTGCGACCCAGGACAGAATCACGCTGATGATCAGTGCAAAGAAGAAAATCTTCAGGAACAGCGCGGTCACGCCGATCAGGGCCCAGACCAGCAGTTGCAGGAAGTTGCCCATGGTGCCGTAGGTCAGCAGCAGCGTCAGGGCCATCAGCGCCAGTTGCACCAGGATCGCCAGCACCAGCGACGACATGTCCAGGCCGAACAGGCTCGGGATTACCCGGCGCAGCGGCTTGAGCAGCGGCTGGGTGGCCTTCACGGCGAATTGGCAGAGCGGGTTGTAGAAGTTGGCGCGTACCAGTTGCAGGACAAAGCGCAACAGCACGATCAGCAGGTAAAGGCTGCCGAGGGTTTGCAGTACATAGACGGCAGCGGTGTTCAAACCAATCATATTGGCTCCTTATTGACCCAGTTGTTCGGCAAGTTCAGCCGAGCGGTGCGCGGCGGCACCCAGTGCTTTTTCGACCAGGGCTTCAAAGCCCCCGGCCTGGAATGATTCGATGGCCGCCTGTGTGGTGCCATTGGGCGAGGTCACGCGCCGACGCAATTCGGCCGCATCCACATCGCTGGAGACCACCATATGTGCGGCGCCGAGGGCGGTTTGCTGGGTCAGTTGCTCAGCGATTTCCCGTGGCAGGCCCAGCTTCACGCCGGCGGCGGTCATGGCTTCGACCAGCAGGAAGAAATACGCCGGGCCACTGCCGGACACGGCGGTGACGGCGTCCAGTTGCTGCTCTTCTTCCAGCCACAGGGCCACACCCACGGCCGACAACAGCTCCTGGGCCTGCTCACGCTGGGCGGCGCTCACTTGGGCGGTGGCGTACAGGCCGCTGACACCCTGGCGCAGCAGCGATGGGGTGTTGGGCATGCAGCGCACGATGGGCTGGGCGCCGAGCCAGTTGTTCATGCTGGCGCAGTTGATACCGGCGGCAATCGACACCACCAGTTGCTGCGGCGCCAGGCTTGGGCGCAAGGCTTCGCACACGGCTTTCATGGCCTGTGGCTTGACCGCCAGTACGATCACGTCGACGCCCTGGATGGCTTCGGCGTTGTCGGCGAAGGTTTCGATACCGTGTTCTGCGCTCACCCGGGCACGGGTCTCGGCGCCCGGATCGCTGGCGCGAATCTGCGAGGCTTGCAGGCCCTTGGCCCGCAGGCCACCGATCAGGCTGGCCGCCATGTTACCGGCGCCGATAAAGGCTATACGCGTGCTGCTCATGACAGGTCCTTACTCAGATGGAAGTCAGCCATTTCATGGCTGGCCGTAGTCGCGGGCACCAAACAGCGCGGTACCGATCCGCACCCAGGTGGCCCCTTGGGCAATGGCCGACTCAAGGTCATGGCTCATGCCCATGGAAAGTGTGTCGAGCCCCAGGTCCAGGCTCGCTTGCAAGTCACGCACTGCGGCAAACGCCGCATCTTGCTGTGCACGGTCGTCAGTGGGCTCGGGGATCGCCATCAGGCCGCGCAGCTTCAAGCGGGGCAGGGCCTGGATCGCCTCGGCCAGCGCTGGCAGGTCGGCGGGTGTACAGCCGGACTTGCTGGCTTCGCCACTGACATTGACCTGAATGCAGATATTGAGCGGCGGCAGGTCGGCCGGGCGTTGTTCGGACAGGCGTTGGGCAATTTTCAGGCGGTCCACGGAATGCACCCAAGCGAAGTTCTCGGCGATAGCGCGTGTCTTGTTCGATTGAATGGGGCCGATGAAGTGCCAACTCAAGGGCAGATCGGTTAAATCGGCCTGTTTGCCCAGGGCTTCCTGCAGGTAGTTCTCGCCGAAGTCGCGCATCCCGGCGGCGTAGGCTTCGCGCACGGCTTGCGCGGGTTTGGTCTTGCTCACGGCCAGCAAGTGCACGCTGGTTTCATCGCGTTGCACGGCCTGGGCCGCGGCACGGATCCGCTCGGTAACCAGGCCGATATTGTCTGCTATGGTCGACATTAAAGTTGCGCCCGCGGATATGGAGTCCGCGGCATTCTACTGGAAATGGATAGCCCTATGGACATCACTGAACTGCTGGCCGCAAGCGTCAGCCAGGGCGCCTCCGACCTGCATCTGTCGGCAGGCTTGGCGCCGAGGATGCGCGTCGATGGCGAGGTACTGCCACTGGATTGGCCGGTGCTGAGTGCTACGCAAGTAGCGGACTTGCTCAGCCCGATCCTCCATAAACACCAGCAAAAGGATTTCGAAACATCTCTTGAAACGGATTTTTCCTTCGATTTGCCTGGCGTCGCGCGCTTTCGCGCCAACGTGTTCTGCCAGCACCGGGGGCTGGGGGCGGTGTTCCGTGCGATCCCCTCTCGGGTCCAGAGCCTGGAAGCCCTGGGGCTGGGGGACATATTCCGGCGCATCGCCGAATTGCCCAGAGGGCTGGTGCTGGTGACTGGTGCCACGGGCTCGGGCAAGTCCACCACCCTGGCGGCGATGGTCGATTACCTCAACAGCACCCGTCAGCAGCACATCCTGACCCTTGAAGACCCTATCGAGTTTGTCCACGAACCGCGTAAAGCGCTGATCAGCCAACGCCAGGTGCACCGCGACACCCACAGTTTCTCGACGGCCCTGCGTTCGGCGTTGCGCGAAGACCCGGATGTGATCCTGGTTGGCGAGTTGCGCGACCTGGAAACCATCCGCCTGGCCCTGACGGCGTCGGAAACCGGGCACTTGGTGTTTGGCACCCTGCACACCAGTTCGGCGGCGAAAACCGTGGATCGGCTGGTGGATGTGTTTCCGGCGGGGGAAAAGGCCATGGTCCGCTCGATGCTCTCGGAATCGCTGCAGGCGGTGGTGTCCCAGGTGTTGCTGAAGAAAGTCGGCGGCGGGCGCGTGGCGGCCCATGAAATCATGCTCGGCACACCGGCGATCCGCAACCTGATCCGCGAGGACAAGGTGGCGCAGTTGTATTCGGCGATTCAGACGGGCGGGGCGCTGGGGATGAAGACGTTGGATATGAGCTTGAAGGGGTTGGTCAGTCAGGGACTGGTCAGGCTTGAAGAGGCCCGGGAGCAGGCGCGGGTGCCCGCAGATATATAGGATGTGGGAGCTGGCTTGCCTGCGATGCAGGCAACTCGGTGTGTCAGTCACACTGAGGTGATGCTATCGCAGGCAAGCCAGCTCCCACACAAGCCAGCATTCACATTTGCATTTACTGTCAGCGCTGCACAATCCGCAGGTTGTTCTGCTCTTTGGGCAGCACGCGCTTGGCAATCACGTAGTTCTTGTTCCAGAACGGCTTTTTCAGGGTGTCGATGCTGACCGACTTGCCACGGCGCGGTGCGTGGATAAAGCGGTCGTTGCCCAGGTAGATGGCAACATGGTTGACCTGGCGGCTCTTGAGCTTGAAGAACAACAGGTCGCCGGGCTTCAGATCCTTGCGATCGACCTTCTGCCCGTGGCCGCTGGCCATGGCGTTGGAGGTGCGTGGCAAATCCACTGCAGCCACATCATTGAAGGCGTATTTCACCAGGCCGCTGCAATCAAAGCCTTTACTTGGGCTACTGCCGCCCCAACGATAAGGGGTACCGAGCACGTTGACGGCACGGCTCAAGACTTTGCTGCTTTGCTGGTTATTGCTCGCTACCAGGCCCGGAACTGCTTTAACGTTGGCCTTGCTCAGCTGAGTCGGGCGCTTGACGGTGAGCTTTGCCGATTTGGCGGAGGTGGTAGTGGCGTGAACTTTAGGGGTAAAACCATTAACGTTCGGAAGTCGTTGCTCACGATTGGTGGCGTGGGCGGCCAGTGGCATCAATAGGCAAATGGTTAGCCATGTCTTTAAAAATGGTCGCATAAGGCAGGCTCTTGTTGGTTTGCGCGCAACTTTATAACAGCTTTTAGTGTCTTTCTCAGGCCGTCTGTCGACTGAACCTTGACGTCAAAATCAGGAAAACCGCGACGAACTGTCGCAATTGTCCTACACAAGTCAGGCGGTATAAGGCTTTGAGGGAAGCGACGATAACATTTGCCGTACGTCGGGTGCCTGTAAAAAAGTCACAAAGAAACCAGAAATATTTATCTATCGAGGCTAAAGAGGTCATTCATGAACACCTATCGACAGGATGTTTCGCAACAGGACACCCATAGCAAGGTGATCGGTTACCTGCTCTGGATCTTCGGTTTTACCGGGGCACACCGCTTTTACTACGGCAAGCCGGTGACCGGGACGATCTGGTTCTTCACCTTTGGTTTGCTGGGTATTGGCTGGCTGATCGACCTGTTCCTGATCCCGGCGATGGACCGTGAAGCCGACCTGCGTTTTACCGCCGGGCCGATCGAGTACAACGTGGCCTGGATTCTTCTGACGTTTCTTGGGGTGTTTGGCTTGCACCGCATGTATCAGGGCAAATGGCTCACCGGCCTGTTGTATCTGGTAACGGGCGGCTTGTTCCTGGTCGGCGTGCTGTATGACTTCTGGACGCTGAATACGCAGGTTTCGATCCGCAATGCCGAGCGGCTGGGCGGGCGCTAAGCCTGGCTAGGCTCATGTGGGCACGGTCAAATGTGGGAGCAGGCTTGCCTGCGATGCGGGCACCTCGGTATGTCAGTGGCACTGAGGTGATGCAATCGCAGGCAAGCCAGCTCCCACACAAGCTGGCTCCTACATTTTTGACCGTGCCCACTTTAGAGCGGATCAGGCCTGGTAGCTGATCCGTCCATCCACCAGGGTGTAGCGCACAGTCGCCGGCAAGCTATGGCCGATGAATGGGCAGTTTTCACCCCGAGACAGCCACTGCTCGCCAGCCACGGTGGAGCTGGCCGGATCAAACAGCACCAGGTCCGCCGCAGAACCCACCGCCAGCTTGCCCGCCGGCAGGCGCAGCGCTTGGGCCGGGCCTGAGCTCAGGCGTGCCAGCAGCGTTGGCAAGTCCAGCAACCCATCTTCCACCAGGGTCATCGCCAGCGGCAGCAGCAACTCGACGCTGCTGATCCCAGGCTCTGTCGCGCCAAATGGGGCCAGCTTGGCATCCCGCTCGTGGGGTTGGTGATGGCTGGAGATCGCCGAAACCACCCCGGACTTCACCGCTGCGCGCAAACCGTCGCGGTCGGCGCGGGTGCGCAGTGGCGGTTGCACGTGGTACAGGCTGGAGAAGTCGATCAACGCCTCATCGGTCAGAATCAACTGGTACAACGCCACATCGGCGGTCACCGGCAAGCCGCGGGCCTGGGCCTGGGCGATCAGGGCCACGCCCCGGGCGCTGGTCAGTTGGCTGAAGTGCGCACGCACCCCGCTTTGTTCCACCAGCAGCAGGTCACGGGCCAGGGCTACGGTTTCTGCGGTTTCCGGGATGCCTGCCAGGCCGAGGAAGCTGGCGGTAGGGCCTTCATGGGCCAGGCCGCCTTCAGCCAGGTCGTGGTCCTGGGAGTGGAAGATCACCGTCAGGTCGAAGGTGGCTGCGTATTCCAGGGCGCGGCACAGGGTGCGGGTGCTGCGGAAGCTTTCCAGGCCATTGCCGAAGGCCACGCAACCCGCGTCGCGCAGGGCAATCAGCTCCGCCAGTTGTTCGCCATCCAGGCCTTTGCTCAGGGCGCCGATGGGGAACACTTTGCAATTGCCGGCCTCGCGGGCACGGTCAAGGATCAGCTCGGCCACGGCCGAGGTGTCCAGCACCGGTTTGGTCTGTGGCGGGCAGCACAGGCTGGTGACACCGCCGGCAGCGGCGGCGCGGGTTTCGCTGGCGATGCTGCCTTTGCGGCTGTAGCCCGGCTCGCGCAGGGCGACGTTCAGGTCTACCAGGCCGGGAGCAGCCACCAGGCCTTTGGCGTCGATGCTCTGAACCGGGCTGAAACCGCTGGGGGCGGCGCCAATGGCAATGATCTTGCCAGCTTCCAGGTGCAGATCAGTGACTTGATCCAGGCCGCTGGCCGGATCGATGACTCGGGCGCCGAGAATGCTGAGCTTCACTGGGCGTTCTCCTGCTCGAATTGACGTTGGGCGGTTTGCCCGCTCATGGCCATGGACAGCACGGCCATGCGTACGGCGATGCCGTAGGTAACCTGGTTGAGAATCACCGAGTGCGGCCCGTCGGCCACCGCCGACTCAATCTCCACCCCGCGGTTGATCGGGCCGGGGTGCATGACAATGGCATCCGGCTTGGCACCGGCCAGGCGCGCGGTGGTCAGGCCGAACAGGCGGTAGAACTCGCCTTCGCTGGGCAGCAGGCCACCGGCCATGCGCTCGCGTTGCAGGCGCAGCATGATCACCACGTCCACATCCTTCAGGCCCGTGGCCATGTCGGTGTAGACCTTCACCCCGTATTGCTCGATGCCTACCGGCAGCAGGGTTTTCGGTGCAATCACGCGGATATCCGGGCAGCCCAGGGTTTTCAGGGCCAGCATGTTCGAGCGCGCTACCCGCGAATGCAGGATATCGCCGACGATGGCCACCGAGAGGTTTTCAAAGCCACCCTTGTGCCGACGGATGGTGAGCATGTCGAGCATGCCCTGGGTCGGGTGGGCGTGGCGGCCATCGCCGCCGTTGATGATCGCCACCTGCGGGCACACGTGCTCGGCGATAAAGTGTGCCGCGCCCGAGTCGCCATGACGCACCACGAACATGTCGGCCGCCATGGCCTCCAGGTTACGCAGGGTGTCGAGCAGGGTTTCGCCCTTGCTCGCCGACGAGGTGGAGACGTTCAGGGTGATCACGTCGGCTGACAGGCGCTGGGCTGCCAGTTCGAAGGTGGTGCGGGTGCGCGTCGAGTTCTCGAAGAACACGTTGCAAATGGTTTTGCCGCGCAGCAGCGGGACTTTCTTCACCGCTCGGCCGCCGACTTCAAGGAACGAGTCGGCAGTGTCGAGGATTTCGGTGAGCAATTCGCGGGGCAGGCCGTCGAGGGACAGGAAGTGTTGCAGCTGGCCCTGAGCGTTGAGCTGCAGCGGGCGCTTGGCATCTAGAGGCGTCATCGCGGGGACTCTTTACAAGGCGGTTTAAAGGGCGAGGTCTTGCAGTTCGAGTTCGAGCGGCGTGGGACCGGACAATTTTACCCGCTGCTGGGCTGAAAGCGACAGGGTCGCGCCCACCACATCCGGGCTGATCGGCAGTTCGCCAGCCTCGAGGTCGAGCAGGCAGACCAGGGTGATGCTGGCCGGGCGGCCGTAGTCGAACAGCTCGTTCATGGCGGCCCGGATGGTGCGGCCGCTCATCAGCACGTCATCAATCAGCACCAGGTGCTGGCCTTCGATCTCGAACGGCAGGGCTGACGGGCGCACTTGCGGGTGCAGGCCGTTCTGGCTGAAGTCATCGCGGTAGAAGGACACGTCCAGGGTGCCCAGGGGCGAGTCACTGCCCAGCTCTTGCAGCAACGCCTGGGCGACCCACACACCGCCGGTGCGGATGCCGATGAAGCGCGGCTCGCTGATGGCGCGGTGTTGCAGATGGGCCTTGAGGCGAATCGCCATCTGGCTGATCAGTTCGGCGGGATTGGGCAGGCTCATGGTGGCTCCTTCAAGGGCTCGGCCAGCGTGACGCTGACAAAGTCCGGGCTCAAACGTAAGAAGACGCGGCAAGCCGCGTCAGTCAGGATTCAAATAAAGCAGTGTTTTCATCCAGCCAGCCCTGCAACAGCAAGGCGGCGGCAATGGCGTCGACCGGGTTGTCGCGGTAGCTGCCTTTCTGCCCGCCACGGTCGCGGCGCTCACCCTTGGCCTCGAAGGTCGTCAGGCGCTCATCGTGGGTATAGAAGGGCAGGTTGTAGCGGCCATTGAGGCGACGGGCGAACTTTTCGGCACGCAGGCACATGTCGCTGGGGGTGCCGTCCATGTTCAGCGGCAGGCCGACCACCACCGCGTCGGGCTTCCATTCCTTGATCAGGGCTTCGACCTGATTCCAGTCCGGAGTGCCGTTTTGCGCCTTCAAGGTACACAGCTCGCGGGCCTGGCCGGTGATGACCTGGCCCACGGCCACGCCGATCTGCTTGGTGCCGTAGTCAAACCCGAGGATCAGTCGCAAGGCCATCAGGCGTGCCCCGCCTGGCTGGTCAGCAGGTTGAGGTTGACCCCCAACTGCTTGGCCGCGGCATTCAGGCGCAGTTCGCTGGCGGTATTGAACAGAATGTCGGCATCGAACGGGCAGGTCAGCCAGGCATTATTGGCCAGTTCTTCTTCCAGTTGCCCGGCTTCCCAACCCGCGTAGCCCAGGGTAATCAGGCTCTGCTGCGGGCCGACGCCATCGGCGATGGCAAACAGCACGTCCTGGGAGGTGGACAGGGACACGCCCTCCAGGTCGACAGTGGCCTGGAACGTCGGGCCGCTGGGATGCAGCACAAAACCCCGGTCCGTCTGCACCGGGCCGCCGAAATAGATCGGCACTGCCTGGCAACTGGCGGGCGGGTCGATCTCCGGGCGCAGTTGCTCAAGGATATCCGCCAGGTTCAGGCTTTGCGGGCGGTTGACCACCAGCCCCATGGCGCCATTGGCCGTGTGCTCGACGATATAGGTCAAGGTGTGCGCAAAGTTCGGGTCGGCCATATGGGGCATGGCGATCAGGAATTGGTGCTTGAGGTAAGTCGGGCTGACATTTTTCATGTCCGCTAGTGTGGCGTTGGAGGGGCGAACTGACAAGCTGGGGATGTGTAGGAATACGGTTAGCGGATTTGTTTCCCGTGTAGGCGCGAGCTTGCAGTGGTCAGTTGCTGGAAAGCCGGTCGCCTTTGGCAAAACGCCAGGTGCGGATGATTTCCAGGCGGTCGATATCGTTCAGGTCACCGGTAAACGGGGCGAACGGTGCGGCCAGGCGCACGATGCGCTGCGCCGCCTGGTCCAGCAATGGCTGGCCGGAGGACTCCAGCACCAGCACTTCATACAGGGAGCCGTCGCGGTTGATCGACACCAGCAGGCGCAAGTTGCCGTAGATCTGCTGGCGACGGGCCTCGTCCGGGTAGTTCAAGTTGCCGATGCGCTCGACCTTTTTGCGCCATTCGTCCTTATACCAGGCGCCTTTGTCGCGCATGGTGGAGGCGGCATTGAGCCGGTAGATGCGCGGGCGCTTGGCGTACAGCTGTTGTTCGTTGGCCAGTTCGGCTTCCAGGCTGGAGATTTCGCTGGAAAGCTGCGAGCTGTCAAATGTGGGGGCGGGTTTGCTTGGCGTAGGCTCGGTCTTCACGGCTTCGCGCTGGGTCACGGCCTTCTGGGGTTTTGGCGCAACGGTGGCGACGGCGGCCTTGGGCGCGGCCTGCTTGACCTCAGGCTTGGCCGCTGGAGGCGGGGTGACCTTATTGATCTTGTTGTCCTGGAAGGGCGCCACTTCGGTGGTCTTGGGCACCGCCTTTTTATCCAGGGTGCCGCTGCCCTGCTGATTGTCCTGGGCCAGGAAGTCAGCCTTTTCGGGCTTTTTTTCACTTTTGAAGGTGGCGAGGGTGATTTCCAGGGTTTTGCTGATCTGCTGGGGTTCGACGAAGGTGAAGCCCAGGCCAAGGATCAACGCCAAATGAATCAGCGCTGCCAGGAACAGGGTAAATCCGAGCCGATCAGCCGGGCGTACGCCGCTATGGGTGAATTGGGGGGGCAGGTCGGACGGAAGCGTCATAACAGGAAAACCAACATCGCGCGTCTCACGGGTGGCGCATGATAGCGCAATGTTGGTTTACATCTGGCTGTTCTATGTCACTTGGCTTGTAGCTTGTCGGCAATTGCTGCCATGAGCATTTCGCCGATATTGGTGCCGAACGCGTTGTCTATTTCGCGGATACAGGTGGGACTGGTCACGTTGATTTCGGTCAGGTGCTCGCCAATTACGTCAAGGCCTACAAACAGCAGGCCCTTTTCCCGCAGGGTTGGGCCAACCTGGGCGGCGATCCAGCGGTCCTTGTCGCTTAGCGGGCGGGCTTCGCCACGACCACCGGCCGCGAGGTTGCCACGGGTCTCGCCGGCCGCCGGGATGCGTGCCAGGCAGTAATCCACCGGCTCGCCGTCGATCATCAGGATGCGCTTGTCGCCGTCCTTGATCGCTGGCAGGTAGGCCTGGCCCATGATCTGCTGGGTGCCGAGGGCGGTCAGGGTCTCAAGGATCACCGACAGGTTCGGGTCGCCCGCGCGGTGACGGAAGATCGAGGTGCCGCCCATGCCGTCCAGCGGCTTGAGGATCACATCGCCATGCTTGGCGGCAAATTCACGCAATACATCGGCGCGGCGGCTGACCACGGTCGGTGGCGTGCACTGCGGGAACAGGGTGGCGAACAGCTTTTCGTTGCAGTCGCGCAGGCTCTGCGGCTTGTTGACGATCAGCACGCCGGCGCGCTCGGCCTGCTCCAGCAGGTAGGTGGAGTAGACGAACTCCATGTCGAACGGCGGATCCTTGCGCATCAGGATCACGTCCAGGTCGCTCAGGGGGCTGTCGATCTCGTCTTGCAGCTCAAACCACTTCTCTGGGTTGGCGAACACCTGCAAGGGGCGCATCCGCGCCCGCGCCTCGCCGTCGCCCTGGTAAAGGTCGCGCTGCTCCATATAGAACAGGGTCCAGCCGCGGGCCTGGGCGGCGAGCAGCATGGCCAGCGAGCTATCCTTTTTATAGGAGATGCTGGCGATAGGGTCCATGACAATGCCGACGCGAACGCTCATGGGGAATTCCTCTAACAAATAAGGGCGCATAAAAGTGGCGTCAGAGTGGCGCTGCGGCTGTTGTGGGTCAAGGAAAAACCACCTTGCCGGTCGGCCGATAGATTGCCTTCCCAGTCTGTGCTAAAAAGGCTGCCATGGCGTGTCGGCCCTTGCACGGCAAGGGTTTTGGCGCTGGTCCCAGGCCGCACCCGGCAGTACACACCGAAAACCGATTCGCTGTGGCGATGGTAGAGCAGATATGGAACAGCATTCCAACGCCTTGAAAGTGATGGTGATCGACGATTCGAAAACGATTCGCCGCACCGCTGAAACGCTGTTGAAGAACGTGGGGTGCGAAGTCATCACGGCCATCGACGGTTTTGATGCCCTGGCCAGGATCGTTGACCATCACCCGCACATTATCTTTGTCGACATCATGATGCCGCGCCTGGATGGCTATCAGACCTGCGCCCTGGTCAAGAACAACCCGGCGTTCAAGGCCATTCCGGTGATCATGCTCTCGTCCAGGGACGGCCTGTTCGACAAAGCCAAGGGGCGCATCGTCGGCGTCGATCAATTTTTGACCAAGCCTTTCAGCAAGGAAGAACTGCTGAGTGCGATCAAGGCCTATGTGCCGGGTTTCGCTGCAGTAGAACAAGCACATTGACCTAGCCCCCGGGGCTTGCGTCAACCAATGTAGTGGGGAAAACCATGGCACGCGTTCTGATCGTCGACGATTCGCCGACTGAAATGTACAAACTGACCGGCATGCTGGAAAAGCACGGTCACCAGGTCCTCAAGGCCGAAAACGGTGCCGATGGCGTTGCCCTGGCCCGCCAGGAGAAGCCCGACGCCGTCTTGATGGATATCGTCATGCCCGGCCTCAATGGCTTCCAGGCCACGCGCCAATTGTCCAAGGAGCCGGAAACCAGCGGTATCCCGATCATCATCGTCACCACCAAGGACCAGGAAACCGACAAGATCTGGGGCGCGCGCCAAGGGGCCAAGGCATACCTGACCAAGCCGGTGGAAGAAGACAAGCTGATTGAAGTCCTGAACTCGGTGCTCAAACCCTGACGGCACGTTCCCATGACCGAGTCGCAAACCGCCTTTGAGCTGCTGCTGGACATCGATCGCCGCTGCCGCCTGCTGGCCGCTGATTTGCCGTCCCAGGAAACCCGGTCGCACAGCTGGAGCGGCATCGGCTTTCGCCTGGGCGGGCATTGGTATGTGGCGCCCATGGGCGAAGTCGCCGAGGTGCTGCATGAACCGCGCTGCACCTTGATGCCGGGGGTCAAGCCCTGGGTCAGGGGCGTGGCCAACCTGCGCGGGCGCTTGCTGCCGGTGATCAACCTGTGTGGGTTTTTCGGCTATGAGCTGTCGGCGGCGCGCAAGCAGCGCCGGGTGCTGGTGATCGAGCACGAAGACACCTTTGTCGGCCTGCTGGTGGATGAAGTGGTCGGCCTGCAACACTTTGCCCAGGACCTGCTGCTTCCGGCATCGGCCAGCGTGCCCGCCGCCAGCGCCGCGTTTATCCAAGGCCAGTTCAGCGGTGACCCGCTGTGGCAGGTCTTCAGCCCCTTCGCCCTGGCCCAGGCCCCGGGCTTTCTGGATGTTGCCGCATGAGCACCGCCACCCCCGTCAAACCGCAGGAAGCCTCCCGTAGCCGTTCGCAGATCATCGTGCTGTTTATCGCGCTGATCATCTTCATCATGCTGCTGTTCGCCAACTTCGCGTACCTCAACACCCAGTCCACCTACGACAAGCAGTACATCGGCCACGCCGGCGAGCTGCGGGTGCTGTCCCAGCGCATTGCCAAGAACGCCACGGAGGCCGCCGCCGGCAAGGCCGCCGCGTTCAAGCTGCTGAGTGAGGCGCGCAATGATTTTGCCCAGCGCTGGGGTTACCTGAAAAAAGGCGACCCGGCCACCGGCCTGCCCGCGGCACCCGCTGCCGTGCGCAGCGAAATGCGCGCCGTGCAGCATGACTGGGAAGCCTTGCTGAAGAACACCGACGTGATCCTGGCCAGCGAGCAGACGGTGCTGTCCCTGCATCAAGTGGCGGCGACCCTGGCCGAAACCGTGCCGCAATTACAGATCGAGTCGGAAAAGGTCGTCGAGATCCTGCTGCAGCGCGGCGCGCCCGCCAGCCAGGTGGCGGTGGCCCAGCGCCAGTCGCTATTGGCCGAGCGCATCCTGGGAGCGGTCAACACGGTGCTGGCGGGAGATGACACGGCGGTCAAGGCCGCCGACGCCTTTGGCCGCGACGCCAACCGTTTTGGCCAGGTCCTGGCCGGTATGCTCCAGGGCAGTGCCGGCCTGAAGATCAGCGAGGTGCAAGACTCGGACGCCCGGGCGCGCCTGGCGGAAATTGCCGAGCTGTTCGAGTTTGTCTCCGGCTCCGTGGATGAAATCCTCGAAACCTCGCCACAACTGTTCCAGGTGCGCGCCTCGGCGAGCAACATCTTCAGCCTCTCGCAGACCCTGCTCGATGAAGCCTCGCAACTGGCCACCGGCTTTGAAAACCTGGCCGGCGGGCGCACCCTCGACACCATCGGCGGCTATGCCCTGGGCTTGCTGGCGCTGGCCTCGATTATCCTGATCGGCCTGGTGATGGTGCGCGAGACCAATCGTCAGTTGCGCGAAACCGCCGAGAAAAACGAACGCAATCAGAACGCGATCATGCGCCTGCTGGACGAAATCGAAGACCTTGCCGACGGCGACCTCACCGTGACCGCCTCGGTGACCGAAGATTTTACCGGCACCATCGCCGATTCCATCAACTACTCGGTGGACCAGTTGCGTGACCTGGTGGCGACCATCAACCTCACTGCCGGTGAAGTGGCCGGTGCGGTGCAGGAAACCCAGGCCACCGCCATGCACCTGGCCCAGGCCTCGGAGCACCAGGCCCAGCAGATCGCCGAAGCCTCCACGGCGATCAACCAGATGGCCCAATCCATCGACCAGGTATCGGCCAACGCCGCCGAGTCCTCGGCCGTGGCCGAACGTTCGGTGGAGATCGCCAACAAGGGCAACGAGGTGGTGCACAACACCATCCACGGTATGGACAACATCCGTGAACAGATCCAGGACACCGCCAAACGCATCAAGCGCCTGGGGGAATCGTCCCAGGAAATTGGCGATATCGTCAGCCTGATCGACGATATCGCCGACCAGACCAACATCCTTGCCCTCAACGCTGCGATCCAGGCGAGCATGGCCGGTGACGCCGGGCGCGGCTTTGCGGTGGTGGCCGATGAGGTGCAGCGCCTGGCCGAGCGCTCGTCGGCCGCCACCCGGCAGATCGAGAACCTGGTGCGGGCGATCCAGACCGACACCAATGAAGCCGTGATTTCCATGGAGCAGACCACCACCGAAGTGGTGCGCGGCGCGCGGCTGGCCCAGGACGCCGGGGTGGCCCTGGAAGAAATCGAAGGGGTGTCCAAGACCCTGGCCGCGCTGATCCAGAGCATCTCCAACGCGGCGCAGCAGCAAACCTCGTCGGCGGGGCAGATCTCCCTGACCATGAACGTGATCCAGCAGATCACCAGCCAAACCTCATCGGGCTCCACGGCCACCGCCGAAAGCATTGGCAACCTGGCCAAAATGGCCAGCCAGTTGCGCCGCTCGGTATCGGGCTTCACCTTGCCGCCCGTGCGCAAGACCGATGAATGACATGCCCTCTCAACACCTGCACAAAACCCCTGTGAGAGCTGGCTTGCCTGCGATAGCGGTGGGTCAGCTCCCACATTTGTATTGCGGTGTTAACTCACTCCGGAGTCGTTATGGTTGACCGGCACGACTACGTCGCCCTCGAATGGGTCAAGGGCGAGATCGCCGACACCCTGAAGCAGGCCCGTGCGGCACTGGACGCCTTTGCCGACGACGCCAGCGAGCAAGCCCTCGCGCAGTGCCTGGAGGGCATTCATCAGGTCCACGGCGCCCTGCAGATGGTCGAGTTCTACGGCGCGGCACTGCTCGCCGAAGAAATGGAGCACCTGGCCCAGGCCCTGCAAGCCGGGCACGTCAGCCAGCGCGAAGAAGGCATCCGCCTGCTGCAACAGGCCCTCGGGCAACTGCCGTTGTACCTGGACCGTGTGCACAGCGCCCGGCGCGACCTGCCCCTGGTAGTGTTGCCGCTGCTCAACGACCTGCGCAGCGTGCACGGCAAAAGCCTGCTCTCGGAAACCAGCCTGTTCAGCCCGCAACTGCTGGTGATCGCCCCGCTGCCCGATGACGCTCTGGCCCAGCGGGCACCGGCCGACTTTGCCGAGCAACTGCAGCACTGGCGGCAAATGCTGCAACAGGGCCTGGCCGGGCTGCTGCGTGAAGATCACGGCCCGAGCAACCTGGAAGACATGGCACGGGTCTTCGCCCAACTGGAAGCACTGTGTCACGGCGCGCCATTGCTGCCGTTGTGGCAAGTCACCTCGGCGCTGGCCGAAGGCATGCTCACTGGCGTGATCGCCAATAGCCCGGCATTGCGCAGCCTGCTCAAGAGCTGCGACAAGGTGCTCAAGCGCCTGCAAACCCAGGGCATCGAAGGGATCAACAGCCCGGCACCGGACCAGTTGCTCAAGAGCCTGCTGTTTTATATCGCCAAAGTCACCCGGCCGACGCCGCGCATGCAAAGCCTCAAGGAACGCTACGGCCTGGATGAAGCCTTGCCCGACAGCACCGTGGTCGATGCCGAGCGCGCGCGCCTGGCCGGGCCGGACCGCAATGCCATGGGCTCGGTGCTCGGCGCGTTGTGTGAGGAGTTGGTGCGGGTCAAGGAACGCCTGGACCTGTTTGTGCGCAGTGACCGCCAGCACATCGCGGACCTCGACAGCCTGTTGGCGCCCTTGCGCCAGATCGCCGATACCCTGGCGGTGCTTGGCTTTGGCCAGCCGCGCAAAGTCATCATCGATCAGTTGGCGGTGGTCCAGGGCCTGGCCCAGGGGCAGCGCGAGCCCAACGACGCGGTGTTGATGGATGTCGCCGGGGCCCTGCTTTATGTCGAGGCGACCCTGGCCGGGATGGTCGGCACTGTCGAGCCGCAAAACCGTGAAGACAGCCGCCTGCCCACCACCGACCTGACCCAGATCCACCAGTTGGTGATCAAGGAATCGTGCCAGTGCCTCAAGCAGGCGCGGGAGTTGATCATTGACTGCCTTGAGGCGCAATGGGATACACAACGTCTGGAATCCCTGCCAGAGCTGCTGACCCAGGTGCGTGGCGCCCTGGCAATGATTCCGCTGCCCCGTGCGGCGAGCCTGATGCGTGGTTTTAATGACTACGTGGATGAGCAGTTGATGGTCCAGGACACTGCGCCCTCTGCGGCACAACTCGAGCATCTTGCCGACGTGCTCACCAGCCTGGAGCACTACCTCGAACGCATGCTCCAGGACCCGGATGCGCCCGGCGAACGTGTCTTGGACATCGCTTACGAAGGCCTCGCGGCGCTGGGTTACGCGCCGCTGCAGGCCCAGCAGACCTGGCGCCAGGAGCGCTCGGCGTTGAGCGATGAAACCACGGATAACACCCAGACGCTGGCACAGGCGCTCGCCAGCCCGACGCCGCGCCTCAACCCGCCGGCACTGCAACGCCCGGGCAGCCTGTTGCCGCCACCGGCCGACGAAGAGTCGGTGGATGATGAACTGCGCGAAGTGTTCCTGGAAGAAACCGCCGAAGTGCTGGAAGTACTGCAGCGCTTGATACCCCAAGGCGCTGCCAGCCTCGAAGACAAGACCGCCCTGAGCGACATGCGCCGTGCCTTCCATACTCTCAAGGGCAGTGGGCGCATGGTGCGAGCCCTGGTGCTGGCGGAGCTGGCGTGGGCCGTGGAAAACCTGCTGAACCGCGTGCTCGAGCGGGTGGTCGCGCCGGGTGCCGAGGTCCAGGCCGTACTGGATGATGTGCTGGTGCTCTTGCCGGCGCTGATCGCCGAGTTCGCCGCCGACGCCCAGCGCCAGCGCGATGATGTCGACCTGCTTGCCGCGCGCGCCCATGCCCTGGCCAGTGGCGCGCCGTTACCCGAAGCCATGGAGCCGGACGACAGCGCACTCGACCCGCTGCTGCTGGAAATTTTCCGCAACGAAGCGCAGAGCCATCTGGATAGCCTCAACCAGTTTTTGCACCAGGCCACCGAACAGATGCCGCTGCCCGTCAGCGATGAGTTGCAACGCGCCCTGCATACCCTCAAGGGCAGCGCCTACATGGCGGGGGTGCTGCCCATCGCCGAACTGGCGCGGCCGTTGGACCACCTGACCCGTGAATACAAGGCCCATCGCTTGCCGTTGGACCTGGATGAAATCGAACTGCTGCTGGAGGGCGAAGCCTTGTTCCAGCGCGGCCTGCGCCAGTTGGACAGCGATCCTCTGGTGCCCATCAACGGCGCGGCCGACTTGATCAAACGCACCCAGGCGCACCTCGACAGCCATCTCGAAGCGGTGCTCAATGCGCCGAGCGCCGGCCTGCGGGTCAAGCGCGACCCACACTTGATCAGCAACTTCCTGGCCCAGGGCATGGACATCCTGCTCGACGCCGAAAGCCTGCTGCGGCGCTGGCAGCAACACCCTGGCGAGCGCCAGGAACTCAGCGCATTGCTGGACGAGCTGACCACCCTGGGCGAGGGCGCGCACCTGGCCGACTTGCACCCGATGGATGAGCTGTGCGAAGCCTTGCTCGACCTCTATGGCGCAGTGGAAGAGAGCAGCCTGGCGGTCAGCGAGCGGTTTTTCCAGGAGGCCGAGCAGGCCCATGAAGCCCTGATCAACATGCTCGACCAACTGGCGGCCGGCCAGGAAGTCAGCCCGGCATCGGCGCGCATGAAAGCCTTGCGCGAGTTGCTCGATGAAGGGCTGGACCCCAGCGCCACCGGCCTGATCAAAACCGACGGCAGCCGCGCATTGAGCATTGCCGAACTGGGGGCGGCCACCACGCAGTTGCAACAGGACTGGGCGGTGGACGATGAAATCGTCGAGATTTTCCTTGAGGAAGCGGTGGATATCCTCGACAGCGCCGGGCAATCCCTCAAGCGCTGGTTGCTGGAGCCCGACGGCGTGGCGCCGCTGTCGTCCCTGCAACGGGACCTGCATACCCTGCGCGGCGGCGCGCGCATGGCCGAAATCGGCCCGGTGGGCGATCTGGCCCAGGAACTGGAAAGCCTTTACGAGGGCCTGGTGGACCGGCGCTACAGCTACTCCGGTGAAATAGCGCAAGTGTTGATGGACAGCCACGAACACCTGGCCTTGCAGTTGGAGCAGTTGCAAGAGCAGCAACCCCTGAGCGACTCCAACGCCCTGATCAGCCGCTTGCGCGAGGTGCGCCAGAACGCTGCGCCGGTCGCGGCGCCCACTGCACCCGAGGCGCAGGGGGCCGGCAGTGATCCCGAGCTGCTGGATATCTTTCTTGAAGAAGCGGCCGACATCCTCGACAGCTCCGGCGCCGCGCTGTTGCGCTGGCAGGCCGAGCCCCAGGGCCGTCAGGAAGTCGAGACCCTGCTGCGCGACCTGCACACCCTCAAGGGCGGCGCGCGCATGGTCGAAATCGGCCCGATCGGTGACCTGGCCCATGAGCTGGAGTTTCTCTACGAAGGCCTGTCGGCGGGCTTGCTGGCGCCCACCAGCGAGCTGTTCGCGCTGCTGCAAGGCTGCCATGACCGTCTGGCGCAGATGGTCGAGGCGGTGGCGGCGGGGTTGCCGGTCGGCTCGGTGGAACGCCTGATCGAACGCATCAAAAGCCTGGTCCAGCCCAGCGAAGACCAGGCGGTACCGGTCGCCATGGTCGCCAGCAAACCGGAAGCGCCGGCAGCCAGCGAGCCGGGCGCGGACATGGTGAAAATCTCTGCCGAGCTGCTGGATGACCTGGTCAACCTGGCCGGTGAAACCTCGATTTTCCGTGGGCGTATCGAGCAGCAGGTCAACGATGCCCGCGCCGCCCTCAGCGAGGTGGAAACCACCATCGAGCGTATGCGCGACCAACTGCGCCGCCTCGATACCGAGACCCAGGGGCGCATCCTCAGCCGTCAGCACGCCGAAACCGAGCGCCTGGGCTATGAAGAATTCGACCCGCTGGAAATGGATCGTCATTCCCAGTTGCAACAGTTGTCCCGTGCGTTGTCCGAGTCAGCCTCGGACCTGCTGGACCTCAAGGAGACCCTCGACCAGCGTAACCAGGACGCGCAAAACCTGTTGCAGCAACAGGCGCGGATCAACACCGAGCTGCAAGAGGGCCTGATGCGCACGCGCATGGTGCCGTTCGAGCGCATGCTGCCGCGCCTCAAGCGTATCGTGCGGCAAGTGGCCGGCGAGCTGGGCAAGGACGTGGAATTCGTGGTCGGCAATGCCGAGGGCGAGATGGACCGCAACGTGCTGGAACGCATGGCTGCGCCCCTGGAACATATGCTGCGCAACGCCGTCGACCATGGCCTGGAATCGCGGGATGCGCGGTTGTTGGCGGGCAAGCCGGAGAAGGGCCGGATCACCCTGGACCTGAGCCACGAAGGCGGCGACATCATCTTCGACATGCGTGACGACGGTGCGGGCGTGCCTCTGGATGCGGTGCGGCGCAAGGCGATCAAGCGCGGCCTGCTGGACCCGGAGATGGAGATCAGCGACCGCGACGTGTTGCAGTTCATCTTGCAGCCGGGCTTTTCCACCGCCGAAAAAATCACCCAGATTTCCGGGCGCGGCGTGGGCATGGACGTGGTGCATGAAGAAGTGCGCCAACTGGGCGGCAGCATGGTGATCGACTCCACACCGGGGCAGGGCGTGCACTTTCGCATTCGCCTGCCGTTTACCGTGTCGGTCAACCGGGCATTGATGGTGCAGTGTTTTGAGGATCAGTACGCGATTCCGCTGAACACCATCCAGGGCCTGGTGCGCGTGCTGCCCAATGAGCTGGAAGGGCATTACCAACTGGACCCGCCGGTGTATGAATACGCCGGCCAGCACTACGAGTTGTATTACCTGGGCGAGTTGCTGCACACCGTGGCCCGGCCCAAGCTGCTGGGGCAAAGCCAGCCGCTGCCGGTGCTGCTGATGCAGTGCAACGAGCGGTACATTGCGGTGCAGGTGGACGACATGGCCGGTACCCGGGAAATCGTGGTCAAGGGCCTCGGCCCGCAGTTTGCGGCGGTGCAGGGGCTGTCGGGGGCGACCATCCTCGGCGATGGCCGGGTGGTGTTGATCATCGACCTGCTGGCGCATATCCGCGCCCTGGCCCCGGCCTTGCCGGCCCAGGCGGCGGACACCGCATTGGCGGTCAACGAGCCGCAGAAAAAACAGCGGTTGCTGGTGCTGGTGGTGGACGATTCGGTGACCGTACGCAAAGTCACCAGCCGCCTGCTGGAACGCAACGGCATGAACGTACTGACCGCCAAGGACGGCATCGACGCCATCGCCTTGCTTGAAGAACACACCCCCGACCTGATGTTGCTGGACATCGAAATGCCGCGCATGGATGGTTTTGAAGTGGCGATCCAGGTGCGCAACGACCCGCGGCTCGCGCGCCTGCCGATCATTATGATCACCTCGCGCACCGGCCAGAAACACCGCGACCGGGCCATGGCGATTGGCGTCAACGACTACCTTGGCAAGCCCTATCAAGAGTCGGTGTTGCTCGAAAGCATCGCCTACTGGAGCCCGAAACATGCTTGACCACCGCACCAGTCAACTCACCGGCTTGCTGCTGCCCCTGGCCGACCGCCACCTGTTGCTGCCCAACGTGGCGGTGGCCGAGCTGATCGACTTCCAGCGCGGCGAACCGGCCAGCGACGCCCCGCCGTGGTACTTGCGGCCAGTGACCTGGCGCGACCAGCAACTGCCCCTGATCAGCTTTGAAGCGGCCTGCGGTGGCACCAGCGTCGTCAGCGAACGCGCACGAATCGTCGTGCTCAACGCCCTGGGCGGGCGCCCGACATTGAAGTTTATTGCGCTGGTGATCCAGGGCATTCCCCGCTCGTACAAGCTCGACAGCCAACTGAGTTATGTGGACGTCCCCCTGTCGCCGCTGGAACTGGCGGCGGTACAGGTCGGCGAGCATGTGGCGAAAGTACCGGACCTGATGGGGCTGGAAGCGCTGCTGGTCGAAGCTGGCCTGGCCTGAACCCCCGTTCTCAGCACCTCTGAAGACCCAATGTGTGGAGACCTCCCACAGCTAGCTGCGCACGAAAGCTTGAAGCAGGCCGTAATCGTTCAGATCGGCTGCGCGCAGTGCCTGGATGTAGCGCATACGGACTTCATTGGCGGCGATCAGGTTAGCGCTTCCCCAGGAGAAAAGTGCGAGCCCTTGTTGTCTGAGCAGGCAGTCAGCCATCAAGCGCGCGTGGCGACCGTTGCCATTGGGGAATGGGTGCAGTGAAACCAGTTGGTGATGGAAGCGGACAGCAACCTCTTCGCACGGGAATACATCGTGTTCCAGCCAATACATCGTGTTCCAGCCAATACGTTGTGTTGTCTAGAAGGTGACGTAGGTTGACTGAAATCTTCGTCCAGTCGCAGCCGATATTTTTGTCGGAGTGCCTGAATGTCCCAGCCCATTTCCATGTATCACTGAACATTCTGACGTGGAGTTGACGGCAGAAATGTTCATTCAAGACATCAAGCTTGTTTTGTCGCCCCAGCCAACGCATTGCCTTGAGGATGTTTGCAGCTTCCCATTCATCCAGCTCGCCTTGGGTGGTGATGTGCCTAGGCTTGAGCCCTGCTACTTCGTCGGGATCCAGGGGTGTTTGGCCGGGTTTCAGCTCAAGTACTATCGCCACAATCGAGCCCATGAGCCGCGGAGCAATTCCATACGGCGAGCGGCCACCTGACGCTCGACGAACGTATCTGACGGGCGCTGGTTTTCGAGGCCCATCGTATGAGCGACACCCATCACTTCTTGCCTGGCCAGTACCTCGGCGCGCGCCTGCACCATCTCGCGCAGCGGTTTTCTTGGCACCAGAGCGTAAACAAGCTCACAGTCCAGACCTGCCGCCAACTTACGCAACTGGGCGAGTGTGATGCGATCATCGGCTTCGGCCTGCTCCGACTGCTGCAACGTCGCAAAGGCAACGCCAAGCAGGGCTGCCTGGGACCTCAGCGATCGGCCCAATGATTCTCTGATCGAGCGCAGCCATCCTCCAGGCGGGGTGGATTTACCGCTTAGTGTTTCAAACGGCTCCAGGGCCCTTTCTACTTGGGCAAGGCGCAGTTCGTTGAGTGAGGAGGAGGTCATGGGGGCACCCGTATTTGCCTATCAGATGTTCACACCGCGAAATTGCGGATGTGTTTGCATCGTTGATCTTAATTTATCGAATGCCTATAGGCATACATTTTCAGGCTATATGTATGTTTATAGGCAGTCAATATTGAATGTTTTGTATGTCTATAGGCATTCATTTTTAGTGTGGGCAATGGGGTTCGGATACAAAAGGCTAGTGAGGCGATGTCCGAGCAACAACCCCCAAAACCTGTAGGAATGATCGTGCGGCATGATTCCTTCAGATTTTTCCCGCACGTTTTCGCGCCTAGGCTTGGTCGGTCATCGCAAAAAACGGTGACACGGACGTGCAAGTCCGGTTACATATCGGCGCACCAACGCCCATAGCCATTCAACGGGCGTTTTTTATGCCTGCTGTGTTTGTTATGGCGGCTGTGCGTGGGAGACCTTCGGGTCTGCCGGGGGCCGATATGCCCGGTCTTGCACACCTGCGCACAGCTGCCACCCGATTTGCGTGCAAGCAAGCGGTGTCAGTCTCCTTCACATATCGGAGATGTTCACCATGATCAAACCCACCCCCAACCCACCTACCTCATCCAGTATCTTCACCGTCAACCCACACCAGAACACCGAAACCCTGCTGGTCAACGCCAGCGAAACCCTCGCCTCCCTCAACGCCCTGACCTGCGCCCTGGCCTTTGAGCTCAACGGCGCCCAGCGCGGCGTACTCCTGGCCATCCAACAAATGACCGAACTGGGCCAACTGCTGGTCGAGCGTGCGCTGGAGCAAATATCGCCTGCGGCCGCTGCGTAAAACTTGATCAGTCCCAGAAAGGGACCGTTCGTTCCCTTTTTGGGACTGATGCCTGCTCGGGTAAAGCCCCACGTAAACCCGCCGATAACCCGAGGAGTCTTTCGGTGGAAGCAACAACACAATGTGGCTATTTGACGTATTTGCCTGGCTGTATAACCTCACCCCGTTTACCGGTGCTTTGCTGTTGTGGTTCCTGGTGTTGGTGCTCACTGCCTGCGCGACGATGAAGTACCCGACACGGCGCGGCAAGCTCGTAGGCTTCGGGATTTCGGTGGTGGGCGCGGTGTTTATTCTGGGGTACCTGGAAACCCTCGTGCTCAACGCCACAGGCAAAGAAATCAAGGGTGTTGTGATCAACCTAGTGGTCATGAGCCTCGGCGGTTTGGGCTCGGGCCTGCTTGCGGTGGCCATTTCGAAAAGGCCAAGCAAGGCCGAAATTGAACAGAGCCTTACAAGCATCCGGAACTGGGGCCTGACGGTTTTTGAATACCTGTTCGTGTTTATCCTGGTGTGTTCACTGGTGTTGGCTGCTATCTGCCTGCTCTTGTGGCTCCTGGATTGGCCCGTGGTGTCGGGGCAGGAAGTCACTGGCCTGTTGCTGGCTTTCCTGGGCGCAGCGTCGGGCTGTGCGATCGTCTCCTATTTGCGTCGGTTGATGAAGTGGGAACAGCTGGGCGTGGCCGCGTTGTTTGGGCTGTTGCTGTTTCTGCTGCCCGTGTACGTGCAGGCGATTTGGGGGCTGGTGAGCTGGAGCCTGGCGGCGGTGCTGGGGTTCCATGGCGTAGCGGGCATTGCGATGGGCTGGACCGTGTGGCGCCAGCGCAGGGAATGGCGGCGCTCCTGACCGTTACTCCAACCGTAACAGTCCACCACCGAGCTTGATTGATACCCCCCCGATTCACTCCTATGGTGAGCTCCACGACAGCGAACCCGTGGAGCGATCATGACAACAACAATAACCCCCGACTCGCGCTGGACGCGGCGCCGCGACGAGAAGCGGCGCCGGCTCGGGCTGGTGCAGGCGTTTGCCGATGGGGCGGTGCTGCCCAGCGACCGGATCGTCGAGGCCCTGCAAGCCCTGATCCTGCCCGGCGACCGGGTGGTGCTGGAAGGCAATAACCAGAAGCAGGCTGACTTTCTTTCGCGCTCCCTGGCCAAGGCCGACCCGGCCGTGCTCCATGACTTGCACATGATCATGCCCAGCGTCGGGCGTTCCGAGCACCTGGACCTGTTTGAAAAGGGCATCGCACGCAAACTCGATTTCTCGTTTGCCGGCACCCAATCCCTGCGCATCAGCCAGCTCCTTGAAGATGGCCTGCTGGAAGTCGGCGCGATCCACACCTACATCGAACTCTATGCGCGACTGGTCGTAGACCTGATCCCCAACGTGGTGCTGTCCGCCGGCTTTATGGCCGACCGCGCCGGCAATATCTACACCGGCCCCAGTACCGAAGACACCCCGGCGCTGATTGAGCCGGCGGCCTTCAGCGATGGCATCGTCATCGTGCAGGTCAACCAATTGGTCGACGACGTCAGCGACTTGCCCCGTGTGGACATCCCGGCCAGTTGGGTGGATTTCGTGGTGGTGGCCGACAAACCCTTCTATATCGAACCGCTGTTCACCCGCGACCCCCGGCATATCAAGCCGGTGCATGTGTTGATGGCGATGATGGCGATCCGTGGCATCTACGAAAAGCACAATGTGCAGTCGCTGAACCATGGCATTGGTTTCAACACCGCCGCGATTGAACTGATCCTGCCGACCTACGGCGAGTCCCTGGGCCTTAAAGGCAAGATCTGCCGCAACTGGACCCTCAACCCGCACCCGACGCTGATCCCCGCCATCGAAAGTGGCTGGGTCGAAAGCGTGCATTGCTTCGGCACCGAACTGGGCATGGAAAACTACATCGCCGCGCGCCCGGATGTGTTCTTCACCGGTCGCGACGGCTCGTTGCGCTCCAACCGGATGTTCTGCCAACTGGCGGGGCAATACGCGGTGGACCTGTTTATCGGCGCCACCTTGCAGGTGGATGGCGACGGTCATTCGTCCACGGTGACCCGTGGCCGGCTCGCCGGGTTTGGTGGCGCGCCGAATATGGGCCACGACCCGCGCGGGCGCCGCCACGGCACCCCGGCCTGGCTCGACATGCGCCACGACGATGCCCCCGAAGCCTTGCTGGAACGCGGCAAAAAACTGGTGGTGCAAATGGTCGAGACCTTCCAGGAGGGCGGCAAACCGACCTTCGTCGACACCCTCGACGCGGTGGAAGTGGCGCGCAAAAGCGGCATGCCCCTGGCGCCGATCATGATTTACGGCGACGACGTGACCCACTTGCTCACCGAAGAAGGCATCGCCTACCTGTACAAGGCGCGCTCCCTGGAAGAGCGCCAGGCGATGATCGCGGCGGTCGCCGGGGTGACTGCCATCGGCTTGCGCCACAACCCCAAGGACACCGCGCGCATGCGCCGCGAAGGCCTGATCGCCTTGCCCGAAGACCTCGGCATCCGCCGCACCGATGCCACCCGCGAACTGCTGGCGGCCAAAAGCGTGGCCGACCTGGTGGACTGGTCCGGTGGCCTGTACAACCCGCCCGCCAAGTTCAGGAGCTGGTAAATGCACGCACTCAAACTGCACACACTGACCCTGGCCGAGCAACTGGCGGACCTGGCGGTCGAGGCGCTGATCGACGAAGCGGACCTGTCGCCCAAACCGGCGCTGGTGGATCGGCGCGGCAATGGCGCCCATCAGGATCTACACCTGGGCCTGATGCACGCCTCGGCGCTGTCCTTGTGGCCGGCCTTCAAGGAAATGGCCGAAGCGGCGATTGCCTTGGGTGAGATTGGCCTGCCGCTACGCGAAGCCCTCGGACGGATCGGCCGCGAAGGCGAGCAGGCGATGCTCGCCACCACTCAGGGCGTGAATACCCACCGTGGCGCGATCTGGGCCCTCGGTCTGCTGGTGGCCGCTGCCGCGCTGGACCCCACCTCCCGTCACGCCAGTGCCCTGAGCCTGCGGGCTGCGCGCCTGGCCCTGCTCAATGACCGTTTTGCACCGCAACCGCTCAGCCACGGCGCGCAAGTCGCGCAACGCTATGGCGTGCGTGGCGCCCGCGAAGAAGCGCAACTGGGCTTCCCCGCCGTGCTGCAACGCGGCCTGCCGCAACTGCACGCAAGCCGCCTGCAGCACCACGGCGAGCAGAACGCGCGCCTCGACGCACTGTTGGCGATCATGACCCAACTGGCCGACACCTGCGTGCTCTACCGCGCCGGCACCGACGGCCTGCAGGCCATGCAACTAGGCGCCCAGGCCGTGTTGGATGCGGGCGGCAGCGCGAGCCTGGCGGGGCGGCGTCGCCTCAATGAATTGGACCAGCAACTGCTGGCGCTGAATGCCTCCCCCGGTGGCGCCGCCGACCTGTTGGCCGCGTGCCTGTTTATCGACCGCATCGAGTCTTGCGACGGAGCGTTTTGATGGAAACCCTATCCTTTGAATTCCCCGCCGGGCAGCCGCCCAAAGGCCGCGCGCTGGTGGGTTGCGTCGGCTCCGGCGACCTTGAGGTGCTGCTGGAACCGGGCACGGCGGGCACCTTGAGCATCCAGGTGCAAACCTCGGTCAACGGCGCCGAGCAACGCTGGCAGCACCTGTTCCAGCGGATCTTCCAGGAACAGACCCCACCGGCCTTGAACATTCAGATCCACGATTTTGGCGCCACCCCCGGCGTGGTGCGTTTGCGCCTGGAGCAAGGTTTCGAGGAGCTTGGCCATGACTGATTTACTCAATAGGCACAGCTTCGTCGAACTCGGTGCCCGCCAGCGGGCCAAGGCCTTGCTGGATGCCGGCAGCTACCGTGAACTGATCGACCCGTTCCAGCGCGTGATGTCGCCGTGGTTGAGTCGCCAGGGCGTGGTGCCGCAGGCCGACGATGGGGTGGTGATCGCCAAGGGCACGCTCGACGGCCTGCCGCTGGTGATTGCGGCCATCGAAGGCAACTTCCAGGGCGGCAGCCTGGGTGAAGTGGGCGGCGCGAAAATCGCCGGCGCCCTGGAACTGGCCGCCGAGGACAACCGCAACGGTATTCCCACGCGTGCGGTGCTGCTGCTGGAAACCGGCGGCGTGCGCTTGCAGGAAGCCAACCTCGGGCTGGCGGCGATTGCCGATATCCACGCCGCGATTGTCGACCTGCGCCAGTACCAGCCGGTGATCGGCGTGGTGGCCGGCAGCGTGGGCTGTTTTGGCGGCATGTCCATTGCCGCTGGCCTGTGCAGTTACTTGCTGGTGACCCGCGAAGCACGCCTGGGCTTGAACGGCCCACAAGTGATCGAACAGGAAGCCGGCCTTGAGGAATACGACTCCCGTGACCGGCCCTTTATCTGGAGCCTGACCGGCGGCGAGCAGCGCTTCAACAGCGGCTTGGCCGACCGTTATGTGGCGGACGATGTGGCGCAGATCCGCCAGCAGATCAGTGAACTGTTGCAGCAAGGTTTGCCGGCAGCGCCGCGCAGCCGCCAGGCCGACTATTACCTGGCGCGCCTGGCTGCGTTGGACGCCGAACCGCAGATCGAACCGGCCACGGTTCGCGACCTGTATCAGGGAGAACGCCCATGAGAGGCTTGCAGTGGTTCAATGCATTGAGCGCCGGCGCAGCGCCAGTGGCGGGTTTGCCGGCGTCGTTGAAAGTCGCCGATGGGGTACTCGGCGAGCATGCCGTACGCTTTATCGCGGTGGTGCCGGATGCTGCCAACCGCTTCCCCCGGGCGCGCCAGGGTGAAGTCGGTCTGCTGGAAGGCTGGGGCCTGGCCAAGGCGGTGGATGAAGCCATCGCCAGCGGCGATCAACGCCCGATTGTTGCCATCGTCGACGTGCCCAGCCAGGCCTATGGCCGTCGCGAAGAAGCCCTGGGCATCCATCAAGCCCTGGCGGCGGCGGCAGACAGTTATGCCCGCGCGCGCCTGGCCGGGCACCCGGTGATCGGGTTGCTGGTGGGCAAGGCCATGTCCGGGGCGTTTCTCGCCCATGGCTACCAGGCCAATCGCCTGATCGCCCTGCGCGACCCTGGGGTGATGGTGCACGCCATGGGCAAAGCCTCGGCGGCGCGGGTGACCCTGCGCAGCGTCGAAGAACTGGAAGCCCTGGCCGCCAGCGTGCCGCCCATGGCCTATGACATCGACAGCTATGCCAGCCTCGGCTTGCTCTGGGAAACCCTGACGGTCAGCCAGATCGAACAGCCGACCGTCGACGACCTGGCGCGGGTCAGGGATTGCCTGGTGCAGGCGATCAAGGATGTGCAGAACAGCGGCGTGCGCGATTTGCGCGGGCGCCTGGGCGCCGCCAACCGTGCCGCGTCCAGCCATGTGCGCCAACTGCTGCGGGAACAATGGTGAACGCCCACGACTTGCTCTGGGGCATGACCCCGGCGCACCTGCCTGCTGACGCACCGGCCTGGGTCCTGGCGGTGATCGGGGCGGGGCATCCGGTGGTGGTACGCCGGGCGCTGGTCGATCCGGGCTACGTGGCGGTGGGGGTGCGTGGGCGTTTGCGCGAGCAGCGTTTTGCGGCCGTGATGCCCCTGGCGGCTGTGCAACGGCGAGTGACACCCGAGGCCCTGCGCGGGGTGATTTCGCCCCGGAATCTACCGGCGTTGCGCGCCCTCGATCAACTGCGGCCGGTGCTGGCGCAAGAGGCTTGGGGCGTGACCGGCAGCGCGGGGTTCGAGTTGGCCACGGGCATTGAAGCGCTGCATGCCCAGAGCGATCTGGACCTGCTGCTGCGCACTCCCGAGCGTCTTGATCGCGGCGATGCCGAGGGTCTGTTGGCGATTCTGAACACCGCGCCGTGTGCCGTGGACCTGCAATTGCAAACCCCTTATGGCGCTGTCGCCTTGCGCGAATGGGCCGGCCCCGCGCAACGGGTGCTGCTGAAAAACGCCAGCGGTGCGCACTTGGTCAGCGACCCTTGGCAGGCGGTGGCATGAGCAGCCTCTTGGTGTTTCCGGGGCAGGGCGCCCAGCGTCCGGGCATGCTCCAGCAACTGCCCGCCAGCGTCCTTGATGAGGCCAGTGATGCGTTGGTCGAAGATGTGCGCCAGCTCGATTCGGCGCACGCCCTGGCCAGCACCCGCGCTGTGCAACTGTGCCTGCTGATCGCCGGCGTGGCCCATGCCCGGCAATTGCAACGCATCCCGGATTACGTGGCGGGTCTGTCCATCGGGGCCTATCCGGCGGCGGTGATCGCGGGCGCCCTGGAGTTTGCCGATGCGCTCCGGCTGGTCAGCCTGCGCGGTGAACTGATGCAGCACGCTTATCCACAGGGCTATGGCATGACCGCACTGATCGGCCTGGAGTTATCCACCGTCGAAAGCGTGCTCGCCGAGGTCCACAGCACGCAAACCCCGGTGTACCTGGCCAATATCAATGCCGACAACCAGTGCGTGATTGCCGGCAGCGATACCGGCATGCAGCGTGTCGCGGATCGTGTCAAAGGCCAGGCCGTGGCCAAGCGCCTGGCCGTCAGCGTGCCGTCCCACTGCGCTCTGCTGGAGCAGCCGGCCGAGGCCCTCGCCGAGGCATTCGCCAAGGTTGCGCTCCATGCGCCGGCCATCACTTACCTGAGCAGTACCCGGGCGCGGCCGATCCGTGATCCCGCGCAGTTGCGCGACGACCTGGCGTTCAACATGTGCCGCATCGTCGATTGGCGCGGCACCGTGCAAAGCGCCTATGAGCGTGGTGTACGCCTGCAGATCGAACTGCCACCGGGCGCAGTCCTCACTGGCCTGGCACGGCGTGTGTTTGAGCAAGGCACCGTGATCGCCTTCGAAGGCGCGCGCCTGGACACCTTGCAGGCCCTGCTGGAACAGGAGGGCCGCCACCACCGATAAAGCGTGAGCTTGGCTTTCGAAGCACAAAAACAACAATTTCGATCAAGCATCAAGAGGACTACCAGCATGATTATTTACGGTGTGGCGTTTCTGGCCTTGTGTACCCTTGCAGGCTTGTTTGTCGGCGAGCTGTTGGGCAAATGGATGGGCATTCCGGCCAACGTCGGCGGGGTGGGAATCGCGATGTTGCTGCTGATCGGCCTGGGCAGTTACCTCGGCAAGCGTGGCCTGTTTACCGGCAAATCCGAGCAGGGCGTGAGCTTCTGGGCGGCGGTGTACATTCCCATTGTGGTGGCCATGGCAGCCCAGCAAAACGTGTATGGCGCGATCAGTGGCGGCCCCATGGCGATCCTCGCCGGTGCTAGTGCGGTGGTGGTGGCATTTGCCCTGGTGCCGGTGCTGGTACGCATCGGCAACCGTGAGCCGGATGCGGTCGTTCCCACCAAGTCGGCAGGGTGAGCGCCATGTACGAATCCTTGATGAAAGTCATCACCGGCTACGGCCTGATCAGTGGTTTTGCGGTGATCGGCCTGACCATGTGGGTGTCCTACTGGATCAGCGACAACTTCACCAAAGGCCGCCTGCATGGCTCGGCCATCGCGATCCTGCTGGGGCTGGTGTTGTCCTATGTGGGCGGTGCGTTTACCGGCGGGGCCAAGGGCGTGGTGGATATCCCGCTGCTGTCGGGCATCGGCCTGCTGGGCGGGGCGATGCTGCGGGACTTTGCCATCGTCGCCACCGCGTTTGGTGTGAGCGTCGATGAACTCAACCGCGCCGGGTATGTGGGGGTGCTGGCGTTGTTTGTCGGCGTCGGTTCGTCATTTATCGCCGGCGTCGGGGTGGCCATGGCGTTTGGTTATACCGATGCGGTGAGCCTGACCACCATCGGCGCGGGTGCTGTGACCTATATCGTCGGGCCGGTGACCGGGGCGGCGATTGGCGCCAGTTCCGAGGTGATGGCACTGTCGATTGCGGCGGGGTTGATCAAGGCCATTTTGGTGATGGTAATGACCCCGTTCGTCGCGCCGCTGATCGGCCTGAACAGCCCGCGCAGTGCGGTGATCTTTGGCGGGTTGATGGGCACCTCCAGCGGTGTGGCTGGCGGGTTGGCGGCGACTGATCCGAAGCTGGTGCCTTATGGCTGCCTGACGGCGGCGTTTTATACGGCGCTGGGGTGTTTGTTGGGGCCTTCGTTGTTGTTTTTGATGATGCGGGGGTTGGTGGGGTAGGGCACAACATTTCGATTGAATGATCGGGCCTCATCGCGGGCAAGTTGCACCGCCGCCCCCGCATTTTGATGTGTGAATACATTCAAATGTGGGAGCTGCGGTGCGACGATTCGACTTGCCTGCGATGGCGGTTTCAAATTTGCCGATTGGCATACATCCGACACTCCGCCAACAACGCCAGCAAGTTCGGATCACGCTCCTTGGCCTTCAAGAACACCACGCCAATGTGCTGCTGCAACCGGTAGCGTGGCTGCAACGGGATCAGCTTGACCCGGTTCTCATACACCGCCGCAATCCTCCCCGGCAGCAGCGCATAGCCAACGCCCGAGCTGACCATGCTCAGCAGGGTGAAGATGTCGTTGACCTGCATCGCCACCTTCGGCTCGAAGCCCGCCTGCTTGAACACCCGCGCACCGTCCTGGTGGGTGGCGAAGCCTTGGGTCAGGGTGATGAAGGTGGCGTCGCGCACCTGGGCCAGATCGATTTCCTGTTCGCGGTCCAGGGGCGAGTCGGCGGGGGTGGCGAGGAAGATGTCGTCGGAAAACAGCTGAATCTGCGCGCAGTCCGGCTCGACGGCCTGGTCGTCGAGGGAGATCAGGATCGCATCCACTTCCATGTTCTTGAGCTTGTACATCAGGTCGACGTTGGAGCCCAGGATCAGGTCGATATTCAGCTCGCTGCGCCTGATTTTCAGGCCCATGATCAGTTGCGGCACGGTCTTGACCGTCAGTGAATACAAGGCGCCGAGCTTGAAACGTTCGGCAGAGAAACCGGCGGCTTCGCGGGTCAGGCGCACGCTGTCGACCACCTCTTGCACCAGCTTCTGTGCGCGTTCTTCGAGGACGTAGGCGCTTTCCAGCGGGGTGAGGTTGCGCCCTTCGTGTTTGAACAGCGGGCAACGCAGGGCGTTTTCCAGGGAGTGGATGGCCCGGTGCACGCTGACATTGCTGGTCTGCAACTCGGCGGCGGCGCGGGCCAGGTTGCCGGTGCGCATGAAGGCCAGGAAGATTTCCAGTTTCTTGAGGGTGAATTCTTCGTCGATCAGCATGGCGATGACTCTTATTCGAATGCGTTCGATTGTGCCCGCAAAACCCCGCTGCTCCCAGCCATGTAGCGCCATCTGTACCGCAGTCGTCATAACGGTCTTGCACTCTCGTCTGGCAGGCCTGAGCCTTATGGGGTAGACGCAGCAGTTTTGGAGGTCGGCGACACATGTATCACGGAGAACGATTCAACGCCTGGAGCCATTTGCTCGGCGCCGTGGCAGCCTTTATCGGCGCGGTGTGGATGTTGGTGGTGGCGAGTATGGACGGCAGCCCGTGGAAGATCGTCAGCGTGGCGATCTACGGGGTTACGCTGCTGGTGCTGTACAGCGCCTCGACGGTGTATCACAGCGTGCGCGGGCGCAAGAAAGCGATCATGCAGAAGGTCGACCACTTTTCGATCTACCTGCTGATCGCTGGCAGCTACACGCCGTTTTGCCTGGTGACCCTGCACGGGCCGTGGGGCTGGACGCTGTTCGGGATTGTCTGGGGGCTGGCGGTGATCGGGATCCTGCAGGAGATCAAGCCGCGTTCCGAGGCGCGCATATTGTCGATTGTGATTTATGCGGTGATGGGCTGGATTGTGTTGGTGGCGGTCAAACCGTTGATTGCCGCGCTGGGCATGGACGGGTTTATCTGGCTGGCGTCGGGTGGGGTGTTGTACACGGTGGGGATTATCTTTTTTGCCCTGGAACACCGGTTAAGGCATTCCCATGGGATCTGGCACTTGTTTGTGATTGGCGGCAGCCTGCTGCATTTTGTGGCGATCATGCGCTACGTGCTCTGAAACTGTAGCCGCTGGCTTGTGTGGGAGCTGGCTTGCCTGCGATAGCATCACTGCGGTTTAACTGATGAACCGAGGCGCCTGCATCGCAGGCAAGCCAGCTCTCACAAAAGCCCAGTCCCACATGGGTTTTGTGGTGTTTTAGAGACGGTCTAACTGCTCCTGGGCACGGCTGCCAAAGATCTCCAACAGGCTCGCCAACATATGCGGCGGCGGTTCGTCGGCGCGGGTCAGGGCATACAGGGTGATGGGCAGCGGCGGGGCCAGGGGGCGGATGCAGGTGCTGTCGGTGGATGCACCCAGCGCGGTGAAAGGGTCGATCACCGCCAGGCCGGCGCCGGATTCGACCATGGCGCGGGCCAGGGAATAGGTCTGCACCGAGATCCGCACGCGCGGCGGCGGCTCGACCGCTTCCAGGTAGCTATCGAGCCGCGCCGACAGTGGGTCGGCACTCGACAGGCCAATCAACGGCGCGCCCGCCAGGGCCATCAAGGGCAAGGGCTTGCCCAGTTCCGCTGCCGGCCAGAAGCCCCGTGGCGCCAGGGCCACCAACACGCCGTGGGCCAATGCCTGGGCCTTGAGCCCCGGATGGTCCGGGGACTTGAGGGTCAGCGCCACATCCATCTCGCGCATCAACAGGTTTTGCACCAGCTCACGGCTGTGGGCGCTGGACAGTTCGCAGGCGATGTCCGGGTAGCGCTGGGTCCATTCGCCAATCGCTGGCGGCAGCAGCGACAAGGCCAGGGCTGGCGTGGCGCCGATGCGCAGGCTTTGGCCGGGTGCGCGCCGCAGGTTCTGCGCCAGGCGCCGCACGCCTTGCAGGCTTTCGCTGACCTTATCGACTTCGCGCTCCAGGGCCAGGGCTTCCGGGGTGGGCTGCAGCTTGCCGCGGATGCGCAGGAACAGCGGGAAGCCCAATTGCAGCTCGGCATGTTGCAGCACCTTGGTCACCGCCGGTTGCGAGACATGCAGCAACTGCGCGGCGGCGCTGACCGAGCCGGTCTGGCGGATGGCCTGGAAGATTTCGATATGACGCAAGCGCATGACGAGTCCATAACCTTTGTTTATAGGTGGCCCATCTTTATTCATTGTCCGGCGCCTGTCACCTGCCCCTACCCTTGGACGCTCATTACAACGCTTGGGAATCGACATGGCTCAGCAGGTTTGCATCATTGGCGGTGGGGTCATCGGTCTGGCGAGTGCCTATGCCCTGGTGCGCGCCGGCATGGACGTGACCGTGGTCGAGGCCCGCGACAGCCTGGGCAGCGAGACCAGCTTTGCCAATGGCGGCCAGTTGTCCTATCGCTACGTTGCGCCGCTGGCGGACAAAGGTGTGCCGCTGCAAGCCATTGGCTGGCTGCTGCGCGGTGATTCACCCTTGAAGCTGCGCCCGCGCCTGGACCCGGCGCAATGGCGTTGGATGGCCTCGTTCCTCGGCGCCTGCCGGGCTTCGGTAAACAAGCGCAATGCCGGCCACTTGTTGCGCCTGGCCAGCCTGAGCCAGGGCATCTTGCAGCAGTGGCGCGAAGAAGACGGGCTGGACGGTTTCGACTGGAAACGCAACGGCAAGCTGGTGACGTTTCGCAGCCACCACACGTTTGAACACGCTCGCAATAAGGTGCTCGATCGCCTGCAACAGCAAGTGCTGTCGGCGGCCGATTGCACGCGCCTGGAACCGACCCTGGGGGCCACGGATTTTGTTGGGGGCATCTACACACCCAATGAAGAAGTGGCGGATTGTCATGGCTTCTGCCAGCAATTGGCGGCACGCCTGGAAGCGTCGGGTCGTTGCCGGTTTGTGCTGGGGCGCAAAGTCACGGGCATCCGCCATGCCAACGGCACGGTGCAGGCGATTGAGTTGGGTGGCGAGGTGATGCCGGTGCAGCACCTGGTGCTGGCGGCGGGGGTGCGCAGCCCCGAGTTGGCCTTGCCGGGCATTGCGTTGCCGCTGTATCCGCTCAAGGGCTACAGCCTGAGCGTGCCGATTGGCGAGCAGCACGCCGCGCCGAAAATCAGCATCACCGACTATGACCGCAAGATCGTCTACGCGCGGATCGGTGAGCAACTGCGGGTGGCGGCGATGGTCGACATCGTCGGCTTTGATACGGGCCTTGAGCCCAAGCGCCTGGCCCTGATCAAGCGCCAGGCCAGTGAGACGTTCCCCTTGGCCGGCGATTACAGCCAGGCCATCGAATGGGCCGGCATGCGCCCGGCCACCCCCAGCGGCGTGCCGCTGATTGGCGCCAGTGTGTACCGCAACCTGTGGCTCAACCTTGGCCATGGCGCCCTGGGTTTCACCCTGGCCTGTGGCAGCGGCCAGCTGTTGGCCGAACTGATCGGCCGGCATACCCCTTCCATTGATATGCAGGGCCTCGCGCCCCGCGCCGCATAGGACGCTGCAATGACCATCACCCGGATCAACAGCAATAGTCGCCTGTCGGGCGCCGTGACCTACCAGGACCTGGTATTCCTCTCCGGCCAGGTGCCGGGCGAGGGCCAGGACGTCGCCACCCAGACCCAAGAGGTGCTGGCCAAAATTGATGCGTTGCTGGCCGAAGCCGGCAGTGACAAGGATCATCTGCTCAACGCGACGATCTACCTGAAAAACATTCAGGAGGGCTTTGCGCCGATGAATGATGTCTGGTCCGCCTGGCTTACGCCCGGCCAGGCACCGACCCGCACCACCCTGCAGGCGGAGCTGGCACGCCCGAGTGTGCTGGTGGAAATCAGCGTCATCGCTGTGCGCCGCCCATAACAAGAAAACCAACGGAGAATAACAATGCAAAAAATCACGTTGATCGGCACTGCGCTGGGGCTGTTGTTGACTGCCCAGGCCCAGGCCAATGAAGCGCCGCTGACGGGCACCCTGGCCAAGGTCGCGAACGCCAAGAGCATCACCCTGGGCTATCGCGATGCGTCGGTGCCGTTTTCCTATGTCGGCGACCATACCGGCAAGCCCATGGGCTATTCGGTGGACCTGGCGAGCAAGATTGTCGAGCGCATCCAACAGAAGACCGGCGTGCCCCAGCTCAACGTGAAGTACAACCTGGTCACCTCCCAGACCCGTATTCCGTTGGTGATCAACGGTACCGTTGACCTGGAGTGCGGCTCCACCGGGGTGACGGCCGAGCGGCAGAAGCAGGTGGCGTTTTCCTATGGCTTTATCTATGTGAAGGGCCAGTTGCTCACTGCCAAGGACAGCGGTATCCAGCGCTTCGCCGACCTGCGCGGCAAGAACGTGGTGACCACTGCAGGCACCACCAACGAGCGCTTCCTCAAGAGCTACAACCACGAGCACAAGCTGGATATGTCGGTGATCAGCGCCAAGGATCACGGCGAAGCGTTCCAGATGCTGCAATCGGGCCGGGCTGTGGCGTTCTATATGGACGATGCGTTGCTCTACGGCGAGCGCGCCAAGGCCAAGGACCCGCACAAGTGGGTGGTGGTGGGCGAGGAGCAATCGCGGGAAATCTACAGCTGCATGGTGCGCAAGGACGACCCGCAGTTTCTGGCGGTGGTCAACGAGACCCTGGGCGAGCTGTACAGCTCGGGGGAAATCAATGGGATCTACCAGCGCTGGTTTGAACAGCCGATCCCGCCGAAGGGCTTGAACCTGGAATTCCCCATGACCAGCGAGCTGAAGGCGATTATTGCCAAGCCGGTCAGCGATCCGGTGGAGTAACCCACCCATCCCGATGTGGGAGCTGGCAAGCCAGCTCCCACCGTTTTGATTGGGTTTGCACAGTGGGGCTAGAAGTCGCCCCACAGTTGTTGCGCGACGGATAGCGCAACTACGGGCGCGGTCTCGGTGCGCAATACTCGCGGGCCCAGGCGTGCGGCGTGGAAGCCAGCATTTTGCGCGGTCTGGACTTCGCCATCGGTCAAGCCTCCCTCCGGGCCGATCAAAAACGCCAGGCTCGACGGTTTGGCATGACTCACCAGTGGCTCGGCCACCGGGTGCAGCACCAACTTCAAATCCGCCTCGGCTTGTTTCAACCAATCGGCCAGCAACAACGGTGGGTGAATCACCGGCACCGTGGAGCGCCCGCATTGCTCACAGGCGCTGATTGCGACCTGGCGCCAGTGCAGCAGGCGCTTGTCGGCGCGTTCGTCCTTGAGGCGCACTTCGCAGCGCTCGCTGAAAATCGGTGTGATGGCGTTGACCCCAAGCTCGGTGGCTTTCTGGATGGCCCAGTCCATGCGCTCGCCACGGGACAAGCCCTGACCCAGATGAATGTGCAAAGGCGACTCCACCTGGCCGGCGAAGGCTTCGGTCAGTTGCACCGTCACGCGTTTTTTCCCGACTTCCAGCAGGCTGCCGCGAAATTCCTGGCCAGAACCGTCGAACAGTTGCACGGCATCGCCTTCGTTCATGCGCAGCACGCGGCTGATGTAGTGCGCCTGGGCCTCGGGCAACTCGTGGTCGCCAAGGCTCAACGGGGTATCGGTGAAAAAGCGGGACAGTCTCATTTCTGTTCTCGGGAAAATGCAAAACCTGTGGGAGCCGGGCTTGCCCGCGATGCGGCAGGCCAGGCGCCAGATTAATGGGGTGGGTTCAATCAGCCGGGGTCGCGAAAGCCTGGGTGGAAGTCCTTGGGCACGGCCACGCTGACTGTGCTGTTGGTGGCGATATCAATGCCTTCAGTGGCCACTTCAGCGAGGAAGTCGATCTGCTCCGGGGTAATCACGTACGGCGGCAGGAAGTACACCACACTGCCCAGCGGGCGCAGCAATGCGCCGCGTTCCAGGGCGTGCTCGAACACCTTCAGGCCGCGCCGTTCCTGCCAGGGGTAGGCGGTCTTGGTGGCCTTGTCCTGGACCATCTCGATGGCCAGCACCATGCCGGTCTGGCGCACTTCCGACACGTGGGGGTGGTCCACCAGGTGCTCGGTGGCCGTGGCCATGCGCTGGGCCAGGGCCTTGTTGTTCTCGATGACGTTGTCTTCTTCGAAGATATCCAGGGTCGCCAGGGCCGCCGCACACGCCAACGGGTTGCCGGTGTAGCTGTGGGAGTGCAGGAACGCGCGTAGGGTCGGGTAGTCGTCGTAGAAGGCGCTGTACACATCTTCGGTGGTGACCACGGCGGCCAGCGGCAGGTAGCCGCCGGTGAGGGCCTTGGACAGGCACAGGAAGTCGGGGCGGATGCCCGCCTGCTCACAGGCGAACATGCTGCCGGTGCGGCCGAAACCCACTGCGATTTCGTCGTGGATCAGGTGCACGCCATACCGGTCGCAGGCTTCGCGCAGCAGCGTGAGGTACACCGGGTGGTACATGCGCATGCCACCGGCGCCCTGGATCAGCGGCTCGACGATCACCGCGGCGACGCTGTCGTGGTGGTCCGCCAGGGTCTGTTCCATGGCCTGGAACATGTTGCGCGAGTGTTCTTCCCAGCTCATGCCTGCGGGGCGCTGGTAGCAGTCCGGGCTGGGCACCTTGATGGTGTCCAGCAGCAGGGCCTTGTAGGTCTCGGTGAACAGTGGCACATCGCCGACCGACATCGCGGCGATGGTTTCGCCGTGGTAGCTGTTGGTCAGGGTGACAAAGCGCTTTTTATTCGGCTGGCCGCGGTTGAGCCAATAGTGAAAGCTCATCTTCAATGCGACTTCGATGCACGACGAGCCATTGTCGGCGTAGAAGCAGCGAGTCAGGCCTTCGGGGGTGAGCTTGACCAGGCGCTCGGACAGCTCGATCACCGGCTGGTGGCTGAAGCCGGCGAGGATCACGTGCTCCAGTTGGTCCACTTGGTCCTTGATGCGCTGATTGATACGCGGGTTGGCGTGGCCGAACACATTGACCCACCAGGAGCTGACCGCATCGAGATAGCGCTTGCCTTCGAAGTCTTCCAGCCATACGCCTTCACCGCGCTTGATCGGCACCAGCGGCAGTTGCTGGTGGTCTTTCATCTGGGTGCAGGGATGCCACAGCACGGCGAGGTCGCGTTGCATCCACTGGTTATTCAAGCCCATCTTTTAGTCTCCTCGAAGCGCTGCCACTGCCTGCGCAGGCAAAACAATCGCGCAAGCCTATGCAATGGTGGGCTGTGTCACAACCCATGGGCGGTGAATTGGCAGTAAATGTAGGACGGTCTGTCACGTTTGTGCTGAATAGTCCTTAATCCCTAGTTAATTTACTGTTCATAGGCTCAATATCGGATAAGTCGATCTTTTGAAGCGAAATTTTCCGCTTTATGTCGATAAGTAAAACGCTAGTCTTGGGCACGGCTCTTACGGGATTTGGGGAATGCAACTACGAAACACATCGACCCGCTACGGCTGGGTCAGCATCGTTATCCACTGGAGTGTGGCGCTGGTGGTGTTTGGTTTGTTCGCGCTGGGCCTGTGGATGGTCGGCCTCGACTACTACAGCCTGTGGCGCAAAGACGCCCCGGACTTGCACAAAAGCATCGGTATTACGCTATTCGCCGTGATGCTGGTGCGGATTGTCTGGCGCCTGCTCAGCCCGCCGCCGCCCGCACTGGCCAGCTATAGCCGCATGACACGTATCGGCGCGGCGTTTGGCCATGCGTTCCTGTACGTCGGCTTGTTTGCCGTGATGATTGCCGGTTACCTGATTTCCACCGCAGACGGTGTGGGGATCCCGGTGTTTGGCCTGTTTGAAATTCCTGCCGTGGTTTCCGGTCTACCGGACCAGGCAGACGTAGCTGGCCTGGTGCATTTTTACCTGGCCTGGGTGCTGGTGGTGTTTGCCGGCCTGCATGGCGTGGCCGCGTTGAAACACCACTTCATTGATCGTGACGCGACCCTGGTTCGTATGCTGGGGCGCAAAGCCTGATGTTCAACCTCGACTCACAAGGAATAGAAAGCATGTTGAAAAAGACTCTCGCCGCTCTGGCAATCGGTACTGCTCTGCTGTCTGCCGGTCAGGTGATGGCTGCTGATTACAAGATCGACAAGGAAGGCCAGCACGCCTTCATCGACTGGAAAATCAGCCACCTGGGCTACAGCTACATCCACGGTACCTTCAAGGACTGGGATGGTACGTTCAGCTGGGATGCCGCCAAGCCTGAAGCCAGCAAAATCGCCGTCGACGTGAAAACCGCCAGCCTGTGGTCCAACCACGCTGAACGTGACAAGCACATCGCCAGCAAGGACTTCCTGGACGTTGGCAAGTTCGCCGATGCCAAGTTCGTTTCGACCGCAGTTAAACCAACCGGCGAAAAAACGGCTGACGTGACCGGCGACCTGACCTTCCACGGTGTGACCAAGCCTGTGACCTTCAAGGCCACGTTCAACGGTGAAGGCAAGGATCCGTGGGGCGGCGAACGTGCTGGCTTCAACGCCAAGACTACGCTGAACCTGAATGACTTCGGCGTCAAAGGCCCTGGCCCGACTTCCCAGACTGTAGACCTGGACATCACGCTGGAAGGTGTCAAAACGAAGTAAATTCGCAGGCTGCATAAAAAACCGGATCGTGAGATCCGGTTTTTTTTAGCCTGGAATACGCTCAATGTAGGAGCTGGCTTGCCTGCGATAGCGGCAGGTCAGCCACCTGCGATGCAGGCTGAAGTACCGTCATCGCAGGCAAGCCAGCTCCTGCAGTTGATCGTTGTCGAGCCCATAAAAATGCCCCGGATCTTTCGATGCGGGGCATTTTTCATGGTGCTTTGAAAATCAGCGGTTGCGGGTCAGCAACGCTGGTTTTTCACCACGAGGGCGGCCTGGCAGTTGATCCAACTGCTCAGGTGTCGGGAAGCGATCGCTTTTCGACTCCTTGTGGATGATCTTCGGCGTCGTGCCGCTGCGCGGGTTCTGCACGGCAGGTTCCGAGGCGCGTGGCTGCTCATCACGTGCAGGGCGGCGGTTGCGCGACTCTTCGCGACGGGCCTGGCCATCACGCGGTGCGCCGTTACGCGGACCATTGCGCTTGGCCGGTGGGGTGCCGGTGGTGGCGCCGTTGCTGCTGCGCGGACCGTTCTGGCGACCCTGTGGCTGGCCGCCGGTGCGCGGAGCGCCTGCACTAGCGCCCGGTGCCGGGGCACCTGGGCGACGACCACGGCCCTGGGCCGGTTTGGCCTGTGGCACGTAGTCCACGCGGTTACCGAAGTTATCCACGTCATCGTCGAGGAACTCGTCCGGTGCGCGGTCGGCTGCGGCGCGTGGCGGCTGGCTCGGCTGGCGCTGTTCGCGGGCCGGGGTGCCTTCGCGGGGCTTTTGCTCGCGGGCTGGGCGTTCGCCACGGCCGTTGGTAGGTGCCTTGTCTTTGCCACCCTTGTCCTTGCCTTTGTCGCGACGACCACCGCCACCACCGCCGCCGTTCGGGCCATCGCCCTTAGGACCGCGTGGGTTGCGCGGGTTACGCACGTCCGGACGCTCGCGCACTTCCGGTTTTTCGGCTTCTACGGTGCTGGCATCGAAGCCCATCAGGTCGCCGTCGGCGATTTTCTGCTTGGTCATGCGCTCGATGCTTTTCAGCAGTTTTTCTTCATCCGGGGCGACCAGGGAAATGGCCTCGCCCGAACGACCGGCACGGCCAGTACGGCCGATACGGTGCACATAGTCTTCATCGACGTTTGGCAGCTCGAAGTTGACCACATGCGGCAGTTGGTCGATATCCAGGCCGCGGGCGGCGATATCGGTGGCGACCAGGATCCGTACGGAGCCGGCCTTGAAGTCGGCCAGGGCCTTGGTCCGCGCGTTCTGGCTCTTGTTGCCGTGGATGGCGACGGCGGTCAGGCCGTGCTTGTCCAGGTACTCGGCCAGGCGGTTGGCGCCATGCTTGGTGCGGGTGAACACCAGCACTTGTTCCCAGGCACCGGCGGTAATCAGGTGGGCCAACAGCGAGCGCTTGTGGCTGGCTGGCAGGCGGAACACCCGCTGCTCGATACGCTCGACCGTGGTGTTGGGCGGCGTGACTTCGATGCGCTCGGGGTTGTGCAGCAGCTTGCCGGCCAGGGCGGTGATGTCGTTGGAGAACGTTGCCGAGAACAGCAGGTTCTGACGCTTGGCCGGCAGGCGCGCGAGGACTTTCTTCACGTCATGGACAAAGCCCATGTCGAGCATGCGGTCGGCTTCGTCCAGCACGAGGATTTCCACGTGGGACAGATCGACGCTGCCTTGGCCACACAGGTCGAGCAAACGACCAGGGCAGGCGACCAGCACGTCAACCCCACGGGACATGGCCTGAACCTGGGGGTTCATGCCAACGCCGCCGAAGATGCAGGCACTGACGAACTTCAGGTCGCGGGCGTACAGCTTGAAGCTGTCATGCACTTGTGCGGCGAGTTCGCGGGTAGGGGTCAGGACCAGTACGCGGGGTTGGCGCGGGCCGTGACGCTGGGATTTGTCCGGGTGACCATTGGGGAACAACCGCTCCAGAATCGGGAGGGCGAAGCCGCCGGTTTTACCAGTACCTGTCTGAGCCGCGACCATCAGGTCGCGACCTTGCAACACGGCGGGAATAGCCCGCTGTTGCACCGGAGTAGGCTCGGTATAGCCCGCTGCCTCGATGGCGCGGACTAAAGCCTCGGAGAGACCGAGGGAAGCAAAGGACATGAGTAATCCTGTTTGTAGTTAGGGCTTGGCCCAAAGGGATAATCTTGCCGGGCGCGAATCGCGTTTAGAGGAACGCAACCCCGTCCGGTCCTGCTGGGGCTGGCAGGCACTCCAACGGCTCGCGCGGGCTGCAAAGCTGCGCAGTAGCGGGGTTGGATGCCTGTTATACGACCACAACGGCCGGGCGTAAGCCTGGCGGAAAGGCCGGAGTATAACAGAGCAATCACCGCGCGCCGCTTTCCTGCTGCTCAACGGTTTGCTCCAGCGGCGGCGAGGGGGCAGTTTTGGCACTGTTGCCGGCATATTTTGCACTCAGGGCGGCATAGGCGGGCTCTTGCTTGAAGCGCTTGAGCTCGGCACCAAAGCGCTGCACCAGCAAGTCCATGCCCGCGCCACGGCGTACGGCGAGGAATTGTTTCTGGCTGCTGATCACCGGCGACGCCTGGGTAACGTGGTGTTCCAGGCCTAACTCCTTGAGCACATGCTGGCCAACCCGGCGGTCGGTGATCACCAGATCAATCCGGCCACGGGCCAGTTTACCGAAGTTGGCCTCATGGCTGGGGGCCGGCTCGCGGGTAAACAGGGTGGATTCGCTGAACCCGGCGCTATACAGGTAGCCGGGGGAGGTGCCGATGGTCAGCCCTTTGAGGTCATCCAGGGTCTGGAACGGATGTGGGCGCTCGTTGGCGTAGAACATCACAAACTCAACCTGGGACAGCGGTTCGCTGGGATAAAGCAGCGCCGCGTCGCGTTCGTGGCTGTGGAAAATATCCAGCGCGCCATCGGCCAGGCCCTGGTCGAGCATGGCCAGGCAACGTTTCCAGGGCAGGAACTGCCATTGCACCTCGATCCCCAGGCGCTCGAACACGATGACGGTGGCCTCGTAGTCGAGCCCGCGCATCTGGCCGTTTTCTTCGTAGACGTAAGGGGCCCAGGGTTCGGTGACAATGCGCAATTTCTCGCCGTGGGCGGTCAGGCTCAGGCAAGTGAAAAGGACAGCGGTCAACAGCTGGAAAATGACGGGCATACCCTGAGGTTACGACTGTCGCAGGTTAAAGAGAAGCTCTGGATCGGGGATCTTCAGGTCGCAAACCTGAACTTTTATTGTGCCGCCGGGCCGGGAAGGAATCCCGGCTGGCGGTACAAAGGGGTAGCCTCAGCGTGGCAGCTTGAGGTTGTTCCAGATCGCCAGGCTCGGGTCAGCCTGGTTCAGGGTGTAGAAGTGCAGGCCCGGCGCGCCACCTTGCAGCAAGGTTTCGCACATTTCACTGATGACTTGCTCGCCAAAGGCCTGGATGCTTTTGACGTCATCGCCATAGGCTTCCAGCTGCTTGCGTACCCAGCGTGGGATTTCTGCACCGCAGGCGTCAGAGAAGCGCGCCAGCTTGCTGTAGTTGGTGATCGGCATGATGCCCGGCACGATTGGGATATTCACACCCAGGGCCTGCACGCGCTCGACGAAGTAGAAGTAGCTGTCGGCGTTGAAAAAGTACTGGGTGATCGCACTGTTGGCGCCGGCTTCGGCCTTGCGCACGAAGTTGCGCAGATCGTCTTCGAAATTGCGCGCCTGAGGGTGCATTTCCGGGTAGGCGGCCACTTCGATATGGAAGTGGTCGCCAGTCTCTTCACGAATGAAGCTCACCAGATCATTGGCGTAGCGCAACTCGCCGCTGGCCATGCCCATGCCGGATGGCAGGTCACCGCGCAGGGCGACGATACGCTTGATGCCGGCGGCCTTGTACTGGGTCAGCAGGCTGCGCAGGTCGGCCTTGCTGTCGCCTACGCACGACAGGTGCGGTGCGGCGGGCACTTTGGCTTCGCTTTCCAGTTGCAGCACGGTGTTGATCGTGCGATCACGGGTCGAGCCGCCTGCGCCGTAGGTGCAGGAGAAGAAGTCGGGGTTGTAGCTGGCCAACTGCTTGGCAGTCGCCATCAATTTTTCATGCCCAGCATCGGTCTTGGTCGGGAAGAACTCGAAGCTGTAGCGACGGTCTTGGGACATGGTCATACCCTTGGAAACTCAAAAAACCGGAAGACATACACCGTCAATGTGGGAGCGGGCTTGCTCGCGAAAGCGGAGTTTCAGTCAACATACCTGATACTGAAACATCGCTTTCGCGAGCAAGCCCGCTCCCACAGAAGCCTGCCCTCCACATGGAGAGCAGGCAACAGGCCGATCAGTAGCGGTAGGCGTGCGGCTTGAACGGACCTTCAACCGTCACGCCGATGTAGTCGGCCTGGGTCTTGGTCAGTTGCGTCACGACGCCGCCGAAGCCGCGGACCATTTCCAGGGCCACTTCTTCGTCGAGTTTCTTCGGCAGTACTTCCACGGTCAGGCGCTCGGCTTTCTGGGCGGGCGACAGGTCGGCGTATTTCTGGCCGAACAGGAAGATCTGCGCCAGTACCTGGTTGGCGAACGAGCCATCCATGATGCGGCTTGGGTGGCCAGTGGCGTTACCCAGGTTTACCAGGCGGCCTTCGGCCAGCAGGATCAGGTAGTCATCGTTCTGTGGGTCGAAATCGCCAGCGCCGGTACGGTGAACCTTGTGCACCTGAGGTTTGACTTCTTCCCATGCCCAGTTCTTGCGCATGAAAGCGGTGTCGATCTCGTTGTCGAAGTGCCCGATGTTGCACACCACGGCGCGCTTTTTCAGGGCCTTGAGCATGTTGGCATCGCACACATTGACGTTACCGGTGGTGGTCACGATCAGGTCGATCTTGCCCAGCAGGGCTTTGTCGATGCTCGCTTCGGTGCCGTCGTTCTGGCCGTCGATGAACGGCGAGACCACTTCGAAACCGTCCATGCAGGCTTGCATGGCGCAGATCGGGTCAACTTCGGAGACCTTGACGATCATGCCTTCCTGACGCAGGGACTGGGACGAACCCTTGCCCACGTCGCCGTAGCCGATCACCAGGGCTTGCTTGCCCGACAGCAGGTGGTCGGTGCCGCGCTTGATCGCATCGTTGAGGCTGTGACGGCAGCCGTACTTGTTGTCGTTCTTGCTCTTGGTCACCGAGTCGTTGACGTTGATGGCCGGGATTTTCAGCTCGCCCTTGGCCAGCATGTCCAGCAGGCGGTGTACGCCGGTGGTGGTTTCTTCGGTCACGCCATGGACGCGATCCAGGATGGCCGGGTACTTTTTGTGCAACAGCTCGGTCAGGTCGCCGCCGTCGTCGAGGATCATGTTGGCATCCCAAGGCGCGCCATCTTTCAGGATGGTTTGCTCCAGGCACCACTCGTACTCTTCTTCGGTCTCGCCTTTCCAGGCGAAGACAGGGATGCCAGCGGCTGCGATGGCGGCAGCGGCCTGGTCCTGAGTCGAGAAGATGTTGCAGGACGACCAGCGCACTTCGGCACCCAGGGCAACCAGGGTTTCGATCAGCACGGCAGTCTGGATGGTCATGTGGATGCAGCCGAGAATCTTCGCGCCCTTGAGCGGCTGTTCAGCGGCGTACTTGCGGCGCAGACCCATCAGGGCTGGCATTTCGGATTCGGCGATAAAGGTTTCGCGACGGCCCCAGGCAGCGAGGGACATGTCGGCGACTTTGTAGTCGGTAAAACCTGCAGGCGTGATTACAGCGCTCATGAAGAGCCTCCATTCGTAGTGTGCGAATGGGCGCCGTTGTGCGTTTAGTATCCAGCCAGGACAACCCGGCCGGGCAACGCCCCATCCGAGCCTGACAGGCCAGGGCCTGCTGCAGCGCCCCTCGGACAGGTGGCGGGAGAACGGTATCAATCACAGATGACCGTTTTGAAGCGGTGGCGATTATAGCTGCCTGCGCCTGACTTCCCAAGCCTTTCTGTCGGGGGCATGAAGATCGTTCATGGTGCTGATAGGCAATGGCTCATAGAGCTTGGGCCGACGCTCTGCCATGATGTCGCCCATCATTCGGCAAGACGCTTTGGAGTGAACATGAACTTCCACACCCGCAAATGGGTAAAACCCGAAGACCTCAACCCCAACGGCACCCTGTTCGGTGGCAGCCTGTTGCGCTGGATCGACGAAGAAGCGGCGATCTACGCCATCGTTCAACTGGGCAACCAGCGCGTGGTGACCAAGTACATCTCCGAGATCAATTTTGTCAGCGCCTCGCGCCAGGGCGACATCATCGAGCTGGGCATCACCGCCACCGAGTTTGGCCGCACCTCCATCACCCTGACCTGTGAAGTGCGCAACAAGATCACGCGCAAAAGCATCCTCACCGTGGAGAAAATGGTCTTCGTCAACCTCGGCGAAGACGGTCTGCCGGCACCCCACGGGCGTACCGAGATCAAGTACGTGAAAGACCAGTTCCAGGATGACAACCTCACTGAGTAACCCCGGCCCGGCCTGATTTGATTTACCAAATCTGTCCGGGTGGATCGCTTCCAGGCTTTCTCTGCACTCAGGACCACATCCTGTAGAGAGAGCCCGCAATGAAAGTGACCGCCAACCCGGCTGCCAAGACTCAGCCGTCATCGCGGCAACCCCCGCCGCCCCCCGCCCAAGGCAACAAGACACCCTTGGTCGAGGGCGTCGGCCCGCGAAAGCTGAGCCTGTTTCGAGACAGCAAGGGGCAGGTGGAGGTGGTGCTGTCACCCCCTGCGGTCAGCCATCTGGTACTCAGCGGCGGTGGTGCCAAGGGCATCGCCTTCCCCGGGATGGTCCAGGCCCTTGAAGAAACCGGAACACTGCCAGGCATCTCTGCCATTTCTGGTTCATCTGCCGGTGCGATTTCTGCAGCGTTGCTGGCCAGTGGCATGGGAGCCAAGGCCTTCGGCACGCTCTCAAACAGCATTGATCTGCCCAGCCTGCTCAACAGCCCCAACCCTGTGACGGCCTGGCTGCAAAATGCCGGGGCGAGCCTCGGCAAACTTGCCGGGCGCCTGCCAGGCCCGGCGGGCAACATTTCCCAATTGCTGCTGACCATGATGCCGCGCCTGCAAACCCAGGCGCACTCGCTCGAAGACCTGATCCGTAACGAGTCACGCAAGTCGATCCTGGCCCATATTGCCGCCATGCCCAGGGCAGCCCGCCCCGACGAAGTGATGAAAATCGCCGACAGGCTGAGCGCCGGAGGGGCACCGACCTTTGCTGATCTTGACGTGCTGAGCAGGCATATCCCGGCGATCAAGCAACTGAACATCACGGGGACCGGCATGTTCGATGGTCGCCCGCAGTTGGTGGTGTTCAACGCCAGCCTGACCCCGGATATGGACATTGCCCGCGCCGCGCATATCTCGGGCTCCCTACCGGGACTGTTCAAAAGCCCTGCCGAGCAAGGCCATGGGTTTCAGGCGGTGGGTGAAACCACTTTTTTCCAGGACGGTGGCTTGTTGCTCAACACCCCGGCTCCCGGGGTGATCGAGCGCTCGTTTCCCGAGAGCCCGCTGAGCCAGCCGGAGTCGTTGATCGTCAAATTCGAGTCCCAGGCTCCTGCATCGCAGAAAAAGAGCGGCAGCGTCATAAGCGCTGTTGCGGACAAACTGACAGGCACTGCCCATACGGCTGCAGGTGCCTATCAACAGCAACGCCTCAAGGAATTTAACGAGCAAACCGTGGTGCTGCCGCTCAAATCCGCCAAAGGTGACTTTAGTGGCCTGCTCAGTGGCACGGTCAATTTCACCATGACCGCCGAGCAGAAAAAGCATTTGCAGGCCCAGGCCCGGCAAGCGGTGACGCAGCACCAGGAGCAGCGCAGCAAGGTGCGTGAGCGGCACTTGTTCGAGTCATTGGACGACGCGGTGCTGGCGATGGACGATGCAATGCTTGCCAGCGTGCAAGTGGCACTCCAGAAGGATCCCGCCGCGGCGAATGTGCTGCGTTTTCGCAAGCAGGCACAGCAGGCATTGCAAGCTCTGGACGCAGCGATTACCGAGGCCAACAAGGCAGGCAATACTTTGGTCTTCACGCCTGGGTTGCTCTCTGCGCTGCGTAACCTGGATGCACTGGTTACCCGGCCCCAGCATATCGAGTGGTTGGGGCGGCGGCTTAACGCCCCTGGGCAGCATAACTTCCAGCAACTGTTGCAGGTGGTTGCCAAGCACAATCAGGGGGCTTCCACGCCAACCTCCAAGGTCATGACCAGTGCCGTGGCTCAAATGCAGCGACGGGATATTGCCGTAAAAGCCGACAACTTCACCCGCGAAGTCATCTACCCCTCCCTCTACCGTGCAGGCCAGACGGCCGCCAACGTCGAGCTTCTGCAGCGGGCCGCGCGCGACCTGGCCACGGCAACGACGCCGGCCGAGTTCAATCGGGTGCTCGACGACATCATTGAATACTATGGTGCGCGTAATAAACCCTGGTCCAAACCACTGAGCTCGACCACCGTGGAAATGGCCAAGGCCTGGCGCATTCCGCTTTAGTTCTCCGGCCACTGAACAGCCACTGCGCCAGCGTGTCGTAGCTACAGGCACCCCTTGGACACTGGAACATCATGGCCACCCACAAAGACGGCAAAACTCCCAACCTGTCGCAGGAAGAGCAGCAGGATGTGGACAAGAACCAACCGCCCAGGGCAGCGGTGCTGCATGAAATCATTCGCACCCAGGGCGACCAGGAACTGGAGCGCAGCGTCGCGGCGCTGTGGTGGTCGGCGCTGGCCGCCGGCCTGACCATGGGCTTGTCATTGATGGCCATGGGGCTGCTCAACTCACGCCTGCCGGGCGGTGAAGGCTTCAAGGTGATTGCCAGCTTTGGCTACTGCGCAGGTTTTCTCGCGGTGATCCTTGCGCGCCAGCAACTGTTCACCGAAAACACCCTGACCGCCGTGCTCCCGGTGATGAGCAAGCCGACCCTGGGCAATGCCGGGCGCCTGCTGCGGTTGTGGACGGTGGTACTGGTGGGCAACCTTTGCGGCACCTTGCTGGTGGCCTACGTGATGCTGCACCTGCCGATTTTCGACACCAAGACTGACCTGGCCTTCCTCGACATCGGGCGCAAGGTCATGGAGAACGACACGGGCCAGATGTTTGCCAAAGGCATCGTCTCCGGCTGGATGATCGCCACCATGGTGTGGATGATCCCGTCCATGGAAAGCGCCAAGATGTGGATCATTATCCTGATCACCTACCTGATGGCCCTGGGTGATTTCACCCACATTGTCGTCGGTTCGGCGGAGGTGTCCTATCTGGTATTTGCCGGCGAGCTACCGTGGAAGGACTTCTGGCTGGTATTTGCCGGGCCGACCCTGGCGGGCAATATCATCGGCGGCAGTTTTATCTTCGCGCTGATCAGCCATGCGCAGATTCGCAGCGAAGGCAGCCTGCCGGGCAAGCAGGCTGCGGACCCGAGGCATCCGCAGTCGATCGACAAGGATCAGTGATGTTCAGACGTGGCCTGGGGTTCAGCCTGGGTCATTCGCTTTCACGTCTATCGCCTAATCAGGTCGTGCGTCGACGATCCAATAGAGAGAACACGTACATACCGGCCAACATGGCCAATACGAATATGATGATTTGCCCATGCCCCGTAAGCAGAATAGCGACGGCTGGCCCAGGGCAGATCCCCGCAACTCCCCAACCTATACCGAACACCAGGCTGCCGCCAATCAAGCGGGTATCCAACTCTCGGCTAATCGGTAACTGCATGGGGGCACCTAGCAACGATCGCTTGTTCTTGCGCGCCCAACTCAGGGGAATAACCGCCACTGCGATAGCTCCTCCCATCACCAGTGCGAGTGACGGATCCCAGGCCCCGGCCACATCAAGAAAAGCCAATACCTTGGCGGGGTTCGCCATGCCTGCCAGGAGTAGACCCAGGCCGAAGATCAGCCCTGCAAAAAATGCGCTCGACTTGATCATCTTCATGCTCCCACCACATGACGAATGATGTACACCGTTGCAATGCCTGCGAACATAAAGCAGATCGTTGCTGCAATGGAGCGGGGAGACAATCGAGAGATCCCACAAACACCATGACCGCTTGTACAACCGGAGCCGTAGCGAGTTCCCGCACCGACGAGCAGGCCTGCGATAATCAGGGCCGGCCACTCTGCCTTGATCTCGATTTCCGGCAATACGGTAAACGCCCCCCACAACAATGGCGCCATCACCAGGCCAAGAAGAAATAGCGCCTTTTCGCTCCAGCCTTCACTGCCAAAATGCATCACGCTTCCAATCAAGCCACTGATTCCTGCGATACGGCCATTTGCGAGAACAAACAAGCTAACCGCCAGCCCTATCAAGGCCCCTCCGCCTACGGAAGTCCAAGGCGTAAAGTTGATCCAATCAATGCTCATTTTGCATCTCCTGCACAGAAGTGCTGATAAAGGACATGGATCACCGCGAGCGCTACAGAGCTGCTGATTCGGTAATAGACTTGCTTTCCTGCCCGTCGCGTTTCCACCATCTCCTTGCGACGTAGCACCGCGAGTTGCTGAGACAACGTAGGTTGCTGAATGCCTGACAAGGCCTCTAAATCGGTAACATTTAGCTCGCCCTGCGACAACTGGCAGAGGAGGAGCAATCGTTCAGGGTTTGCCAGCGCTTTCAGTAGCTGGCCAGCGGCTTCAGCACTAGCTCGCAGTTGCTGGATATCAAGTTCATGTTCAAGAGGTGGCATGACTGCTGACTCATTTAGTGTTTATATAATATATATATTTACATAGTGAGCAGCTAAGGCTGTGGTGTCTAGACGGGTGTAGCCTGTATCCAGACCTGAAAAAGTCGACGCCAGTGAGACTAAACCTTATCCACCGATGGTGGGTGGCAGGCCGATAAAGCGGAAACCCACATAAGCGTGCAGGGTGCTGACACATGACGAATCAAATCTGGCCATTCTGACAAGGGGCTCCCTGTGGTTGCGACAGCCTTGGTGCTGGTAGCGGCGCTGTTGCATGCGACGTGGAACACCTTGATCAAGTTCAGCGGCGAGCGCCTGTTGGTGATCGCCTGCATGGACAGCGTGGCCCTGTTGTTTGTTCTGCTGGCAGTGGGATTTGTGTCGTTGCCGCCCCTGGAAATCTGGCCGTGGATCATCGCATCGGCCTGGTTCGAGTTGCTCTATCGCTACCTGCTGATCCAGGCCTACCGCGTTGGCGACCTGGGGCTGGTGTATCCGCTGATGCGCGGCTTATCACCGCTGGTGGTGCTGGCGTTGACCCTGGTGTTTGCCGGGGAAGTGCTCAGTACCCAGCAGATTGTCGGCATCCTGCTGATCCCGTTCGGCATGCTGTGCCTGCTTTGGCAGGGCGGTGGCGGGGAGCGGCTGCCCTGGTCGATGTTGCCGGTGGTGGCGCTGATCGGCCTGTGCATCGGCTGCTACACCTTCCTTGATGGCCAGGCGCTGCGGCGCTGGTCGCACCCGTTGGACTATCTGGTATGGCTGACCCTGCTCAGTGCCTGGCCCTTTCCCCTGCTGGCCATGGTGCGCAAGCGCGCGGCGTTCAGCCTGTTTTGGCGCACGCAATGGCGGTTGGGGCTGAGCGTGGGGTTGTGCGTGTTGTTGAGCTACGCTCTGGTGCTTTGGGCCATGCAGTTGGGCTCGATTGCCGAGGCCGCCGCGCTGCGAGAAGTCAGCGTGATCCTGGTGGTGTTGTTCGGTATGCGTTACCTGAAAGAACCTTTCGGCCGCTCCCGGCTCTTAGCCTGTGGGTTGGTACTGATCGGCATGCTCGTGATGAAACTCTAACCAGCGGATAAAACTAAAAAAGGAATGAGTGATGACTGTTGCTTTCTGGTGTGTGTTGATCGCAATTTTTCTGCCTTACCTGTGTACTGGCGTGGCCAAGTTCAGTGGTGGCAAATTCGGGCCCCGGCAGAACCATGACCCCCGGGCCTTCCTGGAAACCCTCGAAGGCTTTGCCAAACGCGCCCATAGCGCACAGCTCAACAGCTTTGAAGTGACCCCGGCGTTTGCCGCAGCGGTGATCATTGCCCACCTTGCGGGCAACGCGGAACTGGTGACCATCAACGTACTGGCGGTGCTGTTTATCACCAGCCGCCTGCTGTACATCATCTGCTACCTGGCGGACTGGGCGATCTTGCGTTCGCTGGTGTGGTTTGTGGGCATGGCGTTGATTGCGAGCTTCTTCTTCGTTTCGATCTAAGGCACGCAGCCAACCCTTGTGGGAGCTGGCATGCCAGCGATGGCGGATTTGAAACCGCCATCGCCGGTAAACCGGTTCCTACAAAGGCGCGTCCGGCACTTGAGGCAGCGCCGCACCCTTGGGCCACAGCATCCAGATCTGGCCTTGCTGCTTCATGTTCCCGGCCAGCTCGCCCGCTGCATCACCCGTGCCCCAGAACAGGTCGGCACGCACCTCACCGACAATCGCGCCCCCCGTATCCTGGGCCGCTACCGGCCGTACGATCGGTGCGCCATCGGGGCGGGTGGTGGACAACCACAGCAGGCTGCCCAGTGGGATCACCTTGCGGTCCACGGCCACGCTGTAGCCTGCGGTCAGTGGTACGTTCAGCGAGCCGCGCGGGCCTTCATTGCTGTCGGGCCGGGTGCTGAAGAACACGTAGCTGGGGTTGCTCGCCAGTAACTCCGGGATCCGCTCGGGATGGGCCTTGGCCCAGGCACTGATGGCGCCCATGCTCACTTCTTCTTTCTTCAACTCGCCTTGCTCCACCAGCCAGCGGCCGATAGGGCGGTAGGGGAAACCGTTCTGGTCGGCATAGCCCACGCGCAGTTGACGACCGTTCGCCAACTGGATGCGGCCCGAACCCTGGATTTGCAGGAATTGCAGGTCCATCGGGTGGGTCAGCCAGGCGATGGGCTTGGCGCTGGAGCCTTGCTGGTTGAGGGTGCCGGCATCGTCATAGGGCTTGAGTACCCGCCCTTCCAGGCGCCCACGCAGGCGTTTGCCCTTGAGCTCCGGGTAGATGCTTTCCAGGTTGACGATGATCAGGTCGTCTGGCACCCCGTACACAGGAACATGGGCGGTCTTGGTTTCGGTAAGGCTGCCGGGGTAGACCGGTTCGTAGTAGCCGGTGATCAGGCCATTGGGCGTGTTGTCTGCCGAGCGCAAGCCATACACCTCCAGCTGTTGCTTGAGGAAACCCCGGATATCACCGGCATTGCCCGGCACATTGGCCGCGGCAGCGCAGGTGGTGCCCCACACCGGATCGTTCTTCAGGCGTTGGCAGGCACTGCGCCAGGATTCGAAGCCGGCTTGCAGGTCAGTGTCCGAAACTTCCGGCAGGGCTTCCCAGGTGGCGCTGACATAGGTCGCCACGGCGTGGGGTTTTTCCGGCTCGGGCTTGGGGGTCGGGGCGTTGCCGCCGTCGCATCCGGCGAGCAGCGCGATCATCGGCAGAGCCCATGCCAGTCGGCGGCTCCAGGGGTTCAACAGGTTATTCATGCAAGTAATTCCCAAGGCGGTAGCCGGTACCGATTACGGCACAAGCGTCCATATTATTAATAGGGCTATTGGTCTTTCCGGGCGGGGCGGGGATACTGGCCGCCGTTTCCCGTGACCCTGAGCCACCATGACTTTTAAAAAACTGACTGTTGTATTGCTGGCCGCTTTGACGCTGACCGCCTGCGGCGGCGTGGATCCGAACTCGCCATTGGGCCAGCGCAAGGCCATCTTCAAGCAGATGCTCAAGACCGGCGAAGACCTGGGCGGGATGCTGCGCGGCCGTATTCCGTTCGACGGGGCGAAATTTGCCGAGGGTGCGGTCAAGCTCGACACCCTGTCCCATGAGCCGTGGAAGCACTTTCCAACGGTGCGCGAAGAAGATCACACCAGTGCCAAGGACGATGTATGGCAGAAACAGGCCCAGTTCCAGGAACTGGCGCGCAACCTTGAGGCGGCCACCGGTGAGTTGGTGATCGCCAGCCAGGTGCAGCCGTACAAAGCCAGTGACCTGAAGCCGGCCGTGCAGAAAGTCGAAGATGCGTGCAGCGCCTGTCATAAGCAGTTTCGCGACCATTGAGGCATCGGTCGGATGCGTCTTACTTGTCCAGGTCGTCGAGGGCTTGCTGTAGCTCTTTGCGCGACTCGGCGAGCTTGTCCTTACGCTTGTTGATCTTCTCGGAGTCGCCTTTTTTCATGGCCTTGTCGAGGTCAGCCTGACGACGGCTGACTTCGTGCTTGGCATCCAGCACCTTGTTCTCGCGTTCCTTTTTCAGGGAGGCGTCGGTGCAGTGGGCGGTGACTTCGCTCAAGGCTTTTTCCAGACCGGCTTGTTGCTCACTGTTGCCATGGGCCTTGGCTTGTTCGATCTGCAGGCTGATGGCCTGGCGCTTGGCAGCGCAACCGGTCAGTTGCGGGGCTGTCTCGGCAGCCAGCAAGGGAGTGGTCAGAAAACTGGTGACGGTCAACAGGGCAAGCGGTGCAAGAAACTTCATAAGAACTCCAAAATAAACAAGATCGTTGTCAGGTGGGCAGGATGATTTCTGCCGGTACCGATGAATGTAGCGGGCCGGGCCTAAAAGCCGTCGATCCCGGCAGCCCGTAGTGTTTCGCTCATGGCCACCACCTGAGGGTCGCGAAAAAAGGCGCTCAACTGCGCCGCGCGTCCCGGGCCGATTCCTGCCTCGGCCTGCCAGGCTTGCGTGTCGCGGGCGGCCAGGGCATGCCAGCCACCCACCAGGTTATTGCGGGCGGTCGGTGGAACCCCCAGCGCCATCAGCCATTGAGCGAACGGTCGCTGACGTGCGGTCTGCAGGCTCGCAAGCAGGCGCGTCGTGCTGCGGTCGCCGAATCCGTCAATGGTAGCAAGCTCTGTCTCATCAAGGTTCAACCAATCCACCAAACCGCTGATTTGACCGGCCTGGATCAAGGAGTTCCAGGTCTCGCGGCCAATGTGTGGCAGATCCAGCCCCTGCTTGCCACTGAGCCAGGTCAGTCGGGCCAGCAGTTGCTCCTCGCAGGCCGGGGCCAGACGCAAGCAGCTCAGGTGATGGAAGTCGCCCGCCACCGGGGCCGCGACATCGACCCGTGGATAGCTGCGCAGGATGACCTGGTCGAGCCTGGGAATCACTTGGCCGGCAAGGCTGATGGACACTTGGTCGCCGGGCCGGATATCGAGCTGTTGCCAGCGTTTCAACGAGCCGATGCTGACGCGCTTGATCTGGCGATCGTCGAGCATTACCGGGTGCAGTTCCAGGACCGGGGTGATACGGCCGGTGCGGCCGATCTTGAACTGCACCTGGCGCACATGGGCCAGGGCTGTGATGACCGGGTATTTCCAGGCAACAGCCCAGTAAGGCGTACTGGCCTGCCAGCGTTCGGCCGGGGCGCGCTGGCTTTGATGCAGCACCACGCCATCAGTGGCGAAGGGCAAAGGGTGCCCATGCCAGAACGCTCGCCAGTGACGGGCCTGCTCGAAGGTGTCGATGGGCTGGCTGTAGCGACGGCTGTCGGTAAAACCCCAGTGTGCAAGGGTGTCCAACTGCTCCTTGAGGTCCGCCGGCCCTTGCGGCCAGGCCCAGACAAACAGGCCGATGCCGGCGGCGTCGGCGTCATTGAGGTGTTGGCGGTTCATCAGCCCGGAGATTTTGCTGCGGGCATTCATGCCGCCCGTCTCCCCTTGTATATGGGCGTCCAGGCGCCAGTACAGCTCACCCTGCAAGAGCAGGTCGATGGCCTCGGGCAGTTGTTGCACAAGGCCGGGGATCTTGCGGGCCGAGTCCGTCCAGTCATGGCCGAACAGGCCGTCGCCGCGGCTGATCACCTGGGCCAGGCGACCCCCACGATAGACTAGGCTCACGGCCACCCCATCGACCTTGGGTTGTATCCACAGGTCGCTGCGTGTGCCGATCCAGTCTGCCACGGCGCGGTCGTTGACCAACTTTTCAAGGCCCGTGTGCGGGACGGGATGGGCGACAGTGCCCCGCGAGCTGGCCAGGGGATTTTGCGCAGGTGACGGCGCCTGTGCAAAGCAAGTCCGCCATTGCTCCAGGCGCATGCGGGCCTGGTCATAGAGCTCGTCGCTGACCAGGGATTGGCCGAGTCGGTGGTAGCTGTCGTCCCAGAGGTCGATTTGTCGTTGCAGGGCGGTGATTTCGTCCCGGGCCTTGTCGGCTTGCCAGTCCGGGCAGCCCTGCGCCCAAGCGACGATAGGGAAGAGCATCAATAGCAGGTAGGTCAGCAGGCGTGGTGTCATCATGAGCATCCTTGCTCTGAAGGGGCGCCCAGCCTAAAGCAAGCAAACGCCCATAAAAAAGCCCCGCAGGCGCGAGGCTTTTTACCGGGTGTTTCTGCTTACTTGAACAGACCGCCCAGGGCTTTCACGGTGTCGTTGCTGTCAGCCTTGGCCTGCTGCTTTTGCGCGGTTTCGTCGAGCTTGCCTTGGGACTCGCCGACTTTTTTGCAACCTTTGTTTACCTGGTCCAGTGCTGCCTGCATGGCCTTCACTTTCAGGTCCTCGCCATTGGCTTTGGCGGCGTCGACTTTGGCTTGCAGCTCCTGGCTCTGTTTTTCGCAGTTGCCGGTAGCGCCGCCCAGTTGGGAAGTCAGGGCGCCAGTCAGGCCGCTCAGGTCAGCGGCTTGCACTGGCAGGGCGAACAGGCTGAGCAGTACGGCGGCAGGAGCGAAGGTGGAAATACGCATGAAAAACCTCAATGTTCGATTGCCTGCGCACTTGGCTGTCCCGAGCAGGCGCAGTGCAGTATCCAATGTGGTTAAGGGCTCGGGAGGGCGCGAATTCTAGTGGGCCATCATTTAGCCTGCAAGGTTTGGATCCAATAAATGTGAACTATTTGCCAGGTTCGCCGTCGCGCTAACCCCCGCCCGCAAAAAAGCGCAACAAAAAGCCCCACCGGGAAAACCCGGTGGGGCTTTGGGTGCTACGTGCTGCGATTACAGACCGGCAGCGGTGCGCAGGTCGTCGGCGCGGTCGGTTTTTTCCCAGGTGAACGTGGTGAAGGTGTCGTCGCCGACGGTCTTCTGTTCAGGGGTACGACCGAAGTGGCCGTAGGCCGCGGTTTCCTGATACATCGGGTGCAGCAGGTCGAGCATGGTGGTGATTGCGTACGGACGCAGGTCGAAGATCTCACGCACCAGCTTGACGATCTTGTCATCGCTGATCTTGCCGGTGCCGAAGGTGTTCAGCGAGATCGACGTAGGCTGGGCCACACCAATGGCGTAGGACACCTGAATCTCGCAACGCTCGGCCAGGCCAGCGGCGACGATGTTCTTGGCCACGTAACGACCGGCATAGGCTGCCGAGCGGTCAACCTTGGAGGGATCCTTGCCGGAGAACGCGCCACCGCCGTGACGGGCCATGCCGCCGTAGCTGTCGACGATGATCTTGCGCCCGGTCAGGCCGCAGTCGCCCACCGGGCCGCCGATGATGAACTGGCCGGTCGGGTTGATGTGGAACTGGGTGTCCTTGCTCAGCAGTTCGGCAGGCAGCACGTGCTTGACGATCAGCTCCATCACACCTTCGCGCAGGTCTTTGTAGGAGACTTCCGGATTGTGCTGGGTCGACAACACCACCGCGTCGATGCCCACCACTTTGCCGCCTTCGTAACGGCAGGTCACCTGGGACTTGGCGTCCGGGCGCAACCAAGGCAGCAGCCCGGATTTACGGGCCTCGGCCTGGCGCTTGACCAACTGGTGCGAGAAGGTGATCGGTGCAGGCATCAGCACGTCGGTTTCGTTGCTGGCGTAGCCGAACATCAGGCCCTGGTCGCCGGCGCCCTGGTCTTCTGGCTTGGCGCGGTCGACACCCTGGTTGATGTCGGGCGACTGCTTGCCGATGATGTTCATCACGCCGCAGGTCGCGCCGTCGAAGCCGACGTCAGAGCTGGTGTAGCCGATGTCGGTGATCACGTCACGGACGATCTGCTCCAGGTCGACCCAGGCCGACGTGGTGACTTCACCGGCGATGATCGCCACGCCCGTTTTCACCAGCGTCTCGCACGCCACGCGGGCGAACTTGTCTTCAGCAATGATGGCGTCCAGCACCGCATCAGAAATCTGGTCGGCGATTTTGTCCGGATGCCCTTCAGACACGGACTCGGAGGTGAAAAGGGAATATTCGCTCATCTCGATGTTTTCCTGATATTTACCGATGGTGAGTGTCGCCAGTTGGCCGCTGAAAGTGGCGGACCTGAATCTGGAAACCATTACGTAAGCCTACATACAGGCTTTCCCCGGGAACGAGTCCCGCAGCGGTGGCCCAACGGGCCAGATCGTCCTGTTCAAACCCCAACCATAGATCACCGCAGGCCTCCCTGGCCCAACTCTGGTTGTGGCTGCATAAATCAGTTACTAGCAGGCTGCCACCCGGTTGCAGCAAACCGGCCATCTGCCTGAGAGCATCGGCCGGCGCGGCAAAATGGTGAAGGACCATGTTCAACACCACGCAATCGGCTTGCAGCCCGACCTCATTCAAGGCATCGGCCAGTTGCAGGCGGACGTTGCCCAATTGCTCGCGCTCGCACAGCTGGCGCGCCAGTTCCAGCATGGCCGGGCTGTTGTCCAGCGCCGTCACCTGGTGGAAGCGTCGTGCCAGGTCCGGCAGGAACCCGCCGTCGCCCGGGCCGACTTCCAGCGCCGTGGCACCTGGGTTGAAGCCCAGCTTGTCGAGCAGCGCCAATACGCTTTCGCGGTATTGAGGCAGCCCGGCAATCAGGTCCTGCTGGGCGCGGAACTTGTCTGCCACCCGGGAGAAAAAGTCCTGGCTGGCCGCAGCGCGTTGCCCGTGGACCTGGGCGATCCGCGACTGCACGTCAGCCGGCAGGGCCAGGTTGTCCACTTCTTCGAGCAATGCAGCGTGCAGCTTGCCACCCAGCAAATCGGTGTGGGGCAGGGCGCGACGGTAAAAAATCGCATTGCCTTCACGGCGGGTGGCCACCAGGTCGGCCTGGGCCAGCACTTTCAAGTGGTGGCTCATGCCGGACTGGCCAATGGCAAAGATCCGCGCCAGTTCCAGCACACCAAACGAGTCGTTGGCCAGGGCGCGCAGTACATTCAAGCGCAGCGGATCACCGCCGGCCTTGCACAGGGCCGCCAGCTCATCGCAATCGTCGGGGCGAATGGAAGGCGCAGGTAAGTTCATAAGGCCAGCAGTCTAGTGATGAGGTCAAATCCCCGCAAGGCCAATATCAAAAAGTTTTGATATTGGTCGATAATCGGTGGTTATAAGCAGGCGCTATAACCTTTAGACGAACGGCGGGAAGTGTTCTTGCCGCCAATGCAGTCCAAACCACAGGAAAAACCTACATAAGTCGGTATCTGTCATTGCCCCTGAGGCCTTGGCTGAGGGAAAATGCCGGTCCTTTTTTCCGTTTCTTTTATTCAACCTCCAGGAGATCAGCGATGCCCAGCCGTCGTGAGCGTGCCAACGCCATTCGTGCCCTCAGCATGGATGCCGTGCAAAAAGCCAACAGCGGCCATCCCGGTGCCCCAATGGGCATGGCGGATATCGCCGAGGTACTTTGGCGTGACTACCTGAAACACAACCCGAGCAACCCGTCGTTCGCCGATCGCGACCGCTTCGTGCTGTCCAACGGCCATGGCTCGATGTTGATCTATTCGTTGCTGCACCTGACCGGCTATGACCTGTCCATCGACGACCTCAAGCAGTTCCGCCAACTGCACAGCCGCACCCCGGGCCACCCGGAATTCGGCTACACCCCAGGCGTCGAGACCACCACCGGTCCCCTGGGCCAAGGCCTGGCCAACGCCGTGGGCTTCGCCCTGGCAGAAAAAGTCCTGGCGGCGCAGTTCAACCGTCCAGGCCACAATGTTGTCGACCACCACACCTATGTGTTCCTGGGTGATGGCTGCATGATGGAAGGCATTTCCCATGAAGTCAGCTCCCTGGCCGGCACCCTGGGCCTGGGCAAGCTGATTGCTTTCTACGATGACAACGGCATCTCCATCGACGGCGAAGTCGAAGGCTGGTTCACCGACGACACGCCAAAGCGTTTCGAAGCCTACAACTGGCAGGTGATCCGCAATGTTGACGGCCATGATCCGGAAGAGATCAAGACCGCCATCGAAACCGCGCGCAAAAGCGAACAGCCGACCCTGATCTGCTGCAAGACCACCATTGGCTTCGGTTCGCCGAACAAGCAAGGCAAGGAAGACTGCCACGGCGCCCCATTGGGTGACGCGGAAATCGCCCTGACCCGTGAAGCGCTGAAGTGGAACCATGGCCCGTTCGAAATCCCGGCTGATATCTACGCCGAGTGGGACGCCAAGGAAGCCGGTCGCGCCGCAGAAGCCGAGTGGGACCAGCGTTTTGCGGCCTACTCCGCAGAGTTCCCGGAGCTGGCCAACGAACTGGTACGCCGCCTGGCCGGTGACCTGCCTGCTGATTTCTCGGAAAAAGCCTCGGCCTACATCGCCGAAGTCGCGGCCAAGGGCGAGACTATCGCCAGCCGTAAAGCCAGCCAGAACACCCTGAACGCCTTTGGCCCGTTGCTGCCTGAGTTCCTCGGCGGTTCGGCTGACCTGGCCGGTTCCAACCTGACCCTGTGGAAAGGCTGCAAAGGTGTCTCGGCTGAAGACGCCAGCGGCAACTACATGTACTACGGCGTGCGCGAGTTCGGCATGAGCGCCATCATGAACGGCGTTGCCCTGCACGGCGGCCTGGTGCCTTACGGCGCGACCTTCCTGATGTTCATGGAATACGCGCGCAATGCCGTACGCATGGCCGCGCTGATGAAGAAGCGTGTGATCCATGTGTACACCCACGACTCCATCGGTCTCGGCGAAGACGGCCCGACGCACCAGCCGGTCGAGCAACTGACCAGCCTGCGCACCACGCCGAACCTGGATTGCTGGCGCCCAGCCGACGCGGTGGAATCCGCGGTGGCCTGGAAGCACGCGATCGAGCGCAAGGATGGCCCTTCGGCGCTGATCTTCTCCCGTCAGAACCTGCAACACCAGGTGCGTACTGACGCGCAGATCGCCGACATCAGCCGTGGTGGCTACGTGCTCAAGGACTGCATTGGCGAGCCGGAGCTGATCCTGATCTCCACCGGTTCCGAAGTGGGCCTGACCGTTCAGGCCTACGACAAGCTGACCGCCCAAGGCCGCAACGTGCGCGTTGTGTCCATGCCGTGCACCAGCGTGTTCGAAGCCCAGGACGCCGACTACAAGCAATCGGTCCTGCCGTTGCAGGTCAGCGCGCGTATTGCCATCGAAGCGGCGCACGCCGACTACTGGTACAAGTACGTGGGCCTGGAAGGCCGCGTGATCGGCATGACCACCTACGGTGAGTCGGCGCCGGCGCCAGCGTTGTTCGAAGAGTTCGGTTTCACCCTGGAAAACATCCTGGGTCAGGCTGAAGAGCTGCTGGAAGACTAAGTCAGTCTGCGTTGTCTGTACTGGCGCCATCGCGGGCAAGCCCGCTCCCACATTTGGATCTCGGTCTAATGTGGGAGCGGGCTTGCCCGCGATAGCGATGGAACATTCAACACTGAACGAACATTGATCGAGAACCCCATGCCTCAACCCCGTCCCTACAAAGTTGCACTCAACGGCTACGGCCGGATTGGTCGTTGCGTCTTGCGTGCGCTGTTCGAGCGAGGGGCGGCGGCCGGGTTTGAAATTGTCGCCATCAACGATCTGGCCGACATGGCCAGCATCGAATACCTGACGCGCTTCGACTCCACCCACGGCCGGTTCCCCGGCGAAGTGCGGATCGACGGCGATTGTCTGCATATCAATGGCAACTGCGTGAAGGTTTTGCGCAGTGCCACGCCCGAGGGCATCGACTGGGCGGCGCTGGGCGTCGACCTGGTGCTGGAATGCTCCGGGGCCTACCACACCCGGGCCGATGGCCAGCGGTTCCTCGACGCCGGCGCGCCGCGCGTGTTGTTTTCCCAGCCGATGGCCAGCGAGGCGGATGTCGACGCCACCATCGTCTATGGGGTCAACCAGGACTGCCTGACCGGTGACGAGTTGCTGGTGTCCAACGCCTCCTGCACCACCAACTGCGGTGTGCCGTTGTTGCGCCTGCTGGACCAGGCGATTGGCCTGGAGTATGTGTCGATTACCACTATTCACTCGGCGATGAACGACCAGCCGGTGATTGACGCCTATCACCATGAAGACCTGCGCCGTACCCGTTCGGCGTTCCAGTCGGTGATTCCGGTGTCCACCGGCCTGGCTCGTGGTATTGAACGCCTGCTGCCGGAACTTGCCGGGCGAATCCAGGCCAAAGCAGTGCGCGTGCCGACGGTGAACGTGTCGTGCCTGGATATCACCATGCAGACTGTCAGCGACACCGACGCCAGCGAGGTCAACCGGATCCTGCGCGAGGCTGCCACCAGCGGCCCGCTCAAAGGCCTGCTGGCGTACACCGAGTTGCCGCACGCCAGTTGTGATTTCAACCACGACCCGCATTCGGCCATCGTCGATGCCAGCCAGACCCGCGTTTCCGGCCCCAGGCTGGTGAATATCCTGGCCTGGTTCGATAACGAATGGGGCTTTGCCAACCGCATGCTGGATGTTGCGGAACATTATCTGCACATCGCTTCTTCAAAATTAGCCCTTCAAAATCAAGTAATTCAGGAACTGCGACCATGACCGTGTTGAAGATGACCGACCTCGATCTGCAAGGTAAGCGCGTACTGATTCGCGAAGACCTCAACGTCCCAGTCAAGGACGGTGTAGTCACCAGCGATGCGCGAATCCTGGCTTCGCTGCCGACCATCAAGCTGGCCCTGGAAAAAGGCGCGGCCGTGATGGTCTGCTCCCACCTGGGTCGTCCGACCGAAGGTGAGTTCTCCGCCGAAAACAGCCTCAAGCCTGTAGCCGATTACCTGAGCAAGGCCCTGGGCCGCGAAGTGCCGCTGGTGGCTGACTACCTGGGCGGTGTTGACGTCAAGGCCGGCGACATCGTGCTGTTCGAAAACGTGCGCTTCAACAAAGGCGAGAAGAAGAACAGCGACGAACTGGCCCAGCAATATGCTGCGCTGTGCGACGTGTTTGTGATGGACGCCTTCGGCACCGCGCACCGCGCCGAGGGTTCGACCCATGGCGTGGCCAAGTTCGCCAAGGTGGCCGCTGCTGGCCCGTTGCTGGCTGCCGAGCTGGATGCACTGGGCAAGGCCCTGGGCGCACCAGCCCAGCCAATGGCTGCCATCGTGGCCGGTTCCAAGGTGTCGACCAAGCTGGACGTGCTCAACAGCCTGAGCCAGATCTGCAACCAACTGATCGTGGGCGGCGGCATTGCCAATACCTTCCTGGCCGCTGCTGGCCATCCGGTAGGCAAGTCGCTGTACGAGCCGGACCTGTTGGACACCGCCCGTGCCATCGCGGCCAAGGTCAGCGTGCCGCTGCCGGTGGACGTGGTGGTTGCCAAGGAATTTGCCGAAAGCGCCGAAGCGACCGTCAAGCTGATCGCAGATGTGGCGGCTGACGACATGATCCTGGATATCGGCCCGCAAACGGCGGCCAACTTCGCCGAGCTGCTGAAAGCCTCCCGGACTATCCTGTGGAACGGCCCGGTCGGTGTGTTCGAGTTCGACCAGTTCGGCAACGGCACCAAAGTGCTGGCCAAGGCGATTGCTGAAAGCTCGGCATTCTCCATTGCCGGCGGTGGCGACACCCTGGCGGCCATCGACAAGTATGGCGTTGCTGAGCAGATCTCCTACATTTCTACCGGTGGTGGCGCGTTCCTTGAGTTTGTCGAAGGCAAGGTCCTGCCAGCCGTTGAAGTGCTGGAAAGTCGAGCCAAGGGCTGAGTCCCGCAGCCTGGAAAAGGAGCATTCCCATGATCAAGCCATTCGCGCTGGTGATTGCAGCAGGCCTGTTGGCTGGCTGCGGCAGCGCGCCCAAGGCGCCGGCAGACGACGCCCCAGGGGCTGCACCGCACAAGGGCTGCTACCAGGCCGACTGGCAGGCTGAAACCATGCCGGTGATCAGCAAGCGCATAGGGCCCGACGGTCTGGAGAAATACGATTCCCCGCCCAAAGGTAAGGAACAGGGTTGCCCTTGATGGGTCTGATTCACTAACCGACAGCAGTGGCGGCCTCGGGCCGCCGTTCGAGGATTGGCAATGAAAGGCGTTATCGCCCTGGCAGCACTGGCTCTATTGGCCGGTTGTGCCAACCTGAACATGTTCAACAAGGCACCAGCGCAGCAAGAACCATGGACCACCTGGGTATGCGACAGCCAGGCCCAGGTGAACTGGCGGTTTGTCGATACCGACCACAAGCAGGTGGATGTGCGCCTCGGCGGCTCCGACCTGGTGTATCGCCTCAAGGAAGATGTGGCCGCTTCCGGCGCGCTGTACAGCAATGAGCAACTGGCGTTTCACACAAAAGGTGAGGAAGGCCTGGTTTATTGGGTTGCCACCGATGATTTGATCGGCCGGGGCTGCAAGGCCCAGTAATACAGAGCACATGGGATCCGGTTCCAATTCGACAAAGATTGCGAACCGCACCCTGCAATAACGATTCAGCAGGCCAAGGCTCAACCCCTTGATCTGCAATAACTTGAATAGCAGCCGCCGCTACGGCAGGCTTGCACGATTAACGACCCTCGACCGGGAGAGAGACACAATGGCACTTATCAGCATGCGTCAAATGCTGGATCACGCAGCCGAGTTCGGCTACGGCGTCCCAGCCTTTAACGTCAACAACCTTGAGCAGATGCGCGCCATCATGGAAGCCGCTGACAAGACCGACTCCCCAGTGATCGTCCAGGCTTCGGCCGGTGCCCGCAAATACGCCGGCGCACCGTTCCTGCGTCACCTGATCCTCGCGGCAATCGAAGAATTCCCACACATCCCGGTGTGCATGCACCAGGACCACGGCACCAGCCCTGACGTATGCCAGCGCTCCATCCAACTGGGCTTCAGCTCGGTGATGATGGACGGCTCCCTCGGCGAAGACGGCAAGACCCCGACCGACTACGACTACAACGTGCGCGTCACCCAACAAACCGTGGCCCTGGCTCATGCCTGCGGCGTTTCGGTAGAGGGCGAGCTGGGCTGCCTGGGCTCCCTGGAAACCGGCATGGCCGGCGAAGAAGACGGGATCGGCGCCGAAGGCGTGCTGGATCACAGCCAGATGCTGACCGACCCGGAAGAGGCCGCTGACTTCGTCAAGCGCACCCAGGTCGACGCCCTGGCCATCGCCATCGGCACCAGCCACGGCGCGTACAAGTTCACTAAGCCGCCTACCGGCGACGTGCTGGCCATCGACCGCATCAAGGAAATCCACAAGCGCATCCCCAACACCCACCTGGTGATGCACGGTTCTTCCTCGGTACCGCAAGAATGGCTGGCGATCATCAACCAGTACGGCGGCGACATCAAAGAAACCTACGGCGTACCGGTTGAAGAAATCGTCGAAGGCATTAAGCACGGCGTGCGCAAGGTCAACATCGACACCGACCTGCGCCTGGCTTCCACCGGTGCGATGCGTCGCCTGATGGCCACCAACCCGAGCGAGTTTGACCCGCGTAAGTTCTTCGGCGCCACTGTGACTGCGATGCGTGATGTATGTATTGCGCGTTACGAAGCGTTCGGCACGGCCGGTAATGCTTCGAAGATCAAGCCTGTGTCGTTGGAAGCGATGTATCAGCGGTATTTGAAAGGTGAGTTGAACGCTAAGGTCAACTAAGCCTTAGCGTTTAGTCGCGTTGATGAGAAACCCGCCAAGAGGCGGGTTTTTCTATCTTTTCTTTAACTATTAGACGTTGCGCTCTTCGATTCGTAATGTAATATTTTTTCCCACAAGCCCGACGCTACCGCTCACTGTTCGAACAAAAGCGGACCATTGTCTGCCTGCGCTTGGTTCGAGTACGATTTTATTGTACAGTTCTATCTCGCCATCTTTGCAGATCATTTCCAAGTCAGAAACTACATTACCTGTAATGTCGCTAAGTGTTAGGTACTTTCCGTTTTTCTTAAAAGAAAATTGTTCTTTTTTCTCTTGATTTATAAGCGTTTACGTGTCCGTGGCTGGTGATTCCCAAATAGTGGCCAGGGAAAAAATTACCGTCTGCGCTGGTGGTTATGTACTCCCCATTGCCCACATGTTCAAAGTTAAATACTACTGCGATGCTATGTTCGCCTGTGCTCGCACACAGGTGGTTTGTTTTTACATAGTTAAGCACTGGGAATGGTATTCCGTCGGCGTATTTGGCGTGATCACCGCTTTCATATGTGCCGTTTTCAATTTTTTGGAAACCCAGCCTACAAGTGAGGGGGTATCCGGAAGTGTACATACGAGCAGTGAGAGAGCCTTCCTTGTTCATGATGTACCTCAACCTATATAGATGGATGGCCTTGCTTAGGCCTAGGGTATGACCAATTTTAAATATGTATTTTTTTGGAGTTGCTGTCAGAAATGACAGTGTTTAATGAAGTTTTGCGATAGGTGTTATAAGTGAAATTTTTAATGTACTTAACGAAGGCTGACTGTAAAAGGGGGGCTATTTAACTGCAAAATAAATTTGTTGCTAATATCTCTCCCTCTCCACCCTCCGAGCGCTTAGGGAAACCTGCAGCGATAAGGTTTTTTATGGGTGAAGACTTTTCATTTGAAAGTTTGTGCGTTGAGTTAGGTGTGTGCAAATAGACTGTTTTAAGATTTGGATGAAATATCCTTTGTGTGTTTAATGACGGAAAGTTCTAGGTTTTGCAGGATTTGACAGGTTGAATTTAATGGTTGTTGGTTTATTTTTTATTGTGTGGTTTTTAGCGATTTAGGGCGAGCCATAGAATGTATTTATTTTATTAACTTGTTTGGCGAGGTTTTAAGTCATGGAGTATGATTTTGTAAATCCACCCGTTGTAAATGCTGAAACTAAAAATGCTTTGGAACGCCGGAAGCATCTGGAATCGATTAAAGGCACGGTGTGGGAAAAATATCCGCCGTTTGAAGGTGGTATGTCGAATAAACCTTTAACCCCTGAGGAAACAAAGCTGCTTCAGCAGTATGACGAGGAGCAGGCTGAATTTGATAGTCGTCACTACTACTTCGAAGAGTCCCCCACAGACGATCAAAGAATCACCTATATAATCGGGCATCGCGGTGGAGACGAGTTCCCAGGTTTTAAAGGCTCGGTTAGCTATGAAGAGTTAGCATCTGGGGTCTTGTCGCAATTAAGAGCCGGTACTTATAAGCGGGGAAGTGGTGCTGCTTATTCCTTGGCTGAATTTGAGAATAATGTGAGGAAGGCCTATGAAAAAGAGTTGAAATTTGGTTGGCTGCGAAAAAATTGATTTTTCGCAGCGGCATCGCCTAGTGGTGATGGGAGCTTCGCGCTCTTATAAAAAGTTGGACTGTAAAGGGGGAGGAACGATTTTACTTTTAAATAGATCTGGCCTCTTTATCTCTTGAGGTTCGGGTTTTTGTACTCGGAATTTGCAGGCACTCACAAACCAATGTGGGAGCTAGCTTGCCCGCGATAGCGGTGTATCAGTCGATAAATGGATGACTGATACGCCCTCATCGCGGGCAAGCCCGCTCCCACATTTGGATGGTGTTCGGCTTATTTATCGACCAGTATTTTGGGGTTTGAATTCCCCCACACCGTATAAAGGTCAGCCAACAACGCCCCATTGATATCCTCTACCTCCGCCTGGGTGGTCTGGACATTCCCCTGCTTGCCAAACAGCACCACCTCATCTCCGCTCTTCACGGTTGGCACATCCGTCACATCCACCATCAGCGTGTTCATCGACACCTTGCCCACCACCGGCACCCGATGCCCGTTGATCAGCACGATGCCTTTATTGGTGAACGCCCGGCGATAGCCGTCGGAATAGCCCACGGTGATGTTGGCCAGTTTTGAATCGCGCTTCAGGGTGTAGGTGCGGTCGTAGCCGACGGTGTTGCCTTTCGGGTAGCTGTTGACCGAGGCCACGTGGGATTTGAACTGCATCACCCGCTTGTATTCGGTAAACGACGGCACGGTGTCGCCAAACAGCAGGCCGCCGGGGCGCACCATGTCCAGGCGGGACTCGGGCACTTCCAGGGTGGCGAAGGAGTTGGCCGCGTGCAGGGTGATTTTACTGCGGTCCAGTTGGGCGACGTCGATCAGCCAATTGGCCTGCTCGTTGAAGGCCTTGAGACCGGTGCGTACGTCGGCGGCGTCTTCGACGGCGAAGTGGGTCATGATCGCCTTCACTTCCAGGTTCGGCACCTTGGTGATGGCTACGGCGTCGCGGCGGCCCTGGGCTGTGGTCATTTCTACGCCATTGCGGCTCATGCCACTGGAGTTCAGGCCCAGGTGTACTACCAGCGGGCGGCCATGATGTTCGGCGATCAGGCTGGCGCGCACGGCGAAGTCGAGGTTGCCCACCAGTTCTTCGACGTTGTACGGCAGCGCCGCTTCCAGTTCGCTCAGGGCGGCAGTACGCACGCGGATCAGTTGACCCTTGAAGCCGCTTTCGCGCACGACGCGGGCTTCTTCATTGCTGGCCACGCCCACGCAAGGCACGCCGAGCTTGATCACCGATGGCATCAGCAGGCCAATGCCGTGACCGTAGGCGTCGGCCTTGAGCACGGCGCAGATTTTCGACTTGTCGGCGAGGCTGGCTTGCAGGGTACGGATGTTGTGTTCAAACGCGGCTTTGCTGATCTCAACCCAGGCGTTGCTGTCCTGGATACTGACCTGGGCCACCCCGTCGGTCATCGACAAGGGCGGGGCAGCGAAGGCCGGGTTTTGCAGCAGAACCATACCCATGGACAGGGCGAGTAGGGTGCGAGTGAAGGGCATTGATGAGTCTCCATGACTTTCTTATAGGTAAGCATTGCGCATGCGCGGCGCCATACTCGAATTGTCCTACAAAAAAGTCGAGACCCTGGGTCGCGGTTCTGTCCTAAAGCGTCGTGAGAATGATCAGACTGTCAGTTGTGATCAATATCCAGCTTGGCAAATGTCACCTTGCCGCCTTCCTTGCTGTCGCCACTGTTGTCTTGCACATATACGCCGGCCTTGAAGTACAACGGCTTCTTGCCCCAGGCGGCACCGAGGCGTTCGTTCCATTGGCCGTTGGCGGCCTCGATGCTCAGCAGGCCGGCTTTGTTCAGGTGGATGACGTAGGTGAAGTTGCGCTGCAGGGGCACATTCTCGGCCACGATAATCACCCGGCCTTTGCTGTCATCGGGGCGCATGCGCACCTTGGCGACGATGTTGCCGGTCTGGGTTTTTTCCTTGTATTGATATTCGACTTTGACCAGCGGTTTCTGGCTGTCATAGGCATGAATCTGACCGATCACGATCTTGCCCGAGGAGGGCACCTGGTTGATGGCCAGGGTGGCGCGCAGGTAGTTGTCGGCCTCTGGGTAGGTCCAGTTGCGCAGCCGGCCGTCGGCATAGGTTTCCCGCAGTTCGCTGCGCGGGTAGATGGCGTTTTCGGTACGGGTACCGGTGACGGGGGACCAGAATTGCACGCTGCTGCCTTCGGCCTGGAAGTATTTGCCATTGAAACCGCTGAGCAGTTTAGGGGTGTCGATGGTGGCTGGCGGGGTGCCAACAGGGATGCTCAGGTTCCAGGTGGACAGATCAATCATTGAGTGCGCCTTTGCTGTACGAAAGAAGGGTCAAAAGGCTTTGGCCCAAGGGCTGGCGCGTTCTTTATAAGCGGCTGGTAACGGTTTGTTAATGATTTTATGGCGGTTTATTGGCGCCAGTGGTCTGTCAAAAAGCCATCCTTCCCGTAATCCGTGGGCTGTAGGCGCTGACCGTTAGTCGGTTGTGTGGCCTTTGGCGCAATGATGGCATCGGCGCACCTTCTGCTTTATGGGATCCAAGGCTAGAGTGACTCCACATTGAATGTCCGGTTTTGTCGCAAAAATGACCGGAATGAACCCTCAAGGAAGAGATGCAGCATGGAATGCGCTCCAACCCCGGCCGAAGGCTGCTCAGTGCTCCTGGTGGTCGATGACTACCCGGAAAACCTGATCAGCATGCGCGCGCTCCTGCAGCGCGACGACTGGCAGGTGGTGACGGCAGCCTCCGGCGAGGAGGCCCTGGGGCTTTTGCTCGAAACTGACGTGGACCTGGTGCTGCTGGATGTGCGGATGCCGGGTATGGACGGCTTCGAAGTGGCGCGCTTGATGCGCGGCAGCCAGCGCACCCGCATGACCCCGATCATCTTCCTGAGTGCCACTGAGCAATCGCCCGCCGCAGTGCTGGAGGGCTATGCCAGCGGCGCTATCGACTACCTGTTCAAGCCCTTCGACCCGCTGATCCTCAAGCCCAAGGTCCAGGCCTTGCTGGAGCATCAGCGCAACCGGCGGGCCTTGCAGCGCTTGAGTCATGACCTGGAGCTGGCCCGGGCCTTCAATGCCTCGGTGCTCGACAACGCCGCCGAGGGCATCCTGGTGGTGGGCGAAGACGGGGTGATCAGCTACGCCAACCCGGCTATTTCGCGACTGCTCAACGCCACGGTGGGCGAGTTGCAAGGCCAGGCGTTCCTGGGCTTCCTGCAAAAACCCCATATGCCCGACTGGTTTGCCTGCGAGTTGTACACCGGCTACCTGCGCGGTGAAACCTGGCGCCTGCACGACGCGATCCTGCGCACGGCGCCCGGCCAGCAACTGCCGGTGGCCATGTCCTGTGCGCCCTTGCCACGCGAACAGAAGGCCATGGTGGTGACCGTGCAGGACATGTCGCAAGTGCGCCATCTGCATCAGCAACTGGAGTCCCAGGCCGTCACTGACCCCCTCACCGGTTTGCTCAATCGGCGTGGTTTCTATCAGACCGTGGAGACGATCCTGTTGCGCAACGAGCGCAGCGAGCATGCCACGGTGCTGCTGTATATGGACCTGGATGGCTTCAAGCGGGTCAATGATTCCGTAGGGCACGATGCCGGCGACCGGGTACTGCGCTGGGTCTCGGAGCAATTGGCGCTGTGCCTGCGCAGTTGCGACATTCTCGGCCGCCTTGGTGGGGATGAGTTCGTCGCGTTGCTGGAACTGGAATACCCGGAGCAGGCTGCCAAGCTTGCCGAACAGTTGATCGAGCGGGTGTCGATCTGCCAGCAAGTGGACGGCCTGGAGGTGATGCTGGGGGTCAGTATCGGCATTGCCATCTTCCCCGATTGCGGCCGTGACCTGAGCGGCCTGCTGCGCGCCGCCGATATCGCCATGTACGAAGCCAAGCGCGCCGGGCGTCAGCAATATCGCTATTACGATCAGGAAATGAACGGCCGGGCCCGCTCGCGCCTGATGCTTGAAAGCAGTGTGCGCGAGGCCATCGACCATAAGCAGGTGACCTTGGTGTACCAACCCCAGGTGTCCCTGGTGGACGGGCACTTGCGCGGGGTCGAAGCCTTGTTGCGCTGGCAGCACCCGAGTGTCGGCGATGTGCCGCCCGGGTTGTTCCTGCCCTTGCTGGAGGAGGCGCGCCTGATCAGTCAGCTCAGCAGTTGGATCTTCCACCAGGTGGCGCTGGCGCGACAGGCCTGGGCCCCGGTCATGAGTGACGACTGGGTGCTGAGCGTGAGCCTGAGTAGCAGCCAGTTCAATATGCCCAACCTGGCGACCCAGCTGCAGCAGGCACTGGAGCGACATGGGTTGCAGGGGCGGCAACTGGAAGTGGAAATAGCCGAAGAAAGCCTGATGCACAATATCGAAGAGTCCACCAAGCAGCTCAAGCAACTCCGGCGCCTGGGGGTGCGAATAGCCCTCGATGACTTTGGCTCGGGCAACTGCTCCCTGGCGCATCTGCGTGACCTGGAGTTCGACACGCTCAAGCTCGACCCCGGCCTGGTTGCCCGCGTACTCAACTCGCCACGGGAGGCCGCGCTGGCTCGCAGTATTATCGAGCTGTGTGGGCACTTCGGCTTGCTGGTGATTGCCGAGGGCGTGGAAACCCTTGAGCAATGCCACTGGCTGCAGGCCAATGGCTGCCAATTCATCCAGGGCCCGCTGGTGGCCCCGTCGCTGATGGCCGACGATATTTCCCAGTGGCCGCAGCCTTTCGCGCTGCGCGCAGGCCCCTGCTGAATTCGCTACACTGGCGGCCTCACGCCCCTGCCGTTCGAACCCATGACTGCGCTGAAATACCTCCAGGCCTATCCCGCCGCCCTGCAAGAGCAAGTGCGCCAATTGATCGCCAAAGATCAATTAGGCGACTACCTGCACCAGCGTTACCCCGAGCGCCATGCGGTGCAGAGTGACAAGGCGCTGTACAGCTATGCCCTGGCCCTGAAGCAGGAGCACCTGCGCAATGCACCGGCCATCGACAAAGTGCTGTTCGACAACCGCCTGGACCTGACCCATCGCGCCCTGGGCCTGCACACCACGATTTCGCGGGTGCAGGGCGGCAATCTCAAATCCAAGAAAGAGATCCGCATCGCCGCGTTGTTCAAGGACGCGGCGCCGGAGTTCCTGAAGATGATCGTTGTCCACGAGCTGGCGCACTTCAAGGAATCGGACCACAACAAGGCGTTCTACAAACTCTGCGAATATATGTTGCCCGGCTACCATCAGGTGGAATTCGACCTGCGGGTGTACCTGACCTATCGCGACTTGCAGGGCGCAGCGCGGGATTGAACCAAGAGGAAGCGAGCATGGATGTGAGCAAGACCAAGAGCAGTTTCTACCGCCGCCTGTATGTGGCGTATCTGATCGACAGCCAATTGGCCAGCAGCGTCCCGGCGTTGACCGAAGTGACCGGCATGCCCCGGCGCACGGCCCAGGACACCATCGCCGCGTTGGCGGACCTGGATATCGTCTGCGAGTTCGAGCAGGAAGACGGCGCCCGCAATCATGCCGGGCGCTATCGGATTCGCGATTGGGGGGCGATTGACCGTGGCTGGATCGAGCGCAACCTGGTGCAGGTCAAGCAGGTGTTGGGTTATCCCTGAAACTGGGTTGGCAGGTCTGACGCTATCGCGGGCAAGCCCACTCCCACATTTGATCGCAATCAACCTGTGGGAGCGGGCTTGCCCGCGATAGCATCCTCAAGCGCGCCGCATCCCAATATGCGGAATATCATCCTCCAGGTATTCCTCACCCTCGACCTTGAACCCATATCTGCCGTAGTACCCCTGCAAATGCGCCTGGGCTGAAAGAAAAATCGGTGTCTGCGGCCAGATATCGTCGATCTGCTTGAGGGTTTCCTCCAGCATCTGGTGGCCCAGGCCAGTGCCCCGGGCTGCCTCGGCCACCAGCACGCGGCCGATAACCACGTCACCGCCATGCAGCTCCGGGTCCAGCAGGCGCAGGTAAGCCACCAATTGGTTGTCCTTCCAGGCCATCAGGTGGTGGGTGTCGCCCTCCAGATCCTGATCGTCGATGTCCTGGTAGATGCATTTCTGCTCGACGACAAATACCTCTGCCCGCAGACGCAAAATGGCGTAGAGCTGTTCCTTGCCCAGATCATTGTGGTGCTTGCAAACCCAATCGACAGTCATCGTTCCATCTCGCATAAAGACCTGGCCTGGATAGTAATGCCCTGGCCGGCAACTGTCTTGGGGGGTGGCATAAACACCTGTGAAACCTTATTTTTTGTGAATGACGTCAATTTGCCATCATTGAGTGCTTTCGCGGTTCAGTTCTTTGTGTAATCTGCTGTACACCGCGAGCGATAAGCTACAGTCAGGTGCCTGGGCATTGTTCTTCCAGACGCCATTGCCCGCAAGGAACTGCCCGCTGTGCAAGGACATTAAGCATGCTGCGACTGTCTCGTGCCGTTGCTTTGCTGGTATTGCTGTTGCTGGTCCCGACGGTGGCCGCAGAACGTTTGCGCCTGGTGGCAGATGCATGGCCGCCGTTTACCGATGCGACCCTGCTCAATGGCGGGCTGGCTACCGATATCGTCAGCACCGCCCTGGCGCGTGCCGGCTTTGCCAGCGATTTCGAGCAGGTGCCGTGGGCGCGGGCGTTGATGGGGGTGGGCGACGGGCGTTATGACGTGTTGATCAATGCCTGGTACGACGAGGCGCGTACGCAGTTGGGGCAGTTTTCCGACGAGTACCTGCTCAACCGCGTGCGTTTTATCAAGCGCCGTGATGATCCCATCGAGTTCCAGAACCTGCAGCAACTGCATGACTATCCCGTCGCCGTGGTACGCGGCTACGCCTATTCGGCGGAGTTCGATGCCGATCCCCAACTGCAAAAAGTCCCGGTGCATAACTTCGCCATGGCCGTGCGCATGCTCGCGGCCCGGCGCGTGCGGCTGACGGTCGAGGATGAGTATGTCGCGCGTTTTCACCTGGCGCGGGAATCACCCAGGGTGCGCAACGCGGTGGAATTCCTGCCCAAGACCTTGAGTGAGAACAGCCTGCATATTCTGGTCAGCCTGAAAAACCCCAGGCATGAGCAGATTGTTGCGGGGTTTGATCGGGAGATTGCCCGGATGAAGGCAGATGGCAGTTATGCGCGTCTTCTCAAGCAACACGGGATGTAGTGTTCTTGAGGTCGCCATCGCGAGCATGCCCGTATTCGCAGATCAAAATGTGGGAGCGGGCTTGCTCGCGATAGGGCTCTAAGCCGCACTGGTTTCCTTGATCAAATGCGCCGCCAGCGTGCGCAACGGCCCCAACTGCCGACAGATCAATGCCAACTGCGTCTGTACCAGGCGCTGTGCTTCGTCGATCTCATCCGGCATCTGCTCCAGCTCCACTGCCAGCGCTTCCTCGGCATCGCTCTGCACCGCAATCGGCTGTTTGTTCGCCAACCCACTGGCGATTTCGTCGATGCTCGTGGCGAGGGTCTTGCCCGCGCCTTCGATCAGGTGCTCACGCACATCGGCCGGCAGTTGGGTGTCGCGGTGGGCACCCAGCCCCGACAGGTAACTGAGCAAGGTGTGGGACAGCACCAGGAAGCGGAAGCCAACGTCGGCTTCCTTACGGAAGTGCCCCGGCTCCATCAGCATATTGGCCAGGGTGGTGGACAGCGCGGCGTCGGCGTTGTGCGCATTGCGCCGGGCCAGGCGGTAGGCCAGGTCGTCGCTCTTGCCGGCGGCATATTGCTGCATGATCTGGCGCAAGTAGATGCTGTTGCAGGTCAGGGTATTGGCCAGCACTTTGTTCAGGCGCCGGCCTTGCCAGTCCGGCAGGAACAGGAACACCGCCAGCCCGGCGATCAGGCTGCCGAGCAAGGTATCGAACAGGCGCGGCAGGAACAGCCCATACCCATCGCCCACCTGGTTGAAGCAGAACAGCACCATCAGGGTAATGGCGGCGGTGGCCAGGGTGTAGCGGGTGGTGCGGTTGATAAAGAACACCAGCCCGGCGGCGATGGCGAACATCGACTGCACCAAGGGGTTAGGGAACAGATCGAACAGGGCCCAGGCCACCGTCAGGCCGATGGCCGTGCCGACGATCCGCTGGCCAAGCTTGCGCCGCGTGGCGCCGTAGTTGGGCTGGCAGACGAACAGGGTGGTGAGGATGATCCAGTAGCCCTGGGACGGGTGGATCAAATGCACCATGCCGTAGCCGACACTCAGCGCCAGGGGCAGGCGCAGGGCGTGACGGAACAGCAGCGAAGTCGGGGTCAGTTGGGTACGCAGGCGCGTCCACATTTCCTTGAGGTTGCGCGGCGAGCGGTCCAGCAGGCTGCTGTCGCTGGCATCTGCCAGGCTGTCTGGGTTGCTGGCGTCGCTGAGCAGGCGGTCGAGGGTCGACAGGTTGGCCGCCAGCGCGCGCAACGAACGCAGCAGGCCACGCCAGGCCGGGTTGCTCTGGATGCGCAGGTGTTCGAGGGAGGCATTCAGGTCGCCCAGGGCCTCGGCGAAGCTGGCGTCATAGACAAACGGCTGGCGCAGCTGGATCGACTCGGCGAGGGCCTGGCAGGCCTTGCCTTGCTGGCGCAGCAGGCGCTGGCAACGGAACAGCACATCGCTGTGGAAGAAGGCTTCGGCCAGGGCGTTGTAGGGGTAGTGGGAGGAACTGGCGCGCTCGTGGATGTCCTGGGCCAGGAAGTACAGCTTGAGGTAGCGACTGACCTTGGAACCCGGCCGGCCATTGCCGACACGGTGCAGGATGATTTCCTTGGCCGCATTGAGCGCCGCCACCACCCGGCCATTTTGTTGCGCCAGCTCCAGGCGCCGCGCTTCGACGTCCAGTTGGCGAATGGGCTCGAACAGCGATGACTTGAGCTTGAGGTAACGCCCCAGCTCGCGAAACAGCCGGGCCAGGCTCTGTTGAACCGGCTGGTTGGAAAACATTGCCTGCCACAGCACCGACAGCGCGCCGTACCAGGCGGCACCGGCCACCAGCAGCAAGGGTTCGTGCCAGAAGTCGGTGACGGCGCCGCCGCGCTGGTCCACGCCGATCATGGTGTAGACCGACAGAATCAAAGTGGCCGAGGCAATGGCGCCATAACGCTCGCCCAGGGCGCCGAGCATGGTCAGGCAGAAACTCGCCAGGGCGATGGCGATGGCAAAAATCCACGGGTAGGGAAACAGCAACTCCACCGACAGCGCCGCCACGCTGAAACATACCAGCGTCACCGCCAGCGCATTGAGGCGGCCCTGCCAGCTGTCATCGGTTTCGGCCAGGGCGCTGGCGATAATCCCCAGGAACAGCGGGATCAGCAGCGACATTTCATCCTGATACCAGCACAGCGCCATGCTGCCGGTGAGGGCGATAAACACCCGTACGCTGTAACTGAACTTATCCAGTGCCCAAAGGCGCCGCATGGACTGCTTGAACGAGGTCGAGGACATGAAGTCTGGGGTCTTCCGGGACGATGCCGCTAAATTGAGCCAGTAATGACGTCACGGCAAGCGTGGCGATCACATTCATAAGCAAAAATTGTTTTGGCACACCCCATCAAACTGTGGGAGCGGGCTTGCTCGCGAATGCGGAGTGTCAGTCGCTGAATGAGCTGACTGACCCACCGTATTCGCGAGCAAGCCCGCTCCCACAGTTGATCACATTACCGTTCAGGCGTACTGCGCCGCCGCATACCCCGAAGCCCAGGCCCACTGGAAGTTGAACCCGCCCAGGTGCCCGGTCACATCCAGCACTTCGCCGATAAAGTACAGGCCGGGGCTTTTCAGCGACTCCATGGTCTTGGACGACACTTCCCGCGTATCCACCCCGCCCAAGGTGACTTCGGCGGTGCGGTAGCCCTCGGTGCCGGCCGGGACCAATTGCCAACTGCCCAGCTTGGTAGCGATATCCGCCAGTTCGGCGTGGGTGTACTGCTTCATCGGCTTGGACACAAACCACGTCTCGGCCAGCAGGTTGGCCATCTTCTTGGTGAAGATCTCGCCCAGCAGGGTCTTGAGTTCGCTGTTGGGGCGCTCGGCCTGTTGCTGTTGCAGCCAGGCGTGGGCGTCGTGGTCGGGCAGCAGGTTGATTTCTACCGTGTCGCCGGGCTCCCAGTACGAGGAGATCTGCAAAATCGCCGGCCCGCTCAGGCCGCGATGGGTGAACAAAATGTTCTCGCGAAAGCTCTGGTCGTTGCAGCTGACCAGGCAATCGACCGAGGTGCCGGACAGCTCGCCACACAGTTCCTTGAGCTGATCGGTGATGGTAAACGGCACCAGGCCTGCACGGGTCGGCAGCAGTTCATGGCCGAACTGCTTGGCCACCTGATAACCAAAGCCGGTGGCGCCCAGGGTCGGAATCGACAGGCCACCGGTGGCAATCACCAGGGACTCGCAGCGCAACTCGCCGAGGGTGGTCTGCAGTTGGTAGCCGCTGTCGAGCCTGGCGATCTCCTGGATCGAGGTGTCCAGGTGCAGGCTCACGCCGGTCTGGATGCATTCGTCGAGCAGCATGCCGAGGATGTCGCTGGATTTGTTATCGCAGAACAGCTGGCCGAGCTTCTTCTCGTGGTACGGCACGCCATGCTTGGCCACCAGCCCGATGAAATCCCACTGGGTGTAACGGGCCAGGGCGGATTTGCAGAAGTGCGCATTGTGCGAGAGGAAGTTGGCAGGCTCGGTGTACATATTGGTGAAGTTACAGCGGCCACCGCCGGACATCAGGATCTTCTTGCCGGCCTTGTTCGCATGGTCGATCAACATCACCTTGCGCCCACGCCCGGCGGCGGTCAGCGCGCACATCAAGCCTGCGGCGCCAGCGCCAATGATCACAACTTCGGTCGAGCGCAAAACGGTGTCCTCACAAAATATTGATCTCAAATGCAATCAGAAATGTGGGAGCGGGCTTGCTCGCGAATACGGCTGTCAGCCACCCCATCTGGCGACTGGTACACCGCATTCGCGAGCAAGCCCGCTCCCACATTGGATCTCCATTGAATCGAAGAGCTTTACAGGATCCGCACGCGCAACGAACGGCCCTTGATCTTGCCGTCATTCAAGCGCTGCAACGCCTGCTTGGCGACGCTACGCTCCACTGCCACATAGGCCTGGAAGTCAAAGATCGCGATCTTGCCCACCTGGGCGCCCGGGATCCCGGCTTCACCGGTCAGCGCGCCGAGGATGTCGCCTGGGCGGACCTTGTCTTTACGACCGGCAGCAATGCACAACGTGCTCATCACCGGCAGCAGCGGCGCGCCGCCCTGTGATTTGAGGTTGCTCAGTTGATCCCAGTTCAGCGGGGCCTTTTGCAGCAGTTCGATGGCCTGGGCACGGTGTGCCTCGGACGGCGCCACCAGGCTGATGGCGATCCCGGTCTCACCGGCACGCCCGGTACGGCCGACGCGGTGAATGTGGATTTCCGAATCGCGGGCCAGTTCGACGTTGATCACCATGTCCAGCGAGTCAATGTCCAGGCCTCGGGCCGCCACGTCGGTGGCCACCAGTACCGAAGTACTGCGGTTGGCGAACATTGCCAGCACCTGGTCACGGTCGCGCTGTTCCAGGTCGCCATGCAGGCCGACTGCAGAAATGCCCTTGGCGGTCAGGTGATCCACGGTTTCCTGCACTTGCTGCTTGGTAAAGCAGAAGGCCACGCAAGAGGCCGGACGGAAGTGCGACAGCACCTTGGTCACCGCGTCCATGCGCTCTTCCGGGGAGATTTCGTAGAAACGCTGCTCGATCTGCTCATCGGAGTGGAACGCTTCGGCCTTGACCTGCTGCGGCGCGCGCATGAATTTGGAGGCCAGTTGCTTGATGCTCACCGGGTAGGTGGCCGAGAACAACAGGGTCTGGCGACGGGCCGGGGTCTTGCTGATGATGTCTTCGATGGCGTCGTAGAAACCCATGTCGAGCATGCGGTCGGCTTCATCGAGGATCAGCGTGTTCAAACCGTCCAGCACCAGCGAACCCTTGCGCAGGTGTTGCTGGATGCGGCCCGGGGTGCCGACGATGACGTGGGCGCCATGCTCCAGGGAAGCGATCTGCGGGCCGAGGGACACGCCGCCGCACAGGGTCAGCACCTTGATGTTGTCTTCGGCGCGGGCCAGGCGGCGGATTTCCTTGGCCACCTGGTCAGCCAGCTCGCGGGTCGGGCACATCACCAGGGCCTGGCAACCGAAGTAGCGCGGGTTGATCGGGTTCAACAGGCCGATGCCGAAGGCGGCGGTCTTGCCGCTGCCGGTCTTGGCCTGGGCGATCAGGTCCAGCCCCTTGAGGATCACCGGCAAGCTTTGCGCCTGGATCTGCGTCATCTCGGCATAACCCAGCGAGTCAAGGTTAGCCAGCATGGCGGCGGAGAGCGGCAAAGTATTAAAAGCGGTGGCGATGGTGGTCACGGGACAGGCTCTGCAAAAACAAAATGTCGCGCAGTGTACCAGCCCCGTGGGAATTTCCCTGCAAGTTCTAGACGAGACGCCGCCTAATGCTCAATGTCGTGCTCGCGGCTGACCACTCGTTTGCCGTCTTTTGGCGACAATTGCAAGAAGATCGCCGCCGCCAGCATCGCCATGATGCCCACGGTGAGGAACGTCAACTGGAACGCCTCGAGCACGGTGTTGACCCCATCGTTACCGGCTTGGGCAGTAAACCCGCCAAGCAGGGCACCGGCGCAGGCCACCCCCAGGCTCAGGGCCAGTTGCGCCACCACCGACAGCAGGCTGTTGCCGCTGCTGGCCTGGGCATCGTCGAGGTCGATCAGGGTCACGGTGTTCATCGCGGTAAATTGCAGGGAGTTGATCGCCCCCAGTACCGCGAGCATCGCCAGCAACAGCGGGTAGGGCGTCTGTTCGCTGACCAGGCCCATGCTCGCCAGCATCATGCCCAGCAGCAGGGTGTTGCCGGTGAGCACGACGCGATAGCCCAGGCGTTCGATCAACGGCCGGGCGACCGACTTGGCGACCATCGCCGCTGCCGCCAGGGGCAGCATGCTCATCCCGGCCTGGGACGGCGAGTAACCCAGGGCGATCTGCAGCAGCAACGGCACGAGGAACGGCAGGGCGCCGCTGCCCAGGCGCGCGAACAGGTTGCCGAGAATGCCCACGGCAAAGGTCCGGGTCTTGAACAGCACCGGCGAGAACAGTGGGTTTTCGATATGCCCGGCGCGCAGCCAGTAGGCCGCCAGGCACGCCATGCCACCGAACAGCAACAACATCACGCGCAAGTGCGGCAGGTGCAGCTCGCCCAGGCCTTCCATGGCAATGGTGATCAGCACCATTGCCGCGCCAAACAGCAAAAAGCCCAGGCTATCGAAGCGAGTACGCTCGCTGCCGCGCAGGTCGGGGATGAATTTCCACACGGCGTAGCAGCCGATCATGCCCACCGGCAGGTTGATCAGGAAAATCCAGTGCCAGGTCAGGTACTGCACCATCCAGCCGCCCATGGTCGGGCCGAGCAGGGGGCCGAGCAGGCCGGGAATGGTGATAAAACCCATGATCCGCACCAGCTCCGAGCGCGGGTAGGCGCGCAGCACCACCAGCCGGCCCACCGGCAGCATCAGCGCGCCGCCCAGACCCTGGATCACCCGTGCGCCCACCAGCATGCTCAGGCTGCTGGACAGGGCGCACAGCAGCGAGCCGATGCTGAACAGCATGATCGCGCCGAAGAAAATCTTCTTGGTGCCGAAACGGTCGGCGATCCAGCCCGAGGCCGGGATCAGCAAGGCCACGGTGAGCATGTAGGCGATGATCACGCCCTGCATGCGCAGCGGGTTTTCCGCCAGGTCCTCGGCCATGGCGGGCAGTGCCGTGTTGAGAATCGTGCCGTCGAGCGACTGCATGAAGAAGGCAATCGCTACCACCCAGGGTAACCAGCGGGCGGTCTTGGCATCGAGCACGACACGATTCGGCATGAGATCCCTTTTTGTTAGCAGGCTATGGGTTGCCGATTATGCGCCAACCTCTGCCGATTTTCCCACTGGCGGTTCGTCTATATCAGCGATGGCCACGTCCTTGCCCACCAGGAAGTCGATCAGCGCGCGATGCACCGCCAGCGCCGCCTCCCGCGACTCCAGGTCGAGCAAATGGCCGGTGTGCTCGGCGCTGGCAAAGCTGCTGCGGCCCACGTATTGCTTGAACAGTTGGGCTTCATTGGCCGGGGTGTATTCGTCCAGCGTGCCGTTGAGAAAATGCACTGGGGTTTCGATCTGGCGCAATTGCGGCAGGTAGTTGCCATCGCCCAGGGCAAGCACCTGATGAATATGAAAGCGCGCCTGGCGGTACTCGGTGGTGGCCATGGTCGACAGGTGCCGATGGTTATTGCGCTTGAGCCGGCTGGAGAGGAATTTGCCGACGGTCTCATTGAGCAAGTGGCCGACGGCAGACTTGTCATCGGCCTCGATCAGCACCCGCACCCGCTCCACATATTCGAGCATTGCCGGGTTGAGATTGGGTGCCAGGGCCATCACCACCGAGCTTTCGATGGAAGGCGGGTTGTGCGCCAGGGTCAGCAGGGTCGAGATGCCACCCCAGGAGGCCGACACCAGGTGGTTGACCTGGAAACGCTCCACCAGCGCCCGCAGGATCTCGACTTCGTCGTCCTTGGTCACCAGGTCCAGATCGGTGTTGTGGGGGCGCGAATAGCCGGAAAACGGCAAGTCGAACATCAACACATTGAAATGCTCGGCCAGGCACTTGCTGGTGCGGGCGAATGAGCGGGTGGTGGACAGCGCGCCGTTGACCAACAGCACGGTCTTGCGTTGCGGATCGTTACCCAATTGCTCTACGTGAACGTTGTAGTGCTTGAACAACTTATCAATGACAAAACTTCCTTGGTACATGTCAACGCTCCGGCTCGCCCAGTCCCGGGCGAGGTCATGCATCATTTGCGAACAAATGGGTTGAGAGTGGCGGGATGCCACTAACCGTTATAACGAGGTTTTCGAGCGTCGACAACAGTCCGCCAACCAACGGGATGCTGCCAGGGAAGGTTCATCAGAACCCAGGGTATTCCCCTGTAGGAGCCAGCTTAAATTGTGGCAAGGCGCGCGCTTGTTGTGGCGAGAAGCCCCCTCGCCACAGCACAAGCCGGGCGTTTACAAGGTCAGGGTCAGGCGTTTTACCAACGCGCCCGGCAGCAGGTTGGACGAGGTGTTGCGCTCGCCATAGGTGCTGGCCGACAGCAGCAACTCGCGCTCGGCGGTCAGCGCTTCCAACTGCGACCCCAGCAGGTGGTAGACGCTATCGTCAAAGCGCATGGTGCTGACCGGTGCCTTGATCTCGCCGTCTTCGACCCAGAACGTGGCGAAGCGGGTCATGCCTGTCAGGCGCGCCGCCGGCTGGTCGGAGTAGTTCAGGTACCACAGGTTGCTGATATACAGGCCGGTGCCCAGTTGCTTGAGGATATCGGCCTGGGCCAGGCTGCCGGCGGCCATCTGCAAGGCGCTGGGGGACTCATCGCCGCTGGCGCCGTTGGTGCTCAAGCCGTATTCGGCGGCGCTGCGCGAGTTGACCAGTTGCCCTTGCGCCTGGCCATTGGCGATCAAGGTCACGTCGCTGCGCGGGTAACCGTCCCGGGAAAACGCCGGGCTCAGGGAGCCGGTGATCTGTTCGCCCATGCCCACCAGCGGGCTCAGGGCCTGGTCGCCAGCATACAGGCGCTGCAACGGGCTGCCCTTGCTGGCGATGGCCTGCGCAGAAAAACCACCCCAGGCGAGCATGCCGATGATTTCTTCCATGGCCGCCGGTGCCAGGTAGGCGCGGTATTGGCCGGGCGCCAGGGTGTGCAAGGGCCGGCCAAGAAACTCCAGTTGTTCGCGGGCTTGCTGCAAGCGCTGGGCAAATGCCGCGCTGTCCCAGGCATCGCCGGCGTAGCTGGCCTTGACCGCCTCGCCATTGGCATGGAACAGACTGAAATCAAAGTTGAAGCTATTGGCCTGGTGCCAGCCAAAAGCCCCCGACGAGCTGGCGAACCCGCGGCTGATCGGCCCGGCGGCATAGATGCCGACCAGGTCGAAACCTTGGGCGCCCTGGCTGATTTCGCCCAGGACTTGATCGAGGTCCGGCAGCGCCTGGGCCTGCTCGCTGCTGTTTTGCCAGGCCGTGTGATTGAGTAGCAGGTAAGGATCTTTGGGCAGCAAGGGCAAGGTGTCGCGCAATTGCTGCAGGCCCTCGGCCAGGCGCTGGCGGTCCACCTCGGGGGCGCCGGCCAGGGTGATGGCCAGGTCGGCGTGCCGGCCATCGTTGATCAGCTTGAGGTTGACGCTGGCCTGCTGTACCTGGCCGGCCTGGCGCACCTTGGCGTGGTTGAAACGCACGAATTCGGACGACTCCGCCGCGTAGCCCAGATGAAACTGTTCCCCATCGGCGATGGCCTGCTTGAGCCATTCCACCAGGTCCTTGAAAGCCTTCATCAGGAGTCTCCCCCAAACACATCCACATCGCTGAAGACACACGCCGGCGATGCATGGCCGACGCGGATCACTTGGTTCGGCTCGCCCTTGCCGCAGTTGGGCGTGCCCAGCACCTTGAAGGTGCTGGCATCGCCCACGGCACTGAGCTTGCGCCAGAACTGCGCGGAAATCGCCCGGTAGTTGGGGTTCTTCACCACGCCCTTGAGTTCGCCGTTCTCGATCAACTGGCCCCACTCGCAGCCGAACTGGAACTTGTTGCGCGCATCGTCGATCGACCAGGAACGGTTGGTCGACATCAGGATGCCGTGCTCGATGCCGCCGATCAGTTGCGCCAGGCTCTGGTCGCCAGCCTCGATATTGAGGTTGGCCATGCGGTCGATGGGTGCGCGGTTCCAACTGCTGGCGCGGCTGTTGGCTACGCCGCCCATGCCCGAGCGGTACTGCGACAGCGCCCCGCCCAGGGGCTTGAGCAGCAGGCCGTTACGGATCAGGAACTGCTTGTTGGCGGGCGTGCCGTCGTCGTCATGGGCGTAGCTGGCCAGTTGCTCGGGAATGTCCGGGTCAAAGGTCACGTTGAGCAGGTTGGAGCCGTATTGCAGGTGCCCGAAGTCGCTGGCCTTGACGAAGCTGGTGCCGGCGTAATTGCGCTCGTCGCCGAGAATGCGGTCCAGCTCCAGCGGGTGGCCGATGGATTCGTGGATCTGCAGGATCATCTGGTCGGGCATCAACAGCAGGTTCCGCGGGCCCTGGGGCGTGTTGGGGGCCAGCAGCAGTTGCAGGGCCTCGTCGGCCACCCGTGGCGCGGCGCCTACCAGGCCGAAGCGGCTGATCACATCAAAGCCGCCCTGCTGGCCAAAGTTGCTGCCGCCCAGGGTGCGGGTCTGGCTGTCGTTGCCGTGGTAGGCGGTCACATTGACGCCGGGGAACACAAAACGCTGGGCCTGGCGCAGTTGCGCGCCGGCGCTGTTGAGGTAGATCTGTTCAACGTGGGTGGTGCCCAGGCTGACTTCCCAGTTCACCAGGCGCTCGTCCCTGGGCACGGCCGCTGACTCTGCGCCGAGCAGTTGGTAGCAGTCGCTCAGGGACGGGAAGGCTTGATCGAGCTCTGGCGACAGGTAGTCGGCGATGTCGCTGGACACCGGCTGGTCGCGCAGGTCGAGCAGGGCATGGGGCTTGATCCGCCGGGCTTGCTGTTCGGCACGCTCGAGGGCCGCTTGCAGGCCGGCCAGGGAAATATCGTGGGTGGCCGCGTAGGCTTCGACACCGTTGAGGCGCACGGTGAGCATGGCGCCTTCGTCGCGGCTCAGGTGCGGCGGTTCGGCGACATTCTTGCGCACCGACAGGTACTGGCCGGACTCGCGCACGTAGCGCAGGGAGAAGAATTCGGCGCGGGTGCGCAGGGCGGCGAAATGTTGTTTGAGTTGCGGGTGTTTGTCGAACATGGGGCCTTCCTTGTGGGCGGTGATGGCTTTGAGGGCCCCATCGCAGGCAAGCCAGCTCCTACCTTTTGAATGTGCTCACAAATCAAAATGTGGGAGCAGGCTTGCCTGCGATGCTTTTGCCTTGGCTTTAGACCGGGCAACCCTTGGCGCGCAGGATGGCGTCAAAGCGGTCAGGGTCCAGGGTGCCGGCTTCGATGGCAGCCAGTGTGGCTTTCTCGCGGGCCAGCAGGTCATGGCAGCGCACCAGCAATTCCGGCAGTTCGCTGCGCGAGGCGGCGACCACGCCGTCGCCATCGCCGATCATCAGGTCGCCAGGGGCTACCAGCATGCCAGCGCAGGAGATCGGCACGTTGATCTCGCCGCCGCCGTCAGTGCTCGGGCCACGGTGTACGCCGCCGATGGCGTAGGCCGGCAGTTCGCCGGTTTGCCATTCGTCGAGGTCGCGCAGGGCGCCGTTGATCACCACACCGACAATGCCAGCCTTCAGGGCCATGGCGCGCATGATGCCGCCGAACACCGCGCGGGTCAGGTCGGCGCTGCCGTCGATCACCAGCACATCGCCCGGGCGGGCCATCTGCATGGCTTTGAGAATCATCAGGTTGTCACCGGGGCGCACCCGCACGGTGAGGGCGCTGCCGAGCATCGGTGCATTGCCGTGGAAGGCTTTCAGGCCCAGGCCACCGACGTTACGGCCCAGGCAGTCGCTGACGGCCGCCGCCGGGATCTTGCTGAATTCCTTCAGCCATTTCGGGTCCAGCGGTTCAACGTTTGGATTGATCAGGAAGCCGGTAGGCCATTTGCTCGAAGAAACGACATCAAACATGAGAAAGCCTCGTGGCCAGGCAGAAGCCGGCGTGTCGGTAGGAAGGTGAAACGTTTGCGCGAGGGACTAGATTAGGCCGGCGCGGGGGGTGGGATCAAGGGCGGGGCAGTGTAGGAAGAGTCTGGGAAGATGGGTGTTGGCTGGTCGGGTCTTATCGGGAGCAAGCCCCCTCCCACATTTTGATGTGTGAATACGTTCAAATGTGGGAGCGGGCTTGCCTGCGATAAGAGCGCCGCGGTGTAGCGGTTACTGCGCGGTCGGACCCACTTCACGCAACGGCTTGCCACGCACCGGCGCATCGCCGGCCACGTAGTAGTCCGCGGTGCTGCGCGGCAACTGGCGACCACGCATCTTGTCGGCGATTTTCTCGGCGATCATGATGGTTGGCGCGTTCAGGTTGCCGGTGGTGATGATCGGCATGATCGACGCATCGACCACCCGCAGGCCCTGCATGCCATGCACGCGGCCTTCGCCATCGACCACAGCCATTTCGTCGGTGCCCATCTTGCACGAGCAGGACGGGTGGAACGCGGTTTCGGCGTGCTCGCGGATGAACTTGTCCAGTTGCTCGTCGGTTTGCACGTCGATGCCCGGGCTGATTTCACGGCCACGGAACGCGTCCAGTGCCGGCTGCTGCATGATTTCACGGGTCAGGCGGATGCCATCGCGGAACTCCTGCCAGTCCTGCTCGGTGGCCATGTAGTTGAAGAGGATGCTCGGGTAGTCCCGTGGGTTCTTCGACTTCACTTGCACGCGGCCACGGCTCGGCGAACGCATGGAGCCCATGTGCGCCTGGAAACCGTGCTCTTTCACACCGTTGCTGCCGTTGTAGTTAATCGCGACCGGCAGGAAGTGGTACTGGATGTTCGGCCACTCGAATTCTTCACGGGTGCGGATAAAACCGCCCGCTTCGAACTGGTTGCTGGCGCCGATGCCGGTGCCGTTGAACAGCCATTCGGCACCAATGGCTGGCTGGTTGTACCAGAGCAGCGACGGGTACAGCGAGACCGGCTGGGTGCAGGCGTATTGCAGATACAGTTCCAGGTGGTCCTGCAGGTTTTCACCGACGCCTGGCAGGTCGTGGACCACCGGGATGTCGAGGCTTTCCAGGAGTTTGGCCGGGCCTACACCGGAACGTTGCAGCAATTGCGGCGAGGCGATGGCGCCGCTGCACACCAGCACTTCCTTGCGCGCGCGGGCTTCAACACGCTCTTCGGCGGCACCGATCAGGTAACGCACACCGACCGCACGCTTGCCTTCGAACAACACTTTGTCGGCCAGGGCATGGGTGACGATGGTCAGGGTCGAGCGCTTCTTGGCGGTGTCCAGGTAGCCACGGGCGGTACTGGCGCGACGGCCGTTCGGCGTCACGGTACGGTCCATCGGGCCGAAACCTTCCTGCTGGTAGCCGTTCAAGTCTTCGGTACGCGGGTAACCGGCCTGCACGCCAGCTTCAACCATGGCGTGGAACAGCGGGTTGTTACCGGCTTTAGGCGTGGTCACGCTGACCGGACCTTCGCCACCGTGGTAGTCGTTCGGGCCGATGTCGCGGGTTTCGGCCTTGCGGAAATACGGCAGGCAGTCGAGGTAGCTCCAGTCTTCCAGGCCTGGCAGTTTTGCCCAGTTGTCGTAGTCCATGGCGTTGCCACGGATGTAGCACATGCCGTTGATCAGCGACGAGCCACCCAGGCCCTTGCCGCGACCACATTCCATACGACGCCCGTCCATATGTGGCTCTGGATCGGTTTCGTAGGCCCAGTTGTAGCGGCGGCCTTGCAGCGGGAACGCCAGGGCGGCGGGCATCTGGGTGCGGAAGTCCAGGCGGTAGTCGGGGCCGCCGGCTTCCAGCAGCAAAACGGTGACGCCTTCATCTTCGGTCAGACGGGTCGCCAGGGTGTTACCGGCGGAGCCGGCACCCACAATGATGTAGTCGTATTCTTGGGACATAAATGCACCCTCTTTGGAGTTGGTCAGGTCGGGCCCCATCGCAGGCAAGCCAGCTCCCACAATCAGAATGTGGGAGCCGGGCTCGCCAGCGATAGCGGCCCCGCAGGCAATACAGAACTCGGGTTTAGAACACCGAGGCGTAGTCGCCCAGCTCAACCTGTACCGATTTGATGCGGGTGAAGTTGTTCAGCGAGCTGATGCCGTTCTCACGGCCAACACCCGACTGCTTGTAGCCGCCAACCGGCATCTTCGCGTCGGACTCGCCCCAGGCGTTGATCCAGCAGATACCCGCTTCCAACTGATGAATCACGCGGTGGGCGCGGTTCAGGTCCTTGGTCACCAGACCAGCGGCCAGGCCGAAGTCGGTGTCGTTGGCACGACGGATCACTTCTTCTTCGGTCTCGTAGGTGAGGATGCTCATCACCGGGCCAAAGATTTCTTCACGCACGATGGTCATGTCGTCGGTGCAGTCAGTGAACACGGTCGGTGCCACGAATGCGCCCTTGGCGAAGTCGCCGTCGGTCAGGCGGTCGCCGCCGCACAGCAGGCGTGCGCCTTCTTCCTTGCCCTTGGCGATGTAGCCCAGCACGCTTTCCATGTGGGCGAAGCTGACCAGTGGGCCGAAGTTGGTGTTTTCGTCTTCTGGGTTGCCAACGCGGATACGCGCAACACGCTCAACGATCTTGGCTTCAAAGGCGGCTTGCAGGTGCTTTGGAATGAACACACGGGTGCCGTTGGTGCAGACCTGGCCGGAGCTGTAGAAGTTGGCCATCATCGCGGTGTCGGCGGCGCGATCCAGGTCGGCGTCGTCGAAAATGATCAGCGGGGATTTGCCGCCCAGTTCCATGGTGACGTCTTTGAGCGAGGAGCTCGAAGCGCTGGCCATGACCTTCTTGCCGGTGTCGGTACCGCCGGTGAAGGAGATTTTCTCGATGCGTGGGTGCTCGGTCAGCCAGGTGCCGACTTCACGGCCGCTACCGGTCAGAACGTTGAACACGCCATCCGGCACGCCAGCTTCGGTGTAGATTTCGGCCAGCTTCAGGGTGGTCAGCGAGGTGACTTCGCTTGGCTTGAAGATCATCGCGTTGCCGGCAGCCAGGGCAGGGGCGGACTTCCACAGGGCGATCTGGATCGGGTAGTTCCACGCGCCGATACCGGCGACCACGCCCAGCGGCTCGCGGCGGGTGTAGACGAACGAGGTGGTACGCAGCGGGATCTGCTCGCCTTCGATGGCGGGCACCAGGCCTGCGTAGTATTCCAGCACGTCGGCGCCGGTGACGATGTCGACGTACTTGGTTTCAGAGAAGGATTTACCGGTGTCCAGGGTTTCCAGGGCCGCCAGTTCATCATTGCGCTCGCGCAGGATTTCCACGGCGCGACGCAGGATGCGCGAACGCTCCATGGCGGTCATGGCGGCCCAGATTTTCTGGCCCTTTTCGGCGCTGACCACCGCACGCTCAACGTCTTCGAATGTGGCGCGTTGCACGTTGGCGAGAACTTCACCGTTAGCCGGGTTGATGGCTTCGAAGGTGGCATCGCTGCCAGCGTCGCTGTAGCCGCCGTCAATGTAGAGTTTTTGCAGTTCGAAACGGGCCATAAAGTCCTCGCAAGTGCATAAGTGGTTGGCGTTAACCACCAAAAGGTGCAGCCATAAGGTTCTGGCAACACCGTTCAGTAGCCGTTCAGGGGTTGAGCGTTTATGTGTGCTCTAACTCACCTGCTTGGCCAATTGGAAATCCATGTATTCGTAAGCGATCCGTTGCGCCTGCTCCGTGTCGAAAGCGTCTCCCGACAGGGCGCCGCGCAACCACAAACCGTCGATCAAGGCCGCCAGGCCTCGGGCTGCGCTGCGTGCATCTTCCAGCGGCAGCACACGGCGGAACTGGCAGCACAGGTTGGAATACAGGCGGTGATCGTTGATCCGCTGCAACCTGTGCAAAGACGGGTGGTGCATGCTGGTGGCCCAGAAGGCCAGCCAGGTTTTCATTGCCGGGCCGTTGACCTGGCTGGCGTCGAAGTTGCCGCCGATAATCACTTGAAGGTGCGCCCGCGGGGTGTCTTCCTTCAATGCCTGCCGGCGTTCGTGGACATTCTCGATCAGCACATTCATCAGGTACCGCATCGTTGCGGCGATCAGGCCGTTCTTGTCCTGAAAGTAGTGACTGATGATGCCGTTCGAGACGCCGGCCAAACGGGCGATCAGCGCAATGCTGGCATCCCCCATCCCGACCTGATCTATGGCCGTCAATGTGGCTTCGATCAACTGCTGGCGGCGTATGGGTTGCATACCGACCTTGGGCATGTAGCACCTCTCCTTAGGCCTGCCGACGGGCGTAAACGTTCGTCGGCGTGAAGGCCAGTCTATTTTGTTTTGATTGAACGTTCAATCAACAAAGAATAAGATCTGCGACAAATGGTCGCTGCCTACAGGTATTTCCTACGTGTCGGCAGACGCATCTGACATCCGTAAAAACCCTTGAAACAGCCCATGACAGCGCGTTGCTGGGGTCTGGGGTTTTTCGGGATGTCTTTATAACACCCGTCCGTCGACTGCCGAAAAATCGATGGCGTGGGTCAAGCGCTGCCTTGTGTCCTCTCTCGCACTGCCCGGAGCCTCTGTGCCATGAGTTCTGCCTCTCTAATAAAGACCCCACCGGAAAAAGTGCGGGTCAACGGTTGGGTGTTCTACACCTCTACCGCGTTGATCCTGTTGTTGACCGCCGTTCTGATCATCGCCCCGCAAGAGGCCGGCAGAATGCTGGGAGTCGCCCAGACCTGGCTCTCGAAAAGCTTTGGCTGGTATTACATGGTGGTCATCGCCGCCTACCTGGTATTTGTGGTGGGCCTGGCGTTTTCGTCCTACGGCAAACTGAAGCTGGGCAGCAAGGCTGATACCCCGGACTTCAGTTACGGCGCCTGGGCCGGCATGTTGTTCTCCTCGGGCATCGGCATTTCGTTGCTGTACTTCGGCGCGTCCGAGCCGTTGGACCACTACTTCAACCCGCCCGAAGGCGCCGCCGCCACCCATATGGCCGCGCGCCAGGCGTTGCAGCTGACCTTCCTGCACTGGGGCCTGCATGGCTGGGCGATCTACGCGCTGGTCGGCCTGGCCGTGGCGTACTTCGCATACCGCCATAACCAGCCGCTGGCCCTGCGTTCGGCGCTGTACCCATTGATGGGCGAGCGTTGGGTCAAAGGCGCGGCGGGTCACGCGGTGGACGGCTTCGGCATGTTCGTGACCCTGCTGGGCCTGGTGACAAACCTGGGGATTGGTTCGATGCAAGTGTCGTCCGGGTTGGAAAACCTGTTCGGCATGGAGCACAGCAACACCAACCTGCTGATCGTGATCATCGTGATGAGCACCGTGGCGACCATCGCCGCCGTGTCGGGCGTGGAGAACGGCATTCGTCGCTTGTCCAACCTGAACATCGTGCTGTTCAGCGGCCTGCTGATTTTTGTGCTGCTGTTTGGCCCGACCCTGCACCTGCTCAACGGCTTTGTGCAGAACATCGGCGACTACATGAACGGTCTGGTGCTGAAAACCTTCGACCTCTACGTGTACGAAGGCGATGGTGAGAAGTCCGAGCGCTGGATGGGCCTGTGGACCCTGTTCTACTGGGCCTGGTGGATTTCCTGGGCACCGTTCGTGGGCATGTTCATCGCGCGTATTTCCCGTGGCCGTACGGTGCGCGAACTGGTGGCGGGCGTGCTGCTGATCCCGCTGGGCTTTACCCTGGCGTGGCTGTCGATCTTCGGCAACTCGGCCCTGGACCTGGTGCTCAACCATGGCGCCGTGGAGCTGGGCAAGACGGCGTTGGAGCAACCCTCCATGGCGATCTACCAGTTGCTGGAGTACTACCCGGCGTCGAAAGTGGTGATCGGCGTGTCGATCTTTGTGGGTTTTGTGCTGTTCCTGACGCCGGCGGATTCCGGCGCGGTGATGATGGCCAACCTGTCGTGCAAAGGTGGCAACGTGGATGAGGATGCGCCGCACTGGCTGCGGATCTTCTGGTCGGCGGTGATCACCCTGGTGACCATCGGCTTGCTGTTTGCGGGCAACTTTGAAGCCATGCAGACCATGGTGGTGCTGGCGGGCTTGCCGTTCTCGGTGGTGCTGATCTTCTTTATGTTCGGTTTGCACAAGGCCATGCGCCAGGACGTGGCCATCGAACAGGAGCAGGCGCAATTGGCCGAACGCGGCCGTCGTGGTTTCAGCGAGCGCCTGACTGCCCAGGACCTGCAGCCGAGCCAGGCCGTGGTGCAGCGCTTTATGGACAGAAAGGTCACCCCGGCGCTGGAAGAAGCCGCCGTGGCCCTGCGCGCCCAAGGGCTGGATGTGCAGACGCTGCTGGGTAAATCCAAGCGCTGCATTGGCGTGCGGATCGAGATGGAAGGCAACCCGTTTGTCTACGAGGTGAGCCTGGACGGCTACCTGGCGGCGCCGAGTGAGTCGATCGAGGCCGACGAGGAGCGTGCGCGCTACTACCGCGCCGAGGTTTACCTGCACAACGGCGGCCAGGAGTACGACCTGATGGGCTTCACCCAGGAGCAGATCACCCGGGATGTGCTCGATCAGTTTGAAAGCCATCGGCAGCTCCTTGGCCGTGTCTATAGCTGATGGTTGAAGGCGGGTGGTGTCGTCACTGACACCATCTGGTCAAAATGTGGGAGCGGGCTTGCTCGCGATTGCGGTGTATCAGTACCAGGTTCATTGACTGATACATTGCAATCGCGAGCAAGCCCGCTCCCACATTTGTTTTGTGTTGCCTTTTAGCCCAGGTTCTTGCCCAGCAGGGCGTGGTACAGCTCGCTGTCCCCCAGAATCCCCACCACTTTGTTGTTGTCGTGCAGCACCAGCTTGTTGCCGGTCTGGTAGCGAATCTGCAAGGCATCGCGCATGCCGATATTCGAATCCACCAAGGTCGGTAGCCGCCCCAGGCCTTCCACGGCTTGCCCCGGCGCCCAGTTCTGCAGGTTCATTGCCACGCCATTTTGCCGTGCGCCCTGGATGGTGTTGCCTTCGGCCAGGTCCAGCCACGAATCGCCGCCCGGATCCAGGCATACCGAGCCGTTGACCCGCTTGCAGTTGTCCAGGGTGCGCATCAGGCTGCGGCCGCACAACACGTTCAGCGGGTTGGTATGGGCGACGAAGGTGCGCACATAGTCGTCCGCCGGGTTCAGCACAATCTCTTCCGGCACGCTGTACTGGATGATCTTGCCGTCTTTCATGATCGCGATCCGGCTACCCAGCTTCAGCGCCTCATCCAGGTCGTGGCTGACGAACACGATGGTCTTGCTCAGTTTGCGTTGCAGCTCCAGCAACTCATCCTGCAGGCCTTGGCGGATCAGCGGGTCGAGGGCCGAGAAGGGTTCGTCCATCAGCAGGATATCGGCGTCCATCGCCAGGGCGCGGGCCAGGCCGACGCGCTGTTGCATGCCGCCCGAAAGTTCGTCGGGCTTCTTGTTGCGCCATTGGGTCAGGCCCACCAGCTCAAGCTTCTCGTCCACCAGCTTGCGCCGTTCCTTTTCGGGGCGGCCCTGCATTTCCAGGCCAAAGCTGATGTTTTCACGCACGGTCAGCCAGGGCATCAGGGCGAACTTCTGGAACACCATGGCGATGCGCTTGGTGCGCATCATTTTCAGCTCTGCCGGGGTGCATGAGGCGATGTCGATCTGGCGTCCTTCATGTTCGACAAACAACTGGCCACGGCTCACGGTGTTAAGGCCGTTGATACAGCGCAACAGGCTGGATTTGCCGGAGCCGGACAGGCCCATCAGCACGCAGATCTCGCCTTTCTCGATATCCAGGCTGGCCTTTTCCACGCCGACGATCTGCCCGGTCTTCTTCAGGATTTCATTGCGGTGCATTCCCTCGTCCAGCAGCTTGAGGGCTTCGCGTGGGTCTTTGGAAAAAATCACATCGACATTGTCGAATCGGATAATGCTCATGCATCACCCCCTACTTTGGCGTCGGGTTGTTTGCAGATGCGGTCGAGCATGATGGCCAGCAGCACAATCGCCAGGCCGGCTTCAAAGCCCAGGGCAATGTCGGCGGTGTTCAGCGCGTTGACCACGGGTTTGCCGAGGCCGTCGGCGCCCACCAGGGCCGCGATCACCACCATCGACAACGACAGCATGATGCATTGGGTAATACCGGCAGCGATGCTCGGCATGGCGTGGGGCAGTTCGATGCGCGAGAGCAATTGGCGGCGCGAGCAGCCAAAGGCCTTGCCGGCATCCATCAACTCTTGCGGTACATCGCGGATGCCCAGGTAGGTCAGGCGGATCGGCGCGGCAATCGCGAACACCACCGTGGAGATCAGGCCAGGCACCACACCCAGCCCGAAGAGGGTCAGGGTCGGGATAAGGTAAACAAAGGTCGGCACGGTCTGCATCAAGTCGAGCACCGGGCGCATCACGGTGTAGAACATCGGTTTGTGCGCGGCAACAATGCCCAGCGGCACACCGATGACCACGCAGACCAGGGTGGCGAACAGCACCTGGGCCAGGGTCTCCATGGTTTCCTGCCAGTACCCCAGGTTGAGGATCAGCAGGAAGGAGGCAATCACAAATACAGTCAGCCCCCACTTACGTTGAATGTAGTGAGCAAGCAGCGCAATCAGACCGATCAATGCCAGCGGATTGAACCAGGTCAGCGCAAACGTCACGCCGTGGATCATCGTTTCCAGTGTCGATGCGATCGCGTCGAAATAATCGGCGCCGTTCTGCGTCAACCATTCGACGAAGGCAGCGATGTACTGGCCTAGTGGGATTTTCTGTTCAGTCAGCATGGTAGTGAATGTCCACATGCGAAGAGGGAAACATCCTGGGCCGGCGCGCCGGCCCAGGGTCAGCGGTTACTTGTCGAGGTAGGCTTTTACGGCGGCAAGTCCTGGTTTGCCATCAAGGGTGGTGACCCCGGCGAGCCAGGTGTCGAGCACTTGCGGGTTCTTCTTCAGCCAGGCCTTGGCGGCGGCGTCGGGTTTCATTTTGTCGTCGAGGACGTTACCCATCAGGGTGCTTTCCATGTCGAGGGTGAACACCAGGTTTTTCAGGAGCTGGCCGACGTTGCTGCACTCCCGCACGTAGCCCTTGCGGGTGTTGGTGTAGATGGTGGCCTGGCCGTAGTTGGGGCCGAATGAATCGTCACCGCCAGTCAGGTACTTCATCTTGAACCGGGTGTTCATCGGGTGCGGTTCCCAGCCCAGGAATACAATGGCCTGCTCCCGTTTGGTGGCGCGCTCGACTTGCGAGAGCATCCCCGCCTCACTGGACTCGACCACCTTGAAACCTGCGTCTTTCAAGCCGAACTGATTTTTGTCGATCAGGCTCTGGATCGTACGGTTGCCGTCGTTGCCCGGTTCAATGCCATAGATCTTGCCGCCCAGCTCCTTCTTGAACTTGGCGATATCGGCAAAGTCCTTCAGGCCCTTGTCGTACAGCGCTTGTGGCACTGCCAGGGTGTACTTGGCGTTTTCCAGGTTGGCGCGCACGGTTTCCACGGTGCCGGCATCACGGTACTGCTTGATGTCGTTTTCCATGGTCGGCATCCAGTTGCCGAGGAAGATATCCATGTTCTTGCCATCAGCCAGGGACTTGTAGGTCACGGGCACGGAAATCATCGTGGTCCGGGGCTTGTAGCCCAGGCCCTTGAGGATTTCGCTGGTGGTGGCGGTGGTGACGGTGATATCGGTCCAGCCGACATCGGAGAAGTTGACGGTGCTGCACTGCTCGGGATCAGCAGCGTGGGCCGCAAAGGGAAGACTCAGCATGGCGGCCAACAACAACGGGGGGGAACCTTTCATGGGTTTGGACTCCTGGTGTTTTTCTGGCGGTGCGAGACCGCGCTTATAAGTGTTGCAGTTGGGGCGTGCGAGCAACGTGCAGCCTCGGTACCTTGCAAACGAGTCGAGACTGATCATGTACCAGTGAAAATCTGACGCCTACAGGGTGGGTCGCATCCAGTACAGGGATGGTCGTATCCAGTGTCGGTGACGTCGCATACAGGTTTTTCCACAGGCAAAACTGCACTTTTTCTCGATCTGCGCCGCAAAAAACGGCGATTACGCCCCATTGCGAGGGGACGACGCTGGTGAGCATGGGTATGTCGGTGTCAGACGCCGGACGGCGCAACGAAAGCTTGATGATGCCGCCATCTGGGCGACTTGAGCGTAGCAGCTCCGCCACCAGGCGTTACTGCGCCTGGCCTGTGCTATCGAGGAGTTTCGCGCAATGGCTATCAGCGTTTTCGACCTGTTCAAGATTGGCATCGGGCCGTCCAGTTCCCACACCGTCGGCCCCATGCGGGCCGCGGCGTTGTTCGTCCAGGACTTGCGTGAACGTGCTCTTTTGGAACAGGTGCAGCGCGTCGAAGTTCAGCTGTATGGCTCGTTGTCGGCCACCGGCATCGGGCATGGCAGCGACAATGCAGTGATCATGGGGCTGATGGGCGAGTGGCCGGATGCGATTGATCCGTCGCAGATCGGCCCGCGTATCGAGACCCTGCGTGAGACGCAGACGCTGCTGCTGGACAACCGTGTGCCGGTGCCCTTTGTGTGGTCGCGGGACATGCGCCTGATCGACGAAAACCTGCCGTTCCATCCCAATGCCATGACCCTGGTGGTCTACGGCGCCCAGACCGAGTTGCATCGCGATACCTACTATTCAGTGGGTGGCGGTTTTGTGGTGGATGAGGCCCAGGCGCGCAGCGGCGTGGCGGATATGGACCGCACCGAACTGCCCTATGATTTTTCCAGTGCGGTGGAGTTGTTGCAGTTGTGCAACACCCACAACCTGCGGGTTGCCGACCTGATGCTGGCCAATGAAAAGGTGTGGCGCTCCGAGGAAGAAATCCGCAGCGGCCTGATGAAACTCTGGCATGCCATGCAGGATTGTGTCGAGCAAGGTCTCAAGCATGAGGGCATCCTGCCCGGTGGCCTGAATGTGCGCCGCCGCGCCGCCAAGTTGCACCGCAGTTTGCAAGAGCTGGGCAAGCCGAATGTGATCGGCTCGACCTTGAGCGCCATGGAGTGGGTCAACCTGTTCGCCCTGGCCGTCAACGAAGAAAACGCCGCCGGTGGGCGCATGGTCACCGCACCCACCAATGGCGCGGCGGGGATCATCCCGGCGGTGCTGCATTACTTTATGAAGTTCAGCGAAGAAGTCACCGAGGCCAATGTGGTGGACTACTTTCTCGGTGCGGCGGCCATCGGCATCCTGTGCAAGAAGAATGCGTCGATCTCCGGCGCCGAAGTGGGTTGCCAGGGTGAAGTCGGTTCGGCCTGCGCCATGGCGGCGGCGGGGCTGGCAGAGATTCTTGGCGCCTCGCCGGAGCAGGTGTGCAACGCCGCCGAAATCGGCCTGGAACACAACCTGGGCCTGACCTGCGACCCGGTGGGCGGCCTGGTGCAAGTGCCGTGTATCGAGCGCAATGCGATTGCCGCGGTCAAGGCGATCAATGCCGCGCAGATGGCCCTGCGGGGCGACGGCCAGCACTTTATTTCCCTGGACCGGGTGATCCGCACCATGCGCGATACCGGGGCGGATATGCATGACAAGTACAAGGAGACCTCGCGGGGTGGGTTGGCGGTGAGTGCTGTCGAGTGTTAAGCGAACGCAATGCTCAAAGCAGTGAAGATCAAATGTGGGAGCGGGCTTGTCGGATCGCCGCATCGCCGCGAAGACGTCGGCCCAGCAAACATTGATGTTGACTGACCCACTGCTTTCGCGAGCAAGCCCGCTCCCACAGGAGATCTGCGTTTAACTGACTGGCATTGGGGCTTGCCCGCGATGGTGGTGTGTCAAACCCCACTGCTCATAAAGTGAACACTCCACCCCCGATACGCCACCTTTTAGCGCGTCGCAAACAGATAAGTAGCCCCCAAACGATTTCCCTTCCGACCACCCATCACCTGTGCGTGTGGTGACACACTTTTCCTACGCCCTGAAAGCGCCTTCCCACAAGTGCTACCGATCTGCTCACAGACCCTGAGTGTAGGCTTTTTCCGGGTCATATCCCCACGCCGGGCGCGGGCTTATATAGACACCTCAACAGGTCGTTTTCAGGAGTTATTGAATACCTATTCAACTTTAGGCATGGCATTTGCTCTATCAATTCAAAGCCTCTCTCCTGACGGATGACGAGCGCAATAACAAGAGCCTCGCCTGAGGCCATTACCTGCTTTGTGTGAGGAGATACCGCGATGACGTCGTTCAACTCCGGGGCCCAACCCCAGAACCGTGCGCCTCAATCCATCGGCTTTTTGCTGCTGGACAATTTCACGCTGATTTCCCTGGCGTCCGCAGTGGAACCACTGCGCATGGCCAACCAATTGTCCGGCCGCGAGCTGTATCGCTGGACTACCTTGAGCGTCGACGGCAACCAGGTATGGGCCAGCGATGGCCTGCAAATCACCCCCGATTGCTCCATGCACAAAGCCCCGGCCCTGGACACCGTGATTGTCTGCGGCGGCGTGGGTATCCAGCGCACCGTGACCCGTGAACATGTGTCGTGGCTGCAAAGCCAGGCGCGCCAGTCCCGCCGCCTCGGCGCGGTGTGCACCGGCAGTTGGGCCCTGGCCTGCGCCGGCTTGCTCGACGGGTTTGATTGCAGCGTGCACTGGGAATGCCTGGCGTCGATGCAGGAAGCCTTCCCACGGGTGTCGATGAGTACGCGCCTGTTCACCCTCGACCGCAATCGCTTCACCAGTTCTGGTGGTACCGCGCCGCTGGACATGATGTTGCACCTGATCAGCCGCGACCATGGCCGTGAACTGTCGGCGGCGATTTCCGAGATGTTCGTGTACGAACGTATCCGCAATGAGCAGGACCACCAGCGCGTGCCGCTCAAGCACATGCTCGGCACCAATCAGCCGAAGCTGCAGGAAATCGTCGCGCTGATGGAAGCCAACCTGGAAGAGCCGATCGACCTCGATGAATTGGCCGTCTATGTCGCCGTCTCGCGGCGTCAGCTGGAGCGGCTGTTCCAGAAATACCTGCACTGCTCGCCGTCGCGCTACTACCTCAAGCTGCGCCTGATCCGCGCCCGGCAGTTGCTCAAGCAAACGCCGATGTCGATCATCGAAGTGGCCTCGGTGTGCGGGTTTGTGTCCACGCCGCACTTCTCCAAGTGCTACCGCGAATACTTCGGCATTCCGCCACGGGATGAGCGCGTAGGTTCCAACACCACCCAGCAAGTGGCGATGATGCCGATTCCGCAGGCGCTGGTGTTGTCACCGCTGGCCGGGCCGATGTCGGCGTTGAGCCAGGCGCGCAATGAGTCGACGTTTGCCAGTGTAAGGCTGTAGGCCGAGGCGTCTGCATCGCCGGCAAGCCAGCGCCCACATTTTGATCTGTGAATACCTTCAAATGTGGGAGCTGGCTTGCCGGCGATAGCGGTGTATCAGGCCCCGGAATTCTGTTTGAACTGCATCAGGGCCGGCAACAACTGCTTATCAATCGCCTGGCGCACCGCCGGCAGAATCGTCGCGCTGCTGGTGTACATCTGCTCGACCATACCCTTGAGTGCCTTGGCCCGCGCCTCACTCAAACCGCGTACCGCGCATTCACAGGCCTGCTCGGCGGTGGCGCCGCTGGACACCTCGAAACCCAGGGAGCGCAGTTGGCTCAGCAGGTCATCCTGATCAATCAAATCCGCGTGCATCATGATGTTCATCCTGGTTAGGGGAGCCTTTGATTCTGGTGGGCCGCCAGCGGGTCGGCAAGGGCTGAATGACGTGATGGCTGGAACGACTATGAGCAGGTCGTTTTCGGGCCAGTTGCCGAGGGTGGTTGCGGGCACACTGGTTTTCAAGCAAGCAGAATGAAGGTTTGGTCACCCTCGGCCCGCACGCTCGCACAAAGCACTCTGCCCCGATCCTGTCACGGCTTGATCGGGGCTTTTTTTATTTGCCGGGCAGGCCGATGACGCGACCGAGCAGGGCCGGCCGGGGCAGGTCTGATTGCTCGGTGCTGATGGCCGTCAACCGCTGTGCAACCCCCTCACTGAAGGGGGCCGAGCGTGGCCCCGCCAGGTCGACATGCAACAGCATCTGCTCATTGCCCGCCAGCTCCCGCTCTTCGCCCACCAGGTGCAGGCTGTGATACAGATGCAGGCGCTTGTTGTCATGGGCGATCAACTGGGTATGCACTTCGACCTCGGCGCCGAGTTTCACTTCGTGCAGGTAATTGAGGTGCAGTTCCAGGGTGAACAGCGAGTGGCCGCTGGCTTCGCGGTGGTCGCTGTCCAGGCCCAGGGTGTCCATCAATGCATCGGTGGCGTAGCTGAAGATCAGCAGGTAAAACGCATCGCGCAGGTGGCCGTTGTAATCGACCCAGTCAGGGAGGATGTTGGTGGTGTAGGTCGTCAGTGCGGGCATGTCGTCAATTCCAGATCTGTACTCGGTCAACTGCAGGAGCTGGCTTGCCTGCTCCCACAGATATCAACCGCCGTTATTCGGCGAAGCTCATGCCGTGTTTTTGCTTGGTGGTCTTCACCGCCTCCAGCACCGCCAGCAGGCAATCATCACGATAGCGTTCCAGCGCCGAAATGCTATGGCTGCCCAACTGCTCACGGGTGCCATCAACCACATCATCAATCAGTTTGTCGGTCAGTTCCGGCGCCGGCAGGTACGTCCACGGCAACTGCAGTGCCGGCCCGAACTGCGTCATGAAATGCCGCATCCCGGCATCGCCGCCGGCCAGGGTGTAGGTCAGGAATGTGCCCATGAACGACCAGCGCAAGCCGGCGCCAAAGCGGATCGCATCGTCGATCTCGCCGGTGGTCGCCACCCCATCGTTGACCAGGTGCAACGCCTCACGCCACAGCGCTTCCAGCAAGCGGTCGGCGATAAACCCCGGGACTTCCTTGCGCACATGCAGCGGGCGCATACCGAGAGATTGGTAGACCTTGATCGCGGCCTGGATTGCTTCGGGCGCGGTGTGTTTGCCACCGACCACTTCTACCAGCGGCAGCAGGTAAACCGGGTTGAACGGGTGGCCGACCACGCAGCGTTCCGGGTGCGTGGCGCCTTCATAAAACTCACTGGGCAATAGCCCCGAAGTGCTGGAGCCGATCAAGGCATCGGGTTTGGCCGCCGCGCTGATTTTGCTGTGCAGTTCCAGTTTCAGTTCCAGGCGTTCGGGGGCGCTTTCCTGGATGAAATCGGCGTCTTGCACGCATTCTTCGATGGTCGCGACAAAACGCAGACGCTCCTGGGAGGCGCCCGGCGCCAGGCCCTGTTGTTCCAGGGCGCCCCAGGCATTGGCGACGCGCTTGCGCAGGGCGGCTTCGGCGCCGGGCGCCGGGTCCCAGGCCACCACATCCAGGCCGTGGGCGAGGGCGCGGGACACCCAGCCGCTGCCGATCACACCGCTGCCCAGGGCGGCGAAGGTTTTGATTTCGGTGATAAAGCTCATTTTGGTAATTTCCAGTGCTAAAGAGGTTCATTGCGGGAGCCGGTTGCGGCAGGGGGATTAGCTGCGTTTGGTCAGGCCCATCTTGGTTCGGCCTTCAGCCGGGGTCAGCACTCGCGCGCCCAGGCGGCTGAGGATCTCCCCGGCCCGCTCCACCAGTTGCCCATTGGTCGCCAGTACGCCCTTGTCCAGCCACAAATTGTCTTCCAGGCCGACCCGCACATTGCCGCCCAGCAGCACCGCCTGCGCCGCCATCGGCATTTGCATGCGGCCGATGCCAAAGCCGGCCCACACCGCGTCGGCAGGCAGGTTGTCGACCATGGCTTTCATGGTGGTGGTGTCGGCCGGCGCGCCCCAGGGGATGCCCAGGCACAGTTGGAACAACGGGTCATCGAGCAAGCCTTCCTTGATCATCTGCTTGGCGAACCACAGGTGGCCGGTATCGAAAATCTCCAGCTCGGCCTTCACTCCCAGTTCCTGGATGCGCTTGGCACCCGCACGCAACTGGGCCGGGGTGGACACATAAATGGTGTCACCATCGCCGAAGTTCAGAGTGCCGCAGTCCAGGGTGCAGATTTCCGGCAGCAGCGCTTCGACGTGGGCCAGGCGGGTCAATGGGCCGACCAGGTCGGTGTTGGGGCCGAACTCCATGGGGTGCTCGCCGCCGCCGATTTCCAGGTCGCCGCCCATGCCGGCGGTGAGGTTGACGATGATGTCGATGTCCGCCTCGCGGATGCGCTCCATCAGTTCGCGGTACAGCGCTACGTCGCGGCTGAATTTGCCGGTGTGCGGGTCGCGCACATGGCAATGCACCACGGTGGCGCCGGCTTTGGCCGCTTCTACTGCTGCTGCAGCGATTTGCTTGGGGGTGACCGGCACGTGGGGGCTTCTGGCGGTCGTGTCGCCAGCACCGGTGAGTGCGCAGGTGATGATGACGTCGTGGTTCATGGGGCAGGTTCCTTACAGGCGGGCGTAGTGATGCCGTTCGCAGCCGGTATCAGCTGCGAAGCGGTGATTTGAAAGAGGTTATTGGCTGCTCAGTTGCAGGTTTTGCGCAGCCGGCTTGCCATCGAAGGTGGTCACACCTTCCAGCCAGCGCTGCTGGTCCTGGGGGTGATCCTTGAGCCACTGTCTGGCGGACTCGAACGCATCCTTGTGCTCCAGCAGCGGCTGCATCATCCGGCTCTCGTCGGCGGCGGTGAAGGTCAGGTTGGTCAGCAGCTTGTGCACATTCGGGCATTGCTCGGCGTAGGTCGGGGTGGTGACGGTCCAGACCGTGGCCATACCTTCGTTGGGCCCCAAAGCGTCCTCGCTGCCGGACAGATAGGTCATCTGCACATTGACGTTCATCGGGTGCGGCGCCCAGCCGAAAAACACCACCGCTTCCTTGCGACGCACGGCGCGGTCCACGGCGGCGAGCATGCCGGCCTCGCTGGACTCCACCAGTTGGAATTTGCCCAGGCCGAACTGGTTCTTGGCGATCATCGCCTTGATCTGGGTATTGGCCCCCGAGCCGGGCTCGATGCCGTAGATCTTGCCGCCCAGCTCTTTCTGGAACTTGGCAATGTCGGCGAAGGTTTTCAGGCCCTTGTCTGCCAGATAGGTCGGCACCGCGAGGGTCGCGCGGGCGTCCTTGAGGCTGGGCGCGTCGAGGACTTTGACCTGCCCGGCGTCGACGAAAGGTGTGATGGTCTGGGTCATCAGCGGGTTCCAGTAACCGAGGAACAGGTCCAGGCGCTGGTCGCGAATGCCGGAGAAGATGATTTGCTGGGATGCGCTGGTTTGCTTGGTGCTGTAGCCGAGGCCGTCGAGCAGCACCTGGGTCATGGCGCTGGTGGCGATCACGTCGGTCCAGTTCACCACGCCCATGCGCACGTTTTTACAGGAGGCGGCATCGGCGGCCCAGGCGCTGGTGCTCAACACGGCGCCGAGTGCGAGCACGCAGCGGCTGATCAGTCGGTTCATGATGGATCCCTCGGCAGGTCGTTATTGTGGGTTCCGGCGTCTTTGTGCACCGTGCAGCCAAGTTACCCAGCTTGCTGCCCGGTAAAACGCACGGCGGCGACCCACTTTTGCACTGCAGCGACCTTGTGCCCTTGAATGGGCGATGGAACTGGCGTATCACAGACCACGCTACCCGTCTCACGAGTGCGCACCATGTCCCAGGATTTCTACTTCCTGCTGATGCCGGGGTTCTCCGCCATCGGCTTTATCTCCGCCATCGAACCGCTGCGCGTGGCCAACCGCTTTCGCGGTGAACTGTATCGCTGGCACGTATTGAGCGCGGATGGCGGCGCGGTGTTGGCGAGCAATGGCATGTCGGTCAATGCCGACGCCGGCCTGGAGCCGCTGAAAAAAGGCGCGACCCTACTGGTGGTGGCCGGCTTCGAACCGCTGGAATTCGCCACTCCGGCCCTGGAGCACTGGCTGCGCCGTCTCGACCACGACGGCGTGACCCTGGGCGCCATCGACACCGGCAGCTTCGTCCTGGCCCAGGCCGGCCTGCTCGACGGCTACCGCCTGACCCTGCACTGGGAGGCCATCGACGCCTTCAAAGAGTCCTATCCCGCACTGGCCGTGACCCAGGAACTGTTCGAGATCGACCGCCGGCGCATCACCTGTGCCGGCGGCACCGCGTCCATCGACCTGCTGCTCGACCTGATCAGCCAGGCCCACGGCCCGGAGCTGGCGATCCAGGTTTCCGAGCAATTCGTGCTGGGCCGCATCCGCCCGCGCAAAGACCACCAGCGCATGCAGATCGCCACGCGCTACGGCATCAACAACCAGAAGCTGGTGCAGGTGATTGGCGAGATGGAGCTACATACCGAGCCGCCCCTGAGCACCCTGGTGCTGGCGCAGATGATCAAGGTTACGCGGCGACAGCTGGAGCGCCTGTTCCGCCTGCACCTGAACGACACCCCGAGCAACTTCTACCTTGGCCTGCGCCTGGAAAAAGCCCGGCAGTTATTGCGCCAGAGCGGCATGAGCGTGCTGGAAGTGAGCATTGCCTGCGGGTTTGAGTCGCCGTCGTATTTCACCCGCAGCTACCGGGCGCGGTTTGCCAAGTGCCCGCGAGAGGATCGGCGGCGGGAGGTGGTGTAAGTCTATTGGGCATATGCCGACCCCATGTGGGAGCTGGCTTGCCTGCGATCGCGGTGTATCAGTTGGCAGATAAGTTGCTGACCCACCGCTATCGCAGGCAAGCCAGCTCCCTCATGGGATGTGTGGTGGGGCTTATTTTTTTACCAAGGCCGAGCACGCGGCTTTAAACGCCTCATGCTGATACTTGTTCAGCGTCGCCGGCAATGCAAAGTCATGCTTCTTGTTCTGCGCATTGATGGTCTGCGGCGACAGCAGCGTCACTTCAACGCCGTCCAGCAACTGCAATACCCCTTCAATCTTGAACGTGGTCGGGCCGCCGGCGAATTCGCCTTTCTTGCTGCGTTTCTTGATCGCGATACGGGTGATGCCGTTGTCGCGCACAAACGCGGCCACCTGGCGGGCAAAGGCTTTGACGTTGGCGGCCTCGTCATCGTCCTCGAGGGCGATTTTCTTGGTGGCCAGGGCGACGTGGGTCAGGTCCTGGGCGGCAACGGCGATAATGGCTTCGCTGCCTTTGATTTCGATGCCGCAGAGAGTCATGGATAGCCTTGTTTCAGAGAAAAGGATGGGCGCGATTGTCGCTTATTCCTGGGCAATCGACTCCAAAAACTCCGACCGCTCATCACTCATCCGCGCCAGGCAGTCATTCTGCGCAATGGCATAGGCCTGGGTGCCGGTCACCGCCGGGAAGGTATCCACCGCGCAATCAGCATCCCGTAACTTTTCCCACTTCTGCTGAGCATCCTTCAGACGAGCGGTGATGTCTGCCAACTGTGCCTTGTTGCTGGCGTAGGTAGTGCCCATGCGTTCCAGCAAGCTCTGGTAGTTATCCTTGAGCAGCTGTTCGGCGGTGGTTTTGTTGTAGGAGGCGCATTCCAGGGTCTGTTTGTCGTTTTCGATGCCATCACACGGCGTGCTGTCGGTGTCTTCAGCCGCGTGGACGCCGGTGGCGAGGAGTACCAAAGCCAGGAAAATCGGTTTCATTGCGCCTTCTCATGTCAGGGGGTGGGTCGAATTCTGGCTCAAGCGTAGGCCAAAGAACAGATGCAGGACAGACACGTCCATGCACCCTTTGTCGTGGATTGACGCTTTCGGCAATTCCCCTGTCGTTTTTGCACCCGGCTCCGTCAGCCCCTGGGCATATGCTGGCCCCAAAGCGCCGGCAGACGATTCGGCGCATGAATCGCCAATAAGGGGACGCCTGATGAGCCCAGCCGAACTGCACGCCGACAGCATCGTTATCGACGGGCTGATCATTGCCAAGTGGAACCGCGACCTGTTCGAGGACATGCGCAAGGGTGGCCTGACCGCCGCCAACTGCACGGTGTCGGTGTGGGAAGGCTTCCAGGCCACGATCAATAACATCGTGGCCAGCCAGACCCTGATCCGCGAGAACAGCGACCTGGTGATCCCGGTGAAGACCACCGCCGATATCCGCCGCGCCAAGGAGCAGGGCAAGACCGGCATCATCTTCGGCTTCCAGAATGCCCATGCCTTTGAAGACCAACTCGGCTATGTCGAGATCTTCAAGCAGCTCGGCGTCGGCGTGGTGCAGATGTGCTACAACACCCAGAACCTGGTGGGTACCGGCTGCTACGAGCGCGACGGCGGCCTGTCGGGCTTCGGGCGTGAAATCGTCGGCGAGATGAACCGTGTCGGCATCATGTGCGACCTGTCCCACGTCGGCTCCAAGACATCCGAAGAAGTCATCCTCGAATCGAAAAAACCGGTGTGCTACTCCCACTGCCTGCCGTCCGGGCTCAAAGAGCACCCGCGCAACAAATCCGATGCAGAACTCAAATTCATTGCCGACCATGGTGGTTTTGTCGGCGTGACCATGTTTGCGCCGTTCCTGGCCAAGGGCATTGACTCGACCATCGACGACTACGCCGAAGCCATCGAGTACACCATGAACATTGTTGGCGAAGACGCCATCGGCATCGGTACCGACTTTACCCAGGGCCATGGCCAGGATTTCTTCGAAATGCTGACCCATGATAAGGGCTACGCCCGCCGCCTGACCAGCTTCGGCAAAATCATCAACCCGCTGGGCATTCGTACCGTGGGCGAGTTCCCCAACCTGACCGAGACCCTGCTCAAGCGCGGCCATAGCGAACGCGTGGTGCGCAAGATCATGGGTGAAAACTGGGTCAACGTGTTGAAAGACGTCTGGGGCGAATAAGCCATCGTTTTTTCTCCCCCGGCCATTCGCGCCGGGGCATTACCAAGAATTTTCTGGAGTTAAGTTTCCATGGCCAAGATCGCCCCGCAATTGCCTATCGAAGTCGACAGCGAAACCGGTGTCTGGACCTCCGACGCCCTGCCGATGCTGTACGTGCCGCGCCATTTCTTCGTCAACAACCATATGGGCATCGAGGAAGTGCTGGGCGCTGAAGCCTACGCCGAAATCCTCTACAAGGCCGGCTACAAGTCGGCCTGGCACTGGTGTGAAAAAGAAGCCGAATGCCACGGCCTGGAAGGCGTCGCGGTGTTCGAGCACTACATGAAGCGCCTGTCGCAGCGCGGCTGGGGCCTGTTCAAGATCCAGGACATCGACCTCGACAAAGGCACTGCCAGCGTCAAGCTCGAACACTCGGCCTTTGTGTATGTGTACGGCAAGGTCGGGCGCAAAGTGGACTACATGTTCACCGGCTGGTTTGCCGGCGCCATGGACCAGATTCTGCAAGCGCGCGGCAGCCAGATCCGCACTGTCGCCGAACAAGTCTACGGAGGCTCCGAAGAGGGCCACGATGACGGCTTGTTCACCGTCAAGCCGTTGTAAGCCGAGGACCGTGCCATGGCTTTCGAAGCAATGTTTGCGCCGATCCAGATCGGCAAACTGACCATCCGCAACCGCGTGCTCAGTACCGCCCACGCCGAGGTGTATGCCACCGACGGCGGGATGACCACCGAGCGTTATGTGAAGTATTACGAAGAGAAAGCCAAGGGCGGTATTGGCCTGGCGATCTGTGGCGGCTCCTCGGTGGTGGCGATCGACAGCCCGCAGGAGTGGTGGAGTTCGGTGAACCTGTCCACCGACCGCATCATCCCGCACTTCCAGAACCTGGCTGACGCGATGCACAAGCATGGCGCCAAGATCATGATCCAGATTACCCACATGGGCCGTCGCTCGCGTTGGGACGGCTTCAACTGGCCAACCCTGATGTCGCCCTCCGGCGTGCGTGAGCCGGTACACCGTGCGACCTGCAAGACCATCGAACCGGAAGAAATCTGGCGGGTGATCGGCAACTACGCCAGCGCCGCAGCTCGGGCCAAGGCCGGTGGCCTGGATGGCGTGGAACTGTCGGCGGTGCACCAGCACATGATCGACCAGTTCTGGAGCCCGCGAGTCAACAAGCGTACCGATGAATGGGGCGGCAGCTTCGAGGGGCGGATGAAATTCGGCCTGGAAGTGCTCAAGGCCGTGCGTGCAGAAGTCGGCCCGGATTTTTGCGTCGGCATCCGCCTGTGCGGTGACGAGTTCCACCCGGACGGCCTGTCCCACGAGGACATGAAGCAGATCGCCAAGTATTACGACGACACCGGCATGCTCGACTTTATCGGCGTGGTCGGCTCGGGGTGCGACACGCACAACACCCTGGCCAACGTGATCCCCAATATGAGTTTCCCGCCGGAGCCGTTCCTGCACCTGGCCGCCGGGATCAAGGAAGTGGTCAAGGTCCCGGTGCTGCACGCGCAGAACATCAAGGACCCGAACCAGGCCACGCGCATCCTCGAAGGCGGCTATGTGGACATGGTCGGCATGACCCGCGCGCATATGGCCGACCCGCACCTGATCGCCAAGATCAAAATGGGCCAGATCGACCAGATCAAGCAGTGTGTCGGCGCCAACTATTGCATCGACCGCCAGTACCAGGGCCTGGACGTGCTGTGCATCCAGAATGCCGCGACCTCCCGTGAATACATGGGCGTGCCGCACATCATCGAAAAATCCACCGGGCCCAAGCGCAAAGTGGTGGTGGTCGGTGCCGGCCCGGCCGGGATGGAGGCGGCGCGGGTCGCTGCCGAGCGCGGCCACGACGTGACCCTGTTGGAGAAAAAAGACTTTATCGGCGGGCAGATCACCACGGCGTCCAAGGCGCCGCAGCGTGACCAGATCGCCGGTATCACCCGCTGGTTCCAGCTGGAACTGGCGCGGCTGAACGTCGACCTGCGCCTGGGCGTGGCGGCCGATGCCGCGACCATCCTCGACCTGCGTCCCGATGTGGTGGTGCTGGCCGTGGGCGGGCACCCGTTCCTCGAGCAGAACGAACACTGGGGCGCGGCAGAAGGCCTGGTGGTCAGCAGTTGGGACGTGCTCGACGGCAAGGTGGCGCCGGGCAAGAACGTGCTGGTGTACGACACCATCTGCGAATTCACCGGCATGTCGGTGGCGGACTTTTTGGCCGACAAGGGCTGCCAGGTCGAGATCGTCACTGACGATATCAAGCCTGGTGTGGCCATCGGCGGTACGTCATTCCCGACCTACTACCGCAGCATGTACCCCAAGGAAGTGATCATGACCGGCGACATGATGCTGGAGAAGGTCTACCGCGAGGGCGACAAACTCATCGCCGTGCTGGAGAACGAGTACACCGGCGCCAAGGAAGAGCGGGTGGTGGACCAGGTGGTGGTGGAGAACGGCGTGCGTCCGGACGAAGAAATCTACTACGCCCTCAAGCAAGGGGCGCGCAACAAGGGGCAGATGGACGTTGAGGCGCTGTTCGCGATCAAGCCGCAACCGTGCCTGAGCGAGCCGGGGGAGGGCTACTTGCTGTTCCGCATCGGCGACTGTGTGGCCCAGCGCAATACCCACGCTGCGATCTACGACGCCCTGCGCCTGTGCAAGGATTTCTGACCCAACACCGAACCAATGTGGACTCGGTCAAAAATGTGGGAGCGGGCTTGCTCGCGAAAGCGGTGTGTCAGTCGATACATCCGGTGGCTGATGCACCGCCTTCGCGAGCAAGCCCGCTCCCACATTAGACCTGTGTGGTCTGTGGGAGCTTCACCATGTTGAACACCTTGCTTCCTGTTCTTTTGTTCGCAGCGATGGGCCTCGCCGTCCTCGGCGCCCTGCGCCGGGTGAACATGTGGCGCCGTGGCCGTGCCGCCAAGGTCGACTTGCTGGGTGGCCTGCTGGCCATGCCCAAGCGCTATATGGTCGACCTGCACCACGTGGTCGCCCGCGACAAATACATCGCCAACACCCACGTCGCCACGGCCCTGGGCTTTGTGCTGTCGGCGTTGCTGGCGATCCTGGTGCACGGCTTCGGCCTGCATAACCGTATCCTCGGCTACGCCTTGCTGCTGGCATCGGTGCTGATGTTTGTCGGCGCCACCTTCGTCTATCTGCGCCGGCGCAACCCGCCGTCGCGGCTGTCCAAAGGCCCTTGGATGCGTCTGCCGAAAAGCCTGATGGCGTTTTCGGTGAGCTTCTTCCTGGTGACGTTGCCGGTGGCCGGGCTCCTGCCTGCCGACTTCGGTGGCTGGCTGTTGGCCGCGCTGCTCGGTGTGGGCGTGCTGTGGGGCGTGTCGGAAATGTTCTTCGGCATGACCTGGGGCGGGCCAATGAAACATGCCTTTGCCGGCGCCCTGCACCTGGCCTGGCACCGCCGCGCCGAACGCTTTGGCGGTGGCCGTTCCACCGGCTTGAAGCCGCTGGACCTGGCCGACAAGAACGCGCCCCTGGGCGTGGAAAAACCCAAGGATTTCACCTGGAACCAATTGCTCGGTTTTGACGCCTGTGTGCAGTGCGGCAAGTGCGAAGCCGCGTGCCCGGCCTTCGCCGCCGGCCAGCCGCTGAACCCGAAAAAGCTGATCCAGGACATGGTGGTCGGCCTGGCCGGCGGCACGGATGCCAAGTTCGCCGGCAGCCCGTATCCCGGCAAGCCCGTGGGCGAACACGGCGGCAATCCGCACCAACCGATCGTCAATGGCCTGGTGGACGCCGAGACATTGTGGTCGTGTACCACCTGCCGCGCCTGCGTCGAAGAGTGCCCGATGATGATCGAGCACGTAGACGCCATCGTTGATATGCGCCGCCACCTGACCCTGGAAAAAGGTGCCACGCCGAACAAGGGCGCCGAAGTCCTGGAGAACCTGATCGCCACCGACAACCCTGGCGGATTCGCCCCGGGTGGGCGAATGAACTGGGCGGCGGATTTGAACCTGCCATTGCTCGGTGACAAGCAAACCACCGACGTGCTGTTTTGGGTCGGCGACGGCGCCTTCGACATGCGCAACCAGCGCACCTTGCGCGCTTTCGTCAAAGTGCTGAAAGCGGCCAAGGTCGACTTCGCCGTACTGGGCCTGGAGGAGCGCGACAGCGGCGACGTGGCCCGGCGTCTGGGCGATGAGGCGACGTTCCAACTGCTGGCCGCGCGCAATATCCAGACCCTGGCCAAGTACCGCTTCCAGCGCATCGTGACCTGCGATCCCCATAGCTTCCATGTGTTGAAAAACGAATACGGCGCCTTCGACGGCAACTACCAGGTGCAGCACCACAGCACCTACATGGCCGAGCTGATCGACGCAGGCCTGCTGAACCTGGGCCAGCACAAGGGCAACAGCGTGACCTACCACGACCCGTGCTATCTGGGGCGCTATAACGGTGAGTACGAGGCCCCGCGCCAAGTGCTGCGGGCACTGGGGATTGAGATCAAGGAGATGCAACGTTCGGGTTTCCGTTCCCGTTGCTGCGGTGGCGGTGGCGGCGCGCCGATCACTGATATTCCCGGCAAGCAGCGCATCCCCGACATGCGTATGGAAGACATCCGCGAGACCGGCGCCGAGCTGGTAGCCGTGGGTTGCCCACAGTGCACGGCGATGCTCGAAGGGGTGGTCGAGCCCCGCCCACTGATCAAGGACATTGCCGAGTTGGTGGCGGATGCCTTGCTCGAAGAGGCTGCACCGGCCAAGAACACACGTGTACCAGCGGAGGTCCACTGATGAGCGACATTATCCGCCGCGACCCACGGGCCGAATGGATCGCCCGCAACCGCTTGCACCCGCTGCATGCGGCGATGCAACCGGAGCAGCACAGCTGGATGGGGCCTAACGGCATCATCCGTAAAAATGTGCATGGCATCGGTTTTATCGGCCCCAACGGCATCAAGCGGATCGACCGCAGCGGCGCCCAGCAGGGCGGTGCGACCAAACGTACGGCCGCGGCGCAAGTGCAGTTGCCGCTGCACCAGGTGCCAGCCCCGGCGTTTTACATCAACGTGGTGCCGGACATGGTCGGCGGCCGCCTGAGCAGCCACGACCGCGACTTGCTGGGCCTGGCGCGGCAACTGGCCGGCAGCGACGGTGCGGTGCTGGCGGTGGTGTTTGGCGAACATAAGGAAAGTGCCTTCGACACGGCCGGCGTGGATCGCCTGCTGGTGCTCGACGGCCACGAATTCGAGGGTTATTCACCGGAGCAGGGGGTCCATGGCCTGCGGGCTGTGGATAACCAGTTCCGCCCGCGTCATTGGCTGCTGCCCGACAGCCGCAGTGGCGGGGGTGAACTGGGGCGGCGTTTTGCCGCGAGCCTCAAGGAGCGCCCGGCCACCCGGGTGTGGCAGATCAAGGGTAATGAGTGCATCGGCCGTGCCGGCGCGGGCCAGGAAGACCTGGCGCGCCCGCTGCCACGGCTGATCCTCGCGGCTGTGGAATGTGCCGATCCAGTCAGCGAAACGCGCCATGAAGTGTTGCCGGTGGAGTTATCCACAGCCCTGGCGCGCAGCTTGCCGCGTATCGAGGATCTGGGTGCGGTGGCAGTGGATCCCGGTGCGATTCCCATGGCCGAGGCCGAGTTTATTTTCTCCGGTGGCAATGGGGTCAAGGACTGGGACCTGTTCCATCAGACGGCCGCGGCCCTGGGCGCCACCGAAGGTGCGTCGCGGGTGGCGGTGGATGATGGCTTCATGGCTCGTGATCGCCAGGTGGGTGCCAGTGGTATCTGGGTCACCGCCCGGGTGTATGTGGCGGTCGGGATTTCCGGGGCGATCCAGCACCTGCAAGGCATCGGTGCCTGCGACAAGGTGGTGGCGATCAACCTCGATCCGGGTTGCGACATGATCAAGCGCGCCGACCTGTCGGTAATCGGCGACAGCGGCGACATTCTCCGGGCCTTGATTGCTGCGGTCCAGGCCCACCGTAACGGCGCCAAGCGCGATGCGGCTTAAACAAAGGATATGGCCATGACCACCCATGTAATCAGCCTGGTATCCATAGGCGCCCACCCGACCTCCGGCCGGCCACGCCGCGCCGAACAGGATGCGCGTGCCGTCGAGCTGGGGTTGCAACTGGCTGGGGATAACCTGCAAGTGCTGCATGCCGGCGATATCGCCGAGCCGACCCTGCGTGCTTACCTGGGCATGGGGCTGGCGCAGTTACACGTGCTGGAACAACCGGCCGGCGCCGATGCCCTGCCAGTGCTCGGCGACTACCTGCGGGACACTGGTGCGCAGGTGGTGCTTACCGGCAGCCAGGCCGAAACGGGCGAGGGCTCGGGGATGTTGCCGTTCCTGCTGGCCGAGCAACTGGGCTGGCCGCTGATTGTCGGCCTGGCTCAGGTGGAGTCCATCGACAGCGGCGTAGCCCAGGTACTGCAAGCGCTGCCTCGTGGTCAGCGGCGACGCCTGAAAGTGCGCCTGCCGTTTCTGGCCACGGTGGATAACGCCGGGCCCAAGCCGCGGCAAAGCGCCTACGGCCCGGCCCAGCGTGGCGTGCTGCAGGAGCACGACGTGGCGGTGGTGGACGATGAGTTATTCACAGGCGCCGTGCTGCAACCGGCCAAGCCTCGGCCCAAGCGGCTCAAGGTGATCAAGGCCAAGAGCGGCGCCGACCGCATGAAGGCCGCCACGGCCAAGGCCAGCGGCGGAGGTGGGCAGGTGCTGAAGGGGGTAAGCCCTGAGGCGGGCGCTGAGGCAATTCTCAAGCTGCTGATTGAGGAGGGTGTGGTTCGCTAGGGCTGAAATAATCGCACATACATACCGCGATGCCAGCCTTTGCCAGTGCCTGGGTGTGAGCTTAAATAAATAAATTTTCAGCCAAAGGATCCAGCCCCATGCCCGTCAACTTCCGTGCGGCAGTGCCCGCCGATGCCCGCGATATAGCGCGTCTGTTCCTGATCTCTTCAGAAGGAGCCGCGGCTTACATCTGGAGCCAGCTCGCAGAGCCAGGCCAGGAACTCCTGGACGTTGGCGCCAGCCGTTATGCGCGCTCGGGTGTGGATTTCTCTTATGAAAATTGCCTGATCGCCGAATCAGAGGGCGTGGTGGTGGGCATGATGCACAGTTATGTCATGCGCCATGATCCGGATGCAGAGCCGGTTACCGATCCAGTCCTTGCTCCCTACGCGGACCTGGAGATCCCCGATACCCTTTATATTTCCAGCCTGGCGCTGCACGAAGGTTGGCGCGGCCAAGGCTTGGGCGTGCAATTTCTCGCCCATGCCCGACAGCGGGCCGAGCACCTTGGGCTTATCGGCTTGAGCCTGATTGACTATGCGGCCAATACCGGTGCCCTGAGGTTCTATGAACGCCATGGCTTTCGGATTGTCGACAGTTGCCAGATAACCCCGCACCCGATGCTAGGTGTCACCGGCAAAGCTTATTTGATGCAGTACCCGTAGTCCTCGACTGGGGGTTACCCACAATCCCTGTTGGTTCACCTGTGGATAACCTGTTCGCGGTTGTCCACACCCCAGTGAAATCAAGCCCTGCAGCCCTCTGTACGAAAAACAACCAACCTAAACGACGGTTTTTGCTCGGTTTTTTCTGTGGATAAGGAAATAGCCTGGTTCAGAGTTGCCCCCAAAGTCTGTTGGTGCTTCTGTGGATAAGATGTTTGCTATCCGCTGCAAGCCATAGGGATAAAGGCTTGTAGTGAATTGGTTGAAAAATGATCAATATCGCTGTTTCATCCGATCTACGCGCGTAAAGCCTCGATTTTGCTCGGTTGGAGGCGGTTTTCCACAGAAGGGGCAAAGTTGCCCCCAAAGTCTGTTGGCGCTTCTGTGGATAAGGTGTTTGCGTTCCTCTGCAGGCCATATAGAACGTGGCTTGTGAGCTTCTGGTTAAAAACTGATCAATGTTGGATAAAACCTGCTGCTTTGAATAAGTCACGGATTTTCTTGGTTTTATTTCGAGGGAACAGGGCAGTTGCCCACAATTACTGTGGGTGGGTTTGTGGATAAGTTGTTGGGCGATGGCTGGAGGGCAGGGTAGTGGCGGGCTGGAGCAGTGATGGTCAATTTATGAACAGATGAGTATCCAAATATGGGAGCAGACTTGCTCCCACATTTTTGATCTCTGGTGCGTCAGTTACTCGTGTGCGGCGACACCTTTGAGGTACGGCGCCGGTGCCGCCCCCAGGTTGTTCAGCATGCGCTCGCTGTACCAGTCCACAAAGTTCACCACGCCAAACTCATAGGTCTTGGAGTACGGCCCCGGCTGGTAAGCGGTGGAGTTGATCCCGCGCTGGTTCTCCTCGGCCAGGCGCCGGTCCTGGTCGTTGGTCGCGTCCCACACTTGGCGCATGCGCTCGACGTCGTAGTCCACCCCTTCCACAGCGTCCTTGTGCACCAGCCACTTGGTGGTGACCATGGTTTCCTGGGCGCTGATCGGCCACACGGTAAAGACGATGATGTGATCGCCCATGCAGTGGTTCCACGAGTGCGGCAGGTGCAGGATGCGCATCGAGCCGAGGTCGGGGTTCTTGATGCGGCCCATCAGTTTCTTGCAGCCCTGCTTGCCATCCAGGGTCATCGACACGGTGCCCTTGAGCAGCGGCATGCGCACGATGCGGTTACGCAGGCCGAAGCTGGCGTGGGCGTAAGGGATCTTCTCGGCGTCCCAGGCGGCGGCTGAAGCGGCAACGTGGTCCTTGAAGGCCTGGTCGGCCCGTGGGTCGGTGACGTCGTCCCATTCCAGCAGGGTTTTCAGCAACTCGGGGTGGGAGGCGTTGCAGTGGTAGCACTCGCGGTTGTTTTCCAGCACCAGTTTCCAGTTGGCTTTTTCGAACAAGGTGGTCTGGATCGCCACCTTGGTGTTTTCCATGTCGTAGGGTTCCATGTAATGGTTCAGCGTCGACAAAAAGTCATCAATGGCCGGTGGGTTCTCGGCCAGGCTGATAAATATGTAGCCGCCGGCGGTCTTCACGTTCACCGGTTTGAGGCCGTACTGCTTCATGTCGAAGTCGGCGCCCATCTCGGTACCGGCGAACAGCAAGCGCCCGTCCAGTTCGTAGGTCCACTGGTGGTAATGGCACACCAGTTTGGCGACCTTGCCCTTGTCGCTGGTGCACAGGCGCGAGCCGCGATGGCGGCAGACGTTGTGGAAGGCATGCACCACGCCTTCGGCGCCACGAATCACGATGATCGGGTTCTTGCCGATCTGCAGGGTCAGGTAGTTGCCCTTGGCCGGGATTTCGCAGGTCATGCCGGCGATCAACCATTCCTTCTGGAAGATCTCTTGCATGTCGATATCGAACAGCCGCTGGTCAGAGTAAAACGGCTGGGGCAGCGAAAAAGTGCGCTCGCGCTCTTGCAGCATTTGCGCGGTGGCCTTGCGTGCGGGTTCCAGCGGATCGCCCAAGCTCAAGGTTGCGGTGACGTCCATTATGTGTGTCCTCAAGGCCATTCTGTGTGGCCGCGATAAGTGGCTGATCAGGTTTGCAGCAAGGCGTAAAGAAAGCGTCGTTGTTGGCTGCGAGTGTGGGCCCGGTGATGCCCGCAACCTTATCCATTAACGACATGGCCCACTCTGTTCCCGACGCGCAACCCCAGTGGTATGGGGGCTGGTCGCGATAAGTATGCGAATGTCGCAGATAGGTAAATGGCAGGTCGCGGCGTTACGCAGAATCGCCAGCATCAAGCCGAACTACGGCCGTGGAGAACAGCATGTCCAACAGCTTCCTGAATCCTGTCACCACCCAGACCTGGGCCAATGGTCGGCACATCGTCCGTTGCGTCAAAGTCATCCAGGAAACCTGGGATGTGCGCACCTTCTGCTTTATGGCCGACCAGCCGATCCTGTTCTTTTTCAAGCCGGGGCAGTTCGTCACCCTGGAGCTGGAGATCGACGGCCAGCCGATCATGCGCTCGTACACCATTTCCAGTTCGCCATCGGTGCCCTACAGCTTCTCGGTGACGATCAAGCGCGTGCCGGGTGGCAAGGTCTCCAACTGGTTGCACGACACCCTGCACGAAGGCCAGGAGCTGGCGGTACACGGGCCGGTCGGGCTGTTCAATGCCATCGACTTCAGCAACCCCAAGGTGCTGTACCTCAGCGGCGGCGTGGGTATCACCCCGGTGATGTCCATGGCGCGCTGGTATTACGACACCAACGCCAATGTCGACATGGTGTTTGTGCACAGTGCCCGCTCGCCGAAAGACATCATCTACCACCGCGAGCTGGAGCATATGGCGTCGCGCATCGACAACTTCAGCCTGCACCTGATCTGTGAGAAACACGGCCTGGGCGAGCCGTGGGCCGGTTATCGGGGTTACCTCAACCAGAAAATGCTCGAACTGATGGTGCCGGACTTCCTTGAGCGCGAAGTGTTCTGCTGCGGCCCTACGCCCTATATGAACGCGGTCAAGCGCCTGCTGGAAGCCAATGGCTTCGACATGAGCCGTTACCACGAGGAATCCTTCGGCGCCACGCCACCGGAGGCGCGGGCCGATGCTGTGGAACAAGCCGAACAGGCCGCCGATGCGCCGGAAATCGACCTGGCGGATCTGCACCAGGTGGAATTTATCTCGTCAGGCAAAAGCATTCGTGTGGCACCCGGGGAAACCGTGCATGCGGCAGCGGCGAAGCTGGGCCTGCTGATTCCCAAGGCCTGCGGCATGGGCATATGCGGCACATGCAAGGTGATGAAACTGGGTGGGGAAGTGGAGATGGAGCACAACGGCGGGATTACCGAGGAAGACGAAGCCGAAGGCTACATCCTGTCGTGCTGCAGCGTGCCGAAGGGCGATGTGCGGATCGAGTTCTAATACCCCCCCCTGATCGTTCCCACGCTCCGCGTGGGAATGCCTCCCGGGACGCTCCGCGTCCCTTGTGTGCGATGTGACGCGGAGCGTCACAGGCTGCGTTCCCACGCAGAGGGTGGGAACGATCTTCAATACCAGCGCTGGATGTCGATCAACCCCTCCATATGCCCAAATAGTTGCGAGCACTGGAGTACCTCCAGTGTTCAGCAAGGTCCACATAACCCCGCTTCACTGGGTTGTGGTGGATGTAATCAAGCTTCTGGCGCATCACCGCCTCGCTGTATACCAGCTCGGCATGTGAGCCTTCCTGCCAGAGTTGATACACCCGATCTACCTTGTGTGCACGTCTGCAAAAGCGCAGACGTTGTAATACCCGTTCAGCGCCTTTGCTGTGCAGGTCATCGATGATGGTTCGAGCGGTGAAGGATTTGAATTGGCTGACGCATTTGCTCAGGTCAGGCGCCTGAGCGACGAAGTGCAGGTGGTTTTCCAGGACGACGTAGCCATAAAGGTTGAGGGCGTGGTGGTTTTGTTGATATCGCCAACAATCCAGAAGATGACTGACGAGGTAGTCACGAGTGAACAGTGGTAGCCACTCCATGACGGTACATGTCAGGAAGTGTGGTTTTTCGGGCTCGGTGATGACGTAGCGGCTTCTACCCATAGGCTCATCCTTGAGGGGACGCAGAGCGTCCTGGGAGGCGTTCCCACGCAGAGCGTGGGAACGATCAGCGATCAGGAAGTTAGCGGGCGTAGATATGAATCGCGAATTGCTCGCCTGAAGCTGTCGGTTCGAAGACTTTTTCGGTGATTCTCAAGGTCTGGCCAGGTTCCTGGATGATGTCACCGACCTTCGCCAGTTTGCGGAATTCATCCCAGCCGACGAGGGTGGTCGAGAGTTGGGTATCGCTTTGCAGGATGTTGCCGAAGGTTTGATTTTCCATGGTGCAGTCCTCTGCTGGATTTCCGTTTCCGGCCGATAGTTCGGCAGGCAGTGTGGCCCGCAAGGTGGCCTGTGCAGTGGCCTTTCCTTGCGGGTTCCAAGAGGCTAGCCCATGAAGAGCAGGCTGGGTGCTGTCAGAAATATCAAAAAATAGTCTCGGCATTCCGCCAGTATCAGGCCCACACCGGCAAGCCGGATGAGATCAGGCGCCCATCACCTCACGAATATCCGCTGCCAGTTCACGCACCCGTTCTTCCTCGGTATCCCACGCACACATGAAGCGCGCACCGCCCTTGCCGATGAAGGTGTAGAAGCGCCAGCCCTTGGCCGTCAGCGCCGCGATGGCCGGCTCCGAGAGTTGCAGGAACACGCCGTTGGCCTGCACCGGGAACATCAATTCCACGCCGGGAATATCCGCTACCAGGCTGCTGAGCAACTGGGCGCAGTGGTTGGCGTGGCGTGCATGTTTGAGCCAGGCGTCGTTTTCCAGCAGGCCGACCCAAGGGGCGGAAAGGAAGCGCATTTTCGACGCCAGTTGGCCGGCCTGTTTGCAGCGGTAATCGAAGTCTTCCGCCAGCTTGTGGTTGAAGAACAGGATCGCTTCACCCACCGCCATGCCGTTTTTGGTGCCGCCAAAACACAGCACATCCACACCGGCTTTCCAGGTCAGGTCGGCAGGCGAGCAGCCGAGGAAGGCGCAGGCGTTGGAGAAGCGCGCGCCGTCCATGTGCAGGTTCAGCCCCAGTTCCTTGCAGGTGGCGCTGATGGCGCGGATTTCATCCGGGGTGTACACGCTGCCCACTTCGGTGGCCTGGGTCAGGGTCACGACGCGGGGCTTGGGGTAGTGGATGTCCTGGCGCTTGAGGGCGATCTCGCGGATGGATTCGGGGGTCAGCTTGCCGTTTTCGGTGCGCGCGGTGAGCAGCTTGGAACCGTTGGAGAAAAACTCCGGCGCGCCGCATTCGTCGGTCTCGACATGGGCAGTTTCCGAGCAAATCACGCTATGGTAGCTCTGGCACAAGGAAGACAGGGCTAGGGAGTTGGCCGCTGTGCCGTTGAAGGCGAAGAACACTTCACAGTCGGTTTCGAACAGTTTGCGGAAACCGTCGGCGGCGCGGTGGGTCCATTCATCATCGCCATAGGCGCGTTGATGGCCCTGGTTGGCGAGCTCCATGGCGGCCCAGGCTTCCGGGCAGATACCGGAATAGTTGTCACTGGCAAATTGTTGGCTCTTGTCGGTCATGGCCCGTTCCTGTGGTCGATGTTGGTGCGCACTTTAACCAAGAATATCCGGCGCACGCACGCACTGTTAATGCAAAGTCTCTGGGGAATTATGCACGGTACTGAAACGATTCCTTTACAGCGCGAGCGCGATGGCGCGCTGGACCTGCTCAAATGGCTGGCGCTATTGAGCATGGTGCTGGACCACTTGCGCTATGTCGGTTTAAGCCTCGATGGCCTGTACGTGCCGGGGCGCCTGGCGTTCCCGTGGTTTTGCCTGGCGATTGCGGCCAATTTGCAGCGGGTCCGTGATGCACCTGTCACCGGGCAATGGCGTTACCTGGGGTGGCTGCTGCTGTTCAGCGTGATCAGCGAGGTGCCGTATCGGCTGTTTATCGACAATGCCGATACATTGAATGTGCTGCCGACCTTGGCGCTGGGTTTGCTGGTTGCCCGAGGATGGCAGCAAAAGACGCTTTTTGACCGCGGATTGGCGCTGATTGCCCTGCTGGCCGGCGCTGTGTTCTCGGCGCAACTGATGTTCGGCTTTTTTGGTGTATTGCTGCCGCTGGCGATGTTGTTGGTGTTTAGTCGCCCCTGGTATTTCAGCGTGTTGCCGGGGTTGGTGTGTGTAGCTGCCAATCAATGGCAGGTCTTACTCAATAGCGGCAATCTCGTCGCGATGTTCGGGTTGGCCACCTGCCTGATTGCGCCACTGGCCGGATTGGTCTTGTTGCGACATGCCCAAGGCGCCTCGCCCCCGGCCATGCGCCGCTGGGCGTATGCACTTTATCCCGCGCATTTCTTACTGCTGCTACTCCTTCGAAAGGTCATCACATAGCCCCTGTGGGAGCGGGCTTGCTCGCGAATGCGGTGGCCCAGCCAATGCATGTGCTGCCTGACACACCGCATTCGCGAGCAAGCCCGCTCCCACATTTGTTCAGTGTTGTTCTGGCCATGTCGTAAACGCACCTTTGCGTGGCGTGCGTAGGCATTTGACCTGCCTGCGCCAGCCCTACCATCGCATCAAAGGGCCCTGCACGGGCCTCAACAATACGAAAGGCTGGGAGAGACGCGATGTTCAGCAAACAAGACCAGATCCAGGGATATGACGACGCACTGCTGGCGGCCATGAATGCCGAGGAGCAGCGCCAGGAAGATCATATCGAGCTGATCGCGTCGGAGAACTACACCAGCAAGCGTGTGATGCAGGCCCAGGGCAGCGGCCTGACCAACAAATACGCCGAAGGCTACCCTGGCAAGCGCTACTACGGCGGCTGCGAGCATGTGGATAAAGTCGAGGCCCTGGCCATCGAGCGCGCCAAGCAACTGTTCGGCGCCGATTACGCCAACGTGCAGCCGCACTCCGGTTCGTCCGCCAACAGTGCGGTGTACCTGGCGCTGATCAATGCCGGTGACACCATCCTCGGCATGAGCCTGGCCCACGGCGGTCACCTGACCCACGGCGCCAAGGTGTCGTCGTCGGGCAAGCTGTACAACGCGGTGCAGTACGGCATCAACACCGACACCGGGCTGATCGACTACGACGAAGTCGAGCGCCTGGCCGTGGAACACAAGCCGAAGATGATCGTTGCCGGCTTCTCCGCCTATTCCAAGACACTGGACTTCCCGCGTTTTCGCGCCATCGCCGACAAGGTCGGTGCGCTGCTGTTCGTCGACATGGCTCACGTCGCCGGCCTGGTGGCTGCGGGTCTGTACCCGAACCCGCTGCCTTACGCCGATGTGGTCACCACCACCACCCACAAAACTTTGCGCGGTCCGCGTGGCGGCTTGATCCTGGCCAAGTCCAACGAAGAGATTGAGAAAAAACTCAACTCCGCTGTATTCCCCGGCGCCCAGGGCGGCCCATTGATGCATGTGATCGCGGGCAAGGCGGTGTGCTTCAAGGAGGCAATGGAGCCAGGCTTCAAAGCGTATCAACAGCAGGTGATCGACAACGCCCAGGCCATGGCCAGCGTGTTTATCAAACGCGGCTACGATGTAGTGTCCGGCGGCACCGATAACCACCTGTTTCTGGTCAGCCTGATCCGCCAGGGCCTGACCGGCAAGGACGCAGACGCCGCCCTCGGTCGCGCCCACATCACCGTCAACAAGAACGCCGTGCCCAATGACCCGCAGTCGCCGTTCGTGACTTCGGGCCTGCGCATCGGTACCCCGGCGGTGACCACCCGTGGTTTCAAGGTGACGCAATGCGTGGAGCTGGCGGGCTGGATCTGCGACATCCTCGACAACCTCGGTGACGCCGATGTCGAGGCCAATGTGGCCAAGCACGTGTCTGCGCTGTGCGCTGATTTCCCGGTTTATCGCTGAGCGCGGTTTTGGAGTAATGCCTATGCAACGCTACTCAGGCTTCGGCCTCTTCAAGCACTCCCTCAGCCATCACGAAAACTGGCAGAAGATGTGGCGCACGCCGACCCCGAAAAAGGTCTACGACGTGGTCATCGTCGGCGGCGGCGGGCATGGTCTGGCCACCGCTTACTACCTGGCCAAGGAACACGGCATCACCAATGTGGCCGTGGTCGAGAAAGGTTGGCTGGGCGGCGGTAACACCGCACGCAACACCACCATTGTGCGTTCCAACTACCTGTGGGACGAGTCGGCGCATCTCTATGAGCATGCGATGAAGCTCTGGGAAGGTTTGTCCCAGGACCTGAACTACAACGTGATGTTCTCCCAGCGTGGCGTCTACAACCTGTGCCACACCCTGCAGGACATCCGTGATTCCGAGCGTCGCGTGAGCGCCAACCGCCTCAACGGTGTGGACGGTGAGCTGCTGAATGCCAAGCAGGTCGCGGACGAGATTCCGTACCTCGATTGCTCGAAAAACACCCGCTACCCGGTACTGGGTGCCACCGTGCAACGGCGCGGCGGCGTGGCCCGTCACGATGCTGTGGCGTGGGGCTTTGCCCGTGCTGCCGATGCCTTGGGCGTGGACCTGATCCAGCAGACCGAAGTCATCGGTTTTCGCAAGGAAAACGGCGTGTGCATCGGCGTGGAAACCAACAAGGGCTTTATCGGCGCCAAGCGCGTCGGGGTGGTCACAGCCGGTAACTCCGGGCATATGGCCTCGCTGGCCGGGTTCCGCCTGCCTATTGAATCCCACCCGCTGCAAGCGTTGGTGTCGGAGCCGATCAAGCCGATTATCGACAGCGTGATCATGTCCAACGCCGTGCACGGGTACATCAGCCAGTCCGACAAGGGCGACCTGGTGATCGGCGCCGGTATCGACGGCTATAACGGATACGGCCAGCGTGGCTCGTACCCGGTGATCGAGCACACCATCCAGGCCATCGTCGAGATGTTCCCGGTGCTGTCGCGGGTGCGCATGAACCGTCAGTGGGGCGGCATCGTCGACACCACGCCGGACGCCTGCCCGATCATCTCCAAGACCCCGGTACCGAACATGTTTTTCAACTGCGGCTGGGGCACCGGTGGCTTCAAGGCCACCCCCGGTTCAGGCAACGTGTTTGCCGCGAGCCTGGCCAAGGGTGAGATGCACCCGCTGGCGGCACCTTTCTCCATCGACCGTTTCCACAACGGTGCGCTGATCGACGAACACGGCGCTGCGGCCGTCGCCCACTAACAGGAGAAATTCCCTATGTTGCATATCTTCTGTCCTCACTGTGGCGAACTGCGCTCCGAAGAGGAATTCCATGCCTCCGGCCAAGCGCATATCCCGCGCCCGCTGGACCCGAATGCCTGCACCGATGAAGAGTGGGGCGACTACATGTTCTTCCGCGATAACCCCCGTGGCCTGCACCACGAACTGTGGATCCATGCCGCCGGTTGCCGCCAGTACTTCAACGCGACCCGCGACACCCTGACCTACGAAATTCTTGAAACCTACAAGATCGGTACCCAGCCGCAATTCACCGCCAAGGCTTCTGGAGAGAAGGTATGAGCCAGATCAATCGCCTGTCCAACGGTGGCCGCATCGACCGTAATAAAGTCCTGACGTTTACCTTCAACGGCCAGAGCTACAAAGGCTTTGAAGGCGACACCCTGGCTGCCGCCTTGCTGGCCAACGGTGTGGATATCATCGGCCGCAGCTTCAAGTACTCGCGCCCGCGCGGCATCTTCGCCGCCGGCGCCGAAGAGCCGAACGCGGTGCTGCAGATCGGTGCCACCGAAGCCACGCAAATCCCTAACGTGCGCGCCACGCAACAGGCGCTGTACCAGGGCCTGGTCGCCACCAGCACCAACGGCTGGCCGAGCGTGAACAACGACATGATGGGCATTCTCGGCAAGGTCGGCGGCAAGCTGATGCCGCCGGGTTTCTACTACAAAACCTTCATGTACCCGCAATCGTTCTGGATGACCTACGAGAAGTACATCCGCAAGGCCGCCGGGCTTGGCCGCTCGCCGACCGAGAACGATCCGGACACCTACGACTACATGAACCGCCATTGCGACGTGCTGATCGTCGGCGCCGGCCCTGCCGGCCTGGCAGCGGCCCTGGCCGCTGCGCGCAGTGGCGCGCGGGTGATCATCGCTGATGAGCAGGAAGAGTTCGGCGGGTCGTTGCTCGATTCGCGCGAAAACCTCGACGGCAAGCCGGCGACCGAATGGGTCGCCAGTGTGATCGCCGAGCTCAAGGCCCTGCCAGACGTGGTGCTGCTGCCTCGCGCTACCGTCAATGGTTACCACGACCATAACTTCCTGACCATCCATGAGCGCCTCACCGATCACCTCGGTGACCGTGCGCCGATTGGCGTGGTGCGCCAGCGTATTCACCGTGTGCGTGCCAAGCGTGTGGTGCTGGCGACCGGCGCGTGTGAGCGTCCACTGGTGTACGGCAACAACGATGTGCCGGGCAATATGCTCGCCGGTGCAGTTTCGACCTACGTGCGCCGTTACGGCGTGGCGCCGGGTAAAAAACTGCTGCTGTCGACCAACAACGATCACGCTTACCGTGTGGCGCTGGATTGGTTCGACGCTGGCCTCACCGTGGTCGCGGTGGCCGATGCACGCCACAACCCACGCGGCGCGCTGGTGGAAGAAGCGCGCGCCAAAGGCATTCGCATCCTCACCGGCAGTGCCGTGATCGAAGCCCGTGGCAGTAAGCATGTGACCGGCGCCCGTGTGGCCGCCATCGACGTCAAAGCACATAAGGTCACCAGCCCCGGCGAGTGGTTGGACTGCGACCTGGTGGCCAGCTCCGGCGGCTATAGCCCGGTGGTGCACTTGGCTTCGCACCTGGGCGGCAAGCCGACCTGGCGTGAAGATATCCTCGGTTTTGTACCGGGCGAAGCGCCGCAGAAACGTGTGTGCGTGGGGGGGATCAACGGTGTCTACGGCTTGGGTGACTCCCTGGCCGATGGCTTTGAAGGCGGCGTGCGCGCGGCCAGCGAGGCTGGGTTTGCTCCGGTGGAAGGTACGCTGCCCAAGGCCCTGACGCGCTTGGAAGAGCCGACCCTGGCCCTGTTCCAGGTGCCTCACGAAAAAGCCACTGCACGGGCGCCCAAGCAATTTGTCGACCTGCAGAACGACGTCACCGCCGCCGCCATCGAACTGGCGACCCGCGAAGGGTTCGAGTCGGTGGAGCACGTCAAGCGCTACACCGCGCTGGGCTTCGGCACCGACCAGGGCAAGCTGGGCAACGTCAACGGCCTGGCCATCGCGGCCCGCTCGCTGAACGTGACCATCCCGCAGATGGGCACCACCATGTTCCGCCCCAACTACACGCCGGTAACCTTCGGCGCGGTAGCGGGCCGGCACTGTGGGCACATCTTCGAGCCGGTGCGCTACACCGCGCTGCAAGCCTGGCACGTGAAAAACGGCGCCGAGTTTGAAGATGTCGGCCAGTGGAAACGCCCGTGGTACTTCCCGCGTAACGGTGAAGACCTGCATGCGGCAGTCAAGCGCGAATGCCTGGCCGTGCGCGACAGCGTCGGCCTGCTGGACGCTTCGACCCTGGGTAAAATCGACATTCAAGGCCCGGATGCCCGCGAGTTCCTCAACCGCATCTACAGCAACGCCTGGACCAAGCTCGACGTGGGCAAGGCGCGCTACGGCCTGATGTGCAAGGAAGACGGCATGGTCTTCGACGACGGCGTGACCGCCTGCCTTGCCGACAACCACTTCCTGATGACCACCACCACGGGCGGCGCCGCCCGCGTGCTGCAGTGGCTGGAAATCTACCAGCAGACCGAGTGGCCGGACCTCAAGGTGTACTTCACCTCGGTCACCGACCACTGGGCGACCATGACCTTGTCCGGGCCCAACAGTCGCAAGCTGTTGAGCGAAGTCACCGATATCGACCTGGACAAGGACGGCTTCCCGTTCATGACCTGGAAAGAAGGTTTGGTGGGCGGCGTGCCGGCGCGGGTGTTCCGTATCTCGTTTACCGGTGAGCTGTCCTATGAAGTCAACGTGCAGGCCGACTACGCCATGGGCGTGCTGGAACAGATTGTCGAGGCTGGCAAACAGTACAACCTGACCCCGTATGGCACCGAGACCATGCACGTACTGCGGGCCGAGAAGGGCTTCATTATCGTCGGCCAGGACACCGACGGCTCGATGACCCCGGACGACCTCAACATGGGCTGGTGTGTGGGCCGCACCAAACCGTTCTCGTGGATCGGCTGGCGCGGGATGAACCGCGAAGACTGCGTGCGTGAAGAGCGCAAGCAACTGGTGGGCCTGAAGCCGATTGATCCGAAGGTGTGGCTGCCGGAGGGCGCGCAGCTGGTGTTCGATCCGAAGCAGAGCATCCCGATGAAGATGGTCGGCCACGTGACCTCCAGCTATGCGCACAACTCCCTCGGTTATTCGTTTGCGATGGCGGTGGTCAAGGGCGGCTTGAAGCGTATGGGCGAGCGGGTGTTCTCACCGCAGGCGGATGGCAGTGTGATCGAAGCGGAGATTGTGTCTTCGGTGTTCTTTGACCCGAAAGGCGAGCGCCAGAACATCTGATAGACCGAGGTGCGGCCTTCGCGAGCAAGCCCGCTCCCACTGGGGAAATGCATTCCGAAATGTGGGAGCGAGCTTGCTCGCGATGGCGGCAGAAGCCGCACAACAGAATTCAAGAAAGGTGCTTTATGACCGCAGCCAATGTGTACCAACAACGCCCCACCACCGGCGCCAAGGCCGAGTCGTCGCTGCACCATGCCGACCTCGCCAGCCTGGTCGGCAAGGGGCGCAAGAACGCCGGCGTGACCGTACGTGAAAAGAAACTCCTCGGCCACCTGACCCTGCGCGGCGATGGCCACGATGCCGCGTTCGCCGCTGGCGTGCACAAGGCCCTGGGCATCGAACTGCCGGGTGCCCTGAGCGTGATCGTCAAAGGTGAAACCAGCCTGCAATGGCTCGGCCCGGATGAATGGTTGCTGATCGTGCCGAGTGGTGAAGAATTCGCCGCCGAGCAAAACCTGCGCGCGGCCCTGGGGGATTTGCATATCCAGATCGTCAACGTCAGCGGCGGCCAGCAGATCCTCGAACTGAGTGGCCCGAACGTGCGCGATGTGCTGATGAAATCCACCAGTTACGACGTGCACCCCGACAACTTCCCGGTGGGCAAGGCCGTGGGCACGGTGTTCGCCAAGTCGCAACTGGTGATCCGCCATACCGCTGAAGACACCTGGGAACTGCTGATTCGTCGCAGCTTCTCGGACTATTGGTGGTTGTGGCTGCAGGATGCCTCGGCCGAATACGGCCTGAGTGTCCAAGCCTGAGCAGATGGGCTGTTGTGGCGAGGGGGCTTGCCCCCGTTGGAGCGCGCAGCGGTCCCGGTAAGGTCACTGCAGTTTTTCTGAAAGAACCGAGTGGCTGATTTCAGGGCTGCTTCGCAGCCCAACGGGGGCAAGCCCCCTCGCCACAAAGGCCTGAGGATTCAAGTATGAGCCGCGCACCCGATACATGGATTTTGACCGCCGACTGCCCCAGCGTGCTCGGCACGGTGGACGCGGTCACCCGCTATCTGTTCGAGCAGGGCTGCTACGTCACCGAGCACCATTCGTTCGATGACCGCCTCTCCGGGCGTTTTTTTATCCGCGTGGAATTCCGCCAGCCCGACGACTTTGACGAGCAAGGTTTCCGCGATGGCCTGGCCACCCGCGGCGAAGCCTTTGGCATGATCTTCGAGCTGACGGCGCCGAACTACCGGCCAAAAGTGGTGATCATGGTGTCCAAGGCCGATCACTGCCTCAACGATCTGTTGTACCGCCAACGCATCGGCCAATTGTCGATGGACGTGGTCGCAGTGGTGTCCAACCACCCCGATCTCAAGCCATTGGCCGACTGGCACCAGATTCCTTACTACCATTTCCCCCTCGACCCCAATGACAAACCGTCCCAAGAGCGCCAGGTGTGGCAAGTGATTGAAGAGACGGGGGCCGAACTGGTGATCCTTGCGCGCTACATGCAAGTGCTGTCGCCGGAGCTGTGCCGCAAGTTGGATGGCAAGGCGATCAATATCCATCACTCGTTGCTGCCGGGCTTCAAGGGCGCCAAGCCGTATCACCAGGCATACAACAAAGGGGTGAAGTTGGTTGGCGCCACTGCGCATTACATCAATAACGACCTGGACGAAGGCCCGATCATCGCCCAGGGCGTGGAAGTGGTGGATCACAGCCACTATCCCGAGGACCTGATTGCCAAGGGGCGGGATATCGAGGGACTGACATTGGCGCGGGCGGTGGGGTACCACATTGAGCGACGGGTGTTCTTGAACGCCAATAGAACGGTGGTGCTCTGACTGACGCCATCGCAGGCAAGCCAGCTCCCACCGGGTGATATGTGAACCCTGTGGGAGCGGACTTGCCCGCGATGAGGCCCTCACAAACAACGCAAAAACAGCATCTGTAACCCGAGCACTCAAACGCGCTGCCCATCCAAAGGGGCAACGCAGTTCCATAAAAACAACAGCGAGGTGAAAGCATGTCTGGTAATCGTGGTGTCGTGTATCTCGGCAACGGTCAGGTCGAAGTACAGAAAATCGACTATCCCAAAATGCAGGACCCCCGTGGCAGGAAGATTGAACACGGCGTTATCCTGCGCGTGGTCTCCACCAATATCTGCGGCTCCGACCAACACATGGTGCGCGGCCGTACCACCGCCCAGACCGGCCTGGTGCTCGGTCACGAAATCACCGGCGAGGTGATCGAGAAGGGCAGCGACGTCGAGAACCTGAAACTCGGCGACCTGGTGTCTGTGCCGTTCAACGTTGCTTGCGGCCGCTGCCGCTCCTGCAAGGAACAACACACCGGCGTATGCCTGACCGTCAACCCGGCCCGTGCCGGTGGTGCCTACGGCTACGTGGACATGGGCGACTGGACCGGCGGCCAGGCCGAGTACGTGCTGGTGCCCTACGCCGACTTCAACCTGCTGAAACTGCCGGATCGCGACAAGGCCATGGAGAAAATCCGTGACCTGACCTGCCTCTCCGACATCCTGCCCACCGGCTACCACGGCGCCGTCACTGCGGGCGTTGGCCCTGGCAGCACCGTGTACATCGCCGGCGCCGGTCCCGTAGGCCTGGCCGCTGCCGCTTCCGCACGCTTGCTGGGGGCGGCGGTGGTGATCATCGGTGACGTCAACCCGATCCGCCTGGCCCACGCCAAGGCCCAGGGCTTTGAAATCGCCGACCTGTCCACCGACACCCCGCTACACGAGCAAATCGCCGCGCTGCTTGGCGAGCCGGAAGTGGACAGCGCCGTTGACTGCGTGGGCTTTGAAGCCCGCGGCCATGGCCATGACGGCGTCAAGGCCGAAGCCCCGGCCACGGTGCTCAACTCACTGATGGGCGTGGTGCGTGTGGCGGGCAAGATCGGTATTCCCGGCCTGTACGTCACTGAAGATCCAGGGGCGGTGGATGCCGCCGCAAAAATGGGCAGCCTGAGCATTCGTTTCGGTCTGGGCTGGGCCAAGTCCCACAGCTTCCACACCGGCCAGACCCCGGTGATGAAGTACAACCGCCAGTTGATGCAGGCGATCATGTGGGACCGCATCAACATTGCGGAGATCGTGGGTGTGCAGGTGATCAGCCTGGACGACGCGCCGCGTGGTTATGGCGAGTTCGATGCAGGTGTGCCGAAGAAGTTTGTGATTGATCCGCACAAGCTGTTCAGCGCGGCTTAACAGCAACAACCACTCGCCAATGTGGGGGCTGTGGGAGCTGGGCCCCCACATTGGCGATTGGGTGTCTGGGGATCAGCGGATCGCCAGCGCACCCTGGTACACCATCGGGCCGGTAGGCTGCTTGCTCACCGAGCCACCCTTGGTTTCCGAACTGACCATCAATTCCACCGGCTGGCTGATAGTTTCCTGCTGACGTGGGTTGAGGCCGATGATGCCTTTGCCATCCTCCGGCAACAGGCCCAAAGACACCGGCGTGCCGCCTGCAGGCAGGGCCCACAGTTCGAGGCTGCGGTCCGGTTCCGGCGCAGTGGCCGCAATCGGTTGGACTTCCAGGTAATCCTTGTGCGCCATGATTTGCGCCGCCGGCTGTTGGGTGCTGCTGACCAGGGTCGCTGCAGACTTGACGCTGTCCTGGGTGTAGAGCGCGCCGCCGATACCGGCAACCACCACCACGCAGACGCTGATGAACAGGCGCGGGCGGGTCCAGAATGAGGGCTTGTGCTCGATCACTGGGGGTTGGGACGCAGTCATAAGGCTCTTCCTGACAAGTTTTGTAGTGTGTTGATTGACCCTGTGGCTGGCGATGGGTTCCTAGTGGCAGTTTGATGGTGTCGGTTTTTGGGGCTTTTCTGAACAAATCTGTGAGCTGGAACAACCGGTGGGATGCTGGGTCAAACGGCTGCTTTAGCTCCTACATTTACGAGGTTGTCTCGATGAAGATTTCACGCGGTTTTGCCCTGTCCTGCCTCCTGACCGTGGCGGCCAGCCCGGTATTTGCAGCAGGCTTCAGCCTGGGTGATGTGGCCAACGCCGTTGCTGGCGCCCAGGGCACCAACAAGGCCGCCGCCTCTGCGCCGAGCGCACAAACCGCAGGTTTGCTGGGGGCGTTGACCAAACAGTTGAATGTCACCCCGGAGCAGGCCGTCGGTGGCACCGGTGCGATGTTGGGCCTGGCCAAGAACCAACTCAGCAGCACTGATTATTCGCAGTTGGGCAAAAGCGTGCCGGGCCTGGATAAGCTGTCGGGTGGCAACGCTTTGGGCAGCCTTGGGGCCTTGAGCGGCATGCTCGGCCAAACCGGTGGCAGCAAGACCAGCGGCCTCGATGGCCTGTTGGGGAACGTCAAGGACACCAACGACCTGAACACTGCGTTCAGCGCCTTGGGCATGGACAGCGGCATGATCGGCCAGTTTGCCCCGGTGATCCTGCAGTACCTGGGTGGCCAGGGTGCCGACAGTTCAGTACTGGGCAAGCTAGCCGGCATCTGGGGAGCGGGGAGCTGAAAAACACCTCGGTGTGAAGTCATCCAGGGAACTGAGCGGTCGGCTCTAACCACTGATCTACACCCGCCTGGAACTCGGCCTTCTCCTCCCCCAGCGAGGGGGCTCCAGACCGGGTGTCGTTCCCTTTAAGGAGATCTTCCAATGAGCGAATCAACAATATCGCGCAATTCATTCCCGGTATTTGGCAAACCCCCGGTCGACTACAGCAAGATGACCAGGGAGGAGTTCGAGAAGGCTGCAGGCATGAAGTTCATGTCTTACGATGAAATGATCAACGGCAATAAGCCTGACTCGGAAACGGGTCGTGTCTCCGGCGGCGCGGACGCCTCCGGGAGCGTTGCCGGTGTGGGTTTTAGTGCCGGTGCCGGGGCATCGATCAAGTTTTAAATGAACCAGCCTGCCAGGTGGCCGTCACGGGCTGCGACGAGTCACCTGATAAGCTCATCAAGGCGCGCATCCTTCTCCAGCCAGAGCTGGTTGACCCAGTTCTGGACGCTCTGGCGAAACGCCGGATCATTCTCGTAATCCCCCTGCCACAACGCCGGATCCAGCTCGCGGGTGCGGATATCAACAATCACCCGGGGCACCGCGCCGCTGATCAAATCCCAGAATCCTGGAATCCTGTCCTGTGGATAGACCACGGTCACGTCGAGGATCGCATCCAACTGCTCGCCCATGGCCGCCAGTACAAATGCCACGCCACCGGCCTTGGGCTTGAGCAGGCGAGTGAACGGTGAGTTCTGCTGGGCCCGCTTGGCTTCGGTAAAGCGCGTGCCTTCCAGGTAGTTGACCACCGTCACCGGCTGGCGCTTGAACAGCTCGCAGGCCTGTTTGGTGATCTTCAGGTCCTGGCCCGCCAGTTCCGGATGCTTGGCCAGGAATGCCTTGGTGTAGCGCTTCATGAACGGGTAATCCAGGGCCCACCAGGCCAGGCCCAGGAACGGCACCCAGATCAGCTCCTTTTTCAGGAAGAATTTGAAAAATGGCGTGCGCCGGTTGAGGGTCTGGATCAGCGCCGGGATATCCACCCAGGATTGATGGTTGCTGATCACCAGGTACGAGGTATCGACCCTCAGCCCGGTATCGCCGCGAATATCCCATTGGGTGGGGATACACAGGGCAAAGATCAGCTTGTCGATCTCGGCCCAGGTCTCGGCAATCCACATCACGGCCCGGGAGGCATAGTCCCGTGACCGCCCGGGCGCCACCAGCTTGAGCAGGGCGAAGACCATCAGCGGGCCGATCAGGATCAGCGTGTTGAGTAACAGCAGCAGTGTGACGAAACAGCCGGTGAGCAGGCGGCGCATAAGGAACTCTTGCAAACGGTTGGACGGGCCATGATAAGCAGCTTGAGTCTAGAGGCCAAATCGCAATTGACCTGACGAATGTTTCACTTTGTGTTGCGTATGCTGGGTAACGATCCAACTTCGGGCTGTGTTTGCAGTCTAGTATTGGCCTACTTACCTTCAAGGAAACCTCCTACGTGAAATCCCTCCTTGCCCTGTTAGCCGTGGTTGCCCTGCCCGTGATGGCCGCCGAGCCGACCCTGTACGGGCGCTACGAATATATCCAGTTGCCGGAAATCGGCGAGACCTTCAAGGCCAAGATGGACACCGGCGCGCTGACCGCCTCGCTGTCGGCCCGCGACATCCAGACCTTCACCCGCGATGGCGAGGACTGGGTGCGGTTCCGTCTCAGTGGCAAGGATGTGAGCAACAAGGTCTATGAACACAAAGTGGCGCGCATCAGCAAGATCAAGAACCGCGCCGACGAAGACGAAGACAAGGAAGACAGCGGCGTGGCCAAGCGCCCGGTGGTGGAGCTGGAAATGTGCCTGGGCAACGTCAAGCGCACGGTGGAGGTCAACCTCACCGACCGCAGCAGCTTCAACTACCCGCTGCTGATCGGCGCCAAGGCGCTGCGCGAGTTCGGCGCTGCGGTGAACCCGGCCCGGCGCTACACCGCCGACAAACCTGACTGCTGATTGACGCCGCACAAGGCATGGGGCACCGTTCACCTTTAGCTCCCAGTGCTCGGACGCCATGCCCCATATCCTGATTGTCGAAGACGAAGCGGCGATAGCCGATACGCTGATTTTTGCCCTGCAGGGCGAAGGCTTCACCACCACCTGGCTGACCCTCGGCCAGGCCGCGCTGGAGCATCAGCGGCAGACCCCGGCAGACATGCTGATCCTCGACATCGGCCTGCCGGACATCAGCGGCTTTGAAACCTGCAAGCAACTGCGCCGCTTCAGCGAAGTGCCGGTGATGTTTCTCAGTGCCCGCGACGGCGAGATCGACCGCGTGGTGGGCCTGGAAATCGGCGCCGACGACTATGTGGTCAAACCCTTCAGCCCACGGGAAGTGGCGGCGCGGGTCAAGGCGATCCTCAAGCGCGTGGCACCGGTGGCAGTGCCGGCCAGCGGCGGGCTGTTCCAGGTGGACCACGAGCGGGTGCAGATCCAGTATCGCGGCCAGTTGCTGGGCCTGACTCGCCATGAATTCCGCCTGCTCAATTGCCTGCTGGAACAGCCCGAACGGGTGTTCAGTCGCGAGCAGTTGCTGGATGCGGTCGGCGTGGCCGCCGATGCCGGCTACGAGCGCAATATCGACAGCCATATCAAAAGCCTGCGCAGCAAGCTGCGGGGCGTGGTTGCCGAGGCCGAGCCGATCCAGACCCATCGCGGCCTGGGCTACAGCTACAGCCCGAGCCACGCCTGATGCGCCTGGGGCTGCGGATTTTCCTGGTGTATGCGCTGTTTATCGGCCTGACCGGCTACTTTGTGCTCAACACCGTCATGAAGGAAATCCGCCCCGGCGTGCGCCAGTCCACCGAAGAAACCCTGGTGGACACCGCCAACCTGCTGGCGGAAATCCTGCGTGACGATGTGAAGAACGGCACCCTTGGCCAAAGCCTCTGGCCCACCGTGCTCAAGGCCTACGGCGAGCGCCAGCCGGGGGCAACCATCTGGGGCCTGGCGAAAAACCAGGTCAACCACCGCATCTATGTGACGGACGCCAAGGGTGTCGTGTTACTGGATTCCAGCGGTACGGCAGTGGGCCAGGACTACTCGAAATGGAACGATGTGTACCTGACCCTGCGCGGTGAGTACGGCGCCCGCTCGACCCGCAGCGATGCCGATGACCCGGCGTCCTCGGTGATGCACGTGGGCGCGCCGATCCGCGATAACGGGCAGATCATAGGCGTGGTTACGGTGGCCAAGCCCAACAGCTCGCTGCAGCCTTATGTCGACCGTACCGAGCGCCGTCTGCTGTGGTACGGCGCCGGTCTGGTGGCGCTGGGCTTGCTGTTGGGGGCCCTGTTGTCCTGGTGGTTGAGCGCGGCGTTACGGCGCCTGACCACCTATGCCCAGGCGGTCAGCGAAGGGCGTCGCGCCGAGTTGCCGCATTATCGTGGCGGCGAGTTGGCGCAGTTATCCACCGCTGTGGAGCACATGCGCACGCAACTGGAAGGCAAGGCCTATGTCGAGCGTTATGTGCACACCCTGACCCACGAACTGAAAAGCCCGTTGGCGGCGATTCGCGGTGCGGCGGAACTGTTGCAGGGGGAAATGACAGTCGCCCAGCAGCAGCGGTTCGTCGGCAATATCGCCAGTGAAAGCGCGCGCTTGCAGCAGTTGATCGAACGCCTGCTGAACCTGGCCCAGGTCGAGCAGCGCCAGGGCTTGGAGCAGCAGATTTCGGTACCGTTGGCCGCCTTGGTCGATGAGGTCCTCAAGGCGCAATGCGCGCGGATCGAGCAGGCCGGGTTGCAGGTCGAACGTCTGATCGAAGCCGACGTAAAGCTGTTTGGCGAGCCGTTTCTGCTGCGTCAGGCCCTGGGCAATCTGCTGGAAAATGCCCTGGACTTTACCCCGCCCGGCGGCACGCTGCGTTTCAGCGCCCAGGTGCGGCACCATGCTGTGGATGTGCGCCTGTTCAACCAGGCCGAACCGATCCCCGAATACGCCCTGCCACGCCTGAGCGAGCGTTTCTATTCCCTGCCGCGTCCGGTCAGTGGCCGCAAAAGCACCGGCCTGGGCCTGAACTTTGTCGAAGAAGTGATGAAGCTGCACGGCGGCTCCTTGCAGATCGGCAACGTGCCGGGTGGCGTGGAAGTGGTGCTGCATCTCCACACAGTCTCCACATTGCCCTCATAAATCCCCCACAGGCCGCCGCCAGACTCTCCCCATCAAAACAGGGAGAGACCCATGAACCGCAGCCTGCTATTCAAACTGGGCGCCATCGCGCTGCTGATCCTGCTATTGCTGATTCCGTTGCTGATGATCAACGGCATCATCAACGAGCGCCAGGAACTGCGCGACGGCGTCGTGATGGACATTGCCCGCAGCTCCAGCTACAGCCAGCAGGTCAGCGGGCCATTGATGGTGGTGCCGTTTCGCAAGACCGTGCGTGAGTGGAAGCTCAACGAAAAACTCAACAAACGCTATGAAGTGCTCAGTGAAGAACAGGGCCGCCTGTACTTCCTGCCGGAGCAGTTCGAGCTCGATGGGCAGGTGCAAACCGAACTGCGGGCGCGAGGAATCTACCAGGCGCGGTTGTTCCATGCCGACAACCGCATCAGCGGCCGCTTTGTGCTGCCGGCGCAAATGGGCATCAAGGAGGACTTTGCCGATTACAAGTTTGGCCAGGCATTTTTGGCGGTCGGTATCAGCGATATCCGCGGCATTGAAAACGCCCTGAAACTGGAGCTGGGCAGCCAGCGCCTGGAGTTTGCCCCGGGCACCCAAGTGAGCTTTCTCGGCGCTGGCGTACACGTGATGTTGCCGACCCAGGACAGTAAGAACCCCGCGCCGCTGGATTTTGCCTTCGACCTGCGCCTGCAGGGTACCGAGCAACTACAGGTACTGCCGGTGGGCAAGACCAGCAAGGTCAAGCTGGCCTCCAACTGGCCCCATCCGAGCTTTGTCGGCAACTTCCTGCCGGCCCAGCGTGAGATCAACGACCAAGGCTTCAGCGCCAACTGGCAGACCTCGTTCTTCTCCACCAACCTTGAGGAATCGTTGTACGGCTGTGTGGTTGGCAGTCGCTGCGAGGACTTCAACGAACGCAGCTTTGGCGTGAACTTTATCGACCCGGTGGACCAGTACCTCAAGAGCGACCGCGCGATCAAATATGCGCTGCTGTTCATCGCCCTGACGTTCGCCGGTTTCTTCCTGTTTGAAGTGCTCAAGAGCCTGGCGGTGCACCCGATCCAGTATGCGTTGGTGGGGGTGGCCCTGGCGTTTTTCTACTTGCTGTTGCTGTCGTTGTCCGAGCATATCGGCTTTGCCCTGGCGTACCTGATCTCGGCCAGTGCCTGTGTGTTGTTGATCGGTTTTTACGTGTGCCATGTGCTGCGCAGCGTGGCCCATGGGCTGGGGTTTTCGACGGGGTTGGCGGCACTGTATGGCTTGCTGTACGGGTTGTTGAGTGCCGAGGACTACGCGCTGTTGATGGGCTCGCTGTTGCTGTTCGGGCTGCTGGGTACGGTGATGGTGCTGACACGCAAACTGGACTGGTATGGGGTGGGCAAGCGTAAGGCGGCCGAGTTGGAGGTGATGCAATGATCGGGCTACGGGAGGATCAGCGGGAGAAGGCACAACTGGTGGGGAAAATTAACGCGCTGTTTCCGGAGTGGCGCGACACCTTTGTGGCTAATGGCCTTGTTGTGGCGAGGAGGCTTGCCCCCTCGCCACAACAAGCCTCGCTCGCCACCCATAACGGGTTGCTACAGGAATCAGGCCGGCGGCTGGGTCGCCAACATTGACGGCCGCTGACTGACCTCGGCGTACCAGGCGGCCAGTTTGGGATTGCTTGAACGCCACTGCAGGTCGGGGTGGCGGAAGTCCACATACGCCAGGGCGCAGGCGACGCTGATCGCGGCGATGTCGAAATGGCTGGCCAGTTCAGCGATAGCGTCCTGTTCCAATTCGGCCAGGGCGCGGCGGATTTTGTTGCGCTGCTCCTGCAGCCAGCTATCCCAGTGTTTGTCGGCCGGGCGCATGGCGGTTTCATAGCGTACCAATACGGCCGCGTCCATGATCCCGTCGGCCATCGAGGCCAGGGTCAGGCGGCGCCAGCGGGCCGAACCGTCCCGGGGGATCAGCGGGTTGCCGACATGTTGGTGGTCGAAGTAGTCGAGGATCACCCGGCTGTCGTGCAACACATTGCCATCGGCCAGGCGCAGGGCCGGGATCTTGCCCAGCGGGTTGCCTTCGTTCAACGCGGTGATCGGGTTGACCGGCGTGACCAGCACAGTCTCCAGGACAACGCGGTCTTGCTGGCCGGTTTCGTGGAGCAGCACCAGGACTTTGCGGACAAACGGCGAGGCAGGGTTGTGGAACAAGGTCATGCTGGGCGCGAACATGGGCAATCCTCGGAAAGGGTCGGCCATAGACTAGACAGTTGCGAGGTGACTGGCGAGGGGGATCTTGGTTGTTTTTGCGGGCCTCATCGCAGGCAAGCCAGCTCCCACATTTTGATGTGTGAACACTGCCAACTGTGGGAGCTGGCTTGCCTGCGATGGCGTCCTCACGGCCGCCGCAGCAACCCCCAGACACCGATTACCGACGGGATCCCCAGTCCAATCCAGCTCAGGGAATCCCAACCCCCATCCCCCAGCAACGCCGCAAACAGTCCGGCAGCACTGAGCAGCCCGATCCCCAGCGGCACCCCGAACACCTTCCAGAAATTCGATTGCCTTGGCCTCATGACTTGGCCGCCTTGCGCCGCACCAGCCACAGGTATACGCCGCTGCCCAGCACGATGATGGTCAGCACATCCAGCACCGCCCAGAGGATTTTCATCGGCATGCCGCCATAGTCGCCAAAGTGCAGGGGCTGGGACATGCCCATGGCGTCCATGTACCACGGCCGCCCGGCCACGGCGGTGACGCTCAGGTCGCTGGCGTCGATCAGCACCGGGGTCAGCAGGTGCGAGGTCAGGTGCGTGCTGCCTTTCATAAACACTGCGTAATGGTGCTCGCTGGAAAAGCGCGTACCGGGGAACGCAATAAAGTCTGGGGTCATGCCCGGCGCGGCCTGCTCAGCAATTTTCAGCAGGTCGGTGGCCGGCGCACGCGAGGTCAGCGGTGGCGCGTTCTTATAGGGTTCGATCATCGCGGTGAGGCTGTCACTGCGCCATGCGGCGATGATCAAGTCGGCACTGGCGCTGATCACCCCGGTGACGCCCACCACCAGGGCCCAGGTCAGGGTGACGACGCCGATCAGGTTATGCAGGTCCAGCCAGCGCAGGCGCGTGGACTTGTCCTGGCGCACCGTGGCGAACTTCAAGCGCCGCATAAAGGGCAGGTACAACACCGTGCCGGAAACAATCGCCAGCACAAACAGCACGCCCATAAAGGCCAGCAGCAACTTGCCCGGCAGGCCGGCGAACATATCCACATGTAGGCGCAGCAGGAACATCGTCAAGCCGCCATTGGCCGACGGCATCTCCACGCTTTCCCCGGTGCGCGCATCGAGCATAAAGGTGTGGGACGAATTGGGCTCGGTGCCGGCGGTGGCCGCCATGATCGCAACCACCCCGTTCTTGTCGTCCTCATCCCAGGCCAGGTACTGCATGGCTTCGCCCGGGCGATGGGCCTGGGCCTTGGCCACCAGTTGCTCAAGGTTGAGCTGCGGAGTATCGGCCGGCATCTGCTTGAGCTCGGGTTCGTTGCCCAGCAGGTGATCGATCTCGTGGTGAAAGATCAACGGCAAGCCGGTCAGCGCCAGCATCAGCAGGAACACGGTGCAGATCAGGCTGGTCCAGGTGTGGATGAAGGACCAGCGGCGGATGGTTGTGCTTTTCATTTTCTAGCCTTCAGACACACCAAAGCCGCCCACGGGGCGGCCTGGTTGTTAACTCAGCCGATTACCACTGGTAAGTGGCACTGGCGACGACGCTGCGCTGATCACCGTAGTAGCAGTAGGAGGCATCACAGGTGGAGATGTACTGCTTGTCGAACAGGTTGGTGGCGTTCAGTTTTACCGAGGCACCTTTGAGGCTGTTGTCCAGGCGGCCGAGGTCGTAATGCACCGCACCGTCGAATACGGTGTAGGCATCAGCCTTGCCTAGCCAGGTATTGCCTTGGTCGCCGTAGGTGTTGCCGGTGTAGCGGGCCCCAAAGCCGATACCGAAACCGTCGAGCACACCGTCGTGCCAGGTGTAGTCGGTCCACAGGGAGGCTTGCTGGTTGGGTATCAGTTGCAGGCGGTTGCCTTTGTAGATGCCTGTTTGCACCTCGGATTTGGCCAGGGTGTAGGCGGCGATGACCTTGAGGTTCTCGGTCACGTCAGACACCGCTTCCAGTTCCAGGCCCTTGACCTTGACTTCGCCGGCCTGGTCGGTGATCGACTCGCCAGCCGAGCCGAATCGAGTGACCAGCACGTTTTTCTGGGTCAGGTCATAGACCGCCGCGCTAAGCAGGGTATTGGAGCCAGGTGGCTGATACTTGACCCCCAGTTCCCACTGCTTGCCTTCGGTAGGTTTGTACGACTTGACCGGGTCGACGCTGGCGTTGCTCGCTGGCTGGAATGATTCGGCGTAGGACAGGTACGGTACAAAACCTGAGTCGAACACATAACTCAGTGCCGCGTTGCCACTGAAGTTCTTGCTGCGGTCGGTGTTGGTCGCGTCGCTCTTGTTGAGGTACGTGGTGCCTTGATGCACCCAGTCTTCACGGCCGCCCAGGGTCAGGCGCCATTTGTCCAGGGCCATCTGGTCTTGCACGTAGAGGCCGGTCTGGACGGTTTTTTGGTCGTAGTCGTAGTACGCATCTTTGCGCGCCGGGCGCTCAATTGGCTGCCCATAAACTGGTTTGTAGATGTTAACGGTCCCGGCGCCGCCGAAAATGGACAGATAGGAGGAATTAGTGCGCTGATGATCCAGGCCTATCAGCACAGTGTGGTTGATATTGCCGGTAGCGAAGTCGGCCTGGAAATTGTTGTCCACTGCAAACTGAGCGATGTCCTCGTCCACATTGGTCGAGGAACGGCTGATGTTGCCCTCAGCATCTACCTGGGACCAGCCGTGGGCACCGACAGTCAGCTGCTGAAACGACAACTCCGACTTGGTGTAACGCAGGTTTTGCTTGAACTGCCAGGTATCGTTGAAACGATGTTCAAAGGCATAGCCCAATGCGTAATAGGTACGGTCGTAGAACTCGTAGTCCGGGTCACCCAGGTTCTTATGGTGCGAGACCTCACCCAGCGGTGATTTGATCTTGGTGCCCACGATCGGCAGGAACTGGCTGGTGGCGCCGGTATCGTCGCGAGTGAACTGCGAGAGCACGGTCAGCTTGGTATCGGTATCAATGTTCCAGGTCAGGCTGGGCGCAATGTTGTAGCGCTTGTTGTCGATGTGATCGACCTGGGTGCCGGCATCGCGCACCACGCCGCTGAGGCCATAAAGAAACTGACCTTCATCGTCAATCTTGCCGGTGCTGGCGAAGTTGATCTGGCGATAGTTGTCGCTGCCGTATTGCACCTGGATGGCATTGCTCGATTCCGCGCTGGGGCGCCGGCTGACCATATCCAGCAGACCGCCTGGCGGGGTCTGGCCGTAGACCGACGAGGCCGGGCCGCGCAGTAGGGCGAGACGATCAAGGTTCCAGGTTTCCGCTTTCGGGTTGGCGTACACACCGCGAGGCAATGGCAGGCCATCGAGGAAATGGGTGGGTTCGAAGCCACGCACACGCATCCAGTCGTAGCGGGTATCACTGCCGTAGCTGGCGGACACGATTCCCGGCATGTATTTGACCGCGTCATCCAGGTTCTGAACGTTGCGGTCCAGCATTTGCTGGCGGGTGGCCACGGAAATCGAGCGGGGTGCTTCTACCAGGGCCGTATCAGTCTTGCTCCCCGCCGCCGTCCGCGTAGCAACATAACCCTCCACCGGCCCCCACGCGCTCTCGTAATTCCCCTGCCCGGTGATATTGGTCTCCGGCAGCGACACCACACCCTCTGGAATCGCCACCAGGGTGTAGGTGCCTGCGCTGCTCTGCTCCAACTGCAACCCCGTCCCACGCAGGGCCTCGCGCAGTGCGCCCGGTGCATCGAACTGGCCCTTGACCGGGGCCGAGGTCTTGCCGGCGGCCAGTGCCGGGCTGAGGGTCAGGGGGAGGCCAGCCTGGCTGGCGATCTGGTTCAGGGTGCTGGCCAATGGCGCAGCCGGCAGGTTGTAGGCGCGCACACTGGACGCCTGTTCGGCGGCGAACAGCGAGGTGCTGGTCAGCGGGGCGCTGAGGGCGATGGCCACGGCTAGCAGGCTGGGGCGCAACAAGGTGTCTAATGTGCGGGACATAGGGCGGCTCCGGAATGGAAATATTTCTCAATTGCCTAGGTGCCGGACGAGAATCAAAAAGTGATAGGGCCAAGTGAAAATAAATCTGTGAATGCTCACGCCGGCCAACCCGCAGCGCAGTCGGCATTCAGTGGCCAGCGCCTCGGCAGCGGAGGCGCAGAGGGCTTTGTTTTCGACATTTCCTTTATTCAATTATTGCTAACGGAACCCTCTGGCACGGGCCTGGCGGCCACGTTAATCCACCACGGCGTATGTTGCTCGATCTGCACCGGCAGGGTCGGCAGCAGCGCGTTAAGCGCCAGCGTGGTGTCGTGCAGCGGGAAGCTGCCGGTGATGCGCAGGTCGGCGACGTTTTTATCCACACCCAGGTAGCCGGTGCGGTAGCGCGCCAGTTCCTCGACCACATCCCCCAGCCGCGCGTTGTCCACCACCAGCATGCCGCGGGTCCAGGCGTCGGTGCCGGGGGTTACGGCCAGCAACGGGCCGAGGCTGTTACGGCGCATCAGCACTTGCTGGCCTTCCTTGAACACCTGCTCCTGGTGCAACGCCTCGGGCTGCGCCGCAACCGCCGACTGCAACACGCTGAGCCGCGTGCCGTCGTCCTCGCGCTTGACGATAAACCGCGTACCCAGGGCGCGCAGGCTGCCGTCGCGGGTCTCGACAACAAAGGGGCGCCCATCGTTGTGCCCGGTTTCGACGAAGATCTCACCTTCCTGCAGCACGATTACTCGGCGCTTTTCGTCAAAACGCACGTCAATGGCGCTGTGGGTGTTGAGGTTGATCAGGGTGCCATCTGCCAGTTTCAGCGTGCGCTGTTCACCGGTGGCGGTGCGTTGGTCGGCCAGCCAGTAGTTGATCGGCACGTAGCGCTGGCCGGCGAACACCGCCAGGCCGCAGACCAGCACCACACTGGCCAGGCCGCTGCCGAGCTTGCGCACCCGTTGCCGAATGCCTTCGCGCGATTGCAGCAGCGCCGCCCGTGCCGGGCCGCTGGCCACGCTGAAGCGCTGGTCGAGCATGCCCAGTTGGCGCCAGGCGCGGGCGTGTTCTTCGCTGCTGGCCAGCCATTTGTTGAATGCTTCATGCTCCACGGCGCTGCTGTCCCCGGAGTCCAGGGACAGTTGCCAGGCAATCGCCGCATCCAGCACCCGTGCGCTGACCGGTCTGGAACTGACCTGGCTCACAACGGCTGGCCATACAGGGCGATGTAGCACTGGCGGATCCCCTGAGCCAGATATTGCCGTACCCGGGGCACCGACACGCCGAGGCGCTGGGCGATCTCGGCATGGCCCAGGCCGTCCAGGCGGTTATAGAGGAACGCGGCGCGGGCCTTGCTGGACAGCTTGCCGAGCAGGCGGTCGATGGCTTTGAGGTCTTCGAGGATCAGGTGCTGTTCTTCCGGGGAAGGCTGTTCGCTTTCCGGGATCAGCATCAGTTCGGTGAGGTAGGCCTGTTCCAGCGCGGCGCGGCGAAAGTAGTCGAACAACAGGCCCTTTGCGACAGCCACCAGAAACGCCCGGGGTTCGCGGGGTTCACGCAGTTCTTCACGGCCCAGCAGGCGCATGAAGGTGTCCTGGCTCAGGTCCTCGGCACGACTGGGGCAGGCCACGTTGCGCCGCAGCCACGCCAGCAGCCAGCCGCGATGGTCACGGTACAACGTGCCAACAAGCTCACTGTGGGAACTTTGGGCTGACGACAAGGCATCACCAATCGAGATGTTTAAACTAACGAGAATTATTCGCGATTGTGGCAGAGGTGGCGGATGGGTGCAATTGGCGTTGGTCGGGCGGGACGGATGTTGGTGAGGGGGCTTGCTCCCGTTTCAGGGCCGCTTCGCGCCCCAACGGGAGCAAGCTCCCTCGCCACAGGTTACCGATTGCCTCTCTTAACTGAGCGGCAGCCGTTAGAAGGGAGGGGCTTGTTTGCGACGTTTCCACTGGCTCAGGCGTTGTTGCAACGCGGCAGGGCTGTCCAGCCCTTGCTGGCGGGCACGGCTGAATAGAATCAACATCAACTCTGCGGTGGCCAGGGCATCGGCGCTGGCGTGATGGCGTTCGCCCACTTGCAGGTTGAAATGGGCAATCCAGTCATCCAGGCCGGCTTCGCGGATATGCGCCTGGGGGCACAGCATGGGCGCCAGGTCTGCCACGTCGAGGAACGGATGGGTCAGGCGATAACCCAGGCTGTCCTTGAGCGCTCGGCCAAGCATGTGCTGGTCGAATGGTGCGTGGAACGCCAGCAGCGGGCTGTCGCCGACAAAGTCCATGAAGTCCAGTAACGCTTCGGCTGGATCGCAACCGGCGGCGATCGCACTGGGGCCCAGGCCATGGATCAGCACGCTGGGGCTGATTTTGTTGTCGGCCCGTTGCAGGGTACGTTCGAACTGCTGGGAAAAGTCGACGGCGCCGTCTTCGATCACCACCGCGCCAATCGACAGCACCTGGTCACGATTAAGGTTCAGGCCGCTGGTTTCCAGGTCCAGTACCACCCAGCGCTGCTCGCGCAGACTGTGTTCGCCGAGCGCCTTGGGGGCCGCCAGTTGTTGCAGGCGCGCCTGTTGCTGGGCATTCAGGCCTGGCCGGACAGGGCGCAGCCAACTGAACAGACTCACAGCTGATACCTCAGGGCCAGGCTGCTTTGCAGGCGTTGGGCCTGGCGCAGGGATTCACGCAGGATGCGCCGGTCCAGGTGGTTGAGGCTGTCGGGGTCGACCCGGTTGGAGTAGGGCTGGTTCTCGCGGGTTTGCAACTGGTGCTGCTGCATACGGGTTTGCTGGATAAAGTGGTAGGCCTCTTCATAGGCCGCGCCGTCCAGGCGTTCGATCACCTCTTTATCCACCAGCTGACGCAAGCGCTCCAGGGTGTTGTTGGTGGCGATGCCATTGGCCAGGGCCAGCAGGCGGGCACCGTCGACGAAGGGCGTGAGGCCCTGCACCTTGAGGTCGAGGGTGGCCTTGTCCGAGCCTTTACGCGTCAGCACGAAGTCACGGAAACGCCCCACCGGCGGGCGCTGGCGCAAGGCGTTCTCGGCCATCATCCGTTGGAACAGGCGATTGTCCGCCACTTGCTCAAGCATGCCCTGGCGCAGTTGCTCGCAGCCTTGCTCATCGCCCCACACCACCCGCAGGTCGAAGTAGATGCTGGACTTGAGCAGGTTCTCTGGCGTCGCTTCGCGGATAAATGCGGCAAAGCGCCGGGCCCATTCGGCACGGGACAGGCACAGCTCGGGGTTGCCGGCCATGATATTGCCCTTGCACAGGGTGAAACCGCACAGCGCCAGGCTTTGATTGATTTGCTGCGCCAGGGGCAACAGCAGGCCACGAATCTCGGCGGCGTGGGCGGCATCGCGGGCATCGAACAGGATGCCGTTGTCCTGGTCGGTGTGCAGCGTCTGCTCACGGCGGCCTTCGCTGCCAAAACACAGCCAACTGAATGGCACGCCGGGGTCGCCCTTGTCTGCGATGCTCAGCTCGATGACCCGGCATACCGTGTGATCGTTGAGCAGGGTGATGATATGGGTGATCTGGGTCGAGGACGCGCCGTGGGCCAGCATGCGCTCCACCAATTGGCTGATCTCGCCACGGATCGCCACCAGGTTTTCCACCCGTGGTGCATTGCGGATGGTGCGTGCCAGGTGGACCAGGTCAACCCGTTGCAGGGAAAACAGATCGCGCTCGGACACCACTCCACACAGGCGCCGGTCCTTGACCAGGCACACATGGGCGATATGCCGTTCGGTCATGGCAATCGCCGCGTCGAAGGCGCTGTGATCCGGGCTGAGGAAGAAGGGCGCCTGGGTCATATGCTGTTCGATGGCCTGGGTGAAATCGCTGGTGCCTTCGGCCACGACATGGCGCAGGTCACGCAGGGTGAAAATCCCCAGGGGCGCCTTGTGTTCATCGACCACCACAATGCTGCCGACCTGCTGCTCATGCATCAGTGTGACCGCCTCACGCAGCGGCGTCCGCGGTCTGCAGGTCACGGGGTGACGCATGGCCAGCTCGCCCAGGCGGGTGTTCAACGAATACTGGGTGCCGAGGGTTTCCACGGCCTTTTGCTGGACTTGCTGGTTGACCTGGTCCAACAGGCTGCTGACCCCACGCAAGGCAAAGTCGCGAAACGGTCCGGACAGGGCAAACAACTTGATAAACGCCGGCTTGTTCAATTGCAGGCAGAACGTGTCTTCGGCGGCCTTGTGCTCAGTTCGCGTCGCCCGTTCCCCCAGTAGCGCGGCCAGGGGGAAGCATTCGCCGGTGGTGATTTCGAAGGTGGTTTGCGCCGAATCCGGCCGCTCGCCGATCACCCGCCCCTGTTTGACGATGTAGAAGTGCTCCACAGGGCCTGCCGACGGTTTGAGAATGCTCTCGCCGGGGCCGTAGAAGCGCAACTGGCACTGCTCCACCAGAAACGCCAGGTGGGCGTTTTCCATCTGATTGAACGGAGGGAAGCGTTGCAGGAATTGCAGGGTGCCGTGAATGTTCTGCAATACCGCAGTTTTCCCTGCCTGGGTGAAAGCATCAGCTTTACTCATAACCATGACCGCAGTTTTTTTGTCGTTATCGTCCCTCATGGTCGACCCCCACGCGGCGGGTGCCCATTGGACGTAAGTCTAGGTAGCTATCCGGCCTTCAATGACTAGGGAAAAACCTTACATGAATATCGTCCAGACCCCGTAGAACGCCCACTAGGAAAACTATCCGACGAAGTGCACATTGTTCGCCCTTCCGGTGATGTCTGACTTCTGTGCTGGGAGATTGAGTGCAACTGCTGAGAAATATATGCCCGACCAAGATATTTTGAGCGATGCCGAGCGCGAGGCGTTAAGCGCCGTGATGCTGGAGCCTGATCTACCGCCGCAGCGGGTACTGATCGTTGATGACGATAAAGATGCCCGTGAACTGTTGGCGGAGATTCTTGGGCTGGATGGCATTCGCTGCATGACGGCAGACAGCGGCGAGGCGGCCTGGGAACTCTTGAATGCCAGCACATCCATTGGTTTGTTGATCACCGATTTGCGCATGGCGCCCAGCAACGGCCTGGAACTGATCCGCAAAGTACGCGAGTCCACCCGGGCTGCGTTGCCGATCATCATCATGTCGGGGGATGCCGAGGCACCGGACGTGATCGACGCGATGCACCTGAGCGTGGTGGACTTTTTGCTCAAGCCGATTGATAGCGTGAAGTTGGCGAAGATGGTCAAACGCGAGCTGGGGATGGCGCAGTAGGGGGTGTTTTTACCGTTGGTCAGTACTGTCAGATTTCACAGTATCGGCGGTTTGAGTGGCGCTTGTTTAATCGTTGGGAGGGAGCTGGTTTGGGATCAGCGCCTCTAAATGACGCGAACAGGAGTTCATTATGAGTACTGAAAAAAACAACCCGCAACACAGCGCTAATATTCACGCCTCTATCAATGGTCAGCAGGAGGTATTTTCTCCGAATCAGTTTTTTGGTATCCCTTCCCAGGTCAGAATGGACACAGATATTACTACCCACCTGACAATTAATTACGGCCAGGACCTGAAGAACGGGACTCATACCCTGACGCATACTCAGTTTGGAATTGAATATTTAGATGCAACCGGAAGCACATTCACTCATCCAGTTGCAGGCACCATCGTTGTGAAAGTCGTCGGTAATAACCATACCGGTCAGTTGATCGGCTTGAAGGTTGACGGAACGGGCTCAGGGCAAGGCAGTAAGTTGGAGCTGTCGGGTAGTTACCTGATTGTGGTTTCAGGTTAAGCCTTGCAACATAAAAAAGCCCCGGTCATAGGACCGGGGCTTTTTCATTTCAATGACCAGTTACAAACCATTCTTGGCCTTGAACTCCCTACGCCGACGATGCAACACCGGCTCGGTATAACCATTGGGCTGCTTGGTCCCTTCAATCACCAACTCCACCGCGGCCTGGAACGCGATATTGCTGTCGAAATCCGGTGCCAGCGGGCGGTACAGCGCATCACCGGCATTCTGCCGATCCACCACCGGCGCCATGCGCTTGAGGCTTTCCATGACCTGGGCTTCGCTGACCACGCCATGGCGCAGCCAGTTGGCAATGTGCTGGCTGGAAATACGCAGGGTGGCGCGGTCTTCCATCAGGCCCACATCGTTGATGTCTGGTACTTTCGAGCAACCCACGCCCTGGTCGATCCAGCGCACCACATAGCCGAGGATGCCCTGGGCGTTGTTGTCCAGTTCGTTGCGGATTTCTTCCTCGGACCAGTCGGTATTCTGCGCCAGGGGGATGGTCAGGATGTCGTCCACCGACGCGCGTTCGCGCTTGGCCAGTTCAGCCTGGCGGGCGAATACATCGACCTTGTGGTAATGCAGCGCGTGCAATGCTGCGGCGGTCGGCGACGGCACCCAAGCGGTGTTGGCACCGGCCAGCGGGTGCGCGATTTTCTGCTCGAGCATGGCCGCCATCAGGTCGGGCATGGCCCACATGCCTTTACCGATCTGCGCACGGCCTTGCAGGCCGGTGCTCAGGCCGATATCGACGTTCCAGTTCTCGTAGGCGCCGATCCATTTTTCGGCCTTCATGGCAGCTTTGCGCACCATCGCGCCCGCTTCCATGGAGGTGTGGATTTCGTCGCCGGTACGGTCGAGGAAGCCGGTGTTGATAAACACCACGCGCTCGCTGGCCGCCTTGATGCAGGCCTTGAGGTTGACCGTGGTACGGCGTTCCTCGTCCATGATCCCGACCTTGAGGGTGTTGCGCGGCAGGTTCAGTACGTCTTCGATGCGGCCGAACAGCTCGTTGGTGAACGCCGCTTCTTCCGGGCCGTGCATTTTCGGTTTAACGATGTACACGGAGCCTGTGCGGCTGTTCTTGCGGCTGTTGTTGCCATTGAGGCTGTGGATCGCCGCCAGGCTGGTGATCAAGCCATCGAGGATGCCTTCGGGCACTTCATTGCCCTGGGCGTCGAGGATCGCGTCGATGGTCATCAGGTGGCCAACGTTACGCACGAACAACAGCGAGCGACCATGCAAGGTCACGGCATTACCATCGACACCGGTGTAGGTGCGGTCGGCGTTCATGGTGCGGGTGAAGGTTTTGCCGCCCTTGGCCACTTCTTCGGCCAGGTCGCCCTTCATCAGGCCGAGCCAGTTGCGGTAGATCACCACTTTGTCATCGGCATCGACGGCGGCAACGGAGTCTTCGCAGTCCATGATGGTGGTCAGCGCGGCTTCCATCAGGATGTCTTTGACGCCGGCGGCGTCGGTCTGGCCGACCGGGGTGCTGGGGTCAACCTGGATTTCGAAATGCAGGCCGTTGTGCTTCAACAAGAGTGCGATGGGCTGGGCGGCGTCGCCCTGGTAGCCGATCAACTGGGCGTCGCTGCGCAGGCCGCTGTTGCTGCCGCCCTTGAGGCTGACCACCAGCTTGCCGTCGACGATCTTGTAGCCGGTGGAGTCAACGTGGCTGCCGGCGGTCAGTGGTGCGGCTTCGTCGAGGAAGGCACGGGCGAAGGCGATGACTTTGTCGCCACGCACCTTGTTGTAGCCCTGGCCTTTCTCGGCGCCGTTGGCTTCGCTGATGGCGTCAGTGCCATACAGTGCGTCGTACAGCGAGCCCCAGCGCGCGTTGGAGGCGTTGAGGGCGAACCGCGCATTCATCACCGGCACCACCAGCTGCGGGCCGGCCATGCGGGCGATTTCGTCATCGACGTTTTGGGTGGTCGCCTGGAAATCCGCCGCTTCTGGCAGCAGGTAGCCGATATCTTGCAGGAAGGCTTTGTAGGCCACCGCGTCGTGGGCCTGGCCGGCATGGGTCTGGTGCCAGGTATCGATTCGCGCTTGGAAATCGTCGCGTTTGGCGAGTAGGGCTTTGTTCTTCGGTGCCAGGTCGTGGATGACCTTGTCGGCACCGGCCCAGAACTGGTCGGCGGTCAGGCCGGTACCGGGAATGGCTTCGTTGTTCACGAAGTCGAACAGGACTTTGGCGACCTGCAGGCCACCGACTTGAACGTGTTCAGTCATTGCTTGCCTCACTCTGCGGAGCTAATTCGCTTTTCAGCTTTTCAATTTACCAATGAAGCCTCTGGCCATTTAAACCACAAACCCGGCACCAGTACATGCCATCACGGCGGCTGGGTGGTTCCAATCAACGGCGCAAGGCTTGCTGACGGGGTGTTCGGGGTTACGACGGCGCCTGGGCAGACATCGACCTAACGTTATGTAGTGCGCGCCGAGGCATACTACATGATGAGTTGCGGTTGTGAAAATTAGACTAAATACGTCGTTTAGCGACCCACTTTGGTTGTACGGTCACAGCGGGGTATGGGATGTTCTCAAAAAACCAATGGATTGTTCCAGATAAATATAAAAATGGTACACGATTTGTTTTTCCTCACCGCCATGCGATCAATGTAGGAGCTGGCTTGCCTGCGATGGCCTCTACACCGCAGCACCCGCATCGCCGGCAAGCCAACTGCCACATGAGCCAACCGATACCCGTATCTGCCTATACTGGCTAATCCACAACAAGAGGGCTGTTGCCATGGACCATCTCGTACTCACCGTGATCGCCGCCGACAAACCCGGCGTGGTCGAACGTGTTGCCCACTGCATTGCCGAGCGCGGCGGCAACTGGCTGGAAAGTCGCATGGCCCATATGGCCGGGCAATTTGCCGGGATCCTGCGGGTCAGTGTGCCGATGGAAAACCGCAGTGAGTTGGTCAGCGCCCTGGAGGACCTGTCCACCCATGGCATCCGCGTGCTGGTGGGCGAGAGCAGCGGCGCGCAAGCCTCGGCGAGCAAACCGATCCTGATGACCCTGGTGGGCAATGACCGGCCGGGGATCGTGCGCGAGATCACCGCGCTGTTGAGCAAGCAAGGGGTCAACCTGGAACGCCTGAGCACCGACGTGCGTCCGGCGCCCATGAGCAGTGACCCGTTGTTTCACGCCGAGGCCGCGTTGGCGGTGCCGTCCAGCCTGGCACTGGACACGCTGCAAGCCGCCCTGGAAACCCTGGCCGATGATTTGATGGTGGAACTGCAACTGCGCAGCGAGGAATAACCGTCCACAGGGTTGTTCATCTAAATCTTGCATGGGCCTGTGGATAAGCTGTAGAGACCCGGCGCCAGGCCACGCCGGCCGCGGCGTGTAGTGTATTGAGCAAAAAACGAGCAATTTCAACGGCTTGTGCACAAACGCCGGGGATCAGGTTGTGGATAACCTTGGGGTGAAACCCTGTAAGCCACGCCGGCCGTGGTCTACAGGGTTTTGTACGTTATTTGATCAGCGTTTGCGCAGGCTCAGCCATGCATCAACGCTATACACCGCCAGCCCGGCCCAGATAAACACGAACGCCACCAGGCTGGCGGGGCTCATGTGTTCGTCGAACAACAGCACCGCTTGCAGCAGCACCAGGGTCGGCGCCAGGTACTGCAAAAAGCCCAGGGTGGTGTAGGGCAGATGCCGTGCCGCAGCGTTGAAGCAGACCAGGGGAATCAATGTCACCGGGCCTGCGGCCACCAGCCACCAGGCCTCGGAAGTACTCCAGAATGCCAGGTTGGCGCTATGGGCTGTGGGGTTGAGCAGCAGCCACGCCAGGGCAATCGGCACCAGCATCCAGGTTTCCACCACCAACCCGGGTAGCGCCTTGACCGGCGCTTGCTTGCGGATCAAACCATAGAAACCAAAGGTCAGCGCCAGCACCAGCGACACCCACGGCAAGCTGCCGACCTGCCACACCTGTTGCGCAACGCCCACGGCGGCCAGCCCGACGGCCACCCACTGCAAGCGCCGCAGGCGTTCGCCGAGGAGCAGCATGCCCAGTAGTACGTTGACCAGCGGGTTGATGTAGTAACCCAGGCTGGCCTCCAGCATGCGCCCGCTGTTGACCGACCACACATAGGTCAGCCAGTTGCCCGCGATCAATGAGCCGCTCAACGCCAGGATCGCCAGGCGCTTGGGGTTGTCCCGCAGTTCGCGCCACCAGCCGGGGTGTTTCCACACCAGCAACAGCAAACCGCCGAACAGCGCCGACCACAGTACGCGGTGGACGATGATTTCGGCCGCCGGGACGCTGGCGATGGCTTTGAAGTAGAGCGGGAACAGGCCCCAGATGACGTAGGCACTCAGGCCCAGAATGTACCCGCGACGCGGGTTGGCGGCTTGCATGCAGAATCCTTGCTTAGGCAGCTAACAATGCCGCAATTGTAAGGATGTTTGTCAGGAAATGCGTGCTGACTTTTTGTGGCGAGGGCACAAGCCCCTCGCCACAGCGAGGCCAGTGTCAGAACAGTTTCAGGGGCTCTTCGTTGAGCGCCGACAATTGCTCGCGCAGCGCCAGCACCTGGTCGCCCCAATACCGCTCGCTGCCAAACCACGGGAAGCTGTGCGGAAATGCCGGGTCATCCCAGCGCCGTGCCAGCCACGCGCTGTAGTGCATCAGGCGCAGGGCACGTAGCGGCTCGATCAGCGCCAGTTCGCGGGGATCGAAGTCGTGGAATTCCTGGTAGCCATCCATCAGCTCCGACAACTGCCCCAGGCATTCCTGGCGATCACCAGCAAGCATCATCCACAAATCCTGCACCGCCGGGCCCATGCGACAGTCGTCGAGGTCGACGATATGGAACATCTCGTCGCGGCACATCATGTTGCCGGGGTGGCAGTCGCCATGCATGCGGATGTTCTTGTGCGGCGTGGCGCTGTACACATCCTCCACACGCTTGAGCAGGTCACGGGCCACGGATTCGTAGGCAGGCAACAGGCTCTTGGGGATGAAATTGCCTTCAAGCAGGGTGTTCAGGGAGTCGTGACCGAAGTTCTTCACGCCCAGGGCTTCGCGGTGCTCGAAAGGGCGGGTGGCGCCGACCGCATGCAAGCGCCCGAGCAACTGCCCGAGGCGGTACAGCTGATCGAGATTGCCCGGCTCCGGCGCCCGGCCACCACGACGGGGGAACAGGGTGAAACGAAAGCCCGCGTGTTCGAACAGGCTTTCACCGTTATGGATCATCGGGGCGACGACCGGGACTTCGCACTCGGCCAGTTCGAAAGTAAAGCGGTGTTCTTCGAGGATCGCCTCGTTGGTCCAGCGCTGGGGGCGATAGAACTTGGCGATCAATGGCTCGGAGTCTTCGATGCCGACCTGATAGACGCGATTTTCGTAGCTGTTGAGCGCCAATACGCGAGCATCGCTGAGGAAACCGATGCTTTCGACAGCATCGAGAACCAGATCGGGGGTCAATGTTTCAAACGGGTGGGCCATGCGAACTCCTGCGCGCAGCAGGTCGCCGCGTCCGGCCGGGTATGGTATCGCACCGGGCCTTGGATAGGTGGCGCGTGTGCCATTGCTATCGCAGGCAAGCCCACACAATGTTTCTGTGTACACCGCTCAAATGTGGGAGCGGGCTTGCCCGCGATGAGGCCCTAAAGATCACCTAAACCGGCGTACCCAACAGCACATTGCTCGGCGCAAACTGCACCTGAACCCGCGTGCCTTCATCCGCCCCCAGCGCCTTGAGCTGCTCGGGCGCCGCCAGCGCACACAGCACCAGGCCATTGGGCAAGGCAATGCGCACCTCACTGGGACCATCCTCTGCATCAAGAACCGCCTCGACCTGGCCGCCAAAGCAGTTAAACCCAGGCACCGGCGCCTGGTCGGCAGCGATCAGCTCCAGCCAACCGGCCTTGATCAATGCCACCACTTCAGTGCCGATTTCCAGCTCCAGGCGCAGCGTGCTGTCGTGGGTGATCTGTGCATCGAGGGTCAAGCCGCCAGCCAGCTCCAGGCGCACCCGGTCATTGCGACCATGGCTATCCATGGCGATCACCTGGCCATGCAATTGGTTACGCGCACTGGTGCGCAGCATCAGGCGGCCCAGCAGATTGAAGTCGCTGGCGTCTTCGGCGGCCTCCAGCACCTGGGCTTGCAGGGTTTGCAGGCGCTGATACAGGCGCAACACCCGCTCGCCCTCTGCCGAGAGTCGCGCACCGCCGCCGCCCTTGCCGCCGACGCTACGTTCGACCAGCGGTTTTTGCGCCAGGTTGTTCAGTTCATCAATGGCGTCCCACGCGGCCTTGTAACTCAAACCCGCGCTTTTCGCCGCCCGGGTGATGGAGCCCTGTTCGGCGATGTGTTGCAGCAAGGCGATGCGTTGCGGGCGACGGACAATATGTTGGCTCAACAGCGACGGTAAAGGCATGGCGAACGGCTGCACACTGATTTGGAATGCACCGGACGTTGCGGGCAGGCGGCGCCAGAGTCAAGTCATGTGCCGGGCTTGGGCGTGCGCGCCAGGCAGTACACGTCGACCTGGCGCGCGCCGGCGTGCAGCAGCAGGCGGGCCAGGCTGTGGGCGGTGGCGCCGGTGGTCAGCACATCGTCCACCAGCGCCAGGTGCTGGCCGCGCACCTGTGCGTCGGGGGCCAGGGCAAACGCCTTGAGTAAGTTGCGCTGGCGTTGTTTGGCAGCCAATTGTTGCTGGGCGATGGTGTCTTGAGGGCGCAACAGCATGTGTTCATCCAAGGCCAGGTCGAGGTCTTGGCTTAGCCAGCGGGCGAGCATGGCGGCTTGGTTATAGCCGCGCTGGCGCAGGCGTTTGGCGGCCATCGGTACGGGAAGCAGGCGGTCGGGGCGGGTCAGTTCGGCGTTGTCGAAGCCGTCTTGCAGACATTGCCCCAATAGATTGGCCAACAGATGGCCCAGAGGCCATTTGCCCTGATGCTTGAAGCGGCTGATCAGGCTGTCCACCGGGAAGCTGTAGGTCCAAGGTGCGGTCACCTGATGGAACGCCGGCGGTGAGCGCTGGCATTCGCCGCATATCAGCCCGCTCATCGGCAGCGGCAGGGCGCACACGCGGCAGCCGTCCGTCAGCCACGGCAGATCGAGTTCGCAGGCGTTGCACACCGTTGAAGGCGAGTCGGTGGCTTCATCACAGATCAAGCAGGTTTGGTTGCTTTTTGACCAGATGTAAACTTCGTGTTTGTGCCTGGGTTGACAGTGCATGAATCTTCCTTAAATATGCCGAGCATCCGTGTCGTGCCTGTGGGTATTGCCCTGCCCATAGCGCTTGCCCAAGCATAAACAAGGAATCGCCCATGAGCGCCAGCCTCACTGCCACTCTGCGTCACGACTGGTCTTTGGCCGAAGTCAAAGCCCTGTTCGTCCAGCCGTTCAATGACTTGTTGTTCCAGGCGCAGACCGTGCACCGCGCGCATTTCGATGCCAATCGGGTGCAGGTGTCGACGTTGCTGTCGATCAAAACCGGTGCCTGCCCGGAAGATTGCAAATATTGTCCGCAGTCGGGCCACTACAACACCGGCCTGGAAAAAGAAAAACTGATGGAAGTGCAGAAAGTCCTCGAAGAGGCTGCACGCGCCAAGGCCATCGGTTCGACCCGTTTCTGCATGGGCGCGGCCTGGAAGCACCCGTCGGCCAAAGACATGCCTTATGTGTTGCAGATGGTCAAAGGGGTGAAGGCCATGGGCCTGGAAACCTGCATGACCCTAGGCCGTCTCGACCAGGACCAGACCGAGGCCCTGGCCCAGGCCGGCCTCGACTACTACAACCACAACCTGGACACCTCGCCGGAGTTCTACGGCTCGATCATCACCACCCGCACCTACAGCGAGCGCCTGCAAACCCTGGCGTATGTGCGTGATTCGGGGATGAAGATCTGCTCGGGCGGCATCCTCGGCATGGGCGAATCCCTGGACGATCGCGCCAACCTGCTGATCCAACTGGCCAACCTGCCGGAGCATCCGGAGTCGGTGCCGATCAACATGCTGGTCAAGGTGGCCGGTACGCCCCTGGAAAATGCCGAGGATATCGACCCGTTCGACTTTATCCGCATGCTCGCCGTGGCGCGCATCCTGATGCCGAAATCCCACGTGCGCCTGTCCGCCGGCCGCGAGGCAATGAATGAGCAGATGCAGGCCCTGGCGTTCTTTGCCGGTGCCAACTCGATTTTTTACGGTGACAAATTGCTGACCACCGCCAACCCGCAGGCGGACAAGGACATGCAACTGTTCTCGCGCCTGGGCATCCTGCCGGAAGCCCGCGAAGAGCATGCCGATGAAGTGCACCAGGCGGCGATTGAGCAGGCGTTGGTCGAGCAGAAAAGCAGCGAGCAGTTCTACAACGCCGCCGTCTGACCCCCATCTCCCTGTTGGAATGCAATCCAAATGTGGGCGCTGGCAAGCCAGCTCCTACAGTGGGGCGAGTTCAACCTGATCTACCGAGGCCAGCATGTCTTTCGATCTCGCCGCGCGCCTCGCTGCCCGCCGTACAGACCATCTCTATCGCCAGCGCCCACTGCTGCAAAGCCCCCAGGGGCCGCAGGTGGTGGTAGACGGCAAGCCGCTATTGGCCTTTTGCAATAACGACTACCTGGGCCTGGCCAATCATCCGCAAGTTATCGAAGCCTGGCAGGCCGGGGCTTCCCGCTGGGGCGTCGGCGGGGGGGCTTCGCACCTGGTGGTCGGCCATAGCACCCCGCATCATGAGTTGGAGGAGGCCCTGGCCGAGTTCACCGGGCGCCCGCGTGCCTTGCTGTTCACCATCGGGTATATGGCCAACCTCGGCACCGTCACCGCATTGGTGGGGCAGGGCGATACGGTGCTCGAAGACCGCCTCAACCACGCGTCCCTGCTGGATGCGGGTTTGCTCTCCGGGGCACGATTCAATCGCTATCTGCACAACGATGCGCTCAGCCTGGCCAAGCGCCTGGAAAAAGCCAGCGGCAATACCCTGGTGGTCACCGACGGTGTGTTCAGCATGGACGGCGACCTGGCGGACCTGCCGGCGCTGGCCCGCGAAACCCGGGCCAAGGGCGCCTGGCTGATGGTGGATGACGCCCATGGCTTCGGCCCGTTGGGCGCCACGGGGGGCGGGATTGTCGAGCATTTCGGCCTGAGCCAGGAGGATGTGCCGGTGTTGGTCGGCACCCTGGGCAAGGCCTTCGGCACCGCCGGGGCGTTTGTGGCTGGCAGTGAGGAACTGATCGAAAGCCTGATCCAGTTCGCCCGCCCATACATCTACACCACCAGCCAACCGCCGGCGCTGGCCTGCGCGACCCTGAAAAGTCTGGAGCTGCTGCGCAGCGAGCAGTGGCGACGCGAGCATCTGCGCACGCTGATCCGCCAGTTCCGCCAGGGCGCCGAGCAGATCGGCCTGGAGCTGATGGACAGCTTCACGCCGATCCAGCCAATCATGATTGGCGACAGTGCCCGGGCGATGCGCCTGTCTCAGATGCTGCGCGAACGCGGGATCATGGTCACGGCCATCCGCCCGCCCACGGTGCCGGCCGGCAGCGCGCGCTTGCGCGTGACCTTGACCGCCGCCCACAGCGAGGCGCAGGTACGACTATTGTTAGACGCATTGGACACGTGTTTGCGTTTGTCAGGCCGGGAGTCCGACCATGCGTGATCGACTGATATTGCTCCCCGGCTGGGGCCTGGGTGTCTCGCCGCTGGAGCCTTTGGCCGCCGCCTTGCGCGGTTTGGACGAGCACCTGCGGGTAGATATCGAGCCGTTGCCGGCGCTGGCGGGCAGCGACCTTGACGAATGGCTCGACGAACTCGACGCCACCTTGCCCGATAACGCCTGGCTGGGCGGCTGGTCGTTGGGCGGGATGCTCGCCTCTGAGTTGGCGGCACGGCGTGGCGAGCGCTGCTGCGGCCTGCTGACTTTGGCCAGCAACCCATGTTTTGTGGCGCATGAGGGCTGGCCCAGCGCGATGCAGGCGCAGACTTTCGATGGGTTCCTGGCCGGTTGCCATGCCGACACGCAAGTCACCCTCAAACGTTTCGGCCTGCTGTGCGCGAAGGGCACGCAAGACCCACGGGGCATTGCGCGCTTGCTGGTCAGCAGCGCGCCGGCTACCCCCTCCAGTGTGCTGATGACCGGCCTTGAACTGCTCGCGCAACTGGATACTCGCGAGGCCTTGCAGGCCTTTCGTGGCCCGCAGTTGCATCTGTTTGCCGGCCTGGATGAGTTGGTGCCCTGTGAGGCGGCTATTGAGTTGTTGAAGTTGCTGCCAGATGTCGAAGTCGGTCTGATTGAACAGGCCGGCCACGCTTTCCTACTGGACAACCCCCACGGAGTGGCGGGGGCGATCCAGGCCTTTTTGCATGAGTGCGGTGATGACTGATTTGTCCCATCCTCCACTGCCGGGCGCCTTGCCCGACAAGCGCCAGGTCGCGGCGTCGTTTTCCAGGGCTGCGGCCAGTTATGACAGCGTGGCTGCGTTGCAGCGTGATGTGGGCGGCGAACTGCTGTCCCGTCTGCCGCCAGCCTTGCTTCCCCAGCACTGGTTGGACCTGGGGTGCGGCACCGGGTATTTCAGCCGCGCATTAAACAGTGTATTCCCCGAGGGCCAGGGCCTGGCGCTGGATATCGCCGAAGGCATGCTTAATCACGCCCGGCCATTGGGCGGTGCTGAGTACTTTATTGCCGGGGATGCCGAGCGCTTGCCGTTACAGGATGCAAGCTGCGAGTTGATCTTCTCCAGCCTGGCAGTGCAGTGGTGTGCCGATTTTGCCGCGGTGCTCAGTGAAGCCCGGCGCGTGCTGCAGCCTGGCGGTGTGCTGGCGTTTGCCAGCCTGTGCGTCGGCACCCTGGGCGAACTGCGCGAAAGCTGGCGGGCGGCGGATGGGATGGTGCACGTCAATCGCTTCCGCCCGTTCAGTACTTATCAACAGCTGTGTGCGGACAGTGGCTTGCGTGTGGTCAGCCTGGAGCAACGTGCCCATGTGTTGCATTACCCGGATGTGCGCAGCCTGACCCACGAATTGAAAGCATTGGGCGCGCACAATCTGAACCCGGGGCGCCCCGGTGGCTTGACGGGCCGGGCACGGGTTGTTGCACTGGTGCAGGCCTACGAGCAGTTTCGCCAGGCCCAGGGGCTGCCGGCAACCTATCAAGTCGTGTACGCCGTATTGGAGAAACCATTATGAGCGCCGCCTATTTCATCACCGGCACGGACACCGATGTCGGCAAGACCACCGTCGCCGCAGGCCTGCTGCATGCCGCACGGCAAGCGGGCAAGAGCACGGCCGCCGGCAAGCCGGTGGCCTCGGGCTGCGAAGTGACCTCCCGTGGCTTGCGCAACGCCGATGCCCTGGCCTTGCTGGCCGAGTGCTCGTTGCCGCTGGCTTATGCCGAGGTCAATCCACTGGCCTTCGAGCCCGCCATCGCGCCGCACCTGGCGGCCCGTGAAGCCGGTGTGGCGTTGACCGTGCAAGCGCTGCTCAAACCAATGCGGCACATCCTCGATAAACACGCGGACTTCACCTTGATCGAAGGCGCAGGCGGCTGGCGCGTGCCGCTGGCCGATCAGCACAACCTGTCCGACCTGGCCAAGGCCTTGGGGCTGCCGGTGATCCTGGTGGTGGGCGTGCGTCTGGGCTGCATCAATCATGCGTTGTTGAGCGCCGAAGCCATCGCCCGGGACGGTTTACCGCTGGCGGGGTGGGTGGCCAATATCATCGACCCGAAGACCTCCCGTCTGGAAGAAAACCTCGCCACCTTGGCCGAACGCCTGCCGGCGCCCTGCCTGGGCCGAGTGCCAAGGCTCAAGCAGCCCACGGCCGAAGCAGTGGCCGGGTACCTGCAACTGGACTTGCTTGATTAGTTTTTCCTAGCGATAAGGCATTATGCCATTAGTGTTATTGACGGGCCTTTTGCCAGATTGTCTGCTTCAATAAGGGTTCACGATTTATTGCAAGGCAGGTTCGCCATGGAAATCTCTGGAAGCAGTGCGTTTTATTCAGGCCTGAGCACTATTCAGGCCGGGCAGAACCGCGTCGACCAGGCCGCCGGCAAAATTGCCAGTGCCGCCACCGGCCAGCCTTCGGATGCCCAGAATGATCGCTTGCAGGCGGTCAATCGCGGCCAGCCGACCGACTCGGCGAGCAATATGGTGGAACTGGCCGAAGGCAAGTTTCAGGTGGAGCTGGGCGCGAAAGTCGCCAAGGCTTCCGACGAAATGCTCGGCACGTTGATCGACACCTACGCTTGATCCCCCCTCGCCATATGGCGGGTGCTTTTCCTGTGGCGAGCGGGCTTGCCCGCGTCGGGCTGCGTAGCAGCCCCACACCAGCAATGCAATTCATCTGATACACCGCCAGTGCCTTTCTGGGGCGCTGCGCAGCCCGACGCGGGCAAGCCCGTTCGCCACAAACGCCTGATTCTCCCATCTTCCCATCGTTGAAACGCTGTGCGGCATCACGCTGCAGGCCTCGTCGCGCCTGGCGTTGACCTACGTCATGACAAACGGCATCCGCTGGGCGCTTGACAAGGATTGGGCGTAAACGTATGTTTCAAACAACTGTTTGACCGCTACAACAAATCCACGCGGTTGTTCATTCCAGGATTCATCAGCAGAGGTTTATCGCTATGCCTGACTACAAGGCCCCCTTGCGTGATATTCGCTTCGTTCGTGACGAACTGCTCGGCTACGAAGCGCACTATCAGAGTCTGCCGGCTTGCCAGGACGCTACCCCAGACATGGTTGACGCCATTCTCGAAGAAGGCGCCAAGTTTTGCGAGCAAGTGCTGGCCCCGTTGAACCGCGTCGGTGACATCGAAGGGTGCACCTGGAGCGAGTCAGGCGTTAAAACCCCTACTGGTTTCAAAGAAGCCTACAAGCAATTCGTCGAAGGCGGCTGGCCGAGCTTGGCCCACGACGTCGCGCACGGCGGCCAAGGCCTGCCGGAATCCCTGGGCCTGGCCGTCAGCGAGATGGTCGGTGAAGCCAACTGGTCGTGGGGCATGTACCCAGGCCTGTCCCATGGCGCGATGAACACCATTTCCGAGCACGGTACCCCCGAGCAGCAGGATGCCTACCTGACCAAACTGGTCTCGGGCGAGTGGACCGGCACCATGTGCCTGACCGAACCGCACTGTGGCACCGACCTGGGCATGCTGCGCACCAAGGCCGAGCCTCAGGCCGACGGTTCCTACAAAGTCTCCGGGACCAAGATCTTCATCTCGGCCGGTGAACACGACATGGCCGATAACATCGTCCACATCGTACTGGCCCGCCTGCCGGATGCTCCGGCTGGCACCAAAGGCATTTCGCTGTTTATCGTGCCTAAGTTCCTGCCCAACGCCGATGGTTCGGTGGGTGAGCGCAACGCGGTGTCCTGTGGTTCCCTGGAACACAAGATGGGCATCCATGGCAACGCCACCTGCGTAATGAACTTCGACGCGGCCACCGGCTACCTGATCGGCCCGGCGAACAAAGGCCTGAACTGCATGTTCACCTTTATGAACACCGCTCGTCTGGGTACCGCACTGCAAGGCCTGGCCCACGCCGAGATCGGTTTCCAGGGTGGCTTGAAATATGCGCGTGACCGTCTGCAGATGCGCTCCCTGACTGGCCCGAAAGCGCCGGACAAGGCCGCTGACCCGATCATCGTGCACCCTGATGTGCGCCGCATGCTGCTGACCATGAAAGCCTTCGCCGAAGGCAACCGTGCGATGGTGTACTTCACCGCCAAGCAAGTGGATATCGTCAAGTACGGCACCGACGACGAAGCCAAGAAACAGGCAGATGGCCTGCTGGCGTTCATGACCCCGATCGCCAAGGCGTTCATGACCGAAGTCGGTTTTGAGTCCGCCAACCACGGCGTACAGATCTACGGCGGCCACGGTTTCATCGCCGAGTGGGGCATGGAGCAGAACGTTCGCGACAGCCGCATTTCGATGCTGTACGAAGGCACCACGGGCATCCAGGCCCTGGACCTGCTCGGCCGTAAAGTGCTGATGACCCAGGGCGAAGCGCTCAAGGGCTTCACCAAGATCGTGCACAAGTTCTGCCAGGCCAACGAAGGCAACGCAGCGGTCAGCGAGTTTGTCGCACCGTTGGCTGCCCTGAACAAGGAATGGGGCGAGTTGACCATGAAGGTCGGCATGGCTGCCATGAAGGACCGTGAAGAAGTCGGTGCCGCGTCCGTGGACTACCTGATGTACTCCGGTTATGCCTGCCTGGCGTACTTCTGGGCCGAGATGGCGCGCCTGGCTGCTGAAAAACTGGCTGCCGGCACCAGCGAAGAAGGCTTCTACACCGCCAAGCTGCAGACTGCGCGCTTCTACTTCCAGCGCATCCTGCCGCGCACCCGCACCCACGTAGCCACCATGCTGTCGGGCGCCAACAACCTGATGGACATGAAAGAAGAGAACTTCGACCTGGGCTACTAAGCCCCGGCGGGTTCCCTGCCAAGCCGCCGCTCCCGAAAGAGCGGCGGCTTTTTTGTGGGCGCATGAAAAAACCTGAGTAGCGCGCTCAGGGATTGCGCCTGGCTGCCGTTACAGTGGTGGCAATGTGATACGGGTCACATTGAGTGTGCTTAACTGTGTTCAGTGAAGGCACTATGCCATCTTTTTTATGGGTCGGAGCTTTACCCTTGTCGCGCGCGTCTGCTGTACGTTTCAGTCATTTCCTACCGTCGTTGCTGTTATTGCTGGCGGGGTTGTCGGCTGCTTACGTCAAGGACCTCAACGTCTTCTTCACCTCGTTGTTCAATGTCCTGCCGACCTTGGTACTGTTGCTCGGAGGGGCCTATTGCACGGTGTACCGTCGCCAGCGTGAGCTGTTCTTGATGGTGACGGTGTATGTCGCCTACTTCCTGCTGGACACCCAGACCGATTTCTACCGCGACCATGGCCGTGTGCGCGAAGACGCCGCCGTGGTGTTCCATCTGGTGTGCCTGCTGTTGCCGATGCTGTTCAGCATTTATGCCCTGTGGCAGGAGAAAACCCACCTGTTCCGCGACTTTGTCGCACGCTGCGCGGTGCTGCTCGCCGTAGGCAGCGTGGCCCTGGGCCTGGAGCAGAGTTACCCAGGGCCGTTGCTCAACTGGCTGGCGGAAATTCGCTGGCCGGCATTGCATGGCGCGTGGATGAGCTTGATCCAACTGTCGTACCCGATGTTCCTGCTGGGCTTTGTCGCACTGGCGGCCCAGTACTGGCGCGAACCGCGGCCGTTGCATGCGGCACAGCTGGTGGGATTGCTGGGGATGTTCTGGATGTTGCCGCAGACCTTTATCCTGCCGTTCACCCTGAACATCATGTGCAGCCAGGTGATGTTGATGATTGCTGCAGGTGTGTCCCACGAGGCCTATCAGATGGCCTTTCGCGATGAACTCACCGGCCTGCCCGGACGCCGCGCCCTCAACGAGCGTATGCAGCGCCTGGGGCGCAACTATGTGCTGGCGATGAGCGACGTCGACCACTTCAAGCGATTCAACGACACCCATGGCCACGACGTCGGTGACCAGGTGCTGCGGCTGGTCGCCAGCAAACTGTCGAAAGTCAGCGGCGGCGGCCGGGCCTATCGGTATGGCGGCGAAGAGTTTGCTGTGGTGTTTGCCGGCAAGACCCTGGATGAATGCCTGCCGCACCTGGAAGAAATCCGCGAGATCATTGCCAACTACCACATCAAGTTGCGTAACCCCGACAGCCGCCCCCAGGACGATCACCAGGGGCGCCAGCGCCGTTCGGGCACGGGGGCGAATAGTGTGTCGGTGACCGTGAGCATCGGCGTCGCCGAGCGCCAGGCCGAGCAGCGCACCCCCGAAGAAGTGCTCAAGTCCGCCGACCAGGCGCTGTACAACGCCAAGGGCGCCGGGCGCAACTGTGTGGTGGCGGCCGGCCAGAACCGCCGTGGCGCGGTGCGCATGCAGGGCGCTGCCGGTTGAGTGATGGTGGTGTATTCAGCGTCTGTACAGTGATTGTCCGGGGCTCCTGGCGGCAGTAGGTTTGAGTCATCTGCCGCCGGAGACATCACCATGCCTGCCTATAAAGCTCCCCTGCGCGATATGCGCTTTCTGATTGATCACGTGTTTGATTTCCCCGCTCACTACGCTGCTTTGGGCGCCACCGAGGCCAGCCCGGACATGGTCAGCGCAATCCTCGAAGAAGGCGCGAGGTTCTGCGAGAACGTGCTGGCGCCGTTGAACCGTCCGGGGGACGAAGAGGGCTGCCATTTCGACAATGGCGTGGTGACCACACCCAAAGGTTTCAAGGAAGCGTTCGCGCAATACGTCGAAGGCGGCTGGCACGGCCTGGCGGCGGATCCGGCCTACGGCGGGCAGGGCTTGCCGTCTTCCCTGGGCTTGGTGCTCAGCGAGATGATCGGCTCCAGCAACACCTCCTGGGGCATGTACCCCGGCCTGACCCACGGCGCCATGTCGGCGATCCACGCCCATGGCACTCAAGAGCAGAAAGACACCTACCTGACCAAGCTCACCGCCGGCCAGTGGACGGGCACCATGTGCCTGACCGAAGCCCACTGCGGCACTGACCTTGGCATCATCAAGACCCGCGCCGTGCCCCAGGCCAATGGCAGCTACGCGGTGACCGGCAGCAAGATCTTCATCTCGGCCGGCGAGCACGACATGAGTGAAAACATCATCCACCTGGTGTTGGCCAAGTTGCCGGATGCGCCTGCTGGCACCAAGGGTATTTCGCTGTTTATCGTGCCCAAGTTCCTCGCCGATAGCGGGGCGCGCAATGGCGTCAGTTGCGGCTCCATCGAGCACAAGATGGGGATCAAGGCTTCGGCCACCTGCGTGCTGAATTTCGATGGTGCCGAGGGCTACCTGATCGGCGAGGCCAATAAAGGCCTCAATTGCATGTTCACCATGATGAACCACGCGCGCCTGGGCACCGGCATGCAGGGGCTGTGCCTGGGTGAAGCGAGCTTCCAGGGCGCGATCAAGTACGCCAACGACCGCCTGCAGATGCGCGCCCTGACCGGCGCCAAGGCCCCGGACAAACCGGCGGACCCGATCATCGTGCATCCTGATGTGCGGCGCATGTTGCTGACCATGAAAGCCTTCAATGAAGGCAACCGCGCCCTGACGTACTTCACCGCGCAACTGCTGGACACCGCACACCTGAGCGACGACCCGCAGCAACGCCAGGAAGCCGAGGATTTGCTGGCGTTCCTCACCCCGATCTGCAAAGCCTTTATGACCGAGACCGGCCTGGAAGTGACCAACCACGGCATGCAGGTGTTCGGCGGCCACGGTTTTATCCGCGAGTGGGGCATGGAACAGTTGGTGCGCGATTGTCGCATCGCGCCGATCTATGAAGGCACCAATGGCATCCAGGCCCTGGATTTGCTGGGGCGCAAGGTGCTGGGCAGCCAGGGCAAGTTGCTGCGCGGCTTTACCAAGATTGTGCATAAGTTCTGTGCGGCGAATGCCGAGCACCCGCAACTCAAGGCCCAGGTTGCACAGCTCAACGAGCTGAACCAGCAATGGGGCGAGTTGACCTCCAAGGTCGGCATGGCCGCGATGAAAAACCCTGATGAAGTCGGCGCCGCCGCCCTGGATTATTTGATGTACAGCGGTTACATCATCCATGCCTACCTGTGGTTGCGCATGGCTCTGGTGGCCCAGGCGCAATTGGATGCGGGCAGTGGCGATGGGGATTACGCCCGGGGCAAGCTGGTGACCTGTGAGTTTTATTTCAAGCGCCTGTTGCCGCGCACCAGTGCCCATCGTGCGGCGGTGGAGGCGGGCAGTGATTGCCTGATGAGTTTGCCCGCCGAATTGTTCGCCTTGTAACTGTTGGCGTGACTGTAAAATACCAATTGGTCACAAGCAGACCCTATGTGTCACAAAAGTTGTTCGGTTACACTCTGGGTCTGTGAAACCGATCCTACCGAATCACTTTTAACGTTCTCACGAGGTTTGCCATGGCTGACTACAAAGCGCCGCTGCGCGATATGCGCTTCGTCCTCAACGAAGTATTCGAGGTTGCCAAGCTGTGGGCGCAATTGCCGGCCCTGGCCGAGACCGTGGATGCTGAAACCGTCGAGGCGATCCTTGAGGAGGCCGGTAAAGTCACCGCCAAGACCATCGCCCCGTTGAGCCGGAATGGCGACGAGGAAGGTTGCCGCTGGGACAACGGCGTGGTCACCACCCCGGCCGGGTTCCCCGAGGCCTACAAGACCTACGCCGAAGGCGGCTGGGTGGGCGTTGGTGGCGATCCTGCCTACGGCGGCATGGGCATGCCCAAGGCGGTCTCGGCCCAGGTCGAAGAGATGATCAACTCCTCGGGCCTGGCGTTTGGCCTGTACCCGATGCTGACGTCCGGCGCCTGCGTGTCGATCAACACCCACGCCAGTGACGAACTGAAAGCCACTTATCTGCCGAATATGTACTCGGGTGTGTGGGCCGGTTCCATGTGCCTGACCGAGCCCCATGCCGGTACCGACCTGGGGATTATTCGTACCAAGGCCGAGCCGCAGGCGGACGGTTCCTACAAGGTCAGCGGCACCAAGATCTTTATCACCGGTGGCGAACACGACCTCACCGAAAACATCATCCACCTGGTGCTGGCCAAGCTGCCGGACGCCCCGGCCGGACCGAAGGGCATCTCGTTGTTCCTGGTGCCCAAGTTCATGGTCAATGCCGATGGCAGCCTGGGCGCGCGCAACCCGGTGACCTGTGGCTCGATCGAGCACAAGATGGGGATCCAGGCCTCCGCGACCTGCGTAATGAACTTCGACGAAGCCGTTGGCTACCTGGTTGGCGAGCCGAACCGTGGCCTGGCGGCGATGTTCACCATGATGAACTATGAGCGCCTGGGGGTCGGTATCCAGGGCCTGGCGACCGGCGAGCGCTCTTACCAGAACGCGGTCGAATATGCGCGTGACCGCCTGCAAAGCCGATCGCCGACCGGCCCCAAGGCCAAGGACAAGATCGCCGACCCGATCATCAACCACCCTGACGTGCGTCGCATGTTGCTGACCATGAAGGCCGCGAACGAAGGCGGCCGGGCGTTCTCCACTTACGTGGCGATGCAACTGGACACCGCCAAGTTCAGCGAAGACGCCGCGACCCGCAAGCGCGCAGATGACCTGGTGGCGCTGCTGACCCCGGTTTCCAAGGCGTTCCTCACCGACCTGGGCCTGGAAACCACCGTGCACGGCCAGCAGATTTTCGGCGGCCATGGCTATATTCGCGAGTGGGGTCAGGAGCAGTTGGTGCGGGATGTGCGCATCACTCAGATCTACGAAGGCACCAACGGCATCCAGGCGCTGGACTTGATGGGGCGCAAGATCGTTGGCAGCGGCGGGGCGTTCTACACCCTGTTTGCCGATGAGATCCGCCATTTCATCGCCACTGCCAACAGTGACCTGGCCGAGTTCATTCAGCCGCTGAGTGCTGCGGTGGACGAACTCGACACCTTGACTGCCTGGGTCCTGGACCGCGCCAAGAGCAACCCGAATGAAATCGGTGCGGCCTCGGTGGAGTATCTGCACGCCTTTGGCTACATGGCCTACGCCTACATGTGGGCGCTGATGGCCAAGGCCGCCTTGGGCAAAGAGGCCGAGGAGGACTTCTACGCCAGCAAACTGGGGACGGCGCGCTTCTACTTTGCCCGCCTGCTGCCGCGTATCCACTCTTTGAGTGCTTCGGTGAAGGCCGGCAGTGAATCGCTGTTCCTGCTGGACGAAGCGCAGTTCTAAGCCGAAGAGGGCGTGTAAGCATTCTCTTACATGACGTGCTGCTAATCGTCCTCTATCGCCAGATTGGATCCACAGCTAATCTACTTCACATGGACGTCGCGCAGGAAGCGCAAAGCAACAACAGGGACACGTAGGATTCTGCCAGGATGGCGGAGTGAAATGGATGTCAGGGAAACAGTCTGCAAAGCCCCGCTTCGGCGGGGTTTTCTTATTGCCCGCGGAAAAGTTCAGGCCAGCCCGTCTACCGTGGCCGTCGGCCCATGTGGACCATTCATCACGTCTTCGAGCAAGGTGCGCAGCAATGCCAACGTTGCCTGCTGACGTTGTACATCCCGGCACACCAACCCCACCTTCAGCGGCACCCGTGGCTCACTCAAGGGCTTCCATAGCAGCGCCTGGCTGCTGTGTTCGTCCTGTGATCGGCCGGGCAGTACCGTCGCCAGTTTGGTATGGGGCAGGCTGTCGAGAATCCCCACCATAGTGTTCAGCTCCGCTTGCACCTGTGGTCGGCGCCCCAGGTTCGCCAGTTGCGCTTGCCAGATCTGCCTGACCTGGAACTCTTCGCCCAACAACAGCATGGGCAACTCCGCCGCCTGCTTGAGGGAGACCTTCTTGAATTCACGCAAGGGATGGTCGGCCGGGATGACCACTTTCAGTTCATCTTCATACAGCAGCACACCGTGCAAACCGGGCTGGCGTGCCGGCAGGTAGCTGATGCCAATGTCCAGCGAGCCATTGAGCAGGCGGCGTTCGATCTCAAGGCCCGTCAACTCGTAGATCTGCACCACCAGGTGCGGTTGGGCCTTGCGTACCCGCTCCAGCATCTGCGGCACCAGGCTGGTATGCACGGTTTGCAGCACGCCGATGGCCAGGGTGCGCAGCGCCTGGCCCTTGAAATGCCGCAGGGCCTCGACGGCTTGCTGCATACCATCGAGCAGCGGCAGGGCGTGGTTGTACAAGGTGTGGGCGGCCAGGGTTGGCAACAGGCGCTTGCTGCTGCGTTCGAACAGGCTCACATCCAGGTGCTGCTCCAACTGGCGGATCTGCTGCGACAGCGCCGGCTGGGAGATCGACAGGCGCTCGGCAGCCCGGCCGACATGGCCCTCTTCGTACACCGCGACGAAATAACGCAGTTGCTTGAAATCCATAAGTAATGCTTATCGAAAAAGCTGGAAAATCGAAATGGCTGTACGCCCCCAAGGCGCCTAGTCTAGCGCCTATTCACAAGGCTTACAGGGCCAGAAAGCGCGATGAATACCGTTTACAGCGATGGTGTTTACATAGGCAAGGCAAAAAACGACTTGCCGGGCTTCCGTCAATCGAGGGTTGCCAACAGCCTGCGGGGTGTGCAGGCATGAATCTGTTCAACTTGCGCCGCCCGGCACCGAGCCTGGATGACCTGTTACTGGACGCGAAAAAACCGATGCTGCGCGATGAGCTTTCCAGCCAATCCCTGATGCCCACCGTGGCCCGTCCGCCACAGGTTTTCGTACGCGGCCAGGGCTCCTGGCTGTGGGACAGCGAAGACCGTGCCTACCTGGACTTTACCCAGGGCGGCGCAGCCAACAGTCTCGGCCATAGCCCCTCGGTACTGGTGCGTGCGCTGGCTGACCAGGCGCAAGCGCTGATCAACCCTGGCATCGGGCTGCACAACCGCAGCCAACTGAACCTGGTGGACCGACTGTGCCACAGCACCGGTAGCGACCAGGCCTACCTGCTCAACAGCGGTGCAGAAGCCTGCGAAGCGGCCATCAAGTTGGCGCGCAAGTGGGGCCAACTGCATCGTGGCGGCGCCTATCGCATCATCACCGCCAGCAACGCTTGTCACGGCCGCAGCCTGGCGACACTGGCGGCCTCGGCAGGTGCTGGCGACAATCGTTTCGAGCCGCAACTGCCGGGCTTCTGCCACGTACCGTTCAACGATCTGCCGGCCTTGCATGCCGCCGTTGATGCGCAAACCGTGGCGATCATGCTGGAGCCGATCCAGAGCGACGCCGGCGTCGTTCCGGCCACCGAGCATTACCTCAAGGGGGTGGAGCGGCTGTGCCGGGAGCTGGGGATCCTGCTGATCCTCGATGAAGTGCAGACCGGGATCGGGCGTTGCGGCACCTTGCTGGCGGAACAGCGCTACGGTGTGCGCGCCGATATCGTCGCCCTGGGTAAAGGCCTTGGGGGCGGAGTGCCATTGGCGGCGTTGCTGGCCCGTGGCAAAGCCTGTTGTTTTGAACTGGGTGAGCTCGAAGGCACCCATCATGGCAATGCGCTGATGGCTGCGGCCGGCGTCGCCGTGCTCGATAGCGTGTTGGGGCACGGCTTCCTCGAACACGTACGTGATACCGCACAGTACCTGGGCGAAGGCCTGGCCCGTGTTGCTCACCGCTATGGACAGGGCGAACTGCGAGGCCAGGGCCTGTTGTGGGGCCTGACCTTGTCGGATGATTCGGCAGATGCCGTGGTAAAGGCGGCGCTGTACGAAGGCTTAATCCTCAATGCCCCACAACCCGACTGCCTGCGCTTTACCCCGGCGCTGACGCTAAGCAAGAGCAATATTGACGAAATGCTGCTGCGTCTGGCCCGCGCGTTTTCCCGCGTGCACACCGCCCAACTGCAATGCCGCAAGGGCATCGCTGTTTAACCCTTACTCCTGAACCGTCTCGCGTTATACGCGGCGCCTCCAGCCTGATTTTTTTGGCTGGGGGCGTTTTTTTGTGTGTCATTTTTGGATTGAAAAGGAGGCTTGAGATCCGTCGAAAAAAATGGCTTTTTTGCAGGCGCCGGCAGGGAGTGCCGGTAGGGTGCAGAGATTTTTGTGTGTGCCCTGTTTCTAATATCTACCACTGGGTGGTATGTTTGTGGGGAAGGGATGCCTATGAAGCTCAGACTGTTCAAAAGCCGGCATTTTGCTGATGCCGCGAGCAAAGCCTGGATCTGCGATTCGGAATTGGGGGAGGCATTTGGCGAGATGCTCAGGGGCCAGGCGGATAACTTGGGCGGTGGAGTCTGGAAGAAACGCCTCAATCACAACCGGCATCGTTCCATCGTTTTGGCAAAGGGCAGGCATTACTGGGTTTATCAGTTTCTGTTCGCCAAGCAAGATCAAAGCAATATCAGCCACAAGGAATTGGCTGGGTTTAGGGCATTGGCAAAGGCCTAAAGGCTTAAACGAAATACAGATCCAGCAATTACTGGATCTCAGGGAGTTTGTGGAGATAGATCATGCGCAAAAAATATGAAACTGAAGCGCTGGAGTCCATTCACCAATCGGCCAGCGCGCTGCATTCGATTGGCGCCATCAGCAAGACCACCCTTCGGCAGTTCGATGAGCTATGCATTGCACCTGTGCCGGCGCAGATACCTGCGGCCCAGATCAAGCAGCTGCGCGAACGTAGCCATGTCAGCCAGCCGGTGTTCGCCCGCTACCTGAACACCAGTGCCTCGACAGTCAAGCAATGGGAATCCGGCGAGAAGCAACCCAGTGGTATGGCGCTCAAGCTATTGAGCATTGTGCAAAAGCACGGGTTGGACATCCTCGCCTGAGGAGGATGGCCCGGTGCCAGATTCCACTGAACCCTCACGCGCGGCCAGGGTCGATTAGCTGTACGGCTCACACGAGCCGATTTTTTGGAGCTGACCCATGGACTTCATTCGTATCATCATCGCCATTCTGTTGCCGCCCTTGGGTGTGTTCCTGCAAGTGGGCTTCGCCGGCGCATTCTGGCTGAATCTCCTGTTGACCCTGTGCGGCTACATCCCAGGTATCGTGCATGCGGTGTACATCATCGCCAAGCGCTGAGCCGTCAGCCTTTGGCGATCAGCCGTGAGTTTCGCTCATTGCGAAAAGCCAATTGCTCGATGGTCTGCGTGGCGTGCTCGGCTTCGAGGCGGGCATTAAGGATGATGTCGTGATCGGCAGACTTGCTGCACACCGGGTCGGCGTTGCTGGCGTCACCGGTCAGCATGAACGCCTGGCAGCGGCAGCCGCCGAAGTCCTTTTCTTTCTCGTCGCACGAGCGGCACGGCTCGGGCATCCAGTCGTAGCCGCGAAAGCGGTTGAAGCCAAACGAGTCGTACCAGATGTGCTGCATGCTGTGGTCGCGCACATTGGGAAACTGTACCGGCATCTGTCGGGCGCCATGACAAGGTAGGGCGGTGCCGTCTGGCGTTACTGTCAGAAAGATACTGCCCCAGCCATTCATGCAGGCCTTCGGGCGTTCTTCGTAGTAGTCCGGTGTGACAAAGATCAGCTTGCACGGATGACCTTGCGCTTCCAGCTTGGCGCGGTATTCGTTGGTGATGCGCTCGGCGCGGGTCAGTTGTTCCTGGGTAGGTAGCAGGCCGACGCGGTTGAGCTGGGCCCAGCCATAGAACTGGCAGGTGGCAAGCTCGACAAAGTCCGCCTCAAGGGCGATACACAGCTCGATGATGCGGTCGATCTTGTCGATATTGTGTCGATGAGTGACGAAGTTCAGCACCATCGGATAACCATGGGCTTTCACTGCCCGGGCCATTTCCAGCTTCTGCGCGAAGGCCTTTCTGGAGCCAGCCAGCAGGTTGTTCACCTGTTCGTCGCTGGCCTGGAAGCTGATCTGGATATGGTCCAGGCCGGCCTTTTTGAAGTCGCTGATCTTCTGCTCGGTCAGGCCGATGCCGGAGGTGATCAGGTTGGTATAGAACCCCAGCTTGCGGGCTTCACTGATCAGCTCGGCGAGGTCCTGGCGCACCAGCGGCTCACCTCCGGAAAACCCCAATTGCGCCGCTCCCATTTCCCGGGCCTCGCGAAACACCTTGATCCATTGTTCGGTGCTCAACTCCTTGCCCTGCTCGGCGAAGTCCAGCGGGTTGGAGCAATACGGGCATTGCAGCGGGCAGCGATAGGTCAGCTCGGCGAGCAACCAGAGCGGCAGGCCAATCTCGGGCTTGTCAGGCAAGTTCGATCCAGTGCTCTGCACGTGCGACCTCCATGAATTGCTCGATGTCTTCACCGAGTTCGGGCACGCCGGGGAATTGCTGCTCCAGCTCGCCAATGATGGCCGCCACACTGCGCTCACCGTCGATCAAGCCACCAATCAACGCGGCACTGTCGTTGAGCTTGATCATGCCTTCGGGGTACAGCAACACATGGCCCTTTTGCGCCGGCTCGTACTGGTAGCGATAACCCTGGCGCCACGTCGGTTTTTTGCTGCGGTCGAAACTCATAGGGTGATCCCTTTATGCCAGACCCGCTGCGCGGTCACGCTGTGATAGGGCGGGCGGTTCAGTTCGTAGGCCATGCTCATGGCATCGAGCATGCTCCAAAGGATGTCCAGTTTGAACTGGAGAATCTCCAGCATCCGCTCCTGGCCGGCGCGGGTGGTGTAGTGCGTAAGCGTGATCGCCAGCCCGTGTTCGACATCGCGCCGGGCCTGGCCCAGGCGGGTGCGGAAGTATTCGTAGCCGGCAGGGTCGATCCACGGGTAATGCTGGGGCCAGCTATCGAGGCGCGATTGGTGGATCTGCGGGGCGAACAGCTCGGTCAGCGAGCTGCTGGCGGCTTCCTGCCAACTGGCCCGGCGGGCGAAATTGACGTAGGCATCCACGGCAAAGCGCACGCCGGGCAGCACCAGTTCCTGGGAGCGCAGTTGATCCGGGTCCAGGCCCACTGCCTGGCCCAGGCGCAGCCAGGCTTCGATGCCGCCGTCTTCGCCGGGGGCGCCGTCATGGTCGAGCAAACGCTGGATCCACTCGCGGCGGATTTCCCGGTCCGGGCAGTTGGCCAGGATCGCGGCGTCCTTCAGTGGGATATTCACCTGGTAGTAGAAGCGGTTGGCGACCCAGCCCTGGATCTGCTCGCGGGTGGCCCGGCCTTCATACATCGCCACGTGGTAGGGATGGTGGATATGGTAGAAGGCACCCTTGGCCCGCAAGGCCTGTTCAAACTCGGCGGGGTTCAGCGGTGTATCGGTCATTGGGGCTCTCCTACAGTTCAATGCTCATGCCGTCGTAGGCTACTTCTACATTGCGCCGGGCCAACTCGGCGCGCTCGGGCGAGTCTTCGTCGAGGATCGGGTTGGTGTTGTTGATGTGGATAAGCACCTTGCGCTGCTGGGGCAGTTGCTCCAGGACCTCTAGCATGCCGCCGGGGCCGTTCTGGGCCAGGTGGCCCATTTCGCGGCCGGTGCGGGTGCCGACGCCACGGCGCTGCATTTCATCGTCATCCCACATCGTGCCGTCCACCAGCAGGCAGTCGCTGCCGGCCATGATTTCCAGTAGCGGCGCGTCCACTTTGCCCAGGCCGGGGGCATAGAACAGTTTGCCGCCGGTGCGCAGGTCTTCGACGATCAGGCCGATATTGTCACCGGGGTGCGGGTCGAACCGATGGGGCGAGTAGGGCGGCGCGGCACTGCGCAGGGGCAGCGGGGTGAAGCGCAGGTTGGGGCAGGCGGGAATGGTGAAGCTGGCATCCAGCTCGATGCGCTGCCAATCCAGGCCGCCATTCCAGTGGGTCAGCATGGTGAACAGCGGGAAACCGATGCTCAGGTCTTCATGGACCATGTCGGTACACCACACCTGGTGCGGGCAGCCTTCGCGCAAGCTGAGCAGGCCGGTGGTGTGGTCGATCTGGCTGTCCATCAAGATGATTGCGCTGATCCCGGTATCACGCAGTGCCCGGCCGGGTTGCATCGGTGCAAAGCCCTGCAATTGGGCGCGGATATCCGGCGAAGCGTTGCACAGCACCCAGTTCACGCCGTCATCGGAGAGGGCGATGGACGATTGGGTGCGCGCCTGGGCACGCAGGCTGCCGTCGCGAAAGCCGGCGCAGTTCACACAGTTACAGTTCCACTGCGGGAAGCCACCACCGGCGGCTGAACCTAGAATCTGGACAAACATCGCTGCTCCTTCACACAAGACTCAAAATAAAAACGCCCCGGCGAGCCGAGGCGTTGCATTGCAATACAAAAGCAATCAGCGGCTGGCGAAGTACATGGTGACTTCAAAACCGATACGCAGATCAGTGTAAGCAGGTTTGGACCAAGTCATATTCATACTCCTACGAAGGGATGGGACGTTTACTACCAAGTAATACATATAGTCCACCTCCTGGCGGAGATGTTCAGATGTGTGTGGGAATATTACCCATTTCTCGCCGAGCTAGCGCTGTCTTGGCAGAAAAAGCCTGTTGCAGCATCGGCAACGATTAGCTTCATTGCTGCCAGTAATCGCTCACCGCCGGACCATTGGCCAGGCACTGCCAGCCGCCGGCGGCTTGCTTGAGTTGCTGCGCCGCATCGACGAGGTTCTGACGGTTGCGGGCCTGGATCAGCTGTTGCAGTTGCTCAAGATAGTCTGCGCCATGCCCCGCTAAATGCGCCTGCCAGAGCAACTCGGCGGCTTGGGCGTTGGGCAGTGTCTGTGGCGAGAACTGCTGGGCCAGGATGGTGTTGCCCAAGTCGTCGTTCCCCTTGATCAAGGCTGGCAGTTGCGTGAGGAAGGCCTGGATGTGTTCGAGCAGGCCCGCAAGCGCGACATTGGGCGACTGCACGCCAAACAGCAGGCCGGTTTGCCCATTGAACTGTCGGATGCCACTGAATACTGCGTAGCCCACTTGCAACTCGACACGTAGGCGTTGGTAAAACGGGACCTGCGCCAGGTGAGCGAGCAACCGCCAGTCGGCTTCGTCTGCGAGGGATTGGCTGGGGGCCGGGCAAAACAGCAGCAAGGCGGCTTCGTCGCCATCGGTTGTGACGGTTTGCCAGCGATGTTGGCCGTTGATGGACAGGGCTTTGTGTTCACTGTCGGTGCAGTGTCCGGGTAGACGTGCCGCCGCATTTTTGATCGCCATTTCGCACGCAGCCGGCAGGCCAATGCCCAAGCCTTGCCAGCGAGCGGTGGCCCACCGGTCAGGTAGCGCGTTGCCGTTAGTGGTGTCGGCAAAACAGGTCGGTAGTACCTTGAGCAGTTCGCGAATGGCCATCTGCGGCGCCGGGCTGGCGAGTGCGTTGTGCCAAAGGTTAGCAGCGGGCCGGGTCAGGTCCCGTGCCAGTTGCTCGACGATGGCCGGCATCGGTTCATGCAGCCCGCTCATTTTCAGCAGCCAGTCATTGCCTACGGCTTCGAAGGATAATTCCACGCCGGCCTGACGGGCGTTGGTCCGAAGTGTTTGCAGGCTGTTGTCCAGGCAATGCATGGGCGAATCCAACTGCCAGCGCAGGTAAAGGGCGCCTTCGTCGCTATCGGCAGGCAATGCTTGGCTGAACGACAGACCTGGCAGTTCGCGCCGGCCACGGGAGCGGTCCTGGGCAAAAGTACGCAAGCCGCGATGGGCGCTGGTCTGGCCACGAATCAGTCCGGGACGTTGTTCCTGGGGGGCCCGTTGCAGGAATGGATTGCTCGGCGGCAGTTGCCAGGCCTGTTGCGCGGGTGTCGGTTGCAGCGTATTCAGCATTGCCTTGAGGGCTTGGCAGTGCGGCTCGGAAAGTTGCGCCTCGAGGTGTTCACTGTCCTGGCGCGCCAGAGCTAGGGCACCACGGACTTGTCGCTGGCGGTCGACCAGCAGGGCGTACTCTTCACGCAGCGCCGTCCAGTCGCTGTGAGCGAAAAAGCCCAGCCAGTCGTTTAACAGTGCTTCGATGGCCGGGGCCTGTTGTGAACCCTTTGGCCCCAGGGTGAATTCGATATCCAGCAGCGCCTGCCCGGCGAATTGGTACAGCACCTTGGCATGTAGCGCGCTTGCCCATTCCCGGCTTTTTAGCTCGGCGAGCAAACCGCCGGCCGCTTCGGCATTCAGCCAGGTGCAGAGGAACTCCAGGGCTTCACGGGGTGTATTACAGGCGATGAGGTGGTGCAGATGCTGTTTGTCGAGGTGTTGATAGCGATGTTGATCGCCGTTCATCAATGCCGGTGGCGCCTGCTGCGGGCGTAGGTGGCCTGAGGGCAGGCTGTCGGCAAAGCACTGGGCCAGGGCTTGCAGCTCCTCGAGCGACTGTGGGCCGGCAAGGCTCAAGGTCATTTGCCCGGCTTGATAGAAGTCTTGATAAAACCCGCGCAACCCTTGTTGGAAATCCTCCTGTGGCACCGGCAGGCTGTCGCGATTACCCGCATGAAACCCCCGCAGCGGATGCCCAGTTGCTAGGCCTTCAAGTATCGCGACTTGAAGCTGTGTCTCGGCATCCTGGGACCAGGCGACAAACTCCGCCTGTAACACCTCACGCTCGCGCAGTTGCTCGTCCATGGCCAGGCGTGGGTGGGCGAGCATATCGCCCAGGCGCTGCAGCGCGTCGCCAAACACCGGGGTGGGCACTTCAAAGAAGAAGTCGGTGGTGCGCTCGCGAGTACTGGCGTTGACCTGCCCGCCGTGGCGCTGCACGTAAGCCATCAAACCGTCGGGTGCAGGAAAAGCCTCGGTGCCGAGAAACAACAGGTGCTCGAGAAAATGTGCCAGCCCCGGCCAGGCCAACGGCGCGTCATGGCTGCCAGCCGCTACCCGCAAGGCTGCTGCACAGCGCTTGAGGCGTGGGGCATGACGCAGGGAAACCCGCAGGCCATTGGCCAGGGTCAGTTGTAAACAATGAGGGTGGGCCGACACAGGCATGAGCACTTCCAGAACGTAGGAAGTGCCTATGCTAGCGCAAAGCGCGGCGGTCAGTGCTTGTGCAGCGCTGCGTATAGCTCGGGGCGCCGGTCTGCCAGGTAGTGATTGGCCGCTTGCGCGTCGCGCATCGCCTGGCGGTCGAGGGTGGCGACGATCAGCGCTTCATCCAGGCCGGCCTGGGCGACACGTTGGCCATTCGGCGCCGCGATGCTGCTTTGCCCGCAATACTGGATCTGGTCCTCATGCCCGCAATAGTTGGCGTAGGCCACATAGCACTGGTTTTCAAAGGCCCGTGCCCGCACGGTGACATCCGCGACGAAGTCGAAGGGCACCATGTTGGCCGTCGGTACCAGGATCAACTCGGCGCCGGCCAGGGCCAGGCGCCGGGTGTTTTCCGGGAACTCCAGGTCGTAGCAGATGAGGAATCCCAGCTTCCAGCCGTTCAACTCGACGATAGGGAATTCGTCGCCGCCGGCGCTGAACATCGAGTGATCGAGATCACCGAACAAGTGCGTCTTGCGGTAGTTGCACAGGCGCTGGCCATTGGCGTCGATCAGTTGCACTGCATTGTAGATCTGCCCATCTTCGGCGCGCTCCGGGTAGCCGTACAGAATTGCCAGGCCCGCGTTCTGCGCCAGTTCGGCAATGGTTTGCGCCGATGGCCCATCTTGCGCTTCGGCCAGCGCGCCGACTGCTTCAACACCAATGTTGTAGCCGGTGAGGAACATCTCCGGCAGCACCAGCACATCTGCATCGGACGCCTCATGGGCGACGCTATGCAGGCGCTTGAGATTGCCGGCCACATCCAGCGGCAATGGCGGGCATTGGTACAGGGCGACACGCATGGCTTGACTCCTTATTCGGCCAGGGCGATGGGGCCGATCTCATCGAATACATCCCCAGGCCCCGGGTTTTGCGGGTGGGTACTGCCACCGAAGTGGGTCATGATGCCCCAAACCGCGTTCAGTGAGGTCTGCACTGCGCCTTCGACCCAGGCTGGGGTCCAGGATACGTCGTCGCCGGCAATGAAAATCCCGCGCTGCTCGGCCGGCATATCCTTTTGCATGAAGTGCGCGTACATGCGCTGGTTATAGCGGTAGTGGCCCGGCAGCGCGCCCTTGAACGCGCCGAGGAAGTGCGGGTCGGCCTCCCAGGAGACGGTGATCGGGTCGCCAATGATCCGCGCCTTGAGGTCGACTTTCGGGTAGATCTTTTTCAGCGCATCGAGTGCCAGCTTCACCCGTTTATCAATGGGCTGCGGGAGCATTTTCAGGGCGTCGCTCATCCACGAGTAGGACAGGCAAATAACCCCCGGCTTGTCGTCGCCGTTGTCGAACAGATAGGTGCCACGGGTCAGGCGGTCGGTGAGGGTCATGCTCATCAGGTCGCGGCCGGTTTCCGGGTCTTTGTCCTTCCAGAAAGGCCGATCGACCATGACAAAGGTTTTCGACGACTGCATATAGCGTGTGCGATCCAGAGCCATCCACATTTTTTGCGAGAACAGGCTTTCGTCGCATTCGATCTGAGTGGTCAGCAGCCAGCTCTGGCAGGTGGTCAGCACGGCGGCGTATTCCCGGGTGTCGCCGTAATTGTCGGTGACCGCGAAACGCCCGTCGGCAGCATGGGCAATGCGCTTGACCCCAGCCCGGGGCGCGCCATGGTGCAGGGAGCTGAGGCTGGTACCGGCTGGCCAATGGGCGCAACGCTCCGGCACGTGGCGCCAGATCCCCATAGGCACCTGCGCCACGCCACCGACCACCAGGTGCTGGTGGTCGTCGCAATTGGTCATCACCACCCGGAAGATTTCCAGCATCGAGTTGGGGAAGTCCGAGTCCCAGCCACCGGTGCCAAAACCTACCTGGCCGAACACCTCGCGGTGATGGAACGACAGCTTGGCGAACGCCTTGGACGTGGCGACGAAGTCGTAGAAGGTGCGGTCATCCCACAGCGGCACCAGGGTGTTCCACAGCTCTTTGAGTCGTGGTACATCGCGGTCGCGAATGGCTTGCTGGATATCGCTGAACTGCGAACCGGCCTCCAGGGCGTCGGCCCAGGCGTCAGCCACTTCCTGGAACAGCGCAGGAAGGTCGGCGAGTTTCTGTGCGTAATGGGTCTGGCCTTCCAGGTCGATCACGGTACTGCCGGAGGCAGGCGTCAACGGGTTGGGGAAGGGCTTGGTTTCCAGCCCCAGCTTATCTACATAGTGGTAGAACGCCGTCGACGACACCGGGAAACGCATGCCGCCCAGTTCGGCGATGATGCCTTCGGCTCCTTCAAACGCCTGGGAGCGCAGGCGCCCGCCCATTTTCGAGGCTTCATACACCACCGGCTTGAGACCGAGCTTCATCAGCTCGTAGGCGGCCACCAGCCCGGCAATACCCGCGCCGACAATCGCCACTTCGGCGCCGTGGTTGGCGGCAGGAATACTGCCCAGCCCGGCCGGGTGTTCGATCCAGTCATCGAAGGCGAACGGGAAGTCCGGACCAAAGATGGTGATAGGCTTTTTACCGTCTGCAGGGTGGCGATTGTTCTTGTGAGTGGCGTTCATGGCTGACCTTGCTGGCAACTCCGCGGGGCACGACCCGTGAAGTATAGGAAAAGATGGCAGCCATTCTAGGGAGCGTAGCGCTCGTTAATAAGACGCAATGTGTCGTCGGTTTGATTTGTTTTTAGTCGAAGTGACGAAGCTGGCGGTCAGATTGGCTGGCCGCGATCCAATTTGCTGCTGAGGATGATCGAGGTGGTGGTCTTTTCTACCCCATCGACACTGCCGATTTGGTCCAGCAGTTGATCCAGCTGCTCCGGCGAGTCGGTGCGCAGCCAGGCTACATAGTCAAACTCACCACTGACCGCACACAATTGCTGGACCTGAGCCATGGCACTGAGTCGGCGCAGCACTTCCTTGCCGGAACGCGGTTGCACCGTGATCCCCACATACGCCTGCAGCCCCCCCATCCACCACCCGCTGGCCAAGGCGCACGCCATAACCGGTAATCACCTGAGTCTTTTCCAGACGCGCCAGGCGCGAGGTCACCGTGGTGCGGGCAATCCCCAATTGCCGAGCAAGCATTGCCACGCTTTCACGGGCGTTGAGCTGCAAGGCGGCGATTAGTTGGCGGTCGATTTCATCGAGAACGGGAGGGCGGGTGGCGGACAAGATGGGCTCCGGCGTGGGCGGCAATGGGGGAGCATGTTACAGGCTCATGGCCAGTGGTGCTTGGGGGGACCGCCAGAAACGCGAAAGCCGCGCAGTGCGCGGCTTCTAGAGATGGTGGGCCCAGTAGGACTCGAACCTACGACCAAGGGATTATGAGTTGCTGGGCGAGCTGATATGCCTAGAGGAAGCGTACGTAGGAGGTGAACGTAGGTTGGCATAGTTGGAGGCCCCGTCGTTACTGGTGTTGAGCGTAACTTTGAGAAGGTTGCTTAAGCTGAGTACTGTACCGTGGCTGTACTGATTTTTGCAGGCCCTATCAGCTAGATTTCAGAGGACTGGCTCGTGTATGAGGCTTAAGCTCTCCTGTTGCTGGGCTGGTAGGCTGAGCAATTCGATCCACCGGTCAGTAAATGTACTACCTAAATGACGCGTTAATCAGGGTGACGAAACGTCTACAGTTATTGCTTTGATTTTTTTAGGAAGAGTAATTTTTCGCGATCTTCCATAAGTATGTTTTTAACTTTTTCATGACTACGCTGCTTTGCGCGGAGCTCAAAGCTTTCAGCTTGAAAAATATCCGAAAGAGAACTCATACGTTTTTCACCCAGTCGAGTCACTAGCCAGTCCACGAATTCTTCGTTAAAGAAAGGAAATGTGAGTGGTGATTTTCGGTGTAGTGCCATTGCTCGCAGCTCTGTCAGTTTCAAAATGTCAGCCACATCCGTGTCGAAGGTTACTAAATTACCGAGGTAAAAGTCAGCTTCGGGTAGGGTGTTTGTATTCGCCATTGCATCCAGCGCTCGCGGGAGATAGAGGTCCCATGAGCAGTTCTTTATTACGGCAAGCGGATCTTTTTTGTCCAGTACTGAGTTAAGTTTTTTTGACAGTGCAGACCGCCCGCTACGACATATAATATCGGCACAAACAATTAACTCTCGTAGCATAAATGTCGATAGGTCTTCATGCATAAACTGCACGAGCTCTTCCATCTTATGCTCCAATGATTTGGAGGAACTTGCTTCAATTATTTTGGTGCGCAAGATCATGCTTTCAACAAGATTTACCTGTTGTTCGATACCTTCATGTAACCCATCGTCTAATTGCTTCTGAAAGTCAGCCAGTAGCTCATCTGCGTAAGCTTCTGCTTGCTCTTTGTGAATTTTTCTAAATCTTACTCCCCAAGTTTCATCTAGCGGATATGAGTCTAGTGATAGCGCGTGTATTGCTGCGAGAGTCATTCGGCTATTTTCAATGGTTTGTGAGTTCCAGGATCTTTGTGCCTCCCACAGATACAAGTACGGATTGAGATTTGCCAGTTCCTCGTTATTGAAATTCTCCCTTATAGATAGGCCGTGCCCAATTAGCTGTGGGGATGGGTTTTCGCGATATGCAAGTGCTTTGATAAAGCTGGCTGCATTTGAATCAACAAAGGTGCCATACCCTATTTGGAATCTTACTGGAGATAAAGTACTGATGGCTTCTGCGTCTAGTATCCAAAGTGACTTTCCTCGAAAGCACGTTGATATAAATCCTCTGTCAGCGAATCCTTTGCGCCTTAGTTTAAATGGACCCGCATCATCTTCAGCTGCATAGATTATTCTCCAGTCTTTTAATAGCCGCTGGTTTTTTTCATATGCGCGTAATGCTAAAAGCGGATCTGAAGACGTGCATACTTGATGTAGAGCAAATTGCGTTTCGTAGTCGGCGTTTCTGATGTCCATGGTGCTAGATATTCCTTTAAGTGTAATCGCAGTGTCCATTTAAATATATATGGTGTATATATAGTTGTAAGAAAAATCTGCCTTATTCTGGTTGTGTCTGTGAGCGATTTTTTGTGTCAACTGAGTCCCAGTCATCAATGAGGCCGGTCGGTAGCCCATTTACTCCATTTGACCTGTAGTGTGCTATTTCCAATCCTTGTATCTCGAAAGCAACGTTCTGCGGGATATCGTTATCCACCAAAATAATTTGACAGAGCTTATTGTTCTCATCAAATTGTTCTGCGGTTTTAATTAGTGCCTCGAAAAGGTTCTTGTATTTCTCCGGATCTGCTACGCCGTCTGCGTCGTTTAGCGTAGTGAGTTGATCCGATTCCGCATTTTCGGGAGTCTTACCCAAGAATTTACCAACGGTGTCAATCATAAGCAGCCCCGGAAGATTGGTATCCTTCCGTAGTTTTTGAGACAGAATTGACGTCAGATATCCTATGGACACAATCGTACGAAGACCACCAGAGTTAATTTTTCGATACTCTGTGTCTCTAACCACCGGGAAAAAGGTTTTATTGTCTATTCCCACACCGTAGTGGTTTTTGATCTTAACGTCTTTTATAAAGTTGTTGAGATCGATGCCTAAGTCTTTGATTACGTCGTCGAGAGATGGCGAATTTTTTTTCAGCTCATCTAGTTTGATTTTTAGATTTTCGATATTTCCTGCTAGGCGGCCTATTTGATCGGCAATCCCTGTCTGAGTATTCCGAACTCGCAGGGAGTGAACTGCTTTCCCTCTCCGCTCATCAAGCTGAGCTACTTCAGAGATAATTGCGTCTCGCTCAGCCAAGTAAGGTGATATGGAGCTTTTAAGCTCATCATCTATCATTTCCCGAGCTTTGTTTTTTTCTAAATATAGGGCTGAAAGTAGGTTGTTGGCCGTCTCTAGATCGGTTCTGTTTTCGGAGATTAATTGCTTAAGGTCCTTGGTTCTCCGTGTGATCGATGTGAGCTCGCTTTTTAGACGGGTGTCGCTGGGTATGTCAAATTTCTCAGACAGGTTATGGATTTCAATACTGGTTTCGCAAATTGGGCAGTTTGTTTGCTCTTCCACATCCCTGCCAATGATTTCTTTAGCGGACAAGCCAGCCTTTATTCGTTCGATATCATTTTGATACTCGTTCAGTAGTCGAGTGAATCGTTCTATATTTCGTAATGTGGAATTTTTTGTATCTTCTTGTTGCTCGATTTTAAGGCTGATCGTGTTTAGTGCGTCCTTAAGGCCCTCATAGAGCGCGTTGTCGCTTGTCATTCTCTTGTTTAAATCTGAAACCTGCTCTTTTAGCTCTATGTTGATCAAATCTATATTGTTGATTTCCTCGTCTAGCGCCTCGGTATCTTTGAATTCTGTTTGGTTCAAAAACGAGGTTATTGCTGTGTATTGAGTTATCAGCTGTGTTTTGTCGTGCGTTTTTTTTGAAATTTCCACCTCAAGCTCGGAAATACTAGAGTCTAGGACATTGAATATATACTTTAAAACCTCTCTGTTTTTCGTTTCGAGGACGTAGTTTCCTATGTCTAGCATATTAGCGCTGCCGACATCATCTTGATCGAGATACATGAACTTAAAAAGATCAAGGAAACTTAATCTGGCTGTTTCAGACGAGTCTTTTGTTGGGGCTTGCTTCAGTCGGACAGAGGGGAATTCTAAAACCTCTAACAAAAAATCAGAAAGACTTTTGTTCTGGTCGTCCCCTTTGCTGACGCTAGATTTATATTTCTCTGGGAATGACTCTGATATCTTGGATAGCTCGCAAAAGTATACATCTACGTCTTTTGATGCGTTGAATATATCTCGGCTTATGCAATAGGGATGACCATTAATATGTATTTCAAGAGTCGCGTATTTGACGGAGGATGTTATTTCTTTGTCTAGCTTGATCTCTTTGCCCCCGAGCAGATAATAAACGAGGCGCAGGATGCTTGACTTTCCAGTGTCAGCATCACCGTAGATTATATTGATGCCTGGATAGAAAGGAACTCGATAATCTTTTCTATGTCCGTGAAGAACTAAATTCTTCAAAAGAAGACCTTGAGATGTGTTCACCGTACCTCCTGCCTTAAAGCTGAGTTTATATATCCGTTGAGTTTTGAAGGAGTTTGTGATCGAAGCTCTGATAGTAGCTCAATGAAAGAAGAAATTTTCTGGAAGTACCCTTCAGTCAATTCTCGAGATTTGGATTTTCCGATCTCTGTTAAGCCAAATAAAAAACCTTCGCTGTTCGAGTATTCAACAGATAAAAACTTTTTAGAAGCAAGGATTTTTAGCATCGTTAATAAGCGGTTTCTATCGAAAAGCTCTTCCATATTTGGTGATAGGGTTCCGACAGTATAGTAATCACTTTCATCAATATTGATTTGGTTTTTGTTAGCTAGGAGAAGAACCCTATTGAGCAGCGACGGACGGGTAGTCAGGAAGTAAAATGATTGAATTTTATCAATGCTCAATATTTTTTTGCGCTTTTTGGTTTCAGCTAAAGTGCCTAGTACTAACAATAGCACTCCGAGATTGTAATAAAGTTCTCTCTCAGGCTGTATGTAGGGTAGGCTAGTCATCCTCTGCCTCCTTGAGAAGCTTTTTCAAGGAGGACGCCGGGATGTCTTTAGTCCACCAAATTTCCTCATCCTCTGAATTAGAAAGCTGGTGAAGCATCCCTTGTTTATGGATGGCGTTGATGAATGGAATAAATGTGTCTAAAAAAGTTTTGTCTTCCTTTAGAATCGTCTCATGGACATCTGTTAATAACAGCCCTGAATTAGGAATGCCGTCATGGACGTATTTTGAGTAGCTGGTTTGGTATATTTTTCGAATTCTTTTATACAGATCAGCAAGTCGCTTCTGGTCGGACGGGCTGTTGAATATTTTTCTTATATACTCGGCATTGAGAAATACTTCCTTGGCTTCCCTTATAGACGTTTTATGAATGTCTGCGCTAATAAGTTTTAGTACAAATAGCTCGTCGTCAAAGTTGGTGTCGTCTAAAAGTTCTTGAAATTCTAGATTTGACATCCCGGGATCGCATTTTTCAAAGTCCAATATTGTTTGGCGAACTGCAATGTAGATTGTACTATTCGGACCCTCAGGCTTAGTTATGCTTGTGTGGTCTTCGCTGACAGGAATAATATCTGATTTTTCTTTATCGGATGGGGCGGCACTCGTTTTTTTTACGATTGTGTCATAAGTGCCATAAAAATATTTAGTGGTAGGTCTGATGCTAGTTTTCAGCCATTCATCACTAATTTTATGTATGAAGTCGTTGAGAGGTGCTAGTCCTTCAATTTGGAGGTTTTCGCTGATTAGACTGCCGTATGTAGCTGCTTCGGCACCATGGTGAGGTACAGCTAAGGAGATAAAGAGTTTGATTTTTGAAGGGGTCTTCTCTTGAATGTCATTGGTTATTGCGCTTTTCGTTACTAGTCCACCCATGCTGTGCGCGACTATTATTAGATTTTCGTAAGATTGAAGACGAAAGCGTATCTCGGTTCTAAGTAAGTTTCCGATTTCTTCAATGCTTATGTTTTTTGCTAATTTTCCGTGAGAGGTGGAAAAGACCCTCTTAAGGAGAGTTGATACTTTTCCTGCTTTTGCAAAAAGATTTAGCAGTTTTGTAAAATATGAAAAATAGGCGACGTCGTAATTGCTGGAAATTTCAGGGTCGTCGAGAAGTAGCTCTGGGAAAGATTTTGCAGTTCCATTTCGCCAAGTTGCCTCTCCGCCACAAAAACCATGTACAAATAAAATCAGGTTTTTTTTGTTGTTCTGAGAGATGAATTCAATCATGATTTTGCCCGGATTATGAGTTGTTTATAACTTGTAGATTCCTCAGCCTTTTGAGAATCTCGGCCTAGGCTCACGCTTATATGGCTGATGCGTTCGCTGCGTCTGCTTTTAGCTACCGAGAATGCCCCGGTCTGGAGCCTTCGTTTCCAGCACCACGATGGATGAGTGCAAGAAAAACGTGGTGGCGTTCGAGGGGATTCGCGTGTCGCGTCATTGTATAGGGCGAGTAACGTCTGCTGTTGGGGCCTCCAGTCGGCGAATCGATCCGGTAGGTGTCCGCAAATGTCGCCTTTGACTGGAAGCGTTTTGAGCAAATTGATGAGCAGTGTATCTGGCGTGATCCAGGTCAGCGTGCCCCGCATCTGGTCGACGGAGAGGGTGAAATCCATTTTCAGACCTTCGGTAGTCCTGAGTTCACTGAATATTACCGAAACTTCACGTAATGGCACGATAGTATTGCGGAATTGACGCAGATTTTGCCCTATAGAGGCTTAGTCAGCTGCGTTAATCCGCTCGTGGCGACACGATGGCTGGGGCTTCGTCAGTATTCTCGTTCAGTCTTACGCTGCGTCTCAGGCTATGGCTGCGGCTAATTCTTTGATTTCAAATCTGACCCACCTCGTATCATTCGATGCTCCGGCGCTCAAGATTGGCCCGGATCGCGTTACTGACGACTTCGGTGTGCTTATCGATCAAGCGGCGAAGCCCCTCGATGTGTTCCAGGGTGAACGGCTCGGGACTCCCTTCGTTTACCCGCACTAGATCTTCATTTCTCTCTGTCCTTGTTCATGAACAAAGAAAACGTGCATTAGAAAGGACGTTGTGTGGCACAGCACACCGGGCAATGCCTATCCTGCACTAGATCTCCATGGGCCCCAGTATTTGTTCATGAACAAGAGATTCGCTGCTACGGGAGTACTTTGTCATACGCTTACCCGGCGATTTGCCTATCCTGCATTAGATCTCCATGCATTCCATTCCTTGTTCATGAACAAGCTTTTCGCAAAGCTCACTGCGTTCCTGATGACTGAGAATCGCCCCTATCAGGAAGCATCTTCTGCGAGAGCGTGACAAATTTGTTCAGGTCAATTTCGCCAATGATATAGCGCTGACCAAGGTGTCTCATTTCGTCTGAGGTTTCGAATCCAGAAAGGCCAATGGATGCATTGGCAAAGGCGACAGCATCCTTACGCTCGTTCTGCTCTGCCTCAGAAATCTGATGCTCCAGTTCCTTCGTATCTACGGCTTCAATTTCGGTGCTTCCTTGGTGCTGCGTTGGCTCTTGGTTGTTTGAGGTCATGTGGATTTCTCGCTGTTTGGTTGAACGCAGGAGCGCGTTAGCGCTATGTCTTAGGTGCGTACCAAAGTATCAAGGTTTTAGCTGGATGTGGTGTCAAGGGCGGCACCGGAAGCCGCATGCGGAGCGGAGCCGAAGGCGAGCACCGAACGGGTGAGGATGCCGGGCGTAGCCGCACCCTTGATGCCACAGTAAGCACTGAGCCTATGGCAAGGGGGAGGTCAAGGGCTCTGCCCGCCGTACCTGCCCCCGCAGCCAGTCCGGCAAGTTCGGACGCGGGATGCAACCGAAGGGGGGGCCCAAGCAACGCGCGGAGTTTTCCTAGACGTGTTGCATTCGCCTTCCGTGAGCTTTGTTTCCGGGGCGGGGTCAATGCGCCTTATGACTGAACATCAATCAGAGGCGCGCTGAAACTGTCTTGTTTTTGGTATTAGTCGTTTATTTACAATCGGTTAACGGATTTTAGAATTGCCCATCCCCCCGCCCTTCCCGCGAGCGGGAAGGGAGCGAGTCGCCCTCTGTCGTCAAGGGTGCAGGGGAGGCCTCCGGCCTTGATCCCCTCCACCCTTGCCGTGAGCGTTGGTCGCTTCTGCCGCGTCAAGGGGCCGAGTCCTCGTCGCTTCGCTTCTGCGGGCCGCACCAACCCCTTGACCCGTCATCCGCTTGCTGAAAGTACTCAGAAAAAGACCCCGCCGAAACGAGGTCTGATCAGTCGTGCGTCAGGGGCTACTGATTTACTGTGCCCCCAGTAGCACTTCCCCAGTTCTTGCCCATGTTCTGCATGACGTGCTGTCGGTACGCTGGATTCCAGGCTGTATTGCCAGCCGCGAGGTGGTTCAATCGTCCAGCTGTGACCATCTGCCCCGACTGCATGTCACGCCTTGTTGACTGCCTGTTGAGCCCTTTAGTGATAGGTGCCAAGGCGCCGCTTGCGATTCCGCGTAAGGTCAGTGCCGCACTAGATATACCTCCTGCAAGGCCTCCTGCAACGCCATGGGCTTGATACATCATGTAGAGCACGACGATAGTTGTAACCAGTAGCTCAAGGAACGTTGCGATTGGGTAATCGGCTGGGTTTGCCAATATGCTGGCAGTTATCGAGGAAAAGTATTTGATCCCAAAGCTGAGAACCGTACTGACCAGCGCCGTTTGCATGATGTAGGTAATAACCTGGGCGAACCAGCTATCGAACCACTTAGACGTGAATTGTCCGAACAGCAGCATCATGATGAAGACTGGCCCGATTCCGAGCATGATCGATAGCATTCCTTTTGCGACAATAATCATAGCTCCTGCTGGAACTGCGATGAGGAGCGTAGCGGCATAGACGATCAGGGCGTTCAGCCCATCCCACATAATCATTCCGATTTCGTAGGAGTGGCGTTGTCCCATTTTCGACAACATGTCTGCACCTATCTGCCAGCCGTCCGACATTGCCTTGTCGATGACTTGGAAAACTGAGCCTGAGGGTGATGACTCACTCGTCGCTGTGAAGGCGGCTGTTACTCCTGTTTCAAGCCCCCTTAATGCCTCGACCACCCACGACATGTAGGTGTCGGCGTTCATAGCCAAGCCGCTGACGAGCAGAAATTTCCCGCAGGTTTTGAGAAAGTGAGAGGCCGACTGCTCAATCGTTCCGGTGATCATCATGTAGCCGACCATCGTTAAATATAGGGTCCCGCCTATCGTCACGGTGAGTGTGAAATCCTCAATCACTCGACTCGAAGTGATGCTGATGAACGTATGGAGGGTTTGATCCATTGACCCTCCTATCCATTCAAATATTCCTGTTTTGGTCGCCATTCTATTTTCCCTGAGAAGAGAAATTCATAGGTTCACGGTGCTTGTACTCCCGGTTCTCAAGCACTAACGCGTTCGCGGCGATTTTCGCATTGACGCAGTTCGGAGTCAGAGCAAGCTCGCCAGGATTGGCGCGACACCTTTCCAAAACCTTCAATCGTTCAGGCGAGTTTGCTTTGTACCAATCAACCGTCTGCACGGACTCTTGCTTGCCACAGCCTGAGAGCATGGCGGTAACGATCATTAGGAGCGCGGTGGTAGTCAGGAGAGATTTCATTTTTCTTCCTTGGATTGAATGACGTTGAGGATCCGTTCAGCGTGAATTGATTTTGTGTGACGGTGTACGTGGGCATGGGCGCTATAGCCTAGCTCAGTGGATTCGATAATTTGCAGCGCGGCTATGGTGCGTAGAACGCTTTCTCTTGTGCCTGCCCAGCTTCCAGCAAGTCGATTGAGAGTGTTCTGCAGTACGGCAACTGAGGCACCCAGGCTGCCAGCTCCCAAGATGACGCCTAGTAGGGGAGGCAGAGGTTCTGATTGCCTGGGAAGGGTTATGCCAAACCAGTCGATGATCGCCATAGAGACAGGCACCAGTGCAAGGACTGCCGCCATGATGTCGCGCTGTAGCAGCGCTGGTGCGCGTCGGGAGAGTTCGCGCATAAACCCCATGCTATCAGCGCAGATCCAAAATCTACGGATGGATATGATCAGGAATGCGCTCAGGACGAGCATGGGTAAATAAGCATATGAAATCATTTTATTACTCCATTAATTATGTGCGGACAAAAGGCTATGCCTTATGCGCTCGGGTATTTGCGATTGTTAGTAGAAGGGATGCCCAGATGAAGTACTGGTTCTGGTTGGGTTGGCTGTGATTGGTTATTGACTCTTATTCTTAGGACCAAAATTTCCGGTCGATCATAATTTGTTCCGATAGATAGGGGATGTTTGCTAGCTCATCCAGTGCCATCTCCACCGTTCTGAAAAAATATGGCTGGTTTTCTTCGTCGGTGATTGTGTGGTCGACTACTCCATCGGAAACGCTAAGGGCAAATCCGTTCTTGTAGTGGGCGCGCAAGATAACCTGAATGTTACCAACTCTGTCTAGGCTATCGCAGTAGCTTTCAAGTTGCTTGAAATAAAGTGACATCGTTATCCTCCGTGGTGCTCTGAGTGGCTCAGTTGTTAATGCGAGGTTTTGTTCAGGACTTTTCTTTTCAAAATGTTCAGAGCGCTGGCACCAATTTCACTTCGAGGTTTTAACTCTTCCACCTCATCAATAATACGCTTGCTGGGCGTTGGTTCCGGTTTGCTCGGCCTGGCTAGTGGGCAAAAATTCCCTTTATTGTAGTTTTGAAGTAGTCCGTAGAACCATCGTGATGATGTTCCTTTGATTCTTCCAGCGCTCAGCGCTGCTGTGAGCTCGTCAAGGAGTAGCTGAGCATCCTGGTGTGGCACACCCTGCAGAAGTTTAATGATCCACACTTGATCACTCGCTTTTAGCCTTGCCGGATATTGCAGTTCATCATGAGTTAGTTGTTGTATTTCTATTTTTGCTTCTGTTGGTAGTTCTTGGGGTGTCACCGCTGTGTCATCCCCCGTGTGACATATTGCTGTCTGGGGCAGGGGTGACGTGGGTGACACCCCCCCTATGACACCTCTGTCACTGGGTAGCATGGCTTTGACAGAAGGGAGCGTTATAAAGTATCGATTCGTTGTTTGGCCGCCATCGTCACGATATTCTTTTCGAATTTCTAATAGGCCTGCGCGTTCAAACTCCTTAATTTGGCGCTGCACTGTCCTGGAGGAAACACCGCAAAATTTTGCGAGGGTTTGAATTTTTGGCCAGCTTTTTCCATTTTCGTCTGCATGTTTTGCTAATCTAAGCATTATAAGTTTTTCGGTCGGAGAACCGAAATGGTGTTCCCAGACGAAGTCATAGAACTGATGGCTCATAGCAAACTGTCCTGTGGGCTCACCTCAAGGTCTAGGTTGAAGGTGTCGTTGATCTGCATTGTTCTAAAATATACTCGGCGTCCGATTCGGATCATTGCCGGTTTGAGTTTTCGCGAAATATCGGTATCTGAATATAGGGAGACCCTTACTCCATCAGGCGAACGGCCTAATAGGATGGCAATGTCTGGGATGCTCATTAACGGGCCGAAACGATTAAGTAGATATTCTTCAGTTGTCATGTGTAAGTTCGCAGTTTCTGGAGAAGGTCTGCGAATTCTTGAGGGGGATTGGCGTATTGTCAAATTGGTTGGTGCGTCGAAACTACCAATATATAGTATCTTGGTTGACTGCCTTATACGTTTTGGTAGCCCTGGGTTGGTTATATTGGTTTTTAAGTTAAGTGGTGGCTGTCTGATAAGGTCTATATGTGCCGGGTGTTTGCTAGTGTTTTTTAGTTCTCGGTGATGCGACTATAAAAATAGTCGCATTTTTTTAGATTTTTTTATAAGAACTGAGTCATCTTGAGATCTTGTCCAGTTTATCCACCAGATCCTCAGCTCGAAGATGAGTATATCGTTTGAGCATCTGCATCGACTTATGACCACTGATGGCAGAAACCTCTTGATCAGATAACCCGCCTTCGACGAGCCGACTCACTGCCTCATGACGCAGGTCGTGAAACCTGAAGTCTGGTAGATCGAGCTTTTTCTTAAGCTGCCCCCAAATTTTCGTGAAGGTATACGGTCGACGCTTCTTGTCCTTTCCAGGCTCACCAAAAAACACCAGGTTGCAGTCGATCGGTCGTACCGGGTTATCCATCGCAGCTTTGAATACTTCGGTGGCACGCTTGCTGAGAGGCACGGTGCGCGAGCCGTCGTTCTTTGTGTCTGAGAGACGTATGACGCGCTTTGCCAAGTCCACTTGAGGGCGACGTAGGGATGAGATCTCTGACGAGCGCATACCCGTTTCCAGAGCGATGCAAACAATCCAACCCAGCATAGGGTTGCTGTGTCGATTCACTGCCGCAAGCAGAAGGCGTTCTTCCTCCGGCGACAATCTTCGGTCACGACCATCCCCAGGGCTTGGCTTCCGGATGTTCAGCACTGGGTTGAACGTCAGACCCAAACCCCACTCCTGAATCGCTACCGTGTACAGGTGGCTCAATAAGGCCAGTTCGAGGCGCACGGTGTTGTTGCTGATGGTCCCACCACGGCTAGGTTCGTTCAGGCGCTTGTCGCGATAGCTGGCGATGATTTCAGCAGATAGGGCAGCCAGTGAGTATTTGCCCAGGTGCTCGATGAGTTTCTTGGCTTTCGAGGTTTCGCCACGTTGAGTGGAGGGCTTCTTGGTGGGGGTTATGTCGCTCAGGTAGCGCTTGAGGGCTGCTTCCAGTGTCATGCGCTCGGAGCCGCTGCGCTGGATATACACACCTCTGACCATTTCGTCTTCGGTACGTCGAGACCAGTCCTCCGCATCACGCTTGGTACGGAAGGTTTTGGCCACGGTTGGCCAGCCAGTTTTGCGAATCAGGGCCTTCCAGGTGCCGGAAGGAGTTTTGACGAGAGTAGCCATGAGAGGGGGCTCCTAGGCGGCTGGCGAACCAGCACTGTACCTAAATTGTACCCTTGGACCATAGGACTGTATCTGAGGTGGTTCCGCCAGAAACACGAAAGCCGCGCAGTGCGCGGCTTTGAGTATGGTGGGCCCAGTAGGACTCGAACCTACGACCAAGGGATTATGAGTCCCCTGCTCTAACCAACTGAGCTATAGGCCCTCAGTAGGTCGCGGATTATAACGATGGTTTCTCCACTGTGCTATCCGAAAAATCCGAATGGGTCATGTGAAGGAAGGTCGCGGCGAATATGTCGGGGGGCAGGGGCAGGCTGACGATGTAGCCTTGCATTTGTTCGCAGCCTTCGTCAGTGAGGAAGGCCTGTTGGGCGAGGGTTTCTACGCCTTCGGCGATGATGGTGAATTGCATGCTGTGACCCAGGGCGATGATGGCGCGCACGATGGCGGCGTCGTGGGGGTCATCGGGCAGGCCGCGGACGAAGGACTGGTCGATTTTCAGGAAGTCCAGGGGCAGGCGCTTGAGGTAGCTTAAGGATGAATAGCCGGTGCCGAAGTCGTCGATGGCCAGCTGTACGCCCAGGCGCTTGAGTTTATGCAGTACTTCCAGGGCTTCTTCGGCCTGGCTCATGATGAAGTTTTCGGTGATTTCCAGTTGCAGGCAACCGGGCTCCAAGTGGTTGTCCCGGAGCAGTTGCTCGATGCGCCCCAGCAGGTTGGGGTGGCGCAGTTGGGCACCGGCGAGGTTGACGGAGAGTGGGCCAAAGTAGTCATAGGACTTGCGCCACTGGTGCAGTTGTCGGCAAGCCTGTTCCAGGACCCAGTCGCCGATTTGCAGGATCATGCCGTTTTCTTCGGCCAGGGCGATGAAGTGTTCGGGAGGCACGTCGCCGAATGTCGGGTGGCGCCAGCGGATCAGGGCTTCGGCGCCGATCAGTTGTTGGGTCTCCAGGCTCAGCTTGGGTTGGTAATACAGAAACAGTTCTTCGCGCTCTAAGGCGCGCCGCAGTTCGTGTTCGAGGGCGACGCGCTCGTTGGCCTGGGCGGTGAGGTCCTGGGTGTAGCGTTCGACCCGATTGCGGCCCTTGGCTTTGGAGCGGTACATGGCGGCATCGGCGTTTTTGACCAGGGTGGCAACGTCGATGCCATCTTGGGGATAGAAGCTGGTGCCGATGCTGGCGCTGATAAAGAACTCGTGCTCGCCCGCCTGGAAGGGCGGGGTGAAGCAGGCCAGCAGTTTATTGGCCAGGTGCTGGGCGTCGCTGGCTTGTTGCAGGCCGGGTAGCAGGATGATGAATTCGTCACCGCCCAGGCGGGCCACGGTGTCGATATCGCGCAACTGCTCCTTGAGGCGCACGGCAATGTCCTTGAGCAGCAGGTCGCCAATCGGGTGGCCGAGGCTGTCGTTGATGTGTTTGAAGCGGTCGAGGTCGAGAAACAGCACCGCGCCCTGGCTGCCGGTTTCCTGTTGGTTATTGAGGGCGGCCTGCAGGCGATTCTCAAACAGAGTGCGGTTGGGCAGGCCGGTGAGTGGGTCGTGGTGCGCCTGGTAGTCAAGCCGTGCCTGGGCGTGCTTGAGGCTGGAGATATCGGCAAATACCGCCACGAAGTGGGTGATCGACTGGTCGTGATTGCGCACGGCGCTGATGGTCAGCCAGCTGGGATACAACTCGCCGTTCTTGCGCCGGTTGGAGATCTCGCCTTGCCAGTGGCCGTTGGCGGTCAATTGATGCCACATCGCCGCGTAGAACGCGCTGTCGTGCAGGCCGGAAGCCAGCAGGCGTGGGGTGTGGCCCAGGGCTTCGGCTTCGCTGTAGCCAGTGATTTCGCTGAAGGCACGGTTGACGGCGCTGATGTTCTGCCGGGTATCGGTGATCAATACGCCTTCGGCGGTACTTTCGAAAACTGTTGCGGCCTGTTGCAGTTTTTCCTGCATCAACTGGCGTTCGGTAATATCGCGGGCGATGGTCAGCATGCAATCGTCATCACCGATGGGCAGTGGGCGGCTGGACACCTCGCACAGGCGAATCTGCCCGTCACTGCGTCGGATATGGCAGACGAAATCACGCACCAGGCCGTCGCGCTGCAGCAGCTCGAGCATGTGCTTGCGTTCGTTCAAGTCCACCCAGATGCCCAGGTCCAGGGTCGATTGGTCCAGGGACATCGCACTGTTGAACCCGGTGATACGGCTAAAGCCTTCATTGACTTCCAGCAGCAGGCCATCACTCTGGCGAGTCAGTAACAAGCCGTCCGGCGAGGCGTGGAAGGCCTTGGCGAACTTCTCTTCGGTAGTCTGCAGCAGTTGCTGGGTTTCCTTCAGTTGGGTGATATCCCGCACCACCACTACCAAGGCTGCGGTGGTATCGAGCTGGAAGGGTTCGGCAGAAATCAGCCCGGTAAACGCCTGGCCGTTGCTGCGCAGGAACGGCATCTCCAGGTTGCGGATACTGGTGGTCTGCACGCGCTTGAGCAGGTTGGGCCCCACACCCTGGATACCCCAGATGTTCAGCTCGGTAGCGGTCTTGCCAATGACGTCTGCGGCGCTCAGGCCAATCTGGTCCTCGAATGCCTTGTTGACCTCCAGCAGACAGCCATCGGACAGGCGGGCGATTACCAGGATGTCCGGGCACTGCTGGAACACCGAGGCGAACTTCTCCTGCGAGAGCCGCAACGCTTCCTCGGTGCGCTTGGCCTCGCTGATATCAATCATCAGGCCACGCAGAACCGGCTCATGCCCATACTTGATCAGGCTGACAATGTCCCTGACCCACAGGCAGCGGCCGTCAGCGGTGATCACCCGGTAATCAATGCTGTGGTCGCGGTTGGCGCGGGTTTCCTGCTGGCAGAAGCTGTCGGCGCGGGTCAGGTCGGCGGGGTGAATGATGTTGCGCCAGAAGCCGGGGATCAGCCAGTGAGCGCGTGGATAGCCCAGTAGTTCTTCGGCGTGGGGTGACACGTAGCTGTAGGTGAAATCGTTGATGTCAGCTTCCCAGGCTATGGCGGAGAGGCTCTCTACCAGCCCACGGTAATGGTATTCGCTGCTGCGCAGTTTTTGCTCCAGGGCTACCCGGCGGGAAATTTCCGAACTGAGCCGGCGGTTGATCCGAATGACGATGGCCAGCACGGTACTCAACAGCAGCACGGCAGGCAGGCCGTAGAGCAGCAAGTCGGCCCAGAAGGCCCGGTGATCAATGACATTGCCAACCCAGTGCTTCTGGATCTCGTTAACTTCGCTGGGGCTGAGGTCGGCGAGCACTTTATCCAGAATGCCAATCAGCAGTTTGTTCTCTCGAGGCACGCCCATTGCCAGTTGGTAGCGATAGGGCGTTTCGCCACTGACATACAAGCCGTCGAGCTTGAGCTGGCGCAGGCTCCAGACGCTGGAGGCGAGGTCGCCGACGACGGCGTCCACCTCATCGGTGGCCAGGGCCTGCAACGTCGAGCTGACATTGGGCATCGCCACCAGGTTCAGGTCGGGATGGTGGGTGCGCAGTAATTCGTGGGGGGCATAGTTCTCCACCACGGCGATCTTCAGGCCATACAGGTCCTTGAGGGAGCGGGGCTGGGCACCGCCTTCATGGGCGAGAATGACGATGGGGAAGTCGAGGTAAGGCCGGGAGAATGCGAGGAAGCCCTGGCGCTCCGGGGTGGACATGATGCCCGGCAACAGGTCGAGCTGGTTGTTCCGCGCCTGCTCCAGCAATGCGCTCCAGTTGGCCGGTTCTATCAGCTTGATCTTGATGCCCAGGCGTTCCTGGAGCAGCCGCACATAGTCAGCGGCCAGGCCCTGATAGCGACCTTCTTCATCGCGATATTCAAACGGCGGCCACGAGGCATCAACGCCCAGGCGCAACTCTGGGTGGTCCGCCAACCAGCCATGCTCTTCATCTGTGAGAGTCAACGCGCCAGCCGTCGCGGTCCAGGTCAGCAGCGACAGCAGTAGCACGGTCGGCAGTCTGGGCATAACGGTCTCGTTATGGCACGGGGAATATTTCGAGTGTAGACGGGCATTGCGAGGGGGAGTGACGCGGGGAGGATTTAATCTGCACAAAGCAAAACCCCCAGGCCTGGGCCTGGGGGTTTTGTGATCACTCGTCGAGGAAGGAGCGCAAATGCTCGCTTCTCGTCGGGTGGCGCAACTTGCGCAGTGCCTTGGCTTCGATCTGACGGATCCGCTCGCGGGTCACGTCAAACTGCTTACCGACTTCCTCAAGGGTGTGGTCGGTATTCATGTCGATGCCGAAACGCATGCGCAGTACCTTGGCTTCACGGGCAGTGAGGCCGGACAGTACGTCGCGCGTCGCTTCTTTAAGGCTCTCAACGGTGGCGACATCGATTGGCGACTGCATGGTCGAGTCTTCGATGAAGTCACCCAGATGGGAGTCTTCGTCATCACCGATCGGGGTTTCCATGGAGATCGGCTCTTTAGCGATCTTCAATACCTTGCGGATTTTATCCTCAGGCATTTCCATGCGTTCGCCCAGCTCTTCCGGGGTCGGTTCACGACCCATTTCCTGCAACATCTGCCGGGAAATACGGTTGAGCTTGTTGATGGTCTCGATCATGTGCACCGGAATACGGATGGTGCGGGCCTGGTCGGCGATCGAGCGAGTGATCGCCTGACGGATCCACCAGGTGGCATAAGTCGAGAACTTGTAGCCGCGACGGTATTCGAACTTGTCCACAGCCTTCATCAAGCCGATGTTGCCTTCCTGGATCAGGTCGAGGAATTGCAGGCCACGGTTGGTGTACTTCTTGGCGATGGAGATCACCAGACGCAAGTTCGCTTCAACCATCTCTTTCTTCGCGCGGCGGGCCTTGGCCTCGCCGATCGACATGCGACGGTTGATGTCCTTGATCTCGGCAATCGTCAGACCGGTTTCGGTCTGCAGTGCAGTCAGCTTCTGCTGGCAACGAACGATGTCGGCCTGGAAGCGACCAATGGCTTCAGCGTATTTGCTTTTGCCCTTGGCCAGTGCGTCGGTCCAGCTTTCGTCAACTTCATTGCCCGGGAACTGGCGCAGGAAGTCGGCACGCGGCATGCGCGCATCACGGACACAGAGCTGCATGATCGCACGCTCTTGTGCACGCAGACGCTCAAGGGCGCTACGAACCCGCTCAACCAGGCCTTCGAATTGCTTCGGTACCAGTTTGATCGGCATGAACAGCTCAGCCAGGGCCAGCAGTTCGGCGGTTGCCTGCTTGCTGCCACGACCATGCTTCTTCAGGGCCTTGCGCGCCAGTTCCATCTGATCGGAGACCGCGCCAAAGCGCTGGGCTGCGATGATGGGATCCGGACCGCTTTCGACTTCTTCGTCGTCGTCGGTGCTGGCTTCAGCTTCGTCGTCGTCGGTTTCGTCGTCCGCTTTCACGGCTTTCGGGTCGACAGGCGGCGGTATTTCGGCAGCCGGCGGGGTAATGCCGTCGTCCGGGTCGATATAACCGCTCAGGACGTCGGACAGGCGGCCACCCTCGGTGGTCACACGAGTGTACTCGGACAGAATATGGTCAACCGTGCCTGGGAAGTGCGCAATTGCGCCCATCACTTCACGGATGCCTTCCTCGATACGTTTGGCGATTTCGATTTCGCCTTCCCGTGTCAGGAGCTCTACCGTACCCATTTCGCGCATATACATGCGCACAGGGTCAGTCGTGCGACCGATGTCGGTCTCCACTGCTGCCAACGCGGCGGCTGCTTCTTCAGCGGCTGCTTCGTCGGTATCAGAGTCGGCCAACATAAGGGCGTCCGCATCCGGAGCACTCTCGTGTACGGGGATCCCCATGTCGTTAATCATGCGGATGATGTCTTCCACCTGCTCAGGATCTGAAATATCCTCAGGCAGGTGGTCATTGACCTCTGCGTAAGTCAGATACTTCTGCTCACGACCAAGGAGGATCAAATCTTTGATACGAGACTGCTGTTGCGCTTTTCCGGACATAACACCCTATCCACTGAAGGTCTTGGCGGGCAAAAAACAAGCCGAGGATTATACCCGAGCTATGACCTCACACGCCAGCTGAGGTCGGGTTTGATGCGGAAACATTCTGTTTTAAGAGGTCGCGCATCTGTTTTGCTATCTGAATTTGCTCTTCAGCCGACAATCCCGGCTGCCTTGCTCTCTTGATGAGTTCATCGAGGGTCTGCGTGTGCTGGCCCGCGGATAACCTAGTAATGGTGTCTAAAAACTGTTGTTCAAGGTTATCGCCGTCAATTAGCCACTCCTTTTCCGCGAGAGCCTTCAACAAGCGGCCTTGTTCCGTGCCGTGCCAGCGAGCCATAAGCTGAATAGAGTTTAGCTTAGGATTTTTCTGTACGGCCTCGATCAGGGCAATTAGCACCTGGGCATAGGTGTTGCTTTCGTTGGCAAAATGTTCGGCGCTTTCCACTTTTCCCGCCAGTTGCGGATGGTGGATCAGGGTGCGCAGGGCAATCAGCGTCGGCGCCTCCACGGCCACCGGCGTGCGCGGGGCGTAGGCCTCGTCGCGATCGCCGCGCTTGCCGTTTTTACTCCAGGGCTTCTTGTCCCATTTCTTGCCGCCGGCGCCGGGTTTCTTCGGCGTCCAGTCCTGTTGAGGCACAAAGGCTTCTTGGGGCTGGTGGAAGTCAGCGTAGTCCGGCATGGCATCGTAGTCGAAGCCCGGGTCATAGGCCGGTGGCGCGTCCTGGGGCGCGCTGTGCACCAGCTGGCTGACCGCTTCGCCGCTCAGGCCGGTGATTTCCAGCAGGCGCTGGCGCATCAGGGCCTTGAGGTTGGCGCCGGGCACCTTGTCGATCAGCGGTGCTGCGAGGGTGGCCATGTGGGCCTTGCCTTCGAGGGAGCGCGGATCGGCTTCTTCGGTCAATTGCTGGAAAAAATAATCGGCCAGCGGCTGTGCGTGCTGGTGGATGCGCGCGCGAAACGCGTCGGTGCCTTCGGAGCGCACCAGGGTGTCCGGGTCTTCGCCTTCGGGCAGGAACAGGAAGCGTGCGCGGCGGCCATCCTGCAGGCTCGGCAGGGTGGCCTCGAGGGCACGCCATGCCGCATTGCGCCCGGCCTGGTCGCCGTCGAAACAGAACAATACGCTGGGCACCACACGAAACAGGCGCTTCATGTGCTCTTCGCTGGTGGCGGTGCCGAGAGTCGCGACGGCATTGCGCAGGCCTTGCTGGGCCAGGGCGATCACGTCCATATAACCTTCAACCACGATGATTTCATCGAGGTTGCGGTTGTTTTTGCGCGCTTCAAACAGGCCGTAGAGTTCCTGGCCCTTGTGAAATACCGGGGTTTCCGGGGAGTTCAGGTATTTGGGTTTGTCGTCACCCAGTACTCGGCCGCCGAAGGCGATGATACGGCCACGGCTGTCGCGGATCGGGAACATCACCCGGTCGCGGAAACGGTCATAGCGTTTGCCGGTCTCGGCGTTTTCCACCAGGAGGCCGGCGTCGATCATGGCTTTTTGCTGCAGGGTGTCGCTGCTCAGGTGCTTGTACAGGTTGTCCCAGCCCGGCGGGGCGAAGCCCAGGCCGAAGTCGCGGGCAATTTCCCCGGTCAGGCCGCGGCCCTTGAGGTAGTCCACGGCGGCCTTGCGCTGCGGATGGCTTTTCAGGGCCTGGCGGTAGAACTCGGCGGCGGCGGTGAGCAGCGGGTACAGCGGCGAGTCGGTGGGCTGGCGTGGTTTGTGCGGCCGGCCACTTTCTTCGCGGGGGATTTCCATGCCGGCGGCTTTGGCCAGTTCCTCGACGGCCTGGGGGAAATCCAGGTTGTCGTGGTCCATGATAAAGCCGAGGGCATTGCCGCCCGCGCCGCAGCCGAAGCAGTAGTAGAACTGCTTGTCGGGGCTGACGCTGAACGATGGGGTCTTTTCTTTGTGGAATGGGCAGCAGGCCGTGTAGTTCTTGCCGGCCTTTTTCATTTGCACGCGTGAGCTGACAACATCGACGATGTCGGTGCGGTTCAGAAGGTCGTCAATAAAGCTCTGGGGAATTAGCCCGGCCATGGCGTTCTCGTCATCACTGCGTGTAAATGAGAGCCCGTGACGCACTCAAGGCGCGCATGTTGGCGGCTTGATCATCAATTGTCTGTTTGGGCTGTCAGGAAGTGTATCTGTCGAGTGTTCACTGACGGTAGTTCCAATCAGTCTTCGACGTGTTTGAAAGTGTTGCCCTGGAGTCCGGTCGCGGCCAGTGCGGCCTCGGGAGCTCATCATGGGGCACAGTCGACCTATTGATCGCCTGCTTGGAAAATAAGTGTGCTCGTCAGTAGCCTTGATAGGCTCGTCAGAAGAGACGCGCACCGCTGGCAAAAGAGCCAGTCCTGACGTGTGAAGCTTTGTCTCGGTCGCATGTGCGGCGTCGACGGTGAAGCATCAAGCGATATCCGCAAATGCCAACAGCCCGGCTGAGGGCCGGGCTTGGCAGAAGCTTGCTACGAACGTCTGTGTATTAGTACAGACGAACGGCGCGGCGCTGCTCGCGCTGAACTTTCTTGGCGTGACGCTTAACAGCGGCTGCTGCTTTGCGCTTACGCTCAGAAGTTGGCTTCTCATAAAATTCGCGGCTACGAACTTCAGCCAGAACACCGGCTTTTTCGCAGGAGCGCTTGAAACGACGCAGAGCTACGTCGAAGGGTTCGTTCTCTTTTACTTTGACGGCTGGCATCCAGAGCTACCTTCTTTCATTACCGGGAATCAACGTTCTCGTCGCAAAAAATTCGCGGCTGAGGTCGTCGGTTTTTAAGGGTTGCGGATGTTAACCCCTCATTGCCCGGAATGCAAAGCCTCTGATCGAAAACCGCTAGTCGGGAGGGGAAGTGGCGACTATTATGCGCGCCTTCGAATTCAGCCTCTACAAGGCGCAAACCCATGTTAGTACTGGGCTTAGAAACCTCCTGCGACGAGACCGGCGTCGCGCTTTACGACAGTGAACGCGGGCTTTTGGCCGATGCGCTGTTCAGTCAGATCGACCTGCACCGGGCCTACGGCGGCGTGGTGCCCGAGCTTGCCAGCCGGGATCACGTCAAACGCATGCTGCCCCTGATTCGTCAGGTGTTGGACGAGGCCGGTTGCGTCGCCACCGAGATTGATGCCATCGCCTATACCGCCGGCCCGGGATTGGTCGGGGCCCTGCTGGTTGGGGCCTCCTGCGCCCAGGCGCTGGCGTTTGCCTGGGGTATTCCAGCCCTCGGCGTGCACCATATGGAAGGCCATTTACTGGCGCCGATGCTGGAAGAAAACCCGCCTGGGTTCCCGTTCGTCGCTTTGTTGGTTTCCGGTGGCCATACGCAGCTGGTTCAGGTCGATGCAATCGGCCAGTACACGCTGCTGGGGGAGACCCTGGACGATGCTGCCGGTGAAGCTTTCGACAAGACCGCCAAGATGATGAACCTCAATTATCCCGGTGGTCCGGAAATCGCGCGTCTGGCGGAAAAAGGCGTGGCCGGGCGCTATACCTTCCCGCGCCCGATGTGTGATCGCCCTGGCCTGATGTTCAGCTTCAGTGGCTTGAAAACCTTTGCCTTGAACACCTGGCAGCAAAGCGTCAGCGCCGGGGACGACAGCGAGCAAGCCCGTTGCGACATCTCTCTGGCGTTCCAGCAGGCGGTGGTGGAGACTTTGACCATCAAGTGCAAGCGTGCCTTGAAACAGGCCGGCATGAAGCGCCTGGTCATTGCTGGCGGCGTCAGCGCCAACAAGGCCTTGCGTCTGTCACTGGAAAAAATGCTCGGCGACCTCAAGGGCGAGGTGTTTTACGCTCGCCCCGAGTTCTGCACCGACAACGGCGCGATGATCGCCTTCGCCGGTTGCCAGCGGTTGCAGGCTGGCCAGCATGAAAGCCTGGCCATCAGCGTGCAGGCGCGTTGGCCGATGGAGCAATTGCCGCCGTTGTGATCGACGAACATGAGGCGGGTTCAGCCGGCGTATTTAAAAATGCCGTTCGCGCCCGGCAAACAGGTCGCGTAAATTGCCGCGATGGCGCCATACAATCAGCAGGGTGAGTACGCTCATCGGCAGCAGGGCCGCCGGCTCCTGCCAGGCCAGCAATGGCAGGGTCAGGGGCGTGGCGATCAATGCGGCAAGGGAGCTGGTGCGGGTCAGGTAGAACGTCAGCAGCCAGGCGGCCACCGCTAGCAGGGCTGCCGGTGGGTAGATCCCCAGCAGCATGCCGGCCGCCGTCGCGACGCCCTTGCCACCGCGAAAGCGAAAGTACAGCGGGAACAGATGGCCGAGGACGGCGCATACACCGATCCAGGCTTGTTGTTGCAGGGAGAGGCCGGCGAGATCGGCGATCAGTACGGGCAAAAGGCCTTTGCACACGTCGCCAAGCAGCGTGAGTACGGCGAGCTTCTTGCCGGCCAGGCGCAACATATTGGTGGCGCCGGCATTGCCTGAGCCACTCATTCGCGGGTCGGGATTTCCCGTCAGGCGGCTGAGCAAGATGGCAAAGGACAGCGAGCCGAGCAGGTAGGCGAGGGTCGCCAGTAACCAAGACATGCTAACTATTCCGGGCGAGGACGCCTTGATTCTAACGGGGCATTGCGCCCTTGTCGTGCTGTGGAGAAGAGTGCTTGGACAGAGTGTTTATCGAAGGCCTGGAAGTTGACACCGTAATCGGGGCCTACGACTGGGAGCGCGGTATCCGTCAGTGCCTGCGCCTGGACCTGAGTTTCGCCTGGGACAATCGCCCCGCCGCAGCCGGTGATGACCTGACCCTGGCCCTCGATTACGCCAGTGTTTGCACACGCATCCAGGCGTTTGCCGAGCAGGCGCAGTTCCAACTGGTGGAAACGTTCGCCGAGCGCCTGGCGCAAGTCTTGATGGAGGAGTTCCAGATCCCCTGGCTGCACCTCAAGTTGACCAAGCCCGGTGCCGTCCCGGCCGCCAAGGGCGTGGGCGTGGAGATCGAGCGCGGATGTCGCTAACTCAGGTTTACCTTGGTCTTGGCAGTAATATCGAGCGCGAGCCCCATTTGCAGGCGGGGCTTGAGGCGTTAGATGGCTTTTTGACCGATATGCGTTGTTCCGCCGTGTTCGAAAGTCAGCCGGTGGGGATCAAGAGTGGGCCGTTTTTCAACCTGGTGGTGTCGGCGTATACCGATCTGTCGTTGATGGAGTTGGACCGCAGGTTGAAGGTCATCGAGGCTGACAATGGCCGTTACGCGCCGGATCGCAAGGGCTTGCCCCTGGATATTGATGTGCTGCTGTATGGCGACCTGACAGGGAATTTCGATGGGCTGGTGTTGCCGCGCGCAGAGATCCTGAAGAACGCCTTTGTGCTGTGGCCGCTGTCGTTGATGGCGCCGGAGCGTGTGCATCCTGAAGTGGGCAAGACATTTGCCGTGCTGTGGCGGGATGCACAGATTGAGCAGGTGCTGGCCCCGGTTGCCTTCAAATGGCGCGACCGGCAACTGACCCCGGACGCTCTTCTGTAGGCGCGGGCAAGCACTAGGCGTCCCCCCGCTCCTGCAGTGAATGGTGTTCTTTGTAGGCTTTCAGGGCTTTGAGCCGCTCACGCTTGAGAGCCTCACCCAGTTCCGGGCCCTTGAAGCCTTTCTCCAGCAATGGCGCCACCGCCACCCCCCGTGCTACCCGCGCAGCACCGCGTAAATAATCCGCCTGTGGATAACTTCGCTGCTCAAGGCCCTTGCGGCCCCGTGCGTCCATTTCGCAGGCGACAACAAACTCTTCAAAACGCTGTGGTCGGCGGAATACGTCAAAACTCTGCAGCAACTCCAGCAGGGTCGAGGCTTTCAGCTCCAGGGCGCGATGGCCGTGGGTGTGATACTCGCCAACCAAAAGTGCCAGTTCCTGGCAATCCTTCGGTACTTTGAAGCGTTCATTGACCGCTCTGATCAGCTTCAGGCCCCGCTGCTCGTGAGCAATATGCCGGGGCAACTTATCCACAGGGGTCAGGCCCTTGCCCAGATCATGCAGCAGGCAAGCCCAGCGCACAGTCAAGGGTTGGGCGTGGAGGGCTGCCTGTTCCAGCACGCTCAGGGTATGGATGCCGGTATCAATTTCCGGATGGTGGGCTTCGGGTTGGGGTACACCGAACAGCGCGTCCACTTCCGGCAGCAAGGTTTTCAGGGCGTGGCAGTCGCGCAGCACCTGGATAAACACCTGGGGTTGATCTTCCATCAGCGCCCGGGAAATTTCCTTCCAACTGCGCTCCGGGGTCAGGGCATCCAGTTCGCCAGAGTCACTGAGTTGGCGCATCAGTTCCAGGGTTTCGGGGGCGACAGTGAAACCGAGGCTGGCATAACGTGCGGCAAACCGTGCCACCCGCAACACACGTAAGGGATCTTCGGCGAACGCCGGGGAAACGTGGCGCAACACTCGGGCTTGCAGATCGCGTTGGCCATGATAGGGATCGGTCAGGTTGCCGTCGTCGTCTTCAGCCATGGCGTTGATGGTCAGGTCGCGACGGATCAAGTCTTGTTCGAGGGTGACTTCAGGGCTGGCATGAAACACAAAGCCGCCATACCCCCGGCCGCTCTTGCGCTCGGTACGGGCGAGGGCGTACTCCTCGTTGTTTTTCGGGTCCAGGAACACCGGAAAATCAGAGCCTACAGGCCGATAGCCCAGGGCGAGCATTTCTTCGGTGGTGGCGCCTACGACGACCCGATCGACATCGGTAACGGGAATGCCCAGCAAGCGATCACGTACCGCTCCGCCGACTTTGTAGATTTGCATGAAAAAGCCTCCATTAGCCCTACAGGATAACGCCTGTGCCAGGCCAATGGAGGCATTGCTGCATCAAAGGTGAACCACGGCCAGGTCCAGGCGGCCGTAGTCGTTGTCGTTGTGTTCGTTGCGCGGCGGAACATGGTGGGTTTTCATGATCTGGTCGCCTTGCAGCGTCTCCAGATGGATATCAAAACCCCATAGCCGGTGCAGGTGCTTGAGCACTTCATCCGTGGATTCGCCCAGGGGTTTGCGGTCGTGCTGCTGGTGGCGCAGGGTCAGGGAGCGGTCGCCGCGCATATCGATGCTGTAGATCTGCACGTTGGGCTCGCGGTTGCCCAGGTTGTACTGGGCCGCCAGGGTCTCGCGGATGGTGCGGTAACCGGCTTCGTCGTGAATGGCAGGTACCAGCAGGTCGTCCTTGAGGTCGTCATCCATAATGCTGAACAGCTTGAGATCACGAATCACCTGGGGCGACAGGTACTGCAGGATAAAGCTCTCATCCTTGAAGCTGCTCATGGCGAACTTGAGGGTCGATAGCCAGTCGCTGCCGGCGATCTCCGGGAACCAGCGGCGATCTTCCTCGGTCGGGTGTTCGCACATGCGCCGGATATCCCGGTACATGGCAAAGCCCAGGGCATAAGGGTTGATGCCGCTGTAGTAGGGGCTGTCGAAGCCTGGCTGGAAGACCACGCTGGTATGGGAGGTGAGGAACTCCATCATGAAACCGTCGGTCACCAGCCCTTCGTCGTAGAGGTCGTTTATCAGGGTGTAATGCCAGAACGTAGCCCAGCCTTCGTTCATCACCTGGGTCTGGCGCTGGGGGTAGAAATACTGGGCGATCTTGCGCACGATCCGCACGATCTCCCGTTGCCACGGCTCCAGCAACGGGGCGTGCTTTTCCAGGAAGTACAGGATGTTTTCCTGGGGTTCGCTGGGGAAGCGTGCATTGTCTTTGTCGCTGTTCTTGTCGGCGCGCTTGGGGATGGTGCGCCACAAGTCGTTGATCTGCTTTTGCAGATGCTCTTCACGGTCCTTCTGCCGCAGCCGTTCCTCTTCGGCGGAAATGGGGTAAGGGCGTTTGTAGCGGTCTACCCCGTAGTTCATCAAGGCATGGCAGGAGTCGAGCAGGTCTTCCACGGCGTCGATCCCGTGGCGCTCCTCGCATTGCATGATGTACTGCTTGGCGAACACCAGGTAATCAATGATCGAACTGGCGTCGGTCCAGGTGCGGAACAGATAGTTGCCCTTGAAGAAACTGTTGTGGCCGTAGCACGCATGGGCCACCACCAGTGCCTGCATGCAGATGGTGTTTTCTTCCATCAGGTAGGCGATGCACGGGTCGGAGTTGATCACGATTTCGTAGGCCAGGCCCATCTGGCCGCGGCTGTAGGACTTCTCGGTGCTGAGGAAGTGCTTGCCGTAGGACCAATGGTGATAGCCCAGGGGCATGCCCACCGAGGCATACGCGTCCATCATCTGTTCGGCGGTGATCACTTCGATCTGGTTGGGATAGGTATCCAGGGCATAACCGGCCGCAATGCGGCTGATTTCCCGGTCATAGGCCTGGATCAATTCGAAGGTCCATTCGGACCCCGTGGAAATGGGTTGGCGCTTATGCTCTTTGGCGGTCATGTCACTAACCTGCGCTGGAAGAGTTCACGGAAGACCGGATAGATATCGCCGGCCGAGACCAGTTGTTGCTGGGCGAAGGTATCGGCGAAGGCTTCACCGATGCGCTCGTATTCAAACCACAGGGCCTGGTGCTCGCGGGGGGTAATCTCCACATAAGTGTAGTACTGCACGAACGGCATGATCTGGTTGATCAGGATGTCGCGGCAGATGGGCGAGTCGTCGTTCCAGTTGTCGCCGTCGGAAGCCTGGGCCGCGTAGATGTTCCATTCGTTGGCTGGGTAGCGCTCAGCCATGATTTCCTGCATCAGCTTCAGAGCACTGGACACGATGGTGCCGCCGGTCTCCCGCGAATAGAAAAACTCTTCCTCGTCGACCTCGCGGGCGCTGGTGTGATGGCGGATAAACACCACGTCGATCTTGTCGTAGTTACGCTTGAGAAACAGGTACAGCAGAATAAAGAAGCGCTTGGCGATGTCCTTGGTCGCCTGGGTCATGGAGCCGGAAACGTCCATCAGGCAGAACATCACGGCCTTGGAGCTGGGGTTGGGTTGCTTGACCAGCAGGTTGTATTTCAAGTCGAAGGTGTCGAGGAACGGCACGCGGTGGATACGCGCGCTGAGTTTCTCGATTTCTGCTTCGATTTCCTGGATATCGCCGAAGTTGTCCGGCTCTTCGCGCTTCAAGCGCGCCAACTCTTCCTTGGCTTCCCTCAGTTTGGCGCGGCTGCTGCCAGACAGGGCGATACGCCGTGCATGGGCCGAACGCAGGGTGCGGATGATATTGATGCGCGAGGGGTTGCCCTCGTTGCTGATACCGGCGCGCACGGTCTTGAAGGTGTCAGTGCCGGTCAGGTTGCGCTTGACCAGGTTGGGCAGCTCCAGGTCCTCGAACATGAATTCGAGGAATTCCTCCTGGGTAATCTGGAACACGAACTCATCCATGCCTTCGCCGGAGTTGCCGGCCTTGCCTGGGCCTTTGCCGCCGCCACCGCCCTGAGGGCGCTGGATATGCTCGCCAGTGGTGAATTCCTTGTTTCCCGGATGAACCACGGTCTGTTTGCCGCCGCGGCCGTGATGCAGCACCGGTTCGTCGATGTCCCGGCCGGGAATGCTGATCTGCTCGCCGTGCTCCATATCGGTAATGGAGCGGCGACTCACCGCCTCTTCGACGGCCTTTTTGATGTGGTCACGGTAACGCCGCAGGAACCGCTGGCGGTTTACCGTGCTCTTGTTCTTGCCATTGAGGCGTCGGTCGATCACATAGCTCATAGGGAGCCCTCCGGGCAGCTTCACGTTACAAGCTTCAAGCCGCGAGCTGGAAGCTTAGAGACAAGCGGTCAGCTGCCAGGCCAGGGGCCCGGCAGCGCACGCCTGTCGCTGCCTTACTGCGATTTGCGCACCCGCAGGTACCACTCGGAGAGCAGCCGTACCTGTTTGTCGGTGTAGCCGCGCTCGACCATTCGTGTGACGAAGTCGTTGTGTTTTTGCTGGTCCTCCTTGCTGGCCTTGGCGTTGAAGCTGATGACCGGCAGCAGATCCTCGGTGTTGGAAAACATTTTTTTCTCGATGACCACCCGCAGCTTCTCGTAGCTGAGCCAGGTCGGGTTCTTGCCGTTGTTGTTGGCCCGGGCGCGCAGTACGAAGTTGACGATTTCGTTGCGGAAATCCTTCGGATTGCTGATGCCGGCCGGTTTTTCGATCTTCTCCAGCTCTTCGTTGAGGGCTACCCGGTTGAGGATCTCGCCGGTTTCGGGGTCGCGGTATTCCTGATCCTGGATCCAGAAGTCGGCGTACAGCACATAGCGGTCGAAGATGTTCTGGCCGTATTCGCTGTAGGACTCCAGGTAGGCGGTCTGGATCTCCTTGCCGATGAACTCGATATAGCGCGGCGCCAGGTACTCTTTGAGGAAGCGCAGGTAACGCTCGCGGGTTTCAGCCTGGAACTGCTCCTGTTCGATCTGCTGCTCCAGTACATAGAGCAGGTGTACCGGGTTGGCGGCGATCTCATGGGGGTCGAAGTTGAAGACCTTGGACAGGATCTTGAAGGCGAAGCGGGTCGACAGGCCATTCATGCCCTCATCGACGCCCGCCGTGTCGCGGTATTCCTGGATCGACTTGGCCTTGGGATCGGTGTCCTTGAGGTTCTCCCCGTCGTAGACGCGCATTTTCGAGTAGATATTCGAGTTTTCCGGCTCCTTGAGACGCGACAGCACCGTGAACTGGGCGAGCATCTTCAGGGTGTCTGGCGCGCAATGGGCCTTGGCCAGGGAACTGTTGAACAGCAATTTGTCGTAGATCTTGATTTCATCGCTGACCCGCAGGCAGTACGGCACCTTGACGATATAGATCCGGTCGATGAAGGCTTCGTTGTTCTTGTTGTTGCGGAAGGTGTGCCACTCCGATTCGTTGGAGTGGGCCAGCAGGATGCCAGTGAACGGAATCGCCCCGAGGCCTTCGGTACTGTTGTAGTTGCCTTCCTGGGTGGCGGTGAGCAGTGGGTGCAGCACCTTGATCGGCGCCTTGAACATCTCCACGAACTCCATCAGGCCCTGGTTGGCCCGGCACAGTGCGCCCGAGTAGCTGTAGGCATCGGCGTCGTTCTGCGGGAATTCCTCCAGCTTGCGGATATCCACCTTGCCCACCAGCGCAGAAATATCCTGGTTGTTTTCATCCCCCGGTTCGGTCTTGGCGACGCCGATCTGGTTGAGAATCGACGGATAGAGCTTCACCACCCGGAACTGGCTGATATCGCCGCCGAACTCGGCCAGGCGCTTGGTGGCCCAGGGCGACATGATGGTGTTGAGATAGCGCCGTGGGATGCCGAAGTCTTCTTCGAGGATCGCGCCATCTTCTGTGGCGTTGAACAGGCCCAGGGGCGATTCGAACACCGGAGAGCCCTTGATCGCGTAGAAGGGCACCTTTTCGATCAGTTGCTTGAGCTTTTCGGCCAGGGAAGATTTACCGCCGCCCACGGGGCCGAGCAGGTAGAGAATCTGTTTCTTCTCTTCCAGGCCCTGGGCGGCATGGCGGAAGTAGGAGACGATCTGGTCGATGCATTCTTCCATGCCATGGAAGTCTTCAAAGGCCGGGTAGCGGCGGATCACCTTGTTGGAGAATATTCGCGACAGCCGCGAGTTGTTGGAGGTGTCTACCAGCTCCGGTTCGCCAATCGCCAGTAGCAGGCGCTCGGCGGCAGACGCATAGGTGCTGCGGTCCTTTTTGCACAGCTCAAGATACTCCTGCAGCGTGAGTTCTTCCTGCTGGGTGGACTCGAAGCGTTGTTGGAAGTGGCTAAAAATACTCATGACGTCGTCACCTCGCTCGATACGTGGAGCCGACGCCGGATCAATCAGTCGATGCTGGCAGCCAGTGGCGTTTGCCGTGGCCATTTCCCCCCAGAACACCCTGAAACGCTACCGATGACCCGCACGCCGGTGTACCGGCTCTCCCCTGTTTTGGATGGCCTGCGCTTAATGATAGTTGGGAATCCGGGAGGTCAAGGCGAGATGCCTAATTAGTTTGGGTGCGCCGTTTCTCAGAAACGGCGCGAGCCCAAGCGTCACGCGGGGTAGCGGGGTTTGAAAAAAATTATTGCGAATCGCCTGTGGCAGTTTCCGCAGGATACGTCGTACGCCACAGCTCAAAGCCGCCGTCCAGGCTGTAGACATCGGAGAACCCCTGGCTGACCAGATAGGCCGCCGCGCTCTGGCTGGAGTTGCCGTGATAGCAGGCCACGATCACTGGCGCGTCGAGGTCGGCGGCGCGGATGAAATCGGCAATGTTGTGGTTGTCCAGGTGCTGTGCGCCCTTGATGTGGTTCAGGGCGTAAGTCTGGGGATCACGGATATCCACCACCACGGCGCCTTGTTCACGCAGGGCCTGGGCTTGTTCGGGAGGGATACGTTTGAATTCGCTCATGGCGGGCTCCTTGGGCGGGCGGCAAGCGGCGGCAAGCGGCGTCTAGCGCTTGGCGGCAGCCGGCAGTGTAACGGGAAGGGGGGATTCACACTGGCAACTCAGGCGCTCGCCGGTGTCGATGTTCATCAGGGTCATGGCTCCACCCCAGACACACCCGGTGTCGAGGGCAAATACCCCAGGCTCGTCGCAGTGACCTTCAAGGGCGGCCCAGTGACCGAAGATGATCTTCGTTTCGCGGGTCTTGCGCTCCTTGTGGGTAAACCAGGGCTTGTAGCCGGGCAGGGCGGTTTCGGCGCCTTCCTTGCTCTTGAGGTCGAGTTTGCCTTCGGCGGTGCAAAAGCGCATGCGCGTGAAGTAGTTGGTGATCACCCGCAGGCGGGCGACGCCGGTCAGATCGTTATCCCACTTCACTGGCTCATTGCCGTACATGCCGTCCAGGTAGGTGGCGAACAGCGTGTCATCGGCCAGGGCGGTTTCAACCTCGGCAGCACATTTAAGGGCTTTTTTCAGGCTCCACTGCGGTGGTATGCCGGCATGCACCAGGGCGGTATTGCGGCCCTCGTCGTAGTGCACGAGCTTTTGCCGGCGCAGCCAGTCCAGCAACTCGGCGTGATCCGGAGCTTCGAGGATTTCGCGCAGGGTATCGCCCTTTTTCAGGCGCTCGATGTTATTGCCGACCGCCAGCAGGTGCAGGTCATGGTTGCCCAGTACGCACACCAGGGCGTCGCGCATGCCATAAAGAAAGCGCAGGGTTTCCAGGGATTGCGGGCCACGGTTGACCAGATCGCCCACCAGCCACAGACGATCTTGGGCTGGGTCGAAGGCTACACGGTCAAGCAGGCATTTGAGCGGCTCCAGGCAGCCTTGCAGGTCGCCGACAGCATAGGTCGCCATCAGTGCAGGGCTCCCGGTACCGCCAGGCGGAAGGGGGCGATGATGGCGTCGAAGTGTTTGCCGTCTTCGGCAAGCATTTGATAGCTGCCTTGCATCGTGCCGACCTTGGAGGTCATCACGGTGCCGCTGCTGTAGGTGTGGCTGGCGCCGCTGTCGATCAGTGGCTGTTGGCCGATGACACCCGCACCGCGCACTTCCTCGACATGGCCGTCGCCGTCGGTGATGACCCAATGGCGCGACAGCAGCTTGGCGGCTACCTGGCCGTTGTTCTTCACCGTGACGGTGTAGGCAAAGGCAAAGCGGTTCTGTTCAGGTTGCGATTGTTCCGCCAGGAAGCGGGTGACGACGCTGACGTCGATCTGATAGCGAGGATCGGACATGCAAGAGGCCTTAAGAGCAAAAGCGGAGGACAGCAGATGCGGATCAGTCTAGGCCATGAGGAGGGCACTAGGCCAGACATGTGTCTGGCTTGGTAAACGATGGCGTCCTGGCAGATGACGAAGCGCTACCAGTGTAGCGCGGCGCAAATGTGGGAGCGGGCAAGCCCGCACACATTGGAACTGCGGCGGGCGCTGGGAGTGGGGCCAGCAAAAACAAGTGTGGGAGCTGGCAAGCCCACTCCCACATGTGGATCGCATTGCATCAAGCCTCTGCGGCTTATTCCGCCGTCGGCGCTGGCTGGATAGCTAGCTGGTCCGCCAGACGTACAAACGCGGCCAGGTCCAACTGCTCCGGGCGCAGGCTGCCGTCGACACCGGCGGCTTCGATCTCGGCGTTGCTCAGCAATGCCTTGAGTGTATTGCGCAGGGTCTTGCGGCGCTGGTTGAACGCTTCACGCACTACCCGCTCCAGCAGGCGATGATCCTTGGCCGGATGAGGAAGGACCGCGTGGGGCACCAGACGCACAATCGCCGAATCGACTTTCGGTGGTGGATTGAACGCGCCCGGCCCGACATTGAACAGGTGCTCGACCCGGCAGTGGTACTGGACCATGATCGACAGGCGACCCCAATCACCGCCGCCAGGGCCGGCGGCCAAGCGCTCGACCACTTCCTTCTGCAACATGAAATGCATGTCGCGGATGATCCCTGCGTTGTTCAGCAGGTGAAAGATCAGTGGCGTGGAGATGTTGTACGGCAAGTTGCCGACCACCCGCAGGCTGTTGGGGGCGGCATTGAGGCTGGTGAAGTCAAACTTCAGTGCGTCGCCCTGGTGTAGGTTGAAGTTGGGCATGCCAGCGAATTGCTGGTTGAGGATCGGGATCAGGTCCTTGTCCAGCTCAACCACATCCAGTTGGCCGCCGCTATTGAGCAGGCCCTGGGTCAGTGCGCCTTGGCCCGGGCCGATTTCCAGCAGGCGGTCTTCGGGCTTGGCATGGATGGAGCGCAGGATGCGGTCGATAACGCCGGCATCGTGCAGGAAGTTTTGCCCGAAGCGCTTGCGCGCCCGGTGTTGGTAATGCTCGGTCATATACGGGTCTCGGCCATCTGATAGGCGGTTTCCAGGGCCACGTGCAGGCTGCCGGTATCGATCTTGCCGCTGCCCGCCAGGTCCAGGGCGGTGCCATGGTCGACGGAGGTGCGGATGATCGGCAGGCCCAGGGTCACGTTGACTGCGGCGCCGAAACCTTTGTATTTCAGCACGGGCAGCCCCTGGTCATGGTACATCGCCAGCACTGCATCGCAGTGCTCCAGATATTTGGGGGTAAACAGAGTGTCCGCAGGCAATGGGCCGCGCAGGTCCATGCCGTCTTGGCGCAGGCGCTCTAGTGTCGGTTCGATAATGTCGATTTCTTCATGGCCCAGGTGGCCGCCTTCACCCGCGTGGGGGTTGAGGCCACACACCAGGATTCGCGGCTGGGCGATGCCGAATTTTTGTTGCAGGTCAGCGTGCAGGATGCGCGTTACACGCTCCAGGCGCTCGGGGGTAATGGCATCGGCAATCTGGCGCAAGGGCAGGTGAGTGGTCACCAGTGCCACGCGCAGGCCGCGGGTTGCCAGCATCATCACCACTTGTTCGGTGTGGGTCAGTTCTGCGAGAAACTCGGTATGCCCGGAAAAGGCGATGCCGGCTTCGTTGATCACGCCTTTATGCACGGGCGCAGTGATCATCCCGGCGAAGTCGCCGTCGATGCAGCCTTGTCCGGCCCGGGTCAGAGTCTCCAGGACGAAGGCGGCGTTGGCCTTGTCCAGATGCCCGGCGACTACCTTGGCCTGCAGCGGGGTGTCCCACACGTACAGGCTGTGGGCAGGTGCCGGCTGGTCGGGCCAGTTGCCCGGCGAAACGGGCAGCAAGTCGACAGCCACGCCCAGTTGCGCGGCCCGCTCAAGGAGCAGGTCGCGGCTGGTAATGGCAATCAGGGGGTGAGGCTGGGCTTGCGCGGCGAGCAGCAGGCACAGGTCTGGACCTATGCCGGCCGGCTCGCCGGGTGTCAATGCGAAACGCTGGGGTTTCACTGGACTGCCTGGTCGGTGCCTGTTGTGTCGGCGCCAGGAAGCTTGTTTTCCACGTAGGCTTCGTCACGGATCTGACGCAGCCAGGTTTGCAGCTCTTCGTCGTATTTGCGGTTACGCAGTACGGTCAGTGCTTGCTGCTCACGGGCCTGGCTGGTGTTGTCGGTGGCGCGGCGGCCAAGGACTTCCAGGACATGCCAACCGTATTGGGTCTTGAACGGCTTGGACAGCACGCCTTGGGGCGTATCGTTCATGACTTGCTGGAACTCGGGCACCAGGGCTCGTGGGTCGATCCAGTTCAGGTCGCCGCCGTTGAGGGCAGAACCCGGGTCTTCCGAGAAGCTTTTGGCCAGGGTGGCGAAGTCTTCACCGCCTTCGATGCGCTCATAGATCTTTTGCGCCAGTTCCTTGGTTTGAGCCTCGGTGCGGATTTCGCTTGGCTTGACCAGGATATGGCGAACATGCACTTCGTCTTTCAACGAAGTTTCACCGCCGCGGCGTTCCAGCAACTTCAGAATGATGAAGCCGCCAGGGGTGCGCGCAGGCTGGGTGATGCCACCTACTTCCATGGCGCTCAGCTCACGGTCAAACGGCGGTGGCAATTGAGCAGCTTTACGCCAGCCCATGTCGCCGCCTTCGAGAGCGTTGTCGCTGCCGGACTGGGCGATGGCCATCTGGGCAAAGTCGGCGCCGGCCTTGAGACGGTCATAGATCGCCTGGGTCTTGGCCGCTGCGGCATTGAGTTGCTCGGCGTTGGCGCTGTCCGGTGTCGGGATCAGGATATTGGCCAGGTGCAGTTCTTCGGAGAGCTGCATCTTGCCCAGGTCCGAGGCCAGGAAGTTCTTCACTTCCTGCTCTGATACCTGCACACGTTCGGCCACACGGCGCTGACGCACGCGGCTGATGATCATTTCGCGGCGGATCTGGTCACGGGCGTCCTCATAGGACAAACCATCATGGGTCAGGGCCGCGCGGAACTGATCAATGCTCATGTTGTTGCGTTGAGCGATGGTGCCGACGGCCTGGTTCAGCTCTTCGTCGGTGATACGGATGCCGGAACGGTCGCCAATCTGCAATTGCAGGTTTTCGACAATCAGGCGTTCCAGCACCTGCTGGTCCAGGACGCTGGTCGGTGGCACGCCACCGCCACGCTTGGCGATGGTTTGCTGAACTTCCTTGACCCGTTGGTCCAGTTGGCTCTGCATGATCACGTCGTTATCGACGATGGCCACTACCTTGTCCAAAGGTTGCACTGCAGCGTGTGCCGCTGCAGTACCCAGGAACAGCGCGCCCAGCATCAGCGGGCGCAGACAATCAGAAAGCTTGATCTTCACGTTCACGATAACCTTGGATGCCTTTGTCGAGGAAGCTCTCTACCTTGGCGCCAGTCAGGCCGCCGAGTCCCTTGAGGACGATTTGGAGGAAGAGCCCGTGGTCGCCTTTTTCGTTCTGCGGGGCGATCTGGGTGTATTCGTCGTTGGAAACCCAATAACGGTTGATCACACGCAGTTTCCAGCAGCAGTTGTCGTACTCGAAACCACCGAAGGCTTCCAGGGTACGGTTGCGTGCATAGTCATACTGCCAGCGGGTGATCAGGTTCCATTGTGGAACGATCGGCCACATCATCGAGAAATCGTGTTGCTGGATTTTGTAGTAATCCTTCTCGAAACCTGGTTGCCCTTCGGTGCCGTAATCGCCACCAAACTGCCACTTACCGGTCAACTGGTTGTAGACAACCTGGTCGTTACGATAGCGATAGCCAACGTTGATAACCTTGTTCGGGTTGTCTTCAGGCTGGTAGTGGAACATCGCGCTGCCGGAGCGGGCGGCGTGACTTTCAGTGTCCCAGTTGTAATCGGCAGTGGCGCGCCAGTCGCGGTTAAAGCGGAACTCGTAGTCCAGAGCGATTGGCGAGACGTCCGACTGCGAATCTTCGCGGTCTGCGGCAACGATGCCAGGCAGTTGGACCTCGCGGTCCTTGAAATACAGCGCCTGGCCGATGGCAACACGTTGACGCTCGAAACCGTTCTCTTCGATCCAGCGGCTGGTCACGCCCAGGGACAGTTTGTTTTCGTCGCCGATCCGGTCAGTGCCCGAGAAGCGGTTGTCGCGGAACAGTGAGTTGTAGTTGAACGTGGTTTCGCTGCTATCGAACACCGGGATATCGGACTGGTCTTTCTCTGGAACATAGAGATAGAACAGGCGCGGCTCCAGGGTCTGGGTGTAGTCCTTGCCGAACCACTGGGTACTGCGGTCGAAAAACAGCCCGCTATCGACACTGGCGATTGGAATGGAGCGGTCTTGCGAGCTCTTGAATTTCTGGCCCGCATCAATCATTTGCTGCTTGCCGGCGCCGTCGAGATCAAGATCGTACTTGGTGTAGGCGTACTTGAGCTTTGGCGTGATGAAGCCGTAACTCGAATTCATCGGCAACGATACGCTTGGAGCCGCGTTCAAGCGCGTGCCGTTTGCACGGGTCAGGCCTCTGACATATGTATCGAGGCGAGGTTCACCTACAGTGCCATTGGCGTTGAACGGCCCACCATCTTTATTGGTGATATTGCCAGTCCTCAAATCCCGATCAAACCGGACAGCCTCGGCGTCATAAGCAAAGTACAGCCCACCAGGACGGTAAGGCAGTGCACCATTGATGGTTAACTGCGGCAACCGGTTGTACGGAGTGATCTGGGAGATCGTCGCCAGCTCGTAGGCTTGCAAATTCAACTGAGCGGTATAGGTATCGCCGCGATAGCTGGCAGCACCTTGCTGGTTGACGAACTCACGAGACTCAACGCCAATCTGATTGGACTTCAGATCCTGGAAGTAGAACGGATCGCTGATCTTGGTGTAGTCGATCTGAGTCAACAGCCGCGAATCCAACCCGCCCTTATGCTGCCAATTGAGCATATAGCGGGTTTTGTTGTAGTCGCTCTGCTTCTTCCGCTCGTCGCTGTCATCGTTCAGGTACGCGCCGCCGAACTGACCTTCGCTGGACTTGGTGAGGTAGCGGAATTCGCCTTCCATCAACATGCCGCGCTTGGTCATGTATTGCGGGTACAACGTGGCATCGTAATTCGGTGCCAGGTTGAAGTAGTACGGTGTCACCAGCGTGAAGCCACTTTCCCCACCCGAGCTGAAGCTCGGCGGCAGGAAGCCGGACTGACGACGATCGTCAATCGGGAAGTAGATGTACGGGGTGTACAGGATCGGGATGTTCTTGACCCGCAACGTCGCGTTGGTCGCCGTACCGAAGCCGGTGGCCGGGTTCAACGTGATGTTGTTACCGCGCAGCTGCCAGGCATTGCTGTCTGGCTCGCAGGTGGTGTAGGTACCGTCCTTGAGGCGGATGATCGCGTTTTCGGCACGCTTGGCGTACAGCGCGTTACCGCGGATGCGCGACTTGTGCATTACGTACTCGGCGTTGTCGATCTGCGCGGCGCCGGTGTCCAGTTGGACCTGGGCATGGTCGCCGACGATCAGCGCGCCATTGTCGCGCATGCGCACATTGCCGTTCAGCTCGCCACGGTTCTCGGCCTGGTACAGGCTGGCCTCTTCGGCCTCGACCTGCATGCTGCCCTGACGCATGACCACGTCACCGGCCAGGGTGGCGACCTGGGTGTCCTGCTCGTAACGAGAGGCCTTGGCACCGATGAAGGTCGGTGCGTCGCTCTTGTCCGTCTTGTCGTTCATGCCAGGACGGAGCGGCTCGACGTACGCACCGGCGCAATAAGGACCGGTTTCGGCCAGTTGCGCAGCAGTGAGTTTCTCCCGAGGGACCCAGTCCAGGTGGCTGTAGTCAGCGCTGCGCGAACGCAGGCCACGGCCCTTGGATTCGGTGACCAGCTTGGTCTGCGGCACGGCTTCGGCACCAGCAGCTTCGCCTTGCGGCGTGCCGTTGGCCGAGCTGACGGCACTGCCGTCATGCACCGGGCGCGGTGGTAAAGGGGCTGCGCTGGCTTTCGGCGCGCAATCCCAGGCACCCGAAGCAGAGACTGAGCAGTCATACTGTTCCGCGGCGACCACGAATGAGGTGGCGAAGGGTTGCATGGCCAGCAGACTGCCGGTTACCAGCAACGGAAATTTTCTACGAAACGCGGGGGATTTCAATGCCATCTTATTAGTCCGGGCTTCCTGCGTGCCATCTGCCCGCGGTGTGGGCCGCACGCCTCTCGATGGTCTGAAAAAGATGCGTGATAATAAAGCATGACCCGCTTGACGGCTAGCGCCGTCGGAGACCCTTGTAATGCCCGACCAAGATCTACGTTTGCAACACCTGAAAGTCTGGCTCGATCAGCAGTTACCCGAGCTTTTCCATGCCCAGGGATGGGGGGCCGTACCCCCGGCTACATTGACTGCGGCCAGCAGCGACGCGAGTTTCAGACGGTACTTCCGTTGGCAGGGCGAAGGTCGCACATTGATCGTGATGGATGCCCCACCCCCCCAGGAAAACTGCAAACCTTTCGTCGATATCGCGAGAATGTTGGCGAAATCGGGAATAAATGTTCCGCAAATTTATGCAGAAGATCTCTCCCAAGGCTTTCTTTTGCTCAACGACCTGGGCAAAAACACCTATCTGGATGTGATTGACGGTGAAAATGCCGATCAATTGTTTGCCGAAGCCATCGACGCGCTGCTGGCTTTCCAGCAATTGCCGATGGACGCCGGGTTGCCCAGCTACGACGTGCCATTGTTGCGCCGTGAATTGGAGTTGTTCCCCGAATGGTACGTGCGCCGGCATCTGGGCATTGAGTTCGACGAGCAGCAGTTGGCTCAATGGCAGCGGGTCAGCCAATTGCTGATCGACAGCGCCCTGGCCCAGCCCAAGGTCCTGGTGCATCGCGACTATATGCCGCGCAACCTGATGATCAGCGTGCCGAACCCTGGCGTGCTGGATTTCCAGGATGCGGTCTACGGCCCCGTGACCTACGACATCACCTGCCTGTTCAAGGACGCCTTCCTCAGTTGGCCCCAGGCGCGGGTGCGCGAATGGCAGCGTGGTTATTGGGAGCGTGCTGGCCAATTGGGCATCCCGGTGCAGGCGGACTTTGAAGATTTCCTGCGCGCCAGCGACTTGATGGGGGTGCAGCGTCACCTCAAGGTCATCGGTATCTTTGCGCGTATCTGCCACCGTGATGGCAAACCGCGCTACCTGGCGGACGTGCCGCGCTTCTTTGCCTATATAGACGCGGTGCTGGCCGATCGGCCGGAACTGGCCGACCTGGGCGAGTTGCTGGCCAGCCTGCGCCAACCGGCCGAGGCCCACGTATGAAGGCGATGATCCTGGCGGCCGGCAAGGGCGAGCGGATGCGTCCGCTCACCCTGCACACCCCAAAACCGTTGGTCCAGGCCGGTGGCAAGCGCCTGATCGAGTACCACCTGGAGGCGCTGGCGAAAGCGGGATTCACCGATATCGTCATCAACCATGCCTGGCTGGGCCAGCAAATCGAGAGTTATCTGGGAGACGGCGCGCAGTACGGCGTGCGTATCCAGTATTCGCCAGAGGGCGAGCCCCTGGAAACCGGTGGCGGAATCTTCCAGGCCTTGCCCTTGCTGGGGGAGGAGCCGTTCCTGGTGGTCAATGGCGATATCTGGACCGACTACGACTTTGTCCGCCTCAAGCAGCCCTCGAGCGGCTTGGCGCACTTGGTCATGGTCGATAACCCGCCTCATCACCCCAGTGGTGGCGATTTCTATATCAAGGATGGTTTGCTTCATGATGCAGCGCCCGGTGCCGATAACCTGACCTTCAGTGGCATTTCGGTGCTGCACCCCAAGCTGTTCGCGGGTTGCAGTGCCGGTGCCTTCAAGCTGGCGCCCTTGCTGCGCACGGCGATGGCTCAAGGCTTGGTCTCGGGGGAACACATGGATGGACGCTGGATTGACGTCGGTACGCTGGAGCGCCTGGCGCAGGTTGAAAGTCTGCTGACCGTGGGCCAGTAAGATGTTGTGGCCTGGGACTCTGATCGGCGCCGGGGCGGGTTTTGCCATCGCCAGCATTCCGGGGGCCATGTTGGGTGGGTTGCTGGGGCAGGCACTGGATCGGCGCCTGCAATTGCACAGTTGGGCCCAACTGCGCGAACGCCTGGGCGGCCGGCCGGCGCTGCGCAATGACGAACTGCTGTTTGTCCTGCTGGGCCGCCTGGCCAAGAGTAATGGGCGGGTGGTGGACGGCCATATCCAGCAGGCGCGGGTGGAGATGCGCTCGCTGGACATGAGCGAGCCGGCCCAGCGCCGGGCGATTGCCGCGTTCAACCGAGGCAAGTCGGGGACCGACCGCGTGCGCAGTTACCTGCGCGTGCTCAAGGTGCAGCCCCATGCGGCGGAAGGCGTGCTGCGCGCCTGCTGGCGCATGGTCTGGGCCGACGGCAAGGCCAGCCCCGCTGAGCGCGAGCTGATCGAGCTATGGGGCAAATGGCTGGGGTGGACGCCGCAACAACTCCAGGCACTGGCCCATGACTATGAGCCGGAACGCAAGCCCCTGGTCACCCGCGGTAGCACCTATCAAGAGGCCCTACGGATCCTCGGGGTAACCGGAACGACAGAGCCTGCGGTCATCAAACGTGCCTATCGACGGCTGCTCAGTCGGCACCACCCGGACAAGATTGCCGGCACTGGCGCGAGCCCCGCTCAAGTGCGCGAGGCCACGGAGCGCACCCGAGAGCTGCATAGTGCCTACACGATCATTCGCGAGCAGCGGGATTTCCGCTGACCCGACCGCCTGTGGCGAGCGTGCTTGCCAAAAGTGTCCACCCTGTCCCCGCACACCCGTCAACCATGTGCCCGGTCCGTAAAAAAAGAGCCCCAAAGTAACCAAGGGGCTCCTGGTATCGGAGGCCGGGGACCCACCACTCGGCACCTCGCCCAGTCTCGGTGTGCCTGCAATCCAGCAGTGATTCGGGGGGCGCCGAGATGGCGGTCTATCGGTCGATAGATGTATTGGCCGAGATATCTCTATCGCAGGCAAGCCAGCTCCCACAGGGGAATGTAGCTTCGCAGCTCTGGCTCTGTTTTTGATCTGGCTTTTGATCTTGATCTCAGGCGCCCCGTTAAACCACGCTGGCCGCAGGCAGGTATTGCGCAGTGAGCACCCCGGCAGGGATGCCGGGGTAGCCGCGACACGGCCATGGATGGCCGATCGCGGCGGGCCCACGGAGCAATGCCTGACTGCGGGCATGCCGAGCCTAGGCGAGGCACCGAGTGGTGGGGCAAGAGCGTTTTGCTTACTTTGGCGCTTCTCCAAAGTGAGCCGCCGTAAGGGCGGAACCCTAAGTGGCCATGACCGCAGCAACGGATATGTACACAAACCCAATAACCAAAAAAGAGCGAGTTGTGTAGATCCTCATGCCCCCACAGGGCCTCTTAGGTTTGTCAGATAAACCGAGCGGCGGGTTTTAGGGCTGCTGCGCAACCCAACGCGGGCAAGCCCGCTCGCCACAACCACAACCACAACCACAACCACAACCACAACCACAACCAAACCACACCACAACCACAACCACAACCACAACCACAGACGGGGCGGGGCAGTTGGGCTCAGCTACCGCTGCTTTGCGGGCTCAACCAGCCGCGAATCCGCCGGTACAACTGTTCCTGGGCCGCTGCGCTATTCCCGGGAATAGTCTTCAACGACACCTGCTTGTAGTTGTCATTCTTCAGCCGCTTGCTTGCCTGGCTGCGCTCCAGCGCCATTTTGCTGGCCAGGGCGTTGTCCTGATAGAAGACATCGGCGGTCGCCAGCTTCAATGTCGGGGTCAGCTGTTGCAGATCCGGTTGACGGCCCACCGGCGACTGCGCCGCGACCATGATGAACTTTTGCACCTGGGCCGGTTGTTTTTCGCTCAGGTAGCGCGCAGCCCACCAGGCCCCAGTCCCGTGCCCCAGCAGCACCACGCTGCGGGCGTTCTGGGTCTGGGCATAGGCGACGGCTGCGTCGATGCGGGCGAAGATCCGTGTCGCGTCGGTCTTGTCCTGCTCATCCACGCCAGGGACCACGGCCGGGTCGGTGCCCTCGGCTTCGGCGCTGGCCGCCTGTTCGATGGGCTTGGGCGCGGCGGTGCTGGCATCCTTGCTGCTGCTGTCAACGGCCGCATCGGGAGCCTGGATTACCCGCGGCGGCAGGGTATCGACGCTCAGGTCGGGCAGCGACAGGCTCAGGCTGCCCCAGGCGGCATCCGGCAGCTTCTGGCGCAAAGGCCCGATGGCTTGCGGCCAGTCAGCCGTTTCTCCGGCGCCGGGGACGATAATCACCACACCCTGCGGTTCGGGGCTGTTCGCCGGTTTCCACAGTGCCAGGAACGACTCGTCGCCGGCCTGCAATTGTTGCTGCTCGTGGGGCGGCAGTTGTCGCTCCAGGGCCTGGGCTTCCTCCTGGCTACGCTCTGGCAGAGGCTGGCGTTCTGGTGGTTTTTCGGCGGCCGCCGGCGCGGTGTCAGCCGCCTGCACGCAAAAGGTGCTGGTAAACAGCAGCGACAGGCACAATGCTGGCAGTGTCGAACGGTGAAGCAGGGGCATAGTGGAATCCCGGCCAGAAGTGATCCCGGCAGCCTAATGGGTTGGATGTGAGATGTGAATGATGAATTTTCGCTGTCTGCTGGTTATCGGCTATCTGTGCTTGCCCTTGATGGCGAATGCCGCGCCTGCGTCTGTGGTGCCGCCGGCGGTGCTCAACCCGCAGCAGCGCGAGTGGTTGGCGCAGCACCCGCAACTGCGGGTCGGGGTGGTGTTGCAGGCGCCTTACGCGCAATACGACCGGCGCCTGCAGCGCTTGTCCGGGGCCAATGTCGAGCTGATGCAGGCGCTGGCCAAGGCGCTGAATATCGAGCTGACCTGGCGCAACTTCCCCACGCAGGAACAGTTGGAGGACGCCTTGCGCGATGATGCAGTCGACCTCGCCCCAGGTCTGCTACAAACCCCTGCCGGCCTGCGCCTGTGGCAGTTTTCCGACCCGTATATGCGCGTGCCCCAGCACATTGTTGGCATTCGCGACGGCAGCGGCACCGTGGACCTGGAAAAACTCGATGAACAGTCCCGGGTCGCCGTGCGCATGCCCAGCGGCGTGGCGGATTACCTGCGCAGCAATTACCCCAGGCTGAACCTGCAAGGTGTGCCCCTGGAGCGCCAGGCCTTGCAGCTATTGGTCAGCCAGCAGGCGCGCTATGCGGTAGTCGATGAGGCGCAGTTGAGCCGCTTGTCGATCGAGCCCGAGTTCGCCGGTTTGGCCGTGGTGGGCGATATTGGATTGCCGCAACTGTTGCGGGTGGCCACCCGGCGTGACTGGCCAGCCCTGGCAGAGATTGTCGAGAGCGGCCTGCGCGCCATTCCAGCCCGTGAACTGGAGCAATTGCATGCCCGCTGGCTGCAACCCAAATACCCACGCCTGTCGGAATCACCGGGATTCTGGCAAAACCTCAGCCTGCTGCTGGGCCTGCTGTTGCTCGCGTGCCTGACGGTTGCCCTGTGGCAGCGTCGGCAAAAACATGCCCTGGAACACCAGTTGCTGGCCACGCGTGAGGAAAGCGCTGCCCGTGCGGCGGGCGCCGAAGCATTGCGTCTGACCCAGTTTTCGATTGATCAAAGCACCGTGGGTATCCTCTGGGTCAATTGGGACAGCCATGTGCGCTACGCCAACGTCGCCGCCGAAACCATGCTCGGTTACGCCCCGGGAGCGTTGATCGAGCGCCCGCTGATCGAGTTCGAACCCAATCTGAGCATGGACCGCTGGCTGAACCTGTGGAAGCGCGCCCGGGCCAGTGAAGACGGGCCGCAGAGCTTCGCCACCCAGTGCCTGCGCGCGGATGGCAGCCTGTTGCCCACGGATGTGTCCTTGAGTTTCCTGCGCTTTGCCGGTGGCGAATACCTGGTGGTGTACCTCAACGACGTCACCGAGCGCCGCCGGGCGTTGGCCGCGTTGCAGGAAAGTGAAGCGCGCCTGCAAGGCATCGCCGCCAATGTGCCAGGGCTGGTGTTTCGCCTGGAGCGTCTGCCGTTGAGCGCCGCCATCGACTTTGCCTATATCAGCGAAGGCAGCGAGCGCCTGGTGGGCTATTCGCCGTCCGTGCTCAGCCACCGCGATGTGGGGATTCGCAGCCTGGTCCACCCGGATGATCGCGCCAGTTACCACCAGACCCAGGACCAGGCCATCGACACCGAGAGCAACTGGTCGTGGCAGGGCCGCATCCTGACCCGCCAGGGCGAGCAGCGCTGGGCCGAGATCAAGGCGGTCACCCGGCGTCTGGACGATGGGGCGGTGGTCTGGGACGGGATCGTCTGGGACATCAGCGACAGCAAACGCATTGAGCTGGAATTGGACGCCTCGCGGGCGCAACTGCGCGAACTCTCGGCGCACCTGGAAACCGTGCGTGAGGAAGAGAAGGCGCGGATCGCCCGCGAAGTTCACGATGAGCTGGGGCAGATGCTCACGGTGTTGAAGCTGGAAACCTCCATGTGCGAGTTGGCCTACGCCCAGTTGGACCCAGGCCTGCACGAGCGCCTGAACAGCATGAAGCGCCTGATCGCTCAACTGTTCCAATTGGTCCGTGATGTGGCCACGGCGTTGCGCCCGCCGATTCTCGACGCCGGGATCGCCTCGGCCATCGAGTGGCAGGCCCGGCGGTTTGAGGCGCGCACACAGATTCCGTGCCTGGTGCAGGTGCCGGACAACCTCCCGGCCTTGAGTGACGCCAAGGCCATTGGCCTGTTCCGTATCCTGCAGGAGGCGCTGACCAACGTCATGCGCCATGCCCAGGCGCATACGGTGGAGTTGACCCTGGTGGTGGAGGGCGCCAATCTGCGGTTGACCATCAGTGATGATGGCGCAGGCTTCGTCCCTGCGCCGGGGCGCCCGGTGTCGTTTGGTTTGGTGGGCATGCGCGAGCGGGTGCTGATCATGGGCGGGCAGTTGACCCTCGACAGCGAACTGGGGGAGGGCACCACCCTGAGCGTTACGGTGCCGTTGGATTCGCCATAGATCCCTTGTGGGCTTGCTCGCACATTTTGAATGTCGGCGTTTAATCGCTATAGAGAGAGGAAATTGCCGTGATCCGCGTATTGGTAGCCGAAGACCACACCATCGTCCGTGAAGGCATCAAGCAGTTGATCGGCCTGGCCAAGGACCTGCTGGTGGTGGGCGAGGCGGGCAACGGCGAACAGCTGTTGGAAGCCTTGCGTCACACGCCCTGCGAGGTGGTGCTGCTGGATATCTCCATGCCCGGGGTCAACGGCCTGGAGGCGATTGCGCGGATCCGCGCGCTGAACAACCCGCCGGCCATCCTGGTGCTGTCGATGCATGACGAGGCACAAATGGCCGCCCGGGCGCTGAAGGTCGGCGCGGCAGGGTATGCCACCAAGGACAGCGATCCTGCGCTGTTGTTGACGGCAATCCGCAAAGTCGCCGCGGGCGGGCGCTATATCGACCCGGACCTGGCGGACCGCATGGTGTTTGAGGTCGGCCTCACCGATGCCCGGCCCTTGCATTCGCTGTTGTCCGAGCGCGAGTTCTCGGTGTTCGAGCGCTTGGCCCAGGGCGCCAACGTCAACGATATCGCCCAGCAACTGGCCCTGAGCAGCAAGACCATCAGCACCCATAAGGCGCGGTTGATGCAAAAACTCAACATCAGCTCCCTGGCCGAGCTGGTGAAGTACGCGATGGAGCACAAGCTCCTATAGGCGCGTGTCTATTTGCGACATCGCTCAACCCCCAGAAAGCCCGTGCTTGCAGCTTGTCGCTTGAAGCTTGCTGCGCAACTGTCCCTTGCCCGCCATCCGTGTAGGGCAATCCCTACCCCGAACCTTCCATCCTGCTGATGCCAATCTCTCCTGCGCCCCGATTTCCGGGGGCTTGCACCTGGATTACGCTAGCTTCACAGCAGTCCAAAACACAAAGGTGCGGGTATGAGCGAGGCGGATTCAAATGATGTGCTGGTCAGCTTTCGTGGTGTGCAGAAGAGCTACGATGGCGAGAACCTGATCGTCAAAGACCTCAACCTGGACATTCGCAAAGGCGAGTTCCTCACCCTGCTGGGCCCGTCCGGTTCGGGCAAGACCACCAGCCTGATGATGTTGGCGGGCTTCGAAACGCCGACCGCCGGGGAGATCCTGCTGGCCGGGCGCTCGATCAACAATGTGCCGCCGCACAAGCGCGACATTGGCATGGTGTTCCAGAACTATGCGCTGTTCCCGCACATGACGGTGGCCGAGAACCTGGCGTTCCCCCCTGACGGTGCGGGGCTTGAGCAAGACCGATGTCAGCGAACGGGTCAAGCGCGTGCTGAGCATGGTCCAGCTCGACGCCTTCGCCCAGCGCTACCCGGCGCAGCTCTCCGGCGGCCAGCAGCAACGGGTGGCCCTGGCTCGCGCCCTGGTGTTCGAGCCGCAGTTGGTGCTGATGGACGAACCCCTCGGTGCCCTCGATAAACAGCTGCGTGAACACATGCAGATGGAGATCAAGCACCTGCACCAGCGCCTGGGCGTGACCGTGGTTTACGTGACCCACGACCAGGGTGAAGCGCTGACCATGTCCGACCGGGTAGCGGTGTTCCACCAGGGCGAGATCCAGCAGATCGCACCGCCGCGCACTTTGTATGAAGAGCCAAAAAACACCTTCGTCGCCAATTTCATCGGCGAGAACAACCGTCTTAACGGCCGCCTGCACAGCCACACCGGCGAGCGGTGCGTGGTTGAGCTGGCGCGCGGCGAGAAGGTCGAGGCGCTGGCGGTGAATGTCGGGCAGATCGGTGGCCCGGTGACGCTGTCGGTGCGCCCGGAGCGGGTCAGCCTCAACGGTTCCAGCGAAAGCTGCAGCAACCGTTTCTCGGGCCGGGTGGCCGAATTTATCTACCTGGGCGACCACGTGCGCGTGCGCCTGGAAGTCTGCGGCAAGGCCGATTTCTTTGTGAAACAACCGATCGCCGAGCTGGATCCGGCACTGACGGTCGGCGATGTGGTTCCGATTGGCTGGCAAGTCGAGCACGTTCGCGCACTCGACCCACTTCTAGAGGCGAATTGATCGCCCCCTTGGCTTCATCCAACCCTGCACGTGGAGAGAACAATAAATGTTGAGATCCCTGAAATTGACCGCCCTGGCCATCGGCCTGGCGAGTGCTTCACAGGTCATGGCAGGTCCGAACCTGACGGTGGTGTCGTTTGGCGGCGCGAACAAGGCTGCCCAGGTCAAGGCTTTCTATGCTCCGTGGGAAAGCGCGGGCAACGGCAAGATCATCGCCGGCGAGTACAACGGCGAGATGGCCAAGGTCAAAGCCATGGTCGACACCAAAAGCGTGTCCTGGGACCTGGTGGAAGTCGAGTCGCCGGAACTGTCCCGTGGCTGTGACGAGGACATGTTCGAGCCGTTGGATCCTAAGCTGTTCGGCAACCCCGACGACTATGTGAAAGGCGCGATCCAGCCCTGTGGCGTGGGTTTCTTCGTGTGGTCCACGGTGATGGCGTACAACGCCGACAAACTGAAGACGGCCCCAACCAGTTGGGCGGACTTCTGGGACACCAAGACTTTCCCCGGCAAGCGCGGCTTGCGCAAGGGGGCCAAGTACACCCTGGAATTCGCCCTGATGGCCGACGGTGTAGCGCCCAAGGACGTGTACAAAGTGCTGGCCGGCAAGGACGGCCAGGACCGCGCCTTCAAGAAACTCGATGAACTCAAGCCGTCGATCCAGTGGTGGGAAGCCGGCGCCCAGCCGCCGCAGTACCTGGCCTCGGGTGACGTGGTGATGAGCTCGGCCTACAACGGCCGGATCGCCGCCGTGCAGAAAGAGAGCAACCTGAAAGTGGTGTGGAACGGTGGTATCTACGATTTCGACGCCTGGGCGATCCCCAAGGGCCTGAGCAAGGAGCGCGCCGAGGCGGCGAAGAAATTCATCGCCTTCTCCGTTGCACCGCAGCAACAGAAAATCTACTCGGAAAACATCGCCTACGGTCCGGCCAATACCCAAGCCGTGCCGCTGCTGGCCAAGGACATCCTCAAGGATATGCCGACTACTCCGGAAAACATCGCCAACCAGGTGCAGATTGATGTGAGCTTCTGGGCGGATAACGGTGAGCAACTGGAGCAGCGCTTCAATTCCTGGGCTGCCAAATAACAAGCCCCACCGCTTAACCCCTGTGGGAGCTGGCTTGCCTGCGATGGCAGCACCTCGGTAGACCCGACACACCGAGTTGCTGCCATCGCGGGCAAGCCCGGCTCCCACAAGGGGGCCTTTCACACGGGTTTCAACTGTAGATTTTCCGGAGTTTGCCATGGCCATCGCCGTTCCCTCGAACGAGGTCACCACCCCCAGCTTGAAGCAGCGCCTGGCGCGTGCCGAGCGGCTTAACCGCTGGAAGGCCCAGGCCTTGATCGCGCCGCTGGTGGTGTTTTTGCTGCTGGTGTTCCTGGTGCCCATCGTTGCGCTGTTGTACAAAAGCGTCGGTAACCCGGAAGTGGTCGCTGGCCTGCCGCGTACCGTGGTGGCGGTGACCGCCTGGGATGGTCGTGGCCTGCCCGGCGAGTCGGTGTACCAGGCTGTCAGCGAGGACCTGGGTGAAGCCCGGAAAAACCAGACCCTGGGCGACTTGTCCAAGCGCCTGAACATGGAGCTGGCGGGTTATCGCAGCCTGTTGACCAAAACCGCGCGGGCGCTGCCGTTCAGCGAAGTGCCGGCCTCTTATAAAGAAGCGCTGGAAAACCTCGACGAACGCTGGGGCGACCCCGCGTACTGGCAGGCCATCCGGCGCAACACCAGCAGCCTCACGCCTTATTACCTGCTGGCGGCGGTCGATCATCGGATCGACGACCTCGGCGAAGTCGCGCCGGCCACGCCGGACCAGGCGATTTACCTCGATATCTTCGCCCGCACCTTCTGGATGGGCCTGGTGATTACCGTGTGCTGCCTGCTGCTGGCCTATCCGCTGGCGTACCTGCTGGCCAACCTGCCGGCGCGGCAAAGCAACCTGTTGATGATCCTCGTGCTGCTGCCCTTCTGGACCTCGGTGCTGGTGCGCGTGGCCGCCTGGATTGTGCTGCTGCAGTCCGGCGGGCTGATCAACGGCGCGCTGATGGGCCTGGGCATCATTGATAAGCCTCTGGAGTTGGTGTTCAACCGGCTGGGGGTCTACATCTCCATGGTGCATATCCTGCTGCCGTTCATGATTCTGCCGATCTACAGCGTGATGAAGGGCATTTCACCGACCTACATGCGTGCGGCGATCTCTTTGGGTTGTCACCCATTCGCCAGTTTCTGGCGGGTGTACTTCCCACAGACCTACGCGGGTGTGGGTGCCGGTTGCCTGCTGGTGTTTATCCTGGCGATTGGCTACTACATCACCCCGGCCCTGCTGGGCAGCCCGAACGACCAGATGGTCAGCTACTTCGTGGCGTTCTACACCAACACCAGCATCAACTGGGGCATGGCGACTGCGCTGGGCGGCTTGCTGCTGCTGGCGACCGTGGTGCTGTACCTGATCTACAACTGGCTGGTGGGCGCCAGCCGCCTGCGCCTGAGCTGAGGAGCGCCTGAAATGTCCAGCAGTCCTTATATGTCACCCATCGAACGGGTGTGGTTCTACAGCTTGCGGATCCTTTGCGGCCTGATCCTGTTGTTCCTGATCCTGCCGGTGCTGGTGATCATCCCGCTGTCGTTCAACTCCGGGAGTTTCCTGGTGTACCCGCTGCAGGGGTTTTCGCTGCACTGGTACCAGGACTTCTTTGCCTCGGCGGAATGGATGCGCGCCTTGAAGAACAGCATCATCGTCGCCCCGGCGGCCACGGTGCTGGCGATGGTGTTTGGCACGTTGGCTGCTATTGGCCTGACCCGTGGCCACTTCCCCGGCAAGGCGCTGGTGATGGCCCTGGTGATTTCGCCGATGGTGGTACCGGTGGTGATTATCGGCGTGGCGAGTTACTTGTTCTTTGCCCCGCTGGGGCTGGGCAACAGTTTCTTTTCGCTGATCGTGGTGCATGCGGTGCTGGGCGTGCCCTTTGTGATCATCACCGTGTCGGCGACCTTGCAGGGCTTCAACCACAACCTGGTGCGAGCCGCGGCCAGCCTGGGGGCGTCGCCGTTGACCGCGTTTCGCCGGGTGACGCTGCCGCTGATTGCGCCGGGCGTCATTTCCGGGGCGCTGTTTGCCTTTGCCACATCGTTCGATGAGGTGGTGGTGACGCTGTTCCTCGCCGGGCCCGAGCAGGCCACCTTGCCTCGGCAGATGTTCAGCGGCATCCGCGAAAACCTCAGCCCGACCATTGCCGCAGCGGCGACCTTGCTGATTGCCTTCTCGGTGGTGCTGTTGCTGACCCTGGAGTGGCTGCGTGGGCGCAGCGAAAAACTGCGGACGGCGCAGGTCTGACTGCTGAAACCCGATCACCTGTGGGAGCTGGCTTGCCTGCGATGGTCTCGACTCGGTACACCTGATGCACCGAGTCGAGGCCATCGCAGGCGAGCCAGCTCCTACATTGACCGCGCCCGCTTTGAATGACCCAACCATTCAGCCGCTGAATGGCAGACAACCCGCATTCCCCAGCTATTCTTGTGCCAGCCCACCAATTTATAAGAGGCCGCGCACATGAGTACCTCCTCATTCAAGATCGCCCACAAATTGCTCACCGGCCCAGGCGCCATCGAGCAATTGGCCGCCGAGCTGACCCGGCTGGATATCGACAACCCGTTGATCGTCACCGATGCTGCGCTGGTCAAGTCCGGTACGGTGCAACTGGCATTGGCGCAGTTGGGTGATCGGCCCTACGAGATCTTCGACCGGGTGCTGCCCGACCCGGAGATCGCCATCGTGGAAGACTGCATGCAGGCCTACCGCGAAGGCGGGCATGACGGCCTGATCGGCGTTGGCGTGGGCGGTGGCAGTGCCATTGATATCGCCAAGAGCGTCGCCGCCTATGCCGGTTATCACGGCGCACTCGAGGATTTGTTCGGTGTGGACCAGGTGCCGCGCAAAGGCCCGCCGCTGATTGCCATTCCCACCACGGCCGGCACGGGGTCGGAAGTGACCAATGTGGCGATTCTGTCGGACAAGGCCGCGCAATTGAAAAAAGGCATCGTCAGCGACTACCTGCTGCCGGATGTTGCGCTGATCAGCCCGCAAATGACCCTGACCTGCCCGCGCAGTGTTACGGCTGCCAGTGGTGTGGATGCCCTGGTGCATGCCATCGAGTCCTATCTGTCCCTGAACGCCTCGCCAATCACCGATGCCCTGGCCATTGGCGCGATCAAGTTGATTGCCAACGCCTTGCCCAAGGCCTACGCCAATCCGGCCAACCTGCAGGCGCGTGACGATATGGCCACGGCCAGCCTGATGGCCGGCATGGCCTTTGGCAATGCCGGGGTGGGGGCGGTGCATGCGCTGGCCTACCCGTTGGGCGGGCGTTTCAACATTGCCCACGGGGTGAGCAACGCGTTGCTGCTGCCCTATGTGATGCACTGGAACAAGCTGGCCTGCGTCGAGCGCATGCAGGATATCGCCCAGGCCATGGGGGTGAATATCACGGGCTTGAGCGTCAACGATGCAGCGGACCAGGCGGTGGAGGCGATGACGCGACTGTGCGCCGCAGTGGAGATCCCTAGCGGCTTGCGCAGCTTCGGCGTGCCAGAGGAGGCGATTCCGGCCATGGCCTTAGAAGCCGCGGGAATCGAGCGCCTGATGCGCAACAATCCGCGCAAGCTCAGTGCGGCGGATATCGAGAAAATCTACCGCGCCGCGTACTAGTCATTGAGTCAGGTCACGGTGCGCGCAACAAAGCATGAGGTATACAATGCGCGCCATCGTGATTTAGCTCAGAAAAGGTGCGTCATGCAGCCCTTCGTAATTGCTCCATCGATTCTCTCCGCCGACTTCGCCCGCCTGGGCGAGGAAGTGGACAACGTGTTGGCCGCCGGTGCCGACTTCGTGCACTTCGATGTCATGGACAACCACTATGTGCCGAACCTGACCATCGGCCCGATGGTTTGCGCAGCGCTGCGCAAGTACGGCGTGACCGCGCCGATTGACGTGCACCTGATGGTCAGCCCGGTGGACCGCATCATCGGCGACTTCATCGAAGCCGGTGCGACCTACATCACCTTCCACCCGGAAGCCACGCTGCATGTCGACCGCTCCCTGCAACTGATCCGCGAAGGCGGCTGCAAGGCTGGCCTGGTGTTCAACCCGGCGACCCCGCTGGACACCCTCAAGTACGTGATGGACAAGGTCGACATGGTCTTGCTGATGAGCGTCAACCCGGGGTTTGGCGGGCAGAAGTTCATTCCCGGTACCCTCGACAAGCTGCGTGAGGCCCGTGCGCTGATTGACGCCTCTGGCCGCGATATCCGCCTGGAGATCGACGGTGGGGTCAACGTCAACAACATCCGTGATATCGCGGCGGCGGGCGCCGACACCTTCGTCGCCGGCTCGGCGATCTTCAACACCCCTGACTACCAGGCCGTGATTGCCAAGATGCGTGAAGAACTGGCGCTGGCGCGTCCATGAGCGGTTTTGAGCAGCTGTTCCCCGGTAAATTGCCGCGGCTGGTGATGTTCGATCTGGACGGCACCCTGGTCGATTCGGTGCCGGACCTGACGGCTGCGGTGGATCACATGTTGCTCAAGCTGGGGCGCAAGCCTGCCGGTATCGAATCGGTACGCGAGTGGGTCGGCAACGGCGTGCAGATGCTGGTGCGCCGTGCGCTGGCCAATCACATTGATGCCGAAGGTGTCGATGAGGTAGAGGCTGAGCACGCGCTGGAACTGTTCAACGCGGCCTACGAAGACGGCCACGAACTGACCGTGGTTTACCCCGGCGTGCGCGACACCCTCAAGTGGCTGCACAAGCAGGGCGTGGAAATGGCCCTGATCACCAACAAGCCGGAACGCTTCGTCGCGCCGCTGCTGGACCAGATGAAGATCGGCCGGTATTTCCGCTGGATCATCGGCGGCGATACCCTGCCGCAGAAAAAACCGGATCCGGCGGCGCTGTTCTTTGTGATGAAAATGGCCAATATCCCGGCGTCCCAGTCGCTGTTTGTCGGCGATTCGCGCAGCGATGTGCTGGCGGCGAAAGCGGCGGGGGTCAAGTGTGTGGCCTTAAGCTATGGCTACAACCATGGCCGGCCGATTGCCGAAGAGTCGCCGGCGCTGGTCATTGATGACCTGCGACTGCTAATCCCCGGTTGCTTGGGAGCGGGCGCTGAGATAACGTTGCCCGACGCTGTCCCATCCCCTTCTGGAAATCCCATCGTGGTGGTCACTCGCAAACTCTGGATGAAAGTCATCAAGGCCCTGGCCCGCTGGCGTTGGCGCGCCTGACTGATCCTGGCCGCGCTGCGGCACGTTTGCATACCTGACTGTTAGACCCTCACGCCACGAGGCACCCCATGATCCGCGAAGAATTCCTGCGTTTGGCCGCTGCCGGCTACAACCGCATCCCCATGGCCCGGGAAACCCTGGCCGACTTCGATACGCCGCTGTCGATCTACCTGAAACTGGCCGACGAGCCCAATTCCTATCTGCTGGAATCGGTGCAGGGCGGCGAAAAGTGGGGCCGTTACTCGATCATTGGCCTGCCGTGCCGCACGGTCCTGCGGGTGCATGACCATCACGTCAGCATCACCCATGATGGCGTCGAGATCGAAAGCCACGATGTGCAAGACCCGCTGGCCTTCGTCGAAGCCTTCAAGGCGCGCTACAACGTGCCAACCATTGCTGGTTTGCCGCGTTTCAATGGCGGCCTCGTGGGGTATTTCGGCTACGACTGCGTGCGTTACGTGGAGCAACGCCTGGGCAAATGCCCGAACCCCGACCCGTTGGGTGTGCCGGACATCCTGCTGATGGTTTCCGACGCGGTGGTGGTGTTCGACAACCTGGCCGGCAAGATGCACGCGATTGTGCTCGCCGACCCGGCCCAGGCCGATGCGTTCGAGCAAGGCCAGGCCAGCCTCGAAGCGCTGCTGGACAAGCTGCGCCAGCCGATCACCCCGCGTCGCGGCCTGGACCTCAGCCGTCCGCCGGCGGCCGATCCGGTGTTTCGCTCCAGCTTTACCCAGGATGACTACGAGCGCGCGGTCGATACCATCAAGCAATACATCCTCGCCGGTGACTGCATGCAAGTGGTGCCGTCGCAGCGGATGTCCATCGACTTCAAGGCGGCGCCCATCGACTTGTACCGGGCGCTGCGCTGCTTCAACCCGACGCCGTACATGTACTTCTTCAACTTTGGCGACTTCCACGTAGTGGGCAGCTCGCCGGAAGTGCTGGTGCGCGTCGAAGACAACCTGATCACCGTGCGGCCGATTGCCGGCACGCGCCCCCGTGGCGCGACCGAAGAGGCCGACCTGGCACTTGAAGAAGACCTGCTGTCCGACGACAAGGAAATCGCCGAGCACTTGATGCTCATCGACCTGGGGCGTAACGACACCGGACGCGTTTCGGAAATCGGCTCGGTGAAGCTCACCGAGAAGATGGTGATCGAGCGTTATTCCAACGTGATGCACATTGTGTCCAACGTCACCGGCGAGCTGAAGGCCGGCCTGACGGCGATGGACGCGCTGCGCGCAATTCTGCCGGCGGGCACCTTGTCCGGCGCCCCGAAGATTCGTGCGATGGAAATCATCGACGAGCTGGAGCCGGTCAAGCGTGGGGTCTACGGCGGCGCCGTGGGTTATTTCGCGTGGAATGGCAACATGGACACGGCCATTGCGATCCGCACGGCGGTGATCAAGGACGGCGAACTGCATGTGCAGGCGGGCGGCGGGATTGTCGCCGACTCGGTGCCGGCCCTTGAGTGGGAAGAAACCCTGAACAAGCGCCGGGCGATGTTCCGTGCGGTGGCATTGGCCGAGCAGACCCCGCAAGACTGACGGTCGATCCCGATCTAAATGTGGGGTTGGGCTTGTGTGGGAGCGGGCTTGCCCGCGATGGCGGTCTGTCAGTCACCGATGTAGTGACTGAACCACCGCTATCGCGGGCAAGCCCGCTCCCACATGGGTTTTATGTTGTTTTTAAGGCCGTATTAGAAATCCAGGCTCACTCCGACACTGACCCCTTGCTGGGTCAGGCTGTCATCCTTCCTCACGTTATACGCCGCGCGCAGTGCCAACTCCTGGGTGAGCTTGTGGCTGACCCCGAGACTCAAGCGATCCGAATTGCTGCGAGGGGTGTAGCCGTCGAGTTCGAAGCCGATCCCCTGCACGCTGTTGAGCGAAATATTCACCTTTTGGGTGTCATTTTCGAACTCATGCTCGTGAGCCACTTCGCCAAAAACCTGGGTTTGCGGGGTGACGCGGTAGCTGCCCTGCAGGCCAACGCCCAGGCGTTTGGAGTCGCGTTGCTGGTCGGCAAAGGTCAGCGCGGTGGAGCGGCTGCCTTTTTCCGAGTAGCCATCGACTTCGATTCGCGCATAGTCGGCGCTGATGAACGGCGACAGGTGCCAATCGCTGCCGACCCCGGCAATGTCATAGCCTACGCGGCCGCTCAAGGCCCAGAGCCAGCCGTCGGTGTCACCTTTTTCTGAGCCTTCGCTGACGCCCAGGGCGAACTTGCGCTTGAGGCTGTCGAAGTCCAGCCGGCCGCCGGTCAGCGCGGCATCGGCCCACCAGTGATTGTGCTGATACTGCGCGAATGCGCTGCCCATGTAGCTGTTGAGCTTGTAGTCCGAGTCGCTGGCGCCTGCTTCGAGAGTCTGGCGATACAGCCCGGCCGCGACACCTACGCGCCAGCTGTCGTCGAGACGATAGCTGCCGCCGACATTCAGGTTGTAGCCACTGCCGTCGCCACTGGCCGAGCTGCCTTGACCGTCGAAGTCCAGGCGCTGACCACCACCGGCGACAATTGCGCGCCATTGGCCGACGGCTTGCCAGTTGCCGTTGTCCGCCTGCCACTGGTTACGCAGCTCATCCTGATGGGCGCGCAGGGTGCCTTGGGCCATTTCTGGCAGCAGGCTCAGCTCCCAGGGGGCGGCGAGCAGCGAGTAGGCATAGTCGGCAATCAAGCGTTGCCCGGCGACGGTGGGGTGGACCGAGTCGTTGTAGATCAGCTTGGTCGGGTCCGGCTGGGTGCCGCCGATGCCATACGTCGGGTTGGCGGTGCAACTGTTGCCAGTGAAGCAGGTGCCGGTAAGGTTCTGCCCGGTCGCCAGGCCAAATCGGCCTGGGTCGGCGAAGGTTTCCTGCAACAGCAGTGGAATATTCAACGGGATGATCTGGGCGTCGATCTGCGACAGGCGCTGTACCAGTGCCTGGTTGAAAATAGTGCTCAGGGCGGACGTCCCAGCCTGCTGCGGCGTGCCGTTGATGGCGGGTGTCAGGCCCAGGTCGGGCAGCATCCACACCATGATGTAGCGCGCACCGGCTTGTTGCAGAGCCTGGGCGCTGTCGGCCAGGCGCCCGCCTGCGGCAACGGCTTGGCCTGGACTGAGGACGCGCTGTTGCAGGAAGTCATTACCGCCACCGGACAGAAAATACAGCGCGTTGGGGTCGGCCCGCCCACCGTTTGCCGGTAGATAACCCTGGCGACTGCGTAAAATAGTGCCCGCGCCCGCATTGCCGGGGGGGATCGCCGTGTCGGAGACTGAGGTGATGGAATCCAGGATGTTGTCGGTACGGTAGCCGCCGACCGCCCAGTTATTGCCGTCAGGCAAGCCTTGCGCGGCGCGAACCGGTGAGGTGGAGGCGTTCAGGTCGTTTGGCGCTACACCCAGTTTGGAGCCCAGCAGGGTCGATGAAACCAGGCCGTAGTCACCCTGGAATGTGGGGCCGGTACGGTTGGTAAAACGCAGGGTGGCACCGGACACACCATCGGGGAACTGGCCGGCGTCCGCCAGGCTATCGCCAAAAACCACCATGGTTGAATAAGGTGACGGTGCTGCAAACGCCTGCGCGCAGGCCAGTGCCAGGAGGCATCCGGCAAGGGGCGCAACAAAAGATGGTCTGAGCATAGGGATTCCATATGATTGTTTTTGTATCGGAAGTGAAACACTAGCAATGTAGAGGGAGTTTTCTGTGAGGAAAATCGTTTTTTCTTACAAAACCTTCGTCATGCCCCCCGTATTTGCTGCTCTATATTGCACCGCTGGCGAGGCTACGTTACTGTGCGGGAACGTATGAATGAGACCCTCCCCGTGTTGATCATCAGCAAACTCTTGATGCGAGTAGTCAAGGCACACGCCCGTTGGCGTTGGCGCGCCTGAATTTTCTCTGCCGGCCCGGCCGGACCTGTACCGATTTGCCTTCTTCACCCTTTGTTCGACGCCCCTTGCCGGCTGACCCTGGCAACCGGAACGTGCGTCTGGCAGCGGGTCACGCTCCTGGAAGGCGGTCATTCGAAATCAGTGAATTCAAGAGGTTTGAACCCACATGTTGCTGATGATTGATAACTACGACTCCTTTACCTACAACGTTGTGCAATACCTGGGCGAGCTCGGTGCCGAGGTCAAGGTGGTGCGCAACGATGAAATGACGGTGGCGCAGATTGCTGCCCTGAACCCGGAGCGTATCGTGGTTTCCCCAGGCCCCTGCACGCCGACCGAGGCGGGTATCTCCCTGGAAGCCATCCGTTTTTTCGCCGGCAAGCTGCCGATTCTCGGGGTTTGCCTGGGCCACCAGTCCATCGGCCAGGCATTTGGCGGCGACGTGGTGCGTGCCCGCCAGGTGATGCACGGCAAGACCAGCCCGGTGTTCCATAATGATCAAGGTGTGTTCCAGGGCTTGAACCTGCCGGTGACGGTGACCCGTTACCACTCACTGGTGGTCAAGCGCGAGACCTTGCCCGAATGCCTGGAACTGACGGCCTGGACCCAGCTGGAAGACGGCTCGGTCGACGAGATCATGGGCCTGCGGCACAAGACACTGAATGTCGAAGGGGTGCAGTTTCACCCTGAATCAATTCTGACCGAGCAGGGCTACGAGCTGTTCGCCAACTTTCTCAAGCAGAGCGGCGGCACGCGCTAAGGACTTTCCATGGATATCAAGACTGCCCTGAGCCGTATCGTCGGCCATCTGGACCTGAGCACCGCTGAAATGAGCGATGTCATGCGCGAAATCATGACCGGCCAATGCACCGATGCGCAGATTGGCGCCTTTATGATGGCCATGCGCATGAAGAGCGAGAGCATCGACGAAATCGTCGGCGCCGTCTCGGTGATGCGTGAACTGGCGGACAAGGTCGAACTCAAGACCCTCGACGGCGTGGTCGATGTGGTCGGCACCGGCGGTGACGGTGCGAATATTTTCAACGTTTCGACGGCATCATCCTTTGTCGTAGCCGCTGCCGGCTGCACCGTGGCCAAGCACGGCAACCGCGCGGTATCGGGCAAGAGCGGCAGTGCCGATCTGCTGGAAGCGGCGGGGATCTACCTGAACCTGACCCCGGTGCAGGTGGCGCGCTGCATCGACAACGTCGGTATCGGCTTTATGTTTGCCCAGTCCCACCATGGGGCGATGAAACACGCCGCGGGCCCGCGCAAGGACCTTGGCCTGCGTACCCTGTTCAACATGCTTGGCCCGCTTACGAATCCGGCCGGTGTGAAGCATCAGGTGGTGGGCGTGTTCAGCCAGGCGCTGTGCCGGCCATTGGCCGAAGTCCTGCAGCGCCTGGGCAGCAAACACGTGCTAGTGGTGCACTCCAAGGATGGCCTGGACGAATTCAGCCTGGCGGCCCCAACCTTTGTGGCCGAGCTGAAGAACGATCAGGTCACCGAATATTGGGTCGAGCCAGAAGACCTCGGCATGAAGAGCCAGAGCCTGCATGGCCTGGCGGTAGAAAGCCCGGCGGCGTCCCTTGAATTGATTCGCGATGCCCTGGGGCGTCGCAAGACCGAGAACGGTCAGAAAGCGGCAGAGATGATTGTTCTGAATGCTGGCGCGGCACTTTATGCAGCCGATCACGCCTATAGTCTTACAGAAGGTGTCGCCTTGGCCCACGATGCGCTGCATACGGGTCTGGCTCGCGAAAAGCTCGAAGAGCTGGGAGCATTCACGGCCGTATTCAAGATGGAGAATGAAGGATGAGCGTGCCAACAGTTCTGGAAAACATCCTCGCCCGCAAAGTTGAAGAAGTGGCCGAACGCCGCGCACGGGTGAGCCTGGCCGAGTTGGAAAACCTGGCAAAAAGCGCCGATGCACCCCGCGGCTTTGCCAATGCCCTGATCACCCAGGCCAGGCTCAAGCAGCCAGCGGTGATCGCCGAGATCAAAAAGGCCTCGCCGAGCAAAGGCGTGATCCGCGAGAACTTCGTGCCGGCAGAGATTGCTGCCAGCTATGAGAAGGGCGGGGCAACTTGCCTTTCGGTGTTGACCGATATCGACTATTTCCAGGGTTCCGACGCTTACCTGCAACAAGCCCGCGCCGCGTGCAAGTTGCCGGTGATCCGCAAGGACTTCATGATCGACCCGTACCAGATCGTCGAGGCCCGGGCGTTGGGCGCGGATTGCGTGCTGCTGATCGTTTCGGCGCTGGACGACGTGCAGATGGCCGAGTTGGCGGCGGTTGCCAAAGGCGTGGGCCTGGATGTGCTGGTCGAGGTCCATGACGGTGACGAACTGGAGCGCGCGCTGAAAACCCTCGACACACGACTGGTTGGGGTCAACAACCGCAACCTGCACACCTTTGATGTCAACCTGGAAACCACCCTGGACCTGCTGCCGCGCATTCCTCGTGACCGCCTGGTGATTACCGAGAGCGGGATCGTCAACCGTGCGGATGTGGAGTTGATGGAAATCAGCGACGTGTATTCGTTCCTGGTCGGCGAGACCTTTATGCGTGCGGAGAATCCAGGGGCGGAGTTGCAGCGCCTGTTTTTCCCGGAGCGTGGTCTACCGATCAGTGGTTCGACACTGGATTGATGTGAAACGCGGACACTGTGGGAGCTGGCTTGCCTGCGATAGCATCACCTCGGTGCAACAGAGACACCGAGGCGACAGCATCGCCGGCAAGCCAGCTCCCACATTTTTTTGTGTTTATTCAGAAAGGTAGGTGTTCGATGATCCAACCCGTAGCGATGACCGTTGAAGCAGGCCTTGCCGCCGAGCAGGACTTGCTGGCCGCCGTCTGCGCGGGTGAACAATCCTTCGGCCTGCTGTTCTGGCAGCCCAGCGACCAGGCACTGGTGATGCCTCGCCGTCTGAGTCGCCTGCCCGCGTTTGAAAGCGCCAGTCAGGTATCGGCCGCCCACGGTTGGCCGGTATTGCTGCGGGAAACAGGGGGGGAGCCAGTGCCGCAGTCTGCGGCGACGGTGAATATCGCACTGGTCTACGCGCCGCCCCGTAGCGAAGGCGACCAGGGTCGCATCGAGACCGGCTACCTGCGCCTGTGCCAGCCCATTTGCGACTTGCTGACCGAGTTGGGCGGCGATGCCTCTGTGGGCGAAATCGACGGGGCCTTTTGCGATGGCCGCTATAACGTCAATCTCAACGGACGCAAGATGGTCGGTACTGCCCAGCGCTGGCGCCAGAGTGGCGGGCGCCCGGTAGGCCTGGTGCATGGCGCATTGTTGCTGGAGAACCATCGTGAGGAACTGATTGCAGCGGTCAATCGCTTCAATCAGGCGTGCGGCCTCGAGCAGCGGGTGCGTGCCGACAGCCATATCGCCCTGCATGAAGCCTTTGCTGCGCCGGATGCCATCAGCCGCCTCGACGGTTTATACCGGCAGATGCTGGCACAGGTGTTTGCGCACTAGCGAGTGCCGAACACCACCATCGTCTTGCCTTTGACGTGCACCAGGTTGCGCTCTTCCAGATCCTTGAGCACTCGACCGACCATCTCCCGTGAGCAACCGACAATCCGGCCGATTTCCTGGCGCGTAACCTTGATCTGCATGCCGTCTGGATGGGTCATGGCATCCGGCTGCTTGCACAGTTCCAGCAAGCAGCGGGCGACGCGCCCGGTGACGTCGAAGAACGCCAGGTCACCGACTTTGCGCGTGGTGTTGCGCAAGCGCTGGGCAATCTGGCCGCTCAGGGCATAAAGGATGTCCGGATCTTGTTGGGCCAGTTCGCGAAATTTCGCATAGCTGATTTCTGCGACCTCACACTCAATCTTCGCCCGCACCCAGGCGCTGCGCTCCTGTTCTTTCCCCGCTTGTTCAAACAGGCCCAGCTCACCGAAGAAATCACCGGTATTGAGATAGGCGATGATCATTTCGCGACCGTCGTCATCCTCGATCAGGATCGTGACCGAACCTTTGATAATGAAAAACAGGGTTTCCGAGCGTTCCCCGGCGCAGATGATGTTCTGCTTGGCCGGATAGCGTTGCCGCTGACAATGGGTCAGTAACTTATCGAGGTTCTTGATCTTGGGTATGGGGGTAATAGCAACCATGGTTGTATCCCGAAAAGACTGCACGGTGTGGTTGGGCTGGTATTTTTATAGAGCGGATCCATCCGGAGGATGGCAATGCGCCATAGATTTGGCGTCAGCTTAACAGACACATTCTGACTCGATCAGGGAATTTACCTATCAAAGTCTGCTGTTGAACGTATTTGGGCAGAACACTGCGCTTGCGGGGGCCTGTGATAAGCTGGCGCCCCTTTTTTAGCAGTGGAGTCTGGGCGATGAAGGCACGCATCCAATGGGCGGGCGAAGCCATGTTCCTCGGTGAGTCGGGCAGTGGCCATGTGGTGGTCATGGATGGCCCGCCGGAAGCCGGTGGCCGCAATCTGGGTGTACGGCCCATGGAAATGCTCCTGCTCGGCGTGGGCGGTTGCAGCAACTTCGATGTGGTCAGCATCTTGAAGAAGTCGCGCCAGGCGGTGGAAAGCTGCGAAGCCTTTTTGGAAGCCGAGCGCGCGACTGAAGACCCGAAGGTGTTCACCAAGATCCATATGCATTTTGTGGTCAAGGGGCGTGCGCTGAAGGAAGCGCAGGTCAAGCGGGCCATCGAGCTGTCGGCGGAGAAGTACTGCTCGGCTTCGATCATGCTCGGCGCGGCAGGTGTGGCCATTACCCATGATTACGAGATCATTGAGTTGGGCTGATCGCAGGACCTTATGACAAAAAGAAAGGGCGCTTTGCAAGCGCCCTTTTTTGCAGCTCAGATTCGGTAGGTGCTTTTGGTCATGACCTTGGCCATCAGGCTCATGCCAAACCTCACCGGCGCCGGGAAGCGGAAACCGCCGGCATCCAGCGCACTTTCTGCGTGGTGTTCCTCGTCGATACGCATCTGCTCAAGAATCGCCCGGGACTTTTCATCCTCGGCCGGTAGTTGCTCCAGGTGCTCATCCAGGTGTTTGCACACCTGATGTTCGGTCGCGGCGACAAAACCCAGGCTGACCTTGTCGCTGATCAAGCCGGCAGCGGCGCCGATGCCAAACGACAGACCATAAAACAGTGGGTTGAGCACACTGGGGTGGCTGCCCAATTGGCGGATACGTTGTTCACACCAGGCCAAGTGGTCGATTTCTTCCTCGGCCGCGTGCTCCATGGCTGCGCGTACTTGCGGCAGCTTGGCGGTCAGGGCCTGGCCCTGGTAGAGCGCCTGGGCACAGACTTCGCCGGTATGGTTGATGCGCATCAGGCCGGCGACATGACGGGTATCCGTTTCGCTCATTTGTGCTTCGGGTTGCACGATGGCAGGTGACGGGCGATACGGCTGGCCGCTGAAGGGCAGCAGTGTGCGCATGGCTGTGTCGGCCTGCAGCAACAGTCGGTCAATCGGCGAGTAGTGACGTTGGGTAGTCATGCTGACCTCCGGGAAAAATCTCGGCGGTCAGTTTACCGCAAGAGAGGGGCGTGCGTTTGCGCTGGGTCATGCTTCTTGCAGGAGCCGGCAAGCCGGCTCCTGCAATGGCGGGTTTCAGCCGGGTGGCCAGTTCATCTGGCGTTGACCCAGTACATGCATATGAATGTGATAGACGGTCTGGCCGCCATCTTCATTGCAGTTCATCACCACGCGAAAGCCTTTTTCACAGCCTTGTTCTACGGCCAGGCGCTGGGCGGTGAACAGGATGTGTCCAGCCAGGCCTTTGTCTTCTTCCGTCAGGTCGTTGAGGGTACGGATCGGCTTTTTCGGAATCACCAGGAAATGCACGGGGGCCATTGGCGCAATATCGTGGAAGGCCAGGACCTGGTCATCCTCGTAGATAATCCTCGCGGGTATTTCTCTGTTGATGATCTTGGTGAACAGAGTATCCACAGCTGTTTCTCCATTATGAAAGTGCAGGGTGAGTGTACCCAGCAGGTCAACGCGGGCAATAGGCCTTGTTGATCGCGCCGGCAATCTTGCGGGTCAACCAGCGTGGGCTCAAGCGTGGGCTGAACGCCAGCCAGCGGTTACGGCGACCGGGAACAATGATCGCTTTGTTCTTTGCCAGGGCTCGTACGGTGTGCAGCGCCACTTCTTCCGGGCTCATCAGCTGCTGACGGTCCAGCTTGGCGGTGTCCATCTGTGCGGTGCCGAAGAAGGCAGTGCGGGTCGGGCCGGGGCAGAGCACTGAGACCTTGATACCACAGCTTTTCAGCTCTTCGCGCAGACCTTCGGAGAAGTGCAGTACATAGGCCTTGCTGGCGTAGTAGGTACTCATCCATGGCCCCGGCTGGAAGGCCGCGACGGAGGCGACGTTAAGAATCTGCCCACCACCGTGCAAGGCCATGGAGTTACCCAGCGCATGGCACAGGCGGGTCAGGGCGAGGATGTTGACTTCGATCAGGTCCTGCTCGGTCATCCAGTCCTGGGCCAGGAATGGGCCGCTGGTGCCAATACCGGCACAGTTGACCAGCAAGTCGATCTGCCGCTCGCCTTCTTCCAGCTCCAGCAGGAACCCGGACAGGCGCAGTGGCTCGCCCAGGTCACAGGCGCGGAACAGCACCTCGACGCCAAAACGTTGGGTCAGCTCTATGGCAATACTTTCCAACTGATCACGCTGGCGGGCCACCAGAATCAAGCTGCGGCCGCGACGGGCCAGTGCTTCGGCCAAGGCCAGGCCGATGCCACTGGAGGCACCGGTGATCAGAGCGTAACGGGTCATGCATTTCTCCATCGCAACGCCACCGCGCCTGCGACAGATGCGTCACAGGCGTGGGGCGTTTCTTCATTCTTGCGGAGAGTCTACAGGTTCGGCCGCATCGTCAGCACTTTGCACATCTTCTTCACCGGCGATGACGCTCTGGTCAGCTTCTTCATCGGTGGACATGGAGCTGCTTTCGTAGCCACTGTCCACGCTGGTTTCGAGCTGGTCCAGGTAACCGCCCATGGCCAGCATCACTGCGGCGGCGAATATCAATGGGAGCATCGCCAGCCACAGGGTGGCCAGGACCTTTACTGCGGTCGAGTTGCGTGGCGGTGGTGCACCATATTGGTTGGCGCCTGCATTGCCGGGCAGCACGATCAACAGGATCGGGAAAATGCTGCCCACGATCGGCACCAGGTTCAGGAACCATAACCAGCCGGACCAGCCCAGGTCATGCAGGCGCTGCACGGTGATCAGGACGCTCATCCACACCGATGCCACGAGCAAGACCAGACCAAGCAGTGAACCAATGATGATCGCCGCAGTGGGAGATGCCGCGGCAATACCCACGCCCACGGTGAACAAGGCGCCCACGATGGCGAACAGCGCCAGGCTCAGGACCAGGGTCCAGGCCAGGAAACGCAGGCGCCCGATACGGCCGTTGACGGTGAACACGTTGAGGGTGGAAAACTCTGGAAGGTCATCCCCCACGGCTGCGCGCGGTGGTGCATACGGCGAGGTGGCCGGGCGCGAAAAATCGGAGGCGCCGGAGTCGGTCTCGTGGGTTTCAGCCAGGTTGAAAGCCACAGGCTGTTCAGCTTCGATGCGCGCATCCACCCCGGCGTTTTTCAGGGCGGCCAGGTAGGTTTCGGCATCGGGGCGAGACAGGTCGCGCTTGAGGGCGACTGGACGCCCGGTGAAGAGCTTTTCGATCGCCTCGACTTCGCTTTTGAACAATTCGGCCAGGTTCAGCTTGGCGGTGGTGCTTTCGACACCCGGGAGCAAGGCTCCATCAAACACAATCTTGAAACGGTTGTCGCTCATGCAGGCATCCTTGTCACTTTTCAGGGGGGTAATGCTGGCCTGCCTCATTCGGCAGGCCAGGCGGGTGGGTCAGCGCGGCCAGCGCAATTGTGCTGCGTGCTCGCGCGCCTTGCGGTATTCGGCATCAAGGCGGGCAACCAGTTCATCGACACTGGGTAAATCGTCAATCTCACCGACGCCTTGGCCGGCGGACCATACGGTCTTCCAGGCTTTGGCCTCGTCGCTGAGTGGTTTGAGCTTGGAGCCAAAGTTGACTTCGCCCTTGCCTTGCAGGGCGGCGAGGTCGAAACCGGCGTTTTCCAGACTCTGGCGCATAAAGCTTGCAGGTACGCCGGACACCGCCGGAGTGTGCACGATATCGGCTGCGCGCGATGTGAGCAGCATCTCTTTATAGGCATCGGGGGCGTGGCTTTCGGTGGTGGCGATAAAGCGCGTGCCGAAATACGCGAGATCAGCCCCGAGCAATTGCGCGGCGAGGATTTCGTGCCCATGGTTCAGGCAGCCGGCCAGCAACAGGGTCTTGTCGAAGAACTGGCGAATTTCGGCGACCAGCGAAAACGGGCTCCAAGTGCCGGCGTGGCCACCAGCCCCTGCCGCCACCGCGATCAGCCCATCGACCCCGGCTTCGGCGGCCTTTTCGGCATGGCGCCGAGTGGTGACGTCGTGGAACACCAGGCCGCCGTAGCTGTGTACGGCGTCTACCAATTCCTTGACCGCGCCCAGGCTGGTGATAACGATCGGCACCTTGTGCTCGACGCAAATCGCCAGGTCAGCCTCAAGGCGCGGGTTGCTGTGGTGCACGATCAGGTTGACCGCGTAGGGCGCAGGGTTGTCCAGCAGCGCCAGGCCCGCTTCGATTTCTTCCAGCCAGGCCTTGAAGCCACTGCTTTCACGCTGGTTGAGTGCCGGAAAGCTCCCGACCACGCCATTGCGGCAGCACGCCAGGACCAGTTGCGGATTGGAAATCAGGAACATCGGCGCAGCCACCACGGGCAGGCGCAGACGTTGTTCAAGCAAAGCGGGCAGCGACATTGGAAGTACCCCGGATTAAGTGCGGCTAAGTAGAGTTAGAACGGCTTGACGACGACCAAAATTACAATAGCCAGCAATATCAGAACCGGCACTTCATTGAACCAGCGATAAAAGACATGGCTGCGGGTGTTTTCGCCACGAGCAAAACGTTTTACCTGAGCGCCACACATATGGTGGTAACCGATCAGGATCACCACCAGGGTCAGCTTGGCGTGCATCCAGCCACCCTGGCTGAAGATGCTCGGGTTAAGGCTGATCAACCAGATGCCGAATACCAGCGTGGCGATCATCGACGGCAGCATGATGCCCTTGTACAGCTTGCGCTCCATGATGCAGAAGCGTTCCTGGCTGACGGCATCCTGGCTTTGTGTGTGGTAGACGAACAGGCGCGGCAGGTAAAACAGCCCGGCAAACCAGCAGACAATGCTGACGATATGGAAGGCTTTGAGCCATAGATAAAGCATTTTTAGTTATTCCCAGGTTCACGGTAACTGGAGATAGTAGAGGTTAGAGCGTGCGTACGTCACCTTGACGGTTGTCGCAGAACGATACGGCCCCTATTATCGACGGCTTTCCAGTGGGTTCGTTGAGGGCAGGTTTATGGTCAAGGTCGGTATCGTCGGCGGCACGGGTTACACCGGTGTCGAATTGCTGCGTCTGTTGGCTCAGCATCCGCAAGCTGAGGTAGTGGTCATTACCTCCCGATCCGAGGCCGGCCTGGCCGTTGCCGATATGTACCCCAACCTGCGCGGCCATTACGACGGCCTGGCGTTCAGCGTTCCGGATATCAAGACCCTGGGCGCCTGCGATGTGGTGTTTTTCGCGACCCCCCACGGTGTTGCCCATGCGTTGGCCGGCGAGCTGCTGGCCGCAGGGACCAAGGTCATTGACCTCTCGGCGGACTTCCGTTTGCAGGATGCCGATGAGTGGGCCAAGTGGTACGGTCAGCCCCATGGTGCTCCAGAGCTGCTTGAAGAGGCGGTGTACGGCTTGCCAGAGGTTAATCGTGAGCAGATCAAGCAGGCGCGTCTGATCGCCGTGCCGGGTTGCTATCCGACGGCTACCCAGTTGGGTTTCCTGCCGCTGCTGGAAGCTGGCCTGGCGGACGCCTCGCGCCTGATTGCCGACTGCAAGTCGGGCGTCAGCGGCGCTGGCCGCGGTGCAGCGGTAGGCTCCTTGTACTCCGAGACCTCGGAAAGCATGAAGGCTTATGCCGTAAAGGGGCATCGCCATCTGCCGGAAATTCGCCAGGGGCTGCGGCGTGCGGCGGGCAGTGACGTCGGTCTGACGTTCGTGCCGCACCTGACCCCGATGATCCGTGGGATTCACTCGACACTGTATGCAACGGTCGTGGATCGCTCGGTGGATCTGCAGGCATTGTTTGAAAAGCGTTATGCCAATGAGCCGTTCGTCGATGTAATGCCTGCCGGTAGCCACCCGGAAACCCGCAGCGTGCGTGGTGCCAACGTGTGCCGGATTGCCGTACATCGTCCGCAGGATGGCGACTTGGTGGTGGTGCTGTCGGTTATCGATAATCTGGTCAAGGGCGCCTCGGGCCAGGCTGTGCAGAACATGAACATCTTGTTCGGCCTTGATGAGAAGCTCGGCTTGTCCCACGCCGGCATGCTGCCTTAAGGCGTTGGCTGCTGTGCAAAAGGCCCGTTGATCGGGCCTTTCGTGTTTTTAAGGGGTGCCGGGCAGATTGATATACCGTAACAATAGTTGACCGCTTTTCTAGGAGAAGCGGATAATGGCGGTCATCACGCATATGGCGGCGCTACGCCGGGAGATTATCAGCATGAGCGTTGAATCCTTCACCCCCACGGCTTTGCAATTCACCCACGGTGCTGCGCACAAGGTGAAGAGCCTGGTCGATGAAGAGGGTAATGATCGCTTGAAGCTGCGCGTATTCGTTACGGGCGGCGGTTGTTCAGGGTTTCAGTACGGCTTCACCTTCGATGAAGATGTGGCTGACGACGACACCATTGTCGAGCGCGAAGGCGTAAGCCTGGTCGTGGATCCGATGAGCTTCCAGTACTTGGCAGGTGCCGAGGTGGACTACCAGGAAGGTTTGGAAGGCTCACGCTTTGTGATCAAGAACCCGAATGCCACCACGACTTGTGGTTGCGGTTCGTCTTTCTCGATCTGATCAGTAGCGGATTAAGCAAAACGCCGCTTGGCTCTTATGGGGCCAAGCGGCGTTTTGCTATCTGCGTTTCAGGCGGGGTAGATCGCGCCAAGTACACGAAGGCCGCGGGCGCCTGTCACGCTTGGACGGTTGGCGGCGATACCTTCCAGGCAGCAATGGGCCAGCCAGGCGAAGGCCATGGCTTCCACCCAGTCGGGGTCTACACCGTGGGTGGCGGTGCTGCTGACACGGGTGGTCGGTAGCATGGCGGCGAGGCGGTTCATCAGCGTCGAGTTATGGGCGCCGCCGCCACACACCAGCAGGGTTTCGGTTTGCGGCTGTGCGGTTTTCAACGACTCGACGATGGTCTGTACGGTCAGTTCCAGCAGCGTGGCCTGGATATCCTGGGCATTGAACGATGGCAGTCGACCGAGGTGGTGTTCCAGCCAAGGCAGGTTGAAGACTTCGCGCCCAGTGCTTTTCGGCCCCTTGGTCAGGAAGAAGGGGTCGCTGAGCAATGCGTTAAGCAACTGTGGCTCGACCTTTCCCGTCGCGGCCCATTGGCCGTCGCGGTCAAAGTTTTCGCCCCTTTGCTGGTGAATCCAGGCGTCCAGCAGAACGTTGCCCGGGCCGCAATCAAAACCCGCTACGGGTTTGCCGGTTTCGATCAGGCTCAGATTGCTGAAGCCGCCGACATTCAATACTGCGCGGTTACCAGTAGCCTCGCCGAACAGCGCTTCGTGAAAGGCGGGCACCAGTGGTGCGCCCTGGCCGCCGGCGGCTACATCGCGGCTGCGAAAGTCGCTGACGACGGTTATTCCGGTCAGTTCGGTCAGTAGGGCGGGGTTGCCAATCTGCACGGTGAAACCGCGGGCGGGCTCGTGGCGAATGGTCTGCCCATGGCTGCCAATCGCACGGATGTCGTGGTGAGTGAGTTGCTGCTGCTCAAGCACGGCATGAATGCCCTGGGCTGCGAGCGTTACCCAGCTTTGCTGGGCAATCGCCGAGCGTGCAATTTCATCCGGGCCACTGGCGCAAAGGCCCAGCAGCTCGGCGCGCAGGGATTCAGGCATGGGGATGTAATGTGTGGCGATCAACTTGACCGCCGTATCTTGCTCGATCAGCGCTATGTCCAGGCCATCAAGGCTGGTCCCGGACATGACACCTATATAGAGCGCCATCGCTTAGCGCTTCGCCGAAGCCAGCATGGTGGCGCGTTCCTGGTCCATGCGTGCCATCAGCGGTTGGCTTTGCTGTAGGAAGCGTGCGCGCTCGGCTTTGGCGATCGGGTCGGCCATCGGCAGCTTCTGGCCCAGGGGGTCGACGTGCACGCCGTTGACCTGGAACTCATAGTGCAGGTGCGGGCCGGTGGACAGGCCGGTGGTGCCGATATAGCCAATCACTTGGCCTTGCTTGACGTTGCCGCCGGTCTTCACGCCTTTGGCAAAGCCTTGCATATGCCCATAAAGCGTACGGTAGCTGTTGCCGTGCTGGATGATAACGGTGTTGCCGTAGCCACCACGGCGCCCGGCCAGCAGCACCTTGCCGTCGCCGGCAGCTTTGATCGGCGTGCCGCGCGGTGCTGCATAGTCCACGCCTTTGTGGGCGCGGATTTTGTTCAGAATTGGATGCTTGCGACCCATGGAGAAACGCGAGCTAATACGGGCGAAGTCAACCGGAGTACGGATGAAGGCCTTGCGCATGCTATTGCCGTCGGCGGTGTAGTAGCTGCTATTGCCTTGTTTGTTGGTGTAACGCACGGCAGTGTAGGTCTTGCCGCGGTTGGTGAAGCGCGCCGAGAGGATATTGCCGGTGCCGACAACCTTGCCGTTGGCCACCTTTTGCTCGTAGATCACATCGAATTCGTCACCCTGGCGAATGTCCTGAGCGAAGTCGATGTCGTAGCCAAATACGCTGGCCATGTCCATGGTCATGCTATGGGACAGGCCCGCGCGAGCTGCGGACTGGGACAGCGAGCTATTGATCACGCCGTGGATGTAGGCGGAGCGCACCACTGGCTTGGTGGTCACGCGATTGAAGGCAAAGCCCTTGGCGCCTCTGGTCAGGGTGATGCTTTCGAGGTGGTTGAGCTTGGTGTGCAGAGTGGTCAGTTGGCCTTCAGGGCTCAGCTCGAACTCAAGCTTTTGGCCACTCTTGAGCTGGGTGAATTGCTTGGCTTGCTTATCGCTGGCCAGCACATCGCTAACGGTGGTGGCGGGTAGGCCGACCTTTTCAAATAGCGTCGACAGCGTATCGCCTTTGGCCACGACCACTTCGCGATGCACGGGGCCTTTCGCTACCTGAGCGGTTTGTTTGGTGTCGTCTGGGCTTTCTTCAATCTGCGCAAATGGCGACTCTGCGCTCGCGGTTGTGGCTTGTTGCGCGTCAGAAGCGTCTTGATCTTGTGTCAGTTGTTCAACCGGACTCTCCAAGTCAAGACTCAGGGTCGTTCGTTTGGCTTCTACGTCACTGGAAGGGAATACCAGGAGTGCCAGGCTTAGAAGGGCGGCGATACCACTTGCGGCGAGCAGGTGGGTCTTCGGGTAAAGCGGTGGCGCTTTAGACGGTTCAGTGGTCATAGGTAATTTTGACTTTGAAAAGGTGAAATGGAAAAGATGAATGACATGATGAAGATGAAATAACTGTATAAAATATAACCAAATCATCTGTGGCGCAAGCTTGCGAATGCCGGGCTCGCCGAATGGTGTCCGTTTGCAGGGCAAAACTTGTAATTAGTCCCTGATCTTGTATGGTTGGTTCCCTTTGAATCTGAGCCTTGCGGGTCTGTTATGAAGTCGGTTGAAGAGCAGCTAGCGCTGATCAAACGTGGTGCGGAAGAACTGTTGGTCGAGGCCGAGCTGATCGAAAAGCTCAAGCGTGGCCAACCCCTGCGTATTAAGGCTGGCTTTGATCCGACGGCACCGGATCTGCACCTGGGTCACACCGTGCTTATTAATAAGCTGCGCCAGTTCCAGGAGTTGGGGCATCAGGTGATCTTCCTTATAGGTGATTTCACCGGGATGATCGGTGATCCGAGTGGTAAGAGCGCCACGCGCCCGCCGCTGACCCGTGAGCAGGTTCTCGATAATGCCGAGACCTACAAGACCCAGGTTTTCAAGATTCTCGATCCGGCCAAGACCGAAGTGGCTTTCAACTCCACCTGGATGGATCTGATGGGGCCGGCGGATTTCATTCGCCTGACGTCCCAGTACACCGTTGCGCGGATGCTTGAGCGCGATGACTTCGATAAGCGCTACTCCACCAATCAGCCTATTGCGATACATGAGTTCCTATACCCGTTGGTTCAAGGGTATGACTCGGTAGCGTTGCGGGCGGACGTTGAGCTGGGCGGTACTGATCAGAAGTTCAACCTGTTGATGGGGCGTGAGCTGCAGCGTGCGTATGGCCAGGAGGCTCAGTGCATTCTGACTATGCCGTTGCTGGAAGGCTTGGATGGCGTCAAGAAGATGTCCAAGTCGCTGGGCAACTACGTCGGCATCCAGGAAGCGCCGGGGGTGATGTACGGCAAGTTGGTTTCTATCCCTGATGCGCTGATGTGGCGCTACTTCGAGCTGTTGAGCTTCCGCTCGATGGATGAGATCAACGCGTTGCGTGCTGACGTGGAGGCGGGTGCGAATCCTCGGGACGTCAAGATCAAGCTGGCGGAAGAGATTGTTGCGCGTTTCCATGGCGAGGAGGCTGCGGCCAGTGCTCACCGTGCGGCGGGCAATCGTATGAAGGATGGCGAGCTGCCGGATGATCTGCCTGAGATCGAATTGACTGCTGGTGAGGCGATGCCGATTGCGGCCGTCCTTAATAAGGCGGGCCTGGTGAAGAACTCGGCGGTTGCACGTGACCTTCTGGGTTCCGGTGGTGTGCGTATAGATGGTGAGGTTGTCGATCGCACCTTTATATACGAGCTGGGCGCGACCCACGTTTGCCAGGCCGGCAAGAAGGCATTTGCGCGTATTACGCTTAAATCCGAATAAACCTGAAATTAACTGTTGACGGCGATTTATATCTGTCTATAATTCGCCCCACTTCCGGCGCAGTCGAAACGGAAAACTCCTTGGTAAACAAAGAGTTATGCAGAATTCGACAGCGAGTTGCTTCAGTTCATCGAAGCCCAGAAGGAGTTGGTAGAACAGTGTTGTTTGGCTCTATTAACGTTTCGATCCTCTCGGTCGAAAGCGGAGAAAAAGAGGTGTTGACAGCAGCGTGTAACGCTGTAGAATTCGCCTCCCGCTAACGAGAGATCGGAAGCGCAAGTGGTTGAAGTTGTTGAGGAAATCCTTGAAAGCTTCTGAAAATAATCACTTGACAGCAAATGAGGCTGCTGTAGAATGCGCGCCTCGGTTGAGACGAAAGATCTTAACCAACCGCTCTTTAACAACTGAATCAAGCAATTCGTGTGGGTGCTTGTGGAGTCAGACTGATAGTCAACAAGATTATCAGCATCACAAGTTACTCCGCGAGAAATCAAAGATGTAACCAACGATTGCTGAGCCAAGTTTAGGGTTTCTTAAAAACCCAAAGATGTTTGAACTGAAGAGTTTGATCATGGCTCAGATTGAACGCTGGCGGCAGGCCTAACACATGCAAGTCGAGCGGTAGAGAGAAGCTTGCTTCTCTTGAGAGCGGCGGACGGGTGAGTAATGCCTAGGAATCTGCCTGGTAGTGGGGGATAACGTTCGGAAACGGACGCTAATACCGCATACGTCCTACGGGAGAAAGCAGGGGACCTTCGGGCCTTGCGCTATCAGATGAGCCTAGGTCGGATTAGCTAGTTGGTGGGGTAATGGCTCACCAAGGCGACGATCCGTAACTGGTCTGAGAGGATGATCAGTCACACTGGAACTGAGACACGGTCCAGACTCCTACGGGAGGCAGCAGTGGGGAATATTGGACAATGGGCGAAAGCCTGATCCAGCCATGCCGCGTGTGTGAAGAAGGTCTTCGGATTGTAAAGCACTTTAAGTTGGGAGGAAGGGTTGTAGATTAATACTCTGCAATTTTGACGTTACCGACAGAATAAGCACCGGCTAACTCTGTGCCAGCAGCCGCGGTAATACAGAGGGTGCAAGCGTTAATCGGAATTACTGGGCGTAAAGCGCGCGTAGGTGGTTAGTTAAGTTGGATGTGAAATCCCCGGGCTCAACCTGGGAACTGCATTCAAAACTGACTGACTAGAGTATGGTAGAGGGTGGTGGAATTTCCTGTGTAGCGGTGAAATGCGTAGATATAGGAAGGAACACCAGTGGCGAAGGCGACCACCTGGACTGATACTGACACTGAGGTGCGAAAGCGTGGGGAGCAAACAGGATTAGATACCCTGGTAGTCCACGCCGTAAACGATGTCAACTAGCCGTTGGGAGCCTTGAGCTCTTAGTGGCGCAGCTAACGCATTAAGTTGACCGCCTGGGGAGTACGGCCGCAAGGTTAAAACTCAAATGAATTGACGGGGGCCCGCACAAGCGGTGGAGCATGTGGTTTAATTCGAAGCAACGCGAAGAACCTTACCAGGCCTTGACATCCAATGAACTTTCTAGAGATAGATTGGTGCCTTCGGGAACATTGAGACAGGTGCTGCATGGCTGTCGTCAGCTCGTGTCGTGAGATGTTGGGTTAAGTCCCGTAACGAGCGCAACCCTTGTCCTTAGTTACCAGCACGTAATGGTGGGCACTCTAAGGAGACTGCCGGTGACAAACCGGAGGAAGGTGGGGATGACGTCAAGTCATCATGGCCCTTACGGCCTGGGCTACACACGTGCTACAATGGTCGGTACAGAGGGTTGCCAAGCCGCGAGGTGGAGCTAATCCCACAAAACCGATCGTAGTCCGGATCGCAGTCTGCAACTCGACTGCGTGAAGTCGGAATCGCTAGTAATCGCGAATCAGAATGTCGCGGTGAATACGTTCCCGGGCCTTGTACACACCGCCCGTCACACCATGGGAGTGGGTTGCACCAGAAGTAGCTAGTCTAACCTTCGGGAGGACGGTTACCACGGTGTGATTCATGACTGGGGTGAAGTCGTAACAAGGTAGCCGTAGGGGAACCTGCGGCTGGATCACCTCCTTAATCGACGACATCAGCTGCTCCATAAGTTCCCACACGAATTGCTTGATTCATTGAAGAAGACGAAAGAAGCAGCCCGAAATTGGGTCTGTAGCTCAGTTGGTTAGAGCGCACCCCTGATAAGGGTGAGGTCGGCAGTTCGAATCTGCCCAGACCCACCAATTTTGTGTGGGAAACGCCTGTAGAAATACGGGGCCATAGCTCAGCTGGGAGAGCGCCTGCCTTGCACGCAGGAGGTCAGCGGTTCGATCCCGCTTGGCTCCACCACTACTGCTTCTGTTTGTATAAAGCTTAGAAATGAGCATTCCATCCATGCGATGGTGAATGTTGATTTCTAGTCTTTGACTAGTTCGTTCTTTAAAAATTTGGGTATGTGATAGAAAGATAGACTGAACGTTACTTTCACTGGTAACGGATCAGGCTAAGGTAAAATTTGTGAGTTACTCAAATTGAGTATTATCGAATTTTCGGCGAATGTCGTCTTCACAGTATAACCAGATTGCTTGGGGTTATATGGTCAAGTGAAGAAGCGCATACGGTGGATGCCTTGGCAGTCAGAGGCGATGAAAGACGTGGTAGCCTGCGAAAAGCTTCGGGGAGTCGGCAAACAGACTTTGATCCGGAGATGTCTGAATGGGGGAACCCAGCCATCATAAGATGGTTATCTTAAGCTGAATACATAGGCTTAAGAGGCGAACCAGGGGAACTGAAACATCTAAGTACCCTGAGGAAAAAATCAACCGAGATTCCCTTAGTAGTGGCGAGCGAACGGGGACTAGCCCTTAAGTGGCTTTGAGATTAGCGGAACGCTCTGGAAAGTGCGGCCATAGTGGGTGATAGCCCTGTACGCGAAAATCTCTTAGTCATGAAATCGAGTAGGACGGAGCACGAGAAACTTTGTCTGAATATGGGGGGACCATCCTCCAAGGCTAAATACTACTGACTGACCGATAGTGAACTAGTACCGTGAGGGAAAGGCGAAAAGAACCCCGGAGAGGGGAGTGAAATAGATCCTGAAACCGTATGCGTACAAGCAGTGGGAGCCCACTTTGTTGGGTGACTGCGTACCTTTTGTATAATGGGTCAGCGACTTATTTTCAGTGGCGAGCTTAACCGAATAGGGGAGGCGTAGCGAAAGCGAGTCTTAATAGGGCGTCTAGTCGCTGGGAATAGACCCGAAACCGGGCGATCTATCCATGGGCAGGTTGAAGGTTGGGTAACACTAACTGGAGGACCGAACCGACTACCGTTGAAAAGTTAGCGGATGACCTGTGGATCGGAGTGAAAGGCTAATCAAGCTCGGAGATAGCTGGTTCTCCTCGAAAGCTATTTAGGTAGCGCCTCATGTATCACTGTAGGGGGTAGAGCACTGTTTCGGCTAGGGGGTCATCCCGACTTACCAAACCGATGCAAACTCCGAATACCTACAAGTGCCGAGCATGGGAGACACACGGCGGGTGCTAACGTCCGTCGTGAAAAGGGAAACAACCCAGACCGTCAGCTAAGGTCCCAAAGTTATGGTTAAGTGGGAAACGATGTGGGAAGGCTTAGACAGCTAGGAGGTTGGCTTAGAAGCAGCCACCCTTTAAAGAAAGCGTAATAGCTCACTAGTCGAGTCGGCCTGCGCGGAAGATGTAACGGGGCTCAAACCATACACCGAAGCTACGGGTATCATCTTAGGATGATGCGGTAGAGGAGCGTTCTGTAAGCCTGTGAAGGTGAGTTGAGAAGCTTGCTGGAGGTATCAGAAGTGCGAATGCTGACATGAGTAACGACAATGGGTGTGAAAAACACCCACGCCGAAAGACCAAGGTTTCCTGCGCAACGTTAATCGACGCAGGGTTAGTCGGTCCCTAAGGCGAGGCTGAAAAGCGTAGTCGATGGAAAACAGGTTAATATTCCTGTACTTCTGGTTATTGCGATGGAGGGACGGAGAAGGCTAGGCCAGCTTGGCGTTGGTTGTCCAAGTTTAAGGTGGTAGGCTGGAATCTTAGGTAAATCCGGGATTCTAAGGCCGAGAGCTGATGACGAGTTAACTTTTAGTTAACGAAGTGGTTGATGCCATGCTTCCAAGAAAAGCTTCTAAGCTTCAGGTAACCAGGAACCGTACCCCAAACCGACACAGGTGGTTGGGTAGAGAATACCAAGGCGCTTGAGAGAACTCGGGTGAAGGAACTAGGCAAAATGGCACCGTAACTTCGGGAGAAGGTGCGCCGGTGAGGGTGAAGGACTTGCTCCGTAAGCTCATGCCGGTCGAAGATACCAGGCCGCTGCGACTGTTTATTAAAAACACAGCACTCTGCAAACACGAAAGTGGACGTATAGGGTGTGACGCCTGCCCGGTGCCGGAAGGTTAATTGATGGGGTTAGCTAACGCGAAGCTCTTGATCGAAGCCCCGGTAAACGGCGGCCGTAACTATAACGGTCCTAAGGTAGCGAAATTCCTTGTCGGGTAAGTTCCGACCTGCACGAATGGCGTAACGATGGCGGCGCTGTCTCCACCCGAGACTCAGTGAAATTGAAATCGCTGTGAAGATGCAGTGTATCCGCGGCTAGACGGAAAGACCCCGTGAACCTTTACTATAGCTTTGCACTGGACTTTGAATTTGCTTGTGTAGGATAGGTGGGAGGCTTTGAAGCGTGGACGCCAGTTCGCGTGGAGCCAACCTTGAAATACCACCCTGGCAACTTTGAGGTTCTAACTCAGGTCCGTTATCCGGATCGAGGACAGTGTATGGTGGGTAGTTTGACTGGGGCGGTCTCCTCCTAAAGAGTAACGGAGGAGTACGAAGGTGCGCTCAGACCGGTCGGAAATCGGTCGTAGAGTATAAAGGCAAAAGCGCGCTTGACTGCGAGACAGACACGTCGAGCAGGTACGAAAGTAGGTCTTAGTGATCCGGTGGTTCTGTATGGAAGGGCCATCGCTCAACGGATAAAAGGTACTCCGGGGATAACAGGCTGATACCGCCCAAGAGTTCATATCGACGGCGGTGTTTGGCACCTCGATGTCGGCTCATCACATCCTGGGGCTGAAGCCGGTCCCAAGGGTATGGCTGTTCGCCATTTAAAGTGGTACGCGAGCTGGGTTTAGAACGTCGTGAGACAGTTCGGTCCCTATCTGCCGTGGACGTTTGAGATTTGAGAGGGGCTGCTCCTAGTACGAGAGGACCGGAGTGGACGAACCTCTGGTGTTCCGGTTGTCACGCCAGTGGCATTGCCGGGTAGCTATGTTCGGAATAGATAACCGCTGAAAGCATCTAAGCGGGAAACTAGCCTCAAGATGAGATCTCACTGGAACCTTGAGTTCCCTAAGGGCCGTCGAAGACTACGACGTTGATAGGTTGGGTGTGTAAGCGCTGTGAGGCGTTGAGCTAACCAATACTAATTGCCCGTGAGGCTTGACCATATAACACCCAAGCAATTTGACTACTCTTGACTTGGAAACAAGCAAAAGCATCAGATTGCGGTGTGTGAAGACGAAATGAACCGAAAGTTCGAATCTCACAAAACACCGAAAGCTATCACATACCCAATTTGCTGAAGCGAGACCATTTGGTCACGACTCAGTACCCGAATTTCTTGACGACCATAGAGCATTGGAACCACCTGATCCCATCCCGAACTCAGTAGTGAAACGATGCATCGCCGATGGTAGTGTGGGGTTTCCCCATGTGAGAGTAGGTCATCGTCAAGATTAAATTCCGAAACCCCAATTGCGAAAGCAGTTGGGGTTTTGTTTTGGGCGGTCGAAAAGGTTCTGGCCTATCGCCATTGCATAGAAAGCAAGCTGTCCCTGCGCTCTCGCCATAAGCCAGCTTGCTTTCTATGCAATGGCTCTGCGCATGGCTATCATGCGTGCCTCATTGTGAGGCGAGACTTGCATGCTGACGTTGTTAAAACTTCTGAAAGATGGCCGATTCCACTCGGGTGAAGCGCTAGGCGCCGCCCTGGGCGTCAGTCGTAGTGCTGTGTGGAAGCAACTCCAGCATCTGGAGATCGAGCTGGATCTGACAATTCACAAGGTCAGGGGGAGGGGCTATCAATTGGCGTCCCCGCTGGTTCTATTGAGCGCTGATGAGATCGCCCTCAAGTCACAGGTCTGCGCAGGTTCAGTTTTTATATCCGAGACCATCGGCTCCACTAATGCCGAGGCTTTGCGCCTTATTGAGGCGGGGCAGGTGGCGCCGTTTCTTGTTCTCTCAGAACAGCAGACCGCAGGAAGGGGGCGTCGAGGGCGTAAATGGGTCAGTCCATTTGCACAGAATGTTTACTACAGCCTTGTGCTTCGTATCGATGGCGGTTTACGACAGCTAGAAGGGCTGAGTCTCGTCGTGGGCTTGGCGGTGATGCAAACGTTGCGCGACTTTGGTGTCCACGGTTCGGGTTTGAAGTGGCCTAATGACGTGCTCGTTGGTTCGAAGAAGATAGCTGGCATCCTTCTTGAGTTGGTAGGGGACCCTGTTGACGTATGCCATGTAGTGCTCGGTATTGGTATCAATGCGAACATGCAGAGCGCCGCGGAAGTGGATCAGCAGTGGACATCAATACAGCTCGAAACAGGTCGTGCGGTAGACCGAAATCATCTGGTCGCACACCTGAGTCAGGCGTTACAAGGTTATCTCGATCATCATAGAGATTCCGGCTTTTCGGTAATTCGCCAGGAGTGGGAGCAAAATCATCTATGGCAGGGAAAGGCGGTGTCATTGATCGCAGGTGTTAACCAGGTGGACGGGGTTGTGCTGGGTATTGATGATCAAGGCGCTCTACGTCTCGAAGTAAACGGTGTTGAGAAAATATACAGTGGTGGTGAGTTAAGCCTGAGGTTGCGTGATGATTCTTGAACTCGACTGTGGGAATAGTTTCATCAAATGGCGAGTGCTCGAGGCAAGCCACTCAGCCGTTTTTGCTGAAGGGGTTGTTGATTCCGATGTGGCGTTGCTGGGTAGCCTTCATTCGTTGACTGGACTGTCGCTGCAGCATTGCAGATTGGTCAGCGTTCGCGCGCAGGAAGAGACGAACCGCCTGGCGGGTGTGTTGGTTGCGGCCTTTGGTGTTTCTATCAGCTGTGCTGCGCCGTCGCGTGAAATGGCCGGCGTGCGCAATGGGTATGAAGACTACGCCCGTCTAGGGCTGGATCGTTGGCTGGCGATGCTTGGAGGCTTCCAGCTAGCCTCGGGAGCATGCCTGGTGCTTGATTTTGGTACGGCGGCCACTGCCGATTTCATCACGGCTGATGGCGAGCATCTTGGAGGATTTATCTGCCCGGGCATGCCCCTGATGCGCAATCAGCTGCGAACCCATACCCGTAAAATACGGTATGACGATGTTGCTGCTGAGCGTGCGTTGGAAAGCCTGGTGCCTGGCCGTACCACTGCCCAAGCCGTTGAACGAGGTTGCACGCTCATGCTCCGCGGTTTTGCTCAGTCACAACTGGAACTGGCCCGCAGTTATTGGGGGGAAGACTTCTCGGTGTTTCTTACGGGGGGGGATGCGGAGTTGGTCGCTGACGCCTTGCCGGGCGCTCGCTTCGTTCCGGACCTGGTATTTGTTGGCTTGGCGATGGCGTGCCCTTTGTCCTGAGGTTTTTATGCGTTGGTTGTTTCTGTTGCTGCTGGTCCTCAATGTTTTTTATTACGTCTGGCACCAGCAAGAGGCTCCGCTGCGTGCAAAGGATGTCACTCCGTTGGCGCTGTACCGGGGCTCCCAGCAAGATATTCAGCTGCTGAGCGAGTCGGCGGACTCTGTGTCGCGGCGTGACAAGGCCAAGGCTCCGGAGGCGCCTGCTGGCTGCTTGTATATCGGAGGGTTTTCGAGTCATGAGCAAGCGCAGTTCCTGGAGCAGCGGCTTATCAGTCTGGATATCAGGGTCCGGATCCAGTCGTTGGTCTCAGCGGGTGCGCCTTCTTTCTGGTTGCGTGTAGCGCCTGAAAGCCGCCGCCTGGCTGACGATCTGCCTTTTGAAAGCCTTGCTAATGAATTCAATGAGTTAAAACATAAAATAATGCCGTGCGAAGGCATTGCAACTGTCGAATAGTTTGCATAGAATGGCGCCCGCTCCACAGTGATGACCCTCTTGGGAAGTTGGTGTGAAGCGATCGTCACGCAGCTAACCTCATATTTTTTATGAGAAAATGCTTGACAGAAGGTCGGCGTAATGTAAAATGCCGGCTCGCTTAGGAGGGGTTCCCGAGCGGCCAAAGGGATCAGACTGTAAATCTGACGTCTACGACTTCGAAGGTTCGAATCCTTCCCCCTCCACCATTTTTAGCGTGAGCTGCAAGCTCCGCGGGTATAGTTTAGTGGTAGAACCTCAGCCTTCCAAGCTGATGATGCGGGTTCGATTCCCGCTACCCGCTCCAAGTTTGCAGGTTGTGCAAAGTGTTTCGCTCTTGTAGCTCAGTTGGTAGAGCACACCCTTGGTAAGGGTGAGGTCAGCGGTTCAAATCCGCTCAAGAGCTCCATATAACAAGGCAGATATGAAAATATCTGCCTTTGTTTTAACAGCTGCCTCGGCTTGATGTTGTTTTGCCTGGTGTTATCGGGTTGTTTCAAGTCTATTGGGGTTGGTTGTTGTAAAGTCTTTTTCAGGCCTGCATAATGGTCGGCCTGATTTTGTTTTAGGTCAGTAGCTCAATTGGCAGAGCGACGGTCTCCAAAACCGTAGGTTGGGGGTTCGATTCCCTCCTGACCTGCCAGATTCACGTGGTGTATCTGGCTTTCTTTTCACAGGATCTTCATAGATGACTCCTAAGGCTGAAGCTCAAAGCTCTCGTTTCGATCTGGTTAAGTGGCTCGCTGTCGTCGCTTTGGTGGTCGTAGGCGTTGTTGGCAATCAGTATTATTCTGCTTCGCCGATCCTGTACCGCGTACTCGTATTGCTCGCTCTTGCTGCTGTGGCCGTTTTCATTGGTCTGCAGACAGTAAAGGGTAAGTCTTTCGCTGTGCTGGTAAAGGAAGCTCGCACCGAAATACGTAAAGTCGTTTGGCCAACTCGCCAAGAAACCACGCAGACCACGCTGATTGTTGTGGCTGTTGTTCTGGTTATGGCGTTGCTGTTGTGGGGTCTTGATTCCCTGCTCGGCTGGCTTGTTTCCTTGATTGTTGGCTAAGGGTGTCCCGTGGCTAAGCGTTGGTACGTTGTGCATGCTTACTCGGGTTACGAGAAGCATGTCATGCGCTCTTTGCTAGAGCGCGTAAAGCTGGCAGGCATGGAAGATGGCTTCGGCGAAATTCTGGTTCCCACTGAAGAAGTGGTTGAAATGCGTAATGGCCAGAAACGCAAAAGCGAGCGCAAGTTCTTCCCTGGCTACGTGCTGGTACAGATGGACATGAATGAGGGTACTTGGCACTTGGTCAAGGACACTCCTCGCGTCATGGGCTTCATCGGCGGTACCGCTGATAAGCCTGCACCGATCACTGACAAGGAAGCAGAAGCGATTCTGCGTCGTGTTGCTGACGGTAGCGACAAGCCAAAGCCGAAGACGTTGTTCGAGCCGGGTGAGGTTGTTCGTGTCACTGATGGTCCGTTTGCTGATTTCAACGGTACTGTCGAAGAAGTTAACTACGAAAAGAGCCGGATCCAAGTGGCGGTGCTCATTTTCGGTCGCTCTACTCCGGTAGAGTTGGAGTTCAGCCAGGTCGAAAAGGTCTAGCTGACAAAGCATCCCAACCCCGCAGCCTTAGGCTGTGGGGTTTTGTCGTCACTGGGATAAACGCGCAAGTAACCGGGGAGCCTTTCGAGGCGCTTGAACCCGTAATTGGAGTGCCTCATGGCCAAGAAGATTACCGCTTACATCAAGCTGCAAGTGAAGGCCGCTCAGGCCAACCCTAGCCCACCCGTCGGTCCAGCTCTGGGTCAGCACGGCGTGAACATCATGGAATTCTGCAAGGCCTTCAACGCCCGTACCCAGGGTATTGAGCCAGGTCTGCCGACTCCAGTGATCATCACTGTATACAGCGACCGTAGCTTCACTTTCGAAACCAAGTCGACCCCGGCTTCGGTTCTGTTGAAGAAAGCTGCTGGTTTGACTAGCGGTTCCGCTCGTCCGAACACCGTTAAGGTTGGCACCGTAACTCGTGCTCAGCTGGAAGAAATCGCGAAAACCAAAAACGCGGATCTGACTGCAGCTGATATGGATGCAGCCGTGCGTACCATCGCCGGTTCTGCTCGTAGCATGGGCCTTAACGTGGAGGGTGTGTAATGGCTAAGCTGACCAAGCGCCAAAAGGCTATCGCCGGCAAAATCGAAGCGGGCAAGTCCTACAACTTTGTAGATGCTGCTGCTCTGCTGACCGAGCTGTCGACTGTCAAGTTCAGCGAGTCCGTTGACGTTGCTGTAAACCTGGGTGTTGACCCACGTAAATCCGACCAGGTCGTTCGTAGCGCTACTGTGCTGCCACACGGTACTGGCAAGACTGTACGTGTTGCTGTCTTCACCCAAGGCCCGGCAGCTGAAGCTGCTCTGGCCGCTGGCGCTGATCGCGTTGGCATGGACGACCTGGCTGCCGAAATGAAAGGCGGCGACCTGAACTATGACGTAGTTATTGCTTCCCCGGATGCAATGCGCGTTGTAGGTCAGTTGGGTCAGATCCTGGGTCCACGTGGTCTGATGCCTAACCCGAAAGTCGGTACCGTAACTCCAGACGTAGCTACCGCGGTTAAAAACGCCAAGGCTGGTCAGGTTCGTTATCGCACCGACAAAAACGGCATCATTCACACTTCCGTTGGCAAGGTCGGCTTCGACGCCGTCAAGCTGAAGGAAAACGTTGAAGCCCTGATCGCTGATCTGAAGCGTATCAAGCCAGCTTCTTCGAAAGGTATCTACGTCAAGCGCGTTACCCTGAGCACCACTATGGGCCCAGGTCTGGTCATCGACCAGGGTTCGCTGGACGTATAAGACACAGGTTGGCGCGAGTGATTGCGCCAATTGAAAAATTGGGGTCCCTGCCTGGCGGGGGCTATCCAAGACCGTAGGCGACGCAAGTCTTAAACCATCAAGCCTACGCAGATGGTGCTCCCGGTTCCTTACCGAATCAGACACCAAAACGACATCCGGCCTAGGCCAGATGAAACGGTAACAAGCAGGAGTTAAACCCGTGGCAATTAATCTCGAAGACAAGAAGGCCATCGTCGCTGAAGTCAACGAGGCTGCCAAAGCTGCTCTGTCCGCTGTCGTGGCTGATGCCCGTGGTGTGACAGTAGGCGCTATGACCGGACTCCGTAAAGAGGCTCGTGAAGCTGGCGTATACGTACGTGTTGTACGTAACACCCTGCTCAAGCGCGCTGTTGCTGACACTGAATACAGTGTCCTCAACGACGTGTTCACCGGCCCGACTCTGATCGCGTTCTCCAAGGACCATCCAGGCGCTGCTGCCCGTTTGTTCAAGGAATTCGCCAAGAGTCAGGATAAGTTCGAGATCAAGGCAGCTGCGTTCGAGGGCAAGTTCCTCGCAGCTAACCAAATCGACGTACTGGCAACACTGCCGACCCGTAACGAAGCTATTTCGCAGCTGATGAGCGTGATTCAAGGCGCTACCAGCAAGCTGGCTCGTACTCTGGCCGCAGTTCGCGAGCAAAAAGAAGCTGCAGCAGCCTAAGGCTGAGCAACGTCTCTCGCGTTTTTTTGTTTATTTCGATGGCCGCGTAGGCCGTCCCCCAATTCAGGAAATACAGCAATGTCTATCTCCCAAGACGATATCCTCAACGCCGTAGCTGAAATGTCGGTTCTGCAGGTTGTTGAGCTGATCAAAGCTTTCGAAGAAAAATTCGGCGTTTCCGCTGCCGCTGCTTCCGCTGGCCCAGCTGTTGCTGCTGTTGCTGCTGAAGAGCAAACCGAATTCAACGTCATGCTGCTGGAAGCTGGCGAGAAGAAAGTAAACGTGATCAAGGCAGTACGTGAACTGACCGGTCTGGGCCTGAAAGAAGCCAAGGCTGTAGTTGACGGCGCTCCTGCCCAGGTTCTGGAAGCTGTGTCCAAAGACGCTGCTGACAAAGCCAAAGCAGTACTGGAAGAAGCAGGCGCTAAAGTCGAGCTGAAGTAAGCATCGACCTTGCGTTTCCAGCCCAAGCGTTAAGCTGAAGGCTGATGGCTGGTGGCTCTTGCCACCGGCCTTTTTCCGTTCTTGGCTGTCGACTCGGTCGCCGCCACTAACGCGCTGTAGCCACCCGATGCGGTGGTGCAAACCAAGGGGTTTGCAAGATTTTCTGGCTGCTCCCGTCGGGGGGGCCAAACAAGCAGGTGACCAAGCTGGGGAACGCTGATGGCTTACTCATATACTGAGAAAAAACGTATCCGCAAGGACTTTAGCAAGTTGCCGGACGTCATGGATGTCCCGTACCTTCTGGCTATCCAGCTGGATTCGTATCGTGAATTCTTGCAGGCGGGAGCGACCAAAGATCAGTTCCGCGACGTGGGCCTGCATGCGGCCTTCAAATCCGTTTTCCCGATCATCAGCTACTCCGGCAATGCTGCGCTGGAGTACGTCGGTTATCGCCTGGGCGAACCGGCATTTGATGTCAAAGAATGCGTGTTGCGCGGTGTTACGTACGCCGTACCTTTGCGGGTAAAAGTTCGTCTGATCATTTTCGACAAAGAATCGTCGAACAAAGCGATCAAGGACATCAAAGAGCAAGAAGTCTACATGGGCGAAATCCCATTAATGACTGAGAACGGTACCTTCGTTATCAACGGTACCGAGCGTGTAATCGTTTCCCAGCTGCACCGTTCCCCGGGCGTGTTCTTCGACCACGACCGCGGCAAGACGCACAGCTCCGGTAAGCTCCTGTACTCCGCGCGGATCATTCCGTACCGTGGTTCGTGGTTGGACTTCGAGTTCGACCCTAAAGACTGCGTGTTCGTGCGTATCGACCGTCGTCGCAAGCTGCCGGCCTCGGTACTGCTGCGCGCGCTCGGCTATACCACTGAGCAAGTGCTGGACGCTTTCTACACCACCAACGTATTCAGCCTGAAGGATGAAACCCTCAGCCTGGAACTGATTGCTTCGCGTCTGCGTGGTGAAATTGCCGTCCTGGACATCCAGGATGAGAAGGGCAAGGTCATTGTTGAGGCTGGCCGTCGTATTACTGCGCGCCACATCAACCAGATCGAAAAAGCCGGTATCAAGTCGCTGGACGTGCCTCTGGACTACGTCCTGGGCCGCACTACCGCCAAGGTTATCGTTCACCCGGCGACAGGCGAGATCCTGGCTGAGTGCAACACCGAGCTGAACACCGAGATCCTGGCAAAAATCGCCAAGGCCCAGGTTGTTCGCATCGAGACCCTGTACACCAACGATATCGACTGCGGTCCGTTCGTCTCCGACACCCTGAAGATCGATTCCACCAGCAACCAATTGGAAGCGCTGGTCGAAATCTATCGCATGATGCGTCCAGGCGAGCCACCAACCAAAGACGCTGCCGAAACCCTGTTCAACAACCTGTTCTTCAGCCCTGAGCGCTATGACCTGTCTGCGGTCGGCCGGATGAAGTTCAACCGTCGTATCGGTCGTACCGAGATCGAAGGTTCGGGCGTGCTGTGCAAGGAAGACATCGTTGCGGTCCTGAAGACTCTGGTCGACATCCGTAACGGTAAAGGCATCGTCGATGACATCGACCACCTGGGTAACCGTCGTGTTCGCTGCGTAGGCGAAATGGCCGAGAACCAGTTCCGCGTTGGCCTGGTACGTGTTGAGCGTGCGGTCAAAGAGCGTCTGTCGATGGCCGAAAGCGAAGGCCTGATGCCGCAAGACCTGATCAACGCCAAGCCAGTGGCTGCGGCGGTGAAAGAGTTCTTCGGCTCCAGCCAGCTTTCGCAGTTCATGGACCAGAACAACCCGCTCTCCGAGATCACCCACAAGCGCCGTGTTTCTGCACTGGGCCCGGGCGGTCTGACCCGTGAGCGTGCTGGCTTTGAAGTTCGTGACGTACACCCGACGCACTACGGTCGTGTTTGCCCGATCGAAACGCCGGAAGGTCCGAACATCGGTCTGATCAACTCCCTGGCTGCCTATGCGCGCACCAACCAGTACGGCTTCCTCGAGAGCCCGTACCGCGTGGTGAAAGACGCCCTGGTCACCGACGAGATCGTCTTCCTGTCCGCCATCGAAGAAGCTGATCACGTGATCGCTCAGGCTTCGGCCACGATGAACGACAAGAAAGTCCTGATCGACGAGCTGGTAGCTGTTCGTCACTTGAACGAGTTCACCGTCAAGGCGCCGGAAGACGTCACCTTGATGGACGTATCGCCCAAGCAGGTAGTTTCGGTTGCAGCATCGCTGATCCCGTTCCTGGAACACGATGACGCCAACCGTGCGTTGATGGGTTCCAACATGCAGCGTCAAGCTGTACCGACCCTGCGCGCTGACAAGCCGCTGGTAGGTACCGGCATGGAGCGTAACGTAGCCCGTGACTCCGGCGTTTGCGTCGTGGCTCGTCGTGGCGGCGTGATCGACTCTGTTGATGCCAGCCGTATCGTGGTTCGTGTTGCCGATGACGAAGTTGAAACTGGCGAAGCCGGTGTCGACATCTACAACCTGACCAAATACACCCGCTCGAACCAGAACACCTGCATCAACCAGCGTCCGCTGGTGCGTAAGGGTGATCGCGTTCAGCGTAGCGACATCATGGCCGACGGTCCGTCCACCGATATGGGTGAGTTGGCTCTGGGTCAGAACATGCGCATCGCGTTCATGGCGTGGAACGGCTTCAACTTCGAAGACTCCATCTGCCTGTCCGAGCGTGTTGTTCAAGAAGACCGTTTCACCACGATCCACATCCAGGAACTGACCTGTGTGGCACGTGACACCAAGCTTGGGCCAGAGGAAATCACTGCAGACATCCCGAACGTGGGTGAAGCTGCGCTGAACAAGCTGGACGAAGCCGGTATCGTTTACGTAGGTGCTGAAGTTGGCGCTGGCGACATCCTGGTCGGTAAGGTCACTCCGAAAGGCGAGACCCAGCTGACTCCGGAAGAGAAGCTGCTGCGTGCCATCTTCGGCGAAAAAGCCAGCGACGTTAAAGACACCTCCCTGCGCGTACCTACTGGTACCAAGGGTACTGTCATCGACGTACAGGTCTTCACCCGTGACGGCGTCGAGCGTGATGCTCGTGCACTGTCCATCGAGAAGACTCAACTCGACGAAATCCGCAAGGATTTGAACGAAGAGTTCCGTATCGTTGAAGGCGCGACCTTCGAACGTCTGCGTTCTGCCCTGGTAGGCCACAAGGCTGAAGGCGGCGCAGGTCTGAAGAAAGGTCAGGATATCACCGACGAAATCCTCGACGGTCTTGAGCACGGCCAGTGGTTCAAACTGCGCATGGCTGAAGATGCTCTGAACGAGCAGCTCGAGAAGGCCCAGGCCTACATCGTTGATCGCCGCCGTCTGCTGGACGACAAGTTCGAAGACAAGAAGCGCAAACTGCAGCAGGGCGATGACCTGGCTCCAGGCGTGCTGAAAATCGTCAAGGTTTACCTGGCAATCCGTCGTCGCATTCAGCCGGGCGACAAGATGGCCGGTCGTCACGGTAACAAAGGTGTGGTCTCCGTGATCATGCCGGTTGAAGACATGCCGCACGATGCCAATGGCACCCCGGTCGACGTCGTCCTCAACCCGTTGGGCGTACCTTCGCGTATGAACGTTGGTCAGATCCTTGAAACCCACCTGGGCCTCGCGGCTAAAGGTCTGGGCGAGAAGATCAACCGTATGATCGAAGAGCAGCGCAAGGTCGCAGACCTGCGTAAGTTCCTGCACGAGATCTACAACGAGATCGGCGGCCGCAAAGAAGAGCTGGACACTTTCTCCGACCAGGAAATCCTGGATCTGGCGAAAAACCTGCGCGGCGGCGTTCCAATGGCTACCCCGGTGTTCGACGGTGCCAAGGAAAGCGAAATCAAGGCCATGCTGAAACTGGCAGACCTGCCAGAAAGCGGCCAGATGCAGCTGTTCGACGGCCGTACCGGCAACAAGTTCGAGCGCCCGGTTACTGTTGGCTACATGTACATGCTGAAGCTGAACCACTTGGTAGACGACAAGATGCACGCTCGTTCTACCGGTTCGTACAGCCTGGTTACCCAGCAGCCGCTGGGTGGTAAGGCTCAGTTCGGTGGTCAGCGTTTCGGGGAGATGGAGGTCTGGGCACTGGAAGCATACGGTGCTGCATACACTCTGCAAGAAATGCTCACAGTGAAGTCGGACGATGTGAACGGTCGTACCAAGATGTACAAAAACATCGTGGACGGCGATCACCGTATGGAGCCGGGCATGCCCGAGTCTTTCAACGTGTTGATCAAAGAAATTCGTTCCCTCGGCATCGATATCGATCTGGAAACCGAATAACACGTGACGCGAATCGAGAGCGGGGCAGTGATGCCCGCTCTCTGCTCCGCCAGGAGGAAAGGCCTTGAAAGACCTACTGAATTTGCTGAAAAACCAGGGTCAAGTCGAAGAGTTCGACGCCATCCGTATTGGATTGGCATCGCCTGAGATGATCCGTTCGTGGTCGTTCGGTGAAGTTAAAAAGCCGGAAACCATCAACTACCGTACGTTCAAACCTGAGCGTGACGGCCTGTTCTGCGCCAAGATCTTTGGCCCGGTAAAGGATTACGAGTGCCTGTGCGGTAAGTACAAGCGCTTGAAGCACCGTGGTGTGATCTGCGAGAAGTGCGGCGTTGAAGTTGCACTGGCCAAGGTTCGTCGTGAGCGCATGGCGCACATCGAGCTGGCTTCGCCGGTTGCCCACATCTGGTTCCTGAAATCGCTGCCGTCCCGTATCGGCTTGCTGATGGACATGACCCTGCGTGATATCGAACGCGTTCTCTACTTCGAGAGCTATGTCGTTATCGACCCAGGCATGACCACCCTTGAAAAAGGTCAGCTGCTCAACGACGAGCAGTACTTCGAAGCGCTGGAAGAGTTCGGCGACGATTTCGATGCCCGCATGGGTGCCGAAGCTGTCCGCGAACTGCTGCACGCTATCGACCTGGAGCACGAGATTGGCCGCCTGCGTGAAGAAATTCCGCAAACCAACTCCGAAACCAAGATCAAGAAGCTGTCCAAGCGTCTGAAGTTGATGGAAGCCTTCCAGGGTTCCGGCAACCTGCCAGAGTGGATGGTGCTGACTGTTCTGCCGGTTCTGCCGCCAGACCTGCGTCCGCTGGTACCGTTGGACGGTGGTCGTTTCGCGACGTCCGACCTCAACGACCTGTACCGCCGCGTGATCAACCGTAACAACCGCTTGAAGCGCCTGCTTGATCTGTCCGCTCCGGACATCATCGTGCGCAACGAAAAGCGTATGTTGCAAGAAGCGGTCGACGCCTTGCTCGACAACGGTCGTCGTGGCCGCGCTATTACCGGTTCCAACAAGCGTCCTCTGAAATCCCTGGCTGACATGATCAAGGGTAAGCAAGGTCGTTTCCGTCAGAACTTGCTCGGTAAGCGTGTTGACTACTCCGGTCGTTCGGTAATTACCGTAGGCCCGACCCTGCGTCTGCACCAGTGCGGTCTGCCTAAGAAGATGGCGCTTGAGCTGTTCAAGCCTTTCATCTTCGGCAAGCTGGAAATGCGCGGTCTCGCGACCACCATCAAAGCGGCCAAGAAAATGGTCGAGCGCGAACTGCCAGAGGTTTGGGACGTTCTCGCTGAAGTGATTCGCGAACACCCGGTCCTCCTCAACCGTGCACCGACCCTTCACCGTCTGGGTATCCAGGCGTTTGAACCGGTACTGATCGAAGGTAAGGCTATCCAGCTGCACCCTCTGGTCTGTGCTGCGTACAACGCCGACTTCGACGGCGACCAAATGGCCGTGCACGTACCGCTGACACTGGAAGCCCAGTTGGAAGCGCGTGCGTTGATGATGTCGACCAACAACATTCTGTCGCCAGCCAACGGTGAGCCAATCATCGTTCCGTCGCAGGACGTTGTATTGGGTCTGTACTACATGACCCGTGAAGCGATCAACGCCAAGGGCGAAGGTCGTGTGTTCGCTGACCTGCAAGAAGTTGACCGTGTGTTCCGTGCCGGCGAAGCCGCACTGCACGCCAAGGTCAAAGTGCGCATTCACGAAACCGTCAACGACCGTGACGGCGGCAGCGTGAGCAACACCCGTATCGTCGACACCACTGTCGGCCGTGCGCTGTTGTACCAGGTTGTGCCAAAAGGTCTGTCGTACGACGTCGTCAACCTGCCGATGAAGAAAAAGGCGATCTCCAAGCTGATCAACCAGTGCTACCGCGTGGTTGGTCTGAAAGAGACCGTGATTTTCGCTGACCAGTTGATGTACACCGGTTTTGCTTATTCGACCATTTCCGGCGTTTCCATCGGTGTTAACGACTTCGTTATCCCGGATGAAAAAGCCCGCATCATCAGTGCTGCTACTGACGAAGTGAAAGAGATCGAGAGCCAGTACGCCTCCGGCCTGGTAACCCAGGGCGAGAAGTACAACAAAGTGATCGACCTTTGGTCCAAGGCCAACGACGAAGTGTCCAAGGCAATGATGGCCAACCTCTCGAAAGAGAAGGTTATCGACCGTCATGGCGTGGAAGTCGATCAAGAGTCTTTCAACTCGATGTACATGATGGCCGACTCGGGCGCACGGGGTTCTGCTGCGCAGATCCGTCAGCTCGCCGGTATGCGTGGCCTGATGGCCAAGCCGGACGGTTCCATCATCGAAACGCCGATTACTGCGAACTTCCGTGAAGGTTTGAGCGTACTTCAGTACTTCATCTCTACTCACGGTGCTCGTAAAGGTCTGGCGGATACCGCGTTGAAAACCGCTAACTCCGGTTACCTGACTCGTCGTCTGGTAGACGTTGCACAAGATCTGGTTGTAACCGAGATCGATTGCGGCACCGAGCACGGCCTGCTGATGACTCCGCACATTGAAGGCGGTGACGTTGTAGAGCCGCTGGGTGAGCGCGTATTGGGTCGTGTTATTGCCCGTGACGTGTTCAAGCCAGGTACCGAGGAAGTTATCGTTCCTGCCGGCACCCTGGTGGATGAGAAGTGGGTCGAGTTCATCGAACTCAACAGCATCGACGAAGTGATTGTTCGCTCGCCGATCAGCTGCGAAACCCGCTACGGTATCTGCGCCAAGTGCTACGGCCGTGACTTGGCTCGTGGCCACCAGGTGAACATCGGTGAAGCGGTCGGCGTTATCGCTGCCCAGTCCATCGGTGAGCCGGGTACCCAGCTGACCATGCGTACGTTCCACATCGGTGGTGCGGCAAGCCGGACCTCCGCAGCCGACAGCGTTCAGGTGAAGAATGGCGGTACTGTCCGTCTGCACAACCTGAAACACGTTGAGCGAGTGGATGGCCACCTGGTTGCTGTGTCCCGTTCCGGTGAGCTGGCGATTGCTGATGACTTCGGTCGTGAGCGTGAGCGTTACAAGCTGCCGTACGGTGCTGTGATTTCGGTTAAAGAAGGTGACAAGGTCGACGCTGGCGCAATCGTGGCCAAGTGGGATCCGCACACTCACCCAATCGTTACCGAAATGAAAGGTACCGTGACCTACGTGGGCATGGAAGAAGGCATCACGATCAAGCGTCAGACTGACGAATTGACCGGTATGACCAACATTGAAGTACTCGACGCCAAAGATCGTCCAGCTGCCGGTAAAGACATCCGTCCTGCCGTGAAGATGGTCGATGACAACGGCAAGGATCTGTTGCTGCCAGGCACTGACGTTATCGCTCAGTACTTCCTGCCAGCCAACGCCCTGGTCGGTGTAGCGGATGGTGCGAAGATCGCGATCGGTGATGTTATCGCGCGTATCCCGCAAGAAACTTCGAAGACCCGTGACATCACCGGTGGTCTGCCGCGTGTTGCCGACTTGTTCGAAGCTCGTCGTCCGAAAGAAGCGTCGATCCTGGCTGAAGTCAGCGGCACCATCGCGTTCGGTAAAGAGACCAAGGGCAAGCGCCGTCTGGTCATTACCCCGAACGACGGTAGCGATCCGTATGAAGAGCTGATTCCGAAGTGGCGTCACCTGAACGTGTTCGAAGGCGAGCAGGTAAACCGCGGCGAAGTTATCTCCGACGGTCCGAGCGATCCACACGACATCCTGCGTCTGCTGGGTGTGAGTGCGCTGGCCAAGTACATCGTTAACGAGATCCAGGACGTTTACCGTCTGCAAGGCGTGAAGATCAACGATAAACACATCGAGACCATCCTGCGTCAGATGCTGCGTAAAGTTGAAATCGCTGAATCCGGCGATTCGAGTTTCATCAAGGGCGACCAGATGGAACTGACTCACGTACTGGTAGAAAACGAGCGTCTGGCAACCGAAGAGAAATTTGTTTCCAAGTTCACTCGCGTGTTGCTGGGTATCACCAAGGCGTCGTTGTCCACTGAGTCGTTCATCTCGGCGGCCTCCTTCCAGGAGACCACTCGCGTACTGACCGAAGCAGCGGTAACCGGCAAGCGCGATTACCTGCGCGGCCTGAAAGAAAACGTGGTTGTGGGTCGACTGATCCCGGCCGGTACCGGCTTGGCCTACCACAGCGAGCGTAAGCGTCGCCGTGAACTCGACAAGCCGCTGCGCGTAAGCGCCAGTGAAGTGGAAGCTGCACTGACCGAAGCGCTGAACTCTAGCGGTAACTGAGTTCTGCGATAAATAAGTCCGGGCCCTGGCAGCCCCGTTCGTCGGAACAAGACAGTTTTGTCGGGTTTCGATGGAGGGGGAGGTCGGGGCCTTGCCTTGACTGGGGGCAAGATCCTCTTTAGACTCTTGTACCCCTAAATTTGGCGGGAATTCGTTCCTGCCATTTTGCTTTTCTTGCAAGACAATAGCGTCGCAAGACAACAGTGGAGCTAGTAGATGGCAACTATCAACCAGCTGGTACGTCAGCCGCGTAAGCGTATCGTCGAGAAATCCGACGTACCTGCGCTGCAGAACTGCCCGCAACGTCGTGGCGTATGCACTCGCGTGTATACCACTACGCCGAAAAAACCTAACTCGGCACTGCGTAAAGTATGCCGTGTGCGCCTGACCAACGGTTTCGAGGTTTCCTCGTACATCGGTGGTGAAGGTCACAACCTGCAAGAGCACAGCGTGGTACTGATCCGCGGCGGTCGTGTAAAAGACTTGCCAGGTGTTCGTTACCACACCGTACGCGGCTCCTTGGATACTTCCGGCGTTAAAGGTCGTAACCAGGGTCGTTCGAAGTACGGTACCAAGAAGCCTAAGTAGTAGCGGCTTTTTGTAAACTGAATCATCTTATTTTCTGAGTCGATAAGAGTAAGGTCGGAGGCGTCCCGCAAGGGCACCGATTCCGAACGAACCTGAAGACCGTTTGAGGGCTTATCCATGCCAAGAAGACGCGTAGCAGCCAAGCGCGAAGTGCTTGACGATCCAAAATACGGAAGCCAAATTCTGGCCAAGTTCATGAACCACGTGATGGAAAGCGGCAAGAAAGCCGTTGCCGAGCGTATCGTTTATGGCGCGCTGGAAAAGGTTAAAGAACGCAAGAACAGCGACCCCCTGGAAATCTTCGAGAAAGCTCTCGACGCCATCGCTCCGCTGGTCGAAGTGAAGTCGCGCCGTGTAGGCGGTGCTACTTACCAGGTTCCGGTCGAAGTTCGTCCGTCCCGTCGTAACGCCCTGGCAATGCGCTGGTTGGTAGACTTCGCCCGTAAGCGCGGCGAGAAGTCTATGGCTCTGCGTTTGGCCGGCGAGCTGTTGGACGCTGCTGAAGGTAAAGGTGCTGCTGTTAAGAAGCGTGAAGACGTGCACCGTATGGCTGAAGCTAACAAAGCTTTCTCGCACTACCGCTTCTAATCTTAGCTTCACTAATTTTGCGAGGGCTTTATGGCTCGTACTACTCCGATTAGCCGCTACCGTAACATCGGTATCGTTGCTCACGTGGATGCTGGTAAAACCACCACCACCGAGCGCGTACTGTTTTACACCGGCAAAAGTCACAAAATGGGCGAGGTGCATGATGGCGCCGCGACCACAGACTGGATGGTTCAGGAGCAGGAGCGTGGTATTACCATTACTTCTGCTGCTATTACCGCCTTCTGGAAAGGTTCTGCCAAGCAGTACAAGGACGAGCACCGCTTCAACGTAATCGATACCCCGGGCCACGTAGACTTCACCATTGAAGTTGAGCGTTCCCTGCGTGTACTCGACGGCGCGGTCGTTGTGTTCTGCGGTACTTCGGGCGTTGAGCCTCAGTCGGAAACCGTATGGCGTCAAGCCAACAAGTACGGTGTTCCACGTCTTGTTTACGTAAACAAGATGGACCGTGCTGGTGCGAACTTCCTGCGCGTGATCGGTCAGATCAAGCAGCGTCTGGGTCACACTCCGGTGCCAATCCAATTGGCTATCGGTTCTGAAGACAACTTCCAGGGCCAGATCGATCTGATCACCATGGAAGCCGTCTACTGGAATGACGCCGACAAAGGTATGGTTCCTGTTCGTAAGCCTATCCCTGCAGAATTGCAGGAGCTGGCTGACGAGTGGCGCAATAACCTGGTTGAGGCTGCTGCCGAAGCCAGCGAAGAGCTGATGAACAAGTACCTCGAAGGTGAAGAACTCACCAACGTGGAAATCAAGGCTGCTCTGCGTCAGCGTACTATCGCTGGTGAGATCGTCTTGGCTGTTTGCGGTTCTTCCTTCAAGAACAAGGGTGTTCCCCTGGTTCTCGACGCCGTTATCGACTACCTGCCTGCTCCAACTGACATTCCTGCTATCAAGGGTACTAACCCTGATAACGAGGAAGAAGAGATGGAGCGTCACGCTGACGACAGCGAGCCGTTCTCGGCTCTGGCGTTCAAGATCGCTACCGACCCATTCGTGGGTACCCTGACTTTCGTCCGCGTTTACTCGGGCGTGTTGGCCTCCGGCGACGGCGTGATCAACTCGGTCAAGGGCAAGAAAGAGCGTGTGGGTCGTATGGTGCAAATGCACGCAAACGCCCGTGAAGAGATCAAGGAAGTACGCGCTGGTGACATCGCGGCCTTGATCGGCATGAAGGATGTCACCACTGGTGAGACCTTGTGCGACGCTGCTAAGCCAATCATCCTGGTTCGCATGGACTTCCCGGAGCCGGTTATCTCGGTTGCCGTAGAGCCTAAGACCAAGGATGACCAGGAAAAAATGGGTATTGCACTGGGCAAGCTTGCTCAGGAAGATCCATCTTTCCGCGTCAAGACTGATGAAGAGACTGGTCAAACGATCATCTCCGGCATGGGCGAGTTGCACCTGGACATCCTGGTTGACCGGATGCGCCGTGAGTTCAACGTCGAAGCCAACATCGGTAAGCCTCAGGTTTCCTATCGTGAGCGCATCACGAAGAACTGTGAAATCGAAGGCAAGTTCGTTCGTCAGTCCGGCGGTCGTGGTCAGTTCGGTCACTGCTGGATCCGTTTTGCTCCTGCTGACGAAGGTCAGGAAGGTCTGCAATTCGTGAACGAAGTAGTAGGTGGTGTTGTTCCTAAGGAATACATCCCTGCTATCCAGAAGGGTATCGAAGAGCAGATGAAGAACGGTGTTGTTGCCGGCTATCCGCTGATCGGCCTGAAAGCAACCGTTTTTGACGGTTCTTACCACGACGTCGACTCCAACGAGATGGCGTTTAAGGTGGCTGCTTCCATGGCAACCAAGCAACTGGCCCAGAAGGGCGGTGGTGAGTTGCTTGAGCCAATCATGGCGGTAGAAGTTGTTACACCTGAAGACTATATGGGTGATGTCATGGGCGACCTTAACCGTCGTCGCGGCATGATCTTGGGTATGGAAGACACGGTTTCCGGCAAAGTGATTCGCGCCGAGGTTCCGTTGGGTGAGATGTTCGGTTACGCGACCGACGTTCGCTCCATGTCCCAGGGTCGCGCAAGCTACTCTATGGAATTCAAAAAATACAACACAGCTCCGGCGCACATCGCTGAAACTGTATCCAAAAAACAAGGCTGATTCAGTCCTTTAGGCAAGGAGTTAATTGTCGTGGCTAAAGAAAAATTTGATCGTTCCCTACCGCACGTCAACGTTGGCACTATCGGTCACGTTGACCATGGTAAAACCACTCTGACTGCTGCTCTGACTCGCGTTTGCTCCGAAGTATTCGGTTCCGCAATCGTTGATTTCGATAAAATCGACAGCGCGCCAGAAGAAAAAGCTCGTGGTATCACCATCAACACCGCGCACGTTGAATACAACTCGCTGATCCGTCACTACGCTCACGTTGACTGCCCAGGTCACGCTGACTATGTGAAGAACATGATCACCGGTGCTGCCCAGATGGACGGCGCAATCCTGGTTTGCTCGGCCGCTGATGGTCCGATGCCACAAACCCGTGAGCACATCCTGCTGTCCCGTCAGGTAGGCGTTCCGTACATCGTGGTTTACCTGAACAAGGCCGACCTGGTAGACGACGCTGAGCTGCTGGAACTGGTTGAGATGGAAGTGCGCGATCTGCTGAGCACTTACGACTTCCCAGGCGACGACACTCCGATCATCATCGGTTCTGCTCGTATGGCTCTGGAAGGCAAAGACGATAACGAAATGGGCACCACGTCCGTTCGTAAACTGGTTGAGACTCTGGACAGCTACATCCCAGATCCAGTTCGTGTTATCGACAAGCCGTTCCTGATGCCAATCGAAGACGTATTCTCGATCTCCGGTCGCGGTACTGTTGTAACTGGTCGTATCGAGCGCGGTATCGTCAAGGTTCAGGATCCACTGGAAATCGTTGGTCTGCGTGACACTACCGTCACCACCTGCACCGGTGTTGAAATGTTCCGTAAGCTGCTTGACGAAGGTCGTGCTGGCGAGAACTGCGGCGTTCTGCTGCGTGGTACCAAGCGTGACGACGTTGAGCGTGGCCAGGTTCTGGTTAAGCCAGGTTCGGTTAAGCCGCACACCAAGTTCGAAGCTGAAGTGTACGTGCTGAGCAAAGAAGAAGGCGGTCGTCACACTCCGTTCTTCAAAGGCTACCGTCCACAGTTCTACTTCCGTACTACTGACGTGACTGGTAACTGCGAACTGCCGGAAGGCGTTGAAATGGTAATGCCAGGCGACAACATCAAAATGGTTGTCACCCTGATCAAAACCATCGCAATGGAAGACGGTCTGCGCTTCGCAATCCGTGAAGGCGGCCGTACCGTTGGTGCTGGCGTTGTAGCTAAAATCATCGAGTAAGCATCTCTTCTGAGATAGCTTCGATGCTTTGAAAAGCCCCCGCTCAGCGGGGGCTTTTTTATTGGGTTGACACCTATCTGGGGCGTCTATAGAATTGCGCCTCCTTTTAACGGGCGCAGTGCGCTCGGTGGGAATAGCAGCCGGAGTCTGAAATCCAATGCAAAATCAGCAAATCCGTATCAGGTTGAAGGCTTTTGACCATCGCCTGATCGACCAATCCACCCAGGAAATCGTGGAAACCGCGAAACGTACTGGGGCACAAGTGCGTGGTCCTATTCCACTGCCTACCCGCAAAGAGCGGTTCACCGTTCTGGTCTCCCCGCACGTCAACAAAGACGCGCGTGACCAGTACGAGATCCGTACTCATAAGCGCGTTCTGGACATCGTCCAGCCAACGGATAAAACCGTTGATGCACTTATGAAGCTTGATCTGGCGGCCGGTGTGGAAGTACAGATCAGCCTCGGCTAAGACTCGGGTCTTAGTCGTGTAACGCTCTGAAATGGGCGGCCATAGCGGGTGAAAGCCCCGTACACTCATGAGGTTTACAACATGACTATTGGTGTAGTCGGTCGTAAATGCGGTATGACCCGTATTTTCACCGAAGAAGGTGTCTCCATTCCGGTCACGGTCATTGAGATCGAGCCGAATCGCGTCACCCAGTTCAAAACTGAAGAAACCGATGGCTATCGTGCAGTGCAAGTCACTGTCGGCGAGCGTCGTGCTTCGCGCGTGACTGCTGCTCAAGCAGGTCACTTCGCTAAAGCAAACGTTGCAGCTGGTCGTACTGTTATGGAGTTCCGTCTTGAAGATGGTGACTACCAGGCTGGCGATCTGATCAACGCTGAAATCTTCGCCGCTGGTCAACTGGTTGATGTAACCGGTCAGTCCAAGGGTAAAGGCTTCCAGGGTACGATCAAGCGTTGGAATTTCCGTGGCCAAGACAACACTCACGGTAACTCCGTTTCCCACCGCGTCCCGGGCTCTATTGGCCAGTGCCAGACTCCTGGTCGTGTATTCAAGGGCAAAAAAATGTCCGGTCATATGGGCGCTGAGCGCGTGACCGTGCAGTCCCTCGAAGTAGTGCGCGTCGACGCTGAACGCAATCTGTTGTTGGTCAAGGGTGCTGTTCCTGGCGCTACTGGCGGCAACCTGGTTGTACGTCCAGCGGCCAAGGCTCGCGGTTAAGGGGAAGCTGACATGCAATTAAATGTAAATGACGCTCAAGCGATCGAAGTTTCCGAACTGACATTTGGCGGCGAATTCAACGAGACGCTCGTTCACCAAGCAGTCGTGGCCTACATGGCCGGCGGCCGTCAAGGTAGCAAGCAGCAAAAGACCCGTTCCGACGTTCGTGGTGGCGGTAAGCGCCCTTGGCGTCAGAAAGGTACTGGCCGTGCTCGTGCCGGTACTATCCGTAGCCCAATCTGGCGTGGCGGCGGTACCACTTTCGCAGCTCGTCCACAGGATCACTCTCAGAAGCTCAACAAGAAGATGTATCGCGCAGCACTGCGCTCCATCCTTGCTGAACTCGTGCGTACTGATCGTCTGGTCGTGGTTCAGGACTTCGCTGTTGAAGCGCCGAAAACCAAAGATCTGCTGAACAAGCTGAACGGCATGGGTCTGACTGATGTCCTGATCGTGTCTGAAGCTGTTGATCAGAACCTGTACCTGGCTGCTCGCAACCTGCCACACGTTGATGTACGTGACGTGCAAGGTTCCGATCCAGTTAGTCTGATCGCATACGACAAGGTGTTGATCACCGTGTCGGCCGTGAAGAAATTCGAGGAGCTGCTGGGATGAACCAGGAACGCGTATTTAAAGTTCTGCTTGGCCCGCACGTTTCCGAAAAGGCTACGGTTCTGGCTGACAAGAAAGGCCAGTTCGTTTTCAAGGTTGCAACTGACGCAACCAAGCTGGAAATCAAGAAGGCCGTCGAAAGCCTGTTCAGCGTGAAAGTAGAGCGTGTTACTACCCTGAATGTTCTGGGTAAGAGCAAGCGCACTGCTCGCGGTCTGGGCAAGCGTAATGACTGGAAGAAGGCAGTTATCTCCCTTCAGCCAGGCCAAGATCTCGATTTCAGCAGCAGTGCTGAGTAAGGAAGGGGTGCATCATGGCAATCGTTAAATGCAAACCGACTTCCCCTGGCCGCCGTTTTGTGGTCAAGGTGGTCAACCAGGAGCTGCATAAAGGCGCTCCTCACGCACCGCTGCTCGAGAAGAAATCGAAGACTGGTGGTCGTAACAACAATGGTCGCATTACCACTCGTCACATCGGTGGTGGCCATAAGCAGCATTATCGTCTGGTCGATTTCCGTCGCAACGACAAAGATGGCATCTCTGCCACTGTCGAGCGTATCGAATACGATCCAAACCGTACTGCTCACATCGCTCTGCTGCTGTACGCAGATGGCGAGCGTCGCTACATCATCGCGCCTAAAGGCGTGAGTGCTGGCGACCAGCTGATCGCAGGTGCCCTGGCACCGATCAAGCCGGGCAACGCTCTGCAACTGCGTAACATTCCAGTTGGTAGCACCGTACACGGCATCGAATTGAAGCCAGGTAAAGGCGCACAGATCGCTCGTTCCGCTGGTGCTTCGGCTCAGCTGATCGCTCGTGAAGGTGTCTACGTGACCCTGCGTCTGCGTTCTGGTGAGATGCGTAAAGTACTGGCTGAATGCCGTGCGACCCTGGGCGAAGTCTCGAACTCCGAGCACAGCCTGCGTTCGCTGGGTAAAGCTGGTGCCAAACGCTGGCGTGGCGTTCGCCCAACCGTTCGTGGTGTTGCCATGAACCCGGTTGACCACCCACACGGTGGTGGTGAAGGTCGTACCTCTGGTGGTCGTCATCCGGTATCGCCATGGGGCTTCCCGACTAAGGGCGCGAAGACTCGTGGTAATAAGCGTACCGACAAAATGATCGTCCGTCGTCGCAAGTAAATAGAGGGATACGACAGTGCCACGTTCTCTGAAAAAAGGTCCTTTTATTGATCTTCACCTACTGAAGAAGATCGAAGTGGCGGCGGAAAAGAACGATCGCAAACCAGTTAAGACCTGGTCGCGCCGTTCTATGATCCTGCCACAAATGGTCGGTTTGACCATCGCAGTACACAACGGTCGTCAGCACGTCCCAGTTCTCGTTAACGAAGACATGGTCGGCCACAAACTGGGCGAGTTTGCCGGTACCCGCACTTATCGTGGGCACGTGGCAGACAAGAAAGCCAAGCGTTAAGGGGTTAGGAAATGGAAGTAGCCGCTAAGTTGTCGGGCGCTCGAATCTCCGCCCAGAAAGCCCGCTTGGTCGCCGACCAGATCCGCGGGAAGAAGGTGGGCGAAGCGCTCAACCTGTTGGCTTTCAGCAGTAAGAAAGCCGCCGAGATCATGAAGAAAGTGCTGGAGTCGGCCGTAGCCAACGCCGAGCATAACGAAGGCGCAGACGTTGATGACCTGAAGGTCAGCACCGTTTTCGTCAACGAAGGGCGTTCGCTGAAGCGTATCATGCCGCGTGCCAAAGGCCGTGCTGATCGCATCGTCAAGCGGTCTTGCCATATCACTGTCAAGGTTGCTGACAAGTAACGGAGTCGAAGAGATGGGTCAGAAAGTACATCCCATTGGCATTCGCCTGGGAATCGTCAAGGAGCACACCTCCGTCTGGTACGCAGACGGTCGGACTTATGCGGACTATTTGTTCGCTGATCTGAAGGTGCGTGAGTATCTCCAAGACAAACTAAAAAGCGCGTCCGTAAGCCGTATCGATATCCATCGTCCGGCGCAAACTGCACGTATCACCATCCACACCGCTCGTCCAGGTATCGTTATCGGGAAGAAAGGTGAAGATGTTGAGAAACTGCGTCAGGACCTGACCAAGCAAATGGGTGTGCCTGTGCACATCAATATCGAAGAGATCCGCAAGCCGGAGCTCGACGGTATGCTGGTTGCGCAGAGCGTAGCTCAGCAGCTGGAGCGCCGCGTAATGTTCCGTCGTGCTATGAAGCGCGCTGTACAGAACGCCATGCGCATTGGTGCCAAAGGCATCAAAATCCAAGTGAGCGGTCGTCTCGGCGGTGCTGAAATCGCACGTACTGAATGGTATCGCGAAGGTCGTGTGCCATTGCACACCCTGCGTGCCGACATCGACTATGCCAACTACGAAGCTCACACCACTTACGGTGTGATCGGTGTAAAGGTTTGGATCTTCAAGGGCGAAGTAATTGGTGGTCGCCAAGAAGAACTGAAACCACAAGCACCAGCGCCTCGTAAAAAAGCTGCTAAGTAAGGGGTACGCCAAATGTTGCAACCTAAGCGTACGAAGTTCCGCAAGCAGATGACAGGCCACAACCGTGGTCTGGCTCAGCGCGGTAGCAAAGTCAGCTTCGGCGAGTTCGCGCTGAAGTCTGTAGCTCGTGGTCGTCTCACCGCTCGTCAGATCGAGTCAGCGCGTCGTGCTCTGACCCGTCACGTTAAACGTGGCGGCAAGATCTGGATCCGTGTATTCCCGGACAAGCCGATCTCCAAAAAACCTCTCGAGGTTCGGATGGGTAAAGGTAAGGGTAACGTGGAATACTGGGTAGCCCAGATTCAGCCAGGCAAAGTCCTGTATGAAATCGAGGGTGTAACTGAAGAGCTGGCGCGTGAGGCTTTTGCCCTGGCTGCTGCAAAGCTGCCGCTCGCCACCGCCTTTGTTAAACGGACGGTGATGTGATGAAAGCGAATGAACTTCGTGAAAAATCCGCACAGCAGCTGAACGAGCAACTGCTCGGCCTGCTGCGCGACCAGTTCAATCTGCGTATGCAGAAAGCAACTGGCCAGTTGGGGCAGTCTCATCTGCTCTCGCAAGTTAAGCGTGACATCGCTCGCGTGAAGACTGTGCTCAACCAGCAGGCAGGTAAGTGATCATGGCTGAAGCCGAAAAGACTGTCCGTACGCTGACTGGCCGTGTTGTCAGCGACAAGATGGACAAAACCATCACCGTTTTGATCGAGCGTCGCGTTAAGCACCCGATCTACGGTAAATATGTTAAGCGTTCGACTAAGCTGCACGCGCACGACGAAACCAATCAGTGCCACATCGGCGACAAAGTCACTATTCGTGAAACTCGTCCGCTGGCCAAGACCAAGTCTTGGGCACTGGTTGATGTTCTCGAACGCGCTGTGGAAGTCTAAGGACTAGGGGTCGGAGAAATTATATGATTCAGACTCAATCCATGCTCGATGTGGCCGATAACAGCGGCGCTCGCCGTGTTATGTGCATCAAGGTGCTGGGTGGCTCCCATCGTCGTTACGCTGGTATCGGTGACATCATCAAAGTTACCGTGAAGGAAGCAATTCCTCGCGGTAAAGTGAAAAAAGGCCAAGTGATGACTGCTGTTGTAGTCCGCACTCGTCACGGCGTACGTCGTGCTGATGGCTCCATTATCCGCTTTGATGGCAACGCTGCTGTTCTTCTGAACAACAAGCAAGAGCCGATCGGCACCCGTATCTTTGGGCCAGTGACCCGTGAACTTCGTACTGAGAAGTTCATGAAGATCGTCTCGCTCGCCCCAGAAGTGCTGTAAGGAGATCCGACATGCAAAAGATTCGTCGTGACGACGAGATCATCGTGATCGCCGGCAAAGACAAAGGTAAGCGCGGTAAGGTGCTGAAGGTTCTTGCTGATGACCGTCTGGTCATTGGTGGTCTGAACCTGGTCAAGCGTCATACCAAGCCTAACCCCGCGTCGGGCGTACAGGGCGGTATCGTCGAGAAAGAAGCGCCATTGCACGCTTCTAACGTCGCCATCTTCAACGGCGAAACCAACAAGGCTGACCGCGTTGGTTTCAAAGTAGAAGACGGTAAGAAAATTCGTGTCTTCAAGTCGACCCAAAAAGCGGTTGATGCTTGAACACTGCTAGGTAGATAAGACCATGGCACGACTAAAAGAGATTTACCGGAAGGAAATCGCTCCGAAGCTTAAGGAAGAACTTAAGCTTTCGAACGTGATGGAAGTTCCGCGCGTTACCAAAATCACCCTGAACATGGGTCTGGGCGAAGCGATCGGTGACAAAAAAGTCATCGAGCACGCTGTTGCTGACCTGGAAAAGATCACCGGTCAAAAAGTCGTTGTGACTTACGCTCGGAAATCCATCGCTGGCTTTAAAGTCCGTGAAGGTTGGCCGATCGGTGTCAAAGTGACTCTGCGCCGTGAGCGTATGTACGAGTTCCTGGATCGTCTGCTGTCGATCTCCCTGCCTCGGGTTCGCGACTTCCGCGGCCTGAATGCCAAGTCCTTCGATGGTCGTGGTAACTACAGCATGGGCGTGAAAGAGCAGATCATCTTCCCGGAAATCGACTACGACAAGATCGATGCTCTCCGCGGTCTGGACATCACCCTGACCACCACTGCCAAGAACGATGATGAAGGCCGCGCTCTGCTGCGTGCGTTCAAATTCCCGTTCCGCAACTGATTGGAGTAGGACCATGGCCAAGATGAGCATGAAAAACCGCGAGCTGAAGCGTCAGCTCACGGTTGCCAAGTACGCCAAGAAGCGTGCAGCACTGAAAGCTATCATCGTTGATCTGAACGCAAGTCCAGAAGCGCGTTGGGAAGCTACAGTAGCTCTGCAGAAGCAGCCACGTGACGCAAGCGCTTCGCGCATGCGTAACCGCTGCCGCCTGACCGGTCGTCCGCACGGCGTTTACCGCAAGTTCGGCCTCGGCCGTAACAAACTGCGTGAAGCGGCAATGCGTGGTGACGTACCTGGTCTGGTTAAAGCCAGCTGGTAAGTACTTTCGAAGTCTCGGTGGCCAGGATCGCAAGATACTGACCGCCGGTGGCCTAGAATCTGGAACAAGCCCCTTTTGGGGCTTGTTTCATTTCCGGAGTGTGTCTAAAATACGCGGCTCGCCTGAGCCCGTGTGTTTTATGCCCGGAGATTCTCGGTGACATATGTAGCCGCAAGGCTAATTTTTTTGTATTAGGAGCGTCTAGCCCATGAGTATGCAGGACCCGTTAGCGGACATGCTAACTCGTATCCGTAATGCCCAGATGGCTGAAAAGTCCGTCGTAAGCATGCCATCTTCCACGTTGAAGGTAGCTGTTGCCAAAGTCCTGAAAGACGAAGGCTACATTGCGGGTTATCAGATCAGCAGCGAAATCAAGCCACTGCTGTCCATCGAGCTGAAGTACTTCGAAGGCCGTCCGGTCATCGAGGAAGTGAAGCGCGTTAGCCGTCCAGGCCTGCGTCAGTACAAGTCCGTTGAAGATCTGCCGAAAGTTCGTGGCGGTCTTGGCGTGTCTATCGTCTCCACCAACAAAGGTGTGATGACGGATCGTGCTGCGCGCGCTGCCGGTGTCGGCGGCGAAGTTCTTTGCACTGTGTTCTAAGGGGGGATAAGCATGTCTCGCGTCGCTAAGAACCCCGTTAAGCTGCCAGCCGGTGTCGAAGTAAAATTCGCAGGCCAACAGCTTTCGGTGAAGGGTGCCAAGGGTACTCTTGAACTGAACATCCATTCGTCCGTTGAGATCGTTGAAGAAGCTGGTGAGCTGCGTTTCGCTGCTCGCAATGGCGATCAACAAACTCGCGCAATGGCCGGTACCACGCGTGCGTTGGTAAACAACATGGTCCAAGGCGTAAGCCAAGGCTTCGAGCGTAAGCTCCAGCTGGTCGGTGTTGGTTACAAAGCGCAAGCAAAAGGCACGGTTTTGAACCTGGCCCTTGGCTTCTCGCACCCAGTGGATTACGAACTGCCGGAAGGCATCACCGCTGAAACTCCTAGCCAGACCGATATCCTGATCAAGGGCATCGACAAGCAGCTGGTAGGTCAAGTGGCTGCCGAGATCCGCGACTTCCGTCCACCAGAGCCGTACAAAGGCAAAGGTGTGCGCTACGCGGACGAAGTCGTCCGTCGTAAAGAAGCCAAGAAGAAGTAGGGCATAGCAAATGACCGACAAAAAAGTTACTCGACTGCGTCGCGCTCGCAAAGCACGCCTGAAAATGCACGAACTCGAAGTCGTGCGTCTCTGCGTGTTCCGCTCGTCGCAGCACATCTACGCCCAGGTCATCTCGGCCGACGGCAACAAAGTCCTGGCAAGCGCCTCGACTTTGGATAAAGAACTGCGTGATGGTGCCACTGGCAACATCGACGCGGCCACTAAGGTTGGCCAGCTGGTCGCTACGCGTGCTAAGGCCGCTGGCGTCTCGCAAGTGGCTTTCGACCGCTCTGGCTTCAAGTACCACGGCCGCGTTAAAGCGCTGGCTGATGCTGCTCGTGAAGCTGGGCTGGAGTTCTAAGTTATGTCAAATAACGACCAAAAGCGCGACGAAGGCTACATTGAGAAGCTGGTTCAAGTTAACCGCGTAGCCAAAACCGTTAAAGGCGGCCGTATCTTCACCTTCACCGCGTTGACCGTGGTTGGTGATGGTAAGGGCCGTGTTGGCTTCGGCCGTGGCAAGTCGCGTGAAGTGCCTGCTGCGATCCAGAAGGCAATGGAAGCTGCTCGTCGCAACATGATCCAAGTTGACCTGAACGGCACCACTCTGCAGTACGCAATGAAGTCCGCTCACGGCGCTTCGAAGGTGTACATGCAGCCTGCTTCTGAAGGTACCGGTATCATCGCTGGCGGCGCTATGCGTGCTGTCCTCGAGGTTGCTGGTGTTCAGAACGTTCTGGCCAAGTGCTACGGCTCGACTAACCCGGTAAACGTGGTTCACGCCACTTTCAAAGGTTTGAAAGCTATGCAATCTCCTGAATCCATTGCCGCCAAGCGTGGCAAAAGCGTCAAGGAGATCTTCTGATCATGGCTACCGTTAAAGTAACGCTGATCAAAAGCATGACCGGCCGCATCCCTAACCACAAATTGTGCGTTAAGGGTTTGGGTCTGCGTCGCATCGGTCACACTGTAGAAGTCCAGGATACTCCCGAGAATCGCGGGATGATCAACAAGGCTTACTACATGCTGCGTGTCGAGGGTTAATCGATGAAACTCAATGATCTGAGTCCAGCGCCGGGTTCCCGTCGCGAAAAGCATCGTCCGGGCCGTGGTATCGGTAGCGGTTTGGGTAAGACTGGTGGCCGTGGCCACAAAGGTCAAACCTCCCGCTCCGGTGGCACCATCGCTCCAGGCTTTGAAGGCGGTCAACAGCCGCTGCATCGTCGCCTGCCGAAGTTCGGTTTCGTTTCCCTGAAGGCCATGGACCGCGCAGAAGTGCGTCTGTCCGAGCTGGCTAAAGTGGAAGGCGACATCGTTACCGTGCAGACCCTGAAAGATGCCAACGTGATCAACGTCAACGTACAGCGTGTGAAAATCATGCTGTCCGGTGAAGTGACTCGCGCTGTCACTATCGGCAAGGGAATCGGCGCCACCAAAGGTGCGCGTTCGGCTATCGAAGCAGCTGGCGGCAAGTTCGAGGAATAAATGGCTAAGCAAGGTGCTCTCTCAGCGCTCGGCAAAGGCGGTATGTCTGAACTTTGGGCTCGTCTGCGTTTTCTGTTCCTGGCGATTATCGTCTACCGAATAGGCGCACACATCCCGGTTCCAGGTATCAACCCGGACCGACTCGCAGACCTGTTTCGACAGAATGAGGGGACCATTCTTAGCTTGTTCAACATGTTTTCCGGCGGCGCGCTGGAGCGGATGAGCATCTTTGCACTGGGGATCATGCCGTACATTTCGGCATCGATCATCATGCAGTTGATGAGCGCCGTCAGCCCGCAGCTGGAGCAGTTGAAGAAGGAAGGTGAAGCTGGTCGTCGCAAGATAAGCCAGTACACCCGCTACCTCACTGTCGCTCTTGCTCTTGTCCAGGCTATTGGCATGTCCATTGGTCTGGCAGGGCAGGGCGTAGCGTTCACTGGTGACTTTGGCTTCCATTTCGTCGCGGTAACCACATTTGTGGCTGGTGCGATGTTCATGATGTGGCTGGGTGAGCAGATTACTGAGCGTGGTGTTGGCAACGGTATCTCGATGTTGATTTTCGCAGGTATCGTCGCCGGTCTTCCGAGGGCAATCGGGCAGTCTTTCGAGTCTGCACGTCAGGGTGATATCAATATCTTCGCCTTGGTTGCCATCGGTTTGCTGGCAGTAGCGATTATCGGTTTTGTGGTGTTCATTGAGCGTGGCCAGCGTCGTATTGCTGTTCACTACGCCAAGCGTCAGCAGGGCCGTAAGGTCTTCGCTGCGCAGACCAGCCACTTGCCGCTGAAAGTGAATATGGCCGGTGTTATTCCTGCTATCTTCGCGAGCAGCATTTTGCTGTTCCCGGCTTCGCTGGGTGCCTGGTTTGGTCAGTCTGAAGGTATGGGCTGGTTGCAGGACATCTCGCAGTCGATCGCTCCTGGTCAGCCGTTGAATATTCTGCTGTTTAGTGCAGGGATTATTTTCTTCTGCTTCTTCTATACGGCGTTGATGTTCAATCCGAAAGACGTAGCGGAAAACCTGAAGAAGTCCGGTGCCTTTATTCCGGGTATTCGTCCAGGCGAGCAGTCGGCGCGCTACATTGATGGCGTTCTGACCCGTTTGACCCTGTTCGGTGCTCTATATATGACGGCCGTGTGCTTGTTGCCCCAGTTCCTGGTGGTTGCAGCAAACGTTCCGTTCTACCTTGGCGGGACCTCGTTGCTGATCGTGGTCGTGGTTGTGATGGACTTCATGTCCCAAGTACAATCGCACCTCGTTTCGCACCAGTACGAATCCCTGATGAAGAAAGCCAACCTGAAGGGCTACGGCAGCGGCATGTTGCGCTGAGTACCCCATAAGGTTCGAGGAGTTGGTGATGAAAGTTCGTGCATCGGTGAAAAAGCTGTGCCGTAACTGCAAGATTATTCGCCGCGAAGGTGTTGTTCGAGTAATTTGCAGCGCGGAACCGCGTCACAAACAGCGCCAAGGCTGAGTGTGATCCGCTTGAAGCCCGGCAGCTAGTGCGCTGCCGGGTTGATTATTTGTTATTACAGCGATATTATCTCGCGCCCTATTTCTTGGCTTCCGGGGCGTAGGTAGCTGTCAATTGGAGTCCCACTGAATGGCCCGTATTGCAGGCGTTAACATTCCAGATAACAAGCACACTGTTATCTCGCTGACCTACATCTATGGTGTTGGTCGCACTACTGCGCAGAAAATTTGCGCAGTTGCTGGGGTAAACCCAGCCGCTAAGATCAAGGATCTGAGCGACGAGCAGATTGAATTGCTGCGTGGCGAAGTGGCGAAGTTCACCACTGAAGGTGACCTGCGTCGCGAAATCAACATGAAAATCAAGCGTTTGATGGACCTCGGTTGCTATCGCGGTCTGCGTCATCGTCGTGGTCTTCCAGTGCGCGGTCAGCGTACCAAGACTAACGCGCGTACCCGTAAAGGTCCGCGTAAGCCGATCCGCAAGTAATCGCCCCAGCGAATCGACAGGAAAATTATCATGGCAAAACCTGCTGCTCGTCCTCGTAAAAAAGTTAAAAAGACAGTGGTTGATGGCATCGCCCACATCCATGCATCTTTTAACAACACCATCGTGACCATCACCGACCGTCAAGGTAACGCGCTTTCTTGGGCTACCTCCGGTGGTTCGGGTTTCCGCGGTTCCCGCAAGTCCACCCCGTTTGCTGCTCAAGTAGCTGCTGAACGTGCTGGTCAAGCTGCGCTGGAATATGGCCTGAAAAACCTCGACGTTAACGTCAAGGGTCCAGGTCCAGGTCGTGAGTCTGCTGTCCGTGCTTTGAACGGCTGTGGCTATAAGATCGCCAGCATCACCGACGTGACGCCAATCCCGCACAACGGGTGCCGTCCGCCGAAGAAGCGCCGCGTGTAATCCAGGAGATTGTAAAGAATGGCTCGTTACATTGGTCCAAAATGCAAACTCGCTCGTCGCGAAGGCACCGATCTCTTCCTGAAGAGCGGCGTGCGCGCGATCGAATCGAAGTGCAACATTGAAGCAGCACCTGGTATCCACGGCCAACGCCGCGGTCGCCAGTCCGATTACGGCACCCAACTGCGTGAAAAGCAGAAGGTCCGTCGTATCTACGGCGTTCTCGAGCGTCAGTTCAGCGGCTACTACAAAGAAGCTGCTGGCAAGAAAGGTGCAACCGGTGAAAACCTGCTGCAACTGCTCGAATGCCGTCTGGACAACGTTGTATACCGTATGGGCTTTGGTTCGACTCGTGCCGAATCCCGTCAGCTGGTATCGCACAAATCCGTCAGCGTAAACGGCCAAACCGTTAACGTTCCGTCCTACCAGGTTCGTGCTGGTGACGTGGTCGCGATTCGCGAGAAAGCAAAAAACCAACTTCGCATTGTCCAAGCTCTCGATCTGTGTGCCCAACGTGGCCGCGTAGAATGGGTAGAAGTAGACACTGAGAAGAAGTCGGGCGTTTTCAAGAACGTTCCTGCTCGCAGTGATCTGTCCGCCGACATCAACGAAAGCCTGATTGTCGAGCTCTACTCCAAGTAAGGGCTAGAAAATAGGTGCATCCATGCAGATTTCGGTAAATGAGTTCCTGACACCCCGCCACATTGATGTGCAGGTTGTCAGTCCAACCCGCGCCAAGATCACTCTCGAGCCTCTCGAGCGTGGTTTTGGCCACACCCTGGGCAACGCGCTGCGCCGCATCCTGTTGTCCTCAATGCCCGGCTGTGCAGTAGTCGAGGCCGAGATTGACGGTGTGCTCCACGAGTACAGCGCCATCGAAGGTGTACAGGAAGACGTAATTGAAATCCTGTTGAACCTTAAAGGTCTGGCTATCAAGCTGCACGGCCGTGACGAAGTTACGCTGACCTTGTCGAAGAAGGGTTCGGGGGTGGTTACCGCTGCCGATATTCAGCTGGATCATGATGTCGAGATCGTTAACCCCGATCACGTAATCGCTAACCTGGCGTCTAACGGCGCTTTGAACATGAAGCTCACCGTAGCTCGTGGTCGTGGTTATGAACCGGCCGACTCGCGTCAGAGCGATGAAGACGAAAGCCGCAGCATTGGTCGCTTGCAGCTTGACTCTTCGTTCAGCCCGGTTCGCCGTATCGCATACGTGGTGGAAAACGCCCGTGTCGAGCAGCGTACTAACCTGGACAAGCTGGTTATTGATCTGGAAACCAACGGTACTCTGGATCCTGAAGAGGCTATTCGCCGCGCTGCAACCATTCTGCAACAGCAGTTGGCTGCGTTCGTCGACCTCAAAGGTGACAGCGAACCAGTGGTAATCGAGCAGGAAGACGAGATCGATCCGATCCTGCTTCGCCCGGTTGACGATCTGGAACTGACTGTACGTTCGGCTAACTGCCTTAAGGCGGAAAACATTTACTACATCGGTGACCTGATTCAGCGTACCGAAGTAGAACTGTTGAAGACTCCGAACCTGGGCAAGAAATCCTTGACTGAAATCAAGGACGTTCTGGCCTCCCGCGGTCTGTCCCTCGGCATGCGCCTCGACAACTGGCCGCCTGCAAGTCTTAAGAAGGACGACAAGGCGACTGCCTGATCGTCGTAATCACCGAACGTGAGTTTGGTAAGGAATGAACCATGCGTCATCGTAAAAGTGGTCGTCACCTGAGCCGTACCAGCTCGCACCGCAAGGCCATGTTTCAAAACATGGCGGTGTCGCTGTTCGAGCACGAGCTGATTAAAACTACACTGCCGAAAGCCAAAGAACTGCGTCGCGTTGCTGAGCCGCTGATCACTTTGGCCAAGACAGACAGCCTGGCTAACCGCCGTCTGGCTTTCGACCGTACTCGTTCGAAAGCTATCGTTGGTAAGCTCTTCAACGACCTGGGCAAGCGTTATGCTACCCGTGAGGGTGGCTACCTGCGCATCCTCAAGTGCGGTTTCCGCACTGGCGACAACGCGCCTATGGCGTACGTCGAGTTGGTTGATCGTGCTACTGCTGGCGAAGCTGTATCCGCCGAGTAAGACGACAGTCTGCTACGAAAAACCGGGCCTAGTGCCCGGTTTTTTGTGGGCGATTGAAAAGCAACGTGATGTTCACTCATTGCCCTTTGGCTATGCGAGTCGATTGGGTGTTAGTAAAAATCTATTGAGTGGCATGATTTAATACATTTGAAGGTGTCATCTTCCTGGTCAATACTGCCTCCAAGCCGATTAGCCGGCAGTTCCAAGACTGACCTGAGGAGATTGAGCATGAGCCAGAATAAAACCCTTACAACCGCCAGCGGTGCTCCCGTTGCGGATAACCAGAATTCCCGTTCCGCCGGCCCGCGTGGCCCGCTGCTGCTCGACGACTTTCACCTGATCGAGAAGCTTGCCCACTTCAACCGTGAAAACATCCCAGAGCGCCGCGTACACGCCAAAGGCTCGGGAGCGTATGGGACCTTCACGGTTACCAAGGACATCACCCAATACACCAGTGCCAAACTGTTTGAAGCTGTCGGTAAGCAGACTCCGACCTTTCTGCGCTTCTCTACCGTAGGTGGTGAACGCGGCTCGGCAGACACCGAGCGCGACCCACGTGGCTTCGCGCTGAAGTTCTACACCGAAGAAGGCAACTGGGACATCGTTGGTAACAACACCCCGGTGTTCTTTATCCGTGACCCGCTGAAGTTCCCCGACTTTATCCACACTCAAAAGCGCCTGCCGCAAAGCAACCTGAAAAGTGCACAGATGATGTGGGACTTCTGGTCGCACTCGCCTGAGGCGCTGCACCAGGTCACCATCCTGTTTTCGGACCGTGGCATCCCTGACGGCTACCGTCATATGCATGGCTTTGGTAGCCACACCTACAGCTTGATCAACGCCAATGGCGAGCGTCATTGGGTGAAGTGGCACTACAAGACCAAGCAAGGCATCAAGAACCTGGCGCCTGCCGATGCAGCGCGTCTGGCTGGTACCGATCCGGATTACGCCCAGCGCGATCTGTTTGGGGCCATTGAGCGTGGTGACTTCCCTAAATGGCGTGTGTGCATCCAGATCATGACTGAGGCCCAGGCCAACGCTCACTACGAGAACCCCTTCGACGTAACCAAAACCTGGTCGCAGAAAGAGTTCCCGTTGATTGAAGTGGGTGAGCTGGAGTTGAACCGCAACCCGCAGAACTACTTCGCCGAAGTGGAGCAGGCCGCGTTCGGCCCAAGCAACATGGTGCCAGGCGTCGGTTTGTCGCCGGATCGCATGCTGCAGGGCCGTGTATTCGCTTACGCCGATGCGCACCGCTACCGTATCGGCACTAACCATCAGCACCTGCCAGTGAATGCTCCACGCAGTCCGGTCAACACCTATCAGCGTGACGGGTCCATGGCGTTCGGCACCAACGGAGGTGCGGCTCCCAACTACGAGCCAAACAGTTACGCCGATGCGCCAAAACAGGCACCGCAGTACGCAGAACCAGCCTTGGCGCTCAGTGGTGCGGCCGATCGTTACGACCACCGCGAAGACACTGATTACTACAGCCATGCCGGTGCGCTGTTCCGCCTGATGAACGCTGAGCAAAAAGCGCTGTTGATTAACAACATCGCCGGCGCGATGGCCGGGGTTTCCAGTGATGTGGTTCAGCGTCAACTGCAGCACTTCTTCAAAGCTGATCCAGCTTATGGAGAAGGAATCGCAACAGCGCTGGGTGTATCGCTTAACTGACTCTAAGTGATAAGCAGAACCGCCCTCATTTGGGCGGTTTTTGCGTTATTTCAGCTACTTTTCTCTGAAAATCTTCACTTTTCTGCCGTTCGTCTCGTGACCTGCAGGTCAGCATGGTTCAAACTAGGGCCTTTCAAGCAGGGAGATGTAGGGCGATGCAAGGTCACCCCGACGTAATCGATTACCTCAACACGTTGCTGACGGGCGAACTGGCAGCTCGTGACCAATATTTCATTCACTCGCGGATGTACGAAGACTGGGGCTTTACCGAGCTCTACGAGCGTATCAATCACGAAATGGAAGAAGAGGCACAGCACGCCGACGCGCTGATGCGCCGTATCCTGATGCTCGAAGGCACGCCGCGTATGCGTCCTGATGACCTGGATACCGGTACCACCGTGCCTGAGATGCTCGCCAGCGACTTGCGCCTGGAATACAAAGTCCGCGCTGCGCTGTGCAAAGGCATTGAGCTTTGCGAGAAGCACAACGACTACGTGACCCGGGAAATCCTGCGCGTACAGTTGAACGACACTGAAGAAGATCACACCTACTGGCTGGAAAAGCAGCTGGGTCTGATCAAGTTGATCGGTCTGGAAAACTACCTGCAATCGCAGTTCTGATTTCGCCGGCATAAAAAAGCCCCTGTCACCATAGCGGTGACAGGGGCTTTTTGTTGGGCCCGAAAACTCAGGCCCGGTCGCGCGCCAGCAACGGCTTCAGATAGTAGCCAGTGTGGGACTGCGGCATCTCGGAAACCTGCTCCGGCGTACCCACCGCAATAATCTGCCCACCCTTGGAGCCGCCTTCCGGCCCAAGGTCCACGAGCCAGTCGGCCGTCTTGATTACATCCAGGTTGTGCTCGATCACGACTACCGTGTTGCCGTGGTCGCGCAGGCGGTGCAGTACGTCGAGCAACTGCTGAATATCCGCAAAGTGCAAGCCGGTGGTCGGCTCATCGAGGATATACAAGGTCTTGCCGGTATCGCGCTTGGACAGCTCGCGAGACAGCTTCACCCGCTGCGCCTCACCACCGGACAGCGTAGTCGCCGACTGCCCTAGTTTGATATACGACAAGCCCACGTCCATCAGGGTCTGGAGTTTGCGTGCCAGGGCCGGCACTGCGTCAAAGAACACCCGCGCCTCCTCGATGGTCATCTCGAGGGTTTCATGGATGTTCTTGCCCTTGTACTTGATCTCCAGGGTTTCGCGGTTGTAACGCTTGCTCTTGCACACATCGCACGGCACGTAGATGTCCGGGAGGAAGTGCATCTCGACCTTGATCAGGCCATCGCCCTGGCACGCCTCGCAGCGCCCGCCCTTGACGTTGAAGGAGAAGCGCCCTGGCCCATAACCCCGCGAGCGGGACTCCGGCACACCGGCGAACAGTTCGCGAATCGGCGTGAACAGCCCGGTATAGGTTGCAGGGTTGGAGCGGGGCGTGCGACCGATCGGGCTCTGGTCGATATCCACCACTTTATCCAGCAGCTCCAGGCCCTTGATGCTGTCATGGGCGGCAGCTTCCAGGGTGGTGGCACCGTTCAGTGCCGTGGCACTGAGGGGGAACAGCGTGTTGTTGATCAGCGTCGACTTGCCAGAGCCGGATACACCGGTCACGCAGGTCAGCAGGCCCAGGGGGATTTCCAGGTCGACATTGCGCAGGTTGTTGCCGCGCGCGCCCTTGAGGTGCAGCGCCTGTTTTTTGTTGCGTGGCGTACGTTTGGCCGGCACTTCGATTTTTACCCGGCCAGACAGGTATTTCCCTGTCAATGAGTCCGGATGGGCCATGACTTCGGCTGGAGTGCCCTGGGCCACAATATGGCCGCCATGCACGCCGGCACCAGGGCCGATATCGACCACATAGTCCGCCAGGCGAATGGCATCCTCATCGTGTTCGACCACGATCACCGTGTTGCCGATGTCCCGCAGGTGCTTGAGCGTGCCCAGCAGACGATCGTTGTCACGCTGGTGCAGGCCGATGGACGGCTCGTCGAGAATATACAGCACGCCCACCAGGCCGGCGCCGATCTGGCTGGCCAGGCGTATACGCTGTGCCTCGCCGCCAGACAGGGTGTCGGCACTGCGATCCAGGGACAGGTAATCCAACCCCACATTGACCAGGAACTGCAGACGCTCGCGAATTTCCTTGAGGATCTTGTCGGCAATTTCGCCGCGTCGCCCGGTCAGCTTCAATACGCCGAAGTATTCGCAGGCATCGCCGATGGGCAGGTTGGTCACGGCCGGCAGGGTTTTCTCGCCGACCCAGACGTGGCGGGCCTCGCGACGCAAACGGGTGCCGCGGCAATCCGGGCAGGGCTGGGTGCTGAGGAACTTGGCCAGCTCCTCGCGCACACTGGCCGACTCGGTTTCCCGGTAGCGCCGTTCCAGGTTAGGCACGATGCCTTCGAACGGGTGGGAGCGCTTGACGATGTCGCCACGATCATTCAGGTACTTGAAGTCGACGTTCTGCGAGCCGCTGCCGTGCAGGATGACTTTTTGCTGCTCGGCCGGCAGCTCGTTGAAAGGCACTTCCAGACTGAATTTATAGTGGGCAGCCAACGACCCGAGCATCTGGAAGTAGTACACATTGCGCCGGTCCCAACCACGTATCGCGCCCTCCGCCAGCGTCAGGTCGCCATTGACCAGACGCTTGATATCGAAGAACTGCTTGACCCCCAGCCCATCACAGGTCGGACAGGCGCCAGCCGGGTTGTTGAAGGAGAACAGCTTGGGTTCCAGCTCACTGATGGCGTGGCCGCAGATCGGGCAGGCGAAGCGCGCGGAGAAGATGATTTCTTCGCCCGGCTCGTCGTCCATCGGCGCCACCAGGGCAATACCGTCTGCCAGCTTCAGCGCGGTCTCGAACGACTCCGCCAGGCGTTGCTGCAGATCGGCACGCACCTTGAAACGGTCGACCACCACATCAATGGTGTGCTTCTTCTGTTTATCCAGCTTCGGCGCTTCATCCAGCTCATACAGCTTGCCGTTGATCCGGGCGCGGACAAAGCCCTGGGCGCGCAACTCTTCGAAGACCGACAGGTGCTCGCCCTTGCGCTCACGAATCACCGGCGCCAGCAGCATCAGCTTGGCGCCTTCCGGCTGGGCCAGCACCAGGTCGACCATCTGGCTGACGGTCTGGGCTTCCAGCGGGATATCGTGATCCGGGCAGCGCGGAATACCGACGCGTGCATACAGCAAGCGCAGGTAATCGTAGATTTCGGTAATGGTGCCCACGGTGGAGCGCGGGTTGTGGGAGGTCGACTTCTGTTCGATGGAAATGGCTGGCGACAGGCCTTCGATGGTGTCGACATCAGGCTTTTCCATCATCGACAGGAACTGCCGGGCATAGGCCGACAGCGACTCCACATAACGACGCTGGCCTTCGGCATACAGCGTGTCGAACGCCAGCGATGATTTGCCGGACCCGGACAAGCCGGTGATGACAATCAGTTTGTCCCGGGGCAGGGTCAGGTCGATGTTCTTCAGGTTGTGGGTTCTAGCCCCACGAATCAGGATCTTGTCCAAGATGGCCTCGCACGGCGGGCGTATAAATAATGCAGGAGTATACGGTTAAAGACTGGATGAATATACACTGTCAGTTTGCCCATTTCAGCCTTACATGAAAGCTGCGCGGCAAAGCGCCGCATATACCCTCTCAAACGATGGGACTGGTAGAATCGCCGCCGGTTCACACGAGGTTTTTCCATGCACGATCCCCACAGCGAACGCATGAGTAGCGGCGAGACCCGAGCAGCAAGCGGTCTGGCCCTGGTGTTCGCCTTCCGTATGCTGGGCATGTTTATGGTGTTGCCGGTACTGGCGACCTATGGCATGGACCTCGCAGGCGCGACCCCGGCCCTGATCGGCCTGGCGATTGGCGCCTATGGCCTGACCCAGGCGATTTTCCAGATTCCGTTCGGGATCATTTCCGACCGCATTGGCCGCCGACCGGTGATCTACCTGGGGCTGATCATCTTTGCCCTGGGCAGTGTGCTGGCGGCCAATGCCGATTCGATCTGGGGCGTGATCGCCGGACGTATCCTGCAGGGCGCCGGGGCGATTTCTGCGGCGGTGATGGCGCTGTTGTCGGACCTGACCCGCGAACAACATCGCACCAAGGCCATGGCCATGATCGGCATGACCATCGGCCTTTCGTTTGCCGTGGCCATGGTGGTCGGTCCCTTGCTGACCCGCGCCTTTGGCTTGCACGGCCTGTTCCTGGCCACTGGCGGCATGGCCCTGTTGGGTATCGTGATCGTGGCCTTTATGGTGCCGCGCTCCACCGGGCCGCTGCAGCACCGTGAATCGGGCGTGGCGAAGCAGGCGCTGCTACCGACCCTCAAGCACCCGGATCTGCTGCGCCTGGATTTAGGTATCTTCGTATTGCACGCGATGTTGATGTGCAGCTTCGTCGCCTTGCCCCTGGCGCTGGTGGAAAAGGCCGGGTTGCCCAAGGAGGAGCACTGGTGGGTGTACCTGACCGCATTGCTGATTTCGTTCTTCGCCATGATCCCGTTCATCATCTATGGCGAGAAGAAACGCAAAATGAAACGAGTTTTGCTCGGCGCCGTCGCGACATTGATGCTCACTGAACTATTCTTCTGGCAGTTCGGCGACAGCCTACGGGCACTGGTAATCGGCACGGTGGTGTTTTTCACCGCGTTCAACCTGCTGGAGGCGTCACTGCCTTCGCTGATCAGTAAAGTGTCACCGGCAGGCGGCAAAGGCACGGCAATGGGGGTGTATTCCACCAGCCAGTTCCTCGGTTCGGCGCTGGGCGGCATCATGGGCGGCTGGATGTTCCAGCATGGCGGTTTGTCGGTTGTGTTCCTCGGATGCGCCGGGCTGGCTGCACTTTGGCTGGTCTTTGCTGTTACCATGCGCGAACCTCCCTACGTCACAAGTCTGCGTTTGCCGCTATCGCCCGAGGCGATCCGTGAAAGCGGTCTGGTAGAACGCCTGAAGGCCGTCGTAGGGGTAACAGATGCAGTCGTGGTCGCGGAAGAAGCGGCCATTTACATCAAATTGGACACCGAACTATTGGATCGCGCGACGCTCGAGCAACTGGTCAACCCAGTGCCGACAGCGCGCCCAGCCTAGGAGAACGTTATGGCCCGTGGGGTTAACAAAGTCATATTGGTCGGTACATGCGGCCAGGATCCCGAAGTTCGCTACTTGCCTAACGGTAACGCCGTGACCAACCTGAGTCTGGCGACCAGCGAACAGTGGACCGACAAGCAGACCGGCCAGAAGGTCGAGAAAACCGAATGGCACCGTGTGTCGATGTTCGGCAAGGTTGCAGAGATCGCCGGTGAATACCTGCGCAAGGGTTCGCAGGTCTACATCGAAGGCAAACTGCAGACCCGCGAGTGGGAAAAAGACGGCATCAAGCGTTACACCACAGAAATCGTGGTCGACATGCAAGGCACCATGCAACTGCTGGGCGGCCGTCCACAGGGCGACCAACAGGGCCAGGGCGGCATGTCCAACTCGGCACCGCGTCCACAGCAGTCCCGTCCGCAGCCAAGCCAGCAGCCACAGCGTGAGTCGCGTCCAGCGCCACAGCAGGCGGCACCACAGCCAGCCGCTGACTTCGACAGTTTTGATGATGATATTCCGTTCTAAGGCCACCTTGGCCCGGACTATCCCGTAACACCAGGAACCCCCGCTGGCATTTGCCTCGGGGGTTTCTTGTTTTTAGGTAGGGAAACTCCCCGGCTCTGGCATTTGTCCCTAGGCGTCACAAGATTTAGGCTGTAGCGCACTCCCTTAACCAAGAAGGAAGCCCCGATGACCTGGTCTGCCCGGCAGTATTCGATGTTTGAACAACAGCGCACCCGTCCCGTCCGGGATCTGGTCGCCGCCATTCCCGCAGGCGACGTACGAACTGCAGTCGACCTGGGGTGTGGCCCCGGCAACTCCACCGAGGTGTTGGCCGAGCGTTTCCCCCAGGCGACGATTACTGGCTTGGACAGCTCGCAGGACATGCTGGTCAGCGCCCGTGAGCGGCTGCCGGCACTCAACTTTGAATTGGCCGATATCGGCGCCTGGAAGCCTGCGCGACAGTTTGATGTGATCCTCGCCAACGCCTCGCTGCAGTGGGTACCGGACCACGCCACCCTCTATCCGCACCTGGTGGCGCAATTGACGCCGGGCGGGACGCTGGCGGTGCAAACCCCGGACAACCTCAACGAGCCCGCCCACCGCCTGGCCCGTGAAGTGGCAGCGCAAGGGCCGTGGGCGGACAAGATCGGTGCGGTCAAGCACAACGAGCGCCACGGGGCACGTGATTACTACGAGATGCTGAACAAGCATTGCAGCACCGTCGATGTATGGCACACCACCTATTACCATCCGCTCAGCGGCCATGAGGCGGTGGTGGAATGGTTCAAGGGCACGGGCCTGCGGCCATTTCTGGCGCCGCTGGATGAGGCCGAGCAAGGTGCTTTTCTCGACGTCTACCTGGCGCGTATCCGCGAGGCTTACCCGGCCCTGGCCGATGGCACGGTGTTGCTGCCATTTCCACGGCTGTTCGTCCTCGCGACACGCTGACAGTCAGCCTTCAGGCCTTCAGGAACTCGTCTGCCGACACCACGCTGGCGTAGGCAAAGGCCAGTGACGCCATGTAGGCATCATGCACCTGTGCCGCCGGAACGGTCTTGCCATTGAATTCCTGATCGCGGGTAGCACAGGCGTCGTGGATCACCGTCACGTTGTAGCCATAGTCCGCCGCTGCGCGAACCACGGCGTCGATGCACATGTGGCTCATGCTGCCGACGACCACCAGGTCGGTGATGCTGTGTCGTTCGAGTAATTCGCGCAGATTGGTTTGGCGAAAAGCATTTACAAAGTGCTTGAGCACCACCGGCTCGTCGTTTTCGTTCTGCACCTTGGCATGTATATGGGCGCCTTCAGAGCCCGGGGTGAAGAAGGGCGCATCTGCCGAGGTGAACTCATGGCGCACGTGGATCACTGCATCGCCGGCCTGACGAAATGCGTGGAGCACCTGTTGCGCCTTGTCGGCCGCCGCTTCCACACCGGCTAATGGCCACTTGCCTTGGGGGAAGTAGTCGTTCTGGATATCAATTAGGATAAGTGCTTGCTTGGCCATGTGTGTTTTCTCGTGAGGGGTTGATGCGCCCAGTATCGTAGCTGGCGCATGGCGCGGGGATTGGCTCTACCGACAATAACAGGGGGAAAACTGACAATGGCTGTGGAACGCGCGATCGTCGAGCTCGGCGTGCTGATCTACCGTGGCGCGCAGATGGCGGCAGTACACGGTTTGACCGACCTGTTCGGCGTCGCCAATCGTATCGCCGCCGAGCATCAGAGCCAGCAGCTACCCTTGCTGCGTGTCAGCCACTGGCAGGTTAATGCAGAGGGTACGCCGGTTCGGGCATTTGACAGCCAGCCGGGCCCCGATCAACCGTTGATGGCCGTGCTGGTGCCGCCGTCGATTGGCGAATTTTGCGAAGAACAGGCGCCGCCCGCGCTGTTGCACTGGCTGCGTCAGCAACATGCGGCCGGCACCGTGCTGGGAGGTGTGTGCATCGGTTCGATCATGCTGGCGCGCAGCGGCTTGCTCGATGGGCGTAGCGCCACTGCCCACTGGTCTTCGGCCAGCGCCTTCGCCAGTCGTTTTCCTGCGGTGCGCCTGGAGGCCGACAAGCCTATCGTCGATGATGGCGACCTGATTACCACTGCCGGGCTGATGGCCTGGTCCGAACTGGGCCTGCGCCTGGTCGACCGCCTCATGGGCCCGAGCATCGCCGCCGACACCGCGCGCTTTCTGGTGATTGAGCACAGTGACAGCGCCAGCCAGTGCGGCAGCAATTTTGCGCCGATCCTCGGCCATGGCGACGCAGCCATTCTCAAGGTCCAGCACGCGTTACAGGCCAGTGGCGCGGTGGATGTCTCCCTCGCGGCGATGGCCCAGGCCGCGGGCCTGGAAGAGCGCACCTTCCTGCGCCGGTTTCGCACTGCCACCGGCCTGAAACCCACCGAGTACTGTCAGCACCTGCGGGTGGGCAAGGCGCGACAGATGCTGGAGTTCACCACTACCACCATTGATCAGATTGCCTGGACCGTGGGCTATCAGGACCCCAGCGCCTTTCGCGGGATCTTCAAAAAAATCACCGGCCTTGCGCCCAGTGATTACCGCAACCGATTCGGCGTCAGGGCCCCGACCTGAATCCCGAACACGCCAACCCCCTATGTGCGAGCGGGCTTGCCCTAATGCCGATCAGTTAAGCGAACGCAATGCTCAAAGCAGTGAGGATCAAATGTGAGAGCGGGCTTGTCGGATCGCCGCATCGCCGCGAAGACGTCGGCCCAGCCAACATTGATGTTGACTGACCCACCGCTTTCGCGAGCAAGCCCGCTCCCACAGGGGATCTGCGTTTAACTGACTGGCATTAGGGCTAGCCCGCGATAGCGGTGGACCAGTCAGAGCGGTACTCACTGATAGACCGCTATCGCGGACAAGCCCATATTTTTAATCGCCCCAGCGCCCTGGATCGTGCAGAACGCCGGACCTTGCTCGGCCCGTCGTGCAGAATGATGCAGGCCAAATGCTACTGCTTGCCCCCTAACCACTTGATCCGCCAACCCTTTGCCCCGACTGCGCCTTGGCCTGATCCCTGCAACCCTTGCACTACACACCTGCAAGCCTTGCCCAAGGGGGACGCATGACCCCGACCAACCGCAAAAAAGCCGTAGTGGCGCACTCGGTCCGGCCCGATGCACCGTTGCACGAAGTGGAAACCAACCGCGCCCTGGCCCGTTGGCTGGCGCAGATCCTCGGGCTCGACTACGGCGCCAGTTACAGCGCCGACCTGCATGCCCCCGCCGATCTTTACCTGCTGCCAACCCAGACCCTGATAGGCGCGGCCCAGGCACTGAGCCTGGGCGTGAAGGGGCCGGAGGACTTGTGGGGCGGTTATGTGGACCACGATTTTATCTGCACCAAAGCCATCACCCATGGCCTGCACGCCCCTGATGCAGTGGCCCCCGAGGGTTGGTCGCCGCTGTTTGCCGAGCGGGTACGCGGGGTGGTCCTCGATGGCTTGAGCGTGTTTGCCATGGAGGATGCCCGCATCGCCGCCACACAGTTGCTGGACAGTGGGCCGATTCGCCTGAAGCCGGTGCATGCCTGTGCCGGTCGTGGTCAGGAGGTGATCGAAAGCCTCAAGCAATTGGAGCTGATCCTCGCCCGCCCGGACATGCCAGAGCTGTTCACTCAAGGCGTAGTACTGGAGCAGGATTTACAGGAGGTCGTCACCCACAGTGTCGGCCAGAGCTTTATTGGCGGTCGTGTATTCAGTTACTGCGGCGAGCAATACCTGACCCAAGACGGGCAGGGCGAAGCGGTCTATGGCGGCTCCAACCTGCTGGTGGTACCGGGGTATTACGACGCGTTGCTGGCCCTGGCGCTGGAGGATGACGTGCGCCTGGCCATCGAGCAGGCACAAGTGTTCGATAACGCCGCCGATGAAGCCTATCCTGGGTTTTATGCCTCGCGGCGCAATTACGATATCGCCCAGGGCCTGGACAGCCAAGGCACGCGCCGCAGCGGGGTGCTGGAGCAGTCCTGGCGCATGGGCGGTGCCAGTAGCGCCGAGGTCGCGGCGCTGCAGAGTTTTATCAATGATCCCGGCCTGCGCGCGATTCGTGTGTCGTCCGTCGAAACCTATATCGACCAGCCACTGCCCGCCCATGCGATCGAGATCTATCGCGGCCCGGCAGAGCACGGCGACTTTCTTCTCAAGTACGTAACGGTCCAACCTTATGACGGCTAGAAGCGAAACCATCACCATTGATATCGACGACGAACAGATGAGCGGGACCTTCCTCAGCCCCAAATCAAAAGTGCCGGGTGTGTTGTTTGTGCATGGCTGGGGCGGTAGCCAGGAACGGGACCTGGAACGGGCCAAAGGTATCGCCGGCCTGGGCTGCGTGTGCCTGACCTTTGATCTGCGCGGGCACGCGGGCAACGGCATCCCCTTGTCGCGGGTCACCCGCGAAGACAACCTGCGGGACTTGCTGGCGGCCTATGATCGATTGCTGGCGCACCCGGCCATCGACACCTCGGCGGTAGCGGTGGTGGGCACCAGTTATGGCGGCTACCTGGCGGCGATCCTCACGTCATTGCGCCCGGTGCGCTGGCTGGCGCTGCGGGTACCGGCGCTGTACCGCGACCAGGAATGGCACACGCCCAAGCGCGACCTGGATAAAGTCGACTTGATGGATTACCGCAGCACCCTGGTACACGCCCAGAGCAATCGCGCATTGCACGCCTGTGCGGCGTTTACCGGTGATGTGTTGATTGTCGAATCGGAAACCGATGACCACGTGCCCCACGCCACCATCATGAGCTACCGGGCTGCATGCCAGCAGACCCATTCGCTGACCCACCGGATCATCGACGGTGGCGATCACTCCTTGAGCGACCCGGTGTCCCAGCAGGCCTACACCTCGATCCTGGTGGACTGGATCACCGAGATGGTGGTGGGCGAGCGCTTGAGCATCATCCAATCCTGATGACGGGTTTCACGCGGGTGTTTTCTTCACCCGTAAGGCCTTGGCCTTCGCCTCCACCGTGAGGTACATCAGCAGCGCTACCAGCAGTGGCAAAATAAAATAGATCGCCCGGTAAGCAATCAATCCGGCGAGCAGGCTGCCCCGTGACGCTTCATGTTGCAGCAGCGCGATAAACACCGCTTCCAGCACGCCAAGGCCGGCCGGAATATGCGTCAGCACCCCGGCGATCGCGCTGATCAGCAACACCCCCAGCACCAGCGGGTAGTCCAGCTTCGCCGGCAGCAAGGTGAAAATCACGGCCGCCATCAGCGACCAGTTCAACGCGCCGAGCGCCAGTTGCAGGCACGCCATGCGCAGCGACGGCAGGTTGATCTCGATCCCGCGAATCGACCAGGCGCGCTTCTTCGAGAACTGACACGCAGCCAGATAGCCGAGGCTCGCAACGATCAGCAACACGCCAACTCCTTGCAGCGCGCCACTACTGAGCTTCCAGCCCGGCGGCATCGTCACCAGGCCGCTGCTGAACACCACGCCGGCCAGGGCCATATAGCCAAACCAATTGGTGGCCAGGCTCAAGCCGAGGATTTTTGCGATATTGCCGTTGCTCACCCCCAGCCGCGAATACAGCCGATAGCGCATGGCAATCCCGCCGACCCAGGCGCTGAGGTTGAGGTTGAACGCATAGCTGATGATGCCCACCGGCAGGATCTGCTTCCAGCGCAAGGGTTGGCGGATGTAGGTGCGGCCGATCAGGTCAAAGCACGCATACACCAGGAAACTGCACAAGGTCAGCCCGGCGGCGATCCACAAGGTGCGCAGCTTGAAGTCGCCGAGGGTGTCGAACACCTCGCTCCAGTCGATACGCCGGGCGAGCAGGGTGAAGAGCACGATCAGCAGCAGAAAGAACGCGATGGTCAGCGGTTTCTTCCAGCGCTTGAAACCGCGGGGGCTGGCATCAGCCGTGTGGGCTTGGCTCATGGTCCTGGCTCCGGTCATGGACAAAGGGTTTCAAGCGCGGTTTATGGGCAGGCAACCAGCCGGTCCAGGCCGGGAAATGCCGCAGCACATGGAACACCACAAACCCCACGGTCACCCGCCATAACCAGCCGCGTGGGGTACGGTTTTCCGGCATGGTCTTGCAGTGGTTGCGGCTCAAGTCTTCCAGGCGCTCGAACAACTGTTGATTGAACCCCCGGTCATGAATCAGCACGTTGGCTTCCAGGTTCAACGACAGGCTCAACGGGTCGAGGTTGCTCGAGCCCACGGTGCTCCAGGCTTCGTCCACCAGGGCTACCTTGCCGTGCAACGGGCGCTGGCAATATTCGTGGATCACCACGCCTTCCTTGAGCAGGTAGTCGTAGAGCATGCGAGCCGCCAGCTTGGCCAGCAGCACATCGGGCTGGCCCTGCATGATCAGTTGCACCCGCACCCCACGCCGCGCGGCATTGCGCAGTTCGCGCAGCAGACGATAGCCGGGAAAGAAATAGGCATTGGCGATCACCACGCGCTGGCGGGCGTGGCGCAGGGCGTGCAGGTAGGCTTCTTCGATATCGGAGCGGTGTTGCAGGTTGTCGCGGTAGATCAGGCGTACCAGGCCATCACCTTCCTCTGTAGCCCAGGCAGGCCGTTGCTGACGTCGCCAGCCACGCCGCGTACGCACCGGGCGCCCGCTTTGTGCCAGGGCAAAGTGATGCAAGTCGGCCACAGCCGGCCCGATCACCTGCACCGCATAATCCTGCTTGGCCTCGGGCCCGAAGTCCGCCAGGTGGTCGGCGGAAAAATTGATCCCGCCGATAAACCCCACCGTGGCATCTACCACCACGATCTTGCGATGCAAGCGGCGAAACCAGTTGGTGCGAAACCCCAGGGTCTTGGGCGCCGGGTCAAACATCTGCACCGTGACCCCGGCCTGTGCCAGCTCGCCGAGAAACCCCGGGCTCAGTTCGCCACAGCCAAAGCCATCAAGGCTGACCACCACCTTCACCCCACGCTGTGCGGCCTCGATCAGAATCCCGTGCAGTTCATGACCGACCTTGTCCTCGAACAGAATAAAGGTCTCCAGGAGGATTTCCTGGCGAGCCTGGCGCAGGGCCTCGAACACCTTGGGGAAGTACGCCTCACCGTTTTCCAGCAACTCCACCTGGTTGCCGGGCTGCCAGGCGTAGTCCAGATCCCTGGCCCTGGTGTCATCTGGTGGCTGATCGGTGGCGATGTGTTCCACGGCGCCGTTCATAATTCAATCTCCACCGACAGCGGCGCGTGATCCGACAGGTGCGACCAGGGGCGAGTTGTCAGCACTTGCGGCTGATGGACCTTGAGGTTGCGCACATAAATGCGGTCCAGTGCCAGCAGTGGCAGGCGCGCCGGAAACGTACGGGCCGGTTTGCCGTGGGCTTGCACGAACACTTCCTGCAGGCCGCTGTGGCTCAGGTCGGCCTGCTGGCGCCAGTCATTGAAGTCGCCGGCGACGATCAACGGTGCTTCGCCGGGGATCTCGGCGATCCGCTGCGCCAGCAGTTTCAACTGCTGTTGGCGGTGAACCTCGCGCAGCCCCAGGTGCACGCAAATGGCATGCACCTCCCGGCCGGTGCCGGGCAGGCGCAACACACAATGCAACAGCCCGCGGCTTTCGTGACCGCTCTGGGAGATGTCGAGGTTGTCATAGCGAATGATCTGGAATTTCGACAGCAATGCATTGCCGTGGTCGCCATGGGGGTACACCGCGTTGCGCCCGTAGGCGAACTGCGGCCAGATACTGTCGGCGAGAAACTCGTACTGCGGCATGCTCGGCCAGTTGCTGTAGCGGCGCGGGTGGTGCTCATGGGTGCCATGCACCTCCTGCAGGAACACCACATCGGCAGCCACGCCGCGCACCGCCTCGCGCAATTCCGGCAGGATGAAGCGTCGATTGAGGGCAGTGAAGCCCTTGTGAGTATTGACCGTCAGCACCTTGAAGCGGGTGATGGCAGCGCTGGGCGTGACAGGCACCCATTCTGGAATCACAGCCATGGTGGCTCCCGTGGGTTGGCGGGGCAGTGGCCTCCGTTCGTTAATGGCTGACTGTGGTGTTCGAAGGAAAGTTTCGACGGTCCTACAAACGGCACATCCATGGCCTGACCATCCGCACCCTGCACCTGCGCGACGGCAAGGGCTTTTTGCATTCGGTGCAGTTCACCTATGACCCCGACGGGGACGGGGCCGTGGCGTTGATCCGCGAAGCCGGGCAGTCGATTCGCGACGATGTGTTCCTCAAGTACAACCTGCAAGGCCCGCTGGAAGTGTTTGGGGTCGATAAGATGGACCTCAATGGCGTGGTCCTGACGGCGCAGTTCCGTGCGGTGTCTGGTGGGCAGTACGCGGTCAGTCGCGCTTTCAACCAGCGTCTGAAAAAGCTTGTGGATAACTGCCCCGCAGTACACTTCGCGCAAACTTATCCACAGCCGGTGCTTTTGCCGCAGCGTGTGGCGCAGATTGAGGAGGAGGGCGCGCTGCCCAAAGCCACTTAGTAAGTGACGGTTGCGCTACAAACCCGCAAAATGCAACGATTCTGGCAAACACCTACGGCATGGCGTCACCGCCTGTCGATACTAGCCATCGTTCCAAACAGACCGGGCCTGCTCAATCTATGCGAATGCGCCTTATGTTACTGGGCGGCGGGAATGCTCTCGGGCAATCGCTGATTCGCCTCGGTGCGGAGGAAGATATCGGTTTCCTCGCCCCGCGCCCGCCCCAAGACGGCTGGGATGCCGCCAGCCTTACCCAGTTGCTCGACGACACCCGTCCCGATGCCTTGATCAACCTCGCCTATTATTTCGACTGGTTCCAGGCCGAGAGCGTGAACGAGGTTCGCCTGGCCGGGCAGGAATCCGCCGTCGAGCGCCTGGCGGAATTGTGCCAGCACCACAGCATCACGCTGCTGCAACCTTCCAGCTACCGGGTGTTTGATGGCTCGCGCGCCACCGCCTACAGCGAAAAAGACGAGCCGGTGCCCCTGGGCCTGCGTGGCCAGGCGCTATGGCGCATTGAACAGAGTGTGCGCGCTACCTGCCCGCAGCATGTGCTGCTGCGTTTTGGCTGGTTGCTCGATGACAGCGTCGACGGCACGCTGGGACGTTTTCTGGCGCGTGCCGAGAAAACCGAGGAATTGTTGCTGGCCGACGATCGACGGGGCAACCCGACACCGGTGGACGATGCGGCGCGGGTGATTATCTCGGTGCTCAAGCAACTCGATTGTGCGGCACCGTTGTGGGGCACCTACCACTATGCGGGGCAAGAGGCGACCACGCCTGTGGCCCTTGGCCAGGCGATCCTCAGCGAAGCGCGTAACTTCCATGCGCTGGCGGTCGAAGCGCCGACGGCCCAAGCCCATGCCGCGCGGCCGGATGCCGCCGACGAGCCGCAACATGCGGTGCTGGCCTGCAAGAAGATCCTGCATACATTCGGCATCAAGCCACGGGCGTGGCGTGCGGGACTGCCGGCGTTGCTCGATCGCTTCTACCGGCATCACTAGCTGACTGAACACAAAAATATGTGGGAGCCCGGCTTGTGTAGGAGCTGGCTTGCCTGCGATGCAGACACCTCGGTCTATCAAAGACACTGAGGTGATGCTATCGCAGGCAAGCCAGCTCCCATACAAGCCTGCTCCCACATTGTTGTGTGGCGTTTGTTACGTCGGGTTTAGAACTTGTAGCCGATACCGACCATGTAGACCATCGGATCCACGTCCACATTGACCTTGGCACGAGTGCCCGCCGCCAGGGCGTTGTTGTCGACGGTGGCCTTGGTGCTGATGTCGATGTAACGCACCTGACCGTTGATCATCCACTTGTCGTTGATCATGTAGTCCATGCCGACCTGTGCGGCCCAGCCCCAGGAGTTCTCGGCCTTGAAGTTGCTGAAACCTTCGCCCTGGGCGCGGCTGCCGACGTGTTCGTCATAGATCCAGGTGTAGTTGATACCGGCACCGATGTAAGGCTGGAACGGCGACTTGCTGTCCAGCGGGTAGTACACCACGCTCAGGGTTGGCGGCAGGTGCTTGAGGGTGCCGAGCTTGCCGTTGGCGGCGCCGAGGGCGGTGTTCTTGATCTTCACATCATGCTCGAACGGGGTGGCGGCCAGCAGCTCGATACCGACGTGGTTGGTCAGCATGTAGGCGAAGTTCAGACCCAACTGCGTGTCGCTGCTCATGGTCGCCTTGCCACCCAGGTTGGTGCCGGCCAATGGGCCCTGGTCAACCTTGACGCTGCCGCTGTCGGCCTTTGGGTTAACGGTGATAGCACCGGCGCGAACGAGGATGTCGCCAGCCTCGTGGGCGTGGGCGATAGGGGCGGCGAGTGCAAGCGCGAAGAGGGAAGCGCTGAGCAGTGACTTGTGCATGAGTGGCTCCAAAGGACGTTTTTAGTTGGCTGTGTCCAATGGTAAAGATCGTTGCGGCCGGGCCTTTGACTCAGCTCAATGAAACGGCGATCAGCCAAATACACCGCGCCCACATTGCAATAGCGGTGCTATTGAGGGCGGGGTTTAGTTCGGCAACTCGTAGATGTAGATCTTCTCGGCGTCCATCTGATAGCCAGCATCCGCCAGTTCGCTGGTAGACGGCTTGACCTGCATCTGGCCTTCGATCCAGTACGGCTGGTACAACTCCTCCAGCTTCACGCCGATCTCACTGCGCACATGCACGATCTGGTTCGACGGCGGGGGCGGCACGTGGATGCAGGCGCCGAAGTACGGCACCAGCAGAAACTCAGTGGTGCGGCCTTCCTCGCTGACCTCCAGCGGCACGATGTAGCCCGGCAGGCGGATATGCTGGCCGTTGAGGGTGGCCACCACTGGCGCGTTGGGTAAATCCTGTTTGGCCGCTGGCGCAGCTTCCGCCGCCAGGGCGTCGGCCATGTTCGACAGGTTGTGCAGCGGTGTCATGTTCGGCACTTCCACCGGAGCATCCGGCGGAATCATTTCTTGCCATGACAAGTCTCGGGGCGCCTCGGCCCAGGCGGGCAGGGCCACCATCAGTAACAGCGCAAGCAGGGCACGGCGCATCAAAGCCTTCCTTATAAACGGATCGACAGACCATCGGCCAACGATTGGCGATAGGCGCGCCAGGCCGGCACGCTGCCCATCAGCAGGGCGGCGACCAGAATACCGGCGAGCAGCGTCCATTCATACGGGCTGGGCAGCGCGAGCGGCAGATCCAGGCCGTAATTGGCCTGCAAATAGCCACGGGACGCGGCGATGCACACATACAGCAGGCCAACCCCCGCGACCACCCCGGCCAGCGCCAGGGCGAAGGCCTCGAAAATCAGCAGGCTCGCAATGTGCCACGGCCGTGCGCCCACCGAGCGCAGGATCGCCATTTCCCGACGGCGCTCGTTGAGGCTGGTGAGGATCGCGGTGAGCATGCCGATCAATCCGGTCAGCACCACAAACAGCGAGATCACGAACAGCGCCTTTTCTGCGGTGCCCATCATGCTCCACAACTCTTGCAAGGCCACGCCGGGGAGGATCGCCAGCATCGGCTCGCCGCGAAATTCGTTGATCTGCCGTTGCAGGGCAAAGGTCGAGATCTTGTTATTCAAACCCAGCATAAACGCGGTAATGGCTTGCGGCGTGAGGTCCATATTGCGCGCCTGGTCGGCACTGATCCGGCCTTTGCCCTGGGCGGGCACGCCGTTGTGCCAGTCGATATGGATCGCTTCCATGCCGCCCAGGCTAATGTGCAGCGTGCGGTCCACCGGGGTGCCGGTGCGTTGCAGGATACCGACCACGGTGAAGGGTTTGTCATCGTGCTTGACCAGGCTGACCACTGCCACGCCGTGGGCCAGTACCAGCTTGTCGCCGAGCTTGTAATGCAGGGCGTCGGCCACTTCGGCGCCGAGCACCACTTCAAACGGGTCGGTATCAAACGCGCGGCCACTGGCCAGTTGCAGGTTTTGTTTGCGGCCGTACTGGTAGTGTTCGAAGTAGGCTTGGGTGGTGCCCATCACCCGGTAACCGCGATGGGAGTCGCCCAGGGACATGGGGATCGCCCATTTCACCTGCGGGCTGGCGGCAAAGTGCTCGAAGCTGTCCCAGCGGATGTTGTTAGTCGCGTTGCCAATGCGAAACACCGAATACAGCAGCAGGTTGACCGAGCCGGAGCGGGCGCCGACGATCAGGTCGGTGCCGCTGATGGTGCTGGCAAAGCTGGCGCGGGCCTCGGTACGCACACGCTCTACCGCCAACAGCAGGCACACCGACAGGGCGATGGCGAATGCCGTCAGGATCGCGGTAAAGCGGCGGTTTGCCAGGCTGGCCATGGCTAGACGGAACAAATACATCTCAAACCTCGAGCGGCGTGGCGGCGCGATTAAGCTCGGCCAACGACAGGTTGCGGTCAAACAGCGAAGCCAGGCTCTGGTCATGGCTGACGAACAACAGGCTGGCGCCCGCTTCGCGGCATTCGGCGAACAACAATTGAAGGAAGGCTTCCCGGGCGTCGTGGTCCAGGGCCGAGGTCGGTTCGTCGGCGATCACCAGTTCCGGCTGGCCGATCAATGCCCGGGCGGCGGCCACCCGTTGTTGCTGGCCGATCGACAGCGCATCGGCGCGTCGCCCAAGCAAATCAGGGTCCTTGAGGCCCAGGTGTGCGAGCAAGGTAGCGGCGGCCTGGTCGACACTGCCGTGGCGCTGGATCGCCCGCTGTGCGCGTAGCTTGGAGAAATGGCAGGGCAGTTCGACGTTCTCGCGGACTGAGAGAAACGGCAGCAGGTTGAACTGCTGGAAGATATAGCCGGTGTGGTCGACCCGAAACCGATCGCGGGCGCCGGCCGACAGTTTGGTCAACTCCTGGCCCAGCAGGCGAATGCTGCCGCGACTGGGAATCTGCACTCCACCCAGCAGGCCGAGCAAGGTGGTTTTGCCACTGCCGCTGGGGCCTTTCAGAAACAGGGTTTCCCCTGGCTCCAGGCGAAATGCCGGGATGTCCAGCAACTGGGGGTGACCGGGCCAGTTAAAGCCCAGGTCGGACAGTTCGATCAGTGCTTGGGTCATGGGAACTCAGTATCACCTGCAGAGCGCGGTCAACCGTGGGAGCTGGCTTGCCTGCGATGGCATCGGCGCGGTGTCACTGATCCACCGCGTCGTCTGCACCGCAGGCAAGCCCGCTCCTACATCAACCGTGTGGAGTCAGAATTTCAGGGTCGCGGCCTGAGGCGTCGCTTCAACACCCTGCTGGCCGCTCGGGCCGATCAGTTGTACCTGAATTTTCTGGGTGGCGGGGAAGGTCTTGAAGATGTTCGCCAGGTCGAGGTTTTTCAGCGCCGCGGGGCTGGCGCAGGTGAACTGGTAGTGGGCGTGGATTTCGCTGTGATCATGGTCATGGTCATGGTCATGGGCGGCCGCGCCTTTGCCATCAGTGGCGTGGTCATGATCATCGTCTGGCTTGTCGCCAAACAGCGGGCTTTCCAGCTCCTGGCTACTGACCACGCAACCGGCGGCCTTGGGCAGGCTGAACAGCACCAGCGGTTGTTCCAACTGCTTGCGGGCGGCGGCGAGCTTGGCTTTGTCGGCGTCGGTGGTGGCCAGGTGCTCGAAGCCCACCAGATTCATCGCCGGGCTTTCCAGCTCCAGTTCCAGCGCCTTGCCGTCCAGCACCGCGTTCAGGCGGCCAACACCGTGCTCGTGGGCGTCCAGGCTGCCATGTTCATGGTCATGATCGTGGTTATGTTCGTCAGCGGCCTGGGCGGCCAGTGGCAACAGGGCAAACGGCAAAGCGAGCAACAGGCGGCGCATAGCGAGACTCCAGGGCGTGAATGAAGATTTTGTTATGTGATCTTATAACAAAAGAGTCGAGAGTTTGACCGCCTGCTTGGCGTTGCGCAAGGCACATGGGAGCATGCTCGTCAGAAAAGTGCTGGAGGACGAGCAATGATGCGAATTCGTGGAACCATCGGCGAGCTGCCTGTGGATTTGACCCTGGAACTGGACGACAGCGATTGGGCGCGGCTGGGCATGCACCTGCAGACGGCCACGCCGGTGACGGGCGAAGTACCGGCTGCCCCGGCGCCGGTCAACCAGGACGAGAGCCTGTGGCAGGCCGCCCAGGACCTGCTGCGTGAGGCCGGGCAACTCAGCGGGTTGGAGTTGTCGGATCGCCTCGAAGGGCTGGCCGGCAGCGCCCCGGCGGGCAAGCGCCTGTTGGTGCGCCTGCGCCATAGCGCCAAGGTGAAGGTGTCCAGCGGCGGGGATACGCCGCAGTACAGTTGGATCGCTGATTAGTACAGCGCGGCGAACAACTTGCGGCGATACACCGTGACCAGCGGGTGGTCGTTGCCCAGCAACTCGAACACTTGCAGCAGCGTCTTGTGCGGCAGGCCTTCGTAGTAGCTGCGGTTGCGGATAAACAACTTGAGCAAGCCTTCCAGCGCCGCGTCGTATTGCTGGCGAGCCAATTGCTGCACGGCCAGTTGGTACGCCGCTTCATCGTCCTGTGGGTTTTGCGCCAGGCGGGCCTTGAGGTCAGCGGTATCCGGCAGGTCGGCAGCCTGGCGCAGGAACGTGATCTGCGCCTTGGCGCCGGCGAGGGCGGCCTTGTGAGCATCGCTCTTGACCGCATCCAGCACGGCCTGCGCCTCGCCCAGTTCACCGCGTTCGGCCAGGCAGCGGGCGTAGAGGATCAGCGCGGCGGCGTTGGTGTTGTCTTCACCGAGCAAGGCCACCAGCACCGCCTCGGCCTCACTGATGCGGCCTTCGGCAAACAGCGCCTGGGCCTGTTCCAGCGGGTCCGCCTCAGCCGGTGGCGGCATCTGCACATGGGGCTCCAGCAGCGCGCGAATCTCAGACTCCGGCTTCGCCCCGGCAAACCCATCCACCGGCTGGCCGTCCTTGAACAGCACCACGGTCGGCAGGCTGCGAATGCCAAAGCGCGCGACAACATCCTGCTCGGCTTCGCAATCGACCTTGGCCAGCAGCAACTCGCCCTGATAACTCTCGGCAATCTGCGCCAGCAGCGGCATCAACGCCTTGCACGGCGCACACCACTCGGCCCAGAAATCCACCAGCACGGGTTTGTGGAACGAATTTTCGATGACAGCCTGGTCGAAGGTGGCGGTGGTGACATCGAAAATGTACGGCGTGGGCTCACTCATGGAGGTTCTCAATGACGCGTGGGATGGGGCAACTATAAAGACTGGCGGGCTCTATCGGAAGCAGCGCAAGGATCAAGCACGAGATACGTGCCAAAAAGGGTCCTGATACCAGTCACGAGGGAACCCCATCGCTTTTAGGTTGAGGTGGGGGAAGTCGCTGATCAGGTGATAAAGGTGCTGGTCCCAGTGAGTGTGGGGGCTTATCTGATGCATCAAATGGTTAAGCATGCAAAGTGTCGAAAAAATGCGGGTATGGGGCCCTGGCTGGAGCAGATGGTTTGGCCACGGGAAGTTGGCTTTCCTGGGTAATTCAGGACGAATACCCAGTTGCCGATTCCACATTCTTGAGTGATGGGCGCACATGTTTCGCACAGTGGTCAAGGTGTGAAGCCAGGACTGCAGCAGTGGCGCGGGGAGCCCCAGTCGCCTGGCAACGGCTTTTTTATCCGCGTCCTTGGCCAGGCCCTTGTAGAGATGGGAGAGGTCGCCCAGCGTCAACTCTTCCAGCATGGCCCAACCCGGCATGAGAGAGGGGTGGTCATAGGTATTTGGATAGTGGCGCGCGTAGCTTTCTTTGGCTCTTTGACGCTTGAGATGGTCTTTTCGATTGTCGTCTGTGTGTAGTCGGTCGACGCGCAAACATTCGCGTTCATAGTCACGGGTCGCCACAGACTGTCTGGTGTGTAGCGTTGCAAGCAGGCGCTGGTGGTCAAATGTCGGGTGAAAAGCCTGGCTGTCGATGTACCAATGGCTGCCGTAGGTGGGGCCCATGTGATTACTGATGACTGCACGGGAGGCGATCTCGACCCGCTCAATGGCATCCATGGTCAATAGGCGCAGGCGACGGTCAAAATCGTAGAGTCGTGCCAACTGGTGAAAATGGGTGCCGGCATGGAAGTGGTGGTCGATATCTTCCGACTGTTGGAAAGGCCGCATATAGGGGCTTAATCGAAAGAAACTGACCGATTGCAGGAAGCGCCGGGCGCCTGTTTCATCTTCAATGATCAAGCCGCGAGACTTGAGCAGCTCCAACTGGGCCGGGACATCAAGGGCTGGTTTGTCGAACGCCCTCATGCTGGAAAACCAGCAGGCATAAAAAACCCGCACAATTTGTGCTTGGTTGCTGGCGCAACCAGAGGCATAGCGGGTGTATTGCCAAGCAGATTATGCAACTGCCCAGGTTTTTGCAACGCCCTTGGAGGGGCGCTGAGCGGCGAAAAAACGGGGAAATGCATGCAGGTCGATCGTCCAGGCCGCGTGCGGGAGAACGCTATTTTCCATGTCCTGCCGGGCGCTGTCTTAGCCACTCTATTGCTGAAAATTTGTAACTGAGAGGCCTAGCGTCGTGAATGGTACAGACTCACCCTGCGAAACTCCCAAGGCTCCGCCAGGTCCGGCAGGGTCAGCGCCTCGAGGATGCCCAGCCGCTGATAATCCGCATGCTGGAAATCCCGTACCCGCGAGTCGGCGACCAGCGCTTCGCGCCCGCGGGTGAGGAATTGATCCAGCAGCGGCAGGTTCGCCCGGTCGTACAGCACGTCGGCCACCAGGATCAGGTCGAAACGATCGGCTTCGGCAAAGAAGTCCGCCGAATAGCCCAAGGTCACGCCATTGAGTTCAGCATTCGCACGGCAGGCGCCGAGCGCCAGTGGGTCCAGGTCACAGGCCACCACTTCCAGGGCGCCGGCTTTCACTGCGGCAATTCCCGCCACGCCGGAGCCGGCGCCAAAATCCAGGACGCGCTTGCCCGCCACCCACTCGGGGTTGGCGGCCAGGTAGCGGGCCAATGCCAGGCCGCTGGCCCAGCAGAAGCTCCAGTAGGGCGGCTCATGCAGGATGCGCCGGGTTTCCTCGGGGCTGAAGGCGCGGTCCATGTTGTCGGCGTCCAGCAGCCACAACGACAGGTCGGTGCCGGGCAACGGGCAGGGCAGCAGTTGCGCGTCGCCGATCAGTTCGCTCAAGGCCCGTTGCAGGTGCAGCGGTGGCGTCATGGGGCGCGCACGAGTTGCAGGGGCCCGGTGGTCTGGGTGATAGCTTGCTCGATACGCACCGCCGGCAGGTGCAGGATCAACTGCCCGGACTGGCTGGCGCGGCCACGCAGTTCAACGCGGGCGCCGGCGGGAAACGCTTGCGGGTTGAAGCGCAGGCGGAAGGCCAATGGTTTGTTGTTGCCGATCAGCACGCTGCTGGCCAGCAGTTGTTGCGGGCGGCTGCGCTCGTCGATCACCAGCAGTGCCAGCTCCACTTCAGCGCCGGCGGGCACACCCGTGAGGGTGCCGCTCACTTCACGCTGGTAGGCCGGCAATGGCCCCAGCGGTTCCTGGCCGGGGATTTTTTTCTCTTGCTGCGGCGTGGGTTGCGGGGCGGCTGGTTTTGGCGCTTCGCTGCTGCAGGCGACCAGAAAACTGAACATTGTGAGTAAAACCAGCGGTCGTAACGGCATGTACGGCTCCAAAAAGGGCAAAAATCCGTGAACTGAACATAAGAAACATAATAGTCAGCCTATATACCGTAAAGGCTATGGCTTGTCTTGCCACGGGGATGCGCTACCATGGCCCTCCCTTTTTTTGTTGCCTGCCACCATGCACTGTCCCTTCTGCGGTGCCAACGACACCAAGGTCATCGACTCGCGTCTGGTCGCCGAGGGCGACCAAGTGCGTCGCCGGCGCGAATGCCTGGCCTGCGGTGAGCGTTTCACCACCTTTGAAACCGCCGAACTGGTACTGCCCCGTCTGATCAAGTCCGACGGCAGCCGCCAGCCCTTCGACGAAGATAAACTGCGCGCCGGTATGCAGCGCGCCCTGGAAAAACGCCCGGTCAGTGTCGAGCGGCTGGAAGCGGCGCTGGCGCATATCAAGCACAAGCTGCGGGCGACCGGTGAGCGCGAGGTCAAGAGCCTGGTGGTTGGAGAACTGGTAATGGGCGAGCTGCAAAAGCTCGACGAAGTTGCCTACATTCGTTTCGCCTCGGTGTATCGACGCTTCCAGGATCTCAATGAGTTCCGTGAAGAGATCGACCGCCTGGCCCGTGAGCCGGTCAAAGAATGAACCCTCCTTCTGCAGAACAGGCCGTGCTCGACGCCCATTACATGGCCCGTGCCCTCGAACTGGCGCGCAAGGGCCTGTACACCACCCATCCCAACCCTCGGGTCGGCTGCGTGATTGTGCGCGACGGGCAGATTGTCGGTGAAGGCTGGCATGAACGCACCGGCGAACCCCATGCCGAGCCCAACGCCTTGCGCGCCGCAGGCGATAAAGCCCGTGGTGCCACGGTATATGTGACGCTCGAGCCGTGCAGCCATTATGGCCATACGCCGCCCTGCGCCGATGCGCTGGTGACCGCCGGCGTGGCACGGGTGGTCGCGGGTATGCAGGATCCGAATCCGGAAGTGGCCGGGCGTGGCATGCAGCGTCTGGCCCAGGCCGGCATCGAGGTGCTCAGCGGCGTACTGGAAAGCCAGGCACGCGCCCTGAACCCCGGCTTCCTCAAGCGCATGGAGCATGGCCTGCCGTTTGTGCGGGTCAAGCTGGCGATGAGCCTGGACGGGCGCACCGCGATGGCCAGTGGCGAGAGCCAGTGGATCACCGGCCCCGCCGCCCGCGCCGCCGTGCAGCGCCTGCGGGCCGAGGCCAGTGTGGTGCTGACCGGCGCCGATACTGTGCTGGCCGATGGCGCGCGCCTGACCGTGCGTGCCGCCGAACTGGGCCTGGATCCGCAAACCACCGCCCTGGCCATGTCGCGCCCACCGTTGCGCGTGCTGATCGACGGCCGCCTGCGGGTGCCGCTCAACGCGCCGTTCTTCAAGGCCGGGCCGGCCCTGGTCATCACCTGTGTGACTGCGGAAAACCAGTTTCCCCGTGGCCCCGAATGCCTGGTGGTACCGGGTGTCGACGGCCAGGTCGACCTGCGCTCGGCGCTGGTGGCACTGGCGGCCCGTGGCGTCAACGAGGTGTTGGTGGAAGCCGGGCCAAGCCTGGCCGGCGCGTTTGCCCAGCAAGGCCTGGTGGACGAGTACGTGATTTTCGTCGCCGGTAAATTCCTCGGTTCCGCTGCCCGCCCCTTGCTGGACTGGCCGCTTGAGAAACTGGCCGACGCCCCCCAACTCAAGATCATTGAAATGCGCGCTGTAGGCGACGACTGGCGAGTCACTGCCATTCCGCTCCCCCCAGCGAGCGTATAATTGTGACCGGTCGCCCCGGCGCCCGCACTGTTTTCCAGGAGAAGGCCATGTTCACCGGCATTATCGAATCCATCGGCAGCATCCGCGCCATGACCCCCAAAGGTGGCGACGTGCGCCTGCTGGTTGAAACCGGCAAGCTGGACCTCGGCGACGTCAAGCTGGGCGACAGCATCGCCGTCAGCGGCGTATGCCTGACGGTTGTCGAACTGCCGGGCAATGGCTTTGCCGCCGATGTCAGCCGGGAAACCCTGGACTGCACCGCGATGAATGACCTCAAGGCCGGCAGCCCGGTCAACCTGGAGAAAGCCCTGACCCCGACCACCCGTCTGGGCGGCCACCTGGTCAGCGGCCATGTCGACGGCGTCGGCGAAGTGGTGGCACGCAGCGAAAACGCGCGGGCCGTGGAATTCCGCATCCGTGCGCCGAAAGAACTGGCCAAGTACATTGCCCACAAAGGCTCGATCACCGTCGATGGCACCAGCCTGACCGTGAACGCCGTAAATGGCGCCGAATTCGAACTGACCATCATTCCCCACACCCTCAGCGAAACCATCATGGCCTCGTACCTGCCGGGTCGCCGGGTGAACCTGGAAGTGGACTTGCTTGCCCGTTACCTGGAGCGCCTGCTACTGGGCGAAAAGGCCGCAGAGCCTGCAGCCGGTAACATCACCGAAAGTTTTCTGGCCGCTAACGGCTACCTGAAATCCTGACCAAGGGGGTGCCGCGTGGCGCTCAATAGCATCGAAGAACTGGTTGACGATATCCGCCAAGGCAAGATGGTCATCCTGATGGATGACGAAGACCGCGAGAACGAAGGCGACCTGATCATGGCCGCCGAGTTGTGCCAACCTGAGCACATCAACTTCATGGCCAAGCACGCCCGTGGCCTGATCTGCATGCCCATGAGCCGCGAGCGCTGCGAACTGCTCAAGCTGCCGCTGATGTCGCCGCGCAATGGCTCGGGGTTTGGCACCAAGTTCACCGTCTCGATTGAAGCGACCACCGGCGTGACCACCGGCATCTCTGCCGCTGACCGCGCCCGCACCGTGCAGGCCGCTGCCGCGAAAGATGCCAAGGCCGAAGACATTGTCAGCCCTGGTCATATCTTCCCGCTGATGGCCCAGCCGGGTGGCACCCTGGCCCGTGCCGGCCACACCGAAGCCGCCTGCGACCTGGCGCGCATGGCCGGGTTCGAGCCGAGCGGGGTGATCTGCGAAGTGATGAACGACGACGGCACCATGGCCCGTCGCGCTGAACTGGAAGCCTTTGCCGCCGAACACAACATCAAGATCGGCACCATCGCCGACCTGATTCACTACCGGATGATCCACGAACGTACCGTTCAGCGGATTGCCGAGCAGCCGCTGGACAGCGAACTGGGGCATTTCAACCTGGTGACCTACCGTGATTCGGTGGAAGGCGACGTGCATATGGCCCTGACCCTGGGCAACATCTGCGCCGAAGAGCCGACCCTGGTGCGGGTGCACAACATGGACCCGTTGCGCGACCTGTTGATGGTCAAGCAGCCGGGCCGGTGGAGCCTGCGAGCCGCCATGGCTGCGGTTTCCGCGGCGGGCAGCGGTGTCGTGCTGTTGCTGGGCAATCCGGTGGATGGCGATGTGCTGCTGGCGCATATCCGCGAAAGCGCTGACCAGGTGCCGGTGAAAAAACCGACCACCTACAGCATCGTCGGCGCCGGCTCGCAGATCCTGCGTGACCTGGGCGTGCGTAAAATGCGCCTGATGAGCGCACCCATGAAATTTAATGCGATATCCGGTTTCGACCTGGAAGTAGTAGAATACGTGCCCTCCGAATAAAGGCCGGCGATTATCGCTCCTTGTTCGCGGTTCAAATATCACTAAGGGGCGCGTCATATACGCGTCCCGGCTCTTTAAGAGATTTGTCGAATGACCCTGAAGACCATCGAAGGTACCTTCATCGCCCCCAAAGGCCGCTACGCCCTGGTGGTTGGCCGCTTCAACAGCTTCGTGGTTGAAAGCCTGGTAAGCGGTGCCGTGGACGCCCTGGTTCGCCACGGTGTGAGCGAAAGCGATATCACGATTATCCGTGCCCCTGGCGCCTTCGAAATTCCACTGGTTGCGCAGAAAGTTGCCCAACAAGGCGAATACGCAGCAATCATCGCCCTGGGCGCGGTCATTCGTGGCGGCACCCCGCACTTCGAATACGTGGCTGGCGAGTGCACCAAGGGCCTGGCCCAGGTGTCCATGGAGTTCGGCGTGCCAGTGGCCTTCGGCGTACTGACTGTTGATTCCATCGAGCAAGCCATCGAGCGCTCCGGCACCAAGGCCGGTAACAAAGGCGCTGAAGCTGCCCTGTCTGCCCTGGAAATGGTCAGCCTGCTGTCGCAGTTGGAGGCCAAGTGATTTCCGACGAGAGCGATCGTTTCAACCCGCGCGACCCCCGTCCTGCAGACGCCGGCAAGCCATCGAAGAACGAAAAGCGCCGTGCTGCCCGTCAGTTGGCGACCCAGGCGCTGTATCAGCGTCAGATGGCGGGTACTTCGTTGAACGAAATCGAAGCACAGTTTCGCGTCGACAACGATTTTACCTTCGCCGACCTGCCGTACTTCCACGACATCCTGCACGGCGTGCATGCCAACCTGACCGAGATCGACACGGCCCTGGCACCTTGCCTGGACCTGACCCTCGAAGAGCTGGACCCGGTTGAACTGTGCGTGATGCGCCTGTCCACCTGGGAACTGCTCAAGCGCGTTGACGTGCCGTACCGCGTAGTGATCAACGAAGGTATCGAACTGGCGAAAGTCTACGGTTCGACCGACGGTCACAAGTTCGTCAACGGCGTGCTCGACAAGCTGGCCCCGCGCCTGCGTGAAGCCGAAGTGAAGGCGTACAAGCGCTAACCTGCGCTTGACTCCCTGATGGGCGAGTTCGAGCTGATCCGCACCCTACTTCGCCGCCGCGCCCTGTGCGCAAGGCGGCGAGGGCATTGCCCTGGGGATCGGCGACGACTGCGCCTTGCTGGCAGTTCCCTCCGGGGAACAGCTGGCGATTTCAACCGATACCCTGGTGGCCGGCGTGCACTTTGCCGACCCCTGCGACCCGTTTTTGCTCGGCCAGCGCTCGCTGGCGGTGGCAGTCAGCGACCTGGCGGCCATGGGCGCCCATCCCCTCGCATTTACCCTTGCACTCACTACACCGACGGTCGCGGCCGATTGGTTGCAGCGCTATGCCCAGGGTTTGAATGCCATGGCCCAGCGCTGTGGTGTGGGCCTGGTGGGCGGCGATACCACCCGTGGGCCGCTGAGCCTGACCGTCACCGTGTTCGGCCGTGTCCCGGCGGGGCTGGCGTTGACCCGCAGTGGCGCGCAGCCCGGCGACCTGCTGTGTGTCGGCGGCGAGCTGGGCAATGCGGCCGGGGCCTTGCCGTTGGTGTTGGGGCAGCGTAGCGCTGCTTGCGCAGATCGCCGAGCCGCTGCTGGGCCATTACTGGTCGCCGCAGCCGCAACTGGCCCTGGGCATGGCGTTGCGTGGCAAGGCTACGTCTGCGTTGGATATTTCCGACGGTCTGCTGGCAGATTGTGGGCATATCGCCAAGGCTTCAGCCGTAAGCCTGGTGATCGAGCGGCACCGTTTGCCGCTGTCGGCGGCGTTGCTGGCCTTTCTGGGGGATGATCAAGCACGCTCCGCAGCCTTGAGCGGTGGCGACGATTACGTCCTGGCGTTCACCTTGCCGCCCGCTGAGCTGGCGCCATTGCTGGCCGACGGTTGGCCGGTGCATATTGTCGGGCGCGTAGAGGCGGGGGCCGGCGTGCGACTGCTGGATGCCGGTGGCCATGACATCACCCCGGCCGTGCGCGGTTATCAACATTTTCGCGAGACGCCGTGACCCGCCGGGCTGCGCTACCCTTTACCGCGTTGTAGAAACGATCGCTTTACCATGGAGGGCGTCATCATGGGGCTACGACGCTGGTTGCTGATTCTGCTGTGTGTGGTCGCGTCTCCCGTGTGGGCCGATGACACCCCCGAAGTGCCCGGCCAGATCCGTCTGGCCAGTGAAACCTGGAATGACTACACCAACGCCGATGGCAGCGGCCTGGCCTGGGATGTATTGCGAGAAGTCTTCGAGCCGGCCGGGGTCAAGGTCAAGATCCGCAGCGTGCCCTACACCCGTTCGGTCGGTCTGGCCCGGCGTGGCGAAGTGGATGCCTGGGTCGGCTCCTATCATGATGAGACCGAGGGCGTGCTGTACGCCCGCTGGCACTACGACTCCGACCACATCTACGCCCTGGGCCTGGCGGGCAGCCCGGCGCCGACCCTGGTGACCCTGGGCTCTTACCGCCTGACCTGGGTACGTGGCTACAAGTACGAGGAATACCTGCCCAATATTCATCGTTTCAACCAGATCGAACGACGTAGCGGGATTTTGCCGATGCTCCAGCATGGGCGGGCCGACTTCTACATTGATGCCCTGGCCGAACTGCAGTACATCCTCGGCCAGGCTGACGACCCATCGGCGTTCAAACTCACGCACATTGCCGAATTGCCGTTGTTCCTGGGGTTTACCGACAGTGAGAGAGGGCGGTCATTGCGGGGGGTATTTGACCGGCGCATGGAGTTGTTGGTGAAAAGCGGCGAGTTGAAACCGATTTTCCAGCGCTGGAACCAACCGTATCCGTTTTGACGCCCATAGAACCAAGGCAAAGGCCAATCGAACCTATTGATCTTTATCAGCGATAATTCAGCTTAAGCGTCTGTAGGAACGTGCTGTTACAATGCCCGCCTCTGTGAAATCTGAAATCAGGAGCACACGGTGCCCGTCGTTTTCGTCGCTGCTTCCAAGCTGCCTACCCCTTTTGCCACGTTCACCATGCATGGCTTTCTTGAAAAAGCCTCCGGGCGCGAGCACGTCGTGCTCAGCCTGGGCGATGTGGCCGATGGCGCCCCGGTCCTGGGCCGCTTGCACTCTGAGTGCCTGACCGGTGACGCACTGTTCAGCCAGCGCTGCGACTGCGGCTCGCAACTGGAAGCCGCCATGCAAGCCATTGCCCGTGAAGGCCGTGGCGTGCTGCTGTATCTGCGTCAGGAAGGCCGTGGCATTGGCCTGCTGAACAAGATCCGCGCCTACGAACTGCAAGACGGTGGCGCCGATACCGTCGAGGCCAACGAGCGCCTGGGTTTCGCCGCCGATCAGCGCGACTACGCCATCTGCCTGCCGATGCTTGAGCATTTGGGCATCCAGTCCCTGCGCCTGATGACCAACAACCCGCGCAAGGTCAAGGCCTTGACCGAGATGGGCATCACCGTCGCCGAGCGTGTGCCGCTGCACACCGGGCATAACCCGCACAACAAACTCTACCTGGCGACCAAGGCCAGCAAGCTCGACCATATGATGGGCAACGAGCATCAGGGCGAGGCAGACCGGGCGTGACGCGCGGTCAGGTCAAGCGGCGCCTGTCCTTCAGTTGGTGGCAGTACCTGGCGCTGGCGTTGTTGCCGTTGTTTGTGATCAATCTGGTATTTGGCCAGGGCGAGCCGTTGTTGCCGGTGCTGGCAATGCCATTCTTTATCGCCGGCGTTGCCTCGATGTTTGCCAGCCTGCGTTACTTCCATGCCTATAAACATGCACTGATCGCCACCTCCAAGGCCCTCGATACGCCTGAAGAGCCGGCCGCGTGGATCACCCTCGCGGCCCGTCGGCGTACGGCGCTGCTGGTCGCGGCGTTTCCCGCCTGGATCGGTGCACTGGCAGTGTTCGTCGGCCTGGAAGCGGTGCCGCTGTTCCTGCTGGCATTGTCGACCCTGGTGCTGTTCTACCTCTATCGCATCCCGCGTCAACTCGGCTGATGCGCCTCTGGCTGGCGGGTCTGCTGCTGGCCGCCAGTGCGTCGGCGATGGCGGTCGAGCGGGTGGTCAGCCTCGCACCTTCCTTATCTGAAATCGTCGTTGAACTGGGCGCCAGCGATCTGCTGGTGGGCGTACTCGACGGCGGTGAACGGCCTGACGCGCTGCGTAGCCTGCCCTCGGTGGGGCGTTATGGGCAGTTGGATCTGGAACGACTGCTCAGCCTGCAGCCTGACTTGCTGCTGCTCTGGCCCGGCAGCGTCGGCCCGGCCCAGCGCGAGCAGCTCAAGCGTTTGAACATCCCTGTTTACGTCGCCGAACCCCATAGCCTTGAACAACTGAGCAGCCAGGTCGAAGCCATCGCCCGACAGCTAGGCCGCGCTGATGAAGGTCGCCAATTGGCTGCCCGCTTGCGTCAACGCTTGGCCGAGTTGCGCCAGCGCTATCAGCGCAGCCAACCGTTGCGGGTGTTCTACCAGGTGTGGAACCAGCCGCTGTACACCGTGGGCGGTGGGCAGATCATCAGCGATGCGCTTAGCGTGTGTGGCGCGCGCAATGTGTTTGATGACCTCAAGCTGCCAGCCCCGCAGGTCAGTATCGAATCGGTGTTGCAGCGTGATCCCGAAGTGATCCTCGCGGCGGATCAAGCGCAACTGGACGATTGGAAGGCCTGGCCCCAGGTGGCGGCGGTGGCTCAGGGGCGTTTGCTGATCGTGCCGGATAAAGGGCTGGAGCGGCCCAGTGGGCAGATGGTGGAGGCGGTGGGCCGGCTGTGTCAGGTGATTGCGCCGAACCGTTGAGAGCGCTATCGCAGGCAAGCCAGCTCCCACATTTGACTGTATTCACACATCAAAAGGTGGGCGCTCGGCAGTGCAGAATATTTTGGCCACACCACAGAACACATGTGGGAGCTGGCTTGCCTGCGATGGCGTCGGCCCGGACAACCTCAGAGCTGCGGCGTCCACGTCACCCCAAGCATCCACGTCCGGCCTTCTTCTCGATATGGCTGATTGCTCTGGAAGGTCGGATCGTTATAGCTGTAACGCGCCCGTGTATAGCGGCGATCCAGCAGGTTATCGACCTTCAGCGACAGCGCCACTTCCCGATTCAGCGCCCAACCGCTGCGCAATCCCACCAGGTAATAGCCAGCGAGCCGATTTTTATTGTACTCGTCGTCGTAGCTGCTGCTGATGCCCTGCCAGCTGGCGCCCAGGCTCAGTTGATCGAACTGCCGATCCAGGTCCAGGTTCAGGGTGCGCCTGGCACGACGGGCCAGGGTGTGGCCGCTGCTGCGGTCGCGCGGGTCGATGATCGACAGGCCGAGGTTGCCTTGCCAGCCGAAGAACTCTTGCTTGAGGGCGGCTTCGAAGCCGTTGATGCGGGCGTTGGCGACGTTGTACGGAATGTAGTTATTCTGCTGCTGCGCGATGATGGCGTCCTTGAGGTCAGTGCGATACAGAGAGGTTTCCAGGCGTGTGGTGTCGGTCAGCTGGCTGCGCCATTGCAACTCATAGCTTTTCGAGTGCTCGGGCTTGAGGTTGGGGTTGCTGCCGCCCGGGTAGTACAGATCGTTGAAGCTCGGCGCACGAAAGCCTTCGCTGTAACTCAGTAGTAAGTCGTTATCGCTATTGACCGGCAAGGTCAGCGTACCGCTCCAACTGTTCTGCCCGCCAAATTGCTGGTTCTGGTCGCGGCGTAGCCCCAGTTCGGTGGAAAACCACTCCCCCTTGAAACGATGCTGAATAAACGCGGCACGGTTCCACCGGCTGTTTTCGTTGTACGGTTTGTCGCTGTGAATGCGGTCCTCATACCAATCGCCGCCCAGGATCAGGCTGTTTTGCTGGTTGAGCGTCAGGTCGTTCTGCCAGTTAATCGAGTCGCGATAGGTGCTGAACACACTGAAGTCAGTGCTGAGCTTGTCGCGCTTGGTGTCGCGGTTTTCACTGTGGCCCAGTTCCACACGGGTCTGCCATGCCTCGTTGAGTTGGGCGTCGATATAAGCGCTGGCACTGCTGACGGTGTAGTCGGTATAGGGTTTTTGGCCGAAAGTTTGTTTGCTGACGTCGTCGTAGCGCCCGGCGCTGTTATCAAATTCCGACTTGCCCCGGCTATCCAGCAGGTTGAAACCCACCTCCAGCTCATCGCTGAACTCATGGCTCAGGTTCAAGCTCAGCGACTTATTGCGATAGGCATCATGGTCGCGGTCGCTGGGGAAGGAGGTGTGGCTCCAGTCGATACCGGCGGTGTCATCCAGGCTCGCGCCCAGGTTGAAGCGCGTGCGTTCATCGCCGCCCGACAGGCCCAGGCTGCGTTCCCAGGTGTTGTGGCTGCCAAAGCCCAGCTTCAAGCGCGGCTGCAGGCCTGGCCCGGCATTGCGGCGGGTAAATACCTGGATCACCCCGCCAATCGCATCGCTGCCGTAAATCACCGAGCGCGACCCGCGCAGCACTTCTACCCGCTCAATCTGATCAATATTCAGGTATTGCAGGCCGCTGTCGCCGGAAGTGCTATTGGCAATCCGCTGGCCATCCACCAGCACCAGGCTTTGCGCGGACTTGGTGCCACGTATGAAAATCCCCGGCAAGCTACCCCGGCCACCGGTGCGCGCCACTTGCACGCCGGGCACGCGGCTGAGCAGGTCGGTCAGGCTGGAGGGTTGCAGGCGGTCGATATCGTCCCGGGTGAACACGGTGTTGGCAGCACTGCTGTCATTGCGTGCCTGCACCTGGCGGTTGGCACTGATCACCACATCGGGGAGCTTCAGGGCAGCGTCGCGGGTGTCGGCGAGCAGGTCCGCAGTGGGCAAGAGCAGGAGTGGCAGGGCAAGTCGAAGGTGCTTCATGGGCCGTCCATGGATTCAAGGCAATACAAAACAAATGTGGGAGCTGGCTGGCCTGCGATCGCATCACCCGGTCTCTCTGAAAGACCGAAGTGTTTGCATCGCAGGCCAGCCAGCTCCCACAGTTTGGTCCGGTTTACAGGCCGAGCAAAGCCATGCGATGGCGAACCGCAGCCTCGATCCCCGCTTCATCCAGCCCACACTCAGCCAGCATCTGCGCGGGTTTGGCGTGCTCCACATAAATGTCCGGCAAGCCTAGGTGCAGCACCGACTTGAGGATGTTCTCCCGCGCCAGGAATTCGCTGACGGCCGCACCGGCGCCGCCCATGATGGCGTTTTCTTCAACGGTCACCAGCAATTCATGGCTGCCGGCGATCTCGCGCACCAGGGCTTCGTCGAGGGGTTTGACAAAGCGCATGTCAATCACGGTGGCGTCGATTTTCTCCGCCACTTTCAGGGCTTCGGCCAGTTGCACGCCAAACACCAGGAACGCGGTCTTGCTACCCTGGCGCCGCACGATGCCCTTGCCGATCTCGATCGGTTCCAGGTCTTTCTCGATCACCGCATCCGGGCCGTTGCCACGGGGGTAACGTACCGCTGCCGGGCCGTTGTACAGGTGGCCGGTGCTGAGCATCTTGCGCAGCTCGTTCTCGTCGCTCGGGGTCATCACCAGCATGCCGGGGATGCAGCGCAAGTACGACAGATCGTAGCTGCCGGCGTGGGTCGGGCCGTCTTCGCCCACCAAGCCGGCGCGGTCGATGGCGAACAGCACGTCGAGGTTCTGCACCGCCACATCGTGAATAAGCTGGTCATAACCGCGTTGCAGGAAGGTCGAGTAGATCGCCACCACCGGTTTGGCGCCTTCGCAGGCCATGCCGGCGGCAAAGGTCACCGCATGTTGCTCGGCAATCGCCACATCGAAGTAACGCAGCGGGAAACGCTCGCTGAACGCCACCAGGTCCGAGCCTTCCTTCATCGCTGGGGTAATGCCCACCAGGCGCGGGTCGGCAGCGGCCATGTCGCACAGCCATTCGCCAAATACACCGGAGTACTTCGGCCCGCTGGCCTTTTTTGGCGCCGCCACGGGCGCGTCCAGCGGTTCGAGCTTGGTGATGGCGTGGTAACCAATCGGGTCGACTTCCGCCGGGGCGAAGCCTTTGCCTTTCTTGGTGACGATATGCAGGAACTGCGGGCCCTTGAGGTCGCGCATATTGCGCAGGGTGGCGATCAGGGTCGGCAGGTCGTGCCCGTCGATCGGGCCGATATAGTTCCAGCCCAGCTCTTCGAACAGGGTGCCGGGGACCAGCATGCCCTTGGCGTATTCTTCGGTGCGGCGGGCAATTTCCCACGCGCCGGGCAGGCGTGAAAGCACTTTTTTGCTGCCTTCGCGCATGCTGGCGTAGGTGCGGCTGGACAGAATCTTTGCCAGGTAATTGGACAAACCACCGACATTGCGCGAGATCGACATGTCGTTGTCGTTGAGGATCACCAGCATATTGGCGTCCACTTCCGGCGCATGGTTCAACGCTTCAAACGCCATGCCGGCTGTCAGCGCGCCATCACCGATCACGGCAATTGCCTTGCGATCGCTGTTTTGCAGACGGGCGGCAATCGCCATGCCCAGGGCTGCGCTGATCGAGGTGCTGGAGTGGCCGACGCCAAAGGTGTCGTATTCGCTCTCGGAGCGGCGCGGGAAGGCGGCGATGCCGTCCTTCTGGCGCAAGGTAGCCATGCGCTCGCGGCGTCCGGTGAGGATTTTGTGCGGATACGCCTGGTGACCCACGTCCCACACCAGCCGGTCGTCCGGGGTGTCGAATACGTAATGCAGCGCGATGGTCAGCTCGATGACGCCCAGGCCTGCACCAAAATGCCCACCGGTCTGGCCGACCGTGTAGAGCAATTCCAGGCGCAACTCATCGGCCAGGGTTTCCAGCTCGGCTTCACCCAGACGGCGCAAGCCGGCCGGCGTGTTGGCACGGTCCAGCAGCGGCGTGGTCGGGCGCTTGCGGGGAATCTCTTGAAACGTCGTGGGCATCAGGCGAATCGTTATAGGTATAGAAGAGGCGGCAGTTTACCTCAAGCATCGCAAACTGCCCACGCAGAGCACCGAACTTGGCCGATATGCGGCGGTAATCGCCGCCGTAATCAGTGGCGGCGTTCGACGATATACCGCGCCAGGTCACGCAGCGGCTCGGCTGCCGCGTCGAATGGTCGCAGGGCGGCCAGGGCCTGGTCGCGCAGCTCCAGGGCATAGGCCTTGGCGGCATCCAGCCCCAACAGCGACGGATAGGTCGGCTTGTCACGGGCAATATCGGCGCCCTGGCGCTTGCCGAGGGTCGCGGTATCGCTTTCCACGTCGAGAATATCGTCCTGCACCTGGAACGCCAGGCCGATGGCCCGGGCATAGATCTGCAAAGCGGCCAACTGCGCCGCTTCGGCGCGACCACTGGCCAGGGCGCCGAGGTGCACGGCAGCCTCGATCAGCGCCCCGGTCTTGTGGCGGTGCATATATTCCAGGGCTTGCTGGTCCAGTTTGAGGCCGACCGAGCCGAGGTCAATTGCCTGGCCCCCGACCATACCGGCCGGGCCTGCGGCGGCGGCCAACGCAGTGACCATGCGCAGGCGGATCTCGGCATTCACGCCGCTCAAACGCGGGTCGAGCAGGGCGCTGAACGCCAGGCTTTGCAGGCCGTCACCGGCGAGGATCGCACAGGCTTCGTCAAAAGCCTTATGGGTAGTGGGCTGGCCGCGACGCAGATCGTCATCGTCCATGGCTGGCAAATCGTCATGCACCAGCGAATAGGCATGAATCAATTCCACCGCACACGCCGCGCCATTGGCTTGCGCGGCGTCCACGCCCAGCGCTTCACAGGCCGCATAGGCGAGCAAAGGCCGTACGCGCTTGCCGCCGTTCATCACGCTATAACGCATGGCCTCATACAGCCTGGCCAACTCCGGGCTTGGCGCCACAAACAGCGGTTCCAGCGCAGCATTGACCCGGGCCTGACTGCTGGCCTGATAAACGTCGATCATTGCGCTTGTTCCGCGTCGAAAGGTTCTTCGGCCAACTCCCCATCCCGTTCCAGCAACACCTGGACCTTCTGCTCCGCCTGCGCCAGAGCGCTCTGGCAATCGCGGGTCAGGCCAATACCTTGCTCAAACGCCGTCAACGAGTCTTCCAGCGACAACTCGCCGTTCTCCAGACGCTCGACCAGGGTTTGCAGATCGGCGAGGGATTGTTCGAAATCGAGTGCAACTTTTTTGCGGGCCATGGCGGCTATTCCGGTTGACGGTAAACGGGCGCGACACTAGCAGATAGGGGGGGGAGGGGCAAATGAGGGGCGCTTGAGCGCACCGGGGTTTTTCAGTCATACAGCCAAGGCTTCAGCTCCTAAGCAGCTCAATGAAATGGTCAGGAAGATGCTGGATGAGCATAAGGACGTGGCCAAACCCGGCGACTTCGAGCTCGATGACATCATGCTGCTGCTGCGTGAAGCCAATGGGTTTGCCCAGCAATGGGTTGACAGCATGACGCGGGAAATCCTGGCAGAAGAGCGCGCCCTGCAAAACAAATGGGGCGATCTGCTGAACTAGCCGTTGCGCGCAGTGCCGGTTTCCACCAGACGTGCAAACTGGCATTGACCCTGGGCCTGCTCCAGGCTGCCCTCAAACGCCACCAGCCCTGCATGCACCTGTTGCAGGGCTTGGATCTGCGTCATCAACTCGAGCTTTTTTTGCGCGATCGCCTGGTTGGCGCGCTGCCACGGCAGCTCATCGCCACGGTGCCCGTGGAGAATTCCCTGCAACTCCTTGAGCTTGAAGCCCAACTGCTGCGCGCACTTGATAAACGTCAGCAGCTCAACGCTCTGCGCCGAGTAAACCCGATACCGCCCCTCGCGTTGCGGCGGTGGCAGCAAGCCGATGTCCTCATAGTGACGAATCGCCTTGATCGTCGTGCCTGACAACTGCGCGGCTTTACCGATGTACATGCAGATCCATTCCTAAAAGAGTGTGCCAGCCTTTTTCAGCCACTTGTCGCGCTGCGCCGCAGTAGAGCCCAGCACAGGCCCGAACATGATTGTCTTGATCGGCTTGATACCACACAACTCAAGGGTGGTCTTGCGCATCTGGTGCAGGCCGGGCATGTGGTAGAACCAGCGGTAATACCACGGCGGCGTATCCAGGGCCACCAGCAGATGGGCGGTACGGCCCTTCAAGAGCTTGTCGGGGAATGCTTTGCCCTTGCGGTATTTGAAGGCGAAACCGGGCAGGAACACGCGGTCGATGAAGCCTTTCATCAATGCTGGAATTCCCCCCCACCAGATAGGGAAAATAAACGTCAGATGATCGGCCCAAAGGATGTCGGATTGCGCCATGAGCAAGTCCGGCTCCAAGGCTTGTACCTGAGCGTAGCCGTGGTGCAGGACAGGATCGAAGCTCAACTCGCCCAGATACAAGGTGCGCACTTCGTGGCCGGCGCGGCTGGCTGATTCGCGATAGGCAGAGGCTAAGGCGTAGCAGAAACTGGTGCTGGCGGGGTGGCCAAGAATGAGCAGGATGCGGCGGGCCATGGGTGGGGAGTCCTGAAGTCGGGCCCGCAGGATGGCGTGTGACCCTAGGGGGAGAGTCAAGTACCCAGGAATGGCCTGATCGGGCGCTATCGCAGGCAAGCCAGCTCCCATATTTGATCTTCGTTGTGTTGAATACCGGGTTCACTCTGTTTGGTCAGGACCTGAAATGCAGTCCCCCAAACCCTAACTGCCCCGATGGGTCTGCCGATACTCGCCCGGCGGCACACCGGTGCGGCTCTTGAAGGTGCGGTGGAACGAGCGGGGTTCGGTGAAGCCCAGGTATTGGGCGATGTCCTGGATCGGCAGGTCGCTGTGCAGCAGGTAGTGCTCGGCCAGTTCCTGGCGCAGGTCGTCGAGGATCTGCTGGTAGGACGTGCCGGCCTGCTGCAGTTGGCGTTGCAGGGTGCGCACCGACATGGCGAACTGTTCGGCCACCTGTTCTTTGCGCGGCAGGCCTTCCTTGAGCAACTGGCGCAGGGCGTTTTTCACCCGCAGCGCCAGGCTTGAATCGTCCAGCGAGGCCATCAGGGCCAGGGCATGTTCTTCCAGGGTGCGCAGCAATTGCGCATCGGCCTGGCGCAGGGGCGTTTGCAGGTAGCTCAAGGGCGCCACCAGGGCGGAGCAGGGTTGCTCGAACAGCACCGGGCAACCGAAGAAGTCCTCGTATTGGCTGAGCTGCGCGCCGTCCGGCAATGGGTGTTCGAGCAACACCTGGCTTGGCGACAGTTCGGTGTCGGCGATCCAGCGGGCATACACCAGCCAGGACGCCAGCACGTTCTCCACCATATGCCGGCGGATGCGCGGCTGCTGGTGGCGGCAGTTCCAGATCAGGCGGACTTGGTCATGGACCATTTCGGCGCGGCTGGTGCCCATGTCGCCCACCAGTTTTTCGAACGGCATGATGCGGTTCATTGCCTCGCCCAGGGTCGCGCAGTTCATGGTGATGTAGCCGAGCACGCTCCACGAGTTGGGCAACACGAAGCGCGCTGAATTGAGCCCGAACAGCAGGTCCCCGGAATGTTCGCAGAAATACTCCAGCAGTCGTTCGTGGGCTTCCACAGGCAGGCGCAGGCTGTTGTCGTCCAGTTGGCCAGCAGTGATCCCGGCCGCCTCCAGTGCGGGGGCGGTTGCCATGCCGAGCTGTTCGGCATGGCGCAGGTACTTCAGCAGAGGAGGGACGGAGGTAGAGCCGAGTGTCTGCATGATCGGGTTCCTGGCGGGGTGTTGCCGGCGGCAGTGCCTTGCGCGCGTCGATGGCACGCAAGGTAATTTGAAATCGTGACTAAAGTAAATGCTCCCGTGGATACATCCGGTAATACAGCGAGTGACCCAATTGGCTACTCCATCTGTCCCGATGCGACCGTGACAGCCCGCGCCGGCTGATTAGTATGGGAGCACTGAAAATCACAAGATCTGCTGGGAGAAACAGGCATGCGACGCTGGAACGGCTGGGGCGAAGAAACCACGCAGATGGAGATGCCCGCCCATGGGGCAGCGTTTCTGCGCGAGCGATTGGGCGACGGGCACACCCTGCCGGACGCCAGCCTGGACAGTGCCCTGGCCGCAGTGCCCGCGTCGCGGCTGGCGCCCCACGCGCTTTACAGCATCGAGCCCCGGGACCGCCTGATGCATGCCCGCGGTCAGAGCCTGCCGGACTGGCTGGCCCTGCGTGAAGGTGCGCTGGGTCGGTACCCGGATGCTGTGGCCCTGCCGGAAACTGTCGAACAGATCCGCCAGCTGCTGGCCCTGGCCGACAGTGCCGACCTGTGCCTGATTCCCTATGGCGGTGGCACGTCCGTGGCCGGACATATCAACCCGCCGGCGTCCACGCGCCCGGTGCTGACGGTGTCCCTGGCCCACATGAACCGCCTGCTCGACCTCGACGAACAAAGCCTGATCGCCACGTTCGGCCCCGGTGCCAGTGGCCCCCAGGTGGAGAGCCAGTTGCGTGCCAAAGGCTACACCCTGGGGCACTTCCCGCAGTCCTGGGAGTTGTCGACCCTGGGCGGCTGGGTGGCCAGCCGCTCGAGCGGCCAGCAATCGCTGCGCTACGGGCGGATCGAGCAACTGTTCGCCGGCGGCACCCTGGAAACGTTCGCCGGGCCCCTGGAAATCCCGAGCTTCCCGGCCTCGGCCGCCGGCCCTGACCTGCGGGAAGTGGTGTTGGGCAGCGAAGGGCGCTTCGGCATCATTTCCACGGTCAAGGTCCGGGTCAGCGCGCTGCCCGAGGACGAGCGTTTCTATGGCGTGTTCCTGCCCGACTGGCCACAGGCCCTGCAGGCGATCCGCCGACTGGTGCAGGCACGGGTGCCGCTGTCGATGCTGCGTCTGTCGAATGCCATGGAAACCCAGACCCAACTGGCGCTGGCTGGCCATCCCCATCAAATCGCCTGGCTGGAGCGCTACCTGGCACTGCGCGGGGCTGGCGAGGGCAAATGCCTGCTGACTTTCGGCGTCACCGGCAATCGTCGGCAGAATGCCTTGTCGTTGCGCCAGGCGCGCCAGCACCTCAAGGCTTTTGGCGGGGTGTTCACCGGCACCCTGCTGGGCAAGAAATGGCAACAGAACCGTTTTCGCTTCCCCTACCTGCGGGAGAATCTCTGGAATGCCGGCTACGTGGTCGACACCCTGGAGACTGCGACCGACTGGTGCCATGTCGACGCCTTGTTGCACGCGATCGAGGCCAGCCTGCGTGACTGCCTGGCGGCCGAGGGCGAGCGGGTCCATGTGTTTACCCACCTGTCCCATGTCTATGGCGAAGGTTCGAGCATTTACACCAGCTACGTGTTCCGCCCGGCGACGGACTACCCGGCCACCCTGGAGCGCTGGAAGGCCCTGAAGCAGGCGGCCAGCCGCACCATCGTCGACAACCACGGCACCATCAGCCACCAGCATGGCGTGGGCAAGGACCACGCGCCCTACCTGCCGAGGGAGAAGGGCGAACTGGCGATGGCTGCGCTGCACAGCCTGAGCCGGCATTTCGATCCGGCCGGGCGTCTGAACCCCGGCACCCTGCTGGAAGACTAGGCCCATGAGCGATGACTGGAATGCCCAGTGGCGCGCGGCCGTGCTGCCGCAGCTGGCGAATGAAACCTGGGACTTGATCGTGATTGGCGGCGGTATCAGCGGCGCCGGGATCCTGCGCGAGGCGGCCCGGCGCGGTTGGCGCTGCCTGCTGTTGGAGCAACGGGATTTTGCCTGGGGCACCTCCAGCCGCTCGTCGAAAATGGTCCATGGCGGCCTGCGCTACATCGCCAAGGGCCAGTGGCGCCTGGCCCGTGATTCGGTACGCGAGCGCCAGCGCCTGATGGGCGAAGCACCGGGGTTGGTGGAGCCCTTGAGTTTCCTGATGCCGCACTATCGCGGCGGGTTCCCCGGACCGCGGGTCTTCGGCGGCTTGCTGCGCCTGTATGACGCCCTGGCCGGTTGTCGCAGCCGCCAGTTTCATAAACCTGCACAACTGCGCTACCTGGCGCCGGGGTTGATGGAGCCGGGGCTGCTGGGGGCGTCGCAGTTTCGCGATGCCCTGACCGACGATGCGCGCCTGGTCATGCGTGTGTTGGCCGAGGCCCGCGCCGATGGCGCCTGGGCGCTGAACGGCCTGCGGGTGCGCCAGTTGCTGCGCGAGGGCGGGCGGGTGTGTGGGGTCGAGGTCGAGGACACGCAAGGCGCTGCCGTTATGCAAGTGCGTTGCGCGGTGCTGGCAGTGGCCACCGGCGCCTGGGCTGAACGCCTGCAACCGGATGGTGGGCAGCGGCAGTTGCGGCCCTTGCGAGGCAGCCACTTGTTGTTGCCGGGCTGGCGCTTGCCGGTGGCCCACGCCTTCAGTTTCATGCATCGGCGCGACGGTCGCCCGGTATTCGTCTTTCCCTGGGAAGGGGCCACTGTGGTGGGCACCACCGACCTGGATCATCGCGAGGACCTGGACCTCGGGGCGAGCATTACCCGCGAAGAACTCGACTACCTGCTGGAGGCCTGCGCCCAGCCGTTTCCCAAGGCCGAGGTAACGGCGGCGGACGTGCTGTGCACCTGGTCCGGGGTGCGCCCGGTGGTGGGCGCCGCAGACTCCCAGGCCAAGCCCTCCAATGAAACCCGCGAGCATGTGCTGTGGCAGGAGCCGGGCTGCGTGACGTTGGCGGGGGGCAAGCTGACCACCTTCAGGCCCCAGGCCATCGAGGTGTTGCGGGCCTGTGCCGGGATGCTCGGGAAGACCCTGGAGGATGACGGCGCGCCAGTGTTCCAGGCCGTGCCGCTGCAGGCGATTCCTGGGCTGAGCGCCGCCGGCCTGCGGCGTCTGGCCGGGCGCCATGGCCGTGACCTGCCACGTTTGGCCCGGCTGATACGCAGCCTGGGCAGCGAGTGTGTCGGCGCCAGCGATACCTTGTGGGCGGAGCTGGCGTTTGCCGCCGAGGCCGAGATGGTCCTGCACCTGGACGACCTGTTGTTGCGCCGCACCCGTCTGGGGTTGCTACTGCCCGACGGCGCCGCTCACTACCTGCCAGACATCCGCCGGCTATGTCAGCCGCGCCTGGGCTGGGACGACACGCGCTGGGAACAGGAACAGCAGCGCTACCTGCAACTCTGGCAACGCCATCACAGCGTCCCGTCCGCCTCGATCTGAAGAGCGCGTCATGAATAAAGAGAGCTTCGTGGATAACAATTCCCCCGACAAACACTATGTGCTGGCGATCGACAACGGCACCCAGAGTGTCCGCGCGCTGTTGTTCGACTTGCAGGGCAATCTGCTGGGCAAAGGCAAGGTCGAGTTGCAGGCCTACTACTCCACGCAGCCCGGCTGGGCCGAGCAGGATCCGGATTACTACTGGCGCAAACTGGGCGAAGCCTGCCAGCAGTTGTGGGCGCAGACCGGCATCGACCGCAGCCTGATCCGTGGCGTGTCCCTGACCACCCAGCGCGGCACCTTGATCAATGTCGATGCCCAGGGCCAGGCCTTGCGCCCGGCGATCCTCTGGCTCGACCAGCGTCAGTGCGAGCCCGAGGGCGGGATCAAGGGCCCGTGGGGCTGGCTGTTCAAGTTGATCGGCGCCGAGGCCACGGTGGACTATTTTCGCGCCCAGGCCGAGGCCAACTGGATCGCCCAGCATCAGCCGGATATCTGGGCCGCCACCGACAAGTTCCTGCTGCTCTCGGGCTTTCTCAGCCATCGCCTGACCGGGCGTTTTGTCGACTCGGTGGGGTGCTGCGTGGGCTACTTGCCCTTCGACTTCAAGCACCTGCGCTGGGCCGCGCCCCGGGACTGGAAATGGCAGGCCCTGGCGGTGCGTGCGCAGCAGTTGCCGCGCCTGTATAAGCCAGGAGAAGAACTGGGCCGCATCACCGCCGAGGCCAGCCGCCACACCGGGATCCCCGAGGGCCTGCCACTGATTGCCGCCGGCTCCGACAAGGCCTGCGAGGTGCTCGGTTCCGGCGTGGTGGAGGCGACGACCGCGTGCCTGTCCTACGGCACCACGGCGACCATCACCACTACCCGCTCGCGCTACCTGGAGATAGTGCCGCTGATCCCGCCGTATCCGGCGGCGATCCCCGATCACTACAACTGCGAAGTGATGATCTATCGCGGCTACTGGATGGTCAGCTGGTTCAAGAACGAGTTCGGCCTGCGGGAAATGCAGCAGGCCTGGGAGCAGGGCCTGGAACCGGAGCAACTGTTCGATGCGCTGGTCAACGCGGTGCCGCCCGGCTCCATGGGCCTGACCCTGCAACCCTACTGGTCGCCGGGCATCCGCGAGCCGGGCGTAGAGGCCAAGGGCGCGATGATCGGCTTTGGCGACGTGCACACCCGTGCCCATATCTACCGGGCGATCCTCGAGGGGCTGGCCTATGCCTTGCGCCAGGGCAAGGAGCGTATCGAGCGCCGGTCGAAACTGTCGATCAAGCGCTTGCGCGTGGCCGGTGGCGGTTCCCAGAGCGACGCGGCGATGCAACTGACCGCCGATATCTTCGGCCTGCCCGCCGAGCGTCCGCATGTCTACGAGGCGTCCGGGCTGGGGGCGGCGATTGCCTGTGCGGTGGGGCTTGGGCTGTACCCGGACTTCGATACCGCCATCGCCGCCATGACCCGCACCGCCGAGGTGTTCATGCCCCAGCCCGAGGCGCAACAGATGTACGACCGCTTATACCGCGAGGTCTACCTGCACATGTATCGCCAGCTCAAGCCGCTGTACCAGAGCATCCGCGAGATTACCGGCTACCCGGCGTAGGCCCAGGCTGTATGGCGCTATTGGAGAGTCGTTTTGGCAAGATCGGACAGTGTCGGGGGATACCCGGATTGTTAGGCTGAACGCATCTACAAAAAGAGCGTAAAGCCATGAAGTTGCCGTCGTTGCTGCTGTGCCTGGGGCTGTGCAGTCTGTCGCCTGGGGCCGGTGCATGGTCCAATCACAGCGTGGGCAGCTACCTGGCCCTGCGGGATTTGCCCGCGTTGCGCGAGGCGCCCGAGGTGGCGGTCGAGTCCCTCGAGCAGTTTGTGTCCGAGCAGTACCCAGGGCTGGTGGCCTTGCTGGACGAGCAGGAAAACTTCGCCCGCAAGCACTTTCCCGACTACCCGCCGCGCCCCGACAACCTGCGTCTGGCGCCGCAGCCTGGGGCCGATCTGCGCCGGGACTTGCTCATGGCCCTGCGGGTCAACCCACAGATCCACCTGGCCCAGGTGATCCAGCCCATGCCTGGCGAGGACCTGGCTGGGCGCCCGCAGCTCAAGGCCACCGAAGTGATGGTCGAACAGACCCTCTCGCCGTGGAATCGCCAGCGCTTTATCCAACTGCAGCCGGGGCAGACGGTCGCGCCGCTGGCCGTGCTGGCAACCGCCGCGGACGAGCCGGACTACGGCCACGATATCAACCTGTTCAGCGATAACCCAGGGGCGGTCGGCGCACTCTATGGCTTCGGTGTGCAGTCGTTTGGCGACGCGCGCTTCCAGTACAGCTCCCAGGCGCCGTTTCATATGGGCTTCTTTCACGAGAGCGCGGTGGTCTATGTGGCGGCGCCTTTCCTGTTGCGCAACTGGCCGGACTGGCGGGCCTACCAGTACTTCGGTCTGGCGCGTTTTGCCTTCGCCAATGGCCATCCCTACTGGGGCTATCGCTTCCTCGGCTGGGGCATGCACTACCTGCAGGACCTGACCCAGCCGTATCACGCCACCACTCTGCCGGGCGATGACTTGACCAGCATGCTGCTGATGGAAGGCAAGGCCCTGGCCGGCTACGACAGCGACAAGCGGGCGGCGATCGAACGTGTCGCCACGCGCCACAACGAGGTGGAGCGCTACCAGTTCGCCTGGCTGCGCCACCTGCTGCTGACGGGGGCGGATAACCCGATGCTGACGGCCTATGCCGACGCCACGCAGGACGCCGATTACCCGGCTTACTCGACGGACTACCTGCGCCAAGTGGTCAGTGCCCAGGCGGATGCCCAGGCCGTGGCGTTCGACGAGGCCATCGGCCAGTGGCTGACCACGCCCGGGGCGACCCAGAGCTTCAGTGCCGGCAACCAGTTGCCCGCCGAACGCTACGACCATGCCCGGCTCAACGAACAGTTGGTGCAGTTGCTACGCCACTTTGGCGCCCACAGTCGCAACTACGTCAGGGCTGGTCTCGACCGCCCGGCGCCGGCGCAGTAACAACAGACAACGCAGTGCAATAACAACAAAAAAGGTTGCAGGGGAGAGACGGTAATGAGCACCACAGTGCGCGCGCAAGGCTCGGGATCCGAGGGTAAATGGTCCATCACATCCACTGGGGCGGGCGTCGGCCTGGTAGGTCTGTTGCAACTGTGCAGCGGCGGGACCGTGCAGGCCATGGAGTTCAGCGTGCTGGACAACCAGGTCACCGGCTCGTTCGACAGCACCCTGTCTTATGGGCGTCTGTGGCGGGTCCAGGGGCGTGACAAGGGCAACGACGACGTCAACACCAACGACGGCAATCGCAATTTCGATACCGGGCTGGTTTCCGAGGTGTACAAGATCACTTCGGAGCTGGAAGCCAACTATCAGAACTACGGGCTGTTCGTGCGTGGCACGGGGTTCTATGACACCCAGATCATGGACAAGCGCAACGACTACTACCGCAACAACAGCCCGTCGCAACCCAGCCAGAGCCATCCCCAGGATGACCACTTCACCGACCAGACCCGCGACATTGCCGGTAGCCGTGTAGAGATTCTCGACTCCTACATCTATGGCAACTGGGACGTTGGCCAGATGCCTCTGACCGCGCGCCTGGGGCGCCAGGTGTTCAACTGGGGCGAGGGCATTTTCTATCGCGGCGGGGTCAATACCACCAACCCGGTGGACGCGGCCAAGTACCGCCTGCCGGGCGCCGAGGTCAAGGAAGTGCTGATGCCGGTGGAAGCCATCAGCTTCAATATCGGCTTGAGCGACAACCTGTCGATGGAGAGCTTCTATCAGTGGAACTGGAAGGAGACCCGCATCGACCCGGTCGGCACCTTCTATTCCCAGAGCGACCTGTTCGCCGATGGCGGCCGCACGGGGTACAACAACTTCACCGGCAGCGCCCTCGACACCCCGACGCCCATTGGCGGCAACGTCATCGGGTTATACGACGCCCTGGGCAACAACCCGATGTTCGGCGGCATGCTGCGCAGTACCGGGCTGTATGCCAACGGCATGACCCCGGCCTACGGCAACACCCTCAAGGTGGCGTCCATCGGCAAGGACTACAACGCGCGCAACGATGGCCAGTACGGCTTTGCCTTCCGCTACATCGCCGAGGAACTCAACAGCACCGAGTTCGGCCTGTACCTGGTCAACTACCACGCCAAGGAGCCGACCATCGCCGCAGACCTGGCGGGCTACAAGGGCATCGACATGGCGGCGCTGACCAGCATGCTGTCGTCGGTGGCCGGCAGCCAGGCCGCGGCCTTGGCCAATGGCCTGGCGACGGTGGATGTAATGGGCAATATCCAGGCGCACCGGCGTTATGCCGAAGACATCCGCATGTATGGCTTCAGCTTCAACACCACCCTGGGCAAGGCCTCGGTGTTTGGCGAGCTGGCCTACCGGCCGAACCTGCCGATTGGTATCGCCGCCACCAACGACCTGATCGGCGACCTGGCCAATGGCGCCGGCGCGGCGGCGGGCGGGCAGTTCATCAATGTCGGCGGGCAGATGGTCAACCTCAACAGCCAGATCGACAACTCCGAGCGCGTCGAGGCCTTCAACACCTCGCTGGGCAGCATCTACAACTTCGGCCCGGGCCTGAGCTTCGACTCGCTGTTCGGCGTGTTCGAACTGGCCTCCGAGCACCTGCGCGGCAGCAGCCTGAAGTACCAGGCCTACGATGGCAGCACCCGCTACTACGCGGGCAGCGGCAACACCTCTTATGTGTCTGGTGGTGAGCGTGATGACCAGGTCAGCCGTGATTCCTACAGCTATACAGTGATGTTCAACGGCACCTGGAACGACGTGTTCGCCGGGGTCAACCTGTCGCCCTACGCGGTCTACAAGGACGACTTCAAGGGCAACTCCTATCAGGCCGGCAACTACATCGAGGGACGCAAGGCTTACACCCTGGGGCTCAAGGCCAACTACCAGAACAAGCTGGAAGCCGAGCTGCAATACACCGAGTTCTTTGGTGGCGGCCAGAACAACGTGATCCGCGACCGCGACAACATCGGTTTCAACCTCAAGTACTTCCTGTAAGCCGCTGCCGTGCTGCGGCGCGAGGGCGGCTGCCCGCCCTCGTTTTTTTGGAGATTTGCCATGTTCCACACACCTCGAATACTCACCGCCAGCCTGGCCCTGGCCCTCGGCCTGGCCGCCGGCAATGCGCTTGCTGCGCTCTCGCCCCAGGATGCGCAACAGCTCAAGGCCCAGCTCACACCGCTCGGCGCCGAGCGCGCGGGCAATGCCGCCGGCACCATCCCGACCTGGGAAGGTGGGATCACCCAGGCCCCCAAGGGCTATGAAAAGGGTAAACACCATGTCGACCCTTTTGCCGGCGACAAGCCGCTGTTCACCATCACCAAGGCCAACCTGGAACAGTACAAGGCCAACCTGACGGCGGGCGAGATCGCCTTGTTCAACAGCTACCCCGACACCTTCCAGATGCCCATCTACCCAAGCCGGCGTTCTGGCTCGGCGCCCCAGTGGGTGTATGACAACACCTTCAAGAACGCCACCAGCGCCAAGCTGCTGGACGGCGGCACCGGCTTCGCCGACGCCTTTGGCGGCGTGCCATTCCCCATTCCGCAAAACGGTGTGGAAGCACTGTGGAACCACATCACCCGCTATCGCGGCACCTACGTGGTCCGCCGTGCTTCGGAAGCGCCCGTGCAGCGCAATGGCAGCTTCGCCCTGGTCACGTCGCAGCAGGAAGGGTTGTTTAATTATTACCGGCAGGGCGGGCAGTACGCCGACCTGAAGAACATCCTGTTCTACTACCTGACCTTCGTAAAAAGCCCGGCCCGCCTGGCCGGTGGCGCGACCCTGGTGCACGAGACCCTCGACCAGATCAAAGACGCGCGCCAAGCCTGGATCTACGACGCCGGCCAACGCCGTGTACGTCGCGCGCCGAACCTGGCGTACGACACGCCGATCTCGTCCTCCGATGGCCTGCGCACGGCAGATGACACCGACATGTTCAACGGCTCGCCGGATCGCTACGACTGGAAACTGCTGGGCAAGAAGGAAATCTACATCCCCTACAACAACTACAAAGTCGCCAGCGCCGACGTGAAATACGCCGACCTGCTCAAGGTCGGACACCTCAACCCGCAATACACGCGCTACGAACTGCACCGTGTGTGGGTTGTCGAAGGCACCCTGAAACCGACGGCGCGTCACCTGTACTCCAAACGCGTGCTGTACCTCGATGAAGACAGCTGGGGCGCAGCGGTGGTTGACCAGTACGACGGTCGTGGCGAACTGTGGCGGGTGTCGATGGCCTACCTGAAGAACTTCTACGACCTGCCCACGACCTGGAGTGCATTGGATGTGTTCCATGACCTGCAGGCGCGGCGTTATTACGTGCAGAACCTGGATAACGAAGAACCGCAGACGGTGGATTTTGGCCAGGCGATTCCTGAGGATTCTTACTTTATGCCGTCGGCGTTGCGCTTGCGGGGCACGCGGTAGGTCTATCGGGATTTGAGAGAGCTGCGCAGGCGAGCGCAGCTCTGTGAGGGACCGTCCAGGCCGGGGCTATTCGAACAGCGCTGGATCTACTTTCTTGCGCCGAGCCTGTTCCAAGTGTTTGCGCATTTGGTCGGCTGCTGCAAGGCGGTCTCCTCGTTCGAGGCAATCGAGAATGGCCAGATGCTCCTGGGCCTGGCCCTTGCGTGGCGCTCGCGTGCTGGCTTGGCGGTATTCCACAAGCCTACGCAATTGGTTTAAACGGCGGACCGTTTGTTGCAGGAAGCGATTGCCGGAACACCCCGCCAGCGTCTCGTGAAACTGGGCGTTCGCTTCGAACAACTCCTGAGGCGTCATGCTCAAGTACCCACCGCCGGCAATGAACTCTTGCTGCTTGCGACAGGCCGCCAGCGTTTCACCATCGATCAGGAATGCGGGGGAGAGCAGGCCGGATGGCTCGATGGTCGCGCGCAAAGCATAGCTTTCTTCATACGCCTCCACTGAGTCGATCATGGGGAGAAAACGCCATCCTTGGCCGGCACGCTGTTCAATCCATCCTTCCTGTTGGATGCGTGATAGAACGGCCCTCAGCGCCGCCCGTGACACATCGAACTGACGCATGAATTCAATCTCGGTGAACAGCTCCGGGAGCTGCCTGCCCAGACGCAATTCGGCAAATTTCAGGTACAGCGGATCGTCACTGCCTTCCATGACTTGCGAGGCCAGATCGACGAGATCCTCGCTGGACCTGGCCAAGAAAAAGCCGCGATTGCGGTCGTAAGTGAGCATGCCTTTTTCGACCAAATGGCCCATCGCAAACTTTACCGGCGTGCGCGAGACGTTCAGCGCCGCCGCCAACTGCGACTCAACCAGGTGATGTCCGATAGCAAAGCGTTCACGACGCACGAGAGAAACAATGTCACGCGCAATGCGTGCTTGCAGCGGGCTTAGGGGCATCGGATCGAGACCAAGTAGAGCTGACCATGGAAGCCCCATTCTAGCGTGACGGTAAGCTTAACCACACCGTAGAAATCGTGGGCGTGGGTGGGCGCCCGATTTGACCGGTACGATGAAGCGGATAAAGCCTGGATTGATCTATATCGCGATAAAGTTCAATATGCGCTTCACAAAAACATTGCCCGTGCAGCCTGTGAGGATTAGCCAATGCCTATGTCAAAGCGTCGAACCGTTAGCGCCAACGGAGTCGAGTACCGTGTCAGCGATATCCGCGGGGTTGTAACTGATCTGGGGGGTGATTACGCAACGCTGCCCTACAGCTTGCGAATCCTGGCCGAGAACGTTTTGCGTGGCGAGACTGATCCTGAAGCCGCACTGAAAGTGATTTGTGCACGCTCCAAAGAATTCGACATTCCGTTTCGACCGGCCAGGGTTGTGCTGCAGGATTTGTTGGGCACGCCGGCACTGGTCGACCTTGCCGGGTTGAGAGATGCCGTCGCCGAGAAAGGTGGCAACCCGCGCCTGGTGAACCCTGTCACCCCCACTCACCTTGTTGTGGATCACTCACTCAATGTCGAGCGTTGGGGCGATGCCAGCGCGCAGGCCGATAACGAGGCCATCGAGCGCGTACGCAATGCCGAGCGTTTCCAGTTCCTGGACTGGTGCAACAAGGCGTTCAGCAATCTTTCGATCATTCCCTCGGGCAAAGGCATCCTGCACCAGATCAACCTTGAGCGCCTGACCACCGTCGTGGGTACTCAGCGCCGTGGCAATGAGCTGTGGGCTTTCCCGGATACGCTGGTAGGTACCGACAGCCATACAACGATGATTAACGCCATTGGCGTGTTGGGCTGGGGGGTTGGGGGGATCGAAGCCGAAGCTGCGATGCTGGGCAAATCGCTGATGCTGCGATTGCCGGACATTGTCGGGGTACGCCTGGAGGGCTACTTGCCTGGGGGCTATCTTGCGACCGACATCGCGCTGGCGTTGACTGAGCAACTTCGTAAAGCGGGGGTTATCGGTGCTTTCCTGGAGTTCTTCGGCCCGGGTGTCGCGCAACTGTCGCTGGCAGACCGGGGAACCTTATCGAACATGGCGCCGGAATTCGGTGCGACAGCGGCAATGTTCGCAATTGATGATCGCACGCTTCACTACCTTCGTATGACCGGGCGTGGCGGTGAGATTTCCGGCCTCACCGAGGCGTATGCGCGTGCACAGGGTCTGTGGCATGACAGTCTCGCGGGCGTTGAGTACAACCGGGTCGTGACCCTTGATCTCAGCACCGTCGCGCGCTCGATTGCCGGGCCGAAGCAGCCTCACCAGCGTATTGTGCTGGGGCAAAAGGCGCCTGCTACCCAACTGCCTGGCGGCCTGGACAATGGCTCTGTGGTGCTCGCCGCCATCACCAGTTGCACCAATACGTCCAACCCCCGTGGAGTGATTGCTGCTGGGCTGGTTGCACGTAACGCCCGCAAGCGTGGACTGAAAAGAGCGCCTTGGGTTAAGACATCCTTCGCACCGGGCTCGAGGGTGGTGTCGGACTATCTTGAGCGGTCTGGCTTGAATGAGGACCTGGATGCGTTAGGTTTCAACCTGGTCGGCTATGGCTGCACGACCTGCAACGGTATGTCCGGCCCGTTGCTCAGTACCGAAATCGAAGACGAAATTCGGGCTCGCAAGCTGGAAACCGTGGCCGCTACTTCCGGCAACCGTAACTTTGAAGGGCGTGTTCACCCGTTGGCCCGCGAAGTCTTCATCATGTCTGCGCCGCTGATCGTTGCGTACGCGATTGCAGGTACCTACCTGATCGACCCGGAAAAAGATGCATTGGGTCTCGACGACGATGGCGTGCCGGTCTATCTCCACGAATTGTGGCCGAGCGATGAGGAACTGACGCAAATCGAAGCCGATAATCTGACTGCCGATTTGTTCGACAAGGCCTACGAAGATGTTCCCCGTGAAGCGGGCTTGATTGCCAGCGACCTGCGCGCCGGCGTCAGCGATCAGTATCCCTGGCAGGCCAACAGCACCTACATCCGCAAACCTCCCTACTGGAGTGATGCGGTGAGTGCGACAGACACCACCCAGGACCTCAGCAACATGCGTGTGCTGGCCATGCTCTCGGACAACATCACCACCGATCACATCTCGCCCTCTGGCGCGATTCTTCCAGAAAGCGATGCGGGTCAATACCTGCAATCCCACGGCATCGCGGTACAGGACTTCAACTCATATGGCACTCGCCGTGGCAACCATGAGGCCGCGCAGCGTGCGACCTTCGCAAGCCCCCGCCTGAAAAACGAACTGCTTGAAGATGGCCGTGAAGGCCCGTGGACATTGCTTCTGCCCGAGAAAAAAGTCACCACGATTTTCCAGGCCGCGCAGATTTACGCACAACGCAAGCAGCCGCTGATCGTTGTGGCCGGCAAAGAGTACGGCAGCGGTTCTTCCCGTGACTGGGCGGCAAAGGGCCCGCGCCTGTTAGGCGTGCGGGTGGTCGTGGCCGAAAGCTTCGAACGCATTCACCGCACCAACCTGGCGGGTCTCGGCATTCTGCCTCTGCAGTTTGAAGACGGTGTTTCTCGCCAGAGCCTGGGCTTGAACGGACGCGAATTATTCAGCGTTGAAGGCATCACCCAAGACTTCCAGCCGGGCGCAACAATCACCCTGGTGATCGAACGTGAGAATGGCGAGAAAGAGCGGGTGTCGGTCTTGAGCCGCCTGGACACCTTCGAAGACGTTCGCTACTTGCGCAGCGGTGGTTTGCTGCCGCAGCTGCTGATCGAAAGTATGCAGAGCGCCTCCCTCAACTGATGCAACGCTGATTCGCTGGAGTAAAACTAGAATGACCCAAAGACGTATTCCTGCCGTTTACATGCGTGGTGGCTCGAGCAAGGGCGTTTTCTTTCTTGAGGAGCACCTGCCGCCCGCAGGTGCTGAGCGGGATGCCATCCTTCTGCGGGTGGTCGGCAGCCCCGATGTGTATGGCAAGCAGATAGATGGCATGGGCGGCGCCACTTCCAGTACCAGTAAGGTGGTGATCATCGGTCAATCCAGGCGTGACGACTGTGATGTCGACTATCTGTTTGGTGCACCCGCCATCGAGACGGCGGTCATCGACTGGTCTGGTAACTGTGGAAATCTGAGCGCGGCGGTTGGCCCCTACGCGATATCCGAAGGTCTCGTCGAGGCACCGCTTGATGGCATGGCCGTTGTTCGTATCTGGCAGGCCAATATCCAGAAAAGAATCATTGCTTATGTTCCGATGCGCAACGGCGAAGTCCAGGAAGAGGGCGACTTCATGCTCGACGGCGTGGCATTTCCGGCAGCGGAAGTCGTTCTGGAGTTTCTCAACCCCGGTGGTGCAGACGGCAGCCTTCTTCCAACGGGGAATGCCGTCGACGAACTGGACATACCAGGCCTTGGTAAGCTTGCAGTGACATTGCTGAATGCCGGCAATCCGACAATCTTTATAGACGCGCAGCAGGTGGGCTTGAAGGGAACCGAGACACAAGACCAGGTCAACGGTGATACGCAGTTACTTGCCCGGCTGGAGACCATTCGCGCGCATTGCACTGTAGCCATGGGCTTGGCCGCGAGTGCTGACGAAGCAACACGGTGGCGTCCTCATACGCCGAAGCTTTGCCTGGTTGCCAGGCCGCAACCCTACAAAGCCGCCGGGGGTAAGCAGGTTGAGCCTGAGGACATTGATGTGATTGCGCGAATACTTTCAATGGGCAAGCTTCACCATGCGATCACTGGCACCGGAGCGGTTGCCGTGGCAGTTGCCGCAGCGCTTGATGGCACCTTGGTCAATCGCATCGTCGGCAATATCGGCGATCGCCAGGTGCGCATGGGGCATACCGCCGGCAGCGTCGCGGTCGGCGCGAAAACCGTCCTGGAAGATGGCGCCTGGGTGGTTGAAAAAGCAGTGATGAGCCGGAGTGCACGCCGACTGATGGAAGGCTGGGTATGCCTCCCCGAACTCCTTGTTGACCCTATGCATCGACGTGCTCAGCCATGTTCCATGGCGGCTAAGGCGAGCAACCATGAACGTTGATATGGCTGCAGTACGAAATGATTTAGCGCCAAGTGGTGAACTGCGAGTGGCGATCAACTTGGGTAATCCCGTTTTGGCCCAGCGCGATGCGGTCACTGGCCGATTGGGAGGCGTCTCGGTTGCACTCGCGAACGAGTTGGCGAAGGAGTTGGGGATTGCAGTCAACCTGATGCCATACGACGCGGCTGGGAAAGTGTTCGCGGCCCTGGAGGAGGGGGGTTGGGATTTGGCGTTTCTGGCTATCGAGCCTGTACGAGCGCAAAAGATCACTTTCTCCAGTCCCTATGTGAGCATCGATGGCACCTACCTCGTTCATGCAGCAAGCCCTTTCGAACGTGCATCTGATTTGGATATGCAAGGCCACAGAATTTCTGTCGGCCGAGGTGCTGCGTATGACCTGTACCTGTCACGCACCCTGCAACATGCTGAGCTTGTTCGAGCGGACACCTCTGCAAGTGCCGTCGACCTCTTTTTACAGCAGGGGCTGGAAGCAGCGGCCGGGGTCAGACAGCCTTTGGAGCGGTTTGCAAACTCAACCACAGGGGTCAGGGTAGTGAAAGACAACTTCACGGAAATTCGCCAGGCGATGGCTGTTCCGAAAGCACGCAGAATTGCGGCTGAATACATCGAAGACTTCATCTGCCGTCTCGTGAGGCGTGGTTTTGTGGCCAAGTTGTTAGCTGATAGTGGGCAAGGCGATGTACGTGTTGTGGTGCCGATTATTTGAACTGTGGCTAGTTAGCGAGGGCATCTTTGTTGGCGCCAAGGGGGTGGGCAAATCGAGGTTTGGGGGGAGAGGCTGAATGTCTCGGAGGAGGGGATAGGTACGCGCTTCTCGGTGCGGCGACACCGACGCAATCACTGCGTTTGCAACGCGAAGCTTCGCGCAAACTCATCCGCTCAACGCAAGTACTTCGTTCCGAACAGGACTTGATGTGGCCGCAAACACTGGATGAACATGTCGAACTGTTTATCCAGCATTTCCCGTGTATGTGCATGCAGATCTGCTTTTTCTTGTCCCAGGCAAGGAGCCCGGACGCCAAGTCGAAAGAGTTTATTGCGCAACTACGTAGTTTTCTGATCTGGATGGCCTCAGAAACCGGTTAAGTCCAGATTGGAACGATTACATCCTATCGGCCTGCCCAAGGCAGGCCTTGGCAACGCTCAGGCAACGCCCTCCACCAATACCAACGCCCCCACCACCAACGCCTCCATCCCCCGCGCCAACTCCACCTCCATCTCCGCTTCTTCCGTATCCCGCGCCGTTTCCACCACTGGCTCCCGCTGCGTCACCGTATACACCGTATCCGCCACCGCCATGCAGTGAAACGCCACCGTCGCCAGTAGCCACCGCGCCTGTTCCTTGCTCACCCCAAACCCCTGCGCAATCAACGCTTGGTGCCCATCAATCTTGGCCAGCATCGGCGCGGTCGCTGCCGCGCGGCGGATCACGTAGGGAGTCAGCCCGGGGTGGGTTTTGACGAACTCGCGTACCGAGGTGGCGAACACGATCAGGTAGTCCTTCAACCCACCGTCGGCCTCGCCGCAGTCCTGGGGGATCTGCCAGCGGGTGAAGATTTCTTCAGCAACCATGGCCTTGAGCGCTTCGAGGTTGGCCACGTGTTTGTACAGCGCCATATGGCTGACCCCCAACGCCGCCGCCAGGCCGACGAAGGTGATGTTGGGCAGGCCCATCTCGATGCCGGCGTCGACGATGCGCTCGCGGGTGATGCTCGGCGGGCGGCCGCGGGTGGCGGTTTTTTTTGCGGGTTCCATGGGTATTCCTTAATCACTGAACACAAGGTTGTAGCTGTCTTGTCGGCTTTGCGCAAATTAGTTTATAGTCATGCAACTAAATATGATTCTGATTCTCAAACGGACCTTTTCTGTCAATGGACTCTCCTGAAGCGGCTTCGGCCAACCCTCAAGTTGCAGGCACGCTTAGCCGGATTCTGACGCCTATCCGTGGGCGTCTGTGTGTCGCCGCAGGGCTTGCCGCTGTCGGCGGCATGCTGACGCTGGTGCCGCTGGCGGCCATCGCCCATATCGCCGCACGTGTCCTCGGCGCTGGCGGTCAGCTGTCGAGCGAAGTGTGGTGGGTTGTTGGCCTTAGTGCTTTAAGCCTTTTCGCGGGGATGGCATTGATTTTTACCGCTGAGCTGCTCGCCCACCTGGCCGACAATCGCCTCACTCACCATTTACGCCGCGCGATCACCCAGCGCCTGAGCCGTGTGCCGCTGGGTTGGTTCAGCAGCCGAGCATCGGGCGAAGTGAAACGGGCGATGCAGGACGATATCAATACGCTGCACAGCCTCACCGCGCATTTCTACACCACCGCCGGGCGCGCGGGCGGAGCGGTGTTGGTGTCGATGGTTTACCTGTTTGCGATGGACTGGCGTTTGGCGCTGGTGTCGCTGTTGCCGTTTGCCGGGTATTTCCTGTTTTTCTCGCGGGCCATGCGCGCCAGCGGCGCGAGTATGCAGGAATTTGTCAGCGGGATGGCTCGCATCGACAACGCGGTGGTGGAGTTCGTCAACGGCATTCCGGTGGTCAAGGCTTTCGGCGCCAGTGGCAAAGCGCACGGGGCTTATCGCAGCGCCATCGACACCTTTGCCACGACCTTTATCGACTTCACCCGCCCGCTGGTGGCGTCGATGGCGAATGCCAACGCGATGATCGCGCCGGTCACTGTGCTCGGCGTAGTGCTGGCAGCGGGCACGCTGTTTGTTAGCCTGGGTTGGATCGCGCCAGTGGACGTGCTGCCCTTCGTATTGGTGGCGCCGGGTCTGAGCGCGCCGTTGCTGCTGTTGCACTACATCACCCACGATTTGAACAACGCCACCGGCGCTGCGCAGCGCGTGCAGGGGTTGCTGGACACGCCGACGTTGACGCAATCGGCCGTGCAGTTGCCGAGCGGCAACGCAATCTGCTTTGAGCAGGTCGGCTATGCCTATGAGCGCGACCACGCGGTGTTGAGGGACATCAACTTCACCCTGCAACCGGGCACCACCACGGCCATCGTCGGCCTGTCCGGCGCCGGCAAGTCAACGCTGGCGCGCCTGCTGCTGCGGTTTTTCGATCCCAGCAGTGGGCGCATCACTTTGGGCGGTGCGGACCTGCGCCATATCGATACGCCGCTGTTGTACCAGCGCATCGGTTTTGTGCTGCAAGAGGTGCGCCTGATCAACGCCAGCGTGCGCGACAACATCGCCCTCGGCCGACCGTCCGCCACCGCGCAACAGATCGAAGACGCCGCCCGCGCGGCGAATATCCACGAGCGCATTCTGCGCCTGCCGCGTGGTTACGACTCGGTGATCGGCGAGGACGCCCAGCTCTCCGGCGGCGAGCAACAGCGCCTCAGTATCGCCCGTGCAGTGCTGCTGGACCCGCCAGTGCTGGTGCTCGACGAGGCCACCGCCGCTGCCGATGCCGACAACGAAGTGGCGATCCAGGAAGCACTGTCACGCTTCGCCCACGGCCGCACATTGTTGGTCATCGCCCATCGGCTCGACACGGTGATGCACGCCGATCAGATCCTCGTGATCCACGACGGCACCCTGCACGAGCAGGGCCGTCACGCCGACCTGCTGGCCCATGGCGGGCTCTACGCGCGGTTATGGCAACTGGGCGATTACGCCCGCAGCGAATCACAGGTGGTGCAACCATGCTGAAGACTTTTGTGCGCCTGCTCGGTGAAGACGCGCCCACGCTGCGCCGCTATGCCGTGATGGCGGTGTTCTACGGCCTGCTCAGCGGGCTGACCCTGATCACGCTGGTGCCGCTGATCAGCCACCTGTTGGCCGGTGATGCGCTGGAGGCAGGGCGTTGGTTGGTTGCGCTGCTGTCCGGCGTGACCGCTTGCGCGCTGTGGCGTCGCACCCTCGACAAAGCCGGTGTAGCCGTCGGCGTGGCGGTGCTGCAAGGTGCGCGACAACGCGTCGGCGATCACGTGGCGCGCCTGCCGGTGGGCTGGTTCAGCGCGCAAAACAGTGCGCGGCTCGGCCATCTGATCACCCAGGGCATGATGGCGCTGGCGCAGTTGCCGGCGCATGTGTTCACCCCGGTGATCAGCGGCGCGGTGACGCCGTTGGTGCTGGTTGCCGCGCTGTTTGCCTTGCACTGGCCCTTGGGTGTTTTGGCGTTGCTGGCGCTACCGGTGTTGGTGGGCGTGATGCTGCTCACCGCGCGCCTGGGCCACAGTGCCGACAACACCTATCAGCAGAACTTCGCCCAGACCAGCCAGCGCATGGTCGAGTTCGCGCAGGCCCAGTCGGTGTTGCGCGCGTTCAATGGTAGCGGCGGCGCCACGCGTTTGCTGGACCAGGCCATCGACCAGCAACGCCAGTCCGGCCAGCGTTTGATCTATCGCTCCTCATTGTCGGCGGTGTTCAATGCCTGGGCGGTGCAAGGGATCTTCTGCGCGTTACTGGTGGCGGTCGCGCTGTGGTGCGACGCCCTGGATGCCCACGAAGCCATCGCCGCCTGCGTGGCCTTGGTGCTGGTGTGTCGTTATATCGAACCGCTGCTGGAAGTGGCCAGTTATGGCGAGATCCTGCGCAGAGCCAACGCCCAGCTCGATGAGGTGCACAGCATTCTTGCCGAGCAGCCGTTACCGGTCGCCGCGCAAGCGAAAATGCCCATGGATAGTTCGGTGGAATTGCGCAACGTCAGTTTTCGTTATGCCCCCGACGAACCCCAGGTGCTGCGCGGGGTGAGCCTGCGTATCGAGCCGGGCAGCATGACCGCGCTGATCGGCCCGTCGGGCTCGGGAAAGACCACGTTGGTGCGGCTGCTGGCGCGCTTCTTCGATGCGAACCGGGGCCAGGTGTTGATCGGTGGCGTGGAGGTGCGCGAGATGTCCGAAGCGGTGCTGGCCGCGCAGATCAGCCAGATTTTCCAGGACACCTACCTGTTCCAGGGCAGCATTGCCGACAACATCCGCCTTGGTAAACCGGGCGCCAGCCTGGCCAAGATTGCGGCGGTGGCGCAGCAAGCCGGCGTGGCCGAGATCATTGCGCGTTTGCCCCTGGGCCTGCACACGCCGGTGGGCGAGGGCGGGGCGCGGTTGTCAGGGGGCGAGCGCCAACGTATCGCCATTGCCCGTGCGTTGCTCAAGGACGCGCCGATCCTGCTGGTGGACGAAGCCACCGCCGCCCTCGACACCTACAACCAAGCCGCCATCGCCGATGCGCTGGCCAGGTTGCGCGGGCGCTGCACGTTGATTGTTATCGCGCATCAGTTGTCGACGGTGGCCATGGCCGATCAGATTCTAGTGCTGGATGACGGCGAGATTGTCGAGCAGGGCACGCCAGCGATCCTGGCGGCCAGCGCTGGGCGGTACGCGCAGTTTCTCGCCCAGCGCCGGGCGGCCCGTGGTTGGCGGATTGCATGATGCGTCTAGTGGGCTGCGGCGTGTTGCTGGTGCTGTGCGGCGTGTCGCTGCTGGTTGGCGCCCGCGAGATCGACCTGTTGGCAATCGACGGCGACGCGTGGCTGACGCTGACGGCCAGCCGCTTGCCGCGCTTGGCCGCGCTGGTGCTGACCGGCGTGGGCTTGGCGGTGTGCGGGGTGATCTTGCAGCACATCCTGCGCAACAAGTTCGTGGAGCCGGGGACCACCGGCGGCCTGGACGCGGCCAAGCTTGGCATCCTCGTCTCGCTGGGCGTGGCGCCGGCCGCCAGCGCCGGCGTGCGCATGCTGTTTGCGCTGCTGTGTTGCTTCGCGGCGAGCCTAGTGTTCCTGGCGATCATCCGGCGCCTGCGTTTTCACCATACCTTGCTGGTGCCGGTGATTGGCCTGATGTACGGCGGTGTGCTCAGCGCCATTTCCGAGTTTTATGCGTACCGCCACAACATCCTGCAAAGCATGCAGGGCTGGCTGCTGGGGGATTTTTCCAAGGTGGTGCAGGGCAACTACGAGATCATTTATCTGATCCTGCCCATCGTCGCGCTGGCGTACCTGTATGCGCAGCGTTTTACCGTGATGGGCATGGGCGAGGGCATGGCCACCAGCCTGGGCCTGAACTACGCGGCCACGGCGGCGCTGGGCCTGTTGCTGGTGGCCGTGACCGTGGCGGCGACGGTGATCACCATCGGTTCGATCCCCTTTGTCGGCCTGATGATTCCCAATTTGGTGGCCTTGTATTACGGCGAAAACCTCAGCCGCACTCTGCCCATCGTCGCCCTCGGCGGTGCCGCGTTGCTGCTGGCCTGCGACATTCTCGGGCGCCTGCTGATCTTCCCGTTCGAAGTGCCGATTGGCCTCACCGCGGGCATCGTGGGTGGCGGGTTGTTCCTCGCGTTGATCGTCTGGAGGCAGCGATGAAGCGGCTGTGGGCCTTGGTATTCGCCCTGGCGTTGGGCTTTGTGCTGTTCCGTTCGGGACTGGATTTTGACTACGTGATCCCCAAGCGGCTCGCGCGGTTGGCGGCGATGTGTATCGGCGGGGTGTGCGTGGCGTGGTCGTCGATCATTTTCCAGACCCTCACCGGCAACCGCATCCTCACGCCGGCGATCATGGGTTATGAAGCGGTGTACCTGTTGTTCCAGGCGTTGTTGGTGTTGTTGCTGGGCACCGCCAGCCTGATGCTGCTGGGCAGCCAGGGCAATTTTGTGCTGTCGGTGCTGCTGATGCTCGGCTATTCCTGGGCGCTGCAACGCTGGTTGCTGCGCGAGGGTAACAGCAACGTGTACTTCCTGTTGCTGCTGGGCCTGGTGTTGAGCCTGGTGATCGGCACGGTCACGCAGTTTGTGCAGTTGAAGATCAGCCCCGGCGAGTTCTCGATCCTGCAAGACTTCAGCCAGGCCTCGTTCAACCGCGTGCAGCCGCAGCAACTGCTGTTCTCGGGGTTGTTGGTGGCGGCGCTGTGCCTGGGCTTTGCACGCACGTTGCCTACCCTCGATGTGCTCGCCCTGGGCCGCGACCAAGCCATGTCGCTGGGGGTGGATTACCCGCGTGTGGTGCGCCTGCAACTGGCATTGGTCGCGGCGTTGGTGGCGATCTCCACTGGGCTGCTGGGGCCCACGGCGTTCATGGGGGTGCTCGTGGCCAACACCACCTATGCGTTGGCGCGCACGTTCCGCCATCGGGTTACGTTGCCCATGGGCAGCACGATTGCCATCGCGATTTTTATCACGGCGCAACTGCTGGTCGAACACGTCTTCAACTACAAGACCACCGTCAGCATTCTTGTGAACCTGCTGTGCGGCACGTATTTCCTGGCGCTGATGCTGCGCACCCGAGGCACCCGATGATCACTGTGCACAACCTCCACAAAACCTACGGCACCCAGACCGTGCTGGCTGGCGTCAACGCGAACTTTGCCGCTGGGCGCCTGACCTCGCTGATTGGCCCCAATGGCGCCGGCAAGACCACGCTGTTGATGATGATCGCGAGGCTGATGGCACCGAACGGCGGCGACATTCGCCTGGATGGCCGCCAGGTCAGCGATATCCCGCTGCGCGACTACGCCAAGCGCGTGGCCACCTTGCGCCAGGCGCCGGATTTCAACCTGCGCCTGACCGTCGAGGAACTGGTGGCCTTCGGGCGCTTCCCTTACAGCCGTGGCGCGCTGACCGGCGAAGATCACCGCGTGATCGATGACGCGCTGAGCTTTCTCGCGCTGCAACCCCTGCGCCGCGCCTACCTCGACGAGCTCAGCGGCGGCCAGCGGCAAATGGCGTTCCTGGCCATGACCATCGCTCAGCAAACCGACTGCCTGCTGCTAGACGAGCCGTTGAACAACCTCGATATCAAACACGCCGTGCACATCATGCGTGCGCTGCGCCGGCTGTGTGACGAGCAGGGCCGTACGGTGATCCTGGTGGTGCACGACATCAACTTCGCCGCCCATTACTCCGACCACATCCTCGCGATGAAAGGCGGTGCCGTGCATTGCGCCGGCAGCGTGCCCGAGGTGGTCAACGAAACCCGCCTGGGCGAACTGTACGAACTCGACTTCGAGATCACCCACGGCGCCCGTGGCTGCCTGTGTAACTACTTCAACCCCGCATGAGAACTCCCATGAACCGGACACATACAGCCTGGGCCTACGCCCTGTTACTGGCCGCGCTTGGCGCAGGGCCGGCTTCGGCCGCCGCCCCGATCAGCGTGCCCCACGCGTTGGGCAGCACACTGATCCAGCCGCCCGTACAGCGCGTGGTGGCCCTGGACATGAACGAAGTGGATTTTCTCGACCAACTGGGCGTACCGGTGGCCGGTATGCCCAAGGACTTCGTGCCGCAGTTCCTGCAACGCTACAAGAACGACGCGGCGGTGGTGGACACCGGCGCCATCGTCCAGCCGAACCTGGAGCGGGTGCACGCGGCCAAGCCGGACCTGATCCTGATCACCTCGCTGCAGGCCCCGCACTACGGCGAACTCAGCGAGATCGCGCCCACCGTGCATTTCGACGTGGATTACCGCGACAGCCAGAAGCGCCATATCGAAGTAATCAAGCAGCACCTGCTGACCCTCGGGCAGATCTTCGCCAAGCCGGCCCTGGCACAACAACAGGTTGCCGCCCTCGACGCCAAGGTTGCAGAAGCGAAACGCATCACCGCCGACCGCCCCGAACGCGCCCTGGTGGTGCTGCATAACAACGGCGCGTTCAGCTCGTTTGGCGTGCAATCGCGCTACGGCTTTGTGTTCACCGAGCTGGGCGTGAAACCGGCCAGCCCGACCGCCGAGGCCGGCTTGCATGGCCAGCCGATTTCCAGTGAATTCATCCAGCAGGCCAACCCGGACATTCTCTACGTAGTTGATCGCACGGCCGTCATGGAGCATCGCCCGTTGCTGAATGCGCAAACCCTGGGCAACCCGTTGTTGCGCCAGACCAATGCCTGGAAAACCGGGCGCGTGGTGTTTGTCGATGCCGATGCCTGGTACGTCATGGCGGCCAGCCCTAGCTCGATCAAGCAAGTGATCGCCGATGTGATCCAGGGCTATCAACCCTGATTCCAGGCGTTAACCCCGCTTCAAGCTGCCAATACTAAAAAACATCCCACCTTACGGAGCCTTCCATGACTCACCGTACACGTACCCCTGTGCCCGCTCGTCCGGGCTTTACCTCCATGGCCTTGCTCGGCCTGGCAATCAGCAGCGCCCCCGCGTTCGCCGAAGAACTCGCGCAAGCCGAAGAAAACCGCGTGTCTACCTTGCCGGCGATTCGCGTCGAGGGTGAAATGCCGGCCGCCGACCTGCCGCTGAGCTACGCCGGTGACCAGGTGGCGTATGGCAGCCGGCTCGGCCTGCTGGGCAACAAGGACTTTATGGAAACGCCGTTCAGCACCATCAGCTACACGGAAAAGTTCATTGCCGACCGCCAGGCCCAGACCGTCACCGATGTGATCGCCGCGACCGACCCAGCGGTGTTCAGCAATGGCCTGAAGGGTACCTACAGCGAGAACTATTCGATCCGTGGTTTTGCCACCAGCATCAGCGACGTGACCATCGACGGCCTGTTTGGCGTGGCGCCGTACTACCGCATTTCGCCGGAGATGTACGAGCGCATCGAAGTGTTGAAAGGCCCGTCGGCGCTGCTCAACGGCATGCCGCCAGGCGGTTCGGTGGGAGGCATGGTCAACCTGGTGCCCAAGCGTGCCGGTGCTGAGCCGCTGACGCGCTTTACCACCACCTACATGTCCGAGGCGCAGTTTGGCGGCCACCTCGACGTAGGCCGTCGCTTTGGCGATGAGCAGCAATTTGGCGTGCGCTTCAACGGTGTGTACCGCGATGGCGACACAGCGACCGAGCAGCAACAGCAGAAAGCGCAGTTGAATTCGTTGGGCCTGGATTGGCGCGGTGAGCGGGCGCGGCTGTCGGCCGACCTCTACAACAGCGAAGACCGCGTGCGCGGGCAAAACCGTGGGATCAGCCTGGCGGCGAATGTGGCCGTGCCCAAGCCGCCGAAGTCGGACACTTTACTCAACCCGGACTGGGCGTTTGTCGATACCAAGGATCAGGGCGCGATTGTGCGCGGCGAATTCGACCTGACTGAGCAACTGTTGGCCTATGCGGCGTTCGGCGCCAGCGAGACCCACTACCGCTACAGCGGCGCGATGTCGGCCCAGGTGATCAACAATGCGGGGGATTTGAAGACCAGCATGGGCCAACTGAAGATGGACATCGAGAAAACCTCGGGCGAGGCGGGGCTCAAGGGCAAATGGCAGACCGGGCCGATCGGGCACCAGTGGGTGGTCAATGCCACGCGGTATGCCGACAAGCAAAAGGACTATGGCCGGCGTTGGGTGCCCGGTGCGGATTGGCTGACCAATATCTATCACCCGACCTGGGGGCCGGAGGCGCCGCGCAGCTTTGCGCCGGTGGCACACACCGAATCCACGCTGACCAGCTACGGCGTGGCGGACACCTTGTCGGTCCTTGACGACAAGGTGCAACTGACCCTTGGCGTGCGCCGCCAGAACGTGGTCACGGACACCTTCAATACCACCACCGGCGCGCGTAACAAGCCCGGCTATGACGAAAGCGCAACAACACCCGCCGCAGCCGTGGTGGTCAAGCTCACGGAACAGGTTTCGGTGTATGCCAACTACATCGAGGGCCTGAGCAAAGGCGCGATGGCGCCGATGACGGCAGCTAACTACGGCGACGTTTTTGCCCCGTACAAATCCAAGCAGAAGGAAATCGGCCTCAAGCTCGACCTGGGCACGTTCACCCACACCCTCAGCCTGTATCAGATCGAGCGCCCGGGCAGCTCGACCGATCCGGTGACCAACGTGTTCTCCTTTGGTGGCGAACAGCGCAACCGAGGCATCGAGTGGGGCTTCTTCGGCTCGCCCATCGACGACGTCCGCCTGATGGGCGGCGTTGCCCATGTTGATCCGAAGATCACCAAATCGCCAGGCGGCGATGACGAAGGCAAGACGGCCACCGGGTTGCCCAAGCTGCAAGGCAAGCTCGGCGCGGAATGGGACACGCCACTGGTGCCGGGCCTGACCCTGACCGCCAACGCGACGGCGGTTTCCCAGCAATACATCAGTGATGACAACTCGCAGTCGATCCCCGGCTACACCATTTTCGACCTGGGCTCGCGGTATGCAATGCAGGTCGCCGGGCGACCGGTGACCCTGCGTGGCACGGTGACCAACGTCACTGACAAGGCGTACTGGGGCATGCCGCTGACGTCCAGCCTGGGCCTGGGCGCGCCGCGCACGTACGAGTTGTCGGCGACCGTGGATTTTTGATGCTTTAGCAAGAGTAAAACTTCAACCTGTGGCGAGGGAGCAAACTCCCTCGCCACACAGCTATTCAGAATGCGACTCTTTTTCCCCCCATTTGTCCCCCCCGCTTCATCGTCGGATGAGGTCAAATGGCGTTGAACGCCATTGGACAGGGACGAACCTGAAACGCCCGTTATAGCTAAGTTATCGGCAGGACTCTCGGATGGAATAGGTTTATTTCGGACAATTAAAAAGCCGGCTTGTGGCCGGCTTCTCGGGGACTGGTTAAGTCTATTTTTGGTAAACCTCACCAGCCTTCAATTGTTCACTCAAGCGCTCGCCCAAGTGATAGAGGGGGGGCATCAGCGGGAACTCCTCCGCATCGCCGGGCAGGGTGTGCTGGCTTCACGCCAACCCCTGCCAAATGTGCCGCGCATGATACTCACATTCCCCGCAGTTTCCCAGCGTCTAGTCTGATTTAGAGCCGTCGTAGCCTGTCAAGTGTTCGTCCAGCGGGACCGGTGGGCGGCGGTTGTTGAGGGTGGACCACCAGAATACCCAGCCCAGGATGTGTACGTTTTGCTCGAAGCGCTGGTCGTAGGTCAGGAATTCGTCGGGGTGTTCGCTGTTGTTGTGGCTGCGCATGCGCAGGCCGCCGCCGGGGCGGTTGTAGAGGTATTTGATGCGTAGCATGCCGTGGTGTTCGAGGGCGTAGATTTCGCCGTCGATGATTTGGGTGCGGCCGCGGTCGATGGCGAGGATGGCGCCATCCTGGATGATGTCGATCATGCTGTTGCCGACCATGTAGGCCCCCAGGGCGCGGTCTGCGGTGACGTTGAGTTGTTCCAGGGTGCGCAGGGAGAGGCGCAGGCTTTCCTGGGAGTTGAATGAGGCGTGGAGGGGGATCTCCACGTCGATCTTTTCCGGGCCGCTATTGGGGCCGCAGAGGTAATGGCCGCAGTCTTCGCGGGCGGTAGCGCTGTTTCCGTGGTTGGGGCCTTCCAGCTGGAGGTTGGTCGGCGGGTGTTTAGGGCCTTCGCCGGTACGTAGCCAGCGGCTGGTGACACACAGCAGTTCTGCTATTTCGTCGAGCCGGGCCAAGGGCACGCCGCGCTTGAACCAGTTGTTCACATGCTGGGGCGTGACGTCGCGATTCTTGGCGAAGTCGGATGCGGAAAGATGAACTTCCCGAAGTAACATTCTTAAGCGATCACCTGATGTATTCATAAACGCAGAGTTTACTGTCCGGAAAACAAGATCAAATAAACCATGCGTTGAGTTGGTGTATGTAGGTGTTTCCTTATTGCAAGTAAAATCTTGTCCGGATTCTATCTAGTTAAACGTTAGTTGTTGTTTTGTTTATTTAATTGAACTTGTTGTTTATTTTTTCCCACAAAAAAAGCCCCGAGTGATCGGGGCTTTTTTAGATTGCCGTGGCAATGAGTAGCGGTATCAGCCTTTGTAGGCAGCTACCGACTTCATGATCTCGGCACGGGCGGCGTCTGCGTTGCCCCAACCGTCGATCTTCACCCATTTGCCTTTTTCGAGGTCTTTGTAGTTCTCGAAGAAGTGCTTGATCTGCTCCAGCAACAGCGGCGGCAGGTCGGTGTATTCCTTCACATCGACGTACAGCTGGGACAGCTTGTCGTGTGGCACTGCGATGACTTTGGCATCGCCGCCGCCGTCGTCGGTCATGTTCAGGATGCCAACCGGGCGGGCGCGGATGACCGAGCCTGGGGTGACCGGGTAAGGGGTCACGACCAGCACGTCGAGGGGGTCGCCGTCGTCAGCCAGGGTGTTGGGGATAAAACCGTAGTTGGCCGGGTAGAACATCGGGGTGGCCATGAAACGGTCAACGAACAGGCAGTCGCTGTCTTTGTCGATTTCGTACTTGATCGGCGCATGGTTGGCCGGAATCTCGATGGCGACGTAGATGTCGTTCGGCAGGTCTTTGCCAGCCGGAATCTTGCTATAGCTCATTGGGCGTTGCCCCCGTAGTTGGCCAAGTAAATTGGCCGGATTGGCCTAAAAGTGGCGGCGATTATAGGCATATTCCTGCGCCGATGCCACGCGCCAGACGTCGTACGGTACTTAGCCTTCAGTCTGATAGCGCGGGTCGCTGGCTTGCAGATGTTTCAGGCGTGCCAGTGGATCCTGGCGGTAAAACTGGCTCAGTTGCCCGTAGACCTGTGGATAACTGTCCACCAGCAAATCCGGGGCGCTGAAAAAATATTCGCTGGTGACCGCAAAAAACTCTGCCGGGTTTTCCGCGGCATACGGGTCGATGGCGGTTTCGGCGTCGGGGTTGTGGTCGAGCTGGCGGTTGAGGTCATCAAACGCGCTCTGCATCACGCTGGCCCACTCCTGGACGCGCATGTCGCTGTGCAGCGGCGGCAGGCCGTTGGCGTCGCCATTGAGCATGTCGAGCTTATGCGCCAGTTCGTGGATCACCAGGTTGTAGCCTTCCCAATTGCCGCTGGCCAGTACGCCCGGCCAGGCGAGGATCACCGGGCCTTGCTGCCAGGCTTCGCCGCTGTGCTCGCCATCCCATTCATGTTCCACGCCGCTGGCGTCGCGATGGCGCTGGGGGCTGCGAAAGTCATCGGGGTAGAGAATGATTTCATGGAAGCCCTGGTACCACTCCAACTCGCCCAGGTTCATCAGCGGCAGTTGGGCCTGGGCGGCGAGCAGTAGGCGTTGTTCCTGGTGCAGATCGACGCCGGGCAGGGCAGTCAGGTGTTTTTCGGCGAGGAACAGCACGCTGGCCTCACGTAACCATTGGTCCTGTTCGGCGCTGATGCCGTCGAGGAAGGTCAGGTGATGGCGCACCCGTTGCCACGTTTCATCGGCAACCGGGTGCTTGGCCAGGAGGCGCCGGCGACGCCAGGCGCTGAGGGACCACATGGCCGATCAGTGCGGCTTGGCTTCGGAGGAGGTGCGGCCAAAGCGGCTGCGGGCCACGCCAATGATCATTGGCACCAGCGACAGCAGGATGATGAACACCACCAGCAGCGACAGGTTTTTCTTGATGAACGGTACGTTACCGAAGAAGTAGCCGAGGGTGACCAGGCCACCGACCCAGAGGATGGTGCCCAGCACGCTGAAGCCGAAAAAGCGCGGATACGGCATTTTGGCGACACCGGCGACGAACGGCGCGAAGGTGCGCAGGATCGGCAGGAAGCGCGCCAGGGTCACGGTTTTGCCGCCGTGCTTGTCGTAGAAGTCGTGGGTCTTTTGCAGGTAGTCGCGGCGGAAGATTTTCGAATTGGGGTTGCTGAACAAGCGTTCCCCGGCGGTGCGGCCGATCACATAGTTGGTGCTGTCACCGAGGATCGCCGCCAGCATCAGCAGGCCGCCCAGCAGGACCGGGTCCATGCCGCCACCGGCAGCGACGGCGCCCGCAATAAACAGCAGGGAATCGCCGGGCAGGAACGGCATGACCACCAGGCCGGTTTCGCAAAAAATCACCAGGAACAGGATGGCGTAGATCCACGGACCGTAATTGGTTACCAGCAAGTCGAGGTACACGTCGAGATGCAGGATAAGGTCGAGCGGGTTGAAATCCATGGATGGCACCTGTGTGAATGGCCCGACTCAGCGGGCCTGTGCGGAGGCTTCGGGCAATAAGGCTACGTGTGTATGCCGTTTTTCCTACAACCCTAAAACGTCGGCATTATACGGACTGAGTGATGAAAAGCGTGCTGGTTTTGTAGCGGGGGATGTCGCGGCTATTCTGGCTAGCACTGATCCAAATGTGGGAGCGGGCTTGCTCGCGATAACGGTGGGTCAGTTAAAAATACATCAACTGAACCACCGCTATCGCGAGCAAGCCCGCACACATTTTTTGGGTGTTTGGGCGAATGGCTTCAGTCTTCGCTGATCGGCAATGTGTAGTTCTTGAACTCGGTATCTTCGCGAAAGCCCATGGACTCATAGGTCTTCTGCGCCACCGCGTTATTACTGCTGGTGGACACGCGCAAACGCACGGCATTGGTTTCCTTGGCCATTTTTTTCGCGGCGCGCATCAGGTTGTCGGCCACCAGTTGGCGGCGGGCGTCCTCGGCGACGTAGATGTCATTGAGGATCCACACCCGTTTCAACGACAGCGAAGAAAAGCTCGGATACAGCTGGCAGAAGCCCAGCAGCTTGCTGTCGTCGTCATCCGGCAGCGCCAGGTAGATCACCGACTCCTTGCGCCGCAGACGCTTCTCCAGAAACGCCCGGGAGGAGTCCGGAAAGGGCAGCGCGCCATAGAACTCGCGGTATTTGACGAATAATGGGGTCAACAGGTCCAGGTGTTCCAGAGTCGCTTGAGTAATCCGCATGCTAGGCCTCAACTTCTATAGGAATACAACGGCAAACGGTCCATTACTCGGGCGCCCGCTGCTTGATGCTGCCTAAAGCGGTGAAAAATCGCAATCGTGCCGGCATCAGTCCTTGGTTGGGCTGAGCAGGAAATTGCCTTTCATCAGGTCCGGATCATCCGATTCCAGGGTCTGAACCTGCGCCTCATCCTTCAGATTGACCCCCGACAACTGCCGCCGACAGGCCTCGCGCATCAGGTACAGCAGGCGGTGCGCGGCCATGCCGTAGCTCAGACCCTCCAGGCGCACATTGGAAATACAGTTGCGGTAGGCGTCGGTCAGGCCGACCTTGGGGTTATAGGTGAAGTACAGCCCCAGGCTGTCCGGCGAGCTGAGCCCTGGCCGCTCGCCGATCAGGATCACCACCATTTTTGCCCCGAGTAACTGGCCGATCTCATCGGCCACCGCCACCCGGCCTTGTTCCACCAGGATCACCGGCGACAAGGACCAGCCTTCAGCGTGGGTCTGTTCTTCCATGCGTGTCAGAAACGGCACGGTGTGTTTATGCACCGCCAGCGCCGATAAACCATCGGCCACTACCACCGCCAGGTCCACACCGCCCGGGTTGGCCTGGGCGTAGTCGCGCAGGGTCTGGGCCGACTCATCGCTCAGGCGCCGTCCCAGGTCCGGGCGTTGCAGGTAGCTGTGGCGGTCGGGCGCGGCGCTGTGCAGCAACAGGCTATCGCGGCCGCGCTCGGCCATCTGGCTGCTCAGGCCGGTATGGTCAAACGGTAGGTGTACCGCGTCGCGGGCCTGGGCATGGGCGAACTGGAAGTCCAGTTGCGCGCCGGTGGGAATACTGGTGCCGGTGCGGCCCAGGGCGATTCGCGCCGGGGTCAGGCGCCGCAGCTCCAGCCAGGGGTTATCGCTTTCAGGTGTGTCGATTTGCACTGGAGGCTCCTTCATCCCAATTGCGCCAAGGCGTGGCGGAAGGCCGGCGGCAGGGTGTTGCCAAACCGCACCTTGCCATCGGCTTGCGTGAAGATGCCCATTTTCGCCAGCCACTGCTCAAACTCCGGCGCGGGCTTTAAACCCAGGGTTTGCCTGGCGTACAGCGCGTCGTGGAAGGACGTGGTCTGGTAGTTGAGCATGATGTCGTCGGAACCCGGGATGCCCATGATGAAGTTGATTCCGGCTACGCCCAGCAAGGTCAGCAGGGTGTCCATATCGTCCTGGTCGGCTTCGGCATGGTTGGTGTAGCAGATGTCGCAACCCATGGGCACGCCGAGCAGCTTGCCGCAGAAATGGTCTTCGAGGCCGGCGCGGATGATTTGCTTGCCGTTGTACAGGTACTCGGGGCCGATAAAACCGACCACCGTGTTGACCAAAAATGGCTTGAAGTGCCGCGCCACTGCATAGGCACGGGTTTCGCAGGTTTGTTGATCAATCCCGAAATGCGCGTTGGCCGACAGGGCGCTGCCCTGGCCCGTCTCGAAATACATCAGGTTTTGCCCCAGAGTCCCGCGATTCAGGCTCAGGCCTGCGTCGTAGCCTTCCTGCAGCACATTCAGGTTGATCCCGAAGCTGGCGTTGGCCGCCTCGGTGCCGGCGATCGACTGGAACACCAGGTCCAGCGGCACGCCGCGGTTGATCGCTTCGATGGAGGTGGTGACGTGGGTCAGCACACAGGCCTGGGTCGGGATCTCGTAGCGCTGGATGATCGCGTCGAGCATTTCCAGCATGGCGCAAATCGAGGCGATGCTGTCGGTGGCCGGGTTGATGCCGATCATGGCGTCGCCGTTGCCGTACAGCAGCCCATCGAGGATGCTCGCGGCGATGCCCGCCGGTTCATCCGTCGGATGGTTAGGTTGCAGGCGCGTGGACAAGCGCCCGCGCAGGCCCATGGTGCCGCGAAACTGGGTGACGACGCGGATCTTCTGCGCCACCAGCACCAGGTCCTGCACACGCATGATCTTCGACACGGCGGCGGCCATTTCCGGGGTCAACCCCGGCGCCAGTGCACGCAGGCTGTGTTCGTCGGCCGCGTCACTGAGTAGCCAGTCCCGCAGCCCGCCGACGGTCAGGTGGCTGACCACGGCAAAGGCCTGCTGGTCGTGGGTGTCGATGATCAGCCGGGTGACTTCGTCGCTTTCGTAGGGGATCAGCGCCTCTTCCAGGAAGTGCTTCAACGGGATATTGGCCAGGGCCATTTGCGCCGCCACACGTTCGCCGTCGTTCTGTGCGGCGACGCCGGCGAGAAAATCCCCGGAGCGGGCGGGACTGGCCTTGGCCATCACGTCCTTGAGGCTGTCGAAACGGTAGGTCAATGCACCGACCGAGTGGGAAAAACTTGCCATACAGACTCTCCATGACGACGCGGGCGGTGGCCCGCGCCGTGGTTTACGGCGTTAGTGCAAGGCGGCCTCTGCGGCCTGGATCGCCGCGAACTCTTCTTCCGGCGTGCCTGCTACCAAGTGATGCCGACTGTAGAAAGCGAAGTAAGCAATTAATACTCCATAGATGATCGCCGCGCCAATCACCACGCGCGGATCCACCAGGAAGCCCGCCACCACGGCGATGCAGGCCAGTATCAGGGCCAGGCCCGAGGTGAAGATGCCGCCCGGCGTGCGGTATGGGCGCTCCATTTTGGGGCGACGGATGCGCAGGGTGATGTGCGCGGCCATCATCAGCACGTAGGAAATGGTCGCGCCAAACACCGCCACCAGGATCAGCAGGTCGCCCTGGCCGGTCAGCGACAGGCCAAAACCGATGATCCCGGGAATGACCAGGGCCAGCACCGGTGCCTTGCTTTTATTGGTTTGCGACAGTTTGCGCGGCAGGTAGCCAGCGCGGGACAGGGCGAAAATCTGCCGGGAGTAGGCATAGATGATCGAGAAGAAGCTCGCGATCAGTCCGGCCAGGCCCACCAGGTTGACGAAGCTGCCCATCCAGGTCGAGCCACCGTAGGCCAGGGCCAGGGATTCCACCAACGGGTTGCCGGACTTGATCAGCGCCAGGGTGCCGGCGCCGCCGGGGGCAATCACCAGGATCAGCAGGGCAAAGCTGGTGAGCACCACAATCGCGCCGATCAGGCCGCGGGGCAGGTCGCGCTTGGGGTTCTTGGTTTCTTCGGCAGCCAGGGGCACGCCTTCGACGGCGAGGAAGAACCAGATCGCATAAGGAATCGCGGCCCACACGCCGACATAGCCGAACGGCAGGAAACTGCTGGCGCCCTTGGCTTCGGTCACGGGAATGTCCAGCAGATTGGCGACGTTGAAGTGCGGCACCATCGCCACCAGGAACACGCCCAGGGCAATTGCGGCGACGGCGGTAATCACAAACATCAACTTCAGCGCTTCACCGACGCCAAAGATATGGATGCCGATAAAGATGATGTAGAACGCCAGGTAGATCATCCAGCCGCCAATGCCGAACAGTGATTCGCAATAGGCGCCGATAAACACCGCGATGGCGGCGGGGGCGATGGCGTATTCGATCAGGATCGCCGTGCCGGTGAGAAATCCTCCCCAGGGGCCGAAGGCGCTGCGGGCAAAACCATAGCCGCCACCGGCGGTAGGGATCATGGAGGACAGTTCGGCCAGGGAGAAACACATGCACAAGTACATGGTGGCCATCAGGAGTGTGGCGAGGAACATCCCGCCCCAGCCGCCTTGGGCCAGGCCGAAGTTCCAGCCGGCGTAGTCGCCGGAAATGACATAGGCAACGCCGAGGCCGACTAATAGCACCCAGCCGGCGGCGCCTTTTTTCAATTCTCGTTGTTGGAAGTATTCGGAGCCGACTTTTTCGAAGTCGACGGAGGATCCTGTCGGTTCGCTAGGCATGGGAAAGTACCTTGTTTTTATTGTTTTAACTCGGCGGATGTCTGCCGAATGCACGTCGCAACTATTGATGAAGATCCAAGTGTGGGAGCGAGCAAGCCCGCTCCCACATTTAATTGCATTTCAAGTGTGGGAGCGGGGGAGGGTTAGAAGAAACCCAGTGGGTTGATGTCGTAGCTCACCAGCAGGTTCTTGGTCTGCTGATAGTGATCCAGCATCATCTTGTGCGTCTCACGGCCCACACCGGACTTCTTGTAACCACCAAACGCGGCATGCGCCGGGTACAGGTGGTAGCAGTTGGTCCACACACGCCCGGCCTTGATCGCCCGGCCCATGCGGTAGGCGCGGTTGATGTCGCGGGTCCACAAGCCGGCACCCAGGCCAAACTCGGTGTCGTTGGCGATCGCCAGGGCTTCGGCTTCGTCCTTGAAGGTGGTGATGCTCACCACCGGGCCAAAGATTTCTTCCTGGAACACACGCATCTTGTTGGTGCCCTTGAGCAGGGTCGGCTGGATGTAATAGCCGGTTGCCAGGTCGCCGGTCAGCTTCTCCACTTTGCCGCCAGTCAGCAGCTCGGCGCCTTCGCCCTTGGCGATTTCCAGGTACGACAGGATCTTGTCGAACTGTTGCTCGGACGCCTGGGCGCCCACCATGGTGTCGGTGTCCAGCGGGTCGCCACGCTTGATCGACTCGACCTTCTTCATCACCACCTTCATGAAGTCGTCGTAGATCGACTCTTCCACCAGCGCGCGGGATGGGCAGGTGCACACTTCGCCCTGGTTGAAGAACGCCAGCACCAGGCCTTCGGCGGCCTTTTCGATAAATTGCGGTTCGGCTTTCATGATGTCGGCGAAGAAGATGTTCGGCGACTTGCCGCCCAGCTCAACGGTGGACGGAATAATGTTTTCGGCCGCGCAATGCATGATGTGCGAACCCACCGGCGTGGAGCCAGTAAAGGCGATCTTGGCGATGCGCTTGCTGGTCGCCAGGGCTTCGCCCGCTTCCTTGCCGAAGCCGTGCACCACGTTCAGCACGCCCGGTGGCAGCAGGTCGCCGATCACTTCCATCAGCACGTTGATGCCCAGCGGGGTCTGCTCGGCAGGCTTGAGTACCACGCAGTTGCCGGCGGCCAGGGCGGGCGCGAGTTTCCAGGCGGCCATCAGCAGCGGGAAGTTCCACGGGATGATCTGCCCGACCACACCCAGGGGCTCGTGGAAGTGATAGGCGGCGGTGTGTTCGTTGATCTCGGCGCTGCTGCCTTCCTGGGCGCGGATGCAGCCGGCGAAGTAGCGGAAGTGGTCAGCGGCCAGGGGGATATCGGCGTTGAGGGTTTCGCGTACGGCCTTGCCGTTGTCCCAGGTTTCGGTAATGGCCAGCAGTTCGAGGTTCTGTTCGATGCGGTCGGCGATTTTCAGCAGCACCAGCGAGCGGTCCTGGGCCGAGGTCTTGCCCCAGGCATCAGCGGCGGCGTGGGCGGCGTCCAGTGCCTTGTCGATATCTTTGGCAGTGGAACGTGGGAATTCGGCGATGGGCTTGCCGTTTACCGGCGAAGTATTGGTGAAGTAGTTGCCATCTATCGGGGCCACAAACTCGCCACCGATGTAGTTACCGTACTTGGCCTTGAACGAAACGATAGCGCCTTCAGTACCGGGGTGTGCATAACGCATGGTGGGTATCTCCTGACTTCTTATGTTTATTGGAGTGCAGCGTGGCTGCGCTTGATAAAGCGTAGAGCAAAGGTCGGGCCAGTGCCCTCCAGGCCAGGTAAATCAAGGCTTTAGGGTTTGTTGCAAGGCGTTGCTGTGACAGCTTTGGGACAGTCGGGGTGACAGTTTGTGCCACCGGCGATACAACCTGTGACCCATGGGTCGCCCCGGGATTGCAATGCGCCAAGGCGTGGAGGATGCTGGGCGTCCCGGTCCGCGGTGTGTCCCACGCAACAGGAGAACAATAAGAAGATGCAAAACGATCATTTCAGCCGCCATGCCCGGCAAGTCCTGACGGTCACCCGTGGGCAAGACCCGCTGCACGGTCCCGGCAGCGATCCCTCGATTGCCCGTTCCTGGCTGCGCTGCCTGGAGGACTATCACCTCGACCCGGCACTGACCATTGCCCCCACGGTGCTGGAGCACGATCGCCTGCTGGAAAGCCGCGAGCGCCTGCAGCAGGTGCTGCACATCGCCGGCACCGAAATGAACAATTTGCATCAACAGCTTTCCGGCGCCGGGCACGCGGTGCTGTTGACCGATGCGCGTGGGGTGATCCTCAACTGCGTCACCGCGCCTAGCGAGCGCAAGGTGTTCGAGCATGCCGGCCTATGGCTCGGCGCTGACTGGAGCGAGGCCTGCGAAGGCACCAACGGCATCGGCACCTGCCTGGTGGAGCGCCAGGCCCTGACCATTCATCGCGACGAACACTTTCGCGGGCGCCACACCGGCCTGACCTGTTCCGCCAGCCCGGTATTCGACCCCCATGGCGACCTGCTGGCAGTGTTGGACGTGTCCTCGGCCCGTGAGGCGGTATCGCGTCAGAGCCAGTTCCATACCATGGCGCTGGTCAATCTGTCGGCGAAGATGATCGAGAGCTGCTACTTCCTGCGCCACTTTGAAAACCACTGGTTGCTGCGTTTCCACCTGCAGGCCGAATCCGTGGGCCTGTTCAGCGAAGGGCTGCTGGCGTTCGACGGTGAAGGGCGGATCTGTGCGCTCAACCAAAGCGCGCAGAATCTGCTGGGGCTGCCACGCGGGCGTTTGCTGGGCCTGCCGGTGGAGATGTTTTTCGACTGCCGCCTGGATGACTTGCTCGGCCGCGCCAGTGCCAACGCCAGCGCCAGTTGGCCCCTGCGCACCCGCGATGGGCGCAGCCTGTTCGCGGTGTTGCGCGGCGAGGCCCGGCGGGCGCCCGGCCCACGGGTTCCGGTGCCGGCCAAGGTCGAGCGGCCGCGCGTGCCGGGCATCTGCCTGGGCGATGAGGCGCTGCAGAATGACTTTCGCAAGGCCCTGCGGGTCTTTGAACGCGACGTGCCGCTGCTGATCAATGGCGAAACCGGCTCCGGCAAGGAGGCATTCGCCAAAGCCGTGCACCATGCCAGCCAGCGTGCCGACAAACCCTTCGTCGCCCTGAACTGCGCGGCCATCCCAGAGAGCCTGATCGAGAGCGAATTGTTCGGTTATCGCGGTGGCAGTTTCACCGGCTCCCGCAAGGAAGGCATGCGCGGCAAGCTGCAACAGGCCGATGGCGGCACCTTGTTCCTCGATGAAATCGGCGATATGCCGCTGGCGTTGCAGACCCGGTTGCTAAGAGTGTTGGAAGACCGGCTGGTGGTGCCCATTGGGGGTGAGCCGCAAGCGGTGGACGTGCGGGTGATCAGCGCGACGCACCGCAACTTGCAGGAACGTGTGCGTGACGCCAGTTTCCGCGAGGACTTGTATTATCGGCTCAATGGCCTGGAAATCGCCTTGCCGCCGTTGCGCGAGCGCAGTGACAAGTCGCAGTTGCTGGACTTTCTCCTGGCGCAGGAAGCGCAGGGGCAGACAATCGTACTTGATGACGATGCGCGTCAGGCACTGTTGGACTTCTCGTGGCCGGGTAACGTGCGACAGATGCGCACGGTGTTGCGTACGTTGGCTGCACTCTGCGAGGGCGCACGGGTCGGGTTGAGCGATTTGCCTGCGATAATTGGCCGGGTGCCTGTCCAGGCGCGAACCGTCGTCAAGCAGCCGTTGGAAGATGCCGAGCGGCTGGCATTGCTGAATATGCTGGAGCAGCAGCGCTGGCATATGACCCTTGCTGCAGAGCAGTTGGGCATTAGCCGCAATACGCTGTACCGCAAGCTGCGCAAGCATGGAATTGCGTTGCGTTCTGCGGGCTGAGCGAGGGTAAAGACCGCTCCTGTGCTTTGACGTCTGTGCTGATCAATTCGCCCTCATGATCTCTGTTCAATGGGCATGGGTGTAATAGGGGTTAATATATTTGTTGTGAAGTTGTGTGTGTTTGCTAGCGTGCTGGTTGCGACTTGGCGGGGTGATTATTTAATGCATTTATTGTTTTTAAGTGTTGGCATGATTCGTCGGTGTGAAAAGTGTTGCGGTTGAGGTGTGACGCTATTGGTTGTAATGGTTCATTTAATTTGTGTGTTGTGTGGAACTGAAGTCTGCCTATCTCATACTCAAGTGGAAAGGATGGTTCATCGTTTATGATGCTTTGACACTAGGGATGAATAAAATTGATAGTAATCACGTCGTTGACGTGTTTTTTACTATATAGGTGGCAATATGAATATTTCAGGTTTTCCTGTTTCGGTTCCGTTGCACGTGAATGATCCCGTGGATGGCTTGCCCCGGCAACAGGCATCAGCCGTTACGAAAAGTGCGTCCTACTTTGATGAAACGGCGCAAACTCCGGACACCCAGGCGTCCAGCGAGGCGAACAGTACGGGTGAAAATTCGGGTGAAGGCGCCGTGCGAGTCAGGCGCGGGTTTGGATCCCCTCGCCTTCCTCGACCGTTTTCCAGCGCAGGATCAAAGGCCCTTAAAGTCCCCTCTAACGGGATCGCCGGTAAATTTGTACAGACAGCGTCAGTAAAGCCCAATGTGGCTCCCCGTCCGACTGCAGGGGCCTCGAACAGCAAGGGGATAGCTAACTTCAGGGACATTGTGTTCAAAACGCAGCACCCTGGCGCCTCACTGCCCGTTGGGCCCAAGCCCGTGGTTGCGCAACCCAAGACATTTGGCGATGTTGCCACCAATCTGATTGCGGCTGATCGCCTGGTCAAGGCCGGTGTGTTTAAAACCGATACACCTTTGAAAACTGTAGCTCGCGATGCTTTTGTGAATGCGTCCGTAAATGGCCTGGTTAGTACTCCGTTGAGTATTGGTACTTATGCCGGATCGGTTTGGAGCGGTGAAACCATCAAGGGTAGCTTTAGCGCCACTACCCCATTATTGCCCCCGGCCCACCAGCCGGCTCCGAGTCAGCAATCCAATGGCGTTACGCCAGCGGCAGGCGGTACAGGAGAGCAAGACGCCACAATGATTAAGTTGCGGTTGGATAATGCCGAGACAAAGTTGCTGTACGCGGTTAACACTATTCAACTGCTGGCTGAGGGAGGGGATGGTGAGGCTCTTACGAAAGATCCGAACTGGCCAACCGAGACAAATGCGCGTATCAAACTTGAGGAGCTGTACAGCGCAGCAGAGAAAAATATGGAGCTGACGGCTGCGGAAAACGGTTTTATTTTCAAGCCGTATAAAGAAGAATCAGTGGTCGAGCCTAAAACTGTTACCAGTCGCCTGGATGTACTTGATAAAAGGAACGAGACAATCAATAACTTCATTGCAAGGATGGTTGCCATTCGGGAAGTGGAAACACAAAAGGCAAGAAAGAGATAGTTTGATAGTGGTCTGTCTGCTTTTGGTTCGGTGGTTTGAGTTCGGTTGTATGTTTTACTAAGTAGCAGCTGTCAGGCCCGGTATTTTGCGGGAGTTCTTAAATGCCGGGCTTGATTCCAGTGTACTGAATTGCAAAAAGAGTAGAAAAGTCCCTCGACTGTTTATCAGTGAGCGCCACGCTCAGTGGCGGAAAAGATCGCACGCTAATCGCTAAAAGAGTGCGAATTTTCCCACCCTAAGCTAACCTGCCTCGATGTTTTACGAGGTCGACTATGCACATTCATATTCTCGGTATTTGCGGCACCTTCATGGGCTCAATGGCGGTCCTGGCCAAAGAGCTGGGGCATCACGTCACCGGCTCCGATGCCAATGTCTATCCGCCCATGAGCACGCAGTTGCAGGCCCAGGGCATTGAGCTGACCCAGGGTTACGACCCGGCGCAATTCGATCCGGTCCCGGACCTGGTGGTGATCGGCAATGCCATGTCCCGTGGCAACCCTGCCGTGGAGTACGTGCTGAACAAAGGCCTGCCCTATGTGTCCGGCCCGCAATGGCTGGCCGATCACGTGCTGCAGGGCCGCTGGGTGCTGGCGGTAGCCGGTACCCATGGCAAGACCACCACCAGCAGCATGCTGGCCTGGGTGTTGGAACATGCAGGCATGAGCCCCGGCTTCCTGATCGGCGGCGTGCCACAGAATTTCTCGGTGTCGGCGCGTTTGGGCGATACACCGTTTTTTGTGATCGAGGCCGATGAATACGACAGCGCCTTCTTCGACAAGCGCTCCAAGTTCGTTCACTACCGCCCGCGCACGGCGATTTTGAACAACCTGGAGTTCGATCATGCGGACATCTTCCCTGATCTGCCGGCCATCGAGCGGCAATTCCACCATCTGGTACGCACCATTCCCAGCGAAGGCCTGGTGATTCACCCCACCACCGAGCCGGCTTTGCAGCGCGTGATCGAGATGGGCTGCTGGACGCCGGTACAAACCACTGGCGCCGGCGGGCAGTGGCAGGTCAAGTTGTTGAGCGAGGATGGCAGCCAATTCGAAGTGCTGTTTGAGGGCGAGGCCCAAGGCATCGTCGATTGGGACATGACCGGCCAGCATAACGTCGCCAACGCCCTGGTGACCCTGGCTGCAGCCCGGCATGTCGGCGTGGTACCGGCCATGGGCATTGCCGCGCTGAGCGCGTTCAAGAGCGTCAAGCGGCGTATGGAAAAGGTCGCCGAAGTGAACGGGATTACCATCTACGACGACTTCGCCCACCACCCCACGGCGATCGCCACCACCCTCGACGGCCTGCGCAAGCGCGTTGGCGATGCGCCGGTGATTGCGATTATCGAGCCGCGGTCCAACTCCATGAAGCTGGGCGCGCACCGTGATGGCCTGCCGGAAAGCGTCAACGATGCCGACCAGGTGGTGTGGTACGCGCCAGCCAACCTGGGTTGGGACCTGGCAGCCGTGGCCAGGCTTTGCACGGTGCCGTCGATTGTCAGCGACTCCCTGGAAGGCATCATCGAACGGGTCAAAAGCCAGGCCAAGCCCGGTACCCACGTGGTGATCATGAGCAATGGCGGCTTTGGCGGCCTGCACGGCAAACTCGCCGAGGCGCTGCAATGAGCGGGCCGGAGCGCATCACGCTGGCGATGACCGGCGCCTCCGGCGCGCCCTATGGCTTGCGTTTGCTCGATTGCCTGGTGCGCGAAGACCGCGAGGTGCATTTCCTGATTTCCAAGGCCGCGCAATTGGTGATGGCCACCGAGACTGATGTTTCGCTGCCGCCCAAGGTGCAGATGATGCAGGCCTTCCTGACCGAATACACCGGTGCGGCGGCGGGGCAGATCAAGGTCTATGGCAAGGAAGACTGGATGTCGCCCGTGGCCTCCGGCTCCGGTGCGCCGGCGGCAATGGTGGTGGTGCCGTGTTCCACCGGCACCCTGTCGGCGATCGCCACCGGTGCCTGCAACAATCTGATCGAGCGCGCGGCGGACGTGACCTTGAAGGAGCGCCGCCAGTTGATCCTGGTGCCGCGCGAGGCGCCGTATTCGAGCATTCACCTGGAGCACATGCTCAAACTGTCGAATATGGGCGTGACCATCCTGCCGGCGTCGCCGGGCTTTTATCACCAGCCGCAGACCATTGATGACCTGGTGGATTTCGTGGTGGCACGGATTCTCAACTTGCTGAACATCCCCCAGGACATGTTGCCGCGCTGGGGTGAGCATCATTTGAGCAGCGATGAATAAAGTCCTGCTGATCGTGCTGGGCCTGCAACTGGCAGGCTGCGCCACCGTACGCACCCTGGATGCGGCGAAACCCGGTGCGCCGGTGGTGTATGCGGGCACGCGCCTGGATCTGTATGCGATGCAGGGTGGTTGCTGTGCCATGGACCGTTTTGGCGCCGAAGCGCCGAGCTACCCGGGCCTCGACCTGCCGGCCAGCGCGCTGCTCGACACGCTGCTGTTGCCGCTGTCGGCGTTGACGGTATTGGGGGTTGGGTTTAATGCGACGGGTGGGTTGTAGCCTGTGGCGATAGTTGTGGTCTGGGCGGGCCCCATCGCAGGCAAGCCAGCTCCCCCATTTGATCGGTGAATGCATTCATGGGGGAGCCGGGCTTGCCCGCGATGAGGCCCGCCCGGTCACCGCAGATTCACTTGCCGAGCTTACGCAACTCATCCGACTCGACAATCCGCACCCCGTCCTGCTCCTCCAGGGCCAGGCGCCACATGGCCCGGGCCAGCTCGCACACTTCGATGCCACGATACTTGCCGGGAATCAGCCGCGACAACGGCCCTGCGAGTTTCTCCGCCAAGCGTGTCTCCAGGCGCTCGCCCAGTAGCAGCGAGGGCCGCACGATGGTCAGTTGTGGCCAGCCCTGAGCCTGCAAGGCCTGCTCCATCTCACCCTTGACCCGGTTATAGAACACCGAGGATTTGGGGTCGGCGCCTATCGCGCTGATCACGATCAGGTGTCGTGCACCCATCTCCCGGGCGCGCTTGCCGAACGCCACCACCAGGTCCAGGTCTACGGCGCGGAACGCCTGCTCGGAACCTGCCTGCTTAAGCGTGGTGCCCAGGCAGCAGAAGGCCAGGTCGACCCGGCCGCTCAGTTGTGGCAGCAATACGCTGGGGTCGCCGACCAGGTTTTCCAGGCGCGGGTGTTCGGCCAGTGGCCGGCGGCTGGGCGCCAATACGCGGGTGACGGTAGGCTCGTTGAGCAGGCGGTCCAGCAGATGTTCCCCGGTCAAGCCCGAGGCTCCGGCAAGCAATATATGCTGAGGCGTCAAGTACATAGTATTTCCCCCTTGATACAGTTTCAGCTTAGTTGCTCTTTGCTTCCTTGCTATTGATAGAGACGCTTTCCAGCGCCTTTCGTGCCTGCTGTTTACGTAATTGTTGCCAACGGGCGATCACACTCTTGGGGGCCCAGATCTGTGGTTCGGAGGCTTCGAAGTTGTCCGCCATTTCCCGTTCGGTCACATGCCGTTGGGCCAGCTTGAAGGCGTGCAGCAAATCGTCGGTCTGGGTCAGGGCCTGGGCGAACAGGGCGTCGCCAAAGTAGGTGAAGTCGGCTTCTTCCGAGCAGCCAAACGACACGCGGTCGGCGCGGGAGGCGGTCATGATCAGGGTGTGTTCATCCTTGAGCGCCGGGATGAAACCGCCGGAGTAGCAGGCGGAAATCACGATGACTTTGTCGCGGTTTTTCAGCGGCGCCATCACCGCCGCCAGCTCGTCGCTCGGCAGGTCGGCCAGCTCCATGCGCGGTTGGTCGAGCACCAGTTGATGTTCGTGGGTGCCGTGGCTGGTCAGGTAGATAAACACCAGGTCTTCGGGGCCGGCGCGCTCGGCCAGGGTCTGCACGGCGCGGCGCAGGCTTTCGCGGGTCGCCATCGGGCGGTAGGCGATATGGTCGCGGTGGTTGACCAGGCGGATCTGCCCGCGGGCGCCGAAGCGGCTGCTCAGTAGGTTGCTGACGTAGTCGGCCTCGCGCAGGAATACGCTTTGCTTGCCGTCACCGGCCACCACCAGGCTGTACAGCTCGACAGCCGGGGTGGATGCCGGCACGGCGGCGAGGGCGTCGTCGAGCAAGCGGCCCTGGGCCAGCACCCCGACTTCCAGGGTGTCGGGCAACAGCTTGCCGTCGGCATCGCGTACGCGCAGGCCGTTGGCCCAAGTCCCTGCTTGCACCGTGCCATCGGTGAGTACCAGGGTGCCTTGGCCGTGATAGCTGTCGTTGTCGAAGCCGCCGATGTAGAAGCTGCCATCGCTGAGGTTCAGGCGCCCCTCACCGGTAAAGCGCCAGTCGCTGAAGTACCCGATGTAATGGCTGCCGTCCACGCCGGTCAGCTCACCCTTGCCGCTCAGGGCGCCTTCGCGGAACTCACCGGTCCACACGTCGCCGTCGGCGTTTTCGTAACGCCCCTTGCCGTTGAGTTGGTTCTGCTTGAAGTGGCCGACGTACATGTCGCCTTCGGCGCTGTTGAAGGTACCGTTGCCTTCCAGTTGGCCATTGACGAAACGGCCGCTGAACTGGTTGCCGCTGTCGTCGTTGCGCTGGCCTTCGCCGTTGGGCTTGCCGTGGGCAAATTGGCCCTGGTACTGGCTGCCGTCGGGCAGTTCCAGGCGGCCGAGGCCGGAGTATTGGTCGTCTTTGAATTCGCCGCGATAGGTCATTTGCCCCTCTTTGAGGGTGCCTTCGCCGTTGCGCCGGCCTTGCTTGAAGCCGCCGACGTAGGTGTTGGCCGCCGTGGTCAGGGTGCCCTGGCCATCGAACAGGCCCTGCTGGAACTGGCCTTTATAAACCTCGCCATTGCTGCCATGCCATTCGCCCTGGCCGTGCCATTGGCCTTTGTCGAATTGCCCGGCGTACCAACTGCCGTTGGGATAATCCACCCGGCCCTGGCCTTGCAGCAGCCCATCGACCACATCCCCGCGATAACGCCCGCCGTCCGGCAGCCGGGCGTCGGGCGGCAACAGGGATTCGCCGTCGCCGCAAGCGGTGAGCAACAAGGCGAGAGCAAGGGGGACGAGTGGGCGCATAGCGGGATCCGGGTAATTGAGCGCCGAGTATGCCGCAGCGGGGGAAGCTATACCTAGTGGTCTGTGTGCGAATAAGGACTTGTCGGCGATGGCGCGGCTGCTGGCGCTATCGCCGGCAGGCCGGCTCCTACAGGTGTGTCAGACGAAGCACAGTGACAGCGACTCGGCGATGTAGGCCGGTTTTTCCTGGCCGTCGATTTCCAGGGTGCAGGTGGCCTTGAGCAGCCACTGGCCAGGCTTTTTCTCGGTGGCGTCGGTGAGGGTCACCGCCAGGCGTACCTTGGAGTTGACTTTCACCGGCTGGATAAAGCGCACGCTGTCCAGGCCGTAGTTGACCGCCATCTTCAAACCCTCGGGCATGATCAGGATGTCTTCGATCAATTTGGGGATCAGCGACAGCGACAGAAAGCCATGGGCTATGGTGCTGCCAAACGGAGTCTGGGCGGCTTTTACCGGGTCGACGTGGATGAACTGAAAATCGCCGGTCGCTTCCGCGAACAGGTTGATACGCTCCTGGTCGATGGTGAGCCATGCGGAACGTCCCAGTTCCTTGCCGACATATTCATTGAGTTGCGCTACGGGTACAAAGGGCATTGCGACTCTCCTTGGTTCATCTATCTCTCCCTGGCGGCACGGGCACGCTGGCGCCGGCAGGGGGTTGTTGTTTTAGGTGGTTTGCAGAGAACCAATGTAGATCATCATGGGCAAATGGCCCGGTCAACCCACCATGCTTTTGGCGAATGCCTGTTCATAGGAGCGGCGTGCTTATAATGCCCACGGGCTTTTGGGGGAGAAAAACCCATGTTGTTACGCGGTTTGACATGGCTGGTGTTGTTTCAATTGCTGGGCACGGCAATCAATCACTTGTTCCTGCCGGTTTTGCCGGGGCCGATTGTCGGCCTGCTGTTGCTGCTGGCGTATCTGGTGTGGCGCGGCGAGGTCGGTGAGCCACTGAGCCTGGCGGCCGGCAGCCTGTTGCGTTACCTGCCGTTGCTGCTGGTGCCGCCGGCAGTGGGGGTGATGGTGTATGCCAAGGACATTGCCGCCGACTTCTGGGCCATCGTCGGGGCGCTGGTGTTGTCGCTGGTGATTGCCATGGCCTTTGTCGGCGTGCTCATGCAAAAGCTGGTCAAGCGCCAGGCACAGCGGGAGGAGGGGCAATGACCTTCGATTGGCAGGGCGCGTGGGCCGCGGTGATCCACCATCCCTTGTTTGGCATCGGCATTACCCTGGGTGCCTATCAACTGGTGTTGGCGGGGTTCGAGAAAACCCGCTGGATCTTCCTGCAACCGGTGCTGGTCTCGATGTTGCTGGTGATTGGCGTGCTCCTGGGGTGCGGCCTGACCTATGTCGAATACCGCAAAAGTACCGAGATCATGAGCATCCTGCTGGGCCCGGCCACCGTGGCACTGGCGGTGCCGCTGTACCTGAACCTGCGACGGATTCGCCAGTTGTTCTGGCCGATTTTTACTACGCTGGTGGTGGGGGGCGTGTTTGCCACTGGCCTGTGCATTGGGCTGGGTTGGTGGTTTGGCGCCGAACACATGGTGCTGATGACCATGGGGCCCAAGTCGGTGACCTCGCCCATCGCCATGCTGGTGGCCGAGCAGATCGGCGGCGTCGCGGCACTGGCGGCGGTGTTCGTGCTGATCACCGGGGTCATCGGGGCGATGATCGGGCCGGCCTTTCTGTCGTACCTGGGCGTGCACACCCCGGAGGCGCGGGGCATGGCCCTGGGCATGACCGCCCACGCGGTCGGCACCTCGGTGGCCTTGCAGGAAAGCGAGGAGTGTGGCGCCTTTGCGGCATTGGCGATGAGTTTGATGGGCGTGGCTACGGCAGTATTCCTGCCATTGGCCGTGTCTTTGGCGATTTAAGTCGGGTTTAAGGAACGCTTTATGAGTCTGGCGCTGTTCCCTCTCAATACTGTGCTGTTTCCAGGTTGCACACTCGACCTGCAGCTGTTCGAGGCGCGCTACCTGGACATGATCAGTCGCTGTATGAAAAAGGGCGAAGGCTTTGGCGTGGTGTGCATCCTCGATGGCCAGGAAGTCGGTCTCGCGCCGGACGGCTATGCATTGATGGGGTGCGAAGCGCTGATTCGGGATTTCAAGCAGCAGGACAATGGCCTGCTGGGGATCCGTGTCGAGGGTGGGCGCAGGTTTCGGGTGCGGGAGGCGCAGGTCCAGCGCGATCAACTACTGGTCGCCGATGTCGAGTGGCTGCAAGAGCAGCCCGAGCGCCCGTTGGATGAGGAAGACGCCGACCTGTTGGCCCTGCTGCAGGCATTGGCCGAGCATCCGATGGTCGCCTCACTGGATATGGGCGCCGACGTGCACGGGCAGCAGGAACTGGGCAACCGCCTGGCCTACCTGTTGCCGTTTACCGACGCCGACAAGATCGAGCTGCTGCAGCTCGACGATCCGGTGCTGCGCCTGGATGCGATTCAGGTGCTGCTGGATGAATTGCAGGGCGAGCTGTTCGCTTGAGTGCCGTTATCTCGGAATAATCCGTGACCGCTTCGGATTTTTCATCGTTGCCGCGTGCCCATCGCCTGAAATAGTGGAGGCTCCGCCACCACTATCAGGGAATGAACATGATTCGATTATCGCCATCGGAGCAACTGGTCTGGGACGCATTTTTTGTCAGTGTGACCGCGCAAGTGATTCAGCAGGCCCGCGATCGCGGCCCCGAATACATTGCCGAGCGGGCTGCCGAAATTGCCGATGAAATGTTGCTGGAGCGCCGGGAGCGCTGCGCCGAACGGCGTCACGCTCCCGTGGACTGGGTCGGCCCGGCCTAGCTCAATAAGCGTAGCGCAGCAGGGCATGGGAGGTGCCGGTCAGGGCAAAGAACCCCAGGACCGCCACGCACCCCGGCACGATCAACCACCATACCTTCGGCGCCATGGGCGGCAGCAGGCTGTGGCGCTGGCTCAAGGTCAGGCTGAAGGCGCAGACCGTCATGGCCAGCAAGGTGCCGGCGAGGATATCGCTCGGCCAGTGGGCCCCCAGATATACCCGCGACAACGCAATGGCAGCGGCCGGAATGGCGCCCAATAGCAGCCATGCCAGGCGCATGCGGGTCGGTTGGCCGCGACCGGCCAGCACCGCCAGCGCGAGGAAGAACGCAAACGAGCCAGAGGCGTGGCCGCTGGGCATGCTGAAGCTGGTCAGCGGGTCGACGAGGATTTCTGGCCGGCCGCGGGCAAAGAACAGCTTGCTCCCGGTGTTGATCAGCGCGGCCCCGAGCAGGGTGGCACCGACGAAAATCGCCTGGCGCCATTGTCGCGCCAGCAGCAGCAGGCCGGTCAGCACCGCGCTGGCGACGAACATCTTCTTGAACTCGCCCAACTGGGTGGTCATCACCATGATCCGGTCCATCGCCGGGCCTCGGTGTTCCTGGACCAGGGCCATCAAACCCTGGTCAAAATGGTTCAGGTACGGATAACCGATAAACATCGCGATCAACAACGCCAGGCTGGCGCAGCCCATCCACAACGTGGCCCGGCGATGGCCGCGCAGGGTGCTGTTGAGGGCGATGCCGAACAAGACGGCCAGGCACGCGGCAACCACCCCGGCCTCGGGCCAGAACCCTTCGGGCAGCGGCAACCGAAACGCCGCGCCGGCGGCCCAGCCCGGCAACAGATAGGCGATAGACCAGCCGGTGGCGGCCAGCACGCTAACGGCGGCAAAGCGCGGGAACGGCATATCACACATCCCGGCGACCATGGGCAGCATGGGGCGCAATGGGCCGATGAAGCGTCCTACCAGCAGGCTGACGATGCCGTACTTCTGGAAGTAGGCCTCGGCCCCGTCCATCCACTCGGGATGATGGCGCAAGCCGGGCAGGCGCCGGATGTTCTGGTGGAAATGCCGGCCCAGGTAGTAGGAAATTCCGTCGCCCAAAAGCCCGCCGAGCAAGCCCAGCAGCAGGGTTTCACTCAGGGACAGCGCGCCGCTGCCGGCCAGTGCGGCAATCGCAAACAGCAGCACCGTGCCTGGCACGATAATCCCGGCGATGGCCAGGCATTCCACAAAGGCGACGATAAACACCGCCGCGGCCAGCCATTGCGGGTTAAGGGTCAGCCAGCCAGTAATGCCATCGAGCCATGGGCCCATACAATCCTCTCCATCAGTGGTGATGTCCCTCTATAGGGGCGAGCTTGTGTGGGAGCGGGCTTGCTCGCGATGCAGGCGACTCGGTATGACTGACAGACCGAGGTGATGCTATCGCGAGCAAGCCCGCTCCCACATAAGCCCATTCCTGCAGGGCATATTTCAAATCAAAACGTAATCGCGGCCTTCGACCTGGCCGCGTCGCAACGGGTTCCGTGTGCAATAGGGCGCATAGCCGCCATCGACAAAGCGATACATCAGGTGTTCATCGCGCCCGCCGGGAATGCCCAGGCGGGTGGTCTGGATAATCTGCGTGGGGGCCAGGCCCACATCCTCGACGTACAGCCGCTCCTGGTCGAAGCGCTTGGCGTCCCACATTGGCACCTTTAAACCCAGGGCCTTGCACAGCAGGGTTTGCCCGGCGCAAAGCTTCTGGGCCGGGCGCGGACGGCCGCTGGCGTCGGGGTTGTTGAGGAGCATTTGCGCCAGGCTGGCAGGCCCTGATACCTCATCCACCCAGGGGTAGGCCGACTTGATCAGCACGGCATTGCCTGGCCCCTGGGCACTGAAGTTCAGGGAGTCACCGCCACGGGCGTAGTACATATAGATGTGGCCGCCATCCAGAAACAAAGCCTTACGCTTTTCTGTGTAGCCGAGGGACGCATGGCTGCCTTTTTCGGCCAAATAATAGGCTTCGGTTTCAATAATTCGCGCCGACAGCCACAACTCGCCGACCCGATGGCGGATGACTTTGCCCAGCAAATCTTTCGCGAGCGTTTGCGCGTCGCGGTCGAAAAAGCCATCCGGCAGGGGGTTGGCGGGGAGCTTTGGGGGAGAACTGGACATGACGATGGACGGTTGCGCAGGCCAAATGTGACAGGATGATATCAACTTCAGCCTTAATCACCGCTGAACGTCGAGTTTTTACAGTTCATTTCGACCATCCGCCCCTCACCGCTGTCCGTAGGACGGCGCGACAGCTATAATCTGCTGCTTTCCTCTTTGCCAAGACCCCACCAGACCATGACTGAGTCCGTTCTTGACTACATGACCCGCCTGGGTCGCGCTGCCCGTCAGGCCTCGCGGTTGATCGCCCGTGCGAGCACCGCGCAGAAGAACCGTGCCCTGCTGGCGGCCGCCGATGCTCTGGATGCCTCGCGCTCCGAGTTGACCGCTGCCAACGAGCTGGACCTGGCCAACGGCCGGGCCAATGGTCTGGAGCCGGCATTGCTGGATCGCCTGGCGCTGACGCCGGCCCGTATCGACGACATGATCGAAGGCTTGCGCCAGGTGGCCAAGCTGCCGGACCCCATCGGTGAGATCCGCGACATGCGCTACCTGCCGTCAGGTATCCAGGTCGGCAAGATGCGCGTGCCCCTGGGCGTGATCGGCATCATCTATGAGTCGCGGCCCAACGTGACCATCGACGCCGCGAGCCTGTGCCTGAAGTCCGGCAACGCCACCATCCTGCGCGGCGGCTCCGAAGCGATCCATTCCAACCGCGCCATCGCCGCCTGCATCCAGCAAGGCCTGGCCGTGGCCGAGTTGCCGGCTGAAGTGGTGCAAGTGGTGGAAACCACCGACCGCGCCGCCGTCGGGGCGCTGATCACCATGCCGGAGTTTGTCGACGTAATTGTTCCACGCGGCGGCAAGGGCCTGATCGAACGTGTCAGCCGCGATGCCAAGGTGCCAGTTATCAAGCACCTGGATGGCGTCTGCCATGTGTTTATCGACGTGGCGGCCGATCTCGACAAGGCGATCCGCATTGCCGATAACGCCAAGACCCACCGCTACGCGCCGTGCAACACCATGGAAACCCTGTTGGTCCACGCCGGCATTGCCGAGCGCGTGTTGCCGCCGCTGGCTGCAATCTACCGTGACAAAGGCGTGGAGTTGCGGGGTTGCGAGCGTACCCGGGCATTGCTGGGCAGCGACGTGATCGAAGCCACCGAGCAGGACTGGTACACCGAATACACGGCGCCGATCCTGTCGATTCGTATCGTCGATGACCTGGACCAGGCCATCGAGCACATCAATACCTACGGCTCCAAGCATACCGACGCCATTGTTTCCGAGCATTTCAGCGATGCCCGGCGTTTCCTCACCGAAGTAGACTCTGCTTCGGTGATGATCAACGCCTCGACGCGTTTTGCCGACGGCTTCGAGTACGGCCTGGGGGCGGAGATCGGGATTTCCACGGACAAGCTGCATGCCCGTGGCCCGGTGGGCCTGGAAGGCCTGACCAGCGAGAAGTACGTGGTCTTTGGCGATGGTCATGTGCGCACTTGATGGGTAAACGCATCGGGCTGCTCGGCGGTACCTTCGACCCCGTGCACATCGGCCATTTGCGCAGTGCCCTGGAAGTGGCGGATACCCTCGGGCTGCAAGAGCTGCGGCTGATCCCCAATGCCAGGCCGCCGCACCGGGACACACCGCAGGTCAGCGCGCAGGAGCGCCTGGCGATGGTGCAGTGTGCGGTGGCCGGGATTGCCCCGTTGGTGGTGGACGACCGCGAGCTCAAACGCGATAAACCGTCCTACACTATCGACACCCTGGAAACAGACGCGGGCCGAGTTGGCCGCCGATGACCAGTTGTTTCTGCTTTTGGGCTGGGACGCATTTTGCGGACTGCCCACTTGGCATCGCTGGGAAGAGTTGCTCCAGCATTGCCACATCCTGGTTTTGCAACGCCCGGATGCCGACAGCGAACCGCCGGATGCCTTGCGCAACCTGCTGGCAGCGCGGTCGGTAAGTGACCCACAGGCCCTGACCGGGCCGAGCGGGAATATTGCATTCGTCTGGCAGACCCCGCTTGCGGTGTCCGCCACCCAGATCCGTCAACTGCTGGCCAGCGGTAAGTCGGTACGTTTCCTGGTGCCTGACGCGGTCCTGGCCTACATCGATGCGCACGGGCTTTACCGTGCGTCGAACTGAAAAGGCGCGCTTGAAGGCACGAATAGTCGTGTATTGAAGCGCCCGAACTAATGAGCAAAACGAGTTTTATATGACGAACAAAGACGTAAGCAAAGTTAAGCGCAAAGGCACGTTCAAGAGCGCACCGTTGCCAGTGGAAGCCCTGCTGGTCCCGGCCCCTGAAGGCGAAGCGCTGGTTGCGCTGGCCGTAGCCGCCCTGGAAGACGTGAAGGCCCAGGACATCCAGGTCCTGGACGTGCGCGACAAGCAAAGCATCACCGATTTCATGATCATCGCCACCGGTACCTCCAACCGCCAGATCGGCGCAATGCTGGACAAGGTTCGCGAAGCCGTCAAAGCCCAGGGCGTCAAGCCACTGGGTGAAGAAGGCAAGGGCGATAGCGACTGGGTGCTGGCTGACCTGGACACCGTGATCGTACACATGATGACCAGCAACGCTCGCCAGTTCTACGACCTGGAGCGTCTGTGGAAAGGCGCCGAGCAGAGCCGTGCTGCCGATGGCAAGCACCACAGCCCTGAAGTCGGTCACGCGCACTTCGACAAGCTCAACAAAGACCAGGAATAAGGAACGGCTGTGCGCCTGCGTCTGATCGCTGTCGGTTCACGCATGCCCAAGTGGGTGGAAGAAGGCTGGCATGAGTATGCCAAGCGTCTGCCATCCGAATTGGCGCTGGAACTGGTGGAAATACCCCTCAACACCCGGGGCAAGAACGCCGATGTGGCGCGCTTTATCCGTCAGGAAGGCGAGGCGATGCTGGCCAAGGTCGGTGCCAACGAGCGCATCGTCACCCTTGAGGTGCACGGCAAACCCTGGAGCACCGAGCAGTTGGCGGTGGAACTGGATCGCTGGCGCCTGGATTCGCGCACGGTCAACTTCATGGTCGGCGGCCCCGAGGGGTTGGCGCCGGAAGTCTGCGCGCGGGCCGATCAGCGCTGGTCGCTGTCGCCCCTGACGTTGCCCCATCCGCTGGTGCGGATTCTGATTGGTGAACAGCTGTATCGCGCCTGGACAGTCCTGTCCGGGCACCCTTACCACAAATAGTCTGCGCCCTGCCTGATGACCCAGCCGATCCGCATCAAGGACCACGAGAAAGACGCACGTCTTGTACGCGCGCGCGTGATCTTTGGCGCGATCGCGGTGGTGGCGTTGATGTGCGTGTTGATCGCCCGTCTGTATTACCTGCAGGTGATCCAGTACGAGTATCACTCCACGTTGTCGGAAAACAACCGGGTGCATGTGCAGCCGATCCCGCCGACCCGTGGCCTGATTTTCGACCGCAATGGCGTGGTGATTGCCGATAACCGGCCCAGTTTCAGCCTGAGCATGACCCGCGAACGGTCCGGTGACTGGCAGCAGATCCTCGATGTGATTGTCGAGGTGCTGCAACTGACGCCGGAAGACCGGGCGATCTTCGAGAAGCGCATGAAGCAGGGGCGGCGCCCGTTTGAACCGGTGCCGATCCTGTTTGAGCTGACTGAAGAGCAGATCGCCAGGATCGCCGTGAACCAGTTCCGCCTGCCGGGGGTGGAGGTGGTGGCGCAACTGGTGCGGCATTACCCGCAGGGGGCGCACTTTGCCCACTCGGTCGGTTATATGGGGCGGATCAACGAAAAAGAGCTGAAAACCCTCGATCCGGTCAATTACAGCGGCACCCACCATATCGGCAAGACCGGTATCGAGCGCTTCTACGAGCCGGAGCTGCACGGCCAGGTGGGTTACGAGGAGGTCGAGACCAACGCCCGTGGCCGCGTGCTGCGGGTGCTCAAGCGCACCGACCCGATTCCCGGCAAGGACATTGTTCTGAGCCTGGATATCAAGCTGCAGGAGGCCGCGGAAATGGCCCTCGGCGGGCGTCGTGGTGCGGTGGTCGCGCTGGACCCGAACACCGGCGAGGTCCTGGCCATGGTCAGCCAGCCGAGTTTCGACCCCAACCTGTTTGTCACCGGGATCAGCTTCAAGGCCTATGCCGAGTTGCGTGATTCCATCGACCGGCCGTTGTTCAACCGGGTGCTGCGCGGTCTGTATCCACCGGGTTCGACCATCAAGCCAGCGGTGGCGATTGCCGGCCTGGATGCCGGTGTCGTGACTGCTTCCAGCCGGGTCTACGATCCGGGTTACTACATGTTGCCCAACTACGATCACAAATACCGTAACTGGAACCGTACCGGCGACGGCTATGTGGATCTGGATATGGCGATCATGCGTTCCAACGACACCTACTTCTATGACCTGGCCCACAAGCTGGGGATTGATCGTTTATCGACCTACATGGGCAAGTTCGGCCTCGGTCAGAAAGTGTCCCTGGATATGTTTGAAGAGTCCCCTGGCCTGATGCCGTCCCGCGAGTGGAAGCGCGCCACCCGGCGCCAGGCCTGGTTCCCCGGTGAGACGCTGATCCTGGGGATCGGCCAGGGCTATATGCAGGCCACGCCCTTGCAACTGGCCCAGGCCACGGCGCTGGTGGCCAGCAAAGGCAAGTGGATTCGTCCGCACCTGGCCAAGACCATCGAGGGTGAACAGCCGGTGGATGAAAACCCGATCCCCGACATCGTCCTGCGCGACCCGTCCGACTGGACCAAGGTCAACCACGGCATGCAACAAGTGATGCACGGCGCGCGAGGCACGGCGCGCAAGGCGGCCATTGGCGCGCAGTATCGGATTGCCGGCAAGAGCGGGACTGCCCAGGTGGTCGCAATCAAGCAGGGCGAGAAATACGACCGCTCCAAAGTCCAGGAACGCCATCGCGACCACGCCTTGTTCGTCGGTTTCGCCCCGGCCGACAACCCGAAAATCACCGTGGCGGTGATGGTCGAGAACGGCGAGTCCGGTTCCGGCGTGGCCGCCCCGGTGGTGCGCCAGATCATGGATGCCTGGTTGCTGGACCAGGACGGCAAGCTCAAGCCTGAGTTTGCCAACCCTTCAAGCGCGGAGGCTACGGCCCGTGAAGAGTAATTTCGACCGCATTCTCTCCAGTGAGGATGTGATGCGCCGCCGCGCCACCTTGTTGCAACGCATGCACATTGATGGCCCGTTGCTGATCCTGCTGCTGACCCTGGCAGCCGGTAGCCTGTTCGTGCTGTATTCGGCCAGTGGCAAGAACTGGGACCTGTTGATCAAGCAGGCGTCCTCGTTTGGCCTGGGCCTGTTGTCGATGGTGGTTATCGCCCAGTTGGAGCCGCGCTTCATGGCGCGCTGGGTGCCGCTGGGGTATGTCGTCGGGGTGCTGCTGCTGGTGGTGGTGGACGTCATGGGGCACAACGCCATGGGCGCCACCCGTTGGATCAATATCCCGGGGGTGATTCGCTTCCAGCCGTCGGAATTCATGAAAATCCTCATGCCGGCCACCATCGCCTGGTACCTGGCCAAGCGCACCTTGCCGCCGCAGCTCAAGCATGTGGGGATCAGCCTGATCCTGATCGGCATTCCGTTCATTCTGATCGTGCGCCAGCCGGACCTCGGCACCGGCCTGCTGATTCTTGCCGGCGGTGCATTCGTGTTGTTCATGGGCGGCCTGCGCTGGCGCTGGATTGTCAGTGTGCTGGTGGCGGCCGTGCCGGTGGCTGTCGCCATGTGGTTCTTCTTCATGCACGACTATCAGAAGCAGCGGGTCCTGACCTTCCTCGACCCTGAGAGCGATCCGCTGGGCACCGGCTGGAACATCATCCAGTCCAAGGCGGCCATCGGTTCCGGTGGCGTGTTTGGCAAGGGCTGGTTGCTGGGCACCCAGTCGCACCTGGACTTCCTGCCGGAAAGCCACACCGACTTTATTATCGCGGTGATGGGTGAGGAGTTCGGCCTGGTGGGCATCTGCGCACTGTTGCTGATCTACTTGCTGTTGATCGGGCGTGGCTTGGTGATTACCGCGCAAGCGCAGACGTTGTTCGGTAAATTGCTTGCCGGCGCGCTGACAATGACTTTTTTTGTTTACGTTTTCGTCAACATCGGTATGGTCAGTGGCCTGCTGCCGGTGGTTGGGGTGCCGTTGCCGTTCATTAGCTACGGCGGAACTTCGTTGGTGACATTACTGTCAGCGTTTGGGGTCTTGATGTCGATCCATACCCATCGCAAGTGGATCGCACAGGTTTGAATAAGGTGAAGATGTCAATGCAAGCAATGCGTGGCTGGGCTGCTCGGTATGCGTCCTGTCTGGGCTTGGTGGGCGCCTTTGGCGCTGCACAGCCAGCCCTGGCCGGCGATTACGACGGCTCGCCCCAGGTCGCCGAGTTTGTCGGCGAGATGACGCGTGACTATGGTTTCGCCGGCGAACAACTGATGGGCGTGTTCCGCGAGGCTCAGCGCAAGCAGTCGATCCTCGACGCGATCTCTCGCCCCGCCGAGCGCGTCAAACAGTGGAAGGACTATCGCCCGATGTTTCTCACCGACGCCCGGGTGGCGCGGGGTGTGGACTTCTGGCGCCAGCACGAGGCCGTACTGGCCCGTGCCGAGCAGGAATATGGCGTGCCGGCCCAGGTGATCGTGTCGATTATCGGCGTTGAAACCTTTTACGGGCGCAATACCGGCAGTTTCCGGGTGATCGACGCCTTGTCGACCCTGGGCTTCGATTACCCGCCCCGTGCCGAATTCTTCCGCAAGGAACTGCGCGAGTTCCTGCTGCTGGCCCGTGAAGAGCAGATCGACCCATTGACCCTCAAAGGCTCGTACGCCGGGGCCATGGGCCTGCCACAGTTCATGCCGAGCAGCTTTCGCGCCTACGCCGTGGATTTCGACGGTGATGGCCATATCAATATCTGGAGCAACCCCGATGATGCCATCGGCAGTGTTGCCAGCTACTTCAAACGTCACGGCTGGGTGGCTGGCGAGCCGGTGGTGATTCGCGCCGATGTCACGGGCGATCGCGCCGATGAAGGCCTGACCCAGGGCATCGAGCCGGTGAAAACCGTCGGGGAGTTGCGGGCGCTGGGCTGGTCAAGTCATGATGCGCTGCGCGATGATATACCGGTTACCGCCTTTCGCCTGGAGGGCGCAGACGGCCCGGAATACTGGATGGGCCTGAAGAATTTTTACGCAATCACGCGTTATAACCGCAGTGTGATGTACGCCATGGCCGTACATCAGCTGTCAGACATGCTGGTTCAAGCACGGGGCGTCAAGTAATGCGGGTATCGCCGATCAATAAACCGCTCAAGCTGGTGGCGCTTGCCGCATTGTCCTTGCTGGTTGTCAGTTGCTCCACCAGCCGTGCGCCGGCGCAGAAGGCCGGTGGCCCGGTAGTCCGCGCGCAGCCGGGGCTGGATATCAACCGGGCTCACAAGGACGGCGCGCCGTGGTGGGACGTTGACGTCTCGCGCATCCCGGATGCCACGCCGACCCTGCATACCGGCAACTATAAGGCCAACCCCTACACGGTACTGGGCAAGACCTACTTTCCGCTGCAGGAATCCAAGAACTATGTGCAGTCGGGTACCGCGTCCTGGTACGGCACCAAGTTCCACGGGCAGAACACCGCCAACGGCGAGGTGTATGACCTGTACGGCATGAGCGCGGCCCACAAGACCTTGCCGCTGCCGGCCTATGTACGGGTGACCAACCTGGACAACAACCGCGTGGTAATCCTGCGGGTCAACGACCGTGGGCCGTTCTACTCCGACCGCATCATCGACTTGTCCTACGCAGCCGCGAAAAAACTCGGCTATGCCGAATCCGGCACGGCGCGGGTCAAGGTTGAAGGCATCGACCCGGCCCAGTACTGGGCCCAGCGCGGCAAGCCAGCGCCATTGATGCTCAACGAACCACAGAGCGCACAACCGCAGATCACCGCTTCGGCAGGCAAGGTCGAGCAGTGGACGCCGCCGCCCCAGCAGCACGCCGCGCCAGTCGTGGCCGTGCCACAGGCGGCGCCGGGCAATGCAGCGGGCGGGCAGTACCTGCAAGTCGGCGCTTTCGCCAACCCGGATGCGGCAGAACTGTTAAGGTCCAAGCTCAGCGGGATGGTCAGCGCGCCAGTCTTTATCAGCTCCATTGTGCGTAACCAGCAGACCCTGCACCGGGTACGCCTGGGCCCCATCGGCTCGGCGGGTGAGATTGCCCAGGTACAGAACAGCGTGCGATTGGCCAACCTGGGCCAGCCCAGCGTGGTCGGCGCCGAATAAGCAGTAGCGGATCGAGGGTGCTGGCGCGCTTGCGCGCCGGGGCCCTGGTTGCAGGCTCTTCGAATAATAAAAACCCGAAGGCAAGGGTTGAGCTGGCAACTGAATACGCGACAGCCTGGTGACGGGCTGTCTGAATGTTTTGCCCGCGAGGGCAAGTTTCCATAAGCAATTTCGAGAGACGGATGAACATCACCACCTTAGCCAAACGCCTGTGCCTGCTTGTCCCGCTGATCATTGCGCCCGCTGCCTGGGCCGTCGAAATGATGCCAGCACCACCGCAACTGGCTGCCAAGTCCTACGTGCTCATGGATGCCGCCAGCGGCAACGTGCTGGTCGAAAACAACGGTGACCAGCGCCTGCCGCCGGCCAGCCTGACCAAGCTGATGACCGCCTATATCGCGACCCTGGAAATCCGTCGCGGCCAGATCGGTGAAAACGATCCGGTGACCGTCAGCGAAAACGCCTGGCGCACCGGCGGTTCGCGGATGTTCATCAAGGTCGGCTCCCAGGTCTCCGTCAGCGACCTGCTGCACGGCATCATCATCCAGTCCGGTAACGACGCCAGCGTCGCCCTGGCCGAACACATTGCCGGCAGCGAAGATGCATTTGCCGACATGATGAACAAAACCGTGACTGACCTGGGCATGACCAACAGTCACTTCATGAACCCGACCGGCCTGCCAAACCCAGACCACTACTCGTCGGCCCATGACATGGCGATCCTGGCGCGCGCGATCATTCGTGTCGACCCGGTGCACTACGCCATCTACTCCCAGAAAGAGTTCTTCTGGAACAACATCAAGCAGCCTAACCGCAACCTGTTGCTGTGGCGCGACAAGACCGTCGACGGCCTGAAAACCGGGCATACCGACGAAGCCGGCTACTGCATGGTGTCCTCGGCTGTGCGTGACGGCCAACGTCTGATCGCCGTGGTGTTCGGCACCAACAGCGAACAGGCCCGTGCGGCGGAAACCCAGAAGCTGCTGACCTATGGCTTCCGTTTCTTCGAAACCCAGACCTTCTACCAGAAGGGTGCCGAACTGGCCCAGGCTCCTGTGTGGAAAGGCACCGAGCGTCAAGTCAAGGCCGGCCTGGCTGACGACCTGACCCTGACCATGCCTAAAGGCCAGCTGAAGAAACTGGCTGCCAGCATGACCATGAACCCACAACTGACCGCGCCAATCGCCAAGGGCGATGTGATCGGTAAAGTCGAAGTGAAGCTGGACGACAAAGTCGTACACAGCGCCGATCTGATCGCGCTCGACGCCGTTGAGGAAGGTGGTATCTTCCGCCGCGTGTGGGATAGCATCCGTCTATTCTTCTACGGCTTGTTCAACTGATTGTGTGCACCCGCAAGGCCCCGCGTTGATCCGACGCGGGGCTTTGCCCGTCGCCACGGCTTACCGCTTACGAGGCCGTTTCGCCATGACCGATAAAGAAGTAAAGGCGCCAAAGATCGAATTCCCGGTGACGGACTATCCCGTCAAGGTGATCAGCGATACCGGTGTGGGCAACAAAGACAAGATCCTCGAGATCATGCGTAAACACGCAACGATCAACGACAACCGTGTGGATGAGCGCTTGAGCACCAACGGTAAGTACACCACGATCCAGTTGCACATCGTTGCGACCGGTCAAGACCAGCTTTACGACATCAACAGCGAACTGCGAGCCACCGGTTTCGTACATATGGTGTTGTGATGTCGCAGGTCCTGGGCTTTCGCGAGCTCGGCCAGATGGCGTACGAGCCGGTCTGGCACGCCATGCAGCGCTTTACCAATGAGCGCGGCAGCTCGGCTCCCGACGAAATCTGGCTGGTGGAACACCCGCCGGTATTCACCCAGGGCCAGGCTGGCAAGGCTGAGCATCTACTACTTCCGGGTGATATTCCGGTGGTGCAGGTCGACCGAGGTGGTCAAGTGACTTACCATGGGCCCGGACAACTGGTGGCTTATTTGCTGCTGGATGTGCGCAAGCTGGGTTACGGCGTGCGTGAGCTGGTCAGTCGCATGGAAAACTGCCTGATCGAGCTGCTGGCCAGTTATGGTGTGACTGCCGTGGCCAAGCCCGATGCTCCAGGTGTGTATGTCGACGGCGCGAAAATCGCCTCCCTGGGCCTGCGCATCCGCCATGGCTGTTCCTTTCATGGCCTGGCCCTGAACGTGGACATGGACCTGGCGCCGTTTCGCCGGATCAATCCCTGTGGTTACGCCGGTTTGGCCATGACCCAGTTGAGTGATCACGCAACACCCCTAGAATTTGCCGAGGTAAGTGCCCGGCTGCGCGCGCAGCTCGTCAAACACCTCGACTATGCTGAGCAGACGACCCTGACGGGCGGAATCGACTGATATGACTACTGATGTTGTGCAAACCATGATCCCGACGCTGGACATTACCGAGCGTCCGGCCCCGGCTCCGCGTGCCAAGGTGGAAGCCGGCGTCAAGCTGCGCGGCGCCGAGAAGGTTGCACGCATCCCGGTGAAGATCATTCCGACCACCGAACTGCCGAAAAAGCCCGACTGGATCCGCGTACGCATCCCGGTCTCGCCGGAAGTCGACCGTATCAAGGCGCTGCTGCGTAAGCACAAGCTGCACAGTGTGTGCGAAGAAGCCTCCTGCCCGAACCTGGGTGAGTGCTTCTCCGGCGGCACCGCGACCTTCATGATCATGGGTGACATCTGCACCCGTCGTTGCCCGTTCTGCGACGTTGGCCATGGCCGGCCGAAGCCACTGGACGTCAACGAGCCGGAAAGCCTGGCCATCGCCATCGCCGACCTGAAACTCAAGTACGTGGTGATCACCTCGGTAGACCGCGATGACCTGCGCGACGGCGGTGCCCAGCACTTTGCCGACTGCATCCGCGAAATCCGCAAACTGTCGCCGAACGTGATGCTCGAGACCCTGGTCCCGGACTACCGTGGCCGTATGGACGTCGCCCTGGAAATTACCGCCGCCGAGCCGCCAGATGTGTTCAACCACAACCTGGAAACCGTTCCGCGCCTGTACAAGGCTGCGCGTCCGGGTTCGGACTACCAGTGGTCGCTGACCCTGCTGCAGAAATTCAAGCAGATGATGCCGCACATCCCGACCAAGTCCGGGCTGATGCTGGGCCTGGGCGAAACCGACGAAGAAGTCATCGAAGTCATGAAGCGCATGCGCGAACACGACATCGACATGCTGACCCTCGGCCAGTACCTGCAACCATCGCGCAGCCACTTGCCGGTGCAGCGTTTCGTGCACCCGGACACCTTTGCCTGGTTTGCCGAAGAAGGCTACAAGATGGGCTTCAAGAACGTCGCGTCGGGCCCGCTGGTACGTTCGTCGTACCACGCCGACGAACAGGCCAAGCTGGTCAAGGCTAGCCTGGTTTCCTAAACCTTGGCGCCGATCCATTTGTGTGGATGGGCGTGTAGGGGGGCTGGTTTGTGTGGGAGCGGGCTTGCCCGCGATAGCATCGCCTCGGTGCAACTGATACACCGAGGCGTGTGCATCGCGGGCAAGCCCGCTCCCACAGTTCGTTGTGCTGTACAGAATAGGGAGAACCAAGGATGACTAACCCGCTTGCCACCGCCGTACCCGCCCTGCGCGCCGAAGGTGTGATCGGCCTCATTGCCCCCGCTGGCCCCGCCGCGCTGGATGTTGAAAAGGCCGGGCAATGGATGCGCGCCCGTGGCTACGAGCTGCGGATTTTCTCGGGGGTGTATGAGCGCGATGGCTATCTGGCCGGCAGCGATAAAGTACGCCTGCGCGACCTGCACGCTGCCTTCGCCGACCCCGAGATCGACGCCATCTTCTGTCTGCGCGGTGGCTACGGCACCCCACGCTTGCTCGATAGCGTGGATTTCGAGCTGCTGGCAGCCAATCCCAAGCCCTTCGTCGGCTACAGCGATATCACCGCGCTGCACTTGGCGATCAGCCGCTACGCCGGCTTCGTGACCTTCCACGGCCCGATGCTCAATGCCGACCTGCTCGGTGACAAGCAACAGCCCACTGAGTCATCACTGTTCAGCCTGCTGCGCGGCCAGCTGGGCGCTGGCAGTGTGCTGGCGCACCCAGTGGCGTACCCGCTGACCACCATTGAGCCTGGCATCGCCTGTGGGCGCTTGCTGGGGGGCAACCTGTCGATGATCGCGGCGGTGATGGGCACGCCCTTCGAGCTTGATGCCGAGGGCATCATCCTGTTTATCGAGGACGTCAACGAGCCAATCTATCGCATCGACCGCCTGCTGACGCACTTGCGCCTGGCGGGCAAGCTGGCGCAGGTGCGCGGTGTGCTGGTGGGGGATGTGGCGGGAGTGGATAACGTCGCGCTGGAGCGGCTGTTGAAACAGACCTTCCAACCGTTCTGTATTCCGGTCCTGTCCGGCTGGCGCAGCGGCCATTGCGACCCCAATCTGACCTTGCCGATGGGCGCCTTGGTGCGCCTGGATGCGGGGGAACAGCGGCTGGTGCTGGAGCAGGATGTGGTGTCTAGGCTCTGAGTGTTTTGGCGCCTGTCGGCACGCTATCGCGAGCAAGCTGGCTCCCACAGGGAATTGCATTCCAAATGTGGGAGCGGCAGTCGCCCTACACCGATCTAGCGGCTACGCAACGACTCCAACAACTTCACCGTCGGATATCCATCCGCCGGCCAGCCCAACGACTGCTGCGCCGCACGAATCGCCTTGCGCGTATTGGCGCCGATAATCCCGTCCGGGTTGCCGGCCTCATAGCCATTGGCGCTCAACACCGTCTGCAACTCGATGCGCTGGGAGCGGGTCAGTGGCAGTTCATCGGTTGGCCAATCGCCGCGAATCACCCCACCGCCGCCAAAACGCTCGGACAACAGGCCGACCGCCAGGGCGTATGACGACGAGTTGTTGTACTTGAGGATTGCGCGGAAGTTATCCAGCACCAGGAACGCCGGGCCACGATGGCCGGCCGGCAGCAGCAGGGCGGCCGACAGCGTTTCTACGTTGGGCGGCACGCTGGCACCGGCCGGCACCTGCAGGCCCAGCTTCAACCATTCGCCGACCGGCTTGCGCACCACGCCATCAGCCAGGGCGTAATCGAAGTTTGTCGGCAATTGCTGCACCTCAAAGCCCCACGGCTGGCCTTTCTGCCAGCCCGAGCTTTGCAGGTAGTGCGCAGTGGAGGCGAGGGCGTCGGCCGAGCTGTTCCAGATGTCGCGGCGACCGTCGCCGTCGAAGTCCACGGCGTGGGTGTTGTAGGTGGTCGGTATGAACTGGGTCTGGCCCATGGCGCCGGCCCACGAGCCGCGCATCTGTTCGGCTGGAATGTCACCGTGCTGGATGATTTGCAGCGCGGCCAGCAACTGCGCCTGGGCGAATGCCGGGCGGCGGCCTTCATAGGCCAGGGTCGCCAGGGAGCGGATCACCGAGTTATTGCCCTGGAACGAACCGAAGTTACTTTCCATGCCCCACACCGAGACCAGCACCTGGCGATCAACGCCGTAGCGCTGTTCGATGCTTTGCAGGATATCGGCGTGCTTGATCAGCAAGGCCTGGCCATTGCGTACGCGCAGCGCCGACAAGGCACCGTTGAGGTATTCCCACACCGGGCGGGAAAATTCCGGCTGGCTGCGGTCGGCGCGGATGACCGCCATGTCGGGGGTGACGTTGGCGAAGGCGGTGTCGAATACCGTCGGGGTGATACCGGCCTTCAGGGCCTCGACGCGAAAACCTGCCTGCCATTCGGCGAAGGTCTGGGTCGGTTGGATATCGAGATTGGTCACGGCCAGGGGCGCAACTATGGCGGGGGCGGCAACCGGTGCGGTCTGGAGCGTGGGCAGGGGCTGAGCGTCGGCGGCGGTGGGTTTTTCGGCGCAGGCGACTAACAGGATCAGGCTGGAGGCAGCAATCAATTGGCGAAGGTGCCAACGACGGGAAAGACTAGAGGGCATGCACAGGTCCAGGAAATACGAATCAGGTGCAGACCTTATCATGCCAGAGGGGCGCTTGCCTTCAGGCAGCCAGAAAGTAAGAAGCCTCCCAGCTATTAGACTGGAAGGCTTCGCGGCGGTAGCTGCCTTTGCCTTTGCCGGCGCGTTCCTGGCGACTGCGGAACAACGGCTGGGCGATGATGGATTTGGCCTTGTTGGGGCCATGCTTGGATGGCTTTTTGCTCATGATCGGGACTCTCCGATGGGGTGGGTGATGCGGTGCAAATCATCTGCCGAAGTCTGCCGGCTGTCCAGCCCGGCGCGATGTAGGAAATATCAAAAACCTGAATACGGCGACGATCAAAACTGTAGGAGCTGGCTTGCCTGCGATGGCATCACCACCGCGTGACTGACACACCGAGGCGCCTGCATCGCAGGCAAGCCAGCTCCTACATTGGTTTTGTGGTGGTTGGGCGAGCGTGCTATTCGGCGGGCAGTGCCAGGCGCTGGCCGGACATCAGCAGCGACAAACGGCTCAAGCTCATCCACGGCGACCCTGCGGCCTGGCCCTTGATCTGCGCGTCGATGCGTTGGGCTTCGAGCAACAATTGCGCCCAGCGTTGCGCCGAGTGCCGTTGCAGGGCCTTGCTCATCAGGGGCTTGCGCTTGTCCCACACCGGCGGGCGGGCCTGGCTGAAGGCCTTGTCCAGAGGGGTGCCCTGGCTGTACTGCAGGGCGATATTGGCCAGCAAGCGCAGTTCCCGGGCCAGCGCCCAGAGAATCACCGGCGGCTCGACCCCTTCACCGCGCAGCCCTTCGAGCATGCGCAAGGCGTGGGCCGCATCACCGTTGAGGATTGCGTCCACCAGCCCGAATACGTCAAAGCGTGCGCTGTCGGCCACCGCGCCCTGCACGGTCTCGACGGTGATCTGGCCACCTTCGGCCATCAGCTTGAGCTTTTCGATTTCCTGGGCCGCCGCCAATAGGTTGCCTTCAACCCGGGCCGCGATCAGTTCGACCGCGTCCTGGCTGGCAGACAATCCGGCTTGCGACAGGCGTTGGCGAATCCATTGCGGCAACTGACTGCTGTCCACCGGCCAGATCTGGATGAACTGGGTCTGTGCCCCTTCCACCAGCGCCTTGCCCCATTTGGTTTTCTGCGCGCTGCCATCGAGCTTGGGCAGGCTGATCAGCAACAGCGTGTCCTCGGCGGGGCGGGCGCAGTATTCCATCAGGGCCGCCGCGCCTTTGTCGCCGGGCTTGCCCGAGGGCAGGCGCAGTTCCAGCAGGCGTTTTTCGGCAAACAGCGACATGCTGGCCCCGGCCTGGAGCAGGGTGCCCCAGTCGAAGCTGGCGTCGGCGCTGAACACCTGGCGTTCATCAAAGCCTTGCTGGCGCGCAGCCTGGCGAATGGTGTCGGCGGCTTCCTGGCACAACAGCGGATCATCGCCACTGACGATGTACACAGGCGCGAGGTTGCCTTGCAGGTGTTTGGCGAGTTGGGCGGGGGCGAGTTTCATAGGCTGGATGGACGGGGCGCATGACGCGCCCCGTCTGGTTTACTCGGCAGGGACTTCAACAGGCGATTGCTTGGGAATGCTGTTTTCATAGTCCTGCGCGGCTTTCAGCGCCTCCGCATCCGCCTTGGCCTTGGCGTCGGCAGTCTGCTGCAGGGCATCGAGCTGGGCCGGGCTGATCATCTGCAGGCGCAGGACCATACGCTGTACCAGGTCACGGCGCATTTCATTGCGCACCTGATTGACCTCAGTGTCGGAACCGACCAGGTTGTTGCCGTCGTGCGTCACGACTTTCTGCACTTGCAGTTTGTCGCTGATCAGCGGCAACTGGTCGTGGCCCTGGATCTGGAACATGAGCACGCTGCTCAACTCGATGTCCGAAGACCGGCCGGCACTGGCGTAGCTGAGGTTACGCTGGGTCTCTTTCTCGTCGATCAGCACCAGCTTGTAAGCCGCGCCGTTATAGACTTTGACGCCGCTGTTTTCCAGAGTTTGGCGCAGCTGGGTCACGGTTTCGCCATAGGAGTTGCGCGCGCTGACATCCAATTCCTTGATCGCCAGTTCCGTGGTGCCGGTGCCGCGCAGCTGGAAGCCGCATGCGCTCAGCAGTACGGCAAGGCCCATAACCAGCAAGTTGCGTTTGATCATTTTATTGCTCCCCTTGAAACCATGTGGGCCTTATCGAGGCCCTGGAGGTTTTGTTCGGCGCCAGGGCTCTTGCCCTGGCGCCCGATCCGATTAGCTAGCGACGATATTGACCAGTTTACCGGGCACTACGATCACTTTGCGGATCGTCAGGCCTTCGGTGAAGCGCAACACGTTCTCATTGCTGCGCGCGGCAGCTTCGACTTCTTCACGGCTGGCGCTGGCAGGCATGTCGATCTGGCCGCGCAGTTTACCGTTGACCTGAATCACCAGTTGCAGCGTGTCCTGGACCAGGGCACTGTCATCCGCGACCGGCCATGCAGCATCGATCACCGCGCCGCTGTGGCCCAACTGGCTCCACAGGTCGTGGCTGATGTGCGGGGTGATCGGCGCCAGCAGCAGGACGACTGCTTCCAGGCCTTCCTGCACCAGTGCACGGTCCTGTTCGGTAGCCTGCGGGGCTTTTTCCAGCACGTTCATCAGCGTCATCACCTGGGCGATGGCGGTGTTGAATTTATGGTGCTGGCCCACGTCCTGGCTGGCTTGCTTGATGGCCAGGTGGGTGCTGCGGCGAATGAGTTTCTGCTCGTCGCTCAACGACGCCACGTCCAGTTTGCCCGGCAAGCCCTGGCTGATATGGCCATGGGCCAGGCGCCAGACGCGCTTGAGGAAGCGGTGCGAACCTTCGACGCCAGAGTCCGACCATTCGGCGCTCATATCGGGCGGCGAGGCGAACATCATGAACAGGCGGCAGGTGTCGGCGCCGAACTGGTCGATCATCGACTGCGGGTCGACGCCGTTGTTCTTCGACTTGGCCATCTTCTCGGTACCGCCGATTTCCACCGGCAGGCCGTCGGATTTCAACTTGGCACTGATCACCTTGGCTTTGCTGTCACGCTCCAACTCGACGTCCGCCGGGTTGAACCAGGTGTAGGCGCCATTGGCTTCGCGGCGATAGTAAGTCTCGGCGATCACCATGCCCTGGGTCAGCAGGTTCTTGAACGGCTCGTCGGAGCTGACCAGGCCTTCGTCACGCATCAGCTTGTGGAAGAAGCGCGCGTACAGCAGGTGCAGGATCGCGTGTTCGATACCACCGATGTACTGATCCACCGGCAACCAGTGGTCGGCTGCGGATTTTTCCACCAGGCCGCCTTCATAGTGCGGCGAGGCGTAGCGGGCGTAGTACCACGAGGACTCGACGAAGGTGTCCATGGTGTCGGTTTCACGCTTGGCAGGCTGGCCGCATTTCGGGCAGTTGCACTCGTAGAACTCGGGCATGCGCGCCAGCGGCGAACCGGCGCCGTCCGGCACCACGTCTTCGGGCAGGACGACCGGCAGTTGGTCTTCCGGCACCGGCACGTCACCACAGGTTTCGCAGTGGATGATCGGGATCGGGCAGCCCCAGTAGCGCTGGCGGCTGATGCCCCAGTCGCGCAGGCGGAACTGGGTACGCGAGGCGCCGAGGTTTTTCTTGATCAGGGCGACTTCAATGGCGTCGAAAGCGCCTACGAAGTCCAGGCCGTCGAACTCGCCGGAGTTGATCAGGGTACCGTGTTCGCCGTAGGCGTCTTGCCATGGGGCCGGGTTGGTATCACCGGAACTGGTACGCACCACAGACTTGATCGGCAGGTTGTACTTGGTGGCGAATTCGAAATCGCGCTCGTCGTGAGCGGGCACTGCCATTACTGCACCATCGCCGTAGTGCATCAGCACATAGTTGGCGACCCAAACCGGCAGTTTTTCACCGGTCAGAGGGTGCTCGACGAACAGCCCGGTCGGCAGGCCTTTTTTCTCCTGGGTGGCGACGTCGGCTTCAGCCACGCTGCCGCCTTTGCATTCGGCGATAAAGGCCTGCAGCTCAGGGTTGTTCTGTGCGGCTTGGGTGGCCAGCGGGTGTTCGGCGGCCACGGCGACGTAGGTCGCGCCCATCAGGGTGTCCGGACGGGTGGTGAAAACTTTCAGAGCGCCCGTTTCACCGATGGAATCGACGTTGTACGGGAACTGCACTTCCATGCCCTTGGACTTGCCGATCCAGTTGCGCTGCATGGTCTTGACCTGTTCAGGCCAGCCCGGCAGGTCGTCGAGGCTCGACAAGAGTTCATCGGCGTAGGCGGTGATCTTGAAGTAGTACATCGGGATTTCGCGCTTTTCGATCAGCGCGCCGGAACGCCAGCCACGGCCGTCGATCACTTGCTCGTTGGCGAGGACGGTCTGGTCGATCGGGTCCCAGTTCACGGTGCCGCTTTTTTTGTAGATCACGCCTTTTTCGAACAGGCGGGTGAACAGCCATTGTTCCCAGCGGTAGTAGTCCGGCTTGCAGGTGGTCACTTCGCGGGACCAGTCCACGGCCAGGCCCAGGCTGCGCAGCTGGGTCTTCATGTAGGCGATGTTCTCGTAGGTCCACTTGGCGGGCGCTACGTTGTTTTTCATCGCGGCGTTTTCCGCAGGCATGCCGAAGGCGTCCCAACCCATAGGTTGCAGGACGTTTTTGCCGAGCATGCGCTGGTAGCGGGAAATCACGTCGCCGATGGTGTAGTTACGCACGTGCCCCATGTGTAGTTTGCCGCTGGGGTAAGGGAACATGGATAGGCAGTAGTAAGTCTCCTTGCCTGGCTGTTCACTGACTTCAAAGGACTTTTGTTCGTCCCAGAAAGTTTGGGCGGCATTTTCTATTTCACGGGGCTGATATTGTTCGTGCATGGCTACTTTTGAACTGAATAGGGGTGGCCTAATCCTCTTCGGTGCATTGTCCGGGTTGAGCGACACCAAAAAGCGGCGCGTCCGTGCCCAAACCCTGCGGGAAGTGGAGTTACAGGAAGCGCCGTAGCATACATGACCCCACTCTATCGAGGGAAACCCTGATTGCGCCGCGCAGGCCGTTGGTCGCGGCGCGCGGTTGGTTGCGTCAGCGCAGCTACGCTGTTTATTGGGGAGTGAGACTTATCTTTAATGAGGTGAGGGGATGGTTGATTCGCAGCGAATGAGAACGAAACCGGAAGTGTATGAAGGACTGATCGACCGCTTGGGTCGAGCACTGGACGCAGCAAGAACCGCAGGCCGATTGCGTGACGAACGGCCTGATGAGCTGGAACTGCGAGGCTTGAGCCCTGCAGAGTTTGAAGTGATCAAGGCCTACCTGGACTTGAACGCGCGCCCGATCCCGCAATGGGTGGCTCCTGTGCCAGCCAGGGAAGCGGTGCGATCGTCCAAGGTGGTATGGCTCAAGGACTTGTCCGCCGGCCGCAGCCCGGAAAAGCTGCGGTCTGTGCGATTCAAGTAACCTGATCAGCGTTATCCACCGCTGGTAAAGATTGTCGCTAAACCCCGTTACACCTTAGGCTTCGGGCATCTTTGGAGATGCTCGATGCCTATTCGTTATTTCATCAAACAATTATTGCTGCCGCCCGGCATTCTCTTGCTGCTGCTGGCCCTTGCCTGGTGGTTTCGCCGCACCCGTCCACGCTTGGCCGGCGTGTGCTTTGCCCTCGGGTTTGGCGGGATGTGGCTGATCAGCTTGCCGGTGATGGTGGAGTGGGGCGCACGCGCCTTGGAAACCGAGCCGCCATTGGCCGTGGAAGACTGGGCCAGCCTGGCAGAACGGGCCGATGCCATTGTGGTGCTGGGCTCGGGCCGCGAGCGCGGTGATCCGGCCTGGGGCGCCGATCAGCCGACCGGTATCGGCCTGGAGCGCCAGCGCTACGCGGCGCGATTGGCCAAGGCGTCCGGGCTGCCGGTGCTGACCAGCGGCGGCCTGCACTACGGCACGCCGCCCAGCGAGGCGCAGTTGATGGCAGTGTCGATGCAGCAAGACTTTGGCGTGGCCGTGCGCTGGAAGGAAGAGCGCAGCCGCACCACCTGGGAAAATGCGCAGATGAGTGCCGAGATCCTGTTGCCCCAGGGCGTCAAGCGCGTGGTAGTCGTGACCCAGGCCTGGCATATGCCGCGTTCGGTGTGGAGCTTCGAGAAGGCCGGCTTTACCGTGGTGCCGGCGCCGGTCGGCTTCCTGGGGGTGGACAATGCCCGGCCGCTGGGCGGCTGGATGCCGGAATTCAAGTCGATCTGGCAGAGCGGGCAGTTGATCAATGAGGCGGTGGGGCAGGTAGGTTACCGCCTGTTCTATCGTTAACGCCGCAAATCAACATATGGGGCTTGTGTGGGAGCGGGCTTGCCCGCGATGGCGGTGGGTCAGTCACTAAAAATGCTGACTGATACACCTCCATCGCGGGCAAGCCCGCTCCCACAAAAAGCCCGCTGCCACATTGGGGCTTGGGTGTCTGTCAGACGGTCTTGGCCATGCGCCCGGCCAGCAGGGCCCAGCCAAACAGCCCCAGGCACAGGATGATCAGCGGCCACGAACGCCATTGCAGGTACGGCGTCAGGTTGTGCATCGGTACGACCTCGCCGTAGAGAATGCCGCGCTCGAACTGCGGGATCTGCTCGGTAATCTGCCCGAATGGGTTGATCAGGCCGGTCACGCCGTTGTTGGTGGCACGGATCATCCAGCGGCCGGCTTCGAGGGCGCGCATCTGGGCCATTTGCAGGTGCTGCAAGGGGCCGATGGAGGTGCCGAACCAGGTGTCATTGCTGATGGTCAGCAGTAAGTCGCTGCGGGCGGCGAGGCCGGCGGCGAACTCCGGATAGACCACTTCGTAGCAGATATACGGCGCGATCTGATAACCCTTGGCTTGTAGCATGGCCTGGTCCTCAGGCCCGCGGGCGAAGTCCGACATCGGCAGGTCGAAGAACGCGATCAGCCCGCGCAATACATCCTGCAGCGGCACGTACTCGCCAAAGGGCACCAGCTTCTGCTTCAAATAGGTGCCATCGCCTTGACCGACCACGGTGATGCCATTGAAGTAGCGCTTCTCATGGCGTACTTCCTGGCGGATCGGCACGCCGGTGATCATCGCCGCGTTCCGGTCGGCAGCGAATTTGCCCATCATCCCCAGGTAGCCCTCGACGGACTCCTTGAGCACCGGCACGGCGGTTTCCGGCCAGATCAGCAGGTCCACGCGCTTGGAGGCAAAACTCATGTCGCGGTACAGCGCCAGTTGCGCGTTGAGCTGCGCCGGATCCCACTTCATGCTCTGCTCGACATTGCCCTGGATCGCCGCGACGGTCAGCGGTTCACCGGCGGGGCTGGTCCAGGCGTAGTGCTTGAGCCCCAGGCCAATGGCCCAGGGCGCAACCAGCAGCACCAGGCCTGCGCCGATAAACGCGTTGCGCCTGGCTGCCAGCAAACGCGGCAGGTTGACGAGCAGTGCCGCGCTCAAGGCCAGGGCAAACGAAATCAGCCACACCCCGCCCAGCGGCGCGAGCCCGGCCAGCGGGCCGTCGAGTTGACTGTAACCGGAGTACAACCAAGGGAAACCGGTGAGGAACCAGCCGCGAAACGCTTCCTGGCCCACCCATAGCGCGGCAAACGCCAGGGCATCGGCCAGCGGCGCTTCGTTACGGCGCAGCCAGCGCGCCCAGAGCCAGGCGGGCAGGGCAAAGAACAGCGCAATCGCGGCGGTGAACGCGAGCATCAACAGCCCGGCCAGCAACACCGACGCGCCGCCAAAGTGATGGATGCTGTAGTAGATCCAACTGGTGCCCGCGCCAAACAGGCCAAAGCCGAAACACCAGCCACGCCCGAAGGCCTGGCGGGGTGTCAGTTGGCGCATCCCGGCATAGAACACCCCGACCGCCACCAGCGCCAGCGGCCATATATCGAACGGCGCCAGCGCCAGGGTGGTGATAGCACCGGCCACCACGGCCAGCAGGTTACCGGGCCAGCCGGGTGCGGTGAGACGGCGCATATCAGTCCTTAGCGGGCAATAGGTGTCAGGCGGATCAGGTGGATGCGACGGCTATCGGCATTCAGGATGCGGAAGCGATAGGCGCCGATCTCGGTGGTTTCGTTACGCTTGGGCAAGTGACCAAACGCACTCATCACCAGGCCACCGACAGTGTCGAACTCATCGTCGGAGAATTCGCTGTCGAAGAACTCGTTGAAGTTCTCGATCGGCGTCAGCGCCTTGACCAGGAAATCACCGCTGGGCAGCGGCTTGATGTAGCTGTCTTCTTCAACGTCGTGTTCGTCTTCGATATCGCCGACGATCTGTTCCAGCACGTCTTCGATGGTCACCAGGCCGGCGACACCGCCGTATTCGTCAATGACGATGGCCATGTGATTGTGGTTGGCGCGGAACTCGCGCAGCAGCACATTCAGGCGCTTGGATTCAGGCACGAAGGTCGCAGGACGCAGCAGGTCCTTGATGTTGAAGCTGTCGCCGTTCTCCTTGAGGATCAGCGGCAGCAGGTCCTTGGCCAGCAGGACACCCATGACGTCGTCATGGCTTTCGCCGATCACCGGGTAGCGCGAGTGCGCCGAGTCGATCACGGCCGGGAGGAATTCCCGTGGGGTCTGGGTCGCCTTGATGCTGATCATCTGCGAGCGCGGGACCATGATGTCCCGAACCTGCAGGTCAGCCACCTGGATGGCGCCTTCGACGATGGCCAGCGCTTCGCTGTCCAGCAACTTGTTCTGATGGGCCTCGCGCAGCAGCTCCAGCAGCTCCTGGCGGTTTTTCGGCTCGTGGGCAAAAGCCTGGGTCAGTTTACCCAGCCATGACTTTTGCCCGTTGCTCGATCGGTCTTCGCTCATAGCGATTACTCTAAATCCTTGATTGTTTCAGTTGAGTGTCGATTAGTGTTCGTCGTCTGCATAGGGGTCAGGATGACCCAACTCTGCAAGCAACGTTCGTTCCAGTGCTTCCATTTCTTCGGCTTCTTCATCATCTATATGGTCGTAACCCAACAGATGCAAGCAGCCGTGCATGACCAAGTGGGCCCAGTGGGCCTCCAGGGCCTTGCCTTGTTCCTTTGCTTCGCGCTCCACCACCGCGACGCAGATCACCAGGTCACCCAGCAGCGGGATATCCAGCAGTTCATCCGGCACATCGGCGGGGAACGACAGCACATTGGTCGCGTAGTCTTTCTGGCGCCAGGTGTGATTCAGCTCGCGGCCTTCAGGTTCGTCCACCAGACGGATGGTCAGTTCCGAGTCGGCGCTGCGCTGGCGCAGGGCCAGTGTGCACCATTGGCGGAACTGTTCTTCGCTGGGGGCTGGCGCTTCAGTGGCCAGTTGCAGATCAAGCTCAAGCATCGCGGCGGTTGTCCTTCGACAGCCCGTCGTCGCGGTGTTCGAAGCGCTCGTAGGCCTCGACAATGCGCTGTACCAGCGGGTGACGCACCACATCCTTGGGCATGAAGTGGGTAAAGCTGATCCCCGGCACGTCCTTGAGCACCTCGATCACCTGGCCCAGGCCCGACTTGGTGCCCTTGGGCAGGTCGACCTGGGTGATATCGCCGGTGATCACGGCGGTGGAGCCGAAACCGATACGGGTCAGGAACATCTTCATCTGCTCGACCGTGGTGTTCTGGCTTTCGTCGAGGATGATGAAGCTGTTGTTCAACGTGCGACCGCGCATATAGGCCAGCGGGGCGATCTCGATCACCTGGCGCTCGATCAGCTTGGCCACGTATTCGAAGCCGAGCATTTCATACAGTGCGTCGTACAGCGGGCGCAGGTACGGGTCGATCTTCTGGGCCAGGTCGCCGGGCAGAAAGCCCAGTTTCTCACCGGCTTCCACCGCCGGGCGCACCAACAGGATGCGTCGCACGTGTTCGCGTTCCAGGGCGTCTACCGCACAGGCCACGGCCAGGTAGGTCTTGCCGGTACCGGCCGGGCCGATGCCGAAGTTGATGTCGTTGCCGAGGATTTCTTTGACATAGCGCTGCTGATTCAAGCCGCGCGGGCGAATCATGCCTTTTTTGGTACGCAGCGCCACGCTGGCTTCGGCCACCGGGTTGTTGGCCAGGTCTTCCACGGCGGATTCCTGCAGGTACAGGTGCACGGTTTCCGGCGACAGCTCGCTACCCTTGGTTTCGCGGTAGAGGCGACGCAGCAGGTTTTCTGCAGACGTGGTGTGCTGGGGTTCGCCAATCAGCTCGAATTGATTGCCGCGGTTGCGGATCTCGATGCTCAGGCGTTGTTCGATCAGGCGCAGGTGCTCGTCGAACTGTCCGCACAGATTGGCGAAACGACGAGCCTCAAACGGCTCGAGGAGGAAACGATGGGGTTCTGCTATGGGTGCGTTCAAGGTTGCTTTTAGCCGCCCTTTGGCTGTTTAGGTGAAATAGAGGATAACGCCAGCCGCCGGTGTGCGAAAGCACTTAAGTTATCGGAATGCTGCGCGGTTCCCATGTGGGGGCGGGCTTGCTCGCGAAGGCGGTGTGTCAGTCAATGCATCTGTCACTGATCCACTGCCTTCGCGAGCAAGCCCGCTCCCACATTTTGATCTCCACCAGTCAGGAGTATTGATGGGTTACTGGATCAGTGAGCCGCGCAGCGAGTGCGGTTGCGCCGCGTCGATGTGCACGTCGGCGAACTGGCCGATCAGCGTCGGGTTGTCGCAACGGAAATTGACGATCCGATTGTTCTCGGTACGTCCCTGCAACTCGCCCGGGTCTTTCTTCGAGTAATCGGTGACCAGGATGCGCTGGGTCGAGCCGACCATTTGTCGGCTGATCTCGAAACCTTGCTGGTTGAGGCGATGCTGCAAGGCGTTGAGGCGCTCCTTTTTCAGCTCCTCCGGGGTCTCGTCGACCAGGTCGGCAGCCGGAGTGCCGGGGCGCTGGCTGTAGACGAAGGAGTAGGAGAAGTCGAAACCGACGTCTTCAATCAGCTTCATGGTCTGCTGGAAGTCCTTCTCGGTCTCGCCAGGGAAACCAACGATAAAGTCCGAACTGATGCAGATGCCCGGCACGGCGGCGCGCAGTTTGCGCAGCTTGGACTTGTACTCCAGGGCCGTGTGGTTGCGCTTCATCGCCGAGAGGATGCGGTCCGAGCCCGATTGCACCGGCAAATGCAGGTGCTTGACCAGCTCCGGCACTTCGGCGTGGGCCTGGATCAGGCTGTCGGAGAACTCCAGCGGGTGCGAGGTGGTGTAGCGAATCCGCTCGATACCGTCTACCGCCGCGACCACGCGAATCAGCTCGGCCAGGTCCGCCAGGCGCCCATCGTGGGTCTGGCCGCGATAGCCGTTGACGTTCTGCCCCAGCAGGGTCACTTCACGCACGCCGTTTTCGGCCAGGTGGATGATTTCCGCCAGCACATCGTCGAACGGTCGGCTGACTTCTTCGCCCCGGGTATAAGGCACCACGCAGAAGGTGCAGTACTTGCTGCAACCTTCCATCACTGACACATAGGCGCTCGGGCCGTCGATGCGTGGCTCGGGCAGGTGGTCGAACTTTTCGATTTCCGGGAACGAGACGTCCACCTGCGGCAACTTGGTGATACGCGCAGCGTCGATCATTTCCGGCAGGCGGTGCAGGGTCTGCGGGCCGAAGACCACGTCGACATAGGGTGCGCGGTCGCGAATGGCCGCGCCTTCCTGGCTGGCCACGCAACCACCGACGGCGATCACCATGTCCGGGTTGGCCAGTTTCAGTTCACGCCAGCGGCCCAGCTGCGAGTAGACCCGATCCTGGGCCCGTTCGCGGATCGAGCAGGTATTGAGCAGGATCACGTCGGCATCTTCGGCGCGAGCCGTGACTTCCAGGGCCTGATGTTCACCCAGCAGATCGACCATGCGCGAGCTGTCGTACTCGTTCATCTGGCAACCGTGGGTTTCGATGTAAAGCTTCTTGGCCATGGGAATCGTCAACTGGTGGTAAAGAACCGCGCATTATAGGGGGCATGCCCATTGGTTCCTAGCACTGTGCATCGGGTGCCATGCTATAGTTCGCGCCCTCATTTATATCCGCCGATGTGCTGCCCGCCCCCCATGACCAAACGTGAAGCTCCAATCTACAAGGTGATTTTCCTTAACCAGGGCCAGGTGTTCGAAATGTACGCAAAACAGATCTATCAAAGTGATCTGTGGGGCTTCCTGGAAGTGGAAGAGTTCGTCTTTGGCGAGCGCACGCAGCTGGTCGTCGATCCGGGCGAGGAAAAGCTCAAGGCCCAGTTCGAAGGCGTGGTGCGCAGTTTTGTGCCGATGCATTCGATTGTGCGCATCGACGAAGTCGAGCGCCTGGGCACGCCCAAGATCAGCGAGGCGCGGGGTGTGAGCAATGTCATGCCGTTTCCGATGCCGATGCCGGAAAAGTAGAACGCTGGGCTCCAGACCCTGATTTGTAGGATTGTTCTGATAGTTATCTGTCACGTATTGACTGAGTGATAGAAAAATATCAGTTTGTGCTCATGCGCAGAGGACGCCATGAACACACCTATAAAAACACGCCTCCAACAGCAGCTGTCATCCAGATCGCCTTCCTATCGCGCGCTGGCGGCTTATATTTTGTCGAACTTGAGGGATCTGCCCTTCGAGAACTCGGCGATGGTGGCGCAGAAGCTTGCCATCAGTGAGTCCACCGTTGGCCGCTTCTGTCGCGCCGTGGGCTACAAGCATTTCAAAGACCTCAAGAACGAACTCAAGGATGACTTGGGCGATAGCCCCTGGTTGATCGGCGACCGGCTGCGCGCTTTCCAGCAGGAGGGTTCTGATAGCCAGCGTTCGTTGGCCCGCAGCCTGGAGTTGGAAATCGCGGCCCTGGTGCGGGTTTATGAATACACCCGTACCGTTCCCTGGCAGGCAGTGACCAGCAGGCTTGCGCAAACACCGCAGATTTTTGTCGCCGGTTTCGGGACTGAGCGCGGTACCGCCTGTTCCATGGCTCATATGCTGCAGTATCTGCGCCGTGGCGTGCATCTGCTGGATGGCGCCTCCGGTCATTTCGGCGAGGTATTGCTCGCTTCCCCGGCCGGTTCGATGCTGATTGTCTATGAAGCGCGACGTTATTCGCGCCAATCACTGCTGTTATGTCGCGAGGCTCGCAGCCGCAATATTCCCGTCACGCTGATTACCGATAACTTTTGCGAGTGGGCCGAGCAAAATGCCGACGAGGTATTCCGGGTGTCCACGGAGCTTGAGCTGCTATGGGACTCGACGTCGACCATGTTGTCCCTGACCCATTTGTTGATTAACGATATGTCGAAAAAGCTCGGTCCAGAGATGGAAGAGTATTTGCGTTCAATCGCACAGTTGCATCAAACATTTGTAGGTTATGTACAAAGTTGAACCTGCGTTGCAATTCGACTGTTAACGCACGACTGATTTTTATATAGCTCTTTGAGCCTTTATCAACGGACTTATTCGTTCGGGAGTAGCCCTGTGCGCGATCCTCGGTATGACATTCTTTTTGAATCAGTTCAAATAGGACCGGTTCGCACCCGTAACCGCTTTTATCAAGTGCCTCATTGCAACGGTATGGGGCATGTGCACCCCTCCGCCATGGCGAGTATGCGTGGCATCAAGGCCCAGGGAGGATGGGGCGTAGTTTGTACGGAGGAGTGCGAGATCAGCCCATACAGCGAGTTTTCTCCTTATATAGAAGCACGGTTGTGGGACGAGCGAGATATACCGGCGCTGGCGCGCATGTGTGAGGCGGTCCACCAGCACGGTTCACTGGCAGGCGTTGAACTGGCGTTCAATGGCTACTCCGCGCCGAATCGCTACAGCCGCGAAGTGCCGTGGGCCCCCTCTGACACTCCAGTGCGAGGGTATGACCCGGTCCAGGCGCGGGCCATGAGTCTTGCGGATATCAGGCAACTGCGTCAGATGCATCGGGCGGCCGCCTTGCGGGCGCGCTCGGCGGGTTTCGATATCGTCTATGTGTACGCCGGCCACGATCTGGGCTTGCCGTTTCATTTTCTGACCACCGCGCAACAACCGTCGTACCGATGAGTACGGAGGGGTGTTGGAGAATCGCGTGCGCTTGTTGCGCGAGTTGATTGAAGACACTCGGGACGCGGTGGGCGACCGGTGTGCGGTCGCTGTGCGGTTGGCGGTGGATGAGCAGATCGCCGCTGGCCTGTCCCACGAAGGGGAGGGGGCCGAAATCTTCACCATGCTGGCTGACTTGCCAGACCTGTGGGATATCAATGTGGCCGACTGGTCGAACGACAGCATGACCTCGCGTTTTGCCAGCGAAGGTTATCAAGAGACCTTTTTATCCGGGCTGAAGGCGTTGACCAGCAAACCGCTGGTGGGTGTGGGGCGTTTTACCTCGCCGGATACCATGGTTTCCCTGGTCAGACGTGGCGTGCTGGACCTGATCGGTGCTGCCCGCCCGTCGATTGCCGACCCGTTCCTGCCCAAGAAGATTGAAGAAGGGCGGATGGATGAGATCCGCGAATGCATTGGCTGCAATGTCTGCGTCAGTGGCGACCACACCAGTACGCCCTTGCGATGCACGCAGAACCCGACCATGGGCGAAGAATGGCGGCGGGGCTGGCACCCCGAGTCGGTGAGCCCTGCACGCAGCTCAAGCCGCGCCCTGGTGGTCGGTGCAGGGCCCGCCGGGCTTGAATGTGCGCGTGTGCTGGGCGCGCGCGGCATGGAGGTCGCCTTGGTGGAGAGCTCGCGGACCCTGGGCGGGCGTGTGGCGCTTGAGTCAAAATTGCCCGGGTTGTCGAGTTGGTCGCGGGTGATCGACTATCGGCTGGATGCCCTGAGCCGCATGGACAGGGTGCAGATCTATCGGCAAAGCCCCCTGGAGGCTCAAGACGTACTGGACTTCGCCGCCGCGCACGTTTTTATTGCGACCGGCGCTCGCTGGCGTCGTGATGGCCTGGGCAGGGCGCTGCGTCAGGCCTTGCCCGGACTGGAAAGCCTGCCGATCCTGACCCCGGATGATGTGATGGGCGGTGCGCTTGCCCCTTCGCCAGTGCTGTTGTTCGACGACGATCATTACTACATGGGCAGCGTGCTGGCCGAGCGGTTGGTGGCCCAGGGCGTGGAGGTTGTCTTCGTCACCCCGGCAGCGGATGTTGCGGCCTGGACCCATAACACCCTTGAACAACATCGCATCCAGCGTCGCCTGCTAGAACTGGATGTCACCATCATCGCTTCCCACTCGCTGATGACGGTGACGTCTGATGGTGTGATTGCCAGCTGTGTCTATACCGGTCGGCCTCGTGTGATTGCTGTGGCCTCGCTGTTACTGGTGACGTCCCGCGAGCCCGAGCAGGCTTTGTTCCGGGCGCTCGACCGGCCTGACGAAGAGTTGCGAGAAGCCGGTATCCAGACTCTGCTCCCGATAGGTGACTGCCTGGCGCCGGGGACCATAGCGGCGGCGGTGTATGGCGGTCATCGCCAGGCGCGAGAATTTGACGCCCCTGCCGGCTCATTATTCATGCGTCGAGAAATTACATGTCTGGAGGTTATGTAGCGTTCTGTTGTTCTACAAATAACGAGGAATAAAACAATGAAAAAAATAGTCCTGATGTTATCGCTGTCTATTATTTTTTTATTCAATGGTTCGGTACTTGCCAAAAACTACGAAGTTATTCGCTTTGGCGTTGACCCCAACTACGCGCCCTTTGCCTATAAAGACAACACCGGTCAACTGGTCGGTTTTGAAGTTGATATCGGCAACGCTATCTGTGCACACCTGGATGTCCGTTGCCAGTGGGTCGAGATTGACTACGACGCTATGATCCCAAGCCTCAAGGCCGGGAAGATCGACGCCATACTGGCCTCGATGAGCATTACTGCCGCACGCCTGAAGGTGATTGATTTCACTTCCGAAGTGTTCTCCAGCCCGACTGCCATGGTGTACAGGCAAGGTACCCGCCTGGAGGCGCCCAGCGGTCAATCTGTCGGCTATTTGCAAGGCTCCATCCAGGAGGTCTATGCCAAGCAAGTGCTGGCCAAGGCGGGCATGAAGGTGGTGGCCTATCCCGACCAGGAGCAAGTCTATGCCGATCTGATAACGGGGCGTTTGCAGGCTTCGCTACAAGACGCACAGCAAGCCCGCAGCGGATTTTTACGCTCGCCCCGTGGTGCCGGTTTTGTCCTTGGTCCTGTGATTGAAAGCGAATTGATGCCAGCAAAAAGTGCCATCGGTCTCGCCAAGGGCAACGCCGCCTTGAAAGGCATGCTGGACCAGGGGTTGGCGGCGCTGCACACGGATGGCACCTATGCCCGCCTGCAAGACCAGTACTTCGACGGCATGGACATGTTCAGCGGCAATTGACCGCTCTTTATCAAGTAAGGAGCGGGCACTTATGTTTGAACCATTATTGCCGGTCGCCGCGCACTTCATGACGAGCCTGCTGGGCTATGGCCCCCTGTTGCTGCAAGGCATCTGGCTCACACTCAAGCTGGCGTTGTTATCCCTGCTGCTGGGGCTGGTCTTTGGCTTGATCGGGGCGTGCGCGAAACTGTCCAGAGTGTGGGGCTGGCGCTTCTCGGCCCAGCTTTACACCACGCTTATCCGAGGGGTGCCGGATTTACTGCTGATGCTGCTGATTTTCTATGGTCTACAAACCGGGCTGAGTCGCCTGACAAACGCCTTGGAATGGGCCTACATAGAAATCGACCCGTTTAGCGCGGGGGTTATTACCCTGGGGTTTGTCTATGGGGCTTACTTTACCGAGACGTTCCGTGGGGCCTTGCTGGCGGTGCCCGGTGGGCAAGCGAATGCTGCCAAGGCATTGGGCCTGACTCCCTGGCAGGGCTTTGTGTATGTGGTGTTCCCGCAGATGATGCGGTTCGCTTTGCCAGGCCTTGGGAATAACTGGATGGTCTTGCTCAAGGCCACGGCGCTGGTATCGATCATTGGCTTGGCCGATCTGGTGAAGGTGGCGCAAATGGCGGGCAAGGGCAGTCAGCAGCTCTTGGGTTTTCTGCTGTTTGCGGCGCTGATCTATCTCTTGCTGAGCAGTGTGTCCAACGCGCTGTTGCGTTGGCTTGAGCGCCGTTACAGCAGCGAGAGCCGGCTATGATCGAGCTGATCCAGGAGTACTGGCGACCCTTTCTCTACTCCGACGGCGAACAGCTCACTGGGCTGGCGATGACCTTGTGGTTGACCAGCCTGTCGCTATGCCTGGGATTCATCGCGGCGCTGCCCTTGTCCATTGCCCGGGTTGCATGCCGGCGGCGGCTGCGCTGGCCGGTGCAATGCTTCACGTACCTGTTTCGTGGTTCGCCGCTCTATATCCAGTTATTGATCTGTTACACCGGCATTTACAGTATTGCTGCAGTACGCGAACAGCCATTACTGGATGCTTTTTTTCGCGACGCGCTCAATTGCACCGTACTGGCCTTTGCCCTCAATACCTGTGCCTACACCACCGAAATATTCGCCGGGGCCATTCGCGCCATGCCCCGTGGCGAAGTCGAGGCCGCTCGAGCCCTGGGGTTTGACGGCTGGAAGCTCTACGTTTACCTGGTCATGCCCGCCGTGGTGCGTCGTTCATTGCCCTACTACAGCAATGAAGTGATTTTCATGCTGCATTCTACGACGCTGGCCTTTACGGCCACGGTTGCGGACCTTCTGAAAGTGGCGCGGGATGCGAGTTCCACGACGTTCCTTACGTTTGAGTCCTTTGCCATTGCCGCGCTCCTTTACCTGTTGACCACGTTTGCCCTGGTGGGGCTGTTCCGCCTGGCGGAGCGGCGCTGGTTGAGCTTTTTGGGACCCGGCCGATAGGAGGTCGATATGCAAATAGAACGACATGAACTGTTGGCGGCGGTGCCGGGCATGTCCCGGCAGATTTACAGCTTTCATTACGGACCGCCGGCGTCCTGCGGAAAAATCTATATCCAATCTTCCCTGCACGCCGATGAGTTGCCGGGCATGTTGGTGCTCTGGCATCTCAAGCAACGGCTGGCCGCCCTTGAGGCATCGGGCGCGCTGCGTCGACACATTGTGTTGGTACCCGTCGCCAACCCGTTGGGTTTGGAGCAGGTGTTGATGGACGTGCCCCAGGGGCGCTTCGATAACGAAAGCCGGGAGAACTTCAATCGGTTTTTCCTCGACCTCAGTCAGCAGGTGGGCGATGAAGTGGGCGCGAAACTGACCGATGACCCTGTCCGTAACCTGCATCTGATCCGCGCAAGCCTGAAAGCCGTCCTGGCCCGTCAGGTCCCCACGACGCAACTGCAATCCCTGCGCCTGACCTTGCAAACCCTCGCCTGTGACGCGGATATGGTGCTGGACCTGCATTGCGACTTCGAAGCGGTGCAGCACCTGTACCTGGCGCCGGACTTCTGGCCACAAGTCGAGCCTCTGGCGCGCTACCTGGGTGCCGAAGCCTGTTTCATGGCGCACGAGGCGGGGGGGCAATCGTTCGACGAGTGTTTCACACTGTTCTGGAGGCAGATGCAGGCGCGCTTTGCCGGACGTATTCAGCCGCCGGGCTTCGCGGTAACCGTGGAGTTGCGCGGTGTGGCCGATGTGGATCACGGGCTGGCGCGCCGGGACAGCCAGGCGCTGATTGATTACCTGACCTATATAGGGGCCATTGAGGGCTTGGTACCGCAACTGCCCCCTCTGCTTAACCCACCCACACCACTGGCGGGGGTGGAGCCGATAGTGAGTCTGGCGCCTGGGCTGATCGTGTTTTGCGCCAGGGTTGGCGACGCCCTACAGGAGGGGCAGCGGGTCGCCGAGATCATTGATCCGATCACCGACCGCTCGACACCGGTGGTCTGTGCTCATGGGGGGATGTTGTATGTGCGCTCGTTACGGCGGATGGCGACGGCGGGTATGACGATTGCCCATGTCGCGGGTGTCAGGGCCTATCGACAGGGCGACCTGTTATCGCCTTGACAGGTCAGGGCAGCGGCGAAAAGGGCGAACGCCCATCCGCACTCTGCAATTCCTGCAGGTAATTGCGGAAAATCTGCCCCAGCACCTGGGTCGCCACTTCCAGCTCATCGCGCTGCATGTGCTCGGCCACTTCGTCTGCGGTGTCGAGGGCATCTTCGGCGCCGTTGACCGCCGCCATCTTCAGCACGATATACGCCTGCACGTTGTTGGCCGGCACGCCTTCGCCATGGAAGAACATGCTGCCCAGCTTGAATTGCGCCTGGGCATGACCCTGCAGCGAGGCTTTTTCGAAGAAGCTCAAGGCTTTGTTCAGGTCGCGGGCAGGGTTTTTGTCGTCGTAGAAGAATTCGCCCAACTCGTATTGCGCCTGCGCATCCCCGCCATCGGCCAGGGTTTGGCAGGCGCTCAGCGCCTCGGCCTGGCTGTCGGACTGAGTATCGAGGGTGCAACGACCCATCGCTGGGATCAACAACGAGTTGCCGCCCGCTTGTGCATGTGCAAGCAGCGGTTGAAGGAGCAACAGGCAGCCCAGAACCAGGGTGCGGCCGGTGCGTTTCATGGGAATCGACTTACCTCTGACGGGGCGCGTGGAGCCACGTGGGGATCCAATAAGCGCGCATTATGAAATAAGCAGGCCTCTGCTTACAAAGTCTTTACTCGTTTTTCTGCTGCGTGGGCAAGTTATCTGCCGGATTGCAGGTGTTTTCTCGAAAAAACGAGGAAATTTCTGTAAGCAAGGTAACAAATCTGACGCCGCCAGGGGCGACGTCAGGTTATGGCTGTCTTACTTCAGTGCGGCGAAGGCGCGCTCGGCAGCATCCAGGGTCAGTTTCAGCTCGGCGTCGCCATGGGCGATGGAGGTGAAGCCGGCTTCAAAGGCACTTGGTGCCAGGTACACGCCACCTTCGAGCATCAGGTGGAAGAAACGCTTGAACAGGTTGGCATCGCTGCCCATCACATCGTCAAAGGTCACGATGTCGTCGGCACCGCTGAAATACAGGCCGAACATGCCACCGGCCTGGGTCGTGACGAACGGGATACCCGCTGCATCGGCGCGTTGTTGCAGGCCGTCCAGCAAACGCGTGGTGTAGTCGCTCAGCTCGGCATGGAAGCCAGGGCGGCTGATCAGGCGCAGGGTGGTCAGGCCGGCGGCCATGGCCAGCGGGTTACCGGACAGGGTGCCGGCCTGGTAGACCGGGCCCAGCGGCGCGATGTGCTGCATGATCTCGCGCTTGCCGCCGAAGCAGCCTACCGGCATGCCGCCGCCGATGATTTTGCCGAAGGTGCTCAGGTCCGGCGTTACGCCGTAGTGAGCCTGGGCGCCGCCGAGGGCAACGCGAAAGCCGGTCATCACTTCGTCGAAGATCAATACCACACCGTGTTTATCGCACTGCTCACGCAAGCCTTCGAGGAACCCCGGGGCCGGCGGTACACAGTTCATGTTGCCCGCCACCGGCTCGACGATGATGCACGCCACCTCCTGACCGACTTCGCTGAGCATTTGCTCGACGGCGCCGATGTCGTTGAACGGCAAGGTCAGAGTGTGCTTGGCAAACGCAGCTGGCACGCCAGCCGAACTCGGAACGCCCTGGGTCAGCAGGCCGGAGCCGGCCTTGACCAGCAGGCTGTCGGAGTGGCCGTGGTAGCAGCCTTCGAACTTGATGATGCTGTCACGGCCGGTGAACCCACGGGCCAGGCGAATCGCGCTCATGGTCGCTTCGGTGCCGGAGCTGACCATGCGCACCATCTCCATCGACGGCACGATCGAGCACACCAGGTCGGCCATTTCGGTTTCCATGGCGGTGGGCGCGCCGTAGGACAGGCCGTGCTCCAACTGCTTGCGCACTGCGTCCAGCACGTCGGGGTGGCTGTGGCCGAGGATCATCGGGCCCCAGGAACCCACGTAGTCCACATAGCGCTTGTCATCTTCGTCGGTGACGTAGGCGCCTTCGGCGTGCTTGAAGAACAACGGCGTGCCGCCGACGCTCTTGAACGCACGCACGGGGGAGTTCACACCGCCGGGGATGTGTTTCTGGGCATTGGCAAACAACGTTTCGGAACGAGACATGGGCAGGCTCTCTGAATTCAGGATTTGAGGAGTTCGTTGAAGGCGCGGGCGCGGCGCGTCACGTTCTGGGGGCTGTCGGCACCGAACAGGCCGTGGACCACTGCCAGCAGGTCGGCACCGTGCTCCACCAGGGGCGCGGCGTTTTCCAGGGTGATGCCGCCGATCACGCAGATCGGCACCTGCAGGCGCGCGCGGGCCTGGGCCAGCATTTCAACGGTGGCTGCGGGTGCACCGGGTTTGGTCGTGGAGTTGAAGAAGCGGCCAAAGGCAACATAGCTGGCACCTTCGCGCGCAGCCTGTTCGGCCAGTTCGATCTGGCTGTGGCAGGTGGAGCCGATAATGGCATTGCGCCCGAGTAACGCCCGGGCCGGTGTCAGCGGGCCGTCGGTCTGCCCCAGGTGAACGCCGACGCCCAGGCGCGCGGCCAGTTCGGCATCGTCATTGATGATCAGATGGGTCTTGTAGCGCGAGCACAGTTCACGCAGAGCCTCGGCTTCGCGCAGGCGACGGGCCTCGTCGCTGCTCTTGTCGCGGTATTGCAGCAAGGTCACGCCGCCTTCCAGCGCGGCCTCGACGTAGGACAGGAACTTACCGGCCAATAGTTGGCTGTCGGTAATGGCGTACAGGCCACGTAGTTTCATCGAGCAGGCCCCTTGATATTACGAACAGAAATCCAATGGCAGGCGACGCGGCACAAATTGCCCCTGGCCCAGTTGTTCGGCGTCCCGCAGGGTGCGCCAGGTGTAATTGAGTGCCGACTCCACGGCGCTGGCCAGGCTTTGACCCTGGGCCAGGCGGCCGGCCAGGGCGCTGGCCAGAGTGCAACCGGAGCCGTGATAGCTGCCGGGCAGGCGCTGGCAGGTAAACGTGTGGCGTGTGCCGTCGCGGCTGTAGAGGCGATTGTGCACCTCATGCTCGTCGCCATGGCCGCCGGTGATCAACAGGTGCTTGATAAACGGCAGCAGTTTCTCGGCGCATTCATCCGCCGTGCCGTTGGGCAGTTCGGCGAGGATGCGCGCCTCAGGCAGGTTGGGCGTGGCAATCAGCGACAAGGGCAACAGCCGCTCGCGCATCGCATAGCCGACCTCGTCCTTGCCCAGGCTACCGCCGCCGCCGGCGCGCAGCACCGGGTCGCAGACCACCGGCAGGTGCGGGTGCTGCTGGAGCAGTTCGACCACGGTATCGACCATCACCGTGGACCCGAGCATGCCCAGCTTGACCGCCGCGACTTCGGAGTCACCGAGCACGGCGTTGGCCTGGGCCAATACCCACTCGCGGTCGAGCACGCGGAAATCGCTGACATTCACGGTGTTCTGCACGGTCAGCGCGGTCACGGCCGGGGCCGCATGACAGCCTTGGGCGAGCAGGGCTTCGATATCTGCCTGCAAGCCGGCGCCACCACTGGGATCATGGCCGGAGAGACAGAGGACAACGGGGCGAGAGCTGTAGATATTCATGGTGCGCGAGCTTACCACCAAACGCTTTTTGCGTGGCTGTCGGGCAGTGCTGGTATTTGACGCCGAAATACACTGGTAAATGGCTATAAGCCATCATCCATTTCTAGCAATTAGTGCGCTGAAAGGCCCGGGCTAGAGCCTTTCAAAAAATTATTTCAATGGTGTCTTTTGGCCTTTACCGGCTATGCTAGAGTGGATCCAAACAACTTAAATGTATCGCCGGTGTACGTCATCTCAAAAGGAATGGGGGGCTTTTGACATAACCGGACAGGTCACGCTGGGGCTCTATGCGCTATTTGCTGATGTTTCTCTTGTGCGGGCTGCCGATGTTGGCCGGCGCCGTCGAGTTCAATGAAACCACCCGAAGTCTTCCCCTGGGCCGGGTCATGCAAGTACTCGAAGATCCAAGCGGCAATCTCACCATCGCCGAGGCCCGTTCAGCGGCACTCGCCAGTCGCTACACCCCGCACGATAAAGACACCCTGAATGCCGGCTACTCGCGCTCCGCGTTCTGGCTCAAGATCGACCTGCATTACCTGCCCAAGGATCCCGACGCCCTGCGCACCTGGCTGCTGGAACTGGCCTATCCGCCCCTCGATCATCTTGAGTTGTACCTGCCCGAGGGTGACGGCGACTATCGCCTGGCCGGGCGTACCGGGGATGCATTGCCCTTTGCCAGCCGTGAGATTCGCCAGAACAATTACCTGTTCACCGTCGACTTCAGCGCGGGCGAGCAGAAAACCCTGTATCTGCGCCTGCAAAGCGAGGGTTCGATCCAGGCGCCGCTGACCCTGTGGTCGAGCACCGCGTACCTGGAAGATCAGCCGCTGCGCCTGTATGTGCTGGGCCTGATCTACGGTGTGCTGCTGGGTATGCTGGTGTACAACCTGTTTATCTACCTCAGCGTGCGAGACACCAGCTACCTCTATTACATCCTCTATATCGCCTCGTTCGGCATGTACCAGCTCTCGGTGAATGGCGCGGCCGTGGAGTATTTCTGGCCCGATAACCCCTGGTGGGCGAATGCGGCGACGCCGTTCCTGATCGGCGCCTCCGCGTTGTTCGGCAGCCTGTTTGCCCGCAGCTTCCTGCACACTGCCCTCTACAGCCGCTGGCTGGACCGGGTGCTGCTGGTGCTGGTGGGGACGGGGGCGGTGGTGATGGTGTTGTCGCTGATGACCAGCTACGCCCTGGCCCTGCGCCTGGCGACCGCGCTGGCCCTGGTTTTCACCGTGACCATCTTTGTCGCCGGGATCAAGGCCTGGTGCTGTGGCCAGCGTGTGGCGCGGTATTTCATCATCGCCTGGTCGGCGTTCCTGATCGGCGGGGTGATCAACACGCTGATGGTGCTGGGCTACCTGCCCAATGTGTTTCTCACCATGTACTCCAGCCAGATCGGCTCGGCCATTGAAGTCGCCCTGTTGTCCCTGGCCCTGGCCGACCGGATCAACGCGATGCGCGAACAGCAGGCGCAAATCCTGTTTGATGCCAGCCAGAAACTGGAAGTGCTCAACCAGCAACTGGCCCACAGCAACCAGTTGAAAGACGAATTCCTCGCGACCCTGACCCATGAACTGCGCACCCCGATGAACGGGGTGATTGGGTCGTTGGAACTGATGCAGACCGAGCCTCTGGCCGGCGACCTGGCGCAGTACCAGCAAACCGCCGCCGGCTCTGCGCGGGACATGATGCGCATGGTCAATGGCATCCTCACCCTCACCGAGTTGCAAGCCGGTCGCCTCACTGTGCAACCGCAGGTATTCAGCCTGCGCGGGGTACTCGATACCTTGCGTCAGCAGTTCCTGGGCAATGCCCAGAGCAAGGGGTTGGCGTTCTCCATCGACGTGGCGAGTGAGTTGCCGGATCGCCTGGACGGCGATGCAGGCAAACTGATGCAGTGCCTGGAATGCCTGCTGGATAACGCCTTCAAGTTCACCCACGACGGTGCGGTGCGCGTGCGCGTAGTGGGCCTGCCCCAGGCGGATGGCCATTTGCATCTGACGTTTATCGTTAGCGACTCCGGGATTGGCTTTGCGCAACTGGATGAGGCGACCCTGTATCAGCGCTTCTTCCAGGTGGACGGCTCGACCACCCGCGAATATGGCGGCCTGGGCATTGGCCTGGCGATCTGCCGGCAGTTGATCGAGTTGCTCGGCGGGCGCCTGACCCATCATTCCGAACCGCGTAAGGGCAGCCGATTCCAGCTGGAGGTGGCCGTTATCGCGGTGCCGCCGGAGCCGGCCCGGGCCGTGGACCTGCACCGCGCGCCACAAGACTGCACGGTATTGCTGGTGGAGGACAACTGCGTCACCCAGTTGGTCTTGCGTGGCATGTTGCTCAAGCTCGGTTACCGGGTGAAAGTCGCGGACAGTGGCCCCACGGCCCTGGCGATGCTGCAGGAGGGGGCGTTTGATGCGGTGTTGCTGGATGTGCCCGAAGATGGCTTCTCCCTGTGCTGCCAGATCCGGGCCTTGCCAGGGTGCGGCGAGCTGCCGGTGATCGCCCTGAGCGACGCCCTGCAAGGCAGCGCCCGCCAGCATTGTCACGGCGTCGGCCCGACCGAGCAGTTGCTCAAGCCGGTGCGTTTCGAGCTGTTGCAAGCCGTGTTGCAGCGCCGCCTGCTGTGCCCGCTAGAGGGTGAAAGCGCCGGCAGTTAGGCGCTTATGCCACTTTTTTAAGCGCAGTGACGATGCTTAACTGAATTCAAGGCCTCAATCAACGCGGCCTTTTATCAGGAGGCCCGTCATGAATCTGCACCAGTTCGCCGAAACCCACGACGTTACCAACCAGCCACCGTCACTCGATGGCGCCAATTTGTATCGCCTCGACCTGCCCTTGCAGGAGTGGTCGCTGCGCTTTGGGGCAGGCTGGGCCGAGGCCCGCATCGACGCCTATGGCGCCTTGGCGGGTGGGCCGCTGATGGCGGCGGGGTTCCTGGCGAATCAGAACAAGCCGGTGTTCAACAGCCATGATCGCTATGGTCACCGCATTGATCTGGTGGAATTTCATCCGGCCTATCACGAACTGATGCGCACCGCCGTCGAGCATGGCCTGCCGTCGCTGCCCTGGGCCCATCCCCAGGCGGGCGCCCATGTCGCCCGCGCGGCCATGACCTACCTGCATAGCCAGGCCGAAGCCGGCACGGGGTGCCCGCTGACCATGACCTTCGCCTGCGTGCCGGCCCTGCGCCTGCAGCCGGATCTGGCTGACACCTGGCTGCCGAAAATCCTCAACACTGAATACGACCCGCGCAATGTCGGCATCGCCCATAAAGCCGGCGCAACCATCGGCATGGCCATGACCGAGAAACAGGGCGGCACCGATGTCCGGGCCAATACCACCCGCGCCTACCCCGTGGGCGCCGGCGGCCCAGGTCAACCCTATGAGCTGGTGGGCCATAAGTGGTTCTGTTCGGCGCCGATGTGCGACGCCTTCCTGACCCTGGCCCAGACTGACAAGGGGTTGACCTGTTTCCTACTGCCCCGGCAGCGTCCGGATGACACGCGCAACCAGTTCTATATCCAGCGCCTGAAAAACAAACTCGGCAACTGCTCCAACGCCTCCAGCGAAGTCGAATTCCGCGGCGCCCTGGCGTGGATGGTCGGCGAAGAAGGCCGTGGCGTACCGACCATTATCGAGATGGTGGCCATGACCCGTTTCGACTGCATGGTTGGCTCCAGTTCCTTGATGCGCCAGGCGCTGACCCAGGCCAGCCATCATTGCGCCCATCGTTTGGTCGGTGGCCGCGTGCTCAGTGAACAGCCGTTGATGCAGAACGTGCTGGCGGACCTGGCCCTGGAAAGTGAAGCGGCCCTGGCCTTGAGCCTGCGTATGGGCCGGGCGCTGGACCATCTGGCCGATGAGCAGGAAGCCAAGTTCGCGCGGCTGGTGACGGCGGTGGGCAAGTATTGGATCTGCAAGCGTGCGCCGGCGATGATCAACGAAGCCGCCGAATGCATGGGCGGCGCCGGCTATGTCGAGGACAGCATCCTGCCGCGCCTGTACCGTGAGGCGCCGGTCAATTCGACGTGGGAAGGTTCCGGCAACGTGCAATGCCTGGACGTGCTGCGGGCCTTGTCGAAAGAGCCCGGTGTGCTGGAGACATTGTTTGTCGAACTGGGCGATGGGCATGGCGATAAACGCCTGGCCCGACATATCGAGCAATTGAAGTCGGCGTTTATGGACACCCAGGATATCCAGTACCGGGCGCGGCAGTTGACCGAGGATATTGCCGTGGCCCTGCAGGCCAAATTGCTGCTGGAGGCGGGCAATGCCAGTGTCAGCGATGGGTTTATAGCCAGCCGCTTGGGCGAGTCGTCGGGGCGGGTATATGGCACCTTGCCACGAGGCGTGGATGTGCAGGCCATCGTCACCCGCTCAACTCCGTCTCTCTGAATAAAACCGGTAAAAAATCTGGGAGCTGGCTTGCCTGCGATGGCAGCGGGTCAGCCACCTCTATATTGGCTGACCCGCTGCCATCGCAGGCAAGCCAGCTCCTACAGCGGTTGCATTGATCTTCAGTGGGCATTCCAATTCAGAGTTTGCGTCTGGCAGCGATGCAGGCAAGATGACCTCCTGCATGTAAGAAAACAGGAAGCCTACCGTGACCGAAGCTTTTGTTGTCGTTCAAACCGCCGAAGAGGCCGTGGACCGGCTGGCGGCTCTGCATGAGCGTGCTACCGGCGCGCTCAACCAGGCCCTCAAGCAATACCTCAAGGATCGCGTCGAGCCCGACGCCGCACAGCGTGCTCTGTTTCGCTATCCGGAACTGCGCCTGACCTACCACTGCCACGGCGAAGTCCCACAGACCACCCGCGCGTATGCCAAGGTGCAGTTGCCGGGCACTTACAGCGTCACCGTCACCCATCCGTCAGCGTTTCGCAAATACCTGCTGGAACAACTGGTGCCGCTGATGCACGACTTCACCGTGACGGTGGAAGTGGGCGTCAGCCAGCAGAACATCCCTTATCCGTACGTGGTCGAGCAGGGCGATGAACTGGCCGGCTCCGGTGTAACGGCCGCGACCCTGGCACGGGTGTTCCCCAGCACCGACCTGTCTGCCGCCACCGATGGCATCGCCGATGGCCTGTATGACTGGGAAAACACCGACCCACTGCCCCTGGCACTGTTCGATGCGGCCCGCGTGGACTTTTCCCTGCGTCGCCTGGTGCACTACACCGGCAGCGACTGGCGCCATGTGCAGCCATGGATTCTGCTGACCAACTACCACCGCTATGTCGACCAGTTCATCGTCCATGGCTTGGAACAGTTGCGCAGCGACCCACGCTTTATCCGCATGGTGTTGCCGGGCAATGTGATCATCGAAAAAGGCATGGACCATGGTGAAGCGTCTGCCATCGCCGCAGGCGTGGTCTGGCACCGTTATCAGATGCCGGCCTACCACTTGCAGGCCAGTGACGGCCACGGCGTGACCCTGGTCAACATCGGTGTCGGCCCGTCCAACGCCAAGAACATCACCGACCACCTGGCGGTGTTGCGTCCCCATTGCTGGCTGATGATTGGCCACTGTGGTGGCCTGCGCCAATCCCAGACCATCGGTGACTATGTGCTGGCCCACGCTTATATGCGGCGCGACGGCATTCTCGACCGCGTGGTGCCGCCGAACATTCCGATCCCGGCCCTGGCCGAAGTGCAGATGGCATTGCAACAAGCGGCGGCTAACGTCACGGGCGAGAAGGGCGAGCAACTGAAAAAGCGCCTGCGCACCGGTACCGTGTTGACCTACGACGATCGCAACTGGGAACTGCGCTGGGCCCAGGAGCGGCCGCTGATCAACCTGTCCCGCGCCGTGGCCGTGGATATGGAGAGCGGCACCATCGCCGCGCAAGGCTACCGTTTGCGGGTGCCTTACGGCACATTGCTGTGCGTGTCGGATAAGCCGTTGCACAGTGAAATCAAGTTGCCAGGTTCGGCCAACGCGTTCTATGAACGGGCTGTGAGCCAGCACTTGAAGATCGGTATCGAGGCAGTGGACTTGTTGCGCACCGAGCTCAACTCGTTGCACTCGCGCAAGCTGCGCAGCTTTGACGAGCCGCCGTTCCGCTAAATAGCGGGGTGGTTATTTAACGGTCAGGCCACTAGCATGGTCGGTCCTGACCGTTAGATGTTCCATTGCCATGTCCCGTCCTGCCCGCCCTGACTCGCGCCGCCCTGGCGTGAAACCTCCCCATGCCGCTGCTCGCCGTGTCGCCAAGGCGCCGCCGGCCGAGCCGAAGCTGATCCTGTTCAATAAACCTTTTGATGTGCTGACCCAGTTCAGTGACGAAGGCGGTCGCGCCACGCTCAAGGATTTTATTGACATCCCGGGCATCTACCCGGCTGGGCGCCTGGACCGGGACAGTGAAGGCCTGCTGCTGCTGACCAACGATGGCCAGTTACAGGCGCGGATTGCCGACCCCAAGCACAAACTGGCGAAAACCTATTGGGTGCAGGTAGAGGGCGAGCCCACCGAGGAGCATCTGCAACGTCTGCGCGCCGGTGTGGAGTTGAACGATGGCATGACCTTGCCGGCTGAAGCCCGGCGACTGGACGAGCCGGTACTCTGGCCCCGCAACCCGCCGGTACGTTTTCGTAAAAACATCCCGACCTATTGGCTGGAGCTGGTGATTCGCGAGGGGCGCAACCGTCAGGTACGGCGCATGACCGCCGCCGTAGGCTTGCCGACCTTGCGTCTGGTGCGGGTGAAAATCGGCGACTGGTCGATTGAAGGCCTGGGCCAAGGCCAGTACCGCGAAGTGCCGGCGCGCTTATAAAGCCCCGGACTCAATCAGGCCGATCACCACGCTCTTGATGATAAACGCGGCCACGCCCAGGCCCAGCACGAAGAACAGAATCAGCGAGCCAAAGCGCCCGGCCTTGGATTTCTTCGCCAGGTCCCAGACGATAAAGCCCATGAAAATGATCAGGATGGTGACCAGGCCGGTCATCATCCACTCTTCAAACAGCACGGGGTCAATCGAATTCATTGGGCAGTTTCCGACAAAGGCAGGCGCGGAGTATAAGGCAAGGGGGCAGGTTCAAAGTTGACCTGCGTCGGTGCGTCGCACCCTGATGTCATTGCCTGAACATGGGCAAAAAGTGGCAGCTGGCTTGCCTGCGATAGCGGTGTGCCTGCAAGACCGCTATCGCGGGCAAGCCCGCTCCCACATGGGATGGGGGTGGCGTCTTAGGTACGCAGGTGAGTCAACGGCAACTCCGTGCTGTTGAGCACCTGGTTCAGCACAAAGCTGGAGCGCACGCTGGTCACGCCCTCAATCCGGGTCAGGTGCCCCAGCAGCAGTTTTTGATAGTGGTCCATATCCGGCACCACCACCTTCAGCTGATAGTCGGCATCCATCCCGGTGACCAGGCTGCATTCCAACACTTGCGGCAAGGTGCGGATCGCCGCTTCAAAGTTCTCGAAACGTTCGGGCGTGTGTCGGTCCATGCCGATCAACACGTAGGCCGTGAGGCTCAGGCCCAGCATCTTGCGGTCGAGCAGGGCGACCTGGCGTGAGATGTAGCCGTCGTCCTCCAATTGCTTGACCCGGCGTGAGCAGGGTGACGGTGACAGGCCGATCCGCTCGGCCAGCTCCTGGTTGGAGATCCTCGCGTCGCGCTGTAATTCCGCCAAAATACTCAGGTCGTATCGGTCAAGTTTGCTCATGGGGCTGGCCTTTGTCGTAACTATTGCTGCGAATTATCTATCCAGGGTTAAAAATTGCGCAAGCACTGTTTATTGACGCAATCTTCGCAATCATCTGTCGGGCCCTCACGCCTATGATTACCAACAGAATCACTGCCCGGACATAGAGTCCACAGCAGCCCGCCCAATCAGGCCGGCTGCGGCCCGCCAACCCCACCGGGTTGTGCCGGCCCCCGGGCTGCACACTGTCCACAAGACGGCGTGAGGTGAGCCAACGTCATAAGCGTTGAGCCAGGACGAAGTTCTCAAGGGGCGACCGACGGGTCGCCCCTTTTCTTTTGCCGGCGAAAATTGTGCTGGTGACTGATAACCTGTCGCAGAACCGGGCCCGGCTTTTCCAGTCTCATGCACAGGCCCTAATCCGCAGTGAGGAATAGCATGAAGCGCATCTGGCGTTTGGCAGGTGTAGGTGTGTTGATGGTCACCTTGGGCACGCAGGTGATGGCCGACGAACGAGACAACGCACCCCGCCAGGGGCAAGGCCCGCAGGGCGGTGGTGGACCGCATGAGCGGGGGCCGGAACACAGCCAGCCGCGCCCGCAAAACCAACCGGTAGAGCGCGCCGGCCAGAACGGCCAGTGGCAGGCTCGCCCTCAAGGTAATGAAGCGCCGCGCCCGGCACCGCAGGCGGGGAGCAATCTGCCGATCCAGGGCCGGCCCGATTCCGTGGGCCAGACCCAGGAGCCGCGCCAGGGCAACTACCGTGACATTCCCCGGCGCAATGATGGCAACCCGCATTGGCAAACCGGTGGCCCTGGCTCGCGGCCTGGCTACAACGGCCACCCCAATGATAACCGCTGGCCAGGCCGCCCCGACGGCCATGGCAACGGCTGGGGCCCCGGCCCGCAGTATCGGCCCGGCTACACGGTGGACCGCTTCCCCGACCGCAATTACCGTGTGCCCTATCGCGGCCAGGATTACTTTTTCTCGGGCGGCTATTGGTACCGGCCCCAGGGCCCGCGCTACGTCGTAGTCACGCCACCCTATGGGATCCGCGTGCATTACCTGCCGGACTATGCGCGGGAAGTGTGGGTCGGCAGTGCGCTGTTTTTCCTCGCCGCTGGCGCCTATTACAGCTACGAGACCAGCACCCAGCAGTACGTGGTGGTGCAACCGCCGGTGGCCATGCCGCCGCAGCCGACGCCCCAGGGCAACGGGTATGACGTGGTGGCCTATCCCGCCAATGGCCAATCTCCCGCCCAGGTGCAGCAGGACGGTTACGATTGCTATCGCTGGGCGGTGCAGCAAAGCGGCTTCGACCCCCAGACCGTCACCTACGCGCCTGCGCCGGCGGTGGTGCAAACCTACCGCCAGGCCCAGGGCAACTGCCTGAGCAGTCGCGGGTACCAGGTGACCTACTAGGCCTTGCTGCCCGTGACCACTTCCTGCGGGTCGGCGTGCACCAGCACCTCGGCCCGTGGGTAGGCCTGATGGATGGCATCGGCGGCCTGGTCGCTGATGCCATGGGCTACCGACAAGCTCAACTCCCCCGGCAACTCCAGATGCAACTGCACAAACCAGTGGTTGCCGGAAATCCGCGTGCGCAAATCATGGGCACCCAGTACGCCGGGCACGCTACAGGCCAGTTCCAGCATGTGCTGGCTGACGTCTGCCGGCAGTTCTTCGTCCATCAGCACGGCAAAGCTTTCCCGGGCGATCTGGATCGCGCTCCACAAGATGTACAGGGCGATCGCCAGGCCAAACCAGGCATCGACCTGATGCCAGCCGAAGGCCGCCAGCACCAGCGCCAATAGAATGCTGCCATTGAGCAGCAAGTCGGAACGGTAGTGCAGCGAGTCGGCGCGCACCGCGTTCGAGCCGGTTTCGCGGATCACCCGGTGTTGCACGGCCAGCAGCGCCACGGTCAGCACCAGCGACATCACAATCACTGCAATACTCAGCCAGGGCGCGCCCACGGGTTCCGGGTGCTGCAGGCGTTGGTACGCCTGGAAGGCGATCAATACCGCGCTGCCGGCGATAAACAGCGCCTGGGCCATGCCCGCCAGGGATTCCGCCTTGCCATGTCCGTAGCGGTGATCATCATCCGCCGGGCGCAGCGCGTAGTGCACCGCCAGCAGGTTGAGCAGTGACGTCACGCCGTCGAGCAGCGAATCGGTCAGCCCGGCCAACATGCTCACCGAACCACTGAACCACCAGGCGATGGCTTTGCCGATAATCAGAATACTGGCCACGCCGACCGAGGCGCGGGTGGCCAGGCGCAATAGCCGGGCGTGTTCGGTGCTGGTGTTCATGGGGCAATCAGGTCCTTACGCAGCAGGTTGCAGGCCGAGGGACGCGAGTTGTTGCACGCTGCCCTTGAACTGGATCAGGCGCGGGTCGTCCAGCGGCAGGTTGCGGCCGGTTTCGTGCTCGATGATGGTTTGCAGCTTGGTGTTATCCACCTTGCCGTCGGCGCCGATGGCTTCTTGCAGTTTTTCGGGGGCCACTTGTGCGGTTTTGCCGGGCTCGAAGTAAATTGCGCCGGTGGCGAAGTCCACGCCAAAGGCGATCAGGCCGGGGATCACATAAAACAGCAGGCCGACCGCGTCGAGCACGGCAATTGCCGGGTCGATCTTGCCGTCGATCTGGCCACGGCGATCAGGATAGAAAATCGAACCGCAGGCCGTCAGCTGGCTCAACAGGGTGACGGCCAGAACACCGCCGATGACACGGGAAGCAATACGCATGAGACTCTCCTGAACACTTGTAGGGTGTGACTATAAAGCAGATCTACCAGGTGCCACCCCTCTAATGTGGGAGCCCTTCCAAAGGGACATGGCCGCGCCTGAGAGAGCACCGATATCCAGCCGTTCGCCGTTATACTCGCCGCTCTGCTTTGGAGCCAGTATGAATTCGTTGCCAATCGATGATGTTTTACCCGCCTTGCGTGAAGCCTTGGCGACGCGCCATGAAGCCGTGCTCGAAGCACCGCCCGGCGCCGGTAAGACCACGCGGGTGCCGTTGGCGCTGTTGCACGAAACCTGGCTGGCCGGGCAAACCATCCTGATGCTTGAGCCCCGCCGGCTCGCCGCCCGCGCCGCAGCCGAACGCCTGGCCAGTGAGCTGGGGGAAAAGGTCGGGGAAACCGTCGGCTACCGGATCCGCCTGGACAGCAAGGTCGGCCCCAACACCCGTATTGAAGTGGTCACCGAAGGCATCCTCACCCGGCGCCTGCAGGATGACCCGGCACTGGATGGCGTGGGTCTGCTGATCTTCGACGAATTCCACGAGCGTAGCCTCGACGCCGACCTGGCGCTGGCCCTGAGCCTCAATGGCCGCGAGCTGTTTCGCGATGAACAACCGCTGAAAATCCTGCTGATGTCCGCCACCCTTGAAGGTGAACGCCTGTCGGGGCTGCTCGACGACGCGCCGATCCTGCGCAGTGAAGGGCGCATGTACCCGGTGCAGATGCGCTGGGGGCGGCCGTTCCAGCCAGGGGAATTTATCGAGCCGCGGTTGGTGCAGACCATTCTTGAAGCCCTGCACGACGAAACCGGCAGCGTGCTGGTGTTCCTGCCGGGGCAGGCGGAGATTCGCCGGGTCCATCAACAGTTGGCGGATGCCCTCGGTGAGCGCGGCGATGTGCTGCTGTGCCCGCTGCATGGCGAGCTTGACCTGGCAGCGCAGCGAGCGGCCATCGACCCGGCGCCGGCGGGCAAGCGCAAGGTGGTACTGGCCACTAACATCGCCGAGACCAGCCTGACCATCAATGGCGTGCGGGTGGTGATCGACGCCGGGCTGGCGCGGGTTCCGCGTTTCGACCCCGGCAGCGGCATGAGCCGTCTCGACACCCAGCGCATCTCCCGCGCCAGCGCCACCCAGCGTGCCGGCCGGGCCGGGCGGCTGGAGCCGGGCGTGTGCTATCGGTTGTGGTCCGAGGACCAGCATGAAGGGCTGGCGGCCTATGGCAGCGCGGAAATTCTCTCGGCAGACCTGGCCGGCCTGGCCCTGCAACTGGCGCGCTGGGGCGTGACGCCAGCACAATTGGTGTGGCTCGATGTGCCACCCACTGCCGCTTATGCCCAGGCCCAGGACTTGCTCGAACGCCTGGGGGCGCTCAAGGACGCGACCTTGACCCCCCACGGACAGAAAATGGCCAGCCTGCCGGCGCACCCGCGTATCGCCCATTTGTTGTTGCGCGGCCAGGACCTGGGGCTGGCGAACATGGCGTGTGATGTCGCCGCGCTGCTGGGCGAGCGCGACATCTTGCGCGGTGCCGGTGCGGATGTGCACAGTCGCCTGGCCTTGTTGTCCGGCGAGGAACGCGCCCGTGGCACTCAAGGCGGCGTACAGCGGGCCCGGCAATTGGCCCGGCAATATCGCGGCTATCTAAGAGGCAAGGCCGAACAGCCGGTGGCTGATCCCGATCACCCGCGCTGGCTGGGGGCGCTGCTGGCGCTGGCCTACCCGGACCGGGTGGCCCAACAACGCCGTGCGGGCGGTGCCGAATATCGTCTGGCCAATGGGCGCGCCGCGCTGTTTGCCGAAGCCGACAGCCTGATGAAGCAGCCGTGGCTGGTCATCGCCGACCTGGGCAGCCGCCAGGGCCAGCGTGAAGAGCGGATTTACCTGGCTGCAGACTTCGACCCGACGCTGTTCGACTCGGTATTGGCCGAACAGGTGCGCTGTTTCGACCAGCTGGATTGGGACGAACGCGAAGGCGTGTTGCGTGCCGAACGCCAGCGCAAGGTCGGTGAACTGGTACTCAGCCGCGAGCCGCTGACCGGCCTGGACGAGTCCGCCCGCAGCCAGGCGCTGGTCAACCTGCTGCGGCGCAAAGGCCTGGAACTGCTGCCCTGGACCCCGGAGCTGCGCCAGTGGCAGGCCCGTGTCATGCTGCTGCGCCAACTGGACTCCGGCAAGCCCGGCGAATGGCCCGACGTCAGCGACAGCGCGTTGCTCGCCAGCCTGGAACATTGGCTGATGCCGTACCTGGGCAAGGTCTCGCGCTTGAGCCATTTCGCCAACCTGGATCTTTCCAGCTTCCTGCATAACCTGCTGCCCTGGCCGCTGCCCCAGCGCCTGGATGAACTGGCGCCCCATCATTTGAAGGTGCCTTCGGGCTCATCGGTGCGCCTGGACTATAGCGAGCATCCGCCGATTCTCGCGGTGCGCCTGCAGGAACTGTTTGGCCTGGCCGATACCCCGCGCATCGCCGGTGGACGGCAGGTGGTGAAGTTGCACTTGTTATCGCCAGCGCGGCGTCCGGTGCAGGTGACCCAGGATCTGGCGAACTTCTGGCGCAGTACTTACGCCGAGGTGAAGAAGGATCTGAAGGGGCGGTATCCCAAGCATTACTGGCCCGATGACCCGTTGGTGGCAGAAGCGACCGCGCGGATCAAGCCGCGCAAGTAATCATGCTTAATATCTGAATGTGGGAGCTGGCTTGCCAGCTCCTACACCAACCCTATTCCACATCGGGTTGTGTCCTGTGGGCTATTGCGCGGCGGGCAGCAGGAACCGTGCAATCACCGGCAAATGATTGGAAATACGCAATGTATCGTCCTGCCGCACCCGCGCTTCAACCTTCTTCAGCCTCGGGCTATAGAACAGATAATCCACCGTACGGTCCGGCCCATCGAGGCCCGGGTCATTGGGGAAGTGGGTCAGCCACTGGGCGCGGTCGATCCCGCTGGATTGACTGTTGCTGGGGACCATCGGGTATTTATCCCACAACAGATGCAGCTCACTGTCCGGCGAATACTGCCCGCGTCTGTCGGCGTCCAGGCGCAGGAACTGCCCCAGGGGCAACAGATTGAAATCCCCGCCAATCAGCCACGGCGTGCCCCGGCTTTCGAATTTATCCAGCAGCTTGATGGTCGCCTCGACCTGCTCGCGCACCGCGCTGTGGCCGGGTGCGGCGTTGTCCAGGCGGGTGTTGAGCACCGCCAGTTGGCCGCCGTCGCTCAACGGCAGGTAACTGAGCAGCAGCGCGGGCTTGGGTTGGAACTGACGGCTGATCAGGTTGGCCGGGGCCACCGGCAGTTGCAGGCGTTCGGCATGTTCGATCTGGTAGCGGCTGAGGGTCACCAGCTTGCGGCCGACACTGCCGAAGATATGCCGGTCGGGCACAAAGTCGGCTTTCCAGTCGAAGGCCTCGACGCTGCACGGGTAGAGGTCCACCAGCCGCTCCTGAAGCAGCGCCAGTTGGTCCTGGTAGTGGGATGGCTTGGCGCCTTCGTCCAGTTCCTGCAGCAACAGCACGTCCGGTTGTTCGTCACGGATCACCCGCGCCACTTCGTCCAGGCTGGAGGCCATGTCTTCAGGGGTGGGGCGCTCGTCCGGGCCACTGCCGTCGGGGGTGTCGTACCAGAACACATAGTTCTTGCCCGCCAGGTATTGCACGTTCCAGGTCATCACCTTGAGTGCCTGGCCGGGCAGCAGCGTCGGCGCACGCGGGGCCACGCAGCTGACGGGTAGGGTCTGTTTGTCGGCGGGGCGCCAGGTCAGGCTGTAGATCAGGGCCGTCAGCAAGCCTGCGAGGATCAGCAGGCCTACCAGGGTTTTACGCAGTAAACGGGTCATCGGCTCGCCTTATGGCGCTGCGGGACAGGCCCCGAGCATACCCGACCGGTGGCCGGGAGCCCAGGGAGCACGTTAGCGAGCGTCGGCATCACCGGCGATCAGCATGAACAGGCGGAACAGCACTACGCTGGTAAACAGCTGCAAGAAGCTATGGGCACTGTCGATCAGCACCGCCAGCAGCGGGTTCTGCGGGTCGGGCCAGGCTGCGACGCTGGCACCCTTGAGCAGCCACAGTGGGGTCATCACGCACAACAGGCAGACCAGGATGCGCAGAAAATGCCCACGGGTCAGACGGAAACTTTCCTTCATCGCCGCCAGCGCGGGCATCCCGCGCAGCACCAGCAAGTACTCGGCGAAGGCCAGGGTGACCATCAGCCACAGCCCCGGCAGGAAATACAACGACAGCCCCAGCAGGATCAGCAGGGTGCTCATGGCCGTCAGCAACGCGTAGCGTGGCCACAAGGTCAGCGCCATGGCCAGCACGGCGGCGGTGCGCGGCGACTCGCCACGGCTGCGGGCGTCGAGAAACAGGATCAGGGCGGCGGTGTACAGCGGATACACCAGCAAACCCACGATCATGCTGTAGCCGGTAAACGCCTCCGGGCCCAGGGTGCGATCGAGCACTTGTTGCAGCACGGCCTCGAGGATCACCAAGGGCAGGCACAACTGCACGATGGCGCCCAGGTTGCGCTGGAAAAAGTAGAAAGAGTCGCGCAGAACGGTCAACGGATTCATCAAAGTCATCACAGGCGGAAAAAGCAGCGGACACTTTAACCGATCACCGACAAACGTAAACCTTGGGTAAAGATCATTGAAACGCCGCAGGCCAGCCCCATTACTGGTGGCGTACCTTGCCCATTGCGGGCGGGACGCAGATTTTTACCGGCAATCTAACGAGGTCGCCATGAACAGCGAAGAGCAAACCCTGATCGACGGACTGTTTTCACGGTTGCAGCAAGCCGAAACGGACTCAGCCCCCCGCGACGCCCAGGCAGAAGCGCGGATCAAGGAGCACATCACTCGCCAACCGGCCGCCGGGTATTTCATGACCCAGGCGATTCTGGTGCAGGAAGCCGCGATCAAAAGCCTGGATGCGCAGAACAAGCAGCAGGCGCAACAGATCCAGCAATTGCAGGATGAACTGCAACGGGCCAAGACAACGCAGCCGGCCACCAGCGGTGGTGGGTTCCTGTCGAGCATCTTTGGCGGCAGCTCCCGCGAGCCGCAGCCTGCGCCGAGCGCGCCGGCCTCTGGCGCGGGTGGTTGGCGCGAGCCGACTCGGCCCGGCTTCAGCGCGCCGACGCCGCAACAGAGCTTTGGCACCCCACAACAGAACTATCAGCAACCCCAGCAGGCGGCGCCCGCAGGTGGTGGTTTTCTTGGTGGCGCCCTGAAAACCGCCGCCGGGGTGGCCGGGGGTGTGATGCTGGCCCAAGGTATCAGCAGCCTGTTCAGCCACAACCAGCAGCCGCAGGTGGTGGAAGAGATCGTTCGCGAAGAGCCGGCGTGCCAGTGACAACGGCGGCTGGGGCAATGACGAGCAGCGTTTCGCTGACAATGACAGCGCCGACAGCGGTTATGCCGACGATTCTTCCTTCTTTGGCGACGACGACTCCTTCGTCTGACACCCACTGAACCGGGGCGCGCTGTCGCCCCGGTCTGATTTTTCTCGGAAACCTCCTCTTGGCTGGCATACTGGCGACCCTTTGCGGGCCATCACGTCCGCCAGTGCGATGAGGATATACGGTGAAAAAAATTGCAGTGTTCGCCGATGTGCAGAACCTCTATTACACCGTGCGCCAGGCCTATGGTTGCCACTTCAACTACGCCGCCCTGTGGGCCGATATCAGCCAGCGCGGGCAGATCGTCGAGGCGTACGCCTATGCCATCGACCGTGGCGACAGCAAGCAGCAGCAATTTCAGCAGATCCTGCGCAACCTGGGCTTTACCGTGAAGCTCAAGCCGTACATCCAGCGCAGCGATGGCTCGGCCAAGGGCGACTGGGACGTGGGCATCACCATCGACATCATGGACGCCGCCGCCCATGTCGACGAAGTGGTGCTGGCCTCGGGTGATGGCGATTTCGATATGTTGCTCGACCGCATCATCCATAAACATGGCGTCGAAGCCGTGGCCTACGGCGTGCCGGGGCTGACGGCCAATTCGTTGATCCGCGCGGCCAGTCGCTACGTGCCTATCGAAGGCGCGTTGTTGCTCAAATAGATTTTCAGATGGGGTTGGAACAGGTTTGGAACGTATAGCGGTCATCGACTTTGAAACCACCGGCATCTCGCCGAGCAGCAGTTGCCGGGCCACGGAAATCGCCGTGGTCATCCTGGAGCAGGGCCAGATCGTGGACCGCTACCAGAGCCTGATGAACGCCGGTGTGCGCGTGCCGGGGTTTATCGAGCAGCTGACCGGCATCAGCAATGCCATGCTGCGCAGCGCGCCGCCGGCCGAGCGGGTGATGAACGAGGTCAATGAATTTGTTGGCACCACGCCGCTACTGGCGCACAACGCCGCGTTCGACCAGAAGTTCTGGGACTTCGAACTGGGCCTGGTCCGCCGCACCCGCCTGCAAAAATTCGCCTGCTCGCTGCTCCTGGCCCGCCGGCTGATGCCCACGGCGCCCAACCACAAACTCGGCACCCTGACGTCCTATGCGCAATTGCCCCACACCGGCAAGGCTCACCGGGCGATGGCGGATGCTGAAATGGCGGCCAACCTCACCGGCCACCTGGCCCAGGAACTGCGCCGCACCCACGGCTTGCGCGAGTTGACCCATGATCTGCTGTGCAGCCTGCAAAAAGTGCCGGCAGCGAAGATCAATGACCATCTGAAGAAACATCGCGGGTTCTGATCCCGATTCTCAGAACGATAAAGAGCAAAATGTGGGCGTCGGGTGTGGGTAGGCCAGTTGGTGTATTCGTGGCTGATACACCGCTATCGCAGGCAAGCCAGCTCCCACATGGGATCGCATCCAGTCCGGGCAATCGGGTCAACTGTGGGAGCCGGGCTTGCCCGCGATAGCGCTCGCTCAGGCGCCGCCATTCTTTCCCTCCAAATACCCCAACGGCAACCGCCGCTCTACGGCGCTCGACAAGATGATCGAGGTTTTGCTGAACCCGAATTTCGCCACCCTGTTGATCAGGCTTTCCAGTTCCGGCATCGAACCCACCGCCGCCTGCATGATCACGCAGGGGTCGCCGGTGACCCGATGGCATTCGGTCAGTTCGGGGATTTCTGCCAGCGCGTCGTAGACTTTCTGGCTGCCGTTTTTGGTCAAGCGCAGTTCAATCGTGCACTGGATCGGCAGGCCGATCTTGGACAGGTCGACCTTGGCCTGGTAACCGGTGATCACTCCGCTGGCCTCCAGCTTGGCCACGCGTTCAGCCACGGCGGGGGGGGAGAGGTTTACGGTGCGGGCCAGTTGCGCGTAAGTGGCGCGACCATCCTTGAGCAGGGCGCTGAGGAGCATGCGATCGTATTTGTCCATGAATAAGGCTCTGGCAATGGCGGGCTTTCGAATACAAGGCTTATAGCCCTGATAACCATGATTTGAAAAGTGTATGGGCGCTTTAAACAGGTTTTGTAACTTATGTTTACTGGTGTGGATTTCTAAAATAACGATCCCTTGTCCTGCTGCAGAGCTGCCCATGCCTGGCCCACGTCGTTTTCCCTTACCGTTGATCGCAGCTTTTTTTGCGCTGTATGTGATTTGGGGGTCTACCTACCTGGTGATCCGTATTGGCGTGGAGTACTGGCCGCCGCTGATGTTGGCGGGGATTCGCTTCTGTACTGCGGGGGCGCTGATGTATGGCTACCTGCGCTGGCGCGGGGTGCCGGCACCGACCTGGGCGCAGTGGAAAGCCGCGGGCATGATCGGCATCTTGCTGCTGACCTTCGGTAATGGCGCAGTGAGTGTGGCTGAACACAGCGGCGTGACTTCCGGTGTCGCTGCGCTGGCCGTGGCGACGGTGCCGTTGTTTACCTTGCTCTGTGGATATTTCTGGGGCGCGCGTAATACCCGTCTGGAGTGGGCCGGGGTGATTCTGGGGATGATCGGCATTGCCATGCTCAACATGGGGTCCAACCTGCAATCGAGCCCGTTGGGCGCGGGGCTGCTGTTGTTTGCCGCCGCTTCCTGGGCTTTTGGTTCGGTATGGAGCCGGCACTTGCCGTTGCCCCAGGGCGCCATGGCCAGCGCCGCCGAAATGCTGATCGCCGGGGTGGTGCTGTTGATCGGCAGTGCACTCAAGGGCGAGCACCTGCAAGCGATGCCCCCGGTGGAAGGCTGGCTGGCCCTGGCTTACCTGACCGTCTTTGGCTCGATCATCGCCTTCAACGCTTATATGTACCTGCTCAAGCACGTGCGTCCGGCAGCGGCCACTAGCTATGCCTACGTCAACCCGGCGGTGGCGGTGTTGCTGGGCATCGTGTTTGTCGGCGAGACCATTGGCCTGGAAGAAGCCCTGGCGATGTTGGTGATTATCAGCGCCGTGCTGTTGATCAGCCTGCCCCAGTGGCGCAAGCCGAAGCCGGAAATAAGGTAAACTGCCGCGCATTACGCCCTTGCGCTGAATTTTTCCTACGGTAAACACATGACTTTCGCCACACTTGGCCTGATCGAACCCTTGCTGCGCGCCCTTGAGGCGCTTGGCTACCAGACCCCAACGCCGGTGCAGGCGCAAGCCATTCCGGCGGTGCTGGCCGGTCGCGACCTGATGGCTGCGGCCCAGACCGGCACCGGCAAGACCGCCGGCTTCGCCGTGCCGCTCCTGCAACTGTTGACCATGGAAGGGCCAAAAGTCACCGCCAACTCGGTGCGTGCGCTGATCCTGTGCCCGACCCGCGAGCTGGCCGAGCAGGTTCACGCCAGCGTCGCCCAGTACGCCGAGCACCTGCCGTTGACCACCTACGCGGTGTATGGCGGCGTCAGCATCAACCCGCAAATGATGAAGCTGCGCAAGGGGGTCGACGTGCTGGTGGCCACCCCTGGTCGCCTGATCGACCTGTTCCGCCAGAACGCGCTGAAACTCAATCAGCTGCAAACCCTGGTGCTGGATGAAGCCGACCGCATGCTCGACCTGGGTTTTTCCGAAGAGCTGGCGAACATTTACCGCATGCTGCCGAAAAAGCGTCAGACCCTGCTGTTTTCTGCGACCTTCTCCGATGACATCCGCCTGCTGGCCGGGCAGATGCTTATTGACCCGCTGAGCATCGAAGTCAGCCCGCGCAACGTCGCTGCCAACACCGTCAAGCAATGGGTGGTGCCGGTGGACAAGAAGCGCAAGGCGGAGCTGTTTGTGCATCTGATGCGCAAGGGCAAGTGGAAGCAGGTGCTGGTGTTCGCCAAGACCCGCAACGGTGTGGATGCATTGGTAGACAAGCTACAAGGCCTGGGGATCAATGCCGACGGCATCCACGGCGACAAGCCACAAGCCACGCGCCAGCGGGCACTGGACCGTTTCAAGGCCAGCGAGGTGCAGATCCTGGTGGCCACTGATGTGGCGGCCCGTGGCCTGGATATCGAAGATTTGCCGATGGTGGTCAACTTTGACCTGCCCATCGTTGCCGAGGACTACATCCACCGTATCGGCCGTACCGGCCGGGCCGGCAATACCGGCGAGGCGATTTCCCTGGTGTGTGCCGACGAAGTGAACATGCTCTCGGCCATCGAAATGCTGACCCGCCAGACCCTGACCCGCAAAATGGAACAGGACTTCGAACCGGAGCACCGCGTACCCGACACCGATGCCAGCGGGCAGGTGGTGAAGAAGCCGAAAAAACCGAAGAAGCCTAAGACGTCTGGTGGTGGCGGTAAGCGCAACCTGGGCAAGTGGGTGGAAAGCGGGGAAGTGGCGGCGGAACCGTCGATCAAGCCGGTGCGCAAAGTGCCTGTGTTTAATACCGGGCCGCGTAAGAAGAAGTAACTTCTTTGGCGTCTGTCAGGGCCTCATCGTAGGCAAGCAGCTCCCACATTTGAATGTGTTCACAGATCAAAATGTGGGAGCTGGCTTGCCTGCGAAGGCGGACCTGAGCTGCCCGCAACTATCGGCGCTGGAGCCACTCCAGCATGCCACGCCCCGCCATCCGCCCACTGGCAAAACACCCCGTCAGTAAATACCCACCTGTCGGTGCCTCCCAGTCCAGCATCTCCCCGGCACAAAATACCCCCGGTAGCTGCGAGAGCATCAAGCGCTCATCCAGCGCTTCAAACGGTACGCCGCCGGCGGTACTGATGGCTTCATCCATCGGCCGGGTTTTTACCAGCGTCAGTGGCAGTGCCTTGATATCCACAGCCAACTGCGCCGGATCATTGAAGTGACCTGTGGGCGCCAACTCGCGTAACAGCGCAGCCTTTACCCCATCCAGGCCCAACTGGCTGTGCAAATGCTTGCTCATCGAGCGTGAGCCACGGGGCTTGGCCAATGCGGCCTGCACCTTGTCCAGCGGCTTGCCCGGCAGCAGGTCGATGTGCACGGTGGCTGAACCGTCGCGGTGGATCGCTTCGCGAATCGGCGCCGACAGCGCGTAGATCAGACTGCCTTCGATACCGGTCGCGGTGATCACGCATTCGCCCAGGCGGGGTTTGTCATCCGCCAACCCTATGGCGACGTTTTTCAGCGGCGCGCCGGCGAATTTGCTCACCATTAATTCGCTCCAGGCTGACACCTCGAAGCCGCAGTTGCTGGGCTGCAGCGGGGTGCAGGGCACGCCTTGGTCTTCCAGCAACTTGAGCCAGGCGCCGTCCGAGCCCAGGCGCGACCAACTGCCACCACCGAGGGCCAGCAGTACGGCATCGCTGTGGACAGTCTTGTCGCCCTCCGGGCTGTGGATAATTAAGCCGCCGTCGGTATTCCAGCCCTGCCAGCGATGCCGGGTGTGGATAACTACCCCCTGGTCGCGCAGGCGCTTGAGCCAGGCGCGCAGCAGGGGGGCGGCTTTCATGTCGGTAGGAAACACACGGCCGGAGCTGCCGACAAAGGTTTCGATGCCCAAGCCATGAATCCATTCGCATAACGCCTCGGCACCAAACTGGCGCAGCAAGGGGGCAATGTCCGACGCGCGTTCGGCGTAGCGTGAAAGAAATGCCGGGTAGGCTTCGGAGTGGGTGATATTCATGCCGCCCACGCCCGCCAGCAGGAACTTGCGCCCCACCGATGGCATGCCGTCATACAGGTCCACCCGGACCCCGGCCTGGCTCAGGACTTCGGCAGCCATCAGCCCGGCGGGGCCGCCGCCGATGATCGTGACGTGAAAAGGCTGGGCTGGGATCTGAGGCATGGGGGTGACTGCGGTTCGGCGAAGTAGGGCGAGCATTCTACCCGAGGACCGCGAAACTGCCTGATCAAAAAACGTACACCTTCCTACATGCTATGTGGTGCCTGCCTTACAGGCGGTTACGCTCAAGTTATCCACAGGCCGTTCCACAGGCATTGTGGGTAACGCCCAGGTTTCAATGACAACCTGATGACGTCCACACCCGCTGCGCACTGTGGTGCAGGATGCCGTGGCGCCGGGCCAGGGCGTGGCGGTCCTTGCTGTAGCCGCCACCGATCACGCCCACCACCGGGATATCGCGGCCCAGGCAATGGCGCATCACGCTTTCGTCACGGGCGGTGACGCCTGCGTCTGTCAGCTTGAGGTAGCCGAGGGCGTCGTCCTTATGCACATCGACGCCCGCGTCATACAGCACCAGGTCGGGCTGATACAGCGGCAGCAGGTAGTTGAGGGCATCGTCCACCACCGTGAGGTAGTCGGCGTCGCCCATGCCCATGGGCAGCGGGATATCCCAGTCGCTGGCGGCCTTGCGCGCCGGGAAGTTCTTTTCGCAGTGCAGAGACACGGTAATGGCGTCCGGTGTGTCATGGAGGATACGCGCGGTGCCATCGCCTTGGTGCACGTCACAGTCGAAGATCAGCACCCGGTTGACTCGCCCACTGGCCAGTAGGAAATGGCTGATCACCGCCAGGTCATTGAAGATGCAAAAGCCCGCCGGGTAATCGTAATGGGCGTGGTGGGTGCCCCCCGCCAGGTGGCAGGCCAGGCCATGTTCCAGGGCCTGCTCGGCCGCCAGCAACGAGCCACCGACCGCGCGCACGGTGCGTCGGGCCAGGGCTTCGCTCCAGGGCAGGCCCAGGCGCCGCTGGTCTTCGCGGGACAACTCACCGCTCATATAACGTTCGATATAGCCAGGGTCATGGGCCAGGGCGAGCACTTGGGCCGGGCACAATTCGGGGCGCAGCAGTTGGCTGTCCTGGGTCAGGCCGCTGTCGACCAGGTGATCGCGCAGCAGCCGGAATTTATCCATGGGGAAGCGATGATCCGCCGGGAACTCGGGGCTGTAGTCGTCGTGGTAGATCAATGGCAAAGGCATGGCAATTTCTGACAGGAACCAACGACGGATCTTAACAGCGCTGTACACTCACGCACATGGCAAGGGAGGGGAACGATGGAGCCGATACTGCAGTTGGAAAGCGCGCGCCTGGTGTTGCGCCAATGGCGCGACAGCGATTTGCCGGAGTTTGCCCGGATGTGCGCCGACCCGCAGGTGATGCGCTATTTCCCGGCACCCCTGGACCGCCTGGAAAGCGCGGCATTGATCGGGCGAATACGTGGGCATTTTGCCGAGTATGGGTTTGGTGCGTGGGCCCTGGAGCGTAAGGACAGCGGCGAATTTATCGGCCTGACGGGGTTGATGAATGTCGGCTTTGACGCCGACTTCACCCCGGCGGTGGAGATTGGCTGGCGCCTTGCCCGCGAGCACTGGGGCCTGGGTTTTGCCAGTGAAGCGGCCTGGACTGCATTGCGTTGTGGTTTTGACCGTTTGCAGTTGGAAGAAATAGTGGCCTTCACCACCGAGGCCAACCTGCCGTCGCAGAAAGTCATGCAGGCCATCGGTATGCATTACGATCCGGCGGCAGATTTTCAGCATCCCAGGCTCGCGGCGGACGATCCGCTGCGCCATCATGTGTTGTACCGCATCACCCGCGCCCAATGGTTGGATACGCTGCACGGATAGGCAGGCCGCCCGATGTTATTACCCGCCGCAGCCAAGACTGCGCGGTTTTGCTTTGTGTGAGGAGAGTTTGAATGAGCCAAGTGTTGGAAGATCTGGTCGACTTGCTGACCCTGGAACCGATTGAAGAAAACCTCTTCCGCGGCCGCAGCCAGGACTTGGGTTTTCGCCAACTGTTCGGCGGCCAGGTTTTGGGCCAGTCGCTGTCGGCAGCCAGCCAGACCGTCGAAGAAGCGCGGCATGTGCATTCGTTGCACGGCTATTTCCTGCGCCCAGGCGACGCTGGGCTGCCAGTGGTCTATCAAGTGGACCGGGTGCGCGATGGTGGCAGCTTCAGCACGCGCCGGGTGACGGCGATCCAGAAGGGCAACCCGATCTTCACCTGCAGCGCCTCGTTCCAGTACGACGAAGAAGGCTTCGAGCACCAGACCACCATGCCGGTGGTGGTGGGCCCGGAGAACCTGCCGTCGGAGCTGGAACTGACCCGGCAGCGTGCGCACCTGATCCCCGAGACCATGCGCGAAAAACTGCTGTGCCCCAAGCCGATTGAAGTGCGCCCAGTGACCGAAAAAGATCCGTACAACCCGCAGCCGTCCGACCCGGTCAAGTATGTGTGGTTTCGCGCCGATGGCGCCCTGGCCGATTTGCCGGCGCTGCATAAATACCTGCTGGCCTACGCCTCGGACTTCGGCCTGCTGACCACCTCGTTGCTGCCCCATGGCAAGACCGTGTGGCAGAAGGACATGCAAGTGGCCAGTCTTGACCATGCGCTGTGGTTCCACGCTGACCTGCGGGCCGATGACTGGTTGCTGTACGCCATGGACAGCCCATGGGCCGGCAATTCCCGCGGGTTCTCCCGTGGCAGCGTGTATAACCGCGCGGGCCAACTGGTGGCCTCGGTGACCCAGGAAGGCCTGATTCGCCATCGCAAGGATTGGGCATGAGCCTCACGGACGTAAAACACTGGGTGTTCGACATGGACGGCACCCTCACGGTGGCCGTGCATGATTTTGCGGCGATCCGCGTGGCCCTGGATATTCCGCCTGCCGATGACATTCTCACCCACCTGGCTGCGTTGCCAGCAGCGGAGGCGGCGGCCAAGCATGCCTGGTTGCTGGAGCATGAGCGCGAACTGGCGCTGGGCTCGGTAGCGGCCACGGGCGCGGTGGAGTTGGTGCGCGACCTGGCAGCACGGGGCTGTCGCCTGGGGATCCTGACGCGCAACGCCCAGGAGCTGGCGCACATCACCTTGAAAGCCATCGGCCTGGCGGACTGTTTTGCCGTGGAAGATGTGCTGGGCCGCGACGACGCCCCGCCCAAGCCTGATCCCGGTGGCCTGTTGAAACTGGCCCAGGCCTGGGATGTGGCGCCGGCCGAGATGGTCATGGTGGGCGACTATCGCTTCGACCTGGATTGCGGCCGGGCGGCGGGGACGCGGACGGTGCTGGTCAACCTGCCCGAAAACCCATGGCCGGAACTGGCAGATTGGCATGCGCAAGACTGCGCAGCACTGCGCCAGATGATCTAGCCCAGGCACCACGCATCACCGGTAGGAGCTGGCTTGGGTTTTCCCTGGGGGATTAGTGGAACAAGGCCTTCTGCCCCAGCGGCGAGGTAAACATCTTGTCGCCGTCATGCCCAACCCCAGGCACTTCAATCAACCTCTGGCTCAACTGCGGATGCCGCTGCTTGAGGTAGTCAAAGTAGTTATGCCCGCGAATCAGCCGATACGCGCCCTGGCTCTCGGCCGCGCAGCTCTTGTCCAGGGCCGGGTGGTTGGGGTCGGTGTCCTGCTGGCCCAGCAGGTAGGTGATATCCCGCGCGGCGTAGGCTTTTTCCAGTTGCTGGGGGCTTTGGCCGTTGGCGTAGGCCGGCAGTTTTTGCATGCCGTACTTCCAGTCATTGAACTGCGGGCAACTGCCCGGCGCTAACTGCACTGGGCGCTGCGGGCTGAAGTAGGCGTAGGACGATGGGTTGGCGATCACATAGCGCAGGCTGATGCCGGCGGCTTGCAGGGCCGGGTGATCATGGCCGGTCAGGGCAAAGCGCTGTACCACCTGGCCGCCACCGGAATGCCCGGCGACCACTATTTCCTTGAGGGCCGGGAACAGTTGGCGGTTGCCCAGGTGCTTGATGATCTGGTCCAGGGCGCCGTAGGAACTGATCTGGCCATGACCGATTGACGAATCGCCCGCCATCCATCCATTGCCGTGCCAGCGCAGTACGCTGTCGCCCAGGTGATGGCGCTGGATATCGGCATCGTTGAGAAACTGCGGTGCGATCACCAGGGTGTTGGCGCCTTGCCCCGCGTGGGCGGCGGCATCTTCGGCGCTTTTGAGGTAAGTCTGGGCGTTGCGCAGGCGCCCATGCACGATGATCAGCGCCCGAGTGATCTGCGGCAGTGGCTGGCGCCAGTCCTGGCTAAGGCCCAGGCTCAGGTCGCCGGCTTGCAGGGAGAAACGCTCGGGGCTGACAACCTTGACCGCCTGCCCGGCGGCGAAGGGGGTGGTGGCGCAACCGATCATCAACCCCAGCAGCCATCCGGCTCGTTTACTCATTTACAGACTCTTGGCCGAAAAGGTATCGCATTGGCTGATCTGGCCCTGGGCAAACCCGGTCTTGAACCAGCGAACCCGCTGTTGCGACGTGCCGTGGGTGAACGAGTCGGGAACCACACGGCCCTGGCCCTGTTGCTGCAAGCGGTCGTCGCCGATGGCGTTGGCGGCGTTCAGCGCTTCTTCGATATCGCCCGGTTCCAGCCAGTTCAGGCGCTTTTGCGCGCGGTTGGCCCAGACCCCGGCGAAACAGTCGGCTTGCAGTTCCTGGCGGACCAGCAGGCCACCATCGCCCTGCATCTGCCGGCCTTGCTGGCGTGCGACCTGGATTTTCGAGGAAATGCCCAGCAGGGTTTGCACGTGGTGGCCGACTTCGTGGGCGATCACATAGGCCTGGGCAAAGTCGCCGGCCGCCTGGAAGCGCTGGGACATTTCGCGGAAGAAATCCAGGTCCAGGTAGACCTGCTGGTCGGCCGGGCAATAGAACGGGCCGCTGGCGGAGGTCGCGCCACCGCAGGCAGAATTCACCCGGCCACGGAACAGGATCAGCTTGGGGTTCTTGTAAGTCAGGCCGTTTTCCTGGAACACCTGGCCAAAGGTGTCTTCGGTGTCGCCCAGCACGGCGCGTACGAAATCTGCCTGCTCATCATTGGCGGGCGGCGCCTGGCGTGTTTGCGGGCTGACCGAAGGGGCCTGTTCAGTCATCTGGCCGCTCAGTTGCCCGAGGATCTGCATCGGGTCCTGGCCGGTGAGCAGGCCGATGCCGACGATCAGCACAATGGCGGTCAGGCTCAGGCCCTTGCCACCCCCAAAACGCATGCCGCCGCCACCGCCGCCGCCGTCATTGCGCGCGTCGACCACGTTGTCGCTGCGTCGACCCTTTTTCCATAGCATGGGGCAATCCTCTTGATGATCGTGTTGTTAGCGCCGTGATTGAGTATGGCCGTTATTCGCGGCAATACCCTTCGCCCGTATTGACCACCAGGCAATCTTTTTTATCAGCCAGCCATTTCAAACCGGTGGCGGCGCCGTCGCCGGCACGCAGTATTTGCGGGCCGTCCGGGCGGTTGAAGGTGATGCCGTCTTCGCTGGCCTGGCCCTTGAAGGTGCCGGAGGCGTCGGCATCGAGGCCGTACTGCATGCTCAGCAAGTAATGCCCGCGGCCGATGCTGTCGTCCTTGCTGACGGTCAGGTGCAGGCCTTCGACGCCGACCCACTTGCCGACCCATTTGTCGGTGGGCAGGGTCTCCGGGACCAGGGTCGCTTGTACGGAAGGCGGCGCCGGCTTGGGCGGCTCGGGTGTTTTATCGCAGGCACTGAGCAGGGCGAGGGTCGAGAGAATAAACAGTGTTTTTTTCATAATGGATTGGCCTTGATTAAAAAAAGCGCAATGGCTGGCTGGCGTGCAGCGTTGGACTGGGTTTAGGCGATTTAGTGCGCTGATCGCCCGCTGTTTGGTTATGCTCTTGAGACCGATGCACCACCCGCTCTAGATTAGCGCGTTGAGTGCCACTGCTTGCGGCGGTCATTTCAGCCTGTCACGCACGAGAATTCAATGACCCTCAGCACTCCTCTTTCCGGCGTCAACCATCCCTTCAAGGGCATCGTGCTGATTGTGCTGGCGACGTTTCTGTTTTCCAGCCATGACGCGTTGTCCAAATACCTCGCCGGCTTTTACCCCATCGTGATGGTGGTATGGGCCCGGTACATGGTGCATACGTTGCTGATGGCGGGGATTTTCCTGCCGCAATCGGGCTTGCGTGTACTGCGCAGCAAGCGCCCGTTGTTGCAGGTGGCCAGGGCGTTGTGCCTGCTGGGCACCAGCCTGTTTTTTACCGCTGCCCTGCATTACATCCCGCTGGCCGAAGCCACCGCAGTGAACTTCCTCGCGCCGATCCTGGTGACGGCCCTGTCGGTGCCGCTGCTGGGCGAGCATGTGACGCGGGGCCAGTGGCTGGCGGTGATCTGCGGGTTTGTCGGGGTGATCATCATTGTGCACCCGGGCGGTGAGCTGTTCACCCCGGCGGTGTTGTTGCCATTGGTCTCGGCGTTGTTCTTCTGTTTCTACCAACTGCTGACCCGCATCCTCAGCCAGTACGACAGCCCGACCACCAGCAACTTCTTCGCCGGCCTGTGCAACACCCTGGTGATGAGCGCGCTGGTGCCGTTCTTCTGGCAGGTACCGACCCTGGGCCATGGCCTGTTGATGCTGGCACTGGGCACCTGTGGGATGACCGCGCACTTGATGCTGACCCAGGCCTTCCGCTTCGCTGCACCGGCGTTACTGGCACCGTTCGGCTATTGCCAGATCGTGTTTGCGGGGCTGTTGGGCTGGCTGGTGTTCAATCACACCCCGGACCTGACCACGGTGGTCGGGATCGGGGTGATCTGCCTGAGTGGCTTGGCCGCTGCCTGGCAGCAGCGGCGGCGTTGAGTCACACCGCGACGGTGGGGATCTTGCGCGGCGCCATGAAGTACATCCAGGTCAGGGCGATGAAGTACATCGCCGGGATCAGGGTGAACAGCACGGTGTAGTTGTTATTGGTCACGGTCAGGATATGGCCGACGATCTGCGTCATAAACATCCCGCCGATAGCCGCGCACATCCCGCCAAAGCCAAATACCGTGCTCATCATGTGCTTGGGGGTGTAGTCCATCACCAGGCTCCAGATATTGGCGGTCCAGGCCTGGTGCGCGCCGATGGCCAGGGAGATGGCAAACACTGCGACCCACAGCTGGCTGGAGCCGGCGGCCATGATCACGCCGACGATGCAGCAGGCAAACAGCAGCATCGACAGCAGGCGCGCCTTGATCGGCTGCATGCCGCGTCCGATCAGGAACGAGGACAGAATCCCGCCGCCCACACTGCCGAAGTCTGCCGTCAGGTAAATGATGATCAGCGGGATACCCATCTGGGTCACGTTGATCCCCAGGCTGTATTGCTGGTTGAGGAACGGCGGCAGCCAGTAGAGGTAGAACCAGAACACCGGGGCGGTCAGGGCGTAGGCAATGGCGAAGGCCCAGGTGCCACGCATGCGCAGGATACGGCTGAAGGGCACGCGGGGTTGTTCGGGCTCGACTTCCTGTTGCACGTAGTCCAGTTCCGACTGTTTTACGCTCGGATGGTCTTCGGGGTTGTAGTACTTCAGGCCCCAGAACACCAGCCAGATCCCACCCAGGGCAGCCATGCATAAAAATGCAGCCTGCCAGCCCCACACATGCAGCACCAGTGGCAACAGCATTGGCGTGAGCATGGCGCCGACGTTGGTGCCGGCGTTGAAGATCCCGGTAGCCACCGCGCGCTCGCCGGCGGGGAACCACAGGCGGGTAGTCTTGACGCAGGCGGGGTAGTTGGCCGCTTCGGTGAGGCCGAGGATAAAGCGGCAGACCATAAAGCCCACCGCCGAAGTCGCCAGGCCGTGGGCGCCGGTGGCGATGCTCCACAGCAGCACCGCGCAGAAGAACACACGCTTGACGCCGACGCGGTCGATCAGCCGGCCTTGCAGCACAAAACCAATGGCATAACCGACCTGGAACCAGAAGTTGATGTTGGCGTAGTCCATCGCCGTCCAGCTCATCTCTTTGGCCAGGATCGGTTGCATCACGCCCAGAGCGGCGCGGTCGATGTAGTTCAAGGTGGTGGCAAAAAACACCAGGGCCAACATGCCCCAGCGGGTTTTGCCGACGGCGAGGGCGCCGCGAATCTTGTCGCCAATGGCCGCTTGCGGGTTGCCGGGGCGCGGGGCCACGGCGGAATTTTGCGAAGGCATGAGAGGTACCCGTTTTTTGAAATTTTTATGGTGTGTTCTGGGTCTTGATCACAGGTTTGCGCCTTAAAAAAAGCGGCCCTGGATGCGCATTCGATGGTGCGCAGTGGCTAAAAAATCGTCAATTCGCCAATCGCCATTGTGTTCGATAATCGCCCGAAAAACTAACTGATTGGTACATTTTGAATTGCTGCTTTATCGCGCGCGGCCAATAATTTGCCGCAAACAAGACCACCCATCATTGCCGGGAGTCACCCCATGCAACGTTCCATCGCCACTGTTTCCCTGAGCGGCACCCTGCCGGAAAAGCTCGAAGCCATTGCTGCGGCCGGGTTCGATGGGGTGGAAATCTTCGAGAACGACTTGCTGTATTACGACGGCAGCCCGCGTGAAGTGCGGCAGATGTGTGCCGATCTGGGCATTGCCATCACGTTGTTCCAGCCGTTTCGTGATTTTGAAGGATGTCGCCGCGACCGCCTGGCGCGCAACCTGGAACGGGCCGAACGCAAATTCGACCTGATGCAGGAACTGGGCACCGACCTGGTGCTGGTGTGCAGCAATGCTTCTGCCGATTCCACGGGCGAATATTCGATCCTGCGCGATGACCTCAGCCTGTTGGCCGAACACGCCGGGCGCCGTGGCTTGCGCATTGGCTATGAAGCCCTGGCCTGGGGGCGGCACGTCAACACCTGGCAACAGGTCTGGCAACTGGTGCACGAGATTGACCACCCCAGCCTCGGGGTGTTGCTGGATAGTTTTCATACCTTGTCGCTCAAGGGTGATCCGACGGCTATCGCCCAGATCCCTGGCGACAAGATCTTCTTTGTGCAAATGGCCGACGCGCCGCTGCTGGCCATGGACGTGCTGGAGTGGAGCCGGCACTTTCGCTGCTTCCCCGGCCAGGGCGAGTTCGACCTGCCGGGTTTTCTCGCGCCGATCATCCAGAGTGGCTACACCGGGCCGCTGTCCCTGGAGATTTTCAACGATGGCTTTCGCGCCGCGCCCACCCGGGCCAACGCGGCGGATGGTTTGCGCTCGTTGCTGTACCTGGAAGAGAAGACCCGCCAACGCCTGCAGCAACAGGCCACGCCGCTGGATATCCTGTTTGAGACCCCGGCTGCCAGCGAGTACGACGGCATCGAATTCCTCGAGTTTGCGGTGGATGAAAACCTCGGCGCCCGCCTGACCCAATGGCTGCAACGCCTGGGCTTCGTCAAGGCCGGGCAGCACCGTTCCAAGAGCGTGAGCCTGCTGCGCCAGGGCGATATCAACCTGATCCTCAACTGCGAGCCGTACTCCTTTGCCCACAACTTTTTCGAGGCCCATGGCCCGTCGTTGTGCGCCACGGCGATTCGCGTCAAGGACAGTGCCAAGGCCCTGGAACGGGCGGTGGCCTACAAGGGCCAACCCTATCGCGGGCTGGTCGGGCCCAATGAGCTGGAGCTGGCGGCGGTACGCGCGCCGGATGGCAGCCTGATCTACCTGGTGGACCAGCACGCCGGCGGGATCTACCACACTGATTTCAACCTGCAGGCCGCCAGCACCGGCGGCGGCGGGCTGCTGCGCATCGACCATATGGCCATGGCCCTGCCGGCCGACAGCCTCGACAGTTGGGTGCTGTTCTACAAGAGCCTGCTGGATTTCGAGGCCGACGATGAGGTGGTGTTGCCGGACCCCTACGGCCTGGTCAAGAGCCGGGCGCTGCGCAGCCGTTGCAGTTCGATCCGCTTGCCGCTGAATATTTCCGAGAACCGCAACACGGCGATTTCCCACGCGTTATCCAGCTACCGTGGCTCCGGCGTGCATCACATTGCCTTTGATTGCGCGGATATTTTCGCCGAGGTCAGCCGGGCCAAGGAGGCGGGCGTGCCGCTGCTGGATATCCCACTCAATTACTACGATGACCTGGCGGCGCGTTTTGATTTCGACGATCAGTTCCTCAGCGAGCTGGCGTACTACAACGTGTTGTACGACCGTGATGCCCAGGGCGGTGAGCTGTTTCACGTGTACACCGAACCCTTTGAAGGGCGGTTTTTCTTCGAGATTATCCAGCGCAAGAACGGTTACGCCGGCTATGGCGCCGCGAATGTGGCGGTACGCCTGGCGGCGATGGCCAAGTCGCGCAGTGGGGCAGTGCGCCAGGCCAGGCTGTAGGGCGTTGCCGCTTCCTTCGTACGGCATGGCAGCCCATAATCACGGCCTGCATAAATGGCCGTGAGCGCACCATGACCCCGACCTCCGAACTGCCCGACGCCCCCCTGGCGCCGCGCAAGAGCCGCAAGAACAACCCGGAAAAGACCCGCGAGAACATTCTGCAAGAAGCCATTGTCGAGTTCGTGCAGCAGGGGCTTTCGGGGGCGCGGGTGGACGCCATCGCTGAGCGCATCCACACCTCCAAGCGCATGATCTATTACTACTTCGGCAGTAAGGAACAGCTGTACGTCGAGGTCCTGGAAAAGCTCTACGGGGATATCCGCAACACCGAAACCCGGATGAACCTCACTGAACTGGAACCCCGTGAAGCAATCCGGCGCCTGGTGGAATTCACCTTCGACCACCACGACCAGAATGTGGATTTTGTGCGGATTGTCAGCATCGAGAACATTCACAACGCCGAGTATGTGAAGCAGTCGGACGCGATCAAGGCGATGAACAGCAATATCCTTGAAGCACTGGGCGCGACCTTGCGCCGAGGCGCGGAGCTGGGGGTGTTCCGCGCTGGGCTGGAGCCGCTGGATGTGCATTTGCTGATCAACTCGTTCAGCTTTTACCGGGTATCCAACCGGCATACCTTCAGTGAGATTTTTCAGATCGAATTGTCGGATGAAGCAATCAAGCAGCGGCATCGGGCGATGATCTGCGAGTCGGTGCTGCGTTACCTGCAAGCCTGATTTCCCCACCGAACTCAATGTGGGGCGAGTCAGCTCCCACATTAGGATCCGGTTTCTACAGTGAAGTATTCATGCTCTGGAAATGAGCGAGCATCCTTTGTGCATCTGCTTTCTCACCACTGAACAACTCGAACGCCTTCACCGCCTGGAACACCGCCATATTCCCCCCATCCAGGGTGCGGCAACCCAGCGCCCGGGCGTTGCGTAGCAGCTCGGTTTCCAGCGGGAAATAGACGATCTCCGCGACCCACAAATCCGCGCGCAACAATGCTGCTGGCACGGGCATCCCCGGTAGCTTGGCCATGCCCATGGGCGTGGTGTTGACCAGGCCGTCAGCCGCCGCCATCGCGTGACCCAGGTCGCTGCCGGCACACGCTCGGTCAGGGCCAAAGTGTTGGTTGAGGTTGGCGGCCAGGCTTTGGGCGCGGTCGTGATCCATATCGAAAATACTCAACTGGCCGACACCTTCGGCCAACAGCGCGTGGGCCACCGCCGCGCCTGCGCCACCGGCGCCCATCTGCACCACGCGTTGGCGCGCAGCGTCATGCAGGCCACGGCGAAACCCTTCGGCAAAACCCAGGCAGTCGGTGTTGTGACCGATGCGCTTGCCATCGCGCCAGACCACGGTGTTGACCGCGCCGATGCCCCGGGCTTCGGGCGACAGCTCATCGAGCAACGGCAGGATCGCTTGCTTGCATGGGTAGGTGATGTTCAATCCGGTGAAGTTCATCTGTTCGGCGGCCTTGAGCAGATCGGGCAGGGCGCTGCTGTCCAGTTGCAGCGGGTCCAGGTCGATCAGGCGATACAAGTAGCGCAGACCCTGGGCATCGCCTTCCTGCTCATGCAGGGCCGGCGTGCGGGACGCCTGGATGCCGGCGCCGATCAGCCCGGCAAGAATACGCGGTTTCATTTGAGCTCCCGGCTGAAATGCTCGAGGGCCAGGTGATAACCGTGGCTGCCAAACCCGGCGAGCACGGCCTTGGCAATGGGCGAGACGAAAGAGTGATGACGGAACGGTTCGCGGGCATGCACGTTGGACAAATGCACTTCGATCACCGGCAGTTCACTGGCCACCAGGGCGTCGCGAATGGCCACCGAGGTATGGGTCCAGGCCGCCGGGTTGATCACAATGCCCGCACAACGAGCGCGGGCGCCATGGATCCAGTCCAGCAACTCGCCTTCGTGGTTGGTCTGGCGAAATTCCAGTTTCAGCCCGAACTGTTCGGCGCTACGCCCGCATAGGGCGGCGACGTCAGCCAGGGTCTCGTGGCCATAGGTGGCCGGTTCGCGGGTGCCGAGCAGGTTCAGGTTGGGGCCGTTGAGGACCAGCACAATAGGCGGCATGGGGGTGTCTCCACTGTTGTTTTTATGGATGGAGACAAAATGTACTGAATGGTTAATTTGGTCAATTGGCCAAGCGCGGTGCTGCAGATAACCGTTCGATTATCGAACGGTGAATGCAGCCTGTCGGGACTGTCCAAGAGTTGATGTCAATTGGAAACCATTCTCGACAAAACTTAAGATGCCCGCCTGTTTGCTTTACTTCCCCCGGGATCCGCAGCACCGCGCTCAAGGGCCAGGTCACTGACCGGTCGCCCCCATGGCGGCAACTCGGCAGAGCGGGTGTTTCCCAGCCCGTATCTCAAGGCTGAAGAGTCGCGGGATTGGGAGATGGGCGTCAATGTGTTCAAGGAGGGGCTGTTTTTCAACGACGACCGCCTGGGCATCTGCGGTTACAACCCGGCATTTGAAGCGGTGCCAGTCGTTACTAGTCTGTGAGGCAGCTCTGGCAATTTGAAGAGGCCGGCTGTCGGCTGGGGCTGGATAAAGCATTGGTCGGCGACAAATAACCTAACGGATGGGTTACGATGAAAGTAGGCACTTACAAGGGATATGTGATTGCAGTGTTGCTCAGGGATGAGCATTGCCCGCCGCACGTACATGTCATGGGCAAGGACTGGGATGCGCGTTTTCGCTTCAGTTTCCTGGATGGGGACGTGGCGTTGTGGGATGTGTATCCCGAGCGGCGGCGACCAGCCACTAGCGTTCTGGAAGGCATTCGCCAGACCTTGATGCAGCCGCATTATCTGGCGCGGGCACAAAGGATCTGGTGGGAGAAGCTGCAAACAGTCTGCCTGGAGAACCATTCCTGGGATTGGGAGGCCGACGAGGTCGTGCCGGGGTTGGTCATCCGGCGAGGTGTCTACGTGATCGCCAGGGCCCGGCACGATGTGGCGGGGCGGCGAACCATCTTGAACCTGGTGAGGGCGCCAGGATCCGTGGAGATTGAGTTATGAAAACGGTAAAAGCCAAAGTCCGGCCTGATGCACCGATCACTGACGCCGATGTTGATAAGGCCGTGGCCCGTGGGCGCAAGCTCAAGCGGGTGTACGCCAATGCCAGCTCCGTGCACTACCAGGACGACTGCATTTCCATCGGCTTCGGCGACGGCAGCCGCATCCTGTTGCCGGTGGCCGGTCTCTCTGAATTCGAAGGTTTTTCTGCGCAGGACTTCCAGGCGCTGGAGGTCGGTTTTGGCGGCAAGGCACTGTGCTGTGAAGCTCGTGATCTGCATGTTTCCATCACTGGCCTGGTCGCTACGAGTCAGCCCCTGATGGACCTGGCGGCGAGCATGGTGGCATCGCGCAACGGCCGTAAAACCAGCGCCGCCAAGTCCGCAGCCGCCCGTGCTAATGGCAAGAAGGGCGGGCGGCCACGCAAGGAGGAGTGATGCACAGCCGGGGGAGTGGGCTTATGTGGGAGCGGGCAAGCCCACTCCCACATTTTTCTAGGTGTGCCGGGGCCGAGGGTTAGCGCCGGGTCAGCAGCACGCCTGATTCCATATGGTGGGTCCACGGGAACTGGTCAAACATTGCACACTGGGTAATGCGGTGCGTGTCGTGCAGTTGCGCGATGTTCGCCGCCAGCGTCTCCGGGTTGCAGGAGATGTACAGGATGTTCTCGAAGCGCCGGGTCAATTCGCAGGTGTCCGGGTCCATGCCTGCGCGGGGCGGGTCGACGAAGACGCTGCCGAACGCGTAGCTCTTGAGGTCGATACCGTGCAAGCGTCGGAACGGCCGTACTTCGTTCAGGGCTTGGGTCAGTTCTTCAGCGGACAGGCGCACCAGGGTGACGTTATCCACCGCGTTTTCATCGAGGTTGCTCAGGGCGGCGTTGACCGAGGTCTTGCTGATCTCGGTGGCCAGCACTTTGCGCACGCGGGTGGCCAGGGGCAGGGTGAAGTTGCCGTTGCCGCAATACAGCTCCAGCAGGTCATCGCTGCGATCGCCGAGGGCCCCATAGGCCCAGTTGAGCATCTTCTGGTTCACCGTGCCGTTGGGCTGGGTGAAGGCACCTTCGGGCTGACGATAGCTGAAGGTGCGACCGCCGACATCGAGTTTCTCGACCACGTAGTCGTGGCCGATCACATCGCGCTTGCCCTTGGAGCGGCCGATGATGCTGACGTTCAGATCGGCAGCCAGTTTGTTGGCCGCCGTGTGCCAATGCTCGTCCAGCGGGCGGTGATAGCACAGCGTGATCATCGCGTCGCCGGCCAGGGTGGTGAGGAACTCCACCTGGAACAGTTTGTGGCTCAGGGCAGCGCTGGCTTGCCAGGCGGCCTTGAGTTGCGGCATCAACTGGTTGATGCGCAGGCTGGCGATGGGGAATTCTTCGATCAGGATCGGCGTGCGCTTGTCATCCTGGGAGAACATCGCGTAATGGCGCTGACCCCCTTCGCGCCACAGGCGAAACTCGGCGCGCAGGCGGAAGTTCTGCAGGGGCGAATCGAACACCTGCGGCTCGGGCGCGTCGAACGGCGCGAGCAGGTCACGCAAGCGCGTGACCTTTTCTTGCAGTTGCAGGGCGTAACTTGCTGCGTCAAAAGTCATGCGGGGAACCAGCCTAGCTTGATCACGAACAGAATCGACAGGATCACCAGCGCTGGGTTGAGTTCACGGTAGCGGCCCGTAAGCAGCTTGATACCGGTCCAGGCGATGAAGCCGAAGGCGATGCCGTTGGCGATGGAGTAAGTGAAGGGCATCGCCAGGGCGGTGATTACCACGGGCGCTGCAACGGTGATGTCGTCCCAGTCGATTTCCGCCAGGCCCGAGGTCATCAGCACCGCGACAAACAGCAGCGCGGGGGCGGTGGCAAACGCCGGGACGCTGGCCGCCAGCGGCGAGAAGAACAGTGCCAGCAGGAACAGGATTGCCACGACGATGGCGGTCAGCCCGGTGCGGCCACCGGCACTCACGCCAGCAGCCGACTCGATGTAGCTGGTGGTGGTCGAGGTACCCAGCAGCGAGCCGGCCATGGCTGCGGTACTGTCGGCGATCAGGGCGCGGCCCATTTTCGGCATGTGACCGTCCTTGCCCATCAGGCCGGCGCGCTTGGCAACGCCGATCAGGGTGCCGGAGTTGTCGAACAGGTCCACGAACAGGAAGGCGAAGATCACGCTGATCAAGCCCACGTCCAGGGCGCCGGCGATATCCAGTTGCAGGAAGGTCGGGGCCAGGGAAGGTGGCATTGATACCACGCCGCCAAAGGGGGTGACGCCCAGCGCGATGGCGGCGATGGTCACCGCGAGGATGCCGATCAGTACTGCACCGCGCACTTTTAGCGCTTCCAGGGCCACGATCAGGAAGAAACCCAGGGTGGCGAGGATCGGTGCCGGCTTCGCCAGGTCGCCCATGCCCAGCATGGTCGCTGGGTTGCTGACCACGATCCCGGCGTTATGCAGGGCGATCAGCGCCAGGAACAGGCCGATACCGGCAGCAATCGCCGAACGCAGGGGCAGGGGGATGGCATTGATGATCCATTCGCGGATGCGGAAGATCGACAGCAGGAAAAACAGCACGGCAGAGATAAATACCGCACCCAGCGCCACCTGCCAGGTATGGCCCAGGTGCAGGACCACGGTGTAGGTAAAGAAGGCGTTCAGGCCCATGCCCGGTGCCAGGGCAATCGGGTAGTTGGCGATCAGACCCATGATCGTCGAGCCGATGGCCGCTGCCAGGCAGGTGGCGAAAAACAGCGCGCCCTTGTCCATGCCGGTCTCGCCGAGAATGCTCGGGTTGACGAACAGGATGTAGGCCATGGCCAGGAATGTCGTGATACCGGCCAGAATCTCGGTACGCACGTTAGTGTTGTGTGCCTTGAGTTGAAACAGCTTTTCCAGCATGCCTGCTCCCTGTGGCGCATTCGGCGCCGTGATTTGTTGACCTCAAAGTCAAAGCACAAACTGCGCCAAGCGCCGCGTGTTTTCTACAGAGGATCGGAAAAAGCGGCGCATCATACCAGCAGGTCGACGACCTGTGGCGCCCGGCCTCGGTTTTGTTGAGTGTGGCCTTGAGGCATACTCCGTCGACGTTCAGTCCAGGGTCATCCAGAGCATGAAAAAAGCCATCGCGTGGAGTCTAGCTCCGTTCGCCTGTCTCGGCCTGTGGCTGGCGGTGGCACCGGCGTGGGGCGCGCCTGCACCGGCCTTGAGCGAAGTGCGGGTGTTCCAGGTGCAGTCCCAGGGCTGCAGCGAGTCCATCGCCGAGGGCGCCGACCGTACCCGGCAGTGCCAGCACCGTGGGGCGACGCGGGTCTCGGTGATGGAAGTGGGGCTGGGCAACAATTCCATCGCGACCTTTGATGGGGCGCGGCTTGCGGGACAAAAGACGGCGATTTGCCAGGTCGGCTCCGTCAGCCAGGCCTGCAATGGCGCTGGTACATTGATGGGCTACATCTATGTATTTGACGTGGATATCCGCGCCGCAGGCTGGTTCGAGTACAGCAACACGTCGATCAACGCGCCCCGCAATACCCTGGTGACTCAGTTACGCATCCAGTGATGGCTCCTGCAGGTTCAGGGCGCTTCGGCCGGCATATGCATGCGGTCCCGATTGGCCAGGGTCGGGAACAGCTTGATCCACACCCCGGTCACCACCAGCGTCCCGACCCCGCCCAGCACCACGGCGGGTACCGTGCCCAGCCAGTGGGCCGTGACGCCGGACTCAAATTCGCCCAACTGATTGGACGCGCCAATAAACAGCCCATTGACCGCGCTGACCCGCCCGCGCATTTCATCGGGGGTTTCCAGCTGTACGAATGAGGCACGGATCACCATGCTGATCATGTCCGCCGCCCCCAGCACCACCAGCACCGCCAGGGAGAACCAGAACGAGGTGGACAGGCCAAAGGCAATGGTCGCCACGCCAAACACGCCGACCGCGGTAAACATCACCCGGCCCACACGCCGGTCCACGGCAAACCGTGCCAGCCACAATGACATCAACAGCGCGCCGACTGCCGGAGCCGAGCGCAGCAGCCCCAGGCCCCAGGGGCCGGTCAACAGGATGTCCTTGGCAAACACCGGCAGCAACGCCGTGGCGCCGCCCAACAACACGGCAAACAGGTCCAGGGAAATTGCCCCGAGGATGTCCGGCCGGCTGCGGATAAAACGAATCCCGGCGAGCAGCGAGTCGAGGGTGGCCTTGCCCTTGTTCAGCGGGGTCTGCCGCGCGGGGAGGTTGAGGGTCAGCATGCAGGCAATCAGGTACAGCAGCACCGTCGGGCCATACACCCAGGCGCTGCCGAAGGCATAAAGCAGGCCGCCCAGGGCCGGCGCGACGATGGTTGCCGATTGCTGGGCCGACTGCGCCGCCGCCACTGCCCGAGGGAACAGGGCGCTGGGCACGATGCTCGGCAGCAGGGCCTGGGTTGTGGGCATTTCGAAGGAGCGGGCAGAGCCCAGCAGGAAGGCGAGGATAAAAATCATCTCGCGGGTGACATTGTCCGTCAGGCTGCCAATCACCAGCGCCAGAGCAATCAATGCTTGCAACGTCTGGCAAATGGCAGCGACTTTACGCCGTTCATAACGGTCCGCCACATGCCCGGTGTGCAGCATAAACAGCACCCGCGGCACAAATTCCACCAGGCCCACCAGCCCCAGGTCCAGCACATTGCCAGTCAGTTGGTAGAGGTTCCAGCCGATGGCCACGGTGAGCATCTGGAAGCCGCTGGCGGTAAAAATCCGCGCCAGCCAGAACGCGATGAAAGGGCGGTGATGACGTAACAGCAGCGGGGTTTCACTGGGCATCGGCAAGGACTGGACTGAACCTGGGAAGCGCCGAGATTAGCATCAAGCTGTAACAAATAGTTGCTGGAAAAGAAATATCCTTAGCAAGACATCTATTTCGCTGAGTCAACCTGTCACGCGGCAAAAGACCACACAGTCCAACCTGGAAAATGGGACTACTCTTTCATCGATGCTTGATCCAGATCAATGCTGATTGCAGCGCTGGTGTGGCGGCCAACAGGCCAGAATCCCTACGTGGTTGGTAAAAAAAGAACGAATTGCAATTCGCCACACTCCATATCCGTGGGGGCAGTGGGTGCAGGCCCCCAGCCAGCAGCCGGTATTACCTGACAGAGGAAGACTTATGTTCGGTTTGGAGGCGCTAGATCTCGCCCGAATTCAATTCGCATTCACCATCTCGTTCCATATCCTGTTCCCGGCCATCACCATTGGCCTGGCCAGTTACCTTGCGGTGCTGGAAGGTCTGTGGCTCAAGACCCACAACGATACCTACCGTGACCTCTACCATTTCTGGTCGAAGATCTTTGCCGTCAACTTCGGCATGGGGGTGGTCTCGGGCCTGGTCATGGCCTATCAGTTCGGTACCAACTGGAGTCGTTTCTCGGACTTCGCCGGCTCCGTCACGGGGCCCTTGCTGACCTATGAAGTACTCACCGCGTTCTTCCTCGAAGCCGGCTTTCTTGGGGTGATGCTGTTCGGCTGGAACAAGGTCGGGCGCAAGCTGCACTTCTTTGCCACGGTGATGGTGGCCGTCGGTACGTTGATCTCGACCTTCTGGATCCTCGCCTCCAACAGTTGGATGCAGACCCCCCAAGGTTTTGAAATCGTCAATGGTCAGGTGATTCCAACCGACTGGATGGCGGTGATTTTCAACCCTTCGTTCCCCTATCGCCTGGCCCACATGGCCACGGCAGCGTTTGTCGCCACCGCGTTCTTCGTCGGCTCCTCGGCGGCCTGGCACCTGCTGCGGGGCAAGGACAACCCGGCGATCCGCACCATGTTGTCGATGGCGATGTGGATGGCCTTGATCGTTGCGCCGATCCAGGCGGTGATCGGTGACTTCCACGGCCTCAACACCCTCAAGCACCAGCCGGCGAAAATTGCGGCGATTGAAGGCCACTGGGAAAACGTCGGTAACGAGCCGACCCCGCTGATCCTGTTCGGCTGGCCGGACATGAAGGAAGAGCGCACCAAGTACAAAGTGGAAATCCCCTACCTGGGCAGCCTGATCCTTACCCACTCCCTGGACAAGCAAGTGCCGGCCCTCAAGGAGTTCCCGCCTGAGGATCGCGCCAACTCGACCATCGTGTTCTGGTCGTTCCGCATCATGGTCGGCCTGGGCCTGTTGATGATCTTCACCGGCCTGTTCAGCCTCTGGCTGCGCAAGGGCGACAGGCTGTACACCAACAAACCGTTCCTGTACCTGGCGCTGTGGATGGGCCCGTCGGGGTTGATTGCGATCCTGGCCGGCTGGTTCACCACCGAAATCGGGCGCCAGCCCTGGGTGGTCTACGGCTTGATGCGCACGGCGGACGCGTCCTCCAACCACAGTGTGATGCAGATGAGGATCACCCTGGTGCTGTTTGTGGTGGTGTACTTCGCCCTGTTTGGCGCCGGCCTGGGCTACATGATGCGCCTGGTGCGCAAAGGCCCGGTCACCCACGAAAGTACCGAACCGGCCCACGGCGGCCCCGGGCAGAAACGCACCCCGGCGCGTCCATTGTCGGCGGCCGATGACAGCGGCGACGCCGATCACGGCGACACTCTGAACAAGGGGAATTGAGTCATGGGTATTGATCTTCCGCTGATCTGGGCCGTGATCATCATCTTCGGCATCATGATGTACGTGGTCATGGACGGTTTTGACCTGGGGATCGGCATTCTCTTCCCGTTTATCCCGGGCAAGACCGACCGTGACGTAATGATGAACACCGTCGCCCCGGTGTGGGACGGCAACGAGACCTGGCTGGTGCTGGGGGGCGCGGCGTTGTTCGGCGCGTTCCCGCTGGCCTACTCGGTGGTGCTCTCGGCGCTGTACCTGCCGCTGATCCTGATGCTGATCGGCCTGATCTTCCGTGGTGTGGCTTTTGAGTTCCGTTTCAAGGCCAAGGATGACAAACGCCACCTGTGGGACAAGGCGTTTATCGGCGGCTCGCTGGCGGCGACTTTCTTTCAGGGCGTGGCGCTGGGGGCATTCATTGAAGGCATCCCGGTGGTTGACCGCCAGTTCGCCGGCGGCTCACTGGACTGGCTCTCGCCGTTTGCCCTGTTCTGCGGCGTGGCCCTGATCGTGGCGTATGCGCTGCTGGGCTGCACCTGGCTGATCATGAAGACCGAAGGCAAGTTGCAGGAGCAGATGCACAACCTGGCGCGGCCCCTGGCGTTCGTGGTGTTGGCGGTAATTGGCATTGTCAGCATCTGGACGCCCCTGGCCCACCCGGATATCGCCTCGCGCTGGTTCACCCTGCCGAACCTGTTCTGGTTCCTGCCGGTGCCGATCCTGGTGTTGGTGACCATGTATGCGCTGGTGCGTGCCGTGGCCCGCAATGCCCATTACGCGCCGTTCCTGTTGACGCTGGTGTTGATCTTCCTGGGCTACAGCGGCCTGGGCATCAGCCTGTGGCCGAACATCATCCCGCCGTCGGTCTCGATCTGGGAGGCTGCCGCGCCGCCACAGAGCCAGGGCTTTATGCTGGTGGGCACGCTGTTCATCATCCCGTTCATCCTGGGTTACACCTTCTGGAGCTACTACGTGTTCCGCGGCAAGGTGACCCATGAAGACGGCTATCACTAGGAGGCTTGGACCATGACCGGTAAACCTTCACTGGACGAGATCGAACAGGCCGAGAAAAAGCCGCTGTGGCAGCGCCTGGGCTGGCTGGCGATGATCTGGACCGGCAGCGTCCTGGCCCTGTTCGTGGTGGCCAGCCTGATGCGCATGTTCATGAACGCCGCGGGCCTGAGCACCCACTGACATCCCGCACCTTTATGACCCTCCTCACGGAGGGTTTTTTTGCCTGGGTTTACTTGCGTGCCTTGAGGATCACGAACTTGGGCGTCGCCGCTACCTGCTCCACACCACGGAACAGCCGCGCCAGCTTGCTGTGATAACCCAGGTGACGGTTGCCGACGATATACAAGGCGCCGCCCACCACCAGTGCCTCGCGGGCCTGCTGGAACATGCGCCAGGCGAGGAAGTCCCCCACCACCTGTTGCTGGTGGAACGGTGGGTTGCACAGCACCACGTCCAACGATTGCGGCTCCTGGTCCGCCAGGCCGTCGCCGGGGCGAATCGTCACTGGCCGCTCACCCAGCGCCGCGCGCCAGTTCTCGGCGGCCGATTGCACAGCCATATAGGATTCGTCCACCAAGGTGTACTGCGCCTCGGGGTTTTGCAGGGCACTGGCGATGGCCAGGACCCCATTGCCGCAACCCAGGTCCGCCACGCGGGCGCTGCCCAGGTTGGATGGCAGGTGCGGCAGAAAGGCACGGGTGCCGATGTCCAGGCCTTCACGGCAGAACACATTGGCGTGGTTGAGCAGCTCGATGGCCGGCGCGTCCAGGCGATAACGCGTGGGGTAGGGCGAGACCACCCGGGGCCGATCAGCCAGGGTGGCAATCAGCAACCGGGCCTTTTTCACTGCCAGCGACGCGTGCATCGGCCCGATGTAGCGCTCCAGCAGTTCACCGGCGGCGCGGGGCAGATGCTTGACCATGGCGCCTGCGATCACTTCGGCGCCGGGCGCCAGTTGGCCTTGCAGGCGGATCAGTTGTTCTTCCAGCAGCGCCAGGGTTTTCGGCACTCGGATCAGCACGCGGTCGAAGGGCCCGCTCGGCACCTGGCTGGCAGGCACGAACGACACGGCATCGAAGGTCTTGTGGTTGCGTACCAGGTTTTTTTGCAACGCTTGGGTGCCTAGAAACGAATCGCCACTGGTGGTGACACGCATCTGCCCTTCAAGGCTGGCCGCCAGCGCGCCAAAGCTGTCATTGAGCACCAGCACGCGGGTGCTGCTGGCCGGTTGCTGCTCCGCCAGATAGGCGAGCAGATACTCGTCAGCCGCATCGAAGGCTTGCAGCGGTTCGTTTGGCTGCTCGGGCTGGCGGATCAGGTCGAGTTGGGCGAAGGGGCTATCGAGCAGGGGCATGGCGGGGGAAACTCTGGATAATCGACGGGTGTTCCAGGCTAGGCGAGGAACCTTCTGAGTGGACTGCGACGCGGGCTTTGACGAGCGGCGTCATCACTCAGAACTGGCCGTAAATGTTACGTTTTTTTCTCCGGGATTACATTCGGTGTTTTCAAGAGGATTTGAGCCGGTTGCGCTTAAAAAAGACCGTTTCTCACGGCGCTGATCACGGCGGCGATTTTATTGCTGACCCCCAGCTTTCTCATCGCACTGCTGATGTGAAAACCGACGGTACGTTCCGATAGGCAGAGAATTGTGGCGATATCAGCCGCAGTTTTGCCCAGTGCCGACCATTGCAGGATCTCTGTCTCGCGGCTGGTGAGTTTGGCGGGGCACTGGAAGGTCGGCCCCTGGCTGTAGGTTTGCGCCGCCACCGTATGCAAGGCATGGCATATCCACAGAACCTGGCCCGCTTTTTCATAGAGCTCATGGGCCTGCACCGGCCCCTTGCGTCGTCCCAGGTTGATCATACTGAAGAAGCCCCGGAAGTCGTGCACCGACTGGGCCCAGCCGAAATTCAGGCCTTGGGCATGTACGTGAGCCCACATGTCAGGTACTGCGGAAAAGGTTTTCTCTTCCCATACAAGCGGTAGCACATCGCGCTTACAGTGAATAACCAAAGGGTCCATTTCAAAGTAGTTTTCTGTTTTGTAGATTTTGTTCCATTCATCCGGATAGTTGTTGAGATGGATGCTTCTGTTAGGGCGGTAGAGAGCATTGGAACCCATTATAAAACCGCAGTATTCGAAGCCTAGCTCATAGGTAATGTTCAGAGCGGCTTCAAACATCGTTGTTACCTCATCTTCACCTTCAAGTTTGGGTAACCGTGTGTTTCGCCAGTTGACCATCGGTAACACTCCCTGAGTTTTACGCTGATTGTTTGCGACGCACGTCCTCATAGCGCCAACGAATCGAGTGTAGGACAGCATGCAATGCTGGGGTGGGAATTTTCGCACTTAGCAGGGCGTTTTTTATTGGTAATAATCTTCCTCGCACCTTGTGAGACGTGGCGGGCGGTGGCCGTGATTCAGATTTAATATCTTGTTTTTCATTGATTTGCCGAGAAGTCTGGCAGCGTGCCACCGATGATTGTTAGTGGGAAGTAGCGCCTGTGGGGAGAAGGTAATAGCTAAATGTTTTTAGTTGGAATCATATTGCTATCGCTCTGTTTTTTTCATATTCAAGTGTAGGGCGTTCGGCTTTTCTGCTCGGATAAATCCCCTGGATGGGGATGTCACTACAAACCAGCGGTGTTTCCAGGCTCCGCTTTGGGCCACACTAGGGGTCACCTGTAGACCGGAGCCCCCCATGACGGCCAGTGCGGAAAAATTCACACGCCAGACCTTGCTTGATGTGCAGTCATTGACCCCCAGCCTGTTTACCCTGCGGACCACCCGCGACGCGGGTTTTCGCTTTGTCGCCGGGCAGTTTGTGCGCCTGGGTGTGACCAAGCCCGATGGAAGCCTGGTGTGGCGCGCCTATTCGGTGGTGTCGTCGCCCTTCGACGAGTTCCTCGAGTTTTTCTCGATTGTGGTGCCGGGCGGTGAGTTCACCAGTGAGTTGAGCCGCCTGCGGGTGGGTGATGAGCTGCTGGTGGAGCGACAGGCCACGGGTTTCTTGACCCTGAACCGCTTTGTCGATGGCCGCGACTTGTGGCTGCTGGGCACGGGCACCGGGATTGCGCCGTTTCTGTCGATCCTGCAGGACTTTGAAGTCTGGGAAAAATTCGAGCGCATCATCCTGGTCTATAGCGCCAGGGAAGCCAGGGAGCTGGCTTACCAGACCCTTATCAAGGAACTGGCTGAGCGTGAGTACCTGAGCGAACACGCCCATAAGCTCACCTACCTGCCCATCGTCACCCGGGAGCAGCACCCAGGGGCATTGAATGGGCGTATCACCACCCTGATCGAAAATGGCGAATTGGAACGCGCGGCAGGCGTGGCGCTGACACCGGAACATTCGCGGGTGATGATTTGCGGCAACCCGCAGATGATTGATGACACCCGGCAATTGCTCAAGCAACGCGATATGCAGTTAAGCCTGACGCGTCGGCCAGGGCAGGTGGCGGTAGAAAACTACTGGTAAAAAAAGGCGCCCGGTGAGAGGCGCCTTTTTAGTGGCTGACAGGTATTGCGGATCGGCTACAGCGGCTTGTTGTTCTGGGCCTTGAGCAGATCGCGGATCTCCCCCAGCAATTCCTCTTCCTTGGTGGGCACCGGTGGCAGGCTTGGCGCAGCCGCTTCTTCACGCTTGAGGCGGTTGATGGCCTTGACGCCCATGAAGATCGCGAACGCGACGATCACGAAGTCGATGATGCTCTGGATGAATTTGCCGTAGGCCAGGACCACCGCCGGAATATCGCCCTGGGCCGCCTTGAGCGTTACTGCCAGATCACCGAAGTCCACACCGCCGATCAGCAGACCGATAGGCGGCATCACCACGTCGCCTACAAAGGACGAAACAATTTTGCCGAAGGCGGCGCCGATGATAATACCGACCGCCATGTCGACCACATTACCTTTGACCGCGAAGGCCTTGAACTCACTGATCACGCCCATAGGTTATTCCTTGTTACAGTTGAGAGGAGAGGAACTCAGTGTAAATCAGTCTGCAAGAGCTTGCTCGACACAACGGTTAACACTGTTCGTTGTAATCGACACATTAAAACGCAAATAGTTTGCAAAGTGCCATCAGTCGCGCGCGAAATACCCGTTATTTCAGGGCCTTACCACACTATTTTTTTAATCGTGATGGTGTGGGTTTTCTATTTATCTTCTGGCGTCAGCATCACTAGCCTCTGGCAAGCACCCGTAAAAGTGCATTAAAAAAACCAGAGGATTGCATGATGAAAAACCTTATTAGTCGCAGGTCTATTGCTGCGCGCAATGTGCTTTTGATTGCCAGTACCAGCCTGTTGTCGTTAGCCGTCAGTGCCGCCAACCTGACCCGAGATAATGGTGCAGCGGTGGGCGATAACCAGAACTCGCAGACCGCCGGCGCAAACGGCCCGGTCTTGCTGCAGGATGTGCAACTGATCCAGAAGCTGCAGCGTTTTGATCGTGAGCGTATCCCCGAGCGCGTGGTGCATGCCCGTGGCACCGGCGCCCACGGCACCTTCACCGTCACCGACAACCTCAGCGACCTGACCAAGGCCAAAGTGTTTGCCGCCGGTGAGGCCACGCCGGTGTTTGTGCGTTTCTCTGCCGTCGTCCACGGCAACCACTCCCCGGAAACCCTGCGCGACCCGCGCGGCTTCGCCACCAAGTTCTATACCGCCGAAGGTAACTGGGACCTGGTCGGCAACAACTTCCCGACGTTCTTTATCCGCGATGCCATCAAGTTCCCGGACATGGTGCATGCCTTCAAGCCCGACCCGCGCACTAACCTGGATGACGACTCCCGTCGTTTCGACTTCTTCTCCCATGTTCCAGAGTCCACCCGCACACTCACCGAGTTGTACTCGGACTCCGGTACACCGGCCAGTTACCGGGAGATGGACGGCAATGGCGTACATGCCTACAAGTTGATCAATGCCAAGGGTGAAGTGCACTACGTCAAGTTTCACTGGAAGAGCTTGCAAGGCATCAAGAACCTGGACCCCAAGGAGGTCGTGCAAGTGCAAGGGCGTGATTACAGCCATATGACCAACGACTTGGTTACTCACATCAACAAGGGCGACTTCCCCAAGTGGGACTTGTATGTGCAAGTGCTCAAGCCTGAAGAACTGGCCAAGTTTGATTTCGATCCCCTGGATGCCACTAAGATCTGGCCCGATGTTCCCGAGCGCAAAGTCGGGCAAATGGTGCTGAACCGCAATCCGGCCAATGTCTTCCAGGAAACCGAGCAAGTGGCCATGGCCCCGGCCAACCTGGTACCAGGTATCGAACCGTCGGAGGACCGCTTGTTACAAGGTCGGGTGTTCTCCTATGCCGATACGCAAATGTACCGTCTGGGCGCCAATGCCCTGCAACTGCCGATCAACGCTCCACGGGTCACCGTCAATAACGGCAACCAGGATGGTGCGATGAACTTTGGCAAGACCAGCACGGGCGTGAACTACCAGCCAAGCCGCCTGATGCCTCGGGAAGAGCCGCAAAGTGCGCGTTACAGCCAGATGCCCCTGGCCGGCAGCACCCAGCAGGCGAAAATCCAGCGCGAGCAGAACTTCAAGCAGGCGGGCGACTTGTATCGGTCCTACAGCAAGAAAGAGCGCCAGGACTTGATCGAAAACTTCGGTGGCTCCCTGGCAACCACGGATGACGTCAGCAAGCACATCATCCTGTCGTTCCTCTACAAGGCCGACCCGGAGTACGGCACGGGCGTGGCCAAAGTGGCCAAGGGCGATCTGGCGCGGGTCAAGGCACTGGCTGAAAAGCTGACCGACTAATCCACCCACCTGTAGGAGCGAGCTTGTCGCCGCCAGTTCAAGCTCGCTCCTACGGGACCTGCAGAGGATGTTGATGATGCGTAGCTTTATAGGGGCGCTACTGGCCTGCTGGTCCTTGAGTGTGTTCGCCGACCCGCTGGCCCTCAAGGCGCAGTTACAGGATTACTACTTCGACGCTGCCCGACGTGGCGACGTGGAAATGCTCAAGACTTTTATCGAATCCGGCTATTCCCTGAATACCGTCGATGACAAGGGCTACACCGCGCTGATCCTCAGCGCCTATCACGGGCACGAACCGGCCGTGGAGCAACTGCTGGCAGCCGGTGCCGATGCCTGTGTGCAGGATAAACGCGGCAATACGGCGCTGATGGGCGCGATCTTCAAGGGCGAGTTGAGCATTGCCCGGCGTTTGCTGGGCACCGCCTGCAACCCCGACCAACGCAACGGCGCCGGACAGACGGCGGCCATGTACGCCGGGCTGTTCAAGCGTATCGAACTGCTCGATGCACTCAAGGCCCAGGGCGCCGACCTGAATGCCGAAGACCCGCTGGGCAACAGCGCTACACGATTGGCCAACGGTGAAATCCGTACCGCAGCGCCACGCTGAGCTATCATCGCGGTTTTTCGGTTGGAGGTTCTCAGATGGCAAAGGCCAAGCGCATGTACGGCTGCACAGAGTGCGGCGCGACCTTTCCCAAATGGGCGGGCCAGTGTGGCGAGTGTGGGGCGTGGAATACCCTCACGGAAACTATGATTGAAAGCGGTGGCGCCGCAGCTCCCAGCGGGCGCTCCGGCTGGACCGGGCAACAAGCCCAGATCAAGACCCTGGCGGAAGTCAGCGTCGAGGAAATCCCGCGCTTTTCCACGGCGTCCGGCGAGCTCGACCGGGTACTCGGTGGCGGCCTGGTGGACGGCTCGGTGGTGCTGATCGGTGGCGATCCAGGCATCGGCAAGTCGACCATCCTCTTGCAGACCCTATGCAGCATCGCCAGCCGCATGCCAGCCCTGTACGTCACCGGCGAAGAATCCCAGCAACAGGTGGCCATGCGCGCCCGCCGCCTGGGCTTGCCCCAGGACCAATTGCGGGTCATGACCGAGACCTGTATCGAAAGCATTATCGCCACCGCCCGCGTGGAAAAGCCCAAGGTGATGGTGATCGACTCGATCCAGACGATCTTCACCGAACAACTGCAATCGGCACCGGGAGGGGTGTCCCAGGTGCGGGAAAGTGCGGCGTTGCTGGTGCGCTACGCGAAACAGAGCGGCACGGCGATTTTCCTGGTGGGCCATGTCACCAAGGAAGGCGCACTGGCCGGCCCGCGCGTGCTGGAGCATATGGTGGATACGGTGCTGTATTTCGAGGGCGAGTCCGATGGGCGCCTGCGCCTGTTGCGGGCGGTGAAGAACCGTTTCGGCGCGGTCAACGAGCTGGGGGTGTTCGCCATGACGGACCGGGGGCTGAAAGAAGTCTCCAACCCTTCGGCGATCTTTCTGACTCGCGCCCAGGAAGAAGTACCGGGCAGCGTGGTGATGGCAACGTGGGAAGGTACCCGGCCAATGCTGGTGGAAGTCCAGGCTTTGGTGGACGACAGCCATCTGGCCAACCCGCGCCGCGTGACCCTGGGTCTGGATCAGAACCGCCTGGCGATGTTGCTGGCGGTATTGCATCGCCATGGCGGGATTCCGACCCATGACCAGGACGTGTTCCTCAACGTGGTCGGCGGCGTCAAGGTGCTGGAAACCGCGTCTGACCTGGCCTTGATGGCGGCGGTCATGTCGAGCCTGCGCAATCGGCCGTTGCCCCATGACCTGTTGGTATTTGGTGAAGTGGGCCTGTCGGGCGAGGTACGCCCGGTGCCCAGCGGCCAGGAGCGCCTCAAGGAAGCCGCCAAGCATGGTTTCAAGCGTGCCATCGTGCCCAAGGGCAACGCGCCGAAGGAGGCGCCGCCTGGGTTGCAGGTGATTGCGGTGACGCGGCTCGAACAGGCACTGGATGCCTTGTTCGAATAACCCGAAATACCACAGAACCCTGTAGGAGATGGCTTGCTTGCAATGGTGTCGAATCAGTCGCTGCGTCCCTGACTGACACGCCGCCATCGCAGGCAAGCCAGCTCCTACATTGATGTGTGCACATCGTCAGATGTTCAGTAACTCGCCCAGCTCCCGATGCAGCTCCTCCTCATCCCCCAGGTTCAGCTCGATCAGCCTGCGCAAATGGCTGATCGAGTCCAGGTCGATATATTCGCAGACGAACCCCAGTTGCCCCTTGTCGTCATGGCTCAGCCGCACTTGCATGCTCACGTCCGTGTCGGCGTCCAGGTGAATGTCCACATCAAAGGGCTCGTCACCCTTGCCCAGCCATGGCGCGGGCTTTTGCACCAGCAACCCTTTGAGCGATAAATCCACCAGTTGCACCGGCCATTGCTGGCCGTTTTGCTTAAGTTCGGTCTTGGCATTGAAGGCAATCCGCCGAAAACGGCGTCGATCTGACGGCTGGTCGCTCATGGTGAAACCCTCTGTTGGTCCAGGGATTGTAGCCTTGCGCCATTATCGGGCGTTTATTTCTGTTTTTTTCGCCCCGGCAAGGCTCTAGACCAACGTAGGGGGCTGGTCTTTAGGGCACAGCGCGCTAAACTCGGCCTGGCTGTCTTTCTGTCCACCCTGGCTGGAATATAAAAATGAAAAATAATAATAGCCTGCTCCGCCATCTACCCTGGCTGTTGCTGGCAATCGTAGGAGCGTGCGCCCTGGGCGTAGTGGCTTTGCGGCGCGGCGAGGCAATCAACGCCTTGTGGATTGTAGTCGCGGCAGTCGCCATTTATCTGGTGGCTTATCGTTACTACAGCCTGTTCATCGCAAATAACGTGATGCAACTCGATCCACGGCGGGCCACCCCCGCAGTGATCAACAACGACGGTCTGGACTATGTGCCGACCAACAAACATATTCTCTTCGGTCACCACTTTGCCGCCATTGCCGGCGCGGGGCCTCTGGTCGGCCCGGTACTGGCTGCACAGATGGGCTACCTGCCCGGTACCCTGTGGCTGATTGCCGGCGTGGTGCTGGCGGGTGCGGTGCAGGACTTCATGATCCTGTTCCTGTCCACCCGTCGCAACGGCCGCTCCCTGGGGGACATGGTCCGCGAAGAAATGGGCCGCATTCCCGGGACCATCGCGCTGTTTGGCTGCTTCCTGATCATGATCATCATCCTCGCGGTGCTGTCGCTGATCGTGGTCAAGGCCCTGGCCGAAAGCCCGTGGGGCATCTTCACGGTGATGGCGACCATCCCGATCGCGATGTTCATGGGCGTGTACATGCGCTACATCCGTCCGGGCCGCATCGGCGAAATTTCGATCATTGGCGTGCTGTTGCTGTTGGGTTCGATCTGGCTCGGCGGGCAGATTGCCGCTGATCCGGTATGGGCCAAGGCCTTCACCTTCACCGGGATCCAGATCACCTGGATGCTGGTTGGCTACGGATTCGTGGCCGCGGTACTGCCGGTGTGGCTGATCCTGGCCCCGCGCGACTACCTGTCTACCTTCCTGAAAATCGGCACCATTATCGCCCTGGCGATTGGCATCCTGGTCACCATGCCTGACCTGAAAATGCCGGCGCTGACCCAGTTTATCGACGGCACTGGCCCGGTGTGGAAGGGCGGCCTGTTCCCGTTCCTGTTCATCACCATCGCCTGTGGTGCGGTATCGGGTTTCCACGCGCTGATTTCCTCGGGCACCACGCCCAAGCTGTTGGCCAATGAAGCCCACTCGCGCTACATCGGTTATGGCGGCATGTTGATGGAGTCGTTCGTCGCCATCATGGCCATGGTTGCCGCTTCGGTGATCGAGCCAGGCGTGTACTTCGCCATGAACAGCCCTGCGGCGATTGTCGGCAGTGATGTGGTGACTGTTGCGCAAACCGTCAGCAGCTGGGGCTTTGCGATTACCCCGGAAGCGCTGCAAGCGGTGGCCAATGACATCGGTGAAACCACCATCCTGGCCCGTGCCGGCGGTGCGCCGACCCTGGCGGTCGGTATCGCGCAAATCCTGCACAGTGTGCTGCCGGGTGAAAACACCATGGCGTTCTGGTACCACTTTGCAATCCTGTTCGAAGCGCTGTTCATCCTGACCGCTGTGGACGCCGGTACCCGTGCCGGGCGCTTCATGCTCCAGGATCTGCTCGGTTCCTTCGTGCCGGCGCTCAAGCGTACCGAGTCCTGGACGGCCAACCTGATCGCCACTGCAGGCTGTGTGGCGATGTGGGGCTACTTGCTGTACCAGGGCGTGATCGACCCGCTGGGTGGTATCAACACCTTGTGGCCGCTGTTCGGCATCTCCAACCAGATGCTGGCCGGTATCGCGCTGATGCTCGCCACCGTTGTGCTGATCAAAATGAAGCGCCAGCGCTACATCTGGGTGACCCTGCTGCCGGCTGTCTGGCTGCTGATCTGCACCACCACCGCAGGCTTCATCAAGCTGTTCGACGCCAACCCGGCGATCGGCTTCCTGTCGCTGGCCAAGAAGTACAGCGATGCGCTGGCCAATGGGCAGATCCTGGCCCCGGCCAAGAGTATCGACCAGATGCAGCACGTGATCTGGAACGCCTACACCAACGCGACGTTGACGGTGTTGTTCCTGTTCGTGGTCTTCAGCATCCTGTTCTATGCCATCAAGGTCGGCGTTGCCGCCTGGGGCACCAAGGAACGTACGGATAAAGAAGCACCATTCCAAGCCATGCCGGACGCGTGATAGAGGGTTGCAGACATGTTCAATGACATCGGTCGCCTCGGTAAATACCTCGGTCAGGCTGCACGCCTGATGGTCGGCATGCCCGACTACGACACCTACGTCGAGCATATGCAAACCAAGCACCCGGACAAGCCGTTGATGGACTACAAGGCGTTCTTCCGGGAGCGCCAGGAAGCCCGTTACGGCGGCAAGGGCGGGCCCAAGTGCTGTTGATCCAATAGGGTTGGGCCTATGTGATCCCCTGTGGGAGCGGGCTTGTGTGGGAGCGGGCTTGCTCGCGATAGCATCACCTCGGTATACCAGATAGACCGAGTTGCCTGCATCGCGAGCAAGCCCGCTCCCACACAAGCCCGCTCCCACATTTGTTTTGTGTTTCCTCAAGGAGAATATTTTGTCCTCTCCCATCCCCGTCACCGTCCTCAGCGGCTTCCTCGGCGCTGGCAAGACCACCTTGTTGCGCCATCTGCTCAAGGCCGAGCACGGCTTGAAAATCGCCGTGATCGAAAACGAATTCAGTGACGCCGGCATCGACACCCAGCTATTGGGCGATGAGCCGGTCCAGGTCATGACCCTGTCCAACGGTTGCGTGTGCTGCACCATCCACACCGACCTGACCAAAGCCCTGTACCTGCTGCTCGAACGCCTGGACAGCGGCGAGATCGCCTTCGACCGCCTGGTGATCGAGTGCACCGGTCTGGCTGACCCGGCGCCGGTGGCCCAGACCTTTTTTATCGACGAGGAATTGCGCGAGCGCTATCTCCTCGACGGCATCATCACCCTGGTGGACGCGGCCCACGCCGAGCACCACCTGACCCAGACCATCGCCCAGGCCCAGATCGGCTTTGCCGACCGCCTGCTGATAAGCAAGCGCGACCTGGTGGACGACGCCAGCTTCGAGGCGCTCAGTCAACGCCTGACCCGCATCAACCGTCGTGCGCCGATTCGTGTGGTGGAACATGGCAAGATCGACCTGGCTGAGCTGCTGGACGTGCGCGGCTTTAACCTCAACGCCGGCATGACCCTGCGCCCGGTCAGCCAGGCGCCGTCCATCGACCGTATCTCCAGCCTGGTGCTGCGCACCGACCAGCCGCTGGATATCGACCGGCTCAGTGAGTTCATGAACGAACTGTTGGAAGAACACGGCAAACAACTGCTGCGTTACAAGGGCGTGCTGAACATCGCCGGGGAAGATCGGCGCATGGTGTTCCAGGGCGTGCTCAAGCTCTACGGGTTCGATTGGGACACCGAATGGGCCGAGGGTGAGGCGCGGGAGAGTGTGATTGTGTTTATTGCCGATGAGTTGCCGGAAGACAAGATCCGCGAAGGCTTCCAGCGGGTCTACCAACCCTGACTTGAAACGCGGTCAACAGGCATAAAAAAGCCCGGCTCAAGAGCCGGGCTTCTTATTCAAGCAACTGCAATCAAGCGCCGTATACCGGCAGCTTCTTGCAGATGGCCTTGACCTTCTCACGTACCGCGTCAATCACGGCTTCGTTGGAAAGGTCAGCCAGGATGTCGCAGATCCAGCCAGCCAGTTCCTTGCACTCTGCTTCCTTGAAGCCACGAGTGGTCACGGCCGGGGTGCCGAAGCGCAGGCCCGAGGTGACGAACGGCGAACGTGGGTCGTTCGGTACCGAGTTCTTGTTCACGGTGATGAAGGCTTTGCCCAGGGCAGCGTCAGCATCTTTACCGGAGATATCCTGCTTGATCAGCGACAGCAGGAACAGGTGGTTTTCAGTACCGCCGGACACCACGTCAAAACCGCGCTCGATGAACACAGTGGCCATGGCCTGGGCGTTTTTCACCACTTGTTGCTGGTAAGTCTTGAACTCAGGCTGCAAGGCTTCCTTGAAGCAGATCGCTTTAGCGGCGATCACGTGCTCCAGCGGGCCACCTTGGGCGCCTGGGAATACGGCGGAGTTCAGCTTTTTCTCGATATCGGCGTTGGCGCGCGCCAGGATCAGGCCGCCACGTGGACCGCGCAGGGTCTTGTGGGTCGTGGTGGTCACGACGTCAGCGTAAGGCACTGGGTTCGGGTAGACGCCAGCGGCGACCAGACCGGCCACGTGGGCCATGTCGACGAACAGGTAGGCGCCCACTTTGTCAGCGATTTCACGGAAGCGTGGGAAGTCGAGGATCTGCGAGTAGGCAGAGAAACCGGCCACGATCATTTTTGGCTTGTGCTCGACGGCCAGGCGCTCGACTTCGTCGTAGTCGATCAGACCGTTGCCGTCGATGCCGTACTGGACAGCGTTGTACAGCTTGCCGGAGGAGGAAACGCTGGCGCCGTGGGTCAGGTGACCGCCGTGGGCCAGGCTCATGCCCAGGATGGTGTCGCCGCCTTGCAGCAGGGCCAGGTACACGGCCGCGTTGGCTTGGGAGCCGGCGTGTGGCTGGACGTTGGCGTAATCGGCGCCGAACAGTTCCTTGGCGCGGTCGATAGCCAGTTGCTCGACGATATCGACGAATTCGCAACCGCCGTAGTAACGCTTGCCCGGATAACCTTCGGCGTACTTGTTGGTCAGAACCGAACCTTGAGCCTCCATCACGGCAGGGCTGGTGTAGTTTTCCGAAGCGATCAGCTCAATGTGCTCTTCCTGGCGCTGAGCTTCTTGCTCCATGGCGGCAAAGAGATCGGCGTCGTACTTGGCAATAGTCAAATCACGGCTGAACATGGCGGTCCTCAAGGATCGGGGGCAGAAAAGAGGGGCATTCTAACCCAATGGGTTTTAGATGGCATATGAAAGGACATCATGTCGCGGACAAGTGGCGTTCATCCAGAGATGGATGGCGTATTTGATGGCCCCTTCGCGAGCAAGCCCGCTCCCACATTCAACTGTGGGAGCGGGATTGCCCGCGATGAGGCCATCAGCCCCACCGCAAAACCTCAGTCAAACATGAAAAGGGCGTCGTTACTGAACTGCGCCTCAAACCGATTGGCCGGCATCGGCCGCCCGAACAGGTAGCCCTGCACCTCGTCGCAGCCATGCTCGCGCAGGAAGTCCAGTTGCTCATGGGTTTCCACGCCTTCGGCGATCACCGCCAGGTTCAGGCTGTGGGCCATGGCGATGATTGCCCGGGCGATCTGCGCATCCTGTTCGCCGGACGGCAGGCCGTCGACGAAAGTGCGGTCGATCTTCAGCACGTCGATGGGGAATTGCTTGAGGTAATTGAGCGATGAGTAGCCGGTGCCGAAGTCGTCCACAGCGATGCTCAGGCCGAGGTTTTTCAGGCTGGCAAGGATCTGCAGGGCCTCGTTGACCTCGCGCATCAGGATGCTTTCGGTCAATTCCAGCTCCAGGCACGCCGGCGGCAGGCCGGTTTCCTTGAGGATGGTGGCGATCCGCGTGCCCAACTGCCCGTCGGAGAATTGCCGCGCCGAAATATTCACCGAGACCTTGGGCACTCGCACCTTGTTCTGGTGCCAGGTCTTGAGTTGGCGGCACGCCTCGTCGATCACCCAGTCGCCCACGTCCACCACCAGGCCCAGCTCTTCCAGGACCGGGATGAAATCCCCCGGTGGCACCAGGCCACGGCGTGGGTGACGCCAGCGCAGCAGGGCTTCGGCGCCAGTCAAACGTTTGCCATCGCCACTGAACTGCGGCTGGTAATAGAGCACGAATTCGTTCTGGTCCAGGGCATGGCGCAGGTCGCTTTCCAGTTCCAGGCGCTCCAGGGCGCTGGCGTTCATGTCGGCCTGGTAGAACTGGAAGTTGTTCTTGCCGCGTTCCTTGGCGTGGTACATCGCCGTGTCGGCGTTTTTCATCAACTGGCTCAGTTCGTTGCCGTCCTGAGGGCTCAGGGCGATACCGATACTGGCGGTGACAAAAAACTCGCGGCCTTCCAGCACAAACGGCTTCACCAGGCTGGCGAGAATCTGTTCGGCCACATGAATCGCCCGGTTCAGTGCCATTTCGCGGCTGACCCGGGGTTGCAGGAGCAAAGTGAACTCGTCACCGCCCATGCGCGCCACCGTGTCGTCCTCGGCCACACAACCGAGCAGGCGGGTCGCCATTTCCTTGAGCATGCGATCGCCGGCGGCGTGGCCCAGGGAGTCGTTGATCGGTTTGAAGCGGTCGAGGTCGAGGAACATCAGCACCACCCACGACTTTTGTCGTTCGGCCGACTGCAACGCGGTGTGCAGGCGGTCCTGGAACAGCGTGCGGTTGGGCAGGTGGGTCAGGGCGTCGTAGTAGGCCAGGCGGTGGATGCGTTGTTCGCTGGCCTTGCGCTCGCTGATGTCGCTGAAGAAGCACACATAGCTGGCCAGGTCGCCCTCGTCATCGAGCACAGCGGTAATGCCGACCCAGGCCGGGTAGTGCTCGCCGCTGCGGCGCTTGAGCCACACTTCGCCTTCCCAGGTGCTGTGCTGGTGCAGTTGCTTGAGCACATAGCGCAGGTGGGCTTCCTGCTGTTCGTCGACGGTGAGCATGTTCGGCAGTTGGTCGAGCACATCGGCCACGGCATAACCGCTGACCCGGCTGAAGGCTTCGTTGGCCTGCACGATATAGCCGGCCGGGTCGGTGATCAGGATCGCCGAGGTGGAGTGCTCGAATACCGTGGCCGCCATGCGCAGGTCTTTCTCGGCGCGGCGTTGCTGGCTGATATCGCGGCCCACGCCGAGGATGCCTTCGAACGCGCCGTGCTCGTCCCACACCAGTACCAGGCGCAGTTCGATCGGCACCTTGCGCCCGTCGGCCCGCAGGCAATCGAACAGGAACAGCTGGGTCTGCACATCGTCGCGCAACAGGGCCAGGGCTTCGGGCTGGTCGAGGGCGCGGCTGACCCGCTCCACCAGGGTGTAGATGCCGGTCAGTTGCTGCGGGTTGGCGATGGTCGATTGCCAGCCGTTCTTGAAGATCCAGTCGACTTCATAGCCCAGCACCGCATTTACCGACGGGCTGACGTAGTTGAGGGCCAGCTTGCTGTCGGTGGAAAAAATCACGTCGCTGATGCTTTCGGCCAGCATGCGGTAGCGCTGCTCGCTGTCGCGCAGGGATTCGCTGGCCTCGATCTGGTCGGTAATGTCCTTGGCCACCCCGATAATCCGCGTGACCTGGTCGGTCTTGTCCCGTGCCAGGGCCTGTTCGCGGATCTCGAAGCGCCGCCATTGGTTGTTGCGGTGGCGAAAGCGCAACTGGCATTGCAACTGCGCCAGGTACCCGGCGGCGCGTTGTTGCTGGCGCAGGTCGTGATAGCTCTCGGCGTCTTCGGGGTGCAGCAGGATCTCCCAGAAGTACTCGCCCATTTGCTGCAGTTCGTGTTTGTTGTAGCCCAGGGTGTGGCCCAGGTGGTGGTTGCTGAAAATCATGCGCTGGCTGATTACATCCTGCACATACAGGTGGTCCGGCACGGTGCGCACCACGTCCGACCAGAACGCTTCGCGCTCCACCAGCGACAGTTCCACCAGTTTGCGGCTGGTGATATCACTGATACTGAGGATCACCGCCTTATAGTCGTGCTGTTCTTCCGGCAGGCGCATGACCAGCCACAGGTACTGGTCGTTGCCCTCGATGTCGCTGAGTTGAATCTCCAGCTCCAGCTGTTTGTGCTGGGTCAGCACCGCTTCAAGCACTGCGTAGCCGATGGCGCTGGTGTTCAGCGGGCAACCGTCGATCAAGCGTTCCCAGGCCTGTTCGCAGGACGCCACGTTCAGCAGGCGCACGGCGACCTGGTTGACCTCGGTGATGCGCAGTTCCTTGAGCAGTTGCTGGCGTTGCTCGGGGCTGTTGTGCAGCCACTCCTGCAATTGCTCGCGGGTGTGCAACTGGGCTTTGTCGAAGAAACCGCGCAGGCCCGACAGGTCGAGCACGCACAAGGCCACACCGGTGCCGTCGAAAATATCCTGATAGCGGCGCCGGCCTTCATTGACCTGGCGCTGGCGCCGCCGCATGTTCAGCAGCACCAGCACCGGGATCAGCGAAAAGGCCAGGCCCAGCAGGCATTTGCCGATAAACGCCGGCAGCAGTTGCTCCAGCACAGCGGCGCGATCAAACAGCCCGCGCAGTTGCCAGTCGCTTTTGCTCAAAGGGGTGACCAGTACGGTTTTATTCAGCTCTTCGGGGGTCAGCCCGGCCGACCACTGGCTGGGCATGCCGCTGTCACGGCTGACAACCCGGTGGTTCACCTGGTTTTCAATTGCCCACATCGGGCGTGAGCCCTGGCCGTCCTGGCGCGTCAGGTTGGCCAGGTAATTGGGAGCCAGGCGCAACACCCAGTACATCTTGGCGCCGCCGCTGGGCTGGTGCAGCAGCAGGTAGATGATGGAGCCGTCGCCGTTATTGCTCAAATAATAGGACTGCGCATGGCTGCGCTTGACCAGTTCTTCGAGCCAGGCACTGTCCTGGCTGTTATCGGCGGAGTCACTGAGGATCGCGCCGCTGGGGGCGAGCAGGGCAACGCTGCGCAGTTCCGGCAACGAGCGTTGCAAGCTGCGCATCAGGGCCTGGTGTTGTTCTTCATTGCGTGGCGGTTCGACGATCGGCAGCAGGTTGAGGGCGATTTGCGCGCTCAGGGCCATGTTCAGGCTGATCTGTTCGGCCAGGTCGGCGCTGTAGTTGATGGTGTATTGCTGTTGGTCCTTCTGGTTCTGCTGCAATTGATCCAGCAGTTGCCAGAACAATAGTGCGAGCAGCAACAGGACCAGCGTCGCCAATGCGCCCTTGAGGGGGCCGTGCAGGGGGGCGCCCGGCGCAATATGGGCTGCGCGCAACGGGCTCGGCTTTGTTACGTTGGTCAAGCTGTGATCCTGCGGTTTGGCTGGATTGGCGCGCGACGTGCACTATAAGCCGGACGCCCGAAGGGCGGCTAGCATGCCTTGAGTTGTGGCAAAGTGCCAGCCCCGCCTGGCAGGACTACAGCGCCGGGCCAGTACTGATCAAGCCATCCGCCAGTTTGAATAGAATGGCCAGTGCAAAGCAACTAATAACCACAGAAGCGGTGCGGTTTATGTTCTGCGGCGTCAGCCAGGCATGCCCGCTGCGTTTGATGCGTGCGCCGAACAGCACCCAGGCGCAGCCCACTGGGATCACCACTGCGGTGAATTGCATGACGAACTGCCCATATAAGGCCAGATCGGCAAAGGTCTGCACCGGCACGATGAACGAAACCACCAGCAAACCCTTAGGGTTGATCAGCGTCAGTAAAAAGAAGTGCCACCTCGACACCCGCGCTCCGGGCAGCAGGGACAGGTCGACGGCGGGCTCGCGCCACAGGCCGTACGAGGTCTTGACCAGGTAACAAATAGAGACGAACTGCATCACCTTCAGGCACCAGGGCGCATTGACGCCAATATGGCTGAGGGCGTAGCCCCAAAAAGAGATCTGCAGCAGGTAGGCCAGGCACTCCAGCAGGCTCAGGGTCCAGGCCCGCCTGAAACCCGAGAGCACGCCCGAGCGCAATAGCAGGGTATTGGTCGGCCCCGGCATCAAGAGCAATAGCCCAAGTGCAGACATGACGTTAAGCATCGAAGCTGTCTCCCGGGCCAGTCAGGGGGTAAGGCGTGGTCCAGAATGCAGGTGGCATGTGTCTTCTTCATCAGGGGGATGTTGCCGGGTATTGTGTTCCATCTGGCCCACAGCAGGAAAAAGCGCGGCTCAAAAGCGCCTGTCAATCTGCCCGCCGTCGCTGACTTAGGTTAACCTTGATCATTCGATGTGCTACGTACAGCGCCATGACGCTACGCAGGCCCTGTTCTCATCTTTTTACGAGGTCCACATTTTGGCTCAATACGTTTTCACCATGCATCGGTTGGGCAAAGTTGTTCCACCGAAGCGGGAAATCCTGAAAAACATTTCGCTGTCCTTCTTCCCGGGCGCCAAGATCGGCGTACTCGGCCTTAACGGTTCGGGTAAGTCCACGCTGCTGAAAATCATGGCCGGCGTCGACACCGAGTTTGAAGGCGAAGCCCGCCCAATGCCCGAACTGAACATCGGTTACCTGCCGCAAGAGCCGATCCTGGACCCGTCCAAGACCGTGCGTGAAGTGGTCGAGGAAGCCGTCAGCGTGATCAAGGACGCCCAGGCCCGCCTGGACGAAGTCTACGCGGCCTACGCCGAGCCGGATGCCGACTTCGACAAACTGGCCGCCGAACAGGCCAAGCTCGAAGCCATCCTGCAGGCTGGCGACGGTCACAACCTGGAGCGCCAGCTGGAAGTCGCCGCCGATGCGTTGCGCCTGCCGGCCTGGGACGCCAAGGTCGAGCACCTGTCCGGTGGTGAAAAGCGCCGCGTGGCCCTGTGCCGCCTGCTGCTGTCGGCCCCCGACATGCTGCTGCTCGACGAACCGACCAACCACCTGGACGCTGACTCCGTGGCCTGGCTGGAACACTTCCTCCATGACTTCCCGGGCACCGTGGTCGCGATCACGCACGACCGGTACTTCCTGGACAACGTCGCGGGCTGGATCCTGGAACTCGACCGTGGCGCCGGTATCCCTTACGAGGGTAACTACTCTGGCTGGCTGGAAGCCAAGTCCGACCGTCTGGCGGCCGAATCCAAGCAGCAGTCGGCCCATGAAAAGGCCATGAAGGACGAACTGGAGTGGGTGCGCAAAGGCGCCAAGGCTCGTCAGTCGAAATCCAAGGCCCGTCTGCAACGCTTCGAGGAAATGCAGTCCCAGGAGTTCCAGAAGCGCAGCGAGACCAACGAAATCTACATCCCGGCCGGTCCGCGCCTGGGTGACAAGGTCATCGAATTCAAGAACGTCTGCAAAGGCTATGGCGATCGCGTGCTGATCGACAACCTGTCGTTCTCCATGCCTAAAGGCGCCATCGTCGGCGTGATCGGGGGTAACGGTGCGGGTAAATCCACGCTGTTCCGCATGCTGATGGGCAAGGAACAACCGGATTCGGGCACCATCGAAGTCGGCGAAACCGTGCAGTTGGCCTGCGTGGACCAGAGCCGTGAAGACCTCGACGGCAGCAAGACGGTGTTCCAGCAGATTTCCGACGGTTCCGACCAGATCCGTATCGGCAACTATGAAATCCCGTCGCGCACCTACGTTGGCCGTTTCAACTTCAAGGGGGGCGACCAGCAGAAGTTCGTCAAGGACCTGTCCGGTGGTGAACGCGGGCGCTTGCACCTGGCCCTGACCCTGAAGGAGGGCGGCAACGTCCTGCTGCTCGACGAACCGTCCAACGACCTCGACGTTGAAACCCTGCGTTCCCTGGAGGAAGCCCTGCTGGACTTCCCGGGCGCCGCGATTGTGATCTCTCACGATCGGTGGTTCCTGGACCGCGTGGCAACGCACATCCTGGCGTACGAAGACGACTCGCAAGCGGTGTTCTTCGAAGGTAACTACACCGAGTACGAAGCCGATCGCAAGAAGCGCCTGGGCGAAGCGGCTGCCCAGCCGCATCGTGTACGGCACAAAAAACTGGCCTGATTCGGGTTGGTTTGAACAAAACGGAGCCTTCGGGCTCCGTTTTTTTTGGCGCAATTGAGGTGGCCTGAGGTGCCTGCATTAGCGGTTTAACTATTGGTGCATAGCTCGCGTTGAAATCCCTGTTAAGGGGCAGAAAATCAGGGTTATTTATATCTATTGCACCATTTAAATTCACAAAAGCGACATTTTGCCCTGTCACGGTGCGACATGAATTGATAAAGTCCTGGGCAAATCGCCATTAATGACAATAAATCTGCCGAGACTTTTCATGATTGAATCCGTCGAATCCTTCCTTGCCCGCCTCAAAAAACGCGACCCGGACCAGCCGGAATTCCACCAGGCTGTGGAAGAAGTCCTACGCAGCCTGTGGCCGTTTCTTGAGGCCAATCCCCACTACCTGACTTCGGGCATCCTGGAGCGCATCTGCGAGCCGGAACGCGCGATTACCTTCCGGGTCTCGTGGGTTGATGACCAGGGCAAGGTCCAGGTCAATCGCGGCTTCCGTATCCAGATGAACAGCGCCATCGGCCCTTACAAAGGCGGCCTGCGCTTCCACCCCTCGGTCAACCTGGGGGTGCTGAAATTCCTCGCCTTCGAGCAGACCTTCAAGAACTCCCTGACCTCGCTGCCCATGGGCGGCGGCAAGGGCGGCTCGGACTTTGACCCCAAGGGCAAGAGCGACGCCGAAGTCATGCGGTTCTGCCAGTCGTTCATGAGTGAGCTGTACCGTCATATCGGTGCAGACGTGGACGTCCCGGCCGGTGATATCGGCGTGGGCGCTCGGGAAATCGGTTTTCTGTTTGGCCAGTACAAGCGGCTGAGCAACCAATTCACCTCGGTATTCACCGGCAAGGGCATGAGCTACGGCGGCAGCCTGATCCGCCCGGAAGCCACCGGCTTTGGTTGCGTGTACTTCGCCGAAGAGATGCTCAAGCGCCAGGGCCAGCGGGTTGAAGGCAAGCGCGTGGCAGTCTCTGGCTCCGGCAACGTGGCGCAATACGCGGCACGCAAAGTCATGGACCTGGGCGGCAAGGTGATCTCCCTGTCCGACTCCGAAGGCACCCTGTACTGCGAGACTGGTTTGACCGAGGAACAATGGTCGGCGCTGCTCGAGCTGAAAAACGTGCAGCGCGGGCGCATCAGCGAGTTGGCCTCGCGTTTTGGCCTGGAATTCCGCGCCGGCAAGACCCCATGGGAACTGGCATGCGACATCGCCCTGCCCTGTGCGACCCAGAACGAGCTGGACGCCGAAGCCGCCAGCGCTCTGCTGCGCAACGGCTGCATCTGCGTGGCCGAAGGCGCCAATATGCCGACGACCCTGGAGGCTGTGGATATCTTTATCGACGCCGGTATCCTGTTTGCGCCGGGCAAGGCATCGAATGCCGGTGGCGTGGCAGTGAGTGGCCTGGAAATGTCCCAAAATGCCATGCGCCTGCTGTGGACCGCCGGTGAAGTGGACAGCAAGCTGCATAACATCATGCAGTCGATCCACCATGCCTGTGTGCACTACGGCGAAGAAAACGGCCGGATCAACTACGTGAAAGGCGCGAACATCGCCGGTTTTGTGAAAGTGGCGGATGCAATGCTGGCGCAGGGCATCGTCTAGGCTGCGACCTGAGCGCCACCGAGAATCAATTGTGGGGGCTTGCAGCTCCCACATTCGCTCTGGGTGGTGTCACTGGCTGCGATACGCCCGTGCGGCGTCGCGGTCCTTCTCCTGCTGCCAGGCGCGCTCGCGCTCGTCCCAGTGGCGTTCCCTATACTCATCGCGGTCTTCGCTCTCACGCATGGCCTTGCACTGGCGAAAGCCATCTTCCCAACCTTCGGCGTAGGCGCGGTCTTTCAAATAGCGCGGGACGTCCTTGCGAAACGTCCCGGTGATCACCCCGGCCGCCTGGCGCCCACTGCTACAGCCATCGTCAAACCCGTCGGCGAAGGGCGGTGGATAACCCTTGGCCAGCAACTCATCGCGGGTGGACTGGCAGCCTGAAAGCGCCATCACCACCCCCAGCATTACGGCGAACCGCCACATCTCATACTCCCAGGCCGTTAAGCGGCTGATAAGGGAAGTCTAGAAGGGGATTCGTCGGGGAGATGTGAAAAGCGGGTGAGTAATGTGTTTGGGCGGCTTACTCCCTGTGGCGAGCGGGCTTGCCCCGCGTTGGGCAGCGAAGCTGCCCCCAAACCAGGCGCCACGGAGTGTCAGGTGAACCGTATGCTTCTGTGCTGGGGCTGCTGCGCAGCCCAACGCGGGGCAAGCCCGCTCGCCACAGGGGGGGGCTCAGGTCATCTTATCGTTAGTCGTAGTACCCTACCGTTTTCTTCAGATGGTCTGAGTATTCGTAAATCTCATCAATGGATGAAATTGCGTGTCGGGTTTCGTTCTTTTCCTCATCAAAAATACCGATGTACTTCTGGCTGCGGTTAAAGTGAAGTCGGCAAATGGGCTTGCGATTATTATCGTCGAGCAAAATCCCGAAGTAGCTTTGTGTATCTCGTTGAACGATCCGCTTGGCATCGACCACCGAGCGCACGACAGCTCTTACGATGTGATATCCCTCTAGTTCTTCAAGTGTCGTTAGAACTTTTTCCTCTGACTCGTCACGTTCAGTCGTGACTGTATTGGCACTGGCAGAGACGGGTAGAGAGGTGATGGTCGGCTGGATAGCGCCACTCATGGCTGATTTGAGTCGATCATTGATTTGGTCGTTGAGAAACTGGCTCAAGGCTTTGCGGGTCAGCTCATAGAACTGCTCACGGATTTTTTGTGTAATGACGCCTTCGTACACCCGAGATGCGAAAACTTTGACGAAGTCATCCTCGGGTTTAGTGAGCTGTGATGCGATGACTTTTTTGATTTGACTGACGTATTTCAGCTCACCAGCTGCATTGATGATTGAGTCGACGTCAAAGGCAGATTTCGTCAGTTTGGTCAGTTCTGGAACCGAGTATTCATCAATATCCAGAAGGTCTAGTTCAAGAAACGGCTTTTCATCCATTTTGTTAGGCGCATCCAGATCCGTAAAAAACTTATAGACCTGACCGTTGGTGAGAATCGAGATTCTTGCACTCGTAACGTGGAAGTAGCGAAACAACTGCGATGCATGGTTGAGGTTCAGTGGCTCACCGATTTTTTTGCACTCTATGAGAATTTGAACCTCGCCGTCCTTCATGATTGCGTAATCAATTTTTTCCCCCTTTTTTGTTCCGATATCGCAGACAAATTCGGGAGTCACTTCCTGGGGGTCGAACACGTCGTAACCCAATACCGTGTTGATAAATGGCATTACAAACGCATTTTTTGTGGCTTCTTCTGTTTGAATGGCTGGACCTTGCAAGCGAATTTTTGCTGCCAGACTGGTGAGCTTTTCGAAAAATTCCATATAAGCCTCTTACCTATTCAGATCCGTGTATAGACATGGTGGCAATTTGATTGCTGTCCGATACTAGACACAAAACTCGATAAAGAGAATTGAGCAAGAGCAACTTTGTGGTAACTAAGGAAAAGCTAAAATTCCCCTAGAATTTTTCTCTCAGTTATCAATGAGTTGGGGAAGGACGAAAAGTATGATTGTGTTTGCAGCGAGAACCGTTCGCGGGAGGGAGGAGTTTGTTCGACAATTAGCCCGAAAGACATGGGGGAGGTTGTGGCGAGCGGGCTCGCCACAGGGGCTTATGTCGTGGGTTGCGCGAGAGCGGCGTGTTCGGCCAGTTCCTGCTGGATGAATGCGCCAATCATCGCGCGGTACACCTGCTCCGTGACGTCGGGGTTGGCGCCCAGGGTCTGCGCTAAATCGCGAACCCTGCTGATGACCTGTTCGACGCGCTGAGGGGCCTTGACCCCATCGCTGTCTTTTTTGAAACCGGCGGCCTGGGACACGAAGCTGCCGCGTTCGGCCAGCAGGGCGACGATCTGTCGATCAAGACGGTCGATGTTTTCCCGGACTTGTTCAAGGGTGGTGCAGGTAACGGCCATGTCGTAAAAACTCCTTAAGGTGCGGGATAAACGCGGGCCCAATGTGGGAGCGGGCTTGCCCGCGATGGCGGTGGATCAGTCATATCCACAGCGACTGACACACCCCTATCGCGGGCAAGCCCGCTCCCACATTGGATCTTCAATAGGCGTTGGGGCCGGTCAGTAGTGATACCACTTCACTTCAAGCATCACTTCGTTCACCGGCGTTGCCAAGTGGCTGAACTCCCGTTGTGCACTCAGGCGCACACCCAGGTTGCGTGATACTTCCCACTGCTGATTCAGGCTGATACTACGCCTTACCTCGCCATTGGTGAAAAAGTCGCCCTTGGCCTCCAGGCTCAGGTTGCCCAGTGGGTTTTTCCACAGCAGGCCGGTATTAAAGCCGGCCGCAGGGGAGATGAATTCGCTGAAGTCGTTGTTATGTTCCACACGTACGGTGCCGAGGGCGAAGCCGAGCATGTCGTCGTGCAGTTGCCAGGTGCCGCCGGCGCCGCCGTTGACATGGCTGACCAGGGTTTCGTCGTCATGTTTGCCCGGTACCCGTTCCAGGCCGCCGGTGACCTGCCAGGACAACGGCTGCAGCAGCTCATTGCGCGGAGTCAGGGAGCGGATGGTCGCCAGGTCCAATTGCTGCAATTGCCAGTTGTTGCCTTCGTACTGGCGCAGTTTCATTTGCAGGATCTCGATCTGCGCGCCCAGGGGGAAGCCTTCGGCGTTGTCGTTGAGGTCGTGGTAGGCCATGCGCAGGCCGTACTCAGCAAAGGCCTTGTCGCCACGGGTGCCGATACCGGCCTGCCAGGTACGTGACTCATGGCCGTTCTCCGGCAGGCCGGGGCGCTCGATCTGCAGGTCGGGCGCCGGGTTCTGGTTGATCGCCCGCAACAACTCGAAGCTGCGCTGGGAGCGTTCGCTGTCGCGCTCCAGGCCGTTGGCGCGGTAGCGGCCCAGGCGGTAGGCGGCGTCGATGATCAGGGCCTGGCGGTCTTTGCCGAGGGCTTTGAATGTCGGGTCTTGCAGCTGCTTCTGGTCATCGCTGATCTTTAGCACCCATTGCTGCTCGTCACTGTCCAGGGGCTTGGCGCGCTCCAGCAATTCGCGTTCGCGGGACGGACGGTAGTCGATTTTTTCCACCAGGCCCGCGTCCTTCACCGCTTTCACGGTGTCGGTGGGGATGGCGGTCAGCGGGAACTGTTCGGTCAGGCGCAGGCCGGGGCGGGCCACTTGCAGCAATTCCAGCAGGCGGTACGAACAGTTTTCATCGAAGAAGAAGTAGTCGAACTGGATCTGCTTGAGTTCCCACACATGCTCGACCATGCGCTCGGTCTCGACCTGGGTCAGGTTCAGGCGGTATTCCCACAGGTCGCGGTTCTCCAGGCTACGGTATTCCGAGAGTTTTTCCTGGTAGGGCACCAGGGCGAACAGGCCGGGATAACCACCCATCAGGCCTTTCCAGGCGTAGAGGATGCTGTTGTCCGAACCTTCAATGTAGGCGCCGAAGTTGATCGCGTAGCTGAGTAACGCGGTCTTGTTGCTTTGCACGTCAGCCTGGTCGATACGCAGCAAGGTATGGCCGAACATCGACGACGGGCTGTTGAGGTAGGCCGCGGGGAAGATCATCACCGCGCTGTGGGGCGCGACATCCTTGAACCATTGCTTGAATTCGACGCAGTCCACGGCGGGCAGGTCGGTCAGGTGCAACTGGTCCTTGAGCCAGCGGGTGCGGGCCGGATACACGCATTGAGCATGTTTTTCGCCGAGGCTGGCCGGTGCGTAGAGCGCGTCAACGGTGGCCTTGAGTTCGGCGTCCGGGTGGTGCGCGCCCTCTTTGGCGAGGAAGAATTTCGCGTCGCTGACATGGCTGCGCCAGCCTTTGAGCTTGCCGGCTTCGTAGTGCCCCAGCGAGAGCCAGAACGGATCATTGGCCAGGTGCTGCAAACGTTGATCATCAAGGTGCGGCGCCGCATATAGCGGGGCGCAGGCGAAGAGTGCCAGGCTGGCAAGGCGTTTGAGCATAGGGGCAACTTAAGTCGGAATAAATAAAGACCCAAGAAAGGGGCAGGTCCAAAAAATAAAACCCGCGCCGGGTAAGGGCGCGGGCAGGTCGAGCTTAAGCCTGGGTGGGCGTATTTCGCCAGGCGGGCGTCGCCTTTGAGGATTGCCAGGGTGTTGGAATGCACGTCTTCTGCGGTCACGTCAGCCTTGCTGAAGATCTGCTGGAAGTGCTCGTGAGTCACAGCGGCGAAGTGATCACGATCTTCTGGAGCAACGCCCAGGACCACGGCATAGGTGGTCAGAGCTTCGCCATTGCCTTTGGCCATGTCTTCGGACAGCTCGTTCATCATGCCATTCATGGCAATCCACGATTTGCCGCCGTAAGTCAGCGCGCTGTTGGTGCTGCAACCGTTGGTGCCCGAGGTCATGCCGAAGGTGGCGTTACCGGAGGTGCCGTTGGTGGTGGAAGCGAGGAAGTGAGCCGGCGTGCCGCGCTGGCCTTCGAACAACATGTTGCCCCAACCACAGTTCGGGCCACCTGGCGCTTCGGCCATTGCATTGAGGGAGACAACGGTGAAGAGAGTACCGAGAAGGATCCGTTTCATAGCTTTGTTCTCTTAGTGTGCAAACCAATGGACAAGGGTTCAGGCGCCGCAAAGCACCCTAGGGGCCAGTTATTAGTCCAACCCGCGCAGTTTGGAGTTTAGGCATGTTCCAAGGGTTCCGTGGTTTTTTGTAAAACAATCAATGCAGACTGGTTTTTTTGCAGGCGGCATCCCGTGTCTATGCTTTACCTCAGTCGTGCCTTGCCAGCCGGCTACGCACGGCGCCAGAATGCCGCCATTGCCCCGCCTGATGTAAGGAAGCCCGATGCCTGATCCTGTTGCTGCCAGCTTGCGTCTAGCGCCCGAAGCGCTGACCCGTCCTTTCTCCGCTGAACAGTTCAGCTTCTCGACCACCAATGATTTGGAGCCCTTTCGCGGTGTGCTTGGCCAGGAACGCGCGGTTGAAGCCTTGCAGTTCGGTGTGGCCATGCCGCGCCCCGGTTACAACGTATTTGTCATGGGCGAGCCCGGTACCGGCCGTTTCTCGTTCGTCAAACGCTACCTCAAGGCCGAAGGCAAGCGCCTGCAGACCCCGGCAGACTGGGTCTACGTCAATAACTTCGACGAGCCTCGCGAGCCCCGCGCCCTGGAGTTGCCTGCGGGCGGTGCGGCGCCCTTTATCGCCGATATCAGTGGCCTGATCGACAACCTTGTCGCCACCTTTCCGGCAGTGTTCGAGCACCCAACGTATCAACAGCGCAAAAGTGCCATCGACCGTGCCTTCAACCAGCGCTACGACCGTGCCCTGGATGTGATCGAGCGCCTGGCCCTGGAAAAGGACGTGGCGCTGTACCGTGACAGCACCAACATCGCGTTTACCCCGATGCTTGATGGCAAGGCCCTGGACGAGGCCGAGTTCTCGCAGTTGCCGGAAGCCGACCGCGAGCGTTTCCACACGGATATTTCCGCGTTGGAAGAGCGCCTCAACGAAGAACTCGCCAGCTTGCCGCAGTGGAAGCGCGAGTCCAACAACCAGATGCGCCATTTCAACGAAGAGACCATCACCCTGGCCTTGCAGCCGTTGCTGGCGCCGTTGTCGGAAAAGTACGCCGAGAACGCCGGGGTGTGCGGCTACCTGCAAGCCATGCAGGTCTATCTGCTCAAGACCGTGGTCGAACTGCTGGTGGATGACGCGAAAACCGACGCCCAGGCGCGCAAGTTGCTCGAAGAGCAGTACTGCCCGAGCCTGGTGGTAGGCCATCCGCTCAATGGTGGGGCGCCGGTGGTGTTCGAACCGCACCCGACCTACGACAACCTGTTTGGCCGTATCGAATACAGCACTGACCAGGGCGCGCTTTACACCACCTATCGCCAGCTGCGCCCGGGGGCGTTGCACCGCGCCAACGGTGGGTTCCTGATCCTCGAAGCCGAGAAAATGCTCAGCGAGCCATTTGTCTGGGATGCGCTCAAGCGAGCCCTGCAATCGCGCAAGCTGAAGATGGAGTCGCCCCTGGGCGAGTTGGGCCGCCTGGCCACTGTGACCCTCAACCCGCAAGTGATCCCGTTGCAGGTCAAGGTCATCATCATCGGCGCCCGTTCGCTGTACTACACCCTGCAAGACCTGGATCCGGACTTCCAGGAGATGTTCCGGGTGCTGGTGGATTTCGATGAAGATATCCCGATGGTCGATGAGAGCCTGGAGCAATTCGCCCAGTTGCTCAAAACCCGCACCTCGGAAGAAGGCATGGCGCCGCTGACCTCGGATGCCGTGGCGCGGCTGGCGACCTACAGCGCTCGTCTGGCGGAGCACCAGGCGCGCTTGTCGGCGCGGATCGGCGACCTGTTCCAACTGGTCAGCGAGGCGGACTTCATCCGTCATCTGGCGGGCGACGAACGCACCGACGCCGGGCATATCGAGCGTGCACTGAAAGCCAAGGCCACGCGCACCGGGCGGGTCTCGGCGCGGATTCTCGACGACATGCTCGCCGGGGTAATCCTCATCGACACGGCGGGTGCCGCAGTGGGCAAATGCAACGGGCTGACCGTGCTGGAGGTCGGTGATTCGGCGTTCGGTGTGCCTGCGCGGATTTCCGCCACGGTGTACCCCGGCGGCAGCGGCATCGTCGATATCGAGCGCGAGGTCAACCTCGGCCAGCCGATCCACTCCAAGGGCGTGATGATCCTCACCGGTTACCTGGGCAGCCGTTATGCCCAGGAATTCCCCCTGGCGATCTCCGCAAGTATCGCCCTGGAGCAATCCTACGGTTATGTCGATGGCGACAGCGCCTCGTTGGGCGAGGCCTGCACGTTGATTTCGGCACTGTCGAAGACGCCGCTCAAGCAGTGCTTTGCCATCACCGGCTCGATCAACCAGTTCGGCGAAGTGCAGGCGGTGGGTGGGGTCAACGAGAAGATCGAAGGTTTCTTCCGCCTGTGCGAGGCCCGTGGTTTGACCGGGGAGCAGGGTGCGATCATTCCCCAGGCCAACGTCGCGACGTTGATGCTCGACGAGAAGGTCTTGCAGGCGGTAAGGCAAGGGCAGTTCCACGTGTATGCCGTGCGCCAGGCCGACGAAGCCTTGAGCCTGTTGGTGGGCGAGCCAGCCGGTGAGCCGGATGCCGAAGGGCAATTCCCCGAGGGCAGCGTCAATGCCCGCGTGGTTGAGCGTCTGCGGGCCATTGCCGAGATGATCAGCGAAGAAGACCTCAAGGAGGCGGAAAAGGAGCTGGCGCAGCAGGCGTTGGCCGCAGCCAAGCCAAGCTGAGGTTTCCACTGTAGGTGCGCGAGCTCGCTCGCCCCTACAGACAGCGTGTCATGATTTTGACTGGGTTTTTCGGGACCAACCGCCGTTGGTCCCTACGGCCTTGGTTTGTACCGGTTTTCTTCTATTCTCAGCTCTAGGGATAGCTACAGGGGTCATGGGATAGAGACAGCCTTGTGTCTGGAGGCTGAACACCGGATCTACCGAGGGTCGCCGCCATGCCGCGCAGCCTTTGCCTCACTCGCCAGTGCCTGGGCCTGGTCACCCGAATTGAATGTTCCATTCGCCCTCTTGCGGGGGATACCGGGATGTGGACATTGTTATTTGCCGCCGGAATGACCGGCGAGCAGCCCTCGACCATCAAGTCCCAGGGGCCCTTCCCTGGGCCGTTCGTCGCAGAAAATATGCTGGAATCCATCGTGCAAAGCCTGACCCTGCACGGCTATGAACTGGCCGACGATCCGCAGATATGGTGCCTGCACCTGCAGGCACACCTGCGCCAGCTCAATGGCGGGCGGGTTCATGCGGTTCACCTCTAGCCCACGGCTTATTTGGTCTCGGGCTTGTCCAGCTTGACCTCAAAGCCGTATTGCAGCGTGTTCAGCGCAGTGCGCTGGTAGGTTTCAAGCACGGTCGGCTGGCCATAAAAGTAATGCACGTCAAACAGTGCGGTGCCGTATTCCTCGGCGCGGTGGCTGACGCCTAGGATTTCCTTCAGGTAGTTGCCGCTGGCGTCCTTGGCAAAGAACCGCCAGCTGTCGGAAGGGAACAGCGCCTGGTCGACGATCAGGGCGTTATCTTTCAGCAACAGGCCCTTGGGCAAGTGCGTGGTGTCGAGGGTGTTTTTTTCGATCGTGGCCAGGAACAGCGGGATGGATCCCACCGCATAGGCCGGGGTTTCCGGGAATAAATTGAGATCGTAGGTGATGGCGCCGCGCCATGGGTCGACTTCAAAGGCTTCGGTGGGCAACTCGATGGGTTCCCCGCGGTTGCCTTCATCATCTGCGGTAAAGAACGTCAGCGGGGCGTCGCTGCTGGTGCGTGTCGAGCCGACCAGGTCGTCATTGAAGGTGAAAGGGTGGTCGAAGGTGATGTGGGCGGCGCTGGCGTCCTCTACTGACTGGCTGATGGTGATGCTGCTTTTGAGCTGGTCTTCGGAGAGCGTGGCACTTTTGAGCCAGTCCGCAGCTTGGTCGTCATACACGGTGACCGGCATGGGCAGGCCCTGGACGGTCTTTTCCAGGCTGTTCTTGTCGAAGCGCCGTACAGGCAGCTCCAGATCCTTATGGGTGACTGTCGCGTCGGAGAAATCCAGCACGTTGACCTGCAGCGTATCGATCACCCCGTTGAAGTAGACCTTGGCGTAGTGGCTGGCCTGCTTTTGTTCAAAGGCTTTTTGCGCGTCTTCCAACTGTTTCTCAAAGGCCTCGGACCAGGTGTTCTGCTTGCGCATCTGTGCCAGTTGCTGCTCGTAGAAGGCGACCTGGGCGGCACTTTCGTTGATCGAGCCGGAGCGAGAAAGAAACTGCCCCGTGGTGTCCCGGGCCTGGACCAGCAGCGGGTTGGGTGATTCATCCGCCACTTGTGGCGCCAGGGGGTTGGTGTTGCTCAGCTCGATCTCTGCGTAGTTGTTTTCCAGGGCCAGCAGGGTCAGCGTGATGTTTTCCTGAGTGCGTTTCTGGCCCACGTCCTGGCGGGTCAGGTCGAAGGCCAGGACTTTACTCGGGGCAATCACCTCGACCTGGCCTTTGAGCATGACGGGCTGCGGCTGGCTCTTGTTGTCCGTCTCGATACCTTCGATGAACGGATAGGTCACGGTCAGGTCGTCCGGGTTGGTCAGGTTGGAGCTGCTGGGGCTCAACTGAATGCCGGGGTCGGTTTCCGACCATTCCGGCTGGAACGGGATGACCTTGTTGTTGCTCAGGGTCACCGACTGCCATTCCAGGCCATGGGGGAAGGGGAATTGGTCCGGCATATTGAAACTGAACGGGAACACCGGTTGCAGATCGGTCAGGTAGTCCGAGTGCGAGTTCTTGCGCAGGACAAACAGCCCATTGATGTAGGTATCTACCAGGGCTTGCGGGGTAGGGTAGTGGGCAAGCACGGCCAGTGCGTTTTCCCCGTACTCGGTCTCGACAGGCTTGGTGTCGAGCTTGATGCGCGCCCGCTCCAGTAGCAGCAGCGAGCCGCCCAGTTCGCCTACGGCCTCTTTGAGGCGGGGATCCTGGATGGTATCCAGGGACTGTTCGAACTGGGCGGTTTTTTCTTCGAGAGTGGCTTGCTTGTGCTCGTCGCTGGGGGAGCAGCCGCTGGCCGCCAGCAATGCCACACACAGGCCAAGACTGGCCAAGGGAGATCGCACATCCATTATTTGAGATTCCTGTCCGGCAGCATCGAGCCACGTTGATGGGGCCGACACTAGCAGAAAAATTGTCTTACAGAAGCGCTACAGGTCAGTTTCCGGGTGGTTATGGCGCGATGTGCGCGGCTGATATACTCGCCGCCATTTCTAGCCAAGCTGTGTGAGATTCCATGGAACGCTTTATCGAAAATGCAATGTACGCCTCCCGCTGGCTGCTGGCGCCGATCTATTTCGGCTTGTCCCTCGGACTGCTGGCGTTGGCGCTGAAATTCTTCCAGGAAGTGATCCATCTGCTGCCCAATGTCTTTGCGATGGCCGAGTCGGAGCTGATCCTGGTGCTGCTGTCGTTGATCGACATGGCCCTAGTGGGTGGCTTGCTGGTGATGGTGATGATCTCCGGCTACGAGAACTTCGTCTCGCAACTGGATATCGACGACAACAAGGAAAAGCTCAACTGGCTGGGCACCATGGACTCTTCGTCGCTGAAGATGAAAGTGGCGGCCTCCATCGTGGCGATTTCCTCGATCCACCTGCTGCGTATCTTCATGGATGCCAAGAATGTCGATCCACAGCACCTGATGTGGTACGTGATTATTCACATGACCTTCGTGATCTCGGCGTTTGCCATGGGCTACCTGGATAAACTCACCAAGCATTGATCCGCGCCGGGCGCCTGTTTGCCTGGGATTTTGGGCTGATCAAGCGTAGGGCGAGTGTGCTAGTCTGCTCGCCCTTTTAGTTTGGATGACACGCAAGAAACTGCGCTTTTGCAGGATCTTGGGGTTGTCCTACAGCGGAGCCTTTCCATGTCCGAAGTCAATCTGTCCACCGACGAAACCCGCGTCAGCTACGGCATTGGCCGTCAGTTGGGTGACCAACTGCGCGACAACCCGCCACCGGGCGTCAGCCTGGACGCGATCCTGGCCGGCCTGACCGACGCGTTCGGCGGCAAGCCAAGCCGTGTTGACCAGGAACAAATGGCTGCCAGCTTCAAAGTGATCCGCGACATCATGCAAGCCGAAGCAGCCGCCAAGGCTGAAGCGGCCGCGGGTGCTGGCCTGGCTTTCCTGGCTGAAAACGCCAAGCGTGACGGCATCACCACCCTGGCTTCCGGCCTGCAATTTGAAGTGCTGACCGCTGGCGACGGCGCCAAGCCGACCCGTGAAGACCAGGTGCGTACCCACTACCATGGCACCCTGATCGACGGCACTGTGTTCGACAGTTCCTACGAGCGTGGTCAGCCGGCAGAATTCCCGGTCGGCGGCGTGATCGCTGGCTGGACCGAAGCCCTGCAACTGATGAATGCCGGCAGCAAATGGCGCCTGTACGTGCCGAGCGAACTGGCTTACGGCGCACAAGGCGTTGGCAGCATCCCGCCGCACAGCGTTCTGGTATTTGACGTCGAGCTGCTCGACGTTCTGTAAGACCCGCTGCAGGTTACGCCTGGCTCTCTATAGGGCCGGGCTTGTGTGGTGGCTGGCTTGCCTGCATCGCGAGCAAGCCAGTTCCCACATAAAGCGGGTGGTGGCTCATGGGTGAAACTTGCCATTGAGCTCCGTCACCGGGCGCAACGCTCGGGCATAGCAGAACAGAAACAGATTCCTCACCACCTCCTTCAGCACTCCAGGCTCACTGGAACTCAGGCCGTTGACGTCCAGGTCGCCCTGGTCCTGCAGTTCATTCAGCGCTTCTTCTTCCAGCACCGCACACACTTCGCCGGTTTCCCGATGAAGGATCCGCAGGTAAGGGTGCGGACGGTCCAGCCAGGCATCAATCAAATAAGTCATGGGTCGCATCTCCTTGAAGGATTTCAATGAGAATAATTCTTATTCGTAGAATAGCAAGTGCCTATTGGCAATTTCCTGGTTTTTCGGAGTGGACATTGTGCAAGGTCAACAGGGCTGGCCTTTTGCTACTGGGGAGGTCATGGGGGGAGGGTGAAACGCCATCCCGCATCAGGCGCGGGATGGGGGGCAGGCCGGTCAGACCTTGCGGACGAACTCGGACTTGAGCTTCATCGGGCCGATACCGTCGATCTTGCAGTCGATATCGTGGTCGCCATCGCACAGGCGGATGTTCTTGACCTTGGTGCCGACCTTGACCACCAGCGAGGTGCCCTTGACCTTGAGGTCCTTGATCACGGTGATGGTGTCGCCGTCTTGCAGGACGTTACCAACAGAGTCTTTTTTTACGGTTTCATCGCTGGTTGTTTCGGCTTCACCGCCGGCGGACCACTCATGGGCGCATTCCGGGCAGATCAGCTGGGCGCCGTCTTCGTAGGTGTATTCGGAATTGCATTTTGGGCAGGGTGGCAACGTGCTCACTAAAGCTCCTTGAAAGTCAGGATGGCTAAAAGTCGCACATTATATAGGGTTTTGTCGGGGGGAGGGGCGATGCGGTCTAAATGTGGAAGCTGGCTTGCCTGCGATGCAGACACCTCGGTCTATCAGCTGTAGCGAGGTGATGCTATCGCAGGCAAGCCAGCTCCCACAGAGCGTTAGTGAGTACGGGCTACCGCAAACTCACTCAGCTCCACCAGGGCATCCCGGTATTCGCTGGCTGGAAGGGCTTCCAGGCATTTGATGGCGCGGGCCACGTAGTCACGGGCCAGTTGTGCGGTGTAGTCGAGCGAGCCCGAGGCTTCCACGGCGGCGCGGATGCTTTCCAGGTCTTCGATGCCGCCTTTCTGGATCGCCTTGCGCACCAGTGCCGCTTGTTCCGGGGTGCCTTCGCGCATGGTGTAGATCAGCGGCAGGGTCGGCTTGCCTTCGGCCAGGTCGTCACCGACGTTCTTGCCCAGGGTTTCGGCGTCGCCGCGATAATCGAGCAGGTCATCCACCAACTGGAAGGCCACGCCCAGGTGATCGCCAAAGGTGCGCAGGGCTTCGGCCTGTTCGGCGGTCGCCTCGCACAGGGCGGCGGCGCTGTGGGTCGAGGCTTCGAAGAGCATCGCGGTCTTGCCGCGAATCACTTCCATGTAGGTTTCTTCGGTGGTGCTGGCGTCGCGTACCTTGGACAGTTGCAGCACTTCGCCTTCGGCGATGATGCGCGTGGCCTGGGACAGGATCTTCATCACCGGCATCGAGCCCAGCTCGACCATCATTTCGAACGAGCGCGAATACAGGAAGTCACCCACCAGCACGCTGGGCGCGTTGCCCCACATGGCATTGGCGGTCTCGCGACCCCGGCGCATGCCAGACATGTCGACCACGTCGTCGTGCAGCAGGGTGGCGGTGTGCAGGAACTCGATAGTGGCGGCCAGCAGGCGCAGGTCATCGCCTTCGCGGCCCAGGGCCTTGCCACACAGCAGCACTAATAAAGGACGCAGGCGTTTACCGCCGGCCGAAGTAATGTAGTCGCCAATTTTGGAGACCAGCGGCACTTTAGAAGTCAGCTGCTTCTTGATGATGCCGTCGACGGCGCTAAAATCGTCCGCCACCGCGCGGTAGAAAGCTTGGGGTTGCATCAGCGACAGTCGCTCCAGAAGGGTTGCGCGGCATGCTAGGACCCGCGCCCCTGGGTGTCAAGGCGCGATAGACGGCTACTTGCAAGCCTTCCACAGCTTGCGTACAATCGCGCACCCTGAACTTCCTGGGCAGCACCTGCCTTACGCAATTGCATTCGGGACGTCCATCCCATGCAGCCATGCCAGCCAATACCTCTTCTTATAAAGCGCTGGGTGAGCAGGATTATCGGAGAAATACCATGTCGTACGCAGTAATTGTTACTGGTGGCAAGCAATACAAGGTCGCCCCAGGTGAATACCTGAAGATCGAAAAACTGGAAATCGCTACCGGCGAATCCGTTACTTTTGATCGCGTTCTGTTGGTCGCCAATGGCGATGACGTGAACATCGGCGCTCCAGTTGTTGCTGGCGCTACCGTTGTGGCTGAAGTGATCTCCCAAGGTCGTCACGATAAAGTCCGCATCATCAAGTTCCGTCGTCGTAAGCACCACATGAAGCGTATGGGCCACCGCCAGTGGTACACCGAGATCAAAATCACCGGTATTCAGGCTTAATTTCAGCCTAATTCCTCACTAGGAGAATTGACTCATGGCACACAAAAAAGCTGGTGGTAGTACCCGTAACGGTCGCGACTCAGAAGCCAAACGCCTTGGCGTTAAGATGTATGGCGGCCAGAAAATCATTCCGGGCAACATCATCGTGCGTCAGCGCGGCACCCAATTCCACGCCGGTTACGGTGTAGGCATGGGTAAAGATCACACCCTCTTCGCGAAAATCGAAGGCGTGATCAAGTTTGAAGTAAAAGGCGCGTTCAACCGCCGTTACGTGAGCGTTGTCTCGGCTTAATTGCGAGCTCGCTGGAAAAGCCCTGTCTTGCGACGGGGCTTTTTCGTTTGTGGGGTGAGTCTCTTGCAAAGCTGTTTGTGGTGGGCGAAGGCAGCGGGATTTGCGGACGCTGATTGAGGTTGCTGCGCTCATTTTTGCAAGAGTCTTATGTCTTGGTTTCTTAAGCTCGTCCGTGCGGCGAGAGGCGTTTTGTTATGAAGTTCGTTGATGAAGTTTCGATCCGAGTAAAAGCTGGCGACGGCGGCAATGGTTGCATGAGTTTCCGTCGCGAAAAGTTCATCGAAAACGGTGGCCCGAACGGCGGCGACGGTGGTGATGGCGGTTCCATCTACATGATGGCCGACGAAAACCTCAATACCCTGGTGGACTACCGTTACACCCGGCACTTCGATGCCGAGCGCGGCTCCAACGGCGGCAGCACTGACTGCACCGGTAAAAAGGGTGAGGATCTGGTGCTGCGTGTGCCGGTCGGCACCACGATCATCGACTCTGCCACCCAGGAAGTGATTGGCGACCTGACCAAGGCCGGCCAGAAACTGATGGTTGTGCAGGGTGGTTGGCACGGTCTGGGTAACACCCGATTCAAGTCCAGTACCAACCGTGCGCCGCGCCAGACCACGCCGGGCAAGCCGGGCGAGCAGCGTGACCTGAAGCTGGAAATGAAAGTGCTGGCGGATGTGGGCCTGCTGGGTCTGCCAAACGCGGGCAAAAGTACCTTCATTCGCTCGGTGTCGGCCGCTAAGCCGAAAGTTGCGGATTACCCGTTCACCACTCTGGTGCCAAACCTGGGTGTGGTCAGCGTCGATCGCTGGAAGAGCTTCGTGATCGCGGATATTCCGGGCCTGATCGAAGGTGCTTCCGATGGCGCGGGTCTGGGGATTCGCTTCCTCAAGCACTTGTCCCGTACCCGTCTGTTGCTGCACCTCGTCGACATGGCGCCGCTGGATGAAACCAGTGCGCCGGACGCGGCTGAAGTGATCGTCAACGAATTGACCAAGTTCAGTCCGTCCCTGGCTGAGCGTGATCGTTGGCTGGTGCTGAACAAGTGCGACCAGATCCTCGAGGAAGAGCACGAAGAGCGGGTCAAGGAAATCGTTGACCGCCTGCAGTGGGAAGGTCCGGTCTACGTGATCTCCGCCATTGCCAAAGAAGGCACTGAGCGTTTGACTCGCGACATCATGCGCTACCTGGAAGATCGTGCTGATCGCCTGGCTGCCGACCCAGCCTACAAGGCTGAATTGGCTGACCTCGATCAGCGTATCGAAGACGAGGCGCGTGCCCAGTTGCAGGCGCTGGATGATCAGCGTGCCCTGCGTCGCAGTGGCGTCAAGTCGGTCCATGACATCGGTGACGATGATTGGGACGAGGAAGATGTGGATGATGAAGATGGTCCAGAAATCATTTACGTGCGTGACTGATCTGTTGCGATAAACTTAAGCGCCGCTCAATCGAGCGGCGTTTTAGTATCTGGAAATCGGTAGTCACGAATAACGTTATGGGCGGCGCTGGGTCGCGTGGCCCTCAATCTAAGGTTGAAGATGATGCGGAGCAAAGTGACGGGTGCGCAACGCTGGGTCGTAAAGATCGGGAGTGCGCTGCTGACGGCGGATGGCAAGGGGCTGGATCGCGCAGCCATGAGCGTCTGGGTTGAACAGATGGTGGCCTTGCATGAGGCAGGTGTCGAGTTGGTGCTGGTGTCGTCCGGGGCGGTTGCTGCCGGGATGAGCCGCCTTGGCTGGACCGCGCGACCCAGCGCGATGCATGAGTTGCAGGCCGCTGCTGCGATTGGTCAGATGGGGTTGGTGCAGGCCTGGGAATCCAGTTTTGCCGAGCACGGCCGCCATACCGCGCAGATTCTGCTGACCCATGACGATCTGTCCGACCGCAAGCGCTACCTCAATGCCCGTAGCACCTTGCGTGCCCTGGTCGAGCTCAAGGTGATCCCGGTGATCAACGAGAACGACACCGTGGTGACCGACGAAATCCGCTTTGGCGATAACGACACCCTGGCGGCCCTGGTGGCCAACCTGGTGGAGGCTGACCTGCTGGTGATCCTCACGGATCGCGATGGCATGTTTGACGCCGATCCGCGCAACAATCCTGACGCTCAGCTGATTTACGAAGCGCGGGCCGATGATCCGGCGCTCGATGCGGTGGCGGGCAGTGTCGGTGGTGCATTGGGGCGTGGTGGCATGCAGACCAAGCTACGCGCGGCGCGCCTGGCGGCCCGTTCGGGTGCCCATACCATCATCGTCGGCGGGCGCCTGGAGCGCGTGCTGGATCGCCTCAAGGCAGGCGAGCGCATCGGCACATTGCTGTGTCGCCCGAGCGTGGCATGCTGGCGGCGCGTAAGCAGTGGCTGGCTGGCCATCTGCAGACCCGTGGCACCCTGGTGCTGGATGCGGGTGCGGTGTCGGCGCTGTCCCAGGGCAACAAGAGCTTGTTGCCGGTAGGCGTCAAGCTGGTCCAGGGTAGCTTCCGGCGCGGTGAAATGGTGGTGTGTGTCGCGCCGGACGGTCGTGAGATTGCCCGTGGGCTGGCCAACTACAGTGCCCTTGAGGCGCAGAAAATCATTGGGCAGTCGTCTGAGTCGATTGTCGGTCTGTTGGGTTACATGGCTGAGCCGGAACTGGTTCACCGCGATAACCTGATTCTGGTCTAAAGGGAAAATTGCGATGCGCGTAATGAAGGGGTTGCTTGGGGCTGCTGATGGCGATGCCGCTGCTGGCTTCGGCCGAAGAGATTGGCCAGGTGTCGACCGTGTTCAAGTTTGTCGGCCCCAATGATCGGATCGTGGTCGAGGCTTTTGATGATCCCAAGGTAGAGGGCGTGACTTGCTACCTGTCTCGCGCCAAGACGGGTGGGGTGAAGGGTGGTCTGGGCTTGGCCGAGGATCGTGCCGAGGCATCCATTGCCTGTCGTCAGGTGGGGCCGATTCGCTTCAAGGGCGAGCTCAAGGATGGTGATGAGGTGTTCAAGGAGCGCACCTCGCTGGTGTTCAAGACCATGCAGGTGGTGCGTTTCCTCGACAAGAAGCGCAATACCCTGGTGTACCTGGTCTACAGCGACCGTCTGATCGAAGGCAGCCCGCAGAATGCGGTGACGGCGATTCCAATCCTGCCGTGGCCTGGCGCGCAATAAGCCTGGCAGCTCCGCTCTGCTTTATGTGGGGGCTGGCTTGCCTGCGATAGCGGTTTAACAGTCGACATCAATGTTGAGTGTTATGTATCCGTCGCGGGCAAGCCAGCTCCCACATTTGTTTTGGGGGAGGGCATAAATCGTAGGCAGTAAAAAACCGACCCTGGGGTCGGTTTTTTAACAAGCTTATCGCTTAGGCTGCAGCAGCAAGGTTCAGAGCCTTGATGTGGCCATTCAGACGACCTTTATGGCGAGCAGCTTTGTTCTTGTGGATGATGCCTTTATCGGCCATACGGTCGATAACTGGCACGGCCAGAACGTAAGCAGCTTGAGCTTTTTCAGCGTCTTTTGCGTCAATGGCCTTAACTACATTCTTGATGTAGGTACGAACCATGGAACGCAGGCTGGCGTTGTGGCTGCGACGCTTCTCAGCCTGTTTTGCACGTTTTTTGGCGGAAGGTGTGTTGGCCACCGTCGAGCTCCTCGAAAGACTTTTTAGGAAATAGCAAACAAAATAGGCCGCGAATCATGCCGATGAGTTGAAGTCTTGTCAAGGGCGGCTGATGCGAACTGCTGAGTGGTCGATCTGAAGAGGCGGGTGATTTATTTCCGGCGCTTGACCTGTAAACTCGCGAGCTTTGGCTCTGTGCTGTTGCAGGCGCGCAGTATCGCATAAGTAGGCGCTTTGTTCGCCTGCTCTTTATCTATAGGCAAAAACTCTTTCAATGAATCTGCTCAAGTCGTTGGCCGCCGTCAGCTCGATCACCATGATTTCCCGGGTTCTGGGGTTTGTGCGTGACACCCTCATCGCACGTATTTTTGGCGCGAGCATGGCCACGGATGCCTTCTTTATCGCGTTCAAACTGCCCAACCTGCTGCGGCGGATCTTCGCCGAGGGCGCGTTTTCCCAGGCGTTCGTGCCGATCCTGGCGGAATACAAGACCCAGCAGGGCGAGGAGGCCACCCGCACCTTTATCGCCTATGTCTCGGGCCTGCTGACCCTGGTGCTGATGCTGGTGACCGTCGCCGGGATGCTCGCTGCGCCCTGGATTATCTGGGCCACGGCGCCCGGGTTTGCCAACACTCCGGAAAAATTCGCCCTGACCAGTGATCTGTTGCGGGTGACCTTTCCTTATATATTGCTGATTTCCCTGTCTTCCCTGGCGGGCGCGATCCTCAATACCTGGAACCGGTTCTCGGTGCCGGCGTTTGTGCCGACCCTGCTTAACGTCAGCATGATCATCTTTGCCCTGTTCCTCACGCCGTACTTCGATCCGCCGGTGATGGCGCTCGGCTGGGCGGTGCTGGCCGGTGGCCTGGCGCAACTGTTGTATCAACTGCCGCACCTGAAAAAGATTGGCATGCTTGTGCTGCCGCGCCTGAACCTCAAGGATACGGGTGTGTGGCGGGTGATGAAAAACATGCTGCCGGCGATTCTCGGGGTATCGGTCAGCCAGATTTCCCTGATTATCAACACCGCATTCGCTTCGTTGCTGGTCTCCGGTTCCGTGTCGTGGATGTATTACGCCGATCGCCTGATGGAGTTGCCCTCCGGTGTGCTGGGCGTGGCGCTGGGTACCATTTTGCTGCCGACCCTGGCTCGCACCTATGCCAGCAAGGACCGCCACGAATACTCGCGTATTCTCGATTGGGGCCTGCGCCTGTGCTTTGTGCTGGTGCTGCCATGCTCCCTGGCCCTGGGGATCCTGGCCGAGCCGCTGACCGTTTCGCTGTTCCAGTACGGCCAGTTCAGCGCGTTCGACGCCTTGATGACCCAGCGTGCATTGGTCGCCTATTCGGTGGGGTTGCTGGGGATTATCGTGATCAAGGTCCTCGCGCCGGGCTTTTACGCCCAGCAAAACATCCGGACCCCGGTGAAAATTGCGATTTTCACCCTGGTGGTCACCCAGCTGTTCAACCTGATCTTCATCGGGCCGCTGGCTCACGCGGGCCTGGCCCTGGCGATCAGTGCCGGGGCGTGCATCAATGCCGGCCTGTTGTTCTATCAATTGCGCAAACAAAAAATGTACCAGCCGCAGCCAGGCTGGGGCATGTTCGCCCTCAAATTGCTGGTAGCGGTGGCGGTGATGTCAGCGGTATTGCTGGGGTTGATGCACTGGATGCCTGCGTGGGGCGAGGGGCAGATGCTTGAGCGATTCCTGCGCCTTGGCCTGCTGGTGGTGGCCGGGGTGATCGCCTACTTTGGCATGTTGCTGCTGCTGGGCTTCCGCCTGCGGGATTTCAATCGCAAGGCGCTGAATTGATCGCAATCAACAATAAGCCGGCTGTTTTTTCGATTCGAATCATTTGGCCTGTGCTGTTGCCTGTCGTCCGGGGCCGGGTGTGGTTATAATCGACCACTTTATGAGCAAGAAGCGCGTTATGCAGCTGGTTCGAGGTCTCCACAACCTGCGCCCCGAGCATCGGGGCTGCGTCGCCACTATTGGCAACTTTGACGGTGTTCACCGTGGCCACCAGGCGATCCTGGCGCGGCTGCGCGAGCGCGCAGTCGAGTTGGGCGTGCCCAGCTGCGTGGTGATTTTCGAGCCGCAGCCCCGTGAGTTCTTCACTCCCGAGACGGCTCCAGCCCGTTTGGCCCGCTTGCGGGACAAGCTGCAACTGCTGGCCGAAGAGGGCGTGGACCGGGTTCTGTGCCTGGCCTTCAACCAGCGTTTGCGCAGTCTCAGCGCCACCGAGTTCGTCGACCGTATCCTCGTCGATGGCTTGGGCGTGCAGCATCTGGAGGTCGGCGACGACTTCCGCTTCGGTTGCGACCGGGTAGGGGATTTCGATTTCCTGCAGCAGGCCGGCGTGACCCAGGGGTTTACTGTCGAAGCCGCGCAAACCGTCGAACTGGACGGCCTGCGCGTGAGTAGCACCCAGGTGCGAAATGCCTTGGCCGCTGCCGACTTCGCCTTGGCCGAGCGTTTGCTCGGTCGCCCGTTCCGGATTGCCGGGCGGGTCCTGCACGGCCAGAAGCTGGCGCGCCAACTGGGCACGCCAACCGCCAACGTGCAACTCAAGCGCCGTCGCGTGCCACTGACCGGGGTGTACCTGGTGAGTGTCGATATTGACGGTAAACCCTGGCCCGGAGTCGCCAATATAGGCGTCAGGCCAACGGTTGCAGGTGATGGCAAGGCCCACCTGGAAGTTCACCTTTTGGATTTTGCCGGGGATTTGTATGACCGGCGTTTGACGGTGGTTTTCCACCAAAAGCTGCGTGAAGAGCAGCGATTCGCCTCCCTGGAGGCGCTGAAAACGGCGATCAATGCGGATGTCGCCGCCGCCCGTGCACTAGCCGCACCTAGCGCCCATCGCTAATGAAGAGCCTTAAATGACCGACTATAAAGCCACGCTAAACCTTCCGGACACCGCCTTCCCAATGAAGGCCGGCCTGCCACAGCGCGAACCGCAGATCCTGCAGCGCTGGGACAGTATTGGCCTGTACGGAAAGTTGCGCGAGATTGGCAAGGATCGTCCGAAATTCGTCCTGCACGACGGCCCTCCTTATGCCAACGGCACGATTCACATCGGTCATGCGCTGAACAAGATTCTCAAGGACATGATCATCCGCTCGAAAACCCTTTCGGGCTTCGACGCGCCTTATGTCCCGGGTTGGGACTGCCATGGCCTGCCGATTGAACACAAAGTCGAAGTGACCCACGGCAAGAACCTGGGCGCCGACAAGACCCGCGAGCTGTGCCGCGCCTACGCCACCGAGCAGATCGAAGGGCAGAAGTCCGAATTCATCCGCCTGGGTGTGCTGGGTGACTGGGACAACCCGTACAAGACCATGAACTTCAAGAACGAGGCCGGGGAAATCCGTGCCTTGGCCGAGATCGTCAAGGGCGGCTTCGTGTTCAAGGGCCTCAAGCCCGTGAACTGGTGCTTTGACTGCGGCTCGGCCCTGGCCGAAGCGGAAGTCGAGTACGAAGACAAGAAGTCCTCGACCATCGACGTCGCGTTCCCGATCGCCGACGACGCCAAGCTGGCCGAGGCCTTTGGCCTGGCAAGCCTGGCCAAGCCCGCCGCCATCGTGATCTGGACCACCACCCCGTGGACCATCCCGGCCAACCAGGCGCTGAACGTGCACCCGGAATTCACCTACGCCCTGGTGGACGTCGGTGACCGCCTGCTGGTGCTGGCCGAGGAAATGGTCGAGGCCTGCCTGACTCGCTACGAGTTGCAAGGCTCGGTGATCGCCACGACCACGGGCTCCGCGCTGGAGCTGATCAACTTCCGTCACCCGTTCTACGACCGTCTGTCGCCGGTGTACCTGGCTGACTACGTCGAACTGGGCTCGGGTACTGGGGTGGTTCACTCCGCGCCGGCCTACGGTGTGGACGACTTCGTGACCTGCAAAGCCTATGGCATGGTCAACGATGACATCCTCAACCCGGTGCAGAGCAATGGCGTATACGTGCCGTCGCTGGAGTTCTTCGGTGGCCAGTTCATCTTCAAGGCCAACCAGCCGATCATCGACAAACTGTCGGAAGTCGGTGCGCTGCTGCACACCGAAACCATCAAGCACAGTTACATGCACTGCTGGCGCCACAAGACCCCGCTGATCTACCGCGCCACCGCGCAGTGGTTCATCGGCATGGACAAAGAGCCTGTCGCCGGCGAAACCCTGCGCAAGCGTGCGATCAAAGCCATCGAAGACACCAAGTTCGTACCGGCCTGGGGCCAGGCACGCCTGCACTCGATGATTGCCAACCGTCCCGACTGGTGCATCTCCCGCCAGCGTAACTGGGGCGTGCCGATCCCGTTCTTCCTGAACAAGGAAAGCGGCGAACTGCACCCACGCACCGTCGAACTGATGGAAGTGGTGGCCCAGCGTGTGGAGCAGGAAGGTATCGAAGCCTGGTTCAAGCTGGACGCTGCCGAGCTGCTTGGTGACGAAGCGCCGCTGTACGACAAGATCAGCGACACCCTCGACGTGTGGTTCGACTCGGGTACCACCCACTGGCACGTGCTGCGCGGCTCGCACCTGATGGGTCACGAGACCGGCCCGCGCGCCGACCTGTATCTGGAAGGCTCGGACCAACACCGTGGCTGGTTCCACTCGTCCCTGCTGACCGGTTGCGCCATCGACGATCACGCCCCGTACCGCGAGCTGCTGACCCACGGGTTCACCGTCGACGAGAACGGTCGCAAGATGTCCAAGTCCCTGGGCAACGTGATTGCGCCGCAGAAGGTCAACGACACCCTGGGCGCCGACATCATGCGTCTGTGGGTGGCTTCCACCGACTATTCCGGTGAAATGGCCGTTTCGGAGCAGATCCTGCAACGCAGCGCCGATGCCTACCGCCGTATCCGCAATACCGCACGCTTCATGTTGTCGAACCTGACCGGCTTCAACCCGGCCACCGACATCCTGCCGGCCGAGGAAATGCTCGCCCTGGACCGTTGGGCTGTGGACCGTACCCTGTTGCTGCAACGTGAGTTGCAGGAGCACTACGGCGAATACCGCTTCTGGAACGTCTACTCGAAGATCCACAACTTCTGCGTGCAGGAGCTGGGTGGTTTCTACCTCGACATCATCAAGGACCGCCAGTACACCACCGGCGCCAACAGCAAGGCCCGCCGCTCGGCGCAGACCGCGCTGTACCACATCTCCGAAGCGCTGGTGCGCTGGATCGCGCCGATCCTGGCCTTCACTGCCGACGAGCTGTGGGAATACCTGCCGGGCGAGCGTAACGAGTCCGTAATGCTCAACACCTGGTACGAAGGCCTGACCGAATTGCCGGCCGACTTCGAACTGGGCCGCGAGTATTGGGAAGGTGTGATGGCCGTCAAGGTTGCGGTGAACAAGGAACTGGAAGTCCAGCGTGCGGCCAAGGCCGTCGGTGGCAACCTGCAGGCTGAAGTCACCCTGTTTGCCGAGGAAGGCCTGACCGCCGACCTGGGCAAATTGAGCAACGAACTGCGCTTCGTGCTGATTACCTCCACGGCTAGCCTGGCACCCTTCGCCCAGGCCCCGGCTGATGCGGTCGCGACCGAAGTCCCGGGCCTCAAGCTCAAGGTCGTCAAGTCCGCCTTCGCCAAGTGCGCCCGTTGCTGGCACTGCCGTGAAGACGTTGGCGTGAACCCGGAGCATCCGGAAATCTGCGGTCGTTGCGTCGACAACATCAGCGGTGCCGGTGAGGTTCGCCACTATGCCTAAATCCAGCCGTTTCGGACGTCTGGGTTGGCTCGTACTGAGCTTGCTGGTCCTGGTCATCGACCAGGTCAGCAAGGCTCACTTCGAGGGCACCCTGGAAATGTTCCAGCAGATCGTGGTGATTCCTGACTACTTCAGCTGGACCCTGGCCTATAACACCGGTGCCGCTTTCAGCTTCCTCGCTGACGGTGGTGGCTGGCAGCGTTGGCTGTTCGCCCTGATCGCTGTGGTGGTCAGTGCGGTGCTGGTGGTCTGGCTCAAGCGCCTTGGCCGCAATGACACCTGGCTGGCTATCGCCTTGGCACTGGTGCTGGGCGGTGCGCTGGGCAATCTGTACGACCGCATCGCCTTGGGCCATGTGATCGACTTCATTCTGGTGCATTGGCAGAACCGCCATTACTTCCCGGCGTTCAACTTTGCCGACAGCGCCATCTGCGTTGGCGCAATCATGCTGGCGCTGGATATGTTCAAGGGCAACAAGCCCGGAGAAGCCGTAAATGACTGAACAAGTATTGGCCGAACAACGCATTGGCCAGAACACGGAAGTCACCTTGCATTTCGCACTGCGCCTGGAGAATGGCGACACGGTCGACAGCACGTTCGATAAAGCCCCGGCGACCTTCAAGGTCGGCGATGGCAACCTGCTGCCGGGTTTTGAGACGGCACTGTTCGGCTTCAAGGCCGGTGACAAGCGCAACCTGCAGATCCCGCCGGAAAACGCCTTTGGCCAGCCCAACCCGCAGAACGTACAAATCATCCCGCGTTCGCAGTTCCAGGACATGGAGCTGTCGGAAGGCTTGCTGGTGATCTTCAACGATGCGGCGAATACCGAACTGCCCGGTGTGGTCAAAACCTTCGATGACACTCAGGTGACCATCGACTTCAATCACCCGTTGGCCGGCAAGACCTTGACCTTTGATGTTGAAATCATCGACGTTAAAGCGCTCTAACTGACGAAACCGGTTCCTGTAGGCGCTGGCTTGCCGGCGATAGCAACCCCTCGGCGTACCAGTTGCACCGAGGCGTTGCTATCGCAGGCAGACCAGCTCCCACAAAGACACGAGGCCCAGCATGCAAATCAAACTCGCCAACCCCCGTGGCTTCTGCGCCGGGGTGGACCGGGCGATCGAAATCGTCAATCGCGCCCTGGAAGTCTTCGGCCCGCCGATCTACGTGCGCCATGAAGTGGTCCATAACAAGTTCGTGGTAGAAGACCTGCGCGCCCGTGGCGCCATTTTTGTCGAAGAACTGGATCAAGTGCCGGACGACGTCATCGTTATCTTCAGCGCCCATGGCGTTTCCCAGGCAGTGCGCACCGAAGCCGCAGGCCGTGGCCTGAAAGTCTTCGATGCGACCTGTCCGCTGGTGACCAAGGTGCATATCGAAGTGGCGCGCTATAGCCGCGACGGCCGTGAGTGCATTCTGATCGGCCACGCCGGTCACCCCGAAGTCGAAGGCACCATGGGTCAGTACGACGCCCGCAATGGCGGCGCGATCTACCTGGTGGAAGACGAAAAAGACGTCGCCGAGTTGCAAGTGCATAACCCTGAGAAGTTGGCATTCGTGACCCAGACCACCTTGTCGATGGATGACACCAGCCGGGTCATCGACGCCCTGCGTACCCGTTTCCCTGCCATCGGTGGGCCGCGCAAGGACGACATCTGCTATGCCACGCAAAACCGCCAGGACGCCGTCAAGCAACTGGCCGACGAGTGTGACGTGGTGCTGGTCGTCGGTAGCCCTAACAGCTCCAACTCCAATCGGCTGCGTGAACTGGCCGAACGCATGGCTACCCCGGCGTACCTGATTGACGGTGCCGAAGACCTGCAGCGCAGTTGGTTCGACGGTGTCGAGCGCATTGGCATCACTGCGGGCGCCTCGGCGCCGGAAGTCCTGGTACGTGGCGTGATCCAGCAGTTGCAGGCGTGGGGCGCGACAGGTGCCGACGAGTTGTCAGGGCGCGAAGAGAACATCACTTTCTCCATGCCCAAGGAGCTGCGGGTTCGTTCGCTGCTCTGAGCCCCAGATCATCGTAGCCCCGGCACAAGGCCTGCTCGGCCTTGTCGCTGCGCAGGCTGATGCGGCCGGTGGGCGCCAGCACCACTTGATGCAGGCTCAGCGGCTGGTCCGTTGAGCACACATGCACGGTGCCGGCGCGAAACCCACCCGCAGACAGCAGGGGTTCGCCCAAACCGCTGAAGCGAATCTGCGTGCGCACCGGGGTATTGCCCACAATGGGGATCCGCCCATTGTCCTGGCGTTCCAGCAGTACGGGGTTGTCGTCGTCCAGATGACCGCGGCCATTCATGTCCACCACCACCCTCCAGCCCCGACTCCAGTCATCATCCAGCGCGTGGATGATCACCGTTCGATTGCGCGCAATGGCCTGGGTGCGGGCGTAGCGCAAGCCTGACGCCAGTGTCTGCGCGGCGCTCAGTCGCGTTTGTGAGTCCAGCAGGCTCTTGAAGCCGGGTACCGCCAATTGCGCCAGGATGCCGCTGACGATCAAGCCGAGCAGCAATTCGATCAATGTGAAACCGCGTTGTTTCATACCTAGTCCCTCCGTGGACCGTGTGCCTGAACTAGTTATAGCGGCACTGCGTGGGGGGGCAGTGATGGCCTTCCTGTCCAAAGTATTTCCCTTTATTCCGAGGGGCAGCGCGACGACAACAGCGGCGCTAGTCTTGGGCAACGCACGGCTATCTCGGCCGTCTGGATGACCCTCGACAAGGATGACGATGGCTATGCGAGCTTGCCTGGTAACGTCTTGTACACCCCCGACCGACACACAACAGATCGGTATGAGCCTGATCGAAGTGCTGGTTTCGCTGTTGATTCTCGGCGTTGGCCTGTTGGGGGCCGGGCTGATCCAGCTGAATGCGCTCAAGTACACCGACAGTTCCAGGATGATCAGCCAGGCGAGCTTCGTTGCCTACGACATGCTTGACCGGATTCGCGCCAATGCCGCCGCCGACTATTCCTGGGGAGGCGAGGATATCTCGCTCGCCAACACCTTGGCCGCGAGTGTCCGGGACCTGGACTTGCACGACTTCGAGGCCAATATCCGCCACTTGGCCGGCGATACCGCCAAAGGTTCGATTGCGATCAGCCAGCGCGAAGTCACCATCAGCATCAGTTGGGACGACTCACGCGCAGCCCATGCCGGCGGCGCCCGGGAAACATTCACCCTGACCAGTCGCGTCGCGGTCGATCCGAGGCCTGCGCGATGAGGCGCTCCAGTACGGGTTTTGGCCTGGTCGAGGCATTGCTGGCGGCGACCCTGGGGTTGGTGGTGGTCCTGGCGGCCGTCCAGGTAACGCTGGCCGCCCGAAGCACCGCAGCCAGCCAGCATGCCTCGGCGTTGTTGCAGGATGATGGGCGATTTGTCCTGGGCAAGATGATTCAGGAGATTCGCCTGGCGGGGATGTTCGGTTGCCTGTCCCTTCCCGCGATTGTTCAGGCGCCGGCTGACTTTTCCACGCCGATCAGTGTGGCGGTCAGCGGTGCCTCAACCAACCTGACCCTGGTCACTGGCGATGTCGGCGGTCAGGGCAGTCGGCCCGACTGGACCGTGCTCAGTAATTGTGTCGACAGCGCCCAGGCCTACTCGGGGGTACCGCCCAAGCCTGGTCCTGGGCAGATTGCTTTCCCGGTTCGCAAACTGACCTACACCTTTGAGTCAGGGCAGTTGAAGCTCAGCACACCGACAGCGCCGGCCAGGGCGGTGCTGGTGGATAACGTGGGGGCGTTTGAGTTGAGTTTCGGGGTGGCCAGCCGGCCAGGGTCCAGTGTCGTGAGCCGCTATGACAGCCATCCCGGCGACGAGTCGCTGATCCGCAGTGTGCGGGTGATGTTGACGCTGCGCGATCCGCTTGGTCGCGTGCGGGACCAGGTCTACAGCGTCGTCGCTGCCGTGCGTAATCGTCTTGAATAGCGAGTGCCGGGTACCGGCCCCTGGGCAGCGCGGCATGGTGCTGTTGATCAGCCTGATATTGCTGCTGTTGTTGACGGTTATCGGCCTGGCTTCGATGCAGGGCGCGACGTCGCAGGAACAGCTCGCCGGCAGCCTCAGGCATCGCAACCAATCGTTCCAGGCGGCCGAAAGCGGGCTCAGGCGCGGTGAGTCGGCTGTACAGGCGCGCGGGTTCGGTTTGCCGGCCTGCCAGTCGCTGGTGACCTGTGCCCCGCCGAACGAGGCGTATGCCATCAGCCAGCCAGGCGTCGACCCAGTCTCGGCTATCACCTGGGTCGGCATGAAAGCGGGTGTGTACGGTATTCAGAACCTCGGCCCCGCTAGCGGGTTGGCACATTTGCCGCCCGACACCCCAGCGACGTTGTATCGGGTTACGGCAGTGGGGATCAGTGGCCAATCGCGCACCGTTCTGGAAAGCGTCTATGCGCGGGTAGCCGCGGATGCTGATGCCAGTGAGCGATTCCGGCGAATTCTATGGCGACAACTCCAGTAGGTAATCATGACGATGAGCGGCAATTGCAAGGGGTTCACTTTGATCGAGTTATTGATCGCGCTGGCGATCATTGCCACCTTGGCGGCGGTGATTTATCCGGGGTACGCCGCCCACGTGAAAAAGGCTTACCGCACAGAAATCGTCGGGCTGCTCACGGAGCAAGCCCAGCATCTGGAGCGCTATTACGTGAGAAATGGCACTTTTATTGATGCCAGCGGCGTCAGCACCGGCAATGATCGCTATAGAATCACGGTGATGCTGAACCCCCAGGATTTCACCCTGACCGCGACGCCTTTTGCTGATGCGATGCGGGGTGATCCTTGTGGTGAGTTCAGTTTGACCAGCACTGGCGCGCGGGCCAATCCCGGCGCCGCACCCGGCACCACGCGTCAGGAGTGCTGGGGGCGATGACGCTGGTGGGCGACGGTGTGCCTGGAGCACTCCTTTCTTTTTATGAGCTGGATCGAACAATGACCAAGCAACAGCAAGTCGTGGTTGTGGGTGGTGGTGTTATCGGGCTGTTGACGGCGTTCAACCTGGCAACCCAGGGGCTGACGGTGGTGGTGCTTGACCGTTCGTCGGTTGGGCAGGAGTCTTCCTGGGCCGGTGGCGGGATTGTTTCGCCGTTATATCCCTGGCGCTACAGCCCGGCCGTCACGGCGCTGGCCCATTGGTCCCAGGATTTTTACCCGCAATTGGCCCAGCGCCTGTTTGCGGCCACCGGCGTGGATCCCGAGGTTCATACCACGGGCCTGTATTGGCTGGACCTCGATGACGAGGCCGACGCCCTGGCCTGGGCTGCGCGGGAAGGCCGGCCCTTGAGCAAGGTGGATGTGTCGTCCGCCCGTGACGCGGTGCCGGTATTGGGCGCGGGGTTCGCCGAGGCTATCTATATGGCAAACGTGGCCAATGTACGCAATCCACGCTTGATCAAGTCCCTGAAGGCGGCGTTGCTGGCATTGCCGGGTGTGACCCTGCATGAGCAGTGCGCGGTACAGGGCTTTATCCAGGAGGGCGGCAGCATTGTCGGGGTCAATACTGCGCAGGGCGAGGTGCGAGGCGACCAGGTAGTGCTCGCTGCCGGTGCCTGGAGTGGTGAGCTGCTCGCCAGCCTGGGGCTGACGCTGCCGGTGGAGCCGGTCAAGGGCCAGATGATTTTGTACAAGTGTGCTTCGGACTTTCTGTCCTGCATGGTCCTGGCGAAGGGGCGCTATGCGATTCCCCGCCGGGACGGACATATCCTGATTGGCAGCACGCTGGAGCATGAAGGTTTCGACAAGACACCGACCGAATCGGCTCTGGACAGCCTCAGAGCCTCGGCTGTGGAACTGATTCCGGCCCTGGCGGATGCCGAGGTGGTGGGGCATTGGGCCGGTTTGCGGCCTGGTTCGCCGGAGGGCATTCCCTATATCGGCAAGGTGCCAGGGTTAGAAGGGCTGTGGCTCAACTGCGGGCATTACCGCAATGGCCTGGTATTGGCGCCTGCGTCTTGCCAGTTGTTTGCTGACTTGCTGCTGGGGCATGAGCCGGTGATCGACCCGGCCCCTTACGCGCCCACTGGTCGGATATAAACCGGGGCGCCTACCGTTCCAGAGGACTCAGCGCTCGATAGACTTCGGACCCTGCTCCAGATGCGCCTGGGTGCAATACCACTCCTGGCGCTGGCTGAGTGCCCGGTCCTGCGGCAGATGCACGCCACAGTGTGCACAGCGAACCATCGGCGCGGCGCCTTGTTCGCCGGGCTGTTGCTGCGTCGAAGCGGGGCGCTTGAACTTGCGCCAGAACCATACCGCAGCAGCAATCAGGGCAATCCAGAACAGTAAACGAACCATGGCAGGCAGCTTCTCAACAGGGAATCCGGCAGTTTAGCCAAGGATGTTAGCGGCGCACAGGGTAATAAAGTCGCGCCATGAAAAAAGGAGCCCCGAGGGGCTCCTTCTTGCGCTGCCAAGACGGGTTTCAGTCAAAGACACCGAACGTCATGTAGCTGAACCACGAGCGATCCTGGTTATTGCCCAGGGCTTCTGGTGCTTCTTCCTCGATCACGTCGCCGTTCTCGTCATGGGGCTTGAGCTCCGACGGAATGGCGTCCTTGGCATCCTGGTACTGCTTGAGGATGTCCTGGTTGGCGCGGGTTTCGCCCGGCGGCAGCGGTGGACGGGACTCGATCATGCCCAGGGTGTACTTGCTCAACCACGAGCGGTTGTCCGCTTCGGCAACCTGCGGCACAAACTGGCCGTCTTGCAGGCTAGGGTGGTCCGGGTAGTTGAGTTTCAGGGTCTCCAGGCTGGTAGCGGCCAGGGTATCGAGGTGCAGGCGCTGGTAAGCCTCGGTCATCACTGCCAGGCCGTCACCCACGGAAGGGGTTTCCTGGAAGTTCTCCACCACATAGCGACCACGGTTGGCGGCGGCGACATAGGCCTGGCGCGTCAAGTAGTAGTGGGCTACGTGGATTTCGTAGGAAGCCAGCAGGTTGCGCAGGTAGATCATGCGCTGCTTGGCGTCCGGCGCGTAGCGGCTGTTGGGGAAGCGGCTGGTCAGCTGGGCGAACTCGTTATAGGAGTCGCGCGCGGCACCTGGGTCACGCTTGGTCATGTCCAGCGGCAGGAAGCGCGCCAGCAGGCCAACGTCCTGGTCAAACGAGGTCAGGCCCTTGAGGTAGTAGGCGTAGTCCACGTTCGGATGCTGCGGGTGCAGGCGGATAAAACGCTCGGCAGCGGACTTGGCAGCTTCCGGCTCGGCGTTCTTGTAGTTCGCATAGATCAGTTCGAGCTGGGCCTGGTCGGCATAGCGGCCAAACGGATAACGCGACTCCAGGGCCTTGAGTTTGGCCGTGGCGCTTGTGTAGCTATTGTTGTCCAGGTCGGCCTGAGCCTGCTGGTACAGCTCGACTTCACTGAGGTTTTCGTCGACGACGTCCTTTGTTGACGAGCAAGCAGCAGTCATGGCGAGGATGGCGATCAGCAGCAGGTGTTTCACTTGCATGGCGGCTTGCGTCCCTATGACGGCCGCTGTCTTGGGCGGGGCCGTCCTGTTATGATGAGCGCCCCGATGAAAGCCTCGGGGCAAAAGACGCCGTATTTAACCACAAGCGCGCAGCCGAAACCAAAGGCTGTGCCACGCCTAGTCTGAGCATGTCCGATAAAATTGAACTTCGCGCAGAGGTGCCGTCCGAATTGGGCGGCCAACGCCTCGATCAAGTCGCCGCACAACTATTCGCTGAGCACTCGCGCTCGCGCCTTTCCGCCTGGATCAAAGACGGCCGCCTGACTGTGGATGGAGCGGTTATCCGCCCGCGAGACATAGTGCATGGCGGTTCGGTTCTTGAGCTGACTGCCGAGCAGGAAGCCCAGGGAGAATGGATCGCCCAGGACATCGAGCTGGATATCGTCTATGAAGACGACGACATCCTGGTGATCAACAAACCCGCAGGCCTGGTGGTTCACCCGGCGGCCGGGCACGCTGATGGCACCTTGCTCAATGCCTTGTTGCACCATGTGCCGGACATCATCAATGTCCCGCGCTGCGGCATCGTCCACCGCCTGGACAAGGACACCACTGGTCTGATGGTCGTGGCCAAGACCATTCAGGCGCAGACGCAGTTGGTCACACAATTGCAGAGCCGCAGTGTCAGCCGCATCTATGAGTGCATCGTGATTGGTGTGGTCGTGGCCGGTGGCAAGATCAACGCGCCTATCGGTCGTCACGGCCAGCAGCGCCAGCGCATGGCGGTGATGGAGGGCGGCAAGCAGGCCGTCAGCCACTACCGCGTGCTGGAGCGTTTCCGTTCCCACACCCATGTGCGGGTCAAGCTGGAAACCGGCCGTACCCACCAGATCCGGGTACATATGGCGCATATCAACTTCCCGTTGGTCGGCGATCCGGCCTACGGTGGTCGCTTCCGTATTCCGCCGGCCGCCAGTGTGACCATGGTCGAGTCGCTGAAGTCGTTCCCGCGCCAGGCGCTGCATGCACGCTTCCTGGAGCTGGATCATCCGACGAGCGGTGAGCGGATGAGCTGGGAATCGCCTCTGCCCGACGATTTTGTCTGGTTGCTGTCGTTGCTCAAGCAGGACCGCGAGGCCTTTGTCGGATGAATGACTGGCTGATTCCTGACTGGCCTGCGCCGGCCGGGGTCAAAGCCTGCGTCACCACCCGTGCGGGCGGCGTCAGTCTGGCGCCGTTCGACAGCCTCAACTTAGGCGATCATGTCGAGGACAGCCCTGAAGCTGTGCTTGAAAATCGCCGTCGTCTCACCGCCGCATTTGCTATCCAGCCCGCCTGGTTGCGCCAGGTGCATGGTGTGGTCGTGGTCGAGGCCGATCCGGAACGGATTGCCGAGGCCGACGGCAGTTGGACCGGTACGCCCGGCATCGCCTGCACGGCGATGACCGCCGATTGCCTGCCGGCCTTGTTTTGCAATAAGTCCGGAACTCGTGTTGCTGCCGCCCATGCCGGTTGGCGTGGCCTGGCGGCGGGTGTGCTGGAAGCGGCCGCCGACAGCCTGGATGCTGCGCCTGCCGACGTACTGGTGTGGTTGGGCCCGGCGATTGGCCCAAAGGCCTTTGAAGTCGGCCCGGAAGTGCGTGAAGCCTTTATGCAGCAACACCCGCAAACCGCGCAGGCTTTCGTTCCCAGCCACAACCCTGGCAAGTTCCTGGCTGATATCTACCAGCTGGCGCGCCTGCGCCTGGCTGCGCGTGGTATCACCGCTGTCTACGGTGGCGGTTTGTGCACCGTGACTGACCCGCGCTTCTTTTCTTACCGGCGCAGCCCGCGTACCGGTCGATTTGCCTCCCTGATCTGGCTCGAACGCTAGACTCTCCTGATCCATATCAAGCATTGCCGGCTTGAATGTTCCAGAATCCCCCCCATCTATAGGGGTATCTGGCAGGTTTCTTCATTCAGGATGCGTTTCTCGCGAGCAAGCTCGCTCGCACATAGCTCCGGCCTGCTCAAAAGGAAGGTGACTAATGCGTATTGATCGTTTAACCAGCAAATTACAATTGGCGTTATCGGATTCCCAATCCCTGGCCGTTGGCCTCGACCATCCGGCCATCGAGCCCGCGCACTTGATGCAGGCACTCCTCGAACAGCAGGGTGGTTCTATCAAGCCCCTGTTGATGCAGGTGGGCTTCGATGTCAACAGCCTGCGCAAGGAGTTGAGCAAAGAGCTCGACCAACTGCCGAAAATCCAGAATCCGACGGGTGACGTGAATATGTCCCAGGATCTGGCGCGCCTGCTTAACCAGGCCGATCGCCTAGCCCAGCAGAAAGGCGACCAGTTCATCTCCAGCGAACTGGTGCTGCTCGCCGCCATGGATGAAAACAGCAAGCTCGGCAAGTTGTTGCTGGGCCAGGGCGTGAGCAAAAAGGCCCTGGAAAATGCCATCAACAACCTGCGCGGCGGCGACGCGGTGAATGACCCCAATCATGAGGAGTCGCGCCAGGCCCTGGACAAATACACCGTCGACCTGACCAAGCGCGCCGAAGACGGCAAGCTGGACCCGGTAATCGGGCGTGACGACGAGATTCGTCGCACCATCCAGGTCCTGCAGCGCCGCACCAAGAACAACCCGGTGCTGATCGGTGAGCCTGGGGTGGGTAAAACCGCCATCGCCGAGGGCCTGGCCCAGCGCATCATTAATGGTGAAGTGCCGGACGGCCTCAAGGGCAAGCGTTTGCTGTCCCTGGACATGGGGGCCTTGATTGCCGGTGCCAAGTTCCGTGGTGAGTTTGAGGAGCGTCTGAAATCCCTGCTTAACGAGCTGTCGAAGCAGGAAGGGCAGATCATTCTGTTTATCGACGAACTGCACACCATGGTCGGCGCCGGTAAAGGTGAAGGCTCGATGGACGCAGGCAACATGCTAAAGCCTGCACTGGCTCGGGGTGAGTTGCATTGCGTGGGGGCTACCACGCTCAACGAGTACCGCCAGTACATTGAAAAGGACGCGGCCCTTGAACGTCGTTTCCAGAAAGTCCTGGTGGAAGAACCGAGCGAAGAAGACACCATCGCGATCCTGCGTGGCCTGAAAGAGCGTTATGAGGTCCACCACCGCGTGGCAATCACTGATGGCGCGATCATTGCGGCGGCCAAATTGAGCCATCGCTATATCACTGATCGTCAGTTGCCGGACAAGGCCATCGACTTGATCGACGAAGCGGCCAGCCGGATTCGCATGGAGATCGACTCCAAGCCTGAAGTACTGGATCGCCTGGAGCGTCGCCTGATTCAACTGAAAGTCGAATCCCAGGCGCTGAAAAAAGAAGACGATGACGCGGCGAAGAAACGCCTGGAAAAACTCCAGGAGGAAATCGGCCGTCTGGAGCGTGAGTATTCGGACCTGGAAGAAATCTGGACCTCGGAAAAAGCCGAAGTACAGGGTTCCGCACAGATCCAGCAGAAGATCGAGCAGTCGCGCCAGGAACTGGAAGCTGCCCGCCGTAAAGGCGACCTGAACCGCATGGCCGAGTTGCAGTACGGGGTGATCCCGGACCTGGAACGCAGCCTGCAAATGGTCGACCAGCATGGCCACAGCGAAAACCAGTTGCTGCGCAGCAAGGTGACCGAGGAAGAAATTGCCGAGGTTGTGTCCAAGTGGACCGGCATTCCTGTGTCGAAAATGCTGGAAGGCGAGCGTGACAAACTGTTGCGTATGGAAAGCCTGTTGCACCAACGCGTGATTGGCCAGGAAGAGGCCGTGGTGGCAGTGTCCAACGCGGTGCGGCGTTCCCGCGCCGGCTTGTCCGACCCGAACCGTCCGAGCGGCTCGTTCATGTTCCTCGGCCCGACCGGTGTGGGTAAGACCGAGCTGTGCAAAGCCCTGGCCGAGTTCCTCTTTGATACAGAAGAGGCGATGGTGCGCATTGATATGTCCGAGTTCATGGAGAAACATTCCGTGGCTCGTTTGATCGGGGCGCCACCAGGCTATGTGGGCTACGAGGAAGGCGGCTACCTGACCGAAGCGGTACGGCGCAAGCCTTACTCGGTAATCCTCCTGGATGAGGTCGAGAAGGCCCACCCGGATGTGTTCAACGTGTTGCTGCAGGTGTTGGAAGATGGCCGGCTGACGGACAGTCACGGACGTACCGTGGACTTCCGTAATACGGTGATCGTGATGACCTCCAACCTGGGCTCGGTACAGATCCAGGAGATGGTCGGTGATCGTGAAGGCCAGCGTGCTGCGGTAATGGATGCGCTGACCAGTCACTTCCGCCCGGAATTTATCAATCGGGTCGATGAGGTCGTGATCTTCGAGCCTTTGGCGCGGGATCAGATCGCCGGTATCACCGAGATCCAACTGGGCCGCCTGCGCAGCCGTCTGGCGGAGCGCGAGCTGATGCTGGAACTGAGCAGCGAGGCCTTGGACAAGTTGATCGCCGTCGGCTACGACCCGGTGTATGGCGCGCGGCCGTTGAAGCGTGCGATCCAGCGCTGGATCGAGAACCCGCTGGCCCAACTGATCCTGTCGGGCAGCTTTATCCCGGGGACCAGCGTCAAGGCCACCGTGGAAAACGACGAAATCGTCTTCCACTAAGCCCGAATTGGGTGGTTATGAGCAGAGGCCCCGCATTGCGGGGCCTTTTTTTTCGATAGGGCGTTGAACTGTAAGGCAAAGGCTTGTAAAGTGCGCCCCGCAGCAACGTCAGCCCACGGGTTTCTTCTCCCCAAGGAGAAATCAGAAAGAAGCGCAAATCATTGTCTTAAAAGCAATTTAAAGGGTTGACAGGGGTTTTTAAGATTGTAGAATAGCGCGCCTCAGAGACACGAACGTAGCGATACGAACAAGTCGAAGAGAAGGTAGCAAGCAGCACCGTAGTACTTTGAAATATGTAGTTCCGTGATAGCTCAGTCGGTAGAGCAAATGACTGTTAATCATTGGGTCCCAGGTTCGAGTCCTGGTCACGGAGCCAATTTCAAACCGGGGTATAGCGCAGTCCGGTAGCGCGCCTGCTTTGGGAGCAGGATGTCAGGAGTTCGAATCCCCTTACCCCGACCATATTTGGGTCGTTAGCTCAGTTGGTAGAGCAGTTGGCTTTTAACCAATTGGTCGTAGGTTCGAATCCCACACGACCCACCATTTTTGAGACCAGTTAACGCTGGAATCGAATCTTAAGATCAGAGGCCAAAAGCCCTGATCGAAGAAGGCGACTTGAAAAGGTCGCCTTTTTTTTACCGGGGTATAGCGCAGTCCGGTAGCGCGCCTGCTTTGGGAGCAGGATGTCAGGAGTTCGAATCCCCTTACCCCGACCATATTAAAAATCCTCGTATCGAAAGATACGGGGATTTTTTTTGCCTGCGCAAAACCTGAAGGTGCATGGTGATCAAAGGTGGGAGCTGTCTCGCCCTGCGAGGCTGCGATGGCGGCGTCACTGCCATGTCGCCTGGCACACCGCTATCGCAGCCTCGCAGGGCGAGACAGCTCCCACAGGGGAGGGCAGGGCGCGCATGCTTATAAAATCGCCTCGCTTGCGCCCCGTCCGGAACCGTATTGTCAGTGAAGTTTGAGCCGCGGCTCGGTGCCCCGTCCGATTTTGCTGCCCAGCATCAACATCATCGTGCGGAAGAACCCGTACAACGCCATCTGGTGCATGCGGTACAGCGACACATAGAACATCCGCGCCAGCCAGCCTTCGAGCATCACACTGCCGGTCAGGTTGCCCATCAAGTTACCCACAGCCGAAAAACGCGACAGCGAGATCAGGGAGCCGTAATCGGTGTACTTGTAGCTGGGCAGCGCCTTGCCGTCGATGCGCAACTTCAGCGATTTAGCCAGCAGCGACGCCTGTTGGTGCGCTGCTTGCGCCCGTGGCGGAACGTTGCGGTCGGTGCCCGGTTGCGGGCAGGCCGCGCAGTCACCGAAGGCGAAGATATTCTCGTCACGGGTAGTCTGCAGGGTTGGCAGCACCTGCAGCTGGTTGATGCGATTGGTCTCCAGGCCGTCGATGTCCTTGAGGAAACCTGGCGCGCGAATCCCCGCCGCCCAGACCTTGAGGCTGGCAGGGATCACCTGGCCACTGCTGGTAATCAGGCTGTCGGCGGTGACTTCACTCACAGCCGAGTTAGTCATCACCGTCACCCCGAGCTTTTCCAGGGTTTTATGCACAGGCCCGCTGATTCGCTCTGGCAGGGCCGGCAATACCCGGGGCCCGGCTTCGATCAGGGTGATGTACATGTTTTCCGGCTTGATCCGGTCCAGGCCATAGGCCGCCAGTTCGTGGGCCGCATTGTGCAGCTCGGCGGCCAGTTCGACGCCGGTGGCGCCAGCGCCAACGATTGCCACGCTGATCTGTTCCACCACATCGGTTTGCCCGGCATGGGCGCGCAGGTAGTGGTTGAGCAATTGCTGGTGGAAACGTTCGGCCTGCTTGCGGGTATCGAGGAACAGGCAGTGCTGCGCCGCGCCTTCGGTACCGAAGTCATTGGTGGTGCTGCCGACGGCAATCACCAGGGTGTCGTAACCCAGCACGCGCGCAGGCACCAGTTCCCGGCCTTCTTCATCGAGGGTCGCGGCCAGCTGGATTTTCTTCTGTTCACGATCGAGCCCGCTCATGCGCCCCAGCTGGAACTCGAAGTGGTTCCATTTTGCCTGGGCAACATAATTGAGTTCGTCTTCAGAGGAGTTCAGCGAGCCGGCGGCCACCTCGTGCAGCAGGGGCTTCCAGATATGGGTCAGGTTGGTATCCACCAGCGTGACACTGGCGGTACCGCGCTTGCCCAGAGTCTTACCCAGGCGGGTAGCCAACTCCAGGCCGCCGGCGCCGCCGCCGACGATAATAATACGATGGGTCATGGGGGTATCTCGCAAGGCTAAAAGAAATCGGTGCAGTTACCCGAGCGAGCGCCAGGCAGCTCATAGCGTCAGGTAACTCAAAAGGCGGCTCAGGACGCCCAGGCCAATCACCACAACCAGTACCACCCCAAGGAGCAGCCACGGCCGGAAAGGCTTGCGCTCAACCTGGTGCTGGGACAGTTGCAGGTACTCTTCGACATGTTGTTGGTCGTCAGGGTTCAGGCGGCTGGTCATAAAGGCCTCGTCAGGGAGACGTTGCAAAAGGGCATCACGTTACAGGCTGATACCCACATCGAACACTATGCTGCGCCCCAGGTTGTTGCGCAAGAAATCCGGTGCGTCGGGATGGGCGAACAGCACCCGCGCAAAGGTCGGGCCGACCAACGACAGCGAGCGCCAGCCCTGGCGCAGGTATTCGGTGGGCGGCGGGAAATGGCTGTTGAGGTCCAGCACTTCGCGCTTGAGGCTGGCGAAGGCGATGATATCCAGCTCTCCCAGGTCCATGCCGCGTTCTTTGTAGTTATGGGCTTTCTTGCGCAGGGTCGGGGCCAGGCGCAGCAGGAATTCATGAGCGGGAATGCGCCTGGGCTTGGCCTCGCGCCGCACCAGTTGGCTCAGGGAAAAAGCGCTGCGCCGACGCACCAGTTCGTCGCGCCACTCGTCATTCAGGCGCCGGCCTTCATCGAGGACAAAAAACACTTCGAAGCTGGCATCGCGAAACAGTACGTCCGGCGGCTCCTGACCGGCGGCATGAAACTCTTCGGCGCGGTACGGCACATTCAGGCCTTGCAGCAGGCGCTGGCAGACCCAACGCTCACGCTCCCATTTGCGGGCATTGGACAGGAACGCGTTGGCTTGTTCGGCCGCTATGGTGAGCAGGCGCAAATAATCTGAGTCATCCATGCTTGCAGCTTAGCGTTCAAATGATGACTGCAGGAAGTCCCGTGTGAAAAGGCTCGGTGTAGACTGGCGGTTCTGTCGACGGTTTTGCACAAGGAGTTCGCGGTGAAGTTTTTGCTTACGGTGTTGCTCAGCCTTTTGCCCCTGTGGGCTCAGGCGGTTGAACTCGGGGAGCGGCTGGCGCCGTGGACCCTGCTCGATCAATTCGACCAGGCCTATACCCTGGATAACCAGGCGCAGGTCTTGCTGGTGGCGCGCAGCATGGATGCCGCCAAGTTGGTGGATGCGGCCTTGCAGGGCCAGCCCAAGGGGTATCTGGAGGCGCGCCATGTGGTGTTTGTCGCCGATATCCAGCGTATGCCGAGGCTGATCGCCAAGCTCTTTGCCGTCCCGGCGATGCAAGCCTACAACTACCGGGTGATGCTTGACCGTGATGCGCGGATCGCTCCGCGTTATCCGGCGCCTGTGGATAAAGTGCTGTGGTTGCAACTCGAAGACGGCAAGCTGGTTGCGCGCCATGAATACGCGACTGCCGCCGAGCTGCGCCAGGCCCTGGAGCAGGTGCAGCCGTGATCAGTGCCGCCGTGCTGGCGCCGCAAACCCTGTGGCTGGGCTGGCTGCTGTATGCGCCGGTAATTGTCTGGGCGATCCTGCGCTCGTCCTGGGTCGAACTGTTTGCCGACCGGCGCCGCCAGCACCTGTTGTTTGGCACGGTGTTGGCGCTGTTCATGCTGTGGCTGGTGCGTCGGGACTTCGATACCGGGGTGTCCTACCACTTTATCGGCATGACCGCCGTGACCCTGCTGCTCGACTGGCCCTTGGCGATTGTCGGTGGGCTGGCGGCACAGTTGGGCCTGGTGCTGCTCGGGCGCCAGGACTTGGCGGCGGTCGGGGTCAATGGCGCGCTGCTGGTCCTGCTACCGGTGTTGGTGACAGAGACGTGCGCGCTGCTGGTGGAACGGGCGCAGCCGCGCAATCCTTTTGTGTATATCTTTTGTTCGGGTTTTTTTGCCGCTGCTCTGTCGGCGTTGTTGTGCCTATTGGCGGGCCTGGGCCTGCTGTGGCTGGACGGCCGCTTCGCCATGCCGGAGTGGATCGAGGATTTTATCGGTTACCTGTGGCTGATCATCTTTCCCGAAGCCTTTATCAACGGCACCGTGATCAGTGCGCTGGTGGTGTTTTGCCCGGAGTGGCTTGAGACGTTCAACCGCACGCGCTACCTCTCGGCGCCCTGGAAAGACGACAATTCGCGCCCTTGATCCAAATCAAGGGTGCCATGCAAAAGTGGTCGCATGCTCTGCGAAACTTCCAGGAGCACGATCATGAGTGTGTACGAGTGGGCACGGCAGGAGTTGCGCAGAAGCCAGGACGCAGCGCAGGAAATCGGTTTTGACCCGGGTCTGAGCCTGCGCGCCTTGCTCAGCGCGGTGGTGCAGCAGAGCAAAGGCGTGCGCAGTGCCGAAGACCTGGCCGACGAGTTGCAATTTCTCGCGGAAAACCTCGACGACCAGCAGGATTACGGTTTTATGCGGCCTTAGTGGGCGCGCGGTGGCAGGTCTTCGGAGAACAATTCGTCTTCGGCGTCCGGGCTGACCGGAATCTTGTGTTCTTCCGCAGCCCAGGCGCCCAGGTCGATCAGTTTGCAGCGATCCGAGCAGAATGGCCGGTTGAGGTTGGTCGCTTTCCATTCCACGGGGGCGCCGCAGGTTGGGCATTCGACGGTCAAGGGTTGGCTCATGTTCGGCCTCCACGCAAAGTAAGGTAAAAGTGGTGCAGTCGCTCGACCTCGGCCTTTAGCCAGGCCAGGTCCTGATCATTGACCAGTACATCGTCGGCTTGGCGCAAACGGTCTTCCCGTGAGGCCTGGGCCTTGAGAATCGCCTGCACCTGTTCTTCGCTGATGCCGTCGCGCAGCAGGGTACGCTGAATCTGCGTTGCTTGCGGCACATCGATCACCAGGATGCGCTGGGTCATGGTGTGCTGGCCCGACTCGATCAACAACGGCGACACCAGGATCGCATAGGGTGAGCGGGCGCGGGCCAGATGGCTACGGATCTCGTCGGCAATCAACGGATGCAGCAGGGCCTCAAGCCACAGGCGTTCTTGCGGCGCCTCGAAAATGCGCTTGCGCAAGGCCGCGCGATCCAGTTGGCCATCGGGCAGCAGGATCTCGCCGCCGAAGTGCTCGGCAATCTTCGCCAGCGCCGGGCGGCCGGGTTCCACCACCCAGCGCGAGGCATGGTCGGCGTCGATAAGGTCCACGCCAAGGTCGATAAAGTGCTGGGCCGCAGCGCTTTTACCGCTGCCGATGCCGCCCGTCAGGCCAAGAATCCAGGGTGTTGCGACAGAAGTGGTCATCTGAAACCGACAGACTGCAAATAGAAGTCGGTTATTTGACCACCCCAGAGCAATGCAATCCAGCCGGCAATCGCCAGATAGGGACCAAAAGGCAAGGGCACTGACGTCTGCGCGTTGCGTATGCGCAAGACAATCACCCCTGCGATCGCCCCCACCAGCGATGCCAGCAACAGCGTCAGCGGCAGGATCTGCCAACCGCCCCAGGCACCGAGCAGGGCCAGCAGCTTGAAGTCGCCATAGCCCATGCCGTCCTTGCCGGTGCACAACTTGAACAGCCAGAACACCGACCACAGGCTCAGGTAACCGGCAACCGCGCCCAGCAGGGCATCGGGCAGGGTCGTGTACAACTCGAAATAATTGAGGATCAACCCCAGCCACAGCAGTGGCAGCACCAGCACATCCGGCAGCAGTTGGTGATCGGCGTCGATCAGGCTCATGGCTAGCAAGCCCCAGCTCAAGAACAGCACGCCAGCGGCTGGCCAGCCGAAGCCGTAATGCCAGGCAATAAATGCCGAAAGCAGCCCGCACGCCAGTTCGGTCAGCGGGTAGCGTGGGCTGATGGAACCGTGGCACTGCGCGCAGCGCCCCCGCAGCAGCAAGTAGCTGAGCACCGGGATGTTTTGCCACGGGCGAATCGGCTGTGAGCAGTGCGGGCAGCAGGAGTTGGGGTGCAACAGGTTATAGGTCGGGCCGCCGGGTTCCGGGGGCAGGCCGAGTATTTCATGGGCCTGGGCGCGCCAGTCGCGCTCGAGCATTTTTGGCAGGCGCCAGACCAGCACGTTGAGGAAGCTGCCGACGATCAGCCCCAGCACCAGTGAAGCCCAGACGAACAGCCAGGGATGGAGGGTCAGGAGGAGGTCCAGGGTCATGTTCAAAACGCCGTGCCGAGCTGGAAGATCGGCAGGTACATGGCGATCACCAGCGCCCCGACAATGCTGCCGAGCACCACCATGATCAGCGGTTCCATCAGGCTGGTCAGGTTGTCCACCAGGTTGTCGACGTCCGTTTCATAATGGTCGGCGACCTTCTCCAGCATGCTGTCCAGTGCGCCCGATTCTTCGCCGATGGCTGTCATCTGGATCGCCATGCCAGGGAACAGGCCGCTGGCGGTCATGGTTCGATTCAATTGCATTCCTATTGCTACGTCCTGGCGCATACGCGTGACTGCTTGTTTGAAGTGTTCGTTGCCGGCGGCTCCCGCCACTGAATCCAACGCCTGTGCCAGCGGTACGCCGGCGGCAAAGGTGGTGGCGAGGGTGCGAGCGTAGCGGGCGACAGCGGTTTTTTTCAGCAGTGTGCCTGCCAATGGCACTTTCAACAAACCGGCGTCCAGCCACAGGCGAAAACCACTGTGTCGACGATAGCTGCGACGTATGCCCCAAGTAGTCGCCGCCACGGCCAGCAACAGCATCCACCACGCGCTTTGCATGAATTCGGACAGCACAATAACCAGCAGGGTAAAGCGCGGCAGCGGCGTGTCGATGCCGGCGAACAGGCTTTCGAACTGGGGCACGACGTGGATCAGCAAGATACTGCTGACCAGGGTGGCCACGAGCAGGACCACCAGTGGATAGGTCATGGCTTTCTTGATCCGGGCCTTGAGGCGTTGGCTTTTTTCCAGGTGGGTGGCGACCCGCTCCAGCAGGGTTTCCAGGGTGCCGGCCTGTTCGCCGGCCGCGATCAGGCTGCAATACAGGGCGTTGAAGCACTGCGGTTGTTTCAATAGCGCGCCGGTCAGGCTGTTGCCGGCGGCAATCTCCTGCTTCAATCCCTGGACCATTGTGCGCATGGCCCGGTTTTCAAAGCCTTCGCCGATCATGTCGAAGGCTTGCAGCAGGGGGATTCCCGCCTTCAGCAGGGTCGCCAGTTGGCGGGTGAACAGCGCAACATCGGCTGGGGTGATGGGGTTGCGCAGGCCAGACAGGAGGCTGGAGCGCATCTGGACCCGAACCGGATTGATCCCTTGTCGGCGCAATTGGGCCTTGATCACGGCCGGGCTATGCCCTCGGGTTTCGCCGGACACCTTGCGGCCATTGCGCAGGGTGCCTTCCCAGGCGTAGGTGGCGGTGGGGGCCGGGTTTACGGTGACATCATTCATGGGGTGCTACGGCTCATCGACAGGTGACGATTTACAGCTTAGTCAGGGCTGTGTGTCCGTCAGGCGATTGGGCAAGGGAAAAATGTCAGATTGTGCGTCTTGTGAGGGCCTGGCCCGGCGCGGATGAGTACACTGGCGCGGTTGTTGAGGGCAGGGCGCAGGAGGTGCCTTGCGATGGGTTTTATTCTGGAGAGTGAATGTGATGCGTCAGAACGGCTTTACTTTGATCGAGTTGTTGATCGTCGTGGCGATCATCGGCATCTTGGCCACGATTGGCCTGCCCATGTATACCAAGCACCAGGCCAAGGCCAAGTTCACTGCGGGGTTGGCGGAAGTCTCGGCGTTGAAGGCGGGCTTCGAAGACACCTTCAACCAGGGCACGGCACCCACGCTGACGCTGATCGGCGGCACCAGCCCGACCGCCAATTGCGTGATCAGCGTGGCGGGCGATGTGGCTGCGGGGACGGGTTCGATTGCCTGTGAGATCCTCGATGCGCCTGCGCCTGTCCAGGGCAAGCTCATTACCCTGGCGCGCAGTGCCAGTGACGGTTGGAAGTGCACCACCAACGCTGACGAGCAGTACGTTGCAAAGGGTTGCACGGCTGGCAACTGAGCCCGGGCCACCTAAATCAGTGATGGGGGCCTGGCGTGACGGGCTCCCAGGCACTTCACAGGGAAGTAAGGGGTGCCCATGACGTTATCCGTGCAACAGCGAGGAAGCGTGTTTTTGGTGATGGCGCTGAGCCTTTTGCTGCTGGGCATCACCCTGTCCTTCAGTGGTCATGACTGGCAGCGTGTGCTGCAGGTCGGCGTGGCTGTGTGTGCGTTGCTCTATGGCCTGGCGACTCCCGCCGGGCGCCTGGTCGACAGACCCACCGCTATCGGCCTGGGGCTGGTGTTCGGCCTGGGCCTGATCTCTTCGTTGTTGGCCCACCAGCCTCTCTGGGCGTTGACCGAGTGGGCGCTGATGATCACCTGCGGGGTGATTGCCGCAGCTTTTGCCCGCTTGCGACGCAATGGCGATCAAACCCTGGATCAGGTGCTGATCCTGTTTGTGTTGCTGCTGTGCCTGATCAAGAGCCTGCAATATGGGTACGCGGGCGTCCTGGCGTTTACCAGTGGCGAACCGACACTGGACACCGACCTGCTGCTTTCCGGGTTCTCCAACAAGCGTTTCTACGGCCAGTTCCAGACGTTTACCTTGCCCTTGCTGGCGTTGCCGCTGCTGCTCACGGGCACCTCGCGGTTGGCGCGTGGGCTGGTGTTCGCCCTGTTGTGTGCATGGTGGTTGATTGCAATCAGTGGCGGCACCCGTGGCACCTGGCTGGGCTTCGGCGTTGCGGCACTGGTCCTGGCTTTTCTGGGGGCGGCGGGGCGTCGCTGGTTGACCTGGCAGTTGGCTGCGCTGTGTGGCGGGCTGGTTTTATACGGGTTGTTGTTCACGGTATTGGCGCCTTACCTGGGGCTGGAAATTGCCAGTCTTTCCAAGGACCGCCTTACCACCAGCCTTTCGGGTCGTGAAGTGATCTGGTGGCAAGCCTGGGACATGATCCGCGAACGGCCGTGGCTCGGTTTCGGGCCGATGCACTTTGCCGATATCCCCAACCCGATTGCCGCCCATCCGCACCAGGCAATCCTGCAGTGGGCCAGTGAGTGGGGCGTGCCCTCGGCCCTGTGCGTCGCGTTGCTGGCGCTGCGCGGCGGCTGGGCCACACTGAGGGTCATTCATCGGCAAGGGCCGTCAGGTGCACCGCAAGACCTGCTGCGCCTGTGTCTATTCGCCGCGCTGCTGGGCGCGACGGTGCAGGCGATGGTCGACGGGATTATCGTGATGCCCTATTCGCAACTGTGGTTGGCGCTAGTGGTGGGTTGGTTGATGGCATTGCATCCGTGGCGCACGCCGGTTGTCGAGCCGATGCCGCTGTTGCGCGGGGCCTGGCAGGTGTCGGCTGTGCTGTCGGTGGCGTTGCTGGTATTTGTCGTGTACCGCGACCTGCCAGGCGCCACCGAGCGCAGCCAGCACTATATCGACATTGCCAAAAGCCATTTGCAGCCGCGCTTCTGGGTCCAGGGAGTCATTGCGCCGCACATTCGGTAAGTTGCCGGGCGCCCATTGCAGTGCTAGCTTTAGCCCACAGCCCGTGTAGCTCAGTTGGTAGAGCAGCGCACTCGTAACGCGAAGGTCGCAGGTTCGATTCCTGTCTCGGGCAAAAAGGCACCACAGTTTTCAGATGATCCCAGAATGGTTCTGAAGGCCAGACGAACCGGTATTCGTGCCCGTTCTTTTGTATCTGCGCAACCTTGATGACCCAGATGCATCCCCATTCCTTCGATCTAAGAGAACGACATGACCACGACAGAAATGACCCAGGAAGTGCGGCACGCAGAAGCCCTCAAGAAATACCTCGAGGAGTCGGCGCAGCTTAAGGAAGAGATCAAGGACCTGAGCGCTGATGATCAGCGCGACCAGATCCAGTGGGCATTCGAGGACGAGGCCGAGAGCCAGGGCTTCCAGCCTTGGGAACTGACCCTCAAGTACACCTGCACAGCGGAAGAATTCGAAGCTGCGCGCCTGGCCCTGCACAAAGAGGCGGCCGAGGTGCTGGGTGTCGAGTGGGAAGAGTATTGCGAGATGAACAATCTGGTGGTTTAGAAGCCACGGCAGGTTTCAAGCTGCAAGTGTCGCCACGCGCCCTTGCAGCTTGAAGTTTGCAGCGACTCAGATACTGAGCCGCATCGACAGATCCACCGCCTTCACATCCTTGGTCATCGCGCCGATAGAGATGTAGTCCACGCCGGTCTCGGCAATGGGCAGCAAAGTGCTTTCGTTGATCCCGCCACTGGCTTCCAGCTTGGCCTTGCCGCCGTTCAGGCGCACGGCTTCGCGCATGTCGTCCAGGCTCAACTCATCCAGCATGATGATGTCGGCACCTGCCGCCAGGGCCTCGCGTAACTCTTCCAGGCTTTCCACTTCGACTTCCACCGGCTTGCCCGGGGCGATCTTGTGGGCGGCAGTAATGGCCTGTGCAATCCCCCCGCAGGCGGCGATATGGTTTTCCTTGATCAGGAACGCGTCATACAGACCGATGCGGTGATTGTGGCAACCGCCGCAGGTCACCGCGTACTTTTGCGCCAGGCGCAGCCCCGGCAGGGTCTTGCGGGTGTCCAGCAGCTTGACCTGGGTGGTGGCGACAAAGTCTGCCAGGTACTGCGCGCGGGTGGCCACGCCTGACAACAGTTGCAGGAAATTCAGTGCACTGCGTTCGCCGGTCAGCAATGAGCGGGCAGGCCCTTCGAGGTGGAACAGCGCCTGGTTGGGGCTGACGCGTTCACCGTCGCGTACCTGCCAATGCACGGCAACCCGTGGGTCCAACTGGCGGAACACGGCATCGACCCAGGCGGTGCCACTGATAACCGCAGCATCACGGGTGATGATCGTGGCCTTGGCCAGGCGTTCGGCCGGGATCAGTTGCGCGGTGATATCGCCGCTGCCGATATCTTCCAGCAGTGCGCGGCGCACGTTGGCTTCGATTTCGGCGGTGAGGTCGGCGAGGCGTAGATTCGGCATAGCGGGCTCCACATACAAAGTGCCTCGATTATAGGGGCATGGCAGCGCCGAACCCAAGGTATGCCGGCATAACCTGGCTGATTACAAAGCCCGTACAGAGTTTGCTGGCGCTACAGGGTCTATTTGCAAGATAATCTCGCGCCTTGCAATTGGCGTCATAGCTTTGACGTCTCGGTGATCTACAAATAATCGTGGTAGCCACCGGTATTCCATCGGTGGTTGTGGCGATCGTTCACAAAACCGAACCCCGTCGCTCCAGGAGGCCAGCATGCACAATGACGCAAAGGTGGTGCCGATCAACAGGATCGCCGCACAAGCGATGCCGTCGCCGCTCGCCCGCCTGCCTGTGATTGTGCTGCAGGTGCGTGACAAGGCCACGCAGCAACTCGACCGGGGGCTGCAGGAGTTGTTCGATAACGCCGACGACACTCTGTTCGAGATGGCCGACAAAGCCCGCAGCAGCGCCGACCACAATATTTTTTTTGAAGCCATGCGCGACCTGCGCCTCAAGCGCAAGAACTTCGAGCGCATGTTCATGGAACAGCTCTTCGACGCATTTGCCAACCTGGGGCAGGCCGGGCAAGGCGAGTTGCTGTTGCCGACGGTCTCCTACGAAGCAGCGCCCGGCGCGTGCGCCGATGACCTGGAAAAAGCCGTGGCCCTGGAGGCCATGCTCGACAAGGTCATGCACCGTGACGGCCTGGCCCTGGGGCAACTGACCGCCCGCCTCGGTGCGCTGCTGGGCAAGCACCTCGACGATCGGGAAAACCCCCTGGGCCCGGCGATGCTCTGCGAGTACTTCCTGCGGGCCGGGCGCAGCCTGGGGGTGGAGATCCGGGTCAAGCTGATCATTTTGAAACTGTTTGAAAAATACGTGCTCAGCGATGCCGACCTGCTGTACGGCGAGGCCAATCAGTTACTGGTGGCCACGGGTGTGCTGCCCGAGCTCAAGGCCGTACCCTCACGACGTCCCGGCGAACGTGCCAGCCGGGTCCGCCCGCCGGCGGAGGTAGCTCCGACTGCCGACGCCCAGGCCGATGAGGGTGAGCAACAAGTGTTCGCGGCCCTGCAGGAACTGTTGCTGACAGTGCGCGGCAGCGTCGCCCCGACCTTGGAGGCCAGCGCCCAGGCCCAGCCTATTTCCACCCGCGACCTGCTGCGTCTGCTCTCCCACTTACAGCAATATGTGCCAGACCCTGCGGTCGAGGACGATTTTGACCTGCGCCGCCAGTTGGAAGAACTGCTGACCCGGGTCAGCGTCAAGAGTGGCAAGTCGCGGGTGGTGGAGGATGCCGACGAGGACGTGATCAACCTGATCGCCATGTTGTTCGAGTTCATTCTCGACGACCGTACCTTGCCCGACTCCCTCAAGGCGTTGATTGCGCGCCTGCAGATTCCCATGTTGAAAGTGGCCGTGCTGGACAAGAGTTTTTTCAGCCGTGGCAGCCACCCGGCGCGGCGCCTGCTCAATGAAATCGGCACGGCCGCCTTGGGCTGGGGCAAGCGTGATGACTATCAGCGTGACAGTCTTTATGTGCGCATCGAGCAGGTGGTGCAGCGCCTGTTGAACGACTTTGTCGATGACCCGGCGATTTTCTCCGTCCTTCTGCAGGAGTTCACCGCGTTTACCCAGGACGAGCGCCGCCGCAGTGAGTTGCTCGAACAGCGTACCCGCGACGCCGAAGAAGGGCGCGCCCGCACCGAACAGGCGCGGCAGCGGGTCGCCGATGCGGTGAGTCAACGGTTGCGGGGCAAGGTCTTGCCGCACTTTGTGGTGCAGTTCCTGCAACAGGCCTGGAGCCAGGTGTTGTTGCTCGAATGCCTCAAGCACGAGCAACCCTCGCCGCAGTGGCAGGCGCGGCTGCGGGTCATGGACGAATTGATCTGGAGTGTCGGCTTGAGTGAAGACACCGAAGCCGGCCGCCGCCTGCTGGAACAATTGCCCGCGTTGCTCAAGGCCCTGCGTGAGGGGCTGAGCGAGGCGGCGTTTGATTCCTTTGTGACCCATGAGTTTTTTATTCAGTTGCAGGCCCTGCATACCCAGGCGTTCCAGGGGGCGGCGCTTCCCAATGTGACGCTGATCGAAGTGCGCGAAAACTCAGGCGCTGCGCCGCCGGTGGAGGCGGTCAGGCTGGCAGAGGACGATCCCGATCTGCTCAAGGTCCGGCAATTGCGCATCGGCAGTTGGGTCGAGTTCCGTGAAGATGAGGAAAACACCCTGCGCTGCAAGCTGACGGCGATCATTGCCCCGGCCAACAGCTATATATTTGTCAATCGCACTGGCCTCAAGGTCCTGGAAAAAACCTGCACGGAGCTGGCCCTGGAGTTCAAGCGTGGCGGGGTCCGCACCCTGGATGATGCACTGCTGTTCGACCGCGCGCTGGCGTCGGTGATTGGCAGCTTGCGCCAACTCAATCGCGCCAAGTGATCGCAACCACCCTGCGTATCACGGCATACTGAGCGCTCCCAAGTCGTGCGCAAGGAACCTGTATGCAGTTGGACCCCACCAGCGGTTGGTGCCAGGGCATTGCCCATTGCCCGTCGCCCAACTTCAATGAACGCCCAGGCGGCGAGATTTCCCTGTTGGTGGTGCACAACATCAGTTTGCCGCCGGCCCAGTTCGCCACGGGCAAAGTGCAGGCGTTTTTCCAGAATCGTCTGGATGTCACGGAACATCCCTACTTTGCAGGCATCGCTGACCTACGGGTATCCGCGCATTTTCTGATTGAGCGTGATGGTACGGTGACGCAATTTGTCTCCTGCCGGGACCGTGCCTGGCATGCTGGCGTCTCCTGTTTCGAGGGGCGCGAGACCTGCAATGACTTTTCCCTGGGGATCGAGCTTGAAGGGACCGACGACCAACCCTTTACCGACGCCCAGTACCATTCCCTGATCGAACTGAGTCGCCAATTGCTGGCCGCCTACCCGGGCATCACGCACCAGCGCATTTGCGGTCATAGTGACATCGCCCCAGGACGCAAGACCGATCCTGGACCGGCTTTTGATTGGGCGCGTTTTCGCGGCGCCTTGCAGGATGGAGGACATGCACAATGAGTTTCCTGGTGTTGGTGCTGGCAGTGTGGATCGAGAAGTTCTCGGCCTTGCGTCAGCGGGTACAGCGTGATGGCCGTTGGCTGCGCCAACTGGCTCGGCTTGAGTCGAGCGCGCGGCTGGGCAAACAACCCTGGCTGATCCTGGCGCTGCTGGTGTTGCTGCCGGTGGCATTGCTGGGGCTGTTACTGCTGGTCCTGGAGCCGCTGGCCTATGGTTTGCTGGCGCTGCCGGTGCACCTGTTGGTGGTGATCTACAGCCTGGGCCGCGGCGATTTGCTGGGCCAGTTGGGGCCGTTTCGCGATGCCTGGCGCCGGGGTGACTTGCAAGCCGCTGAACACGTTGCCGAACGTGACCTGGGCATTGGCGCCGACAGCGGCGAGCAACTGCTGGAGCGGGTCCAGGGCCATTTGCTGTGGCAGGCCTATCAGAGTTTTTTTGCGGTGATTTTCTGGTACTTCCTCCTCGGCCCGGTGGTGGCCCTGGCCTACCGCCTGTTGGCCCTGGCCAGTGAACACGGGCAGAACCCGCTGGTGGTCGAGCGCGCCGGACAATTGCGCCATGCGTTCGACTGGTTGCCGGTGCGGTTGCTGGCGGCGAGCTTTGCCTTGGTCGGCAATTTTGTCGCGGTCAGCCGGGTAATGCTGCATGAACTGTTGAACTGGGATATCAGTGCGGCGCAGTTGGTGGAAAAGGTTGGCCTGGTGGCCGGCGAAATTCCTGCGCCGGTGGTCGGTGCCGAAGGGATCAACAGCCTGGATCGGTTGTGGGAACTGCTGCTGCGCGCGGCCGTGTTGTGGTACGCCGGGTTTGCGATCTGGACCGTCCTGCCCTGAAAAACACCTCTTGTGGGAGCGGGCTTGTGTGGGAGCGGGCTTGCCCGCGATGCGGTGTAGCAGTCAAAAAATCTGGTACTGACACACCGCTCCCACAAAGAGCCCGTAGTGGCTTCAAAAATCGGTCGGCCGCCAGGCCCCGCCGATCGCGTTAACCTTAAGTTACAAAACTTCCCGCCGATTTAAGCTTTACAGACAGCGCGCCCAATAGTGGCTTTCTGCCGCTGCCCTGCGCCTTCAATAAAAATAAAAGAAAAGGGAGTTCATCTGTGAAGAGCTTGCTCTATCCCGCCATCGCGCTGATGAATCGCCTGAGCTTCGGCATGAAGTTCAGCCTGATCAGTGTGTTGTTTTTCCTGCCCATGCTGGTGACCAACTATTACCTGGTCCGCGATTCCTGGCGTGAGTTCCAGGGCACGCAGGTTGAGTTGCAGAGCCTGGACCTGTTGGGCAGCAGCCTGATCCTGCGGCGCGACCTGGAAACCCTGAACAATCAGGTGCAGATCAACGCCACCCTTGGGCAGGCGGGCAAGGCGGGGGATATCGAAAGTCAAATCAGCGCTTTGGAGCAGCGCGTACTGGAACGTCTGCAAGGTTTCCAGGCGATGACGACCGATCCCGAGCAGGTCGCGGTGTTCGAGGGCAAGCGCGATGAGATGATTGCGGCCTTCAAGGCCCAGCAAAGCGAGTCTTCACTGCTGAGCAAAAGTGCCTTGATCGGCAAGTTGCTGAACAAGGCGCAGATGTTCAGCCAGATCATTGCCAGCCAGTCGGGGTTGAGTCGTGATGTCCAGGGCGACGTGCGCCAACTCAGCGAACTGATTACCAGCGTCACTCCGCAAGTCACCCAGACCCTGGGCGAAGGCCGGGCCATGGGCGCATATTCCCTGGGCCAGGGTTTTCTCAACTCATCGTCCAGCACGCGTTTTGACGAACTGCTGCAGCAACTGGAAAAACTCCAGGCGGAATACGGTTTGAAAGTGCAGGACGCCCTGGGCTCCAGCAAGGCCGCCCATGGTTCACTGGATGCCTTGGCCCAAGCCAGCCAGGCCAGCCTCAAGCAGGGCAGCGAGCTGTTTGAAGAGCAGGTGGTGATGGCCGAAACCCTGGAGGCGCCGTGGCAGACCTTCTATGACGAAGTGACGGCCTTGATGGCCAAGACCTATCAACTGGACGACGCGACCCTGTCCTTCCTCGACCAGCAACTGCAGCAGCGCCTGGCCCAGAACCGTACGCACATGGTGCTGCTGGTCACAGCGCTGGCGGCGGTGTTCTTGTTGATTTTCTATCTGTACGGCGGCTTCTACGCCTCGACCCGCACCACCCTGCGCCACCTGGGGGCAATGATGGATAAGGTCGCTGCCGGGGACATGACTGTCAGCTTCAAGTCCCAGAGTCGCGATGAGCTGGGTGAATTGGGCGAAGTGTTCAATGGCACCGTGGCGAAAATCCACGACCTGATCGAGCGGGTAGGGCAGACCGTCCAGGAGGTCGAGCATCAGGCCGGGCAGGTGGAGTCGGTGTCGGCGCGCAGCAATCAGGCGGTGTCGGGCCAGCGCAGCCAGATCGAGCAGGTGGCGACGGCCATGAACCAGATGTCGGCGACTGCACATGAAGTGGCGCGCAGTGCCGCGGCGGCTGTCAGCAGTGCCCATAGCGTCAACGATGAAACCCTTAACGGGCGTGGCCTGGTGCAATCCCAGCAGGGCAGCATCGCGCTACTGGCATCGGAGATCGACCAGTCAGTGCTGGTGATCAACCAACTGGCCATCGACAGTCAATCCATCAGCAGCGTGCTGGAAGTGATCAAGAGCATCGCCGAACAAACCAACCTGCTGGCCCTGAACGCGGCCATCGAGGCGGCGCGGGCGGGGGAGCAGGGGCGTGGGTTTGCCGTGGTGGCCGATGAGGTGCGCACCCTGGCCCGGCGCACCCAGCACTCCACCGAAGAAATCGAGCAGATGATCGCCAAGTTGCACCAAGGCGTCGGCGCGGCCGTGAAGGCCATGGGCAGCAGCCATAAAATGGCCAGCGGCACGGTCGGGCAGTCGGAACAGGTCCAGTTGGCCCTGGAAAATATCCTCGGTGCGGTGGGCATGATCGTCGATCAGAACCAGCAAATCGCGGCGGCGGTGGAGCAGCAGACGGCGGTGGCCCACGACATCGACCAGAATATCGTCGAGATCAATCGGGCTGGCGAGCACGCGGCCCAGGGCGCGCACCAGACCGAAGAGGCCAGCCGGCAATTGTCCTTGCAGGTGATTGAGTTGAAAAAGCTGATCGGTGCCTTCCGCGTGTAAGACTTGGTTGTAGGCTTTATCCCTTTGCTATGTGGTGCATGTCCTGTTTTCCCGCGTGAGCTTTTTTTGCGCTGGGATTGGGTGAGAATTTGTTTCACCCCATCCAGCGCTTCCGGGAGGCAGGGCCATGACCGCGACAACTCCAGGCGTGAAAGGGCATTGCGCCCATTGCGATATCACCTTTGTGCTCAAGCCCTGGCAGCTCAATGCCATTGCACTCAACGAGCCCTTTGATTGCCCGTATTGCCACAAAGTCCTGCTGCTCAATTGCCCCAGGCAACTGCGTCAGTTGAAGTCCCTGGACAACCTGGCCCTGCTGCGCCCGAGCATGCTGGTGCTGACCTGCGTGGCCTTGTTGGTGGCCCTGGTGGTCGAGTGGGTCGGCTTGATCAGCAAGATCGGGCAATTGAATGTGTCGCTGGTGGCGATCCTGATTCACTTCCTGACCCTGCGCCACGCCCGCCACCGGCACCGCATGACCCTGACGCTAGAGGCGGTCAACCCCGTCATCGACGGGCCAGTGGAACACTTCGCAGGCGTTGCGGGTGCTCGCTTTGGCCAGCGCTGAAGGGCTGATGCCCATCAGTTCGGCCAGGGCGCTGCAGATGGCCGGCAGGTGTTGCGGGCTATTGCGTTGGCCGGGGTACATGGCGGGCGCCATGTCCGGCGAGTCGGTTTCCAACACCACTGATTCCAGCGGCAGTTGGGCGATGACCTTGTGCATGCGCAGGGCCTGAGGCCAGGTTGGCGCGCCGCCCAGGCCCAGCTTGAACCCCAGCTTGATGTATTCGCGGGCTTCTTCGCGGCTGCCGGCGAAGGCATGGATGATCCCGCCCCGGGGCAGGCGAATGCGCTTGAGGGTGGCGATAACGGCCGCATGGCTGCGCCGCACATGCAGCAGCGCCGGCAACTGGAAGTCCACGGCCAACTGCAACTGGGCTTCAAACAGGGATTGCTGGCGTTCGCGGTCCAGGTGCGCCAGGAAGTAGTCCAGGCCGATTTCACCCACGGCGCAGAGTTGGCGATGGCCCTTGAGGCGGGTCAGCCAGTCGCCCAACTCGATCAGGTCTGCGGGGCGATGCTCATCCAGGTATACCGGGTGCAGGCCGAAGGCCCCGTGCAGGTCCGGGTCCTGTTGTGCCAGGTCCCATAGCCGTTGCCAATTGCGCTGGTACACCCCTAGCACCACCATGCGCCGCACGCCGAGCTGGCGACTGTGCCTGAGCACCTCGTCGCGATCAGCGTCGAAGTCCTCGAAGTCGAGGTGGGTGTGGCTGTCGACCAGCTCCATGTCTATATCTCGTGAATCCGCTGCTTGAAGGTCCGGCCAATGGCATGCACACCCGGCTGGTAGTGCTGTTCTTCAATTGCCGCGAGTGCCAGGCGCAGGGCCGTCTCGGCGATCAGCGCGTGCTGCTGGGCCATGGCGTTGACCGGCAGCGGCAGGAAGTCCAGCAACTGGGTGTCACCAAAAGTGCCCAGGCGCAGCGGCCGGGATTTGAGCGGGAAGTCATGCAGCGCGTCAAACACCCCTTGCAGCAGGACGTAGGAAGTCGTCACCAATGCATCGGGTAAATGCCCCAGGCGTTGCAGGAGTTCTTCCATCAACTGGCGACCGCAGTCGCGGCTGAAGGCTTCGCCGTGCTCGACCAGCACATCACCTTTGAAGTCTTCAAGCGCTTGCTGGAAACCCGCCGCGCGCTCCTGGCTGATGCTCAGCTCGGGGCGGGCACCGATCAGGACGATCTGCCGGGGCAGGGGTTGCAGCAGGCTGCTGGTCAATTGCTGGCAGGCCTGGCGGTCATCGCTGACCACCGAGCAGAACTGCTCGGCGTCCATCACCCGGTCGATGGCAATCACCGGCAGGCCCTTGGCTTGCAGCTCGCGATAGCTGTCATCGCTGGCGGGCAGGCAACTGGCGACGAACAGTGCATCGCAACGCCGCGCGCGGAACAGTTGCAGCAACTGGCGCTCGCTGTCGGCATCGTCATCGGAACTGGCGATCAGCAACTGATAGCCACGGGCCCGTGCGCCTTGTTCCAACAGCTTGGCGATCCGTGCATAACTGGGGTTTTCCAGGTCCGGCAGGATAAAACCCAAGGTACGCGTGTGCCGGCTGCGCAAGCCGGCGGCCTGGGGGTTGGGGGTAAAGCCGTGCTCCTCGACCACCGCCCGCACCCGTTCCACGGTGGCGGTGCTGATCCGTTGCTGTGCGGCCTTGCCATTGATGACGTAGCTGGCGGTGGTCACGGACACACCGGCTAAGCGTGCAATATCACTGAGTTTCAAACCGGGATTTCCTTGTTTTTTAGAGCTTGCCCCGACATTTTGTCCAATCGTAACCGATTCCTGCACGCGACCATTGTCGCAACTCAAGCGCCGAGCGGTGCTTCAAGGATGCAGAATTACCCAGTAATCTGCCATAAAATCTAGATTAAACGTTTCAGCAGGCGTATTTTTACGATGATCGCTGCTGAGCGCCTACTGCCAATTGACCACTCAGTCAGTTATTTTTGCACGGTTTAATCAAAACAATACCTAGTGCGCACCCCGCACTAACTAGGAGAAAGGCATGCTTGAGCTCACCGTAGAGCAGATATCCATGGGCCAGGTGGCTGTGGATAAGTCTGCTGCCTTGCAACTGCTCGCCGAAAAACTGGTGGCCGATGGCCTGGTCGCCGAGGGTTACCTGAGCGGCCTGCAAGCCCGTGAAGCGCAAGGCTCGACCTTCCTTGGCCAAGGTATTGCGATCCCCCACGGCACTCCCGAAACCCGCGACCAGGTATTCGCCACCGGCGTGCGCCTGCTGCAATTTCCCCAAGGCGTGGATTGGGGCGATGGCCAGATCGTCTACCTGGCGATTGGCATCGCGGCCAAATCCGATGAACACCTGCGCCTGCTGCAACTGCTGACCCGCGCCCTCGGTGAAACCGACCTGGGCCAGGCGCTGTGCCGCGCCACCTCGGCCGACGCCTTGCTCAAACTGCTGCAGGGTGCGCCCCAGGAACTGGCGCTGGATGCACAGATGATCGGCCTGGGCGTGTCCGCCGACGATTTTGAAGAACTGGTGTGGCGCGGCGCGCGCCTGTTGCGCCAGGCCGATTGCGTGAGCAATGGCTTTGCTGCCGTGTTGCAGCAAGTCGATGCATTACCCCTGGGTGATGGCCTGTGGTGGCTGCACAGTGAACAAACGGTCAAGCGCCCGGGCCTGGCCTTTGTCACCCCGGACAAACCCATGCGCTACCTCGGCCAGCCATTGAGCGGCCTGTTCTGCCTGGCCAGCCTCGGTGAGGCCCACCAGGCCCTGCTTGAGCGCCTGTGCGCCTTGCTGATTGAAGGGCGCGGCCAGGAACTGGGGCGCGCCACCAGCAGCCGGGCGGTCCTCGAAGTACTGGGTGGCGAACTGCCCGCCGACTGGCCCAGCGCACGCATTGCCCTGGCCAATGCCCACGGCCTGCATGCGCGGCCGGCCAAGGCCCTGGCGCAACTGGCGAAGGGCTTCGACGGCGAGATCCGCGTGCGGATCGTCGACGGGCAGGGCGGCGCGGTGTCGGTCAAGAGCTTGAGCAAGCTGCTCAGCCTCGGCGCCCGCCGTGGCCAGGTGCTGGAGTTTGTCGCCGAGCCGGCGATTGCCGACGATGCGCTGCCGGCGTTGCTGGCGGCTGTGCAAGCGGGGCTCGGTGAAGACGTCGAGCCGCTGCCGGCCGTCAGCGCACGGGTTGAAGTCATCGAGGCCGAACCACCGCTCAGTGCGCCACTCTCCGGCAGCCTGATTCAGGCAATCCCTGCGGCACCGGGGATCGCCATCGGTCCGGCCCATATCCAAGTGTTGCAGCCTTTCGATTATCCACTGCGGGGCGAGTCGGCCAGCGCCGAGCGCGAGCGCCTATCCGCTGCGCTGCGTGATGTGCGCCACGATATCCAGGGCTTGATCGAGCGCAGCACGTCCAAGGCGATCCGCGAGATTTTCATCACCCACCAGGAAATGCTCGACGACCCGGAACTGACCGACGAAGTCGACACCCGCCTCAAGCAAGGCGAAAGCGCCGAAGCGGCGTGGATGAGCGTGATCGAAGCGGCCGCCAAACAGCAGGAGTCCTTGCAGGACGCGCTGCTCGCCGAACGCGCCGCCGACCTTCGGGATATCGGCCGGCGGGTGCTGGCGCAACTGTGTGGCATCGACACCCCGCAGGAGCCCGACGAACCTTACATTCTGGTGATGGATGAGGTCGGCCCGTCGGATGTGGCGCGCCTCGACCCGACGCGCGTGGCGGGGATCCTCACCGCACGCGGTGGTGCCACCGCCCACAGTGCCATCGTCGCCCGCGCCCTGGGGATTCCCGCATTGGTTGGCGCGGGGCCGGCGGTCTTGCTGCTGGCCTCGGGCACGCCACTGTTGCTCGACGGCCAGCGCGGGCGCCTGCATGTGGATGCCGATGCCGGCACCTTGCAGCGCGCCACGCAGGAGCGCGACACCCGCGAACAACGCCTGCAGGCCGCTGCCGCCCAGCGCCATGAGCCGGCCATGACCCGTGATGGGCATGCCGTGGAAGTGTTTGCCAATATCGGCGAAAGCGCAGGAGTGGCCGCGGCGGTCGAGCAGGGCGCCGAAGGCATTGGCCTGCTGCGTACCGAACTGATTTTCATGGCCCATTCCCAGGCCCCCGACGAAGCCACCCAGGAAGCCGAATACCGCCGGGTGCTCGACGGCCTGGCTGGGCGACCGCTGGTGGTGCGCACCCTGGATGTGGGCGGTGATAAACCCCTGCCTTACTGGCCGATTGCCAAAGAAGAAAACCCGTTCCTGGGTGTGCGCGGCATCCGCCTGACCCTGCAACGCCCGCAGATCATGGAAACCCAACTGCGTGCGCTGTTGCGTTCGGCGGACGGTCGCCCGCTGCGCATCATGTTTCCCATGGTCGGCAGCGTCGATGAGTGGCGCCAGGCCCGGGACATGACCGAGCGCCTGCGCGAGCAGATCCCGGTAGCGGACCTGCAACTGGGGATCATGATCGAAGTGCCTTCGGCGGCCTTGCTGGCGCCAGTACTGGCCAAGGAAGTGGACTTTTTCAGCATTGGCACCAATGACCTGACCCAGTACACCCTGGCCATCGACCGTGGGCATCCCACCCTGTCGGCCCAGGCTGACGGGCTGCACCCGGCGGTGCTGCAACTGATCGACATCACCGTGCGCGCCGCCCATGCCCATGGCAAATGGGTCGGGGTGTGCGGTGAGCTGGCGGCCGACCCGCTGGCCGTGCCGGTGCTGGTCGGCCTTGGCGTCGACGAGTTGAGCGTGTCGGCCCGCAGCATTCCCGAGGTCAAGGCCCGTGTCCGTGAATTCACCCTGAGCGAGGCCCAGACTCTCGCACAAAACGCCTTGGCCGTGGGCTCTCCCGCGCAAGTGCGCGCCCTTGTGGAGGCTGTGTAAATGGCAAGGATTCTAAGCCTGACGCTGAACCCGGCGTTGGACCTGACCGTACAACTGGCGCGCCTGGAGCCAGGGGCGGTCAATCGTAGCCAGGCCATGCTGACCCATGCGGCGGGCAAGGGCGTGAATGTCGCCCAGGTGTTGGCGGACCTTGGCCATCAAGTGACGGTTGGCGGATTCCTGGGGGCAGACAATCCCCAGGCGTTCGACGCGTTGATTGCCCGTCGGGGTTTTGTCGATGCGTTTATTCGTGTGCCGGGGGAAACCCGCAGCAATATTAAAATCGCTGAGCACGACGGCCGGGTGACCGATATCAACGCCCCGGGGCCACAGGTCAGCGCGCAGGCGCAAGAGGCGATGCTTGAGCAGTTGACGCGGATTGCCCCCGGCCATGATGTGGTGGTGGTCGCTGGCAGTCTGCCCCGTGGGGTCAGCCCGCAGTGGCTGTACGCCTTGTTGCAGCACCTGAAAACCCTGGGTCTCAAAGTCGCCCTGGACACCAGCGGCGAGGCTTTGCGTGCCGGGTTGCAGGCCGCTCCCTGGTTGATCAAGCCCAACACCGAAGAACTGGCCGATGCGCTGGATTGCCCAGCCGACACGCCTGCTCAACAGGCCCAGGCGGCCAAGCGCCTGCATGCGCAAGGTGTGGAGCATGTGGTGGTGTCCCAGGGTGCCGAGGGGGTCAATTGGTTCACTGCAAACGGCGCGTTCCATGCCACGCCGCCCCGCGTCACCGTCGCCAGTACGGTGGGCGCGGGTGACTCGTTGCTGGCCGGCATGCTCCACGGTCTACTGGTACAGGACAGCGCACATACGACCCTGGCGCGGGCCACGGCCATCGCCGCCATGGCCGTCACACAGATCGGTTTCGGCATCAGCGATGACGCGCACCTGGCGCGCCTCGAAAGCGGCGTGCAAGTACGCCCGCTGACAGAACAATAAGAGGGTTTGTCATGAAGTTAGCCATTGTTACCGCCTGCCCCAACGGCATGGTCACCAGTGTGCTGTGCGCCCGCTTGCTGGACGCCGCCGCACAACGCCAGGGCTGGAGCACCAGCGTGGAAGTGGTGGACGTGAACCACCCCGAGCGCGCCCTTTCCCAGGCCACCCTCGACGCGGCCGAATGGGTGTTGCTGGTCGCCAGTACGCCCGTGGACATGCAGCGCTTTGTCGGCAAGCGCGTGTACCAGAGCACTCCGGCCCAGGCGTTACAGGACGTTGAAGCGGTGCTGCAACGGGGCGCGCAAGAGGCCCAGTTGTACGTTGCCAGCACCACAGTGCCGACGGTAAAAAACGTGCCGCGCATTGTCGCCATCACCGCCTGCCCCACCGGCGTGGCCCACACCTTTATGGCCGCCGAAGCGTTGCAGCAGGCCGCCAAGGCCAAGGGTTACGACCTGCAGGTAGAAACCCAGGGCTCGGTAGGCGCACGTACGCCCCTGAGCGAGCAAGCCATTCGCGACGCCGACGTGGTGCTGCTGGCCGCCGATATCGAAGTGGCCACCGAGCGCTTTGCCGGCAAGAAAATCTACCGCTGTGGCACTGGCATTGCGCTCAAGCAGTCCGCCGCGATCCTCGATAAAGCCCTGGCCGAAGGCCAGCAGGAAAGCGCCGCCAGCGGTACGACGGCCAAACCAGAGAAAACCGGGGTCTACAAACACCTGCTGACCGGCGTGTCATTCATGTTGCCGATGGTCGTGGCCGGGGGCTTGTTGATTGCCCTGTCCTTCGTCTTCGGTATTCACGCCTACGAAGAGCCCGGCACCCTGGCGGCGGCCCTCAAAGCGGTCGGCGACCATGCCTTCACCCTGATGGTGCCGCTGCTCGCCGGCTACATCGCCTATTCGATTGCCGACCGTCCGGGCCTCGCGCCGGGGATGATCGGCGGCCTGTTGGCCAGCACCCTGGGCGCAGGTTTTATCGGCGGGATCTTTGCCGGGTTCCTCGCCGGCTACAGCGTCAAGCTGATTACCCGCGCGGTGCCATTGCCGCAGAGCCTGGAGTCGCTCAAGCCGATCCTGATCATCCCGTTGCTGGCGAGCCTGATCACCGGCCTGGCGATGATCTACCTGATCGGCCCGCCGGTGGCGCAGATGCTAGTGGGCCTGACGGACTTCCTCAGCACCATGGGCACCACCAATGCGGTGCTGCTGGGCATCCTGCTGGGCGGGATGATGTGCGCCGACCTTGGCGGGCCGATCAACAAGGCGGCCTACGCGTTCTCCGTCGGCCTGCTGGCCTCCCAGAGCGGCGCACCGATGGCCGCCACCATGGCCGCGGGCATGGTGCCGCCGATTGGCATGGCAATCGCCACGTTCCTGGCCCGGCGCAAGTTCGCCCAGACCGAGCGCGAGGCCGGCAAGGCCGCGTTGATCCTGGGCATGTGCTTTATCTCCGAAGGCGCCATCCCGTTTGCCGCCAAGGACCCGCTACGGGTGATCCCGGCCAGCATCGCCGGCGGCGCATTGACCGGTGCCTTGTCGATGTACTTCGGCTGCAAGCTGATGGCACCCCACGGCGGGCTGTTTGTGATGCTGATCCCGAACACCATCAACCATGCGCTGTTGTACCTGTTGGCGATCGTCGCTGGCAGCGTGCTCACCGGCTTGGTGTATGCCGTGATCAAGCGCCCCGAGGCCGTCGCCTGAATGTAGGTGTCGGCGCCTGTCATCTGTGCTTCATCCGCCCATGCTTTAGTTTTCCTTTTGCTGTGCAGAGGGAAAGCCATGAGCCACTTCAACCCCGGCCGTCGCCGGGTGATTCAGGGTGTCGGCGCCGGCCTGCTGTTGCCGGGGCTGGCACCGGCGGTGATCGCGTCGGTCAAGGACCGGCCGCAGTTGACCGATGGCGTGCAGTCCGGCGACTTGCTGGGCGACCGCGCCATGATCTGGAGCCGCTGCGACCGCCCTGCACGGATGGTGGTCGAGTGGGATACCCGCAGCCTGTTCAGCAACCCGCGCCGATTCATCTCGCCTTTGGCCGACAGCCGCAGCGACTTCACCGCCCGCGTCGAGTTGACCGGGCTGCCCGCCGACCAGGCGATTTTCTACCGTGTGCAATTTGAGGACGCGCAGACCGGCGTGGCCAGCGAGCCCTGGTTCGGCCACTTGCGCAGCGTGCCGCAACAGCGCCGCGATATCCGCTTTGTGTGGAGCGGCGACACCGTCGGCCAGGGCTTCGGCATCAACCCGGACATCGGCGGCATGCGCATCTACGAAGCCATGCGTCTGCGCCTGCCGGATTTTTTTATCCACAGCGGCGACACCATCTACGCCGACGGCCCGGTGCCGGCGCAACTGACCACCGAAAGCGGGCGTATCTGGCGCAACCTCACCACCGAGGCCAAGAGCAAAGTCGCCGAAACCCTGGATGAATACCGTGGTAACTATCGCTACAACCTGATGGACGAAAACGTGCGCCGCTTCAATGCCCAGGTGCCGCAGATCTGGCAATGGGACGATCACGAAGTGGTCAACAACTGGTCGCCTGGCAAGCAACTGGACGAGCGTTACCAGACCAAGGACATCACCACCCTGGTGGGCCGCGCACGCCAGGCCTGGCTGGAATACGCGCCGATGCGCTTGCAGGGCGCCGACCAGGGCGGGCGCATCTACCGCAAGCTCAGCTACGGGCCGTTGCTCGATGTGTTTGTACTCGACATGCGCAGCTATCGTGAGGCCAACGATGACAACCTGGGCGCTGCCAAACCGTTTCTGGGGCGGGCGCAATTGGACTGGCTCAAGGGCGGACTCAAGGCATCGAAGGCGCAGTGGAAGGTGATTGCCGCCGACATGCCTATCGGCCTCGGCGTGCCCGACGGCGAAGTCAGCCCCGGTGTGCCGCGCTGGGAAGCGGTGGCCAACGGCGACCCTGGCGCGGCCCAGGGCCGTGAGCTGGAAATTGCCGAGTTACTCGGTTTTCTGCGCGCGCAACAGGTGCACAATCATGTGTGGTTGACCGCCGATGTGCACTACTGCGCGGCGCACCACTACCACCCGGACCGGGCGGCGTTCCAGGATTTCGAGCCGTTCTGGGAGTTTGTCGCGGGGCCCTTGAATGCAGGGAGCTTCGGGCCCAATCCGCTGGATAAAACCTTTGGCCCGCAGGTGGTGTTTGAAAAAGCCCCACCGGCGCAAAACACGTCGCCGTTTGCCGGGTTCCAGTTTTTTGGCGAGGTGCAGATTGATGGGCAAACGGCGGAGCTGACGGTCACGTTGCGCGACCTGGATGGCGTGTCGGTATTCGAACAAAAACTCCAACCCACCTGACCTGAAATGCGCCCAAACCTGTGGGAGCGGGCTTGCCCGCGATTGCGATAGATCAGCCAGCCAATCGGTTACTGACAGACCGCCATCGCGGGCAAGCCCGCTCCCACATTTGGATGTGTGCGTGTCCAGAGATCGTAGACATCCCGCCGTTTGTGGGCTCCCAGTCTTCTTGATTTGGAGTGCTCCCACATTTTGATGGCTGTAGGTCAGTAGACATCCCGGCGGTAGCGGCCCTGTTCGATAAGGCGTTGCACCGCCTCGCTTCCCAGAACATCCACCAACACCTGATCCACCCCGGCCGCCATGCCCTGCAAACTCCCGCAGACATAAATCGCTGCGCCCTCGGCCAGCCATTTACGCAGTACATCGGCGGATTCGCGCAGGCGGTCCTGGACGTAGATTTTCTCGTCTTGATCCCGCGAAAACGCCAGGTCCAGCAACGCCAGGTCGCCACTGGCCAACCAGCCTTGCAGCTCGTTCTGGCAGTGGTAGTCATGGGCGATGTTGCGTTCGCCGAACAGCAACCAGTTGCGCTGCTGGCCATCGGCGATGCGCGCCTTGAGCAGGCTGCGCAAGCCGGCCAGGCCAGTGCCGTTGCCCAGCAGAATCATTGGCACAGGCTCCGTTGGCAGATGGAAGCCGCTGTTGCGCCGCAACCGCAGGCTGATCGCGGCACCCAGCGGCGCGTGCTCGGTCAGCCAGCCCGACCCCAGGCCCAGGCTGCCGTCAGGGTGGCGTTCCTGGCGCACGATCAGCTCCAGCACGCCGTCGCTGGCAATCGAGGCGATGGAGTATTCGCGCATGCCCACTGGCACCAGTGCCTCCACCAGGGCCTGGGCGTGCAGGCCGACCAGATGGGAGCGGTTGTCCGGCAATTGGCGGCTGGCCAGCACCTGTTCCAGGGGCCGCGCCAGGCCATCGACAAGCACTTCGTCCGTGCCGGCGATGCCCAGGCCATCGAGGAAATGCTCGACGGCCCACGGGCAATGGCGTGGCAGAATTTCCACCAGGTCGCCGGCCAGCCAGTCGCGCGGGGCGGGCGGGTTGAGGCCCAGCAGGTAGACACCCGTGCCGCTGCTGTCTGGGTTGAGCAGGGTACGCCGGCTCAGGGTCCAGCTTTCATAGTGGGCGCTGGCCCAGGCGGCCGGTGCATGGCCGGTGATCTGCCCCAGTTGGTGTTGCCAGTGCAGCAGGGCCTCCTGGTCGCCGCTGTCGACTTCGACCGGGGCGAACAACGCGTTGCCGCCCTGGTGGGTCAGCCAGAAGTGCAGGCGCCGGGCAAAGCCGCAGAAGTGCTGGTATTGGCGATCGCCCAGGGCCAGCACCGAGTAGTTCAGGCCCTGGAGAGAAAGGTCGCGCCCCAGCACGCTGCGTTCGAAGCCGCGCGCGCTGTCCGGTGCTTCGCCATCGCCGAAGGTACTGACCACAAACAGTGCGTGTTCCGACTGGCGCAAGTCCTCTTCGCTGACGCTGCCCAAGGGCTGGACCTTCACCGGCAACCCGGCGGCCTGCAACTGGCCGGCGGTCTGCCAGGCCAGTTGCTCGGCAAACCCGCTCTGGCTGGCGAAACCGATCAGCCAGGCCGGTGCATCGCTGTGGTTCTCGCCCAGGCCTTTACGGGCATCGCGCACCTGGCGCTTTTTGCGGCGGCGGTCCAGGTACAGCAACCAGCCGGTAATAAAGAACAGCGGCATGCACAGTGCAGTGACGGTAAGAATGATCCGCCCCACCAGGCCGAAATAACTGCCCACATGCAGGGCATAGATGCTGGTCAGCAACTGCGCCTTGAGGCTTTTGTCGCCATAGCGCTCGACGCTTTTGACGACGCCTGTGGCCGGGTCGAGGTTGATCTGGTTCAGCGCGCGGTCATGGGGCGAGCTCTGCAACAGGTAGTAGACCGTGGCCGGTTGCCCGGCGACAGGTGGCATACGGATGTTGTAGGCGCTCAAGCCCGGGCCGGCAGTGCTGTAGATGCTGCTCCAGATCGCCTCGTAATTGGCGATGGGCGCCGGGCCCGCAGGCGCCGGGCCGCGATTGCGCACCCGCTCGTTCTGTGGTGCATCGGACAGCAGCCGGGTCAGGCCTTTGTTGTACCACTCGTAGGACCAGGACAGCCCGGTAAGCGCGGCCAACAGATAGAACAGCAGGCACCAGGTGCCGAACACCGAGTGCAGGTCCCAGTTGAAGCTGCGGCCTTTCTTGCGCCAGTCCAGGGTCAGCCAGGCACGCCAGCTCGCCACCTGGCGCGGCCAGCGCAGGTACAGGCCGGAAAGGCAGAAGAAAATCAGAATCAGCGTACAGGCGCCGGTGATTTGCCGGCCGGTGTCACCCATGGGCGAGGAAGCGGTGCAGCTGCAGCATCAGGCCGAAAAAGTCCTGGCCGACGGCGTCGCCCAGGTAGTCGCCGGTGTACGGGTCGAAGTAGCGCATCTGCCCCCGGCGCTCGCCCGGTGGCGGGGTGAAGAACACCCGGGCAGCGTTGCCGCTTTCGCTTTCAACCCACAGCATGGCCACGGCCTTGCCTTCGGTGGCTTCGAGCTTGCGCACCAGTTCAGCGGGCGGCAGCACCCCGGCGGGTTGTTTTTGCACGGTCAGTACCGTGGGGTTGAGCGCCCGCAGGATTTCATCCTGGAACGAGTACGCGGCCCCGGTAATCCCCATCAATGCCAACACCAGCCCGGCGGTAATGCCGAAAAACCAGTGCAACTGGAACAGGGTTTTCTTCAACACGTCGGACGGCCTCGCTGAGCTGGATATGATTTTTACGGCGCGCATTATGCCGTGGGTGGTCGAGAAACTTTCTTTTTTACAGACGAAAGCCCCGGGCAGCCAATGCGCGGGGCTTTTGCATGAAACGTCTAGCGCCTTAGAAGTGGAAGCTGGTGGTCAACAGCGCGGTACGACCGGCTGCCTGGTTGGCGAAGTGCGCGCCATAGGCCTTGTCGTAGTAGGTCTTGTCGGTCAGGTTTTGCACGTTCAATTGCAGGTCGACGTTTTTGGTCAGCTTGTAACTGGCCATGGCGTCGTAGCGGGTGTAGGACGGCACGTAGACGGTGTTGGCCGGGTCGCCGTAGACGTCGTCCACATAGAACGCGCCGCCACCGACGGTCAGTTTCGAGGTGATGTCATAGGTGGTCCACAGGCTGAAGGAGTGCTTCGGCGTGTTGGGCATTTCGTTGCCTTTGTTGGAGCCCGCAGTCACCACGCCTTGGCGGTTGCCGTTTTTGCCTGGGTCCACCAGCTCGCTTTTCAGGTAGCTGTAGCCGGCGAATACCTGCCACTGCTCGGTGAGCTTGCCGCTGGCGGAAAGCTCCAGGCCATCGACCCGGGATTCGCCGGCATTTTCATAGGTGTTGGAGTTCACCAGGATGCGCGCGTTTTTCTTCTCGGTGCGGAACAGGGCAGCGGTCAGGGACAGGCGGTCGTGGAACAGATCCCACTTGGTGCCCAGCTCGTAGTTGACGGTTTCTTCCGGCTTCATGTCGCTGGTGTTGATGCCGGTTGGGATGGCGTTGGAGTCGACACCTTCACCCACCAGGCCGCCAGCGGGCGAGGCCGAAGTGGCATAGGAGGTGTAGATGCTGCCGTTTTCCATCGGCTTCCAGACCAGGCCGGCCTGCCAGTTGAAGAACTGGCTGTCGTCTTTGAGCTTGGTACGGCCGGTGGCTGCGTTGGTGTTGGCGACGGTGTCGAAGGTGTCATAACGCAGGCCAACGTTCAGCAGCCACTGTGGATCGAGCTCGATGGTGTCGAACACGTACGCGGCGCGGCTGGTGGCCTTGGTGTTGGTGCCCATGTAGTTGCGGGCGACGCTGCCGGTCCAGGCGTCGTCCGGGTTCGGGTTGCCCAGCGAGGTGCATTGGCCGCCGCTGTTGCCGACCTTGCCAGGTGTGCAGCCGCCGGTAGGGTTGCCGTTAGGGCTGACGGTGTAACCGCTGACACGGGTTTCTTCCCCGGTAAATTCCAGGCCGGTAGAGTAGCTGTGCTTGAAGCCCAGGGCCTGGAAGCTGCCAAACAGATCGGTCTGGTTGGTGGTGGTCGTGGTGGTCGACACACGGCTATTGGCCCGGCGCCAGACGGTGCCGAACTGGTTGACGTTGAGTTTGCTGTCGTCCGGCTGAGTGAGGACGTAATCCTGACCCGTACTGCCATGACGCAGGGTGTTCTTGATCGTCATGTTGTCGTTCAGGTCGTGCTCGATGGAGAACGTACTGATATCGGGCGCGGGTCTTGCGGAAGTCGCGATCCTTGAGGCCGTAGAAGTTGCTGCTGTCGCCGCCGTCGGTAGGCTTGTCGTGACCATGGGCGGTGGCTGCGGCGGAGCTATAGCCATAAGGAATACCCGAATCCGGCAGGTCGTTGCTTTCCATATGGTAGTAGCTGAGGTTGACGCGGGTCGGGGTGCCCAGGCCAAAGGTCAGCGACGGTGCCACGCCCCAACGGTCGTAGTTGACTGCGTCGCGGCCGGCCACGTTCCTGCTCGTGGCTCATCAGGTTCAGGCGGAACGCGGCGCTGTCGAGGAACTGGCGGTTGACGTCGAGGGCATAGCGACGGGTCTGGTCGGAGCCGTAGGTAAAACCGCCGTTGAGGAAGTCCCGTGCTTGTGGGGTTTTGCTCACCAGGTTGAGGCTGCCACCGGCCGAGCCACGGCCACCGAACGAGGAGTTGGGGCCCTTGCTGACTTCGATGGACTCGATATCGAAAATTTCCCGGCTCTGGCCGCCGGTGTCACGCACGCCGTCCAGGTAGGTGTCGCCCTGGGCATCGAAGCCGCGGATGAACGGGCGGTCGCCCTGGGGGTTGCCGCCTTCGCCAGCACCAAAGGTAATGCCCGGCACGGTGCGCAGAGCGTCCTGCAGCGAGGTGGCGGCAGTGTCCTTGAGTACCTGCGCCGGTACCACGGTGACGGAGCGCGGGGTGTCGACCAGCGGCGCGGTGTATTTCTGCGAAGAGGCGTTTTCGGTCTGGTAGGAGGTCGCGTCCTGTTCCTGGCCGGTGATGCTGGTGGCTCCCAGGGAAATGCTGTTGCGCTCGCCTTTTTGTTCGGTCTCTTCGGCCGCTTGCGCCATGTGGGCGACGGAGCTGGCGCTGATGGCCACGCCAATGGCCGAGGCCAGCAAGCGCGGTGAACTGTTTGGTGTTTTTGTAATGTGGCGCGACATGAAATTCCCTACCCCAAGGATGTTAGGGCGCGAAATATATTGTAAACAATTATGCATAGCAATTGAGAGGCATTGCTATTTGCATCCTGTTTACAAAATTTACACTTCGGGAGTTACGGTTTTTGCGGGCTCATACGTCTGCCCGTCGGATCAGGGTTTTACAGCGCCAATAGTAATCAATACCATTGGCGCCCCTCTGATCTCAGGTAACGCCCCATGCTGCTGCATATTCCCGGCCTGTTCTCCCGCGACGAGGTATTGCGCATCCGCGAAGCCCTGGAGCAGGCGGACTGGGCTGACGGCAAGATCACCGCCGGTCATCAGTCGGCCAAGGCCAAGCACAATCTGCAATTGCCGGAGGGCCATCCACTGGCCAAGGAAATCGGCGCGGCGATGCTCGAGCGCCTGTGGCAAAACCCGCAGTTCATGTCGGCGGCGCTGCCGCATAAAGTCTTCCCGCCCCTGCTCAATTGCTACACCGCCGGCGGCAGCTTCGACTTCCATATTGATAACGCCGTACGCCAGCCCAAGGGCAGCCACGAGCGGGTACGCACTGACCTGTCCTCTACGCTGTTTTTCAGCGACCCGGATGAATACGACGGCGGCGAACTGGAGATCCAGGACACCTTCGGCCTGCAGCGGGTCAAGTTGCCGGCCGGCGACATGGTGTTGTACCCAGGCTCCAGCCTGCACAAAGTCAACGCCGTGACCCGGGGCGCGCGCTATGCCGCGTTTTTCTGGACCCAAAGCCTGGTGCGCGAAGACAGCCAGCGTACGTTGCTGTTCGAAATGGACGGTGCGATCCAGCAACTGAGCCGTGACGTACCGGACCACCCGGCGCTGATCCAGCTCACCGGCACCTATCACAACCTGTTGCGTCGCTGGGTCGAGGTCTGAGCATGGCTTTTCACTTGCGCCGCGAAGAACGCCTCGACGGCGAACAACTGCGGGCCATGCTCGATGAATCACCGGCCCGCGCGGCCCAGGCGATCCTGATGGCGGCGAAGGAGGGCGTGCTCGATGCCCAGGCGCTGCTGGGGCAAATCCTCCTGGAAGGGCGCGGGATCGAGCGCGATGAAGCGCTGGCCCTGCGCTGGTTCCGGATCGCCGCCCAGGGCGGCCACTTGATGGCGCGCAATATGGTGGGGCGCTGCCTGGAGCATGGTTGGGGTTGCGCCGCCAATGAGCGGGCGGCTGCCGGGGAGTACCGCCAGGCGGCAGAAGCCGGGTTGGATTGGGGGCTGTACAACTACGCCAACCTGCTGGCCACCGGGCGCGGGGTGACGCAAGACCAGCAGCAGGCACTGGCCTGTTATCGCCAGGCTGCCGAACGGGGGCATGCCAAGTCGATGAACCTGTTGGGGCGTTACCTGTAAGAAGGGCAGTTCTGTGCGCAAGACGTGCCCGCAGCGCTTGAGTGGTATCGCCGCTCGGCGCAAGGTGGGGATTTTCGCGGGCAGTTCAGTTATGCGGCCATGCTGGCTGAGCATGGGCAGATCGAAGCGGCGCTTGAGTGGTTGCACAAGGCACTGGAGGGCGGGAATCTGAAGTTCTTGCGGGTGGCCCATAAAGCGCTGGCAGCGGCCAATGATCCGCAGATTCGCGCCATGGCCGATGCCTACCAACAACGCGCAGAGGAATTGCAGGAGCCGGCAAGCCGGCTCCTACGGGATCAGACGTAGAAGGATTTCAGCGGCGGGAAACCGTTGAATTCAACTGCGCTATAGCTGGTGGTGTACGCACCCGTCGACAGCCAGTACAGGCGGTCACCAATGGCCAGGTTCAGAGGCAGGCCGTACTTGTAGTTTTCGTACATGATATCGGCGCTGTCGCAGGTAGGACCGGCGATCACCACTTCTTCCATCTCGCCCTTTTTCTCGGTCCAGATCGGGAACTTGATGGCTTCGTCCATGGTTTCGATCAGGCCGGAGAACTTGCCCACATCCGTGTACACCCAACGCTCGACGGCGGTGCGGGATTTACGGGCGACCAACACCACTTCACTGACCAGGATCCCGGCGTTGGCGATCAACGAACGGCCTGGTTCCAGGATGATTTCCGGCAGCTCGTCACCGAAGTCTTCCTTGAGGAAGCGGATGATTTCCTCGGCGTAGGTTTCCAGGCTGTTGGTGCGGGTGATGTAGTTGGCCGGGAAGCCACCGCCCATGTTGATCAGCTTGAGGTGGATGCCGTCTTCTTCTTTCAAACGCTCGAAGATCACCTTGACCTTGGCAATGGCGGCGTCCCACACGCTGATATCACGCTGCTGCGAACCCACGTGGAACGAGATGCCGTAAGGCACCAGGCCCAAATCGCGGGCGAGGATCAGCAGGTCCATGGCCATGTCGGTCTGGCAGCCGAATTTGCGCGACAGAGGCCAGTCAGCCGTGGTCGAGCCTTCGGTGAGGATGCGCACATAGACTTTCGAGCCCGGCGCGGCCTTGGCGATGTTGCGCAGGTCGGCTTCGGAGTCGGTGGAGAACAGGCGCACGCCCTTCTCGTAGAAGTAGCGGATGTCCTTGGATTTCTTGATGGTGTTGCCGTAGCTGATACGGTCGGCGCTGACGCCGCGGTCCATGACCTTGTCCAGCTCGTAGATCGAGGCGATGTCGAAGCTCGAACCCTTGTCTTTCAACAGGTCGATGATCTCGACAGCCGGGTTGGCCTTGACGGCGTAGTACACCTTGGCGAATTCGAAACCGGCGCGCAGGTCATCGTAGGCCTGGCTGATCATCGCGGTGTCGATCACCACGAACGGGGTTTCTTGCTTGTCGGCGAACGCCTTCATTTTGTCAAAAGTGGCGCGCGCGAAATAATCTTCGACGTTGATCGACATGCTGGGAACTCCTAAGGGCAAACTGAAATTAACAATGGGTGCAAATGAACGTCCTCCGTATCCCCACTTTGGTTCGCCTACTTCCCAAGGCATGTCGCCGAAAGCAAAAAGGCCACGGGATAAGCTTCCCTTGGCCTTGCTGTCTCGTCGTCAGTACTTGAGCCGGATGGATCGTTTCCAGCATGGACGTTCGGCGCGAACTTTAGGGCGTGAGGGGCTTGAGATCAACTAAAAATGTCGCGTTTTTGCACGCGTTCGTCGCGTGACCCAGTTCAGCTACTTATGTAACCGACCGGTGTGACGGATTGATGTTCCCCAATGAGGAGGAATCAGGCTATTTCCTGACACCCAGCAGAACTAAATGCGGGAGCGGGCTTGCTCGCGAAGGCGGTGGGTCAGCACCCATTCAGAGACTGACACACCGCTTTCGCGAGCAAGCCCGCTCCCACAATTTTGACCGAGTGGTGTCAGGCCAGTGCAGTCTCGGCAGGCGACACAATACTGGTCTTGCCCCCACGGGACTTACCAGAGCTCAGGTACTCGGCAATCGACTCCTGGGTCACCTCACCCAAAAACACCCGCTCGGCATCCATCACCGGCAGCCACGAGCGGTTGAACTCGTACATGCGCGACAACAGGATGCGCAAGTGCTCGTCAAACGCCGCCGTGGCGTTGAACTCGCGCAGGTATTGGGCGCAGGTACCCGTCTGACGATGCAGGTCGCGACGTCGTACATAACCCAGCGCCTTGTTCTCGGCGCAGGTGACCACCACATAGCGGCGGTCATGCTCGTCCATCAGCTCCAGGGCATCGGCCACCGGGGTTTCCGGGCTGACCGACGGGGCGTTGTCCGCCGCGTCTTCGGCCTTGACCAGCAGCAGGCGCTTGAGGGTGCTGTCCTGGCCGACAAAGTTGCTGACAAACTCGTCGGCGGGATGGGCCAGCAGAGTGTCCGGGTGGTCGATCTGCAACAACTTGCCGGCGCGGAAGATGGCGATTTTGTCGCCCAGCTTGATCGCCTCGTCGATGTCATGGCTGACCATGATCACCGTCTTGTTCAGCGCGCGTTGCATCTCGAAGAACTCGTTCTGGATCATCTCGCGGTTGATTGGGTCGACCGCGCCGAACGGCTCATCCATCAGCAGCAACGGCGCGTCGGCCGCCAGGGCGCGGATCACGCCGATGCGCTGTTGCTGGCCACCGGACAGCTCGCGCGGGTAGCGGTGCAGATACTGCTTGGGTTCGAGCTTGATCATGCTCATCAACTCGCGGGCGCGGTCGTGGCATTTCTGCTTGTCCCAGCCCAGCAGCTTGGGCACGACCACGATGTTTTCCTCGATGGTCATGTTGGGAAACAGGCCGATCTGCTGGATCACGTAGCCGATATTGCGGCGCAGGGTCACTTCATCGAGGTCGGTGGTGTCTTCGCCGTTGATCAGGATCTTGCCCGAGGAGGGCTTGATCAGGCGGTTGATCATCTTCAGCGTGGTGCTCTTGCCGCAGCCCGAGGGACCGAGGAACACGCAAATCTCGCCTTCATTGACAGTCAGGCTCACGTCGTTAACGGCGGTGACAGTCTTGCCGTTGCTTTGGAAGGTCTTGGACAGGTTTTGAAGTTCGATCATTTGAGCAATCCTTTTGGAGTCAGCGAGCGTTGCAGCCATTGCAGAAGCAGGTCGGCGAAGATGGCCAGGAGACTGACCAGCACGGCGCCAACGATCAGCATCGACATGTCGCTGCGGCTGATGGAAGCCAGAATAAGTACACCCAGGCCACCGGCGCCGATGGTGGCGGCAATGGTCATTACACCGATGTTCATCACCACGGCGGTGCGCACCCCGGCGAGGATCACCGGCACTGCAATCGGCAGCTCGACCATGCGCAGGCGCTGGCCGAAGGTCATGCCGATGCCTTTGGCGGCTTCGCGGATGCCCGGCTCGACGCCGGTCAGGGCCAGGTAGGTGTTACGCATGATCGGCAGCAGGGAGTAGAGGAATACGGCGGTGATCGCCGGCATCGGCCCCAGGCCCTGGCCAAATTTGGAGTAGAACGGCAGCAGCAGGCCGAACAGGGCAATCGATGGCACCGTCAGCAGCACCGTGGCACTGGCTTGCAACGGGCCGGCCAGGGTCGGGAAGCGGGTCATCAGCACGCCCAGGGGCACGCCTACGACGATCGCGAGGATCACGGCGATCCCGACCAGGGTGATGTGCTGCCAGGTCAGGTGCAGGACTTGGGCCCAATCAAGATGGGAAAAGGCGTTCAGAAATTCCATGTCTTCTCCTCTTTTAGTTGAGTGGGTGCTGGCGCAGGAAATCAGCGGCTACAGCCGATGGGCTTTCATGGTCGACGTCGACCCGCGCGTTCAGCTGGCGCATGGTTTCATCGTCGAACAGCGCTGCCAGTGGCTTGAGGTCGGCGGCCAATTGCGGGTGGGCATCCAGATAAACCTGACGCACCACGGGGGCTGCGGTGTAATCCGGGAAGTAGTGCAGGTCATCTTCCAGCAGCTTCAATTTGAAGGCATTGAGGCGACCGTCGGTGGTGTACACCAGGCCGGCAAATACCTGGCCATTGCGCAAGGCGGTGTAGACCAGACCGGCGTCCATCTGCCGGGTGTTCTTGCGGGTGAGGTTCATGCCGTACAGCTTGACCATGCCGGCCATGCCGTCGGAACGGTTGGCGAACTCGGTGTCCAGGGCCACCAGGCGGTTTTCATGGGTTGTCTCGGCCAGCGCCTGGGTCAGGTCGCTGATGGTGTTGATCTGCGGATACTCCTTGGCCACGTTTTCCGGCAGGGACAGGGCGTAGGTATTGCTGAATTTCGACGGCGACAGCCAGACCAGGCCTTTTTTTGCGTCGAGTTCTTTAACCCGTGCGTAGGACTGTTCGCTGTCGAGCTTCTCGTCCACATGGTTGTAGGCCACCAGGGACACGCCGGTGTACTCCCAGATCAGGTCCAGTTGCCCGCTTTCCTGGGCACTGCGCGCCAGGTTGCTGCCCAGGCCGCCGGTCACGCGGGTGTCGTACCCCTTGGTGCGCAGGTACTGGGAGGTGATTTCGGCGAGCAGGGTCTGTTCGGTGAAGACCCGGGCGCCGATGCGGATCAGCGGTTTTTCAGCAGCTTGCGCAATGCCTGCAAACAGCAGGACGCAGCTCAGTATCAAAGTCAGTTTTTTCATGTGAATTCCTTTGCCAAGCCTTAAGACGGACGCAACCCGCGTTCCAGCCAGAGGCGGCTGGCCATGGTCACCAGACCGTCAAGCAGCAATGCCAGCAGCGCGGTGCACGCGGCGCCGAGCAGCAATTGCGGCTGGTTGTTCAGGGCGATGCCGGGGAAGATCAGGCTGCCCAGGCTATTGGCGCCAATCAGGAACGCCAGCGGTGCGGTGCCGACGTTGATTGCCAGGGCCACACGTACGCCACCGATAATGATCGGCACGGCGTTGGGCAATTCGACGCGAAACAGCACCTGGCGTGGGGTCATGCCGATGCCGACGGCGGCTTCCTTCAAGGAACCCTGCACGTTTTTCAGGCCTTCGTAGGTATTGCGCACGATGGGCAGCAAGGAGGCGAGGAACAGGGCGAAGATGGCCGGGCCACTGCCGATGCCGAGGACGCCGAGGGCGATGGCCAGTACGGCCAGGGGAGGGACGGTGTTGCCGATGTTGAAGATCTGCATGAAGCGTTCTGCGCGCCCGACCATATTCGGTCGGCTGAGCAGGATACCGGCGGGGATCCCTACGATCAGGGCAGCCAGCATGGAGACAAGTACAAGAATCAGGTGAGCTTGCAGGTAAAACAACAAATCGTCGCGGTACAGTTCGATCGTGTTGATGCCGATCCAGTGGACCAGCAGGGCCAGGAGAGCGACGACAACCGCTCCTCCTATCAGCCCTTTGCCATAGCGAATAGCCACAGGCGGACTCCTTTTTTCTTTTGTCGGCGAACACATTTCCGAGCGGCAATGCCATTCCTGGCTGTCGGCGAATATGTTCGCGAAAAGCAGCTCGCCGATACCGGCAACGCGGTATGCGACCAAGCCATGAGCGCAGCCTCGTCAGGCTAACTTGCTGATTTTTCAGCCCCTGTTCCGAGTGCGGTAGCAGGGGAGTGGACGTCTCTACCTTTTAAAAGGTTCCATACTTGGCAGCATTTAGCCACCCCCCAATCGGGTGAACGGTGGTCCGGCTCCCTGGGTTTGCGCTATACTCGCCGCCCTTTTTTGACTCACCTGCCAGGCGATTTCCCATGACCCACCAGGCCGCCGAAGTCGCGAAACGCCGCACTTTCGCCATTATTTCCCACCCCGATGCCGGTAAAACCACCATCACCGAAAAGCTCCTGCTGATGGGCAAGGCGATCGCAGTGGCCGGCACGGTGAAATCCCGCAAATCCGATCGCCATGCCACCTCTGACTGGATGGAGATGGAGAAACAACGGGGTATTTCCATTACCACGTCGGTCATGCAGTTCCCCTATCGCGACCACATGGTCAACCTGCTCGACACCCCGGGCCATGAAGACTTCTCCGAAGATACCTACCGCACCCTGACCGCGGTGGACTCGGCCTTGATGGTCCTCGACGGCGGTAAGGGCGTCGAGCCACGCACCATCGCGCTGATGGACGTGTGCCGCCTGCGCGATACGCCGATCGTCAGCTTTATCAACAAACTCGACCGTGACATCCGCGACCCGATCGAACTGCTGGATGAAATCGAAGCCGTCCTGAAGATCAAGGCCGCGCCGATCACCTGGCCGATTGGTTGCTACCGCGACTTCAAGGGCGTGTACCACCTGGCCGACGACTACATCATTGTCTACACCGCCGGCCACGGTCACGAACGCACCGATGTGAAGATCATCGAGAAACTCGACTCCGATGAGGCCCGCGCCCACCTGGGTGACGAGTACGAGCGCTTCGTCGACCAACTGGAACTGGTGCAGGGCGCCTGCCACGCGTTCAACCAGCAGGAATTCCTCGACGGGCAACTGACCCCGGTGTTCTTCGGTACCGCCCTGGGCAACTTCGGCGTCGACCACGTACTGGATGCGGTGGTCAATTGGGCACCGAAACCACTGGCGCGGGTTGCCAACGAGCGTACCGTGGAGCCGGTTGAAGAGAAATTCAGCGGCTTCGTGTTCAAGATCCAGGCGAACATGGACCCCAAGCACCGCGACCGTATCGCCTTTATGCGTATCTGCTCCGGCAAGTACGAAAAAGGCATGAAGATGCGCCACGTACGCACCGGCAAGGACGTACGCATCGGCGACGCCCTGACGTTCTTCTCCTCGGAGCGTGAGCAACTGGAAGAAGCGTTTGCCGGCGACATCATCGGTTTGCACAACCACGGCACCATCCAGATCGGCGACACCTTCACCGAAGGCGAAGCCTTGAGCTTCACCGGTATCCCGCACTTCGCCCCGGAACTGTTCCGCCGCGTACGCCTGCGCGACCCGCTGAAATCCAAGCAACTGCGCCAAGGTCTGCAGCAATTGGCGGAAGAGGGCGCCACCCAGGTGTTCTTCCCCGAGCGCAGCAACGACATCATCCTCGGCGCCGTGGGTGTGCTGCAGTTCGATGTGGTGGCCAGCCGCTTGAAAGAGGAATACAAGGTCGAATGCTCCTACGAGCCGATCACCGTGTACTCGGCACGCTGGATTGATTGCAGTGACAAGAAGAAGTTGGAGGAGTTCTCCAACAAGGCCGTGGAAAACCTCGCCATCGACGGCGGTGGCCACCTGACCTACCTGGCGCCTACCCGGGTGAACCTGGCGTTGATGGAAGAGCGCTGGCCTGATGTGAAATTCCGTGCGACCCGCGAACACCACTAAGGGTTAGCGGTATAAAAAAAGGCGGAGCTGTGATGGCTTCGCCTTTTTTTGCGGTAGATTACCGGGTGTTGGGGCCAACTTTAAGTTGTTTAAGGGACAGTTCAGCACCGGCCATTAGCGTTTCAACTTGTGCGGCTATTGCATCTTTGACAATGGCTTCGCCCACATCAGTGATTTCCTGGTCCTTTATGTAGTTCAGGCTCAAAAACAATAAGTGCATGGCAACATCCATCGAACTTTGAAATGCCAGCAATGTATTGTTTTTCCCCAGTTCATCGACCACCCTTCCCCAACGCAGGTCGGATTCAACCTGCAAGGCCTTGAACTCCATCAGCGACACGTCGCCGTCCTCGTAGATATCAGACAGCAGCTTTTTCAGAGATTTTGAAATTTCTCTCATGACAGTTCTCGCAAAGAATATAGGAAGTTGTAGCTGGCGGACTTTATTCTTCTGAGATTGCGTTGCGCAATTGCGGAAACATGGTAGTTACAAGTTGCGGAAAGTTTGCTTTGTTGGTGGGCGATAGTGCTGTTTTTAATGTCGGACTTGTCGTTGGTTTGCTCGCGAATAAACGGTAATTGCTAACGCTTAATTAAAGGTAACACCCACTGGTGGCGAGGGGATTTGTCCCCTCGCCAAAGTGTCCAGATACAGCTGACTATTCAAAGACCTTCAATAGCATGGCCCTTAGAACGAAGCCGTCACCGACGCAAAGTAAGCCCGACCCGGTTCGTTATACGTCTGGGCACCGGCATCGTCAGCATTGCCTTTGCGATACAGGCGCTTGTCCAGCAGGTTCTCGATGCCCACGCGCACACTCAGGTTCTTGGTGAACTCGTAGCCGCTGCTCAACCCCATCAAACCGTACGGGTCCACATCCTGTTGGGCGCTGCGATCATAGCGGTTGGCGCTGCGGGAGTTGAGGGTCGGCGCCTCCTGCTTGCCGTAGTAGGTGCCGCTGACCTGGAACGACAGCTTGTCGGTGGCCTGCCAGTCCAGGGTGGTGTTGACCGTGTACTTGGGAATGACGCTCAGCGGTTCGCCGGTGTCCTTGTCCTTGGAGTCGATCATGTAGGTCAGGTTGGTGTTCCAGTCCAGGTCGTCGCGCAGGGTCATGAACAGGTTGCCCTCGACCCCCTGCACCAGTGCCGCCCCGCTGTTTTCCCACTCCAGCACGCGGCGCCCGCCGTCCAGGCGGTAGGCGGCGGTGTTGCTGGCGTTGATTTTGTTCTTGTAGTCATTACGGAAGTAGGTCGCGCTGGTGCGCCAGGTGCCTTTGTCATAGGCCAGGCCGATTTCCTTGTTGACGCTGATTTCCGGTTTCAGGTCCGGGTTACCCACCAGGTAGCAGCCGCCGGAGTTGGCTTCGCTGGCGTTGCAACCGTTGCCACGGCTGTACAGCAAGTAGTTGGGGTTGGACTGGTACAGGTTGGGCGTCTTGTAGGCGCGGGCAATACCGCCCTTGAGGCTCAGCTCATCGGTCAGTTGGTGCGAGGCGTTGAGGCTCGGGCTCCAGTTGCCGCCGTACTCTTCATGATCGTCGTAGCGCAGGCCGGGGGTGATGATGGTCTTGCTGCCGACTTCGATGTTGTCCTCGGCGAACAGCGCATAGCTGGAGGCCGTGGTCTTGGTGCTGCTGCGGCTCATCCCCGGAATGCTCGGTACGCCACCTGTGCCAGGGTCGTAGCTTTGTGGGCGCAGCGACCCCGGATCGTTCATCGACTCGTAGAGGTATTCGCTGCCCAGGGTCAGCACCTGCTCGGTGCCGAAACTCAGGGGCAGGTTGACCTCGGCCGTGGCCCGGGTGTTGCGCAGCCGCGATTCGAAACGGCCAGCGGTGGCGGAGGGCGCGCCCTCGCCGGAACCCGCCAGGCCTTCGTTGAGGCGTGCGTTGCGGGTCAGGTCGTGGCTCAGCGATGCCATGGTCGAGCCCCAGTCGAACTCGCCACGGTGGGTGGCGGAGAAACTGCTGCGCTGGATCACGCTGGTTTCCTTGCCGACCAGGCTGTTCACGAATACACCGCCGCCGTTGAGCATGGTGTCGCCGGCGAAGATATTGCCCTGACGGCTGTAGCTGGCTTCCAGGTCCAGGGTCTGCTCGGGGGTGAATTGCCAACTGAGCAAACCGTTGACGTCCTTGTTGCGCACACCCTCGCGGCCGGCGACCAGCGAGTCTGCGCTAGCCTGCTCGGCCTGGTTGATGGTGGAGTCATCGGCATCGGTCTTGTTCAGGCCGCCATACACCCGGAACGCCAAGGTGTCGCTCAACGGGCCGCTGAGGTTGAAGTTGGTGCGTTTGCTCATGCCTTCGGCATCGTCTTCGGGCAGCGACACGTAGGTGGTCAGCGAGCCGTGCAACTGGTCGGTGGGGCGCTTGGTGATGATGTTGATCACCCCGCCCATGGCCCCGGAGCCGTAGCGAGCAGCCGCCGGGCCACGCAGGATTTCAATGCGTTCGACTTCTTCGGCCGGCACCCAGTTGGTTTCGCCACGGGTGTCACGGTCGCCGCTCCAGCCGTAGCGCACGGCGTTGCGCGAGGTCGAGGGCTTGCCATCGATCAGGATCAGGGTGTTTTCCGGGCCCATGCCGCGCAGGTCGATCTGGCGGTTGTTGCCTCGGCTGCCGCTGGAGCTGTTGCCACTGAGGTTGACGCCCGGTTCACGGCGGATGATGTCCGACAGGTCGTTGGTCGGCGGGCGTTTCTTGATGTCTTCGGCGGTGATGATCGACACGCCGGGGGCTTGTTTGAGTTCTTCGGCAGCGGTGCCCAGGATTCGTGTTTCGCTCAACTCCAGGGCTTGGGAGGTGCCGTCGACGGGCAGGTCGGTAGCGGCTACCGGCACTTTGCCGTGTTCTCTTTCCAAGGTATCCGCCAGCAGTGCGGGAGACGAGAGGGCGGCGATAAACGCCAGGGAGAAATGGCTGAGCCTGAATCGAGGTGACATGTCCGCAGAATCCTTTAGGGAAGGTGGCAACTGAGCGAGATGCACCAGAACTGCCTTCCAGCAGGATTCGGCGCCCTCTGTGCGCCGGAATGCTAGTCATTATCAAATACAAGTAAATGTCATTTACAACTTTTACACTTTGCTAAAAACAAAAAAGCCCCTCCCGCCAGACTGATGCGCAATCTGGCGGGAGAGGCTGTACAACGCTGTATCGCCCTGTGGGAGAGGGCTTGTGTGGGATAGGGCTTCGCACTGTCAGTTAAACCGCGCTGATGCTATCGCGGGCAAGCCCGCTCCCACACAAGCCCACCCCTACAGGGGGTTAGGCCACGAACTGCTCCGCGTGATGGCAAGCCACTTGGCGGTTGTCCAGTTCGCGCAGCAGCGGCTCTTCACTGCTGCAGCGCTCGGTGGCATACGGGCAGCGCTTATGGAACGCGCAGCCGGAGGGCGGGTTAAGCGGGTTGGGCAGCTCGCCGACGATCTTGATCTTCGGCTTGTTCGGGTCCGGGTGAATGGTCGGGGTGGCCGACAGCAGCGCCTGGGTGTAAGGGTGCAGCGGGCGCTCGTAGATGTCGTTCTTCGCGCCCATTTCCACCGGGCGACCGAGGTACATCACCATCACGTGGTCGGCAACGTGTTGCACCACCGCCAGGTTGTGGGAAATGAACACGTAGGCCGTGTTGTACTGCTGCTGCAGGTCCATAAACAGGTTGAGCACCTGGGCCTGGATCGACACGTCGAGGGCCGAGGTCGGTTCATCCGCCACCAGCACCTTGGGTTGCAGCATCATGGCGCGGGCCAGGGCAATGCGCTGGCGCTGGCCACCGGAGAACATGTGCGGGTAACGCTGATAATGCTCAGGGCGCAGGCCCACTTGCTTCATCATCGCCTGCACTTTTTCGCGGCGTTCGGCGGCGGACAGGTTGGTGTTGATCAACAGCGGCTCGCCCAGTTGATCACCGACTTTCTGCCGCGGATTCAACGAGGCATAGGGGCTCTGGAACACCATCTGCACGTCTTTGCGCAGTTGTTTGCGCTGGGCCTTGTCGGCGCCGGCGACTTCCTGGCCGGCGATTTTCAACGAGCCGGACGACGGCTCTTCAATCAGCGTCAGCGCCCGGGCCAGGGTGGATTTGCCACACCCCGACTCACCCACGACGGCGAGGGTCTTGCCGGCTTCCAGCTCGAACGACACGCCATTGAGGGCGCGCACGGTGGCGTGGCCCTTGAACAGGCCACGGGACACTTCGTAGTGACGGGTCAGGTCGCGGGCGGTAAGAACGACGGCCATTACGCCACCTCCTGGTTCAAGGGGTAGAAGCAGCGCACAAGGCTGTGGGCTTGCGGGTCCAGGGTCGGACGGGTCTGGCGGCAGCTGTCCTGCACATACGGGCAGCGTGGCGACAACAGGCAGCCTTGCGGGCGGTCATACCGACCGGGGACGATGCCCGGCAAGGTCGACAGACGGGCGGCGCCCATGCTGTGTTCCGGGATCGCCGCCAGCAACGCTTCGCTGTACGGGTGCGCCGGCACGTCGAACAAACCGGGCACCTGGCCGACTTCCACCGCTTGGCCGGCGTACATCACGCACACGCGCTGGGCAGTTTCCGCGACGACTGCGAGGTCGTGGGTGATCAGCACCAGGCCCATGTTCTGTTCTTTTTGCAGAGCCAGCAGCAGCTCCATGATCTGCGCCTGGATGGTCACGTCCAGGGCGGTGGTGGGTTCGTCGGCGATCAGCAGTTTTGGTTCGCCGGCAATCGCCATGGCAATTGCCACACGCTGGCTCATGCCGCCGGACAGTTGGTGCGGGTAGGCATCCATGCGGCTGGAGGCGCCAGGGATCTCGACCTTTTCCAGCAGTTCAATGGCACGCTTGCGCGCTTGCTTGCCGGACATTTTCAGGTGCAGGCGCAGCACTTCTTCAATCTGGAAACCCACGGTGTAGCTGGGGTTCAGCGCGGTCATCGGGTCCTGGAACACCATCGCCAGGTCTTTGCCGACGATCTGCCGGCGCTGGCGGTTGCTCAGCTTGAGCATGTCCTTGCCGTCGAAGGTCAGCGAGTCGGCGGTGACGATGCCGGGATGCTCGATCAGGCCCATCAGCGCCATCATGGTCACGGATTTACCCGAACCCGACTCGCCAACGATGGCCAACACTTCGCCTTTGTCCACGGACAGGTCGAGGCCATCGACCACCGGCACAGCGGTTTTGTCGCCGAAGCGCACATTGAGATTCTTGATTTCTAGCAGTGACATGGGAATCTCCTCACGCGGCATTCTTGAGTTTCGGGTCCAGCGCATCGCGCAGGCCGTCGCCCATCAGGTTGATTGCCAGCACGCTGAGCAAAATGGTCAAACCAGGCAGGCTCACGACCCACCAGGCACGTTCGATGTAGTCACGGGCCGAAGCCAGCATGGTGCCCCACTCAGGTGTCGGCGGTTGCACGCCAAGGCCGAGGAAGCCCAGGGCGGCGGCATCGAGAATCGCCGAGGAAAAGCTCAAGGTGGCCTGCACGATCAACGGCGCCATGCAGTTGGGCAGCACGGTCACGAACATCAGGCGCGGCAGGCCGGCACCGGCCAGGCGTGCGGCGGTCACGTAGTCACGGTTGAGCTCGCCCATCACCGCCGCGCGGGTCAGGCGCACGTAGGACGGCAGCGACACAATGGCAATCGCGATCACGGTGTTGATCAGGCCAGGGCCGAGGATGGCGACAATCGCCACGGCCAGCAGCAGCGATGGCAGGGCGAGCATGATATCCATCAAACGCATGATGGTCGGGCCGAGCAAGCGCGGGAAGAACCCGGCGAACAGGCCCAGCAGGATCCCCGGGATCAGCGACATCACCACCGACGACAAACCGATCAGCAACGATAGGCGTGAGCCCTGGATCAGGCGCGACAGCAGGTCGCGGCCCAGTTCATCGGTGCCCAGCAAAAACTGGATCTGCCCGCCTTCCAGCCACGACGGCGGAGTCAGCAGGAAGTCGCGGTATTGCTCGCTCGGGTTATGGGGCGCCACCCAGGGGGCGAAGATCGCGCAGAACACGATCAGCAACATAAACAGCAGGCCGGCAACCGCGCCCTTGTTCTTGGAGAAGGCTTGCCAGAATTCTTTGTACGGCGACGGGTACAGCAGGCTTTGATCGACTGCTGACACTTGAGTTGGTGTGGTCATGGTCATGATCTCAGCGCTGGTGACGGATGCGTGGGTTGGCGAAGCCGTAGAGGATATCCACCACGAAGTTCACCAGGATTACCAGACAGGCGATCAGCAGGATGCCGTTTTGCACCACCGGGTAGTCCCGCGCGCCAATGGCTTCGATCAGCCATTTGCCGATGCCGGGCCAGGAGAAGATGGTTTCGGTCAAAACCGCACCGGCCAGCAGTGTGCCGACTTGCAGGCCCACTACTGTCAGCACCGGGATCAGCGCGTTACGCAGGCCGTGCACGAACACCACGCGCGCCGGCGACAGGCCCTTGGCCTTGGCGGTACGGATGTAGTCTTCGCGCAGCACTTCAAGCATCGAGGAACGGGTCATCCGCGCAATCACTGCCAGCGGGATGGTGCCCAGTACGATGGCCGGCAGGATCAGGTGGTGCAGGGCATCCCAGAATGCGTCCGGCTCGTCGGCCAGCAGGGTGTCGATCAGCATGAAACCGGTGCGCGGCTCGATGTCGTAGAGCAGGTCGATACGCCCGGAAACCGGGGTCCAGCCCAGGCTCACCGAGAAGAACATGATCAGGATCAGGCCCCACCAGAAGATCGGCATCGAATATCCCGCCAGGGAGATGCCCATCACCCCATGGTCGAACAGGGATCCTCGCTTGAGTGCCGCGATCACCCCGGCCAATAGCCCGAGGATGCCGGCGAACAACAGGGCGGCCATGGACAGTTCCAGGGTCGCGGGGAACAGGGCGGTGAACTCGCTCCAGACGCTGGTGCGGGTGCGCAGGGATTCGCCGAGGTCGCCCTGGGCGAGCTTGCCGACGTAGTCCAGGTATTGCGCATACAAGGGTTTGTTCAAGCCAAGGCGTTCCATTGCCTGGGCGTGCATCTCGGGGTCAACCCGCCTTTCGCCCATCATGACTTCTACGGGGTCGCCAGGGATCATGCGAATCAACGCAAAAGTCAGCAACGTGATGCCGAAGAACGTGGGGATCAATAACCCCAATCGGCGGGCAATAAAACTAAACATCGTGTTGTCTACCTCAATCAGCCGGTTAGGCAGGTCCGGCTCCGTCAACGTCGACGGAACCGGGCGTCTCTTATTACTTCACCTGGGTGGTGGCGAAGTTATTGTTGGTCAGGGGGCTTTGGGTATAACCCTCGACGTTCTTGCGCATGGCGGTGAACATTTTCGGGTAGGCCATGGGGATCCATGGTTGGTCCTTGTCGAAAACGGCCAGCGCTTGTTCATAGAGTGCGGCGCGTTCGGCGGGTTCAGCCACGGCGCGGGCCTTGTCGATCAAGCCCTGAAACTCTTGGTTACACCAGCGGGCGTAGTTTTCGCCGTTTTTAGCGGCATCGCAACTCAGGTTGGGGGTGAGGAAGTTGTCTGGGTCGCCGTTGTCTCCGGCCCAGCCGGCCGAGACCATGTCGTGTTCGCCGGCTTTGGCGCGCTTGAGCATTTCGCCCCACTCCATGACCCTGATATTGACCTTCAGGCCAATCTTCGCCAGATCCGCCTGCATGCGCTGGGCGCCGAGCATCGGGTTGGGGTTGGTCGGGCCGCCGCCGTTGCGGGTGAACAGGGTGAATTCGGTGCCTTCCGGCACGCCGGCTTCCTTGAGCAGGGCACGGGCCTTGTCCAGGTCGCGGGGCGGGTTTTTCAGCTGGTCGTTGAAGCCCAGCAGGGTCGGCGGGTACGGGCCGGTGGCGTCGATGGCATTGCCTTTGCCGTACAGGGATTCGTTATAGCCCTGTTTGTCGAACGCGATGTTGATCGCGTGGCGCACCCGCGCGTCGCTCATGTACTTGTGGGTGGTGTTCATGGCGGTGTAGGCGGTGGTCATCGCCGCCAGTTCCGCGACCTTCAGGTTGGGATCGGCCTTGATACTCGGCAGGTCGTCAGGCTTTGGATACAGCGCGATCTGGCACTCATTGGCCTTGAGCTTTTGCAGGCGCACGTTGTTATCCACCGCGATGGCCAGGATCAGCGGGTCGGCGGGCGGCTTGCCACGGAAGTATTCCGGGTTGGCCTTGAAGCGCACCTGGGCATCTTTCTGGTAGCGGGTAAAAATAAACGGGCCGGTGCCGATCGGCTTGCTGTTGAGCTCGCCGGTCTTGTTGGCGGCCAGCAGTTTGTCGGCGTATTCGGCGGAGTGGATGGCGGTGAAGGGCATCGCGACATCGGCCAGGAACGGGGCTTCGGGGCGGGTCAGGGTGAAGACCACGGTGTGGTCATCGGTCTTCTCGACGCTTTTGAGCAGTTCCTTGAAACCCATGCTTTCGAAATAGGGGAAACCGGTGGTGGACTTGTTGTGCCACGGATGTTTCGGGTCCAGTTGACGCTGGAAGCTCCAGAGCACGTCGTCGGCATTCAGGTTGCGCGTGGGCTTGAAGTAGTCGGTGGTGTGGAACTTGACGTCATCACGCAGGTGGAAGGTATAGGTCAGACCGTCTTCACTGATGTCCCACGATTTGGCGAGTGCAGGCACGATTTCAGTAGTGCCGGGCTTGAAGTCCACCAGGCGGTTGAACATGGTTTCGGCCGCAGCATCGGCGGTGACGGCCGTGGTGTACAGGACCGGGTCGAAGCCTTCCGGACTGGCTTCGGTGCAGACCACCAGCGGCTTGGCCGAAATGCCCAGGGCCACACTCAGCAGTGCAGCGGTCATGGCGGCTTGTAACGGGAGCATTTTCATTGAAGAGCCCTCTGCAAACGATTCAACCACACAAATGTAGACGGCAGGCTCGTCCTGAGCCTGCCGTTTACCTGGCGCTAATTAAAGGATGTTGAATGGGATGGTGGTGACCAGACGGAATTCCTTGACGCTGCCGTCAGATTGGAACTCGCTGCCACGGTGTTCGACGTAGGTCGCACGGATAGCAGTGGCCTTGAGCGGGCCGCTCTGGATCGCATAACCGGCGCCTACACCGTATTCCTGGTGTTTCTCGCCGTCTTGCTTCTGGATACCGTCGTAGCCCTTGCCGACTACCCCACGGTTGCCGGTGTAGTGGGTACCGTCAATGCCCCAGCCGCGAGCCGAGTAGATGTTGAACTTCAGGCCCGGCACGCCGTATTCGGCCATGTTAATGCCGTAGGCGACCTGGAAGGATTTCTCGTTCGGGCCGTTGAAGTCCGAAGTCAAGGAGTTGGCCAGGTAGATGCCGTTGGTTTCGTGCAGGTAGTCGAAGTACTCGTTACCGTTCACCGCCTGGTAGGAGAAGGTCAGGCTGTGGGCTTGGTGCGCCAGGCCCAGGGACAGGGAGAAGGTATCGTTGTCGATATCCCCCATCAGCTTTTTGCCTTCGTCGACGGTCTTGTAGTAGTTGAAGCCAGTGGTCAGGGCCAGTTGCTGGCTGTCACCCAGTTCGTGGGTTGCACCGAAGTAGTACTGGTTCCAGAAGTCCTTCACGTTGGCACCGAAGAAGCTGGTCTTCAGGCTTTTGAACGGCTGATAGTTGGCGCCCAGGGTGTAGACCTTGTCGGTCTCCACGCTGGCATCGGATGTGTATTCGGTACGGAACTTCGACAGGCTCTGCTCGGTACGTGGCGAAACACGATCAAACACACCGCCCTGGAACGACAGGTTGTTGAATTCTTCGCTGTTGAAACTCACACCCTCGAAGCTCGAAGGTAGGGCACGGTTGCCGATAGTGTCGACGATAGGGCTGCTGAAGTTCTGGCGACCGGCAGTCAGGGTGGTGTTGGAAACACGGAACTGGACGTTGGCCAGGCCCAGTTTGCTCCACTGGTCTACGGCATTGCCGTCAGAGTCAGCCAAGGTGCGGTTAGAGCCGCCCTTGATATCGCGTTTGCTGCGGTCCAGAACCAGAGCGTTGTACACCGCTACTTCGGTCTTGACACCAACAGTGCCCTGGGTGAAACCCGAGCTTGCGTTGAGGATGGTGCCCTGAACCCAGTTGGTACGGTTGCGGTCGGTCTTTACGACACCGTGCTCTTTGTATTTGAAGCTGCCCCCCCGGTAGAGGCTTTCGTGGGAGTACCAGTTGCGCGTACTGCCGCCGAGGCTGAAGTCTTCGATAAAGCCCTTGGCTTCGCTTTGGGCGCTGGCGCCGGCCAGTGTGGTCGGCACGAATTCCTGGCTTGCAGGTTCGGCGTAAGCGGTCGCGGTGATGCTGCTGATGGCCATGGCCAGTAGCACTTTGCTGCTTAGTTTCATGGGTGGAGCTCCTTTGGTTCTCTTTTTTTTATGCCGGCCTTTTTAGATGAGCCGGATTGGGTGTGTAACTCTTCAAGCACTTGCAAACGTTTGCTGTAGGACATTTCGCGAATTACAGCTGCACGTTTGCGGCAGAGCCCACTTCGCTCTGCGCATCCGGTTATTTTCTTATGGGGGTGATACTGACGCCCGAGAACACGTTGCGGCCGAAGGGGCTGACTTTGAAACCTTCGACCTTGGTGCTTAACGGTTGGTTGACCGTCGAGTGGGCGACAGGCGTGATCGGCACCTGTGTTTTAAGCAGTTGCTGCGCCTGTTTGTACAGAACAGTCCGTTGTTCACGGTCGGTGACGACCTTGGCTTGCTTGATCAGCTTGTCGTACGCCGGGTCACACCACATCGAGTAGTTGTTCCCGCCGATGGCGTCGCAGCTGTAGAGGGTGCCCAGCCAGTTGTCCGGGTCACCGTTGTCGCCGGTCCAACCAATCAGGCTGACATCGTGCTCGCCGTTTTTGGTGCGCTTGATGTACTCGCCCCACTCATAGCTGACGATCTTGACCTTGAGGCCAATCTTGGCCCAGTCGCTTTGCAGCATCTCGGCCATCAGCTTGGCGTTGGGGTTGTACGGGCGCTGGACGGGCATGGCCCACAGGGTGATCTCGGTGCCTTCCTTGACGCCGGCCGCCTTGAGCAATTCCTTGGCTTTTTCCGGGTTGTAGGCGGCGTCCTTGATGCTGTCGTCATAGGACCACTGGGTCGGCGGCATGGCGTTGACCGCCAGTTGCCCCGCGCCCTGGTACACGGCATTGAGGATGCTCTGCTTATTCACCGCCATGTCCAGGGCCTGGCGCACTTCGAGCTGGTCGAAGGGTTTGTGCCGCACGTTATAGGCGATGTAGCCGAGGTTGAAGCCGGGTTTGGTCAGCAGTTGCAGGTTCGGGTCGGCCTTGAGCGCGTCGACATCGGCGGGGCGTGGATGCAGGGTGACCTGGCATTCATTGGCCTTGAGCTTCTGCACGCGTACCGAGGCGTCGGTGTTGATGGCGAAAATCAGTTGGTCGAGCTTGACCTTGCTCGGGTCCCAGTAGTTTTTATTGCCGGCGAAACGGATCTGCGAATCCTTCTGGTAACGCTGGAACACGAACGGCCCGGTGCCGATCGGCTTCTGGTTGATATCGCTGGGTTTGCCGGCCTTGAGCAGTTGCTCGGCGTACTCGGCCGAGAGGATCGCGGCGAAGCTCATGGCGATGTTCTGGATAAACGCGGCATCGACCGTGTTCAGGGTCATCACCACGGTATGCGGGTCGGTTTTCTCGACCTTGGCGATGTTCTTGTTCAGGCTCATCCCGTTGAAGTACGGAAACTCGGTGGGGTAGGCCTTGCGAAACGGGTGGTTGGCGTCAAGCATGCGGTTGAAGGTGAACAGCACGTCATCGGCGTTGAAATCCCGTGTCGGCTTGAATTCCTTGTTGCTGTGGAACTTCACCCCTTCGCGCAAGTGGAAGGTGTAGGTCAGGCCGTCTGGCGAGATATCCCACTTGGTAGCCAGCCCTGGTACGACGCCGGTTTCACCCTTTTCGAACTCAACCAGGCGGTTGTAGATCGGCTCGGCCGCATCGTTGTCGGTGGCGGTGGTGTACTGCGCAGTATCGAACCCGGCCGGGCTGCCTTCGGAGCAGAACACCAGGCTTTTCTTTTCGGCAGCCTGGCCCATCGAAGCGACGGCCAACAGGCTGGTACCCAATATCGCGGATAGAACGGTGGTATGGCGCATGACGGTCCCCAATCCATGTTTATCGTTTTCGTCAGTGAACAATCAGCACGCCTTACCTGGCATGGAGAAAGCACTGCTCCCATCCACAGCAAATGCCGTATCGGAACTGCGCGTTTGCCTACCTCGACGTTAGGGAACGAGGGCAGGGCGGTAAATGCGCAGAACCGGACAGACCTTGTAGGTATCGGACGTAACCTGCGCAGTTAGCTGCTGTAGGACGGCAGCCCATGCGGGGGTAGTTCGATTCCTAGGATCTGGGCGGATGCAATAACGGCGACGTTATGAAACGTCGCCGCTAGAGATCACTACTTGCTGACGCTTACCCCGTAGAAGGAATTCAAGCCAAATGGGCTGATCTTGAAGTCCTGCACGTTGTTGCGCATGGGTTGATACACCGTCGAGTGTGCGATAGGTGTCATGGGCACTGCATCTTTGAGGACGTGTTGCGCCTGCTTGTACAGTTCGGTGCGCTTGGCGACGTCCGATGTGGCCTTGGCTTCTTTCACGATGCCGTCGAATTTCTTGTCACACCATTTGGAGAAGTTGTTGCCGGCCAGGGAGTCGCAGCCAAACAGCACGTTCAGCCAGTTGTCCGGGTCACCATTGTCACCGCTCCAGCCGATGATCATGGCCTGGTTCTCGCCGCCCTTGGAACGCTTGATGTACTCGCCCCACTCGTAGCTGACGATGTTGACCTTCAAGCCGATCTGCTTCCAGTCGTTCTGCAGCATCTCGGCCATCAGCTTGGCGTTGGGGTTGTACGGACGCTGGACCGGCATGGCCCACAAGGTGATCTCGGTGCCTTCCTTGACGCCGGCCTCCTTGAGCAGTTCCTTGGCCTTGGCCACATCGTGCGGGACGTCCTTGATGGTGTCGTCATAGGACCATTGGGTCGGCGGCATGGCGTTGACCGCCAGTTGGCCTGCGCCCTGGTACACCGAGTCGATGATCTGCTGCTTGTTGACCGACATGTCCAGCGCCTGGCGTACGCGCAGGTCGGCCAGGGGGTTGGCGGCCGTCTGGCCCTTGAGCACTGGCATGACGTTGTAGGCGATATAACCCAGGTTGAAACCGGCCTGGTGCGGCAGTTTCAGGGTTTTGTCCTCGCCCAGGGCCTTGAGGTCGGCCGGACGCGGGAAGAGGGTGACCTGGCATTCATTCTTCTTGAGTTTCTGCACACGCACCGACGGGTCGGTGGTGATGGCGAAGATCAGGTTGTCGATCTTCACGTCTTCAGGCTTCCAGTAATCCTTGTTGCCGGTGAAGCGGATGTTGGAGTCTTTCTGGTAGCTCTTGAACACGAACGGACCAGTGCCGACCGGCTTCTGGTTGATGTCCTGGGGCTTGCCGTCCTTCAACAGTTGGGCGGCGTATTCGGCCGACTGTACCGAGGCGAAGCTCATGGCCAGGTTCTGGATAAACGCGGCGTCCACGGTGCCAAGGGTGAACTTGACGGTGTGGTCGTCGATTTTCTCGATGTTCTTGATGTTGGTGTCCATCCCCATGTCCGTGAAGTACGGGAACTCGGTGGGGTAGGCCTTACGGAACGGATCGTCTTTATTGATCATCCGGTTGAAGGTGAAGAGCACGTCGTCGGCGTTGAATTCACGAGTCGGCTTGAAATACGGCGTGGTGTGGAACTTGACCCCTTCGCGCAGGTGGAAGGTGTAGGTCAGGCCGTCTTCGGATACATCCCACTTGGTGGCCAGGCCAGGAATCACGGCGGTGCCGCCGCGCTCGAACTGGCTGAGCCGGTTGAACATGGTTTCGGCCGAAGCATCGAAGTCTGTTCCGGTAGTGTACTGGCCTGGGTCGAAACCGGCCGGGCTCCCTTCGGAGCAGAACACCAGATTAGTCGCCGCCTGGGCGAAAGGTGCAGCGGCCATTAAACCGGCGCTGACTAAAAACGGAATGACTGCGTGTTTAAGCATGTTGGCCTCATGATTTGTTGTCATTTTTGGAATTGAGGGCGACCTCGTGAGTCGGCCTGCGGATACTTATGCAGGCCCCATACCCAAAATGCAAGACGTTGAGAGGCAACAAGCGGCAAAGAGTGGTACGAACGTACAGGAATGTCGCATTCATATAATTTTCGACACGAAACTGTACTTTTGAGGGCTTTTTTCGGTGCGTGGAGTGCACCGAATAAGTCCAACCGAGGTGTCTGGCGCACCCGGTTGGGGCATAGTTGTTACTTATTCAGACTTACGCCGTAGAACGGTGTCAGGCCAAACGGGCTGATCTTGAAGTCCTGGACCTCCTTGCGCAGTGGCTGGAAAACCGTCGAGTTCGCAATAGGCGTTATAGGTACTTGATCCTTAAGTATTTTTTGCGCCTGTTGATACCACTTTATGCGTTCGTCACGGTCACTGCTGAGCTTGGCCTTCTGCACCAGTTGGTCGTACTGCGGGTTACACCATTTTGCATAGTTGCTGCCCTTGACAGCGGCACAACTGTAGAGCACGCCCAGCCAGTTATCCGGGTCGCCGTTGTCGCCGGTCCAGCCGTAGATCATCACATCGTGCTCGCCGTTTTTTGCGCGCTTGATGTATTCGCCCCACTCATAGCTGACGATATTGGCGGTGATCCCGACTTTGGCCCAATCCTGCTGGATCATCTGCGCCGACATTCGCGCGTTGGGATTGGAGGCGCGCTGCACGGTCATCGCCCACAGATTGATGGTGGTACCTGGTGCAACCCCTGCTTCTTTTAGTAGCGCCCGGGCCTTGGCAGGGTCGTGCGGTGCGTCCTTGATGCTGGGGTCATAAGACCACTGGGCCGGCGGCAGTGCGTTCTGCGCCAATTGCCCGGCACTTTGGTACACCGCCTGGATAATCGCCGGCTTATCGATGGCCATGTCCAGGGCCTGGCGCACCTTGAGCTGGTCCAGCGGCGGATGGGTCACGTTATAGGCCAGAAAGCCCAGGTTGAAGCCCGCCTGCTGCTGCACGCGCAGGTTTGGATCCTGCTTCATCACCTCGATATCCGAGGGGCGCGGATAGCCGCTGACCTGGCATTCGCCGGCCTTGAGCTTTTGTAGGCGCGACGCGGCGTCCGGGGTGATCGCAAACACCAGGCTGTCGAGTTTCACATCCTCAGGCTTCCAATAGTTTTTATTGGCGACGTAGCGAATCTGCGAGTCCTTCTGGTAGCGCTTGAACACAAACGGCCCGGTGCCGATCGGTTTCTGGTTGATATCGGCGGCCTTGCCGTCTTTAAGCAACTGCGCCGCGTACTCGGCCGATTGCACGGACGCAAAGCTCATGGCCAGGTTCTGCACGAAAGCGGCATCGACGTTATTGAGGTTGAAGCGCACGCTGTGCTCGTCGAGCTTTTCCACACTTTTGATCGTGGTATTCAGGCCCATATCGGTGAAGTACGGCGACTCGGACGGGTAGGCCTGACGGAATGGATGGTTGGCGTCCAGCAGGCGCTGGAAAGTGAACAGCACATCGTCGGCATTGAAGTCGCGGGTCGGGGTGAAGTACTCGGTGCTGTGGAACTTGACCCCGTCGCGCAGGTGAAAGGTGTAGGCCAGGCCGTCCTTGGACACCTCCCAACGGGTCGCCAGGCCCGGCTCGACTTCGGTCCCGCCGCGCTTGAACTGGGTCAGGCGGTTGAACACGGTTTCGGCCGAGGCATCAAAATCGGTGCCGCTGGTGTACTGGCTCGGATCGAACCCGGCGGGGCTGGCTTCGGAGCAGTAGACCAGGGTGCTTGCCGCCTGGGCCGTGGGCATGCACGCCAGCAGGCTGGCAACGAGGAGGAGCGGCTTGAAGACAGTTCTATCCATGGTGACCCCTGAAATGGCAGGTAAACAACGGCCAAAAAAAACGGCGGTCACCGAGGTTACCGCCGTTGTGGGTCATCAGGTAAGGCTTATGGCATCTGTACTTCAATCACCCCGTCGGCACTCATGCTGACCTGGCTGGTGCCGGCCTCTACCTCAGGTGTCGGCGCCGAATCCATCGCTGCCGCCTTCATCATCATCCCGCCATTTCGCGCGTACGGCATTGGGTAGCCGTTGGTGTTGAAGTTCAGGTTGACGATCTTGTAGCCCTTGCCGCCGAGTGCATCGGTGGCCAGTTGGGCGCGGGCCTTGAACGCGGCGACCGCATCCTTGAGCAACGCGTCTTCGCTGGACTTGCGCGTGGCGTCGGCGATGGCGAAGTCCATATTGTCCATTTTCAGGGTGTTGAGCAGCTCGCCGGTGAGCTTGGACAGCGCGGGGAAGTCCGCGCTTTCCAGACGCAGTTCGGCGCGCTCGCGCCAGCCGGTGATCTTCTGGTTCTTGTTGTCGTAGATCGGATAGCTGTTGCGGCTGCCCTGGCGCAGGGTCACGGCTTTTACTTCGCGAGCTTCGCCCAGCGCCTTGTTCATGATGGTTGTGACTTCGGCGGCGAGCTGGGCCGGGTCAGTATTTTGCGACTCGGTGTAGAGGGTGACGATCATCTTGTCACGGGCCACTTCCTGGCTGACTTCGGCCCGCAGGGAAATCTGGTTGTAGTGCAGTTGGTCGGCGGCCAGCGCGGGCAGGCTGGCAATGCTGCCAACGCTGAGGGCAATAAGGGCGGCACTGCGAGTGAAACGTGACATGGAAGCTCCTTGAGAGTGATCGTGTTCGGTAAGACTGTAGACGGGGGATTCGGGTTCGGCGGGTTACAAAATCTCTACATCTGGCGACGATGCCGACGAACGGTCATAAAGCCATGACCTGCGTCAAAGGGCCACAGACTCGCAGACTGTATCGTCGCTTCGTTTATACTTGCTGCGATCCGCCTGGAGCGCTCATCAGGAGAGCTCATGCTCGCCCCCGTAAAACTGACTTCCGCCACTCGCCAGAACCTCTGGCGCCTGACGTTTATCCGCACCCTGGTGCTGGCCGCCCAGGCCGGTTCCGTGGGGCTCGCCTATTGGTTTGAACTGCTGCCGCTGCCTTGGCTGCAACTGTGGGTGACCCTGGCCTTTTCCACGGTGCTGTGTGTGTTCACGGCCATCCGTCTGCGCACCACCTGGCCGGTGACGGAGCTGGAGTACGCGCTGCAACTGGCCTGCGACCTGTTTATCCACAGCGTGTTGCTGTATTTCTCCGGTGGCTCCACCAACCCCTTCGTTTCCTATTACCTGGTACCGCTGACCATCGCTGCCGTGACCTTGCCGTGGCGCTATTCGGTGATCCTGTCGGGGATTGCCCTGGCGCTTTACACCTTGTTGCTGGCGCAGTTCTATCCCCTGGAAACCTTCCCGATTGCCCGGGAAAACCTGCAGATCTACGGCATGTGGCTGAGCTTCGCGCTGTCGGCGGCGGTGATCACCTTTTTTGCCGCGCGCATGGCCGAAGAGCTGCGGCGCCAGGAAGAACTGCGCGCAATCCGCCGTGAAGAGGGCCTGCGTGACCAGCAACTGCTGGCCGTGGCGACCCAGGCCGCCGGTGCGGCCCATGAACTGGGCACGCCGCTGGCAACCATGAGCGTGCTGATCAAGGAAATGCGCCAGGACCATCACGACCCGGCCTTGCAAGACGACCTCGGCGTGTTGCAGGAACAGGTCAAGCAGTGCAAGCAGACCTTGCAGCAACTGGTGCGCGCCGCTGAAGCCAACCGGCGCCTGGCGGTGGATATGCAAGACGTCACCCAGTGGCTGGACGAAGCCCTGAACCGCTGGCACTTGATGCGTCCCGAAGCCAGTTACCGTTTCCACCTGCTGGGGCAGGGCGCAGTGCCGCGTATGGCGCCACCGCCGGACCTGACCCAGGCGTTGCTGAACCTGTTGAACAATGCAGCCGACGCCTGCCCGGAAGGGTTGGAAGTGCAGTTGGACTGGGATTGGGAAAACCTCACCATCAGTATTCGCGACCACGGCGCTGGCGTGCCGCTGGCGATTGCCGAGCAGATCGGCAAGCCATTCTTTACCACCAAGGGCAAAGGCTTCGGCCTGGGCCTGTTCTTGAGCAAGGCCAGCGTGACCCGCGCTGGCGGCTCGGTGAAACTTTACCCCCATGAGGAAGGCGGCACGCTCACCGAGCTGCGCCTGCCCCGTGCTGCACGAGGAGACATCGATGAGTGACGAGATCCAAGTCGAAGGCGAAGAACTGCCGCACCTGTTGCTGGTAGATGACGATGCTACCTTTACCCGCGTAATGGCGCGAGCCATGAGCCGTCGCGGGTTTCGCGTCAGCACTGCAGGTTCCGCCGAAGAAGGCCTGGCCATCGCCCAGGCCGACCTGCCGGACTACGCGGCACTGGACCTGAAAATGGACGGTGACTCGGGCCTTGTGCTGCTGCCCAAGCTGCTGGAGCTGGACCCGGAAATGCGCGTGCTGATCCTCACCGGGTATTCGAGCATTGCCACCGCTGTCGAGGCGATCAAGCGCGGTGCCTGCAACTACCTGTGCAAGCCGGCGGACGCCGATGATGTGCTGGCCGCCTTGCTCTCCGAGCATGCCGACCTCGACACCCTGGTGCCGGAAAACCCGATGTCGGTGGACCGCCTGCAGTGGGAGCACATCCAGCGCGTGTTGACCGAGCACGAAGGCAATATCTCAGCCACGGCCCGTGCCCTGGGCATGCACCGCCGGACCTTGCAGCGCAAGCTGCAGAAGCGCCCGGTACGGCGCTGAACTACGGTGAGTGGGCTTGTGTGGGAGCGGGCTTGCTCGCGAAGGCGCAGTGTCAGTCAAGTCTTTAACAACTGACACTCCACCTTCGCGAGCGAGCCCGCTCCCACATTGGATCTCCATTGTTCTGCCGATCCAGTTCCAACAAAAAGCCCGGCTGATCATGGATCAGCCGGGCTTTTTGTATGGCTTGAAAACGACTTACTTTTTCAAGCCGTAATGCTCATCCAGCATGCCGGGGGCGTTCGGCGCCTTTGGCGCGTAGTCCCGCGGCGGCTCCTGGTTTTCCCGTGGCGGGGTCAGGCGCTCCCGTGGGGCTTGCGTGGCATCGGAATGCAGCGCGGCCAGCAGACGCTGACGGGTAATATCGTCCAGGGCCAGGCGGTTGGCGCCATCGGCGAGGTGATCCTGTACTTCCTGGTAGCTCTGGGTGAGCTTCTTGACCAGGGTCGCGGTGCTGTTGAAGTGGGTAACAACCTCGTTCTGATAACTGTCAAAACGTTCCTGGATGTCATCCAACTGACGCTGCGTGCGGTTAGGCGCGGCATTCGGCAGGAGGCGAGCAACCAGGAATCCAATGGCGACACCGGCAACCAGGGCAAGAGTCGGCAACAACCAAACTAAGAGCGAGTGTTCCACGAGTCCTTCCTCTATAAACGGCTTTGCTTTACGTTAACGGCTCGGACCTGCGCTGTATACCGCGATTAAGCTCGCAATGATGCCATGCACAGACTTTTAGCTAGACGAGTCGACCCCTTGAGAGGTCACGGAGTTCATTCCTTGCTCATGCGTGAAACCCCTGTTTTGATTGATGGCCCGGTAGGCCAATTGGAAGCCTTGTACCTCGATCACCCCGAGCCACGTGGCCTGGCGCTGATCTGCCACCCTAACCCGGTGCAGGGTGGGACCATGCTCAATAAAGTCGTCTCGACCCTGCAACGTACCGCCCGCGATGCCGGTTTGATTACTTTGCGTTTCAATTACCGTGGCGTCGGTGCCAGCGCTGGTAGCCATGATATGGCCACAGGTGAAGTGGACGATGCCGAAGCCGCCGTAAGCTGGCTGCGTGAAAAACACCCGGACCTGCCCATCACCTTGCTGGGTTTCTCGTTCGGTGGATTTGTTGCCGCCAGTCTCGGCGGGCGCCTGGAAGCCAAGGGCGAAAAACTCGCGCACCTGTTTATGGTGGCTGCGGCCGTCATGCGTTTGCGTGACGAGGACCCGCTTCCACAGGGCTGCCCGCTGACCGTGATCCAGCCGGAAACCGACGAAGTGGTCGACCCGCAGCAGGTCTACGACTGGTCTGCCGCCCTCAAACGCCCCCATGAGCTGCTGAAAGTGGCAGAATGCGGGCACTTTTTTCATGGCAAGCTCACCGATCTCAAGGATCTGGTGCTGCCGCGCCTTTCGAATTGATAGCAGTCTGATAAGCGATTACCCATGACGACTCGTACCCGTATCCTCACCGGCATCACCACCACCGGCACCCCGCACCTGGGCAACTACGCCGGTGCCATCCGCCCGGCGATCCTCGCCAGCCAGGATGCCAATGCCGATTCGTTCTACTTCCTGGCCGACTACCACGCCCTGATCAAGTGCGATGACCCGCAGCGCATCCAGCGCTCGCGTATGGAAATCGCCGCGACCTGGCTGGCCGGTGGCCTGGATGTGAACCGGGTGACCTTCTACCGTCAGTCCGATATCCCGGAAATTCCCGAGCTGACCTGGCTGCTGACTTGCGTCGCGGCCAAGGGCCTGCTCAACCGTGCCCACGCCTACAAGGCCTCGGTGGACAAGAACCTGGAAAACGGCGAAGACCCGGATGCCGGGATCAGCATGGGCCTGTACAGCTATCCGGTGCTGATGGCGGCGGACATCCTGATGTTCAATGCCCATAAGGTCCCGGTCGGCCGCGACCAGATCCAGCACGTGGAAATGGCCCGTGATATCGGCCAGCGTTTCAACCACCTGTTCGGCAAGGGCAAAGAGTTCTTCACCATGCCCGAGGCAGTGATTGAAGAAGGTGTCGCCACCTTGCCGGGCCTGGATGGGCGCAAGATGTCGAAGAGCTACGACAACACCATTCCGTTGTTCACCACCGCCAAGGACATGAAGGACGCGATCTCGCGAATCGTCACCGACTCCCGCGCGCCGGGTGAGGCCAAGGATCCGGATAACTCGCACCTGTTCACCTTGTACCAGGCGTTCGCCACCCCTGAACAGGAACAGCAACTGCGCAGCGAACTGCTCGACGGCCTGGGCTGGGGCGAGGCGAAAAACCGCCTGTTCCAACTGCTGGACGGCCAGTTGGGCGAAGCCCGCGAGCGCTACCATCAATTGATGGCGCGCCCTTCGGACATGGAAGACCTGCTGCTGGTCGGCGCCAAGAAGGCCCGTGCCGTCGCCGGTCCATTCCTGCAGGAGCTGCGGGAAGCCGTGGGCCTGCGCTCGTTCGTCAACCAGGCCAGCGAGGCTGCCAGCACCAAGAAGAAGGCAGTCAAGGCCGCGCGGTTTGTCAGCTTCCGTGAAGACGACGGCAGCTTCCGCTTCCGCCTGCTGGCGGCTGACGGCGAGCAGCTGTTGTTGTCGCGCAACTTTGCCGATGGCAAGGCGGCCGGCGCTGTCACCAAGCAGTTGCAGTCCGGCCAGGCGCTGGATGTGCGCAGTGAGGCCCTGGGCTTTACGGTGTGGCTCGACGGCGCGTGTATCGCCGACAGCCCGGCCTTCGCCGATAGCGCTGCGCGGGATGCCGCCATCGAAGCCGTGCGCGTAGCATTGACGCCAATCGAAGACTGACCCGACCAAGGGTTGATTGCCATTATCCGGGGCCGTCGTTACAGTGACGGCCCGTTTTTGTTGCCTTGCTAACGAAATTATGACGCCCCTAGAACGATATCAAGCTGATCTGAAGCGCCCCGACTTCTTCCATGATGCTGCCCAGGAAACGGCGGTGCGTCACTTGCAGCGCCTGTACGAAGACCTGGTCGCCTCTTCCCAGAGCAAGCCGGGGATGCTCAGCAAGCTGTTTGGCAAGAAAGACCAGACGCCGGTCAAAGGCTTGTACTTCTGGGGCGGTGTGGGTCGCGGCAAGACTTACCTGGTCGACACCTTCTTCGAAGCGCTGCCGTTCAAGGAGAAGTCGCGCACTCACTTCCACCGCTTCATGAAGCGCGTGCACGAAGAGATGAAGACCCTGCACGGCGAGAAAAACCCGCTGACCATCATCGCCAAGCGTTTCTCCCAGGAAGCGCGGGTTATCTGTTTCGATGAGTTCTTCGTGTCCGATATCACCGATGCGATGATTCTCGGCACCCTGATGGAAGAGTTGTTCAAGAACGGCGTGACCCTGGTCGCCACCTCGAACATCGTGCCTGACGGCCTGTACAAGGACGGCCTGCAGCGTGCGCGTTTCCTGCCGGCCATCGCCCTGATCAAGCAGCACACCGATATCGTCAACGTCGACAGCGGCGTCGATTACCGCCTGCGACACCTCGAGCAAGCCGAGTTGTTCCACTTCCCCCTCGACGAAGCGGCCCACGAAAGCCTGCGCAAGAGCTTCCGTGCGTTGACGCCGGAATGCACCCAGGCGGTGGAAAACGATAAGTTGATGATCGAGAATCGCCAGATCATTGCCCTGCGCACCTGTGACGACGTGGCCTGGTTCGACTTCCGCGAGCTGTGCGATGGACCCCGCAGCCAGAACGACTACATCGAACTGGGCAAGATCTTCCATGCCGTGATCTTGAGCGGTGTCGAGCAAATGAGCGTCACTACCGACGACATCGCCCGGCGCTTTATCAACATGGTCGATGAATTCTACGACCGTAACGTCAAGCTGATCATCTCGGCTGAAGTCGAACTCAAGGACCTCTACACCGGCGGTCGCTTGAACTTCGAATTCCAACGGACCCTGAGCCGCTTGCTGGAAATGCAGTCCCACGAGTTCCTGGCGCGGGCGCACAAGCCTTAGGCAAACACCGAACCAAAATGTGGGAGCGGGCTTGCTCGCGAATGCGGTGTATCAGTCGACTTATTCGTTAACTGACACACCGCATTCGCGAGCAAGCCCGCTCCCACATTTGATTGTGTCCGGCTTTAGTTAGGCGGCCTGCTGGAACTGCTGGCGATACTGGTTCGGCGACAGTTCCGTGTGCTGCCTGAACAGCCGCGCAAAAAAGCTCGCATCGTCGTAGCCCACCTCATAGCTGATGGTCTTGATGCTCTTGCGGCTGCCCGACAGCAACCCCTTGGCCGTCTCGATGCGCAGGCGTTGCAGGTAGTGCAGCGGCTTGTCGCCGGTAGCGGTCTGGAAGCGCCGCATAAAGTTGCGGATGCTCATGCCGTGTTCTCGGGCCACGTCTTCAAAGCGGAACTTGTCGGCGAAGTGCTCTTCGAGCCAATGCTGGATCTGCAGGATGATCACATCCTGGTGCAGCTTCTGCCCACCAAAACCGATGCGTCCCGGCGCGTAGCTGCGCTGCACTTCGTAAAGGATGTCGCGGGCCACGGCCTGGGCGATGTTGGCGCCGCAGAAGCGCTCGATCAGATAAATGTAGAGATCGCAGGCTGACGTGGTGCCCCCGGCGCAGTACAGGTTGTCGGCGTCGGTCAGGTGCTTGTCCTGATTGAGCTGGACCTTGGGGAAGCGTTCGCTGAAGGCGTTGAAGAAGCGCCAGTAGGTGGTCGCCTCCTTGCCATCGAGCAGGCCGGCTTCGGCGAGCCAGAACACCCCGGTGGCCTCACCGCATAACACCGCCCCGCGCGCATGTTGCTCGCGCAGCCAGGGCAGGATCTGTGGGTAGCGTTTGCTCAGGGCGTCGAAGTCATCCCAGAAGGCCGGCAGCACAATGATATCGGCGTTTTCCAGGCCGCCGTCGACCGGCATGATCACATCGCTGAAGCTGCACACCGATTGCCCGTCGGGGCTTACCAGGCGGGTTTCAAAGGCTGGCGTGAGGCCCAGGCCCTGCTGTTTGCCGTAACGCAGGCTGGCGAGGTGGAAGAAATCCTTGGCTTGCATGAGGGTGGAAGCAAACACCCGGTCAATGGCCAAAATGCTGACGCGCCGCAAGGGCGTGGAGACGAGGTTAGACATAATTTCGATTATTCTTATAGGGGAAAGTGGTCAACTAACGGCTGGATCGTCTTATTTTTTGTCGCATGTGTCCAGTGTCCTGTGACGTCCGTGCAGCTTAGGCTCTGTGATCTTGTTTTTGTCCGACAATCGACGCAGGTGACTCATGATTCCCAGAACCTTGTTCAGCTCCGAGCACGAACTCTTCCGCCAGAGCGTGCGCACCTTCCTCGAAAAAGACGCGGTGCCGTACCATGCGCAATGGGAAAAGCAGGGCCATATTGATCGCGCCCTGTGGAGCAAGGCGGGGGAGGCGGGGATGCTGTGCTCGCACCTGCCGGAGGAATATGGCGGCCTGGGCGCCGACTTTCTCTACAGCACCGTGGTGATCGAAGAGATCGGCCGCCTGGGGCTGACCGGGATTGGCTTCTCCCTGCATTCGGACATTGTTGCGCCGTATATCCTGCATTACGGCAGCGAGGCGCTGAAGCACAAGTACCTGCCCAAGCTCGTTTCCGGGGAGATGGTCACGGCCATTGCCATGACCGAGCCGGGCGCCGGGTCTGATCTGCAAGGGGTCAAGACCACCGCCGTGCTGGACGGCGATGAGTATGTAATCAACGGCTCCAAGACTTTTATTACCAATGGCTTCCTGGCGGACCTGGTGATTGTGGTGGCCAAGACCGATCCCAAGGCCGGCGCCAAGGGCACCAGTCTGTTTCTGGTCGAGGCCAATACGCCGGGCTTCGACAAGGGCAAGCGCCTGGAAAAGGTCGGGATGAAGGCTCAGGACACCTCCGAGCTGTTCTTCCAGGACGTGCGGGTGCCCAAGGAGAACCTGCTGGGCCAGGCGGGGATGGGCTTTGCCTACCTGATGCAGGAGCTGCCCCAGGAGCGCCTGACCGTGGCGATCGGCGCCCTGGCGTCGGCCGAGGCGGCGCTGCAATGGACCCTGGACTACACCCGCGAGCGCAAGGCGTTCGGCAAGGCGATTGCCGACTTCCAGAACACCCGCTTCAAGCTGGCGGAGATCGCCACCGAGGTGCAGATTGGTCGGGTGTTTGTCGACAAGTGCCTGGAACAGCACCTGCAAGGCAAGCTGGATGTGCCGACGGCGGCGATGGCCAAATACTGGACCACTGACCTGCAATGCAAGGTGCTCGATGAGTGTGTGCAGTTGCACGGCGGCTACGGTTACATGTGGGAATACCCGATAGCCCGGGCCTGGGCGGATGCGCGGGTACAGCGCATTTATGCGGGGACCAATGAGATCATGAAGGAGATCATTGCGCGGGCGCTTTGAATCTCTGGTGCTGTTGAGGGCCGCCATCGCAGGCAAGCCAGCGCCCACATTACCGATCAAATGTGGGCGCTGGCTTGCCTGCGATGGCGGCCTGAAGGTCAATCAAGGCGCAGGATTCGGGTGATCCTTCTGAATCGCCTCGATCCCGTCCAACACCTCTTTCGACAGTTTCAGATCAGCACTGGCGATATTGCTGTCCAACTGCGCAAGCGTCGTCGCGCCAATGATATTGCTGGTCACAAACGGCTGCTGCGTGACAAACGCCAGGGCCATCTGCGCCGGGTCCAGGCCGTGCTCGCGGGCCAGGGCTACATAGCGGCTGCACGCGGCTTCCGATTGCGGGTTGAAGTAGCGGCTAAAGCGGCTGTAGAGGCTCAAGCGACCCTTGGCCGGCCGTGCGCCGCCTTCGTACTTGCCGCTGAGCATGCCGAATGCCAGTGGCGAATATGCCAGCAAGCCACATTGCTCACGGATGGCGACTTCTGCCAGGCCCACTTCAAAGCTGCGGTTGAGCAGGTTGTAGGGGTTCTGAATCGATACCGCGCGGGTCCAGCCACGGGCCTCGGCCAGGGCCAGGAACTTCATGGTGCCCCACGGCGTTTCATTGGACAGGCCGATATGGCGGATCTTGCCGGCCCTGACCTGCTCGTTGAGGGCTTCGAGGGTTTCTTCCAGCGGTGTGAGGTCGGGCTCTTCCTGATGCTTGTAGCTCAGTTGGCCGAAGAAGTTGGTGCTGCGTTCCGGCCAGTGCAGTTGGTACAGGTCGATCCAGTCGGTCTGCAGGCGCTTGAGGCTGGCGTCCAGGGCGTCGACGATGTGCTTGCGGTTGTGCTTGAGCTGGCCGTCGCGGATGTAGTCGATGGTGTTGCCGGGGCCGGCGATCTTGCTGGCGAGGATCCAGTCGGCGCGGTCACCCCGACTCTTGAAGTAGTTGCCGATGTAGCGTTCGGTGGTGGCGTAGGTGTCAGCCTTGGGGGGGACCGGGTACATTTCTGCGGTATCGAGGAAGTTGATCCCCGCACCTTTGGCTCTTTCAATCTGGGCGAAGGCCTCTGCCTCGGTGTTTTGCTCGCCCCAGGTCATGGTCCCGAGGCAGATCGCGCTCACGTTCAGATCGGTCCGGCCCAGCTGTCGATAATCCATCGGGTGCTCCTTCGGGGAAAACAATCATAAAAGCAGGTTGAATTTTTTTTCGCAATCTGCATAATTGCCCACCTCTTTCTGCAGTGGAAGTGATGCGCCGCCTGCCGAAGAATCTTGCCGTTGAACGGACGCGCTGACCCGAGCCCCCGATAGCGTCTGTATCCGGCTGCCTTTGACTTGTCAAAGTACGCACTATTCAGTAAGATCCGCCGTCTAATTTACAGGGCGGCCCCTGAGGCTATTAAAGAATGACAACTTTTACTGCAAAACCGGAAACAGTTCAGCGCGACTGGTTTGTCGTCGACGCCGCTGGTCAGACCCTGGGTCGTCTGGCCACTGAAGTCGCCAGCCGTCTGCGTGGCAAGCACAAGCCTGAGTACACCCCTCACGTTGATACCGGTGACTACATCGTAATCATCAACGCTGAGCAGGTTCGTGTAACCGGCAACAAAGCAAGCGACAAAATGTACTACCGTCACTCCGGTTTCCCAGGCGGTATCAAGTCTTCGAACTTCGAAGGCCTGATTGCCAAGAAGCCTGAAGCCCCGATCGAGATCGCGGTTAAAGGTATGCTGCCGAAGGGCCCACTGGGTCGCGACATGTATCGCAAGCTGAAAGTCTATGCGGGCGCTGCTCACCCTCATGCTGCTCAGCAGCCCCAAGAACTGAAGTTTTAACGGAATAGTTCATTATGTCGGCGACTCAAAATTACGGCACTGGCCGTCGCAAAACCGCAACCGCACGCGTTTTCCTGCGTCCGGGCACTGGTAACATCTCGATCAACAACCGCACTCTGGACAACTTCTTCGGCCGCGAAACTGCCCGCATGGTAGTTCGTCAGCCGCTGGAACTGACCGAGACCGTTGAAAAGTTCGACATCTACGTCACCGTTATCGGTGGCGGTGTAAGTGGTCAAGCTGGCGCAATCCGCCACGGTATCACTCGCGCTCTGATGCAGTACGACGAAACCCTGCGCGGCGCTCTGCGCAAAGCTGGCTTCGTGACTCGTGATGCCCGTGAAGTTGAACGTAAGAAAGTCGGTCTGCGTAAAGCGCGTAAGCGTCCGCAGTACTCGAAGCGTTAATTCGCTTTACGTTCCACAAAAACGCCCAGCCTCCTCGCGGAGCTGGGCGTTTTTTATTGCCCGCTTTTTATGCAGGTTTTTTCTGTGTGACAACTTGCCACATCCGTAGACCCCCTATACTACAAGGCTTGGGGCTTAGGCTCCGGGTAATTACCTTGTCAGAGGTGGGGCTTTTCATTACCATTCGGCAAAATTTTTATAAGTTCAGATTTAATACTTAGTAGACGCCTGATTTAACAGGCCAAAAAGCTGATGGGAGAGGACTGAATGAGCAATGACGGCGTGAATGCAGGCCGGCGTCGCTTCTTGGTAGCAGCCACATCCGTTGTGGGTGCTGCAGGAGCGGTGGGGGCTGCGGTCCCGTTCGTGGGGTCATGGTTTCCCAGTGCCAAGGCGAAAGCCGCAGGTGCACCGGTGAAGGTGAATGTCAGCAAGATCGAGCCAGGCCAGCAGATGATTGCTGAGTGGCGCGGCCAGCCAGTATTCATCGTTCGTCGTACCGAGGAAATCCTGGGGAATCTGAAGAAAATCGAGGGCCAGTTGTCTGACCCCGAATCCAAGAATTCCGAACAACCCGCCTACGCCCAAAACGAAGCGCGTTCGATCAAGCCAGAGATTCTGCTGCTGGTCGGTCTTTGCACGCACCTGGGCTGCTCGCCGACCTTCCGCCCGGAAGTCGCGCCTGTGGATCTGGGCAAGGACTGGGTTGGCGGCTATTTCTGCCCTTGCCACGGTTCCCACTACGACCTGGCCGGTCGCGTCTACAAATCCCAGCCTGCTCCGTTGAACCTGCCGGTTCCGCCGCACAACTACGAATCTGACGACGTTATTGTCATTGGTGTCGATAAGGAGAGCGCGTAATGAGCAAGTTCATGGATTGGGTGGATGCGCGCTTCCCCGCCACCAAAATGTGGGAAGACCATCTCAGCAAGTATTACGCGCCGAAGAACTTCAACTTCTTCTATTTCTTTGGCTCCCTGGCATTGCTGGTACTGGTCAATCAGATCGTGACCGGTGTCTGGCTGACCATGAGCTACACCCCGTCGGCGGAAGAAGCATTTGCCTCCGTCGAATACATCATGCGCGACGTCGAGTACGGCTCGATCCTGCGTCTGTTGCACTCCACTGGCGCTTCGGCGTTCTTCATCGTGGTCTATCTGCACATGTTCCGTGGCTTGCTCTACGGCTCGTACCAGAAGCCGCGTGAGCTGGTGTGGGTGTTTGGCATGCTGATCTACCTGGCACTGATGGCAGAGGCCTTCATGGGCTACCTGCTGCCTTGGGGCCAGATGTCCTACTGGGGTGCCCAGGTGATCATCTCGCTGTTTGGCGCGATCCCGGTCATCGGCAACGACCTGACCCAGTGGATCCGTGGTGACTACCTGATTTCGGGCATCACCCTGAACCGCTTCTTTGCCTTGCATGTGGTGGCCTTGCCGATCGTGATTCTCGGTCTGGTGGTGCTGCACATCCTGGCGCTGCACGAAGTGGGTTCGAACAACCCGGACGGCGTGGACATCAAGAAGCACAAGGACGAGAACGGCATTCCGCTGGACGGCATTCCTTTCCACCCTTACTACACCGTGAAAGATATCGTCGGCGTGGTGGTGTTCCTGTTCGTCTTCTGCTCGATTGTGTTCTTCTTCCCGGAAATGGGCGGCTATTTCCTCGAAAAGCCTAACTTCGAACAGGCGAACGCATTCAAGACCCCGGAACACATTGCCCCGGTCTGGTACTTCACGCCGTTCTACGCCATTTTGCGGGCGATCCCCGACAAGCTCATGGGCGTTATCGCCATGGGTGCGGCCATTGCGGTGCTGTTCGTGTTGCCTTGGCTCGACCGTAGCCCGGTCAAGTCCATGCGCTACAAGGGCTGGCTGAGCAAAATCTGGCTGTGGGTGTTCTGCATCTCGTTCGTGATCCTGGGCGTGCTGGGCGTACTGGCGCCGACCCCTGAGCGGACGTTGCTGTCGCAGGTCTGCACCTTCCTGTACTTCGCCTACTTCATTCTGATGCCGTTCTACACCCGGCTCGAGAAGACAAAACCGGTTCCGGAAAGGGTGACTGGCTGATGAAAAAATTATTCGCTGCATTGATTCTTGCTGCCCTGCCGACACTGTCCTTCGCGGCCGGGTCTGGCGTGGCACTGGAAAAAGTCGACATTGACGTTTCTGACAAGGCTGCCATGCAAGACGGCGCCCGTACGTTCGCCAACTACTGCATGGGCTGCCACAGCGCCAAGTTCCAGCGTTACGAGCGCGTGGCCGATGACCTGGGCATCCCTCATGAGCTGATGCTCAAGAACCTGGTGTTCACCGGTGCCAAGATTGGCGACCACATGAACATCGGCATGCAACCGGCCGACGCCAAGGCCTGGTTCGGGGCTGCACCGCCCGACCTGACCCTGGTAGCACGCGTACGTGGTACCGACTGGCTGTATGGCTACCTGAAATCGTTCTACGAAGACCCTACGCGCCCATGGGGCGTGAACAACAAGGTCTTCCCGAACGTGGGTATGCCTAACGTGCTGGTCGGCCTGCAAGGCCGTCAGGTGGTCGGATGCAAGCAGGTTCAAGTCGTGGAAAACGGCAAGAAGCAATATGACCCGCTGACCGGCACGCCGTTGACCCACGAAGCCTGTGACCAACTGACCATCGTGCCCAAGAGCGGCGCGCTGAACGAGGAGCAGTTCGACGAGAAGGTCAAGAACCTGGTGACCTTCCTGGCTTACTCCGCCAACCCGGTCAAACTGGAGCATCAACGCATCGGTACCTATGTGTTGCTGTACCTGGCTTTCTTCTTCGTATTCGCTTATTTGCTCAAGCGTGAATACTGGAAGGATGTGCATTGATCCAACCTTAGGCAATTGCTGTTAATCTTGCGCGCCCAGCGACGTCTCTGAACGGGTAACGCTCTGGTTGATCCAGGTGTTACAGGAGATGCTTTCTGGGCGCGCTCGTTTTTGAGCTTTCGATAATTTCAACAAGCGAGGAGGACCGCCATGGGCGTGACCAACCGGTTGGCCTGTTACTCCGACCCCGCCGACCACTATTCCCACCGAGTACGCATCGTGCTCGCAGAGAAGGGTGTCAGCGCCGAGATCATCAGTGTGGAGGTGGGACGTCACCCGCCGAAACTGATCGAAGTGAACCCTTACGGCAGCTTGCCCACCCTGGTCGATCGTGACCTGGCGTTGTGGGAGTCAACCGTGGTGATGGAATATCTGGATGAGCGTTACCCCCATCCACCTTTGCTGCCGGTGTATCCGGTGGCGCGTGCCAACAGCCGCCTGCTGATCCATCGGATCCAGCGTGACTGGTGTGGGCTGGTGGATCTGATTCTGGATACACGCAGCAAAGAAGCGGCCCGTGTGCAGGCGCGTAAGGAATTGCGCGAGAGCCTGACCGGCGTTTCTCCATTGTTCGCCGACAAACCTTTTTTCCTCAGTGAGGAACAAAGCCTGGTGGATTGCTGCCTATTACCCATACTCTGGCGTTTGCCGATTCTGGGCATTGAACTGCCGCGGCCTGCCAAGCCGCTGCTTGATTACATGGAGCGCCAGTTTGCGCGTGAGGCTTTCCAGGCAAGTCTGTCTGGCGTCGAACGTGATATGCGCTAAGGCTTAAGGAGCCGTTGATGAACTCCAGTCGACCTTACCTGGTCCGCGCGCTCTACGAGTGGATTGTGGACAACGATTGCACCCCGCATATGCTGGTCAATTCCGAGTTTCCTGCGGTGCAGGTGCCACAAGGTTTTGCCAGTGACGGACAGATTGTCCTGAACGTTTCACCCAGTGCCGTGCGTCAACTGCACATGGACAATGAAGCGGTCAGCTTTGAAGGGCGTTTTGGTGGGGTACCCCATACGCTCTATGTGCCCATCGGCGCGATCCTGGGCATTTATGCCCGGGAGAATGGCCAGGGCATGGTGTTTGATCTGGAGTCGTCCCTTGAAGACGACGAAGCGATTGAAATTGAAGATGATCTGCCGCCACCTGATTCCGAGCCACCGCGCCCTAGCGGCCGGCCGAGCTTGAAAGTGGTGAAGTGATAAAACATGCGCCTTCGGGCATGTGTTGAAAATGCCCCGGCTTAGGCTGGGGCATTTTTTTGCGCGCGATAAACCTTGGGCAAATCATGCAGGGCGGTGATCGTACAACTCGCTTGGGCTATGATGCCCTTTTGAATCATCGAGATAGTTGCCTGCCCATGGAAAACCTCAGCACAGCCCCGCGTCTTCCCCGCAAGCGCCGTAGCCTTGCCCAGGAACTGGTCACGGTGTTGTCCGAACAGATCCGCGATGGCCAGCTCAAGCGTGGCGACAAACTGCCCACCGAGTCAGCCATCATGGAAGCCCATGGGGTCAGCCGCACGGTGGTGCGCGAAGCGATCTCGCGGCTGCAGGCAGCCGGGCAGGTGGAAACCCGGCATGGCATCGGCACCTTTGTGCTGGATACGCCGAGCCCCAGCGGGTTCCGCATTGATCCGGCGACCGTGGTCACGCTGCGTGATGTACTGGCGATCCTCGAATTGCGCATCAGCCTGGAAGTGGAGTCTGCTGGTCTCGCGGCCCAGCGTCGCAGTGACGAGCAGTTGGCAGCGATGCGCGCGGCCCTAGATGCCCTGAATGAAAGTGCAGCGCACGCCAGTGATGCGGTAGCGTCGGACTTCCAGTTCCACTTGCAGATTGCCCTGTCCACCGGCAACCGTTACTTCACCGATATCATGACCCACCTGGGCACCAGCATTATTCCGCGGACCCGCCTGAATTCTGCGCGCCTGGCCCATGACGACCAGCAGCACTACATGAGCCGCCTGAGCCGTGAGCACGAAGAGATTTATGAGGCGATTGCCCGCCAGGATTCGGATGCGGCGCGGGCGGCGATGAGATTGCATTTGACCAATAGTCGAGAGCGGCTGCGCCAGGCTCATGAAGAAGCGCAGGCGCAGCGGGGGTAATTCGGTGATTGCTAGGGAGGCATTTACGCCAGGAAAAAGTCGATTTGCTTAACTTCGCCATTTTTGATTTGGAAGTTTTTGCCTATGATCAATTCAGGCGGACCACCATCAAGTTGAACGGTATCACCGATATTGGGTAGGTCCACAGCATCGATATTCTGCGTCGCTGCTTTGAATTTATTGGATTTGGATGTAAACGTGCATTTTCTAGTAGCCATGGCATGCCTCACTATTTCTCGATTACTGAAGGGCCTCCAGGGTGACTGCACCTCTTGCGGCTGAGGTTGCCCGGTGGTGGCGTTCAATCTAGGGGCGACGGGTACATCGCTGATACTGTCAGAATTCACAGTGACGACGAACGGTCCCTGTATACGAGTCATCCGTACACAGGGGCGCTGTGGCTACATCAAGGCAGCGGGTTATTTGGCTTGTAGTCCTTAAGCAACAGATACGTACTCCACCCCCACCAATCATTGGTCCACTGCTTGTCATTCAAGTTGTTGACGTCCTTGCGCCGCAACACCTTGTCGCCCTCGGCCTTGAACAGCGGCGAAAAGTTATTCGCTGGATTGTTCGCCGCGTTCAAGTCCGGCACATGCAGTGGTGCCTTGAATGTGGCCGGGGAGGGCGCGATACCGCTGATGTACGCGTCGAAGATCTCATCGGCCGAAGCCTGTACCGCACGCTTGACCTGGGTGCGGTTGGCGGCGTCATTGCTATCGAAATAGCGTTTGTCGCCATAGGCATGCCACTCATCGCCCAGGGCATTGCGCACATTGAGCCCGAACTTGCTGTCTTCATCGTGCATAAAGCGGCTGATCAACGACCCCAGTTCACCCGGTGTCACCACGGCCGCCAGTTGTTTGCGTGGGACGCGCAGGTGCCCTGCGGAAAACAGGTCGGTCAAGAAGTGATCAGCAAAGCTGTTCATGGCGTAAGCCAGTTCCAATTGCTGGCCGCTGCCGCTTTGGTGAGCCACCACCGCTTGTTGCAGGGCGGCAGAATGCCCGGCCAGGTAGGCAGACAGCGCCCACTCGCCGAAATGGTCGGCATTATCGGCCGCCAGCTTCAAGTAGCGCCCCAGGGGAACCATGGCTGAAACCACGCTGCCGCCGCCGGTGATACGGTTCCACTCTTCAGACAACGTATCTCCTAGTGCGTCGTAGGCCTCATGGGGTTGCTTGCCATCCTGAATGGCCTGCTTCACTGCGTTGATCTCTTTTTGCATGACCGCGAGGATTTTGCCCGCTTCCTCCCGTGACGCCGGCAAAGTCGCCAGCGAGTTAAACGCGGCGGTGAAGCGCTGCACACGCTCGGTGGGTGACGCACCGTCACTGATGGGCTGGCCGGGAATTCCGTAGAAGTCACCGCCCAGGGAGATGATCTGACCATAGGTCAGGGCCAGGCCGTTGGGTAGGTGAAGCTTGACTTGCGCGCCCGGAATAGAGGGCGCGCCCTGCACGAAGCGCAGCTGGGTGTCATCGCCAATGGCGGTGTGCTCGCCGCCTTCAAAGCGCAGGGAGGGGAGGGTTTTGCGGGTAATGACCGATTCAAGTTCTGACATGTTAGCTCCTTGCTATGTCGTAGGAATCTTCCTTAATAACTGTATGCATATACAGTCATTGCGAGAATAGAGGAATAATTCCCTACGTCAAGGCGCTCGCTACTAATGACCTCGAAATACCGGCAAGCCGACAAAAGAAGGTTGACGAACATTTTTATAGTTGTACGATGACGTACGACATCAATAATAACGTTCCAGTCTTCGTCTTTGCCCAGGGTGTTCAAATAATGAATCCACAAGAACTGAAGTCCATCCTCTCCCACGGTCTGCTGTCTTTCCCGGTCACCGATTTCAATGCCCAGGGTGAGTTCCACCCGGCGGGCTATATCAAGCGCCTGGAGTGGCTGGCCCCGTATGGCGCCTCTGCGTTGTTTGCGGCGGGCGGCACCGGTGAGTTTTTCTCCCTGGCAGCCAGTGAATACGCCCAAGTGGTGAAAACCGCCGTTGATACCTGCGCCACCAGCGTGCCGATCCTCGCCGGTGTCGGCGGCTCCACCCGCCAGGCCATCGAGTACGCCCAGGAAGCCGAGCGCCTGGGAGCCAAGGGCCTGCTGCTGTTGCCGCACTACCTGACCGAAGCCAGCCAGGACGGCGTCGCCGCCCATGTCGAGGCAGTGTGCAAGTCGGTAAAAATCGGTGTGGTGGTCTACAACCGCAACGTCTGCCGCCTGACCGCGCCGCTGCTGGAGCGCCTGGCCGAACGTTGCCCGAACCTGATCGGCTACAAGGATGGCCTGGGTGATATCGAGCTGATGGTGTCGATCCGCCGTCGTCTCGGTGATCGTTTCAGCTACCTGGGCGGCTTGCCGACTGCAGAGGTTTACGCCGCTGCCTACAAGGCCCTGGGCGTGCCGGTGTACTCCTCGGCAGTCTTCAACTTTATTCCCAAGACCGCGATGGACTTCTACCATGCGATTGCCCGGGAAGATCACGCCACCGTCAACAAGATCATCGACGACTTCTTCCTGCCTTACCTGGACCTGCGTAACCGCAAGGCCGGCTATGCCGTGAGCATCGTCAAGGCGGGCGCAAAAATCGCCGGCTATGACGCAGGCCCGGTACGTACCCCGCTGACCGATCTGCTGCCAGAAGAATACGAAGCCCTGGCCGCGCTGATCGACAAGCAAGGTGCGCAGTAACCCATTAATAAAGCCGCTGAGTGATCAGCGGCTTTTTGCGTAAGGAGAAGAGGCGTGTCCCAAGCCAAGCGTTTTGACAACTACATCGGCGGCCAATGGGTGGCCGGTGCGGACTACTCAAGCAATATCAACCCGTCGGATCTGTCGGATGTCATCGGCGATTTCGCCACGGCCGACCTGGCCCAGGTCAACGCCGCCATCGACGCAGCCCGCGCAGCGTTCCCGGCGTGGTCGACCTCCGGCATCCAGGCCCGGCATGACGCCCTGGATAAAGTCGGCAGCGAGATCCTCGCCCGCCGTGAAGAACTCGGTACGCTGCTGGCCCGCGAAGAGGGCAAGACCCTTCCGGAAGCCATCGGCGAAGTGACCCGTGCCGGTAATATCTTCAAGTTTTTTGCCGGCGAGTGCCTGCGCCTGTCCGGTGATTACCTGCCGTCGGTGCGCCCTGGGGTCAATGTCGAAGTCACCCGCGAAGCCTTGGGCGTGGTGGGCCTGATCACCCCGTGGAACTTCCCGATTGCCATCCCCGCCTGGAAAATCGCCCCGGCCCTGGCCTACGGCAACTGCGTGGTGCTCAAGCCGGCAGACCTGGTGCCCGGCTGTGCCTGGGCCCTGGCCGAAATCATCTCCCGCGCCGGCTTCCCCAGTGGCGTGTTCAACCTGGTGATGGGCAGCGGCCGCGTCGTCGGCGATGCGCTGGTCAACAGCCCGCAGGTCGATGGCATCAGCTTTACCGGCTCCGTGGGCGTGGGCCGACAGATCGCAGTCAGTTGCGTGTCGCGCCAGGCCAAGGTGCAGTTGGAAATGGGCGGCAAAAACCCGCAGATCATTCTCGACGATGCCGACCTCAAGCAGGCCGTCGAGTTGTCGGTGCAGAGCGCGTTCTACTCCACTGGCCAGCGTTGCACGGCGTCCAGCCGCTTTATCGTCACGGCGGGGATCCACGACCGGTTCGTCGCGGCCATGGCCGAGCGCATGCAGTCGATCAAGGTCGGCCATGCCCTGCACGCCGGCACCGATATCGGACCGGTGGTGTCCCAGGCCCAACTGGACCAGGACCTGAAATACATCGACATCGGCCAGGGCGAGGGTGCGCGGCTGGTCAGCGGTGGTGGTTTGGTGACGTGTGACACCGAAGGTTACTTCCTGGCGCCGACTCTGTTCGCCGACAGCCAGGCCGCCATGCGCATCAGCCGTGAAGAAATCTTCGGCCCGGTGGCCAATGTCGTGCGCGTGGCGGACTACGAAGCGGCACTGGCCATGGCCAACGACACCGAGTTCGGTTTGTCGGCAGGCATTGCCACCACCTCGCTCAAGTATGCCAACCACTTCAAGCGCCACTCCCAGGCCGGGATGGTGATGGTCAACCTGCCGACGGCGGGTGTGGATTATCACGTTCCCTTTGGTGGGCGTAAGGGCTCATCCTACGGTTCGCGTGAGCAAGGTCGCTATGCGCAAGAGTTCTACACCGTGGTGAAAACCAGCTACATCGGCTCGTAAACGCAATACGTGTGGGAGCCGGCAATCCAGCTCCCACAAAAAAGCAGTGCGCAGCACCAAAACCATTACCCGCAAAAAAAATAATTAGTGGGAGTACATCTACATGCAAGCGACCAAGCCGACGCACGTCCGTTATTTGATCTTGCTCATGCTGTTCCTGGTGACCACGATCAACTACGCCGACCGCGCCACCATCGCCATCGCAGGTTCCAGCCTGCAAAAAGACCTCGGCATCGACGCGGTCACCCTCGGTTATATCTTCTCTGCGTTCGGTTGGGCCTATGTGGCCGGGCAAATCCCCGGCGGCTGGCTGCTCGACCGTTTCGGCTCGAAAAAAGTCTATGCCCTGAGCATCTTCACCTGGTCGCTGTTCACCGTGCTGCAAGGCTATGTCGGTGAGTTCGGGGTCTCCACCGCCGTGGTGGCGCTGTTTATGCTGCGATTCTTGGTGGGCCTGGCAGAGGCGCCATCCTTCCCCGGTAACGCACGGATTGTCGCGGCCTGGTTCCCCACTGCCGAACGCGGTACGGCTTCGGCGATCTTCAACTCGGCGCAGTACTTCGCCACCGTGTTGTTTGCACCGCTGATGGGCTGGATCGTCTACAGCTTCGGCTGGCAGCACGTGTTTATCGTGATGGGCGTGATCGGCATCGTGTTCTCGCTGATCTGGCTGAAAGTAATCTACAGCCCGCGCCAGCACCCGCTGATCAACGAAGCCGAGTTCAACCACATCGCTGCCAACGGGGCGATGGTCGATATGGATCAGGACAAGGCCAAGGGTAAGAAAACCGACGGGCCGAAGTGGGATTACATCCGCCAGTTGCTGACCAACCGCATGATGCTCGGGGTCTACCTGGGCCAGTACTGCATCAACGGTATTACCTACTTCTTTCTCACCTGGTTCCCCGTGTACCTGGTGCAGGACCGTGGCATGACCATCCTCAAGGCCGGTTTTATCGCCTCGTTGCCGGCGATCTGCGGTTTTATCGGCGGCGTGCTGGGCGGGGTGATTTCCGATTACCTGTTGCGCAAGGGCCACTCCCTGACCTTCGCTCGCAAGGCGCCGATCATTGCCGGTTTGTTGGTCTCCAGTAGCATCATTGCCTGCAACTACGTGGATGTGGAATGGATGGTGGTCGGCTTTATGGCCCTGGCCTTCTTCGGCAAAGGCGTTGGCGCACTGGGTTGGGCGGTGGTGTCTGACACCTCGCCGAAACAAATCGCCGGCCTCAGCGGCGGCTTGTTCAACACCTTCGGCAACCTGGCTTCCATCACCACGCCCATCGTGATTGGCTACATCATCAGCACTACCGGTTCGTTCAAGTGGGCCCTGGTGTTCGTCGGCGCCAATGCGCTGGTGGCGGTATTCAGCTACCTGGTGATCGTCGGCCCGATCAAGCGCGTGGTGCTCAACGAGCCACCGAGCAAAGGCCCCGAGTTGACTAACCTTTCCCAAGCGCAATCCTGAAGGGGCCGTGTGATGCAGTTGATTGAACATGCCGACTCGCCGCGCTCCATTCGTCTGCACGAGCGCGACAACGTAGTAATCGTGGTCAATGACCAGGGCGTGCCGGCGGGCACCGAGTTCCCGGACGGCCTGGTGACCGTGGAGTTCATCCCCCAGAGCCACAAGGTGACCCTGGAAGATATCCCGCAAGGTGGTCAGATCATTCGCTATGGCCAAACCATCGGTTACGCCTTGCAGCCGATACCGCGCGGCAGTTGGGTCCAGGAAGATCAACTGCGCATGCCTACCGCACCGCCGCTGGACAGCCTGCCGCTGTCCACCGAGGTCCCCGAGGCCCAGGCGCCATTGGAAGGCTTTACTTTCGAAGGCTATCGCAATGCCGACGGCACCGTCGGTACGCGCAATATCCTTGGCATCACCACCACTGTGCAGTGCGTGACCGGCGTGCTGGACCATGCGGTCAAGCGCATCAAGGACGAGTTGCTGCCCAAGTACCCGAATGTCGATGACGTAGTGGCACTGACCCACAGCTACGGCTGTGGCGTGGCCATTACCGCCACCGACGCCTATATCCCGATCCGCACTGTGCGCAACCTGGCGCGCAACCCGAACCTGGGGGGCGAAGCGCTGGTGATCAGCCTGGGCTGCGAGAAATTGCAGGCCGGGCAAGTGATGCACGACAACGACAGCTCGGTTGACCTCAGCGAGCCGTGGCTGTACCGCCTGCAGGACGCCAGCCACGGCTTCAGTGAAATGATCGAGCAGATCATGGCGCTGGCCGAAGTCCGCCTGAAGAAACTCGACCTGCGCCGGCGGGAGACCGTACCGGCCTCGGAGCTGATCCTCGGCATGCAATGCGGCGGCAGCGACGCGTTTTCCGGGATCACCGCCAACCCGGCGCTGGGTTACGCCTCGGACTTATTGCTGCGGGCCGGGGCGACGGTGATGTTTTCCGAAGTCACTGAAGTGCGCGATGCCATTTACCTGCTGACCTCCCGTGCCGAGAGCCAAGACGTTGCCCGGGAACTGGTACGGGAAATGGACTGGTACGACCGCTACTTGGCCAAGGGCGAGGCCGACCGCAGCGCCAACACCACGCCGGGCAACAAGAAGGGCGGGTTGTCGAACATTGTCGAAAAATCCCTGGGCTCCATCGTCAAATCCGGCAGCAGCGCGATCAATGGTGTACTGGGGCCGGGCGAGCGCTTCAAGGGCAAAGGCCTGATCTTTTGCGCGACACCGGCCAGCGATTTTGTCTGCGGCACCTTGCAACTGGCGGCGGGGATGAACCTGCACGTCTTCACCACCGGTCGCGGCACGCCTTACGGGCTGGCGATGGCGCCGGTGGTGAAGGTCTCGACCCGCACGGAACTGGCCCAGCGCTGGCCAGACCTGATCGATATCGACGCCGGACGCATCGCCACCGGCCGTGCGACCATCGAGGAGCTGGGCTGGGAGTTGTTCCACTTCTACCTGGATGTAGCCAGTGGCAAGAAGCAGACCTGGGCCGAGCGGCATAAATTGCACAATGACATTACGTTGTTCAATCCGGCGCCGATCACCTGAGACCGTGTCGCATCATCGCGGGCTTGCTCGCGATGGCGACCTGCCGGGCGCAATGGTGCTGGATGTTTTATGATTAGCCACCTACTGACCCTCACCAAGGTTCTCCCTGGCATGCTGGCTATCTTCCTGCAAACCCTGACCATCACCGCGCCGGTGTTTGCCATGCTGTTCCTGGGCGTCCTGCTCAAGCGCATCAACTGGATCAACGACGACTTTATCCACACTGCGTCGGCCTTGGTGTTTAACGTCACCATGCCGGCGTTGCTGTTTCTGGGGATTCTGCACGCCGACCTGCATTCGGCGCTCAAGCCAGAACTGCTGATTTATTTCTCGGTTGCGACGTTGGTCGGCTTCGCCCTGGCCTGGGGGTGGGCGATTTTCCGTTGCCCGCGTGAGGACCGGGGTATTTATGCCCAAGGTGCATTTCGTGGTAACAACGGGGTGATCGGCCTGGCACTGGCGGCCAGTATGTACGGCGACTACGGGATTTCCCTTGGCGCGATCCTCGCCGCCCTGGTGATCCTGTTCTACAACACCCTGTCGACCATCGTGCTGGCGGTCTACAGTCCGGTGATCAAGTCCGATCCGTGGAGCATCTGCAAAAGCGTGTTGGCCAATCCATTGATTATCAGCGTGATTGCGGCCACACCCTTCGCGTATTTCCAGATTGGCTTGCCCGGCTGGCTGGAAAAGTCCGGGCAATACCTGGCAGATACCACATTGCCATTGGCGTTGATCTGTATCGGCGGCACGTTGTCCATGGCGGCCCTGCGGAAAAGCGGCAGCATTGCTCTGAGCGCCAGCCTGATGAAGATGATCTGGCTGCCCCTGGTGGCGACTGCCGGCGCGTGGCTGTACGGGTTCCGCGGGCCGGAACTGGGGATCCTGTTTTTGTATTTCGGCGCGCCGACGGCCGCCGCCAGTTTTGTCATGGCTCGCGCGGCCCAGGGCAACCACGAGTTGGCGGCAGCGATCATTGTGATCACCACCTTGATGGCGGCGGTGACCACTAATATCGGGATCTTCGTGTTGCAGGCGGGTGGCTGGATCTGAAATGTTCTGGTGAAGGTGAGCACAATCAAAATTGTGGGAGCGGGCTTGCCCGCGATAGCGATCTAACAGTCACTGCGGGCCTGACTGATACGCCTCAATCACTTCCTGCGCCGCCCGAAACGCATCAATCGCCGCCGGCACGCCGGCATACACCGCGCAATGCAGCAGCGCCTCGCGAATTTCTTCAACAGTACAGCCATTATTCAGTGCGCCGCGCACATGGCCCTTGAGTTCCTGCGGGCACTTCAAGGCGGTCAATGCCGCGAGTGTAATCAGGCTGCGGGTCTTCAGTGGCAGGCCTTCACGGTTCCACACCCCGCCCCAGGCATGTTCGTTGACGAAGTCCTGCAGTGGCTGGGTGAATTCGGTGGCATTGCCCAGCGCGCGGTCGACAAACACATCACCCATGACCTGGCGACGCATTTGCTCGCCGGATTTCGGTTGATCGGTCATTGCGATTCCCTCTTGTGGTGTTGGCGGCGCCAGGCTCGCAGCGAGGTGAACAACAGGAAAGCCACCAGCGCTGGCAGGACGTAGTACAGCATCAGTTGTTCGAGTTTATTGGCCAGCGGCATGCCGGTGGTGAACGACAGCACATGCAGCCCATACGCCAGATACAACCCCAGCAGCAGCAAGCCTTCGGCGCGGGTAATGCGGTAGCCGGTGTAAAACACCGGCAAGCACAACACCACGACGCCGAGCATTACCGGCAGGTCGAAATCCAGGGCATTGGGCGATACCGACAAGGGCGACGGCGCCACCAGCGCGGTAAAGCCCAGTACCCCCAACAGGTTGAACAGGTTGCTGCCGATCACGTTGCCCACCGCAATCTCCCGCTCGCCGCGTACGGCGGCGATCAGGGATGTGGCGAGGCACGGCAGGGAGGTACTGACGGCAACAATGGTCAGGCCGATCACCCGCTCGGACAGGCCCAGGTCGCCGGCCACTTCCACAGCCGCCCCCAGCACCAGATGCCCGGCGAACACCAGCAGCACGAGCCCACCGATCATCCACAGCAAACTGCTCAGCCACGGCGCCTGCACCACGGTGTCGCGGGTCCGTGGGCGGCGCGAATGGCGGGTCTGGTACAGCAACAGGGCTAGGTAGGCGAGTAGGGCGACCAGCAAGGTCAGGCCGTCAAGCGGGGTCAGGGCTTCATCGCTGGCGAGAATAAACAGCAGCAGACTGGCGCCGATCATCACCGGGATATCCAGGCGCACCAGTTGGCGCGACACGCGCAAGGGAATGATCAGCGCCGACAGGCCCAGGGTGACGAGGATATTGAAGATGCTGCTGCCGATCACACTGCCCACGGCAATATCGGTATTGCCGGCCAGGGTGGCCTGCAGGCTGACGGCGATTTGCGGCGCGCTGCTGCCAAAGGCCACGATGCTCAAGCCAATGATCAGCGGCCTGACCTTGAGGCTGGCGGCCAGGCGCACGGCGGCGCGTACCAGCATTTCGGCGCCGGCAATCAGCAGCAGCAGGCCGCTGATCAGTTCAATCAGGCTGATGGGCGAGAGGGCGCTTAATCCGAAAATGGTCAGGGCTCCGACAGTCAGTTGCTCAGGGCTTGTACGCGCACGCGCGCGATTCCGCTGCGCAGCATACCCAACTGCTCGGCGGCCTGGCGTGAAAGATCAATCAGTCGGCCACGAATGTGTGGGCCGCGATCATTGATGCGTACCACCACGGATCTATCGTTGGACAGGTTGGTGACCTGCACCCGCGTGCCGAATGGCAGGCGTCGGTGGGCAGCGGTCATTGCGTGTTGGTTGAAGGGTTCACCGCTGGCGGTTTTCTTGCCGTGGTGCTTGGCGCCGTAGTAGGACGCGGTGCCGGTTTCGTCGTAACCGTTGGGGTCGATCAGGCCACTGGCGCAGCCGGTGAGCAGGGAGAACAGGGCGCAGAGGCCGAGTAGACGCTTCATTATCAAAATATCCCCATTACAAATGTGGGAGCGGCGGTGCGACGCTTCGAGTCGTCGCACCGCCGCTCCCACATGGGGTCCGAGTCGCAAGTAAAATCCCGCTCGGACCATTCATTGCTGTCAGCCTTCGAGCTTGCTCTTGAGCAATTCGTTCACCTGTTGCGGGTTGGCCTTGCCTTTGGAGGCTTTCATCGCCTGGCCCACAAAGAAGCCGAACATCTTGCCGCGCTTGGCTTCATCCGCCGCACGGTATTGCTCGACCTGCTCGGCGTTGGCCGCCAGCATTTCATCCAGCACGGCCGAGATGGCGCCGCTGTCGGTGACTTGCTTGAGGCCGCGCTTCTCGATGATCTCGTCGGCGTTGCCTTCACCGCTGGCCATGGCCTCGAATACGGTCTTGGCGATTTTGCCGGAGATGGTGTTGTCCTTGATGCGCAGCAACATGCCGCCCAGTTGTTCGGCCGAGACCGGGGCTTCGTCGATTTCCAGGCCCTGTTTGTTCAACAGGCTGCCCAGTTCGACCATGACCCAGTTGGCGGCCAGCTTGGCGTCACCGGCAATGCTCACGACTTTTTCGAAGTAGTCGGCTTGCTCGCGGCTCGAAGCCAGCACGCTGGCGTCATACACCGACAGACCGAACTGCGCCTGGAAACGCTCGCGTTTTTGCGGTGGCAATTCCGGCAGGGTGGCGCGCACGTCATTGAGGAACGAATCCTCGAGCACCACTGGCAACAGGTCCGGATCGGGGAAGTAACGGTAGTCGTTGGCTTCCTCTTTGCTGCGCATGGCACGGGTTTCGTCTTTGTTCGGGTCGTACAGGCGGGTCTGCTGGATCACTTTGCCGCCGTCTTCGATCAGCTCGATCTGGCGACGGACTTCGGTGTTGATCGCCTTCTCGATGAAACGGAACGAGTTGACGTTCTTGATCTCGCAGCGGGTGCCGTACTCGACCTGGCCTTTTGGCCGCACCGACACGTTGCAGTCGCAACGCAGGGAGCCTTCGGCCATGTTGCCGTCGCAGATGCCCAGGTAGCGCACCAGCGCGTGGATGGTCTTGACGTAGGCCACGGCTTCCTTGGCACTGCGCATGTCCGGCTCGGACACGATCTCCAGCAGCGGCGTGCCGGCGCGGTTCAGGTCGATGCCGGTGGCGCCATTGAATTCTTCATGCAGGCTCTTGCCGGCATCTTCTTCCAGGTGCGCACGGGTCACGCCGACGCGTTTGATCGTGCCGTCTTCCAGAGGGATATCCAGGTAGCCCTTGCCGACGATCGGCAATTCCATCTGGCTGATCTGGTAGCCCTTGGGCAGGTCCGGGTAGAAGTAGTTCTTGCGCGCAAACACGTTGTGCTGGCCGATCTCGGCGTCAATCGCCAGGCCGAACATCACCGCCATGCGCACGGCTTCCTGGTTCAGTACTGGCAGTACGCCAGGCATGCCCAGGTCTACCAGGCTGGCCTGGGTGTTGGGCTCGGAGCCGAACGTGGTGGCGCTACCGGAGAAAATCTTCGATTGGGTGGCGAGCTGGGTATGAATCTCCAGCCCGATCACAACTTCCCATTGCATAGTGTTCTCCTCAGAAGCCGGTTGGGGTGCGAGTGTGCCAGTCAGTGTGCAACTGGTACTGGTGCGCCACATTGAGCAAGCGGCTTTCCTGGAAATACGGGGCGAGTAGTTGCACGCCCACTGGCAAACCGTCGACAAAGCCTGCAGGCATGGACAAGCCCGGCAGGCCGGCGAGGTTGGCGGTGATGGTGTACAGGTCTTCCAGGTATTCGGCGATCGGGTCGCCGGTCTTGGCGCCGATCTTCCAGGCCGGGTTTGGCGTGGTTGGGCCGAGGATCACGTCGACTTCATTAAAGGCTGCCATGAAGTCGTTCTTGATCAGGCGACGGATCTTTTGCGCCTTGAGGTAGTACGCGTCGTAGTAACCGGCCGACAGGGCGTAGGCACCGACCATGATCCGGCGTTGTACTTCCACGCCGAAACCTTCGCCACGGGAGCGCTTGTACAGGTCGGTGAGGTCTTTCGGGTCTTCACAGCGGTAGCCGAAACGCACGCCGTCGAAGCGCGACAGGTTCGACGAGGCCTCTGCCGGGGCGATCACGTAGTACGCCGGAATTGCGTGCTGGTTGTTCGGCAGGCTGATTTCCTTGATCACCGCGCCGAGCTTTTCCAGCTCCTTGACGCTGTTGTGCACCAGCTCGGCGATACGCGGGTCGAGGCCGGCGCTGAAATACTCTTTCGGCACGCCGATGCGCAGGCCTTGGATCGAGGTATTGAGGCTGGCGCTGTAGTCCGGCACCGGCTCATCAATACTGGTGGAGTCCTTCGCATCGAACCCGGCCATGCCTTGTAACAATATTGCGCAGTCTTCGGCAGTGCGAGCCAAAGGGCCGCCCTGGTCGAGGCTGGACGCGTAGGCAATCATGCCCCAGCGGGAAACACGACCGTAGGTCGGTTTCAGGCCGGTGAGGTTGGTGAACGCGGCAGGCTGGCGGATCGAGCCGCCGGTATCGGTGGCAGTGGCGGCCGGAAGCAGGCGGGCGGCCACGGCTGCAGCCGAACCACCGGACGAACCGCCGGGCACGTGCTCCAGGTTCCACGGGTTTTTCACCGCGCCGTAGTAGCTCGATTCGTTGGCCGAGCCCATGGCGAATTCGTCCATGTTGGTCTTGCCCAGGGTCACGGCCCCGGCTTCGGCCAGCTTGGCGACCACGGTCGCATCGTAGGGCGCCTTGAAGTTGTCGAGCATCTTCGAGCCGCAGCTGGTGCGGATGCCCTGGGTGCAGAACAGGTCCTTGTGACCGATTGGCGCACCCAGCAGCGCGCCGCCTTCACCGTTGGCGCGACGGGCGTCAGCGGCCTTGGCCTGGCTAAGGGCCAGATCTTCGGTGAGGCTGATGAAGCTGTTGACCTTCGGATCCAGCGCGGCGATACGCGCCAGCAGGGCCTTGGTCAGCTCTTCGGAAGAAAACTTTTTGTCGGCGAGACCGCGGGCGATCTCGGCCAGAGTCAATTGATGCATTGCAGGCTCTTTCCCTTTAGTCGATGACTTTCGGAACCAGGTACAGGCCGTTTTCGACCGCTGGTGCGATGGACTGGTAGGCCTCGCGATTATTGCGTTCGGTCACGACGTCTGCGCGCAGGCGCTGGCTGGCTTCCAGTGGGTGGGCCAGGGGGTCGATGCCATCGGTATTCACCGCTTGCATCTGGTCGACCAGCCCGAGAATGCTGTTCAGGGCTGCGGTGGTCTGTGGAAGATCGGCTTCATTGAGGCCCAGGCAGGCCAAATGAGCGATTTTTTCCACGTCGGAGCGTTCAAGCGCCATGGGATTCTCCAGTGGAAAACAGAACGGAAGCTATCCGTGTGTTAGATTGTCGGAACACTACCGCATTTCTACGGTCATAAGGCCGCGATTGTGGGGTTAGGTGCACAGAAAGTCGGCCAATTTAGCACATTGGCGCCTTGCCCAAAATCCCTGTCGTTGTTAGAGTTTGCCGCACTTTTTTACCCACGCGTTGCCTAGGGTCCCTTTCCCATGTTCAAGAAACTGCGTGGCATGTTTTCCAGCGATCTTTCCATCGACCTGGGCACTGCCAACACCCTTATTTACGTGCGCGAGCGCGGTATCGTCCTGAATGAGCCATCGGTTGTGGCCATTCGGACCCATGGTAATCAGAAAAGTGTCGTTGCCGTGGGCACCGAGGCCAAGCGCATGCTCGGCCGTACACCTGGCAACATTGCCGCCATTCGTCCGATGAAAGACGGCGTGATCGCCGACTTCAGTGTCTGCGAGAAGATGCTGCAGTACTTCATCAACAAGGTTCATGAAAACAGTTTCCTGCAGCCCAGCCCTCGTGTGCTGATCTGCGTACCGTGCAAATCCACCCAGGTGGAGCGTCGTGCCATCCGTGAATCGGCCCTTGGTGCCGGTGCCCGCGAAGTGTTCCTGATCGAAGAGCCAATGGCCGCTGCCATCGGTGCCGGCCTGCCGGTTGAAGAAGCGCGCGGTTCGATGGTGGTGGATATCGGTGGCGGTACCACTGAAATCGCCCTGATCTCCCTCAATGGCGTGGTGTATGCCGAATCCGTACGGGTTGGCGGCGACCGCTTCGACGAAGCGATCATCACGTATGTGCGTCGTAACTACGGCAGCCTGATCGGCGAATCCACCGCCGAGCGCATCAAGCAGGAAATCGGTACCGCCTACCCGGGTGGCGAAGTGCGCGAAGTCGATGTTCGCGGTCGCAACCTGGCTGAGGGCGTGCCACGTGCCTTTACCCTGAACTCCAATGAAGTGCTGGAAGCTCTGCAAGAGTCCCTGGCCACCATCGTTCAGGCGGTCAAGAGCGCGCTGGAGCAGTCGCCGCCGGAACTGGCTTCCGATATCGCCGAGCGTGGCCTGGTGCTGACCGGTGGTGGCGCCTTGCTGCGTGACCTCGACAAGCTGCTGGCCCAGGAAACCGGCCTGCCGGTGATCGTCGCCGAAGACCCGCTGACCTGCGTTGCCCGTGGCGGTGGTCGTGCACTGGAAATGATGGATAAACACACCATGGACCTGCTCTCCAGCGAATAAGATCGTTGGTTGCACCATGTTTCATCAACAGGCAGCACTTTGCAGTGCTGCCTGTTGGCGTTTATCTTCTTCAATCTGCATCCAGGCCGGTTTGATGCCGTATGAATAAAGAGAATATCTGCCCGGGAGTAGCGGCCTATTAAACCGCTCTTCACTAAAGGCCCCTCATTGGGCGTGCGCTTGTTGGTGCTGGTCGTGCTATCGGTCGCGCTGATGGTGGTCGATGCCCGCTTCACACTGCTCAAGCCAGTGCGTAGCCAGATGTCGCTGGTATTGATGCAGTCCTACTGGATCACCGACCTGCCGCAACGGCTATGGCAAGGTGTGGCCAGCCAGTTTGGCAGCCGCACAGAACTGGTGGCCGAGAACGAAAAGCTCAAGACCGAAAACCTGCTGCTGCAGGGGCGCATGCAAAAGCTTGCGGCCCTGACCGAGCAGAACGTCCGGCTGCGCGAGTTGCTCAATTCTTCCGCGTTGGTCAACGAAAAGGTCGAAGTGGCCGAGTTGATCGGCATGGACCCCAACCCCTTCACCCATCGCATCATCATCAACAAGGGCGAGCGCGATGGCGTGGTCCTTGGCCAGCCGGTGCTCGATGCCCGTGGCCTGATGGGCCAGGTGGTGGAGTTGATGCCCTATACCTCCCGCGTGCTGCTGCTCACCGACACCACCCACAGCATTCCGGTGCAGGTCAATCGCAATGGCCTGCGGGCGATTGCCAGCGGTACCGGCAACCCGGAACGCCTGGAATTGCGGCATGTGGCCGACACCGCTGACATCAAGGAAGGCGACCTGCTGGTCAGCTCCGGCCTCGGCCAGCGATTCCCGGCGGGCTATCCGGTGGCGACGGTCAAGGAAGTGATCCACGATTCCGGCCAGCCATTCGCGATTGTCCGTGCCGTGCCGACAGCCGCGCTGAACCGTAGCCGCTACCTGTTGCTGGTGTTCAGTGACACGCGCACGCCGGAAGAGCGCGCCAACGAGGCTGCCCAGGCCCAGGAAGCGCAGGACCGGCAGGACGGCACCGCAACCGTACCCAAGCCTGCGACACCGGCAGCGCCAGTGGCGACACCGGCTGCACCCGCCGCGCCCGCTTCGGCAACACCTGCCCGGCCGGTCAGGCCTGCGGCGTCCACGCCTGCTGCTGCACCTGCGCCGGCAACCACTCGACAGGGGGCGCAATAATGGCCGGTACACATTCACGCAATGGCTGGATGGTCTGGTTGACCTTCGCCATCGGTATGTTGCTCAGCGTTTCGCCGATGCCGCAATTCATGGAAATCCTGCGCCCGCTGTGGCTGGCCTTGCTGCTGGCCTTCTGGGCCCTGGCCTTGCCGCACAAGGTCGGCATGGTCACCGCGATGTGCCTGGGGCTGGCTGAAGACGTGATGTATGGCACCTTGCTCGGCCAGAACGCCTTGATTCTCACGCTGATCACCTTCCTGGTGCTGTCGCTGCAGCAACGCCTGCGCATGTTTCCGATGTGGCAGCAATGCCTGGTGATCCTGGTGATCTTCGGTCTGGCCCAGTTGGTGCAACTGTGGCTTAGCGCCTTGACCGGTAACCGCCAGCCGACCCTCGCGCTGGTCTTGCCGGCGCTGGTCAGCGCGCTGTTGTGGCCATGGGTCAGCTTCGGTCTGCGTGGTTTGTGTCGCCGCTATAAAATCAATTGAGTGGGGCGCGAAGCTCTGCCTGGTTATCGAACCCGCAGGGAGAGTTTGCAATGCAATCGCTTTATCTGGCCTCCGGCTCTCCTCGGCGGCGTGAACTGCTGACCCAGATTGGCGTGCCGTTCACCGTGGTCAACGCCGCTATTGATGAAACACCCCTGGGCGACGAGTCGCCTGCGTCCTACGTCGAGCGCCTGGCCCGTGGCAAAGCCGCTGCAGGCCTGGCGACATTAGCCGATACCGCAAATGCCTGCGTGCTAGGGGCCGATACTGCCGTCATCCTGGATGGCCGGATCCTCGGCAAGCCCGTGGACCAGGCCGATGCCCTGGCCATGCTGCTGGCCCTTTCTGATCGTGAGCACGAAGTCCTCACCGCCATTGCGCTGCTTGATGGCCAGCGTTGCGAAACGCGCCTGGTCAGCAGTCGCGTGCGCTTTCGCCAGGTTTCCACACAAGAAGCAACGACTTACTGGCACAGCGGTGAACCCCAGGACAAGGCGGGCGGCTATGCTATCCAAGGGTTGGCGGCGGTATTTGTCGCCGGGCTCAATGGCAGCTACTCGGCAGTCGTTGGCCTGCCGGTCTGCGAAACAGCAGAACTGCTGGGCCATTTCGGCATACCCTGTTGGCAACACCTTTCCGTGCGCTGAACGCTCTACTCCAGCGCCACCTTTAAGCGATCGGCCACTATTGTGAAAACGCCTGAACGAGACCCAGCCATGAGTGAAGAGATTCTGATCAATATCACGCCGATGGAATCGCGCGTGGCGGTGGTAGAAAACGGTGTTTTGCAGGAAGTGCACGTCGAGCGCACCCAGAAGCGCGGGATCGTTGGCAATATCTATAAAGGTAAGGTTGTGCGGGTGTTGCCGGGCATGCAGGCAGCCTTTGTCGATATCGGCCTGGACCGTGCCGCATTTATCCATGCCTCGGAAATCTCCCTGCGCGAAGGCCCTGCGGTCGAGAGCATCAGCGCCCTGGTGCACGAAGGGCAGAGCCTGGTGGTGCAAGTCACCAAAGACCCGATTGGTTCCAAGGGCGCGCGCCTGACCACGCAATTGTCAATTCCTTCGCGTTACCTGGTGTACATGCCGCGCACCGCCCACGTCGGTATTTCCCTGAAAATCGAAGACGAAGGTGAGCGTGAGCGCCTGAAAAAGGTGGTCAGCGATTGCGTGGCGGCCGAAGGTATCAAAGAGGCGGGCGGCTTTATCCTGCGCACCGCCGCCGAAGGTGCCGGTGCCGATGAAATCCTCATGGACATCCGCTACCTGCGGCGCCTGTGGGACCAGATCGCAGCCCAGATCAAGACCGTCGGCGCGCCGAGTGTCATCTACGAAGACCTGGGCCTGGCCCTGCGAACCCTGCGTGATCTGGTCAGCCCGAAGATCGAGAAAATTCGCATCGACTCGCGGGAAACCTTCCAGCGCACCACGCAATTTGTCGCCGAACTGATGCCGGAAATCGCCGATCGCCTGGAACACTACCCCGGCGAACGGCCGATTTTCGACCTGTATGGCGTCGAGGACGAAATCCAGAAGGCCCTGGAACGCAAGGTGCCGCTCAAGTCCGGTGGCTACCTGGTGGTCGACCCGGCCGAAGCCATGAGCACCATTGACGTCAACACCGGCGCCTTCGTCGGCCATCGCAACCTTGAAGAAACCATCTTCAAGACCAACCTCGAAGCCGCCACCGCCATTGCCCGTCAACTGCGCCTGCGCAACCTGGGCGGGATCATCATCATCGACTTCATCGACATGGAAGATGAAGAACACCAGCGCCAGGTGTTGCGCACCCTTGAAAAGCAGCTGGAGCGCGATCACGCCAAGACCAACATCATCGGGATCACCGAGTTGGGCCTGGTACAGATGACCCGCAAGCGTACCCGTGAAAGCCTTGAGCAAGTGCTGTGCGAACCGTGCAGCAGTTGCCAGGGCCGCGGCAAGTTGAAGACCCCGGAAACGGTTTGCTACGAGATTTTCCGGGAAATTCTACGAGAGGCACGCGCTTACCAGGCCGAGGGTTATAGAGTCCTGGCCAATCAGAAGGTGGTTGATCGGTTGCTCGACGAAGAGTCGGGCAACGTTGCGGAACTGGAGGGCTTCATTGGCCGTACCATCCGTTTCCAGGTCGAAACCATGTATTCACAGGAACAATACGACGTGGTGCTGCTCTGATTCGCATCCGTCCTGTTCAACGAGACCGCCAGACCTTGATCTGCCGTCCGACTATTACCTTGAGGGTCGCCTGACATGGAGCGTCTACAACGCTTTTTTGCCGCACTGACCCGTTGGGGCCTTGGCCTGTGTGCATTGCTGTTGGTACTGGCGGCGGTCTACGTCAGCCTGGGCCGTGAATTGACGCCATTGGTGGCGGAGTACCGTGCCGAAGTCGAGGCCAAGGCGCAGGCGGCGGTCGACATGCCCCTGAGCATTGGCAGCCTGGAAGGGCGCTGGAGCGGCTTTGCCCCGGTCTTGCTGGCCCATGACGTGATGGTCGGCGAGGGCAGCAGTGCCTTGCGCCTGGACCAGGTGCAAGTGGTGCCCGATCTCTGGGCCAGCTTGCTGGCGTGGGATGTGCGCATTGCCCACTTGGAAGTCAGCGGATTGCAGCTCAGTGTCAAGGAGGACCAGGACGGCCGTTGGGCGCTGCAAGGCCTGCCTGTGCAGGACGACCAGCCCCTGGACCCGGAACGACTGCTCACGCGCATGCAAGCGGTGGCGAAGATTTCGCTGCTCGACAGCCAGGTCACTTTGCAACCGTTTGAACAAGCGCCGCTGACCTTGACCTATGTGGGCCTGAGCCTGCAAACCGGTGCCACCCGCCAACGCCTGGATGCACGCCTGACCTTGCCCGATGGGCAGCCGCTGGCCCTCAGCCTGCGCACGCGGATCCGCGCTAGCCAGTGGCGCGATGGTGAAGTCCAGGCCTACCTGAGCCTGCCCCAGAGCAATTGGGCGCAATGGATTCCGGCGAAGTTGACCCGGGACTGGAAACTCAATGAGCTGAAAGCCGGCGGCGAACTCTGGCTGACCTGGGCCGGCGGAACGCTGCAAAGCGCCGCCGCGCGGCTCAATGCGCCGCAAGTGAAGGTGCGGTATGCCCAGCGCAAACCCGTGAGCATCCACAACCTGGGCCTGACGGCCTACCTGCAACGCAGTGATCGCGGCCTTAAGGTGGTCTTCGACTCGCTGGCCATGAACCTGGGCGACACCCGTTGGGAGTCGCACCTGCAATTGCAGCAAACCCTGGCCACCGACAAGGCTCAGGAAACCTGGAACCTGCAGGCCGACCGCCTGGACCTGACGCCGATCACCCCCTTGCTCAACGCCCTGGCGCCATTGCCCGAGGGTTTTGCCAAGACCGTCGAAGCGTTGAAAGCCACGGGCGTGCTGCGCAATGTCCTGGTGGATTATCGTCCCCAGGAGACGGGCGATCAGCGCGTCAGCTTTGCCGCCAACCTCGAGCGGGTGGGCTTTGATGCGTATTTCGGCGCACCGGCGGCCCGCAATGTCTCCGGCAGCATCAGCGGCGACCTGGGCCAGGGCGAGCTGCGCATGGACAGCAAGGACTTTGCCTTGCACCTGTACCCGATTTTCGCCAAGCCCTGGCAGTACATCCAGGCCAACGCGCGCCTGACGTGGAGGCTGGATAAACAAGGCTTCACGCTGATCGCTCCGTATATCAAGGTGCTGGGGGAAGAGGGCAAGGTCGCGGCGGACTTCCTGATTCGCCTGCATTTCGATCATAGCCAGGAAGACTACATGGACCTGCGGGTCGGCATGGTCGAGGGCGATGGACGCTTTACTCCCAAATACCTACCGGCCGTGTTGAGCCCGGCCCTGGATGAATGGCTGCGTACGGCCATTCTCAAGGGCGCGGTCGATGAAGGCTTCTTCCAGTATCAAGGCTCGTTGAACCACGATGCGGTGATGGCGGCGCGCAATATCAGCCTGTTCTTCAAGGTGCATGACGCCGAGCTGGCGTTCCAGCCTGGCTGGCCCCATGTGAGCAAGGTGACCGGTGAAGTGTTTGTCGAAGAAACCGGTGTGCGCATCCTGGCCAGCAAGGGGCAATTGCTCGACACCAAGGTCAAGGATATCTACGTCAACATTCCCCATGCGCTTCCTGGCCATGACAGTCATCTGTTGCTGACGGGCGGGTTTGCCGGTGGGCTGGGTGACGGCCTGAAGATCCTGCAGGAAGCCCCCATCGGCACGGCGTCGACGTTTGCCGGCTGGAAAGGCGAGGGCGACCTGCAAGGTTCACTCGACCTGGACATCCCCCTGGCCAAAGGCACCGAGCCGAAAATCGTGGTGGACTTCAAGACTGACAAGGCGCACCTGCAACTGGCCGAGCCTACCCTGGACCTGAATCAGCTCAAGGGCGAATTCCGCTTCGACAGCACCAAGGGTCTGAGTGGCCAGAACATCAGTGCCCAGGCCTTTGACCGGCCGATCACGGCGCAGATTGCTGCTGGTGGCAAGCCGGGCAATCTCAGCACGCGGGTCACCGCCAAGGGCCAGGTGACGGTCAAGCGCCTCACCGACTGGCTGAAAGTCGGCCAGCCGCTGCCGGTGTCCGGGGATATCCCGTATCAACTGCAACTGGACCTGGACGGTGCCGACAGCCAGTTGCGGGTCAGTTCCAACCTCAAGGGCGTGGCGGTGGATTTGCCTGCTCCGTTTGGCATGTCCGCCGGTCAGGGCCGCGCCAGTGTGTTCCGCATGACCTTGCAGGGCGCAGAGCGACGCTACTGGTTTGATTACGGCGAGCTGGCGAACTTTACCTTTGCAGCCCCGGCGAACAACTTTGCCCAGGGCCGTGGCGAACTGTTCCTCGGGGATGGCGATGCCTTGCTGCCCGGTGGCAAGGGCCTGCGGATTCGCGGGGTGCTGTCGGAGCTGGATATAGATCCGTGGAAGAAACTGGTGGACCGCTACGCCGGCAATGATCCGAGTGGCAATGCCAAGCAACTGTTGAGCAGTGCCGATTTCAAGATCGGCAAGCTGACAGGCTTTGGTACTCAATTCGACCAGGTCAGCCTGCAACTGGAGCGCAAGCCCGCGGCCTGGGGGCTGCAGCTCGACAGCCAGCAAGCCAAGGGGGCTATTGGCCTGCCGGATGCCAAGGGCGCACCCATCGCCATCAATCTGCAATACGTGAAGCTACCGGCGGTTGACCCCACGGTACAGGCCGACGAGAACGCGCCTGATCCCCTGGCGAACATTGATCCCAAGGACATTCCGGCGCTGGATATTTCCATTGGCCAGTTGTTGCAGGGGCCCGACTTGATCGGTGCCTGGTCCTTGAAGGTGCGCCCGACGGCCAAGGGCATGGCCTTCAACAACCTCGACCTGGGCCTCAAGGGTATGCGGCTCAAGGGGGCCGGTGGCTGGGAAGGGGCGCCGGGCGCCAGCAGCAGTTGGTACAAGGGGCGCCTGGACGGCAAGAATATCGCCGATGTGCTTAAAGGCTGGGGCTTCGCGCCCACCGTGACCAGCCAGAGCTTCCATCTGGATGTTGATGGACGCTGGCCGGGTTCGCCTGCGTGGGTTGGGCCCAAGCGGTTTTCCGGGAGCCTGGATGCATCGTTCCGCAAGGGCCAGTTTGTCGAGGTCGAGGGCGGTGCCCAGGCGTTGCGGGTGTTTGGTCTGCTGAACTTCAACTCGATTGGCCGGCGTTTGCGCCTGGACTTCTCGGACTTGCTCGGCAAGGGCCTGAGCTACGATCGGGTCAAGGGCCTGCTGGCCGCCAGCAATGGTGTGTTTGTGACCCGTGAGCCGATTGTTCTCACCGGGCCGTCGAGCAACCTGGAGCTTAACGGCACGCTGGACCTGGTGGCTGACCGTGTCGATGCCAAGTTGCTGGTGACCCTGCCGGTGACCAACAACCTGCCGATCGCCGCGTTGATCGTGGGGGCACCGGCCATTGGCGGCGCACTGTTCCTGATCGACAAACTGATTGGCGATCGGGTCTCGCGTTTTGCCAGCGTCCAGTACAAGGTGGAAGGGCCATGGAAAGATCCAAAAATCACCTTCGACAAGCCATTTGAAAAACCGCAATAAGCCCCTGTGGAGTAGCATGGCCCCATGCTTTTTATGGAGTGTCGGCCCATGTCCTTTGCGGTAATCCAGATGGTCAGCCAGAGTGATGTTCTGGCCAACCTGGCCCAGGCCCGGCGGTTGCTGGAGCAGGCGGCGGCGGGGGGCGCGCAACTGGCAGTGCTGCCGGAAAACTTCGCCGCCATGGGCCGCCGTGACGTGGCCGCTATCGGCCACGCCGAAGCTGTGGGCGAGGGGCCGATCCTGCCGTGGTTGAAACTGGCCGCCCGTGACCTCAACTTATGGATAGTGGCCGGTACCTTGCCGTTGCCCCCGCTCGGGCAGCCCGACGCCAAGTCCAATGCGTGCTCGCTGTTGATCGACGCGCAGGGGCAGATTGTGGCGCGCTACGACAAGCTGCATCTGTTCGACGTGGACGTGGCGGATGCGCGCGGTCGTTATCGCGAATCTGACGACTATGCTTACGGTAACCAGGTAGTGGTGGCCGATACGCCGGTTGGGCGCCTGGGGCTGACGGTCTGTTATGACCTGCGCTTCCCCGAGTTGTACAGCGAATTGCGTGCGGCGGGGGCCGAATTGATTACTGCGCCTTCGGCCTTTACGGCGGTAACGGGGGCTGCGCACTGGGATGTGCTGATCCGGGCCCGGGCCATAGAAACCCAGTGCTATCTGCTGGCGGCCGCCCAGGGCGGTGTGCATCCGGGGCCACGGGAAACATTTGGCCATGGGGCAATTATCGACCCATGGGGGCGCGTACTGGCGCAACAAGATCAAGGCGAAGCGGTGTTGTTGGCCGAACGCGATAGCAGCGAACAAGCGTCGATACGGGCGCGCATGCCGGTGGCAGGCCACCGGCGCTTTTTCTCGCAGGGCGCACAGCGACCTGCTTCAGAACGATGAATTTAAGGCCGAACCTATGAGCGAGTTGTTGTCCTCAGTCAGTGAACACCTCCTGGCGCCCGGTGGCGTGACCATCGAAAGTCTGCAAACCGTACTGGGTGACCTGGCCGGGCCGGGTATTGATGCTGCAGACCTGTATTTCCAGGGGCAGATTTCCGAGTCATGGTCCCTGGAAGACGGGATCGTCAAGGACGGCAGCTTCAACCTTGACCAAGGGGTTGGCGTGCGCGCGCAGTCCGGTGAGAAGACCGGCTTTGCTTATAGCAATGCCATCACCCTCGAAGCCCTGGGCCTGGCCGCCCGCGCGGCGCGTTCGATTTCCCGCGCCGGGCAGCACGGCACCGTGCAGGCGTTCAGTACCCAGGACGTGGCCCAGTTGTACGGCCCGGATAATCCACTGGAAGTAATGACCCGTGCCGAAAAGGTCGAGTTGCTCAAGCGTGTGGATGCTGCAACCCGGGCCCTCGACCCGCGTATCCAGCAAGTGAGCGTGAGCATGGCCGGGGTCTGGGAGCGCATCCTGGTGGCGTCCACCGATGGCAGCCTGGCGGCCGATGTGCGCCCGCTGGTGCGCTTTAATGTCAGTGTGATCGTCGAGCAGAACGGGCGTCGCGAGCGCGGCGGCCACGGTGGCGGTGGGCGTACGGATTATCGCTATTTCCTCACCGACGACCGCGCCATGGGCTATGCCCGCGAGGCGTTGCGCCAGGCGCTGGTCAACCTGGAAGCCATTCCGGCGCCAGCGGGTACGCTGCCGGTGGTCCTGGGTTCGGGCTGGTCCGGGGTTTTGCTGCATGAAGCGGTGGGGCATGGCCTGGAAGGTGACTTCAACCGCAAGGGCAGCTCCGCCTACAGCGGGCGCATGGGCGAAATGGTCGCCTCCAAGCTCTGCACCATTGTCGACGACGGTACATTAGCCGGTCGCCGTGGTTCCCTGAGCGTCGACGACGAAGGTACGCCGACCGAGTGCACCACGTTGATCGAAAATGGCGTGCTCAAGGGCTATATGCAAGACAAGCTCAACGCGCGCCTGATGGGCGTGGCGCGTACCGGCAACGGCCGTCGCGAGTCCTACGCGCATTTGCCGATGCCGCGCATGACCAACACCTACATGCTCGCGGGCGAAAGCGACCCGGCAGAGATCATTGCCTCGGTGAAGCGTGGGATCTATTGCGCCAATCTTGGTGGCGGCCAGGTGGATATCACCAGCGGCAAGTTCGTGTTCTCCACCAGCGAAGCCTATCTGATCGAAGACGGCAAGATCACCGCGCCGGTCAAGGGTGCAACCCTGATTGGCAACGGCCCGGAAGCCATGAGCAAGGTGTCGATGGTCGGTAACGACCTGGCGCTGGACAGCGGTGTGGGGATGTGTGGCAAGGATGGGCAGTCGGTGCCGGTGGGTGTCGGCCAGCCAACCCTGAAAATTGATGCGATCACCGTGGGTGGTACGGGGTCGTAAGGCGTGGAGCTTCGGGTGGCGAAGACCGCCACCCGGGGAAGAGGATCAGCGCAGGCCGCGTTGAGTCTCGTCCAGCTCACGGATGTACTTGAAGATTTTACGGCTGGTGGCCGGCGCCTTGTTCTGTGCCAGTTCGTGCTGGGCCTGACGGATCAGGGAGCGCAGTTGCTGGCGGTCGGCGTCCGGATAGTCCAGGACGAACTTCTCCAATACAGCGTCGTCACCGCCGATCAGGCGGTCACGCCAACGTTCCAGGTTATGGAAACGTTCGTTGTATTGGCGGGTGGAAGCATCGAGTTGATCGAGCAAAGTCAGAATGGCGTCAGTGTCCTGGTCGCGCATCAGCTTGCCGATAAACATGATGTGCCGTTTACGCGCGATATTCGCGGTGTGCTTGGGTGCATCCGCCAAGGCCCGGCGCATTTCGTCGGTCAGTGGCAGTTTGGCAATCAAGTCCGGCTTGAGTGTTGTAAGGCGCTCGCCGAGATCAACCAGAGCATGCAGCTCGCGTTTGACCTGGGTTTTGCTTTTCTCCCCATCGAGGGAGTCGTCGTAAGAATCAACCATGGTGGCAGTCCGCAAAGAAACGCCGCCATGATAACCAGTCGGGGGCCGCTTGTCCGGCCCGGTCGCTCGATGGCCTTAACCGAAAGCAGAATTTGAGTGGAGAGAACCATGAGTGCAGCCCAAAGCGTCGGTCCACAAGCGTTACCGGCACTGCAGGAACAAGTTGAGCAGATCATCGCCGAGGCCAAGCGCCAGGGCGCCAGTGCCTGTGAAGTGGCGGTGTCGCTGGAGCAGGGCCTGTCGACTTCGGTACGCCAGCGGGAAGTGGAAACCGTTGAGTTCAACCGCGACCAGGGTTTTGGCATCACCTTGTATGTGGGGCAGCGCAAAGGCTCGGCCAGCACTTCGGCCAGCGGCCCGGAAGCGATTCGCGAGACGGTTGCCGCCGCACTGGCGATTGCCAAGCACACCTCCGAAGACGAGGCCTCGGGTTTGGCGGATGCGGCCTTGATGGCGCGGGATCTCAAGGATTTCGACCTGTTTCACGCCTGGGATATCACTCCCGAGCAGGCCATCGAAAAGGCCCTGGCCTGCGAAGCCGCGGCGTTTGATGCCGACAGCCGGATCAAGAATGCCGATGGCACCACCCTGAGCACCCACCAGGGTTGCCGGGTGTATGGCAACAGCCACGGGTTTATCGGCGGCTATGCGTCGACGCGCCATAGCTTGAGCTGCGTGATGATCGCCGAGGCCGATGGCCAGATGCAGCGTGACTACTGGTATGACGTGAGTCGCCAGGGTGAGCTGTTGGCGGACCCGGTGAGCATCGGCCAGCGCGCCGCGCAACGGGCGGCGAGCCGCCTGGGTGCGCGCCCGGTGCCGACGTGCGAAGTGCCGGTGTTGTTTTCGGCGGAACTGGCGGGTGGTCTGTTCGGCAGCTTTCTCGGGGCGATTTCCGGGGGTAATCTGTACCGCAAATCGTCGTTCCTTGAAGGCGCGCTGGGGCAGAAGCTGTTTCCTGAGTGGCTGACCCTGGACGAACGCCCGCACCTGATGCGCGCCATGGGCAGCTCGGCCTTTGATGGCGACGGCCTGGCAACCTACGCCAAGCCGTTTGTCGAGAACGGTGAGCTGGTGTCCTACGTGCTTGGCACCTACGCCGGGCGCAAGCTCGGTCTGCCGAGTACCGCCAACTCCGGTGGGGTTCACAACCTGTTCGTGACCCATGGTGACGAAGACCAGGCGGCGCTCCTGCGGCGCATGGGCCGTGGTTTGCTGGTGACCGAGCTGATGGGGCATGGCTTGAACATGGTGACGGGCGATTATTCCCGAGGCGCGGCGGGGTTCTGGGTGGAGAATGGCGAAATCCAGTTCGCGGTCCAGGAAGTGACCATCGCCGGCAATATGCGCGACATGTTCAAGCAGATCGTCGCCGTGGGTAACGATCTGGAATTGCGCAGCAATATCCGCACCGGCTCGGTGCTGATCGAACGCATGACCGTCGCCGGCAGCTAAGCCGCAACCCGTTACACAATAGCGCCACCCCCAGGGTGGCGCTTTTTTTTGCCTGGAATATCACAAGGCCGACAAAGGTATCGGTTCAATAGCTTGTTTTGATTCTCAATATCATTTAATAATAAATATCATTATCGAGTGAGCATGGGTCATGAGTTCTGTCCTGCACGAGGATCCCTACCTGGAAAGCTGGCGCTGGATGAGTCGTCAGATTCGCTGCGGGCTCAACCCTGACGAGCCGCGCCTGATCGAACACTACCTCAGCGAAGGCCGCTATCTGGCCTGTTGCACGGCCACGCACCCGTGGACCATCGCCGAAACCTCGTTCCGCCTGCTGCTCGACACTGCCACCGATATCGCCTTGCCCTGGCATTGGCGCTCCACATGCCTGGACCAGGCCTGGCGCCCGCTGCGCGACCTGGAAAACCTGTCTCACTGTGCCTGCCGCCTCAAGCGCTGGCAGACCTTTGCCTGGCAATTGGCGACTTGCGAACTGCAACCTTCGATTTCTCACTCCGACTTGGTGCAAGGATCTTCCGATGAGTAACACCCGTATCGAACGCGACAGCATGGGCGAACTACAGGTACCGGCCGACGCGTTGTATGGCGCGCAAACCCAGCGTGCGGTGGATAACTTCCCGATCAGCCGCCAGCGCATGCCGACCCAGTTCATCCGCGCCCTGATCCTGGCCAAGGCCGCCGCCGCCAAGGCCAACGTCGATCTCAAGCAGATCAGCGCAAGCCAGGGCAAAGCCATCGTCGACGCCGCCCAAGGCTTGCTGGAAGGCGACTTCATGCAGCACTTCCCAGTGGATATTTTCCAGACCGGCTCCGGCACCAGCTCCAACATGAACGCCAACGAAGTGATTGCGACCCTGGCCAGCCGCCTGCTGGGCGAGCCGGTCAACCCCAATGACCACGTCAATTGCGGGCAAAGCAGCAACGACATCATCCCGACCACCATTCATGTCAGCGCCGCGCTGGTGCTGCATGAACAGACGTTGCCGGCGTTGCTGCATCTGGTTGCGGTGATCGAGCGCAAGGCGGTGGAAGTTCATCCGTTCATCAAGACCGGGCGTACTCACCTGATGGACGCCATGCCGGTACGCATGAGCCAGGTGCTTGAAGGATGGGCACAGCAACTCAAGGCCAATATCGCGCACTTGCAGGGCTTACTGCCAAGCCTGCAGGCCCTGGCTCAGGGCGGTACGGCCGTTGGCACCGGGATCAACGCGCATCCTGAGTTTGCTGCGCGTTTCAGTCAGCAGTTGAGCAGCCTGACCCAGGTGCAGTTCACTCCGGGCAAGAACCTGTTTGCTCTGATCGGCTCCCAGGACACCGCCGTTGCCGTCTCCGGCCAACTCAAAGCGATTGCCGTGTCGCTGATGAAAATCGCCAACGACTTGCGCTGGATGAACTCCGGCCCCCTTGCCGGTCTCGGTGAAATCGAACTCGAAGGTCTGCAGCCGGGCTCGTCGATCATGCCGGGCAAGGTCAACCCGGTGATTCCAGAGGCTACGGCCATGGTCGCGGCCCAGGTGATCGGCAATGACAGCGTAATCACCATCGCCGGTCAGTCCGGCAACTTCGAACTCAACGTGATGCTGCCGATCATCGCCCAGAACCTGCTCAGCAGCCTGGAACTGTTGGCCAACTCCAGCCGTCTGCTGGCAGACAAGGCCATCGCCAGCTTCAAGGTCAACGAACCCAAGCTCAAGGAAGCGCTGTCGCGTAACCCGATCCTGGTTACCGCACTCAACCCGATCATTGGTTACCAAAAGGCCGCTGAAATCGCCAAGAAAGCCTATCAACAAGGCCGGCCGGTGATTGATGTGGCGCTTGAGCACACCGACTTGCCCCGCAGCCAACTGGAAATCCTCCTGGATCCGGAAAAGCTCACGGCGGGTGGCGTGTAATCACCGACCCTGCTTTGGAGGCTCACCATGGAGCATTGGAAACGCACGATCGAACGGGCCAATCACTGCTTTATGCAGGGCGAACTGGTGGATGCCCGCGAGCATTACCTGCAAGCCCTGGCCCTGGCCCAAGTGTTGTTCGAGCGCTGGGGTGATGCCGACGAAGCCGTAGCCGCTTGCGTCATTTCCCATCACAACCTGGCGGACCTGCACCTGCGCCTGAACCAGCCGGAAGAAAGCGCGGAATACCTCTGCGCCATTCACCAGCGCTTGCTGCAGACCATGCAGGACACCCGGCTGCCTCAGCCACTGCGCGAGGCGGCCTTGCGCCAGAGCAGCAAGACCTACGTCGAACTGTTGAATTTCATCAGCGATCACGGCGAATACCCCCGTACCCATCGCTTGCTAGGCAGCCATACGGCGTCGACGGATGCGCCGACCCGCAACAGCCCTTTTTATGGAGCACATTGATATGTCCTACACCTTGCCTGCCTTGCCTTACGCCTACGATGCCCTGGAGCCGCATATCGATGCGCAAACCATGGAAATCCACTACACCAAACACCACCAGACCTACATCAATAACCTCAATGCGGCGGTCGAAGGTACTGAGTTTGCTGGCTGGCCCATCGAGAAACTGGTCTCCAGCGTCCAGCAACTGCCGGAAAAGCTGCGCGCAGCGGTGATTAACCAGGGGGGCGGGCATGCCAACCACTCATTGTTCTGGGCAGTCATGTCGCCCAAGGGCGGCGGCAAGCCCGAAGGTGCCCTGGGCCAGGCGATTGATGAGCAGTTGGGGGGCTTTGACGCCTTCAAGGAGGCCTTTACCAAAGCTGCGCTGACCCGCTTCGGCAGTGGCTGGGCCTGGTTGAGCGTGACCCCGCAAAAGACCCTGGTAGTCGAGAGCAGTGGCAACCAGGACAGCCCGTTGATGAATGGCAATACGCCGATCCTCGGTCTGGACGTGTGGGAACACGCCTACTACCTGCTTTATCAGAACCGCCGTCCTGAATACATCAACGCCTTCTACAGTGTTATCAACTGGCCGGAAGTCGCTGAGCGCTACCAGGCGGCCCTCGCTTAATGACCTTTCATAACAAGACTTAAGGCCGACTATGGGCACTGAAACACTGGCGATCAGCAGCGTACGAATGTTTCGTTATGCGTTTGGCTCGCTGCTGCTGTTGGCGGGAATGGCATTGCTGGTGGCCCACGGGCTGGCCTGGCTGAACCTGGAGCCGCGGATCCTGCGCGCACTGCAAGGTGGCGCAATCTGCGCCCTGGGTACGGCGCTGGGGGCGGTGCCGGTGCTGGTGATCCGGCGGATGCCGTTAGCGGTCAGCGATACGTTGCTGGGCTTCGGTGCTGGCGTGATGCTCGCGGCGACCGCGTTTTCGCTGGTCGTGCCAGGGATCGCCGCCGCCGAAAACCTGGGGTTCACTCCCTGGGCGTCCAGCGGCCTGGTCAGCTTCGGCATCATGCTCGGTGCCTTCGGCCTGTTTCTGGTGGACCGCAAGGTCTCCGGTGCCAGCCCGGAGATGCTGGTCGGTACGCCCGATAAACCGGTGATCCCGCCGCGTATCTGGCTGTTTGTGTTCGCGATCATTGCCCACAATATTCCCGAAGGCATGGCGGTAGGCGTCTCGGCGGGTGGCGGTATGCCCGATGCCGACAGCCTGGCCATGGGCATTGCCTTGCAGGATGTGCCGGAAGGGCTGGTGATTGCGCTGGTGCTGGCAGGGGCGGGGATGTCGCGGGTCAAGGCATTCCTGATTGGGGCGGCATCCGGCCTGGTAGAGCCGGTGTTTGCCGTGCTCTGTGCCTGGCTGGTCAGCCTGGCCGAGATGCTGCTGCCTCTGGGTTTGGCCCTTGCGGCCGGGGCGATGTTATTGGTGGTGACTCACGAAGTAATCCCCGAGTCGCGACGCAATGGCCATGACAAACTTGCCAGCCTGGGGTTGTGCATCGGGTTTTGTCTGATGATGGCCATGGATACAGCGCTGGGCTGATGCCTAACGCAAAAAGCAATGTGGCAGCTGGCTAGTGTGGGAGCTGGCTTGCTTGCGATGCAGACACCTCGGCATAAAAAATGTGGGAGCGGGCTTGCCCGCGATAGCGGTGTATCAGTCAAGTATGTATCGACTGACTCCCAGCTATCGCGGGCAAGCCCCACTCCCACATTGATTTGTGCTGCATTCAGGAAAGAAGGGCTATTCGCCTTCATCGAAGTAGTTGTTGATCAACTTCACCAGCGCATCCAGCGCTTCCTGTTCCTGCTCACCTTCGGTCTTCAGATGAATCGTCGTGCCCTTGCCTGCGGCAAGCATCATCATGGCCATGATGCTTTTGCCATCGACCATGGACTCTGGCGTACGCCCGGCACGCACCTGGCAAGGAAACTGGCCCGCAACTCCGACGAACTTGGCCGACGCGCGGGCATGCAAGCCCAGTTTGTTGATGATTTCAATTTTCCAGAGCGGGCATCGCGAAGGTGTTCCTTTCAGCTGAGGTCGCGGTGGCGAACCTGGACATTCTTGAGGGTTTGCTGCAAGACCTGGCCCAGGCGCTCGGTCAGGTAGACGGAGCGGTGATGCCCGCCGGTACAGCCGATAGCGATGGTGACATAGGCCCGGTTGCTGGCCGCAAAGCGCGGTAGCCACTTGAGCAGGTAGCTGGAGATGTCCTGGAACATCTCCTCGACATCCGGTTGCGCCGCCAGGTAATCGGCAACCGGTTGGTCCAGCCCGGACTGGTCGCGCAGTTCCGGCTTCCAGTAAGGATTGGGCAGGCAACGCACGTCAAATACCAGGTCGGCGTCTATCGGCATGCCCCGCTTGAAGCCAAAGGACTCAACAAGGAACGCGGTGCCGGGTTCCGGCTGGTTCAGCAGGCGCAGCTTGATGGCGTCACGCAGTTGGTAAAGGTTCAGGCTGGTGGTGTTGATCTTGAGGTCGGCCAGGTCAATGATCGGCCCCAGCAGCTTGGTCTCGTCCTCGATGGCTTCGGCCAGCGAGCGGTGCGGGCTGCTCAGTGGGTGGCGGCGACGGGTTTCCGAAAAGCGCTTGAGCAGCGTTTCTTCGTCGGCATCCAGGTACAGCACGTCGCAATGGATATGCTTGGCGCGTACCTCTTCGAGCAATTCCGGGAAACGCGTGAGGTGGCTGGGCAGGTTGCGTGCGTCAATGGACACGGCCACCAGCGGTTGTGCCAGCTCGGTATGGATCAGCGCACGTTCTGCCAGCTCGGGCAGCAGGCCGGCCGGCAAGTTGTCTATGCAATAGAAACCGCTGTCCTCAAGCACATTGAGGGCCGTACTTTTACCTGAGCCGGAACGCCCGCTGACGATGATCAAACGCATGATTACTGCCCGCTTTGTTCATCCAGGACAACCTGATACAGCGCTTCATTGGTGCTGGCGCTACGCAGTTTCTTACGTACTTCGTCACGGTCAAGCATGCTGGCGATCTGCCGGAGCAGTTCCAGGTGTGCATCGGTGGCCGCTTCCGGGACCAGCAGGACGAACAGCAGGTCAACCGGGGCGCCGTCGATAGCGTCGAAATCAGTGGGGGCGTCCAGGTGCAACAGGGCGCTCACCGGTGTTTCACAGCCTTTTAGGCGGCAATGAGGAATAGCGATGCCGTTGCCAAAACCGGTCGAACCGAGTTTTTCACGGGCAATCAGAGCCTCGTATACATCTTGCATCACCAGCTCAGGCACTTCGCGGCTGATCAGGTTGGCAATCTGTTCGAGGGCTTTCTTTTTACTGCCACCCGGCGCGTTCACGAGTGAACGGCCGGGGGTCAGGATGGTTTCAAGTCGAATCATGGGTGGGGAGTGTTAGCGGCCTGTGCCTTGAAGAAGGCTCTGCTGCTTTTCCTTATGCTTTTTGATTTGGCGATCCAGCTTGTCGGTCAGGTCGTCAATGGCGGCATACATGTCTGAATGCTCTGCATTGGCGACTACTTCCCCGCCGGGTATACGCAAGGTGGCTTCGATTTTCTGCTTCAGCTTTTCGACAGACATGATGACTTGCACATTGGTGATCTTGTCGAAATGCCCCTCAATTCGTTTGAGTTTCTCGCTGATGTAGGCGCGCAGCGGTTCGGTCACTTCCAGTTGGTGTCCACTGATGTTGACTTGCATACAGCTTCTCCTTCGTTGCCAGTGCATAAAGCGGCGGGTAGGAGTACCCGCCACTGGAACGCTATGGCCCGCCCGTCACATCAATCGCTTACGCTCGCTGGAAGGCGCGATCCCAAGGGACTCGCGGTACTTGGCGACGGTTCGACGGGCGACCTGAATGCCTTGTGCCTCCAGTAAACCAGCGATCTTGCTGTCACTCAACGGCTTTTTCTGATTTTCCGCCGCAACCAGTTTTTTGATGATCGCGCGGATCGCCGTGGACGAGCATTCACCGCCTTCGGAGGTGCTGACGTGGCTGGAGAAAAAGTATTTCAGCTCATATATACCCCGTGGGGTATGCATGAATTTTTGGGTGGTGACCCGGGAAATGGTCGATTCGTGCATGCCCACTGCTTCGGCAATGTCATGCAGCACCAACGGTTTCATCGCCTCGTCGCCATATTCCAGGAAGCCGCGCTGATGCTCGACGATCTGGGTGGCCACTTTCATCAGGGTCTCGTTGCGGCTTTGCAGGCTCTTGATGAACCAGCGAGCCTCCTGCAACTGATTGCGCATGAAGGTGTTGTCGGCGCTGGTGTCGGCCCGGCGTACAAAACCTGCGTATTGCGGGTTGACCCGCAGGCGCGGCACTGATTCCTGGTTCAGCTCCACCAGCCAGCGCTCGTTGTCCTTGCGCACGATCACGTCGGGGACGACATACTCGGCTTCGCTGGACTCGATCTGCGAGCCGGGACGCGGGTTGAGGCTCTGTACCAGTTCGATGATCTGGCGCAGGTCATCTTCCTTGAGTTTCATCCGACGCATCAGCTGGCTGTAGTCGCGGCTGCCCAGCAGGTCGATATAGTCGGTGACCAGGCGTTGGGCTTCGGCCAGCCACGGTGTCTTGGCGGGCAGTTGGCGCAGTTGCAGCAACAGGCACTCGCTGAGGTTGCGCGCGCCGATGCCGGCGGGCTCGAACTGCTGGATGCGGTGCAGGACCGCCTCGATTTCGTCCAGCTCGATGTCCAGTTCCGGGTCGAAAGCCTCGAGGATTTCTTCGAGGGTCTCGTCCAGGTAGCCCTGATTGTTGATGCAGTCGATCAGGGTCACCGCGATCAAGCGATCGGTGTCGGACATCGGGGCAAGGTTCAGTTGCCACAGCAAGTGGCTCTGCAGGCTTTCGCCGACGGAGGTGCGGGTGGTGAAGTCCCACTCGTCATCGTCGTTGCTGGGCAGGCTGCTGGCGCTGGTCTGGTAGACATCTTCCCAGGCCGTATCCACCGGCAGTTCATTGGGAATGCGTTCGTTCCATTCGCCTTCTTCCAGGTTATCCACCGTGGGTGCGGTTTCCTGGTAGGAGGGTTCCTGGACGTCGGGATTGGGTTTTTGCTCTATGTTGTCGGCCAGTGGGTCGGCATTATCGAAGTCGTCGCCTTCTTCCTGGCGTTCGAGCATCGGGTTGGACTCCAGGGCCTCCTGGATTTCCTGTTGCAGGTCCAGGGTCGACAATTGGAGCAGGCGGATGGCCTGTTGCAGCTGCGGTGTCATCGTCAGCTGCTGGCCCATTCTCAGGACTAGCGATGGTTTCATGGCAGGGGCTTAACACCTTATTCGCCGGCGCAATGCGCCATCCACGACAGGGCGCGTGAGCGCCAAACATAAGCAAATTATATGCCTGATATCGGGGGCTTTGCCTAGAGCGCGGTAACAATAAAAACAATAAGGTTTTTATTGACTCCCGCGCCTGATGGCGAATGTCCTGACACCCCAGTGGTTACAGGCGGAACTCGTGCCCCAGATACACTTCCTTGACCAGTTCGTTGGCCAGGATGGTGGCGGAGTCGCCTTCGGCAATCAGTTGGCCGTCGTTGACGATATACGCGGTTTCGCAGATATCCAGGGTCTCACGCACGTTGTGGTCGGTGATCAGCACGCCGATCCCCTTGGCCTTGAGATGATGGATGATCTGCTTGATGTCGCCTACCGAAATCGGGTCGACACCGGCGAAGGGTTCGTCCAGCAGGATGAACTTCGGTGCGGTGGCCAGGGCGCGGGCGATTTCCACGCGGCGCCGCTCGCCGCCGGACAGGCTCATGCCGAGGTTGTCGCGAATATGGTTGATGTGGAACTCCTGCAGCAGGCTTTCCAGCTCCTGGCGGCGTCCGTCGCGATCCAGTTCCTTGCGGGTTTCCAGGATCGCCATGATGTTGTCGGACACTGACAGTTTGCGGAAGATCGACGCCTCCTGGGGGAGATAGCCGATACCGGCCCGCGCACGGCCGTGCATGGGCTGGTGGCTGACGTCCAGGTCGTCGATCAATACACGGCCCTGGTCCGCCTGGACCAGGCCGACGATCATGTAGAAGCAGGTGGTCTTGCCGGCACCATTGGGGCCAAGCAGGCCGACGATCTGGCCGCTGTCGATCGACAGGCTGACGTCGCGCACGACCTGACGGCTTTTATAGGCCTTGGCCAGATGCTGGGCTTTCAGGGTTGCCATTACTGGGCCTTCTTCTTCGGCTGGATAACCATGTCGATGCGCGGACGTGGCGCAGTGACCTTGGTGCCATTGGCGCGGCCGGCAGTGGCGACTTGCTTGACGGTGTCATAGACGATTTTCTCGCCTTCGGTCGAGTTGCCGTCGCTGCTGATCACTTTGGCGCGGTCAGTCAGTACGATGCGGTTCTGCGGCGCGTGGTACTGGATGGTCACGCCGTAGCCTTTGATCGGACCTGGATCGGCGGCGTTTTGCTTCTGTTCGAAGTAGGCAAGGTTGCCCACCGAAGTTACGACGTCGATGTCGCCCGCCGGGGTACGGGTCAGGGTCACGGTGTTACCGGTAATCTTCATCGAACCTTGGGTGATGATGACGTCGCCCTTGTAGGTCGCGACACCTTGCTTGTCATCCAGTTGCGCATCGTCAGCCTGAATGTGGATCGGTTGCTGGCTATCGTTCGGCAGAGCCCAGGCGCTCACGCTTCCCAGTGCTGCGCCCAGACCGAGCAAAATAGGGAGGGTTTTAACGAGCCTCATACTGTCCTCTTACGTTCGATAGCAGGTGTATCCTGCTTTCTTTCAAATACGCTTTCATTCCCTTGCCAGTCGATACACCGCCAGCGCCGTCGATTCTAACGTCTTGCTCGGTCTGCGCATATTGCTTCTGTGGGAATACGGTCATGCGACTGCTGGTAATGATGGTGTCGCGCTTCTGGGCGTCGGTGCGCGCAACGCGCACCGAGTCGATCAGTTCCACTTCGGTGCCGTCCGGGTTGACCTCGCCACGCTTGCTGGTGACGTGCCACGGGAACTCGGTGCCGCGATACAGGTTCAGGTCCGGATTGGTCAGCAATGTGACCTCGGAAGCCTTCAGGTGTTCGACCTTGTCCGACGTCATTTCGTATTGCACCTTGCCGTCAGGCAGGAACTGCACGCTGTAGGCGTTGGTGGCGTAATAGTCGATGGCGCCCTGGTCGACCTGCGCAACAGGCTGGTCGAGGAAGCGCTCCGGGCTGATATTCCAGTAGCCCACCGCGAGGAACAGCGCGGCGATGGCTCCGAATATCAGGAAGTTGCGAATCTTTTTACTCAGCATAGAGGGCTCTATAGGTAGGCGGCGTGGGCCGCTTCAAGGCTGCCCTGGGCACGCAGGATCAGTTCGCAGAACTCGCGGGCGGCGCCTTCGCCGCCGCGGGCCTGGGTAATGCCGTGGGCGTGTTCGCGAACAAACGACGCGGCATTGGCTACAGCCATGCCCAGGCCGACGCGGCGAATCACCGGCAAGTCAGGCAAATCATCGCCCAGATAGGCGACCTGCTCATAGCTTAGGTTGAGTTTGCCAAGAAGCTCGTCCAGAACCACGAGTTTATCCTCACGGCCCTGGTAGAGGTAAGGAATCCCCAGGTTTTGTGCGCGGCGCTCCACGACCGGGGTCTTGCGACCACTGATGATCGCGGTTTGTACGCCAGAGGCCATCAGCATCTTGATGCCTTGGCCGTCCAGGGTATTGAACGTCTTGAATTCGCTGCCGTCTTCGAGGAAGTACAGGCGACCGTCGGTCAGCACGCCATCCACGTCGAAAATCGCCAGTTTGATGGCCTTGCCCCGTTGCAACAGGTCGGTGTTCATTTACATCACTCCCGCGCGCAGCAAATCGTGCATGTTCAGGGCGCCAATCGGGTGATCGGCATCATCGACCACCACCAGGGCGCCGATCTTGTGGTCTTCCATAATCTTCAGGGCTTCAGCCGCGAGCATTTCGGCGCGGGCGGTCTTGCCGTGAGGGGTCATGACTTGATCAATGGTGGCGGTATGGATATCAATGGTGCGGTCCAGGGTGCGACGCAGGTCACCGTCGGTGAAGACCCCGGCCAGGCGCCCGTCGGCCTCGAGGATCACGGTCATGCCCAGGCCCTTGCGGGTCATTTCCATCAAGGCATCCTTGAGCAGGGTGCCACGTTGTACCTGTGGCAGCTCGTCACCCGCATGCATCACGTTTTCCACTTTCAGCAGCAGGCGACGGCCGAGGGCGCCACCGGGGTGGGAAAAGGCGAAGTCTTCGGCGGTAAAACCACGGGCTTCCAGCAGGGCCACGGCCAGCGCGTCGCCCATGACCAGGGCGGCGGTGGTGGAGGAGGTGGGCGCCAGGTTAAGCGGGCAGGCCTCATGGGCTACATGTACATTCAGGTTCACTTCGGCGGCCTTGGCCAGCGTCGAGTCCGGGTTGCCGGTCATGCTGATCAGCTTGATGCCCAGGCGCTTGATCAGGGGCAGCAGGGTCACGATTTCGTTGGTGGTGCCTGAGTTGGACAGGGCGAGGATCACGTCATCGCGGGTGATCATGCCCATGTCACCATGGCTGGCTTCGGCCGGGTGCACGAAAAATGCCGTGGTGCCGGTACTGGCCAGGGTGGCGGCAATCTTGTTGCCGACATGGCCTGACTTGCCCATGCCGACCACGACAACCCGGCCTTTACTGGCCAGGATCATCTCGCAGGCGCGTACGAAATCTGCGTCGATATGGGCCAGCAAGCCTTCTACGGCTTCAAGCTCGAGGCGGATGGTGCGTTGTGCGGATTGAATAAGGTCGCTGGATTGGCTCATGTCTGAAATCGTATAGCCTGACGAAAAGTCGGCGATTATAGCGGTAATGATCAATTCCCTCACGCAAGTTCGTCAGGCGTTGTTCTACTTAAGAGTGAGATCGCTCTCAAATGCGCAATTACCTGTCCTCTTTCTGAACAAGCACAGCTCCGGCCTTGGGCGCTTTATGTCAGCAGTGATATAGTTCGCCGCCAGTTCGGTCCGCGCAGCGCACATGTGTCTAACTGTCGCAAGCAGTTGTCCCAAGCATGGTGTCTGAGTGAGAAGCTGCATCCCAAGGAGTTTAGATGAGTGCCGATAACGCCTACGCGGTCGAGCTGAAGGGTCTTTCCTTCAAGCGCGGTACGCGCAGCATCTTCAATAATGTCGATATTCGCATTCCCCGCGGCAAGGTGACGGGCATCATGGGCCCTTCCGGCTGCGGCAAGACGACCCTGCTGCGCCTGATGGGCATGCAACTGCGGCCTACCGCCGGGGAAGTCTGGGTCAATGGCCAGAACCTGCCGACCCTGTCGCGCAGCGATCTGTTCGATGCGCGCAAGCACATGGGTGTGCTGTTCCAGAGCGGTGCACTGTTCACCGACCTCGACGTTTTCGAAAACGTCGCGTTCCCGTTGCGGGTGCATACCCAACTGTCGGAAGAAATGATCCGTGACATTGTGTTGTTGAAGCTGCAGGCCGTAGGGCTTCGCGGTGCCATCGACCTGATGCCGGATGAGCTTTCTGGTGGTATGAAGCGGCGCGTGGCTCTGGCGCGGGCGATTGCCCTCGACCCGCAGATCCTCATGTATGACGAGCCGTTCGTCGGCCAGGACCCTATCGCCATGGGCGTATTGGTGCGCCTGATCCGCCTGCTCAATGACGCGCTGGGTATCACCAGCATCGTGGTGTCCCATGACTTGGCCGAAACCGCGAGCATTGCCGACTACCTCTATGTCGTCGGCGATGGCCAGGTATTGGGGCAGGGCACGCCTGAAGAACTGATGAACGCCGATAACCCGCGAATTCGCCAATTCATGACCGGCGACCCTGATGGCCCGGTGCCTTTTCATTTTCCGGCAGCGGATTACCGCGCAGATCTTCTGGGGAAGCGCTGATGCGCAAGACATCTTTAATCGAGAAGGTGCGCCTTTTCGGTCGTTCCGGCATCGACATTGTCGAAGTGCTCGGGCGTTCGACGATTTTCCTGTTTCACGCCTTGCTGGGCCGCGGTGGTATCGGCGGTGGTTTTGGCTTGCTGCTCAAGCAGCTGCACTCGGTGGGCGTGATGTCCCTGGTGATCATCGTGGTTTCCGGGGTGTTCATCGGCATGGTGCTGGCGCTGCAGGGCTTCAATATCCTGTCCAGCTACGGTTCCGAGCAGGCGGTGGGGCAGATGGTTGCACTGACGCTGCTGCGTGAGCTGGGGCCGGTGGTCACCGCCTTGCTGTTTGCCGGTCGCGCCGGCTCTGCGTTGACCGCCGAGATCGGCAACATGAAGGCCACCGAGCAACTGTCCAGCCTGGAAATGATCGGCGTGGACCCGCTCAAGTACATTGTTGCCCCGCGCCTGTGGGCCGGCTTCATCTCCCTGCCACTGCTGGCAATGATTTTCAGCGTGGTCGGGATCTGGGGCGGTTCGTGGGTGGCGGTGGACTGGCTGGGGGTCTACGACGGCTCCTACTGGGCCAACATGCAAAACAGCGTGACCTTCAGCGGTGACGTGCTCAATGGCATTATCAAGAGCATCGTCTTCGCCTTCGTTGTGACTTGGATCGCCGTATTCCAGGGCTATGACTGTGAACCCACTTCAGAAGGGATCAGTCGAGCCACTACCAAGACCGTTGTGTACGCCTCGCTGGCGGTACTGGGCCTTGACTTCATTTTGACCGCCTTGATGTTTGGAGATTTCTGATGCAAAACCGCACTGTGGAAATCGGTGTAGGCCTTTTCTTGTTGGCTGGCATCCTGGCTTTGCTGTTGCTCGCCCTGCGAGTCAGCGGCTTGTCGGCCAGCTCGGGCGCCGATACCTATAAACTTTACGCCTACTTCGACAATATCGCCGGTTTGACGGTCAGATCCAAAGTGACCATGGCCGGTGTGACCATCGGCAAGGTCACAGCAATCGATCTGGACCGCGACAGCTTCACCGGCCGCGTGACCCTGCAACTGGACAAGAAGGTAGATAACCTGCCGACTGACTCCACAGCGTCCATCCTCACGGCCGGTCTGCTGGGCGAGAAGTACATCGGTATCAGCGTGGGCGGGGAAGAAGCCTTGCTCAAGGATGGTTCGACCATTCATGACACACAGTCGTCGTTGGTATTAGAGGACCTGATCGGTAAATTCCTGCTTAATACGGTTAGTAAAGACGCCAAATGAGGAGTTTGTTCATGATCTCAACCTTGCGACGTGGCCTGTTGGTGCTGTTGGCAGCCTTGCCATTGATGGCTAACGCCGTGGCGGCACCTTCGGCGCACGACATTATTGATAGAACCACCAAAGAGCTGCTGGCTGACCTTGCCGCGAACAAGGAACAGTACAAGCAGAGCCCAAGCGCGTTCTACGATGCCCTCAACGGTATCGTGGGCCCGGTGGTCGACGCTGACGGCATCTCGCGCAGCATCATGACCGTCAAGTATTCGCGTAAAGCTACGCCTGCGCAGATGCAGCGCTTCCAGGAAAACTTCAAGCGCAGCCTGATGCAGTTCTACGGCAACGCCCTGCTGGAATACAACAACCAGGGTATCGTCGTTTCCCCGGCCAAGGATGAGTCTGGCAACCGCACCAGCGTGGATATGCAGGTCAAGGGCAACAATGGCTCGATCTATCCGGTTTCCTACACCCTTGAGAAAATCAACGGCGAATGGAAAGTGCGCAACGTGATCATCAACGGCATCAACATCGGCAAGCTGTTCCGTGATCAGTTCGCCGATGCCATGCAGCGCAATGGCAACAACCTGGACAAGACCATTGATGGCTGGGCCGGCGAAGTGGCCAAGGCCAAGGAAGTGACCGAAGAAGCTGCAGAGAAGCAGGCCCCATGACTGAGTCGGCTGTTCGTCAAGGCCAGGCCGGTGAGCTGCTCCTCAGTGGCGTGCTCGACTACAGCACCGGGCCGGCCCTGCGTAAGCAGGGCCAGGCACTGATCAATGCCAGCACTGCGCCGGCATTGGTCCTCGATTGCTCGGCGGTGGTGAAGTCCAGCAGTGTTGGCTTGTCATTGCTCTTGTGTTTCCTACGTGACGCCGCGGCGGTCAACAAACCTGTCAGTATTCGCGCATTACCCGAGGATATGCGTGAAATTGCCCAGGTTTGCGGTCTGGCCGAGCTGTTGGCGCATCCTTAATACACATTATTGAAGAAGCCCCCCGTCAGAGTCCTGCTATGCGGGGTTCGCAGGCGCGGGGCTTTTTTGTATGATGTGCGACCCGCGCGCACTGGGCGCCGATAGAGGTTGAGCATGCAGGCCCTAGAAGTTAAAAGCTTCCTTGAAGGAAAGCTGCCGAATACTGAGGTTGCAGTTGAAGGCGAAGGCTGCAATTTCCAGCTGAACGTGATTAGCGATGAACTGGCGGCATTGAGCCCGGTCAAGCGTCAGCAGCAGATCTATGCCCATTTGAACCCGTGGATCACCGATGGCAGCATCCATGCGGTCACTATGAAATTTTTCAGCCGCGCGGCCTGGGCCGAGCGCACCTGAGCCCCCAAGGCGTCGAGATTCTTATGGATAAATTGATTATTACCGGCGGTGCCCGTCTTGATGGCGAAATCCGTATCTCCGGGGCTAAAAACTCGGCCTTGCCGATCCTGGCCGCCACCTTGCTGTGCGATGGCCCGGTTACCGTAGCCAACCTGCCGCACCTGCACGACATCACCACCATGATCGAGCTGTTCGGTCGCATGGGCATTGAGCCGGTGATCGACGAGAAGCTGTCGGTCGAAATCGACCCGCGCACCATCAAGACCCTGATCGCACCGTACGAACTGGTGAAAACCATGCGTGCCTCGATCCTGGTACTGGGCCCGATGGTCGCCCGTTTCGGCGAAGCCGAAGTGGCACTGCCTGGCGGTTGCGCCATTGGTTCGCGTCCGGTGGACCTGCACATCCGTGGTCTTGAAGCCATGGGTGCGACCATCGACGTCGAAGGTGGCTACATCAAGGCCAAGGCGCCGGAAGGCGGCCTGCGTGGTGCAAACTTCTTCTTTGATACCGTCAGCGTGACCGGTACCGAGAACATCATGATGGCCGCTGCCCTGGCCAATGGCCGCAGCGTCCTGCAAAACGCCGCGCGCGAGCCGGAAGTGGTCGACCTGGCCAACTTCCTGATCGCCATGGGTGCCAACATCACTGGCGCCGGCACCGACACCATCACCATCGACGGTGTGAAACGCCTGCACTCGGCCACCTACAAAGTGATGCCGGACCGTATCGAGACCGGTACCTACCTGGTTGCGGCTGCCGTGACCGGTGGTCGCGTCAAGGTCAAGGACACCGATCCGACCATCCTTGAAGCGGTCCTGGAAAAGCTGCGCGAAGCCGGTGCCGAAATCACCACCGGCGAAGACTGGATCGAGCTGGACATGCACGGCAAGCGGCCAAAAGCCGTCAACGTGCGTACCGCTCCGTACCCGGCGTTCCCGACCGACATGCAGGCGCAGTTCATTTCCCTGAACGCGATTGCCGAAGGCACTGGTGCGGTCATCGAGACCATCTTCGAAAACCGCTTCATGCACGTGTACGAACTGCACCGCATGGGCGCCAAGATCCAGGTCGAAGGCAACACTGCCATCGTCACCGGTATCGAGCAGCTCAAGGGCGCGCCAGTGATGGCCACCGACCTGCGGGCTTCGGCCAGCCTGGTGATCTCGGCGTTGTGCGCTGACGGTGACACCCTGATCGATCGCATCTACCACATAGACCGTGGCTACGAGTGCATCGAAGAAAAACTGCAGATGCTCGGCGCGAAAATCCGCCGCGTACCGGGCTAACCCCCACTGCTCGGGCGCAGGGAAGCGCCCGCCCGAGGTGTGCACAGGCACGCCTCGGCTGAATTTGTTTCAAATCGAGGCTGTAATGGCCTCGATCTGTGTCTGGCGCCATTTGCGACCGGACAGCAATAGCCTGATGAAGGATTGACGTTTCCCATGTTGACCATCGCACTGTCCAAGGGCCGCATCCTTGACGATACTTTGCCGCTTCTGGCTGAAGCGGGCATCGTGCCGACCGAGAATCCGGACAAGAGCCGCAAGCTGATCATCCCCACGACCCAGGACGACGTTCGCCTGTTGATCGTGCGTGCTACCGACGTGCCGACCTACGTTGAACATGGCGCCGCCGACCTCGGTGTCGCCGGTAAAGACGTGCTGATGGAATACGGCGGCCAGGGCCTGTACGAGCCGCTGGACCTGCGTATCGCCCTGTGCAAGCTGATGACCGCCGGCCGTGTCGGTGACGTCGAGCCAAAAGGCCGCCTGCGGGTAGCCACCAAGTTCGTCAACGTCGCCAAGCGCTATTACGCCGAGCAAGGCCGTCAGGTCGATATCATCAAGCTCTATGGCTCGATGGAGCTGGCGCCGCTGATCGGCCTGGCCGACAAGATCATCGACGTGGTCGACACCGGCAACACCCTGCGCGCCAATGGCCTGGAACCCCAGGACTTTATCGCTGACATCAGCTCTCGCCTGATCGTCAACAAAGCTTCGATGAAAATGCAACACGCCCGGATCCAGGCGTTGATCGACACCCTGCGCAAGGCAGTGGAGTCTCGACACCGCGGTTGACTCACCTGCGCGGCCCTAGGTCGCGCCCGTCTATCCGCCTCATAGCCAGAATTCTCAGGTGCCCAAGCGGAAACGACTGCTAGTTTAGGGCGCCTGAGTTTTTGCCAATTCTATTGAGGCCCTCGCTATGACCACGTCCACTGCAATTGCCCGACTCAACGCTGCCGACCCGGATTTCGCCCATCATCTGGATCATCTGCTGAGCTGGGAAAGTGTGTCCGACGATTCGGTCAACCAGCGGGTGCTCGACATCATCAAGGCCGTGCGCGAGCGCGGCGATGCGGCGCTGGTGGACTTTACCCGCCAGTTCGACGGCCTGGACGTCAAGTCCATGGCCGACCTGATCCTGCCCCGCGAACGCCTGGAACTGGCCCTGACGCGCATCACCGCGGCCGCAGCGCGAAGCCCTGGAAGTCGCAGCGGCGCGGGTGCGCAGCTACCACGAAAAACAGAAACAGGACTCCTGGAGCTACACCGAAGCCGATGGCACGGTGCTGGGCCAGAAAGTCACACCGCTGGACCGCGCCGGCCTGTACGTGCCGGGCGGCAAGGCTTCATACCCGTCGTCGGTGCTGATGAATGCCATTCCCGCCAAAGTGGCGGGCGTGACCGAGGTGGTCATGGTGGTCCCGACCCCGCGCGGTGAAATCAACGAACTGGTGCTGGCCGCTGCCTGCATCGCCGGCGTTGACCGCGTGTTCACCATCGGGGGGGCCCAGGCCGTCGCCGCGTTGGCCTATGGCACCGAAAGCGTGCCGAAAGTCGACAAGGTGGTCGGCCCCGGCAACATCTACGTTGCCACTGCCAAGCGCCATGTGTTTGGCCAGGTCGGTATCGACATGATCGCTGGCCCCTCGGAAATCCTCGTGGTGTGTGACGGCCAGACCGATCCTGACTGGATTGCCATGGACCTGTTCTCCCAGGCCGAGCACGACGAAGACGCCCAGGCGATCCTGGTCAGCCCCGACGCCGAGTTCCTCGACAAGGTGGCGGCGAGCATCAATAAGCTGCTGCCGACCATGGAGCGTGCCGAGATTATCGAGAAGTCGATCAATGGCCGGGGTGCGTTGATCCTGGTGCGTGATATGGAGCAGGCCATCGAAGTGGCCAACCGCATCGCCCCCGAGCATTTGGAACTGTCGGTGGCCGACCCACAGGCCTGGCTGCCGTCGATTCGTCACGCCGGTGCGATCTTCATGGGCCGCCACACCAGCGAAGCCCTGGGCGACTACTGTGCGGGCCCCAACCACGTGTTGCCGACCTCCGGCACAGCGCGATTCTCGTCGCCGCTGGGGGTGTATGACTTCCAGAAGCGCTCGTCGATTATCTTTTGCTCGCCACAAGGTGCTTCCGAGCTGGGCAAGACCGCCTCGGTGCTGGCCCGTGGTGAATCGTTGAGCGCGCACGCCCGCAGCGCCGAATACCGCATCGTCAAGGGAGAGTAAGACATGAGCAAATTCTGGAGCCCTTTCGTCAAGGACCTCGTGCCTTACGTGCCCGGCGAGCAGCCGAAGCTGACCAAGCTGGTCAAGCTCAACACCAATGAAAACCCCTACGGCCCGTCGCCCAAGGCGCTGGCAGCGATGCAGGCCGAGTTGAACGACAACCTGCGTTTGTACCCCGACCCCAACAGCGACCTGCTCAAGCAGGCCGTGGCCAAGTACTACGGGGTGGATGGGAGCAAGGTATTCCTCGGTAACGGTTCCGACGAAGTCCTGGCGCATATCTTCCACGGCCTGTTCCAGCACGACCTGCCACTGCTGTTCCCGGACATCAGCTACAGCTTCTACCCGGTGTACTGCGGGCTGTATGGCATCACCTCGGCCCCGGTGCCGCTGGACGAGCAGTTCCAGATCCGCGTGGCGGACTACGCCAAGCCTAACGGCGGGATCATCTTCCCCAACCCGAACGCGCCGACCGGCTGCGTGATGGCGCTGGACGCGGTGGAGCAACTCCTCAAGGCCAGCCCGGATTCGGTGGTGGTGGTCGATGAAGCCTATATCGACTTCGGCGGCGAAACCGCCATCAGCCTGGTGGACCGCTACCCCAACCTGCTGGTGACCCAGACCCTCTCCAAATCGCGCTCACTGGCCGGTTTGCGGGTAGGCCTGGCGGTGGGCCACCCGGACCTGATCGAGGCGCTGGAGCGGGTCAAGAACAGCTTCAACTCCTATCCACTGGATCGCCTGGCGATTGTCGGCGCGGCGGCGGCCTTCGAAGACCGTGAATACTTCGAGAAGACCTGCCAACTGGTGATCGATAGCCGCGAGACGCTTGTGGCGCAGTTGCGAGAGAAGGGCTTTGAGGTGTTGCCGTCAGCGGCCAACTTCATCTTTGCCCGCCACCCACGGCACGACGCGGCCGGCCTGGCGGCCAAGTTGCGGGAGCAAGGGGTGATCGTGCGGCACTTCAAGCAGGAGCGGATTGCCCAGTTCCTGCGGATCAGCATCGGGACGCCTGAGCAGAACCAGGCGTTGATTGATGGTTTGGGTGATCTTTAAGGCTTGAATCTATATGGGCTGGACGGGCCGCATCGCGGGCAAGCCCGGCTCCCGCATGGAAATGCATTCCAATGTGGGAGCCGGGCTTGCCCGCGATGAGGCCATCAGCTACACCGACACTCCGTAGCCTTTAGAGCAACGGCTCGTCCGGCTTCTTGTGCTTCCAGCCATCATTGCCCGGCAGCAGCAGGTTCAAACCAATCGCTACCACGGCGCAGAGGGCGATGCCCTTCAGGCCGAAATCATCGGGACCGGTACCGGTGCCGATCAGCACACCGCCAATCCCGAACACCAGGGTCACCGACACAATCACCAGATTGCGCGCCTCACCCAGGTCGATCTTGTGACGGATCAGGGTGTTCATCCCCACCGCGGCAATCGAGCCGAACAACAGGCACAGAATCCCGCCCATCACCGGCACCGGAATGCTTTGCAGCAGCGCGCCGAACTTACCGACAAAGGCCAGGGTGATGGCAAATACCGCCGCCCAGGTCATGATTTTCGGGTTGTAGTTCTTGGTCAGCATCACCGCGCCGGTCACTTCGGCGTAAGTGGTGTTGGGCGGGCCGCCGAACAGGCCAGCCGTGGTGGTGGCGATACCATCGCCCAACAGCGTGCGATGCAGGCCGGGCTTTTTCAGGTAGTCACGACCGGTCACGCTACCCACGGCAATCACGCCGCCGATGTGTTCAATGGCCGGCGCCAGGGCCACCGGGACGATGAACAGAATCGCCTGCCAGTTGAATTCTGGCGCGGTGAAGTGGGGCAGGGCAAACCACGGTGCGGCGGCGATCTTTGCGGTGTCGACCACGCCGAAGTAGAACGACATGCCAAAACCCACCAGCACCCCGGCAATGATCGGCACCAGGCGGAAAATGCCCTTGCCGAACACGGCCACGATCAGCGTGGTCAGCAGCGCCGGCATCGAGATCAGCATTGCCGTCTGGTAAGGGATCAACTCGGCACCGTCGCCCGACTTGCCCATTGCCATGTTCGCGGCAATCGGCGCCATGGCCAGGCCGATGGAGATGATCACCGGTCCGATCACCACGGGCGGCAGCAGCCGGTCGATAAAACCGGTGCCCTTGATCTTCACGGCGAGGCCGAGGAAGGTATAGACGAAACCCGCCGCCATCACCCCGCCCATGGTCGCCGCGAGGCCGAACTGGCCCTTGGCGAGAATGATCGGGGTGATAAACGCAAAGCTCGATGCCAGGAACACCGGCACTTGGCGCCCGGTGACAATCTGGAACAACAACGTGCCAAGGCCTGCGGTAAACAGTGCAACGTTTGGATCAAGACCTGTGATCAGCGGCATCAACACCAGCGCGCCAAATGCTACGAAGAGCATTTGTGCGCCAGACAGGATCTGGCGCCAAAGCGGGTCGTTGAATTCATCCTGCATGTTCACGCGTCCTTCTGCTTGGTGCCGAAGATCTTGTCGCCAGCATCGCCCAGGCCCGGAATGATGTAGCCGTGCTCGTTCAGGCGCTCATCAATGGACGCGGTGTAGATCACGACATCCGGGTGAGCTTTTTCTACGGCGGCGATACCTTCGGGTGCCGCTACCAGCACCATGGCGCGGATATCCTTGCAACCGGCTTTCTTCAGCAGGTCGATGGTAGCGACCATGGAGCTGCCGGTGGCCAGCATCGGGTCGATGATCATCGCCAGGCGCTCGTCGATCTCGGGGACGAGTTTTTCCAGGTAGGTGTGGGCCTGCAGGGTTTCTTCGTTGCGGGCTACGCCCACAGCGCTGACCTTGGCGCCCGGGATCAGGCTCAGCACGCCTTCAAGCATGCCGATACCGGCGCGCAGGATCGGCACCACGGTAATTTTCTTGCCAGCGATTTTCTCGACCTGGACGGGACCGCACCAACCGGGGATCTCGTAGTTTTCCAGGGGTAAATCTTTGGTGGCTTCGTAGGTGAGCAACGCTCCGACTTCCTGAGCAAGCTCACGGAAGTTCTTCGTGCTAATGTCGGCGCGGCGCATAAGGCCGAGCTTGTGTCGGATCAGCGGGTGGCGGATCTCACGGATGGGCATGGGGAAAGGCTCCGGCGGCGGGCAAAAAAACCGGCCTAGATTAATCTATCCGAGGGTGTTGTCCTATAGACAACCTGTACGTTAGTCCATAAAGGCTTGAACGTTGCGTCCCAGAGGCGTACCTTCGCCCGCTTTTCTTGCCACAGTACCCCTGGAGAGCGCCATGTCCGCTGATCTCGAGCATATCCGTCAAATCATGCGCGAGGCTGACTGCCTGTACACCGAAGCACAAGTCGAAGAGGCTATCGCCAAGGTCGGCGCGCACATCACCCGTGAAATGGCTGAAACCAACCCGGTGGTGTTCTGTGTGATGAACGGCGGTCTTATTTTCGCCGGCAAATTGCTGACGCATCTGCAATTCCCGCTGGAAGCGTCCTACCTGCACGCTACGCGCTATCGTAATGAAACCAGTGGCGGCGACCTGTTCTGGAAAGCCAAGCCGGAAGTGTCGTTCATCGACCGCGACGTCTTGATCATCGACGACATCCTCGACGAAGGTCACACCCTGGGCGCGATTGTCGACTTCTGCAAACACGCCGGCGCGCGCAACGTGCACACCGCCGTGCTGATCGACAAAGACCACGACCGCAAGGCCCGCCCGGACCTGAAGGCCAATTACGTCGGCCTGCCGTGCATCGACCGCTACATCTTCGGTTACGGCATGGATTACAAAGGCTACTGGCGCAATGCCAATGGCATCTTTGCTGTGAAGGGGATGTAAGTCGTGGCGCGTTTTCTTGATCAGTCGCTGTTTGCCGAATTGGCCGAGAAAGCCGCCGCCAACCCCCGTGGCCGGCAGAACGTCAACTTCCACCAGATGGAAGAGCCGTGCCATCGCATGGCTGTCGGTTTGCAGCCACACACCTATGTGCAGCCCCATCGTCATCTCACCGCTGACAAGGCCGAGACCCTGCTGGTACTCAAGGGGCGCCTGGGTATTTTGATTTTCAGCGAGTCTGGCGCGGTTCTGGAGCGGCGCATCTTGCAGGCCGGTGGCGATTGCCAGGGCGTTGATCTGTCGCCAGGGGTTTTCCACGGTCTGGTGGTGCTTGAGCCAGACACGGTGATGTTCGAGTGCAAGGCAGGCCCTTATCGCCCGGTGGGCGAGGGCGAACTGGCGACCTGGGCACCCCGGGAAGGCGAAGCCGGCATGGCTGAGTATCATCGCTGGATGCTGGCCCAGTTCGATTGAACCTGGCAGCGGAAAAAAGGTGGGTGGGGCCCGCTCCCACATTAGAGCTTCGTGGCTTCCGAACCTTGTGTCCCGCAGGTAGACTTCTACCCCCGTGTACATGTCTGCAGGCTGGAGTCGGCAATGCGTAAAGATAAGAAACAAGTGATTGGTGACGAGATCGGCGACGATCAGATCAAGCTGTTCCTGGATTTTGAACCGGTCGACGCCACCTCACCGTCCCTGCACAAGCTGATCAAAGCCTATCGCGGCCTGCGCATCGACGATTTCGAGCGGTTCCTGGGCTTTTTCAAGGAAGCCGGGCTGGACCTCGACGGTAAGGACGAGCATGGCCAGACCTTCGTCGATCTGATCAAGGACCAGCGCAACGCGGACGAGTACATCGAGCTGATCAAAATCGCTCGCGGCTGAATAGCCAGGACATAAAAAAACGCCCCGTTCTCATCACGAGAGCGGGGCGATCGTTCCCACGCTCTGCGTGGGAATGCATCCGGTGACGCTACGCGTCACGACCTCAAGCGTAGCTTTCGGCCTCGCTACCTTGCTCAACCAGTTCCAGGCTGATGTTGTTCTGCACGCTGATCTTGCGATACAGCTCGGCATCGGTCTCCAGGACTTTTTCCCGGGCCGGGAAGATCTCCTGCAACTTGGCCGCCCACTCGCCGGCCGCCTGGGCCGGGAAGCAGCGTTCGATCAGTTCCAGCATGATCGAAACGGTCACCGACGCCCCTGGGGACGCACCTAGCAGCGCCGCCAGCGAACCGTCTTTGGCCGCGACCAACTCGGTACCGAATTGCAGCACGCCGCCTTTCTTCGGATCCTTCTTGATGATCTGCACCCGTTGGCCAGCCACTTCCAGGCGCCAGTCCTCGGCTTTGGCTTCGGGATAGAAGCGGCGCAGGGATTCCAGGCGCTGCTCCATGGACTGCATCACTTCGCTGACCAGGTACTTGGTCAGGTCCATGTTGTCCCGGGCCACGGCCAGCATCGGGCCGATATTGCCGAGGCGAATCGACATGGGCAGGTCAAGGAACGAGCCGAACTTGAGGAACTTGGTGGTGAAGCCAGCGTATGGCCCGAACAGCAGGGATTTCTTGCCATCCACCACGCGGGTGTCCAGGTGCGGCACCGACATCGGTGGCGAACCCACGGCCGCCTGGCTGTAGACCTTGGCCTGGTGCAGCTTGACCACTTCCGGGTTGTCGCAACGCAGCCACTGGCCGCTGACCGGGAAGCCGCCGAAACCTTTGCTTTCTTCAATACCCGAGGCTTGCAGCAGCGGCAGGGCCGCGCCGCCAGCGCCGAGGAACACGAACTTGGCGTCGACATTGCGCGTGTTGCCGCTGTTGACGTCCTTGATGCTCACGGTCCAGCCGGCGCCATTGCGCTTGAGGCCGGTAACGCGCTTGCTGTACTTGACGTGGGCATCTGCCGAGCTGCTCAGGTGCGCGAGCAATTGGTTGGTCAGGGCGCCGAAGTTGACGTCGGTACCGTTCATCACGCGGGTCGCGGCGATTTTCTCGTCGGCCGGGCGGCCCGGCATCATCAGCGGCATCCACTCGGCCATTTCTGCGCGGTCTTCGGTGTAGTGCATATCCGAGAACGCGTGGTGCTGGCTGAGGGTTTCAAAGCGTTTCTTGAGGAACGACACGCCTTTTTCGCCCTGCACGAAGCTCAGGTGCGGCACGGGGCTGATAAAGGACTTGGACGAGCCAAAGGTGCCTTTTTTGGTCAGGTACGCCCAGAACTGCTTCGACACTTCAAACTGGGTGTTGATGTGCACGGCTTTCTTGATGTCGATGGAGCCGTCACCCGCCTGCGGGGTGTAGTTCAGCTCGCACAGCCCGGCGTGACCGGTACCGGCATTGTTCCACGGGTTGGAACTCTCCGCGGCACCCGAATCCATCAGCTCAACGACTTCCAGCTTGAGGCCGGGGTCGAGCTCCTTGAGCAGTACGGCGAGGGTGGCACTCATGATGCCCGCACCTACCAGTACTACGTCGACTGCTTCGTTATGCGCCATTTAACGCGTCTCCAAAATCTGCAGCACCAAATTGACGGCATGGCTGCCAGGAGTGACGGGGCGGTTCACGTAATGCCCCAGGTTACCCATGGCCAGGATCGCCATGTCCGATTCTTCGCAATTTTTTTGCAACTTCAGCGGACGCTGCCGACCAGGCCTTATCTGCATATGAACGCATTTAAGGGCCCCTGTGGCAATTCGACTTATGGTCAAGTACGTCCGATCGTGCAACCAAATCCGTAGCGGACAGGCTTCAAGCTCCGGTTTTTGAGGAGTACTCGGTCCTGTGTGGTTGGGCAGTGCCAGACGTTGATGGTGCTTGTACAAACGCAAAACTATTCATTTGCTCGCCACACTCTTGTGAAGTTGTGAAAACCCGTTTTTTTCACGCTCTTTTGAAGACGTGAACCTCAAAAAAGGGCTGCCCCAGCCTGGCACCTGGCCCGAAATCACTGCCGACACGCGGCATAACGGGCAAACAACTCAAGTGGCCGAGCGCAATGGCAGCTCTGGCAGATTCGGTAAAGGCGCAGGTTTGCAGACAAAACAGCCAGCTCGCCAGCTTCACTCGATCTGTGTGGGCGGCTCTCTGTGGGCGGTGCGGGGGAGCTAATACCGGAGCATTAGCGATGCTGCGAGGCCCGATCAGGAGACGTCCTTATAATCGGGGGGAGATTGTAGCGAAGAACTGCAGGGAAATGGACGTGTTTTATGACTTTTATTAGCGCTTCGGTCAGGCGGTCAACGGCAGGCGGTGTGATGACCGTGCGCGGCGCGGGCTGATGCGGGCGCGGGCGGGCAGTGGCTGGTGCATCCAGCTCAAGCGGATCTCCTCGACTTCGACCCAGCCTCCACCCACCGGTGGCTGGCTGCAGTGCTTGAATGCCTGGCAACGACCTTGCGCGTCGAGCAGGGCAAAGTGTCGAAAGGCGGGCTTGCGTGCGAATAAGCGCCAGAGAAAGTCGAACATGGTGGGCCTCCTGATAATGGGGCCAAGCATGCCAGCCCAGCATGACATATCGGTGACACTGAACCGCAGCCGGCGGGCCTGTGTCTGAGGTTGTAACTGACGCTAGTTCCCGGCAGCGGCGCACCGCTATACTGCTCGGCTGTCGGTACCTGATTTCTGGAGAGAAAAGCATGTTGCAACGCCTGTTGTTCGGTTTGATCACTGTGACCAGCTTGACCCTGGTTGGCTGCGCCCACAGCCCGCAGCAACTCAGCCCGCAACCCAAGCTCACCACCCAGCTGGCGCCTGTAGGCCATGGCCAGCCGGTCTCGGTGCGGGTGGTTGACGGTCGTCCGTCGCCGACCCTGGGCACCCGCGGTGGCCTGTACCCGGAAACCAGCGCCATCACGGTGACCGGCGCCGACGTGCTGCCCAAGCTGCAAGCCCAGGCCGAAGCGGCTGTGCGCCTGCTGGGCTTCACCCCGACCAGCAACTCGCCTGGCGCGCCGCAACTGACCGTGACCCTGGCAGAGCTGAAGTATCAGTCGCCCAAGGAAGGCCTGTACGTGACCGAAGCCACCATCGGTGCGACCTTCCGCTCTGATGTGTCGGCCGGCAACCGTCGCTACAGCGGCCGTTACGGTGCGTCCCTGGACCAGCGCTTCGGCATGGCGCCGAACCAGGAAACCAACACCAAGCTGGTCAGCGACGTGTTGAGTGACGCCCTGACGCGTCTGTTCAAGGATCCAAGCATCGGCCAGATCCTCAGCTCGCAATAATCAGCTGTAAAAAAGCCGGGCCCCGTTACGGGCCCGGCTTTTTTGTGTCTGCGCTCTTCATGCCGCCGTTTCGACATAAAAGTCCAGCACACTCACGCCTGTGAGCAGGTCCAGCTCCGGCAGGTCGGCATGTTGGTGCCCGCCGAGGGCGCAATACACCAGCCAGTGCCGGTCCTGGACATTGAACGCCAGGCCGCCGACCAGCGCCTCTTGCTCATCGCTGGGGGCGATCAGATACAGCCGATCCTGGTTCTGCGCGTGCAACATGACAAGCTCCCTTGTGTGCGAAGGGCAACAGAGTGGCTTGTTAAGGTGACGTTCAGGTGACGCTGTAAATTACTCGATACAGTAGTCGTCAATGGGGGAGGGAGCTGTGATGCGCAGGAGGGCGCAGTCCGTTCAGGTTTGTATCTGGATGGACACCCGGTCACTGTTACACCGAGGTTTTTTGATGTCGCTGCCGGCATTACTGCTAAATACCACTGCATTGTTGATTGCCTGCCCCGGCGCCGGGCTGCTGTTTGTGACCCGCCTGCGGGAGCAGCGGGCGATGGCCCAACTTGCCGCGCAAAGTGAAGAGCGGGCGATCGACCAGCCGATGCTGTTTCTGGATGTGCGTACCGAGCGCCGTCATCGCCTGGGCTACCGCCTCGGGTTTGCCTGTATCGGGCTGGCGTTAGTGACCTCCTGGCTCAGCACTCAATTGTAAAAATACCCCAAAACCACTGTGGGAGCGGGCTTGCTCGCAATAGCGGTGTGTCAGTCAAATAGTTATCAACTGACCCACCACCATCGCGGGCAAGCCCGCTCCCACATTGTGTTGTTCACGCTATTGGCTTACAGGACAATCCCTGCTTTAACCCGATATTGATTACGCACCGGCATCGCATATTGCAGCACCAGATACGGTCGGTGCTCCGCCGGGCAGGCATTCAAGCGTCGCTCCCACTCTGCTTTCGCCTTGGCCAACTCGTCCGCCGGGAACACCTCGGCAGCCGTCGGCACCTGCAATTGCGGGTCGGCGTCGCTCCATTGTGCGTAGGCCAGGTAATGCACGGGAAATAACCGGTAGCCCCCCAGAATCTGTCGGTCCATCTCGATGGCCAACTGTTTGGTGTCTTCAAAACGCTCGACAATCGGCGGCGCGAAGTTGACGTGGACCCGGCCCTTGTAGCCCGTGATGCCCAGGGCAATGCTCACGTCATCTTCACCTGGCGCTTTGGCGTAGGTGCCGGTGGTGGCGCGGATATACAGTTCGCGCGCCTTGGCCGCGTCGCACGGGTCGTATTCGTAGCTGATGGACACCGGCGTCAGGTTCAGCGACAGGATGACGTCAGCAAACGGCTCATCCTTGCGGCTCATATGGAACATCTTGAGGATCGCCGACTCAGTGCGATCATCCCCATCCTTGGCGCGGCCTTCGGCCTGGGCAATCCAGATCGACTGGCAGTCGTTACGGATCGAATGGTTGATGTAGGCCGACAGCAGTTGGTACGCCGCCATCTTCTCGCGTCGCCCGGTAATGGAGCGATGTACGATAAAACTCTTGTTCAGGCGCATCAGATCGCTGACAAACGGCTTCTGCAGCAGGTTGTCACCGATGGCAATGCGCGGTGTTGGCAGGCCGGCGTGGTACACCGCATAGTTGACGAAGGCCGGGTCCATCACGATATCGCGGTGGTTGGCCAGGAAAACATAGGCCGTACCGGACTTGAGCTGTTCGACCCCGGTATAGGTGACGCCGTCGGTCGCCCGGTCGATGGTGTGGTCGACGTAAAACTCGACTTTGTCCTGCAAGGTGGCGACGGTGGTCACACCGGCGAACTCACGGCGCAGCTTCTGGGCGATCAGCGGCTTGAGCAGCCAGCCGAAGGCGCCGGCAAAGCGCGGGAAGCGAAAGTGGGTCAGGATGTCCAGAAAGGCCTTGTCACTGAACAGCCGGGCCAGTACTGCCGGGACTTCGCTGTCGTTGTAAGGTCGGATGGTATCGAATTCGCCCATCATGCTCTCTTGTTAGAAACGGCTAGGGTAAGTAAAGGTTTGGATCGATAAGTGACAGGGCAGGTCTGAACAAATGGCATCAAACGAAAAAGCCCTGCAAATAGACCGGCGATTATACGCACAAGTCACCTGGGAGAGACCGCGATGCTAGAACCTGCGCTGTACGATTGTCCTTATTGTGGTGAAGAGGTCGAGACATCTGTGGATTTGTCCGGCGGTGACCAGAACTATATAGAGGACTGCCAGGTGTGCTGTCGGCCGATCAATTTCTACCTGCAGGTCCACGGCGAGGAATGGATGCTCGAAGTGCGCAGCGAGAATGAATAAGGGGGGCAGCCATGCAACGAATCTACGAACCGGAAAACCTGATGGAGGGCGAGTTGCTGCAGCAAATGCTCGCCAGCGAAGGTATCGACGCCCATCTGGTGGGGCGCCATCTGCTGGGTGGTACGGGTGAACTGCCGATCTTCGGCCTGTTGGGCCTGGAAGTGGAGAACGACCAGGCTGGTGAAGCCCGCGAGTTGATTACCGCCTATATCGGCGCCCAACCGCTACCCGGCGATGAACCCGACAGCTACCCCGACGTGCTGGTCTGTTAGGCTGTCGTTCGGTTTACCCAAGAGTCGTGTTGCCCCATGTGTGGACGTTATGCCCTGTTTCGCTGGAACCCCGCCTTCGCTGCCTTGCCGGGGTTCCCGGCGGATCAACAGGCCCAGTGGAATATTTCTCCCAATGATTCGGTGCTGATCCAGCGCGCTACCGACGGCCAGCGCACCCTGGCGCGGGCCCGCTGGGGGCTGACGCCCCCCTGGTTGACTGATCTGTCCCGCACCCCGGCCCATGCCCGCGCCGAAACCCTGGCCGAACAACCGATGTTTCGCGAGGCCTTTCGCCTGCGCCGCTGCCTGCTGCCAGCCAATGGCTTTTATGAATGGCGTGGCACCCAGCGCAAGCGGCCGTACTGGCTCACGCCGGGGGAGGGCTCGACGCTGTTCTTTGCGGCGATCTGGGAGGCTTATCCGGTGCAGGAGCAGGTGTGGTTGAGCGCGGCAGTGGTGACCCAGGCCGCGCAGAGCCAGCGCCGGCCGCTGATTCTGGATGCGGCGGGGCAGGAAGCCTGGCTCGATCCCGAGACGCCTTTGCATGTGTTGCAGGGGTTGCTGGCCGGTGAGCCGGCGGCGTTGCGTGAGCGGGTGCTGGCTAACATGGTCAATGATCCGAAGCTCAATGGGCCGGAGTGTTTGACCCCGGGTTGAGGCTGGGGGTTGAGTGGGGGATTCGCTGGCGCCATCGCAGGCAAGCCAGCTCCCACATTTTGATGGGTGAATACCTTCAAATGTGGGCGCTGGCTTGCCTGCGATACGGCCCTGAAGGCCGCTGAAACCTTTATACCTTGAACTGATTGATCAACCGCCGCTGCTGCTCCGCCAACTGGGTCAGCCCCGCACTGGCAGCACTGGACTCATCGGCACCGCCCGCCACCTCATTGGCCACCTGGCCGATATTGATCACATTGCGGTTGATGTCCTCGGCCACCGCACTCTGTTCCTCTGCCGCACTGGCAATCTGCGTGTTCATGTCATTGATCACCGACACGGCCTGGGTGATGGTCTCCAGGGCCTGGGCCGCCTTGGCCGCGTGCTGCACGCTTTCATCGGTACGCTGCTGGCTGTCTTCCATGACCCGTACCACGTCCCGCGTGCCTTGCTGCAATTGCTGGATCATGGCCTGGATTTCTTCGGTGGCCTTCTGGGTTTTCTGCGCCAGGTTGCGCACCTCGTCGGCCACTACCGCAAAGCCCCGGCCCTGTTCGCCAGCCCGTGCAGCTTCGATGGCGGCGTTGAGGGCCAGCAGGTTGGTCTGCTCGGCAATGCCGCGGATGGCAATCAGGATGGCATTGATGTTCTCGCTGTCCTTGGCCAGGGTCTGGACCACGCCCACTGCCTTGCCGATCTCCAGGGCCAGGGCGCCGATGGACGTGGAGGTGTCGCGCACAATCTGCATGCCCTGGCTCGCAGCCTGGTCGGCATGGGTGGCGGCTTGTGCGGCCTGGGTGGCATTGCGGGCCACGTCCTGGGCGGTGGCGGTCATCTCGTGCACGGCGGTGGCGACCTGGTCGATCTCGACCATTTGCTTGTGCACCCCGAGGTTGGTGCGGATGGCGATGTCGGCGGTGTGTTCCGACGAATCGCTGACTTTCTGCACCGAACTGACCACCTGGGTAATCATGCCCTGCAGCTTGATCAGAAAGGTATTGAAGCCGGCGGCAATCGCGCCCAGTTCGTCGGCGCGGTCACTGGTCAGGCGGCGTGTCAAATCGCCTTCGCCCTGGGCGATGTCATTGAGCATCGCCACCATCTGCTTGAGCGGCCGGGCAATGCCATGCCCCACCAGCCAGATCACCAGCAGGCCGATGCCGGCAATCACCAGACCAACCATGGTCATGCCGAAGATATCGGTTTTGCGCTGGGCGTCCAGGTCGCCCTGCAGCGCTTGCAAGTCGGCCATCACCGTGCCCAACGGCAGTTGCAGCATCAAGGTCCAGCGCGCATCGGTCTGGCCGATGTTGAAGGGCAGGAACAACTCGATCAGCCCCTGGGCCTGGTCGACGTCGTAGCGGACTTCGCCGACGTTCGGCTGGTTGAGGTGATCGATTGTATTTTTGTCGAACAGGTCGCTGGCTTTCTCTCCCAGCTTGCTGGCGTCCTTGGTATAGGCGACCAGGCGGCCATTGTTGGAAATCAGCGCCATTTCGCCGGCACCGTTGTACAGCTTCTGGTCGGCAGCGGTCAGCATTTCCTGGATGAAGTTAACCGACAGATCGGCGCCGACGATGCCCTGGAACTTTGCGTCGATCATGATCGGCTCGATAAACGAGGCCAGCATCACCGTGGTATTGCCTACGCGATAGGGCGCGGGGTCGATGACACAGGGTTTTTGGGTTTCCTTGGAGCAGAGGTAGTACTCACTGGCGCGGATGCCGGTGGAGAGAATTTTCTGGTCGGTCAGGTCGGCGAGTTTTTCCAGGCCCAGGCTGCCGTCCTGGTTGCGGAACCACCAGGGCATAAAGCGCCCGTTTGTGGGCTCTATGCCAACCACGGCGGTGTTCAGGTAGTTGGCGTCGTTGTGGTCGATGGCATTGGGTTCCCAGGCGATATAGGAGCCGAGGACTTTCGGGTTGCGCACCACGGTTTCGTGCAGCAGGTTGATCAGTTGTTCGCGGCTGACCTGCAATGGGGCGCCGCCGTTTGCGTCTTTCATGCCCATCAGTGCGTTGGTGGTGGCCAGGCCTTTGGCGGTCACCAGTGGCGCTTCCAGTTCGCGCTGGATCAGTGTGGCTTGAGTGTGGGCGAGTGCCGTGAGCCGTTGCTCGATGATCTGCTCGAATTGCGCCTGGGTGCGTGCCTGCACCATGTCCTGGGTCCGTGCGCCGGCGAACAGCGCGTACAGCACCAGGGCCGCCACGACGCTCAGCACGATGGCCCCGGCCAATGCCGCAACAGAAAACTGAATCGACTTGAATTTCATGGAAGCTCCGGGCGCTTAGGGCATCATCTGTTTTCTTATATCGGCCACAGGCGCTGCAGACATGAGGTGCTGCCCTGTAAAAGAATCAGGGGTGTCGTTTATAGAATGGTTGTGGGCGTGGGGGATGTCTGAAATCAGCGGTTATGCGTCAGGTGTATCTGGCGCAGATACAAGGGAGGGCCTAGGATATGCGCCATAATTTCAGGGAGAAGGCGCATGAAAAAATATTTGGCGGTAACGGCATTGAGCGCAGCCTTGCTGCTCGCCGGTTGCCAGTCGGTCAACACCACCAGTGGCGGCGCCGTGGGTGTGGAGCGCAAGCAGTACATGTTCAGCATGCTGTCGAGCCAGGAAGTCGACCAGATGTACGCGCAGTCGTACCAGCAGACCCTTGGCGAAGCCAGTGGCAAGGGCCTGCTGGACAAGACCAGCACCAACGCCAAACGTGTGCAGGCTATCGCCAAGCGCCTGATCGCCCAGGCTCCCACCTTCCGTCCGGATGCGGCGCAGTGGAAGTGGGAAGTGAACCTGATCAAAAGCGACGAGATGAACGCCAACTGCGGGCCTGGCGGCAAGATATTTGTCTACAGCGGGCTGATCGACACCCTCAAGTTGACCGATGATGAGCTGGCGGCGGTCATGGGCCATGAAATTGCCCACGCCCTGCGTGAACATGGCCGCGAAGCCATGTCCAAGGCCTACGGCATCGAGATGGCCAAGCAGGGCGCCGGCGCATTGTTGGGCCTGGGCCAGGACAGCATGGCGCTGGCCGATACCGTGGCCAACTACGGCATGACCTTGCCCAACAGCCGCAGCAACGAGAACGAAGCCGACCTGATCGGCCTGGAACTCTCGGCCCGCGCCGGTTACAACCCGAACGCGGCCATCACGCTCTGGAACAAAATGGCCAAGGCCTCCGAAGGCGCACCGCCTGAGTTCATGAGCACCCACCCGGCCTCCAGCAGCCGGATCGCCTCGTTGCAGGCGGCGATTCCCAAGGTGATGCCGTTGTACCAGCAGGCCAAGAAGTCCTGATAATCCAGGCCTTGTGACGATCCAAAGCTGGGAGCGGGCTTGCTCGCGATAGCGGTGGTTCAGTTAATTAATACGTGACTGATACAGCGCTATCGCAGGCAAGCCAGCTCCCACATTTGCAAAGGGTTACAACCAGCCGCTGCTTTGCATGGCCTTGTACACCGCCACCAGCGCCAGGATAAAGAACGCCGAGGCCGCCAGGCGCCGAATCAGGGTCAGCGGTAGTTTCTCCGCGGCGAAATTCCCCGCCAGAACCACCGGCACGTTGGCAATCAGCATGCCCAGGGTGGTACCGATAATCACCAGCCACAACTCCGGGTATTGCGCCGCCAGCATCACCGTGGCGATCTGCGTCTTGTCCCCGATTTCTGCGATGAAGAACGCAATCAGCGTGGTCAGGAACGGCCCGAACTTGCGTGAAGTACTGGCCTCGTCATCGTCGAGCTTGTCCGGCACCAGGGTCCACAGGGCCGTGGCGCAGAAGCTCGCAGCGAGTATCCAGTGCAACACCGCATCCGAGAAGAAACTGCCAAACCAGGCACCCACGGCACCGGCGGCGGCGTGGTTGGCCAGGGTCGCGGCGATGATGCCGGCGATGATCGGCCAGGGTTTGCGAAAGCGTGCGGCGAGGATGAGCGCGAGCAATTGCGTCTTGTCGCCGATTTCGGCCAAGGCAACGATTGCGGTAGGAACGAGGAGTGAATCCAGCATCAGGTAGGTTTCCAGGGGCGGGTCGACACGGCTATGACACGTACAGCCTTCCCGCCCCGGGTAAGGTGTGCGTGTCATAGGTCTTGTCAAACCCCGGTCCGTCTGTGCGGACTCCTGGGTCGCATACGCCATGGTCTGCTGACCAAGTATGTTGACGTATGCCGGACGAGCATGTTGCTCGTGGGAGACTACTCCCCTAGGACGGAGCGGATTCTGCCTTGGCAAAATCCATTCGGCAAGCGTTCTTTTTCAAACGCCCGTCAGCCGCGCTTGGCACGGTAGATGCGAAAACCCTGGCCCTCGGCCTTGACTGCGCACACGCCCAGATGCTCTTCGATCAGTGGTTGGTACTTCAGGAAGCTGTTGGCAACTAGCCGAAGTTCGCCACCGTTTTTCAGATGTTGGCGTGCTTTTCGCAGCAGGTTTTCCGTAGCGAAATAATCCGTATGCACCCCGACATGGAACGGCGGGTTGCTCAGAATCGCATCCAGGCCCATGGGCGCGGCGTCGATGCCATCACCGGTCAGCACTTCGCCTTCCAGGCCATTGGCCTCCAGGGTCAGGCGACTGCTGGCGGTGGCGAAGGCGTCCACGTCGAGCAGCGTCACGGTGTTGTGCGGATAGCGCCGCTTGACCGCCGCGCCGAGCACGCCGGCGCCACAGCCGAAGTCCAGCAGATGACCGCTGGGCAGCTTGTCCAGGTGTTCGAGCAAAAGCGCGGTGCCGCGATCCAGGCGGCCATGGCTGAACACGCCGGGCAAGCTGACGACCTTGAGCGGCCCGTCGGCCAGTGGCACTTCAAAGACCTCGGCCAGGCTTGCCAGGTCGGGGGCTGCCGGGGCGTCGGCCACGGTGGCCAGCCACAGCTGGCAGTGCCGCGCATTGTCGAGCTTGCGTGGTTTGCCGAAGGCGTTCAGTTGCTTGGCGGCGCTTTCGATGCCGCCGCGTTTTTCGCCCACCAGGTACAACTCGGCGCCCGACAGCCGTGCCGCCACAGCCTTGAGGATGTAGTCGGCGAGGTCCTTGGACTTGGGCAGGAATACCACGGCTGTGTCGAAGGCACGCTGCGGTACATTCACCCCGAAATGGCTGCGCTCGGCAAACCGCGCATCCAGCGCCGCCTGATCGCCCGCATGCCAGCACCAGCCATGGGCATTGGGCAGGCGGCCCAGCAGGTCGTCGGCGGGCAGGCCGGCCAGTAACACATTGCCTTGAAAAAGTTCGGCCTGACGAAGCAGTACTTCACTGCGCGGATCCATGGTCTGTTCCCTGAAAAAGGAGCGCAGTTTATCAACTGACGACGCGCTGCGGTGCTCCGCTGAAAAAGCCCCGGGCGTTTTCGGTCAATTGGCCGACGATCCGTTGCCGCGCTTCGCGACTGCCCCACGCACTGTGTGGGGTGATGATCAGCCGTGGGATGTCGCTCGCCAGCAGCGGGTTGCCGGCGGTCGGCGGTTCGACGCTCAGCACATCGGTGGCCGCGCCCCCCAGATGACCGCCGCGCAGGGCGTCTGCCAAGGCCTGTTCATCAATCAGGCCACCGCGTGCGGTGTTGACCACGAACGCGCCCGGCTTGAGCAGCGCCAGTTCGCGGGCGCCGATAAAGTGCCGCGTATGTTCGTTGAGCGGGCAATGCAGGGTCAGGGCGTCGATCTGCGGCAGCAGTTCGTCCAGTGGCACCCGATCTGCGCGGGGCGGGCGACCGGGGATGGCGCCCAGCACTACGCGCATGCCAAAGGCTTCAGCCAGACGCGCGACGGCGCCGCCCAGTTCGCCATGGCCCAGTAAACCCAGGGTTTTGCCTTCCAGCTCGACAATCGGGTAGTCCAGCAGGCAGAACTGCTTGGCTTGCTGCCACAGCCCGGCATCGACGTCTTTTTGATAGTCCTTCAGGCGCGTGGCGAGGTTGAGCAGCAGCATGATCGTGTGTTGCGCCACTGACGGCGTGCCGTAACCCTGGCAGTTACTCACGGTAATGCCCTGGGTGCGGGCGGCGGCCAGGTCGACGTTGTTGGTGCCGGTGGCGGCGATCAGGATCAGTTTCAGGTCAGGGCAGGCGGCCATCGTCTGGGCGTTGATCAGGATCTTGTTACTGATCGCTACCTGGGCGCCTTGCAGGCGCTCGACCACTTGATCGGCCGAGGTCTGTTCGCACAACTGCAAGTCGCTGAAGGTCTCCCGCAACCCGCTGAGGTCAAGGTCCCCCTGGTCCAGGGAAGGGTGATCAAGGAAGACGGCGCGGCGATTGTTCGTCATCAACTGTACCTTTTGCGACAGGGTTCGAAGGCGTAATCTGCCGAGCCTACCAGATGAAATAATCAGTTACTTCTTGGAGTGTGCATGTACCTCACCGAGTTTTTGACCGTGGCGTTGATTCACCTGCTGGCCGTGGCCAGCCCCGGGCCGGACTTTGCCGTGGTGGTACGCGAGAGCGTTACCCATGGCCGGCGTGCCGGCACTTGGACGGCGTTGGGCGTCGGTTCGGCGATTTTCCTTCACGTTGGCTACTCGTTGCTCGGTATCGGTTTGATCGTGTCCCAGTCCATCGTGCTGTTCAACGCCTTGAAATGGGCGGCGGCGGCCTACCTGTTGTATATCGGCTTCAAAGCCCTGCGGGCGCAGCCGGCCAAGCCTGCCAGTGAAGAAGACTTGCACCGCGAAGTGGGCGAGCGCAGTGCCCGCGGCGCCTTTACCTCGGGCTTTGTGACCAATGGCCTGAACCCCAAGGCCACGCTGTTTTTCCTGTCGCTGTTCACCGTGGTGATCAACCCCCACACGCCGCTGGCCATCCAGGCCGGTTATGGCCTGTACCTGGCCGTGGCTACCGCCCTGTGGTTCTGCATGGTGGCCATGTTGTTCAGCCAACAGCGCGTGCGCGCCGGGTTTGCGCGCATGGGCCATTGGTTTGATCGGAGCATGGGTGCGGTGCTGATTGCCATTGGCGTGAAAGTGGCCCTCACCGAGCGCTAAAGGCGCCGCTGGCTGAATGAATGCTGGCGTAAAGCTAGCATTCATCCGGCTCTGCAAATCATTCCTTCGGCTGATTTGGCCGGCGTGCAAGGTCTCTACAGTGCAAATCCTTTAGCCAAGACCGTGCAGTCATAAAAAGGGATTCGTATGTTGCAGACTCGTGTTATCCCGCCCGCCGAAGGCGCCTACCAATACCCGCTGTTGATCAAGCGCCTGTTGATGTCGGGTGCGCGCTACGAGAAAACCCGGGAAATCGTCTACCGCGACAAGCTGCGCTACACCTACCCCACCCTGATCGAACGCGTCGCCCGCCTGGCCAATGTGCTGACCGCAGCCGGGGTCAAGGCCGGTGATACCGTGGCCGTGATGGACTGGGACAGCCACCGTTACCTGGAATGCATGTTCGCCATTCCGATGATTGGCGCGGTGATTCACACCATCAACGTGCGCCTGTCGCCAGAGCAGATCCTCTACACGATGAACCACGCCGAGGACCGCTTTGTGCTGGTCAACAGCGAGTTCGTCGGCCTGTACCAGGCCATTGCCGGCCAATTGACCACCGTCGACAAAACCCTGCTGCTGACCGATGGCGACGAGAAAACCGCCGATCTGCCCAACCTGGTAGGCGAGTACGAAACGCTATTGGCCGCTGCCAGCACGCACTACACCTTCGAGGACTTCGACGAGCATTCGGTGGCTACCACCTTCTACACCACCGGTACCACCGGTAACCCCAAGGGTGTGTATTTCACCCACCGCCAACTGGTGCTGCACACCATCGGCGTGGCGACCATCATGGGCAGCGTCGACAGCGTGCGCCTGCTGGGCACCAACGATGTGTACATGCCCATCACGCCGATGTTCCACGTCCACGCCTGGGGCTTGCCGTATGTGGCGACCATGCTCGGCCTCAAGCAGGTCTACCCCGGCCGCTACGACCCGGAATACCTGGTGGAGTTGTGGCGCAAAGAGAAGGTCACGTTCTCCCACTGTGTGCCGACCATCCTGCAGATGCTGCTCAACGCCAAGGCCGCCCAGGGCGTGGATTTTGGCGGGTGGAAAATCGTGATTGGCGGCAGCGCCCTCAACCGCTCGCTGTATGAAGCAGCCAAGGCCCGTGGCATCCAGTTGACAGCGGCCTATGGCATGTCCGAGACCGGCCCGCTGGTGTCCTGTGCCCACCTCAACGAAGAACTGATGGCCGGCAGCGAAGACGAGCGCACCACCTACCGGATCAAGGCCGGTGTGCCGGGGCCGTTGGTGGAAGCCGCGATCATCGACGGGGACGGCAACTTCCTCCCGGCCGATGGCGAGTCCCAGGGCGAACTGGTGCTGCGCGCGCCATGGCTCAGCGAGGGGTATTTCAACGAGCCGCAGAAGGGCGCCGAACTCTGGGAAGGCGGCTGGATGCACACCGGCGACGTGGCCACCCTCGATGCCTTCGGTGTGATCGACATTCGCGACCGTATCAAGGACGTGATCAAGACCGGCGGCGAGTGGATTTCATCCCTGGCCCTTGAAGACCTGGTCAGCCGTCACCCGGCGGTACGCGAAGTAGCGGTGGTCGGGATTGCCGACCCGCAGTGGGGCGAGCGTCCGTTTGCCCTGTTGGTGGTCCGTGAAGGCCACGGGATTGGCGCCCGCGAACTCAAGGAACACCTCAAGCCGTATGTCGAGCAGGGCCACCTGAGCAAGTGGGCAATTCCAAGTCAGATTGCCATTGTTACGGAAATTCCCAAGACCAGCGTCGGTAAGCTGGACAAGAAACGTATCCGTATCGACATCATTGAATGGCAGGCCAATAACAGCACCTTCCTGTCCACGCTCTGAGCCCTTGTGCCGTGCCCGTTCGGGCACGGCAATGCTCTATTACAAGCCTTCGCCTTGTCATTTGCCGAATTTCAGCCATCCTCTTTTGCGTCAGCCCTCGCTGACATGGCGAAAGGGCTGTCGCAGACGGGTTGGTGATGCAAATCACACTTTAGAGGGATCAAGCGGTACCCCCTGCTGGCTATAGTCCCTCCCAGAGTTTTTCAAGGATGCGGCGCTGCGGTCCTGGGTGGTCCGGTGGCTGTCTGGCATTGGAATCGTTGTATTCCGGCCGTTACAAGCGTGTTTGAAAAGGCTCACTGCCATAACAATAAAATGCACATGGAGTAGCGTCGATGACCTCAGTAAATCAGTTCTGGCGCCGGGCGAGATTACCCCTGGCGGTCAGTCTTGCCTCGACCCTCGCCGGGCCCGCATTCGGCGTCAGTTTCAACATTGGTGAGGTCGAAGGCAGCTTCGACTCGTCCCTGTCGGTGGGGGCCAGCTGGAGCACGGCCAAGCCCGATCGCGACCTGATTGGTGTCAACAACGGTGGCAAGGGGCTGTCGCAGACCTCCGATGACGGTCACTTGAACTTCAAGCGCGGGGAGACGTTCTCGAAGATCTTCAAGGGCATCCATGACCTGGAACTGAAGTACGGCGATACCGGTGTATTCGTGCGTGGCAAATACTGGTACGACTTCGAACTCAAGGATGAAGGCCGCGAGTTCAAGGACATCAGCGACCACAATCGCAAAGAGGGCGCCAAGTCTTCCGGCGGGCAGATTCTCGATGCGTTCATCTACCACAACTACTCCATTGCCGATGCGCCGGGTTCGGTGCGTTTTGGTAAGCAAGTAGTGAGCTGGGGTGAAAGTACTTTCATTGGCGGTGGTATCAACTCCGTCAACCCGATCGACGTGTCTGCGTTCCGTCGTCCGGGCGCCGAAATCAAGGAAGGCCTGATTCCGGTCAACATGTTCTACGTGTCGCAATCCTTGACCGATAACCTGTCGGCAGAAGCGTTCTACCAGTTGGAATGGGATCAGACGATCACCGACAACTGCGGGACATTCTTCTCGCAGCCGGATGTGATTGCTGACGGCTGCAACGATAACTTGCGCTTGCTCAGCAAGCGTTCAGTGATCGCGGCGGGCGGTGGTTTGCCGTTGATGAACGCGTTTGGCGTGAACATCAATGAGGAGGGTGTGCTGGTCAAGCGTGGCCCTGATCGCGACGCACGTGATAGCGGTCAGTTCGGCGTGGCGATGCACTACAACTTTGAGCCGCTGGATACTGAGTTCGGCGCGTATTTCATGAACTATCACAGCCGTGCGCCGATTTTCAGCGCCAGGGGCGCCTCCGCTGCGACCTACGCAGCAGCTAACGCATTGACGTTTACACCTGGCGCCAGTCAGTTGCGTCCTCTCATTGTGGCCGGTAACTCCAGCTACTTTGTCGAGTACCCGGAGGATATTCGGCTGTATGGCTTGAGCTTCTCCACCACGCTGGCGACAGGGACCGCCTGGAGTGGTGAATTGAGCTATCGGCCGAATGCGCCAGTGCAACTCAATACCACCGATATTTTGTATGCGGGCGTAACGCCGCTGTTGGGCCTGGGGGACGCTTCGCCACTTAAAGGCTCTGCTGACCAGGATCTGAACGGCTACCGGCGTAAGGAAGTTACCCAGTTCCAGACGACCTTTACGCACTTCTTCGATCAAGTGATGGGAGCAAGTCGCTTGACGTTGGTCGGTGAAGTGGGCGTGACCCACGTCGGTGGCCTGGAAAGCAGTAACAAAGCACGTTACGGGCGTGATCCGGTGTATGGCCCTGGGCAAGGCGCTCTTTGTGCAACGCTTAACGGCGGAACAATTGCCGGTGCCGGACCTGGCACCGATGCCAGCAACCTTACTGCCAATTGCAACAATGATGGCTTCACTACCGCCACTTCCTGGGGCTACCGTGGCCGGGCAATCTGGGAATACCCGGATGTCTTCGCCGGCGTGAACCTCAAGCCTAACGTGGCGTGGTCCCATGATGTGAACGGTTACTCGCCAGGTCCTGGCGGCAACTTTGAAGAAGGTCGCAAAGCGGTGAGCCTGGGGCTGGACGCGGAATACCAGAACACCTACACGGCGAGTCTGGCCTACACCAACTTCTTTGGTGGCGACTACAACACCTCGGTTGACCGCGATTTCGTGGCCCTGAGTTTCGGCGCGAACTTCTAAGTACACTGCATTTCAGGAAGACCAGAACATGAAAATAACCAAAAGTCTGTTGCACGTGGGTGTGCTGGGACTGTCGATCATGGCCAGCAGCGTCATGGCGGCCGTCTCGGCGGATGAAGCCGCCAAGCTGGGCACCACGTTGACCCCGATGGGCGCGGAAATGGCCGGCAACGCTGCCGGCACCATCCCTGCCTGGAAAGCCCTGCCAACCAACGCCGGCGCCGTGGACGCCAAAGGCTTCCTGGCCAACCCGTATGCCAGCGAGCAGCCGCAGTTCATCATCACCGCGCAGAACGTCGAGCAGTACAAAGACAAGCTGGCGCCGGGGCAGTACGCGATGTTCAAGCGCTACCCTGAAACCTTCAAGATGCCGGTGTACACCACCCATCGCGGTGCCACCGTGCCGGCGCAAGTGTTCGCCTCCATCAAGAAAAACGCCACCAGCACCAACCTGGTAGGCGGTGGTAACGGCCTGGAAAACTTCGAAACCGCGATTCCGTTCCCAATCCCGAAAAGCGGGGTCGAGGTGATCTGGAACCACATCACCCGTTATCGCGGCGGCAGCGTGACACGCCTGGTAACCCAGGCCACGCCACAGGCCAACGGCTCGTACAGCCTGGTGTACTTCCAGGACCAGTTCGTGTTCCGCGACAAGATGAAGGATTACGATCCGGCAAATCCGGGCAACATCCTGTTCTACTTCAAGCAGAAAGTGACCGCTCCTGCGCGTCTGGCCGGTGGTGTATTGCTGGTGCACGAAACCCTGGACCAGGTAAAGGAACCGCGCGCCGCGTGGGTCTATAACGCCGGCCAGCGTCGTGTGCGCCGCGCGCCGCAAGTGTCCTATGACGGGCCGGGGACTGCCGCCGATGGCCTGCGGACTTCCGACAACCTCGACATGTACAACGGCGCTCCGGATCGCTACGACTGGAAGCTGGAAGGCAAGAAGGAAATCTACATCGCCTCCAACAGCTACAAACTCGACGATCCGAAGCTCAAGTACGCCGACATCATCAAGGCCGGCCACATCAACCAGGACCTGGCGCGTTATGAACTGCGCCGCGTCTGGCACGTGGTCGCCACCTTGAAGGAAGGCCAGCGCCATATCTATGCCAAGCGTGACTTCTACATCGACGAAGACACCTGGCAAGCAGCGGTGATCGACCATTACGACGGTCGTGGCCAACTGTGGCGTGTAGCGGAAGCCCATGGCGAGAACTACTACGACAAGCAAGTGCCGTGGTACGCCCTCGAAACCCTCTACGACCTGCAGTCCGGCCGCTACCTGGCCCTGGGCATGAAGAACGAAGAGAAACAGGCCTATGACTTCGGCTTCACTGCCACCACCAGCGACTTCACCCCGGCGGCTCTGCGTCAGGATGGTGTTCGCTAAACAGCGCTAGACAAGTCCGCACCTGTGGGGGTGGGCTTGTGTGGGAGCGGGCAAGTCCGCTCCCACACAAGCCCATCCCCACATTTGTTTTTGGGCATCCGGAAAATAGTTGGTTATTTCTTGTTGTAGTCTTTTTCAGACAAATGTTGCAAAGATCTACAAAGCGACGGCTTTTAACGCTAGTCTGCGGACATCTGCAATGCCGACCACAGCCTACTACAAGAGCCCGGCGATGACTGATCTGTCCCCAATCCAAGGGCCTGCCAGTGCGATAATCCCCACGCTGGAAGGGCGCTTCTACCGACCCCCGCTGCCCGATGGCTATGTGCTGCGCCCGCGTTTGTGCGAGCGCTTGAGCGCCGGCCTGGACGGGCGTCTATTACTGGTCAGCGCGCCGGCCGGGTTTGGCAAGAGCTCGCTGGCGGTGGAGTTCTGCCAAAGCCTGCCTGATCACTGGCATAGCCTGTGGCTGGGCCTCAGTTCGCGGGACAGTGATCCGGGACGCTTCCTTGAGCGCCTGCTGGAAGGTTTGCAGCAGTATTTCCCGCAGGTCGGCACCCAGGCCCTGGGTTTGTTGAAAATGCGCCAGCGCCATCAGCCGTTTGCCTTTGAAGAGTGGCTTGATGGCCTGCTCGACGAATTGACCGTCCACCTGTCCACACGTACCCCGTTACTACTGGTGCTGGATGACTACCACCTGGCCCAGGGCCCGGTGCTGGATCGCTGCCTGCAATTCTTTCTCAACCATTTGCCCGATGGCCTGTTGGTGCTGGTCACCAGCCGCCAGCGTCCCGACTGGCATTTGGCACGGTTGCGTTTGTCCCGGCATCTGCTGGAGTTGCATGAACAAGACCTGCGCCTGACCAACGACGAATCCCTGGCCTTGCTCGAGAGTCATAGCAGCTCGTTGCGCGGTGAAGCCTTGGACAACCTGATCCGTCGCAGCGAAGGCTGGGTGGCCGGCCTGCGTTTCTGGTTGCTGGCGGCCTCCGAAGCCGGCAACGAGGCCGACTTGCCCCAGGGCCTGCATGGTGGGGAGGGGCTGATCCGTGACTATCTGCTGGAAGAGGTGATCGACTGCCTGCCGCCGGAAGTCCAGGCCTTCCTTTACGACACGGCCTCCCAGGAGCGTTTTTGCAGCGAGTTGTGCGATGCCGTGCGCGAGGCCCATGACAGCGCGGAAATCCTGCGCTACCTGCAAGCCCATCAGGTGTTCCTGGTGCCGCTGGACGAGCAGGGCCACTGGTACCGTTATCACCACCTGTTTTCCGATTTACTGCGCACCCGGCGCTCGCCAAATGCGATGTTGCCGGCCGCCAGCCTGCACCTGCGCGCCTGCCGCTGGTTCAACGCCCAGGGCTTGCTCGATGAGGCCGTGGAGCAAGCACTGCGTGCCGGGCATCCGGATGTGGCGGCGAATCTGGTGCAGAACCTGTCCGAAGAACAACTGCTGGCCGAGCAGAACGTCGGCATGCTCCTGCGCTGGAAGATGGACTTGCCCGACAGCCTGTTGATCAGCACGCCGCGCTTGATCGTGCTCTATAGCTGGGCGCTGGGGCTGGCTTGCCAGTTGGATGCGGCGGAAGAGTTGTCCAGCCATCTCAGCCGCTTCCTGCCGGCACCGTCGGCCACTGCGCAGAAGTCGATGCTCGCCCAGTGGCTGGCCCTCAGCGGCATCATCGCCCGTGGGCGCGGCGACCGGGAACTGACCCACTTGTATTGCACAGAGGCCCTGGAAAGCCTGCCGCACAAGCGTTACGGCCAGCGTTTGATGTGCCTGTCGACCTTGTCGAACCTGGCCATCGTCGACGCCGACCTGTGGCGTGCGCGGGGCTTGAATCGCGAATCCCTGGAACTGGCGCAACGCGTCGGCAACCCGCTGTTCGAGGCCCTGGCCCATTACGACCGGGCACGGGTGCTGCAGGCGCGTGGGGAAATCCTGCGTTCCCTGGAGGAGGTGCGCGAGGGCCTGCAACGCTTGCAGGGCCTGGCATCCCAGCGCCTGTATGCGGTGCGCGCACGCCTGTCGTTGTATGAAGGGTTCCTGCTGCTGATGCGTTGCCAGCCGGAGGCCGGCCTGTTGCGTTTGCGTACAGGGCTTGCCGAAGCCCGCGCCTGCCGGGATATCAGCGTGTTGATCGGCCACTGTGTCATCGCCAACCTTGAGGGGCGCCGTGGCGATTTTCCCAAGGCCTTTGCCGAACTGGCCGAAGCCGAGCGCTTGATGCATATCTGGGACGTGCCGCCGATCTACTACCTGGCCATGATCACCCTGATCAAATGCGAGTTGTGGCTGGCCCAGGGCCGTACCGACCTGGCCGATGCCTGGCTGGTGCGCCTGGGGCAAACCTATAACGGCGAGCAGGCTGCCGCCGCCCCGGAGTTTCATCCGCACCTGGCGCAACATATCGAACTGCAACAGGCGGCCCTGGATGCTATTCGTGGCCAGTGCGAAAGCGCCCGGCGTCGACTCGATGGGTTGGCGCGGCAAGCCGAAGGCAAAGGCCAGCAGATGATCGCGGTGATGGCCCTGAACCAGCACGTGCTGTTGTTGCTGGATGACGGCCAGGCAATGTCAGCCCGGCCGCTGTTTGCCCGCGCCTTGCAAATGGCCAGCGGTGGCGCGTTGCAACCCTTCCAGCGCCTGTTGGAACGTTATCCCGACTGGGTACGCGAGCAACTGGGCCAGGCGCCGAACGATTTGATGCGGCAAAGCCTCTGGGCCCTGCTGCCGGCGGTTGCCCCGCGCGAGCCGGTCGAAACCAGCCATTCCAGCGAAACCTTGAGCGCCCGTGAGCTGGCAGTGCTGCAGTTGATCGCCCAAGGGTGCTCCAACCAGGAAATCAGCAACCAGTTGTTTATCTCGCTGCACACCGTCAAGACCCACGCCAGTCATATCAACAGCAAACTGGGGGTCGAGCGCCGCACCCAGGCAGTCGCGCGGGCGCAGGAGATGGGGTTGTTGGGGTAAGGGGGAGACTTGCGCCGCAAAAGCCGGATAATGGCGGCCAATTCGTTTGCTCCGCTATTCTGGTAATCCCGCATGGAAATCAAGGTCAATTTTCTCGACAATCTCCGGCTTGAAGCCAAGTTCGATGACTTCACCGTGGTGGCCGACCAGCCGATTCGCTACAAGGGCGATGGCTCGGCCCCCGGTCCGTTCGACTACTTCCTGGCTTCGTCGGCGTTGTGTGCGGCTTACTTTGTGAAGTTGTACTGCAGCACGCGCAATATCCCCACGGACAATATCCGCCTGTCGCAGAACAATATTGTCGACCCGGAAAACCGCTACAACCAGATCTTCAAGATTCAGGTCGAGTTGCCGGCGGATATTTCCGACAAGGATCGCCAGGGCATCCTGCGCTCCATTGACCGCTGCACGGTCAAGAAAGTGGTACAGGCCGGGCCCGAGTTTGTTATCGAAGAGGTGGAAAACCTCGACGCCGACGCCCAGGCGTTGCTGATGCCGGCGGCTGCGGCAGACGCGGGCACCTTCATCGCGGGCAAGGACCTGCCGTTGGAGCAGACCATCGCCAACATGTCGGCCATTCTCGCGGGCCTGGGCATGAAGATTGAAATCGCCTCGTGGCGCAATATCGTGCCCAATGTCTGGTCGTTGCATATCCGCGATGCCCATTCGCCGATGTGCTTTACCAACGGCAAGGGCGCGACCAAGGAAGGCGCACTGGCGTCGGCCCTGGGAGAGTTTATCGAGCGCCTGAACTGCAATTTCTTCTACAACGACCAGTTCTGGGGCGAAGACATCGCCAACGCGGCGTTTGTGCATTACCCGGAGGAGCGCTGGTTCAAGCCCGGCCGTAAAGACGCGCTGCCGACGGAAATCCTCGACGAGTACTGCCTGAAAATCTACAACCGCGATGGCGAGTTGCGCGGCTCACACCTGATCGATACCAACTCCGGCAATGAAGAACGTGGCATCGTCTCACTGCCGTTTGTGCGTCAGTCTGACGGCGAGGTGGTGTATTTCCCCTCCAACCTCATCGAAAACCTCTACCTGAGCAACGGCATGAGTGCCGGTAACACCTTGGCTGAGGCCCAGGTGCAGTGCCTGTCGGAGATTTTCGAGCGTGCGGTGAAGCGCGAAATCATTGAAGGTGAATTCGCCTTGCCGGATGTCCCGGCTGAAGTGCTGGCCAAATACCCAAGCATCCTCGCCGGTATCCAGGCCCTGGAAGAGCAGGGTTTCCCGGTGCTGGTCAAGGATGCGTCCCTGGGCGGCGAGTTCCCGGTGATGTGCGTGACCCTGATGAACCCGCGCACCGGCGGCGTATTTGCCTCGTTTGGCGCCCACCCAAGCCTGGAAGTGGCGCTGGAGCGAAGCCTTACCGAGTTGCTTCAGGGCCGCAGCTTCGAAGGCCTGAACGACTTGCCGCAGCCGACCTTTGAAGGGCATGCGGTGACCGAGCCGAACAACTTTGTCGAGCACTTCATCGACTCCAGCGGCGTGGTGTCGTGGCGCTTCTTCAGTGCCAAGTCCGATTACGCGTTCGTGGAGTGGGATTTTTCCGGCCAGGGCGAAGACTCCAACGCCGAAGAGGCCGCGACTTTGTTCGGTATTCTCGAAGGCATGGGCAAGCAGGTCTACATGGCGGTGTACGAGCATATCGGCGCCAAGGCCTGCCGCATCCTAGTGCCGGACTATTCGGAAATCTATCCGGTTGACGACCTGATCTGGGATAACACCAACAAGGCGTTGTTCTTCCGCGCCGATATCCTCAACTTGCACAGCCTGGATGAAGACGGCCTGCAAGCGCTGGTCGAGCGCCTGGTGGAAAGTGAACTGGATGATTACACCGATATCACCACCCTGATCGGCATCGAATTTGACGACAACACGGCTTGGGGCCAGTTGACGATCCTTGAGTTGAAGCTGCTGATCTATCTCGCCTTGCAGCAGTATGAAGAGGCGAAGGAAGCGGTGGAGATGTTCCTGCAATACAACGACAACACCGTCGAACGCGGCCTGTTCTACCAGGCAGTGAATGCGGTGCTGGAGATGCAGTTGGACGAGGATTTGGAGCTGGAAGACTACGAGGCCAACTTCCGCCGGATGTTTGGCAACGAGCGCATGGACGCCGCCATTGGTTCGGTGGAGGGCAGCGTGCGGTTCCATGGTTTGACCCCGACCAGCATGAAGCTCGAAGGCCTGGATCGACACCTGCGGCTGATCGACAGCTACAAAAAACTGCACGCCGCACGGGCCAACAGCTAGAAGGGAGTCCTTATGCACGCCACAACCCCCGACTGATCCGCGAAACCTTCCCCGTCGGCCCTTTGCAGTGCAACTGCACAATCATCGGCGGGTCACCAAGAAGGCCATCGTGGTCGATCCGTATGGCAACCATGAGCTGATCCTGGCGCGGCGCGGCTCGACGCGCTGGGCCTGGGCCTTAAGGTGGTGAGCATCATCCACACCGATGCGCACCTGGGCCACTTCCTGGCTTCCGGCCAGTTGAAAGACAAGACCTGCGCCACGCTGCACCTGCACAAGGAAGATTGTCTTTCTGGGCTGCCCAATACGCTTGGTTTTAGCAACTGAAAAAGTAATCCGAATCGCTCAATCACGAAGCCAAATGTCATAAGCGAAAGACTGGTTCGGTTCCAAGCCGGCAAGGCTCCCTCAGCGGCAAAAAACACTCATGGATCGTTCAGGTCAGATATTAAGTTATCCTTGTTTGAACGATTGTAGATTCGATTCCGGTCAGCTAGCAGCGATTGTTAAATTTATAAGTAAGACACGTAGACGTGTAGATGTTTTTTTCTTACTTAGGCTCCATATGTAGTGGTCTAATAAAAATTGAAATGCTCTAGTGTTCGGCTCAAGGATCGAATGTTGTAGGCTTAACAGAAATACCGCTCACCCAGAATGGGTATTTTTTTGCGTTCCTAAGTTAATCATTTGCTGTCTCTATGATTCGGCGTAGAGTAAATGCACCGCGCAACTCTCCTAGAGCAAAGCCGCGGGCTTTATCCTGTGGGTATCGTTGATCTATTACCGCAGCCAGTTCCGGCTTTAGCTCCTTACCATGGCATCCTAAACACGCCTCACCTGTGGGAATAGCCTTCATCATTCGGAATTCACCCTTTACGATTTCCGAATACGCTAAACCAGATAATGCTTCACCTGCCGCAGCGCGCTTAACAAACTGCTCAAGGATCTGCCTTTCCCAAACATCTGGCGCGTTATCCGGATTTCGAACCTTTAATGCTGTCCGACCCACAACCCACGGTGTTTGACTATGCTGATCAGCAATTTGTGGTGCGAGCAACTGGCAAGCCTCAACGGCGTTAACCGCTCCGCCTGTTTGCATCGCTGATTTCACGGTGTCCATAAGATGCTGCTGGAAGGGGGGAATAAGAGTAGCCCCTTCAGCAGTCATCTTTTCGAGGTCGTCAGCATAGGCTGCAACGCTCAATGCTCCGCTCAGAAAAATCGTTACCATCCGCATATCAATTTCCTCATACTTTTCTCGATCGAACTGTTGGGGTTAACAAACATGGCCTTGACGGGGTGGTGAGTCACGATCTAAAACGTGCATCTGCCCTTGTCAGGTAGCGACGGTATTGACGCATGCCAATTATTTAAGTGAGTCAATTAACGACAGCAACTCAGAGCACGTTAAGAGTCATTTTCAGGTAGCAAGTGCCACTTCCTTAAAATGGAGGTAACTGACCGGCCCGCATGTTCACTTGCACGGATGGGTGGATAAGTGTCGGCGTACCGAAGGTGGCATTCCGCGCTTGGCGCATAGCAACGAAATCTGCTTCGCTGGTGCCCATGATGCACATGGACGTTATGAGTTCGTTGCTCTGCAATGGTTGTTTCATTGCGGTATTCATCTCGACCCGGGACCTTATAGTCGGGTCACTGACAACATAGCTATAGGTATGCTTAGCGGAGTCAAAAAAAGCTTCTACATGTGGTTTCATGATGGAATTCTCTTTTCGATATACGAAGTGGAGTGCTGATCTACCAACGGGCTCTGGTAAGGAACCGTGATCAGTGCTGCGATCTAAACCACCAGGGGCACCTTCAGGCGCCCGCTAGTGTGCAACGGTTGCCGCTCAGCAACGGTTACAGGTTTTGATGCCTAGCAACGTATAGACAGGGCAGAAACGGAAAATGCCAGTGGCCAGCGGCACCAAACCTATCCAACCCCACACGCCGATCACACCGGATAGACTGAGGCCAATGAGAAGCAGACCAGCGACAACGCGCAGGCTACGGTCAATGGTTCCAATGTTCGCTTTCATGGCGATCTCCCGATCAATGGCTGCGCCGGGTCTCCAGCGCAGTAAACAACAACATGCCGGCCAGCATGGCCAACATGAACACAATCACTTGCCAGCTTCCTGTCAGCAGAATTGCCACGGCGGGGCCAGGACAGATGCCTGCTATTCCCCAGCCGATGCCGAACAACAGGCTCCCGCCAATCAAGCGCGGGTCCAACTCACGTTTGATCGGTAGCTGCATTGGCCTTCCCAGCAGAGAACTTGATTGCTGTCGCGCCCAGGTTAGCGGGCCAACGGCTATGCCGATCGCCCCGACCATGACCAACGCCAAGGAAGGATCCCAGGCACCGGTTAAATCGAGGAAAGCGAGTACTTTGCTCGGATTGGCCATGCCTGCCAGAAGCAGACCCAAGCCGAACAGCAGACCCGCAATGAATGCACTCAGTTTGGTCATGTCCAACCCCCCAGCAGATGACGCAAGACAAACACTGTGGCGAAACCACTGAACATGAAGCACGCAGTGGCAACCATCGATCGCGGCGAAAGGCGCGATATGCCGCACACCCCATGGCCACTGGTGCAACCTGAACCATATCGTGTGCCGATGCCCACCAATACACCGGCGACGATCAATTCGAACCAGCCACTTTGGAACTCAATCTGCGGCAGCGTGGCGAACAAGCCCCATAGAAGAGGCGCGATGAGCAGGCCCAGGAGAAAAAGTGCTTTCTCACTCACCCCCTCGCTCCCACGCTGTAAAAAACTGCCGATCAGACCGCTGATGCCTGCGATACGCCCGTTGGCGACGACGAATAGACTGGCCGCCAAGCCAATCAATGCACCGCCTGCAAGGGATGACCAGGGAGTGAAGTTGAGCCAGTCGACATTCATGAAGCTTCTCCGGCACAAAATTGTTGATACAGGGTTTGGATGACTGCCGATGCTGCTGGACTGCTGATGCGATAGAACGTCACCAACTCCAATACCAATCGGGCACTCTAAGCCACAATGTTTTACCTATCCGCTGCAAGTTTTCACGCCCCTGTCGAAGCGGGTTCAGTGGAAGCATGCAGATCACCTTTTAGTACCAGCCCTTCGGAGTCTATGACTCGTAATTGGACTGGGATGCCTTGGGCCACGCTTTGTGTAACGGTGCAAAAACTTTCGAATTGGCCAAGGATGCGCGGTAAGTGCTCCAGCTTGGCAGCTGATTTTCCTAACTGCAGTTCAATGTCTATATGGAGTACCCGTAGGCGATTTTCAGCATTGCGTCCGACCTCAGCAGTGGCCTTGCATGAAAGCGGCTCGGCATCCTGCTTGTACTTACGCAGGGCGAACAGCAGACTGTTAGTCAGACAGTTAGCAACCGCACCGAGCAGCAGTTCCACCGGGCTGGGACCAACAGCCTCACCCAGTGGGGGTGGCTCATCCACGGTCAGAGTCGGCGCACCTTCTTCGAAGTGCAGCGTGCAGCGATAGTCATGTTGTTGCTCCAAACGCAAATTCACACGAGTGCTGTCGTTCATGAGTCCAATCCTTCGTTCATTTGACGGTAGGTTCAATCCAGCTCTGCAGCAGCGGACCAGGAAGTGGATCAGTGGGGTGGCCGAGATAAATACCAGCAGAAGAACCATCGCGGCCGGATCTGGCAGTCATGGATTGGCTGAAGGCTTCCAGGGCAGCCGTCAACAGGCGGATAAGTCCTCCGCCCTGATCTACTGAATAGCTTTTACCAGCAAGGCCACTGCAACCACTGCAGATACAATGGCAAACCCTTTTTGTAAGTTTGGCCCCGACAGCTTGGCAGCGACCAAGCGCCCGCAGATCATGCCGGCTAATGCGCCAATGGAAAACGGAATGGCAACTGCCCACTGTAAGTGCCCAGCTGCCGAGCTTGCAGCAACGCCGGAAATTGAAACCAGTGCAATAACGGCTAGAGACGTTGCGAGCACGGACTGCGCTGTCAAATTGGTGTATCGCTGGAGCGCCGGCACCATCACGAAGCCACCGCCCACGCCGAGCAAGCCGGAAAGCCCGCCCGCGACAATCCCAGAAACGGTGAGCGCCCATGCACAGGGTGCAGTCCAGTTCAGCTTTCCGCGATTTGCGTCCAACAGACAAGGCGGTTGTTTGTTCATGGCCGGTGTCTTTGATTCCGCGGAAGAAGGCAATGAGCGTTGAAACACCCGGAACGCTACGTACATCAAGACAAAGGCAAAGATGATCGTCAACGGACGGTTCGGCATGCGCTGCGCCAGCCAAAGGCCAAGCGGAGAACAGACGATCCCCGCACCTGCGATCAAAAGCGCTGCTTTATAGCGGACGGTGCCGTTTTTGAGTCCCATCACGGCACCCAGAGTCGCGGCTAAACCGACAGCCAGTAAACCGATTGGCCCAGCTTCGGCCATGCTCAACCCCACTCCAAACACCAGCAAGGGAACAGCCAGTATTCCTCCGCCAGCGCCGGTCAGCGCCAGAATGACCCCAACAGTAAGCCCGAGCAGTAGGATCACGATCATCTCAGTCTCCTTGCTTTCAGGTCTGGTTTCATAGGTCGGCCAACTCAGGTTTCGCCATCCACTCATGGCCCTTGAGCATTCCCTTCCAATACAGCGGTGGAAGAATCCGTTCCTTGAGCAGCCATGCCAGCCTCGATGGCCGGGTGCCGTCGATTAGCCAGGATGGGAAGCTGGGGGCGACCTTGCCACCATAGGTGAACTCAGCCAGTACGATCTTGCCGCGTTCAACCGTCAGCGGGCAGGAGCCGTAACCGTCGTAATGGGCGCTGCCTTTCGCTTTACCCATTGCAGCCAGCACATTATGGGCAACGACTGGCGCTTGCTTGCGTGCTGCTGCGGCGGTTTTGGCGTTGCTGGAGTTGGCCGCGTCTCCCAGCGCGTGAATATTGACCCAGGTTTTATGGCGCAAAGTGGCAGGGTCGACATCAATCCAGCCAGCCGTGTCAACGAGAGGGCTGACCCGGATGAAGTCCGGCGCAATCTGCGGTGGCACCACATGAAGTAGATCGAAGTCGCGCGTAACAAGATGGGAGCTGCCATCCGAATCGACGCAGTTGAACGTTGCAGTCCGTGCGGGCCCATTCACGCTGGTGAGTGTGTTGCCGAAATTCAGGTCGACACCATAAGCCTTGATGTATGACATCAGTGCGGGCACATAGTCGGGAACTCCGAACAGCACCGCGCCAGCGCTGCAAAACTCGATCTCGATGTTGTCCAATACACCGGTACGTTTCCAATGATCGGCGGAGAGGTACATTGCCTTTTGCGGTGCCCCGGCACATTTGATCGGCATGGGTGGTTGAGTGAAAATGGCTCGCCCACCACGCAGTTGCTGCACCAGTTCCCACGTGTAAGGGGCAAGGTGATACAGGTAGTTTGAAGTCACACCGTTGCGGCCTAGCGTGTCCGACAACCCCTCGATGGCATGCCAGTTAAGCTTCAGGCCAGGGCATACAATCAGCTGCTCGTATTTGACGACTCGGCATCCATCAAGAATGACGGCATTTCTCTCTGGTTCGAATGCGGCGACCGCCGACTTGATCCAGTGCACGCCTCGCGGGATGGTTGTGCCCATCGTGTGGGCAGTTTGGGGTGCATTGAAGACACCACAGCCGACAAGCGTCCAGCCTGGTTGGTAGTAGTGCACATCTGCCGGGTCGATGATGGCAATGTCTAGTCCAGGCTCTCGTGCCAGCAAGCTGGATGCAGTCGCGATACCCGCCGCACCGCCACCGATGATGACCACGGAATGCTCCGCCTCAGAAACTTCGACCGGTGTGCGCCCCTGATTCGCAATTCGGCGAATGACGCCTTTCATATCGAACCCGGCTTTTTTGGCAGTATCGATGATGTGTGGCAGGGATTGTTGGCCGGCTTGTGACAGTGCCCACATCGTTGTCGAGCGCATGCCGGAACGGCAATAGGCCAACACGGGCTTTGGAAGCGTTTCAAGGAGCTTGCCAAAGGCAATACCTTGCTCGTCGGTGACTTTGCCTGATTCAGCAGGAAGGTAGTGCGCCTCAATACCGATCGCCTGGGCGGCTCGTTTGATTTCGGCAAACAACGGTTGATCGCCGCCTTCGCCATCGGGACGGTTACACACAATGGCGCGAAAACCAGCTTCTTTCAGTTCCGCCAATTGGTTGGGGAAAATTTGTTCTGATACCGACAGTCCAGGCACAAGGCAACGAATGTCCATAAAGGTCTCCGTTATGGGTATTTTTCTTATAGGTTTTTCAGGGGAGGCAACGTCAGGCGACGTTGAGTGGGATTTTCAGGTAGCGCGTCCCGTTCGCTTCAGGCTCAGGCAAATGCCCGGCTCGCATGTTGACCTGAACCGATGGCAGGATCAGCGTTGGCATGTCCATCAATGCGTCACGCTTTGTGCGCATCGCCACGAACTCTTCCTCACTGATCCCATTACGCACGTGGACGTTTTGCGTGCGTTGGTCTGCAACAGTACTGACGAACTGCACCTCACGGCCATCTGGCTGGTAGTCGTGGCACATGTACAGCAAGGTATTGGCCGGCAGACTCAGTACCTTGTTGATTGATTGGAACAGCGTACGCGCATCGCCACCGGGAAAATCACAGCGTGCAGTACCGTAGTCCGGCATAAACAAGGTATCGCCGACGAATGCAGCCTTTTCGGTCCCATCGCTGATCACATAAGTCATACAGGCTGGTGTATGGCCCGGTGTATGGAGCGCGTGGCATTGCAGCGTGCCGATGGTGAACAGCTCGTCATTGACGAACAGGTGATCGAACTGGCTTCCATCGCGGGCCATATCACGACCTGTATTGAACAGAGTGCCGAATACCTCTTGCACCGTCGAAATCTGGCTGCCGATCCCTATTTTTCCACCGAGCTTTTCCTTCAGGTATGGCGCGGCCGTCAGGTGGTCTGCGTGGACGTGAGTCTCAAGAATCCAGTCGACCTTCGCATTGAGTTCGTTCACCCTCGCAATCAATTTGTCGGCAGACGTTGTGGCGGTGTGGCCGGATTTAGGGTCGTAGTCAAGTACGCTGTCTACTAAAGCGCAGTGGTTGGTCGCTTCATCCAGCACAAGGTAGCTGACGGTATTGGTGGCAGAATCGAAGAATCCTTCGACGTGAAGTTTTACGCTCATGACCTGTCTCCTTAGGGGGGCTTTTATCGAGCCGCTCACACTAAGGACTGACATAGCAATAAGCCTGCCAAGGTTGTTTCGTGCGAAAAATGGTTTTTATCTTGTTGATTTCAATAGATTTATATTTTTTTTAGGGATTTGTTTTTTATAAGACCCTGAAATTCGCTGCCATTGGCAGTGCCTGTTGACAGAGCTGGCAGTGCCACAACAGGATGGTGGATTCTCAGGAGCCACCATGAAGACCATCCTGCCCGCCCCGGACAACTCACTCCCACACCCGGATCAAGTGCAGTCGCTTGTTTCGTTTCTTGAGCACGAACCCCAGCCGATGATCGTGCTCGATCCGGAGTACAACATCCTGGCCGCCAACACTGCCTATCAGCGGCAGTTTGGCAGCGCTGACAAACCCTTTATCGGTCATAAGTGTTATCAAGTCTCACACCATTACGATGTCCCTTGTGATCAGGCGGGTGAGAATTGTCCGATGAAAAAGGCGCAGGAAATGCGCGGGCCGGATCGTGTTTTGCACATTCACCACACGCCTCGCGGTCCCGAGCATGTCGACGTCGAATTGCGTCCGATCCTAGACGAGCACGGAATAATTACCGCGTATGTTGAGCGTCTCACACTGGTCCGAAGCGCCTCAGCGCGCCCCAGTAACGAAGGGCTGGTGGGCTGTTCACCAGCCTTTAACCTCGCCCTGTCTGAGCTGCAGCGGGTCGCACCATCAATGCTGCCGGTACTGCTGTTAGGCGAGTCCGGTACGGGCAAAGAGTTGTTCGCTCGCGCGGTGCATGAAACCAGCGAGCGGGCCACTGGACCCTTTGTAGTCGTAGATTGCTCAGGATTGACCGAAACGTTGTTTGAGAGCGAGCTGTTCGGCCATGAAAAAGGAGCATTCACCGGTGCCTCCACGCGTAAACCTGGTTTGGTCGAAACGGCCCAGGGCGGCACGTTGTTTCTTGATGAGATTGGCGATGTTCCGCTGGCAATGCAGGTGAAACTGTTGCGCCTGATCGAATCGGGCACCTATCGCCGTGTCGGCAGTGTCGAGACCCTTCACGCCAACTTCAGGTTAATTGCTGCGACCCATAAACCACTGGAAAAAATGATGGAGAGAGGTGAGTTCAGGCAGGACCTGTACTACCGCATCAGCGCCTTTCCAATTCAGTTACCCCCCTTGCGTAACCGAGTTGAAGATATTGGCTTGCTTGTGAATTCATTTCTACAACGTGCCGGTACAGGCAAGCGCCGGCTGACGATAGATGCCGATGCTCTGACACAATTGCAGCGCCTTCCCTGGCCCGGCAATATCCGTGAGTTACGCAATGTTCTAGAAAGAGCCAGTCTGTTCGCTGACGATGGAGTGATCCGCTCCATACATTTACCCCTGCCCAGCGTCGTGATACCTCCTCAGTCCTCGACGTCCACCCCTTTAGGCGGCAGCACGCTGGTACAAGCACTCGCGACTTTTAAAGGTTCCCGCAGTGAGTTGGCCAAGCAAATGGGGATTAGCGAGCGTACGTTGTATAGGCGACTGAAAGAGCAAGGGTTGGCGTAGTCGCTAGCGCTCACACCGCATGACTGCCAATGACTGCCACTCTGGCAGATTGGCAGCGTATTAACCTGCCACGGCATCCTCTGCCTTGACGGACTCACTTCTAACATACTGTTATTAAACAATAAAAATAAAAAAGATCCCCTTGGCATGCCGTGTGCTAACTGCATAGTCATGACCATTTCCGACAAACGACTACGACGCCATCTGCTCACAGCAGTACTGATCAAGCTACTGGTGCTGACAGTGCTGTGGTGGCTGTTCATCCGGGATTCGCACGTCAGCGTCGACTCGAACACTATCGGCGACAGGTTCGGTGTACCCACCTCGACTCAAGGGGCAAGCAAGTGATTTCAGAACAACTGGTGGATTTGTCTCGGCTGCAGTTTGCAGCCACTGCGCTTTACCACTTTCTTTTTGTACCGCTCACGGTTGGCATGGTGTGGCTGCTGGTCATCATGGAAAGCGTTTATGTGATGACCGGTAATGTCATCTGGAAAGACATGACGCGCTTCTGGGGCAAGCTGTTCGGCATCAACTTCGCCCTCGGGGTGACTACGGGTATCACCCTGGAATTTCAGTTCGGCACCAACTGGGCGTATTACTCGCACTACGTCGGCGACATCTTCGGTGCCCCGCTGGCCATCGAGGGTTTGATGGCGTTCTTCCTTGAATCGACCATGATCGGCCTGTTCTTTTTTGGCTGGGATCGCCTGAAAAAAGAGCACCACTTACTGGTCACGTTGCTGATGGCCATTGGTACAAACCTCTCTGCGCTATGGATTTTGATCGCCAATGGATGGATGCAGAATCCGGTGGGCTCGGAGTTCAGCTACATCACCATGCGCATGGAGATGGTTGATTTCTGGGCAGTGGTGTTCAACCCGGTTGCCCAGGCCAAGTTTGTACACACGGTCTCTGCCGGCTATGTCACCGGCTCGATGTTTGTGCTGTCGATTTCAAGTTGGTATTTGCTCAAGAATCGTGATGTCGAGTTTGCCAAGCGCAGCTTCCGGGTGGCGGCCGCCTTCGGTCTGGCATCCGTGTTGAGCGTGATCGTGCTGGGGGATGAGTCGGGTTACACGGTAGGTGAGGCGCAGCAAACCAAACTGGCGGCCATGGAGGCCATGTGGGACACCAAACCGGCACCTGCGAGTTTGACCCTGGTCGCCAGCATCAATGAAGCCGAGTCCAGGAACAACTGGGAGGTTGATATTCCATGGGTGATGGGCTTGATCGGCACTCGCTCGGCCAGCAAGCAAATCCCAGGCATACATGACATTAAAGAAAAAAACCGCGCTCGAATTCTCCGCGGCATTACCGCCGTCAATGCGCTGGAAGCGCTGCGAGCCGACCGCACCGATAAAGCGGCATTCGAAACCTTCGAAGCTTATAAGGCGGACCTGGGCTTTGGTCTGCTGCTCAAAAAATACGTCGAGGACGTCAACCAGGCCACGCCGGACATTATCGACAAAGCAGTGAACGATACCGTCCCGCGCGTAACCCCCATGTTCTGGGCGTTCCGGATCATGGTGGGGCTTGGTTTTGCGATGTTGATGCTCTTCGGGCTTGCCTTCTGGAGCACGTTGAAGTCGACCTGCACGCGCAGCCGCTGGTTACTGCGTTGGGCTCTTTACATGCTGCCTGCGCCATGGGTTGCCTGCGAGTTGGGCTGGTTCGTCGCCGAATATGGTCGTCAGCCATGGACCATCTATGGCGTGCTGCCTACCCACATGAGTGTGTCTACCCTCAGCGTCAACAACCTCTATGGCTCGCTGGCGGGATTCATCGTGTTCTACACCGTGCTGCTGGTGGTTGAAATGTTCCTGATGGTCAAGTTTGCCCGTCAAGGTCCCGGCAGCCTCGGTACAGGTCGTTATGCCCACGACGCCCATTTGAAGGAACTCCACCATGCTTGATTACTTCACCCTGAAAATTATCTGGTGGGCGCTGGTTGGCGTACTGCTGATCGGTTTCGCCATCATGGACGGCCACGACATGGGGGTTGGCACACTCCTGCCTTTTGTCGGCCGCAACGACCTGGAACGACGCGTGGTTATCAACACCGTAGGGCCGCACTGGGATGGCAATCAGGTGTGGTTCATCACTGCCGGCGGCGCCCTGTTCGCGGCGTGGCCAGTGGTGTATGCCACTGCATTCAGCGGGTTCTATTGGGCGATGATCATGGTCCTGTGGGCGCTATTCTTCCGCCCGGTGGGTTTTGACTATCGCAGCAAGATTCAAAACTCCACTTGGCGCAGCACTTGGGATTGGGGCCTTTTTGTCGGAGGCGCGGTGCCGCCCCTGGTGTTCGGGATCGCGTTCGGCAACCTGTTGCAAGGGGTGCCGTTTCATTTCAACGACCTTCTGGTATCGACGTACACCGGCAGTTTTTGGCAACTGCTCAATCCCTTTGCGCTGCTGACCGGGGTTGTGAGTAGCGCAATGATTACCTTGCAGGGCGGTACCTATCTGGCACATCGCACTGAAGGTGTCATCCAGGCCAGGGCGATCAAAGGTGGAGTGGCTGCGGCAATCGTATTGTCGTGCTCGTTTATAGCGGCCGGCATCTGGCTGCAATGGATCGACGGTTATCGCATTACATCGTTGGTTGATACCGCCGGATTGCCCGATATTCTTAACAAGTCCGTGGTGCGCGAAGCGGGCGCCTGGATGGCTAACTATGGTCATTATCCGTTGTTGTGGCTGTTGCCCGTACTGGGATTGGTTGGCGCAGGAGGTGCCGCCATATTGCTGATGATGCGTCGCACACTCTCGGCGTTTGTTGCCTCATCGCTTGCGGTGATCGCAGTCATCAGCACGGCGGGTGTGTCGATGTTTCCATTCATCATGCCGTCATCAACAGTACCTGCGGCAAGTCTCACCGTGTGGGACAGCGTCTCCAGTCATTTAAGCCTAGCCATCATGTTCTGGGCCACGTTGATCTTCATGCCACTGATCGTGATTTACACCTCGTGGGCGTATCGCGTTATGCGGGGCAAGGTCACCGTCGCACACATCAAAGCCAACGAACATTCAGCCTATTAGTGCCAGCAAAGGAGTAAAGACTATGTGGTATTTCGCCTGGATGCTGGGAGTCGGTTTTGCATTGCTACTGGCTATATTGAATGCGATGTGGGGCGAGAACGAGGGCGGCCGAGCCTTGAGTGACAATGAGGAGACGCGGACATGATGCCGCGTGTTGCTAACGCTCCACCATCCTCACAAATTAATTTGCTGAGTTTGCTTATCGCTGTGGCGATCATGCTCGCATGTACGCTGTATCCCCCCATGATGGCAGCCCCCGATGGGAAAGCTGACCATGTGCTGGCTACTGCGTTGTTTGCGGCCATGAGTGTGGCCTTCGTGAGAGGTGTGGGTTTTGTCCCGCGGATGCTCGTCTGGCGTTGGCTTTTCTCAGGCTGGACCTGCTTTGCGGCACTTGCGCTTGCTGGTTGGGCAAAGTTTCTACATTGAGGACCGACGATATGACTGAGCTATTGAGTGACCAATATAAAGAAGGCGCTAGTACTTATCTCCAGTTAGGGGGGGAATCAGGCGTCCGTAAACTCGTCAACCGCTTTTACGAGCTGATGGATACGCTATCTGAAGCGAGAGTGGTGCGCCTGATGCATCCATTGAGCCTCGCCGACAGTGCTGACAGTCTATTTAAGTTCCTCAGCGGCTGGTTTGGCGGCCCGCCGCTGTTCCAACTGGAGCGCGGCCACCCGCGTCTGCGCATGCGACATGCGCCCTTTGCAGTCAGTATTGTTGAGCGCGACGAATGGATGCTGTGCATGCGTCAGGCAATTGATGAACAGGTGAATGACATAGCGCTAAATAGCAAGCTACAACGTATGTTTTCCGAAATGGCCGATCATATGATTAATACTGATGGGCAAAGTGCAGGTATTGCGGCACCCGTCTGAACGTTGCGTCTACTTTCAGCATCCGCACAATCGCAATGCTTTTAATTGGTTTTACCTGCTGCTTGTGAGAGCAGTTTGATAGATGTTCTTCAGTCTGAACTTTCTGATGGTGCGTATCTATGCCCAGATGGTTTTCCAATGCTGACTCACCAAACAGAAGTAATCACCTCACTTAATTGGACTTTTAAAAATATCATGATAAAAACTGCCCATGACCTAGTAACTGAGGCAAAAGCACTGATTGAAGAGGTCTCCATCAAGGACGCAGAGCAGGCTATCCAGGATGCAGATGTGCTTATCGATGTGCGCGAAGCGGACGAGTATGCTGCTGGACACATTTCAGGCGCGATACATGCTTCGCGCGGCATGCTGGAATTTAAACTTACTAACGACAGTGCCCTCAGTTCTCGAGAGCTTAAAGTTGTAGTTTATTGCAAGACAAGTGGCCGTGCCGCACTAGCGGCCGCGTCAATGAAAAATATGGGCTATCTGTATGTCAAGTCGATCATGGGCGGATTTGATGCTTGGATCAGTGAAGAGAAACCAATTGCAGTTCCGCACCTGCCAACCTTTGATTAATATCTTATGTTCAAGTGGATTACGTGTTAGTGATGCAATTCAAGGCAGGGGATCGTTGCGCGTTAATCCTGACAAAGAAATCGAATCGCCAGTGGTTTAGTCTAAGTGATGCCAGTATGTCATAATCAAATTTTTTTACAGTTTTTGACATGTTCCGCCCGCCGCTATACGGGTATCAATGGTCGCTGCAGCAGACTTCGAACTGACTGAGGGAAGTAGGCGCTGTATTTCATGCTCGTTCTATCATTACGCCTGTATGCACCAAGCCAAGGGGCTAATACTGTCCGGTGCCGGAAGGTCAGCAGTGCTCTAGCGACAGTGGCGAGCAAGACCCGTGTTAGTGAAACTCGCTCGCCATTGACGCCACGCTTGGAGCGACGGATTGGGTATCTGACCGCGTTGCAACAAAAGCTTGAGCTTCTGGAGCGTGACCAGCCATTCAGACACCTGAAGTCTCGGCGTCTGTCTGCGGCAGGATTGAATGTGATCTCCGCCCATCCGGCTTACGCGCGGGCCTACCGTTACGACCGGTATGCCCTGCGCTCTGGTATCAGTAGAGCGGTCGGGGAGGAGTCTTTATGGATCAGTCCCACCTAGGAAATCTATGAGCGTTGGTGCTACGTGATGCTTGTGAGCGTGCTCAGGCAACTGTTAGCTCATTTCGAGAAGTGCCGCCGCTTCAAAACCACTGATCGCGTGCTGTGGCGCGCCAGGCATGAGGGGGGGCACGCGTTGTACGCCGTTATGAGAGCCTTGCTCTTGAGATCTGAATCTCGATGTATGGTGATGTAATTGATATAAGGGTGTTTGTCAGGGCCTGACAGGGCAAGGCTCTGCTAGGGTTTAGGTGAGCGTGCCGGTGTTTATCTTTTGTCACAGGTGCGCGGCGGAGCACGGAATTTTTACCGTTTGTCGCGTTCCAAACTCGGCACAGGTCCATTGCCAATGTCCTCTGCATCACAGAATGCAAAAGTAGGAGCTTCCCTCATGTTCACTTCGCGTCGTCTGCTTGTTGTTGCTACCGCGGTAGCCCTATTGTCGGGCTGTGCTTCCCCTAACCCTTACGATGGCAGCCAGGGACAGGCGGACAACGGTTCACAAGGCATGAGCAAAACCGCCAAGTACGGCGGCCTCGGCGCGCTGGCGGGTGCCTTGGCCGGTGCAGCCATTGACCACAACAACCGTGGCAAGGGCGCGCTGATCGGCGCCGCCGTGGCCGGTATCGGCGCTGCCGGTTACGGCTATTACGCTGACCAGCAGGAAAAGAAACTGCGGGAAAGCATGGCCAACACCGGCGTCGAGGTGCAGCGCCAGGGTGACCAGATCAAATTGATCATGCCGGGTAACATCACGTTTGCCACCAACTCCGATGCTATCGCCAGCAGCTTCTACACCCCCTTGAACAACCTGGCCGGGTCGCTCAAGCAGTTCAACCAGAACACCATCCAGATTGTCGGCTATACCGACAGCACCGGCAGCCGCCAGCTCAACATGGACCTGTCCCAACGGCGTGCGCAAAGCGTGGCCAACTACCTGACCTCCCAAGGTGTGAGCCCGACCAACCTGACCACCCGTGGTGCCGGCCCGGATAACCCGATTGCCAGCAACGCTGATGTCAATGGTCGTGCGCAGAACCGTCGTGTCGAGGTCAACCTCGGCCCGATCCCGGGTCAGCAGTACGGCCAGCCTGCGCAGCAACAGCAGCAGAACAACCAGTTCCAGGGCAATCCGTACCAGCAGTACCAGTAACCGCCAGCCAATAAAAAGGGCGCCGTGCAGTCAATGCACGGCGCCCTTTTTATTGGCTGGCGATTACATCAGTCGATGTATTCGAACAGCTTCACAATTTTCTGTACCCCGGACACACCCTGGACCAGGTTGGTGGCGCGGGTGGCTTCCTGCTGGGTCAGCAGGCCCATCAGGTAGACGATGCCGTTGTCAGTCACCACCTTGATCCGCGAGCCGGGGATCGCGCTGTCGGTGAGCATCTGCGCCTTGATCTTGGTGGTCAGCACAGCATCATTGCTGATTGCCAGCAGGGTGATGGGTTGTGCGACCTGCAATTCGTTATGGACTTTCTTGACCCGTTGCACGGTCGAAGCAGCTTGCTCGGCCTGGGTCTTGAGGTCGGCGCGCGGGGTTTGCCCGGCGAGCAGCACGATGCCGTTGAAGCTGGTCACGACGATGCGCGATGCGCCGTTACCCAGGTCGGTGGCGGCCTTGGCGACGTTGACGCCGACCTTGGTCTCGATCAGCGAGTCATCGATCTTGCTGCCAAAGGTGCGCGTGCCGCGGTCGTCCTGGATAGGGGAGTCGCGGGTCGCGGTGATGGCCGAGGTGCAGCCGCTGATAGCGAGGCACAGCGTGATGGCCATAAGGCTGAGGCGGTTAACGGTCATTCTTCACTCCCGAACAGTTGGCTGTCGATCAGATCGCACAGGCAGTGGATCGTCAGCAGATGGACTTCCTGAATACGTGCAGTGACATGGGCCGGGACGCGGATCTCCACGTCTTCGGGCAGCAGCAGTGAAGCCATGCCGCCACCGTCGCGCCCGGTCAATGCTACGACAATCATTTCGCGATCATGTGCGGCCTGGATCGCTTGAATAATGTTTGCCGAGTTGCCGCTGGTGGAAATCGCCAGCAGCACATCGCCCGGTTGGCCGAGGGCACGGATTTGTTTGGAAAAGATTTCGTTGTAGCTGTAGTCGTTGGCGATCGAGGTAATCGTCGACGAATCGGTAGTCAAGGCGATAGCCGGCAGGCTCGGCCGCTCGCGCTCAAAGCGGTTGAGCAGCTCGGAGGAGAAGTGCTGGGCGTCGCCGGCCGAACCGCCGTTGCCGCACGAAAGCATTTTGCCTTCGTTGAGCAGGGCGTTGACCATGACCTGGCTGGCTTGCTCGATGTGCGGTGCAAGTACGTCCATCGCCTGTTGCTTGGTATCGATACTGGCCTGGAAAAGCTGGCGAATTCGGGATTGCATGTCCATCTGTGTGACCTTAAGTAGCGCGGCTGTATGGCACACGAATGTGCAGCCCGCAAAGCAAAGAGCAAAAGTGTGCGGTGAAGATGTCCGATCTGTGCCGGTGGCGCTCAGCCGTCGAAGGCGTTGCGCAGCCAGTTCAGACCAGCGGTTCCGTGGGGGCTGCTTTCTATGGCAACCACATCGAAACGGCAGGGGGAGTCGGCCCAGCGACGTTCACTGAGCAGGAAAAACTGCGCGGCGAGTATCAGCTTTTGACGTTTGCGCTCGTCGATACTGGCGAGCGCACCACCCCATTGTGCGTATTTTCTGTAGCGGACTTCGACAAATACTACTGTATCGCCGTCAAGCATGACCAGATCAAGCTCGCCGCGTTTACACAACCAGTTCTGCGCCAGCAGGCGCAGACCTTGTCGCTGCAAGTGTTCAAGTGCTTGTTGTTCGGCATCCTTGCCGGTTTTTGCGCTGGAGCGTGGGGGCATCAGCGCGGGGTATCGGGCAAGCGTTCGATCTGGCCACTGACAAACTTGGCCCACGGCATCTGGCGTTCGATCCGTTGGCTCGGGCTCATGCCCAGGTTGCCGGAATGGCCGTCGATGCGGGTGTCGGGCAGCGCCTTGAGTTGACCCAGGCGTGGCGCCAGGCGGTAGGCGTCCACACCCATCGCATAGAGGCGGCCCAGGCTGCCATTGGCTTGTGGCCATTGTGTAGCAACCTGATTGCGCAGCGGGTCGGTGGTGTTGAGCAGCCACGGCGTTTCGCAGAACATAATGCCGTTCATGTCGTTGTACTGGTTCTTGTCGCCACTGGCACTGAACACGTGGGAAGTGGCATATACCGGCACATCGCCCGCGTATTGGAAGTTCAGCGTCGGCTTGATCTGTTGGGCCTGTTGCGGTGTCACGGCGAGGAAGATGAACTCGATATCCTGGCGACGCGATGGCTGTGCCGCGATGTCAGTGCCGACTGTGCTTTGCAGGCTCTTGGCGCGGCCTTCGCTCTGGCGCAGCTTGAACAGGTCGGCGATCTGCTGGGCGAGGGCCACAGGCTGGTCGACATGTTCGACACCGATCAGGGTGCCGCCGTTGGCTTCCCAGTCCTGGCGGAAGGCCTTGAGCACACGGTCGCCCCATTCGCCTTTCGGCACCATGGCCGCTGCGCGGTGCAGGCCATCGGCGCGGGCACGGCGCGACACTTCACGGGCTTCGTCCTCGGCAGCCAGGCCGAACTGGAACAGTTGCGCAGGGGCTTGGTCGCCCTCGCTGTAGTTCAGGGCCAGGGTGGTGATGGGCAGTTGCGAGCGGGCGCTGAGTTGCTTGACCAGCGGCTTCTCCAGCGGGCCGATCACCAGTTGCACGCCATCAGCCTGGGCCTTTTTGTAGAACTCATCGATGGAGCTGACGCGCGAGCTGTCATAGAACTCGATGACAGGTGGCTTCTGCCCGGCCTGTTGCGCTTGGTAGTGCGCGGCCATGAAACCTTCGCGCAGGGCCCTGGCCACGCTGGCCAGCGGGCCTTGCTGCGGTAAGAGCAGGGCGATTTTATTCAGCGGCTGGCTGGCCAGTTCCTTGAGCTTGGTCAGCGGCGTCGGCAGTTGCACCGCCGCCGGGTGCGCAGGGTTCTGCACGCGCCAGGTGTCGATGGCGGCTTGCTGCTGCTCCAGGGTGCCGGCGTTCTTCACGGCCTGGGCCAGGCTGATCCAGCCGTCGAGGACCGGATTGCCGCTGGCCTGCAACTGCTCGCCAGGTACGGCGGCAATCAGGCTCCAGATGGCTTCGTGGTTGCTGGCGGCAGCATCGCCCGTCAGCAACGGGGCCATGGCCACGCGTTCGCGGGCGGCGGCCAGGGTCTGGCCGTCGGCTTCATAGGCGCGGGCATGCACGCTGCCAGTGCGGATCTGTTGTTCCGGCGGCAACTCCTTGAGGTTTTGCAGGCTCGGATGGCTCAGCGCGGTCAACGCAGCCTTGGGCTGGTTGCGGCCCATGGCCAGTTCTGCAGTCAAGGTGCTGGCGAAGACCTGGGCGGCCGGCTTGAGGCTGTCCAGCGGCACTTGCGCGAGGATCTGCGCGGAGCGCCCAGGATTGTTCTGGTGGAAGGCCATGTCCGCTGCGCTCAGGCGCAGCAGTGCAGCTTTTTCTGGAGTCTTGGCCGAAGTCGCCTGTTCGAGCAGTTGCTCGATGGTGGCATCCGGGGTCCGTGGGAGTTCGCCAAGGCTTGACGAGGGCGAGCTTGCGCAAGCCGCCAACAGGGCAGCCAGGCAAAGGGCGGAGAACAGCCGCAGGCAAGCGATCATGTAAGTGTTCCTGATACCGATCAAATTAGCGTGGAATTGTACCCAAGCACTGGCCCGGGCGCGATGTTACTGGCGTGAAACCGTCTATTTAGATCGTTTAAATGTTGCAGGGCGTCAGTAACCGCAGCAAACAGACCCGATGGACACGACCCCGTTGGCGCATTTTCTTGACGTCTACGCGCTACAATATGGCTTTTGCCAATCTTTGAGGTGTGCGCTTTGACTGCTCCAGGTCCTTTGAATTCCACTGCTGGCTCGCTTTTTGTGGTGGCGACGCCCATTGGCAACCTGGACGACATCAGCGCACGGGCGCTGAAAGTGTTGCGCGAAGCCAAGTTGATTGCGGCGGAAGACACCCGGCACTCGCTGCGCCTGATGCAGCACTTTGGCATCACCACGCCCCTGGCGGCCTGCCATGAGCATAATGAGCGTGACGAGGGCAGTCGCTTTATTACCCGCCTGCTCGCGGGCGATGACGTGGCGTTGATTTCCGATGCCGGTACGCCATTGATCTCCGACCCTGGTTACCACCTGGTCCGTCAGGCCCGGGCGGCGGGCATCAATATAGTCCCGGTTCCCGGGGCGTGTGCGTTGATTGCCGCCTTGTCAGCCGCGGGCTTGCCGTCCGACCGCTTTATCTTCGAAGGTTTCCTGCCGGCCAAGGCCGTGGGGCGCCGGGCGCGTCTGGAACTGTTAAAGGAAGAGCCGCGCACCCTGATCTTCTACGAGGCGCCGCACCGTATCCTCGAGTGCCTGCAAGATATGGAGCTGGTCTTCGGTGGCGAACGCCTGGCCTTGCTGGCACGGGAGCTGACCAAGACTTTTGAAACCCTCAAGGGCCTGCCGCTGGAAGAGCTGCGCGCGTTTGTCGAGGGTGACAGCAATCAGCAGCGTGGCGAATGCGTCGTGCTGGTCGCGGGCTGGGCCGCGCCAGAGACTGAAGATGCCGTGGGCAGTGAAGCCATGCGCGTGCTGGACCTGCTGCTCAAGGAAATGCCACTCAAGCGCGCCGCAGCCCTGGCCGCAGAAATCACCGGTGTGCGCAAGAACGTGCTGTATCAGGCCGCGCTTGATAAGCAAAAGAGCGAATAGTTCCAGGGTTTAACCTGCACGGCGTCGGAACATGATGGCAATGCTGTCTTTTAATACTTGTTCTAAGGCCGCCGTGCCGTTAACCTTCGCGGCGGAGAGTCGATTGGACAGTCGCTGCCCTCTATGAAAATTAGGGGGGGGAGGAAAGTCCGGGCTCCATAGGGCGAAGTGCCAGGTAATGCCTGGGGGGCGTGAGCCTACGGAAAGTGCCACAGAAAATAACCGCCTAAGCACTTCGGTGCCGGTAAGGGTGAAAAGGTGCGGTAAGAGCGCACCGCGCGACTGGCAACAGTTCGTGGCTAGGTAAACCCCACTTGGAGCAAGACCAAATAGGGTTCCAAGGCGTGGCCCGCGCTGGAACCGGGTAGGTTGCTAAAGATGTCCAGTGATGGCCATCGTAGACGAATGACTGTTCAAGACAGAACCCGGCTTATAGATCGACTCTCCACCTTTTTCCCTCTGCACGAGTCTCGGGCAGAAACCAGGTAGTAGCGCAAGAATCCCTCCCTGCCAAATCATTGGCAGATGCGTCTTCGTAATACCGAAAAAATCTTACTCTTAATAAATTACTTTAAGTTCAAGCTCTAGCTCTTTGAGCTATTTGCGTTTGTTGAGTCAAAAACATCGTCGAACTCTCGTTTCTCCTCCTTTTACGCTCCTAAATCTCCGTTCTGTAAGGCTTTTCCTTTAATCCGCGCCTTGACGGTGTGGTAGGCGCATTCCTATAGTGTGCGCAAGTGGCGGAAAGTGGCACAAAGTGGGTTTTTTGAACGTAAAACGCTAAAATTTGGAGAAACGCACCTGTGTTTCGCGGAGCTAACGCTATCAGTCTCGATGCAAAAGGCCGTCTCGCCATGCCGAGCCGGTATCGTGACGAGCTCATTTCGCGAAGTTCCGGGCAGTTAATCATCACGATTGATGCCGTTGACCCTTGTTTGTGTGTTTACCCCCTCGATGAGTGGGAGTTGATTGAAACCAAGTTGCGCGCTCTGCCTTCGTTGCGTGAAGAAAACCGCCGTTTGCAACGCCTGCTGATTGGTAATGCCGTCGACCTCGAACTCGATGGCAGTGGTCGTTTCCTGGTTCCACCGCGTCTGCGCGAATACGCCAAGCTGGATAAGCGCGCGATGCTGGTAGGCCAACTGAACAAGTTCCAATTGTGGGACGAAGATGCCTGGGATGCTGTGTCTGCAGCTGACCTGGCTGCTATTCAACAACCGGGCGCCATGCCTGATGAACTGCGTGATTTGATCCTGTGACTATTGATAGCGGCTTTAACCACATCACCGTGCTGCTTGACGAAGCCGTCGAGGCTCTCGCCGTGCGCCCTGATGGCTGCTATCTGGATGGCACGTTCGGGCGCGGCGGGCATAGCCGGTTGATCCTCCGCCAGCTTGGCCCGGAGGGCAAACTCCTCGGGTTCGACAAGGATCCCCAGGCGATTGCCACCGGGCAAGCGCTAGCGGCCGAAGACGGCCGCTTTGTCGTTGTGCAGCGCAGCTTTGCCGAGTTGGGCGCGGAAGTCGCCGAGCGGGGCATGGCGGGCAAGGTGGCCGGGGTTTTGCTGGACCTGGGCGTGTCGTCGCCGCAGTTGGACGACCCTGAGCGCGGTTTCAGTTTCATGAATGATGGTCCGCTGGACATGCGCATGGACCCGAGCCGTGGCATCAGCGCCGCGCAGTTCATCGCCACCGCGCCCCACGAAGAAATCACCCGCGTATTCAAGGAATACGGCGAAGAGCGTTTCGCCGGCCGCATGGCCCGTGCCGTGGTAGAGCGCCGGGAAATCCAGCCGTTCGAACGCACCGCCGACCTGGCCGAAGTGCTGAAAGTCGCCAACCCGGCATGGGAGAAGGGCAAGAACCCTGCGACCCGTGCATTCCAGGGCCTGCGCATTCACGTCAACAACGAACTGGGCGACCTGGAGGCTGGCCTCGAGGCTGCCCTGGAGTCCCTGGAAGTGGGCGGTCGTCTGGTGGTGATCAGCTTCCACTCCCTGGAAGACCGCATCGTCAAACTGTTCATGCGTCGTCTGGTCAAGGGCGAAACCGACAACCTGCCGCGCAACCTGCCGGTACGTTTCGAAGCCTTTGTGCCGAAAATCAAAATCCATGGCAAAGCGCAGTTCGCTTCCGAAGCCGAACTCAAGGCCAACCCACGTGCTCGCAGCGCCGTCATGCGTGTTGCGGAGAAGTTGCGGTGAGCAAGCTTTTCGCCAAGCCCCTGCCGGGCGGCAGCTTCTTTATGATGCTGCTGTACGTCGGCGTACTGGTGTCTGCAATTGCGGTGTCCTACAGCGCCCACTGGAACCGTCAGCTGCTCAATAGCCTGTACGGCGAATTGAGTGTGCGCGACAAGGCCCAGGCGGAGTGGGGCCGGTTGATTCTTGAACAAAGCACCTGGACGGCCCATAGCCGCATCGAAGTGCTGGCCTCCGAACAGCTGAAGATGCACATTCCTGGCGCGGCGGAAGTCCGCATGGTGGCGCCATGATGAAACTCGAAGGCGCACTCTACCCGTGGCGCTTCCGCGTCGTGCTGGGCTTGCTCGCGTTGATGGTGGGTGCGATTGTCTGGCGCATCGTCGACCTGCAAGTGGTGGATCGCGACTTCCTGATCGGCCAGGGCGATGCCCGCAGCCTGCGTCATATCCCGATTCCTGCGCACCGCGGGCTGATCACCGACCGTAACGGTGAACCCCTGGCTGTCAGTACACCGGTGACTACGCTGTGGGCCAACGCCAAGGAACTGCAAGGGTTCAAGGACAAATGGACCGAGCTGGCCCACGCCCTCGGCCAGGATCCCAAGGCCCTTAAAGAGCGTCTTGAAGCCCAGGCCAGCAAAGAATTCATCTATCTGGTTCGCGGCCTGACCCCGGAACAGGGTCAAGGCGTGCTCGACCTGAAAATCCCCGGTGTCTACGGCATCGAGGAATTTCGGCGTTTCTACCCGGCCGGCGAGACCACTGCCCACATGGTCGGCTTCACCGACATTGATGACCATGGCCGCGAAGGGGTGGAGCTGGCCTACGACGAGTGGCTGGCCGGGGTTCCCGGCAAGCGGCAGGTCATCAAGGATCGGCGCGGCAGACTGATCAAGGATGTCCAGGTCACCAAAAACGCCAAGGCCGGTAAGCCCTTGGCGTTGTCGATTGACTTGCGCCTGCAGTACCTGGCCAACCGCGAGCTGCGCAATGCGATCATCGAGAACGGCGCCAAGGCCGGCAGTCTGGTGATCATGGACGTGAAGACCGGCGAGATCCTCGCCATGGTCAACCAGCCGACCTACAACCCGAACAACCGTCGCAACCTGCAACCGGCGATGATGCGCAATCGCGCGATGATCGACGTGTTCGAGCCGGGTTCGACCATGAAAGCCATCTCCATGAGTGCGGCCCTGGAATCCGGGCGCTGGAAGCCGACCGACAAGGTCGAGGTCTATCCGGGCACCCTGCAGTTGGGCAAATACACCATTCGCGACGTGTCCCGCAGCGAAGGCCCGGTGCTGGACCTGACCGGCATCCTGATCAACTCCAGTAACGTCGGCATGAGTAAAATCGCCTTTGATATCGGCGGCGAAAACATCTACCACCTGGCGCAGAGGATCGGCCTGGGCCAGCCTACCGGCCTGGACTTCCCGGGCGAGCGCGTCGGCAACCTGCCCAACTACCGTGAGTGGCGCAAGGCCGAGACCGCGACCCTGTCCTATGGCTATGGCCTGTCGGTGACCGCGATCCAACTGGCCCACGCCTTTTCCGTGCTGGCCAACAATGGCCGCATGACGCCGTTGAGCCTGATCCACCTGGACGAAGCGCCGAAATCCGAACAGGTCATCCCGGAAAACGTCGCCAAGACCATGCAGACCATGCTGCAACAAGTGATCGAGGCGCCACGCGGCGTGTTCCGTGCCCAGGTCCCGGCCTATCACGTGGCCGGCAAGTCCGGTACCGCACGGAAGACGTCGGTGGGCACCAAGGGCTATGCCGAAAACTCCTACCGCTCGCTGTTCGCTGGCTTCGGCCCGATGAGCGATCCGCGTTACGCCATCGTCGTGGTCATTGATGAGCCGAGCAAAGCCGGCTACTTCGGTGGCCTGGTCTCGGCCCCCGTATTCAGCAAAGTCATGTCCGGCACCCTGCGTTTGATGAACATCACGCCGGACAACCTGCCGCCGACCCAACAAGCCAACGCCGGACCACCGGTCGCTGCTGTAAAAGCCAATGGAGGGCGCGGCTGATGTCTCTTAGCCTGAACAAGATTTTCGCCCACGCTGGCCGCGATCTGTTGATTCGCGAACTGAGTCTGGACAGCCGTAACGTACGTGCTGGCGACCTGTTCCTGGCTGTGCCGGGCGGCAAGTTCGATGGTCGTGCCCATATCGCCGACGCCCTGCAGCGCGGCGCGGCGGCGGTGGCCTACGAAGTCGAAGGCGCCACTGTATTACCGATTACCGATGTGCCGTTGATTCCGGTCAAGGGCCTGGCGGCGCAGTTGTCGGATATCGCCGGGCGTTTTTATGGCGACCCGAGCCGCCAGCTCAACCTGATTGGCGTCACCGGCACCAACGGCAAGACCAGTGTCACCCAGTTGGTGGCCCAGGCGCTGGATCTGCTGGGCCAGCACTGCGGCATCGTTGGCACCCTGGGCACCGGTTTCTATGGCGCGCTGCAAAGCGGACTGCATACCACACCGAACCCGATTGCCGTGCAGGCGACCCTGGCCGACTTGAAAAAGGCCGGGGCCAAGGCCGTGGCCATGGAAGTGTCGTCCCATGGCCTGGACCAGGGCCGGGTCACCGCCCTGGCGTTCGACGTGGCAGTGATGACCAACCTGTCCCGCGACCACCTGGACTACCACGGCAGCATGGAGGCGTACGCCGCCGCCAAGGCCAAGCTGTTCGGCTGGACCGATCTGAAGTGCCGCGTCGTGAACCTCGATGATGCATTCGGGCGCCAACTGGCCGCAGAAAAAAGCGAAGCGCGCCTGATCAGCTACAGCCTGGAAGACTCCAGCGCCTACCTGTATTGCCGCGAAGCCCAGTTCAATGATGAAGGTGTACTCGCGACGCTGGTCACGCCCCAGGGCGAGCACCACTTGCGCAGTGCCTTGCTCGGTCGCTTTAACCTGAGCAACGTCCTCGCGGCCATCGGCGCCTTGCTGGGCCTGGATTACGCCCTGGACGAAATCCTGCGTGTATTGCCCAAGCTTGAAGGCCCGGCCGGGCGTATGCAGCGCCTGGGGGGCGGGACGCAGCCGCTGGTGGTGGTCGATTATGCCCACACCCCGGATGCCCTGGAAAAAGTTCTCGAAGCCCTGCGCCCTCACGCCAAGGGCAAGTTGCTGTGCCTGTTCGGCTGCGGCGGCGACCGCGATCGCGGCAAACGCCCGCTGATGGCCGAGATCGTCGAGCGCCTGGCCGATGGTGTGCTGGTGACTGACGACAACCCGCGCAGCGAAGCGCCAAGCCAGATTTTCGATGATATCCGCGCAGGCTTCCAAGACGCCTCTCGGGTGAGCTTCGTCGCCGGTCGCGGCGCGGCCATTGCCCAATTGATCGCCAGCGCCAGCGCTGACGATGTGGTGGTCCTGGCCGGTAAAGGCCATGAGGACTACCAGGAAATCAACGGCGAACGCCATGCCTTCTCCGATCTGGTCGAGGCCGATCGCGCCTTGACCGCGTGGGAGGTGGCCCATGCTTAAGGCCATGCAGTTCAGCGAACTGACTCAGGCCTTGTCGGCCCGTGTGTTGTCGAGCGATTGCAGCTTCGACGGCGTCAGTATCGACAGTCGCAACATCAAGCCGGGGCAACTGTTTGTCGCCCTGGCCGGCCCGCGCTTCGACGGGCATGACTATTTGAATGAGGTGGCCGCCAAAGGCGCGGTCGGTGCCTTGGTGCAGCGTGAAGTCACTGACGCGACACTGCCGCAGTTGCTGGTGGCCGACACCCGTCTGGCCCTGGGTCAATTGGGCGCGTTGAACCGCGCGGCGTTCACCAATCCGGTGGCGGCGATCACCGGCTCCAGTGGCAAAACCACGGTCAAGGAACTGCTTGCCGGTATCCTGCGCACGCGCGGGCCGGTGCTGGCGACCCGTGGCAACCTGAACAACGATTTCGGCGCACCGCTGACCCTGCTTGAACTGGCGCCGGAACATACCGCCGCCGTGATCGAGCTGGGCGCGTCGCGCATTGGCGAAATTGCCTACACCGTAGCCATGACCCGGCCGCACGTCGCCATTATCAACAACGCGGGCACTGCCCACGTTGGCGAGTTTGGTGGCCCCGAGAAGATCGTCCAGGCCAAGGGTGAAATCCTTGAGGGACTGGACGCTTCCGGTACCGCAGTCCTGAACCTCGATGACAAGGCCTTCGAAACCTGGCGTGTACGTGCCGCCGGGCGCAAGGTCTTGAGCTTCGCCGTGCACAACGCCGCGGCGGACTTCCATGCCTCGAACATCACGCTCGATGCCCGTGGCTGCCCGGCCTTCACCCTGCACAGCCCGCAAGGTGATGAGCACGTGCAATTGAACCTGCTGGGCAACCACAACGTTGCCAACGCCCTGGCCGCCGCCGCCGCTGCCTACGCCCTGGGCGTGTCGCTGTTCGGCATTGCTACCGGCCTGGGCGCAGTGCAACCGGTCAAGGGGCGCACCGTGGCGCAACTGGCGAGCAACGGCATGCGCGTGATTGATGACACTTACAACGCCAACCAGTCCTCGATCTGCGCGGCCATTGACCTGCTCAAAGGCTTTGACGGTCGCAAGGTGCTGGTGCTGGGTGATATCGCCGAGCTGGGCGACTGGGCCGAACAGTCCCACCGCGAAGTGGGTGCCTACGCCAGTGGCAAGGTCGACGCCTTCTACGCCGTCGGCCCGAACATGGCCCACGCCGTCGCCGCGTTTGGTTTGGGCGCGCGGCACTTCGCGAGCCAGGCCGAGTTGATCCAGGCGCTGGGCGTAGCCGAACAAGACAAACACACAACCATTTTGATCAAGGGATCGCGCAGCGCGGTGATGGAAAACGTCGTCGCGGCCTTGTGTGGCTCAAGTACGGAGAAACATTAATGCTGCTGCTGCTGGCTGAGTATCTGCAACAGTTCCACAAAGGCTTCGCGGTCTTTCAGTACCTGACCCTGCGCGGGATCCTGGGTGTGCTGACCGCGCTGTGTTTGTCGCTGTTTCTGGGGCCATGGATGATCCGTACTCTGCAAAACCTGCAGATCGGCCAGTCCGTGCGCAATGACGGCCCGCAGTCGCACTTGTCCAAGTCCGGCACACCGACCATGGGCGGCGCGTTGATCCTGTCGTCCATCGGCATCAGCACCTTGCTCTGGGCCGACCTGGCCAACCGCTATGTCTGGGTGGTGTTGCTGGTGACCCTGCTGTTCGGCGCCATCGGCTGGGTCGATGACTACCGCAAGGTAATCGAGAAGAACTCCAAGGGGCTGCCAAGCCGCTGGAAGTATTTCTGGCAATCGGTGTTCGGCCTGGGCGCGGCGATCTTCCTTTATATGACTGCGCCAAGCGCGGTGGAAACCACGCTGATTTTCCCGATGCTCAAGGATGCCAGCATCCCGTTGGGCATTGGCTTCGTGGTGTTGACCTATTTCGTGATCGTCGGCTCCAGCAACGCGGTCAACCTGACCGATGGCCTCGACGGCCTGGCGATCATGCCGACGGTGATGGTGGGCGGCGCCCTGGGCATCTTCTGCTACCTGTCGGGTAACGTGAAATTCGCTGAATACCTGCTGATCCCGTATGTACCGGGCGCGGGTGAATTGATTGTGTTCTGCGGCGCGCTGATCGGTGCCGGACTGGGCTTCCTGTGGTTCAACACCTATCCGGCCCAAGTGTTCATGGGCGACGTCGGCGCCCTGGCGCTGGGCGCTGCCCTGGGCACCATTGCCGTGATCGTGCGCCAGGAAATCGTCCTGTTCATCATGGGCGGCGTGTTCGTGATGGAGACCCTGTCGGTGGTGATCCAGGTTGCATCTTTCAAGTTGACCGGTCGCCGCGTGTTTCGCATGGCGCCGATTCATCACCACTTTGAACTCAAGGGCTGGCCGGAGCCACGGGTGATTGTCCGTTTCTGGATCATCACCGTGATTCTTGTGCTGGTTGGCCTTGCCACCCTGAAACTGAGGTAGAAACGAGTGTCCCTGATCGCTTCAGACCACTTCCGCATCGTTGTCGGCCTCGGCAAGAGCGGCATGTCCCTGGTTCGCTTCCTGGCGAACCGGGGCACGTCGTTTGCCGTGGCCGATACGCGGGAAAATCCACCGGAGCTGGTCACGCTGCGCCGTGACTACCCGCACGTGGAAGTGCGTTGTGGCGAGTTGGATGTCGAGTTTCTGTGCCGTGCCGACGAGCTCTACGTGAGCCCCGGCCTGGCCCTGGCGACCCCGGCCCTGCAAGCGGCAGCGGCGCGTGGCGTGAAGTTGTCCGGCGATATCGAGCTGTTTGCGCGTAACGCCAAGGCGCCCATCGTCGCGATCAGCGGTTCCAACGCCAAGAGCACCGTCACCACCCTGGTCGGCGAAATGGCGGCTGCGGCCGGCAAGCGCGTGGCCGTGGGCGGTAACCTCGGTACGCCGGCGCTGGATTTGCTCAGCGACGATATCGAGCTGTATGTCATGGAGCTGTCGAGCTTCCAGCTGGAGACCACCGATCAACTCGGCGCCGAAGTGGCCACCGTGTTGAACGTCAGCGAAGACCATATGGACCGCTACAGCGGCCTGCCGGCTTATCACCTGGCCAAGCACCGGATCTTCCGTGGTGCGCGGCAAGTGGTGGTCAATCGCCAGGATGCCCTGAGCCGTCCGCTGATGGGCGAGGGCCTGCCATGCTGGACCTTCGGCCTGAGCAAACCCGATTTCAAGGGCTTTGGTATCCGTGAAGAGAATGGCGAGAAATACCTGGCCTTCGAATTCCAGAACCTGATGCCGGTCCGTGAACTGAAGATCCGTGGCGCCCACAACCAGTCCAATGCCCTGGCGGCCCTGGCGTTGGGGCATGCGGTCGGCTTGCCGTTCGACGCGATGTTGTCGAGCCTGCGCACCTTTGCCGGCCTGGAGCACCGCTGCCAGTGGGTGCGCGACCTGGATGGCGTGTGCTACTACAACGATTCCAAGGCCACCAATGTCGGCGCCGCGCTGGCCGCCATCGAAGGCCTGGGTGCCGATATCGACGGCAAACTCCTGCTGATCGCCGGTGGCGACGGCAAGGGTGCCGACTTCAAGGACCTCAAGGGCCCGGTGGCTGCTCATTGCCGTGCCGTGGTGCTGATGGGCCGTGACAGCGACTTGATCGCCGCTGCCCTGGGCGACGCAGTGCCGCAAGTGCGCGCCACCTCCCTGGACGACGCCATCGCCCAATGCCGCGCCCTGGCCCAGCCCGGCGATGCCGTGCTGCTGTCGCCGGCGTGCGCCAGTTTCGACATGTTCAAGAACTACGAAGAGCGCGGCCAATTGTTCGCCCGTGCCGTGGAGGGCTTGGCATGAGTCTGGACCTGAAGAACATTATCAAGCCGTACCCGTCGCCGATCATTACCGGGCGCGGGATCGACCTCGACTTCCCGATGCTCGCCGGTTGCCTGGCGCTGCTGGGCCTGGGCCTGGTGATGATCACGTCGGCCTCCTCGGAAGTGGCCGCCGTACAGTCGGGTAACACCCTGTACCACATGATCCGCCACCTGATTTACCTGGTGATCGGCCTCGGTGCGTGCATCGTCACCATGATGATTCCTATCGCCACCTGGCAGCGCCTGGGTTGGCTGATGCTGCTCGGTGCCTTCGGCCTGCTGGTGATGGTAATCGTCCCCGGCATCGGCCGTGAGGTGAACGGTTCGATGCGCTGGATTGGCTTCGGTGCCTTCAACGTGCAGCCTTCGGAAATCGCCAAGGTGTTCGTGGTGATTTACCTCGCGGGCTACCTGGTGCGTCGTCAGAAAGAAGTGCGGGAAAGTTGGATGGGCTTCTTCAAGCCATTCATCGTGCTGCTGCCCATGGCCGGTCTGTTGCTGATGGAGCCGGACTTCGGCGCCACCGTGGTGATGATGGGCGCCGCTGCTGCGATGCTGTTCCTCGGCGGGGTGGGCTTGTTCCGCTTTGCCCTGATGGTCGGGCTCGCCGTGGCGGCCGTGACGATCCTGGTGCAGGCGCAACCCTATCGGATGGCGCGCCTGATCACCTTTACCGACCCCTGGTCTGACCAGTTCGGCTCCGGCTACCAGCTGACCCAGGCGCTGATCGCCTTCGGTCGCGGCGAGTGGCTGGGCGTGGGCCTTGGCAACAGCGTGCAGAAGCAGTTCTACCTGCCGGAAGCCCATACCGACTTCGTGTTCTCGGTACTCGCCGAAGAGCTGGGCGTGGTCGGCTCCCTGGCCACCGTCGGGCTGTTCGTGTTCGTCTGCGTGCGGGCCATGTACATCGGCTTGTGGGCGGAGAAAGCCAAACAATTCTTTGCCGCCTATGTGGCTTACGGCCTGGCCTTCCTGTGGATCGGCCAGTTCCTGATCAACATCGGTGTGAACGTCGGCCTGCTGCCGACCAAGGGCCTGACCCTGCCGTTCCTCAGTTATGGCGGCAGCTCGTTGGTGATCTGCTGTGCCTGTCTCGGCTTGTTGCTGCGTATCGAGTGGGAGAGTCGAACCCATTTGGGCAGCGAAGAGATGGAATTCAGCGAGAGCGATTTTGCCGAGGAGCCGACCCATGGGCGCTAACGTGCTGATCATGGCGGGCGGCACCGGCGGCCACGTGTTCCCGGCGCTGGCCTGTGCCCGTGAGTTCCAGGCCCGCGGCTACACCGTGCATTGGCTGGGTACGCCCCGTGGCATCGAAAATGAACTGGTTCCGGCGGCCGGCTTGCCCCTGCACCTGATCAACGTCAGCGGCCTGCGCGGCAAAAGCAAATTGTCCCTGCTCAAGGCGCCGTTCGTGTTGCTCAAGGCGGTGTGGCAGGCGCGCAAGGTTATCCGTGAGTTGAAGCCGGTGTGTGTGCTGGGCTTTGGTGGCTATGTCACCGGTCCCGGCGGTGTGGCCGCGCGATTGGCCGGTGTGCCGGTGATCGTCCACGAGCAGAACGCTGTGGCCGGTACTGCCAACCGCCTGTTGGCGCCATTGGCGGCGCGAGTCTGCGAGGCATTCCCGAATACGTTTGCAGCCATGGACAAGCGCCGCACCACCGGTAACCCGGTGCGTACCGAGCTGTTTATGGACATTGCCCGCCAGGCCCTGACCGGGCGCAAGGCGCACCTGCTGATCCTCGGCGGAAGCCTGGGCGCCGAACCGCTGAACAAGCTGCTGCCGGAGGCGCTGGCGCAACTGCCTGTGGAACTGCGTCCCGAGATTTTCCATCAGGCAGGCAAGAACCACGATGAAGTGACTGCCGCCCGCTATCGCGAGGCCGGTGTCGAGGCGACTGTAGAGCCTTTTATCAAAGACATGGCCCATGCCTATGGCTGGGCCGACCTGGTGGTCTGTCGCGCAGGTGCGTTGACCGTCAGTGAACTGGCTGCTGCCGGTCTGCCGTCCTTGCTGGTGCCTTTGCCCCATGCGATCGACGATCACCAGACCCGCAACGCCGAATATTTGGCCGGGGAGGGCGCTGCCTTCCTGCTGCCGCAAAGAACGACTGGCGCCGCCGATCTGGCCGCACGCCTGACTGAGGTTTTGATGCAACCCGAACGACTGAACAGCATGGCGAGCACCGCAAGCCGCCTGGCCAAACCCGACGCCACCCGTAGCGTGGTCGATATCTGCCTGGAGGTGGCCCATGGTTGAGAATCAAAAAGCCATGCCGCAACCGGAAATGCGCCGTATCCGTCGCATCCACTTCGTCGGTATCGGCGGCGTGGGCATGTGCGGGATCGCCGAGGTGTTGCTGAACCTGGGTTACCAGGTCTCCGGCTCCGACCTCAAGACCTCGCCGGTCACCGAGCGCCTGGAATCGTTTGGCGCACAGATCTTTATCGGCCACCGTGCCGAGAACGCCGCGCAGGCCGATGTACTGGTGGTCTCCAGTGCCGTGAACACCTCCAACCCGGAAGTGGCCACCGCCCTTGAACGCCGTATTCCCGTGGTGCCCCGCGCCGAGATGCTGGCCGAGCTGATGCGTTACCGTCACGGCATCGCCGTCGCCGGTACCCACGGCAAGACCACCACCACCAGCCTGATCGCTTCGGTATTTGCCGCCGGCGGCCTGGACCCGACCTTCGTGATCGGTGGCCGGCTGAATGCAGCAGGTACCAATGCACAACTGGGTACCAGCCGTTACCTGATTGCCGAAGCCGATGAAAGCGATGCCAGCTTCCTGCACCTGCAGCCGCTGGTGGCCGTGGTCACCAATATCGACGCCGACCATATGGCGACTTACGACGGCGACTTCAACAAGTTGAAGAAAACCTTCGTCGAGTTCCTGCATAACCTGCCGTTCTACGGTTTGGCCGTGGTGTGCCTGGACGATCCGGTAGTGCGCGAAATCCTGCCGCTGGTCAAGCGTCCGACCGTGACCTATGGCTTCAGCGAAGACGCCGACGTGCGCGCGATCAATGTACGTCAGCAAGGCATGCAGACCTTCTTTACCGTGTTGCGCCCGGATCGCGAGCCGCTGGACGTCTCGGTGAACATGCCGGGCAACCACAATGTGCTCAATTCCCTGGCGACCATCTGCATCGCCACCGATGAGGGCGTCAGCGATGAAGCCATCGTCGAAGGCCTGTCGGGCTTTGCCGGTGTGGGCCGGCGCTTCCAGGTCTACGGCCACCTGCCGGTAGACGGCGGCGACGTGATGCTGGTGGATGACTACGGTCACCACCCGACCGAAGTCGCGGCCGTGATCAAGGCCGTGCGTGGTGGCTGGCCGGAGCGTCGCCTGGTGATGGTCTACCAGCCGCACCGCTACAGCCGCACCCGTGACCTGTACGACGATTTCGTAAATGTATTGGCCGATGCCAACGTGCTGCTGTTGATGGAAGTCTACCCGGCCGGTGAAGAACCGATCCCCGGCGCCGACAGCCGCAAGCTGTGCAACAGCATCCGTCAGCGCGGGCAACTGGACCCGATCTATATCGAGCGCGGCGTGGACCTGGCGCCGGTCGTCAAGCCGCTGTTGCGTGCCGGCGACATCTTGCTGTGCCAGGGTGCCGGTGATATCGGCGGCCTTGCCCCTAAATTGCTCGCGAGCCCGCTGTTTGCTGCCGCGCCTGCCCAGGGGAAGTCGAAATGACCACCAACTACGGCTCCCTGTTCTCCACCATCGCGCCTGCCGACTTCGGCCGCGTGGCGGTACTGTTCGGCGGCAAGAGCGCTGAGCGCGAAGTGTCGCTCAAGTCCGGCAATGCTGTGCTCCAAGCGCTGCAAAGTGCCGGTGTGAACGCCTTTGGTATCGACGTGGGCGATGACTTCCTCGCTCGCCTGCAGGCCGAGAAGATCGACCGCGCCTTCATCATTCTTCACGGCCGTGGTGGTGAAGACGGCAGCATGCAGGGCCTGCTGGAGTGCGCCGGGATCCCTTACACCGGCAGCGGCATCCTTGCCTCGGCACTGGCCATGGACAAGTTGCGCACCAAGCAGGTGTGGCACAGCCTGGGCATTCCGACGCCGCGTCACAGCGTTTTGTGCAGCGAAGACGATTGTATTTCTGCGGCCAAGGAACTGGGCCTGCCTTTGATCGTCAAACCAGCCCATGAAGGCTCCAGTATCGGCATGGCTAAAGTGAACTCGGCCGCCGAATTGATCGACGCATGGAAAGCGGCAAGTACCTACGATTCGCAAGTGTTGGTGGAACAGTGGATCTCCGGTCCCGAATTCACCATCGCGACCCTCCGTGACCAGGTATTGCCGCCTATCGCGCTGGGCACCCCCCATACCTTTTACGACTACGACGCCAAGTACCTGGCCTCCGATACCCAGTACCGGATCCCATGCGGCCTCGATGCAACCAAAGAGCAGGAATTGATGGACCTCACAGCGAAAGCCTGTGAGGCGTTGGGTATCGCCGGTTGGGCGCGGGCAGACGTGATGCAGGATGACCAGGGGAACTTCTGGTTCCTTGAAGTCAACACCGCACCGGGCATGACCGACCACAGCCTGGTCCCCATGGCTGCACGCGCAGCCGGCCTGGACTTCCAGCAGTTGGTGCTGGCGATCCTGGCCGCCAGTTATGTGGCCGGTAATGTGGCCGGTAATGAAGAGGCACGAGGTTAAGACCATGCAAGGCGCATCGCTTCGCCATCAGCCACCCGCTCCCGGCCGCAAGCCGGTGCCGCGTGGTGCCAGTCGAATGGTGGCTAAAGAGCCGATGTCGGCGCGCCTGCCGAAAGCCAACTTTGGTTTTCTCAAGGCCCTGTTCTGGCCGGTGCTGTTGGTGGCGTTGGGCTTTGGCACCTATGAAGGTGCGCAGCGCCTGTTGCCGTATGCCGACCGCCCCATCACCAAGATCAGCGTGCAGGGCGACTTGAGCTACATCAGCCAGCAAGCGGTGCAGCAGCGGATCGCGCCTTTTGTCGCGGCGAGCTTCTTCACCATCGACCTGGCAGGCATGCGTGCCGAACTGGAGCAGATGGCGTGGATTGCCCACGCCGAAGTACGGCGCGTGTGGCCGGATCAAGTGACGATCCGCCTGGAAGAACAACTGCCCGTGGCCCGTTGGGGTGACGAAGCGCTGTTGAACAACCAGGGCCAGGCGTTCAACCCGCGTGAGCTGGCCAACTACGAGCATTTGCCGCAGTTGTTCGGGCCGCAACGGGCGCAACAACAAGTGATGCAGCAGTACCAGGCGTTGAGCCAGATGCTGCGGCCACTGGGCTTCTCCATTGCGCGCCTGGAATTGCGCGAGCGGGGCAGCTGGTTCCTGACCACCGGGGCAGGCAGTTCCGGCCCGGGCATCGAGTTGTTGCTGGGACGCGACCACTTGGTGGAGAAGATGCGCCGCTTTATCGCCATCTACGACAAAACCCTGAAAGAACAGATTACGAACATTGCGAGCATCGACCTGCGTTACGCCAACGGCCTGGCCGTTAGCTGGCGCGAACCGGCTGCGCCCACGGCAGCGCAACCCGCTGTCGCGAAGAATTAAGAAGAGGCAGGACCCATGGCAAACGTGCAAAGCGGCAAAATGATCGTCGGTCTCGATATCGGCACCTCCAAGGTGGTGGCGCTGGTAGGCGAGGTCGCGGACGACGGCACGCTGGAAATCGTCGGAATCGGCACGCATCCGTCCCGGGGCCTGAAGAAGGGCGTGGTGGTCAACATCGAATCCACCGTGCAGTCGATCCAGCGCGCTATCGAAGAAGCGCAACTGATGGCGGGCTGCCGGATTCACTCGGCATTCGTCGGCGTGGCGGGCAATCACATTCGTAGCCTGAACTCCCACGGCATCGTGGCGATCCGCGACCGTGAAGTCAGCTCGGCCGACCTTGAGCGCGTCCTCGACGCTGCCCAGGCCGTGGCAATCCCGGCTGACCAGCGTGTGCTGCACACCCTGCCGCAGGACTACGTTATTGATAACCAGGAAGGCGTACGTGAGCCCCTGGGCATGTCGGGCGTCCGCCTGGAAGCCAAGGTCCACGTGGTGACCTGCGCCGTGAATGCCGCACAGAACATTGAAAAATGCGTGCGTCGTTGCGGCCTGGAAATCGACGACATCATTCTTGAGCAGTTGGCCTCGGCCTACTCGGTCCTGACCGACGACGAAAAAGAACTGGGCGTGTGCCTGGTGGACATCGGCGGCGGCACCACCGATATCGCGATCTTTACCGAAGGTGCGATCCGTCACACCGCGGTGATCCCGATTGCCGGCGACCAGGTGACCAACGACATCGCCATGGCCCTGCGGACACCGACCCAGTACGCCGAAGAAATCAAGATCCGCTACGCCTGCGCCCTGGCCAAGCTGGCCGGTGCCGGCGAGACCATCAAGGTGCCGAGCGTGGGCGACCGTCCACCGCGTGAACTGTCGCGCCAGGCCCTGGCCGAAGTGGTCGAGCCGCGCTACGACGAACTGTTCACCCTGATCCAGGCTGAACTGCGTCGCAGCGGCTACGAAGATTTGATCCCGGCCGGCATCGTGCTGACCGGTGGCACCTCGAAGATGGAAGGCGCGGTCGAACTGGCCGAGGAAATTTTCCACATGCCGGTCCGCCTGGGCGTGCCCCATGGCGTCAAGGGCCTGGGCGACGTGGTGCGCAACCCGATTTATTCCACCGGTGTGGGCTTGCTGTTGTACGGCCTGCAAAAGCAGACCGACGGCATTTCCCTGTCGGGCATTGGCAGCCGCGAAAGCTATAGCAGTGACGAGCCCAAAGCGCCGTTGCTGGAGCGCCTGCAGGCTTGGGTGAAAGGCAATTTCTAAAGATTTACCGCAACACCGTTTCAAAGTAGTAGGCGAAAAAACTAGAGAAATGAAAGGAGAGGGAAAATGTTCGAACTCGTAGACAACATCCCCGCAAGCCCGGTTATTAAAGTAATCGGTGTCGGCGGTGGCGGCGGCAACGCTGTCAATCATATGGTCAAGAGCAACATTGAAGGCGTTGAATTCATCTGTGCCAACACTGATGCCCAGGCGCTGAAGAGCATCGGCGCGCGGACCATCCTGCAATTGGGCACAGCCGTGACCAAGGGCCTGGGCGCTGGCGCCAATCCGGAAGTCGGCCGTCAAGCCGCCCTGGAAGACCGTGAGCGTATTGCCGAAGTGCTGCAAGGCACCAACATGGTGTTCATCACCACCGGCATGGGCGGCGGTACCGGTACCGGTGCGGCGCCAATCATTGCTGAAGTAGCCAAGGAAATGGGGATCCTGACGGTCGCTGTCGTGACCCGTCCGTTCCCGTTCGAAGGCCGCAAGCGCATGCAGATCGCTGACGAAGGTATCCGTCTGCTGTCTGAAAGCGTTGACTCGTTGATCACCATCCCCAACGAGAAACTGCTGACCATCCTCGGTAAAGACGCCAGCCTGCTGTCGGCTTTCGCCAAGGCCGATGACGTACTGGCCGGTGCCGTTCGCGGTATCTCCGACATCATCAAGCGTCCGGGCATGATCAACGTCGACTTTGCCGACGTACGCACGGTCATGAGCGAAATGGGCATGGCAATGATGGGCACTGGCTGCGCCAGCGGTCCTAACCGTGCACGTGAAGCGACCGAAGCGGCCATCCGCAACCCGTTGCTCGAAGACGTGAACCTGCAAGGTGCACGCGGCATCCTGGTGAACATCACCGCCGGTCCTGACCTGTCCCTGGGTGAGTACTCCGACGTGGGTAGCATCATCGAAGCCTTTGCTTCCGAGCACGCGATGGTCAAGGTCGGTACCGTTATCGATCCAGACATGCGCGACGAGCTGCATGTGACCGTGGTTGCCACGGGTCTGGGCGCTAAAATCGAGAAACCGGTGAAGGTTATCGACAATACCGTGCACACCAGCCAGGCCTCGGCCGCCGCTCCAGCACCTGCTCGTCAGGAACTGCCGTCGGTGAACTACCGTGATCTGGATCGTCCGACCGTGATGCGCAACCAGGCCCAGGCCGGTGCTGCGGCGTCCCGTAGCCCGAATCCGCAAGATGATCTGGACTATCTGGACATCCCGGCTTTCCTGCGTCGTCAGGCCGATTAATGGAATGTATCAGGGCTATGAAGGTGATTGGTGTTCAGCAAAGGTCTGGTCTGCTATTATCGCCAGCCTTTGTTGATACCAGTTCGCAATTTGCGCTGAAGCGGTCCAAGCCATGATTAAACAACGCACCCTGAAGAATATTATCCGTGCCACAGGTGTAGGTCTGCACTCCGGGGAGAAGGTATACCTGACTCTCAAGCCCGCACCTGTCGACACCGGCATCGTGTTTGTTCGTGCCGACCTGGACCCTGTGGTGCAGATTCCTGCTCGCGCGGAAAACGTTGGCGAAACCACCATGTCGACCACATTGGTCAACGGTGACGTCAAAGTGGACACGGTGGAGCACTTGCTCTCGGCCATGGCTGGCCTGGGCATCGATAACGCCTACGTCGAGCTCTCCGCGTCTGAAGTCCCGATCATGGATGGTAGCGCTGGACCTTTCGTATTCCTGATTCAATCTGCCGGCCTGGAAGAACAGGACGCAGCCAAGAAGTTCATTCGCATTCTGCGGGAAGTGACAGTAGAAGACGGCGACAAGCGCGCCACCTTCGTCCCGTTCGAAGGCTTTAAAGTGAGCTTTGAGATCGATTTCGATCACCCGGTATTCCGTGACCGCACCCAAAGTGCAAGCGTGGATTTTTCCAGCACTTCGTTCGTAAAAGAAGTCAGCCGCGCCCGTACCTTTGGTTTCATGAGTGACATCGAGTACCTGCGCAAGCACAACCTCGCACTCGGCGGCAGCGTTGAAAACGCCATCGTGGTCGACGCGGATGGTGTACTGAACGAAGACGGCCTTCGCTATGAAGACGAATTCGTGAAGCACAAGATCCTCGATGCAATTGGTGACCTCTACCTGCTGGGCAATAGCCTGATAGGCGAGTTCAAAGGCTTCAAGTCGGGCCATGCACTTAACAACCAGCTCCTGCGCAAGTTGATTGAGCAGAAAGATGCTTGGGAAGTCGTGACCTTCGAAGATGCCAGCACCGCACCGATCTCTTACATGCGTCCCGTTGCGGCGGTGTAAGTAACAACTCTCTTTCTTTAGTTTTTAAAGGCTGCCTTCGGGTGGCCTTTTTTTATGGCGGTGGTTTGTGGCTCCGCCAATGTTCAATCAAGGCGCAAAACAGACCTGCGGTGACAAGCTCCCTCGCCACAATAGGTACGCAACCACTACCTCACCAGGGCCGCATCGACGACGCGGTTACGCCCGCTATTTTTCGCCTCATACAATGCCCGGTCAGCACTGAGCAGCAACTCCTCCAATGACGCGCTGCTGCGTTTGTCCCAGGTGCTCAGGCCGATACTCACCGTAATAGGCTCGCTATCACCGGCAACCGGCGGCAAGTGCTGGATCCCCTGGCGGATATGCTCGGCAATCGTCCTGGCACCGCTGGCATCGGTATGCGGCAGGATCACCGCAAACTCTTCGCCGCCGTAACGTGCCGCCAGATCGGCCGGGCGGCGGATTTGGCGGCCGATCACCTGCGCCACGCTGCGCAAGGCTTCATCCCCCCCCTGATGGCCATGGCGGTCGTTGAAGGCCTTGAAGTGGTCGACGTCGATCATCAGCACAGACAAGGGCTCGGTCGAGCGGCGGGCGCGCTCCCATTCCAGAGCCAAGCGCTGGTCGAGGGTCCGGCGGTTGGCCAGGCCGGTCAGGCCGTCCGTGGCTGCCAGTTCTGACAGCACCTTCTCGGCGCGATAGCGGCGCCGCAGCTCCAGGCGCAACATCCAGCTCAGCCACAGCAGGCCCACACACAACACCCCGGTGGCCCCTGCCGTCAGCCACGCGGCGCGCTGCCAGGCGGCGAACACATCGTCGCTGGCCAACGCCACCACCACGATCAATGGCAACCGCCCCACATTGGTAAAGGTATACAGCCGTGGCGTACCGCTGATCGCAGAGATGGCCCGGAAGCTGCCGCTGCCTTCTTTCAGCATGCGCTTGAAGTTGGGGAGTGAACTCAGGTCCTTGTCGATCATGTCCTGTTCGAGCACGGGGTGCTGGGCCAGCAGGATGCCCTGGTTGTTCAGCAGGTTGATGGTGTTACCGTTGCCGATGGTCAGGCTGCTGAACAGTTGGTCGAAATACGCCAGGCGCATGGTCGCCACGGCCACCCCGGCAAACTCGCCGTCGGGCCCGGTCACGCGGCGGCTGAAGGCGATACGCCAGACCTGCTCGCACTGACAATGGATCTTGAACGGGCGGCTGATAAACAGTCCGGCCTCGGGGTTCTGTTGATGGACCTGGAAGTAGTCGCGGTTGGCGAAGTTACGTCGGGTTGGGGTCAGCGTCGACGAGTCGGCAAGCACCGCGCCCTGGGCGTCCAGCAGCAGGACTTCACCTTTATAGGGGGCTGCGGTGGACTGGTCGAATTGCAGTTGATGCCGCACATCCGCCGGCAGTCCCGACAAGTCCTTGCCGGCCGCCTCAATCAGGCCGTGCAGTGCCAAGTCATAGAGCTCGACGTTGCGCAGCACATCGGCATTGATCAGTTGGGTGATATTGCTGGTAGACCGTTGGGCGGTCTGCAGCGTGCTGGCATGTTCGCGGATCAGCAGCACGGCGACGATGATCAGGATCAGGGTGACGGTGAGGCCACTGCCCAGAATCAGCAAAAGCTCCGGGCGTGCAGGCAGGTTAAGGGCGCGGCGTTGACTCATCGGACGGACTTCGGCGGTGACGATGAGGGCAGTTTAGTTCCGCGCGCCTGAAATTAGCTCATCGGCAAAAAAGATAATTGGCCGTCAGAACACATTGATCGGGTAGTCGACGATCACCCGGTACTCATCCACATCGCGGTCCACCGCCGAGTAGCCATTGCTGCCCCGGTTGGTCGCCCATTGCAGGCGCACCGCCAGGTCCTTGGCCTTGCCGCCCTGCACCACGTACTTGAGGTCGATATCCCGTTCCCAGTGCTTGGCGTTCTTGCCGTCGGCGCTGTACCAGGCCGAGTAGCCGCGGCTGTTGGGGTCGACTTTGGTCAGGTCGGTCTTGCCGCTGATGTACGACACCGCTGACGTCAGGCCAGGGACGCCGAGCCCGGCGAAGTCATAGGCGTACTTGAGCTTCCACGAGCGCTCGTTGGGGCCGTTGAAGTCCGAGTATTGCTGGGAGTTGTCCAGGTACACGCTGTCGCCCTGGGCGATATAGTCGAACGGCGTGTTGCCGTTGACCCGCTGGTAGGCGGCCATGACGCTGTGATTGCCCACGCCCACAGTGAAATGCAGGCTGTAGGTGTTGTTGTCGATATCCCCCAGCAAGGCATTGCCGGTGTCCTGGGTATGGTAGAAGTGCAGGCCCGGGTTGAGGCTGACCAGGTCATTGACCGCGTAGGTGTAGTCCAGGTCGTAGTAGTACTGGTTCCACACGTCCTTGAGTTCGGAGGCGTACAGGTTGCTGGTCAGCCCTGGCAGACCGCTCCAGGCCACGCCTGCCCAGTTCATATGCTGGCTGTCCTGGCCCTTGGGCAGCGCGCCATAGCTGGTGCCGATGCGCCCGTGGCCGCTCTGGTTGTAGAGCTTGGCAAAGCTGGCCTGGCCGCCTTCGAACATCCAGCCGTCGAGGCTGTGGTTGGTCAGGCTGACGCCACGGAAGGTCTCGGGCAGCATGCGGGTCATGCCGCCGGCAATTACCGGGTTGTTGAGGAACAGATCGCCGGCTTTGAATTCGGTATCCAGAGCGCGGATTTTCAAGGTGCCGCCACCGGTGGAAAACGAGCCCGGCGCTTTGCCGTTGCCGCTGCCGTACGGCAGGATGCTGGAGCCGTCCGTACCGCCGCCGCCGTCCAGTTTCAGGCCGAGCATGCCATGCACATCCAGGCCGAAACCCACGGTGCCCTGGGTGTAACCGGACTCGAAGACCCCGAGGAAGCCTTGGCCCCACTCTTTGCTGTCGTCGGTGTGAATGTCGCGGCGGTCACGATTCATGTAGTAGTTGCGGGTGTTGATATTGAGGCTGGAGCCTTCGACGAATCCGTCGGTGGGAGGGGTGTCTGCGGCATGGGCGATAGGGGAGATAGTTGCTGCAATCGCGAGGAATAACGGGGTGAATGTCAGCGCGGTTTTCACCGGGGGAGCTCCTTTGGGTCAGTCTGAACGGCCAATGTTGTGGGGTGTTCCTGGCCTTTTTTACGGCAAAAAAAAGCCGCTGAAGTCAGCGGCTTTAAGACAGATTCCCAGTGTAGAGCCCTGGAAATAAGTCGAGGGAAATGGCAGGGCGGGTCGGCTGTCTTTGCCGTCTCGCTCGTCGATGCGACATATTGGCGCAGGCGAGCGGTACGGTACAGAGTGTAACAAGATAATGACTGTTGCCCAAATCGCAACAGTCGAGACGATGAAGACCCTCTATGGGAATGGGCTTATGTCGGAGTGATTTTAAAATTCAGATCGGCAGGGTGATACCAAAGGTGTTGCCACCGTGTTCACTGCGCACAAACACCTCCCCGCCATGCATCAAGGCAATCGCCTTGACGATGGCCAACCCCAACCCATGATTGGCCCCGCTGTTGCTGCGCGAGGCGTCGACGCGGTAGAAACGCTCGAACAACCGTGGCAAATGCTCGCTGGCGATCCGTTCTCCAGGGTTGGTCACGCCAATCAGCACCTGCTGCTCGTGCGTTTCAATCCGCACCTCGATCACTTGCCCCGGCGAGGTGTGCTGCACGGCGTTGTTCAGCAGGTTGATCAGGGCCCGGCGCAAATGGGCCTTTTCGATCCTCACCTGGGCATCGCCGACCACCGTGACCTGCACCTGGGCGTCTTCAAGGATAAAGTCCAGATAGTCGAGGGTGGTCGCCACCTCATCGGCCAGGGAGCTTTCAACCAGCTTGGTGGCTTTGCTGCCCTGGTCGGCGCTGGCCAGGAACAGCATGTCATTGATGATCGAACGCAGGCGCTCCAACTCCTCCAGGTTCGATTGCAGCACTTCAAAGTAATGCTCGGCCGAGCGGCCACGTGTCAGCGCCACCTGGGTCTGGCCGATCAGGTTGGTCAGTGGCGAGCGCAGTTCGTGGGCCACGTCGGCGTTGAACGACTCCAGGCGCGAGTAGGCGGTTTCCACCCGCTCCAGGGTGGAGTTGAAGGCATTGGCGAATTGCTTGAGTTCCGGGGGCAGCGGCGACAATTGCAAGCGCCCGGACAGTTTCGGCGGGGCCAGTTTTTGCGCTTCGTCCGAGAGCCTGATCAGCGGCTTGAGGCCGATGCGCGCGACCCAGAAGCCCAGCAGCGAAGCCAGCACCACGCCGATAAACGCCAGGCTGATCAACGCCATCAGCAAATGGTGCTGGGTGGCGCGGAAGTTGGCGGTGTCGATGGCGATCATAAAGCGCAGCGGCGGGCGCAGGTCCTTGGCCGGGAACTGGCTGACCAGCACCTTGAACGGATACGCATGCCCCGGCAGGTATAAATCACGCTTGCCCGTGGGGCCGGCGGCGAACTCGCGAAGGTGCGCGTCCGGGTTGCCGTACTCATAGGCCGGGTCGCTGCTCACTACCCAGAAGCGTATGCGTGCATCCTCTTCGCCCAGCAGCTTGAGTTTGTTGGTCATTTTCACCCAGTGATCCGGCGTGCCGAAACGTGTGATCGACGACTCCAGCACACTGTAGCGCGCATCCAGTTCGGCCTCCGGCAACAGGCCCAGGCCACGGTCCACCTGCTGGTAGAGCGCGCCGCCGATCAGCAGGAAAATCACCAGCGCGACCAGGGTGAACATGCCGCTCAGGCGCAGGGCAATCGAGTTACTCGACACTGCGGTTCTCCAGTACATAGCCCATGCCACGGATGGTGTGCAGCAACTTGTGCTCGAACGGCCCGTCGAGCTTGGCCCGCAGGCGCTTGATCGCCACTTCGACCACATTGGCGTCGCTGTCGAAATTGATGTCCCAGACCATTTCCGCAATCGCCGTCTTGGACAGGATCTCGCCCTGGCGCCGCGCCAGGACGCTGAGCAGCGAGAACTCCTTGGCCGTCAGGTCCAGGCGCAGGCCGGCGCGGCTGGCCTTGCGGCTGATCAGGTCGATCCACAGGTCGGCAACGGTCACCTGCACCGGTTCATGCCCGCCGCTACGGCGGGTCAGGGCTTGCAGGCGGGCGACCAGTTCGAGAAAGGAAAACGGCTTGCCCAGGTAATCGTCGGCGCCTTCGCGCAGGCCGCGAATGCGGTCTTCCACGCGCTCGCGGGCAGTCAGCATGATCACCGGGGTTTGTTTACGCGCCCGCAGTGCGCGCAGCACGCCAAACCCGTCGAGGCCGGGCAGCATCACATCGAGCACGATTACTGCGTAGTCGCTTTCCAGGGCCAGGTGCAGGCCCTCGATGCCGTCGCGGGCGACGTCCACCGTGTAGCCTTGTTCCGTCAGCCCGCGATGCAGGTAGTCGGCGGTTTTCTCTTCGTCTTCAATAATCAGGACACGCATGACCCCGCCTCAATGTGTGGTCGCCAGCCCGGGGGCCGGAGTGGGTCTGTGGAACAGCTTCTCAAGGTACAAGTATATGACCGGCGTGGTGAACAGCGTCAGCGCCTGGCTCACCAGCAACCCGCCGACCACCGCGATGCCCAGGGGCTGGCGCAGCTCCGCGCCGGGGCCTGCGCCGAGCATCAGCGGGACTGCGCCCAGCAGCGCGGCGAGGGTGGTCATGATGATCGGTCGAAAACGCGTGACACAGGCTTCATAAATCGCATCCGCCGGTGCCAGCCCACGAACCCGTTGGGCTTCGAGGGCAAAGTCGATCATCAGGATGCCGTTTTTCTTGACGATGCCGATCAATAGCACCAGGCCGATCAAGGCCATGATGGAAAAATCCTGGCCCAGCAGCCACAGCATGATCAACGCACCCAGGCCGGCCGAGGGCAGGGTCGAGATGATGGTCAGCGGATGCACGAAGCTCTCATACAGCACGCCGAGGATGATATAGACCGCCACCAGCGCCGCGAGGATCAGCCACGGCTGGCTGGCCAATGAACTCTGGAACGCCTGCGCCGCACCCTGGAAATTGCCAATGAGGGTGCTCGGCATGCCGATCTCGTTCTTGGCCTGGTCGAGCATGATCACGGCGTCGCCCAGGGCCACGCCCGGCGCGAGGTTGAACGACAGGTTGGCCGCCGGGAACATGCCGTTGTGGCTGATGGATAACGGCCCGACCGTCGGCGGGTCGACCTTGGCCAGCGCCGACAATGGCACCATTTCGCCGCTGAGGGGCGAGCGCAGGTAGAAGTAGTTCAGGCTCTCGGCCTTGCCCCGTTGCTGGCTGTCCAGTTCCAGCACCACCTGGTACTGGTTGGTCTCGGTCTGGAATTCATTGACCTGGCGCTGGCCGAACGCATCGTACAGCGCCTGGTCGACATCGGTGGCGGTCAGGCCGAATCGCGCGGCGGCCTGGCGGTCGATGCTGATGTGGGTGATGCTGCCGCCCAGTTGCAGGTCGTTGGACAGATCGCGGAAGGCCGGGTTGGTGCGCAGTTTTTCGGTCAGGCGCTGGGTCCAGGTGTTCAGGGTCGCGCCGTCGTTGCTCTTGAGCACGTACTGGTACTGGCTGCGGCTGGGCCCGGAGCTGAGGTTGATGTCCTGGCCGGCGCGCAGGTACAGCACGATCCCCGGTACCCGGGCCAGTTTGGCGCGGATCCGGTCGATAAACTGGCTGGCCGACACATCGCGATCACCGCGATCCTTCAGGGCAATCCAGAAGCGGCCGTTGGCGATGGTCTGGTTACTGCCGGTCACACCCACCGAGTGGGAGAAGTTTTCCACCGCCGGGTCGGCCTTGATGATTTCGGCCAGGGCCTGGTGCTTGGCCACCATGTCCGGGTAGGACACATCGGCCGCTGCCTCGCTGGTGCCAAGAATAAAACCGGTGTCTTGTACCGGGAAAAAGCCCTTGGGGATAAACACGTAGCCGGCCACGGCCAGGCCCAGGGTCACAGTGAAGATGCCGAGCATCGTGCGCGGATGGGCCAGGGCCCGGCGCAGGTTCCTCGCGTAACCGGCCAGCAGGCGTTCGCCAAAGCCCGGTTTGTCGTGGGGAGGGTGGGCGGGGGCGCGCATAAACTGCCCGGCCAGCATCGGCGCCAGGGTCAGGGACACCACCACCGAAATCAGGATGGTCGAGGTCGCGGTCAGGGCAAATTCCTTGAACAGGCGCCCGACCACGCCGCCCATGAACAGCAACGGGATAAACGCGGCCACCAGCGAAAAGCTGATCGACACCACGGTAAAACCGATCTCGCCGGCGCCCTTGATCGCCGCTTCGCGCTTGTCCAGGCCCGCCTCAAGGTGACGGTGGATGTTCTCCACCACCACAATCGCATCGTCCACCACAAAACCCACGGCAATCACGATGGCCACCAGGGTCAGGTTGTTCAAACTGAAGCCCATCACATACATCAGGGCAAAAGTGGCCACCAGCGACACCCCCAGCACACTGGAGACAATCAGGGTTGCCGACCACTGGCGCAGGAACAGCGCCATCACCGCCACCACCAGCAACACCGCGATCAACAGGGTGATTTCCACTTCATGCAGCGAGGCACGAATGGTCTTGGTGCGATCCGACAGCGAGCTGACTTCCACCGACGCCGGCAGCATCGCCTGCAAGCGCGGCAGCTCGGCCTGAATGCGGTCCACGGTGTCGACGATATTGGCCCCCGGCTGGCGGAAAATCACCAGGTTGACCCCCGGCGTATCACCGGACCAGGCCTGCACGTAGGCGTTTTCCGAACCGTTGATCACCCGTGCCACGTCGCGTAACTGCACCGGCGCGCCGTCCTTGTAGGAAACAATCAGCTCGCCGTATTCCTCAGGATGAAACAGCTGATCGTTGGTCGACAGCGTCGATACGCTGTCGCGCCCATACAGCGCGCCCTTGGCCAGGTTCAGGCTCGACTGCTGCAGCACCAGGCGGATATCGGCCAGGGTCAGGCCGATGGCGGCGAGTTTGTCCGGCGAGGCCTGTACCCGGATTGCCGGGCGTTGCTGGCCGGTGATGCTGATCTGGCCGACGCCGTCGATCTGGCTGATCTGCCGGGCCAGCAGGGTTTCCACGTAGTCGCTCAGTTCGGTGCCGGGCATATTGTTGGAGCTGATACTGAGGATCAGCACCGGGCTGTCCGCCGGGTTGACCTTGCGCCAGGTCGGCAGGTTGGGCATATCGCTGGGCAACTTTCCGGCCGCCGTGTTGATCGCCGCCTGCACTTCCTGGGCGGCGGTGTCGATGCTCTTGTCGAGGGTGAATTGCAGGGTCAACAGGCTGGAGCCCAGGGCGCTGCTAGAGGTCATCTGGGTCATGCCGGGGATGGCACTGAATTGCACTTCCAGGGGCGTGGCCACCGACGAGGCCATGGTGTCGGGGCTGGCGCCGGGCAGTTGGGCGGTGACCTGGATCGTCGGGAACTCCGCCTCCGGCAATGGCGCGACGGGCAGGCGCGGAAAGGCGATCAAGCCCAGCAGCACCAGGGCAAAGGTCAGCAGCAGGGTGGCGACCGGATGGTCGACGCACCAGGCCGATACTGAGCCACGACCCTTCATGGCCGGGCCTGCGCTTGGGCGGTCTGGACCACTTGCGGCGGCTCCTTGAGCACCTCCACCTGGGCACCGGCCTTGAGGCGCGACTGGCCGTCGCTGACCAGCACATCACCGGCCTGCACACCGGTGACAATCGTCAGGTCGCTGTTCTGGTAGGTCACGTGCACCGGCACCACGTCCACCTTGTCGCCATTGACGCGGTACACGAAGTGCGAGTCCAGGCCGCGCTGGACCACGGTCGGCGGCACCACCAGGGCCGCCTTGTCGAGGGCGGTCTGGATCTTCACCGTGACCAGTTGCCCCGGCCACAGTTTTTGCGTGGCATTGCTGAATTCGGCCTTGGCGCGGATGGTGCCGGTGGTGGCGCTGATCTGGTTATCAATCAGGCTCAGGCGGCCTTCGCCGAGCAGGATGGCGGCCGGGCTGTCGGTGTCGGCGCCGAGGAACGCATCGACACTGGCCGGGTGTTGCGCGGCGATCAGGCCCTGCAGGGTCGGCAGCATCTGTTGCGGCAGGGAAAATTCCACGGCGATCGGGTCGATCTGCGTCACCGAGAACAGGCCCTGGGCATCGCTGGTACGCAGGAAGTTGCCTTCATCCACATTGCGAATCCCCACCCGACCGCTGACGGGGGAGCGAATCTGTGTGTAGGAAAGCTGAACCTGGGCCGCATCAATTGCCGCCTGGTTACCCAGGGCCGTGGCCTTGAGCTGGTTGACCAGGGCTTGCTGCTGGTCGTAAGTCTGCTTCGACACGCCGTCGTCGATGCTCAGCTCTTTGTAGCGCTTGAGATTGACTTGTGCCACCTGCAACTGCGCCTGGCTTTCGCCCAACTGGGCCTTGGCCTGGTCAAGGCTGGCGCGGATCGCCCGGTCATCAATGCTCGCCAGCAGGTCGCCGGCCTTGACCCGTTGCCCCTCCTTGACCAGCAACTGGGTGAGAATGCCGTCGACCTGCGGGCGGATCACCACGCTATGCAGCGACAGTACCGAGCCGATACCGCTGACAAACCGTGGGATATCCTGCTGCGCGACACTGACCACCCGGACCGGGATTGCGCTGGAAGCCGACAGCTTGGTCTTGGCCGGCCGGGTCGCCACCCAGGCCACGACCGCCAGGGCCACGACGGCGAGCACAATCACGGTGGTTTTGCGTGGAATGGGCATGGTCTCGCGGCGTCCGGACAGGGAAAGGGAGGAGTGGAGGCTCTTTATAGCCTGTAAAGCCGGTCAGCAAAGTGACCGGTAACTGACAGGGCTGTCAGCAAAGGTCGACCATTCGTACGGGCAGTGGTTAAAGAACCAGGGCGCGCAGGTATACTGCGCGCCAGTGTGGCCCGCAAGTCGGGCCCGCGTCATTTTTTGCACGCTCCGGAGCTTCCATGAATTCCCCGACACAACCGCCTGTTGAAAGCGCCGAACTCGCTGATCCAGACAGCCTCGACAGTGAAGCCAAGCCGGTGATCCCGGCGTTCAAATTCCCCTTCAAGCCGGGTGAGCTGGCCGGGGCGAAAGACAGCAATCAGCCGTGGTACAAAAACGGCGCGAAGAACGGTCACACCAAGACCCCCGGCATGGCGCCGCCCGGCACCCGTCGTTCGATGGGCAAGCGCTGACTGCCTACAGCCATTGCTGACTTTTCGCCTTGTCGGCCCATGACCTTTTCTTGAAAGCTTGCTCGATACCCCTTCGCCGCGCCTGGTTGGCAGCACGGGGTGAAGGAGTGGGATTTTCAAGAAAGGGATGTCTTCATGGCTTGGGCAAAGATCTTTGTTTTATCCATTGGGGCGCTACTGTCGGGCGCCTTTCTGATAGGGCCGGTGGCCGCCGCGGCGCCGCGCAGCGAGATCCGCTTCGCGATTTCCCCTCTGTTTCCTCCCTATGAAAGCCGCAACGCCCAAGGGCAGTTGGTCGGCTTGAACATCGAACTGGGCAATGCCTTGTGCGCGCAACTCGATGTTCGCTGCACCTGGGTCGATCAAGTCTTCACCCATAGCATCGCAGCCCTTGAAAGCCGGCGTTTCGACGCAATCATGGGCATGGCTTCTACCCCGCAACGCCGGCAGTTGATCGACTTCACCGACGATTTGTACCCCCTGACCACGCACTTGGTGGCGCGCCGTTATTCCGGGCTGATGCCCACGGTACGCGCCCTCAAGGGCAAGCGCGTGGGGGTGTTGACCGGCAGCAATCGCGAAGCGTTCGCCCTGGCGCAATGGGCGCCGGCCGGGGTGATCATCAAGAGCTTCTGGCTCAATGACCAGTTGATCCGCAGCCTGGTGGCCGGTGATATTGACGCGACTCTGCAAGGTACAGCCGAAATTCGCCAGGAGCTGCTCGACACCGAGCAGGGGCAACCTTTCGATTTCGTCGGCCCGCCGGTCACCGGCCAACAGATGGGCACTGCCGTGGCCATCGGCGTGCGCAAGTCCGATCGTGAATTGCGCAGTGACCTTAACCGGGCGCTGGAGCAGCTCAAGCAGAGCGGCGAGCACCAGCGCATTCTGCGAGGGTATCTGCGGGAGGAACTCGACATTGCAGCGGCGCAACCGGGCGATGGGCCGCGCTTTTACCCCAGCGAGCTGACGCTGCCTTTTTCCGAGGCGGTGCGGGTCGGCGACACGTTGTACATCTCCAGTATCTCGGGGTTGGATATTCGCGGCAATCCGGTGAAAGGCGGGACGGGCGCACAGATGAAGCAGGTGATGAAGAACCTGCACGACCTGTTGGAGCGTCATCATTCGTCGTTGGATCGGGTGGTCAAATGCACCTTGATGCTGGCCGACCTGGATGATCTGGCTCTGGTCAATGAGGTGTACCTGGGCTACTTCGCCCGTAGCCGCTTGCCCGCCCGCAGCGTACTGGCCGTGCGCAGGTTGCCGCGCAGCGCACGGGTGGCGCTGGACTGTGTCGCCCTGATTGAGGAGTACCACGAGCCGCAGGCGCTGGCGCCGGGCAACTAAATGCGTGGAACATGAGCTGGATCAGTATTTGCTCAACCGGTGCGCTTAGAGTCGGTGCCCCTGCCGACTCCCCCAATAACCCCCGAGCGCGCTTTCCATGAAGATCAATCTCCCGGTCACGGGGCGAAATGTGGACATTGCCCAAGATGCCAACATTCTCTCGACCACCGACCTCGGCAGTTCGATTACCTACGCCAACCAGGACTTTATCGACGTCAGCGGCTACAGCCGCGAGGAGCTGCTGGGCGCGCCACATAATCTGCTGCGCCATCCGGACATGCCGTCGGCGGCCTTTGCCCATATGTGGCAGACCCTCAAAAGCGGTCGCTCGTGGATGGGCATGGTGAAGAATCGCTGCAAGAACGGCGATCACTACTGGGTCAGTGCCTATGCCTCGCCGGTCACCCGCGACGGCGTGGCGGTGGAGTACCAGTCCGTGCGGACCCGGCCCGATGCGCGGCGGGTGATGGCGGCGGAGCGCGTGTATGCCCGTCTGCGCACGGGCACTCGGCGCATGCGGCCGGTGCTGGAGATGCCCTTGAAGTTGTCGCTGGTCACCGGCGCGACATGCGCCTTGACCTGGGGGGCTGGGGTCGGCTTGGCGAGCTATCCGTGGGCGGTGCAAGTGCTGGGCCTGGCGGCGGTGGGCGCGGTGGGGATATTAGGCGTCAACCTGTTGTTGCGCCCCCTGCGGCAACTGAGCGAGCGGGCGCGGCAGATCGCCGATAATCCCGTCAGCCAGGCGATCTATACCGGGCGTGCGGATGAGCTGGGGCAAATCGAATTTGCCATGCAGATGCTTGAAGCCCAGGTGGGCGCGGTGGTCGGCCGGATTGGCGATGCATCGCAGCGTTTGTCCGGGCACGCCGCCGCCCTGGTCGAGCAACTGGACAGCAGCCACAGCAGCACCCTGGGCCAGCAGAGCCAGACCGACCAGGTGGCCACCGCCATCCACGAGATGGCGGCCAGCGTGGCGCAAGTCGCCAACCATGCCCAGCAAGCTTCGAAAGCCGCCGACCAGGCCGGCAGCGCGACCCGTGAAGGTCATCAGCGAGTGGACGAAAGCCGCGATGCGGTGCTGCGTCTGTCCCAGGAACTGGCCAGGGCCACCACGGTGATCCATCAATTGGAAAGCCATAGCGGTGATATTTCCGGTGTGCTGGAGGTGATCCGGGCGATTGCCGAGCAGACCAACCTGCTGGCCCTCAACGCGGCCATCGAGGCAGCGCGAGCGGGCGAACAGGGCCGTGGTTTTGCGGTGGTGGCCGACGAAGTGCGCGGCCTGGCACAACGTACCCAGCAATCGACCAATGAAATCCAGCGCATGATCAGCACCCTGCAGGGCGGCGCCCGGGATGCGGTGATGGCCATGGAACAGAGCAGCCAGCATGTCGAAGCCAGCGTCGATCACGCCCAGCGCGCCGCATCGGCCCTGGATGGCATCAGCCAGCGGGTCAACCAGATCACCGCCATGAGTGTGCAGATTGCCACTGCAGTGGAAGAACAGAGCGCGGTCAGCGAAGACATCAATCGCAATATTGTCGGCATCCGCAATGCCGGCGAAGCCACCGTCACTGCCGGTCAGCAGAGCCAGCTCAGCTCGGGCGACGTGGCGGCCCTGGCGGAAGATCTGCGGCGGCTGGCAGAAGAGTTCTGGGGCAAACGCCACTAGGTTGTGGCTGTGGCAAGCCCTGATGCCCTTCAGTTCATAGAGGGTGCAGGGCAATCAATAACCTGTGGCGAGGGAGCTTGCTCCCGTTGGGGCGCGAAGCGGCCCTAAAATGGGACTGCTACGCAGTCCAACGGGAGCAAGCTCCCTCGCCACAGTACAGCCCCAACCCATTTGACGCGCCTCAGGCAGCGCGCAAGGAGATAAACGCATAGTTGGCCGGCACCTCGGTGGCGATCTGTGCCCCGGCATCCAGCAACTGTTCGGCGATGTCCATGCCGGACACATGAAACACCCACTCATTGGCCATGGCCGGTTGTTCCACCGCCAATTCAATGGCCTGGGCAAACGCGCCCATATCCGGCAGGTACGCGGTAAAACCATCGCCCTTGAGCGCCGTGGTGCGAATCCCCAGCAGGGCGCACACCGCTTCCTTGGTCTGCACGTCGTCACGGTCGGCCTGGCGTGAGCGGCGGATCAGCTCCGCCAGTTCAGGGTCCACCAGTTCACCCCCGACGATCAGCGCCGGGCCCTGTTCCCAGGAGTGCGGCGGACAATCCTTGGCGGCCGGGTTCAGTGGGATATGCGGGTTGATCTCCATCGGGTAGATACGACAGACCAGCGGCCGCCGCTCATAGATGCCGCAGCGGTTGTCTTCGTCAAGATTCCGGCAGGGCCCCGCGTTGTAGGCGGCAAAAGTAATGGCCACAAACGCCTCGGTCGTGCCGCTGGGCACCACCACCGAACGCCGTTCGGCATGCTCGCGTTGTTGCAGCGGCAGGCCCAGGCCATTGCCCAGGAAGCCTTCCACCAGGACGATGACATTGCCGCCGTCCGCCGCCCACTGGCGGGCTTCGTCGAGTGTCAGGGGGACATGATGGTCGGTGCAGCATTTGCCGCAACCAACGCAGGAAAAATGGGTATTCATGGAGGATCTGCTACCAGGCCAGGTCAGAGGGCGCTCTTGGACGGTGACGGGTTTTTGCCTCTATCCGCCGTTCAGAGACTCTGGAAGCAAGTTATGCGCCAGTGCCGGTCAGTCGTCGCTGACCATGTCGCGCAGCACAAACACCATGCCCGCACTTTCATACAGCTGGCGTGCGCGCAGATTGCTCTCCAGCACCTTGAGGTCCACATAGGGCTCGCCGCGTTGCTTGAACACCTGGAAGCTGTGCAGCAACAAGGCGCGACCCAGCCCCTGGCCCTGGGCACAGGGGTGGATGGCGAGATTCTTGATAAAGGCACTGGTCCAGCATTGGGCCACGCCAAGAATCCCTTCGGCGTTGCTGACCACCAGGCACAGCCTGGGGTCGAACTCTGCGTTGCTGATGAACTGCTGCTGCCAGGTGTCCAGGTTGGCGACATGGCCGCCGCCCTGTTCCTGGGTCATGCGTAACACCGCATGAATCGCCGTGGCCAGTTCGTCGCGGTAATGGTCCAGGCGGATGCCGGCCGGCCATTGCGGCGCGGGCAGGCTGGTGGTGAGGTCGCGGCGCAGCAGTTGGTAATACGCTGTCACGGTTTACAGGCCTTTTTGCGCCACGGTCTGGGCCGCAACCACCAGGCATTTGGTCAGCTCGGGTGACGAGAACTTGGTCAGCACCGAGTCGGCACCGGCCAGGCGGGCTTTTTCGCTGTTCATCGCGCTGTCCAGGGAGGTGTGCAACAGCACGTACAAATCCTGGAAGTCCGGGGTTTCGCGCAGGGTGCGGGTGAGGGCGTAGCCGTCCATTTCCGACATTTCGATGTCAGACACCACCACATTGATCTGCCCGGCGCTGCCTTGCAGTTCCAGCAGCACGTCGATGGCCTCTTTGGCACTGCGAGCGGTGTGGCAGGTCAGGCCGAGGTTGCGCAGGGTGTGCACCGATTGCTGCAGGGCCACCTGGCTGTCGTCCCCCACCAGGATGCGCGCATGGCCGAGCACTTCGGCTTCTTCCATGGTCAGGTCGGTCGGTGCCACTTCGATCTGCGCGGGGGCGATGGCGTGGATGACTTTTTCGATGTCCAGCACCTGCACCAGCACCCCGTCGACCTGGGTCACGCCGGTGATAAACGAGCGCGTACCGCCGGAACCAAAGGGCGGCGGACGGATATCGGTGGTCAGGCAATGCACGATCCGGCTCACCGCCTGCACATGCAGGCCCTGCTTGGAGCGGCTGACATCAGTGACGATCAGGCAACCGCCGTCGGGGTCTTGCAGGGGCATTTCGCCCAGCGCCCGGCTGAGGTCGATCACCGACAAGGCCGCGCCACGCAGGGTGGCGATGCCTTTGACGTGCGGGTGGGACTCCGGCAGCTTGGTCAGCGGCGGGCAGGGAATGATTTCGCTGACTTTCAGCAGGTTGATGGCCATCAGCTTGCCGCTGCGCAAGGTAAAGAGCAGAAGCGAGAGTGAATCTGCGCGGGCTTTGGTGGTGGACATAAAAACCTTCTGTGGATCAGCGATAACAATCTATAGCGGGTTATCGACGTTCGCGCCAAAAACTGTAGGGGCTGGCTTGCCAGCTCCTACAATGCCGATCAGCCTTTCCACACCTGCGGGTTCACCAGATCCTGCGGGCGCTGGCCCTGCAGGGCGCTGCGCAGGTTGTCCAGGGCACGGTTGGCCATGGCTTCACGGGTTTCATGGGTGGCCGACCCGATGTGCGGCAAGGTCACTGCATTGCTCAGTTGGAACAGCGGCGACTCGGCCAGGGGCTCGCGCTCATACACATCCAGCCCGGCGCCGCGAATGCGCTGGGTTTGCAGGGCTTCGATCAGTGCCGGCTCGTCCACCACCGGGCCTCGGGAAATATTCACCAGGATTGCGCTGGATTTCATCAGGCCCAACTCGCGATGGCTGATCAGGTGCTGGGTCTTTTCACTCAACGGCACCACCAGGCACACAAAATCCGCCTCGGCCAGCAACTGGTCCAGGCTGCGCATCTGCGCGCCCAGTTCCTGTTCCAGCGTGGTCTTGCGGCTGTTGCCGCTGTAGATAATCGGCATATTGAAGCCCAGGCGCCCACGGCGGGCGATGGCCGCGCCGATATTGCCCATGCCGACGATACCCAGGGTCTTGCCGTGTACATCACAGCCAAACAACGGCGCGCCGACGCTGGCTTTCCACTGCCCGGCCTTGGTCCAGGCGTCCAGCTCGGCCACGCGGCGGGCGCTGCTCATCAGCAGGGCGAAGGCCAGGTCGGCGGTGCTTTCGGTCAGCACATCGGGGGTGTTGGTGAGCATGACCCCGCGTTCGTTGAAGTAGTCCACGTCGTAGTTGTCGTAACCCACGGAGACACTGGACACCACTTCCAGCTTGCTCGCCCCTTCGAGCTGCGCCCGCCCGAGCTTGCGGCCGACGCCGATCAGGCCGTGGGCGTGGGGCAGGGCTTCAGTGAACTGCGCGTTGATATCACCCTGCTTGGGGTTGGGGACGATGACCTCGAAGTCCTGTTGCAGGCGTTCGATCATCGCGGGGGTGACACGGCTGAAGGCGAGGACAGTCTTTTTCATCGCAAGTGAGGCTCATCGACAGGGAAGAATGCCAAGCACGCTAACATTCCTCGCTGCGAATGTCAGGACACCGCTAGACCTCTGTGGGCACAGGGCAAAATGTGGGAGGCTGGCTTGCCTGCGATGACGGCAGGTCAGCTACCCAGCCGCACCCCACCCAAACTGCCACTCAGTTCATACGCAACCAGTTCCGCCTGGTGCGCCGCGAGGATCTCCGGCAGCGAGCCGCGCAGGTATTCCACCCAGGTCTTGATCTTCGCATCCAGGTACTGGCGCGACGGGTAGATGGCGTACAGGTTCAGTTCCTGGGAGCGGTAATTCGGCATCATCCGTACCAGGGTGCCGTTACGCAGGCCTTCGATGGCCGCGTACACCGGCAGCAGGCCGACGCCCATGCCGCTGATGATCGCGGTCTTCATCGCGTCGGCGGAGTTCACCAGGAACGGCGAGCTGTTGATGCTCACGCTTTCCTGGCCGTCCGGGCCGTTGAAGGCCCATTTGTCCAGTTGGATCACCGGGCTGACCAGGCGCAGGCAGGCATGGTTGAGCAGGTCACTGGGCCGCTGCGCGCAGCCGTTGGCTTTGACGTAGGCCGGCGAGGCACAGACGATGCTGTAGGTGATCCCCAGGCGTTGGGAGACAAACCCCGAGTCCGGCAGCTCGCTGGCGAGCACGATGGACACGTCGTAGCCCTCGTCCAGCAGGTCGGGCACGCGGTTGGCCAGGGTCAGGTCGAAGGTCACGTCGGGGTGGGTGCGGCGGTAGCGGGCAATCGCGTCGATCACGAAATGCTGGCCGATGCCGGTCATGGTGTGCACTTTGAGCTGCCCGGCGGGGCGTGCATGGGCGTCGCTGGCTTCGGCCTCGGCTTCCTCGACATAGGCGAGAATTTGCTCACAGCGCAATAAATAGCGCTTGCCGGCCTCGGTCAGGGCGATGCGGCGGGTGGTGCGGTTGAGCAAGCGGGTTTGCAGATGGGCTTCCAGATTGGAGACCGCGCGCGAGACGTTGGCCGTGGTGGTGTCCAGTTGTACGGCGGCGGCGGTGAAGCTGCCGGCCTCGGCGACACAACTGAAGGCGCGCATGTTTTGCAAAGTGTCCATGGGGTGCTCTCAAGGGAGATGGCAAATTGTGACACGAAGTTACGGGGGCGAGTGAGCCCGACCAATGGATTATCGCCTGAACGGTAATAAAGATTCACAGGAATCCCACCTTATCGCCATTCCCCGTGCCCCCTAGAATTGCCGCACCGTCCCCGCAACACCACCTCAGGAATTCGCAGCAGTGCCGCGTCGCATCAGCAGAGAGCTGAAGACTCTCAGTGTTTGGGCTTTATCGTTAGCAATCAGCGGCTGCATCGGAACCGGAGGAATTGCCCCCCAAGGCAAGCACCTCGCCGCCAATACCCTGGCCACCGACGACGCGATCCAGAGCGCCGCCCGGGATGCCCACTGGCCGACCAGCCAGTGGTGGCAGGCCTATGGCGACCCGCAACTCAATCGGTGGATCGACCTCGCCGTACAAGGCAGCCCGAGCATGGCCGAAGCCGCCGCCCGGGTGCGTGAAGCACGGGCCATGGCCGGGTTGGCCGAGTCGGCCGAGGCCGTGCAGATCAACGGGGATGCCACCTTCAAGCGCCACAACTGGCCCAGCGATCAGTTCTACGGCCCCGGCAAGCTGGACAATTCCACCACCTGGGACAACAACGCTGCCCTGGGCCTGAGCTACGCCCTCGACCTGTGGGGCCGCGAGCGCAATGCCAGCGAGCGCGCCGTCGACCTGGCGCATAGGCGTGTCGCCCAGGCACGCCAGGCCCAGTTGGAATTGCAGAACAATGTGGTGCGCGCCTATATCCAGCTGTCGCTGCATTACGCCCAGCGCGATATCGTCGCCGCCACCCTGGCCCAGCAACAGCAGATCCTCGACCTGGCGCAAAAGCGCCTGGATGGCGGGATCGGCACGCACTTTGAAGTCAGCCAGGCCCAGACGCCGTTGCCGGAAACCCATCGGCAACTGGACGCCCTCGACGAAGAGATCGCCCTGACCCGCAACCAACTGGCGGCTTTGGCCGGCAAGGGGCCGGGGGAGGGTGCAACCTTGCAGCGGCCGACCCTGGCCCTCGGTGCGCCGCTGAAATTGCCCTCGGCACTGCCCGCGCAATTGCTCGGCCAGCGCCCGGACGTGGTCGCCAGCCGCTGGCAAGTCGCGGCCCAGGCCCGGGGGATTGACGTGGCCCACGCCGGTTTCTACCCCAACGTCGACCTGGTGGGCAGCCTCGGCTACGTCGCCACCGGCGGCGGCATGCTGGAGTTCCTCACCGGCAAGAAACTCAACTACAGCGTCGGCCCGGCGATCACCCTGCCGATCTTCGACGGTGGCCGCCTGCGTGCGCAATTGGGCGAGGCCAGCGCCGGCTACGACATTGCCGTGGCCCGCTACAACCAGACCCTGGTCAATGCACTCAAGGGCATCAGCGACCAACTGATCCGCCGCGAATCCATGGCCAAGCAGCAAACCTTCGCCGCCGAATCGCTGGCCTCGGCGCAGAAAACCTATGACCTCGCAATGATCGCCTATCAGCGCGGGGGCTGACCGATTACCTCAATGTGCTCAATGCCCAGACCCTGCTGTTTCGCCAGCAGCAGGTCGAGCAACAGGTCCAGGCCGCGCGCTTGAGCGCCCATGCCGAACTGGTGACAGCCCTGGGCGGTGGCCTGGGTGCTGGCAGCGATGCTCCGACACCCGATAAGACACTCCCGAGCAAGACCCCGGCGGCTTTGGCCGTGTTCGATCACTGATCAGGTTCCCCATGACTCCCTTGCCTGCACCGCTGCGTTGGCTGCATTCCCTGGAATGGCGCCGTGGCTTTTTCGACTGGGCGCGCAGTGATGGCGTGACCTGGGTGTATATCTTCAAAGTACTGATCGCCGCGTTTCTCACCCTGTGGCTGGCGATGCGCCTGGAACTGCCGCAACCGCGTACCGCGATGATCACCGTGTTTATCGTGATGCAACCGCAAAGCGGCCAGGTGTTTGCCAAGAGCTTCTACCGCTTCCTCGGCACCCTGGCGGGGTCGGCGGTGATGGTGTTGTTGATCGCCTTGTTTGCGCAAAACACCGAGCTGTTCCTTGGCGCGCTGGCGATCTGGGTCGGCGTGTGCACGGCCGGTGCCACCCGTAACCGTAACTTTCGCGCCTATGGTTTTGTGCTGGCCGGGTATACGGCGGCGATGGTCGGCCTGCCGGCGCTCGCCCACCCGGACGGCGCCTTTATGGCGGCGGTCTGGCGGGTGCTGGAAATCTCCCTGGGGATTTTGTGTGCGACCCTGGTCAGTGCCGCGATCCTGCCGCAAACCAGCAGCGCGGCCATGCGCAACGCCTTGTACCAGCGTTTCGGCACCTTCGCGCTGTTCGTCACCGATGGCCTGCGCGGGCGCAGCCAGCGTGAAGGTTTTGAAAGCAGCAACGTGCGCTTTATCGCCGAAGCCGTGGGCCTGGAAGGGCTGCGCAGCGTCACCGTATTCGAAGACCCCCATATGCGCCGGCGCAATGGTCGCTTGAGTCGCTTGAACAGTGAGTTCATGGGCATCACCACGCGCTTCAACGCCCTGCACCAGCTGCTCGAACGCCTACGCAGCGATGCCGCCGACCATGTGGTGGCCGCGATCAAGCCCGGCCTGCAGGACTTGGCCGAACTGCTCGATGGCTTCAGTGGGCGCGCCCTGACCAGCCCCGATGCTGCGCGCCTGGTGAGCCAACTGACGGCCTACAAGGAGAGCCTGCCGGCCAAGGTCCGCAGCCTGCGGGCGATGTTCCAGGAGAGCAGCCCGAGCGATGCCGAGCAGTTGGATTTCCACACTGCCTACGAGCTGCTGTACCGCTTTGTCGATGACCTGCACAACTATGCGCAGACCCATGCTTCCCTGGCCGAGCACAGCCACGCACGGGAGCACTGGGACGAGTCCTACACGCCGAAAACCAACTGGCTGGCCTGTGCCGCGTCGGGAATTCGCGCGTCATTCATTCTGCTGGTGCTGGGCAGTTACTGGGTGGCCACCGCCTGGCCCAGCGGCGCGACCATGACCCTGATCGCGGCAGCCACCGTGGGCCTGTCGGCCGCCACGCCGAACCCCAAGCGCATGGCCTTCCAAATGGCCTGCGGGACGCTGATCGGCGCCGTGGTGGGCTTTGTCGAAATGTTCTTCGTGTTTCCCTGGATCGACGGCTTTCCCTTGCTCTGCGTGATGCTCGCCCCGGTGATCGTGCTCGGTGCGTTCCTCTCGTCGCGCCCGCAATACGCCGGGGTCGGCCTGGGCCTGCTGATCTTTTTCAGTACCGGTTCGGTGCCGGACAACTTGACGATCTACAACCCCTACACCTTTATCAACGACTACATCGCCATGATCATCGGCATGCTGGTGTGCGCCGCGGCGGGGGCGATTATCCTGCCGCCCAACAGCCCTTGGCTGTGGCGCCGCCTGGAGCGCGACCTGCGTGAGCAAGTGGTATATGCCATCAGCGGCAAGCTCAAGGGCCTGGCCTCGGGTTTTGAAAGCCGCACCCGCGACCTGCTGCACCAGGCCTATGGCCTGGCCGCCGGCCAGCCACAGGTGCAACGCAACCTGTTGCGCTGGATGTTTGTGGTGCTTGAAGTCGGTCACGCGATCATTGAGTTGCGCAAGGAACAGGCGATCCTGCCGGTGCACCCGGCGTACGCTCAATCCCAGCCCTGGCGCCAGGCCATCCGGGTCATGGGGCGTTCGCTGGTGCGGCTGTTTTTGCAACCGAGCCAGAGCAACTTGGAGCGCGCCCTGGTGGCGGTCGATCACGCCATCAGCCGCGTGCAGGCCACCGACGAACCCTTCGCCCCGCACTTCGACACCTCGGCCCTGCGCCGGGTGAAAAGCTACCTGCACTTTATCCGCACCTCCCTGCTGGACCCGCAATCGCCCCTGGCTGCCTTCAAGCCTTCCGGAGTCGCCCATGCCTCGTGAAATAGCGTTCCACGGCATCTACATGCCGACCATGACCCTGATGTTTTTTATCGCCGCCGCACTGGCCTGGGCCCTGGATCGCTTCCTGGCGGGCTTTGATTTGTACCGTTTTTTCTGGCACCCGGCGCTGCTGCGCCTGAGCCTGTTCACCTGTCTTTTCGGCGCCATGGCGCTGACTGTCTACCGTTGAGAATGCCCCGATGAAAAAGTTTTTCAGCCTGCTCGCAACCCTGCTGGTTCTGGCCCTGGCGATCTGGATTGGCCGCACCTTGTGGGTCCATTACATGCAGACCCCATGGACTCGCGATGGCCGGGTGCGCGCCGACATCATCAACGTGGCCGCCGACGTCACCGGCGAAGTGGTGGATGTGCCGGTGTGTGACAACCAGTTGGTGAAAAAGGGCGACCTGCTGATGCAGATCGACCCCGAGCACTACCGCATCGCGGTCAAGCAGGCGCAATCTTTGGTCGCCTCACGCAAAGCCACCTGGGAGATGCGCAAGGTCAACGCCCACCGCCGTGCCGACCTCGACGCCCTGGTGATCTCCAAAGAGAACCGCGACGACGCCAGCAACATCGCCGACTCGGCCCTGGCGGACTACCAACATGCCCTGGCGCAACTGGAGGCCGCCGAACTGAACTTGAAACGCACGCAAGTCGTGTCAGCGGTCGACGGCTATGTCACCAACCTCAACGTGCATCGCGGCGACTATGCGCGCATTGGCGAAGCCAAGATGGCCGTAGTCGATATGAACTCGTTCTGGGTCTACGGCTTCTTCGAAGAAACCAAGCTGCCCCATGTGAAAGTCGGTGATAAAGCCGATATGCAACTGATGAGCGGCGAGACCCTCAAGGGCCATGTGGAAAGCATCTCCCGCGGCATCTACGACCGCGACAACCCCGAGAGCCGCGAACTGATCGCCGACGTGAACCCGACCTTCAACTGGGTACGCCTGGCCCAGCGGGTACCGGTGCGGATCCATATTGATGAAGTGCCGGAGGGGGTGTTGCTGGCGGCGGGGATTACTTGCACGGTGATCGTCAACCAGGCACAAAACTAAACAGAGGGCATCAGGCACGTCGCCTGCCGGCTCCTGCAGGGGAGGGTTATTGGCCCTGGATATAGGTCTCATGCAGGTGCCGCCACAGCAGTGCGCCGCTGGCCTGTTTCTCGAACACCACGGTGGCCCGGCGATCCGTCTGGCTGGCGCTGTGATCAACCTGATGCTCACGGTAGGTCACCGTGGCACCCCGCGCATGGCGGTCGATGCCGGTCAGTTCACTCAAGGTGATTTTCAATCCGGGCCGCATGCCGCCCAGGCGAGTGAACAGGGCCTGGACCCCGGCGGCATTCACCCGTGCGCCGGTGGCGGGGGCGATCATGCTGAACTCGGGGGAGAAGCGCGCCAGCAAGTTCTGCAGGGTGCCTTCGGGGGCTGTGCCGGCAAACCACTGCTCGATCTCGATGTGGGTCTGGATCACTTCTTCAAAAAAGTCGCTGTAATCAATCATCATTGAGTCTCGCTGGCTGGGTGAAGCAGTGCGCGAACCCTGGAGGTATCCAGGCTCAGCGCTGCGAAGAGCGGCAGCAGTGTCAGGGCTGCCGCGATCAAGAAGGTCATGGTGAAGGAATCCGAGGCCGATAGCACGGCGCTGAGTGCCGCTGCGCCGAGGCAAAAGCTCACTTGCCGATTGATATTCCACAGCGCGCTGGCGTGGCCCATGCGTTCGGCAGGAATATCCAGAAAGGCCAGGGTCTGCGCGGTGCTGCTGCACAGGCTGCCACCCAGGCCCATCAGGGCATAGGCGCCCACCAGCAGGGCGGGCTGGGCAGCATTGAGCAGCAGGATGCCGGCGCATTGCAAGGCCATGCCGGCCAGCAGCAATGGCTTGGGCCCGCACCGGCTGAACAACTGCTTGCTCAGGTAGATGGCCAGGGCCGAGGCCAGTGCCCACGGCAGCATCAAGGCCCCGGTGCGTGTCGCGTCGTATCCAAGGCCTCGCAGGTAGAGGATGGCGACCAGGCTGGTGCCGATAAAGACGCCGGGGATAAACAGATACACCAGCATCGCCACTCGCAGCATCGGGTGGCGGATCTGCTTGAACAGACTCCCCAAGGCCAGGGCCGGTCGCGAGGTTGCGGGCACATCGGGTTTTATCCACAGCAGTGCCAGCAGCAGGGTCAGGAGGGCCAATGGCAGGTTGGCATAGAAGATCCAGCGCCACGACACCGTGTCCACCAGCAAGCCGCCCAGCGCCGGGGAGAGTGCTGGCACCAGCAGCGTCACCGACATCACTCGGGCCGTCAGTTGGTGACGCTGCCCAGGGGCAAAGTGTCGGTACGCCAAGGCCTGGCCCACCGGTATCAGCAATCCACCCCCCAAGCCTTGCAACAGCCGCCAGCCGATCAGGGCCTGAATCGACTCGGCCTGGCCTACCAGCACCGATGCCATGCCAAACAGCCCCAGGCTCGCGGCGATCAAGCGCCGCTCGCCCAACACTGCGGCGAGCCAGACGCTCAGCGGAATAATCAGGGTCAGGCCGAGCAGGTATGCGTTGCTGATCCACGCCAATTGCGTGACCGAAGCCTGCAGTTCATGGGCGATATCCGGGTAGGCGACGGTGGCGACAAACATGTTCACCAGGTCCAGGGCGAAGCCCAGTAAAAAGATCCAGGCGACTTTCGAGCGGTAGGTCATAGGGGCGATCCAGCGTTTGAGGCTGGCAGGGTAGGCCGGTTGCAGAGCTTGGGATACACGGGTTTGCCTGTTAGTTTGTCAAAAATATTTTGACAAAGGGGGGCTGTGGCCATGGTCAGTCTGGACCGATTCGACACTTTCAAAGCCGTGGTCGAGGCCGGCTCGCTGACGGCCGCCGCCGATCTGCTGGGCCAGACCCGCGCGGTGGTCAGCTTCAATCTCAAACGTCTGGAAGCCGAACTGGGCGTCACCCTGCTCACCCGCAGTACCCGCCAACTGGCGCTCACCGATGCCGGCGAACGTTTCTACCTGCGCTGTACACGCATGCTCGAAGAAGCACGGCTGGCAGTGGAAGAGGCCCGTTCTGAGCACGCCCAGCTCAAAGGCACCCTGCGCATCACCACGACTGTTGAATATGCGTTGGCGGTGGTCGCGCCGGCCGTGGAAGGTTTTCGCCGCCTGCACCCGGACCTCAACATCCACTTATCCACATCCTCGACCCATGCCGACCTGATCTCCGAGCGGTTTGACGTGGCGATCCGGCTGGGGCGCCTGGTGGACTCCAATCATCGTGCGGTGCAGTTATCCACCTATCAGGTATTTGCCGTTGCGGCGCCTGGTTTGGGTAGTGCCCATACGTTGGATGAACTAGAACGACTGCCCAAGCTGGGGCATGGCCGCCTGACTGAGTTGAGCGTGACCGACCCGGCAGGTGGCGAACATCACTATCGCTCTGGCCCCAGTGCGCTGGTGGTCGACAGTGCCGCCGTGCTGCAAGCATTTGCCGTGCGCGGGCATGGCGTGGCGGTCCTGCCGCAGTGGCTGGTGCAGGAGGACCTGGACGCGGGGCGGCTGGTACGCCTGTTGCCGGATCATCGTTTCGCGCCTCAGGGGGTGTATGCGCTGTATCCGGACACGCGGCATTTACCGCTGAAGGTGCGGGCGTTTATTGACTTCATGAAATAGCGAAGACCCCGTGCAGAGGGCAAGTCCGCTCGCCACGGTGATCAAAGTGCTCCACCCAGCCCAAATCGCTTCTTCAACACCGTCTCCAACAACCCCTTGGGCAGCAGCGCCGCCATCAACGGCAACGCCCGGCTGCCATTCCCCGAACGCAGCAGGCGCGGTGGTTCACTCTGTTGCACGGCCTTGAGCACATCCGCCGCAAAGGTGCTGGCCGGGGTCGGTTTGTCCTGGGAGGCCTGGGAGCGGGCACGGATGCTTTCGCGCAGTGGCCACCACGGCGATTGTTCATTGATCAGCAATTCGGCCTGGGTGCCGGCGTTCTTGGCAAAGTGGGTATTGATCGCCCCCGGCTGCACTTCCATGACTCGCACGCCAAACGGTGCGAGTTCCATGCGCAAGGCATCGCTCAAGGCATGCACGGCGGCCTTGGAGGCGCAGTAGGCGCCGGCAAACGGCGTGACCAGCACCCCGGAAACGCTGCCGATATTCACCACCAGCCCTTTGCGCGCGCGCAGGGCGGGGAACAGCGCCTGGGTCACGCCGACGATGGCGAACACGTTGGTCTCGAACTGGCGCTGCAGGGCCTCGGTGCCACCATCGAGCAGCGGGCCCATGGCGCCGTAGCCGGCGTTGTTGATCAACACATCCAGCTCGCCCACCTGTCCGGCCAATTGCGCCAGGGCCGCGCCATCGTTGACGTCCAGTTGCACGGCCTTGAAACCGGCAGATGCGAGGGCCGCGACGTCTTCGGGACGACGGGCGCTGGCCCATACGTCATAGCCGGCGACTTTGAAGGCATCGGCCAGGGCACGGCCGATGCCGCTGGAGCAACCGGTGATAAGCACGTTAGGCATGGGGCAATCCTTGGTAGTGGTTAGTCGGAGAAGCTGCCTTGCAGGTGTTCGGCGCGAAACTCCAGGGTTTGCGGGCGGTAGCCGGGGCGCAGGGGCGGCACTGGCAGACAGTCTTCCCAGGTGGCGCCGGCCTGCAGTTCGCCGGGGCCGCGATAACGCGGGGCAGCATAGACGTTGTCCGCCAGGTTCACCGTATCGCCTGGTGCGTAGGCGGCGACGCGCCAGCGCAGTTCGGTCAGGGGGACGTCGTTGCCGTTGTTGAGCTTGAGCTGCAAGGGGCGGTCGGCGGGGCACTGATCGGGGGCATAGTGGATGCGCAGTTCCAGGCGCGCCAGTTGCGAGGCTTCGCGGTTGTCCAGCCAGACCACCCATATCGCCACGAAGCCCAAGCCCACTGCTGCGGCGAGGGAAACCGGCAATGCCTTGGCCGGGTAGCGCAGGAGTAGGACCAGCCAGGTGATGATGAGCAGAACGCCGAAGAACATGGGGGCAGCCTCGTGGGTAGATGAACCATCGTACCGTTGACAGCATGCGGTTGCCTATCGGGTTGCGGTCACCCCCGAACGGACACTCCACGTAACCTTCGCGCTGGAATCAAGGGGGTTGTTCGCTTCACACACCTATATACAGCCACAGACTGACGGTCGTTGTTCTGTGAGCTTTTTTTATACGTGCCGAGAACAACGCCATGACCTTATCCGTACAAAATTTTGCTGTTCCAGCCTACCGCTCCTTCGCTTCTGACGATGAGAGCAGCCCAATGAAGTCCGCCTCCAATACCCAAGCCACCACCGTTGCCGGCAACAGTGCCCTGGACAACCGTAACGCGCTGATACTGACCCTGGCAGGCCTGGAGCAAGGACTTGCAACGGGCCGTATATCCAATGAGCATATTCTCCCGGCCTTGCAAGCCGCCAAAATACAATTGGCTCCCGATGCGCAACACCCAGGCCCGACAATGGAAGTCAGCCTTGCGCAATACATCACCGCCAATGGCTGGAGCATTCCGCAAAACCGAGAGGGGCTCATCCAACTCAGGCAGACCGTGTCTGCCCTGGCACCGACAAGCCCCTCGAATGCCTACGCAGTCATTACCGAGCGAGCCGCCAAGGCCAATGTCGAAAAAACCAAATTCAAAAAGATTGTGTTGGACACGGCCGTGGCGTTTCCAGATGTGCGCAAAGAAGCCAAAAAGCGTGCAGAAGAAATTGTGTTCGGGTTGACCGGAATCCATGTAGACGCCGACAAGACTTATTTGAATCGTTTTAACAGTTCGCAATCAGGGCAAACCGCTACCGGTTGGGAACACATGAAGGAAGAACCCACGTCATCCATCAGTTTGACTGACGCCGTGTTGAAGAACTTTTCCGAGTACGACGGGATTCCCGGCACTCTGGACTCGGAAGCGGGCTTGTATAAAGACGGCCCCGGACAAAGCGCCAAAGCAGGCTATGGCGCCCACAACGAAATCCCCCTGGCGCCTTCGGCCTTTATGAAGGCCCTTTGGAAATCCGATTTCCAGACGACCATGTCGGCAAAAATCGACAGCTTCTGGAAAGACCACGCCGATGGCTACCGCACAGTCCAGAAAGGCATATTCATCTATAGGGCAGGCGAGCAACTCAAGGCCCAGGAGGCGAAGTTACCGGCCGAACGTGCGCTGCAGCCGCCCGAGCATCAGCTCACCAGGAGTGACTATAGACGGCTGATGAAGGCGGTTACCGGTGCAGAAATAGCCGAAGACCAGCCCATGACCGTGGAGAAACTGCAGGCAACCTCCCCGGTAACCGGCGATGTCCAGGTTCATGCATTTGATATCAATGGCTTTCAGTCCAGTGATATTTTGCGTTTTACCCTGCCCGCAGAGGGGCTCCAGAAGGATGCCAGCGGGCGCCTGGACGGCGTGCAAATTCTCTATATTCCTGACGCCAAGCCAGCCTTTCTGAAATTCGCCTCACTGGAAAAAATGGATCAATGGGTCAGCGATCAAGGCAAGACGCCCCAGACGCGCAAAGCCCTGGAGTCGCACTTCTCGTTGGCTGATCGGCAGAACAGTGAGTCCGGTGGTTTTGGGACCGCATTCTTTAATGCAATCGTGCCGCTGGGTTCCCTGATCTCTGAGATACGGCCAAAAAACGGCGTCGATTCATCCCTGGAATACCTCAGTACGGATAGCGTCAGCAGCCAGGAGGGCAACGTCATTGACCGCAGCAATATCGCGATCAAGGGCGATGTGTTCAGTCACATGGCGGACAGTGGCCAGCAGCGTATGAGGAACGACGCAGACACCGCGATCAAATCCAACAGCGAGGTCACCCGTGACACCTGGCTCAACGACATTTCGGTCGGCGCAGAACTGCTGGTCAAACTGGCCCCGCTGGCTGCTCCGGTCGCCGCCGCTGCCGTCATCACAAGTCTCACGGAAGTGGTATTGGGCACCGAAAAAGAGATTTCGGGCGACACCCAGGCTGAACGTCATGACGGGGCGTCGAAGTCATTCGATGGCATGATCAACACCTTGTTCTCCTCTGCCGGTCTCAGCTCAAATGCCGCGGATCCCTTTGCGCTGCCCAAAGAAGAACCGCTAGCCCCTGAGCCCTCCGTGGAGTCCGCGTCCGAACCGGCGCCTGACTCTCCAGGCGTTGATGCCGATGTGCCCAATCGCCTGCAACCGTCACAAACGGACAACATCAGCGCCTACGCCATTGCCGATGGCGAATCATTACTGGCCAAGAGCACAGTCAATGCTAGAGGGATTTATCAGTACAAGAACGAGGCGGGGCTAGATCGTTGGTTTATCCGTTACACCGATCAGTCCGGTATCGCCAAGACGTATGAGATTAAAGGTGATTTCAAACTCAGTGACGGCTATGTCCAGATTATTGATCCCCAGACCGGTAAACCCGTACTGACCGTTGAAACAGGTGCCGATAACCAATGGCGCGCGAGCAAGATGCTCGGGGGCAATAGAAAAGGCAAGGGGGTCAACGCTGCCCGCGAGCAGCCTGCCGGGCAAGGCCCGCTGGCATCAAGCTCAGCAACCAATCAACCCTTGGCCAATCATCAGGATTGGCAGTCGATAGTGGATTCGGGCACTTACAACGGCAAGCCGGTTTACATTCACTACACCAGCAAGGCCGGCGCAGAAGCGATCGCTCGCGAGCGAAGCATCAATGATCTGGCGCGTGGTGAAAGGCGTGCGGGTTCAAAGGGCGGTGTGTACGTTAACCCCCCAGGCCAGCAATTTAACAGCGAGAACGTTGAGAACCTGTTGTTTTTAGGGAATGAACGCTATGTGGGCAGTGGCGACTATATGGTGATCTTCAGCTCTGACCAGGTGCCCACGGATTTAGGCCCGGTCACGGCCGGCAGCCAGTTCGTCGAGCTCAAGATGGCCAAAGAAATCAAGCTGACGCCGTCGAACTTTCTGTATTTGGGGCCGAACAATTTCAAGGACTATTTCGAGTGAAGGGAACAACGCTGAGTGGGTGATCGCTGCCAATCTGCAAAGTGGCCCGATCAGAAAAAGCCCCCGCCCAGCCCATTGCGGATAGGGGACGCAACGGGCTGGGCGAGGGCTTTTTGTTTTGCGGTGTTACTGCGCGATGGTTTTCACTGACACACCACGCTCGACGGGAGTCGAGCGCCCGTAGATATCTTCAAACCGCTCGATATCGTCTTCGCCCAGGTAGCTGCCCGATTGCACTTCGATGATCTCCAACGGGATCTTGCCCGGGTTGCGCAGGCGGTGCACCGAGGCAATCGGGATGTAGGTGGACTGGTTCTCGCAGAGCAGGAACACATTCTCGTCGCACGTCACTTCGGCGGTGCCGCTGACCACGATCCAGTGTTCGGCGCGGTGGTGGTGCATCTGCAGCGACAGGCACGCGCCCGGCTTGACCGAGATGTGCTTGACCTGGAAACGCCCGCCCATGTCCACCGAGTCGTAGGAGCCCCACGGACGGTAGACCTCGCAGTGGTTCTGGGTCTCGCTGCGCCCCTGTTCGTTCAGGGTGTTGACCATCTGCTTGACGCCCTGGACCTTGTCCTTGTGGGCAATCATCATCGCGTCCTTGGTTTCCACGACCACGATGTTTTCCAGGCCGATCACCGACACCAGCTTGCCGTTGCCGTGGATCATGCAGTTCTTGCTGTCCTGGATCACCACGTCGCCCTTGGTCACGTTGCCGTTGGCGTCTTTGTCATTGACCGCCCACAACGAGGCCCAGCAACCCACGTCGCTCCAGCCGGCACTCAGCGGCACCACGCAGGCGCGCTGGGTTTTTTCCATCACCGCGTAGTCGATGGAATTGTCCGGGCAGCAGGCGAAGGTGGCTTCGTCGAAGGTCACGGTGTCGGCGGTGTGTTCGCTGCGTTCCAGGGTCAGCACGCAGGTGTCGTAGATGTCCGGATCGTGCTTTTTCAGCTCTTCGAGGAAGCGGCTGGCGCGGAACAGGAACATCCCGCTGTTCCAGAAATAACCGCCGCTTTTGACGAACTCGACGGCGCGTTTTTCATCCGGCTTCTCGACGAACTGCTGCACCCGGCTGACACCTTCGGGCAGCAGCGAATCGTTGGTGGACTTGATATAGCCGTAGCCGGTTTCCGGACGGGTGGCCGGTACACCGAACAACACCATCTCGCCACGCTCGGCCGCCACGGTGGCCAGGGCCAGGGCGCGTTGCAGGGCTTTCTGGTCATCCAGCACATGGTCGGCTGGCAAGACCAGCATCAGTTCATCGCGGCCTTCATTGACCAGCATCATCGCGGTCAGGGCCACGGCCGGCGCGGTGTTGCGGCCAAACGGTTCCATCAGGATGCGCTGGCTGTCGAGCTTGCGAGTGCTCAGTTGCTCATTGACGATAAAACGGTGGTCTTTGTTGCAGACGATGATCGGTGCGTCCATGCCTTCGAACACCAGGCGCTCGAGGGTTTGCTGGAACAGCGTGTGCTCGCCGGTCAGGGCCAGGAACTGTTTAGGAAACTGTTTACGGGAAAGCGGCCAAAGACGTGAGCCGCTACCACCGGAAAGGATTACTGGGATCATGTGTTTCTCCTTGAATCGATTTGGGTCAGAGCTACGAAGGTTTGTCGTTTCACTCTTGTTTTTGTCTCGGTCCTGAGTCGACACGCGGACAGTGTGGGAGCAGGCAAACCAGCTCCCACAAGGGGGCGTCTCAACTCAGGGAAATCATCAGCGGGTCGACACGGGGCGCTTGACCCACACTGGCGACAGGTTGCTGCCGGAGCCGGTGACATACAGCACCGCCGCCTCACCACGTTCCAGGGCCACCGGCTTCACATCGCCAACCTTCTTGTCGCCGTCGTACAGCGCCAGGCTGACCTTCACCGGGTTGATCTCGCGCTCGCCACGGCCCTTGGCGGCCACGGCCTTGACCACATCGGTCTTGCCGTCGGCAGTTTTCAGGGTCAGGGCCTTGTCGCTGAGGTTCTGCACGCGCACCAGGGATTTCTGCTTGTTCTTGAACGGCGGTTCTTCGATCAGTTGCGGCTGGCCGCTGGCGCTGTTGACCAGGGTGTAATAGTGATCGGCGGCCAGTTTGACCGTGACGTTCTGGCTACCGACCTTGGCGCTGTAGTCACCGCCCGGCAGGAAGCTGAAGTCACTGCTGGCCAGCGGTGCCACATCGCTCAACGCCGTGTTGCCGACGCTGGCGCTGACTTCCTGGTTGCTGGCGTTGAACAGGCGCACGAAGCTCGAGCCTTTCGGTGCGACGGGGCCATAGAGGGCGGCGTCGCCTGCGAACGCGGACATGGATACGAAGCTCATGCCGGCGGCCAGGGCCAGAGTCTTGGCGAGACGACGCGGAGTAGTAGTGAAAGTCATGTGAGTTACCTCTCTTTCAGTTTTGCGCCCGGTCGGGCGTCTCGGATTTTTCGGTTTTAACTGGGGTGTTGCTTGCCATGTTCTGTTGGCGCGTACCGGCTTGTTTGAGCTGCGCGACCCACTCGGGGTCGGCTTCGCCGATTTCGTTGTTCACCGGCAGATAGCGTTCCGGAAACTCCCAGATCAGCACTTGCGGCGGGCTGTTCTTGAAGTCATCGCTTTTCAGGTAGCTGAGCATCGGCAGGATCGGGCCGTGGCCGTCTTCGGAGTAGTTCACCACTTCGCTGCCCAGGGCTTGCTTCAGGGCGCCGACGAAGTTCCAGTTGGGGTTGGCGCTGTAGCTGGTGCCCACCAGGGCCACCGGCATCTCGCTGTCGGCAAACAGCGCGTCGTCGCCTGCGGCCTGGGCCTGCACCGCGTGGGTCACGCGTTTTTGCAGGGGCTCCTTGGGCGGCATCAGGTTTTCGAACAATGGGTCCAGGGGCAGGAACAGGCGCAAGTCACCGCTGTGGGGGGCGATGCCCTCGGCGTCGGTGACAAAGCGCTGGGGCTCGCCGCTGAGCAGGGTCTTGGCGTTGATGGTCCTGGCCAGTTGCTTGGCGGCGACTTCGGCGCCATCCGGGGTCCAGTGGGTGTCGGTGCGCAGGAACACCTGCTGGCCGTGGAGCTTGGCCTGTTGCAGCGGGCCCAGCAGGTCGGGGGCGAGGATCTTGTCGGCGGCAACCCGCGCATGGAAGTCCTGATAAAGCCCGGCATGAATGCTCGCCGGTTGCACTTCACCCAGATGCTCCGGGTACAGGCGCACCTTGGCCGGGACAATCGCCATCACCAACTGCACGCCCTTGGCCTTGAGGGTCTGGCGCACGCCTTCGACCAGGGCGTAGTTGTCTTGCAGGTTCTGCTCTTCGTTGACGGCGGGGTTGAACTCCTCGTCGCTGTACAACCAGTGATCGCGACCCAGCACCACGCCGGGACGGCCTTCGTTGAACAGCTTGTAGTCCAGGGCGGCCCAGAGGTTGGTGCCCAGGCGCTTGATCGGGAACTCGTCGTCGTAATGGGTCTCGACGGCCTTGGCCCAGCGCCCGTTGAGCACGGTGGCCTCGGCGTTGGTGTTGAAACCGAAGAAACTGCGCACCGACCACGCGCCCAGGGCCATAAGCAGGGCCATGAACAGCGCGGCGTAGAGGATGCGGAATGAACGGGTCATGGTCGGCTCCCTCAGAACTGGAAGTAAAGGAACGGCGAGAAGCTTTGCGCCGAGAGTTTCAGAATCGAAGCCACAAACAGCAGCAGGATCACCGCGCGCATGGCATAGCGGGGCCAGTCAGCGGTCCAGTAGGCCGGTTGCACGGCGGCGTTGCTGCCGACGCTGAAACCGGGCTCCTGGATGCTGCCGGGGGTGTCGCCAGGCACTGCCTTGATCAGGCTCGGATCGGCCGGCTTGGCCTTGTCGGCCGGGCGATTGTTGTAGAAGTCGCGCAGGCCGAAGAACGCCAGCGTGGCGTAGGCCACCACCATGGTTGCCACTTGCAGGCCCGTCAGGTTGGCGCGGTTGAGTTCCGACAGCGACCACTCGCCAAAGCTGAACATCGCGCCGTACATGCGCCCGGCGACGTGCAGGTTTTCGGCGCGGAAGATCACCCAGCCCATCACCACCAGCAGGAAGGTGAAGGCCCAGCGCACCGGGTTGAAGCTACGTGGCGAGGTGTTGAGGCCGATGGCTTTTTCAATCGCCAGCCACATGCCGTGCCAGGCGCCCCAGACGATGTAGGTGATGTTCGCGCCGTGCCACAGGCCACCGAGCAGCATGGTCAGGAACAGGTTGCGATAAGTGGTCAGCGTGCCTTTGCGGTTGCCGCCCAGGGTGATGTACAGGTAGTCACGCAGCCAGGTGGACAGGCTGATATGCCAGCGCCGCCAGAACTCGGTGATCGACTGGCTGATATACGGCTGCTTGAAGTTTTCCATAAAGCGGAAGCCCATCATCAAGCCCAGACCGATCGCCATGTCGCTGTAGCCGGAGAAGTCGAAATACAGCTGCGCGGTATACGCCAGCGCGCCGAGCCAGGCGTCGCCGGTGGTGGGGTTTTGCAGGGCAAAGCAATGGTCGGCCACCACCGCCAGGGTGTCGGCGATAAACACCTTCTTGATAAAACCCTGCATGAACCGCGTGCAGCCCTCGGAGAATTTATCCAGGGTGTGGGTGCGGTTGTTGAACTGGTCGGCCAGGTCGCGAAAGCGCAGCACCGGGCCGGCAATCAAGTGCGGGAAGATCGCCACGAACGCCGCAAAGTCGATGAGGTTGCGGGTGGCCGGGGTGTCGCCGCGGTACACGTCGATGATGTAGCTGATGGACTCGAAGATGTAGAACGAGATCCCGATCGGCAACAGCACGTGGGTCAGGATAAACGGCTCCAGTCCCGCCGACTTCATCATCAGGTTGATGCTGTCGACGCCGAAGTTGGCGTACTTGAAGTAGCCGAGGATGCACAGGTCGACCGCCACGCCGAGCAGCAGCCAGCGCTGGGCCGGCTTGGTGCGCACGCCTGCGGCACCGACCTTGAGGCCGATCCAGTAGTTCCACAGGGTCACGGCGGCGAACAGCGCCAGGAAGTCCACTCGCCACCAGGCGTAGAACACATAACTGGCAATCAGCAGCAGCAGATTGCGATAGCGTTGCCCGCTCAAATAGTACAAGCCGAGAAAGATCGGCAAGAACAGAAACAGGAACACATTGGACGAGAAAACCATCCCGATCTCTCCATGTTTAACCAACAGTCAAGGGCCAACGGCCCCCCCAAACCCCCCACGAAAACCGGGGAGGGCGATCGTTCCCACGCTCTGCGTGGGAATGCCTCTTGTGACGCTCTGCGTCACGCTGTGGGACGCAGAGCGTCCCGTGCTGCATTCCCACGCGGAGCGTGGGAACGATCAGCGGCTAACTGCCTTTTTCATGTGCCGGGTCGTAGACCTTGGTCAGGTCGCCACCCAGGCGGAAGGTCTTGAACGGCTGCATCTCGTGCTTGCGCTCCAGTACCTCCGGGGCGCAGGTGTAGAGGGTGCAGAAGGGCTCCAGCCAGGCGAATTTCGAGTCCTGCTCCAGATCCTGCATGTCCTGCTCTTTGCCGTTCTTCTGCTCGAAGAGTTCCGGATCCTTGACCCCGGCCAGCACCTTGTCGCCCAGGCGCTTGAGTGCGCCGTTGTTTTCCGGGCGTACATCCACGCCATTGACCAGGGCGAAACTGGCGATCATCGCCAGCGGTGGCAGCGCATAGTTGTGGTAGGCCAAGGCCCGTTGCTGGCGCTTGAGTTCGTTGGGCAGGTAGCCCTGGGCGTCGACCTGATTGGCGCCGACCTTGTATTCCTTCACCGCCCAATCGAACAGGTCGCGACGGTTGGTGGCGACGGATGTGGCCATCACCGACCAGGCGGCCCAGTACGAATGGTTGTTGGTTTTTTCCAGGGGCAGGTTGTCCCAGTCGCTGACCACTTGCTCGGCCAGTTTGTTGAACCAGGCTTCGATCAACTGCGATTCCTGTGGGTGCCTGGCCAGTGGTTGCGACTCGGAGAACTTCAGGCGCACATAGGCCGACGCCATGCTGCCCAACGCCCATTTGCGCATCGACTTGCCGGTGTGGTTGAAGTCCTTGGACATCAACGCATCGGCCTTGGCCCAGCTCACCAGCCAGTTCAGCGTGCACTGCAATTGCTCCGGGCGACCGTCGCGCATGAACTGCATCACTCGCTTGCTGGTGTCTTTTTCCAGTTTGGTGATGTCGGCGGTGCTGTCGCGAAAGGCTTTTTCCGACTGCACATTCAGGGTCGAACGGGCTTTGTCGGAGCCTTCGTATTTGCTGCGAAACTGCAGCGAGCCGGTGTAGGGCGTCGGCATGGCGTCGCAGTCATTCTTGAAGTCGCCGGTCTTGAACGCTGCAATCGGCGCGAAGTAGCCCTGGGGCGGACGCAGCGGCGCGGCGGCGTTGGCGTGGCCGGCAAATATCGCCAGGCCGAGCAACGTTGGAATCAATAACTTCTGCATAGGTAACCTCATTGCCCGGCGGAAGCAGTCTGCTGACCACCCGCGGGGAATACGTTGCGTGTGCAAATTTTCGCTTCGACTTTCTGCGCCGCAGCGCCCGCTTCGGGGCCCTGCACTTCCACGGCCAGCAGGTTCTGCGAGGCCCAGTCTTCATCGGTGCGCAGTTCAAAGGCGAAACGCCCGTCTGTCTCGGATGTTTCGGGTTTGTCGATCTTGATGTCCTCGTGGCGCCCGTTCATGTACCAGAGGGTGGCTTGCAGGGTTTTCACCGAGGGATCGGCGAAGCGAATGTCGACCTGATGACGGCTGTTGCGCAGGTCCATGTTCTTGCTGTTAACCATCAACTCGTTCTTGCCCGGCTTGAGGGTGGTGCTGGCGCTCATCTGCGCCGGCTTGCCCTCACAGCCGTTGTCGAGCAGGGCCATCATCTGGCGGTAGGTGGTTTCCTGGTCGAGGCGATACAGCGGTGAGAATTCCCAGATCAGAATCTTCGGTGGGCTCTTCTGGAATTCTTCGCTGCCCAGGTACTGGATCATCGAGCCTTCCAGGCCACCGCCGGGGAAGGCGACGTTAAGGATGTCGGCGCCGATTTCCTGTTGCAGGAAGCCGGCGAAGTTGTAGTTCTTGCCACTGTGGCTGGTGCCCACCAGGGTGATCTGCGGGTTGCCGGAGTCGCCGAACAGGTCGCCGTCCGCCGCTTCGCCCTTGGGCTCGGTGCTGAACTGGTCCATGTACTGGATCGCGTAGCTGGTGCCGCACAGCTGCCCGGCCATGTTGTGCAGGGTGCCGGTCTTGCCCATGCGCCCGGACTTGTTGGTCTCGAATTCACGCTGGGGGATCCCGGCGAACTCGGGCATGGCGCGCACCTTGGCCCCGACGATTTTGGCGGTGCGCTGGGCGCCATACGGGGTCCAGTGCTGGTCGCCACGGAAGTAGAAGTCGTGGGCCGGCTGTTCGTCCGGCAATTGCTCGTTGGTCAGCGGCGACAGGTCCGGCACCACATAGCCCATCTTGGCAAAACGCCCGAGCATGCTCTTGTAGTTGCCCAGGGCCTTGTCGAAATCGAAGCTGGCTTTCTCTGCCGGGTTGAGTTTGTTGCGGTTCACCAGGCCACGGGTCGGCTGGTAGACCACCACCAGTTCCACGCCCTTGCTCTTGAACGCATCGCGCAGTTGCTGCATGCGCTTGTAGCCGGCCGGGGTGGTGTCGAATTCGGTGCGCAGGTCTTCCTGGGTACGGAACAGCCAGTCGCCCTGGGCCTGTACCAGGGTGGTGAAGTTCTGCTGGTAGCGGGTGGTGTAGTTCTTTGCGTCGTGGGCCTCGGGGCACAGGTTGCAGCACGGCTCGGCGGTAAAGCTCGGCGCCTGGGCTTCATCGGCGCGCACGCCGCTGCTGGCGGCCAGGATGCCGAGGGTCAAACCCGAGAGGCTGAGTAGCTTGATCATGTGTGGGTGCATAAAGGTCATCCTCAGTCCTGCAATGGGGTCTGGCGTTCGACAGGGTCGATCAGCACGGCTTTTTTCTGGCGTACCAGCAAGTCGAGAATCTCTTCCTGGCGCTCACCTAGAACGCCGGAGAAGCTGATGCCACTGGATTTGGTCGGCGCGAGCATCGACACGCGGTACAGCTCGATGCTCAACGGCGAGTCGATGGACAGCGGCCCGCTGCCATTGGCCGCCAGCTCGCCGCCAACCACGATCAGCGAGACCTTGGTGTCGAACGGATCGAGCGCGATGTCGCGGTCGGTGTCGGTCAGGTCCTTGATATGGCCGTAGACCCCGGTCAGGCCGTTGGCCATGGCGAGGTTCTCGTACAGGCGGATGTTCACGCTGTTACGGACACGGATGCCGTGGCGACGGTTGCTGATCACCTTGTTGCCCCACAACAGGTTATCGCCGCTCTCATAGAGGGTGATGCCGTCGGTGTGGTTGCGGTAGATCTCGTTGTCGGCGATCAGGTTGTTCACGCTGTTACGGTCGATCACCAGGCCCGACAGCTTGTTGTCGTAGCTGCGGTTGTTGAAGATGAAGCTGTCGTTGACTTCACGGGAAATAATGATGCCGTGCTTCTTCTTGGTGCCGTATACGGTGTTGTCGGCAATGATCAGGCCGTGGGAGCGGTCGTGGGGGTCGATGCCGTAGACGATGTTGTCTTTGTAGGTGCTGCCCTTGATCACAAAACCGGTGGTTTCGTAGCAGTAGAAGCCGTACCACATGTCCGAGAACTCGGAATCGACAATCCAGCCGGTCGGCTCCGGGCGCTTGAGGACCTTGGCCATGTTCGGCGTGTACTGGGAAATACTCACGCCGTAGGACTTACTGTTGGCATAGCCGAAGCTGGCCATCTTGCTGTTGACGATATAGGTCTGGGTACCGCCCCAGGCCAGCAGGAACGGGCGGAATTCCGTGGGCGAGCGGAAGGTCGCCGGGCCGTTGGTTTTCTCGCGCCAGCCGGTGATCCTGGTGTCGCGCACAAACAGCTGGCCGTCGTTGACCAGGAACGAGCCGGCTTCCTGGGACAGGCGCAGTTCCTGGGTCTGCCCGTCGATTTCGAGGATGCCTTTTTCGCCGACCACAATCGGCAGCCTGGCCAGGAACACGCCGGGCGAGGTTTCGCTCAGGTATTGCTTGGGCACCTTCTTGAGCAGGTCCTTGAGGTTCATGTAGCCGTCGTCGATAAAGATCGCCTGGGGAATGCCGTGCTGGCGCACCACCCATTCGGCCATCTTGTTGTCGCCGCCGATGAAGTCCTTGAGGGCGTTTTCCTGCATCATCCGGCGCACGCTGACCTTGCCGGCCTTGCTGCGCACGATTTTTTTCGCCACGGCTTCGGCGGTGTAGCCCGAGAGGTCCGGCAGCGGCGGCTTGGCCATCTCCAGCGGCGCCGTAGGCGGGCTGGTGATGGTGTAGGTCTTGGCCTGTTGCAGTTCCTTGGCGAGGGTGGGCGCCTTGACCTGCGGCTCGACATTGGCAAAGGCCGGGGCGCACGCCAGCAGCATTGCCGCAGCGAGCAGGGCCGAGCCTTTGAGGGCGTGAGGATTCATTGCGCAGGCTCCCATCAGAAACGCCAGATCACATCGACAAAGGCGCGGTGCATGTACGAGTCGACTTGCTTGCCATAGGCGTCGCCCGGTTTGAACACACCGCCACGAAAGCGCACCAGGGCCGACGGTTCGTCGATCGACTGGCTGAGGGCGGCGGGCAGCAGGCCTTTCTTGAAGTACTTGGTGACCACCAGGTCCATCTCCTGGCCAAGGTCTTTCTTACCGTCTTCCAGGGGCAGGGAGGCGCTGGACAGCACGGCGCCGGTGACGTCGTCGTAGTTGTTCTGCACCGCGTCGATGCCATTGCTGCCCACTGGCTTGTTGCCGTCCACACGCCAGAACTTGTGGTAGACCAGGCTGGCGTCGTAGTCATCGCGCAACTGCCAGGAACCGAACAGGCTCATGGACTGCATATTGTTCATCTCGCCGCGAAACGCCTCGCCAAAACGATGCATCCGCGATTGGGTGCCGGTGAAGTTCGAGCGGTTGCTTTGCAGGCCGTTCTGCTCGTAGTCGGCACTGGCGCGGGCATAGGCCGCACCCACTTGCCACTGCGGGTCGAGGCGCAGGCGCACCCCCAGGTCGGTGGCCCAGCCATCCACATCGGTATTGCGCTTGGCGTTGGCCGGGCGGCTGCCGTCGGCGTTCAGCGCGTTGACGTTGCTACGGTCGCCCTGCATGCCGGTGACGCTGGCCCAGTAGTTGACGGTGTTGGTGTTGCGCCAGTTGTAAGCGTCGCTGTTGGCCTCAATGCCGAGCCAGGTCAGGTCGCCGTTCTGGCGCTTGTCCAGCGAATCGGCGGCCACGCCCGGTTGCGGGTAGTCGAGCTTGCCGTCGTCATGGCTGTGATGACCGCGCACGCCAACCCAATGGCCCGGGGTCCACTGGTAGGCCGCGTCGGCGTAGAAGTGCTGGCGGTCCTTGTCTTCGGGGGACAGTTCCTTGAGGTCGGTGCGGTACTCGCTGAAGCGTTCGGCGGCGCCGACATTGGCCTTGAGCAGGGTGGTGTCGAAGGTCCAGTTCAGCGCTTCGATGTTGGTGTCGCGCCATTGCCCGTCATCATTGCGCAGGCGCTGGCGGCCGAGCTTGAGGATCTCGCCGGGGTAGGGGGTGAAGCCGCTGTAGCCGACCCAGAACTCACGCAGGGCCAGGTAGTTTTTCTTGGTCTTGCGGTCGTTGTTGCTCGATTGCTCGGTGGTGTCGCCATCGGACTGTTGCAGGGTGTCGGTTTCGATGATGTCGCTGGACGCCACCGCCTGGCCCATGGCGTAGGCGCTCCAGGCGCCGCTTTCACCGTAGATCCACGGGCGCACATCCAGGCCGATGCCGTTGACGTCGCCGCCTTTTTGCGTGCCCAGGTCGCGGTCGTCTTCGGACTGGCCGGTGACTTTCACGTCCAGGCCGAAGTTCTTGTCTTCGGTCAGCGCGGCCAGGGTCGGGCACGACCACAGCAGGGCGAAGGTCAGGCCAATACCGGCCTTGACGAATGGATTGAGTTTCATAGGGATTCCTCGCCGTCTTCTTCTTGCAGGGCGTGCAGTTGCAGCGTGCTTTGGCTCAAGGCACCACGGGCGGCCAGCTCTTGTTGCAGCAGGCGCTGGCCCTCGGCGCGCTGGGCGGGCGGCAGTTGTTGTTCGAGTTGCGCGGCCAGTTCATTGGCCTGCGGCGTGTCCTGGCGCTTCGCCAATTGGCTGAACACATAGGCGTTGAGCGGGTCGGGCTGGGTGCCCTTGCCTTGGGAAAACAGCTGGGCGATAGCGAAGTCGGCGCTGTTCTGGCCGTTGCGCGCCGCCGTCAGCAAGTGATCCAGGGCTTTTTGCGGGTAGACCTGGCCCAGGTAGCCACGGCGGTAGATCTGGCCGAGGTAGTAATCGGCGGCCACTTCCCGGCCCTGGGCATTCTGGAAGTGGGCTTCGGCGGCCTTGGCATCGGCCGGCACCCACTTGCCTTCGTAGTAGAGCTTGCCCAGCAGCAACTCGGCGCGGGGCTGGTCGGCGGCGCGGCCGTTGTCGAGGTACTTCATCATCTGCTCGACGTCGCCCAGTTCCGGGAAGTCGTAGAGCAGTTGCGCGAGGCTGACCCAGGACGCCGGGTAGCCGGGGGCGATTTTTTCCAGCAGGGCCTGGGCGCTTTTTTCATCGGTCTTGCCCAATGAGGCATCGCCCAGCACACGGGCCACACTGTCGACCCGCTGGGCGCTGACGGTGCCACGGCTGTAGCCGGCTTCCATCTGCTTGAGCAGTTCGGCCTGTTGCTCCGGTTGCTCGCGCTTCTGGTAGACAGTGGCCAGTTCGACGTAGCAGATATCGGTGCTGTTCAGCGCGGCCTTGCAGATTTTTTCGATGTCATCCAGGTGCTGATCGTAGGTGCCCTGGGTGCGGTACAGCAGCACCTGTGCCAGGCCGGCTTCCGGGTAGCCGGCGGAGCGCCAGCTATCAATCTGCTGCTGCGCGTTGACGCTGGGGAAATCGTGGGGGTATTGCAGGTACAGCATGGCCAGCGGGATCAGGGTGTTGCCTTCGCCATTGGCAAAGGCTTTTTTCAGCAGGCCTTCGGCTTCGCGGTGCTCGGCTTCGGTGGCGCCGGGCTTGGCCACCAGCAGGCGACCGAGACGGGCCTGGGCGCGGGGCGAAATATCGGCCGCCGCACGGTAGGTGGCTTCGGCTTGCTTGATCTGCGCCGGGTCACGGCTGCCGACCTGGATATCGGCCAGGCCGACCTGGGCTTCGCTGTAGCCCAGCTCTGCCAGTTGCTGGTAGTTCTGCGCGGCGGTGGTGGTGTCGCCACGCTTGAGGGCTTCATTGGCCAGGCGCTGGTCGGGCAGGCCGGCGCAACCGGCCAGTGTGACGGCCAATGCCAGCAGCGCCACAGGTCGCAAGGGGGAGCGAGCTTTTGTGGGCGCTGGCTTGCCTGCGATGGCATCGCCGCGGTGTATCTGCTGCACCGAGTCGATGCCATCGCGGGCAAGCCCGGCTCCCACAGAAGTGGGCTCCCACAAGGATTGTGTTGTTCTAGAAATAGGCTTCACAGGCAAATCCTCGCTTACAAACCAGCAGCCATGGCTTTATCAATCAGCCAGTTCAGGGACGGACCACGGTCGCTGGTCACTTCCACGGGGCGGCCGGCATAGGCGCTGTCCAGCGGGGCATCGGGCTTGATCTGCACGCGGATATCCGAGGACAGGTCGGCGCTGTTGAGGCTGGTGCTGCTGACGATGGTGCCGGTGCGGGTCTGTTCTTCATCGGCGACCTGGAAGCTCACCGGGGTGCCTGGGCGCACGTCGCCGAACTGGCGATAGGAGAAGCGCGCCTCGACATTCGCCTGGCTGCCGCGCGGCACCAGTTGGAAGATCACATCACCCTTGCTCGCGTATTGACCATCGGCCACCAGTTGCTGGGCGACGATGCAGTCGCAAGGGGAGGTCAGGGTGCCGGTCATTTGCTTGCCGAACAGCTCTTCGACCTTGGCCGGTTGCAGCTGGTCTTCGTCCAGGTGGCCCTTGAGCACATCCAGCATGCTGGTGCTGAAGGTCGCCAGTGGCGCGCCTTTGGCGGCAACGCCGTTGTCTTTGATCAGGCTTTGCACGGTGCCGTCGCGGGGCATCGTGACGTTCATCCCCGGCACGCTGACCAGGCCGGCCTGGGCATGACTGACGAAGTACATGCCATACACCGACTTGAACACAAACCCGAATGCCGCCAGGCCCACCAGGAAGATCGCCAGGCTGAACGTCACGGCGCGCAGGCGACCAAAGGCGCTCATGCCGCTGCCGCTGTCCTTGACCTTGCGTGCCTTGGTGAAGTTGTCGCGCTGCAGGGTCGCCAGTACATCGCCCATGGTCACGATATCGCCGGACAGGTGCGAAGTGATCAGGTGCCGCAGGGTGGAAATATCCTGGGCATCCAGGTTCTGGAACTGGCAGCCGGTGCGGCCGGTCTGGCGGTCGTGGGAGCGGATCAACAGCTCCACGTCCATCGCCAGACCGAGGTTGTCGATGACAAACTGCAGGCGCGCTTTATGCACATCGCCGACCTTCAGCGGTTGCTGGGCGGCATTGAAGGCCAGGCCGCCGGCGGACAGGTCGATGACCCGTACTTCCATGGGCGTGCGGTCGGCACCGAAGAAGCGCAGCTTGGCCGGGATTTTCACCCGGGCGTGTTGGCGCTGGGCTTCGGATTCGTGGACAACGTTGGCGTTTACTTGACTGTTCATCAGGGCATTTCCTTAAGTTAATTCAGGCTTGGCAGGGTCAGACCATCATCAGCAACACGGCGACGAAAATGCTGCCGGCGGAGAAGGGTCATGGTCCGAGACGACCAGGTGTTGAACCAACGTTGAAAGCTGGCCAAATCGCGGGTCAGTTTGGTGTCCTGGCGGGTCCAGGACTGTTGATCGAGGCGGAAGAACACGTAGATCTTCACCAGCGCGCCCATGATCTGGTTGTAATAGAGAATCACCGGGTAGGCGGGGCCGATCTTGTGCCCCGAGCACGACAGCAACAGGGTCAGGATCAGGCGGGTGATGCCGATCCACAAAAGGTAAGCGAGGATGAACGCGCCGCCGTACTTGAAGGTGGCGATGATCGCCACGGTCAGGCCGAGCAGGGAGGTCCACATCGACACGCGCTGGTCGAACAGCACCACGCTGGTGAACAGACCCAGGCGGCCCATGCCCAGGCCCAGGGCCCGGGAGTTCTGGCGCAGGTTGTTGCCGTACCAGCGGAACATCAGCTTGCGGCTGGCCTTGATAAAGCTCTTTTCCGGCGGGTGTTCCACGGTGTTGATCGCCGCATCGGGCACGTAGAAGGTGTCGTAACCCAGGCGCATCAGGCTGAACCAACTGGACTTGTCATCGCCGGTCAGGAATTTGAAACGGCCCAGGCGCCAGTGTTGCAGCGAGTCGCTTTCCACGTCGGCGATAAAACCGGGGTCGGTGACGACGCTGGCACGGAACACCGACATGCGTCCGGTCATGGTCAGCACGCGCTTGGACAGGGCCATGGAGCACATGTTGATGTGGCGTTGGGCGAAGCGCAGTTTGTGCCACTCGCTCATGATGTAGCCGCCGCGCACTTCGCAGAACTCGTTGGTGGTCAGGCCGCCGACATTGCCGAACAGCTGGAACCACGGCACGGTCTTGCGCACTACGCCTTCGGCGAGCACGGTGTCGCCGTCGATCACCGCCACCACGGCGCGGTCGTCCGGCAGGTGACGGGAGATCGCCCGAAAACCGAAGGCCAGGCCGTCGCGCTTGCCGGTGCCGGCGATACGCACGAAGTCGAGCTTGACGTGAGCCGGTGGGTTCATCTTTTCCCAGAGGCTCTTGACCAGCAGCTCATCGGACATTTCCACCAGGGAGCAGACCACAGTGGTGGGGAAACCGCACTCGATGGCCTCGCGGATCACCGAGCTGTAGACCTGGGCCGTGGTCAATGCGTCGATACGAAAGCTGGTAACCATCAGGAACACATGGGACGGGTCCGCCGCCTTGCCCAGCTTGCGCACTTTGCGCCGCAGGTGCGGGTAGACCACGTACAGGAACAGCATGCCGCGAAAGAAATGCGTAGCACCCATCGAGTAGCGCCAGATACCCACGGCGCCAATCAGGAAAATAAAATTCTTCGACTCGGAGTCGAACGTACTCGCCGGCAGCAGCAGGGCGAGTCCCATCAGCAGACTCAGAAAGACCAGCCAGCCGGCGGATTGGAGCAGTACGTGTTTTAACTTGGACATAAGCGTCATCCGAAGGTGAAGAAGGCTTCAAGCTGCAAGCGCTGGGGATCAGGACACTTGCAGCTTGAAACTTGCCGTTGCTGTTACCAGCAAATGCCTTCGGTACGGCCACTGACGCTGGTGGCCTGGGACATAAAGCCCACCAGGTCGACCACTTGCTTGCCGTGCGGGGCTTGCTGGGCCAGGGCGCGGAATTTCTCGTCGCGGTTGCCGAGGATGATCACGTCGCTGTTGTTGATCACATCGTCGAAGTCCGAGTTGAGCAGGGACGACACGTGGGGAATCTTGCCTTCGATGTAGTCCTTGTTGGCCCCATGCACACGGGCGTATTCGACGTTGCTGTCGTAGATGCTCAGGTCGAAGCCCTTGCCGATAAGCATTTCCGCCAGTTCCACCAGTGGGCTTTCACGCAGGTCATCGGTGCCGGCCTTGAAGCTCAGGCCCAGCAGGGCGACCTTGCGCTTGTCGTGGCTGGAGACGATGTCGAAAGCGTTCTGCACCTGGGATTCGTTGCTGCGCATCAGCGAGTTGAGCAGCGGCGCCTCCACGTCCAGGGTGCTGGCGCGGTAGGTCAGGGCGCGCACATCTTTTGGCAGGCACGAGCCGCCGAAGGCAAAGCCGGGGCGCATGTAGTACTGGGACAGGTTGAGGGTCTTGTCCTGGCAGACCACTTCCATCACTTCGCGACCATCGACGCCTACGGCCTTGGCGATGTTGCCGATTTCGTTGGCGAAGGTGACTTTGGTGGCGTGCCACACGTTGCAGGTGTACTTGATCATCTCGGCAACGGCGATGTCCTTGCGGATGATCGGCGCATCGAGTTCTTCGTACAGCGATTGCAGGACATCACCGGAGGCTTTGTCCAGTTCACCGATCACGGTCATCGGTGGCAGGTCGTAGTCGGCGATGGCCGTGGATTCGCGCAGGAACTCCGGGTTGACCGCGACACCGAAGTCGACGCCGGCTTTTTTGCCGGAGCAGTCTTCGAGGATCGGGATCACCACGTTGGCCACGGTGCCGGGCAACACGGTGCTGCGCACCACGATGGTGTGGCGGGTGGTCTTGTCACGCAGGACAAAACCGATCTCGCGGCATACCGCCTCGATGTAGTTGAGTTCCAGGTCGCCGTTTTTCTTGCTCGGCGTGCCGACACAGATCATCGACAGGTCGGTATCGCGGATGGCGTCGGCGAAGTTGGTGGTACCGCGCAAGCGGCCGGTGGCAATGCCCTGGCTCAACAGTTCGCCCAGGCCGGGTTCAACGATGGGGGATTTGCCCGCGTTGATCAGGTCGATCTTATCCTTGGAAATGTCTACGCCGACCACTTCGTGGCCCCGTGCAGACAGGCAACCGGCACATACTGCGCCCACGTAACCCAAACCAAATATGCTGATGCGCATCGCATTTACCTCTATCTTTATCACGCCATTAGATGGCCGGAGTTCATGTTTTCAAGCGTCACTCATGCACTAGGTAATGCGGTGAATAGACACAGCATTGCCATGTACAGGCATGTTAAAAGTCGAGTGACTAACTAATGCACTCAAGTTGTGCGCAACTTGGCCTTATTGTTGGGGCTTGCCCTGAAATGCAGCCAGCCTTCGGTGAGAAGGGTCTGGCGTCAGTGCCGCAACGCCTTGATATGGACATAAAGCCCTTATCTATCAACGCATTGGGTTATCTCACTGACCCATTTGAGTAGGCTCAGCCTTGGCCTTGTAGGGGATGGTCATGCAACCTTATCGCCCGCCCTCAACTAAACAGTTGTTAATCAGACCGAAGGGTCAAAGTTGAATGTGACAACTTTGCTACTTCCGTTGGTCGCTGTGTAAGTCATATCGCACAAGAACAGAGATAATCGTTACCGGTGGTATGAGCGGCACTGAAGGACATAGTTCCTGGCCGCTCATCCTGTTTCTGGAAATTTCTTGAAATATTAGGAAAGATGGCACTAGTACTATATTGATAGCACTTGCGGATTGGGCTAGTGGTTATAGGGAGTTGGCGCGGGGATATAGTTTTGTGCCACTACTGTTTGAAAAAAGTGGTGCCACTACGAAAAATTCTGACGAATGTCGAGTGAAAGAAACGTTAGGAAATCTGAAGAAATATTTTTGACGTCAAAGTAATGACGATTCCGCATTTGAAATACGGAAAAAATGTGGGAGCAGGCTTGCCAGCTCCCACATCGGATTTGCGCTGTACTGGCGACCTACTCCGGTGCGTGATCGCGCAAAAATACCAGGTTATCCGGCTTGGACTGCTCGGCACTGAAGCGATAACCCTGGACATCAAACTGCTTGAGCTGCGCCGGGTCGTTGATGCGCTCTTCGATGACAAAGCGGCTCATCATGCCCCGGGCCTTCTTGGCGTAGAAGCTGATGATCTTGTATTGGCCGTTCTTCAGGTCCTTGAACTCGGTATTGATGATCCGCGCGTTCAAGGCCGGGCGCTTGACCGCCGAGAAGTATTCGTTGGAGGCCAGGTTCAGCAGCACATCATCGCCCTGCTCAGCCAGGGCCTCGTTGAGCCATTCGCTGATCCGCGTGCCCCAGAAGGCGTACAGGTCCTTGCCACGGGCGTTGCCCAGCTTGGTGCCCATCTCCAGGCGGTACGGCATCATCAGGTCCAGGGGGCGCAGCAGGCCGTACAGGCCCGAGAGCATGCGCAGGTGGTCCTGGGCGTAAGCGAAGTCGGCGTCGTTGAAGGTCTGGGCATTGAGGCCGGTGTAGACGTCGCCCTTGAAGGCCAGCAGCGCCTGCTTGGCATTGGCCGGGGTGAAGGCCGGGGTCCAGCTGCCGAAACGTGCGGCGTTGAGGCCGCCGATCTTGTCGGAAACATGCATCAGTTCGCTGATCTGCGCCGGGCTCAGCTCGCGCAACTGCTCGATCAACTCCTGGGAGTGGTCGAGGTATTGCGGCTGGGTAAAGCGCTGGGTTACCGGCGGGGTCTCGAAATCGAGGGTTTTGGCGGGGGAAATCACCGTCAGCATGAAGTCGTCTCCTGTAATCGTCGGGGGATTCTAGGGGGTTGGGGCGTTGGACTCCACCTATCACGCCAATAGCTGCCATACGGTTATCCCTGTGGGAGGATAGTGATCGGCTATAGTGGCCGACGAATCAGGAGGGGGAGACCTGTTGTGCGAATTGCGCTTTTAGTGTGCGCCTGGCTGACGTGCCTGGGCGCCCAGGCGGCCAGTGTGGATGTCGCGACCCTGGACCGTGGCACCTGGCCGGAAAAACTCAGCAGCCCGGCGCTGTTTGATGTGGCATCACGCGCCGAAATCCTCATGTTCGCCAACGCGCTGCTGGCCAGCGAGGCCCTGGATGAACCGGCCCTCAAGCAGCGCCTGGGGCTGAAGATCGTCAACCAGGGCGCTATCGACGACCTGCGCCGCCACCTCTGGCAGCGGTTGCTGGAGAACTACATGTTCGCCCAGCAAAGCTGCGAACAGGACGCCTCATTCTGCTATCTGGTGGACAACCTCGACGACCTGCGCGATCAAGCCGGCAAGTTCGAGGTGAGCGAGCAATCTTTCTATATAGGCTGGGCCGGTCCCAGCCGCGCGTTTCACCAACGCTACCTGGATGAACTGTTGCGCAAGGCCGCGCTGTTCCCGCAGATCGGCAGCGAAGTGGCGCGTTTTGGGGATTTCGAGCGCAATGGCGATGAACTCAACGACCGCCTGTTTTTACTGACCTTCGATGGCGGCCCGTCACCGCTGGGCGGTCAGACCGACTGGCTGGCCGACTACCTGCGCAAGCAGAAAATGACAGCCACCTTCTTTGTCCTGGGCAACAGCCTGCAAACCCGCCTGGAAAAGACCTCGGCCGTCGATGTGCAGGGTTTGTACCAGGGCCAGTGCGTGGGTATCCAGGGCTGGCAATACCGTTCCCACAGCCATTGGGTCGACTGGCAAAGCTCGATCACCCGCAGTGCGTCGCTGACCCAGAACCTGCTGCCGGAAAACTACGTGCCGCTGTTCCGCCCACCCTATGGCCAGCGCCGGGCTGACAGCCAGGGCTTTTTCCAGGCCCAGGGCCTGCAAGTGGCATTGTGGGATATCGACTCCCAGGATGAACCGGGCCTGCTCAAGGCCGACGAGTCGGCCCAGCGGGTGCTGACGCTGATGTTGTTGTGGCGCAAAGGGGTGATTGTGTTCCACGACACCCAGGACAAGGCGCGGGTCGCATTGCCGCTGTTGCTACAGGCAACGGCGCAAAGTGGGCTGGGTTGGCAGGATTGTCGGGAAGCGTTTCGCTGAAAAGGGCAAAAGCCCGGCCCTGTTGGGGATGAGGGTTTTTTGGGGTGATTTGCTGCGACATTTCGATGCAGGCGGACTTCCGACTTTAGCGGGGTGCGTGGCGGCCCGCCAGTGCTATTCGTCATCCTGAAAAATAAACTTCAAAAAAGCGTCAAAGTGCTTTTTCCTGTCATGGGTTTTGCGGTATTACGAAGTCAGATCGCCGAAACCTGCACCACAGGTGGCGTCTTCCCAGACTCCCTTTGCGGTGTATTCGGCGCTCGAATCGAGGCGCAGCACTGTTGTGGTATTGCGTCGACTGGCTCCCACAAAGGTGACCGAGTATGGATGATCATGGACGTAACCCTTCTTCCGACCAGCCAATCCTTTATGTGCTTGATACCAATGTATTGATTCACGATCCAAACGCGTTGCTCAATTTCGAAGAACACCACGTCGCCATCCCGATGATCGTGCTTGAAGAGCTCGACAAACTCAAAAGCGGGCACCACAGCGTTGCCGCCGAATGCCGCCAGGCGATCCGCCTGATTGACAAGACCCTGGGCGAGGCCTCGCCCGATGATGTGGAAGTCGGCGTCCCGATCCAGCGTGGCAAGAGCGGGCCCAAGGGCTTGCTGTCGATCCTGATGAGCAAGCGCAGCGAGCCCAACAGCCTGCTGCCGGAAAACCTCAACGACAACAAGATCATCAACCAACTGATCGACCTGCACGCACGCGACAAGGACCTGCGCCTGGTGCTGGTGACCAAAGACATCAACATGCGCCTCAAGGCACGAGCGTGTGGGATCGCTGCCGAGGACTACAGTACCGACCAGCTGGTCGACGATGTGTCGATGCTGTCCCGGGGTTATCACACCATGACCGGCTCGTTCTGGGACCGCGTGAGCAAGGTCGAGACCCGCCAGGACCATGGCCGCACCTGGCACCAGGTGCAACTGACCGACAACCTGCCGGCGGTGCATATCAATGAATTCATCATCGACGAACAGGGCTTCGTGGGCTGGATCAAAGAGATTCAGGTCGACAAGCTGCTGATCCTCGATCTGCATCAGGAGCCCCTGTTGCACCAGGAAGCCTGGGGCCTGAAACCGCGTGATATCTACCAGAGCCTGGCGCTGTACGCGCTGCTCGACCCGGACATTCACCTGGTCAACCTGACCGGCGCGGCGGGTTCGGGCAAGACCATCCTCGCCCTGGCGGCTGCCATCGAGCAGACCATGGTCACCAAGCGTTATCGGCGCATCATCGCCACCCGTAGCGTGCAGGGCCTGGACCAGGAGATCGGCTTTTTGCCCGGCACCGAGGCAGAAAAAATGGAGCCGTGGCTGGGGGCGATCACCGACAACCTCGAAGCCTTGCACATGGATGACGAAAACACCCATGGCAGCGTCGACTACATCCTCAGCAAAGTGCCGTTGCAGTTCAAATCCCTCAACTACATTCGAGGTCGCAGCTTCCAGCAGAGCCTGATTCTGATTGACGAATGCCAGAACCTCACGCCGCACCAGATGAAAACCATCATCACCCGTGCCGGCGCCGGTTCCAAAGTGGTGTGCCTGGGCAACCTGGCACAGATCGACACTCCCTACCTGTCCGCGACCAGCTCCGGGCTGACCTACCTGACGGAACGCTTCAAGGATTTCCCGAACGGCGTGCACATCGCCTTGCAGGGCGTCCCTCGCTCGATTCTGGCCGAATACGCCGAATCCCACCTGTAATCCGAAACCGGGCGATGCCTCCATCGCCCGGTTCACCTCAGTTCCTGTGGGAGCCGGGCTTGCCCGCGATGGCGTTGGTGACTGACACTGCGCTATCGCAGGCAAGCCTGCTCCCACCTTTTGATCTGCGTTGGGTTTACAATCGGGGCTTCTGATCAGGAGTATCCCCGTGCTGACTCATCTCGATTCCCAGGGCCGTGCCCATATGGTCGACGTCACCGATAAAACCGTGACGTTCCGCGAAGCCGTGGCCGAGGCGCGGGTGCGCATGCTGCCCCAGACCCTGCAAATGATTGTCGACGGCGCCCATCCCAAGGGCGACGTGTTCGCCGTGGCGCGCATCGCCGGGATCCAGGCGGCGAAAAAGACCAGCGACCTGATCCCCCTGTGCCATCCGCTGATGTTGACGGGTGTCAAGGTTGAGCTGGCAGCCGAAGGGGAAAATACCGTGCACATCATCGCCCGCTGCAAGCTGTCCGGGCAGACCGGCGTGGAAATGGAAGCACTGACTGCCGCCAGTGTTGCCGCGTTGACGATCTACGACATGTGCAAGGCGGTGGACCGTGGCATGACCATCGAGAACATCCGCCTGCTGGAAAAGCTCGGCGGCAAAAGCGGGCATTTCAAGGCGGACCAGGCATGAGCATCAACGTACTGTTTTTTGCACGCTACAGCGAGGCGATAGGCCTGGACTCCCTGGAGGTCGAAGGCGACTTCGCTACGGTCGATGCCGTGCGCCTGGCACTGGCGGCTGATGCGGGCTTCGAGGTGCTCAACGAGGCCAGCCTGATGTGTGCGCGCAACCAGGAACTGTGCTCCCTCGACGAGCCTTTGCAGGCCGGTGACGAAGTCGCCTTCTTCCCGCCCGTGACCGGAGGCTGACCATGGCCATTCGTGTGCAAGCCCAGCCCTTTGACCCCGGCGCCGAAGTCAACGCCATGCACGCGGCCAACGTGGGTGTGGGTGCGGTGGTGAGCTTTGTCGGCTATGTACGCGATTTCAACGATGGCCTCGATGTGGCGGGGATGTTCCTTGAACACTACCCCGGCATGACCGAAAAAGCCCTGGCCAAGATCGCCGTCGAAGCCGAGCAGCGCTGGCCGCTGCTCAAGCTCGAAGTGCTGCACCGCATCGGCGCCCTGGAGCCCGGCGAACCCATCGTGTTCGTCGCGGCCGCCAGTGCCCACCGCCAGGCGGCGTTTGATGCCTGTGCGTTTGTGATGGACTACCTCAAGACCCGGGCGCCGTTCTGGAAGAAGGAGAACACCAGTGAGGGGGCGCGGTGGGTTGAGGGGCGAGAGTGATCATGCGGCGGCGGGTCGCTGGAAAGCCTGATTGTTTATCATTGGGTGGCGCTTGCAAGAACACGCAGTCATGGCTGTGGTTTATAGTTATAAAGGTTCATTAAGTTATTTCTATTTCAGCTAATTAACTGTCATTTTTAACAGTTACTTTCTCTTTTTTTCCTGGTCTCTAATCTCCCTAAGTGTTCGATATCTAAGTTCGTGGAATTTCAGCTCGAATTTGGTTTCGAGAAAGTTCGCGCTACGGCGATGGATGTGGTTTTTGGAGAACGAGATGATCAGGCAATCACATAATATGCGGCTTGTGCATTTTAAGGTCAGGTTTGCTGATGGCACTGACTATACGGATGCACTTTATGCCAATGGGCATCATCAAGTTGAAGTTGTAGTTGAGGTTTTAAAGCAGGTTTTGGGGAAAAAAGGTGTCTGGAGTCAAGCCTCCTTAACCGATAGTGAGCGAGCGAGTGTAAAAATCGTACCTGTTTCTATCGCGGATAATGCCAGTGTAGGCAGCGGGTGGAGTTGCGATACGCAGAAGAACGAATATGATCCAGGACTCTGGAATCGTACTGGGGAAGAACTCGGCGAGAGTCTGCCAAACAATACGGTTGTTGACGCGGGGGTAGAGATTGTCAGGCGTTATATGCGCCTTGAGGAAAATGTCTCTCTCAAGGCTGTACAGTTCATGGCGACTATTGTGTTGGACGGAGAGACGGTTACTAACAGCTATTCCGAATATCCGACTGATTTTAAGTCGTCGGTATTTATCAAGCCCACGGTGCCCCCAGTATTGCTTTCTACAGAGCTTGATTTGATTGTTGATTATGATGCTTTAAATATTACAGGGCTTCTTGATATTGATATGTACTATTGGGAAGGTGTTAATGGTTTGTGGTTTGTTCATAATTATGGGTTGAATGAGTCAGTGGAGGTGCCAAATGAAGGGACCTCCTTTCAGACGTCTTATGGACTTTCGGGTAATTATAAAGGAGGGGTTTTCTCTGGGTCTGCGAGCAGTACTTTACGGTTGAGTATGGTTCACCAGTATCTTCCAGTTGTAAATCCAGGTGAGGATCCAGTGATTCATCGGATAAGTAATCGTGTCATGTGCGCGGTTAAACTTACTACACAGATTCCGGACCTTCCGCATGAGGTTTTGAATAGCAAGTGGCGGTTGCGGGATAACTATGGGAATCTTCATGTATTTAAAATAGTTCCCTATGAAAGTGGCAATCGTCTGACGGTGGAGCCCGTTAAGTTAGCAAGGCGACCTCAGCACTTCCACATCGTCCTTGCTAATGGTCAGGATTCTACTGACGCGCTGTATGCCAATGGCCGGCATCAGTGCAAAGTTCTTATTGAAGTCACTATGGTGCAGGAAGGGATTAATGGTAATTGGGAGAGCACGCTCCTGCGGGAGGATGAAAAAGCCAGTGTAGCGGTCACATTATATTCTCCAAATGTGAACCAGCCTCTACCGGGGGGGTGGTCCTGCGATACCGTGAAAAATATATATGATACCGGACTTTGGATTCGAGAGATACAAGACGCAGAGGGGGGCGGAATTGGGGAGAACACTACGCAACAAAAGAGTGGGGCGCTGGATACTATAGAGATAGTTGAGCGATTTATGCGTTTGGAAACCGGCGCTTCAATGGAGAGTCGGAGGCTTATGGCTAAGATAATTATAGATGGTAAAGTTTATACCACGAATTTTAACGAAGGGGATTCAAAGTTTAATGCTTGGGTGAATATCTCGCCTCGGCAGCCTTATCGAGTGAGAGTTCGTGATCTTATACTTACTGTGGATCACGCTTATTGGAATCACAATACGAAGACCGATATTGATGTTTGGTATTGGTTGCCCCCGCCTGGGGTGAGGTTTATCTCCCAAATGGGGTTAGACGCACCCATGTGGGTCCCTTGGGAGGGGCGTTACTTTCAGACGTCTTTTGTTAATGGGGCCGGTGGAGTTGATAGAAAAGGCGGAGTTGTAGTGGGCCACGATAAGCCTGGGTCAAGCCCCTCTCTTGATGAGATACATGAAAACTTGTCAGATAATTATCATATTCTGAGATTTAATCGAGTAAATACGATTATGCGTGCGTTATGGGTTTCCATTGAGCTCCCCATGTTTGAAGGGGAGGGCAACACACCTTGGCGACTAGTCGATAATTATGGCTGCATGCATGTATATACTATGCGTGGAAGTAGGCAAAATATTGAGTTGTTGGATTATGAGAGCTGATTAGATTTGTGCGTCTCGTCTTCAGAACAGGTGCTTACCATGAATGTCTATTCCAACGCATTTAATTTTTCCTCGTACTTGAACGGTTCCGTCGATCCACGAACAGGTCAGTATGGTGCCCAAATCAATTTGGCTCAATTATCTCCTGAGGGGCCTCTCGAGGTCAGTCGCAGTATTGTTTTGTTATTTTCAATGTTTGAGCCTGGCCGTGTACCTTATGGGTTGGGGTGGCGCCTGAGTAATACGGAATTTGACCTTTCCAGTGCGCAACTCACGTTGATTAGCGGCGAGCGATTTAAGACGCAAGGTATGCCTTCTGTTGGCGGAACGATGGTTTTCAAGGATCGAAAACTTAAAGATCTAGTGGTAAGGCGAACGAATGAAACCACGCTGCATGTGATTTATCGGGATGGCACGATTGAAGTTTTGGAGCGTACCAGTAGTACGCTCCCTTATCGAATTACTTCCATAAGATTTGAAAATGGTGAGGTCTTCAGATTCGGCTATGCCCCAGGTGGTTCTCTTGAGCGTATCCTCAATCACAAACAGGAAGAGTTGCTGCTACTGACCTACGCGAGTGGGCGCCTGCAAACGGCTGATAGACGTGTCGAGGGGGGGCGTTATGCGCGTACGCGATTTACACAGATCAATGATCGCCTTACAGGTGTCACTGCGCCTTACGATCGTAGTGGTGCGCCGGGGGTTGCTGCCTATACGTTTGTATACAGGACGCCGTTTCGTAATGGCTTGGTTGCGATTGAGCGGGTGCAAACGCCGATGGGCGGAACTGAGCAGATCAACTATACCGAAAACGGTCATCAATATGGCAACAACCAATTCATCCCCCGTGTGTCCAGTTGGACGCAGACTCCAGGTGCCAATCAACCTCCAATGATCCGGACTTATGATTACAGTCCAGGGCAGAACTTCACGGGGTTCCCTTATGCGGGTGGTTTCAAAGAGGGTGAGGACAACCTGTATCTGATTAGCGGCGCCTATGACTATTGGACTGAGGAGAAAAGCATTGACGCGGCCAATAACAATACGGTCTTGAGCGTCACTCGTACCACCTACAATAAGTTTCACCTGTTGACCGAAAAGCAGGTCCTACGCGAGGGAACGCGCAGTAAAGTAAATATCACCTATAACACGCTCCCCGGTCTATTTCCCAGCCAGCCCGCGAACTTCCAGCTGCCCAAAACCGTTACCAATCGCTATGAACTCGTAGCTGGTGGCACCTCGAGGGAAGAGATCCAGCAGATCGAAACCGATGATTATGGCAACGAACTCAGCCGCACCGAACCCTCTGGTATTCGCACCGAATACAGTTATTACCCGATTGCCGGCGAAAGCGGCAAATGCCCGGCGGACCCCCACAAATTGTTCCAGCGCTACCTCAAACAAGAGCGACTCGTACCTGTAGGAGGCACCCCTACCGCGCGACTCACGGAATATACCCATACGCGCGTCCCCCAGACGGGCAGTAGTTATTTTGTGCTACAGCAATCGAGCAGCCAGGCTGGTGTGCTAGTGATGCAGCAGACTTACTACGAAACCCCTGTGGCGCTGGCTGGCCGGTTGAAGAGCAGCACCAGTACGGTCGGCGGGCAGCTGTTGACCAGTGATTTCAGTTACGTCATTGAAGGCGATAACCTGATCGAAACCCGACGGTTGAAAGGGCGCGAAGAACAAGGAAATCAATGGCTTGAGGCAAAACGCACGCTTTCGATGGTCAGTCGACGCCTGTTGTCGTTAACGCGAGATGGCGGCAGCACGATGGGCCTGGCGTACGACGTCAATGGCCGGCTGACCGCAGAAACCGTAGCTCTTGGAGCGCCGCAGAAAGCGACCCGGCAATACGCTTACCATTTTGCCGAAGAGAATAAGCGTGCCCATCTGATTACCGCGGACGCGCAAGGTAACAAGACGATTACCTACTACGACGGTGCCGGACGCCAGGTGTCCGAAGCACAATTGATCGGCTCGAGCCAGGAGCGAGTCGCCTGCACTTGGCGTTATGACGCGCTTGGGCAAACTGTGGAAGTGGTCAAGAGCGACTACGTGACCAACGGGCAACGCTCGTTGCGCAGCGTCCACTCCTACAGTAAGTGGGGCAACGCCAGCCGCGTCACCCACGCCGATGGCCGTGTTGTCATCAACGAGTATGACCCGCGGCTCAATCTTACGGAGGAGGGCGTGGTTGGCGGTGAACGGCTGTTGACCTATTTCAATACGCATAACCAGCCAATGAAGGTGGAGCGCCTGGATGCCAACAATAATAAAGTGGAGCTGGCGTCGTATACCTACGATGGCCTGGGGCGCTGCGTGACGGCAGTGGATGTCAATAAAACGTCCACTGAGCTGACCTATGACGTGTTCGACCGGGTGCTGACGACCCTTCAAAAACCAATAGATGGCACTCCTCATCGGCTGCGTAAAACGGATTACGCCCCCGGCACCAGCAGTGAATTGGCCAGTGCTTTTACGGTCGACAACAAGCGGCTGGGGGCCCGTACCTACGATAGCCTCGGCAGAATGACCAGCCAGACGCGTGGGGCATTGGGGCAGGCCACGACCTGGGAGTACAAGGCCGGAGAGATGGAACCGTTCACCATGGTTTCCTCCCGTGGGGTTCGCCAGACCCTGACTTATGACACAGAGTTGGATGTGCCGACTCGGATTGAGATGTCGGACCATCCGGCGAGCACCTACCGGCATGACCCGGTTACCGGTGCTATGACACGTTCCGAGACCAATGGCTTGATCCATGAGTTCGTTATGGATGCCAACGGCCGTCCTGAAAAGGATATCCAAACCGCCAACGGCAACGTCCTGACCTCGCAGTATGGCTATTCCCCTGGCGGGCGCCTGCTGCAGCAAACTTCCGCCGACGGCCAGTCCAGCCAGCTTGAGTACGATGTGTTCGGGCGGTTCTCCAAGATGACCACTGGCGCCATGGTCATCGAGCAAACCTACGATACATTGGGCCGGCCGCATGTCCTGAGCACCGCCTATGAAAGCACGCGAGTCGTTACCAAGCTGTCCTATGACTCGCTGGGTCGGGAAGCCGAGCGCCGCTTCGAGCAGAACGGTGCGCTGTTCCAGGTCATGACCAGCACGTATCACCTCAACAGTATGTTGGCGACACGGGAACTCAAGGACGCCGGCTCACGCCTGGTGATCGGCGAGACCTTCACCTACGATGCCTTTCTGCGGCTCAAGACCTATCGCTGCACGGGGCCCGAACACCCCAAGGATCATCTGGGGCGTGGCATTGTCGGGCAGGATTTCAGCTTTGACAGCCTCAATAACATTACTCGGGTTGTCACGACGTTTGCCGACAGCACGCAAGACACCTGCGAGCGTTATTTTACCGGTGCCGATCCCACTCAACTGACCCGGCTGACCCATACACGCCCGGCGCAGGATGTCACACTGACGTATGACGCGGCGGGCAACTTGCAGGCACACCCGGCGGGCCAGGCCTATACCTACAATGGTTTTGAGCAGTTGACCACAGTGCAGGCCGGTCCCCTCAAGTACAGCTACCAATACGATGCCGAGGCCCGCCAGGTACTGGCGTCCCGGGGCAGTGAGCCGCCGGTGATGCTGGCATACGCCGGCGACCGGCTGGAGACTCTGGTTGAAGGCAATAAAAAGATCCGCTACGCCGACGGCGGGGATGAGGTGATGGCACGCAGCGGGGGCGTCGACGGGCTGCAACTGCATATGAACGATGCCAGCGGTAGTGTGCGCGGCGTATCGGCCCCAGGCCAGGCCCATGTGCGGCGACACTACACGCCCTACGGCGATACGAAAATCCCGCTGGATGACGGCAAGGTCCGTAGCATGGCTGATCTGCAACTGCCGGCGTTGAATGGTCAACGGCTGGATGCGGCGATCAACCTCTACTTTCTCGGCAACGGTCAACGGGTCTACGATCCTCACCTGATGATGTTCTTGCAGCCTGATCCGCTGAGCCCTTTTGACGAGGGGGGGATCAACAGCTATGCCTACTGTGCTGGTAATCCGGTCAACCTAATGGACCCCAGCGGGTTGTTGCCGAACTGGTTGAAGTGGGTATTGACCGGAGTTGCGCTGGTGTTGTCGATAGTGACGGTAGGGTTTGCGGCTCCCGGATTTGTTACCGCGGTAGCGGCATATGCGGCGGCAGCTGGAACGGCGGCGGCATCTGCGGCGGGGATGGTTGTTGCTTCCAAGGCGGCGCTGCTGGGGGCTGCATCGTTGGGGGTGGTTGGGGGAACGCTTAGTGTCGCAGCCTTGAGTATCGCTGAGGTCGACAGGGCGATGGGTTGGGACCGTTCGCACCACATCCAAAACCTGGGGTGGGCATCTTTCGGGTTCTCTGTGGCGTCATGGGTAGTTAGCTTTGCGGGGGCCTACACGTCGGCAAGTATGGCCTACACTGCGGCTCTCAAGGCCAGCACGGCCAAGGACTTTGTCAAGTACAGCAGCTTTTTTGACGCCCCACTGGGGGCCAGCTTTCTGGCGGCTGGCAAGCGGATGCTGGGCTTGAGCTATAAGTTCACCGATAAACAGGGAATCACTAGCTTCAGCAAGATTTACGGGGTCACCCGTTTCGTATTGAGAAGTACCAACTTTGGTCGCTCGGTAGAGGCCAGAACCACATCGGCAGGCTCGGGTGGTGGCGATCCTGCCCAACCCGTGCCAGGTGCTCCCGGTTCGGCCCATCCCCAGCCGCAAGCCACGGGCAGTCGCCTGGTGGATATGCCGGCCAGCAGTGCAGGCTATTACCAGGCATTCAGAGACGAGGCGTCGCGCATTCGCCAGCCCATCATTGCGCAGTTGTATCAAGGATGATCCAGCAGGGTACCGTGCCTGCAATCAACCCAGGCGCCGGGGCGATAACATCGCCTCCGTCAGGCCGGCACGCTGCAACGCCTCGGGTAACGCCAGGTGGCGAACCAATGCCGCACTGGCCTGGCCCATCGCCGGTGAGGTCTGGATGCCATAACCGCCCTGGGCCGCGACCCAGAATAAACCCTCGACCTGTGGATCGAACCCGCACACCAGGTCGCCATCGCTGACAAAGCTGCGCAACCCTGCCCAGGTGCGGGTCGGGCGGCGGATGCTCAGGGTGGTGGCTTGTTCGATGTGATAGATGCCCGTGGCAATGTCCAGCTCTTCGGGTTGCACGTCGTGGGGCGCCACCGGGTCGGCATTGGCCGGTGAGCCGAGGAACATGCCGGCGTCGGGCTTCATGTAGAACGAGCCGTCGAGGGCCGCCAGTTCCGGCCAGGTGTGGCTATTCACCTCGGCGGGGGGCGCGAAGATAAAGGCGCTGCGCCGCTTGGGTTGCAGGCCGATCTTCCGCGCTCCGGCCAGCTCGCCAATGGTGTCGGCCCAGGCGCCGGCGGCATTGAGGATCACCGGGGCGCTGAAGCGTTGTTGCGAAGTGCGCACGTGCCACTGGCCCTCGCCGTCGCGGGTCAGTTTCTGCACTTCATTGTCGGTGTGGATTTCTCCGCCATTGCGCCGGATACCACGTAGATAGCCTTGGTACAGCGCGTCGGTGTCGATGTCGCAGACCGTCGGGTCGTAGATCGCCCCGTGGACTTTTTCCGGGCGCAGGATCGGCAGCCTGTGCAGCGCCTCCTCGGCACTCAGCAGCTGCGTCTCGGGTACCAGGGCCTTGGCACTCAGGTATTGGCGCTGCAGTTCGTCAGGATCGCCCAGCAGGTCCACCAGCAGTTCGCCACGGGGCGTGAGCAACGGATGCTCGCTGAAACCTGCGGGCGGGTGATCGAAGAAGTCGCGGCTGCCCAGGGTCAAGGCGCGCACTTGCGGGGTACCGTAGGCGGCGATATACAGCGCGGCCGAGCGGCCAGTGGAGTGATAGCCCGGCATGGACTCACGCTCCAGCACGATGACGCGGGCGTGTCGGGACAGCCAGTAACCGGCGGAGGCACCGGCAATACCGCCGCCGATGATGATGTAGTCGGCCTGGTTCATGTGTTCCTCCTTGAATGTGAAAGCGCTGAAAGCAAATGTGGGAGCGGGCTTGCTCGCGAATGCGGTGTGTCAGTCTCTGGACATATTGACTGATTCACTGCGTTCGCGAGCAAGCACGCTCCCACATCTTTTACCGCATTCCAGCTTAAGGGCGTTTACGCTCTACGGGACGCAGCAAGTGCGTCGGCGGCGTTTCGCAGCTGATCTTGCGGCCCAGCAAGGTTTCGATCGACGGCAATTGATACGAATCGTCTTCCCCGGCAAAGCTGATCGACACACCGGCAGCGCCTGCACGCCCGGTACGGCCGATACGGTGTACGTAGTCGTCCGGCACTTCCGGCAGGGTGAAGTTGATCACGTGGCTGATGCCGTCGATATGAATCCCGCGGCCTGCCACATCGGTGGCCACCAGCACGCGGATCTTGCCTTCGCGAAAGCCTTCCAGGGTCTTGATGCGTTTGTGCTGCGGCACGTCGCCGGACAGTTGCGCGGCATTGACGCCGTCGCGAACCAGGCGTTCTTCAATGCGCCGCACTTCGTCCTTGCGGTTGGCAAATACCATGACCCGCTCCCAACCGTTGTCGTTGACCAGGTTGTAGAGCAGCTTGTATTTGTCGGCACCGGCCACCGCATAGATATGCTGTTCGACGTTTTCGCTGGCGACGTTCAGCGCCTCGATCTCGACGATGGACGGGTCGGTGGTCCACTGCTTGGCGAGGTTCATCACGTCTTCGGTGAAGGTCGCGGAGAACAGCAGGGTCTGGCGTTCGTTTTTCGGTGGGGTCTGGCGAATGATCTGACGCACTTGTGGGATAAACCCCATGTCGAGCATCCGGTCGGCTTCGTCCAGCACCATCACTTCAACCATGTCCAGGTGCACGTCACCACGCTGGTTGAAGTCCAGCAAACGGCCCGGGGTGGCGACCAGGATGTCGCAGTGCCGCGCTTCCAGGTGCTTGAGCTGTTTGTCGAAGTCCATGCCGCCCACAAACGTCATGACGTTGAGGCCGGTGTATTTGGTCAGGTCGGCGGCATCCTTGGCGATCTGCACCACCAGCTCCCGGGTCGGGGCGATGATCAGTGCCCGTGGCTCGCCCATGTAGCGCTCTTTGGGCGGCGGGGTTTGCAGCAGCTGGGTAATGATCGAGATCAGGAACGCTGCGGTCTTGCCGGTACCGGTCTGGGCGCGGCCAATGGCGTCTTTGCCGGCCAGGGTGAAGCCTAGTACCTGGGCCTGGATCGGCGTGCAGTATGGAAAGCCCAGGTCCTGGATGGCATGCATCAGTTCCGGGGCCAGCTTGAAGTCGTGAAAGCGGGTCTTGCCCTCTTGGGGCTCAACCACGAAGTCTTCCGGTTTCCACGGCTTTACCACCGGTTTTGGCGCACGTTCGCGGCGCGGTTTTTCTACGCGCGGTGGTTCTTCTACGGGCTGGGCGGCTGGAGCCGGGGCGGCAGGCGTGGCAGGCGCTGGTTTTGGCGAGGCAACGGGCGCGGTTCGGCCAGGCTGTTTACCGTCATTGCGGCTGCCGGAAGTTTGGGCCGGGGCGCTGGGAACAGGGGCGAGTGGTTCAGCCTCGCTTTTACCGAACATCTTCTTGAGTGCTTTGAGCACGGTCATCTCATCAATTGGTTAAGGAATGTACGCCGGCCAGTGTAATGCAAGAATCGGGCGCGGCGTAGTGCGTTGGACACGCGGCTACACAATGGCGGTTTTTTAGCCAAGGCGCTGGCTTAGCCATTGACCGATATCGCGGATCTCTTCGGGTAACACTTCGTGACCCATTGGGTATTCTTGCCATGTCACGGTGACACCCTGCTGCTTTAAATGCTCATAGGCGCTGCGGCCCATGGCGTTCTGCACCACTTCATCGTACTGGCCGTGCAGGCACAGGGCCGGAATGCGCTGCTGGCTGGCGGACAGTTCCAGTTCATCGCTGAACGTCGGTGCATAAGTGGAGAGGGCAAGCACGCCACCCAAGGCCCCCTGCCATTTCATAAAGGCGGCGTGCAGGACCACCGCGCCGCCTTGGGAGAAGCCGGCAAGGAAAATGCGCGAGGCGTCTATTCCGCTGGCTTTTTGTTGGTCGATCAAATCAATGACCATTTTTGCCGACTCATCCAGCTGTTCACGGCTGATGGCCCGTGCCGGGGTCATGGCCAATATGTCGTACCAGCTTGGCATCTCGTAGCCGCCATTGATGCTCACCGCACGGGTCGGAGCCTGGGGCAATACAAAGCGCGTGGACAGCAAGGTTTCCTGCAACGCCTCCGCCACTGGCAAGAAGTCGTAGCGATCGGCACCCAGGCCATGCAACCAGATTACGCAGGCGTCTGCGGGCTTGGCGGGCTGAAGAATCAAGGGGTCGGTCATGTTTGCTCCATAAATGTGCGTGCGCGCCGAAGAGATGCGACAAGGCAGTTCGTGCAAGGCGGCTCAGTTAACAAGATGTCGCATGGTTGACTGTTTTGCGATTGATCCTGGGCTGAAACGACTCAGCTGACACTCTGGTACGGCGCTTGCTATGTGTAGGTTGATGTCAGAACTATCCGGGAACGGTAACACTATCAGTGACTACCGCCTCTGGGATAGCCGCTGCAATGACAGCGACAGCCTCTTGCTGCTTGACCCCAAAAAAAGCCAACACGGGTCGATATCGCCTCATAAGGGTGCGCAGAGGTTCGAGCTCCGACACAACAAGAGCAACTGGAGGTTTGAATGAAGGTATTGAAGTCCACCCTGGCCATCGTGACTGCGGCGACCGTATTGGGGATCAGTGGTCTGGCCCAGGCCGGTGCCACCCTGGATGCAGTGCAGAAGAAAGGGTTTGTGCAATGTGGCGTCAGCGACGGCCTGCCGGGTTTCTCGGTGCCGGATGCCAGCGGCAAGATCCTCGGGATTGACGCTGACTACTGCCGCGCCGTGGCCGCTGCGGTGTTCGGCGACGCGACCAAGGTCAAGTTCAGCCAATTGAATGCCAAGGAGCGTTTCACCGCGCTGCAGTCTGGCGAAGTCGACATCCTCTCGCGCAATACCACCATGACCAGCTCCCGCGATGCGGGCATGGGCCTGAAATTCCCGGGGTTCATCACCTACTACGACGGCATCGGCTTTTTGGTCAACAACAAGCTGGGCGTGAAAAGTGCCAAGGAACTGGACGGTGCAACCATCTGCATCCAGGCCGGTACCACCACCGAGCTGAACGTTTCCGACTACTTCCGTGGCAACAACCTCAAGTACACCCCGATCACCTTCGACACCTCCGATGAAAGCGCCAAGTCCCTGGAGTCCGGGCGCTGCGACGTGCTGACCTCCGACAAGTCGCAACTGTTCGCCCAGCGCAGCAAGCTGGCCGCGCCGAAAGACTACGTGGTCCTCCCGGAAACCATTTCCAAGGAGCCCCTGGGCCCGGTCGTGCGTAATGGCGACGACGAGTGGCTGGCCATCGTGCGCTGGGTGGGCTACGCCATGCTCAACGCTGAAGAAGCCGGTATCACCTCGAAAAACGTCGAGGCTGAAGCCAAGGCCACCAAGAACCCAGACGTTGCTCGTCTGCTGGGCGCTGACGGCGAATACGGCAAAGACTTGAAAGTGAAGAAGGATTGGGTGGTCCAGATCGTCAAGCAGGTCGGTAACTACGGTGAAGTGTTCGAGCGCAACCTGGGCAAGAGCACCCCGCTGGAAATCGACCGTGGCCTGAACGCGCTGTGGAACAACGGTGGCATTCAATACGCACCTCCTGTGCGCTGATCGCTGATGGTTCTATCACCCGGTGGGCCAACCGCCGGGTGATGTTCTGTTCCATTTTTTGCGGGGCACTTAATGCAAACTCAAATCGGCGCACCAAAACAGAAGCTCAGCTTCAGTGATCCAAAAGTGCGTGCGTGGCTGTTCCAGATCATCACCATCGTGGCGGTGGTCGCGTTGGGCTGGTACCTGTTCAACAACACGCAAACCAATCTTCAGCACCGGGGCATTACCTCCGGCTTCGACTTCCTGGAGCGCAGCGCCGGTTTCGGCATCGCTCAACATTTGATCGACTACACCGAATCGGACAGCTATGCCCGGGTCTTTGTGATCGGTCTGCTCAACACCTTGCTGGTCACCGTGATCGGTGTGGTCCTGGCCACCATCCTCGGGTTTATCATCGGCGTGGCCCGGCTGTCACCGAACTGGATCATCAGCAAACTGGCGACGGTGTATGTGGAGGTGTTTCGCAATATTCCGCCGCTGCTGCAAATCCTGTTCTGGTATTTCGCGGTGTTCCTGACCATGCCGGGGCCGCGCAACAGTCATAACTTCGGCGACACCTTCTTTGTCAGCAGCCGTGGCCTGAACATGCCGGCGGCCGTCGCGGCCGATGGGTTCTGGCCGTTTGTCGTCAGCGTGATGGTGGCGATCATCGCCATTGTGTTGATGAGCCGTTGGGCCAATAAACGCTTTGAAGCCACCGGCGTACCGTTCCACAAATTCTGGGCAGGCCTGGCGCTGTTCCTGGTGATCCCGGCGTTGTGCACGTTGCTGTTTGGTGCGCCCGTGCATTGGCAAATGCCGGAACTCAAGGGCTTCAACTTCGTCGGCGGCTGGGTTCTGATCCCCGAGCTGCTGGCGCTGACCCTGGCGCTCACGGTTTACACGGCAGCGTTTATTGCCGAGATCGTGCGTTCGGGCATCAAGTCGGTCAGCCACGGCCAGACCGAAGCCGCGCGCTCCCTGGGCATGCGCCCCGGGCCCACGCTGCGCAAGGTCATCATCCCGCAAGCCCTGCGGGTGATCATCCCGCCGCTGACCAGCCAATACCTGAACCTGGCGAAAAACTCGTCCCTGGCCGCCGGTATCGGTTACCCGGAAATGGTTTCGCTGTTTGCCGGCACGGTGCTCAACCAGACCGGCCAGGCCATCGAGGTCATTGCCATCACCATGAGCGTGTACCTGGCAATCAGCATCAGCATTTCCCTGCTGATGAACGGGTACAACAAGCGCATTGCGCTGATCGAACGGTGAGGACACCCGTATGACTTCCCATACTTTCAAACCTGATATGCCGCCGCCGAACAAAGTCTTTGGCCCGATGGCATGGATGCGCGCCAACCTGTTTTCCAGTTGGCTCAATACCCTGCTGACCTTGCTGGCGTTCTACCTGGTGTACCTGGTGGTGCCGCCGATCCTGCAGTGGGCGATCCTCGACGCCAACTGGGTCGGCACCACCCGCGCCGACTGCACCAAGGAAGGCGCCTGCTGGGTGTTTATCCAACAGCGCTTCGGGCAGTTCATGTACGGCTACTATCCCGGCGACCTGCGCTGGCGCGTGGACTTCACCGTGTGGCTGGCGGTGATTGGCGTGGCCCCGCTGTTTATCTCGCGGTTTCAGCGCAAGGCGGTCTACGGCCTGGGCTTTCTGGTGCTGTACCCGATCATCGCCTTCTTCCTGCTGCACGGCGGGATCTTCGGCCTGACCAACGTCGCCACCAGCCAATGGGGCGGCCTGATGCTGACCCTGGTCATCGCCACCGTCGGCATCGCCGGGGCCTTGCCCCTGGGGATTGTGCTGGCGCTGGGGCGACGCTCGAACATGCCGGCGATTCGTGTGGTGTGCGTGACCTTCATCGAGTTCTGGCGCGGCGTGCCGTTGATTACCGTGCTGTTCATGTCGTCGGTGATGCTGCCGCTGTTCCTGCCTGAAGGCATGGGCATCGACAAGCTGCTGCGGGCCCTGATCGGCGTGATCCTGTTCCAGTCGGCCTATGTGGCTGAAGTGGTGCGCGGTGGCTTGCAGGCGATTCCCAAGGGGCAGTACGAAGCGGCCGCCGCGATGGGCCTGGGCTACTGGCGCAGCATGGGCCTGGTGATCCTGCCGCAAGCCCTGAAGCTGGTGATCCCCGGCATCGTCAACACGTTTATTGCGCTGTTCAAGGACACCAGCCTGGTGATCATCATCGGCTTGTTCGACCTGCTCAACAGCGTCAAGCAAGCCGCCGCCGACCCGAAATGGCTGGGCATGGCCACTGAAGGCTATGTGTTCGCGGCCCTGGTGTTCTGGATTTTCTGTTTTGGTATGTCGCGCTATTCCATTCATTTGGAACACAAGCTCGACACTGGCCACAAGCGTTAGGAGTTTTTTGATGAGCGAAGCAATCAAACAGCCGGTGAGCCCTGAAGGCATTATCCAGATGCAGGGCGTCAACAAGTGGTACGGCCAGTTCCATGTGTTGAAAGACATCAACCTCAACGTCAAGCAGGGCGAGCGCATCGTGCTGTGCGGCCCGTCCGGTTCGGGCAAATCCACCACCATCCGCTGCCTCAACCGCCTGGAAGAGCACCAGCAGGGGCGCATCGTGGTCGATGGCGTGGAACTGACCAATGACCTCAAGCAGATCGAAAGCGTGCGCCGGGAAGTGGGCATGGTGTTCCAGCACTTCAACCTGTTCCCGCACCTGACCATCCTGCAGAACTGCACGCTGGCGCCGATGTGGGTGCGCAAGATGCCCAAGCGCAAGGCCGAGGAAATCGCCATGCACTACCTGGAGCGCGTGCGCATCCCGGAGCAGGCCCACAAGTTCCCGGGGCAATTGTCGGGCGGCCAGCAACAGCGCGTGGCGATTGCCCGTGCCCTGTGCATGAAGCCGAAAATCATGCTGTTCGACGAGCCGACCTCGGCCCTCGACCCGGAGATGGTCAAGGAGGTGCTGGACACCATGATCGGCCTGGCCGAAGACGGCATGACCATGTTGTGCGTGACCCACGAAATGGGCTTTGCGCGCACCGTGGCCAACCGCGTGATCTTTATGGATAAGGGCGAGATCGTGGAACAGGCGGCGCCCAATGACTTCTTCGACAACCCGCAGAATGAGCGGACCAAGTTGTTCTTGAGTCAGATTTTGCATTGATGGATGTTTGAGACCAACCCGGCCTGGCGCCGGGTTTTTTTTGCGGCTAGGAAGCGTTGAGTACTTCAGTGTCGCTGTTCACGGTAGAGGTGAAGGCACCGAACAAATCAGCACCCTCGGCGAGAGCTTTTGCGTCTGCCAGCAAATGTGGGTGACGATCCAATAACCGCATCAACAGCACCAAGGGTTTGGGTGCCATCAACTCACCGCGCTCGTACCGAGAGAACGCGTTGTGGCCGCCCCCGGACAGCAATTGCACTGCTTCTTTTTGTGTAAGGTGCCGTTTTCGGCGGATGCGTTTTATCTCGGCGCCGATCATTTTTCGCGCGGCGAGAACCAACTCATCACCCGCTTCTGCATAGCGATCCGCACTATCGGTATCGGGGTCCCAAAAGCCGTCGCCACAGGCTTTGCATCCCCAGCCTGAAAGAGTGTCGACCCGACGCCCCATGCCCTGGACACTGATGGTTTTGCGTTCCTTCCAAGCCGCCTGACATCCGCCTTTATCACCGCCGAATCGTAATGAGGTGTGTACTTTTCCATAAGACACCTGAGGCCAATAGTTACCCTTGAAGGGTAATTTTACTGATTGAAAATTCGCTTCCTTTGCCCGCCTGAAAACCCTGGTGCGTTGCTTCTATAGGCAACTCCGAATAGGCTGTACGAAAATTCATCCTATGATTGGACGAAAGTACAAAACTCATGCCGGACATCGCCCCTCTGATCAAACGCTCCCTGGTCGACCAGGCCCTGGACCAACTGCGCCAGCGCATCACCCAAGGCAAATGGGCGATTGGCGAGCGCCTGCCCACCGAGCCGGAGCTGTCGGCCGAGCTGGGCATCAGCCGCAATACCGTGCGCGAAGCCATGCGGGTGCTGGCGTTCTCCGGGCTGATCGAGGTTCGCCAGGGAGACGGTAGCTACCTGCGTTCCATGACCGATCCGTTGGGGGTGATGAATGCCATGTCCCAGTGCACCCTGGAGCAGGCGCAGGAGACGCGGCAGATTCTTGAGGTCGAGGCCGTCGGCCTGGCGGCCTTGCGCCGCACCCCTGAGGATCTGCAACGCCTGCACCAAGCGCTGCAGGCCAGTGGCGAGCACTACCACGGCGACCTGGAGCATTACATCCAGTGCGACCTGGTGTTCCACAAGCGCTTGGTGGACGCGGCCCACAACCCGGCCTTGAGCGAGCTGTACCAGTACTTTTCCAGCATCGTCGGCGCCCAGTTGCGCCAGACCCTGAATATCAAGCCGCGTCGCCAGGCAGTGTTCGACCTGCATGTCGAACTGCTCAATGCCGTGGAGCAGCAGGCCCCGGAGCGCGCCAAAGCCCTGTCCCGGCAGTTGATCAATGAACCTTGAACCCGAGAACGCCATGCCCCGCCCAGAAAATGCCCTTGAAGAATTGCTGATCGACGCCGAGGCCGACGACGAGGTGGTCCAGCACAGTCCGCCGCAGGTGCATCGTCCGTGGCTGTTGTTACTGGGCCTGATCCTGGTGGCGTTGAACCTGCGCCCGGCGTTGTCGAGCATGGCACCGCTGCTCAGTGAAGTGTCCGCCAGCCTGGGGTTGTCGGCGGCCCAGGCCGGCCTGCTGACCACCTTGCCGGTGCTGTGCCTGGGCCTGTTTGCGCCCATGGCGCCGATCCTCGCCCGACGGTTTGGCGCCGAGCGGGTAGTGCTGGGGATTTTATTGACCCTGGCCGCCGGGATCATTCTGCGCAGCTCGTTCGGTGAGGTCGGGCTGTTCGCCGGCAGTCTGTTGGCCGGGGCCAGTATCGGCATTATCGGGGTGTTGTTGCCGGGTATCGTCAAGCGTGACTTCGCCAGGCAGGCCGGGGCCATGACGGGGGTCTACACCATGGCCCTGTGCCTGGGCGCGGCGTTGGCAGCAGGGGCCACGGTGCCGTTGAGTCATTACTTCGCAGACAGCTGGAACATCGGCCTGGGCTTCTGGATGATGCCGGCACTGCTGGCGGCGCTGTTCTGGTTGCCGCAAGTCGGGCAGAAACACGGCGCCCACCAGGTGGCGTATCGGGTCAAGGGCTTGCTGCGCGACCCGCTGGCCTGGCAGGTGACGTTGTATATGGGCCTGCAATCGTCCCTGGCCTATATCGTGTTCGGCTGGCTGCCGTCGATCCTCATCGGCCGTGGCCTGAGTGCCACTGAAGCCGGGTTGGCCCTGTCCGGCTCGATCATCGTGCAACTGGCCAGCTCCCTGGCCGCACCCTGGCTGGCCACCCGTGGCAAGGATCAACGCCTGGCCATTGTGGTGGTGATGCTGCTGACCCTCGGCGGCCTGTTCGGGTGCCTGTATGCACCGTTGGACGGTCTGTGGGGCTGGGCGATTCTGTTGGGCCTGGGCCAGGGCGGCACGTTCAGCCTGGCGCTGACCTTGATCGTGCTGCGCTCGCGCGATTCCCATGTGGCCGCCAACCTGTCGAGCATGGCCCAGGGCATCGGCTACACCCTGGCGTCCCTTGGCCCGTTCGCGGTCGGCCTGGTGCATGACTGGACCGGCGGCTGGACGGCCATTGGCTGGATTTTCGCGGTAATCGGCCTGGGTGCAATCGTCGCCGGGCTGGGCGCAGGACGTGCGCAGTATGTGCAGGTCACCAGCGAGAAACTCTAGAGATACAGCACTTCCAGGGTTGCCGAGCCATCCAGCGGGGTGTCGGTGCTCAGGTCCAGGTTCTGTCGGGCATTGATCACCGCTTCGACTTTGACCGTGCTGATCAGAACCTGAATCGCCGACGGTCCGGCGACACTGTCTTTGGTTTCGGTGAACCCCAGGTAACTGTTGGCGCCAATCTCGATGGTGTTGAGGTTGGCGGTACGCCAGGCCAGGCCGCCGGTGGTGGACTCGGTGCCGTAGATCAGCGAAGTACTGTCGACCAGCGTTTTTCTGGGATCAAACGTCATGGAATACAGCCCGATGCGATTACCACTGTTGTCGAACCCCAGCCCGTAATAGATCTCGCTGTTGACCGTGGCCGAACCGTTGCGATTGTCGCGCATGCGCAGGGCAAAGCGCGCTGGGGCATTGCAGCCGATTCTGACTTGCAGCTGCTTGATCGGCAGGCGTGTGCCCTTGTCGAGGTTCAGGTCATGCTGGGAAATCTTGCCGTAGTCGATCATCCCGCCGCTGGACAGCAGCGGGGTACAGGCTGTCGGCGTGACCTGGCCTTTGACGCTCAGGTCCACGGTCGAGGCGGCCAGCGCAGGTTGCGCCGAGACCAGTAACAGCAGGGCGGGCAAAGCCAGGCAGTGCTTGTGCATAAAGAAGGTTCCAGAGGTCAGAGGTAGATGATTTCCAGGGTGCCGGAGCCGTTGATACGCACCACGTTGCGCAGGTCCATGGATTGGGTGGGGGCCAGGTAGGGCTTGATGCGCACCGTGCCGACCAGGTGTTGAGCGGCAATCGGCCCCAGGGTGCTGCCGATGCTGTCGGTAAACCCCATCAGGCTATTGGCGGCGATCGGGATCTGCCGGGCGGTGGCGCTGCTCCAGGCCTGGCCGTTGCTGGTGGAGTCGGTGCGATAGAGGGTGCCCAGGTTATCGGCGCTGAAGTCCGCCGGGTCGATGTTCAGATAGTAGCGACCGATTTTGTTGTGACTGGCATCCACGCCCAGGCCGTAGGCGGTCTCATCGGTGCCGCCGGTGGCCGAGCCGAATCGGTTGTCGTGCATCACCAGGGCGAAGCGTGCGGGGGCATCGCAATTCACGGAAAACTGCAACGTACGGGTGGGCAGCGGGGTTTCTGCAGTGGCGCTCAGGTCCTTGGCCAGCAAGGTGCCGTAATCCACCAGGCCGCCGTTGGATAACTGCGGTGTGCAAGCGACGGGGGCGAAGTGGGCGCGCAGGGTCAGTTCCCGGTAGCGTCCGCTTTGGGGGGCGTCGAAGGTGCCCGACACTTCCCAGGTGGTCGCATCGCGCACGTGGGTCGCGGCCACGTCGGCCCAGGCACTGAGGCTTACTTGCAGGGAAAAGTGCTGGCCTTGCACCGGAGTGCCGCGGACCATCGGCACCACCCCATGGCCTGGACGCCAGTTCAACGCTGTGGCGACGGTGGCGGGAGGCTGGCCGGCGCCCGGTAGTAACCCCAGCTCCACTGCCTGGCCATCCAGCACGCCATCGCTGACTTGCAGGGCGTAGTGTCCATGTTCGGTAAATTGCAGGTATTGCGCATTCGCCGCCAGGGCCCGATAGAACACACTCATATCCGCCGGTTGCGGACAGCTCAGGTTCAGGCTCAGGCGGCGTTCGCCGAGCAGGCGCTGGGGGGCGCTGTCGTTTTGTGCAAGGCGGCTCATCAGGCCCAAATCCAGCAGGGATTCACTGAGGGTCAACTGGCACTCGTCATCGGCCAGGGCATTGCCGGCAAGGCCGACGGTAAGCACGACCGCCATCAGTCGCTTTGGAGCGCGGAAAAGGCGCATGGTGATCGTCCTCATAAGGCGTTGCAGCTCGCTGGCGCGGTTTCGAAGTACACCTGGGGATCGCCCTTGGCCGACAGTTCAAACTGCAGCCGGCAGCGCTCCATCTCTGGTGCGCTGACCCACAATTCGGACTGCTCCAGCACGTTGGGCAGGAACACCTGGCCACCGTCCTGCACCAGGGTCACGAACTCGCCGCTGGCGGTACTGACAGAGGCGCCACGGGGCAGCAACGCCCCCTGCGCGGTGCGCGCGGTGAGCAACACTCGACGGGTCAAGGTCACGCCGAATTCGACCCGTTGCACGGCGCCGCGCCCGGCCGAGATCATGGTCAGGCCGTTGTTGATATCGGCGTTGCGCGGCAGCGAGCGGGTCTGCACTTCCACCGGGCTGCGGCCATAGGCGCTCACCTGGGGCACCACGGCCTGGCCTTGCCAGTCGGTCCACACCGGGCCGCTGGGCGTGCTCAGCTTGATACCGCCCATGTCGCCCAGCGCCACCACGGCAAAGGTGTCGCGCACCGCATACGGCGACAACGTGACACCGCCACCATGCAGCACCACGCCCCCCCGGGCGCTGCCCTGATAGCTCGAACGCTCGGCATCGGCGCGGCTGTAGCTGAAATCGAGTTGGCTGTAGCGGGGCAGGGCCGAGAGGCCGAGGGTGGTTTCGACCTGCTGGTCGCGGGTGTCGTGTTCGGCGCTGACGCGGTAACTCAATTGATCGTCGATCTGTTCGTTCAGCCCCAGCCCCGTGCGATGTTCGCTGCCCGAGTTGCGGACCCAGGCCCGCACGCGGCGGCTCTCGCCCAGGGGCAGGCTGACGTTCAGGTACACCGCGTTGTCCTGCTGCTGGCGCCCGCCCATCTGCCACTCGGCACTGGCCGACAATGACACCCCGCCGACGCTGGTGCCCCAGGACGCCAGGCCGCGACTGCTGCTCTCGCCGTCAGCGCTGCTCGAGCGCGAAACCCCGGCACTGAAAGCCCCCAGCCACGGGTGGGACCAGCCCAGCGTGGCGCTTTGTTGATCGCGATAACGGGAGCGCGGTTGCTGGGTGGTGTCGGGCGCGTAGGTGGCTTCTTCCAGTTCCCGATAGCCCGGTGTCCTCCAGGAATTGGCCACGCTGAACGACCATTGATCATTCAGGCGCTGGGCCCAGGACAGGTCGGTTTGCAGGCCACGGACCTTGTCCCGCGCCTGGGTATCGGCGAGCTGTGTGGACAGCTGGATCTGACTGTCCAGCCACGGCAGCCAACCCAGGCTCAGCCCCGCAGCCCGGTATTCACTGGACACCAGCACGCCGCTGCCCAGGGACAGTTGCGAGTGCACGGCACCGGTCCAGCCCGCGCTGGCGACCCACGGATCGTCGCCCTGGGCATCGCCGATATTGCGCACACGGCCCACCGCCACCGAGTACCCCGGTGCTGGCAACCCGAGGCCGAGCATGGCGGCGGGGACGGTGAAGCGTCGCTCGCCGCCGCTGCTTTCCTTGACCGTGACTTCGACGTCCGAACGCGAGTTCAGGCGCCGTACGTCCGTCAGGGAGAACGGGCCGGCGGGCACCACCGTGGAGTGAATCAACGCGCCGTTCTGCCGCACCTCGACTTGCGCCGGGCTGTTGGCAATACCGTCGATGGTCGCGCTTTGCCCCTGTGCCAGTAGAGCCTGTTCGGTCAGGACCTGGACCCCGGTGATCTGCGCACCGGATAACACCGGGTTGTAGAGGCTGATCTGCCCGGCTTGCAGCACGGCTTGATGGCTGGCAAAAGTGCGCTGGGCATAGGCCTCCAGATGGGTGCTGCGCGACAGCCCATCCTGCCAGGTCTGTACTTGGCGGCTGCGCACGATCCAGTCGCCGGCGTTGAAACCCACCTCGGTATTGGCCGAGCCAAACCGGCTGTTGCCGTCGCCGAAGCGGTTATAGAACCCTGTGAGATCGTAATTGAGCAAGCCGGCGACGCCGCCGGTTTCATAGCCCGAGACGTCTTGTTGCACCGGGCGCAATGCATCGGTCGGCACCACCAGGGACACGCTGAGGCTGGCGGGGTCCGGCTCCACCAGGCTTTGTGGGTACTGCGCGAGAAAATCATGGCAGGGCCCTTCGTCGCCGGGGATCGTCAGGTTGGCGGCGTCCAGCAAGGATCGGTCAAAACACAGTACGCCCTGTTGATCAAAACCCACCTCCAGGCGCCCACGAGGCTGGCCGTTGACCCGCAGGCTCACCGCCTGCCTGCCGGCGGCAAAGCGCGGGGCGTCCAGCAGCAGGTTGGCCAACTCTGGGTCAATGCCGCGCTGGTGCAGGGTGGTGGCGTCGAAGCCGGGCCGTGCTTCGGCCCAGGCTTTGCCCGGCAATAAGGCACAGGCCAGCAGCATCGCGGGGAAGGCAAGGCGAGCGGGAGTGTCGGGCACTGCTTCGCCGTCACGGGAGCTCAATATTGTTTTCACGAAAGGCACTCGATTGAAGGGCGTCTGTGGCGGGTCGGGAACCTCTTGTTGCTCGTCAGATGATCGGGGCTTCGTAGGCGGCAGCCGCAAAGCCGTAGACGGTGGCCGGTTGCAGTCGCACTTTAGTGGCGGGGCCGCCGCTGGCCTGCACACTCAGGGTCTCCCCGGGCAACACGTAGGTGCGAGGCAGCATGGCTTTGCCGTCACCGGGCAGCAGGCGCAGGTCCTGGGCCAGGCGCACCACATACGGGCTGTCGTTGCGCACGTGCAAGGTACTGCCCTGTTGCGACCAGGTCAGGCTGGTCCAGGGCGTGCGATTGAGGGCCAGACCCTTGGGGTGGATGATCACCGGCAGGTTCTGGCGCACCGTCACGCCGACCTGTGCGTGCCCGGCTTTGGCCGCGGAACGGCCCTGGGGCATACCTTCGAAGATCGCCCGTTTGAGCCGCTGGGTACGCAGCGGTTGTTGGCTTTGCAGGATGAAACGGACCAATTGCGATTTGTCCGGCTCCACCCGCGACAGTGGCGGCGTGACTACCAGCAGGGGTTCGGTGTCTTCGGGAATGTCTTCCAGGGTGACGTGCAACAAGGCGAGCTGGCCGTCGGTGTTGGTCACTGAAACGGCGGCCTCACCCTCGGCTTCGTAAATAATCACCACGGAGGTGTCCGGCACCATGCCGTCGGCCTGGGCCTGTGCGCCAAGCAGCAGCGACAGGGCAAGCCAGCAGGTTGCTGTTTTGAGTAAGGTTGTGGTCATGCCGGGGTCTTCCATTGGGGCAGCGTGAAGAGGTCAGAGGTAACGCAGGTCCAGCACGATGGAGCCATCGAGCGGCACCTCCTGATTCAGGGTCAGGTACTGGGTGAAGTTGATCGACGTGTCGATGCGCAATTGAGTCGTCAACTGGCCGATGAAGTCCGGCTGGCGATCTCCGGGCAGGGCAAAGCCGACATAGGATTTGGGGTACGCATTGGGTTCCGGGCGCCAGGTTTCGCCACTGTCGGTGGAGGCCAGGACCTGCATGGGCTGTGAGTCGCCCTGGGGGTTGCGATAGGACAGGGCGATGGACCCCAGGCGCTCGGCCGGGACGTGGATGTTTCGGCCCAAGCCATAGAAGAACCCAGGGGCCAGTGAGGATTGCGCGCGGTTATCGAGCCCCACCAGGGCGAACAACATCGGCCTGGTGCATTGCACCTTCAGTTCCAGCAACTGGCCCGGTAGTACGGTGAACTCGTTGGCGTTGAGGGTGTGTGCGGGAATTTTCCCATGATTAACCGTGCCGTCCTCTGACAGCGTCACGTGGCAGGCATCCGGCGTCAGCCGCCCCGTTACCGTGATATCGACAGAAGACGCGGCGAAGGCCGCTGCGCCATTCGTCAGCAAAAGCCAGATCGCCAGAAGGCGAGGGTAGGTGTTCATCGGTGGGCGCCACTGGCCGAAGTAGACACGGCCGATACGAAAGAAATACCCATGCCCGCAAGTCTCAGCCAGGCATGGGCGTCCAAGGGTTACAGGTACTTGACTTCAAGGGTGGCGGAACCATCGAGGGTGACCTCGTTGCTCAGGTCCAGGCCGTCGGTACGGGCAATGCTGGTTTCCACCACCAGTTCCGCCACCAGCTCCTGGATGGAGGCCGGCTGGGTGGCGTCATCCATGGTGGCTGCGGCCATGTACAAACCTGGATTCCAGAACTTTTCGCTGTACCAGGTATTGCCGCCGTCTGCGGATGCAATCGGCTGCATCGGTATTCCGTCGGCGACCGCGTTGCGTAGCGTCAACCCGAACCAGCCCAGTTTTTGCGTGCCGTTGATCAAGCCCAGGCCGAACTGGGCCGCAGTGGGGGACGAGCCGGCGCGGTTGTCGATGGCGTGCAGGGCAAATTGAATCGGGGCATCGCACGTGACCCCCAGGATCAGGACGTGGGTGCCGATTTGTGTGGGGCTGTCCGCACGCAAGTCTTTCGCGGAAATCTTGCCATGGTCGACGATTCCGCCATGGTCCATGTTAGGCGTACAGGCGCTGGGGACGATCAGACCCTTGACGGTCAGGTCGACGGTGGAGGCCGCGTAACTGGTGGCAGAGCCAAGCAGCAGCAGGCTGGTGGCGATGGCGGTGAACACGGGTTTCATGGGAGCGAGTTCCTTTCGATTGGGGCTGTGTGTGGCGTTACAGATAGTTGACCTGGACCGTGGCGTGCCCATCGACGGGGACTTCGTCGGTCAGGGTCAGGCCATCGGCAGGCGCAATGTGGGTGTACAGGCGGATCTCCGCGTCCAAGGCGCGGACGGCGATAGGTACCAGGTCATTGCCCCTCGCAACTGCCGTCACCAGGGTGTGGTTGAGCATATTGGTCAGTTCCCACGTCACGCCGCCGTCTCGCGAGGTAATGGTCCGTACCGGGGCACCGTCAGCTATCGGGGTGTAGAGATGAAAGGCGGACCCTCCCAGTTTCTCGCCCCCGGGCGTCATGCCCAGGCCATGCCAGTTGTCGTGGTTGGCCGAGGAGCCGGCACGGTTGTCGACAGTGTTCAGGGTGAAAAGCGTCGGTGCTTCACAGCGCACGCTCAGTAGCATGGATTGATTGGGCAGTTTGGTGTGCTGGTCGGCGTTGAGGTCCTTGGCCGACATTTTCCCGAAGTCGATGGTGCCGTCGCCTGAGATCAACGGTGCGCAGGCGCTGGGCGTAATGGTGCCTTTGACGGCGAGGTCGGTGGTGCTGGCGGCGAATGCCGCCGGTGTGAACAGCAATGTCAGTAGGAGTCTGGAGGCAAAAGCGTTCATAGACATAGGGCCCTTTATCTGGAGTGGTCCAAGCAGCGTCGACCGGTTTAGAGGTACTTCACTTCCAGGGTTGCCGAACCGTCCAGCGCCACCTCATCGGTCAGGGTCAGCGTGTTTGCCGGGGCAATCCAGGTATTGAGCACGATCTCCACGGATGCGGTTTCGAGGGGGTGCGGCAAGTAGCCGACATCCGGGACAAAGCTGCCGAATGCAATCAACCGGTTGGGCGCGACATAGTCGTCGTCCCACTGCATGCGCCATGTGCCATCGCGAAATTGCAGCATTTGCGATGGGATGTCGGCGACGGGGTTACGCACGATCACTACATACATCCCGAGTTTTTCCGTGCCATTGATCAGCCCCAGGCCATAGCCTGAGGCATTGGTGCCGTGCGATGTACCTGCCCGATTATCGACAGGGTTGATCGCAAACAGCGTCATGGCCTCGCAATTCACAGTCAGTTGCAGGGTCTTGTCTTCAATTCGTGTTTGTGTGTCCGGGTTCAGGTCTTTGGCCGAGATTTTCCCGAAGTCGATAGCGCCCGGCACGGTGAGGGTGCAGGCGCTTGGGGTGATAAGCCCTTTGACCGTAAGGTCCACGGTGCTGGCGGCAAAGGCCGATGAGGCACTGGCGAGCAACAGGGCGGTGCCCACCAGGTTTAACGACTTGTTCATGTTCAGGTTGTTCCAGTGCAGGTTCGGCTGATAAGGCGCACACGGCAATACCTGCCCTTTGTGAAGGGTGGCTTACAAGGCGGCTTGGCTTATGGGTTTCAGGGCTGCTGCGGGGCGGCGCCTGAGCTCCCTCTTCTCGGGGTAGGCGCAATTTAGCGGGGAGACTGGGCAGGGGAAATACAACTATTACGACAATCGGCGGGAGAGGGAAATCAGTTTGGAGCGTGTCGGAATAAGTTAATTTGTTTTGTAGGAAAGTTGGTTTTTTCGTAGTTTTTGCATCGTCATGACCGCCTTCATAAGGCTACTTTTGTAGTGCGATAGCAGTCGTGTGAAGTGTTCGCACGTCCCCTGGCTGTTGCGTCAGCGTTGCCGGCCTACTACGAGCGCTGGGCGTTGCAGGACCCATCGCAATCATGAGGTGACCATGGAGACTGGCGTATTTTCCAACGCAGTGCTTTCCCGTGAACCGACACCTTCGCCTACACCGCCTGTGCACTGGCAGCACCTCAAGGTACTGGTGGTGGAAGACCACTCCGCCTACCGCATCTTAATGGGGTGGTTCCTCAAACAGCTCGGGCTGGGCCATCAATTGGTCGGCGACGGGCAGCACGGGCTGGCAGCCCTTACCGAACGGCGATTCGACCTGGTGATCAGTGATTGCCAGATGCCGCATATGGACGGCTACACCATGAGCCGTGCAATCCGTCTGCGTGAACACGCTAACGCCCAGAGGCGGGTACCGATCATTGCCTTGACCGGTAACCTGGTACATGACGACCCCCAGCGTTGCCGCGATGCAGGCATGGATGCCTGGTTGCTCAAGCCGTTGTCCCTGGGGCAATTGCATAGCGTATTGGCATTGTGGCTGCCAGGCCCGGCCGATGTGCAGGCGCCGGTGCCCGTTTCGGCACTCTGGCCGACCCGTGCCGGCCTGATTGAAACCTTTGGCGATGCTCTTGTAGTGGACCAGATGCTCGCCAGCCTGCTTTGCGAAGCCCGGGAGGACAGTGTCGGCCTGGCTCATGCGTGCCGGACTCTGAATGCGCCGTTGACCGCCGAGCGCTTGCATCGCCTGGTGGGGAGCCTGGCCTTCCTCGGGGTGGCGGACCTGGAGTTGCGAGGCATGCGCCTGATCGAGCGCGTCCATGCCCAGGGCATAGCATTGAGCGCGTCGCAGCTGGAAGCGTTCCAGGCTGACTTGCATACCTACCTCACTTACTTGGGCTCGCTGTGATGCCTTTGTCGATTTGTAGGTAAATGGAAGTCTGTGTTGAAAGTTTTTGGTGTAGGCGTTTTCTTTTTATTTTGTAGGTGTTGCCGGGCTGGCTACCAAACATTGATCGTGATGAAAAAACCGGGAGCTCAGGCAGTTGTTGAAGGGGACCGGCGCAGGTATTTTGCGCGGATTCAAGTTGCCATCATCCGTGGGTATTTATGCTTCGCGTAATTATTGCTGACGATCATCCCATTGTGCGTATCGGGCAGAGAGTGGTAATCGAGGCGAACGGCCGGTGCAAAGTCGTGGGGGAGGCCGATGGCCCCGATGAACTGCTGCGGTTGCTGGAAACCACGCCCTGCGACGTACTGGTGACCGACTTCGCTATGCCGGGCGGCCAGCAGGCTGACGGCTATGGCCTGCTGAGCCTGTTGCACCGCCAGTACCCGAGGTTGCCGGTGATTTTGGTGACCATGTTTGCCAACGTCGCCACCTTGCGCGCCTCCTTTGCCCACGGCGCACAGGCGATCGTCGCCAAAAGTGCCTCGGCCAAGGAGTTGCCCCTGGCTATCAAGACGGTGCACGCCGGCCAGACCTTTGTCAGCGAATGCCTGCGGGTGCAGTTGGTGGAGGCGGGTACGGGCGACCAGTCGCAACAGCCGCAGTTGTCCGGCAAGGAGCGCGAAGTGGTGCGCATGCTCGCCAGTGGCATGACGGTCAGTCAGATCGCCGCGCGGGTCAATCGCAGCATTTCCACCATCAGCAAACAGAAAAGCACGGCCATGAACCGCCTGTGTATTTCCACCGACGTGGATCTGTTCGCCTATGCTCGCAGCTGCGGGATGGTGCCCTAGGTATTCCGCAGATCAATGCCGATGGTGTTGCAGGCCCATGCACACTATCGTAAGTGACTTTCAACCCTTCGCCGGATGCTGCCCATGAGCGACGCCCATAACGCCCTGATCAACGAGTTCTATGGCGCCTTCCAGCGCCTGGATGCCGAGGCCATGAGTGCCTGCTACACCGAGGATGTGCTGTTCAGCGACCCGGCGTTCGGCGAATTGCGCGGGCGCGATGCCGGCGACATGTGGCGCATGCTCACCACCCGGGCCAAGGACTTTTCCCTGACCTTCGACCAGGTACACAGTGACGACAACAAAGGCAGTGCTCATTGGGTGGCGACCTACCTGTTCAGCCAGACCGGCCGCACGGTGGTCAACGATATCCAGGCGCGCTTTGTGTTTCGCGACGGCAAGATCTGCGAGCACCACGACCATTTCGACCTGTGGCGCTGGTCGCGTCAGGCCCTTGGCACCAAGGGCCTGCTGCTGGGCTGGACGCCGCTGGTGCGCAACGCGGTGCGCGGCCAGGCGTTGAAAGGGTTGAAGGCGTTCCAGGCCAGTCGTTGATAAGATTGGCGCTCTTTTCGTTTGCCAGAACCTTTTGTGAACAGCCCACCTGAACCTGTCGCGCCCAAACCCTGGTTTGTCTACCTGGTCCGGGCGGCCAATGGCGCGCTCTATTGCGGGATCAGCAACGATCCGCTGCGCCGCTTTGCGATGCACCAGAGCGGCAAGGGCGCGCGGTTTTTTCTGTCCAGCCCGGCGGTGGCGCTGGTGTATACCGAGGCTTGCGCGAGCAAGGGCGAAGCCCTGCGCCAGGAACGCCTGATAAAGAAGCTCAAGAAAAGCGCCAAGGAGTGTCTGGCCCGGGCTTATCAATCTGACTGATCAGTTCCCATCAGGCCAATGGCTAGGCCGCCGGGGTTTTGCGCGATAATCTGGCCGCTCCTTCATCTGGCGGAGTCCGGCATGTCTGAGTTGATCCTGCACCACTACCCCCAATCCCCTTTCGCGGAAAAAGCCCGCCTGCTCCTGGGCTTCAAAGGGCTGTCCTGGCATTCGGTGATCATTCCCCCGGTGATGCCCAAGCCGGACCTGACGGCCCTGACCGGCGGTTACCGCAAAACCCCGGTGCTGCAGGTGGGCGCGGATATTTATTGCGACACCGCGCTGATCGCCCGCCGCCTGGAACAGGAAAAGGCCACGCCGCCGCTGTTTCCCGAAGGCCAGGAACTGCTCAGCCAAAGTTTTGCCGCCTGGGCCGATTCAGTGGTGTTTTCCCATGCCGTGGCCCTGGTGTTCCAACCCGAATCCCTGGCCGTGAAATTTGCCAAGGTGCCACCGCAGTTGCTGCAGGTGCTGGTCGCCGACCGTAGCAAGATGTTCGGCGACGGTAGCGCCGCCCGCATGCCGCTGGAGGTGGCGCGGCACCAGTGGCCGGCAATCATTGCGCGGCTTGAGCAACAGTTGCAGCGTCAGTCAGGGGAATTCCTGTTTGGCGAACCGTCGATTGCCGACTTCGCCATGGCCCATCCGTTGTGGTTCCTCAAAGGCTCATCAGTGACCTCGCCGCTTGTGGATAACTATCCGGCTGCCAGCGCCTGGCTTGCTCGGGTGCTGGGCTTCGGGCATGGCACCGCCAGCGAGATGAATGCCGGGCAGGCCCTGGAAATCGCCCGCGATAGCGCGCCTGCGGCGTTGCCGGATGAAGTGTTTGAAGATCCCAACGGGTTCAAGGTCGGCCAGCAAGTGACCATCGCCGCGACCGACTACGGCGTCGACCCGGTGGCGGGGGAGTTGGTGTTTGCCGGTCGCGAAGAGTTGATCCTGCGCCGCGAGGATGAGCGTGGCGGCACCGTGCATGTGCACTTTCCGCGCCTGGGCTTCTTAATCCGTTAATCAAACCGCTGTAGGCGCGGGTTTGCTCGAATGCCGTTCAGTCAGGCGTAGATCCCACATTTGGTCTTCGCTGCGTTGAGCATTGCGTTCGCTTAACGGGTCGGCATTAGGGCTTGCTCGCGCCTACAGGTTCAGGGCGGACAGGATGGCATCCGGGTTGTAGTCGCGGATCTGCGTGCCATTCACGTCCACAAATGGAATCCCGCCGCCTCCCAGGGCCTCATAAGCCTTGCGTCCCTGGGCGTCCTTCTCGATGTCCACGGTCTTGTAGGGGATACCCTTCTGATCGAGGAACCGCTGGGTCTGCTTGCAGTACCCGCACCACTCGGTGCTGTACAGCGTGACCCGGGCAGTGGCGCGTACCTGCTCCGGGACGACCTGCGACGGATTGAACAGTCGCTCGATCTTGCCCCAGTTCTGGATCGCCACCACTACCAGCAACACCAGCAGGACTTTCTTCAGTACCCCGCCGAGCATCAGTTACGGCGCTTGAGCTGGTCGGTCAGTTGGGTCGGCAAGCCCTTGATGATCAGGGTGCCGGCGGCTTCGTCATACTCGATCTTGTCGCCCAGCAGGTGCGCTTCAAAGCTGATCGACAGGCCCTCGGCGCGCCCGGTGAAGCGGCGGAACTGGTTGAGGGTGCGTTTATCCGCCGGGATTTCCGGCGACAGGCCGTAATCCTTGTTGCGGATATGGTCGTAGAAGGCCTTTGGCCGATCTTCATCAATCAGGCCCGACAGTTCTTCCAGGCCCATCGGCTCGCCGAGCTTGGCCTGGCTGCTGGCGTAATCCACCAGGGTCTTGGTTTTCTCGCGGGCGGACTCGTCCGGCAGGTCTTCGCTTTCGACGAAGTCACTGAAGGCCTTGAGCAGGGTGCGAGTCTCGCCCGGACCGTCGACGCCTTCCTGGCAGCCGATAAAGTCGCGGAAGTACTCCGAGACCTTCTTGCCGTTCTTGCCCTTGATAAACGAGATGTACTGTTTGGACTGCTTGTTGTTCTGCCATTCGGACACGTTGATGCGTGCCGCCAGGTGCAACTGGCCCAGGTCCAGGTGGCGCGAGGGCGTCACGTCCAGCTCGTCGGTCACGGCCACGCCTTCGCTGTGGTGCAGCAGGGCGATAGCCAGGTAGTCGGTCATGCCCTGTTGATAGTGGGCAAACAACACGTGGCCGCCGACGGAGAGGTTGGACTCCTCCATCAGTTTTTGCAGATGCTCCACGGCAATCCGGCTGAAGGCGGTGAAATCCTTGCCGCCTTCGAAGTATTCCTTCAACCAGCCACTGAACGGGTGCGCGCCGGACTCGGCATGGAAGAAACCCCAGGCCTTGCCTTGTTTGGCGTTATAGCTCTCGTTGAGGTCGGCGAGCATGTTCTCGATGGCGGCGGACTCGGCCAATTCGGAGTCACGGGCGTGGAGAACTGCGGGCGTGCCGTCGGGTTTTTTGTCGATCAGGTGGACGATGCAATGACGGATCGGCATGGGCTTCTCGGCTGGTTGAGCGGGAGCGGTTGGCCTCCCGGAAAAAGTCGCCAGTGTACCGCACCCGTTGGTCGCGGCGTCGTTTGAAGCGGTTTCGGGAGGCCTCTGACGGGTCAGATGCCTTTTTTTCACGGTTTAGAGCGATAAAGCTGACCAAATGGGTAGGTAGAAGCGGATATTTCCCCGTCTCTGTGCTAGTTTTGCCCGGTCTTACGCGATGTATCGGCGTTAAGCGTGCATTCAGCATTTGTCAGGTCGAACCAAACCCCGTTTCAGGCATCTATAACCCCGATCTCTCGCGGTTATGGCCAGGGGTGCCAGGCCATGACGGTCGGGCTCGATGGCTGACACTGCACTCTGCAATCCAAATGAATTTGATAGGGAAGGAACACCACAATGGCTTTGACTAAAGACCAACTGATCGCTGATATCGCCGAATCCACTGATACCACCAAGGTTCAAGTACGTGCCGTACTGGAGCAACTGGCTCAGATCGTTGGTGACCAGCTGGACAACGGCGGCGAAATCACTCTGCCAGGTGTTGGCAAGCTGAAAGTGACCGAGCGTCCAGCCCGTACCGGCCGTAACCCTTCGACTGGCGCTGCCATCGAAATCGCTGCGAAGAAAGTGATCAAGCTGGTTGTGGCCAAAGGCCTGACCGACTCGATCAACAAGTAAGACGCAGCAAAAAAAAACCGTGCACCGGAGCGATCCGGGCACGGTTTTTTGTTGCCTGCGATTTACCTCTAGCGCACCCAGCGCTGGCGCCAGATCTGCTGCTCGTTCTTGGTCTGGAAGGTCCAGGCCACAAAACGGCTCTGTTTCTGGCCCTGGGACATCTCCACTACCTGGCTTTCCAGGGCACCGGCTTTTTTCAGCGCGGTCTCGATGGCAGGCAGGTTCGAGGCTTTTGACACCAGGGTGCTGAACCACAGCACTTTATGGGCGAAATGCGCGCTTTCGGCGATCAATTGCGTGACAAACCGCGCTTCGCCGCCCTCACACCATAGCTCTGCCGACTGGCCGCCGAAGTTCAGTACCGGCAACTTGCGCTTGGGGTCGGCCTTGCCCAGGGCGCGCCACTTCCGCTCGCTGCCTTTGGTCGCTTCGTCCATGGAGGCATGGAACGGCGGGTTGCACATGGTCAGGTCAAAACGCTCACCCGGCTCCAGCAGCCCCAGCAGAATATGTTTCGGGTTGGTTTGCAGGCGCAGTTGGATGACCTTGCTCAGGTCGTTGGACTGCACGATGGCCTTGGCGGCCGCCACGGCGGTAGGGTCAATCTCGGAGCCGAGGAAATTCCAGCGGTAATCCATGTAGCCGATCAGCGGGTAGACGCAGTTGGCGCCCATGCCGATGTCCAGCACCTTGACGATCGAGCCACGGGGGATCTTGCCGTCGTTGACACTGGCCAGCAGGTCGGCGAGGAAGTGCACGTAGTCGGCACGCCCTGGCACCGGTGGGCACAGGTAGTCAGCCGGGATATCCCAGTGCTGCACGCCATAGAACGCCTTGAGCAGCGCCCGGTTGAACACCCGCACCGCGTCCGGGCTGGCGAAGTCGATGCTTTCCTTGCCGTAGGGGTTGAGGATCACGTACTGGGCCAGTTCCGGCGTGGTCTTGATCAGCGCCGGGAAGTCGTAACGGCCCTGGTGGCGGTTGCGCGGATGCAGAGTGGCCTCTTTGCGTGGCACCACGGGCTTGGCTGTGGCGGCGGTTTTCGGCTTCTTGCGGGGCGGTTTGGGTGTGCTGGGGGCGGTCATGATGATTCTGGTGTTGGCTCAAAGTGGCGGCCATTGTCACACATCCTGAGCCCGCCCCGGGCAAATGTGGGAAGCGGGGTGTTTTCCAGGGCCAAAAAAAAGAGACCCGAAGGTCTCTTTTTTTACGCGGGTTGCCTCTTACAGGCTGGAAATCCGCGCACGTTGCTCCGCCAGCTTGCCCAACGCCTGTTCGGCCTCGGCCAGCTTGGCGCGTTCCTTGTCGATGACTTCGGCCGGGGCCTTGTCCACGAAGGCTGCATTGGACAGCTTGCCGCCCACGCGCTGCACTTCGCCCTGCAGGCGCAGGATTTCCTTGTCCAGGCGCGCCAGCTCGGCACCTTTGTCGATCAGGCCGGCCATCGGCACCAGCACTTCCATCTCGCCGACCAGTGCGGTGGCAGACAGCGGTGCTTCGGCGCCGTCAGCCAATACGGTGATCGACTCCAGCTTCGCCAGCTTCTTGAGCAGGGCGTCATTCTCGGTGAGACGGCGCTGGTCCTCGGCACTGGCGTTCTTCACGAACACCGCCAAAGGCTTGCCTGGGCCGATGTTCATCTCGGCGCGGATATTGCGCGTGCCGAGCATCAGGGTCTTGAGCCATTCGATATCGCTTTCGGCAGCCTCGTCGATGCGTGCTTCATTGGCCACTGGCCAAGGTTGCAGCATGATGGTCTTGCCTTCGATACCGGCCAGCGGCGCCAGGCGCTGCCAGATTTCTTCGGTGATGAACGGCATGAACGGATGCGCCAGGCGCAATGCCACTTCCAGCACGCGCACCAGGGTGCGACGGGTACCGCGCTGGCGCTCGACCGGCGCGTTCTCGTCCCACAGCACCGGCTTGGAGAGTTCCAGGTACCAGTCGCAATACTGGTTCCAGATGAACTCGTACAAGGCCTGGGCGGCCAGGTCGAAACGGAACTGGTCGAGTTGGCGGGTCACTTCGGCTTCGGTGCGCTGCAGCTGCGAGATGATCCAGCGATCAGCCAGGGACAGCTCAAAGGCTTCGCCGTTCTGGCCGCAGTCTTCGCCCTTGTCCAGCACGTAGCGCGCTGCGTTCCAGATCTTGTTGCAGAAGTTGCGATAGCCTTCGACGCGACCCATGTCGAACTTGATGTCGCGACCGGTGGACGCCAGCGAGCAGAAGGTGAAACGCAGGGCGTCGGTGCCGTAGCTGGCGATGCCGTCGGCGAACTCGTCGCGGGTCTGCTTCTCGATCTTTTTCGCCAGTTTTGGCTGCATCATGCCCGAAGTGCGTTTCTGCACCAGGGTTTCCAGGTCGATACCGTCGATGATATCCAGCGGGTCCAGGACGTTGCCCTTGGACTTGGACATCTTCTGGCCCTGGCCATCACGTACCAGGCCGTGTACGTACACGGTCTTGAACGGTACCTGCGGGGTGCCGTCTTCATTCTTCACCAAGTGCATGGTGAGCATGATCATCCGGGCAACCCAGAAGAAAATGATGTCGAAGCCGGTGACCAGCACGTCGGTGGAGTGGAATTTTTTCAGGAACTCGGTCTGTTGCGGCCAGCCCAGGGTGGAGAACGTCCACAAGCCCGAGCTGAACCAGGTGTCGAGTACGTCGTTGTCCTGTTGCAACGCGACGTCCGGACCCAGATTGTTCTTGGCGCGTACTTCGGCTTCGTCGCGGCCGACATAGACCTTGCCCGACTCGTCGTACCAGGCCGGAATGCGATGGCCCCACCACAACTGACGGCTGATGCACCAATCCTGGATGTCACGCATCCATGAGAAGTACATGTTTTCGTACTGTTTAGGCACGAACTGGATACGGCCGTCTTCCACAGCCGCGATTGCCGGCTCGGCCAGCGGCTTGGTGGACACGTACCATTGGTCGGTCAGCCACGGCTCGATCACGGTGCCGGAACGGTCGCCTTTTGGCACTTTCAGGGCGTGGTCGTCAACGCTGACCAGCAGGCCAGCGGCGTCGAAGGCGGCAACGATCTGCTTACGCGCTTCGAAACGGTCAAGGCCGGCGTATTCGGCCGGAATCCTGCCGTCGATGCTGTCGTTCAGCGTACCGTCCAGGTTGAACACCTGGCAGGCCGGCAATACGGCGGCGTTCTTGTCGAAGATGTTGAGCAGCGGCAGGTTATGGCGCTTGCCGACTTCATAGTCATTGAAATCGTGGGCCGGGGTGATTTTCACGCAGCCGGTGCCGAATTCAGGGTCGCAGTAGTCGTCCGCGATGATCGGGGATGCGGCGGCCTACCAGCGGCAGCTCGACGAACTTGCCGATCAGTCCCTGGTAGCGCTCGTCGTTCGGGTTAACCGCTACGGCAGCGTCGCCGAGCATGGTTTCCGGACGGGTGGTGGCGACGATCAGGTAGTCGTTGCCTTCGGCGGTCTTGGCGCCGTCGGCCAGCGGGTACTTGAGGTTCCACAGGAAACCCTTCTCGTCGTGGTTTTCCACTTCAAGGTCGGAAATCGCTGTGTGCAGCTTGGTGTCCCAGTTGACCAGGCGCTTGCCACGGTAGATCAGGCCATCTTCATGCAGGCGCACGAAGGCTTCCTTGACCGATTCCGACAGGCCATCGTCCATGGTGAAGCGCTCGCGGCTCCAATCCACCGACGAGCCGAGACGACGGATCTGACGGCTGATATTGCCGCCTGAATGGTCTTTCCATTCCCAGATCTTCTCCAGGAACTTCTCGCGGCCCAGGTCGTGACGGTTTTGGCCAGTGGCTTCCAGTTGGCGCTCCACCAGCATCTGGGTGGCGATACCCGCGTGGTCGGTGCCTGGCTGCCACAGGGTGTTGCGGCCCTGCATACGGCGGAAACGGATTAACGCATCCATGATCGCATTGTTGAAGCCATGGCCCATGTGCAGGCTGCCAGTGACGTTCGGCGGCGGAATCATGATGGTGTAGGACTCGCCCGCACCTTGCGGAGCGAAATAGTTCTCGGACTCCCAGGTCTGGTACCAGGAAGTTTCAATAGCGTGCGGCTGGTAGGTCTTATCCATGCGCGGCGGGACCCTAGTTGGCATTTATTCAGGAAAGCCGGCAAGTATAACGAGGGATAGGGGAGAGGGCGAGACGAAGAGAGGGGCTAAGGCTGGCGCGGGTCAAATGTGGGAACGGGCTTGCCCGCGATAGCGGTGTGTCAGTCATCGACAAATCGACTGATCCACCGCCATCGCGGGCAAACCCGCTCCTACAGGGGATATCTATGTGGCTTAGGACTGGTACTGGCTGAGCAACCGCTCCATCCGCGCATCCATCCGGCGCTTGATCTCGGTTTCGATATGCGGGGCAAAGTCGTCGATCACGTCCTGCATGATCAATTGCGCAGCGGCGCGCAGTTCGTTGTCCAGGTGCAACAACAGGGCATCGGGGGCTTTTTCGGCGGCGGGTGCTGCCTGGACGACGGGCGGCTCGACCGGCGCGGCGGCGGCTGGCTTGGCGCCGACCGTATCGAACAGCAGGGGGATCTGTACCTCTTCTGCGACAGTATCGGTCAGCAGCGGCGGTTGCAGGTTGTCATCACCCAGCAACTGGCGGATCGACTCGAGGTCATCCAGCAGGTGGTCAGACGGTTTTAGCGGGTTTGAAGTGTCCATCATGTGCTCAGAGTCGCTGTAATCGGTGATCTTGCAGAGAATAGCCCTGTTCGCGGTAGAAACGGAAACTCTCACGCGCGGCCTGACGAATAGCCGGATCTTCCACCACCACTTCCGCGACCCGGGCAAACCCCTTGGCGAAGGCTGGCACTTTCAGGTCCAGGTTGACCAGCAGGTCATGGTGATCGCCACAACTGTCGCCCACACCCAGCACCACCTGGCTGTCCGGCTCCGATTCTGCGGGGCCGTGGGGCACGAAGCTCTCGCCCTTGAAGCGCCACAGGCGGGCATCAAGGTCGTCACGCTGGGCGGCATCGCTGCAGTGCAGGTAGATGCGGTGGCCCATGCGCCAGGCTTTTTCCGTGAGTTTGCAGGCAAAGTCCAGGCGAGCCGACGGATCGGCGCTGGGCAATATATAGAAGTCGACTTGGGTCATTACATTTCCAGGCAGGCACGCAAAAACCTGTAGGAGCCTGTAAATCGGCTCCTACAGAGTTGCGTTTAGGCTTTGGCGCGATCCAGCAGGTACTGGGTCAGCAACGGCACTGGACGGCCGGTAGCGCCTTTGTCCTTGCCACCGCTGGTCCAGGCGGTGCCGGCGATATCCAGGTGGGCCCAGTTGAAGTTCTTGGCAAAACGCGACAGGAAGCACGCCGCCGTGATGGTGCCGGCCTTTGGCCCGCCAATGTTGGCGATGTCGGCGAACGGGCTGTCCAGTTGCTCCTGGTACTCATCGAACAGGGGCAATTGCCAGGCGCGGTCGTCGGCCGCCTTGCCGGCGCTGAGCAATTGCTCGACCAGCTCGTCGTTGTTGCCCAGCAGGCCCGAGGTGTGGGAACCGAGGGCGACGATGCAGGCGCCGGTCAGGGTGGCGATATCAATCACTGCCTGGGGCTTGAAGCGCTCGGCGTAGGTCAGGGCATCGCACAGCACCAGGCGGCCTTCGGCGTCGGTGTTGAGGATTTCCACGGTCTGGCCGCTCATGGTGGTCACGATATCGCCTGGGCGGGCAGCACCGCCGCTCGGCATATTTTCGGCACAGGCCAGGATGCACACCAGGTTGATCGGCAGCTTGAGCTCCAGCACGGCGCGCAGGGTACCGAATACACTGGCGGCGCCGCCCATGTCGTACTTCATCTCGTCCATGCCGGCACCCGGCTTGAGGCTGATGCCGCCGGTGTCGAAGGTGATGCCTTTACCGACCAGGGCGAACGGTTTGTCGGCTTTCTTGCCGCCGTTGTATTGCATGACGATCAGGCGGGGCGGCTGGTCGCTGCCCTGGCCCACGGCATAGAACGAGCCCATGCCCAGTTCTTTGATCTTCTTCTCGTCGAGGACTTCGACTTTCAGGCCCTTGAATTCTTTGCCCAAGGCCTTGGCCTGTTCACCGAGGTAGGTCGGGTGGCAGATGTTTGGTGGCATATTGCCCAGGTCGCGGGTGAACGCCATGCCCGCAGCGATGGCCTGGGCGTGGGTGGTGGCGCGCTGTACTTCAGCCTGGGCGGCCTTGATGGTCAGCAGGGTGATTTTCTTCAGGGCGCGGGGTTCGGCTTTCTGGCTCTTGAACTGTTCGAACGTGTAACCACCGTCCAGCAGGGTTTCGGCCAACAGGCGGGTCTTGCCGTAGCTGTCGCGGCCCTTGACCACGATTTCGTCCAGCGCCAGTGCCGCATCGCTGCCGCCCAGGCCCTTGAGGGTGTTGAGGATGGCGCTGATGATCTTGCGGAACGGGCGGTCGCCCAGTTCGGCATCCTTGCCCACACCCACCAGTAACACGCGATCGGCTTTGAGGTTCGGCAGGCCTTGCAACAGCAGGCTTTGCCCGACTTTGCCGGCCAGGTCACCACGCTTGAGCACCGCGCTGATGGCGCCACCGCTCAGTTCATCGACTTGTTTGGCGGCCGCGCCGAGCTTGCGGCCTTCGCCGATGGCGACCACGAGGGTGGCGGTCTTCAACGTTTCGGGGCTAACGCTTTTTACAACCAATTCCATGTTCGGGTCCCTTATATAAGGTCAAAGAGCCTGGAGTCTGTACTCCGGCCTGTGGGCTGGGCCGCCTGTAGACGGCCGCGACAAAGCCCGCAGTTTGTACCGCGTCGCCCGAGCCTGACAACCCTTGACGCCAGCTTTGTGCATGGGTGTGAGCAAGCTCCGTGACAGGCGCGGACAATCACAGGATAATGCGCCATCTTTTTCGCCGGCCCGTGTCAACGGGGCGACTTGATATGCTTGCTTGTTTGGCCGCCTTAGCCTGACAACCCTGGAGTGTCTGGTTTGATCGTCTTCCGTTATCTGTCCCGCGAAGTTCTGCTGACCCTGAGTGCCGTGAGTGCGGTACTGCTGGTCATCATCATGAGTGGTCGTTTCGTCAAATACCTGGCCCAGGCCGCCTCGGGTGCCCTGGATCCGGGCTCGTTGTTCCTGATCATGGGGTTCCGCCTGCCTGGCTTCTTGCAGCTGATCCTGCCCCTGGGCCTGTTTCTCGGGATCCTGCTGGCCTATGGCCGGCTCTACCTCGAAAGCGAGATGACCGTGCTGTCGGCCACCGGCATGAGCCAGCAGCGTCTGCTGGCCATGACCATGGTCCCGGCCACCGGCGTAGCGCTGGTGGTGGCCTGGCTGAGCCTGAGCCTGGCGCCCCAGGGCGCCATGCAATTTCAACTGGTGCTCAACAAACAGGACGCGATGACCGAGTTCGACACCCTCGAACCGGGGCGCTTCCAGGCGCTCAACGACGGCACCCGCGTAACCTACACCGAGCGCATGACCGACGATCGGGCCAACCTCGGCGGTGTGTTCATCTCCGAGAAGCGCCTGGGCCAGGACAAGAAGGACCGAGGCATTTCCGTACTGGTGGCCGATAGCGGGCGCCAGGAAGTGCGTCCGGACGGCAGCCGCTACCTGATCCTGGAAAACGGCTATCGCTACGACGGCAGCCCCGGCCAGGCCGACTACCGCGCCATCAAGTACGAGACCTACGGGGTCATGCTGGCCCGGCCGGATGTGAGCAACGAGGTCACCGACCGCGATGCCATCCCGACCTCAGCCCTGATCGGCAGCAAGGAACTGCGCTCGATTGCCGAGCTGCAATGGCGTATTTCCCTGCCTCTGCTGGTGTTTATCGTCACCTTGATGGCGGTGCCGCTGTCCCGGGTCAACCCGCGCCAGGGCCGCTTCCTCAAGCTGCTGCCGGCGATCCTGCTGTACATGGCCTACCTGACCATCCTGATTTCCGCCCGTGGTTCCCTGGAGAAGGGCAAGCTGTCGCCGACCCTGGGGCTGTGGTGGGTCCACGGCATCTTCCTGGTGATTGGCCTGGGCCTGCTGTATTGGGAACCGATTCGTTTGAAAATGCAGAGCCGTCGCGGCATGAAGGAGATGGCTCGTGGGTAAGTTGGATCGCTACATCGGTAGCAGCGTACTGGTCGCCATCCTGGCGGTATTGGGCATCATCCTCGGCCTGGCGTCGTTGTTTGCCTTCATTGATGAAGTGGGCAACGTCACCGATACCTACACGGTCACTGACGTACTGAGCTACGTGGCGCTGACCGCCCCGCGCCGGCTCTACGACATGATGCCGATGGCCGCACTGATCGGCTGCCTGATCGGCCTGGGCAGCCTGGCCAGCAACAGCGAGCTGACCATCATGCGCGCCGCCGGGGTGTCCATTGCCCGTATCGTCTGGGCGGTGATGAAACCCATGCTGCTGCTGATGGCCGCCAGCGTGCTGATCGGCGAATACGTGGCGCCACCGGCGGAAACCACCGCCCAGGCCAACCGTGCGCTGGCCCAGGGCTCGGGCGATGCGCAGAGCTCCAAGCGGGGCCTGTGGCACCGCCAGGGCGATGAATTTATCCACATCAACGCCGTGCAACCCGGTGGCCTGCTGGTGGGGGTGACCCGCTATCGCTTTGATGAAGAGCGCCACATGCTGTCGTCGAGCTTTGCCAAGCGGGCACAGTTCAATGACAACCAGTGGGTGCTGAGCGATGTCACCACCACCCATTTCCGCAACCCCGGCAAAGGCACCGAGGCCAGCACCGAGGTGATCAACGAGCCGACACAGACCTGGGACATCGCCCTCAAGCCGGAACTGCTCAATACCGTGGTGATGATCCCGGAAAGCCTGCCGATCTCCGGTTTGTGGAGCTATATCCACTACCTCAAGGACCAGGGCCTGAACAACGGCCGCTACTGGCTGGCATTTTGGGTCAAGGTGTTGCAGCCGGTGGTGACCGCTGCCCTGGTGCTGATGGCGATTTCGTTTATTTTCGGCCCGTTGCGCTCGGTAACCCTGGGCCAGCGGGTATTTACCGGGGTATTGGTCGGTTTCACCTTCCGCATTGCCCAGGACCTGCTGGGGCCGTCGAGCCTGGTATTCGGCTTCTCGCCGCTGTTTGCGGTGCTGGTGCCGACCGGCATCTGTGCCCTGGCCGGGTTCTGGCTGCTGCGGCGGGCCGGTTGATCCGCGGTTGTTGAACAAAAAATGCCCCATTCGCAAGAACGGGGCATTTTTGTTATTGGTCGTCAAAGATGACGTCTGGCCTGAGCATCAGGTACAATTCCCGGCTATTTTTCAGCGGGCAATCTGCCTGCAGCCTTTTTGAGTGTTGATCCGTGAGTGATTTGAGTCATATCCGCAATTTCTCCATCATCGCCCACATTGACCATGGTAAGTCGACGCTGGCCGATCGATTCATCCAGATGTGCGGCGGCCTTGCCGAGCGTGAAATGGAAGCCCAGGTCCTGGACTCCATGGACCTCGAACGCGAGCGCGGGATCACCATCAAGGCCCACAGCGTTACCCTGTACTACACCGCCAAAGACGGTATCAAGTACCAGCTGAACTTCATTGACACCCCGGGCCACGTCGACTTCACCTACGAAGTCAGCCGTTCCCTGGCCGCCTGCGAAGGCGCGCTGTTGGTGGTGGACGCGGGGCAGGGCGTTGAAGCCCAGTCCGTGGCCAACTGCTACACCGCGATCGAGCAGGGCCTGGAAGTCATGCCGGTGCTGAACAAGATCGACCTGCCACAGGCCGATCCGGACCGTGTGAAGGAAGAAGTCGAAAAAATCATCGGCATTGACGCCACCGACGCCGTCGAGTGCAGCGCCAAGACCGGCCTGGGTGTCGACGAAGTGCTCGAGCGCCTGGTCAAGACCATTCCTGCGCCAACCGGTAACTACGAAGATCCGCTGCAAGCGTTGATCATCGACTCCTGGTTCGACAACTACCTGGGCGTTGTGTCCCTGGTACGCGTGCGCCATGGCCGGGTGAAGAAGGGCGACAAGATTCTGGTCAAGTCCACCGGCAAGATCCACCTGGTGGACAGCGTCGGTGTATTCAACCCCAAGCACACCGCTACCACTGATCTGAAAGCCGGTGAAGTAGGCTTCATCATCGCCGGTATCAAGGACATCCACGGTGCGCCGGTCGGTGACACCCTGACCTTGAGCTCGACGCCTGATGTCGACGTGCTGCCAGGCTTCAAGCGCATCCAGCCCCAGGTCTACGCCGGCCTGTTCCCGGTCAGCTCCGATGACTTCGAGGATTTCCGCGAAGCCCTGCAAAAGCTGACCCTCAACGACTCGTCGTTGCAGTACACCCCGGAAAGCTCCGACGCCCCTGGGCTTCGGCTTCCGCTGCGGGTTCCTGGGCATGCTGCACATGGAAATCATCCAGGAGCGCCTGGAGCGCGAGTACGACCTGGACCTGATCACCACCGCGCCAACCGTTATTTTTGAGCTGGCGCTGAAAACCGGTGAAACGATTTACGTCGACAACCCGTCCAAGCTGCCGGATCTGTCGTCGATCGAAGACATGCGCGAACCGATCGTGCGCGCCAATATTCTTGTGCCGCAGGAACACCCTGGGCAACGTCATTACCCTGTGTATCGAAAAGCGTGGCGTGCAGCACGACATGCTGTTCCTCGGTACCCAGGTCCAAGTGACCTACGATTTGCCGATGAACGAAGTGGTCCTGGACTTCTTTGACCGTCTCAAATCCACCAGTCGCGGCTATGCTTCGCTGGATTACCATTTCGACCGTTATCAATCGGCCAATCTGGTGAAGCTCGATGTGCTGATCAACGGCGACAAGGTCGATGCCCTGGCGCTGATCGTGCACAAGGATAATGCGCACTACAAAGGTCGCCAGTTGACCGAGAAGATGAAGGAACTGATTCCGCGCCAGATGTTCGACGTTGCGATCCAGGCCGCCATTGGCGGGCAGATCATTGCGCGGACTTCCGTCAAGGCTCTCAGAAAGAACGTACTGGCCAAATGCTATGGCGGCGACGTCAGCCGTAAGCGCAAGCTGCTTGAGAAGCAAAAGGCCGGTAAAAAACGCATGAAGCAAGTGGGTAACGTGGAAATTCCACAAGAAGCCTTCCTTGCGGTGCTCAGGTTGGATAGTTAGGTCCTATGTCACTAAATTTCCCGCTGTTGCTGGTCATCGCCGTTGCCGTCTGTGGCTTCCTGGCGCTGCTCGATCTGCTGTTCTTCGCCCCGCGTCGCCGGGCGGCCATCGCGTCCTATCAGGGCAGCGTCAGCCAGCCCGATGGCGTGGTGATCGAGAAGCTGAACAAAGAGCCCCTGCTGGTTGAATACGGCAAGTCGTTCTTCCCGGTGTTGTTCATCGTGCTGGTGCTGCGCTCGTTTCTGGTAGAGCCGTTCCAGATTCCTTCGGGTTCGATGAAGCCAACCCTGGATGTGGGCGACTTTATCCTGGTGAACAAGTTTTCCTACGGGATCCGCTTGCCGGTGATCGACAAGAAAATCATCGAGGTGGGTGATCCGCAGCGCGGCGATGTGATGGTGTTCCGCTACCCAAGCGACCCGAACGTCAACTACATCAAGCGTGTGGTCGGCCTGCCGGGTGACGTGATTCGCTACACCAGCGACAAACGCCTGTTCGTCAATGGCGAGTCGGTGGCTGAGAAACTCATCGGTGCCGAGCCGAATACCCTGGGCAGCGCCGAGCTGTACGAGGAAAAACTCGGGGCGGTAGAGCACCAGATCCGCAAGGAAATGAGCCGCTACCGTTCGCCGCCCGACAACCAGTGGACCGTGCCTGCCGGGCACTACTTCATGATGGGCGACAACCGCGACAACTCCAACGACAGCCGCTACTGGGATGATCCAAGCATTCCCAAGGAGCTGCTGGGCATGGTTCCGGACCAGAATATCGTCGGCAAGGCCTTCGCGGTCTGGATGAGCTGGCCCGAACCCAAACTCAGCCACCTGCCGAACTTCTCGCGGGTGGGGCTGATCAAGTAATCCATGCGGCGCTGTGAACACAGCGCCGAATGCTTTTCTGGGGCTTGGACATTGGTCCGGCCTCGAGCGATACGCAGCATTGCCAGGATTTGAATTTGAACACAGCGTTAATCGTCGATGGCCTTTGCCGCCACGTACTGAAAGTAGGTAAACCGTGAGCGTTTCTTTGAGTCGTCTTGAGCGTCAGCTCGGCTACACCTTCAAGGACCAGGAATTGATGGTCCTTGCCCTCACACATCGCAGTTTTGCCGGGCGCAACAATGAACGCCTGGAATTCCTCGGTGATGCCATTCTCAACTTCGCCGCTGGCGAAGCCTTGTTCAACCGCTTCCCCCTGGCCCGTGAAGGCCAGCTGTCGCGCCTGCGCGCGCGCCTGGTGAAAGGCGAGACCCTGGCCGTATTGGCCCGTGGTTTTGACCTGGGCGAGTACCTGCGCCTGGGGTCCGGCGAGTTGAAAAGCGGCGGTTTCCGTCGCGAGTCGATCCTGGCCGATGCCCTGGAAGCCCTGATCGGCGCGATCTATCTCGATGCCGGGATGGAAGTGGCCAAGGAGCGGGTCATGGCCTGGCTGGCGTCGGAAATCGACAGCCTGACCCTGGTGGATACCAACAAGGATCCCAAGACCCGCCTGCAGGAATTTTTGCAGTCGCGCGGCTGCGAACTGCCACGCTACGAAGTGGTGGATATCCAGGGTGAGCCGCATTGCCGTGTGTTCTTCGTCGAATGCGAAGTCACCTTATTGAACGAAAAAAGCCGAGGTCAGGGTGTGAGCCGTCGTATTGCCGAACAGGTAGCGGCCGCTGCAGCACTGATTGCCCTGGGCGTGGAGAATGGCCATGACTGATTCAACCGCAACACGCTGTGGCTATGTTGCCATCGTCGGCCGTCCCAACGTGGGCAAGTCCACGCTGCTCAACCACATCCTCGGGCAGAAGCTGGCGATCACCTCGCGCAAGCCGCAGACCACCCGCCACAACATGCTAGGCATCAAGACCGAAGGCAACGTGCAAGCGGTCTATGTCGATACCCCGGGCATGCACAAAGGTGGCGAGAAAGCCCTGAACCGCTACATGAACAAGACCGCTTCGGCGGCGTTGAAAGACGTCGACGTGGTGATCTTCGTGGTTGACCGCACCAAGTGGACCGATGAAGACCAGATGGTCCTCGAGCGTGTGCAGTACGTCACCGGCCCTTTGATCGTCGCGCTGAACAAGACCGACCGCATCGAAGACAAAGCCGAGCTGATGCCGCACCTGAGCTGGTTGCAGGAACAACTGCCGAACGCCCAGATCATGCCGATCTCGGCCCAGCACGGGCACAACCTCGAAGCCCTGGAGCGGGTGATCGCCGGCTACCTGCCGGAGAACGAGCACTTCTTCCCGGAAGACCAGATTACCGACCGCAGCAGCCGCTTCCTCGCCGCTGAACTGGTACGCGAGAAAATCATGCGCCAGATGGGCGCCGAGCTGCCGTACCAGATCACCGTGGAAATCGAAGAGTTCAAGCAGCAGGGCAAGACCCTGCATATCCATGCGCTGATCCTCGTCGAACGTGACGGCCAGAAGAAAATCATCATTGGCGACAAGGGCGAGCGCATCAAGCGCATCGGCACCGAGGCGCGCAAGGACATGGAATTGCTGTTCGATTCCAAGATCATGCTTAACCTGTGGGTGAAGGTTAAGGGTGGCTGGTCCGATGATGAGCGTGCACTGCGCTCCCTGGGCTACGGCGACCTGTAATCAGCCTTTAGTAACACCGCAGGACAAAATGTGGGAGCGGGCTTGCTCGCGAATGCAATGGATCAGTCACCAGATGCTTTGGCTGACCCACCGCATTCGCGAGCAAGCCCGCTCCCACATTGGATAGTCGTTGTTTTCCAGACCGTGTTCCCGCAGCGAGAACCCCATGTCCCCAACCCCACCCCCCAGCCAACCCGCCTACGTCCTGCACAGCCGCGCCTACCGCGAGACCAGCGCCCTGGTGGACTTCCTCACGCCCCAGGGCCGGCTGCGCGCGGTGTTGCGCAGTGCGCGGGGCAAGGCGGGCACGCTGGCGCGGCCATTCGTGGCCCTGGATGTGGAGTTTCGCGGCAGGGGCGAGCTGAAAAACGTCGGCCGCCTGGAAAGCATCGGCACCTCGGCCTGGCTCAATGGCGAGGCGCTGTTCAGCGGCCTCTACCTCAATGAACTGCTGATCCGCCTGCTGCCCGCCGAAGACCCGCACCCCGCAGTGTTCGATCACTACGCTGCGACCCTGCTGGCCCTGGCCGAAGGCCGCCCCCTGGAGCCGCTGTTGCGTGCTTTCGAGTGGCGTCTGCTCGACGACCTGGGCTACGGTTTTGAACTGAGCAACGACCTGCACGGCGAGCCCATCGCCAGCGACGGCATGTACCGCCTGCAGGTGGATGCCGGCCTGGAGCGCGTCTACCTGCTGCAACCCGGCCTGTTCCAGGGCACCGAGTTGCTGGCCATGGCCGACGCCGACTGGAGCGCCCCCGGTGCCTTGTCTGCGGCCAAGCGCCTGATGCGCCAGGCCCTGGCCGTGCATCTGGGCGGTCGGCCGCTGGTCAGTCGCGAGTTGTTTCGAAAGCCCTGACATCCCCGTGTATGCTGTGCGCCGATTCTTTCCCTTTTCAGGAGCGCTTCCGTGACCACCAGCAATCGCATTCTTCTTGGCGTCAACATCGACCACGTCGCCACCCTGCGCCAGGCCCGGGGCACTCGCTACCCTGATCCGGTCAAGGCCGCGCTGGATGCCGAAGAAGCCGGCGCCGACGGGATCACCGTGCACCTGCGCGAAGACCGCCGGCACATCCAGGAGCGCGACGTACTGGTGCTCAAGGACGTGCTGCAAACGCGCATGAACTTCGAAATGGGCATCACCGAAGAAATGATGGCCTTCGCCGAGCGCATCCGTCCGGCGCATATCTGCCTGGTCCCGGAAACCCGCCAGGAACTCACCACCGAAGGCGGCCTGGATGTCGCCGGCCAGGAAGCGCGGATCAAGGCGGCAGTCGAGCGTCTGTCGCAGATCGGCAGTGAAGTCTCGCTGTTTATCGACGCCGACGAACGGCAGATCGAAGCCTCGCGCCGCGTGGGCGCCCCGGCCATCGAGTTGCACACCGGCCGCTACGCCGATGCCACCACCCCCACCGAAGTGGCCGAAGAACTGCAGCGCATCATCGACGGCGTGGCCTGTGGCCTGCGCGAGGGCCTGATCGTCAACGCCGGCCATGGCCTGCACTACCACAACGTCGAAGCCGTGGCGGCGATCAAGGGCATCAACGAACTGAACATCGGCCACGCGCTGGTGGCGCACGCGCTGTTCGTCGGTTTCAAAGGAGCGGTTGCCGAAATGAAAGCGCTGATCCTGGCTGCCGCCAAGCCCTAATCAACGCTGGGCTTGTGTGGGAGCGGGCTTGCCCGCGATAAGGGCGTTTCAGTCGATACCTCTATTGACTGACACAGCGCTATCGCGGGCAAACCCGCTCCCACACAAGCTTGCTCCCACATAAGGCCTTTCCCACATGCGGCAATGCGAAGCCTTACTGTTTAGCCGGTAGGGGTGTATCGTATTTGCCCTTTGCGGGCCTTGGGCCTGCGCAGATTTGTGAGGTTGTTGTGTCCCGATCCTTTTCCCGTCGACAAATCCTTGGTGGCCTCGTCGGCCTGGCAGTCGTGGGTGTCGGTGCCGGTGGCGCCTATCGCTACTGGCTGGGGAAAGTCGCGGACGCCAGCGCCGGGCGCGATTACGAGTTGATCGCCGCACCGTTGGACGTGGAACTGGTGCCGGGACACAAGACCGAGGCTTGGGCCTTTGGCCCTTCGGCGCCGGGCACCGAGTTGCGCGTACGCCAGGGCGAATGGCTGCGGGTGCGCTTTATCAACCATCTGCCGGTTGCCACCACCATCCACTGGCACGGCATCCGCCTGCCCCTGGAAATGGACGGCGTGCCCTACGTCTCGCAACTGCCGGTATTGCCCGGTGAGTATTTCGACTACCAGTTCCGCGTGCCGGATGCCGGCAGCTACTGGTATCACCCCCATGTCAGCAGCAGCGAAGAACTGGGTCGTGGCCTGGTCGGTCCGTTGATTGTCGAGGAGCGCGAGCCCACCGGCTTCCAGCACGAACGCACCCTGAGCTTGAAAAACTGGCATATCGACGAGCAGGGTGAGTTTGTCGAGTTCAGCATCCCCCGCGAAGCAGCCCGTGGCGGTACGGCCGGGCGCCTGTCGACCATCAACGGTGTGCCGCAGGCGGTCATCGACCTGCCTGCCGGGCAAATCACCCGGGTGCGCCTGCTCAACCTCGACAACACCCTGACCTATCGCCTGAATATCCCTAACGTCGAGGCGCAGATCTACGCGCTGGACGGCAACCCCATCGAGCCACGGCCCCTGGGCAAGGAATACTGGCTGGGCCCGGGCATGCGCATCTGCCTGGCAATCAAAGCCCCGCCGGCCGGCGAAGAGCTGTCGATCCGCAATGGCCCGGTGCGCCTGGGCACCTTCCGCTCGGTGGCCAACACCGACGCGCCCGGCGAGTGGCCACCAGCGTTGCCGGCCAACCCGATTGCCGAGCCCGACCTGGCGAATGCCGAGAAACTCAACTTCAATTTCGAATGGGTCGGCTCGGTCTCGGTCGATGTCGAAAACAGACCGCCGAGCCTGTGGCAGATCAACGGCCAGGCCTGGGATATCACCGACAAGACCTGCGCCGACCGCCCGATTGCCAAGCTCGAGTTGGGCAAGAGCTATATTTTCGAACTGAAGAACATGACCCAGTACCAGCACCCGATCCACCTGCATGGCATGAGTTTCAAGGTCATCGCCTCGAACCGCCACAAAGTCACGCCGTACTTCACCGACACCTACCTGCTGGGCAAGAACGAACGCGCTCGCGTGGCGTTGGTGGCGGATAACCCTGGGGTGTGGATGTTCCACTGCCATGTGATCGACCATATGGAAACCGGCCTGATGGCCGCCATCGAGGTGGCGTGATGCGCCAGATACGCCCGACGGCGATTATCGACCGCAGCCGCGACCAGGACTTTATGCGCGAAGCCCTGGCCCTCGCCGCCCAGGGCGCGGCCCTCGGCGAAGTGCCGGTGGGTGCGGTGCTGGTGCAGGACGGCGAAATCATCGGGCGCGGCTTCAATTGCCCGATCAGCGGCAGCGACCCCAGCGCCCACGCCGAGATGGTCGCCATCCGCGCGGCGGCCCAGGCCGTCAGCAACTACCGCCTGCCGGGCAGCACCCTGTATGTGACCCTGGAACCGTGCAGCATGTGCGCCGGGCTGATCGTCCACTCGCGCATCGCGCGGGTGGTGTACGGCGCGTTGGAGCCCAAGGCGGGGATTGTGCAAAGCCAGGGGCAGTTCTTTACCCAGGGCTTTCTCAATCATCGAGTGATGTATGAAGGCGGGGTGTTGGCCGAGGAGTGCGGAGCGGTGTTGAGTGAGTTCTTCAAGGCGCGCCGGGCTAAACCCTGACCTCAATGTGAGAACCGGATCAATGTGGGAGCAGGCAAGCCAGCTCCCACATTTTTGATCTGCATTTTCTCAGGGCGATTGGGGGTTACTTCTTGGCGATAATCACCGCGCGCATCGGCGCCGGCAGCCCTTCAATCGTCTTGCTGTGATCCTCAGGGTCGAGGAAGTCACTCAGGGACTGATACTTCATCCACTCTGTCCCGCGTTGTTCCTCGACCGTGGTCACGCTCACATCCACGCAGCGTACCTCAGTGAAGCCGGCACGCCGCAGCCATAGCATCAGCGCCGGCACCGAAGGCAGGAACCACACATTACGCATCTGTGCGTAACGGTCTTCCGGCACCAGTACCTGTTGTTGATCGCCCTCGATCACCAACGTTTCCAGCACCAGCTCGCCGGCCTTGACCAGGCAATCCTTGAGCGCCAGCAAATGCTCGATTGGCGAGCGGCGGTGGTAGAACACGCCCATGGAGAACACCGTGTCAAAACCTTCCATGTTTGGCGGCAGGTCTTCGAACGGGAAGGGCAGGTGCCAGGCGTTGGGCGCCGACAGGTAGCGCTGCACCGCCTGGAACTGGCAAAAGAACAACCAGTTGGGGTCCACGCCAATCACACTGTCGGCGCCGGCGCCGAGCATGCGCCACATGTAGTAGCCGTTGCCACAGCCCACATCGAGGATGCGCTTGCCCGCAAGGTTCAGGTGCGGCGCGACCCGCGACCATTTCCAGTCCGAGCGCCATTCGGTGTCCACGTGCACCCCGAACAGGTTGAACGGGCCTTTGCGCCACGGGCTCAGGCCCATCAGCGCGGCATGCATCTGCTCACGGGTTGTGTCATCGCAATCGGTGTCGAGGGTCAGGCCGTTCAGCAGGTCGACTTCGCTTGGCAGGATCTTGGGCAGCGCATCCAGCGCACTTTGCCAGCGCGCCAGGTCGCCATGGCCCTTTTCCATTTTTGCATCGAGTTGTGCTTGCAGGCCCTGGGCCCACACGGCCAGGGGAGTGCCGACCAGATGGCGGGCGAGGGGGGACAGATCAATCATGGCAAGGCAATCAACGAGGCAAAGTTAAGACACTGGAACCACGGCACGACTTTCGAGAACCCGGCCGCCAGCAGGCGTTCGCGGTGTTCTTCGAGGCTGTCGGGCTTCATGACGTTTTCGATGGCGCTGCGCTTCTGGGCGATTTCCAGTTCGCTGTAGCCGTTGGCGCGTTTGAACGCTACGTGCAGATCGGTGAGCAATGCATGTTCTTCGGGATCATTGAAGCGCAGTTTTTCCGAGAGAATCAGCGCGCCACCGGGCAGCAGCGATTGGCGAATCCGCCCGAGCAAGGCCAGGCGCTCCTCGGGGGCGATAAATTGCAGGGTGAAATTCAGCGCCACCACCGACGCCGGCTGGAACTCTAGGGCGAGGATATCGCCTTCGATCACCTCCACCGGCAGCAGCTCCTGGAACATCGAGTCCTGGCCGTTGAGGTATTCGCGGCAGCGCTCGACCATCGCCGCCGAGTTATCCACAGCGATCACCCGGCAACCGTCGGTGCGCACGTGGCGACGCAGGGCCTGGGTCACCGCGCCCAGGGACGAACCCAGGTCGTACAGCACGCTGCCCGGCTGGGCAAACTGCGCCGCCAGCACGCCGAGGTTCTCGACAATCGTCGGGTAACCGGGCACCGAGCGCTTGATCATGTCCGGGAACACCCGCACCACGTCCTCGTTAAAGGCGAAGTCCGGCACCTGGGGCAAGGGCTGGGCGAATAGGCGATCGGGTTCTTTGCTCACGGCTGTTCCGGCGACGAAGTGGAAAAGGCCGGCATTTTAGCCAACTTGGCCGAGCGATGCGCGCCTTCTCTGATCTGTGGCGAGCGGGCTTGTTGTGGCGAGCGGGCTTGCCCGCGCTGGATTGCGCAGCAGGTCCCATCTAGGGGGCCGCTGCGCGCCCCAACGCGGGCAAGCCCGCTCGCCACAGGGGGAGTCAGGTCAGGGGCGTGCGGCGCGGCTGGGAAAAGGCCGAGGCGGTGATGCCCCACTGTCCCAACCAGTAGGTGATGATCAACAGGTACGGTGCGGCATCGAAGGTCACCACAAAGCGGTTGATGCCGATCAGCGTGTCGGAAAACACAAACAACGCCGCGCCGACGGCCGCCAGCTGCGCCGAGCGCTTGGGCACGTCGCTGCCCAGGCGCGCCAGTGCACGCCAGAGCATGGCGCTGATCACCAGCGCATACACCACCACCGGAATCAGCAAGTCGCCCAGGCCGTGGGATATCAGGATGCTCAACAGGATCGCCCCAACCCCCAGGGCCAAGGCCAGCGGCAACAGGGCCGGGCGCCGGCAGTCGCTGAAGTAGGCTTTGAGATACGCCAGGTGCGCGAACAAAAACGCGCCCAGGCCGAAGATAAACAGGTCGCCAGGCCAGGCCAGCAACACATCGCCCACCACGGAGAAAATCAACCCCAGGCTGATCCAGCGTCGATAGTCACTGGGCGGCGCATCATGCAGCCAACCCAACAGCGCCAGTACCGGTAGCGGCTTGACCAACAGGCACAGCAAGGTGGCATGCGTGCTCAGACCGTAGATAAAGGTACCCGCACCCATCAACGCAAGAATCATCCATGGCATATCAGTTCACCGTAATGGCGCAGTCAAAGGTGTCCACCGGATTCACTTCCGGGGCCCAGGGTTGTTGGGAGGTCAGGCGCAGGCGGCCAGTGCCTGCGGTAAAGGCCTGGAAGCGCCAGGTGGATTGCCCGGCGGCACCCACTACGCCGGCGTCCTCGGGGTTGCTGTAGACCTCGGGGCCGAGGCTGCGCAGCACGCCGCCGGCCGAATCCTGGATCGCCCAGCGATAACCGGTGGTGGGGTTGCTCGGCAAGGTCAGGGTCAGGTTTTGCCCGGCCTTGAGCTTGAGCGGGCAGGCGCTCTGTTTTTCGACGGTGACGTTTTGCTTCGGTGCACTGGCGCAAGCCGCGAGCAGGGCGAGGCTTAGCGGAAGAAGCAGGCGGGCAGCGGTCATGAAGGCTCCGTTTATTGGCGACGAAGGGCGAGCATAACCGAAGATGAGACAAGGTGTTACAGCAGGGTTTTGTGTTGAGGCGGCTGAAGCCATCGCGGGCAAGCCCGCTCCCACATTTTGATATGTGAACACATTCAAGTGTGGGAGCGGGCTTGCCCGTGATGAGGCCAGTGCCGACGCTACAGATCTATCAGAACAACACCTTCGCCACATCCGCAAAGCGCTTGGCAAAGTGCACCGTCATGCCTTCCTTGAGGTACTCCGGCAATTCTTCAAAGCTGCCCCGGTTGGGCTCCGGCAGGATCAGTTCATGGATCTTCTGGCGCCGCGCCGCAATCACCTTCTCGCGCACGCCACCAATCGGCAGTACGTGCCCGGTCAGGGTCAGTTCGCCGGTCATGGCCACGCCTTTTTTCGGCGGCTGGTTGCGCGCCAGCGAGAGCAGCGCACTGGCCATGGTCACCCCGGCACTCGGGCCGTCCTTGGGCGTGGCGCCTTCCGGCACGTGCAGGTGCACGAAGGCTTCGTCGAAGAACTTCGGATCACCGCCAAACGACTTCAGGTTGGAGCTGATGTAGCTATAGGCGATTTCGGCGGATTCCTTCATCACTTCACCCAACTGCCCGGTGAGCTTGAACCCACGATTGAGCGTGTGGATACGCGTCGCCTCGATCGGCAAGGTCGCGCCGCCCATGCTGGTCCAGGCCAGGCCGGTGATGACACCCGTGCCCGACAGTACCTGCTCGTTGCGGAACACCGGCATGCCCAGGGAGCTTTCCAGGTCCTTGTTGCCGATCTTGATCACCGAGTCCGGCTCATCCAGCAGCTTGACCACCGCCTTGCGCACCAGTTTGCCCAGTTGCTTCTCCAACTGGCGCACCCCGGCTTCACGGGCATAGCCGTCGATCAGCGCACGCAGGGCGCCATCGGTGATGCTCAGGCTGTTCTTGGCCACGCCGGCTTTTTCCAACTGCTTTGGCCACAGGTGACGCTTGGCAATGGCGACTTTTTCTTCGGTGATATAGCCCGACAGGCGAATCACTTCCATACGGTCCAGCAACGGGCCGGGTATCGAGTCCAGGGTGTTGGCGGTGCACACGAACAGCACTTTGGACAGGTCCAGGCGCAGGTCCAGGTAGTGATCGAGGAATTCGACGTTCTGTTCCGGGTCGAGGGTCTCCAGCAGGGCCGACGCCGGGTCGCCCTGGTAGCTCTGGCCCATCTTGTCGATCTCGTCGAGCATGATCACCGGGTTCATCACCTCCACATCCTTGAGCGCCTGCACCAGCTTGCCCGGCAGGGCGCCGATGTAGGTGCGGCGATGGCCCTTGATTTCGGCCTCGTCGCGCATGCCGCCGACGCTGAAACGGTAGAACGGCCGTCCCAGAGACTCGGCGATGGATTTGCCGACGCTGGTCTTGCCCACACCCGGCGGGCCTACCAACAGCACGATGGAACCGGCGACTTCGCCTTTATAGGCGCCGACCGCGAGGAACTCGAGGATGCGACTCTTGATGTCGTCCAGCCCCGCATGGTGTTTATCCAGGACTTTGCGTGCGTGTTTGAGGTCGAGTTTGTCCTCGCCATACACGCCCCACGGCACCGAGGTCGCCCAATCCAGGTAGTTACGCGTGACCGCGTATTCCGGCGAGCCGGTTTCGAGGATCGACAGCTTGTTCAGCTCTTCATCAATGCGTTTCTGCGCCTGGGCCGGCAGCACCTTGCCTTCCAGGCGCTGCTCGAACTGTTCGACGTCGGCGCTGCGATCGTCCTTGGTCAGCCCCAGCTCCTGCTGGATCACCTTGAGTTGTTCCTTGAGGAAAAACTCGCGCTGGTGCTCGCCGATCTTGCGGTTCACCTCGGCGGAGATTTCCTTTTGCAGGCGCGCGACTTCCACCTCTTTGCGCAGCATCGGCAACACTTTTTCCATGCGCTTGAGCATTGGCACGCAGTCCAGCACTTCCTGCAACTCGTTACCGGTGGCCGAGGTCAGCGCGGCGGCGAAGTCGGTCAGGGGCGACGGGTCGTTGGGGCTGAAGCGGTTGAGGTAGTTCTTCAGCTCTTCGCTGTACAGCGGGTTGAGCGGCAGCAGTTCCTTGATCGCATTGATCAGGGCCATGCCGTAGGCCTTGACCTCATCGGTCGGCTCGCTGGGCTGGTGCGGGTATTCGACCTCCACCAGATACGGTGGGCGGTGGTGCTTGAGCCAGGTCTTGATGCGCACGCGGGTCAGGCCCTGGGCAACGAACTGCAGCTTGCCGTTTTCGCGGCTGGCGTGATGCACCTTGACCAGGGTGCCGTACAACGGCAGGGCAGAGGTATCGAAATGCCGCGGGTCTTCGGGCGGCGTGTCCATGAAGAACAGCGCCAGGGAGTGGTGGTCGGATTTGCTCACCAGCTCCAGGGTCTCGGCCCAGGGTTCTTCATTGACGATCACCGGCAACACTTGCGCCGGGAAGAACGGCCGGTTGTGGATCGGGATGATATAGACCTTGTCCGGCAGATTTTGCCCAGGCAGGGCCAGGCCGGTGTTGGACGATGGAGTTTCAGCGTTTTCGGGGTCGGCGTAGTCGTTGAGGTCGATATCGGGGAATTCTTGCTGGTCGCTCATGGGGCACCTGCACAGTGAAGTATGGAGGTTAGATGGGGCAGGTGAGCGGTGGTTTCAATGGCCCGGCGTGGTTAGCAACAAATTGCATGACATTTTCGAAGACCCCTGTGGCACTGGCTGTTTGTGCGACACCCAGAACCCTTCAGCAAATCAGGGGCGATTTTATGCCTGCGTGCGCCGTTTAGACGGTGATCTGTCGTCAAAATAATGTCAGCAAACCTCCCGTATTTATTAGGTTTACTTCTGCTCGGCGAAGGCTAATCTGGGTTTTCCAAATGCCCGGTATGAACGGGCATTTATTTGACACCGGGCCGCCAGTCGCGAGGGATGCGTATGACAAAAGGGCGCTTGAGCTGGGGCGTGGGCACGCTGCCAGGAGGCAAGCGGATGAAATGGCGCCACGCCTTCCAGGCGCGGCTGGCCGGGGTGTTGGCGTTGCTGCTGCTGGTCGTGGTGGGCGCGGTGTATTTTGCCGTGAAAGTGGCCACTACCCGGGCCGTGGAAAATCAGGCCCTGGTGCAACTGGAGACCGGCAGCCGAGTGTTCGAGCGCCTGCTGGACCTGCGCGGGCGACGCCTGCAATACGGCCTCGACTGGCTGACGGTGGACGAACAGTTGCGCCGTGCCGTCGCTGAGGGCCAGCCGGCGGCGATCCTTGCGGCCCTGCACCGGCAGGGCAGCGGCATCCGTTCCAGCGAGGTGTTTGTGCTGGGGCTGGATGGGCAGGTCATCGTCAGCACCCTGGCTGGCGTGCCGGCGCAGCAAGTCTTTCCCTACGCCGAGGCGCTGCGTCAGGCTCGGCGCAATTCCCTGCATATGCTCGTTGTCTCCCTGGCCGGCCGGCCGTTTTTGCTGGTCCAGGAAGATGTGCTGGACCCGCTGCCCATTGCGCGGGTGGTCATGGGCTTTTCCATGGATGAGGTGTTTGCCGCCGAGTTGCGCTCCCTGAGCAATCTGGAGGTGTCGTTCATGAGCGTGGACAAGGGCCAGCCGGGCGCCTTGTTCAGCACCCAGCCCGTGACAGATCGCCCGGCCATTATCGAGGCGCTACAGGCTTCGCACCCCAGGGCGCTGGCACAAATAAGCGAGTTTCACGGCCAGCGTTTTCTCAGCCAGGTGCTGCCCCTGGCCAACACCGGCGATGGCGGGCAAGTCATGGCCTTGCTGCAAAGCCCGCTGGACCAGGCCCTGCAATCCTTTGCACCGCTGGACCGGCAATTTCTCGGCATCGCCCTCGCGGCCCTGCTGGTCTCGCTGGTGGGCGCGCTGTTGATGGCGCGCCGCGTGTCGCGCCCGCTCGATGCCCTGGTGCAGGCAGCCGAGCGCATTGGTGGCGGGGATTACCGCACGCCAGTGGCGGTGCGCGGCAAGGATGAATTCGGCCTGCTGGCCCGTGCCTTCAATGCCATGCAAAGTGGCATCGCCGTGCGCGAGCGGCAACTGGCGCACAATGCCCTGCACGATGCGCTGACCGGCCTGCCCAACCGCGCCCTGGCCATGGAGCGCCTGGGCAGTGCGATCAGTGCGCGGCGGCCGGTGGTGCTGCTGTACCTGGGGATTGAAAACTACCGGGTGATCAACGAAGGCTTTGGCCCCCAAGGGGTCGAGGAAATGTTGCGCGAAGCCAGCCGCTGCCTGCTGTCGAGCCTGGCGGCCGGGGATTCGGCGGCGCGCATTACCGGCAGCGAATTTCTGGTGCTGTTGGAAAACACCAAGCTCGACAGCGCCGTGGCCCGCGCCGACCGCCTGTACAGCCTGTTGACCGAGCCGCAGCGGGTGGGTGTCGATGAACTGCGCCACGAAGTGAGCATGGGCATTGCCGCCTACCCCGAAGATGGCCAGCAGGTCGAAGAACTGATCAGCCGCGCGGCCATTGCGCGCCACGATGCGGCCGCGCTGCCCGGCTATCTGCAGATCTATCAACAAGACCGTGACCTTGCCCATCAACGCCAGATCAGCCTGATCCGCGACCTGCGCCGCGCCGCCATCGAAGACGAATTGTTCCTGTGCTATCAACCCAAGCTCGACCTGCGCCACGGCTACGTGCGCCAGGCCGAGGCACTGTTGCGCTGGCAGCACCCGACCCTGGGCCTGGTGTCCCCCGTCGAATTCATCCCCCTGGCCGAACGCTCCGGCAGCATGGCCAGCCTGACCCATTGGGTGATCGAAGAGGCGATCCGTCAGTTGGCAGAGTGGAGCGTGCGCGGGCTGGAGGTGCAGCTGTCGCTGAACATTTCGGTGGACGACCTCGGCGACGAAGGGCTGGCGCCGCGGGTGACCGAACTGCTGGAACTGCATGGGGTGCTGGCCGGGCAGTTGATTTTCGAGATCACCGAAAGCGCGATCATGCACAACCCGGAACAGGCCTTGCGCATCCTCGAGCAACTGCGCGGCTGTGGCATCAGCCTGTCGGTGGACGACTTCGGCACGGGCTACTCGTCCCTGGCCCAGTTGCAGCGCCTGCCGGTGCAGGAGCTGAAGATCGACCAGTCCTTTGTGCGCAACCTCGACAGCACCAGCGGTGACGCGGTGATCGTGCGTTCGACCATCGAGATGAGCCACAACCTGGGGCTCAAGGTGGTGGCCGAAGGGGTGGAGTTCGAACCCAGCCTGAGGCTGCTCAAACAATGGAATTGCGACACCGCCCAGGGCTACCTGATCAGCCGGCCGTTGAATGCCATGGCCTTTGAGATGTGGATGCGCCGGGATCGCAGTACGGTGTGACGGGGCCTGCGCGGTCAAAATATGGGAGAGGGCTTGTGTGGGAGCTGGCTTGCCTGCGATAGCGGTGGGTCAGTGCAACATATGCCAACGGATCCACCGCTATCGCAGGCAAGCCAGCTCCCACATTTGAGTTGTATTTCAAATAAAAAACCCCGGAATTCCGGGGTTTTTTTGTTGCAGCTGTCGCTTAATCCGCCAGCTTGAACGCCATCACATAGTCACCCTGCTTGGTCCCCAGGGAACCATGACCGCCCGCCACGACCAGCACGTACTGCTTGCCGTCCTTGCCGGTGTAGGTCATCGGGGTGGTTTGCGCGCCTGCAGGCAGGCGGCCTTCCCACAGTTGCTTGCCGTTTTTCACGTCATAGGCACGCAGGTACTGGTCGAGGGTACCGCTGAGGAAGGACACGCCACCGGCGGTGGTGAAGGTCCCGCCCAGGCTTGGCACACCCATGCTCAGGGGGATGGGCACTGGCGAGCTGTCACGCACGGTGCCGTTCTTGTGCATCCAGATGGTCTTGTTGTTGGTCAAGTCCACGGCGGCCACATAACCCCAGGCCGGTGCCTGGCATGGCAGGCCCATTGGCGAGAGCATGGCTTCCAGGACCACGCCATAAGGCGTGCCTTTGTTCGGCTGCACACCTTCGGTCTCGCTGACACGCGGGCCCATGGCGGCGATTTTTTCTGCCGGGATCATGGTCGACTTGAACGCCATGTAGCTTGGGTTGACGAAGGCAATCTGGCGCACCGGATCAACCGAGATGCCGCCCCAGTCGAACACGCCGAAGTTGCCGGGGTAAACGATCGAACCTTGCAGCGATGGCGGGGTGAACGGGCCATCGTAGCGCAGGGATTTGAAGTCGATCCGGCATAGCATTTGGTCGAACGGGGTCACGCCCCACATGTCACGTTCCTTGAGGGGCGGTGGCATGAAGTTGAGGTCGGACTTGGGCTGGGTCGGCGAGGTGTGATCGCCTGCCACTGCGCCTTGCGGTACCGGGATTTCGTTGATCGGCACCACCGGCTCGCCCGTTGCACGGTCCAGCACGTAGATGCTGCCTTGCTTGGTCGAGGCCATCACGGCTTGCTTCACGCCGGCCGCTGTCTTGATGTCGATCAGGCTTGGCTGGCCGCCCACGTCCATGTCCCACAGGTCATGGTGGGTGAACTGGTAGTGCCAGCGCACTTTACCGGTGTCGATATCCAGGGCGGTCAGGCCGGCAGCGTGCAGCTCGGAAGCCGGGGTGCGGTAGCCACCGAACTGGTCCGGGGTCTGGTTGCCCATCGGCAGGTAGAGCATGCCGAGTTTTTCATCGACGGCGAACATCGACCACATGTTGGGCGAGTTGCGGGTGTAGGTCTTGCCTTCGGCAATCGGCGTGGTGTCGTCCGGGTTGCCGCTGTCCCAGTTCCACACCAGCTTGCCGGTGTGCACGTCGAACGCGCGGATTACGCCGCTTGGTTCGTCGGTGGAGACGTTATCGGTGACGTGACCGCCAATGACCACCAGGTTCTTGGTGATGGCGGGCGGCGAGGTGGAGTAGTAACCACCGGGGGCGAAGGTGCCGATGTTGGCGCCCAGGTCGACCTGGCCTTTGTCGCCGAAGTCTTCACACATTTTGCCGGTGTCGGCGTTTAGTGCGATCAGACGGGTGTCGGCGGTCGGCAGGAAAATGCGGCGCGGGCAGGCATTGGCGGCTGGCATGGCGGCGCCGGTGGCCGGGCTTTGCTCGGTGGCGGCGTAGGCCGCGTCATCGTGATACGACACGCCACGGCAGGTCATATGCGCCCAACCCTTGAAGTTCTCGGCTTTCTGCGTCGAGAGCTTAGGGTCGAAACGCCAGATTTCCTTGCCGGTGTCCGGATCAAGGGCAATCACCTGGCTGTGCGGTGTGCACACGTAGAGCATGCCGTTGACTTTCAGCGGGGTGTTTTCCGCGGTGGTTTCACCGGGGTCGCCCGGGCCAGGCAGGTCGCCGGTGCGATAAGTCCAGGCCGGTACCAGCTTGTGGGCGTTTTCCGGGGTGATCTGCGCCAGCGGCGAGTAACGATCACCGAAACCCGAACGGCCATAGGAATTCCAGTCGCCATCGGCCTGGGCCGGCGCGGCGTTGGTCATGCCCGGTACCGCGTCGCGGTCCAGTTGGCCCTTGATTTCACCGGGGTTGGTGAACTGGCTGGCCACGGCGGTTGCGCCGGCCAGCACCACGGCTACGCTCAGCGCGCCGGTGCCCAGCGGGGCGGGTTGGCCGCGCAGCAGGGGACGGCGGAACCACGGCAGCAGCATGACGATGCCCAGGCCGAACAACAGGGCCAGGCGCGGCACCAGTTGCCACCAGTCCAGGCCGACTTCCCACAGAGCCCACACTGTACTGGCGAACAGCACCACAGCGTACAGGCCCAGCGCCGCGCGGCGCGTAGCCAGCAGCAGGACGCCGGTCAGAGTGATGCCGATACCGGCCAGCAGGTAGTACAGCGACCCGCCGAGCATGCTCAGCTTGATGCCCCCGGCCAACAAGGCCAGGCCCATGATCAGCAGCAAGATCCCCAGCAGCCTGGGCAGCAGGCGGCTTGGGCTTGAAGCACCATCAGTGCTCATAGTGTGATTCTCCGTGACGTTTAAAGTAGTCCCGCGCTTGTTCACTGTAGATGACGTTTGTGCGCGGGCTTGGTTCAGGTCTCATTGCGTTTATTGCGATTCAGAAGGACGCTTGCAGCTTGATCCCGCCGACCAGCGCGTCATCCACCTGGGCAACGGCCCCCGGATGCCGGATGTATTGCAGGTTCGGGCGCACCGTCAGCCAGTTGCTGACATGCACGCCGTAATAGAGCTCGGCGCTGTATTCGGTGTCTTGCACCGGCAGGTAGGCGGCGTCGTCGAAGTCGTAGACCGCACGGGCCTGGTTGCTGGCCTGGGCGTTCTTGCGATAGGCCGGGTTGACGTGCACGCGGGCCACGGCAAAGCCGATATCGTCCTGGGCGCGGGCATCGAACGGGCCTTTGTAGACCACCCCGGCCTGCACATAGTTATCCACAGCGTTGGTCTTCTTATCGTGCATCGTCGCGTTGGCGAACACGCTCAAGCCACGGCTGTTGTCGCTGGCGAGGCGGGTGACCTGCTGCTGCACGCCCAGCCACACACCGTGCTTGCTGGAGGCACTGCGATAGGCCTCGCCACTGACGGCGGCGGGCTGGTCGTAGCGGTCCTTGTAGACATCGCTGGCCTTGGCGCTGCTGTAGTAGTAACCGGCGCGGTATTCGCCCGGCAGGCCATGGAACGTTGGCGTCCACACCAGCTCCACCGGCAGCAGGGCGCCCTGGGTGCCGCTGCCACTGAGCTTGAAGCCATTGCCGCGATCGAGGTTGGACGGGTTCTGTTCATAGGCGCCGACCTGCGCGTACAACTCGGGCGTCAGGTGGTATTTGACCCGCAGCGCCCATTGGCTCACGGGCCAGTTGTACCAGATGCCACCGACCCAGTTGCCCACCTGGGAGCCGCAGAACGCCAGGTTCTGGAAGTCACAGGGGAAGCTGTTGAAGTCTTCGCCTTCGCCAAAACGCCCAGCTTTGATATCCAGTTTTTGGTCGAAGAATTTCTGCTGGTACCACATCTGCGTCAGGCGCCAGGTCTGGCCACGGCCCCAGACTTCCTGGGACGAGGTAAAACCGCCGACCCGTGGGTCATTGATGCGGTCATTGCTGATGTTATTGCCACTGCGCTCGGTGATCGTCAGTTGGAACTCGGCATCGTGCCAGCCGAGGATCTTCTGCAGGTCCAGGTGGCTGCCGAAGGCCCATTGGTCGCTGTAGCGGGCGGTGCGGTCGTGGTCCGAGCCGCCATGCAGGTTGCTGCCCATCTCGCCGGTGTAGTCGATCTTGAAGTCGTAGCCTTGTTGAGACAGCGCTGTCCTGGAACCGCCGAAATCACCCAGCATCCACGGTGACTCGCGGTCAAAGGCAGGGGCGGCCTGGGCACAGGTGATCAGGCACAAAGGCAGCAGCGCAGCGCACAGGCGCAGTGTTGGGAAAGCAGGCATAGGCAAGGGCAGGTCTTAATAGTTTTTGGTTTTAGTACGCAAACGGCGACCGGCGGGGCGGGCGCGCATCAGGGTTTTGGGTGGCAGATGAAACGTTTCAGGTTGTTGCCGACAAGGATAAAGCGCCGGCACGGGGAGAGAAAGGGCTAATCGCAAGATGGATTATTTCGGATTTGGTAACAGTCGGCGCAGAGACCGCAAAGCAGTGAGGGAGCTGGCTTGCCCGCTCCCACAGGGGATCTCGTTTACAGCACGGGTTTGGCTAGACAACACAATTTAATGTGGGAGCTGGCTTGCCTGCGATAGCGTTGGGTCAGCACCGGAAAGGCTGGCTGACCCACCGCCATCGCGGGCAAGCCCGCTCCCACAGGGGGGGCTCGTTTGCAGTACGGGTTTGGCTAGACAACACAACTTGATGTGGGAGCTGGCTTGCCTGCGATAGCGTTGGGTCAGCACCGGATAGGCTGGCTGACCCACCGCTATCGCGGGCAAGCCCGCTCCCACAAGGGGGCTTGTCTGCAGCACGAGTTTGGCTAGACAACACATAGCTCCCACAGGTTGAACATCCCTGTCTGTCAGAAGGTCGTGCGCAGGCCTACCTGCACGCTGCGCCCCGGTGCCGGTGCGATATCGCGCAGGATCGAGCTGGCGTAGCGCACGGTCTGGTTGGTCAGGTTCTCGCCGTCAACAAATGCCAGCCACTGGCTGCCACCCAGGTTGAAGCGATAGCCGGCACTGGCGCCCAATGTGGTGTAGCCGTCGGTGCCGCTTTCGTTGTTCGGCACCCGACCCTGGCCAGCAGCATGCTCGATATCAATGCGCGCCTGCCAGCGATCCAGTTCCCACAGCAGGCCACTGTTCAGGCGCAGCGGCGCAATACGGGGCAGGGCTTCGCCGGTCTCCAGGTTGGTGGCGCGGGTGTAGTCGCCCGACAGTTCCAGGGCAAATTTGCCGTAGGCGCTTTCGCCAAGTTTCCAGTGATCCTGGGCTTCGAAGCCAACGAAACGTGCGCGTACGCCGGAGTAGGTGTATTCCGGGATGCCGTCGGCGTCTTCTTCGCCTTCGTCATTCAAGGTGCGACCGCTGTTCAGCAGGCCGATGTAGTTGGAGAAGTGGCTGTAGAACACGCCAAAACTGCCCTTGTGCGTGCCATTGTCAAAGCGCAGGGCCAGGTCGCTGGCCACGGCTTTTTCCTTGGACAGCTTGGCGTCGCCCACTTCATAGGTGCCGGTGGCGACGTGGGCGCCGTTGGCGTACAGCTCGTAGAAGGTCGGCGCGCGCTCGGTGTAGCCCAGGGTCGCGGCCAGCGACCAGATGGGCGTGAGGGTATACACCGCGCCCGATGACAGGCTGCCAGCGGTGAAGCTGCTGGAGGTGTTGGCATTGGCAAAGCGCTCGTTGCCCTTGCCGTCCGGGTCGACAGTGGTGTGTTCCAGGCGCCCACCCAGGCTCAGTTTCAGGCGCTCGGTGGCCTGCATTTCTTCGAGGATAAACAGCGCGCCGGCATTGGTCTCGGTCTGCGGTACGAAGGCTTCCTCGCCCAGGGCGGAAAATTCGCTACGGCTGACCTGGGCACCGACGATGCCGTCGAAAGGCCCCATCGGCTGGTGCCGTGCTTCGATGCGCGCCTCATAGCCCTTGTTCTTAAAGGTGGTACCGGTTTCGCTGCCTTCGATTTCCCGGTGTTCGTAATCGGTGTAGCCAGCGTCGAGTTTGACCGAGGTAAACGGCCCTTGCAGGTTGCGGATTTCGGACGCAAAGGCGTAATGCTCTTGTTGCATACGGATGCGCACATCCTGTTCGGCGGGCGAGCCGTAGTTGCTGTCGGAGTTGCTGTAGGACAGCCCGGCGTAACCGTTGTCCCAAGTGTAGGAACCGCCCACCGCACCGCTGTCCTGACGCCCATCGCTGTTGCCCAGGCGGCCGTTTTTGCCGGGGCCGTTTTCACTTTGCGGGGCATGGCGGCTGCGGGCGTAACCGGGGATTTTCAGGTCGTTGAATTGCCGTGCGCTGGCATCCAGGTGCAGGGCGAAGCGGCCGTTGCCGGCTTCCAGCTTACCGGCGCTGCTGCGGGTGGTGTCGGCGCCGCCGTAGCGCAACTCGCCCGCGCCATGGATGCCTTCGATGGCTTCGGTGGGGATGCGGTTGTCGAAGGTATTGACCACGCCGCCGATGGCGCTGCCGCCGTAGAGCAGGGCCGCCGGGCCACGGACGATCTCAATGCGCTCGACATTGACCGGGTCCAGCGGCACCGCATGGTCATAAGACAACGACGAGGCATCCAGCGCGCCGACGCCGTTGCGCAGGATGCGGATGCGGTCGCCATCCTGGCCACGGATGATCGGGCGGCTGGCGCCAGGGCCGAAGTACGACGACGACACCCCCGGCTGCTTGTTCAGGGTTTCGCCAAGGCTGCCTTTTTGTTGCAGGGTCAGGTCATCGCCTTCCAGCACCGTGGTGGGCGAGGCCAGTTGTTGGCTGCCCAGCGGGTTGCCGGTGATGATTTGGGGTTGCAGTTCCAGGGCGTGGGCCTGGGTGCCGATCAGCAGGGCGGCGGCCAGCGGCGTCAGGCGCCAGAGAGGGGAGAGGGACATCGGGGGTTCCTTGGCAAAGCAGAGAAGGTTTGATATGAATGGTTACAATATAACATCTCTTTTTCGTCCGGGAAGCGGAACTTTTTCAACGGCTATAGTGAACACGGTGCTTCCGCCTGCCTGGCCTCTCGGCTAAGGTGCGCGGCTTCCTCTTTATTTACTTGGCAAAGGCCCGGCATGACCGCATCGAATAACAACCCCCTGCACGGCGTTACCCTGGAACAGGTGCTCACTGCACTGGTGGCGCATTACGAATGGGAAGGCCTGGCCGAGCGCATTGATATCCGCTGCTTCAAGAACGACCCGAGCATCAAGTCCAGCCTCACCTTTTTGCGCAAGACCCCGTGGGCGCGGGAGAAAGTCGAAGGCCTGTACGTCAAGCTGATGCGCACCAAACGCCCGCTGGACTGATCCCATGAAGCGCTTTATCGCGTCAGCGGCGCTGGCCGGCTGGGCGGGCCTGGCGATCCAGCAGTACCTGGTCCTCTACTCACGCTGGATGGCCGATGCCAGCCTGTTGGGTGGGTTGGTGAGTTTCTTCAGCTTCTTCACGGTGCTGACCAATACCCTGGCGGCGGTGGTGCTCAGTTACGCACTGGTGAATCGCCCTTCAGCCGGGCGCCGCTTTTTCCTGCAGCCTGCGGTCAGCAGCGGGATAGCGGTGAGTATCGTCGTGGTGGGGCTGGCGTATAGCCTGCTGCTGCGGCATTTGTGGAGCCCCGAGGGCTGGCAGTTTATCGCCGACGAGTTGCTCCACGATGTGATGCCGCTGCTGTTCCTGGGGTATTGGTGGCGGTGTGTGCCCAAGGGGACGTTGCGCCTCAGGCACATCGGCTATTGGGCGATCTACCCGCTGCTGTATTTCGTGTACGTGCTGCTGCGCGGGCATATGCTGGGGCAGTATCAGTACCCGTTTATTGATGTCGACACCTTGGGATATCCACAGGTGTTTATGAATGCGGGGGGGATATTGCTGGGGTTTGTGGCGGTGGCGTTGGCGATAGTGGGGCTGGACAAGATCCCCAAGGTAACGAAGGACTAATGTGGGAGCGGGCTTGCCCGCGATTGCAGTGGGTCAGTAGCAAATGTGCCGACTGATACAGCGCAATCGCGGGCAAGCCCGCTCCCACATTTTGACCGAGTGAGTCCTATTCTTCGTCGCTGCCCTGGGCTCGCCAGTAGCCCACGGCCTTGACGAATTCGTCGTTGAGCTGGTGCTTATCCAGCAGCACCCGCCGAACCTGGCGTGACAGCTTGGTCTCGGTAGCCACCCAGGCATACAGCGCCCCGGCCGGTGGCTGCAGGTGCTCCACCGTGGCCAGCAGGTCATCGACCCCGCGCATCACCCAGATCACTTCCACATCCGCCGCACTGTCGAGCGCCTGCTTTTCGTGCTCATCGGCAATTTCAATCACTGCCAGCACCTTGCGCCCCGCCGGCAGTTCTTCCAGGCGCCGGGCAATGGCCGGGATTGCGGTTTCGTCGCCGATCAGCAGGTAGCTGTCGAAGATATCCGGCACGATCATCGAGCCCCGTGGCCCGCCGATGTACAGGTGTTGGCCGACGGCAGCCTGCTCGGCCCAGGTCGACGCCGGGCCGTCGCCATGCAGCACAAAGTCGATATCCAACTCCCCGAGGGCCAGGTCGAAACGCCGTGGCGTGTAGTCGCGCATCGCCGGTTGTGGGCCCTCGCCCTTGATGGTGAAGGTCGGGCTTTGCAGTGCGGCCAGTTCTGCGGCGTTCTGCGGGAACAGCAGCTTGATATGGTCATCGCTGCCCAGGCTGATAAACCCGGCCAGTTGCTCGCCACCCAGGGTGATGCGGCGCATCCGCGGGGTGATATCGACCACCCGCAATACCTGCAGGCAGCGGCGTTTGATCTCGTGGGTGACGCGGTGGATGACGGGCTTGTTCATTCACTTTTCCCCTGTACAGGTTGGACGGCCGGGCCATCCACAATGGCTTGGGCGGTGCTGTTGAGCAGCCCCGCAACACGCGTGATTTCTTCCGGGCTCCAGCGCCCGTGGTGCAGTTGCAAGGCATGGCGCAGGTTGTGCACCGCCTCGTGGATCTCGGGTGGCCGGTCGTGGCCGCGCAGCGAACGCTTGCTCACGTCGATGCGCATGCGCACACCGTCCAGGGCAATTTTCTGCTCACTCAAGAAGAGACGTCCGGCGTCGGTGATTGTGTAGCGTTTTTTCCCGCCCTCGGCGTCGCCACTGATCAACTCGCTTTCTTCGAGGAAGGTCAGGGTGGGGTAGATCACCCCGGGGCTGGGGCTATAGGCGCCGTCGAACAACCCTTCGATCTGGCGGATCAGGTCGTAGCCATGGCACGGCTGTTCGGCGATCAGCGCCGGCAGGAGGATTTTCAGATCGCCCGGGGCAAAGACTCGGGGCCCCCGGCCACCGCGCTCGCGGCCTGGGCGTTTCTCGAAGCCGTCGCGGCCGTCACCGGGTTCACGGTGGGAATGATGGTCTCTCATTGTCATGCTCTCTGTGGGTGTCTAAGACATAACGTAAGATATATCTTATGGATCGAGCAATGCCTTCTGACGAACGGTAGGGCGCCAACCCCGGGTGCTATCACCGGCACCACAGGCTGATTTATAAATGGTCGGTTTAAATAGAGTTGTGGAGTTTTTGCTCTAAAGTAAGTTCTGCTTAGCTATACCTATTCGTGTACTCCATTTCTTACGGAACGATGTCTTATATAGGTAAGCCGAACTAATGTTGCCTGTATTACCGGGATGACAGGTAATACGTGACTTATTGAGTTTTCAGGATTTTTTCTGCCTGCATAGAGGGTTTGATAACTACGCGCTACACGGAAATGGCTGGCTTACCTGAAGTTGGAATCGGCAGATAATTTACTTGCGTCTTAGGACTCAACTTGGAGTTGGGCTTGTGGCGCGTCATGAAGTTTCGATCGAGTCGAATCTTTAACTTACTTAAAGTGACAACAGGTATTTAACGATGCTGAAAAAAACTGCTTTCGTCCTGCCATTGGTCTTGTTGGCTATCGGCTCTTCCAGCGTATTTGCTGCCGGTGAAGCCACCAGCGTCATCAACATCAAGGCAACCATTCCTACCAAACAGTTCCACGCCCAGCCGGTGGATCCGGATTTCGGTAAGGATGAAACCATGTCCTACAACACCGTCACTGGCCAATTGAGCCAGATCCGTGCCACCTACGCGGTAAAAAATACTGACGGTTCGATCAAGGCCTACATCGAAGGCGGCCCGGCATCCCTGAGCAACGGCACGTCCTCCATCCCCCTGACCACTTCCTTCAACGGCGTGACCCTGACCGGTTCGCCACTGGAAGTCGTGGATGACGCCAGCTCCACCCCGGGCACCCAGGCCGATATGGTGGTTGTGGCCGCCAAGCCAGCCGACACCGACGCAGGCCTGTTCACCACCAACTACACCGTGGTGTTCGATCACGAGCCACGCGTTGCGCCGTAAAGGCGACCTGTTGATCAGTAAGCATCGGCTTATTGCTTAGCCCTACCGATCGACAGGCAGTCGCTGTCGGTTGATCGGTATTCAAGTATTCCCTGTGCGTAATCAGAGTATCCGTTCATGTTCCCGATGATTTTCATCGCGGCAGCGCTCGCCTTGTTGTTTTGTACGGGGGCGTTTGCAGCTGACGCGGCAACTGGCACAACCCCAAGAAGTTTGCTGTCCCAGGCCAAGGGTTTACCGGCTGACTTCGAGGAGCATTTTTTTGATGTGCCGTTGGCGGTACGGGTCGAACTGGATGAGGAGTTCGTCTCTGAGGCGATGATTGTCCTCACCCGCGACGACCGCCTGACCCTGCTGGATTTCACTGACCATGAAGGCAGTGTGATCAAGGATATCGAGCGCGACCGCTGGGGTGACTACCTCAAGCAGGGTGTGCCGTTGGGGGCCTGCGAAAGTAGCTGCCCGGATCAGTTGCTGGCGGTGCACTACAACCTGGAAAAGTCCCTGCTCACATTGCTCACCGAGAATGCCGAGCGTGAAGGGCAAGAATCGAAGTACTACTCCCTGCCCACGGGCGGCAGCACGGGCCTGATCGTGCGTAACCAGCTGAATATCAGTGGCGGCCAGGGCCAGGACCTGGGCGGACGCCTGGGGCTGGATGCCAGCGGCAGTCTGGGCAATTGGAACCAGGTGCTGAACATGCAGTTCTCGCGCTTGGGCGGCCCGGATGACGATGCCCTCAACCACGCCGTGTACTCGTTGTACTCCCAGCGTGAACTGCACGGTGAGTTCCTGCGCCTGGGTTACTTCACGCCTAACGCCGAAGGCCTGACCCGGCAACTGCGTACGTTCGGCGCGAGCCCCGACACCGCCGTGGGCGTGATGTACGGCAGCTCCGACAGCCTGATGATCAGCAATCCCAAGCCGAGCATCTACCCCATTTACGTCACGGCCAATCGCCAGGCCTCGGTCGAGATTTACCGCAACGGGCTGTTGATCAACACCCAGGCCGTTACCACGGGCTTGCAGAGCCTGGACACACGGCCCTTGCCCGGCGGCATCTACGAGGTGGAAGTGCGCCTGGTGGAAGACGGGCAGATCACCAGCACCACCCAGGAGTTGGTGTACAAGCCCAATAACTGGCGCAACCTCGACAACCGCTGGCGCTACAACGTCTTTGCCGGGCAAGAAAGCAAACTGCTCAGCAACTGGGACGAGCAACCCAGTGGCGACCTGACCGCCGGTGCCTCCCTCAACTATCTGGCTCACCCTCGAGTGGTACTGGGGTTGTCCGGGCGCCAGGTCAAGGACAACATGCAGTACGGCACGTCCGTCGACTGGTCCCTGGCCAATAACGCCAGTCTCTACGCCAACATCTACCAGACCGATAGTTACGGCACCGGCGTCGACTTCAACAGCCTCTACAACTACGGGCTGGGCAGTGTGGTGCTCAACCACACCCGCAGTTGGCTGGATAACCGCAACACCTACGAAACCCTGCCCGACGGCACCCGCATTCGCCAGCGCGATATCTTTGTCGGCCAGACCAGCCAGTCGTCGCTGTCAGTGAACCATCGCCTGAGTAACCTGCGTTCCATCAACGCCCGGTTGGCTTATAGCGAAGGCAACGTTCAAGGTCTGGGGCTGGACCTGGGCTGGACCGAACGGGCTCACCTGTTTGGCAATGACGCCAACTGGCGACTGTCGTTGTTCGACCGTCCTGCCAGCTCCAGCACCGGCGACAAGCGCAATCGCGGGGTCGACCTGAGCGTCAGCCTGGCCCTTGGCAGCCCGGGCGAACAATGGTCGGCCAGCATCGGTACACGCACCTCCCGTGACGGTGGCCGCGACAACAACGGCTCGCTGAGCTATCGCCGCGACCTGCAGGATCATGTTCTGCAAAGTGTTTCGGCCACCGCCCTGGTTGACACCTACGGCGTCGGGCTGTCCGGCATGGCCAGCTTCCAGACCGATGCGGTCAATGGCGACGGTTTTGTGCAGCGCTCATCGTTCAATAACGACCTGACCGGTGGCCTCAACCTGGACAGCACCTTTGCCGTCGGCGGGCAGCGGATGGTGCTCACCAGCCAGTATGCCGGCAGCGGTTCGGGGATGATTGTCGACGTTGAAAGCGATGTGGACGACATCGTCCTGCGGGCCGATGACTTGAGTGGCGGCAGCACCATCTTGCGACCTGGGCGCAACTTCATCCCAATCGCCGCCTACAAGGGCAGTTCGGTCAGCTTCGACTTCGACGGTAACCACGCACCTGCGGCCAATATCCAGCCACCGCGCACGGCGTACCACCTGAACAAGGGCGGCGTGGACTATCGCAAGATCAGCGTGATGCGCACCGTCACCGTGCTCGGGCGCCTGGTGGACCCCCAGGGCAAACCGCTCAAGGGCCACCACATTCTCAACCACGCCAGCCGTGGGGTGAGCGAGGTCGATGGGTTTTTCTCCCTGGAAATGAACGCCAGCTCGCCGACCCTCGAGGTGCGGCGTAACAACCAGCTGCTGTGCCAGTTCCGCCTGGATACCGCCAATGCGCACAGTGAAAACGACGTGCTGATGATTGGGGATTTGCGCTGCACGCCGGACACCCTGGCCGACTCCACCTTTACCCAGCAGACCGCAGGTTGAGTGGCATGACGAGATTACCGACCACCATGAAACGCATCAGAACTTTGATCTGCCAGTTGGGAGGAGTAGGCGCTACGTTGTTGTTCAGTTCGACGGCAGTGGCGCTGACCCAGGACATCACGGCCGTGTTTACGCCGGACCCCGGCAATCCGTTTGTGAACCAGTTTCGTAATACAACGCCTATCAGTTCTATTTGCGAGTCTCACATTCCAAACCAGTGCAAGGCGTTGAATATCTTCAGCCTGCGGGAGTGGAACTTTGAGGCGTTATCCAACGGGCCGATCCTGGCCAACCATGAGAATGACCGCCAGGGCTATTACGTAAAAGTGCCATCCGAGTGGCGAGATGTGCTGGTGACGCATAACAGAACCGGGGAAGTCGAGACCGTAAAGATGCGTATTGCCGGGCTAGGTGGCGTCTGGACTGCGGCCAATCCGCCGGGGGTGGCGGCTTGGGCGCAACCTGGACGTGCATGGCATGCGCAATGGCAAAACGCTCCGAGCCCGTGCCGAAGTACTGGTCACCTTAAGTTTACCAATGCCTCTGCCACGTATTTCTGGTTGGTCCCTGAAGGAGCAGGCGCCTGTGGTCGCAAGCCCTCGCTGGATATTCCCAGGTTGCGCCTGTTCCAACTCGAGTATGCCTATGAGCTTAAAACCCCCAATCCGCTAGGCATGTCCAGCGGTGAATACTCTGGCAGCCTCACCTACACCATGGGGCCTGGGGGAGATTATGACTTCGGCGATGTGCTGATTCCGTCGGACAACCAACTGACCTTCAATTTCGCCCTGGAAGTGCAACACCAGCTCCAGGTGGACGTCCCCCCGGGCGGTAACCGTGTCGAACTGGTGCCCCAGGGCGGCTGGCAAGGCTGGGTGAACCAGGGGCGCAAGCCGGCACGGTTGTTCCGTGACCAGACGTTCAATATTTCCGCCTCGTCGCGCTTCAAGATGCAGATGGCCTGCGATCAGGTCGTAGGGGACACCTGCGCCTTGAAAAACACCACGGACGGTCATGAAGTGCCGCTGGACGTCAGCGTCAGCCTGCCCCATGGCCTGAACCGTGAAGACGGCAGCGCGGTGAATCGCCAGCCGCTGCTGCTCAGCGGCGCCGGCACCGAGCAGTTCAATCCGGGCTTCTACGTCAACAGGCGGCCCGGCACCCTGCACTTCGAGGTCAAGAAAGATTACGCCGAGCAGATGCTCAGTCGAGGCGGTAGCACCTACACGGGCCAGGTCTCAGTGGTCTGGGATTCACAAATATGAGCTGCCGTCAGATAGAGGCCGTCAGTGGTAGCGGCATGAATGTAGCGAAGTGGCTAGGGCGTGGCTCGCAGGTGGCGGCCAGCGTGTTACTGGCGTCGCTGGCAATGCCTGCAATCGCTGTGGAGATGAGCATTCATGCTGAGTTTCGGCCGGACCCTGCACAGCCGCACTTGAACAAGTTCGAGAACAAAACGCCCAGTGTTGGTTACTGTGTGTCATTCCCTGCCCAGTGTAAGTCCTTGAACATATTCAGCCTCAGGGCTGCTATTTCGGCTGAGTCCGTGACGCAAATCTCTGCGTTTCATACGGATCAACGGCAAGGCGCAATGTTTAAGGTCCCAACGGAGTGGCAGGATCTGACCGTGGTGCATCGGCAGACTCAGGAGACCGAGACGTTAAAGGTACGGATCATGGGGGTCGGTTCGACATATTCCATTCCCAACCTGATTAGCCTGGTCGGAGGGGGCGTGACCCCTTTGCAGGCTCATCAGAGAATGTGGACCGGCTCCAGTTGGGTGTACCCGCCGCGTACCTGCCTGGGCACCGGGGTGAGCCTTTATGGGACGATAACCTATGGGTTTTTCTGGCGAACCCCCGTCGGCTCTCTATGTGCCAGACAGGCCAGGTTCGACATTCCCACCATGCGCTTAAACAGCCTGGAGTTTGCCTATGAACTCATCACGCCCAACCCATTGGGCATGTCTTCAGGGGAGTACATCGGTAGTCATCAATACACCGTAGGGCCCGGCAAGGACTTCGATTTGGGCGACGTGATGATGCCCAGCAGCCCTACGCTGACTCTGAATTTCACCCTGGCGGTGCAACATGACCTCAAAGTCGAAGTTCCCCCCAACGGCAACCGTATCGAGCTGGTACCCCAAGGCGGCTGGCAAGCCTGGCTGAATCAGGGTCGCAAACCTGCGCGTCTGTTTCGCGACCAGACCTTCAGCATTTCTGCCTCGTCGCGTTTCAAGATGCAGATGAGCTGTGAGCGGTCTATCGGCGACACCTGTGCCTTGAAGAACACCACCGACGGCCACGAGGTGCCGCTGGACGTCAGCGTGAGCCTGCCCCATGGCCTGAACCGGGCCGACGGCAGCGCCGTGATTCGCCAGCCGCTGCTGCTCAGCGGCGCCGGTACCGAGCAGTTCAATCCGGGCTTCTACGTCAACAGGCGGCCCGGCACGTTGCACTTCGAGGTCAAGAAAGACCACGCCGACCAGATGCTCGAGCGCGGTGGCAGCACTTACTCGGGCCAGGTCACGGTGGTCTGGGACTCGGAACTTTAAATGAGACTGATGAAGATGAAACATCTGTTGGCGCTGTGTGCGCTGTGCTGGTTGCCGATCTCGGCACCGGCCGCTCCCAACATCAATGTCGGGGTGTTCTATGACTACCTGGACGGCGATAAAAGTACCTACCTCAAACGGGTTTTCAACGGCGGTGACAGCACGGCATTTATCAAAGTCTCGGTGATGGAGATCCTCTACAACGCCGACGGCACCTCCGAGGAAGTGGAGCTCAAGAGCAACCTCGAGAACACCGCCCGCGACGGCTTGATGGCCACCCCGGCACGCCTGATCGTCCCTGCCGATGGCATGCAAGGCACACGTTTGCTGTACCTGGGCGAGCGCGACAAAGAGCGCTATTTCCGCGTGCGTTTTGTGCCGGTGATGCCGGAGCCGGAGGACGATTTTGCCGTCTCCAGCGACGAGCGCGAGGCCTATAAAACCAACCTCTCGGCCGGCGTCACGGTACTGGCGGGGTTTGGCACAGTGTTTTTCGTGCGGCCCAAGGTCACGCGCTTTGCCACCCGTATCGACGATCAGCCCACTGAGTACGGGATGCATAACGATGGCAACAGCGTGGTGGTGGTCGACCAGTTCAAGGACTGCGCCAGCGACGGTGCCCAGGAATGTTTGCCCGTCACCAAGAACCACATCCTGCCGGGCCGTGCCTTCAGCTTCCCCAAGCAGGCAGGGCGTACGTATCGCTTCACTCTGGTTGAGGGCAGCGAGAAAAAACCATATGAGGTCAAAGGCTAATGGTCATTGAAAGAGCACATAGGCACGGGCACCGCCCATGCAGAGGCTGCAAAGTCGTGTTGGCAGCACTGTTACTGGTGGTTGTCACGTTGCTCAGTACCCAGGCCCACGCGATCCGTGAAGAGCAGGTGTTCGAGGTCTCCGTCACCATTCCCACCGCCGACTTTTATGTGCTGCCGATCAACCCGGTGTTTTTAGAGCGTGAGCAAGAAATGGCGTGGAACCTGGTGACCCGCACGCTCAAGCCGTTGCGCGAACACTTCGACGTGAAAAACAGCGCCGGCGGGATTGTCGCGCGCCTGGGCGATCTGCCGGTGCTGTCCAACGGCCGGCGCCTGATCCTGTTGAACGTGTCCTTCAACGGCCAGGCGCTGGACCTGACGGACACCCTGGTGGTGCCCGCCGATCAAGCGCGGGTCGGCAAGCGAGTGCTGTTGGACATTGCTGCCGTCGAGCCGGAGGACGGCTACGTGCCGGGCGACTATTTTGGCAGCGTTAACCTGATATTCGACGCGTTGCGACCGTAAGAGGTGGTTATGAAATACGTTTATGCAGTACTGGGCGCGTGGCTGTGGTCCTTCAATGCCTATGCCGGGCCGGCCATCAATGTCGGGGATTTTTACGATTACTTGAATGGCGACAAAAACACTTATCTCAAGCGCGTGTTCAATGGCGGCACCAGCACCGCGTTCGTCAAGATCAATGTCACCGAAATGCTCTACAAACCCGATGGCAGCTACGACGAAGTACCGCTCCAAAGCCAAGGCGACGGCATGGTGCGCGATGGCCTGATGGCCAGCCCGGCACGCTTGATCGTGCCCGCCAATGCGATGCAAAGCACGCGCTTCCTGTTTATGGGGGAGCGGGACCGGGAGCGTTACTTCCGGGTGCGCTACTTGCCCGTGGCGCCGGAAAAGGACGATGACTTTGGCGTCAACGACGAGGACCGCGCGGCGTATGAGGCGTCATTGACGGCAGGTGTGCGGGTGATGTCGGGGTACGGCACGGTGTTCTTTGTGCGGCCCGAGCACAGCCGTTTCGATACCCGCACCGAAAACGGTGGCCGCACCTACACCCTGCGCAACGCCGGCAACACCGTCGTGGTGGTGGATGAGTTCAAGGACTGTTCGGTAGCGGATCGTACGGACTGCGCCCCCGTGACCAAGAACCATATCTTCCCGGGGCGGGTATTCAGCTTTGAAAAACAGGCCGGGCGGACCTACCGGTTTTTCCTGGTGGAAGGCAGCTCCGAGAGAGTCGTCGAGATCAACGGCTAGGGCGCGCTGCACAAGGTGTGGCCAGCGGGCTGCAGATAGGGCGTCAGCACCGGCGCCATGCCCTTGAGCACCTGGACCGGCAGCGCCGAGGTAAACGTGAAGTTCTGCGCACCGCTGCCGGGGACAAAGGCGGTCAAGGTACCGAAATGCCGATCGCCGATATAGAACACAAACGTCGCCGTGCGGTTGATTGCCTTGGAACTGAGGACGCGCCCGCCGGCGCCAATGGCTTCGATGCGATTATCCCCGGTGCCGGTCTTGCCGCCCATGGCCAGTGGCGTGCCGTCGGCCAACTTGAAGCTGCCCGACAGCCTTTTTGCGGTGCCTGCGTCTACCACCTGGGACAACGCACTCCGTAGGGCTGTGGCGACTTCGCTGGGCATCACCCGCTTGCCTTTATCGGGGTGGTTCACCAGTCGGGTTTCATAGGGCGTGCCAGGGGCGAAGTGCAGGCTGTCGATCCGCAGCGTCGGTTCACGTACCCCATCGTTAAGGATCGTCCCTACCAGTTCCGCCAAGGCTGCCGGGCGGTCACCGGAGCTGCCGATGGCGGTGGCCAGGGACGGCACCAGGTGGTCGAAGGGATAGCCAACCGCCTGCCAGCGCTGATGAATATCGAGGAACGCCTCAATCTCCAGCATGGTGCGGATACGGGTGTCCCGGGCGCTTTTGTGGCGGCTCTTGAACAGCCAGCCATAGACTTCCTGGCGCTCGTACTGGCTGGCGGCGACGGCCTGGGCGAAGGTGGCGTCGGGGCTGTTCAGCAGGTAGCCAAGCAGCCACAAGTCCAGTGGGTGGACCTTGGCGATGTAACCCTGGTCCGGCAGGTCATAGGCGCCGGGGCCGTAGTCTTGATAGAGCTTTTCCAGGCGTGCATCGGTAAGTTTTTCCGCGGCCTTGGTCCCGGTCAGATGGGAGCGCACAAAGCTGTTGAAGCTCTGCTGGCTGGCCTGGGGCAACAGGTACCGGTGCACGGCGGCCAGGCGAATGGCGGTGGGGTGAATGCTGTCGAGAAAAGTCGCTAGCCGGGCCTGGGTGTCCTTGTTGCGGTATTTTTTCCAGAACCGCAGCAAAAAGGTCTTGCCCTCGCGGTCGGCGAACTGGGCCAGGTATTCCTGGCGGCGCGGGTCGCTGTCGTCCTTGAGCAACTGGGCGCTGTTGCCCGGTGCCTGGTAGGTGCTGTAGCGCACCAGGTCACGCATCAGCCGGATAAACGGCAGGTTGATGGATTCGCGCAGGGCATCACGCAGGGTCGGGTTGCGGCCATTGTCTTCGTTGCGAAAGTTATTGAAGCGATGCAGGCCGCCGCCGGTAAAAAAACGTTCGCCGGGGCTGGCGGAGTACTGCCGGTCGAGGGCCGCGTCGAGCATGTTCGCCAGGCTCCGGTCGCTGTTTTGCACCAGGTAATCCACGGCCCAGCGGGACAGGCGGTCCTGCTCGTCGAGCACGACTTTTTTCAGCGCGGCGGGCGTCTGCCCGGCATAGCGCTCGTGCAGTTCGCCGATGATTTGCAGGTAGGTGGTGAGCACCCGCAGCTTGGCGGTGGAGCCCAGTTCCAACTTGCTGCTCTCGTTGATATCGAAGGGTTGGTCGGTGTTGTCGGTTTGCACCCGCACCCGGGCGCCGTCGGGTGTCATTTCGTAGAGGTTGAAGCTGTAGCGCACCTGAGCGGTGCCGGCCGCGGTCAGCAGGCGCGGGCCGAGCAGGCCGAGTTGGCCGGCAACGCTCGGGTCTGCCAGGCGCTTGAGGTACTCGGTGGCCTGGGTTTGCAGATCGCTTTGCAGGGTACTGGTGGCGGCCAGGTCGAGGCGGTCCAGGTCGTACAGCGAACGATTGAGCAGGGCGGCCAGGCGGCTGCGGGCGACGCTGATGCCCTTGTTGGTTTCGATTGGCCGGAGGGTGGGTTGCTGCTGCCAGTCCCGATAGTTGACCTGACTGGCCAGGGCCGCCGTGGACAGTGCCGGTTCGATCACGCCGTTCTGGGCCAGCAGGCGGATATGGCTGTCGGTGAGCTGCGCCAGTTCATCGCGGCCCTTGGTCAGGTAATGGGACGGGCGGCGCTGGGCAATCATCAGCGACAGCACTTCACGCAGGGCCAGGCCTTTTTGCGCCAGGGATTGTGGGTCGCTGCCGGCGAGCAGGGCGTTGGTCTGGTTGAAGTCCGCGCCGTACCACACCCGCAGGCCCTCGGCCATGCCATGCACTTCGCCATGCCCCGGCACTGCCGACAACGGCACGCTGTTGAGGTAATCGCGCACGAGGTTTTGCCGTGCCTTCAGCGTCTGCGGACCATTCTGATAAGTGCGCACACTGGCGGAAATCATCTGACGAATTTTTTCGCCGCCGGACAGGGTCAGCCCGTCGGGGGAGTGGCGGTACTTTTCCAATTGCGTGGCGAGGGTACTGCCGCCCGCCGTCTGGCCGGGCAAGTGCAACACTTTGGCGACCTGGGACCAGGCGGCCTTGGCAAAGCGCGGCCAGTCCACGGCGGGGTTGGCCTGGGGCTGGGCGGGGTTGAGCAACTCGCGGTTTTCGATAAACAGCAGGCTGTTGACCACCAGTGGCGGGATATCGGCAAAGGAAGGGTAGAGCTGCTGCGGGTAGCTGAACTGGTACAGCGCGGTGCCACGGCAATCGGTGATCGACAAGCCCGCCTGGACTTTCTCGGCATAGGGCACGAACAGGCCGTGGCGAGTGTGGTTCATCAGCGCGTCGGAGAAGCGCGCCTGGGACTGGATCAGGTAATCGCGCTTGAGCAGCCTGGGTAAGAAGTCACCCAGGGCGCTGTAGCCCAGGCGCTGATCGAACGGGCCGGCACCGGGGTAGACGATGGCATCGCTGGGGCCGGGCTGCACGCTGTAGGTCAGGGTTGCCGCCAGGCGACTGAACTCCCGCGCCTGCCACTTGGACGTGCGCATTTCCCGGGAAGCGGCAAACCCCAGCGCGATCAGGCCCATTACCAGCAACAACCACAACATACGCCAGGCATAGCGTCGTTTGCGGGGCTTTTGGGGCGGTGGCTGTTCATCCGGGCTGTCGGTTGGCACCGCAGCCTTGGCCGAATTGGTTTGCCACGAAGCACCCATAGTCGATTGATCCATTCACGCAGATTGATCGGACTTGTCTGAAGCTTAGACGCTGGTAGGCGTGTAGGAAGGATTTGTGTGGAGTGTGAGATTTTGGCCGAATGCACGTGGCGTGGTGCGGGGGGATCTACCTATCTCTCCTGTGCAGTTGTTTGGGTGGGTGTGCATACCCGTTGTTTACAGCCAGCCCTCTGAATGTCTGCAAACACCGCGAGCGGTGGTCAGGCAAGGGGACAAGCCCCCACGCCAGCACACCGCAGGGAAGGCCCGTCCTAGAGCCATCCCCGCAGGTAAATCCGCCAAAGGTAGGGGCATGACTGTGCACCATCCTTGTGCAATACTCGCCGCCGTTTAATGAAGGCAATTCCTACATTGCCCAGGTGATGCTCCTCCGTAAAAGGCGCTTTTGCCGAGAGTTCTCGCTGAATCTTGCTGTTTATTGAGTGAAAAGCCCTGCTCATGGCTTTTTATACTGCACCCCCGCTGAGCGGGCCCGGTTTCTAGGGCCAGGCAGGTTTGCCCAAAAGGCAGCCTGGCAGGAGGGCGTCGTGGCGATCCGCCGTGATGCCGGACACTCGGTGGTTCATATCCAATAACAAAATGAGGTTGTACCCCTATGCCTGTTGGCAACCATCTGCCCCATGGCGAGACCGCTCAAGGCGGTCCGCTCAAACGCGAACTCGGCGAACGGCATATTCGCTTGATGGCGCTCGGCGCCTGTATCGGTGTCGGTCTGTTCCTCGGTTCGGCCAAGGCCATCGAGATGGCCGGCCCGGCAATCATGCTGTCCTACATCATTGGTGGCCTGGCGATCCTGGTGATCATGCGCGCCCTCGGTGAGATGGCCGTACATAACCCGGTGGCCGGTTCCTTCAGCCGTTATGCCCAGGATTACCTCGGCCCGTTGGCGGGCTTTCTTACCGGCTGGAACTACTGGTTCCTCTGGCTGGTGACCTGCGTTGCGGAAATCACCGCCGTTGCCGTGTATATGGGCGTGTGGTTCCCCGATACGCCGCGCTGGATCTGGGCCCTGGCGGCTCTGATCAGCATGGGCACGATCAACCTGATCGCGGTAAAAGCCTTCGGTGAGTTCGAGTTCTGGTTCGCCCTGATCAAGATCGTCACCATCATTGCCATGGTTATCGGCGGTGTCGGCATCATTGCCTTTGGTTTCGGTAACGACGGCGTGGCGCTGGGGATTTCCAACCTGTGGGCCCACGGCGGCTTTATGCCCAATGGCGTGCAGGGCGTGTTGATGTCCCTGCAGATGGTGATGTTTGCCTACCTCGGCGTGGAAATGATCGGCCTGACCGCCGGTGAAGCGAAGAACCCGCAGAAGACCATCCCCAATGCCATCGGCTCGGTGTTCTGGCGCATTCTGTTGTTCTACGTCGGCGCGTTGTTCGTGATCCTGTCGATCTACCCGTGGAATGAAATCGGCACCCAGGGCAGCCCGTTTGTGATGACCTTCGAGCGTCTTGGCATCAAGACGGCTGCCGGCATCATCAACTTCGTGGTGATCACCGCCGCGCTGTCGTCCTGCAACGGCGGGATTTTCAGCACCGGGCGCATGCTCTACAGCCTGGCGCAGAACGGCCAGGCCCCGGCGACCTTCGGTACCACCTCCAGCAACGGCGTGCCGCGCAAGGCCCTGCTGTTGTCGATCTTCGCCCTGCTGCTGGGGGTGTTGGCCAACTACCTGGTACCGGACAAGGTCTTCGTATGGGTCACCTCCATCGCCACCTTCGGTGCGATCTGGACCTGGGTGATGATCCTGCTGGCCCAGCTCAAGTTCCGTAAGAGCCTGAGCCCGGCCGAACAGAAGGCCCTGAAGTACCGCATGTGGCTGTACCCGGTCAGTTCGTACCTGGCCCTGGCGTTCCTGGTACTGGTGGTGGGCCTGATGGCTTACTTCCCGGATACCCGCGTGGCGCTGTATGTGGGCCCGGTGTTCCTGGTATTCCTGACCGTGCTGTTCTACGTGTTCAAGCTGCAGCCGACCCAGGACGGTCTTGGCGCGCAACGTTCGGCGTAATCCCCTGACCCCTGGCCTGCCTGTTTGCTTCACAGGCAGGCCAGTCGCGCTTCAGACGTGCATCAACGTCCGTTGCGTGCCCTCGGTCAACTGACGCACAAGGCGGTTCTGTTCGGCCGTTTCCTCGTCGAGCAGTTGCTGGTGGCGGGTCCAATACTCATCCGAGTTCTTGGTCGGAAACTCCTGATTCAGCGCGCCGACTTTGTAAGCGATGGTGCCCTTGACGGTGAAAAACGCTTCCGGCTCGCTGCTGGCCAGATACTCGACCCAGAAGTCGGTCATCAAGATTGCTTCCTGCAACGCCGGTGACTGGCCGAGTGCCCGCAGACTCCTGCGCGCTTCATTGACCACCTCGTCGGTGACGTAATCATCCACGGTGTACAGCAACGCCAGTGGATAAAACGGCAGGTTGAATTCACGGGCCAGTTTGTCCCGCAGGTAAACGGTGACCTCGGCGGGGTCGACTTCAAGCCCTGCCTGCTCGCGCTCAAGAATAAACCGGTCGCAAAAGTGATCCAGCTGGTTCAGGTAAAAGCAGCTCTTGGCCAGCTCCAGCAATGCCCTGTCGGCCAGGTAACTCCTTGGCTGCTGCTTGGCCTGATGGATCCGGTGATGCAGCTCCATGTTGGTAAATGCCAACAGGACGCTGTCGCCGCAATTGCCTGAACCATAGGTATTGAGGCAGACCGCGTTGCGCAGTTGCGTCGACTCGCCCATGGCGATCAGCAAGGTCCAGACCCGCTCGGTCAGGCGCGCCCTCGATGCCGTGTGGCGATAGGCGTGGGTTCGCTTCAGGTCACGCAGCACCCGGAACACATCATCGGCCCTGGCGGTTTCATTCGCTTTCAACTGTTCCCACAGCTCTCGGCGGGCGGGCACGTCTTGTGCCGCGACGCCTGTCAGCCAGGTGTCGAGGTCGTTTGCCGCTACGGGAGCATGGGCCGGTGTGCGAAGTTGCCCGCCCAGGCGGATGCCGGTATCCAGGCGGTATGTGTCGATGCGCGCCAGGGTCTCGGCGGACAACGGGTTTTCATGGAGCAGGGTGTTGCGATTGGCAGTTTGCAGCCATGGGTTGGTGAAAACCTCTTCAGGGATGGTGGTGATCCCGTTTGCCTGCAAGTGCAGTTCTGTCAGGCTTGGCAGGGCGCTGGCGCCGATGGGCCACTGAGTGATGCCTGTATTGGCCAAGTGCAAGGTATTCATCTGCAGCATCCGGCTGACATCCGGTACGAGGGTCAGGTCCGGATTATCGTTCAGATCGAGTTTCTGCAGGTTGACCATGCTTGCCAGGCGTTGCACAGACTCTTGGGTCAAGTGCAGGTCGTTGTCGTTCAGGTCAAGGTGGGTAAGTGTGGTCATGTCGGTGATCGCCTGGGGCAGTTCAGTCAGGCGACAATCAATGCGCAATGCCTTGAGCTGGGTGAACTTGCCAAGAAACTCCGACCCTGTCGCAGGGAACGCATTGCCGGAAATCCGCAGGTATTCAATGTGATTGAAGCCGGTGGTGCCCGTCAGGAATGACGCAGGAGGCAAGCCTTCGTCGTCCAGTTGCAACTCCAGCGAGGGCACGTTGAATAGCCCGGCGATGTAAAACGTAGCGTTTTCCTGACGCCATGCGCTGCGCAGTTGGTAGGCAATATGGCGTCGCCTTCCGCGGTTCATGCCCAGGGGATCGTTGAGCTCGTTGTCGGTCGGCAACAGGGTTTCACTCCAGCGCGACAGCTCCACATCCATGGCCTGATACTCCGCCTGGCGGCGTTCCAGCTCGAGCAGTTTTTCTGGGTCGCTCATGTTCAATGACTGCAGCAGTCGCCGTGCATCGTCGTTGTTGAAATGGTGGTACAGCTCTTGGACCTTGGCCACCAGGTCCGGTGGCCGGGGGCCGCGAAAAGGCCAGATTCGTTGCCATAACGGATACACCAGGAACGAACGGTCAACGCCCATCGCCGGTTGCATCCAGGGTTGCAGGTGTGGGATGTCCAGCAGACCCTTGATTTCAATACGGCGGGCGAAGGCCAGTTCGGCAAGCTGGTACTGCAGCTCGGCGATACCGCTTTGGGTGTCAACCTGAAGCAAGCTCTGCTCGGCAGCAGACAAGGTACTGAGAATGACCCGCAGCAATCTGTTCGATGGCTGGCCCAGCGGTTCGCCCTGTTGGTCATAGGCCTGATACCCCCGGTTGGTCCTGGCGATCGTCTTGCGTGATGTCCCCACCAGATGCCCTGCCGTTTCCAGCAAGCGTCCCTGGTTGTCCCATTCGCGAATATCAATGCGCAGGGTTTTCGGCCAGGCGGGCAGGAGTCGCAGCAGGTACAGGGTGATCCGGTCGCTGTCGGCATTGGCGCAGGCATCCACATACAGGCCTTCGTACGCACGGTTCAGGCGCAAGTCGTGGGCACTTGTGCGCGCCTGTTCCGCCAGGCGCAGGCTCAATTGGTTGTGCTTATGCAGTTGTCTGAGCTCCCGTGACGAGGCCTGGCCCAGGATCGCCTTGACCGTGCTGGTGGGCAGTTCCGGGTGTTTGGCCTTGAAACGCCGCTCTTGCTCGGTGCCGCCGGACTCGCTGCGTCGGTACAAAGACTTGAGGAGTTGCGCCCGTTCCCGTTCGGTGTATTCGACGATCCGGGTGACCAGTTGGACCAGACGCTGCTCGGTGGTCTTGGGGACCTGCCCCAGGAGGCCCTCGATAACGTCATCGTGGGGGACGATGGCCTCGAGCAGCCGGGCACTTTTGAACTGCGCATCGGTGACCGTCACCACCTGGTTGTCGGGCCGCTGGTGCTCGGGGTATTGGTGGGTGACGCGATTATCGCGGTCGACAATCTGCAACACATGGGTGTCGGGCCATCCGGGCAGGCTGGAGATCACCAGCAACTGCAGGTCCGGACGGGCGAAAGGGTTGCTGGGCAGGGCATACATCGCCTCGATGAACCGGTTGATTTCCTGGTCGATGCGCAAGCGCTTGCACGTATCGGCCAGCAGCGGCGGCGATGCCCGATTGCTACGGTGTATCTGGCGCAATACATGGGGCGGGGTGTCGGTCAGGGCGAGAATGGACGTGGCCATATCCTTGGGGAATGCGTAGTGGTCGCTCCCGAGGCGATAGAGCAGGCTGTGGTCATCCCAGCTCATCGGGTTCTCGCTGGACAGGCGCCAGGCACCTTCACCGTTGTGCTCCAGGGTCGGGGTGTCGACGCCGACCTTTTGCGGGTGCATGAGCCGCCACTTGAATACCCGTCTGTCATAGATGATCCGATACCAGGAGCCAAACAGGGGCAGGTAATGGTCGCCGCTGAGGGGAAGCAGGCCCAGGGCGTCGAGCTGCAGTTTGTGTGGCAAGGACAGGGTGTGTTCGTATTGCGCCAGCGAACCGTTGGCCAGCCTGACAAAGCCTGAAGGGCCGCGCTGGTTGCTCATGTAGTCGCCCAGGGTAGCGCGCAGGCCCAGGGCATCGGTTTCGCTGCTCATGCTGAGTAGCTGCCGTTCATGGGGTTGCAGCACTGAGCCAATGGCCAGGTAGAAGCTGTCCACCGCCGGTGACACGGCAATCGTGCCGGCATTGCGCATGTCATAGGCCTCGTAGACGCCTTCGCCGAAGTGGCGCAGTTCCACGGTGAGGTCGTCGGGGCCGCTGGAGACATAAGGGCTGGCGATGGTGTCAGCGATCACTTCGGTGATGACGAATCTGCGTTTGAGACGTTGCTGTATCAAGGCGGAAGCGAACTCCCTGGCCCATTGATCGGCGTCGTTGTTGAACTGACGGGGGTGATACAGCGCGTCGATGGCGGCGTCGATGCGCAGGGCGGTGCGGTGAGTGTCCAACAACTCATAAAAGGCCGTTGGCAAAAGCCCGCCACGCAGGTAGGCCTGTTGTTGGCTTGGGCTCAGTGGATGCTGTTCCAACAGCCGTTGGAGCAGTGCCGGTGACAATGGGCTGTTGAGGTCGCGCATTTTTTTCAGCAGCGGGGTGACGGCCACCAGGGGCTCTGCTGCCTTGACCGGCAAGAAACGCCGGACAGTGGGGGGCGGCAGTTGCTCGCTTTTTTCATAACTGGCGTAGTTCACCAGGGCCGCGAACAAGGCCGTGCGTTCGCGCCGTGCCAGGTCTACAACGGCACGGCGCACTGCCATGATCCGCTGGGCGGGCGTGGCATCGGCTTGCTCCGTCAGGCCCAGTTGCGAGGTGTCGGGCTGCAGGCTGATGACCAGGTCCAGCAGGGGGGCGGCGCGGTAGCGCGGCTGGCCGCGATAACGTTCGGCCTGGTAACTGCCGTCTTCGTTGCGCACGATTGTCAGGGTCGTCAACCCAGGCACCCGCTGTTCAGTCTTGCCAAAGGTTTCGATCACTGAGCGTTGTGGGTCGCTGATGCTCAACAGGACTGCGGCGGGCCACTCGGGCAGTTGGGTCAGCAGGCACAGCACCACGCTATCGCCATAGGGGGGCAAATAACCGGCTTCGTGGAAGTGTTCGATAATCTGCTGGATCACCTGATCGGCCTGCAGGCGCCGCACGCCTTCGATCAGGTTCAGGGGGGGCGGTGCGCCGCGCCAGACATTTTCCAGGATGGCGCGGGAGGTGGCGGTGCTGCGCAGCATCCGTTCCAGGTCGACCGGGGAGATGATCGACGAACCATTGTGCAGCATCTGTTGCAGCAACTGCGTATCCGACAGGTCTCGGGTGTGGTGCAAGTCGAAGGTCCAGGCTTGCAGGTGCGGGGCAAACACAATCGCAGGCTTGTAGGCGCTGCGGCTGTTCTTGAGCACGTAGCGCTGATTGTGCTGGTCGTGGATGACCTCGGCCACCAGGGTCTGGCGCTCGTGGTGCAGTTTGACGTACTGCCTGCCTTGTACGGTGAACACGCACAGGGCATCGGCACTTTTACCTTCGAGCAGGTATTGCTGGTCATGGGCGTAGTGGCGGGCGTCGGGTTTCCACAATTCATCCACGCCGTCGGGGCGCGTGACCTTGCGCGGGTTACCCAGCTGTTGCAGGTAGTGGAGCATGCGCTGGCGATGGGCTTTGCCGGCAACGCTGATCAAGAGCCCGCTGACGGCCAGATCGGCGACATCGGTCAGGGTCGAAGCGAAGCCGCTGGCGTCGCCCTTGATGGCTTCATCCAGGCCTGCGCTGACGCTGTAGGTCATGCTGCCGAGCACCGCCAGTTGCATGACCCGATTCATCCCCGTGACCCCACCGGGCAGGGGGGTGAGCAACAGTTGCAGGACTTCGTTGGCGATAGCGGCGGTGGCGTCCTTGAGCGCTTGCCAGTCGGCTTCGGAGCGGGTGTTGGCGAGGGTGTCGATATCGGCCTGGCAGCGCTGGATCTGGCGATAAGTCAGGGCTTGCAGCAGGGTTTCGGTGGGGCCGGTGGCAGGGTCGGTGGCGAAATGAATGTCGTTGAGCGTCTGTTCCGGGAAGGCTTTGTGAAAGCCGTCATACAGAAGCCCGGCCAGCCAGCTCATGCCCTCGGGGCGTGGTTCCTGGGTCAGCAACGGCCGGAACAACGACAGGCCTACCAGCGGTAATTGGCGGGAAAACCAGCCGAGGTCGCCTTGCTGGTGACTGTCGAGCAACTGCTGGCGAAAATCAGCCTCGGCCGAGCGCGCGTCGCGGTGGTAGCGGAACGCGCCGCCGGGGCGAAAGGGGAAATAGGACAGCACCGCGAGGCTGGCCACTCTGATCAGCAGCAACGGAACGGGAATCGCACTCTGCCAGGGCACAAAGGGCACGGCAATCACGGGGGTGACGCCGGAGGTCAGGCTCAGGCTCTCGACGACCAGGGGCGGCCCGTTGCCCTCGATCAACGCCGTGAGGCTGTCGTATACCGCCTGGGTCATGCCGTTGTGGGCACGGTTGCGCCAGGCGTCCAGCGCATCGAACCGCAAGAGTGCCAGCGCCGCCTCGCTCATCAACCGGCGCAGCGTGCCGTTCTCGCCGAGTGCGGCCTTGATCTTTACTTGCAACTGGTGGCCCAGGTCCAGCTCGCGGGCGATGGTGATGAACGCCCGGGCGCTGAGGCTGCGATCGCCATCGGGGCCGACCACGCGGCTGGCGTCCACCAGGCTGTAGCCGGAGTCCTGGCGAATGGCGGAGGTAAAGCCGAAATTCACGCAGGCGGCTTCCCACAAGGTCATGCTCTTGATGTGTTCGATTTCGCGCAGATTGCTATCGGAGCGGCGGGGCACGCGGATATGGCTGCCCGGTTGACGATCCCAGGGCAAGGCTTGCTCGACCTTTTCCAGGTAGGTGGTCTCGAAGCGGTATAACTGCGGGTCGCGTCCGCCGATCCGGTTGCGCAACTGCATCAGGCTGTCTGTCTTGAAGGCCCGGACCACTCGCTCTTTCTCGGTTTCAACCGCCGCCAGGGCTGCGAGAGCGTCGCGTTGCAGCTGCAGAAAGCGTTTTTTTTCCTGGGTGTCCAGGCCATCGAGGGCCTGGTGAACGTTGCGCTGGATCAGCTCCAGCGCCTGTTGTTGGGCCCAGGCGGTACTCGATTGCAGATTGCCAGACAGGCCGTTGAGTAATTGATGAGTCGGCATGTGCTCTACCTTTCACGATAAGTGGAAGGTAGATGGAATCAGCCCGCACCCAGGCTCGGGGGCTAACTATTTAAGGGGCGTTCGTCACTGCGCCGAGCCAGGTTCAGTTGCTTGTTGAACTCCAGCCATGCCGCCAGCCCAGCCATCAACGCCAGGCCCAGCAGTGCACTGAATATCTGCATCGGCCAGGCGTCGTCGACCTGGGCGTTGAGCATATCCGCCAGCGGCGCCAGTAAGACCCCCAGGCAGAACACTTCCAGGGAATAGCGCCCCATGCGGCAGCTTTGTTGCGCCAGCCAGTTTTGTGTCCAGGCGCGGCCGGGCAGGAGCTTGGCGGTGACATAGGCCAGGGCGAGGAAGTGCAGCAGGCGCACCGGCGACAGATCGGTCTTGCTGATCGGGTACAGCAGGTTACTCAAGGCGGCGGGCATCAGCTCATCGTGGATCTCGGGCCAGCGCCAGGACACGGTAATCACGCCGGCCAGCAGTGTGTAGGCGGCGGCCGCAAGAAACAGCGGTTGTCGCTGCAACGGCCGGGTCTCAGGTGCATGGGGCTGCCCGGCGCGGATTGCCGCCGCGCCGCCGAGCACGAACAATAACTGCCAGGTCACCGGGTTGAAGTACCACACGCCATCGGCAATCGCCGCCAGGTTCCAGCCCAATTTGGGCGCCAGCAGGTACACCACCACCGACACCGCCACCACCGCCAGGGGCGCGCGCACCAGTACCGGCAGCACCAGCGGCAAACCGAGCAGCAACACGATGTACAGCGGCAGTGGGTCCATCAGGTTGGGCTTGAAGCGCAGCAGCAATTCATCGGTCAGGGCTTGCTGCGGGTTGGTGATGAAGTGCGTGAGGCCCATTTCCTGGACCAGGTCGCGGGTCTCCACCTTGCTGTTGGCGAAGAAGACGATGCCCATCAGCATCGCCAGCAAGAAAATATGCACCACATACAACACCCAGGTACGGCGCAGGATTTTCAGGCTGGCCATCCAAAAACCTTCGCGCTGCAACACTTTGCTGTAGGCCAGTATCGAGGCGTAGCCGGCGAGGAACACGAAGACTTCGGCGGCATCGCTGAAGCCGACGTTACGCAGGGTGATCTGACCAAGGGGGTTGTGAGGCACGTGATCCCAAAAAATGAAAATCAACGCCAGGCCTCGAAAAAAGTCGATGCGCGGGTCGCGTCCGTTAAGCATGGCTCGGGCTCTTGAACAGTGGGTTAAATACTGACCCGCGGGTGTCGGCAATGATCCTGCCGCGCGTCGGGCGGGCGCAGGTTGGCGGTATTTGTAAGCAATTGCAAAGGATGGATATTACGGAATGTCTCAATTTCGGGATGGAATTGTACCGCCGGTCGCATAACCGCCCCTACCTGTTAGTTCTGACAGTAGACGAGGCTTTGTCGGCATGGCTTGCTTGCCCATCGACCGCGATGGGCAACGAGGCGCGATGGTGGCATGGGCAGACTATGGATGGGGTTCTCCACCTACACGGTGATCGGCATCGCCAATACGGTGATCCACTGGCAGCTGTTTTTCGTGCTCCGGGCCGCCTTTGATCTGAGCCAGGCCTTCAGCAATTTCCTGGCCTTTTGCGTGGCGGCGACCTTTTCGTTTTTTGTGAATGCCACTTTCACCTTTGGTATGGCGGCTTCGCTGGGCCGCTACCTGCTGTTCATCTTCTGCCTGGGCAGCTTGAGCCTGGCGGTGGGGTGGCTGGCGGATCGCTGGCGCTTGCCCGGGCTGGTCACCGTGGTGGTGTTTTCCCTGGTCAGCCTGGTGTGCGGTTTCCTGCTATCGAAGTACTGGGTGTTCCGCAGGTCCGCCCCATGAGGCTCTCGCTGATCGTGCCGTTGTTCAATGAGGAGCAGGCGATACACCTGTTTTACCGGGCCGTACGCCAGGAGCCGTCGTTGCAGGATCACGAAGTCGAGATCGTGTTTATCAATGACGGCAGCACCGACCGCACGGGTGATATCGCCAGGGATATCGCGTTGGCCGATAGCGATGTGGTGTTGATCAACTTTTCCCGCAATTTTGGCAAGGAACCGGCACTGTTTGCCGGCCTGGCGTACGCCAGCGGTGAGGCGGTGGTGCCCATGGACGTCGACTTGCAAGACCCGGTTGAAGTGGTCGCGCGCCTGATCGAGAAATGGAAGGAGGGCGCCGATGTAGTCCTGGCCAAGCGTCGTGATCGCTCCAGCGATGGCTACCTCAAACGCCACAGTGCCTCGATGTTCTATCACCTGCTCAATCGCATCGCCTACACCCATATCGAAGAAAACGTCGGCGACTTCCGCCTGATGGACCGCAAGGTGGTGGACGTGATCAAGACGTTGCCGGAGCAGCAATTGTTCATGAAGGGCGTACTGTCCTGGGCCGGGTTCACAGTGGCTATCATCGAATATGACCGGGTTTGCCGGGTGGTCGGCCACAGCAAGTTCAATGCCTGGAAACTGTGGAACCTGGCGCTGGAGGGCATCACTTCGTTCAGCACCTTGCCCTTGCGGTTATGGAGTTACATCGGTGCCGGTATTTCGTTATTGGCGCTGGGGTATGCGGGGTATCTGATCATCGACAAATTGCTGTTTGGCAATGAGGTGCCGGGGTATCCGTCGCTGATGACGGCGATTCTTTTTTTAGGCGGTGTGCAACTGATCGGGATTGGCATATTGGGGGAATATGTGGGGCGGATCTATATGGAAGCCAAACATAGGCCGAGGTATGTAGTCGCCAATGTAGTGAAGAACCAGGAGACGCCAGATGAGTCAATTTGACGGGGTGGCTATGGGCAGTGTTGATAACTCGAAGCGAACAAAAGTTTATATCTCCCTGGCTCTTATAGTGTTCTATTTTTTTGTGTTGTTGGTTTCAGTCGGGGTGCGGTTTGCCCAGTTGACTGAAACCGGTATATGGCTTGATGAGGCTTTCAGCCTACTGCTGAGTATGAAGTCGCCTTCTGAGATTCTGTTTCATACGGCCCGTGATGTTCATCCACCACTGTACTATCTGATGTTGCATGAGTGGATCAAGGTGTTCGGTAATGGCGCTTTTGCCGCCCGCAGTCTGAGTGTGTTTTTTGGGGTTGTTTCGGTGGCGCTGGGGATCTGGTTGTCGCACCTGTTGCTCCCTCGACGTGCGGCAATGCTGGCAAGCATATTATTGGCGATCTTTCCGGCGGCCGTTCGCTACAGCCAGGAAGTCCGTATGTACTCGTTCCTGGGGGCTTTGATGCTGGGCGCGACGATTGCATTTATCTACTGGCTTGACCGTCCGCAGAGTAAAGTTCCGCTCGCCCTGTACATCCTGCTGATGGTGGCAGGGCTTTATACGCACTATTTTGCGGCTTTATGCCTATTGTCCCATTGGGCCTATATTTCGCTTCTGGCAACGTCTCGACAGATAAAATATAAGTACCTGTGGAGTCGTAGTTGGTGGCTGGCCAATGGTTTGATTGTGATTTGTTTTTTACCCTGGTTGCCCAGCCTGCTAAATCAATTGACGTATTCGAGGTTGGACTGGATCGCCCAGCCGGGTATTAAGGAGTTGGTCGAGCTGACTTGGTTTTTTCTGAATTTCAGTGAAGGTCAGCAGGTGCCTGTCTGGGGGGGTTATGGCCTGGCCTTGGTGGTGTGGATAGCGTCCGTATCTATTTGTCTGTGGGATGCAAGTGATCGAAAAAATAATGCACTTCTTGTTGTGTATGTATGGTGCCCGATAGCGGCGATCATGCTGGTGTCATTGTTTTGGCCGCTGCTGTATCCACGTTATTTTTTATTTGCCGGGCTGGCGTTGCCTCTCGTCATTGCAATGGCGCTGGAGGGCGTGTCGACACGAAGTAAGTCGGCGTTCGTCATCGGTTTGTCAGCGGTTATTCTGCTTGAGTTGAATGGTTTGTGGCATGTGTATAACAAGACGTGTACGTGGTGTTATGAAAACAATCAGCTGGGCGCGCTGGCCGATTATGTTGACCACACTTCGCAGCCGGGAGACGGGGTGTTGGTGCTGGAGCCTTTCATGCACTTGTCCATGATCTATTACCTCAAGAGCGAACGCCCTGCGATGCAGTACACACCAATAAACGCGGATGGCACATCAGGGCGTCCCAACGGGTATCAGATTTCCACACTGATTCAAGACAAGGCCGATCAGATCTATGTCGATGACCTGGAATTGCTCACAACGGCCTCAGGCCGACTTTGGCTGATTGATGCCCAGGACCGTGGCACCCTCACGCGAAAGCTTCCTGCCCATTGGCAGTTGCTTGGCACCTATAGGGTAGGTAAGGAAAAAGCCCAGCTTATGGCTATTTGCCCGTTGGCGAGTGGCTGCCAGAAACCGCCTCTTCAATGACGGATTAAAACCCATCCATCAACAACACCCGGCAAGGCTTGGCCTGATACGCGTTGATCTGCGGCACCAGCCGGGTGAAGTGTTCGGTCTGGCAATGGGCATCCAGCGCGGCCTGGTCGGGCCATTGCTCGATGAAGATAAAGTGCCCCGGGTCTTTCTGGTCGACGAACAAGTCGTAGGCGATGCACAGCGGTTCCTGGCGGGTTTTTTCCACCAGTTCGGCGTACCAGGGGCGCACGGTTTCCAGGTGTTCGGGTTTGATAAAGTCTTCGGCGATCACTTTCAACACGATATTTGTCCTTTAAGCCGCTTCTACTTCATGGGGCTCGAAACTGTCGGCCCGCGCCATTTGCCACATACGCGAATAAAACTCGCCGTTCACTTCACCGGTCAGCAGCTCCCCTGGCTTGAGGAACACATGCAACTGCGAGAACAGCTTGATCTCGGTGGCCGACATGCGCCTTACCAGGTGTTTGGCCGACAACTGCGAAGGGTGATCCAGGCCGGCCGCCGCGAGCATTTCCGCGAGGGCCTTGAGGGTGTTGCGGTGGAAGTTGAATACGCGCTGGGCCTTGTCCGGTACCACCAGTGCGCGCTGGCGCAACGGGTCCTGGGTGGCCACGCCGGTCGGGCATTTGTTGGTGTGGCAGCTCTGCGACTGGATGCAGCCGATGGCGAACATAAAGCCCCGGGCCGAGTTGGCCCAGTCGGCGCCGATGGCCAGGACGCTGGCGATATCGAAGGCGCTGACGATCTTGCCGCTGGCGCCCAATTTGATTTTGTCCCGCAGGTTCAGGCCCACCAGGGTGTTGTGCACAAACAGCAGGCCTTCACGCAGGGGCACGCCGATATGGTCGGTGAACTCCACGGGGGCGGCGCCGGTACCACCTTCCTTGCCGTCGACCACGATAAAGTCCGGCAGGATCCCGGTCTCGAGCATGGCCTTGGCGATGCCCATGAACTCCCACGGGTGGCCCAGGCAGAATTTGAAGCCCACGGGTTTGCCGCCGGACAATTCACGCAACTGGGCAATAAAGTGCATCAGCTCAATCGGCGTGGAGAAGGCACTGTGGCGTGACGGCGAGATGCAGTCTTCGCCCATCATGATGCCACGGGTCTCGGCGATTTCCTTCGTCACCTTGTGCTTGGGCAGGATCCCGCCATGGCCGGGCTTGGCGCCCTGGCTCATCTTGATTTCGATCATCCGTACCTGCGGGTTTTGCGCCTGCACGGCAAAGCGTTCGGGGTCGAAACGGCCGTCGCTGGTGCGGCAGCCGAAGTAGCCGCTGCCCAGCTCCCAGGTCAGGTCGCCGCCGTTTTCCCGGTGGTAGGCGCTGATGCTGCCTTCGCCGGTGTCGTGGGCGAAGTTGCCGAGCTTGGCGCCCTGGTTGAGGGCGCGGATGGCGTTGGCGCTCAACGAGCCAAAGCTCATGGCCGAGATATTGAACACCGACGCCGAGTACGGCTGGGTGCACTGCGGGCCGCCGACCACCACGCGAAAGGCGCTGGGGTCGCTCAACGGGGCCGGGCGCATGGAGTGGCCGATAAATTCGAAACCGGACTGGTACACGTCGATCAGGGTGCCGAAGGGTTTGTCGGCGCTTTCATTCTTGGCCCGCGAGTACACCAGCGAACGCTGGGCCCGGGAGAAGGGCAGGGCGTCGCTGTCGGACTCCAGCAGGTACTGGCGGATTTCCGGGCGAATGCCTTCCACCAGGTAGCGGATATTGCCCAGGATCGGGTAGTTGCGGCGCACCGCGTGGGGGCTTTGCAGCAGGTCGAACACGCCGATCAGGCTGAGCACGCCGGTCACCAGGGTCATCGGCCAGAGCCATTCGTGTTGGATAAAGGGGAGGCTGGCGAGGGTGAAAATGACACACACGGCAAAGAATGCATAACGGCTAAGCAACGACAGGCTCATACGGTTTCCTTGGGTTCGGACTCTCTACGACCTGTAGGAGCCTGCTCCTACAAGGTTCTATTCTTTATGCGGGTTCACGGTTCAACACGGGGCCCAGCTTACGGTCGAGTTCCTTGCCGGGGCAACCGCAGAGAACCCAAGGCTCTCTTGGTATTGCAATACGTTCTCGTTTGGGTGCATTATTTACGTTACTGTATAACGTATTAATCCTGCCCAGATGCCCCGGAGGCCCTATGAAAGCTGGTATTCACCCCGACTACCGCACCGTGCTGTTCCACGATACTGCCGCCGATGTGTTTTTCCTGATCGGCTCCACGGTCGACACGGATCGCACCCACCAACACACCGATGGCAACACTTACCCTTACATGGCCCTCGACGTATCCAGCGCGTCCCACCCGATCTACACCGGCCAGCAGCGCAAGACCCAGGTCGAAGGGCGGATTGCCGGGTTCAACAAGCGGTTTGCCTCGTTTGGCTCCAGCCCCAAGCCCGCTGAAGCCTGAACAGCAGAGGCGTCACGCCGCTGTCTGCCGGATCGGTAGCACCACCCGAAAAGTGGTGCCCCTGCCGACTTCACTGCTCACCGAGATATCCCCGTGGTGTTTCTTGACGATGCCATAGGACAGCGACAACCCCAGGCCCGTGCCTTCGCCCACCGGCTTGGTGGTGAAAAACGGGTCGAAGATTTTCTGCAGGCTGTGGGGCGCAATCCCGCAGCCGTTATCCGCCACCTCCAGCCACACCCGATCGCCCTCGACCCCATTGCTGAGGGTGATCGTGCCGCGCTCCGGGCCCATGGCCTGGGCTGCGTTGATCACCAGGTTCATCACCACCTGGTTGATTTGTGAGGCCAGGCATTCAATCTCGGGCAGGGGCTGGTAGTGCTTGATCACGTCCGCCTTGTGCTTGAGTTCACTGGCCACGATGTTCAGGGTCGAGTCGATCCCTTGCTGCAGGTTCGCCCATTGCCATTGCTCGTCGTTATCGACCCGGGAGAAGTTCTTCAGGTCTTTGACGATCTGCGTCACACGGCCGATGCCGTCCTTGGATTCGCGGATCAGGATCGGGATGTCCTCCTTGAGGAAGTCCAGGTCCAACTCGTTGCGCAAGGCGCTCAGTTGTTCAAGGCAGTCACCGGGCGCCAGGGCCGCCTCAGCCTGTTGATAGGCGTCGAGCATGCGCTGCAATTGCTTGAAGTCACTCTCCAGCGTGCCAAGGTTGGAGGTGACGAAGCCCACGGGGTTATTGATTTCGTGCGCCACCCCGGCAGCCAGTTGCCCCAGGGAGGCCAGCTTCTCCGATTGGATCAACTGGCTTTGCAGCTGCTTGCGCTCGTCGATTTCCTGCTGCAAGGCCTGGCTGGCAAGGGTCAGCGCCTCGGTGCGCTGTTCTACCAACTGCTCCAGGTGCACGGTTTTCAGGCTGGCGCGGCGGGCCATGTCCCATTTGGCCGCCAGGGTATTGGCCATCTGTTGGACTTCGATATTGTCGAAGGGCTTCTTCAGAATAAGCAGTCGATCATGGGCATTGAGGCGCGACAGCAGTTCTTCCCAGGAATAGTCCGTGTAGGCGGTACAGACCACCACTTGCAGGTCCGGGGCGACTTTCCACAGCTCTTCGATAGTCTGAGCACCGTCCCAGCCCTGGGGCATGCGCATGTCGACAAACGCCAGGGCGTAGGGTCGTGCTTGTTGCATGGCCGCACACAGTTGCTGCAAGCCTTCCTGGCCGCCGTAGGCCGAGTCGAGTTCAAAGGTCTGGGCCTGGGGTTTGGCGGCTTCGCCAAACAGCGCGCTCTCCATCTCATCCAGCGCCGCGTTCTGTTCGAGCGTCGGCATCAGGATCTTGCGAAAGTCCTCGTGGATCGAGGGGGTGTCATCAATCAGCAGAATGCGCCGGTTGTAAAGAGAGGGCATGGTCAGGTCTCGGCACGTTCAAGAGGGATAGACAAGGTAAACAGGGCGCCCTGGCCCGGCCCATCGCTGTGGGCGGTGAGACGGCCTTTCATTTCGATGGCCGCCAGGGCGCAGCTATGCAGGCCGAAGCCGTGGCCTTCCTTGCGGGTGGTGAAACCGTGGGTAAAGATCCGCGTCATGTTCTCTGCGGGAATTCCTTCGCCTTCGTCTTTTACGCTGATTTGCAGCGTATGGTCATCCAGGGGGCGGACCGTCAGGGTTATCTGGCGTGGCCGGTCGCTGAGGTTGGACATGGCGTACTTGGCGTTGCTGATCAGGTTTACCAGAATCAACAGCAAACGATGCTTATCGACCATGACCTCGGGGACTGGCTGATAGTCTTTGACCACCGTGACATGGTGGCGACTCAAGGCCCCGGAATTCATGCGCAGCGCGTCTTCGACCAGGGCGCTGATATGGACCGGTTCCAGCAGCTTGGAGGCGCCAGCATAGGACTGCTGGGTGGAGACGATGTCCTTGATGTGGTCGACGCTCTTGGTCAACTGCACCAGTTCATCGGCCATGCCTTGCTGCTCGATGGCAATCGCGTCCACCAATTGATTGAGGTATCCCGGCAACATTTTGCCCTTGTCGTCGTCCGTCAGGAAGGTGCCCAGGTCATGGGGATGCTCGTTGATCAACTGCATGGCCTTGCCCAGCCCCAGGGCCTTGCTGGCCCGCAGCTTACGGGTGACCAGGTCGGCGGACACATTCACGCTGTTGAGCACGTTGCCGACGTTGTGCAGCACATTCGTGGCAATTTCCGCCATGCCGGCCTGGCGGGCGCTGTCGAGCAGCTCGCTCTGGGCGTCCTTGAGTTCCCGGGTGCGTTCCTCGACCCGTTGTTCGAGGCTTTCGTTGACAGCCAGCAGGGCGCGGTTGACCCGGTTGATCTCGGCGAAGCTGCGTAACAGGCGAACAGCCAGGTACACCAGTACCAGCATCAATAACGTCGAAAACACCAGCAGGTAACGGTGGTACTTCTGCTCGGTCAGTTCGGCGACCCGTTGATCCTGGTCGAGTTGGTTGGTCATGACGTCCAAGTGCTCGGACAGCGGGATTGCGGCGATGCGCTCAAGCAAACTGTTGACCACCGGTTGCTCACGCAGAATCAGGGCAATGTGCTTGCTGAGAAGCTCGATAGGGCTCTGGAAATCCCCAGGCAGGTGTTCCTTGTTGATCGCCAGTTTGTTCAACCCGACAAGAATCTCTGCGGCCTTGTCATCACTGGCAACCAGCGCGAACTCAAGACTGCTGAGCAACAAGTCGTAGGTGTCGCTGGTAATGTCCTGCAACTGCAGGCGATTGTTGTCGTCCAGCAGACCGAACTGCATCTGGATATCGTCCTCGGCGTTCGGCAGGAAGGCCAGGGAGTTGCGCAGCAAGGCGTTATGGGCTTTGAACTGGTCCACCAGCCGCGCTTTTTCCTCGATCGCCGCTTGATAGGTGCTCTGTGCCAATTGCCAGTTGGCTGGATCGGCATGCTGGTGCAGGTGCTCGCGCGCTTCCAACTCGGCCCAGAGGCTGTTCATCTCGTTGAGCGGCGCGACCAGCGGGTCGTAGTTGTGGGTCAGGGCGATCCGCGCCTTGAGCACCTCGCTGTCCCATTGCGCGTTCAATTGCTTGATATGGCGGATCAGGTCCCGGGACGGGGTGTAGTTGCTGCTCTGGTCAGTAGAAGACTTGATGTATAAAAAAACCAGGATCGAGGCCAGTACCACGGTGACGACACCGAGCAGTGCCAGGCTGGCGCGGCGAGTCAGCTTCATAGCGGCTTGCCCTCCCATTCGCCGGTCAGCGTCTTGAGAAACAGCGCAATCAGGGCCCTGTCATCCGCCGACGGCGTGCGCCCCAACTGGTACTTGAACATCACGTCGATCGCCTCTTCCAGAGTCTTGGCCGAGGCATCGTGAAAGTACGGGGCGGTGACGGCGACGTTACGCAGGCTGGGCACTTTGAACACATGGCGGTCTTCCTCATCCAGGGTGACCAGGTAGCGCCCCAGGTCCGCGTCCACCGGGTTGCCGCGGTCCTTGAAGTAGTCACCCAGCACGCCGAACTTCTGGTACATGTTGCCCCCGATGTTGACCCCTTGATGACAGGCAATACAACCGTACTCCTTGAAGCGCAGGTAACCCTGTTTTTCGTCATAGCTGAGGATGTCGGTGTTGCCCAGCAGGTACTGGTCGAAGCGTGAGTTGGGCGTGAGCAGGGTGCGCTCGTACGTGGCCAGGGCATTCTGCACGTTGGCGGCCGTGACGCCGTCGGGGTACGCCTGGGTGAATGCGCGTTGATATTCAGGCGCAGCGGACAGCGTCGCGACCACGGTTGGCCAGGTGTTACCCATTTCCACGGGGCTGGTCACCACTTGTTCGATCTGTGCCTCTAGGGTGTCTGCCCGGGCGTTCCAAAACTGTTTGAAGTTCAGGCTGGCGTTGAACACCGTGGGCGTGTTGAGGGCCACGGGCTTGCCGTCGAAGCCCAGGGAGAAGGGTTTGTCATCCGCGCCGCCTTTGTCCAGGCGATGGCAACTGGCGCACGACAGGGTGTTATTGATCGAAAGACGCGTTTCATTGAACAGCCGACGCCCCAACTCGACACGGGCGGCATCCAGCACCGGCGTTCCAGGCAGCGGTTTGAGCGCCTCATCGAGTGGCGCTGCGAGTGCCGTTGAGCCGCCCAGCCATACGCCGAATACCAGGCTTATGACCCATACCGACGGGTAACGCGGTGATGTATTGCTCAACTTCAATTCCTTGTGAGCAGAGAATCATTGATCCGGCATCAGATGATGTGGGCCGGTTTGCAGCAGCCGGGCAAAATCCTCGGCCGCCACGGCTTTGCTGAACAGATAGCCCTGGCCCTCCTCGCAGTGCCGGGCCTTGAGGAACTCCAGTTGTTCGACGGTCTCCACGCCCTCGGCAATGATATTGAGGTCCAGGCTCTTGCCCAGGCTGATAATGGCACTGATCAATTGCATGTCCTGGGTGTTCTCGCCCAGGCCACGAACAAACGACTGGTCGATTTTTAGCACATCGACGGGAAAGCGCCGCAGGTAACTGAGGCTGGAGTAGCCGGTGCCGAAGTCATCAATGGCCAGCCGCACCCCCATTTTTTTGATCTCGTGCAGGATGGCAACGGTGTCTTCGACGTTTTGCATCAATACACTCTCGGTAATCTCCAGCTCCAGCAGGGCGGGCGCCAACCCTGTCTGCTCGAGTATGGTCGCAAGGTTGCTGACAAAGTCGCGCTGACGGAAGTCGATAGCCGAGATGTTCACCGAGACACAAATGGGCGCCAAGCCCTGGGCTTGCCAGCGTTGCGCCTGTTCGCAAGCCTGGCGCAAGACCCACTGGCTCAAGGGCACGATCAGGCCGCTGTCTTCGGCCATGGGGATGAAGTCCGATGGGTAGACCCAGCCATGAGCCGGTCGAAACCAGCGAATCAGCGCTTCGGCGCCGACAATCCGCCCACTCTTCAAGTCCAGCTTCGGCTGATAGTGCAAGACAAACTCATCGCGCTCCAGGGCCAGGCGGATAGCGGCCTCCAGGGTCTGCTGCTGGCGCGCGATGAGGTTCATGTCTTCGATAAAGAAGCTGAAGTTGTCCGGCCCCTGTTCCTTGACGTTACGCATGGCGGTTTCCGCCTTCTTGATCAGCTCCACGGCATTGAAACTGTCATTGGGGTAAATGCTGATGCCAAGGCTGGCAGTGACACGCAGGTCATGGCCCGCCACATGGCGGGTGCGGCCCAGAGCCTTGAGGACCTTCTCGGCAATGCTTTTGGTTTGCTGGGGGTGATGAATGTCGTTGAGGATCATCACGAACTCGTCGGCGCCATAGCGGAACACCGAGTCGGATTTGCGGACCGTTGCCGCCAGATCCTCGCCGACCTGTTGCAACACTTGATCGCCCACGGGGTGGCCCAGGGCGTTGTTGATACGCTTGAAGCGGTCCAGGCCAATAAACATCACGGCCAGTTGAGTATTGTGGCGCCGGCCCAGGGCAATGGCCTGCGTCAGTCGGTCGCCGAGCAACGTGCTGTTGGGCAGGCCGGTGAGGGCATCGTATTGCAGCAGGTGCGAGACCTTGAGCAGTTCCTGGACCCGTTCTTCGATCGTGCGCTCCAGGTTCGACACCTTGAGCAGCGCATCCTGTGCCAACTGCCATTTCCAGGTCAGGGCACTGGCCATCTGACGGATTTCCAGATGGTCGAAGGGTTTTTTCAGGATCAGCAACTGATCGCTGAACTTCAGGCGCGCTTCAATCGCTTCGAAGGAGTAGTCGGAATAGGCGGTACACAGGGCGATTTGCAGGTTGGAGTCGATGTTCCACAGCTGCTCGATGGTCTCCAGGCCATCCCACCCCGGCGGCATGCGCATGTCGATGAACGCCAGGGCGTATGGCGCGCCGTCAGCCAGCGCCTGGCTCACCAACGCCAGGGCTTCCTGGCCCTGGTAGGCGGAGTCCAGGGTGTAGCGCTGGTGAACCGCGGGTGCCGTACCGAACAGGCTTTGCTCGATACTTTCCAGCGTCTGGTCAGCGATGGCCTCGGCACAGAGGATTTTGCGGAAGTCCTGATGGATAGAGGCCGTATCGTCGACGATCAGAATGCGTCGGTTTGCATGTTTAGGGCGCTGGCTCATGACCCGGACCCATCGGCATGCAACAACATGGAGGGGTGCATAAGGATTCCTTTCCGCAACGGGTGAGAGGAGTGAGTCAATTGCTGACTCTATGTACAAGCGTAGTCGGCTCCCTTGAATTAGTCGGCCAGTTGGCGTCAAATCAACGGCAGCTCACCCTTTGACGTAGAGCGCTGATTGCCTGGGCAAGCACCGCGCAGTCAACGGCAGGTGCAAGGGTTAAATCTAGTTCAAGTTTGAGTAGGTGTCGCCATGGATGAGCAACTCGCTACAACTTCTCCCTACAGGCCCACGGTTTTGCTGGTCGATGATGAAGAGTCGATCCTCAACAGCCTGCGCCGCCTGCTGCGCGGTCAGCCTTATGACGTCTTATTGGCCGGCAGCGGTGCCCAGGCGCTGGAAATCATGGCGGCCCAACCCGTGGACCTGGTCATGACCGATGCCCGGATGCCGGCCATGGACGGGGCGACGTTGCTGGCCGAAACCCATCGCCTGTACCCGGCGACGTCGCGCATCCTGCTGACGGGCTACGCCGACCTGACGATGATCATCAAGGCCATCAACGAGGGGCAGATCCACCGCTATATCAGCAAGCCGTGGAACGATGATGAACTGCTCCTGATCCTGCGCCAGTCCCTGGAGCATCAGTTTTCCGATCGCGAAAGGCTGCGCCTGGAGCAACTGACCCGCGAACAGAACGATCAACTCAAGGCGCTCAATGCCACCCTGGAAAAGCGCGTCCTATCGCGCACCAGCGAGCTGCAACAGACCGCCGACATGCTTGACCTGGCCTACGATGAACTCAAACGCAGCTACGTGACCGGCACCGAAGTCTTTTCCCTGCTGGCCAACCTGCGCCTGCCCAAGGAGAAACAGACCAACCGCCCATTGATCGAGCTAATCCGGGTGTACTGCCGAGCCCAGTCGATGGATGAGTCCAGTGTGCGCGACCTGACCATGGCTGCGGCGCTGTACAACGTCGGCAAGTTGAGCTGGACCGACAGGATGATGATCGCTCCCGCCGACCTGTTGCACAGCACCGACCGCGAGCTGTATCGCACCTACCCGACCCAAAGCGAATCGCTGCTGATGACTCTGGAGCCGATGAAGGATGCGGCGCGCATCATCCGCCATCACCAGGAACGCTGGGACGGCAGTGGTTTCCCCGACCACCTCAAGGGCGATGGGATTCCGTTTGGCTCGCGTTTGCTGAAGCTGGCGGTGGACTTTATCGAATTGCAGCGCGGCTTGATTCTGGAGCGGCAGATGAACAGCGACGAAGCGTTGCTGTACATCCGCAAATACGCCGGGCGCCTGTATGACCCGGATATGGTGGAAGACTTCGTCCAGGCCTGTGCGGCCTTCCTCAGCGACGTGACCCTGGGCGACCCGACGGTCAAGGTGCTCGGCACGCGGGAATTGGCCGAAGGCATGATCCTGGCGCGCAATCTCAATGCCGACAACGGCATGCTGTTGCTCAACGCCGGCAAGGTGCTGAACCTGCCGCTGGTGGACAAGCTGATTGCCTTTGAAGCCATGGAAGGCGCCAAGTACAGCGTGTTCATCAAGGAGCCTGACGAACCGCTCCCCGCTCAATAAAAAATCACACAACCTGTGGCAAGGGGGCGACCAGCCTTGTTGTGGCGAGCGGGCTTGCCCGCGCTGGGCTGCGAAGCAGTCCTAATCAGGCCACCGTGTTTTCTCAGTTGGAGCTCGGTGGGTGGTCTGGGGCGGCTTCGCCGCCCAGCGCGGGCAAGCCCGCTCGCCACAACAAACCCGTCATCACAAAAAAACGGCCACAAAGCTGGCAGCGCAGCGCAGGGTCGTGTGATCCTTTGCGCCCTTTACTCCAAGGCGTTTATTTCATGTCCCAGACTATCCGTATCGCCGCCGCCCTGTTGATCGGCAGCGACGGCCAGACCCTGCTGGTGCGCAAGCGCGGCACCCAGGCGTTCATGCAGCCGGGCGGCAAGATCGACGCGGGCGAACAACCGGTGCAGGCCCTGGCGCGTGAGCTGTACGAAGAGCTGGGGCTGCGTATCGACTCGGCCCAGGCACACTACCTGGGCCACTTCTCGGCGCCGGCGGCCAACGAGCCGGGGTTTACCGTGGCGGCCGAGCTGTTTGAAGTGCGTATCGACGTGCCGGTAACGCCCGCTGCCGAGATCGAAGAAGTGTGCTGGATCGACCCGGCCGGCGACGGCGGCCTGCAGCTGGCGCCCTTGACACGTGACTTGATCCTGCCGTTTTATCGAGCATCGCTGACCACTACTGCCTGAACTGTCGGGCGCAAAGGACTGAGCCGTGATCCCCCTCAATGAACTGCTGATTTTTGCCGCCGCCTCGCTGCTGCTGGTACTCACGCCCGGGCCGAACATGATCTACCTGATCTCCCGCTCGATCTGTCAGGGCCGCAAGGCCGGGGTCACGTCGTTGCTGGGGGTGGTCGCAGGTTTTTTTGTGCACCTGTTCGCCGCGGCTGCCGGGTTGACCGCAGTGTTTCTCACGGTGCCGGTGGCCTACGAAGTGCTGAAGTGGGCCGGCGCGCTGTACCTGCTATGGCTGGCCTGGCAAGCAGTGAGACCGGGCGCCCGTTCGCCGTTCGAGGCCCAGCAACTGCCCGCCGACTCGCCGCGCAAGCTGGTGACCATGGGCTTTCTGACCAGCGCCCTGAACCCGAAAATCGCGGTGTTCTACCTGTCGGTATTCCCGCAGTTCATCACCCCGGAGCACGGTTCGGTCTTCACCCAGAGCCTGATGCTCGGCTTTACCCAGATCAGCGTCAGCTTTGTGGTCAACCTGCTGATCTCGCTGTGCGCCGCGAGCATCGCCGCCTGGTTTATCCACAACCCCACGTGGCTGGCGGTGCAGCGTTATTTCATGGGGTTTGTGCTGGCCGCCCTGGCGGTGCGCCTGATGCTGGAGCAACGGCGCAGCGCGTGAGCAATCAACGGACTGCGCTGACCCCATCCAGGGTCGAAAACGAGGTGTCCTTGGCCGTCAGCAAAAAGTCGCGCATGTACGGCGCATCCAGCATATCCGCGCGGATCCCGGCGTACAGCGTGGCAAACAGGCCCTTCTCGCCCAACCGCTTGGCCTTCACATAACCCCGCGAGCTGTACTCGTGCAGCGCCCAGTGGGGCATGCCACATACGCCGCGTCCGCTGGCCACCAACTGCATCATCATCACCGTCAGCTCCGAGGTACGGACCTGGGCCGGCTCGACGTCGGCCGGTTCCAGGAAACGGGTGAAGATGTCCAGGCGGTCGCGCTCCACCGGGTAGGTGATCAGGGTTTCGCTGAGCAGATCCTCGGGCACGATGTACGGCTTATTGGCCAGGGCGTGCTGGTTGGCCACGGCGAGCATCGCTTCGTAGGTGAACAACGGCACATAGGTGATGCCCGCCAGCTCCAGCGGGTCGGAGGTCACTACCAGGTCCAGGTCGCCACGGGCCAGGGCTGGCAGCGGGGCGAAGGCAAAGCCGGAAGCCAGGTCCAGCTCGACTTCCGGCCAGGCATCGCGGAACTGGTCGATGGTCGGCATCAGCCACTGGAAGCAGCTGTGGCACTCGATCGCCATATGCAGGCGTCCGGCGGTGCCGCCGGCCAGGCGTGCGATATCCCGTTCGGCACCGCGCAGCAGCGGCAGGGTGGCGTCCGCCAGTTGCAGCAGGCGCAGGCCGGCGCTGGTGAAGCGTACCGGTTTGGTCTTGCGCACAAACAGCGGCATGCCCATGCGCTCTTCCAGCTCTTTGAACTGGTGGGACAGTGCCGACTGGGTCAGGTGCAGGCGCTCGGCGGCTTCCACCAGGCTGTCGGCTTCGCGCAAGGCGTGCAGGGTCTTGAGATGACGGATTTCGAGCACGGGCTCTCCATGAAGATAATTTGTGACAAGTTTGGATGGCGTGAGTTTGTCTCATGTTGAAAATTCTGTCGACCATGACCGCCGGGCACTCTTCATCAAACTGTCACGTAACTGTGGCAGCGCGCTTGAACAAACTTCATCAGAATCGCGCTCTACTGGGGTTCTGCGTTTCGGTGTTTTTCATGCGCGTGTTGCTTTTACTGGCCGCCTTATTGTTCGGCCTGCCGTCTTTTGCGGCTTCTCGATGTGATGTCAATGTCCCGACTGAGCGGGTCGACCTGGACCAGGTGAGCCTGGCGTACCAGAGCATCGGCCGTGCTTCCGACCCCGCGTTGCTGCTGGTGATGGGCCTGGGCGGGCAGTTGATCCACTGGCCGGACGAAGTGGTGGTCGCCTTGTGCCAACAAGGTTTTCGGGTGATCCGCTACGACAACCGTGACGTTGGCCTGTCCACCTGGCGCCAGGCCCCGGCCAGCGCCAACCTGACCTTTGAAGTGCTGCGCTACAAACTCGGCCTGCCGGTGGCTGCGCCCTACACCCTGACCGATATGGCCGACGACGCCCTGGGGTTGATGGATGCGTTGCAGGTGCGCCAGTTCCATGTACTGGGCGCGAGCATGGGCGGGATGATCGCCCAGCATCTGGCGGCGATGGCGCCGCAGCGCGTAGAAAGCCTGACCCTGATCATGACCAGCTCCGGCGCCGAAGGCCTGCCCGCGCCGAATGCCGCGCTGGTGCAGCTGCTGTCGCGGCGCAGTGCGCCCAACCGTGAAGTGGCCCTGGAGCAGCAGGCCGACTTGCTGGCCGCCCTGGGCAGCCCTCAGGTTGAGGATGATCGCCAGGCGTTGCTGCAGCAGGCGGCGCAGTCTTACGACCGGGCATTCAATCCCGAGGGTGTGAAGCGCCAGATCATGGCCATCCTTGCCGAACCGAGCCGGGTGCCATTGCTCAACCAACTGCGCGTGCCGACCCTGGTGGTGCATGGCACGGCCGACCCGTTGTTGCCGGTGATGCATGGTGTGCACCTGGCGGCGCATATCCAGGGCAGCCAGTTGCGGCTGATCCCGGGTCTGGCCCATCGTTTTCAGGAAGCGTTCAAGGCGCCGTTGCTGGCGGCGGTGTTGCCGTACCTGCAAGCCCACCGCGAAGAAGCGGCGCATTGGGCGCAGGTTGAACCCCTGGCCCCCGCCAAGGTTTTATGACGGCCGCGTAGAGGTGTATGGTGCGAACTTTGTGGCGTGTAATGCCTGCGAGGTTGCCTGAATGAGTACTTCCCTGAAAATCGACTTTGTCAGCGACGTGTCCTGCCCCTGGTGCGTCATCGGCCTGCGCGGCCTGACCGAAGCCCTGGACCAACTGGGCGCCGAAGTGCAGGCCGAGATCCACTTCCAGCCCTTCGAGCTGAACCCGAACATGCCCGCCGAAGGGCAGAACATCACCGAGCACATCACCGAGAAATACGGCTCCACTGCCGAAGAGTCCCAGGCCAACCGCGCGCGCATCCGCGACATGGGCGCCGCCCTGGGCTTTGCGTTTCGTACCGATGGCCAAAGCCGTATCTACAACACCTTCGACGCCCATCGCCTGCTGCATTGGGCCGGGCTCGAGGGTTTGCAGTACAACCTCAAGGAAGCACTGTTCAAGGCTTACTTCAGCGATGGCCAGGACCCGTCCGACCACGCCACGTTGGCAATCATTGCCGAGAGCGTTGGCCTGGACCTCAAGCGCGCAGCCGAGGTTCTGGCCTCGGACGAGTACGCCGCAGAAGTCCGCGAGCAGGAGCAGCTGTGGGTATCACGCGGGGTGAGTTCGGTGCCGACCATCGTGTTCAACGACCAGTACGCGGTCAGTGGTGGGCAGCCGGTTGAAGCGTTTGTCGGTGCAATCCGCCAGATCATCAACGAAGCCAAAAGCTAACAAGTACCACCGGCCAAATGTGGGAGCGGGCTTGCTCGCGAAAGCGGTAGATCAGCTAAGTATCTCTTGACTGACCCACCGCCTTGGCGAGCAAGCCACATGGGTTCCTGGCCCATCCCTTGCATTACCCCCCTAAAGCCCCGCCGGTAAGCGGCTGGGCACTGCCAGGGGGTGAAACATTACCTTGAATATTCTTGATCTCGACCACAGCCTCACAGCCCAGGCACCCATCGCCCGGCGTCTGGCCAGTGGTCAAGCGACGCGCCTGGACCTGCTCGACCTGGGCCCGAAACTGCGCCTGTGGTCCACCGAAAAAACCTGGAAACGCTTTGCCCAGCGCCTGGCCCAACGGCCCCGGCCAAGCACGGCGCGCCCGGAAATTTTCTTTGTCGGCTCCGGCGACTATCACCACCTGACCCCGGCTTTTCTCGCCGAAGTGCAGGAACCCATCAGCCTGATCCACTTCGACAACCACCCCGACTGGGTACGTCTGGCCCCGCGCCGACACTGCGGCTCATGGGTCAATCAAGCCCTGAAGATGCCGGCGATCCAGCGCATCGTCACCCTCGGCCCGTGCAGCGATGACCTGCATAACCCGCAACTGCGCGGCGGTAACCTCGGCGCCCTGAAGCGCGGGCACTTGCAGTTGTTTCCCTGGCAGCACGCGCCGTCGAAAGTCTGGGGTCGGGTAGGGGATGGCGCCGGCCATGCACAACAGGAAAACCACCTGCACTGGCGCAACCTCGCTGAGCTCGACTGGCCTGCGTTCCTTGAGCAAATGATCGCCAGCCTGCCCACCGAGGCGGTATGGATCACCCTCGACAAGGACGTGCTGGCCAGCGAAGACGCGGCCACCAACTGGGACCAGGGCGGCATGCGCCTGACGCACCTGCTGCAAGCCCTGCGTGCGTTGGCGGCGAGCAAGCGGATCCTTGGCATCGACGTGTGCGGCGAGTTTGCGCAGCCTGCGTTCAGCAACGCCTTCAAGCGCTGGGAAGCCAAGTCCGACCAGCCGCCGGCCGCACGCTGGAGCGCTGATGACCTGCTGCGTAACGCCACCACCAATGAAGCGTTGATCAACCTGTTCGAGGAGCTGTTCCCGTGACCCTGACCGTCGTGTTGCTGGTGGCCTTTTCCATCGTTCTCGATGTGATCGGCCAGTTGTGTTTCAAATTGGGCCTGGACCGCTTGCCCGAACTCGAAGGCGGCTTTCGCCTGAATGCCTTCTGGGGCCAGGTGTTTAATGCGCCGTTGCTGTGGGCGGGCATCGGCGCCTATGTCATCGAATTCTTTGTCTGGCTTGAAGCCTTGTCCCGCGCGCCGTTGAGCCTGTTGTTCCCGGCCGCCGCACTGGCTTACTGCGGGGTGGTGTTGGCGGGCAAGGTGATACTGGGCGAAACCGTCAGCCGCCGGCGCTGGCTGGGCACGATGGTGATTACCGCCGGCGTGATGTTGGTGGCTGTAGCAGGAGCACAATCATGAGTGCGCAAGAGATGGCTATCCGTCCGGTTGGCTGGCTGCATGGGCGCCTGGGCACCGTAGTGTTATGGGCGTTGTTGATCCTCACCGAAAGCGCCGGCCAGTTGTTTACCAAGGTGGCTGGCGATCAAATTGGCCAGATGGATTTCAATTGGCAGTGGTTGGCGGCGGTGGCGGTCAACCCGGGGATCCTCGCGGCGATCGCCTGCTATATCGGCGCGTTCTTTGTGTGGATGCTGATCCTGCGGCGCAGCAGCCTGTCCCTGGCCTTCCCCCTGAGTTCGCTGGTGTTTGTGGTGGTGCTGCTCGGCTCGTGGTTGGGGCTGGGCGAGCACATCAGCTTCCTGCACTGGGTGGGCGTGGTGGTGATTATTGGCGGGATTGCACTGCTGGCCGAGGGCGAAGAAAACTGAGCCCAGACTGGAATGACGGACAAATATGGGAGCGGGCTTGCCCGCGATGCAGGCGCCGTGGTGTATCAGTTACACCGCGGTGATGCTATCGCGGGCAAGCCCGCTTCCACACAATCAATCGAAGGTGTAGCTGATCGCCGTCTGCACCTGCCCCTGGTTCACCTCGCCGGTCTGGCGCACGATGCTGCTGTCCGCCGCTGACCCCAGCAGATGCACCCAACTGGCACTGGCCAGCAACGACCATTTGGGCGCCAGGGGAATCTGCACGCTCTGGGTCAGTGTCAGGTTCTGGAACCCGCCGCTGGCGTTGTACGGGCGAATCCCGGAGCCTGCCGCTTCCTGCTCATCCACCCCGAAAAACGTCTGGGTCTGGCGGCCATCGGCAAAATGCGCGACCAGCCCCGTGCTGCCAATCACAGCGCCGCCCAACGGGTAACCCAGTTCCCCGCCGAGCTTGCCGAGCACGCCGCTTTGCGCGCGGGCACCGCCCACGGCCCGCCCCAGTTGCGCGTAGACCCGCCAGAAGTCCGCTGGCGCGTACTGGATAAACCCGCCGACCTCGGCCATGTCCGATACATCCCGCAGGCCCTTCAGCGGCCCGTTGGCCGTGCGTCCCGCCAGGTAATTGAGGTACGGCCCGGCACTCAAGCCATTGCTGTTGAGCGCACTCCAGGTCAGGCCGTCATCGGTATCGAGGCTGACATCTCCCCAATCCAGGTCGAAGTAGGGCAGCGGCACGGTCTGATAGCGGCTGGCGGCGGGTTCCCGTGGCTGATAGCTCAGGCCCAGGCCCACCTCGCCGCTGATGTCGGCCGCTGCTGCCGAACCCATCCACAGCCCCAGGACGCCGGCGAATACCCGCGAAGTCACCCTGAACATATTGCTTGCTCCTCTTGCAAAATATGCGCGCATGAACGCGCAGGCGCAGGGCCCCACGCAAGCACTCATGTTGTTTGTAGCGACCTACAAAAATTGTAGCTTGGGCACTGGGTATTTCACCGTGACATGGGGCAGAACCCCGGCCCCATTGGGTTTTGTGCACTTGGCACAGTCCCTGCTCTAACCCTGGTACAAGCGCATCCGCGCTGTCATCTCCAAGGTAAACGCAGATGAATGACTGGCATATCGTGTGTGACTTCGATGGGACCATCACACCCACCGATGTCATCGACAATGTTCTCCAACGCTTCGCCGGCCCCGAGTGGGAAACCATCGAGCAACAATGGCTGGACGGCCATATCGGTTCCCGCGAATGCCTGAGCCGCCAACTGGCATTGATCAAGGCGACACCGGCCGAACTGCTGGCGTATTTCGACACCGTTGAGATCGACCCGGACTTCCCGGACTTCGTCGACCATGTCCTTGGCCTGGGCGCGTCCCTTGAAGTGGTCAGCGACGGCATCGAGCAAGGCATCGCGCGGATCCTTTCGCGCAACTACGTGACCCTGCTGCCGATCATCGCCAACCGCCTGCGCCAGGTTGACCAGAACAGCTGGCGCATCGACTTCCCCCATGCCAGCGACGCTTGTCGCGCGGCCTCGGGCAACTGCAAATGCAAGTCCACCCCGCGTAACAAACGGGTGTTGGTGATCGGCGACGGCAAGTCCGATATGTGCGTCTCGACCACCGCCGATTTTGTTTTCGCCAAGGGCAGCCTGGCCCAGTACTGCCAGACCCACGCCATCCCCCATCTGCGCTTCGACACCTTTGCCGAACTGCCGGCCTTGCTGGCCAGGCTGCCCCAGGGCATCGCCGCCAACGCCACCCATTTCACTTCCGAAAATCAGGAACTCTTTCATCATGTCTGATATCCGTATCGCTACCGCCGAAGACCAGGTTCTGCTGGATAAAGAAGCCAAATACTGCTCCTACGGCGACACCGTCCACTACATCGACCCGCCGCGTATCTTCAGCCGTTGCGAAGGCTCCTACGTGTGGGACACCGAAGACCAGGCCTACCTCGACCTGCAAATGTGGTACTCGGCGGTCAACTTCGGTTACGCCAACCCGCGCCTGAACAATGCGCTGAAACAGCAGATCGACACCCTGCCGCAAATCGCCAGCCAGTACCTGCACAAGGGCAAGATCGAGCTGTCGGAAATGATCGCGGTGGATGCCAAGAAAAAATTCGGCCTCGATGGTCGGGTGCATTTCAACGTCGGCGGTTCGCAGTCCATCGAGGACTCGCTGAAGGTGGTGCGTAACGCCACCAACGGCAAGAGCCTGATGTTCGCCTTCGAGGGCGGTTACCACGGGCGCACCCTCGGTGCGTCGTCCATCACCTCCAGCTACCGCTACCGTCGCCGCTACGGCCACTTTGGCGAGCGCGCCAACTTCATCCCGTTCCCGTACCACTTCCGTGGTCCCAAGGGCATGACCAAGGAAGAGTACGGCAGCCACTGCGTGCAGCAGTTCGCCCGTCTGTTCGAGACGGAATACAACGGTGTGTGGGACCCGAAAGTCGGCCAGAGCGAGTACGCAGCGTTCTACGTCGAGCCGATCCAGGGCACTGGCGGCTACGTGATCCCGCCGATGAACTTCTACAGCGAACTCAAGCAGGTGCTCGACCAGCACGGCATCCTGATGGTGGTCGATGAGATCCAGATGGGCTTCTGGCGCACCGGTAAGTTGTGGTCGATCGAGCACTTCGATGTGCAGCCGGACGTGATCGTGTTCGGTAAGGCCCTGACCAACGGCCTCAACCCCCTGGGCGGCATCTGGGCCAAGGAAGAGTTGATCAACCCGAAAATCTTCCCGCCGGGTTCCACCCACTCCACCTTCGCCTCCAACCCGCTGGGTACGGCGGTGGGCCTGGAAATGTTCAAGATGACCAGCGAAGTCGACTACGGCGCGATGGTCATGGCCAAGGGCAAATACTTCCTCGAAGGCCTGCAAGAGTTGCAAAAGCGCTTCCCGATCATCGGCGACGTCGATGGCCTGGGCCTGGCCCTGCGCTGTGAAATCTGCGGTCCCGATGGCTTCACCCCGGACAAGGCGACCCTGGACTACATGGTTGACGAGGGCATGAAAGGCGACATGCTGGTAGACGGCCAGAAACTCGGGCTGATCCTCGATGTGGGCGGCTACTACAAGAACGTGATCACCCTGGCGCCGTCCCTGGAAATCAGCTACCCGGAAATCGACCTGGGCTTGAAGCTGCTGGAGCAACTGCTGACCCGAGCGATGAAGCGGTGAACCAGGCCGATATCGATCTCGGCGAAGGCAACGCCGGCTTCGTTCTCGGCAACGGTCCGGTCGGGGTCTTGTTGATCCACGGCCTGACCGGCACCCCGACCGAGTTGCGTCGGGTGGCCCAGGGCCTGGCCAAGGAGGGCAACTGCACCGTGTATGTGCCGACCCTGGCCGGGCACTGCGGGGGCAACGAAGACCTGCAGGCCACCGGTTGGCGCGACTGGTACGAGGGCGTGCGCAAGACCTTTGTCGGCGTGCAGCAGCGCCATGCGCAGGTGTTCGTCGGTGGCTTGTCCATGGGCGCGGTAATGTCGATGTACCTGGCCTCGGAGTTTCCGGGCCAGGTCGCCGGGTTGCTGATGTACTCCACGACCCTCAAGTACGACGGCTGGAGCATCAACAAATTTGCCTTCATCACGCCGTTGCTGATCCGTATTCCGTTCGGTGTGCGCCTGTTCCGTTTTACCGAGAAACCGCCCTACGGCATCAAGAACGAACGCCTGCGGGCCATCGTCGAGCGGCAGATGAAAGAGGGCGAGAGCAGCGAGGCCGGGTTGTTGACCATGGAAGGCGTCACCGTGCGCGAGCTGCACTGGATGAATGCGGTGGTGAAGAAACGCATGCCGTCGATCAAGACCCCGGCGCTGGTGCTGCACTCCATCGAGGACGACATCACCAGCCGCTGGAACGCCGACTACGTGGAACGCCACCTGGGGGGGCCGGTGACCAAGATCCTGTTGGACAACTGCTATCACATGATCACCGTCGACCTGCAATACCGCCGGGTGATCGAGTTGAGTGCCGACTTTATCGAGCAACACACCGGTTCAAAAATGGGCGATGTCTCGTTCTGCGAGCCCGCGCTGGCGGCGGCACAGTAAACATTGATGTTGCCTGAGCCACCGCTATCGCAGCCTCACGGGGCGAGACAGCGCCCACAGGAGCACTTACAGGGATATTCCGATGTGATCACCGCACACACCTTCCCGAGCATCCACGCCATCGAACGCAGTGCCTGGAATGACTGTTTTCCCCTGGCGTTGGAGGATTGGGATTACTACGTCGCCGTAGAAAACGCTGCCATCGACGACTTCCAGTGGCGCTACCTGGCCCTCTATGAGGACGGGCAACTGCTGGCCGTCGCCCCGGCGTTCATCACCCATTACCGCCTCGATACCACCGTGTCGGGCATCGCCAAACGCTTTACCCAGCGCCTGGAACGCTGGTGGCCGGGAGCGTTGCGCCTGGGCTTGTATGCCATCGGCTCGCCGGTGGCCGAGCAATGCCATGCCGGTGTCGCCAGCCATGTGCCCGCTGCGCGCCGCAGTGCGCTGTTGGAGCAATTACTGGTCGCCGCGCGTCGGGATGCCGATGCATTCGGCATCGGCCTGCTGGCGGTCAAGGACGCGCCAAGCCTGGATCAGGACTGGGCCGACAGCTGCAAGACCGTCGGCCTGCACAGCATGCCGAGCCTGCCTACCGGGCTGCTGCCGCTGCCCTACGGCTCGGTGGATGCCTATCTGGGCTCCCTGGGCAAATCCACGCGCAAGGATTTGCGGCGCAAGCTGCGTGCGCCGGGGCCACAGGTGGAGTGGCGGGACAATGTCGATGATGTGTTGCCGGATATCATGCGCCTCTACGAAGCCACGCTGGCTCGCGCCGACCTGCAATTCGAGCGCCTGCCTGCCGGTTATTTCAGCCAGGTGCTCGCCCAGCTTGAACAACGGGCGCGCTGTGTACTTTACTGGGTGGATGGGCAACTGGTGGCGTTCAACCTGGTGCTGCTGGACCAGCACCGGCTGATCGACAAGTTCTTTGCCCACGACCTGGCCCACAGCCGCGAACATAACCTGTACTTTCGCAGTTGGCTGACCAACGTCGACTACTGCATCGAGCACAATATTGCGTTGTACGAGTGCGGGCAGGCCGGGTATGCCAGTAAGCTACGCCTGGGCTGTGAGTTCGCCGGCAATACGCTGTTCTTCCAGCACCGCAACCGGCTGCTCGATACCCTGCTCAAGCTGGTAAAAGTGTTTATTCGCCCGGACCGATCCGACCCTGCCATGGCTGCTGCAATAAGCGAAACCCGATGATCGCCAAAACCCGTCAGAAAGCCCGCCCATTTGCCATTTCCCGCTGGAGCCTGCAGCGCAAGCTGGTGTTGGCGTTCTGGTTGGTGACGGTGATCCCTACCATGATCGCCGCCGAGCTGGCGGCCACCACCCTGTCGCAGATTTTCGACAGCAATGTGCGCATCTGGCTGCAAGAGTCGACCCGCATCGTCAAGGATGAAGTCAGCGACATCCTGCACGACAACGCCCGTGTGGCGCAGATCTTCCTGCGGTATGTGCGTCCGCCTTCCAGCCATGAAGCGATGCGTCATGACCGTTTGATCGCGGACATTGCCCGCGCCACTGATATTGACGTGGTCACGCTGATTCGTAGCAGTGACCGCAAGGTGATGTTCAGCACCGTGGGCGAGGATGTGGTGAAACAAATCAGCCTCGCTCCCAATGCCGTGTTGCAAACCGTGCAGGTCGGCGGCGCGGCCACCGGGGCCGTGATTTCCTCGTTCGAGACCAGCCAGGATGGCGTCGACTACGAACTGTTGGTCGGTACCTACCTGGACAGCAGCTTCCTGACCAGCGTCGCCGAGGTGCACTCCCTGGACTTGCGTCTGTACCTGGCCAATACCGAAGGCTTCTCGGAGATCTTCTCCACCCAGCGTTTTGAAGACCACCCGACCCGCGTGCCGAAATCCGTGGAAACCCTCCTGCGCAGCACCAAGCAGCCCAGTGAACAGTTCACCAGCAACTACAGTGGCCTGTACTGGCCGATCTTCAATGACACCGGCGAGTTGCAGGGCGTGATCTTCAGCGGCCTGCTGCGCCACACCAGCCTGGTGGGGCTGGTGAACCAGAGCAATCTGTTTGTGCTGATCTTCCTGCTCAGTTCCGCTTTGTCCCTGGGGGCCGGTGTGCTCTGGTCTCCCGGCACCTGTCCCGGCCACTGCGCGAATTGTCCCAGGGGGTGAGCGCGGTGATCAGCGGCAACTACCAGCACCGCGTGGCCGTCACCGGCGGTGACGAACTGGCGCAATTGAGCAGCACCTTCAACCATATGACCGAGCGCCTGGGCGAGTTGCATCACCTCGAAGCCCAACTGCGCCGCCGCGACCGCCTGCATGCCCTGGGCGAAGTGGCGATGGGCCTGGCCCATGAAATCCGCAACCCGCTGGGCATCATCAAGACCGCGACCCAACTGCTGCACCGTCGCACGGACCTGCCGGAGACCGACAAGCGCCACCTGGAATACGTGATCAGCGAAGTCAGCCGGATCAATGACCTGATCACCGATTTCCTCGACTTCGCCAAGCCCAGCGAACCGCTGCGCAGCCAGCAACCGGCGCGGCCGCTGGTGGAAGAAATCCTCGGTTTCTGCGCGCCGGAGCTGGCCAGCCACGCCATCGACGCCCATCTCGACGACCAGGCGCCGGGTGCGACCCTGTATGTGGACGCCAAGCAATTCAAGCAGGCGTGCCTGAACCTGATCCTCAACGCCATCGACGCCATGCCCCAGGGCGGGCGCCTGACCTTGAGCATCAGCCGTGTCGATCACTACACGGTGATCAGCATCAGCGATAGCGGCCAGGGCATCCCCCCTGAAATGATCGAGCGGATCTTTACCCCCTTTGTTACCACCAAGGCCTCGGGCACCGGCCTGGGCCTGGCGAAAGTCTATTCAATCATGGAGAGTCACGACGCCAGCATCGAATGCACCAGCGAGAAAGATGCCGGCGCCACCTTCAGCCTGTACATTCCGGCCAACGGTGAAGATGACGGCGACGACGAGGACAGTCATGACACATAACATATTGGTGGTCGACGACGAGCCCAAGCTCTGCGATTTGCTGTCGTCGGCCCTGAGCCAGAACCATATCCAGGTGTTTATCGCGGGCAATGGCCTGCATGCGCTCAAGGTGCTGGAGCAGGAGGACATCGACCTGGTGATCAGCGACTGGCGCATGCCCGGCATGGACGGCCCGCAACTGCTGGCCGAGATCAAGGTGCGCTACCCGCAATTGCCGGTGATCGTGATGACGGCCTACAGCACCGTGAAAAATGCCGTGCAGTCCATGCGTAACGGTGCCTACGACTACATTGCCAAGCCCTTCGATATCGACGAGCTGGACATCACCGTGGCCAAGGCCTTGCAGTTTCGCGACATCATGCGCGACAACGCACGGCTGCGTGCCGAACTCGATGAACATGCCCAGTTCGATAGCCTGGTCGGGGAAAGCCCGGCGTTTCGCCGAGTGTTGCAGGCGGTGGATTCGGTGCGTGAAAGCAACGCCACCATCCTGTTGACCGGCGAAAGCGGCACCGGCAAAGAAATGGTCGCCCGCGCCATTCACAAGCATGGCAACCGTGCAGACAAGCCTTTTGTGGCGGTCAACTGCGCCGCGATCCCCGAAGGCTTGCTGGAAAGCGAAATGTTCGGCCATCGCAAGGGCGCGTTTACCGGCGCCGTGGCCGACCGGGTAGGGCGCTTTATGCAGGCCGACAAGGGCACGCTGTTTCTCGACGAAGTGGGGGATATGCCCCTGGCGTTGCAGGCCAAGATCCTGCGCGCCTTGCAGGAACGGGTGATCGAGCCGGTCGGCGACCCGCGTGAGCGCAAGGTGGACGTGCGGGTGATCGCCGCCACCAACAAGAACCTGCTGGAAGCGGTGGCGAACAAGGAGTTTCGCGAAGACCTCTACTACCGCCTGAATGTGTTCCCGATCCCACTGCCAGCATTGCGCGAGCGCGTCGAAGACATCGCCCCGCTGGCCCGCCACTTTGCCCGCAGCCTGAGTGCCAACGCCGGTAAACGCATCACCGGCTTCAGCCCCGACGCCTTGCAGGCCATGGCCGCCTACAACTGGCCGGGGAACATCCGCGAGCTGCAAAACTGCGTGGAGCGCGCGACCATCGTCGCCTCCAGCCCGGTGATTGAAGATATCGACCTGCCGGCCTACCTGTTCGCGTCTCAGCCGACCGAGCGGGATGTGACGACAATCCTCAGCGAAGGCCCAGGCGTGCCCCAGGACCTGGACGCGGCGCTGGCCGAGGTGGAAAAGGCCTACATCCTCGCGGCCCTGCAGGAGAGCAATGGCGTACAGGCGGCTGCGGCGTCGCGGATTGGCATCTCCGAACGCAGCTTTTGGTACCGCTTGAAAAAGCTTGGGATCCAAATCGACAAAATCGTACGCTGAGCCCTGGGAGCCACACATAAGCAAATGTGGGAGCTGTCGAGCTTTAGCGAGGCTGCGATGCGGGCAGCTGGGTTTTTCAGGTGTACCGAGTCGATCCCATCGCAGCCTCGCCGGGGCTCGACAGCTCCCACAGGGGATTGGGGAGGCACACTGAGCAAATGTGGGAGCTGTCGAGCTTTAGCGAGGCTGCGATGCAGGCAGCTGGGTTTTGCAGGTGTGCCAAGTCGATCCCATCGCAGCCTCGCCGGGGCTCGACAGCTCCCACAGGGGATTGGGGAATCACAAGGATCAAATGTGGGAGCTGTCGAGCTTTAGCGAGGCTGCGATGCAGGCAGCTGGGTTTTGCAGGTGTACCGAGTCGATCCCATCGCAGCCTCGCCGGGGCTCGACAGCTCCCACAGGGGATTGGGGAGGCACACTGAGCAAAGGTGGGAGCTGTCGAGCTTTAGCGAGGCTGCGATGCAGGCTGCTGGGTTTTGCAGGTGTGCCAAGTCGATCCCATCGCAGCCTCGCCGGGGCTCGACAGCTCCCACAAGGGATTGGGGAATCACAGGGATCAAATGTGGGAGCTGTCGAGCTTTAGCGAGGCTGCGATGCAGGCAGCTGGGTTTTAAAGGTGTACCGAGTCGATCCCATCGCAGCCTCGCCAGGGCTCGACAGCTCCCACAAGGGATTGGGGAATCGCAGGGATCAAATGTGGGAGCTGTCGAGCTTTAGCGAGGCTGCGATGCAGGCAGCTGGGTTTTAAAGGTGTACCGAGTCGATCCCATCGCAGCCTCGCCAGGGCTCGACAGCTCCCACAGGGGATTGGGGAATCACAGGGATCAAATGTGGGAGCTGTCGAGCTTTAGCGAGGCTGCGATGCGGGCAGCTGGGTTTTGCAGATGTACCGAGTCGATCCCATCGCAGCCTCGCCGGGGCTCGACAGCTCCCACAAGGGATTGGGGAATCACAGGGATCAAATGTGGGAGCTGTCGAGCTTTAGCGAGGCTGCGATGCAGGCAGCTGGGTTTTAAAGGTGTACCGAGTCGATCCCATCGCAGCCTCGCCAGGGCTCGACAGCTCCCACAAGGGATTGGGGAATCGCAGGGATCAAATGTGGGAGCTGTCGAGCTTTAGCGAGGCTGCGATGCAGGCAGCTGGGTTTTGCAGATGTACCGAGTCGATCCCATCGCAGCCTCGCCGGGGCTCGACAGCTCCCATAAGGGATTGGGGAATCACAGGGATCAAATGTGGGAGCTGTCGAGCTTTAGCGAGGCTGCGATGCAGGCAACTCGGTTTTATGGGTGTACCGAGTGGGTCCAGTTCCCACAGTGGAGCCGTGGAGTGTCAGGCGTGAATTCGAATCCACACACTCACCAGCACCGTCGCCGCCATCAGCCACGCCACTGCGGCCACCGCCAGGGAGGCCTCCAGGCGCATGCGGTCGACCATCACATACAGCGTCGCCAGGTACACAAAGTACGGAATGATCGACCACATGCCGAACACAATGGTGGTCTTCAGGTCGTCCACCGAGCGGCCCTTGCCGACGATGTAGTGGGCGATCAGTGCAAAAGTCGGAAACAGCGGCACCAGGCCGGCGATGTAATAGTTCTTGGTTTTGGCCAGCACCGCCAGGAGCAACACCACCGCCGCTCCGAGGGCGGCCTTGAAGACTAAATCCACGCATGACTCCTTAGTGGCTCAGGCCGTATTTCTTGACCTTGTCGAACAGGGTGGTCTTGGCCATTCCCAGTTCCTGGCTGGCCTGGGTCAGGTTGCCGCCGCTGCGTTGCAGGGCGTCGCTGAGCAGGTTGCGTTCAAAGGCTTCCACCGCTTCGGTAAAGGCCAGGCCATGGTTGTCGGGGCTGGCGCCGCTTTTCTTGAAGGCGGGCAGGCCCAGGGCAAAACGTTCGGCGACGTTGCGCAGTTCACGTACGTTGCCGGGCCAGTCATGGCTCATCAGGCTGGACAGGGTCTGGTTGTCCAGCTCCGGGGCGATGCGGTCGAAGCGCAGGGATGATTGCTGCAGAAAGTGTTCGAACAACTGCAGGATATCTTCGCGACGCTCGCGCAGCGGTGGCAGTTCCAGGGTCACCACGTTCAGGCGGTAGTACAAGTCGCTGCGGAACTGGTTGGCGCGGCTCAAGTCGTCGAGGTCGGACTTGGTCGCGGCAATCACCCGGCAATCCACCGCCACGCTCTGGTTCGAACCCAGGCGCTCCAGGGTGCGCTCTTGCAAGACCCGCAGCAGTTTGATCTGCAGGTTCATCGGCATGCTTTCCACTTCGTCGAGGAACAGCGTGCCTTCGTGGGCATGCTCGATCTTGCCGATCCGCCGTTTGCCCGCACCGGTAAAGGCGTTGGCTTCGTGACCGAAAATCTCGCTCTCAAACAGGTTTTCCGGCAGGCCGCCGCAGTTCAGGGCGACGAACTGGTGGGCGTGGCGGCGGCTGAAGTCGTGCAGACAGCGGGCGACCAACTCTTTGCCGGTGCCAGTCTCGCCTTCGATCAGCACGTTGGCCGAGGTGTCGGCGACGTTGGCGATCAACTCGCGCAGGTTCTGCATCGCCGGCGATCGTCCGATGATCCGGCCTTCCAGGGAGTCACGCTCGGCCAGTTGCCGGCGCAGCGCCCAGACTTCCCGGGCCAGGCCACGTTGTTCGAGGGCGCGGCGCACCACGTCCACCAGGCGCTCCGGAGAAAAGGGTTTCTCCATGAAGTCATAGGCACCGTTGCGCATCGCACCCACTGCCATGGAAATATCGCCGTGGCCGGTGATCAGCACCACCGGCAGGCTTTTATCCAGGGCCTTGAGGCGGGTCAACAGCTCCAGGCCGTCAATGCCGGGCAGGCGGATGTCACTGATCACAATGCCGGCAAAGTTCTCGCCGACGCGCTTGAGTGCCTCTTCAGCACTGGCCACGCCGACGCTGGGAATATCTTCCAGGGCCAGGGCTTGCTGGCAGCCGAGCAACACATGGGGATCGTCTTCGACAATCAGCACGGTCAGCTCGGTGTTGGGTTGGCTGTTCATATCGACTCGCCGGGTTGATGGCCTGCCAGGGGCAGGCTCAGGACAAAGGCTGTACCACCAGCGGCCGGATGCTCGACGGCCAGGTTGCCGCCGGTGGCTGCGGCAAGGCTGGCCGACAGGGTCAGGCCCAGGCCCAAGCCTTGCTCGCCGGGTTTGGTGGTGAAAAAGGGTTCGAACAAATGCTTGCGGGTCTCAGGGTCGATGCCATGCCCGTTGTCCCGCACCCGCAGGCGGTATTTGCCTTCGCTGATGTCACTTTCCAGCCACAGCTGCGGGGCGGGTTGGGCGTGCATCGCGTCCAGGGCATTGCCGATCAGGTTGACTAGGATTTGCTCCAGGCGCGTCTGGTCGATCTGCAACATGGCCTGGCTGAACTGACGGTGTACGGTCAGCGGCAGGCTGTCGAGGCGGCTGCCCAGGACCTGGAACGCCGCATCCACGGCCTTGCCCAGACTGGCTTCGCCCTGGTCGTCGCCCCGCCGGGCAAACGAGCGCAGGCTGGCGGTGATGCGTCCCATGCGGTCGATCAGTTCATTGATGGTCTTGAGGTTGGTGCTGGCAGTATCCAGGGCGCCGCGCTCGAGGAAGCGCACGGTATTGCCGGACAAGGTGCGCAGGGCCGCCAGCGGCTGGTTCAGTTCATGGGCGATGCTGGTGGACATCTGGCCGATGGCCGCTAATTTGCCGGCCTGGACCAATTCGTCCTGGGCCCGGCGCAGGGTTTCTTCGGCCTGGCGCCGCTCGCGGATCTGCGCCTTGAGCCGTTCGTTGCTGGCGCGCAGGTCGGTGGTGCGCTCGGCAATCCGCCGCTCCAGCTGGTTGTTGGCTTCCTGCAGGGCCTCGCGGGCGGCCAGGCGTGTGGCGATTACCTTGCGCCGCTCATTCCAGGCAATCAGCAGGAACGCCACCAGGGCAAAGGCCACCGCAACGAGGATGCCCTGGTTGATCGCGGCCTGGCGCAGGTCGTTGAGCGGGGTGAGCAGGGTGAAATTCCACGGTGTGTCGTTCAGGGGCCGGGTCTGGGCCAGGTAGGTGACTTCCCGGTCGTCGGCCACCACTTCACTGTTGGCCGGGAAGGTCAGCTTTTCGGTGCCAGTGTCGAGCTGTTCGCGGGCCAGGGGTTGCAGTTCGTTGAGGGTCGCCCAGTAATATTGCAGGCTGCGGGCCAGGCGCTCCTTGGTATCGTCGCTCAGCGGGCGCACCGCCTTGAGCCGGCGTGCCGGGTCGCTGGAGAGGATGATGATGCCGTTCTCGTCGCTGACAAAGGCTTCCAGACGCGCGCGCTGCCAGCGTTCTTCCAGCGCTTCGAGGCGCACCTTGACCACTGCGACACCAATGATCTTGCCGTGTTCTTCCAGGCCATGGGCCAGGTAGTAGCCAGGCTCGCCATTGGTGCTGCCGATGCCATAGAAACGGCCGGGCTGGCCACGTACGGCATTCTGGAAATAGGCGCGGAACGACAGGTCTTCACCGAGGTAGCTGTCGACATCGCGCCAGTTACTGGTGGCCATCACGCGGCCGGTGGTGTCCATCACATAAATCGCCCGACTGCGGCTGCGCCGGTTCAGGCCTTCGAGGTATTCGTTGACCCTTTGCCGGTGTTCCGGGTTCGGGTCGGCCAGCAGTTTGGAGACGCTGGATTCCAGCTCCAGCAGGCTGGGCAGGTAGGTGTACTTGCTGATCTCACTCTCGACCGTGCGCGCATGCAGCTCCAGCTGGCGCTCGCCGTTCTCGCCCAGGGTCCGGATGCCGTAATGCTCGCTGGTCCAGAAGCCGATAAAACCCAGGCCGATCATCAACAGGATGATCAGGGGCGGCAGGAACAGCTGGCGAATCAGACGAGGCTTCACGGCAAGGGATGGCGGTGCGGCGCGATAGAGGGTGGGGTCGCATTTCATCACAGATGCCTTGGGTCAACCAGCGCTTGCCTGGACCGGTGTGGGGGGCGGGCTTGCCCGCGATGACGGTAGGTCAGCCACAGAGGTTGACTGATATGCCGCAATCGCGGGCAAGCCCGCTCCCACAGTGCCCGGTTTCTACAGTGGACGCTGTGTTGTGCTTAGTGCTGCAGGATTTTCTCGAGGAAGTGCTGCGCACGTTCGGAACGGGCGCTGATATCGCCGAAGAACTCTTCTTTAGGGCAGTCTTCGATGATCTTGCCGGCATCCATGAAGATCACGCGGTCGGCCACTTTGCGGGCGAAGCCCATTTCGTGGGTCACGCACATCATGGTCATGCCTTCCTGGGCCAGTTGCACCATCACGTCCAGTACTTCGTTGACCATCTCCGGGTCCAGGGCCGAGGTCGGTTCGTCGAACAGCATGACGATCGGGTCCATTGCCAGAGCACGGGCAATCGCCACGCGCTGCTGCTGGCCGCCGGACAGTTGGCCCGGGTGCTTGTCCTTATGTGCCGACAGACCTACACGCTCCAGCAATTGCAGGCCTTTCTTCTCGGCTTCTGCCTTGCTGCGGCCCAACACCTTGATCTGCGCAACCGTCAGGTTTTCGGTGATGGTCATGTGCGGGAACAGTTCGAAGTGCTGGAACACCATGCCTACGCGCGAGCGCAGTTTCGGCAGGTTGGTCTTCGGGTCGGCAATCGAGGTGCCATCGACCACAACGTCACCTTTCTGGAACGGTTCCAGGGCGTTGACGCACTTGATCAGGGTGGATTTGCCCGAGCCGGAGGGCCCGCACACCACGATCACTTCGCCTTTTTTGACCTCGGTGCTGCAATCGGTCAGCACCTGGAAGTCGCCATACCACTTGTTGATGTTCTTGATAGAGATCATACGGCAAACCTTTTTTGCAGACGCTTGACCAGCAGCGAGGCGGCAAAGCTGATGATGAAGTAGACGACACCGGCAAAGATCAGGAACTCATTGGAGCGGCCGATAATGTCGCCGTTGGAACGGGCGGAGTTGAGGAAATCCACCAGGCCCACGGTGTAGACCAGCGAGGTGTCCTGGAACAGGATGATGCTCTGCTGCAACAGCAGCGGGGTCATCTTGCGGAACGCCTGGGGCAGGATGATCAGGCGCATGGTCTGGCCGTAGGTCATGCCCATCGCTTGTGCCGCAGCCATCTGGCCCTTGGGGATCGACTGCACGCCGGCCCGCACGATTTCGCAGAAGTACGCCGCCTCGAACATCATGAAGGCCACGACGCAGGAGGTGAACGCACCGATTGGCGTGTCTTCGCCGGTGATCCAGCGCAACACGAACGGCACCGCCAGGTAGAACCAGGTGATCACCAACAGCAGCGGGATCGAGCGGAAGTAGTTCACATAGGCGCCGGCCAGGCTGGACAGCAGTTTGCTGGAGGACAGGCGCATCAAGGCCAGGATAGTACCGAGAACGATACCGCCGACCACGCCCATGACCATCAGCTTCAAGGTCATGACCATGCCGTTCCACAGGCCAGGCATGGCCGGGATAATGCCGCTGAAATCAAATTCCATTATTTGCCCCCCACGGAAATCAGGCCGGGCACAGCGACTTTCTTCTCGACCAGGCGCATCAGCAGCATCAGGCTCATGTTCAGGGTGAAGTAGATCAGCGTGGCCAGGGTGAAGGCTTCAAACAGGTTGGCCGAGAACTCGGCGGTCTGCTTGGTTTGCGCCAGCAGTTCCATCAGGCCGATCAAGGACGCCACGGAGGAGTTCTTGAACACGTTGAGGAATTCCGAGGTAAGCGGCGGAATGATGATCCGGTAGGCCTGGGGCAGCAGCACGTTCCAGTAGATCTGCGACAGGCTGAAGCCCATGGCGCGCGCGGCGGCTTCCTGGCCACGGGGCAGCGCCTGGATACCGGTACGCACTTGTTCACATACGCGGGCGGCGGTGAACAGGCCCAGGCACACGACAACGCTCAGGTAGGCCGAGGTGGTTGGGTTCAAGTCTTGTTTGTACCAGTCCTGCAGGTTTTGCGGCAGCAGGTCGGGCACCAGGAAGTACCAGATGAACAGCTGTACCAGCAGTGGCACGTTACGAAAAAGTTCCACATAGCAGGTGGCGATGCCGGCTACGAGGCGGTTAGGCATCGTGCGCATCACCCCCAGTATCGAACCCAGCAGCAAGGCGACGATCCAGGCCACGACGGCGATGGCGATGGTCCAGCCCAAACCGGAGATGAACCAGTCGAGATAGGTCTCGCTGCCCACGCCGGTGGACTTGAAGAATACGCCCCAGTCCCAGTTGTAATTCATTAGGGTCTCCCCCGAAATCAATCGATGTACAAGCACCCGCTTGGGGAAGATCCATTCCCGCCTGACGGTGAACGTCAGGCACACGCGATCGGCTCGGAAACCGCCAGGTCGAGTGTTCCAAATAATAATGCCAGCAGGTAGTAACAGACGCCTGAGGGAGGGTTGGCTCCCTCAGGAGATAAGGTTAGTTCGGAATCAGGACTTTTTTTCAGCCGTTTTGTCGTCGGCTGCTTTGTCGGTCGGATTGGCGATCAGGGCCTTGAGTTCGTCGCTCATCGGGAACATCAGGTTCAGGCCTTTTGGTGGGATCGGCGAGCTGAACCACTTGGTGTATATGTTGTTGATTTCGCCAGACTTGTAGGTAGCGACGATAGCGTCATCCACAGCCTTCTTGAACGGTGCATCGCCTTTGCGAACCATGCAGCCGTAGATTTCGAAGGATTGCGGCGTGCCGGTCACGGCCCAGTCGGTAGGCTTCTTGGCCTTGGCCATTTCACCGGCCAGCAGCGCATCGTCCATCATGAAGGCAACGGCGCGGCCGCTTTCCAGCATCTGGAAGGACTCACCGTGGTCTTTGGCGGAGATGACGTTCATGCCCATCTGCTTGTCAGCGTTCATGGACTTGAGGATGCGCTCGGACGTGGTGCCGGCGGTGGTCACGACGTTCTTGCCCTTGAGGTCAGCGAAATCCTTGTAGGTCGAGTCCTTTTTGGACAGCAGACGGGTACCGATTTCGAAGATGCCGACGGAGAAGTCGACTTGCTGCTGACGCTCAACGTTGTTGGTGGTGGAACCACACTCAACGTCCACGGTGCCGTTCTGCACCAGCGGGATACGGGTTTGCGAAGTGACCAGGTTGTATTTGACCTTCAGCTCGCCTTCCTTCATGCCGAGGTCTTTCTCGACAGCTTTGACGATGGCCAGTTGAATGTCGTGGGAGTAGCCCACTGGTTTGCCCGAACCATCCGCAATGTAGGAAAACGGAATGGAGGCGTCGCGGTGGCCCAGGGTGATGGTGCCCGACTCTTTGATTTTCTTCAGCGTGCCGGTCAGTTCGGCGGCGAAGACTGGAGTGCTAATCAGAGCAGCAGCGATAGCTGCGCCCAAAATATGGGGAACGATACGCATCAATACTTCCTCGACATTTGTTTTTTTTATGAAGCCTGGACGGCTCTTTCGATACAGCGAATGCCTGTGACGGCTCCTGAAGCATCTCAGACAAACACGTACCAAGTGTAGAGCATGAGTCGTGCCAGACTCTGATTAAAAGTCTAACTGTATGATTTATATGGCGATTAACTTTATATGACGAGGTTTATCCGGTGTTTAAATCCGGCAAACCGAATAGGTGGCGTTACCACGTTCGGAAAACCGAATCTGTAGGCATTGGCTGCCGGCGATCACCGCCCGTTGTTGCAGGCCAGCCAGCTCCCACATTGATCGCATTTCACATCAAGACGTCCATAAAAAAGCCCCTGGGCCTTTCGGCGCAGGGGCTGGATGCATCAGGCTGCTTCGATCTTGCTGCGGTTCTGTTCGACCTTGACCAAGTAAAGCTGCAGGTTCTCCTGCTCCTCGGGGGTGGTGAACAGCCCGAGTTTGGTGCGCCGCCACAGGATGTCGTAGGCCTGGGTCGCCCATTCCTCGGCGCACAGGTAGTCGACTTCCCGGGTGTACAGGCCGCCACCCAGGTGCTCGCCCAGGTCGGCCAGCGATTGCACGCCTTCGAGCAGGCGCCAGGTGCGGCTGCCATAGGTGGTCGACCAGCGGCGGGCGATCTCGCTGGGGATCCACTCGAACTTGCTGCGAATGTCGGTGGCCAGGGCTTCCGGCGTGCTCATGTCTTCACCGCCGGGCAGGCTGGCCTTGGCGGTCCAGCTCGGCTTGATATGCGGGAAGTAGGGGGCCAGTTGCGCCAGGGCCGACTCGGCCAGCTTGCGGTAAGTGGTCAGCTTGCCACCGAACACCGACAGGATCGGCGCTTCTTCGCCGCTGCCGGACAGTGCCAGGGTGTAGTCGCGGGTAATGGCCGACGGGTTATCCGACTCGTCGTTGCACAGCGGGCGCACGCCGGAATAGGTGTGCACGATATCGTCGCGGCTCAACTGCTGCTTGAAGTGGGCGTTGACCACCTTGAGCATGTAGTCCGTTTCACCTTCGGTGATCGCCACTTTCGCGGGGTCGCCGGTGTACTCACGGTCGGTGGTGCCGATGATGGTCAGGTGATTGAGGTACGGAATGGTGAAGACGATACGCCCATCCTCGTTTTGCAGGATGTGCGCATGGGCGCCTTCGTACAGTTTCGGCACGATCAGGTGGCTGCCCTGGATCAGACGGATGCCATACGGCGAATCGAGCTTGAGGTCATCCTTGATGAACTTGGCAACCCATGGGCCGGCCGCGTTCACCAGAGCCTTGGCGCGTATCGACAGCAGGCTGCCATCGGCGCGCTCCAGGTGCAGGTGCCACAGGCCCTTGCTGCGACGGGCGCTGACGCAACGGGTCTGGGTGTGGATATGTGCACCCTTTTCCCGGGCGGCCATGGCGTTGAGTACAACCAGGCGCGCGTCGTCGACCCAGCAATCGGAGTATTCGAAGCCCTTGGTGATTTCGCTTTTCAGCGGGCTGTCGGCGCCGAACTTCAGGCTTTTGGAGCCTGCAAGTTTCTCGCGCTTGCCGAGGTGATCGTACAGGAACAGGCCGGCACGGATCATCCAGGCCGGGCGCAGGTGCGGGCGATGGGGCAACACAAAACGCATCTGCTTGACGATGTGCGGGGCCTTGGCCAGCAGCACTTCGCGTTCGGCCAGGGCTTCGCGCACCAGGCGGAATTCGTAATGTTCAAGATAGCGCAGGCCGCCATGGATCAGCTTGCTGCTGGCAGACGAGGTGTGGCTGGCCAAGTCATCCTTTTCGCAAAGGAATACCGACAGGCCGCGACCGGCTGCGTCTGCCGCGATGCCTACACCATTGATCCCGCCGCCAATCACGGCAACATCATAGACTTCGGCAAGGGGTGGAGCAGGCAAGGTAGAAGGGGTCATCGGCTGGCCTCGCGATCTTTTTTAATATTGGAATTCGAACATTAATGTTCATTTACGAAAATGGTAGCTCATAAACGCGGGCACAGCCAGCTGACTTCGATTGAAAAAACTCATCGAAGGGCGGGAAAAGGAAAAATTGTGAACATTGAGCCGGGTGCTGGCTCAAGAGAGTTGTGGCCCTGGGCCGCCATCGCGGGCAAGCCCGCGCCTGTGGGAGCGGGCTTGCCCGCGATGGCGCAGGTCCAGGCGCCAGCGAGCTCAGGGGGCGCTCAGACGACTTCCAGGCGAATCTTGTTCTGGCTCAACAACTGCACCAGCGCCGGCACCGGCTGCTGATCGGTGACCAGGCAATCAATCAAACTGATCGGCCCCAGGCGAATCATGGCGTTGCGCCCGAATTTGCTGGAGTCCGCCGCGAGGATCACCTTGCGTGCGTTGGCAATGATCGCCTGGGAAACCCGCACTTCCTGGTAATCGAAGTCCAGCAGGCTGCCGTCCTCGTCGATACCGCTGATACCCACCAGGGCGAAGTCGACCTTGAACTGATTGATGAAGTCCACGCTGGCCTGGCCCACCACGCCGCCGTCACGGCGTACATTGCCGCCGGTCAGCAGCACGTCGAAGTCGTCCTTGGCGCTGAGCATCATGGCGACATTGAGGTTATTGGTGATGATCTTCAGGTGACTGTGGTTGAGCAGCGCCCGGGCAATGGATTCGGTGGTGGTACCGATATTGATGAACAGCGAGGCATGATCGGGGATCTGTGCGGCAATGGCTTCGCCGATACGCTGCTTTTCATCGCGCATCTGGTCGGCACGCATGGCGTACTCGGTGTTTTCGACACTGGAGTCATAGGCGGCGCCGCCGTGGTAGCGACGCAGCAGATTGGCGTCGGCCAACTGATTGATATCGCGGCGGATGGTTTGCGGGGTAACAACGAACAACTGCGCCATTTCCTCGATACTGACGTAGCCGCGTTCGCGAACCAGTTCGAGGATTTGTTGCTGACGGGGAGGCAGATTCATTGGGCGTCCTGTGGGCTGCCATACAAAAGTGGCCCATGATGACGCAGGAATCTGCTCCCTGCCAGTTACAACCCGATGTGGGTCCTACGCTTGGCTTATTCAGCGCCTTCGTGGGGTTCCCAGTCACGGGTGCGGCTGACCGCTTTTTTCCAGCCGGCGTAGAGTTTTTCTTTGGCGGGCTCGTCCAGTTGTGGTTCGAACTCGCGTTCGATCACTGCCTTGCCACGCAGCTCATCCAGGCTGCCCCAGAAGCCACAGGCCAGGCCGGCCAGGTAGGCAGCGCCCAACGCCGTGGTCTCGCGCATTTGCGGGCGCTCGACCTGGGTGCCGAGGATGTCGGCCTGGAACTGCATCAGGAAGTTGTTGGCCACTGCGCCGCCGTCTACCCGCAGGGATTTGAGGCGTTCGCCGGAGTCCTGCTGCATGGCGTCGAGCACGTCGCGGGTCTGGTAGGCAATCGACTCCAGGGCTGCACGAATAATGTGATCGACACGTACGCCACGGGTCAGGCCGAACAGCGCGCCACGGGCGTAGGGGTCCCAGTACGGAGCGCCGAGACCGGTGAACGCCGGTACCAGGTACACGCCGTTGCTGTCTTTGACCTTGTTGGCGAAGTATTCGGTGTCGTGGGCGTCATTGATGATCTTCAACTCATCGCGCAGCCACTGCACGGTGGAACCACCGTTGAACACAGCGCCTTCGAGGGCGTAAGCCACTTCGCCACGCGGGCCGCAGGCGATGGTGGTGAGCATGCCGTGCTGGGATTTGACCGCTTTGTCGCCGGTGTTCATCAATAGGAAGCAACCGGTGCCGTAGGTGTTTTTCGCCTGGCCCGGCTCAACGCACATCTGGCCGAACAGGGCGGCTTGCTGGTCGCCGGCAATGCCGCCGATGGCAATCCCGCTTTTGGTGCGGCCATAGATTTCCGAGGAGGACTTCACTTCCGGCAGCATCTCGCGCGGGATGTCCAGGACCTCCAGCATCTTCGCATCCCACTCCAGGGTGTGGATGTTGAAGAGCATGGTACGTGAAGCGTTGGTGTAGTCGGTGACGTGGGTCTTGCCGCCGGTAAATTTCCAGATCAGCCAACTGTCGATGGTGCCGAACAGCAGCTCGCCATTGCGCGCGCGTTCGCGGCTGCCTTCGACGTTGTCGAGGATCCACTTCAACTTGGTACCGGAGAAGTACGGGTCGGTGACCAGGCCGGTGGTGTCGCTGATGTATTGCTCATGGCCGTCGCGCTTGAGCTGCTGGCAGATTTCGGTGCTGCGCCGGCACTGCCAGACGATGGCGTTGTAGATCGGGCGGCCGGTGACCTTGTCCCAGACCACGGTGGTTTCACGCTGGTTGGTGATGCCGATGGCGGCGACCTGGTCGTGGTGCAGGCCGGCTTGTGCCAGGGCCTCGACCATCACAGCGCTCTGGGTGGCGAAGATTTCCATCGGGTCATGCTCGACCCAACCGGCTTGCGGGTAGTGCTGGACGAATTCACGCTGGGCGGTACACACCACGTTGGCGTCACGATCAAAGATGATCGCCCGGGAACTGGTGGTGCCCTGATCGAGGGCAATGATGTAGTTCTTATTCTGTGTGTCGGTCATGTCGATTGCCTTGGACGGAAAAAAGGAGTGGGTAAGTAGCCTGGGCCGCAAGGGGCAGAAGGGCTCAGGCTACCGCTTTCAAGAAGTTCGGGTGTTGCCGCTGGTGGCGGTTTCGGCTGCATCAGTTGTAGCAGCTGCGGCGTTGGGCAGATGGCGGGCAATCAACCCGCGATAGGCCGCAGCGCCGAGGCAGGCACCGACAATCGGTGCAACGATCGGAATCAGGAAGTAAGGAATATCGCGCCCGCCGGTGAAAGCCATTTCACCCCAACCGGCGAAAAAGGTCATCAGCTTGGGGCCGAAATCCCGAGCCGGATTCATCGCAAACCCGGTCAGCGGGCCCATGGCGCTGCCGATCACGGCGATCAGCAAGCCGATCAACAGCGGGGCCAGGGGGCCGCGGGGCAAGCCGTTATTGTCGTCGGTCAGGGCCATGATCACGCCCATCAGGATCGCGGTGATGACCATTTCCACCAGGAACGCCTGGGCCGTATTCAGCAGGGCGTGCGGGTAGGTGGAGAACACCGAGGCCAGTTCCAGGCTGGCTGCGGAGCCACGAACCATCTGGTGAGTTTGTTCGTAATCGAAAAACAGGTTGCTGTAGAGCGTGTAGACCAGCGCGGCGGAGCAAAAGGCGCCGGCAACCTGGGCGATGATATAGAAGGGCAGTTTGCGCTTGTCGAAATCGGCAAAGATGCACAGCGCGATACTGACGGCTGGATTGAGATGAGCCCCGGAAATGCCGGCGCTCAGGTAGATCGCCATGCTCACGCCGATCCCCCAGATGATGCTGATTTCCCACAGGCCAAAGCTGGCACCCGCGACCTTGAGCGCAGCGACGCAACCGGTACCGAAGAAGATCAGCAGCGCGGTGCCGAGGAACTCGGCCATGCATTGGCTGGAGAGTGAAGGCTGTTGAAGAGCAGTTGTCATTGAAAACCTCGATTTTTTTTCTTGTCTGGCGCTGTGCCACAACGGGCGATGCGCGATTTTCACCGTGGTCAGGATCCCCATCCTGCGCACGGCTTACTGCTCGGACACTGTGGATAGATTCTTACAGTATTCGGAAACGAAAAAATATAGACAAGAAACGCCGCTGTCAAAGGTCGAAAGTGAACGGTCGGTCATTTTCAAACTATTCGCGTGATGAATGATCTCGGCAAGCCATCGGCGGGGCTGGCGGCAAGCGTGGCCAGGATCTGCGCGGATTCGTCGCACGACCCCCTGCACTAGAGCGTTTTGCCCGGGTTTGTCCTAGAATCGGCGGTCTGTTTTTCCACGTTTTCCCCAAGCCTGGAGCCTCCATGACACCTGCATTGGACTTGCTGAAAAAAGTTCGCGCCGAACATCGCATCCACAGTTATGAACATGACCCCAAGGCGGCATCCTATGGCCTGGAGGCCGCGGAAAAGTTGAGCCTCGACCCGGCGCAGGTGTTCAAGACGTTGCTTGCCAGCAGCGAAAAAGGCGAATTATTGGTGGCTGTGGTGCCGGTCGTCGGAAGTCTTGATTTGAAGGCCCTGGCTCACGCTGCGGGCGTAAAGAAAGTCGAGATGGCCGACCCGGCGGCGGCGCAGCGCTCGACCGGTTATTTGTTGGGCGGGATCAGCCCTTTGGGGCAGAAGAAGCGCTTGCGCACCTTCATTGATGTGAGCGCAGAGCCTTTTGCGACAATTTTTGTCAGCGCAGGCAGGAGAGGGTTGGAAGTGGAGTTGGCGGCGGCGGTGTTGGCCGAGCATACCCAGGGAAAATTTGCGCCGATTGGTCGGGCGTGATTTCAAGAGCGGTGGAGTCAGATCTGGGAGCCAGCCTCTGTGGGAGCTGGCTTGCCTGCGATAGCCTCACCTCGCTGTAGCTGACAGCCCGAGGCGCCTGCATCGCGGGCAAGCCCGGCTCCCACACAAGCCCGCTTCCACACTTTTGACTCGGTTTGTTCAGTTGGCGGTGCTGTAGCGCCGCACACCGGACTCCACCTGCGGGATCTGCGCCGCCGTGCTCCCCGAAGCCTGGAACAACACCAGGTGCTCGGCCGCCACGCGGATCCCCACATGTACACCCACTTGATGATCGGCATGGCTGGGGAAAATCGACTCCAGCTGGGCGCCGGTCGGCAACTGCAGGCGGTACAGGGTCGAGGCACCCAGGAAGGTCTTGCCGACGATCAGCGCGTTCAGCGGGCTGTCCGGTGCATACACGATGTCATCCGGGCGCAGCAACACATCCACCGCGCAGCCGGTTGGCCAGGTATAGGCACGATTGCCGCGCAGCTCGCCCAGTTCGGTAGTGACCGACTCCGGAGTGCTCAATTGGCCACGGATGAAATAACCCTGGCCAATAAAACTCGCGACGTAGGGCGTCAGCGGTTCGTGATAGAGGTTGTAGGGCGTATCCCACTGCTCCAGGCGGCCTTCCTTGAACACGCCGACATGGTCGCTCACCGCAAAGGCTTCTTCCTGGTCATGGGTCACCAGGATCGCACTGGTGCCACGGGCCTTGAGGATGTCGCGCACTTCATGGCTGAGCTTGCGCCGCAGTTCGCCGTCGAGGTTGGAGAACGGCTCGTCCAGCAACAGCAATTGCGGTTCCGGCGCCAGAGCACGGGCCAGGGCCACGCGCTGTTGTTGGCCACCGGACAGTTCGTGGGGGAAGCGCTTGCCCAGGTTCTTCAGGTTGACCAGCTCCAGCAGTTCGGCGACCACCCGCTCTTTGTGCGGGTGTTTGCGAATGCCGAAGCCGATATTGTCGGCCACGCTCAGATGTGGAAACAGCGCGTAGTCCTGGAACACCATTCCAATGCGACGCTTCTCCGGGGCCAGGGTAAAGCCGGCGCTGGAGATCACTTCGCCAGCCAGGTTGATCTCGCCTTCGTGCACCGGCTCAAACCCGGCAATCGCCCGTAGGGTGGTGGTCTTGCCACAGCCCGAGGAGCCCAGCAGGCAACCGATATCTCCAGCGTTGAGGTGCAGGTTGAGATTCTGCACCACCCGTTGGTCCTGATAGCCGCATGCCAGATTGCGCAGGTTCAGCAGAAGTGGCTGGCTCATGCGTGGTGATACGCCGGTGGGACCAGGAATTCCAGCAGGGCCTTCTGCGCATGCAGGCGGTTTTCTGCCTGGTCCCAGGCGACGGAGCGCGGGTCGTCCAACAGGTCGAGGCTGATTTCTTCGCCGCGATGGGCCGGCAGGCAGTGCATGAACAGCGCATCCGGGGCGGCGAGGTCGAGCAATTCACGGGTGACTTGATAAGGCGCGAACAGGGCCAGGCGCTTGGCGGTCTCGTCTTCCTGGCCCATGGAGGTCCAGACGTCGGTGCTCACCAGGTGCGCGCCGATCACCGCGTCTTTCGGGTCGCGCACGATTTGCACGCGGGCGTCGGCCTTGGCCAGGAACTCGCCGCTCGGCTCGTAGCCCTCGGGGCAGGCGATGCGCAGGTGGAAGTCGAACTGGATCGCCGCTTCTATATAGCTGTTGCACATATTGTTGCCATCGCCGATCCAGGCCACAGTCTTGCCCTGGATCGAGCCGCGATGTTCGAGGAACGTCTGCATATCGGCGAGCAACTGGCACGGATGCAGGTCGTCGGACAGCCCGTTGATCACCGGCACTCGCGAGTTGGCGGCAAATTCAGTCAGGGTGCTGTGGGCGAAGGTACGGATCATCACTGCATCGAGCATGCGTGACATGACGATGGCGCAATCGCTGATCGGCTCGCCACGGCCCAGTTGGGTATCCCGAGGCGACAGGAAAATGGCCTGGCCGCCGAGCTGGATCATGCCGGCTTCGAAGGACAGGCGGGTACGGGTGGACGACTTCTCGAAAATCATCCCGAGTACGCGGTTTTTCAGAGGCTCGAACAGTACGCCGCGATTACGCAGGTCTTTAAGCTCAATGCCTCGACGGATCACGCTGACCAGCTCTTCGGGCGTGCAATCCATCAGGGAGAGAAAGTGCCTTGCGCTCATCATTAACTACCTTTTTGCAACAGACCGCAGATACTCAAAGCCTTGTTTATTGTGACAACGGGCGAGACCTGCGGCGAAAGCCGCACGGGGCGACGAAATAGGGGAAGGCGCGATATTGACATTAAATGTCGCGTCTTACCAATAGGCTACGGTTTTTTAGGGGTGTTCAAAGGGGCGGGAATTGCACTTTTGAGGCCTGTTTACGGACAGCAGCGGGTCATTTGTACACTGGCGCCGCGACCTTTTGCAATGTGTGATGGCGGCCCCGGGCCAGGTTGCGTCGGTTTCTGGGGCAGTGTGGGCGGTTTCTGAAACATTTGCTAATGCTTGCCCATGGTCTGGCCTGATGCCCATTGATTCACGGGGCGAACGTTGCTGGTGCCGCCGCTGGGCGCAGCCCATAGTCAGGCCAAAGCCCTAATAAAGAGACTGGCCATGACCAAGACTCTCCATCACCGTGCCTGCCACCTGTGCGAAGCCATTTGCGGCCTGACCCTGGAAACCACCACTTCGGATGATGGCAGCATTGCCATCACCTCGATCAAAGGGGACGCCCAGGATACCTTCAGCCGTGGCCATATATGCCCCAAGGCCGTGGCCCTACAAGATATCCAGAACGATCCCGACCGCCTGCACCAGCCGATGTTGCGGGTGGGCAGCGAGTGGCAGCCGATCCCCTGGGACGAGGCCTTCGCCCTGGTGGCCGAACGGCTGGCGGGGATCCAGGCGCGGCATGGGCAGAATGCGGTGGCGGTGTATCAGGGCAATCCCAGTGTGCATAACTACGGCTTGATGACCCACAGCAACTACTTCCTCGGGCAGTTGAAGACGCGCAATCGCTTCTCCGCGACGTCGGTAGACCAACTGCCCCATCACCTCACCAGCCACCTGATGTACGGCCATGGCCTGTTGCTGCCCATCCCGGATATCGACCAGACCGACTTCATGTTGATTCTGGGCGGCAATCCACTGGCCTCCAATGGCAGCATCATGACCGTGCCGGACGTGGAGAAACGTCTGAAGGCCATTCAGGCACGGGGCGGCAAAGTGGTGGTGGTCGACCCCCGACGCAGTGAAACGGCGGCCATGGCCGACCAGCACCTGTTTGTGCGCCCCGGCGGGGATGCGGCGTTGCTGTTCGGGCTACTCAACACATTGTTTAGTGAGCACCTGACCCGCGACAGCCACTTGCCGGTGGACGGCCTGGAGGAGGTGCGCCGGGCCGTCGCAGGTTTTACCGCCGAGGCCATGAGCGCCCACTGCGCGGTGCCGGCCGAGCAGATCCGCCAGTTGGCGCGGGATTTTGCGGCGGCAGACAAGGCGGTCTGCTATGGGCGGATGGGGGTATCGACCCAGGCGTTCGGTACCCTTTGCCACTGGCTGGTGCAGTTGATCAACCTGGTCACCGGGAATCTGGACCGGGTCGGGGGCGTCTTGTGCACCGAACCAGCGGTGGACCTGGTGGCCGCCACGTCTGGTGGGCACTTCAACCGTTGGCAGAGCCGGGTGTCCGGGCGTCCCGAATACAGCGGCGAGCTGCCGGTGTCGGCCTTGGCCGAAGAAATGCTCACCGAGGGCGAAGGACAAATCCGTGCGCTGGTGACAGTGGCCGGCAACCCGGTGTTGTCCACCCCCAACGGACGCCAATTGGAGCAGGCCCTGGACGGTCTGGAGTTCATGGTCAGCGTGGACCTGTATATCAACGAAACCACGCGCTATGCCGACCTGATCCTGCCATCGACCTCGGCCCTGGAAAACGATCACTACGACACCACCTTCAATATGTTTGCAGTGCGTAACGTCACGCGCTTCAACCGGGCGATCCTGCCCAAGCCCGAGGGCGCGTTGCACGACTGGGAGATTTTTGTCGGCCTGGCCCAGGCGTTTGCGGCTCGCACCGGCAGCCCGCTCAAGCCAACCCTGGCGCCGGCGCAGATGATTGACCTGGGCCTGCGGGCCGGGGCCTATGGCGATGCCTCCTCGCACAAGCTATCGGTGGCGATGCTGGCCGAGCATCCCCATGGCCTGGACCTGGGACCGCTGAAGGCCAACCTGGCGGGACGCTTGAAAACCGCCAATGGTCGGGTGCAGGCGGCGCCAGCAGTGATCCTCGCGGACCTGGCGCGGTTTGCCGCATTGCCGTTGCCCAAGGTTGATGAGTTGCTGCTGATCGGCCGCCGGCACGTGCGCAGCAACAATTCGTGGATGCATAACTATCACCGGCTGGTGAAGGGCAAGCCGCGGCATCAGTTGCTGATGCACCCGGATGACCTCGCCAGTCGCCAACTGAGTGACGGCCAGCGCGTGCGGGTCAGTTCGCGGATCGGCATGATCGAGGTGCACGTACTGGCCAGCCTGGAGATGATGCCCGGCGTGGTCAGCCTGCCCCACGGCTGGGGTCATGACCGGCCGGGTGTGCAGATGAGTATTGCCAGCGCACAGCCGGGGGCGAGTGCCAACGACCTGACGGATGAGCGTCAGTTGGACGAACTGTCAGGTAACGCGGCGTTGAACGGCGTGCCGGTGCAGGTCGCGGCGGCGTGACGCAGTGAGTCTGTCGGGGAGCCCGAGCACCACGCTGGGATTTTGCGTTACAATGCGCCACCGTGCCGACCTGTGAGTCGCAAAGTTCCAGCCGAGGTGTTCCATGGATATCATCGAAACGATTAAAGAGCAGATTGCTAACAACACCATTCTGCTTTACATGAAGGGCGCACCGAATGCCCCGCAGTGCGGCTTCTCCGCGAAGGCCTCCCAGGCCGTCATGCAGTGTGGCGAAAAGTTCGCTTACGTCGATATCCTGCAAAACCCGGAAATCCGCGCCAATCTGCCGAAGTACGCCAACTGGCCTACTTTCCCACAACTGTGGGTGGCCGGTGAGCTGGTCGGCGGTAGCGACATCATCACCGAAATGGCGGCTGATGGTTCGTTGCAAGCGCTGATCAAGGACGCAGCTGAAAAAGCAGCGGCCAAGACCGAAGCGTAATTCGCGCGCAATAAAAAGCCCCGCTTCTCATTCGAGAGCGGGGCTTTTTTGTGCCTGTTGGCGCGGTTATTCACCCATCTGCGATTGCAGGTAGTTTTCCAGGGTCACTTTGTCGATCAGGCCGATCTGGGTTTCCAGCCAGTCGATATGCTCTTCCTGGTCTTCGAGGATATCTTCCAGCAGTTCGCGGCTGCCGAAGTCGCCCTTGGTCTCGCAATGTGCAATGGCGGCCTTGAGGTCGGCATGGCTCTTGCGCTCGAAGCCCACATCGCTGTTGAGCATTTCCAGGGTGTGCTCGCCGATGTTCAGCTTGCCCAGGTCCTGGACGTTCGGCAGACCTTCGAGGAACAGGATGCGCTTGATCAGCGCGTCTGCGTCCTTCATGGCCTTGATCGACTCTTTGTACTCACGCTTGCCGAGCTTTTCCAGGCCCCAATCGTCATACATGCGTGCATGCAGGAAATACTGATTGATCGCGACCAGTTCATTGGCAAGGATTTTGTTGAGTTGCTGGATGACTGAGATGTCGCCTTTCATGATTGGGGTCCTGCCCTGTATTCGTTGTATATAAGGCGGAGTTTGAGCTGCACAACTACTAGTGTCAAACCTAAGTTATTGAATAATAAATGAAAATTAATCGGAATAAGAATGTTTGTGTTCCGCGTCTTGGCGCTAACTATTTGAATTACAGGCATAAAAAAACCGGACGCTAAGTCCGGTTCTTTAAAACACGCCACTTCAGGCGTGTGTAAATTCTGCCGAGTAGGGGATCGCGGCCTGGGCTGTTTGCAGCGATGTCAGGGTTTCCCGTACCACTTGCTTGGCAAGGCAGGCACATTTGCCACATTGGCTGGCAACGCCGGTGGTTTCACGCACTTCCTTGTAGCTGCAGCAACCTTCATAGATCGCTTCGCGGATTTGTCCGTCGGTGACGCCAGTGCAGAGGCAGACATACATAAGGGAGAACCATCGCGGTTTAAGGCTTAAGTGCGATGGATCTTAATGTTAACGAGAATGATTGTCAAAGTGCTTTCTCAAACCTTTGCCCGCCGTGGGCCCCTCACTGACGAACGGCTTTTTTCAGGTATGATGGTCGGTCTTTACGAAGCGTGATCGCGTCACAGGCCTGTCGTCAATTCACGGCAGACTCAGGGGCGGTCCATTTACTTCAATTACCATCAGGAGATAACCAATGAGTGTACTCGTCGGCAAACAAGCCCCGGATTTCGACGTACCTGCCGTCCTCGGCAATGGCGAAATCGTTGACAGCTTCAAGCTGTCTGAAGCCATCAAAGGCAAATACGGCCTGGTGTTCTTCTACCCGCTGGACTTCACTTTCGTCTGCCCATCCGAGCTGATCGCCCTGGATCACCGCATGGACGACTTCAAGGCACGTAACGTTGAAGTGGTTGCCGTGTCCATCGACTCCCATTTCACCCACAACGCCTGGCGCAACACTGCCATCAATGATGGCGGCATCGGCAAAGTCAAATACACCATGGCTGCCGACATGAAGCACGACATCGCCAAGGCCTACGACGTTGAGTCCGAAGGCGGCGTGGCTTTCCGTGGCGCGTTCCTGATCGACGACAAGGGCGTTGTGCGCTCGCAGATCATCAACGACCTGCCGCTGGGCCGTAACATGGAAGAGCTGATCCGCCTGGTCGACGCTCTGCAATTCCACGAAGAGCACGGCGAAGTCTGCCCAGCCAACTGGAAAAAAGGCGACAAAGGCATGAACGCTTCGCCAGAAGGCGTTGCGGCTTACCTGACCGAGAACGCTGGCAAGCTGTAAGCCAGATTCGCGGTAAAAAAAACCGGCCTGAGAGGGCCGGTTTTTTTATGCGTGGGATTTAGCGACCTGATCAGTCGCTGAAATCTTCCCAGCCGCCCATCTGCTTCCAGCGGTTGACGATGCCGCAGAACAGATCGGCAGTCTTCTCGGTGTCGTAGCGAGCCGAGTGGGCTTCACGACCGTCGAAGTCGATACCGGCAGCCTGGCATGCCTTGGCCAGTACGGTCTGGCCATAAGCCAGGCCAGCCAGGGTCGCGGTGTCGAAGCTGGAGAACGGGTGGAACGGGTTGCGCTTCATGTCCAGGCGCGCCACGGCGGCGTTGAGGAAGCCCAGGTCGAAACTGCTGTTGTGGCCGACCAGGATCGCGCGTTTGCAGCCGTTGGCCTTCAGGGCCTTGCGAACGCCACGGAAGATGTCGGTCAATGCCGCTTCTTCGCTGACGGCCATGCGCAACGGATGGTCGAGCTTGATTCCGGTGAACTCCAGGGCCGCCGCTTCGATGTTGGCACCTTCAAAAGGCTCGACGCGGAAGAAATGGGTGTGTTCTGGATACACAAAGCCCTGTTCGTCCATGCCGATGGTAGTCGCGGCAATTTCCAGCAGCGCATCGGTGGCGCAATTGAAACCGCCGGTTTCTACGTCGATAACGACAGGCAGATAGCCGCGAAAACGCTCGGCCATCGGGTGGCGCGAACCGCCGCCACTGTGTTCCTGTTCGTCGTCGTAATGGTCTTCACTCACGTGTGTTCCTCCAGCAGGCGCCAGCGCAGTGTTTCACCGGCGCGCAGCGGGATAACGGTCAGCTCGCCAAATGGCAGGCTGGTGGGGGCGGTCCAGTCTTCACGGACCAGGGTAATGCGGTCGGTATTCGCCGGCAGGCCGTAGAAGCGCGGGCCATTGAGGCTGGCGAAGGCCTCGAGTTTGTCCAGGGCGTTGCGTGCCTCGAAAGCCTCGGCGTACAGCTCGATCGCCGCATAGGCGGTGTAACAGCCGGCACAGCCGCAGGCAGCTTCCTTGGCGTGCTGGGCGTGGGGGGCCGAGTCGGTACCGAGGAAGAACTTCGCATTGCCACTGGTGGCGGCATCGAGCAGTGCCTCCTGGTGGGTGTTGCGCTTGAGGATCGGCAGGCAATAGAAGTGCGGCCGGATCCCGCCCACCAGCATGTGGTTGCGGTTGTAAAGCAGGTGATGCGCGGTGATGGTCGCGCCAACGTTGGCCGAAGCTTCGGTGACGAATTGCACGGCGTCGGCAGTGGTGATGTGCTCGAACACCACCTTGAGGGTCGGGAACAGCTCGACCACACGGCGCATGTGTTCGTCGATGAAGATCTTCTCGCGATCGAACACATCGACATCACCACGGGTGACTTCACCGTGGATCAGCAGCGCGGCATGCCCACTTCGGCCATGGCTTCGATGGCGGGCAGGATCTTGTCGATACTGGTCACGCCGGAGTCGGAGTTGGTCGTGGCGCCGGCCGGGTACAGCTTGGCGGCATGCACGTAACCGCTGGCCTTGGCCTCGCGGATTTCTGCGGGCTGGGTGCGGTCGGTCAGGTAGAGCACCATCAACGGTTCAAAGCGGCTGCCGGCCGGTCGTGCAGCGAGGATGCGCTGGCGATAGGCGTCGGCTTCTGCGGCATTGCGCACCGGAGGTACCAGGTTAGGCATGATGATGGCACGGCCAAACGTGCGCGCTACATCAGCCACGGTTTGGGGCAACGCAGCACCATCGCGAAGATGAATATGCCAGTCGTCGGGACGCAGCAGGGTCAGGCGGTCGGACATTGGGGATTCCAGGCGGGTCAATCTGGTGGGAATGCTACCGGAAAAGACTCTTGCAGGCACTCGCTATCAAGTTTTGCAGGGCGCGACCGATATCCCTGGGTATGCCTTAACGATGTATGACGCCTTGTTGTGTTGTAGAAACCAGTGGAGCCGCCCGTGCGCCAGCAATATCTAGCCCTGCTCAGCGTGTTCGCCAGCCTGCCTGCGATGGCCCTGACCTTCCAGACGCGCCTGGAAAATATCGAGTGGAAGGTGGAAGGCGACAAGTTCGAGTGCCGCTTGAGCCAGCCGATCGCCGATTTTGGTTCGGGTGAGTTCGTGCGCCGGGCCGGCGAGCAGGCGACATTTCGCTTGAAGGCCTACAACAGCGCGCTGGGCGTCGGCTCCGCAACACTCTTGGCGGCGGCGGCGCCGTGGCAGCCGGGGCGCGGTGATATCAACCTCGGTGCGGTGCGTGCGGGCAGCGGCGATGTGCTGTTCAACAGCTCCCAGGCCCAGGCCGGGCGCCTGTTCAATGGCTTGCTCGATGGCCGCAGCCCGACTGTGCGCCACTATTCCCGGGATGGCGGCTATTCGGAAATCCGCTTGCTGCCGGTGCGCTTCAACAAGGCCTACAGCGATTACCAGTTATGTACTGCGAAATTGCTGCCGATGAATTTCGAGCAGGTCAAACAGGCTGAAGTCGGCTTTCCGGGTGGCGGTATTGACCTCGACCCGGCGGCCAAGGCCAAGCTGTTGGTCATGCTTGAGTTCATCAAGGCCGACCCTACGGTCAACCATATCGAACTGGACGGCCATTCGGATAACAGCGGCAATCGCCTGACCAATCGCGACCTGTCCCGGCGTCGAGGCCTGGCGGTGATGGACTTCTTCAAGGCCAATGGCATTCCCGAATCGCAGATCGTCCTGCGCTTCCACGGCGAGCGCTACCCGCTGGTGCCCAATACCAACCCGGCCAACCGGGCGAAGAACCGACGGGTGAATATCCATCTCGACCGGGTGCCAGCCCCCGAGAAACCGGCACCCCAGGCCACCGCCCCGGCGAATGCGGCGGCGACCTCGTAGGCATCGGCCATTCGTCGCTCGCCCGACATAATCTGTCGCTTTATCTTCATTTGCTGTCGCGCCCCTGTAATTTCACGGTTTTGATCGGTAGAATCGACGCCTTTCCGTAAAACCCCGTGGAGTGATGGCATGGCCGACGTAAACAAGGTCGTTCTCGCGTATTCCGGCGGCCTGGACACTTCGGTGATCCTCAAGTGGCTGCAGGATACTTATAACTGTGAAGTGGTGACCTTTACCGCTGACCTGGGTCAGGGCGAAGAGGTCGAACCTGCACGAGCCAAGGCGCAAGCCATGGGCGTCAAAGAGATCTACATTGACGACCTGCGCGAAGAATTCGTCCGCGATTTCGTTTTCCCGATGTTCCGCGCCAACACCGTCTACGAAGGCGAGTACCTGCTGGGTACTTCCATCGCACGTCCGCTGATTGCCAAGCGCCTGATCGAAATCGCCAACGAAACCGGCGCTGACGCCATTTCCCATGGCGCCACCGGCAAAGGCAACGACCAGGTGCGTTTCGAACTGGGCGCCTATGCCCTGAAGCCTGGCGTGAAAGTGATTGCTCCTTGGCGTGAATGGGACCTGCTGTCCCGTGAAAAACTGATGGATTACGCTGAAAAGCACGCCATCCCGATCGAACGCCATGGCAAGAAGAAGTCCCCGTACTCGATGGACGCCAACCTCCTGCACATCTCCTATGAAGGCGGCGTGCTGGAAGACACCTGGACCGAGCACGAAGAAGACATGTGGAAATGGACCGTCTCCCCGGAGAACGCTCCTGACAAGCCGCAGTACCTGGAACTGACCTACCGCAACGGCGACATCGTCGCGCTGGACGGCGTCGAAATGACCCCGGCCACCGTACTGGCGACCCTCAACCGTATCGGTGGCGAGCACGGTATCGGCCGTCTGGACATCGTCGAAAACCGTTACGTGGGCATGAAGTCCCGTGGCTGCTACGAAACCCCGGGCGGCACCATCATGCTGCGCGCTCACCGCGCCATCGAGTCCATCACCCTGGACCGTGAAGTGGCTCACCTCAAAGACGAGCTGATGCCTAAATACGCCAGCCTGATCTACACCGGTTACTGGTGGAGCCCTGAGCGTCTGATGCTGCAGCAGATGATCGACGCCTCCCAGGTCCATGTGAACGGTGTGGTGCGCCTGAAGCTGTACAAGGGCAACGTGATCGTCACCGGCCGCAAGTCCGATGAGTCGCTGTTCGATGCCAATATCGCGACCTTTGAAGAAGATGGCGGTGCCTACAACCAGGCTGACGCTGCTGGCTTCATCAAGCTCAACGCACTGCGCATGCGCATTGCGGCCAACAAGGGCCGCAAGTTGTTCTGAAGTACCTGAAGCGTCATAAAGAGTGGCCCCTTGAAAAAGGGGCCATTTTTTTTGTCCGTCATTCAGGAGGTCCGGGTTTTGTTTATCAGTGTTTAATGTCTTGCCGATGTGTTTGGGGCGTTGCTGTTTATTAGTTTTGCTTTTGTTTTTTTGTGTCGGGAAGTTGATGCTTCAGGCATGCAGCCTTGTTTGTGTTTAAAATCATTCGGTTGTTTAGTAGGAAAGAGATGGAGTTCTATTTTATTTGTGGAAATATCTGTCAGATAATTCCAAGTGTTGTTAATGACTGTTGCACCGAGGGAACTTTTTTGCAGGGGCAATGGCCGCGTCGAGGCACGCAGGTCTGGCCCGTGCAAGGGGCATTTCCTGAAAATGGCGTGCGTCATGTTTACTTTTCTAGGGTAAACGGTGCTTTTTTTGCTCAAAATATGTTTGCCCACGGAAAGTTCTGAAAGGCTGAACAATAACCGGCACATCCATAGAGGCGTTTTTTTGTAGGTCTATTCTCATAACTTTGTGGGTTGGGTCTCTGCTTGTCGTTACTTGGGGGGGAGTGCTATGCCAAGGAGGAAACGACTAGGCTATTGTGCTGGCTCTGAATAATTCGAACAGCGAAATTGGACTTGCCCATGAATAAAGTGCTGATCGTGGATGATCATCCCGTCATTCGCCTTGCTGTACGCATGCTAATGGAACGTCATGGTTATGAGGTCGTTGCAGAGACCGATAACGGAGTCGACGCGTTACAACTAGCGCGGGAGCATATGCCGGATATTGTCATCCTGGATATTGGAATTCCCAAACTTGACGGTTTGGAAGTTATTTGTCGCCTGTCTTCCACAAAGCAGGCGCAACCCTTCAAGGTGCTGGTGCTGACCTCCCAGGCACCCGGTCACTTCTCCATGCGCTGCATGCAGGCGGGGGCGGCGGGCTATGTGTGCAAGCAGCAGGACCTTACCGAGCTGCTGAGCGCAATCAAGGCCGTGCTGTCTGGCTACAGCTATTTCCCCAACCAGGCACTCAACTCGGTGCGGTCCACCCAGGGCAATACCAGCGAGGCGGATATGGTCGAACGGCTCTCAGGCCGGGAGATGATGGTGCTACAGCAGTTGGCCCAGGGAAAAACCAACAAAGAAATCGCCGACGGCATGTTCCTCAGCAACAAGACGGTGAGTACCTACAAGACGCGTCTGCTGCTCAAGCTCAATGCCCGGTCCCTGGTGGACCTGATCGAGCTCGCTCAGCGCAACGGCCTGGTTTAAGAAGCAGGGAGCAACAGGCAGGAAAAGCCTCCATCGCGGAGGCTTCTGTGTGATCGTTTGGCTAGAGATCGAAATCGTAATCGGCCAACTGTTTTTGCAGGCGTCGCTCTTCCAGAAGATTGTCGATGGTGCGGCGTTTGCTCAAATTGGTCTTGGCCACTTCTACGGGCGCCTCGGCTACTTCGTCAGTGTCCGTTGCCACAAAGTCATCTTCTACATCCAGTTGTTCTTTGCCAGTGCTCATAAGGTTAACTCCAGGCTAAGACTGCCGTTGGCGCTCCTTATATCGGCAATTGCGCACCGGGTAAAAAAGATTTTTTCAATCGACTCATCAATAAAAGCAATGACGGCTCAATCGTCAGACGTCTTTTCCTTGTATTCACACAGATCCTCGATGCGACAGCTGCCACAACGCGGCTTGCGGGCCTGGCACACATAACGGCCGTGCAGAATCAACCAGTGGTGGGAGTCGAGCAGGTAAGGCTTTGGCACAAATTTCATCAGTTTTTTCTCCACCTCCACCACATTCTTGCCCGGTGCGATCCCTGTGCGGTTACTCACGCGGAAAATATGTGTGTCCACCGCCATGGTCAATTGGCGAAACGCTGTATTGAGCACCACATTGGCCGTCTTGCGACCCACGCCGGGCAAAGCTTCAAGTGCTTCCCGGGTTTGTGGCACTTCGCCGCCATGCAACTCGACCAGCAGTCGGCAGGTTTCTATGACGTTTTTTGCCTTGCTGTTATACAGGCCAATGGTCTTGATGTACTGCGACAGCCCCTCCACCCCCAGGGCATGGATCGCCGCTGGAGTATTGGCCACCGGAAACAGCTTGGCCGTGGCCTTGTTGACGCCCACATCCGTCGATTGCGCAGACAGGATCACCGCAATCAGCAGCTCGAACGGCGACGAGTAGGCCAGCTCGGTCTTGGGTTCTGGGTTGTCCTCGTGAAACCGACGAAAGATCTCCAGGCGTTTTGCGGCATTCATGGGGCGAGCGGTTCCTTCAGTGTGATTTGCGGCGTTGGGTCCAGGCTTGCCACCCGGCAAGCCACAACCCGAGCAGGATAAACCCTGTGGGGGCGAGGGTGGCGATGCTGCTGCCGAGTAACAAGCGCGAGAGGGTGATTGCAACCAATAGCCCGGTAGCAACGGTGAATAGCTGAAGCTGCGCCCTGCGCTGGTTGGCGGCGAACAGGCCGGCATGTTCAAGCAATACGCATTGCACGCCAATTAACCCCAGGTAAGCTCCCAGGGCCATAGACGGGCCAAAGGCCAGGGCCTGGGCCACCAAGTGTGCGCAACTGACCCAGGTGGTGGCCAGCAACACATTGGCAATCAGCCGCCAATTGCCACTGAGGCGATTACGCACCCAGGCGCAGCTCCAGCCATGCAGCGTCACGATCAGCACACACAGCGCCCAGAAGGCAGCGGCGCCGGCCGGGGTGGCGCTGACACCCAGCAGCGCAGGCAGCAGCAACAGGCTGCCAAGGGCGAATGGTTTAGTCATGGCTGGCAGTCTCCAGCAGCGCCTGACGATGTTCGTCAAAATACCGCAAGGCATCATGGGTTGCGTTAATCACCGCGCGGGAGGTGATGGTCGCGCCCGCCATCTGGTCGAACTGGCCACCGTCTTTCTTCAGCGCCCATATCTGCGGACTTTCCCGCGACAACCCTTTGAACGAGGCAAGCCAGGGATTGCCGGGCTCGCCAATAGGTCCGCCCAATGTCGGGGTTTCTGCGTGGGCCAGGGTCTTTACCCCGAGCAGCTTGGCGTTGTGGTCGATGGCAATCAGCAATTGGATACGTCCACCGTAACCATCGACCTGCGCGCGCAGCACGACGGCGCTGGGTTTACCGGCCAGGGTCGCGAGGTAACCACCCAGCAGTTGACTGTTATCCAGCATTTCCGAGGCGATACCCAGCGGGCGCTCCAGGGGGTGATTGTCATAACTGCCAGCGGGCAGTACATCCAGCAACGCCCGACTTTGCATTTCACGCTGCTGCGCGGCAATGGGCTTGCTCGTCAGCTGTTGCAGGCCAACGGTCAGGCCCACCGCGCCGACGGCGATCATCAGCACGATCAAGGCTTGCCAGGTGCGCGTCATGCCTTCACCGCCTGCGGCCGTGCCCAGCGCTCCAGTGTCGGCACTGCCAGGTTCATCATCAGTACGGCGAACGCCACGCCATCCGGGTAGCTGCCCCAGGTGCGGATCAGGTAGGTCAGCAGCCCCACGCCCACCCCAAACAGCAAGCGTGCCCGCGCACTTTTCGCGCCCGACACCGGTTCGGTGACGATAAAGAAGGCGCCGAGCATGGTGGCCCCGGTCAGCAGGTGAAACAGCGGCGAGCCATTGGAGTCCGAGCCCGAGCCGTTCCAGCCCAGCAGGCTGATGACAAACAGGCTGGCGAGCATGCCCACCGGCGCATGCCAACTGAATACCCGTTGCTGCAGTAAAAAGACGCCGCCGGCGAGAAACGCCAGGTTTACCCACTCGCTGCCGGTGCCGCCGATCTGGCCGAACGCCGGGTTGCTGGCAAACAGTTCATCAATGGTCAGGCTGTTATTGATGCGTAACGTATCCAGCGCCGTGGCCCGGGCCCAGGCATCGGCGGTGTCGCCGTGCAGGCCGAACACCTGTTGCAGGCCGGCCAGCAGGTCCAGGCCGTGGGATGCCGGCCAATGGGTCATTGGCTGGGGAAAGGCCAGCAGCATCAGCGCATAACCGAGCATGGCCGGGTTGAAGGGGTTCTGCTTGCCACCATACAGATGTTTGCCCAGCAGCAATCCACTGCTCACAGCGCCCACGCATAGCCACCACGGGCAGTAAGGTGGCAGCGCCAGGGCCAGCAGGACCGCGCTGACCAGGCCACTGAGGTCGCCACCGCCCTGGCCGCGCAACCGGCGCACCCCGGCTTCGACGGCCCAGGCACAGGTGCCGGCCAGCAACAGATTGATCAACACGCCCCAGCCATACAGCCAGAACAGCACCAGCACGCCGGGCGTTACCGCCATCAACAGGCGCTGCATGGCCTGTTGCTGGCGCTCAACAACGTCAGGCCCCGACATGTTCATCCACCAACCGCTGAGCGTCAGCCAGGCGTTGTCTGGCGTCCATTAACGCGTTGGTACTGCTGGCGGGCTGGCGTTCGAGTTTGTTCAGGTCGGCGCGGGCATAGGCCAGGGCGGTCTTCAATTGGCGCAGTTGGCTGTCGATGGGCCGTTTCTCGACACGTTGCAAATCAGGCCTGGGCTGCTCGGAGGCTTCTTCGGCCGCATGCAAGGCTTGTTCAGCGTCGGCCAGGGCTGCGCCCAGGGCGGCCAGTTGTTCGGCATCGGCCAGCGCGTCCTGGGCTTTTTTCAGCTCGGCGCGACGCATGGCCAACTGGATTTTGGCGCGTTTGAGCGCTGGATCTTTATTGGCCTGGGGGATCACAACAGCGGGGGCGTTGGTTTCAAGGGCGGCCAATGCCTGTTCGGCGGATTCAAATTGCTGTTGCAGGATGATCAACTGCGACTGTTGCTCAAAGGTCGGCGGATGGCCGAAGGCTTTCAGGGATTTATGCAGTTGCGCCCGGCTCATCGCCAGGTTGATCTTGGCCTGTTTTAGCGCGGCGTCGATGTCGGCGTCTTTTTGCGCGCGCACGCGCTCGATGGCAGCCTGCAGCGGGTCGCCGTTGCTCTCTGCGCTGGGGGCCGGGCGTTTACTGCGGGCCAGGCGTTCTGCCAGCTTGTGCTCTTCCTCGCGTTGCAGCCTGGCGTTGCGTTGCTCGAAGCGGCGGCGGGCGCGCTCACGCTTGGCCCCGCGCTCTTGGCGCTCCTCGGCGGTGCTGGCATAGCCCGCGACAATTGGCAGCACCGTGGCCAGCGGCAAGGGCAGCATGTCGATGCAGTCCACCGGACAGGGCGCGACACACAAGTCGCAACCGGTGCATTCATCCACGATCACGGTGTGCATCAACTTGGCCGCGCCGACAATCGCATCCACCGGGCAAGCCTGGATGCACTTGGTGCAACCGATGCACTCGGCCTCACGGATAAAGGCAATCTGCGCGGGGGCTTCACCACGGGTGCTGTCCAGCTCCAGGGGCGCCAGGTTCAACAGCTGCGCCAGCTCGGCGATGGTTTCCGTGCCGCCTGGCGGGCACTTGTTGATAGCCTCACCCCGGGCGATGCCTTCGGCGTAGGGGCTGCAACCAGGGTGCCCGCATTTGCCGCATTGGGTCTGGGGCAGCAGGGCGTCGATACGTTGAATCAGGCTCATGGTTTGATCATTGCGTTTAAGCCCAGCAACGCCACGGCCATCAGCCCGGCACTGAACAGGTCCACGGGCAGGCCTTTGAAGGGCTGGGGGATATCGTTGTGGTCTATGCGCTGGCGCAAATCGTTGAACAGGCTGAGGGTCAGCCAGAATGCCGGGCCGATCCCCAGGCTATAGATCAGTTGGGTGGTATTGCCAGGGCCCAGGAATACCACGCTGAGCACACCGGCGTTCGCCAGCAGCGGCAGCCACAACCCGTCGAAGGGCAGTGCGGGCACGCGGCGGGAAAGTACCGTCAGCAATGGCTGGCTCAACAAGATCGCCACCGGCACATAAGCAAACAGCCATACAGCGTCCAGCGCCAAGGGTTGCAACACAAAGTGAACAACCAGGTAGCTGAAAGCGCCGCTGAGGGCGACCAAGAGTGTGGTCGCCAACCCTAGGGCGTGCACCCGCCGTCGTTCCAAAGGCGGATCCCCAGGCAGCGCAACACGCAGCAGGTATTGGCTGATCAGGGCAGCGCAGAGAAGGGCGACAAGCAGTTCGGTCATGGTCGAGCCGGTTAAGCAAACAGGGCCTGATTATCCGGCAAGCAGGGAGAGGGTACTAGCGCAAACCGCCCTGTCGCGGCCAATCACCGCGACAGGGTTTTCCGGTTACTTGATGCGCTGGCCAGGCTTGGCGCCACTGTCCGGGCTGAGCAGGTAGATTTCCTCGCCGCCAGGGCCGGCTGCCATCACCATGCCTTCGGAGATGCCGAACTTCATTTTGCGTGGCTTGAGGTTGGCAATCATCATGGTCAGGCGACCATCGAGCTTAGACGGGTCCGGGTAGGCACTTTTGATCCCGGAGAACACGTTGCGTTGCTCGTCACCGATATCTAGGGTCAGGCGCAACAGCTTGTCGGCGCCTTCCACGGCTTCGGCCTTGATGATCAGCGCGACCCGCAGGTCCACGGCGGCAAAGGTATCGAAGTCGATTTCCGGCGACAGCGGATCCTTGGCCAGCTCGCCATTGCCCGCTGGGGCGGCGTTGCCGGTGTCGGTCTGGCTGGCGGTCAGGTCTTCCTTGGAAGCATCCGTCATGGCCTGCACCTTGACCGGGTCGATACGGGTCATCAGCGGCTTGAATTCGTTGAGCTGATGGTTGTTGAGCAGGCTGGTGTGGTCATTCCAGGTCAACGGTGCAACGTTGAGGAACGCCTCGGCGTCGGCGGCCAGCAACGGCAGCACCGGCTTGAGGAAGATCACCAACTGGCGGAACAGGTTGATGCCGGTGGCGCAGATGGCCTGGACTTCATCCTGCTTGCCTTCTTGCTTGTTCAGCGACCACGGTGCCTTGTCGGCGATCCAGGCGTTGGCGCGGTCGGCCAGGCCCATGATCTCGCGCATGGCGCGGGCAAAGTCGCGGGCTTCATAGGCGTCGGCGATGCTTGGCGCGGCCGCCAGGAACGCGTCGGTCAGCTCCGGTGCGGCGTTGACCGGCACCATCACGCCAGCGTTGCCCTTGTGGATAAACCCGGCGCAGCGGCTGGCGATGTTGACCACCTTGCCCACCAGGTCCGAGTTGACCTTCTGCACGAAGTCTTCCAGGTTCAGGTCCAGATCGTCGACGCCACGGCCCAGCTTGGACGCGTAGTAGTAGCGCAGGTATTCCGGCGACAGGTGGTCAAGGTAGGTGCGCGCCTTGATAAAGGTGCCACGGGACTTGGACATCTTCTGGCCATTGACCGTCAGGTAGCCGTGCACGGCGATGCCGGTCGGCTTGCGGTAGCCCGAACCTTCGAGCATTGCCGGCCAGAACAGGGCGTGGAAGTTGACGATGTCCTTGCCGATGAAATGGTACAGCTCGGCGGTGGAGTCCTTGCCCCAGAACGCGTCGAAGTCCAGCTCAGGCGTGCGGTCGCAGAGGTTCTTGAAGCTGGCCATGTAGCCAATCGGCGCGTCCAGCCACACATAGAAGTACTTGCCCGGCTCATCGGGGATCTCGAAACCGAAATACGGCGCATCGCGGGAGATATCCCACTGTTGCAGGCCGGCATCCAGCCATTCGGCGATCTTGTTTGCCACGGCGTCCTGCAAGGTGCCGCTACGGGTCCAGGTTTGCAGCATTTCCTGGAAATCCGGGAGCTTGAAGAAGAAGTGCTGGGAATCCTTGAGCACCGGGGTGGCGCCCGAGATCGCCGACTTCGGATCTTTCAGGTCGGTCGGTGCGTAGGTGGCACCGCATTTTTCGCAGTTATCGCCGTACTGGTCTTCGGTGCCGCACTTGGGGCAGGTGCCCTTGATGAAGCGGTCGGCCAGGAACATTTTCTTTTCCGGGTCGAAATACTGGGTGATCGAGCGGGTGGCAATGTGCCCGGCATCACGCAGTTTCAGATAGATCTGGCTCGACAGCTCGCGGTTCTCTTCGGCGTGGGTCGAGTGGAAGTTGTCGAAGTCCACCAGGAACTCGGCAAAGTCGGCGCTATGTTCAGCCTGGACGTTGGCGATCAGTTGTTCCGGGGTGATGCCTTCCTTTTCGGCGCGCAACATGATGGCCGAACCGTGGGCGTCGTCCGCGCAGACATAAATGCATTGATTGCCGCGATGCTTCTGGAAGCGCACCCACATATCGGTCTGGATGTACTCAAGCATATGGCCAAGATGGATGGAACCATTGGCATAGGGCAGGGCGCTGGTGACGAGGATCTTGCGTGGCTCGGACATGGGGCTCGGCTACTTGATGAAACGGAGGTCGGCCACTATAAAGCGCTGGGGAATTTATTTCACCCCGTGAGGCTGTTTCAGGGTTTTCCAATATCGCGAAAGCATGCCCCTCACGCCTCGGAACGGTTAGGATAGCCGCCTGTTTTAGTCTGTCTTTTCCGGGAGTAGCCCATGAGCGCCGTCAATCGCGCAGCGGTGGAAGCCGTTCTTCGCCAGTACACCGACCCCTACCTGAACCAGGACCCGGTCAGCGCCGGCTGTGTCCGGGCCATTGAGGTGCAGGGCGATCAGGTCACGGTCCAGCTTGAGCTGGGCTACGCCGCAGGCCTGTTCAAGAGTGGCTGGGCGCAGATGCTGCAAATGGCCATTGAAGGCCTGGACGGCGTGCGCTCGGCCAAGGTCGACATCCAGTGTGTGATCGCCGCGCATAAGGCCCAGGCACAGATCCCCGGCCTGGCCAACGTCAAGAACGTGGTGGCGGTGGCGTCCGGCAAGGGCGGCGTGGGCAAGTCGACCACGGCGGCCAACCTGGCCCTGGCCCTGGCCCGTGAAGGTGCGCGGGTGGGCATCCTCGACGCGGATATCTATGGGCCCAGCCAGGGCGTGATGTTTGGCATCGCCGAAGGCTCGCGGCCGAAGATCAAGGACCAGAAGTGGTTCGTGCCGATCCAGGCCCATGGCGTGGAAGTGATGTCGATGGCGTTCCTGACCGATGACAACACCCCGATGGTGTGGCGCGGGCCCATGGTTTCCGGGGCCTTGATGCAACTGGTGATGCAGACCGACTGGGGCAACCTGGACTACCTGGTGATCGACATGCCGCCGGGCACCGGTGATATCCAGCTGACCCTGGCGCAAAAAGTGCCGGTGGCCGGTGCAGTGATTGTCACCACCCCCCAGGACCTGGCGTTGCTGGATGCGCGCAAAGGCGTGGAGATGTTCCGCAAGGTCAACATCCCGGTGCTGGGTGTCGTGGAGAACATGGCGGTACACATCTGCTCCAACTGCGGCCATGCCGAGCATCTGTTCGGTGAAGGCGGCGGCGAAAAGCTCGCCACCCAATATGACGTTGAGCTGCTGGCTTCGTTGCCGCTGGCGATGGGCATTCGTGAGCAGGCAGATGGTGGCAAGCCGACGGTCGCCGCCGAACCCGATGGGCAGATCGCCATGGTCTATCAGGAACTGGCCCGTCATGTAGGCGCGCGGATTGTCTTGCAGGAAGCCGGTGCCCAGGCAATGCCGACCATCACTGTCAGCGACGACTGATCGACCTGAAGGCAGACAAGCCTCGACCCTGTCGGGGCTTTTTCTTGTCTGGCGTAAACCTTTTGGGAGGGCGGGTGCGCATTTCCCTAATGGACGGTGTAAGCATTCGCTTACTTTTTCGTAAGTGTTTGGTTTTTTAACCGGACCTGGATGCCTCGAATCACCTGGACATATTTCTATATCATTGAAATATAACGCTTATTTATTTGTGATCGAGAGCGACGGCGGGGTGTGCTTGGGAATGGATCCCGTTGAACTTGTCTGGGAAGTCTCTACTATCAGCCCTGTGTCCACGGATTGACACAGTCATCACGGAACGATGATTCAGGGAACCTCGCAGGATGCGATTCATCAGGACGATGAAAAGGAACACAGGGACTAGGGAAAAAATGTGGGCGGGTCAAACCGCCCCTTTTTTTTGCCTGCAGAAAAGTAAAAGACCCGCGCGCAAAAACGCAAAAAGGCCCGCAAGGGGCCTTTTAGAGGGGCGCGACGCTGTTAGCGTTCGAGGTCTTTGATCTTGCCTTTAACGCCATCCCACTCTTCCGCATCTGGAAGCGATTCTTTCTTCTCAGTGATGTTGGGCCAGATTTCCGCCAGCTCGACGTTCAACTGAATAAATTCCTGCATGTCCTCCGGTACTTCATCCTCGGAGAAAATCGCAACGGCCGGGCATTCTGGCTCACACAGGGCGCAGTCAATGCACTCATCCGGGTGGATTACCAGGAAGTTCGGGCCTTCGTAAAAGCAGTCCACCGGACACACTTCTACGCAGTCGGTGTACTTGCACTTGATGCAGTTGTCGGTGACGACGAAGGTCATTTCTAGTTTTCTCCTCAGGCGGCGGCAGCGAAACCCCTTCTGGCAGGGCTCGCGAGGTTTGGGAGCGATAGTCTGCAGGCCAGGCTAAAAGCCCGCAGCATCCCAAACCGCGCGAGATTCTATCAGCTTGCACGCGTCTGCGTTAGACCCGTGTCTTCAGTGCATAGAGCAATTCCAACGCTTTTCGTGGAGTCAAGTCGTCCAGGTCAAGCTTTGCCAACTCATCCAGTACCGGGTGGGGCAGGCTGGCGAACATATCGCTCTGCATGGGCACACCCGGTTTGCTGGTGGCCTTGGCTGGGCTTGCAACCACGGTTTCGTGGGGCAGGGCGGTGGTTTCCAGGCGGCTGAGGTGCTCGCGGGCGCGCAGGATCACATCGTTCGGCACACCGGCCAACTGGGCCACGGCCAGGCCGTAACTCTGGCTGGCCGGCCCTGGCAGCACATGGTGCAGGAACACGATGCGCTCGTTGTGCTCGGTGGCATTGAGATGCACGTTAGCCACCAACGGCTCGCTTTCCGGCAGCACGGTCAGTTCGAAATAGTGGGTGGCGAACAGCGTGTAGGCCCGCAGGTGGGCCAGGCGCTCGGCAGCGGCCCAGGCCAGGGACAGGCCGTCGAAGGTACTGGTGCCGCGCCCCACTTCGTCCATCAGCACCAGGCTGCGGTCGCTGGCGTTGTGCAGGATATTGGCGGTTTCGCTCATTTCCACCATAAAGGTCGAACGGCCACCGGCCAGGTCATCGCTGGAACCGATCCGGGTGAAGATGCGGTCCACCAGGGACAGCTCGCAACTGGCCGCCGGCACAAAGCTGCCGATATGCGCCAGCAGCACGATCAAGGCGGTCTGGCGCATGTAGGTGGATTTACCGCCCATGTTCGGACCGGTGATCACCAGCATGCGGGTATCGTCGTCTAGCGACAGATCGTTGGCCACGAACGGCGTGGTCAGCACTTGCTCCACCACCGGGTGGCGACCCTGGACGATGCGCATGCACGGCTCGCTGACAAAACGCGGGCAGTTCAGGTCAAGGTTCAGGGCGCGCTCGGCAAGGTTGCTCAACACATCCAGCTCGGCCAGGGCCGCAGCGGTGTCCTGCAGCGGTGCCAGCTTGCCGATCAGGTCTTCGAGCAGGGCTTCATAGAGCATCTTTTCCCGGGCCAGGGCGCGGCTCTTGGCCGACAGCGCCTTGTCTTCGAATTCTTTGAGCTCAGGGGTGATAAAGCGCTCGGCACCTTTAAGGGTCTGGCGACGCTGGTAATCAATAGGTGCCTGCTCGGCCTGCTTGCTTGGCAACTCAATAAAGTAGCCGTGCACACGGTTGTAGCCGACTTTCAGGTTGGCCAGGCCGGTGCGGGCTTTTTCGCGGGCTTCCAGGTCGATCAGGAACTGCCCGGCGTTCTCGCTCAAGGCTTGCAGCTCATCCAGCTCGCTGTCGTAACCGGTCTTCAGCACGCCGCCGTCGCGGATGATCGCGGGCGGGTTGTCGATAATGGCTTTTTCCAGCAGCGCAGCCAGTTCCGGGTAGGTGCCGGCCGTGACAGCAAGTTGTTGCAGGTGCGGCGCGTCCAGTTCGGTCATCGCCTGTTGCAACTCGGGCAGCACGCCCAGCGCGTCACGCAGGCGCGCCAGGTCACGCGGGCGGGCGTTACGCAGGCCGATCCGCGCAAGAATCCGCTCGATATCACCGATTTCCTTGAGCCGCGGTTGCAGCTTTTCAAAGCGGTAGCCGTCCAGCAGGCAGGTAATGGACGACTGGCGCGCCTGCAATACGGTCAAGTCGCGCAGCGGACGGTTCAGCCAACGGGTCAGCAGACGGCTGCCCATGGCGGTCTGGCAACGGTCGACCACCGACTGCAGGGTATTGTCGCGCCCGCCGGCCAGGTTGGTGTCCAGCTCCAGATTGCGCCGGCTGGCGCCATCGAGCACCACCGTATCGTCCAGGCGCTCATGGCGCAGGCTGCGCAAATGCGGCAGGGCGGTGCGCTGGGTTTCCTTGGCGTAATTGAGCAGGCAACCGGCGGCGCCGATGGCCAGGGTCAGGGTCTCGCAACCAAAACCCTTCAGATCCTGTACGGAGAATTGCTGGCACAGACTTTTCAGCGCCGAATCGCGCTCAAAATCCCACGGCGCACGGCGCTTGGCCCCACGGCGTTTTTCCGCCGGCAGATCCTTTGGCCAATCATCCGGGATCATCAGCTCCACCGGATTGATGCGCTCCAACTCCGCCAGCAGGTTCTCCCAGCCCTTGATTTCCAGGACCGTGAAGTTGCCACTGGTGATATCCAGCACCGCCAGGCCGAACAACCGCTCGTCCCCCAGCACCGCCGCGATCAGGTTGTCCCGCCGCTCATCCAACAGCGCCTCATCACTCACCGTCCCCGGGGTAATGATGCGCACCACCTGACGCTCCACCGGCCCCTTGCTGGTCGCCGGGTCGCCGATCTGCTCACAGATCACCACCGACTCACCGAGCTTGACCAGCTTGGCCAGATAACCTTCCAACGAATGATAAGGAATCCCGCACATCGGAATCGCCTGCCCAGCCGACTGCCCGCGCGCGGTCAGGGTGATATCCAGCAGCTTGGCGGCCTTCTTCGCGTCTTCATAGAAGATCTCGTAGAAGTCGCCCATGCGATAGAACATCAACTGATCAGGGTGCTGGTTTTTCAGGCGCCAGTACTGCTGCATCATTGGAGTGTGGGAGGACAGATCGGAGGTGTTTTTACTCATTGGGTAGTAGGCAAATTCGTTGAAAGTGATGGGGCAAAGGGGGCGCTTGGCCCAGCATTTTTTGCGATGGCGGCAAGGTTAACATGCGAGGTCCGTGCTTCGCAGTTCACAAACGGCCAGTACACCCGCATACCCCATGCACAAAATATGCAAATTAGCATTTGCCAACCCCAAAAACTCCCGTCACTATCCCCGTTATGCAAAAACGCAACGTTTCAATCGTCTTAAGAGAGCTGCTCGATCGCGACGGGATCTCCCCCACGGAGCTTCACCGGCGTACCGGCGTGCCTCAATCCACTCTGTCCCGGATTCTCAGCGGCAAGATCGTTGATCCGTCGGACAAGCACATCTCGCGGATCGCCGATTACTTCCGGGTGAGCACCGACCAGTTGCGCGGGCGCGCGGGGTCGGCGTGGCAGGATGAGCGCGACCCGATGCATTCGGAGCTCAAGGATATAAGCCTGTGGGACGACGACACGCCCGTTAATGATGACGAGGTGTCGATCCCCTTTTTGCGCGAGGTTGAATTGGCTGCTGGATCAGGAAGATTCGTCATCGAGGAAAGCGAGAAGGCCAGCCTGCGTTTTGGTAAGCGCAGCCTGCGGCATAACGGTGTGCAGTTCGACCAGGCCAAGTGTGTGACGGTACGCGGCAACAGCATGCTGCCGGTGTTGCGTGATGGCGCCACGGTGGGGGTGAATGCCGGCAAGAGCGGGATCGGCGATATCGTCGATGGCGACTTGTATGCCATCAATCACAACGGTCAATTGCGGGTCAAACAGCTCTATCGTCTGCCTTCGGGGATCCGCCTGCGCAGTTTCAATCGTGATGAGCACCCGGATGAGGACTACAGCTTCCAGGATATCCAGGAAGAGCAGATCAGCATCCTCGGTCACGTTTTCTGGTGGGGCATGTACGCCCGCTAACCCTTCTCTGTAAGAAACAGCCCGCCTGAGAGCGGGCTTTTTTTCGCCTATGGAAAACCGCCCAGGGCCCACCACTCAAGGGGTTTATGCGCCAATGCATTATCCGAGTAAAAATAAATGCATTTGTGCATTGACTGTATATGCATACATGCATATTCTCCATCTCAAGCCAGCCAACAAGGTCTGGTGGAGGCGGCAAGGATGCTGCCAAGGAAGACAAGGAAGGCACGCAACACTGGCATGGACGCCACCGAGTGATGGCAAGGACGCCAGGCAACACCGGCAAGGATGCCGACGCTCTTTAGTTTCACGGTTTACAACAGGCAGCGATGAACCGGCCTTGACGGTTCAGAGGGTTGGCAACTGACCCGGGTGTGCAGCGTAAAGCACCACAAGCAGTTATCCGGCAGACAGGGATCGTGGTCGGAAAAACATCGAGGAAAGATCCGTACCGCGCCAGTAGCGCCGAAAGATCCAAGGACCGCATTACTGAAAAGCCCGGGCTACCGGGCTTTTTGGAATGCCTACCGACACACCCATCCATCTATTTATCAAAGCACCGGCCACCTGCCGGTTTTACGCATTCCAGGAGGCGTGACATGACAAACGAGCAGCAAGCGTTGGCAGAAATGCCTATCTGGCTGGTGATTATTCTGGCCCTGATCGGCGGCGTGTCCGGGGAGATGTGGCGCGCCGACAAGGAGGGCGCCCGCGGTTGGTCGCTGGTCCGCCGCCTGGCCCTGCGTTCCGGGGCGTGCATGGTGTGCGGGGTGTCGGCGTTGATGCTGCTGTACGCCGCCGGCATGTCGATCTGGACGGCGGGCGCCCTCGGCTGCCTGACCGCCATGGCCGGTGCCGACGTCGCCATCGGCCTCTACGAGCGCTGGGCCGCCAAGCGCATCGGGGTGAATGAGCCGCCCGGTTCGCCCCCGGACTCAAAGTGATCGTTGCAAGGAAGCCACACCATGACCCTCATTGAAAAACCGTCACAACTGCCAATAGCCATCGGCCAGGCCCTGCGTAAGGCGTTCCCGGCGTTACGGGTGGGCAGCCCGCCGGGCATCCTGGCGGCGGATGAAACCGCCGTGGCAATCACAGTCGAGCGTAATGGCCCGGGCGTACGTTCCCTTGAAGGACGCAAGGCCCATGTGTTGTCGATCTCGCTCAAGGTCATGGCCGCCGAAGGCGCGCAAGCTTTTGACGCCTGTGACCTGGCGAGCCGGCTGATGGACCTGGTGCTGGATAACCGTTGGCAGTTGCCGGCGGCCCAGTGCGATGTGCCAGTCAACATTGTCGCGCTGCCATCGACCCTGGCGGGGGCCGACACCCAGTACGACAGTTGGACCGTGTCCTTCAACCAAACCCTCTACATCGGCCCGCCGCTGCTTGACGACCCTATGGGCAAGCCGCTGTTTGCCCGCACCTGGGAGGTGTCGAATATCGACGACCCCGATCAATACCGGCCCCTGCAGGAGTAGCCCCATGTTCGACGCACTGTTACGCCTGCAATTGGCGCCCATCGTCGAGCGCCTGGCGCAGATGGAAACCCAGCTTGAAGACCTCTATCGGCGGGCCGAGAGTTTTTGCCGGATCGGCGTGTGCCAGGAGGTCGACGCGGCCAGCAATACCTGCAAGGTCAGGCATGGCGAGTTGCTGACCCCGGCGATTCGCTTTTTCAACCCCAGCGCCGGGGCGCAGACCGAAACGCGAATCCCCACGGTGGGAGAGCAATGCCTGCTGCTCAACTACGGCGGCGGCGAGGGCGGGGGGCAGTCGGTGGCGCTGTTTGGCCTGAACAGTGATCGCTTCCCGCCGCTGTCCAGTGTCGCCAGCCTGACGAGCCGGCGTTACCCGGACGGCACGCAAAGCGCCTACGACGCCGCCGGTCATGTGCTGGATTGGAGCAACGGCCCCACGGCATTCACTGGCTCTCGCGAGCAGGTGGAAATGAGTCTGGGCGCTGCCCGTTTGGTCATGACCGCTGCAAACATCAGCGTGCAGGTCGGTGCAGTCGGCCTGCTGCTGGATGCGTCCGGCGTTCACTTGAGTGGCCCGGTGGTGGACCACCAGGGTCGAGTTATCAGCACGGCATAAGGATTTGCCATGATCGGAATAGAGAGAAACACCGGAGCCGTGGTGGACGACTGGCCGCAATTTGTCCAGCGCGCCACCCGGGCCCTGACCACACCTTTGGGCACACGGCAGAAACGCCCGCTGTACGGTTCGCTGATCCCGCAACTGCTGGGGCAGAACCTGGGCGACGACCTGTTGATCCTCGCCCAAAGCCACGCTGCCCAGGCTTTTTACAACCCACAGAACGGCATCGCCGATTTTGTTCCGCAAGTCATCGTCGCCAATCGCCAGGGCGCTGGCCTGTTGCTGCGGTTTGCCGGCACCTGGAAAAACCGCAAGCAATCCTTCGAGGTGGTGACATGAGCATGTTGATCCCCGGGCAGAACCAATTGGCGCCGCCCGACCTGATCGCCGTCGACGAGTTCGAGCCGCTGTTGGCGCAGTTCAAGGCGTTTGTCGTCGATTATGTCGCCGCCCGCGCCCCGCAAAGCGCGGTCAAGCTCAAGGTCAGCCTGGATAACGAAAGCGAGTTGCTGACCCTGGCCCTGGAAGCGTTTTGTGTGCGCCTGCAAACCCATGAGCGCAAGTACAACGCGCGCATCCAGCAGATGCTGGCGTGGTGGGCCACCGGCAGCAACCTGGATGCGCGCCTGGCCGATATGGGCCTGGAGCGCCAGGTGCTCGACCCCGGCGACCCGGCGGCGTTCCCGCCCGTGCCGCCGACCCTGGAAAGCGATGATGATGCCCGTCTGCGTTACTACCTGGCCCCCCACGCACCGGCTGCCGGCTCGCGCATGCAGTATCGGCGCGAGGTCTTTACCCTCGGCGAGCGGCCGGCGGTGAAAGTCCACGGTACGGCTGCGGGGGTGGTGACGGTCAGCTATACCTTCGACCCGGATGGCTATGCCGCCCAGGTCAAGGACGGCAACGCCCGGCGCACCGCGCCTGGGCAAGTCATGGTCACCGTGCTGTCCCGCACCGGCAATGGCACGCCGTCGGCGGATTTGCTTGAAGGGGTGCGGCGCCATTTCGCCCGGCCCGATGTACGTCCGGAAACCGATTGGGTCACGGTGCAGGGTGCGCAGATCGTGCCGTACAAGATCCGCGTGGTGGCCAAGATCAACGCCGGCCCGGACTCGGGGCTGACACAAGTGGCGGCCCAGCAGTTGCTGCAGACCTATGCCGAGTCCTGTCACTGCCTGGAAGGGCGTGTGGACCCGAGCTGGATCGACTACACCATCCACACCGCCGGGGCGGCGCAGCTGGAGATTCTCGAGCCGCTGGCGCCGATCATCACCACGGCGTTCCAGGCCCCGTACTGCACGGGTGTCGAGGTGGAGGTGCGCAGCTTATGACTGAACAATCTCCCAGCCTGTTGCCTGCCAACAGCTCACCGCTGGAGAAGGCTTTGGACCTGGGCTTTGGTCGACTGCTCGAACGGGTCGTCCCGCCCTTCCCGGCGCTGATGAACCCGCTGCAAACGCCTGCGCCGTTCCTGCCTTACCTGGCCGCCGACCGTGGCGTCAGTGAGTGGAATGCCTCTGCCGACGAAACCGAAAAACGCCTCACGGTGGCGCTGTCCTGGCAAATCCAGCGCCAGGCCGGCACGCCCAAGGCGTTGAGCCACGCGGTCGAATCCCTGGGGTTTACCCCCAATATTCTGGCCTGGTACCAACAGCGCCCGCAGGCCCAGCCCTACACCTTCGACGTGCAGGCGATCATCGGGCGCAGTTGGTCCAGTGGCGACCACAACCGCTTGATCCGCCGTATCAACGCGGCCAAGAGCGAGCGCGACCTGGCCACCATCACCCTGGTGCATGAAGTGCACGGTGGGCTGCCGATGACCGGCGCCGCCCACCGGGCGTTGAGCGACGGCGAGTTGTCGCTGTGGGGCGCGCTGCCGGAACTGATGCTCAGTTCAAGGCTTAACAGTGCGGGCGTGGCCCAGCACTACACCATTAACGACTACGACCTCAGGGCGCAGCCATGACCGATGACATCACGCGCCTGGTGCGCTTCACCTCCAAGGGATTGGATGAAGTGCTGCAGGCAAAGAACCAAGGCTTGAAAGGCGAAATCACCCACATCGCCGCCGGCACCGGCCGCTACAACCCCACCGGCAACGAAACCGCCCTGCGCAATGAGCGCCAGCGGGTGGCGATTGTGGACTACGAAGACCTGGGCCAGCGCCAACTGCGCATGGCCGCGCTGTTTGATGGCGATGGCGAGTATGAGATTGGCGAGTTTGGGTTTTATCTCGCCAGTGGGACGTTGTTGGCCGTGTATTCGGTGGCGGGGCAGTTGCTGACGTATAAGGCGGCGGCTGCTCGGGTGCTGCAGAAGTTTACGTTGGATATTTCGCCGTTGCCGGCGGATAGCGTGACGATTGTGGTGGGGAGTGAGAACTTGAATGTGTTGTTGACCGAGGAGATTGCAGAGCTTGCCACGGCCAGCGTTGACAATATGGCTCGGCATGTTGGTGTGCTATTTCGAGTCATGGCTCTGGAAGCCAAGTGACGAGCTGATTCATAAGATAAGCAATATAGGGAGTTGAATATGAGTATGGAAACTACGATCACTAGTTTGGTCGCGGCTGCAAATAAGTTAACCAGTGCGATAAATGGGAAGGTCGCTGAAATAGATGCTTCTGTTTTGGCGGCGGTTCGTGCAATTCCTGAAATGTCCCGGTCATTTTATGTCGATGCGGTAGGTGGTAGCGATCTGGCCTTGGGATCGGTGGAGGCCCCGCTCAAATCTATTAAAGAGGCGATGGGGCGATCTAATATTACCCCTTATGTAACGATTTACCTGAAGGCAGCTCAGACGCATGAGTATGCGGCTCCTACTGAGCAAACCCCTTACTGGTCAATCGCGAATAAGCTGGTTTTCATGAGGTATGGTTCAGGGAGTAACCCGGTTTTTTCTCCGAAGGTTGGCGAATATATGGCTGGTAGCTCAAATATTCACTTCTTGTCGCTCGAGGGTGGCAGTGTCTACTTTCGATTCGTTGATGTTGTTATGCCGACTGTATTAAAAGCAGGAACGTCTGGTTGGTATTCCTTTGCTTCGTCTCTGTTTCATCGCGCACATGGTCCGGCCGCTTCCGTGCAGGGCTCGGTTACCTTCTCGGGTAGTAAGCTGACGTTGGGTGCGGTAAACGTTTTTTACTCCGGGTACTCTGCTAACTATAAGGTGGAGCTTACGTCCTCCGTTGTGGATGCGGAGTTTTCAACGAAATTTGCTGAGTTGGCCGGCGCTACGATGTTGTTGTCGGTATTTGCCTCGTCGATTACAGGAAATAAAACTTGGTCGCACCTTGTGACTGGTTTGGTAAAGGACTCCGGAGGAAGTCTGTCTAATTTGCTGAGTAATGTTGGCAACGTCGTGGCTGCTGGAGTTTGATGATGATTAAAGAATTCAGAAATAAAGATCAGACTTTCTACAATGTGACTGTAGAGCAGTTGCTTGAGATGGGGTTTTCTAAAGCCGAAGTCGACGCCGCTTTGCAGGTCGAACAGGCCGCTGATATAGCTTTCAATCGGCGCCTGGCTTACCGAACAGATTCGGACCCGCTCTATATGGAGTGGCAGTACGATCAAACCGAGGCCAAGGAGAACGCATGGCGGGCTAAAGTCGCCGAAATCAAGGCTCGTTACCCACTGCCAGGTGAGTAATCCGGCAGCAATCATAAACACCGCGAAAGCGGTTTTTTTTCGCATCCAAGAAAGCCCCATCGCTGGGGCTTTCGCGTTTCTGGAGTCCCCCCATGGCCAACCGCCAAACCTACACCGTCCTCATCCCATTCCCCACCGGAGGTGGCCACTGGTCCGCCGTCGGCCAGGAACTGGACCTGCTGGACGTCGAAGCAACCGCCCTGCGCACCGCCGGCCGCCTGGAATTGACCAGCGTGCTGGCTGCCGCCCAAGACACCCCACCGGCCAAGAAGGCCGTCACCAAGAAGGCTGAATAATCATGGCTGAGGTTTTGAACTTCGAGCATAACGGCATCACCGTCAATGCCAGCGAATCCCCCGAGGCCATGGGTGGCCTGGGTGACAACGTGATCGGTCTGGTCGGCACCGCGCCCAATGCGCACCTGTCGATCCCGAAAAACGCCCCGTTTCGCATCAACAGCTTCACCGCCCAGGCGCTGCTGGACCCGACCGGCGCCGAGTCGGGCACGTTGTTTCATGCGGTGTACCAGATCCTCAAAGTGGTCAAGGTGCCGGTGTATGTGGTGATCGTCGAAGAGGGCGCCACCCCGGCCGATACCCTCAACAACGTGATCGGCGGCAACGAGCCGGCAACCGGTCGCAAACTGGGCCTCGCGGCGCTGAGCAGCGTTCCTGAAGACCTGACCATCATCGGTGCCCCGGGCTTTACCGGGACCAAGGCGGTGGCCGGTGAATTTGCCGCGCTCGGCAAGCGCATCAAGGCCCGTGTGGTGCTGGACGGCAAAGACGCCAGCGTCGCCGACCAAGTGACCTACAGCGGCGAGCTGGGTGGTGCCGACCTGGGTTTCGACCGCTGCCTGCTGGTGCACAACATGCCGTCGGTGTACTCCAAGGCGGCGAAGAAAAACGTATTCCTCGCGCCGTCGTCCCTGGCCATCGCCGCATTGGCCAAGGTCAAGCAATGGGAAAGCCCGGGCAACCAGGTGACCTTCGCCGAAGACGTGTCCCGCGTGGTCGAGTACAACATCCTCGACACCTCCACCGAAGGCGACCTGCTCAACCGTTACGGCGTGAGCTACTACGCGCGCACCATCCTCGGTGGCTTCTCGCTGCTGGGTAACCGCTCCCTCACCGGCAAGTTCATCAGCTATGTCGGCCTGGAAGACGCCATCAGCCGCAAGCTGGTCAAGGCCGGGCAGAAAGCCATGGCGCACAACCTGACCAAGTCGTTCATGGACCAGGAGGTCAAGCGCATCAACGACTGGCTGCAAACCCTGGTGGCCGACGAAACCATTCCTGGCGGCAGCGTGTATCTGCACCCGGAACTCAACAGTGTCGAGAAGTACAAGAACGGCACCTGGTTCATCGTGATCGACTACGGCCGCTACGCGCCGAACGAACACATGGTTTATCAACTCAATGCCCGCGATGAAATCATCGAGCAGTTCCTGGAGGACGTTCTCTAATGTTTACCAACCGAGTCAGACAGGCCATTGCGGCGACCCTCCAAGGCCTGCCGCTGTCGGCGACTGTCGAGGAATTCACCCCGCCGAAGATCGAATTCGAGATGGAGTCCATGTCCGGCGGGCGCTTTATCGCCGAGGAAATGGCCAAGAGTGCCAAGGTGCTCAGCGCCAAGCTGGTGCTGCAAGGCGCCGGTCCCGAAATCATGCTGGCCCTGGGCGTGCGCTTGGGCGAAGACATCCTGCTCAACGTGCGCGAAGCGGGCCAGGACCAGGATGGCAAGACCTACTTCACCTACCACACCGTCGGCGGCAAGCTCAAATCCCTGGAGGAAGCCAAGCTGAAGATGGGCGAAAAGGCCACCACCACCCTGGATCTGTCCTGCCGCACCTACCATCGCCTGGACAACGGCGTGCCGGTGATCGACATCGACGTGCGCACCCAGAAGTTTGTGCTCAACGGCGTCGACATCCTCGGCGATGCCCGGCGTGCGGTGTTGATGCCGTAAGCCCTTCCACGAATCGGAAATAGGCACGGCCAGTGTGGGAGCTGGCTTGCCTGCGATAGCGGTCTACCAGTGACAAATGAGGCTGCTGACACAGCGCGATCGCAGGCCCGCCAGCTCCCACATTGACCGTGTCCACGTGTTCAACATTGTTCATCAAGGAATTTCGCCCATGGCCTGGAAGCCACCCCTGCATATCCTGCTGGCGCCCATCACCGCCGACAGCGGTGCGACGATCGAGCAGATCCAACTCAAACCCTTGTTCTACGCCCCACAAAAACAGGCCCTGGCCCGTGCGGGCGACGATGAGGACGACCAGTTCTTCGAGCTGGCTAAACTGGCCACCGGCCTCTCGGAAAAGGAACTCGACCAACTCAAGCGCCCGGACTACGTGAGCATCGTCCAGTACGTGCACGACCTGTCGACGCGCCCGGCTTCGTTCTTTCTGGAAGGTTCCACCGAGCCCGGCGAGGAGGTGCAACTGCTGCTGCCACTGGAAGTGGCCGGCCGCGTATTGACCAGCGTCACCCTGGAAATGCCTGCCCTGCGTGCCACCAAAGTGATGAAAAAACTCGCCACCAACAAAGAGCGCGCCGAGTTCATTACCTCGCACTGCACCGGCCTGATGATCCCCGATCTGGACGGCCTGACGGTGCCTGATTGGACGGAATTGCAGGAGCGCATCGACGATTTTTTAAACAAACCGGCGGACTTCTTTCGCAGCGCGACATCGAAGTAATCCTCGACGTTGTACCGCTGGTTTACTCGGTAAACGAAGCGGAAATCCTCGAATGGGATGCCGCAAAAGCATTGCGCCGCTACGACATCGCGATCAATCGCCTTGGCGTCAAATAGGAGTAGAGCGAGATGCAAGACCCTCGATATACGCTCAAGCTCGCCGACGAAGACAAACGCTGGATGACCTTTCCCGCACTGGCCGAAAGTGGCGCCTTGCAACTGTCGGGCCTGCTTGAAGCACAGGACGAAAGTCTGGTTGGCGCCTCCAGTGTGGGCGGCGCAACCGAGCCGCCGTCTGAGCTGAGCCTGGCCCTGGCCAACGCCAGCCTGCATATCCACGCGTTGACCGAGGAACAGGTGCGCCTGCGCGAGAGCCTGGAAACCCTTAATGGCACCCTGTTTATCACGGGTGGGCCGCTGGGCGGCACGGTCGCTGAAACCATGACCAGTGCGCCGCAAGCTGCGCCCGAAGACAAGGCCTCGGCGACTGAGTCCTGGTTGAGCAAGAGTTCCAAATGGGTGGGTGAAAGCTTGCTTGATACGGTCAAGAGCCGGGTATCGGGCAAGGTAGTCGATGCAACGCTGGGCAAGTTGCCCTACGTCGGGAAATTGTTCCGGGACGATAGCAAGGACTGCTGCTGCCCAGGCGCCAGCGAACCCTTGACCGGGCGGGCTCGTTACGGGCCCAAAGGGTCACGAAAAACGGTGAGGCAAAACGGCACTGGCCGCACAAGCCCACCGATGCCGAGAAAAACCTCAGGGACCGGCAGGAGCGCCACCGGGCCCATGGCAATCATGAGGAGCCTGGGCGAGCGCGCAGGCAAGGTGTTTGACGGCCTGAAAACGGGGTTCCTGGCGCGGGTGACTTCGGTAAGCGCTAGCCTGCGAAGGGTTTCTACCCGTGCGTTGAACACAGGCAAGGCGTTGCTATTAAAGAGTGCATCAGCCCTCGGCCTGCGCAAGGCCCCAGCCTCCCGCCTGGTCCCAACCCTGAGCCGGCTGGGGTCTATCGGCGTGCGCAGGTTGACGCCATTGCGCTCCGCCGAGGCGGCCATCAACGTCGTCCGGGGCGTGCGCAGCGGCAACATGCGAGCCGTCGGCAGCGGCCTCGGTACCGCCGGTGCCGCATGGGCCGGCGCTTCTGCCGGAGCGGCCCTTGGCACCCTGGTATTCCCTGGCGTGGGCACTGCGGTGGGCGGCGTTATCGGTGGCCTGTTGGGCGGCGAGGGCGGTAACTGGCTCGGTGAAAAATTGTTCGGCCCCAGTGACCGCCTGCCATCGCCCGATGCCGTGAGCAAAGAGCTCAACAGCGCCCGCTCGGACAACGTCCAGGTCACCCTGGCGCCGAGCATCCAGATCACCGGCGTCAACCCTGCCGACGCCCAGCAGGTGGTCGACCGGGTCCTGCAAAGCCTGCAAAACCAATGCGTGCCGATGCTCAGCGATTCACTGGCGGTTCGGCGCAATGCGGCACTGACCGACGGAGGTGATTGATGCGACAGCAGATGGTGTTGGGCGACTTTATTTTCGGGCTGTCCCGAGGGTTCGCCTATTCCGCGCTCCAGCGCAGCAGTGATGGTGGCTGGGGCGACCTGGAGATTATTGCCAGCAAGCCCCAGTCGCGACAGAACGGTCAGAAGCTGGAAAAACTGACCTTCAATGGAACCGCCATGGCGGCCGTCGGCATGCAGCGCCTGGACCAATTGCGCGCCTTGCAGGATGCACGGGCATCGCTGCCGCTGGTCGATGGCATCGGCCGCAATTGGGGGTTGTGGCGCATTACGGCGGTCACGGAAAACCAGGCCAGTGTGATTGATGACGGCACTGCCATGGTGATCAAGTGGACGCTGGTGCTTGAGGAATTTATCAATGCGTAGAGTCCGAAGTATTGCCGGTGATTCGGTCAACCTGCTGCTCTACCGTGAGCTGGGGCGGTGCGATGACGCGGCCGAAGAAACCCTCTGGCGCTTGAACCCCGGGCTTGCCGAGTATGGCCCAGTGTTGCCGGCGGGCATCGGGGTAATCGTGCCCGAGATGGACGCGCAACCGGGTGTTGCAAAGCCGGTTTCGGCCTGGGATTAAGGAGGCAACATGGCAATGGGATTTACCCCGGTCGTGGAGATTTATGGCGCCAACGCGGCCTTGATCAACCCACGGCTGATGCAGTGGAAGCACACCGACGCGGCGGGGATCGAATCCGACCGCCTCGAACTGACCATCAATATCGAGGGCCTGGAAGGCCTGCCGAGCCTGGGCGCCAAGATCGGTTTGCGCGTGGGTTACCGCGAGTCGGGGCTGGTGGAAAAAGGCGAGTTTGTGATTACCCAGCGCACGCCTTACCTGTTTCCCATGCGCCTGGTGATCGTGGCCACGGCGGCGCCGTTCAGCGTGATGGACCAGAGTGGCTACCGCCAGCGCCGTTCCGCCAGCCATGGGCCCACGACCCTTGGAGCGCTGTTTCGCCAACTGGCGACGCGGCATGGGTTTTCGCCCAGGGTGGCGCCGTCGCTGGATGGGATTGCGATTGATCATATCGACCAGTCCAACGAGACGGACATGGGCTTTATCACCCGCCTGGCCGGGCGTTACAACGCGGTGACCAAGCCGGTCAACGAGCTGTATGTGCTGGCGGAAAGCGGCCAGGTCAAGTCGCTCTCGGGCCAGCAACTGCCGGATGTGCGGCTGTCGGTGACCCATGACAACCGTCCCGGCGAGCAGGCGTTTATCAGTGCCCGGGTTGATGAAAATGCGCGGGCCAAATACCAGGGGTGCCGTGTCAGTTGGTGGGATGCCGCGGCCTCTCGCCAGCGCGTGGTCGAGGTGGGGATCGCGCCGTTCAAGACGTTGCGCCAACGGTGCCAGAGTGAAACCGAAGCGCGCTCAGTGGCACAGGGCGAGTTGCGCCGGGTGGGGCGTGAAGGTTTGAGCATCACCATCGACTGCCCTGGTAACCCGTTGCTGTCCGCCGAAGGCCTGTTGTTGCTGGATGAAACCTGGCCGGGCTATATGCAGGGGCGCTGGTCGATTGACAAGGTGACCCATGTAGGCGACACGACGACGGGGTATCGCAGTTCGATCATGGCCCGTGGATTGGCCTCTTAAATGGTTGGAGATCAAGGATGATCACGCTGACGCAGTTGCAACAGATCCTGCCTAACGCCCGCGCCCAAGCGGGCGTTTTTATTCTGGCGCTGAACGCCGCCATGCTCCATCGACACATCACCGGGCCTAAGCGGATGGCGGCCTTTATCGCCCAGGTCGGGCACGAGTCCGGCGAGCTGCGTTACGTGCGTGAACTGGGCGGCGAGCACTACCTGAGCAAATACGACACGGGCGCCTTGGCTGCACGCCTGGGCAACACTCCCGACGCCGACGGTGACGGCCAGAAGTACCGGGGCCGCGGCTTGATCCAGATTACCGGGCGACGCAATTACCTGGCCTGCAGCCGGGCGCTGTTTGGCGATGAACGTCTGCTGCATTTCCCCGAACTGCTGGAGCAGCCGCAATGGGCGGCCGAATCCGCCGCCTGGTTCTGGCACAGCAATGGCTTGAATGAATTGGCGGACCAGGACCAATTCACCACCATCACCCGCCGTATCAATAGTGGCCTCAACGGACTGGAGCACCGCCAACAGTTGTGGGAAAAGGCGAGGGCGGTGTTATGCCGTTGAGCGGGCGCATATGGGCGGTCGCCCTGCTGATGGCTATCTCGGCGGCAGCCAGTTGGCAGGTCCAGGCCTGGCGTCATGGCCTGGCCTTTGAGCGCCAGGCCGCACGGCATTCAGCCCTGCTCAACCGGCAAAGCCAGGAAGCACAGGGCCAATACCGGGCCGAACAGGATAGGCGTCGGGCGTTGGAGCAACAGCTTCACGCCAGCGATCAACAACACACGCGGGAGTTGAGCGATGCACAGCGTCACCAGGTTTATCTGCGCGATCGGTTGGCCACTGCTGATGTGCGCTTGTCAGTCCTTCTCGACGCCACCGACCCCGCCAATGGCCGCGCAATGCCGGCCACCGCCGCCGGCAGCGTGGTTCATGGAGCCCCGCGAGGTCGACTTGACCCGGCGCATGCTCAACGAATTATCGGCATCACCGATGCCGGCGATAACGGACTGATCGCGTTGCGGGCCTGCCAGGCGTATGTAAGTGCCATCACCCGGTAATCTGTTGAAGCCGTCTGCAGCTTGCGTGGCCGATGGGCTCCTGTAGGGTAGGCAAACCCCTGCACTTTCCTGGAGACGACCGTGAAGGAAATTACCCAACTCGCCGCCGAACTTGGCCGACGTTTGCAGGTGCTCAATGCCCACGTCACCACCGCCGAATCCTGCACCGGTGGTGGCATCGCCGAAGCCATCACCCGTATCCCGGGGAGTTCGGCCTGGTTCGAGGCCGGGTATGTGACCTATTCCAATCGCCAGAAGACCCGTCAGCTCAATGTGCCGGAGGGGCTGTTCCCCAAGGTCGGCGCGGTGAGCCGTGAAGTGGTCGAGGCCATGGCCCGGGGCGCCCAGGAAAAAAGCCTGGCGCGGTTTGCGGTGGCGGTCAGCGGCGTGGCGGGCCCCGATGGCGGCTCGCCGGACAAACCGGTGGGCACTGTCTGGCTGGCCTGGGGTGTCGGTGACGAGGTTACGGCTGAGTGCGAGCACTTCCCCGGCAACCGCGACGAGGTCCGCCGACAAACGGTAAAAGCCGCATTAGAGGGGCTGTTGCGACGAGCTGCAGCAGAAATAGAAAATCAGGGGTAGGCGATCCCCGATCTTTATGGAACAATACTGTCTACTTATACAGGTGTTGGCCGTCAGGCCTTATTGATTACGTGAGGACTTTAATGGACGACAACAAGAAGAAAGCCTTGGCTGCGGCCCTGGGTCAGATCGAACGTCAATTCGGCAAGGGTGCCGTAATGCGTATGGGCGATCACGACCGTCAGGCGATCCCGGCTATTTCCACTGGCTCTCTGGGTCTGGACATCGCGCTCGGCATTGGCGGCCTGCCAAAAGGCCGTATCGTTGAAATCTACGGTCCGGAGTCTTCTGGTAAAACCACCCTGACCCTGTCGGTGATTGCCCAGGCACAAAAAATGGGCGCCACTTGTGCGTTCGTCGATGCCGAGCACGCCCTGGATCCTGAATATGCTGGCAAGCTGGGCGTCAATGTCGACGACCTGCTGGTTTCGCAGCCGGACACCGGCGAGCAAGCCCTGGAAATCACCGACATGCTGGTGCGCTCCAACGCCATCGACGTGATCGTGGTCGACTCCGTGGCAGCCCTGGTACCAAAGGCTGAAATCGAAGGCGAAATGGGCGACATGCACGTCGGCCTGCAAGCCCGTCTGATGTCTCAGGCGCTGCGTAAAATCACCGGTAACATCAAGAACGCCAACTGCCTGGTGATCTTCATCAACCAGATTCGGATGAAGATCGGCGTGATGTTCGGTAGCCCGGAAACCACCACCGGTGGTAACGCGCTGAAGTTCTACGCTTCGGTCCGTCTGGACATCCGCCGTACCGGCGCGGTGAAGGAAGGTGACGAGGTTGTCGGTAGCGAAACCCGCGTCAAGGTTGTGAAGAACAAGGTGGCTCCGCCATTCCGTCAGGCTGAGTTCCAGATCCTCTACGGCAAAGGTATTTACCTGAACGGCGAGATGATCGACCTGGGCGTGCTGCACGGCTTTGTCGAGAAGTCTGGTGCCTGGTATGCCTACAACGGTAGCAAGATCGGTCAGGGCAAGGCCAACTCGGCCAAGTTCCTGCAGGACAACCCGGATATCGCGGCGACCCTCGAGAAGCAGATCCGCGACAAGCTGCTGACCCCGGCGCCAGACGTCAAGGCAGCAGCCAACCGCGAACCTGTTGATGACATGGCAGAAGCCGACGCTGATATCTGAGTCCAACGATGACAGTTGTACTCGATACGCTGGTTGCCGTACGGCGTACGGCAATGGACCTGCTCGCACGACGCGAGCACGGTCGTGTCGAGCTGACGCGTAAACTGCGTCAGCGTGGCGCCCCTCCCGAAATGATCGAAACAGCCCTCGACCGCTTGACGGAAGAGGGGCTGCTTTCCGAAGCCCGTTATCTCGAAAGTTTTGTTTCCTACCGGGCACGCTCGGGCTACGGCCCTGCGCGGATTCGTGAGGAATTGAGTCAGCGGGGCTTGCAGCGCGCCGATATTGAACTGGCGTTGCGTGAGTGTGGCATCAGTTGGCAAACGCAACTGGAAGACACCTGGCGTCGCAAGTTTGCCGGCCATCTGCCGATTGATGCCCGTGAGCGTGCCAAGCAAGGGCGCTTTTTGAGCTATCGCGGGTTTTCAATGGAGATGATCAGCCGCTTGTTGAGCGGTCGAGATCTGGACGACTGATTCTTCGGCAAGCGGCGATCAAAGGGGCTCGACAGCTCCCACATAAAACAGCACTAAAACAAAAGGCCCGCTATGAAAATAGCGGGCCTTTTTTGCGTTTTACGGCCTCACGCCGGTTCCGGCGCTACGCGTTGCTGTGTTTTACCCTGGGCTTGGGCCCAGTTCTCCGGCAAGTTGATGTAATCCACCAACTCCCGCAACCGCCCCTGATTACGCCCGGTGAAGTTGAACACCAGTCGCGTCAGGTGGCTGAAGTGCGCCTCATCGTGCTCTTCGCCCCCATAGGCCAATTGCTGGAAGTCATCACTCAGCCGCAGGTCAGCGAATGCCGTCTGTATATGCGCCAACGCACGCTCGCTGAGAGGGTGGTTCATGCGCACCACAAACTGGCGTTTCAACCAGCGGGTGGAGTGGAAGTTCGCGTAGAACTGGTTGATTTCGTTCACTGCCTCTTCGGCGCTGTGCACCAGGCGCACCAGCTTGAGGTCGGTGGGCAAGATGTAGCGGTTGGCCTCCAGTTGGTTGCGAATAAAGTCCAGGGCGCCTTGCCAGAATCCACCGCCGGGCTCGTCCAGCAGTACTACTGGAACCAGCGGACTCTTGCCGGTCTGGATCAGGGTCAAGACTTCCAAGGCTTCATCCAGGGTACCGAAGCCACCCGGGCACAGCACCAACCCATCGGCTTCCTTGACGAAAAACAGCTTGCGGGTAAAGAAGAAGTGGAACGACAGCAGGTTTTCCGTGCCATCAATGGTCGGGTTGGCATGCTGTTCAAAGGGCAGGGTGATATTGAACCCCAGGCTGTGGGCCAGCCCGGCGCCTTCGTGGGCGGCAGCCATGATGCCGCCGCCGCCACCGGTGATGACCATCAGATCCGAACGGGCCAGGGCCGCGCCCACTTCGCGGGCCAGGGCGTAGAGGGGGCTTTCCACTGGGGTGCGGGCCGAACCGAAGACGGTGACCTTGCGGCGGCTTTTGAACTGTTCGAGCACACGAAACGCGTGGTCCAGTTCATTGATTGCTTTCAAGGTGATCTTGGCGTTCCAGCGGTCACGGTCGTCCTGGGCCATGCGCAGCACGGTGAGGATCATGTCGCGATACAGCGAAATATTCGGGCTACTGGGGGCAATCAGGTTGAGTTGCGCTTCGACCTGCTGGGCTAGGTCGGTCCCGTTTCCTGGAAAATGACGATTCAGCAGGTCATTCGGTTGATCAGGCATTCAGCTTCTCCTTCGTTACAGAGCCCCGGCGTCTTATTGCAGGCTGCTGACGGCGACGAAACAGGCTCTGTATGTTCCTTGTGATTAAAAACCTTTGCACTGCAAGTCGCGCGAGGGCAACCTTTTTTGCCCTGGAAATGTTACCGGATGGCTCGATCATGAGCCCCTAAAGTCTTGTCTGGCAATAACTTAATAGGGATTGATCAAGGTTTTGCAGGAAGGGTTGTGGCAAGGAGGCTTGTCTGCCGTTGGGCTGCGTAGCAGCCCCCCTGAGGTCTGGCAGATAGGCCGACAACTCAGGTTCCAGGGCTGCTGCACAGCTCAACAGGGGCCATGTTGGCGCTTGGGGAGGGACTTACTTTTTCTTCTTGGCCGGAGCCGGGCAATCCGCTTCGACGAACTTGACCGACGCCACCGGGCGGTTGGTCTTGTTTTCGGTGATTTCGTAGCGCATCACCGCTCCCTTGGCCATCAATTCGCGATAGCCTTTATTCAGGCAGACGCTCTGTCCCAGCTGGAAATACACGGCCTTGGGGTTGGCGCGCATCTGTTCGGCGCGCTCTGGCAGGACGCTCAGGTGGTCAATCAGTTGCATGCCTTCGACGGTGTAGGCCACTTCCAGGGTTTGTTCATCAATTTCCCTGGGCAGGTCCTTGTTGCTTTCTGCCGCGACGCTTTGCAGTTTCTTGTTCATTTGCAGCTCCACCAGGGAGGCTGCCTGGGCGCCTACGGGTAATACCAGCGCCAGGGCGACGGTCGGGGCGGCAAGACGCAACATAAGACGCAGCATGAAACTCTCCTGATTCGGTTACTGGTCCATAGACCCGTCACTGCGCTATGCGTTCAGTGGCGCGGGATTATAGGTGACCTGTCGCCGCGACGGCCAGGCGTATTGGTTGGGCGGCTCTGGTAAACTGCCGGCACTTTTGCTGCCCCGAGTTTTGCCCGTGTCGATTTTCATCGTTTCACAACGGCACCCGCTATGAGTCATGCGGTCTTCCGTCTGCGTACCCAACGCCTGGCCCGTGCCGTCAGCCCTTTTGTCGCACGCGGCTCGCGTGCCGAACGTTGCCCCAGATGCCGGGTCATCCCCGAATACTGCTTGTGTGCGTGGCGCCCTAAGGTCCAGGCCAGGTCGGCCATGTGCCTGTTGATGCATGACGTGGAACCGATGAAACCGAGTAATACCGGTTGGTTGATAGCGGATGTAATCGACGATACAAGTGCTTTTCCCTGGGCGCGCACGGCCGTCGAACCTGAGCTGCTGGCGCTGCTGGCCGACCCGCAATGGCAGCCCTATATCGTCTTCCCCGGCGAGTTTGTAGCGCCGCAGCGGGTGGTCAGCGAGGTCAAGGTGGCGGATGGCAAGCGTCCATTGTTTATCCTGCTGGACGGCACCTGGAGCGAAGCGCGCAAGATGTTCCGCAAGAGCCCGTATCTGGAGCACCTGCCGGTACTGAGCCTGGAACCGGAGCAGTTATCGCGCTACAAGTTGCGCCGCTCCAAGCGCGATGACCATTTCTGCACTGCCGAAGTGGCTGCCTTGTGCCTGGAATTGGCCGAGGACCAGCAGGCTAGCGAAGTGCTGGACGCCTACCTGGATGTTTTCAGTACCCATTACCTGGCGGCCAAGTTCCAGTTGGCGCTGGATCCGACGGACAGTGTCCATACCCGTCTTGCACCTTATCTGTAGGACTTCGCGGCCAGATGACATTTGCATGATGGCACTGCATCGCCTGAGCCGGCTAAAATGCCATCAAGCGTAACTGTTCGTGACAGCCGCGGGCTGGCACCTCGTACGTTGGTGAGCACCGAACCCATCGGTACTCCCATAAAAAACAGGATCATTTAATAAATGGCCACATACGAAATCCTGATTGCCGATGACCATCCGCTGTTCCGTAGCGCGCTGCACCAGGCGGTTACGCTGGAGCTGGGCGCGGATGTACGCCTGGTTGAAGTGGGCAGCATCGCTGAACTGGAAACCCAGCTCACTGACAAGACTGATTGGGATCTGGTGCTGCTGGATCTGAACATGCCCGGCGCCTACGGGTTTTCCGGCCTGGTACTGTTGCGCGGGCAGTATCCGCAGATTCCGGTGGTGATGGTGTCGGCCCAGGAAGAGGCAGACGTGGTAGTGCGCTCCCGTGAGTTCGGGGCCAGTGGCTTTATCCCCAAGTCCAGTTCGATGGAGCAGATTCGAGCTGCGGTGCGTACGGTGCTGGACGGTGATGTCTCATGGCCGCCCCAGGCATTTGAAGAAATCAACGTGTCTGCCGAAGCCAAGGCCGCCCAGGAAGGGCTCGCCAGCCTGACGCCCCAGCAGTTTCGTGTGCTGACCATGGTCTGCGAAGGCTTGCTGAACAAGCAGATCGCCTATGAGCTGAGCGTATCCGAGGCGACCATCAAGGCGCACGTCACCGCGATTTTCCGTAAGCTGGGCGTGCGCACCCGCACCCAGGCGGCGCTGCTCTTGCAACAGCTTGAGTCAATTTCCCATTAATAGAGCGGTGCTGTTCACGCTTTTTTGACTTGACGTGCTCTAGCTTCCTTCCATCATTTTTTGCTCAGTTGCCTGCCTATGTCGCCGTTCAAGGGTCAAACCGGTATCAAACGTATCTTCAACGCCGGGGGCTATTCCCTGGATGGTTTGCGTGCGGCTTTCACCGGCGAGGCGGCCTTTCGCCAGTTGGTCCTGCTCAACGTGATCCTGATTCCGTTGAGCTTCTTCCTCACGGTCAGCCGCGTAGAGCGCGCACTGTTGATTGCCGTGTGCCTGCTGGCGCTGATTGTCGAGTTGCTCAACTCGGCCGTGGAGGCGGCGATTGATCGGATTTCCCTGGATCGCCACCCGCTGTCGAAAAACGCCAAGGACATGGGCAGCGCCGCGCAATTCGTGGCGCTGACCATGATCACCGTGGTGTGGGCAGTTATCCTGATCTAGGCGATATTCGGCAGCACGATCTCGTCACTGCGCTGCACCCCGGCGGTAAAGGCGCGGCACAGCTCGAGGAATTCGCGCATGGCCGAGGTCTGGTACTTCTGTTTATGCCAGATAAAGTAGAACTGCCGGGCCAGGTCCAGGTCCGGGGTCTCCACCGGCACCAGGCTGCCGCGCCGGAACGCATCCCGTAGTGCCAGCCGGGAAATGCAACCAATCCCCAATCCCGACTCCACCGCGCGCTTGATCGCCTCGGTGTGCTCCAGCTCCAGGCGAATATTCAGCGCGCTGCGATGATGGCGCATAGCCTGATCAAACGTCAGGCGCGTCCCGGAGCCCTGTTCCCGCAGGATCCAGGCTTCATGGGTCAACTGCTCCATGGTCGCCTGCCCGCGCAGGGCCAGGGGGTGCTGGGGCGCGCAGAACACCACCAGTTCATCCTCGACCCAGGTTTGCACCTCGATGTCCGGGTGGCTGCAGTCACCCTCGATTAGACCCAGATCAATTTCGTAATGCGCGACCTGATGCACGATATGTGCAGTGTTCTGTACATGCAGCTTCACCTGGCTCTCGGGATGCTGCTGCATGAAGCTGCCGATCAGCAGCGTCGCCAGGTAATTGCCGATGGTCAGGGTGGCGCCGACCGCCAGGGAGCCGAAGCCGGACTTGCCGTTGAGCAGGTCTTCGATTTCCTTGGCCTGGTCCAGCAGCGCCACCGCCTGGGGCAGCAATTGATGACCCAGGGCATTGAGGCTCAGGCGTTTACCGGCGCGGTCGAACAATTGGCAGCTGGATTGGCGCTCCAGCTCGGTGATCGAGGTGCTGGCGGCGGATTGAGATAAGGCCAGAAGGCCAGCAGCGCGAGACACGCTTTCCTGCTGGGCGACGGCGACGAAGACTTGCAGTTGACGGAGAGTAAATCGCATATCTATATAACCGATAACCCTTATCTTAATAATCCAGTTAACAGATATTGTCGCCGCCATTAGAATACTGTGCAATTGCGCACCTACCATTTTTGGCGCTGACCCATTTCCAGGAGTTCCCCGTACATGAGCAACATGAACCACGAGCGTGTCCTCAGTGTTCATCACTGGAACGACACTCTGTTCAGCTTCAAGTGCACCCGCGACCCGGGCCTGCGCTTTGAGAACGGTCAGTTCGTGATGATCGGCCTGCAACAGCCCAATGGCCGCCCGCTCATGCGCGCTTACTCCATCGCCAGCCCGAACTGGGAAGAGCATCTGGAGTTCTTCAGCATCAAGGTTCCGGATGGCCCGCTGACTTCCCAATTGCAGCACTTGAAGGAAGGCGACGAGATCATCATCAGCAAAAAACCGACGGGCACCCTGGTGCTGGACGATTTGAAGCCGGGCAAACACCTGTACCTGCTCAGCACCGGTACGGGTCTCGCGCCCTTTATGAGCGTGATCCAGGACCCGGAAACCTACGAGCGCTTCGAAAAAGTGATCCTGTGCCACGGCGTGCGTTACGTCAACGAAGTCGCCTACCGCGAGTTCATCACCGAGCACCTGCCGCAGAACGAGTTCTTCGGCGAGGCGCTGCGTGAAAAGTTGATCTACTACCCGACCGTGACCCGTGAGCCGTTCGAAAACGAAGGCCGCCTCACCGACCTGATGCGCAGCGGTAAGCTGTTCAGGGATATCGGCCTGCCGCCGATCAATCCTGAAGACGACCGCGCCATGCTGTGCGGTAGCCCGAGCATGCTCGACGAGACCAGCGAAGTGCTGAACAGCTTCGGCCTGAAGGTTTCGCCACGCATGCGTGAGCCGGGTGACTACTTGATCGAGCGTGCGTTCGTCGAGAAGTAAGCGCGACTATAAAAATGTGGGAGCTGCCCGGTGGGGGAGCTGGCTTGCCTGCGATGGCATCACCGTGGTGTAGCTGATACACCGAGGTGCCTATATCGCAGGCAAGCCAGCTCTCACACTGGCCAGCTCCCATATTTGTTTTTGGCGTTTATTCGGCCGCAACCACTTCAAGCACGCAAATCACCCCAGCCTCGGGATAGTGCCAACGCACGTCCACATCCCAGAACCGCACACCATACTCGCGCTCCGGCCCTGGCGTCTGATACGCCGGCCGGGGGTCCTGTGCCAGGCACTGCTCAATCAGCTCCACCAACGGCTCGCCAAGGCGCTGGGCGTGGCCTTGTGCCTGGTGCAGCGCGGTCTTCAGCCACTGCACGGGAATCAGCTGTGGCGCGCTGCTTGCGATGCGGTTGGTGGCCGTGTCGATGATGTCGGCATAAGGCACATACGGCTTGATATCCAAGACCGGCGTGCCATCGAGCAAGTCGATCCCGGAAATCCACAGCCGGCCCGGCTCCACCTTGTCCAGCTTCACCACCGACTGGCCGATGCCATTGGGGCGATGGGTCGCACGGGTGGCAAATACGCCCATGGACGTGTTGCCACCCAGGCGCGGCGGGCGCACTTTCAAGCGCGGCTTGTCTTCCAGGGCCTGATGAAACAGGAACAGCAGCCACACATGGCTGACCTGCTCCAGGCCCTGTACGGCCTCGCCCTGGTCGAACGGCGCCACCAGCTCCAGCAAGCCCCTGGCGGCGGGCGCCAGTTGGGGTTGGCGCGGGATGGCGAACTTCTCCTTGAAGCAGGAGCGCACGAAACCTACGGGTGAGACGTTGTAGTTCATGGCTTACGCGCGAACCCGCAGGGTCAGGCCCTTGAGGAAGTTACGCAGCAACTGGTCGCCACACGGGCGATAGTTGGTGTGGCCGAACTTGCGGAACAGTGCGCTCAATTCCGGCTTGGACACCGGGAACTCGGCCGCCTTGAGGATGGCGTGCATGTCGTCTTCCTTGAGCTCGAAGGCCACGCGCAGCTTCTTGAGGATGATGTTGTTGGTCACCGGGGTTTCGATCGGCTGCGGGGGACGGCTTTCGTCCTTGCCGCGCTTGAAGATCACCAGGCCATCGAGGAAGTGCGCCATGACTTCGTCGGGGCAGAACACGAAGCCTTCTTCCTCGTCTTTCTTGAGGTAGGTCAGCAGGTCGTCCTTGGACACTTCCATGCCGCCGATCTTGATGATCTCGACCATCTTGTTGTCGCTGATGTCGAGCATGTAGCGCACGCTGCGCAGTACGTCGTTGTGAATCATGGTGGGCAATCCTGGTATTCGACTGTAGACATCGCCCGGGCGGGCGATCTCGAGAAATAGGGTGGCTTAGAACTTTTCCTTGCCGGACATGTAGCGCCATTGGCCGACCGGCACCTTGCCGATGGACACGCCGCCAATGCGGATGCGGCGAATGGCCACAACCTTCAGGCCAATGGCTTCGCAGAACAGGGCGATGATGCCGGGCTGCGGGTTTTTCAGGGCAAAGCGCAGGCGGTTCTCGTTCTGCCAGCTGGCTTTGACCGCCGGCAATTCCTTGCCTTTGTACATCAGGCCATGGGCGAGGCGGTTCAGGCCGTGCTCTGCCACGTCGCCGGAGACCTCAACCACATACTCCTGCTCGATCTTGGCGGCATCGGCCGTCAGCTTGCGCAGGATTTTCCAGTCCTGGGTAAACACCAACAGGCCGCTGGCCTTGGCCTGCAGATCGGCGCTGGCGGTCAGGCGCAGGAAGTGGCCCTTGAGCGGGCGCTTGCTGAAGCGGTGCTCTTCAGACAGGGTTTCGGCGCTCAGGGACTGCATCGCGCTGTCGACATCCACACCAACCGGTGCATGAAACAGGATAGTCACAGGCTCTGGAGCCGTGGCCTTGGCCTCGGGATCAAGTTCGACTTTTTGTGTCGTGACCTTGAGCTGTGGCTCATCAATCACTTCGCCATCTACCGAGACCCAGCCGCCTTCGATGAACAGCTCGGCCTCCCGACGGGAGCAACCGACCAGTTCGATAAGGCGTTTGGAGAGGCGTATGGGGTCAGTCATGACAAGGGCCGTAACAAAAGGGGGCGGCTATTGTACCTGCCTGGAGCCGGTTAATCCCGGCCCCATTTCGCCGCAGTTGCTTTTTGTGGGCGCAGGCAAGCCAGCGCCAACATTTGATTTGGGCTGTGTCAGCCGCTGCGTGTTTGCTGCACCTGGCGCAAACGCATATGCAGCAACGGATAGGGCTGGCCCATGCCGTCATGCTCGGTGCGCCCGATCACTTCAAAACCCTGCTTGAGGTAGAAGCCCAGGGCCTGGGGGTTTTGTTCGTTGACGTCCAGTTCATCGGCATTCATCGACGTAACCGCATACTGCAGCAACTGCTGCCCCAGCCCCTGGCCCCGGTAGTGCGGGTCGATAAACAGCATTTCCACCTTGCCCGCCGCAACGCCGGCAAACCCGGTGATCCGCTGGCGCGCGTCCTTGGTGCAGATCAACATCACGGCATCCAGGTAGCGCGTCAGCACCAGGTGTCTCAGGCGCTCAATGTAGCTATCCGGCAGGAAGTCATGGGTGGCTCGCACCGAGGCCTCCCAGATCCGGGTCAATTCCGGATAGTCGCTGGTTTTCGGGGTGTGGATAACCGAGTGCTGGTCCATGCCCGCTGCTCCTTGCTGCTTGTTGGCGGTGATGGGGCAAACGATAGACCTAAAAAAGCCCCGCATCTTGTCCAGAAGCAGGGCTTTTTCAATTTTTTACCGCTTAGTCGCGTTTTTGCGCCCAGAGGTCGTACTCGTCGGCGTCGGTGACCGTGCACCAGACCTTGTCGCCGGGCTTGAGGCCGCTGGCATCGTCGATAAATACATTGCCGTCGATTTCCGGCGCGTCGAAGAAGCAGCGGCCGACCGCGCCTTGCTCGTCCACTTCGTCGATCAGCACTTCGATTTCCTTGCCGATGCGCAGTTGCAGGCGGGCCGAGCTGATGGCTTGTTGATGGGCCATGAAACGCTCCCAACGCTCCTGCTTGACGTCATCCGGCACCACCGCCAGGTCCAGCAGGTTGGCCGGGGCACCTTCCACCGGCGAGTACTGGAAGCAGCCGACGCGGTCCAGTTGGGCTTCGGTCAGCCAGTCCAGCAGGTACTGGAAGTCTTCTTCGGTTTCGCCGGGGAAGCCCACGATAAAGGTCGAGCGGATGATCAGGTCCGGGCAGATCTCGCGCCAGTTCTTGATCCGCGCCAGGGTCTTGTCTTCGAAGGCCGGGCGTTTCATGGCCTTGAGCACTTTGGGGCTGGCGTGCTGGAACGGGATGTCCAGGTACGGCAGGATCTTGCCGGCGGCCATCAACGGGATCAGTTCGTCGACGTGCGGGTACGGGTACACGTAGTGCAGGCGCACCCACACACCCAGGCTGCTCAGGGCTTCGCACAGTTCGGTCATGCGGGTTTTCACCGGCGCGCCGTTCCAGAAACCGGTGCGGTACTTCACGTCGACGCCGTAGGCACTGGTGTCCTGGGAGATCACCAGCAGCTCTTTGACCCCGGACTTGACCAGACGCTGGGCCTCGTCCAGTACATCGCCCACCGGGCGGCTGACCAGCTTGCCGCGCATCGACGGGATGATGCAGAAGCTGCAACTGTGGTTGCAGCCTTCGGAAATCTTCAGGTACGCATAGTGACGCGGGGTCAGCTTGATGCCCTGGGGTGGCACCAGGTCGATCAGCGGGTTGTGGTCCTGGCGCGGCGGCACCACATCGTGCACGGCGTTGACCACCTGCTCGTACTGCTGCGGACCGGTCACCGCCAGCACGCTTGGGTGCACGTTGCGGATATTGCCTTCTTCCACGCCCATGCAGCCGGTGACGATGACCTTGCCGTTTTCCTTGATGGCTTCGCCGATCACTTCCAGGGACTCTGCCTTGGCCGAGTCAATGAAGCCACAGGTGTTGACCACCACCACGTCAGCGTCCTGGTAGGTGGACACAACGTCGTAGCCTTCCATGCGCAGTTGCGTGAGGATGCGCTCGGAGTCGACCAGAGCCTTCGGGCAACCCAGGGAAACAAAGCCAACCTTTGGGTTGGCTTTTGCGATGGTGGTGGACATGTCTAACCTCGGTATTGAATGACGCCGCCAGTCGGGCACGACAGGGCAACGGATGGGCACTTGATGTGCCTCTGATCAAAAAGTGCGCAATTCTAGCGACGGGAAACGCGCTTGACCAGCTTTATGCAGGGAAATACGACGAGTGCTGCGTTATGCTGCGCGCCGTTGCATCGGGGTAGATCGGTAGTCAACAAATAATCTGTTACTAGAAGTACAGCAGTACACGCTGTGTATAGCTTGGCGTTGGGCTTAAGTGTATAGCTGTGCTGCTTATAGAAGACCTCAGGTCAAAAGGGCGGGAGTGGTTGATGGGTCAGGTAAATAGTCAGGCGGCAGGTGCCGGGCACTCCAGCGCAAAGCCAATCGGCATGTTGGTGGCCGCGGTCGGGGTGGTTTATGGCGATATCGGCACCAGCCCGCTCTACACCCTTAAAGAGGTGTTTTCCGGCAATTACGGGGTCCAGGTCAATCATGACGGCGTGCTGGGGATCCTGGCGCTGATTTTCTGGTCGCTGATCTGGGTGGTGTCCATCAAGTACATGTTGTTCGTGCTGCGCGCCGACAACCAGGGCGAGGGCGGCATCATGGCTCTGACGGCGCTGGCCCGACGGGCGGCGGGCAATCACCCGCGGCTGCGCAGTTTCCTGGTGGTGTGCGGCCTGTGCGGTGCGGCGTTGTTCTATGGCGACAGCATGATCACCCCGGCGATTTCCGTGTTGTCGGCCATCGAGGGCCTGGAACTGGCGTTCGACGGCCTGAAGCATTGGGTCGTGCCCGTGGCGCTGGTGGTGCTGGTGGGGCTGTTCCTGATCCAGAAACATGGCACCGACCGCATCGGCAAGCTGTTCGGGCCGGTGATGGTCACCTGGTTTTTGGTGCTGGGTGGCCTGGGTATCTATGGCATCGTCCAGCACCCTGAAGTGCTCAACGCGATGAACCCGATGTGGGGCGTGCGCTTCTTCATGGTCCACCCGGGTATCGGCGTGGCGATCCTCGGCGCCGTGGTGCTGGCCTTGACCGGTGCCGAAGCGCTGTATGCCGACATGGGCCATTTCGGCCGCAAACCCATTGCCCGCGCCTGGTTTATCCTGGTGCTGCCGGCCCTGGTGCTCAACTATTTTGGCCAGGGCGCGATGCTGCTGGGTGACCCCGAGGCCGCGCGCAACCCGTTCTACCTGCTGGCGCCAAGCTGGGCACTGCTGCCGCTGGTGGGCTTGTCCACCCTGGCCACGGTGATTGCTTCCCAGGCGGTGATTTCCGGTGCGTTCTCGTTGACGCGCCAGGCAATCCAGCTTGGTTACATCCCGCGCATGCATATCCAGCACACCTCCAGCGCCGAGCAAGGCCAGATCTACATTGGCGCGGTGAACTGGTCGCTGATGGTTGGCGTGATCCTGCTGGTGCTGGGCTTCGAGTCTTCGGGCGCCCTGGCCTCGGCCTACGGGGTGGCCGTGACCGGAACCATGCTGATGACCACGATCCTCGTCTCCGCGGTGATGCTGCTGCTGTGGAAATGGCCGCCGGTCCTGGCAGTCCCGGTGTTGCTGGGCTTTTTGCTGGTGGATGGCCTGTTCTTTGCGGCCAACGTGCCGAAGGTAGTGCAGGGCGGTGCGTTCCCGGTATTGGCGGGGATCGTGCTGTTTGTGCTGATGACCACCTGGAAGCGCGGCAAGCAATTACTGGTGGAGCGCCTGGACGAGGGCGGGCTGCCGCTGCCGATCTTTATCAGCAGCATCCGCGTCCAGCCGCCCCATCGCGTGCAGGGCACGGCGGTGTTCCTCACCGCCCGCCCGGACGCGGTGCCCCATGCCTTGCTGCATAACCTGTTGCATAACCAGGTGCTGCACGAGCAGGTGGTGCTGCTTACGGTGGTCTATGAAGATATCCCGCGCGTCCCGGCCCAGCGCCGCTTCGAGGTGGATTCCTATGGCGACGGTTTCTTCCGCGTGATCCTGCACTTTGGCTTTACCGATGAGCCGGACGTACCCGAAGCCCTGAAGCTGTGCCATCTGGACGACCTGGACTTCAGCCCCATGCGCACCACCTACTTCCTCAGCCGCGAGACGGTCATCGCCTCCAAGCTCGAAGGCATGGCGCGCTGGCGTGAAGGGTTGTTTGCTTTCATGCTGAAGAACGCCAATGGCAACCTGCGCTTCTTCAAGCTGCCGGTGAACCGGGTGATTGAGTTGGGCACCCAGGTAGAAATGTAGGCCGTGTTGAAAACAGAACCGCGATGGGCTGTATGCCATCGCGGTTTTTTTTGGCCTGTCGATCCTTGGTTGAATCATCGCCTTTTAAAGCCTGGGGGGTGTGCTAACGTCTTTTTATCCAAGTTTGTCGTCTGGCCCATGAGGATCCACTTACTAGGGGAAGCCAAAGATGAAGCGCACGCTCTCAGGATTGGTGTCAGGCATCACGCTTTTAGTTGTAGGTTGTTCGTCCAGCAGCATTGATATACCGCCCGTCGTCCCCCAGGCTTTGCCCTTTGCCGACGCTCACTTCCACCCTTCCAATTACGCCTATCAGGGCGTTTCGTTGAAAACCCTACTGTCAGACTATTTATCGGCCAGTGTGGTCCGTTCGGTGGTGATGCCGCTGCCGTTGCAGCAGCGCTGGGACAGTTTTGAACACTATCAGGTGATGGACCCTTCCGGTCGTTTGTATGGCGCCAACTACTACATCGGCCCCAAGGCGGACTTGTACTATTACGCCTTCGCGGACGCGATGTATGCCAGGGAGTACCTGCAGTTGTCAGCGGCGGATCAGGGGCGGCTGGACCTTATGATTACCGGCTTCAACCCCATGGACCGGTATGGGGCCCAGCACATCAAGCGGGTGCTGCTGACCTTTCCGGGGGCGTTTGCCGGTATCGGTGAGTTCACGGTGCACAAGGAGTTGGTGTCACGCAAGATCGCCGGCGAGACCATCCGCAGCACTGCCACCGTGCCGCTACCCGCTGACCTCGATAAGAAAGGCACGATGTCGCTGTATGCCCAGTCCCTGGTAGATCTGCTGAAGGTGGCCGAAGAGACCGGTCTGGTCGTGACGCTACACAACGACTTGTACCAGACCGAAGTCAACTACGACGGTACGGTGGAGGATGTCTTCCCTGGCCGGACCTATGAGGCGGCCCTCAAGCATTTGTGCAGCGCGGCCCCCAGTGCTTCGGTGATCTGGGCGCACACCGGGCTGGGGCGCTATGTAAAACCGACGTCCACCCACTTGAAGACCGTTGCTCGTATTCTCGACAGCTGCCCGGCATGGGTAGTGGATATTTCCTGGGATCTGGTCCAGGAAAATATTATTCACCCCGGACCTGGCATGCCGCCCGTCAATGAGTGGATCGGCTTTTTCAATCAGTACAGCAGCCGGGTGTTATGGGGCTCCGATACCGTGATGTTCAGCAAGAACACGCTAGAGTTGCCGGACAAGGTGGTACCTGGCCAGCGCCTCACGGTCGAGCAATACCTGGCGCTTCCCGAGTTGATCCGACCGCTGTTCAGTCGACTGCCACCTGATGTCGCGGAAAAAATCAGTCACGGCAACTACGTGCGTCTGTTTGATGAAGCGCGGCGCAAGGTGCGAGCCTGGGAGGCCAGTCACGCGCAGGATGATGTGTGGGATCTTTCCGGACCGTCGGCAGCGGTGCGCTGAGGCCCACTAAAAAGCCCTCGTTACCGTGAGGCAGCGAGGGCTTTTTGTTGTACGGCGATTAACCTGCAATGGGATCTACGGTAGGAGCAGACGTTACTCTGCCTTGACCTGACGCTTCTCGATGATATCCACCAGGCGCTTGGCCAATGCCGGGTAGTTCTCGTCGAAGTGATGGCCGCCCGGTAGCTTCATGGCTTCGCCCACGGCGGTCTTGTCGGTGCAGCCGCTCTCATCGACTTCTTCCTCACCGTAGATGCACACCACTTTGGCCGCTGGCAGCTTGGCCATTTCCGGGCCGGTGGCGGCTTCCTTGCCGGCGTTGCCCAGCCAGCCTTCCACTTCGATCTCGAAGCTGCCGGTGCGGGCAAAGGCCAGCAGGATAATGGCGTCGACCCGCTGCTGTTCGGCTTCCGGCAGGCGGTTGTAGATAGCTGGCAGTACATCGGCACCGAACGAGTAACCCGTCAGCACAAAGCGTTTGGTGCCCCATTTCTGCCGGTAGTGCTGCATCAGTTCGGTCAGGTCTTTGGCGCTCTGTTCCGGGCTTTTGTGCTGCCAGTAGTAGCGCAGGGTGTCGACGCCGACCACCGGGTAGCCGATCTTCGCCATCTCGCCGGCCACGTCGCGGTCCAGGTCGCGCCAGCCGCCGTCGCCGGAGAGGAACAGGGTCACGGTGTCCTTGGCCTGGCCGGCCGGTACTTCGACCACCGGGATCGCCAGGCCGCCATTGTCCGAGCCCACCAGTTGCTTGCGCAGTTCATTGTTCAGCACTTGCGGGTAGTTGATGTCGTAGTCGCTGATGCTGGTGGTGGCACGCGGGGTGTCGCGTACGAAACTGGCGCTTTCGTCGTCGGGGTTGTCGTTCCAGGCCACCAGCCAGTTGCCGTGGGCGGCGGTCTTGGGCAGTGGGTCCGTGCAACCTTCCTGGACCAGGGCAAAGCCCACCGAGATGGCGTTGGCCTTGTCGTCGTTCTGCGTCGCCAGCCAGCGCCAGGCCAGGCCGGCGCCAGGGCCGATGCCGCTGACCAGGGTGGCCGGGCCCTTGAGTTGGCCCAGCGCCGCTTGCAGGGCTTGTTCCTGCAGTTTGCAGTCTTCCTTGGGCAGGATCACTTGCACGATCTGCGCGCTGCCGCCCTGGCTCAAGGCAATCAGTTGATTATCGGTCAGGCTGGCGTCGGCCATCACGGCGACCGCTACGCGGGCCTTGGTGGGGGTACCCGGTGTTACGCGGGTCATGCTCGAGCCGTCGGCCTGGGGCAACTGTTCCAGGGTCGGTTGGGGGGCAGGGCGATTCCAGTACCAGTAGCCGCCACCGAGGATCAGGGCCAGCACCACCAGACCTGCCAATACATACCGCCAGGAGCGTCGAATCATCAGCGTTTCACCAATCCAGTCAAGCCGCCTGCGATCAGGGCGGCGGTATCGGCCAGTGCCACCAGCGGATCAAGTCCTGCGGGCACGGCCATGTAGCGAGGTTCCCAGTCAGGCTGGAACTTGTCTTTGAAGCGGCGCAAACCTTGGAAGTTATACAGTTGCTCGCCACGGCGGAATACCATCGAGCCCAGGCGCTGGGTCAGCGGTGCGCCACGACGCGGTTGCAGGCCCGACAACGGCACCATGCCGAGGCTGAAGCGTGCATAGTTGTGGCTTTTATAATGCTGGATCAAGCCGACCATCATGAACTCCATGGTCAGCTTTGGTGCGTCGGGGTGCGCGCGCATCAGGTCCAGGCTGGCCAGGTCATGGCTGTAGGTCTCCAGCAGGTTGGCGAAGGCCACCGGCTGCCCCTCGAAGCGAATCACCGCGATGCGAAAATGCTTGAGGTATTCATCGCTGAAACGGCCGAGGGAGAAGCCCTTTTCCCGCACGTTCTTGCCGGTCAGCCAGGCATCGGAAATGACTTTCAGCGCGTCCATGGGCGCCTGCCCCGGCTCGAAGATTTCCAGAGACAGGCCGTCCCGCGTCCCGCGGTTCCAGGTGTAGCGCAGGTCCTTCATCTCCTTGCCCTTGGCTTCCAGGTCAAAGCGCTTGAGATCGACCCGGGCTTCTTCGCCCAGCTTGATCGCCGTCAGGCCGATATCCATATAGAAGGGCAGGTTCTCTGCGCGCACCTGGTAGAACACCGGGCGGGCGTGATGGATATCGCACAGGTCGCGGAACTGCCAGATCATCTCGGCCCTTGGCTGGGTCGGGCCGATCGGGTCGTACAGCGCCACCAGGCTACGGCCACGGCGGGCATACATCAGGAAGGCTTCGTCGTTGGGGTGGAACAGCAGGGCCTTGTCGCCGGTCAGGGCCAGGCCGCCGTCGGGTTGCGACGAGGCCATCAGGATCTTGGTGGCCCGCTCCAGCTCATCGGCGCTCGGCAGGTGGATCACCGGGCGTGCGGTGCGCAACAGCCAGGTCAGCGAGACAATCACCAACAGGATTGCGGCGCCCAGCAGCGAGCGCAGGCCACGCGGGGCGTTGGCGTCGAGGGTGAACTGCCACCACAGTTGATGGCTATAAGGCACATCCTGATAGGCAAACAGCAGCAGCCAGATCGACGCACCGAGCACGCAGACGCTGGCCACCAGATACAGCGGCGAGAACGGCAACTCGGTCAGGCGGCTGGCGCGGTAGAACGAGCGCCGGAAGATCGCCAGCAGCACGGCGGTGGTGGTCATCAGGCTGGCTTCTTCCCAGTCGAAGCCTTTGAGCAGTGAGAGCAGGGCGCCCACCAGCAGCAGCACCATGGTCAGCATCCAGGCTGCCGACAGGCGTCGACGCAGGCCCTGGGCCAGCAACAGGCACAGCACGCCGATCAGGCTGGCGCCAAAGTGCGAGGCGTCAATCAGGCGGTGGGGAATCAGGAAGCCGATGTTTTCCAGGCGTGAGTCGATTTCCGGGGTGGCGCCGGAGAACAGCAGCACCACCCCGGACAAAAAAACCAGCACGGCCAACACCGGTGCCGCGAGGCCCGAGGCCACCCGCAGGCTCTGCTGGGTCTGGAACAGACGCTGAGCCTCGCTGATCAGTAGGAAGATGCATGCGATCAACAGCGGCAGCACCACGTAGATCATGCGGTACAGCAGCAGTGCGGCGGCCAGCGGCGCGGCGCCGAGCGTGTCGGCAAATGCGGCCAGCAGGATCGCTTCGAATACCCCGACGCCGCCTGGTACATGGCTCAGGACACCGGCGGCAAGCGCCAGCAGGTAAACCAGCAGGAACGGACCGAATGGCGGCGCTTCTGGCAGCAGCAGATAAAGCACGGTAGCGGCAGCGGCGACGTCCAGGGCGGTGATGATCAATTGCAGGAAGGTCAGTCGGCGTCCTGGCAGGCGCAAGGTGCGGCGGCCGGCCCGGACCAGAAGGTTGTCGGGGTAGGGTTGTTCTGGCAGTCGACGGCGATAAATCCCGATACACAGTACGACCGAGAGCAATAGCACCGCACCGGCGATCCCGCCGAGCAACGTTGCGGGTAAGTGCAGGGCATTGGAGGCGGCGGGCAGGTTGCTGAGGGTGGCCAGGGCGGCGAGCGGCGGTAGGGCACAACCCAGGGCCAGGCTGGCAAACACCGTCATCCGGGCAACTTCCGAAGCCCCGATGCCATGCCGTGCATATAAGCGGTAGCGCACCGAGCCGCCGGACAGCATCGACAGGCCAATCGCATTGCCAATGGCGAACGCGGTAAAGCCGCCATAGGCCAAAGTCTTGGCCGGCAGTTTTACCCCGGCGTAGCGTGCGCCGGAAAATTCGTAGCCCAATAGAATGATGAAACCGGCGATCGCGGCGGCGAAGGCGCCCAGCAAGGCGGGCTGCGGCACCTCCAGGATCGAGTCGTGGAGGGCGTAAAGATCCAGCTCCAGGAGCAAGTGGCGGCAAGCGATCAAGGCAATGGTAAACAGCAGCAAAGTGACTGCCAGCCCAATGGGTTGACGATACTTGCTCAACCGATCCAGCCAGCGCAGACGGGTGGGGGTGATCGGTTGTGTGGCTGTGACAGTGTCTTGTGGTTCAGACGAATTGGCGCGCATCAATCACCTCGTGGATTGTGCGCGACAGGATGGGGGTATCCAGCCAAGTTACCAATCCCTATGTACAAAATAATTACAAATAGTAACGCGGATCACCGGGGCCGGCGACAGCGTCCATTGGTCGCGCAAGGGTGTGCTCGGCACTCGAGCATGGCCTGCAATTGGATGGAGTCCGAAACCCATGAGCGGTTTCCTGAAAGATGCCATGCCATTGTTTCAAAAGAACTTTTCAGTCAGACACAAAAAAGGCCACTCTTTCGAGTAGCCTTTCTTGATGTTTGGTTGCGGGAGCCGGATTTGAACCGACGACCTTCGGGTTATGAGCCCGACGAGCTACCAGACTGCTCCATCCCGCGTCTGTGGGCGGCATTCTACAGCGCAACGACGAGGTGTCAACCGTTAATGGCATAAAGGGCCAAATAACTGCAAATTAGCCTAAGTGCTCGATTGAACACGACTTTTCACTGCGTCGGCATATTGCATCCGGCGGCAGGGCAAAAACCTGCGCGCACAAAAAAGGCCACTCTTTCGAGTAGCCTTTCTTGATGTTTGGTTGCGGGAGCCGGATTTGAACCGACGACCTTCGGGTTATGAGCCCGACGAGCTACCAGACTGCTCCATCCCGCGTCTGTGTGTCGGCATTCTACAGAGGAATGACACTGTGTCAACCACGGATTCAAAGAAAAGCGCTTGTGCTTCAATCGCTTAGCTCTCCAAATCAACTGCTGGAAGGGTTTGCGGCCAGTCAGGCCGTGGCTTCCAGCTCTATTGGGGCGTGTTCTTCGATTGAGAAAATAAATTCATCCGGGCTTTTTCCTACCGCTTTGTCAGATGATTCAAAGTACTGGTGCTATATACAGGTGTGAATGCGATACTGGCGATCCGTCCACTTTATGTCCTGATCACGCCTCTCTTTATATGACGCAGCGCAAAATCATCCACGTCGACTGTGACTGCTTCTACGCTGCCATCGAAATGCGGGATAACCCGAGCCTGGCGCAAAAGCCCCTGGCGGTAGGTGGCTCGGCGGACCGGCGCGGGGTGATCGCCACCTGCAATTACGAGGCGCGGGCCTACGGCGTGCGGTCGGCCATGTCCTCGCGCCATGCGTTGAAACTGTGCCCCGACCTGACCATCGTCAAGCCGCGTATGGATGCCTATAAAGAAGCATCGAAAGAAATCCACACGATTTTCCGTGAATACACCGATCTGATCGAACCGTTGTCGCTGGACGAAGCCTATCTGGATGTTTCCGATTGCGCGCATTTCGGCGGCAGCGCCACGCGTATTGCCCAGGATATCCGTCGGCGGGTCTCCAATCAGTTGCATATCACGGTTTCTGCGGGGGTGGCGCCGAACAAGTTCCTGGCCAAGATCGCCAGCGACTGGAAAAAGCCCAATGGACTGTTTGTGATCACCCCGGATCAGGTGGAGGACTTTGTTTCGGCGCTGCCCGTGAGCAAGTTGCATGGCGTCGGCAAGGTCACTGCTGAAAAACTGGCGCGGCTGGGAATAGAGGACTGCCTGCAACTGCGCGAGTGGAACAAGTTGGCGCTGGTGCGGGAATTCGGCAGTTTCGGTGAGCGGTTATGGAGTCTGGCGCGTGGGATTGATGATCGTGCGGTGCATAACGACAGCCGCCGGCAATCCATCAGCGTAGAGAATACCTACGATGTCGATCTACCGGACCTGCCCAGTTGCCTGGAAAAACTCCCTGAGCTGATGGAGACCCTGGCCGGGCGCATGCAGCGTATCGACAGCAGTTATCGGCCGGGTAAACCCTTCGTCAAAGTGAAGTTCCATGATTTTACCCAGACCACCCTGGAACAGGCGGGGGCAGGGCGAGACCTGGAGAGTTACCGGCAGTTGCTGACCCAGGCGTTCAATCGTGGGGGTAAGCCGGTGCGATTGCTGGGGATTGGTGTGCGCTTGCTCGATTTGAGCATGGGCAATGAACAGCTGGAACTGTCCTGGTAGACGGCTGGAGGTGGGCCTTATGTGGGAGCGGGCTTGCCCGCGATGGCAGTGGGTCAGTCGAATATATCTAACCTGACACTCCGCTATCGCGGGCAAGCCCGCTTCTACATTGAGTGTTGCCTCAGCGGGTTCCCGGATCAGCCACCAGCCGGCCGCCATCCTGGGTCAGTGCCTTGAGAAACTCCTGCTGCAACTCCGGATCATTGCGCGTCAGTTCAATCAGGCTCTGTTCCAGTTCGCTGGCTTCTTCTTCCAGGCCCAGTTCCGACAAGCGCTTGACCCGATGCACCCATTGGCTGACTTCGTCATCCTCCAGGTCGTCGTAGATCAAGGTATGGGCTTCCAGCAGCTTGCCGCGCAAAGTGGTGCTGATGGCCAGGGATGAGTCCGAGTGCACGTCGTCCTGGGCATCTTCAATGCTGATCCGCAAGGTGCGGACCTGGCTCAGGTCCTGCTCGGCAAACGGGCTGTCCAGCAGGTTCAGGCGCAGGACGCCATTGCGGTCGGTGGTCATCTCGTGGGTCTGCTTGCCGGCCTTGACCTGCACCGGTCGCTCGCTCCACGGCAGGCTGGTGTACTCCAGGCGGCGGTCACGCTGGATTTCGTCGATGCCTGCCAGGTTCTGCTGCGCCCGGCCGTGTGACTGCACGTTCATGAACGGGTTGAGCCCGGCCACGCCGTAACTGATCCAGTCATGGGTCATGCTGTCGGGCAGGTTGCCCAGGGCAAAGATGTTCGCCACGTTGGCCCCGGCGCCCGCGACTACTGCCACGGCACCCAGCGGGATCTCATAGAGTTCGCGCCAGGGCTGGTAGGGCGTGTAGCGATCATAGTGGCGCGTGACTTCAAACTCAGTGACTTCGAAAGTCCGCTGTTCATGAATACGCACGCGGCGTTGCGGCAGCTCAAGTACTTTGGGTTCGCCGACATCAATCTGCAGGCTGTGGTCGAGCAACTTGCGCTCGATCCGTTCCTCGTGCTCGCTACGCTGCGACATTTGATTGGCGCAGCCGCTGACCAGCAGGGCGCCGCACAAGGCGGCGCCCCCCAGGGCTTTGGTGTTTCGCTTGAACATGACTTCTCTTGATCTGGTTTTCAGCGACGAATACGCGCCTGAAGGAAGGGCAGCACGTCAGCCACCGGCAACGGTTGGGCTTCGGCTTCGGTCCGGCTCTTGTATTCCAGATTGCCATCGGCCAGGCCGCGGTCACTGACCACGATCCGGTGAGGGATGCCAATCAGTTCCATGTCGGCAAACTTGATGCCCGGGCTGGTTTTCTTGTCGCGATCATCCAGCAGCACTTCGAAACCGGCGGACGTCAGTTCGGCATACAGTTTGTCGGTGGCTTCGCGAACCTGCTCGGTTTCGTAGCGCAGCGGTACCAGGGCGATCTGGAACGGCGCCAGGGTGTCGCTCCAGATAATGCCTTTGTCGTCGTGGTTCTGCTCGATGGCAGCGGCCACCACGCGGGAAACGCCAATGCCATAGCAGCCCATTTCCAGGGTCACCGGCTTGCCGTTTTCGCCCAGCACTTCGCACTTCATCGCCTTGCTGTACTTGTTGCCCAGCTGGAAGATGTGCCCCACTTCGATGCCGCGCTTGATTTCCAGGGTGCCCTTGCCGTCCGGGCTTGGATCACCGGCCACCACGTTGCGCAGGTCGGCCACGGTTGGAACCGGCAGGTCACGCTCCCAGTTGACGCCGAAGTAGTGCTTGTCGTCGATGTTGGCACCGATACCGAAGTCGCTCATCAGCTCGACCGAGCGGTCGATGATGATCGGCAATGGCAGGTTCAGCGGGCCCAGGGAGCCGGCGCCGGCGCCAATGGCGTCACGCAGTTCGGCGTCCGAGGCCATGACCAGCGGGCTGGCGACGCCAGGTTGCTGGGCAGCCTTGATTTCGTTGAGTTCGTGGTCGCCACGGATCACCAGGGCGATCAACTTGCCTTCTTCCTCGGCATGCACGATCAGGGTCTTGATGGTCTTTTCAATCGGTAGATTGAATTTTTCGACCAAGGCCGCGATGGTCTTGGTGTCTGGGGTATCGACCAGGCGCAGTTCTTCAGCCGGCGCAGGACGGGAAGTTTCCCGTGGCACCGCTTCGGCTTTCTCGATGTTGGCCGCGTAGTCGGAGCCGTCGCTGAAGACGATATCGTCTTCGCCGGACTCTGCCAGCACGTGGAACTCATGGGAACCCGCGCCGCCGATGGAACCGTTGTCCGCTTCGACCGGGCGGAATTTCAGGCCCAGGCGGGTGAACACGTTGCAATAGGCCTGGTGCATGCGGTCATAGGTGACCTGCAGCGAAGGCTGATCGGCGTGGAACGAATAGGCGTCCTTCATGATGAACTCGCGGCCACGCATCAAGCCGAAGCGTGGGCGGATTTCGTCACGGAACTTGGTCTGGATCTGATACAGGTTGAGGGGCAGCTGTTTGTAGCTGCTCAACTCGTTGCGCATCAGGTCGGTGATCACTTCTTCATGGGTCGGGCCTGCGCAGAAGTCGCGACCATGACGATCCTTGAAGCGCAGCAACTCAGGGCCGTACTCTTCCCAGCGCCCGGATTCCTGCCACAGTTCAGCCGGCTGAGTGCTCGGCATCAATACTTCCAGAGAGCCGGCGGCGTTCATTTCTTCGCGAACGATCGCTTCGACCTTGCGCATCACCTTCAAGCCCATGGGCAGCCAGGTGTACAGGCCAGAGGCCAGTTTGCGGATCATACCGGCGCGCAGCATCAGCTGGTGGCTGATCACGACCGCGTCGGAAGGCGTTTCTTTCTGTGTGGCGAGCAAATATTGACTGGTGCGCATGGTAGGCCGTTGTCGGTTGCTTGGACTTGAAGTGACCTGGGATTGTACGGGCGGTCGCCGCCAGAGTACAGGCATCAGGTGGTGACTGGATTTCTGTGGGGCGCTGGCTTCACGTGGGAGCGGGCCAACCCCCACAGGTATCAGCCTTCTTCGGGCGGGTTCAAACGGATCCGCCGGCTTTCCTGGTACCAGTGCAAGGCAATCAGCAGCAGTGTCGGCACACCGAGCATCGCGGTGATCAGGAAGAAGTTGTGATAGCCGAACTTTTCCACCATGACCCCCGAGTAACCACCGATCAGTCGTGGCAACAGCAACATGATCGAGCTGAGCAGGGCGTATTGGGTGGCGGAGAACTTCAGGTTGGTCAGGCTCGACAGGTAGGCGACGAACGCCGAGGTCGCCAGGCCCGAGCTGAAGTTGTCCAGGGAAATGGTGAAGATCAGCATCTGCAGGTCGGCGCCCATGTCGGCGAGCATCAGGAACAGCAAGTTGGTGCCGGCCGAGGTGATACCACCGATAAACAGGATCGGCAGGATGCCGAATCGCACGATCAACAGGCCACCCATGCCGGCGCCGACCAGGGTCATGATCAGGCCGAAGATCTTGCTGACACTGGCGATCTGGTCCTTGGTGAACCCCTGGTCGATATAGAACACGTTGGCCATCACGCCCATCACCGTGTCCGACATGCGGTAGGTGGCGATCAGCCCCAGCAGCAACAGGGCCTGCCAGCGGTAGCGCAGGATAAAGTCGTTGACCGGCGTCAGCACCGGCGCCAGGCCTCGACGGCCCATGGCCGAGAGGCACAGGGCGGTGAGGGTGATATAGAGGATGGCGCGCAGGAAGGCGCGGTCTTCCAGCAGCAGGTCGAGCAGGCTTACGCCTTCGAACAGTACGCTGGCGAAATCGGTGTTGTACAACTGGGTGAACATCGCCGGGACCGACACCAGCAGGACGATCAGCACAAACACCGACATCAGTTGGTGGGCAAACGTGTAGCGCCCGGCCTGCAACTGGGTGCGCAGGGGCACGTCGGGTTCACGCATGAAAAAGCTGGTGAGCAGGGCAGGGATCATCAACACGCCGAACAGCACGTAGGTGCCGGTCCACGCCGAATGCTTATAGTTGAAGCCGGTGGAACCAAAGCCTTCGGCAAAGAACAGCGCGCCCGCCGTGGCCAGCAGGGCGGCGATGCGGTAGCCGGACATATAGCTGGCGGCCAGCGCGGCCTGGCGGCTGTCATCGGCGATTTCCAGGCGATAGGCGTCAACTGCGATGTCTTGGGTTGCGGAGGCGAATGCGACGATAACGGCAATGGCGATCAGCCAGGACAGGTGTTTCTGCGGGTCGCAGAAGCCCATGCCGATCAAGCCGAGAATTACCAGGGATTGGGACAGCACCAACCAGGAACGACGACGGCCCAACTTGCCCAATAGCGGCAGGCGCCATTGGTCCAGCAGGGGTGACCAGACCCACTTGAACGCATATGCCAGGCCGATCAGGCTCGCATAGCCAATGGTCTCGCGTGCCACACCGGCTTCGCGCAACCAGACTGAGAGCGTCGAGAACACCAACATGTAAGGCAGACCGGCGGCAAAGCCGAGCAATAACAGCACTAACGTCGAGGGGCTGGCATAGGCAGCGAGCGCGGCGCGCCAGGTTTTACGGGGCATGGGCTGGAGTCTGCCTCAGATTTACGGAAACAAAGCGCGCACTCTAACCGCTGTGCTCTACCGGGCGCCAGCCATGGCGCTGAATATCAACGCGATTGTTCAGGATACTGACACCTTCGCTGCGCAAACGCGCACGTTGTTCATCACCTGAAGCGCTGCCCGCCGGCAGACTTATCCGACCGCCGGCGGCGACCACCCGGTGCCAGGGCAATTTCGAACCCTCTGGGAGCTGGCTCAGGGTGCGGCCCACGAAGCGTGCGGCACGCCCCAGTCCAGCCAGGTGCGCCAGTTCGCCATAACTCACCACGCAGCCTTCGGGCACTTGGGCCAAGGTAAGGTACAGCGCAGTACGGCGCATTTCGGACGGGGTTTGCGGCGTTTCGGCGGGCTCGTTCACAGTTCTGGCTGGCTCGGTTGAAATCAGTCGTTTCTATGTAAGAAACGTCTGTAAAGATGGCGTTGAGAATTGAACTCAATAGAAAACCTTGAGTCAGTCCTTGCTAAGACGTCAGCTACGCCGATAATGCCCCTTTTTTCGCCAAACTTGAGCCCCGTAACCGCTTATGTTGTCCAGAACCCTGCTGTGCCTCGCTGTTTTTACTGCCTCTACCCCTGTGCTGGCCGATACCATCTGGTTGAAAAACGGTGATCGCCTGACCGGCAAGATCAAGGTTTTCGACGGCGGCAAGCTGTTGATCCAGACTGAATACGCCGGGGCGATCCCGGTGGACTGGAAACAGGTGAAAACCCTGGAAAGCGACCAGGAGCTGCTGGTCAAGCAAGACGCCTACACCGGCGAGAAGGCCAAGTCCCTGCACCCGGCCGAGGACGGCAAGGTGATCCTGGCCAACGGCGAGTCTCCCAAGACGGTGGAGTTGGCCAGCATCCAGCAGATCATCAAGCCAAAACCGGTGATCGAGGATCTGGTGTGGAAGGGTAATGTCGACGTGGCGCTGGACTACAAGCGTGCGGAAAAAGACACCGACGACTACGACATCGACTTCAAGACCACCGCCCGTCACGGCAAGTGGCGGCATATTGCCGAGGGCGAATACAACCGCGAATTCCAGAACGATGTGGTCACCACCGACAACTGGAGCGCCGAGTACGCGCTGGACCGCTTTATTACCGACCAGTGGTTCTGGCAGGGGCGCCTGACGTACAAGCACGACAGGGTTGAAGACCTGCGTCGCCAGCGCACGGTCGGTACCGGTCCGGGTTATCAGTTCTGGGACGATGAGCTGGGAGCGTTCTCCCTGGGCTCGCTGCTCAACCGCACTGACTATGAATACCAGGACGGCGGCAAGGACAACTTCTATTCCCTGGCCATGAAGTGGGACTACAACCGCTACCTGATCGGCAAGACCGTGGAGTTCTTCACCAACGGCGAAGTGGGCAAACCCCTGGCCGGTCCGGCCGACTACGCCCTCGATGCCGAAATGGGCCTGCGCTACAAAGTCACCGAATGGGCCTCGCTCAATCTCAAGGCCGAGCGCGACATCATCAGTGGCGGCTCGGACAGCGACCTGAGCAAGACCCGTTACACCGCAGGGTTTGGCGTGACCTGGTAACTGGAATGTAGGCGCTGGCTTGCCTGCGATAGCGCCACCGCGGTTTCTCAGTATTACCGAGGCGATGCTATCGCAGGCAAGCCAGCTCCCCCACAAGCCGCCCTACATGGGATTTCGCGGTGTCAGTTACAACCGCAGCCCACCATCCAACTCCAGGATGCGCCCGGTGTAATAGTCGTTCTCGAAGATGTACGCCGCCGAATGGGCGATTTCTTCCGGGCGGCCCATGCGCTTGAGCGGGATCCCCGAAGTCATCTTTTCCAGCGCTTCAGGCTTCATGCCCAGTGTCATCTCGGTCTCGATAAAGCCCGGCGCAATACCCGCCACGCGAATGCCATAGCGCGCCAGTTCCTTGGCCCAGGTCACCGTCGCCGCGGCCACGCCGGCCTTGGCCGCCGAATAGTTGGTCTGGCCCACGTTACCCGCGCGGGAGATCGACGAGATGTTGATAATGGCGCCCTGGTTGTTCAGCTCCACCATTTTTGCTGCCACTTCGCGGGTGCAGAGGAACACGCCGGTCAGGTTGACGTCGATCACCGCCTGCCACTGGGCCAGGCTCATCTTGGTCATCTCGCCGTCCTTGACCTTGAGCAGCAGGCCATCACGCAGGATCCCGGCGTTGTTGATCAAACCGTGGATCGCGCCGAAATCCTCGGCGATCTGCGCTACGGTATGAGTCACCTGGTCTTCATCTGCCACATTGCACAGATAGCTGCGCGCGGTGACACCATGGGACTGGCAGGCAGCCACGGCCGCATCGAGCTTTTCCTGATTGAGGTCCACCAGTGCCAGATGGGCACCTTTGCTTGCAAAATACTCGGCCATGGAGCGGCCCAGGCCCTGGCAACCGCCGGTGATAATGATTACTTTGTCGTTGAGATGCATTCGCATGTCCTATGAGCAGATTTGAGCGGTTGCCCCAGTCCGTTTTCTGACGGAATTTATCGAAGGAGTCATAAGTTGAGCGTCCACGTTGCCAAGAATGCACGAGAACTACTGCTCAAGGAATACCGTGGGGCGCTGGCCACCCACTCCAAGGCCATGCCCGGCTTCCCCTTTGGTTCGGTGGTGCCTTATTGCCTGGATGCCGAAGGCCGGCCGCTGATCCTGATCAGCCGTATTGCCCAGCACACCCACAACCTGCAAAAAGACCCCAAGTGCTCGCTGTTGGTGGGCGAGCGCGAGGCTGATGATGTGCAAGCTGTCGGGCGCCTGACCTATCTCGCCGAAGCCGAAAAGCTCGAGGACGAGGCGGCCATTGCCGCCGCCGCCGAACGCTACTACCGGTATTTCCCGGACTCGGCCAACTACCACAAGGCCCATGACTTCGATTTCTGGGTGCTCAAGCCGGTGCGGCATCGCTACATCGGCGGTTTTGGGGCGATCCACTGGGTCGATCAGTTGACCCTGGCCAACCCGTTCGCCGGCAAGGCCGAGTTGAGCATGATCGAGCACATGAACAGCGATCACACCAAGGCCATCGCCCACTATGTCGAACTGGCCGGCCTGCCGACGTCCGAGCCGGCGCAACTGGCCGGTATCGACAGCGAAGGCATGCACCTGCGCATCGGTCAGGGCCTGCACTGGTTGCCCTTTGCGGATACTTGCAACACGCCGACACAAGTGCGCGAGGCCTTGGTTTTCCTGGCTCACGCCGAGGCTTGGCCGAAAAAAGCCACCTCGCAAGCTTGAATTCACGAAAGGGCGACGTCATCTAGGGTCTAGTAGCAAGGCATTCTTGCGTTGAGGAACCATTTGATGCGCCCTTTTTTATTGCTCTTTCTGCTGTTTCCGGTGCTGGAGCTGTTCGTATTCGTCAAGGTCAGCGGTGCTATAGGGTTTTTCCCGGCGCTGCTGCTGATTATTCTCGGCTCGATGCTCGGCGTGTTCGTGCTGCGTATCGCCGGCCTGGCCACAGCACTGCGTGCCCGTGAAAGCCTGAATCGCGGCGAGTTGCCGGCCCAGACCATGCTTGAAGGCTTGATGATGGCTTTGGCCGGTGGCCTGTTGATCGTGCCGGGTTTTGTCAGCGATGTGCTGGGTTTGATCCTGCTGCTGCCATTCACCCGGCGCTTGCTGGCAGGCAAGCTGCGCCAGCGTGCCGAAGAAGCGGCGATCCGCCAGCGTGCGTTTGCCGATGACCTGCAGCCTCGTGGTGGCCCGGCACCTCGCCAGCCGTTGGGGCGTGAAGGTGATGTGATCGAAGGTGAGTTCGAGCACCGCGACTCCAAGTAACGCCATCCCTGGCAGGGCACCTTCGGGTGCCCTGCTGACACAAAAATTTTCATCTGCGGCCCTTGTAATAAGCATATACGCCCTTATGTAACGGTCACCGCAAGGTTTCTGGTGGCGACACCAGACAGACTTCCGCGTTTCGCTTGGCGAACCGCGACCGGCACCGCCGGAATACCACCCGCCGGTACTGATACCGGCCGATGAAACTTACAATTAGGAGAGATCGACAATGAGCAAGCTTCGTCCTCTGCACGACCGCGTCGTTATCCGTCGCAGCGAAGAAGAAAAGAAAACCGCTGGCGGTATCGTTCTGCCAGGTTCGGCTGCTGAAAAAGCCAACCACGGTGTGATCGTCGCTGCAGGCCCAGGCAAGACTCTGGAAAACGGTGAAGTGCGTGCGCTGGCCGTTAAAGTCGGTGACAAGGTTGTATTCGGTCCTTACTCCGGCAGCAACACTGTGAAAGTCGACGGCGAAGACCTGCTGGTTATGGCTGAGAACGAGATTCTCGCTGTACTGGAAGGCTGATTCCCCGCTCATTTTCCCGTTACTACAAAGTATTTAAGGAATATCGATCATGGCTGCTAAAGAAGTTAAATTCGGCGATTCCGCCCGTAAGAAAATGCTCACCGGTGTCAACATCCTGGCTGACGCAGTAAAAGCGACCCTGGGCCCGAAAGGCCGTAACGTGATCATCGAGAAGAGCTTCGGCGCTCCGACCATCACCAAGGACGGCGTTTCGGTCGCCAAAGAAATCGAACTGGAAGACCGTTTCGAAAACATGGGCGCGCAGCTGGTCAAAGACGTTGCCTCCCGTGCCAACGATGACGCCGGCGACGGCACCACCACCGCCACCGTTCTGGCTCAGGCCATCGTCAACGAAGGCTACAAAGCCGTCGCTGCCGGCATGAACCCGATGGACCTCAAGCGCGGCATCGACAAGGCGACCATCGCCATCGTTGCTGAGCTGAAAAACCTGTCCAAGCCATGCGCTGACACCAAGGCTATCGCTCAGGTAGGTACCATCTCTGCCAACTCCGACAGCTCCATCGGCGACATCATTGCCGAAGCCATGGAAAAAGTCGGTAAAGAAGGCGTGATCACCGTTGAAGAAGGCACTGGCCTGGAAAACGAACTGTCGGTTGTAGAAGGCATGCAGTTCGACCGTGGCTACCTGTCCCCGTACTTCGTCAACAAGCCAGAGACCATGGTTGCCGAGCTGGACAGCCCGCTGATCCTGCTGGTCGACAAAAAGATCTCGAACATCCGCGAAATGCTGCCAGTACTGGAAGCCGTTGCCAAAGCCGGCCGTCCACTGCTGATCGTTTCCGAAGACGTTGAAGGCGAAGCCCTGGCGACTCTGGTTGTGAACAACATGCGCGGTATCGTTAAAGTCGCAGCCGTCAAGGCTCCAGGCTTCGGCGATCGTCGCAAGGCCATGCTGCAGGACATCGCCGTCCTGACCGGCGGTACCGTAATCTCCGAAGAGATCGGCCTGAGCCTGGAAAGCGCCACCCTGGAAAACCTGGGTAGCGCCAAGCGCGTGACCATCTCCAAAGAAAACACCATCATCGTTGACGGTGCTGGCGTTGAGCAGGACATCCAGGCGCGCATCACCCAGATCCGTGCCCAGGTTGCCGAGACTTCCTCGGACTACGACCGTGAAAAACTGCAAGAGCGCCTGGCCAAGCTGTCTGGCGGCGTTGCAGTGATCAAGGTTGGCGCTGGTTCCGAAGTTGAAATGAAAGAGAAGAAAGCCCGCGTTGAAGACGCCCTGCACGCAACCCGTGCGGCCGTTGAAGAAGGCGTGGTACCTGGCGGTGGCGTTGCACTGATCCGTGCTCTGGAAGCCCTGACCAACCTGACCGGCGACAACGCTGACCAGAACGTCGGTATCGCTGTGCTGCGTCGTGCTGTTGAAGCACCGCTGCGCCAGATCGCTGCCAACTCCGGCGACGAGCCAAGCGTTGTAGTCAACGAAGTCAAGAACGGCAAAGGTAACTACGGTTACAACGCTGCGACTGGCGTCTACGGCGACATGATCGAAATGGGCATCCTGGACCCTACCAAGGTGACTCGTTCCGCGCTGCAGGCTGCAGCCTCCATCGGTGGCCTGATCCTGACCACCGAAGCTGCAATCGCTGACAAGCCGAAAGCAGAAGGCTCGGCTGGCGGCGGTATGCCAGACATGGGCGGCATGGGTGGCATGGGCGGCATGATGTAAGCCAGCCTTACCCCCGATGCATAAAAGCCCCGCCTGAGTGATCAGGCGGGGCTTTTTTATCGATTGTGTCCCGTCCTGAATAAGGTTTACACCTTCTGACCTATCTTCAGGAGGAGTCAATGGAATCGGGCAAAAGGCGGAGCCAGCGTGACTACACGTTAGCCTTTAAATTATCGGTCGTAGACCAGGTCGAAAAGGGCGAGTTGAGTTATAAAGAGGCTCAACGGCGCTATGGCATCCAGGGCCGGTCCACGGTACTGGTCTGGTTACGCAAGTACGGCCGGCAGGACTGGAGCCAAGGCGCCTCAATTCGAGAGCCGAGGAGCAGGTCCATGACCGAGCCAACCCTCCCGCTGACCCCCGAGCAGCGGATCAAAGAACTCGAAGAACAGCTGGCGCTAAGCAATCAGAAAGCGCAATTCTTCGAAGCCGTCGTGAATGTTCTGAAGAATGACTACGGTGTTTCCGTCGTAAAAAAGCGACCCGGCAAGTCCTCTCGCAAGGGCAAATCCAAGGCCTGAGCATCACCAGGGCTTGCCTGTTCATGGGCATTTCGCGCCAAGCGTATTACCAACGCAATCGGGCTTTCGACGAGAGAGCTCGTCAAGATCAAGAAGTCATGGACTTTGTTCTTGAAAAGCGCCGCCGTCAGCCTCGGATAGGCACGCGCAAGCTGCATTACCTGATGAGCGTCGAAGTTGGCGCATCAGTGCGGGTCGGCAGAGACCGCCTGTTTAGCATCCTGCGCAATGCTCGAAAACTGGTTGTGCGCAAACGGGCTTACCACAAAACGACGGACAGTCATCACCGCTTTCGCCGCCATCCCAACCTGCTCAAAGCAGGTCAGGAGCAGGTCGTGGCCAATAGGCCAGAACAGGTCTGGGTTGCAGACATAACCTACCTGCCGACACAGGAAAGCGTGGCTTATGTGAGCCTGGTGACAGACGCCTACTCACGCAAGATCGTAGGCCATCATGTGCATGAGAGCTTGCATACCGAGTCGGTGATCAAAGCGATGGAAAAGGCCGTTGGCGAACGCCGAAGCACGCTGCCACTGATCCATCACTCAGACCGCGGAGCCCAATACTGCTCTGAGCTTTATCAACGCTTGCACGCTAGTCATGGCGTCAGATGCTCAATGACCGACGGCTATGACTGCTACCAGAATGCTCTGGCAGAGAGGATAAACGGCATTTTGAAGACCGAGTTCCTGCTGTATCGCCCTAAAAATCTGGCGGACGCAGTGAAAATGGTGGATGAGTCGGTGCTGATCTACAACGGGGAACGGCCACACCTGTCCCTGAAATACAAAACGCCCGATGCAGTGCATCGGGCGTTTTGAGACTGAAATAGGTGTAAACCTATTTCAGGACTAGACATTGAAAACAGTAATCGGTTGACCGTTCAGGCCTAGCGGTAAGCCATACTTGGCCTTAAGCTGCGCGAGCCAACACGGCTGTTACCGCGTACGGAGACACTGCCCATGCGAATTTTATTGGTTGAAGACAACCGCGATATTCTGGCCAACCTGGCGGATTACCTCGGACTCAAGGGCTATACCGTGGACTGTGCGCAGGACGGTTTGTCTGGCCTGCACCTGGCGGCCACCGAGCATTACGACCTGATCGTGCTCGATATCATGCTGCCTGGGATTGATGGCTACACCCTGTGCAAACGCCTGCGTGAAGACGCGCGCCGCGACACACCGGTGATCATGCTCACCGCCCGCGACCAATTGGACGATCGCCTGCAAGGCTTCAAGTCGGGGGCCGATGACTATCTGCTCAAGCCGTTTGCCCTGTCGGAACTGGCCGCACGTATCGAAGCCGTGCTGCGTCGCGCCCAGGGTGGCGGCCGGCGCGAGCTGCAAGTCGGCGATCTGTCCTACGACCTCGACACCCTGGAAGTGACCCGCGAAGGGCGCCTGCTCAAGCTCAACCCTGTCGGCCTGAAACTGCTCGCGGTGTTGATGCAGAAAAGCCCGCATGTCCTGCGCCGCGAAGTGCTTGAAGAGGCCCTGTGGGGCGATGACTGCCCGGATAGCGACAGCCTGCGCAGCCATGTCCACCAACTGCGCCAAGTGATCGACAAGCCATTTGCCAAACCCTTGCTGCAAACCGTGCATGGCGTGGGTTATCGCTTGGCCGAGGGTCGTGATGGAGTTTAAGCAAAGCCTTGCCCAGCGGATCATCATCGCCTTTGCGCTGATGAGCGCGCTGGTGGCGGGGGCCTTCGCCATGGGCATCGTCGCCACGGTGCACCTCGTGGAAGAAAAACTGATTTCGGCGGGGCTGGGCGGCGACCTGCAGCGTCTGCTGTTGATGGACAGTGTTGAAGACTGGCGCCACCGTCCCGAGCCGGACCAGCTGTTTTATTTCAGCGGCGGGCGTGGGGATTTCCAACTGCCCAAGGACTTGCGGCATCTGGACGCTGGCTTTCACGAGGTATTTCGCGATGCGCTTTCCTACCATGCCATGGTCGAGATCGTCGACGGCCGTCGATATGTCCTGCTGCAAGACCAGAGCGATTTCGAAGAGCGCGAGCGCGTGTTGTTTGCGGTGGTGCTGGTAGGGTTTGTACTCAGCCTGTCGCTGGCGGTATTCCTCGGCTGGGTCCTCGCCCGTAAGGTGATGGCCCCGGTGGTGCGCCTGGCGCGCCAGGTGCGGCATCGTGACCAATTACTGGGGCTGGCCCCGCCGCTGGCGCCGGACTATGCGGCCGACGAAGTGGGCGAGCTGGCAGTGGCCTTCGACGCCACCCTTGGCCGTCTGCGCCAGGCCCTGACCCGTGAGCGCTTGTTCACCAGTGATGTCAGCCATGAACTGCGCACCCCCTTGATGGTGCTGGCCAGTTCCTGCGAACTGCTGCTGGAAAACCCGGCGATTGATTCACGGGGGCGTAAACAGGTCGAGCGTATCGCCCGGGCCTGCGAGGAAATGCGCGAGCTGGTACAGACCTTCCTGATGCTGGCCCGTGCCCAGCATGACGACACCACAATGTCGCCCCAGGTCAGCCTCTCCGAGGTCGCGGAGGGCTTGCTGGGGATCTGGCGCGAACCTATCGAGCGCAAGGGCATCGAGTTGTTCTACCTGCCGGGCAACCCACTCGACACCCGCTACAACGCCACCTTCCTGCACGCGGTCATGGGCAACCTGCTGCGCAATGCCCTGCACTACACCGAACACGGATTTATCCGCCTGACCCTGGAGCCCACCGGCTTTGTGGTGGAAGACAGCGGGGTGGGGATTCCCGAAGACAAGCGCGAGGCTATGTTCGAGCCGTTTGTACGCGGTAACGAAAAGCGCGGTGACGGCCTGGGCCTGGGTTTGTCGCTGGTCCAGCGCATCTGCGAGAGCCAGGGCTGGGTGGTCAGCCTCAGTACCATGGAACCCAGTGGTTGTCGCTTCCATGTTGAATTGAATCAGGTCAAATCCTGACCCCTTTCCTGCCCCTGTTCCTGGGGCAGACTCCCGCCTGTTCGGCGAAGATGGCTTCATGCCATGCTTTTTTCTTGTAAAATCTTGTAATTTTTTAGGGTTGGACGGGACGTTTTTTTCACAAAGGGTTGACCTGCGGATGACGTGCGACTGCTTAAGGTTGCAGGCATCAGTCTAGGAGATCCGTTGATGGCTACCCCTATCAAACTTGAATTTTCCGCCAAGTACGACGACCGGCACGCTCAACAATATCTGCTTAAACATCAGGGCAAGTTGGCGCGGCGGCTGTCGCACAAACGGGATGAGCAATTGGCCCGCGGTGCGCTGGCGATGGCTGGTGAGCCTGGCCTGGTGTTGGATTTGCCGTGCGGTGCGGGGCGTTTCTGGCCTCTGCTGGCCGAAAAGCCCAACCGAGTGATCATCGGCGCGGACAATTCCGAGTCCATGTTGAACATCGCCACTGCGTCGCAACCGGCGGATGTGCTCAAGCGGGTACGGCCCTTGCAGACATCAGCGTTTGATATCGACCTGCCAGACAACGCAGTGGACAGCATTTTCTGCATGCGTCTGCTGCACCACATCGGCGACCCGGCGCATCGACTGGCTTTATTGAAGGAATTTCAAAGGGTTACCCGCGATAGTGTGATCATTTCGTTGTGGGTGGATGGCAACTTCAAGGCCTGGAAACGCAAGCGCCTGGAATTGCAGCGCCGCAACAAAAGTGAGCAGGAGAGTTACCGAAATCGTTTTGTGTTACCGGCTGCTACTGTTGAGGCTGAGTTTGAGCAAGCTGGTTTTCGTGTCCAGGAGTATTTGGACTTCATACCGCTGTACGCCATGTGGCGGGTGTATGTATTGCGCAAGAGGTAGCAGGATGGCAGTTGAGTACGTAGCAGGCAGTCACGTAGCTCCCGAAGAGCGCTTCGATTACTTCTGGCGGCAGCAGGGCGAGTGGGTCGAGGAGCCCAATCGGCGTCGAGGGGGCGAAAGCGGCGTACAGCGGGTAATCGGCACCAATGGGCGCTTGCTCTACAGCAAGCGCCAGACAGGTCACACCTATCGCAGTTGGCTGCATCCTTTTGGGCGGCCCACGGTGTTGCGCGAGCGCGATGCGCTCAGGGGCCTGCGCTTGCTCGATGTGGGGGTTCCGGAACTGGTGTTCTGTGGCGCCCGTCGTGATCCGGACCAACAGTGGAAGGCTTTGCTGGTGACGGCGGCTTTGGATGGCTTTGTGGATATCGACAGCTGGTACGCCGCCGATGGCCGTGCGCAATGTGGGGAACTGGTGCATGAGCGCCTGCTAGCTGAGTTGGCGCAAACCCTGGCGCGCATGCACAAGGGGCGCTGGCAGCATGGCTGCCTGTACAGCAAGCATATTTTTGTGCGGGTCAGCGGGGCGGCAGAGGGCGCGACGGTCGAAGTGGCGCTGCTGGATCTCGAGAAGAGTCGCCAACGCTTGACCGCCCGCCGGGCCGCTGACCATGACATGCAGCAGTTGCGGCGCCATTCGTCGTGGAATGCCGCCGACTGGCAAAAACTCAGCTACTTTTACGAAGCGGCGTTTGGCAGCGCTATCAAGGGTTTAACCTAATGAAGCTAGAAATAGCACGAGGTTTGTTTCTGTTGGGGGCCTTGGGCATCGCCTCCCTGGCCCTGGCTGCCTGGGAGCAGCCCCGCACAGAAGTCCTCAGCGCGGCGCACAACGGCGGGCAATGCCCGGTGCCGCGGATCGCCAAGACCACGGGGGGCACGCAGCCTGATCATCAGCTTTTGCTGTTTATGTTTGGGATGTCCCAAGGGATGAGGCCTGCGAGTTGAAGAGATTGACGCCCCTGTAAAAGGCCCCGCAGTGCGGGGCCTTTTGTTTTTTGCGTGTTGCTGCGTTCTTGGTCTGGGATGGCGGCTATACGCTCAGCCCTGGCGGGGCGCCTCAGATCAAGATCAAAAGCAGAGCCACAGTAGAACCGGAGCGCGAAGCCGCGTTCCCCGGTGGGTGTGGGAGCTGGCTTGCCAGCGATGGCGCCGGTACTGCTAGCCTTTATGTTGTCTGACACACCGCTATCGCAGCCTCGCAGGGCGAGACAGCTCCCACAGGGGCCGCAGAAACGGATAGGTACTCAATCAATCTACCGCAGCCAAGACCTCACGCTTAGCCAACAACGTATAAACACACGGCAACACAAACAGCGTAAACAACGTACCCACAGACATCCCCGTAGCAATCACCATCCCGATATCAAACCGACTGACCGCCCCGGCCCCTGTGGCAAAGATCAACGGCACCATGCCAAACACCATCGCTGCCGTGGTCATCAACACCGGGCGCAGGCGAATCGCCGCCGCTTCTTCCACTGCTTCACGGGGCGTCAGGCCCTTGTCCTTGCGTAACTGGTTGGCAAACTCGACGATCAGGATCCCGTGCTTGCTGATCAGCCCGATCAACGTCACCAACCCCACCTGGGTGTAGATGTTCATGCTCGACCAACCCAGGAACAAGGGGATCAACGCGCCGCAGATCGACAGCGGCACCGTCACCAGGATCACCAGCGGGTCACGGAAGCTCTCGAACTGTGCCGCCAGCACCAGGAAGATGATGGCCAACGCCAGGCCAAAGGTGACCCACAGCGCGCTGCCTTCCTGGATGAACTGGCGTGAGGCGCCGCTGTAGTCGAAGGCGTAGCCGGCCGGGGTTTCTTCGATGGCGATCTGGCGCACGGTGTCGATGGCCTCGCCCATGCTGACAATCGGGAAGCCCGATATCAGCGCCGAGTTGAGTTGCTGGAACTGGTTCAGTTGGCGCGGGCGCGCGCGGTCACTGATGCTGATCAGGGTCGACAGCGGCAACAGCTCGCCCTGGGTGTTTTTCACGTAGTAACTGTTCAGCCACTCGGGGTTGTCCCGGTAGGCCCGCTCGACCTGGGCGATGACCTTGTAGCTGCGCCCATCAATGGTGAACCGGTTGATTTCCGCCTCCGCCAGCAAGGTCGCCAGTGTGCTGCCCAGATCCTGCATCGACACCCCCATCTGCGCCGCCTTGGCGCGGTCGATGTCCACCACCACCTCGGGTTTGTCGAACGCCAGGTCGATATCGACAAAGGCGAACTTGCCCGACTCCATGGCCCGTTTCTTCACGCGGTCGGCCACTTGCAGCAACGACTCATAGTCATTGGGTGTGTTGATCACAAAACCGAAGGGCAGGCCTTCGCCGGTACCGGGCAGTGATGGCAGGTTGAAGCCGAATACCTGCAAGCCGGGGATCTGCTCCAGGCGTTTCTGTACCTCAGGCAGGATCTGCATCTGCGTGCGGTCGCGCTCGTTCCACGGTTTGAGCAGGAAGCCGCCGATACCCGATTGCACCCCGTTGAACCCATTGATCTGGAACGAGGAGTAATACTCCGGGAAGTCCTTGAAGATCGTGATGAACTCGTCGGTGTAGGTGTTCAGGTAGTCCAGGTTGGTCGGCTGCGGTGCGCTGGCCATCATAAAGATGATGCCCTGGTCTTCATCCGGGGCCAGTTGCGACTGGGTGAATTTGAGGAATACCGGGATCAGGCACAGCACGATCAGGGCAAACACGATCACCACCGGCCGGGTGTTCAATGTGCCGTGCAGCATTGTCTGGTAGCGGCGCTTGAGGCCTTCGAAGATGCGGTCCAGGCGATGGGCCAGGCCCGTGGGGTTTTCGTCGTGGCGCAACAGCAGGGCGCACATCATCGGTGACAGGGTCAGGGCGACGATGCCGGAAATCACCACCGCACCGGCCAGGGTCAGGGCGAACTCCTTGAACAACGCCCCGGTCAGCCCCTCGAGGAAACCGATGGGTGCATACACCGCCGCCAGGGTGATGGTCATCGACACCACCGGCACGGCAATCTCCCGCGCGCCTTCCAGCGCAGCGTCCAGTGGCGTCTTGCCTTCTTCAATATGGCGGTGGATGTTCTCCACCACCACAATGGCATCATCCACCACCAGGCCGATGGCCAGCACCATCGCCAGCAGTGTCAGCAGGTTGATGGAGTAGCCCATCAGTTGCATGAAAAACAGCACGCCAATCATCGACAGCGGGATGGTCACCACCGGGATCACCACCGAGCGCAGCGCCCCGAGAAACAGGAACACCACGACGATCACGATCAGTACCGCTTCAAACAGGGTCTTGACCACTTCGTTGATTGACGCCTGGATAAACAGCGTGGCGTCGTAGGCGATTTCTGCTTTGAGATTGGGCGGCAACTGGGATTCCAGCTCCGGCATCAGCTTGCGTACTTCTTTGATCACATCCAGCGGGTTGGCACTGGGCGTGGCCTTGATGCCGATGTACACCGAAGGCGTACCGCCAAAGGAACTGATGGCGTTGTAGTTTTCCGCGCCCATTTCCACCCGGGCCACGTCGCCCAGCAGCACCCGGCTGTCGCCATCGGTCTTCACGGTGATGGCGGCGAAGGCCTCGGCGGTCTTCAAATCGGTGTTGGCGTTGATGCTGGTGACCACATACTCGCCCTTCACTTCGCCGGCGGCGGAGAGGAAGTTGTAGTGGCGCACGGCATCGGTGACGTCACTGGCGCTCAGGCCAAAGCCCGCGAGCTTGACCGGGTCCAGCCACAGGCGCATGGCAAATACCTGGTTGCCGAGGATCTCGGCTTCGGCCATGCCGGGCAGGGTCGCCAGCTTGGGCTGGATCACCCGCGACAGGTAGTCGGTGATCTGCGGGTTGCTCAGTTGCTGGCTGGAGAAGCTGATGTACATCAGCGCCGAGGCATCTGCGGCCTCCTTGCTCAACACCGGGTCTTCGGCGTCCTGGGGCAGTTTGTTCTTGACCTCGTTGGCCTTGGCCAGCAGCTCGGTGAACAGCCGGTCGCTGTTGGCGCCGATCCGCGCATAGATGGAAATCACCGAGAAGTTCTGGCGACTGACCGAGGTCATGTAGTCGATGCCTTCGGCACTTGCCAGGCTTTGCTGCAACGGCTGGGTGATATAGCCCTGGATCGTCTCGGCATTGGCCCCGGGGTACGCGGTAGTCACCGTGATCAGGGCATTTTCCATGGATGGGTATTGGCGCAGTGGCAGTTTGCTGTAGGCCTGGAAACCCAGGAGCACGATCAGCAGGCTGACCACCATGGCCAGCACCGGGCGGCGGATAAACGTGTCGGTAAACGCCATGGCTCAGTTCCTTGAACCGTCGTTGCGCGGAGGTTGGCCAGGGGCGGCCGGCAGGTTTTTATCCGCAGTGATGGCGATATGCGCACCGGTGTCGAGCTTGATCTGCCCGGCGCTGACCACTTGCTCGCCACTGCTCAGGCCTTTGGTGATCAGCACCAGGCCATCGCGCCGTTCGCCGGTTTCGATAAAGCGCCGTTCGGCGATCAGTATCGGTTGACCGTTGGCATCTTTTTCGAGGCTGCCGTCCTCGGTCTTTTTCTGTGTTACCACGTAGGCTGAGTTGCCGTAGAGGGTGTAGGTAATGGCACTTTCCGGTATCACCACCTGCGCTTGCGGGTCGGGCAGCAGCACTTGCAGGCTGCTGAACATGCCCGGTAGCAGTTTATTGTCCGGGTTGGCCAGGGTCGCTCGAACCAGCACGTTACGGGTGCTGCTCTCGACTTTCGGGTTGATCGCACTGAGGGTGCCGGGGAAGGTCAGTTTCGGGTAGGCCGAGACTTGCACCAGCACCCCCTGGCCCACGGCCAGCTTGGGCACCGACTGCTCGGGCACATAGAAATCCACATAGAGGCTGCTCAGGTCCTGCAAGGTGGCAACCACCGTGCCGCTGGCCAGATAGTCGCCCACATCGACCTGACGAATGCCGATAGTGCCGCTGAACGGCGCGACGATGTGTTTCTTGGCCAGGGACGCCTTGAGCTGGTTGACCGTGGCCTTGTTTTTTTGCAGTTGCGCCGAGAGCCGGTCGAACTCGCCCTTGGAGATCGCCTGGCTGCCCACCAGTTGGCTGCCGCGCCCGTAATCGAGCTGGGCCAGACCCAGGTCGGCCTGGGCGGTTTGCAGCAGGGCGTCTTCCACCGCACTGTCGAGCCGCACCAGCGGCTGCCCGGCCTTGACCTTCTGCCCCGACTCGAACTGCACGTCCTTGACCGTGCCGGCAATCTCCAGGGCGAGGTTCACCCCCTGCAAGGCCTTGAGCGTACCCACCGCCGGCAGGCGCTGTTGCCACGGTTGTTCGACCGCGGTGGCCACCGCCACGCTGATCGGCGGTTTGGGCGCGGAAAAGACCTGGATCTGCTGATAGATGGAAAAGGCTTTATAGCCCCCCAGCAGCAGGACGATGAACAGCACAACGGCCAACATGATCAGCATGCGACGACGCAGCATATTCCGGTTCCTTGGAAAAAACTGAGGCAGACGAAGACGAACGATTCGGCACATTACTCCGAGTTTCGGGGGGATTCCAACTGGTAAATTTCAGCGCTCGCGGGCAGGCTCAAGCGCAATGGTTTTGAGGCGCAGGGGAATAGGGAAAGGGGTGTCAGGCCTTTCCCATATGAGGTCAGGGGGCGGGCATGTCACGCTTGGCCAGCGCCGTATACACCGACGGCAGGACGAACAAAGTGAACAAGGTCCCGATCGACATCCCGGTGGCGATCACCATGCCGATATCAAACCGGCTGACCGCGCCGGCACCGCTGGAAAACACCAGCGGGATCACCCCCAGCACGGTAGCGATGGTGGTCATCAGCACCGGCCGCAAGCGGATCGCGGCGGCTTCTTCGATGGCGGCACGCGCCGACAGCCCCTGCTCCTTGCGCAACTGGTTGGCGAACTCGACGATCAGGATGCCGTGCTTGCTGATCAGGCCGATCAGCGTGACCAGGCCGATTTGTGTGTAAATGTTCAGGGTCGACCAGCCGAGGAACAGCGCAATCAATGCCCCGCAGATCGACAGCGGCACCGTCACCAGGATCACCAGCGGGTCACGCAGGCTTTCAAACTGGGCCGCCAGCACCAGGCCGATGATCGCCAACGCCAGGCCGAACGTACCCCACAGCGCATTGCCCTCCTGCACAAACTGGCGCGTGGCGTTGCTGTAGTCGAAGGTGTAGCCCGCCGGAGCCTCTTCCTGGGCGATGGCATGTACGGTCTCCAGGGCGTTGCTCATACCGACAATCGGGTAAGCCGAGACCAGCACCGAATTGAGCTGCTGGAACTGGTTCAACTGTCGCGGGCGTACCTGTTGGCTGGAGACGGTGATCAACGTCGACAGGGGCAGTAATTGGCCCTTGGCATTTTTGACGTTGTAGTGACTCAGCCAGTCCGGGTTGTCGCGGTAGGTGCGCTCGACCTGGGCAATGACCTTGTACAGATTGCCATCAATCCTGAAGCGGTTGATTTCCGTTTCAGCCAGCAGGGTCGCCAGGGTCAGGCTCAGGTCCTGCATGGACACGCCCATTTGCGCGGCCTTGGCCCGGTCAATGTCGATCACTACTTCGGGCCGGTCGAAGGCCAGGTCGATATCCACGTAGGCAAACTTCCCGGAGTCGATGGCCCGCTGTTTGACGCGCTCGGCCACCGCCAGCATCGACTTGTGGTCCTGCTGGGAACTGATGACAAAACCAAAAGGCAGGCCTTCGCCCGTACCCGGCAAGGACGGCAGGTTAAAGGCAAATACTTGCAGGCCGGGGATGCTGTCGAGCTTTTTGCGCAGCGGCGCCAGCACCTCCATCTGCGTGCGCTCGCGCTGATCCCACGGGCGCAGTTGGAAACCGCCCACCCCCGAATGCACGCCATCGAGGCCATTGATCTGGAACGAGGCCTGGTACTCGGGCAGGGTCTTGAACAGCGCGATGAAGTCCTGGGTGTAACGGTTGAGGTAGGCCAGGTTGCTCGGCTGCGGTGCGCTGGCGAGGATAAAGATCAGGCCCTGGTCCTCATCGGGGGCCAGCTCGGAGAGGGTGAAGGTGAGCATGGCGGGAATCAGGCCGAGGATCAGCAGGGCGAACACGATGACCACCGACTGCGCCTCCATGATCTGATGCAGGCGGCGCTGGTAACGCTGCTTCAGATGGTTGAACAGCCGGTCCAGGACCAGGGACAGGCCCCGTGGCTGTTCTTCAGGGCGCAATAACAGGGCGCACATCATCGGTGACAGGGTCAGCGCAACGATACCGGAAATCACCACGGCCCCGGCCAGGGTCAGGGCAAACTCCTTGAACAGCGCCCCGGTCAACCCCTGCAGGAAACCAATGGGCGCATACACCGCGGCCAGGGTAATGGTCATCGAAATCACCGGCACGCACACCTCCCGCGCGCCTTTGATCGCCGCCTCAAGGGGCGACTTGCCTCGTTCGATATGCCGATGAATGTTCTCCATCATCACAATGGCGTCATCCACCACCAGGCCAATGGCCAGGACCATGGCCAGCAGCGTCAGGACGTTGATCGAGTAGCCCATCAGTTGCATGAAGAACAGCGTGCCGACCAGCGACAGGGGAATGGTGATGACGGGAATCACCACGGCGCGCAAAGAGCCCAGAAACAGGAACACCACCAACACCACAATCAGGATGGCTTCCAGCAGGCTCGACAGCACATGGTCGATAGAGGCGTTGATATACAACGTCGAGTCGTAGGCGATATCGGCTTGCAGATGAGGCGGTAACTGCGCCTGCAGCAGGGGCATCAGTTCGCGTACGCGCTTGCCCAGCTCCAGCGGGTTGGCGTCGGGGGTCGGCTTGATGCTGATGTAGGTCGCGGGCAGGCCATTGAATGAACTGAAGCTGTCGTAGTTCTGCGCACCCAGCTCCACCCGCGCCACATCCCCGAGGCGGACCTGGCTGTCGCCGTTGGTTTTCAAAGTGATGGCCCGGAAGCCTTCAGCCGACTGCAGTTCGGTATTGGCCGTGACACTGGTAACGACTAATTCACCTGTGGCGTCGCCGGCAATGGACTGTACGTTGTAGCGTTTGATGGCCTGGGTCACATCGCTGGCGCTCAAACCAAAGCCTGCGAGTTTCAGCGGATCAAGCCAGATACGCATGGCAAAGCTTTGGTTGCCGATGATCTGGGCCTCGGCCATGCCCGGCAGAGTCACCAGGCGAGGCTGGATCACACGCAGCAGGACGTCGGTGATTTGCGCATTGTTCATGGTGTCGCTGGAAAAACCCAGGTACATCAGCGCGGTGTTATCCGCCGCGACCTTGTTCAGCACCGGATCCTCTATGTCCCGAGGCAGTTGGTTCCTTACTTCATTGGTCTTGGCCAACAGCTCGGTGAACAACCGGTCGCTGTCGGCCCCGACCCGCCCGTAGATGGAAATAATCGACACGTTCTGCCGGCTGGTGGAGCGCATGTAGTCGATGCCTTGCGCGCTTGCCAGGCTTTTCTGCAGAGGTTGTGTGATGTAGCTCTGCACGGTCTCGGCACTGGCGCCTGGAGAGACCGTGGTCACCGTGACCAGCGCACTTTCCATCTGCGGGAATTGGCGCAATGGTAATTGCCCAAAGGCCTGCCAGCCCAGCAACACGATCAACAGGCTGACCACCAGGGCCAGTACGGGGCGGCGGATAAACAGGTCGGTGAACGTCATTTTTCGTTCTCCCGTTGGGCCGCCAGTGGACGCTCATCAGGTTGGTTCCGGTGGATGCTGATGCGCACTGGGGTACCGTTTTGCAATTTGATCTGGCCGGCAGTAACGACCTGTTCGCCCTTGGCCAGCCCTTTGGCAATCACGATGGTGCCATCGCGTCGCTCGCCCGTTTCGACCAGGCGTTGTTCGGCGATCAGCAGCGGCTTGCCCTCGGCATCCAGCTCGTCACGGCCTTCGCTGTTTTTGCGCGGGGCTACGACGTACACATACTGGCCATAGGGGCTGTAGGCGATTGCGCTCTCCTCGATCACGATATGCAAACCCGGGTTCGTCAGCAGCACCTGCAAGTGGGCGAACATACCCGGCAACAGGTCGGCGGGCGGATGAGTCAGGGTGGCGCGTACCAACACATTTCGCGTGTGGGTGTCGACGATGGGGTCGATGGCGCTAATGGTGGCGAGACTGGAAAGTCCTGGGCGTGCCGAGACTTCAATGCGCACGGACTGGCCGATCTTGATCAGTTGAACGGCGTGCTCGGGGATGTGGAAATCGACGTAAAGGCTATGGGCGTCCTGCAGGCTGGCGATCACGGTGGCGCTTTGCAGGTAGTCACCGATGTTGACTTGGCGGATGCCAAGGGTGCCGTTGAACGGGGCGACGATGCGTTTTTTGTCCAGCGCCGTGCGACGTTGTGCAACGACGGCATTGTTGCGGTTGAACTCGGCGGACAGTCGGTCGAACTCCTCTTGGGAGATGGCGTTGATCGCCACCAGCTCGCGGCCGCGCTGGAAGTTCTGCCGGGCCAGGCTGCGGTCCGCCAGGGCCACGTCCAGCGCGGCCTGCTCGGCCTGATTCTCAAGTTGCAGCAGGGTTTGCCCTTGCTTGACCACTTGCCCGGAGTCGAAGTGCAACTGGGTGACGACGCCGGGCACCTCGATACTCAGGTTGATGCCCTGCAATGCCTTGAGGGTGCCAGCGGCGGGCAACTGGCGCTGCCAGGGTTGTTCGAGGGCGGTTGCCACCGCCACGCTGACGGGCGGCTTTGGCGCATGCAGCAGCTGCAGCTGTTGGTAAACCCAGAACGCTTTATAGCTGGCGAGCATCAGCACGACCAGCAGTACGATGCTGAGCATGGTAATCATCCGGCGGCCCGGCATAGTTGCTTCCTTGTGAAGGTGACAGGGTGCGGAGGGCGCGCGCAGGGGCGCTCGCTGGCACGATGAGCCAGGCAGTCTTCATCAGAAAGGCGAGTGCTATAAGGCGGAAAGTCGGACGTGTCTGTGAGATGAGTAGTCCCCGTGGCGGGGTTTTTTCACAGGTTGCGTAGGGTTTTTCTGGTGAGTCGGCTCCCAGGTGTGGGCCCGGGAGCGCGACAGTGGTTTTAGATCAGATGCAGGTGGTTATCCCAAAACCCAGCTGGCAGATCCAGGGGCTTGGCCACCAGTTGGGGCTGCCGGCAATCGTAGAAACGGCAACGACCCTGGCCAGAGGTCACGACAAACCCGTCGGCCACTGCGCCGACGCCGGCGCAGTCAGGCAACGGCCCGTCCAGGCGCAGTTCGCCACTGTCCATGTCCCAGATAAAGAAGCGATTGCCCCGTGGCGCGGTCAGTGCCACCAGACGCAACTCGCTGTGTACGGCCACGCTGGCGGTGTAGTGCCCCATGGCCTGCAATTGCTCATCGGCCACCGGGAACGCCACGAACGGTTGCCCCCGGACGCTTGATCGCCAACAGTTCGGAACGCTCCTGGGAAGGCCCCATAAACTGTTGCCCGGTGAGGATCGTGCCATCGCTGGCGATCCCCATATGGCGCACGCTGTTCATTGGCTGGCTCAGGGTTTCCTTGCTCAGCAGGGTGCCGTCGCGCTGCATCAGCACCAGGCTCGGCTCCATGGCGTTGAGGTTCATCTCGACCCGGCTTTCGGCCTCGGTGCGAATGCCACCATTGGCCACGATCAGAGTCTCGCCATCGGGCATCCACGACACCTGGTGCGGGCCGATGCCGTGGGTGGACATCTCCCCGCTGTGTACCAGGCGCTCACCTTCGAACCTGTACACGCCCAGTAGGCCGCGACCGGGGTCGGTGGTGTCGTTTTCCGTGGCGTATAGCCAGTCGCCGCTCTTGTGGATGACTGCATGCCCATAAAAGTGCCGGTTGGCCTGGGACGTCACGGTTTGCAGCAGCGTGCCGTCGCGCAGGTCTACCAGGTAGCTCTCGGTGCCGGGGCGGCGCGCCACGAACAGCGCGATGGGCAGGCTCGGGTGGTTGATGATGTCGTGGCAACGCTGACCGACCTGGGTGGCGAACACCTGGCTGCCGTCCAGGCGATAGCCCACGGCGTAGTGCTTGCCGTCGGCATCATCCCGGGCCGACAGCAACAGCGGGCTGTCGCCCTTGCGCTTGAACAGCGTCCAGCCGCCCAGGGTGATTGCACTGAGCAGCACGCTGCCGATGGCCAAAGCCTGTCGCCTGAGCATCATCAGTCACCGTCGTTGGCATTGAAGCCCAGTTGGATGCCCAGCGCCTTGGCCAGTTCGCCTTCATGCAGGCGGTGGACCACGTTGAGGCTGTCGTAGATAGCGTTGAGTTGCTCGCGCCCGGCATCGTCGGCCAGCAGTTCATTGAGCGAACGCTGGTTGCTGTCGAACAGCTTCAGGGCGGCGGCGTAGGCGGCGTCGATCTTTTCGGCCAGAGGTTTCTGGTCGGCAGGCAGCAGGCCGCGCAGGCCTTTGTTGTCGACCCCGACCCACACGGTCTGGGCCGCCGCGAGGCTGGCTCGCAAGCCTTGCAGGGACGACTGGCTGCGCCACGCATCGGCCTGGAATGGCTGCGGGATGCCCTTGGACAGGCGACCCATCGGTGTGCCGAGCTTTTTCTTCAGGGTATCCAGGGCCGTGACCTGCACGCGCAGCAGTTCGGCGATGGCTTCGTGGGAATCGGCGTAGCGCTGGTTAGGAAACTTGGTCATCTGCGCGAGCATGCCGTCGGTGCTGTTCCAACTGGCCAGAATCTCTTCGGCCAATTGCTTCTGGCGCTCGCCGATGGCCATCAGCAGCGGGCAGTAGCGGGCTTTCTGGGCGTCGTTGGCGATGTCGGTCTTGGCGTCATACAGGATGTATTCGTAGGCCGACAGGCCTTGCACTACCACGCTGGACTTGGCCAGGGCGGCGGCGTCGATCTGTGGCTGGGCGGTGGCCAGTTGCTCGACCTGGCGGCCGACGAGGTTTTTCTTGTCGGGCCAGAACTGCACCTGCCAGGCGCGATTGCCTTCGGCCAGCGGGCCGATCAGCAGCGGTTGCAACTCGGCCCAGGCTTTTTGCGCATGGAGGAAGTCGGCGCGGGCGGTCTCCAGGGATTCCTTGCCTTGGCAGTAAGCCAGGGCGCTGACGGCCAACTGCCGGTCAGCTTCGACCCAGCGGCTGTAGGTCGGCAGGATCACTTGCTTGGCGATGGCTGCCGAGGTGACCGCTTGCGGATCCTGCGGCGAGCAGGCGCCAAGGGCCAGGGCGGCCAGGCTGGTGAACAACAACTTGGGACGGAACATGTCGAGCTCCCTTCAATAATTGGGGCAAAGCTTATAGAGAATTCAGGAACGCGAGCAATGCTGCTCTCTGCTGCGCATTAAAAGACAACACCTGTTGCTGCGCCGCCTGGGCCTCACCGCCGTGCCACAGCACGGCTTCGAGCAGGTTGCGGGCACGGCCGTCATGCAGGAACTGGGTGTGGCCACTGACGTTTTGCGTCAGGCCAATGCCCCACAACGGCGGCGTGCGCCAGTCGCGGCCACCGGCCTTGAACTCGCTGCGGTTATCGGCCAGGCCCTCGCCCATGTCGTGCAGCAGCAAATCGCTGTACGGGCGGATGACCTGGTTGGCCAGCTCCGGTTCGGCGGCATTGCTGGCGGTGGTGAACTTCGGTGTGTGGCATGCCTGGCAACCGGCCTGGAAGAACAGGTTCTTGCCGTCCAGCACTTGTTGCGCGTTGACGTCGCGTCGGGCGGGCACGGCCAGGTTCCGGGTGTAGAACAGCACCAGGCGCAGGATGTTATCGCTGACTTCCTGCTCGCCATTTTCGCCGTTGCCGTTGGGCGCCTGCTTACAGGCAACCTGTGCGTCGGTGCAGTCGTCCATGGGCCGCAGGCTGGTGGTCAGGCCCATATCACCAGAGAACGCGTGAACATTTTGTTGATTGAGGTTCGGCTGCCCGGCTTTCCAGCCAAAGCGCCCGAGCACGGTTTTTTGCTGGGCATCGTCCCAGACCCAGTTCGGGCGGCCGAGCACGCCGTTTTTGTCCGGGCGTTTGCTGGCGTTTTGCAGGATGTCCGCGTCGCTGATGGCTTCGAGCAGGCCCAGGCCGATCATCGGCGGTGCTACACGGGCGGAAAACCGCGTATCCGGGTGCATCGGCCCGTAGCCGAGCTGGGTGATCTGCAGGCTCGGCTTGCGCAACTCCACCACCGTACCGTCATTGAACGTGACGTTGACCGGTGTGTAGTCGACCCGCACCTTGCCTTCCGGGACGACACCGGGCACGGCCATGTCCTGCAACTGCCCGCCATACACCGGCTCGGGCACGATCCCCAACTGTTCGATGACCTTGGCATAGGGCGGCGAATCCGGGATCGACAGGCGTACCAGCATCGACACCGCATTGTTGGCCTCAGGCGCGGGCGGATGGCCGCGCCCGTCCTTGATATGGCAGTTCTGGCAAGCATTGGTGTTGAACAGCGGCCCCAGCCCGTCGCGGGCGGTGGTGGTGGCCGGGGCGATCACCCATGGATTGCGGAAAAAACTGTTGCCGACGCTGAAGTCCAGGCGGCGGGTTGGTGCCAGGTTGGCCGACGGCAGAGAAAAGGCATTCTGGTCGGTCTTGCGCACCGTGGTGCTGCCCCCCGAACGGGCTTCACCGGGCTCGGCCTGGGTAAACGTCGGCGGCGGGGCGTCATCGCAGGCACTCAGACTCACGGCCATCAAGAGTGCAGACAGGCGAAGAAGCAAACGGGGCATCAAGAATCCTGGAAGACGGGCGAGGGTGGATGAAATTCAGGGGCAAAGTCTAACAGGGCGGGGCGGATTGAATAAGAGCAATTATCGTTTGCTCCAATCTGATGCATTCCCGCTAGAATGACCGCACATTTTTTTTGGAGGTGGCCAATGCAGGCTCTCGACGCTTTGCTCAACCGTGTTTCCGTACCGCGCCTGCTGGAACCGGCCCCTACTGCCGAGCAGCGCGAAGTGCTGTTCGCGGCAGCCATGCGTGCGCCGGACCACGGCCAACTGCGGCCGTGGCGCTTCCTCACCGTGGAAGGCGCAGCCCGCGAGCAAATGGGCACCCTGCTGGCCGAAGCGGCCCGCCTGCAAGACCCCGAGGCCCCGCAAGCGGTGATCGACAAGGCGCAGAATGGCCCGTTGCGTGCGCCGTTGGTGGTGGTGGTGATTGCCCGTCTGCAGGAGCACTTCAAGGTGCCCAAGTCCGAGCAATTGCTGGCGGCGGCCTGTGCGGCCCACGGTATTTTGCTGGCGGCGTATGCCCAGGGCATTGGTGCGGTGTGGCGGACCGGGGATTTGTCGTATTCGGCGCATGTGGCCAAGGGGTTGGGGCTGAGTGCGGGTGAGGAAGTGATTGGCTTCCTTTATTTGGGCACTGCGCAAAACCCGCCGCGGACGGCGGCGAAAGAAGACATCACGGCGTTTGTCAGCGCCTGGACCGGTGTCTGACTCACTGCAAATCTGCTGGTGCTGTATGTGGGAGCGGGCTTGCCCGCGATAGCGCAGTGTCAGTCGCCGGATTTATTGACGGGTCCACCGCTATCGCGAGCAAGCCCGCTCCCACATGGGGTATTTCATCGTTTTCCGGACCTGGGTCTACACCCGGAACTGATCCATCAGTTTCATCTGCTGGTTGGCCAATGCATTCAACTGGCTGCTGATCGCCGCCGATTCAGTGGCCTGACCGGTCAAGGTCTCGGTCACGGTACGGATCGCCGAAACGTTGCGGTTGACCTCTTCGGCCACGGCGCTCTGTTCTTCGGCAGCGCTGGCGATTTGCAGGTTCATGTCGCTGATCACCGTCACCGCATCGCTGATCTTGCCCAGGGCCTGGACCGCCTGCTGGATCTGCCCGGCGTTGTTCTGCGCCTGGCTCTGGCTCGAATGCATGGTGGTCACTACCCCACGGGTAGCGCTCTGGATACGTTCTATGACCAGGCGGATTTCTTCCACTGAGTCCTGGGTGCGTCGCGCCAGGTTGCGCACTTCGTCTGCCACTACCGCAAAACCCCGTCCGCTTTCCCCGGCGCGTGCCGCTTCAATCGCCGCGTTGAGCGCCAGCAGGTTGGTCTGCTCGGCAATGCTGCGGATCACCTCCAGCACCGAGCCGATCTGCTCACTGTTGACCGCCAGGGCTTCGACCTCGGTCACCGCCTTGCTGACTTCTTCGGCGAGGGTGGTGATATCGCGGGTACTGCGCTCGATAATCGCCATGCCTTCACGGGCCGATTGATCGGCGCCGCGTGCTGCACTGGCAGCATTTGAGGCGCTGTTGGCCACCTCATGGGCGGTGGCGCTCATCTCGTTGGAGGCGGTGGCCACCTGGTCGATCTCGCGAAATTGCACCTGCATGCCTTCGCTGGTCTGGCGCGCGATTTCCGAGGACTGATCCGCAGTGCCACGGGCTTCAGTGATGCTCTGCTTGATCTGGGCGATGGTCGGCTGCAGCTTGTCGAGGAAGCGATTGAACCAACTGACCAGCTCCCCCAGTTCGTCTTTTTTCGTGTAAGTCAGGCGCTGGGTCAGGTCGCCGTCGCCGCTGGCAATATCCTTGAGCATCGCCGCCACGCTGTTGATCGGGCGAGTCACACCCGTCGCGGTCAGCCATATCAGCAGCAGGCCCAGCAGGCCAGCCACGGCGCCCACCAGCAACGCCTGGAGTGTGCCGCGGGCCTGGGCGTCGTCGAGCACGCCTTGCAACTTGACCGAATCGGCCAGCAGCACGTCCTTGGGCAGCGAAATCAACACGCCCCAGGGCTTGGCACCGGCAATCGGCTTGAGCGGATATACCGCGTGGATCGTGTCGTTTTGCTCGCGGACCTTGCGCGTTTCACTGGCCAGCAGTTGCACGATCTCTTTGCCTTCGCCACCAAGCATATCGACGATGCTCTTGCCGACCTTGTCCGGCTCGCCACTGTAGCCAGCGATCAGGCCACTGCTGGAGAGGATTTCCATGATTCCGGCGCCGTCGAACAGCTCTTTTTGCGCGGTATTGGCCGCCGCTTGCAGGGCGTCCAGGGCAATGTCGATACCGATCACCCCAATCACCTTGCCGTCGGCCAGCAGCGGCAGGGAGATGGTGGTCATCAGCATCGACTTGCCGGCCACTTCGTCGGCGTACGGGTCCAGCAGGCAAACGCTGCGGGTATCCCGTGGGCAGGTGTACCAGATGTTGTAGGGCGTGCCGCTGAGATTGAGGGTGGTCTTGGTCAGGTCCGCTTCCACCATGATCGTGTTCAGGCCTTCACCGCCGGCCCGGCTCCAATAGCTGGAGAAACGCCCGGCTTCGTTGGAGGCGCGCAGCTTGTCGTCGATAAATTCGCTGTCCTTGCCATCCAGGCCGTTGGGTTCAAACGACAACCAGATCCCCAGCACCTTGGTGTTGCGCTCGAAGGCGGTCTTGATCTGCTGATTGAGCTCCTCGCGCACGGCCCCTGCTTCCAGCGAGCGCTTGGCGGCCATGTTGCGCAAGTCCTTGACCTGATCGGCGAGGGCGGTGACCACCAACAGGCTCTCGCCGAAGGCTTTCTGTACCTGTACCGCCTGCTCGGCGGCCTTGGCCTGGAGCAGGTTTTCCACGCTGGTGGTGAGCATCTGCGAACTTGAGGTGTTGACCAGTTGGTCGTTCTGGTTGGTCTGGTAGATGTTCAGGCTGACGATCAGCGCAATCACCCCCAACAGGCAGAGGCCGGAGAGCAGCACGATTTTCAAGCGGATGGAGAGGGTGTCGAACATGGGCTTACTCGCGATTGGACTTGTTGGTGTGCAAGCAGGGCAACGGCCAAGTCCATTCGGCGCTATGCCCGGAACATCGGCACCGACGGGTAATTCATGAGGAACAGGCGATGAGCGGTAGGGCGCTCAGGCGGGGGTTCGCGCCAGGCGTTCGGGGCGTGACCAGATCCACAGGTTGCCCAGGCTCATGCCGGCGATCGCCAGGTAGATCGGCCACCCGTGATCGAGCATCACCAGCATCAGGCCGGCACACAGCAGCATGCTCACGGTGGCGCTGACCTTGGCCCGGCGCGCGATGATCTTGCCGTTGCGCCAGTTGAACAGGATCGGCCCGAACAGCCGGTGGTTTTCCAGCCACGCGCTCAGGCGCGGCGAGCTCTTGGTGGCAGCCCAGGCGGCCAGCAGGATGAATTCGGTGGTGGGCAGGCCCGGTATGACAATCGCGATCAAGCCGATCCCCAGGCTGACATAGGCCAGCAGGCCGAACAGGATTCGGGCGAGCTTGGAGGAGGAGGGGGCGGGGGCTGTCATAGGTACGATTTGTCTGGGTTTCGAAAAATCTGCAAATGGAGCGCGATCAACATGTGGGGGCTGGCTTGCCTGCGATGCAGACGCTTCGGTGTATCAGTTAGACCGAGGCGATGCTATCGCAGGCAAGCCAGCTCCCACATTCATGACATGCCAGCAGCGGGTCAGGCCAGTTCTGGGGCGCTAGCGTACGCCTGTTCCAGCAACACGGTGAAGCGTACAAAGGCATCCACTGCACCTTTTTCCGCCGCCGCTTCTTCTTCGGCGCTCAGTTCCAGGCTATCGAGGGTGCGGGTGAAGCGCTTCCAACCTTCGGCACGGCCACCGGCCGGCTCGCCGAGGTGGCGGGCCCCGAAGGTTTCGCTCAGGCCCAGGCCAACGGCACGTTTGATCAGGAATGCTGCGCCCAGCTTTGAACCTTCGGAGACGAACAGCCAGCCCAGGGCCTGGGCCTTGCTCGGGTTCTGCACGGCACCGGCCACGGGGGCAGGCACTTCGGTGTCCAGGTCGGCCAGGTCCAGCTTGGCGGCGTCGGCGCGGCAGCGCTCGGCCAGGTCGGGCACCAGCTTGATCAGCTCGGGATCGTTGTACAGCGCCACCAGTTCCGACTGGAACAGGTACTGCGCGACCACGAAACGGGCGAAGTTGGCCTGGGTTTCAAACGGGGCGTGAGCCTTGACCAGGGCGTCGAGCTTGGTGTGTGGCTCGTGGGTGATCTGGTTCAGGCGCTGGGAGCGCAGGCTTGCGCGTTCTGTGGTGGTGGAAGCGGTCATTGGATGTCCTTGAGAAGGAAAAGCGCCTTGTTGCCAGGCTGTTATTACTAGACGAACAAGAAGACGCGTCACAGTAAAAAATCCTCACCCCGGCCGGCGATAAAACCGGCGAGGCGGGGTTGCGTGGGTCAGATATCCCAGATCAGGTTGATCGCAAAGTTACGCCCTGGCTGGGTCAGGCGGTCCAGGCTGGCCGGCGAGGTCACGCCGGCTTCGCCCACGCCGTCGTAGCTGCGCACGTCATCCCAGTTCCAGTATTTCTTGTCGGTCAGGTTGTACAGGCCGCCGTTGACGGTCAGCTCGTCGGTGACTTTGTAGAAGCCGGTCAGGTCGACGATGCCAAAGCCCGGGGTCTTGAACGGGCCGTTGGCCTTGATGCCGGTCGGGGTAAAGAACGTGGTGCTGTCTACCCGGTTCTGTTTCTTGACCAGGGTCCAACTGACCAGCGCACCGTAGGTGTCCTGGTCGTAGCCCAGGCCGAACACACCCTTGAGCGGGTTGACGCTGTTCAGCGGCTGGCCGGTTTCGTCGTTGCGGCCGTGGGCGTAGGCAATCGCGCCTTTGCTGTACAGGCCTTGCGGCGCGCCGAAGGCGTCCAGGTTCAAGCGCCCTTTGACCTCCATACCCTTGATGGTGGCGCGCTTGATATTGCCGGGCTGGAAGATGGTACCGGTTGGGCTCAGTGCGGCGTTGTCCTCGTCAATGAAGTCACGGTACTTGTTATAGAACACCGCGACGTCGAAATTGCCTGAGTCGAAGTTGCCACGGATTCCGGTTTCGTAGCTCTTGCTGGTTTCCGGCTTGAGGTTCGAGTTGGGCTCGACGACATAGTTTTCTTCCAGGTTTTCAAAACGGCCATACAGCGCTTTGGCTGATGGCGTGCGGAAACCTTCGGCGTACTGGCCAAACCAGGTGTACTGCTCGGTCAGTGCGTAGGTCACGCCCAGTTTTGGCGAGAAGCGATGCCAGGTTTTGTTCGAGTCGTCATGGGGGTACTTGCGGTCCGGGTCGGTGGTATTGAGGAACGCTTCGGTCAGTTTGGGTTTGAGCTGGATGTAGTCGTAGCGCAGGCTGGGCAGGAAGGTCCAGTCATTCCAGCTGATCTGATCCTGGGCAAACAGCGCGTAGCTGTTGATGGTCGGATCGGGGAAATCGCTGGCTTTTTTCACGCTGTCGGCAGGGGTTGGGCTCGGTGCGCCGATGGCAGTGCAGCCCGCGCCTACAGCCAGGCAGGTCGCCGCACCTTCGCGCGAACCGGTGACTTTCTGCTGCTTGATCGTGGTGCCGTAGGTCAGCAGGTGATCGGTATCGCCGATGACGAAGGCCTTGTCCAACTGCGCGTCGAACACCCACTGCTTTTCTTCGTAGAGGGTGTCGCGGGTACGCAGCACGCGGCGGCCGGCCTGATAGATTTCGCTGGTGGCCTGGTCGGTCTTGGCGATCTGGTAGTTGAGGCTGGTCTTGATGTGATCGGCAATCGGCGAGTCGAGTGAAAACTTGTTCTCCAGGCCAAAGCGTTCGCGGGTGATGGTGTCGTTACCGCGGCGGTCACGGTACATGTTCGTGCCCTGGCCCTCGAGGAAGATCCCGCCCACCGCACTTTTCTGGTTGATGTCGCGGTCGTCCTTGTACTTCTCGTAGGTCAGGCCCAGGCGGTTGTCTTCGCCGTAGTTCCAGCCCAGCTTGGCCAGCACGTTGGTAGTGCGCACGTCTTCCGGGTTGGCGCCGGTGCGGGCCAGGCCGGTGGCGTTGTTGCCGTTATGAGACTCCATCTCGTGGCCGTTGCGCTGACTCAGGTGCAGCAAACCGTCGAAGTCCTGCACCCGGCCGGCGACGGTGCCGGAGGTCAGCCAGCTTTCGTCCGCCGAGCTGTAGCCGGTCTTCAGCCGCGCGCCCACATCCTGGCCAGGCTTGATGATGTCATCCGGATCGAGGGTGAAGTAGCTGACGGCGCCGCCGATGGCGCTGCTGCCGTACAGGGCCGAGGCCGGGCCACGGATGATTTCCACGCGCTTGACGATTTCCGGGTCGACATAGTTGCGCCGGGTCTTGGCGTACGGGCCGTTGAAGAAGTTGTCCGGCACCTCTACACCGTCGACCTGGGTGAGGATGCGGTCGCCGTCGATCCCGCGAATGTTGTAGCCGGAGTTACCGGAGCGGGTGCCCGCGCCACCGACCGAGACGCCCGGTTCGTAGCGCACCAGTTCGCGGATGGTGTTGACGTTCTGGCGGTCCAGCTCCTCGCGCTCATGCACGGTGACGGTGCTGGGCACGCTGTCTACCGCTTGTTCCTGACGGGTGGCGCTGATGGTCATTTGCTGCAGGGTGATAGCACTGCCCGCCGTGCGCTTTTCCAGGACGATATTGTTGTTACCCAGTTTGCGGTAGTTCAGGTTGGTCCCCACCAACAGCCGATCCAGGGCCTTTTCCGGTGTCAGTGAGCCCCGTGCGCCGGGGGATGAAACCCCTTGGCCCAGTTCGGCGGGCAGGCCGATCTGCCAGCCGGTGACGGCGGTAAAGGCGTTGAGCGCCGACACCAGGGATTGCTGCTCGATGCTGAAGGTGTAATTGGCGTGGCTGCGCGCAGCGGGTTCGGCGGCAGTGGCCGTCAGGACCGGGCTGCCTGCCAACAGGATCGCGGCGGCCAGCAGGCAAAGCGTGGGCGAAGAGGACCGGCGGTTGAAACGAGAGGACATCGAGAGCGCTCCGAGGTACGAGTCTTATAGTTGCGAGCCTGAATCAAATAGGAATCAGTTGCATTGGCTAAGACGAGACGTACCAGCAGAGGTTATCGAGTAAAAATAATTATTCTCAATTGAGAATGACTAGCGCGGGGAACTCCGAGAGCCTGGCCGAGGTGATATGCGCCAGGGAGCGCACTACGTCCAGGGGCTGGTCCAGGCGGTAATTACCGGTCACCGCGACGCTGGCCAGTTGCTCGTTGGTGTTGACGATCCAGCCCGGGTAATAGCGCCGCAGCTCTGCCAGCACTTCACTCATCGGGCAGTTTTCAAAGACCAGTCGGCCCTGGACCCACGCCAGCTCCTTGGTCGCATCGAGTTTGGAGGGTTGGCCGAAGCCCTCGGGGCCGACGCGGATGCTTTCGCCGGCACTCAGGCGCACCCGGTTGTTGCCGAAGGGGGTACTCAGGTCAACGTCTCCGCGTTGCACCTGAACCTGGGCCTCACCGTTGAGATAACGCACAGCGAATGCCGTATCGCTGACACTGGCGCGCACTGGGCCGGCGTCGATTTGCAGGGGCAGGCCACGGTTGGCCGCGACTTCGAAAAACGCCTCGCCCTGGTACAGGCGGGCGATGCGCTGATGTTCGTCGATGGTGCTGGAAAACGCCGAATTGGTATTGAGCAGCACCTTGGAGCCGTCATCCAGCTGCAGGCGCTGGCGCTCGCCGACCACGGTCAAATGGTCGGCCTGCAGGCGCACCGGCAGGTTGCTGAAGCTGAACAGCCCGAGCAGCAACACCGCCGCCGTGGCCAAGGGCTTCCAGTGCGGCTTGATGCGCCGCCAGGCGCTGGGCTTGCGCGGTGCATTGAGGGCCACGGCGGCGCTGTGTACCGGCGCACCGCCCCAGGCGGCCTGGGCTTTGGCAAAGGCTTGGGCGTGACTCGGGTCGGCGGTGAGCCAGGCCTGGAACTCGGCCTGCTGGCCTGGCTGCGGGCATTGCAAAGCGATCAGCCAGTCGAGGGCTTGGTCCATGGCCGCATGTTGCAACACCTCATGAGCCAGCTCATGGGGGCGCAGTTTGTTCGGGTCCGTCACGGTGTTCCTCGGGTCTTCGCCACGTTTTATTCAGTGTCTTGCGTATTTTTGCGACATTTCTGTCGGCTTGTCCCGACAAAGCTTAAGGGTGATCGAGTCGTTCGGCCACACCTATGCAGATGGCCATGATCAATTTCAGTTCCTTTTGCACGGTGCTCAAGGACACCTGCAACTGGTCGGCAATCTCCTGATAGCTGCAGCCGTGCAGGCGGCTGAGGATAAAAATCTGCTGCTGGCGGGCGCTCAACTGTCCGAGGCTGACACTCAGGTGCTCCAGCAATTGCTCGGCGTGGGCGGCATCTTCGGGCGTCGTGACCGGGGAGGCGACGCTTTGCAGGACATCCAATGGGACATCTTCCTGCAAGGTGCGGGACTGGATCCGACGCGCGCGCAGATGGTCGAGGGCCAGGTTGCGTGCGGTCTGGAACACGAAAGGTTCGAGGTGATCAATCGGTCGCTCGCTGAGCGCCCGGGTGACGCGCAGGTAGGTTTCCTGCAACAGGTCCTCGGCGGTGCTGTGGTTATTCACCATCCGCTGCAAGGTGCGCAGTAGCACCACCCGTTGGGTGAGGAAGACTTGATTGAAGCGAGATAGGCTCACAGTGATACCGGACCAATTGGCAGTTAATGATAATGCTTATCATCAACGCAAATGGCAAGTGGCTATTTCTCTGAACCCACGCAAGACAAATGTGGGAGCGGGCTTGCTCGCGAATGCGGTGGGTCAGTCAATACATTCATTACTGACCCACCGCATTCGCGAGCAAGCCCGCTCCCACAGGGGGGGTTATTCGGCGTTACACAGCGCCAGGCAGTTATCCAGCATACGGTTGGAGAAGCCCCATTCGTTGTCGTACCACGCCAGTACCTTGAGCAGCTTGCCACTGGACTTGGTGTGGTTGGCGTCGAAGATCGACGACAGCGGGTTATGGTTGAAGTCACTGGAAACCAGCGGCAGGGTGTTGTAGCCGAGGATTTTCGAGTGTTGGCTGGCTTCTTTGAGCAGCGCGTTGACCTCATCGGCCGTGGCTTCTTTTTTCAGTTGCACGGTCAGGTCCACCAGCGACACGTTGATCACCGGCACGCGCACCGCCATGCCCGTCAGCTTGCCCGCCAGTTCCGGCAGGACCAGGCCCACCGCTTCGGCTGCACCGGTCTTGCTCGGGATCATGTTCTGCGTGGCCGAGCGGGCGCGGTACGGGTCGGTGTGGTAGACGTCGGTCAGGTTCTGGTCGTTGGTGTAAGCGTGGATGGTGGTCATCAGGCCGCTTTCGATACCCAATTCGCGGTGCAGCACCTGGGCCACCGGCGCCAGGCAGTTGGTGGTGCAGGAGGCGTTGGAGATGATCTGGTGGGATTGACGCAAGATGTCATGGTTGACCCCGTAGACCACGGTGGCATCCGCGCCCTTGGCCGGGGCCGAGATGATGACCTTGCGCGCGCCGGCGCTAATATGGGCAGCAGCCTTGTCACGGTCGGTGAACAGACCGGTGCATTCGAACACCACGTCGATCTTGTGCGCAGCCCACGGCAGATCGGCGGGGTTGCGAATGGCACTCACGGCGATCCGGTCGCCATTGACGGTCAGGCTTTCCTGATCGTGAGCAACCTCTGCATCGAAAGTGCCATGGACGGTGTCGTATTTGAGCAGGTGGGCATTGATCGAACTGTCGCCCAGATCATTGATGGCGACGATCTGCAAATCCTGGCGGTAACCTTGGGTATAAAGTGCACGCAGGACGTTGCGGCCAATACGGCCAAAACCATTGATTGCAATCCGAAGAGTCATTTGAAAGCGCCTGTCGTCGATTTGTTGTAAGAATTACAAGATTATTCGCATAAAAATAGAAAACAAGCCTTTTTAGTGGCAATATTTTGTTCAATCTACAACGAGTGACCTGAATCAACTGGTCCGATGATCCAAACGACTCCCTGCCATCCCATGAGCGGTGGGCGTTTGATCAGCATAGACACTCAGGTCGCCACATCCGTTAGCCTGGAGTTCTACACATGCATCCCCGCGTACTTGAGGTCACCGAACGCCTTATCGCCCGCAGCCGGGCAACCCGTGAGGCGTACCTTGCGCTGATTCGCGGCGCGGCCAGCGACGGGCCGATGCGCGGCAAGCTGCAATGCGCCAACTTTGCCCACGGCGTGGCCGGGTGCGGCACTGAAGATAAAAACAGCCTGCGGATGATGAATGCCGCCAACGTGGCAATTGTTTCGTCATATAACGACATGCTCTCGGCGCACCAGCCGTACGAACATTTCCCGGAACAGATCAAAAAAGCCCTGCGCGAAGTCGGCTCGGTCGGCCAGTTCGCCGGCGGCACCCCGGCCATGTGCGACGGTGTGACCCAGGGCGAGCCGGGCATGGAGCTGAGCCTGCTCAGCCGCGAAGTGATTGCCATGTCCACGGCGGTAGCGCTGTCCCACAACATGTTCGACGCCGCGCTGATGCTGGGGATCTGCGACAAGATCGTCCCGGGCCTGATGATGGGCGCCCTGCGTTATGGCCATCTGCCGATGATCTTCGTGCCCGGCGGGCCGATGCCCTCGGGGATCTCCAACAAACAGAAGGCCGATGTGCGCCAGCGCTATGCCGAAGGCAAGGCCAGCCGCGAAGAGCTGCTGGAATCGGAGATGAAGTCCTACCACAGCCCCGGCACCTGCACCTTCTACGGCACCGCCAACACCAACCAGTTGCTGATGGAAGTGATGGGCCTGCACTTGCCGGGCGCTTCGTTCGTCAACCCGTACACACCGCTGCGCGATGCACTGACCCGCGAGGCTGCGCACCAGGTCACGCGCCTGACCAAGGCCAATGGCAACTTCACACCGATCGGCGAGATCGTCGACGAAAAATCCCTGGTCAACTCCATCGTCGCTCTCAACGCCACCGGCGGCTCGACCAACCACACCCTGCATATGCCGGCCATCGCCATGGCCGCGGGCATCATCCTCACCTGGCAGGACATGGCCGACCTCTCGGAAGTGGTGCCGACCCTGTCCCACGTCTACCCGAACGGTAAAGCTGATATCAACCACTTCCAGGCGGCGGGCGGCATGTCGTTCCTGATCCGCGAGTTGCTGGAAGCCGGCCTGCTCCACGAAGACGTCAACACCGTGGCCGGCCATGGCCTGAGCCGCTACACCCAGGAGCCATTCCTGGTGGATGGCGAACTGGTCTGGCGTGAAGGCCCGATCGAAAGCCTCGACGAAAGCATCCTGCGCCCGGTGGCCCGTGCCTTCTCCCCGGAGGGTGGCTTGCGAGTGATGGAAGGCAACCTCGGCCGTGGGGTGATGAAAGTCTCGGCCGTGGCCCTCGAGCATCAAATCGTCGAAGCGCCGGCCGTGGTGTTCCAGGACCAGCAGGACCTGGCGGACGCGTTCAAGGCCGGCCAGTTGGAGAAGGATTTTGTCGCGGTCATGCGCTTCCAGGGCCCGCGCTCCAATGGCATGCCGGAATTGCACAAGATGACGCCGTTCCTTGGTGTGTTGCAGGACCGGGGTTTCAAAGTCGCATTGGTGACAGACGGGCGCATGTCCGGCGCCTCGGGTAAGATTCCCGCCGCGATTCACGTCAGCCCCGAAGCCCAGTGCGGTGGGGCGCTGGCGCGGGTCAAGGATGGCGATATCATTCGCGTCGATGGCGTCAAAGGCACCCTCGAGCTTAAGGTGGACGCCGAAGAATTTGCAGCGCGCGCGCCTGCCACGGGCCTGTTGGGCAATAACGTGGGGGCCGGTCGCGAGCTGTTTGCATTTATGCGCCTGGCCGCAAGCTCCGCAGAGCAGGGCGCCAGCGCCTTTACCTCTGCCCTGGAGACACTTAAGTGAAACTTGCGCTGGTTGGTGACATCGGCGGTACCAACGCCCGGTTTGCGTTATGGCGGGACCAGGCACTGCATTCGATCCGGGTGCTGGCCACGGCGGATCACGCCAGCCCTGAAGAGGCGATCAAGGTCTACCTCGCCGAGGAAGGCCTGGCGCCGGGTTCCATCGGCGCGGTGTGCCTGTCGGTGGCCGGGCCGGTAAGTGGTGATGAGTTCAAGTTCACCAACAACCATTGGCGCCTGAGCAAGACCGCGTTCTGCAAGGCCCTGCAAGTGGACGAGCTGCTGCTGGTCAATGACTTCTCGGCCATGGCCCTGGGCATGACCCGCCTGCAACCCGATGAGTACCGCGTGGTCTGCGCCGGCACCCCGGAGCCGTGGCGCCCGGCCGTGGTGATCGGCCCAGGCACAGGGCTGGGCGTGGGCACCTTGCTGGACCTGGGCGCCGGCCGCTGGGCCGCGTTGCCGGGTGAGGGCGGGCATGTCGACCTGCCCCTGAGCAGCCCACGGGAAACCCAGTTGTGGCAACACATCTACAACGAGATCGGGCATGTCAGCGCCGAGACCGCCCTGAGCGGTAGCGGTCTGCCACGCCTGTACCGGGCGATCTGCGCGGTGGACGGCCATCCGGCGGTATTGGAAACCCCGGAGGCGATTACTGCGGCAGGGTTGGCTGGCGATCCGGTGGCGATGGAGGTCCTCGACCAGTTCAGCATCTGGCTGGGCCGCGTGGCCGGCAATAACGTGCTGACCACCGGCGCCCGGGGTGGGGTGTATATCGTGGGCGGGGTGATCCCGCGGTTTGCCGAGTTCTTTATCAACAGTGGCTTTGCCAAGAGCTTTGCGGACAAAGGTTGCATGAGCGACTACTTCAAAGGGATCCCGGTGTGGTTGGTGACGGCGCCGTATTCCGGGTTGACCGGAGCGGGTGTGGCGTTGGAGCAGGCATTTGCGTAGGCAGTGATGGCCCCATCGCGGGCAAGCCCACTCCCACATTTGATTGTGTTCACAAATCAAAATGTGGGAGTGGGCTTGCCCGCGAAGAGGCCCTAGAGAGCACCCCATAACAACAAGGAGGCCCCTGTGAGCGTAATCAGTAAATCCATTCTTCTCGTCGATGACGACGAGGAAATCCGCGAGTTGCTGCAAACCTACCTCAGTCGCGCCGGCTTCCAGGTGCGGGGCGTGCCCAATGGCGCAGGGTTTCGCCAAGCCATGGACGAAGCCCCGTGCGACCTGGTGATCCTCGACGTCATGCTGCCCGACGAAGACGGCTTCAGCCTCTGCCGCTGGGTACGTCAGCACCCGCGCCAGGCTCAGGTGCCGATCATCATGCTCACCGCCAGTTCCGACGAGGCCGACCGGGTCATCGGCCTGGAGCTGGGCGCCGACGATTACATCGGCAAACCCTTCAGCCCCCGTGAGCTGCAGGCACGCATCAAGGCCCTGTTGCGCCGCTGCCAGTTTGGCCAGGAGCGCAGCGGTGGCGATGTGCTGGTGTTTGATGAGTGGCGGCTGGACATGATCAGCCATCGCTTGTTTCACGTTGATGGCGAGGAAGTCATCCTCTCCGGCGCCGACTTTGCCCTGCTCAAACTGTTCCTCGATCACCCGCAGCAAATCCTTGATCGCGACACCATTGGCAATGCCACCCGTGGCCGTGACCTGATGCCCCTGGACCGCATTGTCGACATGGCCGTCAGCCGCCTGCGACAACGCCTGCGCGACACCGAGAAACCGCCACGGCTGATCCGCACCGTGCGCGGCAGCGGTTACCAACTGGCGGCCAGTGTGGTTGCCAGCAATGCCCACTGAGCGCGGGCGCATTCCGGTCCCGCGTTCCTTGTTGGGGCGCATGCTGCTGCTGACCCTGTTGGCGGTGCTGTTTGCCCAGGCTTTATCCAGCGTGATCTGGGTCTCGCAGCTGCGCGCCACCCAGCTTGAGGGCCTGGTCACCAGCGCCCGCAGCCTGGCCCATTCGATGACCGCCAGCGTCAGTTATTTCCGTTCCCTGCCGGTGGCTTATCGCCCGCTGGTGCTCGACCAGTTGCGCAGCATGGGCGGCACGCGCTTTGTGGTGACGCTCAACGACAAACCGCTGGATATGCAGATCTTGCCGCAAACCCCGCGCAAACAGGCGGTGCTCGGCGCGGTGGACGAAGTGCTGCGCCAGACCCTGGGCAGTGATGTGCATTTTTCGGTGGAATTTGTCAGTGCCAAAGACCTGCGTATCTTCAATGCCGGCCTGAAACTCGATGAGCTGCCACGTTCCTGGGCGCATTACGCGCTGACCCTGGAGCCGGTCAACCCGCCGGTACTGGTGACGCAGATTGAGTTGGGCGCCGGCGAATGGCTGTATATCGCCTCGTTGCTGCCCGAGCCCTACACCAGCCTCGAAGAACAGGGTCTGCCGTCCCAGCAAGTGTGGTTTATCGTGCTGACCAGCGGCTTTCTGTTGCTGTTTATCGGCTTGCTGGTGCACTGGCAAAGCCGGCCGCTCAAGCGCCTGGCGCGGGCGGCGCGGGACCTGTCCCTGGGCGCCGACGTGGAGCCGGTGGCTGAAGGCGGCGGCAGCGAAGTGGTGGAGGTAGGCCGCGCGTTCAATGCCATGCGCGAGCGGATCAGCCGCTACCTGACCGAACGCAGCCAGTTGTTCAGCGCAATTTCCCACGACTTGCGCACACCAATCACACGCCTGCGGCTGCGGGTGGAACTGCTGGAAGACGAAAAGCTGCAAGCCAAGTTCGGCCGTGACCTGGATGAGCTGGAACTGCTGGTCAAGGGCGCGTTGCAGTGCGTCAAGGACACGGACATCCACGAGAACATCGAGCCGGTGGACCTCAACCATGTGCTCGACTGCCTGGTGGAGCCGTATCTGGCGCCCAACGGCAATGGCCGGGTGACCCAGCACGGCCGGGCGTTGACGGCCTATCCGGGCAAGCCGCTGGCGCTCAAGCGCTGCATTGGCAACCTGATCGACAACGCCTTGAAGTACGGGCAGAACGCCCATCTGCGTATCGAGGACGATGGTGCGCAGTTCATCCTGCATGTGGATGACGAGGGGCCCGGTGTACCGGAGCAGCGTCTGGAGCAGGTCTTCGAACCGCACTTTCGCCTGGCCGGGCAGCAGCAGGGCTATGGCCTGGGGCTGGGGATTGCACGCAATATTGCCCATAGCCATGGCGGCGAAGTGAGTTTGCAGAATTTGCGCGAAGGTGGCCTGCGGGTGACCTTGCAACTGCCCCGCACCCCGGACTAAGCCGCGCTGCCGAGCCTATGTGGGGGCGGGCTTGCCTGCGATAGCGGTACATCTGACCCACCGCCATCGCAGGCAAGCCAGCTCCCACAGCGGTCCGCAGTAGGTCAGAGGCTCTGGCGCAACCTGGCTAAATCTCTAAGCGGCGGCGCCCCAAACAATCGGCTGTATTCCCGGCTGAACTGCGACGGGCTCTCATACCCCACCCGATACCCCGCCGCCGAGGCTTCCAGGCCTTCGGCGATCATCAGGCGCCGCGCTTCCTGCAAGCGCAGTTGCTTCTGGTACTGCAACGGACTCATGGCCGTGATGGCCTTGAAGCGGTGGTGCAGGGTCGACACGCTGAGATTCACTTCCTTGGCCAGGTCATCAATGCGTAGCGGTTGTTCGTAGTTGCCGTTCAGCCAGGTGATTGCGCGGCTGACCCGATGGCTCTGGCTATTGGCCACGGCAATTTCGTACAGGCGATAGCCCTGTGGCCCACGCAGCAAGCGGTAGAGGATTTCGCGATTGATCAACGGCGCCAACATCGCGATATCTTTGGGCGTATCCAGCAGGCGTGCCAGGCGCAATACGGCGTCGAGCAACTGGGTGTCGATCCGGTCGACATACATACCGCGCGCGGTCGGGCGCGTGGGCACCCCCATCGGGCCGGCTTCCGCAATCAGGGCGGTCAGTTGCGCCGGGTCGATATTGATGCGCACCGACAGGTTGGGGTCTTCGACCGTGGCGTCGATGACTCGCCCGGCCACCGGCATCGCGACCGAGAACACCAGGTAGTTGAGGGGGTCGTAGGCAAAGATTTCGTCGGCCAGGCGCACTTCCTTGCTGCCGTTGGCGAGGATGCACAGGGCAGGTTCAACCAGCACCGGCATGAAGTCGCGCGGCGTATTGTGGCGGTTCAGGTAGAGCGAAGTGATCGCGGTGCCGTAGGAACCGTCCTCCCAGGTGTGCCGGTGCACAATGCTGGCCAGTTCGGCGCGCTGTTTTTCCATCTCGGCATCGAGGGGAATGGACTGCTGTTCGGGCGACGACATGGAGCGTCCTCTGCATGCTTCTTTGATGGGCACAGCTTAGCGGTGGCGCTGCAAGCCGTGTTATGTCGATTCTGCACAATCCTTGCCTGATCCTGCGGCGCGTCTGGAATCAGGCAAGCCCCCCGGCCTGTCATCTGCCTGAAACAAGGCGCTTGTCCCTGCAATAAAGCCTGGGGCCGAACCGGGTGTCTACGCTTCTGGCAGGATTGTGCAATAAGCCGGCAGGAATCGACTAACCGCGCAGGGGCCTGCGCCCGTATCTTTGATTGTGTGGCAACACGCCCTCACAGTGCTTGCCGAGCATCACTTCTCAACGGGAGAGTCGAACATGTCCACCCCCATTCCCGCGAGCCATCTGGCCTTCATCCGCGCCCGCAGCGGGTGCAGCACCGAACTGGGTGCACGCTTGAGCAGTTTGATCGAACCGGGCCGTCAGGCTCAGGGTTGCCTGCAATTCTCGTTGCAGCATTCCCAGGTTGACCCCGATGTCTGGTTGGTTTCAGGTTTCTGGAGCAGCGAACAGGCCATGAGTGCCTACTTCAGCTCGCCGGCGCTGGTGCTGTTTACCGAGTTGTTGAACGACAGGGTCGTGCGCAGCATGGACTTCCAGACCTTCACTGACGCCTGCGCCGACAAGGCTTATGGCGAGTACCTGCAACTGGCCGGTTAGGGTTTAGAATGGCCGACTTTCCATTGGCCAGGACCTGCAACATGGCACGTAAAGAATTTGCCCACCACGAAGCTGTTTCCGCCCTAGTGCGCGAAGACCAGGGTGGCTATAGCGCCGCCATTGCCGTCAAGGCACTGGACGGCATGAGCGCACCGCGCTTTCACAAGATCCTCGATGGCCAACTGTTCAAGACTGCCGACGACGCCGACGATGCGGCGGCCCAGCAACTGGAGCGCTTGAGCGATATCGACGAAGAGGGCCAACTGGCCTGGGCAACCGCAACAAACTAAAGAACACCACCGACCCAACGGTGGGCGCGGGGTTTGTGTGGGAGCGGGCTTGCTCGCGAAAGCGGTGGATCAGTTCCAAATTGGCTGGCTGACACGACGCTTTCGCGAGCAAGCCCGCTCCCACACAAGCCGCTCCCACATTTTTAATTGCATTCGATCCAATCAGGGTTTGGTAGCCCCTGGGCGGTACATCTTGAACAGCGCTTCCGGCCCCAGCTGGAAATAATCCGCCGGGCCGCCGCCCCGCAGAATCGGCTCGGCCGCCGCAGTGTCGTACACCCCATCCTTGAGCAACCATTTGGCGATATGCACCGCGACCACTTCGCCAAGCACCAGCCAGCTGGGCACCAGTTCCTTGTCGGCCCGCTGTAGCTGAATGATCTGCGTGACCTTGCACTCGAACGACACCGGGCTTTCGCCGACCCGCGGCACAGCGATCACTTTGGAGGCCACTGGCGTCAGCCCGGCCAATTCAAACTCGTTGACCTCTGGTGACACGGCGGCGCAGCTCTGGTTCATCTGCTCGGCCAGCGGGCGCGTGGCCAGGTTCCAGACAAATTCGCCGGTCTGTTCGATGTTATTCAGGCTGTCTTTACGCCCGACGCTGGAAAAACCAATGATCGGCGGGATGTAGTTGAAGGCATTGAAAAAACTGTAGGGCGCCAGGTTCAGGCGGCCTTCGCGGTCCTGGGACGAAATCCAGCCAATCGGGCGTGGGCCGACGATGGCGTTGAACGGGTCATGGGGCAGGCCGTGGCCGTTGGCGGGTTCGTAGAAATGGATATCGTCAGGCATGGACGGGGGTTCCTGCGGCGGGGAAAAGCGCAATAGTGCAGGCCCAAGGGCAGGATTTCCACCGGATTGGCGGTGCCGCCTGGAGTTTTCATCCAGCAACCACCTGTTTTTCACCGCCCTGCGGCCAGTCTGCACGCCCGGTCGATGATCCTGCTCGTCTGGTTGCTGGTGATGATCGCCGGTGCCTGGTAGGTACAGCGCAGGGACAGCCGTCAGCCGCTGGCAGAGCTGTCCTGACGGGATGAAAAAAGGGCCATGTCATTGGATGACATGGCCCTTTTCTACACCTGGCGAACGCTTAGTCCGTGGTGATCCGCGAATGCTTGCGGGTGTCTTTCATGGTGATGTAGACCAGCAGCGACACGGCAATACACGCGGTGACGTACCAGTAGTAGCCGGTTTCCATGCCGATGCTCTTGAACCACAGGGCGATGTATTCAGCGGTACCGCCGAAGATCGACACGGTCAGTGCGTAAGGCAGGCCGACACCCAGTGCACGGATTTCGGTAGGGAACAGCTCGGCCTTCACCACGGCGTTGATCGAGGTGTAGCCGCTGACGATGATCAGCGCCGCCATGATCAGGAAGAACGCGCCCCACCAGGTCTGGACGGTGTGCAGAGTGGTGAGGATCGGCACGGTGAACAGGGTGCCGAGGATGCCGAAGGCGATCAGGATCGGCCGGCGACCGACCTTGTCCGACAGGCCGCCGACAATCGGTTGCAGGCACATGAACAGGAACAGCGTGGCCGCAGAAATGGTGGTGGAGTCGGAAATGCTCATGCCGACAGTGTTCACCAGGTACTTCTGCATGTAGGTGGTGTAGGTGTAGAAGGCCAGGGTGCCGCCCATGGTCAGGCCGACCACGGTCATCAGTTCCTTGGGGTGGCGCATCAAGGTGCGCATTGCGCTTTCCTTGGCTTTTTCCTTCTTGGTGAAGGACTCGGTTTCTTCCATGCCGCGTCGCAGGTACAGGGCTACGACTGCGCACAGTGCGCCGATGGCAAACGGGATACGCCAGCCCCAGGCATACAGCTCTTCGGTGGTGAGGATCTGTTGCAGCACGATCAGCACCGCCAGCGCGATGAGCTGGCCGGAAATCAGGGTCACGTACTGGAAGCTGGAGAAGAAGCCGCGACGTTCCTTGGTCGCCATTTCACTCAGGTAGGTGGCCGAGGTGCCGTATTCGCCACCGACCGACAGGCCTTGCAGCAAGCGGGCGAACACCAGCAGGATCGGCGCGCCGACACCGATGGTTTCATAACCGGGGCTCAGGGCGATGATCAGCGAGCCGAAGCACATCAGCAGCACCGACGCCATCAATGCGGCTTTACGGCCTGCGCGGTCGGCGTAGAGGCCCATCAGCCAGCCGCCAATCGGGCGCATCAAAAAGCCCACGGCGAAGATCGCGGCGGTGTTGAGCAGTTGGGCGGTGGTGTCGCCTTTAGGGAAGAAGGCCTTGGCGAAGTACAGCGAGAAAGCAGCGTAGACGTACCAGTCGTACCACTCGACCATATTGCCGACCGATCCGCTGAAGATCGACTTGATGCGGCTGGAGGTGGTGCGTGCTTGCGCCGGCGCAGCCGCCGACCCCAGAGGCAGGGTATTGGAGTTATCCATTGAAGGATCCTTCATGTCATTGTTTTTGTGGAGCGCGCGTCAGCGCAGCCTGGTTGGACCTATAGCAGGAGCTGTGCCAAGCAGGTGAGGGCCCGATCTAGAAGGGTTGGGGGATTATTTTGAGCGGAAAGTCGCTGATCATTTTTTGTTGATGAGCGGAAATCCGCTTATGGCGGCTGTCCTCATCGCAGGCAAGCCAGCTCCCACATTCTGATTTGCGAATACATTCAAGTGTGGGAGCTGGCTTGCCTGCGATGAGGCCCTCAGGGGGCCCTCAATCCATCGACAAAAACATTTCCCGGGTCAGCCCATGGCGCTGCATCTTTTCATTGAAGGTCCGCCGTGGCAGTTGCAGTTCGGCCAGAACCGCCTTGATATCGCCCTTATGCCGAGTCAGCGCGGCTTTCAGGCAATGGGCCTCGAATGCCTCCTGCTGCGCCGCCAGGGATTGCCCGGCCTCGATACCTTCCGGCTCCGGCTCGCCCAGGCCCAGCACCTGGCGTTCGGCGACGTTGGCCAGTTCGCGCACGTTGCCCGGCCAGTCATGGCTCAGCAACTGCCCCAGTTGCGGCCCGTTGAGGGGCACGGTCTCGCGGCCCAGGCGTTCGGCGGCTATCTGGGTAAAGTGGTCGAACAGCAGTGGGATATCTTCGCGGCGTTCGCGTAACGGTGGCAGGCGCAGTTGTGCCACCGTCAGGCGGTAGGCCAGGTCTTCACGAAAACGCCCGGCGCGGGCTTCGTCCAACAGGTCGGGCTTGGTGGCCGCAATGATGCGCAAGTCGACCTTGATGCTCTGGTTGGAACCCAGGCGCTCCAGTTTCTGTTCCTGCAACACCCGCAGCAGCTTCACCTGCTGGGCCAGGGGCATGCTTTCGATCTCGTCGAGAAACAACGTGCCGCCGTTGGCGTACTCCAGCTTGCCGATGCGCTTGCCCTGGGCGCCGGTGAAGGCGCCGCTTTCATGGCCGAACAGTTCGGCTTCAAACAGTTGCTCGGGAATCGCCGCACAGTTGAGCGCGACAAACGGCTTCTTTGCCCGGGGCCCGAAGTCATGCAGGCAACGGGCGACCAGCTCCTTGCCGCTGCCGGTCTCGCCGCGGATCAGCACATTGACCGGCAAACCGGCCAAGTCCAGCACCTGGCGCCGCAGGTTCTGCAGGCTGCGCGACACCCCCAACAGGGTCGACTCCAACTGGGCGCGATGATCGGCCTGTTGGTGCAGGCGGCGGTTTTCCAGGATCAGTCCGCGTTTGTCCAGGGCCCGGCGCAGGCTGGCGAGCAGGGCGTCGGGGCTGAAGGGTTTCTCAAGGAAGTCGTAGGCGCCGTCGCGCATGGCTTCGACGGCCATCGGCACGTCGCCATGGCCGGTCAGCAGGATCACTGGCAAATCGGTATCGCGCCGTTGCACCTCGGCCAGCAGCTCCAGGCCGCTGAGGCCCGGCATGCGCACGTCGCTGAGAATCACCCCGGGGAAATCCCTGGGCAGTTTGGCCAGGCAGTCCTCGGCACGGCTGAACAACTGCACCTCGAACCCGGAGAGGCTCAGCCACTGTTCCACGGCCGTGCGGATGCTGGCCTCGTCATCAACCACGATCACCGCGTTCAGCATAGGTCTGGCGCCTCCAGCGCGATGGGCAGGATCAGGGTGAAGACGGCGCCGTCTCCCTGGTTGGCAGCAATCAGGCGCCCCCCCAGTTCATGCACGATAGCGTACGACACCGCCAGCCCAAGTCCGAGCCCGTCCCCCACCGGCTTGGTGGTAAAAAACGGGTCGAACACATTGTTCAGGTGTTCCTCGGCAATCCCACCGCCGCTGTCGCTGACGCTCAGGTGCCACAGTTGTTGATCAGCATGCAGGCGGATTTCCAGGCGCTTGCGTGGCTTGTTGGCCATGGCGTCCAGGGCATTGCGCAGCAGGTTGATCAGTACTTGTTCCAGGCGAATGGCATCGCCGCGCACCCAGGCCGGGCGGGTCAGGTCGAGCACGGTGCCGATGGCTTCGTCCCGCAGGCGTGCGTCGAGCAACTGCAGGGACTGGTCGACCACGGTCGCCAGGTCCAGGCGTTCGCGCAGGCCACTGGGGCTTTTGCGGGCGAAGGTCTTGAGGTGGCCGGTGAGGGCGGCCATGCGGGTGAGCATGTCGTCCAACGGCGTCAGGGCCTGGTAGGCGTCGTCGATACGCCCGTGGTCGAGCAGCAGGCGCAAGGTGGCCAGTTGCATGCGCTGGGCAGTCAGTGGCTGGTTGATTTCATGGGCCAGGGCCGCGGACATCTGTCCCAGCGCCGCCAGCTTGGCCGATTGCACCAGGCCATCCTGGGCGGTGCGCAAGGCCCGGGTGCGTTCTTCCACCAGGCTCTCAAGCTCTGCGCGGCTGCGCTGGCGCAAGCGGGCGAGGCGCCAGCGCTGGCTGAGGAACAGCACCAGGAACACCAGGGTCAACCACAGGCCAGCGGCGGCGAGGCCGGCGTTACGTTGGTCTTCAAAGGCGACCTGGGGTTTGCGCAGCAGGTGCAGGGTCCAGCCTTCGGCTTTGAGAGGCAGGGATTCCCAGATGTAGTTGGCATTGCCTTCGGGCCCGGCGACGCGCATCAAGTGACTGTTTTCGTCAAAGCGCTGCAAGGTCTGGGTGTCCAGGGGCTGCAGTTGTTTTTTATCGTATTGGCGCGTGGCCTTGAGCTCGGCCAGATCGTTGGCCGACAGCGGGCGCAGGTTGCGGTAACGCCATCCGGGTTTATTGGCGATAAACACAATGCCCCGGGCATCGCTGACCAATAGCAGGTCGTCGCCCTGGGCCCATTCGCGCTCCAGTTCCGGGAACTCCAGTTTCACCACCATGGCGCCGAGAAACTGCTCCTGCTCATCCAGCACTGCGCTGGACAGGAAATACCCCGGAATCCCGGTGGTCACCCCCACCGCATAAAAGCGCCCGGTGCCCTGGCTGCGGGTCTGGCTGAAATACGGGCGAAACGCATAGTTGTGGCCGACATAGCTACTGGGCAACCGCCAGTTGCTGGCCGCCACGGCCAGGCCGGTGCGGTCCATCAGCTCCAGGGTCGACGACTGCGCGGCACCGTTGATGCGTTCCAGTTTGTGGTTGAGCACGTCCTGGGTCGCCGGATCCAGCGGGCCTTGCAAGGCGCGGATCATTTCCGAATCCAGGGCCAGTACGGCGGGCAGGGCGCGGTAACGTTCAATCAGGGTGTGCAGGGAGTTGGCGTACAGCGCCAGTTGCTGATTGGCACGGCCGGCATCGTCCACCAGGGACTGGCGTTCGGCCTGGCGCATGGCAAGAGCGGCGGCCAAAACGGCACCGGCGATAATCAGCAGGGAGTAGAAGGTCAGACGCAATGGGCGAGGGATCGCGATCATACGAGAATGAACAGCTGCAGTAGGGGGCGAGCACCATACCATGCAGCAGGACGAGCGCAGTACTTGTGGGAGCGGGCTTGCCCGCGATTGCATCGACGCGTTCTGCAGCCAGACCGCAGTGCCTGCATCGCGGGCAAGCCCGCTCCCACAAAATCGTCGGTCATAAAAAAGGCGACTGCGGCATGGAGCCACAGTCGCCTTCTATCCCTGCGGGGAAGTGCTTACTGCACCTCTACCGCCAGGCTCTCACTGATCTTTTTCTGCCAGATGGCAGGGCCAGTGATGTGTACCGACTCGCCCTTGCTGTCGACGGCAACAGTGACCGGCATGTCCTTGACGTCGAACTCGTAGATCGCTTCCATGCCCAGTTCGGCGAAAGCGACCACGCGCGACTTCTTGATGGCTTGCGCCACCAGGTAAGCAGCGCCGCCGACGGCCATCAGGTACACGGCCTTGTGGTCCTTGATCGCTTCGATGGCGGTCGGGCCGCGCTCGGATTTGCCGATCATGCCCAGCAGGCCGGTTTGTTCGAGGATCTGGCGGGTGAACTTGTCCATCCGCGTGGCGGTGGTCGGGCCAGCCGGGCCAACCACTTCTTCGCGCACCGGATCTACCGGGCCGACGTAGTAGATAAAGCGACCCTTGAGGTCCACCGGCAGGGTTTCACCCTTGTTCAGCATCTCGACCATGCGCTTGTGCGCCGCGTCGCGACCGGTGAGCATCTTGCCGTTGAGCAGGACGGTTTCGCCCGGCTTCCAGCTTTGCACGTCTTCCGGGGTCAGGGTGTCGAGGTTGACGCGACGGGCCGACGGGCCGGCTTCCCAGACGATTTCCGGGTACGCGTCCAGCGGTGGCGCTTCCAGCGAGGCCGGGCCGGAGCCGTCGAGCACGAAGTGCGCGTGACGGGTGGCGGCGCAGTTGGGGATCATGCACACCGGCAACGAGGCGGCGTGGGTCGGGTAGTCCATGATCTTCACGTCGAGCACGGTGGTCAGGCCACCCAGGCCCTGGGCGCCGATCCCCAGTTGGTTGACCTTCTCGAACAGCTCCAGGCGCATCTCTTCGATACGGTTGGACGGGCCGCGCTTTTTCAGCTCGTGGATGTCGATGGATTCCATCAACACCTCCTTGGCCATCACTGCGGCTTTCTCGGCGGTGCCGCCGATGCCGATGCCGAGCATGCCCGGTGGGCACCAGCCGGCGCCCATGGTCGGAACGGTCTTGAGCACCCAGTCGACAATCGAGTCGGACGGGTTGAGCATGGCCATTTTCGACTTGTTCTCGGAACCACCGCCTTTGGCGGCCACGTCCACTTCCACGGTGTTACCCGGGACGATGGAGTAGTGGATCACGGCCGGGGTGTTGTCCTTGGTGTTTTTGCGCGCACCGGCCGGGTCGGCGAGGATCGAGGCGCGCAGGACGTTTTCCGGCAGGTTGTAGGCGCGACGCACGCCTTCGTTGATCATGTCGTCCAGGCCCATGGTGGCGCCATCCCAACGTACATCCATGCCCACGCGTACGAACACGGTGACGATCCCGGTGTCCTGGCAGATCGGGCGGTGGCCGGTGGCACACATGCGCGAGTTGATCAGGATCTGCGCCATGGAGTCACGGGCTGCCGGCGATTCTTCGCGCAGGTAGGCCTCGTGCATCGCCTGGATGAAGTCAACGGGGTGGTAGTAGGAAATGAATTGCAGGGCGTCGGCAACGCTCTGAATCAGGTCGTCTTGCTTGATCACGGTCATGAGTCGCGCTCCTCTATAAGGGAACATTCAATAAAGGTGGCTTCAGATGGGTGCATCGGTCGCTGAAGCCACCTTTTCCAAGGCACGCCGGGTAGTGCTGGCGCGACGCTAAAAAGGCGCGGCAGTATAACCCGGCGCGATGGCCGATACACCCGACGATGGTCAAACGCTGCCGACCACCCTCCTGGAGGAGCCGACGCCTGCAAAAAGCAGTTACAGTGATCGCACATTTTGATGCGAGGCCTTTCATGCCTGAACTGCACGTCGGCGAACGCCGCTGGTCGGTCTCCACCGGCAGCAATCTGCTGGATGCCTTGAACCAGGCCGGTGTGGCTGTGCCCTACAGTTGTCGCGCGGGCAGTTGCCATGCGTGTTTGGTGCGCTGCCAGGGCGAGGTTGATGACAAGCAGCCCGATGCCCTGAACCCGGCACAACGCCAGGACGGCTGGCGTCTGGCCTGCCAGTGCCAGGTCGTGGGCGATGTACAGGTCGAGACCTTTGACCCCTTGCGCGACGGCGCGGCGGCAACGGTGCTGAGCGCCGATTGGTTGAGCCCGACAGTGTTGCGCCTGCGCCTGCAAGCGGAACGTGGGTTGCGCTACCGGGCCGGCCAGCACCTGGTGTTGTGGGCGGGCACGGTGGCGCGGCCGTATTCCCTGGCCAGCCTGCCCGAGGAAGATCCGTTCCTGGAGTTCCACCTCGATTGCCGCCTGCCCGGCGAATTCAGCGACCTTGCGCGGCAGTTACAGGCCGGCGATCCATTGCGCCTGGGCGAGTTGCGCGGCGGCGCGTTGCACTACGATCCGGACTGGCAATCCCGGCCGCTGTGGCTGCTGGCATCCGGCACCGGAATGGGCCCGTTGTGGGGCGTGTTGCGTGAGGCGTTGCGCCAGGATCACCAGGGCGCCATTCGCGTGATTCACCTGGCCCATGATGCTGATAGCCATTATCTGGCCGAGCCCCTGAGGCAACTGGCCGCGAGCCATCCCAGCCTCAGTGTGGAGCTGTGGACGGCGGCGCAGTTGACCGAGGCTTTGGCGCAACTGCGGCTTGTTTCCCGGCAAACCCTGGCCTTACTCTGCGGGCACCCCAGCAGTGTCGAGGCCTTTTCCAAGCGCCTGTTCCTGGCTGGCTTGCCGCGCAATCAACTGCTGGCCGATGTGTTCCTGCCCCGTGGTTGAGCGCTGATGTCTATCTGCGAGACTCACCATGACCGACGCCATCCTGCTGCACCGTGACCGTGGGCTGCTGATCCTGCAGCTCAATCGCCCCGACAAGAAAAATGCCCTGACCCGCGCCATGTACAGCCAATTGGCGGCGGCGCTGGAGCAGGCCGATGCCGACACGACGGTCAATGCCGTGCTGATCCAGGGCAGCAGCGACTGCTTTACCGCCGGCAACGACATCGGCGACTTCCTTGAGCAGCCGCCCACAGACCTGGACAGCCCACCCTTTCATTTCATGCAAAGCCTGCTCAACTGCCGTAAACCGGTGATTGCCGGCGTGGCCGGGGCGGCGGTGGGCATTGGCACCACGCTGCTGCTGCATTGCGACCTGGTGTATGTCAGTCGCGATGCCCGGTTGCGCATGCCATTCGTCAACCTGGGGCTGTGCCCTGAGTTTGGCTCCAGCCTGATCCTGCCGCGCTTGCTGGGGCACGCGAAAGCCGCCGAGTTGCTGCTGCTGGGCGAAGGGTTCAGTGGAGAGCAGGCTGCGCAGTGGGGGATCGCCACCGAAGCGTTGGGCAGCGGCGAAGCGGCCCTGGCCAAGGCGCGGGAAGTCGGCGGGCGCTTTGAGACCCTGGCGCCGGGGGCGGTGCAGGTGACCAAGCAATTGATGAAGAGCGTCGACCGCGAGCAATTGCGCCAGGTGATCGAGGAGGAGGGTGCATTGTTTACCCAGCGCTTGAGGTCGCCGGAGGCGATTGCGGCGTTGTCTGGGTTTATTGCCCGGCGCTGAAATCCAAGTGGTTGGACTGGCGTTATCGCGGGCAAGCCCGCTCCCACACTTGAAATGCGCTCCAATGTGGGAGCGGGCTTGCCCGCGATAACGCCAGTCCAGTCACCACAGCAGCGTGACTTGAAATGCAAAAGGCCCTGTCACTCACGTGCCAGGGCCTTTGCTTTTCAGCGGGTCACTCAGACCATTGGATCGCCAACGTGCAGGATCTTCATGCCGTTGGTGCCACCGATGGTGTGGTAGCTGTCGCCCTTGGTCAGGATCACCCAATCGCCTTTCTCGACTACGCCACGCTTGAGCAGTTCGTCGATGGCAGCCTGGCTGACTTGCTCAGGCGGCAGCGACGCCGGGTCGAACGGTACGGTGTAGACGCCACGGAACATGGCCGCACGGGCCTGGGTTTCGCGGTGCGGGGAGAACGCGTAGATCGGGATCGAGGAACGGATACGCGACATGATCAACGGCGTGTAGCCACTTTCGGTCAGGGCGATGATCGCCTTCACACCCGGGAAGTGGTTGGCGGTGTACATGGCGGCCAGGGCGATGCTCTGGTCGCAGCTTTCGAACACTTTGCCGATGCGGTGGCTGGAGGTTTTGCTGGTCGGGTGTTTTTCAGCGCCGACGCAGATACGCGCCATGGCCTGGACTGCTTCCAGCGGGTACGGGCCGGCAGCACTTTCCGCCGAGAGCATCACGGCGTCGGTGTAGTCGAGCACGGCGTTGGCCACGTCGGACACTTCGGCACGGGTCGGCATCGGGTTCTGGATCATCGACTCCATCATCTGGGTCGCGACGATCACCGCTTTATTGTGGCGGCGTGCGTGCAGGATGATTTTCTTCTGGATGCCGATCAGTTCTGCGTCACCGATTTCTACACCGAGGTCGCCACGGGCAACCATCACTGCATCGGACGCCTTGATCAGGCCGTCGAGGGTTTCGTCGTCGGCCACGGCTTCGGCGCGCTCGATCTTCGCCACCAGCCAGGCGGTACCGCCGGCTTCGTCGCGCAGTTGGCGGGCGTACTCCATGTCGGCAGCGTCACGCGGGAAGGATACGGCGAGGTAGTCCACTTCCATTTCGGCGGCGAGCTTGATGTCAGCCTTGTCTTTTTCGGTCAGGGCCGGTGCAGTCAGGCCACCACCGCGACGGTTGATGCCTTTGTGGTCGGACAGCGGGCCGCCGATGATCACGGTGCAGTTGAGCTCGGTGACGGTGGCGGTGTCGACACGCATGACCACGCGGCCATCGTCCAGCAGCAGTTCGTCGCCGACGCCGCAGTCTTTGACCAGGTCCGGGTAGTCGATACCCACGACCTGCTGGTTGCCTTCGGTCAGCGGATGGCTGGTTGAGAAGGTGAATTTGTCACCAATCTTCAGCTCGATGCGCTTGTTGGCGAATTTGGCGATACGGATCTTCGGCCCTTGCAGGTCACCCAGCAGCGCGACGAAGCGGCCATGCTTGGCGGCGAGGTCACGTACCAGCTTGGCGCGAGCCTTGTGCTCGTCCGGGGTGCCGTGGGAGAAGTTCAGACGGGCAACGTCCAGGCCAGCCAGAATCAGCTGTTCGAGGACTTCCGGCGAGTTACTGGCCGGGCCAAGGGTGGCGACGATTTTGGTACGACGGACGGACATGCACGGACTCCTGAGTTCTAGCGCTGGGGAAGGCTACTATGCTCTTTGGCTGTAGTCATTGTTCGTTTGCACTACTTATTGTCGATTCGCTTGTTTTCACGCGATGACGCCAGACGAACAACCTTGAAGATTTTCGCCCAAGGGTCGATACACTGCTCAAGACAGGAGAACACCCATGCGAGTTTTGATCATTGCAGCCCTGGCCGTCAGTGTTGTCGGCTGTACCCGTTGGTCGATGGACCATCATTTGAACAATGCCTACCGGGCCTACAATGTAGGCGACTGCGAACGGGTCACCCTGGAATTGTCCCAGGTCGACCGTCAAAGCCGGTCCCGGCGCTACGTGCAGCCGGAGGTCTCGATGCTGCGTGGGCAGTGCCTGGAACGGCAGAAGTTGTTCGTGGATGCCGTGCAGACCTATCAGTTCATCATCAGCCAATATCCGTCGAGCGAATACGCATTCCGTGCCCGCGCACGCCTGGATACCCTGCAACAACTGGGGCATTACCCCGGTGCAAGCACTGCCCGCGCACGGCCAGCCGCCTTGTGATGACATTTGTAATTTGACAGCTGGCCTCTTGCCGGAGTTGGGCTATTCTTCGAATGTCTGTTTGTACAACTTTCAATCCAAATAGATGTAGCCCCTGATTCGATGGCGTTTAAGCGACAGGGCAAAGGCTGCTGTTGTAGCGAAATCCGGGGGAGAGCGGGGTGCTGCTGGCAGCGCTCCGGTCCGAATCACAGGAACGGCCAGAATCATGGCCATTGGACGGCGATCTCATCATGTTTACCGACCGAAGGATTGAGCGACACCAGTTGCCCTGTTTTTTACAGGTGTTCAACCGCCACACGGATAAACCCATCGGTTACTTGGGTAACATCTCCAGCGAGGGGCTGATGTTGGTCAGCCGATTACCCATGATGGTCAACGCGGATTTTGAGCTGCGCTTGAAGATCCCCGGACCTGAGGGGGATGTGCATGCCATTGACTTCACTGCCACCTGCCTGTGGAGTCGTGAGGATATCAACCCCCAGCATTACGATTCGGGGTTCACCCTGCTGCAGGCCCCCGACGAGTACGGGCAATTGATTGCCGCGCTGTTGCAGTACTTCAGCTTTGATCCCTTGCAGGCTTCGGCCTAGCGTCATGCGCCACTCATAGCACGCCGGCCTTTTTCCAGCCCAGGTAACGGGTTACCAGGTCTGCGCCGAGGTCCGAGGGTCGGGCGTCCAATACCGCCAGGCCCTGCGCCTTCATGCGGTCATGCAATTCTTCCCGGGCATTGAGGTAGTCGACGCTGCCACAGTAGGCCAGCGCTTCCGGCAAGGTTTGCACAGGCGCCTGGTGCACTTGATCCAGCACTTCTTCGCGCAGGCTCGCGACCAATACCCGGTGCTGGCGGCTGATGCGCTTGACGGCGGTCAGCAGATCCTCGTCGTCCTCATCACGCAGGTTGGTCACGACAATCACCAAGGCCCGGCGTTTCTGGCGGGCCAGCAGTTGGTTGGCCGCAGCCTGGTAGTCGGCCGCGCGCCGGGTGGTGTCCAGGTCGTATACCGCGTTGAGCAACTGGTTCAACTGGCCGCTGCCCTTGACGGGTGCCAGGTAGCGCGGCTGGTCGCAGGCGAAGGTGCACAAGCCCACGGCATCGCCCTGGCGCAGGGCCACATAGCTGAGCAGCAGGCACGCGTTGAGAGCGTGGTCGAAATGCGCCAGCTCGTTGTCCTGGCTGCGCATCCGCCGGCCGCAGTCGAGCATGAACACAATCTGCTGGTCGCGCTCATCCTGATATTCCCGGGCAATCGGCGTGCGTTGCCGGGCCGTGGCCTTCCAGTCGATCTGGCGCAGGCTGTCACCCTCGCGAAATTCCCGCAACTGGTGAAACTCCAGGCCCAGGCCGCGACGCTGGCGCTGGCGTACACCCAGTTGGCTGAGCCAGTTGTCTACCGCCAGTAATTGCGCGCCGTACAGTCGGGCAAAATCCGGATAAACCCGGGTGGCGTCCTTGACCGGCACCTGGCGCTTGGCAGTCCACAGCCCCAGGAGGCTGGGGAGGTGCACCTCACAGCGCTCAAAACTGAAATGCCCACGGCTCAAGGGGCGCAGGCGGTAGCCCAGTTCGCTCTGTTCCCCGGGGCGCAGGGTGATGGACTGGGGCAGGTTTTGCACGCTCAAACCATCCGGTACGTGATCAAACACCTCCAGGACCAACGGCTGTGGATAGTCATGTTCCAGGGTGATCCGCACCTCGCTCCAACGCCCCAGCGCCAGGCTGCCCGGCATCTGCCGGCGCAGGCGTGGCGAGGGGCGGCGTTTCAGCCGGCCAGCATCGAGCAAGGCCAGCAAGAGCAGCGCCAGGAGCAGGCCCCAGGCGATGGAATGCAGAGCGGCCGGCACGTTGAGTTGCAGGGCCACGGCCGTCCCGAGGGCGATGTTCAGGCCCAGCAACACGGCAAGCCAGGCCAGCAACAGGCGAGTCGGTCTCATGGGCATGTCACTGGCGTGGTGCCGGCACTTGGTCGAGTAACTGGGTCAGCACCTGATCCACCTCCAGGCCTTCGATATCCAGCTCCGGGGCGATGCGTACCCGATGGCGCAACACTGCCAGCGCACAGCTCTTGATGTCGTCCGGCGTGACGAACTCGCCACCTCGCAGCAGGGCGCGAGCACGGGCACCCCGCACCAGGGCGATGGACGCACGCGGGCCCGCGCCCAGGGCCAGACCGGGCCAGGTGCGGGTGGTACGAGCCAGGCGCACGGCGTAGTCGAGTACCTGTTCATCCAGGGCCAGCTCACTGGCGACCTGCTGCAACAGCAACACGTCAGCGGCTTGCAGCACGGTGCGCAGTGGTTGCACGTCGAGCATGTCGGCGCGCGATGAACGGGTCACTTCACGCACCATATCCACCTCTTGCTGCGCCTCGGGGTAGTCCATGCACACCTTGAGCATGAACCTGTCGAGTTCGGCCTCCGGTAGTGGATAAGTGCCTTCCTGTTCGATGGGGTTCTGGGTGGCCAGCACCATAAAGGGCTGGCCGATAGGCAGGGCTTCGCCTTCGAGGGTGACCTGGCGTTCCTGCATGGCTTCGAGCAGGGCGGCCTGGGTTTTTGCCGGGGCCCGGTTGATCTCGTCCGCCAGCAGCAAGTGGGTGAACAACGGCCCCTTGCGCAGTTTGAACTGCTCGGTGTGCAGGTCGTACACGGCATGCCCGGTTACATCACTGGGCATCAGGTCCGGGGTGAACTGGATACGCGCGAAGTCGCCGTCAAAGCAGCGGGCCAGGGCCCGTACCAGCAGGGTCTTGCCCAGGCCGGGAACCCCTTCGAGCAACACGTGGCCGCCGGCGATCAATGCGGTCAGCACATCATCAATCACCCCATCCTGGCCAATCACGGCCTTGCGCAACTCGGTGCGCAGCGCCTGGGCCAACTGGGTGGCCCGACCGGTGTCGAGGGTGTTGGGTGAATCCACTGGAGAGTCGCTCATAGGGCATTCCTGAGGGTTTGCAGGCAGGCCACCTGGCGGCTGAAGTCGGCGCTGGAAAGCCGCTTTGCCGGGAGTGGGCCCAGGGCCTGGCTGATAATGGATGGCGGTTGGCGAGTCAGGCGTTCAAGGGCTTGCCATTGCCCGGCAGTGTCCAACTGTTCGAAGCCGGGGTGGCGGCGGCGGGCGGTGCGCAGGATGTCCCGCTGCAGGGCGTGCAACAGGCTGTTTTGCCCACTGCGGCGCAGCAGGAAATCGGCACTGGCATTCAAGTGTTCCAGCAGTTGCCGGCGTGCCTTGGGCGCGGGTGCCTGGATGGGCCCCTGGCGTACGCCGGCGCGCCACAACCCCAGCACAATCAAGGCGGCGAGTGCCAAAAGGGCCTGGGGGAAGTAACGCAGCAACAGGCTGAACAGGTTCTCGACATCCGTGTTGGACAGTAGGGTGACATTGCTGCCCTGGGTCAGGTACCAGAGCAGCCAGGCATTATCGTGCAGGCCTATATCCGGGGTTTTCCACAGTTCGCTGTCGGTGATCACTGTCACACGGCCCTGCCCGAGATCGAGTTGCATCAGGTGGCTGGACTTGGCGCTGTTGGCCGAAAACTGGGCCAGGTGCCTGGGGTCGATCAAGGTGAAGTCGGTGTCGAAACTGAAGAAGGCCGGTGCGGTTTCATTATCGACATACAGGCGTGTCAGGTCCGGCTTCTTGCCCTTGCGAGGTGGGACTGGCTGGTCGAAGTCATCGCTGAAGGCCTGGCGCAACTGCAGGCGATCGAGCAGCAGGTCGCCGCTGTCCTGGGTTTCTTCATCCCATATAGCTTCGGCCACCAGCAGCAGGTGGCCGCCGGCCTGGGTCCACTCCAGCAACTGGTCAACCTGGCGCGGGGTCATGTTGCTGCGTTCGCTGAGCAACAACAGGCTGCCGCCCTTGGTGGGCAGGGTAGCCAGGCGTTCCAGGCTGTTGGCGTGCTCAACGGCTATGCCTTGCTGGCGTAGGAAATGCTCCGCCGCCAGGTAGGGATTAGCCTGGGCTTCGGGTGATGGCCCGCGCTCGACCACTTCCTCGTAAGGGATCGCCTTGTGCCAGGCGTAGAAGCCCCCCGCCGTCAGCAGGCAGGCCAGGATCAGCGCGAGCCAGATCAGTGGCCGGTTCATCCCGTGGCCTCGCTGTCGAACAGCGCGCGCCAGTGGGCGCACAGTTGTTGTTGGGCCAGGGCAGGCGGTACGCGATGGCCATAGGCGAGGTTTTGCCAGTGGCGGGTCAGGTCGTCGCTGAATGCCAGCAATTGCGGCTGTTGCAAGTGACGCACGCGCTCCAGGACCTGGCCTTCGGTATCGGCGTTTTTCAGGGGCAGGTTGAAGTCATGCAACAGGCGGCTAAGCAGGCCGCGATAGAGCAGGCCAAGCGCTTCACGGGGCTGCGAGGCCCACAGTTGCTCGGCGGTACCGGCGATGTCATCGGGTAATGTTTCCACGCCCATGTCCAGGCCGAACAGTTGTGACGGCACTGGCTGGTCAACGGTGCGGGGGGCGCGGCGATGGCTGACAAAGGCGTGCAGCCAATCACGATAGCGCCAGGCCACCAAGGCAATGCCGGCGATCAGCAGGCTCCACAACAGCACCTCCATGACCAGGGCCAGAGACTTGAAGGTGTCGCTGTTGAGGTTGTCGAGCAAGGATTTAAGCCAGGCAGGCAACCGGGCATCCCCTGTGGGCTTTGGTTTGTCGATGGTCTTGTCTTCGCCGAAACGGTAGCGGGTCACGGATTCCGGATTCTTGAACGGGGGCTCTTCCAGCAGGCGCTTGATCGCCTGGCTGGCGGCTGGCGTACTCAAGGGTTGTGCAGCCACGGGTTGATCGGCCATGGCCTGGGGTGTTGGCGGGAGCAGCAGCAGGCCGACAGCCAGCAGTAGGACGGCCACCGTTGACCCCAGGCGCTGGCGCAGACGGCGGAACACCAACTCCAGGTCCCAGGCTTCGAGCACGGTACGCCGGTTCAGGTAGAGGCTGAACCCGCAGGCCACATAGATCGGCTCCCAGAGCACCAGGACCAGGGCGTACAAGGCATTGGTCAGGTGTTCCAGCCAGAGCCAGTCCTGGCTGCTGGCCAGCGCCAGTTGTTGCCAGTCCCAGTCGAGCTCTACCTGTTGTGGCAGGAACAGGTAGAACAGCGCCATCAAGCCAATCCACAGTGCTGTTTCCAGGTGAATACCGATCAGCGTCAGCCAGCGCGCTGCACCGGCATTGCGCTGTTGCAGCACCCCCAGCCGTTGTTGGCGGGCCAGGCCGCCGAGGCCTTCGAGTTGCACCACGGGCATGACGAAGCTGCGACTGAGGCTCAAGCGTCTCCAGGTCAGGCTGGCCAGCAGTTGACCTTTGAGCAGGCGGGGCCATTGGCGCAGCGCCTGCTTGAGGGTAGGCGTTTCGCCAAACAGTGCTGTGGACAGGATATACAGCGGCAGGCGCTCAAAGGCCGGTTTCAACCACCAGAACACCAGTACAGCAACAGATGGGTAGTCCCACAGCGCAAGGCTGATCAGGATAAAGATCGGCAGGCTGACCAAGGCCCAACTGCTCATCAAGAGCACGCGGTGCTTGCGGGCCAGCAATACCCCCAGGTCCATGGCTTCCCACGTAGTGCGGGGGCGGATTACCACGCTGGCGTCACTCAGGCGCATGACGACCCCTGCCGGCAAACAGCAGATAGGCGAGCACCATCGCCCAGAGCGCGGCGCCCACCAGGTACTTGCCCCAAGGTTCCACGGCGGTGGTGGAGGACCAATAGGCCTCTATAAAGGCCGCGATCAGCAGGAATAAAATCACGCCGCAGATCATTTTCACGCTTTTGCGGGCTGCCAGGCGCAGTGCTTCACCCCGGGGCAATGCTCCCGGCGCGATCAAGGCCCAGCCCAGTTGCAGGCCGGCCGCGCCGGCCAGGGCGATGGCCGTCAGTTCAAAGGCGCCGTGACCGATGACAAAGGACCAGAAGGTCTGCCCATAGCCGATTTCGGTCAGGTGACCGGCGATGGCGCCGATCATCAGGCCATTGAAAAACAGGAAAAACACGCTGCCCAGGCCAAACAGCAGGCCGCCGGCAAAGGTCTGGAACGCGATGCCGATGTTATGCATGACGTAGTAGCCGAACATCATCCAGTCTTCGCTCGACGCCCGTGCGGCTGCGCGGCCCAGGCGACTGGCATCGGGGTCGTACATCTCCTGCATCTCGGACACTTGCGGGGCACTGACGATGGTGTAGATCAGTTCGGGGAACAGGTAGACCAGCAGCGCAATGCCGATCAGGCTGCCAAAGAACAGCAGGCTGGCGACCAGCACGAAGCGCCATTGCTCGCGAACCGTGCGGGGGAAATCCGCCAGCAGGAAGCCCAGCACCTTGGCCCCGAGCTGGCTGCGATGGCGATACAACTGTTGATGGCCGCGCAAGGCCAACTGTTGCAGCGGGTCTATCAGGTAGCTGCTATAGCCCCGCTCCTGCGCCAGTGCCAGATGTTGGCACAGGCGTCGGTAATCTTGAGGGAAACGCGTCAGGTCCTCGGCCTTTGCCTTGCCTTGTTCAAGCAGGGCCAACTGGCTGGCAAATGCCTGCCAGTGCGGCTGGTGACGGGTTTCGAACAGGCTTTGCTTCATGTCGGCCCCAACAGGCCGCGGGCCACGCCATTGAGCTGTTCCACGGCGCGCGCGGGGGAGACCTGCAGGGGCGTGGCCAGAATCGCCGCCAGCTCGTGGGTCCGTTCGGCGGACAGCTCACCCTGGCGCTCGGCAAAACCCAGGATCGCACGTTGCTCGTCCAGCTCGAGGGCAAAGGGCAGGCGCAATGCCGGGGCCTGGGGCAGGAGGGGGCGGGCCAGGGGCTGTTCGCGATAGATCACCAGGGTACCGGCCGCAATGTCGCCCAGGCGTTTGAAGTGGGGATGTTGCAGGCAACTGATGGCCCCGAGGAAATAGCCGAACGGCAACATATCGACAAACCGCAGCAGGTTGCGGATCAGGGATGCGGACCAGCCAATGGGCGTGCCGTCATCCTGTACCACGCGCAGGCCCATGATCTGTTTGCCCGGTGAACTGCCCTGGTTGAGCACTTCGAACAGCACCATGTACCACCAACTGACGAGGAACAGCAGGATCGAGCCCAGGCCGATGCCCAGGTTGCCGAGAAACGCCAGGGCGATGAACAGGACACCGAGGATCAGGCCGCGCAGGCCCAGGTCGAAGCCGAATGCCAGTGCCCGGGGCATCAGCCCGGCGGGGCGCAAGGGCAGGTCGATGCCTTCCGGGGTCTCGATCTGATAGCGGGTGTCCAATGGTGCGGTGGGCATTGCATTCCCTGGCAGTGCGGTGTGGCTGGGCATGGGCAACCTCGTCGGGCAGCCGGCAATTCGAGAGGCCGATGCTAGCAGTGTCGCGGACGGAAGTAACACCTGAAAATGCGCCAAGGTTTCACTGAATGTTTATCCAGTGCACACGGCGCTGGCCCCGGGCGGCGTCCAGCGCCTAGACTTTGTCGGTCTTCAGCACAGGAATAGCCCGTGACCTCGATCTTCTGGTACGACTATGAAACCACCGGCATCAACCCGCGCAGCGACCGTGCGCTGCAGGTTGCCGGGATTCGCACCGACCATGACCTCAATGAGGTCGGGCCGCCGGTCAATCTCTATTGCCAGCCCAGCGACGATATCCTGCCGCACCCGGCCGCGTGCATGATCACGGGCATTACCCCCGGCCAACTGGCGGAAAAGGGTCTGGCCGAAGCCGACTTCATGACGCGGGTGCATGCCGAGCTGGCCGCCCCCGGCACCTGTGGTGCGGGTTACAACACCCTGCGTTTCGATGACGAAATGACCCGCTACAGTTTGTATCGCAATTTTTTCGACCCTTACGCACGGGAATGGCAGAGCGGGAACAGCCGCTGGGACTTGATCGACGTGATGCGCACGGCCTATGCCCTGCGTCCCGACGGCATTGTCTGGCCCGAGCAGGACGGACGCGTGACCCTCAAGCTGGAGCGCCTGACGGCGGCCAATGGAATTGACCATGGCCAGGCTCACGAGGCTTTGGCTGACGTGCGGGCCACCATCGCCCTGGCGCGGTTGGTCCGGGAAAAACAACCCAAGTTGTACGATTGGTTGTTTCAACTGCGCAGCAAGCAGCGGGTCATGGATCAAATCCGCCTGTTGCAGCCCATGGTGCATATTTCCGGGCGCTTTTCCGCTGAGCGCCATTACCTGGGGGTGGTCCTGCCCCTGGCGTGGCATCCGCGCAATCGCAACGCGTTGATTGTCTGCGACCTGGGGCTCGACCCACAGGCGCTGCTGGACCTGGATGCCGAAACCCTGCGCCAGCGCTTGTATACCCGGCGCGATCAATTGGCCGAGGGTGAGTTGCCGGTCCCGCTCAAACTTGTTCACATCAATCGTTGTCCGGTCGTCGCGCCGCTGAATGTGTTGCGGGCGCAAGACCAGCAGCGATTGAACCTGGACATGCGTGAATATCAGGCCCGGGCACTGCGGCTAACTGACGCACAGGAACTTTGGCGGGATAAATTGCCGGCGATTTATGCCGAGGACGATTTCGCCGCAAGCGCCGACCCGGAGCAACAGCTCTACGATGGTTTTATTGGTGATCGGGATCGACGTTTATGTGAGCAAGTCCGCACTGCTGAACCCGACCCGAGCAACTAGCACGCCAGCAGTGGCCTTTTGATGATCATCGTTTGCCGGAATTATTATTTCGCTATCGTGCCCGCAACTTTGCGCACACCTTGGACAGTGAAGAGCAACAACGCTGGAAACTCTTCTGTCAGCAACGCTTGTCAGATGCGGATTACGGCGCGCCAAATACCCTTGAGAGTTTCAATAAGGCCAGGCTTGAATTGGACGCTAGTGCTACATCGTTTCAGCGTCAGGTGCTGGATGAGTGGCAGGAATATGCTGACGCTTTAAGCCAGCGCCTGGACCTGTAATCGGCGTTCGATAAAAAGTAGGCAATAAAAAACGCCAGCGAACTGGCGTTTTTTATTGTGTCGCGAATCAGGTGACGATCTGGCGAACCTTAGTCCAGCAGGGTAGCCCAGCCTTCAACCACGTCACCGCCCCACTTGGCTTTCCACTCTTTCAGAGTCTTGTGGTTGCCACCTTTGGTTTCAATCACTTCGCCGTTGTGCGGGTTTTTGTATTGCTTGACCTTACGCGCGCGCTTGGTACCGGTAACTTTCACGGCGGCGCGTGGTGCTTTAACTTTCGATTCCGGATCCAGCAGCGCGATGATGTCACGCAGGGATTTGGAGTATTCACCCATCAGGGTGCGCAATTTGCCTTCGAATTCCAGCTCGGTTTGCAGTTTGTCGTCTTGGGACAGATTCTTCAAACGTTCTTGCAGCTCTTTGATAGCGGATTCGGTGGCACGGTATTCGTTGATCAGGGACATGAGGACTACCTTATACGGGACGCTGAGGGACAGGGATAGTGGCCTAATAATAGTCAGACAGTTTGCCCAAGTAAACATTTAAGCTCGGTTTTATGTGATTTACTTTGGTTGTTTGTAGCGAAAGGCTCGGAGTGCATTATTTAGTGCGTCCAGCCGGCTAAAGATAATCTCATTAGATCTCGGCTAATTGCGGTAACAGATGCTTGTACTGACATAGTGCCCAGGTAAAAACCATACGCTGTTTAGGGCCGCCGCAAGGAATCGCGCGAATAAGCGCTGAGGAGTACTGCAGTTTTTCTACGGTGTCGCTAGAATGGCGGCCTTTGCGAAGTTCTGGAGTTTGCCCCTAATGCGCACTTTTCGTCTGGTGATTGCTTGCCCGGATCGGGTTGGTATCGTCGCTAAAGTCAGTAACTTTCTGGCCTCCCACAATGGCTGGATCACCGAAGCGAGTCATCACTCGGACAATCTCAGTGGTTGGTTTTTCATGCGCCACGAAATTCGCGCGGACACCCTGCCGTTTGGCCTTGAAGCGTTTCGCGAGGCGTTTGCGCCCATCGCCGAAGAGTTTTCGATGACCTGGCGTATTACCGACACCGAGCAGAAAAAACGCGTGGTGCTGATGGCCAGCCGCGAATCCCACTGTCTGGCGGACTTGCTGCACCGCTGGCACAGCGATGAGCTGGATTGTGAGATCGCCTGTGTGATTTCCAACCACGACGACCTGCGCAGCATGGTGGAGTGGCATGGCATTCCGTACTACCACGTCCCGGTCGACTCGCAGAACAAACAGCCGGCCTTCACCGAAGTCTCGCGTCTGGTCGAGCAGCATCAAGCGGACGTTGTAGTCCTGGCGCGCTATATGCAAATCCTGCCGCCGGAACTGTGCCGCGAATACGCAGGCAAGGTAATCAACATTCACCACAGCTTCCTGCCGTCCTTTGTCGGGGCCAAGCCGTATCACCAGGCGTCGCTGCGTGGCGTGAAGCTGATTGGTGCAACCTGCCACTACGTCACCGAAGAGCTGGACGCAGGTCCCATCATCGAGCAGGACGTGGTCCGCGTCAGCCACAGCGACAGCATTGAAGACATGGTGCGTTTCGGCCGCGACGTCGAGAAGATGGTCCTGGCCCGTGGCCTGCGCTATCACCTGGAAGACCGCGTGCTGGTGCACGGCAACAAGACCGTGGTGTTCTGATCGACTGTTTTGGGTTGAAGCAAAAAGGGCCTGGGCGTTAAATCACCCAGGCCCTTTTTATTAGTGTCAGTTGCGAGGATCGAACCATGAATGATCCCCTGGATAAAGCCACGTCCAAGGCGCCCGCCACCTTGGGGGAGGGCTGTTTGAGCCGCTATGACCCGGATGCCCTGGATGCCGAGGACGGCACGGATTTCCCCGATGCCGCCCGGTTGTGGGAGCAGTTGCAGGAAGAGTCAGGGCCGCACGACAAGCCCGGCCCTGACAAAAACAACGCTGGCTGAATGTAGGCGCTGCTGTGTTGAGGTCTAGATGCGGAAGCTCCCCACCAATTGTTTCAAGCGCGCCGCTTGCTGCTCCAGATCGGAGCAGGCGCGCAAGGTGGACTGCAGGTTTTCCACACCCTCCTGATTGAGCGTGTTGATCTCGGTGATGTCGATATTGATCGACTCCACCACCGAGGTCTGCTCTTCCGTCGCGGTAGCCACTGATTGGTTCATGCCGTCGATTTCACCGATGCGCTGGGTCACGCTGCTCAGGCGCTCGCCTGCCAGGTTGGCGATTTCCACGCTTTCGAGGCTGTGGCGCTGGCTGTCGCTCATGGTGCTGACCGAATCCCGGGCGCCGACCTGCAGCTCCTCGATCATCTTTTGCACCTGTTGCGCCGATTCCTGCGTGCGGTGGGCCAGGTTGCGCACCTCGTCGGCCACCACCGCAAACCCGCGTCCGGCTTCCCCGGCTCGCGCAGCTTCAATGGCTGCGTTGAGTGCCAGGAGGTTGGTTTGCTGGGAAATACTGGTGATCACTTCGAGGATCTGGCCGATATTCACGGTCTTGCTGTTAAGTGCCTCGATATTGCTGCTGGAGGCACTGATCATCTCGGACAGTTGCGTCATGGCCTTGATATTGCGCTCCACCACTTGCTGGCCATCTTCGGCCAGATGGCGTGCGTCGCTGGCCTGGTTCGAGGCCTGGGCGGCGTTGCGGGCAATTTCCTGGGCAGCGGCACCCAACTGGTTGATCGCTGCCGCGACACTGTTGGTGCGGTTGGCCTGTTCGTCGGAGTTGACCATCGACGAGTTGGAGGCGCTTACCACGCGCAGGGCCACTTCATTGACCTGGCCGGTGGCGGAGGACACTTCGCGAATCGAAGTATGAATCCGCTCCACAAAGCGGTTGAAGGCTTTGCCCAGAATGCCGAATTCGTCGTGGTTCTGGATCGTCAGGCGGCGCGTCAGGTCACCTTCGCCATCGGCGATGTCTTCCATGGCCCGGGTCATGACATGCAGCGGTTGCATCAGCACGCGGATCAGCATGCCCAGCAGCGCGATGATGATTGCCACGGCAATCACCGTGGCAATAATGGCCGAGGTGCGGAATTCGCTGAGCATTGCGAAGGATTTGTCTTTATCTACCGACAGACCGATATACCAGTTCACTGACGGCAAACCCTTGATCGGGGCGAAAGTGACGATACGGGTTTTGCCCTCGACCTCGATTTCGCTGAAGTCGGCACTGATCTTGACGGTCTGGTTCGGGTACGCCTCGCCCAGGGTCTTCATCACCAGGTTTTTTTCCGGGTGCACCAGGATCTTGCCGTCGGCACTGACCAGGAACGCGTAGCCCATGCCGCCGAAGTCCAGCGCGCCGATATTGTCCACCAGGGTTTGCAGGCTCAGGTCACCGCCGACCACGCCGACGCTTTGCCCGGCCTTGCTGCTGGGGGTGGCGATGGAAATGATCAACTGGCCGGTGGCGGCGTCGATATAGGGCTCGGTCAGGGTCGAGCCATTGCTGCTCTGGGCACCCTTGTACCAGGGGCGCACGCGTGGATCGAAGCCGTCGGGCATCTTGGCATCGGGGCGAATGGTGAAGCCGCCTTTGCTATCGCCCAGATAGGTTGCCATGAACGAAGATGTCAGGGCTTTCTGCTCTAGCAGGCTGGCGATGACGCTCGGCTCGGGGTTGATGGCGATGTTCTGGGCGGCGTTTTCCACCAGCACAATACGTCCGGCCAACCAGCTCTGGATATTGCTGGCGGTGACATCCCCCATTTCGTGTAGGTAGCTGTCGAGGTCATTGCGAATCGCGTTGCGTTGCAGGTAGTCGTTGTACAGCGTAAACAACGCAAATGCGGCAATGACGATAAGGGCGGCTGCAAGCAGGATTTTGTGGCTGAAGCGCAGATTTTTATTCATGGCTCGTCGTGTCCGCTAGTGTCTTAATGTCCAAGGCGCGTCTTTTATGGCAACGCATAAATGACAGCGTTAAATAAAGTGTGATATTTCCATTTGCTCCTGCAGGAATTATCTGACCTAACTTTTTTAGGCTTTTTGGGTCTCTCGCTTTATCTGTATCGACCGTGCAGGGCTAAAGATTAATCATGGGTGACAAAATGCCAGACTCCTCGCAACTTCTTATTGGTGCAGACCTCGAAGGCCAAGTCATCGCCCAGGCCATGCGCCTGGGTAACCGCCATGGCCTGATAGCCGGCGCTACCGGCACCGGCAAGACCGTGACGTTGCAGCGGCTGGCAGAGGCGTTCAGTGATGCTGGCGTGGCGGTGTTCGCTGCAGATATCAAGGGTGACCTGTGTGGCCTTGGCGCTGCAGGCAATCCCCAGGGCAAGGTGGCCGAGCGGATCGCCGGCATGCCGTTCCTGAATTACGCGCCTAAGGCATATCCGGTAACGCTGTGGGATATCCACGGTCAGTCCGGTCATCCACTTCGTACAACCTTGAGTGAAATGGGCCCACTGTTGCTGGGCAGTCTGCTGGAGCTGACCGACAGCCAGCAGTCGACCTTATATGCAGCGTTTAAAGTGGCCGATCGCGAGGGCTTGTTGCTCTTGGATCTCAAGGACCTCAAGGCCCTGCTCAATCACCTCAAGTTCCACCCCGAATTGCTCGGCGATGATGCGGCCCTGATGACCACGGGCTCCAGCCAGGCTTTGCTGCGGCGCCTGGCCGTGCTGGAACAGCAGGGCGCCGAAGCTCTGTTCGGCGAGCCGGCGCTGCAACTGGAAGATATTCTGCAACCGGCCAGCGATGGGCGAGGGCGTATTCATTTGCTGGATGCCAGCCGCCTGGTGCACGAGTCACCCAAGGTCTATGCGACCTTCCTGCTGTGGTTGCTGGCGGAGCTGTTCGAGCAGTTGCCGGAACGCGGAGATGCCGACAAGCCGCTGCTGGCACTGTTCTTCGACGAAGCGCATTTGCTGTTTGCCGATACGCCCAAGGCCTTGCAGGATCGCCTGGAGCAAGTGGTGCGGTTGATTCGCTCCAAAGGTGTGGGGGTGTATTTTGTCACCCAGTCGCCGGGCGACTTGCCGGATAGCGTACTGGCGCAACTGGGTTTGCGGATCCAGCATGGCCTGCGGGCGTTCACCACCAAGGAGCAAAAATCCCTGCGGGCGGTGGCCGATGGTTTCCGGCCAAATCCTGCATTTGATGCGCTGGCGGTATTGACCGAGCTGGGCACGGGTGAGGCGCTGGTGGGTACGCTGCAGGAAAAAGGCACCCCCGAGGTGGTCCAGCGGGTGCTGGTCTCGCCGCCGCAGTCGCGGATCGGGCCGTTGACTGCCGCCGAGCGGGCAGGGTTGATTGCCGGCTCGCCCCTACAGGGGCGCTATGACAAGCCGATTGATCGTGAATCCGCCTATGAAGTGCTGATGGCACGCAAGGAGCTGGGGCCCGAGGCGAGTGCTGCGCCTGCCGCTGAAGAACCGAGCTTCACCGACAAGGCCGGGGCGTTTCTTGGCACGACTGCGGGCAAGGCCCTGAAATCGGCGATGCAGCAGGCGGCCAACCAGATGGGCCGCCAGTTGGTGCGCGGGCTGTTGGGGTCTTTGCTTGGCGGTAGCAAGCGCAAGTAGCCATCCAGGTCTATGCAACCCAATGGGGGAGCGGGCTTGCCCGCGATTGCGCTGTATCAGTCGATACATGTGCCGACTGGCACACCGAACTCGCGGCTGCCCGCTCTCAGGTCTTGGGCTTGGCGTGACTGGCCAGGCGCTCCAGCGCTGCGCGCAACTTCGGATCTGTAATCCCGTCTGCCGTCGCCTGGATGGTTTCGGCGGCATTCACCGACAAATCCATGGTATGCCCCACCGCACCTTGCTGCACGGTCGGTGGCTGGACCTTGAACTGGATGCGCTGCAGGCTCTCAAATACCTCAAATGCCTGTAGCTGGCGCTGCAAGCGTTTTTGTTGGTAGCGCAGGCGGGTTGCCCAATGCCCATCGGTGACGATCAGCAGCAGCGTACCTTCACGCCACGACGCCACATGACAGTGCTCGCGGGCTGCAGGTTGCAGTTGGCTTTCCAGGAGGCGTTGCAGATGGCCCAGGCGTTGCGCATGGCCAAAGATGGCTTTTAAAGGCTTGGCTTCGCGCAGCAACACGGCGGGAGCACGGGCCGTAAGAGGGCGAAATGCCATGATCTAGACACCTTAGGTAACAGAGCCGCCATGGTAGCAGAAAGCGTGTGCGGCACCGTGGTCATTGCTTTGTCAGCAGTTTATCCATTAAATCAATAAGTAACTTCTCACTCGAATGGGTTGAAGTTCAGCAAAAAGCCCCTATTTTAAACAAGCCCTCTGGGAACGCTGTGCCTGCATCGTGGAACAACGCCACTTTCCTCACCCTCGTTTCCGGGTAGAATGCTCGTTCGCATGCGGCCGTGAGGGCTGCTCGGGCGACTCACGGGGCGCCCCTTCATCCCTAATGTGTGGAAGAACCTGCCGATATGTTTGCGCCTTTGTTAAAGAAACTTTTTGGAAGCAAGAATGAGCGCGAAGTCAAACGCATGCTCAAGACGGTGCAGCTGGTCAATGCCTTCGAAGAGCAGATGGTTGCTTTGTCGGACGAGCAATTGCGCGCCAAGACCGAAGAGTTCAAGGCCCGCATAGCCAAAGGTGAGACCCTCGACAAACTGCTGCCCGAAGCCTTTGCGGTCGCCCGCGAAGCCGGTAAGCGGGTGATGGGCATGCGCCACTTCGACGTCCAGTTGATCGGCGGCATGACCCTGCATGAAGGCATGATTGCCGAAATGCGCACCGGTGAAGGCAAGACCCTGGTGGCAACCCTGGGTGTTTACCTCAACGCACTGTCCGGCAAGGGCGTGCACGTTGTGACGGTGAACGACTACCTGGCCCGCCGGGACGCCAACTGGATGCGTCCGCTGTATGAATTCCTCGGCCTGACCGTCGGCGTCGTGACGCCGTTCCAGCCGCCGGAAGAGAAGCGTGCCGCCTACGCCGCCGACATCACCTACGGCACCAACAACGAATTCGGTTTCGACTACCTGCGCGACAACATGGCGTTCAGCATGGAAGAAAAATTCCAGCGCGAACTCAACTTTGCCGTGATCGACGAAGTCGACTCCATCCTCATCGACGAAGCCCGTACTCCGCTGATCATCTCCGGCCAGGCCGAAGACAGCTCGCGCCTGTACACCGAAATCAACAAACTGATCCCGCGCCTTGAGCAACATATCGAGGAAGTGGAAGGCGTGGTGACCAAAGAAGGTCATTACTCCATCGACGAGAAGACCCGTCAGGTCGAACTCAACGAAGCCGGTCACCAGTTCGTCGAAGAAATGCTGACCCAGATCGGCCTGCTGGCTGAAGGCGAAAGCCTGTACTCGGCGCACAACCTGGGCCTGTTGACCCACGTGTATGCCGGCCTGCGCGCCCACAAGCTGTTCCATCGCAACGTCGAATACATCGTCCAGGACGGCCAGGTGGTACTGGTCGACGAACACACCGGCCGTACCATGCCCGGTCGTCGTTTGTCCGAAGGCCTGCACCAGGCCATCGAAGCCAAGGAAGAGCTCAATATCCAGGCCGAGAGCCAGACATTGGCCTCGACCACCTTCCAGAACTACTTCCGCCTGTACAACAAGCTGTCCGGCATGACCGGTACTGCGGATACCGAAGCGTTCGAATTCCACCAGATCTACGGTCTGTCGGTGATGGTCATCCCACCGAACAAGCCGCTGGCGCGTAAAGACTACAACGACCTGGTGTTCCTGACCGCCGACGAGAAATACGCGGCCATCGTCGCCGACATCAAGGAATGCATGACCCACGGCCGTCCGGTCCTGGTGGGTACTGCCACCATCGAAACCTCCGAGCACATGTCGAACCTGCTCAACAAGGAAGGTATCGAGCACAAGGTCCTCAACGCCAAGTTCCACGAAAAAGAAGCCGAGATCATTGCCCAGGCCGGTCGCCCAGGCGCGCTGACCATCGCGACCAACATGGCCGGTCGTGGTACCGACATCCTGTTGGGCGGCAACTGGGAAGTGGAAGTGGCGTTCCTGGACAACCCGACCCCTGAGCAGATCGCCCAGATCAAGGCTGACTGGCAGAAACGCCACCAGGCAGTGCTGGAATCCGGTGGTTTGCAGGTGATCGCGTCCGAGCGTCACGAATCGCGTCGTATCGACAACCAACTGCGTGGCCGTGCCGGTCGCCAGGGTGACGCCGGTTCCAGCCGTTTCTACCTGTCCCTGGAAGACAGCCTGATGCGCATCTTCGCCTCGGATCGGGTGAAGAACTTCATGAAGGCCCTGGGCATGCAGTCCGGCGAAGCCATCGAGCACCGCATGGTGACCAACGCCATCGAAAAGGCCCAGCGCAAGGTCGAAGGTCGTAACTTCGACATTCGTAAGCAACTGCTGGAGTTCGATGACGTCAACAACGAACAGCGTAAAGTGATTTATCACATGCGTAACACGTTGCTGGCCGCCGACAACATTGGCGAAACCATCGCCGACTTCCGTCAGGACGTGCTCAACGCCACCGTCAGCGCCCATATCCCGCCACAGTCCCTGCCTGAGCAGTGGGATGTTGCCGGCCTGGAAGCGGCGTTGAAGAGCGACTTCGGTGTCGATCTGCCGGTCCAGCAATGGCTCGACGAAGACGACCACCTGTACGAAGAAACCCTGCGCGAAAAACTGATGGCCGAACTGCTGGCCGCGTACAACGAGAAAGAAGAGCAAGCCAGTGCCGAAGCACTGCGCACCTTCGAGAAGCAAATCGTTCTGCGCGTGCTGGACGACCTGTGGAAAGACCACCTGTCGACCATGGATCACCTGCGTCACGGTATCCACCTGCGCGGCTACGCCCAGAAGAACCCGAAGCAGGAGTACAAGCGCGAGTCGTTCACGCTGTTCTCCGAGTTGCTGGATTCGATCAAGCGCGATTCGATTCGTGTGCTGTCCCACGTTCAGGTGCGCCGCGAAGACCCGATCGAAGAAGAAGCCCGTCTGCGCCAGGAAGCCGAAGCCCTTGCCGCGCGCATGCAGTTCCAGCATGACGAAGCACCGGGTCTTGAAGCACCTGAAGTGCTGGGCGAAGAAGTCGACGTGGCCCTGGCCCAGGCGCCGGTGCGCAACGAGCATAAGCTGGGTCGCAACGAGCCGTGCTGGTGCGGTTCGGGCAAGAAGTTCAAACACTGCCACGGCGAAATCAACTAAGATTTTTGCCTGACGCTGCAATACCCTGCGCCGCGACCGGCATCAGCCGTCGCGGCGTTTTGCCATTTAATCACCGTCGACGACGACGGTGCAGACATCGTTAAGGAGCGCATTCATGGCTGTTGGTCTTGGTCCTTTGCCCACGTTGCACCCGGTTGCCGGTTTTGAACTCGGTATCGCTTCGGCCGGCATCAAACGCCCTGGGCGCAAAGACGTGGTGGTGATGCGCTGTGCCGAAGGCTCGACCATCGCCGGCGTGTTCACCCTGAACGCGTTTTGCGCCGCGCCGGTGATTCTCGCCAAGCAACGCGTCGAAGGCCCGGTACGTTACCTGCTGACCAACACCGGCAATGCAAACGCCGGCACCGGCGAACCAGGCCTGGCCGCTGCCGCGCGCACCTGCGCCAAGCTGGCGGAGTTGACCGGCGTGGACGCCAGCCAAGTGCTGCCGTACTCCACCGGGGTGATCGGTGAGCCACTGCCCGTGGAAAAAATCGAAGGCGCCCTGCAAGCCGCGCTGGACGACTTGTCGGTGGATAACTGGGCGGCCGCGGCCACCGGGATCATGACCACCGACACCTTGCCCAAGGGCGCCAGCCGCCAGTTTGTGCATGACGGCGTGACCGTCACCGTGACAGGTATCAGCAAAGGCGCGGGCATGATCCGCCCGAACATGGCGACCATGCTCGGCTACATCGCCACCGACGCCAAAGTCTCCCGTGACGTGCTGCAAAACCTGATGCTTGATGGCGCCAACAAGTCGTTCAACCGCATCACCATCGACGGCGATACCTCGACCAACGACTGCTGCATGTTGATTGCCACCGGCAAGGCCGATCTGCCGGAAATCACCTCGTCCAACGGCCCGCTGTTCGCGGCGTTGAAGCAGGCGGTGTTTGAAGTGTGCATGGAAGTGGCCCAGGCCATCGTGCGTGACGGCGAAGGCGCGACCAAGTTCGTTACCGTTGAAGTCAACGGCGGCGGTAATCACCAGGAGTGCCTGGATGTGGGTTACACCGTGGCCCACTCGCCATTGATCAAGACCGCGCTGTTTGCGTCCGACCCGAACTGGGGCCGGATCCTCGCGGCGGTTGGCCGTGCCGGCGTACCGAACCTGGATGTGAGCAAGATCGACGTGTTCCTCGGCGATGTGTGCATCGCCAGCCGTGGTGCCCGTGCCGAGACCTACACCGAAGCCCAGGGCTCGGCGGTGATGCAGCAGGAAGAAATCACCATCCGTATCGAGTTGGGGCGCGGTGAGTGCAGCGAAACCATCTGGACCACCGACCTGTCCCACGAGTACGTGAAGATCAACGCCGAATACCGTACTTGATACCTGCCCGGGGCATTGGCAATGCCCCGGCAGGCGCCGGCTTAGAGGACGTAAAACCGTGAAACGAGTTCATGTAGCAGCCGCAGTCATTCGCGGTACCGATGGCCGGATTCTGTTGGCCCGTCGTGCAGATACCCAGCACCAGGGCGGCCTCTGGGAGTTTCCCGGTGGCAAGGTGGAGGCCGATGAGTCGGTGCTCACCGCACTGGGGCGAGAGCTGCAGGAAGAATTGGGTATCCAGGTCACCACGGCCCGGCCGTTGATCCAGGTACAGCATGATTACCCGGACAAGCAGGTGTTGCTGGATGTCTGGGAGGTCTCGGCGTTTACCGGCGAGCCCCACGGCGCGGAAGGGCAGCCCCTTGAATGGGTGGCGCCACGGGACTTGCAGAACTACGAGTTTCCCGCGGCCAATGCGCCCATCGTGGCTGCTGCCCGTTTGCCCGCCGACTACCTGATCACCCCAGGCGAACTGGAAACCCCGGTGCTGTTGCGCGGTATCCAGAAAGCCGTTGCCGGTGGCATCAAATTGATCCAGTTGCGTGCGCCCAATGGCTACGACCCCAAATACCGCGACCTGGCGGTGGACGCCGTAGGCCTGTGTGCCGGCAAGGCGCAATTGATGCTCAAGGGGCCGTTTGAATGGCTCGGTGATTTCCCGGCTGCTGGCTGGCACATGACCTCGGCGCAACTGCGCAAATACGCGAGCAAGGGCCGACCGTTGCCCAAGGACCGCTGGTTGGCGGCGTCTTGCCACAATGCCGAGGAACTGGCATTGGCCGAACTGATGGACGTGGATTTTGTCACTCTGTCGCCGGTGCAGCCGACCCAGACTCACCCTGATGCGCAGCCTCTGGGTTGGGAAGAGGCGGCGCAGTTGATCAAGGGCTTCAGCAAGCCGGTGTTTCTGTTGGGCGGGGTTGGGCCTGACGAGCGGGAGAAGGCCTGGGAGAGCGGGGCGCAGGGTGTGGCGGGGATTCGGGCGTTCTGGCCTGAGGTGTGAGTTGTCATTGCTGGCCCCATCGCGGGCAAGCCCGCTCCCACATTTGAATGTATTCACAAATCAAAATGTGGGAGCGGGCTTGCCCGCGATGAGGCCCCGCCAAACAATACAAAACCCGCAGAATCTCAGTGCGGCCTAGCCGCCTGCCACAAAATCCCCACATTTGAATGTATTCACAAATCAAAATGTGGGAGCGGGCTTGCCCGCGATGAGGCCCAGTCAAACAATACAAAACCCGCAGAATTTCAGTGCGGCTTAGCGGCCTGCCACAAAATCCCCACATTTGAATGTATTCACAAATCAAAATGTGGGAGCGGGCTTGCCCGCGATGAGGCCCTGCCAAACAATACAAAACCCCGCAGAGTCTCAGTGCGGCTTAGCCGCCGCCTGCCACAAAATCTCCGCAATCCCTTGCCTCCGGGCAATCACCCTTGCTGCCACAAACAGCAAATCCGATAGCCGATTGATATACGCCAATCCCACCCCTTCCAACGGCTCCAGCGCATTCAGTTGCTGGCAGCGCCGCTCGGCGCTACGGGCCAGGCTGCGGCACACGTGGGCCTGGGCAATCAGCGCCGAACCGCCGGGCAGGATGAAGTTCTCCAAAGACCCGACTTCTTCATTCCAGCGATCAATCGCGGCTTCCAGGCGGTCCACCTCGCCCGCATTGAGTGCCTTGTAGACCGGCATTGCCAACTCGCCACCCAGGTCAAACAATCGATGCTGGCAGGGTGTCAGTACCTCGATCACATCGTTCAGCGCAGGATGCTGGCCGCTTTGCTCCTCAAGGCCGGCCAACAGCAGGCCCAGTTGGCTGTTGAGGCTGTCCACTTCACCGATCGCCTCCACCCGGGGGTGATCCTTGGGCACGCGGCGGCCATCACCCAAGCCGGTTTCGCCCTTGTCGCCGGTACGGGTGTAAATTTTCGACAGGCGAAAGCCCATGGTCAGTGCTCCAGTTGAGTCAGTTCGTGGGGGGCAAGCTGGCTGCCGGCCAGTGGCAGGCGCAAGGTGAAACAGGTGCCCTGGCCCAGGGTGGAGTGAACCTCCATCTGGCCCTTGTGGTTGTTGGTGATGATGAAGTACGAGACCGACAGGCCCAGCCCCGTGCCCTGGCCGATTTCCTTGGTGGTGAAGAACGGTTCGAACGTGCGTTTGCGCACGTTCTCACTCATGCCGATGCCATTGTCTTCCACCTGGATCTCGGCCCAGGGTGGGTTGAGCCGGGTGCGCAGGATGATGCGCCCCGGCTCGCTGTCGTCTTCGCGCAGGTGGATGGCCTGGGCGGCGTTTTTCAGCAGGTTGAGCAGTACCTGCTCCAATTCGTTGGCGGTGCCCGGCACGGGGCCCAGCAAAGGGTCGAACTGGCGGATGATCGCCTGGCCCTTGAAGTCGAAGCCGATGGTCAGGTCGAAGTCGTTACCGGCAATTTCCACGGCCTGGTCAATCAGGGCCGGCAGGTCGCAAGGCGCCATCTGACGGTTGCTGCGGCGGCTGAAACTGAGCATATGGGTGACGATTTTCGCTGCACGGGCCCCGGCTTGCTGGATGCCGTCGAGCAACTGCGGTACTTCGCGGCTTTGCAGGTAGCGGTTGACCGTTTCCAGTTCCACGCCCACCTGCTCGGCATGCTCCTGGTTTTTCGGCAGGTCCGCCGACAGGCGTCGCCGAATGTTCTGCACGTTGTGCAGGATTGCCCCCAACGGGTTGTTGATTTCGTGGGCCATGCCTGCGGCGAGCCCACCGACTGACAGCATTTTCTCCGATTGCACCATCATTTCTTCCAGGGACAGGCGCTGGGTAATGTCGTCGATACGGATCACCACCCCGCGCCCGGCGCCACCCATCAGCGGGTAAAAGGTCAGGGCATAGTGCTTGGGTTCGTCGTCCTTGATCCAGGTAACGCGCTCGATGCGCTCCACCGTGTGCTGCTCTACCGTGGCCTTGAGCTGGGGCAGATAGGGCTTGAGCGGTTCGAAGGCGAGGAAGATCGGCTGGTTCAGGGCTTCATCCAGGCGCGTGCCGGACAGGGCGCTGGCTTCCTGGTTCCATTGGGTGACGTAGAGCTGCTCGTCCAGGGCAATCAGGGCGGAGGGCATGGAGTCGATGATGCTGTTGAGATAGTTCTGAAAGCCGGTGAGTTTTTTCTCGATCTTGCTGCGAACCTGCACTTCCAGTTCCAGCTTGCGGTTGGTATGCCGGGTTTCCTCGGCCAGACCCTGGGCCTGGTCGTAGGCGGCCTGGGAGTCGTCCCGTGCGCGCTTGAGTTGCTGCTCCCGGGCTTCGATACGCGACAGCATGGTATTGAACGCTTCGGCCAGGCTGCCGATTTCGTCATGGTTGCCGCGACCGGCCCGCAGGGCGTAGTTCTCCTCGCGGGTGACCTGGCGCGACAACTCTTCCAACTCGTGGATGGGCCGGGTAATCAGGCGTTTGATCTGCCGGGCAATCACCATCCACAGCAGGATGCTGAAAATCAGGATGCCAAGGCTGGCGGTCAGGGTGCCGGTGTAGAAAGCGACTGGCAGTTCGCTGCTGGCCACCAGCAGCAGATGCCCTGAGGGCAGGCCGGGGCGGGGCAGGGTGATGACTTGATTGCTGCGAAACTCGGTAACCCGCCACGCCTCGATGTCGCGATAGTGCGCCGGCAGTTGCAGGCGATCACCGTGTTGCAGTTGCGCCAGGCGGCTGCCTTCGCCGTCATACAGGGCCGCCGCCCGCAGTGGCGAATAGCTGGTCAGCTCGTTGAGCAAGGCATCGGCGTTGGCGGGAGAGTCCAGGGCTTGCGCGGCGAGGGCGGGGTTGGAAACCAGCCGGCCAATTGCCTGCAAGGCTTGCGGGGCCATGCTTTCCTGGGAGATCCAATAGGCGGCGCTGATAAAGGTCAGGTTGGCCACCAGCAGCACGGTGGTCAGCAGTACCAGCAGGGCCGCCAGCAGTTTCTGCCCGACGGGGAGGTTTTCGAGACGCTGGCGCAGTGGCATCAGGTGGTTCGCAGGCAAGGATCCAGTTGGCAGGGTAGCGCGTGCCTCAGTCGCTGGGCAATCCGTGTGCGTCCAGGTAGGCGGCCAGGCGTACCTGCAGTTGTTGCAGATGCGGCAGGCTCAAACGATGGCGCAAGGCCGCCTGGCAGGCATGGCCGAGCAGATAGCTGATCTCGGTGCGCCGCCCGTTGGCCACATCCTGGTACATCGACGAGAAGTTGGCCGCTGTCGCCTGGATCACCCGCTCCACTTCGGCCTGCAGATTCTCGGCCGCCGCGGGCTGGCCGCAGCACGTCAGCAGCTCGCCGAGCTCGGCACACAAGGTCGCCACCTCGCAGTGATGCGCCTGCAATCCGCCATTGCGGCATTGATAGAGCACCGTCAGTGGATTGATCGCACAGTTGAGTGCCAGTTTTCGCCAGAGCCGCGTGAGGATGTCGGTGCTCCACTGGTGGGGAATGCCGGCAGCGTGCAGGTCGTCCAGCCACAGCGGCGCCGTGGGATGGCTGGCGTCACCGAGCCAGGTGAAGCCGTGGCCGGCAAATACCACGCTGCCATCACTTTGCCGAAACGCACCCTCGGTGCTGGAGGCGAAGATACAGCGTGCCTGGGGCAATAGGGCGGCAACCGCATCCTGGCTGCCCAAGCCGTTCTGCAGCAGGATTACCTCGGCATTGGGTGTCAGGCGTCGTGCCAGCTGTGCGACAGCGCCAGGAGCATCGTAGGCTTTACACGCGACCAGCAGGCGATCAATTGGCTCGGGGCTGTCGGATGTTTGTGCAACCACCGGATAAGTCTGGGCATGCCCTTGTTCGACCAGGGTCAGCCCGGGAGATGCCTGATAGCGGGTCAGGCGCGCCTGATCGCGCAGGATCAGCGTGACGGGCAGGCCCGCGCGGGCCAGGCGTGTGGCCCATAATGTGCCGAGACTGCCTGCGCCGAGGACATGCCAGGTGGTGGACATCAATTTTGCTCCGTAAGCCGCTGGGTGAGCCAAGCAGCTCAGGGTAAAGAGTCGTTATAATGCCCCGGCATTTTACCCGCAAGCCAGGCGCGCTCCATCTTTACTGAGCCGCGCCCCTTTTTTATTGGAGAAACTACATGCCGTCGTTCGACGTGGTATCTGAACTGGACAAGCACGAAGTCACCAACGCCGTCGAGAACGCCGTCAAGGAGCTGGACCGTCGTTATGACTTGAAAGGCAAAGGCAGCTTTGAGTTCAAGGAAAAAGAACTGACGGTCAACCTGACCGCTGAAGCCGATTTCCAGCTGGAAGCGATGATCGAGATCCTCAAGCTGGCCCTGGTCAAGCGCAAGATTGATGTGCAGTGCCTCGAAGTCAAGGATGCCTACGCTTCGGGCAAGTTGATGAAGCAGGAAGCCGTGCTCAAGGAAGGTATCGACAAGGAGCTGGCGAAGAAAATCGTCGCTCACGTCAAGGACGCCAAGCTCAAGGTCCAGGCCGCGATCCAGGGCGAGCAGGTGCGTATCACCGGCAAGAAGCGTGACGATTTGCAGGATGCGATTGCCGCCCTGCGCGCCAAGACCTTTGATATGCCGCTGCAGTTCAACAACTTCCGCGACTGACCCGGTTCTCGGGAACCCGTGAGGGATTTCGACGTCCCACGCCACAGAACCTGCAGAAACGATTGAGCCCTACGGGGCTCAATTGCTGTGGCGACCTTTATATGCAGTGCTAAACAGGAGAATCTAGATGGACTTGAATGCTGAAGTGGATCAATTGATCAAGGCTTCCCAAGCCTGGGTCCCGATGATCATGGAGTACGGCAGCCGGGTATTGCTGGCGGTGCTGACCCTGGCCATTGGCTGGTGGTTGATCAACAAGTTGACCCACAAGGTAGGGCGCCTGCTGGCCCTGCGCAATGCCGACCTGGCGCTGCAGGGCTTTGTGACCAGCCTGGCGAACATCGTGCTCAAAGTGATGCTGATCGTCAGCGTCGCCTCGATGATCGGTGTCGAAACCACCTCGTTCGTCGCCGCGATCGGTGCCGCGACCCTGGCTATTGGCCTGGCGTTGCAAGGCAGCCTGGCTAACTTTGCCGGTGGCGTGCTGATCCTGCTGTTCCGCCCGTTCCGCATCGGTGACTGGATCGAAGCCCAGGGCACAGCGGGTACCGTCGATAGCATCCAGATCTTCCACACGGTGATCCGCACCGGCGACAACAAGACGGTCATCGTGCCTAACGGCATCTTGTCCAACGGCATCATCACCAACACCAACCGCCAACCGACCCGCAAGGTGGTGTTTGACGTAGGTGTCGACTACGAAGCCGACCTGCAAAAGGCCCGTGAAGTGCTGCTGGAACTGGCCAAGGACCCACGGGTTCTGGCGGACCCGGAGCCGGTTGCCGTGATTTCGACCCTGGGCGACAGTTCGATCACTGTTTCCCTGCGCGTATGGACCAAGACTGCAGATTATTGGGATGTGATGTTCATGTTTAATGAACTGGCGCGGGATCGTTTGAAAGCTGTAGGGATAGATATCCCATTCCCGCAGCGCGTTATTCGCATGATGCAGGAAGCACCTGCCAAGTAATAACGGGAGCAGGGATCGAACTTGGCTGAATGGTCAGGTTTAATCGCAGTAACAAACTAGATAGCTAGCTTGCTAGTTATTTAAGCAGTAGAAATATTAGTGCAATAAAAAGCCGCTCACTGATTAACAGTGAGCGGCTTTTTAATGAGGGGCCGAAGCCCCTGGGCATCTTCGATTACAAGATGTTCAGCGGGTATTGCGCGATCAGACGCAGTTCGTCGATCGACGAAGAACCGTAGTAAACGCCATCAGACGAGCGATAAGTCGCTTGGCGAATACGCAGGCTCAGGTCTTTGGCCGGGCCGCTCTGGATCACGTATTTGGCTTCGAGGTCGCGTTCCCACTCTTTGCCGTTCGAGGTCAGGGCGGTGTTGGCGCCGCTACCGGTGACGTACGAAGCCAGGAAGCTCAGGCCAGGTACACCGAAGGTGGCCATGTCGAGGTCGTAACGGGCCTTGAAGGATTTCTCGCCTTCGGCGTTGAAGTCGGAACGGGCGACGGAGTTGGCCAGGAACACTGTGCCGCCACCGTCAATGCCGTAGCCGTAGTCGCCGTCACCGGTAACCTTCTGGGCAGCCAGGGTGAAGGTGTGTGCACCGATGGTGTAGGCACCCTGCAAGCTGAACGCACGGTTGTCGAGTTTGGTCACGTCGTCTTTGAAAGCGCGTTGCAGGCCGGCACCGTCGCTCTTGGTGTCGTAGATGTTGAAGTCTACAGCCACCGACTGGTCGTCGCTCAGGGCATGGGTCCAGTTGACGTTGGCGTAGTATTTGCGCCAGTAGTCTTCGACTTTCGAGTAGTAGAGGCTGGTGGTGAACTCAGGCGTCCAACCGTAGGTACCACCCACGAAATTGGCTTGCTTGATGCCCCGGGAGGTTTCAGGGAAGTCGATGATACTGTCCCTGTAGGTTTGCGCCTGGGCAACGCTGGAAGTGAAGTGACCGGCTTCAAGCTTGAGGTCTTTGATCTCGTTGCTGACGATCGAGATACCTTGCGGCAGCTCCGGCAGCAAGCGACTGTCGTCGGACGCGAAGACCGGCGCAGTGGTGTACTGGTCGCCGACTTTCAGCACGGTATTGGAGAGACGGAACTTGATAGCGCCGCCGCCCTTGGAGTACTCATCCTCTGAGCGGCCATCCGAGCCTTCCGGGAACAAACCAGTGCCATTCCGGCCTCTGCCGCTGTCCAGTTTCACGCCCAGCAGGCCGATTACGTCAACACCCACACCGATGGTGCCCTGGGTGAAACCCGACTGGTACAAACCGTTGAAGCCCAGGCCGCTTTCCCGGGTGTAGCTTTTACCCGACGTGTTGTTGCGGTTATCCCGGCTGAAGTACAGGGCACGGGTGTTGATGCTGAAGGTGCTGTCTTCGACAAAACCTTTGGCATCATCTTGGGCGGACGCCATTGCGAACTGTGAGGTGCCTGCTGAGACAGCGAGGGCGATCATGCTCCACTTCATCACGCGCATCGTGATTTGCTCCTTTGGTTTTAGGAAGAGTACTGCCGTCCCACCTGTATTTTTGTCTGGGCGGCTCTTTCTTTTTTGTGACAACGCAAACTTATAGCACGCTGGCAATAATTGGCGATACTTGCACATCTGTCCTTTCAGCTTCTTTACGAGGCTGTCGTAAATTGCTAGATCCATGTCGCAAATCTACAGTCTGTTTGTCACCAGACTGACAACTTCAATACTGTCTTTAATACCCTGAGCAGGGGTGCAAAGTACCCTGTTCAAAGTTTTAAAACTTCCTGTAGGTGTATTGACTCACTGTTGTTTTTATCGTGAAACACTGCCTTCCTGGCAAGTGCCGTTGTCGACGATATGGGAGTGAATGCAACAAGCGTGCTCAAACTGCCGGGCGGATGTCATTTTTTCGTGAAAAATGTGTTGGATCTGTGAAAAGCGCCTGGAAACGGGGCTTTTGCGTGGTTTTTTTTGGAATTCGTGGCGCCAGTTGTGCGGGATTTCGAACGCGCAATAATACGTTTCTGTCAGAAATGTTACCGGTCCACCCTGTGGGGTGGGTAATCGGCGGATAAGCCCTGCCCGATGTAGGGCATAAAAGACTCATTTTGGTGCATCTGCCGATTGCCGCAGGTGTCGCGCGGATTGCCCCGTGAAGCAGTCGCCATTCGCAGGTATGCTGGGCGCCTGAAACTGACTAGCCGAACGGAGTGACTGCGGTGTTCGCCTTGGATCCACGTCTGCAAAACGACACCTTGCCCATCGGGGAATTCCCCCTGTGCCGGCTGCTGCTGTCCAATGACTCTAACTACCTCTGGCTTATCCTGGTGCCGCGCATTGCCGGCATCAGCGAAGTGTTCCAGCTCGACGCTGGCGACCAGTCCCGGTTGTGGCGCGAAACCACCACGTTGGCACAGTTGCTCAATGACGGGTTCGGCGCCGATAAAATGAACATCGGTGCGCTGGGTAACGTGGTCAACCAGTTACATGTGCACGTGATTGTGCGCAAACGCGACGATGCGGCTTGGCCTGCACCGGTCTGGGGCAAGCATCCGGCAGTGCCTTATAGCGACGATCAGGTGGCGCTGATTCGTACCCGCCTGCGGGAGCTGCTGCCGCCCGAATTCATTTTTGCCCAGGACTGAACCATGGACCTGCAAGACCGCGTGATGGACCTTGAGAGCCGCCTGGCTTTCCAGGACGACACCATCGAGACATTGAATGACATCCTGGTCGCCCAGCAGCGGGCGGTAGAGCGTCTGCAATTGCAGATGGCGGCCTTGCTCAAGCGTCAGGAAGAAATGGGCGGGCAGTTCGAGTCTTCCGAGGAAGAAGCGCCACCGCCTCATTATTGAGGGCTCGGGAAAAGTCCCGGCGATAAAAAACCGCGATGCAGTGTCAGCTGCATCGCGGTTTTTTTTGGGGCGTGCTCTGGGTTCAGCGACGCGGCAGGGCGGCGATCACGTCTTCAGCTTGCAGGCCTTTGTCGCGGTTCATCACGGAGAACTCCACGCGCTGGCCTTCCACCAGGACGCGATGGCCTTCGCCGCGGATGGCCCGGAAGTGGACGAAGATATCGTCGCCCGAGTCCCGGGAAATAAAGCCGAAGCCTTTAGAGGTGTTGAACCACTTGACGGTCCCGGTATCCCGGTTGGTCATGTCGTAGTTTTGCGAGCTGGCCGGCGCAGACGAACGGTAGAAGCTGATGGCCAGGTGAAGAACGATCGCGACCACCGCAATGGCCAGGCTGAGCAGGATGGCTGGATGGCCGCCGACTTCAGGCATAGGGGCCAGGAGGGTGAGGGTTTGTACCACGACAGCCAGCACCAGCAGGGCGCTGACCAGGTTTTGCAGTTGATGGCGTGTGCCTTTGTTCCAGTAGGGAATCACTGGCGCCAGCGTCAGGTTGAGAAGGCCGAACAGAGCCAGGTACAGCGCGTCGTGTTGTTGCAGGTACGGCAGGCTTTCTGGTTGCAGGCTCGGGATAAAGGACAGCAGCAAAGCTGCAGCGCCCGTTAGCAGGTGGACGATTTTCAACATTTTGATTAACTCACGTTAAGACGGATCACGAAGGAAGAGCTGACTGGCACGGTTCGCTTCTGAACAATGGGAGGCGTTGGGCACGTGCGCGATTATTCAGCCTATGCCGCTTGCCGCAGGAAATAGCGGCGGCGACACGCAGCCTATTTAACAGCAAAGCCTGTGCCTTCTCAAATCAAGCGTTTCAGGGCGTTGCAAAGATCATCGCATTTGTGCGGCAAACCCTTGTCCTAGACAGGTGTGGGTGTTTTTAACCGTGCCAGGCCTTGCCGCCCGTGGTCGAGCGCGATGCAAAGGGGCGATTTGCCGCAGGCCACCTGCGGCAGTAGGGCTGCGCAAGGCGAGGACTCTTGCTAGAGTGGGTAAGCACCTGATCAATGAATTTTCATCAATTGAAGGGAATAGACATGGCAATCGATATCGGTATCAGCGAAGAAGATCGTAAATCCATTGTTGACGGACTTTCACGGCTGCTTTCAGATACCTATGTACTTTATCTGAAAACCCATAACTTTCATTGGAACGTCACGGGGCCACAGTTTCGTACATTGCACTTGATGTTTGAAGAGCAATATAACGAACTGGCGCTGGCGGTTGACTCCATTGCCGAACGTATTCGTGCCCTGGGCTTTCCTGCGCCGGGTGCCTACTCTATCTATGCCCGTCTGTCTTCGATCAAGGAAGAAGAAGGCGTGCCCAGTGCTGAAAACATGATCAAGCAACTTGTCGATGGGCAGGAAGCTGTTACCCGCACCGCACGTGGGATCTTCCCGTTACTTGATAAAGTCAGCGATGAGCCGACTGCGGACTTGCTGACCCAGCGTATGCAGATCCACGAAAAGACCGCCTGGATGCTGCGTTCGCTGCTCGAAGGCAAATAAGCACCGCAGGCCAGTGGTGCCTGGCAGGCGCCACTGGCTTCAGCTGATTGCTTCCTGATACCTGCGTTGGCTTGTCCTACGCACAACAACTCTCCGTCTTCTGGCTGCACTTGCCTGCTTGATGTTTTATAGGCTCAACGGCCAATAACAGCCGTTTGTTCAAGAGCCGTTTGGCAAGGGAGTGTCAGGTGTATGTCGCGTAGTACGGGTAAAGGTGTGCTGGAAACTTCCGGCGTCTACAAGATAAAGATCGACCCTTTCGTCAAAGGGTTCGATATGGCATTGGCACGGCCACTGTCGCGCTCTGTCCGGTTGAATGGTTTTTCAACATGCCTGCGGCTTGAAGAAGTGTATTGGAATATTCTTGGCGAAATCGCCAGGATCAATACCTGTTCGGTCAGTGCGTTGCTGTCCTACGTGGATCGCGAGGTGCACTTGCGTTATGGCGGGGTGAAGAATTTCAGCGGTCTGGTCCGGGTCGTGTGTGTGGTTCATGCGTTGAAAGGGCAGGCTTCAGCCGTCAATCAGGCGGGCCTTATATAGCCGGGTTAGCCGAGACCGGAGCCGCAGGGGTGTTTCTATATAGTGCGTTGCACGTTGCCACGGCTGCACAGCCTCGATTTAACGGATATAATCTCGCCCTTTGCTGCGCAACCGGCTCTACCCGGGCGCAGCGCAGCAATGACGTGATCGCCGAGACATCCCATGCCCATGTACGATTACCAATGCGCTTCCTGTGGTCACCAGTTGGAAGCCATTCAGAAGATCAGCGACGCGCCGTTGGTCGATTGCCCTGCTTGCCAGGCCCCAGAGCTGAAAAAGATGCTGTCCATGCCGGGTTTTCGCCTGAGCGGTAGCGGCTGGTACGAGACCGACTTCAAGACCGGCGCCAAGAAGAATCTGGCGGGCGGCGACAAAGCAGACTGAGTTGAACTCTACGCGCGAGCTCCTGCATTATCCGTGGCCTGACTTAAAAGGTGCGGTGTCCGAGCAGGAACTCCACCGAATTTCGAATTACGAGAAGTGAAACCACTACCATGATGCGCAGCCACTATTGCGGCCAACTGAACGAGACCCTGGAAGGTCAGGAAATCACCCTTTGCGGATGGGTTCACCGTCGCCGCGACCATGGCGGGGTGATTTTCCTCGATATCCGTGATCGTGATGGTCTGGCCCAGGTGGTATTCGACCCGGATCGCGCCGAGAGCTTCGCCGCCGCCGACCGCGTGCGCAGCGAGTACGTCGTGAAAATCACCGGCAAGGTCCGCCTGCGTCCGGCCGGTGCCACCAACGCCAACATGGCGTCGGGCATGATCGAAGTCCTGGGCTACGAGCTGGAAGTGCTGAACGAGTCGGAAACCCCGCCGTTCCCACTCAACGAGTTCTCTGACGTTGGCGAAGAAACCCGCCTGCGTTATCGCTTCCTCGACCTGCGTCGCCCGGAAATGGCCGAGAAGCTGCGCCTGCGTTCGCGCATGACCACCAGCATCCGTCGCTTCCTGGACGAGAACGGCTTCCTCGACGTCGAGACGCCGATCCTGACCCGCGCTACGCCAGAAGGCGCACGTGACTACCTGGTGCCAAGCCGTACCCACGCCGGTAGCTTCTTCGCCTTGCCGCAATCGCCACAGTTGTTCAAGCAACTGCTGATGGTCGCCGGCTTCGACCGTTACTACCAGATCGCCAAGTGCTTCCGCGACGAAGACCTGCGCGCCGACCGCCAGCCGGAATTCACCCAGATCGACATCGAGACCAGTTTCCTCGATGAAAAAGAGATCATGGGCCTGACCGAAGAAATGATCCGCAACCTGTTCAAGGAAGTGCTGGGTCTGGAATTCGGCGAGTTCCCGCACATGACCTTCGAAGAGGCCATGCGCCGCTACGGTTCCGACAAGCCAGACCTGCGTAACCCGCTGGAACTGGTTGACGTTGCCGACCAGCTCAAGGAAGTCGACTTCAAGGTGTTCAGCGGCCCGGCCAACGACCCGAAATGCCGCATCGCCGCACTGCGTGTGCCAGGCGGCGCGAGCATGCCGCGCAAGCAGATCGACGACTACACCAAGTTCGTGGGTATCTACGGTGCCAAGGGCCTGGCGTACATCAAGGTCAACGAGCGCGCCAAGGGTGTTGAAGGCCTGCAGTCGCCAATCGTCAAGAACATCCCGGAAGACAAGCTCAATGTGATCCTCGATCGCGTTGGCGCAGTCGATGGCGATATCGTGTTCTTCGGTGCCGACAAGGCCAAGATCGTCAGCGAAGCCCTGGGCGCGCTGCGGATCAAGCTGGGTCACGACCTCGACCTGCTGACCTGCAAGTGGGCCCCGATGTGGGTTGTCGACTTCCCGATGTTCGAAGAAAACGACGACGGCAGCTTCAGCGCCCTGCACCACCCGTTCACCGCACCCAAGTGCACGCCACAGGAGCTGGAAGCCAACCCGGCCGGCGCGTTGTCCCGTGCCTACGACATGGTGCTCAACGGTACTGAGTTGGGCGGCGGTTCGATCCGTATCCACCGTAAGGAGATGCAACAGTCGGTGTTCCGCCTGCTGGGCATCAACGAAGCGGAACAGGAAGAGAAGTTCGGCTTCCTGCTCGATGCCCTGAAATACGGTGCTCCACCCCACGGTGGCCTGGCCTTCGGCCTTGACCGCCTGGTGATGCTGATGACCGGTGCCCAGTCGATCCGTGAAGTGATTGCCTTCCCGAAAACCCAGAGTGCTGCGGACGTCATGACCCAGGCTCCAGGTGTGGTGGATGCCAAGGCACTGCGCGAGCTGCACATCCGTCTGCGCGAGGCGCCGAAGGCTGAGTAAGGCTGCGGCGTGAAAGCGCGATAACGTTGTACGCAGTCAAAAAGGCGCATCTTCGGATGCGCCTTTGCGTTTAAAAGAGGGAAATCTCGCCTGGGGCGGGATTGAAAGGTTTCTAGAGAATTTCGGAGTTGTGTTATGGCTGGCCATTCCAAGTGGGCGAACATCAAGCACCGCAAAGAGCGTCAGGATGCCAAAAAAGGCAAGATCTTCACCAAGTGGATTCGTGAACTGACGGTTGCTGCCCGCCAGGGTGGCGGTGATCCGGGCTCCAACCCGCGCCTGCGCCTGGCGCTGGACAAGGCCCTGGGCGCCAACATGAGTCGCGACATCATCGACCGTGCCGTGGCCCGTGGCGCCGGTGCGGCGGATACCGACGACATGGTCGAGCTGACCTACGAAGGCTACGGCCCGGGCGGCGTCGCGGTGATGGTCGAGTGCATGACCGACAACCGCAACCGTACTGCGGCAGCCGTGCGCCATGCGTTCAGCAAGTGTGGCGGTAACCTCGGCACGGATGGCTCGGTGGCCTATCTGTTCGAGCGCAAGGGGCAGATTACCTTTGCGCCGGGTACGGATGAAGATGCGCTGATGGAAGCCGCGATGGAGGCGGATGCCGACGACGTGGTGACCAACGAAGACGGCTCCATCGACGTGTTTACCTCGTTTGCCGGCTTCTACGCGGTGCGTAACGCCCTGGAAGCCGCTGGTTTCAAGGGCACCGACGCGGAAATCGTCATGCTGCCGACCACCAGTGCCGAACTGGACCTGGACGGCGCGCAGAAGGTGCTCAAGATGCTGGATATGCTTGAAGACCTGGATGATGTGCAGAACGTCTACTCCAACGCCGACATTCCAGAAGACGTGGCCGCACAGCTAGTCTGAAGGCTGGTGTAGACCAAAATGTGGGAGCGGGTTTGCTCGCGAAAGCGGTCTGTCAGTCAGTCCATGCGTTGACTGAAACACCGCTTCCGCGAGCAAGCCCGCTCCCACATTGGATCTTCGCTGTATCAAAAAATGTGTTTACCCAACCTGCAGGCGTTATGACTTTAATCCTAGGTATCGACCCCGGTTCACGCATCACCGGCTTTGGCGTGGTGCAGCAGACCCCGCGTGGCTGCGTCTACGTGGCGTCGGGTTGTATCCGCACCGGCGCCGGCGAGTTGGCCGAGCGTTTGCAGATCGTCTATCGCGGCGTGCGTGAAGTGATCCAGACCTACGGGCCGGTGACCATGGGCATTGAAAAGGTGTTCATGGCCAAAAATGCCGACTCGGCCTTGAAACTGGGCCAGGCCCGGGGCGCTGCGATTGTTGCCGGGGCGGAGGAGGGCATGGAAATCGCCGAATACACCGCGACCCAGGTCAAGCAGGCGGTGGTCGGTACCGGCGCGGCGAATAAAGAGCAGGTGCAGATGATGGTCATGCATATGCTCAAACTCACCTCCAAGCCACAGATCGACGCCTCTGACGCCCTGGCCATTGCCATTTGCCATGCCCATACCCGTTCCAGCCTGCTGCCCCCATGGCCTTGGCACGGCACGCAGTCGTGGCGGGCGCCTGCGTCTCTGATAGCATCAGCGCAATCGTTATGGTCGGGCCTCGATCTGACCTCAAGCTTTAAGGATCTGAACCGTGATTGGACGCTTGCGCGGCACCCCTGGCTGAGAAACAGCCGCCGCACCTGATTCTGGATGTAAACGGGCTGGGGTATGAGCTGGAAGTGCCCATGACCACCCTGTACCGCCTACCGTCGGTCGGTGAGCCGATAACCTTGCACACCCATCTGGTGGTGCGCGAAGACGCGCAACTACTCTATGGTTTCATCGGCAAGCGTGACCGTGACTTCTTCCGTGAGCTGATCCGCCTCAATGGTGTGGGCCCGAAACTGGCCCTGGCCTTGATGTCGAGCCTGGAAGTGGACGAACTGGTACGTGCCGTTTCGGCCCAGGACACCTCGGCGCTGACCAAGGTGCCGGGGGTCGGTAAGAAAACCGCTGAGCGCCTGTTGGTGGAGCTCAAGGACCGCTTCAAAGCCTGGGAAGTGGTGCCAAGCATGTTTGCCCTGGTGCCGAACCAGCCGGATATGCCGGCGGCCCAGGTCGCCAGTGCCGAAAGCGATGCCGTCAATGCGCTGATCTCCCTGGGCTACAAGCCGCAGGAAGCCAGCAAGGCAGTGTCGGCCATCAAGGACAAGAACCTGAGCGCTGAAGACATGATCCGCCGAGCCCTGAAGGGAATGATTTAAGTGATTGAAGCTGATCGTCTGATTGCGGCCACCGGCCCTCGCGACCGTGAAGAGGTCCAGGACCGGGCCATCCGCCCCCTGAGCCTTGCCGACTACATCGGCCAGCCCACTGTGCGTGAGCAGATGGAGCTGTTCATCCAGGCGGCGCGCGGGCGTGCCGAGTCCCTGGACCATACGTTGATCTTCGGTCCGCCGGGGCTGGGCAAGACCACCCTGGCCAATATCATCGCCCAGGAAATGGGGGTGTCGATCAAGAGCACCTCCGGTCCGGTGCTGGAGCGCCCCGGTGACCTGGCTGCGTTGCTGACCAACCTTGAACCCCATGATGTGCTGTTCATCGACGAAATCCACCGGCTGTCGCCCATCGTCGAAGAAGTGCTGTACCCGGCCATGGAAGATTTCCAGCTGGATATCATGATTGGCGAAGGGCCGGCGGCGCGCTCGATCAAGCTCGACCTGCCACCCTTCACTCTGGTCGGCGCCACCACCCGTGCCGGCATGCTGACCAACCCGTTGCGAGACCGTTTCGGCATTGTTCAACGTCTAGAGTTTTATAGCACTGCCGATCTGGCGACGATTGTCAGTCGTTCGGCTGGGATTCTCGGCTTGCCGCTGGACCCTGAGGGTGCCTTCGAGATTGCCCGTCGGGCGCGTGGCACGCCGCGGATCGCCAACCGCTTACTGCGGCGGGTGCGCGATTTTGCCGAAGTGCGGGCCAAGGGGCATATCACCAAGGCCGTGGCCGACCTGGCGCTGAACCTGCTGGATGTCGATGAACATGGCTTTGACCACCAGGACCGGCGCCTGCTGTTGACCATGATCGAGAAGTTCGATGGCGGGCCAGTGGGCGTGGACAGCCTGGCGGCGGCGATCAGTGAGGAGCGCCATACCATCGAAGATGTGCTGGAGCCGTACCTGATTCAACAGGGTTACATCATGCGCACGCCGAGGGGCCGCGTGGTCACGCGCCATGCGTATTTGCACTTTGGGTTAAACATTCCGTCACGATTGGGGGAGATGCCTGTGGTAGACGAATTCCTCGATGCAGTGGACGATTAAAAAGGTATGGCGGGTCGATTTATTCGACGTTTGTGCTGTCCTAGTGGCTGGCGTCGTCATTCTTTCGTTAGAAATGCTGCAGAGAATGAAAAACAGTTGCCTGGCCGGATTGGCAACCTGAGGAGTAAGCACTAGAGTATGCGCGCGCAAAACGGGGATCAGTCGTTCGCACATCGCTGTCGCGTTTATTACGAGGACACCGATGCGGGCGGCATCGTGTATTACGTCAATTATCTAAAGTTCATGGAGCGGGCTCGAACCGAGCGGCTACGGGAGCTGGGCTTTGCCCAATCCCAGCTGGCAGGGGAGGACCTGTTATTTGTCGTGCATTCCAGCGAGGCCCGTTACTACGCGCCGGCGCGACTGGACGATGAATTGCTGGTCAGCGCGGAAGTAATCGAATTGAACCGTGTCAGCCTGCGCTTTAAACAGCAGGTCAGGCGGGCAACGGATGCAACGCTGCTCTGTGAGGGGCAGTTCCTGGTGGCGTGTGTGCGCACCAACAGTTTGAAACCCAGGGCCATTCCCGAAACTCTACGTGCGGCCTTTGCCAACGTGAGCGGCGCGGGTCAACAATCAAAGCAGGAGATTTAGCGTGGAACCTACCGTCGTCGACCATTCCTCCATGTGGAGCCTGGTCAGCAATGCCAGTGTCGTGGTTCAACTGGTCATGCTGACCCTGGTAGCCGCATCGGTTACCTCATGGGTCATGATTTTTCAGCGCAGCAACCTGCTGCGTGCCGGTCGACGTGCCCTGGAGAGCTTCGAAGAGCGCTTCTGGTCGGGTATCGACCTGTCCAAGCTGTATCGCCAGGCGGGCAGCAACCCGGACCCGGATTCGGGCGTCGAGCAGATCTTCCGCGCTGGCTTCAAGGAATTCTCCCGCCTGCGCCAGCAGTCCGGCGTTGACCCGGAAGCCGTCATGGAAGGCGTGGCCCGTGCGATGCGCGTAGCGATCTCCCGTGAGGAAGAAAAACTCGAGCAGAGCCTGCCATTTCTGGCCACCGTCGGTTCGGTCAGCCCGTATATCGGCCTGTTCGGTACCGTATGGGGCATCATGAACTCCTTCCGTGGCCTGGCAACGGCCCAGCAAGCGACCCTGGCCACCGTGGCCCCGGGTATCGCCGAAGCGCTGATCGCCACTGCCATCGGCCTGTTCGCTGCAATCCCCGCAGTAATCGCCTACAACCGTTTCGCCGCCACCAGCGAAACCCTGATTGGCCGTTACTACACCTTCGCCGATGAATTCCAGGCGATCCTGCACCGTAAAGTGCACACCAGCGAAGAATAAGCAGGTAATTCCCAATGGCTTTAATCGCTCGAGCTCGCAAAAAGCGCAAGCCGGTCGCCGAGATGAACGTAGTGCCTTACATCGACGTGATGCTGGTGCTGCTGGTGATCTTCATGGTGACCGCGCCGATGCTCAATCAGGGGGTGAAAGTTGATCTGCCCAAGGTTTCCAGCGAAGCCTTGCCGCAGGACAACAACACCCAGGTCCTGACCATTTCGATCAAGGCTGACAAGACCTATTACTGGAACCTTGGCAGCGAAGTCGATACCCAGAAGCAGCAGGACAAGGCCATGACCTTGCCGCAAATGACCGACGCTGTGACCAAAATCATCCGCGCCGGCAACGAAGGCGGCAAGCACACCCAGGTGTTCATCCGCGGTGACAAGTCGGTCGACTATGGCTCCGTCATGGGCGCCATGGGTGGGCTGCAGAAAGCCGGGGTCGGTAATGTTGGCTTGATTACCGAGGCGCCCTGATGCAGCAACAGCGAGAGCCGTCCGCCTCGGAAAGCTTCTTCTGGCCTAGCGTCTGGGCAATAGCCCTGCACGTTCTGGTGTTTGGCATGCTGTTTGTCAGCTTTGCCATGACCCCGGAGCTGCCGCCAGCCAAGCCGATCGTGCAGGCGACCCTGTATCAGCTGAAATCGAAAAGTCAGGCCACCACCCAGACCAATCAGAAGATTGCGGGTGAGGCCCAGAAGTCGGCTGCGCGCCAGACTGAAGTCGAACAGATGGAACAGAAGAAGGTCGAGCAGGAAGCGGTGAAGGCTGCTGCGGAACAAAAGAAAGACGAGGCGGCTCAAAAGGCCGAGGAATCGAAAAAGGCTGACGAAGCGAAGAAGGCCGACGAGGCGAAAAAGGCTGATGAAGCCAAGAAAGCCGAGAAAGCTGCCGAAGCCAAAAAAGCCGAAGAGAAACAATTGGCTGATATAGCCAAGAAGAAATCTGAAGAAGAAGCCAAGAAAGCGGCTGAAGAAGAGGCCAAGAAAAAGGCCGCTGAAGAAGCCAAGAAGAAGATAGTCGAAGACGCGAAGAAGAAAGCCGCCGAAGACGCCAAGAAAAAAGCTGCAGCAGACGAGGCGAAGAAGAAAATCGCCGACGACGCGAAGAAGAAAGCTGCCGCCGACGCCTCCAAGAAAAAGGCCCAGGAAGCAGCGCGCAAATCCGCCGAAGATAAAAAGGCCCAGGCCCTGGCAGATTTGCTTTCCGACACGCCGCAACGTCAACAGGCCTTGGCCGATGAACGTGGTGATGAAGTCGCAGGCAGTTTCGACGATCTGATTCGCGCGCGCGCAGCGGAAGGCTGGACACGTCCACCTTCGGCACGCAAAGGCATGACAGTCGTGCTGCAGATCGGCATGTTGCCGGACGGTACGGTGACTTCGGTCAGCGTGGCCAAGTCCAGTGGCGATGGTTCGTTCGACAGTTCGGCGGTTGCAGCGGTCAAGAATATTGGCCGGCTGACCGAGATGCAGGGAATGAAACCAAGCGACTTCGCTCCCTATCGTTCATTCAAGATGACATTCACACCTGAGGATCTAGCCTTGTGAGAAACCTTCTTCGAGGAATGCTTGTCGTTATTTGCTGCATGGCAGGGATAGCGGCGGCGGATGAAAAGAACATCCTGGTAACCAGCGGTAGCGATCGGGCCACTCCGATTGCGGTTGTACCGTTTGGCTGGCAGGGCGGCAGCGTGCTGCCGGACGATATGGCGGAAATCATTGGTAATGACCTGCGCAACTCGGGTTACTACGCGCCAATTCCGAAACAGAACATGATCAGCCAGCCGACCCAAGGTAGCGAAGTGATCTACCGTGACTGGAAAGCCCTGGGCGCCCAGTACCTGATGGTCGGTAGCATTGTTCCAGCAGGCGGTCGCTTGCAGGTGCAATACGCCCTGTTCAACGTGGCCACCGAGCAGCAAGTGCTGACCGGTAGCGTATCGGGCAGCGTCGACCAACTGCGGGACATGGCGCACTACATCGCCGACCAATCGTTCGAGAAACTGGTCGGTATCAAAGGTGCGTTCTCCACCCGCATCCTGTACGTGACGGCTGAGCGTTTCTCGGTGAACAACACCCGCTACACCCTGCAACGTTCGGACTACGACGGTGCCCGTGCAGTGACTCTGTTGCAATCGCGCGAGCCAATCCTGTCGCCGCGTTTTGCCCCGGATGGCAAGCGTATCGCCTACGTGTCGTTTGAACAGAAGCGTCCGCGCATCTTCGTTCAGCACATTGATACCGGTCGCCGTGAGCAGATCACCAACTTCGAGGGCCTGAACGGCGCGCCAGCCTGGTCGCCGGATGGCAATCGCCTGGCATTCGTGCTGTCCAAGGACGGTAACCCGGATATCTACGTGATGAACCTCGGTTCGCGCCAGATCACCCGCGTCACTTCCGGTCCTGGCATCAACACCGAACCGTTCTGGGGCAAGGATGGTTCGACCATCTACTTCACTTCAGACCGTGGCGGCAAACCGCAGATCTATAAGAGCAGTGTTGGCGGTGGCGGTGCGGAGCGTGTGACCTTTATCGGTAACTACAACGCCAATCCGAAGCTTTCGGCTGATGAAAAGACCCTGGTAATGATCCATCGCCAGGATGGTTTCACTAATTTCAAGGTGGCGGCCCAGGATTTGCAGCGCGGAAGCGTAAAAATCCTCACAGATAGCACTCTTGATGAGTCGCCTACTGTTGCGCCCAACGGCACCATGGTAATCTACGCCACCCGCCAGCAGGGCCGGGGAGTCTTGATGCTCGTGTCCATTAATGGACGCGTAAGGCTCCCGCTTCCTACCGCACAAGGCGAAGTCAGAGAACCATCCTGGTCCCCTTACCTGAACTGACGCGGCGCTACAAAAAGAAGTACTTAACACACTGGGGTTCATTAGGAGTTTCACGATGGAAATGCTGAAGTTTGGTAAGTTTGCTGCTCTGGCTCTGGCTCTGTCCGTAGCCGTTGGTTGCTCGTCTAAAGGCGGCGACAATGCCGGTGAAGGCGCAGCTGTTGATCCAAACGCTGGTTACGGCGCTAACACTGGTGCAGTTGACGGCTCCCTGAGCGAAGAAGCTGCTCTGCGCGCAATCACCACTTTCTACTTCGAATACGACAGTTCGGACCTGAAGCCAGAAGCCATGCGCGCTCTGGACGTTCACGCGAAAGACCTGAAAGGTAACGGCGCTCGCGTTGTTCTGGAAGGCAACACCGACGAACGTGGTACTCGTGAGTACAACATGGCACTGGGCGAGCGTCGTGCGAAAGCCGTTCAGCGCTACCTGGTACTGCAAGGTGTTTCCCCAGCTCAGCTGGAACTGGTTTCCTACGGTGAAGAGCGTCCAGTTGCTACCGGCAACGACGAGCAATCCTGGGCTCAAAACCGTCGCGTCGAACTGCGTAAGTAATTCGTCATGCGAACGTGCCGTCGTGTAGTAACCGTATTGGCTCTCAGCCTCGCACCGCTTGCGGTGTGGGCTGCGGTTCCCGTGGAAGATAGCAACTCTGGCTATAACAATAGTGGGAGTAGTTATCCACCAGCAGGTTATGGCACGAACGGCGCCTATGCAGGGGGAGCGGTTACTGCCGCTCCCTCGGCACAGGGCGAGCTGTTCAACCAGCTGCAACGCATGCAGGATCAATTGGCACAGCAACAAGGTGCGATTGAGGTTCTGCAAAATGAAGTGAACCGCCTGAAGCAAGAAGGCCTGGAGCGATACCAGGATCTTGATCGGCGTATAGGAACCGGCGTTACACCTGCCGCGACTCCTGAGAATTCTTCTGCCGGTGGCGCTGCAAGCGCCGCCGGTGGTGCAGCCGCCCAGGCCCCAGCGGCCAGCAGTGAACCGACTGATCCGGCCAAGGAAAAGCTGTATTACGATGCAGCCTTCGACCTGATCAAAGCCAAGGATTTCGACAGGGCCAGCAAAGCGTTCACCGCTTTCCTGGGACGTTATCCAAACAGCCAGTACGCGGGCAACGCCCAGTACTGGTTGGGTGAGGTCAACCTGGCCAAGGGTGATTTGCAAGGTGCAGGCCAGGCGTTTGCCAAGGTCAGCCAGCTTTACCCCAAGCATGCCAAGGTGCCTGATTCGTTGTACAAACTGGCTGACGTAGAGCGCCGCCTGGGTCATACCGACAAGGTCAAAGGCATTCTGCAGCAAGTAGTGGCCCAATATCCTGGGACCTCTGCTGCCCAGTTGGCTCAGCGCGATTTGCAGCGTTTGTAAGCAGTGCTGTCCCGCTTGGAAGAAACCCGCGCCTGTCGCGGGTTTTTTCGTTAGAATCCACGCCCTTTTATGAAATACGCTTTTTGGGGTTCACGCTTTGCCGGGATCCCATGAAGTGCCTGACGGAGGCGGACAGCCTGTTTAGCTGTTACGCCCGTGGCGACTATGCAAGACACATTACGCATCACCGAAGTTTTTTTACTCGTTACAGGGTGAAACGCGCACTGCCGGCCTGCCCACAGTATTTGTGCGCCTCACTGGCTGCCCGCTGCGCTGCCAGTACTGTGACAGCGCCTACGCCTTCAGCAGCGGCGGCACCATTCGTACCCTCGACGACATCCTGGAGCAGGTTGCAGGCTTCCGGCCGCGCTACGTCTGCGTGACAGGCGGCGAGCCCCTGGCCCAGCCCAATGCCATTCCTTTGCTCAAGCAACTGTGTGACGCCGGTTACGAAGTGTCGCTGGAAACCAGTGGTGCCCTGGACATTTCCGCGGTCGATCCTCGCGTCAGCCGAGTGGTTGACTTGAAAACCCCGGACTCCAAGGAGGCGCATCGCAACCGTTATGAGAACATCGAGCTGCTGACGGCCAACGACCAGGTCAAGTTCGTCATTTGTTCGCGGGACGACTATGACTGGGCCAACTCCAAGCTGATCCAGTACGGCCTGGACCGACGCGCCGGCGAGGTGTTGTTCTCTCCAAGCCACCATGACTTGAACGCTCGCGACCTCGCTGATTGGGTGGTTGCGGACAACCTGCCGGTGCGCCTGCAATTGCAGCTGCATAAATACCTTTGGAATGACGAGCCGGGACGCTGAAATGACTGAACAAACGACTGATCAAAAACGTGCGGTAATCCTGCTGTCCGGCGGCCTTGACTCCGCCACCGTGGTGGCGATGGCCCGTGCCGAGGGTTACAGCTGCTACACCATGAGCTTCGACTACGGCCAGCGTTCCCATGCCGAGTTGCACGCCGCCGCCCGGGTTGCCCGCGACCTCGGTGTGGTGGAGCACAAGGTAATCGGCCTGAACCTCAATGGCATTGGCGGCTCGGCCTTGACCGACAACACCATCGACGTGCCTGAGGCGCCCACAGAGGGCATTCCGGTCACCTATGTGCCGGCCCGTAACACCGTGTTCCTCTCGCTGGCCCTGGGCTGGGCAGAAGTGCTCAACGCCCGTGACATCTTTATCGGCGTCAACGCCGTGGACTACTCCGGCTACCCGGACTGCCGCCCAGAGTTCGTCGAATCGTTCGAGCGTATGGCCAACCTGGCGACCAAGGCCGGCGTAGAAGGCCACGGCTTCCGTATCCAGGCGCCGCTGCAAAACCTGAGCAAGGCGGATATCGTGAAGGCGGGTGTAAGGCTGGGTGTCGACTACTCGCTGACTGTTTCCTGCTACCAGGCGGACAATGATGGTCGTGCCTGTAGGAAATGTGACAGCTGCCGCCTGCGCGCTGAAGGCTTCCAAGCGGCCGGAATTACTGACCCAACGCGTTATTTCTGATTTATTTAAAATAAGGTGTTGAATAATCCTTAGAAATCAGTATTATACGCGCCACCACACAGCGGGTCGTTAGCTCAGTTGGTAGAGCAGTTGGCTTTTAACCAATTGGTCGTAGGTTCGAATCCCACACGACCCACCATTTTTGGCGGTTTAGAAAATCCGGAAGGCCCACGCAAGTGAGGATTTCCGGGTTTTTTTTTGCCTGGTGCAAAAGCACGCGCAGGGCTCTCTGGCAGCGTGACGTGCTGCTTGCCGGTTAGACAGGCAGCCGTCTGCGGCGACCATTCATTTCGTGGGTGGGTTGATGTCGATCGGCTGAAGATGGGCTTCGGCTGCCCCTGAACCGCGCCGCAACCCTAGGCTCAAAGCTGCTTGGCTCCATTCATCCAAGGGCTGTAGTCCACCTCCACGTAACCCTGGGGCAGGCCTTGAGGGTAGTTGGCAAACCCCTGCATCTGTCGCAAGTCCAGTCGTTTGCACTGCGTGACAAGGCGCTGCTGCAACGCGCTATCTACCTTGAAGCCTTGTGAGCGGTACGGGCTTTGATTCAGGTTGACCATGCACTCACTCACTTTGCCCTGGGCATCGGCGATGAAGTGGAAGCTCGCGACGCCAATACTCTGGGGGTCATGCCCGACAAACAATTGCTCACGGAAGAAGCGGATCTGCCGGTAGAGGTCGATGCGCTTTTTCTGCAGTTGTTGCTGTTCTTCCGAAAGCCCAATCAGAGGGGTGAACACCATGGGGGCGATAATCTCTTGGGTGTCCTTGGCATCGGCGAAGACCTTGGGCGAGACTTCGGGAAACAAGGTGGTCCAGCACAGTTCGGTGACCAGTTTGGCCAGCTTGGCCTGGCGCAGGTTGTTGTGGCCCTCGTTGGGCAGCAGGGTTCCGCGTTTGGCTGAGCAGTCCACTACGTGGTTCTGTGCATCGACGGTCAGGATCATATTCATCACCCCCGTCAGTTCCTGTTCATTGGCGGCCAGGGCATAGCTGCGCAATATCGTTTGGAACGTAGTGACGAATTTTTCGTCTTTTTGTTGCAGCTGTGCTGCCGCTGAGGCTGCCGCCTGTTCGGGGGTGTGGCTCTGGCAGCCGGACAGTGACAGCAGGCTTGCACCGAACAAGGCCAGGAGCCAGCGGGACGAAGAAGGCGCGTTGAATTCCATTTCTTGGGGGCTCGTGCACAAAGAGATTGGGAAGAGGTAGACGGGAACCATTCTCACCCATCAGGCGGTAAAGTGCGATTCGAAATACAAAAACCACACTGCTGATGGTTTTGGTTGTAATCGCTGACGTTTATCCAGCGCTGGTTTGCTCTGCAGACTCATGTTGTCTATATTTGAATCTATAGATTAATTCCGAGGTGGCAACCATGAGCCTAGCCCTTCAAGCACAGCCCTTCACCCGGGAGCAATGTGTCGCCGGACTCCGGGCGGCCGTGGGCATCCTGGAAAAATGGCAGGCCAGCAGCGACCAGGCCTGTCGCATCCTGCGTATCTCGCGCAGCACTTATACCCGTGCGCGGCAGCGCGATGCCGCGTGGTCGGTGAGCCTGGATGCCGACCAGATGCAGCGCATCAGCTTTGTGCTGAACATCCACGCCACGCTGCGCATGGTGTTCGATAACCCCGAGAACGTGTACGGCTTTGCGGCGATGGCCAACGACAACGCGTTTTTCAACGGGCGCTCGCCCCTCGAGGTTATGGCCCAGGGCGATATGATTTCCCTGTACGAGACCTTCCGCCGTATTGACGTGTTGCGTGGTGCGCAATGGTGAAGGTGAGCCAGTTGGGCGATTTGCCCAGCGGGCTGTTGCACGCCCATCGCCTGGTCAATTCCAAATTCCCGCCGATTGCGTTGTTTGACGATGTGGCGGATGCCGACGAGTTTGAGGCGCTCTATCAGATCCAGGCCCTGACCAACCCACGACTGGGTAATGAGGTCGGTCGGATCGAGCTGATACCCCGTAGGGAAATCCCCTTCGGGATCGTGGGATGTTCCTACGCCATTGCCCCGTTCACCCACGTCAATCCGGGCGGATCGCGTTTCAGCGCGGGTGATTTTGGCGTGCTGTACCTGGCGGCCACGGTCGAGACGGCACTGGCAGAAGTGCGTTATCACCAGAACCAGTATTGGTCCGGAGTTCATGGCCTTAACTATGAGCGCTTTGTTTTTCGTGGGCTGTCTTGCACCTTTGCCGGCGACGCCATGAAGGATGCGACGTCGGTGCCGATGAGCGATCCGATCTACGACCCTGACGACTACAGCCACGCCCAGCGCTTGGGGGGCGCGCTAAAGAAGGCCGGTTGTCCCGGCCTTCGTTACCTGTCGGTGCGCTCAGAAGGCGATCACTGCTGGGCGTTGCTGACACCCAGGCCGGTGTCGTCGATTGTCCAGGCCGCCCATTACGAGATGGTCTGGAATGGACAGATCACCAGTGTCAGCAAAATCAGCGAAGCCTGAGGCTGGCGGGTCAGATCTGCCCGCGCACCAGGATTGACTCATCAATCTGCGCAATCGACGTAACCCCGGTCAGGGTCATGGCCACGCGCATTTCCTTGGCAAAGATATCCAGCAGATTCTCTACACCGCGCTGGCCATCGGCAGCCAGCGCATAGGCAGGCGCTCGTCCCAGCAATACGCCACGGGCGCCGAGGGCGAGCATGCGCACCACGTCCAGCCCCGAACGCACCCCGGAGTCCACCAGCACCGTGAGGTCGCTGCCAACCGCCTGGGCAATCTCAGGCAGAGCCTTGGCGGTGGACAACACGCCATCGAGCTGGCGGCCGCCGTGGTTGGACACGACGATGCCGTCGGCGCCGAAACTCACCGCGTCCTTGGCGTCCTGTGGGTCGAGGATGCCCTTGATGATCATCGGGCCCTTCCAGAACTCGCGGATCCACTCCAGGTCTTTCCAGCTGATGGAAGGGTCGAAGTTGGTAGCGAGCCAGCCGATGTAGTCTTCAAGGTGGGTCGGTTTGCCCAGGTATTTGGAGATATTGCCCAGGTCGTGGGGGCGGCCCATCAGCCCTACATCAAGAGCCCAGGCCGGTTTGGTCACGGCCTGCAACATGCGCCGCTGGGCGGCGTACGGGCCGGACATGCCGGAATGGGCATCACGGTAGCGGGCGCCGGGGGTGGGCATGTCGACGGTAAACACCAGGGTTTTCACCCCGGCGGCTTGCGCACGCTCCAGGGCGTTTTTCATGAAGCCGCGGTCTTTCAGCACATACAGTTGAAACCAGATCGATTGCGCCGTCTGCGACGCTACTTCCTCGATCGGGCACACCGACACGGTCGACAGGCAAAACGGCACCCCTTTATTGGCCGCCGCGTTGGCCACCTGGACTTCCCCGCGTCGGGCAAACATGCCGGTCAGGCCTACCGGGCTCATGACCACCGGCATCGCCAGCGGTTGGTCGAACAGCGTGGTCTCCAGGCTCAGGCTCTCGACGTTGCGCAGGACACGCTGGCGCAGGCTGATGTCTGCCAGGTCCGAACTGTTGGCCTTGAGGGTGTGCTCGGCGTACGCGCCACCGTCAATATAGTCGAACAGGAAACGCGGCAGTTTGCGGCGTGCGGCTTCGCGGTAATCCGATGCGGACGAAATGATCATGAACAGTGAGGCCCCGGAATAAAGAAAACGGTGGGTGGAGGATAGTCAAAGGCATTTCATGGTAAAAACAACTTTTACAACTTCATTCAAGTCGCAAATGGAATAGTCATGAACCTGCGAACGCTGCGAGCCTTTGTCGAAGTGGTGCGCCAAGGCAGTTTCTCACAGGCGGCCGAGATGGTTTCGCTTACCCAATCGAGCGTCAGCAAAGCGGTCAAGACCCTTGAAGAAGAGTTGGGCACGCCGTTGTTCAGTCGTATCGGCCATAAGAGCGAACTGACAGCAGCCGGTGAAATTGCCTACCGCCGCGCCCTGGTGTTGCTCGCCGAGCGCAGTGACTTGGTCGCCGAGATCAACGACCTGCTGGGGCTCAAGCGTGGCGTATTGCGCATTGGCTTGCCGCCGGTGGGCAGTGGTGAATTGTTTGCGGCGATGTTTGCAGTGTACCGCCAGCGTTACCCACAGATAGAGATTGAGCTGATCGAGCACGGCAGCAAGAAGCTGGGCGAGTGCCTGCAAGCGGGGGAGGTGGATGTGGCTGCGCTACTGGTGCCGGTGGAGGGCGAGTTTGAGTATCAGGACGTGCGCGTCGAGCCGCTGATGGTCGTCCTGCCCAGCAGCCATCCATTGGCCGGGCGTGAGAGTGTGGATTTTTCCGACCTGTCCGACTCGCCATTCATACTGTTCGAAGCCGGTTTTGCCTTGAACCGCATCATTCTTTCCGCCTGCGAGCGTCGCGGTGTATCGCCGAAGGTTTCGGTGCGCAGCGCCCAGATCGACTTTATCGTCGACCTGGTGGGCGCGGGCCTGGGAGTCGCCTTCCTGCCGCGCATGCTGGCCTACAAACACTTGCATGCCGGCATTGCCCTGATTGCCCTGGATGAGCCTCAGACCGACTGGCATATTGCTTTGACCTGGCGGCGCAATGCTCATCTGCCGCCGGCTGCACGAGCCTGGTTGGACCTGGCCAGGGAAATGGGCAATGTCCCTGCGCCCTAAACGATGCCAATGTCGCGGGATATCACCCGTATGCTCCCGCCGGGTAGGCGTTTTGCGGCATATTAGGCTTTTGAATCCATTCGATATTCTGTAGCCTTGCGCAGCTTCACCTTAACCCGTGCTTGATGAACACAATCACTTCGTCCGGCGGCGCCCGAAGGGCTCCGGAGCCGGTGGTACACTCGACTTTCGCGCAACTGCGCCTGCAGGTCTTGCGAACATGACGCAAATTTCCGAACGCCTTCTGGTCCAAGCCCACCTCGATGCCAAGCAGCCCAAGGTGCTCAGTGCCGAGCAAGAGGCAAGCTTACGTTCTGCCATTGCTGCCGAGCTCAAGGCTCAAGACGCGGTGCTGGTGGCGCACTTCTATTGTGACCCGGTGATTCAGGCCCTGGCCGAAGAAACCGGTGGCTGCGTTTCCGACTCCCTGGAAATGGCCCGCTTCGGCGCCGCCCACCCGGCCAAGACCGTACTGGTCGCCGGCGTGCGCTTTATGGGCGAGACAGCGAAAATCCTCACCCCCGAAAAGCGCATCCTGATGCCGACCCTGGAAGCCACATGCTCCCTGGACCTGGGTTGCCCGGTGGAAGAGTTCTCGGCGTTCTGCGACCAGCATCCGGAACGCACCGTGGTGGTGTATGCCAACACCTCGGCGGCGGTCAAGGCCCGTGCCGATTGGGTGGTGACCTCCAGTTGCGCCCTGGAAATCGTCGAAAGCCTGATGGATAACGGCGAGACCATTATCTGGGGCCCGGACAAGCACCTGGGCACCTATATCCAGCGCCAGACCGGTGCCGACATGCTGCTGTGGGACGGTGCCTGCATCGTCCACGAGGAGTTCAAGTCCAAGCAGTTGGAAGACATGAAGGCGCTGTACCCGGACGCAGCGATCCTGGTACACCCGGAGTCACCGACCTCGGTCATCGAGTTGGCCGATGCGGTGGGTTCCACCAGCCAGTTGATTGCGGCGGCGCAGCGCTTGCCGAACAAGACGTTTATCGTCGCCACTGACCGCGGCATTTTCTACAAGATGCAGCAACTGTGCCCGGACAAGGTGTTTGTCGAAGCGCCAACCGCCGGTAACGGCGCGGCGTGCCGCAGCTGTGCGCACTGCCCGTGGATGGCGATGAATACCCTGGAGCGCACGTTGCAATGCCTGCGGGAAGGCAGCAACGAGATCTTCGTCGAGCCGTCCTTGATCCCCCATGCCGTGCGCCCACTCAAGCGCATGCTGGACTTTACCCAGGCGGCCCGCCTGAAGCTTGCGGGCAACGCCTGATTCACGGCTGATGCAGTAAAAAATGAGGGAGCGGGCTTGCCCGCGATAGCGGTGGATCAGTCTGCACATGTATCGACTGACACACCGCCCTCGCGGGCAAGCCCGCTCCCACATTTGGATCTTATTGGCCTGGGGCTATTTCTTTTTCTTCGGGATCCGCACCAATTGCGTGTCCGAATAGATGTCATGCCAGGCCCGCTGTTTCTTGTCCACCAGCGACCAGATAAACCCCAGCCCCGCGCACAACCACGACGCAATCGACACCACAAAACGCAACAGCGCCTGCCACAGGCTGATGCGCGAGCCGTCCGCATTCTGCACACGTACGCCCCACACCTGCATGCCCAGGGTCTGTCCGGAATGGGTCCAGAACTTGGCGAAGAAGCCAAACAGCACAAAAAACAGAATCGTCGACAGTAACGGATCACCGTCCAGGGCGCCGGACTCCGAGAGCGTGCGCATCTTCGCTTCACCGACAAAGGCGATCCACACCAGCTTATAGAGGAAGGCGGTGACGATCAGCAGGGCGGTACACAACAGGAAGTCATAGAACATCGCTGCCAGACGACGGCCCAGGCCAACGGCGGGGAATTCGCCTTGGGGGCTTAGCAGGTGTTTCGACATGGCTCGGCTCTCTGGAGGAAAAAAGCCATTTTACGGACAAACGCACATAAAAAAGCCTCTGATGTCACCATCAGAGGCTTTTTGTCGCAGTAAGGATCAGGCTTCTGCTTGTACTTCGTCAGCCTGCATGCCTTTCTGGCCCTGCACGGCGATGAAGGTCACTTTCTGGCCTTCTTTCAGGCTCTTGAAACCGTTGCCCTGGATAGCGCGGAAATGCACGAACAGATCCGCACCGCTTTCTGGAGTGATAAAACCAAAACCTTTCTCGTCGTTAAACCACTTGACGGTACCGCTCTGACGTTCAGCCATTTTCTTATTTCCTTGACGCTAAAAATTAATGACAGCCCCTTTCACCTGAAAGAGTACTGGGCTGGGTTGCAGGAAAGTAAGAGACGTCGAACGGGTTGTAGCAAACTTTGGCTACTGCCCAGGTCCAGGTTCAAAGCGACCCATGCAAACACAGTGGGCAAACTCTACGACAACTAACACAGAAAAAACAAGCCCTCTGCAAGCCACGTATTTACTCGCCTTCATGACACTTCGGTCAACATTGCGGCACTGTGTTATTCGATAGCGTGGGTCACTTGTTATAGGTTAATCGATATAACATTGACTATCGTCAGTGCACTGTTTTATGGCGGTTGCGTTACAGATTAGTGCAAATGAACACAACCGCGTTACTTATAGGAACAGTCGATCAGCCACGGTAGTAACGTTGTGGCACGAATGGCATTTTACTTACACGAAGTGGCACCTTTTTCCCACGCACTAATGCAGAGACTTCGCTCTCCAGCGCGGTAAAGGCCGTGTCGAGGTAGCCCATGGCGAGCGGGCCGCCGAGGCTCGGGCCAAAGCCGCCGCTGCACACACGGCCGATCACGGTGCCGTGTTCATCGACAATCTCGGCGCCTTCACGGACCGGGGTGCGTTCCTGGGGCAGCAGGCCAACGCGCTTGCGGCTGACGCCGGTTTGCTGCTGGGTGAAAATCCGATCTGCCCCCGGGAAGCCCCCGGCACGCGCGCCATCGGCGCGACGGGCCTTGGAAATCGCCCACAGCAGGCTGGCTTCAATCGGCGTGGTCTCGGTGTTCATATCGTGGCCATAGAGGCACAGCCCGGCTTCCAGGCGCAGGGAGTCGCGGGCGCCGAGGCCGATAGCTTCGACTTCAGTTTCGGCCAGGAGGCTACGGGCCAGGCTTTCGGCACTGGCCGCAGGCACCGAGATCTCAAAACCGTCTTCGCCGGTATAGCCGGAACGGCTGACGTAGCACTCGACCCCCAGCAGGCGCAGGGGTGCGAACTGCATAAAGGTCATCTTGGTCACTTCCGGCGCCAGGCGCGCCAGCACTTTCACCGCTGCCGGGCCTTGCAGGGCCAGCAGGGCACGTTCTTCAAACAGTGGCTCGATCTGGCATTGGTCGCCCAGATGCTGGCGCAGGTGCGCCAGGTCTTGATCCTTACAGGCGGCGTTGACCACCAGAAACAGCTCGTCGTTACCCAGGTTGGCGACCATCAGGTCATCGAGGATGCCGCCCTGGTCGTTAGTGAACATGGCGTAGCGCTGCATGCCCACGGGCAGGTCGATGATATCCACCGGCACTAGGGTTTCCAGGGCCTTGGCGGCGTTGGACCCGGTCAGGCGGATCTGGCCCATGTGCGACACATCAAACAACCCGGCCTGTTCACGGGTGTGCTGGTGTTCTTTCATCACGCCCAGGGGGTATTGCACCGGCATGTCATAACCGGCGAACGGCACCATGCGTGCGCCCAGTTCAAGGTGCAGGGCGTGCAGCGGGGTTTTCAACAGGGTTTCGGTGGACATATTCAGCTCCTGAAAAACGTGCTGGCGCGTTTATAAGCATCAGCACTCGATAATGTTGACGGCCAAACCGCCACGGGCGGTTTCCTTGTATTTGCTTTTCATATCGGCGCCGGTCTGGCGCATGGTGCGGATCACCTTGTCGAGGGACACGAAGTGCTGCCCATCACCGCGCAAGGCCATGCGCACCGCATTGATCGCCTTCACCGAACCCATGGCATTGCGCTCGATGCAGGGCACCTGCACCAGGCCGCCAATCGGGTCGCAGGTCAGGCCGAGGTTATGCTCCATGCCGATTTCGGCGGCGTTCTCCACCTGGGAGACGGTGCCGCCCAGCACTTCACACAAGGCTCCGGCGGCCATGGAACAGGCCACGCCCACTTCGCCCTGGCAGCCGACCTCAGCCCCGGAGATCGAGGCGTTTTCTTTGTAGAGGATGCCGATGGCCGCGGCGGTCAGCAGGAAGCGCACCACCCCGTCCTCATTGGCGCCGGGGATAAAGCGCATGTAGTAATGCAACACCGCCGGCACAATCCCGGCGGCACCGTTGGTGGGCGCCGTGACCACGCGCCCGCCGTTGGCGTTTTCTTCGTTGACCGCCAGGGCATACAGGTTGACCCAATCCAGCACCGACAGCGGGTCGCGCAGCGCCGATTCCGGGTTCTTGCACAACTGGCGATGCAGCGCGGCCGCACGGCGCTTGACCTTCAAGCCACCGGGTAGGATGCCTTCATTGCGACAGCCGGCCGCCACGCAGTCCTGCATGACTTGCCAGATCTTCAGCAGGCCGCTGCGGGTCTCGGCTTCCGGGCGCCAGGCGCTTTCGTTGGTCAGCATCACCTGGCTGATGGACAGCCCATAGGTGGTGCAATGGCCAAGCAAATCCTTGGCGTGCTTGAAAGGGAAGGTCAGGGGCGTGGCGTCTTCGACGATCCGGTCGGCGCCGGCCGCGTCTTCATCCACCACAAAACCACCGCCCACCGAGTAGTACTCACGGCTGCGGATCTGGATGCCGGCTGCGTCAAACGCACGAAAGATCATGCCGTTGGGGTGGTAGGCGAGGGGTTTGCGAATCATCGCCAGGTGTTCTTTCTCGTTGAACGCAATGCTGTGTTCACCGAGCAGGTTCAAGCGAGCGTCGCCGCGCATCTGCACCAGGCGCGCGGCCACGGTTTCGGTGTCGACGGTGTCCGGGTGTTCACCTTCCAGGCCCAGCAGCACGGCCTTGTCACTGCCGTGGCCTTTGCCGGTGGCGCCGAGTGAACCGTAGAGTTCCACCTTGACGCAGGTGGTGGCGTGCAACAGGTCGTCCCGCTTGAGGCCCTCGGCGAAGCGGGCGGCGGCACGCATCGGGCCAACGGTGTGGGAACTGGAGGGGCCGATGCCAATCTTGAACAGGTCGAACACGCTTAAAGACATGAGTTGTTCTCCGGTTTCTTATTATTGGAAGCAAGCTGTTCTGCGCAATGCGATCACTGTGGGAGCCGGGCTTGTGTAGGCGCTGGCTTGCCTGCGATGCAGACACCTCGGTCTATCAGTGGCGCCGAGGTGAGGCTATCGCAGGCAAGCCAGCTCCTACACTGACTGCGTCTCTTCAGTCAGATCACGCGTAGCTCTCGATCGACGGGCACGCACACACCAGATTGCGATCGCCAAACACGTTGTCGACCCGGCCGACCGGCGGCCAGTACTTGCCTTCGATCAACGACGCTACCGGATACACCGCCTGTTCACGGCTGTACGGGTGGCTCCATTCACCGACGATTTCAGCTGCCGTGTGCGGCGCGTTTTTCAGCGGGTTGTCGTCCTTGTCCAGCGTGCCGTTTTCCACCGCGCGGATCTCCTCGCGGATAGCGATCATGGCGTCGCAGAAGCGGTCCAGTTCTTCCTTGGATTCGCTTTCGGTCGGCTCGATCATCAAGGTACCGGCCACCGGGAACGACATGGTCGGGGCATGGAAACCAAAGTCGATCAGGCGCTTGGCCACGTCATCCACGCTGATGCCGCTGCTGTCCTTGAGCGGGCGCAGGTCCAGGATGCACTCGTGCGCCACCAGGCCGTTGCTGCCGGTGTACAGCACCGGGTAGTGCTCTTCCAGGCGACGGGAAATGTAGTTGGCATTGAGGATCGCCAGCTGCGAAGCGCGCTTGAGGCCCGCACCGCCCATCATGCTGATGTACATCCAGGTGATCGGCAGGATGCTCGCACTGCCAAATGGCGCCGCGCAGACTGCGCCTTCCTTGCGCTGCATGGCCGCGTGGCCGGGCAGGAATGGCGTGAGGTGCGACTTGACGCCAATCGGGCCAACGCCCGGGCCGCCACCGCCGTGGGGGATGCAGAAGGTCTTGTGCAGGTTCAGGTGCGACACGTCGCCGCCGAACTTGCCCGGGGCGCACAGGCCGACCATGGCGTTCATGTTGGCGCCATCGATATACACCTGGCCGCCGTTGTCATGGATGATCCCGCAGATTTCGCGGATGCCTTCCTCGAACACGCCGTGGGTCGACGGGTAGGTGATCATCAGCGCGGCGAGGTGCTCGCGGTGCTCGATGGCCTTGGCGCGCAAGTCTTCGATGTCCACGTTGCCACGGGCATCGCACGCGGTGACGACGACGCGCATGCCGGCCATGTTGGCGGTGGCCGGGTTGGTGCCGTGGGCCGACGAAGGAATCAGGCAGATATCGCGGCGTTCTTCACCACGGCTCTGGTGATAGGCACGGATCGCCAAGAGGCCCGCGTATTCGCCCTGGGAACCGGCGTTCGGCTGCAGGGAGATGGCGTCGTAGCCGGTGGCCGCGCAGAGCATGGCTTCCAGTTCAGTGGTCAGTTGCAGGTAGCCGGCGCTTTGCTCGGCCGGGGCGAACGGGTGCAGGGCCCCGAACTCGGCCCAGGTCACCGGGATCATTTCACTGGCGGCGTTGAGCTTCATGGTGCACGAGCCCAGCGGGATCATGGTGCGGTCCAGCGCCAGGTCCTTGTCGGCCAGCTTGCGCAGGTAGCGCATCAGCTCGGTTTCCGAGTGATAGCGGTTGAACACCGGGTGGCTGAGGATCGGCGATTGGCGCAGCAGCGCGGCCGGCAGAGTGCTGTCGACGCTGGCGGCGAGGGCGGCGAAGTCCGGCAGGGCTTTACCGCCTGCGAACACGCTCCACAGGGTTTCGATATCGGCCTGGGTGGTGGTTTCATCCACCGACAGGCCCAGGCGTGCCGCGTCCACGACGCGCAGGTTGATGCGCTGGGCACGGGCCTGGTCGTGCAGGGCCGCAGTGTTGGCGCCGGTGGCCAGGGTCAGGGTGTCGAAGAACGTCTCTTGTTCAACCTTGAAGCCCAGGGCACCCAGGCCTTTGGCGAGGATTGCGGCCAGGTGATGAATGCGCGTGGCGATCTGCACCAGGCCTTTGGGGCCGTGGTACACCGCGTACATGCTGGCAATGTTGGCCAGCAGTACCTGGGCGGTGCAGATGTTGCTGGTGGCCTTTTCGCGGCGGATATGTTGCTCGCGGGTCTGCATGGCCAGGCGCAGGGCCGGCTTGCCGAAACGGTCTACGGACACACCGACCAGACGCCCCGGCATGTCACGCTTGAACGCGTCCTTGGTGGAGAAGTACGCGGCGTGCGGGCCACCAAAGCCCAGCGGCACGCCGAAGCGCTGCGCACTGCCGATGGCCACGTCGGCACCGAACTCACCCGGTGGGGTCAGCAGGGTCAGGGCCAGCAGGTCGGCGGCCACGGCCACCAGTGCGTTGGCGGCGTGGAAGCGCTCGGTCAATTCACGGTAGTCGAACACATCACCGTTGCTGGCCGGGTATTGCAGCAGGGCGCCGAAGAACGGGCTGACATCCGTCAGTTCACGCTCGTCGCCCACTACCACCTCGATGCCCAGCGGCTCGGCACGGGTGCGCAGCACGTCGAGGGTCTGCGGGTGGCTGTGCACGGAGGCAAAGAACTGGTTGCTGCCCTTGTTCTTGCTCAGACGCTTGCAGAAGGTCATGGCCTCGGCGGCGGCAGTGGCTTCGTCGAGCAGGGATGCGTTGGCGATCGGCAGGCCGGTAAGGTCACTGATCAGGGTCTGGAAGTTCAGCAGCGCTTCCAGGCGGCCTTGGGAGATCTCGGGCTGGTAAGGCGTGTAGGCGGTGTACCAGGCCGGGTTTTCCAGGAGGTTGCGCAGGATCGGCGACGGCGTGTGGCAGTTGTAATAGCCCTGGCCGATGTAGGTCTTGAACAGTTGGTTCTTGGCGGCGATGGCCTTGATCGAGGCCAGTGCATCGGCCTCGCTCAGGCCGTCGCTCAGGCCCAGCACGGCGGTGCCCTTGATGCTTTCCGGGATCACGCTGGCGCTCAAGGCTTCCAGGGAGTCAAAACCCAGGGTCGCGAGCATCTGTTGCTCGTCGTCCTGGCGCGGGCCGATGTGGCGGGCGATAAATTCGTTGGCGGTGCTCAGGTTGATACTCATGGCGCGCTCCTCAAGCTTCAGCGTTGGCTTTGATCAGGCGGTCGTACGCATCCTGATCCAACAGCTTAGCTACTGCATCGGCGTCAGCCGGTTTAAAGCGGAAGAACCAGCCTTCGCCCGTCGGGTCTTCGTTGACCAGTTCCGGGCTTTCGCTGAGCTGGTCGTTGACTTCCAGCACTTCGCCGGTCAGGGGCATGTACACGCCGCTGGCGGCCTTGACCGATTCCACAGTGGAGGCTTCGGCGCCCTGCTCGTAGGCCTGCAGCTCCGGCAGTTGCACGTAAACCACATCACCCAGGGCGTTTTGCGCGAACGCGGTAATACCTACGGTGACGCTGCCGTCAGCTTCGGCACGCAGCCATTCGTGATCTTCAGTAAAACGCAATTCGCTCATGGAAACTCCTCAGGGCCAGAATCGTCTGGTGGACGGGATTGGAATGGGAGAGTCCTTAGCAAAAATGCGGCCAATATAAATTTATTGTTATTAATCAACTGTTTATAGATATGTGGTGGTGAGTGAGGGACGCGCGCTGTAGCGAAATCGCTACGGATCGACAGTGGAAAAAAAGCCTATTTGGATCAAAGCCTTGCATGGCGAAGGCGGGCCAGACGTGTATTGAAAACGTTCCGCTGTAGCGTTTTCGATACGGCTGCGCGAGATGTATGTAGCGCACGGGCCGGCAGGGGGCGGCTTATTTTGCCGTTATCCAATGATTAGGACGCGCGGCATGAGCCATTCAATAGCGGCATTTCAGGGCACTTCCCAGCTAAACGCATCCCGCGACTTTCTCCGGCGCCTGTTTGCCCAGCGCCCGACGTTGACGCAAGTGGCCGAGTCCATGGTCCAGGACTGGATCGCCGACGGGTTCGCGGCCTCCCGTTTACGGGCCAACATCACCTGGATCGGCGTGAGGCAGCCCGCTCAAGCCGGCGCTGACAGCTATACCCAGCTCACGACCCTGGGTGATGCCTTGATCAGGCGCTGCATGAGCAGCGAAGTGCTGAACTACGTGGCCGGTCATCACTACCTGTTGGTCAGTTCCATAAGCCATGGCCTCGTGCCGATAACCGATGTGGTGTCGGTCGATGATATTGAGTTCATGCTCAACGCCCTGGCCCCCCAGTTGCTCGCCGGTTTTAACGCAAGGCTGGTGGCCTACTGGAACGCGCCTGCCCCCGGCGATGCAGGGCTTAGTCGCTGGGGCGCAGTCGGCACGCAGTTGCGTGAGTGTCTGCTCAGCGCCCGGCAGACTCCGCCCCTGACACCGCAGCAAGCAAGCGCGCTGCTGGGGCTGGGGGACGGGCCGCAGGAACTGTGGGGCCATCAGGTGGACCGGCAAGCGCTGGGCGGGGCCGATGTGCTGCGGATCTATCAAGTCTATGCCGGCCAGGAGGGGCGGCCCGGCGAGTGGCTGCCGTTGTTGGTCTTGCAGCGTCAGGTCGCGCAGCAACAGGTCAACCTGGTTTATGTTCCCGCGATAAGCCTGCTCAAACTGACTGCGTTGGACGAGTTGGGCAGCCTGCTGCCACGCTACATGAGCCACTACACCCCTGGACTGCTCGTCAATTGGGTGCTCAAGGAGCCGCAAGGTGATGTGTTCGATGCACAGGCCCAGACCTTGCTGGAGCGCCAGTTAAGGGCGTTGCAGCAGCTCAATTGGTCGGCCCTGCCCGGCGTCGACAGCTACAAGCGCCTGTTCAGCCAACTCACCGCACCCGAGGTGTGGTTCGAGGGCGACTATCTCCAGCAGCCCCACGAAGAGCAGTTGCCGCTGTGGTTGCAGGTCGCCAGCGGGGCCGACCGGAACACCTACGGCCAATGGCTGGAGCGTCTGGCACACCTGCAAAAACGCACGGGCGGTGCATCGTTTCTCGACGGGCTGGAGCCGATTGACGTGTATGCCCGCCAAGCGCTGCAACGCCAGATGCGCCTGGATTTCCCGCAAGAAGCCGCGATCAATCCGGATGATTACCTGCTGACGTTTGAACGCACCCAAGGCGCCACGGTGGGCTGGACGCAGCGCACCACCAAGACCTTGACCTCATGGTCGTTGGAAAACCCCTTTGCTACCCCCTATGCCAGTGTGCAGATCGCCCATCATGCGGCGCCGGGGCAGGAGGTTGCCCAGTGGATCAGGCCGGCGTACCTGGAAAAACTGATTGAGACGGTCGATGTGGGGCGGCATTACCCCGCGCTACTCAAGCGGGCGCTGGTGTCGGACCCGGCAGAGTCTGCACGGCGCCGACGCTTGTTTGTCGAGCAGATGGCCTTGCAGCTTCCATTGCGCGCCCTTGAGAACAGCCTGCGCCAACGCAACGGGTTTACCCCGCCCGGCGCAGAGGTGGTGCAAGCCTTGCTGCAGAGCGACCCGCTCAAGCGGGCGGTCGGTAACCAGGTGATCATCGCCCGGCCCTTGGCTTTTCTGACGCATGCCGGGGGAACGGTGCATAAAGCCAGCAACCTGTTTGTCATCGGTCCGCGGGATAACAGCCCGTTGCCCCATATTCTGTACCGGCCTGATCAGGCCGAGGCGCTGCTCCAGCAGTTCGCCAGCCGCCAGGCGCTGCTCGACGAGATCACTCGAACGGGCAGTGACCTGCAGGCGGTGGTGCTTGAGCAACTGTCTGAAAACAGCCGCGCATTGTTTGCCAACGGCGGGTTTTCAAGCCCCCATGTCCAGCGCTTTCTACAGGGGGACGAATACAGCGAGCACGCTGCGGCGAGCCCGGCATTGCTCAGCGACGAGCCAGTACCTGGGGTGTTTCTTGAGACGGTATTTGATGAAAACGCCAGGAGCCTTTGGCAGTCCGCCGAAAAACGCGCCACCTCTATCGAGGCGCTGCGTTGGACGCTGTTCAAGAATAATCTCTGGCAGATCTTCAATGCCCTGCTGCCCCTGCTCAGGGGATCGGTGGCAGTGGCGGGGTGGTTGTCCCAGGTGTATGTCAGCTTTCGCACGGTGCTGGCTTTGCCGGCCGCAGCCAGTCAGGAAGACACCGCCGGTGCCCTGGTCGATTTGCTCGGCAGCCTGGCCGGCCTGCTGTTGAGCCCGGTGGTCAGTCTTGATCAGCGTTTGCGGTTGAGTGAGACCCGGTCACTGTCTACTGGCGCGATCGAAACCACGGCGGTCAGGCATGTCCAGCAGACGCCGTCGACGTTTGCCTGGCAGCGTTCACTGGCCGATGTCACGGGCATGGACTTTTCCTGGGCCAACGCGCGGTTGCGCCTTGATCCCGCGCAACAGGCACAGCTTGAGACCTTCCGCTGGTCCCCAGGGCAGGGCGAGCAGTGGCCGGGAACGCCCACGGTCAGCTCGCCAGACAGCCCTATACGCGGCCGGGTCGCGGTGCGGCGCGCCGGCGGCACGGTCAGCCATGAAGATTACCTGTTAATTGACAGCCAGCTGTATGGGGGCAAGCAGGTGGATGGGCGTTGGCGCATCGTGGACCTGAGAAATCCCCTGCGCGCCGGCCCCTGGCTCAGGAAAGATTCACGCGGGGTGTGGAAAGTCGACCTGGGCCTGCAATTGCTCGGTGGCCATCCCAAGCTGTCGGCTGCCAGCCGCCGCGCCAATATCCAGCGTCAGAACCAGATGTTTGAACGTCATTATCAAGAGATGACGGAACGCCTGATGGAGGCTGAAAAAGCCGCGGCGGCCGCTGAAGAGCGCTTTGAACACGCCCACGGCGGCGATCAGCAAAAACTCTTTGATCCATCCCTGCAAGTGCTGCGGGCCAGCTATCTGGCCGCCCTGGAGAAACAAAGCCGGGCGCAGTTCAACCGGCTGGACGCGTTGATCGCAAAAAATGCCAACAAACCCGTGGAGCGGTTCGAGCCGGAAAAGATTCTGCAATTGGAGGACCTTGTCCAGACCCTGCGTGTGCAGATGGTAATGCTGATCGCAAACCGCTCGAACGAGGTGTTTCCCGGTGAGCGTCGCAGCCAGTTGGGTGAACAGCTGGAGCATGAAGACGTAGCCGTTGTTCAGGCTGCGCACCACACGCTCGTCGAGTCGATGCAGACAATTATTGGCTACAACGACCAACTGATCGACTTGAGCATCCTGGAGCGAAACAACTATGCCAGGCTGGCCCAGGTACCCGGGTATGACTCGCGGCCTGAAGCCTTGCTTCCCTCCACACTTGGCACGCCGCTGGACTGGAAGTCGCTGCAGTTGAAGGCATTGGGCGGGGTGATAGTGCGCAGGCCGCCGAAGCCCGAGGAATATGAGGATTTCATCCGGATCGGCTCGTTGGTCGATGAGGCGACCCAATCGGTGCAGTCACAAAAAAACCTGCAGGAGGCAGGCCCCCTGAGTGTGCAACAGCGCATCGACGGCTATGACGCGATTTTGCTCGACTATGACAACACCCAAGCGTCCCTGCGTGAGTACGGCGACATGGATTCCGACCTGCTCTATGAGGGCAGCATCGAGCGCTTGAATCGCATGCTCAACGCCTTGGAGCATGAAGCGCGCGGTTCCCTGGCGGCGCTGCTGCGTGAGCGCGAGCAGACTCCTGCACGCGCGCCCGGGCCCGCGCTTGGCTCTGGCAAGCGCCTGATCCGTGACCGCAAGAGCCGCTATCTGGTGGGCCAGGTTCGGGCGCGTACGCCGCAGATGAACGAGCACATTGTCGATGTCATCAATCCGGTCGATCAGAGTGTGGTGGCGAGCTTTCGGCAGGCGCCTGGCAGCGATGAGTTTGAGGCAATCACCCAGGCCAGTACGCCGCCAGTGCGCCCGGTGCGCTCCCTGGAAAGGCTCAGGGACGATGGGCGCAAGCTGCTGGCGCGCCAGTCGACTGTGCTTGAGCAGGCGCGTAACGAAGCGCGCCTCTCCAGCCAGCCCGCCAGCGTCGAGGCCCGGTTGTTACGGCATGCCGGGAAAATCAATGGGGTGGCCGATAAGATCCGCAAGGCCCTGGGGCAGGAGCAAAGCCAAACGCAGGAGCCCCTGCTCAAGGAGCTGGGGCAGGCCTCCAGCCGCCTGGCGGAGCACGGCAGGCTGATCCGTATCGAGATGGTCAAGCGCCTGGCACCTGATGAAGAGGGGATTGCCTACCTCAAGAGCCAGAATGAGGTGCAAATCCTACCGATAGAGGGGCGCATAGCGCTTAAACGGGAGAATGATTTCCTGCAGGAATACCTGGTCAAGGACACTGGCGGCAAGGTATTGGCCTACGCCCATTTTCATTACCGCACACGCGAGGCGGCCAACGCGCCATACAGCGCCGGCCATTTGAAACGGCCGGAACAACGCTTTATGAGCTTTCGCAGCCTGGCCGACAAGACCGACAGCGATGTGATTGCGATCTACTATTCGCGGATCAGCCCGGCCATGGCCCAGCAGCTGTTTTTCAGCGCGACGGGGGCGGTGATCCAGCGTGGGCGCAGGGTCCTGTGGTGATCAGGGTTTGCCGGGGATGCCATATTTGCGCAACCGATGGGCGATAGCGGTGTGAGACGTCTGTAGACGGTTGGCCAACTGACGTGTCGAGGGGTAGGTGGTGTAGAGCTTTTCGAGCAGGCTGCGCTCAAAGTCCTCGACTGCCTGCTCCAGGCTGTTCACTTCGCCGTCGCTCTGGCGAGCGACCGAGGTGCCGGCGATATCCAGGTCGCCAATGTCCACCAAGTTGCTTTCGCAAATGGCGGCGGCGCGGAAGATCACGTTCTGCAACTGGCGCACATTACCCGGCCAGCGGTTGCCCAGCAGCGCCGGATAGGTGCCCGGAGCCAGGCGGCAGACCGGGCGCTGGATCTGCGCGCAGGCCTGCTGCATGAAGTAAGTAGCGGGCCAGCAGCAGGATGTCCTGGCCACGTTCGCGCAGGGGCGGCACTTCCACATTCAGCACATTGAGGCGGTAGAACAGGTCTTCGCGGAAGGTGCCTTCGCTGACCATCTTTTCCAGGTCGCGGTGGGTGGCGCTGAGGATGCGCACATTGACCTTGACCTCGCGGTCGCCGCCGACCCGGCGAAAGCTGCCGTCATTGAGAAAACGCAGCAGCTTGGCCTGCAAGTACGGCGACATCTCGCCGATCTCATCGAGAAACACCGTGCCCTGGTTGGCCAGTTCCATCAGCCCTGGCTTGCCGCCGCGCTGGGCGCCGGTAAAGGCGCCGGGGGCGTAGCCGAACAGCTCGCTTTCGGCGAGGTTTTCCGGCAGCGCCGCGCAGTTCAGCGCCAGGAACGGTGAGCTGTGGCGTGCGCTGATGGCATGGCAGGCACGGGCCACCAGCTCTTTGCCGGTGCCGGTCTCGCCCTGGATCAACAGCGGGGCGTCGAGGGCCGCCACCCGTTGCGCACGGGTCTTGAGGGTGCGGATGGCCACGGACTCGCCCAGCAACGCATCGAAGCCTTCGGCATGGTCATGGTGCAGCGCCGAGAGCCGCTCGCCGATGCGATTGGGTTGGTACAACGTCAGCAGCGCGCCGGCATCGGTAATCGGCGTGGCATCCAGCAGCAAGGTCTGGCCGTTGACGCTGATCTCGCGCAGGGGCAGGCGAAAGCCATGTTCGAGCAAGGCTTCCAGCAGTGCCGGATCGTCAAACAGCTCGGCGATACTTTCGCCAGCCGGCTCGCGGCCATAGAGGGCGATCAGCGCCGGGTTGGCCAGCAGCACCTTGCCGGCGCTGTCCAGGGCCAGGACCGGGTCGGTCATGGCCGCCAGCAGGGCGTCGAGTTGCAGGTGGCGGCGCTGGCCGGGAAGGATATCCACCACCGTCACCGCCTGTACGCCATGGACGCTGAACAGCGCGTCGCGCAACTCTTCCAGCACCTCCACGCTCAGGGTCGGCGCGTCGATGTAGACGTTGGGCGGGATCATCTCCACCGCATCCAGGTTGAGATTGCGCCCACCGAGCAGGGCCAGGACTTCCTGGGTAATGCCGACGCGGTCGATGAAGCTGACGTGGATACGCATGGGGCGGACTTTGATTCTGCAATGCGGAGGGTGGCCAGTATGCCTGAGCGACGGTGGAGATCAAAAATGTGGGAGTTGGCTTGCCTGCGATAGCCTCATCGAGGTGTGACTGATACATCGAGGTGCCTTCATCGCAGGCAAGCCAGCTCCCACACAAGCTGGCTCCCACATTTGATCTGTTTTGGCCGTGGAGCAGTGGTTATTCCAGGTGTTCAGGCTTGATCGGATCGCCCGGCTTTACATCCAGTTGGTGGCGCACATCCTCGAACATCAGGTCGTACTGTTTATGCATGCCTCCGTTGAGGACCGCGGTTTTCGGCATGCCGTATTTCTGCGCGATGTTCATGGCATGGCGGGCAAAGTCGAAGGCCTGGTCCTTGGGCAGGAAGAATTCTTCCTTGAGCTCTTTGCCCTGCACCGAACCATGCATCTTGAAGAGCATTCCCTTGCCTTCCTTTGGATCCTGGCTGACTTCATAGTCGATGCACAGGTCGTAGCTGTGGTCCTGGGCATTCAAGGCGTGGCGTTCAACATGCAAGTGACCGGGTTCAAAAATGGCCATAGGCGTCTCTCCCTAACAAGGCATTGGAGAAGGGCGGCTGCAACAGCCGCCCGGGGTGTATTTATAAGTAGGTGATGCCAGGTTTTGCCGTGCTGATACGGGTACCGGCGGTGCCCTGGACGATCGCTTCGATGTCCGAGAGTGAACCGATCACTGCGGTTTTGCCAGTGTTGCGGGCGAACTCGCAGGCGGCCTGGACCTTGGGCCCCATGGAGCCGGCGGCGAAGCCGAGTGTTTCCATGTCGTCGGGGTGGGCCTGGGCGATAGCCTTTTGCGTCGGCTTGCCGAAGTCGATAAAGGCGGCGTTGACGTCGGTGGCGATCACCAGCAGGTCTGCTTCCAGTTGCTGGGCCAGCAGCGAGGAACACAGGTCTTTGTCGATCACGGCCTCGATGCCCTTGAGCTTGCCGTTCTCGTCATACATGGTCGGGATGCCGCCGCCGCCGGCACAGATCACGATGCTGCTCTTTTCCAGCAGCCACTTGATCGGGCGGATCTCAAAGATGCGTTTGGGCCGTGGGCTGGCCACTACCCGGCGGTATTTATCGCCATCGGGGGCAATCGCCCAGCCTTTTTCGGCGGCCAGTTTTTCCGCTTCGGCTTTGGAGTAGACCGGGCCGATCGGCTTGGTCGGGTTCTGGAAGGCCGGGTCGTTGGCGTCCACTTCAACCTGGGTCAGCAGGGTGGCGAATGGCACCTCAAAGTCCAGCAGGTTGCCCAGTTCCTGTTCGATGATGTAGCCGATCATGCCTTCGGTTTCGGCACCCAGCACGTCCAGCGGGTAGGGCGAGACCTGGGTGTAGGCGGCGGCTTGCAGGGACAGCAGGCCGACTTGCGGCCCATTGCCGTGGGCGATCACCAGCTCATTGCCGGGATGGATCTTGGCAATCTGTTCGGTGGCGATCCGGATATTGGCGCGTTGGTTGTCCGCAGTCATGGGTTCACCACGGCGGAGCAGGGCGTTACCGCCCAGAGCAACGACGATACGCATAGCGGTTGTCCTTTTAGAGTGCGGCTTTGTGAACACCGGACAAAATGTCGGAGTTGGCTTTATGTGGGAGCTGGCTTGCCTGCGATGGCATCACCTCAATATGCCTGGCAGACCGAGGTGACTGCATCGCGGGCAAGGCCGCATAAAGCCCGCTCCCACATTGACCGTGTTACATCAGTGGGAGCGGTGTTGGGTTACAAGTCAGCCAGCGTCGAAACCAGGATCGCCTTGATGGTGTGCATGCGATTTTCCGCTTGCTCGAAGGCGATGCAGGCTGGGGACTCGAACACGTCGTCGGTCACTTCGATGCCGTTGGCCAGGTGCGGATACTGCTCGGCAATCTGTTTGCCGATCTTGGTATCGCTGTTATGGAACGCCGGCAGGCAGTGCATGAACTTGGTGCGTGGGTTGCCGGTGGCTTTCATCAGTTGGGCATTGACCTGGTACGGCAGCAGTTGCTCGATACGCTCGGCCCAGGCTTCCACTGGCTCGCCCATGGAGACCCAGACGTCAGTGTGGATAAAGTCCACGCCCTTGACCGCCGCTTTCGGGTCTTCGGTGAGGGTGATGCGTGCACCGCTTTCTTCCGCGTATTTTTTGCAGCGACCGACCAGGTCATCGTGGGGCCACAGGGCTTTGGGTGCGCAGATGCGTACGTCCATGCCCAGTTTGGCGCCGACCAGCAGCAGCGAGTTGCCCATGTTGTTACGGGCGTCGCCCAGGTAGGCGTAGCTGATGTCGTGGATCGGCTTGTCAGCGTGTTCACGCATGGTCAGCACGTCGGCGATCATCTGGGTTGGGTGGTACTCGTCGGTCAGGCCGTTGAACACCGGTACCCCGGCAAATTTCGCCAGTTCTTCGACGATTTCCTGCTTGAAGCCACGGTATTCGATGGCGTCGTACATGCGCCCGAGTACGCGGGCGGTGTCTTTCATGCTTTCTTTGTGGCCGATCTGCGACGAGTTCGGGTCGATATAGGTGACGTTGGCGCCCTGGTCATAGGCTGCGACTTCGAAGGCACATCGGGTGCGGGTCGAGGTTTTCTCGAAGATCAGCGCGATGTTGTTGCCTTTGAGGTGCTGCTGCTCGGTGCCGGTGTACTTGGCGCGCTTGAGGTCGCGGGACAGGTCCAGCAGGTAGCGCAGCTCGCGCGGGGTGTGGTGTTCCAGGCTCAGCAGGTTACGGTTGTGGATGTTGAACGCCATGATGATTCTCCTTGGATTCGGTAATCGGCCCGGTCGGCATCGGGTAGGTGCCGACCGGGGAGACGGTCGTTTAGTAGTCGATAGGATCGCGGATGATTGGGCAGGTCATGCAGTGGCCACCGCCACGGCCGCGGCCCAGTTCACCGGCACTGATAGTGATGACTTCCACACCGGCCTTGCGCAGCAGGGTGTTGGTGTAGGTGTTGCGGTCGTAACCGATCACCACGCCAGGCTCTACCGCTACCACGTTGTTACCGTCATCCCACTGTTCGCGTTCGGCGGCGAAGCTGTTGCCGCCGGTTTCCACTACGCGCAGGGTCTTGAGGCCAAGGGCTGCGGCCACGGTGTCGAGGAAGTTGGTTTTCTCCCGTTGGATATCAATGCCGTGGGGCTTGCTTTCGTCAGGGCGCAGGGTGAAAGGAACGATCTGGCTTACCACTTCGGGGAAGACGGTGACCAGGTCGCGGTCGCAGAAGCTGAACACGGTGTCCAGGTGCATCGCGGCGCGGGATTTCGGCAGGCCGGCCACGATGACTTTTTCCACGGCCTTGTTCTTGAACAGGTTGCGCGCCAGTTGGCCGATGGCCTGGTGGGACGAGCGCTCGCCCATACCGATCAAGACCACGCCGTTGCCAATCGGCATCACGTCGCCGCCTTCCAGGGTGGCTGCACCGTGTTGCAGGTCAGGGTCGCCGTACCAGATCTGGAAGTCGGCGTTGGTGAACTCGGGGTGGAACTTGTAGATGGCGGTGGTCAGCAGGGTTTCCTGACGTCGCGCCGGCCAGTACATCGGGTTGAGCGTTACGCCACCGTAGATCCAGCAGGTGGTGTCGCGGGTGAACTGGGTGTTGGGCAGCGGCGGCAGGATAAAGCTTGAGTGGCCGAGGAAGTCGCGGAACATCTCGATGGTCTTGCCACCAAAGCTGCTCGGCAGGTCATCGGCCGACACGCCACCGATCAGGAACTCGGCGATCTTGCGCGGCTCCAGGCTGCGCAGCCAGGAACCGACTTCATCGGCCAGGCCCAGGCCAACTGTATCGGCAGTGATCTTGCGCTCCAGGATCCAGTCCAGGGCTGCGGGGATGGCAACAATGTCGGTCAGCAGGTTGTGCATTTCCAGCACATCAATATCGCGTTCGCGCATCTTGGTGACGAAGTCGAAATGGTCCCGCTTGGCCTGGGCAACCCAGAGCACGTCATCGAACAACAGTTCGTCGCAATTGTTGGGGGTCAGCCGCTGATGGGCCAGACCTGGGGAACACACCATGACTTTGCGCAGTTTGCCGGCTTCGGAATGTACGCCGTACTTAACTTTTTCCGTGGTCATTACAGATCCTCCAGTGAACATAAAGATTCAGGTGTTACAGAGTCAGGAAGCCGTCGTAGAGCCCATAGGCCGCCACCAGGGCGCCAATGACCACTGCGGCGAAAATCAGCTTCTCGACGTTGGTGAAAATCGGTTTGCCCAGTTCACGCTTGGCCTTGGCGAACAGGATCGCGCCAGGGGCGTAGAGCAGGGCGGACAGCAGCAGGTACTTGGTGCCACCGGCATACAGCAGCCAGACCGCGTAGATCAGGGCGACGGCGCCGATAAACAGGTCTTTCTTGCGCTCGGCCAGGGCCGCCTCGTAGGTCTCGCCGCGCACTGCCAGCAGCAGCGCGTAGGCCGCCGACCACAGGTAGGGCACGAGGATCATCGAGGTGGCGAGGTAGATCAGCGACAGGTAGGTACTGGCGGAAAACAGGGTGATCACCAGGAAGACCTGGACCATGGCGTTGGTCAGCCACAGGGCGTTGACCGGCACATGGTTGGCGTTTTCCTTACGCAGGAACTCCGGCATGGTGTGGTCTTTGGCAGCGGCGAACATGATCTCTGCACACAGCAGCACCCACGACAGCAGCGCACCCAGCAGCGAGATGATCAAGCCGACGCTGATCAGCACCGCGCCCCAGTGGCCGACCACATGCTCCAGCACGGCGGCCATCGACGGGTTCTGCAGCTTGGCCAGTTCCGGTTGGGTCATGATGCCCAGGGACAGCACGTTCACCAGCATCAGGAACAGCAGCACGGTGATAAAGCCGATGACGGTGGCCTTGCCCACGTCCGAGCGTTTTTCGGCACGGGACGAGAAGATGCTCGCGCCTTCGATACCGATAAATACCCAGACGGTGACCAGCATCATGTTGCGCACCTGGTTCATTACGCTGCCCAGGTCGGGGTTTTTCAGGCCCCAGATATCAGCGGTGAAGATGTCCAGCTTGAACGCGAACAGCGCGATCAATACAAATAGCACCAGCGGTACGATCTTGGCGACGGTGGTCACCAGGTTGATAAACGCCGCCTCCTTGATCCCGCGCAATACCAGAAAATGCACGGCCCACAACAGCACCGAGGCGCCGATCACCGCCGCCGGGGTGTTGCCTTCGCCGAAGATGGGGAAGAAGTAGCCCAGGGTGCTGAACAGCAACACGAAGTAGCCGACGTTGCCCAGCCAGGCACTGATCCAGTAGCCCCAGGCTGACGAGAAACCCATGTAGTCGCCAAAACCGGCCTTGGCGTAGGCGTACACGCCGCCGTCCAGGTCAGGTTTGCGATTGGCCAGAGTCTGGAATACAAAGGCCAGGGTCAACATACCCACGGCAGTGATAACCCAACCAATCAACACCGCACCGACATCGGCGCTGGCGGCCATATTTTGCGGCAACGAGAAGATCCCGCCGCCAATCATTGAGCCCACAACAAGAGCAACAAGGGCGCCTAATCGAAGTTTTCCGGGAGATTCAGACATTGCGTGACTCCAATGCAGGAGAAGAGAGACCACAGAATAAAACTGTGCGCTGTTCAAATAGCTGACTTAGATCACTTCATTGGCACATTCCATTGTGAATTAAAGACTTATGAATAAATGCTACAGGCGTATAATTGCCCGGATATGCTCATTTCAGAGCATCTCTCCGTTCGGGTTAATCCTTTTGTGCGCAAGACGTGGACGCTTGAAGCTAGCCCGTTTTCGCAGATGTGCAAACTTTTTCAGAGGCTTTGCCAAATACCTCCCATGGATAAAAGACAAGCCGTATTTAAATTCTAAATTTACCTAAACTCGATTAATTGAAATGTCATTAAGTTATGAGGCGAGCAGTTTTATTCGCTATAGCTAATAAACATTGATTGATTTCGATAAATTAGCCGAGTGCAGCGCTCAATAACTGTTTTATCTGCAGGAGTTTCTATGTCGCAACCGGCACAAAAGCTGCGTCTCAGTGCTCTGGTGGCATTGGTGGTGGGCTCGATGATTGGCGGCGGAATCTTCTCGTTGCCGCAGAACATGGCTGCGCGGGCCGAGGTGGGGGCGATCCTGATCGGTTGGGGGATCACTGCCGTGGGTATGTTGACCCTCGCGTTCGTGTTCCAGACCCTGGCCAACCGCAAGCCCAACCTCGACTCCGGGGTGTATGCCTACGCCAAGGCGGGGTTTGGCGACTACATGGGCTTCTCGTCGGCCTGGGGCTACTGGATCAGTGCCTGGATGGGCAACGTCGGCTATTTCGTGTTGCTGTTCAGCACCCTGGGCTATTTTTTCCCGGTGTTCGGCCAAGGCAACACGCCGGTGGCGATCGGTTGCGCGTCGTTGCTGCTGTGGGCTGTGCATTTTCTGGTGATGCGCGGGATCAAGGAGGCAGCGTTTATCAACCAGGTCACCACCGTGGCCAAGATCGTTCCGCTGCTGATGTTTATCGTGATCGCCGCCGTGGCCTTCAAGGCGGATGTATTCACCCGGGATATCTGGGGCCTGGGCAACCCGCAGTTCGGTGGGGTGATGGACCAGGTGCGCAATATGATGCTGGTCACCGTGTTTGTGTTTATCGGTATCGAAGGGGCCAGCGTGTACTCGGCGCGCGCGGAAAAACGCTCGGACGTGGGCCGCGCCACGGTGATCGGGTTTGTCGGAGTGCTGGCCCTGCTGGTGCTGGTCAACGTGCTGTCCCTGGGGATCATGAGCCAGCCCGAGTTGGCCAACTTGCAGAACCCCTCACTGGCGGGCGTGCTGGAACATATCGTCGGCCCCTGGGGCGCAATGTTGATCAGCATCGGCCTGGCGGTGTCGCTGCTGGGGGCGTTGCTGTCATGGGCCTTGCTGTGTGCCGAAATTCTCTACGCCACTGCCCATGACAAGACCATGCCGGCCTTCCTGAAAAAGGAAAATGCCAACCGCGTGCCGGTCAATGCGTTGTGGCTGACCAATGTGATGATCCAGCTGTTCCTGGTGATCACGCTGTTTTCGGCCAGCACTTACACCACGTTGATCTACCTGGCGTCGTCGATGATCCTCGTGCCGTATTTATGGTCGGCGGCCTATGCCGTGTTGTTGTGCGGGCGCGGAGAAACCTACGAAGAAGCCCATGGCCAGCGGCTCAAGGACCTGCTGGTCGGCGTGATTGCCCTGGGCTATGCGGTGTGGCTGCTGTATGCCGGGGGCTTGAAATACCTGCTGCTGTCGGCGTTGCTGTATGCACCTGGGGTGATTTTGTTTGCCCAGGCCAAGCGCGAGCAGGGCCAGCCGCTGTTTACCTTGCTGGAAAAGGGGATTTTCAGTTGCGTGATTGCCGGGGCGAGCCTGGCGGCGTATGGGTTGTATAGCGGAGTGCTGACCCTGTGAGCATGACGCCTGGTTGATTGTGCTGGGGAGGGCCTTATCGCGGGCAAGCCCGCTCCCACAGTTGATCGTGTACCCGGTCAACTGTGGGAGCCGGGCTTGCCCGCGATGACCATTTCAAGGTCACCACCGTGCTCGATGCGCGCCCAATTCCCCAGCCGGCAAATCCCACTGCAGCGGTGTCCCGGCAAGAGTGACCGGCGCCAGCAACCGATGCGCCGGCCCCCAGGCCGTCTGCTCCACCAGCAGCCCCTGATCACCCGGTTCTTCTTCACGCAACGCTGGCTGCTTCACGCCTTGTCCCGCCTCGATCAACAATTTCGCCGTACGCGCCAGCGACAGCCGGGCCGAACCCCCATGCCCGCTGCTTAAGCGCTCGGCCAAGGCCAGTATCGCACTGGCCGCCATCAGGTAACCGGTGGCATGGTCCAGCGCCTGCACCGGCAGCGGCACGGGTTTATCCGCCTGCTTCCATTGCATGCCGGCGTGGGCGATACCGCTGCTCATCTGCACCAGGCTGTCGAAGCCCCGGCGATTGCGCCACGGGCCGCTCCAGCCGTAGGCGTTGAGGCTGACGTCGATCAGGCCGGGGGCGAGTTGCTGCAGTGCGCTCGCGTTGTAACCCAGTTGCTCCAGTGCATCGGCCCGATAACCATGAAACAGAATGTCGGCATCCTTGAGCAAACCTTCGAATAATTGCCGGTCGTCGGTGTTTTTAAGGTCCAGGCGCGCGCAGCGTTTGCCCAGGGTCATTTCCGGCACGACCCCTGGTTCGTTCCAGGTGGGGGAGTCGATGCGTAATACGTCGGCGCCAAGCCCTGCGAGAAAACGGCTGGCCACAGGACCGGCCAGAACGCGGGTCAGGTCCAGTACCTTGACCCCCGCCAACGGGCGCGCCACGTTGCCCAGCCAGGTGGTGTTGCCGGCTGCCTCGAAGCGCTCCCATGCCACCAACGGTTCCTGATTGACCGCCAACCCTTGGGGATGAGCCTGCCACTGCTGCCAGGTGCGCATCTGCGCGGCGCAGCCGGCCTCATCGACAATCGCCTGCTCAAGCTCGGCGGCGTTCCAGGAGGCGACCTTGAGCGCCATCGCCGCCCGATCCGCGACCTGCCCCAGTACACGCTCGGCAGCTGCGCGGTGGTGGGGGGCGTTGGTGTGCAGACGAATCCAGCCGTCAGCGCAGGCGTAGTCGCCGGCAATCGGATCCCACAGCGGCGGTACGTTCCAGCCCAGTGGGCGCAGGGAGCTGGAGAACCAGAAGGAGGCCAGGCGCGGGTCGACGCTGATCAGGGGCAGGCGCCCGGTGTGTTGTTCCAGCAGCCGGGCTATGGCCTGGCCGGCAGCCCCGATGCTGGCGCAGGCCAGCTCGGTGACAGCGAAGGTTGACGGCAGGGCGCCGGCTGCAGTGGTCGCCAGCGGCGTGGGCGGCAGATCGATTGCACGCTGGATCGAGGTGAGCAGATCAGTCATCAAAGGCCCTCCATAAGAGAGGGGCCATCATAGAAGATCTTCAGGGGTGTGCTGCAATCCCCGGCTGCAAGGGCAAGTCCAGGGTGGCGATAAATCCGCCCTCCGGGTGATTGGCCAGGCTCAAGCTGCCGCCATGACGTTCGGCGGCCCGACGGGCGATGGCCAGGCCCAGCCCATGACCTTGGGCGGTTTGCCCGGGGGCGCGGTAAAACGGCTCGCCCAGTTTTTGCAGGTGTTCGGCCTCCACGCCCGGGCCGTGGTCGCGCACGCTGATCACAATGCGTTCGCCTTGGCGCAGGGCCTGGACTTCAATCGGCTGGGTGGGAGGGTTGAAGCGCTGGGCATTACGCAACAGGTTGTCCAGCGCCCGCTCGATCATATGGGGCCAGCCCTTGAGTTGCAGCGCCGGCTCGGCTTGCAGTTGCACCAGCTGCTCCGGGGCGCCGAGCTGGGCGTCCTTTTGCAGGGTCTTGAGCAGGGCGTTGAGGTCGATGTCTTCGGCGCTGGCGTTGTCGGCGTCGACCCGCGCCAGCACCAGGATCTCGCTGATCAAGGCTTCCAGGCGATCACATTCCAGGGTCAGGCGCGGCCAGAGCTTCTCCCGGGCTTCGGGCGTGGCCCGTTCCGCCAGGGCCAGGGCGATCCGCAGGCGCGCCAGGGGCGAGCGCAGTTCGTGGGACACATCGCGCAGCAATTGCCGCTGGCTGCCGATCAGGCTTTGCAGGCGAGCGCCCATGCGGTTGAAGTCGGTGGCCAGTACGCCAAATTCATCACGTCGGTCGGCCAGGCGCGCCAGGCTGTTTTGCTGGTACGTGGTCTGGCCCAGGTCATGCACTGCACCGCGCAGACGGCTGAGGGGGCGAGTGATGGACAGGGTCACCAGCAGGCTGAACAGGGTCAGCACCACCAACGCAATCGCCAGGGCACTCAAGGGCCAGAGCAGGCTGCTGCGGTGCCAGGCATCCAGCTCCGGCAGGGCGATGCGGTAGATCAGCAGGTAGGTATCGCCGGTTTTTTCACTGGTGTACTCGGCCGTCAGGCGGCGCCACGGTAGCCGGCCCTCGTGGCTCTCATGCTGGCGGGCTTCAAAGGCGGCGGCGCGGCGCGGGAAGGTGCCACGCACCACCGGGTCGCCGCTCTCGTTGAGCACCTGCACATCGACGTGGTACTGGCGTTTGCGCTGTTGCAACAAATCCTGGGCGGCGTCCTCGCCCTGGGTTTCATAACGCTGGGTCCATTCTTCGGCCAGGTTGTTGAGGCCGGGATGGCGGCTGAGAATCCAGGCGTCCTGGTTGAGCATATGCCCAAGCAGGACCGACAGCCCGGCAACCAGGGCGATAGCCAGCCAGAAACTGGCAAGGATGCGCCAGAAGAGTGAACGCACAGGAAACCCTCAAACAGGAAAAGCCCAGCGGCACGGGCCACTGGGCTGGGAGGTTGCTAACGCATTATTGCGCTTTTTGCGGTTGTTGCGCTTTCCAGGCCTGGAACTGCTGCCACTCGGCTTGACGCTCGGCGCGTTTCTTCGCCATTTCGTCGAACTTCTTCTGCTGGTCAGGCTTGAGCAAGGCGCGGATATCCGCCTGGGTTTTCTGCTTGGCGGCGGCCATTTCGTCCTTCATGGCCTTCTGGTCAGCGGCCGGGAGTTTGTCCAGGTACTTCTTGACCAGTTGTTGGCGGCCTTCCCGTTGTTCGCCCATCAGTTTGCCGATCTGCTGGCGCTGCTCGCGGGTCAGGTCCAGTTGGCTGAACGGGCCGCCTTTGCCGCGCATGCCGTGTTCACTGCCGTGGCCCGGGCCACCCATCATGTGGCCTTCAGGGCCGCCCATCGGGCCATGGCCTTCTGGCATGGCCATGGCGACGGTCGGCAGGGCTGCGGCGAACATCAGAGCGATAAGGGTCTTGCGCATGGTGTTTCTCCTTGTCTCGGTTCCGGTGAGTCCGGATGTGAGTAGATTACGAAGATCAAGGTCAGCGGCGGTCAGGGAAGGGTAAAGCTTGGGTAAAGACGGATTGGGTGGGGGCTTACAAACCTGTAGGCGCCGGGTTGCCGGCTCCTGCTGGGGATGTCAGAGGCTGTAGTAGTAGCCACGGCTGCGCAATGCAACGATCCGCGGGCGGCCGTCGGCATGCGGGCCGATTTTCTTGCGCAGGTTGCTGACGTGCATGTCCAGGCTGCGGTCATACAAGGTCAGCTTGCGCCCCAGGGCGATCTGCGCCAGCTCCTGCTTGTCCAGGGGCTCGCCCGGCTGGCGCAGCAAGGCTTCCAGCAGGCGGCTTTCGGACAGGGTGAGGGTCAGTTCCTGATGGTCGATGATCACCACACCACGCACTGGGCTGAAGCACAGGTCGCCCAGTTCCAGCTGGGTCGACACCGCCGTCGGGTGGCTGCGGCGCAGTACCGCCCGCAGGCGGGCGGTCAGTTCGCGGGGGTCGCAGGGCTTGGCCAGGTAGTCATCGGCACCCAGTTCCAGGCCGAGGATCCGGTCCAGGGGCTCGCCCCGGGCCGAGAGCATCAGTACCGGCAGCTCCGGGTGGTCGGCGCGCAATTGCTTGAGCAACTCCAGGCCGCTGCCGTCGGGCAGCATCACATCCAGCACCACCGCCGCCGGCGCGGCTTCGGCCAGGGCTTTGCGCGCGCTCACGCCGTCATGGCAAGCGCGCACCTGGAAACCTTCCTGGCTCAACCAACTGGTCAGCAGCTCACAAAGCTCCTGGTCATCATCTATCAGTAACAGCTCGCTCATGACTCACTCAATTTAGCCATTGTCGACGGCGCCGATGCCCGCCACTGGCGAAGATACCGCACAGCAGGGCGACCAGCGCAACTCCCGCACCAATCACAAACCACTGCTGCTGGTCAGTGAGCCAGCGTGGCAGGGCGCCACCTTGTGCTTCCTTGAGTTGCTGGGCCAGGCGCTGATTGTCCTGGCGCAGCCGGCTCAGTTGCGCACTCTCGCGGGCAGCATCGGCAGTCTGCAATTGTTTGCTCAGCTCTTCGCGCAGGCGTTCGCTTTCTTTCAAGCGTTGCTGCAACTCGGTGATCTGGCTGCCGGCACTCAAGGACAGGGGCGTGGAACTGCCGGTGTTCGAGGTTTCTTCAGCCTGGGCCGTAGCCCCGATCGTTAACACTGCCAACAGACACAACTGACGTAAGCGCATCGGAACTCCTGATTCCACACGAATATTCAGAACGTTGTCGGCAGGTTACCGAGAATAATGAGCGATTAGGCGTTTGCCGAGCCCAATAGGTTCAGCACCACCGGGATCAGGGCAGGACTTGTTTGAACGGTTTGACCACGACATCGGCATAGGCGCCGGCCGCCACATACGGATCGGCCTTGGCCCAGGCCTGGGCATCGGCCAGGGAGGCGAACTCGGCGATGATCAGGCTGCCGGTGAAGCCAGCGTCCCCCGGATCATTGCTGTCGACCGCCGGGTGCGGGCCGGCGATCACCAAGCGCCCCTCGGCCTGCAGCGCCTTGAGGCGTTCCACGTGGGCCGGGCGAACGGACAGGCGTTTTTCCAGGGAGTTGGCAACGTCGGTGGCGATGATGGCGTAGAGCATGTCAGTCCTCGGTTTTTGGCGTGGTGGGGTCGGTGTCATGCAGATGGCGCGACAGGTAGATACCCTGGGCAACCAGGAACACCACGGTCATGCCCAGGCTGCCGAACACCTTGAAGTCGACCCAGTAGCTCTGGAAGGTAAAGGCCACGAACAGGTTGGCCGCGCCACAGAACAGGAAAAACCCGATCCAGGCGATATTCAGGCGGGTCCAGATCGGCTCCGGCAGGCTCAGGGCGTGGCCCATGATCCGCTTGATCAGCAGGCGATCACCAATGAAGTGGCTACCGATAAAGGCCAGGGCAAACAGCCAGTTGACCACCGGGGCTTTCCATTTCAGGAAGGTCTCGCTGTGGAAGGCCAGGGTCAGGCCGCCAAAGACCAGGCAGGCGATCAGGGTCAGCCACTGGCTTTTTTCAAGCTTGCGCTGGGAGATGAAGATCGCACCGTAGACCACCAGGGAGCTGATGATCAGCACCGCCGTGGCGCTGTAGATGCCGCCGAACGACAGCTCATGGCCGCCGATATCAAGGACCCGTGGGTCGGTTTTGAAAACGATGAAGAACAGCAACAGCGGGATGAAGTCGATGAATTGTTTCACAGTAAGAGCCAGAAGCTGGATGTGGCGGCATAATAACAAACATCCTTGGTAGCGAAAGCGCCAGCTGACTTGAGGTTACACACTTCCGTGAATGTTGATTTGCACTGCCACAGCACGGCCTCCGACGGCGCCCTGGCGCCCGCGGTACTGGTTGCGCGTGCGTTTGAAAAAGGCGTGCGAGTCCTGTCGCTGACTGACCACGACACCCTCGAAGGCCTGGAAGAGGCGCGTAGTGCCGCCACGGCCCTGGGGATGCATCTGGTCAATGGCGTCGAATTGTCCTGCACCTGGGGCGGCGCGACCATTCATGTCCTGGGCTACGGTTTTGACGTCACGGCCCCGCCATTGGTGGCGGCCATTGCCAATTTGCACGATGGCCGCTGGCTGCGGTCCGAAGAAATAAGCCGCAAACTGGCGCTCAAGGGCATGCCCAACGCGCTGGAGGGCGCCCGAGCGATCCAGCAGGAGCTGGGCGACAGCGGCAACGCGCCGGCCCGTCCGCATTTTGCCGACTGGATGGTGCGTGAAGGGTTCGTCAAGGACCGCGCCGAAGCGTTCCGCAAATGGCTGGGCGCCGGCAAGCTGGGGGACGTCAAGCTGCACTGGCCGACTCTGGAGGACACGGTTGCCACGTTGCGTGCTTCCGGGGCCTGGGTCAGCCTGGCGCACCCCTGGCATTACGATTTTACCCGCAGCAAGCGTCGCAAGCTGATAGGCGACTATATTCAAGCGGGTGGCCACGCCATCGAAGTGGTCAATGGGCATCAACCCGCCGAACAGGTTGGCAGCCTGGCGATTCTTGCCCGTGAATTTGGTCTGCTGGTCAGTGCCGGCAGTGATTTCCATGGCCCAGGCGGCTGGTCGGAGATCGGCGAATATCGTCCGGTCCCGGAAGACTTGCCGCTCCTGTGGGGGCGATTCAAGCATGACCCCATTACCGCCACCGTCTGAACAGGTAGAGAACGTGAGTCAATTTTTCCAGATTCACCCGGAAAACCCGCAAGCGCGGCTGATCAAGCAGGCCGTGGAGATCATTCGAGGCGGCGGCGTGGTGATCTACCCCACGGATTCCTCCTACGCCATCGGTTGCCAGATCGGCGACAAGAACGCCGTGGAGCGCGTAAGACGCCTGCGCGAACTGGACAAGAATCACAACTTTGCGCTGATCTGCAGCGACCTGTCGCAATTGGGCCTGTTCGCCAAAGTCGATACCGGCACTTTCCGCCTGCTCAAGGCCCATACGCCGGGGCCGTACACCTTTATTCTGAATGCCACCCGCGAGGTGCCGCGCCTGTTGCTGCACCCGAAAAAGCGCACCATCGGCCTGCGGGTGCCGGAGCACCCCATTGCCCTGGCGCTGCTGGCCGAGCTGGGTGAGCCGCTGATGAGCGTGTCGTTGATCATGCCCGGCGACACTGAGCCGCTGGAAGATCCCTATGAAATGCGCCAACTCCTGGAAAAGCACGTAGACCTGATCATCGACGGCGGGTATGGCGGCAACAAGGCGTCCACCGTGATCAACCTGGCCGACGGCGAGCCGGAGGTGATCCGTGTGGGTTGTGGCGATCCGGCACCGTTCCTGGTCGAGGCCTGAATGTCGGCCGTGGAAACCGTCGACAGCCAGGCCGGCGCCCAGCAGGAGCTGCCATTTGCCATGGTCTACGGCCAGGCGGTCATGGAAATGCCCCTGGACCTGTATATCCCGCCGGATGCCCTGGAAGTGTTCCTTGAGGCCTTCGAGGGTCCGCTGGACTTGCTGCTGTACCTGATCCGCAAGCAGAACATCAATATCCTCGATATCCCTGTGGCGGAAATTACCCGCCAGTACATGGGCTATGTCGAGTTGATGCAATCGGTGCGCCTGGAGCTGGCCGCCGAGTACCTGGTGATGGCGGCGATGCTGGCGGAGATCAAGTCGCGCATGCTGCTGCCGCGTTCCGAGACAATCGAAGCCGAAGAGGACGACCCCCGCGCGGAGCTGATCCGCCGCCTGCAGGAATACGAGCGCTTCAAGGCTGCCGCCGAAGGCATTGATGGCTTGAGCCGCGTGGGCCGTGACGTGGTGGTGCCCAAGCTCGATGCCCCGGAAGCCCGGGCGCGCAAATTATTGCCGGATGTGAGCCTGGAAGAACTGTTGATGTCCATGGCCGAGGTGCTGCGCCGTGGCGATATGTTTGAAAGCCACCAGGTCAGCCGCGAAGCCTTGTCCACCCGTGAGCGTATGAGCGATGTGCTGGAGCGCCTCAAGGGCGGCGGCTTTGTGCCGTTTGTCGAGCTGTTTACCGCCGAAGAAGGGCGCCTGGGCGTGGTGGTGACCTTTATGGCGATCCTCGAGCTGGTCAAGGAATCCTTGGTCGAGCTGGTGCAGAATGAGCCTTTTGCGGCTATCCACGTGCGGGCGCGAGCCGAATAACGAGCTGAATTGATGAATCTGACTGAACCCCGCGAACTGGCACCGCTGTTGGAAGCCTTCCTCTTGGCCTCGGGCAAGCCGCAATCGCTGGAGCGCCTGTTTGAACTGTTTGAAGAGGCCGAGCGCCCGGAACCGCCGGTGTTCAAGAAGGCCCTGGAAATCCTGCGCAAATCCTGTGACGGCCGTGCTTTTGAACTGCGCGAAGTGGCCTCGGGCTATCGCTTGCAGATCCGTGAGAAATTTTCGCCGTGGGTGGGGCGCCTGTGGGAAGAGCGCCCGCAACGGTATTCCCGGGCGATGCTGGAAACCATGGCGCTGATTGCCTATCGCCAGCCCATCACCCGTGGCGAGATCGAAGACGTGCGCGGCGTGGCGGTCAACAGCCATATCGTCAAGACGCTGCTGGAGCGCGAGTGGATCCGTATCGTCGGCTACCGCGACGTACCCGGCAAACCTGCGATGTTCGCCACCACCAAGGTGTTTCTCGATCACTTCAACCTGAAGAACCTCGACGACCTGCCGCCTTTGGCCGAGCTGCGTGAGATCGAGGCCGAACCGGTGCTCGATTTCGACGATGCCCCGGTGCCGCCCGGCTTGCAGGAGCTGGCTGATGCCAGCGCCGAGCCGGAAGAGCCGAAGGACGAGACCAGTTTCCACACCTTGCTGCTGGAGCTGGACGATATGGAGCAGGGGATCAAGACCGACTTTGATGACTTGCTGCGTGATGGGGCGGGCGAAATGCCGGTGAACGTTGAAACGGCGCCTGCGGTCGAACCTGAGCCTGAGGAAGACATCCTGGGTGTGGCGGCCGCCCGCGAAAAACTGCTGGCCGCCGTCGCCGCCCTGGAACAGCCCGAGTTGAGCGAAGAAGAAGCCGAAGCCCGGGCACTGGCCGAAGCCATCGAAAACGAACGCCGCGAATTCGAAGACTGACCCAGAACCAAATGTGGGAGCGGGCTTGCTCGCGATTGCGGAGTGTCAGCCACTGGATATATGACTGATCTACCGCAATCGCGAGCAAGCCCGCTCCCACATTGGATCTTCTGCACCAGGGAGAATGTATATGAGCTCCACCAAAGACCCCTGTATCAGCCTCTGCAAGTTCAGCGACGATATCTGCGTCGGCTGCGGGCGCAGCAAGCGTGAGATCCGGGCCTGGAAGAAGCTCGACAAGGTCGACAAGCGCGCGGTGCTGGCCGAAGCCGAGCTGCGGCTGATCGCCCTGGGTGCCACCGGTCGGCGGAAAAGCAAATGAGCCGGCCCATATCGACTAGTCTCTGATGCGCAATGCGCGCCATGAGCGTATGATTCGCGACCCTTCGGCGATGCGTTCGTCCAAGACAACAGTTTCAATACCTTCAGGCCACGCCTGAATCGACACACCGGGAGGTGCTTAAGATGAAAGACCAAGACCAGAACGACAGCCAGGAAATCGGCCCAGCCGGCGAGAAACTGCAAAAAGTCCTCGCCCGTATCGGCGTCGGCTCGCGCCGCGACGTAGAAGCCTGGATCACCCAGAAGCGCATCAAGGTCAATGGCGTCGAAGCCACCCTGGGCCAGCGCGTCGACCTGCATGATGCGATCACCATTGATGGCAAGGTCATCAAGCGTGAAGAGGCCGCCGAATCGGTGCGCCGCGTGATCATGTACAACAAGCCCGACGGCGAGATTTGCACCCGTGACGACCCGGAAGGCCGTCCAACCGTGTTCGACAAGATGCCCAAGCCTAAAGAAGGCCGTTGGATCAACATCGGCCGCCTGGACATCAACACCACCGGCTTGCTGATGTTCACCACCGACGGTGAACTGGCCAACCGCCTGATGCACCCGTCCTACGAGATGGACCGTGAGTACGCGGTACGTGTACGGGGTGAAGTCGATGACGAGATGATCGAACGCCTCAAGGCTGGCGTGGTGCTGGAAGACGGCCCGGCCAAGTTCACCGACATCAAGCAGGCCCCCGGTGGCGAAGGTTTCAACCACTGGTACCACTGCGTGGTGATGGAAGGGCGTAACCGTGAAGTACGTCGCCTGTGGGAATCCCAGGGCCTGGTGGTCAGCCGCCTGAAGCGCGTGCGTTTCGGCCCGGTGTTCCTCAACTCGGACCTGCCGATGGGTCGCTGGCGCGAAATGAGCCAGTACGAAGTCGACATCCTCAGTGCTGAAGTGGGCCTGACCCCTGTGGCCATGCCGCAGATGAATGCCAAGAGCAAAGACAAGCTGGAGCGCATGCAGCGTAAATCGTCGCGCCCGGTGGCACGTACCGAACGCGTTGCGCGCACCTTGCGCCCGGCGCTGGATGCTCCGGCCACAGGCGGTCGTATTTCCCGTCAGCCGCAGATCGAGGGCGATCGTCGTCCATCGGCTCCAGCCCGTCAGGATGGCGAGCGTGCACCGCGTACCCCGCGGCCTGCCGGTCGTGGCGAAGCACCAACGGGCGGTCGCAGCAACCGTGGCGATACCGGCCGTGGTGCTCCGCAGACCGATCGCCCAGCCGAAGGTGCCAAGCGTCCAGCCAAGCCCGCGCCGAAAAAGCGCCCAGGGCTCAAACTGGTCGCGGACGAGCCGTCGGGCAAGCGCCGTGGCGCACCGGCAGGTTCCGGCCAGCGTCCGGGGTTTGGGCGTAAGAAGCCTTAAGAGCAGCAGCAAGCTTTAAGCTTCAAGCTGTAAGAAAAAGCGTCAACCTGCGGGTTGGCGTTTTTTTTTGCGCGCTGTGTGGCGAGCGGGCTTGCCCGCGTCGGGCTGCGCAGCAGCCCCACACTCTGCCGTGTCGGTCTGCCTGGTTGACTGGGTTGTTCTTTCGAGGGACTGCTGCGCAGTCCAGCGCGGGCAAGCCCGCTCGCCACGGGGGAGTCGGTGGGGTGTCAGGAATGGCTTCCGCGATGTAACGATTATTTTACGATTGGGCCGAGCCTACGCAGGGCGTGCTCTTGATGAACTTTCTGTGTAAAGAAAATCTTCCATTTGACGAACAATCTCTCCCGCAACCCTCCCTAGCGGATCGAGCGGTGTACAATGCGCCGCGTTTTACTGTGACCCCCCTTGCGTACCCACGCAAAAGGCCTTCAAGGCTAGCTGCCTTGTTAACTCCGCCCGGCCATAAGCCGGACGGGTTCGATTTCGTCACAGATAAAAACAAACAGGTGACGCATGACCGTTAGAAAGACGCTGGACTCCTGGTGTTTGCGCTGGGGTTTGATCGGCGCTGCTTGAGTCGGTTTCAAAGCAGCATCGTGTATTGAACATCATCAAACCTTGCGTGAGACCCTTTTCATGAGTGGACCCAACTCGCATTCAGGCGAACTGAAGCGCGGCCTGAAAAATCGTCATATTCAATTGATCGCCCTCGGTGGCGCGATCGGTACCGGCCTGTTCCTGGGCTCGGCGGGGGTGCTGAAGTCAGCCGGCCCGTCGATGATCCTCGGCTATGCCATCTGCGGTTTCATTGCCTTTATGATCATGCGCCAGTTGGGCGAAATGATCGTCGAAGAGCCAGTGGCCGGTTCCTTCAGCCATTTTGCCCACAAGTACTGGGGCGGTTTCGCAGGCTTCTTGTCGGGCTGGAACTGCTGGATCCTCTATATCCTGGTGGGCATGTCTGAGCTGACGGCGGTGGGCAAGTATGTGCATTACTGGTGGCCGGAGATTCCGACCTGGGTCTCGGCGGCGGCCTTTTTCGTGCTGATCAATGTGATCAACCTGGCCAACGTCAAAGTGTTTGGCGAAGCCGAGTTCTGGTTTGCGATTATCAAGGTGGTGGCGATTATCGGCATGATCGCCCTGGGCAGCTACCTGCTGGTCAGCGGCACCGGCGGGCCCCAGGCGTCGGTGACCAACCTGTGGGAACACGGCGGGTTCTTCCCCCATGGTGTCGGCGGCCTGGTGATGGCCATGGCAATCATCATGTTCTCCTTTGGCGGCCTGGAAATGCTCGGTTTTACCGCCGCTGAAGCGGACCAGCCACGCACCGTGATCCCCAAGGCGATCAATCAGGTGATCTACCGCATCCTGATTTTCTACATTGGCGCCCTGGTAGTGCTGCTGTCGCTGACGCCGTGGGACAGCCTGCTGGTGACCCTGAATGCTTCCGGCGATGCCTATAGCGGCAGCCCGTTCGTGCAGGTGTTCTCGATGCTGGGCAGCAACACCGCCGCGCATATCCTCAACTTCGTGGTGCTGACGGCGGCGCTGTCGGTGTACAACAGCGGCACCTACTGCAACAGCCGCATGCTGCTGGGCATGGCCGAGCAAGGCGACGCCCCGGCGGCGTTGGCGAAGATCGACAAGCGCGGCGTGCCGGTGCGTTCGATCCTGGCCTCGGCGGCCGTCACCCTGGTGGCGGTGTTGATGAACTACTGGATCCCGCAGCATGCCCTGGAATTGCTGATGTCCCTGGTGGTGGCCACGTTGGTGATCAACTGGGCGATGATCAGCTTCTCGCACTTCAAGTTCCGCCAGCACATGAACCGCACCGGTCAGGTGCCGCTGTTCAAGGCGCTGTGGTACCCCTATGGCAACTACGTGTGCCTGGCGTTTGTGGTGTTTATCCTGGGGGTCATGTTGTTGATTCCGGGGATTCAGGTCTCGGTGTATGCGATTCCTGTCTGGCTGGCCTTTATGTGGGTGTGCTATGTGCTCAAGAACAAGCGCAAGGCTCAGGCTGACGTGAGTGCTGTATCCTCGCTGAACCCCTAGCCCACCGCGTAGGGGCCGGCAACCCGGCCTCTACCCTCGCTTACGGACCCGCTTTCGATGTTGGTGATCTCCAGTAACGTGCACCTGCCCGATGCCGAAATCGAGTTGACGGCCATCCGCGCCCAGGGCGCTGGCGGGCAGAACGTCAACAAGGTCTCCAGCGCCGTGCATTTGCGCTTCGATATCGGCGCTTCGTCGCTGCCGCCGTTCTACAAGGAACGCTTGCTGGCACTGCGTGACAGTCGGATTACCAGCGACGGCGTGTTGATCCTCAAGGCCCAGCAATACCGGACCCAGGAACAGAACCGCGCCGATGCCCTGGAGCGCCTGGTGGAGTTGATCCTCAGCGCGACCAAGGTCGAGAAAAAACGCCGCCCGACCAAGCCCACCCTGGGCTCGAAAAAGCGTCGCCTGGAATCCAAGACCAAGCGCGGCAGCATCAAGGCCGGGCGCGGCAAGGTGGATTTCTAGCCGGCGTTACGTTCGTCGCGGTATTTGGGGGCCTGGCGATACAGGTACAGGCTCAGCAGCAGCCCGGCGAAGGCCGCCAGCGCGGCAAACAAAAAGATCGAGGCAAAGCCGAAACCCGCCGCAATCGCCCCGGCCAGCGGCCCGGTGATACCCAATGACAAGTCGATAAACAACGAATAGGCCCCTACCGCCGCGCCACGGCTGGAGGCGGGTACCAGGTTGACCGCTTCAACCCCCAGCGCCGGGAACACCAGGGAAAACCCGAAACCGCTCAAGGCCGCGCCCGCCAGGGCCAGCTCGGCGCTCGGGGCCAGCCATAACAGCAGCAGGCCGAGGGTTTCTACCGACAGGCAGGCAATCGCCACGCGAAACCCGCCGATCCGGTTGATCAGGTTGCCGAACAGCAACCGCGCCCCGATAAAGCTGGCGCCGAACAGGCTCAGGCACAGCACTGCGTTATCCCAGTTGCGGGTCGCGTAATACAGGGTGATAAACGTGGCGATGGTGCCAAAACCGATGGAACCCAGGGCCAGCCCGCAGCCGTGGGGCAGCACGCGGCCGAGCACATGCATAAAGGGCAGGCGCTCGCCGACCACAATGGGCGCCGCGACTTTCGGCCAGGCCAGCAACAGGCCCAGCACCGCCAGGGCAATAATGCTGGCACCCATGCTCCACAGCCCGAACCGACTGACCAGCAGCACCCCCAGTGGGGCGCCAATCGCCAGGGCGCCATAGCTGGCAATGCCGTTCCAGGAGATGACCTTGGCGGTATTCACCGCGCCGACCCGGCCGATGCCCCAGCCAATGGAGCCCGAACCCACCAGGCTTTCGGCACTGCCCAGCACCAGCCGGCCAATCAACAGGCTGGCCAGGCTCAGGGCCGGCAGGTGGGTCAGGGCGGCGGATGCCAGCATGAACACCCCGCTCAAGCCGCAACCGGCCAGGCCGTACATCACCGCGCGCTTGCTGCCGCGGTTGTCGATGATGCGCCCGGCGTAGGGCCGGCTCAGCAGGGTGGCCAGGTACTGCACGCTGATCACCAGGCCCGCGATCACGGCGCCAAAGCCCAGGTCGCTGTGGACATAGCCCGGCAATACGGCCAGGGGGATGCCGATATTCAGGTAGCCGATAAAGGTGAACAGCACGATGGAAACGACTTGCAGCGTGACCGCCATGGGGCGCTGGGTATCTGGCATGGGAAAGATCCACTGTCGCGGCAGGAAAAGATAGGTTGCTTATGATACCGGTGCTTTACGCTGCCAGAAAATCATTCACCACGGCAACTGTGGCAAAGGGGCTTACTGTAACCAGAGGGCTTGTGGTGGCTAGGGGGCTTGCTGTGGCGAGGGGGCTTGCCCCCGTTGGGTGGCGTAGCCGCCCCAAAACCAGCCACCTCGGTTTACCTGACAGGGGGGCTGCTGCGCAGCCCAACGGGGGCAAGCCCCCTCGCCACAGGATAAAAATCAGGGGGTTTCGGGGTCGAGCATGCGCGTGGTCACCAGCGCGGCCAGGGCGTTTTCCTGGGTGCCAAAGCGCTTGAGCAGCAGCGCCTGTTTTTCCGGGCTGAGGCGGCTCCAGACGTCGACCATTTGCAGGGCGGCGCCGAGTAACGCTTCATCGGGGGAATTGTGGGGGGTATCGGGCATGTGGCGTGTCTCTTGATTCAGGCGGTGTGGAAAGCGCGCAATGTCACGCTTTCCACACGGTCTGGGTGCTGCGGTCAGTCGTCGCTATCGCTGTCGACCGGTGTTGCCTGTGCCGGCGCTTGTTTGTCACTGCCGGCCTGTTGCGGGGTTGGCTGCTCAGTCTCGTGCAGGCTTGGGAAGGGGAGATTGGGAATTTCGTGCATCGTCGTCGCTCCTCGCAAGGTCTGTTGTGCAATTGCAGATGTGCCACGCTTTTCACAAAGCCTGGGCAGGATACAGCACTGCAAATGACAAAAAGACTTTTATCTCGCCAAATGCGCAAACCTTCATCTACCCGGCGCAAGTGACAAGAGGTCACAGGCTGGCCTGGCGTTCCATGGCGGCCTTGTAGAGCGAGTTTTTTGGCTGGGCAAAGACCCGCGCCAGCTTCGGTTCGAAAAAACTCAGGGGCAGGGTGGCATAGGCGGGGTCGAACGCCGCCGCGTCATACAGTGCGCAGAACTCGATGGTTTGCTCGTACTGCGGGTGTTCGCCAAATTGCTCGCGCAGGTGGCGATCCATGCCCAGATGATGAAAGAAATAGTAGCCCTGGAAAATCCCGTGCTTTTCCACCATCCACAGGTTCTGCGGGCTGACGAACGGCTTGAGGATGGCGGCGGCAATGTCCGGGTGATTGTAGGAGCCCAGGGTGTCGCCGATGTCATGGAGCAGCGCGCAGACCACATATTCTTCGTCGCGGCCATCGTGCCAGGCGCGGCTGGCGGTTTGCAGGGAATGGGTCAGGCGGTCCACCGGGAAACCGCCGAAGTCACCTTCCAGCAGGCGCAGGTGCGCGAGGATCCGTCCGGGCAGTTGGCGGGCGTAGGCACTGAAGTCGGCAGCGATGATTGCCCAGTCTTCCTGGGTGCCGTCCTGCATATGGGTAAAGCGGGCCTGTTGGCTCATCGACATGTCTCTTATTGTTTTGCGGGTTTAGAACGGTACCTTGCCCAGAATCATGTCGCGGTACATCACGAAATCGCCCAGCAGGCTGTAGAACGGATGCTGGAACGTGGCCGGGCGGTTCTTTTCAAAGAAGAAGTGGCCGATCCAGGCAAAGCTGTAGCCGGCCACCGGCAACACCCACAGCAGCCACCAGGCACCTTTGCCGACGGCGAAGGCGAGAATAAAAATCACCAGGCTGGTGCCGATAAAATGCAGGCGCCGGCAGGTGCTGTTGCCGTGTTCGCTCAGGTAATACGGATAGAACTCGGCGAAGCTATTGAATTGTCTGACATTTTCCACGTTGGCCGGCCCTCTGTTTGTTGTTGTGCCCGACGGATGTTCGGCGGGGAGCTTATTTGAGTCTAGAGTCATCACAGGCAAGGGCCAGTGACAATAGACGCCACTTTAGTATCCTTGGGTTCCGGGCTGCGGTTTCAGCCGTCCCTTCATAGAACGCGCGCAAGAAAACGCCATGAACGAACGAACCACTTCTGCAAGTTGGGCGATGGGGATAGTCAAGGCGCTGGAGCTCGATGGCCTGGATTGCCGTGCCCTGTTCCAACAGCTGGGCCTGGATTACCGCGCCCTGGATGACCCCGATGCGCGTTTCCCCCAGGACTCCATGACCCGGCTCTGGCAGCGCGCGGTTGAGCTGTCGGGCAATCCGGCCATTGGCTTGAATATGGGCAAGGTGGTGCGTCCGGCGTCCTTCCATGTGGCGGGTTATGCCTTGATGTCCAGCAGCACCCTGGCTGAAGGCTTTGCCCGGCTGGTGCGTTACCAGCGAATCATTGCCGAAAGTGCCGACCTGAGTTTCCGCCTGTTACCCGAAGGCTATGCGCTGATCCTTACGGTCCACGGCGACCATCTGCCACCCACCCGGCAAAGCGCCGAGGCTTCACTGGCCTGTGCCCTGGCGTTATGTGGCTGGTTGACCGGGCGCACGCTGCAGCCGCGCAAGGTGTTGGTGCAGGGTGATCAGCCAGTGGACCTGGAGCCTTACAAGCAGGCCTTTCATGCACCGCTGGTGTTCAACGCGCCGTATGACGCGCTGATCTTCGAGCGGGCGGACATGGAAGCGCCGTTGCCCACCGCCAATGAGGCTATGGCGCTGCTGCACGATCGATTTGCCGGGGAGTACCTGGCGCGGTTTTCCGAGAGCCGGGTGACCCACAAGGCTCGCCAGGTGCTGTGCCGGCTGTTGCCCCAGGGCGAGCCCAAGCGTGAGGTGGTGGCGCAGACGTTGCACTTGTCCCAGCGCACCTTGCAGCGGCGCTTGCAGGAGGAGGGCACCAGCTTCCAGGCTTTGCTCGACGACACCCGCCGCGAGCTGGCCGAGCAGTACCTGGCGCAGCCGAGCATGACCCTACTGGAAATCGCCTACCTGCTGGGGTTTGCCGACCCGAGTAACTTCTTTCGCGCGTTTCGCCGCTGGTTCGATGCCACGCCCGGCGAATACCGGGCGCGGCTGCAGGCTACGTCGGTGAGTGTCAGTGGCGCCAGAACGCCGGAATGCACAGCACCAACACCGTAATGATCTCCAGCCGGCCCAGCAGCATGCCCAGGGACAGGATCCACTTGGCGGCGTCCGGCAGGGTCGCGAAATTGCCAGCCGGGCCAATGGTTTCCCCCAGCCCCGGACCTACACCGGAGACGGTACTGGCGGCGCCGGTCAAGGCGGTCATCCAGTCCACGCCCAGCAGCGACAGGGCCAGGGCAATCATGCAGATGGTGATGGCGAAGAAGAACGAGAACGTCAGGATCGAACGCACGATTTCTTCGTCGAGGCGATGGCCGTTGTATTTCTGCTTGATCACCGCCCTTGGGTGAATCAGCTGGTTCAAGTTGGCCTTGAGCAGGATATAGGCGACCTGGAAGCGGAAGATCTTGATCCCGCCGGCGGTGGAGCCCGAGCAACCGCCGACAAAGCCCAGGTAGAAGAACAGCATCAGCGAGAAATTGCCCCACAGGCTGTAATCGCCCAGGGCAAAGCCGGTGGTGGTCACCACGGACGTGACGTTCAGCGCGACATGGCGCAGTGCATCCAGCCAGTGCAGGTTGGTGGTCCACCAGTACCAGGTGCCGAGCACCACCCAGGTCACCAGCAGCATCGCCAGCAAACCTTGTACTTGCTGGTCCTTGATCAGCGCCTTGCGGTTGCCACGCAATGTCGCGACATACAGGGCAAACGGCAGGCTGCCCATGATCATCACCACGATCGCCACCCAATGCACCGCCGGCTGTTTCCAGTGGGCCAGGGACTCATCGGAGGTGGAGAACCCACCGGTGGAAATGGCCGACATCGCGTGGTTGATCGCGTCGAACAGGCCCATGCCGGCCCACCAGAACCCGAGGCTGCCGAGGATGGTAATCCCCACATAGGCCGCCACAATCAGGCGCGCCACCATATGGGAGCGCGGCATGACCTTCTCGGAGCGGTCCGAGGATTCGGTCTGGAACAGGCGCATGCCCCCGATGCGCAGCAGCGGCAGGATCGCCACCGCCATGCCGATAAAACCGATGCCGCCGAGCCAGTGCAGCATCGAGCGCCACATCAGGATGCCCGGCGACATGGTGTCCAGGCCGCTGAGCACGGTGGCGCCGGTGGCGGTGATGCCGGACATGCTTTCAAAGAACGAGTCGGTATAGCTGATGTGTTGGGTCAGCAAAAACGGCAGCGCGGCAAAGATGCACACCACCACCCAACTGCTGACCGTCAGCAGGTACATGTCCCGGGGGCGCAGTTGCACCTGCTTCGGGCGCCCGGGAATCACCAGGGCCAGGCCGGCGATAAAAGTGATCATGCTGGCCCAGAGAAAGGACGGCAGGTCGCTGGTGCGCTCGAAAAATATCAGGGTGGCCATGGGCACGACCATGGCGACCGCGAGGGTAATCAGGAAGATGCCGATGATGAAACCAATGATCCGCAGGGTCGGCATTGCCATGAATAGCGCTCGGGTAACAGTCGGAGGCGCCATTCTACCTACGGTGCAGGGCTTGTAAACCGGGGGCTGCAAAGGGGGCGCGGATATGATGTAGGACTTGGCTTAATGGGGAGCTGGCTTGTGTGGGAGCTGGCTTGCCTGCGATGGCGGTGGGTCAGGCCCGAATGCTTGACTGAACCGCCGCCATCGCAGGCAAGCCAGCTCCTACAGGGGAGGTGGCGAGGGCAAACGATGAATACAAAAAAGGCGACCCGAAGGCCGCCTCATTCAAACCGCGTGGATCAGAACTCGTGATCAGCGGTATCCGGGTTCAGGTCACCGATGCCCAGCTTGCCAGCTGCTTGCTCGATGGAGCCGGTCTGCTTGACCAGGGCGGCGATGGCATCGCGCACGATTTGGTTGCCCGCCGTGTTGCCGGCCGCGATCAACTGGTCGTAGTGCTCACCCTTGTTGGCGTGGTCGACCATGACCTGGATCTTCGCTTCGGTAGCAGCCAGGTCAGCCTTGAGGGCTGCATCGGCGGCCGGGTCGATCTTGGCCACCAGGGACGACAGGCTGGCGCCGGTCAGCTTGGTGCCATCGGCGCGGGTGTACTCGCCCAGGTAGACGTTGCGGATGCCCTTGGCGTCGTAGAACTGCGAATTGTGGGTGTTGTCGCTGAAGCAGTCGTGCTCGTCTTCCGGCGAGTTGGCTTCCAGGGACACCTTCATGCGCTCGCCCGCCAGTTCACCCAGGGACAGGCTGCCCATGCCGAACAGCATCTTGCGCAGGCCGTCGGTCGCAGGTTCTGCTTCCAGGGTGGCGCGGTAGTTGTCTTCGACGTTGGGTTTCCAGTTGCCGACCATTTCTTCGAGGTCGCTGACCAGCAGTTGGGTCACGGCGCGCAGGTAAGTGCGGCGACGCTCGTTATGCCCACCGGTGGCGCCGTCGCCTTGCAGGTAGTCCGACGCTGGACGGTTGCCGGCGCCAGGGCCGGTGCCGTTCAGGTCCTGGCCCCACAGCAGGAATTCGATGGCGTGGTAGCCGGTGGCGACGTTGGCTTCGGAGCCGCCCAGCTCATTGAGGCTGGCGAGTTTTTCCGGGGTGATTTCCTTGACGTCGACCTTGTCTTCGCCGACCTGGATCTCGGTGTTGGCGATGATATTGGCCGTGGCGCCCGGGTTGCCGAGGGCGTGTTCGTAGGACTTGTCGACATAGTCGATCAGGCCTTCGTCCAGCGGCCAGGCGTTCACCTGACCTTCCCAATCGTCAATGATGGTGTTGCCGAAGCGGAACACTTCGCTCTGCAGGTACGGTACGCGCGCGGCGATCCAGGCGGTACGGGCGGCCTTCAGGGTCTCGTCGTTGGGGTTGGCGAGGAAGGTGTCGATCGCGGTCTGCAGGGTTTTTGCGGTGGACTCGGAGTCGCTGTACACCGCGAACACCAGGTCTGCGTAATGCGCGACGACTGCCTTGGCGGCCGCCTCGTCAACCTGGCCGGCGGTAGCGGCAGCCGCTGGAGCGGTAGTGCTGGCAGTTGGCGTCGGCGCCTGAGGCGCGGCAGCCTTGTCTTTGCCCTCGCCGCAGCCGGCGAGAGAAATGGCGATGGCCAGCAGACTGGCGGTGGCCAGGGGCATACGAATCATGGCGAACATCCTGCTTCGGTAGTGGATCGGGGCGCAGTGCAGCGCGCAAAACTGCAACATAATGCGAAAGATTTGCATTTTCTGTAAAGGGTTAACGCAGGAAAAGTTTCATAGTCAGGCGCCAGCCGCCCAAGGCCGTGCCTTGGGCGGCATTAAGGCTTTACAGGATGGCGGCGTTATTGCGCTCGGCTTGCTTGAGGTAGGCCGCCAGCTCACGGGCGGGCAGGGGTTTGCTGTAGTGATAGCCCTGACCTTCGTGGCAGCCTTCGCTGATGATGTAGGCTTCCTGCTCGGGTGTTTCCACACCTTCGGCGATGACCTGCATGCCCAGGCTTTTGCCCAGCTGGATGATCGCCCGCACGATGGTCGCATCGTCGTCGTCGTCCAGCAGGTCCTGGACAAAGCTCTTGTCGATCTTGATTTTGTCCAGAGGCAGGCTTTTCAGGTAACTCAGTGACGAGTAGCCGGTACCGAAATCGTCGATGGCAATCAGCGCGCCGGAGCGGCGCAGGCTCAGCAAGTGCTGGGCGGCGGTGCTGATGTCTTCCATCAGGCCGGTCTCGGTCACTTCCAGTTCCAGGCTGCGCGGCGGCAGGCGATAGATCTGCAGCAGGTTGTTGACCACCCGTGGCAGTTCGGCGTGGTGCAGTTGCACCGTGGACAGGTTGACCGCCATGCGCAGCTCGGTAAAGCCCTGGTCATGCCATTCGCGCAATTGCCGGCAGGCCTGGTCCAGCACCCACTCGCCAATGGGGATGATGGTGCCGTTCTGTTCCGCCAGCGGGATAAACAGGTCCGGTGGCACCAGGCCGTGTTCCGGGTGTTGCCAGCGAATCAGCGCCTCGACGCCGACCACGCGATGATCGGCATAGCTGATCTGCGGTTGGTACACCAGATGAAACTGGTTGCGGCCCAGGGCTTCGCGCAGGTCTTTCTCCAGTTCGCGGCGACGGCGTATCTCGCTGTCGACACTGGCGATATAGAACTGATAGCGATTGCGCGAGCGGCTCTTGGCCAGGGTCATGGTCTGCTCGGCCTTTTGCAGCAGTTTCTCGGTGCTGTCGCCGTCTTCGGGGAACAAGGTGATACCGATGGTGGCGCGCAGGCGGATCTGTTCGTGGTCGAGGGCGAACTCGGCTTCCAGGTCATCGAGGATGCTCTGTGCCAGCTCGGCGGCTTCGTAGGGTTGCTCGATATCGGCCTGGACCAGGGCGAACTGGTCGCCGCCCAGGCGCGCCAGGGCGCCGAGGCGCCCACTGTGGGCACGCAAGCGGTCGGCCAGGGCCAGCAGCAACTGGTCGCCGGCCTGGTAGGTGTACTGCTCGTTGACGCTCTTGAAGTCATCCAGCCCCACGCACAGCACCGCGACCCGGCGTTGCCGGCGCCCGGCGTCGACCAGGATCTTGTCCAGCTGTTCCTGCAGTTTCTGGCGGTTCGGCAGGCCGGTAAGAAAGTCGTACTGGGCCATGCGCAACAGGCTGTTTTCTGCTTCGTGGCGCAAATGGGTGTTGCGCTCGATAGACGCCAGCAACTGGTTGGCAGTGTTGATCCATAGCCCCAGTTCATTCTTTTCGTGGCCCTTGAGTTGCGGGATCTTGTGCTCGCTGGGGCGGTCGGGATTTATCGAACTCAGGTGGCTGATGATCCGCGACAGGGGCTTGGTCAGCAGCCAGTGATAGACCAGGTACAACACCAGGCCCATGGCCAGGGCGCGCAGCACCCCGGAGATAAAAATGATCCCCGAATTGACGATAAAGCCCCGGCCATAGGTGGCGGTGTCGAGGGTGATGCTCAGGTCGCCGTAATACTCGCTATAAGGCCCGCGCCCTACCAGCGGGGTGGTAAAGCTGCGTTCCCGGCCCAGAATCACGTCCGTCAGCCAGCGGCTGGGGGACTGCTGCAAGTCCCGGCTTTTTTCGGCGAGCATGGGTTCATTGGGATGGCCAATAGAGGCCATGCGCACCGCATCATCCTGAAACAGGCCTTCGATGACTTGCATACCCATCTCACGGTCCAGGCTGTAGACGGCCTGGGTCGAGGGGTCGCGAAACATGTCGAGGATGCGCTGGGCATCGCCTGCCACCGCCTGGCGCGTCTTGTAGGCATCAAAGACGATCTGCGCCACGCTTAGTGCCACGCCCACTATCAGTGCCGACAACAGCACCACCCGGAGCAACTTCACCGACAAGCTGTTTTTGAGTTCCAGCTTCAAAGGGTTATTCCTTGTTCCATGCGGGTAGCCTCAATATGCCATGAGTATTGGCAATCCCGTGGTGGCAGTCAAAGGAACATTGCGGTGCGTGGCGTCTGGACGCTAGCGGGGCAAGATCTGGAAGGCGATGGGCGGATCAAATCTTCCGCCCTTTTGCACGGCTGGCGGGCGTACAGGCGTAGGCTTTTCTGCCTGTCGCAAGAGCACGTCGATGGCCTCAAGGGTGCGGGTAGGTAATCTGCATATCGACTTTGGCGTGTACATCTTCGGCTATTTTGCCGGGTTCTTTCTCCTCGTCTTCACCTGACTTGCCCTTTATTGCATTCCCCAGCACTCCCGCCAAGGCACCCACAAGCTCTCCGATCCCTGGCATGGCGCCCTTGGCGAGTTCCATTATTCCAAGCATGGTTGATACTCCTAAAATAGATGAGGGAGTTATTTCTCTCACCGGCTCAGTGGTCAATTCCTGTCGGTGAGTTCCACGGGTGTTGGGGTGAGGTGGTTTCAATCTGGCACAAAAAAGCCCGGCAATTGCCGGGCTCTTTTTTACTGCAAGGGTTACTTACGCAGTGAAGGTTTTGCCTTCGAACTGCTCGGCAACGAACTTCCAGTTGACCAGGTTCCAGAACGCTTCCACATACTTTGGACGCACGTTACGGTAGTCGATGTAGTAGGCGTGTTCCCAGACGTCGCAGGTCAGCAGCGGGGTATCGCCGCTGGTCAGCGGGTTGCCGGCGCCGATGGTGCTTGCCAGGGCCAGGGAACCGTCAGCCTTTTTCACCAGCCAGCCCCAACCGGAACCGAAGGTGCCGACCGAAGTCTTGGTGAACTCTTCCTTGAACTTGTCGAACGAACCGAAAGCGGCGTTGATCGCCTCGGCCAGTGCGCCAGTCGGTTGGCCGCCGGCGTTTGGCGCCAGGCAGTTCCAGTAGAAAGTGTGGTTCCAGACCTGGGCGGCGTTGTTGAAGATGCCACCCGAAGAGGATTTGACGATCTCTTCCAGGGTCTTGCCTTCGAACTCGGTGCCAGGCACCAGGTTGTTCAGGTTCACGACATAGGTGTTGTGGTGCTTGTCGTGGTGATACTCCAGGGTTTCCTTGGAGATGTGCGGCTGCAGGGCATCGTGTGCGTAGGGCAGCGGCGGCAATTCGAAAGCCATGATAATTCTCCTAATCAGGTCAGTTGCGGTGAGCGCAAGGCCGATCACGGGCGGCCAAACAAGCGCCGGGGAGTTTGTACTCTTTGCGGCGCAGGGGCTGGATCATAGCACCGGGGGTGCGGCAAAACCACGCAACAACTGTGTGGGATAGAGGTTCCAGAGCGTTTTGGAATATTCCTCAGGTGCTGATCAATTGATAGGCCACGCTGAACATCATCACCGCCACCAAAAGGTCCAGCAGGCGCCAGGTCGCCGGGCGCGCGAGCCACGGGGCCAGCCACGCCGCGCCCAGGGCCAGGGCGGAAAACCAGAGGAACGACGCACTGGCGGCGCCTGCGACATAAGCGCCCGGCTCGGTTTGCTGGGCGCCCAGGGAGCCGATCAGTAACACCGTGTCCAGGTACACATGAGGGTTGAGCAGGGTTACGGCCAGGGCGCTGAGCATCACCGCGCGCAATGAGCGCACCTTCTGGCCCTCGCCTTGCCCCAGGCTTTGCCGCGAACAGGCGCGGCGCAAGGCCAGGGCGCCATACCACAGCAGGAAAGCCGCGCCGCCCCAGCGGGCAATCGCCAGCAATAACGGGTTGTGCGCCAGCACCGTCGCCAGGCCAAACACCCCGGCGGCCACCAGCAGCGCATCACACACCACGCACAAGGCCGCCACTGGCAGGTGATGTTCGCGACGCAGGCTCTGCGCCAGCACAAACGCGTTTTGCGTACCGATAGCCATGATCAGCCCGAGGGCCACCAGCAAGCCGTTCACATAACTTTGCCACATAGGATTTACTCCGCGCCCGCTGCCAGTTGTTTCAATACATCCATTGCCCGCTCGGCATCGTTGCGGCCGACAAACAAATGGTCGTGGTAGTAGCCGGCGACCACGTTGCAACTGATCCCGGCACGTCCCAGGGCAGTGGCGAAGGCGGCGGTCAGGCCGACGGCCTCCAGGGCCGAGTGCACGTTCAAGGTGATCCATGCCGCCACATACTCAAAGGCCAGGCCGGCCTGTTCGGCCTGTTGGCGCTCGACAATCACCGTCAAGCCTTCCTGTTCGCGAAAGCTGCCGATCACTTCGCAGGCGGGCAGGCGGTTGTCGGCCAGGGTGCAGAACACATAGTCGCCCGCGTTGAGCTGTGGGCTCATGCTGCGCAGTAGGGTTGCCAGGGCGGTTTCGCCAGCCATTGGAAGATCCTTGAAAGAAGATAAACACGGGATGCTGGTCATTCTCCGGTCTGGCGCTGTATAAGAAAAACCAATATTGCTCATCGCTCATTAGGAAAACTGATGTTCGACTACAAATTGCTCTCTGCCCTGGCGGCGGTGGTGGAACAGGCCGGCTTCGAACGTGGCGCCCAGGTGCTGGGCGTGTCGCAATCGGCTATTTCCCAGCGCATCAAATTGCTCGAAGCGCGTATCGGCCAGCCAGTACTGGTGCGCGCGACGCCGCCCACCCCCACGGAAATCGGCCGGCGCCTGCTTAACCATGTGCAGCAGGTGCGCCTGCTGGAGCGCGACCTGCAAAGCCAGGTGCCGGCGTTGGACGAGGAGGGCATGCCGGAGCGCCTACGGATTGCCATCAACGCCGACAGCCTGGCCACATGGTGGGGGCAGGCGGTGGGGGATTTTTGCGCCGAACAGCATGTGTTGCTGGAGTTGGTGGTGGAAGACCAGACCGTCGGCCTCAAGCGCATGCGCGCCGGCGAAGTGGCGGCCTGCGTCTGCGCCAGCGAGCGCCCGGTGGCCGGTGCCCGCAGCCTGCTGCTGGGGGCCATGCGCTATCGGGCCCTGGCCAGCCCGGCGTTTATCGCCCGGCACTTTCCCGGCGGGGTGCGCGCCGATCAGTTGGCCCGGACCCCGGCGCTGGTATTTGGCCCGGATGATTTCCTGCAGCATCGCTACCTCGCCTCGCTGGGCGTGGACGGCGGTTTCGAGCACCATTTATGCCCGTCTTCCGAAGGGTTTATCCGCCTGGCCGAGGCCGGCCTGGGCTGGGGGCTGGTGCCGGAGTTACAGGTGCGTGAGCAACTGCAGCGTGGGGTGCTGGTGGAGTTATTGCCAGATAAACCCATTGATGTGCCGTTGTACTGGCATCATTGGCGCAGTGGTGGGCAATTGCTCGGCTTGTTGACCGAGCATCTGGCGCGGGCGACCGGCCAGTTGTTGGTGCCGTTGGGGTGACGGCTGGCGTCAACGCAACTGTGATGAAAAATGTAAAGAGCACGGAGTAATACATGAAAATTCTGGTCACCGGCGCAAGCGGCTTCATTGGCGGGCGCTTTGCGCGCTTCGCCCTGGAGCAGGGCCTGGACGTGCGGGTCAACGGGCGGCGGGCCGAGGGTGTCGAGCACCTGGTACGGCGCGGCGCCGAGTTTATCCAGGGTGATCTGAATGATCCGGATCTGGTGCGCAACCTGTGCCGCGACGTCGAAGCCGTCGTGCATTGTGCCGGTGCCGTAGGGTTGTGGGGGCGTTACCAGGACTTTTACCAGGGCAATGTGCAGGTGACCGAAAACGTGGTCGAAGCCTGCCTGAAACAGCGGGTCGGGCGCCTGGTGCACTTGTCGTCGCCGTCGATCTATTTCGATGGCCGCGATCACCTGGGGCTGACCGAAGAGCAAGTGCCCAAGCGCTTCAAGCATCCCTATGCGGCCACCAAGTACCTGGCCGAGCAAAAAGTCTTCGGTGCCCAGGAGTTCGGTCTAGAAGTGCTGGCCCTGCGCCCGCGCTTTGTCACCGGGGCCGGGGATATGAGCATCTTCCCGCGACTGTTGAAAATGCAGCGCAAAAACCGCCTGGCCATCGTCGGCGACGGCCTGAACAAGGTTGATTTCACCAGTGTGCACAACCTCAACGAGGCCCTGCTCAGCAGCCTGCTGGCCACTGGCTCGGCGTTGGGCAAGGCCTATAACATCAGCAATGGCACGCCGGTGCCGGTGTGGGACGTGATCAACTACGTGATGCGCCAGATGGAAATGCCCCAGGTCACGCGTTACCGTTCCTACGGCTTGTCCTACAGCGTCGCGGCGCTCAATGAAGCCTTCTGCGCGATGTGGCCGGGGCGTCCGGAGCCGTCACTGTCACGCCTGGGCATGCAGGTGATGAACAAGGATTTCACCCTGGACATCAGCCGCGCGCAGCACTACCTCGATTACCAACCCAGGGTCAGCCTGTGGACAGCGCTCGACGAATTTTGCCACTGGTGGAAAGTCCAGGAACCGGGCTCCCAGTAGCCTTCGCAACACCGGGAACCGATTTTTCGGTTGCCGCTCGACCAAGGCGACGGGTCAGGGGTTTATACTCCCGCCGCTTGGTTTTTTATGTGGCTATCTCAAGGTTGATTCATGCGTAACGATACTAAAGACGACTTCGACAATGTGCCGAGCCTGCGGGCCGACGTTGGCGATGACGATGATTTTGTGCCGACAGCTGCCACCTCCATCCGCTCGCGCCCGGCGCCGGTGGTCAAGGTCAAGAGTGCCAGTACCGGGCCGTTGTGGGCCCTGGTCGGCGCGCTGCTGTTCGCCTTCGTGGGCCTGGCCTGGTGGAGTTTCCAGCAGATCTCCCTGATGGGGCAGCAACTGGTGGCCACCCAGGAAAGCTTTGCGCGCATCAGCGAAGAAGCCGCCGGCCGCTTGCAGGACATTTCCGGCAAGGTGGTGGCCAGTGAGGCCATCGTCAATACCGGTAGCGAAGCGCTCAAGCTGCAGATCAAGCAGTTGGAAAGCCAATTGCTGGAGCAGGGCAAGCAGCAGTTGGGCGTGGCGGGCCAGGCCACCGACCTGGACAAGCGCCTGGCGCAGATGAGTGCCAGCACCACGGACCTGGCCACCGCCAATACCCAGTTGCAGGCCCAGGTGCTGAGCCTGGTCAATGAATTGACCGCCCTCAAGGCCGCACAGGCCGAAGCCGCCAAATTGAATGCCGACGTCAAGGAACTGGGCACGGAGGTGGCCGCCTTGAAGAAGCAGGGCAATCCGGCCACGGCCATTGCACGCCTGGAACAGGACCTGCTGGTGGTCAAGAGCGAACTGGACAACCGCGCCGCCACCGAAGGGCCGTCGAATAAAGAGTTCGACGTGTTCCGTATCCAGACCACCCGCAACATCACCACCTTGCAAACCCAGATGCAGAACCTGCAACGGGAAGTGAGTGCGCCGGCCAAGGTCACGCCCCTGGGCCAGTGACGCCATTGTTACTCTTGGGGCCGGCTTGCCGGCTCTTGCCAATGTCACCAATCGGTGACATTTCCTCGCTCTTTCGTTACATGCCCTCTCCCGACCCTTGTTTAGACTGCGGTCATCCCATAAAAACAAAAAGGGCCACCCATGATCATGCAACCACTGCCTGCCAGCAGTTGGCTGAACGCCCCTGCCCATCACGCCTGGCTCGCCGCCGAAGGCCAGCGCCTGCTGGGTTTTGCCAAGGCCTCGCGGCTGCCTGAAGGCTTCGGCAACCTCGATGTACAGGGCCGTCTGCCCGTCGATGCCCACGCCGAAACCATGAACACCGCCCGCATGACCCACAGCTTCGCCATGGCTCACGCCCAAGGGCTGCCGGGCTATGCCGAGCTGGTGGAGCACGGTGTGGCCAGCCTCGGCGGCCCGTTGCGGGATGCCGAGCATGGCGGCTGGTTTGCCGTCGCCGGCGCGGGTGATGGCAATACGGGCAAGGCCGCCTACCTGCACGCCTTTGTCGCCCTGGCCGCCAGTTCCGCCGTGGTGGCGGGTGCCCCTGGGGCGCAAGCTCTGTTGACGGATGCCATGCAGATCATCGACCAGCATTTCTGGTGCGAGGAGGAGGGCGCAATGCTTGAATCCTTCGCCCGGGACTGGAGCGGTGAAGAAGCCTATCGCGGCGCCAACAGCAATATGCACGCCACCGAAGCCTTTCTGGCCCTGGCCGATGTCACCGGCGACACGCGCTGGCTGGGGCGGGCGCTGCGTATTGTCGAACGGGTGATCCATCGGCACGCCGCCGCCAATGAATTTATGGTGATCGAGCATTTCGACCGCTATTGGCAACCCCTGCACCGTTACAACGAAGACAACCCGACCGACGGCTTTCGCCCCTACGGCATCACTCCCGGGCACGGCTTTGAATGGGCGCGCCTGGTGTTGCACCTTGAAGCCGCACGCCAGCAGGCGGGGCTCGTCACGCCAGCGTGGTTGCTGGAGGATGCCAAGGCTTTGTTCGCCAGCGCCTGCGAGTATGGCTGGTCGGTGGACGGTGGCCCGGGCCTGGTCTACACCCTGGACTGGCACTACCGCCCGGTGGTGCGCGAGCGTCTGCATTGGACCCACGCCGAAGCCAGCGCGGCCGCCCAGGCCCTGCTCAAGCGCACCGGCGAGTGGCATTACGAGGTCTGGTACCGGCGCTTCTGGGAGTTCTGTGAAACCCACCTGATCGACCGGGTCCAGGGCAGTTGGCACCACGAACTCGACCCGCAAAACCTGCCCGCCAGCAAAATCTGGGGGGGCAAGCCGGACCTGTACCATGCCTGGCAGGCCGTATTGCTGCCGGGCCTGCCGTTATCCCCAAGCATGGCCAGTGCGCTGGGGGCCGGTTGCTATGTCACCAAGTGGTGACATTTGCCCGTCCCTTTGTTACGTGCCTGGCAAAAATCCCTGTTTAGAATCCTATGCAGCGCAAGCTCCAGACTTGCATGCATAACAACAAGAAAAAGGTACTCAGATGAACGCGATTAATCGCCTCGCCGTTGCTATTTCCATTGCCTCGTTGTTTCCCCTCAGTGCATTTGCCGCCGACTCCAAAGGGACGGTTGAAGTTGTGCATTGGTGGACCTCGGGCGGTGAGAAGGCGGCGGTGGATGTCCTGAAGGCCCAAGTTGAGAAAGACGGTTTTACCTGGAAAGACGGGGCCGTCGCAGGCGGCGGCGGTGCCACGGCCATGACCGTGCTGAAAAGCCGCGCGGTCGCCGGCAACCCGCCAGGCGTAGCCCAGATCAAAGGCCCCGACATCCAGGAATGGGCGTCCACCGGGCTGCTCGACACCGACGTCCTGAAGGACGTGGCCAAGGCCGAAAAGTGGGACGAACTGCTCGACAAGAAAGTCTCCGACACGGTGAAGTACGAAGGTGATTACGTGGCCGTGCCGGTGAATATCCACCGCGTCAACTGGCTGTGGATCAACCCTGAAGTCTTCAAGAAAGCCGGCATCAGCAAAAACCCTACGACCCTTGAAGAATTCTATGCCGCCGGTGACAAGCTCAAGGCTGCCGGCTTCATTGCGCTCGCCCACGGTGGCCAGCCTTGGCAGGACAGTACGGTGTTCGAAGCCGTGGTGCTCTCGGTCATGGGCGTGGACGGCTACAAGAAAGCCCTGGTCGACCTCGACAACGCGACCCTGACCGGCCCGGACATGGTCAAGGCGCTGACCGAGCTGAAAAAGGTCGCGACCTATATGGACGCCGACGGCAAGGGCCAGGACTGGAACCTGGAAGCCGCCAAAGTCATCAACGGCAAGGCCGGCATGCAGATCATGGGTGACTGGGCCAAGAGCGAGTGGACAGCCGCCAAGAAAATCGCCGGCAAGGACTACGAGTGCGTAGCCTTCCCGGGCACCGACAAGGCCTTCACCTACAACATCGACTCCCTGGCGGTGTTCAAGCAGAAAAATGCCGGTACCTCGGCCGGTCAGCAAGACATCGCCAAGGTCGTGCTGGGTGAGAACTTCCAGAAGGTCTTCAGCATCAACAAGGGCTCGATCCCGGTGCGCAACGACATGCTCGGCGACATGGCCAAATACGGCTTCGACAGCTGCGCCCAGACGGCGGCCAAGGACTTCCTGGTGGATGCCAAGTCCGGCGGCCTGCAACCGAGCATGGCGCACAACATGGCGACCACGCTGGCGGTGCAGGGCGCGTTCTTTGATGTGGTGACCAACTTCATCAACGACCCGAAAGCCGACCCGGCCGACACCGCCAAGAAACTTGGCGCGGCGATCAAGTCTGCCAAGTAACCCCTAGGGGCAATCGGTTTCAGTGTGGGAGCGGGCTTGCCCGCGATGCAAGCGCCTCGGTGTAGCAGTGACACTCAGGTGATGCCATCGCAGGCAAACCAGCCCCCACCCAAAGCCGACTCCCACAAGGTTATCCATTAGTCCCTTATTCCCTGCCCTGGATTTCCCCATGAGTTCTGTTGCTGTGTTCAGCAAGGCCTCGCCGTTCGATGCATTGCAGCGCTGGCTCCCCAAACTGGTGCTGGCCCCGAGCATGTTCATCGTTCTGGTGGGCTTCTATGGCTACATCCTGTGGACGTTCGTGCTGTCGTTCACCAACTCCACCTTCCTGCCCACCTACAAATGGGTGGGCCTGGCGCAATACGCACGGTTGTTCGACAACGACCGCTGGTGGGTGGCGAGCAAAAACCTGGCGCTGTTCGGCGGCATGTTTATCGGCATCACCCTGGTGATCGGCGTGCTGCTGGCGGTCTTTCTCGACCAGCGCATCCGCCGCGAAGGCTTTATCCGCACCATCTACCTGTACCCGATGGCGCTCTCGATGATCGTCACCGGTACTGCCTGGAAATGGCTGCTCAACCCCGGCATGGGCCTGGACAAACTGCTGCGCGACTGGGGCTGGGAAGGCTTCCGGCTGGACTGGCTGATCGACCCGGACCGCGTGGTGTATTGCCTGGTGATTGCGGCGGTATGGCAAGCCTCGGGCTTTATCATGGCGATGTTCCTCGCCGGCCTGCGTGGGGTTGATCAGTCGATCATCCGTGCCGCACAGATCGACGGCGCGAGCCTGCCGCGTATCTACTGGAGCGTGGTGCTGCCCAGCCTGCGCCCGGTGTTCTTCAGCGCGGTGATGATCCTTGCGCACATCGCCATCAAGAGCTTTGACCTGGTGGCGGCAATGACGGCCGGTGGCCCTGGCTACTCGTCCGACCTGCCGGCGATGTTCATGTATTCCTTCACCTTCAGTCGCGGCCAGATGGGCATGGGCTCGGCCAGTGCGATCCTGATGCTCGGCGCGATCCTCGCGATCATCGTGCCTTACCTGTACTCCGAGCTGAGGACCAAGCGCCATGACTAGTCTCGCCAAACCTTCCATCAGCTTCAGCCGCCTGGCGATCCATGCGGTGCTGATCCTCGCCGTGGTGCTGTACCTGGTGCCGCTGGTGGTGATGCTGCTGACCAGCTTCAAGACCCCGGAAGACATCAGCACCGGCAACCTGCTGAGCTGGCCGACGGTGATTACCGGGATCGGCTGGGTCAAGGCCTGGGCCACGGTAAACGGGTACTTCTGGAACTCGTTCATGATCACCATCCCGGCGGTGCTGATCTCCACCACCATCGGTGCGTTGAACGGCTACGTGCTGTCGATGTGGCGTTTTTGCGGTTCGCAGTTGTTCTTCGGCCTGTTGTTGTTCGGCTGCTTCCTGCCGTTCCAGACCGTCTTGCTGCCGGCCTCGTTCACCCTCGGCAAAATGGGCCTGGCCAGCACCACCACCGGCCTGGTGTTCGTGCACGTGGTCTACGGCCTGGCATTCACCACGCTGTTCTTCCGCAACTACTACGTGAGCATTCCGGATGCGCTGGTCAAGGCTGCGCGCCTGGATGGCGCAGGATTTTTCACCATCTTCCGTCGGATCATTCTGCCGATGTCGACCCCGATCATCATGGTCTGCCTGATCTGGCAGTTCACCCAGATCTGGAACGACTTCCTGTTTGGCGTGGTGTTCTCCAGCGGTGATTCGCAGCCCATCACGGTGGCGCTGAACAACCTGGTCAACACCAGCACCGGGGCCAAGGAATATAACGTTGATATGGCGGCGGCGATGATCGCCGGGCTGCCGACCCTGCTGGTCTATGTGGTCGCAGGCAAGTATTTCGTGCGCGGCCTCACGGCTGGCGCGGTCAAGGGGTAATCATGGCTACGCTCGAACTTCGCAACGTAAACAAGACCTATGGTGCCGGCCTGCCGGACACCCTGAAGAACATCGAACTGTCGATCAAGGACGGTGAGTTCCTGATTCTTGTCGGGCCCTCGGGCTGCGGCAAGTCGACCCTGATGAACTGCATCGCCGGCCTGGAAAACATCAGCGGCGGCGCGATCATGATCGGTGACCAGGACGTCAGCGGCATGAGCCCCAAGGACCGGGATATCGCCATGGTGTTCCAGTCCTACGCCCTGTACCCGACCATGAGCGTGCGCGAGAACATCGAGTTCGGCCTGAAAATCCGCAAGATGAGCCAGGCCGACATCGACGAGGAAGTGGCGCGGGTGGCCAAGCTGCTGCAGATCGAGCACCTGCTCAATCGCAAGCCGGGCCAGCTCTCGGGCGGCCAGCAACAACGCGTGGCCATGGGCCGGGCACTGGCGCGGCGGCCGAAGATCTACCTGTTCGACGAGCCCCTGTCCAACCTCGACGCCAAGCTGCGGGTCGAGATGCGCACCGAAATGAAACTGATGCATCAGCGCCTGAAAACCACCACGGTCTACGTGACCCACGACCAGATCGAAGCGATGACCCTGGGCGACAAAGTGGCGGTGATGAAGGACGGGATCATCCAGCAGTTCGGCACGCCGAAAGACATCTACAACGACCCGGCCAACCTGTTTGTGGCGAGCTTTATCGGCTCGCCGCCGATGAACTTCATCCCCCTGCGCCTGCAACGCAAGGAGGGCCGCCTGCTGGCCCTGCTCGACAGCGGTCAGGCGCGTTGCGAATTGCCACTGGGCATGAACGATGCGGGTCTTGAAGACCGCGATGTGATCCTCGGCCTGCGCCCGGAGCAAATTGTCCTGGCCAGCGGCGAGGGCAATGGCCTGCCGAGCATTCGTGCCGAAGTCCAGGTGACCGAGCCCACAGGCCCGGACACCCTGGTGTTCGTGCAGCTCAATGACACCAAGGTCTGCTGCCGCCTGGCGCCAGATGTGGCGCCGCAAGTGGGCGAGAGCCTGACCTTGCAGTTCGATCCGGCCAAGGTGCTGCTGTTCGACGCCAAGACCGGCGAACGCCTGGGCACCGCCGCGTCAGTGCCAGTGCCACACGCCGACAACGTCACCCAATTTAAAGGCCGCTGAAAATCAAAATGTGGGAGCGGGCTTGCCCGCGATACAGGCCGCTCGGTCTACCAGGCACACCGCAGTGATGCCATCGCGAGCAAGCCCGCTCCCACACATTCGATGTGGATGTTTCGGAAATAGCTGTAAACCGCGTTAGATAAAAACAGTTAATAACAATAAAGACGAGGATGTAGGGATGAAAAAGCAACACAACAACACTCGCTTGATCTGCCAGCTGTCAGCAGCGGCAGCGCTGGTTTTGTCCGCCAATGCGATGGCAGACGAGGCCTTCAGTGCCGATTCCAAATGGATGACCGGCGATTGGGGCGGCGAGCGGACCAAGCTGATCGAGCGGGGTATCGACATCAAGGCCGACTACGTTGGGGAAGCGGGCTACAACGCCCACGGCGGCTACAACGATGACAAGACCGGTCGTTATGCTGACCAGTTCGGCCTCGGCGTAGCGCTGGACCTGCAAAAACTCTGGGGCTGGGACAACACCCAGGCCAAGATCCAGATGACCAGCCGTAATGGCCGCAACATCTCCAATGACCGCATTGGCGACCCGCGTGCCGGCACCTTGAGTTCGTCTCAAGAAGTGTACGGCCGTGGCCATATGGTGCGCCTGACCCAGTTCTGGATTCAGCACCAGATGTTCGACAACAAGCTGGATGTGAAACTCGGTTACTTCGGTGAAGGCGAAGACTTCAACACCTTCCCGTGCGACTTCCAGAACCTCTCGTTCTGCGGCTCCCAAGTGGGTAACTACGTCAACACCTGGTACAACTGGCCGGTCAGCCAGGCCGCGATCCGCGTGAAGTACCACATCACGCCTGAGCTGTATGCGCAGATCGGCGCGTACAACCAGAACCCCTCGCAGCTGGAGCACGGCAACGGCTTCAAGCTCAGCGGCAGTGGCACCAAGGGCACCGTGATTCCGGTGGAGCTGGTCTGGTCGCCGAAGGTCAATAACCTGCCGGGCGAATACCGTGTGGGTTACTACAAGAGCGCCGCCGATGCTCCCGACGTACGTGAAGACGTCAACGGCGACAATGCGGCCACCACTGGCGCAGACTACCGTACCCGCAGCAGCAAAAAAGGCTATTGGTTCGTTGCCCAGCAGCAGCTCACCACCCATAACGGCGACGCTTCCCGCGGCCTGAACATCGCGGCCAACGCCACCTTCCACGACAAGGAAACCAACACGGTCGACAACTATCAGTCGATCATGCTGGTGTACAAAGGCCCATTCGATGCGCGTCCAAAAGATGACGTCGGCATTGGCGCCGCTCGCCTGCATGTCAACGATGACGTGCGCAAGAACGCCGAGTTGTTGAACGAAGCGGGCGGTTTCACCGATTACAGCCAGGCAGGTTATGCGCCACTGCGCGGCACCGAGTACAACTACGAAATCAACTACGGCTTCCACGTCACCAACTGGTTGACCGTGCGTCCCAACCTGCAATACGTCACCCACCCAGGTGGCGTGGATAAAGTCGACAACGCCTTGGTCGCCGGTCTGAAAATTCAGTCGGTGTTCTAACGCGGTTGCGATAAGCTCCTTCTCTCTGTGCGCATTTTGCGGGTAGCCATGGCTATCCGCTTTTTTTTGAGCGGGTGCGCATAACGCGTGTGGGAGCTGGCAAGCCAGTTCCCACAGGTTCACCAAAGAGGTGAGCGATAGTGATCTACAGGACCGTGGCACATGCATGAGCATCCGCTGCAACGCTTTTTCAAATCCCTGCGCGAGCAACCGGTATTCGCCTGGGAGCGCTTCCAGATGCGCGACGTATTGGTGATTAACCACCCCCTGTGCCAGGCGGTATTCAGCCGCCAGGGCGCGCAGTTGCTGCATTTCCAACCCACGGGCCAGAAGCCATGGCTGTGGTGCGCGGCCAAGTGGCCGCAGGTCGGGGCGATCCGTGGCGGCGTGCCAGTGTGCTGGCCGTGGTATGGCCGCCATCCCAGCGAAAACGCCTGGCCCTCCCATGGTTGGGCACGCTTGATTGACTGGAAGCTATTGGACAGCAGCACCGATGACGACGGTGTGCGCCTGCATTGGCAATTGCAGCTGTGCGATTGGCAGGTGGACCTGCATGCGCACCTGGGCGAAACCCTCGAACTGCGCCTGAGCACCGAGCATCAGGATGAGCTGCCGTGCCAGTTGAGCCACGCTTTGCACGCCTATTGGCGGATTGGCAACGTGGGCGAGATAGCGCTGTCTGGGCTCGACGGGGCGCAGGGTTACGACCAGTTGAGTCGTCAGGTTTGCCAGCAGCAAGGTGAGTTGCGCGTCGATGGCGGCTGCCAGCGCGTGTTCCAGCATGAGGGGGAGTTGCAGCTCAAGGACCACGCCTGGCAGCGCGAACTGTGCATCGACACTGGCGACAGTGCTGACACGGTGGTCTGGCATCCGGGCAGCCGGCCATTGCTGGGGGTGAGCTTTAACGAGGCGTCGGGCTTTGTGTGTGTGGAGTCGGCCATGGCTGGGGCCAGCCTGGCGCCGGGGGAGAGGGCGCATTTGAGTTTGCAGGCCCGGGCGGGGGGTTAGTGGTGTTGCCCTGGGCCTCATCGCGGGCAAGCCCGCTCCCACAAGGTAGCGGGCTGGGCTGGCCCTGCTGGAGGCGATTCCAGCTTTAGTTGAACTCATCCCCCACCGGATACCGGCTGTCATTCAAGCTCTCTTTGATCTTGCGCAGATGGGGCTGGAAATCCACACCACGGCGCAAGGTCATGCCGGTCGCCAGCACATCCAGCACTGTCAACTGAATGATCCGCGAGGTCATTGGCATATAGATGTCGGTGTCTTCCGGCAGCGGGATGTTCAAGCTCACCGTACTGACCTTGGCCAATGGCGAGTTCTCGGCCGTCACGCCCAGCACCGAGGCGCCGTTCTCCCGGGCAATGCGCGCCACTTCCACCAGCTCGCGGGTGCGGCCGGTGTAGGAAATGATCACGAACAGCTCGCCGGTATGCGCCACCGAGGCAATCATGCGTTGCATCAATACGTCGGCGTGGGCCGTCACCGACAGGTTGAAACGGAAGAACTTGTGCAGGGCATCCATGGCCACTGGCGCCGAAGCACCGAGGCCGAAGAAGTGGATCTGCCGTGCCTGGATCAGCAAGTCCACGGCCTTGCTGATAAGCGCGGGGTCCAGGGCCTGGCAGGCGCTGTCCAATGAAGCGATGGCGCTGCCAAAAATCTTCTGCGTGTAGGCCTCGGGGTTATCATCGGCCTCCACGGCGCGGCTGACATAGGCCGCGCCACTGGCCAGGCTTTGCGCCAGTTGCAATTTCAGTTCAGGGTAACCGCTGACGCCGAACGAGCGGCAGAAACGGTTGACCGTCGGTTCACTGACCGAGGCGGCTTGGGCGAGGGCAGCGATCGAGAAGCGGGTCGCCTGCTGTGGGTTGAGCAGGATGACCTCGGCGACTTTTTTCTCGGCCTTGTTCAATTCTTCGAGGCGGTTCCGGATCTGTTCCAGAAGATTGCGCACGCGGTCCATTCAGTCTTTCCTTCGGGCGACGATGCAAGTAAGGGCCAGTAACAGGTCGACGAGCGGCCCTTGGCGGTGGCCTATCCTACTGAGGGTAGTTGAACACCACCACTCGCAATGCGTATTTTGGGAAAATGTTGTGGTTATTACTACATTTTTCCTTGAGTGATGCCTTGAAAAAAGGTATTTGTAGCTTAACTTGATAAAAGAACAAACATCATGCCTTCGATAACCGTGGAACCCTGCACCTTTGCCCTGTTTGGCGCCTTGGGTGATCTGGCGCTGCGCAAGTTATTTCCTGCCCTTTATCAACTCGATGGCGCCGGGCTCTTGCACGCCGACACCCGCATCCTGGCCCTGGCCCGTGAAGCTGGCTCCGAGCAGCAGCACCTGGACCACATCGAGCACGAACTGCGCAAATACGTCGGTCAGGAACTGGATGAAGCGGTAGCTGCGCGCTTCCTCGCGCGCCTGGCCTATGTGCATGTCGATTTCATGAATGCCGATGACTACGTGGCCCTGGCCGCCAAGGCCGGCACCGAACAACGCCTGATCGCCTACTTCGCCACCCCGGCGGCGGTGTATGGCGCGATCTGCGAGAACCTGTCCAAGGTCGGCCTGGCGGAAAATACCCGGGTGGTCCTGGAGAAACCCATCGGTTCGGACCTGGAGTCCTCGCGCAAGGTCAACGACGCCGTGGCGCAGTTTTTCCCGGAAAACCGCACTTACCGCATCGACCACTACCTGGGCAAAGAGACGGTGCAGAACCTGATTGCCCTGCGTTTTGCCAACAGCCTGTTTGAAACCCAGTGGAACCAGCATTACATCTCCCACGTGGAAATCACCGTGGCCGAGCAGGTGGGTATCGAAGGCCGCTGGGGCTACTTCGACAAGGCCGGGCAACTGCGGGACATGATCCAGAATCACCTGCTGCAACTGCTCTGCCTGATCGCCATGGACCCGCCGGCCGACTTGTCCGCCGACAGCATCCGCGACGAGAAGGTCAAGGTGCTCAAGGCCCTGGCGCCGATCAGCCCGGAAGGCCTGACCACCCAGGTCGTGCGCGGCCAGTACATTGCTGGCTACAGCGCCGGCAAGCCGGTGCCGGGTTACCTGGAAGAAGATAACTCCAACACCCAGAGCGATACCGAAACCTTCGTCGCCCTGCGGGCCGATATCCGCAACTGGCGTTGGGCCGGGGTGCCGTTTTACCTGCGCACCGGCAAGCGCATGCCGCAAAAGTTGTCGCAGATCGTTATCCACTTCAAGGAACCGTCCCACTATATCTTTGCCCCCGAACAGCGCCTGCAGATCAGCAACAAGCTGATCATCCGCCTGCAACCGGACGAAGGTATTTCCTTGCGCGTGATGACCAAGGAGCAGGGCCTGGACAAGGGCATGCAACTGCGCAGCGGGCCACTGCAACTGAATTTTTCCGACACCTACCGTAGCGCCCGGATTCCCGATGCCTACGAGCGGTTGTTGCTGGAAGTGATGCGCGGCAATCAGAACCTGTTTGTCCGTAAAGATGAAATCGAAGCCGCGTGGAAGTGGTGTGACCAGTTGATCGCCGGGTGGAAAAAATCCGGTGATGCACCCAAGCCGTATGCGGCGGGTTCCTGGGGGCCGATGAGCTCCATTGCACTGATCACGCGGGATGGGAGGTCGTGGTATGGCGATATCTGATTTGAAACTGCCCCAGGGCGTAACACCCCATGAGTACCGCACGCCGGTACTGCTGGCCGAAGGCTTGGCCAACGACGTGGCCGAACAACTGCGCGCGGCCATCAGTGCCCGTGGCGAGGCGACCCTGGTGGTGTCCGGTGGCCGCAGCCCGGTGGCGTTTTTCCAGAACCTGGCCAGCCAGGGCCTGGACTGGTCCAAGGTCACCATTACCCTGGCCGATGAGCGCTGGGTGCCGGTGGAACATGCCGACAGCAACGCCGGCCTGTTGAAGAAATATCTGCTGCAAGGCCCGGCGGCCAAGGCCAAGTTCTTGAGCCTTTACAGCGCCGCCGCGAACCTGGACGGCGCCGCCGAGCAGGCTGATCGCCTGCTGGCCGAACTGCCGGCGATTGATGTGCTGGTGCTGGGCATGGGCGATGACGGGCATACCGCGTCGCTGTTTCCCAACAGCCCGAACCTGGCCGAAGCGCTGCAGCCCGATGGCACCCGCCGGTGCTGGCCGATGCTGGCGCCGAGCGTGCCCCATCAGCGCCTGACCATGAGTCGTGCATTGCTGGCCAGCGCGCGCTACACCGTGTTGTCGATTGCCGGCGATTCGAAACTCCACACCCTGAGCGAAGCGCTGGCCAGCGACGATGTTGCCGGCATGCCGATTCGCGCGTTTTTGCAACCCACTCTAGAGATTTACTGGTGCCCATGAGCCAAGGATCAGCCGCTATGAAAAGCCCTCACCCGACCGTGTCCATGGCGGATAAAGTTGCCCTGATCGACAGTCTCTGCGCCAAGGCGCGGATCCTGCCAGTGATCACCATTGCCCGCGAACAGGACATTCTGCCCCTGGCCGATGCCCTGGCGGCGGGTGGCTTGACCGCGCTGGAAGTGACCCTGCGTTCGCAGTTCGGCCTCAAGGCCATCCAGGTCCTGCGTGAGCAGCGTCCGGAGTTGGTGACGGGCGCGGGCACGGTGCTCGATCGCACCATGCTGGCGGCTGCCGAGGCGGCGGGTTCGCAGTTTATCGTCACCCCCGGTATTACCCGTGACCTGCTTGAAGCCAGTGTCGACAGCCCGATCCCGCTGCTGCCCGGCATCAGCAATGCCTCCGGAATCATGGAAGGCTATGGCCTGGGCTATCGTCGTTTCAAACTGTTCCCGGCGGAAGTCAGCGGCGGTGTGGCGGCAATCAAGGCCCTGGGCGGACCGTTTGGCGAAGTGAAATTCTGCCCCACTGGCGGCGTTGGCCCGGCCAACATCAAACACTACATGGCGTTGAAAAACGTGATGTGCGTGGGCGGTAGCTGGATGCTTGATCCGGAGTGGATCAAGAACGGCGACTGGGCGCGCATCCAGGAAGTCACCGCTGAGGCGCTGTCGCTGCTGGACTGATTGGCTTTACCGAATCGTTGTTGCTGTGCTTCACGGCATGTTTGCGGTGCACTTGGTCGGTGCGCCGCTTTTTTTTGCCTATAGAAAAGCGAAATTTCACCGTAATTCAAATGGGGGGCTTGTGTGGGAACTGGCTTGCCTGCGATAGGCATAGGTATCTACACAACTCTCTTCTCGGTCTGTGTACATATCCGTTGCTGCGGTCACGGCCACTTAGGGTTCCGCCCTTACGGCGGCTCACTTTGGAGAAGCGCCAAAGTAAGCAAAACGCTCTTGCCCCACCACTCGGTGCCTCGCCTAGGCTCGGCATGCCCGCAGTCAGGCATTGCTCCGTGGGCCCGCCGCGATCGGCCATCCCTGGCCGTGTCGCGGCTACCCCGGCATCCATGCCGGGGTGCCCACTGCGCAATACCTGACTGCGGCCATCGTGGTTTAACGGGGCGCCTCAGATCAAGATCAAAAGCAGAGCAACAGCAAAGCAAGAGCGCGAAGCTGCATTCCCCTGTGGGAGCTGGCTTGCCTGCGATGACGGTGTCTCAGCCAATACATTTATCGACTGATACACCGCCTTCGCAGGCAAGCCAGCTCCCACATTTTAATCAGTGTTCAGCTTGGTAATGGCATTGACCAGCACGTCGATGTCCGCCGCCGACGTCACCACCCCCGGCGTCACCCGTATGCAGGTACCAAACGCTGCCCCACTGCGCAGGGTGGTAAACAGGTTGTATTCATCAAGCAGTCGATCCGCCATCACCTGTTGATCACGCCCGTTGAACTTGAACGCCGTAATTGCGCAATACAACCGTGGATCATCCGAGGTCAGCACCTCGATCCCCGGCAATGGCCGTACCTGGCTCACCCACAGGTCACGCAGGTATTTCACCCGCGCCCCCTTGGCCTGCGCGCCGCCCAGGGTCCGATGCTCTTCGAGCACCAGCGGCAAGGTCATCAGCGCTGGAAAGTTCGGCGTGCTGTAGGACGTACGGGCGCGCACGTCGCTGGCTGGGTAATGGAACTCGCCCATGTCCGGGTCAGTGTCCGCCAGCCGCTGCGGGGCGATATAGAGAAAGCCCAGGGTCAGCGGTGCACCGATCCACTTGTGCAGGTTGAAGCCGGCGAACGAGATGCCCAACTGGGCCAGGTCGAAGTCGATCTGGCCAAGGGCATGGGCGCCATCGAGGATGATTTCGACGCCATATTCCCGCGCAACCTGGGCGATGGCCTCCACCGGCATGACCAGGCCGGTGCGGTGGGTGACATAGGTCAGCGCCATCAGCCTCAGGCGTGGGTAACGGCTGAAGGTGTCGCGATAAGTCTGCAGCAGGCTGTCGAAGCTGGCCGGATGGGCGTGGGACACTTCGATCACCTCTACCCCCCGGTAGCCGGCGAGCCAGCGCATGGCGCCTTTGACCGTGTCGTACTCCAGATCGCTGATCAGCACCTGGTCGCCCGGCTGCAGGCGGTTGTAGTTGCGGATCAGCGACTGCAGGGCTTCGGTGGCATTGCGGGTGAAAGCAATCGCTTCTGGGTCGACGTTGACCAACTCGGCCAGTTGCCGGCGAATCTCGACATGTTGCCCTTGCTCGAAGCGCTGGCGCACATGCACCGAGTTGCTGCGATTGATGAAGGCCACGTGCTCCTGATACTGGGCCAACACGGCCCGGCTCATGCGGCCAAAGTAGCCGTTTTCCAGGTTGATGGGGCCGGGCTCCAGGTCATAGCGCTGGGCAATGGCCTGCCAATAGGCTTCGTCGCGGGTGTGGGGCATGGGCGGGCTCGGTTAGTGGCGCGGGGCGGGTTTACCGTGTTTGGCGCGCAGCGGTTCCAGCAGTTCGGACAGGCCGTTGTGGTCGATTTCCTGCATCAAGGCCAGCAAACCGCCCAGCTCGCCGTGGGGAAAACCTTCGCGGGCAAACCAGTTCAGGTACGGACCGGGCAGGTCGGCAATGATCCGGCCCTTGTACTTGCCGAACGGCATTTGGCGGGTGATGAGCAGTTCGAGTTTTTCGGGGTTCATACGGGCTTCAGGCAATCAGGAGGATGCCTTGGAAAATACAGGCATTCTGCATGAAGGCCAAATGACAGATCATGCAAATAAAGCGGATACAGATTTTGGGGATATTTATAACTTATTGAAAAATAAAGAATAAATATTGATTCAAGACCTGGCACGGGCGCTGCAACTACCCCAATACCTTTCTAAACCCGCGAAGGAATTGAAAAATGACTGATATCAACAAAGAGTCGATCTCCGTACTCAATGACCTGATCGAAACCAGCAAAGACGGCCAGGAAGGCTTCAAGACCTGCGCAGAAGACATCAAGCACCCTGAGCTCAAGGCGCTGTTCATCAAGCGTTCCGCAGACTGCGCGTCGGCGGCTGCCGAACTGCAAACGGCCGTGCGGGCCCTGGGTGGCGATCCGGAAGATTCCGGCAGCGTGGCCGGCGCACTGCACCGTGGCTGGGTCGACGTGAAGTCGATGGTCACCGGCAAGGACGAAGAAGCGGTACTCAACGAAGCCGAGCGCGGTGAAGACCACGCACTGAAGGCTTACAAAGAGGCCATCGAGAAAATCAACAAGCACAACCTGGTCGGTATTCGTGACTTGGTTGAGCGCCAGTATCATGGTGCGCAACGCAATCACGATCAGGTGAAAGCCCTGCGTAACCAGGCTCGCGCCCAGTCCTGAGCTGCGCTGAGGTAACAAATGTGGGAGCAGGCAAACCTGCTCTCACGGGTAATTGCGCTGTACCCCGATACAAATGTGGGAGCTGGCTTGCCTGCGATAGCGGTTGATCAGTCGATGTATGTATCGACTGAAATGACGCCATCGCGGGCAAGCCCGCTCCCACATTTTTTATTTCACATGCCTGATCAGCCGATGCTGATCGCCGGCAACTCGGTCAAGGTCACAACCTGCTGTTTGCGTGGCGCGAGGATCTCGGCTTCGCCATCCACCACCAACTCATCACGCTGGTTGAACACCTGGGTGGCAATCCGCACGCGGAACTTGGGCAGCTTCTCGAGGATTTCCAGACGTACGGTCAAGGTGTCGCCGATTTTCACCGGCTTCTGGAAGCTCATCTGCTGACCGATATAGATGGTGCCCGGCCCAGGCAGCTCACAAGCGACTGCCGCGCTGATCAAGGCGCCGCTGAACATGCCGTGGGCGATCCGCTCCTTGAACATGGTCGCCTTGGCGAATTCGGCATCCAGGTGCACCGGGTTATGGTCGCCGGACATTGCCGCGAACAGCTGGATATCGCGCTCTTCCACGGTTTTGCTGTAGGTGGCTTTCTGGCCAACTTCGAGGGCTTCGTACGGAGTGTTGGTAACCTGGGTCATCTGATCCTGCATCCTGTGGCTAATCGGTAATCTTAATTCGTTGATTTTAAACGAAAATATTTATGCGTTCACTCGCAGCGCGCCGGCCGGCGATGGTTCACGGCCTGGGCCATCCAGGCCAGCACATCAGCGGTGACCGCATCGCGGTTGGTTTCATTGAAGAGTTCGTGGCGCGCCTGCGGGTAGATGTTCACGTGCAGGTTCTGGCAGCCGGCATCGCGCAATGCGTTGGCCAGGCTGGTGAGACGCTTGCCTTCACTGACCGGATCACATTCGCCGCCCATCACCAAAATCGGCAGGCCCGGATCAATCTGTTTGAGATTGGACGCTTTGCTGATTTGCTGCAAGCCACCCAGCAGGTCGATCCATAGCTGGTTGGTGCAACGAAAGCCGCACAGGGGGTCGTTGACGTACTTGTCCACTTCGTCCGGGTCGCGGCTCAGCCAGTCAAACGCCGTGCGGTTGGGCTTGAAGGCCTTGTTGAACGAGCCAAACGACAGAAACTCGATCAGTGCGCTGCGGCCCCTGAGGCCCTGGCGCAGGCGTTCGGCCCGGGCGATCAGGCGGGCGGCGCGGTACAGGGCCACCGGCTGGAAGTTCGACCCACTGAGAATCGCCCCGTGCAGGCTGGCACTGTGATGCAACAGATAGGCCTGGGCGATATAGCTGCCCATGCTATGGCCCAGCAGGAGGATCGGCACACCGGGGGCTTGCTGGCCGATGTGCTGGTTGAGCGCGGCCAGGTCACCTACCACTTTGTTCCAGCCATCGCGCTCGGCAAACAGGCCCAGGGTGCCTTCATCGGCGGTACGGCCATGGCCGCGCAGGTCCGGGGCATACACGCCGTAACCGGCATCACACAGGGCCTGGGCCAGGCGCGCATAGCGGCCGCTGTGCTCGGCCATGCCATGGGCCAGCATCACCAGCGCCGTAGGCGTGCCGTCCGGTAGCCACTGGTTGACGTACAGGCGGCTGCGGTCGTTCGCGGTCAGCCAGAAAGTGGTGTGGTTCATGGCGCTTCCTTTGCTCAGGGTCGTTGCAGTGTATAGCTCATCCGAGGGCCGGCGTCTGATCACCCGCGGCCTCAGGGGCAAGATTCATACAATCAATGACACGTTTTAGTGTATTTGCCTGTTTGGCCATAGCTGCTAACGTCCTCGAAGCTCCGCTTCCCTTAAACAGCCGGAAGCGGTCGGGCACACTCGGGTAAGAGGACAAGAATAATGCAACCTGATTTCTGGAATGACAAACGCGCAACAGGCGTTCCCAACGAGCTTGACCTGTCGGCGTACAAGTCAGTAATCGAAGTCTTCGAGCGTTCCTGCAAAGCCTTTGCCGACCGTCCGGCATTCAGCAACATGGGGATCACCCTGACCTACGCCGACCTGGAGCGCCAGAGTGCGGCGTTCGCCGGCTACCTGCAACACCACACCGATCTCAAGCCGGGTGACCGTATTGCGGTGCAGATGCCCAACGTCCTGCATTACCCGATTGCCGTGTTCGGCGCCTTGCGCGCCGGGCTGGTGGTGGTCAACACCAACCCGTTGTACACCCCGCGGGAAATGCGCCATCAGTTCAAGGATGCGGGCATTCGTGCGCTGGTCTACCTCAACCTGTTTGGTTCCCGGGTCCAGGAAGTGGCGGCCGACACCGAGATCGAGTACCTGATCGAAGCGAAGATGGGCGACTTCATGCCCGCCGCCAAGGGCTGGCTGATCAACACCGTGGTCGACAAAGTGAAGAAGATGGTCCCGGCCTACAGCCTGCCTCGGGCGGTGTCGTTCAAGCGCGCCTTGCGCATGGGCGCGGGCCTGGCCGTGACCCGCCACCCGATGACCCTCGATGACATCGCCGTGCTGCAATACACCGGCGGCACCACCGGCCTGGCCAAGGGCGCGATGCTCACCCACGGCAACCTGGTGGCGAACATGCAGCAGGTGCGGGCGTGCATGTCCCAACTGCGCGAAGACGGGCATCCGCTGGTCAAGGAAGGGCAGGAGGTGATGATCGCGCCGCTGCCGCTGTATCACATCTATGCCTTTACGGCGAACTGCATGTGCATGATGGTCACCGGCAACCACAACGTGCTGATCACCAATCCACGGGACATCGGCGGCTTTATCAAGGAACTGAAGAAGTGGCGGTTTACCGGGTTGCTGGGGCTCAACACACTGTTTGTCGCCTTGATGGAGCACCCGGATTTCAAGACCCTGGACTTCTCCCACCTGAAGATCACCAACTCCGGCGGTACCGCCCTGGTCAAGGCCACTGCCGAGCGCTGGAAGCAGATCACCGGCTGTTCCATCGGCGAAGGCTACGGCCTGACTGAGACGTCGCCAGTGGCCAGCACCAACCCCTACGGTGATCAATCGCGCCTGGGCACCGTGGGTATTCCAGTGCCGGGCACGGCGATGAAGGTTATTGATGACGCCGGCGTCGAGTTGCCGATGGGCGAGCGGGGCGAGTTGTGCATCAAGGGCCCGCAGGTCATGAAGGGCTACTGGCAGCAACCGGCTGCCACTGCCGAGACCCTGGACGCCGAGGGCTGGCTCAAGACTGGCGATATTGCGGTGATCGACCCCGACGGTTTTGTGCGCATTGTCGACCGCAAGAAAGACCTGATCATCGTCTCGGGCTTCAATGTGTACCCCAACGAGATCGAAGACGTGGTGATGGCCCACCCGAACGTTGCCAACTGCGCGGTGATCGGCGTGCCTGACGAGCGTACCGGCGAGGCGGTGAAACTGTTCGTGGTGGCGCGGGCCCAGGGTGTCAGCCTTGAGGAGCTGAAGACTTACTGCAAGGCCAACTTCACCGGCTACAAAGTGCCCAAGCACATTGTGTTGCGCGACTCGCTGCCGATGACGCCGGTAGGCAAGATCCTGCGCAGAGAGCTTCGCGATATCGCCTGACCTGAATTGAAATGCGATTCAAATGTGGGAGCTGGCAAGCCAGCTCCCACATTTACGGTGTACACCCTTAAAGTAGAGCGGTTTCGCAGGTTATAGAATCTTTGCTCTAAAAATGACTACTGCATATTCTTGAGTCATGTTTATGACTGTAGGGGCCTCTTTTGGCTCTAGGCGGCCCTTGGCAAAGCTGCTACTCTCGGCGCGCTTTGTGACCTCTCGGCCTGCTTGAAACAGCCGGAATCACCTAAAAACACACAAATAATAATCGCATCAAATGCGGTGAATGAATTCGCGTCGCTGAGGAGTGGGCTTCCATGATCGAAGACTTTTGGAAGGATAAGTACCCCGCCGGGATTGCTGCAGACATCAATCCAGACGAGTATCAAAATATTCAGGCGGTACTGAAACAGTCCTGCCAACGCTTCGCCGACAAACCGGCTTTCAGCAACCTGGGCAAGACAATCACCTACGGTGAGTTGTACGAATTGTCCGGTGCCTTTGCCGCGTACCTGCAACAGCATACCGACTTGCAGCCCGGTGATCGAATCGCCGTGCAATTGCCCAACCTCCTGCAATACCCGGTCGCCGTGTTTGGCGCTATCCGCGCCGGCCTGATCGTGGTCAACACCAACCCGCTGTACACCGCGCGGGAGATGGAACACCAGTTCAACGACTCCGGGGCCAAAGCCCTGATCTGCCTGGCCAACATGGCGCACCTGGCAGAAAAAGTCGTGCCCAAGACTGGCGTCAAGCACGTGATCGTCACCGAAGTGGCTGACCTGTTGCCGCCGCTCAAGCGGTTGCTGATCAACAGCGTCATCAAGTACGTGAAGAAGATGGTCCCGGCCTATCACTTGCCCCAGGCGATCAAGTTCAACGACGTCCTGGCCAAGGGGCATGGCCAGCCGGTCACCGACGCCAGCCCGGCCAGCGAAGACGTCGCCGTACTGCAATACACCGGCGGCACCACCGGCGTGGCCAAGGGCGCGATGCTGACCCATCGCAACCTGGTCGCCAACATGCTGCAGTGCAAGGCGCTGATGGGCTCCAACCTCAACGAAGGCTGCGAGATCCTGATCACGCCGCTGCCGCTGTACCACATCTATGCCTTCACCTTTCATTGCATGGCGATGATGCTGATCGGCAACCACAACATCCTGATCAGCAACCCGCGCGACCTGCCGGCGATGGTCAAGGAGTTGTCGAAGTGGAAGTTCAGCGGCTTTGTCGGCCTGAACACCCTGTTCGTGGCCCTGTGCAACAACGAAGGCTTCCGCAAGCTGGACTTCTCGGGGCTCAAGGTCACGCTGTCGGGTGGCATGGCATTGCAACTGGCGGCGGCCGAGCGTTGGAAGGCCGTGACCGGCTGCAATATCTGTGAAGGTTACGGCATGACCGAAACCAGCCCAGTGGCCACGGTCAACCCGATCCAGAATATCCAGATCGGCACCATCGGCATCCCGGTGCCCTCGACCCTGTGCAAAGTCATCTCGGATGAGGGTGTCGAGTTGCCTCTGGGCGAAATCGGCGAGCTGTGCGTCAAGGGCCCGCAAGTGATGAAGGGCTACTGGCAGCGTGAAGACGCCACCGCCGAAGTGCTCGACAGCCAAGGCTGGCTGAAGACCGGCGATATCGCGATCATCCAGCCAGACGGCTACATGCGCATCGTTGATCGCAAGAAGGACATGATTCTGGTCTCCGGTTTCAACGTCTACCCCAACGAGCTGGAAGACGTGCTGGCAAGCCTGCCGGGCGTGCTGCAATGCGCGGCCATTGGTGTACCGGACGAGAAATCGGGCGAGCACATCAAGCTGTTCATCGTGGTCAAGCCAGGCGCGACACTGACCAAGGAGCAGGTGATGGAGCATATGCGCGCCAACGTCACCGGCTACAAAGTGCCGAAGGCTGTCGAGTTCCGCGAAGCACTGCCGACCACTAACGTGGGCAAGATCCTGCGTCGTGAGTTGCGCGATGAAGAGATGAAGAAACTGGGCCTGAAGAAGTAAACAAAAAGCCCCGCGAATGCGGGGCTTTTTATTGGGCGCTGAGTGTCGACTGACCCACCGCTATCGCCGCGATGCGGCGACCCGACAAGCCATTTGTCCTGGGCCGCACTCAAAACTCCTGTACCACACAACCCCTGTGGGAGCGGGCTTGCCCGCGATGGCGTCCTGTCAGCCCCCACATTTCCGATCGGGTGTCTACAGGGCGAACTGCGCGAAGCTCACGCCAGCGCCTGCCGGGCGTACATCCTTCAGGAACGAGTCCTTGTCCGCGCTCAGCTCCAGGGTAATCTCCGGCTTGCGCTTGCCTGCATTGCGTACCACCAACCCTTCAAGCTTCTCACGCAGGTACACGGTCGGTACTTTCAGGTGCAGCAGCTGATCGGTTTCGGCGTTGTGCATCAACAAATGAATCCACTCGTACTGGCCAATGGCGATGCGCGCCACCGGTAGGTCGAACCACCAGATGTTGCGCTTGCGGTCCAGGTCGGTGAAGTGGCAGTTGTTGACACCGAGCACGGCACCGCCCAGTTCCAGGTTTCTGCGGGCGATGGCCTGTGATTTATTGAGTTTCATAACCTTCCTACGGGATCTGTTATTCAGCGGTTGAGCCTGAATCTGCCGGGCATTCTCGTGGGTTGGCCGCAAAACATAAAGCCAAACCTGTACGGGGTGATGAAATGCCTGACGCAAATAATTGAAACTCTACGCAAACGCCCAGGGTCAATCCTTAGGTAATGACCAAAACCCTTGATTGTTCTTACGGAGAAATACCATGGGCAGCACAGCGGATAAGGCAAAAGGTTTAGCGAACGAAGCCATTGGCAATATCAAACAAGGTGTCGGCAAAGCCACTGACAACACCCAGCTTGAGGCCGAAGGCAAGATCCAAGAGAAGAAGGGCGAAGCCCAGCAAGCGATCGGCAAGGTCAAGGACGCGGTAAAGAATACGGTCGACAAAGCCTGATTCACCCGCCTGCCAACACGCAGCATAACGGTCATCCACGGATGGCCGTTTTTATGTCAAACCGGCGGATTAAAGTTTCGAAATTGTTTCAAGGTCGCCAAATAGGCTACCTTGATGTAGAAAACGGCCCCTGAGTCGCCCACGAACTCAACCTTTTTGCGGCGAAAGGAGACGCTATGATTTTTCCGGTATTAAAAGATCTGCCGCTGCACCGCGTATTGATGCGCACCGTCACAGAGTTCATCGACGACGAGATGCCCACCTACGCCTCGGCACTGGCCTACCAGATGCTGTTTTCATTGTTTCCCTTCCTGCTGTTCCTGATTGCCCTGATTGGTTTCCTGCACCTGCCGGACTTCTTCAGCTGGTTGCGCCTGCAATCGGAACTGGTGTTGCCGCCCCAGGCCCTGGAGCAGGTCAACCCGGTGATTGACCAATTGCAGCAATCCAAGGGTGGGCTGTTGTCGGTGGGTATCGTTATCGCGCTGTGGACCGCCTCGGCGGGCGTGCGCCTGATGATGAGTGCGATGAACGCTGCCTACGACGTGGTGGAAGGCCGGCCGATCTGGAAACGCTTCCCGCTGTCGATTCTCTACACCGTGGGTATCGCCGGCATGTTGCTGGCCGCTGCCGCGTTGATGGTCCTGGGGCCGCAAGTGATGGAGTGGCTGGCCGGGCAGATTGGCATGCAGGAATTCGTCGTTACCCTGTGGACCATCCTGCGCTGGCCGTTGATTGTGATCCTGCTGATGTTCGCCGTGGCCTTGATGTACTACGTGATGCCGGACGTGAAGCAGAAATTTCGCTTTATCACGCCAGGCTCGGTGCTGGCGGTGGTGGTCTGGATCATCGCTTCCCTGGGCTTTGGCTATTACGTGAAAACCTTCGCCGACTACAACGCCATGTACGGCAGCATCGGCGCGATCATTGTCCTGCTGTTGTACTTCTATATTTCCGCCGCCGTATTACTGCTGGGCGCGGAGATGAACGCGGTGATCGAGCACATGTCTGTCGAAGGCAAAGACCCGGGCGAAAAGGACTTTGGCGAACACCACCCTGATCAAAAACAGCATGTCTCGGGCCTCGGCCGGGACCATTCGCAGCCCAAACCCACCTCTGATGAAAGTTGATCGATGATTCGTGAAATCCTGAAAATGGGCGATGAACGCCTGCTGCGTATCGCGCCCCCGGTGCCCCCGGAAATGTTCGATAGCCCCGAGCTGTGGCAACTGATCGACGACATGTTCCAGACCATGGAACACGTGGGTGGCGTTGGCCTGGCCGCGCCGCAGATTGGTGTCGACCTGCAACTGGTGATCTTCGGCTTCGAGAGCAGCGAGCGCTACCCGGATGCCCCGGCGGTGCCCCAGACCATCCTGATCAACCCGCTGATTACCCCGCTGAGCCCGGTGTTGGAGGAGGGGTACGAAGGCTGCCTGTCGGTGCCAGGCCTGCGCGGTGCGGTGGATCGCTACCAGCAGATTCGCTACGAGGGTTTTGACCCCAAGGGCGAGCCGATTGTGCGGATTGCCGATGGCTTCCACGCGCGGGTGGTGCAGCATGAATGCGACCACCTGATCGGTCGCCTGTACCCGTCGCGGATCACAGACTTCAGCAAATTCGGGTTTATCGAGGTGATGTTTCCGGAGCTGGATCCCGCCGCCGACGCTTAACCCTGGCGGCACAGGCCCATGGCAATCATCGGCTTGTTGCGTTTATAGCGCACCAGGCGCTCTGCCAGCGACTGCGGCAACACGGTCTGCTGGCTGAAGCCCTGGGCTGTATAAAACCCTTCCAGGTCGGGGTGGCACAGTAGCCACACCGTGCCTTCGACAGGCGCAATCGCTTCAGCGATCAGCCGCGCCGCCAGCCCTTGTCCGCGTAATGCCGGATCGACAAACAGCCCGGTCAGCCACTGACCGCAGACCACGGGGCTCAGGCACAGGCCTGCGACGATCTCGCTGTTGCGCGCGACCCACAACTGGCCGCCCTTGAGGGCCTTCATCGGCGAGTTATGGCGGCGGTAGAACTTGTTCAGCAACGGCCACAGGGGCTCCGCCAGTAGATCAATGTGCAACTCGGGCATGGTATTTGGACAAGCGTGATCAAGGGCTGGGGATTATAAGTCGGGCAAAGCGCCTTCTGTTGGGCAATAGGTGTTATACCCATGCTTACTTCCTCTGTTAGTGGAGCATGCATCATGGCCAAAGGTATGGATTCAAAGAAAGCCGCGAAGAAAAAACCGGCAAAGACCGCCGATGAAAAACGCGCGGACAAAAAAGCCAAGAAAACTGAGACAGGCCTGTTCGGTCACTAAGCCCTTCACTGTGGGAGCGAGCAAGCTCGCTTCTACACGGCAAGATACATCCTGATATCCCCCTCGCACGCCCCTCCAACATCTTTTTATCAATGATGGCTGATTAATGGCCTTGCAGAGTGCCAAGCCCTGTCTATGCTCATCCAGAACCACTTATGTCGCTTGCCATATGAAGCGTCTTGGGTGGTTTTTGGCATAGCGAGCGCGTACCTCAAAGCGCCGGGAAAAAGGAGCCTCAAGTTAAATGGATTTGCGTGTGTCGGTTGAAGCAGGCCCCAGAGAGGGTCATCAAGAAAAGGATGCCTTGAAGCGAGTGTTGCCCCATGGACTCTCCGATTAGCCATCATTTATCTATCGCCTGACACTTGTCCTGTCTCTGGACGATTGCGTTTGCCTGTTTTGTGGAAAGTTGTGCTGGGTCAAATCCAAGAACTAACCGTCATTCAAAGACAGCGCTGAAGGTGATCCGACCATGTTTAACCTGCACCACAAATCCGACCTGTTGCAAATCGAACGTTTTTCCTGCGCGTTGACCCAGGCCCAGGCCAAGCTGGCGGCGATCAGCCGCTCCATGGCGATGATCGAGTTTGATCGCGACGGCATAGTCCTGGATGCCAACGAAAACTTCTGTAAGACATTGGGTTACAGCGCCGAGGAAGTACGTGGCAAACACCACCGAATTTTCTGTGAAGAGTCCTACTACCGCAGCGACGTCTACGCCAAGCTATGGCGCGACCTGGCCCAGGGCGAGCCCCTCAGCGGCACGTTCATGCGCTTGACCAAGAGCGGCGAGGAAGTGTGGCTGGAGGCCAGCTACATGCCGGTGTTCGGCCCGGATGAACAGGTGCAGAGCGTGATCAAGGTGGCGTCGGACATTTCCGAACGGATCCACCGCGAACATGAAAACCAGAGCCTGATTGATGCCATCGGCCGCTCCATGGCGGTCATCGAGTTCACGCCCCAGGGGCAGATCCTCAATGCCAACCAGAACTTCCTGAAGACGGTGCAGTATTCCCTCGGTGAAATCGTTGGCCAGCACCACAGCATGTTCTGTGACCGCGCTGAGGTGGACTCACCGAGTTACAAGGCGTTCTGGGCGTCGCTCAACCGGGGTGAGTTTCACTCCCATCGTTTCGAACGGCGCAACAAGCATGGCCAGACGCTGTTTCTGGAAGCCTCCTACAACCCGATCTTCGATGCCAATGGTCGCCTGTACAAGGTGGTGAAGTTCGCCAGTGATATCACCCACCAGGTCACCACGTTGCGGACCGCTGCCGATTCGGCCCACGCCACCTCGGTGCAGAACGACGCCTGCGCCCGTAAGGGGTCGGAAGTGGTGCAGCAGACGGTGCAGATCATCGAAGAAATTTCCCGCGACCTGAATCAGGCGGCGCTGAGTATCGACGCGGTAAGCAAGCAGTCGGACATTATCGGCACCATCGTGCAGACCATTCGCGGTATTGCCGATCAAACCAACCTGTTGGCGCTTAACGCGGCCATTGAAGCTGCACGCGCGGGTGAGCACGGGCGTGGGTTTGCGGTGGTGGCGGACGAGGTGCGCAGCCTGGCGGCGCGTACCAGCCAGGCGACGATCGAGATTGTCGACGTGGTGCGCAAAAACCACGACTTGTCCCTGAGCGCGGTATCGAGCATGCAGTCGAGCCTGAGCCGTACCGGCGTGGGGGTGGAGTTGGCCAATGAAGCGGGGCAGGTGATCCTGGAGATCCAGGAGGGCTCACGGCATGTGGTGGATGCTATCGGCCAGTTCAACTCCACCCTGCAATTGCAGTAGCGGGACCGTGCCCACCCTGTGGTGAGGGAGCAAGCTCCCTCGCCACAGGTCAACGGGAGAGTGGGTTGCCAGGCTCAACCCGCGCAGAGCGGCAGTGGCGGGCCATATCAGATGGCAGCCAGGGCATCTTTCACGGCCTTGATCTGCGGGTCAGCGGTCTTCTCGGCGAACTGCTGCGCCGCCTGCATCTTCAGGCGCTCAGTCACTTCCAGGGCAATGGCATTCTGCTGTTCGATAGGCATCGCTTTCACATCTTCTTCGGTCAGGCCCTTTTCCTTGAGGATCTGATCGCGAATGCGCTCGGCCGGCGTCTTGGCCATGTAGTCGGTGAACTCTGTCCGGGCCTGGGTGCTGGTCGCGGTGGTTGGCGTGGCGCTGGTCGGCGGTGTTGCCTGCAACTGCAGGCGGGTCTTGGCAAACGCCGCATCCACGTTGCTGGCCGTGGTGTCGGTGGCCTTTTGCGTGGCCTGCACCTGGGTCGCGGCGGCAGCGTTCTGCACGTTTTGCATCACGCCGCTGTACAGCGCGCTGGCGGCGGCGTTGGCCGGGTCCAGGTCGGGGCGTTTGGACTGTTGGATCACGGACGAGACTTGGGTATTGACCAACATGATCGGGCACCTGTGGTTTTGAACGGTCCATAGGGTTTAGCAATTAGCGTGCCGGGAACTAAAACCCCGTATTCATTGGCTGTGAGGGCAATACCGAGGCAAGAGGCGGGTTGCCGACGGCCAATGTTTGCCGTCGGCGGCCATTGCCTTCAGTAGGTAATGGGAATCTCGAAGACCTGGAAGGCATCGTCCTGCGGCTGATACCCCAGAACCCGTGTGGTCTCGCTCAAGTCCAGGCGCTTGAAGCGGTTATTGGAAATGCCATGGGCGATCAGGTGCTTGACCCCCTGGGCCTCCACCGAGCGCTGCAACAACTGCACGGCATCCCGAGGGCTGAGCCAGGCGCTGAGGTCGCGGGCGTTGTTCAAGTCGTGGGTTTCGGCAAATTCAAACGCGCCAATGCGTAATGCGATGGTGGAGAGTGGGGTTTTGGCTGCGTAATACCCGCACAGCGCTTCGCCGTAGCATTTGCTCACGCCATACAGGTTGGCCGGCAGCACCGGCATGCCCGGGGTGATTTGCCGATCCACCGGGTAGCCTTCGATGGTCTGGGCGCTGCTGGCGAAGACCAGGCGCTTGACGTTGGCGGCCACGGCGGCCTCGAACAGATAGGTGGTGGCGAGAATATTGTTGGGGAGCAGTTCGTCGAAGGTGGCGCTGGGGTGGGGAATGCCCGACAGGTGCACAACCACGTCGATGCCGTTGAGCAGTGCGGTGAGGGCCGTTCTGTCACTCAAGTCGGCCTGCACGAAGCGATGGCCGTCGAGGGCGAAGCCCGGTGCGACGCGGTCGGTGAGGGTAAAGCGGTAGCGATCTTTCGACGCTTCGAAAAATGTCTTGCCGATCCTGCCGCAGGCGCCGGTGAGCAGTACGTTGAGTCCTTTCATCGTGTAATCCTTAGTTGTGACCGTCGAGGGCAAAGGCCTGGAAACCTGGGCGCTGGCTGAGCAGGGCGTAGTACGCATCGACAGCCGGGTAGCGAGGGCGCTCCATGGGCGTCATCCGCCAGCGGTGCACCGACAGGCCGACCAGGATATCGGCGAGGCTGAAGCTGTCACCGGCCACATAGGCGCCGGTCTTGATCAACTGCTGCTCCAGCAATCCCATTTTGTCGTTCCAACCGCGCACGCCGGCAGCAATGCGCTGCGGGTCCTGGAAGTCCGGGTTCTGGCGCACCAGGGCGTGGAAGGCATAGCCCCAGGAGGGGTTGAGTTCGGTGGCTTGCCAGTCCATCCATTGCTCGACCCTGGCGCGAGGCGCGGGGGCGGCGGGCAGCAAGTCATGGCGCTGGTGCAGGCCCACCAGGTAACGGCAGATGGTGTTGGATTCCCACAGCACGCCGTTGTCGTCAATGATCACCGGCACCTGGGCGTTGGGGTTCAGGGCGAGGAAGGCGGGTGATTGGGTGGGGGTGAAGCCGATGCCCCAGTCTTCGCGCTCGTAGGGGATGTTCAGTTCCTGGCAGGTCCACAGGACTTTTCGTACGTTGATGGACGAAGTGCGACCCAAGATTTTCAGCGCGTGTCCCATGGTGCTTCCCTGGCAGGTGTGAGTTGGCGTTGGCCAATTTAGCAGGGGCCAAGTGGGCACGGTAAAAAAGGTGGGAGCTGGCTTGCCTGCGATGGCGGTGTGTCAGTCATTATCTTGGCTGGCTGACACACCGCCATCGCAGGCAAGCCAGCTCCCACCTTTTTGATCGCGTCTGGGCTTTAGTTGTGCAGTGTTTGCTGGTCCATCAATGTGCCCATCAGCAACACGCCCAACTCGCTCAACTGGTGAATCGCCAGGGCCCTGTCGCGGTCTTTGCCGGTCAGGTCTTCGGACAAGTCCAGCAGCAATGTGGTGACGGAGGATAGGGTTTCATAGCTGTTGGCAATCAGGCTTTCGCTGCTGGCGCCGGAAGTGACGGTGAACAGAGTGGAAGGTTCGGGCGCGGGGGCGGTTGGTGGATTGAGGTAGTGATCAATGGCGCGGTGGGCGGCCAGGTTGAGTTTTGCGTCGTGAAGCGGGGGGTTGGGCGTTATTTTGAACATAGGGGTGTTCCTGATTCGGGCCGCCACCTCATCGCTACTAAACGAATTAGGGTGGCGGCTGCACGCAGGTTAGTAGACCGGTGAACACCCAAAGCCGGCGCGCCCGAAGGCGCCCTGCGCACAGCCACCATCAAGCACAGACGAGAACGTCTGACAGGGGAGGCTCATGCACTTAGGTTGTTCAAGCTCAGGCTACTAAACCCGATCACCGAGACATTCAGCGACCGAGCCACCTTAGAGAGCCCCACCCAGGCGCACAAGCCGGCGGATTCTGACGCAACCGTAGGTAACGGAGCAAGGCGCGGCCGCACAGTCAGCTCATTCCTACAGCCAATGCTTAACTGCTCTCGCGTACCTTCAACTCAAACCCCATATCCACCACCGGCCGGGCGATTTTGTTGCCGGCCATCACCGTCAGCAAATGCTCTGCCGCGCGTCGGCCAATGGCTTCGCGTGGGGTGCTGATGCTGCTCAGGCGCGGCACCATGAAGCTGGAGGCGGGCAGGTCGTTGAAGCCCAGTACCGCCACTTGCTGCGGCACCTTGATCCCGTGGCGCAGGGCTTCGAGCAGCGCACCCTGGGCCAGGTCGTCGTTGCCGAAGAAGATCGCGTCCACATCCGGATGGCTGGCCAGCAGTTGCAGGAACAACTCGCCACCCAGGCCCACCGACGAGGGGCGCGGGGTCAGCAGTTCGAGGGTCGGGTCATACAAACCGGCCTGTTGCAGGCTACGGCGGAAGCCTTCACCGCGCAGCAGCGTGCGCTGGTCCAGTTGTGCGCCGACGTAGGCCAGGCGTTTGCGGCCCCGGGAGATCAGGTGCGCTGCTGCGGTTTCGCCGGCACTGATCTGCGAGAAGCCGACGCAGTTGACCCCGGCCGTCGGGTCCAGGTCCATCATGTACACGCAGGGCACATTGCTCGACTCCACCATGCGCCGGGCGCTTTCGGTGCGGTCAAAGCCGGTCAGCAGCAAGCCGCGTGGCTGATAGGCCATGTAGTTGCGCAACAGGTTTTCTTCTTCGTCCCGGGAATAGTGGGTGTTGCCGATCAGCACTTCGAAGCCCTTGGGCCGTAGCACCTGATGAATGGCTTCGAGGGTTTCGATAAACAGCAGGTTGGACAGCGAGGGCACCAGCACCACCACCGACTGGCTGCGGGCGGAGGCCAGGGCGCGGGCGGCCGGGTTGACCACGTAGTTCAGCTCGGCAGCGGCCTTCTGCACTTTTTCCACCAGTTCGGTGGCCACGGTGCTGATCCCGCGCAGGGCCCGGGAGGCGGTAATCGGGCTGACGCCGGCCAGGCGCGCGACTTCGTTAAGAGTAGGGCGACCCGTGGTGCGGGTATTTTTATCGTTCTTGGAGGTCATCAGGCGGCTTGCCAAACAAAAATCGAGGCACTAAGGTAGCGCTGTCTCCAAAAGCCTGCAAATACTTGCGCAAAGGGTTGCCTGATCCTGGTGCAAGCGGTGGCAGAGGATGCACGCGTCACTCCATAAAAATGACAATTAGGCGCGGGAAAAGCCTGTTTTTGCACTAGCCTTAGGGCGTGCAAAGGTAGCGCTATCTGCGTCCTGAGGTGTTTCATGAGTCAACCTGTTACTGCCCTGGTCATCATGGGTGTTTCCGGATGTGGCAAGTCCAGTGTCAGCGAGGCCCTGTGCCTGTTGAACGGCGCCACCGCCATTGAAGGCGACAGCTTTCACCCGGCTGCCAATATCGAAAAGATGAGCGCAGGCCATCCCCTGAACGACGACGACCGCGCCGGCTGGCTCGACATCCTCTGCGATGAGTTGCGTCGTGCGCTCAAGGCCGGCGAGCATCCGGTGCTCACCTGTTCGGCCTTGAAGAAAAAATACCGCGATCACTTGCGCGAAGCCGCGCCGGGCCTGGGGTTTGTCTTCCTCGAACTGACCCGCGAAGTGGCCGCCGACCGCGTGTCCCATCGCCCCGGCCATTTCATGCCGGCCAGCCTGATCGACAGCCAGTTCGCCACCCTCGAATCGCCCATTGGCGAGCCGCTGACCCTGGCCCTCAACGCCAGTAAAGACAGCATCGAGGCGTTGGCCGCGCAGACCCACGCGTGGTGGCTGACCCACGGTTTTGAACCTTCCCGATGATTTTTTGCCCGAAAGACAGCGCTATCCGACGGCACGAAATTCAACACCCGCTTTAATAACAACAACAAACAGGAGACGACCCCCATGTTTGGCATGTCCCACGAGTCTTACCTGCTGCTTGATGCAGTGGTCACTATCATCGGGCTGATCGTGTTGATCACCCGGTTCAAGGTCCACCCCTTTATTGCGCTGATTATCGCCGCAGGCTTTCTCGGCCTGACCTCGGGCATGCCCGTGGACAAGATCATCAAGGCCTTCCAGGACGGTTTTGGCGGGGTGCTCGGGTTTGTCGGGATTATCCTGGCGCTGGGTACGATGCTCGGCAAGATGATGGCCGAATCCGGCGGTGCCGATCAGATCGCGCAGACCCTGATCCGCGCCTTCGGCAAGGAAAAGGTGCAGTGGGCGATGATGTTCGCGGCCTTCCTGGTGGGCATCCCACTGTTCTTCGAGATCGGTTTTGTATTGCTGATCCCGCTGGTGTTTATCGTTGCGCGGCGCACCGGTGTGTCGCTGATCAAGATCGGCATCCCGTTGCTCGCCGGCCTGTCGGCGGTGCACGGCCTGGTGCCGCCGCATCCGGGGCCGTTGCTGGCCATCGGCGTGTTTGGCGCGGATATCGGCAAGACCATTCTTTACGGCCTGATCGTCGCCTTGCCGACCGCCATCATTGCCGGGCCGATCTTCGGGACGTTCATTGCCAAGTACATCCCCGGCAACCCGTCCCAGGAACTGGTGGACCAACTGGCCCGCGAGTCCGACGCAAAAAACCTGCCGAGCTTCAGCATCACCCTGATCACCGTGCTGCTGCCGGTGTTCCTGATGCTGCTGAAAACCTTCGCTGACATTGCCCTGCCAGACGGGCACATCGTGCGTAACTGGATGGACATGATCGGCCACCCGATCAGTGCCTTGCTCCTGGCGTTGCTGCTGTCGCTGTACACCTTTGGCCATCGCCAGGGCATCCATTCCAAACAGATCCTCAAGCTGCTGGATGCGAGCCTTGCGCCGACCGCCGCGATCATCCTGATCATCGGTGCCGGTGGTGGCTTCAAGCAGATGCTGGTGACCAGCGGTGTGGGTGACGTGATCGGCCATATGGCGGTGACGGCGCAGATCAACCCGATCCTGCTGGCCTGGCTGGTAGCCGCGGTGATTCGGATTGCCACGGGTTCGGCGACCGTGGCCACCATTACTGGCGCAGGCATTGTGGTGCCGGTGGTGGGGATGGTGCCGGGGGTCAACCTGGAATTGCTGGTGCTGGCGACGGGGGCGGGGTCGTTGATTCTGTCGCACGTCAACGATGCAGGGTTCTGGCTGGTCAAGCAGTACTTCAACATGACCGTGGCCGAGACGTTCAAGACGTGGACGGCGATGGAGACCATCCTGTCCATCGTGGCGCTGGGCTTTATCATGTTGCTGTCGTTGGTGGTGTAACCCAACCTGGGGTGACTGATCGTTCCCACGCTCCGCGTGGGAATGCCCCTTGTGACGCTCTGCGTCACGCTTTGGGACGCAAAGCGTCCCGGACTACATTCCCACGCAGAGCGTGGGAACGATCACTCGGTCAGGCTTTGGTGACCAGGCCATCGGCCCGGAACATTGCCCGTATCCCGCGTACCGCCTGGCGAATGCGGTCCTGGTTCTCGATCAGCGCAAAGCGCACATGGTCATCGCCATACTCGCCAAAGCCGATCCCCGGCGACACACACACCTTGGCTTCGAGCAGCAGCTTCTTGGCAAATTCCAGCGAGCCCATGGCGGCATACGCCTCGGGAATTTTTGCCCAGACATACATCGACGCCTTCGGATTCTCCACCATCCAGCCCAGTTCATGCAGGCCCTTGACCAGCACATTGCGGCGCTGGCGGTACTGCTCGGCAATGTCTTTCACACATTGCTGGTCGCCTTCCAGCGCGGCAATCGCCGCCACTTGCAGCGGGGTGAAGGTGCCGTAGTCGTGGTAGCTCTTGATGCGCGCCAGGGCGTTGACCAGTTCCGCGTTACCCACCATAAAACCGATGCGCCAGCCGGCCATGTTGTAGCTCTTGGACAGGGTGAAAAACTCCACCGCAATGTCCTTGGCCCCCGGTACCTGCATGATCGACGGGGCTTTCCAGCCGTCGTAGACGATATCGGCGTAGGCCAGGTCGTGGATCACCAGCACGTCGTACTGCTTGGCCAGGGCGATCACCCGTTCGAAGAAGTCCAGCTCCACGCACTGCGCGGTCGGGTTGGACGGGAAGCCGAGGATCATCATCTTCGGCTTGGGGATCGAACCGCGGATCGCCCGCTCCAGCTCGGCAAAGAAGTCCACGCCGGGAATCAGCGGCACCGAGCGCACCTGGGCGCCGGCAATCACCGCACCGTAGATGTGAATCGGGTAGCTGGGGTTGGGTACCAGAACGGTATCGCCCTGGTCCAGGGTGGCCAGCATCAGGTGCGCCAGGCCTTCCTTGGAGCCGATGGTCACGATGGCCTCGGTTTCCGGGTCGATATCCACCTCATAGCGGTCCTTGTACCAGCGCGAAATGGCGCGGCGCAGGCGCGGGATGCCTTTGGAGGTGGAGTAGCCGTGGGTGTCTTCGCGCTGGGCGACGGTCACCAGTTTCTCCACGATATGCGGTGGAGTCGGGCCGTCGGGGTTACCCATGCTCAAGTCGATGATGTCTTCGCCGCGCCGACGCGCAGCCATCTTCAGCTCGGCAGTGATATTGAAAACATAAGGGGGGAGTCGATCTATGCGCGCAAAGCGGCGCGGCGAACCTTGGTCTGCCATTGTTGCCTCGGAATACGTAAGCGCCCGGAACCGTCCGAGCGACGTCGGCCACTGCGGTGGCCTGCGGGGCAGACAATACGGGCGATGAGGGTAGGTTGTCCAGATGGCGCCGGAAAATTTTCGGCCTGGAGTGTTGGATGACTATGCCCCTATACTCAGTATGGTTTTGGTCATTTATCAATGGAGATTGTGCAGATGAACCAACAGGTAACGTTACCCCTGGAACCCCGCATGGAAGAGGGCAGGGCGATGGTCATTGCCGGGGTCGGCGGTCATTACGGCAAGGCCACGCTGGGGGACATTCCGAAGCTATGGGAGTTGTTCGACAGCTGCATCAAGGACATCACAAAGCGCATGGGCGGCGTGACCTACGGCGTTTGCTACAACGCCACCCAGGAAGAGTTTGATTACATCGCCGGGGTCGAAGTGCCAGCCAAAAGTGATGTGCCGGGCAACTTTCAATCCATTGAAGTGCCGGCCAATCATTATGCGGTCTTCGCGCACTACGGGCCGGTGTATGCGCTGTCGCAGACCTATGAACGGATTATGTACGAGTGGTTGCCGACCTCGGGGTACAAGGTCGCCGGGCCGGATTTCGAGCGCTACAGCGCCGACTTCGACGTGGATAAGGGCACCGGTACCGTGGAAATCTGGCTGCCTGTCGAAAAGTCCGCATAACCTGTACATCGCCTGATCCACCGCCATCGCAGGCAAGCCAGCTCCCACATTTGTATCGGGGGTTTACTCAAAGCCAGGTACGGCGCAATTACCTGTGGGAGCGGGCTTGCCCGCGATGGCGATCTCAAGGGCGCCCGAGCCGCCCAGGGCCTCAATACAACGTGGCCTTGACCCGCTCCGGCATTTCCCGGTCGTAGGCCTCGGCATCAAACTGCCCATCATTCAAACGCTTGTGAAAAGCCCCTGCTGACGGCAGCGTCGAACGCTCCACATGCTTGTCCGGGTTCCAGCAATCGGAGCGCACAAAAGCTTTCGAACAGTGGAAATACGCCGCCTCTACCTGCACCACAATCACCGACCGCGCCGGCTTGCCGTTGACCGCAAAGCTCTGCAGCAACTCAGGTTCGATGGAAATCTGCGCCCGCCCGTTGACCCGCAACGTTTCCCCGATCCCCGGAATAATGAACAGCAAGGCAATCCGTGGATCCACCAACAGGTTACGCAAGGTATCGAGGCGGTTATTGCCCGGCCGATCGGGGATCGCCAGCGTGCGCTCATCAATGATCCGCACAAACCCCGGCACATCGCCCCGAGGCGAGCCGTCGAGGCCATCGGCGCCTGAAGAACTGACAATCACCAGCGGCGAGGCTTTGACCATCGCCTGGTAATCCTCATTGAGAAACGCGATTTCCTTGCGCAGGGCACGCTCCTGGGGCAGGCCGTAGAGGGTTTCGAGTTGGTCCAGGGTGGTTAGCATGTGGGTCTCCTTGCCCAGGGAGCGCTGGCGATTATCCGCCAAAGCTGCGTTGGTAGCCCTGCGCTGATTGCCGGATGGCCTGAGCAACGTGGGGTGCTTGCCGACAATAATCGTCTTCACGTGCGAGTACCACTTCAAGGGTCTGCAGCAGAGCCCGGATGCGCTCCTCGGCGTTTTCTATGCTGCAGGTCTTGGCAAACTCAAGGATTCCCAAGCGTGACGCAGAGAATGAGCGGTTGCCGTCCAGGTCCAGAGCCAGGGCGTCTTCGGGAATATAGGCGGTGGTATTGGCGATGTCATAAGCGGGTGCAAGACGGGCGTCACGTTTGAGTGGATCGCTGTAGAGTAAGCCAAAATTTTTCAGATGGGCATCACCATTGCCGACGATACAGCTCAGCGCAACGCTATCGAACAACTGCTCCAGGGAGCTGCGTTCATGTTCGATTGCACAAAAGAGGCGAACAGCCTTGGCAATCATGTTGTAGCTCTTGCTGTATTTCTGCTCGGCGGACAGGCCCATCAATGTGGTCATGTCTTCAAAGCCCAGGGGGTTGAGTTTTTCGTCCCGATCAAAGCGGCGCATGATGAAAAGCTTGTGGTTCTGTGACAAGTAGAAGGGTGGCACGGGGATACCTGCCTCCCTTGCAATCGACATACACAGGTATTCGTTGATCGCCAGGCCTGGAAACTCGTCACGCCCGCTCTTGATGATCAGATCGTTGGTTTTCGATGTGAATTTCTGTTCCGGTACCAGCGGGATTTCGGGTACCAATACCTTAGGCTGTACCCCGGAAATGCCGGCGCGAAGGATGTAGCGATCGACCAGATGGGTAAACAAATCCTCGGCACCATCCCAGGCGAGGATTTCATCCAGACGCTCACCGTACGACACGGGGCTGTTGCGCTCAATCAGTTGGTTGACTTGCGCGGACGAGGTGAAAACGCGGCCGATAGGTGCGCTGCTGCCTGACAGGGCCAACAACAGCATCGGATCTACCTTGACGGTCTTCGCCAGACGGTTTTTCAGTTGCTCCAGTACATAACCTTCGGGCAGGTTCATTTGAAAGATCGGGTGCAGTTCATGCCGTCGATACTCCTCGGCCCGCACTGGCATCAGCAGGCTGATTGCACTCTGCTCCAGGGCATCATCAGCGTAGCGAAAGTGGTAGTGCTCAGTGCCGACGAACACGCTGCCACTTGCGCCTTCGGGCGTACGGACCTGCAGTTTGTAGCTACTCATTGAACAAATCCTCCACTTCCTCCAGCGTTGGCATGGAAACGGGGACCAGTTTGACCTCACTGCCCAAGGCTGCAAAAACCCGTGCGTAGGCATTCATCGCCACCGACAAGCTGCCGTGCTCAATCTCGATCAGTTTTTGCCGCGTCGTACCGGCCAGCTGTGCCAGCTGTGCTTGTGTATGGCCACGGCTGAGGCGCATCGAGCGAACCTGGTTGCCGATTCTCTGGCTCAGAAGTGCAGGATCCATGTCGCGTTACCGTTACTTTGGTATTTTAAAGTTATATATACGTTACATTTTGGGGTTGTCAACGCTGATATCAACCGAGTGTCAGTGCCAACCGCCGTTCATAACCCACCCGCCCCTTATACGCCTCGCCCCGGTCTACCCAGCCCTGCTGCAAATACAAGCCCATTGCCGCCACATTGTCGCTGTCCACCGACAACTCCAACGCCGTGATCTGTGGCCAGGCCAGGCGGGCGGCAGCGGGCAGGGCTTGCAGGCAGGCTTTGCCCAAGCCGCGGCCCTGTTGGTGGCGATCGACTTGCAGGGCATGCAGTGTGGCGCTGTGTTCGTCGGCCCAATGGGGTAGGCAGGGCGGGCGCTTGAGCAGCAGGAAGGCCACGGGGATTTCGTCGGCCAGCAAGGCAAAGCCCTTGATGCCGGGGTTGGGGTTGACCAGCAGGCTGTTCAGCGCGCAGTCGATATCGCCGCTATAGGCCAGTTGCTCGGGGTGGACTTCGAGGCTGGCGAGTTGCTGTTGCTGTGCAGCGGTCAGCGTCTCATAGGGCGCGAGGCGGGTTTCCATCGAGCAGATATCCGAAGTCCTACAGGGAAGTCGCAAATTCTAGCGGCTTTGCCCTTGGCGAAATTATTTTTTGTAGGCTTGTCGATTGGCAGGCGGCCCATTCGACCAAGGGTGTCTTCTGTGATTTTCCACCCCGAGGAGTATCGCCATGAGCAACGCAATCAACACCCTGATCGAGCAATGGAAGCAAGCGGTGGTCGCCAAGGATGTCGAGCAGATTGTCAGCTTTTACGCCGAAGATATCGTCGCGTTCGACGCCGTCAATGCCCTGCAGTTCAAAGGCAAGGCGGCCTATCGCGCCCATTGGCAGGCCTGCATGGAGTTTTGCCCGGGCCCCGGTGTTTTCGACTTTCATGAACTGCATATCGTCGCCGCCGATGACAGCGCCTTTGCCCACTGGCTCGCCCACTGCGGCGGCACCGGGCCCGATGGCGTGCTGAAAACCTGCTGGATGCGGGTCAGCGCCGGCTACCAGCGAATCAACGGCCAGTGGAAGGTGGTGCACGAGCATTGGTCCGCACCGTTCGATATGGAAACCGGCGCCGGTCTGTTCGACCTGGAACCGTGAGTACCGCGAACTATAGTCATTAGTCCGAAAAACGGAGAACGCCATGAAATACCTGTGCCTGGTCTACAGCGCCGAAGCTTTGCTGCACAGCCTGCCCGACAGCCCCAAGGACCCGGAATGCCACGCCTACGCCGAGGCGGTCCACGGCAGTGGCCGCATGCTTGCGGCCGAGGCCCTGCAGCCGGTGAGCACGGCCACCACCGTGCGCATGCGTAACGGCAAGTTGTCGATCACCGATGGGCCGTTTGCCGAAACCAAGGAGCAGCTTGCCGGCTTCTACCTGATCGAAGCCAAGGACTTGAATGAGGCGCTGCAGGTGGCCGGCGGCATTCCGGCGGCGCGGGTCGGCAGCGTGGAAGTGCGCCCCGTGCGTGATTTGAATCTCTGACTCAACACTTATAAAACTCAGGAGGTTTAACCATGAACACTCAACCTGCTGCATTTGAACTGTCCATCAGCCGGGTGATCGACGCCCCGCCCAGCCGGGTGTTCCGCGCCTGGACCGAGCCTGCGCTCTTGCAACAATGGTGGGGCCCCCACGGCATGACCACGCCCGAGTGCGAAATGAACCTGTGGGTCGGTGGCCTGTTTCGCACCCTGATGCGCGCGCCGGACGGCAGTGAATATCCGACCCAGGGCGTGTTCCTGGAGATCGACGCGCCGCGCCGCCTGGTGTTTACCGATGCGTTCCTGCCGGGTTGGATCCCCTCGGGCAAGCCGTTTATGAGCGCCGAAGTGACCTTCGAGGAGGTGGCTGGCAAGACCCGCTACACCGCCCGCGCCATGCATTGGAGCGAAGCCGACAAACAAGCCCACGAAGCCATGGGTTTTCATCAGGGCTGGGGCGAGAGCCTGGACCGGCTGGTGACCCTGGTGACCACGGGCATGCCCGATTGACCGTCAAGGCCCAAGTCGAGGCGGTCTACCGCAGTGAGTCGCGGCGCATCCTGGCGACGTTGATTCGCCTGCTGGGGGATTTCGACCTCGCCGAAGAAGCCCTGCACGAGGCGTTCTTCGTCGCGGTCGAACGCTGGCAGCAGGACGGTGTGCCCGACAATCCCCGAGCGTGGCTGGTGTCTGCCGGGCGCTTCAAGGCCATCGACCGCTTGCGTCGCCAGGCCCGTTTCACCCCGTTGTTGCAGGAGCAGGCCGATGCGCTGGAAGCGGCTGACTGGAGTGCCGAAGACGTGGAAGACGACCGCCTGCGCCTGATCTTTACCTGCTGCCATCCGGCGCTGGCGGCGGATGCGCAAGTGCCGCTTACCCTGCGTGAGATTTGTGACCTCACCACCGAGGAAATTGCCCGGGCCTTCCTGGTCACGCCGGCCACCATCGCCCAGCGCATCGTGCGGGCCAAGGGCAAGATCCGCGAGGCCAGGATTCCCTACCAGGTGCCGTCCCTGGCGGAGTTGCCCGAGCGCCTGGACAGCGTATTGCGGGTGATTTACCTGGTGTTCAACGAGGGCTACTCGGCGTCCATGGGCGCTGACCTGACCCGTGACGACTTGACCCGCGAGGCCATCCGCCTGGGCCGCCTGCTCCTGGAGTTGCTGCCGGAGCCGGAAGTCATGGGCCTGCTGGCGTTGATGCTGCTCCATGAATCCCGGCGCCCGGCCCGGCTTTCTGCCGCCGCTGAGCTGGTGCTGCTGGATGAGCAGGACCGCACGCTGTGGGATGCAGCGCTGATTGCCCAGGGCTGTGGGTTGGTAGAACAGGCCCTGGCCACCCGGCGTTTCGGGCCTTACTGCCTGCAAGCGGCGATTGCCGCGGTACACGCCGAGGCCCCGAGTGCGGCGCAGACCGACTGGCCACAGATTGTCGGCCTGTACGACGTGCTGCTGCGGATGCTGCCGTCGCCCGTGATCGAGCTCAACCGCGCCGTTGCCCTGGCCATGCGCGATGGGCCGTTGGCGGGGTTGCAGCAAGTCGAGGGGATCCTGGTGCGTGGCGAGTTACGGGATTACCACCTGGCGCATTCGGCACGGGGGGAGTTCTGTCGGCAACTGGGGCGGATGAAAGAGGCGCGCCAGGCGTATGAAACAGCCCTGGGCCTGACCCAGCAGGCCCCGGAAAAACGCTTTATCGAACGACGTCTGGCAACCTGCACCGATAGCCCTTTGTAGGCGCCGGCTGAGGTTACTCAAGCATCTTTTGCAGCAACCAACTGCCGGCCGGGCCCGGCGGCTGTTGTCGTGACCACAAGGCATCCACCGCCACCGAACGTGGCCAGCCGCGCGCCTTGAGCTCCACCAGCTGGCCATTGGCAAAACGCTCCACCAGCCAGCGCGGCAAGGGGGCCCAGCCAAAACCGAGGATGGCCATTTCCATCAGCATCAAAAAGCTGGGGGCGGACCATACACGGCCGCTCGGCCGGTTTTCATTGGGGTTGATGATGCTTGCCAGGCGCAGCTCCCGGTGTTGTTCCAGGGTTTGCTGGTTGATGCCCTCAAGGCCGGCCAGTGCATGCAGCGGCGATACAAACAGCGCAAGTTGCGCGCGCTCTTCGACGGTGGCATGGGTCAGGTCTGGCGGGTAGACCTCCTGCGCCTCGATAAACGCGAGCTGCGCCCGCCCGCTTTGGACCAGGGCGATAAGGTCTTCACATTCGGCAATCAGCCACTCCAGCTCCAGGTCCGGATAACGCTGCTCAAGGGCGCTGAGCAGCGTTTCAAAACGTCCCGACTGATAGGTGTCGGACATGGCAATACTGAGCTTGGGTTCCAGCCCCTGGGACAACTGGCTGGCGGCAAGCTCCAGGCGGCTGCTGGCTTCCAGCACCTGCTCGGCGCGCTGCAACAGGACATGCCCGGCCGGGGTCAGGGTGGGTTTGCGGCTGCTGCGGTCGAACAGCACCACGTCCAGATCAATCTCCAGGCTGGCCACTGCGGCGCTGACGGTCGATTGGCTCTTGCCCAGCTTGCGTGCCGCTGCCGAAAACGAGCCTTGGGTCGCCGCTTGCACAAACGCTTGCAACACTTCATGAGAGGCCATCATCTATCGCCTTGGTCGATGGTTATTGATTATGAAGTATCGAGTGCGGGAGTGATGATGGCAACCCTCGACATTCACAGAGCAAGGCTTATGAACACCACCAAGTCCATCACTGAACGCGCTTTGCAGGCCCTGGGTTTCGAAGGCCTGGCCTTGTTGATCTGTACGCCGCTGCTGGTGTGGATCACTGGCCGGCCGGCCCTGGAAATGGGTGCTGTGACCCTGGCTATCAGCTTGTTGGCGCTGACCTGGAACATGATTTTCAACAGCCTTTTCGACCGCCTCAAAGTGCGCCTGCAGCTGGCCAATAGCGTCAAGACCCGGATCATGCACGCGCTGCTGTTCGAGGGCGGGCTGATTCTGTTCGCCGTGCCGCTGATTGCCGCGTGGCTGAACATCAGCCTGATGCAGGCGTTTATTCTGGATATCGGCGTGCTGCTGTTCTTCCTGCCGTACACCTATGTGTACCACTGGGGCTACGACGTGCTGCGGGGAAAATTCTTCAACAGCGAGCTTGCTCGCGAAGGACGTTAACGATGACGCGGGCATCCTGAATGTATGCGGCACTCTCGGGTTATTCACGAGCTACCGGCGTGACCTTGTCGGTCACGCCCGGGTGCCGGTGTTTCAGAAGATTTGAGTAAACAACCAGTACAAACTGCCCGACAGTACAATCGCCGCCGGCAACGTCAGCACCCAGGCCAACAGCAGATTGCGGATGGTCTTCATCTGCAAGCCGCCACCATTGGCCACCATGGTCCCGGCCACGCCCGACGACAGCACGTGGGTGGTCGATACCGGCAACCCGAACATGTCGGCGGCGCCAATGGTCAGCATGGCCACGGTTTCCGCCGAGGCGCCCTGGGCGTAGGTCAGGTGGGTCTTGCCGATTTTCTCGCCGACGGTCACCACAATGCGCTTCCAGCCGACCATGGTGCCCAGGCCCAGGGCGATGGCCACGGCGATCTTCACCCATAGCGGGATAAAGCGCGTGGCATTGTCGATCTGTTGCTTGAACAGTTGCAGCTTGCCCTCGGTGTCGGCGTCGAAATTTCCGACTTTGCCCTTGTCCATCAGGCGAATGGTTTCGCTGGTCAGGTACATGTCGTTACGCACGTTGCCCATGGCCTCGGCGGGCACCTTGGCCAGGGAGCCGTAGCCTTTGACTTGCTCGCCGATATGCCCGGTCAGGGCGGCGAGGGCGGGGATCAGCTCGGGCGTGACGTCCTTGGTGCGCACATAGGTCGACAGCGTCGGTCGTGGGTCCACCGGCGCCGGTTGCGGGGCGATTTTGACCAGGGCTTGCTGGGTGACTTCAGCCACGGCGGCAAATTGCAGGGATTGATCGGCCGGCATGGTGCGGTTCAACGCGTAGGCCATGGGCAAAGTGCCCACCAGGATCAACATGATCAGGCCCATGCCTTTCTGGCCATCGTTGGAGCCGTGGGCAAAAGATACGCCGGTGCAGGTCACGATCAGCAGGCTGCGAATCCACCACGGCGGCGGGGTGTTGCCCTTGGGCGCCTTGTACAGCGCGCGGTTTTTCACAAAGGCCCGCAGCGCCAGCAACAGCAGGGCGGCAAAGCCGAAACCGATCAGCGGTGACAGCAGCAGCGCATAGCCGATCTTGATCGCCTGTGCCCAGTCCACGCCACTGGTGCCATCCCGGCCATGCATCAGGGCATTGGCCACGCCCACCCCGATGATCGACCCGATCAGCGTATGGGAGGACGACGCTGGCAAACCCAGCCACCAGGTGCCCAGGTTCCACAGGATCGCCGCGATCAGCAGGGCGAAGATCATCGCAAAACCGGCGGAAGAGCCAACCTGCAAAATCAACTCCACCGGCAGCAAGGCAATGATGGCAAAGGCCACCGCGCCACTGGACAGCAGCACGCCGAGGAAATTGAAGAACCCCGACCAGACCACCGCGAATTGCGGCGGCAGCGAGTTGGTGTAGATCACTGTCGCCACGGCGTTGGCGGTGTCATGGAAACCGTTGACGAACTCGAACCCCAGGGCAATCAGCAGCGCCACGCCCAGCAGCAGGAATGGGGTCCAGGTGGTGACCACCGTGCCCAGTTCGTGCATGTCGCGCATCAGGCTGTAGGCGGTGAACAACAGGCCCATGGCGAGCACGGAAAAGAACACGATCACCGTGAGCAGGCTGGGTTTGGTGTCCAGTTGCGGTTTTGCGTCAGGGGCGGCTGCCTGGTGGGAGGCGGTCAGGGAAGGGGTGGCCATGCCGGAGCATCCAGAGTGGGGAGGATGTTTCCCATGGTCATTGCAGAATGTTACAGAGGTGCTGCCTCAAGTCAGTGTTTGGTGTCGTCAGCCGGCCGCTGGTCTAAAACTCGCCGCCGCTCCCATAGGTTGTTTGCATTTGAGCCTTAGTCATCCTGGCGCTTGCGAAACGCCCATCTGCCGGCAATCAAGGTGAACGTCGCCACCAATGCCACCCGCGTTCATGCCAAAGAAGCCCGCGATGATATTGATCGGCAGCGCCAGTACCGTGACCACCGTCAGGGTAAACAGCGTGCGGTTGCTTTGTTCGTTGAGGTTGGCGGCGATTTCTTCCTGCAACAACTCGATCCGTTCGCCTATTTTTTGTCAGTCACAGGCCGCCGCTGCCCGGCCACTCATCCACTGGGCTCAAGAAGTGTCTAGTCCGGCCGATTCATGGTGCAAGCATGCCATTGGATTGGCCATGTGTTGGCTGACAGGGATGTTGCGGTGCAGGTCCCCATTTCCCTGTTTCGAGGCTTTTCCCCGATGAGTTTTTTGCGAAAGTCCTTGAGAGCACAGATCCTGTCGTTGCTCGGTGGCAGCCTGTTGGCAATGCTGTTGATTGCCCTGGCGTGTTTTCATTTTCTCTCCAACGGTGTGCAGAGTTACCGCAGTTTGCTGGAGGGGCCGTTGCAAACCTCACAGCTGATTGATGAAGCCAACCTGCAATTCAAGGTCCAGGTCCAGGAATGGAAAAACGTCCTGCTGCGTGGCAAGCAGCCCCAGGACATGAACAAGTACTGGGGGCAGTTCCAGGATCGGCAGCAAGACGTGCAGGGCATCCTGGCGCGCCTGGTGAGCAACACCCAGGGCGACCCAGCCTTGAGCCGTCGCCTGGAAACCTTGCGTCAAGAGCACCAGATGCTGGGTGTCGCCTACCAGAAGGGGCGAGATGCTTACTTGGCCGCCGGGGCTGATGCAGCGGCTGGGGATAACGCAGTCAAGGGCGTGGACCGCACGGTGAGCGAGCAGATGAGCGCGCTGGTCACCCTGCTGCGTGAGCAGGGCAAGCAGCAATCCCTGGCAATCAGCGCCTATGCCGAACGTACCGTGATGCTGGGTCTGGCGGTGATGGTGCTGTCTGGAGGGCTGATCGGTCTGTTCAGCCTGTGGTTGATCAACCGCAACCTGATTTTGCCGATCCGTGGCCTGATCGACTATGTGGCCCAATTGAGCCATGGCCGGTTTGCCGAGCGCGTTGCCAGCCAGCGCCAGGATGAACTGGGGCACTTGGCCCAAGCCGCCAATACGTTGCGCGACTTCCTCGCTGAAACCTTTGGCCGCCTACAGCGCAGTGCCAAGGACCTGGTGAGCGCCAGTGGCGAGTTGAACTCGATTGCCGGGCAGATGGCGACGGGCACCCAGGATCAGTTCAGCCGTACCGATCAAGTGGCGACGGCGATGACCGAAATGTCCGCCACCGCCCAGGAAGTCGCGCGCCACGCCGCCAGCGCTTCGCGGGCAGCAGACGAGGCCGATCATTCGGCCCGTGAGGGCGGCGAGGTGATGCAAGTGACCATTGCCACCATCGGCCAGATGCGCAACGAGATCCTCAACACCGGTGGCATCATCCGCCGCCTGGAAGCAGACAGCGTGCGCATCGGCACGGTGCTGGAAGTGATTCGCGGCATCGCCGAACAGACCAACCTGCTAGCCCTCAATGCGGCGATCGAGGCCGCGCGAGCAGGCGAAGCCGGACGTGGGTTTGCGGTGGTGGCCGATGAGGTGCGCAGCCTGGCGCAACGCACAGCGGCGTCGATTATCGAGATCAACCAGATTATCCAGGCAGTGCAGACCGGCGCCGTGGATGCCGCCGAGGCGATTGTCAGCGGCCAGTCATGCAGTGATGAGAGTGTCGAAAAGGTCACCCAGGCCGGGGCGATGCTCAGTCATATCACCCAGGCTGTAGAGGCGATCCGCGATATGAACCGGCAGATTGCCACAGCGGCCGAAGAGCAAACCTCGGTGGCCGAGGATATCTCGCGCAACATCACGCAAATCACCACGGTGGCCACCGCCAACCTGGACAACGTGCAGCGCACCGAAGCGGCCAGTCATAACCTGCGTGGGCTGTCTGCTGAGCTGAATGAGGTGACGGCGCGCCTTAGCGCCTGACCAGACACAACTGCGCCGCCCGAAGGCGGCGCGTTGTGTTGCCGGGGCAACTTAAGTGTCTTGCTTGTTTTCCAGCACTTCGCCGGTCTTGGCGTCGAGCTTCACATCCCACTTCTTGCCAGTGGTGTCGGTCAGGTCAACTTCGTAGACCAGACGCCCGGCTTCGTTATCCAGCTCAGTGTCGTTGATGGTGGCGCCGGCATGTTTGGCCAGGGCGGCGGCATTCAGCTGTTCAAATGGCTTCACGGCGCCCGATTGCAGCAGGCTTGGAATCTGGTCCGGGCGAACATCGGCCTGGGCCAGGCCGGCAGTCAGAGTCAGGGCAGCAGCAGCGAACAGAGCGGTCAGGTTTTTCATGATGTGGTCCTTTGGGGTGAGCTGTTTAAGTGGGATCAGATTACCCCGCGCAACTTAATTTACCCTTAATTGTGTAGGACGTTTGCGTTGTTTGTTCAATCGCCCCGCGCCGGGGAATTTCATGCTGGTGTCTCACCCACGGGAGACACTTATGAAACACATATTGGCTTGGCTGTACGCGCCCTTGTTCTGGGCGGGTTTTATTGGCGCGGGGCTCTGGTTGGTCATGTTAGGGGCATCGCAGTGGCTGCTGGCGGTGTTTGCGCTGGCCATCGGCGTGTCGTTTATCGCCGAGCTGTGCTTGCCCTACGAGCCCCAGTGGAACCGCCCTCTGGGCGACCGACGCCGGGATGTCCTCCACGCGCTGGTCAATGAAAGCCTGAATGCCCTGGGGTTGCTGGCATTGCCGCTGCTCACGGCATGGCTGGCGATCGAGGGCGCCTGGCCGCGCGCCTGGCCGCTGTGGGCGCAATTGCTGCTGGCAATCATCATTGCCGATGCGGGCATCACCCTGATGCATTACGCCAGCCATCGCATCGCCGCACTCTGGCGTTTGCATGCGGTGCATCACAGCGTGCAGCGGCTCTATGGGTTCAATGGCTTGATGAAGCATCCCTTGCACCAGATGCTGGAGGCCACAGCCGGCTTGCTGCCGTTGATCCTGCTGGGCATTCCGCTGGAGGTGGCGATGCTGCTGGCGTTGGCCATTGCCATCCAACTGTTGCTGCAGCACTCCAATGTCGATATGCGCCTGGGGCCGTTGCGCTGGGTATTTGCCTGGGCGCCCGTGCATCGCTTCCACCATATGAAGTACGGGCGCGCAGGGGATGTGAATTTCGGTTTGTTTTTCAACCTGTGGGACTGGCTGTTGGGGACTGCGTTTTACACCGAGGACTATCGAATGGGCGAGGGCGACCTTGGGATTGGCAGCCGGCCGGATTTTCCGGTGGATTACGTCGAGCAGTTGCGTGATCCCTTCAGTGCGGCGCAACTGAGCAAGGAACCTGCGGTGCCAAGCGCACTACTGTAGGAGATGTACTTGAAGATGGCGCAAGGAGGCCCCAGCGGTCACGCCAAACAGTTGCTTCATGGTCCGCGAGAAGTGCGCCGAGTCGGCAAACCCCGCGCCATGGGCCGCTTGGGTCAGGGTGTGACCGTTCAGGGCCAGATCCAGGGCCAGGCGCAGGCGGCGCCACATCACCAGGCGCCGCACCGGCACGCCGAGCTGGCTGACAAACAGGCGCTCCAACTGGCTCAACGACAGGTGCGCCGCCTGCGCCAATGACTGCGCCGAGACCTTGCCGCTCAACTGTTGATCGAGGGTGTGCAGGGCGCGTTGCACGCGCTCATCGTCCGCCTGGCGACGTGGTAGCTGGCGCAATGTCTGCTCCAGGCGCTCATGGGAAAAGTCGGCGGTCTCCAGGGCGTGTTGCAACGACTCGCTTTCAAATGCACCGGGTTCCACATAAGCCATCAACACCGTACCGGGGGCATGCACGATGGCATGGGGCTGGCGAGAGGGGATGAACAGGCGGTAAGCCGTTTGCAGGTGCCCATCAAGGCTGACCGTGATGGGGCTCTCCGCGGACAGGATAAATTGATGGGCGTAATGCGCGTGGGGCGCCGTACGCCCCGTCTCACCGAGGATCAGGCCGTAATCAGGCCCCAGCCACAGTTGGCCTGACCACTCGCTCACTCAGTAACCGCTGTCCTGCAGCAGATCCTGCACGCTGGAAGACGGCCAGCGCTTGTAGAACTTCAGCAGTTCGGCGGCGCGGTTGGTGAAGATGCCATCGACCCCGGCGCTCATGACCTTCTCGAAATCCACCGGCTCGTCGACGGTATAGACGTGCACCAGCAGGCCCTTGTCGTGGGTCAGTTGGTTCATCTCGGGCTTGACCAGGTCCGAATAGCTCTGGTCGCCCAGGTTCGTCAGTTGTGCCGATGGGCCAGTGCCAATCGCCCCGAGGCTCTTGGCTTCATCGACCCACTTCTCGAATTCGGCCGCGTCCTTGGGTTCCTGCTTGGCATAGTAGGCCGCCTTGGTCGGTTCGCCGGATTCGGCGAAAGTCACCTTGGACTTGGGCTCGATGCCGCCTTCACCTACCCACAGCAGCAGGATCTTCGGGGTGTTGGGCATCTCTTTCTGCAGTTCCTTGAGGCTGGCCGTCTCGAACGTCTGCAACACCACGCGGCCCTTGCCCTGGCCGACCCCGGTGTTGCTCTTGCCCAGCTTGGAACCCACGGAACTCAGCCAACCCTTGTCCAACAGCTTGTCCTTCAGATCGGCTTCGATCCCCGGGAACTGCTTGGGCTCTTTGGTTTCGATGTACAGGCCGGGTTTATGCTGGGGGTTGCCTTCGGCGATCTTGATGATTTCGTCCAGGCTGAGGATTTTCAACCCGACGAAGCCCGGGCGCGCACGCTCTGGGTAGGCGGTGTTGAACCAACTGCCGGCATCCAGGGTTTGCAGCTCTTTCCAGGTGAACTCGTTGGCCGGGCTGTCCTTGCGCTCGGGGAACTTGGTGGCCACGTCGGTGGTGCGTTGCAGGTTATCGTCGTGCAGGGCGAACAATACGCCGTCCTTGCTGCGTTGCAGGTCCAGTTCCAGGTAGTCGGCACCCAGGTCGCGGGCGACCTTGTAGGCGGCGGCGGTGGACTCCGGTGCATCGTAGGACGCACCCCGGTGGGCGATCACGGCAGGGTGCGGAATGCCGTCCTTGGTCGCCAGTTCTACCGGGCTGATGGGGCTTGCAGCCTGTGCGTGGCCAAGGCCCATCATCAGTGCGAGCAGCAGGGCACTCTTGGTAAACGTAGCAGGCATGTGCGAGGTCCTTTCGTGGGGGGAGCTTCAAGAAGGCTTCCTTTTTAACAATTGCATGCAAATCGCGCTATCACCAAACCGACATTAACGTGCGCATGCGCTATTTTTCTGCGCTTTTGTGCCGTGCTATGCAGTATTCTTGGCCCGAGTTTCCCCGCCAGAGGGAAACCTGCATTGCCTTCTTTCGCCGCCTCGCGTGTAAACCATCGTTCACTTCCCCTGTGGGATTTTTCAGTGAGGTTTAGCATGCGCATCACTTCAGAACTCATCTGCCAGGCCGCCGACCAACTCAACGGCTTTGTCGGCCTGAACCGCAAGACCGGCCATTACATCGTGCGTTTCAGCGAAGACTCGTTCGGCATGGACGTCGCCGACGACGGCATCATCCCCACCAGCGAGTTTGTCTGGCAGCCGGCGGCCGACCAGGCCATGACCCTGTCCCGCGAGCACATCCAACTGCTGCTGGACCAGAACATCGACGACCGCATCAACATCACCGAGCCGCTGCGGGTGTATATGCGCCGGGTGGAGATCCCGCAGATCAGCGCGGTGCGCAGCCTGGTGGGTTGATCGCCATCACGCCAATCCCGTAGGCGCGGGGGTGGTGCCGTTTGCGGTGAAGGCATAAGCCCGTTCTACCTTGCATACCCGTGTCTGAAACGCGCCGTACCAGATGGCCCTGCCCTGTTCGCGGGTGTTGCGGTGCTCGGCGTGTTGTTTCCAGGCCAGGATGGCGGCCTCGTTGGTCCAGTAGGACACGGTAATCCCCAGGCCATCATCGCCGCGGGCTGATTCGACACCGAGAAACCCCGGTTGCTGGCGGGCCAGTTCGAGCATGCGGTCGGCGGCCTGTGCGTAGCCTTGGTCGGTCTCGGTGCGCAGGGAAGTGAAGATCACTGCGTAGTAGGGCGGGGAGGGTGTCTGGGCGATCATGCCGAGCGCTCCAGGCAGGCCTGGAGCCATGCGCTGACCAGCGGCACGCTGGCACCGGTAAGTGCCGCGCGTTCTGGCTGGAACAGAGTGGCGACAAAAAACGGATGGTCCAGCAGTTCTATCGCCCGCACCTCGCCCGCCGAATCATGGGCGCTGCCAATCAGATTGTCCTCCAGCAGTGCCTGTTTGAAGTCGGCATTGAGGCCATAGCGGCAACGATAACCCTCCTGGATTTCAAGGGTGCCGTAAGCCTCGGCGATACGGGTGAAGGCCATCAAGTGGATGGGCGCGATGGTTTCGATCAGAGCACACGACAAGGGGGCGATCACCGCCCGTGGCGCATCAGGTGCCAGCTCGCCATGTTCGGCATCGGCCCACCTCAGCACATTGCGTGCATATTCCAACACGGCATGTTGAAAACCGCCGCAGGTGCCGAGGAAAGGACGCCGCTGTTCGCGGGCAAAGCGGATCGCCCGCAACGCCCCGTCGGCATCGCGATAGGGGCTTGCAGGTACGCACCAGAACCCGTCGAAAGGCTGCAAGGTGTGGTTGTCCTTAAGGGTGTCGGTGGCCAGCCATTCAATCTGAAGTGTCAGCCCCAGGTGTGTACTCGCCTGTTGCAGGGCAAGGGGAATGGCTTGGTGGGCGGTGACTTGAGGATCGTAATCGCCGATCAGGGCGAGGTGCAGAGCAGTGAGGGTCATGGCGTGCGTCCAATGGCTTGTCGAGTCCTGAAGGGCACTATAGATTGGCGTTCGCGCAATCAATATTGGCGTTACCCCACATGTTCAATGCGGCCACGCACTATCAAATCGACTATTCCGACCTGGCGCTGATCCTTGCCCTGGTGCGTGGCGGCACTTTGGCGCGGGCTGCGGCCTTGCTGCGGGTGGATGTGTCTACGGTGTTTCGGGCCGTGCGGCGTCTTGAGTCGTCTTTGGGGCAGGCACTGTTCGAAAAAAGCCGCGCCGGTTACCTGCCGACCAGCTTGGCCACCACCTTGGCCCAGCAGGCCGAGCGTGCCGAACAGGCGCTGCAGGCAGCCCGCGTGGGGGTCGAGCAGGGCGGTGAAGTGATCAGCGGCACGGTGCGCCTGACCTGCACCGACTCAGTGTTGCAGGGCCTGTTATTGCCGGCCTTGGCGCAGTTCATGCCCGCTTACCCGGCACTGACCCTGGAATTGAGTACGTCCAATGATTTCGCCAACCTCAGCCGCCGCGACGCGGATATTGCCTTGCGCCTGACCAGGACGCCGCCGGAGCACCTGGTGGGACGGCGTTTGGGGACGGTGTCCTATCGGGTCTGCGCCAGTGCCGGTTACATAGAGCAACACGCTACTCAAGATTTGGCGGCCCTGGCGTGGATCGCCCCGGATGATTTCTTGCCCGACCATCCCACCGTGGCTTGGCGTCGCCAGCATTTACCCGGCGTAAGGCCCAGTTATCGGTGCAACAGCATGTTGTCTGTAACCCAATTGGTACGTGCCGGTCTGGGCGTGGCGGCGCTGCCGGATTTTCTCTTGGCGGATGGCCAGGGATTGCAGCCGTTGGGGCCGGCGCTTACGGGTTACGACACGGCCTTGTGGTTACTGACGCGCCCGGACAGTCGGGCGCTGCGTTCAGTGGTGACGTTGTTCGATGAGCTGGGCCGGCACCTGCGTCGCCCTTTATAGACATCGGCCAGCCGGCGCCTACAAGCCCAGCCGAGCATTGGCAAACATGCTCACCGCCCGCACGGCGTCGCTGGCTTCTACAGGGTGGACGAACATGCGGTCTGAATAATTAGCCCCTTCAGGCGGAGCGTGCGACCAGTGAATCGGCGACGGTCACCCGATTGCGCCCGGTGCCCTTGGCGGCGTACAGGGCTTGGTCCGCCGCGTTGAGCCACATATGCGCCTGGGTGAATTGCACCTGGTAGGCCGCCAGGCCAATGCTCAGGCTGACCCGTAGTTCTGGAACCTGCGGGTCGCGGTAGCGGCTGAACATTTCCCGCAGGCGTTCCATCACATAACTGGCTTGCTCCAGCGACACGTCCGGCAGGATCACGCAGAACTCGTCGCCACCGTAGCGGCCCGTCAGGTCATTTTCCCGCACATTGCGCTGCAATTCCTTACTCAGTTGCCGCAAGACCCGGTCGCCGACGATATGGCCATAGGCATCGTTGATCTGCTTGAAGTGGTCGACATCAATCAGTGCGATGGTGGCCTGGGATTGTTGCTGCTGGCACTTGTGAAACTTCAGTTGCAGCAAGTCCTTCCACGACCCGTGATTGAGCAGGCCGGTCAGGCTGTCGGTGCGGCTCAAGGCACTCAGGGCGCGCTTGTGTTCCGAGAGCTTGATGGCCAGGCGATAGCTGGCCATGCCGATGGCGACGGGGTAGAGAATCAGCATCGGCAGGCAGGCATACACCTGGATCAGGCCGACATTGGGGTTGAACGAAGGACCGAACACCAGCCAGGCCACTGCCACGCCCACCAGTTGCGCGAGCATGCCCTGGATCATCAGCTTTTTGCCGCCCGCCGCGACGTTATGCATGGTCATCATCGCGAGGATGGTCACTGCAGTCAGGGGCGTGAATTGTGTGGCTGCGGCCCAGAACCCGCCGGACACTGAGTCATACAGCAGATTGCGTCGCTCGGCCTGGTACGGAAACGCTGAATGGCTTGATAGCTGGTATGCCAGGTGCGGCCAGATAAACCCGTTGAACAGCCACAGTGCCCAGACCCATCCGGGCATGGCCAGCGGGTATAGGGCGGCCAGCACGCAAAGGCTGCCGATGCCCAGCCCGAGAATGCGCGGCCGATAAATGCGCCGGGCAAACGACAGCCCTTTGCCTCGAAGGTTTTCCATAGATTCCTGCGTCAGGTTGTTCTTTTTTTAAGTTGCGAAGGCGTGCCTTGTCAAAAGGCCATTTACGCCAGATGACAGGTGATTATTGTCAGTGATTTACGCAGGAATAATCAGTGTCCTTCCAGGCCATTTGCGCGGGGATCCGCAGGATTCAGGCAAAAACGACCCGCCAGTGTCGTATTGACGACAGAGGGATTTATTGGGGGCGGGTGGCAATCTCGTAGCCGGCCAGAAACAGGTCCATTGCTGACTCGATCACGTTGGCCTGGGTAGCCGCATCCAGGGTGGGTTGGCCCAGGGTGATTTGCGGCCAGAAGGCGAAGGCTTTGAGCAGGCTTTGCACCTGATGGGCGGCAAAGCACGGGTCCACGGGCTTGAGGCGACCGTCTTCCTGCGCTGCGCGCACCCATAATGTGAACCCTTCTTCACGTTCGCTCAGGCGATTGACGATGCCCTGGGCCCGCTCCGGGGAATGGATGGTCGCGGCAATTGCCACGCGGGCCAGGTCGAGGAAGTTGGCGTCCGACATCATCTTCATCTTCGCTTGCAGCAACACCCGCAATTGGTCACGCAGGGGCTGTGCGCTGCTGTAGCTGACATCCAGTTGTGCAACGCTGCTGGCCCATAACTTATTCAGGATCTCGGTGAACAACTCCTCCTTGCTGGGGAAGTGGTTGTACACCGTGCGCTTGGATACGCCAGCGCTGGCGGCGATCTTGTCCATGCTGGTGACCTCGAAACCGTTATCGCGAAACTCGGCAATGGCTGCTGCCACAATGGCTTCGCGTTTACGGTCGGTGAGGCGTTGAGGTGCAGTCATGGGGCTTTCGGCTCTGGGAAGAAAATTACACTCGGTAGTTTACTTGGTCCGGGTTTTGTTGCAATCTTGAAACTACACTGTGCAGTGTAGTTGTTGACCTGCATCAGCAGAACGTACCGGAGTCACTCTGTAATGGCCACGATCTCTACCCGTGTCGATACCTCTTCCCCAGCGCTCAAATCGTCCGAGCAGCAGCAAGGTCAGTTCAATAATCATGCGCCGGTCAGCCGTGCAGGTTTTGGCAAAACGCTACAGATTTTCTGGAAGATGCTCTTTCATAAGCCCCGCAGCACGCGGCCGGTAGGTGAAATCCCGGTACAGCGCCTGACGCGTGAGCAGTTATTGAGCGCCCCGAATCACAGTGTCTACCGCCTGGGGCATTCCACCGTCCTGCTGAAAATGCGCGGCAAGTTCTGGCTGACCGATCCGGTGTTCGCCGAGCGGGCTTCGCCTTTCAATTGGGCCGGCCCCAAGCGCTTTCATCAGCCGCCTATCAGCCTTGAAGAACTGCCGCCGATTGAGGCGGTGATCTTGTCGCATGACCATTACGACCACCTGGACCGCCAAGCCGTTGTGCAATTGGCCGCCAAGACGCGCTATTTTCTCGCGCCACTGGGCGTGGGTGACACCTTGATCAAATGGGGTGTGGCGCCAGGCAAGGTGCGGCAGTTGGATTGGTGGCAGGGCACTGAAGTGGAGGGCATCCACTTTGTCGCCACCCCAGCCCAGCACTTTTCCGGCCGTGGCCTGTTTGATGGCAACCAGACGCTGTGGGCGTCCTGGGTGATGGTCGATGATGCCCGGCGTATTTTTTTCAGTGGCGACACCGGCTATTTCGAAGGTTTCAAGCGTATTGGCGAGCAATATGGGCCATTTGACCTGACGCTGATGGAAACCGGTGCTTACAACGTCGACTGGCCCGATATCCACATGCAGCCCGAACAAACTTTGCAGGCCCATATCGACCTGAAGGGGCGCTGGTTGCTGCCGATCCACAATGGCACCTTTGACCTGGCATTTCATGCCTGGCATGAGCCGTTTGACCGCATCATGGCCCTGGCCTGGGAGCGCAATGTGTCAATTGCCACACCCGCCATGGGCCAGGCTTTTATGCTGGCTGCCCCTGAACGTGGGCGTGCCTGGTGGCTGGATGTCGAGGCCCAGGCGGCAGAACAGCTAGTGAGTTGAAAGGGGTTGCTAAAGCCGCACGGTAAAAGGGCTTTCAAGGTATTTCTGCCCGGAGAATCGACTGGAAAAGGGTGCGATGATCTCGGAAAGCCATTTTCTGGGAGTGGGGCCTGATGGAGGACAAATGTAGGAAAACCTTGTCGCCCGGTGCACCCTGTTCCGTGGGGTTGCCTTTGGTGTTCAACACCTTTAACGCAATGCCTTGTGGGCCTGCCGCTCCTTCTGGGTCGGCAGACAATGTGTCAACGTCTCGCGGTGGCATTGAGTTTCAGCCTGCTGCTACGCCTGCCGTCCAGGGCCCCAGGTTCGATATCCCTGGCCCGATGATGAAGACCGTACGTGATCCGTCGCTATCGCTTATTGCCTTGAGCGGCCTGGACCCTGTAGGCCAGGTCATGGTGGAAGTTCCGCCCATCATGGAAAACAACGCCGCCAAATCCGCTCCCGCCCTGGCCGATTGGCGTATCGGTTTTGCCGACGGATATTTGCGCAACGGTGTACGTGAAACGGTGGAGCATTCCAGCGGGTTTCTCCAGGCTTTGGAGGTGTTAAAGGCTGCCGGCGCCGAAGTGGTGCCAGTGGAGGCACAGTTACCGGATGCCGCGTACTTCACCCTGGAGTCCAGCAACGAGATCGACAAGCGAACGAACGAGCATCGCCTCGACGCGTTGGTGTCAGACGGCCAAAGCCCAGCCTTCCACCTCTTCTGCAAAACCGGATACCCAGGCGTATGCCAGATATTCAGCGACGGTCTCCAAGGCACGAGGGTCGTACTCTGGTTCTACGGTGCCCGTTGGGCACGGGACTCGCTGTCGGTCTTGGTGCGGGTCTATCAACAGGCGATGCAGGCTCACGCCGACATGCCCGTGAGGTGACCCTTTGCGCGGTCATCGGGCCTAAGCGCCGTTGGGTTGAGGCGTGTTCGAGGATGGCGAGCCCAGCAGCCGGGCGATAAGGCTCCGACGAGCCGGTTCGGCATCCGCCTGTGGCGCAGGGGAGCGCCGCCCGCTCATGCCCCATCCCGGCGCAAACCCTGGGAAAAACACCAGGCCTTCGTGCTCCAGACGAAATGCCAGGGCGATGCGGATGGCGTCATCCACCTCCTGATGGCTTTCAAAACGCTGGATAGCGTCCACCCCAACTCCGGCTTGTCGGGCCAGGTCTTCCCGGCTCCAGCCCAGCATCGCGCGGGCCTGCACACTGTGCCGTGGGGTGAATTGATGAAGGACGATTTGCTGATCTACGGTGGTGCTCACTGCCAGAGAGGACATGGGGTTCTCCAGGAATCCAACGGGGGAGGGCAAACTATACTGTGTTTTTGTACAGTTGTTTTGACCGTTCATCAACTGGATTCTTTCTCGGCTGATCGGCCCGCGATTGGCGGGCGCTTCCGGTCACTTCTCCTCCAGCCCCGGCGCCTCGCGGATCAGCAGGTGGTCCAGGTTCTGGATATCGGCACTGAACACCCCGAACGTCTGCTCGGGGTTTTTCTTGCTTGGTACCTGTTTCAACTCCGGCGTCACACCATAAAAGAAGCAATACAGCGGGCGATCGCTGTTTACGGCGGCCCTGATCTGCTCCAGGAACGCCTTGCGCTTGCGGTAGTTCTCGATCAGCTTCTTGTTCAGGTAGACGTTGACGGAATACGGCTTTTTGTCGAGCCACACTTTCTTTTCAAAGTCGATGCGAACGCTGCTGGTGTAGTCCTTGATCGCTTTGATCCGGCCCCAGTAGATCAAGCCCTTGTTGTCTTGCAGGTATTCGATCTTCTTGAAAAACGCCCAATACGTCGCGGTGTGCTCACCGATCTTCAACGGCATGCCCTTGAGCTTGTCCTTGTCGTCGATATTGGACACGTAGCATTCCACCGGGTGGGCGAAGACGCTGGTCTTGTCCGGGGTGGTTTCGCTGGCGTTGTGGGAAGTATTGGAGGTTTTCGAAGGTGCTTTCGCCGGATCTTGTGGGATAGCGTCTGCGGAACCTTGGATGACTGTCTTGCGTTCGTACTGACGTCGAGTCAGCACAAACTCCGACGGGAAGTTCTCCTCGCGCTCGTCCGCAGCGTCTCCCGCAGCGGCCTTGTGGCTGGCATAGCGGCAGCCGTCGATATGCCGGGTGCTGGGCAGGTTCTTGAAGTGCGGGGTGCGCAGGTAGTTGACGTTCTTGCCATTGAACGTACCCAGCACATTGCCCGCCGCAAACGCTGCGCGGCAATCATCGTTGGGGCAGAGGAAGCTGTCCTTGTCGGAGTCGAAGGCGGCGGTTTCGTCGAAATTCAGGTCGCGCACGTCATAGATCGACAGCTTTTCGTCCAGGCTCAGGCAATAGGCTGTGTCGAATTTCATCGGGGCGGGTCCGTGGCAAGATTCGCTATTAATAGCGGGGTTGCGCAGGTAGCACAAATGTCCGCTATCGGGGCGCAGCCCTTTCAACGCGTCTGAAAGGGCTGGTTCCAAGCGGCTTACGGCTTCGGTTTGCCTCGGCGCTTGGCCGAATGAAAATGCCGCCAATGCGCATCTTGCGCCGCCGCCAGCAACTCGCGATCCCCGCGCGTGTCGCCCCAGGCCCTGAGCCGATACTCACCCAGGTCGCCATACACCGCCTCAAGCCGCAACACCTTGTTCTCGCAACGGCAGTTGTTGCCCGTAAGGCGCCCACTCAACACCCCATCGACCACCTCAAGCTCGGTCCCGATCAGTTTGATTCCCAGGCGATCGGCAAAAGGTTGCAACACGATTGCCGGCGAAGCCGAACACAACGTCACTTCGGCACCGGAGCCAATTTCATCGGCCACCGACTGCAAACCGGCAGGGCGCATCAGCTTGTTCCAATAAGCCTGGCAGTATTCTTCGGCTTTGCGCTGCACCCAGGCCTTTTCTACGCCGGTCATAAAGGTGCGAATCAACTGCGCCTTGAGCTCATCACGGCTCATCCGGCGCACCAGAAAACGCAAGCCCGGCAGCGCCAGTTTGAGCATCCGGCGATTGAATTCCTGCTTGCCGAAAGCAAACTTGAGAAACGGTACAAAACTGTCGTGGCGGGTCAGGGTGCCGTCGAAGTCGAACACTGAAAGTACCTTGGCGCCCACGGGGCCGGCTTCTAGCATGTCTGGGTTCACGGGGTGGCCTCGGTCCTATCTACTATTTTTTTGGAATGCATAAGCTGTGACCGCAGGAGTCTACTCCGGTATCAATCTGCTGATTCTCGAGTAAAACCCCGCAGTGAAATCATCCCGGTCGCTCGACCAGTGACAACGCTGATGGCAATTGGGGCACAAGGCTACAGCATTGGAGATGCGATCCGAACCCTTACGGGCCAGGTGCTTGAGGTGATGTACTTCAAGAAATGGCAAACCGGCGGCCATAAAAAAGCCCCGGGTGCGACCCCAGGGCTTTTTCACGCCGCGACTATGAGCTGATCAATCCCAGCTCAACGCCCCACCGGTCTGATACTCGATCACCCGGGTCTCAAAGAAGTTCTTTTCTTTCTTCAAGTCCATGATCTCGCTCATCCACGGGAACGGGTTAGTGGTCCCTGGGTATTCTTCCTTCAAGCCGATTTGCGACAGGCGACGGTTGGCGATGAACTTGAGGTAGTCCTCCATCATCGCCGCGTTCATGCCCAACACGCCGCGTGGCATGGTGTCGCGTGCGTATTCGATCTCCAGCTGGGTCCCTTGCAGGATCATCTGGGTCGCTTCTTCCTTCATGTCGGCATCCCACAGGTGTGGGTTTTCGATTTTGATCTGGTTGATCACGTCGATGCCGAAGTTCAGGTGCATCGACTCATCGCGCAGGATGTACTGGAACTGCTCGGCCACGCCGGTCATTTTGTTGCGGCGGCCCATGGACAGGATCTGGGTGAAACCGCAGTAGAAGAAGATGCCTTCCAGCACGCAGTAGTAAGCGACCAGGTTGCGCAGCAGTTCTTTGTCGGTGTCGACGGTGCCGGTTTCGAACTTCGGATCGGAGATCGAACGGGTGTATTTCAGGCCCCAGGCTGCCTTTTTGGCGACCGATGGAATCTCGTGGTACATGTTGAAGATCTCGCCTTCATCCATGGCCAGCGATTCGATGCAGTACTGGTAGGCGTGGGTGTGGATCGCCTCTTCGAAGGCCTGGCGCAGGATGTACTGGCGGCACTCCGGGTTGGTGATCAGGCGGTACACGGCCAGCACCAGGTTGTTCGCGACCAACGAGTCCGCAGTGGAGAAGAAACCCAGGTTGCGCATGACGATGCGACGTTCGTCGTCGGTCAGGCCTTCGGGGTTTTTCCACAGGGCGATGTCGGCGGTCATGTTGACCTCTTGCGGCATCCAGTGGTTGGCGCAGCCGTCGAGGTATTTCTGCCAGGCCCAGTCGTACTTGAAGGGTACGAGTTGGTTGAGGTCGGCGCGGCAGTTGATCATGCGCTTTTCGTCAACGGCGACACGGGCGGAAGCGCCTTCGAGTTCGGCGAGGCCTTCGGCGACGTCGAGTTTGTCCAGGGCAGCCTTGGCGCGCACGATGGCGGCGGAGTCGTTGGCGGTGACGGCGCGGGCTTCGATGGCGGCGGCAGCGCCGGCACCGTCGAGGCGGTCCATGTTGGCTTCGGTGGCGTGGCCGGCGTTGGCGCCTTTAGCGGCTACTTCGCCTTCTTCTTCTTTGTCGAATTCGTCCCAGCTCAGCATGACGTGTCGTCTCCTGCGTGTGGGCCAATGGTGCCCGTGTGAAACCGGATGGTTGGGTGTTCACACGGCCCAAGGGCCGCGGTGGATCTTTAAGGAATCGTTTGTTGCAACAGCTCGCGCAGGCACTAAACGGAATAGGGCTACGGGTGTTCTGCTTGAGGCCTGAGGGGCGGAGCGACAGTGTCGTACTCCTGCGGGGCCTCAGGTCTGGCTCGTTACCCCATGTAAAGGGATATTGCAGGCCCGATTTACCCGCGCATTATAGGGAAAAATTTGCCTTTGTGTTGCGGCGGATAGCCTCAGTCGAGGGGCAAAATGAGGGTATTTCCGGCGGGGGCACGGGTTTACAAGGGTTTGCCGGGGTAGGATTTTTTTGACGGGCGGTGAGGGATTTTTGAAGCAGGGGGCAAGGCGAGGATTTTGCGGGTGATTCTTTGCCGCAAGGACAATTCCTTGCGGCGAACATTGTCAGGTTAAGTTCTAACTAACTAAGTTATTAACCGTTAGAGCAACCATTGCCCATGACTTTGTAATTAAGAATATGACGCTGGCCCTGGTGGTCTTCATATTCCATGCGCGCTGGAACAACTTCGCAGACATTTGGGATGGCGCTCATGGACACCACTTTGGCGATATCCAGATCGGTGGAGTAGGTGTATTCCTCAACAATGGCGGTGTGCTGGCTGGCTACGTCAGTCGGGATCTCGTCGGCCAGGGCGGCGGTGGCGCACAAGCTGGCAAGGGCCATAACTAATAAAGCTTTCATTTCCAATTTACCTTTTTACAGTCGAAGGGGGTCACGGGGCCTTTGTGAGGCCACGTGTGTAACTTGAGTAGTGAGTTCGGATTAACGTGCCTTCGTGGGGGCTGCAACTTGGTTAATCACGGTGCCTTGTTGGCGAGGCTGATTTTAGGCGCCTGGGTTGCATTCATATACCCGTACTTTTGATAAACACTTTTGGCGGTTTTCGTAACAATCCACCACAGAGGTTTTTTTAGAGGCTGAGAAAAGCGCCACAAGCCCCGAACCAGAGCATTGCAAGGAGATATCAGGGTAATTTGTAGGGGCTTGTTACTACCATCGTCGAATGGTTCTATAGGCCTACCCCGGCTAAAACAGGGGCATACAACAACAACTATTGTCACCGAGGTAAGAAAGATGAGTGCGGCTTCCCTGTACCCCGTTCGCCCCGAAGTAGCAGCCAACACGCTGACCGACGAGGCGACCTACAAGGCCATGTACCAGCAGTCGGTGGTCAACCCCGACGGCTTCTGGCGCGAGCAAGCCAAGCGTCTTGACTGGATCAAGCCTTTCACCACGGTCAAGCAGACCTCGTTCGACGACCACCATGTCGATATCAAATGGTTCGCAGACGGCACCCTCAACGTTTCCTATAACTGCCTGGACCGTCACCTCGCCGAGCGTGGCGACCAGGCGGCAATCATCTGGGAGGGCGACGACCCTTCCGAGAGCCGTACCATCACCTATCGCGAATTGCATGAACAAGTCTGCAAGTTCGCCAACGCCCTGCGTGGCCAGGATGTGCACCGCGGCGACGTGGTGACCATCTATATGCCGATGATTCCCGAAGCCGTGGTCGCCATGCTGGCCTGTACCCGCATCGGTGCGATCCACTCGGTGGTGTTTGGCGGTTTCTCGCCTGAGGCCCTGGCCGGTCGCATCATCGACTGCAAATCCAAAGTGGTGATCACCGCTGACGAAGGCATCCGTGCCGGCAAGAAGGTGCCGCTCAAGGCCAACGTCGACGACGCGCTGACCAACCCGGAAACCAGCAGCATCCAGAAAGTCATCGTGTGCAAGCGCACCAATGGCCAGATCAAGTGGAACCAGCATCGCGACATCTGGTATGAAGACCTGATGAAAGTGGCGGGCACTGTCTGTGCGCCAAAAGAGATGGGTGCCGAAGAAGCGCTGTTCATCCTTTACACCTCCGGCTCCACTGGCAAGCCCAAGGGCGTGCAGCACACCACCGGCGGCTACCTGTTGTACGCGGCCCTGACCCACGAGCGTGTGTTCGACTACCGCCCGGGCGAAGTCTACTGGTGCACCGCCGACGTCGGTTGGGTCACTGGCCACACTTATATTGTCTACGGCCCGCTGGCCAATGGCGCGACCACGCTGCTGTTCGAAGGCGTGCCGAACTACCCGGATATCACCCGGGTCGGGAAAATCGTCGACAAGCACAAGGTCAATATCCTCTACACCGCGCCGACGGCGATCCGCGCAATGATGGCTTCCGGCACCGCCGCCTGCGAAGGCACTGACGGCAGCAGCCTGCGCCTGTTGGGTTCGGTGGGTGAGCCGATCAACCCGGAAGCGTGGGACTGGTACTACAAGAACGTCGGCCAATCCCGTTGCCCGATTGTCGATACCTGGTGGCAGACCGAAACCGGCGCGACCCTGATGAGCCCATTGCCGGGCGCTCACGCGCTCAAGCCGGGTTCGGCGGCACGCCCATTCTTTGGTGTGGTACCGGCGTTGGTGGACAACCTGGGTAACATCATCGAGGGCGCCGCCGAAGGCAACCTGGTGATCCTCGATTCGTGGCCAGGCCAGGCGCGTACCCTGTACGGCGACCATGACCGTTTCGTCGACACTTACTTCAAGACCTTCCGTGGCATGTACTTCACCGGCGACGGCGCGCGTCGCGATGAAGACGGTTACTGGTGGATCACCGGCCGTGTGGATGACGTGCTCAACGTTTCCGGGCACCGCATGGGTACCGCCGAGATCGAAAGCGCCATGGTTGCCCACCCGAAAGTCACGGAAGCAGCAGTGGTCGGTGTACCTCACGACATCAAGGGGCAGGGCATCTATGTGTATGTCACCCTGAAAAACGGCGAGGAGCCGACTGAAGCATTGCGCCTGGAGCTGAAGAACTGGGTACGCAAGGAAATTGGCCCGATTGCTTCGCCGGACGTGATCCAGTGGGCACCGGGTCTGCCGAAGACCCGTTCGGGGAAAATCATGCGTCGTATCCTGCGCAAGATTGCCACGGCCGAGTATGACGGGCTGGGCGATATCTCCACCCTGGCCGATCCAAGCGTGGTGCAGCATTTGATTGATACTCACAAGACCATGAACGTCGCGTAAGCGGGTTTATGGGACCAAGCCCCATTCGGTGTAGGCCGGGTGGGGCTTTTTTGTGGGAATTCACTTTGAAGCGCCATCAATGTGGGTGCTGGCGGCTGACAGACCGCTCTCAGTAGCAAGTCAATAAATATCGGTTTATCTCGTAGGGCGTTTCTGAATGTTACCCAGCGGTGCAAATGTGTAACCCTGCGCCCAAACATGAGGCAAAGTGCTACATCAGTGCCCCGAAAATGCCCGTTTTAGACACCCGGCAAAATAAGATCAAACGCTACACTTGCCGGGATAGAAGGGTTTGCGAATAATAGGCCCGCAATTTGCAGCGTTAATAGGTTTAATATCTTTTGCCTCTGCATAGATTTCAGGGGTTGTCAATGTATTGGAGTCGCTTTCTCGGTGCTTCTGTAAATTGTTGTCGCATTGAGGAAATATCGGCTTCCGGCCTGTCGTTAGAATGCCGATCACTCGCTCGTCGTCGCCGTGTTGAACTGGTGTAGGACGCAGCACCGCTATTCGGTTTCACTCAGTCGCATCGTGGGCCATGGCTCATACTGCTGTTTTTGTCCTATACCGATGGAGTCCCAAGATGAAGAAACTCGTGCTGTTGGGCGCCCTGGCGCTGTCCGTGCTGTCCATGCAAGCCTTCGCTGAAGAGAAGCCGCTGAAAATTGGTATCGAAGCAGCCTACCCTCCGTTTGCCTCGAAGGCGCCGGACGGCAACATCGTCGGTTTCGACTACGACATCGGCAACGCCCTGTGCGAAGAGATGAAGGTCAAGTGCACTTGGGTCGAGCAGGAATTCGACGGCCTGATTCCGGCGCTCAAAGTCCGCAAGATCGACGCGATTCTGTCGTCCATGTCCATCACTGACGACCGCAAGAAGTCCGTGGACTTCACCAACCGCTACTACCTGACCCCGGCGCGCCTGGTGATGAAGGACGGCGTTGCCGTCAGCGACAGCCTGGTTGAGCTCAAGGACAAGAAGATCGGCGTACAGCGCGGTTCGATCCACGACCGTTTCGCCAAGGAAGTCCTGGCGCCTAAAGGTGCGACCATCGTTCCTTACAGCACCCAGAACGAAATCTACCTGGACGTGGCTGCCGGTCGCCTTGATGGCACCGTGGCTGACGCGACCCTGCTCGAAGACGGTTTCCTGAAGACCGACCCGGGCAAAGGCTACGCGTTCGTAGGTCCTGCGTTCACCGACGCCAAGTACTTCGGCGACGGCATCGGTATCGCAGTGCGTAAAGGCGACAAGGCCAACCTGGAGCGCATCAATGCAGCCATCGCTGCGATCCGCGCCAATGGCAAGTACAAAGAAATCGAGAAAAAGTATTTCAACTTCGATATTTACGGCGCTGACGCCAAGTAAACCTTCGCAGTTGTCTGTCCAGAATGGCGCAAGCACCAGGGTCTCTGAAGTTTGCGCCATTTTTTCATCCGCCTTTTCGAGGACCTGAATCATGTTGAAAGGCTACGGGGCCGTTATCCTCGATGGCGCATGGTTGACGCTTCAGCTCGCCTTGTCGTCCATGGCCTTGGCCATTGTTCTGGGTCTGATCGGGGTTGCATTGCGCCTGTCGCCGGTCCGCTGGCTGGCGTGGCTGGGCGACCTGTATTCCACGGTGATCCGCGGGATCCCCGACCTGGTGCTGATCCTGCTGATTTTCTACGGTGGTCAGGACCTGCTCAACCGCGTCGCGCCGCTACTGGGCTACGACGACTATATTGACTTGAACCCCTTGGCCGCCGGTATCGGCACCCTGGGTTTCATCTTTGGCGCCTACCTCTCGGAAACCTTCCGTGGCGCCTTCATGGCCATCCCCAAGGGGCAGGCCGAGGCGGGCATGGCCTATGGCATGAGCCCGTTCCAGGTGTTTTTCCGGGTGATGGTGCCGCAGATGATCCGGCTGGCAATCCCCGGCTTTACCAACAACTGGCTGGTATTGACCAAGGCCACTGCGCTGATTTCGGTGGTGGGCCTGCAAGACATGATGTTCAAGGCCAAGCAGGCGGCGGATGCCACCCGCGAACCTTTTACCTTCTTCCTCGCGGTGGCGGCGATGTACCTGGTGATCACCAGCGTCTCGTTGCTGGCCCTGCGTTACCTTGAGAAGCGCTACTCGGTAGGCGTAAAGGCGGCTGATCTATGATCTTCGACTACAACGTCATCTGGGAGGCCATGCCGCTGTACCTTGGCGGCTTGCTGACCACCCTCAAACTGCTGCTGATCTCGCTGTTCTTCGGCCTGCTCGCCGCCGTGCCCCTGGGCCTGATGCGGGTGTCCAAGCAGCCGCTGGTCAATGGCACGGCCTGGCTCTACACCTATGTGATCCGTGGCACGCCGATGCTGGTGCAGCTGTTCCTGATCTACTACGGCCTGGCCCAGTTCGAAGCAGTACGCGAGAGCATCCTCTGGCCGTGGCTGTCCAGCGCAACCTTCTGCGCCTGCCTGGCCTTTGCCATCAACACCAGTGCCTACACCGCAGAAATCATCGCCGGCAGCCTCAAGGCCACGCCCCATGGCGAGATCGAAGCCGCCAAGGCCATGGGCATGTCGCGCTACAAGCTGTACCGCCGCATCCTGCTGCCCTCGGCCCTGCGCCGGGCGCTGCCGCAGTACAGCAATGAAGTGATCATGATGTTGCAGACCACCAGCCTGGCCTCCATCGTTACCCTGATCGACATCACCGGTGCCGCGCGCACGGTGAACGCCCAGTATTACCTGCCGTTCGAAGCCTATATCACCGCGGGCCTGTTCTACCTGTGCCTGACGTTCATCCTGGTGCGCCTGTTCAAGCTGGCCGAGCGTCGCTGGTTGAGCTACCTGGCTCCACGGAAGCACTGATATGGAACGCATCGACCACGTATTGCCCTGGGGGCACCTGGGCTGCGAGCGCCAACTGACGGTGTTCCGCTTCGGCCACGGCGAGCGCAAGGCGTATCTGCAGGCCAGCCTGCACGCCGATGAGTTGCCGGGGATGCGCGCGGCCTGGGAGCTGAAAAAGCGCCTGCTTGAGCTGGAGCAGCAGGGTGCGCTCAACGGGGTGATCGAACTGGTGCCGGTGGCCAACCCGATGGGCCTCGGGCAGTTGCTGCAAGGCAGCCACCAGGGGCGTTTCGAGATTGGCAGCGGCAAGAACTTCAACCGTGATTTCGTCGAGTTGAGCGCGCCGGTGGCGGCCCTGCTGGAAGGCCGGCTGGGCGACGATCCTCACGCCAACGTGCGCATGATCCGCCAGGCGATGAGCGATGCGCTCAATGCATTGCCCGAGCCGAGCAGCCAGTTGCAAGGCATGCAGCGGGTCTTGCTGAGCCATGCCTGCACCGCCGATGTGGTCCTCGACCTGCACTGCGATGCCGAAGCTGCGCTGCACATGTACGCGCTGCCCCAGCACTGGCCGCAGTGGCGTTCGTTGTCGGCGCATTTGAATGTGAAGGTCGGCCTGTTGGCGGAAGACTCCGGCGGCAGCTCGTTTGATGAAGCCTGCTCGTTGCCGTGGCTGCGTTTGTCGCGGGCGTTCCCCGAGGCGCAGATCCCCCTGGCTTGCCTGGCAACCACCCTGGAGCTGGGCGGTCAGGCCGACACCGGTCGGGATGAGGCGATTTTTCACGCCGAAGGCATCCTCGCGTTCCTCGCCGAGCAGGGCCTGATCAAGGGTGAGTGGCCGGCGCCGCAACATGAGCCGTGTGAAGGGGTGCCCTTTGAAGGCACCGAATTGCTGTTCGCACCCCACGCCGGGGTGATCAGTTACCTGCGTAAAGCCGGTGACTGGGTGGAAACCGGCGAACCGATTTTTGAAGTGATTGATCCTTTGGCCGACCGCGTCAGCATTGTCTGTGCCGGTACGTCGGGGGTGTTGTTTGCCGTTGAACGGCTACGTTATGCCCAAGCGGGTTTCTGGCTGGCCAAGGTGGCGGGGCGCGAAGCGCTGCGTCACGGGCGCTTGCTCAACGACTGACCAACTGTTTTTGTGAGAACCGACCGCATGTACAAACTTGAAGTCCAAGACCTGCATAAACGCTATGGCAGTCATGAAGTGCTCAAAGGCGTGTCCTTGGCCGCCGCGGCCGGTGATGTGATCAGCATCATCGGGTCCAGTGGCTCGGGCAAAAGTACCTTTTTGCGCTGCATCAACCTGCTGGAGCAGCCTCACGCCGGCAAGATCCTGCTCAATAACGAAGAGCTGAAGCTGGTGGCCAACAAGGACGGCGCGATGAAGGCCGCCGACCCCAAGCAGTTGCAGCGCATGCGTTCGCGCCTGTCCATGGTGTTCCAGCATTTCAACCTGTGGTCGCACATGACCGCCCTGGAAAACGTCATGGAAGCCCCGGTACACGTGCTGGGCATGTCGAAAAAAGACGCCCGCGAAAAGGCCGAGCACTACCTGGCCAAAGTGGGCGTGGCCCACCGCAAGGACGCCTTCCCCGGCCATATGTCCGGTGGCGAGCAGCAGCGCGTGGCAATTGCCCGGGCGCTGGCGATGGAGCCTGAGGTGATGCTGTTTGACGAGCCGACTTCGGCCCTCGACCCGGAGCTGGTCGGCGAAGTCTTGAAAGTCATGCAGGACCTGGCCCTGGAAGGCCGGACCATGGTGGTGGTGACTCACGAAATGGGCTTTGCCCGTGAAGTGTCGAACCAGTTGGTGTTCCTGCACAAAGGCATTGTCGAAGAGCGCGGCAACCCGCGTGAAGTGCTGGTCAACCCGCAGTCCGAGCGGTTGCAGCAGTTCTTGTCCGGTAGCTTGAAGTAAACAGGGCTGCGTTTATGCACTGAAATAGTGCATGCTTCGCAGCCTTGAGGTTGGCCTCGATTCCCTGTGGGGGCGGGCTTGCCTGCGATGGCGAGGTGACTGGCCCGCCGCTGTCGCAGGCAAGCCAGCCCCTACATCAGATCTCTGTTTGTGTTGAGTTTTGTGTTTACTTACGGGCTAGCATTGGCCCATGCCTCTACTCCCGTTTTTCGTTTCGGATAGCATTCCATGACAGCCCATCGCATCGGTTTCCTGATTTGGCCCAGCACTAAAGCCCTGACGCTTGCGCTGGCTGAGGAGGCCTTGCGCGTTGCCCAGCGGGTGCATCCGGATGTGGTCTACGAGGTGTCATTCCTGCAGGCCGAGCCGCCGGTCGAGGGTGAGTGGAAATTGCCCGGCGAACCCTGGGCCGGCAAGCTGGAAGGTTTCCAGAAGCTGTTCCTGCTGGCCGATGAGCCGCCGACGGTGATCGCCTCGCAACTGGGCTCTGCGCTCAAGCAGCTGGTACGCGCCGGCTGCGTGATCGGTGGCTTGTCGGCAGGGGTGTATCCCCTGGCGCAACTGGGGTTGCTCGATGGCTATCGTGCTGCCGTGCACTGGCGCTGGCAGGACGACTTTGCCGAGCGTTTTCCCAAGGTCATTGCCACCAGCCATTTGTTCGATTGGGACCGCGATCGCCTGAGCGCTTGTGGCGGCATGTCGGTCCTCGACCTGATGCTGGCAGTGCTGGCCCGTGACCACGGCGCCGAACTGGCGGGCGCGGTCTCCGAAGAACTGGTGGTGGAGCGCATCCGTGAAGGTGGCGAGCGCCAGCGCATCCCTCTGCAAAACCGCCTGGGCTCCAGCCATCCGAAGCTGACCCAGGCGGTGTTGCTGATGGAGGCCAATATCGAAGAGCCGCTGACCACCGACGAAATCGCCCAGCATGTGTGCGTGTCGCGACGACAACTGGAACGGATCTTCAAGCAATACCTCAACCGCGTTCCCAGCCAGTACTACCTGGAACTGCGCCTGAACAAGGCGCGCCAGATGTTGATGCAAACCAGCAAGTCGATCATCCAGATCGGCCTGTCCTGCGGCTTCTCCTCGGGGCCGCACTTCTCCAGCGCCTACCGCAACTTCTTCGGCGCCACCCCGCGTGAAGACCGCAACCAGCGTCGCAGCAGCAGCCCGTTCGAGTTGTCGTCGGTGCCGTCCGAGCGCGGCTGAGCAGCGTCTTGTCCGGCGCATGCAACTGAGCAAAATTCCCACGGCACTGCCGCAACCGCCTGTCTTCTGTTTAAACTGCGCCATTGCGAAGCTATTTGTCGCATTGGCGTAAACCCGCGTAAAACGGGGGTTGGCGCTATAAGAAGTTGTCGCTTGGCGGCAAGGCCGCGCTGAAAACTGTCCTTACAATCCCTGCATCGCCCGCCAGTTTCAGGCAGGCGTTCCTCTTCAGGAGACTCCGATGTCCGTTGAGCAAGCCCCGGTGCAACGTGCCGATTTCGACCAGGTCATGGTGCCCAACTATGCCCCTGCCGCCTTTATCCCTGTGCGTGGCGAAGGTTCCCGTGTGTGGGACCAGTCGGGTCGCGAGCTGATCGACTTTGCCGGCGGCATCGCAGTGAACGTGCTGGGCCATGCCCACCCGGCGCTGGTCGGTGCACTGACTGAACAGGCCAACAAGCTGTGGCACGTCTCCAACGTGTTCACCAATGAGCCGGCCCTGCGCCTGGCCCATAAACTGATCGACGCCACCTTTGCCGAGCGCGTGTTCTTCTGCAACTCCGGCGCCGAAGCCAACGAGGCCGCCTTCAAGCTGGCCCGTCGCGTGGCGTTCGACCGTTTCGGCAGCGAGAAATACGAGATCATCGCCGCACTGAACAGCTTCCACGGCCGCACCCTGTTTACCGTCAACGTCGGTGGCCAGTCGAAGTACTCCGATGGTTTCGGTCCTAAAATCACCGGCATCACCCACGTTCCTTATAACGACCTGGACGCGCTGAAAGCTGCGGTGTCGGACAAGACCTGCGCCGTGGTGCTGGAGCCGATCCAGGGCGAAGGCGGCGTGCTGCCGGCCGAACTTGCGTACCTGCAAGGTGCCCGCGACCTGTGTGACGCCAACAATGCACTGCTGGTGTTCGACGAAGTGCAGACCGGTATGGGCCGCAGCGGCCATCTGTTTGCCTACCAGCACTACGGCGTTGTGCCTGACATCCTTACCAGCGCCAAGAGCCTGGGCGGTGGTTTCCCGATTGCCGCGATGCTGACCCGTGAAGACCTGGCCAAGCACCTGGTGGTCGGCACCCACGGCACCACCTACGGCGGCAACCCGCTGGCATGCGCGGTGGCGGAAGCGGTGATCGACGTGATCAACACCCCTGAGGTGCTGGCCGGCGTGAATGCCAAGCACGACCTGTTCAAGGCCCGCCTGGAGCAGATCGGCCAGAAATACGGGATCTTCACCCAGGTGCGTGGCATGGGCCTGCTGCTCGGTTGCGTATTGAGCGACGCCTTCAAAGGCAAGGCCAAGGACGTGTTCAACGCGGCCGAGAAAGAGAACCTGATGATCCTGCAAGCCGGCCCGGACGTGGTGCGCTTTGCGCCGAGCCTGGTGGTGGAAGATGCGGATATCACTGAAGGGCTGGATCGTTTTGAGCGTGCTGTAAAAACACTGACGCAAGCCTGATAGATACACATTTATCTAACGAACCGGATCAAATGTGGGAGCGGGCTTGCCCGCGATAGCGATCTGTCAGTCGACGTTGTTGTGACTGGCCCACCGCAATCGCGGGCAAGCCCGCTGCCACATTGGAACCTGGGTGATTCCAGGTTCGGTGTCCGGCATTTTTTTATGAAGTTTTCGAGTTAAGGAGTGACACCATGCTGGTGATGCGCCCCGCGCAAATGGCTGATCTGGGCGAGGTACAGCGTCTGGCTGCGGACAGCCCGATTGGTGTCACCTCCCTGCCGGATGACGTTGAACGCCTGAGCGACAAAATCGCCGCCAGCGAAGCGTCCTTCGCCGCCGAAGTGAGTTTCAACGGCGAAGAAAGCTATTTCTTTGTTCTCGAAGACACCGTTGCCGGCAAGCTGGTGGGCTGTTCGGCCATCGTCGCCTCGGCCGGTTATTCCGAGCCGTTCTACAGCTTTCGCAACGAGACCTTCGTCCACGCCTCCCGTGAACTGAAGATCCACAACAAAATTCACGTCCTGTCCCAGTGCCACGACCTGACCGGCAACAGCTTGCTGACCAGCTTCTATGTGGTGCCGGAGCTGGTGGGGTCGGCCTGGTCGGAACTCAACTCCCGTGGCCGCCTGTTGTTTGTCGCCAGCCACCCGGAGCGGTTTGCCGATTCGGTGGTGACCGAGATTGTCGGCTACAGCGATGAGAACGGTGACTCGCCGTTCTGGGACGCCATCGGCCGCAACTTCTTCGACCTCAACTATGCTGCCGCCGAGCGCCTGTGCGGGTTGAAGAGCCGCACCTTCCTTGCCGAACTGATGCCGCACTACCCAATCTACGTGCCGCTGTTGCCCGACGAAGCCCAGGAAGCCATGGGCCAGGTACACCCGCGTGCGCAGATCACCTTCGACATCCTGATGCGCGAAGGCTTTGAAACCGACCATTACATCGACATCTTCGACGGTGGCCCGACCCTGCATGCACGGGTCTCAGGCATTCGTTCGATCGCCCAGAGCCGCGTGGTGCCGGTGAAGATCGGCGAGATGGTCAAGGGCGTCGGCCGCCAGTACCTGGTGAGCAACGCGCAGTTGCAGGATTACCGCGCGGTCATGCTCGAACTGGACTACGCGCCGGGCAAGCCCGTGACCTTGGACCTGGAAGCGGCCGAAGCCCTGGGCGTCGGCGAAGGCGCCAGCGTGCGTCTGGTCGCGGTTTAAAAGCAGAGTTTCGCGGGTGGCTGCAGCCAGCGGCCCGTTTGAGGAGATAGCATGATCGTTCGTCCCGTACGCAGCAGCGATTTACCGGCCCTGATTGAATTGGCGCGCAGCACTGGCACCGGTCTCACCACCTTGCCGGCCAACGAAGAGCGCCTGACCCACCGGGTGGGTTGGGCTGAAAAAACCTTTCGCGGCGAAGCCGGGCGCGGGGATGCCGACTACCTGTTTGTGCTGGAAAACGACGAAGGCCGCGTGGTGGGGATTTCCGCGATTGCCGGCGCCGTCGGCCTGCGCGAGCCGTGGTACAACTTCCGGGTCGGCCTGACGGTCAGCGCCTCCCAGGAGCTGAACATCTACCGCGAGATTCCTACGCTGTTCCTGGCCAACGACCTGACGGGCAACTCCGAGCTGTGCTCGCTGTTCCTGCATGCCGATTACCGCAACGGCCTCAACGGTCGCATGCTGGCCAAGGCGCGGATGCTGTTTATCGCCGAGTTCCCGCAGCTGTTTGGCAACAAGATCATCGCCGAGATGCGCGGGGTGTCCAATGACGCCGGGCGTTCGCCGTTCTGGGAAAGCCTGGGCCGGCACTTCTTCAAGATGGAGTTCAGCCAGGCCGACTACCTCACCGGCGTGGGCAACAAGGCGTTTATCGCCGAACTGATGCCCAAGTTCCCGCTGTACACCTGCTTTTTGTCCGAGGACGCCCGCAACGTGATCGGCAAGGTCCATCCCGACACCGAGCCGGCCTTGAGCATGCTCAAGAGCGAAGGCTTCAGCTACCAGGGCTATGTCGATATCTTCGACGCAGGTCCGGCGGTGGAGTGTGAGACCAGCAAGATCCGCGCGGTGCGCGACAGCCAGGCGCTGGTACTGGCCATTGGCACGCCGGGGGACGACGCCACGCCGTTCCTGATGCATAACCGTAAACGTGAAGAGTGCCGCATCACCGCCGCACCGGCGCGCCTGGCTGCCGGCACGCTGGTGGTCGATCCGCTGACCGCCAAGCGCCTGCAACTGGTGGCTGGTGATCAAGTGCGTGCGGTACCGTTGTCTGCTGCCCGGGAGTCGAAATAATGAATGCGTTGTATATCGCAGGGAGCTGGCTGGCTGGCCAGGGTGAACGCTTTGAGTCGCTGAACCCGGTGACCCAGCAAGTGGTCTGGGCCGGCAATGGCGCCAGCGTCGAGCAGGTCGAATCCGCGGTGCAGGCCGCGCGCCAAGCGTTCCCGGCCTGGGCCAAGCGCCCGCTGCAAGAGCGCATCAGTGTGCTGGAAACCTTTGCCGCCACCCTGAAAAGCCGCGCCGATGAAATCGCCCGCTGCATTGGTGAGGAAACCGGCAAGCCTCTGTGGGAATCGGCCACCGAAGTCACCAGCATGGCCAATAAAATCGCGATCTCGGTGCAAAGCTACCGCGAACGTACCGGCGAGAAGAGCGGCCCTCTGGGCGACGCCACCGCTGTATTGCGCCACAAGCCTCACGGTGTGGTCGCCGTGTTCGGCCCTTACAACTTCCCAGGCCACTTGCCCAATGGGCATATCGTCCCGGCCTTGCTCGCGGGTAATACCGTGTTGTTCAAACCGAGCGAGCTGACCCCTAAAGTGGCCGAGCTGACGGTACAGTGCTGGGTCGAAGCCGGCCTGCCAGCGGGCGTGTTGAACCTGCTGCAAGGCGCGCGCGAGACCGGGATTGCCCTGGCCTCAAATCCAGGTATCGACGGGCTGTTCTTCACTGGCTCCAGCCGCACCGGCAACCACCTGCACCAGCAATTCGCCGGGCGCCCGGACAAGATCCTCGCGCTGGAAATGGGCGGCAACAACCCGCTGGTGGTGGACCAGGTGGCCGATGTGGACGCTGCGGTCTATACCATCATCCAGTCGGCCTTTATTTCCGCCGGCCAGCGCTGCACCTGCGCCCGGCGCCTGCTGGTACCGGAAGGCGCCTGGGGTGATGCACTGCTGGCGCGCCTGGTGGCGGTCAGCGCGACCATTGCCGTCGGTGCCTACGACCAGCAACCGCCGCCGTTCATGGGCTCGGTGATCTCCCTGGCGGCGGCCAAGGCCTTGATGGAGGCCCAGGAGTTGATGCTGGCCAACGGCGCCGTGGCGCTGCTGGAAATGACTCAGCCCCAGGCGCAGGCAGCCTTGCTGACGCCAGGCATCATCGACGTCACGGCCGTGACCGAGCGCGAGGACGAAGAGCTGTTCGGCCCGTTGCTGCAAGTGATTCGTTACGCGGATTTCGAAGCGGCGATCAGTGAAGCCAACAACACCCAGTACGGCCTTGCCGCTGGTCTGTTGTCGGACTCCGAGGCGCGTTACCAGCAGTTCTGGCTGGAGAGCCGGGCCGGTATCGTCAACTGGAACAAGCAACTGACCGGCGCCGCCAGCACCGCGCCCTTTGGCGGGGTAGGGGCATCGGGCAATCATCGCGCCAGTGCGTATTACGCGGCGGATTATTGCGCGTACCCGGTGGCGTCCCTGGAAACCCCGAGCCTGGTCTTGCCGGCCGCGCTGACTCCGGGTGTGACGCTGATCTAAATGTGGCAGCTGGCTTGTGTGGGAGCCAGCTCCTACAGTTGATCGGGTTTGCAGAGACAGATTTGTGGTGTGTTGAAGACCTTTGATGCCTATAAAAACAGATGTTCGTGGAGCCTCGCCGATGAAATCCTGTGAAGTCAATTTTGACGGTCTCGTGGGGCCGACCCATAACTACGGCGGTTTGTCCTACGGCAACGTCGCGTCCCAGAGCAACAGCCAGCAATCTTCCAACCCCAAGGAAGCGGCGTTGCAGGGCCTGGCGAAAATGAAAGCCCTGATGGACATGGGCTTTGTGCAAGGCGTGCTCGCCCCCCAGGAACGCCCGGATGTGGGCGCATTGCGCCGCCTTGGCTTTGCCGGTAGCGACGCCCAGGTGATCCAGCAGGCGGCCAAGCAAGCCATGCCGTTACTGGTGGCCAGTTGTTCCGCATCGAGCATGTGGGTGGCCAACGCCGCCACGGTCAGCCCGAGTGCCGACACGGCCGACGGCCGCGTGCATTTCACCGCCGCCAACCTCAACTGCAAATACCACCGCAGCATCGAACACCCGACCACCAGCCGCGTGCTGGGGGCCATGTTTGCTGACCAGAAGCACTTCGCCCACCACGCCGCGTTGCCGGCCGTGGCGCAGTTCGGTGACGAAGGCGCGGCTAACCACACGCGTTTCTGCCGCGAATATGGCGAGGCGGGCGTGGAGTTTTTTGTGTTTGGGCGCAGTGCGTTCGACACCCGTTACCCGGCGCCGCAAAAGTACCCGGCGCGCCAGACCCTCGAAGCGTCCCAGGCGGTTGCGCGCTTGCATGGCCTGCAGGATGACGGTGTGGTCTACGGCCAGCAGAACCCGGCCGTGATTGATGCCGGTGTGTTCCACAATGATGTGATCGCGGTGGGCAACGGCGAAGTGTTGTTCTATCACGAGGATGCGTTCCTCAATACCGAGCAAATGCTGGCTGAGCTGCAGGCCAAGCTGGGCAAGGTTGGCGGCAACTTCCAGGCGATCTGCGTGCCCCGCGCCCTGGTCAGCGTCGAAGACGCCGTGCGCTCTTACCTGTTCAACAGCCAGTTGCTGAGCCGCGCCGACGGTTCGATGCTGTTGATCGTGCCCGAAGAGTGCCACAACAACGAGCGCGTCTGGCACTACCTGCAAAGCCTGACCCGTTCCGGTGGGCCGATCGGCGAAGTGAAAGTCTTCGACCTCAAGCAGAGCATGCAGAACGGCGGCGGCCCGGCCTGCCTGCGTTTGCGCGTGGCGCTGAAGGAGGCTGAACTGGCGGCGGTCAACCCAGGGGTTATCATGACGGCACCGCTGTATGAAACGTTGACCCAATGGGTCGGCAAGCACTACCGCGACAGCCTGCGCGAAACCGACCTGGCTGACCCGCAGTTGCTGCTCGAATGTCGCACGGCATTGGATGAACTGACGCAAATCCTTAAACTGGGCTCGGTTTATCCTTTCCAGATCAATTAAAGCCCCACGGCTGAGACTTATTTATGACCACCGATACCCTGAAGCTGATCCTTGAAGACACCGACGGCACCCAGCTGGAAACCTCCTGCACCCGCCTCGCCGTGGTGTGGCAGGGCAAGGAAATCTGGATCCAGCACGACGGCCGTGGCCAACTGCTGATCGGCGTGGACGTGGAAGAGGGTGATGCCGAATACGCCAACCTGCTGATGCGCCCCCTGGCGACCAACCTGATGAGCCTGCAACTGGAAATGGAACCGGCCGACGTTGAAGGTGATGACGACGATCACGTCCACGGCCCAGGCTGCAACCACTAAGGAAGCTGCTCTATGCTCGCCCTCGGCAAACTGCTTGAACTGACCCTCGCCGGTCGTGAACCGGCGCAAAAAATTCAACTGACTGTCGACGGCGTGCAGATGCGCTGGCTCAGTGAGGGCGCCCTTGAAGTGCGGCCTCCCGAAGCCCGGGACAACGGCGCCGATGTGCTGCTGTCGTCCGGTATCCATGGCAACGAAACCGCGCCGATCGAATTGGCCGACCGCTTGTTGCATGGCATTGCCCGTGGGGAGATCAAGCCTCGCACCCGTATTCTGTTCCTGTTCGGCAACCCCGAGGCCATACGCCGCGGCGAGCGTTATCTCGAGCAGGACGTCAACCGGCTGTTCAACGGCCGTCACGAACAAAGCATAGGCCCTGAAGCCATGCGTGCCGCCGAGCTCGAGCAGTTGGCCCGCACCTTCTTCAGCGTGCCCGGCCGTAGCCGCTTGCACTACGACCTGCACACGGCCATCCGTGGCTCGAAGATCGAACAGTTCGCCCTGTACCCCTTCAAAGAAGGCCGTCAGCACTCACGCGCCGAACTGGCCCGTTTACGTGCGGCTGGCATGGAGGCGGTGCTGTTGCAGAACAAGACCTCCATCACCTTCACCGCGTTTACCTACGAGCAACTGGGCGCCGAGTCGTTCACCCTGGAGCTGGGCAAGGCCCGGCCATTTGGGCAGAACCAGGGGGTGGATGTGTCGCGCCTGGAAACCCGTCTCAAGCAGATCATCGAAGGTAACGAGCCGGCCACCGAGGGCCTGGACGGCCTGAAGTTGTTCAGCGTGGCGCGGGAAGTTATCAAGCACAGCGACGCCTTCACCCTGCATTTGCCGGCGGACGTGGAGAACTTTTCAGAGCTGGAGAAGGGCTATCTGCTGGCCGAAGACATCGCCAAGACCCGCTGGGTGATCGAGGAGGAGGGTGCGCGCATCATCTTCCCCAATCCGAAGGTCAAGAATGGCTTGCGGGCGGGGATATTGATTGTGCCGACCACAGATGTTGGCCTGGCCTGAACCCCGAGACTGACTCGGTCGAATGTGGGAGCGGGCTTGCTCGCGAAAGCGGTGGATCAGTCATACAGGTATTGACTGACACTCCGCCTTCGCGAGCAAGCCCGCTCCCACATTTGCTTTGCAGTGTCGCTTAAACCGCTACAGCACGCGGCTCATTGCGACGGATCGCGCGGATCTTGTGCAGGGTGTCGGCGCAGGTCTGCGCGGCTTCCTTGCCCTTGTGCACAAAGTGCTCAAAGAAGAAGTTGTGGTGCTCGCTGCCCGCGTGGAAATGATGCGGCGTGAGGGACACCGAGAACACCGGCACTTCGGTTTCCAACTGCACCTGCATCAGGCCGCTGACCACCGATTGCGCGACGAACTCATGGCGATAGATCCCGCCGTCCACCACCAGGGCGGCAGCGACGATGCCGGCGTAACGGCCGGACTTGGCCAGCAGCTTGGCGTGCAGGGGCATTTCAAAGGCGCCGCCGACTTCAAAGAAGTCGATATCCGACTCCTGGTAGCCCTGGACGAGCATTTCGGCGAGGAAGCCTTTACGGCTTTGATCAACAATATCTTTGTGCCAGCAAGCCTGGATAAACGCGACGCGCTCACCGTGGTGGTTTTTGCTCTTGCTGTCGATTGCGGTGGGTTGCATGTTCTGACTCCTGTTTATGAAAAAAACAGGGCGTTATGAATCGAATGGGATTTAAGGGTGCGAGCGGCTGGAGCATGCAGGCATGCCATCAGCGTTCGGCCCTTAGGCGCCAATCCCGTTCTCTCTTCATCCGGACTATGACCGTCGGCCCCGGGATCACACCGGGTCTGCTGACCTTGCCGCCGTCCTGCGTGAGCAGTTCGAGGCGCCAAGCGCTCGCGGGCTATGCGCATTGCGCGCAATTACCGCCGGTGGGGAATTACACCCCGCCCTGAGAACGTTGCCGCCAGAACCCTGGCGGCGGAGAGTTTTTACCATACATTTCGAAAAACTGCATAGGGTGCTTGTTAATATCGACTATCGACAGGTTTGCTGGCAGCTCCATTCAGGAGCCGGCTTGATATTTGCCGGTGATGCCCGCAGTAATCGGTTACAACAGGGAATTCCCCACTCGCAGAGGCAGATTTGATGTCGGTTATTGATCTTCGTAGTGACACCGTGACCCAACCCACCCCTGGCATGCGAGCTGCCATGGCCGACGCCCCCAGCGGCGATGATGTCTACGGTGAAGACCCCTGCGTCAACCTGCTGGAAGCCGAACTGGCCAAGCGCCTGGGCTTCGCTGCGGCGCTGTTCGTGCCTACCGGCACCATGAGCAACCTGTTGGCGCTGATGGCCCACTGCGAGCGGGGCGAGGAATACATCGTCGGCCAGCAGGCCCACACCTACAAATACGAAGGCGGCGGCGCGGCGGTGCTGGGTTCGATCCAGCCGCAGCCCCTGGAAGTCCAGGCCGACGGTTCGCTGGACCTGGCCCAGGTCGCAGAAGCGATCAAGCCGGACGACTTCCACTTCGCCCGCACCCGGCTGTTGGCCCTGGAAAACACCATGCAGGGCAAAGTCTTGCCCATCAGCTACCTGGCCGCTGCCCGCGCATTTACCCGTGAGCACGGCCTGGCCCTGCACCTGGACGGCGCGCGCCTGTACAACGCGGCCGTCAAGCTGGGCGTGGATGCCCGGGAGATTACCCAGCATTTCGATTCGGTTTCGGTGTGCCTGTCCAAGGGCCTTGGCGCGCCGGTTGGCTCGGTGCTGTGTGGCTCCAGTGCGTTGATCGCCAAGGCCCGTCGTTTGCGCAAGATGGTCGGCGGCGGCATGCGCCAGGCCGGCTCGCTGGCGGCGGCCGGGCTGTATGCCCTGGACCATCAGGTGGCGCGCCTGGCCGACGACCATGCCAATGCCCACTGGCTGGGCGACGAGCTGCGCAAGGCCGGCTACAGCGTGGAGCCGGTGCAGACCAATATGGTCTACGTGCAGATCGGCGAGCAGGCCCAGGCCCTGAAGGCGTTTGCCGAGGCCCGTGGGATCAAGTTGAGCGCCGCGCCGCGCCTGCGCATGGTCACGCACCTGGACGTCAGCCGGGCGCAGATCGAGCAAGTGCTGGCGACATTTGTCGAGTTTTCCCGGAAATGACCGTGTATACCGTCTAATTGACTGTTTCTATCGTATAAACACGCTGTACCACGGGCAAAGGGCCGATATAATGCGGCCCTTTGCCGTCGCTCCGTCTGATGACGTTTAGCACTGGCCTTTGGCCGCAGCCTCCGTGGAAGAACCTAATGAAAAGCGCAGAAATCCGTGAAGCCTTCCTTCGCTTCTTCGAAGAGCAAGGTCACACCCGTGTCGCCTCCAGCTCCTTGATCCCAGGCAATGACCCTACCCTGCTGTTCACTAACGCGGGGATGAACCAGTTCAAGGACTGCTTCCTGGGCCAGGAAAAGCGCGCCTACACCCGCGCCACCAGCAGCCAGAAGTGCGTGCGCGCCGGCGGCAAGAACAGCGACCTGGAGAATGTTGGCTACACCGCCCGTCACCACACCTTTTTCGAAATGCTCGGCAACTTCAGCTTTGGCGATTATTTCAAGCAAGACGCGATCAACTTCGCCTGGACCTTCCTCACTGGCGTGCTGAAGCTGCCGAAGGAAAAACTCTGGGTTACCGTCTACGCCACCGATGACGAAGCCTACGACATCTGGACCCAGCAGATCGGTGTGCCGGTCGAACGCATGATTCGCATCGGCGACAACAAGGGCGCGCCTTACGCCTCCGACAACTTCTGGACCATGGGCGATACCGGCCCGTGCGGCCCGTGCACCGAGATTTTCTACGATCATGGCGCCGACATCTGGGGTGGCCCGCCGGGCTCGCCGGAAGAAGACGGTGACCGTTACATCGAGATCTGGAACAACGTGTTCATGCAGTTCAACCGCACCGCCGATGGCGTGTTGCATCCGCTGCCTGCGCCGTCGGTCGATACCGGTATGGGCCTGGAGCGGATCAGCGCGGTGATGCAGCACGTTCACTCCAACTACGAAATCGACCTGTTCAAGAACCTGCTGAGCGCGTCGGCCGCGGCCATTGGCTGCGCCAACGACAACCAGTCTTCGCTCAAAGTGGTGTCGGACCATATCCGTTCTTGCGGTTTCCTGATTGCCGACGGCGTGCTGCCTTCCAACGAAGGCCGTGGCTATGTGCTGCGCCGCATCATCCGTCGTGCCTGCCGCCACGGTAACAAGTTGGGCGCCACGGGTAGCTTCTTCTACAAAATCGTTGCCGCGCTGGTGGCCGAGATGGGCGAAGCCTTCCCGGAACTCAAGCAGCAGCAAGCCAACATCGAGCGCGTGCTCAAGGCTGAAGAAGAGCAGTTCTCCAAGACTCTGGAGCACGGCCTGAAGATCCTGGAACAGGACCTGGCTGAGCTCAAAGGTACCGTGGTGCCGGGTGATGTGGTGTTCAAGCTGTATGACACCTATGGCTTCCCGATGGACCTGACGGCCGACATCGCCCGCGAGCGTGAATTGACGGTCGATGAGGTTGGTTTCGAGCGTGAGATGGAAGCCCAGCGTGTACGCGCTCGTTCCGCGAGCTCTTTTGGCCTGGACTACAACACCCTGGTCAAGGTTGACGTGGCGACCGAGTTCACCGGCTATCACGCTACCGTCGGCTCGGCCAAGATCGTGGCTATCTATAAAGATGGCAAGTCGGTCGATGTCTTGAGCGAAGGCGAAGAGGCGGTCGTGGTGCTTGATCAGACGCCGTTCTACGCCGAATCCGGCGGCCAGGTCGGTGACTGTGGTTTCTTGCGTTCGACATCCGGTCGTTTCGACGTGCGCGACACCACCAAGACCGGCGGTGCTTTCCTGCATCACGGTGTGTTGGTGCTGGGTAACCTGACGGTCGGCGCTCCGGTAGAAACTCAGGTTGATGCTGAGGTGCGGCATGCAACCGCCTTGAACCATTCGGCCACCCACTTGCTGCACGCCGCGCTGCGCCAGGTATTGGGCGAGCACGTCCAGCAGAAGGGTTCGTTGGTCGACAGCCAGCGCCTGCGCTTCGACTTCAGCCATTTTGAAGCGATCAAGCCTGAGCAATTGAAGGCACTGGAAGATATCGTCAACGCCGAGATTCGCAAGAACACCCCGGTAGAAACTGAAGAAACCGATATTGAAACCGCCAAGAAAAAAGGCGCCATGGCGCTGTTTGGCGAGAAGTACGGCGACGAAGTGCGCGTGCTGAGCATGGGCGGCAGCTTCTCCGTGGAGCTGTGTGGCGGTATCCACGCCGCGCGCACCGGCGACATCGGCCTGCTGAAAATCACCAGCGAAGGCGGTGTGGCTTCCGGTGTACGGCGTATCGAGGCAGTGACCGGTGCTGCGGCCCTGGCCTACCTGAATGCGGCCGAAGAACAACTCAAGGAAGCGGCGACCCTGGTCAAGGGCAGCCGTGACAACCTGATCGACAAGCTCTCTGCCGTACTGGAGCGCAACCGCCAGCTGGAAAAACAGCTGGAGCAGTTGCAGGCCAAGGCGGCCAGCGCCGCGGGCGACGATTTGTCGGCCTCGGCCCTGGACATCAAGGGCGTGAAGGTTCTGACTGCACGTCTGGACGGTCAAGATGGCAAGGCGCTGTTGGCCTTGGTCGATCAGTTGAAGAACAAGCTCGGCCGCGCAGTGATCCTGCTCGGCAGTGTCCATGAGGAAAAGGTCGTACTGGTTGCCGGTGTAACCAAAGACCTGACTGGCCAACTCAAAGCCGGTGATTTGATGAAGCAAGCCGCCGCGGCAGTGGGCGGGAAGGGCGGTGGTCGTCCGGACATGGCACAAGGCGGTGGTGTAGACGCCGGAGCCCTGGACGCGGCCCTGGCCCTGACCGTGCCGTTTGTCGAGGCCGGTATTTAAGGCGCTGTTAATGAGCCCATGGTCTAGTCATGGGCTCGCTTAGCTGCTGGAAGATTTGTTTATTGGGCGCTCCTTTACGGGCTGAGGCGGCTTAGAAATGGCTTTGATCGTACAGAAATTTGGAGGCACCTCGGTCGGCTCTGTCGAAAGAATCGAGCAGGTCGCCGACAAGGTTAAGAAATTCCGCGATGCCGGCGACGACCTGGTGGTGGTGCTGTCGGCCATGAGCGGCGAGACCAATCGCCTGATCGACCTGGCCAAGCAAATCAGTGGCGATCAGGCGCCGCTGGCGCGTGAGCTGGATGTGATCGTGTCCACCGGTGAGCAGGTGACCATTGCCCTGCTGGCCATGGCGCTGAACAAGCGTGGCGTGCCGGCGGTGTCCTACACGGGCACCCAGGTACGGATCCTGACGGACAGCGCGCATACCAAGGCGCGCATCCTGCAGATCGACGACCAGAAGATTCGTGGTGACCTGAAGGCCGGTCGCGTGGTGGTTGTCGCCGGTTTCCAGGGCGTCGACGAGCACGGCAATATCACGACCCTGGGCCGTGGCGGTTCCGACACCACCGGTGTGGCGCTGGCGGCAGCCTTGAAGGCTGACGAATGCCAGATCTATACCGATGTGGACGGCGTCTACACCACCGACCCGCGCGTCGTGTCCGTGGCCCAGCGCCTGGACAAGATCACCTTCGAAGAGATGCTGGAAATGGCCAGCCTCGGGTCCAAGGTGTTGCAGATCCGGGCGGTGGAGTTCGCCGGCAAGTACAACGTACCGCTGCGCGTATTGCACAGCTTTAAAGAGGGTCCGGGCACCCTCATTACTATTGATGAAGAGGAATCCATGGAACAGCCGATCATTTCCGGCATCGCTTTTAATCGCGATGAAGCCAAGCTGACCATCCGTGGCGTGCCAGACACCCCGGGCGTGGCGTTCAAGATTCTCGGGCCTATCAGCGGCGCGAACATTGAAGTCGACATGATCGTGCAGAACGTTGCGCACGATAACACCACCGACTTCACCTTCACTGTGCACCGCAACGAGTACGATGCGGCCGAACGTATCCTGCAGAACACTGCCAAGGAAATCGGTGCTCGTGAAGTGGTCGGCGACACCAAGATCGCCAAGGTATCGATCGTCGGTGTGGGCATGCGCTCCCATGCGGGTGTTGCCAGCCGCATGTTCGAATCCCTGGCCAAGGAAACCATCAATATCCAGATGATCTCCACGTCGGAGATCAAGGTATCGGTGGTGATCGAAGAGAAGTACCTGGAACTGGCTGTGCGTGCACTGCACACCGCTTTCGAACTAGACGCGCCGGCCCGACAGGGCGAGTAACGCGTTGCCAGGAAGGCGCGGTTGATCCGCGCCTTTCTTTTTTGTCGGGTGAGGGCGCAAGCCTGTTCTTTTGCCCGTGCTCGACAATACTAAGGCGTGCAGGTCCATGGCCGTTTGGTCATAGGCCCAGGGCCTTTTTTTGCAGACTGTTGTTCCCGAAATGAAATGCGTGAGGAGAAAGGTATGCTGATTCTGACTCGTCGATGCGCAGAAAGCCTGATTATTGGTGATGGCGAAATCACCGTGACCGTGCTCGGCGTCAAAGGCAATCAAGTGCGGATTGGGGTTAATGCCCCCAAAGAGGTGGCCGTCCACCGTGAGGAAATCTACCTGCGGATCAAGAAAGAGAAGGACGACGAACCAAGCCATTAATTTTTATCGTTTTTTATGTTTGCAAACGGGGATGAAGCTGGTTAATATACGCCCCGTGTTGCGGAGAGCTGGCCGAGTGGCCGAAGGCGCTCCCCTGCTAAGGGAGTACACCTCAAAAGGGTGTCGGGGGTTCGAATCCCCCGTTCTCCGCCATTATTTGCTTAGTACGTTGCAATCTGGTTTTTTCGCTAAGTGCTTGAAACTAAACGAAAAAATAGCTTTACATAGAGATTGAACGGCCTATAATGCGCGGCAACAAATGCACTCGTAGCTCAGCTGGATAGAGTACTCGGCTACGAACCGAGCGGTCACAGGTTCGAATCCTGTCGAGTGCACCATTTAAGAGTTAGTTGCAGCAATGCAGATAACTTGGCTTCAACCAGTTGTGATCTGGTATAAAACCACAATCTGCACTCGTAGCTCAGCTGGATAGAGTACTCGGCTACGAACCGAGCGGTCACAGGTTCGAATCCTGTCGAGTGCACCATACAAACAAAAAGCCCGCCTAGTGCGGGCTTTTTGCCGTCTGGGGTTTTTATTTTCCCGTGGGGGTGTGCTTGTGTAGGAATCGTCTGCGGCCTGCATGTTTTTCTCTCGGCCATGTGTTTTCTTTTCTGTCAGCGTCGTCGCAGTTTCATACGTGTGGCCAACACTCAGCTTTGTTGCGCAAGCGCTTGTTCTTTCCAGTTTTTTAACGTTTAAAACGGCCGGGCGGTGTATCATTGCGCCCGTCAGCCCCGCCGGGGCTTGTGGAATACCTCCATGGACTTACCCAGTAGTTACTCAGTACCCCGTTTTACCAATCATGAATTGACTGATTGATCCTTCCGGCGTGCCCCGCTGCTGGGAGTGGAGTTCGCCTATGACCGAAGTAGAAGTAAAGAAAACACAAGAAAGCCTGCAGGATCGCCTGGCTCAAGTCGTTGAGCTGCTGCAGCGCCAGCGTGTGGTCGAAGATCTGACCCATCGCCAGGAAGGCCCTCATCAAGACCGGGTCGAGAACCTGGTCCATCGGCAGAATCTCGTCGAGTTGCAGCGCAAGCTCGATGACCTGCACTCTGCCGACGTTGCCTACATCCTTGAAGCTCTGCCGCTGGACGACCGTCTGACGCTTTGGCAGTTGGTCAAGGCGGATCGCGATGGCGACATCCTCCTCGAGGTATCCGATTCGGTTCGTGAAACCCTGATCGCCGACATGGACGATCACGAGCTCCTGGCCGCCGCCAAGGAGATGGACGCTGACGAACTGGCCGACCTGGCCCCTGAACTGCCCCGTGATGTTGTCCATGAGCTGATGGAGACCCTCGACGGTCAACAGCGTGAGCGTGTGCGCTCCGCGTTGTCCTATGACGAGGAACAGGTCGGCGCATTGATGGACTTCGAAATGGTCACCATCCGAGAGGATGTCAGCCTGGAAGTGGTCTTGCGTTACCTGCGGCGTCTCAAGGAGCTGCCAGGGCATACCGACAAGCTGTTTGTGGTGGACTACGACGGCATCCTCAAGGGCGTGCTGCCGATCAAGCGCCTGCTGGTCAACGACCCGGACAAACAAGTGGCTGAGGTCATGGCCAGCGACCCGGTGAGCTTTCATCCTGATGAAGACGCCTACGATGCCGCCCAGGCATTCGAGCGTTATGACTTGATTTCGGCCCCGGTGGTCGACAAGAACGGCAAGCTGATTGGCCGTTTGACCATCGACGAGATGGTCGACCTGATCCGTGAGGAAAGCGAAAACGAAGTCCTCAACATGGCGGGTCTGCGTGAAGAGGAAGATATTTTTGCGTCAGTCTGGCGCTCACTGAGCAACCGTTGGGCGTGGCTGGCGGTCAACCTGGTCACTGCGTTCATTGCCTCGCGGGTGATTGGTCTGTTCGAGGGCTCTATCGAAAAGCTGGTGGCGTTGGCGGCACTGATGCCGATTGTCGCCGGTATTGGGGGTAACTCGGGTAACCAGACCATCACCATGATCGTGCGGGCGATGGCCCTGGATCAGGTAAGCACCGGCAACACCTCGCGCCTGATGCGCAAGGAGCTGGCTGTGGGCCTGATCAATGGTCTGGTATGGGGTGGCGTGATCGGCGTGGTGGCCTACCTGCTGTATGGCAGTTGGTCCCTGGGCGTGGTCATGACCGCGGCCATGACCCTTAACCTATTGCTGGCGGCACTGATGGGGGTATTGATCCCCATGACCCTGGCGCGCCTCGGGCGCGATCCTGCGATGGGGGCCAGTGTGATGATCACGGCCATGACCGACAGTGGCGGCTTCTTCATCTTCCTGGGGCTGGCGACGATCTTCCTGCTTTGAACCTATTGGGAGCCGGCACGCCGGCTCCTGCACAAAAGTAAAAATCCCGGGCAAAAAAAAGCCAGCGCAAGGCTGGCTTCAGCTTTCAGTTGCCGATTATTCGGCTTCTGCGGCTGCCTCAACGTCATGAGCAATCAGCGACACAAGCGCATTTTGCTGGCGGTGGGACAGTTGGCGAAACCGCTGTAGCAGCTCGCGTTCGTGCAGTGACAGCTCCGGGCTGTCCATACGCATGCTCGGCTCATCACCCAACGCGCCTTCCTGAATAAGGCTTTGCTCCATGCGCGCGATAATTTCAGAGTTCATGCTGCGATGATGATTGCGAGCCACCTCGGCAATGCGTTCCCGCATTCCGTCTGGCAGACGTACGACGAACTTGTCAGCCGTACGGCTGGAATAAATTGCCTGTTTCAATGGGCGCATATATTTAACCGGTTAGTTCAGGGGAGCGGTTTTTGGAATTGGCCGCAACATGTGTGTTAGGACAAGGCTTGCGGACAAATGTTCAACCCGAATTGCAAAGAGGCCGCATCATGCCTCAGTTTTGCCGGTTCCTTGGCGTCAATTCTGTGACAAATATTGAGCTTACTACAGGCTTTGTGCCAGTACTCATTTTCAAATTTGCGGACTGGTTGGAAAACTTTTCTGCGCAAGAACCGGGCCGCAGGCTCTCGCTCCGATGGGGTTTTCGGGCGCATATCCTATAGCAATGTGGCCTTTTGCCCTTAATTTTAAGACTAGTGGCAAATGGCCGATTTGCGAGCCGGGGCGACATAAGGTAGGGCGGTCAGGCGAGCAGGATTGAGACGGTATCAATCTCTCGTCACAGGCAGGGTCAGCGCAGGATCGGGTCGAACTTGAAGCGACGCCCGACGACCATGGCGATCACCAGCGCGACTGTGAATAGGGCACAGGCGCCCAGGCAAAGGGCTTGCCAGTCATTCGACGGAAGGTTGAGTCCCAGAATACCGGTGGCAAGGGCCAGGATCAGAAATAGCCAGACTGTCTTGGTCATGATGGGCTCGCTTAGAAAATCAGGTGTTCAGAAGAGCTGGCGGCCTGTGCACCCTGTGCCAGGTGCACCGATGATTGTCCATCGCCTGTCATCAGGGCCAGTTGAGGCCGTTGTTGAGCGTGGTAGCTGCCCGTTTGGCTGATCTGCGCTGAATCGCTGTCGTTGCCGGCCTGGAAGTGGAATGTCACCAGTACGGCCAAGGCCACGGCGTTCAGAAGCAGAAGGGTGCTGTTCATGGGTCTTTCCCCGTGTTCACGTGCAGGACAGTTTTATAAGTACATAGAGTGCAGTCATCATGCCAGCTATTATTTTGATTTAAATCCTTTTAAAACAATAACTTAAGTTGATCTCAAAAGTATGGCTCATTGCAATATGCAATGATGGCATTTCGCGCCAATGCATTTTGCACGATGGGCTCGGCAGGCCCGTGGGCAACGGCTTATCGCCGATTGGGTGGGATAAAGGCTTACGCCTAAAAAGCTGACGGACGACATGACAAAACCCACCCTGACCGTTAACATGCACGCCGTCCGTCGCAACGCCGTCTGGCCCAGCGCCTGTCATTAGTCCCAGTAGCTCAATTGGATAGAGCATCCCCCTCCTAAGGGGAAGGTTGGCCGTTCGAACCGGCCCTGGGACACCATATTTAGCCGGGTTTGAGCTTTTCTCGCACTTCACCCTCGGTTTGGGCTATAGCCGGGCCAGTGAAAGACATGCGCAAGGCATTTCAAAGCACATCCTCCCCGGCTCAGGATTCGTTCTGCGCTTTGTCACCTCGATTGGGTTAACTGGCTGGTGCAGCCTGCCTCGACTGTCGGGCTGATTGAAAACTGACCCTTCGTCGGAACTTTGTTGGAATGTTGGAGCATCATTTCCAAGTGATGACTTCAAGGCTACAGACGTTGAGTAGCATGGCGATTGCCTGACGCCATTAAGATTAGGGGCTTATCTCCACTTCCCGAACGTCCAGGCCGAGCGCTAGGGCGGGGCCCCCATTTTTCTCTCCCGCCCAGCCCCGCCAGCCCCACATCCCACCCTGCCTTCAAAGCAACTCCTGCGGAGAAATCACCCAAGCGCTGCAGGGCATCTTGTACAGCAGGTGTTCCACAGTGCTGCCGATTAATCGGTCCATGGCCCGATGGCCTATTCGGCCCATCACAATCACATCGGTCTCATAGGCACTCGCGTAGCTGGCAAGCACCTTGGCGGGGTTGCCCATGATCATGTGCTGGCGCTCCGGTGGAATACCGTTGCGCTCCGCCAGTTCGTGGAAGGCATCGGCCTGGGCATCAAACAGTGTCCGGGCTTTGCTGGAGGAGAAGAAGCTTGCGCCATTTTCGAAACCGAATTCATCGGCACTGATAGCTGAAAGGTCGTGGGCATAAATGACGTCTAGTTCTGCGTGACAGATGCTCGCTAGTTTCGCGGCCTCTTGCACAATGGTGTCGTTGAAATCTTTGTATTGCCCGTCGCGATGAAAAGGGTCTACTGCAGCGATGATCTTGCGGGGCAGGGCGTGGTGCATATGGCTGACGAAATGCAAGGGTACCGGGCATTCGCGCAACAGGTGGACATCCAGTGGCGTAAACATCAGGCGTGAAAGCAGCGATTCATGCTCCAGCGCCTTGATCAACACCGCCATGGGTTGTTCTTTGAGGTGGATGAGGATTTCCTGCAAGGGGTCGTTCACCCAGACCACTTCAGTGGTGACATGCACCCCGATTCTGCGCAACGGGCGGGCCTGGTCTTCCAACCATTGGCGATGGCGTTCGACATAGCCGATGCGCATTTGCTCCAGCGCTTGCTCGTTGACCAGCCCGGCCGTTGCCAGCCCCTCGAGATAGTCAAATGCCACGATGTGCAATGCCGCATCCGCAGCCTTGGCCAGGGCGGCGGCTCGATCAAAAGCGGGGCTGTTCTCCATCAAGGGTGGGACGACCAACATGAAGCGTGATTGATCAGACATGACATCTCTCCCGTAGGTAAATGCGCAGGTGCCCGCCCCAATCGCCGCGCAGCCATTGGAACCTGAAACCTCGCAATTAGAGTGTGGCGGACTGCGGGAGGTCGGGTTGATCTTTGTCAAACCCAGGGGGCAATCGGGTGGCAACCCGACGTGCGGTCGGTCAGCGACGAAATTGTTGACCATTATCAATCTTTCCAGTGTTTCCTCGGCGCAGTCTTATAGGCGTGCCGAACCTGGCGCACCCACAGTGGCGGAGGATCACCATGGCGACCATGAAAGCGGCTGTTTTCGTTGAAAAGAACCGGATCGTCCTGGAAGACAAACCCATCCCCACTGTGGGGCCTCTGGATGCTTTGATCCGGATTACCACGACGACCCTCTGCGGTACCGACGTGCACATCTTGCGCGGTGAGTATCCGGTGGCCAAAGGGCTGACGGTGGGGCATGAGCCCGTAGGGGTCATTGAGCAGTTGGGCTCGCAGGTGCGCGGCTTTGTCGAAGGGCAGCGGGTCATTGCCGGTGCCATCACTCCCAGCGGGCAAAGTTACGCTTGCCTCTGTGGCTGTGCTTCGCAGGATGGCCCGGACACCCGCCACGGTTTTCGCGCCACGGGTGGCTGGAAGTTCGGCAATAGTATTGACGGTTGCCAGGCGGAGTACGTGCTGGTGCCAGACGCCACCGCCAATTTATGCCCGATTCCGGACGGCCTCAGCGATGAGCAGGTGTTGATGTGCCCGGACATTATGTCCACCGGTTTTTCCGGGGCAGAGCGCGCCGAGGTCAGCATCGGCGATACCGTTGCGGTGTTCGCCCTCGGGCCAATCGGCCTCTGTGCAGTGGCCGGCGCGCGTCTCAAGGGCGCGACTACCATCATTGGCGTCGATGCCGTGCCTGCGCGGATGAGTGTTGCGCGGCGCCTGGGGGCCACCCATGTGGTCAACTTCAAGGACGGTAATGTCGTCGAGCAAATCATGGCCTTGACCGATGGGCGTGGGGTGGATGTGTCCATCGAGGCATTGGGCACGCAAGGCACGTTCGAGTCCGCTTTGCGGGTCTTGCGCCCCGGTGGTCGGTTATCCAGTCTCGGCGTTTATTCCAGTGACTTGCGCATACCCCTGGATGCCTTCGCCGCCGGGCTCGGGGACTACAGTATTGTCACGACCCTGTGCCCCGGCGGCAAAGAGCGTATGCGCCGGCTGATGGCGGTGGTTAACAGCGGCGGTGTGGACCTGTCACCCCTGGTAACCCATCGTTTCAAGCTCGACGACATTGAAGCGGCCTATGAGCTGTTTGCTCACCAGCAGGATGGTGTGATGAAGGTCGCGATTACGCCGTGAAGATGGGGTTAGAGGGGGTCTGGAGGTCGTCAATGCTAATTGATATCACGCAGGAGCAGGCAACCGCATGCTGGGTTGTGCACATGGAAGGTGTCGCAGTGGAGTTCAAAACCCTGGAAGGTGCGCAGGCATTCGTCAGGCGACTCCGGACGCGTATAGACGCGCCGCATGCCTGGCCGATCAATGTCGATCCGCCCCCTGTCCGGCGAGCGGCCCACGCAGCTCGATAGCCCAGCGACATGGTTGCAACGGTTCGGCCGACCTCGTGGAGTCACGAGTGGGTCGCAAGACAAGGCCAGCATCGATGACAAAACCATGAATGAAACCCTCGGCATGGCAGGCGCGGCAACCGCACTGGGGATCGGTATGCTCATTGGGCTGGAGCGCGAGCGGCACAAAGGGCAGGGACAAGGCCGCGCCTGTGCAGGACTGCGCACGTTTGCGATCACCGCGCTGTTGGGTTATGTGGCGATGCAGGTCGGCGCCGGTCTGCTGGTCGGGATCGTGGCGATAACCCTTGGGTTGCTGGTCACCGTGGCGTACTGGCGCAGCCTGAGCGATGACCCGGGCGTCACCAGTGAAGTGGCATTGATCACGGTTTTGCTGCTGGGGGCGATGTGCAGTACATCGCCCGAACTGGCCATCGCCATCGCCGTGGTGATGGCGGGCCTGCTGACCTATCGACAGAAGCTGCACTACTTTGCCCGTAACCAACTGACTGATGTGGAAGTGCGCGACGGCCTGGTACTGGCGACTGCCGCGCTGGTGGTGCTGCCGCTGGTCCCTGACCGCTTTATCGGCGCCTACGCCGCGATCAACCTGCGCACCATTTGCACGCTCACGGTATTGCTCATGGTAGTGGGGGCGGTGGGGCATATTGCTGTGCGCACCCTGGGCACCCGGTATGGGTATGCAATCAGTGCCATTGCTTCGGGATTTGCCTCCAGCACCGTGACCATTGCCACCATGGGGAATATCGCCGCCAGGGAGCCGGAGAACATCAAGGTCTTGAGTGCCGCCGCGATCTTCTCCAACCTGGCGACTGTCACCCAAGTCGGGCTGATCATGGGGGCGGTCGACAGCAGTCTGTTACGTCATATCTGGGGACCGCTGTTGTGCGGCGCCGCTGCTACAGCGCTGTATGGACTGTGCTTGATGTTTCCCCGGCCTGCGAATGACGTGGGGCAACCGATCAAGGTCGGCGGCGCGTTCAATCTCAAGCTGGCGCTGGTGGTCTCATTGACCATGACCGGCATCACTTTCCTGTCGTCGGTGATGCTCAATCACTTCGGTGAAATCGGAGTCATGCTCACGGCGACCCTGTCCGGCCTCGCCGATGCCCATTCCTCGACAGCATCAATTTCGACATTGGCCAAGTCCGGTCAGTTGCCACTTAGCGCCACCACCATTCCTATACTGATTGCAGTCAGCAGTAACACGCTGAGCAAATGCCTGGTGGCGTGGATCAGCGGCGGGCGACGGTTCGCCGCTTACGTTATCCCGGGTCAGGTCTTGCTGACGCTGGCCATGTGGGCCGGGATCTTGCTTCTTTGAATCACATTCAACCTGGTACCTGATGAAGATCAAGTTGGCTGAGTCGGGTGCGTTCACTCTATAGGTGTCAGCAACCAAAAGGCCACGTGCCGAGGTGTCCCATGTCGCAGGCTCAGCGTTTACTGTTAATTGCCCCCTCAACCCTGACCCGTACACCCGCGTTCGAGCGGGCCGGCGCGTTGGCCAAGGCGATGCAAATGCCTTTGCACATTGTCGCATTTGACTACTTGCAGGCCTTGGCGGTGGCCGGCCTTTTTGCCCCTGAACAAATGAACCGGGCCCGTGACGGTTATTTGCAAAACCACAGGCAGTGGCTCACGGAGCAGGCGGGGTTGATCAGCCAGCACGGGGTGCAGGTCACCAGCGAAGTGGTGTGGGTGCAACACCCTTACGAAGAAATCATGCACTTTGTCAGTGAGATGCCACTGGCGTTGATCATCAAGGATGCGCAGGAAGAATCAGCCTTGCAGCGGATCTTTTTCGCACCGCTGGACTGGCAGTTACTGCGCGATTGTCCGGTACCTGTGCATTTGGTGACCAACGCGCTCAACCCTCGGCCGCGCAATATCCTGGCCATCGTCGATGTGCTGCGCGACGAGGAGCAGGACAATGTGTTCAACGACCAGATCATCAACGCAGCGGTAAAGCTGGCCAACGAATGCGATGCCCACCTTGAGTTGATGCATGTGTATGACTGGGCGGCGATTTACGTCCAGGACATGGGCTTTGGTGCCTTGCCCCTGGCCACTGGGATTTATGAGGCGCTGGGCACGACTCAGCGGGAAGTGTTTGCCGCCATGGCTGAACGCCATGGTGTACCGCCGGAGTATCGCCACTTCATCGAGGGCAACCCGGTGTTGAGTATTTGTGAGTTCGCTGCCGAGCATCGCACGGACATCATTGTGATGGGCACGGTTCAGCACAAGGGGTTGAACAAGTTGCTCGGGACCACCGCTGAACAACTCCTGCAGCGGGCGCCCTGCAGTGTGCTGGCAATCAAGCCCGGGCGGGTATTGCAATCCTGAGCAGGCCACGGCCCCGCGCTGGAGCGTTGAGCGCAGCAGCGCGGGGCCGTAGCTCTACAGGTGACGGCTATGGATCACTTGGTGGGGGTCACGGGGATCAATGCATGACTCGAAGCCCAGGGCTCTGACCAGGTTACGCATGGGGATATTGCTCGCGGCATCCACCGAATACATCCGGCGGTAGCCATTCTTGCTGGCGGCGTTGAGCAAATGTTTCATCAGTAGAGTGCCCAGGCCCAGGTGCGCCCATTCATCGGCTACTGTTACTGCGCACTCACAGTCATCCTTGCCGGTAGCGGCGTAACGGCTGATGCCGATCTCGATCAGATGACCGTTTTCGTGCGCCAGCGCGATATAGGCCACTCGATGTTGCTTATCGGTGTCCATCAACGTATTGAGCAGGCTGTCACTGGGCTCGTTGATCTGCGCCAGGAAGCGCATATGTCTCGATTCGGGGGACAAGCGTTTGATAAACGCATACTCACGCTCGCGATCCTTGTCCTCGAGCGGCCGTATCAGTACGTGGCGACCGTCCCTGAGCGCTTCGATCCAGTGTTCTGCGGTGACGGTGGCATAAACTGCCGCCGCCCGATCATTGTGGTCTTTGAAGGTGGGCATGGGTGAGCCTCCATCTGATGTAAAAGGCCGGCGCGCGCAGATAAACCTCGCGGTGCTTCCTTTCTACGTCGTTGAGGGCTTTGGGCGCTGATCTGGATCAGCTACTTGTGTTGGCATCCTTGATTTTCGGATGACTGAGGTGGATTACGCGGCGGCCCTGGGCGGATCAGCCATTTACGGAATTGGCGGCCCGTCACCCAGGCAGTTGATTGAAATCAACTGCACCTGCGTCATTAAGAGCGATCAATGGCACTTCCCTTGAGTATTCATGGAGACGGCTATGCATATGACATTTCTCGGTGCTGCGGGCACGGTCACCGGCAGTAAGTACCTGCTGCAGCACCACGACCATCATGTCCTGATCGACTGCGGCCTTTTCCAGGGCTATAAACAGCTGCGGCTGCACAATTGGGATGCGCTGCCGTTTCCGATCGGTGAACTCGATGCGATTGTGCTTACCCATGCCCACCTGGATCACAGTGGCTATCTACCGGTCCTGGTGCGCAATGGCTATCGCGGGCCGGTCTATGCCACGCCTGCGACCTGTGACCTGCTGAAGATCCTGCTGCTAGACAGTGGTCGCCTCCAGGAAGAAGAGGCTGAGTTTGCCAATCGGCATGGCTTTTCCAAGCACAGCCCGGCGGCGCCGCTGTATACCGAACAGGACGCCGAGCGAGCGCTGAAGCTGTTACGGCCGATCGAGCTGCATAACAGGATTGAGATCGTCACCGGCATGACCCTCCAACTGCGCGGCGCCGGGCATATATTGGGCGCGGCCACGGTCGAGGTGGTCGCCGATGGCGTTACGCTTGTGTGCTCGGGAGACTTGGGGCGACCCGACGACCCCCTGATGTTCGCTCCGGAGACCATCGAGCAGGCGGACTACCTGTTGGTGGAGTCGACCTACGGTGACCGCAAGCACCCGGCCGAGCTGCCAGAGGAGCAATTGGCCGACGTCATCACCCGCACCGCGCTGCGCCATGGCATTACCCTGGTACCTTCCTTCGCCGTCGGTCGGGCGCAGTTGCTGATGTACCACTTGTATCGGCTCAAGCAGCAACACTTGATTCCCGATGTGCCGATCTATCTCAATAGCCCCATGGCCACCGACGTCACCACGTTGTACCAGCGTTTTCGCAGCGAACACCGTTTGACCGCGCAGGAGTGCGAAGGCATGTGCCACGTCGTGAAGTTTGTGCGCACCACCGAAGATTCGATCCGCCTGGACCAGCAGCGCACGCCGGCGGTGATTATCGCTGCCAGCGGCATGGCTACCGGGGGGCGGGTGATCCACCACCTCAAGGCGTTGGCCCCCAACCCGATCAATACGCTGCTGGTTCCCGGCTTCCAGGCGGGCGGTACCCGCGGCGCGCAAATTGTCGCGGGGGCTCCTTCCGTGCGTATTCATGGCAAGGAGGTGCCCATCAGGGCCGAGGTGGTGCCGATGCAGTCCCTGTCGGCACATGCGGATGCCGATGAAATCATGCAATGGCTTCGCGGGTTCAAGCAGCCACCGAAACACACCTATGTGGTGCACGGCGAACCCAATGCCTCGGATGTGCTGCGCCGACGTATCAGCCTGGAGCTGGGCTGGTCGGTCTCGGTGCCGGAGTATCGCGATAGCGTCGAACTCAGCGCCACCGATCACCCTTCGAACATATCCGGCTGATAGCAAACAGTCCTTGCCGCTTTACGGCAGGCTCCAGACTGGCCAAGGGGTTGACGCAGCCAGCCGCTGACGCTCGGGTTTTTTCCAGGAGCAGGGCCTCGTTAGCCGTTTGGCCAGTGCCGTCTGGCTGGCGGGCGCGATATATTGTGCAGACCTTGTACCTTGCTCCCGGTCTGAGTGCGTCTGACACGTAACTCACAGAAGAAGGAACTGTTGGGTGTCGAGTTCATCGAAGGCTTCATGCTTCGATAAACCCGAAGTTGTCCCGCTTGTCGGATCAAAATATTCCCGGGTGCCTTAGGTGCCAGGGCTTAACGAGGCTTCGTCTTCAGGCTATCGTGTAAATAGCCTGACACCCACTGCAAGGAGCCGCTCGGAACGCCGATGCGCCAAATCTGGAAATCTTTTCGAGCCCTTTATTTCGCCTCCTTGATGATGCTGATCGGCTCCGGCCTGCTCAGTACTTACCTGGCCTTGCGCCTGGCGGCGGATAACGTCGACAGCCTGTGGGTCGGTGCGCTGATGGCGGCCAACTATTTTGGCCTGGTGCTGGGGGGCAAGATCGGGCATCGCCTGATCGCCCGGGTCGGGCATATCCGGGCCTATGCCACGTGTGCCGGGATCGTCGGTGCGGCGGTGTTGGGCCATGGCCTGGTGGATTGGCTGCCGGCCTGGATCGTGCTGCGGATAATCGTCGGCCTCGGCATGATGTGCCAGTACATGGTCATCGAGAGCTGGCTCAACGAGCAGGCCGACGCCAAGCAGCGGGGCGTGGTGTTCAGCGGTTATATGATCGCCTCCTACCTGGGCCTGGTGCTGGGCCAGCTGATTCTGGTCATGCACCCCCAATTGGGGCTTGAGCTGCTGATGTTGGTGGCGCTGTGTTTCGCCCTGTGCCTGGTGCCGGTGGCCATGACTCGGCGTATTCACCCGGCGCCCTTGCATCCGGCGCCCATGGAGCCACGCTTCTTTATCAAGCGCGTGCCGCAGTCCCTGAGTACGGTGTTGGGTGCCGGCCTAATCGTCGGCTCTTTCTACGGTCTGGCGCCGCTGTATGCGGCCCAGCAGGGGTTGAGCACCGAGCAGGTCGGTCTGTTCATGGGTAGCTGCATTTTTGCCGGCCTGCTGGTGCAGTGGCCGTTGGGCTGGCTGTCGGATCGTTATGACCGTGCGCTGCTGATCCGCTGCTTCGCCCTGTGCCTGGCGGTGGCGGCATTGCCGCTGGCGATCATGACTCAGGTGCCGTTGGAAGTGCTGTTTATAGCCGGCTTCCTGTGCTCGCTGGTGCAGTTCTGCCTGTATCCGCTGGCCGTGGCATTTTCCAATGACCATGTCGAAGGTGATCGCCGGGTCTCGCTCACGGCGATGTTGCTGGTGACCTACGGGGTGGGCGCCAGTGTCGGGCCGTTGCTGGCAGGCGTGGTCATGAAGCTGTTCGGCAACCAGATGCTGTATGCGTTCTTCAGCTTGTGCGCCTTGATCCTGGTCTGGCGCATCCGCCCCAAGGCGGTGACCAATCTGCATCAGGTGGACGATGCGCCGCTGCATCACGTGGCGATGCCCGACAGCATGTCCAGCTCGCCCCTGGTGGCTGCCCTCGATCCGCGTGTGGATGAGCAAGTGGTGCAGGACCAGATGCAAACCACCGCGCCGGAACCTGCGCCCGAAGCCGAACCTGAAGTGGAGCCACAACCTGAGCCCGAGCCGCCGGAGCATCCGGACCCGGAAGACCACCCGCATGACCTGAGCCGGGCCCGTCCCTGAAACGAAAAACGGGCAGTTCCCCAAGGAGCTGCCCGTTTTTTTGTGCCTGTGGTTCGGCGCTTACATATCGTCGTCTTTATCGAACCGACGCGCCTCGCGCTGCAGTTGGTAGACAAAACGCTCAACCTGACGCTGCACCAGGCCGCTCATGTTGTGGAAGCGCACACCGGCAAAGGTGGTGTTGATCCTTTCTTCAAAGTGCAGGTAACGCAACTCCACCGCCGTGGTCATGCTGCCGAAGGGCAGGGCGGCGATAAAGCGGTCGTAGACCTGGCCCAATTGCAGGCGCTCGGAGATATCACCTTCAAAGCGCAGCTTGCAGCCGGTGGCGGAGATGTCCAGCAACTTGCCGCTGAGAGGCGCCTTGAGTTTCTCGCCGCCCAATTCGATATTCACCAGTTGCGCCAGTTTCAATGCCGCACGAAAGGCATTGCGGCGCTGATGGTAGACCACTTCTTCAGGCAGGCTGCCCTTGTAGATGCGGTGGCCGTCTTTTGTGCCGATGGTCAGGCTGCCATTGCTGTCCCAGGCCACGCGCACGCCTTCGTGGAAGCCTTCGATGCGAAATGCTTCGCCATTTTCCAGATAGCGCTCACCTTCGGGCGGGATCATTTCGTCCAGGCTCAGGGTCTTGCTGTCCTTGTCGACATCCACCAGGTAGCTCTGGAAGCGCTGGTTGCGTTCGTGGAAGGTGATGATCAGCGGGTCGTGGCTCTCTTGCAGCAGCCGCAGGGTGCCGGCAATTTCCAGAGGGGTGGTGAGGACCTTGGGTGGCTGCGGAGTATCTTCCGCGTTGAGGGTGTTGAACACGGTTCTTCCATCTCCAGACAAAATACGACTACACGCAAGAACCGGCATTTTGCCAGTATGTGGCGCGCCTTGATAGGGCGCGCGATAAACCGGCGTCAGGCTTGGCTGAGGGTGCTGGGCTTGACCAACCGTGAGGTGGAGCCCTGGGCGTTATACAGTGCTGGAGGTTCGCCACCGTGGAGGATGCGCAACTGGTTGGCGGTGGTGGCTTGCTGCAGTTGGATCGACTGGCCATTGAGCACATTGGCCTCCTGGCAACTGATCAACAACTGATTGAGCGCTGCGCTCTGAGCCAGCAACTGGTCACCGACCGATGAATGGCTGGCGAGCTGTTCCAGGCCGCTGTGATCAGCGGGCAGGCCCAGGCTGAGCAGGATCTGGCTGCGTTTCTGGCCGTGTTGTTCAAGCAGGATGATCAGCGATTGCTTGCGTGCCAGGATGTCTTCCAGCACGCGCATGTCGCGGCCGCACAGGGCCACGAATTCGTCTTGAAGCAGCTCCAGCAACTGTTGCGCCGGAGCCAGGTCTTCATTGATCAGTTGCAGCAGATTTTCGTCGTGCATGGCTGGCCTTGGGGTTTAAGCGTCCAAAAGCCTGGCGCAGGCCTTGGCCTAGCGCTCGGCTTTGATGATTTTGCCGGCTAAACGGTCGTTGTCGATCTGATAGCTGCCATCGGCAATTGCCTGCTTCAATTCGGCCACACGGGCTTTATTGACCACCGGCTGATCGCGCAGCGAGTCTGTGATCTTCTGCAACTGTTGAGCCTCGTTGCTCAAATGCACCGATTCGCCACTTTGGGTCGAAGCGGTCTGTTCTGCCTTGGCAGGCAGTGCCGGGGCCTTGGCTTCAACGCTGTCCTTGGCCGCGTTGGTACGCGTGCCGCCGGGCGTTGCCTGGGCGCTGTTCAATCGGCTGAAATCAATGACCATGTTAAAAAAACCTCTGGGTAATTGGACGCTTGCCATGTTTTCGGCCATACCCGGACAAACTTTAGGCGCGATCGACAATAAACCTGTGCACCGCCAGATCATGCGCACAGTGTAGGAAAAGCCAGCGTCCCACGCCAGTGATCTATAGCGCCACCTCCACTTGGCCAGGGGCTGTTACCCGAGCCTTGATCACACGTTTGGAGTTGAGGTTCTTCACGCGAATCTGCTCGCTCATCCCGCCACTGGCCAGGGCTTCCCCCGGCATTTTCACGTTCAGCCCCCCGCTGCTGGCGGATATCACCACATGGTCGCCCTTGCGCACCACTTCTGCCTGTTCCAGGTGAACCAGGGTGATGACCTGGTCGGTGACCATTGGTCGGGTCAGTTTTTGCCCGACGGCCTGGTCCACGGAGGTGAGGTAACCCTGTCTGATCTGGCTGATGTCCCGTTCGCGCAGGGCCACGTCTTCAAAACCGATGATGCCGGTGCGCTTGAGCGGGCGGGTGACGGTCACCACGTCACGATACAGGCGGACCTGGGCCGGCACGAACACGGTCCAGGGCGAACTGCCGTCGCAGCGCACGCGCACGGTCACGCGGCCAATGGGCTGGGCGGGGCTTTCCAGGGAGCCTGTCAATTCCTTGTCACACATGGGCATGCGCAAACGCGGGTCCAACTGGTTGACCTGGATTTCATAACGGCCCGGTGTCTGTGTGGTTGCCAGATAATCTTCTACAGTGAACTCAAGAAAGCCTTGAGTGACGCCGATAAGTAGATCAGGCAAGGTGACGTTGTCGGCACGGGCTGCAAGGCCGGTACCCAAGGCAAACAACGCCGTCCAGGCGCAGAGCAATCTGCGGTACTGTGGCGAGCGAAGGCGTCGGGAAACTGTCGTTTTGATGTCCATGGCCAATAAATAGCAAAGCGCGTGCCGTTTTGTGTTGGGTACGCGTCGTACCCGTAAGTTTTGTAGCGTAGGAGTCTGGGCATGGCGGGTGTAATGGATTCAGTGAACCAGCGCACACAGCTGGTAGGGCAGAATCGCCTGGAGTTGTTGCTGTTTCGTCTCGATGGCAAGCAGCTCTATGGCATTAACGTCTTTAAAGTGCGGGAGGTGCTGCAATGTCCCAAGCTCACCATAATGCCCAAGTCCAACCCGGTGGTGTGTGGCGTGGCCAACATCCGGGGTGCGACGATTCCGATTCTTGACCTAGCGATGGCCACCGGCTCTTCCGGCTTGCAGGATCGTGAGAGCCCGTTTGTGATCATCACCGAGTACAACACCAAGACCCAGGGTTTCCTGGTGCGCTCGGTGGAACGCATCGTCAACATGAACTGGGAAGAGATCCATCCACCACCCAAGGGCACCGGGCGCGATCACTACCTCACGGCAGTGACGCGGGTCGATAACCAGTTGGTGGAAATCATCGACGTCGAGAAGATCCTCGCGGAAGTGGCACCCACGTCGGAGCAGATTTCGGTGGGGGTCGTGGATGAGCAGACCCAGCAAAAGGCCGTGTCCCTGCGGGTGTTGACGGTGGATGACTCCTCGGTGGCGCGCAAGCAGGTGTCCCGTTGCCTGCAGACCGTGGGTGTCGAAGTGGTGGCGCTCAATGATGGCCGCCAGGCGCTGGATTATCTGCGTAAGCTGGTGGACGAAGGCAAGAAACCGGAAGAAGAATTCCTGATGATGATTTCCGACATCGAGATGCCGGAAATGGACGGCTACACCCTCACGGCCGAGATACGCAACGACCCACGCATGCAAAAATTGCATATCATCCTGCATACTTCATTGTCCGGTGTATTCAATCAGGCGATGGTCAAGAAGGTCGGTGCCGATGACTTCCTGGCCAAATTCCGTCCTGATGACCTGGCATCCCGGGTAGTCGACCGGATCAAATCTGCAGATCACGGCTAGGGGCTTTCTCCCTGGCGGTCACACGAGTTAAGAGGCGGTTTCATTGTCTACGGGTAATTTGGATTTCGAACAGTTCCGGGTATTCCTGGAAAAAGCCTGTGGCATATTGCTTGGTGAAAACAAGCAATACCTGGTATCAAGCCGTCTCAACAAATTGATGGAGCAGCAGGGCATCAAGTCCCTGGGCGAGCTGGTGCAGCGCATCCAGGGCCAACCGCGCAGCGGGCTCAAGGAGATGGTGGTCGATGCCATGACCACTAACGAAACCTTATGGTTTCGCGATACTTATCCCTTCGAGGTGCTCAAGAACAAGGTATTGCCCGAGGCGATCAAGGCCAGCCCTGGCCAGCGCCTGCGCATCTGGTCGGCGGCGTGTTCGTCGGGGCAGGAACCGTATTCGCTGTCGATGTCCATCGACGAGTTCGAGCGGACCAACATGGGCCAGTTGAAGGCAGGGGTGCAAATTGTCGCCACTGACTTGTCCGGCACCATGCTGACCAACTGCAAGACGGGCGAATACGACAGCCTGGCCCTGGGCCGCGGTCTGTCGCCGGAGCGCCTGCAGCGTTATTTCGACCCCAAGGGGGCCGGGCGCTGGGCGGTCAAGGCGCCGATCAAGAGCCGGGTGGAGTTCCGCTCGTTCAACCTGCTGGACAGCTACGCCAGCCTGGGCAAGTTCGACATCGTGTTTTGCCGCAACGTCTTGATCTACTTCTCGGCTGAAGTGAAGAAGGACATCCTGTTGCGCATCCATGGCACGCTCAAGCGTGGAGGCTATCTGTTTCTCGGTGCTTCCGAGGCGCTCAATGGCTTGCCGGATCATTACCAGATGGTGCAGTGCAGCCCCGGTATTATCTACCAGGCCAAGTGATGGTTTGAGCCCGTTCTTCAGGACGCGGCAAGCCGTGCAAACAAGGGAGACCCGCAAGGGTCTCCCTTTTTTTTGCGCGGGATGTTCCCCCTTCTGGAACTTATGTTTCTCAGCTCGCCACGGATGGGTGGGCAAGTTCCGTTCGTTCAAAACGTAAGCCGTGTTGACGAGGGCGCGAAGTCTTTATCGCCACGTTCACCGGAAGGAGGAGGGTATGGGAAACATTTCGACAGAGCATCGTCCGGGAGGTGCACGTTTTGCGTTCGATCCGGTTATTGAATCGCGGCGTGTGCAGGATCCCCCCGCAGGGGCGGCAAGGGGGTGGGCAGGTTCCAGCCCTATGCCTGGCACTCAGGCGTCCGGGGCGCCGAGCATCAGCTTTTCCCCGGTCAATAGTGGGGTTTCGAGACAGGCTTTTAGCTACGACTCTTTTGCCTCCAGTGACTCTCTACCGACAAACGATTTCTCTTCTTTTGGAGGGGGCGATTCAGTCCGTGCCGGACTCAAGGCCGGGAAAGATACCGGGGATGTTTTTGCAGGGTTTTTTCAAGGGCGAAATGGTAACTGCGCCACGGTTTCAGCCATCAAGGCAATGATGGAGCGCTATGGCAAGAAGGAGACCGACCTCTTCAAGGATGTGAAGGAAACCCAGAATGGCTACCACATCACGTTGAAGGACGGGAGTGAGGTGAATTTGACTCGCCAGGAGATGGAGGCGGCAGAGCGTCATGCCGGCTTTAAAGGTAATGATCCTGTGATGAAAAAGACCGCAGTCCTGGCCTATGCGACCAGTGCCAAGAAAGCACAGGAAGCCAACCATGAAAATTCGAAATATGACTTTTCCAAGGCCCTGGACTCCCTTGGCAATGGTGAGCACACCAAGGACGCCTTTATCCGGCTGGGCATGAAGGATCATATTCGGCAGGGAACCGTAAGCGATCTGCAGAATGGCCGGCTGGGCATCATAGAGAAGGACGTCGCGGGGCCCGGTACGGCCCATTCGATGGTGGTGGTTGGAGGGGTAGAGGATCACTGGGGGAGCAAGGGCGGCAGGGTCCAGAGGGGAACCATGACCGGAAACGGCGTCGTATTTAAGGAAAACGTAATCCTTTTGACTTGATGGCGCCTTTAAGGCGCGTGATGCCGATAGTGGAAACCTTGCAAGAAAAGACCTTTGGTTGCTCATCGTCAACCAAAGGTCCCGGCCGGCCATCGCTGGCGGCAACGCCATCGATTATCTCCCCGGCATAAAACGGCAACACCCATTGCCGCTTTCCTGACGTTTCGCGGTCAAGCGTTGCCGCTTTTCCGGCATTGCCACCGGCAATATCTCCCTAAGCCCTTGATTTATGGGCTCTGAAAAACCTGGCATGGCGCTTGCTATAACCCTGTTACAGAAAAGCAGGTCAGCCCCTAAAGGTTTCCGCCATGAGCATCAGCTTCGATAAAGCGCTCGGTATCCATGAACAGGCCCTGGGCTTCCGCGCCCAGCGTGCCGAAGTCCTGGCTAACAACATCGCCAACGCCGATACCCCGAACTACAAGGCTCGGGACCTGGACTTTGCCGCCGTGCTCGCCGCACAGAGCGACAAGACCAAGAACGGCTCCTTCGCCTTGAACATGACCAATAACCGTCATATCGAAGCGCAGGGCCTGAGCAGTGGCGATGAGTCGCTGATGTATCGCACGCCGATGCAGCCGTCGATCGACCAGAACACGGTCGACGCGCAGCTGGAACAATCGAACTACGCCGAGAACTCGGTGAACTTCCAGGCCAGCTTCACCCTGCTCAACAGCAAATTCAAAGGGCTGATGTCAGCCCTGCGCGGAGAATAAGCCATGTCTCTATCCAGTGTTTTCAATATTGCCGGTAGTGGCATGAGCGCCCAGACCACGCGTCTGAACACGGTCGCCAGTAACATTGCCAACGCCGAAACGGTGTCGTCGAGCATCGACCAGACCTATCGCGCCCGGCACCCAGTGTTCGCCACCATGTTCCAGGCCGGTCAGAACGGCGGCAGCGACTCGTTGTTCCAGAGCCAGGATGCTGCCGGCCAGGGCGTGCAGGTGCTGGGTGTGGTCGAAGACCAGAGCAACCTCGACGCCCGCTACGAACCCAATCATCCCGCTGCGAACGAAAAGGGCTACGTGTACTACCCCAACGTCAACGTGGTCGAGGAAATGGCTGACATGATTTCCGCCAGTCGCTCGTTCCAGACCAACGCGGAAATGATGAACACCGCCAAAGCCATGATGCAGAAGGTCCTGACCCTCGGTCAGTGATAAGGGGCGCTAAAGCATGTCCGTCACTAACGATGTGTCGAGTAACTCGACGGTCCAGAGTCTGTTCGACTCCAAGGTCAAGGATGCCAAGTCCACTCAGGGCAACCTGGCCGATACGGCCAAGGCGGCCTCGGGCAACCAGTCCCTGGGCAAGGATGCATTCCTGCAACTGCTGGTCACCCAGCTGAAGAACCAGAACCCGCTGTCGCCCCAGGACAACGGCGCGTTCGTGGCCCAACTGGCGCAGTTCAGCAGCCTGGAAGGCATCAACACCTTGAACGACTCGGTGAACACCATCACCGGCAACTATAAGTCGTCGCAAGCGCTGCAAGCGTCTTCGCTGGTAGGGCGCTCGGTGATTATTGAAACCGACAAGGCCCTGGTTGATACCAGCAAGAGCTTTACCGGCTCGGTTGCCGTGGGGGCGTCGGTGGGCAGTGTCACCGTCAAGGTCACCGACAAGGACGGCAAGCTGGTCAAGACCATCGAGCTGGGCGCCCAGAGCGCCGGCAAGTCGGACTTTATCTGGGACGGTAAAAACGAAGCGGGCGAGCAGCTTGATTCTGGCACCTACACCTTCGCGGCCAGCACCAAGAATGACGCCGGTGATTCGGTCTCCCTGAAAACCTCGCTGCCGGCCACGGTCACCAGCGTGACCTTGAGCCAGACCGGCGGCGAAATGCTGCTCAATCTTTCTGGCGGCATGGGCAGCATCAAGCTGTCGCAAATTCAGACTATCGGTACATAGAGCCGGCTAAATACGGCAAGAGGAGAGAAACATGTCTTTTAATATCGGCCTTAGCGGCCTCTATGCGGCCAACAAACAACTGGACGTGACCGGCAACAACATCGCCAACGTCGCGACCACCGGTTTCAAGTCGTCCCGCGCAGAATTCGGCGACATTTATGCCGCGTCCCGCCTGGGCACCGGCAATAAAACCATCGGCACCGGCGTGAACCTGGCGGCCGTTTCCCAGCAGTTCACCCAGGGTGAAGTCAACGGCAGCGGCGGCGTGCTGGACATGGGTATCCAGGGCGGCGGCTTCTTCGTGCAGAAGGGCAGCGACGGTTCGCTGGAATACACCCGTAATGGCTCGTTCCAGGCGAACAAGGACGGCTACATCACCAACAACACCGGCACCTCGCGCCTGCAGGGCTATGCTGCCGATGAAGATGGCAAGATTTCCAAGAGCGGCCTGACCGATCTGCGGATCAACCTGTCCAACCTGCCGCCTAAAGCGTCGACCAAGGTTGACTCCAGCAGCAACCTGAACTCCTCCAAACCGGTGATCGACCAGACGACCAACCCGTTTGACCCGACTGTAGCGAGCTCGTTTACCGAGCAGTACGGCACCACCTTGTATGACACTCAAGGCAACGCCCATGAGATGGTGCAGTACATGGTGAAAACCGGCTCCAATACCTGGAACTCCTACACCCTGATCGACGGACGTAACCCTGACGGTACGCCGCTCAAGGGAACCGGTGCGGTTGCTCCGGTGGCCTCCACGGTGACATTTGATACCTCAGGCACCTTGACGGGGATCATTACCCCGCCAAGCACCGTATCCAATACCACCCTGACCATCAGCGACTGGAAGCCGGGCGTCATGGAAAATGGCGTGTGGAACCCTGACAACGGGGCTGCTGCCAACCCGGGCGGTATCGCGATCAACATGTCCGACATCACTCAGTACAACTCGGCCAGCTACCGTAACCCGCCGATCACTGATGGCTATGCCACCGGCGAAATCACCGGGCTGAAAATCGACGGCAGCGGTGTGCTGTTCGCCACCTTCAGCAACCAGCAGAGCAAGGCCATCGGCCAGATCTCCCTGGCCAGCTTCAACAATGAGCAAGGCCTGCAGCCTGCCGGTGGCACCACCTGGAAAGAAACCTTTGCCTCGGGCCAGCCTGGCTACGATACACCGGAAGCCGGGACCCTGGGCTCGATCGTGGCCAACTCCCTGGAGAACTCCAACGTCAACCTGACCAATGAGTTGGTGGACCTGATCAAGGCCCAGAGCAACTACCAGGCGAACGCCAAGACGATCTCCACCCAGAGCACCATCATGCAGACCATCATTCAGATGACGTGATGCGCTAGCGCTGGACAAGAAGCCCCTCGGAAGAGGGGCTTTTTTGTGGGCGTTGGAAAATCCCCCGCGACGCGTCAGGTAACGCGGTGAAATCCTTAGGAAGGAACACGCCGCTTCTGCCTTGCCACTGATTGGTCCAGAGCCCTGCGGGCTCATCCATCAGGGGGGCTGAGAATGTGGAGTTCAGGGGTGTCTGCGCCAGGTGCTGGGCGCGCAATGTTTGTACCTGCAGCATCAAGTGTGCCATCGCCTGCCCAGTCCGTAAGCGCAGAGTCTACGGTCACGACGTCGCTGCGCCAGATGTTCGATGCTGAGCAAGGCGCCAGGACCCAGACGGTTCAGGATCTACGCGACAAGTTGAATACGCTGCGCGAGAAACTGGGTGACGAGAAATTCAAGGAAATTCTCAACAGTGAGATCAAAGACGCTGATGACAAGTTTCTTGAATTTCTCAAGCGGTTGCTGGAGGAATGGTTTCCCGAGGATGTAGCACCACCGACCCCGCCATCGCCAAGAGGTGGCGGCGGGGGTGGTGGTGGCGGCGGTGGCGGTAGAGTGAGTCCGGGTGGGTTTGGCCCCACCGAGTCCATGAGCAATAAGCCGATTACCGAAGGCTCAAAGTATTACAACTACAAACCGGACAATAGTAACCCCGGGAAAAAGCCGAGCAATATCTGGAGCGGCTTCAGCCAGGGCGATGATGGCAACTGCATTACCGTTTCGGCGATAAAGGCCGCCATGATGCGGTACGGCCAGAAACCTACGGACATCTTCAAGGAGGTGAAGGAGACGGCCAACGGCTATGAAGTGACCATGCGCGATGGGGTCAAGGTGTCTTTTACCAAGGACGAATTGAAGCAGGCGGCCACACACGCTCGTTTCAAGGGTGACGACCCTCAGATGTTGACCGATGCCAACTTCCTGTATGCCGCAAGTGCCAAGCGCGCGCAGATGGAAAACAACGACGGCACGGCCGGACGCAGTTTCACGGCTGCGATGGACAGCCTCAACGATGGTGAGTACTCCCGCGAGGGGTTGGATCGTTTGGGCCTGAAGGGGCTTTACCGGCCGGCGACCGATGCTGACTTGAGAAACAGCAAGGTGGGAACCGTGGAATATAATGGCCACTCAATGGCCGTGATTGATGGCCGCATCGAGTTGTGGGGGCGGCGAGGCGGTGTACCTCAGTCGGGTCTGGCGACTGTGTTGATCTAGCCTGGGCCGGGTTTTTTGCCAGGCAAAAAAAGCCCCCGATACACCACTGGGCATATCGAGGGCTTTTTAGCCTAGGGAGTTAAACCCAAGGCGGGCTCAGCTTATTGGCAAGCTTCGCAATCCGGCTCGTCAATCGCGCAGGCCTTTGGCACTGGTGCCGGGCCGGCTGGAGCAGCGAGTACCGAATCGTCACCGTGGTTGCCGCTGGATACAGCGTTCAGCTTACCGGTGTTGATGGTCGACTTCTCGGTGCTGGTCGCGGCCAGGGCACGGAGGTAGTACGTGGTTTTCAGGCCACGGTACCAAGCCATGCGGTAGGTCACGTCGAGTTTCTTGCCCGAAGCGCCGGCGATGTACAGGTTCAGGGACTGGGCCTGGTCGATCCACTTCTGACGACGGCTGGCGGCGTCAACGATCCACTTGGTGTCCACTTCGAAGGCGGTCGCGTAGAGCTCTTTGAGTTCTTGCGGGATGCGCTCGATCTGCTGCACGGAACCGTCGTAGTACTTCAGGTCGTTGATCATTACCGAGTCCCACAGGTCGCGGGCTTTCAGGTCGCGGACCAGGTACGGGTTGATCACGGTGAATTCGCCCGACAGGTTCGATTTCACATACAGGTTCTGGTAGGTCGGTTCGATCGACTGCGATACGCCGGTGATGTTGGCGATGGTCGCGGTCGGTGCGATGGCCATGATGTTGGAGTTACGAATGCCTTTCTGCACACGGGCACGTACCGGTGCCCAGTCCAGGGATTCGTTCAGGTCAACGTCGATGTACTTCTGGCCACGCTGCTCGATCAGGATCTGTTGCGAGTCCAGCGGCAGGATGCCCTTGGACCACAGCGAACCCTGGAACGTCTCGTAGGCGCCGCGCTCGTCGGCCAGGTCGCAGGAAGCCTGGATCGCGTAGTAGCTGACCGCTTCCATGGACTTGTCGGCGAACTCGACCGCAGCATCCGAACCGTAAGGAATGTGCTGCAGGTACAAAGCGTCCTGGAAGCCCATGATCCCCAGGCCGACCGGACGATGCTTGAAGTTGGAGTTCTGCGCCTGTGGCACCGAGTAGTAGTTGATGTCGATCACGTTATCGAGCATGCGTACGGCGGTGTTGACGGTGCGTTCCAGCTTGGCGGTGTCCAGCTTGCCGTTGACGATGTGGTTCGGCAGGTTGATCGAGCCCAGGTTGCAGACGGCGATCTCGTCCTTGTTGGTGTTCAGGGTGATCTCGGTGCACAGGTTCGAGCTGTGGACCACGCCCACGTGCTGCTGCGGGCTGCGCAGGTTGCACGGGTCTTTGAAGGTCAACCATGGGTGGCCGGTTTCGAACAGCATCGACAGCATCTTGCGCCACAGATCTTTGGCCTGGATGGTCTTGAACAGCTTGATCTTGCCTGGGTACTGGGACAGGGCTTCGTAGTACTCGTAACGCTCTTCGAAGGCCTTGCCGGTCAGGTCGTGCAGGTCCGGCACTTCGGATGGCGAGAACAGGGTCCACGGGCCGTCATCGAAGACGCGCTTCATGAACAGGTCAGGGATCCAGTTGGCGGTGTTCATGTCGTGGGTACGACGACGATCATCACCGGTGTTCTTGCGCAGCTCGATGAACTCTTCAATGTCCATGTGCCAGGTTTCCAGGTAGGCACATACCGCGCCTTTGCGCTTGCCACCCTGGTTCACTGCGACGGCGGTGTCGTTCACTACCTTGAGGAACGGCACGACGCCCTGGGACTTGCCGTTGGTGCCCTTGATGTACGAACCCAGTGCACGCACCGGCGTCCAGTCGTTGCCCAGGCCGCCAGCGAATTTGGACAGCATGGCGTTATCGTGGATCGCGTGGTAGATGCCCGACAGGTCATCCGGCACGGTGGTCAGGTAGCAGCTCGACAGCTGTGGACGCAGGGTACCGGCGTTGAACAGGGTCGGGGTCGACGACATGTAGTCGAAGGACGACAACAGGTTGTAGAACTCGATGGCACGGTCTTCTTTGTTCTTCTCTTCGATCGCCAGGCCCATGGCCACGCGCATGAAGAACACTTGCGGCAGTTCGAAGCGGATCCCGTCCTTGTGGATGAAGTAACGGTCGTACAGGGTTTGCAGGCCCAGGTAGGTGAACTGCTGGTCACGCTCGTGGTTGATCGCCTTGCCGAGTTTTTCCAGGTCGAAGGTGGCCAGGATCGGGTTGAGCAATTCGAACTCGATACCCTTGGCGATGTAGGCAGGCAGGGCCTTGGCGTACAGGTCGGCCATTTCGTGGTGGGTCGCGCTCTCGGCGACTTTCAGGAAGCCCAGGCCTTCGGCACGCAGGGTGTCCATCAGCAGGCGGGCGGTGACGAACGAGTAGTTCGGCTCACGCTCGACCAGGGTACGGGCGGTCATCACCAGGGCGGTGTTGACGTCGGTCAGGGCCACGCCGTCGTACAGGTTCTTCAGGGTTTCACGCTGGATCAGGTCGCCGTCGACTTCTTCCAGGCCTTCGCAGGCTTCGGTGATGATGGTGTTCAGGCGGCCCAGGTCCAGCGGCGCGAACGAACCATCAGCCAGGGTGATGCGGATCGACGGGTGAGCTTGCACGGCTTCGGCGGACGGCGCGTGTACGGCACGCTCCTTGGCGCGCGAATCACGGTAGATCACGTAGTCGCGGGCCACTTTCTGCTCGCCGGCACGCATCAGGGCCAGTTCGACCTGGTCCTGGATTTCTTCGATGTGGATGGTGCCGCCCGAGGGCATGCGACGCTTGAAGGTCGCGGTAACTTGTTCGGTCAGGCGGGCAACGGTGTCGTGGATACGCGACGAAGCGGCAGCGGTGCCGCCTTCAACTGCAAGAAACGCTTTGGTGATGGCGACGGTGATTTTGTCATCGGTATAAGGAACGACAGTGCCGTTACGCTTGATCACGCGCAATTGGCCGGGCGCGGTGGCGGACAGATCCATATTCGAATCAGCGGCCTGCGGCACGGAGCCTTGCGGGTTCTCGCGAGTTGTGTCGGTTTGCATGGGGGGGTGTCTCCACATTCTATATTTATTTGGGCACCATCACGGTGCCCACCGTTCCGTCCTGAAGCACTTACAACAGGCCTTGGCCTGGCATAACAACCTCGGGACAGGAGGAAGGGAGCTGTTCGCGCCGCTTCCATGCCGAAGTCTTCGGTTCCGAGCCTTAAGCTCTTTGCCGTATTCCTGAGTGGGTGTTGCTTGTATTGCAACACCCGTACCGCTTTCTCCCATTCGGGGTTGGAAAACAGCAGCCATCCGCGTGCGCGGTTTGGGCTTTCGAAAAAGGTTTAAGTTCCACCAAACAGGAGCAAGAAAGGGCTTGAGTTTCTTGTCTGATTTGTGTTTGGTCTTTTCGCTTGAAACCCTACATGTAGGGTTTTTTTAGCGACGAGGTACAAGATAATGCGTTTTGGAAGGCTTAGCAACGCACTGCCTGTGGATAACGCTGTGGGTAAAATGTGTATGAAAGGTGGAACCGCCGTGTAGGCCGCAGTACTGCTGCATCGCACCGTTTGTCACCGAATATGCCAAGCCGAGAACACCCGCTTGGATTTTTGCGGGCGCGAACCCTATCACAAAAAAAGGCGATCACCGAATGCATTTCCTGGCTTGTGTTTGAGGGCGGGGCCATGGCTACAATCGGCCTTCATTCCTACACGATTATGCCCTTTGTGCATGACAAATTAGGTACGGCTGGCGAAGATCAAAATAGGGGGGCTGGCTTGCCCGCTGCCACATTTGAACCTGCGCAGTCCTGACAGATCGCTTATAAAAACGAGGACCACCCGTGGAGCAAGAAGCCTGGCAGGTATTGATTGTCGAGGATGACCAGCGTCTGGCTGAGTTGACCCGTGACTACCTGGAAAGCCACGGCCTGCGGGTCTCGATAGAGGGCGACGGGGCCCAGGCGGTGGCGCGGATCATTGCCGAGCAGCCGGACCTGGTGATCCTCGACCTGATGCTGCCCGGCGAAGACGGCCTGAGCATCTGCCGCAAGGTGCGCGAGCGCTACGACGGGGTGATCCTGATGCTTACCGCGCGAACCGACGACATGGACCAGGTCCTGGGCCTGGACATGGGCGCCGACGACTATGTGTGCAAGCCGGTGCGCCCGCGCCTGCTGTTGGCGCGGATCCAGGCCTTGCTGCGGCGCAGCGAAAGCCCCGAGCCCGCCGTCCCGGAAAAGCAGCGGCGCCTGCAGTTCGGCCCGCTGGTGGTTGACAACGCCCTGCGCGAAGCCTGGCTGCACGACGGCGGCATCGAGCTGACCAGCGCCGAATTCGACCTGCTGTGGTTATTGGTGGCCAATGCCGGACGTATCCTGTCCCGCGAAGAAATCTTCACCGCCCTGCGCGGCATCGGCTACGACGGCCAGGACCGCTCCATTGACGTGCGCATCTCGCGGATCCGCCCGAAAATCGGCGACGACCCCATCCACCCGCGCCTGATCAAGACCATTCGCAGCAAAGGCTACCTGTTCGTCCCCGAAGCTGCTGCCGATATGCTGCCGTGAACTCGATCTTCCTGCGCATCTACGGCGGCATGTGCGCGGCGCTGATCCTGGTGGCGCTGCTCGGCGTCCTGGCCCTGCACCTGCTCAATGAGGTGCGCAGCGGCCAGTACCGCGAACGCCTGGCCCACGGCACCTTTGCCCTGATGGGCGACAACCTGCAACCGATGAGCAGTATCGAGCGCCAGCGCGCCCTGGCGGTGTGGGAGCGGTTGCTGGGGATTCCCTTGCAATTGCAGGCGGTAGCGGACGCCCGCCTGGACCTGAGCCAGCGCAATCGCCTGCAACGCGGCCAGGTCCTGGTGGAGCAGACCGGACCCCATGCGGCGCGGGTCTTGCGCCTGGTCAGTGAGAAAGAGGAACTGCTGCTCAGCGGCGAAGTGCAGCAGATCAGCGAGCAATTGGCCCGGGCCACCATTTATTTGCTGGCCGACGAACTGGTGCGGTTTCCGGTGGCCGAGCAGCCGCAACGCTTGGCTGACTTGAAAGAGGCCAAGGGCTTCGGCTTTGAAATGCACCTGCTGAAGCTGGATGAAGCCGATATGGACGAGGACCAGCGGCGTCGCGTGGCCGAAGGCGATACGGTGATGGCCCTGGGCAAGGGTGGCGACTCAATCCGCGTGTTTGCCGGCATGGTCGGCACGCCATGGGTTCTGGAAATCGGCCCGCTGTACCAAATGAACCCTTATCCGGCGCAATGGCTGGTGCTGATTGCCCTGATCGGCCTGACCCTGATCGGCCTGATCGTGTACTTGCTGGTGCGTCAACTGGAGCGCCGCCTGCGTGGCTTGGAGGCGGCCGCCACGCGCATCGCCAAAGGCAACCTGGAAGCCCGGGTGCCGGCGCGCGGGGCCGACTCGGTAGGGCGTCTGGCGGCGGCCTTCAATGGCATGGCCGAGCACTTGCAGCGCCTGCTGGCGATCCAGCGCGAACTGGTGCGCGCGGTGTCCCATGAGCTGCGTACGCCGGTGGCGCGCCTGCGTTTTGGCCTGGAGATGATCGGCGACGCCGCCACGCCCGAAGCCCGGCGTAAATATATGGAAGGCATGGACAGCGATATCCAGGACCTCGACGGCCTGGTGGATGAGATGCTGACCTATGCGCGCCTGGAGCAGGGCTCGCCGGCCCTGAGTTTCCAGCGGGTCGACCTGAGTGCCTTGCTCGATCAGGTGATCGAGGAACTGGCGCCGCTGCGGCCGGGGATCGAAGTGGCGCGGGGGGTGTGCCTGTCATCGGCCCATCTGGACGCTGCCTGGGTCGATGCCGAGCCGCGCTACCTGCACCGCGCCCTGCAAAACCTGGTGAGCAATGCCATGCGCCATGCCCAGTCGCGGGTACTGATCAGCTACCAGGTGGGCCAGGTGCGATGCCGTATCGACGTCGAAGACGATGGCCCGGGAGTTCCGGAAAGTGCCTGGGAACGGATCTTTACCCCCTTCCTGCGCCTGGATGACAGCCGCACCCGCGCCTCGGGCGGGCATGGCCTGGGCTTGTCGATTGTGCGGCGGATTATCTACTGGCACGGCGGGCGGGCGTTGATCAGCAAGAGCAACAACCTGGGTGGCGCCTGCTTCAGCCTGAGTTGGCCTCGGGACCAGGACAAAACTTGAGCCTGCGGTAGCTATCTATCAGGCGCCGATAGCCACCAAACTCAACAACTGCCCCTCGTGCACCACAAACTGCGCCTCCAGCTCCTTGCCATAACACCACTCACTGGACAGGTCCGTCAGCAACCGCAGGCGCAGCGAGCCTGCCTCAGACCACTCCAGCACCTCGGCATGTTCAAAATAGAAGCGCTTCTGCACGATCGGGTAGAGCGCCTTGAACAGGCTCTCCTTGGCCGAAAACGTCAGCGTCACCCATTGCGCAATCTGCTCTCGTGGCCCGGCGGCCATGCGTTGCAGTTCATCCGGGGTGAGGATTTCCCCGGCCAGGCGCTCGGCCCGTTCAAGGGACAGCAGGTTTTCCAGGTCCATGCCCAGCCCGCGCCATTGCGACTTATGCCCGACGATGGCCGCGGCGTGCCCGGTGCTGTGGGTGATCGAACCGCTGATATGGCCGGGCCATACCGGGGCGCGGTCCTCGCCGATGGCGGGGATGCAGTCCAGGCCTTCGAGCTGTTGCAAGGCGGCGCGGGCACACAGTCTGCCGGCGAGAAACTCGGCCTGGCGCTTGGCCACCGAGCGCTGGATACTGGCCGGTGGCGGCACGGCGCAGCGCTGGAAGTCGCCGGCCTCAAGCAATTTAGGCTCGAAGCGGGTGCTCAGGAACACCGTGCCGGGCAACGTGTCGGGCAGCGGCCAATGGTCATCAAGTGGGGTGCAGCAGGCGGGTATCGGGTTCATGGCGGCTATTCTGCACGGGGCGGCACACACCTGGGTAGCCCGCCGGTTCAGACTGTGTTCAGTTCAATGGCCGTAAACTGCGCAAGCATACCTGCAGGGCCGCTATGATGTTTCCCTGCAGGACAGTGGATTGGCCTTGGAGAGTGTTATGAAATTGCTGGTTGTCGAAGATGAGGCGTTGTTGCGCCATCACCTGTTGACCCGTCTTGGCGACAGCGGCCACGTGGTCGAAGCCGTGGCTAACGCCGAAGAAGCGCTGTACCAGACCGGGCAATTCAATCATGACCTGGCGATCATCGACCTGGGCCTGCCAGGCATGGGCGGCCTGGACCTGATCCGTCAATTGCGGGCCCAGGCCAAGACCTTCCCGATCCTGATTCTCACGGCACGCGGCAACTGGCAGGACAAGGTCGAAGGCCTGGCCGCCGGGGCTGACGACTATGTGGTCAAGCCGTTCCAGTTCGAAGAGCTGGAAGCGCGGATGAACGCACTGCTGCGCCGCTCCAGCGGTTTTACCCAATCGACCATCGTCGCCGGCCCGTTGCTGCTGGACCTCAACCGCAAGCAGGCGTCCCTCGACGAGCAGCCCCTGGCGCTGACGGCCTATGAGTACCGGATCCTCGAATACCTGATGCGCCACCACCAACAAGTGGTGGCCAAGGATCGGTTGATGGAACAGCTCTATCCCGATGACGACGAGCGCGATCCGAATGTGATCGAAGTGCTGGTCGGTCGCCTGCGTCGCAAGCTCGAGGCCCCGGCCGGGTTCAAGCCCATCGACACCGTGCGCGGCCTGGGCTACCTGTTTAACGAGCGCTGCCGTTGATCCGTTCGCTCCGTGTGCGCCTGATGCTGGCGGCCACCACCCTGGCCGTGTTGTTCATGCTGGGGCTGTTGCCGGCGATGCAGGGCGCGTTCAGCCTGGCGTTGCAGGATTCCATCGAGCAGCGCCTGGCGTCGGATGTGACCACGCTGATTTCTGCCGCGCGGGTCGATAACAACCGCTTGCTGATGCCGGCACAGTTGCCCGATGAGCGCTTCAACCTGACCGACAGCCGCCTGCTGGGCTACATCTATGACCGCGAAGGCCATCTGGTCTGGCGTTCGCGGGCCACCAGGGAAAAAAACATCAACTACCGCCCACGCTACGACGGGCGCGGCAGCGAGTTTGCGAAGATTCGCGAGGCCAACGGCCAGGAATTCTTCGTGTACGACGTCGAGGTCAAGCTGCTGGGGGGCAAGAGCGCGGCGTTCAGTATCGTCGCCCTGCAACCGGTGCGCGAATACCAGGTGACCCTTGAGGGGCTACGGGAAAACCTCTACCTGGGCTTCGGCGCCGCCTTGCTGGTGTTGTTGAGCCTGTTGTGGATCGGCCTGACCTGGGGCTTGCAGGCCTTGCGCCGGCTCAGCCAGGAGCTGGATGAAATCGAAGGCGGCACCCGCGAAAGCCTCAGCGAGCAACACCCAAGGGAGCTGCTGCGCCTGACCGGTTCCCTCAACCGCCTGCTGCACAGCGAGCGCGAGCAGCGCACCCGTTACCGCGACTCCCTGGATGACCTGGCCCACAGCCTGAAAACCCCGCTGGCGGTATTGCAGGGCGTGAGTGAAGACATGGCCCAGCGCCCCCAGGACCTTGAGCAGGCGCGGGTGCTGCAGTCGCAGATCGAGCGCATGAGCCAGCAGATCAGCTACCAGTTACAGCGTGCCAGCCTGCGCAAAAGCGGCCTGGTGCGTCACCAGGTGCGCCTGCGCCCGGTGCTGCAGAGCCTGTGCGACACCCTGGACAAGGTCTACCGCGACAAGCGGGTGCGGGTGTCTTTTGCGTTGCCGGAGCAATGCGATGTGCCCATCGAGCAGGGCGCTTTGCTGGAATTGCTCGGCAACCTGCTGGAAAACGCCTACCGCCTGTGCCTGAGCGAGGTGCGCGTGACCCTGGATGAAAGTGCCGATGGCGTACGCTTGTGCATCGAAGACGATGGCCCCGGCGTGCCACCCGACCAGCGCGCGCGGATCCTGCAGCGCGGCGAACGCCTGGATCGCCAGCATCCAGGGCAGGGGATCGGGTTGGCGGTGGTCAAGGACATTATTGAAAGCTATGGCGCGCGGTTGACCCTGGGGGACTCTCCTTTAGGGGGCGCGGCGTTCAGGATTCATTTTCCGGCACTGTGACCTTTATTGATTCGCCGGCCCCATCGCAGGCAAGCCAGCTCCCACATTTAACTGTGTTCACAGATCAAAATGTAGGAGCTGGCTTGCCTGCGATGACGCCCGACCAAACACTACATCTTCAACTCTCCTGCGCCCGATAAGCCCCCGGCGTCACCCCCGTCCACTTCTTGAACGCCCGATGAAACGCCGACGGCTCGGAAAACCCCAGTTGCTCGGCAATTTCCTGCAACGACAAATCCGCCCGCCCCAGATGAAAAATCGCAATATCGCGGCGCAATTCATCCTTGAGTGCCTGGAAACTGGTGCCTTCCTCCCGTAAATGCCGGCGCAGGGTCTGCGGGCTGATGTGCAGGTGCTGCGCCACGGCTTCCAGGTCTGGCCAGGGTGTGCGGTCGCGGCTTAGCAGGCGACGTAACTGGCTGCTCAGGCTGTCGCCTTCGTCTGGCCGGGACAGCAGGTCGGCGGGGGAGCGTTCGAGGAAGTGTTTGAGGGTGCGCTCATCCTGCAACAGCGGCAGGTTCAGGTAGCGAGTGGGGAACACCAGGCTGCTGCTGGCCGCGCTGAACACCAGCGGGCAAGGGAACAGCAGGTCGTATTCGCCGGCGTGGGCCGGCATCGGGTAGCTGAAGGTCGCTTGCTCGAGGCGGATACGCTGGCCAATCAGCCAACTGCCGAGGCGATGCCAGATCACCAGCAGGGACTCGCTCAAAAAGTGATCCGGATCCCACAGGTGCGAGTCATCCAGGCTCAGGCGTGCCATATCGCCTTCACGGCTCAACCGCCAGCGCGGCCCCTGGGGGAACAGGCTGTAGAACAACAATCCGCGCTCCAGCGCCTTCTCCAGGGTGCGGCAATGAATCAATGCGTGGCACATCATGGCGAAAGTCCCGCGCTTGCTCGGTCCATCGGCAAAGCCCAGGTACTCGTCATCCAGCGCCTGCCACAACCGCTGCAACAGCTGCGTGAATTGCTCTGGCGCGATGCGCGCACGGGGTTCTGCCAGCAGTTCCGGGGCAATCCCCAGTTGCTGCAACAGGCTCGAGTAATCGTAGCCGGCCCGGCGCGCGCCGCCCAGGGCCGCACGGGCGTAATGACTGGCGATGGTGCGTTCGCGCATGCAGGGGCCTCGTCCATTGAGTGGCCGATGGTAGCCATCGCGCCTGGGGCGGACAAGGCGGATATCCGCCAAATTGTAGGACGAGATTGGAGTGATGGGCGGATATCCGCCACCTGACTCAACCAAGAATGCTGCCGGTGCACAGCCGACAGGCCCATGGTTTGTGGGCTCCAGGGCTTTTGCGGAAAGTGGCACGCCGTTTGCGATAAGGAATACAGATCTGCCAGCCAGCAGCTCGCCAAAACAAATCCCTCCAGTGCAGGAGGGTTCGCAATTCAAGTGTCGTGGGCAATGGCGGATATTTGCCCCACGGGACTCTTGAGGAAACTTTGCAATGACGACTCGTCAGCCGTTCTACAAAACCCTGTATTTCCAGGTAATCGTTGCCATCGTTATCGGTATCCTGCTCGGTCACTTCTACCCGCAGACCGGTGTGGCCCTCAAGCCATTGGGTGACGGCTTTATCAAGCTGATCAAAATGGTCATCGCCCCGATCATCTTCTGTACCGTTGTCAGCGGCATCGCCGGCATGCAGAGCATGAAGTCGGTGGGCAAGACCGGCGGCTACGCGCTGCTGTACTTCGAAATCGTCTCCACCATCGCCCTGCTGATCGGCCTGGTGGTGGTCAACGTGGTGCAGCCAGGCGCTGGCATGCACATCGACGTTGCGACCCTGGACGCTTCGAAAGTCGCAGCCTACGTCACTGCCGGTAAAGACCAGAGCATCGTCGGCTTTATCCTCAACGTGATCCCCAACACCATCGTCGGCGCCTTCGCCAACGGCGATATTCTGCAAGTGCTGATGTTCTCGGTGATCTTCGGTTTCGCCCTGCATCGCCTGGGTGCCTACGGCAAGCCAGTGCTGGACTTCATTGATCGCTTCGCCCACGTGATGTTCAACATCATCAACATGATCATGAAGCTCGCGCCGATCGGTGCCCTGGGCGCCATGGCGTTCACCATCGGTGCCTACGGTGTTGGCTCGCTGGTGCAACTGGGCCAGTTGATGATCTGCTTCTACATCACCTGCATCCTGTTCGTGCTGGTAGTCCTGGGTGGCATCTGCCGCGCCCACGGCTTCAGCGTCCTGAAACTGGTGCGCTACATCCGTGAAGAGCTGCTGATCGTACTCGGGACTTCCTCCTCCGAGTCCGCACTGCCACGCATGCTGATCAAGATGGAACGCCTGGGTGCGAAGAAGTCGGTGGTGGGCCTGGTTATCCCGACTGGCTACTCCTTCAACCTCGACGGTACTTCGATCTACCTGACCATGGCTGCCGTGTTCATCGCCCAGGCGACTGACACCCACATGGACATCACCCACCAGATCACCCTGCTGCTGGTGCTGCTGCTGTCCTCCAAAGGCGCTGCTGGCGTGACCGGTAGTGGTTTCATCGTACTGGCCGCAACCCTGTCGGCGGTTGGCCACTTGCCGGTTGCCGGCCTGGCGCTGATCCTCGGTATCGACCGCTTCATGTCCGAAGCCCGTGCCCTGACCAACCTGGTCGGTAACGCCGTAGCGACCATCGTTGTGGCCAAGTGGGTCAAGGAACTGGACACCGACAAGCTGCAAAGCGAGCTGGCTTCCGGCGGTACCGGTATCTCCGAAACCCGCGAACTGGATGACCTGGGCGTGGCCGAAGGCCCGGCACCAGCGCTTAAGTAAACGCTGACGCAGTACTGAAAAACCCATCTTCGGATGGGTTTTTTTATGGGCGTACGAGCACAACGGTCACTGTCGATGATGCTTACGGTGATTGCCGCTGCCGCGCAAGATTGCCTACTCTGTGTTCCATCGAATCGGAATCGGAGCTCCCATGTCAGGCCCCCTTGGCGTCCCTCAAAGTGCTGGATTTCTCGACCTTGCTGCCGGGGCCTTTTGCTTCGCTGCTGTTGGCAGACATGGGCGCCGAGGTACTGCGCATCGAATCCCCCACGCGCATGGACCTGCTGCGGGTGTTGCCGCCCCACGACCGTGGCGTGTCGGCCAGCCATGCCTACCTCAACCGCAACAAGCGCAGCCTGGCCCTGGACCTCAAGCAGCCCGAGGCGCTGGAGATCGTGCGGCAACTGGTGGCGGAGTACGACATCGTGCTGGAGCAGTTCCGCCCTGGGGTCATGGAGCGCCTGGGGTTGGGGTATGAAGCGTTGAAGGCGATCAACCCGAAGCTGATCTATGTGTCCATCACCGGCTATGGCCAGACCGGCCCCTACAAGGACCGCGCCGGGCATGACATCAATTACCTGGCTTTGTCCGGCGTCGCCAGCTACACCGGGCGCCAGGACAGCGGCCCAGTGCCCCCTGGGTGTGCAATTGGCGGATGTGGGCGGCGGCTCGTTGCATGCCGTGGTCGGCCTGCTCGCGGCGGTGATTGCGCGTCAGCACAGTGGGCTGGGGCAGTACCTGGATGTGAGCATGACCGACTGCGCCTTCAGCCTCAACGCCATGGCCGGCGCGGCTTACTTGGCGTGTGGGGTGGAGCCTGGGCGCGAAGACCAGGTGCTCAATGGCGGCAGCTTCTACGATTACTACCGCTCGCGGGGCGGGCGCTGGCTGTCGGTGGGTAGCCTGGAGCCGGGGTTTATGCAGCAATTGTGTACTGCGCTGGGGCGCCCGGAGCTGGCGGCCCAGGGCTTGTCGCCCAAGCCCGAACAGCAAAAGGCCCTCAAGCAGGCGCTGCAAGTGGAGTTTGAGCGGCACAGCTTCGAGGAGCTGTGTGCGTTGTTTGCCGGGGTCGATGCTTGCGTCGAGCCGGTGCTCAGTCTGGGCGAAGCCCTGCAGCACCCGCAGTTGCAGGCCCGCGAGCTGGTGAGCCAGGTGCCCCGCGGGGATGGCTCGTTCCAGGCGCAGATGGCCTGCCCGCTGAAGTTTTCCGAAGGGGTGCCGGAGCCGAGGCATATCGGTGCTGCGGTGGGGGCGCACAGTGATGAGGTGCTGGGGGAGTTGGGTTTCAGTACTCAGCGGATAGCCGAGCTGCGGGGGGCCAAGGTGGTGGGGTAGTGGCTGTTCGGGCCCCATCGCGGGCATGGGTATCTAGACAACTCTTTTATCTAGTGCTGATTGGGTTTGTGTACATATCCGTTGCTGCGGTTACGGCGGCTATTGGTTCCGCCCTTACGGCGGCTCACTTTGGAGAAGCGCCAAAGTAAGCAAAGCGCTCTTGCCCCACCACTCGGTGCCTCGCCTAGGCTCGGCATGCCCGCAGTCAGGCATTGCTCCGTGGGCCCGCCGCGATCGGCCATCCTGGCCGTGTCGCGGCTACCCCGGCATCCATGCCGGGGTGCCCACTGCGCAATACCTGCCTGCGGCCATCGTGGTTTAACGGGGCGCCTGAGATCAAAAGCCAGATCAAAAGCAGAGCAACAGCAGAGCAACAGCAACAGCAACAGCAAAGCCAGAGCGCGAAGCTCCCACAGGTGTATGCGCACGCCTCGACGATCAGGTCGGCTGTCAGGCCGCCTCGCTTTGCTTTTGATCTGAGGCGCCCCGTTAAACCACGCTGGCCGTCATCCGATATTGATTTGGGGGGGTAAACCGGCAGGGACGGTTTAGCCGCGCTGGGCCATGGATGGGCCCATCGCGGCGGCCCCCAAATCAATGTCGGATGACGGCACACCGAGCCTAGGCGAGGTGCCGATGTGGGGGCAAGAGCCCTAATGAGATGGTCAGCCGGCAGGCCCCGGTAAATTAGACTTACCGGAAGGCCCACTTTCGCTAAGGAGAACCGCTCATGAACAGCTTGGCATTACTTGGTCTTGATATTGGAAAAAGCACCTTTCACCTCGTAGGGCACGACGTACGCGGCCATGAGGTGCTGCGCAAGCAGTTCAATCGAAATCGACTGCTTCAGTTCCTGGCAAAGCTTGAGCCCTGCACGATAGTAATGGAGTCCTGCGGCGGCTCACATTGGCTCGCCAGGAAGCTTATTTCCTTCGGCCACCAGGTGAAACTTATAGCTCCGCAGCATGTGAAACCGTACGTCACCGGCAATAAAAATGACTACATAGATGCCGAGGCAATTTGCGAGGCGGCGTCCCGTCCCAAGGCACGCTATGTTGCGATCAAGACGGTGGAACAGCAGGTGCTCTCGACCCAGCACCGCCTCCGAGAGGCATTGGTATGCCAAAGAACTCAAACCATCAATCGTATCCACGGATTCTTGCTGGAATTTGGAATTGCGCTACCGGCGACCAAAGCCGCCATGAACCAAATTCATCAAATACTGGATGACCCTGCCGCTGAGTTGCCTCAACAGTTGACGCAGTTTATCGAGCATCTGTTGGAAGACATCAAACGGCTTACGGTAGAGATTAAGTCCATCGACCACAGCATCAAGGAACAGGTGGCAGTTGATGACGCGGGAACACGCCTAATGAGCATCCCCGGTATCGGCCCCATCATCGCTAGCGCGCTGCTGGCCGACGTCGGGGACGCTTCCAATTTTCACTCAGCGCGAGACTTCGCTGCTTCGCTGGGGCTGGTGCCAAGGCAGTACTCAACAGGTGGCCAAACCGTCCTTTTGAACATCAGCAAACGTGGTGATAAATACCTTCGAAAGCTCTTGGTTCAAGGCTCGCGGGCAGTTTTGGTGCGCATAGATAAACGCAACGACGCCTTGGGGGCTTGGTGCCGAGACCTGCTGACGCGAAAGCACCCAAACAAGGTTGCCTGCGCCCTGGCCAATAAACTAGCAAGAATCGTATGGGCCGTTTTAGCTCGCGGAGGTAGCTACAACGCGCAGTTGATGACTTGATCGAAACACTACCGGCTTTTGCGACGACAACGATGATGACGATAAACAGCTCAAATCTCGCCTGAGAACCTGGTAAGCAAAACAGCTTTTGAAGCTGAAGCCCTTTTCAAGGACAGGCGGGAGCGACTATTCATCAAGGGCCAAGCGGTGAAACTGCCGACTATGAGCCCGGATACATTAGCGCAAGCATGCTTTACCGCTCATCGTCTGTGGTTGCAGGGGGTGGGCTGACCATACATTTGCTTACTTTGGGCTGGGCCGGCACTCCGGCTCTTCCAAAGTGAGCCGCCGTAAGGGCGGAACCAATAGCCGCCGTAACCCCAGCAACGGATATGTACACAAACCTAGGAATCACTAAAAAGATGTGTAGATACCTATGCCGCGATGGGGCCAGTGAAACCACCCCAAAACCTCACTCCACCCGAGTCTCCCCGGTAAACACCAACGTCCCCCGACACTTGCGGCACAAATACCGCCGCCCCTGATTCACCAACCCATGGCGCTGGGCCGAGAACGGGAAGTCACTGTCGGCACACGGGCACCGATAGATATAGCGGGTCACCCGCCGACGCTGAATCTCATAGGTGTGGCAGCGATCGGGCGGCAGTTCGTAGACCCCGCGCATGATCAACTGCCATTCCTCACCATGGGGCTGGATGCGCTCGCCGAACAATTGGTGGGCGATCAGGTGCGCCACTTCGTGGGCCACCGTCTGTTTGAGGAAGTGTTGGCTGTTTTCCCGGTACAACTGGGGATTGAAGCGCAGCAGGTTCTCGTGCAAATGCGCGACACCGGCTTTCTGCCCACGCAGCTTGAGGCTGACCTGGGGGCGTTTGAAGCTTCGTTTGAAAAAGGATTCGGCTTGCAGGAAACAATCTTCGACGCGGGTATTGAGTTGCTCGGGCATGCTGTACATATCTCCAGAGATGTCCAGTATGCCGCATCCAGGGGTGTTTCCGAATCGGTCAGGCGCCGAATGGTCATGCATAACGCAAAAGCCACCTTGCGGTGGCTGTTCCTGCGCTGAAAAGACGGCTAGTTGGTGTAGATCGGACCGACGCCCAGGCCCCAGACAATCACGGTAAACGCCATGATCGCCACCAGGACCACCAGGCCTACCGCCAGTACCGAGCTGGAAAACAGGAAGCCTTCATCGGGGTCGATGCTCATAAAGGTCGGTAGCCCCACATAGAGCAGGTACACCGTGTAGCAGATGGCGGCCGTACCGACGATCATGCCCAGCCACATATGCGGATACAGCGCTGCCAGCCCGCCGATAAACAGGGGCGTGGCGGTATAGGTGGCGAACGCCACGCAGCGCGCCATGCTGGGGTTGGCGTCATAGGTGCGCGCCATCCAGTGGATGAAGGCGCCCATTACCGCAACGCCGCCGAGCATCGCCAGGTAGGACATGATGGTCATCCACAGCGCACTTTCCTGGGTCAGCATGACCGGGGAGCGATTGCCGATGACCCAGCCGACCTGGGTGGTGCCGATAAAAGCTGATACGGCGGGGATCGCCGCGAGAATCAGCGTATGGGTGAGGTACATGTGGCCGATGCTTTCTTCTTTATCGCCACGAATTTCCCGCCATTCCTGGTCGGGATGGGTGAAAAGCCCCACGACGTGATGGATCATGCCAGTCACTCCTGTCGTTATTGCCATCGCCCCCCAAGCGGAGCGCCCGCCGGCCAAGTGGCCTGAAAGGTCTGGATATGTGTGCGACCTTATGTCGCAGTATAGGAAGTCATGACCGGAAAAAGTGTGGGGCTTTAGAGCAAATTGCGCTGTAAACACTGGGCTTAATCGCGCCTGGGTCTGTGACGTGGAATGCAGCCCCCTGTGGGAGCTGGCTTGCCTGCGATGGCGGTGGGTCAGCCATGAATTTGTCGACTGACCTACCGCCATCGGGAGCAAGCCCCTCCCACATTGGAACTCGGTCGTTCATATCGTTAAAATACCCGGCTTTTCGTCCCACACCTTTTCGCGGATCCAAGCGCCATGGGCACCCTTACCGTCAATCAGAACAAACTGCAAAAACGCCTGCGGCGCCTGGCCGGTGAGGCTGTCGCTGACTTCAACATGATCGAAGAGGGCGACAAGGTCATGGTCTGCCTGTCCGGCGGCAAAGACAGCTACACCATGCTGGACGTGCTGCTGCACCTGCAAAAGGTCGCGCCGATCAAATTCGACATAGTGGCCGTCAACATGGACCAGAAGCAGCCCGGGTTCCCCGAGGACGTGCTGCCGGCCTACCTCAAGACCCTGGGCATCGAGTACCACATCGTCGAGAAAGACACCTATTCGGTGGTCAAGGAGCTGATTCCGGAAGGCAAGACCACCTGCTCGCTGTGTTCGCGCCTGCGCCGTGGCACGCTGTACACCTTTGCCGATGAAATCGGTGCAACCAAGATGGCCCTGGGTCATCACCGCGATGACATCGTCGAGACCTTCTTCCTCAATATGTTCTTCAACGGCTCCCTCAAGGCCATGCCGCCCAAGCTGCGCGCTGACGACGGGCGCAACGTGGTGATCCGCCCGCTGGCGTATTGCAACGAGAAGGACATCCAGGCCTACTCCGACTTCAAGCAATTCCCGATCATCCCCTGCAACCTCTGCGGTTCCCAGGAGAACCTGCAGCGCCAGGTGGTCAAGGACATGCTCCAGGAGTGGGAGCGCAAGACGCCGGGGCGTACCGAAAGCATCTTCCGCAGCCTGCAGAACGTGATCCCCTCGCAGTTGGCCGACCGCAACCTGTTTGACTTCACCAGCCTGCGCATCGACGAAACTGCGGCTTCGCGCTTCGTCAACATTGTGAACCTCTGAGCCTTTTCCAGGCTCTGACAGACGGCGCTGATGGGCGCCGTTTTCATTTCAACCCGTAGGAGAGGGCATGCGCGATTACAAATGGCTGCACGAATACTGTCTGAACCGCTTTGGTTCGGCAGCCGAGCTGGAAGCCCACCTGCCCGTGCCCAAGACCCCGGCGCAACTGCGCCAGATCAGCGACGACCGCTACCTGTCGACTCTGTCGCTGCGGGTGTTCCGCGCCGGGCTCAAGCACAGTGTGGTGGACGCCAAATGGCCGGCGTTCGAGCAGGTGTTCTTCGGCTTCGATCCTGAGAAAGTCGTGCTGATGGGCGCCGAGCACCTTGAGCGCCTGATGCAAGACACGCGGATCATCCGCCACCTGGGCAAGCTCAAGAGCGTGCCGCGCAATGCGCAGATGATTCTCGACGTCGAGCAGGAAAAGGGCAGCTTCGCGGCATTGATCGCCGACTGGCCGGTGACCGATATCGTCGGTTTGTGGAAATACCTGAGCAAGCACGGCCATCAACTGGGCGGGTTGTCGGCGCCACGCTTCTTGCGCATGGTCGGCAAGGACACGTTCGTGCCGAGTTATGACGTGGTTGCGGCATTGAATGCGCAGGAGATTGTCGACAAGGCCCCCACCAGCCTGCGGGACCTGGCGACGGTACAGGCGGCGTTCAACCAGTGGCATGCCGAGAGTGGGCGGCCGATGTGCCAGTTGTCGATGATGCTGGCGTTTACCGTCAACCATTGAGACCGCGATGGGGCCTGATCGGCCCCATATAACCCTCAGGCTGGCTGACCTTCCCCCGCCAACCGCCGATTCAACTGGAACCGCCAGCGCACATACAGCAGCGCTGTGCAGAACACCGCCAGGCTTGCCAGCATCTCCAGCACGCCAAACCACTGGCGGTTCGGGTCATAGGCCGCCAGGGCGCCTTTGATGAAATACAGGTTCACCACAAAGCACATCCACGAATGCCCGCGCGCACTGCCCATCAGCATGCCCGGCGCGAGGATCAGCAACGGCACCAGTTCGATCAGCAGGATGACCCAGGGCCGTGCGCCATGCAGGTCGGCGATCAGCAGGTAATACACGCAGAGCAACCCCACCAGGCCGAAAAACGCCAGCAGACTCAAGGCCCGTGCCACTTTGACCCGGGGTTCCAGCCAGGCCTGGGCCGGCAGGACTTTAGGCTTCTTGGCCACGGCCACTCTCCAGTTTCGCCGCAGTCTTCGCCAGGCGCAGGCCCAGGGCACGGCACAGGGCGATTTCATGGGGGTCCAGGGCACGTTTGCCGTCGGCGCCGGAATGGTGGCTGGCGCCGTAGGGCGTACCGCCGCCCTGGGTGTCGAGCAGGGCCTGTTCGCTGTAGGGCAGGCCGGTGATCAGCATGCCGTGGTGCAGCAACGGCAGCAGCATCGACATCAAGGTGGTTTCCTGGCCGCCGTGCAGGCTGGCGGTCGAGGTGAAGACCCCGGCCGGCTTGCCGACGAGGGCGCCGGTCAGCCACAGGTTGCTGGTGCCGTCGAGAAAGTACTTCAAGGGCGCGGCCATGTTGCCAAACCGCGTCGGGCTGCCCAGGGCCAGGCCCGAACAGTTCTTCAGGTCGTCGAGGCTGGCATACAGCGCGCCTTCGGCCGGGATGCTCGGGGCGACGGCTTCGCACTCGCTGGAGATCGCCGGCACGGTGCGCAGGCGCGCTTCCAGGCCGCCTTGCTCGATGCCTCGGGCAATCTGCCGGGCCATTTCGCTGACCGAGCCGTTGCGGCTGTAATACAGCACCAGGATGTAGGGCGCGCTCACGGCAGAAGCTCCAGGATGTTTTCTGGCGGCCGGCCAATCACGGCCTTGTCGGCAGTGGCCAGGATCGGCCGTTCCATCAGCTTGGGATGGGCGGCGATGGCGGCAATCAATTGCGCCTCGCTGAGGCTGGCGTCGGCCAGGTTGAGGGTCTTGTATTCGTCTTCGCCGGTGCGCAGCAATTGCCGGGCGCTGATCCCCAGCTTGCCGAGCAGGGCTTCAAGCTGCGTGGCGTCCAGCGGGGTTTCCAGGTAGCGCACCACGTTCGGCGTGAGGCCACGGGCCTGCAGCAGTTCGAGCGCACCGCGGGATTTCGAGCAGCGCGGGTTGTGATAAAGCGTCAGATCGGTCATGTGCGGGTCGCATCTTGCGTAAGGTGGCGGGTATTCTACCTGCGCTGCGGCGTGTCCTTAAACCGTAAGAGGCGATCGGCCGCAGCCCACGTTCATTTTTGCTAAGGATTACCCCATGACACGGCGACTGATAGGCGCACTGGCAGTTATCACCACACTCCTGCTCAGCGGCTGCGGCAATGATTATGGCGTTGACCAATACGGCCAGAAAGTCGCGTCCGAGCGCGTCGACAAACAATGGTTGGTGATCAATTACTGGGCCGAATGGTGTGGCCCGTGCCGCATCGAAATCCCCGAGCTCAACGCCCTGGCCGAGCAGCTCAAGGGTCAGCCGGTCAGCGTGTTCGGCGTCAACTTCGATAATGTGCAGGGCGAAGAGCTCAAGAGCGCCAGCGAGAAGCTGGGCATCAAGTTCACGGTACTGGCACAGAACCCCGAGGCGATTTTTGATATCCCGCGCAGCGAAGCGTTGCCGGTGACCTACATCATTGATGACAAGGGCAAGGTGCGGGCGCAGATGTTGGGCGAGCAGACGGCGGCGGGGGTATTGGCCAAGCTCAAGGAACTGCGCGGCTAAACGGTTGCTCGCTGGCGATTGCGGTATGCCCGGCACACCGCAATCGCCAACGGATCAGCCTTCTTCCAGCCACAAACGCAGTGGCTTGCCCTCGGCAGGCCAGAAACGGGTCTGCTCGATGGGCGAGATGTCCCAGCGTTGCACGGTTTCCAGGGCCTTGAAGAAGCGCTGTTCCTGCTCCATCAGGGCTTCGGCACACAGCCTGCGGGTGCTGCCGATCTTGCCGAAGCTGAGTTTGTCACCGTCCAGGCTGTACGGCGCGAACCAGTGGTTGCAGCCGCCATTGCCATAGGCCCGGCCATCGGCACCGAGGGTCACGGTCAGGTGGGCGTAATCCATCAGGGGCCGCTCGCCGATCCACTCCACGATGTAGCTGTGATCCTGCTTGAGCTTGACCTCGTCGCTGGCGCAGCCGGCAAGGCCTGCGCCCAGCGCTGCGACCATCAGCAGGCTCTTCATGGCGCGGCCTGCTGGCATTTCGGGCAACGGTGCGTGTCGCCAACGGTGGCCCAGCCCAACTCGGCAATGCGTGCAGTGGCGGCCGGTTGCAACGGTTCCTTGGTCAACTTGGTTTCCACCGCGAACTCAAACTCCAGCACGGCGTCGCAGCTGTCGCAATTGACCTTCCAGGTGTGAATCTCCAGCTCGCCGAACTTCGGCCCTTGCGCCATGGCAACCCATTGCCCGGCTGGGCGGATGGAGTAGCGCGCATCGCCTTCGACGGTCAGGCGCATCGACAGGGTTTTGCTGCCGCGCAAAGTGACGATCAGCACGTCGCCATGCTTGATCGAGCCACCATTGCCGGTGACTTGATAACGACCGGGCACCAGGGCGCGGCATTCGATCAGGGTGTGTTGTGGGCTCAGCAAACTGAAGCGGAAATCGTGTTCGGCCATGGATCCTCCAAATAGGCGCGGCATCCTATCACGCTCGCCTGTTCACCATGCGCGCGGTAGATGACCGTTGATCATCCCTGTACCAGGTTTTGCGCCTGGCCGTTGGCCCAGGCCTGGATATTGGCCAGGGTGGTCCCGGCAATCGCCGCCAGGGCCTCGCGTGTGAGGAATGCCTGGTGCGCGGTAATGATCACGTTGGGGAAGGTCAGCAGGCGTGCTAGCACGTCGTCCTGCAAGGGCAGGTCGGAGCGATCTTCAAAAAACAGCTGGGCTTCTTCCTCGTACACATCCAGGCCCAGGTAGCCCAGCTGTCCATCCTTGAGCGCTTCGATCAATGCCGGGGTGTCCACCAGGCCGCCGCGCCCGGTGTTGATCAGCATCGCTCCCGGCTGCATATGGGCCAGGGATTGCGCATTGATCAGGTGCTTGCTGTCGGCGGTCAGCGGGCAGTGCAGGCTGATGATCTGTGCCTCGGCCAACAACTGGGGCAGGCTGACATAGCGCGCGCCAAGGGCTTCGACCTGCGGATTGGGGTAGGGATCGTATGCCAGCAAGCTGCAGCCAAAGCCGGCCATGATCTTGGCAAAGGTCGCGCCGATCTGCCCGGTCCCCACCACACCCACGGTCTTGCCCACCAGGTCGAAGCCGGTCAGGCCGTGCAGGCTGAAGTCGCCGTCGCGGGTACGGTTGTAGGCGCGGTGCAGGCGGCGGTTGAGGGCCAGCACCAGGGCCACGGCATGTTCGGCCACTGCATGGGGCGAGTACGCGGGCACCCGCACGATGGTCAGGCCCAGGCGCTTGGCGGCGGCCAGGTCCACATGGTTGTAGCCGGCCGAGCGCAGGGCAATCAGTTGTGTGCCGCCGGCCGCGAGGTGTTCGAGCACCGGGGCGCTGAGGTCGTCGTTGATAAAGGCACAGACCACTTCGTGCTTATCAGCCAGGGCCACGGTGTCGAGGTTCAGGCGTGCCGGTTGGAACTGCAACTCCATGCCCGCGGGCAAGGGTTCGGCGAGAAAGCTGTCGCGGTCATAGGTCTGGCTGCTGAAGAGGATGATGCGCATCAAGGGGCTCCCTGCAAAATAGCGTGTGGTGACACAAAACCTGTGGGCGCCGGCTTACCGGCGCCCACAGGAGATGTTGCCCGTCATTGGCGTTGGGCGTGTTGCTCTGCATCAGGCGTTGACCCGGGCCTCGCTGGCAAGGCGGGCGATGGCCATGTCCAGTTCATCCAGGGCAGCCATGGCCTTGGCGTCATCCTGCTTGAGCAAGGTTTCGGCGCGTTGGCAGGCTGCGCGCAATTGCGGCACGCCGCAGTAGCGGGTGGCGCCGTGCAGGCGGTGGACCCGTTCGATCAGGGCATTGTTGTCGTTGGCTTCGCGGGCGACGCAGACGGCCTCACGGTCAGCTTCCAGGGACGCCAGCAACATGGCCAGCATATCGGCGGCCAAGTCCGCCTTGCCGGCCGCCAGGCGCAGGCCCTCTTCATGGTCGAGTACCGGCAGTTGCGCGGCAGGGCCATGGCCTTCGACTGCGCGTTCCGGGCCTTGATTGCGCAAGGCCAGGCCGGTCCATTTCAGCACCACCTGGGCCAGTTGCCGCTCGCTGATGGGCTTGGTCAGGTAGTCATCCATGCCGCTTTGCAGCAGGGCGCGTTTTTCATTGGCCATGGCGTGGGCCGTCAGGGCGACGATAGGCAGTGGCGTGCCGTGGCGCTCGCTTTCCCACTGACGAATCGCCTCGGTGCTCTGGCGCCCGTCCATGCCGGGCATCTGCACGTCCATCAGCACCAGGTCGAAGGCTTCTTTCTTCACCGCTTCGATGGCGCTATAGCCGCTTTCCACGGCCTGGACCTTGGCGCCCATGTCTTCGAGCAGGGTCTGTACCAGCAGCAGGTTGGCCGGGTTGTCGTCGACACACAGCACCCGTGGCGCACGGCTGGACAACGGCTCGCCCGGTTCACTGCGCAAGGGGCGCGGGCTGATCAGGTCGGACAGCGCCCGGCGCAATTTACGGGTGCAGGCCGGCTTGGCCTGCAACTGGCTATTGGGGTTGGGCACCGACAGGTTGAACAGCATCTGCTCGGTGGTCGGGCACAGCACCAGCACTTTGCAGCCCAGGTGCTCAAGGTCCCACAGGTGTTGGTTGAGGCGCTCCGGCGGAATATCGTTGGCGGTGATGCCCAGTACCGCGAGGTCGATGGCCTGCTCGGTCTGGTGTGCGCTGGTGATGCCGTTGGTCAGGTTCTCCAGGCTGTTGAACGGCGTGACCTCCAGGCCGCAGTCTTCCAACTGGTGTTGCAGGGCCTGGCGCGCCAGTTCGTGGTTCTCCAGCACCGCCACACGCCGGCCCAACAGCGGCGGGGCGGGCAAGTCTTCGATATCGTCGCGGGTTTTTGGCAGGTTGAGGCTGATCCAGAACTCCGAACCCTCGCCTGGCGTGCTGTCGACGCCGATTTCGCCGCCCATCTGCTCGATCAGGCGCTTGGAAATCACCAGCCCCAACCCGGTGCCACCGGGCTGACGGGACAAGGAGTTATCCGCCTGGCTGAAGGCCTGGAACAGGGCGCGCACATCCTGGTTCGACAGGCCGATGCCGGTGTCCTGCACGCTGATGCGCAGTTGCACGCTGTCTTCCTGCTCGTCTTCGAGCATGGCCCGGGCAACGATGGTGCCTTCGCGGGTGAACTTGATGGCGTTGCTGACCAGGTTGGTGAGGATCTGCTTGAGACGCAGCGGGTCGCCCACCAGGGACAGCGGAGTATCGCGGTAGACCAGGCTCACCAGCTCCAGCTGTTTGGCATGGGCGGCCGGGGCGAGGATGGTCAGGGTGTCTTGCAACAGGTCGCGCAGGTTGAACGGGATACTGTCGAGCACCAGCTTGCCGGCTTCGATTTTCGAGAAGTCGAGAATCTCGTTGATGATGCCCAGCAGGTTGTCGGCGGATTTTTCAATGGTGCCCAGGTAATCCAACTGACGGGGCGACAGCTCGCTTTTCTGCAACAGGTGGGTGAAGCCGAGGATGCCATTGAGCGGTGTGCGGATTTCATGGCTCATGTTGGCCAGGAACTCCGACTTGATGCGGCTGGCCTCCAGGGCCTCCTTGCGGGCCAGGTCCAGCTCGATGTTCTGGATCTCGATGGTTTCCAGGTTCTGGCGCACATCTTCGGTGGCCTGGTCGATGCTGTGTTGCAGTTCTTCCTGGGCGTTTTGCAGGGTTTCGGCCATGCGATTGATGCCGGACGCCAACTGATCCAGCTCCTGGCTGCCCAGGGGCGGCAAACGGGTTTCCAGGTTGCCGTCCTTGAGCTGCGCCACCGCTTGTTTGATCTGGCCGATAGGCGAGTTGATCGTGCGGCTGATGCGCAGGGCCAGGGCCGCCGTGCAGATCAGGCCGATGGCAATCAACAGCAGGCTGGCGAACAGGCTGCGATAGCCGCGCAGCAGCATGCCGTTGTGGGACAGTTCCAGCTCGACCCAGCCCAGCAGGCGATCGGCTTCGTCGGGAATCAGCTCGCCGGCGAGATTGCGATGGCGGCCGAACACCGGCAGCAGGTAGCGGGTGGCGTCATTGCCGGTGCGTTGCAGCAGGTGTGAGCTGTTGCCGATGGGCGGCTGGTTGAGCATGGTCGGGCCGGCATGGGCCAGGGCCGAGCGGTCGGGCGCCAGGAAAGACACGGCCCGCACGTCGACTTGCTCCAGGGACTGGGTGGCGATGCGCTCCAGCAGGTCGGTGTTCTTGTTACCCAGTGCCGGTGCCACCAGCGGCGCTAGCTGTTCGGCGATCATCTCGCCGCGATTGAGCAGTTGGGTTTGCAGCTCCGAGAGCTGCATCCAGGTGAAATATCCGCCCAGGAGAAATGCCATCAGGCTGGTAGGCAGCAAGGTCAGCAACAGTACGCGGCCTTTTATCCCCATTCTTCTTAGCACGCCACTCTCCTGCTACCACACTGATGTCGAGATTCTACGCAGGCATCCGGCCTGCGCTACCTGCGCAGTGTAGCCATATGAGGGGCTTGGAATCTTGCAAAAGATGCTTGAGGGGGATGATGGCGGGCTTATTGAGCCCATATCCGTTGCTGCGGTGCTCACCGGGACACCTCGGGTTGTCAGGCAGACAAACCAGCTCACAACAGGGGCGTTCGCCGACTACCGATTACGTTGCTGCCGTTTTTTCCACTGATGCCCCACCCACCACCGCCAATACACCATGGTCATGCAGTACGCCAGCGCGCCCAATACCAGGCCCATCACCACCGAGCCCAGGAGGAACGGCTGCCACATGGTCGACAGTTGCCCGCTGATCCATTCCCAGGTCAGTTCATCGGGCAGGGTGCGGGCAGGGATGTTCATCAGCCAGGTGCCGGTCATATAGGTGCAGAAGAACACCACGGGCATGGTAATCGGGTTGGTCAGCCACACCAGGCTCACGGCAATGGGCATATTGCCGCGCACGGAAATGGCGAGGAAGGCCGCCAGCAGCATCTGCATGGGTATGGGAATGAAGGCGGCAAACAGACCGACAGCCATGGCCCGGGCAACTGAATGCCGATTGAGGTGCCAGAGGTTGGGGTCATGGAGCAGCGTGCCGAGAAAGCGTAAGGACTTGTGTTCCCGAATGCTGGTCGGATCGGGCATGTACCGTTTGAATAAGTGCCGTGGCATAAGGGGTCCAGATCAGTTCGAGAGTCAAGTATGCCCGTATTCTACGAACGGGAAATTCAGACTTTGTGACAAAAAATCATAGTTCGCCCTGAACCACTCGGCTAACACTCAATGGGTCACTCTCAAGGAATGATCCATGCGTACAGGGATGTTTGCGCTGGCGTTGGGGCTGCTGGCGTTGCGCCTGCTGCCCGTCTTGCCGCCGGTCGGTTGGTTGCTGGTGTTGCCGGTGGTGGCGTTGATGATGCTGCCGTTTCGTACTTATCCGCTGGCGTTTTTCCTGTTGGGCCTGGCGTGGGCCTGTTTCAGCGCGCAACGGGCGCTTGACGACCGGCTCATGCCCGCGCTGGACGGCCAGACCCGCTGGCTGGAAGGGCGCGTCAGCGGGCTGCCGCAGCAGAGTGGTGGGGTGGTGCGCTTCGAACTGAGCGACAGCCGGTCACGCCAGGACCGGCTGCCCCAGCGCATCCGTGTGAGCTGGCAGGGCGGCCCGCCCGTGCGCAGTGGTGAGCGCTGGCGTTTGGCCGTGACCCTCAAGCGACCCTCCGGCCTGTTGAATTTCCAGGGCTTCGATCAAGAGGCCTGGCTGTTGGCCCAGCGTGTGGGGGCGACGGGGTCGGTCAAGGATGGCCAGCGCCTGGCGCCGGCCCGACATGCCTGGCGCGATGGGGTCCGCCAGCAGCTATTGGCGGTAGACGCCCGGGGGCGTGAAGCCGGGCTGGCCGCACTGGTGCTGGGCGATGGCTCCGGCTTGGCCGCCGAGGATTGGCGCATTTTGCAGGACACCGGCACCGTGCATCTATTGGTCATTTCCGGCCAGCATATCGGCCTGTTGTCGGGGTTGATCTATGCCTTGGTGGCCGGGCTGGCCCGCTACGGCTGCTGGCCCAGGCGTTTGCCCTGGCTGCCTTGGGCCTGCGGCCTGGCATTTGCCGCAGCGCTGGCCTATGGCTTGCTCGCCGGCTTTGCCGTGCCAGTGCAGCGGGCCTGTGTGATGGTGGGGCTGGTGTTGCTGTGGCGCCTGCGGTTTCGCCACCTGGGGATCTGGTGGCCACTGCTGCTGGCCCTGAATGCGGTGCTGCTCCTCGAACCCCTGGCCAGCCTGCAACCGGGTTTCTGGCTGTCATTTGCCGCCGTGGCCGTGTTGCTGCTGGCCTTCAGCGGCCGCCTGGGGCCCTGGCGGGCGTGGCAGGCCTGGACCCGTGCCCAATGGCTGATCGCGATTGGGCTGTTTCCGCTGCTACTGATCCTCGGTTTGCCGATCAGCTTGAGTGCGCCGCTGGCCAATCTGTTTGCAGTGCCGTGGATCAGCCTGTTGGTGTTGCCGCTGGCGCTGGCGGGCACGCTGTTGCTGGCGGTGCCATGGCTGGGCAGTGGCCTGTTGTGGCTGGCGGGGGGGGCGCTGGATTGGCTGTTCAAGGCCCTGGCCTGGCTGGCCGGGCACGTGCCCGCCTGGATACCGGCCGAGGTGCCTGTGGGCTACTGGTTGCTCAGTCTGCTGGGCGCGGTGCTGTTATTGATGCCCAAGGGCATTCCCTTTCGCCTGCTGGGTTGGCCCCTGTTGCTGCTGGCGGTGTTCCCGCCCCGTGAGTCGATCCCGTTGGGCCAGGTGGCGGTGGAGCAACTGGATGTCGGCCAGGGCTTGTCGATCGTGTTGCGCACCCGCAACCACGTGCTGTTGTATGACGCCGGGCCACGGGTGGGGGATTTCGATCTCGGCGAGCGCGTGGTATTGCCGGCGCTGCGCAAGCTGGGGGTTGGCCAGGTGGACTTGATGCTGCTCAGCCATGCCGACGCCGATCATGCTGGTGGCGCGGCGGCGGTGGCCCGTGGGTTACCCGTCCTGCGCGTGGTGGGCGGGGAAACCCAGGGGTTGCCGGCGTTCCTCGGCACTCAGGCCTGTATCAGCGGTGAGCAGTGGGAGTGGGACGGCGTGGTGTTCCAGCTGTGGCAATGGGCAGATGCCCGCAACGGTAACGCGAAGTCGTGCGTGCTGCTGGTCCAGGCCAATGGCGAGCGGTTGCTGCTGACCGGCGATATCGACCGCGAGGCCGAGCGGGCCTTGCTGGCCACGCCCTTGGCGGTCGCCACGGATTGGCTGCAAGTGCCCCATCATGGCAGCCGCAGTTCCTCGTCCTGGCCGTTTGTCCAGCAACTGGCCCCCAAGGCGGTGCTGATCTCCCGTGGGCGAGGCAATGGTTTCGGTCATCCGCACCCGCAAGTGGTGGCGCGTTACCAGTATTTGCGCAGCACCCTTTATGACAGCGCCGAACAGGGCGCGGTGCGTCTGCGCCTGGGGGCTTTCGAGGCGCCGGTCATGGCACGCAGCCAGCGCCGGTTCTGGCGCGCGCCTGTCATCGACAGTTACCAAAGGCCGGTGCCTGCGACATGATGGCTGTCGGCCGGCAGGCCCTTCCTCGCCAGCCTATATGCTAAAGTGGCGCACTTTTTCGAGGGGACATTCACTGTGTGGGAATTGGTCAAATCCGGCGGCTGGATGATGTTGCCGATCATTCTGAGCTCCATCGCCGCACTCGGCATTGTTGCCGAACGCCTGTGGACCCTGCGCGCCAGCCGTGTAACCCCTGATCATCTGCTGGGGCAGGTCTGGCGCTGGATCAAGGACAAGCAACTGGACAAGGAAAAGCTCAAGGAACTGCGGGCCAATTCCCCTCTGGGCGAGATCCTCGCTGCGGGCCTGGCCAACTCCAAGCACGGTCGCGAGATCATGAAGGAGTGCATTGAAGAAGCCGCCGCCCGGGTAATCCACGAACTGGAGCGCTATATCAATGCCCTGGGCACCATCGCGGCAATGGCGCCATTGCTGGGCTTGCTCGGCACCGTGCTGGGCATGATTGATATCTTCAGTGCCTTCACCGGGTCCGGCATGACCACCAACGCCTCGGTATTGGCCGGGGGTATTTCCAAGGCCCTGATCACCACGGCGGCGGGCCTGATGGTGGGGATCCCTGCGGTGTTTTTCCACCGATTCCTGCAACGCCGCATCGACGAGCTGGTGGTGGGCATGGAGCAGGAAGCCATCAAGCTGGTGGAAGTGGTCCAGGGCGACCGTGATGTCGACCTGGTCGAGGGCAAAGCGTGAAATTTCGCCGCAAGCCCCGGGAAACGGTCGATATCAACCTGGCGTCGTTGATTGATGTGGTGTTCATCCTGCTGTTGTTTTTTGTCGTCACCACCACCTTTACCCGGGAAACTCAACTACGGGTCGAACTGCCGGAAGCCGTCAGCGGCTCGCCGGCCGAAGACCAGCAGCTCAAGCAACTGGAGATCACCATCAGCGCCGAAGGGGTGTTTTCGGTGAACAACCAGTTACTCGAGAAAAACGACGTGGCCAGCGTGATGGATGCGCTGCAGAAGGAGTCCGGCGGTGATACGCAAATGCCGCTGTCCATCAGCGCCGATGGCAAGACCCCGCACCAGGCTGTGATCACCGCGATGGATGCAGCCGGCAAGCTCGGTTTCAGCCATTTGCGCATGACCACCGTCGAGGCGGCGGGGCAACCCTGATGGCCTTGTCCGATCGTTTGCTCAAGGCCTGGTATGACGGCCACCCGGCGCTCAAGCTCCTGCAACCACTGGAGGCACTCTATCGCCGGGTGGTCAGGCGCAAGCGCGAGCGGTTCCTGGCGGGTGAGGGCACGATCTACCAAGCGCCGGTGCCTATAGTAGTGGTCGGCAATATCACTGTGGGTGGCACGGGCAAGACGCCGTTGATCCTGTGGTTGATCGAGCATTGCCAGCGCAGTGGCCTGCGGGTCGGTGTGGTCAGCCGTGGCTATGGGGCCAAGCCTGCGCAGTTGCCATGGCGGGTGCAGGCCAGCGACAGCGCGCAAGTGGCCGGCGACGAGCCCTTGTTGATCGTGCAGCGCAGCGGCGTCCCGCTGATGATCGACCCCGATCGCAGCCGGGCGGTGCAGGCCCTGTTGGCCAGCGAGACCCTGGACCTGATCCTGTCCGACGATGGCTTGCAGCATTACCGTCTGGCCCGTGACCTTGAGTTGGTGCTGCTGATCGACAACGCCCGTGGCCTGGGCAATCGCCGCTGCCTGCCTGCCGGGCCGTTGCGCGAGCCGGCCGAGCGCCTGCACAGCGTCGATGCCCTGCTATATAACGGCGCCGGAGCTGATCGCGAGGATGGCTTTGCTTTCCGTCTGCTGCCGACCACGTTGGTCAACCTGCTGACCGGCGAGCGGCGGCCGCTGGGACCATTTTCCCGTGGGGCAACGGGTGCATGCGGTCGCGGGCATCGGCAACCCACAACGTTTCTTCAATACCCTCGAAACGCTACACTGGCTGCCGATACCCCATGCGTTTGCCGACCATGCGCCCTACAGCGCCGAGGTCCTGAATTTTACGCCGTCACTGCCCCTGGTCATGACCGAAAAGGACGCGGTGAAGTGCCGCGCCTTTGCCCAGGCACACTGGTGGTACCTTGCAGTCGATGCCGCACCGTCACCGGCGTTTATCGCCTGGTTCGACACGCAACTGATGCGTCTGCTGCCTGCTCGACTTTTGCCTTAAAACGTTTTTATCCAGGAAACCCCCATGGACACCAAACTGCTCGATATCCTCGCTTGCCCGATCTGCAAAGGCCCGCTCAAGCTCAGTGCCGACAAGACCGAACTGATCAGCAAGGGCGCCGGCCTGGCGTACCCGATCCGCGACGGCATCCCGGTGATGCTGGAAAGCGAAGCCCGCACCCTGACGACTGACGAGCGCCTGGATAAATGACCACTGCCTTCACTGTTGTCATCCCCGCGCGCTACGCCTCCACCCGCCTGCCCGGCAAACCGCTGCAGATGATCGGCGCCAAGCCGATGATCCAGCTGGTCTGGGAGCAGGCCTGCAAAAGCAGCGCCCAACGCGTAGTGGTGGCCACTGATGATCTGCGGATCATCGAGGCCTGCAAGGGTTTTGGCGCCGAAGCGGTACTGACCCGTGAAGATCACAACTCCGGCACCGACCGCCTGGCCGAAGTGGCCACGCACCTGGGCCTGGCGCCGGACGCCATCGTGGTCAATGTGCAAGGCGACGAGCCGTTGATCCCGCCGTGTGTCATCGACCAGGTCGCGGCCAACCTGGCCGCCCACGCCGAAGCGCGCATGGCGACCCTGGCCGAGCCTATCGAAGACCTCGAGACCCTGTTCAACCCGAACGTGGTCAAGGTGGTCAGCGACATCAATGGCCTGGCCCTGACCTTCAGCCGTTCGACCCTGCCCTGGGCACGTGACGAATTCGCCAAACAGCGTGATGTGTTGCCGGCGGGCGTGCCGTATCGCCGCCATATCGGCATTTACGCCTACCGCGCCGGCTTCCTGCATGACTTCGTCACCTGGGGCCCGTGCTGGCTGGAAAACACCGAGGCCCTGGAGCAATTGCGGGCCCTGTGGCACGGCGTGCGCATTCATGTCGATGATGCGATAGAAGCGCCGCCGGCCGGTGTCGATACGCCGGAAGACCTCGAGCGCGTGCGTCGGTTGCTGGGGGCTTGATGGAAGTCCTGTTTGTCTGCCTGGGCAATATCTGCCGCTCGCCCACCGCCGAGGGCGTGCTGCGCCACAAACTGCGGGCCGCCGGGTTGGCGGACCAGGTCGAGGTGGCGTCTGCCGGTACCGGTGAATGGCATATCGGCAAGGCCCCGGACAAGCGCAGCCAGCAAGCAGCGCTGCGTCGTGGCTACGACTTGTCGGCCCAGCGCGCTCAGCAGGTGTCGCGCGCCGACTTTGCGCGCTACGAACTGATTCTGGCGATGGACCAGAGCAACCTGCGCAACCTCAAGGCCATGCAACCGGCCCAGGGCAAGGCCGAGCTGGACCTGTTCCTGCGCCGCTACGATGGGGCGGTGGATGAAGTGCCGGATCCGTACTACGACGGCGAGCAAGGTTTCGAGCAGGTCCTGGACCTGATCGAGGCCGCTTGTGATTTGCTGGTGATCGAATTGAAGGGGCGGTTATGAGTCTGGATGTGCAGCCCCAGGTTTCCCTGAAGGCCTTTAACAGTTTTGGCATTGATGTGCGTGCGCAATGGTTCGCCGAAGCCCATAGCGACGCCGATGTGCGCGAGGGCCTGGCCTATGCGGCCGCACAGCAGTTGCCGTTGCTGGTGATCGGGGGCGGCAGCAACCTGCTGCTGACCCAGGATATCCCGGCGTTGGTGTTGCGCATGGCAACCCAGGGGATCCGAGTACTGCACGACGACGGCCAGCAGGTGCTGGTGGAAGCCGAGGCGGGCGAGGCCTGGCATCCGTTTGTGCTATGGACCCTTGCACAAGGGTTCTCTGGCCTGGAAAACCTCAGCCTGATTCCCGGCACTGTCGGGGCGGCACCGATGCAGAACATTGGCGCCTACGGTGTTGAGATCAAGGATGTCTTCGCCGGCCTGACCGCCCTCGACCGCCAGACGGGCGAGTTGCGGGATTTCAGCCTGGAGGAATGCAACTTCGCCTACCGCGACAGCCTGTTCAAGCACGAAGTGGGGCGCTGGCTGATCCTGCGGGTGCGTTTTACCCTGAACCGCGTCGCACACCTGAAACTCGGCTATGGCCCGGTGCAACAGCGTCTGGCAGAGCAGGGCATTGCCCAGGCAACCCCGAGCGATGTCAGTCGGGCCATTTGCAGTATCCGCAGTGAAAAGTTGCCCGATCCTGCGGTCTTGGGCAACGCCGGCAGTTTCTTCAAGAACCCGCTGGTCTCCCAGGAGCTGGCGGCGCAGTTGCAGCTGCAATATCCCGATCTGGTGGCCTATCCCCAGGCCGATGGGCAAGTGAAACTGGCGGCCGGCTGGTTGATTGAAAAGGCCGGCTGGAAGGGCTTTCGCGAGGGGGATGCCGGTGTGCATCGCTTGCAGGCGCTGGTGCTGGTCAATTATGGCGCGGCCACCGGCCTGGATATTTCCAGCCTGGCCCAGCGCATCCAGCGCGATATCGCCGAGCGCTTCAAGGTCGACCTGGAAATGGAGCCCAATCGTTATTGAGCTACGCTTCTAGCGTGTTGAACCAAGCCCTGCATTGCAGGGCTTTTTTGTTAATGCTGGGTTAACTTAGCAGGCTAACGATGCCTGTTTATTGTTCGATAGACCCTGTTTATCAAAGGCCCGGTGAAGACCTGTCTTCACAAGAGAGCCCGATTAGCCTGAGCCATCTGCGTGTACCGACTCCGCTCCCTTGAAAGCGGCAGATAGCTCGACCCCATAATCCAATCACTATGCGGGCGTGCCCATGATTACTCTGAAACTCAACGGTCAAGATCATCCACTGGATGCCACCGAGGATATGCCTCTGCTGTGGGCGATCCGCGATGTAGCGGGTTACAACGGCACCAAGTTCGGTTGCGGCATGGGGCTGTGTGGCGCCTGCACCATCCATATCGACGGTGCGCCGGCGCGCAGTTGCATCACGCCCATCGGCTCGGTCAAAGGGCAGAACGTCAGCACTATCGACAACCTGCATAACGACCCGATTGGCCAGGTGGTGCAGCAGGCGTGGCTGGATACGGCGGTGGCGCAATGCGGTTACTGCCAGGGCGGGCAGATCATGTCGGCCACGGCCTTGCTGAAAACCAACCCCAACCCCAGCGATGCACAGATTGAAGAAGCCATGGTCGGCAATATCTGCCGCTGCGGCACCTATAACCGCATCAAGACGGCGATCCGCCAGGCCGCGACTCAGTTGCAGGGGGCCAAGGCATGAGCCAGTTACCGAGCAATTTCGCCCTGAGCAACCTTAGCCGGCGCGGTTTCCTCAAGGGCGTCGGCGCGACCGGCGCCCTGGTGGTGGCTGCCAGTTGGGGCTTGCCCCAGGCCTTTGCCGACGAAGTGAAGCAATACGGCGGGGCCGCGATGCCCAATGGCCTGGTCGATGATCCCAAGGTCTATGTCAGCATCGCCAGCGATGGCACCGTCACCGTGATCTGCAACCGCTCGGAGATGGGCCAGGGCGTGCGCACCAGCCTGACCATGGTGGTGGCCGATGAACTGGAGGCCGATTGGGCGCTGGTGAAGGTTGCGCAGGCGCCGGGTGACGAAGCGCGTTTTGGCAACCAGGATACCGACGGTTCGCGCAGCATGCGCCATTGGTTCGAACCGATGCGCCGGTGCGGCGCCGCCGTGCGAACCATGCTGGAACAGGCCGCTGCCGAGCAGTGGAAAGTCCCGCTGGGCGAATGCCGTGCACAGTTGCATAAAGTCATTCACCAGCCCAGCGGCCGCGAACTGGGCTATGGCGCCCTGGCCGCTGCCGCCAGCGCGTTGGCAGTGCCGGCGCGCGACAGCCTGCGGCTCAAGCAGCCCTCGGAGTTTCGCTATATCGGCAAGGAAGCCACCAAGGCCATCGACGGTGCCGATATCGTCAACGGCCGGGCGGTGTACGGCGCCGATGTGCATTTTGACGGCATGCTGTTCGCGACCATTGCGCGGCCCAAGGTATACGGCGGCAAGGTCAAGTCGTTCGATGCCAGCGCGGCGCTGAAAGTCCCCGGGGTGATCAAGGTCCTGCAAATCGAAAGCCGACCCATACCCTCGGAATTCCAGCCATTGGGTGGTGTGGCGGTGGTTGCTAGCAATACCTGGGCGGCGATCAAGGGCCGTGAGGCGTTGCAGATTGTCTGGGACGACGGCGCGAATGCTGGCTACAACTCCATCGACTATCGCAAGACCCTGGAGGCCGCGGCGCTCCAGCCCGGCAAAGTGGTGCGCAATACCGGCAGTATCGAGCAGGCCCTGAACGATGCCGACAGCACCCTCGAAGCCACGTATTACTTGCCACACCTGGCGCAGTCGCCGATGGAGCCGATGGTGGCCGTAGCCCGTTATCAAGACGGGCGATGCGAGGCCTGGGCTCCGAGCCAGGCGCCGCAGGTCACGCGGGAACGGGTGGCCGAGCGCCTGGGCTTGCCCTTCGATAACGTCACGATCCACGTCACCCTGTTGGGCGGCGGCTTTGGGCGCAAGTCGAAACCGGACTTCATCATCGAAGCTGCGCTGCTGGCCAAGGAATTCCCCGGCAAGGCCGTACGCGTGCAGTGGACCCGTGAAGACGATATTCATAACTCCTATTTCCATACCGTCTCCGCCGAGTACCTCAAGGCCGGCCTGAACAAGGACGGCCTGCCCTCTGGCTGGCTGCACCGCACCGTGGCACCCAGCATCACTGCGCTGTTTGCGCCGGGAATGAACCACGAGGCGGCGTTCGAGTTGGGCATGGGCTTTACCAACATGGCCTACGCCATTCCCAATGTGCGCCTGGAAAACCCCGAAGCGGCTGCCCACACCCGCGTGGGTTGGTACCGTTCGGTGTCGAACATCCCCCATGGGTTTGCCATTCAGAGCTTTGTCGATGAACTGGCCCATAAGGCCGGCCAGGATCCGCTGAAATATCAACTCAAGCTGCTGGGCCCGGATCGTCAGATTGATCCGCGAACCTTGAGTGAAGAGTGGAACTACGGCGAGTCCCCCGAGCGTTATCCGATTGATACCGCGCGCATGCGCGGCGTGCTGGAAACCGCCGCCAAGGCCGCCGGCTGGGGGCGCATGCTGCCCAAGGGGCGCGGCCTGGGGCTGGCGGTGCACTACAGCTTTGTGACCTATGTAGCGGCGGTGATCGAGGTGGAGGTCAAGGATGATGGCACGCTGATCGTGCATAAGGCTGATATTGCGGTGGACTGCGGGCCGCAGATCAACCCGGAGCGCATCCGTTCACAGTTCGAGGGCGCCTGCGTCATGGGCTTGGGCAATGCGGTCCTGGGAGAAATCAGCTTCAAGGATGGCAAGGTCCAGCAGGACAACTTCCATATGTATGAAGTGGCGCGCATGTCCCTGGCCCCCCGGGAAATCGCCATACATTTGGTCACGCCAGAAGGAGAGGTGCCCCTGGGTGGCGTCGGTGAGCCAGGCGTGCCACCGATTGCGCCGGCGCTGTGCAACGCGATATTTGCCGCCACCGGCAAGCGTATCCGCAGCTTGCCCGTGCGTTATCAACTGCAGGGCTGGCAGCAGGCGGCGAAAGCCTGATGGACAGCGTGGATCTGAACGTCCTGCGCAGCGTGCTGGAGTGGCGCCGCGCGGGGCAGCGGGTGTTGCTGTACAGCGTGGTCCAGACCTGGGGCAGCGCGCCACGGCCGCCGGGGGCGATGCTGGCCCTGCGCGGCGATGGGGTGGTGATCGGCTCGGTTTCCGGTGGCTGCATTGAAGATGACCTGATCGCTCGGCTTTACGATGGTCGCTTGCCTGACGAAGGGCCGCCGGTGCAACTGGTGACCTATGGTGTGACCCGGGATGAAGCGGCGCGCTTTGGCCTGCCCTGCGGCGGCACCTTGCGCCTGACGGAGGAGCGGGTAGGTGATCCTGCCTGGGTCGCCGAGTTGCTGGCGCGTTGTGAGGCCCATGAAATAGTGGCCCGGGAGTTGGACTTGGCGACGGGCACCGTGCGTCTGAGCGCGGCGAGCCAGTCCGACATTGTCAGTTTTGATGGTGAGCGCTTGCGGGCCATCTACGGCCCGCGCTGGCGCCTGTTACTGATCGGTGCGGGGCAGCTGTCGCGCTATGTGGCAGAAATGGCGCGGCTGTTGGATTTTGAAGTACTGATCTGCGATCCACGCCAGGAGTTTGTCCATGGCTGGGAAGAACAGCACGGGCGCTTTGTGCCGGGAATGCCCGATGAGGCCGTGCTCAATATCCAGACGGACGAGCGCACGGCCATTGTGGCCCTGACCCATGATCCGCGCCTGGACGACATGGCGCTGCTGACCGCGTTGAACTCCCGAGCGTTCTACATTGGTGCCCTGGGCTCGCGGGCCAATAGTCGCAAGCGGCGGGAAAACCTGGCGGTGTTGGGGCTGGGAGCCGAGGCGATTGCGCGGCTGCATGGTCCGATCGGTCTTCATATCGGCAGTCATACGCCGGCAGAGATTGCCTTGTCGTTGATGGCGCACATCGTCGCGATCAAGAACGGTGTGGAACTGTTGCAAGCAAAACCGGTGCGGGAGGCGGTCAGTTGACGAGCACCATTACCGCCATCGTCCTGGCGGCGGGGCAGGGCAGGCGGTTCCGCGCGCAAACCGGCCAGGACAAACTGCTGGCTCCTTGCGTGGGGCGTGATGGAGTGACACGGCCGGTCTTCGAGCAGGTGTTGGTCAATTTACCGGCCTGTATCACCCGGCGCTGGGTCATCACCGCGCCTGCGCGCAGCGAGGTTATTCGCCTGGCCAGGGCATACGGTTGCGAAGTGCTGCTTGTGGATTCGGCGGGCATGGGCGACAGCATTGCAGCCGCCGTTGCCGCCAGTGGCCCGGCGGCGGGTTGGCTGGTGGTGTTGGGGGATATGCCGTTTATCCAGGCGGCGAGTATTGAACGGGTGATAGAGCGGGTGGAGGGTGTCAGTGTGCCGGTGCATGCCGGTCAGCAGGGCCATCCTGTTGCGTTTGGCCCGGAATTGGGGCCGGCCTTGATAGGGTTGACTGGGGATCGTGGGGCCAGGGCGGTGTTTGCCCTGGCTGAGGTGCGGGAAGTGCCGGTGGATGATCCTGGGGTGTTGTGGGATGTGGACGTGCCGCAATCACTGGAATTCAGGTAGGGGCTGGAAGAGCTGGTCGGGGTGTCAGGTATTTATCCGTCATCGTTAACGATCATCGCAGGCAAGCCAGCTCCCACATGTTGTCTAGTCCTGAAATAGGTTTACACCTATTTCAGTCTCAAAACGCCCGATGCACTGCATCGGGCGTTTTGTATTTCAGGGACAGGTGTGGCCGTTCCCCGTTGTAGATCAGCACCGACTCATCCACCATTTTCACTGCGTCCGCCAGATTTTTAGGGCGATACAGCAGGAACTCGGTCTTCAAAATGCCGTTTATCCTCTCTGCCAGAGCATTCTGGTAGCAGTCATAGCCGTCGGTCATTGAGCATCTGACGCCATGACTAGCGTGCAAGCGTTGATAAAGCTCAGAGCAGTTGGGCTCCGCGGTCTGAGTGATGGATCAGTGGCAGCGTGCTTCGGCGTTCGCCAACGGCCTTTTCCATCGCTTTGATCACCGACTCGGTATGCAAGCTCTCATGCACATGATGGCCTACGATCTTGCGTGAGTAGGCGTCTGTCACCAGGCTCACATAAGCCACGCTTTCCTGTGTCGGCAGGTAGGTTATGTCTGCAACCCAGACCTGTTCTGGCCTATTGGCCACGACCTGCTTGACCTGCTTTGAGCAGGTTGGGATGGCGGCGAAAGCGGTGATGACTGTCCGTCGTTTTGTGGTAAGCCCGTTTGCGCACAACCAGTTTTCGAGCATTGCGCAGGATGCTAAACAGGCGGTCTCTGCCGACCCGCACTGATGCGCCAACTTCGACGCTCATCAGGTAATGCAGCTTGCGCGTGCCTATCCGAGGCTGACGGCGGCGCTTTTCAAGAACAAAGTCCATGACTTCTTGATCTTGACGAGCTCTCTCGTCGAAAGCCCGATTGCGTTGGTAATACGCTTGGCGCGAAATGCCCATGAACAGGCAAGCCCTGGTGATGCTCAGGCCTTGGATTTGCCCTTGCGAGAGGACTTGCCGGGTCGCTTTTTTACGACGGAAACACCGTAGTCATTCTTCAGAACATTCACGACGGCTTCGAAGAATTGCGCTTTCTGATTGCTTAGCGCCAGCTGTTCTTCGAGTTCTTTGATCCGCTGCTCGGGGGTCAGCGGGAGGGTTGGCTCGGTCATGGACCTGCTCCTCGGCTCTCGAATTGAGGCGCCTTGGCTCCAGTCCTGCCGGCCGTACTTGCGTAACCAGACCAGTACCGTGGACCGGCCCTGGATGCCATAGCGCCGTTGAGCCTCTTTATAACTCAACTCGCCCTTTTCGACCTGGTCTACGACCGATAATTTAAAGGCTAACGTGTAGTCACGCTGGCTCCGCCTTTTGCCCGATTCCATTGACTCCTCCTGAAGATAGGTCAGAAGGTGTAAACCTTATTCAGGACGGGACATGTCGCATAAAAAAGCCCCGCCTGATTGCTCAGGCGGGGCTTTTTAATTGCCGTTGGAATTAAGCGAGGGGTTTAGGCTCGTGCTCTTCTTCCAGGGCTTTTGGGTTGTGCTCTACCACTTCTTCAACGGAACGCAGGTTCTCGTCGATGGTTGGGGCAGTGTGCTCAACTTCTGCTTCGATGGCCGGTGCTGGCGCAACCGCTTCGACGACGGCCGGGGCCGCCGCCGCTGCTGCTTCGGCTTCTTTCTGCAGACGCTCGGCTTCACGCTTGCGACGACGCACTTCACGCGGGTCGTTAGGCGCACGGCCGTTTTCGGTCAGGGCGCTGACAGGGGCTTCAACCACTGGGGCGACCACTTCGGCAACCACTGGGGTTTCCACAACCACCGGAGCAGGCTCGGCAACCACAACCGGTTCTGCAACCACCGCTGGTTCGGCGATAACCACTTCAGCAACCGGTGCTGGAGCTTCTTCTACCGGTGCCGGGGCAGGTGCTTCGGCGACGACGGCCGGCTCGGCAGTCCACTGGAAGGCGGTCTGTTCTTCGCGAACTTCACGCACTTCTGGGGTTGCTTCAGCGGCTGGCGCTTCGACAACAGCTTCGACCACAGGCTGGGGCTCAACCACGATTGCAGGTGCAGCCACTACTTCGGCTTCAGGCTGGGCTTCGCGGACCGGTGCAACTTCCACTTCTACAGCGGCAGGTGCTTCGACCACGGTGGTGGCTTCGACAACCGGTGCTTCAACTGCGGCAGTTTCCTGCACGGCAGCGGTGGCACGCTCGGCCTGCTGGTTGGCTTCGGCTTCGGCAGGAGCACTGATGACCGAGCTGGCAACTGCAGCGGTAACGGCCAGGCCAGCAGCCAGTTCGGTGCTGGTCGGTTCGTTGTTGGCGCTTTCTTCAGTGGCTTCGCCGGTCTCTTCCGAGCCTTCGATCACATTGCCGTTGGCGTCACGCTGACGCTCACGACGGTTGCTGCGGCGACGCTGGCCACGGGAGCGGCGGCGTGGACGATCGCCTTCGGCGTTGTCCTGGCCATCTTCCTGTGGCTGTTCGTCGTTGTTCAGCAGTTCTTCTTCGCTGGCTGCGGCAGCCTGCTCGGCGCGTGGTTGACGCTCTTCACGCGGTGGGCGTGGAGCGCGTTCTTCACGGGGCTGGCGGGCCGGGCGTTCTTCGGTCGCGGCATCAGTTGCTACGGCGGCAACAGCTGGGGCAGCGTCCAAAGGTTCACGCAGTTCACGTACACGTTCTTCACGCTCGCCACGTGGCTTGCGATCTTCACGCGGGGCGCGAGGGGCGCGCGGTGCGCGTTCTTCACGTGGTGCACGCTCTTCGCGCGGAGCACGTTCTTCACGGGCTACGGCCGGGGTTTCTTCACGGGCTTCGCGCGGCTGGCGCTCTTCACGGGGTGCGCGCTCTTCACGCGGTGCACGTTCTTCGCGAGGCTTGCGCTCTTCGTCACGGCGACCGTTGCGGTTACGGCTCTGCTGGCGACCGTTGCGACGCTCTTCGTTGCGTGCAGGGCGTTCAGCGGCTGGCTTCTCGACCACGGCTGGAGCAGCAGGCTCTTCCTTGGTGGCGAACAGGCTGACCAGCGACTTCACCAGGCCCTTGAACAGGCTTGGCTCCGGCAGGACGGCAGGCGCGGCCACCGGGGCGGCGACTTCAGTCGGTACCGGTGCGTTGGCACGGGCCGGTGCGGTCTTGACCGCGGCTTCCTGGCGCACCAGGGTGCGGGTTGCGGCGGCTGGCTGGACTTCTTCGACTTCGGCAGCGGCAGCGGCGATTTCGTAGCTGGACTGGCCGCTGTGGGCTTCCGGGCTGTCATCACGCAGGCGCTGGACTTCGAAGTGCGGCGTCTCGAGGTGATCGTTCGGCAGGATCACGATACGGGCACGGGTGCGCAGTTCGATCTTGGTGATCGAGTTGCGTTTTTCGTTGAGCAGGAAAGCTGCAACCGGGATCGGCACTTGTGCGCGGACTTCGGCGGTGCGGTCTTTCAGGGCTTCTTCTTCGATCAGGCGCAGGATCGCCAGGGACAGCGATTCAACGTCACGGATGATGCCGGTGCCGTTGCAACGCGGGCAGACGATGCCGCTGCTTTCGCCCAGGGATGGACGCAGGCGCTGACGGGACATTTCCAGCAGGCCGAAGCGCGAGATACGGCCAACTTGTACGCGGGCACGGTCGGCTTCCAGGCATTCGCGGACTTTTTCTTCCACGGCGCGCTGGTTCTTGGCCGGGGTCATGTCGATGAAGTCGATCACGATCAGGCCGCCGATATCACGCAGGCGCAGTTGGCGCGCGATTTCTTCGGCTGCTTCCAGGTTGGTCTGCAACGCGGTTTCTTCGATGTCGCTGCCTTTGGTGGCGCGCGCCGAGTTGATGTCGATGGACACCAGGGCTTCGGTCGGATCGATCACGATGGAGCCGCCGGACGGCAGTTCGACCACGCGCTGGAAGGCGGTTTCGATCTGGCTTTCGATCTGGAAGCGGTTGAACAGCGGTACGCTGTCTTCGTACAGCTTGATCTTGCTGGCGTACTGCGGCATCACCTGGCGGATGAAGGTCAGGGCTTCGTCCTGGGCTTCAACGCTGTCGATCAGCACTTCGCCGATGTCCTGGCGCAGGTAGTCGCGGATGGCGCGGATGATCACGTTGCTTTCCTGATAGATCAGGAATGGCGCGGAGCGGTCCAGGGACGCTTCTTTAATAGCGGTCCACAGTTGCAGCAGGTAATCGAGGTCCCACTGCATTTCTTCGCTGCTGCGGCCAAGGCCGGCAGTGCGCACGATCAGGCCCATGTCGGCCGGAGCGATCAAGCCGTTCAGCGCTTCACGCAGTTCGTTGCGCTCTTCGCCTTCGATGCGACGGGAGATGCCGCCGGCACGCGGGTTGTTCGGCATCAGGACCAGGTAACGGCCAGCCAGGCTGATGAAGGTGGTCAGGGCGGCGCCCTTGTTGCCACGTTCTTCTTTTTCGACCTGGACGATGACTTCCTGGCCTTCGCTCAGGACGTCCTTGATGTTCACGCGGCCTTCAGGGGCTTTCTTGAAGTATTCGCGGGAGATTTCTTTGAGGGGCAGGAAGCCGTGGCGCTCAGAGCCAAAATCGACAAAGGCAGCCTCAAGGCTTGGCTCGATGCGAGTAATCCGGCCTTTATAGATGTTGGCCTTCTTCTGCTCGCGTGCACCGGACTCGATGTCCAGGTCGTAGAGGCGTTGGCCATCTACCAGTGCAACACGCAACTCTTCGGGTTGAGTTGCGTTAATCAGCATTCTTTTCATGTTGTACCGTCGGTTTCCGGGCTGCCGGAAACGGCGTTCGGCACACACGACTTCTCACGGTCGGTGTCAGGTGCGTCAAGAGTGGTTGGCCACTCCAGTGTCCAGCAATACCGGCCAATTGGGCTGGTATCGCGACTTACGCGTCCTGCTTGCTGTGGTGACTTAATAAGCACTCAGTCAGGAGGAGGAATCAACCGGCGACTGTGGACGAGATGAAGCGTCTAAACATAAGCCTAGTGCTACACAGTCCGACGGTTGTGCATCTCCACCCTACACGTATCCCTGATAATTCGGGTGCTGCCGCGCGCAGAATCCGCAGCGGGTTGGCATTTACCGTGTTCTCCAATGGGGAGTTCACGCTCATGGCTAATAACAGGCGTTGTTTCCGAAGCATTCGCCGTGGTCTGGTACAAGACTGACTGCACTTTGTGAACTGGCCGTAAATATCGGCGCAAGAGACGAGTAATCACTCTGTTTCTTGCACTCGCTTCAGGCCTCATGTCACCTGCGCTTGTTACAATCTTGAGCCTTCCAGTGTGGCAAGAGCCCCGTAGGACGGCCTCGCGTCCTGATGAATTGCGATGGTCAGGGGCGGCAGTTTGCCGCGAGTCCTCTGTCCAGGCCGCTTTTGGCGGCGTTCGCGACTATAGCAGCAATGATTAAGTGCTTCAATTCCATAAAAAATTGTTATCATTCCCGACATGACGACTACCACCCCCCCGACCCCCAGCGTCCAGCTGCTTGAGGTCTCGCCGGAATATGCCGGCCAACGCATCGACAATTTTCTTCTGGCCAGGCTCAAGGGCGTGCCCAAGACCTTGATTTATCGCATTTTGCGTAAAGGCGAAGTGCGGGTGAACAAGGGCCGGATCAAGCCTGAGTACAAGCTGCAGGCGGGCGATATCGTCCGGGTGCCGCCGGTTCGCGTGCCTGAGCGTGACGAGCCTGTGCCGCTGGCCCAGGGCCTGTTGCAGCGCCTTGAAGCGTCGATTGTCTTCGAAGACAACAAGCTGATCGTGATCAACAAGCCGTGCGGCATTGCGGTGCACGGCGGTAGCGGCCTGAATTTCGGGGTGATCGAAGCCTTTCGTCAGTTGCGTCCGGATGCCAAGGAGCTGGAACTGGTCCATCGCCTGGACCGCGACACCTCCGGCCTGTTGATGATTGCCAAGAAGCGCAGCATGTTGCGTCACCTGCATACCGCCCTGCGCGGCGATGGCGTGGACAAGCGCTATATGGCCCTGGTGCGTGGCAACTGGGCGTCCTCGATCAAGAGCGTGCGGGCACCGTTGCAGAAGAGCAACCTGCGCTCCGGCGAGCGCATGGTCGAGGTAGACGAGGAGGGCAAGGAGGCGCTGACCCTGTTCAAGGTGCTGCGGCGCTTCGGTGACTTCGCAACCATGGTCGAGGCCAAGCCGGTGACCGGGCGTACCCACCAGATTCGTGTGCATACCCTGCATGCGGGTCACTGTATTGCGGGCGATACCAAGTACGGCGACGAGGGTTTCTCCAAGGAGATTCGTGACCTTGGCGGCAAACGCCTGTTCCTGCATGCCTACATGCTGACGGTGCCATTGCCCGATGGTGGCGAATTGAAATTGCAGGCCCCTGTGGATGAGATGTGGGCCAAGACCGTGGAGCGCCTGAGTGTCGCGCCCTGACTACAAGCTGCTGATTTTTGACTGGGATGGCACCCTGTGTGATTCCATTGGTCGGATTGTCGAGTCCATGCACGTGGCCTCGACCCGTTCCGGCTTCGAGCTGTGCAGCGATCTGGCGGTCAAGGGCATTATTGGCCTGGGATTGCCCGAAGCCATTCGCACCTTGTACCCGCAGATCGCTGACAGTGAGCTGGTGGCGTTTCGCGAGCATTACGCCGATCACTACATTGCCCTTGAGTCCGAGCCTTCGCCTTTGTTTGAAGGGGTGGTGCAGTCGTTGGCGGCATTGCGTGAGCAGGGCTATCACCTGGCCGTGGCCACCGGCAAAGCCCGGCGTGGCCTGGATCGGGTGCTCAAGGCCAATGGTTGGGAAGACTATTTCGACGTCACCCGCGCTGCCGATGAAACCGCGAGCAAGCCCCATCCATTGATGCTGGAGCAGATCATGGCCCATTGCGGCGTGTCTGCCCGTGAGTCGTTGATGGTCGGCGATGCTTCGTTCGATCTGTTGATGGCGCGCAATGCCGGCATGGACAGTGTTGCCGTCAGCTACGGCGCCCAGTCCCCCGAAGCCTTGCAGGCTTACGAGCCGCGACTGACGATTGATCGGTTTTCGCAATTGCACGCCTGGCTCAACCAGGCCCATTAAGTTTTTGCTGGGGTAGATGGCATGACCGATGAGTGGAAGGCACCGACCAAGTCCGGTGCTGACAATGGCGATGATAAAAGCTGGAAGTTGTTGGAAAAGACCCTGCTGGCGGGCGTCCAGGAACAGCGCCGCGCCCGGCGCTGGGGGATCTTCTTCAAACTCCTGACCTTCACCTACCTGATTGGCATGCTGGTATTGTTCAGTCCTTTGGTCGATATGGAAAAAAGCGCCGCCCGCAGTGGTAGCTATACCGCGTTGATCGAGGTGAGCGGGGTGATTGCCGACAAGGAGTCCGCCAGTGCCGACAATATCGTCAGCAGCTTGCGCACGGCCTTCGAGGATCCCAAGGTCAAGGGTGTGGTGTTGCGCATCAATAGCCCTGGCGGCAGTCCGGTGCAGTCGGGTTACGTCTATGACGAGATTCGCCGGCTGCGTGCCTTGCATCCAGAGACCAAGCTGTACGCGGTAATCTCTGACCTGGGCGCCTCGGGTGCCTATTACATCGCCAGCGCCGCCGACCAGATCTACGCCGACAAGGCCAGTCTGGTGGGTTCCATTGGCGTGACGGCGGCCGGCTACGGTTTTGTCGGGGCAATGGAGAAGCTGGGGGTTGAGCGTCGTACCTACACCTCCGGGGAGCACAAGTCGTTCCTTGACCCGTTCCAGCCGCAAAAGGCTGACGAAACCCAGTTCTGGCAGAGCGTGCTCGACACCACTCATCGCCAGTTCATTGCCAGCGTCAAGCAGGGGCGCGGTGAGCGGCTCAAGGATAAAGAACATCCGGAGTTGTTCTCGGGCCTGATCTGGTCGGGTGAGCAGGCATTGCCGCTGGGCTTGATTGATGGTCTGGGCAGTGCCAGTTCAGTGGCGCGGGATGTGATTGGCGAGAAGGAGTTGGTGGACTTTACCGTCCAGGAATCGCCGTTCGACCGTTTCTCCAAGAAGCTGGGGGCCAGTGTGGCGGAGAAACTGGCGCTGTACATGGGCTTCCAGGGGCCGGCCTTGCGCTGATCTCGCGATTGGCATAGCTCAAAATGTGGGAGCGGGCTTGCCCGCGATTGCGGTGGGTCAGCCAACCAATGGGTTGCTGACAGGCCGTCATCGCGGGCAAGCCCGGCTCCCACATTGTTTTTTGTGGGGCTCTCAGGGGATTTGCACGCCTTCGGCCAGCAACATATCCACCAGGCGGATCAGCGGTAGGCCGATGAGGCTGGTGGCGTCTGGCCCTGCGGTGCTCTGAAACAGGCTCACCCCCAGTCCCTCGGCCTTGAAGCTGCCAGCGCAATCGTAGGGTTGCTCGATCCGCAGGTAGCGCTCGATCTGTGCCGGTGCCAATTGGCGCATTGTGACGGTGAAGGGGATGCAGTCCACCTGGCAGTGCCCGGTGTCGCTATTGAGCAGGGCCAGGCCGGTCAGGAAGCTGACCTGTCTGCCGCTGGCCGCCAGCAATTGCTCGCGGGCCCTTTCAAAGGTGTGGGGCTTGCCGATGATCTGGCCGTCCAGGGTCGCCACCTGGTCCGAACCGATGATCAGGTGCCCTGGATGGCTGCCGGCCAGGGCGCGGGCTTTCTCTTCGGCCAGGCGCTTGACCAGGTCGATCGCGGACTCATTTATGCGATGGCTTTCGTCGATATCCGGAGAGCTGCAGATGAACGGCAGATGCAGGCGGTTCAGCAGTTCCCGGCGATAAACCGAGCTGGAAGCGAGTAATAAAGGCAACATGTGGCTCTCCTCAAGGCAGTCGCGGATTCTAGCGAGCGGACAGTCTGGCGCACAGGGCTGAATTTCCTTTGACATGGGCGGGTGCATCCCTATAATGCTGCGCCTATGTTGAATGACCCGATTCCTCACGTTGACCCGCGCAAATTGGCTGATCGTGGCACCACCCTCCAAGGTGAAGTGTTGCTGGCCGATTTGGAGAGACTCTGCGACCCGCTTTCCGACACTGTCGGTACGGTGCAGGCTAAATTCGTTTTTTGAGCGAGATGAACGTAAATCTGTGGTAATCCACAGCTTTATCGACACCGAGGTCAAAATGGTTTGCCAGCGTTGTCTTGAGCTGGTCACCCTGCCGATCCACAGCGAATGCAGTTATGCTGTGGTGAAAGAGGGTGCGAATACCCAGTCGTTGCCGAAAGGTTATGACGTGCTGGAACTGGGCGAAGATCCTTTGGATCTGCATGCACTGATCGAGGAGGAGCTTTTGCTCGCCTTGCCCATTGTGCCTGCTCATCATCCGGAAGAATGCCAGCAGCCGGCGGGGCTCGATGACGAGTCCGAACCGAGCGAGGACGAGGTAACGCGGTCCAACCCGTTCAGTGTATTGGCGCAGTTAAAGCGTGACCCAAACGTTTAGGAGTTAATCAATTATGGCTGTTCAGCAGAACAAAAAATCCCGCTCTGCCCGTGACATGCGTCGTTCGCACGATGCCCTGACGGCAAGCACTCTGTCTGTAGAAAAAACCACTGGTGAAGTTCACCTGCGTCACCACGTATCGCCAGAAGGCGTATACCGTGGCCGTAAAGTGATCGACAAGGGCGCTGACGAGTAATCACTTGTCTGCTCAAGTCATCGCGATTGACGCAATGGGCGGGGACTTCGGTCCCCGCAGCATTGTCCAGGCATGCATTGCCAGCCTGTCTGCTACGCCCTCGCTGCACCTGACCCTCGTCGGTCAACCTTCCCTTCTTGAAGAACTGATTGCCAGTCATCCGGCTGTGGATCGCGCGCGCCTGACAATAATGCCGGCCAGCGAAACCATCGGCATGGATGAAAAGCCGGCCCAGGCCCTGCGTGGCAAACCTGATTCGTCAATGCGCGTGGCGCTTGAGTTGCTGCGCGATGGCAAGGTCCAGGCCTGTGTCAGCGCTGGCAATACCGGGGCCTTGATGGCGCTGTCGCGGCATGTGCTGAAAACCCTGCCGGGTATTGATCGGCCGGCGATGGTCGCGGCGATTCCGACGCAGGGTGGCTATTGCCAGTTGCTGGACCTGGGGGCAAATGTCGATTGCAGCGCCGAGCACCTGCTGCACTTTGCCCTGATGGGCTCGGTCGCGGCCGAGGCGCTGGGTGTGGTGCGGCCACGGGTGGCCTTGCTGAACATCGGCACCGAGGATATCAAGGGCAACCAGCAGGTCAAGTTGGCCGCTAGCCTGTTGCAGCAGGCGCGGGGCTTGAATTACATCGGGTTTGTCGAAGGCGATGGGTTATATCGTGGCGAGGCCGATGTGGTGGTTTGTGACGGGTTTGTCGGAAATATCCTGCTTAAGTCCAGCGAAGGCCTGGCTACGATGATTGCTGCGCGGATCGAGGCGTTGTTCAAGCGCAATCTGGCTTCGCGGCTGGTGGGTGCCCTGGCGTTGCCGTTGATGCGGCGCTTGCAGGCGGACCTGGCCCCGGCGCGGCATAACGGCGCAAGCTTCCTCGGTCTGCAGGGTATTGTGGTAAAAAGCCACGGTTCTGCAGGTGTCCAGGGCTTTCAGAGTGCTATTGCGCGCGCGCTGATCGAGATCCAGGAGAACCTGCCGCAACGCTTGCATGGCCGTCTTGAGGATCTGTTGCCTTAGGCGAATCGGGCCGGGAATGCTTAAATGTGACCGGCCAGTTCAATTGACCATCCAATCTGTCAGTTTCTTGCGCTCCCAGCTGTGGGGCGTCAATTCACCGACGACCAGATCATTAGGGGCTTGTTACATGTCTACATCCCTCGCATTCGTCTTTCCAGGGCAGGGTTCGCAGTCCCTCGGCATGTTGGCCGAGCTGGGCGCGCAATACCCGCTGATCCTGGAAACATTCAAGGAAGCTTCCGCGGCCTTGGGCTACGACCTCTGGGCATTGACCCAGGACGGTCCGGAAGAACTGCTCAATCAAACCGATAAAACCCAGCCGGCCATCCTGACGGCGTCCATCGCGCTGTGGCGCGTTTGGCTGGCCGAAGGCGGCGCACGCCCGGCTTTTGTTGCCGGTCACAGCCTGGGCGAGTACAGCGCCCTGGTTGCGGCTGGCAGCCTGACCCTCGCTGAAGCGGTCAAGCTGGTAGAGCGCCGTGGCCAACTGATGCAAGAGGCGGTTCCGGCCGGGCAGGGCGGCATGGCCGCGATCCTGGGCCTGGACGACGCGGTTGTGATCGAAGCCTGTGCCGAAGCGGCCCAGGGCGAAGTGGTCAGCGCGGTCAACTTCAACTCCCCTGGCCAGGTGGTGATCGCCGGTGCCAAGGCTGCAGTTGAGCGTGCCATCGAAGGCTGCAAGGCCCGTGGGGCCAAGCGTGCCTTGCCGCTGCCGGTCAGCGTACCGTCCCACTGCGAACTGATGCGCCCGGCGGCCGAGCGTTTTGCCGAGTCCGTCGCCGCCATCAACTGGCAGGCACCGCAGATCCCGCTGGTGCAAAACGTCAGCGCCGACGTGGCCCCGGACCTGGAAACTCTCAAGCGCGACCTGCTGGAGCAACTGTACAAGCCGGTGCGCTGGGTTGAATCCGTGCAGACCCTGGCTGCCAAGGGCGCGATCCAACTGGTTGAGTGTGGCCCGGGCAAAGTCCTGGCCGGTCTCAACAAGCGCTGCGCCGAAGGCGTGTCGACTTCCAATCTCAATACCCCGGATGGCTTCGCAGCCGCCCGCGCCGCACTGGCCTGAACTAAGGAGAAGCCTGCATGAGTCTGCAAGGTAAAGTTGCACTGGTTACCGGCGCAAGCCGTGGCATTGGCCAGGCGATTGCCCTGGAACTGGGCCGTCAGGGCGCGGTAGTGATTGGTACTGCCACCTCCGCCTCGGGCGCCGAGCGTATCGCCGCGACCCTCAAGGAAAACGGCGTGCAGGGCACCGGCCTGGAACTCAACGTGACCAGCGATGAGTCCGTGGCTGCCGTGCTTGCCGAGATCACCGCACAATTCGGTACGCCGGCTATTCTGGTGAACAACGCCGGTATCACCCGTGACAACCTGATGATGCGCATGAAAGACGACGAGTGGTACGACGTGGTCGATACCAACCTGAACAGTCTGTTTCGCCTGTCCAAGGGTGTTTTGCGCGGCATGACCAAGGCGCGTTGGGGGCGAATTATCAATATTGGCTCCGTAGTGGGTGCCATGGGCAACGCAGGCCAAGTAAACTACGCCTCTGCCAAGGCCGGCCTGGAAGGTTTCAGCCGTGCCCTGGCGCGTGAAGTCGGCTCGCGGTCGATTACGGTCAACTCGGTGGCTCCAGGGTTCATCGACACCGATATGACCCGCGAACTGCCAGAAGCGCAGCGTGAAGCGTTGCTGACGCAAATTCCGCTGGGTCGTCTGGGCCAGGCTCAAGAGATCGCCAATGTGGTCTCTTTCCTGGCATCTGACGGTGCGGCATACGTGACTGGGGCTACAATCCCGGTGAACGGCGGGATGTACATGAGTTAAATTGTGACGGATCGCTTCAAAAAAATGTCATACGAGCTGTCTAAAATCCGTTATAAAGCTGCAATCTATTTATAGACAGGTGGTCGGTAGGGTACGAGGGTGAAGCTTTCAGTTGAAAAGCTGAAAAGCCTTTCTATACACTTACCCACTGGCCAGCTGCCTGAATTTGTCCATTAGGAGTGAAAACAAGGTATGAGCACCATCGAAGAGCGCGTCAAGAAAATCGTTGCCGAGCAACTGGGCGTTAAAGAAGATGAAGTGAAAAACACTTCTTCCTTCGTTGAAGACCTGGGTGCCGACTCCCTTGACACCGTTGAGCTGGTGATGGCTCTGGAAGAGGAATTCGAGACCGAAATCCCGGACGAAGAAGCTGAAAAAATCACTACTGTTCAAGCTGCTATCGACTACGTTACTGCTCACAACGACAAGTAATTTGTAGTCGTCGCTTGCTGTTGGGAAAAACCGCACTGCTATAACGGCGTGCGGTTTTTTCTTTAGGTTTGATGCAAAGTGTCGTCATCAAGAAAAAGGAGAGTGCTGTGTCGCGTAGACGCGTCGTAGTCACCGGTATGGGTATGTTGTCGCCACTGGGCACGGATGTGCCGAGCAGTTGGCAGGGCATTCTGGCTGGCCACAGTGGTATTGGTCTGATTGAGCATACGGACCTTTCTGCCTATTCCACCCGTTTTGGCGGCTCGGTAAAGGGCTTCAATGTCGAGGAATATCTCTCGATCAAGGAATCCCGCAAACTCGACCTGTTCATTCAATACGGCCTGGCAGCCGGTTTTCAGGCAGTGCGTAATGCAGGCCTGGAAGTCACCGATGCCAACCGTGAGCGCATCGGCGTGGCCATGGGTTCGGGTATTGGCGGTTTGACCAATATCGAAGAAACCAGCCGCACGCTGCACGAATCCGGCCCTCGTCGAATTTCACCGTTCTTCGTCCCGGGCTCGATCATCAATATGATTTCCGGTTTCCTGTCCATCCATCTGGGTGCCCAGGGGCCTAACTACGCCATTTCCACGGCGTGCACCACGGGCACTCACTGCATCGGCATGGCGGCGCGCAATATCGCCTATGACGAGGCGGACGTGATGATTGCCGGTGGCGCCGAAATGGCCGCCTGTGGCCTGGGCATGGGCGGCTTCGGCGCGTCCCGTGCGCTGTCGACGCGCAATGACGAGCCAACCCGCGCCAGTCGTCCGTGGGACAAGGGCCGTGATGGCTTTGTACTGTCCGACGGTGCCGGTGCCCTGGTCCTCGAAGAGCTGGAGCACGCCAAAGCGCGCGGCGCAACGATCTATGCCGAGTTGATCGGTTTTGGCATGAGTGGCGACGCGTATCACATGACGTCGCCACCCGCCGACGGCGCAGGCGCTGCGCGCTGCATCAGCAATGCGTTGCGCGATGCGAAGATCAATGGCGATCAAGTGCAGTACATCAATGCCCACGGCACCTCGACACCCACTGGCGATCTGGCGGAAGCGCAGGCCATCAAGTCGGTGTTCGGTGAGCACGCCTACAAGCTGGCGGTCAGTTCCACCAAGTCCATGACCGGTCACCTGCTGGGTGCGGCAGGCGCGGTTGAGGCGATCTTCAGTGTGCTGGCGATCAAGGACCAGGTCGCACCGCCGACCATCAACCTGGATGAGCCGGATGAAGGCTGCGACCTGAACTTCGTACCTCACGAGGCGCAGAAAATGCCGATCGACGTGGTGCTGTCCAACTCGTTCGGCTTTGGCGGTACCAACGGTTCCCTGGTGTTCCGCCGGTTCGCCGAGTAATGCGCAGCTGGGTCGACGGTCAGCCAGCGGACGCAGTGCCGCTCAAAGATCGCGGCCTGGCCTACGGCGATGGTTTGTTTGAAACCCTCGCGGTCAAGGCCGGGCAGCCCGTGCTGCTCGACCGCCACCTGCAACGCCTCGACGAGGGTTGCAGGCGCCTGGCGCTCGTTGCGGATCAGGCACTGATCCGCAACGAGTTACTGGCCTATGCGGCGGCCCTCGGTGACGGCGTTCTCAAGTTGATCCTGACCCGAGGCGATAGCCTGCGGGGGTATGGCATCAACGCAGGCGCACCCGTGCGCCGTATCCTGCAAGGCAGCCCACCTGCTACCTATCCCCCGGCCCACGGTTCATCAGGTGTCCGCCTGTTCCCATGTGTCACGCGTTTGTCCGAGCAACCCTTGCTCGCCGGCCTCAAACACCTCAATCGCCTCGAACAGGTCCTGGCTCGCGCCGAGTGGCAGGATGCCGATCACGCGGAAGGATTGATGCTGGATATGTCCGGGCGCGTCATCGAAGGCGTGTTCAGCAACCTGTTCCTGGTGGATAACGGCCAGTTGCTGACCGCCGACCTGAGCCGCTGTGGTGTGGCTGGCGTCATGCGGGCCGAGCTGTTGGCCCGTGCCGAGGCGTTGGGGCTCGTCACGACCGTGGCCGATATCAGCCTTGCGCAGCTGCAACGGGCTGACGAAGTGTTTGTCTGCAATAGCGTATATGGCATTTGGCCGGTGCTTGGATGTGGGCCAATGAGCTGGTCGGCCGGGCCGCTCACCCGTAAACTGCAAGGCATTGTTCGCGCGCTATTGGGTGTTTGATTTGAGACGTAAAATTGTATTGCTGCTGGAGATCGGTCTGGTCCTGGCGGGTTTGCTATTGGGCTTTTCCGCCTGGAAGCTGAACTCGGCCTTGAAGCAACCGCTGAATCTGCCCCAGGAGCAATTGCTGGATGTAGCTGCTGGCGCGACCCCTACGGGCACTTTCAATCGTCTGGAAAGTGACGGTGTGCTGGAGGATGCCTTTTGGCTGCGTCTCTACTGGCGCTTCAACCTTGACGGCCAACCGCTGCACAGTGGCGAATACCGCATGACGCCAGGCCTGACGGCCCAGGGCCTGATTGGCCTGTGGCAGCGTGGTGAAGTGGTGCAGTACAGCCTGACCCTGGTGGAGGGCTGGAACTTCCGTCAGGTACGCAGTGCCTTGGCCAAGCATGAAAAGATCGAGCAGACCCTGTCGGGCTTGAGTGACACTGAGGTGATGGAAAAAATCGGCCATCCCGACGTGTTCCCCGAAGGGCGGTTCTTCCCCGACACCTACCGTTTCGTGCGCGGCATGACCGATGTCGAATTCCTGAAGAAAGCCTATAACCGCCTGGACGACGTACTGGCCCAGGAATGGCAGCGACGTGCCCCGGATGCGCCCTATACCGACCCCTACCAGGCGCTGATCATGGCGTCGCTGGTCGAGAAGGAAACTGGCGTGCCTGAAGAGCGTGGGCAGATTGCCGGGGTGTTTGTGCGGCGCCTGAAGATTGGCATGCTGCTGCAAACCGATCCCACGGTGATCTACGGCATGGGCGAGCGCTACAACGGCAAGTTGACGCGCGCGCACCTGAAAGAAGCCACACCCTATAACACCTACATGATCAGCGGCCTGCCGCCGACGCCGATTGCCATGGTTGGCCGCGAGGCGATTCATGCCGCGTTGAATCCGGTACCGGGCAGCAGCCTGTATTTCGTGGCCCGGGGCGATGGCAGCCATATTTTTTCCGATAGCCTGGACGCCCATAACGCGGCGGTGCGCGAGTACCAACTCAAGCGTCGCGCCGATTACCGCTCCAGCCCGGCACCCGCGCCGACCACCGTTGAGCCTGCCGCGCCTGACGCTGCGCCCGCGCAAAGCCCGCAATGACTCTGACTAAGGACTGCCTGTGACTGGCTTGTTTATTACCCTGGAAGGCCCGGAAGGCGCTGGCAAGAGTACCAACCGTGAATACCTGGCCGAGCGCTTGCGGGCTGAAGGTATCGAGGTGCTGCTGACCCGCGAGCCTGGCGGCACGCCCCTGGCCGAGAAGATCCGTGAGGTGTTGCTGGCCACTGGCGACGAGGTCATGCACCCGGACACCGAGCTGTTGCTGGTATTTGCCGCCCGTGCCCAGCACTTGGCCGAAGTGATTCGCCCGGCGCTGGCCCGGGGCGCGGTGGTGATCTGCGACCGCTTCACCGATTCCACCTACGCCTATCAGGGCGCTGGCCGCGGCCTGTCCCTGGAGCGCATTGCGACCCTGGAGACCTTCGTCCAAGGCGACCTGCGCCCGCACTTGACCCTGGTCTTCGACCTGCCGGTAGACATCGGCCTGGCCCGGGCCAGCGCCCGTGGGCGCCTGGATCGTTTCGAGCTGGAAGGCCGAGCCTTTTTCGAGGCGGTGCGTGCGGCCTATCTCAAGCGTGCCGAAGCCGCGCCGTCGCGCTACTGCCTGCTGGATGCCGCTCAGCCCCTGGAACAGGTGCAGCGGGCCATCGATGAGCTGCTCCCCAAACTGTTGGAGCTGTACCGTGGCTGAAGCCTATCCGTGGCAGGACAGCCTCTGGCAGCAATTGGCCGGGCGTGCCCAGCACGCCCATGCCTATCTGCTCCATGGGCCGGTAGGCATCGGCAAGCGTGCCCTGGCCGAGCGCTTGATGGCCCGCCTGCTCTGCCAGCAGCCGGCAGGGCTGGAGGCGTGCGGGCACTGTAAGTCGTGCCTGCTACTCAAGGCCGGCAGCCATCCGGACAACTACGTGCTGGAACCGGAGGAGGCGGACAAGGCGATCAAGGTCGACCAGGTGCGCGACCTGGTGAGCTTCGTGGTGCAGACCGCGCAGATGGGCGGGCGCAAGGTGGTATTGATCGAGCCGGTGGAGTCGATGAATATCAACGCCGCCAACGCCTTGCTCAAGAGCCTTGAGGAGCCTTCTGGTGATACGGTGTTGTTGCTGGTGAGTCACCAGTCCAGCCGTCTGCTGCCGACCATTCGCAGTCGCTGCGTGCAACAGGCCTGCCCACTGCCAAGCGAGGCCATGAGCTTGCAGTGGCTGGGCCAGGCCTTGCCCGAATGCACTGAGCAGGAGCGGGTCGAATTGCTGACCCTGGCAGCCGGCTCGCCCTTGGCAGCGGTCAGCCTGCAGGCCCAGGGCGTACGCGAGCAGCGTGCGCTGGTGGTCGACGGGGTGAAGAAGCTGCTCAAGCAGGAGCAGTCTGCCACGCAGTTGGCCGAAGGCTGGAAAGACGTGCCGCTGTTGCTGCTGTTTGACTGGTTCTGCGACTGGTCCAGCCTGATCCTGCGATACCAATTGACCCAGGACGAAAACGGCCTGGGCTTGATGGACATGCGCAAGGTGGTGCAATACCTGGCGCAGAAAAGTGCCCAGGACAAGGTATTGAACATCCAGGACTGGATCCTCGCCCAACGCCAGAAGGTGCTGGGCAAGGCCAACCTGAACCGGGTGCTGCTGCTTGAGGCCCTGCTGGTGCAGTGGGTCGGGCTGCTCGGTCGACGTTGATATTTTCGGGGCCGACGGATGTTTCGTCGGCCAGACACTTCCTGTGACGCAAGTTGTAACTTCTTATGCTCGTAGATTCCCATTGCCACCTTGATCGCCTCGACCTCGCCGCCCACAACGGCTCCCTGGACGCTGCCCTCGACGCTGCACGTCAGCGTGGCGTCGGGCACTTCCTGTGCATTGGCGTCAGCGCCGAGAACGCCGCCGACGTCAAGGCCCTGGCCGAACGCTATGCCGATGTGGATTGCTCGGTGGGCATCCACCCCCTGGACCTCAAGCCCGGTGAAGCCCCGGCCCTTGAGTGGCTGCTGGACGAACTCAATCACCCGCGGGTGGTGGCTATTGGCGAGACCGGCCTGGACTACCACTACGAGCCGGAAGCCGCCGAGTTGCAGCAAGCCTCGTTCCGCCTGCACCTGCAAGCGGCGCAGCAGACCGGCAAGCCGGTGATCGTGCATACCCGCGGCGCCCGCGCCGACACCCTGGCCTTGCTGCGCGAAGCCGCTCTGCCCCAGGCGGGTGTGTTGCACTGTTTTACCGAGGACTGGGAGATGGCCAAGGCGGCCCTCGACCTGGGGTTCTATATTTCCTTGTCGGGCATCGTCACCTTCCGCAACGCCGAGGCCCTGCGGGACGTGGCGCGCCAGGTGCCGGCCGATCGCTTGCTGGTCGAGACCGATTCACCCTACCTGGCGCCGATCCCCCATCGCGGCAAACCCAACCTGCCGGAATATGTGCGGGATGTGGCGGATTACCTGGCAATGCTGCGCGGCGAGTCGGTGGAGCGTTTTGCCGAGCAGACCACCGCCAACTTCAAGCGTCTGTTCCCGCTGGCCCACGTTCGCTGAATCCCAGGCAAAAAAAACCCGGGTTCTGGGGGGTGAATCCGGGCTAAGACCATTAGGAGTAAACAAGGATACGCGGTCCGTTGGTACCCATATCGGTGTGTCACTTGGGGGAGATGTCACACCGACAGATGAAGTATTGATCAGTATCCCGTGCAGTCCAGCCGCTTCTGGTCGTTTTTTAAACAGATTTGGAATACATCCGCTTCGCTTGAGTTCTCATGGGGCGGCAGTACATCGTGCGAATCTATGCTTTATTTCTGACCGATAGCGCCTGATTCGTTGGCGTGCTGTAAGTTTAGTGTATGGGTTGTTCATATAGACGTTGCCCAACGACCGTGCAGTCGGGATAATCCCTCGCACCGGGTAAAACGTTCCGTCATCGGCACGCTCATCCCTTCCAATACTGACCTCTGCAGACCTCTTTCTATGCACAAAGAACCCCGTAAGGTCCGTGAGTTTCGCCGCCGTGAGCAGGAAATTCTCGACACCGCGCTCAAATTGTTCCTCGAACAGGGTGAAGACAGCGTCACCGTCGAGATGATTGCGGATGCCGTGGGTATCGGCAAAGGCACGATCTATAAGCACTTCAAGTCCAAGGCCGAGATTTACTTGCGCCTGATGCTCGACTACGAGCGCGATTTGAACGAGTTGCTGCATTCGGCCGATGTCGACAAGGACAAGGAAGCCCTGTCCCGGGCGTACTTTGAGTTCCGCATGCGTGACCCGCAGCGTTACCGCCTGTTTGACCGCCTGGAAGAAAAAGTGGTCAAGGGCCACCAGGTGCCGGAAATGGTCGAGGAACTGCACAAGATCCGCGCCTCGAACTTCGAACGCCTGACCCTGCTGATCAAAGGCCGGATCAGCGAAGGCAAGCTGGAAGATGTGCCGCCTTATTTCCATTACTGCGCCGCGTGGGCGTTGGTGCATGGCGCCGTGGCGCTGTACCACTCGCCATTCTGGAGCAATGTGCTGGAAGATCAGGAAGGCTTCTTCCAATTCCTGATGGACATCGGCGTGCGCATGGGCAACAAGCGCAAGCACAGCAGCGACCAGCCTAACCCCGAGACGCCTGCCACCTAAGGCATTCATCCGGGCAATGGCCGGCTGATTTACTGCCGTATGTGATAACCCAGGAATATACTCAGGCAAGGACCTTGCTAAAATCTGATTTATGAGTCAGGTTTTAGCGCGCCCGAATTATCCTCTGCCGGAGTGATCCATGATCGTTGATCGTCAAGGCAGGCGTTTTCGCAATTTGCGGATCAGCCTGACCTCAGCCTGCAATTACGCCTGTACCTACTGCGTGCCCAACGGCAAGCGGCTGGTGGCTGCGCAGGACGAACTCTCGGCCGAGGCCATGGCGCGTGGCGTGGCCTACCTGATCGAGGCAGCGGGCATTGATCGCCTGCGGATCACCGGCGGCGAGCCGCTGGTCAGCCCCAAGCTCGAAACCTTTATGCAGGCCGTCGGGCAGATGGGCTTGAGTGATATCAGCCTGACCACCAATGGCCAGTTACTGGCGCGCAAGTTGCCACTGCTGGTGGATGCCGGCATTCGTCGTATCAATGTGTCCCTCGACACCCTGGATGCCGATGCCTTTCGCGGGATTGCCCGGGGCGGCGACCTGGCCACGGTGCTCGATGGCATGGACCAGGCGCGTGCGGCGGGGATCAAGATCAAGGTCAATATGGTGCCGCTGCGCGGGCAGAACCTCGACCAGGTGATGCCGCTGCTGGAGTATTGCCTGGCGCGCGGTTATGAATTGCGTTTTATCGAGTTGATGCGCATGGGCCACCTGGCCAGCGACTCCAACGCCTTCCTGCAGCAATTTGTCAGCCTGCAACAACTGTTGAGCCTGATTGGCGAACATCACGAATACCTGCAGGCCGACGCCCCGGTGGATGCCACGGCCGTGCGCTATGAAATTCCCGGCCAGGGCTACTTCGGCGTGATCGCCAATGAAAGCGTGCCGTTTTGCCGAACCTGTTCACGCCTGCGTCTGTCTTCCACAGGCTGGCTGCACGGCTGTCTATCTTCGAGCAACCGCCACTATGTCGGCGACTTGTTGGACAAGCCGCGTCATCAGGCCTTGCCGGCGTTACAGGGCTTGCTGGTCAAGGCCTTGGGCGATAAGCAGGAAGTGGCGTTTTCGGGCGGGGCGACGGTGATGAAGATCATTGGCGGCTAGCCAGGCAAGCTGGCGCAAAATCTGCATCTCGTGCCCATTCGCCGGTTTTCCGTCACCGGCCTCTGGAGGATAGGATGCGTAGTCTGGTTTTGTTGCTGGCGTCGTTTGCGCTGGGTGGCTGCATGACAGTCAGCGATATGGCCGAAGGCACTCGCTATCAGATGAGCGATGCCGGTTTGCTGGACCACAGCGACACACGTCGTTCCAACTCGGTTCGCATTCAGCCCGATTCCTTTGTGTTTATCGCCCAGGGTGCGTTCACGCCGCCGGGCAGTGCCTACCCGCGACCCAATGTGGTGGCCGAAGAAGCCTTCAACGGTTTTATCGAATACTTCCCCATGGTCCGCCGCGCCCGCGCCCCGGAAGGTTTGGAGCAGGCCATGGCCGAAGCCCGTGAAGCAGGTGCCCATTACCTGTTGTACACGCGGTTCGCCAAGGCTGATGATCGCATTGGCAATGCAGATGAATGGGCCGACCAGGAAGCCCTGGACCGGTTGGGTGTCGACAGTGGCGTGATCCAGATTATGTTGATCGAGACCAGCACCCAGTATTTGATTGATACTGCACGGATCCGCAGTCGTGGCGGTTTACTGACGTTCCACGACAATAAACCCGAAGATTTGCTTGGCCCACCGTTGCGGCAGTACGCCCGCAGCCTGCTGGGCATGAGCGACCAGTAATTCAAAGGAGAACAGCATGACGGGTTCGGCCAAGGCCAATGATTTGTTGGCACAGTTGCCCAAGGGCAAGGGACCGGCTCCGGTTCATCTGTGGAACCCGGATTTCTGTGGCGATATCGACATGCGTATCGCCCGCGACGGCACCTGGTACTACCTGGGCACCCCCATCGGGCGTAAACCGATGGTCAAGCTGTTCTCCAATATCATCCGCCGCGATGGCGATGATTACTTTTTGATCACTCCGGTGGAAAAGGTCGGGATCAAGGTAGATGACGCGCCATTTGTGGCGGTGTCGATGGAGGTCGAGGGGCAGGGCGAAAGCCAACTCCTGCGGTTTACCTCCAATGTCGAAGACGTCATCGAAGCCGGCCCCGAACACCCGTTGCGGGTGGTGATTGATCCGCAGACCCAGGAACCGTCGCCCTACGTGCGGGTGCGCAACAACCTTGAAGCACTGGTTCATCGCAACGTGTTCTACCAGATGGTGGAGCTGGCGGTGACGCGCCTGATCGATGGCGAGAGTTGGCTGGGCATCTGGAGTGGCGGGGTGTTCTTTCCGATAGGCCTGGAACCCAGGGATTGATACCGGCGTGACGCAGAATATCTACGATACCCCAGCCTTTTTCGCGGGCTACAGTCAAATGGGCCGCTCCCTGCAAGGGTTGGCAGGTGCGCCGGAATGGCCCGCGTTGCAGGCGTTGTTGCCGCTGATGCAGGGATTGAAGGTGGTGGACCTGGGCTGTGGTTATGGCTGGTTCAGCCGCTGGGCCCAGGAACAGGGCGCCGAACAGGTGCTGGGGCTGGACGTCTCACAGAAGATGCTGGCGCGGGCGAAGGAAATGACTTCATCCTCGGCCATTACTTATGCCATTGCCGACCTCGAGCAGCTTGATCTGCCCGATGCGGCTTATGACCTGGCCTACAGCTCGCTGGCCTTTCACTACATCACCGATCTACCCGGGCTGTTTGCCCGTATTCATAAAGCCCTGAAGCCGGGAGGACGGCTGGTTTTCTCCATCGAGCACCCGATCTTCATGGCGCCCCGGCAACCGGGCTGGCAGGTCGATGAGCAAGGGCGTAAAAGCTGGCCGCTGGACAGTTATCAACTGGAAGGGCCACGGGTCACCGACTGGCTGGCCAAGGGTGTGATCAAGCAGCACCGTACCCTGGGCACGCTGCTCAACATGTTGATCAAAGCAGGCTTGAGCCTGAGCCATATTGAAGAATGGGGCCCGAGTGCCGCGGACCTTGTGGCCCGGCCAGAGTTGGCGGAGGAGCTGGAGCGGCCGATGATGTTGCTGGTGGCTGCGCAACGCCCAACGCTGTAGGTGATGCCTGGCGAAAGGGCGAGCACTGCGCACTCAAGCGCAGCCTCGCCAGGGCTCGACAGCCGCTACGGCTGGCTTTCCAGCTTGCGGGCGGCGTCCACGCCAGAGGCCGTCAGTTTGATCGGCAGGTGCAGCGCGTGTTCGCCGGCCTCGTTGCAGGTCACGTGGCCTTCCTTGATCAGTCCACGCTCCTGAAGAGTGGCCAGGGTGCTGGCCACGATTTTTTCGCCCCGGTAGTTATCCAGCACCTCCTTACCCAAACCGTTCGGGTGCGCGTGCAGCAGGCGGGTGAGGACTTCTTTCTCCAGGTTTTTATCGACGTTCATGCATACCTCTTCAGGGTCAGTGGTGGGGTAGTGTTCGTCTGTCGGTCAAGGGGTCAAGGTTGTTTCGGTGCGCCGGGCAGGTTGTCATCGTTGCCGCTCGGAGCGGCGTTCTTGCCGGGGCCGATCTTGCCGTTCTCCACATCGGTACCCAGGCCCTGGCGGTTGCCGTCATTGCCTTGGGTGCGTGGGTCGGCACCGTTCTGGATGATGGCTCCGCCATTGGTATCCAGGCCGGTGCCCATGGAGTCTTTGCTCTCTTGGGTGGCAGGGTTGGGCGGGCTGCCAATCGGGTCGGTCTTGCCGGTGGAAGGGTCGGACGCGGCGAAGCTGCCTAGAGATACCGCAGACAGCAACCCGGCGAGGGCGAGGGCAGTCACTTTGGAAGTATTCATGGTGGAGCCTCCATAGGAATAAAGTCCTTACCTTAGGTTGGTCTGCCCGCCCTTATTGTTGGTGCCTGGATCACGACGAACGGTGTCAGCTCACCTGTAAGATTTTGTGTTTGGCAACCCGGCGCCAGATCAGGCGCGCCAGCGTAATCAGCCAGTTGAGCAAGGCGATGCCCAGTACGCTCGCCAGTAGGGTCGGTACGCCTTGCTCGACGATCAGCTTGCCGGCCAGCAGCGGGAAGCCGAAGACGCCTATAAAGTACGACAGGCTGAACAGCAGCAAGGCCTGGGACGTGCTGGCGTTCGGCGCTTCATTGGCGGCCAGGCCGTTGATCACCGAATAGGTCAGGCCGTAACCGACCCCCAAGGTAACGGCCGCCAGCAAGTAGCTGAAGCTGTCATGCACGCCGAAGCTCAACAGCAGGATCGACACCACCATCAACCCAGACAACACACAGGCCGACCAGTACGCATCGCGCCTGACCACAAAGCTGGCAATCAATAAACGACTGGTGATTGCCGCCCCCATGAAGCCCAGAAAGAACAGCGAATAATCCAGCCCATGGCGTGCCGCGTAGCTGGTCTGGAAACTCGACAGGCCGCCAAATACACAGCCGCCCAGGCCGACCATGATGATCGCGAACACCGCCTTGGAGCCCAGCACACGCCGGGTGCTGGCCCAGGAGATTTTCGAGACGGCGCCGGCGCCCAGCGAGTTGGGTTGTTGCTGGAGATGGCTGCCCAGGCGCCAGAAGATCAGCACGCCCACGAGGCTTGCGAGGGCCGCGATATAAAACGCGGTTTCCAGGGGCAGGCCCAGGGCGCTGGCCGCCCGTCCCAACAAGGGGCCCGAACCGATGCCGGTCATCATGCTGCCCGACAGCCAGGCGAAATATTTGGCTCTTTGGCTGGGCTGCACCAGCATCGCCACGATGATCGGGCCCAGGGTATAGAACACGCCCCAGCCCAGCCCGAGGGCCAGGCCGAACAGCATCAGGCCCTGGCCAAAACCCGGCGTCAGGGCAAAACCCAGGCAGGCGGCCACCAGCAGGCTCCCCAGGCAGGCAATCGCGCGTGCGGCATCCAGGGCGTCGGCCAGGTGCCCGGACACAATCACCGCGATAAACGTACTGAGCATCGCCATGGAGATCACGCTGCCGGCGTCATGCTCGTTGCCGCCTCTGGAATCAATCAGCAGCGATAACAAAAACGTCGAACCGTACGACAGTGACAGCAGGTAGCTGGCAAGGCACAACAAGGCGAAGAGCTTTCCGCCAACCGGAGCAGTGGGGTGCATGGGCGAACCTGGGCGTCTGTTGGATTTATGACGGACTTTTTACCATGCGCTACCGCCCGGTTTGTTCTGTGGTTACCGGTGCCAACATTGCTGCAGGACGGAGTAATCACCTGCATAAAACCCTGCAAGCGGTCATCAAAGGGCCTTAGTATGTGTCCTTTCTTTTTTAGCCGCAGGCCTGTTCATGACCATCGAGATTCGTCCCGCCGTGCCCAGCGATGCTGCGCAGATCCTGACCTTCATCACTGAACTGGCCGAGTACGAAAAAGCCCGCCACGAAGTGATCGCCAGCGTGGTGGACATCGAGCGCAGCCTGTTCAGCGAAGGCGCTACTGCCCATGGCCTGATCTGCCTGCGTGATGGCTTGCCGATTGGTTTTGCGGTGTTTTTCTTCAGCTATTCCACCTGGCTGGGCAGCAACTGCCTGTACCTGGAAGACCTGTATATCAACCCGGAGCAGCGCGGCGGCGGGGCGGGCAAGAAGTTGCTGCGCCACCTGGCCAAGATCGCCTATGACAATGGTTGTGGGCGCTTTGAATGGAGCGTGCTGGACTGGAACGAGCCGGCCATTGCCTTCTATAAGTCCATCGGTGCCCAACCCCAGGAAGAATGGGTGCGGTACCGCATGGAAGGCGACGCATTGCGCGACTTTGCCCAGGGCTGAGATCGGCCCTGTCTTGGGGCCTGGCATTTGCCATAATGGCCGCCGCTTTCGCATTTCTAGATAGGCCCTACATGCAGGAAAACCCACCCATTCCCGCCAAAGACCCCGCGCCCACGGGCACCCAGACCCTGCTGCGCGGCCTGGGCGTGGTGCAGGCGGTGGCGGCCGGCGCGCGTGACCTCAAGGAAATCGCCCGGCGCATCGGCACCACCCGCAGCACCACCCACCGCCTGGCCAGTTGCCTGGTGGATGAGCGCTACCTGCGAGTGGTGCCGCAAGTCGGTTACCTGTTGGGGCCGAAGCTGATCGAACTGGGTTTCCAGGCGCGGGAAGAGCTGCCGCTGGTGACGCTGGCGATACCCTATCTGGACGAGCTGTCGGCGCTGACCGGCGACACCATCCACCTGGCGATCCGCGAGTTCGACGATGTGCTGTACCTGCACAAGAACCCCGGGCGCAATGGTCCGGAAATGCGTTCGCGGGTCGGTCACCGCATGCCCCTGGCACGTACCGGAATCGGCAAGGCCTTGTTGCTCGATGACTCGCAAGAGGAGTGGCAGCGCCTGTATCAGGTCAGCTTGCCGGTAGGCGGGAAAAACCTGCACTGGCCGCAGCACCCGGAGCAATCCTGGGAGCAGTTTGAGCAGCGCATGCGTGAATACGTGGCGGGTGGCTATGCATTCGACCTGGAAGACAACGAACCGTCGATCCGCTGCGTCGCCGCACCGGTGCGCGATGCCAGCCGGCGGATTGTCGCCGGCATCAGCATCGCCAGTACGGTGCCCTACATGCCGCTGGAAAAAATGGCCGAGCTGATCCCCCTGGTCAAGCAGGTCGCAGCGCGGCTGTCCGCAGAGTTGGGCGCGAAGGCCTGATCAGGCTTTCAAGGTGGTCATGTCGATCACGAAGCGGTACTTCACGTCGCCCGCAATCATGCGCGCATAGGCTTCGTTGATCTGGCGGATATCGAGCATTTCGATGTCGCAGGTAATGCCGTGCTCGGCGCAGAAATCCAGGACTTCCTGGGTTTCGGCAATGCCGCCGATCAGCGAGCCAGCCAGGACTTTACGGCCCAATACCAGCTTGGCGGCATTGACCGGCGGGTCGACCGGTTCGATCAAACCTACCAGGATATGCACGCCGTCAAAGCGCAGAACATCGAGGTAGGGGTTCAGATCGTGCTGCACCGGAATGGTGTCCAGCAGGAAGTCGAAGCTGCCGGCGGCGGCTTTCATCTGCTCGGCATCGGTGGACACGATCACATGATCGGCACCCTGGCGTCGGCCTTCTTCTGCCTTGTTCGCCGAGCGGGTGAACAGCGTCACTTCGGCGCCCATGGCCTTGGCGAACTTGATGCCCATATGGCCCAGGCCGCCCATGCCGAGAACCCCCACCTTGTCGCCGGCCTTGACCCCGTAGTGCTTGAGTGGCGAGTAAGTGGTGATGCCCGCGCAGAGGATCGGCGCGGCGCTGGCCAGGTCGAGCTTGGCCGGGATCTTCACCACAAAGTGCTCGCTGACCACGATGCTGTCGGAGTAGCCGCCCATGGTGTTGCTGCCGTCTACCCGGTCCGGGGTGGCGTAGGTCATGGTCGGGCCTTCGAGGCAGTATTGCTCCAGGTCCGATTTGCACGCTTCGCAGTGGCGGCACGAATCCACCATGCAGCCCACGCCGACCAGGTCGCCAACCTTATGGGCGGTGACGCTGGCGCCGACGGCAGTGACCTTGCCGACAATCTCGTGGCCCGGCATCAATGGGTACACGGCGATGCCCCATTCGTTGCGTGCCTGGTGGATGTCGGAGTGGCAGACGCCGCAGTACAGGATTTCGATCGCCACGTCATCGGCGCGTGGGCTACGGCGCTCGAAGGACATGGGGGCGAGGGGAGTGGTGGCCGACTGGGCGGCATAACCGATGGCAGTGTACATGGTGCAAACCTCGCAAAAGCGTGGACGGGAGAGGTGGCGAATTCTGCGCGTCGACCCTGTGGGCGAACATGGCAAATGCTCCGAGTCTCATGCCTATTCGTCCGGGAGTGCCCGTGGATTGGATTCATTGGTCGCCAGACCTGCGATGATGTTCCTATCCCTTTTTCGCGAAGTTTTTTGCCATGTTGTTGACCCGCCATCTTGATGCCAACGCCACGCTGGTTTCCTTGATTGAGGGGCTTACGCCCTGCGACGGTTTTTCCCCGACCCACCTGGCAGGCGTGCAGGTGCTGCGCGCCAGTTGCGACGTGGCGCGCGGGCCGCAGATCTACGAACCGAGCCTGATGTTCGTGGCCCAAGGCAGCAAGCTCGCCTACCTGGGCCCGCGCACCCTGGAGTATGGCGCCGGGCATTACCTGATCCAGGCGATGCCGGTGCCGTTCGAGTGCGAGACGTTTGCCATGGCCGCCGATGCCCCGCTGTATGGCGTGACCGTAGGCATTGATCGGGTGGTGCTGGGCGAATTGGTGATGGCTATGGGCATGCAAGCCGGCCCGCCGCCGGCGGCGCAGACCTTGGAGTCGATGAGCTCGGTGGTGCTCGATGACGCGATGCGCGGTTGCGTCGAGCGGCTGTTGCAGTGCCTGCACGATCCACTGGAAGCCCGGATCATGGGGCCGGCGCGGGTGCGGGAATTATTGTTCACCGCCTTGCGCGGGCCACAGGCCGATGTGCTGCGGGCCCTGGTGGAACAGCAGGGGCAGTTCTCGCGGATTGCCACCTCATTGAATCACCTGCATGCCCATTACGCCGAACCGCTGAACATCGAGACCCTGGCCGGTTATGCGCATATGAGTGCGTCGACGTTTCATGAGCATTTCAAGCGCTGCACCCTGCTGTCGCCGGTGCAGTACCTCAAGCGCTTGCGCCTGCTCAAGGCCCAGCAGTTGTTACTGGCAGAAGGCATGGGTGTGGCGCAGGCGGCGCATAACGTGGGGTATCAGAGTACGTCGCAGTTCAGTCGGGAATATAAGCGCTATTTCCTGCGCAACCCGGGTGAAGAGCGAGCGGCATAGATGATCGTTCCCACGCGGAGCGGGGGAACGAGCAGGCAAGCCCACATTGACTCGAGTCGCCCATAAAAAAGGCTCCCATTTGGGAGCCTCAGTTGGCTTACATATTCGGGTAAGTCGGCCCACCCGCGCCTTCCGGCGTCACCCAGGTGATGTTCTGCGAAGGGTCCTTGATGTCACAGGTCTTGCAGTGCACACAGTTCTGGGCGTTGATCTGGAAGCGCTTTTCGCCGTCTTCCTGGGTGATCACTTCGTACACGCCAGCCGGGCAGTAGCGTTGCGCCGGTTCATCGTAGAGCGGCAGGTTGGTGCCGATCGGGATGCTCGGGTCCTTGAGTTTCAAGTGGCACGGCTGTTCTTCTTCATGGTTGGTGCTGGAGAGGAACACCGAACTCAGCTTGTCGAAGCTCAGCTTGCCGTCGGGTTTGGGGTAGTCGATCTTCTGGCTGTCCTTGGCCAGCTTGAGGCAGGCGTAGTCCGGCTTGGTGTCATGCAGGGTGAACGGCATTTTGCCGCCGAGGATGTTCTGGTCGAACCAGTTGAAGCCGGCACCGATGATCGGGCCGAACTTGTGCATCGCCGGGCCGAAGTTACGGGTGGCGAACAGTTCCTCATAGAGCCAGCTGGCTTTGAAGCTGTCGACGTAGGCCGTCAGTTCATCACCGCCTTCGGATTCGGCGAACAGACGGTCAGCCACGGCGTCTGCGGCGAGCATGCCGGACTTCATGGCGGTGTGGCTGCCCTTGATCTTGGCCACGTTCATGGTGCCCAGGTCGCAACCGATCAGGGCGCCGCCCTTGAATACCATCTTCGGCAGCGAGTTGATGCCGCCCTTGGCCAGGGCGCGGGCGCCGTAGCTGATGCGCTTGCCGCCTTCCAGGTACTGGGCCAGCACCGGGTGATGCTTGAGGCGCTGGAACTCATCGAACGGCGACAGGAAGGTGTTGCTGTAGGACAGGTCGACGATCAGGCCTACGACCACCTGGTTGTTTTCCAGGTGATAGAGGAACGAACCACCGGTGTTCTCGTTGCGCATGATGTCCAGCGGCCAGCCGGCGGTGTGGACCACAAGGCCTGGTTGGTGCTTGGCCGGGTCGATTTCCCAGATTTCCTTGAGGCCGATGCCGTAGTGCTGTACGTCGGCATCGCTGTCCAGGTTGAAGCGCTGGATCAGTTGTTTGCCCAGGTGCCCACGGCAGCCTTCGGCGAACAGCGTGTACTTGCCGCGCAGTTCCATGCCTGGGGTGTACAGGCCTTCTTTGGGATGACCTTCACGGTCGACGCCGAGGTCGCCGGTGATGATCCCGCGCACTACGCCGTTTTCATCGAACAGTACTTCCTGGGCTGCGAAACCTGGGTAGATTTCCACGCCCAGGTTCTCGGCCTGCTGGGCCAGCCAGCGGCACAGGTTGCCCAGGGAGATGATGTAGTTGCCTTCGTTGTGCATGGTCTTGGGCACAAAGAAGTCAGGCACCTTGGTGGAGGTGTCGCTGCTGCGCAGTACATAGATGTCGTCGCGCACCACCGGGGTGTTGAGTGGAGCGCCCAGTTCTTTCCAGTCCGGGAACAATTCGTTCAGGGCGCGTGGTTCAAACACGGCGCCGGACAGGATATGTGCGCCGACTTCCGAGCCTTTTTCGACCACGCAGACGCTGATTTCCTTACCGGCTTCGGCGGCCTTCTGCTTCAGTCGGCAGGCGGCAGACAGGCCCGACGGCCCTGCGCCGACGATGACCACGTCGAATTCCATGTATTCGCGTTCCACAGGCTATCTCCTACTCAAGGCTCAACAGTTTTTTTTCTAATGGGTGGAGGTTCGGTGTTTTATCTGTCGTCTTCTGCGCCAATTTCTTACAAAAGGGCAGGGGACGACCCACCTTTCTCTCTAGGTGGCGCATTATATCTACACCACTCTCAGCGTCCAATACAAACGTTTGTTTGAATTGCCCGCGAGCTAGGTAAATCAAAGCAACGCGGCTTATATCTGACCATTTTGCTGTATTGACCGGAAAAGGTGTTCCGGTCAATATACGGTCGGTTTTGCGCTTCTCGTAGGCGGACTGCCGGTTTCAAGGCCACGTCCAAAGACAAGGCACTGCTCATGCAGGTTGACGCGCACGTAATGCTGGCGCGCAGTTTACACGTTGCAACGATGAATGACTTGTCAGTCACCCCTGACGAACGGTCTTTATTATTGAGTACGTGCAACGTTACCTGTCATGAAGGCCTGCGTTTTTAGAGGTGCCCTTGTGCGCCGTTGAGCATCTACCGCCAGGTTTATCCGGGCGGCTTCCTTTTCACCGGAGAGTAACGAGGAATCCATGAAGGTTCTTGTAGCTGTCAAACGCGTTGTCGATTACAACGTGAAAGTTCGCGTCAAGGCGGACAATTCCGGCGTCGATCTGGCTAACGTCAAAATGTCGATGAACCCCTTCTGCGAAATCGCCGTGGAAGAAGCCGTACGCCTGAAAGAAAAAGGTGTCGTGACTGAAATCGTCGTCGTTTCCATCGGTCCGACCACTGCTCAAGAGCAGCTGCGTACCGCCCTGGCCCTGGGTGCCGATCGCGCGGTTCTCGTCGAATCCGCTGAAGAGCTGACCTCGCTGGCCGTGGCCAAGCTGTTGAAAGCCGTTGTCGACAAGGAACAGCCGCAACTGGTGATCCTCGGCAAACAGGCCATCGACAGCGACAACAACCAGACTGGCCAGATGCTGGCTGCACTGACCGGTTACGGCCAGGGTACCTTTGCCTCGAAAGTCGAAGTCAGTGGCGACAGCGTTGCCGTGACCCGCGAAATCGACGGCGGCGCGCAGACCGTTTCCCTGAAACTGCCGGCCATCGTCACCACCGACCTGCGTTTGAACGAGCCGCGTTATGCGTCCCTGCCAAACATCATGAAAGCCAAGAAGAAGCCGCTTGAAGTGCTGACTCCGGATGCTTTGGGCGTTTCCACCGCCTCTACCAACAAGACCGTCAAAGTCGAAGCGCCAGCTGCACGCAGCGCGGGTATCAAGGTCAAGTCGGTGGCTGAACTGGTCGAGAAACTGAAAAACGAAGCGAAGGTGATCTGATCATGACTATCCTCGTAATCGCCGAACACGATAACAAGGTGCTGGCCCCGGCCACCCTGAACACCGTGGCTGCCGCTGCGAAAATCGGTGGTGATATCCACGTGCTGGTCGCTGGCCAGAATGTGGGTGCCGTGGCTGAAGCCGCCGCGAAAATCGCCGGTGTGAGCAAAGTACTGGCCGCCGACAACGCTGCCTACGCTCACCAGTTGCCGGAAAACGTTGCCCCTCTGGTTGCAGAGCTGGGCGCTGGCTACAGCCACATCCTGGCTGCCGCCACTTCCAACGGCAAAAACATCCTGCCGCGCGTTGCTGCGCAACTGGACGTTGACCAGATCTCCGAGATCGTTTCGGTCGAAAGCGCCGACACGTTCAAGCGCCCGATCTACGCCGGTAACGCCATTGCCACCGTGCAGTCCACTGCTGCGGTCAAAGTGATCACCGTCCGTGCCACCGGTTTCGACCCGGTTGCCGCTGAAGGTGGTTCGGCTGCCGTTGAAGCGGTGGCTGCCGCGCACGACGCTGGTACTTCCAGCTTTGTTGGCGAAGAGCTGGCCAAGTCCGATCGTCCTGAACTGACCGCTGCCAAGATCGTCGTTTCCGGCGGGCGTGGCATGCAGAACGGTGACAACTTCAAACACCTGTACGCCCTGGCCGACAAGCTGGGCGCTGCGGTCGGCGCTTCCCGCGCGGCTGTTGACGCAGGTTTCGTACCCAACGACATGCAGGTCGGCCAGACCGGCAAGATCGTTGCGCCACAGCTGTACATCGCGGTCGGTATCTCCGGCGCGATCCAGCACTTGGCCGGTATGAAAGACTCCAAGGTGATCGTTGCGATCAACAAGGACGAAGAAGCACCGATCTTCCAGGTGGCGGATTACGGCCTGGTTGCGGACTTGTTCGAAGCTGTACCTGAGTTGGAGAAGCTGGTCTAAACCAGCCGCTTCACTTATAAAGAGCCCGGTCTTATGACCGGGTTTTTTTTTGCACGCCACTCTTGATCGGGAAACACGCCATGGAACTGCGTCGCTGGACTGTACTGCTGGGCCTGTCACTGCTGCCGACCGTGTCTATCGCGGCTGGCAAATGCGAGCGCCTGGTGGTGACCGGCAGCCCGGATGCGCCGCCCTACCTGTGGCGTGACCCCCAAGCCCCCACCCACCTGATCGGCGCGAATGCCGATGTGTTGCAACAAGTGGCCAAGGAACTGGGGCTGAAAATCGACCTGCTGTACGGCGGCAAGCGTTCCCTGGCCCTTGAAGAAGTGCGCAGTGGGCGCATGGACATGCTGCTCGACGCGCCGCTGAACGTCAGTGAACTGGAGACCCTGGACTACATCCACCCGGCGCTGATGCAGGCCGATTACCGGGTGTGGACCCGGGTCGACTCGCCCCTGGTCTACGCCAGCGCGGCCGATTTGCATGGCCACAAGGGTGCGGTCTCGGAGCGGGCGCGCCTGTCCCCTGAGTTTGAAACCTTTGCCAGCGAGCACCTGACCCTGGAACGCGTGCCAACCCTGACCCCGGCCTTGCAGAAACTGTTGCTGGGTGAAGTGGACTACGTGCTGGCGGGACGTTACTCCGGCATGGCCATGGCCCAGACCCTGGGGATGAGCAAAGACTTGCTAGCCCGTGAGCTGCCGATTGATCAGCCGGGGCTGTTCCTGGCGATTTCCCACAACTCTGCCTGCAATGATCCGTGGTTGCGCGGACAGCTCGCGAAAAAGATGACAGAATTGGCCGCGTCCGGTCTGACGGAAGCCGCGTTGCAGCGCAATATCGAACGCTGGAAGACGCAGTTGCAGCAACCCGTCGGTACCCCAACAAAGTAGGGATTTTTAGTGACTATTCGACCTCTTTTCGCCGCCCTCGCCGTAGTAACGCTGGCGGGCTGTGCCGCAGATCCTGCGCCGAATGAGCAAATGCGCCTGACCCAGCAAGCCCTGGAGCAAGCCGCCGCCGTGGGGGCCGTTGCTGACGACGTGCCCGAGTTGAAACTCGCCGAAACGAAGCTGGCCCAGGCCAAGGCCGATATGGCGGATGAATCCTACAAGGATGCCCGCATGCTGGCTGAACAGGCCGAACTGGATGCCCGCTTGGCAGAGGCACGGGTGCTAACGCAAAAAAGCCAGGAACAGTTGAATGTCCTCGACACCCGTATCACCCGCCTGCGCAAACAGCTGGGAGATGCTCAATGAACCGTCTGACCTGTGGGCTGCTATTGAGCAGCTTGGTGCTCGGCGGCTGTGCCAGCCACCCCAATAGCGACACTGCGTTGCAACAGGCCGGCAGCGACTTCCAGAAGGTCAAGGAAGACTCCAATGTATTGCGCATCGCGCCCAAGGACGTGATACGCGCCGGTGAGTCCCTGGCCCGCGCCGACCGTCTGTCCAGCTACTGGGGCAGTGGTGGCGACGTGGTGCATTACGCCTACCTGAGCCAGCGCTACAGCGCGATTGCCCGGGAACATACGCAACTGGTGCTCAACGAAGAACGTGCCGCCAAACGCGAACTGGAGCGCCAACGCCTGCAACTGGCGCTGCGCGAGGCCAAATTGTTGAGCGTGCAACAACAGGGCAAGTGGCTCGAAGAGCAGATCGCCAGCCTGACCACCACCCAGACCGATCGTGGCCTGGTGATGACCCTGGGCGATGTGCTGTTCGACACCGGCCAGGCCGAACTGAAAAACTCCGCCAACCGTACAGTGCTGAAGATCGTGCAATTCCTGCAACTGAACCCCAAGCGCGTAGTGCGGATCGAGGGCTATACCGACAGTACCGGCGGCGAGCAGGAAAACCTCAAACTGTCCCGTGACCGGGCACAGGCCGTGGCGGACGTACTGGTTGACCTGGGCATTGATGACAAACGCATCCAGGTGGAAGGTTATGGCGATCAGTACCCGGTGGAAGTGAATGCTTCCGAACGGGGGCGGGCGCAGAACCGGCGTGTGGAGATTGTCTTCTCCGATGACAAGGGCCAGCTCGGCGCCGCGCGCTGAACCTCAGTTCTTGTGGGCGCCGACTTGCCTGCGATACAGGCGACGCGGACTTTCAACTGAACCGCAGCGATGCCATTGCAGGCAAGCCAGCTCCCACAGGGAATAGGCTGTGTGTCTCGCCCCCGTAACCCGATCCTCGATCGGGTTTTTCATGCCCGCCATTGCGTGCTCAACCCCTACAGTTTTTTCTATCACTGCCGCCCGTCCTCGACTATTGTGGCAACTGTCCCCGTACACTTCTAAACTGTGCCGGTATGTTTCACACAAAAATAAAATACCCGTGAAATCGAGTGCTGCGTCATGACCAATCTCTTGCTTTACCAACGTATCGCCCAGCAATTGGCTGAGGATATCCGGCGCGGTGTCTATCAACCGGGTGAGCGCGTGCCTTCGGTGCGCAAGATGAGCTCCCAGCTCAATGTCAGTCATGCCACGGTGTTGCAGGCCTACGCCAATCTCGAGGATCAGGGGTTGATCCGCGCGCGGCCGCAGTCCGGGTATTACGTGCACCAGACCCCGGCCCTGACCGCACCGACGCCGGATATCGCGCGGGTCGAGCGCCCAGGCCTGGTCACTCGCAGCAGCATCATTCAACAGGTCTTGGTCGAGTCCCGTCGTGAAGGGGTGTTCCCGCTGGGGGCCGCCGTGCCCAGTGTCGATTACCTGCCGGTACGCGCGCTGCACCAGCAACTGGCCAAGGTCACGCGCTTTCAGAGTCCACGGGCGTTCAGCTATATGTTCAGCCCGGGCTTTGAGCCGTTGCGGCGCCAGGTTGCGATTCGCATGCGCGATGCCGGTGTGGTGGTCGACCCGTCCGAAGTGGTGATCACCCACGGGTGTGTCGATGCGTTGCAGATGTCCTTGCGCGTGCTGACCCGTCCCGGCGACCTGATCGCCGCCGAGTCCCCCACCTATTACGGCCTGTTGCAACTGGCGGACTTGCTCGGCCTCAAGGTCATCGAGATCCCCAGCGACCCGGCCACCGGCATGAGCCTGGAGGCTCTGCAACTGGCGGCCAACCAATGGTCGATCAAGGCCCTGGTGCTGACCACGCGCCTGAGCAATCCCCTGGGCGGCACCATGCCCGAAGAGCGGCAGAAACAGTTGCTGCGCCTGGCATCGGATTTCGATATCCAGATTGTTGAAGATGATATCTACGGCGAATTGATGTTCGAATTGGGGCGCACCAAGGCCCTCAAGGCGTATGACCGCCTGGACCGGGTGATCTACTGCTCGAGTTTTTCCAAGACCCTGTCCCCCGGCGTGCGCATCGGCTGGATGATTGCCGGCAAATACCAGCAGGAGATCCAGCGCCTGCAGATGTTCAGCACCCACTCGGCGTGCAGCGTCACGCAGATGGGGGTGGCGGCGTACCTGGAGAACGGCGGTTACGACCGGCACCTGCGCTACATTCGCCAGGAATACCGCAAGAACCTCAGCGCCTTCCAGTTGGCGGTGCAGCAGTATTTCCCCGAAGGCACGCAGATGAGCCGACCGACCGGCGGTTTTATCCTGTGGGTCAGCCTGCCGGGCAGGGTCAACACCCAGGAACTGCACGTGCGCGCCCTGCAGCAGGGCATCAGCATTGCGCCGGGGCTGATCTTCAGCAATACAGAACAGTTCAACCACTGTATCCGGCTTAATTGCGGTACCCCGTGGAACCGTGAAGCCGAGCGCGCCTTGATGACCCTGGGCATGCTGGCCAACCAGTTGTGCCAGGAGGCGGCGAGCGGGTTTTGAAGGGCCAAAGACGGGCATGAACGGTAGGTGGCTAATCACCGCGCTTGTCATGCCGCGCTCAACAAGCGAGCATATGGCCTTCTGCCGTTAATGCTGTAGGCGATATGACTTATATTTTTCCTGCCGCGCTGTTGATCTGTCTGGCGGGCCTGTGCAACGCCACGCCTGTACTGGCAGCACCTGCCAGTGCGCCGATCGTGCTGGCAGCCGCTGAACAAAAGCCGGCCCCGGCTAAAAAAACGGTCCAGGCGAAAAAGCCCGCCCCGGTTAAAAAAACCGCCAAGGTGAAAAAGCGTGCACCTACCGCCAGCAAATCCAAGTCGGCCCGTGAAGTGGCCCAGACCAAGCTGGCGCCTGCACAACTGGACCTCAGTCTGCCCCAGGAAATGGTCCGCCATCTGCAGCCCCTTGGCACCATGCCGCAACCTAGAAACGTACCGTTGTTACCGCCGATGTTTGATGAGAAGCCGGTCGATAACAGTGCATTCCAGATCAACGGGCGCTTGCTCAGCAATGAAATGCAGTTGCAAATGCGCAATGAAGAGCGGCGCGACGTTGAAGGCGCGGCTCTGGATTTTGAATTCAAGAATTAATCTTCCCCGCAAAGTGACCTGATCCACTGACCTTCTGTCGCAGACTGGTCGGTCACTTTTGTTTTCTGCGAAAAACCCCTGTTAGACCATTTTAAAACGGATGTTTTAGGGCGTACTCTAGCCCGGCCATCAACACTATGTCGTCGAGGACCTGTTGGTCATGAAATGCCGTGAAGGCTGTGGCGCCTGCTGTATAGCCCCCTCCATCAGTTCGCCGTTGCCCGGTATGCCTAATGGCAAACCCGCAGGCGAACGCTGCCTGCATCTGTCGGTCGAACAGCTGTGCCAATTGTTTGGCCAGCCGGAGCGGCCTGCGGTGTGCGGTGCCTTTGCGGCAGATCTTGAGGTCTGTGGTAGTAGCCAGGAAGAAGCGATCAGGTTGATCGGCTGGTGGGAGCAGATGACGGCGGCTTAGTGGGCTTTAATGTCAGAACTTCAACAATAAGGAATACACCAATGGGTTCGCTGAAACGAATGGCTGTGTTGTGCGGTTTTACGGTGTTGTTTGCGGCTGCTGCACAGGCAGAAGAGTGGCAGGTTGCCAAGGATGAAGAAGGCATCAAAGTTGCCTTGAGTGAAGTGGCTGGCTCCAAGTACAAGGCTTATCGCGGCGTTACTGTGATCAAGGCGCCATTGGCCAAGGTCCAGGCCCTGCAGGACGATGTCGTCGGTGCCTGTAAGTGGATTCACGAATGCAAGTCGCAGAAGTTGCTCAAGAAGGAAGGCGACAAGAGCTGGACCTACACCCAGTTCAAGGCGCCGTTCCCGGTGACCGATCGTGACTCGATCCTGGAAATCACCACCACCCAGGCTGCCGATGGCAGCGTGACCCGCAAGCTGCTGGAAGTACCCACCTATCTGCCGGAAGAGAAGGGTTATGTGCGTGTGGCCCAGGTAGAAGGCTTCTGGAAACTGGTGCCCAAAGGTGTCGACCAGACCGAAGTGACCTACCAGGTCCACACCGAGCCAGGCGGCAGCGTGCCTTCCTGGTTGGCCAACAAGTTTGTGGTTGAAGCCCCCTTCAACACCTTGAAAGCCCTCAAGGCAGCGGCCGAGAAGCCGTAAGCCCGACCGATCAGGTGCCTCCTGCCTTGAGTGGAACGATCGCCGCGCCCTCAAGGTCCAGATAGGTATAAGCCCATCCATGGGCTTTATCGAGGAGGCACTGATGCAAAACTGGCAAGTTACCTTCGTTGATGATCACGGCGTGCAGTCCGTGGAGCAGTTCAGCTGCGCGCAAAAGCCCAGCCTCGAAGTCGCCGCACAGATGATTCGCGCCAAATTACTGCCCATCCCCGCCAAACTGGACCTCAATGACCTGGACGGTCGCATCGCCGAACCGACGGTGAAAAGCCTGAAGGATCAGAACAGTATCCAGATCCTCGACATCTCTCCCGCCCCCTGAATATTCCCTGTACGTTGTTAAAGCGCTGCTGGTGGAGCTGATAGCTTCGCGCTACTCTGCAAGGGAGATCAGCGAATGAATCGCTAAGGTCTGGTCTTGTCAGCTACATGCTTGTTTTCCTGCGGCGATGTCATTGCCGTCTACCTGCGCTGTTCACGCGCAGGCCCTGGGAAGCACGGAAAGTCTATCCATCGGTTCAGGAGGACGTTTCATGAGCACAGCCTATCAAGAAGACATCAGCACCCACGTGTTACGCCGCATGAAAGAGGGCGGCTTTGACTTTTCACGTTTCCACCCCATCGAGTTCTACGCCATTTTCCCGGATGAGGAACGTGCGCGCCGGGCTGCGGGTCGGTTTCGTGGCGAGTCGATCAATGCCCAGGTCAGTGCGCGGGATGATGGCGCCTGGTTCCTGGAACTAAGCAAGGTCATGTTCGCCACCTATGACGGTATAGGTGATTTCGAGCAGGACTTTGAGGCGGTAGTCGAGCCCTTGGGCGGGATTATCGAAGGATGGGGCGTGAAGCACGAGGTTCGTGGGTTACCCATGTAGTCGCATGATCAATAAAGCAGCGTATCGGCTGACCCTTGGGTCGGCCGATTTTGTTTGTGGCGCGGCAAAGTACTTGGAACTTATTGCGAAAAATCCTCCACAAAAAAAAGGCCACCCGAGCAAGGTGGCCAAAAGGGAAGACCGGAAAGAAGGGGAACCGGTCGGTACTTGCACGAGCAAATTACCGGCGGTGCTGTGGGGATGCTGTAGGACGAATCCTGTTCAGCGAATGAGGGTGATTATCCGCAGGCTTTCCCGGGCAGTGAAATCAACTCTGACTATGCTGGTGATAGGCAATGCCTGCGTCGCTTTGAAGCGCGCGTGGCAACGCGTGGGCGTTAACTGCACCAGGACGGTGCGTAGCAGCCTTTTACTGTATCCAACTGATTGATACTTAAGTGTTTATGCCGCTGGCACGGGCCTTGCGACAGTCCGTTGCGTCCGGGTGACAAGGAGTTCGGCATGATCCGCACTTATTACGATGAAATGTACGATGAGGTCGGCCAGGTTCGACCTCACTATCGCGAGTTTGCCCGCTGGCTGGCTGAAACGCCGCCCGAACTGCTGGCCCAGCGCCGCCGTGAAGCCGATCTGCTGTTTCACCGCGCCGGTATCACCTTCACCCTGTACGGCGACGAACAGGGCACCGAGCGCCTGATTCCCTTCGATACCATCCCGCGCAGCATTCCCGCCAGCGAGTGGCGGGTGGTCGAACGTGGCTGTATTCAACGGGTCAAGGCATTGAACCTGTTCCTCGCCGACCTGTATCACGACCAACGGATTATCAAGGCCGGGATTATTCCTGCCGAGCAAGTGTTGGCCAATGAGCAATACCAACTGGCGATGCAGGGCCTGGACCTGCACCGTGGTCTCTATTCCCACGTCTCTGGGGTCGATCTGGTACGGGATGGCGACGGCACGTACTACGTGCTGGAAGACAACCTGCGCACCCCCAGCGGTGTGAGCTATATGCTCGAAGACCGTAAGATGATGATGCGCCTGTTCCCTGAACTGTTCGCCGCCCAACGCATCGCGCCGATCGACCATTACCCCAACCTGCTGCTCGACACCCTGAAAAGTTCCAGCCCGCTGGACAACCCCAGTGTGGTGGTACTGACGCCAGGGCGGTTCAACAGTGCGTTTTTCGAACATGCGTTTCTCGCCCGGGAAATGGGCGTGGAACTGGTGGAGGGTGCCGACCTGTTCGTGCGTGACGACCGGGTATTCATGCGCACCACCGACGGGCCCAAGGCGGTGGACGTGATCTACCGGCGTCTCGACGATGCCTACCTCGACCCGTTGGCCTTCAACCCGGAGTCGATGCTCGGCGTGCCGGGCCTGCTGGCCGCCTATCGCTCGGGCAATGTGGTGCTGGCCAATGCCATTGGCACCGGGGTGGCGGATGACAAATCGGTGTATCCCTTCGTCACCGATATGATCCGCTTTTACCTGGATGAAGAACCCATTCTGAAGAACGTTCCGACGTTCCAGTGCCGCAAGCCTGACGAGCTGTCCCATGTACTGGCCAATTTGCCAGAGCTGGTGGTCAAGGAAACCCAGGGCTCCGGTGGCTACGGCATGCTGGTCGGGCCAGCCGCCACGGCCGCCGAGATCGAAGCCTTTCGCGCACGGATCAAGGCCAAGCCCCATGCCTACATTGCCCAGCCGACCCTGTGCCTGTCGACGTGCCCGACCTTTGTCGAAAACGGCATCGCACCGCGGCATATCGACCTGCGGCCGTTCGTCCTGTCGGGCAAGGAAACCCGCGTGGTGCCGGGCGGGCTGACCCGTGTCGCGCTGCGTGAAGGCTCGCTGGTGGTCAACTCGTCCCAGGGCGGCGGTACCAAAGACACCTGGGTGGTGGAGGATTGAAGCCATGTTGAGCAGAACTGCCTCGGATTTATATTGGATGTCGCGCTATCTGGAGCGCGCGGAAAACCTCGCGCGCATGCTGGATGTCAGCTATTCGCTGTCGCTGATGCCCCAGGATGGACGCGGCGATGGCCTGCACGAACTGGCCATGCCCCTGCTGATCACCGGCACCCTGGACGACTATCACGCGCGTCACGGCGAATTGCATGCCGAGCGTTTGTTGCACTTCTTTGCCCTGGACGCCGCCAATCCGGCGAGCATCTACAGTTGCCTGGGTGCCGCCCGCGCCAGTGCCCATGCCGTGCGTGGGCGAATCACCGCCGACATGTGGGAAAACATCAACGCCACCTGGCTGGATATTCGCGTCATCGCCCAGGAAGGCCTGAGCCGTTATGGCATGAGCCGTTTCTGCGAATGGGTCAAGGAACGCTCCCACCTGTTTCGCGGCGCCACCTACGGCACCATCATGCGCAACGACGCTTTTCGCTTTATTCGCCTGGGCACCTTTATCGAACGGGCGGACAACACTTTGCGCCTGTTGGATGCCCGCTACGAGATGGCCGGTGACCAGGCCGAAGTGGTGATTGATGGCACCGCCCACGCCTACTACCAATGGAGTGCGCTATTGCGGGCCTTGTCGTCGTTCGAGGCCTACACCGAAATCTACCGTGATGCCCCCGGCGCTCGTCAGGTGGCCGAACTGTTGCTGCTGCGTGCCGATGTGCCGCGCTCTTTGCGCGCGTGCAGCGAAGAAATCGACCAGATCCTCGCCAGCCTGCCCGGCCTCAACGGTCGCCCGGCGCAGCGCCTGGCCGCCGAGATGGACGCGCGCCTGCGCTTTACCGCGATTGACGAAATCCTCGAGGAAGGCCTGCACGCCTGGCTGACCGACTTCATCCCCCTGGTGCGCCAGTTGGGTAACGCCATTCACCATTCCTACCTGGAGGCGGCATGAGACTTTCTATCAGCCACGAAACCACCTACCGCTATGAAGACCAGGTGCGCGCGAGCATCCAGTACCTGCGCCTGACCCCTCACGACAGCGAGCGTCAGCATGTGCTCAGTTGGCAGCTGGATCTGCCGCGTCCGGTACGGGCCCAGTTGGACCCGTTCGGCAATATCCTGCATGTGCTGACCCTGGATGAGCCCCATGAATCAATCATCATCGGCGCCAGGGGCCAGGTGGATATCGACGAGTGGCGCGAGGCCGAGCATGACAGCCAGTCGCCATTTCCTTTCCAGCGTTGCACGCGCCTGACCGAGCCGGACGAGGCCCTGCGTGCCTTTGCCGAGCAGCACTGCGGCACGCGCCGGGATCGCACTGCCCTGATTGACCTGATGCACGCCCTCAACCAGCACATCGCCTATGTGCCGGGCGCCACCCAAGTGGAGACCAGCGCGGCCGAGGCGTTCGCCGGGCGGGCCGGGGTTTGTCAGGATCATGCCCACGCCTTCCTGGCCTGCGCGCGCAGCCTGGGGATCGCCACGCGCTATGTGTCGGGGTATTTGTACAGCGAGGACAGTGAACACCTGGCCAGCCACGCCTGGGCCGAAGCCTGGCTGGATGACGCCTGGTACAGCTTCGATGTGACCAACCAGTTGGCGCGCCCGGAGCGGCATTTGAAACTGGCAGTGGGCCTGGATTACCTCGATGCATGCCCGGTGCGCGGCATGCGCCGTGGCGGCGGGCACGAGCAGATGCATGCCAGGGTATTTGTGGCACCGAGCCCGGTGATTCTGGTGCAGCAGCAATAATCCCCGCCGCATCCTGCTGAAGCCGGCTAGCCGGCTCTATCAGTGCGCGTCGGTTTTGCGCGTGGCCATATGCTTCAAATACCCTACCAGCAACTCCAGGTCGGCATCCGGCAACACGCTGGCGGCAAACGCCGGCATTTTGGCTTGCGGCCAATGCCTCAGGCTCTGGGGATCACGGATATAACGCTTGAGGAAGTCGCCGCCGAAATACTCGGTCGGGCTGTAGGGCAGATTCAGATCCGGCCCTACCTGCGCGTCACCCGCGCCGTTCAGACGATGACAGGCCAGGCAGTTTTTCTGAAACAGGGCAAACCCCTGGTTGATCGGGTCATTCACCGTCAACGCCGGGTCCGGCAGCAGCGCCGGGAAGCGTTCGGCAACGGTTTTCAGCTGTTTGATCGTCGAGATCTGAAATGGCCATTGTTCCGGGCTGATCCCGCTCGCCTGGGGCCGGGTCCATACCAGATAGAACGGCCCGGCACTGGGTTTGCCAGTGGCCAGTGGCGGCCAAGGATGAACCGGATCTTCCACCGCCAGCCACGCCTGGGCGCCGCTTTGCTGAAGCAGCGGCGCGGCGGCCAGTTCGGCGGCAAAACCATCCAGCGCCACCGCCTGCACATGGTTATGCGCCAGCAGGCCCGGTAAGAGTGCGGCCAGCGGCACCGCGCGGTAGGTCATAGTGCGCTTGTAGGAAACGTCATCGACGATCTGCACGGTCTGCGCAGCCGGGTGCTTGAGCAGGTCTGCGGTTTGCCACGTGGTGCGGCTGTGATCCAGCTCGATGGTCAACGAGGCGGCGTTGGCGGGGTAGGCCAGGATCAGCAGCAACAGAACGATAAGGTGTTTCAAGGCAGGGCCCATCCGGCAATGGCGATAGGGTCTCAGGATACCGGACAACCACCACCAAACCGAGGCAAAAAAGGTAGCCCCGGTTACGGGAACGCTCTAGGCGGTTTCCCGGACGGTGCTGCCAAAAGCTTGAGTATTCAGGTGTGATCGGCCCGCTCAACCAATGATCTTGGTCAGGTTGGGCAAAATCAGAATCAGTGTGGTGGCGAAGAGAATAAGCCCCGCCTGGCGAACTTTCGATTGTTTGAACATGGCTGACTGCCTTTTGTTGTTATTCCTGAGCCAAGCACCATCATTGACTACATTAAGCCGGCTAGATGGCATTTTTCTTACAGCTGCTCCAGCAAGACCCGGCAGCAGCGTCATACACTTCTTACTGATTCAACCTTAGAGCCCTTGTCGGGCTTGACTTAGAACGCTTTCGTATCAAGTTATATTGAAAGCCGTTTAAAAAAGCATGAGGCATATAGCCATCTCCGCCCCAGCCCCTTGGCTAGACAGCTAAAACGATTAACCCGGTGTTTCCGATAGTCTCCTACCGTTCGTCTGAGCGTGGTCGTCAAGGTCAATGAGCGCATCGGTCATTGAATCTGCCCTCGCGGCGCTTAAGGTAAGGGCACGGTCGGCTCTCCCCTTGAGAGCTCCATTGCACAGTGGTTCGAGGACGTCATGACCCAAGCTTTGATCTTTGATGCGATACGTACGCCCCGGGGCAAAGGCAAGGCTGATGGCGCCTTGCACAGCGTCAAGCCGGTGAACCTGCTGGCCGGCTTGCTCACCGCCCTGCAACAGCGCAACGACCTGGACACGCGCCAGGTGGATGACATCGTGCTCGGTTGCGTCACGCCGGTCGGGGATCAGGGTGCGGACATCGCCAAGACCGCCGCGTTGGTGGCCGACTGGGACGTCAGCGTCGCCGGTGTGCAGGTCAACCGCTTCTGCGCGTCGGGCCTGGAGGCGGTCAACCTCGGTGCGATGAAAGTGCGGTCCGGCTTCGAGGACCTGGTGGTGGTGGGCGGTGTCGAGTCCATGTCCCGCGTGCCCATGGGCAGTGACGGCGGTGCCTGGGTGCTGGACCCGCAGACCAATATGCACAGCCACTTCACGCCCCAGGGGATTGGTGCCGACCTGATTGCCACCCTGGAAGGCTTCTCCCGCGAAGATGTCGATGCCTTCGCCTTACACTCTCAGCAGAAAGCGGCGCGGGCCAGGTCAGAGGGTTCCTTCAAGAAATCCCTGATCCCGGTGCAGGACCAGAACGGGATCGTGTTGCTCGATCACGACGAATTTATCCGTGGCGACTCAACGCTCGAGGGCCTGGGCAAGCTCAAGCCGAGCTTCGAAATGATGGGGCAGATGGGCTTTGATGCCACGGCGTTGCGGGTCTACAGCCATGTCGAGCGCATCCAGCATGTGCACACACCGGGTAACAGCTCCGGGATTGTCGATGGCGCGGCCTTGATGCTGATCGGCTCCGAGGCCCGTGGTCGTGAACTGGGGCTGCATGCGCGTGCGCGCATCGTTGCCACGGCGGTGACCAGCACCGACCCGACCATCATGCTTACCGGCCCCGCGCCCGCCACTCGCAAGGCCCTGGCCAAGGCCGGCCTGCGGGTCGAGGACATCGACCTGTTCGAGGTCAACGAAGCCTTTGCCTCGGTGGTGCTCAAGTTCATCAAGGACATGGGCATCGACGCTGCCCGGGTCAATGTCAATGGCGGCTCGATTGCCATGGGCCACCCGCTGGGGGCCACGGGGTGCGCGATCCTCGGCACCTTGCTCGACGAACTGGAGGCGCGCCAGCAGCGCTACGGCCTGGCCACACTCTGTGTGGGCGGCGGCATGGGTATCGCCACCATTATCGAACGCCTCTGAGCCTAAGGAATTTGTCATGACCGACGCCATTCGTTACGAAAAAGGCCAGGACCAGATCGTGGTGCTGACCCTCGATATGCCCGGCCAGAGTGCCAACACCATGAACGCAGCCTACCGCGAGGCCATGGCCGCCACCGTCGCGCGTCTGGACGCGGACAAGGACGCGATTGCCGGGGTCATTATTACCTCGGCGAAAAAAACCTTCTTTGCCGGCGGCGACCTCAATGAACTGATCAAAGTCGACAAGCCCCACGCCAAGGCGTTCTACGACATGGTCCTGGGCCTGAAGGCGCAACTGCGCAGCCTGGAAACCCTGGGCAAGCCGGTGGTGGCCGCGATCAACGGCGCGGCCCTCGGCGGTGGCTGGGAGTTATGCCTGGCGTGCCAGCACCGTGTGGCGCTGGATCACCCGGCCGTGCAGGTCGGCTTGCCGGAAGTCACCCTCGGCCTGCTGCCGGGCGGCGGCGGGGTGGTGCGCATGGTGCGCATGCTGGGCCTGGAGAAGGCTTTGCCGTACCTGCTGGAAGGCAAGAAGATCAGCGCGCAAAAGGCTCTGCAGGCCGGGTTGATCGACGAATTGGCGGCAGATCGCGACGAACTGCTGGCCAAGTCCCGGGCCTGGATCCTGGCCAATCCAACGGCCAGGCAGCCTTGGGATATCAAGGGTCATCAGATCCCCGGTGGCACACCGTCCAACCCCAAAGTCGCACAAATGCTCGCCATTGCGCCGTCGATCCTGCGCAGCAAAACCAATGGCTGCTTCCCCGCGCCGGAGAAAATCCTCTGTGCCGCGGTGGAAGGCGCCCAAGTGGACTTCGACACCGCACACCTGATCGAGACCCGCTATTTCACCGAACTCACCACCGGCCAGGTGGCGAAGAACATGATCGGCACCTTCTGGTTCCAGCTCAACGAAATCAACGCCGGTGGCTCACGCCCTGGGGGATTTGCGCCGTATGTCACACGCAAGGTCGGCATCCTCGGCGCCGGCATGATGGGTGCGGGGATTGCCTATACCAGCGCATCGGCGGGCGTGGAGGTGGTGCTCAAGGACGTCACGCTGGCAGCGGCAGAGAAGGGCAAGGCACACTCGGCAGCGTTGCTGGACAAGAAGGTCAGCCGTGGGCAACTGACCCCTGAGCAGCGCGAAAGCACCCTGGCGCGGATCCATCCTACCGATAGCGATGCCGACCTGGCCGGTTGCGACCTGATCATCGAAGCCGTATTCGAAGACCGCGACCTCAAGGCCAAGGTCTCGGCCGCCGCCCAGCAGGTGGTAGGCGCTGACGCCGTGATCGCTTCCAACACGTCCACCTTGCCCATCAGCGGCCTGGCGAGCGCGGTGCCTGATCAAGGCAAGTTTATCGGCCTGCACTTCTTCAGCCCGGTGGAAAAAATGCCCCTGGTGGAAATCATCAAGGGCGCCAACACCAGCGACGAAACCCTGGCTCGTGGTTTTGATTTCGTACTGCAAATCAAGAAGACCCCGATTGTGGTGAATGACAGCCGCGGCTTCTTCACCTCACGGGTGTTCGGCACCTTCACCAATGAAGGCATTACCCTGCTCGGCGAAGGCGTGGCCGCGCCGATGATCGAGACCGAGGCGCGCAAGGCCGGGATGCCGATTGGCCCGCTGGCGATCTCTGACGAAGTTTCCCTCAGCCTGATGAGCCATATCCGCCAGCAGACAGCCAAGGATCTGCATGCCGAAGGCAAGGCCCTGCCCGAGCATCCGGCGTTTGCAGTGATTGACCTGCTGCTCAATGAGTACAAGCGCCCAGGCAAGGCGGCGGGCGGTGGTTTCTACGAGTACCCCAATGGTGGCCAGAAATACCTGTGGCCAGAACTCAAGGTGCGCTTTGAAAAGCCGGGCCAACAGATTTGCGCCCAGGACGTGCGCGACCGCCTGCTGTTTATCCAGGCCATCGAAACGGTACGGTGTGTGGAGGAGGGCGTGTTGATGTCCACTGCCGATGCCAATATCGGCTCGATCTTCGGCATCGGCTTTGCGGCCTGGACCGGCGGGGCGCTGCAGTTTATCAACCAGTATGGGCTGAACGACTTTGTGGCCCGGGCGCGTTACCTGGCCGAGCAGTATGGCGAGCGCTTCAGCCCGCCAGCGCTGTTGCTGGAAAAAGCCGCCCAGGGCACGACGTTCTAACCTCCCGACCGGGCATGGGTGGGGCTTGCCTTGAAAGGGTATTTCAAGGCAGGCTGGTGGGTGTGCGTTATTCCCATCACCGTGTCAGGTATTTTTTATGTCGCTACGCGTCTGCATTCTGGAAACCGATATCCTGCGTCCGGAACTGGTCGATCAATATCAAGGTTACGGGCAGATGTTCCAGCGCCTGTTTTCGCAGCAGCCGATTGCCGCCGAATTCGTCGTCTACAACGTCATGGAAGGTCACTATCCGGCGGACAGCGAAGTGTTCGACGCCTACCTGGTCACGGGCAGCAAGGCCGACTCCTTCGCTACCGACCCGTGGATCGAAACCCTCAAGGCCTACCTGTTGAACCGCTATGAGCGGGGCGACAAGCTGCTTGGCATCTGTTTCGGCCATCAACTGCTGGCGCTGCTGCTGGGCGGCAAGAGCGAGCGTGCGAGCCAGGGCTGGGGCGTGGGCACCCACAACTATCAATTGGCCGCCAAGGCACCGTGGATGAGCCCGGTGGTGGAAGAATTGACCCTGTTGATCAGCCATCAGGATCAGGTCACGGCATTGCCGGAAAACGCCACGGTGATCGCTTCCAGCGACTTTTGCCCGTTTGCTGCCTACCACATCAATGACCAGGTGCTGTGCTTCCAGGGCCACCCGGAATTTATCCACGACTACTCCCGGGCCTTGCTCGATATCCGCCAGCTCAACCTGGGCGAGCAGATCTATCAGCAAGGTGTCGCCAGCCTTGCACGCGACCACCACGGCGTGACCGTGGCGGAATGGATGATGCGTTTTGTGGCCCACAAGCCGCAGGTTGCCTGACTGTGAGCGGTCGGGGTGGGCAGGCTACAGCCACCCCGAGCGCTTGAAGCTGGCCCACAACCCCGTGCACCCCACCGCGATAAACCCCAGCACCGCAAAATAGCCGTAGTGCCATTGCAGCTCCGGCATATTCTGGAAGTTCATCCCGTAGATCCCGGCCACCGCCGTGGGGAAGGCGAGGATCGCCGCCCAGGCTGCAAACTTGCGCTGCACCACGCTCTGGCGCGAGGCTTCCAGCAGTACACCGATCTCGATGGTCTGGCTGGCGATGTCGCGCAGGGTCGAAAGGTCTTCCATCTGCCGCGTGACGTGGATCTCCACATCGCGGAAGTACGGGCGCATGTTCTTGTCGATAAACGGGAAGTCCAGCTTCTGCAGTTCCTCGCTGATTTCCACCATCGGCGCTACATGCCGGCGCAGCCGCAGTACGTCGCGGCGCAGGCCATGCAGGTTCTGGATATCGCGCTCATTCAGGGAGTTGCACAACACGTTGTGCTCCAGCGCGTCGATCTCGGCATGAATCGCCTCGCTCACCGGCTGGTAGTTTTCGGTGACAAAATCCAGCAGCGCATAGAGTACGAAATCCTCCCCGTGCTCCAGCAACAGCGGCCGCGCCTCACAGCGCTGGCGCACAAAGCCGTAGGACGCCGAGTGGCCGTTGCGCGCGGTGATGATATAGCCTTTGCCGGCGAAGATATGGGTCTCGATAAACTCCAGCTTGCCCTCATGGCGCACCGGCGAGTAGGTCACGATAAACAGTGCGTCGCCAAAGGTTTCCAGCTTGGGGCGGCTGTGTTTTTCCAGGGCGTCTTCGATGGCAAGTTCATGCAGGTTGAACTGGCGTTGCAGGTTGGCCAGCTCCTGGGCGTCGGGCTCTTCCAGGCCGATCCACACAAAGTGACCGGGCTTGGCTGCCCAGGCGGCGCCTTCATCGAGGGTGATATTCTGGATTTTTTTCCCGGCGCTATAGACGGCCGCCGCAACAACTCTACCCATAATGCTGATCGCTTCTTTACAAGTGGCAGTAACCGGCCAGCTTAGCCTGAAACGCCACCTTGTAGGAGCCGGCTGGCCTTCAGGGTTGTTGCAGTGCTTGATCCATGGCTTCAATACACTCGACCATCTGCCCCCGGCATTTCTCCATCAACTCGGGCATGTCATCCATCGTCAATCCTGCTGTAGGAATTGGCGCTAATGACCGGATCAAAATATCGCCACTGTTCCAGCGATTGAGCTTCATATGGGTCACATAGGTACTGACGCACACCGGCACAATCGGCACCCCGGCGGCAATCGCCATCTGGAACGCGCCCTTCTTGAACGGCAACAACGATTCGCCCAGGTTGCGCGTGCCTTCCGGAAACACCCAGATCGAAGTTTCTTCGTGTTGCAGGGTATGGGTGGTGGTCAACATCGAGCGCCGCGCCTTCTGCGCATTGCCCCGGTCAATCAGCACATTGCCCGCCAGCCAGAACAGCTGGCCGAAAAGTGGCACCCACTTCAGGCTCTTCTTACCGATGCATACGGTGCGATAGGGCACTACGTTGCCGAATACGAACAAATCATAGTTGGACTGGTGATTGGCAATAATCACGCAACTGTTCGGCTTGTCGCGCAGCGAATCCACTTGTGCCTTGACCTGCAGGCGTAGGATCCACATTGCGGGCAGGGCATACAGGCGTGCGCACAGGCGACTGTTATCCGGGTTGAACGGCCGGCACACACCCAGCAATACTCCGAGCACACCGGCGATCAGAAAATGCAGGCCCATCAATAACATGCGTAAAAAATAAAGCATCGACACGGCCCATCGGACAAAAGGTGGCGCAGTGTACGGACGTGCACTGTATTCGGCAATTACCCCAGTAGAGGTAGGAGATGGGCGATGTTTAAGGACATGTTTCAGCAGATGGAGACAGATGCCATCTAGAGCGGCTGCAAGGCGATTAACACTAGGCCGTAAGAAGAATCCCTGTGGCGAGCGGGCTTGCCCGCGTAGGGCTGCGAAGCAGCCCCAAAACTACCTGTAGGATCTGACTGGATAATTGCGGTGGCTTTAAAGGGGCTGCTCTGCAGCCCTACGCGGGCAAGCCCGCTCGCCACGGGCTTTGATTGAGGCCGGTGTTGGTGATTAGCCCAGATGTTCCTGGTCCTGGATGATCGCGTTATCCAGCAACTCTAGCAGGGCCTTACGCACCTTCAGCTTGGTGTGCTTGTGGGCATTCATATTGATCTTCTTCAACTGCCGCGCCGCTTCCAGGGCCGCGGCTTGCAGCTCTTCGGGTGCCACCACCTTATCGAGGAAACCGGCGCTCAGGGCGTCCTGCGGGGTGAACATCTCGGCATTGATCACCGAACGATGAAACGCCGACTTGCGCAAGCGATCCCGCGCCAGTTCAATCCCGGCATGGTGCATGGTCATGCCGATCATCACTTCATTCAGGCCAATGCTAAAGGGCCCCTCGACACCAATCCGGTAATCGGCCGACAACAACAGGAACGCCCCCTTGGCCACCGCATGCCCAGGGCACGCCACAATCACCGGGAACGGGTGCGACAACAGGCGGCGCGCCAGGGTCGAACCCGACGTCACCAGGCTGACCGCCTCTTTAGGGCCAGCCGTCATCACTTTCAAATCATAACCGCCCGACAGAATCCCCGGCGTACCGGTGATAATCACCACCGCACGATCCTTCTCGGCCTGGTCCAGCGCTTCATTAAACGCACTGACCACGGCAGGGGAAATGGCATTGACCTTACCGTTGCTCAAGGTCAGGGTCGCGATACCGTCTTCGAGGTGGTAGGCAATCAACTCACTCATGACGCGATTCCTTGTAATACGTTTAATAGAAGGGCAGGCCGCAGACGTTACCCAGCATGACCGCCCCGGTAAAGCGCCATGACTGACTGGCCAGTCAGACTTTCCCCAACCACCGGGCCTGCAGCAGCCTACGACAGCGCTCGCCAGCCCCTGCGCACGCCTGCCGACAAGCCTTGAAAATGGCACAATCGCCACCCTTCACCCCGCGCCGCAGAGAAGGGAGCCGAGATAACCGTCTAAGCGCATGAAAATTCTGAAAAAAACCTTTGCCATCGGAAAAGCTTTCGACTACATTAGCGCGCCTCGACAGACTGAATCAGTTTGACGAGATACGGTGAAGTGTCCGAGTGGCTTAAGGAGCACGCCTGGAAAGTGTGTATACAGGAAACTGTATCGAGAGTTCGAATCTCTCCTTCACCGCCACATTCTACAAACACAAACCCCCAGTTTTCCTAGAGAAAGCCGGGGGTTTTTGATTTCTGCTGCATGGAAAACAGCAATATGGGAATAATGTGGAAACACGCAGAACCCCTGCGTGTACTCGCTCCCCTCAAGGAAGATCCCATTGAAAGCAGCCCTAGTCGCTCTGCTCTTCACCTGCGCCACCACCACGGCCCTTGCCACTAACAACCCTGTCGGCTTCCAAACCTCGACCCTGGCAGACCCAAACAAAGAACGCCCGCTGGAGATGGTGGTCTGGTACCCCAGCTCCACCACTGCCACGCCAAAGGTGATTGACGACAACCCGGTGTTTTTCAGTGCCCTGGCTGTGCGTGATGCGCCTGCGGCGGTGGGGGAGTACCCGTTGGTGGTGCTTTCCCATGGTTTCGGCGGCAGTTGGGGCAACCAGGTGTGGTTGGCCAGTGCGATGGCCCAGCGGGGGTTTATCGTGGCGGCGGTCAATCATCCTGGCACTACCAGTAAGGACCGCAGTGCTCAAGCCGCCGCGCAGTTATGGCAGCGGCCGGTGGATATTCGTCGCGCTATCGACGCGGTGCTGGCGCAGCCAAAGCAATTTGGCAAGGTACAGCCCGGTCGAATTGCGGTGGTGGGTCATTCGCTGGGCGGTTGGACGGCGCTGGAAGTCGCCGGTGCCCGTTTCGACCCCGAGCGTTTTGCCCAGGACTGCAAGGTTCACCTGCAGTTGGCCCCTTGCGCGGTCTACCAGCAGATGAACCCAGTGCAGGCGCCGTTGGCAGCGGATTTGAGTGACAAGCGGGTCACTGCCATTGTTTCGCTGGACCTGGGTCTGTCCCGTGGCTTTACCGATCAAAGCCTGGCGGCGTTGCCGGTGCCGACGTTGGTGATTGCTGCGGGCGTGCCCTCAACGGAGCTTCCCGCCGAGTTGGAATCCGCTGACTTGGCCAAGCGCCTGCCAGCGGCAGCGACGCGCTATGTCGAAATCAGCGACGCCACTCACTTCAGCTTTATGGCCGTGTGCAAGCCGGGTGGAGAGGCGTTGATTGAAAAAAGCTCACCAGGCGACGGCATGATCTGCCGCGATGGCGCAGGCGCCCGGCCCCGTGAGGTGATTCAGCAGCAGGTCACGTCATTGATTGTTGAGTTTCTGGCGCAGCCAAAAGGCTAGGCCAACACGTTCAGTTCCCCGCCCGTGGCCCTCGCCTGATCAGGCGTGCGTACACCGCAATATTAATCAGCAAGACCAGGGCGCCCAGGCCCAGTTGGATCTGTGGCGTCAGCCCCGCGGGGTAGATCAGGGCAATGATGTAGTGCTCGATAAACCCTGCGCCATAACCCTCTTGCCCGGCGAGGTGGCGCAGCAGGTTTTCCCAGCGGGTAAGGGGGCAGGGCAGGTGGAAGACTTCTACGGCAACGCCCCAGGCCGCAGCGGGCAGGTGCAGCCACATGACCGGTCGCCACTTGAGGGCAAGCAGGCCGCCGAACAACACGAACAGGATGAAGCCAAGGTGAAACAACACCAGGGAGTCGGCAGCAAGTCGCAAGAGCATAGAAGGGGTCGCGTCAGGTGAGGCTGCCAAGTGTGCTGGATAGAGCCGCTTGAAACCAGAGGCGGGCGGTTGCGGTTGCTTGTAGGCCCGAGGCCCCGTTATTGTGCTGAATCCTTTTAGTCATCTGCCACGGATCTGTTGTGATGAACGCACCGCGTACTGCTGTTGGCCCGATCAAGGCCGTGATTTTCGATATGGACGGGTTGTTGCTGGATACCGAGGGTATCTACACCGAAGTCACGCAGATCATCGCCGAGCGCTATGGCCGTACCTACGACTGGGGCATCAAGCAGCACATCATTGGCCGTGGCGCCCAGGACCTGGCCGAGTATGTGGTCAAGGCGCTGGATTTGCCGATCACGCCTGAGGAGTTCCTGCGTATCCGGGAGCCCTTGATGAGCGAGCGTTTTCCCAAGGCGCTGGGCATGCCGGGCGCCGAGGCGTTGGTGCGGCATTTAAGTGCGCACAATATCCCGATAGCCGTGGGCACCAGTTCGTCGCGTAATTCGTTTGGGCACAAGACCACGTTGCACCGCGAATGGTTTGGCTTGTTCGGTACGATTGTCACCGCCGACGACCCGGAAGTCGGCGCAGCCAAGCCTGCGCCGGACATCTTCCTTACCGCTGCCCGTCGCCTGGGCGTTGCGCCCGAGGATTGCCTGGTGTTTGAAGACTCACCGTTTGGCGTGACCGCTGCCAAGGCCGCGAACATGACTGCCATCGCGGTGCCCGACGAAGCCATGGCCGACAGCAAGTACGCTCACGCTGACCAGATCATCCGCAAACTCGCGGAGTTCGATCTGGCTGCGTATGGCCTGCCGCCAATGCGCTGAGCGTTGCAAGAGCCGGCAAGCCGGCTCTTATAGGGTGTTCAGGCGCTGAAACCGCCATCAATGGTCAGGCTGGCGCCGGTGATGTAACCGGCTTCCGGCCCTACCAGATAGGCGACAAAGCTGGCCACTTCCTCGACGTGCCCATAACGACCCACCGCCATAAAGCCAATCAGGCTCTCGGCAAATTCACTGTCGGCCGGGTTCATATCGGTGTCCACCGGGCCCGGTTGTACGTTGTTGATGGTAATCCCCCGTGGCCCCAGGTCGCGCGCCAGGCCTTTGGTCAAACCCACCAGCGCGGCTTTGCTCATGGCATAGGGGCCGCCACCGGCGAAAGGCATGCGCTCGGCGTTGGTGCTGCCGATATTGATGATGCGACCACCTTCGCCCATGTGCCGGGCAGCTTCCTGGGTGGCAATAAACACGCTGCGCACGTTAATGGCCAGGGTCTGGTCAAAGTCTTCCAGTTTGAAATCCTCCAGCGGGCCGACCGCCAGCACCCCGGCGTTGTTCACCAGGATATCCAGGCGCCCGAACGCGTCGACAGTGGCATTGACCGCATTGCGAATGGCCACGGCATCGGCGCTGTCGGCGTGAATCGCCAGGGCCTTGCCGCCGTCGCTGATCACGCTGTTCTGCAGGGCCTCGGCCTTGGCCGCAGAGCTGACGTAAGTAAAGGCAACGGCTGCACCTTGCGCGGCCAGGCGCTTGACGATGGCGGCGCCGATGCCGCGGGAACCGCCCTGGATCAAGGCAACTTTGCCGCTGAGGTTTTGCGTGGTCATGTCGATCTCCCAATGATGCAAGGCGCAGGTGCCTTGTTGTTGGCGCCGAGTATCGCCCTCGCGGGCATCCCTCGGTAGACCGTGATTGCTATAGTCTGTGTAAACCAAAAGTTTAGAGTGATGCGATATGGAAAGCTTCGGCAGTATCGAATGCTTCGTGCGCAGTGCCGAAGGCGGCAGCTTTGCCGAAGCGGCCCGGCACCTGAGCCTGACGCCGGCCGCCGTCGGCAAAAGCGTGGCCAAGCTTGAAGCGCGCCTGGGGGTGCGGCTGTTCCAGCGCAGCACCCGGCGCCTCACATTGACCGAAGCCGGCAAGCTGTTTCTGGAGCAGGTCAGCGCCAGCCTCACCACCATCCAGAATGCCGTGGCCAACCTGGCCAGCGCCGAAGGCCGGCCGTTGGGCACGCTCAAAGTGAGTATGGGCACGGTGTTCGGCAACCGTTATGTGGTGCCGTTGCTGGCGGAGTTTTTGCGGCGCTTTCCCGATATCAGTCCGGATTGGCATTTTGATAATCGCCAGGTCGACCTGATCGGCCAGGGCTTTGACGCGGCCATTGGCGGCGGGTTCGAGCTGCCCCAGGGGGTGGTCGCCCGCAAGTTGACCCCGGCCCACCGGATTCTGGTGGCCTCGCCCGATTACCTGGCCAAGCGCCTGCCCGTGCGCGTCCCCGAAGATTTGGGGCTGTGCAATGGGATCCTGATCCGCTCGCCGCAAACCGGCCGCGTGCGCACCTGGCAATTGACCAACCGCGCCCGCGAACAGCGGCCGTTGATGCTCAAGCCGCGCATGACCATGGGCGACTCCGAAGCCGCGTGCTGCGCCTGCACCCAAGGTTTGGGTATTGCCCTGGTCAGCATGCCGATGGCCGTGCCGTTCCTCGACAGTGGCGCGGTGGTGCGGGTGCTGCCGGACTGGTACGTCGATGATGGCAACATCTCCCTGTATTACGCCGAACACAAGTTGCTGCCGGGCAAGACCCGGGTATTTGTCGACTTCATCCTTGAGCAGTTTGCCGAGCAGCGCCTGGCGCAGCGGTTCAGCGCGGTATAGCACTCACTGCTGAACTTGCTGCCCGCCAGTGTTCTAAGCTGATACGGGCCAATGGGGCTTGCGACTGTCGAGACCGATCATGTCCATATCACGCGCTTTACTCGTGTTTACCAGCCTGGCGTTGATTGCAGGCTCCCCGGCGCTGCTGGCCGATCCCGGCAACGGCAACGGCAAGGACAAAGGCAGTGCCCATGGCAATAAGGGGGGCGGCCAGGGTAATCAGGGCCAGGGTGGTGGCAAGAAGGGTGCAAGCGCCCATTACAGCGGCCCGCAAATTGATATCGGGGGTGTGCGGGTAATCCTTGGTGACAACCGCGACTACTGGCGCGGTGGTTCGTCCCTGCCGCCGGGCATCCAGAAAAACCTGGCCCGTGGCAAACCCCTGCCACCGGGAATCGCCAAGAAACTTGATGGGCGCCTGTTGGGGCGGCTGCCCCATTACGACGGCTACGAATGGCAACAGGCTGGCACCGACCTGATCCTGGTGACGATTGCCACCGGGATCATTTATGAAGTGCTCAATGACGTCTTGAACTGATCGAGATCGGCGATTCAGCGTGCGAACCTGCCCGGCCAACCGATGATGTTCTTTGGCCGGGGTGTCCCATAGGTGCGCACCTTCGACGTCGACAACCCCAGCCTCACCAAGGATTCGGCCAGGGTTACCGCTGCAGTCACGCCATCCACCACCGGCACGCCGGTGCGTTGGCGGATCTGTTCATCCAGCCCGGCCATGCCGCCGCAACCCAGGCAGATCACTTCAGCCTTGTCTGCGCTGATGGCCAGTTCGGCTTGGCGCACAATCGCTTCCATGGCCCGCAGCGGGTGCTCCTCCAACTCCAGTACCGCCATGCCGCTGGCCCGTACGGAGGCACAGCGTTCATACAGCCCGGAGAGCTTGAGCCGGTCTTCGATCAGCGGCACCGTGCGATCGAGGGTGGTGACCACTGAGTAAGCATGGCCGAGGAACATCGCGGTGCTGGCGGCAGCATCGGTGATATCCACCACTGGCACGTCCAGCAACTCCTGCAGGCCTTCGCGGCCATGTTCGCCATAACCTGCCTGGATCACCGCATCGAAGGGCTGATCGTAGGCCATTACTCGGTCCATCACCGCAATGGCCGCCAGATAACTTTCGAAATTGCCTTCCACTGATTCGGCACCAAAAAACGGCGTCAGCCCGACAATTTCGGTGCCCGCTGCCGCCACGCTGCGAGCCTGTTGGGCAATGGCTTGGGTAATGGATTCGGTGGTGTTGACGTTGACGACGAGAATGCGCATGGGATGACCTCCTGATCAATGACTGACGTTGTCGACAGCGATGCTCTCGCCGCTGATATCGGCATAAAACGGCTGACGCTTGGCGATCAGCAGATACAGCACCCCGGCAATGCCAGCGCCAAACAGCCAGGAGAACGGCGAGACGCTGGCAAACCCCGGCAACAGCGCCAGGACAATGGCAATCACCGCAGCCGGGACAAACGCCGCCACTGCCCGCAGGTTCACCCCGTGGCTGTAGTAGTAAGCGCCGTTGGGGTCTTCGCTATACAACTGCGGCACGTCGATCCGGCCCTTACGGATCAGCCAGTAATCCACCATGATCACGCCATACAGTGGGCCCAGCAGCGCGCCCAGGCCGGAGAGGAAATACACAATCACCAGCGGGCTGTTGTAGAGGTTCCACGGCAGGATGAGCACCGCGAGGAACGCGCTGATCAGCCCGGCGCGCCGGAAGTTCAGGTACTTGGGGGCCAGGTTGCTCAGCACAAAGGCCGGGGCAACGAAGTTGGCCATGATGTTCACCGCCACGGTGACGATCAGGAATGCCAGGCAACCCAGCACCAGGAACAAGGTATTGGGAATGGCCGCGATGATCTGCGTGGGGCTTTCGATTACCTGGCCATTGAGTTGGAACTGCCCGCCGCACAGCAGCACGGTGATGATTGCGAACACCAGGATGTTCACCGGCAGGCCCCAGAAGTTGCCGACCTTGATGGTCTTGCGGCAAGGCGATGAGCGGGCGAAGTCGCAGAAATTGAGGATCAGGGTGCCGTAGATCGCCAGCCACAAGGCGCCGCCGGCAAAGATATTGCGCCACATCTCGCCACCGCTCAGGGGCTCGCGGATCGACCAGGCGATTTGGCCGTCGGCCTGGAAGTACATCCAGCCGGCCAGCGCCGCGACGGTCAGCAGGATAACGGGGCCGGCAAAGCCTTCGTAGCGTCGGACCATTTCCATGCCGTAGGCCAGAATCACCAGTTGCACAAACCAGATCATCACAAAACATGCCCAGCCCAAGGTGGACAGGCCGAGGATCGTGTTGTGGTCGTAGTCGGCAAATCCTGGATTAATCGCCACCAGCAGTACGCGAAAGACGACGGATGCGAGGTAGGTTTGAATCCCGAACCAGGCGATGGCAATCACGGCGCGGATCAACGCAGGAATTTGCGCGCCATGTATACCGAAACTTATCCGGCTGATCACTGGAAACGGCACACCGGTTTTCTGGCCCATGTAGCCGGACAGGTTCATAAAGAAATACACCAACGCCGCGCCGATCCCAAGTGACAACAAAATCTGCCAGGCACCGAGGCCCAGGGCATACAAGCCGATGGCAAAGGAGTAGTTGGCGATGTTGTGCACATCGTTGGTCCACAGGGCGAAGATGCTGTAGCCACCCCAGCGTCGACCTTCGACTTTGGTGGGCGCCAGGTCCTTGTTGTGCAGGCGTGGGCTCAGCACCAGCGGGCCGGAGTTTGCCGCCGGGGGGTTGGCTGTGGAGGAGGGCAGATCCAGTGCAAGGTTATTGGAGAGACTTGTAGGCATGCCGGCAGGCTCCTGGCATCTGCAGCGAGCGCGAGGGTTAGGCGCGGCTAGCGTGCGGACACGAAGTGTATGTGGGTTGTTGTTTAAGTTGTATACAAAAACTCCAACTCCATAAGCCACTTGTGTGCCAGGTTTATATCTAACAAAACTACCGCTAATTTCGTTTTTATAGGTCGATTGAGTAACCAGCTGAATTTGAAGAAATATAAATTGACCGATTGAACAGGAATTTATTTTTTGGCGGGGATAGGGGAATCAAGAATGTAGGAAGTTAGCCGAAATGGGGTGTAACGTTTCGGTGCGTAATGATTAAAGTGCACACAAAAATGGCACTGTTGGTTACGTTTGTGTGTACAGGTTTAATGGTCGCTGGAAACAAATGTGGGAGCTGGCTGGCCTGAAATGGCATCACCCCGGTATTCAATTACACCGAGGTGATGCCATTGCAGGCCAGCCAGCTCCCACACGCTCTTGTTGCGAGATTTTTCGCAGGCGAGGCTTTTCAGGCCTTGCTGATGATATTTCCCGCGTGCAGCCCACATTCCTTCTGGGTTGCTTCTTCCCACCACCAGCGGCCTTCACGCTCGTGCTGGTTCGGCAATACCGGACGGGTGCAGGGTTCGCAGCCGATGCTGATAAAGCCGCGCTCATGCAGGCTGTTGTACGGCAACTCGAGCATGCGGATATAACCCCAGATCTCTTCACTGGTCATTTGCGCCAGCGGGTTGAACTTGTAGAGCGTGCGCTCGGGGGTGGAGAAGGCGCTATCGACTTCCAGGGCCGCCACCTGGCTACGGGTGCCGGGGCTCTGGTCGCGGCGCTGGCCGGTGGCCCAGGCACGTACGCCGGAGAGTTTGCGGCGCAGCGGTTCGATCTTGCGCACGCCGCAGCATTCGCCATGGCCGTCCTTGTAGAAGCTGAACAGGCCCTTTTCCTTGACGAAGGGCTCCAGCTTGCTCTGGTCCGGCGAGATCAATTCGATATCGATCTTGTAGAAGTCCCGCACCTGCTCGATAAACCGGTAGGTCTCCGGGTGCAGGCGGCCGGTGTCGAGGCTGAAGACCTTGACGTTTTTGTTCAGCTTCCAGGCCATATCCACCAGCACCACATCCTCGGCACCGCTGAAGGAAATCCACAGGTCATCGCCGAACTGGCTGAACGCCAGCTTGAGGATGTCCTGGGCGGACTTGTTGGCATAGGTCGCGGCGAGTTCAGCGACGTCGAAGGCTTGGTTCATCAGGACGGTTCCTACAGGTCAGTGGCGCTGAGCGCTCTATAGGAGTGGGATGTTAACAAAATCCGCTCTGCGTTGCGGTGGCCAGCGCGAATCGCTAGAGTTCGGCAGTCCTTTTGCTCGCTCAACTGAAAAAAAATCCAAATGGGAGTGTCTTGTGGAAATTGCCTGTCTCGACCTGGAAGGGGTGCTGGTTCCGGAAATCTGGATCGCCTTCGCTGAAAAAACCGGTATTGAATCCTTGCGGGCCACCACCCGGGACATTCCCGACTACGACGTCCTGATGAAGCAACGCCTGCGCATTCTCGACGAGCACGGCTTGAAGCTGTCGGACATCCAGGAAGTGATTGCCACCCTCAAACCGCTGGAAGGTGCGATCGAGTTCGTCGACTGGCTGCGCGAGCGCTTCCAGGTGGTGATCCTGTCGGACACCTTCTATGAATTTTCCCAGCCGTTGATGCGTCAACTGGGCTTCCCGACCCTGCTTTGCCACCGTTTGATCACCGATGAAAATGACCGGGTGGTGAGCTATCAACTGCGCCAGAAAGACCCTAAGCGTCAGTCGGTGCTGGCATTCAAGACCCTGTACTACCGGGTAATTGCTGCAGGCGATTCCTACAACGACACCACCATGTTGGGTGAGGCGGATCGTGGGATTCTGTTCCATGCACCGGAAAATGTGATTCGCGAGTTCCCGCAATTCCCGGCGGTGCATACTTTTGAGGACTTGAAGAAAGAGTTCATCAAGGCGTCGAACCGTCCGTTGAGCCTGTAAGTTATTGAGCGAGGCTGGTTGCCTCATCGCGAGCAAGCCCGCTCCCACATTCGACCGCGTTTATCCTTTGGGAGCACGGTCGAATGTGGGAGCGGGCTTGTTTGCGATGAGGCCCTCGAAAACGCCAAAGATCAAACTCCCGCAAGCAACTGCTCATAAGGAATGCGCAAACCCTCGTGCAGGCGCTTGATCATGGCCAGGCTCAATTTGCGTTTGTGGTTCAGCACTTCCGACACGCGTCCGCTGGAGCCGATAAAGGGTTCCAGGTCACGGGCCGTCAGGCCCAGTTGGTCCACGCGCGCCAGCGCAGCGGCCAGGTCTTGCGGCGTGTAAAAGGTGGACTTCTCCCTATGGCGATACCCTTCAACCAGGGGTGTTTGGGAGTCGGTGTAAGCCGGATGATTCCCAGAACTCCCTTAAGGCGGTTCTTGCGATTAGTCGCATAAATCAAGCCTCCCAATTTGGGAGAAATTAGGTGTCGCTTCCTGGATTTGTAACTCTTCACAGGGAGCGCGATGTGTAGGAAAAGGGCTTTGTTTTAACGGTGCAAACGATAAAGCGACAGAAGCAATAAGCAGTCGACCCATGTGATCCCTCACAGACGGCCAGGTGGAATGCCAGAGTCAGACGCTATCCCTGCGCCCTGATACTGTCCACGGTGGTTCTGATTCAGGCTCTTTCCCTGGGAGGTTGGCTTACAGCCCTTCCAGTGTTTCCAGCAACACCCGCACCTTGGTCATCGACTCCTGGTACTCCGCCTGCCACTCGGAATCGGCGACGATCCCGCCGCCGCCCCAGCAACAGACCTGGCCATCCTTGACCAGCAGGCTGCGAATGGCGATGGAGCTGTCCATCTCGCCACGCACGTCCAGGTACAACAATGAACCGCAGTACAAGCCGCGCCGGGTCGGTTCCAGCTCGTCGATGATCTGCATCGCACGGATCTTCGGGGCGCCGGTGATCGAGCCGCCGGGGAAGCTGCCGGCGATCAGGTCCAGGGCGTCTTTGTCGTCGGCCAGTTCGCCGGTGACACTGCTGACCAGGTGATGCACGTTGGGGTAGCTTTCCAGGCTGAACAGCTCCGGGACCTTGACCGAGCCGGTGCGGCAGGTGCGGCCCAGGTCATTGCGCAGCAGATCGACGATCATCAGGTTCTCTGCACGATCCTTGGGGCTGGCCAGGAGTTCGGCGGCGTTGGCCGCATCCTCTTGCGGAGTCAGCCCGCGGGGGCGGGTGCCCTTGATCGGACGGGTTTCCACCTGGCGCTGGTTGACCCGCACGAAACGCTCCGGTGACAGGCTGACTACCGCGCCATCATCCGGCAGGCTCTGAAAGCCCGAGAACGGCGTCGGGCAGGCGGCGCGCAAGGCGCAGTAGGCGACCCATGGATCGCCGTTGCAGGCCGCGCGAAAGCGTTGGGCGAAGTTGACCTGGTAGCAGTCGCCGGCCTGGATGTAATCCTGGATCCGCGCCAGGGCCTGTTCATAGGCTGCGGCGCTCAGGTCTGGGGTCATCCGGGTATGCAGCTTGAAGCTGGCCGGGGTGTCGGCGGCCGGTTGGCTGAACAGGGCCAGCAGGCGCTGGTGTTCGCTTTCCGGAAGTCTGGGGTGGAACACCAATTGGCTGGTGCGCGCCTGATGGTCGCTGACCAACGCCCAGGCGTACAGGCCAAAACGGGCATCGGGCAGGCCGATATCGTCGATAGCCTGATGCGGCAGTTGCTCCAGGTGGCGGCCAAAATCGTAGCTCAGGTAGCCGATCAAGCCGCCGGCGAACGGCAGTTCATAGGGCGCGGGCAGGCTAGCCTCACCCAGCATCGTCAGATTTTCCCGCAGCCGTTGTAAGAAATCGCTACCGCTTTCGTCCGGCCATACCGCCAGGGTTGCTTCCGGCCAGGCGCTGAGCAAGTCATAGCGACCACGCTCGGCTGCCGGTCGGCCGCTGTCCAGCAGCACGGCGCCGGGTGCATGGCGGATCGCCGCAAAATACTCGGCGGGGTTTGCCCGATAGGGCAGGGGATGTACAGAGCAGGTCGACATGCGGGGTGAATCAGCCATGGGGCGGGGAGGGGATTGTAGTCCCCTGTAGGATTTGCTCCTAGAGGGGATGTCGGGGATGGTTGGATAGAGGGCGCAGCCGCGGGGCGCTGTCAGCCTTCCACGGGTGGAATATGCCCAAACATTTCCTGGGCAAACTTCACCCGTTCTTCCGCCGTTTCTGTCACGCCCGCCGCCTTCAGCTCTTCCAGTCGAGCTTCTACGGCATGGGTACGCAAGGTCAGGCCGCAATCGTTGGCAATCTGGATATTCAACCCGGGGCGCGCATTGAGTTCGAGGATCAACGGGCCTTTTTCCTGGTCCAGCACCATGTCTACACCGATGTAACCCAGCCCGCACAGCTCGTAGCAGCCGGCGGCGAGTTTCATGAAACCGTCCCAGTTGGGCAGTTGCACACCGTCCACCGCGTTGGTGGTGTCGGGGTGCTTGGTAATGATGTTGTTCAGCCAGGTGCCGCGCAGGGTCAGGCCGGTGGCCAGGTCCACGCCCACGCCAATCGCGCCCTGGTGCAGGTTGGCCTTGCCGCCGGACTGACGGGTCGGCAAGCGCAGCATGGCCATCACCGGGTAGCCCATCAACACGATGATGCGGATATCCGGCACGCCTTCGTAGCTGATGCTCTTGAAGATCTGGTCGGGCACCACCCGGTATTCGATCAACGCGCGGTCGCGGTGACCGCCTAGGGAATACAGGCCGGTGAGGATGCTGGAAATCTGGTGCTCGATTTCCTCGTGGCTGATGATTTTGCCGGACACCGTGCGATAGCGCCCTTCAAAACGGTCGGCGATCACCAGGATGCCGTCGCCGCCGGCGCCCTGGGCCGGCTTGATCACGAAGTCGCTACGGCCACCGATGATTTCGTCGAGCTTGTCGATTTCTTTCTCGGTGGAAATGATCCCGTACATCTCCGGCACATGGATGCCGGCCTGGATCGCCCGTTCCTTGGTGATGATTTTGTCATCGACAATCGGATACAGGCTGCGCTTGTTGTACTTGAGCACGTAGTCGGCATTACGCCGGTTGATGCCCATGATGCCCCGCGCTTCCAGGGCCTTCCAGGTCTTCCAGAACCCGAACATTACGAATCAGCCTTGAGGAAGGCTTTGAAACGCACCAGCTCGGTCAGGCGGTAGCCACGGTAGCGACCCATGGCCAGCATGAAGCCCACCAGGATCAACAGGATCGCCGGGAAGGTGAACACGAAGTAGATCAACTCCGGCACGCTCATGATCAGGTGGGCCAGGGAGGCAGCGAACAGGGTGCCAATCGCGACTTTCATCGCATGGCCGCCGCCGCGCTCTTCCCAGGTAATGGACAGGCGTTCGATGGTCATGGTCAGGATCACCATCGGGAACAGCGCCACCGACAGGCCGCGCTCCAGGCCCAGCTTGTGGCTGAACAGGCTGATGGCCGCAATCAACACCACGACAAAGGTCAGTACCACCGAGAGCCTCGGCAGCATCTGCAGCTTCAAATGCTCCAGGTACGACCGCAGGGACAGCCCCAGCGCCGTAATCACCGTAAACAGCACGATGCCAAAGCCCAGTTGCGTCTCGCGGAACGCCAGGGCAATCAGCACCGGGGTGAAGGTGCCCAGGGTCTGCAGGCCGATCAGGTTACGCAGGATCAGGATCACCAGCACGCCAATCGGGATCATCACCATGATCATGAAGGTCTGCTGGGTTTGCAGCGGCAGGCCGTAGAGCGAGTATTCGAGGAAGTTGGCGTCGGTGTTCTCGTCCGTCAGCTTGGCCAGGCGGATCGCGTTCATCTCGCTGTTGTTCAGGCTGAAGGTCACGGCGGCTTTCTTGCCGCCGTCGACGGTGATCAGGTTTTCATCGCCGGTCCACCACAGAAGGCGATCGGAGGGCAGGCCCTGTTCGCCGGTTTCCGGGTTGAAGTACAGCCAGTCGTTGCCATTGAAGCTGCGCAGCCACAGTTCTGGGGTTTGCGGTTGGTCGGCTACCAGGCGGATGGTGTGGACCTTTTCCACCGGCACGTGGGCGATGGACAGCAGCAACTCGATGATCTTGGCCTTGTGCGGCGTCGACGGATCGCCCGCCAGCAGCAGCTTGACGTTGTCATCGTTGAGGTTGTTGGTGCGCTTGATGGCTTCGCTGATAAAGGTCTCGACATCGGCCGAGTGCTGGCGGATCGGTGCCAGCAGGGCCTCGGCGGCGATTTTTTCCGGGCCTTCCACGGCGATGCTGTCGCGGAAGGTCGGGCCCTTGACCTTGACCTTTTCGCCGCTGTAGCGCTTGGTCAGCACCAGGCGGTAGTAGAGGGTCTGGTTGCCCTTGGCGCGCCGGGCCGACCAGGTGACCTTGCGGTTGCCGTCGATGCGGTTGACGCTCACCCCATAGTTGTTGGAGATGAAGCTCTCATTGAGGCTGACGAAGTCGCGGCTCAGGGGCGGCACGAACATCTGGACCTTGACCGGATCCTTGGCGTTGGCCACGAACTCGACCTTGGCGTCGATGTTCCACAGGTCGTCAGTGGCGTCCTCGGTCACCGGGATGCCGAGAACCAGGATCTGATAGGCCGTGACCGAAATGCCCAGTACCACCAGGATGGCGATCAGAATCTTCAAGTGCATATTAAGAGAGCGCATTGGAATTACTCGGCGGTATGAGCGTCGGCGGCGCAGGCAGGTTTGCCTGCTGCGTATTTAAGACTGGGGTCGACCAGCGCATCAAAGCGTTTCAAGGCTTCGGAGCCAATCAGCAGCGGATATTGGAAGGCGCTGCGGTCAGTCAAGTTCACTTCGATGCTGCGTAAAGCAGTGCCCATGCAGATGTCCAGGGCAATCACCGGACGGGCGGTGTAGTTCTTGTCCTCATCGGGGTCGTAGTCGCCGGCGCGGCGCTTGATCTTGCTGACGCGGGCCAGGGGACGCTCGATGGGGTGCGAATGGGCGGTGTCGATGGCCAGGTAGAAGCGGACCCAGGACTCACCGTTGCGCTTGAAGCGCTTGATGTCCCGGGCACTCAACGACGCAGTCTTGGCGCCGGTGTCGAGCTTGGCGGCGACTTCCAGGTCAATACCCGCCAGCTTGGCGTATTCATTGAGGCCATAGACGGTCTTCTCGGCAGCGATGCCAAGGCCCGGAAACATCAGTAGGCAAAACAATAGGGGGAAGGGCTTGAGTCTCATAGATCCTGAGGCGGTGCAGTGCGATGTTTGATTCAAGGCGACTGGCATTGCTGCGCAAGCTCCCTCGTGCGCCTTTTCATCCGGGGATGTCAGGCAAATGCGGCGGGCATTCTAACATGAAGGTTCTCTGGCGCCAGCGCTGGCAGCCGGCCATGCCCTTGTAGGATGCAAGGCAGGTTATTAGACGATTGTCGACAATGTGCATTTATTCTTTGACTATCAGGGGCTGATTGGCTAGTTTTTGCGACATTGCTTTTAAAGGTGTCGACAATCATGCTGGATCAGCTGGAAATTCCGGTAGTAGGGCAGGACGATTCCCAAACGATGTCTGAGAACGTCTTCCGTCGCATCCAGGCCGCCATCGTCAAGGGCGAGATTGCCCCCGGCAGCAAGATCTCCGAGCCTGAGCTGGCGCGCACCTACGGCATCAGCCGTGGCCCGCTGCGTGAGGCGATCCACCGCCTGGAGGGCCAGCGCCTGCTGGTGCGCGTGCCCCATGTCGGCGCTCGGGTGGTGTCCCTGAGCGAGGCTGAGCTGGTGGAACTCTACGAAATCCGCGAATCCCTCGAAGGCATGGCCTGCCGCCTGGCCGCCGAGCGCATGACCGACGAAGAAATCGAGGAACTGCGCCAAGTCCTGCACACCCACGAGCGCGATGCTGCATTCCAGGCCGGTGTGGGCTACTACCAGCAGGAAGGCGACTTCGACTTTCATTACCGGATCATTCAAGGCGCGCGTAACCGCACCCTGACTCAAATGTTGTGCGGCGAGCTGTATCAACTGGTGCGCATGTACCGCATCCAGTTCTCCGCCACCCCCAATCGTCCACGCCAGGCATTTGCCGAGCATCACCGCATTCTTGACGCGATTGCCGATCGCGACGGTGAACTGGCCGAGTTGTTGATGCGCCGTCATATCGGCGCCTCCAAACGCAATATCGCCCGTCACTTCCCCGACGGCGCCCCCTCGAGAGGTGAGTCATGAGTTCCTATAAAAACAGCACCCCCGGCCAGCGTTTCCGTGATGCGGTCGCCAGCGAACACCCCCTGCAAGTGGTCGGCGCGATCAATGCCAACCACGCGCTGCTGGCCAAGCGCGCCGGTTTCAAGGCCATTTACCTGTCTGGTGGCGGGGTCGCCGCGGGCTCCCTGGGCGTGCCGGACTTGGGCATCACCGGCCTGGATGATGTGCTGACCGATGTGCGCCGTATCACCGATGTCTGCGACCTGCCGCTGCTGGTCGACGTGGACACCGGTTTCGGCTCCTCGGCGTTCAACGTGGCGCGCACCGTCAAGTCGATGATCAAGTTCGGCGCCGCCGCGATCCATATCGAGGACCAGGTGGGGGCCAAGCGTTGCGGCCATCGCCCGAACAAAGAGATCGTGTCCCAGCAGGAAATGGTCGACCGTATCAAGGCCGCCGTGGATGCCCGGACCGATGACAGCTTCGTGATCATGGCGCGCACCGACGCCCTGGCCGTGGAAGGCCTGGAGTCCGCCCTGGAACGTGCCGCCGCGTGCATCGAGGCCGGCGCCGACATGGTGTTCCCGGAAGCCATCACCGAGCTTGAGATGTACAAGCTGTTCGCTTCACGGGTCAAAGCCCCGATCCTGGCCAACATCACGGAATTCGGCGCGACCCCGCTGTACACCACCGAACAGTTGAAATCTGCCGATGTTTCTATCGTGCTGTACCCGCTGTCGGCTTTCCGCGCCATGAACAAGGCCGCCGAGAACGTCTACACCGCGATCCGTCGCGACGGCACCCAACAGAACGTGATCGACACCATGCAAACCCGCATGGAGCTTTACGATCGCATCGACTACCACACCTTCGAGCAGAAGCTCGACGCGCTGTTCGCCGCCAAGAAGTAAGCGCAGCGCCTCCCAGATAACTACAAAATTGGAGAAGAACCATGGCTGAAGCAAAAGTACTGAGTGGCGCCGGCCTGCGTGGCCAGGTGGCCGGGCAGACGGCACTGTCCACCGTGGGCCAGGCCGGTGCCGGCCTGACCTATCGCGGCTACGACGTGCGTGAACTGGCCGCCGACGCGCAGTTTGAAGAAGTCGCCTACCTGCTGTTGTACGGCGAATTGCCGAGCAAGGCCGAGCTGGCGGCCTACAGCGCCAAGCTGAGCAAGCTGCGTGACCTGCCCCAGGCGCTCAAGGAAGTGCTGGAACGCATCCCTGCCGACGCCCACCCGATGGACGTGATGCGCACCGGTTGCTCGTTCCTCGGCAATATCGAACCGGAAAAAGACTTCAGCGTGCAGCGCGATGTCACTGACCGCCTGCTGGCCGCGTTCCCGGCGATCATGTGCTACTGGTACCGCTTCAGCCACGACGGCAAGCGCATCGACTGCGTGACCGACGAGCCGAGCATCGGCGGGCATTTCCTGCACCTGCTGCATGGCAAGAAGCCGAGCGAGCTGCATGAAAAAGTCATGAACGTGTCGCTGATCCTCTACGCCGAGCACGAATTCAACGCCTCGACCTTCACCGCTCGTGTGTGTGCCTCGACCCTGTCCGACCTGTATTCCTGCGTCACCGCCGCCATCGGTTCCCTGCGCGGCCCGCTGCATGGCGGTGCCAACGAAGCGGCGATGGAAATGATCGAGCGTTTCTCCTCGGCCGAAGACGCCGTGAAAGGCACCCTCGGCATGCTGGAACGCAAGGACAAGATCATGGGCTTTGGCCACGCGATCTATAAAGACAACGATCCGCGCAATGAAGTGATCAAGGGCTGGTCGAAAAAACTCGCCGATGAAGTGGGCGACAAGGTGCTGTTCCCGGTCTCCGAAGCCATCGACAAGACCATGTGGGAACAGAAGAAACTGTTCCCCAACGCCGACTTCTACCATGCCTCGGCGTACCACTTCATGGGCATCCCGACCAAGCTGTTCACCCCGATCTTCGTCTGCTCACGCCTGACCGGCTGGGCGGCGCATGTGTTTGAGCAGCGCGCGCCAACAACCGCATCATCCGTCCAAGCGCCGAGTACATCGGCGTCGAGCAGCGCAAGTTCGTGCCAATCGAACGTCGCTGAGTGGGGAGACCGACAATCCGGAATTGGTAGCCGAATCAAAAGTGTGGGAGCGGGCTTGCTCGCGAATACGGGGTAACAGTCAGTGAATGTGTTGAATGACACACCACATTCGCGAGCAAGCCCGCTCCCACATTTTGACCTCATTCCAATTCTGGGGCGGCACAGGTCTTCCTTTTGTAACTACCGTGACCGAGTCCTGACGATGAACACTGAATTTCGCAAATCGCTCCCCGGCAGCCGCCTGGATTACTTCGACGCCCGTGCGGCTGTCGAGGCCATCACCCCCGGTGCCTACGCCACGCTGCCTTACACCTCCCCGCGTGCTCGCCGAAAACCTGGTGCGTCGCTGCGACCCGGCGACTCTCAACGCTTCCCTGAGCCAATTGATCGAGCGCAAGCGCGACCTCGACTTCCCCTGGTTCCCGGCCCGGGTGGTATGCCATGACATCCTCGGCCAGACCGCCCTGGTAGACCTCGCCGGCCTGCGTGACGCCATCGCCCTGCAAGGCGGCGACCCGGCCAAGGTCAACCCGGTGGTGCCGACCCAACTGATCGTCGACCACTCCCTGGCCGTCGAGGCCGGTGGTTTCGACCCGCAGGCCTTCGAGAAAAACCGCGCCATTGAAGACCGCCGCAACGAAGACCGTTTCCACTTTATCGAGTGGACCAAAAAGGCTTTCAAAAACGTCGATGTGATCCCGCCGGGCAACGGCATCATGCACCAGATCAACCTGGAGAAAATGTCCCCGGTGATCCAGGTGCGTGACGGCGTGGCCTTCCCGGATACCTGCGTCGGCACCGACAGCCACACCCCCCACGTCGACGCCCTGGGCGTAATCGCCATCGGCGTCGGCGGCCTGGAAGCCGAGAGTGTGATGCTTGGCCGCGCGTCGTGGATGCGCCTGCCGGAAAGCGTTGGCGTCGAACTGACGGGCAAGCTGCAACCGGGCATCACCGCCACCGACATGGTGCTGGCCCTGACCGAGTTCCTGCGCCAGCAGAAAGTTGTCGGTGCCTGGCTGGAGTTCTTCGGCGAAGGCGCCTCAGCCCTGACCCTGGGCGACCGGGCCACCATCTCCAACATGGCTCCGGAATACGGCGCCACGGCGGCGATGTTCTACATCGACGCGCAGACCATCGCTTACCTCAAGCTCACCGGGCGTGAAGACGAACAAGTCGCCCTGGTCGAGCAGTATGCGCGGCACACCGGCCTGTGGGCCGATGACCTCAAGGGCGCGCAATACGAGCGTGGCCTGAGCTTCGACCTGTCCAGCGTCGTGCGCAATATGGCCGGCCCGAGCAACCCGCACGCCCGCGTGGCCACCAGCGACCTGGCGGCCAAGGGCATTTCCGGGCAATGGGATGACGTGCCGGGGCAAATGCCCGACGGCGCGGTGATCATCGCCGCCATCACCAGTTGCACCAACACCAGCAACCCACGCAACGTGATCGCCGCCGGCCTGCTGGCGCGCAATGCCAACAAGCTTGGGTTGGCCCGCAAAGCCGTGGGTCAAGTCGTCCCTGGCGCCGGGTTCGAAAACCGTGGCCATGTACCTCGACGAAGCCGGGCTGACCAGCGAGCTGGAGCAGCTGGGTTTTGGCGTCGTGGCCTTCGCTTGCACCACTTGCAATGGCATGTCCGGTGCACTCGATCCGGTGATCCAGCAAGAAATCATCGACCGCGACCTGTACGCCACCGCCGTGCTCTCGGGTAACCGCAACTTCGACGGGCGCATCCACCCGTACGCCAAGCAGGCATTCCTGGCTTCGCCACCGCTGGTGGTGGCCTATGCGATTGCCGGTACCATCCGCTTCGATATCGAGAAGGACGTGCTGGGCCTGGACGCCACCGGCAAGGAAATCCGCCTGCAGGACATCTGGCCGAGCGATGAAGAAATCGACGCAGTGGTCAAGGCCTCGGTCAAGCCGGAGCAGTTCCGCCAGGTCTACATCCCGATGTTTGCGATCCACGAGGACACCGGCCCGAAAGTCACGCCGCTGTACGACTGGCGCCCGCAGAGCACCTACATCCGCCGCCCGCCGTACTGGGAAGGCGCCCTGGCCGGTGCGCGTCCGCTCAAGGGCATGCGCCCGCTGGCGGTGCTGCCGGACAACATCACCACTGACCACCTGTCGCCGTCCAACGCGATCATGCTCGACAGCGCCGCCGGCGAATACCTGGCGAAAATGGGCCTGCCGGAAGTCGACTTCAACTCGTATGCAACGCACCGCGGCGACCACCTGACCGCCCAGCGCGCGACCTTTGCCAACCCCAAGCTGTTCAATGAAATGGTCCAGGAAAACGGCAAGGTCAAGCAGGGTTCCCTGGCGCGCATCGAGCCGGAAGGCAAGGTCACACGGATGTGGGAAGCCATCGAAACCTACATGGAGCGCAAGCAGCCGCTGATCATCATTGCCGGCGCCGACTACGGCCAGGGTTCGTCCCGCGACTGGGCGGCCAAGGGCGTGCGCCTGGCGGGTGTGGAAGCGATTGCCGCCGAAGGCTTCGAACGCATCCACCGCACCAACCTGGTGGGCATGGGCGTGCTGCCCCTGGAATTTTTGCCGGGTACTGACCGCAAGACCCTGCAGATTGATGGCAGCGAAACCTATGACGTGATCGGCGAGCGCACCCCGCGTGCGCAGTTGACCCTGGTGATCAACCGCAAGAATGGCGAGCGTGTCGAAGTGCCGGTGACCTGCCGCCTGGACACCGCTGAAGAAGTGTCGATCTACGAGGCGGGCGGCGTGTTGCAGCGTTTTGCCCAGGACTTCCTGGAATCGGCGGCGACCGCCTGAAGAGGATAACCATGACACACGTAGCGCAAATCAAGATCGCCGCCACCTACATGCGTGGCGGCACCAGCAAGGGCGTGTTTTTCAACCTCAAGGACCTGCCCGAATCGGCCCAGGTCCCGGGTGCGGCGCGCGATGCCTTGCTGCTGCGGGTGATCGGCAGCCCCGATCCCTATGACAAACAGATCGACGGCATGGGCGGTGCCACCTCCAGCACCAGCAAAACCGTGATCCTCGCCAAGAGCACCCACGCCGAGCATGACGTGGACTACCTGTTTGGCCAGGTCTCCATCGACAAGCCGTTCGTAGACTGGAGCGGCAACTGTGGCAACCTGTCAGCGGCTGTTGGCTCGTTTGCCATCAGCAGCGGCCTGGTGGATGCGGCCCGCATTCCCCACAACGGCGTGGCCGTGGTGCGGGTCTGGCAGGCGAATATCGGCAAGACCATCATCGCCCATGTGCCCATCACCAACGGTGCGGTGCAGGAAACCGGCGACTTCGAGCTGGATGGTGTGACCTTCCCGGCGGCGGAAGTGCAACTGGAGTTCATGGACCCGGCAGCGGAAGAAGAGGGCGGCGGCGGTTCGATGTTCCCCACCGGCAACCTGGTCGACGACTTGGAAGTGCCGGGTGTCGGCACCTTTAAGGCGACGCTGATCAACGCGGGAATCCCGACGATTTTTATCAATGCCGAAGACCTCGGCTACACCGGCACCGAGCTGCAAGGCGCGATCAATAGCGATCCCAAAGCCCTGGCCATGTTCGAGCAGGTACGGGCCTATGGTGCATTGCGCATGGGCCTGATCAAGCACCTGGACGAAGCGGGCCAGCGCCAGCACACGCCGAAGGTGGCGTTTGTGGCCAAGCCTGCGGATTACCTGGCCTCCAGTGGCAAGGCGATCAAGGCCGGCGATGTGGATCTGCTGGTGCGCGCGCTGTCCATGGGCAAGTTGCACCACGCGATGATGGGGACGGCGGCGGTGGCGATTGGCACGGCGGCGGCGATTTCCGGAACCCTGGTCAACCTCGCGGCGGGCGGTGTGGAACGCAACGCCGTGCGCTTCGGGCATCCGTCCGGCACCTTGCGCGTGGGCGCCGAAGCCAGCCAGGTCAACGGCGAATGGGTGGTAAAGAAAGCCATCATGAGCCGCAGTGCGCGGGTCTTGATGGAAGGCTACGTGCGCGTGCCCGGCGACGCATTCTAAAGCTCTGCGCCGGCCCCGATATGTGAGCGGGCTTGTGTGGGAGCGGGCTTGCCCGCGAGAGCGGCGTGTCAGTCACGCAGATACCAACTGATCCAGCGCTATCGCGGGCAAGCCCGCTCCCACAAGGGGGCGGCGGCCTCTGGATTTATGTACGAGAGCAGGCATTCAGACCTGCCACAAACCACCCACCCTGAGCCTGAGGAAGGAACACACCCAACCCATTTTGGAGTACTGCCATGAGCGCCAACGTCGACCAGAACAACCGCCCCGACTACGACCCGGTTTTGCAGGACATTGCCGATTACGTCCTCAACTACCGCATCGACTCCCCGGATGCCCTGGACACCGCCCGCAACTGCCTGATGGACACCCTCGGTTGTGGCCTGCTGGCCCTGCGTTTTCCCGAGTGCACCAAGCATTTGGGACCGATTGTCGAAGGCACAGTGGTGCCGTTCGGTGCGCGGGTGCCGGGTACGTCCTATCGCCTGGACCCGGTCAAGGCCGCGTGGGACATCGGCTGCATCGTGCGTTGGCTCGATTACAACGACACCTGGCTCGCCGCCGAATGGGGCCATCCTTCGGATAACCTCGGTGGCATTCTCGCCGTCGCTGATCACCTGTCGCAAAAACGCGTGGCCCATGGCGAGGCGCCGCTGACCGTGCGCGCGGTGCTGGAAGCGATGATCATGGCCCACGAAATCCAGGGTGTGATTGCCCTGGAAAACTCCTTCAACCGCGTCGGTCTTGACCATGTGCTGTTGGTGAAAGTGGCCTCCACTGCGGTCTGTGCCAAGTTGATGGGGGCCAACCGCGAACAGATGCTGTCGGCACTGTCTCATGCCTTTGTCGATGGTCAGGCCTTGCGGACCTACCGGCATGCGCCAAACGCCGGGTCACGCAAATCCTGGGCGGCGGGGGATGCATCCAGTCGTGGTGTACGTCTGGCGGATATCGCTCTGCGTGGCGAGATGGGCATCCCCGGCGTGCTGAGCGCACCGCAGTGGGGCTTCTACGACGTGTTGTTCAGTCACACCAACAAGGACCTGGCCCTCAAGCCTGAGGACAAGCGCGCATTCAGTTTGCCCCAGCCCTATGGCACTTATGTGATGGAAAACGTGCTGTTCAAGATCAGCTTTCCTGCAGAGTTCCACGCCCAGACCGCCTGTGAAGCTGCTGTCACCTTGCACCCGCAGGTCAGGCACCGCTTGCACGAGATCGAGCGCATCGTGATCACCACCCACGAGTCGGCCATTCGCATCATTTCCAAGGTCGGCCCACTGGCCAATGCGGCCGACCGCGACCATTGCCTGCAATACATGACAGCCGTGCCCCTGGCGTTTGGCAACCTGGTCGCCGAGCAGTACGAAGATGAGTTCCATACAGCGCACCCGATCATTGATGAGTTGCGCGGCAAAATGGAAATCGTCGAAGATCCACGCTACAGCCGCGAGTACCTGGAAGCGGACAAGCGTTCCATTGCCAACGCGGTGCAGGTGTTCTTCACCGATGGTTCGAGCACCGAGCAGGTCGCGGTGGAATACCCGATTGGCCATCGTCGGCGCCGGGCGGATGGCATTCCTTTGCTGGAAGACAAGTTCAAGGCCAACCTGGGGACACGCTTCCCCGCGCAGCGCAGCGCCGAGATTTTTGCACTGTGCAAGGATCAGGCACGGCTTGAAGCGACGCCGGTGAACCGGTTTGTGGATTTGTGGGTGATATGAGGGCGTCGGGCGGCGAGTTGTGAAGTGGACATACTTTGCTATTCGTACGCCCGACATCGCCGGAACCTTATTCCGATAATGACCAATCAGATAGCCAGATGACCTGTTTTTGCCGGGGCATCCGGGATGCAATGCCCGTGAATCAACTACCTGAATCTGAGAGGTCCACTATGACGAGCGTAAGTCATTCGCAGTACGCACCCAGCCAGCCCTATGAAATGCCTCCCAAACCAGCGTCCGTGCAGAACGAAGGCCGTGCTGAAACGGATGCCCCGCCCGGCGCGCAAGCAGATTCAACTCCACCCCGCCCACCGATGACTGCGCAGCAGCGTGGGCAGTTTGCGGCACATAAAGGCCTGGTCAATGCACCGTCATCCAATGCCAGTACTAACTCGCCTCAACTGGCGCAGCTCTCCCAGGAAAACAACCAGCTGCGTGACAGTCTTAACCAGTTGGTTGCCCACTTCACGCCGATAATCACTGAGCTTGAACAGCAGATAGCAAACCTGGGGCAGCAAGCCGGCATGATGGAGAGCCCTGCAAAAGGGGGCGCCCCATCGAAACAAGATGCCAGTGGCCGCGCAGAAGCAGGGCAGGGCAAAGTGCCGCCTGAAGCCAGTGCTCGCGCAGACAACAACACGCCGGTGTCGGGGTCGGAGGCACCTCGTAGCCTCGAGCAGCTGACTGCTGAAAATGACCAACTGCGCGAGACGATTGAGCGCCTGCAAACCCAGTTCACGGCGGTGGTAACTAAGCTGCAAGAGCAGATCCAGGCGTTGACCCAGAAAATGGGGGGGGCAGATGCCTCCGCAAACGAAGCCCCTGCCGCAGGTCCGAAGACTGACAGCAATGCCCCGTCGGCCCCCACATCGGCTGAGCAAGCGCCCGGTGCCAAGGACGCTCCAGCAGCGGCTCAGCCCCATGAGCCAACGCCACCGGCGAACCGCAGCGCTGACGATCTCATGCGCGACAACCAGCAACTGCGCGCACGTATAGATCAAATGATGACTGAGTTCACCCAGGTGATTACCCAACTGCAACAGCAAGTCCAGCAATTGAGTGCCCAGATCAAAGCCCAGGCGAAGTAAAGGCAAGCGTGCCAATAGGGGCGTTTACCCCCCCCCGTTGGCAGCTTGACGCTTCACTCGAACCGCAAGATCACCCGCCGGTTGTGCTTGCTTTTTTTCTCGATTTTCTCGCAGAACACCCGGCCGATTTCTTCGGTGTTGACCACATGGGTGCCGCCACACGGCTGGATATCAATGCCGGCAATTTCAATCACCCGCACCGCGCCCTGGATCACCGGGGGCGCGACCGCCTGGGTGCGGGTGATCTGCAACAGGGTGGAGTATTCGGACGCCGGCATCGACAGCGACTTGACCTCATGGGCCTGCTCGATCAAGGCATTGAGGTCGCGGGTGATGCTCTCCTTGTCCAGGGTCATTTCCGGTAGGTCGAAATCCAGGCGGCCCTTGTCGGCGCTGATGCTGCAACCGGTCACCGGCGCGTCGATGATCGAGCACAGCAGATGCAGGCAGGTGTGCATCTTCATGTGCTGGTAGCGCCGTTCCCAGTCCAGGCCGGCGTCTACCTGTGCGCCTGCGCGCAATGACTCGGGGCAGTGGTCCACTTGATGCCAGATGATCGAGCGCAGTACCGGGTCGCGCACAGTCCCGGTCACGTTGACTCGGCTGCCGTCCGCCAGAGTGAAGTAACCGGTGTCTCCGGGCTGGCCACCCCCGGTGGGGTAGAACAGGGTGTGCTCCAGGGCCACGCCCTGTTCGCTGACGGCAATCACGCGGGCGCTGAAGGCGTTCTGGTAAGGCGCGCTGTCAAACAGCGCCAGGGTTTCCATAGTGTGTACGGACATGTTCATCCTCCAACGATCAGTGGGCTGGTTTGCAGCAGGCGCCGCACCATTGCGCTCAACCCGGGTGGGGAGAGCAGGGTGACTTCGAACTTCGCCCCGCACACCTTCAGGTTCAGGGGCAGGCGCGGGGGATAGGTGGGGGCCTGCAGCGTACGCAGGCGAAACTGCAGGTGATGACGCTCCTTGACCGTGGGCTCCAGCACCACGCCGGACAATGGATGGAAGTCGGCATCCAGCAGCGTGACCCGGTGGCTGATGTCGACTTCACCGACCACATGCAGGCGCTCGTCGAGGGCAAAGGCTCCGAGGTAGTTGCTGGCGTCCGATTCGTCGTTTTTCTGCAACTGGATCTGGTTGACCACCTTGACCTTGGTGCCTGCGGGCACGTCCTGGGTGATGACACAGGAGGGGCTGATAAACACGTTGTCGCCGATCAGCACATACCCGAGCACCCTGGCGCCTGCGCCGACTTCCACGTTATTGCCCAGGCGCGGGTGGCGCTTGCCGTCCGGGTTGTTGGCGATGCCCCGGGCGCCCAGGGTCACGCCACACAGGATGTAGCAGTCATTGCCGATCTCGCAGGTTTCGCCGATTACCGTGCCAAAGCCATGATCCAGCACAAAGCGCCGGCCAATGCGGGCGGCCGGGTGGATTTCGGCGCCGGACAGGAGCTTGCCCTGGTTGCTCAAAGTCAGCGCAATGGCGCAGAACTGGCCGTGGGCCGGGTCGGGAAGGTTCCAGACACAATGCGCCAGCCGGTAATACAGCACGGCCTTGAACGAGGCGTAGGACTCCAGGATCAGTTCACCCCGGCCGCGGGACGCCGGATCGCGCCAGGCGTAGGCGATCAGGTCCTCGGCCACTTCCTGCGCCGCTGGCTGGATCAACTCCGCCAGGTGTGGCTGCAACTGTGCCATCTGCGCTGGCGACAGGGTGGCGATGAGGTGGGTCAGCAACTCATCGTGCAGCTGTTGCATGTCGATAAAGCCTCCCATGGAAGGCACCCCCGTAATTGTCGTTATTCGAAACAGGGCAGATAACTGTCGGCGCTGTCGTACACCATGGTCAGGACGACGGTGTCGGTGGGCAGTTCCGGGGCGAGCTTGGCGATGGCCACCATATTGGCGGCCGACGACAGTCCCAGGCTGATGGCGTCGGTACGCATGATGCGCTTCATCATTTCCAGGCAGTCGAGGCGCGAGACCTTGAGCATGCCGTCCAGCACATTCAGGTTGAGAATGCTCGGGATCAAGCCGATGGACAGGCCCTGGATATGGTGCGGCGCATGGCGGTCGCTGAGCAGGTCGCACTCCTCGGGTTCTACACCCATCACGCGGATCTGCGGCCAGGCGGCCTTGAGGGTTTCACCGATCCCGGTGATATGGCCCCCGGTGCCGATACCGCTGACGAAGTAGTCGACCTGGCGCTCGCCAAAGGCGCGGATGATTTCCGGGGCGGTGGTGTCGCGATGGGTCTGGGGGTTGGCGCCGTTGCGTTGCTGGTTGAGCATGACGAAGCTGGGGTTTTCCAGCTGCAGCTCCATGCACTTTTCGCCATGGGAGTTATTGCCCAGGCGGCTGTCCGACAGCACCACCTTGGCCCCATACAGGCGCAGCAGCTTTTGCTTTTCGGGGCTGTAGTTGTCGGGAATCACCAGCACCACTTTGTAGCCCAGCACATTGCCGGCCATCACCAGGCCGATGCCAGTGTTGCCCCCGCTGGGTTCGATGATGGTTTGCCCTGAGTTACGAATCAGGATGCCCCGGCGCTCGGCGTCGAGGATCATGCCCAGGGCAATCCGTGCCTTGTGGCTACCGCCCGGGTTCAGGGATTCAAGCTTGGCGAAGACCTCGATGCCGAGGTCTTCGGAGAATTGTTCCAGGCGCACGATGGGCGTTTGGCCGATGGCGTCGAGTATGGAGTTGTGCAGCATCAGATAAGTACCCCCAGGCCTGTGATCAGTACAAAGGCATGTCGGGTTCGACGTCGCGCACCCAATGTTTCATGCCGCCTTCAAGCACCCGGGTGTTGGCAAAGCCAGCGGCTAGCAAGGTGCTGGCGGCCTGCTCGGCGCGGATGCCGGCGTAGCAGATCAGGTAGTGGGTGTTGTCACGGCTGAGCGTGTCGAGGTGCTCGTCGAGCTGGGCCAGGGGGATGTGCACCACGCCGGGCAGTTGGCATACCTCCAGCTCGCTGGCGTCGCGCACATCCAGCAGGATGTCGGCGCTGCTGCGCTGCTCCAGCAACTGCTTGAGCATCTGGGGCTTGATGTAGTGCTCTGCGGCCAGGCTTGGAGCGCTGCGGATGGCATCGGCACAGACGGTGGCTGGGGGCTGATGTTCTTCACGCAGGTCGGAGCAGCACGGGCAGTCGGCGCGGCGCTTGAAACGGATTTCACTGAACTTCATGGCCAGGGCATCAAAGCGCATCAACCGGCCGGACAAGGATTCGCCCAGGCCAATCAATAGCTTGATCGCCTCGGTGGCCTGGATCATCCCGACCACGCCGGGCAGTACACCGATGACCCCGCCAGCACTGCAATTGGGCGCCAGTTCCGCCGGCGGGGCGTGGGGGTACAGGCAGCGGTAGCAGGGCCCGCCCTGGTAATTGAACACGCTGATCTGGCCGTCGAAACGGTAGATCGCGCCATACACCAGCGGCTTGCCCAATTGTACGCAGGCATCATTGACCCGGTAGCGGGTCTCGAAGTTGTCCGTGCCGTCGATCACCAGATCGTAGTCGCCGACCAGTTCCAGGGCATTGTCGGCGTTCAGCGCGGTGTCGTAGGTGTTGATCCGGATGTGCGCGTTGAGGTCCTGCAGCCGGCGCTTGGCGGATTCGACCTTGGGCAGGCCCAGGGTGCTGTTGCCATGCACCACCTGGCGTTGCAGGTTGCTGCTTTCCACCACATCGAAGTCCACCAGCCCCAGGGTGCCGATGCCGGCAGCGGCCAGGTACAGGCTGATGGGCGAGCCCAGGCCGCCGGTGCCGATGATCAGCACCCTGGCTTTCTTCAGGCTCAGCTGCCCTTCGCGGCCGACACCGGGCAGGGTGATATGGCGCACATAGCGCTGCACTTCCTCGTTGCTCAAGGACTCGATGTCCATGCCGCCGGAGGTGGCGAGCAATACTTCGATTTTTGCTTTTTCGGGCAGCGGCTCGTCGGGGCCGATCAGTTCTTCCCCGGCCGTGAACAGGAAGTGTTCCTTGAGCCGGCCGTTGTTCTCGTGGAACAGGTGCGCCCGCAGCTGCGGGTAGCGGGCACAGAGGCCTTCAATGACTTCGCGCAATGTCGATCCGGCACCCTCGAGGGTCGATTCTGGCAACTTGGCCACACGGGCCAGGATGTCGGGGAAAGAGACAGCGTTCATGTACAACTCCGTTTGCAGGTCGTTGAAGGGGTTGAGGGCGAAGTGCGTGCCATCCCAGGCAAACAGCTTCGACCCAAGGGCCTTGCCCTGGCGGACATCCACCACCAGGTAACTGACGGGGTAGATCGGTTCCCCCATGTAGAGGGCCTTGTCCTGATCCTCGTCGCTGAAGTAGGCACCGACATCCGGGTGGGAGTGGTAAATCACCACCACCGGGTTGTCCGTGCGAAAGGCCTTGTTCATCAGCAGCGTGTCGGTCACCGAGAAGGTGTAGCCGTTGGCCGCGCTGCGGGGGTAGGCCTCGGGGTTCTTGCGGTGCAACTCGTTCTGGATATTGCTGCCCAGGTACACGCTGCCGTCGGCAAAGACAAAGCCGCAGCACTCTTCGGGATAGGTGCGGCAGGCGTGGGCGTAGATCTGCTCCAGGGCGGTTTGGCGGAGGACTTCCATGTTTCTCTCGCGTGGTGGGGAAAGGGTCAATTGGGTTTTGCCAGCAGCTTTTCGATCGGCAGCTTGGTGATTGCAAAGCCGGCCAGCAGGATCGCCGAGTACAGCATCAGGTCCCGGGACAGTTCCAGGCCTTCGTACCAGGCACCGATGATCACGGCGAACACCGGGAAAATAATGAAGACGAACGACAGGATGATCGGGCTCAGGCGCTTGAGCAGCATGAAGTACACGATAAAACCTCCCACCGACGCTACCAGACCCAGGTAGAACAGGGCGCTCCAGGACCGCAGGGTGATGGCCTCGAAGGTCGGCGATTCAAACCAGAGGCCGGCGACGAACAGCATCAGCCCGGCAATCCCGATGGGCAGGGTGTTGTAGGTGATCACGCTGATGGCGCTGCCTTTTTGCTTGGTAATGACATAGCACAAGGCATGCATGATCGCGGCGGTCAGAATCGCCAGTACGCCGAAGAACTCGGCATGGTCAAGGTGCAGTCCCTGACTCTTGAGGATCATGTACAGGCTGCCGAAACCGATGCCGATCCCGATGACCTGGGAAAAGTAGATGCGCTCGCGTAGGAACAATGCCGAGAAGATCAGGATAAACACTGGCATACAGCTGAACAGCAGGGCGGTCAGGCCGGACGAGACGTGCATCTCGCCGTAGTTGAGCAGGTAGTACGGCACGCTGAAATAGCACAGGGTCACGAACACAAAGAACCAGCGGCTCTCCCGTGGAAACAGGATCGGCTCGCGCCGCACCAGGGCAAAACACAGGAACAGCGGAAAGGCGATGAGGAAGCGCAGGCCCGCCGAGGTCAGTGGCGGCACGCTTTCCACCGCGATCTTGATCCCCAGCCAGGTGGTGCCCCAGCTCAGGCAGACAATCAGAAACATCACACTGGTGATCAGGCCAGCCAGCCATTGTTTGTGGTTTTTGGTTTTTTCGGCATTTTCGATGACGGCGGACATTGGCATTGTTTATTGCTTCCCTGAGCCGGAATTGAACTCTATATTGAACTTGTAATTAGAGGTTTCACCCGGTGAATGAACCCGTAAAAGCACACTATTAGGGCGAATGATGGCTGTCAAAACAAATATTGACATGGTGTCAATCATGCGAGAGGGACTGTCCAATGGGCAGGGTGTGAAGTACAAGCGCCTGTCAGATGTCATGGAGCGGGGCATCCTCGAAGGCTTGATCGAACCGGGGCGCAAACTGCCCCCTCATCGGGTGCTTTCCGACAATCTGGGGGTGACCATCGGGACCATCAGCCGTGCCTACGGTGAACTGGAACGCCTGGGCCTGGTGGTGGCACGGGTGGGCGACGGAACATTCGTGCGCAAGCGTGGGATGGAGCGCCAGCGTGACGAAGGCTTTCGCAACGTCAGCGAGGAGCCGCGGCAGTACTTCGATATGAGCCGCAATATGCATATCCCTGGGCAGGAGACCACGTTCCTGGCCCAGAGCTTTGAAACCCTGGCCACCAATGCCAAGTTCCTGCAGGACATCAGTGCCTACACCCCGGACGCCGGCTTGCCCCGCTACCGCGCGGCAGGTGCGCAATGGTTGGTGCAGCGCGACTTTCACCCGATTCCCGAGCAGGTCATCTGTGTCAATGGAGGCCAGCATGGGTTGCTGTGCGCCTTGATGGCGTTGGTGCGCGCGGGCGACACGGTGGTGACCGAGCAGTTGACCTACCCCGGCCTGATCACCGCCGCGCGGATGCTGGGCATTCGCCTGATCGGCCTGGAAATGGATGAGGAAGGCGTGTTGCCAGCAGCCCTGGAGGAAGTCTGTCGCAATCACCGGGTGGCCGCCCTGTACTGCACGCCGACCATCCAGAACCCGACGACGGCGGTGTTGTCGGTCGCCCGCCGTGAGGCACTGGTCAGGGTGTGTCGCGAGCACAACCTGCTAATCCTCGAAGACGAGGCCCACGGTGTGCTGGTGCAAGATCGCCCGCCACCCCTGAGTCACTTTGCCCCGGAGCGCACGATTCTGATCAGCAGCCTGAGCAAGGCCGTGTCGGCCGGCTTGCGGGTGGGTTATGTGCATGCGCCACCGGCGCTGGTCAGCCGTATTTCTGCGGCCCTGCGTTCAACCTGCTGGATGGCCACGCCGGTGACCCTGGAGCTGGCCACGCAGTGGATTGAAAATGGCACGGCAGAGCATCTGCTGCGTCAACAGGTCAGTGAAATCAGCCGCCGCAAGGCGTTGGTCGAAGACCTGCTGAGCGGCCTGGAGTACCGGACTCACCTCAACAGCCCGCACTTCTGGATTGAAGTCCCGGAGCCTTGGCGGGCGTCGGAAATCGAGGCTGAACTCAAGCAGAACAATTACCTGATCGCCACGGCAGAAGCGTTTGCCGTAGGGCAGACGGCGGTGCCGCAGTTTATTCGGGCGAGTATCTGCAATACGTCTGAGGATGATCAGTTGCTGAGGGCCGGATTTGATGCGCTGGCTACGGCGCTGGGGCAGGGGGGGGACCGGTTCCACCTGTAAATGTTGTGGCGAGCGGGCTTGCCCGCGTTGGGCTGCGCAGCAGCCCCAAAACCAGGCCCCGATGAGTGTCTGGTGTACCGTGTTCTTCTCTATTTAGGGCTGCTTCGCAGCCCAACGCGGGCAAGCCCGCTCGCCACAGGTTATTTGAAGCGCCGCTCAACACCCTTTTCCACAAGGATCTTTGCCGAAATCTCTTCCACCGAAAAGTGCGTGGAATTGATGTGCGCAATGTTTTCCCGGCGGAACAGATTTTCCACTTCCCGCACCTCGAACTCGCACTGGGCATAGCTCGAATAACGGCTGTTGGGCTTGCGTTCGTTACGGATCGCCGTCAGCCGGTCCGGGTCGATGGTCAGGCCAAACAGCTTGTGCTGATGGGTGCGCAGCACCGCCGGCAGTTGCAGGCGTTCCATATCGTCTTCGGTCAGCGGGTAGTTGGCCGCACGGATGCCGAATTGCATGGCCATGTACAGGCAGGTCGGGGTCTTGCCGCAGCGCGACACGCCGACCAGGATCAGGTCGGCCTTGTCGTAGTAGTGGGTGCGGGCGCCGTCGTCGTTGTCCAGGGCGAAGTTGACCGCCTCGATCCGCTCCATATAGTTGGAGTTATGGCCAATGGAATGGGACTTGCCCACGGAGTATGAGGAATGTTCACTCAGCTCCTGTTCCAGGGGCGCGAGGAAGGTCGAGAAGATGTCGATCATGAAACCATTGGAGGTCGCGAGGATCTCACGGATGTCCTGATTGACGATGGTGTCGAAAATGATCGGGCGCATACCGTCTTTTTCGGCGGCCAGATTGATTTGTTGTACCATGGCCCGCGCTTTATCCACGTTATCGATATAAGGCCGGGTGAATTTGGCGAAGGTGATGCTTTCGAACTGCGCGAGCAGGCTTTGACCCAGGGTTTCGGCGGTAATGCCGGTGCCGTCGGAGATAAAGAAAGCAGATCGTTTCATTTGAGCCTTGGGCCTTAAGCTGATGACGAATCTTGGATATGATAGGCGCGGTTTTGCCGCCCCACAGTGGGCTGCATTCTCACTTATTTTCCAGGTCCAGGCCACAAACGCCGGTAAATGCTCCTACTGAGCCACCGGCGCCCTGAGCTTTTCCAACACAGTTAGTGGAGAGATCACCTTGGTAGAGTACGTAGTTTCCCTCGATAAGCTCGGCGTCCATGATGTAGAGCATGTGGGGGGCAAGAACGCATCCCTCGGCGAGATGATCAGTAATCTTGCGGGCGCTGGTGTTTCGGTGCCCGGTGGTTTCGCCACCACCGCCCAGGCATACCGCGATTTCCTCGAACTGAGCGGCCTCAACGACCAGATCCACGCTGCCCTGGACGCGCTCGACGTCGATGACGTCAACGCCCTGGCCAAGACCGGCGCACAGATCCGTCAGTGGATCATGGAAGCCGAGTTCCCCGAGAAGCTCAACGCAGAAATTCGCACCGCCTTCGCCACCCTGTCGGCCGGCAACCCGGACATGGCTGTCGCCGTGCGCTCCTCGGCCACCGCCGAAGACTTGCCCGACGCCTCCTTCGCCGGCCAGCAGGAAACCTTCCTGAATATCCGTGGCGTGGAAAACGTCATCCGTGCAGCCAAGGAAGTATTTGCCTCGCTGTTCAACGATCGCGCTATTTCCTACCGTGTGCACCAGGGTTTCGACCACAAACTGGTGGCCCTGTCTGCCGGCGTGCAGCGCATGGTGCGTTCGGAAACCGGGACGGCCGGCGTGATGTTCACCCTGGACACCGAATCGGGCTTCCGTGACGTGGTATTTATTACCGGCGCCTACGGCCTGGGCGAAACCGTCGTACAAGGCGCGGTCAACCCGGACGAGTTCTACGTGCACAAGCACACCCTTGAAGCCGGCCGCCCGGCGATCCTGCGCCGCAACCTGGGCAGCAAGGCTATCAAGATGATCTACGGCGACGAGGCCAAGGCCGGTCGCTCGGTGAAAACCGTTGATGTCGACAAGGCCGAGCGCGCGCGTTTCTGCCTCAGCGATGCCGAAGTCAGCGAATTGGCCAAGCAGGCGATGATCATCGAGAAGCACTACAAGTGCCCGATGGACATCGAATGGGCCAAGGATGGCGACGACGGCAAGCTGTACATCGTCCAGGCCCGCCCGGAAACCGTGAAAAGCCGTACTTCGGCCAATGTCATGGAACGCTACCTGTTGAAAGAAACCGGCACCGTGCTGGTGGAAGGCCGTGCCATCGGCCAGCGCATCGGCGCGGGCAAGGTGCGGATCATCAAGGACGTGTCCGAGATGGACAAGGTCCAGCCAGGTGACGTGCTGGTCTCCGACATGACCGACCCGGACTGGGAACCGGTGATGAAGCGCGCCAGCGCCATCGTCACCAACCGTGGCGGGCGTACCTGCCACGCGGCGATCATCGCCCGTGAACTGGGGATCCCAGCGGTTGTCGGTTGTGGCAACGCCACCCAATTGCTCAAGGACGGCCAGGGCGTTACCGTTTCCTGCGCCGAAGGCGATACCGGCTTCATCTTTGAAGGTGAGCTGGGCTTCGATATCAAGCAAAACTCCATCGACGCCATGCCCGACCTGCCGTTCAAGATCATGATGAACGTCGGCAACCCCGACCGCGCCTTTGATTTTGCGCAGTTGCCGAACGCCGGTGTGGGCCTGGCCCGCCTGGAATTCATCATCAACCGCATGATCGGCGTGCACCCCAAGGCCCTGTTGAACTACGACGGCCTGCCGGTGGAAATCAAGGACAGCGTCGACAAGCGCATTGCCGGCTACAACGATCCGGTAGGTTTCTACGTCGAGAAGCTGGTGGAAGGCATCAGCACCCTGGCGGCGGCGTTCTGGCCGAAGAAAGTCATCGTGCGCCTGTCGGACTTCAAGTCCAACGAATACGCGAACCTGATCGGCGGCAAGCTTTACGAGCCGGAAGAAGAGAACCCGATGCTGGGCTTCCGTGGCGCCTCGCGTTATATCAGCGAAGCATTCCGCGATTGCTTCGAGCTTGAGTGCCGCGCCCTCAAGCGTGTGCGCAACGAGATGGGCCTGACCAACGTCGAGATAATGGTGCCCTTTGTGCGCACCCTGGGCGAAGCGAGCCAGGTCGTTGACCTGCTGGCCGAGAACGGTCTGACCCGTGGTGAAAACGGCCTGCGCGTGATCATGATGTGCGAGCTGCCGTCCAACGCCATCCTCGCCGAAGAGTTCCTGGAGTTCTTCGACGGTTTCTCCATCGGCTCCAACGACCTGACCCAGTTGACCCTGGGCCTGGATCGCGACTCCGGGATCATCGCGCACCTGTTTGACGAGCGTAACCCTGCGGTCAAGAAGCTGCTGGCCAACGCCATCCAGGCCTGTAACAAGGCCGGCAAGTACATCGGGATCTGCGGCCAAGGCCCTTCCGATCACCCGGACCTGGCCAAATGGCTGATGGAACAGGGCATCGAAAGCGTCTCGCTGAACCCCGATTCCGTGCTGGAAACCTGGTTCTTCCTGGCTGAAGGTCAAGCCTCGGCGTAATTGCCATTTGCCGGCCAGCCAGTGTGGCAGGCCGGCATTTCTCATTCTGTACAGGGCGGAACTCCTACCGGACGCCGCCCTTTTTTGTGCAAGAACATTATGCAAAGCAGCAGCAACCTGTTTCCCGTCGCCTTGATCAGCGCTGAGCGTCGTGGCGACCTGAGTGAAGATGTCTATCGCCTCAAGCCTGGCAACAGCCCGGATGGCACCGTAGAACTGGCGGTGACACGCCTGGGCCTGGCCGATGTCGCGCAAAGCCGTGGCATACCGGTGGTGTTGGTGCATGGCAGCTTTTCCAATCGGCGGTTCTGGTATTCGCCCAAAGGTATTGGCCTGGGGGCGTACCTGGCGCGCCAGGGCTTTGATGTGTGGATCCCGGAGATGCGCGGCCACGGGCTTTCCCGACGTAACCACGACTACGCCAAGAATCGCGTCGCCGACTATGCTCGTTACGACTTGCCAGCCATCGCTGCTTTTGTGCGTGAGCAAAGCGCGCAGATTCCGCACTGGATCGGCCACTCGCTGGGTGGTACGACTTTGGCGGCAGCCTTGGGTGGCCAGTATCTGGGCGCGCCGGCTGTCGCGTCGGTGGCGCTGTTTGGCTGCCAGGTCAGTCGTACTTACTGGCCGTTGAAAATTCCGCCGGTGGAGTGGGGAGGGCGCTTGATTTTGAAGCGTTTTGCCCAACTCTCCGGTTCGCGGCTCAAGCGTGGGCCGGAAGATGAGCCCATCGGCCTGGCCTTGGAAAGCATGCGCTGGCACGGTTTGTTCGGGCGTTTTGGCGATGCCGAGCGCGACTGGTGGAAAGGCCTGGCTGAGGTCGATGTGCCGCTGCTGGCAGTGAGTGCCGCAGGCGATCATCAAGACCCGGACTGGGCCTGCCGCAAGCTGTTTGATCAGGTCGGCAGCGAGCACCGCCAATACCTGTGCCTGGGGCGCAAGCAGGGGTTCAGCGGTGATTTCGGGCATGTCGAAATGCTGGTCAGCAAAGCCGCCCAGGCCGAAGTATGGCCATTGGTGCAGCGTTGGTTGAATGATCCACTGACACCTTTGGTCGGCTCGCAGGCGCCTGTGCTCGGGAGCATCTGAGAAAAGGCTCTGCCAAGGGCGTTTCACTCGCGGTGGCTTGCGGCTAAGATATGACGCTTCGGGATGTTTTGGTCATATTCAGTCGCGCAGTGGCTATTGCGTTACGGTCTGGTGGGTCTGATCATGGTCGCCCGCGCAGTGGCAGGGCTTAAAGAATGCCCCTTGCGATGCGTTTTCCTGATGTAGCTGTGGATGTTCGACACCTTCTTTCACCGACAGGAGCTTCTCGATGAACCATTACGTTACCCCCGACCTGTGTGACGCCTACCCGGACCTGGTGCAGGTGCTGGAGCCGATGTTCGCCAACTTTGGTGGCCGGGACTCCTTCGGCGGCCAGATCGTGACCGTCAAGTGTTTTGAAGACAACTCACGGGTCAAGGAACAGGCTGAGCTGGACGGCACCGGCAAAGTGCTGGTGGTCGACGGTGGTGGTTCGCTGCGCTGCGCCTTGCTCGGCGACATGATTGCTGATCGAGCGGCGAAAAATGGCTGGGAAGGCTTGGTGATCTACGGTTGTGTGCGTGACGTTGACGTGTTGGCGCAGACCGACCTGGGCGTGCAGGCCCTGGCCAGCCACCCGAAAAAGAGTCATCGCCAGGGTGTGGGCGACCTGGGCGGGGCCGTGACTTTTGCTGGCGTGACATTCCGTCCGGGCGAATACGTCTACGCCGACAATAACGGCGTGATTGTTTCGCCCAGCCCGCTGAAAATGCCGGAATAACCGCAGTAGTCGATGGGGTGAGGATGTTCGAGGAAGAAAACGCGCAGTGGGGGCTGGTGCATGCCCTGGTGCTGGACGGTAAAGGTGGTGCGCGTTCGATTGCCCGGACCGAGCTTGACGACCTGCAACTGCAGCCCCAGGAAAGCCTGTGGCTGCATTGGGACCGCAGTCATCCCCAGACCCAGACCTGGTTGCGCAAATCCAGTGGCCTGAGCGAGTTCGCCTGTGACCTGCTGCTGGAGGAGAACACCCGCCCGCGGCTGTTGCCGTTGCCGGACGACGAATTGCTGCTGTTTCTGCGCGGGATCAACCTCAATCCGGGGGCTGAGCCGGAAGACATGGTGTCGGTGCGTATCTTCGCCGCGGCTGAACGGGTCATCTCCCTGCGTCTACGACCCTTGCGCGCCACCGACGAGTTGCTGGTGCAGTTGGCGGATGGAAAAGGCCCCAAGAGCGCTTCCGAGCTGATCTTGTACATGGCGCAGTACCTGACTCATAAAGTGCAGGATCTGGTCAGCGACCTGTCTGAAATCGTCGATATTGAAGAAGAAAAACTGGATGCCGACGAACGGTATACACCGGAACATGGCAACGTCCTGCAGATCCGTCGGCGTGCTGCTGCGCTCAAGCGTTTTCTGGCTCCGCAGCGGGATATTTTTGCGCAACTGACACGTATAAAATTGCCCTGGTTTGTCGATGACGATGCCGACTATTGGAATGAATTGAATAACAGCCTGACCCGTTACCTGGAAGAGCTGGAACTGAGCCGGGAGCGCGTGGGGCTGGTGCTGGAGGCCGAGGATCGGCGTTTGAGCGTGCGTATGAACCGCACCATGTACCGCTTCGGGATCATCACCGGGATCTTTTTGCCGATGAGTTTCCTGACCGGTTTGCTGGGGATCAACGTCGGGGGGATTCCGTTCTCCGAGAGTCCTTATGGATTCGTGGTGGCCTGCCTGTTGATGCTGTCGGTGGCCCTTGGACAATGGTGGTTGTTTCGACGTTTACGCTGGGTTTGACCTGAACGTGACCTGAACGGTCGGAGGGGTCATGTGACCCGACGAATTTTGCCCTCGTCTTTTAATTCACTTGCGAGAGGTCCCTATGCACGATCCGTTTGAACAGTCTTTGCGTGACATGCTTAACGCTTCGCCGTCCAACCGTGACGACGATGCTTGCCTGGGCCGCGTGCTGAAAACCGCCAACCGCCAGGTAGGCGCGGGCGACCTGTTTGGTCTGCTCGGCCGCTGGGTGCCGGCACTGATGATGGCGCTGAACAATGGTTCGGCCCATGTATCACCTGTTTCTCGTCGTAAACCTATTGCTCGCACTGCTGATAAGGCTGATTGAATATGGAACTTGATCTCTGGACACAGAGTCTGGTCACTGCAATGACTGCGTTGTGGACCAAGGTGGCGAATTTCATTCCCAACCTGTTTGGTGCGCTGGTGCTGGTATTGCTGGGTTTTGTCGTGGCCAAGCTGCTCGACACCCTGCTCTCCAAATTACTCGCCAAGCTGGGCCTCGATCGCCTGATGGCTGGCACCGGGTTGACCAAGCTGCTGGGGCGCGCCGGGCTGCAAGTGCCGATCTCTACGCTGATCGGCAAGATCGTCTATTGGTTTGTTTTGCTGATTTTTCTGGTTTCTGCGGCGCAATCACTTGGACTTGAGCGAGTTTCAGCTACGCTCGACATGCTTGCGCTGTATTTGCCGAAAGTATTCGGCGGCGCGCTGGTGTTGCTGGTGGGTGTGTTGCTGGCGCAACTGGCCAATGGGCTGGTGCGCGGCGCTGCCGAGGGTGTAGGCCTGGACTATGCCGGCGGCCTGGGGCGAATTGCCCAGGGCCTGGTGATCATCATCAGTATTTCGGTGGCGATCAGTCAACTGGAGGTCAAGACTGACCTGCTTAACCATGTGATTGTGATCGTTTTGATTACCGTTGGTCTGGCCGTTGCGCTGGCCATGGGGTTGGGAAGCCGGGGAATTGCCGGGCAGATTCTTGCGGGAATTTATGTGCGTGAGTTGTATCAGGTGGGGCAACACGTGCGTGTTGGCGAGGTCGAAGGGCAGATTGAAGAGATCGGTACGGTGAAAACCACGGTGCTGACCGATGATGGCGAACTAGTGTCGCTGTCCAATCGGGTTCTGCTGGAACAGCAGGTCAATAGCCGCTAACCCGGTAACCCTGCTAATGTACGCCGCCGCAAACCTGGGTATCCAGGCTGTGGCGGACATTGACCTGACTGTCGGCACGACTTGTTTTGAATAAAGCCCAAACGCTGTCCACGCGCTATGACCCCCGTGAGCTCTCTGATGAGGAGTTGGTCGCGCGCGCGCACACGGAGCTGTTTCACGTAACACGCGCGTACGAAGAATTGATGCGCAGGTATCAACGCACTCTGTTCAACGTTTGTTCAAGGTATTTAGGGAACGATCGTGATGCGGATGATGTCTGTCAGGAAGTGATGCTCAAGGTGTTGTATGGCCTGAAGAACTTCGAGGGTAAATCGAAGTTCAAAACCTGGCTCTACAGCATCACGTACAACGAGTGCATCACGCAGTATCGTAAGGAACGGCGAAAGCGTCGCTTGATGGACGCGTTGAGCCTTGACCCCCTTGAGGAGGCGTCTGAAGAAAAGACGCCGGCACCCGAGGAGAAGGGCGGGCTTGATCGCTGGTTGGTGCATGTGAACCCAATTGACCGGGAAATTCTGGTGCTACGATTTGTCGCGGAACTGGAATTTCAGGAAATTGCTGACATTATGCATATGGGTTTGAGTGCTACAAAAATGCGTTACAAACGTGCTCTTGATAAATTACGTGAGAAATTTGCGGACAGTACTGAAACTTAGTTCGGTGCAAATATCTCTTACGTGTAGGCAAGTTCTGTTAGACTTGTCGCCGAGTTGTCCCCCGGTATGTGGGACTGCTTTACAATCACCAGATGGGGATTTAACGGATGAAACTGAAAAACACCTTGGGCTTGGCCATTGGTTCTCTTATTGCCGCTACTTCTTTCGGCGTTCTGGCACAAGGCCAAGGCGCAGTTGAAGGCGAGCTGTTCTACAAGAAGCAGTACAACGATAGCGTCAAGCACATCGAAGACGGCTTCAATCCTGGCGCTCGCATCGGTTACTTCCTGACCGACGACCTGTCCTTGAACTTGTCCTACGACAAGACCAACCACACCCGTTCGACTGACGGTACTGGCAACCAGAAGATCAAAGGTGATACCGGCAGCCTCGTTGCTCAGTACCACTTCGGTCAAGCTGGCGTCGACTCCCTGCGTCCATACGTAGAAGGTGGTTTCGGTCACCAGAGCCGTGGCAACGTACGTGCTGACGGCCACACCGGTCGCGATCAGACTACTTTCGCTACCGTTGGTACCGGCGTTAAGTACTACTTCACCAACAACCTGTACGCTCGTGCCGGTGTTGAAGCTGACTACGGTCTGGACAACGGCAAGTGGGACTACTCCGCACTGGTCGGCCTGGGCGTAAACTTCGGCGGTAACGCTGGCGCAGCTGCTCCAGCTCCTACCCCAGCACCAGCTCCAGAGCCAGTTCCAGAGCCAGAAGCTCCGGTTGCTCAGGTTGTTCGTGTTGAGCTGGACGTGAAGTTCGACTTCGACAAGGCCGTTGTTAAGCCTAACAGCTACGGCGACGTGAAAAACCTGGCCGACTTCATGGCTCAGTACCCAGCTACCAACGTAGAAGTTGCTGGTCACACTGACTCCGTCGGTCCAGACGCCTACAACCAGAAGCTGTCCCAGCGTCGTGCTGACGCTGTTAAGCAAGTCCTGGTTAAAGATGGCGTAGCTCCTAGCCGTATCACTTCGGTTGGTTACGGCGAATCCCGCCCAGTTGCTGACAACGCAACTGAAGCTGGTCGCGCTGTTAACCGTCGTGTAGAAGCGTCGGTTGAAGCTCAAGCTCAGTAATTACTGAGTGCTAGAAAAAAGCCCGGCTTAGGCCGGGCTTTTTTTCGCCTGCCATTTGCTTCAGGCGCTTGCCAGCAAGGCGGCTTCCACGGCTGTGGCTGCTACCGCGCCGATCACCAGGATGGCTGGGCTCTTCAAGGCAAACCCCTGGGCATCCTCCTGCATGCGCGCCAGGGAACTGCGGCATTCGCGCTGCTGGGGCATCGAGGCGTTCTCGATCATGGCCACCGGCATATCTGCGGCCATGCCTCCTTCCAGTAACTGCTGGGCAATCTCTGCAAGCTTCGCCACACCCATGTAGACCACCAGTGTCGTGCCACCCTCGGCCAGTGCCCGCCAATTAAGGCTGCTGTCGTCCTGGGTATGGGCGGTGACAAGCGTCACGCCACGACTGATTCCCCGCAGTGTCAGCGGTATGTCACAGTTTGTTGCACCCGCCAGCCCGGCCGTGATGCCATTGACCAACTCCACGCTGACTCCTCGCTCCTTCAGCCAACTGGCCTCTTCGCCGCCGCGTCCGAAAATGCACGGATCGCCGCCCTTCAGGCGCACCACGCATTTACCCTGGCGCGCATAACGCAGCATCAAGCGATGAATGAAATCCTGGGGTGTGGAACGGCACCCCCCGCGTTTGCCGACGGTAATCACCCGCGTACCGGGGCAATGCTCAAGTACCGCCGGGTTGACCAGATCATCAATCAGCACCACATCGGCCTCGTGCAGGGCCCGTACTGCCTTGAGGGTCAACAACTCCGGATCACCCGGGCCTGCGCCCACCAGCCAGACTTTTGCATTCATAGGTATTGCCCTCACACACTGATAGCGATTGGCTGCGAGGTGCTTGCCAATAGCCGTTTGATTTCGGGGACGCAGGAGCCACATTGCGTGCCGCAGCCCAATGCTTGTTTCAGCCCGTCCAGGTTCAGGCCGCGGCCGATGCCGGCGCATATCGCGCTTTCACTGACGTTTTTGCAGTTGCAGAGAATTCTATTGCTGGTCGTTCCACCACCGGGCGGCGCGCTTAGCGGTGCCAGCAGCCAGCGGCGTAACTGTTCGTCGGCGCGGCCTTCCAGCCACACAGGCTTTGCAGCCAGTGGCGGGCGAGGGTTTCGCCGGCCAGGCGGATCGCGGTGATCCGGCCTTTCTCGATCCTTACCCGTTTACCGATGGAACGGCGCGGGTCGTCATAGGCCATGACCGGGCCGTCATTGAGGCCCAGCAATCGGTCGATGCTGTTGAGCAGTTGCAGATCCGGTGCTTCGGTATGGGCAGCCCGCACCAGCAGGGCCGGCCGCTCACGCCCGGTCAGGCTCAGGCTGACGTAGGCAAACTGCTCACAAAGGGGGCGCAAGGCTTCGAAGTGTTGCTGCACATCGCCCTCGATCAGCGCGAACAAGTGCCAGGGCAATTGCACGGCTTCCAGGCGTACGCCGCTGTGTTTGAGTTCCGGCTGTTTCGACAGTGGGTCGAACGCCGGCTGGGTCAGCGCATTGACGCCACCCTTAAGGAAGCGATCGCCCCAATGCATCGGCAGGAATGCCTGGCCGGGTCGCACGCTGTCATCACTGGTCACCGCCACAATCACGTTGCCGCGACGGCTTTTGAGATTGACCAGGTCGCCTTCTTTGAAACGGTGCCGGCGCAGTTCGTCCGGGTGCAGGCTGAGCGATGCTTCGCTGACATGGCCAAAGAGTTGCGCCGCCGTGCCAGTACGGCTCATGCCGTGCCATTGGTCACGCAGGCGGCCGGTGATCAGGGTCAGTGGAAAGCGCGCGTCCCGCTGCTCTTTGGCGGCGCGATAAGGATCAGCGACAAACTGCGCACGACCACTGGCGGTCGGGAAGACGCCATCGGTGTACAGCCGTGGCGTGCCGGCCTGGGCCTTTGCGGGAAACGGCCATTGCTGCGGGCCGATGCGGTCGAGCAGGGCGTGGCTGAGGCCCGACAGGTCCAGGTCCTGACCACGGGTCAGCTGTTTGTATTCATCAAACACCTGCGCGGGCGTTTCAAAGGCAAACAGGCCGGTTTTTTGAGGACGCAAGCGGCGCTCCAGGCGCTGTGCGAAATCCACGGTAATCGCCCAGTCTGGTCGCGCTTCACCCGGTGGGGCGATGGCCTGGCGCACGTGGGAAATGCGCCGTTCGGAGTTGGTCACGGTGCCTTCTTTCTCGCCCCAACTGGCGGCGGGCAACAACAGGTCGGCAAAGGCGGCGGTTTCTGTGGTGCGGAAGGCCTCCTGCAACACCACGAACGGGCACGCGGCCAGGGCCTGGCGCACGTTGTTCTGGTCTGGCAACGATTGCGCGGGGTTGGTGCAAGCGATCCACAACGCTTTGATCTTGCCAGCCTGTACCTGCTCGAACAGTTCAATGGCAGTCAAGCCGGTGCTGCAGGGCAGTTGTTCAACCCCCCAGTAGGCGGCCACTTCGGCGCGATGCTCAGCGTTGCCGGCGTCGCGATGGCCTGGCAGCAGGTTCGACAGGCTTCCGGTCTCCCGGCCGCCCATGGCGTTGGGCTGGCCGGTCAGGGAAAAGGGCCCGCAACCCGGGCGGCCAATGGTGCCGGTGGCCAGGTGCAGGTTGATCAGCGCACTGTTTTTTGCGCTGCCGGCGGTGGACTGGTTCAACCCCATGCACCACAGCGACAGGAAGCTGGGCGAGGTGCCCACCCACTGTGCGCACTGGCGCAGTTGTTCGACACTGATCCCACATAATTGCGTGACCATCTGTGGCGTGTAGTCATGGACCAACCGCTTCAACTCGACCAGACCCTCGGTATGAGCCTGGATAAAGTCGCGGTCGATCCAGTCTTCCCACAACAACAGATGCAAAATCCCATGGAACAACGCCACATCAGTACCGGGCAGGATTGCCAGGTGCATATCCGCCAAGTCGCAGGTGTCGGTGCGCCGGGGGTCGATGACCAGCACTTTCATCTCGGGTCGACGTGCCTTGGCCTCTTCCAGCCGGCGAAACAGTACGGGATGGGCGTAGGCCATGTTACTGCCGACGATCATCACGCAATCGCTGGCCTCCAGGTCCTCGTAGCTGCACGGCGGCGCATCGGCGCCCAGGCTGCGCTTGTAGCCGACCACTGCCGAAGACATGCACAGCCGGGAATTGCTGTCGATATTGTTGGTGCCCACCAGGGCCCGCGCGAGTTTGTTGAAACTGTAGTAGTCCTCGGTCAACAGTTGCCCGGAGATATAGAACGCCACGCTGTCGGGGCCATGCTCGGCGATGGTGTCGGCGAATACATTGGCCGCGTGTTCCAGGGCCGTGTCCCAATCGGTGCGGCCGCGGGCCAGTTCTTTGCCCAGGCGCAGCTGCGGGTACAACGCCCGCGCCGTCAGATCGCCGGTCAGGTGCAGGCTGGAACCCTTGCTGCACAACTTGCCGAAGTTGGCCGGGTGTGCCGGATCGCCGCTGACCCCGAAGATCTGCGTGCCATCGTGCTCGATCAGCACGCCGCAGCCGACCCCGCAGTAGCAGCAGGTCGATGCCGTGACCTGGCGGTTCATCAACCGGCGTCCCGCAGGGCCAGCATCACCCGGCCGTTTTCCACCCGGGCGTGGTGATGGTGGGCGCAGCCGATATCCGGGGCCTGGGCTTCGCCGGACGCCAGGTCGATCTGCCAGTTGTGCAGCGGGCAGGCCACGCGTTTGCCATAGATCAGCCCCTGGGACAGCGGCCCGCCCTTGTGCGGGCAGCGGTCATCGAGGGCGAACACTTCATCGTCACTGGTGCGAAAAATCGCGATTTCCCCTTTCGGGCCACTGACAATGCGCGAGCCCAGGGAGTTGATTTCTTCGAGGGCGCAGATATCCAGCCAGTTCATAGCACTACCTCCAGCTGTTTGACGGCGATGGTGTCGAATTCCTTCTTCAGCAGCGGCTGCTCCAGGCGCTCTTTCCACGGGTCTTGTTCAAACGACAGGGAGAATTGCAGGCGCTCATTGAGGGCCTGGCGCCGCGCCGGGTCTTCCAGCACGGCCTTCTTGATGTGGTCCATGCCCACCCGTTGCAGGTAGTGCACGGTGCGCTCCAGGTAGAAGGCTTCTTCGCGGTACAGCTGTAGGAAAGCGCCGTTGTACTCACGTACTTCTTCGGCGGTCTTGAGCTTGACGAAAAACTCCGCGACCTCAGTCTTGATCCCGCCATTGCCGCCGATGTACATCTCCCAGCCCGAGTCGACGCCGATAATGCCCACATCCTTGATTCCGGCTTCCGAGCAATTGCGCGGGCACCCGGACACCGCCAGCTTGACCTTGTGGGGCGACCACATATTGAACAGGTCATGTTCTAGCTCAATGCCCAGTTGCGTGGAGTTCTGCGTGCCAAACCGGCAGAACTCGCTGCCAACACAGGTCTTCACGGTGCGGATGGATTTGCCGTAGGCATGCCCGGACGGCATATCGAGGTCTTTCCACACCCCGGGCAGGTCCTGTTTCCTGATGCCCAGCAAGTCGATGCGCTGGCCGCCGGTGACCTTGACCATCGGCACGTTGTACTTGTCGGCCACATCGGCAATCCGGCGCAGCTCGGAAGGATTGGTCACACCGCCCCACATCCGTGGGACTACCGAGTAGGTGCCGTCTTTCTGAATATTGGCGTGGGCCCGTTCGTTGATCAGGCGCGATTGCGGGTCGTCCTTGGCTTCGCCCGGCCAGGTGGAAATCAGGTAGTAGTTGAGTGCCGGGCGGCAGGTGGCGCAACCGTTGGGCGTACGCCAGTTCAGGTAGCTCATGGTGTCGGCGATGGTCAGCAAGTGCTGGTCGCGAATGGCCTGGCGGATTTGCCCGTGATTGAGGTCGCTGCAGCCGCAGATGGCTTTTTCGCTTTTGGGTTTGACGTCGGCGGCGCCGCCCACAGTGTTGATCAGGATCTGCTCCACCAGCCCGGCACAGGAGCCGCAGGAGCTGGCGGCCTTGGTGTGTTTTTTCACCTCATCGACACTGAACAGGCCCTGTTCCTGGATCGCCTTGACGATGGTGCCCTTGCACACCCCGTTGCAGCCGCAGACTTCGGCGTTGTCGGCCATGCTCATGGCTTTGTCCTGGCCTTGGTGGCCTACATCGCCCAGGGCGTTTTCGCCGAACATCAGGTGATCGCGGATCTCACTAATGCCATGGTTCTCACGGATCTGCCGGAAATACCAACCGCCGTCGGCGGTATCGCCGTACAGGCAGGCGCCGACCAGTATGTCGTCCTTGATCACCAGCTTCTTATAGACGCCACCGATAGGGTCGGAAAGGGTGATGGTCTCGGTGCCTTCGCCGCCCATGAAGTCGCCAGCAGAAAACAGGTCGATGCCGGTGACTTTGAGTTTGGTCGAGGTCACCGAGCCTTTGTAAGTGGCGAAGCCCAACTGCGCCAGGTGGTTGGCACAGACCTTGGCCTGCTCGAACAGCGGCGCCACCAGGCCGTAGGCAATCCCACGATGGCTGGCGCACTCGCCGATGGCATAGATGCGCGGGTCGTAGGTTTGCATCGTGTCGTTGACCAGAATCCCACGGTTGCACGGGATGCCGGACTGTTCCGCCAGCTCGGTGTTGGGGCGGATACCGGCAGCCATCACCACCAGGTCAGCCGGAATCACCTCGCCATTTTTGAACTGCACCGAGCCCACGCGACCATTGCCGGCGTCATGCAGGGCCTGGGTCTGCTCGCACAGGCGAAACACCAGGCCCCGGCTTTCCAGTTCGGTTTGCAGCAACTGGCCGCTGGTCTTGTCCAACTGGCGTTCCAGCAGCCATTCGCCGATATGCACCACGGTCACGTGCATGCCGCGCAACATAAGGCCATTGGCCGCTTCCAGGCCCAGCAAGCCGCCACCGATGACCACCGCGTGCTTGTGGGTGCGGGCGGTGTCGATCATGGCCTGGGTGTCGGCGATATCGCGGTAGCCAATTACACCCTGCAAGGTATTGCCGGGGATCGGCAGGATAAACGGGGTCGAGCCGGTGGCGATCAGCAGGCGATCGTATTCGGCTTCCGTGCCGTCTTCGGCGATGACTTTGCGCTTGACCCGGTCGATCTGCACCACCTTGCGGTTGAGCAGCAGCTTGATGTTGTTTTGCAGGTACCAGTCCAGGTCGTTGAGCACGATCTCTTCGAACGTCTGCTCACCGGCCAGCACCGGTGACAGCAGGATGCGGTTGTAGTTGGTATGGGGCTCGGCGCCAAAGACCGTAATGTCATACAGCTCGGTGCTCAGCTTCAGCAGTTCTTCAAGGGTGCGAACCCCGGCCATGCCGTTGCCGATCATCACCAGTTTGAGTTTCTTCATGTCGTTCTCCGCAGTGGCTCGACAAATCACGCGCAAACAAAAAAGGCGTCCCGCTAGTTGCCTAGCGAGGACGCCTTTGTCCTGGTCCCGTTCTCTCGGGAAAGCCCCACCTTCGTCGTTGAAGGGTGGGCTGTATGTGGGGGTGTTGCAGAAGCTAATGCAGTGGTTGTGCCAAGTCGCGCAACGCCGGGTTTACTGGGGTTTTAGTGGATGCTCCAAGGCCTTTACGCACCATTTGAAGGCGGAACGCCCACAACTGGCGCACCTGCCTCCTATAGGGATAACAGATACAGCAACAGCAGATTGATCAGCAACGACACCAACGCCAGGGTTTGCCAGACCTTCAGCGGCTCGCGCTCCAGCAGTGGCCGCGGGCGCAGGCTCAGTTCGCGGCGGTCGGCCTGTTCCAGCACCAGCAGCCATTCCTCGGCGGTTTCGTAACGTTGGGCCGCTTGTGCCGCCACCGAGCGCTCCAGGCTCTGTTGCAACCAGTCGGGCAGGTCGGGTCGATAACGGCTGGCACTGACAGGCGTGTTGAAGCGCGGCCGCTGGAACGCTTCGATTTCACCGTAGGGATAATGCCCGGTCAGCAGGTAATAAAGGCTCACGCCGACGCTGTACAAATCCTGCTGCGGTGTCGGACGTTCGCCGTTGAAGGCTTCGGGGGCGATAAAGCTGGGGGTGCCCGGCAACAGGTGAGCGCGGTCTTCGGATAAGCCGGGGCAATAGGCCAGGCCAAAATCCAGCACCCGCAGTTCGCCGTCTTCCCCCAACAGCAGGTTTTCCGGCTTGATGTCACGGTGCAGGATTTGCCGGCGATGCAGCATGCCCACCGCCCGCAGCAAGCGCTCGGCGATGGACTGCCATTGCGCCAGCGGCAAGGGGCCTTGCTGCTGGAACAGTTCGGCCAGGGTCTGCCCGCTGTATTCACGCATCACATAGTACAAATGCTGACGCCCGCTGCCCGGATGGACTTCAGGAAATGCCCGTCCCGCCACCCGGCGCAAAAACCATTCTTCCGCGAGCAGGGCCTGGGCCGCATCGTTGTCATCGTCGCGACCCGGGGCCAGGGTTTTCAGCAGCCAGGCTTGCTGCTGGGTATCACGTACCCGATACAGCAACGACTGCCGACTGTGCACCAGCACGCACTCCACCTGCCAGCCTTCAAAGGCTTGCCCGGCCTTCAACGGCGGCGGTAGCGGCCACTGCTGCAACTGCACCAGCGCATCACCCAGGGTCGCGGCGCCAAGCTGGTCGATGCGCACCAGCAGGGCGCTGGCATTGTCCTGGCTACCCGCCAGGTGCGCCGCATTGACCAGGGTGTTCACGGCCAGATCCAGATCGGCCTGTTCGCGCAGGATCGCGCGGATGCTGTGATCGGCCAGGGTCGCCCATACCCCATCGCTGAGCAGCAGGAAGCACTCGCCCTGGCGCAGTTCACCGTCGAGAAAATCCACCACCAGATGCTGGTCCAGGCCCAGGGCGCGCTTGAGCACATGCTGCATGCCCGGTTGCTCCCAGACATGTTCTTCAGTGATGCGCTGCAACTCGCCCGCGAACCAGCGATACACCCGGCAGTCACCGACATGGGCCAAGGTAAAACGCTGGCCGCGAAACACCAGGGCGCTGAGGGTGGTCAGCAACGGCTGGCCGCCGCCATTGGCCTGCAGCCAGCGATTTTGTGCGAGCAACAGGCGATCCAGGGCCTGGGCCACGCCCCAGGTTTGCGGCGTGGCGTAGTAGTCCAGGGCCAGGGCCTGCAAGGTCGAGCGCGCGGCCAGGCCGCCGTCGGCGCATTGGCTGACACCATCGGCGATGGCACACAGATAGCCCTTGCTCGCGGCCAGCTCCGGGGCCGGGGTGACCAGGCGCAGGGCGTCCTGGTTTTCCGCGCGCGGCCCAATGGCGCTGGCCTGGGCCACGCTCAGTTGCAGGCTCATCAGACCCGCGCTGCGGTGACGGCAGCCGAACCCCAGGTGGTCCTCCAGCGCCGCTTCACGCCATACAGGCCGAACCACGCCAGCACGCCCAGGCTGGCGAATAGCCACAACGCCAACTGATAGCTGCCGGTGCTTTGCTTGATTGCACCCATACCCGCCGCCAGGGCGAAACCGCCGATACCGCCGGCCATGCCGATCAACCCGGTCATCACGCCGATCTCCCGGCGAAAGCGCTGGGGCACCAACTGGAAGACCGCGCCGTTACCGGCCCCCAGGCCGAGCATGGTGCATACGAACAGGGCCAGTGCAGCGTAGGAACTCGGTAGGTTGAAGCCCACTGCCGCGATGCACACCACCGCCACGCCGTACATACCCAGCAGGGTGCGGATCCCGCCGAAGCGGTCGGCCAGGGCACCGCCCAGGGGCCGCATCAGGCTGCCGCCGAACACACAGGCGGCGGTGTAGTAGCCGGCAGTGACCGGGCTCAAGCCATATTGGTCGTTGAAGTAGCCGGGCAGGGCGCTGGCCAGGCCGATAAAGCCACCGAAGGTCACGCTGTAGAAGAACATGAACCACCAACTGTCGCGGTCGCCCAGGGCCTTGAAGTAGTCGGCCATGGATTTGGCTTTCGGTCGCTCAGGGGCATTGCGCGCCAGCCAGGCGAATACGATCAAGGTCAGGACCAGCGGGATCAGGGCAAAGCCAAACACGTTGCTCCAGCCAAAGGCGGCGGCGATCAGCGGCGCCAGCAGTGCGGCGAACACCGTGCCGGAATTGCCCGCGCCGGCGATGCCCATGGCCTTGCCCTGGTGCTCGGCGGGGTACCACTGGGAGGCCAACGGCAGGGCCACGGCAAACGACGCCCCGGCCATGCCGAGAAACAGCCCCAGCAGCAGCGCCTGTTCATAGCTGTGGATCCCCAGTTTCCAGGCACAGAACAGCGCCACAATCACGATCACCTGGCCGATCAGGCCGGCGGTCTTGGGCGACAACTTGTCTGCCAGCATGCCCATCAAGAAGCGCAGGATCGCGCCCGCCAGGATCGGTGTGGCAACCATCAGCCCGCGTTGCTGGGTGGTCAGTTGCAGGTCGGCGGCGATCTGCACCGCCAGCGGGCCCAATAGATACCAGACCATGAAACTCAGGTCGAAATACAGGAACGCGGCAAACAAGGTCGGGGTGTGCCCGGATTTCCAGAAGCTTGATTTCATCACGCACCTCAGATTGGGGATCTTGTAGAAGGCCTGGTGATGGAACGGCCAGCGAAGGCCGCCCCACCCAAACGAAAAAACGCCGCCACCGGGTTCGCCTGGGCAAACCGGATGTGCGACGTCTTTGTCGTGGAGGGGCAACCGCCGTTGGTTACCTGGGATGTTTGGTTTGCAAGTCTTGCGCCAATCGGGACACTGCCATCGCGGGCAAGCCCGTTTCCACAGTGGGCGAGGGTAGTTGTGTGTCTCAGCCTAACAATTCACTCATGGCAATAATCTGCTCGGCCACCTGGATCAACTTCTGCTGGCGGCTCATGGCTTGGCGGCGCATCAGGGTGTAGGCCTGTTCTTCATTGCAGTCCTTCATTTTCATCAGCAAACCCTTGGCCAGCTCGATGCGCTTGCGTTCCGCCAGTTGCTGGTCGCGGGCCTGCAGCTGCGCACGCAGGGCCTGATCGCTCTCGAAGCGTGCCATGGCCACATCGAGGATCGGCTGCAGGCGCTGGGCCTGGATGCCCTCGACGATGTAGGCACTGACCCCGGACTTGATCGCCTGGCGCATCACGTTGGGGTCATGTTCGTCGGTAAACATCACGATGGGGCGGGGCTGGTCACGGCTGACCAGCACCACTTGCTCCATCACATCGCGGCCGGGTGACTCGGTATCGATCAGAATCACATCCGGGCGCACCGTTTCGACGCGCGCCGGCAGGTCGATGGTCAGGCCGGACTCGTCGATCACCTCAAAACCGGCCTCGGTCAGTGCACTTTTGAGGCGCCCGACTTTGCGTGGGGTGTCATTGATCAGCAGGATTCGCAACATGGGTGGCCTCCCATCAGCGCAAGGCGTGGCGGACGACATCGTCGGCCAGGGCATGCAGGCGGAAGCTACGGGCGTAGGCGGCTGGGTCCGAGCCATCCCAGACCTTGCCGTCGATCAATTGGCTGCTGCGCATGTCCGCGCCCCAGGCTGCCACACCCACTGCCGTTGCGGCCTGGCGGTAGAGGTCCAGTTGCTGCACCTGCCGGGCAACGGCGAGGTAGTCAGGGTCGTCACGCAGCAGGCCCCAGCGGCGGAACTGGGTCATGAACCACATGCCGTCGGACAGGTACGGCAGGTTGACCTCGCCACCGCCATGGAAGCGCAGCGCGTGCACGTCTTGCCAGTGGTTGCCCAGGCCATCGTCATAAGCCCCCAGCAGGCGCGGTTCGATGCAGTCGAGTGGGGCGTCCAGATATTCCCTGGCGCTGAGCAGTTGCGCGGTGGAGCGGCGGTTCTCCAGGCTGTCGTCGATAAAACGGCTGGCCTCCAGAATCGCCATTACCAGCACGCGGGCGGTGTTGGGGTATTGCTCGACAAACGCCTGGGTGCAGCCCAGGACTTTTTCCGGGTGATCCGGCCAGATCGCCTGGCTGGTGGCCAGGGTAAAGCCCTGGTTCTGCTGCACCGCGCTGGCGCACCAGGGTTCGCCCACACACAGGCCGTCAATCCGCCCGGCCTGCAAGTGCGCGACCATCTGCGGCGGCGGCACCACCACACTCTCGACATCGCGCAGCGGATGAATGCCTTGGCTGGCCAGCCAGTAATACAACCACATGGCGTGGGTGCCGGTGGGAAACGTCTGGGCGAAGGTGAGTTTTGTCCGGCTTTGGTGCACCTTGCGCGCCAGTGCCTCAGGACTGGTCACGCCCTGGTGCTGCAGGCCCTGGGACAAGTTGATGCCCTGGCCGTTCTGGTTCAGGCCCATCAGCACCGCCATGTCGGTTGGCGCCACGCCGCCGATGCCCAGGTGCACCGCATAGATCAGGCCATACAGGCTGTGGGCGGCGTCCAGTTCGCCGCTGACCAGCTTGTCGCGCAGGCCGGCCCAGGATGACTGGCGCTTGAGGTTCAGCGTCAGCCCGTACGGCTGGGCAAACCCCTGGGTCGCCGCGACCACCAGCGAGGCGCAATCGCTCAAGGCCATGAAGCCCAGGTCGAGGCTGCTCTTTTCCGGGGCATCGCTGCCGTTGACCCAGGCCAGGGGGTTATTGGCCTGGCTGTTGCCCACCTGATCACTCATCAACACCTACCTTCTGTGTGAAAAAAGGCGTCGTTCCGTAGGGCGGCTTGCAAGCCTCCTGCAGGTAACGACGCCTTTGTGCTTGAGCCCGTTCCGTCGTTGGTGCGGGCCGCGATACACAAGACAAAGCAAGGCACATGCCACGGCGCAGGGCGTTCCGTGGTTGATCAGGTTTTCATCAAGATTGCATTGCGCGGGCCTTTCACTATGGCGCTCCTTCGGGCAACACCCTTCAGGAAACCCCGCGTGCTTCTTGATCAATCTATCGCAGCGACCTGCGCTGCCTTTTTGCAGCGCTGGCTGCTGGGCGGGCTGTTGATGCTCGCTGCCCTGCCAGCCATGGGCGCGACCTACCTGGCGTTGGATGAAAGCCTTTCGGGCTTCTTCGCCCGGCTTGCGGTGCCCTTGGGGCAGCCCATCGTGGTCAGCAAGCGGGCGGCGGGCAAGCGCATCACCGGGCAATTTGATTTTGCCGACGCGCAAGCGGTCCTCGAGACGGTAGCGTTGCAGCACGAATTGATCTGGTACAGCGACGGCCAGGTGCTACATCTCTACGACGCCAGCGAGGCCAAGAGTTCCGGGGTGATTCTGCGGCACATGAGCGTCGACAGATTGCGTGTGGTCATGCGGCGCGCGGGGCTCGACGAGGCGCGCTACCCGCTGCGCAAGGCCGGTGCGCGATTGTTTTATGTGTCCGGGCCCGCCAATTATGTCGATCACGTATTGCGCCTGGCCCAACTGATGGACCGCCAACGCCCGGCACGGCGCCAGGCGTTACCGGAAGTCGGTGTCGTGCAGGTGCTGAATCATGACGTGGCAGACCACCAGTACGACATGGGGCTGCAAAAAATCACCGTGCCCGGCATGGCAACGCTGGTCGAGCGTCGGCTTGCCGAGCTTGGGCGCAAGGCCGGCACTGGCGCAGCGGTAATCGCCTACCCACAGGTCAACAGCCTGTTGATCAAGGGAAGCGCGCAGCAGTTGCGGTTTATCAAAGAACTGGTGGCTGAATTGGATATACCCACGCCTCCCGTGATGGGCTCTGTTTCGACCCCCCTGAGCTCTGATCAATACGAGCGCGTCCGGCGTGCATTTGCTCGCATCGCCGAGCAATGAAAGCAGGCATTACCTATGGCGAACGGGGGCTGTTGACCTCGAAAGTTCCTACGAAACACTCCCGGAAAACTTCGAAGCACAGGGTTTTTTCCTAACGTGCAATTGGCTGCGGGTTTCTATAGTCGCGATATCTCCAGGCGGTGCGATATCAATATTCAAGGCGCCGCGTATGTCAGACAGGAACAGAGGTTTGCATGGTTGCTGCAGTTGAGGGCTTGGTCAGGGGCTCCCTCGCCTTTGGTCATTGGAAGTTGCAGGGTGATGGCCGGCTGACCGCCGAAGGTCGCGACATTCAGTTACCCCCCAAGGAATGTCATGTGTTGCGCTTGTTGCTGGCCACGCCCGGCGTATTGGTGACCAAGGACTACCTGCTGGAGCAGGTCTGGCCCCATATCGACATCGCCGAAGAGTCCCTGACCCGTTGTATCTACTCATTGCGCAAGCAATTGGAGGGCGACAGGCGGTTGATCGCGACAGTGTATGGCCGCGGTTATCGCTTCAATGGCCGGGTAAGGGTGCTCGAGCGGCCTGGCCAGGCAGCGCAAGGTGCGGGTGCTCCACGGCGTGCTTGCCCGGCCTGTGGCTGGTACGCCGAAGCGGCTGTCGAGCAGGCATGAAACGAGCCTGCAGGCTGGGGCTGCTGTTACTTACCCTGGGCAAGGCGAGTGAGGCCGGGGCTTATTGTTGGGCCGAGGCCGCCCGCCAATACGATATCGAGCCGGAGTTACTGCAAGCCATTGCCGCCGTGGAGTCGGGCTATCGCGCCGAGGCCATGAACTACAGCAATAACAATGGCAGCCGTGACATCGGCCTGATGCAGATCAACAGCATTCATCTGCCGCGCCTGCTCAAGCAGGGGATTACCGAGCAGCGTCTGTTGGATGAGCCGTGCCTGTCGGTGGAGGTGGGGGCGTCGATTCTGGCCGACTTCATCAAGCAGTTTGGTTACAACTGGACCGCCGTGGGCGCCTACAACGTCGGGCCTGGGGCAGGGGGCGAGCGTGATGCGCTGCGCCTGCGTTATGCGCAGAAGATCTGGGCGCGCTACGAAGAGTTGATGCAGCATCGAAGCGGATGATCGACCGGCGGTGTGCCATGCCTCGCACGTACCCGCCACCCCGGCTATAATCGCCGCCACCTTTCGCCGCCATCCGAGTCAAGCCCGCCCATGTATACCCTGGCCCGCCAGCTGTTGTTCAAACTCTCCCCGGAAACTTCCCACGATCTGTCCCTGGACCTGATCGGCGCGGGTGGCCGCCTGGGGCTCAATGGCCTGGTGTGCAAGGCGCCGGCAAAGATGCCGGTCTCGGTGATGGGGCTCGATTTCCCCAACCCGGTGGGCCTGGCAGCGGGCCTGGACAAGAACGGCGCTGCCATCGACGGCTTTGCGCAGTTGGGTTTCGGTTTTGTCGAGATCGGCACCGTCACGCCGCGCCCGCAGCCGGGCAATCCCAAGCCGCGCATTTTCCGCCTGCCGGAGGCCGAGGCGATCATCAATCGCATGGGGTTCAACAACCTGGGCGTCGATCACCTGCTGGCGCGGGTCCAGGCCGCCAAGTACAAGGGCATCCTCGGGATCAATATCGGCAAGAATTTCGACACCCCGGTGGAACGTGCGGTAGATGACTACCTGCTCTGCCTGGACAAGGTCTACGCCCACGCCAGCTATGTGACCGTCAACGTCAGCTCGCCCAACACCCCGGGCCTGCGCAGCCTGCAGTTTGGCGACTCGCTCAAGCAACTGCTCGAAGCCCTGCGCCAGCGCCAGGAAGACCTGGCGGTACGCCATGGCAAGCGCGTGCCCTTGGCGATCAAGATCGCCCCGGACATGAACGACGAAGAAACCGTGCTGGTGGCCCAGGCCCTGGTGGATGCGGGGATGGATGCGGTGATTGCCACCAACACCACCCTCAGCCGTGCGGGCGTTGAAGGCCTGGCTTTCGGTGACGAGGCGGGTGGGCTTTCCGGCGCGCCGGTGCGTGACCAGAGCACCCATATCGTCAAGGTGCTGGCGGCCGAGTTGGCCGGGCGTTTGCCGATCATCGCCGTGGGCGGTATCACCGAAGGCAAGCACGCCGCCGAGAAAATCGCCGCGGGTGCCAGCCCTGGTGCAGTTGTATTCCGGGTTTATCTACAAGGGTCCAGCGTTGATTCGCCAATCGGTGGACGCCATTGCGGCGAGCGGGCTTGCCCCGCGTGGGACTGCAAAGCAGCCCTGAAGCTGCTGCTGCGCAGGGGTTTCAAGCCCATAAAAAAGGGCTCCTCGAAGGAGCCCCTGGGCCGAAGCCCGCCGCCCGGATGGGGCGTGCGTGGTTAAGTTGTTACATTCTTCAAGGTGGTTGTCGGAATTACGTGCCCTGATTAGCCGACGGCGTGAAGTTCGTTGAGTCTGTGGATCCCCGCAGTGCCGGTCATACCGTCCCAGTTGTCGCCGCGTCCTTCGCGCCAGCCGTTAATCCAGGCTTGGCGTACTGACGGTAGAGTAAATGGGCAAAGCTCACGGGATTTGCCATGAACGCCATACTGATATCCGGCGTAAAAATGCTCTTTCCAACGGATCACGCTTAAGTCTTCTCATAGGGTGTTTCCCTCACTTGTTGACTGTCTTGATATCCTTCGGCCTCGTCCGAGGCCGGGCAGAGTTTTTCTGCCGTTGGTGTGGCTCGCTGCCGGCGTGGCGAGCCTCTGTGTCAGCGTCGTTGTGGCGCTAACCTGTGTTGAGTTCTAACCAATAGGTCACATGGTTTCAATGATCGTTTTGTCATAAGCACGTAACGATAACGATGCTATAGCCATAAGCTGGGATGGCTTTTCGCCCCATTTATTGGGCAAAGCCAGCTATGATGTGCCCTGTATAGAGGATGGGTTTAATCCTTTAGTGAGAATACCCGCCGCTTGCAGTCGGTTATTATTCGACGAAGGGTCAGAATATTTCCTTTTGTTGCTCAAATTATCTCTCTGCCCCGGCAATCAAGGCCCTGCAGGTCTGGACACCGGGGTGGAACGGCACACATTCGTGCCACGCGAGCGCTCTTCAAGAAAAGCGCTTGATTGAAAACCGAACGCGCGATGCGTCGCCCGTTCACTTATTGCTGAAAAGCCTGGAATCCCCATGTCGGACCGTTACGAACTCTTCCTCACTTGCCCCAAGGGCCTCGAAGGCCTGCTGATCGAGGAAGCCGTCGGGCTTGGCCTTGAAGACGCCCGCGAGCACACCTCGGCTGTGCGCGGCATGGCCGACATGGAAACCGCCTACCGCCTGTGCCTCTGGTCGCGCCTGGCCAACCGTGTACTGCTGGTGCTCAAGCGCTTCCCGATGAAGGATGCCGAAGACCTGTACCACGGGGTGCTGGATATCGAATGGCAAGACCATATGGTCCCTGACGGCACCCTGGCGGTGGAGTTCAGCGGCCACGGTTCGGGCATCGACAACACCCACTTCGGCGCGCTGAAGGTCAAGGATGCGATTGTCGACAAGCTGCGCACCCCGACCGGTGAACGCCCGTCCATCGACAAGATCAACCCCGACCTGCGCATTCACCTGCGCCTGGACCGTGGCGAAGCGATCCTCTCCCTCGACCTGTCCGGCCACAGCCTGCACCAGCGCGGTTACCGCCTGCAGCAGGGCGCGGCACCGTTGAAGGAAAACCTCGCGTCGGCAATTTTGATTCGTGCCGGCTGGCCGCGCATTGCTGCTGAAAACGGCGCGTTGACTGACCCGATGTGCGGCGTCGGTACCTTCCTGGTGGAAGGTGCGATGATCGCCGCCGACATGGCCCCCAACCTTAATCGCGAGCAGTGGGGCTTCACCGCCTGGCTTGGCCACGTGCCGGCCCTGTGGAAAAAACTCCACACCGAGGCCAGCGAGCGTGCGGCCATCGGCATGAACAAGCCGCCATTGTGGATCCGCGGTTACGAAGCCGATCCGCGCCTGATCCAGCCTGCGCGCAACAACATCGAGCGTGCCGGCCTGAGCCACTGGATCAAGATTTACCAGGGCGAAGTCGGCACCTTCGAGCCGCGCCCGGACCAGAACCAGAAAGGCCTGGTGATCTGCAACCCGCCGTACGGCGAGCGCCTGGGTGACGAAGCCAGCCTGTTGTACCTCTACCAGAATCTCGGTGAGCGTCTGCGCCAGGCGTGCATGGGCTGGGAGGCGGCGGTGTTCACCGGCGCCCCGGACCTGGGCAAGCGCATGGGCATTCGTAGCCACAAGCAGTATTCGTTCTGGAACGGCGCGTTGCCGTGCAAGCTGCTGCTGATCAAGGTCAACCCGGACCAGTTCGTCACCGGCGAGCGCCGCACCCCGGAGCAGCGCCAGGCCGAACGTGAGCAGGCCGCCTACGACCAGGCCCCGACCGAGCCGCAAGAGCGCCAGTACAACAAGAACGGTAACCCGATCAAACCTGCGCCTGCACCGGCGCCAGTGGTTGAGCAGGCGCGCTTGAGCGAAGGCGGGCAGATGTTTGCCAACCGCCTGCAAAAGAATCTCAAGCTGCTGGGCAAGTGGGCCAAGCGCGAGGGTGTCGATTGCTACCGCGTGTACGATGCCGATATGCCGGAATACTCCATGGCCATCGACCTGTACCACGACTGGGTGCACGTCCAGGAATACGTGGCACCAAAGTCCATCGACCCGGAAAAAGCCTCGGCGCGCATGTTCGATGCCCTGGCCGCCATTCCCCAGGCGCTGAACATCGACAAGAGCCGTGTGGTGGTCAAGCGCCGCGAGCGTCAGAGCGGCACCAAGCAGTACGAGCGCCAGAGCGCCCAGGGCAAGTTCACCGAAGTCAGCGAAGGCGGGGTGAAGCTGCTGGTCAACCTCACTGACTACCTGGACACCGGTCTGTTTCTCGACCACCGCCCGATGCGCATGCGCATCCAGAAAGAAGCTGCCGGCAAGCGCTTCCTCAACCTGTATTGCTACACCGCCACCGCCAGCGTGCACGCAGCCAAGGGCGGCGCGCGCAGCACCACCAGCGTCGACCTGTCGAAAACCTATCTGGACTGGGCGCGCCGCAACCTGTCCCTCAATGGCTTCTCCGACAAGAACCGCCTGGAGCAGGGCGATGTGATGGCGTGGCTGGAAGCCAGCCGTGATGAGTTCGACCTGATCTTCATCGACCCGCCGACCTTCTCCAACTCCAAGCGCATGGAAGGTGTGTTCGACGTCCAGCGTGACCACGTGCAATTGCTCGACCTGGCCATGGCCCGCCTGGCGCCGGGCGGGGTGCTGTATTTCTCCAACAACTTCCGCAAGTTCCAGTTGGAAGACAACCTGGGCGAGCGCTATGCCGTCGAGGAAATCAGCGATAAAACCATTGATCCGGATTTTGCCCGTAACCCGAAAATCCATCGTGCCTGGAAAATCACCGCACGCTGATCGACCTTGAAGCCGCAAGCCTGGATTTTTCCGGGCTCGCGGTTTTTTTACGCTGGTCAAAAGAGGGCTCGATGGCTATAACTAACCTCTTAGCCGAAGTAGCGCTCCTGCACGCTGGTGTTTCGAGTTTTGCCTATGCCGTTGCAAGCCGTCCGCCCGAAAATACTGGGATTTATCAGCGAGCAGGCATCCGCTTGGCTGGTGGCATTGGTGGTCTTGCTGGTGGGGGTGGCGCTCACCGCCGTGCTGGCGCTGACCACGGCCGATCGGCATCACCAGCAGGTCCGCCAGCGTTTCCAGTTATTGGTCAACGAGCGCTATAGCCGCCTGGAAGAGCGTTTCGAAGACCAGGAGCAGCGCCTGGGCAGCCTGCAGCGTTTTTTCGTCAACTCCCATGATGTTTCCCGCGAAGATTTCGATGGGTTCGCCCAGCCGTTGCTGTTGCGCGCCCGTGCCTATGCCTGGGCGCCCCGGGTAGCGCGTGATCAGCGCCGGGCGTTCGAACAACAGGTGTCACGCCAGCGTGGCGCGCCTTTCTCCATTCGTGAGTTGAATGAAGCCGGGGCGCTGGTACCGGCGCACGAGCGTGACGAGTACGTGCCGGGTGTTGTACAGCCAGACCCAGAGCATCCTCGGCTCGCCCTTGGGGTTTGACCTGCTGGCCCAGCCGTTGCGCCGCTCGACGATCGAGCGGGCGTACCGTTCCGCAACCATTGCCGTATCCCAACCGATGTCGCTGGTGGGGGTGGAGCCGGCGTATACCATGGGCGTGTTGCTGGTAGCACCGGTCACTCGGCCGCCCACCGCGCAAATGCCCTACAACGAACCCTACGGTTTCGTCATGGCGGTGATCAGCATGCGCCAATTGGTAGCCGACGGTTTGCCCAAGCCCGCGCGGGATAACCTGGTGATGCAGATTGTCGACACCTCCGATACTCAACAGCAGGTGCTGTATGAGTCGGACAATCCCGTGGGCGATAGCAGCCTGGAGTCGATCCGCCGGCTGACCCTGGGCGATCATGTCTACGCCTTGAGCCTGCGTCCCAGCCAGGTGTTCGTGCAGGCCAATCACTCTTCGACGAGCAGTATCCTGGCCATGGGCGGTTTGCTCAGCCTGTTGCTCAGTGCCTTGCTCTATGTGCTGGTCAGCCAGCGGCAGCGGGCGCTGAGGCTGGTCCAGCAGCGTACGGGGCAATTGCACCAGCGCGAGTATGAGTTGCGTGGCGCCCATGGCCAGTTGCGCAGCGTGCTCAACGCCGCGACCCAGGTGGCGATCATTGCCACGGACTTGCGGGGCGTGATCAGCACGTTCAATGCCGGCGCCGAGAAGATGCTGGGTTATCAGGCCGACCAGGTGCTCGGTCACATGACCCTCGAAAGCCTGCACCTGGCGCCCGAACTGGAAGCCCGTGCGGTGCAGTTGAGCCAGGCGCTGGGCAAACGGATCATGCCCGGCCAGGCGATGCTGGTGGAGGGCAGCGACAGCCTGCATGAGGCCCGGGAGTGGACGTTGGTGCGCCAGGACGGCAGCCAGTTGACCGTGAATATGCTGGCCACGGCACTGCTTGACGAGCATGGCTTGTGGATCGGGCACCTGGCGATCTGCCTGGATGTCACCGAGCAGAAACGCGCGTATGAGGCCCTGGCGGCGCGGGATCGTTTGCTGAAAAAACTCAGTGCCCACGTGCCGGGCGGGATCTTCCAGTTCACCCTCGAACCCAATGACAACTGGCGGTTTATCTACGCCAGCGATGGTATTCGCGATATCTACGAAATCGACCCGGGGTTGCTGCAACAGGATGCCAAGCAAGTCTTCGAGCGTATTCATCCCCAGGACGCAGAGCGCATCCGCGCCTCTATCCGCCTGTCCGCGCTGCAGTTGAGTCACTGGCGCGAAGAATATCGGGTACAACTGCCGGGCCGGGGCCTGCGTTGGATCCGTGGCGAGGCGACGCCGGAAGAGTTACCCGGTGGCGGTACGCTATGGCATGGCTATGTGTCGGATATCTCCGATCTCAAGCGGGTGGAAGAAGAGTTGCGGGCACTGTCCATCACCGATTCGTTGACGGGTATCCATAACCGTCGCTACTTCCAGGATCGGCTGAAGGCCGAGATGAGTCGGGTGCGGCGTACGTCGGGGTCGCTGGCGGTGATCATGCTGGATATTGATCACTTCAAGCGCATCAATGACCAGCATGGGCACGCGGCGGGGGATGGTGTGCTGCAGGAGCTGTGCCGGCGTATCAGCCTGCGCCTGCGCCGCAGCGATGTGTTCTGCCGCCTCGGCGGCGAGGAATTCATGGTGCTGTGTCCCAATACCGATGGTGTCCAGGCCTACAGCCTGGCCGTTGAGTTGTGGGAAGTGCTGCGCAGTACGCCAATGGACGGCGTCGGCACGGTGACGGCGAGTTTTGGCGTAGCCAGTTGGCGGGTCGATGAGGGCGTGGATGGCTTGTTGCTGCGCGCGGATTCGGCGGTGTATGCGGCCAAGCAGGCGGGCAGGGATCGGGTCGAGGCGCAGCGGTTGCCTGCCTGAGCACCGTATACCTAATGTGGGAGCGGGCTTGCTCGCGATGACGGTGTATCAGTCGCCAGATGTATTGACTGACACACCGTCATCGCGAGCAAGCCCGCTCCCACATTTAGTCCGCAGTGGTTGCAAAAGGTTGGTAAGCCAACCGCTCTATAGGCCCGGCGCAGCCGCCGCCAGCTTCGGCTGGCGATACAGATCCAGCAGCACCTGGTCCAGCACCGACGATGCACCCCACGGCTTCGGATCGTTGAGAATCGCCACCACCGCCCAGGTATTGCCATTGTTGTCACGGCTGAAGCCGGCAATCGCACGTACTGTGTTCAGGGTGCCGGTCTTGACGTGGGCTTCGCCGCGCAGGGCTGTGGTTCTCAGGCGCTTGCGCATGGTGCCGTCACTGCCGGCAATCGGCATCGAGCTGATGAACTCGGCCGCATACGGGCTTCTCCAGGCGGCCTGCAGCATAGTCGCCATTTCCCGGGCGCTGACCCGTTCGGCACGGGACAGGCCGGAACCGTTCTCCATTACCAAGTGCGGAGCCGTGATGCCTTTTTTCGCCAGCCACTGGCGGATCACGCGCTGTGCTGCCCTGGCGTCGTCGCCGTCGGCATCGGTGCGGTATTGCGCGCCGAGGCTGAGGAACAGCTGCTGGGCCATGGTGTTGTTACTGTATTTATTGATGTCGCGGATGATCTCGGCCAAGTCCGGGGAGAACGTCCGGGCCAGGACCTTGGCGGTTTTCGGCACCGGGGCCAGCACATCGCGGCCCTGGATCGTGCCGCCCAACTCTTTCCAGATCGCGCGCACGGCGCCGGCGGTGTAGGTGGCATGGTCGAGCAGCGACAGATACGTCTGCGAGCTGCAGCCATCGCCCAACTGGCCGCTGACGGTCACGGTGACACTGCCGTCGGCGGCGGTGACCGGGTTGTAGCGCACATCACCGGTGCACTGCTTGGCGTTGCTGGCCTTGACCTGATTGTCGATCTGGATGCTGGCAATCGGCGGTTCCACCGAGACCAACACCTTTCCCGAATCATTGCGGGTCACAAAGCGCAGGGCCTTGAGGTTGACCAGCAGGGCGTCCGGCTTGACCAGGAACGGCTTGTTGGCATCGTTGCCGTCGTCGTTGAACTCCGGCAGTTGGGGCTGGATAAAGAAGCCGCGGTCCAGCACCAGGTCGCCGGTGACTTGCTGTACACCATTGGCGCGCAGGTCGCGCATCAGCAGCCAGAGCTTTTCCATGTTCAGCTTGGGATCGCCGCCGCCCTTGAGGTACAGGTTGCCCCGCAGGATGCCGCCACTGAGGGTGCCGTCGGTGTAGAACTCGGTTTTCCACTGATGGTTGGGGCCGAGCATTTCCAGGGCCGCGTAGGTGGTGACCAGTTTCATGGTCGACGCCGGGTTGACCGACACGTCAGCGTTGAACACCGTGGCGCTGCCGGGGCCATTGAGCGGAATCATTACCAGGGACAGGGCATTGTTCTGCAGTTTGGCTTTCTTCAGGGCTTCCTGGACTTTGGGTGGCAGGGTGGTATTGATCGGGGCGGCGGTGACCGAGAGCGCCAGGGGCAAAAGGAAACTGGCGAGTAATATTGGACGCAAGGATTTGATCATAAGAAGTAAGACCCTACTGCAGAGGAGGGTGAATATAGCGGGGGCTATGTAAGAAAATCCCCCAGTGGTCATGAAAGTGTCGGCATTATGCCCCAAGGTGGGGCTACTTGTGCCTCAACCATAGCTGCAAATGATGGATTTTTTTCGCGCTATCGTGCCACCCGTCTTGGATTGCCGGGCAATTCGCGCCTTAAACTGGTAGAGTGCCGGCCGTTAATACTTAAGAGGATTGTTCCAATGGCGACTAACCGTTCCCGGCGTCTGCGCAAAAAACTGTGCGTTGATGAATTTCAAGAGCTGGGTTTCGAACTGAACCTGGATTTCAAAGAAGGTTTGGACGACGAAGCGGTTGACGCTTTCCTCGACGCCTTCCTGACCGAAGCGATGGATGGCAATGGCCTGGACTACGTGGGCGGCGATGACTTCGGTCTGGTCTGCAAAGCCACCCGTGGTTCGGTCAACGAAGAACAGCGTGCAGCGGTTGAAGCGTGGCTCAAGGCTCGCCCAGAGCTGACCCGCGTTGAAGTCAGCGAACTGCTGGACGCCTGGCATCCAGAGACACCGGTTAACCCGGCTGTCTGATGTCATGAAAAAGCGACCCGCCCGGGTCGCTTTTTCGTTTCAAGGTATTAAATTCAGGCCTTGCGCCAGTTCAGAATCACCAGCGTCAACACCCCCGCCACAATCCCCCAGAATGCCGAACCGATGGAAAACAGCGTCAACCCCGACGCCGTGACCATAAAGGTGATCAGTGCTGCTTCCCGTTCCTTGGGCTCATTCATGGCAATGCTCAGGCCATTGATGATCGAGCCGAACAACGCCAATGCGGCAATCGACAGCACCAACTCCTTGGGCAATGCGGCGAACAACGCCGCCAAGGTCGCGCCAAATACCCCGGCAACCCCGTAGAAAATCCCGCACCACACGGCGGCGGTGTAGCGCTTGTTGCGGTCCTCATGGGCATGGGGGCCGGTGCAGATGGCCGCGCTGATGGCGGCCAGGTTGATGCCGTGGGAGCCAAACGGCGCGAGCACCAGTGAGGCCAGGCCGGTGGCGGTGATCAGCGGTGAGGCGGGCACGTCGTAGCCATCGGCGCGCAATACCGCGACCCCGGGCATGTTCTGCGAGGTCATCGCCACCACAAACAACGGAATGCCGATGCTGATGGTCGCCGCCAGGGAAAAGTGCGGCGTGGTCCACACCGGTGTCGCCACTTCCAGGCTGAACCCGCTGAAGTCCAGGAGCCCCATCAGCCCGGACAAGGCAGTACCGATCAGCAGCGCCGCCAGTACGGCATATCGGGGCGACAGGCGCTTGATGATCAGGTAGGTAAAGAACATGCCCAATACCAGGGCGGTACGGTGCTGCGCGGCGACGAAAATCTCGCTGCCGATCTTGAACAGGATCCCGGCCAGCAGCGCGGCGGCCAGTGAGGCAGGGATTTTCTTCACCAGTTTTTCAAAGCTGCCGGTGAGGCCACAGATCGTCACCAGTACCGCGCAGGTGATGTAGGCGCCAATGGCCTCGCCATAGCTGACCCCGCCCAGGCTGGTAATCAACAGCGCCGCGCCGGGGGTCGACCAGGCAATGGTGATGGGCGTGCGGTAGCGCAGGGACAGGCCGATGCTGCACACCGCCATGCCGATGGAAATCGCCCAGATCCACGAGGAAATTTGCCCGGTGGTCAGGCCGGCAGCCTGGCCGGCCTGGAACATCAGCACCAGGGAGCTGGTGTAACCGGTCATCATGGCGATAAAGCCGGCGACAATGGCCGAAGGCGAAGTGTCGGCCAGTGGGCGCAGCGGCGCCTGGGTCGCGTCGGTCATGGGGCGGTGTTCCTTGTACCTGGGAAATCGTGGAATCAAGCCTAAACTCAAACGTAACTGACTGTTGCAATACAGCCGGTGGCGCAAACAGCCGTACAGTGTGTTGGCGCAACGGGTTGTGTACAATGTGCGCTGTTTTTACGCGATACTTGCCAGCGACCGCTGTACTCTTATTACAGTCAACGTCAATTCGCCGCCGTTCTCCCGACCCGAGTGCCCATGAACGAACAGTTGCAGCCCCTCAAGAAACAGCCGCGAGCCGGTAAGGCCGGTCGCAGTGGAACCCAGGACGATATCGTCTACGCGCATATCTTCGAGGCCATCCTCGAGCAACGCCTGGCGCCCGGTACCAAATTGAGTGAAGAAGCACTGGGCGAGATCTTTGGCGTCAGCCGCACCATCATCCGTCGCGCACTGTCGCGCCTGGCCCATGAAGGCGTGGTGTTGTTGCGCCCCAATCGGGGTGCGGTGGTGGCCAGCCCAAGCGTCGAGGAAGCCCGCCAGGTGTTCCTGGCCCGGCGCCTGGTCGAGCGGGCGATCACCGAATTGGCGGTGCAGCATGCCTCGACCGAAGAGCTGGCCGAACTGCGGCAGATGGTCAATGACGAGCGCGACAGCTTCTCCCGTGGCGATCGCGGCGCGGGTATCCGGCTCTCTGGCGAGTTCCACCTGAAACTGGCCGAAGCGGCAAAAAATGCCCCGCTGATCAGTTTCCAGCGCAGCCTGGTGTCCCAGACCTCGCTGATCATCGCCCAGTATGAAAGCGGCAACCGCTCACACTGTTCCTATGACGAGCACACCCAGTTGATCGATGCCATCGAGGCTCGGGATGTGGGGTTGGCGGTGAACCTGATGATGCACCACATGGATCACATCGACAGCAAGCTCAACCTCGATGAGGAAAGTGCGTCGGATGATCTGCATGCGGTGTTCTCACATTTGCTGCAGACCAAGAAGCCGGGTCGCTCCTCTATAAAACTGTAAACCCCGTTCAAACTGTGGGAGCTGGCTTGCCTTAATGCCAGTCAGTCAAGCGCAGATCCCCTGTGGGAGCGGGCTTGCTCGCGAAAGCAGTGGGTCAGTCAACATCAATGTTGGCTGGGCCGAGGTCTTCGCGAGCAAGCCCGCTCCCGCATTGGTTTGTGGTGCCCTTCAAAATCAGCGTTGATGCACCAGTTGGCCCGCTGCATACGTCTGCATCACCGCCCGATCATCCCCCAGCGTTATCAGCACAAACAACGTCTCGGCAATGTCCTTGGCCTGCTTCAAGCGATAGCTGAGCAGTGGCGTGGCGTTGTAGTCCAGTACCAGGAAGTCGGCATCGGTGCCCGGCTGCAGGGTGCCGATCTTGTCTTCCAGGCGCAGCGCTTTGGCGCCGCCCAGGGTCGCCAGGTACAGCGATTTGAACGGGCTCAGGCGTGCGCCCTGCAATTGCATGACCTTGTAGGCCTCGTTCAGCGTCTGCAGCAGCGAGAAACTGGTACCGCCCCCCACATCCGTGCCCAGGCCCACGTTGAGCTGGTGCTTCTCGGCCATCGGCAGGTTGAACAAGCCGCTGCCGAGGAAGAAGTTCGATGTCGGGCAGAACGCGACCGCTGAACCGGCTTCGGCCAGGCGCGCGCATTCGTCGTCGCACAGGTGTACGCCATGGGCGAATACCGAACGTTCCCCCAGCAGCTTGTAGTGGTCGTACACGTCCAGGTAGCCGCTGCGCTCCGGGAACAGCTCCTTGACCCATTGCACTTCCTGCAGGTTTTCACTGATGTGCGTCTGCATGTACAGGTCCGGGTATTCCCCCAGCAACTGCCCGGCGAGGGTCAACTGTTCCGGTGTGCTGGTAGGCGCGAAGCGCGGCGTAACGGCGTAGTGCAAACGGCCTTTGCCGTGCCAGCGTTCGATCAGCGCCTTGCTCTCCTGGTAGCCGGATTCGGCGGTGTCGGTCAGGTAGTCCGGCGCATTGCGGTCCATCATCACCTTGCCGGCGATCATGCGCAGGTCGAGCTTCTCGGCAGCCTCAAAAAATGAGTTCACCGATTGCGGGTGCACACTGCCGAACACCAGGGCGGTGGTGGTGCCATTGCGCAGCAGTTCCTTGATAAAGATATCCGCCACTTCTTCGGCGTGGGCTTTATCGGCGAACTGGCTTTCACAAGGGAAGGTGTAGGTGTTCAGCCAATCCAGCAGTTGTTCGCCGTAGGCCCCGACCATGCCGGTTTGCGGCAGGTGGATATGAGTGTCGATCAGGCCGGGGGTGATCAGCGCGTCCTGGTAATGGGTGATTTCGATATCGGCCGCCAGCGTCGGCAGCAATTCGCTGGCATGCCCGAGGGCGCTGATCTGGCCGTTGTCGATCACCAGCAGGCCGTCCTCGAAATACTCATAGGAGGCGTCAATCCCGACGATGGCGGGGTCGGCGAGGCTGTGCAGAATGGCGGCACGGTAGGCTTTACGAGTCAAAGGCATGGTCGTCTCAATTCATAGCTTGGCTGCGGCGAGATACCGGCAGCAGTTTGGCAATGGGTTCGGCGCTCGCGGTGTGCTGGCCGAAGTTGGCGTTATAGGTGGCGATGATCTCGCCGGCGATGGAGATGGCGATTTCCACCGGCAATTTGCCCTTCACCTCGGTGAGGCCCATGGGGCAGCGCATGCGTTGCAACTGCGCAGCCTCGAAGCCGCGCTCACGCAGGCGGTGTTCAAACTTGACGCGTTTGGTCTGCGAGCCGATCAGGCCGAAGTAGGCAAAGTCATTGCGCTTGAGCAGGGCGGCGGTCAGTTCCAGATCCAGTTGGTGATTATGGGTCATGACGATGCAGTAACTGCCCGCAGGCAGGTCGGCAATTTCATCGACCGGCTCTTCGCTGACGATTTTACGCACGCCCTGGGGGATATGCTCCGGGAATTCCTGTTCCCGCGAGTCGATCCAGCGCACCCGGCACGGCAGGCTGGCCAGCAGCGGCACCAGGGCGCGACCGACATGGCCGGCGCCGAACACGGCAATCTGCGCCTGCACCTGGCCCATGGGTTCGAACAGCAGCACGGTGACGCCGCCACAGCACTGGCCGAGGCTGGCACCGAGGCTGAAGCGCTCCAGATGGGTATTGTGCTGACCGCTGGCGAGCATGTCGCGGGCGATCTGCATGGCCTTGTATTCCAGGTGGCCGCCGCCGATGGTGTCGAAGGTTTGCGCGGCGCTGACTACCATCTTCGAACCGGCATTGCGCGGCGTGGAGCCGAGCTCTTCGATAATGGTCACCAGCACGCAGGGTTCACCCTGGTGTTGCAGGTCGGCGAGGGCGCTGATCCAGTTGTTCATGTCTACCTCAACATTGCTGTTGTCAGTCAGGCCGTCATCGCGGGCAAGCCCGCTCCCACAAGGGAATGCATTCCAAATGTGGGAGCGGGCTTGCCCGCGATGGCAGCACCTCGGTCTAGAGCGAAGCCATCTCGGTCTCAGCCTCAACCACCGTCGCCGCCTGCAATTGACGCATCTGCTCACAGCCCCACAACACCCGCTCCGGGGTCGCCGGCGCATCAATCTTCGGTTGATGGCGATAGTCACCCAGGCTCGCCACCGCATCCTTGATCGCGCACCACGAAGCAATCCCGAGCATAAATGGCGGTTCGCCCACGGCCTTGGAATGGAACACCGTGTCCTCCGGGTTCTTGCGGTTTTCTACCAGTTTGACCCGCAAATCCAGGGGCATGTCCGCCACGGCCGGAATCTTGTAGCTGGCCGGGCCATTGGTCATCAGCTTGCCCTTGTTGTTCCACACCAGCTCTTCCATGGTCAGCCAGCCCATGCCCTGGATAAAGCCGCCTTCGACCTGGCCAATGTCGATGGCCGGGTTCAGCGAGGCGCCCACGTCGTGGAGGATGTCGGTGCGCAGCATCTTGTACTCGCCGGTCAGGGTGTCGACGATCACTTCGCAGCAGGCTGCGCCGAAGGCGAAGTAGTAGAACGGCCGGCCCCGCGCCAGGCTGCGGTCGTAGAAAATTTTCGGGGTCTTGTAGAAGCCGGTACTCGACAGCGACACCTGGGCGAAATACGCCTGCTGGATCAGCTCCTCGAACGTCAGGATCAGCTCACGCACCCGCACATGGCCGTTGTGGAACTCCACGTCCGCCTCGCTGACGTCGTACTTGCGCGCAGCGAACTCCACCAGGCGTTGCTTGATGGTTTCGGCGGCGTTCTGCGCGGCCTTGCCGTTCAGGTCGGCGCCGCTGGAGGCGGCGGTCGGCGAGGTGTTGGGCACCTTGTCGGTGTTGGTCGCGGTGATCTGCACCCGGTCGATTTCCACCTGAAAGATCTCGGCCACCACTTGCGCGACCTTGATGTTCAGGCCCTGGCCCATCTCGGTGCCGCCATGGTTCAAGTGGATGCTGCCGTCGGTGTAGATATGGATCAACGCGCCGGCCTGGTTGAGGAAGCTGGCGGTAAACGAAATACCGAACTTCACCGGCGTCAGCGCCAGGCCCTTTTTCAGGATCGGGCTGTGGGCGTTGTACAGGCGGATCGCTTCGCGGCGTTCGGCGTACTGGCTGCTGGCCTCAAGCTCGGCGGTCATTTCTTCGAGCATGTTGTGCTCGACGGTCTGGTAGTAGTGGGTGACGTTGCGCTCGGTCTTGCCATAGTAGTTGGCCTTGCGCACGGCCAGCGGGTCCAGGGCCAGATGGCGGGCGATGGCGTCCATCACTTCCTCGATGGCGACCATGCCTTGCGGGCCGCCGAAACCACGGTAGGCGGTGTTGGAGGCGGTGTTGGTCTTGCAGCGATGACCGTTGACGGTGGCATCGCCCAGGTAATACGCGTTGTCGGAGTGGAACATCGCCCGGTCGACAATCGAGTTCGACAGGTCCGGCGAGCAGCCGCAGTTACCCGCCAGGTCCAGATTGATCCCGTGCAGGCGGCCGTTGTCGTCGAAGCCCACGTCGTATTCGATGTAGAACGGGTGGCGCTTGCCGGTCATCAGCATGTCTTCGACCCGTGGCAGACGCATCTTGGTCGGCTGGCCGGTCAGGCGCGCCACCACTGCGCACAGGCATGCCGGGCTGGCGGCCTGGGTTTCCTTGCCGCCAAAACCACCGCCCATGCGGCGCATATCCACCACGATTTTGTTCATCGACACGTCCAGTACTTCGGCCACCAGTTTCTGCACTTCGGTGGGGTTCTGGGTGGAGCAGTAGACGATCATGCCGCCGTCTTCGGTGGGCATCACCGAGGAGATCTGGGTCTCCAGGTAGAAGTGTTCCTGGCCGCCGATATGCAGGGTGCCCTGGATACGGTTTTTCGCGCTCGCCAGGGCGCTCGCCGAATCACCGCGCTGGTGGGTGTGGCTGTCCAGCACGAAATGTTTATTGCGGAAGGCCTCGACCACATCCAGCACCGGCTCCAGGTCTTCGTATTCGATCACCGCGGCCATGGCCGCCTTGCGTGCGGTTTCCAGGTCGCGGGCGGCGACGGCCAGGACTACCTGGCCGACGAACTGCACGGTGTCGATGGCCAGCAACGGGTCGCCGGGCATCAGCGGGCCGATGTCTTTCAGGCCCGGTACGTCTTCGTGGGTGATGACAATGCGCACACCGTCAAAGGCGTAGCAGGGTGCGGTGTCGATACTGAGGATTCGGGCGTGGGCGCGGTCGGACATGCGCGCATACAGGTGCAACTGGTTGGGGAATTCCAGGCGATCATCAATGTACTGCGCTTCGCCCGACACATGCTTGGCGGCGCTGTCATGCTTGACGCTACGCCCGACCCCGGACGTCAGGTCCTGGGCAAACAGCGCGGCCATTTCGGCTTGGGTTTTTACCACGGCGTGATGGTTAGACATAAGCGGTCACCCGAGTCTCGATGTGCGGCGTTTGCAGTTCGATGAAGTATTTGCGCAGCAGGTTCTGGGCGCTGAGCAGGCGGTATTCCTTGCTCGCACGGAAGTCCGACAGCGGGGTGAAATCCTCGGCCAGGGCCGCGCAGGCTTTCTCCACGGTGGCGCTGTTCCAGGTGGCGCCGATCAGCAGGGCCTCGCAGTGTTGTGCGCGTTTGGGGGTGGCGGCCATGCCACCGAAGGCGACGCGGGCATCGCTGATCACCCCATTGTCGAACTTCAGATTGAAGGCTGCGCAGACTGCCGAGATGTCATCGTCCAGGCGCTTGGAAACCTTGTAGGCGCGAAACAGCGCGTGGCCCTTGGGCACGATGATCTTCTCGATGAACTCACTGTCCTGACGGGCAGTGACGCGGTAGTCGATAAAGTAGTCTTCCAGGGCCAGGGTGCGGCGCACGTTGCCCTTGCACAGCACGATCTGCGCGCCGAGGGCGATCAGCAGCGGCGGCGAGTCACCGATGGGCGAGGCGTTGCCGATATTGCCGCCGAGGGTGCCCTGGTTGCGGATTTGCAGGGAGGCGAAGCGGTGCAGCAGGTCGCCGAAGTCCGGGTACTCGTGGTGCAGCGCGCTGTAGCAGTCGGAGAGGGCGGTAGCGGCGCCGATTTCCAGGCGGTCGTCAAAGGTCTCGATGCGCTTCATGGCTTCAATGTTGCCGACGTAGATCATCACCGGCAGCACGCGGTGGAACTGGGTGACCTCCAGCGCCAGGTCGGTACCGCCGGCCAGCAGCCGGGCTTGGGGGTAGGCGTCGTAGAGGTCGGCCAGGTCGGCGACGGTCAGGGGCACCAGGCAGCGTTTGTCGCCGCTGTTCAGTTCGCCGGTTTGCGTCGGCGCGATGGCCTTGAGGCGGGCGATGGTCTGCGCCTCGCGGCTGTCGAACTGGTCCTGGGGCTTGTTGCAGCAGGCTTGCTCGGCAGCGGCCAGGATCGGCCGGTAGCCGGTGCAGCGGCACAGGTTGCCGGCCAGGGCTTCGTGGGCCTTGGCGCTGTCGGGGGCGTCGCTGTTTTTTTGCAGGGCGAACAGCGACATTACAAAACCGGGGGTGCAGAAACCGCATTGGGAACCATGGCACTCGACCATGGCCTGTTGCACGCTGTGCAGTTGGCCCTGGTGCTTGAGGTCTTCCACGGTGATCAGTTGTTTGCCGTGCAGGGATGAGACAAACGTCAGGCACGAATTGAGGCTGCGATAGCGAATCTGCTCGGCACCTTGCTCGTCGGTATGCAGCTCGCCGACTACCACGGTGCAGGCACCACAGTCGCCGCTGGCGCAGCCTTCCTTGGTTCCGGATTTGCCCAGGTGCTCACGCAGGTAGTTGAGCACAGTCAGGTTCGGGTCCAGGTCATGCTCGCTACGGAGCTCCTGGTTGATTAAAAACTGGATCACGGAAGGCCTCGCAGACTCATTATTGTTGTTAACCGCTTTGCGCCGAATCTAGTCATGTCTGACTTTTCGGTCAACGATTTTCTGACCAGAAGGTCAAGAAAATGCGATTGCAACACCTTTGATTATGGTTCAGATCCCTGTAACCGCCGTTTTCAGGGGCGCCTGGGCTTTATCGTCTGCTTATTTCATGCCAAATTCGGCGTTGCTGGCTCAGTGATTGCGCTACACTGCCGCCCTTGTACCGATAGCAGATTTTGAAGGGAAAACATGACGTTCAAGGCGCCGGATAGTCTTGCCGAGCAAATCGCTCACCACCTCGCCGAACGCATCATTCGCGGCGATCTCAAGCCTGGGGAGCGGATCCAGGAACAGAAAGTCACGCTGGCGCTGAATGTCAGCCGTGGCTCCGTGCGCGAAGCCTTGCTGATCCTCGAGCGACGGCACCTGATCGCCATCCTGCCGCGCCGTGGCGCCCACGTCACCGAGCTCACCGCGCACAAGGTGCAGAGCCTGTGCACGCTGATGAGCGAGCTGTACATCCTGCTGGGCAATGCGGTCGCCGAAGGCTGGCAGACCCAGGCCGACATGGCGCCCTTCGTGCAGATCCAGCAACGGCTGGTGAGCAATTTCGAGCGCCAGGACATCCGCGCTTTTGTCGAAGAATGCTTCAATGTCATGCGCGCCGCGTACCCCTTTGCCAATAACCCGTACCTGCAGGAAACCGTCGAAAACCTGCAACCGGCGATGAACCGCGCCTATTACCTGGCCCTGGATCAACGCAAGGCGTCGATGAGCGAGTACCTGGCGCTGTTCGAGCAACTGCTCGCCGCTGTACTGGCCCGTGATCTGCCGCAGATCCGCCAAGTGCTCTCGGCCTATGGCCAGCGCAGTTGTTCACTGGTTATCGCAGCCCTGGCGGACGCCTAAGCGTGCGGCTCAAATGCATCAAACTGGCGGGGTTCAAATCCTTCGTCGACCCGACCACGGTGAACTTCCCCAGTAACATGGCGGCAGTGGTCGGGCCCAATGGCTGCGGCAAGTCGAACATCATCGACGCCGTGCGCTGGGTGATGGGCGAGAGCTCGGCGAAAAACCTGCGTGGCGAGTCGATGACCGACGTCATCTTCAATGGCTCCACCAGCCGCAAGCCGGTCAGCCAGGCCAGCATCGAACTGGTGTTCGACAACTCCGACGGTACCCTGGTGGGTGAATACGCCGCCTACGCGGAAATCTCCATCCGCCGCAAAGTGACGCGCGACAGCCAGAACAGTTACTTCCTCAACGGCACCAAGTGCCGGCGCCGCGACATTACCGACATCTTCCTCGGCACCGGCCTGGGCCCGCGCAGCTACTCGATTATCGAGCAGGGCATGATCTCCAAGCTGATCGAAGCCAAGCCCGAGGACCTGCGCAACTTTATCGAGGAAGCGGCCGGTATCTCCAAGTACAAGGAGCGCCGCCGCGAGACCGAAAACCGCATCCGCCGCACCCACGAAAACCTCGCGCGCCTGACCGACCTGCGTGAAGAGCTGGAGCGCCAGCTGGAGCGCCTGCACCGCCAGGCCCAGGCCGCCGAGAAATACCAGGAATACAAAGGCGAAGAACGCCAGCTCAAGGCGCAACTCTCGGCGCTGCGCTGGCAGGCCTTGAATGACCAGGTGGGCCAGCGCGAAGCGATTATCGGCACCCAGGAAATCAGCTTCGAAGCCCTGGTGGCTGAGCAGCGCAATGCCGACGCCAGCATCGAACGCCTGCGTGACGGTCACCATGACTTGTCCGAGCGCTTCAACCTGGTGCAGGGCCGCTTCTATTCGGTGGGCGGCGATATTGCGCGGGTCGAGCAGAGCATCCAGCACGGCCAGCAGCGCTTGCGCCAGTTGCAGGATGACCTGAAGGAAGCGGAGCGAGCGCGCCTGGAAACCGAGTCGCACCTGGGCCACGACCGCACCTTGCTGCTGACCCTCGGCGAAGAGCTGGACATGCTCATCCCCGAGCAGGAAATCACCAGCGCCGCCGCCGAAGAGGCCGCCGCCGCCCTGGAAGAATCCGAAACCACCATGCACGGTTGGCAGGAACAGTGGGATGCGTTCAACCTGCGCTCCGCCGAGCCGCGGCGCCAGGCTGAGGTGCAGCAGTCGCGCATCCAGCAACTGGAAACCAGTATGGAACGCCTGGCCGAGCGCCAGCGCCGGGTCCTGGAGGAGCGCGCCTTGCTGGCCGCTGCCCCGGAAGACGCGGCGATCATGGCGCTGAGCGAGCAGTTGGCCGAAAGCGAAATGACGCTCGAAGAGCTGGAAGCCAGCGAAGAACAGCAAGTGGAGCGCCTGGAGCAATTGCGCCAGGAACTGCAGCAGGCGACCCAGGCGCAGCAGCAGGCCCAGGGTGATTTGCAGCGCCTCAACGGGCGCCTGGCCTCCCTTGAAGCCTTGCAGCAGGCGGCACTGGATCCCGGCACGGGCACCGCAGAATGGCTGCGTGACCAGCACCTGGCCGAGCGTCCGCGCCTGGCCGAAGGCTTGAAGGTCGAAGCCGGTTGGGAACTGGCCGTGGAGACCGTGCTTGGCGCGGATCTGCAGGCGGTGCTGGTGGATGACTTTGGCGGGTTTGACCTGGCCGGTTTCACCCAGGGCGACTTGCGTCTGCTCAGCCCGGCAGCCGATGGCACCCGCGTGCCGGGCAGCCTGTTGGATAAAGTCGAGGCGCCGATTGATCTGTCGCCCTGGCTGGGCCAGGTCAAACCGGTGGATTCCCTGGAGCAGGCCCTGGCGTTGCGTGGCCAATTGGCCTCTGGCGAAAGCCTGATCAGCCGCGACGGCTACTGGGTCGGCCGGCACTTTTTGCGGGTGCGCCGCGCCAGTGAAGCCGAAAGCGGCGTATTGGCCCGTGGCCAGGAAATCGTCAACCTGAGTGCCGAGCGCGAAGAGCGCGAGGCGACCCTGGAGTCCCTGGAAACCCAACTGCAAACCCTGCGCGCCACCCAGCGCCAGCAAGAGACCGGCCGCGAACATTTGCGCCGCCTGTTGCAGGACGAAGCGCGCCAGCAGGGCGAACTGAAAGCCCAGCTCTCGGCCAGCAAGGCCAAGGCCGAGCAGTTGACCCTGCGCCGTACCCGTCTCGATGAAGAAGTGGCCGAGATGGGCGAACAGCGCGCCCTCGAACATGAACAAGTCGGCGAAGCGCGCCTGCAGTTGCAGGACGCCCTCGACAGCATGGCCCTCGACACCGAGCAGCGTGAACTGCTGCTGGCCCAGCGTGACAGCCTGCGCGAACGCCTCGATCGGGTACGCCAGGAAGCGCGCCAGCACAAGGATCACGCCCACCAGTTGGCGGTGCGCCTGGGCTCGTTGCGCGCTCAGCACGATTCCACGCGCCAAGCCCTGGAGCGCTTGGAGATGCAGTCCGAGCGCCTGACGGAAAAGCGCGAGCAACTGAGTCTCAACCTGGAGGAGGGCGAGGCGCCCCTGGAAGAGCTGCGCTTGAAGCTCGAAGAGTTGCTCGATAAACGCATGAGCGTCGACGAAGAACTCAAGACCGCGCAGATCGCTCTGGAAGACGCCGACCGCGAACTGCGCGACGCAGAAAAGCGCCGGACTCAGGCCGAGCAGCAATCACAATTGATCCGCAGCCAGCTCGAACAGCAGCGCATGGAATGGCAGGCCCTGACGGTGCGCCGCAAAACCTTGCAGGATCAGTTGCTGGAAGATGGCTACGACCTGCACGGCGTGCTCAATACCTTGACCGCCGAAGCCAACGAGAAAGAAGCCGAAGAAGAACTTGAGCGCATTGCCGCGCGCATTCAGCGACTCGGCGCGATCAACCTCGCCGCCATCGACGAATACCAGCAGCAGTCCGAGCGTAAACGTTACCTGGATGCCCAGAACGCCGATCTGGTGGAAGCCCTGGACACCCTGGAAAACGTCATTCGCAAGATCGACAAGGAAACCCGTAACCGTTTCAAAGATACCTTTGATCAGATTAATGGCGGTTTACAGGCCTTATTCCCAAAAGTTTTTGGCGGTGGCAGCGCTTACTTGGAACTGACGGGCGAAGATCTACTCGATACAGGGGTAACGATCATGGCGCGGCCTCCGGGCAAGAAGAACAGCACCATCCATTTGTTGTCCGGCGGCGAGAAGGCCCTGACCGCATTGGCCCTGGTGTTTGCCATCTTCAAGTTGAACCCGGCGCCGTTCTGCATGCTCGATGAAGTTGACGCGCCGCTGGATGACGCTAACGTTGGACGCTATGCCCGCCTGGTTAAAGAGATGTCCCAGACGGTGCAGTTCATCTATATCACCCACAACAAGATCGCCATGGAAATGGCGGATCAATTGATGGGGGTGACCATGCATGAACCGGGCTGTTCGCGACTGGTGGCGGTGGATGTGGAAGAGGCGATGGCAATGGTGGAAAGTTAGCGCCAAGTTGCTAGCTTCAAGGGGCATGAGTGTCGGCTTGAAGCTTATGATTTGTAGCTTAATTCCTGCGTCAGCCGACACATTTTGCGCCAACTGTGTAAAGTTATCTTTGGTCGTGCTAGTTTAATGTCAATTTTTCGTATGCGTGGGCAAAACGTCAGTCAGAACATAGAGTTGGCGCCACGTTTTAAAGCGGTTTGCACGGTGCTAAACCCCTTATTTTTCAGCATTTTTTATAGAGGCAAGGGATTACATGGAAATCGGTCTGCGCGAGTGGCTGATCGTCATCGGCATTATTGTAATAGCCGGTATTCTTTTTGATGGCTGGCGCCGTATGCGCGGCGGCAAGGGCAAGCTGAAATTCCGTCTGGACCGTAACCTGTCCAATCTGCCCGACGACGACGGCGCTGCCGAGCTGCTGGGGCCGCCCCGTGTCCTGGACACCCATAAAGAGCCGCAGCTGGACGAGCACGACCTGCCGTCGATGAGCGCCCCGGTGCGTGAAGCCCGCGAACCGTCGTCCAAACGTGGCAAGCGCGGCAGCGCTGCTGTGGCCGAGCCGCATCAGGGCGACCTGAACCTCGACGTGGACGAAGGCCCGAGCTTCAGCAGCCGCGATGGTGATTTCCCGGATGAAAGCCCGGCCAAGAGCGCGCCACGTGAGTCCACCAAGGACCAGCCGGCAGCTGAAGAAGTGCTGGTGATCAGCGTGATCTGCCGCGACGCGGCCGGTTTCAAGGGCCCGGCGCTGTTGCAGAACATCCTGGAAAGCGGCCTGCGTTTCGGCGAGATGGATATTTTCCACCGTCACGAAAGCATGGCCGGCAACGGTGAAGTACTGTTCTCCATGGCCAACGCGGTCAAGCCGGGCACCTTCGATCTGGACGATATCGACCTGTTCAGCACCCCTGCCGTGAGCTTCTTCCTCGGCCTGCCAGGCCCGCGTCACCCGAAACAGGCGTTCGACGTCATGGTGGCCGCAGCCCGCAAGCTGTCCCAGGAGCTCAATGGCGAGCTCAAGGACGACCAGCGCAGCGTGCTGACCGCCCAGACCATCGAACACTACCGTCAGCGCATCGTCGAGTTCGAGCGTCGCGCCCTGACACAGAAACGCTGAGGACGGGTCTTCAGCGTTGTCAGTAGAATTAAGCGCACTAACATATTGAGCAGCTTCGGCTGCTCTTTTGCTTTATGAGAGAACACCCATGACCGCCGCCCACACCCGCATTCTCGAGCTGCGCGCTGAACTGGATCAGCACAACTACCGTTACCACGTACTCGACGAGCCGAGCATTCCGGACGCCGAATACGACCGGCTGTTCCACGAACTCAAGGCGCTGGAAGCCGAGCACCCGGACCTGGTGACTCGCGACTCACCGACGCAGCGGGTCGGCAGTGCGGCGCTGTCGGCCTTTACCCAGGTGCGTCACGAGATCCCGATGCTCAGCCTGGGCAACGCCTTTGATGAAACCACCATGCTGGAGTTTGATCGCCGCGTTACCGAGGGTCTCGACCTGCCGGTGGGCGATCTGTTTGGCGGTGGTGCGGCGGTGGAATACAGCTGCGAACCCAAGCTCGATGGCCTGGCGGTCAGCCTGCTGTATCAGGATGGCGAGTTGGTGCGCGGCGCGACCCGTGGCGACGGCACCACGGGCGAAGACATCAGCGTGAATGTGCGCACCGTGCGCAATATCCCGCTGAAACTGCATGGCGCGGGCTGGCCGGCGACGCTGGAAGTGCGCGGTGAAGTGTTCATGTCCAAGGCCGGTTTCGAGCGTTTGAACGCCACGCAACTGGAAGTCGGCGGCAAGACCTTCGCCAACCCGCGTAACGCGGCGGCGGGCAGCCTGCGCCAACTCGACTCGAAGATCACCGCCAGTCGCCCCCTGGAGTTCTGCTGCTACGGCGTGACCACGGACATCAGCGACACCCATATCGGCAACCTCCAGCAGTTGCAGAAGTGGGGTATGCCCATCAGCCACGAGTTGAAGCTGGCCAAGGGGATTGAGGATTGCCTGGCGTACTACCGCGACATCGGTGAGCGGCGTAACAGCCTGCCCTATGAAATCGACGGTGTGGTGTTCAAGGTCAACAGCATCGCCTACCAGCGCGAATTGGGCTTTCGCGCCCGCGAGCCGCGCTGGGCCATCGCCCATAAGTTTCCGGCGATGGAAGAACTGACTGAATTGCTCGACGTTGAATTCCAGGTCGGCCGCACCGGCGCGGTGACGCCGGTGGCGCGCTTGAAGCCGGTCAAGGTGGCGGGAGTCACCGTATCCAATGCGACATTGCACAACATGGACGAAGTGGCGCGCCTGGGCTTGATGATCGGTGACACCGTGATCATCCGCCGTGCCGGTGATGTGATCCCACAGGTCGTGTCGGTGGTTACCGAGCGTCGCCCGGAAAATGCCCGCGCCGTGCAGATCCCGGAAAGCTGCCCGGTGTGCGGTTCCCATGTGGAGCGCACGCAACTGGTCAAGCGCAGCAAGGGCAAGGAAACCGTCAGCGAAGGCGCGGTGTATCGCTGTGTCGGGCGCCTGGCCTGTGGTGCGCAGCTCAAGCAGGCGATTATCCATTTTGTCTCGCGCCGGGCCATGGATATCGACGGCCTGGGCGACAAGACCATCGAGCAGTTGGTCGATGAGAAACTCATCGGCTCGCCGGCGGACCTGTACAAGCTCAAGTACGAACAGATCATCGACCTGGAAGGCTTCGCCGATGTCTCCAGCAAAAAACTGATCGCCGCCATCGAAAACAGCAAGACCCCAACCCTGGCGCGGTTCATCTACGCCCTGGGTATTCCCGATGTGGGCGAGGAAACCGCCAAGGTCCTGGCGCGTTCCCTGGCGTCCCTGGAGCGTGTGCAGCGGGCGTTGCCGGAAGTGCTGACGTACTTGCCGGATGTGGGCCTGGAAGTGGCGCACGAGATCCACAGCTTCTTTGAAGACGGGCACAACCAGCAGGTGATCGGCGCGCTGCTGTCGCCGGACGAGTGCGCGCTGGTCTTGCAGGACCAGGGTGAGCTGAGTGCCGAGTTCGCTGCCAGTACCACCCTGGGCGGCCTGCTCGACAAGTTGCATGTACCTTCCGTGGGGCCGGGAGCCGCGCAGAAACTGGCGGACAAGTTTGGCTCCCTGGAGGGTGTTATCCAGGCCGATTGGCTGGATATGCGCCAGGCGCTGCCGGAGAAGCAGGCCAAGGCCGTGCGTGAGTTCTTCGATAATCCGGACAATGCCCATCATGCGCTGGCCATCGAGCAGCAGCTCAAGGACTTCGGCATGCACTGGCAGAGTGAGAAGAAGGTGGTTGAAGGCTTGCCCGAGGCGGGGCATACCTGGGTGCTGACCGGCTCCCTGGAACTGATGAGTCGCGACGTGGCCAAGGCAAAGCTCGAAAGCCTGGGGGCCAAGGTGGCGGGTTCGGTCTCGGCGAAGACCCATTGCGTGGTCGCCGGGCCGGGTGCCGGCTCGAAACTGGCCAAGGCCAGCGAGCTGGGGCTGAAGGTCCTGGACGAAGAGGCTTTTGTCGCATTCCTGGCCAGCCACAACATTCCCCTCTGATGATCGTTCCCACGCTCTGCGTGGGAATGCATTCCAGCACGTTCCGCGACCCAACAGCGGACGCAGAGGCCCATGGCGTCATTGCCAGGCAGAACGTGGGAACGATCTTGCGCGGTAAATGATCTAGTCTTGGGCACGCCCCTGGAGAGATCGCCATGTACCGCTTCTTCGAACAGCTCAGTTCGCGCATCGCCGCGCCATTCATGGGCGGGGGTTCGCGCAACAGCAAGGTCTGGCAGTGCCGTTGCGGGCAATCCCTGTTTTTTCGCAACAGCCAATGCCTGGCCTGTTCGGCGCTGTTGGGTTACCTGCCCGAGCAAAGCCGGCTGGCGTCCCTGCAACCGGGGCCGGTGGTCGATACCTGGCTGCAGGACGACAACCTCGACGCCGGCGCCTGGCGCCGCTGCGCCAACCTCGATACCCCAGCGGCCTGCAACTGGCTGATCCCGGCCTACAGCACCGCGCCGCTGTGTGTGGCGTGCAGCCTTAATCGCACCATTCCCGACCTGTCGATTCCGGAAAACCCCGAGCGCTGGCGCAAGGTGGAAACCGCCAAACGCCGGCTGGTGGCGCAATTGATCAGCCTGGGGCTGCAGGTGATCCCCAAAACAGTCGACGAGACCAATGGCCTGGCTTTTGACTTCGTGGGTATCGACCTGGCAGGCAAGGCCCCCACCACGGGCCATGCCAATGGCTTGATCACCCTGGATATCAAGGAGGCCGACGACGAGCACCGCGAGAAAATCCGCGTGCAGATGCGCGAGCCGTACCGCACCTTGCTCGGTCACTTCCGCCATGAGGTCGGCCACTACTATTGGGATCGCCTGATCGCCGGCAGTCATTGGTTGCAGCCGTTTCGCAACCTGTTCGGCGACGAACGCGCCAGTTATACCGACGCCCTCGACCAGCACTACCAGAACGGCCCGCGCCCGGACTGGCAGCAAACCTGCGTCAGCGCCTACGCCACCATGCATCCTTGGGAAGACTGGGCAGAAACCTGGGCCCATTACCTGCACATGATGGACGCGGTCGACACCGCCCTGGGGTTTGGCATGAGCGCACGGGAGATGGACCTGGACTACCAGCCATTTCCCCTCACCACCCTCTATGACCCGCAGCACCCTGGCGGCCCGGCGTTCCTGTCGTTCGTCAACGCCTGGATCGAGCTGGCCGGCATGCTCAATGAACTGTCCCGCAGCATGGGGCAGCCGGATTTCTATCCCTTCGTGCTGCCGCCGGCAGTGATTGCCAAGTTGCACTTCATCCACTTGGTGATCCAGGAAGAGGGCGGCCGTGCGGATGAGGTATTGAAAGCCCAATGATCAAAAGATGCGAGGGTGTTCTTGAGGGCTATGGCAAGTACTTGAACCTCTTGGCTTTTTAATCCTGCGCCAACGGTTGTAACTTCCGATGAGATCGGTACAATGGCCCCGCTTGCCGAGAGGCCAGCGTCGTTATGGTGACCCCATCGGTCCCCCCGCAACGATTACCCGTGAACCTGGTCAGATCCGGAAGGAAGCAGCCACAGCGGGAACATTGTGTGCCGGGGTGTGGCTGGTGGGGTTGCCTCCATAACGCCCCCTCGCAACAACCCTCTTGTTTATTCCGCTATCCAATTCATCAGAATTTTTCACTTGCCCAGGCCTGATTGCGCCCGAGGCCAAGCTATTTGTACGCCGCGATTGCTCGCGGCGTTTTCGTGTGTGGCGATCAGCCTTTGTTGCGGTTGAAGAACTTGCGTGCGCCTGCCAGCAACGCCACCACGCCAATCACCAGAAACTTCTTGGCGGCCAGCAGGAAGATGCCGATCTTGGCAAATAGCCCGGCCTTGCCGGCAATCCCGCCAGCGACCAGTGCGGCCAGGCCATAAGAGGCCAGCTTGTCGGTGCTCGGGTTGTAGTCGGTGTAGAGGTTGCCGTCGGTGAAGTTGGTGAAGGCCAGGACCTTGGGCAGTTCCTGCTTGATGGTGGGCAGGTCGGCCATGGCGGCGACGGCGTTGAGTTCCAGCACGCCCTCGCGGCCCAGCACGCGGATGCTGTAGTTGAGGGTGTTCTGCTCGGCGTCGTCGGCTTTCAGTTCCCGGGCCCAGTACATCTTGTGGGACGGTTGATCGTAGTGCGGCGGTTCGGCCCAGCCCAGCAGGTGCAGGCCGGCATAGCCTTGCTTCTGGCGTTCCTTGTTGTCCTCGGCATCGTCTTCCTGCATTTGCTTGAGCAGCTCGGTGTAGTCGATTTTTGCCGCATCTTCGTCGGAAATATGCCCGTCGTCCTTGTAGCTGACAATCACGCCCCAGCCGCGTGCCGACAGTGGGCTGACGGCCTTGGGCACGATCATGCCCAGGGTGTTGAAGCCCGGCGGGTTGCCCCAGCCGTCGGTGAGCAGACGTTCGGTGTCGTTGGGATCCAGATAGTAGAACTCGTCGTTGAGCTTGAGCGTAGCGATGCCGCCGGGCAGGGTGACGGTGCCGGTTTGCTGCTTGAGGGAGGCGAGGAAGTGCTCGGCGGTTTCGGCGGGTGCGCTGGCTTCGACTGGCGCCGGGGCTGCGGTGGCATAGACCGGTGCGGCAGGCAGGCTCAAGGCGGCTGCCGCCACCAGCAGGCGGAGGTAGTTCATGGTAGTCCCTTACATTTTGAAATAACTTCGCGAGAGGATACGCGAATCTGCCTGGGCCGCGCGAGTATGCTGGCAAAAGGCGTGGCCCAGCGCCTGCCAGGAGAGGGGCTGTCCGGTCGGATCATGTCAGTAGGCAAAGAGCAAAGAACAGGCGACGTCAGTGGCCTGCTCTTTTTTATGTCGTACGAGCTCTAAGGCTTGGACAAGGCCTGGTCTACCGCCGCTATCAGCTTTCCCAGATCCTTCGGGGTGGCTTTATGAATGACACCGAACAGATAAGCGCGCTGTTCTTCCTCATCGCCCAGATCGGCAAAAAAGACTTTCAGCTTCACTCCCAAGGCCTCCGCAAACAAGAACAGAGCGTCAACGCTGGGTGTATAGGTGCCGGTTTCGAAGCGGCTAATGGTTTTAGGGTCAAAACCGGTTTTCTCACCTAGTTCAGCCTGAGTAAGCCCCGCTACCTTTCGGTAGCGTCTGATGGCTGGACCCAAACTTGAAATTTGCATCGCTCAATTCCCATTTAGAATCAAGAACTTAACGATAAATATTGGCATTAGACAACGGCACGCACCATCACCTTTTCTTGCAAAATGTGATGTAATTCGTAGAATCGGCGTTTAGGACAAGTATTTGGCGGTGTCGTTTCACAGGGCACCTTTATGAAACAGGAAATCATTGCTTTCTCCTCACTTTCATAAAGGTAGTTGCAAAACAGTTGCTTGGCCGCAGCGCCAAGCTCGCTCTTGCGCGCCCACGCAACCCTCGCCTTTCACACCAGACGCTCGAATTAAAGCCTAGTTGATCTTCGCTAAACCGAAGGTCAGGTGCTGGGCAAAACCTGGTTTGGCTGCCCAATGGCGCCAGCCAGCCCATTGACGGTTTACCCGTCTGGAAATACCCCTCCATCTGCAGGATCTATCCGATCCTGAGCAGGTGGATCGAATGCTGTCCATGGAGCTTTAAAGTGCGCGTCAATTTGCCGGTCACCACAGTTGAACAGACTTTCGGGGAGCAGCAACGGCTCATTTCCGCAACTGACATCAATAGCCACATTACTTACTGCAACGACGAGTTTGCCGCCATGAGCGGCTTCACCCAGGCTGAACTGATAGGCAGTACCCACAATCTGGTGCGCCACCCGGACATGCCGCCCGCGGTCTTTGAGCTGATGTGGCGCTACCTCAAGGCCGGCCAGAGCTGGATGGGCGTGGTCAAGAACCGTTGCAAAAACGGCAACTTCTATTGGGTCAGCGCCTATGTGACGCCGATCCTCGAAGACGGTCGCCTGGTAGGTTATGAGTCGGTGCGGGTCAAGCCGACGCGCGAGCAGGTGCGGCGTGCCGAAGCGCTCTACGCACGTTTGCGTGCCGGGCGTTCGGCGGTTTCGCCGTTGCAGCGCCTGGGCCAGGTCGGCAATGCCCTGGCCGTTCCCGCCCTGGCGGCAGTGCTCGCTGGCGGGGCGATGCAATGGTTGCCGGGCGGGTGGGCGCAGGCCTCTGTCGCGCTGCTGTTTCTTGGCCTCGGCGCCTGGGCGCACCTGCGTCTGGGGCAGCAGCTCAAGCAGATTGTCGAGCACACGCCCAATACCTTTTCCGACCCTATCAGCGCCATGACCTACAGCGATGCGCTGGGCCCGGCTGCGCAACTGGAAATGATCCTGATCAGCGAAGAGGCGCGCTTGAAAACCGCGCTCACGCGTCTGAGCGACCTGGCCACCCAGATGGCCGAGGCTGCTGCTCATTCCAGCATGTTATCGGGCACCACCGAGTCGGCGCTGCTGGAGCAACGCGCGGAAACCGATATGACCGCCGCCGCCATGACCGAAATGGCCGCCTCCATCGCTGAAGTGGCAACCCACGTCCAGCAGACCGCCAGCGAAGCCCGCACCGCCAATGACCTGGCTGAGCAGGGCAGTCATGTTGTCGGCACCACACGCGAGGCGATTCAGCTACTGGCTAGCACTGTCACCCAGATCAACCAGGCGGTGGGCCATCTGGCCGACCAGACCCAGGAAATCCGCGTGGCCGCGAGCATGATCCAGGCCATCGCCGACCAGACCAACCTGCTGGCCCTGAATGCTGCTATCGAAGCGGCGCGGGCCGGCGAGCAAGGCCGTGGCTTTGCTGTGGTGGCCGATGAAGTGCGGGCGCTGGCGGGCAAGACCCGACAGTCGACCGAGCAGATCCAGGGCATCATCCAGAGCTTGCGTGCCGGGGCCGATCAGGCGGTGGACATTGCCAGCACCGGTATTCAAGAGGCCGAGCAAGGCGTGCAGCAGGTACTGCAAGCGCAACAGGCACTGCTGGGCATTCGCCAGGCGGTGGAACGCATTACCGGCATGAGTCAGCAAATGGCTGCAGCCTCACAGGAACAATCCCACGTCGCAGAGGATGTTTCACAACAGATCAATAACGTCGCGGCCACGGTACAAAAGACAGCGGGCAACGCCAACGCTGCAGTCACCCGGGGCCGGGAACTTGAAAGCATCTCTTCCGGGTTGCGTGCCCTGGTCGAGCGGTTCAACCGCTAGCCACCTAGAGCCACATTCATGGATGAGAAATACCGCAGGGCCGTGGATGCCGCCGCCATTTTCTCCGAGACAGACCTCACCGGCCGCATCACCTACGTCAACGACCAATTCTGCGACATGTCCGGCTACAGCCGCGACGAGTTGCTGGGGCGTAACCACCGGATCCTCAGCTCCGGATTGCACCCTGCCGGGTTTTTCCAGGGCATGTGGCGCACCATCACTGAAGGCCGGGTCTGGCGCGGGGAAATCTGTAACCGCGCCAAGGATGGCTCGTTGTACTGGGTCGATAGCACCATGGTGCCGCTGGTCGATCAGCGTACCGGGAAGGTGCAGAAGTACGTGTCGATTCGTTTTGACGTCAGCGAAAAGCGTCAGTTGCTGCAGACCCTGCAATGGCGGGTCGGTCACGATGTGCTGACCGGGCTGCCCAATCGCGCTTACCTCTCCGAATTGCTCGTGCAGTCCCTGGAGTTTTCCCGCAACGAGCAAATCCCCCTGGCGGTGTGCATGCTCGACCTGGATGGCTTCAAGGCCGTCAACGACGGCTATGGGCATGCCAGTGGCGACTTGTTGCTGGTGGAGGTTGCGCGCCGTCTGCGTGAGATTATTCGTGGCGAAGATGTGGTCGCCAGGCTGGCCGGTGACGAGTTTGTACTGATCCTGCGCTACGTGCGCGATGCCGATGAGCTTAACGGCGCGCTGCGGCGGATCCTCACGGCCATCTCCGAGCCGTATTCGATCCAGGGCGCGCAGATCAACGTGTTTGCCAGTATCGGGTGTGACCTTGTTCCCCCTGGACGATGAGGACGCCGATACGTTGCTGCGCCATGCCGACCAGGCCATGTATGTGGCCAAGCAAAGTGGGCGCAACCGCTACCAGCTGTTTGACGTGTCCCTGGAGCAGGAGGTCAAGGCCACCCACCAGACGGTCCAGCAGATTCGCCAGGCCCTGGCGGCGGGGGAGTTGTGCCTGCACTTCCACCCCAAGATCAACCTGCGCCACGGCCAGGTGGTGGGGTTTGAAGCGTTGCTGCGCTGGCAGCATCCGATGCGCGGGTTGGTGGCGCCCAAGGATTTCCTGTCGTTGATCGAGCAGACCGACCTGATCGTGGATGTCGGCGAGTGGGTGATGGATCAGGTGTGCTGGCGCAGATGCGTCAGTGGCAGGAGGCTGGGCACTGCTGGCCGGTCAGCGTGAACATCGCGGCCCGGCATTTCCAGCGTGCGGATTTTGTCGAGCGCCTGCAGCAACTGCTGGCCCAGCATCCCGATGTCGCGCCACACATGCTTGATCTGGAAATTGCCGAATCGGTGGCCATCGACCATATCCAACGGGTCACCGAGCACCTGGCGGCGTGCCAGGCGCTGGGGGTGCGGTTTTCCCTGGATGATTTCGGCACCGGCTATTCCTCCCTCAGCTACCTCAAGCGCCTGCCGACCCAGACCATCAAGATCGACAAGTCGTTTGTGCGTGACATCCTGCACGACAAGGACGACCTGGCCTTTGACCCAGGCGGTGATCGGCCTGGCCCGGGCATTTGGCCGCGAAGTGATCGCCGAGGGCCTGGAAACTCTTGAACATGGCCAGTTGCTGCTGCGCATGGGCTGCGAAGTGGCCCAGGGTTATTACTTCGCCCAGCCCATGCCGGCTGACGAGGTGCCGGCCTGGGCCGCCGGGTTTGACCTGCTCAACTATGGTGCGGGCGACGATTGAGGCGGGCGCTCGCGGTCACCGGTGTAGAGCCTGATGATGCCGTCAATCTCCCCCGACATCTTCATGCGCAGCAATGTGCGCAAAATGTGCTGCACGGGCAGGGCTGGGTCGTTACGCACGTAGCAGCCCAGGCTCTGCTCCTCGATCACGGCCACTACGTGCAGCCTGCGGTCCACGGGTAGCCGCTGATTGAAGCGCTCCAGGGCCCATTCGTTGGTGACGGCATACCTGAAGCGTCCCGCCACCAGCTTGTGCAGCACTTGCTCTTCGCTGCGGGCGTCGTCGCGCTGCAGCTGGCCGTTGGCGAACAGCGGCTCGAGACGGGTAGCTGTAGTTGAGCACGGTGCCGATATTCTGCGCAGCCAGCTTCGCCACATTCACCGACAACGGCGGGGCGTGGACGCTGACCAGCACATTACGCTGCACCAGCAAGGGGATGCTCCAGACATAATCGCCGGACAGGTTGCTCAGCCACGCCTGTGCGACGTAGCAGCGCACATCAATTTCGCCATGCTCCATGGCTGGGGCGATGCGGGCTCGGGCCAATACCTGGAACTGCGCCCGGATGGCCAACCTGGGTGGCCAGGCTTAACATCAGGTCATACAAAATGCCCTGGGTCGGCTGGCCGGCCTCGATCTGCACCAGGGGCATGGCCCAGCTGTCGGAAATGGCGAAGCGCAACGGGGCGGGTGCCGCCAGGCTCAGTGTGGTGATCATCCATAAAGCGCCCAGGACTACGCGCATAAACTCTCCGAGATCAGCCCTTGGGAGGGGAGGCCACTACCAGCTTAGTCAGATTAGGCGAGCGTGCCGGATGCAATTTCGCCCCTGCTCCGCTAGCATTACCGGCTTCCGCTTCCCAGTTGCGACGGTTTTCGATGAGTTATCAGGTTCTTGCACGTAAATGGCGTCCGCGCTCGTTCCGCGAAATGGTCGGCCAGACCCATGTGCTCAAGGCTCTGATCAATGCCTTGGACAGCCAGCGGCTGCACCACGCCTACCTGTTCACCGGCACTCGCGGGGTGGGCAAGACCACCATTGCGCGGATCATTGCCAAGTGCCTGAACTGTGAGACAGGCATCACCTCCACCCCCTGCGGCACCTGCTCGGTGTGCCGGGAGATCGACGAGGGGCGCTTTGTCGACCTGATCGAGATCGACGCCGCGAGCCGCACCAAGGTCGAGGACACCCGCGAACTGCTCGACAACGTGCAGTACGCCCCCAGCCGTGGCCGCTTCAAGGTCTACCTGATCGACGAAGTGCACATGCTTTCCAGCCACTCCTTCAACGCCCTGTTGAAAACCCTGGAGGAGCCGCCGCCCTACGTTAAATTCATCCTGGCCACCACCGACCCGCAGAAACTTCCTGCAACGATTTTGTCGCGGTGCCTGCAGTTCTCCCTGAAGAACATGACCCCCGAGCGGGTGGTCGAGCATTTGACCCACGTGCTGGGGGTGGAGAACGTGCCGTTCGAAGACGACGCGCTGTGGCTGCTGGGCCGCGCCGCCGATGGTTCGATGCGCGACGCCATGAGCCTGACCGACCAGGCCATTGCCTTCGGTGAAGGCAAAGTGATGGCCGCTGATGTGCGCGCCATGCTCGGCACCCTCGATCACGGGCAAGTGTTTGACGTACTGCATGCGTTGATCGAAGGCGATGCCAAGGCGCTGCTCGAAGCCGTGCGCCATTTGTCGGAGCAAGGCCCGGACTGGAATGGCGTGCTCTCGGAAATTCTCAACGTGCTGCACCGCGTCGCTATCGCCCAGGCGCTGCCTGAAGGGGTCGATAACGGCCACGGCGACCGCGACCGCGTGTTGGCCCTGGCCCAGGCGTTGCCGGCCGAAGATGTGCAGTTCTACTACCAGATGGGCCTGATCGGGCGCCGAGACCTGCCCTTGGCCCCGGACCCGCGCGGCGGCTTTGAAATGGTCATGCTGCGCATGCTGGCGTTCCGCCCGGCGGACACCGCCGATGCGCCGAGACAGCCGCTAAAGCCAGTGGGGATCAGCCAGGCCACAGTTGATTCCGCCAAACCAGTGGCTGGCGCGGCGGTCGTCGCGCCAGTGATCGCGCCGGAACCTGTGGCAGTCACTGCCGCCCCGGTCGCGGTTGAGCCGGTGGCGCCTGTAGCGGTGCCGGAGCCGGTTGCCGAGCCTGAGCCCGCGCCTGTGGTCGATCTGCCCTGGAACGACCCGGTAGAGGCCGTGGCCGAGCAGGAGCCTGCAGTCGAGGCCGTGCTGGAAACCACCAGCGAGCAGCCCGAGCTCACGCCCATGCCCACGCCGACCCCCGACAGCGCAGTGCCGGACGCGCCGGAATGGGTCGCCGCCCCCGTGCCCGAGCCGACCATCGCCGAAGTGGACGCCGCTACCCCCGGCATCGACCTGGATGACGAACCGCCGCTGGACGAAGATTACATCGAGCCGGACATGGATTCGGCCTACAGCTACCTGGACGACCTGGCCAGCGAACACACCGCCGAGCCCGCGCCGGAGCCCGAGGCAGAACCTGCCGCGATGCCGGCCACCGGCCTCGCCCTGCAATGGCTGGAGCTGTTCCCGAAATTGCCGATCTCCGGCATGACCGGGAGCATCGCCGCCAACTGCACGCTGATTGCCGTCGATGGCGATCACTGGCTGTTGCACCTGGACCCGGCCCACAGTGCCCTGTTCAACGCGACCCAGCAGCGCCGCCTCAACGACGCCCTGAATCAGTTCCACGAACGCACCCTGACGGTGACCATCGAGCTGATCAAGCCCGAGCAGGAAACCCCGGCCCAGGCCGCCACCCGTCGCCGGCTCAACCGCCAGCGCGAGGCCGAGGAGTCGATCCAGGCCGATCCGCTGATCCAGCAGATGATGGAGCAGTTTGGCGCGGTGGTGCGACACGATACTATTGAACCTGTCGAAGCCCAGGCTGCAGCGGGCTGATAATTGCAGGCGCCGTGCCTTGAGGCTCGGCGCCGTATTGATCCACGTACTTTTGAGGTGATTCCCATGATGAAAGGTGGCATGGCCGGCCTGATGAAGCAGGCGCAGCAGATGCAGGAAAAAATGGCCAAGATGCAGGAAGAACTGGCCAACGCCGAAGTCACCGGTAAAGCCGGTGGCGATATGGTCAGCGTGGTGATGACCGGTCGTCACGACATCAAGCGTGTGAGCATCGACCCAAGCGTATTGCCGGGCATTGGCGAAGACGACCTGGAAATGCTCGAAGCCTTGTTCGCTGCGGCCGTCAACGACGCCGTGCGCAAGATCGAAGCCAACAGCCAGGACAAAATGTCCGGCGTGACCGCGGGCATGCAACTGCCGCCGGGCATGAAGCTGCCGTTCTGATCGACTCGCGCGACTGCAAAAATGCCAGGCATCGTGCCTGGCATTTTTGTTTGTGTCGGGCACAATCGAACGTCAGCCTTGCAATGGCTGTCTGCACTCTATACCGCTGAATTCAATCACCGATATAAAGGAGCCCCGCTGATGACCGAAGCCATGACCCTTAACCAGCGCATCGTCCTGGTATCCCGCCCGCAGGGTGCGCCCGTGCCGGAAAACTTCCGCCTGGAGCGCGTAGCGCTGCCAGACCTCGCAGACGGCCAGGTTCTGCTCAAGACCCTGTTCCTGTCCCTTGACCCCTACATGCGTGGGCGCATGAGTGACGCGCCGTCCTACGCCGCGCCGGTAGAAATCGGCGAGGTGATGACTGGCGGTGCTGTGAGCCGCATCGAGCAGTCGCGCAACCCCAAGTTCGAGGTGGGCGACCTGGTGGTCGGCGCCACCGGCTGGCAAAGCCATAGCATCAGCGACGGACGCAACCTGATGCCGGTGCCCAAGGGCCTGCCGAGCCCGTCCATGGCCCTGGGTGTGCTGGGCATGCCCGGCATGACGGCCTACATGGGCCTGATGGATATCGGCCAACCCAAGGCCGGGGAAACCCTGGTGGTGGCGGCGGCCTCCGGTGCGGTGGGCTCGGTGGTCGGCCAGGTGGCCAAGCTCAAGGGCCTGCGGGTGGTCGGCGTGGCCGGCGGTGCGGACAAGTGCCGTTATGTGGTGGAGGAGCTGGGGTTTGACGCGTGCATCGACCACAAGAGCGCGGACTTTGCCGAAGAGCTGGCCCAGGCCTGCGACAAAGGGGTGGATATCTATTATGAAAACGTCGGCGGCAAGGTCTTCGACGCTGTGCTGCCCTTGCTCAATCCCAAGGCACGGATCCCCCTGTGTGGCCTGATTGCCGGCTACAACGCCCATGAGGCGCCCACCGGCCCTGATCGCCTGCCAGCGCTGCAACGCACCCTGTTGACCAAGCGCGTGCGTATCCAGGGGTTTATCGTGTTCGACGACTATGGCGACCGCCACCCGGAATTTATCAGCGCCATGGCGCCCTGGGTGCGGGACGGCAAGGTCAAGTTCCGCGAAGACGTGGTCGATGGTCTGGAGCAGGCTCCCGAGGCCTTTATCGGCCTGTTGGAAGGGCGCAACTTCGGCAAGTTGGTCGTGCGTATTTGACGCTTATCCGAGGCGCGGGTATAAACCGCGTCTCGTTGTTTTGTCGGACCTTTGCCCCATGAGCTTCAGCCCTCTGATTCGTCAACTGATCGACGCCCTGCGCACCTTGCCGGGCGTGGGCCAGAAAACCGCCCAGCGCATGGCGCTGCAACTGCTGGAGCGTGACCGCAGCGGTGGCTCGCGACTGGCCCAGGCCTTGAGCCAGGCCATGGACGGTGTGGGCCATTGCCGCCAGTGCCGCACCCTCACCGAAGAAGAACTGTGCCCGCAATGCGCCGACCCCCGTCGCGACGATACGCTGCTGTGCGTGGTCGAAGGGCCGATGGACGTCTACGCGGTGGAGCAGACCGGCTATCGCGGGCGCTACTTCGTGCTCAAGGGCCACCTGTCGCCGCTCGACGGCCTGGGGCCGGAGGCCATTGGTATCCCGCAGTTGGTGGCGCGCATTGAAGGGCAGGGCACCTTTACCGAGGTGATTCTGGCCACCAACCCGACGGTGGAAGGGGAAGCCACGGCGCATTACATCGCCCAACTGCTGACCAACAAAGGCTTGATCACCTCGCGCATCGCCCATGGCGTGCCGTTGGGTGGCGAGCTGGAACTGGTGGACGGCGGCACCCTGGCGCACTCGTTTGCCGGGCGTAAACCTATCGCGCTCTAAGCCCAATATCCTCTGGCACGCTGGCTTGTGTGGGAGCTGGCTTGCCTGCGATGGCATCGCCTCGGTCCTCCTGATACACCGCAGTGCCTGCATCGCAGGCAAGCCCGCTCCTACATGGGTTCTGCGTTCGGCTTGATAACCAAGCAAGCGCTTGGTAAGTTCGCTCCATCTCTGCATGGAGCTTGCCGATGTCTGCCTACCAGGAATATTTCGACCCCAGTCACCAATTGGTCCGCGACAGCGTGCGCCGTTTTGTCGAGCGCGAGATTCTGCCGGGCATCGAGCAATGGGAGGAGGCCGAACACTTCCCCCGCGAGCTGTACCTCAAGGCCGGCGCGGCGGGGATTCTCGGCATTGGCTACCCTGAAGCCCTGGGCGGCAGCCATGAGGGCGACCTGTTCGCCAAGGTCGCCGCCAGCGAAGAGCTGATGCGTTGTGGCTCCGGTGGTGTAGTGGCGGGGCTGGGCTCGCTGGATATCGGCCTGCCGCCCGTCGTCAAATGGGCGCGCCCCGCAGTGCGCGAGCGCGTGGCCCCGCAGGTGCTGTCCGGTGAGAAGATCATGGCCCTGGCCGTCACCGAGCCCGGTGGCGGCTCCGACGTGGCCAGCCTGCAAACCCGTGCGGTGCGCGATGGCGATTGTTATCGGGTCAGTGGCAGCAAGACTTTTATCACCAGTGGCGCACGCGCCGACTACTACACCGTCGCCGTGCGTACCGGCGGGCCTGGCTTTGCCGGCATCAGCCTGTTATTGATCGAGAAAGACACGCCTGGCTTCACCGTCGGCCAGCCGCTGAAGAAGATGGGCTGGTGGGCGTCGGACACTGCCGAGCTGTTCTTCGATGATTGCCAGGTGCCGGTGGGTAATCTGATCGGCGGCGAAAACATGGGCTTTGCCTGCATCATGGGCAACTTCCAGAGCGAGCGCCTGGCCCTGGCATTAATGGCCAATATGACCGCGCAGATGGCCCTGGAAGAGAGCCTGAAATGGGCTGCGCAGCGGCAGGCCTTTGGCAAGCCGATTGGCAAGTTCCAGGTGCTCAAGCACCGCCTGGCGGAGATGGCCACGGCGGTCGAGGTTTCCCGTGAGTTCACTTACCGCCAGGCGGCGAAGATGGCGGCGGGCAAGAGCGTGATCAAGGAGATCTCCATGGCCAAGAACCTGGCCACCGACACCGCCGACCGCGTGACGTATGACGCGGTGCAGATCCTGGGTGGCCTGGGCTATATGCGCGGCAGCCTGGTGGAGCGGCTATACCGCGACAATCGGATTTTGTCGATTGGCGGCGGGACCCGGGAGGTGATGAATGAAATCATCAGTAAGCAGATGGGCTTGTGATTGAGGGGGCTCCCACCTTTGAATGGGTTCGCAAATCAAAATGTGGGCTTGCCCGCGATGAAGCCCACAAGACCCGCGCAAATTACCGCTCAGTCAACCCAAACTGCGTCAAACAGAACGTAGGGATCCCCATATCCTCCAGACGCTGCGAGCCGCCCAACTCCGGCAGGTCAATAATCGCCGCCGCCTCAAAAATCCGCGCGCCCATGCGCCGCGTCAGGTTCGCTGCAGCAATCAAGGTGCCACCGGTGGCGATCAAGTCATCGAACATCAACACCGAATCCCCTTCACACAGGCTGTCGGCGTGCACTTCGAGGAAGGCTTCGCCGTATTCGGTCTGATAGCCCTCGGACAGCACGTCCGCTGGCAGCTTGCCTTGCTTGCGGAAGAGGATCAGCGGCTTGTTCAGTTGGTAGGCAATCACCGAACCGATCAAAAAGCCCCGGGCGTCCATCGCGCCGATATGGCTGAACTCGGCTTCGACGTAGCGGTGGATAAAGGTGTCGGCCACCAGGCGCATGGCCTTGGGCGACTGGAACAGCGGCGTGATATCACGAAAGATCACCCCAGGCTTGGGGAAGTCGATGACGGGGCGAATCAGGGATTTGATGTCGAAGGCGTCGAAAGTCATCGTCGGGAGTCCTGGGCGCAAAGACCCAGCAGTATACCTGCGGCCTCGCCGGTTGGCTTGGCCACAAGTGTCGCGCCCCTCGTGCGCCGATCAGCCGTCGAGGGAGCCGCCGGCCAGCGCGCAGAGCTGGATCGGGTCGAGGATGTGCACTTCCTTGCCCTCGGCGGCAATCAGTTCGTTCTGCTGGAAGCGCGTGAACACCCGGGACACGGTTTCTACCGCCAGGCCCAGGTAATTGCCGATTTCGTTGCGCGACATGCTCAGGCGGAACTGATTGGCCGAGAAACCACGGGCGCGGAAGCGCGCCGACAGGTTGACCAGGAAGGTGGCAATCCGTTCGTCGGCGGTTTTCTTCGACAGCAACAGCATCATTTGCTGGTCGTCCCGGATTTCCCGGCTCATCACTCGCATCAACTGGCGGCGCAACTGCGGCAATTGCAGGGCCAGTTCATCCAGGCGTTCGAAGGGAATCTCGCACACCGACGTGGTTTCCAGGGCCTGGGCCGACACCGGGTGGATCTCGGTGTCCATGCCCGATAGGCCGACCAGCTCGCTGGGCAGGTGGAAACCGGTGATTTGCTCTTCGCCACTATCGCTCAGGCTGAACGTCTTCAAGGCGCCCGAGCGTACTGCATAGACGGAATCGAACTTGTCGCCCTGGCGAAACAGAAACTCGCCTTTCTTCAGTGGGCGACCACGTTTAACGATTTCGTCCAGCGCATCCATGTCTTCCAGATTCAGCGAAAGTGGCAAGCAGAGGGGAGCCAGGCTGCAATCCTTGCAGTGAGCCTGGCTATGAGCGCGCAGTTTAACTGGCTCGGACATTTCTTAAATCCTTGTGGGAAAACACACATAAGACGTAAGGGTACCGCACTGAGGGACTATCAAGCCAGCCTGTACAAAAAACCGGCAGAGATATAAAGATTTTTACCCGGTGGCCGATGAACTGCTAACGACCAAGAGCTTGGAGGCTCACGATATGCTTTCCATCGACGGCAATCTTCCGTCCCGCACCACTGTGCCGACGCTGCTTGAACCGAAAAAAACCAGCACCGTGGGCGCCGGTACCGAATCAACGGCGCTGGGTGAAACCCAGCCTGCCGAAGGCGTGAGCGTGACCTTTTCCGGTGCGTCGCTGAAGGCTGCCAGCGCCGAGAAGACGGCCAACGATGATATCGAAGAAAGCGGGCTGGACGAGAACGTGCAGAAACTGCTGAAAATGATTCGCCAGTTGAAGCAGCAGATCGCGGAAAAGATGGCAGAGATGTCGGCGATCATGTCCGACAAGCGCCTCAGCCCGGAGCAGGTCCTGGCGAAACTGAGCGGCGTGCAATCGGCGCTGGGCGGCTTGCAAGCCTCGCTGACCGGCGCCTATGCGTCGTTGAGCGAAGCGATGAAGAACCTGAGCGCCGAAGACGCGGTGAAGGCCGCCTCGTTGATGGCCAAGTAACCCGGCTCAGATCACCCGTGAAAAGCGCTGCCTATTCTGTTGCTCCAGATAGGCATCGAACACCATGCACACCGAGCGCACCAACAGGCGCCCGGCTGGCAGCACCCGGATTCCCTTGGCGTTGAGTTCGATCAGGCCGTCTCCGGCCATTACTTCGAGTTGCGGCCAGAGCTCGGCGAAATAACCGCGAAAATCCACGGTGAAGGCCTGCTCGATGCTGTCGAAGTCCAGGCTGAAGTGACAGATCAGCTGTTGGATCACCGCCCCTCGTAAACGATCGTCCGCCTTGCACAGCAGGCCGCGACTGGTGGCCAGTTGCGCGCCGGCCAGGGCATTCTGGTAATGACTCAGGTCGCTGCTGTTCTGGCAGTACAAGTCACCAATCTGACTGATGGCCGAAACGCCGAGCCCGATCAAATCGCAATGACCGTGGGTGGTGTAGCCCTGGAAATTGCGTTGCAGGGTGCCCTCTTCCTGGGCGATGGCCAGTTCGTCGTCGGGCAGGGCGAAGTGGTCCATGCCGATGTAGGTGTAGCCGGCGGCTGTCAGCTGCTCGATGGTTTCCTGCAGCATCTGCAACTTGACGGCGGGAGCCGGCAGGTCTTCGCTGTTGATCCGTCGCTGGGGCAGGAAGCGTTCCGGCAGGTGGGCATAGTTGAATACGGACAGGCGGTCGGGTTGCAGGCTGATGACTTCGGCCACCGTGTGGGCGAAATGCTCGGGGGTCTGCTTGGGCAGGCCGTAGATCAGGTCAATGTTGATCGAGCGAAACTGCAGGGTGCGCGCGGCGTCAATCACCGCGCGGGTCTCTTCCAGGCTTTGCAGGCGATTGACCGCCCGTTGCACCTCGGGGTCCAGGTCCTGCACGCCGATGCTCACACGGTTAAAGCCCAGTTCACGCAACAGGCCCATGGTGGCCCAGTCGGCTTCCCGTGGGTCGATCTCAATGCCGTAGTCGCCGGAATCGTCATCCAGCAGGTTGAAGTGTTGGCGCAGTTGCGCCATCAGTTGGCGCAATTCGTCGTGGCTGAGAAAGGTCGGGGTGCCGCCGCCAAAATGCAGCTGTTGCACCTGTTGGTGGGGGTCCAGGTGGCAGGCCACCAGTTGAATCTCTTGCTCCAGGCGCTGCAGGTAGGCCTGGGCGCGACCACGGTCCTTGGTAATGACTTTGTTGCAGGCGCAGTAGTAGCAGATGTTCGCGCAGAACGGCACGTGCACATACAGCGACAGCGGGCGCACGGCCTTGCGGCTGTCGCGCAGGGCGTGCAGCAGGTCAAAGGTGCCGACCTGGCTGGTGAATTGTACGGCGGTGGGGTAGGAGGTGTAGCGCGGTCCTGCCAGGTCGTAGCGATGAATCAGATCAGTGTCCCAACGAATGGCGTCGAGCATGCGGGCGTTCCCCGGATTGGCTAGTGGGCCGAGTCTAGGGGCATGGCTGGGCGGTCATCTTGATTTGTATCAACGGGGAGCGGCGCTATGCCACATGGCCTTTTAGTGGCCCATCAGCCAGTGCTGATGGGGCCCGGGTAGGGTCCAGATACCGAACACAATCACCAGCAGGCCGCCGGCCATGCGCACACTGCGCTTGCGTAACAGCGCGGTGACGCGCTCCGCCGCCAGCCCGGTGGCGAGCAGTACCGGCCAGGTGCCGAGGCCAAAAGCGAGCATCAGCAACCCGCTGTCCACGGCGTTGCCCTGGCTGGCCGCCCACAACAAGGTGCTGTAGACCAGGCCGCACGGCAACCAGCCCCACAGCGCGCCCAGCAGCAGGGCGCGGGGCAGGCTGGACACCGGTAGCAAACGGTTGGCAAACGGCTGGATATGCCGCCACAGGCCGCGCCCGAGGCTTTCGATACGGGTCAGGCCGCTCCACCAGCCGGCCAGGTACAAGCCCATGCTGATCAGTAGCAGGCCGGCCAGGATGCGCATGAACATCGCCGCCGGGCTGTTGGCCACGGCCCAGCCGGCCAGGCCGATCAATACGCCGGCGGCGGCATAGCTGAGGATGCGTCCCAGGTTGTACGCCAGCAGCAGGCGAAACCGCCGGCTGCGCTGTTCCGGGGGGATGGCCAGGGTCAATGCGCCCATCAGGCCACCGCACATCCCCAGGCAATGGCCGCCGCCCAGCAGGCCGAGGATCAGCGCGGAAACCAGCAGCGGCGCGAGGTCAAGCATGGGGCGGCACCGGCTCGTCAGGCTTGGCCGGTGGCTGCGGGTGGCTGCTGGCCTCGTCGACAGCGGCCAGGTGCTTGGGATCCTGGTCGTCGAACAGCACGCTGTGGGCCGGCCCGTCGAGGTCGTCATACTGGCCGCTGTCCACCGCCCAGAAGAAGATGTAGATGGCGATGGCGACGATCAGCAGCGCCGCAGGAATCATTACGTAAAGAGCTGGCATCGCTACTCCATGCCCGCGCGGCTCAAGCCGGCAGCGGACGGGGCTGTGGGGTGGTGCTCGCGGCACTGGCGCGCGGCAGGCGCGTCAGGCGCAGGGCGTTGAGCACCACGGTCAACGAACTGAGGGACATGCCGATCGCGGCCCAGATCGGCGTGATCCAACCGAGGGCGGCGAACGGCAACATCAGGCCATTGTACAGCCCGGCCCACAGCAGGTTTTCAATGATTACCCGGCGCGTACGCCGCGCCAGGCTGAACGCTTGCACCAGGGCATCCAGGCGGTTGGACAGCAGCACCGCGTCGGCGCTGGTTTTTGCCAGGTCAGTGGCCGAGCCCATGGCCACGCTGATATCCGCCGCGGCCAATACCGGCACGTCATTCACGCCGTCACCGAGCATCAACACCTTGCGGCCTTCCTTGTGCAACTGTTGCAGCACTTGCAGCTTGTCATCCGGGCGCAGGCCGCCACGGGCTTCATCAATCCCCAATTCGGCGGCGACGCTGGCGACCATCGGCGAGCTGTCGCCCGATAGCAGCAAGGTGCGCCAGCCCCGCGCCTTGCACGCGGCCAGCAGTGCCGGCGCATCGCTGCGCAGGCGATCATCCAGGACAAACCAGGCCAGGGCGCCGCCAGTATCGCCCAGCAGCAGCCATTGGCCAGCGTCTTGCGGCGAATCGGGTATCGCGCAGCCGCTTAATTCACAGACGAAACCGGGCTGGCCGATCCGCAGCAGGCGTTCACCGACCCGACCTTCGAGCCCCAGGCCGGGGGTGCTGAGCACTTCATCAGCCGCCAGCGGGGCGCGGCCGAAGGCCCGGGCAATCGGGTGTTCGGAGCGGTTTTCGAGGGCGGCGGCCAGGGCCAGGGCCAAGTCGCTGCTTATGCTGCCCAGTGGCCGGATGGCGCGCAGGGCCAGGCGGCCCTCGGTGAGGGTGCCGGTCTTGTCGAAAATCACTGTGTCGATCTGGTTCAAGCCTTCCAGCACATGGCCTCGGGTCAGCAACAGGCCGAGTTTGTGCAGGGTGCCGGTGGCGGCAGTCAAGGCGGTGGGGGTTGCCAGGGACAAGGCGCATGGGCAAGTCGCCACCAGCATTGCCAGGACAATCCAGAACGCCCGCGAGGGGTCCAGTTCCCACCACAGCAGGCCAATCACGGCGGCGGCGATCAGCGAGCAAAGCAGGAACCATTGCGCGGCGCGGTCGGCGATCTCGGCCAGGCGTGGCTTTTCGGCCTGGGCCCGCTCCAGCAGGCGCACGATGGCCGACAAGCGGGTGTCATGGCCCAGGGCGCGCACTTCCACGGTCAGCGCGCCTTCGACGTTGAGAGTGCCGGCGGTGACGCTATCGCCGGCTTGTCGCGGTTGTGGCAGGTATTCGCCGGTGAGCAGGGATTCATCAATGCTCGACTGGCCCTCCAGGATCACCCCGTCAGCCGGCAGGATCGCACCCGGATGCACCAGCACCCGGTCGCCCAGGGCCAATTCGGTGAGCAGGATGCGTTCGCTCTGGCCATCGCCTTTGAGGCGCAGGCACGAGGCCGGCAGCAGGTTGACCAGTTGGGCAGTGGCGGCGGCGGTGCGTTCTCGGGCGCGGCGCTCCAGGTAGCGCCCGGCCAGCAGGAACAGGGCGAACATGCCTACGGCATCGAAATACAACTCGCCCACCCCCGTGATGGCGGTCCAGATGCCCGCCAGGTAAGCGCCGCCAATGGCCAATGACACCGAGACATCCATGGTCAGGTGGCGGGTGCGCAGGTCGCGCATGGCGCCCTTGAAAAACGGTGCGCAGCTGTAGAACACAATGGGGGTGGTCAGAAACAGCGCGACCCAGCGCAGGATCACGTGCAGCTCGGGGCTCAGGTCGATATTGAATTCCGGCCAGGTGGCCATGGTCGCCATCATCGCCTGGAACCACAGCAAGCCGGCGACCCCGAGTTGGCGCAGGGCCAGGCGGTTTTCGCTGGCCAGTTGTTCGGCGGCGCGGTCGGCCTGATACGGGTGAGCGGCGTAGCCAATCTGGCGCAGCTCGCTGAGCACCTGGCTCAACGGCAATTGCGCGTCGGCCCAGCGCACATGCAGGCGATGGTTGGACAGGTTCAGCCGCGCCTCGGCCACGGCCGGCAGGCTGCGCAGGTGTTTTTCGATCAGCCAGCCACAGGCGGCGCAACTGATGCCTTCCATCAACAGGGTGGCTTCGGCCAGGTCGCCGTCGTGGCGCACGAAGGGCTTTTGCACATCGGCGCGGTCGTACAGCGCCAATTCGTCGACCAGTTGCACCGGCAAGGCTTCGGGGTTGGCCGAGGCTTCACTGCGGTGCTGGTAGTAGCTTTCCAGCCCGCCCGCGACAATTGCCTCGGCCACCGCCTGGCAACCCGGGCAGCAGAGCTCGCGGGGCTCGCCGAGGATCACCGCGGTGAAGCGGCTGCCGGGCGGGACGGGGAGGGCGCAGTGGTAGCAGGGGGTTGGGGTGGTCATGGCTTTGGATCTGTGTGGGCAGGGAGGGCCTCATCGCGGGCAAGCCTGCTCCATCTGTAGGAGCAGGCTTGTCCGCGATGCGCGAAGAGCAGGTTTTCAGTTCTTCAGGTCTTCAGCACCCTGCAACGGCTCGTCACCCAACTTCAAGTCGGTGCCATGGCTGACTTCTTCCTCTTCAAACATACGCCAGGTACGGTCGCCTTCGACCCCCAGCAGTTCGACGAAGCGGCGGCCTTCGACCTTGTCAGTCACCTGGCCGATATAACGCCCCGGCTCGCTCTGGCTGCGGGTGAGCACGACCTTGCGGTCTTTCTCCGGCTGGGTCGGCGAAATCAGGTTCAGTTCCAGAGTGGTCGGCCCGCTGTTGCCCGTGAGAAACAGCTCCACTTCCCCGGTCAGTTCATCCAGGTGCAGGGTGGCGCGCATTTGCAGGGTCTGGGCCAGCAATTCGCGGTCCAGGGAGCGGTTGATGCCTTTGCCGGCCTCGTAGTAGTTGTCGTTGACCAGGTTGTCCGGGTTGTTCACCGCGATGGTCACCATGGACAAGGTCAACGTCACCGAGCAGGCCAGGATGGCAATGATGATCCAGGGCCAGAGGTGCTTGTACCAGGGGCTTGCGGCAGTTGCTACGGGCATTGTTCTGCTCTCTTTTAACGAATTTGTGGGCCGATGAATCGGCTCTTGGCTTCAACGTGGACGCTGTCATCGTCAGCATCCTTGAGGATGAATTTCACCTCGTTGGTGCTCGATGGCATTTGTTCCGGCGCGCTCGACAGCTCCACCGGCATGGTGAAGATTTCCCCGGCGGCGACCTTGATTTCGCGCTTGCCTTGTAGCTTGAGGTCCGGCAGGCCGCTGGCGTCCAGCACGTAGGTGTGATCGCGCTGGTCCTTGTTCATGATTTTTCAGGCTGTAGACGTTCTCGATCCGCCCTTCGGCGTTTTCGCGGTACAGCACGCGGTCCTTGCTGACGTCGAAACCCACCAGCGAACGCATGAAGAACGCCGTGGCCAGCAGGGTGATCATCGCCCAGCAGCACCAGCGCATAGCCGATCAGGCGCGGACGCAACTTGTGGGTCTTTTGCCCCGACAGGTTATGTTCGGTGGTGTAGCTGATCAACCCACGAGGGTAGTCCATCTTGTCCATGATGGTGTCGCAAGCGTCGATACAGGCCGCGCAGCCAATGCACTCAATCTGCAGGCCGTCACGGATGTCGATCCCGGTGGGGCAGACCTGTACGCACATGGTGCAGTCGATGCAATCCCCCAGGCCCAGGGCCTTGTAGTCCACGCCTTTCTTGCGCGGGCCTCGGGCTTCGCCGCGACGCGGGTCATAGGAAACGATCAGGGTGTCTTTGTCGAACATCACGCTCTGGAAGCGCGCATACGGACACATGTAGATGCACACTTGCTCACGCAGCCAGCCGGCGTTGCCGTAAGTGGCGAGGGTGAAGAAGCCAACCCAGAAGTACGACCAGCCATCGGCCTGGCCGGTGAAGAACTCGAAGACCAGTTCGCGAATCGGCGAGAAGTAGCCGACAAAGGTCATGCCGGTGACAAAACCGATCAGCAGCCACAGCGTGTGCTTGCTGAGTTTACGCAGGAACTTGTTGGCGCTCATCGGCGCCTTGTCCAGCTTGATCCGCTGGTTGCGGTCGCCTTCGGTGACCTTTTCGCACCACATGTAGATCCAGGTCCACACGCTTTGCGGGCAGGTGTAGCCGCACCAGATACGCCCGGCGTACACGGTGATAAAGAACAGGCCGAACGCCGAGATGATCAGGATGCCCGACAGCAGGATGAAGTCCTGGGGCCAGAATGTCGCACCGAAAATGAAGAACTTGCGCTCTGGCAGGTTCCACCAGACGGCCTGGTGTCCGCCCCAGTTCAGCCATACCGTACCGAAGTACAGCAGGAACAGGCCGGCACCGCCGAGCATCCGCAGATTGCGGAACATCCCGGTGAAGGCTCGAGTGTAGATTTTCTCCCGCGAGGCGTAGAGATCGACAGTGTTGCTGGTTTTTTTGGCAGGCGGGGTAACGTCGTGTACCGGAATCTGATCGCTCATCATTGCATCCCACGGCAGTGGAGATTTGCCTCGGCCAGTACGTGCCAACCGGGGTCAAAATAGGGGTCTAGCAGTGGCGCAATGATACGCCTGTAGTACGGGTGAACGGGTGCGACCTTTGGTCGCGTTGGGGGAAATCAATTGATGGTGTACGTGACTTGAATCAATTGACAGGAGGAGTATGGACGGTTTTTCAGGGCTCGAAGGTCATTGGTCCCACGGGTTGATCAGTTTCACGCCGCTGCTTTGGAAGTCGGCGACATTGCGGGTGACCACGGTCAGGCCATGAACCAGAGCGGTTGCGGCGATCAGCGCATCACCTTCGTTAGCGCGATCTGGCACATGCAGGCTGGCGCAGCGCAAGGCCACGGCAGCGTCAATTGGCAGGATCCTGGCATCGAAGGCCGGCATGACATGGCGTTTGAGCCAGGTGCGCAAGACCTTGCCCTGCGCGGGGTCACGGCGTTCCATTCGCAGCACCCCAGTCTCCAGTTCCTTCAAGGTAATCGCCGAAATATACAGGCGTGGCGCAGCGACGGTTTTGGCCCACGCCACCACATTTTTGTCGGCTTGGGGTTTGCGTAACTCGGAAATGACATTGGTATCGAGCAGATACATCAAGAGAGGTCCACGGGTCGATGGATAATTACGGCACGTTCGGTTTCAAACTCGATATCCGCCGCTTCGGGCATCACCAACAGGTCAACAATATCGGCGTTGATGCCTGTCAATTTTTGGTAGTCCTCAATACTTAGCAGCACATGAGCAGGCTTGCCTCGGTCGGTAATAAAAACCGGTCCTTGGCGCGCGGCTTTTTTGGCACCGCTTGTGTCTTGGTTGAATTCGCGGCTGGAGATTGTCGTGATAGTCATGGGGCGCCTCCCAGCGGGATGGGGGAATGTAGTTACGTTACTACGGCGCAGTTGCAAGCTACAAGCAGTCGATGCGCTTCACTGGAAACAAAAAAGCCCCGTCAGCATGCGCTATACGGGGCTTTCTCTTGCGGCTTGCAGCTTACTTCTGTTCTTGCTGCTCTTGCTGCTCTTTGTGCGACAGGCTGTAAACATACGCCGCCAGCAAGTGCACCTTGTCGTTACCTTGCAGTTGCTCCTGCGCAGGCATCTGGCCCTGGCGGCCGTAACGGATGGTCTGCTGCAGTTGGGCGAAGCTGGAACCGTAGATGAACGCGCCCGGGTGGGTCAGGTCAGGTGCGCCCATCGCTGGCGTACCTTTACCGGCCGGGCCGTGGCAGGCCACGCAGTTGGCGGCGAAGAGTTTCTCGCCGTTGGCCACGTCGGCCTTGGCGCCTTCCGGCAGCTTGCGGCCATCGAGGTTGGTCAGCACAAAGCCGGCCACGTCGGCCACGCCTTGTTCGCCGATGACTTCAGACCAGCCCGGCATCACCGCATGGCGGCCGGCCATGATGCTGGCCTTGATGGTCTCCGGCTCGCCGCCCCAGCGCCAGTCGGCGTCGGTCAGGTTGGGGAAGCCGTAGGCACCCTTGGCGTCGGAGCCGTGGCAGACCGAGCAGTTGGAGGCGAACAGGCGGCCCCCCATCTTCAGGGCTTGCGGGTCCTTGGCTACTTCCTCAATGGGCATGGCCGCAAATTTGGCGAAGATCGGCCCAAACTTGGCGTCCGAGCGTGCCATTTCCTTTTCCCACTCGTGCACGCCGGTCCAGCCGGTCTGGCCGTTGGCGAATGGGGTTTGCTTGTCATTATCGAGGTAGGCATAGCCCGGCAGCAGGCCTTTCCAGTTGCCCAGGCCCGGGTACAGCACCAGGTAACCCAGGGCAAACACGATGGTGCCGACGAACAGCATGAACCACCACTTTGGCAGTGGGTTGTCGTATTCCTCGATGCCATCGAACGAGTGACCAACTGTCTCGTCCGTTTGCTCGGCGCGCTGGCCCTTGCGGGTCGACAGCAGCAGCCAGGTCAGGGCAAAAATGGTACCCAGACTGAGGACTGTGACGTACAGACTCCAGAACGTAGTCATTCTTTGTTACTCCTAGAAGCTTGCTCGACGTGCTTGATGGCTTCGGGATCATCCGCAAAAGGCAGCAAGGTCGCGTCTTCAAACTCTGACTTGCGCTTGGGGCTGAATACCCACAACGCCAGACCGATAAAGGCCACCATCACGACAACGGTGCCCAGGCCTCGAATCATCCCGATATCCATTCAGATCACCGTTTGCTTTTGATGATGGTGCCCAGGCCTTGCAGGTAGGCCACCAGCGCGTCCATTTCGGTCTTGCCCTTGACGGCTGCCTGGGCACCGGCGATGTCTTCGTCGGTGTAGGGCACGCCGAGGGTGCGCAAGACTTCCATTTTCTTGGCGGTGTCTTTGCCGTCGAGCTTGTTTTCCACGAGGAACGGGTACGCCGGCATTTTCGATTCGGGCACTACGTTGCGCGGGTTGTACAAGTGCGCACGCTGCCAGTCATCGGAGTAACGACCGCCAACACGGGCCAGGTCCGGACCAGTACGCTTGGAACCCCACAGGAACGGGTGGTCCCACACGCTTTCACCGGCGACCGAGTAGTGGCCGTAGCGTTCGGTTTCGGCACGGAACGGGCGGATCATCTGCGAGTGGCAGCCGACGCAGCCGTTGGCGATGTAGACATCGCGGCCTTCCAGTTCAAGGGCGGTACGCGGCTTCATGCCTTCGACCGGCTTGTTGGTCACGTCCTGGAAAAACAGCGGAACGATCTGGGTCAGGCCGCCGATACTCACGGCGATGACCATGAAGAAGGCCAGCAGGCCGATATTCTTCTCGACTACTTCGTGCTTCATCAGTGAGCTCCCACGACGGCGATCTTGGTGGCGGCTTCAGCCTCTACAGGGTTGGAAGCACGCACGGTGCGCCATACGTTGTAGGCCATGAACAGCATGCCGCTGGCAAAGAACGCACCACCGAGGGCGCGGACGATGAAACCAGGATGGCTGGCTTGCAGCGCTTCGACGAAGGAATAGGTGAGGGTGCCGTCGTCGTTGATCGCACGCCACATCAGGCCCTGGGTGATGCCGTTGACCCACATCGAGGCGATGTAGAGCACGGTGCCGATAGTGGCCAGCCAGAAGTGGGTGTTGATCAGGCTGGTGCTGTGCATCTGCGCCCGGCCATACAGCTTGGGAATCATGTGGTATAGCGCGCCGATGGAAATCATCGCTACCCAGCCGAGAGCGCCGGCGTGTACGTGGCCGATGGTCCAATCGGTGTAGTGAGACAGCGAGTTGACGGTCTTGATGGCCATCATCGGGCCTTCGAAGGTCGACATGCCGTAGAACGCCAGCGACACCACCAGAAAGCGCAGGATCGGGTCGGTGCGCAGCTTATGCCAGGCGCCCGACAGGGTCATCATGCCGTTGATCATGCCGCCCCAGCTCGGAGCCAGCAGGATGATCGACATGGCCATGCCCAGGGACTGTGCCCAATCCGGCAGTGCGGTGTAGTGCAGGTGGTGCGGGCCGGCCCAGATATACAGGGTGATCAGTGCCCAGAAGTGCACGATGGACAGGCGATAGGAGTAGATCGGACGCTCGGCCTGTTTCGGCACGAAGTAGTACATCATCCCCAGAAAGCCCGTGGTCAGGAAGAACCCTACGGCGTTGTGGCCGTACCACCACTGGATCATCGCATCGGTCGCACCGGCGTAGGCCGAGTAGGACTTGAAGAAACTCACCGGCAACGAGGCGTGGTTGACGATGTGCAGCATCGCCGTCACGACGATGAATGCGCCGTAGAACCAGTTGCCAACGTAGATGTGCTTGGTCTTGCGCTTGACGATGGTGCCAAAGAACACGATGCCGTAGGTCGCCCAGACGATCGCCAGAAGGATGGCAAGGGGCCATTCCAATTCCGCGTATTCCTTGGTGGTGGTGAAGCCCATTGGCAGGGTGATGATGGCGCCCACGATAACCGCTTGCCAGCCCCAGAAGGTGAAGGCGGCGAGACCGTCGGAAATCAGTCGCGTCTGGCAGGTTCGCTGCACGACATAGTAGGAAGTGGCAAACAGTGCACATCCGCCGAAGGCGAAGATCACCAGGTTGGTGTGCAGCGGGCGTAGGCGTCCAAACGTCGTCCATGGCAGGTCGAAGTTCAACTCCGGCCAGACCAGTTGCGAGGCGATGAAGACACCGAGCCCCATGCCAAGGATCCCCCAGACCACCGTCATGATGGCGAACTGGCGGACTACCTTATAGTTATAAGCAGTCGGACTGATTGCTGTGCTCATTCTAAGGTTCCACGGTTTAGGTGTTTTATTAGGATAAAAATCGGTCGCAAGTATGGAGAAAGCGGGGTGCCATTGCAACGTAACGCTGACCTGCGTCAATGCTTTACAAACCAGATTCTGCGCCCTTTCCATGTTTGGCGTAAGGACAAAATCAAAAATGAAAAGCTGACGGGTTGGACAGGAATTTTGCAGGGGTGCAGGCACTTGCGCGCAGGTCTGGGCAAACAAGCTGGCGCAGTGACGAATGGTCAATGGCGTGACAGCCGGTAACTGTCAGCCTTTGCGCCTGTCACCTTGCTTGAATGTCAGACTCATCGCGTGCAAGTCGGTCTGCGACCGCTCAACACCGGTCTACTGTCGGAACAAGCGTAGACCCGAATGGCGGGAGGGGAAAGGTGTGCTTTAGAAGGGTGCGACAATGGGGCGCAGGGGAGCAGCGGTGAGTGGCAAGTCTGGAGCGGGAAAGGGGGGGAGGGCTGCAAGAGCCGAGTTGAGAACTCTTCTCTTGCAGCTTGTAGCGTGAAGCTTACTTCTGCTCTTTTTGCGACAGGCTGTAGACGTAGGCCGCCAGCAGGTGGACCTTGTCGTTGCCTTGCAGTGCTTCCTGCGCCGGCATCTGGCCTTGGCGACCGTGACGGATGGTCTGTTGCAACTGCGCCAGGCTGGTGCCGTAGATGAAGCCGGCAGGTTGCGTCAGGTTCGGCGCGCCCATGGCTTCTACACCGTGGCCCTCTGGGCCGTGGCAGGCCACGCAAGTGGTGCTGAACGCTTGCTGGCCGGCGACCAGGTCAACCTTGCTGTCAGCCGGCAGCGGCAACTTGGCCAGGTCGTGGCGTACATAGGCAGCGACGTTTTTCACACCGTCTTCGCCCAGCACTTCACCCCAGGCCGGCATTGCAGCGTGGCGACCGTTCATGATGGTCAGCTTGATTGCGTCCGCCGAACCACCCCAGCGCCAGTTGTCGTCCGCCAGGTTCGGGAAGCCATAGGCGCCCTTGGCATCGGAGCCGTGGCACACCGCGCAGTTGGAGGCAAACAGGCGACCGCCCATTTTCAGCGCTTGTGGGTCTTTGGCGACCTCTTCCACGGGCATGGCTGCGAATTTGGCGAAGATCGGCCCGAACTTGGCGTCGGCCCTGGCCATTTCCTTGTCCCATTCCTTGGTCTGGGTCCAGCCGTCTTCATAGCCCGGCAAGACACCTTTCCAGTTGCCCAGGCCCGGATAGAGGATCAGGTAGCCGACGGCAAATACCAGGGTGCCGGCGAACAACATGAACCACCATTGGGGCAGAGGGTTGTCGTACTCCTCAATCCCGTCGAAGGCGTGGCCCATGGTCTGGTCGACGCTGCCCTTGGTCTCGCCCTTGCGGGTGCCGAACAACAGCCAGGTCAGGCCGATCAGGCTGCCGAGGGTCAGTACACAGATCCATGTACTCCAAAAGGTAGTCATGGCCGAATGCTCCTTGTTACAGGCTCTTCTTGAGCGTCGGATGGGGTGCCGGTGGCGTCAGGCTTAGGCTCATCGGCAAATGGCAGCAGGCAGGCCTCGGCGAACTCCGGGTTGCGCTTGGAGTTGAACACCCACAGCGACAGGCCGATGAAGGCAATTGCCACCACCAGCGTGCCGAGGCCGCGGATCATTCCGGTATCCAGTTCAAAACCCATGGTTCACCTCTTGCTCTTGATTGCAGTGCCGAGCACTTGCAGGTAGGAGACCAGAGCGTCCATTTCGGTCTTGCCCTTGAGGCTGTCCACGGCGGCGGTGATGTCCGCGTCGGTGTACGGCACGCCGAGGGTGCGCATGACCTTGAGCTTGGTTTCGGTGTGGCTGCTGTCGACCTGGGCGGTGACCAGCCATGGATAGGCCGGCATCTTCGACTCAGGCACGACGTTGCGCGGGTTGTACAAGTGCGCGCGGTGCCAGTCGTCGGAGTAGCGTGCACCTACCCGGGCCAGGTCCGGACCGGTACGCTTGGAGCCCCACAGGAACGGGTGGTCCCACACGCTTTCGCCGGCGACCGAGTAGTGGCCGTAGCGTTCGGTTTCGGCGCGGAACGGCCGGATCATTTGCGAGTGGCACTGTACGCAGCCTTCGCGGATGTAGATGTCACGGCCTTCCAGTTGCAGCGCGGTGTAGGGCTTCATGCCTTCGACCGGCTTGTTGGTGACGTCCTGGAAGAACAGCGGGACGATCTGCGTCAGGCCACCGATACTCACGGCGAGCACCATCAGCAGCATCAGCAGGCCGACGTTCTTTTCAATCGTTTCGTGTTTCATCATCGACTCCTCAGGCCATCCGCGCCGCAGCGGCTACTTCGGCAGGTTGTGCCGAACGCACGGTGCGCCAAGTGTTGTAAGCCATCAGGAACATGCCGCTGAGGAAGATCGCACCACCCACCAACCGCACGATGAAGCCTGGGTGGCTGGCCACCAGGGTTTCGACGAAGGAGTAGGTCAAGGTGCCGTCTTCGTTGACTGCACGCCACATCAGGCCCTGGGCAATGCCGTTGACCCACATCGAAGCGATGTAGAGCACGGTGCCGATAGTGGCCAGCCAGAAGTGCGCGTTGATCAGGCCGAGGCTGTACATCTGCTCGCGACCGAAGACTTTCGGGATCATGTGGTACAGCGCGCCGATGGAAATCATCGCCACCCAACCCAGAGCGCCGGCGTGTACGTGGCCGATGGTCCAGTCGGTGTAGTGGGACAGGGCGTTGACCGTCTTGATCGCCATCATCGGACCTTCAAAGGTCGACATGCCGTAGAACGCCAGCGATACAACGAGGAAGCGCAGGATCGGGTCGCTGCGCAGCTTATGCCAGGCGCCCGAGAGGGTCATCATGCCGTTGATCATGCCGCCCCAGCTTGGCGCCAGCAGAACCAGCGACATCACCATGCCCAGGGACTGTGCCCAGTCCGGCAGCGCGGTGTAGTGCAAGTGGTGAGGGCCGGCCCAGATGTACAGGGTGATCAGTGCCCAGAAGTGCACGATGGACAAGCGATAGGAGTAAACCGGACGCTCGGCCTGTTTCGGCACGAAGTAGTACATCATCCCCAGGAAGCCTGCGGTGAGGAAGAAACCTACGGCGTTATGGCCGTACCACCACTGCACCATGGCATCCGTCGCACCGCCGTACAGCGAGTAGGACTTGGTCAGGCTGACCGGGATTTCCAGGTTGTTGACGATATGCAGGATCGCTACGGTGATGATGAACGCACCGAAGAACCAGTTACCGACGTAGATATGCTTGGTGTTGCGCTTGGCCACGGTGCCGAAGAACACGATGGCATAGGCGACCCAGACAATGGTGATCAGGATGTCGATCGGCCATTCCAGCTCGGCGTATTCCTTGGAACTGGTATAGCCCAGTGGCAAGCTGATTGCCGCCAGCAGGATCACCAATTGCCAGCCCCAGAAGCAGAACGCGGCGACTTTCGGCGCGAACAGCTGGGTCTGGCAGGTGCGTTGCACCGCGTAGAAGGAGCTGGCAAACAGCGCGCAGCCACCAAACGCGAAAATCACCGCGTTGGTGTGCAGTGGGCGCAATCGACCGAAACTGGTCCAAGGCAGGTTGAAGTTGAGTTCGGGCCATACCAACTGGGCGGCGAGAAAAACCCCGAGCCCCATGCCGACGATGCCCCACACCACCGTCATAATGGCGAATTGGCGGACCACCTTGTAGTTATAGGCGGTACTTAAAGTAGTGTTCATGGTTCCCCATCCACGGTTCAACCCAAGCAGATGCAGCACTTGGGCTGGAGTTATAGGCAGACTAAAAAGCGAGGCAAGCATGGGCAAAGAGCACAAGGCCAGTATTGACGGGGATCAATGGGCGCAGTGTGTGGGGGAATACGGTTGGTTGTGGAATGCAGCCACGCGCGAGGGCGCTGGCCCATCACCCACGCTGATCCTGGCCCACGGTGCTGGCGCGCCGATGGACTCCGGCTTTATGGACGACATGGCTGCACGCCTTGCCGGGCATGGCGTGAACGTATTGCGCTTCGAGTTTCCCTACATGGCCCAGCGCCGTGTGGACGGGGGCAGGCGCCCACCGAATCCGGCTCCAAAGCTGCTGGAATGCTGGCGCGAGGTATATGCCCAGGTGCGACGTCATGTCGCTGGGCCTTTGGCTATTGGCGGCAAGTCCATGGGCGGGCGGATGGCCAGTTTATTGGCCGATGAATTGGCGGCTGATGCACTGGTGTGCCTGGGGTATCCGTTCTATGCGGTGGGCAAGCCAGAAAAGCCACGGGTCGAGCATCTGGCCGGGCTGAAGACCCCGACCTTGATAGTGCAGGGCGAGCGCGATGCGCTGGGTAATCGGGCGGCGGTGGAGGGGTATGTGCTGTCGCCGAGCATCGAGGTGAAGTGGCTGGTGGCGGGGGATCATGATTTGAAGCCGTTGAAGGCTTCGGGGTTTAGTCATGCGCAGCATTTGGAGGCAGCGGCGGGGAAGGTGGCAGGGTTTCTCGGCGCCTGTTAGGGCCTCATCGCGAGCAAGCTCGCTCCTACATTTTGAATGTATTCACAAATCAAAGTGTGGGAGCGAGCTTGCTCGCGATAGCGCTAGATCAGGCAGTCAATCCCTAGCGGTTAAACCGCTCCACCAGCGAATACTGCGTATTCGCCGTATGCGTCAGCTCTTCACTCAACTGCGCCGAGTTCAACGCCTGCTCCGACGTCTGGTCCGCCAACAGCGCAATGGTGCTGATATTGCGGCTGATCTCTTCGGCCACCGAGCTTTGTTCCTCGGTCGCGGCGGCGATCTGGGTGGTCATGTCGGTAATATGGGCCACCGCCTCACTGATCCCCACCAGCGCCGCGTCAGCCTCCATCACCCGTGCCACGCCTTCTTCAGCCTGGCGATGCCCGGCATCCATGGTCTGCACGGCGGTGCTGGCGGTCTGTTGCAGCTTGGCGATCAGGGCATGGATCTGCCCGGTGGATTCGCTGGTGCGTTGCGCCAGCTGCCGCACTTCATCGGCCACCACCGCAAACCCACGGCCCATCTCACCGGCACGCGCCGCTTCGATGGCGGCGTTGAGGGCCAGCAGGTTGGTCTGGTCGGCAATGCCTTTGATCACATCCACCACGCCGCCGATTTCGTCGCTGTCCTTGGCCAGTTGGGTCACGGTTGTCCCGGTCTCTCCAACCACCACCGACAGGCGCTGGATGGCTTCGCGGGTTTCCCCGGCAATGTCCCGGCCACGGCTGGTCAGGCGATTGGCTTCCTGGGTCGCATCGGCCGTGCGCTGTACATGGCTGGCGACTTCCTGGGTGGTGGCGGCCATCTGATTGACGGCGGTGGCCACCTGCTCGGTCTCGACGCGCTGGCGTTCCAGGCCGGTTGAGCTGTTGTGGGCCAGGGTGTTGGACTGGCGCGCCTGGTCGTTGAGGTGCTCGGCGGTGTCCTGCAAACGGGTCAGGCAGGTCTTCAGGCGGGCTTCCTGGCTGAGGATCGACATCTCCAGTCGCGCCTGCGCGCCACGGCTGTCGGTGTACATCTGCGCAATCAGCGGGTCGGAGGTGGTCTGTTCGGCCAGGCGCAGCAGGCGCTTGAGGCCGCGCTGCTGCCAGCTCAGGCCGAGCAGACCCAGGGGCACCGACAAGGCGGCGGCCAGGGCAAACCCCCAGTGGGAGTCGAACCAGACGCCGATCAGGAAGCTCAATTGGCTGACCAGGATAAACGGCAGCCAGTCCTGCAGTACCGGCAACCATTTATCGCTGCGCGGGATGGCCGACTTGCCCTGGTTGATTCGTTGGTACAGCGCTTCGGCACGGCGGATCTGCTCGGCGGTCGGCTTGACCCGCACCGATTCGTAGCCGATCACCTGTTCGCCGTCGAATACCGGGGTCACATAGGCGTTGACCCAGTAGTGATCGCCGGTCTTGCAGCGGTTTTTAACGATGCCCATCCATGGCAAGCCTTGTTTGAGCGTCGTCCACATATGCGCGAACACGGCCGCCGGCACATCCGGGTGGCGAACCAGGTTGTGCGGGGCGCGCATCAGTTCATCCCGGGAAAACCCACTGATCTCGACAAACGCATCGTTGCAGTAAGTGATCACGCCTTTGGCATCGGTCGTGGAGATCAACCGTTGTTGAGCGGGGAAGGTACGTTCGCGCTGGGTAACGGGTTGGTTATTACGCATGATTGATCAATCCGCAAGGCTTTGATAGGTTGTCGGCCCCGGCGGGCTTTTATTTAACTTATTTTTGCAATAATCAGCGGGTTTCTATCGGGTGCCCAGGATGTCCATCGCCATGCGCTGGTGGATGGTGGTCCGTGCGTAATCGCGAACGAATGCCGAGCGGTCGGTGGGCTCGAGCTTGAGTCGAGCCAGTGCGGCGATGGCGGACTCCACATCTGCCGGGGCAAACACCGAAGCGTTGGCGATATGGGTGGTGGCGAAGTGTTTTGAGTAGCCTTCCAGGCCTGCCAGGATCGGCTTGCCGGTGGCGGCGTATTCGAACAACTTGGAAGGAATGACCTTGAGGAACGCCTTGAATGTATTGAGGTGCAAAAAAAGCACATCAGCCTGGTCATAGTGAGTGATGAGTTGGGCGCGGGGTGTCGGTGCAATCAGTTCGACATTCGTGATCTGCCGGCTTTGCAGTTCATCCCGCAACTTTTGTAGCGTGCCGCCATGGCCGATCACGAAGAAGCGCGCCCTGTCAGCCAAGCGTTCAGCCAACTGCGGGATGATTTTTTCCAGGCCCTGGCCTGCGCCGATATTGCCGGCATAGACAATTTTCAGGCGATCGGCAGGTGCCCAGGGGGTGTCCTGTGGGAGTGCTGGCTGGCAGAAGAGGGCGTCAATGCCATTGGTGAAGGTGGAAAACGTCTTATGCGGGTAGCGCTCGACGAAGTAACTGAGAAACCCCGGTGACACCAGGTTGATCCGCGATGCCTGGTTTATCGTAAGCCGTTCGACCACGCAAAACAGCCGGGCCAGGCACTTGCCCATAACGCCGGGGAACAAGTCGGGCAATACATCGACGAAAATATCGCGGATATCCAGATAGAGCGGCGTCTTGCGTGCGCTGGCGATAGACGCCGCCAGGGCGGCGGTCATCAGCCGCGAGGAGGAGGCGAGGATCAAGTCGTACTCTTTGCCCTTTATCGCTTTGCGCACCCCATGGGCATAGGCAACAAACCCCCAGGCCTGATCGCGGAAGTTCCTGGGGTGCTTGGGCAGGGCTATGCGCGTAATACAAAGCCCTGGCCGCTGTTGGGCATCGCTGTCTACCGTGCAAGAAGTGGCATAGCGGTTGGGATGAGTGGTGAGCAAGTCGATCTGCACCTCGTCGCCCGGGTGCGCCAGCAGGGCCTCAACCATCGCTTCGACTCGGAATGCCGCCAGGTCAGGCGGGTAATAGAAGCTCAGTAGCAGAATTCGTATGGTCATGGATGGCCCTGGTCCTTGCCTGCCAACCGGTGGTACAGCCCCACCAGTTCGGCTTCTTGCTGTTCCCAGTTCAAATATCTGGCGGCAATCAGGGTATTGCCGGCATACCTGCGGCGTAACGCGGGATCACCCAGCAGGCGGGTGAGGGCTGTTTGCAGTTGCACGTCGTCACCCGCCGGTACCAGCAGCCCGATGTCATGGGCTCTGACAATCCGGCGAATTTCCGGGAAGTCCGTGGCGATCACCGGCAGCCCGGCGATCACGTACTCGAACAATTTGTTGGAGTCGGTGGTGAAGTGGTTCAGGCAGGTGTTTTCGATGGGTTGCACACCAATGTCGGCCGACGCGGTGTAGCTGGGCAAATCCGCCAGGGGCACCACCGGGATAAAATGCACCCGTTCGGCCAGGCCCAGTTCATTGCATAACGTCATTAACGGCACGCAGAGCTTGCCGCCGCCGATCAGCACGAAATAGGCATCCGGTACCCTTGCCGCTACCCGCAATAGCCGTTCCAGCCCGCGTCCCTGCTGCAATCCTCCCTGATAAACGATGATCGGCCAGGGCTGCAACAGCCCCAGTTCGTTGCGGATCCGTTGCGTCGGCGGACTGTTGCTGAACCGGGGGCGATTCTGCAGCACCTGCGGGCGGGCAATGGCGTATGCCCGGGCAAAGAACTTCGCCCGCGTCTCGGTGGTGGTGATGTTGCCGTCAGTCCTGGGCATCAGCGTGCGCTCGATCAGCGCTACCCACTTGCGGTAGCGCCCGTAACCTTCGCGGCTGGTGCTGAGCTCATGGGCGTCGTACACCAGCTTGGCGCCACTGAGCCGGGCGGCGAGCCAGGCGCTGGGCAGGGTATTGACGTCATGGGCGTGGATCACCGTGGCGCGGTGCCCGGCAATGCGCGCTATCAGGCCGATATGGGTCCACAGCCGGGCAACTACGCGCAGGACGGTCATTGGGTTGCCAGCAGCCGACGCGCTCGGCGATTGTTGCGCTTTGACACGGCGCCATCGCCATAACGGACGTCGTGCGACCCGAACTACCCGGGTGCCATCCATGAGGGTTTCCTTACTACGGGTCACGCCGGGGGTATGCAGCGCGAATACCGTGACTAGATAGCCAGCCGACTGAAGGGTCTGGGCTTGTTTCAATACCCGGGCGTCATTGCGGAATTCGTTCCATACGAGCATGGCAATACGAGTCACGGGAACCCTCTCCTGTTCGGCTAGTTGAGAATCAATGGGCGAAGAACAGGGCATTGATTTTCTGCTGATGGTTTTTCAGATAAATAGCGTCCTCAATCATCGACTTGAGCCGGGCAAGACTTTGCCGGACCAGAATCAACGAGATAAGGGCGATATAGATGGGGGTAGGGGTCATGTACAGAAAGTCCATGACCATAAAGGCAAATGTTCCCAGGAAACCCAGGGAGGACAGGGCATTGAGCAGCGCATGATGGTGGCGCTGCACAATTGAACGGATGCGGTCTTTGCGGTTGTATAAAACGATGATCAGTGTCGTGACGACCGCAATGTAAGTAAGGGCGATGGTCAGTAACGCGGGGTAGATGTAAAGGAGTGCGCCGAGGGTAATTGTCACGAAGCTGGCCGCTGACAAACCTCGGGTGAACCTGGAAAACGCCAGTACCGCCAACGGTCGCTGATGACTCAAGCTGTGGGACTTTTGGTTGTGCTTCATCAGTTGGTAGGCGCCCGTTCTGGAATAGCGCGACGCAATCAGCTCGGACAGTAAGTACAAGCCATAAAACAGAGCGGTCAATAAACTAAGGCCGATAATCAGCCAGGGCTTGCTGAATGACTTGAGGGCCGGGGGTAAATACTCGGGTATCGACTCGGAGCCCAACAGGATGAGTATTTTGATCGGCAACAGGAAGGTCACGATCAATAGGCCTTGCGCGCAGAAGTGGGCGGTATGGGCGGTGAAGGTGGCGGTCGGAGTGACCCGCATGAATTTACGAGCCAATGACATGCACCAGCCCAGAGTCGATAGCAGGGTGATCTGTAATGTCGACGCTTTCTCGATGGTCATTTGAGTCTCGTATGAGGTTGAGTTCAGCCTGTGATATCTGCAGCGTGTCGCTTTGCATAACCACCCGTTGTCTGGCGCGCAGGGACTTTTCCTGGAACGTGCGGGGGTTCAGGAACAGGGTTTCAATGGCGTCGCTCAGCTCGATGAAGCTCTCTGGGGCCGCGAGAAAACCACATTCATCATCGACAAACTCCGGTATTGCGCCGACTCGATTAGTAATAGGTACTAAGCCCGAGGCCATTGCCTCGTCGCGAGAAACACCCTGGGTGTCCATGCGACTGGGGCACAGGAACACCCCATAGTCTTTATGTAGTTCGGCGATTTCGGATTGCTTCAAGTAACCCTTGTCAATCCGCACATTCGCGTATTGGCGCAGGGGGGCCAACGTTTCCTCAAATAAAGGCCCGTCCCCGATCAGGCGAAATTGCAGTTCACTGAACCAGGGTTTTTGCGCCAGCAACTGGATGGCCTTGACACTCAGGTCATTGGCATAAGTGCGCGATACATAGGGGCGGATCGAGAGGATTTTCTTGCGTTGTTCAGGCGGTTTTTCCTGATAGGAAAACAACTGGGTATTAATCGGGTTGTGAATGATCCGGTACTGGTTTTTGGGTAAGCGAAAACCCAGGTCTTCCATGACTTCCTCGGCAAAGTGATGGGAGACGAACACCAGTTGCAAATGGGCCGGCATGGGGTTCAACAGGTTGCGCCAGAAACCCAAGCGCCGCTCGCTTTCAAGTGTGCCCAGTTGCTGTTGTTCTGCGCTGAGGTAGTTGTGCGCCCGCCGCCACCATGGCTGGATTTCGGAGCCATGGACCCAGACAATTGTGGGGAGGGCGTGCTTGCGCAACACCTCCCACATCTGCGGATCCAGGAAGTGCACCAGCACCGATTGGTATGACCCCGACCCGAGCATGTTTGCCAGGGCTGCCTGGGAGCCGGTGATGACATCGACGTTTTCAAACTCTTGGTAACTGACCGGCTCATTTGGCCGCAGGCGGAACACATCCACCGCTAGCCCTTGCGCTTGATACGCGCTCACACGGGTATGCAAAAAGCCGTTCCGGTACAGGTCGTCATAGGCCGGGTAATGGTTGCTCAGCAGCAAGTGCCCGGCTTTGCCGAGCAGGGTCGATGGCTGCGTATCGCGATGGCCCAGGACCAGCGCCTTGATTGTTGTGCTGCCACTTGCGTAAGCGCGGATCCCCAGGCGCACGCAGGCCGTTTCGGGGGGGACATCACAGCTCAGGTTGCAATTAGCCGTGTGCAGCTGATGGCTGATGCGTTGTTTCTGCGCATCTAGAAACAGGATGACCAACTGAATATTCAGGCCTGGGGTGGCATCGAGGAACAGCTTCAGGGGAGCGCTGCTAGCCAGTTGGTCCACGGGCAGTTCCTGCCGGGCATAGTGGTATTCGTGCCGACCGTCCGCGAGGGTTGAACTGATGTGCCAGGTACCTGCGTCGACCTCGGCTTGCAGCAACCTACTGCCTAGTGGGGCAAACAGCTTTGCCAAGGCTTCGCCGCTGATGTACGGCGTGCTGACACTCACTTGCAGCGGGGGGATGGTTTCTGCGTGACGTTGCAGTGTGTCGAGGGTGATACCGCTAGCCACCTCAACATCATCCACCACGGCGCTGACGTGCTGTGGGTTGGCGCCAGCCGCATTTTTACAGTAGTTGAAGGCATCGGTTGCCAGGGCCAGAGGGTTTCGGTACTCGAGGGAGGGCAGGGCGTGGAGCCAGGCGCAGGCAGTTTGCCCGGCCAGCGACGAGGGTTTGATCAGTGCGCAACGGGCGGCGATGGCACTGCTGCAACGGTAGTCTTGCCCTGCGTTCTGTAGATGGATGCCATGCTCGTCGGCTGCGTAGTGCGCCACCTTGCCGATCACGCTGGTCTGGCTGTAGCGCGTGGCCAGGGCCAGGTCGAGCAAGTAGTGGGGGCCGTAATAGTCCTCGGCGAGCATCCCGCCCACCCAGGCTGCGCCGTTGGCCAGTTCAGCCACGGTAATGGCGTTCAATTGCTTGCGGCTGATCAGGCGCAAGCGTGGGTCCGTAGCGGTTGCCCCCGAGTGCACCACTACCGTCATGAGGATATTGCTGTAGCGCTGGCGCTGCAGGTGCCGGGTCAGTGCCAGCAGCTCGGCGTTGTTGACCGCGTTGGCGATGATGCAGATCGTGGGCAAGGGATCGTCTTGAGGCGTGCCGGTGACTTTGGCCATGACATACCGCAAGCGATGAGCGTAGGTGTGTTCCTGCATCACCTTGCGCAAGCCGGCCAGGCGCAGTTTGGCGCTGTATTGCGGGTTGTCCGCCAGTGTCTTGAGCTGGTTGAGCATGTGCGAACTGTTGTCGGTGGCGATAACCAGATCTCCCAACAGCACGCGCAGGCCGCGGGAGAAATTGCTGACAGTCAGGGTGTTGGAGCCCAGCAGCTCGAAGACGCGTCGCGCAAACATCGATTGGGATTGCTTGACCGAGTTGAGATTGATCCCGTAGCGATAGCCTTTGTAGGCCAGGGCCATTTGATCGGCTCTCAAGGTCCCTACGATGTAAGGTTGATACTCCACAGGGAACTGATAGTTGGAGTCTTGTTTGCCGAGGTTGCGGTCGTAGATCTCCAAGGGGCGCAAACGTGACAGTTCACTGATGAGGTTGACGAGGTCGCGGATCCGATCGGGATAACGGACGTAGTAGGAACCGGCAAAGCAGAACCCGTCCTTGCGTTCATACAGCTCAATCGGGTTGTGCACCGCCGGCTGGCAGGCAAAGGGCAGCAGGTAGACGCGGTCGTGTCCCAGTGCGCCTTTATAGCGGTGAATGCAGTCGATATCGGTGGTGAATACAAAGTCGAATTGCTTGGCCGTATTCAGGAAGGTGTCGTAGTGCACGGGGTCTTCCTTGTTCCAGAACACCGTAGGCACGTGGTGTTCCCTGCACCACTGCACGACGCCCCGCAGCTCTTCGCAATTGTGCCCCACTTTGTTGCGCCACACGTCATCCTGGCCGCGCCATGCCGACTCGATAAACAGCAGTTCGGGTTGGAACGCTTCGAGTTCCGCCAGGTAGTGGGTCGGGGTCAGTTGCAGCAACTGGCATTCATGGCGGTAGGCATCGTAGGTAAATGCGTCCATCACGCAGGCCATTCTTAATGGCTTGGCATTCTCCTGGGCACCTGGCAACAGATGGCGGTGGACATGTTCGGCCTCTGCCAGCGGGCGGGGCGCGGGGGTCGCGATAACCGGCGCGGTGGCAGGCAGCGACTGCCGTACATGCTCAACCTTTGTGGGGGTGCAAATCGGACGGTTCCTGCGGGCTTGCCGGTACAGCCTGAACAAGATCGCCGGCAGGCGCAGCAATGCGCTCAGCGAACGGGTGCCGGTCTTCAACTGGTAGCCCAATTGATAGGTGAGGCTGGCGCGAGTCTTGATCAGCCGCTGTTCTGCCAGGTGGCGCTTGGCATTGGCACTGTTCAGGCTGTCGTCAAGCGTGGCGATCTGCTCAAGAGCGCGGGTGAGGGCCGCCTGCAATTGTTCGCTGTTCGCGCGTTGCTCCTCAAGGTCCTGGCGCAGTTGCTTGTGTAAGGCGCGTTCCATCGCATTCATCCTTGATTCGTTCTCAAGCCGCCAGCACGCCGGCAGCATCAATCACCAGAAGGCCATCGCGCAGGGCGGGCATCGACATGAATTCGCGATGCCTGACCAGCACGACATGAATCTGCGCCCGCTCGAGGGCGTCGGTGGTATCGGTCAGCGCGTGCATCGCCATGTCGGCGGGCAGCCCCTCGATGTTCGGTTCTACCAGCAGCAGTTTTACCCCCAGCTCCTTGCCCAGTTGCCGGGCGATACCCAGGGCGGGGCTTTCACGCAGGTCGTCGATATCGGCCTTGAACGCCAGGCCATAGCAGGCGATCCGTACGCTGCCTGCCTGCAGGTCGGTACGCTTGAGCAGCAGCGTGGCCAACGCCAGCTTGACCTGTTGGATCACCCACTGCGGCTTATACTCATTGACCTCGCGGGCCGTACGGATCAGGCGCGCCAGTTCCGGGGTCTGGCTGACGATGAACCACGGATCGACGGCAATGCAGTGCCCGCCCACACCCGGACCTGGCTGGAGGATGTTCACCCGCGGGTGATGGTTGGCCAGGCGAATCAGCTCCCAAGGGTTGATCCTCAACTGTGCGCAGATCATTGACAGCTCATTGGCGAAGGCAATATTGACGTCGCGAAAGCTGTTTTCCGTGAGCTTGCACATTTCTGCCGTACGCGCGTCGGTCACAAGGCACTGGCCTTCGACGAACGTCTGGTACAACTGCGCTGCGGCGGCCGAACAGGCCGGCGTCAGGCCGCCGATGATCCGATCATTGCTCACCAGTTCGCGTAGTACATGGCCCGGCAACACACGCTCCGGGCAGTGGGCGATGCGGATATCGCTGGCTTCGCCGTGGGTTGCCGGGAAGGTCAGATCGGGGCGCGCCCGGGCAAGCCACTGGGCCATGCGCTCGGTGGTGCCCACCGGGGAAGTGGACTCGAGGATGACCAGGTCGCGTTTTTTCAGCGCCGGGGCCAGGGTTTCGACCGCTGCCCGGATATAGCTCAGGTCGGGTTCATGCTTGTCCTTGAATGGCGTGGGGACGGCGATCAGGAACGCCTGCGCAGGTTCCACCGTGGTGGTTGCCCGCAGGTAGCCTTGGGTGATCACCGCGTGAACCAGCAGCTCCAGCCCGGGCTCGACAATATGCACGGCCCCGCGATTGATGATGTCCACGATGCGCGGGTTGATATCCACGCCGACCACCTGTTTTTTGCGCGAGGCAAAAATGGCTGCGGTTGGCAGGCCGATGTAGCCCAGGCCGATGACGCAAATCTTCTCGACACTCATGCGGCGGCCTCGTTTTTTTGTGGAAGGTCCAGTAGCGCTGCCCGAATACGCAGGCAAGCGTTACCGTCGCCATAAGGGTTATGGGCGATGCTCATTTGCCGATACTCGGCCTCGTTCTCCAGCAATTGGTTGAGGTGATGGGTGATGCAACCGATGTCGGTGCCTACCAGCCTGACGGTGCCTGCCGCGACCGCTTCGGGGCGCTCTGTGGTCTCGCGCATCACCAGCACCGGCTTGCCCAGGGCGGGTGCTTCTTCCTGGATGCCGCCCGAATCGGTCAGGATCAGGTGGGCGCGGGTCATCAGGTACACGAAGGGCAAGTAATCCTGGGGGGCGATCAGGTACACGTTGTCGATCCCCGCCAGCAGACGTTTCACCGGCTGCTGTACGTTGGGGTTCAGGTGCACGGGGTAAACAAAGGCCACGTCCGGAAAGCACCGGGCGCTGTGAGCCAGGGCCTGGCAGATACGCTCCAGACCTTCGCCAAAGTTCTCGCGGCGATGACCCGTCACCAGCACCATGCGTTGCCCCAGGGGCAGGAAGGCAAACTGCCGATCAAGCCTGGCGCGGATCGGCACCAGTTTCTCCACCGTACTGAGCAGCGCATCAATCACGGTGTTGCCCGTGACATGGATGCTGTCCGGGGCTACGCCTTCATTGAGCAGGTTTTGCCGGGATGTTTGCGTGGGCGCAAAGTGGATCGTCGCCAGGCTGCCGGTCAGGCGTCGATTGCCTTCTTCCGGCCAGGGCGAATACAGATCGTTGGTGCGCAGCCCAGCCTCGATGTGGGCAATCGGGATCTGCCGGTAATAGGCCGCCAGGCTGGCGGCGAAGGTGGTGGCGGTGTCGCCGTGAACCAGGATCACATCCGGTTTGAAGTCATCCAGCACCGCCTGCAGTCCCTGGATGATGGCCGTGGTCACATCCGTCAGGTTTTGGCCTGCCTTCATGATGTTCAGGTCGTAATCAGGCACCAGCTCAAACAGCTCAAGCACTTGGTCCAGCATCTCGCGATGCTGCGCTGTGACACAGATTCTTGCGTCGAAATCGGCATCAGCTGCCAGTTGGATCGCCAGCGGCGCCATTTTTATGGCCTCCGGACGAGTGCCGAAGATGGACAGGGTCTTGAGAGTCATGGGCGTGGGTTCTTATTGGGTACCTGACACACAGGCGTGGGTTCCCTCATCGCAGTCCCGGCAATTGAAAGCTCTGCTGGTTGGGTGAGTACGAAAGCTCCTAGGCATTCTGCCGAACGGGGGTAGGTGCGACCACTGACCGTACGGCTAGGTTTTATCGAACCCCGAACACACAAAAGCCGCCCGAAGGCGGCTTTGTGTTCAGTGCAGAGTGGCGGCTCAGCCCGCCAGCATCGGGTAGGTAAACAGCCCGAAATGCAGCAGGTTCAAGCCAAAGTGTGTGGCAATCGCTGCGCCCAGGCCGCCGAAGCGGTAGGCCAGGCCGTACCCCGCGCCGGCGATACTGGCCAGCAGCACCCATTGCCAACCCGCGCCCACATGCACCAGGCCAAACAGCAGCGAGGCCAGCAGCAAGGCGAGGTTTTCGCCATAAGGCAGTTGCTTGAAGCGCCGGCTCAGGCCGCCCTGGATATAGCCGCGAAACAGTGCCTCCTCAACCAGGGTCACCAGTAACAGGTTGTTCAACACCCAGAGCCAGGCCTGGTCCGGCCATTTGGGCGCCCAACTGATAATGCCCAGAAGCACCGCCCCGCCGAGGGCGGCGATGGTGGTCAGGGTCAAGGCCAGGGCCGTGGCATAGATCGACAGGCGCAACGGGCGGCGAGCGACGATCCACGGGCAGACCAGCAGCAGCCAGAAACCGATCAGCGGTTTGTCCTGGTTCAGGTACATCGAGAAGGGCACGGCATCGGCGCTGAAGCGCTGCGGGTCGATGCCGCGACCGTTGTAGAAACCGGGCAGCCAGTGCATCGCCAGGCCGAGGGCCAATACAATGAACAGGCCATGGCCAAGGTAGCGCGCCCATGGGACGTGTTGTTGGCGCACGGCGTAACCTGCCACCAGCAATAGGCCGATGGACACCAGGGCCAGTAAACCCAGTTGCCCGTAGGCCAGGGCCAGTGCATAGCCGATGGATAGAAGTGCCAGGTACAGCCAGGGTAAAGCGGGCATTGAAAATCCTTGTGACGTTAAAAATGACGCAATTGCTTTTGCAGGAACCGGCAAGCCGGTTCTTGCAACGGGTGCGTATTATAGCGGCGGTACCTGGAGGCAAAAATGAAAACACCGCCCGAAGGCGGTGTTTTGTATGGCTTGACGCGTTATGAAGCGATCAGCTGACGCAATACATAGTGCAGAATCCCTCCCGCCTTGAAGTACTCAACTTCATTGAGGGTGTCGATCCGGCACAGCACCTCGACCTTCTCGCTACGGCCATCTTCGCGGGTAATCACCAGCGTCAGGTTCATACGTGGCTCGATCTCGGCATGGGTCAGGCCGAGGATGTCGATCTTCTCCTTGCCGGTCAGTTGCAGGGCCTTGCGGTTCTGGTCCAGCTTGAACTGCAATGGCAGCACGCCCATGCCCACCAGGTTGGAACGGTGGATACGCTCGAAGCTCTCGGCGATCACCGCCTTGACCCCCAGCAAGTTGGTGCCCTTGGCGGCCCAGTCGCGGCTGGAGCCGGTGCCGTACTCCTGGCCGGCGATCACCACCAATGGCGTGCCGGATGCCTGGTATTTCATGGCCGCATCGTAGATCGGCATCTTCTCGCCGGTAGGAATGTAGAGGGTGTTGCCCCCTTCTTCGCCGCCGAGCATTTCGTTGCGGATGCGGATGTTGGCGAAGGTGCCGCGCATCATCACTTCATGGTTGCCGCGGCGCGAGCCGTAGGAGTTGAAGTCCCGCGGTTCCACACCCTGTTCGCGCAGGTAGCGTCCGGCAGGACTGTCGGCCTTGATATTGCCGGCAGGGGAGATGTGGTCGGTGGTCACCGAGTCGCCAAGCAGCGCCAGGATATTGGCGCCCTGCACATCCTTGATCACCGGCAGCGGACCGGCGATGTCATCGAAAAACGGTGGATGCTGGATATAGGTGGAGTCTTCTTGCCACACATAGGTTGCGGCCTGCGGCACTTCAATGGCTTGCCACTGTGCGTCACCGGCAAACACCTCGGCGTATTCCTTGTGGAACATGCCGGTGCTGACCTGGGCCACCGCGTCGGCGATCTCCTGGCTGCTGGGCCAGATATCGCGCAGGTAGACCGGCTGGCCATCCTTGCCGGTACCCAGGGGCTCGCTGCTGATATCAATGCGCACGGTCCCGGCCAGGGCATAGGCCACCACCAGCGGTGGCGAGGCCAGCCAGTTGGTTTTCACCAGCGGGTGCACGCGGCCTTCGAAGTTTCGGTTGCCGGACAGCACCGACGCTACCGTCAGGTCGGCTTGCTGAATGGCTTTCTCGATAGGCTCAGGCAGCGGCCCGGAGTTGCCGATGCAGGTAGTGCAGCCATAGCCCACCAGGTCGAAGCCCAGTTGGTCCAGGTAGGGGGTCAGGCCGGCGGCATTGTAGTAATCGGTGACCACCTTGGAGCCGGGCGCCAGCGAGCTCTTTACCCAGGGCTTGCGGCTCAGGCCCTTTTCCACGGCTTTTTTCGCGACCAGGCCGGCGGCCATCATCACGCTCGGGTTGGAGGTGTTGGTGCACGAAGTAATTGCCGCAATCACCACCGCGCCGTTTTTCAGGCGATAGGTCTGGCCTTCGAAGTCGTAGTCGGCTTCACCCACCAGGTCGGCATTGCCCACCGCAACACCGCCACCGCCTTCACTTTCCAGGCGACCTTCTTCCTTGCTGGCAGGCTTGAACTGCAAGTCGAGGAAGTCGCTGAAGGCCTGGCTCACATCCGGCAGCGAGACCCGGTCCTGCGGGCGTTTCGGCCCGGCCAGGCTGGCCTCGACAGTGCCCATGTCGAGGGCCAGGCTGTCGGTGAACACCGGCTCTTCGCCGGCGTTGCGCCACAGGCCCTGGGCCTTGGTATAGGCCTCGACCAGCTTGACGGTGGCGGCAGGCCGGCCCGACAGGCGCAGGTAGTCCAGGGTCACGTCATCCACTGGGAAAAAGCCGCAGGTGGCGCCGTATTCCGGGGCCATGTTGGCGATGGTGGCGCGGTCGGCCAGGGGCAGATCGGCGAGGCCGTCGCCATAGAACTCGACGAACTTGCCCACTACGCCTTTTTTACGCAGCATCTGCGTGACCGTCAGTACCAGGTCGGTGGCGGTGATGCCTTCTTTCAATTTGCCGGTGAGCTTGAAGCCGATCACTTCCGGGATCAGCATCGACACCGGCTGGCCGAGCATCGCCGCTTCTGCCTCGATACCGCCCACGCCCCAGCCCAGCACGCCGAGACCGTTGATCATGGTGGTGTGGGAGTCGGTGCCCACCAGGGTGTCGGGGAAGGCGTAGGTGCGGCCATCTTCGTCCTTGGTCCACACGGTGCGGCCCAGGTATTCCAGGTTGACCTGGTGACAGATGCCGGTACCCGGCGGCACGACGCTGAAATTATCAAAGGCGCTCTGGCCCCAGCGCAGGAACGCATAACGTTCGCCGTTGCGCTGCATTTCGATATCGACGTTTTGCTCGAAGGCGTCGGCATTGCCGAACTTGTCGACCATCACCGAGTGGTCAATCACCAGGTCCACCGGCGACAGCGGGTTGATGCGCTGCGGATCGCCACCGGCCTTGGCCACGGCGGCGCGCATGGCGGCCAGGTCGACCACGGCGGGTACGCCGGTAAAGTCCTGCATCAATACCCGGGCCGGGCGGTACTGTATTTCGCGATCGGAGCGGCGCTCCTTGAGCCAGGCGGCAAGGGCCTTGAGGTCGGCGCCGGTGACGGTTTTGTCGTCCTCCCAGCGCAGCAGGTTTTCCAGCAGCACCTTGAGGGACATCGGCAACTTGTCCAGGTCTCCCAGGCTCTTGGCGGCTTCGGGCAGGCTGAAGTAGTGGTAGGTCTTGCTGTCGATCTGCAGGGTCTTAAGGGTTCTCAGGCTATCAACGGATGACATTACATGACTCCTTATGGTCCGCACGGCTACGGACCTGACGGGACGAACAGAGCTTATAAGCTAGCCCGGTTTTCAGTAGCAGGCTAATTACTGGACTCTATGGGCAAGTCCAAGGTTCCGAACTCAGCTATCATGCGCGCGTTTTCATGACAGGCATTGCGATAGAGCAAGCCAGTTGCCAGGAGATTCAATGAACACCCTTTTTATGCACTGCCGCCCGGGTTTTGAAGGCGAAGTCTGTTCCGAGATCGCGGAACACGCCGCGCGCCTGAACGTTTCCGGCTATGCCAAGGCCAAGACCGGCAGCGCCTGCGCCGAATTTGTCTGCACCGAAGAAGACGGCGCCCAGCGCCTGATGCGCGGCCAACGCTTTGCCGAGCTGATCTTCCCAAGGCAGTGGGCGCGCGGGGTGTTCATCGACTTGCCGGAAACCGACCGCATCAGCGTGATCCTCGCGCACCTGCGGGATTTCCCGGTGTGCGGCAGCCTGTGGCTGGAGATGGTCGATACCAACGACGGCAAGGAACTGTCGAACTTCTGCAAGAAATTCGAAGTGCATCTGCGCAAGGCCCTGCTGGCCGCCGACAAACTGGTCGAAGACCCGAGCAAGCCGCGCCTGCTGCTGACCTTCAAGAGCGGTCGCGAAGTGTTTATGGGCCTGGCCGAGTCAAACAACTCGGCGATGTGGCCGATGGGCATCCCGCGCCTGAAGTTCCCTCGTGACGCGCCCAGCCGCTCGACCTTGAAGCTGGAGGAGGCCTGGCACCACTTTATCCCCCGCGACCAGTGGGACGAGCGCCTGCACGGCGACATGACCGGCGTAGACCTCGGCGCAGCACCAGGCGGCTGGACCTGGCAGTTGGTCAATCGCGGCATGCTGGTGACGGCGATTGATAACGGCCCCATGGCCGAAAGCCTGATGGACACCGGCCTGGTGCAACACTTGATGGCGGATGGTTTTACCTTCACCCCCAAGCAGCCGGTGGACTGGATGGTCTGCGATATCGTCGAGAAACCGGCGCGTAACGCGGCCCTGCTGGAAACCTGGATTGGCGAGGGGCATTGCCGCGAAGCGGTGGTCAACCTCAAGTTGCCGATGAAACAGCGCTACGCCGAAGTAAAACGCCTGCTGGAGCGCATCGAAGAAGGCTTCAAGGCGCGGGGCATCCGGGTAGAAATCGGTTGCAAGCAGCTGTACCACGACCGTGAGGAAGTGACCTGCCACCTGCGCCGCCTGGACGTAAAGAAACCCAAGGCCCGCTAAAGACGACCTTGTAGGAGTGAGTGATGAGCGACATTTTTGACCCTGCCGTCGACGGCACCCTCGACGCCACCGGCCTCAACTGCCCGGAGCCGGTAATGATGCTGCACCAGCACATCCGCGACCTGGCGCCCGGCGGCCTGCTCAAGGTGATCGCGACCGATCCCTCGACCCGCCGCGATATCCCCAAGTTCTGTGTGTTCCTGGACCATGAACTGGTGGAACAGCGCGAAGAGGCGGGGACTTACCTGTACTGGATCCGCAAGAAGCTCGCTTAAACCGCCGTGCGGATGCGCTTGCGCGCACTGCGTGCCAGGCGCACCACCAGCATCGCCGCCGCGCAACTGAGGCCGACGATCAGGCCCTGCCACAAGCCGCTCGGGCCGCTGGGCTGGCCCAGCCAGTCGGTCAGCCCCAGCAAGTAACCCACCGGCAGGCCCAAGCCCCAATAGGCGAACAGGGTCAGGACCATGGTCACCCGGGTGTCCTGGTAGCCACGCAACGCGCCGGCGGCCGTCACCTGGATCGCATCCGAGAACTGGAACAGCGCCGCAAACACAATCAGCATCGCCGCCACCTGGACCACCTGCGGGTCGGCGGTGTAGATCGTGGCGATCTGCTCGCGAAACAACAGCATCAGGCTGCACGATAGGCAGGCATAGGCCAGTGCGGTGCCCATCCCCACGCCAGCGGCGAAGCGCGCTTCACGGGGTTCGCCACGGCCCAGGGCCTGGCCGACCCGCACGGTCACGGCCATGCTCAGGGAGTAGGGGATCATGAACACCAGGGAACTGAAGTTCAGGGCGATCTGATGCCCGGCGACCACGGTTGCGCCCAGGCTGCCGATCAGCAGGGCGATCACCGCAAAGATGCTCGACTCGGCAAATACGGCGATGCCAATCGGCAGGCCGATGCTCAGGATACGCTTGATCACCGACCATTTCGGCCAGTCGAAGCGTTTGAACAGCTCGCTGGCGTGATAGGCCGGGGCCCAGCGGGTCCACCCGACGAAGCCCAGCATCATTGCCCACATCACAATCCCGGTGGCCCAGCCGCAGCCCACGCCGCCCATGGCCGGCACACCGAAATGGCCATAGATGAACACGTAGTTCAACGGAATATTCAACGCCAGCCCGCCCAGGCCGAGGAGCATGCTTGGGCGCGTGCGGCCCAGGCCGTCACTGAAGCAGCGCAGCACGTAGTACAGCGCCACCGCCGGCATGCCCGCCGCGATGCCGTGCAGGTAGCCCATGCAGGGGGCGATCAGCTCGGGATCGACGTTCATCGCATGCAGGATCGGTTCGGCACTGATCAGCAGCAATGACGCGGTGCCTCCCACCACCAGCGCCAACCACAACGCCTGGCGCACCAGCGGGCCGATCTCGGCGTGGCTGCCGGCGCCAAAGCGCTGCGCGACTTTGGGGGTGGTGGCCAGCAAGGTGCCGGTCATCAACAGATACACCGGAATCCAGATGGAGTTGCCCAGGGCCACTGCCGCCAGGTCTCGCGCACTGACGCGCCCGGCCATCACCGCATCGACAAAACCCATGGCGGTGGTTGCCAGTTGCCCGATCATGATCGGCAGGGCCAGCGCCAGCAGGCTGTGGACTTCCCGGCGAACGCGGGCAGGGCGGGAGAGGGTTGTGGTGGCAGTGTTCACGTACAGATGTCCGATAAGGGAGAACTCAGGACGGCGCATTCTACGCCTTGACGGATGGGTCAGGAAAATACCTGTGTAGCGGATTTGTAAACGCGCCACAGGCTGGTGCCTGTACACTGCGGGTCCGCCAAAGGAGCCTGCCATGCTGATTGTTGCCGACGAAAATATCCCGCTGCTCGATGCGTTCTTCGAAGGGTTTGGCGAGATCCGCCGCGTGCCCGGTCGGGCCATTGACCGCGCCGCCATTGAACAGGCCGATGTGCTGCTGGTGCGCTCGGTGACCAACGTCAACCGCGCGCTGCTGGAAGGCACGCCGGTACGGTTCGTCGGCACCTGCACCATCGGCACCGATCACCTGGACCTCGATTACTTTCAGCGGGCCGGTATCCAATGGTCCAGCGCGCCGGGTTGCAACGCCCGGGGGGTGGTGGATTATGTGCTGGGGAGCCTGTTGACCCTGGCTGAAATCGAGGGCGCAGACCTGAACCAGCGGACGTATGGCATCGTCGGTGCCGGTGAAGTGGGCGGGCGCCTGGTCAAGGTGCTCAAGGGCCTGGGTTGGAAAGTGCTGGTCTGCGATCCGCCACGCCAGGTCGCCGAAGACGGTGATTACGTCAGCCTGGAACAGATCATCGAGCAATGTGATGTGATCAGCCTGCATACCCCGCTGAAAAAATCCGGCAGTGGCTCGACCTGGCACCTGCTGGATCGCCAGCGCCTGGAGCAGTTGCAGCCGGGTACCTGGCTGATCAACGCCAGCCGCGGCCCGGTGGTGGATAATGCGGCGCTGCGCGAGGTGTTGCTGGACCGCGAAGACCTGCAGGCGGTGCTGGATGTGTGGGAAGGCGAGCCCGAAGTGGATGTCGAGCTGGCCGAGTTGTGCGTGCTGGCGACCCCGCATATCGCCGGCTACAGCCTGGACGGCAAGCAGCGCGGCACGGCGCAGATCTACCAGGCGCTGTGCGCGCACCTTGGGCAGCCGGCGAGCATTCAGTTGAGTGACTTGCTGCCTGAGCCTTGGCTGGCGGAGGTTAACCTCAATGCCAGCACCGACCCGGCCTGGGCCCTGGCGACGCTTTGCCGCAGCGTCTACGACCCGCGGCGCGATGATGCAGATTTCCGCCGCAGCCTCGTGGGCACTGTGGAGGAGCAGCGCAAGGCGTTCGACCTGCTGCGCAAGCACTACCCGGACCGCCGCGAGATTGACGGCTTGAAGGTGCGGATCAGCGGTGAGTCGGCAGCCTTGCAGACCCTCGTCACCAGCTTGGGCGCAAGCCTTTGCTGATCGACATAGCGCAGGCATAAAAAACCCGGCCACCTGGGCCGGGTCTGAAAGAGCTGGGGCGTATCAGCCTTGCTGGGCAGGCTTGACCAGTTTCTGCTCCAGTTCGGCGCAGGCGCCCTGGATCATCTCTTCGGTAATCTGCACTTCACGGCCTTGTGCATCGATGTACGAGCAAGGCAACTGCTGTGGCTGGCGGATTACTTCAACTTTGTCAGTGCTGCTGGTTTGCAAGGACATGGCCTGTCTCCTCATCAGGTTGTGTACCTACTCTAATTCCCCCGCGTGACCGAGCTGTTACAACTCCATGGCCCGTCGACGGATCGAATGCCCACTCCAGCAGAAATCACGCTGGATTTCCAGCCGGAGTTTAGACCGATAGCCTCTAGGGCCTAGTCTTGCCGAGCATAATTAACCTGACTCATTGTGATTTGCCCAAGTTCAATCCGATTGCAGTGTAGGCTTGGGGTTGTCTTCCTCAGGTGATGCTTTCCATGCTTTCAGCCCGTCAACGCCGCGCCATTCGCCTGGCCACCCGCTTTATTGCCCCCTATCGCTGGCAGGCCGTCGGCGCCTTGCTCGCGCTGATCGTTACCGCAGGCATTACCTTATCCATGGGCCAGGGCATTCGGCTGTTGGTGGACCAGGGCTTTATGACCCAATCGCCGCACCTGCTTAACCAGTCCATCGGCCTGTTCATGATCCTCGTGCTGGGCCTGGCGGTGGGCACGTTTGCGCGCTTTTACCTGGTGTCGTGGATCGGCGAGCGGGTGGTGGCGGACATTCGTCGGCTGGTGTTCAACCACCTGATCTACCTGCATCCGGGGTTCTACGAGCACAACCGCAGCTCGGAAATCCAGTCGCGCTTGACCGCCGACACTACATTGCTGCAATCGGTGATCGGCTCATCCTTGTCGCTGTTCCTGCGCAACGCGTTGATGGTGATCGGCGGGATTGTGTTGCTGTTTATCACCAACCCCAAGCTCACCAGCATTGTGGTGGTGGCGCTGCCGCTGGTGCTGGCGCCGATCCTGATCTTCGGTCGCCGCGTGCGCAGCTTGTCGCGCCAGAGCCAGGACCGGATTGCCGACGTCGGCAGCTACGTGTCCGAGACCCTGGGCCAGATCAAGACCGTGCAGGCCTACAACCATCAGGTGCAGGATGAGCAGCGCTTCGCGCGGACGGTGGAGGAGGCGTTCACCACGGCGCGCAAACGCATCGTCCAGCGTGCCTGGCTGATCACCCTGGTGATTGTGCTAGTGCTGGGTGCCGTCGGCGTGATGCTGTGGGTGGGCGGCATGGATGTGATTGCCGGGCGCATCTCCGGCGGTGAGCTGGCGGCCTTTGTGTTCTACAGCCTGATCGTCGGCAGCGCCTTTGGCACCTTGAGCGAAGTGATCGGCGAGTTGCAACGGGCTGCCGGGGCGGCAGAGCGGATCGCCGAGCTGTTGCAGTCGAGCAATGACATCCAGGCGCCGGCGACTGGTGCGATCAAGTTGCCGCAACGGGTCAGTGGCCGTCTGGAGCTGCAAGACCTGTATTTCTCCTACCCCTCGCGTCCCGATCGCTATGCCATCGAAGGCCTGAACCTGAGCGTCAAGGCTGGCGAAACCCTGGCCCTGGTCGGCCCGTCCGGGGCGGGCAAGTCCACCCTGTTCGACTTGCTGTTGCGTTTCTATGACCCGCAGCAGGGGCAGGTGCTGCTCGAAGGCCAGCCGCTGACCCATCTCGACCCGCTGGACCTGCGCCGCTGCTTTGCCTTGGTGTCCCAGAGCCCGGCGCTGTTTTTTGGCAGCGTCGAAGACAACATCCGCTACGGCAACCCGCAGGCCAGTTTTGCCCAGGTCGAAGAAGCGGCGCGCATTGCCCATGCCCACGATTTCATCCTGCAAATGCCTGACGGATACCAGACCCATCTGGGGGATGGCGGCCTGGGCCTTTCCGGCGGTCAGCGCCAACGTCTGGCCATTGCCCGGGCCTTGCTGGTGGATGCGCCCATTCTGTTGCTGGACGAGGCCACCAGCGCCCTGGACGCGCAGAGCGAGCATCTGATCCAGCAGGCGTTGCCGCAACTGATGCAGGGGCGTACCACCCTGGTGATCGCCCACCGCCTGGCCACGGTAAAAAACGCCGACCGGATTGCGGTGATGGATCAAGGGAAATTGGTCGCAGTGGGCACCCATCAGCAGCTGATTGCCAGCAACCCGCTGTATGCGCGGCTGGCGGCCCTGCAATTCAGCGATGGCCACGACGAACCCTAAAAAAATGCCCGCGTCTCACAACGCGGGCACTTGCAGCTTCAAGCGGGCAGCATTGACCGGCTGTTACTGGTCATCAAAATAACGTTCGTGCCAGTCCACCAGCGGCTGTGGCGAGTTGAGCTTCTGCCCGTAGATCACCGAATAAGACAGCACGTTCTGCACATACTGGCGGGTTTCGTCGAACGGGATGCTTTCCACCCACACGTCGAAACTCAGGTGGTCGGCACCGCGCAGCCATTGGCGTACGCGGCCAGGGCCGGCGTTGTAGGCCGCGGAGGCGAGCACGCGGTTGCCGTTGAACTGGCTGTGCACCTGGCTCAGGTAGGCGGCGCCGAGTTGGATATTCTTGTCCGGGTCCAGCACCTGCTGCGGTGACGCCAGCGGGATGCTGAACTTGCGCGCGGTTTCCTTGGCGGTGGCGGGCATCAGTTGCATCAGGCCGCTGGCGCCGACGCCGGAGCGGGCGTCATCCATAAACGCGCTTTCCTGACGGGTGATGGCGAACACCCAGCTCGAATGCAGGCCACGGACCTTGGCTTCACGCACCAGAGTGTCGCGGTGGGCCATGGGGAAGCGGATATCCAGGTCGTCCCAGTACTTGGCCTGGCTGATGGTGCGGATCGCTGGGAAGTACCACTTCATGTCGTAGGCGAGCTTGGCCTGGGCAACCATTTCGTCACGGTTGAAGTGGCGGCTGACGTGATACCACTCGCGGCGGCCGTCGACGATCTGGCCACGGGCATAAAATTCCAGGGCGCGGCGTACACCCGGGGTATTGCGCACCTTGTTGATCAGCGCCTGGCTCATGACCAGCGGCTGATTATTGAGTTGATACGGGGCCTGGGAGCGATCCGCGGCAAGGAAGCCATAAAAATCCCGCTCCTTTGCCAGGCCCTTGTACAGCACCAGTGCATGGGGGTTCTTCGGCTCGGCCAGTTCCAGGGCGCGGGCCTGCCAGTAGCGCCAGCGGTTGGTGGTGGCCAGGTCCTGGGGCAGCTTGCGGGTCAACTGGTAGGCATCTTCCCAGCGGGCCAGGCGCAGCAGCAGGCGCAGGCGCCATTCGGAGACGGTGTTGTCACGCAGTTCCGGGTCGTATTTGGTCATCACATCCAGGGCGCGCGGGTCGTAGCGGCGCGCCAGGGTCAGGCCGATTTCCCGGGCGATGGAGACTTTTTCGTCACGGGAGAAGTGCATGCTGCTGGCATACCCATCCAGCAGGGCCATGGCTTGTTCCGGATTCTGGCGCGCCAGGCGGCGCAAGCCCAGGCCGACGGCGTCGGACATGGCCGCGGTGGCCGGCAGGAAGCGTGATGGGTCGCTGAGCATGGCGGGCTTTTGCGCCACATCCACCATCAAGCGGCCCTGGGCGCCCAGGGTGGGCAAGGTTTTCACCAGGCTGTTGGCCAGCGCATAGTTACGGGCTTCGGCGGCCAGCTTGGTGCGGTCCCAGATTTTCTGTTCGGTCAATTGCCCGGCGGCGGCCCATTGGCCAAAGGTGGCATCGCAGGCGGCGGGTTGGGATTTACCGGTCATCCACAGGGCTTCGGCGGTCTTGTAGCCTTCGGCCTTGAGGTTGTGGCTCAACTGGTATTGGCCGTGGAGGCAGTCCAGTTCGGTGAAATTGAGCTTGGCGTCGTAGTACTTTTCAAAGGTCTGCCAATCGCCACGCTCGGCCAGCCAGCGCAACCAGCGCAGTTTCATCCAGTTGGCCTGGGGCAGGTCGCCATGTTTGGCCAGGAACTGTTCGATTTCCTGGTTGCTCGCGGACTTCAGGCGGGCGGTCAGTTCGTCATAGGCCAGGTAAGGCGTCAGTGGATAGTCGGCCAGGGCCTGGCTGTATTGCATGTACGGCCCGGTGTCACCTTTGGCCAGGGCGCGCTTGGCTTGGTCGTAATATTGGCGTTGGGTGGTCAGGTCCACGGCCTGGGCGGTCTGGACGGCGGTGGAGGAAAGAAGCAGGCAAGATAAAAAGCTGAAAAGGCGACTGCGCATGAGACGTCCGTGCAAAGAAATCAGGACTAGTGCCGGCGCCGCCGACACTGATTACCCCTAGCTTAGCCTTTTGCCTACAGCCGGTGAAAGCTTTGCTGGCTGCTTCGCTGAAGTTCTCAAGAAATGTCCTACAGAACGTGTCGGGCACGAAAATGCCGGCCGCTTCACCCCCCAACTCAGGTAGAATGCGCGCCCGGTTTTTGGAGAAGCGTATGACCCTGCTCAAATTCAGCGATGTGTCCCTTGCTTTCGGCGCTATGCCGTTGTTGGACAAGGTGTCCTGGCAGATCGCCCGTGGTGAGCGGGTGTGCATCATCGGCCGCAACGGCACCGGCAAGTCCAGCATGATGAAGCTGGTAAAAGGCGACCAGAAGCCCGATGACGGCTCCGTGTGGCGCGCCCCGGGCCTGAAGATCGGCGAATTGCCGCAAGAATTGCCGGTGGCCGACGAACGGACCGTGTTCGACGTGGTTGCCGAAGGCCTCGACGGTGTGGGCGCATTGCTTGCCGAATACCATCACCTGGCGCAGAACTGCGTCACCGATGCCGACCTGGACAAACTGATGCACGTCCAGCAAGACCTCGAAGCCCGTGATGGCTGGCGCTTGCAGCAATTGGTCGACAGCACCCTGAGCCGCCTGCAACTGCCGGCCGACAAGACCCTCGCCGAGTTGTCCGGCGGCTGGCGTCGCCGTGTGCTGCTGGCCCAGGCTCTGGTTTCCGAGCCGGATCTGCTGCTGCTCGACGAACCAACCAACCACCTGGATATCGGCGCGATTGCCTGGCTTGAAGAGGCCCTCAAAGACTTCCAGGGCGCCGTGCTGTTCATCACGCACGACCGTTCTTTCCTGCAGAACCTCGCCACGCGCATCCTCGAGCTGGATCGCGGCGGCCTGATCGACTGGAACGGCGACTACGCCAGCTTCCTGGTGCACAAGGAAGCCACCCTGGCCGCTGAAGAAACCGCCAACGCGCTGTTCGACAAGAAACTGGCCCAGGAAGAAGTGTGGATCCGCCAGGGCATCAAGGCCCGCCGCACCCGTAACGAAGGCCGTGTACGGGCCCTGAAAGCCTTGCGTGTGGAGCGCAGCGAACGTCGCGAGCGCACTGGCAAGGCCAATATCCAGCTCGATACCGCCGACAAGTCGGGCAAGCAGGTGATGGTCCTGGAGAACGTCAGCTTCCATCACCCGGATGGCCCGTTCCTGATCAAAGACTTCTCCATGGTCCTGCAGCGCGGCGACCGCATCGGCCTGCTGGGTGCCAACGGTACCGGCAAGACCACCCTGCTCAAGCTGATGCTCAGCGGTCTGCAACCGACCAGCGGCACTGTGGAAGAGGGGACGCGCATCGACGTGGCCTACTTCGACCAGTTGCGCCACCAGTTGGACCTGGAAAAGACCGTGATCGACAACGTCGCCGAAGGCCGCGACTTTATCGACATCGACGGCCAGAGCCGCCACGTGTTGAGCTACCTGGGCGACTTCCTGTTCAGCCCGCAACGTGCGCGCACGCCGGTCAAGGCGTTGTCTGGCGGCGAGCGTGCGCGTCTGCTGCTGGCCAAGTTGTTCAGCAAACCGGCCAACCTGCTGGTGCTCGACGAACCGACCAACGACCTCGACGTGGAAACGCTGGAGTTGCTGGAAGAGGTCCTGCTGACCTTCAACGGCACCGTACTGATGGTCAGCCACGACCGGGCATTCCTCGACAACGTGGTCACCAGCACCCTGGTCTTCGAAGGTGAAGGCAAGGTGCGCGAATACGTCGGTGGTTACCAGGACTGGCTGCGCCAGGGCGGCTCGCCGCGCCTGCTGGGCGTGACCGAGAGCAAGTCTGGCAAGGCCGACTTGAACTCTGCTGTGGTTGCACCGGCTGCTGTTGCGCCGGTTCAGGAAGCCGCGCCGGCTGCCAAGAAGAAGCTCAGCTACAAGCTGCAGCGTGAGCTCGAAGCCCTGCCGGGTGAGATCGAAGCCAAGGAAAAGCAGATTGCTGCAGTGGAGGCCGACATGGCTGACGCGGGCTTCTACCTGCGTCCGGCGGCAGAAACGGCCAAGGTCATCGAGTCCCTGGAGAAGCTGAACCAGGAGCTGGAAGTCTTGGTTGAGCGTTGGGCCGAGCTGGATGCCTGATTGATTCAGCGGCAATAAAAAACCGGTGCTCTTACGAGTACCGGTTTTTTTATATGAAATGCACTTCAACAGGTAGGAGCTGGCTTGCCGGCGATAGCGGTCTGCCAGCCACCCGATGTATCAGCTGACAGGCTGCTATCGCAGGTAAGCCAGCTCCTACATCTGATGTGCAGTGCTCTTACGAGCTTTTTACCAGCTTCACTGCCAGTACGTCGCACGGTGCGCCGTGCAATACGTCGTTGGCGGTCGAGCCCAGCAGCAACGCCAAGCCGTGGCGACCATGGCTGCCGACCACGATCAGGTCGCAGTTCTGTTCCTTGGCCAGATGATGGATTTCCTGGCGTGGCTGGCCGTAAGTCAGGTGGCTTTGGTCTTTTTTCAGTGCGGGATATTTGGCAATCAGTCGGTCCAGGCGCTCCTTGGCCTGGTCGAACTGCTGCTGTTGCAGTTGCGAAAGGTCCATCGGTACGTCGCCGCCAAAGGCCATGGCCATGGGTTCGACGATATGCACCAGCGACAGCTTCACGGTATCGCCGGCAATGGCCACGGCGCGCTTGATCACCGGATCGCACTCTTCGGTCAGATCCACGGCGACCAGAATATGTTGGTAAGTCATGAGGCGTTCCTCCAGGGGACTGCAATAAGTTCAGTATGGCTGCTTTCAAGCGGATGGGGTCAAATCCGCTCATCTAGAAATTCGGGAGTACACATATGACGGTCTGGATAGTGGTGTCAATCCTTCTAGTGGTCTTGAGCCCTCTGGCATGGCTGCGGCCCTCGCGCCACCAGAGCGGGCGCATGGCCCTGCGCATGGAGGCGCGACGCATCGGCCTGGCGATGCAACTGTCGCCCCAGGAATGGCCGCACTGGCTCAAGCAGGAGCCGCCCAGCCCCTGTGCGCAGTACTGTCGGCCACGGCGCGGCAGCAAACCCGCGCTGTGGGTTTACTGGCAGCAGGAGCCAGGTGTGTGGGTCAACCAATGGCAGGAAATCTGCGTGGACGAGAAGTTGTTGCCGCATTTTGCAACGCTGCCGGCCAATGTCTTCAAAGTGGAGGCGGACAAGCAGATGATCGCCCTGTACTGGGGCGAGAAGGGCGAGTCCAGTGACTTGCAGGCCATCAGTGCGTTACTCAAGGCCCTGGCCTGAGGCAATAAAAAGCCCGACATCATCATCGGGCTGGAGTTGGCCAGGCAGGCCGGTCATTCTGCGTTTCATCGCGCCGCGCATTCGCGCCGGCGTTCCCACATGCGGCTAGCCTAGCCGGATATCCGCCGCTGTACAGGCCTTTGCTGGCTCTTTTGGATTATTGATCAGGTGAATACCTGCGCATTGATTCGCCTTGGCGGTTATGAAATGACTGAAAAGTCGCGTTTTTACAGCGCTTTCGGGCGATTGACAATTGTCGGAATTTGGCTGAAGGTGGCGTACCCAAATCAAACGGGCGTATGAATTGAGTGTTTGTCTGTCAGGCATCTCATACATAATCCCGACTATCGCATTGGCGGGTGTGCCTGGCGCGTTGGCGTGAGCATTGACGAAATGATCAATGCCCGACCAGGGGCCAGCGTCCGATGTGTACTGTTCAGCTTCCATATCGTGGAGATCAGTTGATGATTTACGAAGGTAAAGCCATCACGGTTAAGGCTCTTGAAAGTGGCATCGTCGAATTGAAATTCGACCTCAAGGGTGAGTCCGTCAACAAGTTCAACCGTCTAACCCTGAACGAACTGCGTCAGGCCGTAGACACCATCAAGGCTGATGCATCGATCAAAGGTGTGATCGTCTCCAGCGGCAAGGACGTGTTTATCGTCGGCGCTGACATCACCGAATTCGTCGACAACTTCAAGCTGCCCGATGCCGAGCTTGTGGCTGGCAACCTCGAAGCCAACAAGATTTTCAGCGATTTCGAAGACCTCAACGTGCCGACCGTTGCCGCGATCAATGGCATCGCTCTGGGCGGCGGTCTGGAAATGTGCCTGGCTGCGGACTTCCGCGTCATGGCTTCCAGCGCGAAAATCGGCCTGCCGGAAGTCAAGCTGGGTATCTACCCGGGTTTCGGCGGTACCGTGCGCCTGCCGCGTATCATTGGTGCCGACAACGCCATCGAGTGGATCGCCGCCGGCAAGGAAAACCGTGCTGAAGACGCGCTGAAAGTCGGCGCCGTCGATGCTGTGGTTGCTCCGGAAAAACTCGCAGAAGCGGCACTGAACCTGATCAAGGGCGCCATCAGCGGCGAATTTGACTACAAGGCCAAGCGTCAGCCTAAGCTGGAAAAACTCAAGCTCAACGCCATCGAACAAATGATGTCGTTCGAAACCGCCAAGGGTTTCGTGGCCGGTCAAGCGGGCCCTAACTACCCGGCGCCGGTCGAAGCGATCAAGACCATCCAGAAAGCCGCGAACTTCGGTCGCGACAAGGCCCTGGAAATCGAAGCTGCCGGCTTCGTCAAGCTGGCCAAGACTTCTGCTGCGCAGAGCTTGATCGGCCTGTTCCTGAACGATCAGGAACTGAAGAAAAAAGCCAAGGCCTACGACGAAATCGCCAAAGACGTGAAACAGGCTGCCGTACTCGGCGCCGGGATCATGGGCGGTGGTATTGCCTATCAGTCGGCGTCCAAAGGCACGCCGATCCTGATGAAAGACATCAACGAGCACGGTATCGAGCAAGGCCTGGCGGAAGCTGCCAAGCTGCTGGTCGGCCGCGTTGATAAAGGTCGCATGACCGCTGCGAAAATGGCTGAAGTGCTTAACGGCATTCGTCCTACGCTGTCCTACGGTGATTTCGGCCACGTCGACCTGGTGGTCGAAGCGGTTGTCGAGAACCCGAAGGTCAAGCAGGCGGTACTGGCTGAAGTCGAAGCCCAGGTCAAAGAAGACACGATCCTGGCGTCCAACACCTCGACCATTTCCATCACCTTGCTGGCCAAGGCCCTCAAGCGTCCGGAAAACTTCGTCGGCATGCACTTCTTCAACCCGGTGCACATGATGCCGCTGGTAGAAGTGATCCGTGGCGAGAAGTCCAGCGAGCTGGCTGTTGCCACCACCGTTGCCTACGCCAAGAAAATGGGCAAGAACCCGATCGTGGTCAACGACTGCCCGGGCTTCTTGGTCAACCGCGTGCTGTTCCCGTACTTCGGCGGTTTCGCCAAGCTGGTCAGCGCTGGCGTGGACTTTGTGCGTATCGACAAGGTCATGGAAAAATTCGGCTGGCCCATGGGCCCGGCGTACCTGATGGACGTGGTCGGCATCGACACCGGCCACCACGGTCGCGACGTCATGGCTGAAGGCTTCCCGGACCGCATGAAGGACGACCGTCGTTCGGCTGTCGATGCACTCTACGAAGCCAAGCGCCTGGGCCAGAAGAATGGCAAGGGCTTCTACGCCTACGAGACCGACAAGAAGGGCAAGCAGAAGAAAGTTGCCGACCCATCGGTCCACGAAGTGCTGGCACCCATCGTCTACGAGCAGCGTGAGGTGTCTGACGAAGACATCATCAACTGGATGATGATCGCCCTGTGCCTGGAAACCGTACGTTGCCTGGAAGACGGCATCGTCGAAACCGCCGCCGAAGCCGATATGGGCCTGGTGTACGGTATTGGTTTCCCTCCATTCCGTGGCGGTGCGCTGCGTTACATCGACTCGATCGGTGTGGCCGAGTTCGTTGCCCTGGCTGATCAGTACGCTGATCTGGGCCCGCTGTACCACCCGACTGCGAAGCTGCGCGAGATGGCCAAGAATGGCCAGAGCTTCTTCGGTTAAGTGCCCAGACGACTAGAGCGAGAATATTTATGAGCTTGAATCCAAGAGACGTCGTGATTGTCGACTTCGGTCGTACTCCGATGGGCCGCTCCAAGGGCGGCATGCACCGCAACACCCGTGCCGAAGATATGTCGGCGCACCTGATCAGCAAGTTGCTGGAGCGTAACGTCAAGGTCGACCCGAACGAGGTCGAGGACGTGATCTGGGGCTGCGTCAACCAGACCCTGGAGCAGGGCTGGAACATCGCGCGCATGGCCTCCTTGATGACGCAGATCCCGCACACCGCGGCCGGCCAGACCGTCAGCCGCCTGTGTGGCTCGTCGATGAGCGCGCTGCACACGGCTGCCCAGGCGATCATGACCGGCAACGGTGATGTGTTCGTGGTCGGTGGCGTGGAGCACATGGGTCACGTCAGCATGATGCACGGTGTCGATCCTAACCCGCACATGTCGCTGTACGCGGCGAAAGCCTCGGGCATGATGGGCCTGACTGCGGAAATGCTCGGCAAGATGCATGGCATCACCCGTGAAGCCCAGGACGCCTTTGGCTTGCGCTCCCACCAGTTGGCCCACAAGGCGACTGTGGAAGGCAAGTTCAAGGATGAAATCATCCCGATGAACGGCTACGACGAGAACGGTTTCCTGAAACTGTTCGACTACGACGAAACCATTCGTCCGGACACCACCCTGGAAAGCCTGGCGGCCTTGAAGCCGGCGTTCAATCCAAAGGGCGGCACCGTGACAGCCGGTACGTCGTCGCAGATCACTGATGGTGCTTCGTGCATGATCGTGATGTCGGCCCAGCGTGCCCAGGACCTGGGGATCCAGCCTCTGGCGGTGATCCGTTCCATGGCCGTAGCAGGTGTGGACCCGGCGATCATGGGCTATGGTCCAGTACCGGCCACACAAAAAGCCTTGAAGCGCGCAGGTCTGAGTATCTCCGACATCGACTTCTTCGAGCTCAACGAAGCTTTCGCCGCACAGGCCCTGCCAGTGCTGAAAGATTTGAAAGTACTCGACAAGATGAACGAGAAGGTTAACCTGCACGGCGGTGCGATTGCCCTGGGCCACCCATTCGGTTGCTCCGGTGCACGTATCTCCGGCACCTTGCTTAACGTGATGAAGCAAAATGGCGGCAACCTGGGGGTTGCAACCATGTGCATTGGTCTCGGCCAAGGCATTTCCACCGTCTTCGAACGCGTCTAAGCGTTGGGTTGACGGAAGCCGGGGCCCAGTGCCCCGGTTTTTGTTTTTTGGAATTTTTAATTTTTTTTTAATAAATTTTGTAAGAGGGTCAGAGCATGAAAGTCGAACCAGGGCTCTACCAGCATTATAAAGGTCCCAAGTACCGCGTTTTTAATGTGGCACGGCACTCCGAGACCGAGGAAGAAGTGGTGTTCTACCAAGCACTGTATGGCGATTACGGCTTTTGGGTGCGTCCCTTGAGCATGTTCCTGGAGACCGTCGAGGTTGACGGCAAGCAGGTCCCGCGCTTTGCTTTGGTGCAGGTCGAACCCAGTCTTTTTTCAGGGCAATAACGGCGGGTTGCGCGCAATGCTGCGCTTGACCTCACTGTGTTGCCACTATATATAGCGTTGCCGCGTCAGGCGCCAACCGCCTTTCTCTTCTCGAATTCAGGAATTTTCCGATCCATGGGCAAATCGCTGGTCATTGTGGAATCCCCGGCTAAGGCCAAGACCATCAACAAGTACTTGGGTAACGAGTACGTGGTGAAGTCGAGTATCGGCCATATCCGAGACCTGCCCACCAGCGGTTCGGCTAGCGCCAGCAAGGAGCCTGCTGCCAAGCGCGGCAAGGCGGCTGCGGGCGAAGGTCCGGTGCTCTCGCCTAAAGAGAAGGCGCGCAAGCAGCTGGTCTCGCGCATGGGTGTGGACCCGGATCATGGCTGGAAGGCCAAGTACGAAATCCTTCCGGGCAAGGAAAAGGTGATCGAGGAGCTGCGCCGGCTCGCCAAGGATGCTGACACCATCTATCTCGCGACGGACTTGGACCGCGAAGGGGAAGCCATTGCCTGGCACCTGCGCGAAGCCATCGGTGGGGATGACAGCCGCTATAAACGCGTGGTGTTCAACGAAATTACCAAGAAGGCGATCCAGGAAGCCTTCTCCAAGCCGGGCGAGTTGGACATTGACCGCGTCAATGCCCAACAGGCGCGGCGCTTCCTCGACCGCGTCGTCGGCTACATGGTCTCGCCACTGCTGTGGGCGAAGATCGCCCGCGGCCTGTCCGCTGGCCGTGTGCAATCGGTAGCGGTCAAGCTGGTGGTGGAGCGTGAGCGCGAGATTCGTGCGTTCAACCCTGAAGAGTACTGGGAAGTCCACGCGGACCTCGGTACCGCCAAGGGCAATAACGTGCGCTTTGAAGTGGCCCGCGAGAAAGGCGAGGCCTTCAAGCCGCTCAACGAAGCCCAGGCCATGGCCGCGCTGGACAAGCTCAAGGCTTCCAGCTACAGCATCGTCAAGCGTGAAGACAAGCCCACCAGCAGCAAGCCGTCGGCGCCGTTCATCACCTCCACCCTGCAACAGGCCGCGAGCAACCGCCTGGGCTTTGGCGTGAAGAAGACGATGATGATGGCCCAGCGTCTGTACGAAGCGGGCTACATCACTTATATGCGTACTGACTCCACCAACCTGTCGGTGGACGCGGTGGCGATGGCGCGTACTTATATTGAAAGCGAGTTCGGCAAGAAGTACCTGCCGGAGAAGCCAAACGTCTACAGCAGCAAGGAAGGCGCACAAGAGGCTCACGAAGCGATTCGTCCGTCCGACGCCAATACCGAGCCAAGCAAGCTGACCGGCATGGAACGCGACGCTGAGCGCCTCTACGAGCTGATCTGGCGCCAGTTCCTGGCGTGCCAGATGCTGCCGGCGCAATACCTGTCCACCACCGTCACAGTGGGTGCCGGGGACTTCGAGCTGCGTGCCAAGGGCCGGATCCTCAAGTTCGACGGCTATACCCGCGTGATGCCGCAAATCGCCAAGCCGGGTGATGACGATGTGCTGCCAGACATGGCTCAGGGCGATGCGCTGAAGCTGATCAAACTCGATCCGAGCCAGCACTTCACCAAGCCACCACCCCGTTATTCGGAAGCCAGCCTGGTCAAGGAGATGGAAAAACGCGGTATCGGTCGTCCTTCGACCTATGCGGCGATCATTTCCACGATCCAGGACCGTGGCTACGTTGCCTTGCACAACCGTCGTTTCTATTCGGAAAAGATGGGCGATATCGTTACTGAGCGTCTGTCCGAGAGCTTCTCCAACCTGATGGACTACGGCTTTACTGCCGGTATGGAAGAGAATCTCGATGACGTGGCCCAGGGCGAGCGCGACTGGAAAAACGTACTCGACGAGTTCTACGGCGACTTCAAGAAAAAACTCGAAGTAGCCGAGAGCCCGGAAAACGGCATGCGTGCCAATCAGCCGGTGATGACGGATATTCCGTGCACCACTTGCGGTCGTCCAATGCAGATCCGTACCGCGTCGACCGGTGTGTTCCTGGGTTGCTCGGGCTACAGCCTGCCGCCCAAAGAGCGCTGCAAGGCCACCGTCAACCTGGTGCCAGGTGATGAAATCGCTGCCGATGACGAGGGTGAATCCGAGTCGCTGGTGCTGCGTGGCAAGCACCGTTGCCCGATCTGCAGCACGGCCATGGATGCCTACCTGCTGGACGAGAAGCACAAGCTGCACATCTGTGGTAACAACCCCGATTGCAACGGCTACGAGATCGAAGAAGGCACCTATCGCATCAAGGGCTATGAAGGCCCGAGCCTGGAATGCGACAAGTGCGGCAGCGAGATGCAGCTCAAGACCGGTCGTTTCGGCAAGTTCTTCGGTTGCACCAACCCGACCTGCAAGAACACCCGCAAACTGCTGAAAAGCGGTGATGCGGCGCCGCCGAAGATGGACCCGGTGAAGATGCCCGAGCTCAAGTGCGAGAAGGTCAACGACACCTATATCCTGCGTGACGGCGCTTCGGGCTTGTTCCTGGCCGCCAGCCAGTTCCCTAAAAATCGCGAAACCCGTGCGCCGCTGGTGCTGGAGATCGTGCCGCACAAGGATGAAATCGATCCGAAGTACCACTTCCTGTGCGAAGCGCCGAAGAAGGATCCCGACGGTCGCCCGGCCGTGATCCGCTACAGCCGCAAGACCAAGGAGCAGTACGTGCAGACCGAAGTGGACGGCAAGCCTACGGGCTGGAAAGCCTTCTACGACGGTGGCAAGTGGAAGGTCGAGGATAAGCGCCAGGGCGCTTGATCCAGCACCTGCGTTGAAGTAAAGGCCGCCTTCACAGGCGGCCTTTTGTTTTGCGCTTGCAGTGGACTTGTCTCATCCTTGACACTGTTCAGCCAGCATCACATCTATGTCGTTGTGGAGACTGCCGTCATGGCCAACGAACTCTATACCCGTACCAACCAGAAAATTTACTTCGCGGGTTTGTCCCTGGAAGCCCTTGGCCGCGCCGAGGAAGGAAAGGAGATGAACGCTATCGCGCTGGTCCAGGCGGGTCGAGAGTCGGCGTTGTTTCACCTGTACGGGGCCTTGCTGGGCCTGTGTCATGAAATTGCCGGCTTCTATCGTTTGCCCCAGGCGAATGCGCCACGGGCCGAGGATATCCTGACCCGTGAGGTGCAGGAGTCGCTGGCTATTCCTGAGTTGGCTGAATTGGTGGAAATGGCCCGCAGCCCAGACAGTTGGCTGGCACGCTTGTTGGCTGCGCATTCGGCGATGTTCCAGCCGCCGCGTGTGCCGCACAAGCCCAAGGGCGATGTGACCCAGCCGCTGATCGTTGCGGTCAGCCTGGAAGAAGAAGGGCCGGAGCCACTGAGCCGGGCCGAACTGGAGAGTTGGCGCCAGGAGCTGAAGAAGCTGGCGATCCGCTTTCGGGATGGATTGAACGAGTGCTGAGCCGGGTGTACTCGGCAGGCCTTTGACCATTCATCAAGCCGCACGGCAAGCTGCCTCAGATACCGAGCGATGCAGCCCTCATGCCTGATATAATGCCGGGCTATCCTGGAGAACAGATTTTTATGCCAACGTCCTTTCTGGAAATTGTTGAATTGCCCGACGGCCGAATTGAGCTGCGCAGGGCTGAGGACGAGGGTTCTCTGGTGACTTTGGATTTTTCCGAGGACGCCAAGGCGTTCCTGCAAGGCCAGCATGTGGAAGTGGCAAAAGCCATGTTGAGCGTGGGTGTGCAGATGGCGGGGCGCCTGGCTGAAGGCGAACCTGAAAAAGACGACGGTCCACGGGTTCTTCACTGAGTCCGTTTGGCGTTTTTTAAGATTCAAATGTTCAATCGGCTTCTCAATTCTGTAGAAGCCTTGCGTCCATCGCAGGCACTGACCTGACGTCAGGCTGCAATCGGACGACCTGTGCCACTCCCGAGAACGCGTTGCGCGCCAGTCTCGGGTTTATCCCAATCGAATATTCAAACTTTGTGCATCGCCTGTGCGCGCTGCGCTGATCAACTGCTGCTTGGCCGAAGCGCCCAGCGGGTTCAGCCAGCTGACGACGGTGTGGCTACGCCCCAGGCGCAATGCCTCGCAGGTCAGTTGCTGGGCGCTCTGGGCACCGCGTGGTTGCAGCAGCAGGATGCGCTCGCGGTTCAGGCCTGCATCCCGCAGCCAGGCTTGGGTCAGGCTGGAGGGTGGGGCGATCAGGGTCAGCCAGCGGGCGTCCTGTTCCTCGCTCAGTTCACGCAGGATCGGCGCCAGCAAGCTCAGGCAGTTCCCGGCAGCGCCGCGCAACGACAATTCACTGAAGACCTCCGGTTCGGCGGGGGCGGTCCATGGGGACTCCACCGCCTCGCTGAGGATAGGTGCAAGTGGCTGGGCCAGAAAGGCCTCAAACAGCGGCAGTTGTGTATGTTGTTGCGCGTGTGGGAACTGCATGATGCCTCCGTTAGCGGCGAATTACGCCGACACTCAAGCCTTCGATCACCAGGTCCTGATCCTTCAGGTTGACTTCAATCGGCGAAAACTCAGGGTTTTCTGCCAGCAGCCAGACTTTGCTGCCTTCGCGCTTGAAGCGCTTGACCGTTACTTCATCGCCAATGCGGGCCACGACGATCTGGCCGTTACGCGCTTCGCGGGTGGTGTGCACGGCCAGCAGGTCGCCGTCGAAGATGCCCACGTCCTTCATGCTCATGCCATGGACCCGCAACAGATAGTCGGCGCGAGGATGGAAGAAGGTCGGGTTGATGTTGCAGGACTCTTCGACGTGCTGTTGTGCCAGAATCGGCGCACCGGCAGCGACCCGGCCGATGATCGGCAGTGTCGATTCGTCAGCCTTGGCTTCGAAGCCAGGGATACGAATACCGCGGGACGCACCCGGGGTCATTTCGATCGCACCCTTGCGGGCAAGGGCCTTCAGGTGTTCTTCGGCAGCATTGGGGGATTTGAACCCCAGCTCCAGGGCGATTTCTGCCCGGGTCGGCGGATAGCCGTTGTCGTCGAGGCAGCGCTTGATAAAAGCGAGAATCTCAGCTTGGCGTGGCGTCAGTTTTAGCATGTTGATCGCTCTGTCTTTTTATACAGTGACTGGGATTATATACAGTGAACTGCGCTTGGCAATCATCGTTTTTGCCGACTCCGCCGGACGGTCATCCGTCGGGCCCTGCAAAGCCTGGAGACAGCGCTGCCTACAGGCGATGGAAGATGTGATTAAATAGGTGCGAATCGGGTGACTGACCGGCCGGAAAACGGACCTGCAGGCTTGACATTGCACAAGGTGAAACGTATGTTTCAAACAAGTGTTTGTCAGGCGGAGTAGCCATGGCCCAGTCGGAAACCGTTGAACGCATTCTCGATGCTGCCGAGCAGTTGTTCGCGGAAAAAGGATTTGCTGAAACTTCATTGCGGCTTATCACCAGCAAGGCCGGGGTCAACCTGGCAGCAGTGAACTATCATTTCGGCTCGAAAAAAGCCCTGATTCAGGCGGTGTTCTCGCGCTTCCTGGGGCCATTCTGCATCAGCCTCGACCGTGAGTTGGAGCGGCGCCAGGCCAAGCCTGAGAATAAGCCGAGCCTGGAAGACCTGCTGGAAATCCTCGTCGAGCAAGCCCTGGTGGTACAGCCGCGCAGCGGCAACGATCTGTCGATCTTCATGCGCCTGCTGGGCCTGGCGTTCAGTCAGAGCCAGGGCCACTTGCGACGTTACCTCGAAGACATGTACGGCAAAGTATTCCGTCGCTACATGTTGCTGGTGAACGAGGCGGCCCCGCGTATTCCCCCTATCGAATTGTTCTGGCGCGTGCACTTCATGCTCGGTGCTGCTGCGTTCAGCATGTCCGGGATCAAAGCCTTGCGCGCCATCGCCGAGACCGATTTCGGCGTCAACACCTCCATCGAGCAGGTGATGCGCCTGATGGTGCCGTTCCTGGCCGCCGGCATGCGCGCGGAAAGCGGCGTCACCGACCCGGCCATGGCCGCCGCTCAACTGCGCCCGCGCAGCAAGTCCGTCCCGGTGGCGGCCAAGGTTTAGCCACTGGCGTCTGGGCGCAACCGCTTGCATCCGCTAAGCTAGCCGCCCATGCCGATTTCAACTATTTATCCGCACTCCACCGCCTTGCCTGGCTTGACCTGGCGAGGCGGTGAAGTGCGCGCGTCATTCAAGGAAAATTTATGACTGCTGCCCTGCAAGGCTCTTTGATGGTGGACGTCGCCGGCACCTGGCTGACGGCTGAAGATCGCCACTTGTTGCGCCAGCCTGAAGTGGGCGGCCTGATCATTTTTGCGCGCAACATCGAGCATCCGCGCCAGGTGCGGGAATTGAGCGCCGCCATTCGCGCAGTGCGCCCGGACCTGTTGCTGGCTGTGGATCAGGAAGGCGGTCGGGTCCAGCGCCTGCGCCAGGGGTTTGTACGCCTGCCGGCCATGCGGGCGTTGGCGGACAATGCCAATGCCGAATACCTGGCCGAGCAGTGCGGTTGGGTCATGGCCACGGAAGTACTGGCCGTCGGCCTGGACCTGAGCTTCGCCCCCGTGCTGGACCTCGACTACCAGCGCAGCGCCGTCGTAGGCACGCGCTCGTTCGAAGGTGATCCCGAGCGTGCCGCGTTGCTGGCCGGCGCCTTTATCCGGGGCATGAACAGCGCTGGCATGGCCGCCACCGGCAAGCACTTCCCGGGTCATGGCTGGGCCGAGGCAGATTCCCACGTCGCCATTCCTGTTGATGAGCGCAGCCTGGAACAACTGCGCACCCATGACCTGGTGCCGTTCGCGCGCCTGAGCAAGCAATTGGCCGCGGTCATGCCGGCCCACGTTATTTACCCTCAGGTGGATAACCAGCCGGCCGGCTTCTCGCGTCGCTGGTTGCAGGACATCCTGCGCGGCGAATTGCAGTTCGACGGGGTCATTTTCAGTGATGACCTGTCCATGGCCGGTGCCCACGTGGTGGGGGATGCGGCGAGCCGGATCGAGGCTGCTTTAAGTGCTGGCTGCGACATGGGCCTGGTGTGCAATGACCGCGCGGCGGCCGAGCTGGCCCTGAGTGCCGCCCAGCGCATGAAGGTCACGCCATCGGCACGTATTGCCCGTATGCGTGGGCAGGCGATTGCGTCGACTGACTATAAGCAGGATCCGCGTTGGTTGGCGGCACTTGGCGCGCTTCGGGATGCACAGTTGATCGAATGAGATTGAGGTGCGCCCATCGCAGGCAAGCCAGCTCCCACATCTGATTTGTGGCGGTACCAAAAATCTCTGCCCCAGTGGGCCCCCTGTGGGAGCGGGCTTGCCCGCGATCGCGGCAGCCCAGTCACTCTTTCTGGCGGCTGACCCACCGCCATCGCAGGCAAGCCAGCTCCCACATCTGATTTGTGGCGGTACCAAAAATCTTTGCCCCAGTGAGCCCCCCTGTGGGAGCGGGCTTGCCCGCGATGGCGGCAGCCCAGTCACTCTTTCTGGCGGCTGACCCACCGCTATCGCAGGCAAGCCAGCTCCCACATTTGATTTGTGGCGGTACCAAAAATCTCTGCCCCAGTGAGCCCCCCTGTGGGAGCGGGCTTGCCCGCGATGGCGGCAGCCCAGTCACTCTTTCTGGCGGCTGACCCACCGCGATCGCAGGCAAGCCAGCTCCCACATTTGATTTGTGGCGGTACCAAAAATCTCTGCCCCAGTGAGATCCCCTGTGGGAGTGGGCTTGCCCGCGATCGCGGTAACCCAGTCACTCTTTCTGGCGGCTGACCCACCGCTATCGCAGGCAAGCCAGCTCCCACATTTGATTTGTGGTGGTACCAAAAATCTCTGCCCCAGTGAGCCCCCTGTGGGAGCGGGCGTGCCCGCGATAGCTATCTAGCTATCAACGCTTCTCTAGCTTTTGGGGTAACGGCGCAAACAGCGCCTCGATATCCTCGTTGCCCAGCTTCCAGTCGCCCGTGGTGCGGCCATCCAGCACCCCCGCTGCCAGGTCTGACTTTTCTTGCTGCAGCGCCTGGATCTTCTCTTCCACGGTGCCCCGGGCAATCATCTTGTACACAAACACTGGCTTTTCCTGGCCGATGCGATACGCACGGTCAGTCGCCTGGTTTTCCGTGGCCGGGTTCCACCAGGGGTCGTAGTGGATCACGGTATCGGCTTCGGTCAGGTTAAGTCCCACGCCGCCCGCCTTGAGGCTGATCAGGAAGATCTGCAGCTTGCCACTCTGGAAGTCCTTGACCGGCGTGCGTCGGTCGCGGGTCTGGCCGGTCAGCAAGGCGTAGGCGACCCCGCGTTTTTTCAGCTCGAGCTCAATCAGGCTGAGCATCGAGGTGAACTGCGAGAACAGCAGGATCCTGCGCCCTTCGGCAAACAGCTCGTCGAGCATCTCCATCAGGCTGTCGAGCTTGCCGGAACTGCTGCCGCGTGCGGGCAGGGTGGCGTCGTTTACCAGGCGCAGATCGCAACAGACCTGGCGCAGCTTGAGCAGCGCTTCCAGAATGATGATCTGGCTGCGGGCCACGCCCTTGCGGGTGATCTCGTCGCGCACCTTCTTGTCCATGGCCAGGCGCATGGTTTCGTACACATCGCGCTGGGCTTCATTGAGATCGACCCAGTGGATGATCTCGGTCTTGGGCGGCAATTCAGTAGCCACCTGTTCCTTGGTACGGCGCAGCAGGAACGGCTTGATCCGACCGTTGAGGTGTTGCAATCGCACGTCGCTGCCGCGTTTTTCGATGGGCACGCGGTAGTCACGGTTGAAGCTTTTTACATCGCCCAACCAACCCGGCAGCAGGAAGTGGAACAGCGACCACAGCTCGCCCAGGTGGTTTTCCAGGGGCGTGCCGCTCAGGCACAGGCGCTGGCGTGCATTCAGCTCGCGGGCGGCCTGGGCGGCCTTGCTGGTGGGGTTCTTGATGTACTGGGCTTCGTCGAGGATCAGCACATGCAGTGGCTGCACGGCCAGTTGTTCGATGTCTTTGGGCAGCAGGGCGTAGGTGGTCAGCAGCAGGTCGTAGTCCTGCAACTGGGCGAAGTGTTTCTTGCGCCCGGCACCGTACAGTGCCAGCACCTTGAGCTGCGGGGTGAAGTGCGCCGCTTCGTCGAGCCAGTTGGGGATCAGGCTGGTAGGCATCACCACCATGCACGGCCGGTCCAGGCGCCCGGCGATTTTTTCGCTGAGAATATGCGCCAGGGTCTGCAGGGTTTTGCCCAGGCCCATGTCATCCGCGAGAATCCCGCCCACTTCCAGTTGGCGCAGGGACTGCATCCAGCTCAGGCCTTCGAGCTGGTAGGGGCGCAACGTGGCGTTGAGGCCCTCGGGGGCGGCGCAGGTGAAGTCCTTGATGTCGCGCAGGCGCTGGGCAAAGTTGCGGATCTGCTCGCCACCTTCCCATTGCAGCGGCAGGTCTTCCAGCGGGTTGAGGCGAATCGCGTCGGCCTTGGCCAGGCGCAAGGCGGTGGTGCCAGGCTCCTGCAGGTAGAACTCACCGAGGGTCGCCAGCACCGGTTTGAGCCGGCCGTAGGGCAGGGCGACTTGCAGCGGGCCGTGGCCACCGTTGGGCAGGCCGGGGATGTTCACCAGGATCAGTTCGTCGTCGCGGCGGCGCGCGAGCTTTTCCGGGTTGAGGATTTCGGTGTGGGAGCGCATCAGGTTCAGCAGGATCGGCAGCAGGCTCAGCCGTTCGCCATTGACGATAATCCCCAACTCCAGGTCGAACCAATCGCGCTCCGGCACTTCATCGACGCTGGCGTACCAGTCCTCGACCGGGCTCAGGTCGAAGCCGAAATCCTCGTCGATCTGCAGTTCCCAACCGGCAGCCCGCAGGCTTGGGGAGGCGTTGAGGGTGAAGTTCAGCCAGGCGCTGTCATTGACCATCTCAAACAGCTCGCCGGCGCTTTCCGGCAGGGCCTTGCTCTGGCGGGTGGCGATCTTGAAGCCCAGCAGGCGCAGGTGCTCGCGAAAGCCTTGCTCCACCTCGGGATGGCGCTTGATCCGCAGGCTCTGGGTTTCCTGGCGGACAATGATGTCGGCGTTTTTCTGGCCGCTGACATAGTTACCCTGGTAATTGAACGACAGCGCTGCGCGGTGCTGGATATAGCGCTGCATCTTGCCGTTGCGCGGCTCAAAGGCACTGAACTCGATGCTGGCCAGCCACAGCCGGGGAATCGGCTGCACATCCTCGAGCACCACTTGCGGCAGGACCACGCGGTTATCCAGCACGGCCTGCAGTTTCTCCAGCAGCTCGGCATCCTTGGCCGCCGCCGGGTAGGCCAGGGTTTCCTGGACCTGCAGCAGCACGGCCGCGATGTGTTTGCAATTGGTGTGCACGGGGCAGGTGCAACGGCTGTCCACCAGGATCAGGGTGCCTTTGGTCGATTCGCGCAGGGAGATGGTCTGGCGATACACATTGCCGCCCGAGCCTTCGCAACTGGCGATGATGGTGCTGTCGCCGGACTCGACAATCCTTACGCGGTTTTCCAGGGCGTAGCGCCGGCCGCGCTCCAGGCTTTGTTCCTTGAAGCGGTTGGCCCAGGACGGAGCCAGGGGTTTGGTCAGCGACGACGTCAGGGGCATGGCGCTGGATCAGTCCGCCAGGCCGGGCGGCGGTGCGCTCGGTGGCTTGGCGGTAAGTGAGGTGATCTTGATCAGCAGGGCCAGGTGGCCAGCGTCCAGGTAATTGAGCTGGTTGTTCTTGGTGCGCACGTCCGGCTGGCTCAAGTGTTCGCTGGCAATCACGCTGCCGTTGTTGTCGAACTGGTTGAGCCAGAAGCTGGCGTCAATACGGGTAAAACGCCCCAATTGCAGGTCCAGTGTGCCCTGGATGGGGTATTGGCCAAACTGTTCCTGGCCGTCGGTGATTTTCACCTTCACCGGCTGCTCGCCCAGGTTCTGCTCCCAGGCTTTGTGCAGCAGCACGGTGTAGTCGCCATTGGCCTGGAGTTTCTCGACGATATTGTTCAGGCGCGGCGGGCTGATTTTCTCGATCCCTTGGCGTGGCGCCCCGGCGGCCCAGTCTTCCGGGGCTGGCCGGCTATTGATCAGCGGCTCTGCATTCTGGCGGATCAGGATCATTTCCACCTGGTAGAGGCTGTCGGCAAACGCCGAAGGTGCGACTACCACCAACAACAGGCTCAGGATACGAAGCAGGCGCATGGGGCGTCCTTCAAGCAGGTTTCGGGATGAGGCGCTCAAACAGCGCCTCCAATGTATTAAAGCGCTCTTCTGCACGTTCCATCGGCACCATGAACTTGAACAGCGTAGCGCCTTCGAATTTGTAGCGGTTGGGCTGGCCCTGGATCAACTTGATCAGTACCAGCGGGTCTACCGGCGTCTGCGCTTCGAACTCGATACGCCCGCCCTGCGGCCCGGCGTCGACCTTCTTGATCCCCAGTTGCTCGGCCTGCAATTTGAGCAGGGTCAGGCGCACCAGGTTCTTGGTCGGCTCCGGCAACAGGCCGAAGCGGTCGATCATCTCCACTTGCAGGTCCTTGAGGCCTTCTTCGTCAGTGGCCGAGGCGATGCGCTTGTACAGGATCAGGCGTGCATGCACATCCGGCAGGTAGTCCTCGGGAATCAATGCTGGCAGACGCAGGTTGATTTCCGGCCCGCCGCCCAGGGGCTGGTCGAGGTTCGGTTGTTCGCCTTTGCGGATGGCCTTCACCGCGCGCTCCAGCATCTCCATGTAGAGGGTAAAGCCCACGGCCTGGATCTGCCCGCTCTGGCCGTCGCCCAGCAGTTCGCCGGCGCCACGGATTTCCAGGTCGTTGGTGGCCAGCACAAAGCCCGCGCCCAGGTCCTGGGTGTTGGCGATGGCTTCCAGGCGCTTTTCCGCATCGCCGGTGATTTGCTGGCGCGGTGGCGTCAGCAGGTAGGCGTAGGCCTGGTGGTGACTGCGGCCGACCCGGCCACGCAACTGGTGCAACTGCGCCAGGCCGAACTTGTCGGCGCGCTCGATGATAATGGTGTTGGCGCTCGGCACGTCGATGCCGGTCTCGATAATGGTCGAGGCGATCAGCACGTTGAAGCGCTTGTGGTAGAAGTCGCTCATCACCTGTTCGAGTTCGCGTTCGCGCATCTGCCCGTGGCCGATGCCGATCCGCGCTTCCGGCACCAGTTCGGCGAGGTCGGCGGCGCATTTCTCGATGGTTTTCACATCGTTGTGCAGGTAGTAGACCTGGCCGCCGCGCAGCAACTCGCGCAGCAGGGCTTCCTTGATCGTGCTGTTGTTCTGCTCCATGACGAAGGTGCGCACCGACAGGCGTCGTGCCGGCGGCGTGGCGATGATCGACAGGTCGCGCATGCCCGACACCGCCATGTTCAGCGTGCGCGGGATCGGTGTGGCGGTCAGGGTCAGGATATCGACCTCGCTGCGCAGGGCCTTGAGCTGCTCCTTCTGGCGTACGCCAAAGCGGTGCTCTTCGTCGATGATCACCAGGCCCAGGTTCTTGATCTTCACATCGTCCGACAGCAGCTTGTGGGTACCGATCACGATGTCGATCTTGCCTTCGGCCAGGTCGGCCACGGCTGCGTTGACTTCCTTGGCGGACTTGAAGCGGCTCATCACCTCCACGGTCACCGGCCAATCGGCAAAGCGGTCGCGGAAGCTGTTGTAGTGCTGCTGGGCGAGCAGGGTGGTCGGCACCAGGATTGCCACCTGGCGGCCGCCATGCACCGCGATAAACGCGGCGCGCATCGCCACTTCGGTCTTGCCAAAGCCCACGTCACCGCAGACCAGGCGGTCCATGGGCTTGGGCGCGAGCATATCGGCGCGCACGGCGTCGATGGTGGTTTGCTGGTCCGGGGTTTCTTCGAAGGCGAAGCCTGCGCTGAACGTGGCGTAGTCGGCCTTCGGGTCGGCGAACGCATAGCCTTCGCGGGCCGCGCGGCGAGCATAGATGTCCAGCAGTTCGGCGGCTACGTCGCGCACCTGCTCGGCGGCCTTGCGCTTGGCCTTCTGCCAGGTCTCGGAACCCAGGCGGTGCAACGGCGCCAGGGCGTCGTCGCTGCCGGTGTAGCGCGCGATCAGGTGCAGGTTGGCCACCGGCACATAGAGCTTGGCGCCCTCGGCGTATTCCATGGTGAGGAATTCGGCGGCCTGGTTGTCGATCTCCAGGGTCTGCAGGCCCAGGTAGCGCCCCACGCCGTGGTCGATATGCACCACCGGCGCGCCTTCGCGCAGTTCGGTGAGGTTCTTGATCACCGCGTCGTTGTTGGCGTCGGCACGTTTTTCCCGGCGTCGGCGCTGCATCACGCGTTGGCCGAACAGCGGGCTCTCGGCAATCAGCGCCAGGGCCGGATCATCCAGTTGCAGGCCTTCGTTCAGCGGCGCAATGGTGATCGCCAGGCGGTCCTTGCCGGCGACAAAGTCCGGCCAGCTGTCGACGGTTTTTGGTCGCAGCTTCAGACGTTCCAGCAACTCCAGCAGCACTTCGCGGCGCCCGGCGGATTCGGCGGTAAACAGCACGCGGCCGGGGAAATCGCCGAGGAAGTCGGACAACGCTTGCAGCGGCTGGCTGGCCTTGGCCTCGATGGCCAGGTTGGGCAGGGTTTGGGCCGGGAAGCGTTCGCGGCCGACGCCAGCTTCCACATCCTGTTGGCTGGCGACCACCCGTGGCCAGTTCTTCAGGCGGGCGAAGCAGTCCTCTACCGGCAGGAACAGCTCGGCAGGCGGCAATAAAGGCCGGGATGGATCGACGCGGCGTTCTTCATAACGGTTGCGTACGTCGTTCCAGAAGTTTTCCGCCGCCTGTTCGATGCCCGGCAGCGAGAACACCTGAGTGTCCTGGGGCAGGTAATCGAACAGGGTCGAGGTTTCGTCGAAGAACAGCGGCAGGTAGTACTCGATACCGGCGGGGGTAATCCCGCTGCTCAAGTCCTGGAAGATCGGGCAACGACGGAAGTCCACGTCAAAGCGTTCGCGAAAGCGCGCCTTGAAGCGCGTGACGGCGTCTTTTTGCAGGGGGAATTCCCTGGCCGGCAGCAGCTTGATCGACTGTACTTTGTCGATGGAGCGTTGGTTTTCCGGGTCGAAGGTGCGCAGGGTCTCGATTTCGTCGTCGAACAGGTCGATGCGGTAGGGCAGTTTGCTGCCCATCGGGAACAGGTCGATCAACGCGCCACGCACGGCGAACTCGCCATGCTCGTACACCGTATCGACGCAGCGGTAGCCGCTGGCTTCCAGGCGCGTGCGCATCTGCTCCACGTCGAGTTTCTGGCCGATATCCAGCACCAGGCTGCTGCCCAGCAGGAACTTGGTCGGCGCCAGGCGGTGCAGGGCCGTGGTGATCGGCACCACCAGCACACCGTGGGCCAGTTCCGGCAAGCGGTACAGGCTGGCGATGCGCTGGGAGATGATGTCCTGGTGCGGCGAGAACAAGTCGTAGGGCAGGGTTTCCCAGTCCGGGAAATGCAGCACCGGCAAATCGGGGGCAAAGAAACTCAGCTCCTGCTCCAACCGTTCGGCGCTTTGGCTGTCGGCAGTCAATAGCAGGGTAAAGCGCTTGGCTGCACTGGCAGCCTCGGCAATGGCCAGGCTCAGGGCGGCACCGGGCAGATTGCCCCAATGCTGTTTACCTGCCTCGGCAGGGAGTAGCGGTAGACGCAGGACGGGCACGGACGTTTGAGCTCCAGCGTTGCGACAAAGTCGGTAATTGTAACGGCCTGGAGTGCCGCCTGTCAGTTGCTGACTGTGCCTATTACGGTTTGTAGGAAATGTAGTGGCTAAGACAAACAATGCGCGGTTTTGACTCAAAATGTAGTGCCAAAATGTACGTATGTTTCGGAGGGTTACGGACAAGTGGCCCGACGCTTTCACCAGGGGGTGCGCTGGAAGCCGCGTATTTACTGGCCTGTAGCGCGGCGAAAATTATGTGCAAGGGCTTTTGTTGCGTGGCGCGCATTGCTCCGGGGGCGGTCGGGCGGCATAATGTAGCCCCTTTTTTCAGCCCCTACATGTGGAAGGTTCCCGTGACTCAGAAGCCCGACCAGTGTCTTGGTGAATGGATCGACCGTGAAGCACTCGCAGAAGCGATGATCCCGCTTATCGGTCAGCTGTACCGCAATAACAATGTGGTGAGCTCGATCTATGGCCGCAGCCTGATCAACCAATCAGTCATCGCGATTCTCAAGGCTCATCGCTTTGCTCGCCATCGTTCTTCGGACGATAGCGAACTCTCCGTCCACGAAACATTCCCTCTGCTTAAAGCCATGAGCGAGCTCAAGCTCGGCGCGGCTTCGGTGGACCTGGGCAAGTTGGCGTTCAAATTCCGCGCTCAAGGCAATGGCCGCAGCGCCGAGCAGTTCGTGCGTGAAGAACTGGCCGACGTGGTTGGCCAGCAAAACGCCGCATCCCGTAAAGGCACCGACGTGGTGCTGTACGGCTTCGGTCGTATCGGCCGTCTGCTGGCACGCATCCTGATCGAAAAAACCGGCGGTGGCGACGGCCTGCGCCTGCGGGCCATTGTCGTGCGCAAAGGCGCCGAAAATGACCTGACCAAGCGCGCCAGCCTCTTGCGCCGCGACTCGGTACACGGTTCGTTCAATGGCACCATCACCGTTGACGAAGAAAACAACACCATCACCGCCAACGGTAACCTGATCCAGGTGATCTACGCGAAGAACCCGACCGAGGTGGATTACACCCAGTACGGCATCCAGAACGCCTTGCTGGTGGACAACACTGGCGTATGGCGTGATGCCGACGGCCTGGGCCAGCACCTGGCCTGCCCGGGTATCGACCGCGTTGTGCTGACGGCGCCTGGCAAGGGCAAGCTGAAGAACATCGTTCACGGCATCAACCACAACGAAATCACCGCTGACGACAAGATCGTGTCCGCCGCTTCCTGCACCACCAACGCCATCGTGCCGGTGCTCAAGGCTGTGAATGACAAGTTCGGCATCATCAACGGTCACGTCGAAACCGTTCACTCGTACACCAACGACCAGAACCTGATCGACAACTTCCACAAGGGCGATCGCCGTGGCCGTAGTGCCGCGCTGAACATGGTGATCACCGAGACCGGTGCTGCCACCGCTGCTGCCAAGGCCCTGCCTGAGCTGGCCGGCAAGCTGACCGGTAACGCGATCCGTGTACCCACGCCGAACGTGTCGATGGCCATTCTCAACCTCAACCTTGAGAAAGCCGCCACCCGTGAAGAGATGAACGAGTACCTGCGCTACATGGCGCTGCACTCCGATCTGCATAAGCAAATCGACTTCGTCAATTCCCAGGAAGTGGTGTCCACCGACTTCGTTGGCTCGCGCCACGCCGGTGTGGTCGATGCTGAAGCGACCATCACCCAGGATAACCGCGTTGTACTGTACGTCTGGTACGACAACGAGTTCGGTTACAGCTGCCAGGTGGTGCGCGTGATGGAAGACATGGCTGGGGTCAACCCGCCAGCGTTTCCGCGCTAAGCATTAGCGGTAAATGAAAAAGCCCCGACTGGTTCGGGGCTTTTTTGTGGCTGGGGGGGTGTGGGGTTTGAAGGCCTCATCGCGGGCAAGCCCGCATCGCCGCGATAGCGATCTATCAGGCCCCACCGACTACCGAAGCCTGCGCAGTGCGCAGTTCGTGCCGATTCCCCCTTGAACAGCACCAGGGTCGCCACCAGCCCCAGCACCGCCGCGCCACTGAGCCAGATCCCCGGCGCAGCCTTGTTATCCAGCACATGGATCAGGTAGGTACAGGCGGCCGGGGTAAAGCCGCCAAAGGTTGCGGTCGCCAGGCTGTAGGCCAATGAAAAGCCTGTGGTGCGTACTTCCACTGGCATGATTTCGGTCAGCGCAACGACCATGGCGCCGTTGTACGAGCCGTACAGGAATGACAGCCATAACTCGACGAGCAGCAGGTGGCTGAAGCTCGGATTGGCCACCAGCCATGACAGGGCCGGGTACGCCGTGAGGATTGCCAGAATAGTCGCCCCCAGCAGCAAGGGCTTGCGACCCACCTTGTCAGACACCGCGCCCATCACGGGTAGCCAAAAGAAGTTCGACAGACCGATGCACACGGTGACCAGCAACGCATCCAGGTCCGACAGGTGCAGCTCGGCCTTGCCGAAGGTCGGTGTGTAGGCGGTGATCAGGTAGAACGACACGGTCGTCATCACCACCAGCGCCATACCTGCCAGGACGATGCCGAAATTCTGGCCGATGGAGCGGATGATTTCCTGCAGGGTAGGGCGATGTTTACGTGCCTGGAATTCCGGGGTTTCCTCCAGGGAGCGGCGAATCACGAAGATCACCGGCACGATCAGGCAGCCGATCAGGAACGGCACGCGCCAGCCCCATTCACCCATCTCCTCGGGGCTCAGCCAGTGGTTCAGGCCCACGCCCAGCAGGCCGGCGAAGACCACGGCGGCTTGTTGGCTGGCGGACTGCCAACTGACGAAGAAACCTTTACGCCCCGGCGTGGCGATCTCCGCCAGGTACACCGAGACCCCGCCCAGTTCGACACCTGCGGAGAAGCCTTGCAGCAATCGGCCAAACAGCACGATCAGCGGCGCGGCCACCCCGAGGGTGGCGTAGCCGGGCACGCAGGCGATCAGCACGGTGCCGGCGGCCATCATGGCCAGGGTGATCACCAGGCCTTTTTTACGGCCATGGCGGTCGATGTAGGCACCGAGGAAAATTGCCCCCAACGGACGCATCAGGAACCCGGCACCGAAGGTCGCCAAGGACAACATCAGGGACGCGAAGGCGCTGTCGGCAGGGAAGAAGGTCTTGGCAATGGCCGTGGCGTAGAAGCCGTAGACCATGAAGTCGAACATTTCGAGAAAGTTACCGCTGACAACGCGAAAGATCGCCTTGCCTTTGCCCGTGGTGTTGGACATGTCATTTACTCAACTGGCTATCTTGTTGGAAATCCCTGGTCGTCGTTCTTCCTTGCTGCAAGGTCTGGGCGCTGGCTGGCGCCCAAGAGTTTTGTAACCATATGTGTATCCGTGTGGGCGAGCAACAAAAACCGTTAGCAAGCTGGCTATTTGTCATGAAGCAACCCGCGTCAGGCGACGACATGCCGCATAATGGCCAGCCCCGGAAATGTGCTTGAGTGCGGCTTCATTGGGTTTTCAGCAGCGATAAGGTTGTGTGGCTTATGGGCGGTTTGCGATGCGCGATGGTGGGCGCTGTGTTGGCGATCTTGACGGGCTGCGGCGGCGATGAGCCCCTGGAGGCGTTTGGCGGCCCGACCATGGGCAGCACTTATTCAATCAAATATGTCCGTACCCCCGGTACGCCGGCGGCCAATGATGTGCAGCCGCAGGTCGAGCGCATCCTTGCCGAGGTCGACCGACAGCTGTCGACCTATCGCAGCGATTCCGATATCGAGCGCTTCAATGACTTGCCGGCCAACCGCTGCCAGCCGATGCCCGAGTCGATCCTGCAGTTGGTACGCACGGGCGAGCAGCTGTCCCAGGCCAGTGGCGGCGCTTTTGACCTGACCGTCGAGCCACTGCTCAACCTGTGGGGCTTCGGACCCCAGGCGCGGCAGGTAAAAGTCCCGGATCCCATGACGCTGGCCTTGGCGCGCCAGCGCGTCGGTCATCAGCACTTGCGCATCGACGGTCACCAGCTGTGCAAGGACGCGGCGGTGCAAGTGGACTTCAACAGCATCGCCGCCGGCTACACGGTGGACCGGATCGCCGAGCGGCTAGGGCAGTTGGGCATTCAGCGGTATCTGGTCGAAGTGACTGGCGAGCTCAAGGCTGCCGGGCGCAAACCCGATGGCACGCCCTGGCGTGTGGCCCTGGAGGAGCCCCGCGATGACCAGCAGGTGGCTGAGCGCGTGATCGTGGTGGACGGCTTCGGCGTGTCTACTTCAGGTGACTATCGCAATTATTTCCAGCAGGATGGTCGCCGCTATTCCCACACCCTCGATGCCCGTAGCGGGGCGCCGATCACCCATCACCTGGCGTCGGTCACGGTACTGGAGCCTTCGGCGCTTATGGCGGACGGCTTGTCGACCTTGCTCCTGGTACTGGGGCCCGACGAGGGCTGGGACTATGCAGAAAAACAGCGGATCGCGGCATTTTTTGTGATGCGTGAGGGGGATGCTTTCGTCACACGCAGCAACAAAGCGTTCGAACAACTGACGGCGGTCAAGCCGTAATCAATACTGTGTAGTAAAGGCAAAACTGGCCTACGACGCGACCAAGGGTTAATGTGCGCGGCGTTGAGCCTTATATAGACTGTGCCCCGGCTCACACACCTGAGCCTATTTGATCCTTCATGACCGCTGGCCGCGGCATGATTTAGCCAGGCGCCCAACCGTGCGTCCTGGCCTGTTCTGAGGAGTACGCATGGCTGTCTACAACTACGACGTGGTGGTACTGGGTTCCGGCCCAGCTGGAGAAGGTGCGGCGATGAACGCCGCCAAAGCAGGACGCAAGGTGGCGATGGTCGATAGCCGTCGTCAGGTCGGCGGTAACTGCACCCACCTGGGCACCATCCCGTCCAAGGCCTTGCGTCACTCGGTGCGCCAGATCATGCAGTTCAACACCAACCCGATGTTCCGGGCCATTGGTGAGCCGCGCTGGTTCTCGTTCCCGGATGTACTGAAAAGCGCCGAGAAAGTCATTTCCAAACAAGTCGCCTCGCGTACCGGCTACTACGCCCGTAACCGCGTCGACCTGTTCTTCGGCACCGGCAGCTTCGCCGACGAGCAAACCGTCGAAGTGGTCTGCGCCAATGGCGTGGTCGAGAAGCTGGTGGCCAAGCACATCATCATCGCCACCGGTTCGCGTCCGTATCGCCCGGCCGATATCGACTTCCACCACCCGCGTATCTACGATAGCGACACGATCCTCAGCCTGGGCCACACCCCGCGCAAACTGATCATATACGGCGCCGGCGTGATCGGCTGTGAATACGCCTCGATCTTCAGCGGCCTGGGTGTGCTGGTGGAGCTGGTGGACAACCGTGACCAGTTGCTGAGCTTCCTCGACTCGGAAATTTCCCAGGCGTTGAGCTATCACTTCAGCAACAACAACATCACCGTGCGCCACAACGAGGAATACGACCGCGTTGAAGGCCTGGACAACGGTGTGATCCTGCACCTCAAGTCCGGCAAGAAGATCAAGGCCGATGCCTTGCTCTGGTGCAACGGCCGTACGGGCAACACCGACAAGCTGGGTATGGAAAACATCGGGGTCAAGGTCAACAGCCGTGGCCAGATCGAGGTGGATGAGAACTACCGCACCTGCGTCACCAATATCTATGGTGCCGGCGATGTGATCGGCTGGCCGAGCCTGGCCAGTGCCGCCCACGACCAAGGGCGTTCGGCGGCTGGCAGCATTGTCGACAACGGCAGCTGGCGCTACGTCAACGATGTGCCGACCGGGATCTACACCATTCCCGAGATCAGCTCCATCGGCAAGAACGAGCACGAGCTGACCAAGGCCAAGGTGCCTTACGAAGTGGGCAAGGCGTTCTTCAAGAGCATGGCGCGTGCGCAGATCGCCGGCGAGCCGCAAGGCATGCTGAAGATCCTGTTCCACCGCGAGACCCTGGAAGTGCTCGGCGTGCATTGCTTCGGCTACCAGGCCTCGGAGATCGTGCACATTGGCCAGGCGATCATGAGCCAGCCGGGTGATCTCAATACCCTTAAGTATTTTGTGAACACCACGTTCAACTACCCGACCATGGCTGAAGCCTATCGGGTAGCGGCCTACGACGGCCTCAACCGGCTTTTTTGAGCGGCTCCGGCCGGTGGCCTGAGCCGGCCGGGGAGACCGATTTCAGTAATTCCCGAGAGTGGCAGTGGCCAAACCGGGAAAGTCTGTAATCAGGCTATCTACGCCGAAGTCGGCGAGCCTGCGCATCAGCGCGGGTTCGTTGACTGTCCACACGGACACGTGCAAGCCCTGGCGCTGGGCTTTTTCCAGTCGCTCGGGAGTGCACAACGTCCAGTTCAACGCCAAATACTCACAGCCATAGTTCTGCGCGACCTTCAGCGGGTCGAGCCAGGCGTATTCGGCCACCAGTCCACGGGACAGGTCCGGCGTCAGCTCCAGGGCGGCTTTCAACACTTCCCGCGAGCTTGAAGTCACGGTGACCTTGTCCAGCAGGCCAAAGCGCTGGGCCATTTCCCGGATCGCCAGTACGGTGGTCGCGGCGCGGGTGCGCGAGGCGCTTTTGACTTCCAGTTGCCAGTGGTCGAAGTCGCACTGCTCAAACAGCTCTTCCAGGCGCGGGATCGGGCAAGGGGTGACCCAGCCTGGGCCGCCTTTGCGTGCGTCCATCTTCACCAGGTCGGCGGCGACGTACTCCACCACCTTGCCGCGTCGGTCTGCGGTGCGCTTCAAGGTCGGGTCGTGGATCACCATCAACTCGCCGTCCATGGACAGGTGCAAGTCCAGTTCGCAACGGCGCACGCCGTGCTTGAGGCATTGCTGGAAGCTGGTCAGGGTGTTTTCCGGTGCTTCGCCTTTAGCGCCGCGGTGGCCATAAATCAGGGTCACAGTTGCTCCTTTTCGCCAGGTATATGGCTGGATAAATACGAAATCAGGTGTCTTGGCCGTCGCTTTGTTCCCGAGCCAGGCGCCGTTCCTGGGCCTGTTTTTGCAAAATATAGCGAGCCAGCAACTGGCGCTGGGCGTCAGTCATGGATTCGAATTCGGTACCGATGTCAAAACTGTCGCCCTTGGGATCGCAATGGGTGACCTTGGCCCGCAACAGCAGGCCCAGCGCCTGGGGCATCAGCACCAGCTTGACCGCCAGGTGGCTGCCGGGCGCGAGTGCCGTGGGGTGTTGGAAGTCGATGCCACCTTCGGAAATGATCACCGGCTGCGGCGCGCCGATCTCGCCCAGCAGGCTTTGCGCCATGACCTGGCTGAGCAAATCCATGCGTTTGTTCTGCACTTTGAGGAAGGCGGCGAGGGTGCGGTCGCGCTCGCCGAGCTGGCGCAGCAGGTGTTGGGACTCGAATTCGCTCAGGTGCAGTTCACTGAGCAGGTTGAACAGCGGGGAATCATCCAGCAACACTTCCTTGCTCGCCGCTTGCGGGGCCGACAGGCTTTTGATTTGGAGTGCGATCATGTCGTCGATACGGTAGTATTCGCGGCGATCTTCTTCATCTAATGTCGTCATGGCGAACCCCAGGTAACGGTAATGGTCTGAGTGTAAAGCTGCTTACCAGACCCCGCCACCGGGACGTCTTCTTTTCCTCCGAACAAGCCCCGACATGTTCAGACCTCTCTTCGTATTTATCGGCACGCGTTATACCCGTGCAAAGCGTCGCAATCATTTTGTGTCGTTCATTTCCCTGACCTCCATGATCGGACTCGCCCTGGGCGTCGTCGTAATGATCGTGGTGCTATCGGTGATGAATGGCTTCGATCATGAGATGCGCACCCGCGTGCTGGGCATGGTGCCCCACGCGACCATCGAGTCCGGCGAGCCCCTGGGCGACTGGCAAGGCCTGGCCGACAAGGTCAAGCAGAACCCCAAGGTGCTGGCCGTCGCGCCATTTACCCAGATGCAGGGGCTGTTGACCAACAATGGCAAGGTGCAGAAAGTCCTGCTCAACGCCATCGACCCGGCACAGGAGCGCAAGGTCTCGATCATTGATCAGTTCATGCAGCAGGGCCAGCTCGATGCCCTGTCGCCTGGCAGCTTCGGCATCGTGATCGGCGACCGTGCGGCGGCCAAGCTCGGCGTGGCCATTGGCGACAAGCTGACCTTCGTCGCCCCGGAAGTCACCGTAACCCCGGCGGGCATGTTCCCGCGCATGAAGCGCTTTACCGTAGTCGGCATCTTTCATGTCGGCGCCGGCGAAATCGACGGCTTCCTCGGCCTGACCAACCTTACCGACCTGGCCCGCCTGCATCGCTGGAAGCCGGACCAGGTGCAGGGCCTGCGCCTGAAGTTCAACGACCTGTTCGAGGCGCCACGCGGGGCCTGGGAAATCGCCCAGCATCTGGGTGAAAGCCAGTACTACGCCCGTGACTGGACCCGTACCCACGGCAACCTGTACCAGGCGATCCGCATGGAAAAGGCCATGATTGGCCTGTTGCTGTTGCTGATTGTCGCCGTGGCCGCCTTCAACATCATCTCCACCCTGGTGATGGTGGTGAACGACAAGAAGGGCGACATCGCCATCCTGCGCACCCTGGGCGCCACGCCGGGGCAGATCATGGCGATCTTTATGGTCCAGGGCACGGTGATCGGTGTGGTCGGTACCTTGATCGGTACGGCGGTGGGGATCTTCGCCGCGCTGAACGTCAGTGCTGCCATCGCCGGCGTCGAAACCCTGATCGGCCACAAGTTTCTCAACGCCGACGTCTACTTCATCGACTATTTGCCATCCCAGGTGCAGAGCCAGGATGTGTTGATGGTCGGCGGCGCCGCGTTGGTCCTGAGTTTCCTTGCCACCCTATATCCAGCCTGGCGCGCGGCACGTACCCAGCCGGCGCAGGCTTTACGCTATGAGTGAATCGGGCATGAGTGAAAAAGCAATCCTGAGCTGCCGCAACCTGGGCAAATCCTACGAGGAAGGCCCGGAATCGGTAGTGGTGCTGTCCAACCTGCAACTGGAACTGCATCCGGGCGAGCGCGTGGCGATCGTCGGCAGTTCCGGCTCCGGCAAAAGTACCTTGCTCAACCTGTTGGGCGGCCTTGATACGCCGTCCCAGGGCAGCGTGTGGCTGGCCGGTGAAGAACTCTCGGCGTTGAACGAGAAGGCCCGTGGCCAGTTGCGCAACCGCTCCCTGGGCTTTGTGTACCAGTTCCACCACTTGCTGCCAGAGTTCACGGCCCTGGAAAACGTGTGCATGCCCCTGTTGATCGGCAAGACCGCGATCCCGGAGGCGCGTCAGCGTGCTACGGCGCTGCTGGAGCGCGTCGGCCTGGGGCATCGCCTGGAGCACAAGCCGGCAGAGCTGTCTGGTGGCGAGCGCCAGCGTGTGGCGATTGCCCGTGCCCTGGTGAACAACCCAGGCCTGGTGATGCTCGATGAGCCGACCGGCAACCTCGATTCCCACACTGCCCAGGGCATCAAGGACTTGATGCTGGAGCTGAGCACCCAGATGCGCACCGCGTTCCTGGTGGTGACCCATGACATGAGCATGGCCCGGCAGATGGACCGCGTGTTGCACCTGCAGGAAGGTCATCTGGTCGCCATCTGACCTGTTTCAGCCCGGGCATTCGTGCCTGGGTTTTCTATTTTTTCAACGGTGCCCGCGAATGTTCAGACCGTTATCGATTTTTATCGGCACGCGCTATACCCGCGCCAAGCGCCGCAACCGTTTTGTCTCGTTTATCTCGATGACCTCGATGATCGGCCTCGCCCTGGGCGTGCTGGCGATGATCGTGGTGTTGTCGGTGATGAATGGCTTCCAGCGGGAAATGAGCTCGCGCATTCTGGGCATGGTGCCGCATGCCACCATCGTCGGCGTCAACCCGATCAGCGACTGGCAGCCCGTGGCCGCCGCCGCTCTGAAAAACCCCGAAGTGACCGCCGCTGTGCCGTTTACCGAGATGGAAGGCATGCTGTCCTATAAGGGCTCGATGCAGCCGATCCAGATCAGCGGGATCGACCCGGCCCAGGAAGGCAAGGTGTCGATCGTCACCCAGCATATCGTCCAGGGCAATCTGGAAAACCTGCAGCCGGGTGAGTTCGGCGTGGTGATCGGTGAAATCACCGCGCGCCGTTTCCGCTTGAATGTGGGGGACAAGCTGACCTTGATCGTCCCGGAAATCAGCACTGCGCCCGGCGGCATCACCCCGCGTATGCAGCGTTTGAACGTGGTGGGGGTGTTCAAGGTGGGTGCCGAGCTGGATGGCTCGATGGCGCTGATCCACGTCGCCGATGCCGCGCAAATGCTGCATTGGCAGCCGAACCAGGTGCAAAGCGTGCGCCTGGCGGTCAAGGATCTGTACGCGGCGCCGAAAGTGTCGGCGGACATTGCCGGCAGCCTGGGCGCCGCCTACAAGGCCGATGACTGGACCCACACCCAGGGCAGCCTGTTCAGTGCAATGAAGATGGAAAAGACCATGATCGGCCTGCTGTTGCTGATGATCGTCGCCGTCGCCGCGTTCAATATCATCGCCACGCTGATCATGGTGGTGAACGACAAGGGCGCGGACATCGCGATCCTGCGCACCATCGGCGCCACGCCACGGCAGATCATGGCGATCTTCATGGTCCAGGGCACGGTGATCGGTATCGTCGGCACCCTGATTGGCGGCGTGCTGGGAGTGATTGCCGCGCTCAACGTCAGTGAGCTGGTGGGCTGGATGGAGCGCGTGACCGGGCAGCATATCTTCAGTTCGGACGTGTACTTTGTCAGCAACCTGCCTTCGGAGCTGCAAGGTGGCGATGTGTTGCTGATTTGCAGCGCGGGGTTTGTGTTGAGCTTTCTGGCGACGATCTACCCGGCGTATCGGGCGGCGAAGATTGAGCCGGCGCATGCCCTGAGATATTCGTAGGTCTTGAGATCGCTATCGCAGGCAAGCCAGCTCCCACACTTTGATTTGTGAAACCGGTCAAATGTGGGAGCGGGCTTGCCCGCGATGAGGCCCGCCCAACTTGCCTCAAACCCCCTGCGGCAGCTCAATCACAAACCGCGTCCACCCCGGTTGTGACTCACAGAAAATCCTCCCCCCGTGTGCCTGCACAATCGACTGGGTAATCGCCAGCCCCAGCCCTGCATGCTCACTGCTGCCTTCATGGCGTGCCGGATCCACGCGGTAGAACCGGTCAAACAGCTTGGGCAGTAACCCCTGGGGAATCCCGGTGCCGGTGTTTTCCACGCTCAGCGTCACGCCCTGGGCGTTTTCGCTGATCCTCACCCGTACTTCGCCGCCCGGCGGGGTAAAGCGCACAGCGTTGTCCAATAGATTGGAACAAGCACGGCGCAGCATGCTGCGGTCACCGACGGTACTGGCGCTGCCGTCGCGCAGCAGGTTGACCTGGGCGTCCTCGGCCAACGGCGCGAAGAACTCCAGCAAGGCATCTACCTCGTCGGCCAGGGCCAGGGGCTCGCGCCTGGGGTTCAGCAAGCCGTGATCGGCCTTGGCCAGGTACAGCATGTCATTGACCAGTTGGGCCATCCATTGCAGCTCTTCCAGATTGCTGTGCAGCGCTTCGCGGTAGTCCTCCAGCGGCCGGGGCTGGGTGAGGATCACCTGGGTCTGGGTCAGCAGGTTGGATAGCGGCGTGCGCAGTTCATGGGCAATATCGGCAGAGAACGCCGACAGCCGCTGGAACGCGTCGTCGAGGCGGCTGAACATGGCGTTGAAGGCCTGGGCCAGTTCCGCCAGTTCGGCGGGCATCTGTTCTTCGGGCAGGCGCTGGGTCAGGGAGTGGGCGCGTACGCGGCTGGCCACTTCAGTCATTCGCCGCAACGGACGCAACCCGCTGCGTGCGGCCCAGGCGCCGAGAAGCGCGGTGGCCAGGGCGGACAGGCCGACCGTCAGCCAGATCAGGTGCTGCATGCGCTGCAGAAAGTGTTGGTGATGGGTGATGTCCAGCATCAGGACCAACTGCGCGGAGCCGGGCTGCTCGGGATTCAACGGCGCGTTGTACACCCGGTAGCTGGTGCCGGCGCTTTGCAGGCTGTGCAGGCCGGGCGCAGTGGGCAGGTCATTGGGGATGCGCAGCGCGCTGTCAAACCAGCGCTGGCCGTCGGCGGCATTGATGCGCACCGACAGGTCGGGTTGATGGCTCAGCTCGTCTTTCAATGCGGCGATGCGTGGGGCGAACAGCGCCGGGGTGTCGGCACCTTGCAGGGCGCTGCGCAGGGTCATCAGCTTGCTGTCGAGCAATTGCTGGTCCAGCTCGATGAAGTGTTTCTCGCTGGCCTGGTTGAACAACACGCCCGCCAGCAGCGAGACCACGGCGGTGCAGCCGGCAAACAACAGGGCCAGGCGGCTGGCCAGGGACAGGCGCTTGATCAACTGAACCGCTCCTCCAGCACATAGCCCATGCCGCGCACGGTGTGGATCAGCTTGTTGGGAAAGCTGTCATCTATCTTCAGGCGCAGGCGGCGGATAGCCACTTCGATGATATTGGTGTCGCTGTCGAAGTTCATGTCCCAGACCTGGGAGGCAATCAGCGACTTGGGCAGCACTTCGCCCTGGCGACGCAGGAGCAGCTCCAGCAGGGCGAACTCCTTGGCGGTCAGGTCGATGCGCTGGCCGCTGCGATCCACGCGGCGGCGGATCAGGTCCAGGCGCAGGTCGGCCAGGTGCAGGCTGGTTTCCTGGGGGGTGCTGCTGCCTCGGCGCAACAGGCTGCGCACCCGGGCCAACAGCTCGGAGAACGCGAATGGCTTGACCAGATAGTCGTCGGCCCCCAGCTCGAGGCCGTGGACCCGATCTTCGACCGCATCCCGCGCAGTCAGGAATAACACCGGAATCTCCAGGCCGGCGCTGCGCACCGCCTGCAGGATCTGCCAGCCGGTGCGGCCAGGGAGCATCACGTCGAGGATCAGCAAATCGTAGTCGCCCGTCAGCGCCAGGTGCTGGCCGGTGGTGCCGTCGGCCACCAGTTCGGTATTGAACCCGGCTTCGGCCAGGCCCTGGCGCAGGTAGTGGCCGGTTTTGGGTTGGTCTTCGACGATCAGCAGTTTCATAGGCAACTCATGGCAACGGGTAGCAGCAGGCTTTATACCGTGTGCGCCGTGGTGCTGGCGCAACCTGACAAAGTTGTAATCTAACAGTCAGCTGGCTGGCAGCGACGCATTATTAGAGTGTCCCACAAGCGGATCCCGTACCTTTGGAGAATGAACATGTTATCGCGCAAAGCCTGGTGGTTGGTGGGTTGTCTGATGATGCTGAGCGCTGCGGCGCTGGCCGATGGTGCGCACACTTTCGCCTTTGGCGAGGCTGCCCCGGCGACCAAGGCCACGCGGACTGTAGAAGTGCTGCTGCAGGATATATTTCCTTTGCTCCTACATCCCTGGATGTAAAAGCCGGCGAGACGGTGCGCTTTGTGCTGGTCAACAAGGGCCAGTTGCTGCATGAGTTCAACCTGGGGGACGCGGCCATGCATGCCGATCACCAGAAGGAAATGCTCAAAATGCAGGCCAGCGGCATGTTGACCACCACCGGCATGGGCCAGATGGATCACGCGGCAATGGGTCATGGTGACATGGGCAGCATGAAGCACGACGATCCCAACAGCGTGCTGGTGGAGCCGGGCAAGACCGCCGAATTGACCTGGACCTTCAGCAAGGCTGGGGCCCTGGAGTTTGCCTGCAACCTCCCCGGGCATTACCAGGCGGGGATGGTCGGCAAGCTGAACGTCAGCCAGTAAACCTCGGGCTCAAAGGCGGGTGCAAAGGCTGGTAGACTGGCGGGGTTAATTTAGCCAGGTTTCCGCCATGCATCCCGCAGCCGAACATTCGCCGCTGGGCAAGTCCAGTGAATACATCTCCACTTACACCCCTTCATTGCTGTTTCCCATTCCTCGCGCCGCCAAATGGGCCGAGCTGGGCCTCACCGCCGAGACGCTGCCCTACAAGGGCGTGGATTTCTGGAACTGCTTTGAATTGTCCTGGCTGCTGCCGTCCGGCAAGCCGGTGGTGGCCATCGGTGAGTTCAGCATCCCGGCCGACTCGCCGAACATCATCGAATCGAAATCCTTCAAGCTCTACCTCAACTCGCTGAACCAGACGCCGTTTGCCGATGGGCCAAGCCTTGAGGCGACCCTGCGTGCCGATCTGAGCGCGGCGGCCGGCAAACCGGTGGGCGTGCGCATCCGTAGCCTGGCCGAAGTGGAAGACGAAGGCGTGGTGCGCCTGCCGGGCGTGTGCATTGATGACTTGGATATCAGTGTCAGCAACTACGAGCATCCGCGCCCGGAACTGCTGCGCTGTGATGATTCCCGTGTGGTGGAGGAGAGCGTGCACAGCCATCTGCTCAAATCCAACTGCCCGGTGACCAGTCAGCCGGACTGGGGCAGCGTTGCGGTGGAATATCGCGGCGCGGCGCTGGACCATGCGAGCCTGTTGGCCTACCTGGTGAGCTTCCGCCAGCACTCGGACTTTCATGAGCAGTGCGTGGAGCGGATCTTTCTCGACCTGCAACGGTTGCTCAAGCCTGAGAAGTTGACGGTTTATGCGCGGTATGTGCGACGGGGTGGGTTGGATATCAACCCGTATCGCAGCACTGAGGATGTACAGTTCCAGAACCTGCGCCTGGCCCGACAGTAAGCTTCACACCCGGCAAATGTGGGAGCGGGCTTGCTCGCGATCGCGGTGTTTCAGTCAATATCTTCGGTGACTGATACTCCGTTATCGCGAGCAAGCCCGCTCCCACATTGGGTTTTGTACCTGGCTCGGGTTGGGATTAAATACCCATATTGCCCAAGGCCACCACAATATTGCGCAATGTCCCGGCAATGCCCGGGTGGTCCAATTCGAAACGTTCGACTGCCAGGTTCACATCATCGGAGATGCTCGGCGGCTGGGTCGCAGGTTCCAGTTCCAGTTGCACTTCAAATTTGGCAATCAATGCTTCCAGCGCTTCGCGTTTTTCCAGCGGCAGAGGCGGCTCCTGGTTCAATTGCTCGCGCAGGATGTTGACCTGTTCTTGCAGTTTTTCGCGGGCAGGCATGGCGTTCTTCCTTTTATCAATAGGCACTGGCATAGACCACGGCACGCCGAGAAAGGTCTACGGTATGACCTGTAGATTAATCCACTGGCGGCGACTGTGCATGATCTTGATCAGGGCTTCTCGCCTTTGAGCCGGCGCAGGCTGATGTCCGCCAGGCAGGTGCCCAGCTCACCCAGATGATCAATCACCGAGTGCACGCCGAGGCCGTACAGCGCGACGGTAGCTTTGGCGCGTTTGTGTTCGCGCTCCTGTTCGCTCAGGGCTTGCCATTGGCTGGGGGGCAGCCCGCACAGTGAGCCGCAGGACGCCAGGCCAATGGTCCAGAGCCCGGCGTTGAGCCCTGCTTGCAGCAGCCGGGGCTCGCCGCTGACCAGTACGCAGCCATCCAGGCGCTGGATGTTCAGGTCCATCAAGGCTTGCCAGCAGGCATGGGGCGCCGGCCAGGGTGCGGTCGCAGGGCGGGTGCCTTGGATCCAGTCCGGCAGGGCTGCGGCCAACGGCGTGGTGACGGTGGGGGGCAGCTCATCCAGCCAGGCGCAGGGGGTGCCTTGACTGTTGAGCCATTGCAGGATGTTCAGGGCGCCAGGGGTGGTCAGGGCTTCGCCGGTGGGGATGGTGTCGGCGTGGGCCATGGAACCGAAGTCCACCAGGCAGCCACTGAGGCCAAAGAGTACGGCGGTCAAGGACGGGGCGTTGTCTGCAGCGATCTGGGGGTGGGGCATTGGGACGTCCCTGAAAATAGCTGTGACGCTATCGGAAGCCCATGACAAGCAGATGACACCTGATCTTGGATGTAGGAGTTTTGTATATTTGCTGAATGACAATTCCGTCAAGCTGCCTAATCTTACACTTCCGTCATATACTGCCGTCTTATTCAGGGCATAGCGCCCATGACAGATCATTCAAGGAGTTCAAGCTATGCGCTGGAGCCAGTGTCTTGCTCAACTATCGGTATGTGCCAGTGTGTTGCTGGTGCCTTTCGCCGCCCAGGCTGCGGAAGACGATCCATGGGAAAGCATCAACCGCCCGATTTTCACCTTCAACGACACCGTTGATACCTACGCCCTCAAGCCATTGGCCCAAGGCTATCAGTTCATTACCCCGCAATTTGTCGAAGACGGTATCCACAACTTCTTCCGCAACATTGGTGATGTGGGCAACCTGGCCAACAATGTGCTGCAACTCAAGCCATACCAGGCGGGTGTCGATACCGCGCGTTTGCTGGTCAACACCACGTTTGGCGTGCTCGGCGTCATCGACGTAGGCACCAAAATGGGGCTGCAACGCAGCGACGAAGACTTCGGCCAGACCCTCGGCTACTGGGGCGTGGGCAGCGGTCCGTACGTGATGCTGCCGCTGTTGGGCCCAAGCACCTTGCGTGATGCGCCGTCCAAGTACGTCGACAGCTACACCGAACCGTACCGCTACATGAGCGATATCCCTACACGCAACAGCGCCATGGGCCTGGATATCGTCGATACCCGTGCGAGTCTGCTGTCGGCTGAAAAGCTGATCAATGGCGACAAATACACCTTTATCCGCAATGCCTACCTGCAGAACCGTGAGTTCAAGGTCAAAGATGGCAAGGTAGTGGATGACTTTTAAGGTTAACCCTTGAATGGAAAAGGCGGCCTTCGAGGCCGCCTTTTTTGTGTGCATTAATTTCAGTACATCTTGAGGATTTTCAGGCCCAGGTGTTGGTCGTCACCTTCTTTCCTGGCCCAGACCACCTCGGTGTCCGCCTCCAGGCCTTTGAGCGCAGCGTGCTCTGAGTCAATACGCACCTTCAGTTGGTCGCCCACGTTGAACGGGTGCTGGGCCTGGACCTGCATGCCAGAGCTGGAGAGGTCCAGGCAGACGCCGGCAATCTCTTGCCCGGCATGGATCAACGACACGCCGGCATCCACACGCATGCGGATGAAATCGCGCTTTTCTGCATAGTCACGTTCATTTGCGCTCATAGCTTTCATCCTTCCATTGCGTTGTGGTTTTGCCTGTTCTTATAACTCCCGGTGATTTGCGATGTAAAGACGTCCAGCGACCATCGGCATGAGCTTGAAACCCCTGGCGGATGGGAGTACCGTCTGCGCCTTAGAAGGGCACCTCTGCTTTACCTTTGTGCGTGAGCCAAAAGCTCATGTTTTGTAGGACAGAGAGGCTAGAAAGCGAATCCAGTAGTGCGAGCCGGGCCATTGCCTGACTGCCTACGCCAACCTAATTCTGGCGCCGTTTGCCCACATGCAAAAAACCAGTGCCACGCTGCTGATAATCGATGACGACGAAGTAGTGCGCGCGAGCCTCGCGGCCTATTTGGAAGACAGTGGCTTCAGCGTCCTGCAGGCCGGCAATGGTCTTCAGGGTCTCCAGGTGTTCGAGCGCGACCAGCCCGACCTGGTGATCTGCGACCTGCGTATGCCCCAGATGGGCGGCCTTGAGCTGATCCGCCAGGTAACCGAGCTTGCTCCGCAGACGCCGGTGATTGTCGTGTCCGGTGCCGGGGTGATGAACGACGCCGTGGAAGCCTTGCGCCTGGGCGCTGCCGATTACCTGATCAAGCCCCTGGAAGATCTGGCCGTACTGGAGCACTCGGTGCGCCGGGCGCTGGATCGTGCCCGCCTGCTGCTGGAAAACCAGCGCTACCGCGAGAAGCTCGAAACCGCCAACCGTGAGCTCGAAGCCAGCCTCAACCTGCTCCAGGAAGACCAGAACGCCGGTCGCCAGGTGCAGATGAACATGCTGCCGGTGAGCCCCTGGAGCATCGACGAGTTCCAGTTCGCCCACCAGATCATCCCGTCGCTGTACCTGTCGGGGGATTTTGTCGACTACTTCCGCGTGGATGAGCGCCGGGTCGCGTTCTACCTGGCCGATGTCTCCGGGCACGGCGCATCCTCTGCATTCGTGACCGTGTTGTTGAAGTTCATGACCACACGGCTGTTGTTCGAATCCAAGCGCAACGGCACCTTGCCGGAGTTCACTCCCTCGCAAGTGCTGGGCCACATCAACCGGGGCCTGATCAGCTGCAAGCTGGGCAAGCACGTGACGATGGTGGGCGGCGTGATTGATGAAGAAACCGGTCTGTTGACCTACAGCATTGGCGGTCACCTGCCATTGCCGGTTTTATACACTCCAGACAGTGTGCGTTATCTGGAAGGGCGCGGTCTGCCGGTTGGCTTGTTCAATGAAGCCACCTATGAAGACCACATCCTGGAGCTGCCACCGGCCTTCAGCCTGACGCTGATGTCTGATGGCATCCTGGACCTTCTTCCAGAGCCTACACTCAAAGAGAAAGAAGCCGCCTTGCCCCAACGGGTCAGGTCGGCGGGCGGCAGCCTGGATGGCCTGCGGCAGGTTTTTGGATTGGCCACGCTAGGGGAGATGCCGGATGATATCGCCCTATTGGTGTTGAGCAGGAATCTTTGATGAGTACCGGAAGAATCCAATTCGCCGAGCAAGACGGGACCTTCGTCCTGAAGTTTGTCGGTGAAGTGCGCCTGACCCTGTGTTCGGCGCTGGATGCAACGATTGAGCGGATTTTCACAGCCTTGAATTTCTCGGCGATCGTGATCGATCTGACCGAAACCCGCAGCATCGATAGCACCACCCTTGGGCTGTTGGCCAAGTTGTCCATTCTGTCGCGGCAGAAGGTCGGACTGCTGCCGACCGTGGTCACCACCCACGAAGACATCACCCGGCTCTTGCAGTCGATGGGTTTCGACCAGGTGTTCAACATCGTTGACCGCCCGATCCCCTGCCCGGAATGCCTGACCGACTTGCCTTCCCAGGACCAGTCCGAAGAAGTGGTGCGGCTCAAGGTGCTGGAGGCGCACAAGATCCTGATGGGCCTGAACGAGTCCAACCGCGAAGCGTTTCACGACTTGGTCAACGCCCTGGAGCGTCACTGACCTCGCTGTGAGCACGGTCAACATGTGGGAGCTGGCTAGCCTGCGATAGCGCCAGCCCAACCAACACATATTCAGCTACAAAAAAGGGCGGCATCCCAACGGATGCCGCCCTTTTTGCCGCCCTCGCTTTTTACAGCTTGGCGCTCAACAACGCTTCCAGCTTCTCCTGGTCCCGAGCAAACTGACGAATGCCCTCTGCCAGCTTCTCAGTGGCCATCGCGTCCTCGTTGGACTCCCAGCGGAACTGCGCCTCTGTCATATGCACACGGGGTTCACCGGCATGGCCTGGCGCTAACTTGCGCTCCAGCTTGCCATTGTCGGCCGCCAGCTTCTCCAGCAAGTCCGGGCTGATGGTCAGGCGATCGCAACCGGCCAACTCTTCGATCTGGCTCAGGTTGCGGAAGCTCGCGCCCATCACCACCGTTTTGTAGTCATTGGCCTTGTAGTAGTTGTAGATGCGGGTTACCGACTGCACACCAGGATCATCGGCACCGGTGTAGTCGTTGCCATTGGCCTTTTTGTACCAGTCGTAGATACGACCGACAAACGGCGAAATCAGGAACACCCCGGCTTCAGCGCAGGCTACGGCCTGGGCGAAGGAGAACAACAGGGTCAGGTTGGTCTGGATGCCTTCTTTCTCCAGTTGCTCGGCGGCACGAATACCTTCCCAGGTGGATGCGATCTTGATCAGCACGCGGTCGCGGCCGATACCTGCCTTTTCGTACAGGTCGATCAGGCGATGCGCACGCTTGAGTACCGCGTCCGTGTCGAACGACAGCCGCGCATCCACCTCGGTGGAGATGCGCCCTGGCACCACCTTGAGGATCTCCTGGCCCACAGCCACCGCAAAGCGGTCACTGGCCAGGCCGACATCGCCGTTGCAATCCTGCACGCAGGCGTCCAGCAGCTTGGCGTAAGCCGGAATGGATGCGGCTTTGAGCAAAAGGGAAGGGTTGGTGGTGGCATCCTGCGGCTTGACGCGAGCGATAGCTTCAAAATCGCCAGTGTCGGCAACTACAGTGGTGAATTGCTTGAGTTGTTCCAGTTTGGAAGTCATGGGCGTGCTCTGTCCTATGGGTCTGATGACATTACCCGAGGGCCGATAGCCGCTCAAGGGCGCAAACGCGTTCGATCGTTTGCGAGGGCAATAACCTGAAAACAGTCGTTTGAATGACCGACCGTGCTGCTAGATTAGGAGGGCAAAATCGCTATCAGGTTCAACCAGCAACGCGATCAGAATGTGGGAGCGAGCTTGCCCACGATAGCGATGGACCCGTCGCCGCTCCGTCAACGGCCTTCCAGCAACGCTCCGGCCTGATCCAACAACGCCAACGGATCCGCGGCCTTGTGAATATCCACCGACAACAACTGCCGAAACCTGCGCGCCCCCGGAAACCCGGTGCCCAACCCCAACACGTGCCGCGTAATGTGATGCATCGCGCCACCGGTGGCCAGGTGCTCGGCGATATACGGCCGCAACTGCGCCAACGCCTCGGCCCGACTGATCACCGGCGCCGTACTGCCAAACAACTGCTGATCCACCTCTGCCAGCAAATACGGATTGTGATAAGCCTCACGCCCGAGCATCACCCCATCAAACACCTGCAGATGCTCTGCGCATTGCTCCAGCGTCTTGATCCCGCCATTGAGAATAATCTCCAGCTCGGCAAAGTCGCGCTTCAACTGCGCCGCCACGTCATAACGCAGCGGCGGAATGTCCCGATTCTCCTTGGGCGACAACCCCTCCAGAATCGCAATCCGCGCATGCACGGTAAAACTGGTGCACCCCGCGTCCTTCACCTGCCCGACGAAATCACACAACTGAGCATAACTGTCCCGGCCATTGATCCCGATGCGATGCTTCACCGTCACCGGAATCGACACCGCATCCCGCATCGCCTTGACACAATCCGCCACCAGGGCAGGGTGCCCCATCAGGCACGCGCCGATCATATTATTCTGCACCCGGTCGCTGGGGCAGCCGACGTTCAGGTTCACTTCGTCGTAACCGGCGGCCTCAGCCATGCGCGCGCACGCGGCCAGGTCGGCTGGAACACAGCCGCCCAGTTGGAGGGCGAGAGGATGCTCGGCTTCATTGTGACGCAGGAAGCGTTCGTGGTCGCCGTGGAGAATAGCGCCGGTGGTGACCATTTCGGTGTAGAGCAGGGCGTGCTTGGAGAGCAGGCGTAGGAAGTATCTGCAGTGACGGTCAGTCCAATCCATCATCGGGGCGACGGAGAAGCGACGGGAGAAAGCTTGTGGTGGAGCTGTGTGCTGGGGCATGAGGATCTGAGGTGAGCTTTGCGAAGGGGAGGCAGTTTAACAGGAATGGGTTGGTGGGGATGGGGGAGCTTCTTTGGGAGGGATTGTTGTGTTAAATAAATCTGTCCCCTTTCCAGAAGTCGTCGATACAACTACCACCGCCTCCACCACGCCTTCTGAGCAACCACCTCAGGCTCCAGCGAGGCGATCTTAGAGCCTGCAATCTTTATCGGTGCGACGTCCATACCATCGAATCTACCTAGACCCAGAGGGGGGCTTTCTGCTTGTAGAAAACGAGTGGTTTCTGCTGAAGCCACCGCATGCAGTAACGACGAAGGCGATATATTCCGACTCAAGACGTGAATGCCGCTCTCTGGATCATGCAGACTACTTGCGTCGGTGCCTTCTACGCCATCTATCAGAAGCGGCTGGATCATGACCGTCCCAAGCTCATAGGTGATATCCAGATCACCGCAAACGCAACGCAGCCTTTGCAGTTCACCATTCGACGATACGCATACAAAATCCAGCCCGTCGTCATCCGTGCAAAAGCTGCAAACGTGTAATTGAAGGTTTTTGCTTAGCGCTAAATTCACATTCAGGAAAGCTCTCTTGAAGTAGTCGGCTAGCTGAGCATCCTTAAGCACTTTGTATATCCGCGATAGCGCTGCCAATTCTTGAGGGAGCTCAAGCGGTACATCCTTGATGGGTGGCATAGACGTAAAGGGCCATTTCCGTTCTTCGCCAGCCTTGAACGTGTCTAAGTAGAACGACGTGGCGTTTTCATCCTGGTGTAATGACCAACCAATGCTCATCGGCAAAGTAGAAAGTGGTTCTAACTCCGGCTTCACATTCATCGCGTGAGCAACGACAAGGGACCCCATTTTTTAGATCCTTCAGGTACAGGGCTGAATCGCTCCAAGCATAGTCGATACTTGAGAGTGTGCTATCGGCCGATTGCCGCCAGTCATGAGGGGCTGGGCGTCAATGATTGGAAGTAGTGCTGGTACCCAAGTGGTACGCAGCTTTCAGATCGGCACTGTAGGGCAAGGAATACGTAGCCTACAGAATTAGCAGTTCCAATCCATCACCGAAAAGGCTGATGTTTTGCGCTCGTGACCGGCAGCACTCTGGGCCCAAAGCTGCCTATCAGGAAAGCCACTGAACCGATTCCGAAATGCCAATAATTCAACAAAAAGTTGATAGATCAACGAGTGGTTGATATTTTCGTCGCCTTCGATAATCACTTGAAGGCACCCATGAAGGTCTCTGAAGCCTCACCAGCCGAGCGACAGCTGATTCTTGACGTGCTTCATAGCACCCTCAAAATGCTCAGTAATGCGCTAGGACTTCATACGGAAATTGTGTTGCATGACCTGACCAACCCCGAGCGATCCATTCTTGCTATCGCCAATGGTCATGTTACTGGAAGAAGGGAGGGCGGTTCATTGTTGGGAGGCCCGCGCCAGGACGCGGGGTTTATCGCCGTCAGGCGTGCGATGGAGGATCACTCAGGCACCGATCCTGTATTGGTAGAGAATTACCCTACAGTTGCGCCTGACGGTCGCCCGCTGCGCAGTTCCACTGTGGTGTATCGCGACAGCAGCGGGCAACCTTTTGCCAGTCTTTGCATCAATGCCGACTTGAGCGGTATTGCTGCTGCCCACGCCTTGCTCGGAGGGCTTCTGGGCCTGGAAGGCGCTCCAGAGTCACGTGGCGATGAGCCGAGAGATATGGAGCAGATGATGGCGGAAATCATACAGGTTGCTTGTCCCGGCGGTGCCGTACGGATGAAAAAACTTCAAAAACTTGAAGCGGTGCGGCAGATGCAAGATCGCGGGATATTCATTGTCAAAGGCGGGATTGAGAAAGCCGCTGCCGCGCTCGGCGTTACCCGATACACCATCTACAACTACCTGGAGCAGATCCGGGCTACAGAAAATGTTGGCAGGCAGGAATGACCAGAATGCAATTCGATATTTTCCAGGTGGACGCTTTTTCCTCTGAGACTTTCGGCGGCAACCCGGCGGCGGTCTGTCCGCTGGAGGTCTGGCTGCCTGATGCGACGCTGCAACAGATCGCAGCAGAGAACAACTTGTCCGAAACCGCGTATTTGGTGCGCAACGGTGAGGTGTTCGAGCTGCGCTGGTTCACCCCCACGGTGGAAGTCGACCTTTGCGGCCACGCCACCCTGGCGGCGGCCTGGGTACTATTTGAACAGCTTGGGGAAAGCAGGGATATGCTGCGCTTTTCCACCCGCAGCGGTGAATTGCGAGTGCGCCGCGAAGGCGGGCGCCTGGCCATGGACTTCCCGGCCAAACAGCCGGAAGCCGTAGCTGTCCCGCCAGGCCTGCTGCAAGCCTTGGGCCTGAAACAGGTCGATGCGCTTTATCGAACAGACGATTACCTAGTGGTGGTCGAGGATGAAGCCATCGTTGCAGGCCTCAATCCCGATTTCGTAGCTCTGTCTGCGTTCGACGTGCGGGGTGTCGCTGTAACCGCGCCGAGTCGTAACTTCGACTTTGTCTCTCGCTGGTTCGGGCCTCGGGTTGGGGTGAACGAAGACCCGGTCACCGGCTCGGCCCACACCTCACTAGCGCCATACTGGGCCAAGCGCTTAGGTAAGCGCAGTCTGAGAGCCGAGCAAGGTGGGGCACGCAAGGGCCAGTTGCACTGCGAAGTCCTGGACAGCGACCGAGTCATTATCAGCGGCCACGGGGCGCTCTACCTGCGGGGCACGATCTATATTTAACGCCAGCTCATTCGGGCGAACTTGCTCAACAGAGGAGTGAGCGCCCCTGCGGCGCTCATACTTCTGCGACCACACTTCGAAAGTGTCTTCTGTAAATTTAACAGAGCAGCAAAGGTCAACGAACGGCCGAAAAACCACTCGCTGTGGTGAGTAGGTTCTCCAGTGGCGATCGTGCGTGAGTTCAGGCGAAGGGAAACTCCGACTTTTTCAACACAATCGACCCATAACAGCCCTTCGCAAAGCGCAGCTTTCGCCATTACTTTTCGTGCAGAGCCTAGGGCTCTATACGGGCAAGGACCGTGCAGGGCTACTCGCAAAGGCCCGAGAGATTGGTCTGTTGAGGTACGCGCGGCCCTGAAGGAGGGACGGTGCGCCCGAAGCTCAGGCAGGCAGGAGAAATCACTGAGAATCCATATAGCTGCATTGAAAAGCACTATAGGCAGATTAATTTATTAATCGGTAATCGCGACACTAACACAGGATTTTCTCGCCTGATTATCAGATAGAAATGTTTGAAACGCCTATACATCTAGCGCGCCGCCGAGATTCTCGCCTCTGATGAATATGCCGCTGAAGTTCGTGAGCAGGAGCAACTGTGGATATCTCGTGGCGTGAGTTCGGTGCCGACCATCGTGTTCAACGATCAGTATGCAGTCAGTAGTGGGCAGCCGATGGAGGCGCCTGTTCACGCGATTCGGCAGATCATCCGTGAGACTCAGGCTGACCGCTGATCGTTATCTGCGGGTTTTTTCCCACTCAGTGGGAATCTGGTTTCAGTTAATGGAAAACTCGGTGCACCATGCCCGCAAGAGCATGAGGCCGATATGAACTACAACACGCCCACTGATCGCTTGCTGCAAATCCTCGTCACTCTGGGGCAATCCAGCGAGGCGATCTCCGCCAAAGAACTGTCCGAGCAACTGGCACAGCCGCTCAGCAGCACTTATCGCCATCTCAAGACCTTACTGCGCTGGGGGCTTGCCGAAGAGAACGGTCAGGGTCGCTATTTGCCAGGGCCAACCTGTTTGCAACTGGCCAAGAAATTCGACCGCGAAGCCGTGCTGGTGACCCTCGCCAAGCCGGAACTCAAGCGCCTGGCCGAGCAAAGCCAGGAAAGCGTGGCGTTAATGGTGCCCAGCAATGGCCAGGCGATTTGCATCGAGCTGGTCGATAGCCCACAACCGCTGCGTTGCTGCTACCAAAAAGGGCTGGCCCAGCCGCTGTTGGTCGGTGCATCGGCGAGAGTGCTGTTGGCCTATATGGATGAGGCGCAAAGCCTGTCGGCTCTGTTGGCGCAAGGCGTCGAAAGCGAGGAAGTCGCCACGTACCAGCGCAGTTTTGCCGATATCCGCGCTGCCGGTTATGCCGTGAGTGTGAGTGAAATCGACGACGGCATTTGGGGTATCAGCGCGCCGTTGCTCGACAGCCGCAATCGCCTGCTAGGCGCCATCAGCCTCATGGCTCCTGCCTCCCGGGCGCACACCCGCAGTGAACGCCTGATCCGCTGGACCCAGGACGCGGCCCTGCGCCTGAGCGCTCGGCTCGACTGAATTTGACTGGAGTTTCAAGCATGACTGCTGTTTCTGACATACCCCTGTGGACAGGTCGTATCGACGCTGGCGAAGGGCAGGCTGCGCTGCGCTGGCATCAATGGGTCAAGCCCTTCTGCGAGGGTCAGTCTGCGGGTGCCGCACTGATTGGGCTGGCCTGTGATGAAGGAGTCAGACGGAATCAAGGACGCACCGGCGCCCGTCTTGGCCCGTCAGCACTGCGCAAGGCGCTGGCCAACCTGGCGTGGCACGGCCGGGCGCCGCTGTATGACGCGGGCGATGTGAGTTGCACCGACAGCAACCTCGAAGGCGCGCAGCAGATTTACGCTCACCACGTCAGCTATCTGCTCAACCAGGGGCATTTGCCGTTGGGGTTGGGTGGCGGCCATGAAATCGCCTTTGCCAGCTTTAGCGGCCTGGCCGATCACCTGCGCCAGGCCACCCCGCATGCGCGGATCGGCGTTCTCAACTTTGATGCCCACTTCGATCTGCGCCATGGGGAACAAAGCAGTTCGGGTACCCCTTTCCGCCAGATAGCCGAGTACTGCCAGCGTGCACGGATGCCGTTCACCTATTGCTGCCTGGGTGTCAGCCAGTTGAACAACACCCAGGCGCTGTTTGAGCAGGCGCAGCGACTGAATGTGCGTTACCGCCTCGACCGGCAAATGAACAGCTGGGACATACCCGCCTGCGAAGCGATGATCGATGAGTTCTTGCAAGACGTCGATCACCTCTACCTGACCATCTGCCTTGATGTCCTGCCCGCCAGCCAGGCGCCCGGTGTCAGTGCGCCGTCTGCCCATGGCGTGGACATGCAGATCGTCGAGCATCTGATACGCCATGCCAAGGCCAGCGGCAAATTGCGCATGGCCGATATCGCCGAACTCAACCCCGGCCTGGATATCGACAATCGAACCGCCCGCATTGGTGCGCGTCTGCTTGCCAGCCTGATCGATTAAGTTTTTCCGTAAATCCCTGAAACCGCTTGTTGAATCATAAGAAAAAGAGAAATTCGCCATGCTGACATTCGAACTGGATGCGCTGAGCACCCTCGCTCTCGCGCTGCTCCTGCTGGGCCTGGGTGCCCAACTGAAAAAACGTAGCTACTGGCTGCGTCACCTGTGTGTACCTGCACCGGTGATTGGTGGTTTTGGTTTTGCCTTGGTGATCTGGCTGTTACGTGATCAACAGCTGCTCAACCTGACCCTCGACACCAGCCTGCAAACCCCGCTGATGGTGGCGTTTTTCACCACTGTCGGTTTGGGGGGTAGCCTGGGTTTGCTGCGCAAGGGGGGCAAATTGCTGTTTATCTACCTGGGTGCGTGCTGGGGCCTGGCGCTGGTGCAAAACGTGGTGGGTGCCAGTGTTGCCAAGCTGCTGGGCATCGATCCGTTGCTGGGCATCATGGCCGGCGCGGTGTCACTGGAAGGCGGTTTTGGTGCGGCGGCAGCTTTCGGGCCGATTGCTGAAAACCTCGGTGCGGTCGGTGCGACCACTGCAGCGCTGGCAGCTGCAACTTTTGGCATGGTGGCAGGCGGCTTGCTGGGTAGCCCGCTGGCGCGCTGGTTGATCGAGCGCAACAAACTCGTGGTCAAGGCCGAAGCCGTTGGTAGCCTCAAGGCGTTCGAAGAAGTGGTCCATACCCCGCCGCCCGCGCTGGATGCTGCCACCTTGTTGCGCTTGTTGACCTGCATTGTGGTGATCATGGTGCTGGGATTCTGGCTGGGCTCCAGCTTGCAACAGCATCTGGGTATCGTGCTGCCGAGCTATGTGGGCGCCATGTTCGTCGCGATCATCCTGCGCAACCTCAATGACCGTGCTCAGGTTATCGAGATGCCCGACCAGGCCGTCAGCACCATCGGCGATGTGTGCCTGGGCATGTTCCTGACCATGGCAATGATGAGTCTGAAGTTTTGGGAGCTGGAGAAGCTCGGCTTGCCGCTGCTGGTGATTCTGGTGGTGCAGGTGGTGATCATGATTTTGCTGTGCGTGTTCGTCCTGTTCCGCCTGTTTGGCCGCAACTACGACGCGGCAGTCTTGTGCGCGGGCTTCATGGGGCATGGGCTGGGCGCGACGCCCAATGCAGTGGCTAACATGGGCGCCATTTGTGACCATTACAAAGTGTTCTCGTACAAAGCCTTCATCATCGTGCCGCTGTGCGGTGCCGTGCTGATCGACATTGTGGCTATCCCGATGATCACCTGGTTTATCAACGCATACAGTTGAGAATCACCTGGTTGCTTCATTGCTAAAGCGCGCCGAAGCCATCGCCGGCAAGGCGGCTTCTGTGTTGTGGGAGCCGACTTGCCGGTCAGGCGCCGATTGCCCGGCGTTTGGCCAGCGGCCGGGCCACGCGCATAGACATGCAGGACCCGAGCCCCGGGCCCCGGGCCCGAAGCTGCGCCGGTGGTCCACCGAAAAAACCTGGAAGCGCTTCACCCAACGCCTGGCGCAACGGCCCCTGCCAACCAATGGGCGCCCGGAAATTTTCCTGCTGACGCCCGTACAAGGCTCTGAATATGGCCAAGCCGACGCGCTGATCGAAGGCTTACAAGGTTATGACTCAGATGCCTTCGTGGAGTTGATACAGCGCAATGGGGCTGAAGCCGTCATCCCCTCAAGAGGGAATCGTCTGACGCCCCGAAAGCTGGATCGACCTACCTACAAGGCACGTAATCTGGTGGAGCTTTTTTCTGAGGAGAGTACGGTTCCGGTGCCTTCCCACATCATTCGACGCGCCCCGGCAACATCCCCGCCAGTACCTTGTCCTTATCAATAAAATGATGCTTCAGCGCCACCATCACATGCCCACCTACCAGAGCGCCGCATAACCACGCGCTGTAGGTGTGAATCGCTTTTGCCAGGTCATAGAGGCTTTTATCCGGCTCCACCAGCGGCGGCAGCAGGAATAGGCCCGCAACCAGAATGGGTTTGTCAGCCACCGAGCTCCAGTACCACCCGGATATCGGCAATCCGAGCAGTGCCACGATGTACAGCAACAGGTGGCCAATAAACGCTGCACGCTTGAGCCGTGGTGTCATCGTATCGGGCATCGCCGGTGCTGCATGGGTCAGGCGCCAGGCGATGCGCAGGACGATAAGCAATAGCAGGGTGCTAGCCATCGCCTTGTGTAAAAACGTGAGTTGATGCTGCGGGTTGAATTCATCGCGCCAGTGAACGGCGACAATTCCCACCAGCCAGGCGGCAATCCAGATGAGTGCCATGCCCCAGTGCAGCCATTTTGCCGTGGCCGTATAGCTTTTTGTCTGTGTCATCTGGATGCGCGCCTGTGTTTTGGGTAGGCGCGATTATCGACAATTGGGCAGGGCGGAAAACCGTAAAAACTCGATGATTCCCATCGGCTTTTCTGATTTTCAGCATTTCTCTCCATCCTGCCGGGACTACAAGCGCCGGGTCACAGGATGCCCTATTCCTCAGGTGGCGCTGAACCTGTCGCGAAGACGACCACCAAGTCCAGAACAGACGCCCGATCCCGCCGGAGCATGATATTCTGCGCGCCATCTTGGTCTATCCTTTCTCTGGTACGCACTCCCGAATGCGTACCGGCAGAGAGCTGTCGCCGAGGTAGCTGAAGCCAATAATGATAAAAAGTCAGCGCAGAAGGGACATAAAAGTGAGGTCGATACGTCGGCCTTGTGTGCCCACCCTGCAGTTCTTGCGAGTACGGGACCCGGCCAGACATTGCCTGATGTTTGGCGTACTACGGTTGCCGGAAGGTCAAGGACGGTAGGGCGGAAGGCGTTTTATCATAGGTGCTACGATGTTTAAAAAAGTGAACACTGCCCTGCTGGGGCTGGCTTTGTCGATAGGGATTACTTCCGTCCAGGCGGAAGAGGCAAAGAAAGTTGATGTGCTATTGATCGGCGGCGGCATCATGAGCGCGACCCTGGGTGTGTGGCTCAATGAGCTGCAGCCGGATTGGTCGATGGAGATGGTTGAGCGCCTGGACGGTGTCGCCGAAGAAAGCTCCAACGGTTGGAACAATGCCGGTACCGGTCACTCGGCCCTGGCTGAGCTGAACTACACCCCGGAAAACAAGGACGGCACCGTTGAGATCCCGAAAGCGGTCGAGATCAACGAAGCGTTCCAGATCTCCCGCCAGTTCTGGTCGTGGCAGGTTCAGCAAGGCGTTCTGAAGAACCCGCGCTCGTTCATCAACTCCACTCCGCACATGAGCTTTGTGTGGGGCGATGACAACATCAAGTTCCTGAAAAAGCGTTACGAAGCGCTGCAGGCGAGCCCGCTGTTTGCTGGCATGGAATACTCCGAAGATCCGGTACAGATCAAGAAGTGGGTTCCGCTGATGATGGAAGGGCGTGACCCGAACCAGAAAATCGCTGCGACCTGGTCTCCGATCGGCACTGACGTGAACTTCGGCGAAATTACCCGCCAGTTCGTCGCTCACTTGCAGACCACGCCCAAGTTCGACCTGAAACTGTCGAGCGAAGTGCAGGACATCACCAAGAACGCCGACGGTTCGTGGCGCGTCAGCTACAAAAACCTGAAAGACGGTACCAAGACCGAGACCGACGCCAAGTTCGTGTTTATCGGCGCGGGCGGCGGTGCCCTGCACCTGCTGCAAAAGTCGGGCATTCCTGAAGCCAAGGAATACGCCGGCTTCCCGGTGGGTGGTTCGTTCCTGGTGACCGAGAACCCAACGATTGCCGAGCAGCACCTGGCCAAGGCCTACGGCAAGGCATCGGTCGGCGCGCCACCGATGTCGGTTCCGCACCTGGACACTCGCGTGCTGGATGGCAAGCGCGTGATCCTGTTTGGCCCATTCGCGACCTTCTCCACCAAGTTCCTCAAAGAAGGCTCGTACCTGGACCTGCTGACCAGCACCACCACCCACAACATCTGGCCAATGACCAAAGTCGGTATTCGTGAATACCCACTGGTCGAGTACCTCGCCGGCCAGTTGATGCAGTCGGATGACGACCGCTTCAAGGCGCTGCAAGAGTACTTCCCGAACGCCAAGAAAGAAGACTGGCGCCTGTGGCAAGCCGGTCAGCGTGTGCAGATCATCAAGCGTGATGAAGAGTTGGGCGGCGTCCTGAAACTCGGTACCGAAGTGGTCAGCTCCGCCGACAACACCATCGCCGGCCTGTTGGGTGCGTCGCCAGGTGCGTCCACCGCAGCGCCGATCATGCTGACGGTGCTGGAAAAAGTGTTCAAGGACAAGGTTGCTACCCCGGCTTGGCAGGAGAAGCTGAAGCAGATCGTGCCGAGCTATGGCACCAAGCTGAACGGCAGCCCTGAGCGCGTTGCGCAAGAATGGGCCTACACCGCCAAGGTGTTGCAACTGACGCCTCCGCCAGCCATGCCGCAAATGGCTGCTCCACAGGCGACCGAGGCTGCCAAGCCTGCGGCCGAGCCGAGCAAGCCGGCGGCTGACATTGCGCTGTAAGCGGTTGACGCAGTCCTGAGACAGGATTGAATCGACAGTTAAAAACCCGCTGAACCGGTAACGGTCAGCGGGTTTTTTGATTGTGGCTATTCGGTCTGCTCAAAAGGGCCGAATACTGAACCCTTTTTTGATCTGCTCATGTAGGTGCAATGCCAGATGATTAGCGCTATCAGAAAGTAAATAAAGCTGATGCGGCGGCAGCCCAGGTAACTGTATTCCGGGGATGAGTTTGGTCAGCCCGGTGGTCATGCGCTCCTCCTCAATCATCCCGACCGCCAGCCCACACATGATGGCCGCCTCCACAGCCGTCGAGCTGGCACTCTCCAGCAGGACCCGGTAATAAACCCCATGCTCTTTCAGGGCCTGTAAGGCCGATGCCCGGTATGGGCACCCGGTCAGCTGCACTGCAATGGGCAGCGGTGCCTGCTCGGATCTCTGGAAATTCTCGGCAACTACCCAGACGGGTTGGATCGTGCCGAGACGTTCACCCTGTTCCAGCGGTTGTGAGCTGACAATCAGTGCCAAGTCAATTTGTTCGCGACTGAACATTGTGAACAGCTCACCACTGGACCTGGCTTCCACCTCCAGTTCAAGCAGCGGATTGTCTGCAATTAGCAACGGTAGGAAGTCACGCATAAATGCCGGAGCGTATGAGTCAGGCAAGCCCAGGCGGATTTTGCCCTGCATGCGTTGTGGCGTGAGTGATGCGAGCAGGCGGTCATGGCTTTTCAGAAAGTCAGTGGTTTCACTCAGCAACTTCTTGCCATACATCGTGAGTTCGACGCCCTGGTTGTTGCGGCTGAACAACCGTTGACCCACCAGTTGCTCCAGCTTGTGGATTTGAGTGGTGACAGTCGATGCACTGCGATGGACATGGTTGGCTGCTTCATTGAAACGCCGAAAGCGGGCAACCGCATGAAAGGTGCGTAGAAGGTCGATGTTCAGTTGTTTGTTCATGATTCCTCTTTTGAGGATTAGTGGTGCGGATTATTCAAATATACAAAATCATGACCCCACTTTAGTCTTTTGGTCAAACAAGAGCGCACCTGCATACCTAATAAGAAAGAGTTGGAGCGTATATGGATATCAACACGCTGGTTGTAGCGTCCTTGCAGAACAATCATGACCTGGAAGGAAGAATCTGGACTATTGAAAACGCTGAGAAATATTCGACCTTGTCTGAGCATCGGACGGAGCTTTCGCAGCAAGTCAGCGCAGAAATACTAGCGCTGATGACCGCCTTGAATAGCCAGGGGATAAGCGACGAAGGCGTATGCGCCGCGCCTTGCGGAACGGGCTCCCTGGGTGACCTGCTGCAATCAGTCGCTGGAGATCTGGTCGATCTCCTGGGGCAGGGCAGCGTTCATTACGTCGAACTGGGTCCAGAACCAGTGAAAACATCCGCCCTGATGGGGTATTTGCTTGAGTGTGGCATTGAGCTTGAGTATTACACCGCGGTCGATATCAACTGTGCTTCGCAGGGCATCATGCGTCGTGCGATTGAGCCGATGCTGGCCACTCCTCAGGGGTTTTCCTATCTGGCCACTGATTTCCGGGACTTGTCCAGGCACCAGCTTGAACGCGGTCAGGATGTGACGCTAATTACAATGCTGGGCTTTCAAGAGGGCAATGAGTTGCCCGATACCGTAGGCGAGATCATCCGCCGGGTGGGCGGCATGCGAACGTACGTCTTGTCAGAAATGCAGTTGTCCACGGTTGAGGATGACGCTCATATCCATCGTTTTTATAACCACGATTGCATGATTCGGTTTTCTGATCTGATCGGGTTGAAACTGGGTTTGGAGAAAACGGATAGCCATCGGGTCATCATCTCCGAAATCGAGCACCACGATGAGCGCTACCGTGTAGCTGCAACGTTGTTGCCCGTCCATGACGGTCACGATGATGGCTATCTCTTGACGAATGTCTGCCTGAAATACACCCGCGAGCAATTCATCCGTGTGCGCCAGGAGTACGGCAGTTGCCGAGTAATTGGTGAGTATTGCAGCGGAGATGGCAGTGTTATGTATCAACTGTCCGAGTATTGCCTGGACCACGATTGCACTGACAGATAGAGGTGGATAGCCATGAGACGAGACGGTGACCTTCCGGTATTTGTACAGGGAGCAGGACGGCTGAAACTGGCGTTGCAGGCGTCGCTTTCTCCAGCATCATTACGATGCAAGCATCCAGGGGCATTGCTCGATACCTTTAAGCATTGGAGTGACAGCTACTTACGCAACAGTGTTCCAGCATTCGGGCATCGCCAAAGTCTTGCCGAGCTTGGTTATGTGAACTCGCCGTTGGGCGTCGCTTCGGCTGAGCGACTAACAGCCGTGGCACAGGTTGCGGGACTATTCACCGAAGAGGGCGTCACGCAACTACGTCGAGCTTGTTATCAGTTGGAGGCGGGCTCTACCACCAGCGACTGGATTATTTCCAATCGCACCCGCGCCGCCACTGAGTCCTCGACCCTTATTCGGGAGATGATGGGTAGTCGCGCTTTTTTGTTGGCGGTGTCGCAGATTGCAGGTGTCCCTTTGGTGCCCCACCCATTTTTACGGGCGCGTTCACAGGTCAACTATTTCTACCCGCGCCAGGCCCCTGAGGATAAAGCCCAGATTGGCATGTGGCATACCGACGGCACCAGTTTCGTGTTGAATATCCTGCTATCGGACCCTGGTGAGTATGAAGGTGGAGAGTTCGTTTTTTTTGACCAGCGGAACGAGCTTTTTGATGTGAGTAACCTGGATGGACACGTATGTACCAGCGTAGTCAGGGCCAGTGGCGATGCGGTCTACCTTTACGGTAGCCGTGTGTTTCATGGTGTTCGCCCGGTCACGGCCGGCAGGCGTATGTCGTTGGTCCTTTCATTTCATTGTCCTTACAGCTCAGTCGATGTGAACAAGTTCTGGCACCTGGCATCCGACGACGGTGTACTGAGGACTATCCGGCCATGGTTCCAGCTTAGGCGCGACTTGGCATTGCCCGCTGACGAGCAATACCGTCGACTGGGCATTGAGCCTATTACCTTTACCGAACTGGCGATATTCAGGGGTAATAATGATGTCGCCTAAGAGCACGACTTTGGGAACGCTGAAGTTACTGTTATTGCAGATAGTGTTTGTCTTGTCCTGGAGCTCCGGTTTTATTGGAGCGAAGATGGGGGCCGAGGATGCGGGAGCGTTCAACTTGCTGTTCTGGCGTTTTTTGCTGGTCTCAGTCTGTCTGGCGCTGTTTTTGAATATCGCGCTGCTGAAGGTTTCCTGGGAGCAAATTCGCCACCATGCGGTGATCGGTTTTTTGTCGCAGTTTCTCTATTTGAGTTGTGTCTATGTGGCGATCCAAAATGGTTTGCCGCCAGGTATTGCGGCGATCATCGCTGCGCTTCAGCCGCTGATGACCGCTGCACTTTCATCGGGCAGTACGACAGAGCGCAGCGGAGCGTGGCAATGGCTGGGTTTGCTGGTTGGTTTTTGCGGGGTGTCGATTGTGATCGCGGGGCAGTACCGCAATAGTGCTGCCGAGCTCGGACTGGGTATGTATTTACTGCCGCTTGTCTCTGCACTGGGGCTGACGATGGCGACGTTATATGAACGGCGCTCAACGCTTAGACAAACTCATCGCAGCCCCTTGAGCCTGTCACTGTTTATCCAGTCGCTGATTACCTTGATGGGCTTCACTGCGGCCGTGCTCTACACCGATACGTTCAGCATTCCCCGGGACAGCGCCGTACTGGTCTCGATCGTTTGGCTGACGGTGTTTTCTACGTTTGTCGCGTATCTGAGCCTCTGGATGTTGTTACGGGTCATGACCGCTACCCACGTCGCAGCGCTGGTGTATCTGGAACCCCCCGTGACGTTGGTCTGGGCGGCAGTCATGTTTGGCGATGTGATTTATACGTCGACGTATGTGGGAATTGCGGTGGTGGTGGTTGGGCTGATTCTGGTCCGTTTGAAGAGGCAGGCGATGGTGCGTGCGTCGTAAACATCATGCCCCGGTCGCTTGGATAGGGTTCTTCAGGTCGGCTTTTTGGTTCCCAGTAGCCGCACTTCCTTGAGCAACGCCGCGCCCAATTGCTCCGTTCCCAGTTCCTTGTACCCAACCGCCTTGATCTCACCGTTCTCTTCCGCCTGGATGATGATCACCGGCGTTTCCTTGCCTGTGCCCGCTTCGACGTGCATGGCGTATTGGGGGATTTCCAGCTTGATGGGCGTGCCTGCCGCCTTGCCTTTCACATTGATCAGAAACGCCGCACAGCCATTGTCGACATCGTCGTTGGTGGCAGAACGGCCGCTGACGAAACAGGTCTCTGGAAGGTCCGGCCAGGCGATGGTTTCTGCCAGGGCGAGGGTGGGTGTCAGGAGCAGGGCTGCGAGCAGAAGCGTGCGCACGTTGGGCGGTCTCTCAAGGGCAGTGGAATACAGGTTTTACCAAAGCAGGCCCGTTGCAGCAACGCCAGGATTCAGCCCAGGCGACGCATGCCGACGGCTTTCGCGGCATCGATATCAAAGGTGGCGGTGTATTCGCACCCGGCAGCGTGGGCACAGCGTTCGATCAAACAGTCGGCGAAGTCAGCCTTGGTCGTGGTAAATCGGCGCACGGCCTGCCAGATGAGTTCGGCATCTTCGATGATCAGTTCACGGGTGCGCAGCAGGGTTTCCAGAACCGCCACCAGTTGCGTCTTGGTGCATTGGTAGCAGCTCTGTAATACCCATACCAGCTCCACGACCGAGACCAGGCTGACGAAGCCCGGTGAAACAACGGTCAGGGATTCGATCAGGTTCGAGGCCTTGGCCGATTGAACCGGATCGTCCTGAGTGACATAGCGCACCAGCACATTGGTATCCAGGCCAATCATCCCGCTTTCGCTCCCTGCGCGGCGATGGCCTGGTTCATTTGTTCAATGCTGACGGCCTTGGCGGGCTTGCGGATCAGGCCCTTGAGGTCCTGGATGCTGTGGTTGGCAGCGATAATGGCAAACTTGCCATCTTCCATTTCGACAAACTCCACCCGGTCTCCGGTGTCCAGGCCCAACGCGCTGCGGACTTGAACGGGGATGGTGATTTGCCCTTTTGAGGTGAGTGTGGCGGTGGCCATAATGAAGATCTCCATCGGGATATTCCTTACCTTAGGGTAAGGAATAATGGAGGACAAGATCCGTTGGTCCATAGGTCGCTCTGCTGGTAGGTGTCGGTGGTCGGAATAGATAAAACCCTAGTCCGCTTTCGCTCCCTCGACACCCCTCAGATGGCTCTAAAGCAATACAACCTATGACCTGGCAATCTGCCTTATTGCACCACGCGATAGCACGGTACATACGCCGCGCCGCCAGGCAGTTTCATCCGGTGTTGCTCCACAAACGCCTTCAACAGCTCATCCAGTGGTTTCATGATGGTCGGGTCGCCGTGGATCTCGTACGGGCCGTTCTGTTCGATCATGCGGATGCCCTTGTCCTTGACGTTACCCGCCACGATCCCCGAGAACGCCCGGCGCAGGTTGGCCGCCAGTTCATGGGGCGGCAGGGCATGGTTCAACTGCAGGCTGGCCATGTTGGCATGGGTTGGGTCGAACGGACGCTGGAAGCCTTCGTCGATCTTCAGCAGCCAGTTGAAGTGGAAGGCGTCGTTGCGCTCGCGGCGGAACTGTTTGACGTCCTTCAGGCCCGCGGTCATCTGCCGGGCGACTTCGGCGGGGTCATCAATGATGATCTGGTAGTGGGCCTGGGCCGCTTCACCCAGGGTCGCGCCGACAAACGCATGCAGCTGTTGCAGGTACGGCGCCGCCTGTTTGGGCCCGGTGAGGATGACCGGGAAGGGCACGTCACGGTTGTCCGGGTGCATCAGGATGCCCAGCAGGTACAGGAACTCTTCAGCCGTACCGGCGCCGCCGGGGAAGATGATGATGCCGTGCCCGACACGCACGAAGGCTTCCAGGCGTTTTTCGATATCCGGCAGGATCACCAGTTCGTTGACGATTGGGTTCGGTGCTTCGGCGGCGATGATGCCCGGCTCGGTGAGGCCCAGGTAGCGCCCGCTGGTGATGCGTTGCTTGGCGTGGGAAATGGTCGCGCCCTTCATCGGGCCTTTCATCACGCCCGGGCCGCAACCGGTGCACACGTCGAGGCTGCGCAGGCCCAGCTCGTGCCCGACTTTCTTGGTGTATTTGTATTCTTCGGTATTGATCGAGTGCCCGCCCCAGCACACCACGATCTTCGGCTCGACACCCGGGCGCAAGGTACGCGCGTTGCGCAACAGGTGGAACACGTAGTCGGTGATGCCCTGGGAGGTGCTCAGGTCGATGCGTTGGCTATCGAGTTCGTTTTCGGTGTAGACAATGTCGCGCAGGGCGCTGAACAGCATTTCCCGGGTGCTGGCGATCATTTCGCCATCTACGAACGCGTCGGCTGGCGCGTTCAACAGTTCCAGGCGCACGCCGCGATCCTGTTGATGGATGCGGACTTCGAAGTCCTTGTAGGCGTCGAGGATGGTCTTGGCGTTGTCGATATGGGCGCCGGTATTGAGGATGGCCAGGGCGCACTGGCGGAAAAGCGTATAGATGCTGCCGGAGCCGGCTTCGCTCAGTTGCTGGACTTCACGTTGTGACAGCGTTTCGAGACTGCCCTTGGGGCTGACGGAGGCATTGATGACTTGGCGTTGAGGCATTCTTATTCCCTGAAAGCGCAGCCACCGGGCGATGGACAGCCAGTGGCTTGAGGATGACGAGCGCCGAATACGGTCGCACAGGACGGGCATTTTCCCTGCCCTAAAGGCAGGACGCAAACTCTGTCCTGCCTCATCATGCCGCAGAACTTGCTGAATTCGCGCCCTTGTCGGAAAAATATAGTGCCTTTGGCCGGTGTGGATTGGATTTTGCGAACAGAAGAATTGCGACTATCGTGACGCTTCGGTTTTTCGGACGTCATAGACCAGTACGATTGACGCCGTAATGGCCACCATTGGCCATCGGCACCTTGGAAGAGGCAGAAATTTTATGATCATCAAACCGCGGGTTCGTGGCTTTATCTGTGTGACCGCCCACCCTGTTGGCTGCGAAGCGAACGTCAAAGAGCAGATCGACTATGTGACCGAACACGGTGCCATCGAAGGCGGCCCGAAGAAAGTCCTGGTGCTCGGTGCGTCCACCGGTTACGGCCTGGCTGCGCGTATCAGTGCCGCGTTTGGTTGTGGCGCCGACACCCTTGGGGTGTTTTTTGAAAAAGAAGGCGAAGAAGGCAAGCTCAGCTCTGCCGGCTGGTACAACAGCGCCGCTTTCCACAAGTTTGCCGCCGAAAAAGGCCTGTACGCCAAGAGCATCAATGGCGATGCGTTCTCTGACGAGATCAAGCGCCTGACCATCGAAACCATCAAGAAAGACCTGGGCAAGATCGACCTGGTGGTCTACAGCCTGGCCGCGCCGCGCCGTACTGATCCGCAGGGCGTGGTGCACAACTCCACCCTCAAGCCGATCGGCAAGGCTGTGACCCTGCGCGGGATCAACACCGACAAGGGCGTTGTGGTCGACACCACGCTGGAGCCGGCGACCCAGGAAGAAATCGACGGCACCGTCAAAGTGATGGGCGGCGAAGACTGGCAGCTGTGGATCGACGCCCTGCGTGACGCCGACGTGCTGGCCGAAGGCGCCAAGACCACCGCGTTCACCTACCTGGGCGAAAAACTGACCCAGGATATTTACTGGAACGGCTCCATCGGCGAGGCCAAGAAAGACCTCGACAAGAAAGTCCTGACCCTGCGCGACAACCTCGCCGCACTCAAGGGCGATGCCCGCGTCTCGGTGCTCAAGGCCGTGGTTACCCAGGCCAGCTCGGCGATCCCGATCATGCCGTTGTACCTGTCGCTGCTGTTCAAGGTGATGAAGGAGCAGGGCACCCACGAAGGCTGCATCGAGCAGGTCTACGGTCTGTTCAAGGACAGTCTGTACGGCAGCGAGCCGAAGCTTGACGCCGATGGCCGCCTGCGTGCCGACCTGGCGGAGCTGGAACCGAAAGTCCAGGACGCCGTGGCGGCGCTGTGGAATCAGGTGACCGATGACAACGTCAACGAAATCAGCGATTTTGCCGGCTACAAGGCAGAGTTCCTGCGCCTGTTCGGTTTCGAGATTGATGGCGTGGATTACGACGCGGACGTCAATCCGACTGTGAAGATTGAAGGTCTGGTTCAGGCTTAAGCTCTAACAAACGAAGCGAAACCCTTGTGGGAGCTGTCGAGCCCCGGCGAGGCTGCGATAGCGGTGGTTCAGGCAACATAATGTTGCAGTGCCGCCGCTATCGCAGCCTCGCCGGGGCTCGACAGCTCCCACATTTGCTTCATGCTGGGTGTTCCAGTGACCACACTCGGCTAACGGAGGATCTTCATGACGATTCGTGCAGTAGTTTTTGATTTCGGCGGTGTTCTGTTTGATTGGAGCCCGCAGCATCTGTACCGTAAACTGATTACCGGTGACGAGGAGCGCCAATGGTTCCTCGAGAACATCTGTACCCAGGCCTGGAACACCGAACAGGACGCTGGGCGCACCCTGGCTGAAGCCACCCACAGCCTGATCGCCGAGCACCCGCAACATGAGGCCCTGATCCGGGCCTACTACGACCGCTGGCATGAAATGCTGCGCGGCCCGCTCGCCGACGGCGTAGCGATTCTTGAAGACCTGCATGAGGCTAAAGTGCCGCTGTTCGGCTTGACCAACTGGTCCGCTGAAACCTTCCCCTATGCTCGCGCCAACTACCCCTTCCTGAAGTACTTTCGCAATATCGTGGTGTCCGGCGAGGTAAAGCTGATCAAGCCCGACCCTGCGATCTACCGCGCCAGCCTTGACCAGGTGCGCGCCCATTTGCCGGATATCCGCCCCGAAGAACTGGTGTTTATCGACGATGTGGCTGAAAACGCCCACGCTGCCAGTGCTGTGGGCTGGCGGGGTATTCATCATGTATCACCCGAGCAGACCCGCGGTGAGCTGAAGGCCCTGGGGGTGAATTTCTAACGCGCCCATTGTTCGATCACGAAGTCGACGAAGGCCCGCAGCTTGGGCAGGCGGTAGCGGTCCTGTGCATAAAGAAGGTGCATGGAGCGCGAAGGTGACTGATAGCTTGGCAGTAGCGCCACCAGTCGGCCCGCCAGCAGGTCGGCGGCCACCAGGGCGTCGGGTAGCATCACGATGCCCATGCCTTCGACGGCCGCGCGCTGCAGGGCCTGGGAGCTGTTGATGGTCATGGGCCCGGACACGGCGACTTCGACTTCACCCTCGGCCCCCCGTAGGCGCCAGAGCTTGTCGGCGTTGCGCCAGTCATCGGTCGATGGGTAGGCGAACGCCAGGCAGTCGTGGTTCTGCAAATCCATGGGTTGCTGGGGTGTACCCCGGCGCGCCAGATAATCCGGCGATGCACACAGGGTCATGGTGTAGTCCTGCAAGGGCCGGGCGATCAGGCTCGAAGGTTGCAGCTCACCCAGGCGGATCGCGACGTCGAAGCCACTGTCGATCAGGTCCATCGTTTGATTGCTCAACACCACGTACAGCTGGATCAGCGGGTAGCGGCGGGAAAACTCACTGAGCGCCGGTGCCAGGCGCTCGGCCCCGAACGCGGGCGGTGCGGTGATGCGCAGCAACCCTTGGGGCGCCTCGCGGTGGACCTGTTCCGCCAATTGCTCGGAGTTGGCCACCAGCCCCAGGACTTCTAGGCAGCGCTGGTAATACAGGCCACCGAACTCGGTCAGGCTTTGCTTGCGGGTCGTGCGCTTGAGCAGGCTGACGCCGAGGCGTTGTTCCAGGGCGCGCAAGTGGTTGCCGACCATGGTCGTAGACAGGCCGCAGACCTGGGCCGCTGCGGTCATGCTGCCGGTTTCTACCACTTTGACGTAGACGCTCATTGCCTGGAACAAGTCCATTATCAAGTCCTGATTTAAAGTCATTGCAGGTATGCGCAGTTTATCCAGCTTGAGTGGCTAACGATACTAAGGCCATGACCTTGATGGAGCCCGATGCCATGACCGCCGCTTGCCTGATGACCACCTATCAACCCCTGGCACTGAGATTTGCCCGTGGCTTGGGCACCCGCCTCTGGGACCAGCAAGGCCGTGAATACCTTGACGCGGTGGCCGGGGTTGCCGTGACCAATGTCGGTCACTCCCACCCGCGGCTGGTGACGGCAATCAGCGAGCAAGCCGGGTTGCTGTTGCATACCTCCAACTTGTACGGCATCGACTGGCAGCAAAGGCTGGCCCAACGTTTGGCCCGGCTATCGGGCCTGGATCAGGCGTTTTTCAACAATTCTGGCGCCGAGGCCAATGAAACCGCGTTGAAACTGGCGCGCCTGCACGGTTGGAAAAAAGGCATCGAGCAGCCGCTGGTGGTGGTCATGGAGAACGCCTTCCACGGCCGCACCCTGGGCACCATGGCCGCCAGTGACGGGCCATCGGTACGCCTGGGGTTCCAGCGTTTGCCGGGGGATTTCATCAAGGTCGGCTTTGGCGACCTGACGGCATTGGACGCAGTGACCCGTGAGTTTGGCGCCCGGATAGTCGCGGTATTGCTGGAGCCGATCCAGGGTGAAAGTGGCGTGCAACTGGCCCCGCCGGGCTATCTGAAAGCCTTGCGCGCCCACTGCAGCCAGCACGGTTGGTTATTGATGCTCGATGAGATCCAGACCGGCATTGGCCGTACCGGCACCTGGTTTGCCTTCCAGCAGGAGGGGATTGTCCCGGACGTCATGACCCTGGCCAAAGGCTTGGGCAACGGCATTCCGATTGGCGCCTGCCTGGCCCGTGCCTCGGTGGCCAAGCTCTTCACCCCAGGCAGCCATGGCAGCACCTTTGGCGGTAACCCGCTGGCGTGTCGCGTGGGCTGCACGGTGCTGGATATCATCGAGGAACAAGGCCTGCTGGAGAACGCCGCGCGCCAGGGCGAGCGGCTGCTGGCGCGGCTGCGAGTGGAATTGAGTGAGCATCCGCAGGTGCTGGCGATCCGTGGTCGTGGCCTGATGATCGGCATTGAACTGGCCACGCCGCAGCGCGACCTGGCCGAACGGGCCGCACGGGAGCAGGGGTTGTTGCTCAACGTTACGCGGGGCAAGGTCATTCGCCTGCTGCCGCCCCTGACCCTGGACAGCAAGGAAGTGGAGATGATTGTGCGGGCCATCGCTCGGTTACTGTGAAGCGGGTCCGTTCAGCCACTCCTGGTTCAGCGTCTGGCTATCCCCCAGGTAGTCCAGGAGCCAGGCCATGGCGGGTGACAGTTTGTTCTGCGCCCAGGCCACGCAGGACGGGCTGGCCGGGAAGGGCCGGGACAGTTGCAGGGCCGCCAGCTCACCGCTGTCGATCAATGGCTGCACCAGGTGCGCCGGCACCATGCCGACGCACAACCCGTCCTGCAGGCAATCCATGGCCGATGCCCAGTTGGGGACCACCAGGCGCCGCTGGTTATCCAGGGTCCAGGTGTCGCGCTTGGGCAGGTTGCGCGAAGTGTCGGTCATGCACAGCGACGCAAAGGGTCGCAGTTGATCGTCACTGAGCAAACCGTCGAGCTGGGCCAACGGATGCCGGGCGCTGACCACGCACAGCCAGTTCAACAAGCCCATATCACGAAATGTGAAGTGGCTGGCCACCGGCACCGCGCTGGTGGCGCCGATCACGATATCGGTGCGCTCGTCCGCCAGGGCGTCCCACACCCCGTTGTACACCTCGTACTCCAGCAGCAGCTCCACTTCCGGGAACTGGCGATAGAAGTCCAGCACCAGTTGCCGGCAACGCTGCTGTTTGACGATGGAGTCCACCGCCACCTTCAGCTGGCCGCTCCAGCCATTGGCCACCTGCTGGCACAGTCGGCGGGTGCCGAGCATGGTTTTCATCACGCCACGGGCTTCGTCGATAAACAGGCGGCCGGCGGGGGTCAGCTCTACATCGCGGTGGCGGCGGATAAACAGCGGCACTGCCAGCCATTCTTCGATTTGCCGCACGGTGTAGCTGATGGCCGAGGGTACGCGGTGCAGTTCCTGGGCGGCAGCGCTGAAGCTACCGTGACGGGCCACGGCGTCCACCACATCCAGGGAGTATTCGGACCACATGGGGGTTGCCTTCAAAAATATTGATAAGAACGTCCAATTATTATCGCTTCACAGGGCAACTGCCAGCTTCATAATAGGCGCCAGTCAGCAAATTGTTTGATGGCAGTACTTACAAGGCTTCAATGAAAAACTCTTTTGGTTTTACCTGGTACCTGGCAGGGCTGAGCATGCTCGGCTATCTGGCCATGGATATGTACTTGCCCGCGTTCGGCGCCATGGGCGAACACCTGCAGATTTCCCCCGGTGCGGTGGGGGCCAGTTTGAGTATCTTCCTCGCCGGTTTTGCCGTGGGGCAACTGCTCTGGGGGCCGCTGTCGGACCGCCTGGGGCGCAAGCCGATCCTGTTGGCCGGCCTGAGCCTGTTTGTGCTCGGCTGCCTGGGGATGTTCTGGGTCGAGACCGCGCCGCAACTGCTGGCGTTGCGTTTTGTACAGTCGATTGGGGTGTGCAGCGCCGCAGTCAGCTGGCAGGCGCTGGTGATTGACCGGTACCCGGCCGACAAGGCGCACCGAGTGTTTGCCAGCATCATGCCGCTGATGTCCCTGTCACCGGCGCTGGCACCGTTGTTGGGGGCGGTGGTGTTGAATCACTGGGGCTGGCAGGCGATCTTTGCCGTGTTGCTGGTCGTCTCGCTGTTACTGCTGTTGCCGACTCTGTTCCTCAAACCGATGCCCAAGCGCCTGTCCACTGATGGCGAACAGTCGCGGCTGGGTTACGGGCAATTGTTCAAGTCGCGGGTGTTTACCGGCAATGTGATGATCTTCGCCGCGTGCTCCGCCAGCTTCTTCGCCTGGCTCACCGCCTCGCCGTTTATTCTCGGCGGCATGGGCTACAGCCCCAATGACATCGGCCTGAGTTATGTGCTGCCGACCCTGGCGTTTCTGGTGGGCGGCTACAGCTGCCGCAGTGCCCTGCAACGGTTCCAGGGCAAACTCCTGTTGCCGTGGTTGCTGGTGGCGTATTGCGTGAGCATGGTGGCGTTGTATCTGGTCGCGACCTTGACGGTTCCGACGTTGACCACCTTGCTGATTCCGTTCTGCCTGATGGCCCTGGTCAACGGCGCCAGCTATCCGATTGTGGTGGCGAATGCGCTGATGCCGTTTTCGGAAAACTCCGGCAAGGCCGCCGCCCTGCAAAACACCCTGCAACTGGGCTTGTGCTTTGTCGCCAGCCTGCTGGTGTCATCCTTGCTGGAGCAGCCGTTGCTGGTCACGGTGATCGTGATGCTGGCGACCGCGCCGCTGGCGGTGCTGGGTTACTGGCTGGCGCGGACCAAGGCGGATGAGTCGCAGATGGCGCCGGCCTAGCCTAGAAGGTCACTTCCATATTCAATGTCGGTGTCGAGGTGCGGCTGCCACGGCCGCCATCGACCCCGAACTTGTTATGCCAGTATTCGTAGCCTACCCCCAGGTACAGGTTGGGCTTGACGCTTTTGCCCGGCCGTACCGCGACCATCAGCGCGGTGCGCATCAGGGTTTCTGCGGCGGTGTCGCGACTGTTGTAGTCATGGCCTTTGTCACCGACATGGTTGATAAAGCCCTGGAACTTCGCGCCATGGTTGCCGAGTTCGAATGGGCGCATCCAGGTCAGGTTGAGCATGTAGGTGTCGTCGAAGGTGTGGTTCGGATCCTTCGCACCGGGGATGCCGGAATGGTTGTTTTCCTTGTAGTACATCAGGCTCAGGTCCAGCACCCCGACCGTATTGAACTTCACGGTCGGCCCGATCACCAGGGCGCGTTTTTTCGCGGATGCCAGGTTGTTGTTGCGGTTGGCATCGAACCCCAGGGTCAGCGCGTAATCCTTGATCAGCCCGGTGCCCAGCGGCCTGTCGAAGACCCGTGACGCATACAGCTGATGGCGGTAGACCGCATACGCCTCGCTGCCGCCGTGATCGGTGCCCTTGCGTGGGTCACGGCTGTCGGACAGGAAGACGTCGAGGTTGAGGAAGTTGCTGCCGTACTGGTAGCCACTGGCATGGGTGAAGCTGTAGATGCGCTTGCTGAATTCGTCGGGGTTGTTCGGATTGGTGAACTGTTGTCCGTAGCGAAATCCTACGCTGTTGTTCATCCATTCCACCGCGACAGCCTCCCCGCCGCCGAGGAGTGTGAGTAATACGGTTGCGCCGTGCAGTGCCTTTTTCATTGTTTTAGTTCCTTTGGCGTTTGGCTCGTGGCAGCCGTGCAGGGGCCGCCGGGCGCAGTATCGACACAACCGCCGTGATGCTCAAAGAACAGAATATCGACTGGGCTGCTGCCAAATCGGCAGCACTGAAGCTGGCCTGCAGGTCAGGAAATACGCGGTGTACAGGGCAATTCTTCGCGTTCACGCAAAGCGATTTCCTCGCTGATCAGGTGGGCCATCGACTCGACCGCCGTGGGCAAATCCCGACCTTTGCGCGCATACAACCCCAGGTCGCTGAACATCCCGCCCTGGTCGCTCAAGGGAATGTGCAGCAACTCACCCCTGGCCAAATCGGCCTCGATCCCGATGCGCGTCTGGAACGCCACCCCCAACTGCTGGCGCGCCAACTGCCGCGCCAGTTCCATGGAATTGCTTTGCAGCAAGGGCTTGTGCGCGGCCGACGAGCGCTTGTGCAGCGGGGCGATCAGGTGATGGATCGACAGCTCGCTGTTGGCCTGGATCACCCCGTGCTCGGCGCACAGGGTGTAGCTGACGCTGGCATGGGAAGCCAGTGGATGCCCCGGCGCTACCAATGCCCCGAGGCGGAAATGGCCGACACACAGTTGCGTGGTTTCCGCGCTGCGCGGCAGGGCGAAGGCCAGCCCCAGGTCTGCCTGGCCATTGATCACCGCCGCCGGAATGGATTGTGAGCCCTGCACGGTCACACCGATGGTCACCGCCGGGTAGCGCTGGCGCATGCGTTTGAGCACGGCGGGCAGCAACTCCACTGTCGCGCCTTCCACCGTGGCGATCTCTACATGCCCGGTCTGTACCTGGTTCAGGCCTTCCAGTTCGCCGCGCACCCGTTCCACATCCTGCAACACCAGGGTCACATGGCGGGTCAGGATTTCCCCGGCCGCAGTCAGGCGCAGCCCACCGGGCAGGCGCTCGAACAGGGCCGCGCCGACTTCGTCTTCGAGTTTGAGAATCTGCCGGTTCACTGCCGACGAGGCCACGTTCAGCCGGCGCGCGGCTTCGCGGATCGAATGGCAGCGGCGGACCATATCGAAGTAGCAAATGGCCGCAGAGTGGATACGCAGCGTGCGGTTGAGCATTTTTTTCAGGTCCTTGTGGGCACGGCTTGAGGCCTTTGGGCAGGGCGGCTGAATGGATTTTTGTAACGTCGATAGCAGGTATCTTGTGGAAATGATTGTATACAACTCTATGGACATCCAATCTTTCTATTGCATACAGTGAGCGCACAACAAAAACAGAGATCCCCTCACCATGACTATCCCGAAGGCGTCACCGCAACGGCCAGAAGATGAGAATCTTGGCGTCGCTGCCAACATGGCTTACGGCCTGCAGCATGTACTGACCATGTATGGCGGCATCGTGGCCGTGCCGTTGATCGTCGGCCAGGCAGCCGGGTTATCCCCCGCCGACATTGGCCTGTTGATCGCCGCGTCGCTGTTTGCCGGTGGCCTGGCTACGCTGTTGCAAACCCTGGGCCTGCCGTTTTTTGGCTGTCAGTTGCCCTTGGTGCAAGGGGTGTCGTTTGCCGGTGTGGCGACCATGGTGGCGATTGTCGGCAGCGACGGCGCGGGCGGTGTGCCGGCGATCCTGGGCGCGGTGATGGCCGCGTCGCTGATCGGGTTGCTGATCACCCCTATATTCTCGCGAATTACCAAGTTCTTCCCGCCGTTGGTGACCGGAATCGTGATTACCACCATCGGCCTGACGCTGATGCCGGTCGCCGCGCGTTGGGCCATGGGCGGTAACAGCCGCGCCGCTGACTTTGGCAGCATGCCGAACATCGGCCTGGCGGCCATCACCCTGGTGCTGGTGCTGGTGTTGAGCAAGGTGGGCAGCGCCACCATCTCGCGCCTGTCGATCCTGCTGGCGATGGTGTTTGGCACATTGATCGCGGTGTTCCTCGGCATGGCGGACTTCTCCACCGTGACCCAGGGCCCGATGATCGGCTTCCCCACGCCGTTCCACTTCGGCATGCCGACCTTCCATGTAGCCGCGATCCTGTCCATGTGCATCGTGGTCATGGTGACCCTGGTGGAAACCTCGGCGGATATTCTGGCGGTGGGCGAGATCATCGACACCAAGGTTGACTCCAAACGCCTGGGCAACGGCCTGCGTGCCGACATGCTGTCGAGCATGTTTGCGCCGATCTTCGGTTCGTTCACCCAAAGCGCCTTCGCGCAGAACGTCGGCCTGGTGGCGGTGACCGGGGTCAAGAGCCGCTATGTGGTGGCCACGGGTGGTCTGTTCCTGGTGATCCTTGGCCTGCTGCCCTTTATGGGCCGAGTGATTGCGGCAGTGCCCACTTCGGTGCTGGGCGGCGCCGGGATCGTATTGTTCGGCACCGTGGCGGCCAGTGGGATCCGCACGCTGTCCAAGGTCGATTACCGTAACAACATGAACCTGATCATTGTTGCCACCTCCATCGGTTTCGGCATGATCCCCATCGCTGCGCCGAGCTTCTACGATCAGTTCCCCAGTTGGTTCGCGACCATCTTCCACTCGGGGATCAGCTCCTCGGCGATCATGGCGATCCTGTTGAACCTGGCGTTCAACCACTTCACAGCCGGCAACTCGGACCAGCAATCGGTGTTCGTCGCCGGCACCGAGCGCAGCCTGTGCTTCCAGGATGTGGCGGCACTGCGGGACGGGGATTATTTCAGCAAGGGCAAATTGTTTGATGCCGAGGGCAAGGAGATCCCGGTGGTGGATGCATCACCGCAGAAAGCGACGGTGGCGGGGCGGGCTGAAACCAGCGAGGTGTAACGCCACAAAAAGCTGAATGTGGCGAGCTTGTGTGGGAGCGGGCTTGCCCGCGATAGCGGTGGGTCAGTTGATCACTATTTGACTGACACTCCGCCATCGCGGGCAAGCCCGCTCCCACATTGGATTTGTGGTGTTTAGAAGACCGTTGGCGAGCACACCTCATCCAAAAATTTCACCACCGTGCCCATGCACGGCTGGCGCTCCTCCACATGGGGCATATGGCTGGAGTCTTCAAACAGCGCTCCGCGCACATCGCCGATTTCATCGAGGAACGCTTTGAATTCCAGGGAAGCGGCCTGGTCGTGGCGCCCGGAAATCACCAGGGTCGGCACCTTGATCTGCGACAACCGGCCAATGTCGAGGGGGCCATGCAAGGCGTTGTACACCGTAGGGTCGGCCGCCATCTGCGCGAAGGTGCGTGCCACTTCTTCGGGCCACGGGTTGATCCGGCACAGGGGCTGGTCATCGAAGCCGGCCGCCAGGTTGGCAGCGATAAAGGCGCACAGGCCCCGGGGTTGGCGAATCGCGTGTTCACTGCCGAGTCTGCCGCCCCAGGCGTGCCCGAGAATCGCGTAATGGTTGTGGATGTGCAGATGGTCGAGCAGGTTGTCCAGCTCTTCGAGAAACAGCTCAAGCGTCCAGAAATCTGCGGGCTGGTGGGGCAGGTGGGTGGAGTGGCCATTACCCAGTTGGTCATAGTGAATCACCGCATGCCCACTGGCTGCCACGTCCTTGAAGGCGTCCAGATAGTCATGGGTACCGCCGGGGCCGCCGTGGAGGATGATCAGTGGGGCCTTGCCGCTGTTGAGGTTGCCGGTCACGCGATACCACGTCTGGTAACCGCGAAAGGCTGCATAGCCTTGGCGGGTCTGTTCGATGAATTCCATTTCCGGCCCTGCCATCAAAAATTGGTCGGGTACACGATAGTTTGAACAAAACGTTTAAGTAACTGGCAAAACGGCTAGGTTTTCGTGGCGAGTCGGCAAGGCCCTGGCGGGTGTTCATCGACAGGCCAGCTAACAGTGCTGTCAGTCGGACAGCAGTTTGCTCAGGGCGCCTATATCCATCGCTTCATTGATCGTCACAGGGGCCGAAAAGGTAAAGCGCTCCTTGTAGAGCGATTCATATTCCATATCGGCAAACACTTCATTCTCTTGCAGGAAAAGACTGAGTTGAAACAGGCAATAGCCCCCAAATTGTGTGCTCTTGGTCGGCGATAGGATGGCTATCTCATTGCCGGGCCTGACAGCCGCACCCTCGGTGGGCCAGCCTTTGGAGAAGCACTCGGGTTTTAGCCGGGCTTTTTTCAACACGGCTGGCCAACGACTGTCACCCAGACCGTCGAATTGTTCACCACCCACCCGGATTTTGAATGAGGTGATGATGCCGGGCCCGATACCTTCGTTGGAAAGATACAGGCCTGCTTTTTCTGCGGTCAGGTGGGGGGTAACCATCAGATACGGCCTGACAGACAGCCGGTTGTGCTCACGCATCAGGTCCAACTGCCAGAAGGAAATCGACGCGGCGGCAATGGAAATCACCACGGCCGCCAGCGAGAGGACTGTGCCGGAGGAGAACCGGGGCTTTTTCGGTGTCAGGGTAGCGGTGGGGCGACGGGGTTTGAAAAGGGGATGGTCATGCTTCTTTTTCACGGGGCGACGTCCTGTCGGGAGGGTTGCAAGATAAATCTCGGGCAAGAAAACCTGCATGTCTGCAGGCTGCTGCTGGCGTGGGGCTCACGACCTGAACTCGAATATACAGACAGGGCATTGATGCCCCACCGGAGGATGAGGTCACAAGCGTTTTTATACCGGCCGGGCCACGGCCGGATCCTTCCCTGGATCTGGCGACAAACGGCTTTTTAGAAGCTGTAGCGGGCGGTCAGTTTCACATTACGGGGATCGCCGTAGATGTCGTACGGGGTATAGCCGCCATTGGCTACGCTGCTGTAGTAGGTGCGGTCAAACAGGTTGTTGAGGTTGAGTTGCAGGTCCAGTTGCTCGCTGGCCTTGTACCCTGCCACCAGGCCGACCACCGTGTACGAGCCCTGCTGGTTTTTCCAGGCAGTGGCGCCGGTGCCGCCCGAGGTGCGGATGCGGCTCTGCTGGTAGACATCACCCGCCAACGCGCCAGCGCTGCAGCTCACCGGGCAGGCTGTAGATCGTCGACAGCTTGAACAGTTGGCGCGGTTTAGCGCGGTCGAAGTCCTCGCCCTCGCGGGCGGCGTTGGCGTCGTTGACGTATTTCGTCTGGGTGTAGGTGTAACCGGCGGACAATTGCAAGTCGTCGGTCAGGGCGCCCTGGATTTCCAGGTCAATGCCCTTGCTGCGCACCAGGCCGGCAGCCTCAGAGCATTCACTGGCGGGGCCCGAACCGCAGCCTTTGAAATCGGGCAGGTCCTGGGCGCGATTCTTCTGATCGACCTGGAAAACCGCCATGCTGGCGTTCAGCGCGCCATCAAAATATTCGCCCTTGATGCCCACTTCGTAGTTCTCGCCCACTATCGGTGCGATCACTTTTCGGTCGAGGCCTTTGTTGCTCTGGGGCTTGAAGATATCGGTGTAGCTGACATAGACCGAGTGATTGGCGTCCAGATCGTAGACCAGGCCGGCGTAGCGGGTCAGATTACGCGTAACCTTGTAATTGCCTTCACTGTTGGCGCTGTCTTCGAACGCGTACCAGTCCAGGCGGCTGCCGAGAATCAGCGACAGTGGCTCGGTCAAACGCAGGCGGGTGCTGGCATAGAAACTGTCTTGAGTGGTGGTCTCTGGCAGGCCGTTGTCGCCCCTGACGTAATCGGGTTTGGCGTGACCCCGAGGGTCCCACTCGAAGGGATTGCTGCCCGTGTCGATGAACGCGCTCCAGGCCTTACCGGAACGATAATCCAGCTCGCGCCGACTGAGGCCGACCGTCAGGTCATGCTCTTGCCCGAGCATCTGGAAGGGGCCGCTGAGTGCCAGGTCGTAGCCGGTCTCCTTCTGCTCCATGGCTTCTGTCCATAGATAGTGGCGATCGTAATCCCACACCGAAGAGGCCAGCACGTCGGTGTCGGTTTTGGACTGCATGGCTGCCAGGCGCAGCTTCCAGTCGTTGGCCAAGCCTTGCTCCAGGGTCGCGAAATAGCCAGTGGTGCGATTGTCCGAGTATTCCCAGTCATGCCCCAGGAAGGTGTCGCGTGGCAGCCCCAGATGACCGCCGCCACGTGCCATGGGCAATCCGCCCCAAATGTAGTTGGTGTGGTTCTTCTGCCGGTAAGCCCCGAGTGTCAGGGTGGAGTCATCGCTCAGGTCGGCGTCGACCACGCCGTAGAACAGATCGGCATCACTCTCCACCGAGTCTCGGAAGCTTTTGGCGTCTTGCCGCGAGACCACGGTGCGGGCGCGCAGTGTGCCGTTTTCATTGAGTGGGCCGCCGACATCCAGGGTGCCGGAGTAATCATCCCAACTGCCGGCACTGCCGGTGAGCGTGGCCTGGAATTTATGGGTCGGGCGCTTGCGCACCAGGTTGATGGCGCCAGCAGGGTTGCCCGCGCCCTGGGCCAGTCCGCTGGCGCCACGAACGATCTCGACCCGGTCATACATGGCCAGGTTGGCTTCTCCGCTGGGCAGGTAGGTCAGGAAGCTGGTGGGAAAACCGTCGTACATGATGTTGTCGATGTCGAAGCCGCGCGCACTGAACGTCGGCCGGCCAGCCCCGCCGGAGTTATTGAGAAAAATCCCCGGCGCACTTTTGGCGACATCGCTGATGCTGGTCATGGCCTTGTCGTCCATGCGCTTGCGCGTGACCACGCTGACCGACTGCGGTGTTTCGCGCAAGGTCAAGGGCAGCTTGGTGGCAGTCTGCATGGCCCCGGTGGTGTAGGAACCGGTGTTCTCGGTCATTTCGCCCAGTTCCTGACCGACGATTGCCGTTGCCCCCAATTGCAGGGGGCCGCTCGATTCAGGGGCTTTCTCCAGCATCACGCTATTCCCACCGGTAGCCCGCCAGGTCAAGCCGCTGCCTTGCAGCAGTTCAGCCAATGCGGCCTCCGGTTCTTTGGAACCGACGACCCCAGGGCTGTGCTTGCCCAATACCAACGTGCCATCGAATATCACCTGTAAACCGCTTTGAGCGGCCAGGCGGTTCAGTGCGCCTGCCAGGGGTTGCGGTGCGATATCGAATGAGTGGGGGTCGGCAACCGCCAGGCCGGATATCAGCATGCACAGCATTGTCAGTGGGGTTACGGACAAAGATTTGACTCGCAAACCTTTAGGTAACGGATGGTGCATCGGAGCTCTCCCTAATACGAATCATTATCGCTATAGGGAGGGAAGACGGGTGACACGCCCATAACCGTAAAAATAGTTAAGTTTGGGTGAAACCACCAGCAGGTAGTTCGTGTAGCGCTCGATTCTGAGTGGGAAGACCTTCTCCAACGTGGCCAAGCCCTCGTCCAAATGATCGAGTTGAAAGGTGCCGCTGACCTTGAGCGCGCCCAGGCGCGGGTCTCGTATTATGAAAATCCCCGGCCGATAGCGTTCGACCTGCTCCAACACCTGCGCCAGTGGTGTCAACTCAAATACCAAGCGACCCTGCTCCCACGCCAGACTCTTGTCGACATCCACGCGCTGCTTGGCGCCCAGGCCGTCGGCACGTCCCGCAACGGTCTCGCCAACGCCCAGCGTCACCGTGTCAGGTCCGTCGGTGACGGCCACACGGCCGCGGCGCACCGTGACATCAACGTGTTCGCCCTCACGGCGCACTGCGTAGATCGTACCCAGGGCCGTTGCGTTGAAGGCACCAGCCTGCACACTGAAGGGGCGCTGCGGGTCCGGCGTTACATTGAACAGGGCCTCGCCCTTGCGCAGGGTAATGCGCCGCCCATTGCCCGTGAGATTCACATCGACAGCGCTGTTGGCATTCAGGGTGATGTGCGAGCCATCAGCAAGGACGACCTGTCGACGCTCACCGGTGCCAGTGTAATAGTCCGCATCCAATGCCATGCGTTGCATCCACGCCACACCAAGACCGAGCACCAACGACGCCGCGATGCCCATCGCCCACATTCGCCGCAAAGATGGTCGTACTGCAGCAGGAGGCTCGGCCAGATACGCACTTAAACACCACACCCGCCGCGCCTCGACAAAAGCCCGCTGATGCTCCGGTGCCTGCTCGCACCACGCCCGTGCCTCTGCCCGATCAGAGGGCAGCGCCGAACCCGAGGTGAGGCGAATCACCCATGCATGGGCAGTGCGCTGAACCTCGGTAACGGACGGGGTGGTGTCGGGTTGATCGTGCATACCGGCTATCGTTGTAGGCATTGGCTGAGAAAGCCGAGCGCAATGGCTAATTGTTTTTCAACCGTACTGGTCGAGACTTGCAGTTGCAAAGCCACTTCTTTGTGGGGCAGGTTTTGCAGCCGACACAACGTAAATATTTGCTGGCACTGGGCAGGTAAACGGTGCAGGGCGTGGGCCATTGCCGCGAGATCTTGTTGTGCAACCACGACATCGAACAGCGCCGGGCTTTCACCTGTCACTTCGTAAAGATAGCCCATGCCTTCGTCGAGGTGCTCTCGGGTTTGCCTGCTGCGTGCATGATCAATGGCCAAGTTTCGAGCAATCTTAAAGATAAAACCGCGAAGATTGAGCACCGGCTTGCGCGGCGGCTGACGGAGCAGGCGGAGGTAGGTTTCCTGAGTCAGATCGGCCGCAGCCTCAGGATTTCGCAACTGGCGATGAAGAAACGAACGCAACTCGCTGGCATGGGCCCGGAAGGCCAGCTCAAGCTCGTCGGTGGTCATGCTCGACATTGGCAGGGGTCACGCAGCGGAAAGTCATGCACTTTAATGATAATGTTTCGTATTAACAATGTTTTTTTGGGGCTGCCATTTGAGTGGCCGGCTACTGAGAGTGGTGGCTTGGGAATGCAGGTGAGGCAGATGATCGGGCTGCGTTGGCGATCAGTTCGTAAGCGCCGCCAGATACCTCATGCGTTAAGGTATAAAACGACGACTGAATCGTGCGGCTCTTAATTTTAGTCCCACTCCTATTTGTTTCTTTTTTTACCCTGATAAGATTTTTCCTGAGATGGCCTTCGCAAGTTTTCAGCATGATCATGAATGCCGCCGCGTTCAACGAGCTCAGTGCGTTACGTTTAATTACGTTGGCGTCCGATGCTGCGTGCGCACATCGGCTTGCTTCTAGGGGGGCAGTGCTTTGGAGTCCCGTACCTGGCTGGCATGGACGGCAGGAGGGTGGCCAGTCATTCGTGATTGAATGCGCGGTGCCAGGACAGTAGTGTAAATACTTTATTGTGGGGGGCGTCGGCTGGGAAAGTCTCTGTATATTTTCGATGGTTCAGCGGCGGCTTGATCATGTTAAAGATTTTTGTGAGCATTTTAATTAGAGGCCATCACGGCTCTCGTGTTTTGTTTGGTGTCTTTGTCAAAGAGGAAACATCTTCAGAGTTACGACCGCTATCGGTACCACGCATCCAATCAGGTACTGCTTTCTTGAGTTGGATTGGATTCTTTAACTACGAATTAAAGCTTTAGGGCACCACCTTCTTGTGGTGGGTCTTTGGAGATTGGATTTTGTTGGTTTGGAAAGCCAGTGGAGGGGTTAGAGATTGCGCGCTCCTTCCACGTTATTGGCCAAGCTTGAAACATGAATGATAGTAGAATCGACGAGGGTGTCCTGGCGCAGCGACAGGTCTTTTCTTGCAAGTAGCCGGTGATGGCTACAAGGGTTGCAGGGGCGAGCCTATACTTCTTCAGTAAGCGCTGAACGCTTATGATCGTCGGTTTCGTAAAGAGCTTCTTCCATGGCTGGATCACTCAGGAATAACCAGTTCTGTGACGGATGAATAAATGCATGGTCTCAATTTTATGCCGCCGCCGGCCTTGGGCTAGAAAGTCTCGATCAGCCCCAATAGGTCTGCCTAGGGCGTAACTATATCCATCTCGGCGAGGAAACATTTGCGCCGTGTTTACTTGAGTTTATCGGCGTACTCACAATCAGAAAAGCTTATCTGGTTCATGGCTGACTCGGATCAGTTAGTTGTGCGTATTTCGGCATGTCCTCGAACTTGATCGGGGATTTTACAGGGGGGGGTGTCACACTATTAGTTGAGGGAGGAAGGGGTGGATGAGTGTTTGCACTAGAATGAAATTTCGCTGTAAAAAAGGTGAATTTTCTACATTTCTTTTTCTTAGTTGTTAGGTAATATTTTTGAACTTGCTCGGTTTATCTCGCAAGTGCAGATTCATTTTGATTTTCCAAGTGTTTAAGCACTAATAACTATCCAGGAGCTAAAAAGCATGCGTATTAATTCTTCTGTACAGACTCTTGTGGCGGCGTCTTTGCTGATGTCCAGCATTGGTGTTATGGCCGCCCCGGTTCTGTCGAACGGTGGGACCGTACATTTTAAAGGTGAAATTGTTAATGCTGCCTGCTCGGTCAGTGCCGACTCAGCGGACCAGACAGTAACATTGGGGCAGTACCGATCTGCGAAGTTCAAAGCGGTAGGCGACAAAACTGGATTGGTTCCTTTCACTATCAAGTTGCAGGATTGTGACAGTACAGTTTCTTCCAAGGCTTCTGTGGCCTTCACTGGTACCGTTGATGCTGCTGACCCTAGCGTGCTTGCTGTCAGCAATATCGGTGGCGGTTCGTCCGGTGCAGCCGGCGGTGTGGGTATTGAAATATCCGATAGTCAGGGGGCAGTGTTAGTGCCCAATAGCGGGATGTTCTCTGCGTCTCACCAGCTGAAAGATGGCGACAACGTGTTGGCACTCAATGCGCGTTATAAGTCAACGCTTGCGGCAGTGACGCCGGGTGCGGCAGACGCAGACGCAACCTTTACCATGCAATACGAGTAATGCTTCTGTAGCACACGGATACTAAGGACGACAGTGCTGCCAGGGAAGGTGGCAGGGCTAATCGCATCTGGGGGTTGTTTTTGAGTGCTAAACACCGCTATGCGCGGCTCTGTTCTGTCGTTCTTTGACTGCTGTTGCTAGCAACAAATACAACGTACTGATCAATGGTGGGGTTGTTCATATCTGTGGTGCAATTACGGCGCAAGCCTGCGGTGTTTCGGCTGAGCGCGTTGTGCAAATTTCAGTATAGAGAGTGGTAAAAACTCTGCTGCCAGCGTCGGGCTGGCTAATTTTTGTAATGCCGGAAACGGCGTTGTGCCTAACGCTGCATCCGAGCCACTGGTTCTTCTGCGTGAGGGTGCGATGTTGTTTCGTTTTTCTGCTCGTGAGATGAACGGCGGTAACGCGAATACCTGTACCTGGTTTGCTGTTTCGTACCAATGATCGCTACCGGGCAGGCGTTGTACTTGTTAATTTAAAGGGGTTTTTGTGTTGATAAAGTACGCTTTACGCTTTCGCAATGTAACAGCTGGCTTAATTGTTATATTCAGCTCCTTTTACACCTTAACGGCACAGGCTGGTGGTGTTGCACTGGGCGCAACGCGAGTTGTTTATCCGCCCGGCGCCAAACAAGTATCGCTGGCGGTGAACAACAGCGACAAAAAAAATCGTTTCCTGATTCAATCGTGGGTTGATGACGTTGCTGAGAAGAAGTCATCTGACTTTGTGGTGACGCCACCATTGTTTGTCAGTAAACCCAAAAGTGAGAATACCTTGCGCATCATGTATGTCGGCGCTGATTTGCCGAAAGACCGCGAAAGTGTATTTTGGCTAAACAGCAAGGCCATTCCTGCTGTTGAGCGTGACGATTTACAGGATAAGAACGTACTGCAGATTGCTATCTTGTCGCGGGTCAAGTTGTTTGTGCGGCCTGCCAATTTGCCTTCAACTGCTGCTGACGCACCTGGGCAATTGAAGTTCTCGCGTCAGGGCGAAGTGCTGAAAATTGAGAACCCATCGCCCTATTATGTTTCGCTCGTCAGTCTGGCGATCGGTACGCGTAACTTGCCAAATACTATGGTTCCGCCGATGAGCAACAGTAGTGTGTCGATTCCAGACAGTGCTTCAGGAGCTGTCAGTTACCAAACAGTAAATGATTACGGCGCCATCACGCCTGTCACAACGGTGCCATTGAAGTAATAAGTTTGAATTACATTGCCGCTCAATATTCTCACATGCTCAAGTAAATGATTTTCCATCGCTGCATGGAAACGTTTGAAAAGCGTCATGTTGCGCCGTGCTTTCAGGTGCTGGTAGGGGCTTATGCTAACGATTAATCTTAATAAATCTAAGTCTGCTGGCAGTGTTTTTTTTACGGTCAGCTTTTGCATGGCTTGCATTGTCAGTACCGCCACGAAGGCAGAGGAGTTCTTTAACCCGGCCTTTCTGTCTGGTGACCCAAATGCGGTCGCCGACCTTTCGCGTTTCGAAAAAGGTGAAGGGCAGGCTCCGGGCAACTACCGCGTTGAAATCTATTTGAATGATGAATATATGTCCACCCAGAACCTTTCGTTTGGAGCGCGCCATCGTGCATCAGAAGGCGAAGCGCAGTTGGATGACTCCGGGTTGAGTGCCTGCATTACCCGTGAGCATTTGGAGCGTGTGGGTGTGAAAGTTGAATCATTGACCTTGCTGCAAGGCGCTCTGCCGGATAAGTGCATCGATCTGGCGGCAGCCATACCCCAGGCTGGGGCGCGGTTCGACTTTGAAGGTCAGCGTCTGTACATCAGCATCCCACAGGCTGCTCTGAAAAGTAATGCACGGGGCTACGTTTCACCCGATGAGTGGGATCATGGCATTAACGCATTGTTGCTGAACTACAACTTTACCGGCAGCAACACCCGTAACAGTATGGGTGGGGGCAGCGCCAACTACGGTTTTCTGGGGCTGGATAGCGGTGTTAACTTGGGTGCCTGGCGTTTCCGTAACACGTCCAGCTTGATCTACAGCAACGGCTATGGACGCGGCACTAACGAATGGCAGAGCATCAGTACCTATGCGCAACGCACGATTGCACCCCTGAAGTCAGAACTGACGTTAGGTGATAGCTCTACCCCGAGTGACGTTTTCAACGGCTTGGGGTTTCGCGGCGCGCAATTGGCTTCAGATGACAACATGCTGGCGGACAGTTTGCGCGGGTTTGCACCTACCGTGAGAGGGATTGCCAACAGTAATGCCAAAATCACCATCAAACAAAATGGCTATGTCATTTATCAAACCTACGTCGCGCCAGGACCTTTTGAAATTAGTGATCTTTACCCTACCTCCAGCAGCGGGGACTTGAAAGTTACGGTGACCGAAGCTGATAGCTCGGAAAATACTTTCACTGTGGCTTACTCGGGAGTGCCAGTGCTGCAACGTGAAGGGCGGGTAAAGTATGCGCTGACGGTGGGGCAGTATCGCAGTAACACGATAGAACAGGGTAAACCAGGTTTTGGCCAAGGTACTGTTATCTGGGGCGGCCCGCATGGCATCACGCTTTATGGTGGCTCGCAACTCGCCAACAATTACACTGCCTTCGCCGTTGGGTCGGGGGTTAACCTGGGGACATGGGGTGCAGTGTCGGCAGATTTGACCCAGGCGAATAGCGTACTCGCCGATGACAGCCGGCATCAGGGGCAATCGTTGCGCTTTTTGTATGCCAAGTCGCTAAACCAGTTGGGCACAAACTTTCAATTGCTGGGCTATCGCTTTTCAACCCAAGGTTTTTATACGCTGGATGATACCAGTTACCGCCAAATGAGCGGGTACAAGGTGAATGCTCAAGATGGGCCGGTGGAGATAAAACCGACCTACCAGGATTACTTCAACCTCAATTACACCCGCAAAGGCCATACGCAAGTGAGCGTCACCCAGCAATTGGGGAATAAAGGCTCGGTATTCCTGAGCGGCAGCCGTCAGTCCTACTGGAACAGCGACAAAACCGATGATCTATGGCAGTTGGGATATAGCGGCTTTTGGCGCGATATCAATTACAACGTGACGTATAGCTACAATAAAAGCGCGAGCATGGGCGGTTCGGATAACCAGTTATCGTTGAACTTGTCTTTTCCGTTGGGTGACTGGCTGTCCAAGGGCGGCAAGAGCACCGACATTACCAGCTCCCGAAACACGATGTACGGCACTTATTCGGCTAATACCGATACACACGGTCAGATGACCCAGCGTGCAGGTGTAAGTGGTACTGCAACGGCGGATAACAACCTGAATTACAGCGTACAACAAGGTTACGGTGACCAGGGGGGCGCAAGCGGAAGTACGAATCTGCGCTATCAGGGCGGCTATGGCAACGGCTCTGCCGGTTACAGCTACAACCGAAACTACCAGCAAGTCACCGTTGGGCTGAGCGGCGGTTTAGTGGGCCACGCCAACGGCGTGACCTTCAGCCAGCCATTGGGGGATACCAACGTGTTGATCAAGGCGCCAGGCGCCACTGGAGTCAAGATTGAAAACGCGACCGGCGTCAGGACCGACTGGCGCGGCTACGCGGTGATGCCTTATGCAACCACCTATCACACCAATCGAATCGCACTGGACACCACCTCGCTCAAAGACAATGCCGATCTGGACGAACCCGTCATGAACGTAGTGCCTACCCGCGGTGCACTGGTAAGGGCCGAGTTCATCACGCGCGTCGGTGTAAGAGCACTGGTGACTCTGGTGCAAACCAACGGCCAACCTGTGCCGTTCGGTTCTACCGTTGAACGGCAGGACGGCAAAGGCGGCAGCATCGTCGGTGAAAACGGTCAGGTTTATCTGGCGGGCTTGCCGCTCACGGGAGACTTGTCTGTGAGCTGGGGGCCGGGAACACGTCAGGCGTGTCACGCCCGCTATCAGTTACCCAAAAGCAGCGAAGGCAACGTCGTCAGTTACGCCAAAGTAGAGTGCCAGTGATGGTGGGGAGTAGGGTGGTAATCATGTTAAGCAGAGCGATTGGACTGTTGCTAATACTCAGTAGCGTCCCGGCAATGGCCGATTGTACTGGCTGCAATCAAGCAATCAATTTGACGCTGACTGAAACATTGGACAGCCATGCCAATGAGCCAGGGCAAACGAAGATCTCGTCAAACTTTACTGTGAACTCTTTTCAAATGGGCATGGGGGAGGGGCTAAAGAGCATCTCTTTCACAAGATTTAATAATTCTATGCCGCCTTACAACACCGCCCCTGATAACTGGGTTTATCAGCCGGTGGATGATTATCTTGCCGTTGCTGTTCGATTTCGCGGGGTTTGCGGATATTCTTACGCTCCCTTCAATCGGCCAGTTCTTGACACGAGTACCTGTCGGCCTGGTAAGACAGGCGATAAATTCGTAGATACGACTTGGGAAAGCTCAATAAAAATTACGCAAAAGATGGTAGGAGGGGTTTACCGGAAGAATTTGTTATTAGGTACTTGGGGAGCATGTGAGGGGGTATGCAGTGTTCAAAATGTTATTTTTGCAAAAGTGTATTTGAACTATAGCATTACCGTCCCTGAAAATTGCGTGCTCGATACGAATGACCTCGTGACGGTGGATTTTCCCAACAGCATCTCCACTGGAGCGTTCAAAACGGCCGGTGCCAAGGCAGAGGGGGTTAGTCCCGAGGTTCGATCCATTGCCCTGCAGTGCAGCAATATCAAGCAGCAGGCCAGCCTGACGATGCGTGTTCAAGCTGATGACGTCAGTGGCGATGCCATTGTCTCGACTAATCCGGACGTCGGCTTCGTGGTCACCGACAAGAGCGAAAAGCACCTGAGACCGAACTCGTTCAACAGCTTGATTCCATTTAAGCTGGACAACAACGGTAGCGCTAACGTCACCATCAAAGTCTTTCCGGTCAGTGTTACCGGGAAACCACCTGCGGAGGGGCCTGTTACCTCGCGGGCGTATCTTCGGGTTGACTATCAATAACAGGAGGCTGCTATGCGAACATTAAATCGGCAGCTGGGCTTGGGGCTTCTATTGTTGTCCGGCTTTTCGAGCGTGACACAAGCAGAGTTGGCCAGGATTAACTTACTTATAACCGCAAAGTTAGTGGCCGCGAGCTGTGAGGTGAGTGTCGGTTCAGACAATCAGTATGTGTATATGGGCACTTGGGCTGTGCGGCAATCCACCAGTACATTGCCAACAATGCCTGCGGCACGCTTTGTGATTAACCTGGAAAATTGCAACGGTCTGAAGAAGGGTATCTCAGTCACCTTTAGTGGCGTCGCAAACCCGACTGACCCGAGGCTGCTGGCTCTCAGCGGGAACGGCTCGGCGAAAAATGTCGCGATTGCCCTGTTGGATCAGAACCGCACACTCCTGCCACTCGGGCAAACCATCTTAGCGGCGACTGCGCCTGTAAACGGGAGCCGCACTGCCGCGCTGGTATTCTTTAGTCAGTATCGCGCAACCGGCGCGGTGACGCCGGGGAAGGGAGATGCCGACGCAACCTTTAAGTTGACTTATGAGTAGTCGCGGGCGCGTACTGGGGGTGTTGCCTGCGTCGCACTTCTTTTCACGTTTGACGGAGTATGGAGTGCTGGAAGACCTGCTGTTTCAGCCGTTTCATGAACGTGCGGCTCCTGTAGGATCAGGGGTATTGCTTCAATCTTTCACTCAACATTCTTCCCGAGCAACTAGGCCACGAACAGCATAGTAGGGCCATTACTGTCTACACCCTGGCTATATGACGTGCGCGCCAGATAGGTCGACACGGTCGTTGCGCATCCTGATCGTCGACAACTACGCCACGCACAAATATCCATAAGTGAAGGCCAGGCTTGAGAAGCAGAAACGCTTTCACACGGATCTCCAGTTCGTGGATGAGCATGGTTGAACGCTTCTTTCGCTCGCTATGTCTGGATTTCCAAAGAGGAAGATGTTTTGTGCGAGATGCTGCGGGTTCGTGAGGCAATAGTGTTCCAAACATAAAAAATGTTGTTTTTGAGTTCATTTAATTACTGCAGGTGGGCGTAATTGTGCGCTTTTGCTTTAAGTAAGTTGTAAGTTCTTTGTATGGCTTTATAATTCATATGCATTTAATTTGTGGTGCTAGACATTAAAGATGTGTGAGTTTTACTTTTGCATTTGCTATGGCGCAAACAGCTGAGGCATCTCGGGTGATCACGGTGCTGGAGCAAATCAACGAAAAGATAGGGCCGTGGCACGCTGTATTCAGTCGGTGGGTCGGTGGAAGCTAAGCAGGGTATGCGCCGTGAGAGAATGAGTCGGAGCATCGCAGTGCGATTCATTTTTTCAGAGTGTTCCTATATGAAAATCGCGGCAACGACCAGATAATTATTGCTGAAAAAGACAGGAGCCCTCTTATTCGGAGTATTAAAAACTTCACAATTGCAACTGTTCGATGCCACCAATGACAACGTCATCTCGTTGCAGATTACCAACATGACCATGGGCCGGCTTAGCCTGAGCGTTCTTGAACTGGTCAAGATTAGTGATATTGTTGGCAGCGATGTGACTTCGGATAATTCTTTCCCGGCCTACGAGTAATTTGTTGTTCAGGCTGGAGCCCGCTATCCCTATCTTCGATCAACTTTTAGCGGCAGCATCCGTGTGGTATCGCGCACCTGCCAAACTCCGAATGTCGAGTCGGTACGGATGAGCCACGCCAATGGTATATCCACGAATGATGGGTTCTTATCCGTTTAAATCTTTCATACCTATATCGAATAAAATGTCTTAGGAGTACGGATGTATACAGCCTTGGTGGTAGATGATCACCCGTTTATACGCACGGCCGTGGTGATGCTGTTGTCGCAAGAACGGTTTGAGACGGTAGCCGAAACGAATAATGGTGCAGATGCCGTGCAACTGGCTCGCCAGCATCAACCGGATTTAATCGTGCTGGACATTGGCCTTCCAAAACTCGACGGCCTGGAAGTTATCCGCCGCATCAAAGCGTTGAAATTGCCCAGCAAAATCCTGGTACTCACTTCCCAACTGCCGACGTTTTATGCGTCGCGCTGCCGAAGCATGGGGGCCGACGGTTACATCTGTAAAGTGGATGAGCCGCAAAAGTTCCGTGAAGCACTGACGACCGTCATGTCCGGCTATACGGTATTCCCCAGTCTGGAAACGGATTCGGTTCGTCGCGGTGACCAGGACGCCTCCGACCAGCACCTGATCAGTGCATTGTCAAACCGTGAGTTGGTGGTCCTGCAGCAACTGGCCAGAGGCATGAGCAATCTGCAAATCGGCGAGCTCATGCTGTTGAGCAACAAGAATATCAGCGCCTACAAAAAACGTTTGTTAAGCAAGCTCAAACTAACCTCGCAAGTAGGCTTGGCTGACTTCGCCAAACGAAATGCCCTTATCTGAATGAACGCATCTGTTCGTATGGGCATCCGTTCGGCTGTTTACTGATGGCCTGCCTTTGCTGGAGAACCCAGACCGGCAATAGCCCCCGGCTGCTTTCCTGCAGGGCCGTTCCGAGTTGCGAGGCTACCCAGTGAGTTTGTCTGGCAAAGACGGGCAGTGGCTCAGGGAAAACCCTCAACAGGTGTTAGGGGGGGGCGTCCAGTGCAAGTTGGCTACTGTAGTCTGAGTGGTTGTGTCACCGCCCCCAGAGCGGCTAGAGGTTGAAGGTCGCGGTAAAGCTGAAGCATGCCGCGATGAAACTCTCTAGCGGTCAGCATATCTGGAGTGATGGGGGAGATCGCCATGTCGGCACCTAAAAGGGCCATTTCCAGGATGATGGATCGTGCGCCTTGTGTGTCGACCAGTACGAGGTCGAAATCTGGTTCAAACGTCGAGATGAGGTTTTTGAGTCGAAGGCGTCCGTCGGCGGCGTGGAGTAACAGAGTGCCTAGCTGGTTGAAGGGATCATTTGAATGAATCAGGGAAAGGTTGGGTATGCAGGTTTGGGAGATGATCTGATCGCGTCGGGTCTCATTGTTGGCAATCAGCTCGTAGGCGCCGCCAGGTGCTTCATGCGTTAATGCATAAAACGACGATAGCGAGGGCTGATTATCTAGATCAATGAGCAGGGTGCGAAGACCGGAGTCGGCGCAGAACGCGCCTAGACTGGCTGTGACCGTGGTTTTCCCCGGTCCGCCTTTTGTTGAGAGTACTGCAGCGATTTTCATGGCAATGGTCTCTAAAGTGAAGAATCAGAGACGACGCGTAGATTATGCTATGCCTGGATCACCAGCTTGGGTGATCCGATTGAGATATGGCTCCACGACCTGGACTCGAACCAGGGACCCAATGATTAACAGTCATTTGCTCTACCAACTGAGCTATCGCGGAATGCGGCGTATCTTACTGATTGAAAAGGATAAGTCAATCATTTTGTATGATTTTTCAACCTGTGCGTGGCAGGGTGTGGAAACGTTTTACTCTTCGCCGAAATGCTATGGATATTGGGCGTTTAAGGAAAAACCATGAATATCAGCTGGTTGGATTTAGCCTTCGGCGCGGTGGTGGTTATCGGCCAGGGGCTGTCGTTTTGGTTCATGTACTGGCTGTTCAAGAAGCTGCGCAAACCCAAGTCGGTAGCTCCTGCCTATGCCCCCGGTACTGGCATTGATGGCAAGGCGATTCCGGTATTGGCCAGTTTTGTCGGGTTGCGCAGGGTGCCTTGGGTGGCGTTGGCCACCAACAGCCTCAACCCGGTATTTCGTCTTGATGGCCAGCAGATGATTTACCGGGTTTTACGTCAGAAGCAACGGCCGTTGTGCGATGTGTCGCGGGTGGATGTGCGCAGTGCTTATGGCACTTTTAATCTGGTGTTTGAGTTCAGCGACTCGCCGTTCACATTGATCGTGAACCTGGGGAGTGCGTCGCGCATGGCTTATGTGCTGTCGTTGCTGCCACCCAGCATGTCGCTATCTGAACGGGCGCAAGCAGCGCGGCTTCCAGGGAATGCTGCCAAATAGAGCTGCCCATACGCCTGCACCAATTGCTCCAACGTAAATGCCAGATTCCGCCCGCTGGGATTGGGCAGTACCCACACTGCAGCATCCCCCAGTGTCTGCGGTTGCAGCCCCCACGCCACCTCGCGCAGCCCCGACAGCGCGCAATAACCCGCCTTGCCCAGGAACGCCACATAGCGCGGTGCATAACGGCGGATCTTGAGTTCAAACCCGTCGGCCGCCGCCTTGAATTCATCCCGCGACAATTGATCGGCCCGCGCCGTTGGCCGTTCCACGACGGTCGTCAGCCCGCAGTGGTACTGCAGCAGCGTCCGGTCATTCTCAGGTAGCACTTGATGCGCAGTGAACCCGGCCAGGTGCAAGGTGCGCCAGAAGCGGTTGCCACGCCCGGCAAAGTGATGGCCCTGCGCGGCCGCCAGCAGGCCCGGATTGATCCCGCAAAAAATCACCGCCAGGCGCTCGGCCAGGATGTCCTCCAGTCCTTCACTCATGTGCGGCACCCTGTGCCAGGTTGTCCAGTAACCACTGGCTGAAGCTGCGCGCCAGTGGGTCGCTTTCGCTGTCGCGGTGGGTCAGCAAGGCCCAGTTGGGGCCGCGAATGGTGGCGTCGACCAAGGGGTGCAGCAGGCCATTTTCGCGTGCGTGCTGGCTCAGTAACTGGCTGACCAGTGCGATCCCCAGGCCACCGCAGGCCGCGTCCAGCAGCAGGCCGGGGTCGGAAAAATTCAGCCCCTGGTCCTGCTGGCCGACATCAATCCCGGCTTCCACCGCCCAATGGCTCCAATCCATTTCCCGCTCGCCATGCAGGGTGGTGCGTTGCTCGCGGGGCAGGGCCAGTACGCTGGGGTGGGCGGCGGGATACAGGCGGTCGGTATGCAGCACTTTGAAGCTGCACTCGGCCTGGGCGCTGATGTCATCGCGCACGGCGAGGTCGATGGTCTGGGTGGCCATGTCGGGTACTTCGTCGGTGCTGAACAGCCACAAATCCACGTCCGGGTGGTGCCGGCGGAAGTCGGCCAGACGCGGCAGCAGCCAGTGGCGAGCAAAGGCTGGGGTGGTGTTGAGCACCAGTTGATTGGCCTTGCGGTACTGCCCCAGCCGGCGCACACCCACGGACAACTGCTGTAACAGGGCCTGGGTGGTGCTGAGGAAATCATGGCCGGCATCGGTCAGGGCGACGCTGCGCCCGTTGCGAAAGAACAGCGGCTGTTCCAGGTACGCTTCCAGGCTACGGATCTGCTGGCTGATGGCCGATTGGGTCAGGTGCAGTTCGTTGGCAGCCTTGTGAAAACTGCCCAGCCGCGCCGCCGCTTCAAAGCCGCGCAGTGCCCCAAGGGGCGGCCAGTGTTTAAGCATGCTGATAAGTTTTTCTAATCATTTATCTGCAAAATCCATCGTTTGTTTGGCGGTTTGGCCAAACGTAGCATGGATCCCCATAGCGTGTACGCCGTTTTTGGTGAACACAAAGGCTTAACTCAGAAGGGGGTTGTCATGCTGCAGAACGAGATGCCACACAGCGGCTGGAGGATGCCGGCGGAATGGGCCAGGCATGCTGCGACCTGGATGGTCTGGCCCCATAACCAGGCGCTCTGGGAGTCGGGATGGCGCGTAACGCTGGCCCAGGTGCAGGCGGATTTTGCCCGGGTCGCCAATGCCATCGCGCGGTTCGAGCCGGTGAAGCTGGTGGTTGACCCTTCTGCACTCGACACGGCCAAAGCCCTGTGCGGCCCCAACATTGAACTGATCACGCTGGCGGTCAACGACAGTTGGTGCCGCGACTCCGGCCCCAGCTTTATTGGCCACCCGCAATTGGGCCTGGCCGGTGTGAGCTGGCGTTTTAACGCGTGGGGCGGCAAGTCAGCCTATGACCTGGATGAAAGCCTCGCTCGGCGCACCCTCAACCACTTGGGCCTGCCGTGCTTTGGCACGCCGTTGAGCAATGAAGGCGGGGCGATTCATGTGGACGGTGAGGGCACGTTGATCACCACCGAGTCGGTGTTGCTCAACCCCAATCGCAACCCGGGCATGAGCAAGGCCGAAATGGAGGCGATCTTTGCGCGCTGGCTTGGGGTGACAAAAACCATCTGGTTGCCAGGCGACCCGCAGCATGTCACCGGGGATGTGACCGATGGCCATGTCGATGGCGTGTGCGCCTTTGCCCGCCCCGGCGTGCTGCTGGTAGATGCCACGCACGACCAGGGTTCGGTGTACGCCGAGGTCGCACGGGAAAACCGCCGCGCCCTGGAATTGGCCACCGATGCCAAGGGCCGCCGGTTCGAGTTGATCGAACTCTTTGAGGCCAGCGAGGCGGTGGATACCGACGCCGAGGTGTTTTGCGCCTCCTACACCAACTTCTATATTGCCAACGGCGCGATCATCATGCCCGCCTATGGCATCGCGGCGGACCAGGTGGCTGCCGATGTGCTGGCCCAGGTATTCCCGGATCGTGTGGTGGTGCCGGTGCGCATCAACCACCTGGCCCATGGCGGCGGCGGTGTGCATTGCATCACCCAGCAGCAGCCAGCCTGGCCGGTAAAGGAGTGATGCCATGCGCCAGCTGACCATTGCCACCACCCAGATGCCCTGCACCTGGAACCTGCAACACAACCTTGATCAGGCCGAACAACGGGTGCGTGAAGCGGCGGCCCAGGGCGCGCAGGTCATCCTGCTGCAAGAGCTGTTCGCCACGCCGTATTTTTGCATCGAACAACAACACAAGCACCTGGCCTTGGCTGAAGAGTACCGCCACAGCGCGGTGCTCAAGCGCTTCGCCGCGCTGGCCAGGGAGTTGGGGGTAGTGCTGCCGCTGAGCTGGTTCGAAAAGGCCGGCAACGCCTACTTCAATTCACTGAGTGTGGCCGATGCCGACGGGCAACTGCTGGGGGTATATCGCAAGACCCATATCCCCAACGCTATTGGCTATCAAGAGAAGGAATACTTCAGCCCCGGCGACACCGGCTTCAAGGTCTGGGACACCGCGTTCGGCCGCCTCGGCGTGGGCATCTGCTGGGACCAGTGGTTCCCCGAGACCGCGCGTTGCCTGGCGTTGCTGGGCGCCGAGGTGTTGCTGTTTCCCACTGCCATCGGCTCCGAACCGGGTTGTGCCAGCCTGGACTCCCGTGATCACTGGCAGATGACCATGCGCGGGCATGCCGCCGCCAATCTGCTGCCGGTGGTGGCGGCCAATCGTGTCGGTCGGGAAGTGGCGAGCAGCGACTCAACCTTGCAGATGGAGTTCTACGGCTCGTCATTTATCTGCAACCACAAAGGCGCGCTGCTGGCCGAGGCCGACCGCGCCGGCAGCGGTGTGCTGCTCCAGTGCCTGGACCTGGCGGCCATGGCCGAAGAACGCCTGACCTGGGGCATCTACCGCGACCGCCGCCCTGACATGTATGGCGGTTTACTGACCCAGGACGGTCGCCACCTGCATCCACGCTGGCAGACCCAAGGGGTATGACATGAAGCTGATCCACTGCACCCTGGCCCTGAGCATCGTCATCCCGACGGTACAGGCCGATGAAAAGATCCTGCGCCTGTACAACTGGGCCGACTATTTTGCCGAGGACACCCTGGCGCGCTTTACTGCCGAAACCGGGATCCAGGTGATCTATGACGTGATGGATGGCAGCGAAACGCTGGAGGCCAAGCTGATGGCCGGTGGCAGTGGTTATGACCTGATCTTCCCGGGCGATACGGTGGGCGAGCGCTTGATGCGCGCCGGCAGCCTGCAGCCACTGGATCCGGCAAAACTTGAGGCGCTGGAGGATATCGAGCCGGGCCTGCAACAACTGCGCAGCCATTACCGCACGTCCAATCAGGCCACAGTGCCCTATACCTGGGGCACGATTGGCCTGACCTATAACACCGAGCAAATCCTACAGCGCTTGCCGAATGCGCCGGTCAATAGCCTGGACCTGTTATTCAAGCCGGAACTGGCTCGCCAATTTGCCGATTGCGGCATCTCGCTGATCGACTCGCCCGACGAAGTACTGGCCGTGGCGCTGATCTACCTGGGGCGCGAACCGCGCAGTGCCAAGCCTGAGGACCTGGCTGCGGCCAGCGCCCTGTTGCTCAAACTGCGGCCGTATATCCGCAAGTTTCAGTCGCAACCGGTGACTGACCTGGTCAATGGCAACCTGTGCCTGTCCCTGGGCTACAGCGGCGACATGACCCAGGCGCAGCGGGCGGCGGATGCGGCGGGTAAAAAGGCGCGCTTCCAATACCACATCCCCCGCGAGGGCACGACGGTGTGGATGGACACCATGGCCATCCCCGTGGATGCTCGGCATCCGGAATACGCCTACGCGTTTATCAACTTTGTCATGCGCCCAGAGAACATGGCGGCCATCAGCAATTTCACCGGCTACCCCACGGCCAATGCCAAGGCCCGCGCCAGCGTCGATCTCGCCATGGGCAACAACCCGGACATTTACCCGGACGACGCCACCTTCAAACGACTGGTGGCCGGGCAGGATATTCCCCAGGCCGATATGCGCGCACGCATGCGGGTTTGGACTAAGTTCAAGACGGCTATCGGTCAATGACGGTCAACCCAGAGGTACACATGAGCACACGTCGCCAATTCATCCAACAGGCCGCGGTGGTGGCCGGCCTGGGCGCCGCCGCGTCCATGGGGCTGCCCGTCTACGCGGCGGTCCAAGGCCGCTGGTTCATGCCCGATGAGGGCGAGAAACACCAGCGCGCCTTTATCGCCTTTGGCGCCCAGGAGGCGATTCACCAGGACTTCACCCCCGCTGTGCAGGACGCCCTGGGCCGTATCGCTCGTACGATTGCCGAGTACGAACCGGTCACGGTGTTCTGCCGCGAAGATGAGCGTGAGCTGGCCGAAGAAAAATGCGGCACCCGTAACATCACCTTCGTACACGCCGAGCTGGATGACATCTGGATGCGTGACACCAGCGCCAACTTTGTCGTGGATGACAATGGCCAGTTGGGCGCAGTGGACTTCAACTTCAACGGCTGGGGTAACAAGCAGCAGCACGCCGACGATGCCGAACTGGCGGCTCACGTTGCCGAGCTGGCAGGCGCAACTTACATCCGCAGCGAACTGGTGGGCGAGGGCGGTGCCATCGAAGTGGATGGCCATGGCACCGGGATCATGACCGAAAGTAGCTGGATCAATGCCAACCGCAACCCCGGCTGGAGCAAGGCCGACGTCGAGGCTGAGCTGAAGAGCCGACTGGGCTTGCGCAAGATCATCTGGTTGCCGGGTATCAAGGGCAAGGACATTACCGACGCCCATGTCGACTTTTACGCACGCTTTGTCTCGCCGGGCGTGGTCATCGCCAACCTGGACACCGACCCTGAATCCTACGACCACCAGGTGACCTTGGCCCACTTGGACATGCTCAAGCAGGCTAGCGATGCCGATGGCCGGCCGCTGCAAATACACACCGTGTCGCCACCGCTGAACCCGCGTCGCAACCGGTTCAGTCGGGATAACCCGGACTATGCCGCCGGCTACATCAACTACTTCGTGATCAACGGCGCGGTGATTGCGCCGCAGTTTGGCGACAAAGTCGCCGACCGCAAGGCCTTTGACTTGCTGTCCAGGCTCTATCCGGGGCGCAAGGTGGTGCAACTGGATATCGACGCGATTGCAGCCGGCGGTGGTGGTATTCACTGCGTGACCAGTCACCAGCCGGCATGACCTTGGGAGTTACAGCGTCTGCACGATGATCTGGCTCTTCAGGTCGTTGACCATGCTTTCGATCACCGGCTTCATCGCCTTGAAGTCCTCGGGGCTGCACACGGTATTGGCATGGGCGAACTTGAAGTGGCGGGTGATCAGCACCGTGTTGCCTTCCTTGGCGTAGGTGGCCTGGTAGTCAAAGCCGGCCTGTTGCAGGGACTGTGGCTTGGGCACGGCGAGGACGATGACTTCCTTGGGGAACTCGAAACGGGCCTGCTCCTGGGTTTCTCCCGAGAGGCAACCGAACTCTTGGGTGCGGTCTTTTTCCGAGGCGAAGGCAAACACGTTCTGCGCAATGCCGCCGACCAGGCTGCTGAGCGCCGGCACGCCGGTCGGGCCTGGCAGGTTGACCAGGTTGTCGGTGCGCCCTTCAAGGGTGTTCTTGAACGGGTTGACTTCATCCTGCAAGGAGTCGCTTTTGAACGTGCCCTGGCCCGTTTGCCCGTACCAGCCGAGGACGTTGCGGATCATCGAGTCGCGGTCAGCCGGTTTCATTGCATTGAGCAGGTAGCGATTGAACTCTGAGCCCCAGCCTTCCACGGTGGTGGCATGCACAAAGTCCGCCGCGCCGTTGCTGTCGACCTTGAACAGTAGGTCGTTGGTGACCTTGCCGGTTTGCGCGGCCGGGGTCTTGGCCATTTCGCCGGACTGCGTCAACAGTACTGGCTTGCCCAGCACCGGGATCGGCAGGTAGCCCGCGGCAATGGCTGTGGCGGTGGAGTCCAGGTACAGATCCAGGGCCGGCACATAAGTGATCGCATGGTTGAGCACACCCAGGGTGGGCACTTTGGCCAGGGTGTAGCTGTTACCCAGGTTGACCAGCACCGGCGAGCTCTCGATCGCTACCGCGCGCAGCATGGCTTCCAGCAGGGCCACATGGTCCTTGCAGTCGCCATAGCGGTTGTCCAGCACGGCCTGGGCTGGGTGCGGTACTACGCCGCCCGCGCCGACATACACCGCTACATAACGAATGTTCTTACGAACCCAGTCGCTCAGGGCCAGGGCTTTGCTGCGCGGGGTGCTCAGGTTGGCCGTAAGTTGCTTGGCCAAGGCGGCAATGGCCGGCGTCACTTCGACCTGGGCCCTGGCCTCATAGGCCTGGGCAAAGTCCTTGTAGCTGGCGAACGTCGAGACCGCGAGGAATTGGCCGTAATCGACGTAGGACACGGCGCCGGTTTCCATGCGCGCCTTTTCCTGTGGTACGTAGTCCCAACGGTACACCTTGCGCCCGGCAGCCGCGGCCGGGGTGCTGGCCTTGAAGCCCCGGGCATCGACGAACAGCGGCTTGTCGGCTGGCAAGTCGTAGCTCAGGCTCAACTGCTCGGCATCGTAGAAGTCCGGCACGTAGAAGTCTTCGAACTGCTGCGGGAACAGGGCAGTGGTGCGCTGGCGCTGGTAGCGCAGGACCAGCCGGTCACCGACCGCTACCTCTGGAAATATCACCACTTTGACCCGCGAGTCCTGGAACATCGGCGCCTCGGACGAGGCGGTCTCCTGTTGTTCCTTGATCTGCTCGGCGCCCACCTTCACCTTGCGGCCGTCGGGCTTTTGGGTGAAGGCTTCAAGCACCTCGAGGTTTTCCAGGGAGCGGTTGTAGCTCAGCGAACGCTGTGCGTTGTCTTTGATCGCTCGCTCTTCATTGATCCGTGTGACCATCAACCATCTGGACAAAACTGCCATCGGCATTGATCACGTACGACTGGTGGTTTTTTTCGAAGGTGGCCGAATGGTCGGTTTCATCGGTGGCGGCTTGGACACTTAGCGTACAGGCAAGCAAAAAAAGTGCGCCCAGCAGGCGCATCGAGTGCAGGTAAAAGCTTTGCATAGAGATCCTTCTGATTAATGCGACGCTCACTCTGCGGGGAAGAGCGCACTGTGATAAACGAAATGTTTAATGCGACTCATTATTATCTATGTGCTCGAAACATGCAGGCTTTTTAATGGCCCCTGCGAACATCCCCCAACGAATCCCGCTGCATCGACTGCAGGTTTTTCTCGATGGTTTCGCAGATGGCCTCTGTCTGGATCTGGTGCTCGCTGGAGCGAAACGGGCTTTGCAGGTCGGTGCCGATGCGTTCGATGGCCAGCAGCATAAAACCCACCACCGTCGATGCCAGTGGGGTGAACCAGCCCAGGGACTCCACCAGCCCCACTGGCACGATCAGGCAGAACAGCGAAATAAACAGCCGGGGGAAATACACATAGGGGTAGGGCAGTGGTGTGTTGGCGATGCGCTCCATGCCGCCCTGGCTGTTGGACAGATCAACCATGGTTGATTCCAGCCGCGCCAGGCGAATGCTGTCCAGGCGCCCGGCCTTGTATTCGCGGGCCAGCAGGGCCGCGGAGCCGGTGAGGATATCGTTGGCAAAGTTGTTGGTAGCGCCGTTGCGCGCGAACTCATCCCCAGGAATAAATGCCCGCACTTCCTCCGGGCACGGCTCGCCCCGCAGGTGCGACGCCAGGCAATTCACATAGGCCACGTGGCGGCGCAGCAAGGTCGACTTAATCGGATTGACCTCGTTGTCGGGGTCATCCAGCAACGTCAGCACCTGCCGCGCAAAGCTGCGTGAGTTATTGACCATCGCGCCCCACAGCGTGCGTGCCTCCCACCAGCGGTTATAGGCGCTGGTATTACGAAAGCTGATCAGCACCACCAGCGCCGAGCCGAGCAGCGTCAGGGGCATCAGCGGCAGGTTGATCTTGGCGTTGAGGAACAGCATGAAGTCCACGGTGACCGCAATATCCCACAGCAGCAGCCAGAACAGTGCCCAGCCGACATAGCCCATGGTCTTGATAATCAGGCGGTACTTTTTGACGATGGCAGCTTTCAAACACAAACCTCCGAGCGGGCGAAAAGCATCGATGCCCTAGCTCGGACGGTGTTTGCGCGAGAAAGGTTCGCGCCTTATGCGTCATGCAGGGAAATGCGCGAGGTCTCCGGCAAGGCCAGGCCGCCGGCCAGCGCGAGCAAGGCCACGGCAATCAGGTAAAACGCCGGTGACAGGTTGCTACCGGTGGTGCTGATCAACCAGGTCGCCACCAGCGGCGCGGTGCCGCCGAAGATCGTGTAGGCCATGTTGTAGGTGATCGCCGAGGCGGTGTAGCGCGTGCGGGTCGGGAAGGTCTCCGAGAGCAGGGCGGCCGTGACCACGCCGCACAATACCGCGCCCACCGCCAGCAGCATCACGCCGATGATGGACGCGGCGAACGAGCCGGAACTGGCCATCAGGAACGAGGGGTATACCACCCCCATCAACAGCCCGCAGGCGGTCATTACTGTGACGCGCCGCCCGACCCGGTCGGAATACCAGCCGGCCAGCGGGCATATCGCCGCAGCGAAGATCAGCGCAATCAGCGACACCAGCAACGCCGTCGCCCGGCTCAAACCACCGGCCACCTGCAAGTACGTGGCAAAGTAGGTGGTGAACATATAAAACGACAGCGCCGTCAGCGACACAAAAGCGCCCAGGCAGCAGATTGCCGCGCCATGGTTGCGCAGGGTTTCCTTGAGCGGCGAGTGGGCCACCGCGTGCTCCTGCTCGACCGCCTGGAACGCCGGGGTTTCATCCAGCCGCCAGCGCAGGTACAGGCCCACCAGGCCCAGCGGTGCAGCGATCAGGAATGGCAGGCGCCAGCCCCAGCTGCCCATGGCTTCGGCCGACAGCGAAGCCTCCAGCGCATAGGCCACCACCGCCGCCGAGGCAAAGGCGGCAAAGGTCGATACCGGGATAAAGCTGCCATACCACGCCCGTTTATCGCTGGGCGCGTGCTCCATCAGGTAGGCGCAGGCGCCGGCGTATTCACCGCCGGCGGAGAAGCCCTGGGCGCAACGGATCAGCGACAACAGGATCGGCGCCGTGACGCCAATCGCGGCATACGTGGGCAGCAGGCCGATCAGGGTCGTGGCCCCGGCCATCAGCAAAATCGTCATCGCTAGGGTGCGCTTGCGGCCGATGCGATCGCCCAGCATGCCAAAGAAAATTCCGCCCAGAGGCCGAAAGGCAAAGGCCACGGCAAACACCGCGAAGGTCTTGAGCAACGCCGCACTGGCATCGCCACTGGGGAAAAACTGCTGGGCGATGGTGGTGGCGAGAAAGCCATACACGGCGAAGTCGAACCACTCGACAAAGTTGCCGATACCGGCGGCGACGATGACTTTTCTCAGGGTTTGCGGCGGGACCTGTTCGGTGGATGCACGCGTCATGGCGGGGCCTCGGCATTTCGTCAGTAATCGTTCGATTATCAGGAAAGTGCCCGGGGCGGCTTACTTCAAAAGTGTCATCGGCGTAGTCAGCACCGACCTGCCAAGGCAATGAAGATCCAATGTGGGGGGCTTGCCAGCGATAGCGGCGGGTCAGCCGACATCAATCCCAGCAATACCGCCGCCATCGCAGCCTCGCCGGGGCTCGACAGCTCCCACCTCGATCTTCAGGGGGTGGAAGATTGCATTTCACTACCACCGCAGGATGCATACGGTGCTCAATGTGCTGAAGATCCAAGGTGGGAGCTGGCTTGCCTGCGATAGCGGTAGTTCAGCCAACATCAACCCCAGCAATGCCGCCGCCATCGCAGCCTCGCCGGGGCTCGACAGCTCCCACCTCGATCTTCAGGGTTTGGAAGATTGCATTTCAGCTGCCACCGCAGGATGCATACGGTACTCAATGTACTGAAGATCCAAGGTGGGAGCTGGCTTGCCTGCGATAGCGGTGGGTCAGCCAATATCAATCCCAGCAATGCCGCCGCCATCGCAGCCTCGCCGGGGCTCGACAGCTCCCACCTCGATCTTCAGCGGGTGGAGGATTGCATTTCAGCTGTCACCGCAGGATGCATACGATGCTCAATGTGCTGAAGATCCAAGGTGGGAGCTGGCTTGCCTGCGATAGCGGTGGGTCAGCCAACATCAACCCCAGCAATACCGCCGCCATCGCAGCCTCGCTGGGGCTCGACAGCTCCCACCTCGATCTTCAGGGGTTGGAAGATTGCATTTCACTACCACCGCAGGATGCATACGGTACTCAATGTACTGAGGATCCAATGTGGGAGCTGGCTTGCCTGCGATAGCGGTGGGTCAGCCAATATCAATCCCAGCAATGCCGCCGCCATCGCAGCCTCGCTGGGGCTCGACAGCTCCCACCTCGTTCTTCAGGGGGGGAGGATTGCATTTCACTGCTACCGCAGGATGCATACGGTACTCAATGTGCTGAAGATCCAAGGTGGGAGCTGGCTTGCCTGCGATAGCGGTAGTTCAGCCAACATCAACCCCAGCAATACCGCCGCCATCGCAGCCTCGCCAAGGCTCGACAGTTTCCACCTTGATCTTCAGGGTTTGGAGGATTGCATTTCAGATGCGGCAGCGGCGCGTTCGAGGATTCTCGGCCCCGGTCCTTCCTGGCTCAAGGTATCGCCGGGGTTGCGCAACGGGCAGTCGTTGAGCGACAGGCAGCCGCAGCCAATGCAGTTGTCCAGGCTGTCGCGCAGGGCTTCCAGGGTTCGGATGCGTTCGTTGAGGTTGTCGCGCCAGGCCGAGGACATTTCTCCCCATTGCGCGGCCGTCAATTTGCTGTTCGGCGGATAGCGGCCCATGGCGCGTTTGATCTCTTCCAGCGGAATGCCGGTGCGTTGCGCCACTTTGATAATCGCAATGCTGCGCAGCACCAGCGACGGGAAGCGCCGCTGGTTGCCGGCGTTGCGGGTGCTGGCGATCAAGCCCTTGGACTCGTAGAAGTGCAGGGTGGAGATGGGTACGCCACTGCGCCTGGCCACCTCGCCGATGGTGAGGGAGCGCACACCGTCCGGGTTCTTTTCTGCTGCCATGGGGGTTGCCCTCAAGTTAAGTTGAGGTTTTATAGTCCTGCCCGATCTTTGCTGCAACCGCTTTCTGCGCGAGCTGCTCAGCCTGCGCCAGGCCATTGCCCAGGCGCAGGCCGTGTCCTATGGCAATGCCGTGGGCCTGTACAAGGCGCTCGCCTGACGGGCACCGACGGCGGCGCTTTACCCTGCGGCGCGCACCGCGCATCATGCGCGCCCGCACTGAGGGCAAAAGTGCCGCGAAAAGGAACAGCAGTTGAACCACAACACATTGTCCAAGCGCCTGGAGCGCGTGGCGGCCCAGGTACCGGCCGGCGCGCGCCTGGCTGATATCGGCTCGGATCACGCCTACCTGCCGGTGGCGTTGATGAACCGTGGCGCGATTGTCGCGGCAGTGGCCGGCGAGGTGGCGTTGACGCCGTTCCGCGCCGCCCAGCGCACGGTGTGCGACAACGGCCACGAACTGCACATCCACGTGCGCCTGGCCGATGGCCTGGCGGCTATCGAACCGGCCGACCTGCTCGACGCGGTCAGCATCTGCGGCATGGGCGGCGAGACCATCCGCGATATCCTCGAGCGCGGCAAGGCGCATCTCAGCGGCCGGGAACGCCTGATCCTGCAACCCAACGGCGGCGAACAACCGCTGCGCCTGTGGCTGATGGACAACGGCTATCGCATCCTCTGCGAGGAACTGCTACGGGAAAACCGCTTCGACTACGAAATCATCGTCGCCGAGCGCAGCGGGCCGGTGAGCTACAGCGCCGAGCAGCTGTACTTCGGGCCCCTGCAGATGCAGGCCCGCAGCCCGGCGTTCCTGGCCAAATGGCAACGCCTGCTGCGCTACAAGCAACGTACCCTGGATCAGTTGGCCCAGGCCCGACAAGCGTTGCCCGAACAGAAAGTGCAGGAACTGGCGCAAGAGGTGCGCTGGATCACGCAGTTGCTGGAGGCGACGAACCCGGTCTAGGGTCTTGCCTGCCGCAAATGTTTCAATGACTCATTTATCCAACCCAGGTGTTCCACCATGCCAGACGCTACCGACCAAGCCTTCTACGACCGCGCCGACGCGCATATCGAACTGTCGAACGAGCAACTGAAAACCCTCGAGAACCTGGGCCAGGTCAGTGCCTCGATGATGTTCGGCACCACCCGTTTCAACGCCTGGGCCAGTGCGCGCAACTTCAAGTCCGGCGCGGAAATGGCCGAGGCGCGGGAAGCGATGTTGAAGTACTTCTGTGAGCAGTACCGGATGATGCTGGAAGACAATCTGGATGATCACATCAACAACTTCAGCCAGTACATGACGGCCCCGAAGCCGCAGTGATCCAGGGGCTCGACAGCGCCCACCTTGATCTTCGTCGAAGCCCTGACTAGCGTTTGCTCAATGCCAGGCGGGCCGCGAACAGCACAAAAAGCAGGCCGGTGCTGCGGTCCATCCAGGTGATCACCTTGCTCCGGCGCAGCACTGCGGTCAGTGGCTGGGTGGCGCCGATCAGGGTCAACGACCACGCCATGCCGAGCACCACATGGATGCTCACCAGGCCGAATGTCCAGGCGATCAACGAATGGCCCTGGGGAATGAACTGCGGCAGGAACGACACATAGAAAATCCCGATCTTGGGGTTGAGCACATTGCCCAGCATGCCTTTCAAGAACCAGCGGGTGCCGGGTTGGGCGTGAGCCTCACCGACCGTCAGGGAGGTGCGTGGGCGCAGCAGCATATTCAGGCCCAGCCAGGCCAGATAAGCGGCGCCGCAGTACTTCAAGAGGTTGAAGGCCACCTCCGACACCGCGATCAACGCACCCAAACCAAAGGCCACCGCCGCGCCCCATAAGAAACAGCCCGCATTGATACCCAATGCCGCGCGCAATGCCTGCTGCTTGCCTTCCACCGTCGCGGTACGCAACACCAGCGCGGTGTCGAGCCCGGGAGTGAGGGTCAGGAGGGTGGCGGCGAGGGTAAAGGCGAGCAGATTATCGGCGATGGACATGGGCAAGTGCCTGCACGGTGGGCCTGGGCGCACGTTATCACACGCCGATGGCAAGGCCGGGCAAGCGGTCGAGAAAATCTGCCACTTGCCGGTTACCGCGCAAATGCACTGTCGGAACATCCGGCCCCACTGCCAGGCGCATCGCCTCGATACCCGGTCGATAGCCGCGATCAAAACTCCATACAAAACTCAAAAAGGTCAGAAACTCCCGGTCGAGCTTGTCGGTACACCCCACGGGCCGATCCGCGCGAGGGCGTTTCATCGCGCTGCGTATCAGTACCCGGGTGAAACAGGTGAGTCGCGGTGTATCCAGCCAGATGATCAGGTCGGCACGGGGCAGGCGCAGGTCGAAGGTGCGTCGGGCATAGTTGCCTTCACACACCCAGGTGTCCGACGCGACGGCTTCGCGTACTCGCGTGCGGAATTGTTCGGCGTCGGTCTCGACCCAGTTGGGTTCCCAGAACAGGGTGTCCAGGTGCACACCACGGGCAGGCCGAGACGCTGGCCAAGGGCGCGGGCGAGGGTGGATTTGCCGCTGCCGGCGTTGCCCAGAATTACAATCCGTTGCATGGAGACGTCCCGAAAAAAGCCGGCAATTATGCCGGCTTTGGAAGGGCAGTCAAACGCCCGATGATTCACTGGGCAAACGCGTATTCCCCACCCTGTTCCAGCGCCTTGCGATAGGCCGGCCGGGCCTGGAACCGCTGGACCCACGCCGCGAGGTTCGGGTACGCCGGCAGCTTGCCCTGGGCCTTGGCGATTTCGCCAATGAAGCTCATCTGGATATCCGCACCGCTCAGTTCCTCACCCAGCAGGTACGGTGACTGCGCCAGGGCGTCGTTCAGGTAACCCAGGTAGTTGGCCAGTTCCGACTCGATCCGCGGATGCAACGGCGCACCGGCATCACCCAGGCGACCGACGTACAGGTTGAGCATCAGCGGCAGCATGGCCGAGCCTTCGGCAAAGTGCAGCCATTGCACGTAGGTGTCGTAGGCGGCCGTGGCCGGGTCGGGTTGCAGGCGACCCTGGCCGTGGCGGCGGATCAGGTAGTCGACAATGGCGCCGGACTCGATCACCACGCGGCTGCCATCTTCAAGCACCGGCGATTTGCCCAGTGCGTTGATCGCCTTGAGCTCTGGTGGTGCGAGGTTGGTTTTTGGGTCGCGCTGGTAGCGCTTGAGCGCGTAGGGCAGGCCGAGTTCTTCGAGCAGCCAGAGAATGCGCTGCGAGCGTGAGTTGTTGAGGTGGTGAACAATCATCATGGGAAGCTCCGCCGGGCGAGTGTGGGTGTCTGATAGCAGACTGTTGCGCCGGCGTAGAGTGCCCTGAATCAGTTGGGCGTGTCAGGGGAAGTTGTCGGGTCCTGAGGCGGCTGCGCTTCCAGCTTCAAGCGGTCAGCCTTGCTGATGTACTTGTCTTTGCTTTTGGGGGCCAGTTTGGCACTGGCCTTTTTGGCGTTGGCTTTTAATAACTGATTGATCTTTTTACGACGGTTCATGCGGTTTACTCGGCGCGTTGATCTTTCGATGATATCAGCTCAGCAGTCGGGCGAGTGGGCTTGGCCAAATGCTTTTACGGGCATGCACCGACCTAAAGCCGGGCAAACTCAAAGGTTGCCCGTAAACCACCCGATGGCCGGTTTTCCAAGCGGACCTGTCCACCCAGGCGATTTGCGATGGATTGCACGATGGTCAGGCCCAGGCCTGCGCCGTGGTCATTGCCACGGCTGTAGAAGCGCTCAAACAGTCGATCACGTTCTGCTTCATCAATGCCCGGCCCCTGGTCTTCGACACTCAACTCGTAGTGATCGTGGTGTTTGGCCAGCCCGACGGTGATGAGCCCTCCAGGCGGGGAAAAGTTTGCCGCATTGCTCACCAAATTGTTCAAGGCAATCTGGATGATCCCGGTGTCGACTTTGACCAGGCCGACTTCGTCGACAGGGTCGAACACCAGCTCAAGTTCCTTGCTCAAGAGCCAGGGTGTCATCTGCACCAGACTGTCCCGGACTGTCGCCACCAGATCTGTTTTTGGCGCCTCAAGGGCGGAGGTGCGGGGTTCAATACGGGCCATGGTCAGCAGTTGATTGACCAGTCGGGTGGTACGGTCGACACCTGCCATGAGGTGCTCAAGGGACGCGCGTCGATCATCCTCGCTAGCGGCATCCTTCAGGTTTTCTGCGTGAACTTTAAGCACCGCCAACGGTGTGCGCATCTCATGGGCGGCGTCGGCGATAAAACGCCGCTCGCGCCCCATGACCTCCTGGATTTGTGCGAGCACGCGGTTAAGGGCGGCCTGCATGGGCTCCAGTTCAGTGGGCAATGGATTCAAGTGCAAGGGCTCAAGCGAGCCTGGATGCCGCGCGCGCAGGGTTTGCGCCATGTTGACCAGGGGTTTCAAGCCCCAGCCAATCGCCAGCCAGATCACTGCGGCAAGCAGCACGCAGCCAATCAGATTGGGCAACACCGTATGGCGGACAATCCGATTCACCAGATCGTCACGCACGTCGTCACGCTCGCCCACCCAAATCTTCAAATTATATTGCGCATCCTCCAAGACAAACGCGCGCCATGCTCGGTTGTTGACGTCCGTGATGGCGCTGAAACCGGCCTTGCTCGGTGGTGAGGTAAACGCGGGTGCGCTGGCGGTGTGAACCAGCAACGTGCCGTCCGAGTTCCAGACCTGGAACGCGATCTTGCTTTCATATGGATGGCCATCGACCTTAGGCACGGCAAGCCCCAGCGCTTGATTGAACGCCTGGTACAGCTCTGCTTGCTCCTTACTGGCCATTGGCATGCGCATCACGCCTTGCAACAGACGCGCGTTTTGCGCCAGTTGGGCGTCGTAGACCTCGTCAATTTCATGATTGCTGTCATGCAGGTTGACGGCGGTCATGATCAGTAGACCGAGGAACAGCAGGCCAAGAATCAAGGTGAGCGTGCGCTGGCGAATGGAGGTCATGGGCGTTCGTCCACCAGATAGCCGACACCACGGATCGTTCGGATCAACTGGCTGGAAAACTTCTTGCGCAGATGATGGATATGCACTTCCAGCGTGTTGCTTTCCGCCTCCTCGCTCCAGCCGTAGAGTATCTGCATCAGTTGATCGCGGGTCATGACCCGGCCAGGAGGGGAAAGCAATTCATGGAGTAACTGATACTCCTTGGGGGTCAAGGCCACGGGCTCGCCCAGATAGCTGACTTGCTGGGTACCGGGGTTCAGGCTGATGCCCGCGTGCTCAATCACCATCTGGGCCCGGCCAGCGCTGCGTCGCAACAAGGCCCGTATCCGGGCTTTGAGTTCTGCGAGGGCGAACGGTTTTATCAGGTAGTCATCCGCTCCGGCATCCAGGCCGGCGATACGGTCCTCGGTGGCGTCCCGGGCCGTGAGGATCAGGACCGGCAGGTTGGAGCCACTGTCACGCAGGCGACGCAGGACGTCGAGCCCGTCCATTCGTGGCAGACCGAGGTCGAGCACGGCCAGATCAAACGTTTCGCTGAGCAGTGCGTGCAAGCCGCTGCTGCCGTCCTGCAACCAGTCGACGGTGTAGCCCTCGCGCGTGAGGGCCTGGTGAATACCTTCGCCCAGGCCCATGTCATCCTCGATCAGTAGTAAGCGCACACGGACTCCTGTCAGTCGAGTTTCTGGTTCACTTGCTGCAGTAACGCTTCGATTTCCGTGCGGCGCCCGGCGTCAGCGGTTTCACGGCCTGGCCTCGGGGCTGCCTGCAGGGCTTTTTGTAGCGCCTGTCTGGCTTGGGGGTAGCGTTTTTGACGGTAAAGGTGATCGCCCCAGAAGTACAGACTATCAATGCCGTCTGGGTTCAGTTGCAATGCTTGCTCGAGCAATTGTTGTGCTTTGTCCGAATCGCCGAAACCAATAGGCCAGCCCGGTACCCGATCATACAGCGCGGCGAGGCTGGTGTAGGCCGAGCCTTGCAAGGCTTTGGGGTCCAGGGAGAGGGCTTTTTCCAGGTCGATCTTCGCCTCCTTGACCTTGCTCAACGCGCCGAGCCCACCCTGGGCGCCAGCCCAACTGCTGGTGACGATACCGGACCAGATCCAGGCCTCGGCGACGGATTGGCGGTCCTGGGTAAAGGCGCTGGCTTGGGTGGCGAGTTGCTCGAACTTCGCCGCGCGCTGGTCGGCGGGTAATTCGTATTGAATATGCGCCCAGCGCTGCTGGATGTCGTTGAGGCGTTGCTGGTCAGCGGCGTCCAGGGCCCAGACGGCCGGGCTCAACGCGCCGAGTAATAGCAAGCAGAGGGTGTTTTTCATGGATTGAGGTCCTCGTTGTCAGTCTTTTGGCTCAGGCGACGGATCAGGGGTAGGTGCTTGCGCAAGCTTCGGTCAATCAGGTTGGGCAGCAGGCTGTTGAGGCGTACAAAAAACCGTTCCGGCCAGCCCAGGTACAACTCGCGATGGTCACCGGCAATGGCGCGGATCACGGCCGAGGCCACGGTTTGAGGGTCGTCGACATTCGCGTTGAGGGCGTCGTTGAGCGCCTGCGCGGCCGGACTGTTCATGGGGGTGCTGGTGGCGCGTGGCGCGACATACAACACACCCACGCGGGTGTCTGACAGCTCACGGCGCAAGGCTTCGGAAAATCCACGCAAGGCAAATTTGCTTGCGCAGTAGCTGGCGTAGCCGGGGTAGCCAATCGAGCCATAGGTGGAGCCAACGTTGACGACCATCGCGCTGCTGGCCTGCTTGAGCAGTGGCAGGAGGATTTTCGTCAGGCAGATAGGCGCGCTGATGTTGACTGCCAGCATGGCGTTGATATCGCTGTCCTCGAGCTGCTCCAGCATGGCGAAGTGATTGACCCCGGCGGCGTTGATCAGCAGGTTGATACCGCCCATTGCCTGCGCAGCGGTCAGCACCTTGCGACGGTCTGCCAGGAACGTCAGGTCGGCGCCAATCCAGAACACCTGCTGTGGATAGCGCTCGAGCAGCGGCGCCAACGACTCGCGGTGGCGGGCGACGGCCAGCACCTGGGCGCCGTTGGCGCACAGTGCGTCAGCAATCGCCGCGCCAATGCCGCCGCTGGCGCCGGTCAAGACCACGCGAGCCTCAGACAGGCGCATGCAGGCTCTCCCCGTCACGCGGCAAGCCACGGAACATGTCGGTGTAGAGTTTGTAGACCACTTTGGAAGCATGAATGACCGCCGCCTGATCACTCGGGTCCTGCAGTTTGTCCATCAGTCGGCGGTAAGTCTGCATGTGCCCAATATCCAGGGAACCGTGGGAGCTGAGGTAGCTGAAGGCGGTTTCCGGCAGCTCAAGGCGATCGCGAATGGCCCCGGCGGCGTGGGTGGCAAGGGCGATGCTGGTGCCTTCGAGGACGTTGACCATGCCAAACAGACCTACCGGGTTATCCCGGGCGATCAGGTCGTAGAGGAAACTGGTCATCAACTCGATGGGCAGGGACGGATGACCGTCGCGTACCGCCTCTTTGTCGCCGCCACAGGCCTGGATGTCGTTGAGCACCCATTTTTCATGGCCGTATTCTTCTTCGATGTACTCACAGACTGCTTCACGCAGCCATTCCAGGCGCGTCGGCAGGCGCGCGCCACAGGCCATCATCAACGGCACAGTGTGGCGTACGTGGTAGTACGCCTGGGTCAGAAACGCCCGATAGCTCTCCAGGCTGACCTTGCCCTCAAGGGCATCGCGGATGACCGGTAGGGTGAACAGCTCGTTGCGTTCTGCTTGAGTGGCGATTTGCAGGGTGTCGAAAAAACTCATGATGCGGATACCTCGGAAGGGGTCGATACAGTCAATTGCGCCTGGTAACGCTCAACAATGGCGTCGCGGCGCGGCCTGCCATTGGCGGTCAGCAGACCATTCGCGGGCGTGAACGGTTGAGGCAGCCGGGTCCAGTGATGGACCTGGGCGTATTGGGGCAGGGCCTCGTTGGCCTGGGCCACCGCGGCCGCCAGTTCGTCATCGGTGCAATCGGGGCGATGGGGCCACAGCAGCGCATGGTTGCTTGGCATGGCTTCGCCGTAGACGAAGGCCTGGGCAATATGCCGGCGTTGGGTCAGTTCGGCCTCGACCCATTCCGGATTCACGTTGCGCCCGAAGCTGGTGACAAATTGATGCTTTTTGCGCCCCTTGAGATAGAGGAAACCGTCGGCGTCAAATTCGCCCAGATCGCCGCTGGACCACCATTGATCGACGCCAGCGGGCTCGCCCAAATAACCGAGCAAGGTAGAACCCTTGATCAGCACTTCACCATCTTCAGCCAGACGTACCTCTACGTGAGGCAGGGGTTTGCCGACACTGCCGGGACGATGGGCCTCGGGGTGGTTGAGGCACACCACCGACGCACACTCCGACAGGCCGTAGCCTTCGTAGACACGCATGCCGAGGGTGTGCGCACGGTGCAACAGTTCTTCTGAAACCCGCGCACCGCCCACGGCGGCAAAACGCAGGGTTTGAGGATTGAAGGCTTTTTGTTCGCCAGCGTTGACCAGCAGCAGGAGAAGCTGCGGCACCAGAATCAGGCTTTCGGGGGCGCGGGCGGCCAGGCAGCCGAGCAATTGCGGGACGTCGACGCCGCTGGCCCCTTGAATTCCCAACATGCTCTGGCTTGGCAGGCTCAGGGTGACGCCGGCATAAAGGGCGGCATAACAACCGATATTTTCCAACAGGATTGCCAGGGGCAGCACCGCGAGGTGGTGCCGTGGATCGTTGGGTTGGCTGGCCTGATACAGCTCGCGGGCAACCCTCAAAATACTCTCGGCGCTCAGGCACACGCCTTTGGGGGTACCGGTGGTTCCCGAGGTAAACGTCAGTTTGGCGGTGTGTTCGGGTAAGCCGGACGCACCGTTGAGGCTTTTGCGCCAGAACTCGCCGGTTTTCTCGAAACCGGCGGTTTGCAGTTCTGCCTCCAGTTGCGGTTCGGCAATCACCAGCTCTGCCTGGCTTTGTTCCAGGCAATGCTTGCGTTGAGCCGGGGTGAAAAACGGCGGTAGCGTCAGGCACGTCAACCCTTCGAACAGCGTGGCCAGATCCCAGAGCATCGCTTCGACGCCATTGTCCAGCGCCAGCGCGACTACCTTGATGCCCTCATCGCGCAGTCGCTGTTGGCGATAGTTAAGCTCGGCGTACAGGGTGGCGTAGTCCAGCTTCAACTGATCGCCCCACAGGGCGGTGGTGTGTGGCGTGCATTCAGCGTGGCTGCGCAGGATCTCCTTGAAACGCTCCATTTCAGGCGACATAAGTGGCCTCCTCAAGCGATGTGGGCAACCCCAGGCGGTTGAACACGCCGATATTGCGTAGGTGGACAAAGCCTGCGCGGATGTTGCCTACATGCACCCAGGGTTTGCTGTCGTAATAGCTGCCCCAACTGTGGCGGCCAGCACCCAGCCGCTCGGGGTCGGCGGCGCAGAGCGTCAGCGGTTTTAATCCCAGGCGATGGAAGCTGTTGACCAGCCCGATATTGCCGGTAAAGGCCACCCATTCCAGGCCGCCCATGGCCAGCAGATAAGTGAGGGTAATGATGCTCAGACGTGCGCTGCCGTTGTCACTGGCCGCCAGATTGCCCACCTCGACGATGCCGGTGCGCTCGACGGGGCACTCGGCTGCCGTGCCGATCAGCGCTTCAATCGACGCGTCCAGATACCGCTCCAGAAACAAGGGTTCAGTCTTGGCCAGACGCACACCGGCGACGGCGCAAAGTTCGCCAGACGCGCTACTTACGCCAAACAGTTCCGGCATGAAATGACGAATGTCAGCACCATGTGCCTGGCGAAAACGTTGCTGGACAAAGGTTTCGAACACCGCGCGCAGCGTGTCGCCGGGCAAGGCCCTGAGCAGATTCATCTGCGAGGACTCGGCTTGGCCGAAGTGAAGCGGTAAAGAGAGGTGCCAGTCGAAATGGGCCATTGGATAACGTCTCCCCAGTAGGTTTGGGCAGAGTATCGAGGGCATTTCTTAACGGAGTCTGAAGGTCGCAACAGACGGGCTGGCGCTTCTTCAGATTGTATTAAGGCTGGGCGGGCAGGGTGGCGTGGTTCGATCAGGCGTTAAACCGGATCGAGGTCGGGCGAATGACTCGCTCGCCAGAATGACTGCAGAGGCCCAGCATGACCCGAGACTCATCCACCCAACGTTATGGAAAACTGTCGATTGCATTGCACTGGCTGATGCTGGGGCTGTTTGTCGGTGTCTATGCCAGCATCGAAATCAAAGGCCTGCTACCCCGTGGGGGCACCATGAGAAGCCTATTCCTGGGACTGCACGGGCTTTTGGGGGCAAGCATTTTTCTTCTGGTCTGGGTGCGTCTGCTTGGGCGCCTGACCCCCCGGCCACCCATAACGCCTGCCTTGCCTGCGTGGCAGACCGGCGCTTCGCACCTGATGCATCTGGCATTGTATGGGCTGATGATTGCGACCCCGCTGCTGGCCTGGCTGATGTTGTCGGCGGCAGGCAAACCGATGCCTTACTTCGGGTTTTTTCTGCCGTCACTTGTGTCGGTCGATCCGGACCTGGCAAAGCAGTTCAAGCATTGGCACGAGTTGCTTGGCAGTAGCGGTTACTGGCTGATCGGTTTGCATGCGGCGGCAGGTTTGTTCCATCACTACTGGGTTCGGGACAACACCCTGGCGCGGATCCTGCCTAAACGCTTCTGAATGGAGCTCGAGAGTCGAGCGAGCCGTCGAGCCCGGGTTCGGCGGCGTTCCCTCTTGTTCTCAGAGGCTGGGATGGCAAGTGCTGCACCGATGTGGTCGCGAAATCAGCCCTTTTTTGCCCATCCCGGTCTACCATGCCCCTCCGGCAGTGGTTCCTCGCGCTATCGGCCCCCAGCCATCAAGGTATCGCACATGACCTCGTTCACCCGCAACACACCGTCCCCAGCCTCATTCGAGGTGCCGCAATGAGCATTGACCAGATCAGCCTGCCCAAGGGCGTAGGCCCACATGCCATCAAGTTGCTGGAGGCGATCACCGGCGCCAGCACGCCTGAAGACCTGAATCGCGCAGGCGGCAAAGCCGAAGGTTTTGTCCTGGGCCTGGAGTCCACCAAAGCCATCAAAAGCCAAATCGCCGAGTCGTTGTATGTGGCTTACGACGACGCTGCCAGCCATCGTGCGGCTGAGTTGAAGGGCTAGTAGCTGCACGCCCCGGCTGTCGAGCAGGGCGTGGTGGCTGGGTTGTCTACACGATCAGACTCAATAACCAGCCCGCTGCGCCGCTGCCTGCAACCACGAGCCATGGCGGCAGTTTGCAGAACATCAGCGCCACCAGGGCGATCAGTGCCAGGCCGAAGTCTTGTGCGGTGAATATCGCGTTGGTCCACACCGGTTGGTACAGCGCCGCCAGTAATAAACCCACCACCGCGGCATTCACGCCGGCCAGTGCGGCCTGTGCGCGTGTGTTTTGGCGCAGGCTTTGCCAAAAGGGCAGGGCGGCGAAGATCAAGAGAAACGACGGCGCGAAGATAGCCAGCAGGCAGATCACGCCGCCGAGCCAGCCGGTGGGGGCCGGGTTCATCGCGGCGCCGAGGAACGCGGCGAAGGTGAACAAGGGCCCGGGCACGGCTTGGGCCGCGCCGTAGCCGGCGAGGAACACGTCGTTGCTCACCCATTGCGGCGGCACTACTTCGGCTTGCAGCAGGGGCAGTACCACGTGGCCGCCGCCGAACACCAGCGAGCCGCTGCGGTAGAACGCGTCTAGCAGCGCCAGGCTCTGGTGGGGCAGCGTCTGGGCGAGGAGCGGCAGGCCCACCAGCAGGATCAAGAACAGCGCCAACCACATCACTCCCGCGCGGCGGCGGATGGGGATGGCGAGTGCGTCGTGGGTGGCGTTGGGGACGGGGTTGAACAGCAGCAGGCCGACGACGCCTGCGCCGGCAATCACCGCGACCTGGCCCCAGGCCGACGGTATCGACAGGGTAATGACGGCGGCCATCAGCATCAGGAGCATGCGCCCCCCGCTATGGCACAGGTTGCGCGCCATGCCCCACACGGCTTGGGCGACGACCGCCACGGCGACGACTTTGAGGCCATGCAGCGCGCCGTTCGGTATGGCCGAGCTATGCTGGGTCAGGCCCAGGGCGAACAGGATCAAGAGCACGGCGGACGGCAAGGTAAACCCGGCCCAGGCCGCCAGTGCACCGCTGTAGCCTGCCCGTGACAAACCCAGGGCGATGCCCACCTGGCTGCTGGCCGGGCCGGGGAGAAATTGGCAGAGTGCGACCAGGTCTGCATAGCTGCGCTCGCTCAACCAGCGCCGCCGCGTGACGAATTCATCGCGAAAGTAGCCGAGGTGGGCGACAGGTCCGCCGAAGGAGGTCAGACCCAGGCGCAGGAAAATCAGGAAAACCGACCAGGGACTGCTGCGGTGATCAGCGGGGACGTTGGCCAAGCGCTCGATTCTCTAAGGAATGGGAAGAATCAACGCACCCTAAACCTTTTATATGACGTGAAAAAGGTGCGGGCTACGCGAAAACCGGTCAATCAAGTGGATTCGTTTCGGGGCCGATTGAATTTATGGCCGCAAGGTTGGGTCATTTGAGACGTTACGGTGCCAACTGCGTGCGCCATCCATATAGGGACCGACCATGACGTTCTTCATCTTCCTGCTCGCCTGCGCTACCGCTGCCAGCACCGGCATCATGTTCAAGCCCGGCGCCTGGTATCAATCCCTGGTCAAACCGCGCTTCACCCCACCCAATTGGTTGTTTCCGGTGGCCTGGACGATCATCTATTTGCTACTCGCCTGGGCCGGTTACCGCCTGAGCCTGATCCCCGGCAGTCAGACAGTGCTGGCCCTGTGGGCGGCGCAGATTGCCTTGAATACGCTGTGGACCCCGGTGTTCTTCGGCGCGCATCGGATTCTTGCGGGGATGCTGATTATCACGCTGCTCTGGCTCACCGTGGCGGCGATGGTGGTGCTGGCGGTGCGCCTGGACCTGATCACCGGGTTAATCCTGTTCCCGTACCTGGCGTGGCTGAGTGTCGCGGCGGCGTTGAATTTCTCGATCCTGCGCAATAACCGTTGATGGCCTACACGCGTTGGCCTGCCAGTGAGCCCGAACCGGCACAACTGCGCCGCTTCAACAAATAGCTCGCTTGGCGGCCGCGCGGTGGATTTTCTTCAGCCGGTACATATCACCATCGGCATGGCTGAGCAGCGTATCGGCATTGTCCCCGTCAGCCGGGTAACGGGCTACGCCGATGCTGCACGATGGCATTGTCACCGGGCCAAACTCAGGGCCCAGCGGTTCGGCCATGATGGCAAGGATCTGCTGTACCTTCTCGGCCACCGCCTCTTCTGAATGAAGATCGGTCAACAGCACGGTGAATTCATCCCCACCCATCCGCGCTACTGTGTCGGTGTCCCGCACACAGCCTTCCAGGCGTCGTGCAATGGCACATAGCACGCGGTCGCCGGCGGCATGTCCATGCACATCATTGATGCCCTTGAAATCATTGATATCCAGGAACAGCAGCGCCAGTGTGCTGTTCTGGCGGCGCGCGTTGCGCAACGCGGAGTCCAGCCGATCATTGAACAGCGAGCGATTGGTCAGGGCGGTCAGCGGGTCGTGGTGGGCGAGAAAGCGCAGTTCCTCCTCGGCCTGGGTGAGGGCGGTGATGTCCCGCGCCACGCCGATCCGGGCGCCCACATCCTCGGACCAGAATGCCGCCCACAGGATATGCACGACACTGCCATCCTTGCGCAGATAGCGGTTGCGGAAATCGACGTGGGGCTGGCCGTTCATCACCCGGATGATCGAGGCTCGGGTGGCCGCCAGGTCTTCAGGGTGCATATAGTCGGTGATCAAGTTGCCGGTCAACTCGTCGGCACGGTAGCCGAGCAGCGTCTCGCAGGCATCGCTGACAAATGCGATCTGATTGTCCCTGTCGACCACGAAAACCGTATCCAGCATCAGATGGATCAGTTTGGGGTAGAGCGCTTGCAGGTCAACGGGCATAGGTCAGTGCAGTCCGGTTCAAATATCGGCCTGATCATATCCCGAACCTGCAGGCTGGCAATGAGCAATCTTGACTATCGGCCTACCGCCGATCTATCCATACCGTCTGCGCATTGCAGAATTCCCGCACGCCGAAATGTGACAGTTCGCGGCCAAACCCACTCTTTTTCACCCCGCCAAACGCCACCCGAGGATCGGACACGCTGTAGGCGTTGATAAAGACCCCGCCGGTTTCCAGCTGGTTGGCGATCTGGCGTGCCTTGGCTGGGTCGCGGGTGAAGAGGCTGGCAGTGAGGCCGAACTCGCTGTCGTTGGCCAGGGCCACGGCATGCTCGGCGTCGCGGGCGCTGATGATCGAGGCGACGGGGCCGAACAGTTCCTGTCTGAACGAGGTCATCTGGTCGGTGACGTTGGCCAGGACGGTGGGGGCGTAATAGTTGCCCGCGCCTTCAATAGGATGGCCGCCCAGCAGCAGGGTGGCGCCTTCGGCCAGGGTCGCCTGGACTTGTGCGTGCAGCTCGTCACGCAGGTCGAAGCGGGCCATGGGGCCAATGTAGGTGTCGCTCGACGTCGGGTCGCCCATCACCAGTTGGCGGCTGGCTTCAAGGAATCTGGCGGTGAACGCCTCGACCACGCCTTGCTCGATGATCAGGCGCTTGGCGGCGGCGCAGACCTGGCCGGAGTTCTGGAAGCGGCCGATCACCGCCGCTTGCACGGCGGCGTCGAGGTCGGCGTCGTTGAGCACGATAAAGGGGTCGGAGCCGCCCAGTTCCAGTACGCACTTTTTCAGCGCGGCGCCGGCTTGCGAGCCGATGGCGATGCCGGCGCGCACGCTGCCGGTCAGGGTCACGGCGGCGATGCGTGGGTCGGCGATGGCCTTGGACACGCCGTCGGGGGTGACGTTGATCACTTCGAACAGGCCATCGGCGAAGCCGGCTTTGTGGAAGGCCTGCTGCATCAGGTAGGCGCTGCCCATCACGTTGGGCGCGTGCTTGAGCACGTAGGTATTGCCGCTGAGCATGGTCGGCACGGCGCCGCGCAGCACTTGCCACACCGGGAAATTCCACGGCATTACCGCGAGGATCGGGCCCAAGGGGCGATATTCGATCTGGGCGCTGCCGTTGTCCACCAGGGTCGGTTCCGGGGCGAGCATGGCCGGGCCGTGGGCGGCGTACCACTCGGCCAGCAAGGCGCATTTCTCGATTTCGCCACGGGCCTGGGCGATGGGCTTGCCCATTTCCAGGGTGATCATTTGCGCCATTTCTTCGGCTTGTTCGCGCAGGGCGCCGGCCAGGGCCAGGAGCAATTCGGCGCGCTGTGCCACTGGCGTATGGCGACCCTTGTGAAAGGCGGTGCTGGCGCGAGTGAGGGCGGCATCCAGTTGCGCGGCGGATTCGTACGGGTAGCTGCCGACGGTTTCGCCATTGGCGGGGTTGATCGACAAGGCATGGGTCTGGTGAGTGATAGCGTTCATGGCACCGTCCTGCGCAGTGTTGGAGAAGGTGCCCAGCGTACGGGGCTGTATCTTTTCCGGGAACTGAATAATATTAAGCAATACGTTCACGATTGGAGAATGACTTGGATCTGGTGCAGTTGGAGATTTTCAAGGCCGTGGCCGAGCAAGGCAGCATCAGCGCCGCCGCACAGCTGATTCATCGGGTGCCATCGAACCTGACCACCCGTATCAAGCAATTGGAGCAGGACCTGGGTGTCGAGCTGTTTATCCGTGAGAAAAGTCGACTGCGCCTGTCGCCTGCCGGCTGGAATTTCCTCGGTTATGCACGGCGCATCCTTGACCTGGTGCAAGAGGCCCGCGCCACCGTGGCGGGTGAGGAGCCCCAGGGCCCCTTCGCCCTGGGCTCGCTGGAAAGCACCGCCGCCGTGCGAATCCCGGCATTGCTTGCGGCCTACAACCAGAAACACGCCAAGGTCGAACTGGACCTGACCACCGGGCCCTCGGGCACGATGATCGAAGGCGTGTTATCGGGGCGACTGGCGGCAGCGTTTGTCGATGGACCGGTGTTGCACCCGACCCTGGAGGGAGTGGCGGTGTTTGAGGAGGAGATGGTGGTGATTGCGCCCTTGCATCACGCGCCGATCAGCTGTGGGCAGGATGTGAACGGTGAGAACATCTATACCTTTCGCTCCAACTGCTCATACCGGCACCACTTTGAGCGCTGGTTTTCCCAGGACGGCGCGATGCCGGGGAAGATTTTCGAGATGGAGTCGTACCACGGCATGCTCGCCTGTGTCAGCGCCGGCGCCGGGCTGGCGCTGATGCCGCGCAGCATGTTGGAGAGCATGCCGGGGTTTACCACGGTCAGCGTATGGCCGTTGGCCGATGAGTTCCGCCTGCTCAACACCTGGCTGATCTGGCGTCGGGGCGCGGTGTCGCAGAGTTTGGACAGTTTTGTGCAACTGCTACAGGAACGCATTCCCCTGTAGGCGTCGGCAAGCTAGCCACCAAACTGCAGGGTGCCCATCGCCAGTTTCGTCATCAGCGCCGTGGCCCCCAGTTGCACCAGCCACAAGGCCAGGCCGCCGAGGAAGACGCCCAGGGCGACTTGCAGCACCAGGCTTTTTTGCCGCTTGGCTGGGGGCGTGCGGGGGGTGAAGTGATCCAGTTCGTCGCGGTCGGCACGCAGGTCCAGGTCGTCGTTTCTCATAAGGCTCTCGCAGCAAAGGGGCAGTCGGTGTTCAGTCTAGGGGTTGGGCGCCGCAAGTGGTGAACTTGTTGTGGCGAGCGAGCTTGCTCGCGTTGGGGCGCATAGCGGCCCCTTGTTCAGGCACCGTGGTGGTCCAGTAAGTTCAGGGTGGCAGGTATTGGGGCTGCTGCGCAGCCCAACGCGAGCAAGCTCGCTCGCCACGGGGGGCACAAATGGAAAGGGGAAGCCACTGGCTTCCCCTTCGTACCCCGCGATCAGGCTTACAGCACCTGCACAATCGCCTTGGTCACGGCAGCGATATTTGCCTGGTTCAACGCCGCCACGCAGATGCGACCGGTGTCGAGGGCGTAGATACCGAACTCGCTGCGCAGGCGGGTGACTTGCTCTACGGTCAGGCCGGAGTAGGAGAACATCCCGCGCTGGCGACCGACGAAGCTGAAGTCGTGGCCCGGAGCAGCCTTGGCCAGGTCGCTGACCATCTGCTCGCGCATGCCGCGGATGCGCAAACGCATTTCGGCCAGTTCTGCTTCCCACTGGGCGCGCAGCTCTGGGTTGTTGAGCACTGCCGCCACAATCGCCGCGCCGTGGGTCGGCGGGTTGGAGTAGTTGGTGCGGATCACGCGCTTGACTTGGGACAGGATGCGCACGCTTTCTTCTTTCGATTCGCTGACGATGGACAGTGCGCCCACGCGCTCGCCGTACAGCGAGAACGATTTGGAGAACGAGCTGGACACAAAGAAGGTCAGGCCCGACTCGGCGAACAGGCGCACGGCGGCGGCATCTTCGTCGATACCGTCGCCAAAGCCCTGGTAGGCCATGTCGAGGAACGGCACCAGGTTTTTGGCCTTGACCACTTCCAGCACGTCTTTCCAGTCGGCCGGGCTCAGGTCGACGCCGGTCGGGTTGTGGCAGCAGGCGTGCAGCACGACGATGGACTGGGCGGGCAGGGCGTTGAGGTCTTCCAGCAGGCCGGCGCGGTTCACATCGTGGGTGGCCGCGTCGTAATAACGATAGGTCTGTACCGGGAAGCCGGCTTTTTCGAACAGCGCCTGGTGGTTTTCCCAGCTTGGGTCGCTGATGGCAACTACGGCATTGGGCAGCAGTTGCTTGAGGAAGTCAGCGCCGATTTTCAGTGCGCCGGTGCCGCCAACGGCCTGGGCAGTGATCACCCGACCAGCGCTCAACAGCGGCGACTCAGTGCCGAACAGCAGCTTTTGCACGGCCAGGTCGTAGGCGGCAATGCCATCAATCGGCAAGTAGCCACGGGCGGCGTGTTGCGCCACGCGAATGGCTTCCGCTTCGGCAACGGCACGCAGGAGTGGAATCTTCCCCTCCTCGTTGCAGTAAACGCCCACGCCAAGGTTGACCTTGTCAGTACGGGTATCGGCGTTGAATGCTTCGTTGAGGCCCAGGATAGGATCGCGTGGTGCCATTTCGACAGCGGAGAACAGGCTCATTTTTGCGGCAGCTCTATGGGGGAATGGAGGGACGTGTCGCGCTCCAGCCGAATGCACTAGAGCGGTGCACAAACGGGGAGCTAGTATAGAGGCCAACACCGCTCGCGGCGACAGCCGAAATGGCTTTTCGGCCAAGTTTTTCGGTTTATTTATCGACCGTTAGTCTTATTGCAACATTGATGGCCGCAGGCATGCAGGACGATTGCCTTGAAACCCGTCACATTCGCCTCCACTTCTACAGCTATCATGGTTTTTTCCTACGGCTCGCTCTGATATTTAGCAGGCTGTGGTCTTTTTCGTCCCCGACGGGTTTACAGTCTGGGGTGACTTCAAGAGGTACGTTATGTCGGATTTCCAACTAGTCACCCGCTTTGAACCTGCTGGCGACCAGCCCGAGGCCATCCGCCTGATGGTCGAAGGCATCGAGGCTGGCCTGTCCCACCAGACCTTGCTTGGGGTGACCGGCTCCGGCAAGACCTTCAGCATTGCCAACGTGATCGCGCAGATCAACCGCCCGACCCTGGTGCTGGCACCGAACAAGACCCTCGCCGCGCAGTTGTACGGTGAATTCAAGGCGTTCTTCCCGAACAACGCGGTGGAGTACTTCGTCTCCTACTACGACTACTACCAGCCCGAAGCCTATGTGCCGTCCTCCGATACCTTTATCGAGAAGGATGCGTCGATCAACGACCATATCGAGCAGATGCGGCTGTCGGCGACCAAGGCGCTGCTGGAACGCAAGGACGCGATCATCGTCACCACCGTTTCTTGCATCTACGGCCTGGGCAGCCCGGAAACCTATTTGAAGATGGTGCTGCACGTCGATCGCGGCGACAAACTCGACCAGCGCGCCTTGCTGCGGCGCCTGGCGGATTTGCAATACACCCGCAACGATATGGACTTTGCCCGCGCGACCTTCCGCGTGCGTGGCGACGTGATCGACATCTACCCGGCAGAGTCGGACCTGGAAGCGATCCGGATCGAGCTGTTCGACGATGAAGTCGAGAGTTTGTCGGCCTTCGATCCATTGACTGGCGAAGTGATCCGCAAACTGCCGCGTTTCACGTTCTATCCAAAAAGCCACTATGTGACACCCCGTGAAACCCTTTTGGATGCCATGGAGGGGATCAAGGCCGAGCTGGCCGAGCGCCTCGAATACCTGCGCGCCAACAATAAGCTGGTGGAAGCCCAGCGCCTGGAGCAGCGCACGCGTTTTGACCTGGAGATGATCCTCGAGCTGGGCTACTGCAACGGCATCGAAAACTACTCGCGCTACCTGTCGGGGCGCGAATCCGGCGCGCCACCACCGACCCTCTACGACTACCTGCCGGCAGACGCTTTGCTGGTGATCGACGAATCCCACGTCAGCGTGCCGCAAGTCGGCGCCATGTATAAAGGCGACCGTTCGCGCAAGGAAACCCTGGTGGAGTATGGCTTCCGCCTGCCTTCGGCGCTGGACAACCGGCCGATGCGTTTTGACGAATGGGAAAGCATCAGCCCGCAGACCATCTTTGTGTCGGCCACGCCGGGCAACTACGAGGCCGAGCATGCTGGCCGGGTGATCGAGCAACTGGTGCGTCCCACCGGCCTGGTCGACCCGCAAATCGAGATACGCCCGGCCCTGACCCAGGTCGATGATTTGCTGTCGGAGATCACCAAGCGCGTGGCCCTGGAAGAGCGGGTGCTGGTTACCACGCTGACCAAGCGCATGTCCGAAGACCTTACCGATTACCTCGCCGACCACGGCGTGCGCGTGCGTTACCTGCACTCGGACATCGACACGGTGGAGCGCGTGGAGATCATCCGCGACCTGCGCCTGGGCACGTTCGATGTGCTGGTGGGCATCAACCTGCTGCGTGAAGGCCTGGACATGCCCGAGGTGTCGCTGGTGGCGATCCTGGACGCGGACAAGGAGGGTTTCCTGCGCTCCGAGCGCTCGCTGATCCAGACCATTGGCCGTGCGGCGCGTAACCTCAATGGCCGGGCGATTTTGTATGCCGACCGTATCACCGGCTCCATGGAGCGGGCCATCGGCGAAACCGAGCGCCGCCGCGACAAGCAAATTGCGTTCAACCTGGCCAATGGCATCACCCCCAAGGGCGTGTTCAAGGACGTGGCCGATATTATGGAAGGCGCCACCGTACCGGGCTCGCGCAGCAAGAAGCGCAAAGGCATGGCCAAGGCTGCCGAGGAAAACGCCAAGTACGAAAACGAACTGCGCTCGCCGAGCGAAATCACCAAGCGTATCCGCCAACTGGAAGAGAAGATGTACCAGCTGGCGCGGGACCTGGAGTTTGAAGCGGCGGCGCAGATGCGCGATGAGATTGGCAAGTTGCGCGAGCGGTTGCTGACGGTCTGAAGTTGCGTTGATGGGGCAGGCCTCATCGCAGGCAAGCCAGCTCCCACATGTGCAATGCATTTCAACATGTGGGAGCTGGCTTGCCTGCGATGGCGGCGCAGTGTCGGTTACGAAAGGCAATGGAATATAGCCAGCTAACGATCTGCCAAATAGCTATCTCGCGGTTGCAGCCCCAACCTTGGTTTATATGCCCTTTGTTGATCGGCCCACGCTGGAGCCGGGGGGCTTGGGGCTGTTACCATTCGCCCCTTGTTTTATTTTCAGCTTTATTGCCCATTCGAGACCCGCCATGACCACCGTCCGCACGCGCATCGCGCCATCGCCTACTGGGGATCCCCACGTCGGTACTGCCTACATCGCCTTGTTCAACTACTGCTTTGCCAAGCAGCACGGCGGTGAATTCATCCTGCGGATCGAAGACACGGACCAAGTGCGTTCGACCCGTGAGTCGGAACAGCAGATTTTCGATGCCCTGCGCTGGTTGGGCATCACCTGGGCTGAAGGCCCGGATGTCGGCGGTCCACATGGCCCGTATCGCCAGAGCGAGCGCAGCGACATCTATAAAAAGTACACCCAGCAACTGGTCGACATGGGCCATGCCTTCCCGTGCTTCTGCACCGCCGAAGAACTGGACCAGATGCGCGCCGAGCAACAGGCCCGTGGCGAAACCCCGCGCTACGATGGCCGCGCACTGCTGCTGTCGAAAGAAGAAGTGGCCCAGCGCCTGGCTGCCGGTGAACCTCACGTCATTCGTATGAAAGTGCCGAGCGAAGGCGTGTGCGTGGTGCCAGACATGTTGCGCGGCGATGTGGAGATCCCGTGGGACCGCATGGACATGCAAGTGCTGATGAAGACCGACGGCCTGCCGACGTACTTCCTGGCCAACGTGGTCGATGACCACCTGATGGGCATCACCCACGTACTGCGTGGCGAAGAGTGGCTGCCATCGGCGCCCAAGTTGATCCTGCTTTACGAATACTTCGGCTGGGAACAGCCGCAGCTGTGCTACATGCCGCTGCTGCGTAACCCGGACAAGAGCAAGCTGTCCAAGCGCAAGAACCCGACCTCGGTGACCTTCTACGAGCGCATGGGCTTCATGCCTGAAGCGATGCTCAACTATCTGGGCCGCATGGGCTGGTCGATGCCGGACGAGCGCGAGAAGTTCTCGCTGCAGGAAATGGTCGATAACTTCGACCTGTCCCGCGTCTCCCTGGGCGGGCCGATCTTCGATATCGAGAAGCTGTCGTGGCTCAACGGCCAATGGCTGCGTGACCTGCCGGTGGAAGAGTTCGCCAGCCGTGTGCAGCAGTGGGCGTTGAACCCCGAGTACATGATGAAGATCGCCCCGCTGGTGCAGGGCAGGGTGGAGACGTTCAGCCAGGTCGCCCCACTGGCCAGTTTCTTCTTTGCCGGGGGCGTGAACCCGGATGCCAAGCTGTTCGAGTCGAAGAAGCTCTCGGCCGACCAGGTTCGCCAGTTGATGCAGTTGATCCTGTGGAAACTTGAAAGCCTGCGCCAGTGGGAGAAGGACGCCATCACCGCAACCATCCAGGCGGTGGTCGAGTCCCTGGAGTTGAAACTGCGCGATGCCATGCCGCTGATGTTTGCCGCGATTACCGGGCAGGCCAGTTCGGTGTCGGTACTTGATGCGATGGAAATCCTCGGTCCTGACCTGACCCGCTTCCGTCTGCGCCAAGCCCTTGATTTGCTGGGCGGTGTGTCGAAGAAAGAAAACAAGGAATGGGAAAAGCTGCTGGGTGCTATCGCCTAGTTAAGCGCTGGTAAGGTCAAAACCCCGGCTTTCCGGGGTTTTGACGGTAAGTGATTGTTATCCCGGCAAAAAACTTTGAAAATTGTTGAAAATAAATTTGACAGCCTTTCAAAGCGCCATTAAGATTCGCCCCGTCCTCACCGATGAGGGGCTATAGCTCAGCTGGGAGAGCGCTTGCATGGCATGCAAGAGGTCAACGGTTCGATCCCGTTTAGCTCCACCAATTTACAGGTTCAAGGTCTGGCCACACCGTCCTTGAATTGATCAGGCCCAGCTTGATCAGGTTGTACAGAAGGTTTTGTCCCCTTCGTCTAGTGGCCTAGGACACCGCCCTTTCACGGCGGTAACAGGGGTTCGAGTCCCCTAGGGGACGCCAGTTTCAACAAGCAGCTCGCAAGGTCTGCTGCGCCGCGAGGCGAAAAATCCGGGGCTATAGCTCAGCTGGGAGAGCGCTTGCATGGCATGCAAGAGGTCAACGGTTCGATCCCGTTTAGCTCCACCAATTTACAGGTTCAAGGTCTGGCCACACCGTCCTTGAACTGATCAGTCTCAGCCTGATCATGTTGTATAGAAGGTTTGTGTCCCCTTCGTCTAGTGGCCTAGGACACCGCCCTTTCACGGCGGTAACAGGGGTTCGAGTCCCCTAGGGGACGCCACGATTACCCGCTCTGCGGGATTTATAAGGGTCATTCGATTATTGAATGGCCCTTTTGTTTGTCTGGCGTTTGGGTTTTCTCCCTCCCTCTACAAAAAATATCTTCTGACCAGCGGTCGAATTCAGCGCTTGCTAAAAAGTATTATGAAGATAATATTTTAACCGTAATATTCGGAGGCCGTCATGAGCGATAAAAAAGCGCAAACCCGTGAACGTATTCTGCAAGCCGCCAGCTCCGCGCTGATTCAGCGTGGCCCGGCCGAACCGAGTGTGGGTGAGGTCATGGGGGCCGCGGGCCTGACCGTTGGCGGCTTCTACGCCCACTTTGAAAGCAAGGACGCCTTGATGCTGGAGGCGTTCGAGCAACTGCTGGCGCGGCGCCGGGCGTCTATCGAAGATATGGACCCCAGCCTGACAGGCGAAGAGCGCCGCGCCCTGGTGGCGGCGTTCTACCTGTCGCGCAAGCACCGTGATTCTACCGCCCAGGCCTGCCCGATCCCGGCCACGGTGGGCGAGATGAGCCGCTTGCCGGATGAGTTTCGCGATGTGCTGAGCCAGCACGTCGAGCTGATGGCTGCGCAACTGGCTGCCAGCCCGGAAGACACCGACAAAGCCCTGGCCGACATGGCCTTGATGATTGGCGGCCTGGCATTGGCCCGGGCCCTGGGGCCGGGCGATTTGTCGGATCGTGTATTGCGCGCCTCCAAGTCGGCAGTGCGCTGAACAAGGCTTGTGAGCCTGGGGAGTGAAGGGATGAGCACCTTGAACTGGATTCGCCGTGTCAACGGCACCGTGGGCAGGCTGGCGCCGCAAACCATCGCCAACCAGATGCGTCGCGCCTTCATGACGCCTCGGGATCTGCCGCCCCGTGCGTGGGAATTGCCGCTGCTGGCGCAGGCCGAGCGCATCACCTTGCGTTTTGGCCTGTCGGCGCTGCGTTGGGGTCAGGGCCCGGCGGTGCTGATGATGCACGGCTGGGAAGGGCGCCCAACCCAGTTCGCCAGCTTGATCGACGCATTGGTGGGCGCCGGTTATTCGGTGATTGCCCTCGACGGCCCGGCCCATGGTCGCTCGCCAGGCCGTGAGGCCCACGTGGTGCTGTTTGCCCGGGCGATGCTGGAAGCGGCCGCTGAGTTACCGCCGCTGCACGCGGTGGTCGGTCACTCCATGGGTGGCGCCAGTGCGATGCTGGCCATCCAATTGGGCCTGCGCACCAATGCGTTGGTGAGCATTGCGGCCCCTTCCCGTTTGCTCGATGTATTGCGCGGCTTTGCCTCGGTGGTCGGCATGCCGGAGCGGGCGCGTGCAGCGTTTATCCAGGAGGTCGAGTACGCCCTGGGCATCCCGCTCAAACACCTGGATGTGGCCCACTATCAAATGAATATCCCAGGGCTGATCGTGCATGCCGAAGACGACACCTTCGTCCCGGTCAAGGCCTCACAGATGATCCACGAGGCCTGGTTCGACAGCCGCCTGTTGCGCCTGGAGCAAGGCGGGCATCAGAAGGTCCTGGCCGACCCGCGAGTGGTCGAAGGCGTGCTGGCGCTGCTGGCCGGCTGCCGTGAACCGGCGCGGCAAACCGCTTGAGCCAAGCGATGGGTTACACTGCTGCCCGCCGACATTAATCGACCGGGAGCTGGGCATGGGCTGGGACTTGGCAAAGCCGTTTATCATTGATCTGCAGGTGGCCGCTGAGGACATCGACGGCCTGGGGCATGCCAATAATGCCGTTTACGTCTCCTGGTTGGAGCGTTGCGCCTGGCGCCACTCCCAGCGTCTGGGCCTGGATCTTGCCGAGTACCGGCGCCTGGATCGGGCCATGGCGGTGGTGCGCCATGAAATCGACTATCTGGCAGCCGGCTACGAAGGCGATGAGTTGCAACTGGCGACCTGGATCGTCGATTGGGACCAGCGCCTGAAGATGACCCGGCGCTTCCAACTGATGCGCCCCAGTGATGGCGCCACCTTGTTGCGTGCGCAAACCACCTTTGTCTGTATCGAACTCTCCAGCGGCAAGCCCAAGCGCATGCCGGCGGAGTTTATCGAAGGCTATGGCGTGGCGATCCACATCTGACAAGGGGGTTAACGGTTGCTGTGGGAAACCCAGTAAACTGCGCCACGTTTTTCGTTGAGTGTTTTCCATGCAAATTGCCTTGGCGCCCATGGAGGGGTTGGTCGACAACATCCTGCGGGACGTGCTGACCCAGGTGGGCGGTATTGATTGGTGCGTGACCGAATTTATCCGGGTCAACGACCGCCTGCTGACCCCAGCCTATTTCCACAAGCTTGCTCCTGAACTGCTGCACGGTGCCAAAACCGCTGCGGGCGTGCCTTTGCGTGTGCAGTTGCTGGGCTCTGATCCCGTGTGCCTGGCGGAAAACGCCGCGCTGGCCTGTGAGTTGGGGTCTGAGGTGATCGACCTGAACTTTGGCTGCCCGGCCAAGACGGTCAACAAGTCCCGCGGCGGCGCGGTGCTGCTCAAGGAACCGGAACTGCTCAACCAGATCGTCGAGCACGTACGTCGTGCGGTGCCGGCGCATATCCCGGTGACCGCCAAGATGCGCCTGGGCTTCGACAGTCCGGACGGTGCGCTGGTGTGTGCCACTGCTCTGGCGGAAGGTGGTGCGGCACATATCGTGGTGCATGCGCGGACCAAGGCCGATGGCTACAAGCCGCCAGCCCATTGGGAGTGGATCCCGCGTGTGCAGGACGTGGTCAAGGTGCCGGTGTTCGCCAACGGTGATATCTGGAGTGTCGAAGACTGGCGACGCTGCCGCGAGATCAGCGGTGTCGAGGACATCATGCTCGGTCGCGGCCTGGTGGCGCGTCCCGACCTGGCCCGGCAAATCGCCGCCGCACGTGCCGGTGAAGACGTGGTGGAGATGAGTTGGGAGGAGATGCAGCCCATGCTTCGGGAGTTCTGGACGCAGTCTGTAGCGCAACTGACTGAGCGCCAGGCACCAGGTCGTCTGAAGCAGTGGCTGGCGATGCTGACGCGCAACTACCCGCAAGCTGTAGAGCTGTTTACCGCGCTGCGCCGGGAAACCGACCTTCAGCAGGTCAGCCGTTTGCTCGGAATGCCTCACCCCCAAGGGGTCTGAAAATTTTCTTACGGCCTCTCTTGAAATGTACTTGGCGGTCCTTATCTAGGGATTACACGATGCCGAATTCGGGTCGTGGAGATAAAGAACCTTGCTGATTATTTCAGGAGATTTGACCATGAGTACCGCATTTTCCCTGGCACCGCTGTTCCGCTCTTCCGTGGGTTTCGACCGTTTCAACGACCTGTTCGAAACCGCGCTGCGCAACGAGCCGGGCAGCAGCTACCCACCCTATAACGTCGAGAAACACGCTGAAGACCAATACCGCATCGTGATCGCGGCGGCCGGTTTCCAGGAAGACGATTTGGAGTTGCAGGTAGAGAAAGGCGTCTTGACCGTCAGTGGTGGCAAGCGTGACACCAAGGCCGAGAACGTCACCTATCTACATCAAGGCATTGCCCAGCGCGCCTTCAAGTTGTCGTTCCGCTTGGCGGACCATATTGAGATCAAGGCCGCAGACCTGAGCAATGGATTGTTGAGCATTGACCTGCTGCGAGTAGTGCCGGAAGAGGCAAAGGCCAAGCGCATCCCGATCAATGGGGGGCAGAAGCCGGCCCTGCAACACTGAGTCTATATTTTTAAGTTTTTCATCTCTTCAAGAAAGGGCGCCTCTGGCGCCCTTTTTTTGTTTAAGGCGCTAAGGGCGGGAGTAAGTGATTTAACCAGTAGCGCTACGGTTGTTGTTTAGTTGAAAAGTGCCGATTGGTTTTTTGTACTAGTGAGTGTGTGTAACTTGTTTTTAGTTTTGCCCAAGTTTGGAAGGTGTAAAGCGGATTGTGTTTTTTGGTTTTACTGTGCGTGACCACTGTATTTTTCGCGCGGGAAATATCACGGGCCGTCCTGTGAAAGATTGAGGAATCATGACGTTTTTTTTCATCGAGGCAGTTTATTAACGGGTATGACGTTGTTTTCCCCAGGAAAAGCGCTGGGAAGCTGATTTTCTGCAGAAGTCCATAGGTAAAAGTCTGAAGTTCTCTATTAGTGTCCTTATGTTTTCAGGGATTTCTGGAACCCGAACGCTTTTTGCTCCACGAAATCATGGACTTTGATTCGGTTGCTACCGTTTCAAGTCATCAGTAAATCGTGTTCGTTATGGGTATTTGAATGCCCTGGTGCTTTTCTGAAAAGAGGGATGACTAATGTCTTATCTATCTGTTAATAATCCTCCGAGCGTTAATGTCGGTAATCATCAGCTTGATCGGGCCGCGCCGGTAGCTGCTCAGGTTGGAAGTGTTGACGCAAGTAAGCCGCTGGGGGCTAAGCCGAGTGTTTTGCCAGATTATAACCGTACCGTTGCGAATGGGCGGGAAAGTACAGTCGTCAGTACCGACGCACTTTCAAAATTGCTTGATATGTTTGAACTTCTCTTTAAGGCGATGCGAGATGTGCTGTCTGGCAAAAAACACTCTCCTGACGTTTTGCCGACAATGGACAAGCCGACTGAAGTGAAATCCCAGCATGGGGATAACCCGGCCCTCCCAGGCAAGGAATTGAAAGCACCGATTGACGCGGGTAAGCCGGTAATTTCAGGCGAAGACTTAAAAAACCAGCTCGATAGGGACAAACCGGCCGAGAAGAAGCCGCAAGCCGAGAGCCAGCCGGCGGTTCCGGGCAAGGACACCAAAGTGCCGCTCGAGACGGACAAACCGGTCGAGAAGAAGCCGCAAGCCGAGAGCCAGCCGGCGGTTCCGGGCAAGGACACCAAAGTGCCGCTCGAGACGGACAAACCGGCCGAGAAGAAGCCGCAAGCCGAAAGCCAGCCGGCTGTTCCGGGCAAGGACGCCAAAGTGCTGGTCGAGGCGGACAAGCAGGCCGAGAGCAAGCCCTTAATCCCGGGCAAGCAACCCGCAGTGTCGCCGGATATCAAGGTCTTGCCCCGGGTTCCAGATACAGACTCCAAAGTGTCCTCCGACTCAGTGGTGCGGGTGAACGTTAATATCAACAACTGCCATTGCCCGGCGGACGCTCATTCGGCGATTGACGTTCGTACGAAGCCTGGTTCGGTACCTGCGTCGCTGGTACCCGTGATCACGACGAATGTGACACCCGAGTTGGAGCCCCAGCGGCCCGTGCCCATGATCAGCAGTCGCGTGAAACCCGGCGTGGTCCCCCAACCGGCGCCGCCAGTGGTCGATAGTCGCGTGAAGTCTGGCCCGGAACCCAGAGTGGTAGTACCCCAGACCGACGCCCGTGTAGAACCTGATGCCTTGCCACTGCCAACCCCAGCAGTACAGCCGGACAAGCCGCTGCCAGGGACTGACCTGACCTCCCCGGGCCCAGACTGCGGTCCAGATGAAATGGGTTGGGCTACGGCCTTCTCTCGTCGGCCCTAGTACCTCTTCAGAGCCTGTAAACCTTTAAATTCAACCAGTTGCTTCTCCGGTCAGTGACCGGCCGGAGGGGCACTTAATGGGGGTCAGAATCATGTCCGTGTTAAACGTTAACAGCGCTGTACACCTCATGTGTGATTGTTCGGGACGGCAGGGGGAGGCGTTTCATGGCGCCACCCAGAGGCCCTCGATACAGCGTTTGGGGGGCAGCACGGCTTCCCGTCAGCACTCGGTAAATAACCACTTCAAGCGGGCGACGGGTGAGGTGAAGAAGCCTGCGGCGGACTTGCAGGCCATTATTTCGATGTTCAGCGCTTTCTTGAGCCAGCTTTCAGCATTGCTGTCAGGCCGTAACGAACAAGACATCGTCAAGGTTGTTCCCGAGCCGGTCAGGCCGGAGGTTAAGCCAACACCGGTAGTGCCAGAACCGGAGACGGCACCTACACCTCTTCCTGACCTATCGAGTAAGCGCAATGGGGCCAAGTGTGACGATATCTGGGGCGGTTTCCGCCAAGGGCCCGATGGCAATTGCGTGACTGTTTCGGCGATCAAGGCAGCCATGCATAAGTTTGGGCAAAGCCCTACCGATGTTTATAAACGCGTCCGTAAAACCGCCCAGGGCTATGAGGTCACGATGCGTGATGGCTATTACTTGACCGTGAGCCACCAGGAGTTGAAGCAGGCGGCTGCAGGGGCACGGTTTTTTGGACGAGACAAAGGCGCACTCAAGGATGCTGAGTTTATGTTTGCTTGCAGTGTCAAGCGTGCGCATTTGGATAATAACGATGGCAGGGCTGCGAGAAGTTTTAGCGCGGCAATACGCAGTCTCAATAATGGCGAAGATGAAAATGGTCCCGGTGAAGGTTTTCAGCGGCTGGGCTTAATACATTATATGAAACGTGTCCCTGTAAGCGCCCTGGCCCGGGGGCAGGTAGGGATGGTCAATCGGGCCATGCATTCGGTTGCAGTGATTGATGGTCGGGAGGAGTTGTGGGGCCGAAAAGGCAGGGCGCCAACGTACGGGGATGCAGTGGCTTTAATCGGTTGAGTAAAGTTGTAGAGGGTCTGTTGAGTAAGCTTTAAAAATAAGAGTCGCTGTAGTTATCCTGCGCAGGTTTTTGTTGTTCATTTTTCTGGCTTTTCAATGTCTGGCATTTGTTGTTTTTTAACAATGCGTTTTTGTCGTGTCTTTAATATTGTTGTGGGTAGGGGGTGTCATGAATGTAAGTATGTTTAATCCGTTAATTGCTGATGGTTATAAGGCGGCTCTTGAGCCGGCCAATAGTTTTTCCTCAGGTGAGTTGTCGATAAAACATGGCAAGAAACCCGATGATATCTTGAATGCTTTTACCGCCACCCCGCGCGGTTTTGGTGAGTGCTTTGATAGCAGCACCCATGCGGCGGTTATTAAAATGATGATGATGACGTTTGGTCAAAGCCCACAAGATATGTTTGAAGAAGTAAAAGTGGCGGGGGATGGTTATGATATTACGATGAAAGATGAATTTAAGGTGCATATTTCCAAAGAGGAACTAAAACTGACGGCGAAGGCATCGCGATTTGCTGGCAATGACAGTTCGGCCATTGCCGATGCCAATGTTGTGCTGGCGGCGTTTGCCAAGCGTAAACAACAAACCGGGGAATATGGCAGTTTCGAGCAGGCCTTACGCAAGAGCCTTGAAGGCGAAACCACGCAGAACTGCCTGCGGGGCATGGGAATGATTGGTTTTGCCCAGTTTGTGCCCACTACGGATATGGCCACCAGCGGCGCGTTGGGTGTGGTGGAGACACATAATTTTGGCTCGGCCTTTGTCATGGATAACACCCAGCATAACTACGGACACAAGCAAAGAGTTGATCGAAGTTACGGGTATATGTTGTTCAATGACACGCAGGCGCCGGAGGCATCGCCCGCAAGTCTCGAGACAGGTGCGCTGAAGTTATCCCGTGCGCCCGTGGGTGTCCCCCCCGCTGATATCTGGAGTGGCTTTTATCAAGGGGTAGAAGGCAACTGTGTCACCGTATCAGCGATCAAGGCGGCGATGATGAGGTTTGGGCAACGCCCGCAAGACATCTTTAAAAAGGTCACGGTCACCGCTGAAGGCTATGAAGTGGTCATGAGAGATTCTTATAAGTTGACCCTGACCCATGATGAGCTGAGAAAGGCCCAGGCAGCCTCCAACTTGAAGGGCACCAATCCGTCATTGCTGGCCGATGCCAATTTCTTGTACGCCGCGAGTGCCAAGCGCGCGCAGTGGGAGAACAACGACGGCCGTGCTCGTCAGAGTTTTGAGATGGCCATGGAAACCCTGAACGACGGTGAGTATCCGGGAGCGGCGCTGCGCAGGCTTGGGCTGTCGGCCTATGTCCGTGAAAGCACGGTAAAAGAACTGATAAATGGGGCGATTGGCACCCTGGCCAACTCCCACCACTCGGTGGTGGTCGTTGGCGGGATGCTGGATATGTATGGGCAAAAGTGCAACCTGGTCCAATCGCAATGGCAGGACTACTTCCTGCGTGCGTTGAAGTTGGTGTAAGGCAAATGCAGGGCTGAGGGTATTTGGCACTCTCCCTGCGCTTACCTCAATAGCAGCGTAAATGCCTCCAGGGGCAATGGCCGGCTGTGCAAATAGCCTTGATACAAATGGCAGCCCAGGCCTTGCAGGAACGCCAGTTGCTCAGGGGTTTCCACACCTTCGGCAATCACTTCCAGGTTCAGGCTGCGCGCCATGGCCACGATCGCGCGGATGATCTCGGCGTCGTTGGGGTCGTGGGTGGCGTCGCGCACAAATGACTGATCGATTTTCAACGCATCGACCGGCAGGCGCTTGAGGTAGGTCAAGGATGAATAACCGGTGCCGAAATCGTCCATGGCAAAGCTGACCCCGAGCTTTTTCAGGCGGCGCATTTTGCTGATGGTGTCATCCAGATTTTGAATCACAATGCCTTCGGTGATTTCCAGTTTCAGCAAGCTGAACGGCAAGTGATGCTGCGTCAGGCTACGCTCCACCCGTTCGACAAAGTCGTTCTGGCGAAACTGCCGGGGGCTGATATTCACGCACAGGCTGAAGCCTTCCGGCTCCACCAGGCCTTCGGCGATCAGGCGGGCAAACGCGGCGCAGGCTTCGTCGAGGATCCAGGTGCCGACCTCAAGGATCAGTCCGCTGTCCTCCAGAACCTTGATGAACTCTGTGGGTGACTGTGCGCCCAGTTGCGGATGCTGCCAGCGCACCAGGGCCTCGGCGCCGACAATGCGATTGTCCCGGGCATCCACCTGGGGCTGGTAATGCACGCTGAACTCGCCCCGTGATAACGCCAGGCGCAGATCCGTCTCCATGCGCAGGCGCTCGCTGGCAGTGCGTTGCATGCTGTTATGGAACATCTGCGTGGTGTTGCGCCCCGAGTCCTTGGCCCGATACAGGGCGATATCCGCGCGCTTGAGCAGGTCCGCCGGCGTCGAGCCGTGATCGGGGATTAGCGCCACGCCGATACTGGGGGTGACCTGCAAGCGCTGACCATCGAGAAACATCGGCTCGGACAGCAACTCGCGCAGGGTGTTGGACAGCAATTGCACCTGTTTACTGACCTCAATTCGTGAACCCTCCAGGCCGCTGAGCAGCACCACGAATTCATCGCCGCCCAGGCGCGCCACCGTGTCCTCCATGCGCACGCTGGCTTCCAGGCGTGCGGTGACGATTTTCAGCACGGTGTCGCCCACCGGGTGGCCGAGGGAATCGTTGATGTGCTTGAAGTGATCCAGGTCCAGAAACAGCAGCGCGCCCCGCAGGTTGTGGCGTTTGAGCAAGGCGATCTGCTGGCTCAGGCGGTCCATCAGCAGGGCGCGGTTGGGCAGGTTGGTCAGGGGGTCGTGATAAGCCAGGTGACGGATCTGCGCCTGCGCACTTTTCAGCAGGCTCACATCCCGTGCGGTCAGCAGCAGGCACGGCGTTTCATTGAGGGTAATCGGCTCGACCGACACCTCCACCGCCAGCAACTCGCCGCGTTTGTTGTGCCAGAGCATGTCCATGTGATGGATGCGGCCTTTGACCTGTAATTCGGCCAATAGCGTGGTGCGCTGGTTTTCGTCGGCCCAGATACCGATCTGGTAGAGGGTCAGGCCGATCGCTTCCTCGGCGCGGTAGCCGGTCAGGCGGCAGAAACCGTCATTGACCTCCACGTAGCGCCCAGTGTCGCGCTCGGTAATGGACACGGCGTCGGGGCTGGAATGGAAGGCCTTGGCGAACTTTTCTTCGCTGGCCTTGAGCGCCGCTTCCGAGCGCTGTTGCTGGGTGATATCGCGCAGGGTGGTGACCACGCAGCGCTGGTGGCCGACCTTGATCAACCGGCTGGAAATCATGCAGGTCAGGCGCTGGCCATTTTTGTGATGGACGATGATGGCCACATTGTTTAGCGCCTGTTCGCGAATCACTTGCTCGATGCGCTGCAGGCGTTGGGTCGGCTCATCCCACAAGCCGATCTGCTCGGCGGTGTGGTTGATGACTTCGGCGGCGCTCCAGCCAAAGGTCTGGGTAAAGCTGGGGTTGATTTCAACGAATTCGCCGCTGGCCAGGGTGGTCACGCAAATCGGGTCGGGGCTGGCGAGGAACAGGCTGGCGAACTTTTCTTCGGAGGCGCTCAGGCGCTGTTCACGTTCGACCTGGTCGGTGATATCCAGCAAGGTGCCCGCCATGCGCAGCGGTGCGCCCTGGGCGTCGCGATACAGGCGGGCGCGGCTTTCCAGGTAGCGCGAGCTGCCGTCTCCCAGTTGCACGCGGTAGGTCAACTGGTAGTTGCCGGCCGGCCCTTCACGCAGGGTGCGATAGGCATCGCGCATGCTGGCGCGCTCTTCATCGGGCATGCCTTCAAAAAAAGCATCGAAGGACTCATGGAACGGGTGCGGATCCAGGCCGTGCAACTGTGCGGCCCGCGCCGAGCCATAAAGCATGCCGCTGGGGATATGCCAGTCCCAGGTGCCCAGTTGGGCCGAGTCCAGGGCCAGGTCCAGGCGCTCCTGACTGTCCTTGAGGGCCTGCTCGGCGTTCTTGCGCTCGGTGGTGTCGAGGAAGGTGCTGATGAGGTAGGCCTGGCCGTCGAGTTCGACCTTTTGCGCGCTGAGGGTACCGTCATGGATTTGCCCATTGCTGGCGCGAAATTGCACCTCCATGGTGATCGGTTCGCCTTTGCGCTGGGTCGCCCTGACCAACAGGGCCCGTTGCTCGGGGTGGACCCACAGCCCCAGGTCGAGGGTGGTGCGACCAATGGCATCGTTGACCGGCCAGCCGAACAGGCTTTCGAAATACTGGTTGGCCTCGCTGATCAGGCCGTCTTCCTGGCGGGTCAGCAGGACCATGTTCGGGCACAGGTGGAACAGCGTGGCGAAGCGTTTTTCCGAGTGGCCCAGGGCATGTTCGCGCTCGCGCTGCTGGGTGGTTTCACGGATCACCCCGATCATCCGGCGGCGCCCCGAAGCATCCGGCTGCAGGCTGCCGTTGATTTCCAGCCAGTGCAGGCTGCCGTCCGGCCACTGGATGCGGTGATGCATGGCTTGCTCGAAGGGCGCGCCGGCCAGGACCGCGTGAAACGCGCGGATCACGCGGCCGCGGTCTTCGGCGGCCAGCAAGTCGAGGTAGTCCAGGTCCTTGGGCAACGGCTGCCGGGGGTCGAAACCGAACAGCGCCTGGGTGCCGCGCGACCAACTGATCCGCCCGCTGTCGATATCCCAGCTCCAGGCACCGAGCCGTGCGGCATTGAGCGCCGCCAACAGCTGTGGGGCGTTGTCCCAGCTTTGTTCCGCCAGCTGGGGGTCCAGGGCGTGGATGCGGGGCAGCGGCGGCACGGGATCGACGGGGTTGGGCATTATCAAGGGGCCTTGGCTCGATGGGCATTCGGCGCGGGAACAGGGTCTACAGGCCGCACGGCCTCATGCCGGCGTCGCGGCCGGATCAACCTGTGCATCCAATAGGCTCATGAAAGCCCGCGCAGCGTTCGACAGCGTCCTTTCGGTGTGCACGATATAGCCTAGCTGGCGACTGAGCTGTATGCCCGGTAAAGCGATACTGGCCACTTGATCATCAAGCATGGTGCGCGGCAACACACTCCAGGCCAGGCCGATGGAGACCATCATCTTGATGGTTTCCAGGTAGTTAGTGCTCATGGCGATGTTCGGCGTCAGGCCCTGGGCCTCGAACAGGCGGTGCACGATATGGTGGGTAAAGGTGTTGCCGCCGGGGAATACCGCTGGGTGCCGGGCAATGTCGGTCAGGCTGATGGTGCCGTTACTGGCCAGGCTGTGTTCGGGCGCCACCACGAAATCCAGGGGGTCGTCCCACACCGGGGTGGCCCGCACCAGGCTGTGGGGCTCCGGGGCCAGGGTGATGACCGCCACTTCGGCGCGGCCGTGGAGGATTTCCTCGTAGGCCACTTCCGAGTCCAGGAACTGAATATCCAGGGCCACATTCGGGTATTCCCGGGTAAAAGTGCGCAATACCGGGGGCAGGCGGTGCAGGCCGATGTGATGGCTGGTCGCCAGAGTCAGGCGCCCGCTGACTTCGCCGGTCAGGTTGGTCAGGGCGCGGCGAGTGTCATCCAGCACATTGAGGATCTGATAGGCACGGGGCAGCAGGGCGCGTCCGGCCTCTGTCAGGCCGACCTCACGGCCCAGCCGATCGAACAAGCGCACCTTCAATTGCTGCTCAAGGCCGGCAATGCGCTTGCTGATCGCCGGTTGCGTCAGGTGCAGGCGCTCTCCGGCCCCGGAGAAGCTGCCGGTTTCGGCGATGGCAATAAAGGCATTGAGGTTGGCCAGGTCCATAGTGGTATTCCAGTCGGTTATCCAAAGCATAAAAAATATGAATTTGAGTTATTTAATGTAACGCCATAGCATCAGCCTCACAAGCCAAAGGGTTATTGAATCGTTCAACGCCCAGGGCATAGAAAGACGCTGATGAGGACCGACTGATGGCCGGCAAAACGCTTTACGACAAACTCTGGGATTCCCATGAAGTGAAACGGCGCGATGATGGGTCGTCGCTGATCTACATCGACCGTCACATCATCCACGAAGTGACCTCGCCCCAAGCGTTCGAAGGCCTGCGACTGGCCGGGCGCAAGCCTTGGCGCGTCGACTCGATCATCGCCACCCCGGACCACAACGTGCCAACCACCCCGGAGCGCAAGGGCGGCATCGAAGCCATTGCCGACCAGGTCTCGCGTTTGCAGGTCCAGACTCTCGACGACTATTGCGACGAGTACGGCATCACCGAATTCAAGATGAACGACGTGCGCCAGGGCATCGTCCACGTGATCGGCCCGGAGCAGGGCGCGACCTTGCCGGGCATGACCGTGGTCTGCGGCGACTCCCACACCTCGACCCACGGTGCATTCGGCGCCCTGGCCCACGGCATTGGCACCTCCGAGGTGGAACATGTGTTCGCGACCCAGTGCCTGGTCGCCAAAAAAATGAAGAACATGCTGGTGCGCGTCGAAGGCAAGTTGCCGTTCGGTGTGACCGCCAAGGACATCGTGCTGGCCGTGATCGGCAAGATCGGTACCGCTGGCGGTAATGGGCATGCCATCGAGTTTGCCGGCAGCGCGATTCGCGACCTGTCCATCGAAGGCCGCATGACCATCTGCAACATGTCCATCGAAGCCGGTGCCCGGGTGGGCATGGTCGCGGCGGATGAAAAAACCGTGGAATACGTCAAAGGCCGACCTTTCGCACCGGCTGGCGCCGAGTGGGAGGCTGCCGTCGAGGCCTGGAAAGACCTGGTGTCCGACGCCGACGCGGTGTTCGATACCGTGGTCGAGCTCGACGCGGCCCAGATCAAGCCACAGGTCAGCTGGGGCACCTCGCCGGAAATGGTCCTGGCCGTTGATCAGAACGTGCCGGACCCGGCCCAGGAAGCCGATCTGGTCAAGCGCGGCTCCATCGAGCGCGCCTTGAAGTACATGGGCTTGAAAGCCAACCAGGCGATCACCGACATCCAGTTGGACCGCGTGTTTATCGGTTCCTGCACCAACTCGCGGATCGAAGACTTGCGCGCCGCGGCGGTGATCGCCAAGGGCCGCAAAGTGGCCTCGACCATCAAGCAAGCCATTGTGGTGCCAGGTTCGGGCCTGGTGAAGGCCCAGGCTGAGGCCGAAGGGCTGGACAAGATCTTCCTCGAAGCCGGTTTTGAATGGCGTGAGCCGGGCTGCTCGATGTGCCTGGCGATGAACCCGGACCGTTTGGAGTCGGGGGAGCATTGCGCGTCCACCTCCAACCGTAACTTCGAAGGGCGTCAGGGCGCCGGTGGCCGTACCCACCTGGTCAGCCCGGCCATGGCCGCCGCCGCTGCCGTCAACGGTCGTTTCATCGACGTTCGCGAATTGATCTGAGGAATACCCGATGAGAGCTTTTACCCAACACACCGGTCTTGTCGCGCCGTTGGACCGTGCCAACGTGGACACCGACCAGATCATCCCCAAGCAGTTCTTGAAGTCGATCAAGCGCACCGGTTTCGGCCCGAACCTGTTCGATGAGTGGCGCTACCTGGACGTGGGCTACGCCTACCAGGACAACTCCAAGCGCCCGTTGAACAAGGATTTTGTGCTCAACGCCGAGCGCTATCAGGGCGCCAGCGTGTTGTTGGCCCGGGAAAACTTCGGTTGCGGCTCCAGCCGTGAACACGCGCCGTGGGCCCTGGAAGAATATGGCTTTCGCAGCATTATCGCGCCGAGCTACGCCGACATCTTCTTCAACAACAGCTTCAAGAACGGCTTGCTGCCGATCATCTTGAGCGATGCCGAAGTGGACGAGTTGTTCCAGCAAGTGGAAGCCAATGTCGGCTACCAGTTGACCGTCGACCTCGCCGCACAGACCGTGACCCGTCCGGATGGCAAGGTGTACCACTTTGAAGTGGATGCCTTCCGCAAACACTGCCTGATCAATGGCCTGGACGATATCGGCCTGACCTTGCAGGACGGCGAGGCGATTGCCGCGTTTGAAGCCAAGCACCGGGCCAGCCAGCCTTGGTTGTTTCGTGATGCGTAATTCTATGTAGGCTGGACTGGCCCCTTGGCGAGCAAGCCCGCTCCCACATTCGACCGAGTTCCTTCAGTTGAAATGCGCTCAAATGTGGGAGCGGGCTTGCTCGCGAAAGGGCCTGTATGAACACCACAAAAGCCAGGAACATCACCATGACCAGCACCGCCCACACCCAAGTCGTGCAAAAGCAATTCGGCGAACAGGCCTCGGCCTACCTGAGCAGTGCCGTGCACGCCCAGGGCACCGAGTTCGCACTGCTGCAGGCCGAACTGGCCGGGCAGGGCGCGGCACGCCTGCTGGACCTGGGCTGTGGCGCCGGTCACGTGAGTTTCCATGTAGCACCGCTGGTCAAGGAAGTGGTGGCCTACGACCTGTCCCAGCAGATGCTCGACGTGGTCGCCGCGGCGGCAGTGGAGCGCGGCCTGGACAACATCCGCACCCTGCATGGCACCGCCGAGCGCCTGCCATTCGCCGATGGCGAGTTCGACTTCGTGTTCAGCCGCTACTCGGCCCATCACTGGAGCGACCTCGGCCTGGCCCTGCGCGAAGTGCGCCGGGTGCTCAAGCCGGGCGGCGTGGCGGCGTTTGTCGATGTCTTGTCACCGGGCAGCCCGCTGTTGGACACTTACCTGCAAACCGTCGAAGTGCTGCGCGACACCAGCCATGTGCGCGATTATTGCGCCGGCGAGTGGATGCGCCAGCTCAACGAAGCCGGCCTGCATGTGCGCAACAGCAGTCGCCAGCGCCTGCGCCTGGAATACACCTCGTGGGTCGAACGCATGCGCACCCCGCCCGTATTGCGCGCAGCAATCCTGGCGTTGCAGCAGGCGATGGGCCAGGAAGTGCGCGATTACTATGAAATTCAAGCCGACGGCACCTTCAGCACCGACGTGCTGGTGGTGTTCGCTGAGCGCTGATTAATTTTTCCCGACCTGCCCACGGGCGGGTCGCTTGATGAAATGAGGAACTCATGAGCAAGCAGATTCTGATTCTCCCTGGCGACGGTATTGGCCCGGAAATCATGGCCGAAGCGGTCAAGGTCCTGGAATTGGCCAACAGCAAGTACAGCCTGGGCTTTGAATTGAGCCACGACGTGATCGGCGGCGCCGCCATCGACAAGCACGGCGTGCCCCTGGCCGATGAAACCCTCGACCGCGCCCGTGCTGCCGACGCCGTGCTGCTCGGCGCCGTGGGCGGGCCGAAATGGGACAAGATCGAACGCGACATCCGCCCAGAACGCGGCCTGCTGAAGATCCGTGCGCAACTGGGCCTGTTCGGTAACCTGCGCCCGGCGATCCTCTATCCGCAACTGGCCGACGCGTCGAGCCTCAAGCCGGAAGTGGTGGCAGGCCTGGATATCCTGATCGTGCGTGAGCTGACCGGTGGCATCTACTTCGGCTCGCCACGGGGCGTGCGTGAGCTGGAGAATGGCGAGCGCCAGGCCTACGACACCCTGCCGTACAGCGAGAGCGAAATCCGCCGCATCGCCCGTGTCGGTTTCGACATGGCCCGTGTGCGTGGCAAGAAGGTCTGCTCGGTGGACAAGGCCAACGTCCTGGCGTCCAGCCAACTGTGGCGCGAAATCGTCGAAGAAGTGGCCAAGGATTACCCGGACGTCGAGCTGAGCCACATGTATGTGGATAACGCCGCCATGCAACTGGTGCGTGCGCCCAAGCAGTTCGACGTGATCGTCACCGACAACCTGTTTGGCGACATCCTGTCTGACCAGGCTTCGATGCTCACCGGTTCCATCGGCATGCTGCCGTCGGCGTCCCTGGACACCAACAACAAGGGCATGTACGAGCCGTGCCACGGTTCGGCGCCGGACATCGCGGGCCAGGGCATTGCCAACCCGTTGGCGACCATTTTGTCGGTGTCGATGATGTTGCGCTACAGCTTCAACCTGAGCGCAGCGGCGGATGCCATCGAGCAGGCGGTGAGCCTGGTGCTGGACCAGGGCCTGCGTACCGGCGACATCTGGTCACAGGGTTGCACCAAGGTCGGGACGCAGGAAATGGGCGACGCAGTAGTCGCCGCGCTGCGGAATCTGTAATCTCTCTGGCCCGCTTGCAGTTGTTGCTGCAAGGCGGCCCACTTTTTAACAAGGTGTAGTTGCGATGAAACGTGTAGGTCTGATCGGTTGGCGCGGTATGGTCGGTTCCGTGCTCATGCAGCGGATGCTGGAAGAGCAGGATTTCGATCTTATTGAGCCGGTGTTTTTCACCACTTCGAATGTCGGTGGCCAAGGGCCGTCCGTGGGCAAGGATATCGCCCCGCTCAAGGACGCCTACAACATTGAAGAGCTGAAGACCCTCGACGTCATTCTGACCTGCCAGGGTGGCGACTACACCAGTGAAGTCTTCCCCAAGCTGCGCGAAGCCGGCTGGCAGGGCTACTGGATCGACGCCGCGTCCAGCCTGCGTATGCAGGACGACGCGGTGATCATCCTCGACCCGGTCAACCGCAAGGTCATCGACCAGCAGCTCGACGCCGGCACCAAGAACTATGTCGGCGGCAACTGCACCGTCAGCCTGATGCTGATGGGCCTGGGTGGCCTGTTCGAAGCCGGGCTGGTGGAGTGGATGAGCGCCATGACCTATCAGGCGGCCTCCGGTGCCGGCGCGCAGAACATGCGTGAGCTGATCAAGCAGATGGGCGCGACCCACGCGGCCGTCGCCGATCAACTGGCCGACCCGGCCAGCGCGATCCTCGACATCGACCGCCGTGTGGCCGAGGCCATGCGCAGCGACGCCTACCCGACCGAGAACTTCGGCGTGCCCTTGGCCGGCAGCCTGATCCCGTGGATCGACAAGGAACTGCCGAACGGCCAGAGCCGCGAAGAGTGGAAGGCCCAGGCCGAGACCAACAAGATCCTCGGGCGCTTCAAGAACCCGATCCCGGTGGACGGTATCTGTGTGCGGATCGGCGCCATGCGCTGCCACAGCCAGGCGCTGACCATCAAGCTCAACAAAGACGTGCCGATCGCCGACATCGAAGGGCTGATCAGCCAGCACAACCCGTGGGTCAAGCTGGTGCCGAACAGCCGCGAAATCAGCATGCAGGAGCTGAGCCCGACCAAGGTCACAGGCACCCTGAATGTACCGGTGGGCCGTCTGCGCAAGCTGAACATGGGCACCCAGTACCTGGGCGCCTTCACTGTAGGTGACCAGCTGCTGTGGGGCGCGGCCGAGCCGCTGCGCCGGATGTTGCGGATCCTGCTGGAGCGTTGATCGCTTTGTGGTGTTGAAGAAACCCGCGTTCTGGTGACAGGCGCGGGTTTTTTATGCCTGATCGTTCCCACGCTCCGCGTGGGAATGCCTCCCCTGACGCTCCGCGTCACAGCCTCAGGAATGGACGCGGAGCGTCCACGGCAGCGTTCCCACGCAGAGCATGGGAACGATCATTGCCTCACTCCCCACCACCCGGTAAAGTGCCGCTCCCCCCGCAATGCCCGAGGCAGCCTCCATGACCCAGACCTTTGATATCGCCGTGATCGGCGCCACCGGTACGGTTGGCGAAACCCTGGTGCAGATCCTCGAAGAGCTGGACTTCCCGGTAGGCACCTTGCACCTGCTGGCCAGTAGCGAGTCGGCCGGCGCGTCGGTGCCGTTTCGCGGCAAAAATGTGCGGGTGCGGGAAGTCGATGAATTTGATTTCAGCAAGGTGCAACTGGCTTTCTTCGCCGCAGGCCCGGCGGTCACCTTGAGTTTCGCCCCCCGCGCCACTGCGGCGGGTTGCTCGTTGATCGACCTGTCCGGCGCCTTGCCGGCCGAACAGGCGCCCCAGGTGGTGCCGGAAGCCAATGCCCAGATGCTGGACGGTTTGAAAAAGCCATTCCAGCTCGGTAGCCCAAGCCCTTGCGCCACCCATCTGGCAGTGGTCCTCGCGCCGCTGCGGGGGCTGTTGGATATCCAGCGCGTCAGCGTCACCGCTAACCTGGCGGTGTCCGCCCAGGGCCGTGAAGCCGTCAGCGAACTGGCCCGGCAAACCGCCGAGCTGCTGAATGTACGGCCCCTGGAACCCAAATTCTTTGACCGGCAGATGGCTTTCAACCTGTTGGCCCAGGTCGGCACGCCGGATGCGCAGGGCCACACTGCCCTGGAAAAGCGCCTGGTCCACGAACTGCGCGCCCTGCTTGAACTACCGTTACTGAAAATTTCCGCGACCTGCGTTCAAGCTCCGGTGTTTTTTGGCGATAGCCTGAGCGTGTCCCTGCAACTGGCGGGCGCTGTGGACCTGGGCGCAGTGAATCGCGCGTTGGAAGCGGCGCCGGGCATCGAACTGGTGGAAGAGGGCGATTACCCTACAGCCGTTGGGGATGCGGTCGGTCAGGACGTGGTCTACGTGGGGCGGGTGCGTGCCGGCATCGACGACCCGGCGGAACTAAACTTGTGGCTGACGTCAGATAACGTACGCAAAGGCGCGGCGCTTAACGCCGTGCAACTGGCACAGTTGTTGATAAAACACCTTGTGTAAAAGATACTTGGCGGCAATTTGTAGATTGATTCTAGCCAAGCGCTATGCTTGGCCCCATGCAGGAAAAGTTGCGCGTCGGTGAACTATCGGCTCGCCATGCCGAATGGCAGCGGTACCCAACCTTCTCGCCGGCCGAGGAGTGTTCAAACAAAGGATGAGGCTATGGTTCAAGTTCGCAAACTGGTGTTAGCAATAGCGGCCGCCTCGGCGCTGTCCTCCGGTATGGCGCAAGCGCTGCAACTTGGGGAGATGACCCTCAAGTCGAAGTTGAACCAGCCTCTGTCGGTGGAGATCGAGCTGCTCGACGTGGGCGGGCTGACAGCCTCCGATATCGTGCCCAGCCTCGCGTCTTCCCAGGCCTTTGTGGATGCGGGGGTCGATCGCCAGGCGTTCCTCGATGAGCTGACCTTTACCCCGGTGCTCAACCCCAGCGGTCGCAGTGTGGTTCGTGTCACCTCGAGCAAGCCATTGCCTGATTCCTATGTACGCTTCCTGTTGCAGGTGCAATGGCCGAATGGTCGGTTGATGCGTGACTACAGCGTCTTGCTGGACCCGGCCAAGTTCGAGCAAAAAGCCCCTGAGGCCAGCGCCCCGGCACCCCGTCTTGCCCCGCCTGCTGCTGCCAGTGTGACCAAGGCGGCGGAATACACCACGACTTCTCGCGACACCCTGTGGGAAATCGCCGCAAAAAATCGCAATGGCGGCTCGATCCAGCAGACCATGCTGGCGATCCAGGCGTTGAACCCGGGAGCCTTTGTCGACGGCAACATCAACCGTATGAAGACCGGCCAGGTATTGCGCATGCCGGACCCGGTACAAAGCACCAGTCTGCCGCAGCCCGAGGCGATCGCCGAAGTGACCGCGCAGAATGCGGCCTGGCGCCAGGGGCGCCGTGGCGCTAACAATCAGGCAGCGGGGCGCCAGCAACTGGATGCGACCAAACGTACCCAGGCCGGCGCAGCGCCGTCGCAGACGGCAGCGAAGGACAACCTGAGCCTGGTCTCGGCCGAAGCCGCCAAGGCGGGCGTCAAGGGCGCGGCGGGTGATAGCAAGGCTTTGAACAACAAGCTGGCGGTGACCCAGGAAAGCCTGGATTCGACCCGCCGCGAAAATGAAGAACTGAAAAGCCGCATGACTGACCTGCAAAGTCAGTTGGACAAGCTGCAGCGGCTGATTGAGTTGAAAAACAACCAACTGGCCAAGTTGCAGGCTGAAGGCGGCGCCCCGGCGCAGCCGGCTGTAATCCCTGCCGAACTGGCTGCGGCGCCGACCGCGCCTGCTGCCCCTGCTCCGGCTGCCGAAGCGCCGGTGGTCGCGCCAGTGGAAACCCCGGCTGAGCCCGCGCCAGTGGCCAGCACCGAAGGCAAGTTCAATGACCTGCTGACCAACCCTATCGTCCTCGGGGTGATCGGTGGTGCCGCCGGCCTCCTGGTGTTGTTGCTCCTGCTGCTATGGGCGCGCCATCGCAATGCGCGCCTGGAAGAGGAAAAACACCTGCGCATGGCGCGGGCGCTGGCCGAAGAGCCGGAATTTTCCTCGAATATTGAGCAGGACCTGTCTCTGGACAGTTTCGAGGGCCTTGAAGTCCCGGCGGCAAGCGTCAAGCTGGCTCCAGCTCCAGCTCCAGCTCCAGCTCCAGCTCCGGTTACCGTGGCGCCGGTGCCAGTGCCAGTGCCTGCCCCGGCGACCAGCATGGCGCCGCCAAGCAAACTGATCATCGAACCCGGTTCCTCCGATGCCCTGGCCCAGGCCCAGTCCCATCTGGACCGTGGTCACTTGAACCAGGCGGCGGCCGTGCTGGAAGAGGCGATCAAGCTGGAGCCCGCGCGCAGTGACCTGCGCCTCAAGCTCCTGGAAGTCTACGGCCAGCAGGGCGACAAGGACGGTTTCGTGACCCAGGAGCGCCAGTTGGTCGCCAATGGCGAGAACCACGCCCAGGTCGAGCTGTTGAAAAATCGCTACCCGGCCATGGCCGTGCTCGCGGCGGGCGTCAGTGCTGCGGTCGCCGCCGCCGCGCTTGATGCGCAGTACGTCAAGGATCTGCTCCAGGAAGAGCCGGCGCCTGCTCCCGCGCCTGAAACCGACGCTTTCGACAATGATTTCGACCTGAGCCTGGATGACCTGGAAGCCGCGTCGCCGGCAGTGGTCGCGCCGGAGCCCGAGGTCGATGACCTGAGCTTTGAGTCGGTGCTGCAGCAGCAAACCGAGGCCAAGGCCAGCCCTGACGATCTGTCCGACTTTGACCTCGACTTGCAGCTGGATGCGCCAGCCTCCCAGTCCGACGATGACTTCCTCTCGGGCCTGGAAGAAGAGATGAAGGACCTGCCGCCGGTCGAGCCGCCCACCCTGACGCCAGCTGCGCTGGATGACTTTGACCTGCCGGAAGACTTCGACCTGTCCCTGGCCGACGAGCCTGCATCATCGAGCAAGCCGGACGCATTCGCCTCGGAGCTTGACGACGTCAACGCCGAGCTGGAACGTCTGTCGCAGAGCCTGGAAAGCCCGTCGATCGAACCGAGCTTCACCGCTGAAGATGCGGCAAAGGGCGACGATGAGCCGGAATTCGACTTCCTGTCGGGTACCGACGAAGTCGCCACCAAACTCGACCTGGCCCAGGCCTACATCGACATGGGCGATGAGGGCGGTGCGCGTGACATCCTGGCCGAAGTCCTCACTGAGGGTGACGACGGCCAGCGTAGCGAAGCCAAGGAAATGCTCAGCCGCCTGGTGTGATTACCGGCAATTAACGCAGCGGCGGCCTTCGGGTCGCCGTTTTGCATTTAAATGGGGGAGTCGGGCTTGCCCGCGATAGAGGCGACTCGGTCCCTCAGTAAAAACGAGGCGCGGCTATCGCAGGCAAGCCAGCGCCCACAAAATGCCCCAGGCCCAGGCCTGGCACTTTATAATGGCCGCCTTTGCGCAACTATCAGGCTCTCAGCTCTTGGCAAATATAGATAACGCGGCCGCCGAAATGGCGGCCGCCGGCTTTTTCAGAATCGCCCTGGGCGTGGAATACAAAGGCTCGCGCTATCGCGGCTGGCAGCGCCAGGCCTCTGGCGTGCCGACCGTGCAGGAAACCCTGGAGAAGGCCCTGTCGAAGGTCGCCGACTCGCCGGTTTCATTGATGTGCGCCGGGCGCACCGACGCGGGCGTACATGCCTGCGGGCAAGTGGTGCATTTTGACACCCAGGCCGAGCGTTCGATGAAGGCGTGGGTCATGGGCGCCAATATCAATCTGCCCCACGATGTCAGTGTCAGCTGGGCCAAGGTTATGCCGGCGCACTTCCATGCGCGGTTCAAGGCGATTGCCCGGCGTTACCGCTATGTGATCTACAACGATCAGATCCGTCCGGCGCACTTGAACGAAGAAATCACCTGGAACCACCGTCCGCTGGACGCCGAGCGCATGGCTGAAGCGGCCCAGCATCTGGTGGGGATCCACGATTTCAGCGCCTTTCGCGCCGGCCAGTGCCAGGCCAAGTCGCCGATCAAGGAAGTCCACCACCTGCGGGTGACCCGTCACGGCAAGATGATTGTCCTGGATATCCGCGCCGGGGCGTTCCTGCACCATATGGTGCGCAATATCGCCGGGGTGCTGATGACCATCGGCACCGGCGAGCGCCCGGTGGAGTGGGCCAGGGAGGTGCTGGAGAGCCGGGTGCGGCGTACCGGCGGGGTCACGGCGCACCCGTTCGGCCTGTACCTGGTGGAGGTGGAGTACCGCGACGAGTTCGAGCTGCCGCAGCGTTTCATCGGGCCACACTTCCTCACTGGTTTCACTGAACTTGGCGGCTGACGCCCGGAAAAGCATTTGTTACCATCCGGGACTTTCCTGGACAGCCCCCTGAGGTTCCGACGATATGTCAGGCGTTCGCAGCAAGATTTGCGGGATTACCCGCATGGAAGACGCGCTGGCGGCAGTCGAGGCGGGGGCTGACGCCATTGGCTTTGTGTTTTATGCCAAGAGCCCGCGGGCGGTAACGGTGCAGCAGGCCCGGGCGATCATTGCCGGCTTGCCGCCGTTCGTGACCACTGTGGGGCTGTTCGTCAACGCCAGCGCCTGCGAGCTCAATGAAACCCTGGATGCGGTGCCCCTGGACCTGTTGCAGTTCCATGGCGACGAAACCCCGGAGGAGTGCGCCGGCTACCATCGCCCGTATATCAAGGCGCTGCGGGTCAAGGCCGGGGACGATATCGCCGCCAGTTGTGCCGCCTACGCCGGGGCCAGCGGGATTTTGCTCGATGCCTATGTCGAGGGCATTCCTGGCGGTACCGGCGAGGCCTTCGATTGGTCGCTGATCCCCCAGGGCTTGAGCAAGCCGATCATCCTGGCGGGTGGCTTGTGCGCTGACAATGTGGCGCAGGCCATTGCCCAGGTTCGCCCGTATGCCGTCGACGTCAGTGGCGGGGTGGAGCAGGCCAAGGGCATCAAGGACTCTGGCAAGATTCACGCATTCATGCAGGCAGTGCGCAGCAGCAGTGGCGCGATGTGACGGCTGGCAGTCTGCCGCCGTCAGTAACTACCACTGTGTAAAACAGGCCGGCGTTGCCCTCGGGCGGCGCCAATGAAGTGGCAACCACGCACTGGCGGGTTGTCTGGAAGGCTGAGGGCAGGTGCAGGAAATGGCTGGTCGAACGTCTGACCCCGTCCTGCAGTTGTTATCGCCACATCAATGAATTTAGCTCAAGGGCATACGCGGGGCTGTGTTCAAGCCACCGGTACTGGAGAAAGAAAGCATGAGCAACTGGTTAGTAGACAAACTGATCCCCTCGATCATGCGTTCCGAGGTGAAGAAAAGCTCGGTCCCTGAAGGTCTGTGGCACAAGTGCCCCTCCTGCGACGCGGTGTTGTACCGCCCGGAGCTGGAAAAGACCCTGGACGTTTGCCCCAAGTGCAATCACCACATGCGTATCGGCGCCCGCGCCCGTATCGACATTTTCCTCGACGCCGATGGCCGTGCCGAGCTGGGCGCTGACCTGGAACCGGTGGACCGCCTCAAGTTCCGCGACGGCAAGAAGTACAAGGACCGCCTGACCGCTGCGCAAAAGCAGACGGGCGAGAAAGATGCGCTGATCTCCGTCAGCGGCAAGCTACTGGGCATGCCGGTGGTGGTGTCGGCGTTTGAGTTCTCCTTCATGGGTGGCTCGATGGGCGCCATTGTCGGTGAGCGTTTTGTACGCGCCGCCAACTACGCCCTGGAAAACCGTTGCCCGATGATCTGCTTCGCCGCCTCCGGTGGTGCGCGGATGCAGGAAGCGCTGATCTCGCTGATGCAAATGGCCAAGACCTCTGCGGTACTGGCGCGTCTGCGTGAAGAAGGCATCCCGTTCATCTCGGTCCTGACCGACCCGGTCTACGGCGGCGTTTCCGCCAGCCTGGCGATGCTGGGCGACGTGATTGTCGGCGAGCCCAAGGCGCTGATCGGCTTTGCCGGCCCACGCGTGATCGAGCAGACCGTACGTGAAAAACTGCCGGAAGGCTTCCAGCGCAGCGAGTTCCTGCTGGAGCACGGCGCCATCGACATGATCATTGCCCGTTCCGAACTGCGTCCGCGCCTGGGCAACCTGCTGGCACAGATGATGGGTTTGCCGACCCCGGTGTACGTCGCGCCTAAGGTCGAGCCCATCGTTGTGCCGCCGGTGCCTGCAAACCTATGACCCAACGAACCCTGGGCGAATGGCTCGCCTACCTCGAGCAGTTGCATCCGTCAGCCATCGACATGGGGCTGGAGCGCTCGCAACAGGTAGCGGCCCGCCTTGGGTTGGGGCGGCCGGCGCCACGGGTGATCACGGTCACTGGCACCAACGGCAAGGGTTCTACCTGCGCTTTCGTCGCCGCGTTGCTGCAGGCCCAGGGCCTGAAGGTGGGCGTCTACAGCTCGCCGCACTTGCTGCGTTACAACGAGCGTGTGCAGCTCAATGGCGTCGAAGCCACTGACGAGCAGTTATGCGAAGCCTTTGCGGCGCTGGATGCTGGACGTGGCGAAACCTCCCTGACCTATTTCGAGATGGGCACCCTGGCCGCGTTCTGGCTGTTCGAGCGTGAACAACTGGATGCGGTGGTGCTGGAAGTCGGTCTGGGCGGTCGTCTGGATACCGTCAATGTGGTGGATGCCGACCTCGCGTTGGTGACCAGCATTGGTGTGGATCATGCTGACTACCTGGGCGATACCCGCGAATCCGTGGCCTATGAAAAGGCCGGGATCTTCCGCCAGGGCAAGCCGGCGCTGTGCGGTGATGTGGACCCGCCCCATACCTTGCTGGATAAGGTGCGCGAGCTGGATTGCCCGTTTTTCCTGCGGGGCCGGGACTTCGGCCTGGAAGTGGCAGGCGATCGCTGGTCGTGGCACGGTGTCGATGCGCGGGGCCAGGGGGTCGAGCTGCACGACCTGCCGCTGCTGAACCTGCCCATGGAAAACGCCGCGCTCGCCCTGCAGGCCTACCTGTTGCTGGATCTGCCGTGGAATGCCGGGCAGATTGCCGATACCTTGCAGCGTACGCAGGTGGTCGGGCGCCTGGATCGTCGCTCGTTCGAGTGGCAAGGCAAGCGCTTGAACCTGTTGCTGGATGTCGGGCATAACCCCCATGCTGCGCAGTACCTGGCGCGTCGTTTGTCGCTCCAGGCGCCGGCGGGTCGGCGTCTGGCGGTGTTCGGCCTGCTGGCGGACAAGGATCTGGACGGTGTGGTCGCGCCTTTGCTGGGCAGTGTGCAGTCCTGGGCCGTCGCCCCGCTGGATACGCCGCGCACCCGTACGGCGGATGATGTGCAGGCGGTGTTGCAGAACCTTGGCGCGACGGTGACGTCCCATGCAAGCGTAACCGCTGCATTGGAGGCTCAATGCGCGGTGGCAACGGCCGAGGACGAGATTCTGTTGTTCGGATCATTTTATTGTGTTGCCGAGGCGCTTGAGTGGTTGGCCCGGCGCTCCACGGAGGAAGCTGCACATGGCATTACTGGATAGCGCATACAAGCAGCGAATGGTCGGAGCCCTGGTGCTGGTGGCATTGGCGGTGATTTTCCTGCCGATGCTGTTTTCTCGCCAGGACGAGCAGCGCCAGGTTACGGTCGAAGCACCGGCGGCGCCCCAGGCGCCGGTGATGCCGCAGGTCCAGGTCGAGCCGGTAGTGGTGCCTGAGCCGCAGGCGCTGCCCGAGGAAGAACCGGTGCCGACCGATGCGGAAATTGCCGAACAGCAAGCACCTTCGGCGCCGATCCAGCCGAGTGTGCCGGTGGTAAAACCTGCCCCTGCTCCTGCGCCTGTGGTCGCCGCCAAGCCGGCTGCACCTGCTCCTGCGCCGAAACCGGTCGCACCGCAGCCCGCAGCCCCGGGCAAGCCTGATGTGGGGCAAAGCCGTATTGATCCGAATGGCCTGCCGATCAGTTGGTCGGTGCAACTCGCCAGCCTGTCCAATCGCGAAAGCGCCGAAGCCTTGCAGAAAACCCTGCGCAGCCAGGGTTATAACGCGTATATCCGAACTGCCAATGGCAAGAATCGGGTATTTGTCGGTCCGCTGATCGAGCGTGCCGAGGCTGACCGCCTGCGGGACTTGCTGGGTCGCCAGCAGAACCTGAAGGGCTTTGTGGTGCGCTTCCAGCCAGAGCGCGGCTGAAACATCCAAATGTGTATGCAGGCTTGTGTGGGAGCGGGCTTGCCCGCGATGACGGTGGACCAGTCGATAGTTTAGTTGACTGGCACGCCGCTATCGCGGGCAAGCCCGCTCCCACATTGGTTTTTGCCTAGCTTGAGGTGGTCATGGCTTGCCACAACCCATTGATTTGCAATGGACTGCCAAACACCGCTTACCGATAGCCCAGCGCTCTGCTAAAATGCGCCGCCTTATCCGTCTGTAGGCTGCACTGTGCCATTTACCTGGGTTGATTGGGCGATCGTAGCCATCATCGCCATCTCCGCATTGATCAGTCTAAGCCGCGGCTTCGTCAAAGAAGCATTGTCGCTGCTGACCTGGATCGTTGCAGGAGTCGTCGCCTGGATGTTCGGCGGATCCCTGGCCGTTTATCTGGCCGGTTATATCGAAACACCTTCGGCTCGCGTCATCGCGGGCTGCGCCATCATGTTCATCGCCACGCTGCTGGTGGGAGCAATGGTCAATTATCTTATCGGCGAATTGATACGTGTCACCGGCCTCTCCGGGACCGATCGATTTCTCGGCATGGCCTTCGGTGCCGCGCGTGGCGCGTTGCTGGTGGTCGTTGCGGTCGGGCTGTTGAGCCTGGGTCCGGTACAGCAGGATGCATGGTGGCAGGAGTCGAGTCTCGTGCCAAAATTTCTATTGGTTGCAGATTGGTCCAAGAACCTCATATTGGGGTGGAGCAGTCAGTGGCTGGCCAGCGGTATCAGCGTACCCGCTGATCTTCCGTTCAAGGAACATCTCTTGCCCGGCAACGCGCCGCAGTAAGTATTGTTCAGTCAAGATTCATTAAGTAGGGGTTGCGTCGCATGTGTGGCATCGTCGGTATCGTCGGTAAGTCGAACGTCAATCAGGCGCTGTATGACGCGCTAACCGTCCTCCAGCACCGCGGCCAGGACGCTGCCGGTATTGTGACCAGCCATGACGGCCGGTTATTCCTGCGCAAGGACAATGGCCTGGTACGTGATGTGTTCCATCAGCGTCACATGCAGCGCCTGGTCGGGCATATGGGCATTGGCCATGTGCGTTATCCGACTGCCGGTAGCTCGACTTCGGCCGAAGCTCAACCGTTTTACGTCAACTCGCCGTACGGCATTACCTTGGCGCACAACGGCAACCTGACCAACGTTGAGCAACTGGCCAAGGAGATTTACGAATCTGACCTGCGCCATGTCAACACCAACTCCGACTCGGAAGTGCTGCTCAACGTGTTCGCCCACGAACTGGCCCAGCGCGGCAAGTTGCAGCCGACCGAAGAAGATGTGTTCGCTGCCGTGACTGACGTGCATAACCGCTGCGTAGGCGGCTACGCGGTCGTGGCAATGATCACCGGCTACGGTATTGTCGGTTTCCGCGACCCGCACGGCATTCGTCCTATCGTGTTCGGCCAGCGTCACACCGACGAAGGCGTCGAGTACATGATCGCCTCCGAAAGCGTATCCCTGGATGTACTGGGCTTCACCCTGGTGCGCGACCTGGCGCCGGGCGAAGCGGTGTACATCACCGAAGACGGCAAGCTGCATACCCGTCAGTGCGCGATCAACCCGAAACTCACCCCATGCATCTTCGAACACGTCTACCTGGCGCGTCCGGATTCGATCATTGATGGTGTTTCGGTGTACAAGGCGCGTCTGCGCATGGGTGAGAAGCTCGCCGAGAAGATCCTGCGCGAACGCCCTGAGCATGACATCGACGTGGTGATCCCGATCCCGGACACCAGTCGCACCGCCGCGCTGGAGCTGGCTACCCGCCTGGGCGTCAAGTTCCGCGAAGGTTTCGTCAAGAACCGCTACATCGGCCGCACCTTCATCATGCCGGGCCAGGCGGCTCGCAAGAAGTCGGTACGCCAGAAGCTCAATGCCATCGAGCTGGAATTCCGCGGCAAGAACGTGATGCTGGTGGATGACTCCATTGTGCGTGGCACCACGTGCAAGCAGATCATCCAGATGGCTCGCGAAGCCGGGGCGAAGAACGTGTACTTCTGTTCTGCTGCGCCTGCCGTGCGGTACCCGAACGTGTACGGTATCGACATGCCGAGCGCCCACGAACTGATTGCGCACAATCGTTCGACCCAGGATGTAGCCGACCTGATCGGTGCCGATTGGCTGATTTACCAGGACCTTCCTGACCTGATCGAAGCGGTTGGCGGCGGCAAGATCAAGATCGAGCAGTTCGATTGCGCGGTCTTCGATGGCAAGTACGTGACAGGTGATGTCGACGAGGCGTACCTGAACAAGATTGAGCAGGCGCGTAACGACTCATCGAAGATCAAGACCCAGGCGGTCAGCGCGATCATCGATCTGTACAACAACTGAGTAACTACCGGCCCTGAGGGGCCGGTTTTGTATGTTAAATAAAGAATTTGAGTGAAGGAGTGGCAGCATGAGTCAGGAATGGGATGCCGGTCGGTTGGACAGCGACCTCGATGGTGTGGCTTTCGATACCCTGGCTGTGCGCGCCGGCCAGCACCGCACGCCGGAAGGTGAACACGGTGACCCGATGTTCTTCACCTCCAGCTACGTGTTCCGCACCGCGGCGGACGCGGCGGCGCGCTTTGCTGGCGAAGTGCCGGGTAACGTTTACTCCCGCTATACCAACCCGACGGTGCGCGCCTTCGAAGAGCGCATCGCGGCGCTGGAAGGGGCAGAGCAGGCGGTCGCCACAGCTACCGGCATGGCGGCGATCCTCGCCGTGGTGATGAGCCTGTGCAGCGCCGGTGATCACGTATTGGTGTCGCGCAGTGTGTTTGGTTCGACCATCAGCTTGTTCGAAAAGTACTTCAAGCGCTTTGGCATTGAAGTCGACTACGTGCCGCTGGCGGACCTTTCTGGCTGGAATGCGGCCATCAAGGCCAATACCAAATTGCTGTTTGTCGAGTCGCCGTCCAACCCGCTGGCAGAGCTGGTGGACATCGCCGCTCTCGCCGAAGTGGCGCATGCCAAGGGCGCGATGCTGGTAGTGGATAACTGCTTCTGCACGCCAGCCCTGCAGCAGCCACTGAAGCTCGGCGCAGATATCGTGGTGCATTCGGCCACCAAGTTCATCGACGGCCAGGGTCGTTGCATGGGCGGCGTGGTGGCCGGCCGCGGCGAGCAGATGAAGGAAGTGGTGGGCTTCTTGCGCACCGCTGGCCCGACCCTGAGCCCGTTCAATGCGTGGATTTTCCTCAAGGGCCTGGAAACCCTCAGCCTGCGGATGAAGGCCCATTGCGCCAACGCCCAGGCCCTGGCCGAGTGGCTGGAGCAGCAGGACGGCATCGAGAAAGTCCACTACGCCGGCTTGAAGAGCCACCCGCAACACGAGCTGGCCCAGCGTCAGCAGCGTGGCTTCGGGGCTGTGGTCAGTTTCGAGGTCAAGGGCGGCAAAGAGGGCGCATGGCGCTTTATCGACGCGACACGCCTGATCTCCATCACCGCCAACCTGGGTGATAGCAAAACCACCATTACCCATCCAAGTACCACTTCCCATGGTCGCCTGGCACCGCAGGAGCGTGAAGCCGCGGGTATCCGCGACAGCCTGATCCGTGTTGCCGTTGGCCTGGAAGACGTGACTGACTTGCAGGCCGACCTGGCTCGCGGGCTGGCTGCCTTGTGATCGAGTGGTCCCTGGAGGCGGCTGGCGTCAGTAATGGCCGGGTCGCGTTGGTGACGGGTGCGGCACGCGGTATCGGCCTGGGGATCGCGGCCTGGCTGGTCAGCGAAGGCTGGCAGGTGGTGTTGGCTGACCTGGACCGCGAGCGGGGTGCCAAGGTGTCCAGGGTGCTGGGTGACAACGCCTGGTTTATCACCATGGACGTGGCCGATGAGCAGCAGGTGGCCCTTGGGGTGGCCGAAGTGCTGGGTCAGTTCGGGCGCCTGGATGCCCTGGTGTGTAATGCCGCTGTGGCCGATCCGCGCAATATCACATTGGATAGCCTGGACCTGGCTTACTGGAATCGGGTGCTGGCGGTGAACCTCAGTGGGCCGATGCTGCTGGCCAAGCACTGTGCGCCCTATCTGCGTGCCCATGGTGGTTCGATCGTAAACCTCGCCTCGACCCGGGCGCGGCAGTCGGAAGCGGATACCGAGGCTTACGCGGCGAGCAAGGGCGGCCTGTTGGCCCTGACTCACGCGCTGGCTATCAGCCTGGGGCCGGAGGTGCGGGTCAACGCTGTCAGCCCGGGCTGGATCGACGCCCGTGATCCCGCGGCGCGCCGTGCAGAGCCGTTGAGTGACGCCGATCATGCGCAGCATCCTGCGGGCCGGGTAGGCACGGTTGAGGACGTGGCAGCCATGGTGGCGTGGCTGCTGTCGCGCAGCGCCGGGTTCGTCACTGGGCAAGAGTTCGTGGTGGACGGTGGGATGAGCAAGAAGATGATTTACAGCGAGTAGGGCGGGTCCTGCACTTGACGTTATTTTGTCTTTTTCAGAAAAACTTCAAGCAGGCTCTTGACTTAGGTCCGCCATCTGCGTAAATTTCGCGGCCTCAACGAAGCAAAGGGTGATTAGCTCAGCTGGGAGAGCATCTGCCTTACAAGCAGAGGGTCGGCGGTTCGATCCCGTCATCACCCACCACTTCTTGAGAGTTTTGCCTTCGGGCAAGACGCAACGTTAAAGGTTGCACCGACGCGCAGCGGTAGTTCAGTCGGTTAGAATACCGGCCTGTCACGCCGGGGGTCGCGGGTTCGAGTCCCGTCCGCTGCGCCATATTTTCCAGGTCCGATGTTTCGGATTTGAGATTGAACAGCCAAGGCTGCTCAGTCAGATGTTTGAAGGCGGTTGAAGGTGACACTTCAGCAGTCTGAGCGATACGCAGCGGTAGTTCAGTCGGTTAGAATACCGGCCTGTCACGCCGGGGGTCGCGGGTTCGAGTCCCGTCCGCTGCGCCATATCTGTTCCAGGGTCCACTGAACACCCTGAGAGCGCCAAGAAAAGCGTTATGCTTGATTGGATCGATAGCAAAGACCCTGGTCGAAAGACCGGGGTTTTTTGTGTCTGCGATTTGATGATTCGACCTGTAGGAGCCAGCACGCCGGCTCCTGCAGGGTGTTGATCAGAAACCCAGCTTGTCCCGCAGCCCGTAGTACCACGCGCCCAGTGCCGCAAATGGCGTGCGCAACAGTTGGCCGCCCGGGAACGGGTAGTGCGGCAGGTCGGCAAACGCATCAAAACGCTCTGCCTGGCCTCTGAGGGCTTCAGCCAGTACCTTGCCTGCCAGGTGGGTGTACGTCACGCCATGGCCGCTACAGCCTTGGGAGTAGTAGATGTTGTCGCCGATGCGACCGACCTGGGGCAGGCGCGAAAGGGTCAGTAGGAAGTTGCCGGTCCAGGCGTAGTCGATTTTTACATCCTTCAATTGCGGAAAAGCCTTGAGCATCTTCGGCCGGATGATCGCTTCGATGTTCGCTGGATCCCGTGCGCCATACACCACGCCACCGCCGAAGATCAGGCGCTTGTCGCTGGTCAGTCGGTAGTAGTCGAGCAGGTAGTTGCAATCTTCGACGCAGAAATCCTGGGGGAGCAGGCGGTTGGCCAGTTCATCGCCCAGTGGCGCCGTGGTAATCACTTGGGTGCCGCAAGGCATCGACTTGGCCGCCAACTCGGGCACCAGGTTGCCCAGGTAGGCGTTGCCGGCGACGATGATGAATTTAGCCTTCACCTTGCCTTGCGCCGTGTGGACGACAGGGTTGGCGCCACGTTCGATACGCACGGCGGCGGACTGTTCGTAGATGGTGCCGCCCAGGGACTCCACTGCCGCCGCTTCACCCAATGCCAGGTTGAGCGGATGGATATGCCCGCCACTCATGTCCAGCAGGCCGCCCACGTAGTTCTCGCAGGCCACCACCTCGCGGATGCGCCGCTCGTCGAGCAGCTCCAGCTGGGTATGGCCATAGCGTTCCCACAAGCGCTTCTGCGACTCCAGGTGGCCCATGTGCTTGCTATTGAGCGCGGCGAATACACCGCCGTCCTTCAAGTCGCACTGGATCTGGTACTTGGCAACCCGCTCACGGATGATCCTGCCGCCCTCGAACGCCATTTGTCCCAACAGTTGCGCCTGCTGGGGGCCGACGCTGCGTTCGATCACGTCGATATCACGGCTATAGCTGTTGACGATTTGGCCACCATTGCGTCCGGACGCACCGAAGCCCACCTTGGCGGCTTCCAGTACCGTTACGCGAAAGCCGTTCTCCAGCAGAAACAGCGCGCTCGACAACCCGGTATAGCCAGCGCCGATCACGCACACATCGGTTTCAACCTCACCTTGCAGCACTGGCCGCGGAGGAGCCGCATTGGCGGACGCGGCGTAATACGACTGGGGATAGGGGGTGTTCGCCATACTGGAACCTCTGTTTTATATTTTTTACGAGTGCGCCGATCCTACCTGAGTTGAAAATGCCCTGCCAGCCACTCGAAAAAGCAGCGCTGCTGATAAAAAATAAAAAATTCGCATATTCATAGGCTTAGCTGCAAAAAAGGTGTTGACACCCCTCGGGAATTCCGTAGAATGCCGCCTCACAGCAGGCACGTAGCTCAGTTGGTTAGAGCACCACCTTGACATGGTGGGGGTCGTTGGTTCGAGTCCAATCGCGCCTACCAAACAAAATCCGCTCTGCTGGGCGGTCTAGAAGGGCTCACCGAAAGGTGGGCCCTTTTTTGTTGCGATTTGCAAAGGCCTTACTCAAAACGCCAGTTCCGTACCCGTCTCCAGGTACTCTGATTTTCTTTTCGTCGCGCCTTGAGTGTCTTCCTTCGGGAGCCTCTATTGCTCGTACAGTATTTTCGGCGACTTCGGGCCCTCGGCCACCCCTCAACACAGCGCCCAATTCAAGGCCGCAGCCAACTCCAAGGTTTGGCAGCCCTGATCTAGCAGCTTTCCCCAAAAGGCCACGCCAGGATTTGAGCCCGTAAATCCTGACGTGACCCTGGTTGGCTTACATCCCCTCACAAACTTTATTGATTTGCAGCAACAATTTTTCTTGTTGGACACCCTCCGCCCCAAGCAGCAAAGATGCCCGCCAGTGACCCTCGACCTACTCGGTCAATAATAAAAATCCGCGTCGGGCTGCCCGTTATCGCTTATCAGCGATGCAGGCGTCGTAGCACGCAATCAAGGACTCAACGCCATGCAAACTGTTGTGAACCTTTGGCCGCTGATTGGCGTGCTCGTCATCGTGGTCGGCTTTGTGTTGCGCTTCAACCCATTACTGGTGGTGACGGCGGCGGCGATTGCCACCGGGTTTGCCGCGCATTTCCCCCTGGAAAAAATCCTCGCCACCATGGGCGACGGCTTCCTGCAGACTCGCGCCTTGCAATTGATCCTGCTGCTGCCCCTGGCCGTTATCGGCCTGCTGGAGCGCCATGGCTTGCGCCTGCACGCACAGAACTGGATTGCACGTTTCGAGCGGGCCACCGTCGGGCGTCTGTTGATCATTTATCTGTTTGTTCGCGAGTCCACGGCGGCGATGGGCCTGACCAGTCTTGGCGGGCACCCGCAGATGGTGCGCCCGTTGCTGGCGCCGATGGCGGAAGGGGCTGCCGAGAAGCGTTTCGGCAAGCTGCCGGACAAGGTGCGGCACAAGGTCCTGGCGATGTGTGCCGCCACGGACAACGTGGGGTTGTTTTTTGGTGAAGATATCTTCGTGGCCTTTGGTGCGATTGCCCTGATGCACACCTTCCTGCTGGGCTCTGGTATTGATGTCGAGCCGCTGCACATTGCGGTCTGGGGCATCCCCACGGCGATTTGTGCGTTCATTGTGCACGCCATCCGTTTACACCGGTTTGACCGAAGGCTGACGCGTGAGCTGACGGCCACTGCGCCCGTTAACGCTCAGGCGGAGGCCGCGCAATGATCATTTCCATTCAATACTTGTACTGGCTTGCCGGCGTTTTGTTGCTGATTACTGCAGGCATGATCCTGGCTGACCGCACCCACCCCAAGCGTTGGTCAACAGCGTTTTTCTGGTTACTGTTCGCCATTCCGTTCCTGGTGGGTGAGCACCTGCCGTCGGTGGTGGTGGGTGTTGGCGTGGTGCTGATGGCGCTGATCGCCGGGCTCGGCGGGGTAGGGCGTGGTACCCATGTCGAGTTGCATGACAAGGAGTCCCGCGCCAGTGCTGGTCGGCTGGGTCATAAACTGTTTATTCCGGCCCTGGCCATTCCGTTGACCACGGTGATCGGCTCGGTGCTGCTCAAGCACACCGAGATTGGCGGCGTGCCGCTGCTGGACCCGAAAAACACCACGTTCGTGTCCCTTGGTCTCGGCTGCCTGATTGCCCTGGGCTTGGCCTGCTGGCTGACCCGCGATACCCCGGTGCAGGCCCTGCGTGAATCGCGACGCCTGACCGAAGCCCTGGGCTGGGCCATGGTGCTGCCGCAGATGCTGGCAATGCTTGGTTTGTTGTTCAACGAAGCCGGCGTTGGCACGGCCGTGGCTCACGTCACCACCACCTACATCAACCTGGATTACAAGCTGGTCGCGGTGATGGTCTATGTGTTGGGCATGGCGCTGTTTACGGTGATCATGGGTAACGGCTTTGCCGCCTTCCCGGTGATGACCGGTGGTGTGGGCGTGCCGGTGCTGGTGGGGATCTATGGCGGCAACCCGGCGGTGATGGCGGCCATCGGCATGTTCTCCGGCTACTGCGGTACGCTGATGACCCCGATGGCGGCAAACTTCAATATTGTGCCTGCAGCGCTCCTGGAATTACCGGACAAAAACGCGGTGATCAAGGCGCAGATACCCACGGCATTGATGATGTTGCTGGTCAATATCGTCCTGCTTTATCTGTTGATGTGAGGTTGAGATGGAAACTGTGTTGCTGTTGGGGTTCGAGCCATTCGATCGAGGCCTGATCAACCCGTCCTGGGAGGCGGTGCGCCTGCTGGATGGGGTGCAATTGCAAGAAGGCGTGACCATCGTCGCCCGTCAATTGCCCTGTGCCTTCGCCACTGCCGGCAGCTGTTTGAACCAGTTGCTGGCCGAGCATCAGCCACAACTGGTGATTGCCACGGGGCTGGGGCCTGGGCGCAGTGATATTTCCATCGAGCGGGTTGCGATCAATCTGATTGATGCACGGATCCCGGACAACCTCGGTGCCCAGCCCGTGGATACGGCGGTGACCCCCGAGGGGCCTGCTGCCTACTTCAGCACCTTGCCGGTCAAGGCCATGGTCAGGGCGGTGCGCGAGGCCGGAATCGCAGCCTCGGTTTCGCAAACGGCGGGCACCTTTGTATGTAACCAGGTGTTCTACCGCTTGCAGCATGCCTTGTTTGGATCGGGTGTGCGCAGTGGGTTTATCCATGTTCCGTATCTGCCAGGGCAGGCGGCTGAGCCTCAGCCTTCGATGGCGTTGGCGACAACGGTTGAAGGGCTGAGGATTGCGGTCCTGGCGGCCTGGAATACGCCGCGTGATATTGCCGAGAGCGGCGGCCAGGTGTGCTGATGCGCTGATGCGTCATCGTTCGTTTACAAGCTCGGGGCCGATCCGTAGATTGCATCAGGGCCCGACAACGGGCGACGAGTGCAAGAGGAAGCCCTGCAGTGTCCGCCAAAGAATCGGCCGTATTTGATCGTCAGTACCGTGCATTCCTGTTTGATATGGACGGCACTCTCCTTAACTCCATCGCCGCCGCAGAGCGGGTCTGGGCCGCCTGGGCGCAGCGCCATGGCCTGGACGTCGAGGCGTTCTTGACCACCATCCATGGCGTGCGCGCCATCGACACCATCACTCGTCAGGCTTTGCCAGGGGTAGATGCGCAGGCCGAGGCGCGGGGTATTACCGAGGCAGAAATCGAGGACGTGGCGGGCGTGGTGGCGATCCCCGGAGCCGTGACGTTTCTACAGAGCTTGCCCACGCATTGCTGGGCGGTGGTCACGTCCGCGCCCAAGGCGCTGGCGCTGCGCCGTATGCAGGCGGCAGGGCTGGTGCCGCCGGCCGTCATGGTAACGGCTGAGGATGTAACCAATGGCAAGCCGGATCCGGCCGGTTACCTGCTGGGGGCCAAGCGTTTGGGGGTGCCAATAGGCGAGTGCCTGGTGTTTGAGGACGCGTCGGTGGGGATCCGTGCCGGGGAGGCGGCGGGCGCGGACGTCGTAGTGGTGACATCGACGCATTGGGAGCCGATGGCAACGGAACATCCGACGATTGCCAGTTATGACGGCGTGCGGGTGCAGTGTGATGCGGCCGGCCTGTTGCGTCTGCGGCCTTCTACACCGGCTTGAATGCCGCGCCGCGCCGGGTCAGCAGGATGTTCTCGGCGCCAATCCATTGGTAGCCCAGTGGATCCCTAATGTGTCCATGGATGACAGTACCCGTGATCAGTTTCAACAGGTAAAGCTCGCGCAGGCCGGCGAGGATTTCCTCGGGCTTGCCCAGCAGTTCGCTGGAAGATTTCGGCTTATCTATTGAAAGTTGTTCGATCAAGGACTGTAGGTTTTTAGCGTTATGTTCTATGTCCATATCGATAACGTTTTTTATGAAGTGTAAGGGTATGGGTGCTACCGGGGCGGATAGTTCCTCATATTTCAAGTAGAGGATCCAATCGGTGCGTCAGGAGGGGGATTTCTGACGAGCGTGACGAAACGCACGGCGGTTGAGTTTTCGCTGGATCGCAGACTGAATGGGCTTGAGGCAGAAGCAGAACAGATAACCACCGAGAAATAGCGCCAGGTCGGGCCATGTATCGGCATCCTGCGCGGTGGTGCTGCCTTCCATGTACAGCCTGAGGCCGTATCCGATTGTCACAAAACCCAGGGCAATCAGTAGGGCGATCATCCAGGATTTGCAGGTGTAGGGCTCTTTGCGGGATCGCCTCATCAACGCGCTCCGAAGGCACTGTAAGGTTTTGTTACGTTCCTGGAGGGGTTTGTCTGCGATACGGTCAGCAAGTTCCGTGGCTGAACCTGCATGCTGACAACCGGTGGCAGGGCCTGGCGCGAGCTGCGCTGATCACGGGATACCGTAGACAGGCCAAGGGGGCTTTCGCCAGCCGTTACAGGGGACGAGCGGGCTGGCTACTGGGGAGGCTTCAAGGTATTTCGCGTTTGTCCGGTGCAGTCAGGCCTGCCTGGATGCGCTGGTAAATCTCTTCGCGATGCACGGCAACATCCTTGGGAGCATTGATGCCGATTCTTACTTGCTGGCCGCTAACGCCCAGAATGGTGATCGTAATGTCATCACCGATATTTATGCTTTCACCGACTTTGCGGGTGAGTATCAGCATGGACTTCTCCTTGATTGCTTTGAAGGACGCATGTTTCTAACAGGGCGGATGTCGGTTATGTGTAGCTTACTGTGAAGCGCTTCCCTGTGGCTGCCTCTTTTAGGACGCATGGAGGCGGCATTAATTCCCATGGCGCCATCATACAGGTCTGGGAAACATCCTTCGCAATGTTTAAGCCAACGTTTATGACGGCCAGAATAGACAGTGAATGATAAAGTTGCCTCTTTGAACCTTAAAGGGGCAGGGCAGTGCGTAAAGTAGCGATGGCAATTGTGGTATTGGCGTTGGCCGGATGCGGTGAGGGGCCCAATCTCGACACCCCCCGAGACAAGGCTGAAGCCGCCAAGGCCCAGGCTCCTGCGGTTGCCGCTGTGCAGTGGGATATCCTGGTGCGCTCGCCCGACAATAAATTACAGGCGCTGACCGACCTGACCGCCTGGTTGCTGGAAAACGGCTTCACATTCTATCTGGCCAAGGAAGACGGCAAGGATCTGGTGCTGCTGGGGCCGTTCGCCAGCAAGGCCGAGGCTGAGGCTCGCCAGGTTCAGTTGCAGGAAAGACTGGTGAAAAAGAAGAAGACCGACGCCGAGTCGCTGGTGATCGAGCACAAGGCCCGCCCGTAATACGGTGGTTGGCGGGATCCGTGGATCCCGCTCATGTTTATCCGCAGGCTTTCAGGTTCACCGGGCCGACGAACTCATTACCACGCCCCATCACGCAGGCTACGGTTTGATTGCGCTGGCGCTCCCAGGGCTGCACGGGATAGGTACGGTTCCAGGCTTCATACAGTTGGCGGTCCTGTTTCGACAGGCGCAAGCCGTATTGTTTACTCATGTAGAAATAAGTACGGGCGATCATGCCGCGGATGGATGGCCTGGGCATGACTTTCTTGGCCTTGAAGTCCACCTGGGTCAGGCATGAACCATATTGCCCGCTCTGCACCGGCAACCAGCCAAAACTGAAGTTGTTGCGATCGCCATTGACCTCGCCGATGCTCGGTACCAGGTTGTGCAGGTCAGCTTCAGCGCGTTTGAAGACGGTGTCGGTGCGCGTGCAGTTCTTGCGTCCGCCGTCTTGCCAGCACTGGCGTTGATGGCCGATCTGCCAGGCCGGGACAATGTGCTCCCACTCGATGCGCGCCGCCCGGTTGGCGTTTTTACGCGGAACGTAGCCGCAGGCTTTCAGGTCGACCCGGTTACCCGTGTACTTGCAGCCGCAATAGAACTCAGTGGATTGCGGGGCGTAGAGTTTCCAGGCGATTTTCTTGGCTTCACTGAAGGTACGTGGGGCTTGGGCGTGGGCGGCAGTAGCAAAAAAAACACAGAACAGGGCGATAAAACGGACACTCATTGACTCAATCTTCCTTCGGTACGACCCAGAAAATCTGCACGCCGCCATCATCGCGATAAGCGAGGGTGACGTTGTCGTTTTCTGCGATTTCCTCCAGTAGTCGTGCCCACTCGTCCTCGGGTTCCTCCGGCAAACGGAAAATCAACGCGGCCTTGTTTTTTTGGGCGTTGGTGGAATTGATGATTTTTTGCACACGGATCGCCAGGCGTTGATAGGCGTCGGGCGGTGTCGGTGCTGCAGAGGAGGGCTTGGCCACGGAGGAGTCCTTAATTAGCTGTACGAACATACAGTATTTAACTGTGAGTAAATTCGCAACTGCTTAAAATTCAAGAAGTCCGTGTGACAACGGTTTACGCGGATTGGTGTACAGCGAGGATTTTTTGCAGGAGCCGACAACGACCTGTTGTCCCTGTCGGCGCCTACAAGGGTGTTAGCGGTGTGTCAGTAACTTAGTATTCCCAGAACATCCGCTGCAGTTCCTTGCTGTCCTGGGTCTTGGTCAGGGCGACCATGGCCAGGATGCGGGCTTTCTGCGGGTTCAGGTCATGGGCCACAACCCAGTCGTATTTGTCGTCAGGCTGCTCGGCATTGCGCAGAACGAAACCGCCGGCATTGACGTGGGAAGAACGAATGATTTGCACGCCTTCCTTACGCAGTTCCTGCAGGGCAGGTACTACCTTGGCCGGTACCGAGCCATTGCCGGTGCCGGCATGGATGATGGCTTTGGCGCCAGCCTGGGCCAGGGCTTTGTAGGCGGTGTCGCTGACGTTGCCATAACCGTAGGCAATTTCAACGTCGGGCAGGCTCTTGATGTTCTTGATATCGAACTCCGAGTTCATGGTGTGACGCTTGGCCGGCTGGCGGAACCAGTAGGATTTGCCCTCTACGACCATGCCCAGTGGGCCCCAGGCGCTTTTGAAGGCCTCGGTCTTGATGTTGATCATCTTGCTGACATCGCGACCCGACTGGATCTCGTCGTTCATGGTCACCAGGACGCCTTTGCCGCGTGCGTCTTTGCTACCGGCAACAGCCACAGCGTTGTACAGGTTGAGCATGCCGTCGGCCGACATGGCAGTGCCTGGACGCATGGAGCCCACGACCACGATTGGCTTGTCGGTTTTTTCCACCAGGTTGAGAAAGTAGGCGGTTTCTTCGAGGGTGTCGGTGCCGTGGGTGATCACGATGCCGTCCACGTCTTTGCTGTCGGCAAGTTCTGCGACACGACGACCCAGTTGCAGCAGGTTTTCGTTAGTGATGCTTTCGGAAGCAATTTGCATCACTTGCTCGCCGCGCACGTTGGCGATCTGGCTGAGCTCCGGAATGCCGGCGATCAGTTGTTCGATACCCACCTTGGCCGCCTGGTAGGTGGCGCTGTTGGCCGCGCTGGCGCCAGCGCCGGCAATGGTGCCGCCAGTGGCCAGCACGACTACGTTGGACAGTTTGGTCTTGGATTCAACTTCCTTGGCCTGGGCGGCCACGGGGAAGAGCAGCAGCAGGGCTAAAGCGCCCGGAACAAAGTTCTTGAGTGCAGATTTCATTATTTTTCTCTCTAGTTTTGATGAGTGCTTGTGCAGGTTCATCCAGAACACCCCGGGCTGCGCTGAGCGCCACAAGGTGCTGATTAAGAGCAGGATTTGTACCAGCGGGATTTTGTTTGGGGTTTGATTTTAACTTGTTGATTTAAATCATATTTTTTGATGCTGCGTGATCTCTTGGCTTCAGCTCGTGTCCGAATATCCGAACGCAGGAGGCTGTGGTGTTCGGTTGTCCGAAAATCACCCTGGGAAAATCAGCAGCATCCTTCTGAGGTGTGCCTGCCGATCTGTCGTTTTTAGAGAACGATCACCCAGCCCGGATGTTTAGCCAGGAGCTGGTCGAGCTGTAGGGCAGGAGGTAGAGCCAACGAAGAAAAAGCCCTTTTCTTTCGTTGACAAAATTCGGCAGCCTTCGCATAGTTTGTTTAGCGCAAACGTTTGCGAGGTGTTTCACGGCACTCGGTGAGTGAAGTGAATGTGCAGGCGTTGCTCACAATAATCATAAGATCGGAGTGAACCCATGAAGCTTCCATTCGCTGGACGTTTGCTTGCTGCCGCCGTGCTGGCTGCCGCATCCGCTGCCCTGCCTCTCTCCTCTGCATTCGCTGATGACACCGCCGCCAAACCCAAGGTCGGCCTGGTGATGAAATCCCTGGCCAATGAGTTTTTCGTCACCATGCAAGACGGTGCCAAGGACTATCAGAAAGCCCATGCCGCCGATTTCGACATGATCACCAACGGGATCAAGAACGAAACCGATACCTCGGCGCAGATTGATATCGTCAACCAGATGATCCTCGCCAAAGTCAACGCAATCGTCATCGCACCCGCCGACTCCAAGGCGTTGGTCAACGTGCTGAAGAAAGCCTCCGATGCCGGGATCAAGGTGGTCAACATTGATAACCGCCTGGACCCTGAAGTGTTGAAAAGCAAAAACCTCGAGGTTCCCTTTGTAGGCCCGGATAACCGCAAGGGTTCGCGTCTGGTCGGCGAGTACCTGGCCAAACAGCTGGCGAGTGGCGATAAAGTCGGCATTATCGAAGGCGTCCCGACCACCACCAATGCCCAGCAACGCACCGCCGGGTTCAAGGACGCCATGGGTGCGGCCGGTATGAAGATTGTGTCCGTGCAGTCCGGTAACTGGGAAATCGACCAGGGCAACAAGGTGGCGGCGGCCATGTTGAGCGAATACCCGGACCTCAAGGCGCTGCTGGCCGGTAACGACAACATGGCCCTGGGCGCCGTTTCAGCGGTGCGCGCAGCGGGCATGGCGGGCAAGGTCCAAGTGGTTGGCTACGACAACATCGCTGCGATCAAGCCGATGCTCAACGACGGTCGCGTCCTGGCCACCGCCGACCAGGCGGCTGCCCAGCAAGCCGTATTTGGTATCCAGAATGCGCTGAAGCTGGTCAAGGGCGAAAAAGTCGAGTCCGTGGACGGCGTGATCGAAACGCCGGTAGAGCTCGTCCTCAAGCAATAACCCCTGGCCGCGCACTACAGCGCCCGCTCACATGGAGCGGGCGCCTGGAGATTTTCTTATGTCATCTTCCGCACCGACCCCTGTCCTCTCGGTCAGTGGTATCGGTAAGACCTATGCCCAGCCTGTCCTGTCCGACATCACCCTGACGCTTAATCGCGGCGAGGTGCTGGCGTTGACGGGTGAGAATGGCGCGGGCAAAAGCACCTTGTCGAAGATCATCGGCGGTCTGGTCACGCCAACCACTGGCCAGATGCAGTTCAATGGTCAGGCATACACCCCCGCCAGCCGGACCCAGGCGGAAAAGCAGGGGATCCGCATGGTGATGCAGGAGCTCAACCTGCTGCCGACCCTGACCGTGGCCGAAAACCTGTTCCTCGATAACCTGCCCAACCGCGGTGGCTGGATCAGCCGCAAGCAGTTGCGCCAGGCCGCGATTGAGGCCATGGCACACGTGGGCCTGGATGCCATTGACCCGGACACCCTGGTCGGCAGCCTGGGCATTGGTCATCAGCAGATGGTCGAGATCGCCCGCAACCTGATCGGCGATTGCCATGTGCTGATCCTCGACGAACCGACGGCGATGCTCACCGCCCGTGAAGTCGAGATGCTGTTCGAGCAAATCACCCGCCTGCAGGCCCGGGGCGTGGCAATTATCTATATTTCCCATCGGCTGGAAGAGCTGGCACGGGTAGCTCAACGCATTGCAGTGCTGCGTGACGGCCAGTTGGTGTGTGTCGAACCGATGGCCAATTACAACAGCGAACAACTGGTCACGTTGATGGTCGGTCGTGAGCTGGGTGAGCACATCGACCTAGGTCCGCGCACCATCGGCGCGCCGGCCTTGACGGTCAAGGGCCTGACCCGAGCGGACAAGGTTCACGACGTGTCCTTTGAAGTGCGAGCCGGTGAAATCTACGGTATCTCGGGTTTGATCGGTGCCGGCCGTACGGAGTTGCTGCGTCTGATCTTTGGTGCCGACCTGGCCGACAGTGGCACGGTAGCCCTCGGCTCGCCGGCCCGGGTGGTGAGCATTCGTTCGCCGGTGGATGCTGTAGGCCATGGCATTGCCTTGATTACCGAGGATCGCAAGGGCGAGGGCCTGTTGTTGAGCCAGTCCATCAGCGCCAACACGGCCTTGGGCAATATGGCCAAGGTGTCCAGCGCCGGCCTGGTCAATGGGCGCGACGAAACGGCCCTGGCCAAGCGGCAGATTGACGCCATGCGTATCCGCAGCTCCAGCCCGGCGCAATTGGTGTCCGAGTTGTCGGGCGGCAATCAGCAGAAAGTGGTAATCGGCCGCTGGCTGGAGCGTGATTGCGCAGTGATGCTGTTTGATGAACCCACCCGTGGCATCGACGTGGGTGCCAAGTTTGATATCTATGCGCTGCTGGGTGACTTGACTCGCCAGGGCAAGGCGCTGGTGGTGGTGTCCAGCGACCTGCGGGAGCTGATGCTGATCTGTGACCGCATCGGTGTGCTGTCTGCCGGGCGCTTGATCGAGACCTTCGAGCGTGCCAGCTGGACCCAGGATGAATTGCTTGCTGCCGCATTTGCCGGCTATCAGAAACGTGATGCGTTGCTCAACGAAGCCGCGCCCAGGACAAACCCATGAAAACAGCAACTCCAACCGCCAAAGCCGGCGGTAATTTCTACGGCCTGGGCACCTATCTGGGTCTGGCTGGTGCATTGCTGGCGATGATTGCGCTGTTCTCGGCGCTGAGCAGCCACTTTTGGTCCTATGGCACCTTCAGCACCATTGCCAACCAGATTCCCGACCTGATGGTATTGGCGGTGGGCATGACGTTCATCCTGATCATCGGCGGCATTGACCTGTCGGTGGGCTCGGTATTGGCCCTGGCCGCGTCTGCGGTCAGCGTGGCGATCCTCGGCTGGGGCTGGAGCGTGATACCCGCAGCCTTGCTCGGCATGGGCTGCGCGGCACTGGCCGGCACCATCACCGGCTCGATCACCGTGGCCTGGCGGATTCCGTCGTTCATTGTGTCCCTGGGGGTGCTGGAAATGGCCCGTGGCGCGGCCTACCAGATGACCGGGTCGCGCACTGCCTATATCGGTGACTCCTTTGCCTGGCTGTCCAACCCGGTGGCCTTTGGTATCTCGCCGTCGTTCATCATTGCGTTGCTGGTGATTATCGTGGCCCACGCGGTACTGACGCGTACCGTGTTTGGTCGCTACCTGATCGGCATCGGCACCAATGAAGAGGCGGTGCGCCTGGCGGGGATCAATCCAAAACCCTACAAAATCCTGGTGTTCAGCCTGATGGGGCTGTTGGCCGGGGTGGCGGCGCTGTTCCAGATTTCGCGCCTGGAAGCGGCCGACCCGAACGCTGGCTCAGGCCTGGAGCTGCAGGTGATTGCCGCGGTGGTGATCGGCGGCACCAGCCTGATGGGCGGGCGTGGCTCGGTGATCAGTACATTCTTTGGGGTGCTGATTATTTCTGTATTGGCGGCCGGTCTGGCGCAGATCGGTGCGACCGAGCCGACCAAACGCATCATTACCGGCGCCGTTATCGTGATTGCCGTGGTGCTCGACACCTACCGCAGTCAACGCGCCAGTCGGCGGGGCTAAGCCATGGCAACCATCAAGGATGTGGCGGCGCTTGCGGGGATTTCCTACACCACAGTGTCCCATGTGGTGAACAGGACACGCCCGGTCAGCGAGCCCGTGCGACTCAAGGTCGAAGCCGCGATCAAACAGTTGGACTATGTGCCCAGCGCGGTCGCCCGTTCGCTGAAGGCCAAGACCACGGCGACCATCGGCCTGCTGGTGCCCAACAGCCTCAACCCGTATTTCGCGGAGCTGGCCAGGGGCATCGAGGATTACTGCGAGCGCAATGGCTACTGCGTGATCCTGTGCAATTCCGACGATAACGCCGAGAAACAGCGCAACTATTTACGGGTGTTGCTGGAGAAGCGTGTCGACGGCTTGATCGTCACCTCCGTCGGTGGTGATGACGATGGCCTGGCCGCTGGCTTGAAAGGCGTGCGCACGCCCATGGTCATTGTCGACCGGGGCCTGGAAGGCGTGGATGTGGATCTGGTGCGCATTGACCACGAGCAGGGCGCGTACCTGGCGACCCGGCATTTAGTGGCGCTCGGGCACCGGGATATCGCCTGTATCGGCGGGCCCGCCCATACCCGTGTGGCGCAGATGCGCCTGGCCGGCTACCAGCGTGCGTTGCAGGAGGCCGGGATCGCGGTGCCCGCCAGTCGCGTGCTGGAAAGCGATTTCACCAGCACCGGTGGCTATGGGGCGGCGGTGCAGTTGCTGGCAGACAACCCGCCCAGCGCGATATTTGCCGGCAACGACATGATCGGTTTCGGCGTATTGCGGGCGGCCGCCGAGCGCAACCTGCGGGTACCCGCCGAGCTGTCGGTGATTGGTTTTGATGACATTCAAATGAGCCGCTATGTGTACCCCGCGTTGACCACTGTGGGTCAGTCGATCCTGCAATTGGGGGAAACGGCGGCGGAGTTGTTACTGCGACGGATTGCGACACCGCAATTGCCGGTTGACCAGCGCATTGTCACGCCGAGCATTGTCTTGCGTGAGTCAACGGCGCCGTTGGCTGCTGTGTTTGCCTCAAACCGCTGAACGAATTGATGAGTATTGACGTATGCCAGCAACAGTAGTGGTAGTAGGCAGTTTGAACATGGACCTGGTGACCCGGGCCAGCCGGCTGCCTCGCGGCGGTGAGACCCTGGTTGGCCAGTCGTTTGCCACCGTTCCGGGCGGCAAGGGCGCCAATCAGGCGGTCGCTGCGGCGCGCCTGGGGGCTGAGGTTGCGATGATCGGCTGCATAGGCAGCGATGCCTACGGCGCTCAATTGCGCGATGCATTGCTGGTGGAAGGGATCGACTGTCAGGCCGTCAGTGAGGTGCCGGGTTCCAGTGGTGTCGCGCTGATTGTGGTGGATGACAGCAGTCAGAATGCGATTGTGATTGTGGCCGGCAGCAACGGCCAACTGACCCCCGCGTCGCTGTTGGCGTTCGACGCCGTGCTGCAGGCGGCCGAGGTGATTGTCTGCCAGCTCGAAGTGCCCATGGACACCGTGGGGTATGCCCTCAAGCGTGGCCGTGAGTTGGGCAAGACGGTGATCCTCAACCCGGCGCCCGCCAGCGGCCCGCTGCCGGCAGACTGGTACGCCTGCATTGACTACCTGATCCCCAACGAAAGTGAAGCATCGGCCTTGAGCGGGGTGCCGGTCGATTCCCTGGACTCCGCCAAGGTTGCGGCGACCCATCTGCTCAAAGCCGGGGCGGGCAAGGTCATCGTGACCCTGGGTTCGCAGGGGGCGCTGTTCGCCGACGGCCAAGGGTTCGAGCACCTGTTGGCGCCCAAAGTGCAGGCCGTGGATACCACGGCGGCAGGCGACACCTTTGTCGGTGGCTTTGCGGCAGCGCTGGCCAGCGGCCAGAGCGAGGCCGAGGCCATCCGGTTTGGCCAGGTCGCGGCGGCCCTGTCGATCACCCGCGCCGGAGCCCAACCCTCTATTCCTACGCTGCATGACGTCCAAGGCTTTGTTCGCCCATGAAAAAGACCCCATTGCTCAATATTGCCCTGTCGCGGCTGATCGCCTCCCTTGGTCATGGCGACATCCTGGTGATCGGCGATGCCGGCCTGCCAGTGCCGCCGGGTGTGGAGTTGATCGACCTGGCGCTGACCCAGGGTATTCCTGACTTCATCAGCACCTTGCGCGTGGTGCTCAGCGAGATGCAGGTGGAAAGCCACGTACTGGCCGAGGAACTCTTGCACAAGCAGCCACCGGCGCTGGCTGACCTCAATGCCCTGGACCAGGGCGAACTGGGCGAGCGTCGCTTGCTGAGTCATGACGCGTTCAAGCTGCTCAGCCACAAGGCGCGCGCGGTGGTGCGCACAGGCGAGTGCCAGCCCTACTGTAATATCGCGCTGGTGTCTGGCGTGACTTTCTAGCGTTTCCCACAATGACAAGGAGTGCGTCATGCAACGTAGAACCCCAACCCTGCGACACCTGTTTCGGAGTGTGCTGCTTTTGTCCGTGCTAACTGCTGCAAGCGCCCAGGCGGCGGAAAAAATCGACCTGATCATTGATACCGACCCGGGCGCTGACGATGTGGTCGCGCTGCTGTTTGCGATGGCGTCCCCGCAGGAGCTGAATATCCGGGCGTTGACCACCGTGGCCGGCAACGTGCGGCTGGACAAGACCTCGCGCAACGCACGGTTGGCCCGTGAGTGGGCAGGGCGTGAAGAGATTCCGGTGTATGCCGGCGCGCCACAGCCGCTGCTGCGCACGCCGATTTATGCCGAGAATATCCATGGCAAGGAAGGTATTTCCGGTGTCACCGTGCACGAGCCGAAAAAAGGCCTGGCCGAAGGCAATGCGGTCGACTACCTGATCAAGACCCTGAGCACCGCCAAGCCCCATAGCATCACCATTGCCATGCTAGGCCCACAAACCAACCTGGCCCTGGCGTTGACCCAGGCACCGGAAATCACCCAGGGCATCAAGGAAGTGGTGGTCATGGGCGGCGCGCACTTCAACGGCGGCAACATTACGCCGGTGGCCGAGTTCAACCTGTTTGCCGATCCGGTGGCTGCTGAAATCGTCCTCAAAAGTGGCGTCAAGCTGACTTACCTGCCGCTGGACGTGACCCACAAGATCCTCACCAGCGAAGCGCGCCTGAAGCAGATCGCCGACTTGAACAACAACGCCAGCAAGATAGTGGGCAGTATTCTCAACGAATACGTCAAAGGGGATATGGAGCACTACGGTATGACGGGTGGCCCGGTGCATGACGCCACCGTGATCGGCTATCTGCTCAAGCCCGAGCTGTTCACCGGACGCCAGGCCAACATGGTGGTCGATAGCCGCGAAGGCCCGACGTTCGGCCAGACCATCGTCGATTGGTACGATGGCCTCAAGCACGATAAAAACGTGTTTTGGGTGGAAAACGGCGACGCCCAGGGGTTTTTCGACTTGCTCACCGAGCGCCTTGCGCGCCTGAAGTAAGCTGCCTGCCGGTCGGCGCTCGTCGACCGGTAACTATTCGCGCAGAGGGTCTTCGACCCCCATATGGTCGGCCGGGTATTTCTCGAATATCTGGCCGATAAAGGCCTGCGCTGCCTGGGTGCCCAGCTCCTTGACCAGCAGGTCGATGCCGATGATCGCCAACTCTTCCGGGCTGCCCGGGCTGTAGGAGCTTTGCCCTTGGGGCCACTTGGCTTTGATGTCGGCATTGATGGTAACGATGGTCATCGGGTTCTCGCGGCTCGCAAAGGCTGGACAGGCCTGCAGAGTTAACCATTTTGCGCTGCGTTTGGCACTGCTACTTAGGCATGAGGGGGACGCTGTGCGACACTGGCCCCCTGTTTAATTACCAGGACACGCCACGTGCACATCGACTTGACCAACCCCAAGAGCCTCACATTGGAGGCTGTTCGCCAAATGATTGCCAGTGCCAGCGACGATCAGCACACCCAGCTACGGGTTACCAAGGCCGGTATCGCCTATATCTCTTCCTGTGTGGTGGGAGGGATGCAGATTGATGGGTTGTTGTTTCGCCTGGAGACCTGGGCAGCTGGGTCTGGCTATGTCGGCAAGGTGGCGGCCAGTGATGAGGTGTGGGTGATGCAGATTTTCAATGCGCTGAAGCAGAACTGGCCAAAGCCGCCGTTTGACTACATCGACATCTACTGAGATTTATTCATATCTGGTGACGATTGATTCATCAAGCCATGGCGTAGAGTCAGGCAGACTCGCCTACAGCCAATTGTGACAATTCTGAAACCAATTGGCCAAATCACGGTCGCACGATCTCTGTCCATTTTTCTCAAAGGAGGCTTCATGCCTTGGAAGCTCGCATCATTCGGTACCTTGTTGGCGGCAGCCGTCCTCGCGGGTTGCAGTACTTCGGGTACCTCCGAGCCGGCCAAAGACACGGCCGCGGCTGAGCCTGTTCACACGCGCTGTGAATCGCAGGCTGCGCAGTTCGCCATCGGCCAGAAGGCCTCGCCGCAATTGCTGGAGCAGGCCCGTACCCGTGCCGGTGCGCAGAATGCCCGTATTCTCAAGCCCAACGACATGATCACCCTCGAATACCGTTCCGATCGCCTGAACCTCAACACCGATGACAATCTAGTGATCACCCGCGTCAACTGCGGCTGATAACACAACACTTTTGTGTCACCCATAAAAAACCCCGTCACATGGACGGGGTTTTTTAGATCGGCGTAGAGATTACTCTGCGCGAACCTGTGCAGCTTGCATACCCTTTTGGCCTTTCTCAGCCACGAAGGAAACGGTTTGGCCTTCTTTCAGGCTTTTGAAACCGTCGCTTTCGATAGCTTTGAAGTGTACGAACAGGTCGTCACCGCCACCTTGAGGAGTGATGAAGCCGAAGCCTTTTTCATCGTTGAACCATTTAACGGTGCCGGTTTGGCGATTAGACATGGTGTATCTCCAAGAAACATATATTTTCAGTAGTACTGTGCTGCTCAGGCCAACTGGGCACACTGGGCTATCATAGTCGAAATGTCCGGCTTGGGAGCCCCCCCAAGGCACTGTTTGCCAATCAAACGCGTTTTCTTCAGTGCCCTGGATGGCTGTAAGCCCCGGTTTACGGGGCTTTAGCGAGAAATATCAGCTAGTAAAAAAAGCCGTAAAAGCAATGTAAATTGTGAGAAATAGCAGTTTTCAGTGGGTTTTCAGGCCGTTTTTTCGGTCTGATTTCTCGCCACGCTTACTTTTTCTTCACGACCTTGCAGGACGAAATAGCTGCGACGGCTTTGTTTTTCAGCTCCGCGCTAGCGTTCTGGTTGGTCATCAGTTCCTTGATTTCCGCAGTGCTCAATTCAGCGTTGATTTTATCCGCGCCACATTCGCAATGGGCTTTGGCGGTTTTGGCATCAACGTTCTGGCTGGCGGCGGCGCTGCAGTCCTGGACAAAGCTATCCCGGGCGCCTGCAGGCCAGTTGGACGGGGCGGCGGCTTGAGCGCCAATGGAGAACAGGGCCAGGGAAGCGGCAAGGGCGAAGATCGAGGTGCTGCGCATGGTTAGATGCTCCTTGAGTCGAGATGACGGACGGCGATTTTCAGTGTGTTTGAGGCCTGACGTACAGCCCAAGTTCACTTTTGCCTGTAAAAGCCTGGAGTTTGCCTTTGCGCGGCGGTGGGGCGGCGCTATGACCGTTCATCTGTGCTAGCATCAGCGACCTGGCTTTTTTCGTGCCGGGTTTTTTTGTTTAACTCCAGTCACTCTGGTTCGATTATCGGTTGGCCGAAAGGCTCCTGCCGCTGTAAGGCAGGCGTTCAGCAATGAACGGCCTGGTGTTGGATCTTGTACTGGCTCATCCCAACCCACGTGACCTTTGGTAGGGGTCACCACTAGGAGAGGAGGCGCCATGCCAACTATTACTCTTCCCGACGGCAGTCAACGTTCATTCGATCATCCGGTTTCCGTAGCCGAGGTCGCCGCATCCATTGGTGCAGGCCTGGCCAAGGCCACCGTGGCCGGCAAGGTCGACGGCAAGCTGGTTGACGCCAGCGACCTGATCACCAGCGACGTCAGCCTGCAAATCATCACGCCCAAGGATCAAGAGGGGCTGGAGATCATTCGCCACTCTTGCGCGCACCTGATTGGCCATGCGGTCAAACAGCTGTACCCCACCGCGAAGATGGTGATCGGCCCGGTCATCGACGAAGGCTTCTATTACGATATCGCCTACGAGCGTCCTTTTACGCCGGACGATATGGCCGCCATCGAAGCGCGCATGCACGCGCTGATCGAGAAAGATTACGACGTCATCAAGAAAGTCACGCCACGCGCCGAAGTGATCGACGTGTTCACTGCCCGTGGTGAGGACTACAAGCTACGTCTGGTGGAAGACATGCCGGACGAACAGGCCATGGGCCTGTATTACCACGAAGAATATGTCGACATGTGCCGTGGCCCGCACGTGCCGAATACGCGCTTCCTCAAATCGTTCAAGCTGACCAAGCTGTCCGGTGCCTACTGGCGCGGCGATGCGAAAAACGAGCAACTGCAGCGGGTCTATGGCACCGCCTGGGCTGACAAGAAGCAGCTGGCGGCCTACATCCAGCGCATCGAAGAAGCCGAGAAGCGCGATCACCGTAAAATCGGTAAGCGCCTGAACCTGTTCCACCTCCAGGAAGAAGCGCCGGGCATGGTGTTCTGGCACCCGAACGGCTGGACCCTGTACCAGGTGCTTGAGCAGTACATGCGCAAGGTGCAGCGTGAAAACGGCTATCTGGAGATCAAGACGCCGCAAGTGGTTGACCGTAGCCTGTGGGAGAAATCCGGGCACTGGGCCAACTACGCCGACAATATGTTCACCACCGAGTCGGAAAGCCGCGACTACGCCATCAAGCCGATGAACTGCCCTTGCCACGTGCAAGTGTTCAATCAGGGCTTGAAGAGCTACCGCGAGCTGCCGATGCGCCTGGCCGAGTTCGGTGCGTGCCACCGTAACGAGCCATCGGGTGCACTGCACGGCATCATGCGTGTGCGCGGTTTCACTCAGGACGACGCCCACATCTTCTGCACCGAAGAGCAGATGCAGGCCGAATCCGCCGCGTTCATCAAGCTGACCATGGACGTTTATCGCGATTTCGGCTTTACCGACGTCGAAATGAAGCTGTCCACTCGTCCGGAAAAACGCGTCGGTTCCGACGAGTTGTGGGATCGCGCCGAAGCTGCACTGGCCGCTGCGCTAGATAGTGCGGGCCTTGCGTACGATCTGCAGCCGGGTGAGGGCGCCTTCTACGGTCCTAAAATCGAGTTCTCGCTGAAAGATTGCCTTGGCCGTGTCTGGCAATGTGGTACCTTGCAGCTCGATTTTAACCTGCCGATCCGTCTGGGAGCCGAATACGTCTCCGAAGACAACAGCCGTAAACACCCGGTTATGCTGCACCGGGCGATCCTCGGCTCATTCGAACGGTTCGTCGGGATCCTGATCGAGCACTACGAGGGCGCGTTCCCTGCGTGGCTGGCTCCGACTCAGGCAGTGATCATGAATATCACTGATAAACAGGCCGATTTTGCTGCTGAAGTTGAAAAAACACTCAACGAAAGCGGATTTCGTGCCAAGTCCGACTTGAGAAATGAAAAGATCGGCTTTAAAATCCGCGAGCATACTTTGCTCAAGGTTCCCTATCTTTTGGTTATCGGAGATCGGGAAGTCGAGATGCAGACTGTCGCTGTGCGTACTCGTGAAGGTGCTGACCTGGGCTCGATGCCCGTCGCCCAGTTCGCTGAGTTCCTCGCGCAAGCGGTTTCCCGGCGTGGTCGCCCAGATTCGGAGTAATTACTATTAAGCGTGAAATGAGACAAGATAAACGAGCTGCACCGAAAGCCCCGATCAACGAGAATATCTCGGCACGCGAGGTTCGGTTAATTGGGGCTGAGGGTGAGCAGCTTGGGATTGTGTCAATTGAAGACGCGCTTCTTAAGGCTGAAGAAGCCAAGCTCGATTTGGTGGAAATTTCCGCCGATGCTGTACCTCCTGTCTGCAAGCTGATGGATTACGGCAAGTCGATCTTCGAAAAGAAGAAGCAGATTGCCGCAGCCAAGAAAAACCAGAAGCAGATCCAGGTTAAAGAAATCAAGTTTCGTCCAGGGACGGAGGAAGGGGATTACCAGGTAAAACTGCGCAACCTGGTACGTTTCCTGAGTGATGGGGACAGGGCCAAGGTATCCTTGCGATTCCGCGGCCGTGAGATGGCCCACCAGGAGCTGGGTATGGAACTCCTCAAGCGGGTTGAAGCTGACCTGCTGGAGTACGGTTCCGTCGAACAGCATCCTAAGATGGAAGGACGCCAGCTGATCATGGTCATCGCCCCGAAAAAGAAGAAGTAATCAATAGGGCACGGCAGGCCTTCTGATTATGTTTATCAACTGAATGCGGAGTATCCGAACATGCCAAAGATGAAGACTAAAAGTGGTGCTGCTAAGCGGTTTCTGAAAACTGCTAACGGTATCAAGCACAAGCACGCTTTCAAGAGCCACATCCTGACCAAAATGTCGACCAAGCGTAAGCGTCAACTGCGCGGTAGCAGCTTGCTGCATCCGTCTGACGTGGCAAAAGTCGAGCGCATGCTGCGCCTTCGTTAATTTTGGATCAAGAATAGAGGAAGTAACTCATGGCTCGTGTAAAGCGTGGCGTCATTGCCCGTAAGCGTCACAAAAAAATTCTGAAACTCGCTAAAGGCTACTACGGCGCGCGTTCACGCGTATTCCGTGTTGCCAAGCAAGCGGTAATCAAGGCAGGCCAATACGCCTACCGTGACCGTCGTCAGAAAAAACGTCAGTTCCGCGCTCTGTGGATCGCTCGTATCAATGCTGGTGCTCGTGTTAACGGTCTGTCCTACAGCCGTTTCATCGCTGGCCTGAAAAAAGCGTCCATCGAAATCGACCGTAAGGTTCTGGCTGAACTGGCCGTGAACGAAAAAGCGGTGTTTGCTGCGATTGTCGAGAAAGCTAAAGCCACCTTGGCTTAAGTACCCCCGACAGTCACCCTGGGCTACTCCGTAGTCCAAGGTGGTAAACGTCATAAATAGGGGAAGAGCCTTCAAGCTCTTCCCCTATTTTGTATCTGGAGTCTGTACATGGAAAACCTGGACGCGCTGGTCGCTCAAGCTCTTGAGGCTGTGCAAAGCGCTGAAGATATCAATGCCCTGGAGCAAATCCGGGTTCAATACCTTGGCAAGAAAGGTGAGTTGACTCAGGTGATGAAGACCCTGGGCAATCTGCCGGCCGAAGAGCGCCCGCAAGTCGGTGCGCTGATCAACGTTGCCAAGGAGCGTGTCACAGAGGTTCTCAATGCGCGCAAGGCGTTGTTCGAGGAGGCCGATCTTGCGGCCAAGCTCGCCGCCGAGTCCATTGACGTGACCCTGCCTGGCCGCGGCCAGACCTCTGGCGGTCTGCATCCGGTGACCCGGACTCTGGAACGTATCGAGCAGTTCTTTACCCACATCGGCTACGGCATTGCCGAAGGCCCTGAGGTCGAAGACGACTATCACAACTTCGAGGCGCTCAACATCCCAGGCCATCACCCGGCCCGGTCGATGCACGACACCTTCTATTTCAATGCGAACATGCTGTTGCGCACCCATACCTCGCCGGTACAGGTCCGCACCATGGAATCGCAGCAGCCGCCGATCCGCATCGTCTGCCCAGGCCGTGTGTACCGTAGCGACTCCGATATCACCCACTCGCCGATGTTCCACCAGGTCGAAGGCCTGCTGGTTGATCGCGACATCAATTTCGCCGACCTCAAAGGCACCATCGAAGAATTCCTGCGGGTGTTCTTCGAAAAAGAGCTGGCGGTACGTTTCCGCCCGTCCTACTTCCCGTTCACCGAGCCATCCGCCGAAGTCGATATGGAGTGCGTGATGTGCAGCGGTAAAGGCTGCCGTGTCTGCAAACAGACCGGCTGGCTGGAAGTCATGGGGTGCGGGATGGTTCACCCCAACGTGCTGCGCATGTCCGGGATCGACCCGGAAGAGTTCTCGGGCTTTGCCTTCGGCATGGGCGTCGAGCGTCTGGCCATGCTGCGTTACGGCGTGAACGACTTGCGCCTGTTCTTCGACAACGACTTGCGGTTCCTCGCGCAATTTCGCTAGTCGTAACGAACCTTTAGGAGAGCAGGATGAAATTCAGTGAACAATGGCTGCGTGGCTGGGTAAGCCCGCAGGTAAATCGCGATGAGCTGGTTGCTCGTCTGTCGATGGCCGGTCTTGAGGTCGATAGCGTTACGCCGGCCGCCGGTGTTTTCAGCGGTGTAGTGGTGGGCGAGGTGCTCAGCACCGAACAGCACCCGGACGCCGATAAGTTGCGTGTGTGCCAGGTCAGCAACGGCGCGGAAACCTTCCAGGTTGTGTGCGGTGCGCCAAACGTGCGCCCGGGCCTGAAAATCCCGTTCGCGATGATCGGTGCCGAACTGCCCGGTGACTTCAAGATCAAGAAAGCCAAGCTGCGTGGCGTCGAGTCCAACGGCATGCTGTGCTCCCAGGCGGAGTTGCAGGTGGGCGAAGGCAATGATGGCTTGATGGAACTGCCGGCTGATGCGCCCGTGGGCCAGGACATCCGTGCCTACCTCGACCTGGAAGACGCCAGCATCGAAGTCGACCTGACTCCGAACCGTGGCGACTGCCTGTCCCTGGCCGGTCTGGCCCGTGAAGTCGGTGCGCTGTACGGCGTGCCTGTCACACGTCCAGTAGTGACCGCGGTCCCGGCCGTCCACGACGAAGTGCGTTCCATCGAAGTGCTGGCGCCAAGCGCGTGCCCGCGCTACCTGGGCCGTGTCATTCGCAATGTCGACCTGTCCCGGCCGACCCCGCTGTGGATGGTTGAGCGCCTGCGTCGCGCCGACGTGCGCAGCATCGATGCTGCCGTCGACATCACCAACTACGTGATGCTGGAGCTGGGTCAACCGCTGCACGCCTTCGATCTGGCCGAGATCAACGGCGGGATTCGCGTGCGCATGGCCGAGGAAGGCGAAAAGCTGGTCTTGCTCGATGGCCAGGAAGTCACCCTGCGTAGCGATACCTTGGTGATTGCTGACCACTCCCGCGCCCTGGCCATTGCCGGTGTAATGGGGGGTGAGCACAGTGGCGTGTCGGCGACGACCCGTGACGTGTTCCTTGAAAGCGCGTTCTTCGACCAGATCGCTGTGGCAGGCAAGGCCCGTTCCTACGGCCTGCACACCGATGCCTCGCACCGCTACGAGCGTGGCGTGGACTGGCAACTGGCCCGTGAAGCCATGGAGCGTGCCACCGGCCTGCTGCTGGAAATCACCGGCGGTGAAGCTGGCCCGATTACCGAGACTGTCAACGAGCAGTACTTGCCTTCGATTGCACCAGTGACGCTGCGCGCCCAGCGCGTCGAGCAGATGCTCGGCCTGGTGATCGAAGAAGCGCAAATCGTCAGTCTGCTGACCGGCCCTCGGCCTGGGCATTAGCGCTGATGGGGCAGGGCAGTGGCGCGTAGAAGTGCCGAGCCATCGGTTCGATATCAGCCTTGAAGTCGACCTGATCGAAGAACTGGCCCGCCTGTACGGCTACAACCGTCTGCCGGTTCGTTACCCGCAAGCGCGCCTGGCCCCACAGCCCAAGACCGAAGCCCGTGCGCACCTGCCGGAGCTGCGTCGTCTGCTGGTCGCCCGCGGTTATCAGGAAGCGGTGACCTACAGCTTCATTGATCCCAAGCAGTTCGAACTGTTCAGCCCGGGTGTCGAGCCGCTGTTGCTGGCCAATCCGATCTCCAACGACATGGCGGCTATGCGTTCGTCCCTGTGGCCAGGCCTGGTGAAAGCACTTTCCCATAACCTGAACCGTCAGCAGGATCGCGTGCGCATGTTCGAAAGCGGCCTGCGCTTTGTCGGCCAATTGGACGGCCTGAAGCAGGAGCCGATGCTGGCCGGTGTGGTCTGCGGCAGCCGTCTGCCTGAGGGTTGGGCCCAGGGGCGCGATCCGGTGGACTTCTTCGACGTCAAGGCTGACGTGGAAGCGGTGCTGGGCTTTGCCGGCGCGCTGGATGCCTTCGCATTTGTTCCGGGCAGCCACCCGGCATTGCATCCAGGCCAGACTGCGCGCATCGAGCGTGAAGGCCGCCTGGTCGGTTTCGTTGGCGCTATCCACCCTGAACTGTCGAAAACCCTCGGTCTTGACCGTCCGGTGTTCGTCTTCGAGTTGGTGTTGGCTGACGTCGCTGCGGGCAAGATGCCTAAATTCAGCGAGCTGTCGCGTTTCCCGGAAGTGCGTCGTGACCTCGCCCTGGTGGCGGATCGTGATGTGGCGGCCAGTGCCGTGCTGGAAGTAATCCGAGAAAATGCAGGCGAATGGCTGACGGACCTCAGGCTATTTGACGTCTATCAGGGTAAAGGCATTGATCCGCATAGAAAAAGCCTTGCAGTTGGCTTGACCTGGCAGCATCCATCGCGCACTCTTAATGACGATGAGGTGAATACCACGACGCAAAATATCCTCACCTCGCTCGAACAAAGGTTGAACGCCACGTTAAGGAAGTGACGTATGGGGGCTTTGACGAAAGCTGAGATGGCGGAACGTCTGTACGAAGAGTTGGGTCTGAACAAGCGCGAGGCCAAGGAATTGGTCGAGCTGTTTTTTTTGAAGAAATCAGGCACGCTCTGGAAGACAACGAACAGGTCAAATTGTCCGGTTTCGGCAATTTTGACCTGCGGGACAAACGCCAGCGGCCTGGCCGCAATCCAAAAACGGGAGAAGAAATCCCGATCACGGCTCGCCGTGTGGTCACCTTTCGTCCAGGGCAGAAGTTGAAGGCCCGAGTTGAGGCTTATGCTGGAACCAAGTCATAACGACGAGCTACCCGTCATCCCAGGCAAACGCTACTTCACCATTGGTGAAGTCAGCGAGCTATGTGCGGTAAAACCGCACGTGCTGCGCTATTGGGAGCAGGAGTTTCCTCAACTCAACCCCGTCAAACGCACCGGGAACCGTCGGTATTATCAGCGCCAGGATGTGCTGATGATCCGACAGATCCGCGCGTTACTGTACGACCAGGGGTTCACCATCAGCGGCGCACGCCAGCGTATGTCCGGTGATGAAGCCAAAGAAGACACCACCCAATACAAGCAATTGATCCGCCAGATGATCTCCGAACTGGAAGATGTACTGGTGGTTTTGAAAAAGTGAAACAAGCCTTTAAAATACTTCCACATTTCAAATGCTTGCGGTATATTCCTGATCGCTTCTTTACGAAGCGAACCCAGTTTCACGCCTAGTCGGGGCGTAGCGCAGTCCGGTAGCGCACTAGCATGGGGTGCTAGGGGTCGAGTGTTCGAATCACTCCGTCCCGACCATATAATTCAATGACTTAGCCCAATCTGAAAAGATTGGGCTTTTTCATGCGTAGGGACTTTTGCGGGGGCTCATCCCGTTTTTCTCCTCAAGATTGTCAGCGTCGGCCCGCGAGAGTCAGTATGCAGATACTTTGTTCTCAGCTTCAATCAGATGTTGCACCTCCGGGGTAGAATAGTGGCTCGTAATGCTGCCGTTCTTATGCCCCAACAACGCTTTACGATCTTCCTCTGTCACGCTTACTGCACGTAGCCTTCTGCCAAAGGTGTGTTTGGTCGTGAATCTTGATTGATCTGAACCCAGGGTGTGCCGGCGCCTGGTGGGTCTTCTCCCACTTGTCCGCTGCGCGCACCCCGGCTTTCTCACACTTCGCCCGCCGAACCCGGCAGGCATCAGAAACACGCTGGTGTTCAACGCCGGCACTCGTGTTTCCCAATCCCATCGCAATTTGCAGACTTCCTGTTCCCGGCAGCCGGTGTTCACTTTAGAGAGGGCCATCCTCAACAGGTGGTCCGGCAGCTCGGCCAAAAGCATTGACTGCTCATCCCATGACAGGGGGTAAGGCTTCCTGCTGGATTTCTTTTCCCCCATCATTGAAATCATCGGCACGCTTTCCAGCCGATGGATCAAGTACTGCTCGGCTTCTTCCCTCTCGCTTGCTCCAGTGCGTTCTTGAAGTCGGCAACCTCTGACGACTTTGTCGATGTGCCCAATCCTGCTCCTCTCGTAGAGGCCCGACATTGTTTTTCGCGCCATTGTTTTGCTCCTTGGCGCCCACTGCGGGGCGGATTGTTGTCCTGATTGGTCTGCTTTTCAATCGCCTTGGCTTCGATGTAGGCGTCTGCCCACTGGTCCAGTTCATGACGGTCGAAGGCAACGCCCTGTTTCCCAATGGGGAATTCGCGGACGTGGGGGCGCACGGTGTTCTTGAGTTCTTCCCGGCACATGCCGAGATAAGCAGGTGCGTGCATCGCCCGAATGAAACGCGGCGCGGTCTCTAGGGCTGGCGCCAGCTTTGTGTTGGCCATAGGAATGCCTCGCCACGCCGTTGCCGGGTGGATTGATTGAAGGGGGGAGGGGTTACTTGGTTTTGAGTTCGGCGCTCCGCGAATCTTGGTGGCGCGGCGTAGGACGGTTAACCGCCTCTGTCGACGTCAGCTAGCGGGCCACAAAGGTGGTGCCGGTGGACCTGTGAGCGGATTGAATGGAGTGCTCGCCCCCAGTGAGCGCTGATGGACAAGTTCGCGACGCTATTACACCGGTCATTCACCGAGCCCCGCCATCACGTTGGCTCGATCCAACGCGGCCTTCAAAAAGTCACGTCTTCGGGGCCGATGTTGAGGCTCACGCCCGGCGAATCACGATTGTCATTCAGGAAGCCACTAACGATCAGGCGCATCTACTCGCTGTGGTTACATGGACTTCTCGAAACGCCTGTTCTTCACCGCTGCAGTCCGCCAGAAATAGCGCAAAAATGGTGGTGGCCATGGTTTTTAGCCGTCACCATACGTGGCAATCTCGATATTTAGCGGGCGGCTACTTGGGCTGTCAGAGTGTGATGATAAACGCCGCCACCGCCATAATCGCCAAGCAGCCAAGAATCTCGCCCGTAACGGGCATCAATAAGGTCAGGGACGCCACCGCCAGCAGGGCGGCTACGAGCATCCATCCTACGCGCCGCGAGCCCATCATGTGCAACGCTGCGTGAACAGGTAACCGTGGCCGCGCACGGTGTCGATCGGCTTAAAGCCGGTCCGGCCTTCGATTTTGCGCCGCAGTCGGTACACCAACACCTCGATGACATTCGGATCGCGCTCACCGTCTTGCGGATAGAGTCCCATCAAGTGTTCCTTGGCCACTACCTGCTGATGATGGCGCATCAGGTACTCGAGGATGCGGTACTCGTAGGCGCTTAGGGCCAATGGCTGCTCATCGAGAACCGCCTGCTTGCGATTAAGGTCGAGCGACAGCGGTCCGGCGACGAGAGTCGACTGGGTAAACCCGCCGGTGCGGCGCAGCAAGGCAGCCAGCCGTATGTCCAACTCTTCAAACCGAAAGGGTTTGACCAGGTAATCATCGGCCCCGGCGGCCAGACCTTCGACCTTGTTCTGCCAATTGCAGCGCGCGGTGAGGATTAGAACTGGAAAACGCTGGCCCCGGGTGCGCAGCTGGCGGATCAGTTCCTGCCCACTCATATCCGGCAGGCTAAGGTCGATCAGCGCCAGGTCATGGTTGAATTGCTCAGCCCGGTACAACGCCTCTTCGGCGTTGCTCACGGCTTCAACCAGGTAACCGCTCTCGGTCAGGCGCGTGTGCAGGTGATGACGCAACAACGCGTCATCTTCAACGACCAGCAATTTCATGACGCTCTCCTTGGAAACCTACTGACGAGGCACACCGATGTACCTCGTCAGCTTGACGTCGGACGCTGGTTAAAACGCGTAGTTGGCCGCCAGGTAGGTCTGAGCGCTGCTGTTGAGTTTCATCGAACCCTGTTTGCTGCCGCCGTGCTCGTTCAGTTCGGTACTGGCGTTGGTGCGCAGGTAGCGGTAACCCAGTTCCACCGAGGTGTTTTGCGATACCTGCTGCAGTACACCTACCTGAGCGCCGATGGTGTAACCGATATTGGTGTCGCGGCTGAAGCCGGACGATTCCTGGCTGACTTTGGTCAGGCCGGCCGAGGCACCGCCGAACAGTTTGGTATCTTTGCCCACCGGCAAGAACAGGTCGTAGCTGCCGAGCAGGTTTTCCTGACGCTGCTTATACGCATGGTGCGAACCCGACACGTTGTCATAGGTGGCGTAGTAACGGCTGTCGTCGCTTTGACGGCCGACGCGAAGACCAAAGGTGTGGTCCTTGTGGATTATGCCGTCGGCGCTTGGGTGGTTGAGGTTATCGTTTAGTGACTTGGATTTACTGACCTGGTTGCTGGTCTGGCCATAGGTCAGGCCAGCGAAGTTAGTGGTCTCCGCCTGGGCCGTGGCACTGGCGCCCAGTACGGTGAAGGTCAGCAGCAATTTTTTTAAGGAGGTCATGAGGAAATTCCTAATGCGCTGAGTGCGCTGTGGGGGATGAAGCAAGGTTATGTCCCCCGTCCTGAATACCCGCTGAACCCCTGCTGTACCTTAACTGAACCAGATCAAACGATTGTTTGAAGAGCCAAGTTTATTCTTTGGAATGCGCTGCTGGAATCCGGAACCACCAGAACGGAGCGGGCCTGTCGTCTGGCGTGCCACGGGGCCACGTCTATTGCCTCATCAGCAAACGCAAGATTGAAGACGGCAAGGCGCAACTGTGTGTCAAGGTTGAGAACCCCTTTCCGGTGATCAAGGTGCGCTTCAACCAACGCAAGGTTCGTTACCGTGGGCTGAAAAGAATACAGCGCAAAGTTGTTCAGTCTATTTGGGTTGGCCAATTTGCTGCTGGCCAAACGGTTTTTGCAACGGGCGACGGGATAAAACCGCCTGAAAGCGAGATGAGCCCGCGAATCAGCAAAATGAGGGCAGAAATCGCCCTCAGAAACCCAGAGTAAGACCGATGGGTTGAAAAAGGACGGCCTGGAAATGGAGGGCGGCGTGAACGGATTAATTACTCGGCGCCTCCTTAATGGTTTTTGTCGTCGAATACTATCTTCCATAGTGGTACTGCAGTAGCAAATGTACCACGGTGAGTGGTTAGCCCTGTCGAAATTGCCTCTACCTGTGGGTTGCCATTTCCTATGGCTTGTTGATAGACCATCGGTAATCTGCCCAGGCCGATAGTAATCGCCTCATCAGCTTCGCCATAATAATTTTTCACTAGGCTTTTAATCACCCATCGGTAGGTGTGTGTCAGCAATTAATCGGCCATAAGCCGATGCTGCAAAAAACTGAGAGTTAAAATATTCTTTCTTAATTAGCTTCCGTAAGTCCGTGGGTATGTCGGCTGGGTCGTACTGCTGCCTCTCATACGCTTTGCGAGAAACTTCAAAATAGTCTTCATTTATTATTGATCTAGCCAAGCCAGGGATTCCATAATAGTGTTCAAATGAAAAGCTCGAGAGAATAAATAACGTAGGTACCCAGTCGGCATCGTTGGCTCTCGGGAAGGTTTAGAAAACCACTCAGCGTTATGAAAATATCAGTTGGTGCACTGGCAGTCACTGCTGCCTGCACGGGGATGTTTGCCTTTTCTAACTTTTCAAGAAAGGCCATCGTGACGAAGCCGCCTTGTGACCAGCCAGCTAAAAATAAATTACGTGTATTGATTTGCATATGGCTAAGGACTGCTTTACTGGCGACCAACATATCGTAACTGGATTGCTGATGGCTAGCCTTCACCATATAACCTTCTGGCTCAGTGGATTTTCCCAAACCAAAGTAATCTGCACCTATGACGATATAACCCTGCCCGGCAAACTGAGCAATCATTAGCGCCGTTTCAGTCGATTGCTCGGGAAAAGAAGGGACTTGTTGCTTGCCATAGACTGTGCCGTGTTGATAAGAAACAATTGAAAGGTTAGAAGAATCTATATCTGGTATTGCAAGTAGTCCTGTGGCTATAGTGGGTTGATTGCCACGCTCTGGTATAACTGAAGGGTAGGTTATTCTATACAAGCTTACGCCGTTTGTTGCAGGTGAGTATTTCACAGTGACACCGAAAAATTCAGGCGCAAGCTGCTGGAGAATATTATTAAGCTTGTTCGGGGACCAATACCCAATCAATTCAAGTTTTACTTCGGATGAAACCACTGTTAATGTCTGTGTGCTTTTTGCCTGAGCAGTTGTTGCCAATGGCAGTAGAAAAAAAATAAGTGTCACTGCATGCACTAGTTTGTATAGGTGGTTCATGGGATTTCCTTGTGTTGGTGTTCAAGATTTTTGATATTGGAAATAAATATTATCTTTTGATGTCTCTCGATTTTTATGGACGCTCCGATCAACTTGCCGAAAAGTGGCGGCAAGTTGGTCGTAGCATCCCTAAGCGACGGTTTCTTTTTTAACCGCCCCCCCCGATTTCTATCGCGGCCACTCCAGTAACCGAAAATTGACCCGCTCGCTCGAAATGCTGCCTCTTAAAGAGCAGAGCTCTCAGCAGGGAGTGTCCGTTCTTCCTGTCGACGGTCAGTGGTAATCAGGAATCATTGTCCTACAATACTTTCGGGGAAAGTAATGTTTCCGAGCCGGTTTGTGCACGAGCCTGTGAGAAGTGGTGAATTCACATTAATTGAGCTTCTGTCTTGCACTGTGTTTGCCGAAACTAGTCCATTATTGGTGTCAAAGTTTGAAAGGTGATGAAATTGAAAATTTACTTTCGGGTGATTATAGCAATTACAGCTGCATATGCCTCGCTTACATGGGCTGCCCCTGAGTTGCAGGTGAAGTTTCACATGGGCATTGGCAACGGTAAGACCCAGGAGGTCGGCGGCACCCTTGTTAATGTAGGGGATGCGCCTATTACTCAAGGGTATCTGGTGATTACGCCTATAGCGACCCAATGTCACCCCAAGGCAAGCATTCTCTATACGTTTGGATTGTTAGCTCCCGCTGAGGAGCAGCCGTTTCGCGTTCCGGTTATCGAACGTTTTTCCAGCTATCGACTGCAGATGGGCGCTTTTGATGAACAAGGGTTTGCTGTTACGGCCAAGGATGCCAATCAGGCCATCCTGGATGGACGCATTGGCGAAGAGCGCGAGAAGTGTAACGCCGCTCGAGAGAATTAAAATCATAAAATGTTAAATGAGTGTTTTTGGTTCTTGCGCCATTTCATTGTTGGCGCATAACTGCGCTTCACTGTGCAGCCACTGAAAGTAAGCAATGAAGTCCAAGTGTTGGACTATTAAGGAGGCCTGCACCTTTGGGTGCTCGCTTGATAGATTTTTCTTGGGTAGAGTTTAATGATTTTCTTTCAAAATAAAAAAGCGTTCACCTATTTGACCCTGCTGTTCTTTACAGGTCATATCGCCTCGTCGGTGGCTGCGCCTTATCAGAAAACTGTCGCGGCAGAGCAAGTTCTGCAATACATTATCTACCCACCGGTTCAAGGTGAGACATTACAAGCTATTGCCGAACGCTTTTCTCTGCCGGTCAGTGCATTGACATCATTGCGCGAACAATTTAAAGCCTACGGCTGGTCATCCAGCTCGGTACTAGTACCTTATAGTCCGCAGGGTGAGGCACGGCTGTATAGCAATTACCTCGTCTATCAACTCAAGCCCGGTGAAACCCTGGCCGCAGTTGCCGGAAAATTTAACCGTTCCACTCGTGAACTTTCAGCCTTAAACGGGCAGGTTATGCTGGCCAGCAAACTGGCCACGCTCCAGGCAGGCGACTTCATTTTGGTGCCCGGTCCGGTGGGCTTTGCAGGCAATGGCAAGCTGAGTGCGGCACAGCTCAAAGAACAGGATCAACTGACCAGTGCCTTAGCGCAGGAGGTGGTGGGTGCTGCCCAACTGTTGGGGGCCAACCAGAAAAAAGGCGCAGACCCAACCGGGATGCTGACTCAGCGTGCCATGGGCGGGGTGACCGGCGGTGCGTCTCGCGAGATCGAGAAGTTCCTCGGCGCCAATGGCACCGCTAAGGTCGGAATCCAGGCCAACGTCAACAGCGGCCAGGTCGGCTACTCGCTGGATTACCTCCAGCCGTTGTACGAGCGTGACATCGACATTGTCTTCGCTCAAATAGGCGCACGCACCTTTGGCGAACGCAATCTGGCCAACGTCGGACTGGGGTATCGCAAGCAAGTGGACCCGCATTGGGTATTGGGGGTAAACGGCTTTCTCGATCAGGACATGTCTCGCAACCACACCCGTGGCGGCATCGGAGGCGAAGCCTGGACCGATCAGGCGCGCTTCTCGGCTAACTACTACGCCCCACTCAGCGGCTGGAAACACTCCAACGATCATCGGCTGAACAGTAATCCAGACACCCGCTTCCTTCAGGAACGTGCCGCTAAGGGCTGGGACGCTAATGTGGAAACCGCGATGCCCGGCATTCAACAGCTGTCGCTCTCTGGTAAATACTTCCAGTGGCAGGGCGACCGCGTCGACGTCTCAGGTAGCCGTAGTCAGACGGAAAAAAATCCTAAAGGCTATACCTTGGGTGCCAAGTATCAACCGATCCCTTTGCTTAACTTGAACGCTCAACATACCAAAGTTACCGGTGGCCTTGGGGGCTGGGAGCTGGGCATGGGGCTGACTTGGGACTTCGATAAATCACTCAATGAATTGCTTGATCCGGAAAAAGCTATTGCCCTACGCCCACTGGCACAAGCCAAGACCGATATCGTCAATCGCAACTACAACATCGTTCTTGAGTATCAGGAAAAAGACAAGTATGCGCCGCTGACCTTTGCGCTGAGTAACATGAGCATGATGGTGGGAACCAGTGATCCTGGTATGCGTGTTCAAGGCGGGCGCCAAGGTTTGGTGACCTACTCATCCTCTGACCCACTGGCACTGAGCGTCGACTCCGTGACCGGTGTGTTGAGTGCTCTGGTGCTTGGTACGGTGACCATTACTGCCGTTGAACACGATGGAGCCGGTAAAGTTTTCGGTTCAGCCAGTTATACCGTCACCGTAACTCCCAATACCTTGGTGCCGGCAGTTAATGTAACGGCCATCAATGGCAGCCTCAGCGTGGGTTCGACGTTAACGGGGGTCTATACCTTTACATCTAACGGCGGTGAGCCCACCGACAAATCAACAATGGTTTGGCTTAACGGCGGCCATACCGAGACTGATAACACCTATTTGCTCGACGGTGCCGACGTTGGCAGCGTGTTGACGTTTCAGGTTACCGCGCAAAACGGTGCTGGAATTATCGGTAATACCTCCAGCATGAACACGGCCAGCTCAATTGATACACAGATCCCGGTAGTGATCATTCAGGACCACGCCGGCAACACGTTGAATGGTGTTCCTTTGGTGGGTGACGTACTCACTGCGATGGTGGTGTGTGCCACTAGTTGTAGTGCCAGTAGCTTCCTCTACCAATGGGAAGAAGAAACCACCCCAGGCAGCGGCGTGTATGTCGATGTGGCAGGGGCGACGGGACAAACCTTCACAATCCAACCGGGGTATCAACTCAAGCGGGTTCGGGTGACGGTTGAATCCCAAAAAGTCACGCCCTAGATGACGCATTCACTGCGGTCACGGGTTCACTGGACGCGCTGAAGGGTACAGATGAAGGGTTATGAGGCTTTGTCCCAGGGACATCTGTGCCGTGGCAGTGGCCCTGCAACTGCTGTGGTGGGTGGGCAAATGGCGGGATGTCACCGGATGCCCGGCTTGTTACGGATCTTGTTTTTAACCTAGGTGTGGTGGCCAGGCGCGTAAGCCGCGGATGCGTAGGCAGAGCAGTGGACGTTCGATAGCAGTCTTCTGCCGCGCAGAGCGTCTTCTCGGTGCTTGGTCTTTTGAATATTCGAATTCTCTTTTTCAGGTTTAGATAGCGCTCATGAAGTTATTCAGAAACAAGATCACCGCTGGAATATTGATTGCATCGCAATTTATGTACGGTGTGCCGGTGTATGCGGAAAAATACACTTCCGAGCCCACTTCTCGGATTAACGGGCGAGCCCCGGTCGCCAGTAACCTTGCGTTTGACAAGCTGATACCGGCATTTGGCGACACCGTTACGCTGACCTATGATTTTAGCGACCTGGATGGGGACTTGGAGCAAGGGACCACAGTGCAATGGCTGCGCGATGGTCAACCTATTCAAGGCGCAACTGCGTTCAGTTACACCGTGGCTGAGAGCAACGGTGATCGTCCAGGCGAACGGCTGAGCGTAGAGGTCACGCCTAGGACCGACCCTGCGCGCTCCGAGCCGTCCGTGGGCCAAGTCGCAAGCCTGGAGACAACTGTGTACGGTGATCCAGCGGCGAAGCCGGTGGTCTCTGATTTGAACATCGTGGGTAAGCTGAGCATCGGTGAAGCCCTGACCGGCGTGTACAGCTATGACGACAACGGCAGTGGCTCGGCTGATGCGTCGACCTATAAGTGGGGTGTGAAAGACTCGACGGCCAATGGTGTTGCGAGCGGCGATCAGGTCACCAACAGCGGTGTGGTGCCAGGTTATACCCTACGTGATACCGATGCCGGTCAGGTGCTGGAAGTGTCGGTGCAGGCGAAGAACCAGGCCGGCACCGTGGGCAACACGGACACCAAGACGACGGCGAACTCGACCGGTACCACCGGCGGTGACGGTGCAGGGGGTGTGATTAACCTGAACGTCGCCCCGGTCATCGCTGACCTTACGATCAACGGCAAGCTGAATGTGGGTGAAAACCTGACGGGTCAGTACACATACGATGCCAACGGCAGTGGCTCGGCTGATGCGTCGACCTATAAGTGGGGTGTGAAAGACTCGACGGCCAATGGTGTTGCGAGCGGCGATCAGGTCACCAACAGCGGTGTGTGCCAGGTTATACCCTACTGATACCGATGCCGGTCAGGTGCTGGAAGTGTCGGTGCAGGCGAAGAACCAGGCCGGTACCGTGGGCAACACGGACACCAAGACGACGGCGAACTCGACCGGTACCACCGGCGGTGACGGTGCAGGGGGGGTGATTAACCTGAACGTCGCCCCGGTCATCGCTGACCTTACGATCAACGGCAAGCTGAATGTGGGTGAAAACCTGACGGGTCAGTACACATACGATGCCAACGGCAGTGGCTCGGCTGATGCGTCGACCTATAAGTGGGATGTGAAAGACTCGACGGCCAATGGTGTTGCGAGCGGCGATCAGGTCACCAACAGCGGTGTGGTGCCAGGTTATACCCTACGTGATACCGATGCCGGTCAGGTGCTGGAAGTGTCGGTGCAGGCGAAGAACCAGGCCGGCACCGTGGGCAACACGGACACCAAGACGACGGCGAACTCGACCGGTACCACCGGCGGTGACGGTGCAGGGGTGTGATTAACCTGAACGTCGCCCCGGTCATCGCTGACCTTACGATCAACGGCAAGCTGAATGTGGGTGAAAACCTGACGGGTCAGTACACATACGATGCCAACGGCAGTGGCTCGGCTGATGCGTCGACCTATAAGTGGGGTGTGAAAGACTCGACGGCCAATGGTGTTGCGAGCGGCGATCAGGTCACCAACAGCGGTGTGGTGCCAGGTTATACCCTACGTGATACCGATGCCGGTCAGGTGCTGGAAGTGTCGGTGCAGGCGAAGAACCAGGCCGGCACCGTGGGCAACACGGACACCAAGACGACGGCGAACTCGACCGGTACCACCGGCGGTGACGGTGCAGGGGGTGTGATTAACCTGAACGTCGCCCCGGTCATCGCTGACCTTACGATCAACGGCAAGCTGAATGTGGGTGAAAACCTGACGGGTCAGTACACATACGATGCCAACGGCAGTGGCTCGGCTGATGCGTCGACCTATAAGTGGGGTGTGAAAGACTCGACGGCCAATGGTGTTGCGAGCGGCGATAAGGTCATCAACAGCGGTGTGGTGCCAGGTTATACCCTACGTGATACCGATGCCGGTCAGGTGCTGGAAGTGTCGGTGCAGGCGAAGAACCAGGCCGGCACCGTGGGCAACACGGACACCAAGACGACGGCGAACTCGACCGGTACCACCGGCGGTGACGGTGCAGGGGGTGTGATTAACCTGAACGTCGCCCCGGTCATCGCTGACCTTACGATCAACGGCAAGCTGAATGTGGGTGAAAACCTGACGGGTCAGTACACATACGATGCCAACGGCAGTGGCTCGGCTGATGCGTCGACCTATAAGTGGGGTGTGAAAGACTCGACGGCCAATGGTGTTGCGAGCGGCGATCAGGTCACCAACAGCGGTGTGGTGCCAGGTTATACCCTACGTGATACCGATGCCGGTCAGGTGCTGGAAGTGTCGGTGCAGGCGAAGAACCAGGCCGGCACCGTGGGCAACACGGACACCAAGACGACGGCGAACTCGACCGGTACCACCGGCGGTGACGGTGCAGGGGGTGTGATTAACCTGAACGTCGCCCCGGTCATCGCTGACCTTACGATCAACGGCAAGCTGAATGTGGGTGAAAACCTGACGGGTCAGTACACATACGATGCCAACGGCAGTGGCTCGGCTGATGCGTCGACCTATAAGTGGGGTGTGAAAGACTCGACGGCCAATGGTGTTGCGAGCGGCGATAAGGTCATCAACAGCGGTGTGGTGCCAGGTTATACCCTACGTGATACCGATGCCGGTCAGGTGCTGGAAGTGTCGGTGCAGGCGAAGAACCAGGCCGGCACCGTGGGCAACACGGACACCAAGACGACGGCGAACTCGACCGGTACCACCGGCGGTGACGGTGCAGGGGTGTGATTAACCTGAACGTCGCCCCGGTCATCGCTGACCTTACGATCAACGGCAAGCTGAATGTGGGTGAAAACCTGACGGGTCAGTACACATACGATGCCAACGGCAGTGGCTCGGCTGATGCGTCGACCTATAAGTGGGGTGTGAAAGACTCGACGGCCAATGGTGTTGCGAGCGGCGATCAGGTCACCAACAGCGGTGTGGTGCCAGGTTATACCCTACGTGATACCGATGCCGGTCAGGTGCTGGAAGTGTCGGTGCAGGCGAAGAACCTTGCTGGTGTAGCCGGCAATGTGGAGACCAAGACGACGGCGAACTCGACGGGTGGCACAGGCGGCACAGTGATCGACTCCTCCAAGAAGCCGCAGATCGATAAGCTGAGCATCAGCGGTATTCTGGATCAGAATCAGGTACTGACAGCAACCTATACCTACAATGATCCGAACGGCGGGTCGGATAGTTCGACCTATGCATGGGGCCTGGTAGGCACAACAGAAGGGGCTGTCGACAATTCGACGGACGTGGTAACTGGTAACGGCACCGTGCAGTCGCCGCCCTTGGATCTGGCGACATATTCTGGTCGCGTGGTGGAATTGACAATGTTGCCTAAAAATAATCTGGAAGTACCGTTGATTGGCAACAAGGTAATGGCTACTACAGAGCTCCCCCCTAGTGTCACTGATCTGAAAATTAAGCGACCTACTTCCGAAGGATATACCGTCATGGTCGGTCAGACCCTAGAGGCAGAATTTAAACCCGTTGGCAACAATATCGGAGTGACGAATAAGATCCAATGGTACCGGGCTGCGAATGCCATTCCTACGGCTACCAACAAAACCTACCAGCTAGTCTTCGCCGATCAAAATGAGACTATTACCTTTAAAGTGACACCGGTTTCAACGACAAACTTGAATGGTGTAGAAAAAATTTCTGCCTCGCTAGGGCCTGTCGCAAGTGCGATAAGACCGTTCATTCAACCAAAAGCGAAGCGGATGTCATGGAACGCAGCAAGAAACTTTTGCGCATCCCGAGGAGGAAAATTGGCAGAATCAAGCGATTTACAACAGATATTTACCCGTTTAACAGGTGCTGCGCCGGCTGGTTCGGAAAACGCGCAGGGTAATAAAATCATGAACACTATCTACGGATGGCCGTTCACAGAGGACGCTCCGGCGTACTATTATTGGGCCAATGATCAACCCTCTAGTGAAGAAGGTTATGCTGTCGACATGAATAATGGCTATAGAAGCAAAAACTATACAGAGACTAACATGCAGGTGGCCTGCATTGCTGGTTCGAGATAAGTGAAGTTCAAGCGAGATAACCGGGTTTGCTAACGATCTATTGAAGTGCTTGGTGGTGTGCGAGCAAAGTCGCAACTATGGTTTTAGGGAGGGACTGCCGGCAACGGCATGTCCTTTCTGGCTTCACCGGTTTCAGAATGGTGGTAAGTTTTGGTGGCGCGTGCCCTGCGCAAAAAAAACGGCATTTGTTTTCAATAGGGAAACTCCGAACAAGCCCCCAAGTATGCTGAAATACAGCCTCACACCTGCCCAGAGTGCTTCATGAGCCAGCTGAGCTTTTCCGATTTCGAATACGCAAGCAAACACGCCGCGATGGATCAGGTCGTGCCCTGGAGCGGTTTACGGGCGTTGATACGAGCCTTATTATCCGAAGGCTGGCGGTGGCCGCAAACCGTATCCGCTGGATACCATGCTGCGCATTCACTTGCGGCAAAACTGGTTCTTGATCCTGCCATGGAAGAGGCGCTGTATAATCACGCCCATCCGCCAGTTTGCGCACTTGACCCTGAGCGCGCCGATTCCTGAGGATATGGTAGTTGTGAGGTAAATGGTCACCGTAATAAGAGACCACATCCCCAACGACCATAAACGGTGTAAATCCTTCATAGCCACCTTCTGCGCCTTTATAATTCACATAACCACAGACTCCTTCATAGCTTTTACCACTAGCGAAACGCCCCTTGAATTTATAAATAGTTTCAAATTTCGCGGAGTCGGGGTCTGAAATATGTCTGAGCAGCTTCCTTTTTGCATCGACGATTTCGGTCTTGCTTGCAATAGAGTGCTCGACTGTAGGGGGAGCAGGTGGCGCTGGGGGAGGGAGAAGTCCGCAACCTGTAAGTGCAAGAGTGACACCAGCTATGGTTATTTTCTTTAACCTTTTCCAAAATCCTTTTTCTAGTGCTTTAGCGCCGAATCAGCATCGTAATGTGCTAATTCGATGTGTCGATAGAGATGCACAGCACCGCCTTATCGAATCCTGCTTGGGAATCCATACTGCGACAAGAGTTGTGATTTTTTTGTTCCTGCTTAGTCGCCGAAGCGCATGACCGACTGTATCGCGATGGTATTGGCGTAGAACTCTCTTATGAATAGTACGAATGTGCTAGATGGCCCTTTGCCTCATGTCCAGGGTGTGAAACTATTTTCTTCAAAAATAACGGCAAAGGGCCGCCCCTATGATCGCTTTTACAAGGCATCTCCTGCCTGCCTGCCTGCCGCATTACTGTGTAGTGCCCTCGCTGCCCAAGCGAGCGAAGTGCTGAAGGGCGACTTCTGGGTCGTTCACTACCAGGGTGCCTTGGGCAAGAATCAAGTGTTCATCGCAGACGGCGACCCCACTCACATCGTCAATCGTCCAGGTGGGGCGAAATCATTGGGTGTCTATCAACTTTACGAAGAGCCCGGAAAGCCCGACTTCACCTCTTACGATGTCGAAATCGATTGTGCGAAGAACCGCGTGCGAGTAATGGGTGCAGCGGATTTCCGCAGCGTGTTCAATGGGTTTCGCGATGCGAAGTATTCCAGACAATGGCAGAGCAAACCTGACGCCTGGCTGATGCAAAGCCGTGACTTTGTCTGTAAGCCGACTGAACGCCAGGCCAAGAAGATGGAGCACTTGGGTGTGATGTCCGCGTCGCAAATGAGCAAGGCAGGGCCGCACTTCTTCGAGATATTGAACCGCGAGGCCGCCAAGACGGCCATCCTGCAGAAGATAGATGACGGGTTCGCGCAGATGCCTGCCAAGTAACGCGACCTTCAGGGAGAAGACCTTATGAACCGATTGTTTATGTTGGCCTTGCTCGCCACCTTGCTCAGTGGCTGTGCATCATTGTCGGCCAGCAGTACCTGGAAAGATCGCCCGGTGGGCGAACTGATCGACTTCTTCGGTGTGCCAAGGCAGATCATGGTGGCGCCGGAGGAAGATATGGTAGTGCTTAGGTATGTACGTGACAGTAGCTATGTCTCACGTGAAGCAGCGGGTACTTACACGGGGCCGCAGAACGGGCAACTTGTGCACGCAGAATACTGGGAAGACGTACAACACTCAGGCAGTTGCGAGATCAATGTGTTCGTCAACAGAGCGCGACTGGTGCAGAAGGTGCGGACGAAAGGGCGTTGTGTAGCGGTCGAGATGGCACCAGTAAGGTAGCGCATGGGCCACTGGCAAGAAGAGGGGCGGGTCTAACTATACGGAGCGGCCTTGCGAGGTGCAGGATTTTAGCGAATGGCATGAATTCATGCGCGCCTGCGAAGACAAGGTGATGGTAAGCATCAATGATCATCCCGAAGTCCGACGGGTGTTTAAAGGGTTCCGCATGGAGGCGATGGATATCCGTTACAGCAGGGCCAACCCGAGGAAGGGTGTAGCAGAAAAAACAGGCGAGCTGGCTATTATGAACTGGTAATGGTCACTATCAGCGCATTGGTGCAATCAGCTCAGGCCCTTTGCTCCGTACGTTGCCCACGGCTTTCTCGACTTTGAACCATTCGAACACCTCCGATGATTTGCCCTGGTGCAATACCATCTGCTCGGCACGCTCCTTGGGCGTGCCCGGGTCCAGACATTCCCTGGCCAACTCCGGCGTGAGCACCACAGGCCGCCGGTCGTGAAGGTCTACCATGCCGCCGGCGCTGTCGGCGGTGATGATCACAAAGCCGTCATGCTCGCCTTGGCCTTCATCTGCGTCGGGTAGCTGGCCTACGGTCGCGCACAGCACCGGCGCGCCATCTCCATGGGGAATTCGCGGACGTGGGGGCGAACGGTGTTCTTGAAAACCGCTCGGCATATGCTGAGATATGCGGGGCTGCCGATGCCCTGATGAAACGCGGCGCGGTTTCTAGGACCGTCGCCAGCTTTGTGTTGGCCATAGGAATGCCTCGCCACTCACCATGGCCAAAGAGGGCGAGTCGTACGATTTGAAGGTCATGATCACGCTGCACATCCTAGTGCCGGATCTGCCCCCACAGGAAGAGCTGCCGCCACCTGCGCTTGATCCTGTGGTGGCTGCACAAAACCAGATCGCGCACTTGCGAGCCGAGGCGGATTACGCAATCAGGCACCTGCAGGATGCAGTCGATATCGACGACGCTACAGCGGCAGAGCTGACGACCCTCAAGGCCTGTAAGAAGTACCGCGTGGCCCTGAGCCGCGTGCCTGAGCAGGAAGGGTATCCGCTCGCAATTGATTGGCCCGCCGCGTCCTAGTACCGCGCTGTTGATCTCGTATCTCAGGTGTGGCAACGGCGGTTTCAAAGTATTTCGTACAGGCCCTGGGCGATTATTAAACAGCGTTACTGGATCACGGAAAGCGCTTTTTTAACAAGTTGCGATCACACGCAACTCAAGGCGGTGAAACGGTAATCACCGTGAAACCGGTGAACTTGCCGGGTGTGACTGCTCCCGTGGGGGTACTCAGTGTCGAGGTAATGTCTAATTTGCTGGTTTGACCATCAGTAACATTCACATTGATGCCTCTAGTCGCGTCCTTGCCATTTACGGTGATCTTTGAGAATAGAGTCCAATAGTCGTCGAGTTGCACGCCTAAAGAGTTTGTCCTGGATGCTGAAACTGTAACGTTAGTTGAGCCTCGGCACTGCAAATCGAGCTGGGTTGAAGCCTTTGCTCCTGATAATTTATTGTCGGGAAGGCTTCCATGGTCAATAGTGGCATTCCCCGATATTTCGCATTGAACTGCTACAGGGCCAACTCTGGCGCATGGCCCGAAAGGATTATAGGCGCCGCCGACACTGGGGCCGACTCGGGAGTACGTAAATGTTATGCAGATATTATTATCGGCATATTGACGAGGAACTAGAATCGATCCACTTAGAGGGATTCTAAATCCTTTCATCTGTAGGTCTGAGAGTAATTGGCCCAAAGTAGACGCGCCATGGCGAACAGGTACCTCCCAAGAGTTGTACTCTCCTACATAGATAATCGAATATGGCTGCAGCGCAGCAATGCCAATTGTGCATAAAGTTAATTGTGGGTCGTCGGATGCGCAAGGGCTCGGGCTGGTGTCGCCAGTTGTCCACCCGCTTACTAGGAAATAATAGCGCACCCCGCCCGATTCTATACGACTGTCTGTTGTGGTGAGGGTGTAGTAGGCCTGTGCTTGTAACGCTGAGGCCCATAATAGTATCCCAGCGAAAACTTTTTGCAGCACCGTTACGGAAATTTTTTTCATGTTGATTACTCGTAACTTAGGGAAAAAGTAAGAGATGCTTCAAAATCACCAAGCCCTAGGGCGTGATTAGCAAGTGCCTTGGGCTCGCCTTGCAGGTAAGTATTGAAGCTGAGCAAATTGTCGCCGATAGTTAGCGGCCCCATGCGGTGAGTCTTGTTCAATGGCAGGGCAGTGCCACTTTTAGTTTCCAGCCCGACCAGCAGACCTTTTACTGTGGCGCTTTGAAGCACCAGCAGCCCGGGAGGCTCTTTGCTTTCATTGCCGCTGAAGGTGATGCTGACCATACGTTTGCCGACATCCGGGTCACAGTTGGTCAGGTGTAGTTCAATCGGGAGACCCTTAGTTCTGCCGTTGAGATAAAGATCCTTGTCGATTACGGTGCTGAAGTCCCGCAGAATCTCCCTGTCATTCTCCGCGAGTACACAAGGTTCATTAACCAACGTGCCAGAAAAGTACAGGTTGTCCGGTGTCGCCTGCGCTGCAGGCGACCATAGGCTTACAACTAACCAGGCACTTAAGGTGGTCGTGTACTTACCCATAGATACTCCTAGTATAGTTCGGCCATCAAAAGCGCTGAGGCGGTAAAGTCAGTGCTGGGCAACTGAGCAGCGGGGAGCTTTACCGGTACGGCTTCGAGCAGCGGTGGCGTCGATGCGCTGACATCGATCTCTCGAGATTCGTTCGGAATCAGCACGGTGCCACCGAGCAGTACTTTGATGCCTAGGTTGTCCACCGAGGTCTTCAGGGCAGTAGGCTCGAAGTCTGCGTACGCTCCTTTGAGAGTCAGGCGCATGTGCCAGGCGATACCAGTGCCAGCCGCACCCGGACATTCGATCTGATAGGCGATCGCCTGGCGATAAAGCTCACCATCAATGCGATTGACGGCGATATTGCGCTCGAAGTGCACATCTATACGGCCACCCTTATTGCTAATAATACAGGCGGGGGGCGCCAGCAAATTTCCGGTGAACTGCAGATTGTCTTGGCCCAGACTCGGAAAGCTTAGGGCGGTGAACCATAGTGCCGGTAACATGTAACCTAGTGTCTTCATTGATAGTCGACCACAAGGGTTGCGCCAGCTCTAAACGGACCCGCCTTGATCTCGCTGTTCTGGCGTTTAACCAACACCGCTTGCAATAATGGCTGCCTGCGAGAGTCAAAGTTTGCCCAGGTGTTGATTGCCAGCGGTTCACCGTCTTTTGTTAACGCGATGCCGAGGTTTTCATACCCTGGGACTCTCAGCAGCGTGGAGTTGAAACCCGCGTCGTTACCGCGGATCTGCAGGCGTAGATCATTTGTCAACGAGCGTGTGCAGTCGAGGGAGTAGCCCAGGGTGATAGTTTTGTAATGTCCATTGATGCCCGTGGTCTGCACATCGCCAAACGACTGAGTAATAGGTTCGTTTTTGTTAATAACACAAGGAATTGCGGCATATACAATACCTTGAATTCTTACTGCCCGCTCGTTAGCGGGAGAAGTAGATGCACAAGTAACTAGCACGGCGAGAAGTGCAGTTTTTCCGACTTTCATCGCGGGAAATTCAATCATACGTCAGGTACACATTTAGACTGGCGCGAAAGGCGCCGGGGCGCAAAGCGGCTGCGGTGCGTTCAGGACGGATGTAGTACGTCAACTGGCTCTCTCCAGGCGAGACGAACCAGGCCGGTGCGGTGCGGCCTAGGCGTACGTCGTTGCCTTGGACATCGAGTACACGCAGGCCGAAGCCCTCGGCGCCAACCACCTTGATCAGGTCGGGGGTATCGGCATCCGCGACCGCGTTGAAGGCCAGCGTAGCCACCGGTTCAATCGCGCTCCAAACCAGCGTGCCTTGCTGATCATCACGTCGACCACCATCGCTACGCACACAGCCTTGCAACTTGAGCTGCATGGCCACCGGAGCGCCCTGATCGCCAATGCGTGAAAGGCGCGCAGTGCTCAGGTCTCCCAGCGACAAGGTCTGATAGGCGGAGCTCGGATCTAGGTAACAGGCGCTCTCAAGCAAGTTCCCGGTGACTTGGAGTTCGGCCGTCTGTGCAGGAATGCCAGCGGCGTGAGACCAGGTCCAAACACTGGCGTTGCACAGCAAGGCTACCAGGCATCTACGTGTTGCGAGCATCGTGATTTGCCCTCACTTGAACAGGTCATGGCTCGGTGTCAGCGGTTGTTGGCAACGGCGCTGGCGGTGCAGGTACCTGCGGTGCAGCTGAACTGCAGCTGCGGGCGGCCACCGAAATCATTTACGTAGGTCAATACAGGTTTGTCGCCCAGTGACTTGCTGCTGACACCCAGATCCAACTGACCTCTGGGGGTGATCATCAAGGGCTTGAAGTCCGTTGCGCTGGCGGTTTTGAGGTCGGGCGTGGCATCGATCACGGTGATGTAATAAGGCGTCGGGTTGTTCACTAAATAGCGGTCGTTCTGTCGGGTAAGCGTCAGTTTTTCCTGCCAGGGGGCTTCATTGAGACCGGCTTTTGGAGCAATAGCCACGGGGCGATAGAAAAGCTTCACTCGCGTTTGCAGCGCGATCTGCAAAGTGTTTGGTTTATCGCTGCGCGGCGGCACTTCGCGAAGGTTGAAGTAGAACAGTGATTCGCGATCCTGGGGCAGTTGGCCCAGTTCAGGCAGACCTTGAATTTTCACCTGGCTGGTGGTGCCGGCTTCCAGGCGCTGGATTGGAGGCAGTACCACCAGGGGGCTGGTGATCTTCTCGGCCTGTTCGTTTTCAATCCAGGCCTGGGCCAAATAGGGCAGTTGGGTATTCTGGTTGCTGACGCTGAGGCTGACCGATTTCTCGCTGCCGGTAAAAATCACCCGGGTACGATCAAGCGACACGGCGGCTTGGCAGGTCTGTGCGGTGCACGCGCCGATCAAAACGAGCAGGGGCAAAGTGTTGCGTTTGAAGCGAGCTTTCATAGAGGTACCTATTGCAATAAATTAAGCGCCAGCGTTATCCACGTCGCTGACTGGCCGGCACATCAGCTCCAGTTGTCGCTCAAGCGATGTAACCCGGTCGGGTAGGGTGAAGGTGCATCGTGCGCTGCCATCCCAATGCAGCGACATGGTTTCGCCTGGCTTTATGCCGCTTAGGTAAGTCGATCCTTCTTCACCGACAATGCCGGTTTCCTGGCCGCGGCTGTTCTGGGCGGTTGCGCCAAAGGGCGGAGCGCGGCGGTTTGCCATGCGAATGATGACCATGGACTTGTAGCCGGCAATAACGTCAAAGCGGCGATAGCCAATCGCGCCCTCGGTCAGGGTCGCCTGGGTGACTGATTGGGTGGCTTCGACGTCGTCGGCCAAGCTGTCCAGAACTATGTTGGCCTGATTCCGGTAGTAGCTGTTCACGTCGCTAATCACAGCCTTGCCGAAACGGTTGGTGCGGGTGACCCCGCCGCTGCCGCGCACCGGTACGCCGGCTACGCCCTGGGTATCAACCAGAAGCCGGGTGCCACCCATGAGGCTGCTACGGTGCAGGGCCGCGCCTTCACCGGTCAGGGTTGCTCCGCCTTGCAAAGACAGGCTCGCCGAGGTGTACTCGCCGGTCTGATAGCTGGCACTGGCCGTTACCTGAGCCTCATCACCATCATGAGAGAGGAAGCCGCTGGCCGTTTCACCGCTTGAGGCCTTGCCTGCGCTGAGCATGTAGTGGTTACGATCATCGATGCGGTCGTAGTAACTCAAGCTATGGCTGCTTTGCCCCTGGTTTACCGATGAGCTGTAGCTGAATGAGCCATTGCTGCCCCAGGGAATGCTGACCGACAGGTAAGCGCCGTCATCTGAGGTGCCGCTGGCCTTGTTCTGGTATGCGGTGAGCGACAGGCTGAGGTTCTTCAACCCTCCCACGTTGAAATAGCGTGACAACGACAGGCTATAGCGATCGCTCGCCTGGCTGTTCCAATAGGTCTGGTGGTTGTAGTTCAAGTACACGCTCAGCGCGGAATCGCGAAACTGTTTGCTTAATGTCGCGGTATACATTTCCTTGCTCTGGTTCAGTGGCTGGCCACCTCGCCGGGCTTCGATGAATTCGTTCATGCTCATGTAGCTCTCCTCGGAGAACCGGTAGCCGGCAAAGGTGACCTGGCTGTCGTACTCGTCGAAGCGTTTGGAGTAACTGGCGCGGTAGGATTTACCGCTCAATGTGCCGCGCTCCGGCAACGTCGCTCGCGACTGTGTAACGTCGACGGACAATGCACCGAACGCCATGAGGTCACGGCCTACACCCACAGCCAGCGAACCGTAGTCCTTGGCGCCGAGGCCACCGCCATACAGCGACCAACCGTTGCTCACCCCCCAGGAAAACTCACCGGTGGCGAATGCCGGGCCATCAAGCTGATGCTCCCAATCAGAGGGTTTGCCGGCAGCTAGCTTGTAGCGCACCGAACCCGGACGGGTCAGGTAGGGGATGCTGGCGGTGTCCATCTGGAATTCTTGGACGCTGCCATCCTGTTCTTCGACGCGCACGTCAAGTTGGCCAGAGACCGCATCGTTGAGGTCTTGGATGCGAAAAGCGCCTGGTGGTACCTGGGTGTCGTAAAGCACTCGGCCTTGCTGGCGAATTACCACGCGCGCGTTGGTGCGGGCTACACCGCTGATTTCTGGGGCATAACCTCTGAGGTTGGGGGGCAGCATGTTGTCGTTACTGCTCAGGTTGCCGCCGGTGTAGCGGAAACTGCCGAACAGGTTCGAGTCCAGGTAGTCCTCACCGAGGATCAGGTTCGAACGTAGCGACGGCACAGCGCGCAAAGCGTAAAAGCGACTCCAGGCAAATTGCTGCTGTGAAGGCTGGTCGGCGCTGCGTTGCATCTGGCTTTGCCAGTCGCCGCGCAAGCGCCAGGCACCCAGGTTGATACCGGCGGTACCATTGCCGCTGAGGTTATCGGTGCGTCCTTTACCTTGTTTGCGTTCGGTGGTCTGGGCGTTGAGGTTGTAATCGAACAGCACGCCGGCGATGCCGTCGTCCCAGCGTGAAGGCGGATCCCAATTTGCCGCCGTGTACTCCAGTTGGTCCTGGGGAATGCTCACGTACAGTGCCGAAGTACTCAGGCTGCCACGTGCCTGCATGCCAGGAACACTACTGAGGTTCAGACAGGCGCCGTCGTGCCACCAGGTCAGGGACTTTAGGACGTGTTCTTTCAGACCCAGTTCCTTGACCAAGGCTGGGGAAAGACAGGCGACGCTGCTTTTCGGATCGTCGTCGGCCGGGAGGTAATCGATCGGGAATTCCGTCAATGTATCGCGGTTCATGTGGACCATCAGGCTGTACTGGCCGGGCATAATGAAGTTGGCCGATGCAAACACTCCAAGATCAAGGTTCTCGCGATCTTTGAGGTCCAATACCTCGGTGTTGAATTGGAATTCTTCGGCTCCATTTACCCACGTCGCGACACAACACAACGCCGTAGCAGCCAATGCCTTACGGTGATCCACGTGACTAAATCCTTGAGCGAAACTGCGCACTGGGTAACTGCAGTTCAGAAGTGCTGAATACTCAGCTTAATCGTGGCGTGATAGTCGCCCGCTTCCAATGTATGTCCACTGCCGACGAGTGACAGCGAGTAGTTAAGAGTCAGCATGTCGGGAGACATACTGCTGTGTTGTAGTAACATGCCGGGTGAAACTAACTTTCCTTCCTGGTCTTTGATTTGTAAGGCAATGCCCTGTGCGACGCCTTGAACACTGAAGTATTTACCATTGGACTCACCTTCAAATGTTAATTGGAAACGCTGCGAAGGTTCAGTGTTGTCGTTCGTACGGTAAGTAATGCAGTCATTTATAAAAATATTAAGGGGTTGTTTAGATGTAGTATCGCCATTGATTAAACCGTGAAGCGCTGTGGGCTTAAATGCAATCGTCTGGCTATCATTACCCATACGGATAGTGCAGGCGCTATCGACAATGCTTCCGGTCATCTGCACTCGCCCCTTGAGCCCAGTAGTCATCACCGGCTCGGCCAAACAGACAGACCCGCCCAAGGTGCAAAGGGCCAGGGTGACCAGCAATGCGGTTGAACGACTCATCTACGCCTCCGCAAAGTTCTCCGCAGCACGCAGCAAGTGCTGCGGAGTCCTCAGTGACAAAATCCGTTACTGATATGCGAGGGTGAAGTTGGCGAAAGTCTCGAAGTTACCCGGTACGATTTCGGCTGCGGCAGCTTCGCCGCCACCTTCCGCAGCAAGCATGTCGCCCTGCAGATAAGCATTGAATTGCAGGTAGGTGTCGCCATTGGACAGCGACTGCGCAGGCGAAGCACTGCCCAGTTTGATGAGCGCGCCGGAGTGATCGGCAATGGCCAGGCTTGCACCTTGGGCAGTGCCTTTCAGCGACAGCAGGTCCGGGTTCGACGAGGGCGAACCGGTGAAAGTTGCCGTCGCAGACTTCAGAGCGCCCAGGTCACAGCCGCGCAATTCAATTTTGAAAGGAGTCGGGTTGGATTTGCCGCCGTTTTTCAGGGTTACGTTGGAGATTTGATCCATGTCGACAGTCTGGTACTGCGACTCTTGAGATATTGAACACGGCGAATCGATAATCGCGCCCTTGAAGGTAATCACACCGTGACCCTGATCTTTGGCAACACTGACAGCAGAAGTTGCAGCCAAGGTGATTGCCATTATCGCGCCAGCCAACGTACTAACTTTCATTTGAAACTCCTAAATTGATGTTGGTGTCCTTGAAGGGGACTCAATTGAACTCTCTTTGCGCCGGGGTATCGCCGTACCCTTGAGCTGGAGCCAGTTTAGGAGTGACAGGGGAAGAAATGAGTAGGACGTTGCCTATGCATGATAGGGAAATTTCCTACAAATTTGCTGGTTGGCAGTTAGGGAATCAATGCATTGCGCTTGGCGAACTCGGCCAGATCGACCAGCGAGGCGGCGCCTAGCTTTTGTAGCAATCGGGTTTTATAGGTGCTAACAGTTTTATTGCTGAGAAAGAGCATTTCACCAATCTGCTTATTGGTGTACCCCTGGGCCAGGTGTTGCAATACCGTCACTTCACGGTCTGTTAGGGACTGAATTTGTTCAAGCTCAGTAAGTTGTTCTGCTGAATTGACGCTGTCAAAGGACAGAGAGGGGAAGAAGCTATAGCCGGCGTCTACGGCTTTGATCGCGTTGATCAGGCTGCCCAAGTCTTCTTCTTTATTGACGAAGCCACGAGCGCCCAGCTGGATGCAGCGCCGGCACACTGAATCGGCGGGTTGAGAGGTCAATATTAGAATCTCGCTGCGTACATTCAAGGCTTTGATTCTAGAGATAACGGTATAGCCATCCAGCTTTGGAATGCCAATGTCGAGGACAACCACTTGTGGTGTCAGGTCGCGCACGAGTTGAACAGCGTCGATACCATTGTCTGCTTCGGCGACCACACGCATACCGTGCTTTTCCAGCAGGACCCGGACGGCAAGTCGAATGACCGGGTGATCGTCAACTATAAGAACGCTATGCATAATGTGAGTTCTACCTTGAAAAAACGTTTGTTACGAAGCGGTGTAGTCTCGGCGATATAAGGTTAACACCATTAGCTATTAGCGGCAGAGCTGTAAGTGCAGGATAGTGCTGCCTTAGGAAATTTCCCAGTGCGCATAGGAAAAGTCTCATGGAGATGTAGGAAGCGCTCCTTGCAGACTGTTCGTCCTTTAATTGCGTGCGTGTAGACCTGCAATGCAAGATTTGACTGTTTTGGTGCTGGAGGATGAGCCCTTTCAGCGCCTTGTCACCGTAACCGCGTTGGAAAAGGTGCTTCAGGGACCCATTCTGCAAGCTGCTGGTGGAGAAGAAGCGATTGCTGTCCTGGCCGCTTGTGACGCTGTGGACATCGTCCTCTGTGACCTGAAAATGGCGGGCATGGATGGCCTGGCGTTCTTGCGTCATGCCAGCAGCAGCGGCAAAGTCGGTGCTGTGGTGTTGTGCAGCGAGCTGGATCCGGTTCTACGTCAGGGCACAGTCGCGATGATTCACTGCCTAGGTCTTACTTTTCTGGGCGACCTGGGCAAGCCGTTCAATCTTGATGGGTTTAGCCTATTGGTTAAACGGTACCGGGAATACTGCAGCAGCATTCCCAGACTGTCGCCAGCAGAATTGCCGACCTTGGGCGACGTGCAACGCGGCCTGGATAACGGCGAATTTGAAGCCTACTACCAACCCAAAGTTACTCTCGAGGGCCAACTGCTGGTCGGAGCAGAAGTTTTGGCGCGTTGGACGCACCCGCAGTGGGGCGTTTTATTGCCGGCGCATTTTTTGCCCGTCATGGAAGAACACAATCTGGTCGATAGGATGTTCTGGCAGCTTTTTGACCAGGGCCTGGCCCTGCAGCAAAGACTGGCTGTACAAGGACGGGTGATTAACCTAGCGTTCAATCTGCATCCCGCACAACTGGCGTGCACCGGGCTGGCGGAGCGCATTGCCGTGTTGCTCAAGCAATCGCAGGTGCCAGCGGTCAGCGTGATGTTCGAAATCACTGAAGTCGGTGTCGTGAGTGCGCCGGCCAGTAGCCTGGAGAACTTGGTGCGGCTACGTATGCTTGGCTGTGGCCTAGCCATGGATGATTTTGGCGCTGGTTATTCTTCGCTGGACCGGCTCAGTGAGTTGCCGTTCAGCGAGATCAAGCTCGATCGGGCGTTTATACGCAAGATGCAAAGCCAGCCAAAAAGCGCCGCAATCATCAGTTGTTCTGTTGCGTTAGCCCGAGCGTTGGGGGTCTCGCTGGTTATCGAAGGTGTAGAGACCACCGAGCAACAGGTACGTCTCATTGAGTTGGGCGCCACCCTTGCCCAGGGCTTTCTTTTTGCACGCCCCATGCCGGAAGCTCATTTTATAGACTTCTGTACCGTTCAGGCGGGTTGGGACCGTTGAGGATTGAACGACAGAGGCGACTTTGAACTATTATTGCCTCATCCATGACGGCCCTCCAGTATCATGCCGGGCTCTTGAATGAACGGCCTTCAGCCAACGGATTCCCGTACTTCAGGCATTTTCGGTCTCCTATTTCATATGTATCTACGTCCATTCTGTCTGTCCATCGGGCTGTTTTTGGGGGGCGCCCCGGTGATGGCTACATCATTACCTCCAGCCCCGCAGGTACTGTCCAGCCAACTGCGTATCGATCGTCCCGATCTGGCTGTTTCTAGCGAAGATTGGCATTGGCTGCGGCACAAGGCCGAGCTCAAGGTCGGCGTATCGGCAGCCGCGTCCGCGCCGTTTTCGATCAATGCCCAAGACAACCTGTACGAGGGCATCAGCGCCGATGCAACTGCTCTGGTCGCGCAGCTATTGGGCTTGCAGGTGAAGGTCGTGGCCTTCGCCAATGAGCAGGATGCGCACAAGGCATTACAGGCCGGTAGCGTTGATGTGATCAGTATTCACGGCAGCACCAGGCCACGCCCGAACCTACTGCTGAGCATTCCCTATGCCGAGGAGAGGCTGGCGGTTTTCAAACGCAGTACCGAACCTCGGCATTCACCCGTTGATCTTGCTGGCTTGCGCGTAGCGATCACCGAAGAACACAGCGACGAGCTCAAGCAGCGCTACCCGCAGGCCGATTTGCGGGTGTATGCCAAGCATGATGAGGCGATTGCCGCTGCAGCCTTTGGCCAAGCTGACGTTTATCTGGACGATCTGTACAGTGCCTACTACCGAATCAACCACTCCTACTATGGTTACTTGCGCTTTGAGCGTTTCAGCGACCTACCGGTAGGCGGTTATGGTTTTGCCTTGCGCACGGATAACTCACGCTTGCAGCGGCTCATCAATGTCGCCATCGAGGCTATCGGTGACGATACGTTGCGTAACCTGTCCAAGCGCTGGGTCGGCAACAGCTTTATTCCAAGTGAAGAACCCTTAGACCTCACCGTAGAGCAGTTACGCTGGATCCAGCGTAACCCAGTGGCGCGACTGGTAATCAATGATGACATGGCGCCGGGTGCCTACTTCGACTCGAACGGCGTATTTTCCGGTGGGTTCGCTGACTTGCTCGAAGTGATAACCCTAAATACGGGCCTGCATTTTGAGGTTGTTTTGCGCAGCGGCGGTTACCCGCAGATGATCGAAACGTTGAAAAATAACGAAGCTGATCTGGCCTTGATGACCGCCAGCCTTGAGCGTGAAGCGTTCCTGCGTTTTTCCAGGCCGCTGGATACCAGCCCCTTTGTGTTGCTTAGCAGCAAGGAACAGCAAGGCAAGCTGGAGAGCCTGGCCGACAAGCGTGTGGCGATTCCTACTGGGCACGTGGGCTCACAGCAACTGCGCAAGCGCTACCCCGAAGCAGTGATAATTGACGCTGGCACCACGCTGGATACGATGAACTTGCTCTATGAAGGCAAGGTCGATGCCGCCATTGTGGCGTTGCCTGCAGCACGTTATTACAAGGAGCGTTTGTTTCGCGATAAATTGGCGATCAACCAGGTGATTGATGTCGGGCCTGCCACGCTCAACTTTGCGATGCGACGAAGTGATGTCGAACTGCAATCCATTATCAACAAGGTCATGCAAAGCATCGCCCCGGATGAGATCAATGCGATTTCCAATCGCTGGCGTTCACCACCAGGCATGAGCGGCCAGACCTGGGTCGATTACCAAAGGGTTATCATCAACATCGTCGCGATTGCGGTGTTGTTGCTTTTGCTGTCGTTGGTCTGGGTGGTGTATCTGCGTCGCCAGATTAAAGTCCGGGCAAGGGCAGAGCGGTTGCTCAGCGATCAACTGCAGTTTGTCGAAACACTGACTGATTGCATGCCGCCGCCGCTGTATGTGCGTGATCTCAAGGGACGCATGCTCTCGTGCAACCGCAGCTACTTGAAAAGTGTCGGCCTGAGCGCCGAGCAGGTGCTGAACAAAACGGTGCGTCAGCTACCCAAGGAAAACTTCGAGAGCCTCCCGGATTTTCATCGCAACTACTTTAAGGCGATGCGCGACGGCCAGACGATCGAGTCGGTGCATGCCATTCAGCTCCAGGGTAGGGAGGCGTGGATCAACCACTGGGTGCAACCGTTCCAGGACCCCAAAGGTGAGATAAAGGGGGTTATTTGTGGCTGGTTAGACATCACTGAGCATCGTCAGTTGGTGGAGCAGTTACGAGAAGCAAAAGCCCTCGCGGATGATGCCAGCCGTGCCAAGACCAGCTTTCTGGCGACAATGAGCCACGAAATTCGCACGCCAATGAACGCCGTAATCGGCATCCTTGAGCTGGCACTTAAGCGCGCCGAAAGTAAGCCCATTGACCGCGCGAGCATTGAAATCGCCCATACTTCGGCAAAAAGCCTGTTGGAGTTGATCGGCGACATTCTCGACATCGCCCGCATCGAATCCGGACGTCTCAGTCTGTCGCCCAAGCGTGCCAACTTGCGTGAACTGATCGAGTCTGTGGCCAGGGTGTTCGAGGGGCTGGCTAGGCAAAAGCGCTTGACCCTCATCCTTGACATCGATTCGAGCATTAACTGCGATGTGCTAGTCGATGCCCTACGCTTCAAGCAAATCCTCTCCAATTTGATCAGCAATGCCATCAAGTTCACCGAAGAAGGCTCGATCACGATCAGTATTTCCGGGTTCTTGGTCGATGCCAGCCTGCTTAATGTTCACCTCAGTGTGGAAGACACCGGTGTAGGCATAAGTCCTAATGATCAGCAACGCTTGTTCAGACCTTTCGTTCAGGCGCAGCGCAATGTGCAACAGACCGAAGGGACGGGCCTGGGACTAGTGATCTGTCGTTCGCTGTGCGAAATGATGGGCGGCCATGTCACTATGAGCAGTGCTTTAGGCCGTGGAACGAAGATAGAAGTAGAGCTGCATTTACAGGTATTAGAGCGCATCAACATCACGCAGTTACCCGCGTTACCCTTGGCTCATCAACGTTACTGCTTGCAAGTTCTGGTGGTAGATGATCACCAAGTCAACCGCCAAGTATTACACCAACAACTGGAATTCTTGGGTCATGATGTCTATGAGGCAGAAGACGGGCAGCGTGCCTTCGACCGCTGGGGCGAGCACTCTTTCGATGTTGTTATTACCGATTGTCATATGCCGGTCATGAGTGGTTCGGACCTTGCACTAGCCATACGCAGAGTCGAACAGGAGCAAGGACTAGAGCCCACGATGATTATTGGCCTTACGGCCGATGCGCAGCCGGAAGAAATAGAACAGTGTATAAAAGCGGGCATGAATGATTGTCTCATCAAGCCTATCGGTCTTGATGAGTTGGACGCGAGATTGTTGGGGCTACAACAGAATCGGGATGCAGAGAACGAGTGTCCTGCGACGACATTGCCACTGATGGCATCCGATTCACTACAACTGGTAGATCTGGGGCCTCTGGAGTTGCTCCTCAATAATGACCCGGTAAAGTTTCGTGAAATACTGGATGAGCTAATCAATAATAATCGCAAAGATTGTCAGTTGCTGAGAGTCCTACTTCAGAATGGTGAGACGGATAAGTTAGGGGAGTTGGCTCACAGAATTAAAGGCGCTGCGCGTGTGGTTAAAGGAGAGCAACTGGTCGAGTCTTGCCGGCGTATGGAGTTGGTATGTGCTGATGCACAGGCTTCGTCTGAAGAGCTCAACCAGGCGTTGAGCGAGATGGAGTTTTCCATACTCCAATTGGAGCGGGTACTTGCAGCTCTTTGAACGGGAATTGTCTCTAGGACTGCTTATGTCGCGCTGAGCTTCTTGAATAAATCTGTAATCCACGTCGGTATCCATTCCGTTTTCAAGCTGCGGAACACTCGCTCCATCGGCGCATTGTCCCGGCAGTTTCCCCAGCGGCTCATGCTCTGGCGCATTCGATAACCCCACAGCCGCTGGCGAAATAAACGACTTGCATACTGGGGCAGCAGCTCCGATTGGCGCAGCTTTTTGAAGGCAACCAATTTGGTTGCCAGCATGAGTCGCCGAGGTAACTGTCATGAAAACGCCGTGGCCGAGAGCTTTTTCCGTAAGCGTTCGGCAATTACACCTTGCTCTTGGGTATTGGCATAGCGGCGATCAGGCTGCCCACCTTATCCTCCATCCGTTACCGCCCCAACACCAGATGACTACGCCTGAAGTCTTTTCGTGGAAGTCGATGGATTTCAGCGAGCGTTGGTTAACATAGAAAAACTCTAATTCACGCATACGGATTTTGGTGCTTACGCGATCTGTAGTGGAAGCAGGATAGCCTCCTGCTTCCACGAGTGGATTGCTAGTTAATGGGTTTGCTGATCGATCCCGGCCTGTAACGCCTGGCTATCACTGTGCCCGCCGACCCTCAGCGGTCCAAGGTTGAAGGCTTGATCCTTACGTATGGCGTCGTCCTGTTTCTGGGTCAATTCGTCCTTGGCGCCCAGCACCAGGTTGACCGGTGACTTCGACAGGTTCAGCCCGACATCCGCTCGGTAATCGCTGCCGGCCAACGTCGTTGCCGTGACCTTGGAACCACCCAGGTCGACCTTGCCCTGGTCCGCGCTGATCCGGGCGCCAGTCAGGTGGGTTTCGCCACTCACCTGCAGGTTGACGCCTTGCGTGCGGATGCCCGACGCTTGAGTGACGCTGTCTTTCACCACATGGCTGACGTCCAGGTTCAACGTCGGGGTGTAGGACGTGTTGCCGCTCTTGTCGCCGAACAGCACGTTTTCGGTGGTATTGGCCACCGAACTGCCGGTGGTGTTTTTGCCGTTGACGGCGTAGCTGTCAGTGGTTTTTGGCCAGGCCTTTTCCTTGAGGTCGGACAGGCGAGTGCCCACGGCATCCTTCTTGTCCGCCAGGTAAGCCTTGGCTTTGTCCACGCTCGTACCGAAGGCGCCGCGGGGCTCGGGGTTCACGTCGTAGCTACCGCTGCGGGTGAGTTTTTCGCCCAGGCGTTCCTTGGCGTTGCCAACGCTGTTGACCACGCTGTCCTTGGCCGAGGCCAGGTGCTCGGTGCCCTTGTCCACGGCGTTCTCGAGCTTTTCGCGGTGCTTGTCAAACGCGCCCTCGGCCTTGGCTTGCACCTTGTCCTTGAGCGGGCCGCTGGCCTTGGCCAGTTTGTTGACCACGCCGGGCTGGTTTTTCTCGACATCAAGCTTGGCGTCGACGTTGACTTGGGTGCTGCTGACTTGATCTTTGCGGCTCTCGACGACGAGGTCGCCGCCGACATTGCCACTGACCTGATCGGCTTCAATTCGCGCGCCGGCCAGATGGGTGTCACCGGCACTGTTGATCACCACCTTATTCGCCTTGATCAGGCTGTCGTGCTGGGTGGTGCCTTGCAGGTGATCCACGTCGACCTTGGCCCGCGCATTGATGCCGTGCTGGGTCTTGGGGGTGTCATGTTCACCGGCGTCGGCCAGGGTGGTTTTGCCGCCGCTGCCGCCTGCGCCCAGGGTCACGCCCCAGCTGTTATGCGCCTGGGTCGATTGCGCCGACTCTTGCAGGATGCCGCCGTTTTGCGCATCCAGATTGACGCTGTCAGCCACCACCTGAGTGCCTTGCAGGTGGATCGCATCCGCCGCGTTGGCGCCGCTGGTGAGGCTCACTTTGCCGTTGCTGTGCAACTGCCCGCCGCTAACGCCTTGGTCGTTTTCGGCGACTTTGCCGATGTTGAAGTTGGCGCTCAGGCTGCCGGTGGTGCCGCTGCTTTCAGCGCTGCTGGTCTTGCCGGCACCGACCGTCAGGCCGCCGCCCAGGTTGCTGCCGCTGCTCACGTGCGTAGCGGTGGCCGCTTGCAGATTCAGCTTGCCGCCAGCGTTGAGGCTGATGTCACCGGTCTTCGCGGTGCTGCTGCCGACCTGAGTACCCTGCAGCGTCATGTCGCCACCGCTGCTGAGCTGGATCGGGCCGTTGCCCTGCAGCGTCGCGACACGTGCCTGGCTGTCCTGGGTGTTCAGGCGCTTGTCGTCCAGTTGCACGCCGGCACCGAGGCTGGCGTTCGTACCGTTGCTGCCCGGGGCCGTGCCCACGGTCATAGAACCGCTGCCGCGCAGGCTGTTATTGGTGTTGCTCTGGGTATCGTTGGCCTGGTTCAGCGCCAATTCGCCACCGGCTTTGAGGTTGACGCCTGCCTGGCCGCCGTTGAACTGGCTGCCTTCATAACGCGCGTCGCCTTGGGTCTCGATGTTCACACCCTGGGCCCCGGCGTAGCTGCCGACCACCGCCGTGTTGCTGGATTCGCGCACATCGCTGCTGCCGCCTGCGCCATTGCCGCGCACGTTCAAGTCTTCACCGGTGGTGGTGTAGACGCGCACGCCCACTTTGGCGTCAACGCCTTGCTCGCTGCTGGTGTGGGTGTTGGCGGCCGCCGTGACGAGGTGCTCGCCGGCATTGATCTTCAGCCCGCCCTCACTGGCGTGGTACTGGGTGCCTTCATCTTTCACGGTGTTGGCGACATTGACCTGCACCGTGCTACCGCTGAACTGGCTGACCACGGCGGTACTGTCCTGCTGTGTGCGGGTCTTGTTGGTATGGCCGACTTCCACATCGAGCCCGACATTCGGTTGCTCGAAGGCATCCAGCAGGCCGGGCTGATGGAATTTGGCCTGGGCCACGCCGTCGACGGCTTTTTCGATCGGCCGGGTGATGCCTTTGTATTCAACATTGGCGCCGACGTCGGCGGTCCAACCGTTCTCTTTGTGGGTGCCGGTCTCGGTGTTATGCGCCGCCTGGTTATCGACCTGCGCCGCGTTGACCTGCAACTCAGAACCTGCCTTCACCTGCGCGCCCTGGCTGGTCAGGGTGTTGCCGGCGTTGATCGTCAGCGTGCCGGCCGACGCCACGCTGCTGGTTTGCGCGGTGGTTTTGTGGCTGGTGTCAGTGCTGCTCTGGTGGCTGAACTGCGCACCATTGCCGGCTCGGTCCAGGCCGCCGGTGTAATACACGCCGCCAGCGGTGGTGGTGGTGTCGGTTTGGCTACGGGTGCTGTCATCGGTCGCCAACAGCTCGACGTTTTTGCCGCTCACGGTCGCATCGCCCTGGGTCGCCTTCAGCTCGGAACCCTTGATGCTCACGTCGCCACCGGCCGTGACGGCCAGGCTGCCGCCGCTGAGGCTGGAAGCTTGCTGCTGGGTGGTGTCGGTCTTGCTGGCGTGCTGCTGGTCTGCATAGCTCACACCCGCGCGGTACTGATGCGTGCCGTCGGCGGTTTCCTTGGCGTAGCTATCGAAACCCCGCGTGTGAGTGCTGGTAGTGGTGTGAGAGGTGTTTTCAGCCGACGCGACTTTGATGTCGCCCTTGGCATTCGCTTGCAGTTCGCCTGCCGCAGAGACCTTGGAGCCGCTGACGCTGATGTCCTTGGCGCTTTGCAGTTTGAGGTTGCTGTCCGAGCGCAGGTTGCTGGCGACGACGGTGCTGTCTTTGAGGTTCTTGCGGCTTTCATCCTTGGAGATACCAAAGAACTTGCTGTCGTTGCTGTAGCTATTGTCGTGGGAGGTGTCTTGCACGCCGTCGATCACCAGCGAGCCTTTGTCGCTGATGACGCTGGCCTGTTGGCCACCACGCGCCTGGCTGCCGCTGATGCGCACGTCGTCCGCCTTGACGATCAGCTTGCCATCGGCGTTGACCTTGCTGCCGGTGTTCAGGGTCTTGCCCTTATCGCCATCGCCGTTCTTGCCGAAGAAACTGCCGCCAGTCAGGTCGCCGGAGTAAGCGTTGTCGCTGCTGCTCTGGGTACGGCTGGCGCTGGTGATGTCGACTTGCCGAGCGGCCAATTGAATATCGCCCGCAGATTTCAGTTCGGCGCCTTGCAGTTGCAGTTTTTGCTGGCTGGTCAGTTCCAGGGCTTTGCCGGCCTTGAGGCTGCTGGTGACGCTGCGCTGTTCGCTGCTGGACTTGTCCCAGTTGGCTTTCCACAGGTGCTTGCGGTGGTTGCCCTGGTCGCGGGTTTCGTGGGTCTCGGTGGCGGCGCTCAGTTGCAGGTCGGCGCCGCTGTTGACGCGCAATGCGTCGCCTGCTTCGACCTTGCTGGCCTTGATCTCGGTGTTGGCGCCGGACGACAGCGTGGCATTTTGTTGTGCGACGACGTTGTTGCCGTGCTGACGCGAGTCCTTGTCGGTGGTGGTGCGGTCATAGGTTTCGTAGGTGAACAGGAAGTTGCTGTTGTTCCACTGCTCACGTTTTTCCTGAAGTTTTTGGCTTTCCAGGCTGCTGAGGGTGAGGTTGCGGCCGGCGTCGAGCTTGACGTTGCGTCCGCCGACGTCGGTGGCGGCGAGGCTCAAGTCTTTGGCACTGTGCAAGTCGACATCGCCCTGGCGGCTCTGCACACCGGCGCGGGTGGCGTCGAGGCTGTTGGCGTGGACCTGGCCGCTGATATCGAGGTCGCCGGCCGAGCTGACCTTCACCCCATCACGGCCCTCGACTTGCACCGCGCCCACGCGCACCCCGGCACCTTCGGCGGTGCTGATGATGTTGATACGGCCGGCCTGCATTGCCCCGAACAGGCGGGCGTCGATACGCTGGTCCTGGGTTTTGCTCGCCGGGTCGACCTGGCGCACCTGGCCGCTGGCGTAGTCGACCTGATTGCGGCCGACCTTGAGGTTCAATTGGTCACGCGCACTGAGGCGCCCATCGCTGTCGATACGCGGCGCGATCAGGTTGATCGACCCCGCGCCGTTTTGCAGGCCCTGGCCCTGCACCGTCAGGTGGCCGCTTGCATCGCGAGTGTTCAAGCCTTGCAGCTTGCCGTCGTTGAGCTCAGGGCGGCCCACTACCAGGTTGGCATTTGGGGTGTTGATGAAACTGCCGCCGTTGACGGAAATGCCATTGGGGTTGGCCAGCACATAATCGGCAGCCCGGCCAAAAATCTCCTGAGCGCCGTTGATGGCCGAGGCGTTGCGGCTCACCACTTCGTTGAGGATCACGCTCGCCGCCTGGCCCTGGAACTGCGGATTGGCCGCCAGCTGCCCGGCGAGTTGCGATTGACCAGCCTGCAAGGCGTTGTTCAACACCACGCCCTGGCGGTCGACGTTGTAGTCCAGGAACTGGTTATGGGACAGGCCGCCGGCATTCGGCGCGACGATGTTGACGATGGGCACGCCGCCCTGGTTTTGCAGCTGCGGCGTACCGCCAGGCCCTTCGACGACGGTTAAGCCTCCGGCCAGTACCAGCTGTGGCAGCAGGAACAGGCTGGCGATGGCCCAGCGCAGTTTGCCCTGGGGTGAAAGGTGGAACGTATGGGTGTCAGTCGGCATAAAAAATTCGCTTTGTGTTGGCTGATCCGCGACGTGCGTTGTTCGTTGCAACGCTGCTGTGGTGGTCAGGTACGGCGGTTAACTCAGGCTAAACAGGTGTTGCTCAAATCTGCACGCTAAGGCGCGTCAGCCAGACCTCCGGCTCCTGGCCAAACCCTGCGGGCGTGTTGAGGTTGCGTTGGTAATCGAGGTCCAGTTGCACGTTTTTCCAGCTGAGGTTGAGCCCGGCACTGGCACCGCTCAGGCGCTGGCTTTGAGCGCCGTGTTCGCGCTTGATCCAGCCGTTGTCCAGGCCCAGGCGCGGGGTGATTTTTACCGGCAGGTCGCTGGTGAGCGGCAGGCGCAAGGTGTTGCGCCATACCGCGCCGATGGCCCCGGACGTGATGTTTTCGCGGTAGCCACGCACCGCCGAATCGTCGGTGCCCAGCAGTTGTTCGATGGCAGGCAACGCATCCGGGCTGTATTGCGCCGACAGCTGGCTCTGCCACTGCCACGGTTGCCCCAGCCATTGGCCGTTGCGCCATTGGGTGAGGTTGGCGCGGTACTTATGGAATTGCGCCTGGGGCAGGTTTTTTTGCGTTTGGTCGGCATCACGGTCGGCGCCGAACCATGTCAGGCCTTGGGCGTAATTGACGTCGAGGTTCCACACTGCGCTGTTGAGCCAGAACAGATTCAGGCCAGCCTCGGCCACTGTCAGCGTCGGGCTCTGGATGCCTAAGCGAACCTTTTGCAGGTAGCTGTCGACGTCCTTGTAGGCCAGTTGCAGGTTGGCGCTGAGTTGATGGCCCTGGTCGCGCCACAGCACGCGGTCGGTGCGCAAACTGACCTGGTCGGTACGGCCGCTGTTGTAAAACGTGGCGCGGCTGAGCTTGAACGGCGAGCGGTATTCGGTGTGGCTGGCGAACAGGCTGTAGGTCCAGTACCCGTAAGGGATGGAATAGAACAGGCTGTTGCTGCGGCTGTAGCGCGGCCCGTGGTTGAGCGTGTCGCTGAAGCTCAGGTTGAGCGAATCGTTGAGCTTGAGCGGGCTGTCCAGGCTCAGGTTGATGGCATTGCGATCACGCCCCGTGCCGGCACTGCCGAGGTTATCCACTCCAAGCCCCAGCCCCCAGCGTGACGCCGTGCTGCGCGAGCGCAGGATGATGCGCGAGGCGCCAGCTTCATTGCCAGGGGCGATGTCGGCGGTGAGGTCCACCGAACGCAGGCGGTTGAGCTGGTCCAGGCCTTGTTCCAAATCGCGCAGGTTCAGCGGCTTGCCGAGCATCCCGGGGAACGCGCCGCCTAATGACACCGGCAGGCTCTGGTCGGCCAGTTCGATGGCTTCGAGGTAGCCCTCTTCGACGTGAATATCCAGCGACTGTCCGGCCGCCGGCGGGCTGATCAGGTACGGGCGGCTGGCGATATAGCCGGCTTGCACATACAGCTGGGTGATCTCGGCCAGCAGGCGGTTGATCTGGGTGACGCCCATGCACGGCGCCACGTAGGGTTCGATGCGTTTGTTCAGCTCAGCCTTGCTGAACAGCGTGACCCCTGCCAGGCGCGTGCCACTTAGCGGCCAGCAGCGGTCATCTTTGGCGATGTCTGTTGGCAAGGCCGGCGTGGCCGCTTGCGTACCGAAACTACCGCGTTGCAGTTGCCGTTGGCGCTGCTCCAGGTGTAATTGCTGCAAGTCGCGCTGCTGTTGCTGCTGCAAGCGCAGCGCTTCCTGGCCCGCTTGCGGCCCATCGGCGGCGGCGGCCGGCAGCGCGCACAGGCAGAGCAGGGCGACGCCCAGGCTCTGGATACAATACTGGCGTTGGGTTGAGGGCTGATTTGGCACTCGACATCCTTAACGTAGAAGTACGCACAATCCATACCCATTAGCCAAACGGTGAACTCAGGGATTTTGCACAGTTGAGCCATCATTAAACTGTTTGTTACATCAGTGGCAGGACTTTTTACGTAAAACGTGGGGAATGCCGCGTTATTCACAAAATAAATGCATAGAGGTGGTGCGGGAGGGCCTGGCGACAACTCGTTTGGGCGTTTCATGAGGCGATTTCTGCTCTCATTCTGCTGACTCACCGATCAACCCTGCCTTTCAGACGTATTTACCCCTTTGCCTTTTACAAAAGCCGCTGGGCTAGCATCAGGTTGTTCAATACAAACAGCTGAACATCGGCATTCTGTTCTCTACTCGCCTCCAGGCATCGGTAGTGAATCTTGCGCTTGCCCCGTTACTGCACGCGGCCTTCGCCGTGATGCTTGTAACTGGTTGGCAGCGGCCGTATTTATGGTGATCACGTATCCATTGCGGCGGGGCAACTGACCAATGATGTGGAAGATGCCCGAGCGGCCGTGATCGCCGCGCGCGAACGCCTGGACATTGGCGTCGGGACGCTGGTCAACCGTGAGCACGCCATGCTTTTCAGTGCCGGTGACTTGTTGATCGGCGGCGCGCTGGATGCCCAGGGCCAGGCCACCGGCCAGGCCGGGCTGGTGCATAACGCCAGCGCAAGTATCGAAGCACTCGGCGGGCTGAGCCTTAACAGTGCCGAGTTGCGCAATACCAACGAACACTTCAGCACCCAAGTGGTTGAGGTCAGCCGCGAAGGCGTCCAGGAGTTCCAGCACACCGGCTCTGCCAATCGCTATCGCCCGGATCAGATCTCACTCTACAACGACGAAGTCAGCCACTTGGTCAGCCCCGAGGGCGTGGCCGATAACTACAACCGCTACGACTACACTCGTACCACTACCCAGACCCAGATCCTCACCTCGGACCCGGGTGAAATCCTTTCCGGCGGCTCAATGCTGCTGACCGCCAATTCGGTGTTGAACGACAAGAGCCGGATCATCGCCGGCGGCACGTTGGTGGGCACTATCGGACAGCTCAACAACACCGAAGTCACCGGGCAGCAGACGGTGACGGACAGTGGCACGTTCAGCCATTTGTATCGCATCCATCGCAAGGGCCGTGATCGTCAGGGCCGTTCGACAGCCGCCTACAACCCGGCCGCCAGCGTCACGGATATTTTCCTGCGGCCAACCCAGTACCTGCAAAACACCGCCCATACCGGCAGTGGCCTGCAACTCGGCACTCGCCTGACCAGTAGCGTCGATCAGGCTGCAGGCGGTGCCAGTGCGGCCAAGGTCAATGTGGGCAATGGCCGAGCGCCTGGCCCGGTGCTGGAAGTGGCGGCGCTGCAAGCGACGGCGGCGGGAGGCGTAGGTGAGTCAATCCGTACCGGCGGGCTTAATGTGCAGGTGCCGGACAACAGCCTGTTCCACCTCAATCCCCAGGCCAACCCGAACTATCTGGTGGAGAGCGACCCGCGTTTCACCAGTTATCGTTCCTGGCTGTCTTCCAACTACATGCTGGATCGGCTGCAACTGGATCCGGGCCTGACCCTTACGCGGCTGGGCGATGGTTTCTATGAGCAAAAACTGATCCGCGAACAGATTGCCCAACTCACCGGCAGACGCTTCCTCGACGGCTACGCCAATGATGAGACCCAGTACCGCGCGTTGCTCGACAGTGCGCTGACCTACGCCGGCAAGTGGAAGCTGGTGCCGGGTGTGGCGCTCAGCCCTGAGCAAATGGCCCAGTTGACCAGCGACATCGTCTGGCTGGTGAAGAAGGACGTAACCCTTGCCGACGGCAGCGTGACGCAGGCGTTGGTGCCGCAGGTGTATGTGCGGGTGCGCGACGGCGACCTGGATGGCTCCGGTGCACTAATGGCGGGCAACGTGGTCGACCTCAAGCTACAAGGCGACCTGGTTAACCGCGGCACGATCGCCGGGCGCAGCGTGCTGGCGATTTCCGCCGACAACCTGCAGAACCTGGGCGGGCGCCTGACCGGTGGCGAGGTGGAGGTAAAAGCCCGCACCGACTTGAACAACCTCGGCGGGTTGATCGATGCCTCCACGCGCTTGAATACGGTTGCCGGTCGCGATATCAACATGGTGTCCACCACGCGCAACACCGAAAGTGCCCAGGGCACCGCCACGGGTATTTCGCGGGTTGCCGGGTTGTTTGTCTCCGATGCCAAGGGTGAACTGGTGGTGAACGCGGCGCGCGATATCAACCTGAGTGCGGCGCAGATCGTCAGTTCCGGCAAGGACGGCAAGACCACGGTGGTTGCTGGCCACGATATCAACCTGGGCACGGTGACCCAGAGCCGTGAACAAAGCGTGCAATGGAACGCCAGCAACTGGCGCAAGGACGCGAGCCGCACCGATGTCGGCAGTGTTATCCAGGGTGAGGGCGAGGTACGCCTGATCGCGGACAATGACCTCAATGCCCGAGGTGCCAAGGTCGTCAGCGAGCAGGGCGGGGTCACCGTTTCGACAGGCCGCGACGTCAATTTAAGCACCAGCCAGAGCTACAACTTTGTCGACGAGGCCCATAAGGTCACCGGCAGTAACAGCTTGTTCTCCAGCAAGACCACTTCAACCCGCGACACCGTGAGTGAAACCCGCGCCCAGGCCACCACCCTCAGTGGCGAGACCGCGTGGGTCAAGGCCGACAATGACTTGAATGTGCGCGGCAGTAACGTGGTCTCCACCAGTGGCACCACCCTGGTAGCCGGGCACGATGTGAATGTGGTGGCCGCCACCGACCAGCTCAGCGAACAGCACTTCAAGGAGGTCAAGCAAAGCGGGCTGTTCAGCGGTGGCGCCATCGCGGTGACCATCGGCAGCCAGCAGCGCAGCGACAAAAACCGTACCGCCAGTGAAACGGCGGCGGCCAGCACCATCGGCGCCACCGATGGCAACGTGAGTATCCTGGCCGGCAATGCCTACCGCCAGGTCGGCAGCCAAGTGACGGCGCCCAAGGGCGATGTGAACATTGCCGCGCGGTTGGTCGATATCCTTGAGGCCCGTGACCAGCAACACATCACCCAGGAGACCAAGTTCAAGCAAGGCGGCCTCACGATTACCGTAACCAACCCGGTGATCGAAGCCGTGCAGACCGCCCAGCGCATGAAAACCGCGTCCGACCGCACCGATGATGGCCGGCTCAAAACACTGGCGCTGGTCAACACCCTGATGGGGGCGGGCAACGGCTATATCCAGTATGACAAGGACCGGTCCATGGCCGGCGGCATTAATATCAGCATTTCGGCCGGCACCAGCAAGAAGGAAAGTAAAACCGAGCAGACCTCCAATTCGGCCGCCAGCTCGTCGGTGTTGGCCGGTGGTGATGTCAACATTACCGCGGCCGGCGCCGGCAAGAACAGTAACCTGACCGTACAAGGCAGCCAGATCACCGCCGGCCATGACGTTAACCTCAAGGCCGACGGCGCTATTGCCTTGCTGGCCGCGCAAAACACGGTGCAACAGCGCACGACCGAAAAGGGCAGCAACGCCAGCCTTGGGATTGGCATTGCCATCGGCGGCCAAACCACTGGCATCAGTTTTAACGCAGGGGCGTCCCAAAACCGCGGCAAGGCCGATGGCGATGATGTGGTCTGGAGCAATACCCATGTGGACGCCGGTAATAAGGTCTCGCTCGATTCCGGTGGCGATACCCGACTCAAGGGCGCAGTGGTGAGTGGCAAGCAAGTCACGGCCGATGTGGGCGGTGATTTCAGTGTCGAAAGCCTGCAGGACACCAGTACCTACAAGGCCAAACAGACTAGCCTGGGCGTGGGCGTGAGTATTTGCGTGCCGCCATTCTGCATCGGCTCATCGAGCTTCACGTTGAGTCAGAACAAAGGCATTCAGAAATCCAACTTTGAAAGTGTCACTGAGCAGAGCGGCATTCGGGCCGGGGACGGTGGTTTTGATATCCGGGTCAAGGGCAACACCCACTTGGTGGGCGGCGTGATCGCCAGCAACGACAAGGCGATTGCCGATGGCAAGAACAGCTTGAGTACCGGCTCATTGACCACCGCTGACCTGCACAACAGCGCCAAGGCCAGCGCCGACAGCAGTGGGCTCACCCTCAGCAGCGACTTTGTCGGCCAGGGCATGTACGGCGCCAGCAAGGCCTTGTTCAGCAACTACCTGGATGCAGGGAAGGCTTCGGACTCTTCCGAGGGCAACACGCTGAGCGTGGTGAGTGCCGGCAATATCCTCATTACCGATGCCTACCGCCAGCAGCAATTGACCGGCCGTGATGCCAGTCAAACCGTGGCCAGCCTTAACCGTGACACCGCCCACTCCCATGTTGGCGCCGAGCGTCAGGACCTGGACAAACTGCAGCGTACCGCCGAGGCGGAGCAGTCGATCAAGAATGAGGCCTATCGCCAAGGGGTGCAGTTTACCGATAAGGCGTATCGCACCATGTTCAAAACGCCGCCACAGATGTTGGCGCTGGAGCTGGATGAACAGGGCAATGTGAAGGAAGGCGCGGACCAAAAGCCGTTGTTCCGTGTAGTGGGTGATGCAGAAAGGCAACATCTGCAGGCGGATGAAAACAACGTAGTCAACGTAGCCCTCAATGGCATTTTCAACGACGACAAAGCCGCGGCTAAATACGCGGCTCAGCATCGCGACCCTGGCGCGACCGGGCCACAGTATTTCATGTGGTTTCCCAAGGCGGACAATACCCTGTCGGAGCTGTTGATTGCCGGGTATCAGAAGGCGATGGATAACGACTTTTTCGGCTTGACCAACTACACCGCGGCCTCGCGCCAGTTGCAGCTCGACTATGGCGCCACTGGCTTGCACCTGACTGAACACAGTCGCGGCACTATGACCGGTGGCAACTCCCGACAATCCATTTACAACATGCCTGATGCTGCCGGGTTACTCAGCAAGACTACGGTGTATAACTTCGGTGGCGCGTTCAATGTTTACACCGCCGATGAACAGTTGGCCTTTTTGCAAAACCGTTCGGCCGTCACCGACCCAGTCGAACAGGCGAAGATGGTTCTTAAATACGAAGTTCATAACAACGACCCGGTGGGCAGGTGGTTCTTCATGGGCAATAACCCGGGTACTGGCGGCGTAATACCTGAGGGCAGCAGCTTGCTCAAGGAGTTGGGCAATGTCTTCACCGGTGATACGACCATGCACAGCTGTTATGGCAGTGGTGCGCAAGCCTGCGCAAGATATTGGCCGCAAGGCAAGCCGGTGCTGGTGCCTGTCAGCCCGAGAAAATAAGGAGATTGATCATGTGGCTTAAACCTATGGCATTGGCGCTGCTGCTTGCTACCCTCGTCACCGCCTGTTTCAGCGAGCCCTTTCAGCCCCCGGCGGCTGATGCGGACTTATGGGAGAAACCCGGCGCGAGCAGCAAGGATGTCTTGACCTCCATGTTGGCTTGCGGTGAGAAGAATGGCTCCGGCATCGATCCCAATGCCAGCTTCCAGGAGCGGGCGCAGCGCTTTGTGTGTATGAAGCGCTCGGGCTACACCCGGCGTGATGGTTTTGACGTCTGTGCGTTGCGCACCCAAGAACCGTTGAAGGCCTGTGAGTCGGCGCAATGAAACCACAAAAAAACCGCCCTCTTTTTGAGGGTTCGTCACTCAACACGATAGGGACATCACCTGTGAAATATGCAATCTGCGCCACCTTGCTGCTGTTACTGAGCGGCTGTCTGACCATGTCGGGTGAGTACACCGTGACGGCTCAGGACGCCTCCGGCGCCCCGTTAACCAAGCTCGGCACGTTCACCGCCGAGGGCCATAACATTTACCCCATACGCAATGCGTTCTGCCTCAATGCGCCGGGGGCGACGGTCATCATTCGCGATGCCCGGACCGGCGAGGAACTGAGCAGCGAAAGCCCTTATCACTGCCGTTAAGCCTCAAAAAAGGACTTCCATGAGAGCGTTTCTGATAGCCGGCCTGGCCGTGGCCGTGAGTGGCTGCGGCAATATTTCCAATATCCGTGCTTACAACACGCCCTATGTTGAACCCACAGCAGGGGATACCGCACGCTTGCGCGTGATCACCAATGGCGTGGCGCGCGGTGTGCCGGGCCGTGACTGCATCGACTGGCGTGTGCCTGGCGCCGGGGTGATGACCGTGTCCGAATCCGGCTTTGCGGGTCAGAATAATGGCCGCAGCCTGGGCATGCCCGAGAGCAACCGCCGGGTGGAGGCGCAAGGCTCGGCGCGTAGCGAACTGAAGGTGCCGGCGAACAAGCCTTTTGCCATGAACTTCCAGAGTGAGGGCTATGTCTCTGGCGGCAATTCCTATAGCTGCAGGCAGAGCTTTCACTTCACCCCCAAGGCCGGGCAAGATTACGAACTGATCCTGCTGGACGGTGGCCAGTGCCTGGTCGCGTTGCAGCGCTTAAACCCAGCTGGAAAACCTGAAAACGAGCCTGTTGAGAAGGCAGGGCTGTGTAGAGCATTGGATGCCTTTTAGCTTAGCGTATTCAGAGTTCCAGCTATAGGTGGCTATCCGGACATTGCGGATAGTTCAAACCTAAACGTGAGCCGAATCAATGCGCATCGGGGCGTGGCCTTTAGCCGACTTGACATACCAGGCGTATCCAAGAGGCAGAGAAGTGAGCCAGCTTGCACTTGCGGAGGAGGCAAGCTGGGCGAAACCAGAACCGAGTTGGTCGTCCGCTTTTGAGGTAGACATCCAGACAAAGGCCAATCGTTTTCTGGCGCTGTCACGAGATGGAGATAGATGGCATCACCGACCACAATTTTTCTGACATGTCCGCTTATGGCCGAATTCAATCGGTCGTCACAGGCAGAAAACGGCCAAAAGTGGCCGCTCATTACGTAGGAAATTCGGGCGATTCAGCAGATGACGTGTTGAGCTAATCAAACGTTACGACAAAACAATGTAGTCATTGCGCTGAATGATGCCGTCGTGTGGTCCCTCAACCAAATGAACGTATCGTCCTTCTATCGCATCAATCGGCAAACAGTCGTCCACATCCAGCACACCATCAGTATGGGCCTGGACCCAGTGCTTTAAAATCTCGCGTTTACCGAGGCTCATCGCCTCCCGCTTATCTTTCGCAACTATCAGAGAATAGTGATGCGCTTCGCCAAAGGATTTAACTTCATACCCGCCTAAATTGATAAAGTACAAACGCATTGATCCAGGGCGGGGAGCTAATTCACTTAGTTCTAACTTCCAGCCTGCAACTCCATCAACTGCCATCCATGCATCAATATGAAGGCCTACAGGAGATCCAAACCAACTCTGTCTAAGCTGAGGATATGCATCCTCTAAGCTATCAGCTAATACGAAGGCTATATCATGGACTTCAATTTTCGCTCTAGGATGTTTTCCGCCTAACATTACAATAAAAAGCATTATTCGCCCTGCTATAAATTAAAAATGGAACAGCTCAAATAATTGCGGGCCATATTATCATGCTTTAAACGCCATTAACATCGCACCGACAATTGCACGCAAGTCAAAAAATCAAATCAATAACCTAATAAAATTCATATAAACACACCTCCTACAACGCCATGCGTAAATGGTGATGAAGGATCAAAGAATGTAATTATACAGGTGTCAGTCAGGCCTCTATAGGCATCGAGTAGGCGTTCGGGGTTAACATTTTCGGGGGCTTCACCGCCTCCCGAACGCGTGCGCAAAGACCTGTGGTCGATTCAGAAAGTAGTAAAGTCCGGAGACGAGGACTCACAGGACCAGCCCTCCTGGTAAATATTCACACCCTAACTGAAGGTGCTGCAGCCCTTCGTGAAGGGCAGGTTAGCGTCGTTTGCCGCCAGTCAGGCGTAAACTCAACAGCGTTATCGGTGATGGGTTGGAACATCTAAGCCCGTAGCCCCCAAAACACAGGCAGTACAGCACCACGATTCATCCGTGGACTCGCTCAATGATCCGCATCGATTCCATCTGGATCGCCACCGAGCCGATGGACATGCGTGCCGGTACCGAGACCGCGTTGGCTAGAGTTATCGCGGTGTTCGGTGCGACGATTGAACCAAGACAAGTTTCACTGGCCAGGTATCCGGCACGGATCGGACGTCGAACTCGACAACGAGCAACTTCAGGCCTTGATACTGGGCTTGCCTTGGCAGCGGATAGCCGCGGGCGGCTCGATCACAGTGCTTTAGCTGCCATTACCCAGAACGCTCAAGAATGACGAATAAGGATCTTAAACTTCAAAGAGCCGACGCACCTGCACGGAATCGGCGTTACCGCTTTGTTCAAGAGGAAGAAAGTAACGTAGTTGCCATTGCTGTGTCCTAACGGCCTCTTTGGCGACTGGTTTGACCCAAGGTGGATAAACGCGGATAGCGCGCTTACCACCTTTACCGTTAGTCGCCATGATGCCCTTTGATGCCAGTATTTTCTGGTCGAAAACAAACTGTCCGCGATGCGTTGCATCGAACACACTCACCACAACAAAGGCTACGCCATCATCGATATCGAGAGGTGCAATGATGCTGCCTGACGTCGGGCGCTTCCATATTGTGACGAACTGTCCAATCTTCGTCGGCGTTGTTTTAGCCACACGGAAGACAATGGTGTGTCCGTCGAGGCCAAAGCGGGAGGCACCATACTCGGCACTCTCAGCCTCGCGTATAGCCAGATCCGTCAATTGCATTCCCGCCGGCGTGTACACATCCTGGATAGCCGCTATCAGATCGTTTGGAATATAGCCGAGGCCAGGGTCTGCCGCGCCCGCATATTTTGTGCCTTGTTCAGTTAAATCGAATTTCAAAGGGAACAACTCCTAAACCACTCATTGGCCACACGATCCAATCCAGAACATATGCTACGCCCTTCGACATACCGAACGGACTGCGGGCGATTACATCGTGTGATTACGCAAGGTGGGATAGCCAGCCGCTTACGCTTTGGATAGGTCCTTCGTGACAGGAAGCTTCTGGCCGAACGCGGCCATACGACAAGTGCCCCGAATCGTGGGCAATTTGGTAGTTCGTGTTCGGCCGGCAGGTACCCCCCGGAAAGTCTAAGAAGTCACTAGATGAGGGGTCACATAGACCCACGCGGCATATGTGAAGAAACACATGCCAGTGCAGAAGCAAACAAATCCAATCAGGCTTGCCCCCCACATCAAACATCTCGCTTCACGCTGCGTCCCGCCCTGACTACTGCCAGCCCCCCTTGCCATTTTCATAACACTTGACCTTCCCCTCATGGCAAGCCGGATAAGACCTCCAGTGTTGGTTTGTCCTGAAAATTACAAGGAGGTACACGATGTACGGCAAGCGCATAACCCTGGTCGCCGTGGCGATAGCTGTCGTGTTCACGCTGGGTGGCTGTAAAGAGAGCGCGCCCGCGGCCGATGCCGCCAAGCCGCCTGGTGTGCCGGTGGCCGAGGTGGTTGCGCAGCCGGTGACTCCGTTTGTTGAATACACCGGTTCCTTGACCGCGATTGAGCAGGTTGAGTTGCGCCCGCGTGTCAGTGGTTATCTGCAAAGTGTCAGCGTGCCTGAAGGGCAATCCGTGGCCAAGGGCAGCCTTTTGTTTATGATCGACCCGCGGGAGTTCCAGGCGGCGCTGAACGCTGCCAAGGGCCGTTTGCGTGAGGCTGAGGCCAATGCATTGCTGGCCCAGGCCGAGCATGGTCGGGCTGAGCAACTGTTCGCCAAAAAGGTGGTGGCGCGGGATCGTCTCGACAGCGCCATCGCCTCGTTGAATGCCGGCAGGGCTCAGGTCGACGCCGCCAAGGCTGCGCTGGATGCTGCACAACTGGACTTGAGCTACACCCGCGTCACTGCGCCCATCAGCGGGCGTGTCGACCGCGCCCTTGTCACCGAGGGCAACTACGTCACCCGTGGGGTGACGCCGCTGACGACGATCGTTTCTATCGACCCGCTGCATGTGTATTTCGATGTCGACGAGCGCACCTATCTGCGCTCGCTTGCCGCGACTCGGGAGGTTGCTGCGTCGAAAGGGGAAAAGGCCGCCAGGGTCATGGTGGCGATGCTTAACGATGCAAGCTATGCACGCGCCGGGCGGGTGGACTTCCTGGCCAATGCGGCCGACCGCAAGACCGGCACAGTGCGTGCGCGTGCCGTGGTCGACAACCCGGATGGGCGCCTGACGCCGGGGCTGTTCGCCAAGGTCAAGCTGGACATCGGCGCGCCGCAACCCCGGGTGTTGGTGGCCGACCACTCGATTGGCACTGACCAGGGCCGCCGCTATGTGCTGGTGGTCGGCGCAGACGACAAGACCGAATACCGTCCCGTCGAACTGGGGCCGATGGCCAACGGCTTGCGCGTGATTGAGCAGGGCCTGCAACCGGGTGAACGCATTGTCGTCAAGGGGCTGGTGCGCCCCGGCATGCAGGTGACGCCATTGGCCGCCAGGATTGATGGGGCGCCGTTGGATGCGCCGTTGGTGTTGGGGGGCGTGCAATGAGCTTCCCACGCTTTTTCATTGACCGGCCGATCTTCGCCATCGTGCTGTCGGTGTTAATGATGATCGCCGGCATCGTGGCCTTCTTTCATTTGCCTCTCAGCGAATACCCCGCCGTGACGCCGCCCACGGTGCAAGTGACGGCTTCTTATCCGGGCGCCAACCCCCAGGTGATCGCCGAGACGGTGGCGGCGCCCCTTGAGCAGGTGATCACCGGCGTCGAGGGCATGCTGTATATGACGTCGCAATCGGCGACCGATGGCCGCATGATCCTCACCGCGACCTTCGCCCAGGGCACCAACGCGGACATGGCGCAGATCCAGGTGCAGAACCGCGTCTCGCGGGCCCTGCCGCGTTTGCCCGAAGAGGTGCAGCGCCTGGGCGTGGTTACGCAGAAGACCTCCCCGGACATCCTCATGGTGGTCCACCTGCTGTCGCCCGACCAACGTTATGACCCGCTCTACATCTCCAACTATGCCTACCTCCAGGTGCGCGACGAGCTGTCGCGGATTCCGGGGATCAACGACGTGCTGGTGTGGGGGGCGGGCGAGTACAGCATGCGTCTGTGGCTCGACCCGGACCTGATCGCCGCCCGTGGCTTGACCGCAGGCGATGTAATTACCGCAGTGCGTGAGCAAAACGTGCAAGTGGCGGCCGGCTCGGTCGGCCAGGCGCCTGACTCCAGCGCGGCGTTCCAGGTCACGGTCAATACCCTCGGGCGCCTGACGGACGAGGAGCAGTTTGGCGACATCATCATCCGCACCGGTGATAACGGCCAGGTGACGCGTCTGCGCGATGTGGCCCGTGTCGAAATGGGCGCCGATGCCTACGCGCTGCGCAGCCTGTTGGACGGCGAGCCGGCCGTTGCCCTGCAGATCATCCAGAGCCCGGGCGCCAACGCGCTGGATGTGGCGCAAGCGGTGCGCGATACCATGCAGCGTCTGGAGGCCAATTTCCCCGAGGGCATGGTGTCGCGGATTGCCTATGACCCGACAGTGTTTGTGCGTGCATCGCTGGAGTCAGTGGCCATCACCCTGATGGAAGCGATCCTGCTGGTGGTCCTCGTGGTGGTGGTGTTCCTGCGTAACTGGCGTGCGTCGCTGATCCCGTTGATGGCCGTGCCGGTGTCGATCATCGGCACCTTTGCGGTCATGCATCTGATGGGTTTCTCCCTCAATACCCTGTCGTTGTTCGGCCTGGTCCTGTCCATCGGGATTGTGGTCGACGATGCAATCGTGGTGGTCGAGAACGTCGAGCGGCATATCGAGAACGGTGAGGAGCCGACGCAAGCTGCGCGGCGAGCGATGGGCGAGGTCACCGGGCCGATCATTGCGATCACCTCGGTACTCGCTGCGGTGTTCATCCCCACCGCCTTCCTCAGTGGCTTGCAAGGTGAGTTCTATCGGCAGTTCGCGCTGACCATCGCGATTTCCACGATCCTGTCGGCGGTCAACTCCTTGACCCTCAGCCCGGCACTCGCCGGCCTGTTGCTGCGCCCGCGCGACGCTGCGGTGGTGCATGACCCGCGCAGCCTGCGCGGTCGCGCCGCGCATCTGGTGCAAGTGCTGAGCCGGCCGTTCCAGCGGGCACCGCAGGCGTATGGCAACACGGTGCGCAAGGTCGCGGGTCGTCGCGGCGCGGCGCTGTTGGTGTATGGCGGCTTGCTGGCGCTGACCTGGTTTGGTTTCAACGCTGTACCGGCGGGCTTCGTGCCGATGCAAGACAAGTACTACCTGGTCGGTATCGCCCAGTTGCCCAATGCGGCCTCCCTGGATCGTACCGATGCGGTGGTGCGGCAGATGTCGAAAATCGCCCTGGATGAGCCGGGCGTCGAAAGCGTGGTGGCGTTCCCTGGGCTGTCGGTCAACGGCTTCGTTAACGTACCGAATGCTGCCGTAATGTTCGTTATGCTCGATCCGTTCAAGGAGCGTACTTCTCCCGACATGGCTGCGGTCGCCATCGCCGGGCGCCTGCAAGCCAAGTTCGCGAGCATTCCCGACGGTTTCCTCGGTGTATTCCCACCGCCGCCAGTGCCCGGTCTTGGAGTGACCGGAGGCTTCAAGCTGCAGGTTGAGGACCGGGGTGGGGTCGGGCTCCAGGCTCTGGTGCAGCAGACCCAGGTGCTGATGACAAAAGCCACCGAGTCGGGCCAGGTCGCCGGGTTGATGACCAGCCTGGACGTCAACGCGCCCCAACTGAATGTCGATATCGACCGCACCCAGGTCAAGAGCCAGGGGGTGCGACTGGCGGATGTGTTCGAGTCTTTGCAGGTCTACCTCGGTTCGCTGTACGTCAACGACTTCAACCGGTTCGGCCGCACCTACAAGGTGACTGCCCAGGCCGATGCGGACCACCGTATGCAGGCCGAAGCCATCGGCCGCCTGCAGGTGCGCAACGCGGCCGGGGACATGCTGCCGTTGTCGGCGTTTGTCACCGTCACACCGAGTTCCGGGCCCGATCGGGTGATTCATTACAACGGCTATCCTTCGGCCGATATCTCCGGCGGAGCGATGCCCGGGGTCAGTTCCGGGCAGGCCGTCGCACTCATGGAGCGCCTGGCACAGGAGGTACTGCCCGAGGGCGTGACCTATGAATGGACGGACTTGACCTACCAGCAAAAGCTCGCTGGGTCATCGGCGCTGTTCATTTTCCCGCTGTGTGTGTTGCTGGCCTATCTGATCCTGGCCGCGCAATACAACAGTTGGTTGTTGCCCCTGGCGGTCTTGCTGATTGTGCCCATGTGTCTGCTCAGCGCGATCATCGGCGTTTGGTTGGTGGACGGCGATAACAACGTGTTTGTACAGATCGGGCTGGTGGTACTGGTCGGCCTGGCTGCGAAAAACGCCATCCTGATTGTCGAGTTCGCTCGCAGCCTTGAAGCCGAAGGCGCCAACCCGCTGGAAGCGGTTATCCATGCGTGCCAGCTGCGCTTGCGACCGATTCTGATGACCTCGCTGGCGTTCATCGCCGGTGTGGTGCCGCTGGTATTTGCCAGCGGTGCCGGGGCCGAGATGCGCCATGCCATGGGGGTTGCGGTGTTTGCCGGGATGTTGGGGGTGACCCTGTTCGGTCTGTTCCTGACGCCGGTGTTCTACGTGGTGATGCGCAGCCTTGCGCTGCGCAAGGTTTCGAGTCCGAAGCTGCAGTTGGAGGAGCGCGTGTCATGAAATTGGCCTATCAAGCGTTTCTGGTGTCGTCGCTCCTGCTGGCTGGCTGCACCGCAGTCGGGCCCGATTACTCCGCGCCGGTGTTGCCCGCCGCGCAACGGCCAGCAAGCTTCGGCGCGCCCATTGCCGGTCTTGGTACGGGCGATGTCGAGGTGCAGTGGTGGCGTGTGTTCGATGAGCCGGCCCTCAGCCAATTGATCCAGCAGGCGCTGGCGGCCAACCACGATATCGGCATCGCGGCCGCGCGGCTCGACGAAGCCAAGGCGATGTTGCGCGAGAGCCGCCAGGGCTTCTTGCCCAGCGGCGGTACCGCGTTAGGGTATGAGCACCGACAGCGCAGCGAAGTCGAGACCCCCCTCGGCCAGCAGCGCTCCCTTGAAACCACGCGCGCGGCGCTGGATGCCGCCTGGGAAATCGACTTGTTCGGCCGCGTCCGGCGCTCGGTGGAGGCGGCGCAGGCTCAGGCGGGATCGCGCCAGGCGTTGCTGCGCAGTGTGCAGGCGAGCGTCGCCGCTACCGTCGCGGCAACCTGGTTCGAGCTGCAAGGGGTCGAAGCCGAGCAGGCGGTGGTGGCGGACATCAGTCAAAGCCAGCGCGACAGCCTGGGCCTGGTGGAGCACTTGGTCAGCGTAGGCGCCGCCACCGAATTCGATCGGCTGCGTGCCGAGGCCTTGCTGCGCAATGTCGAGGCGGTAGCGCCTGGCCTGGAGCGACGTCGGGCAACCACCACCAACGCGTTGGCGGTATTACTGGGGCAGGCGCCACAAGGGTTCAAGCCACCGCAGGCCCGGCCCGGCCGTGAGACCTTGAACCTGCGCACCCTGCAGGTGGGCGACCCGGCCGGCTTGCTGGCCCGGCGCGCCGATATCGCCGCAGCCGAACGGGTGCTGGCAGCCGAGACCGCGCAGATCGGCGTGGCAACAGCCGGTTTGTATCCGGATATCCAGGTGCAGGGTTCCATCGGTCTGCTGGCCGGAAGCCTCGGCGCCTTGGGCGACTCGGGCATGCAGTCGAACTTTATCGCACCGGTCATTCGCTGGTCGCTGCTGGACACTGGGCGCGTACGTGCGCGGATCGCCGCCAGCGAGGCGCGCACCCAGGCGGCATTGATCAGCTACGACCAGACCGTATTGCGCGCCCTGCAAGAAACCGATGACGCGTTCCAGGCCAACAGTGCTGCAGGCAGCACCTTGGGCTTGCGGCTGCTGGAAGCGGCGGCCAACCGTGAGGCGGCGAGGTTGGCCCGCACGCGTTTCACGGAAGGTGAGGGGGTGTATCTGGACGTCCTGGAGGCCGAGCGCGCGGACTTCAGCAGCCGCCGCGCACTGACTGTGGCGCGCACCGAGCAGCGCTTGGCGGTGGTCGGCATCTACAAGGCATTGGGCGGTGGCTGGCAGATCTGCGAGCAGGCGGGGCAGGTGTGCAGCGGTGCTGCGGCACTGCGTTAGACACCGTTGTTGTACGCAAGCGCGCTGCTTGCGGTGTTCGGCGAAGAACGGCCTGGCGGCAGATTTCCTGTCGCAAGCCACCATTTATCGAATGAGGAGTCACCCAGATGGATACCAAGCAGGTTCTAACCGTTGGCCTGGCAGTGCTAGGCGCGGCGACAATGCCGTCGATGGCAGCCCAGGAAAGCATCAAAGGCACGTTCGCGCTGCCCGGCGAGAGCGAAAAGGCTGTTGGCGCGCTGATCGTCAAAGAAACCGGCCCACTGACACGTGAGTTGTCGATTGCCTTTACCGACAAGGCCACCGGGCAACCGATCGTGCAGTTTGACGAAGAACTGACTCAACGCCTTCATGTGCTGGCGATCGACAGCCATTTCACCAGTTTTATCCATGAGCACGCGGCCAAGCTGGGCGCTGATGGTCGCTTCAAGGTCGCGATGAAGTTTCCCCGGTCGGGCACCTATTACGTCTATGCCGATGCCGTGCCGAGCGGGCTTGGCCAGCAGGTGGTGCGCTTCGAGGTGCCAGTACAGGGCGGCAGCGATGCGGTGGCCCAGGCGCCGTCTAAACCGGAGCAAGGTAGCGATGGCCCGTACACGGTCAAGTTGGACACGTCCGCCCTGCGTGCCGGCAGCGAAAGCATGATGTCGCTGACCGTGCTCAAGGATGGCAAGCCGGCCCAGGACCTGGACACCTACCTGGGTGTGGCGGCCCATGCGGTTTTCGTCAGTACCGATGAGCTGGACTATGTGCATGCGCACGCCATGGCGGCGCAGGCCGCCCACGGTGACCATGGCGACCCAGGCGCAGTCTCGGCGCAGTTGATGCTGCATGCCAAGCCCGCGCATGCGGGGCCTTATGCCTTGTGGATTCAATTCAAGGGTGGCGACAAAATTCGTACCGTGCCTTTCCTCGTGACAGTTCCCGCCGCGTCCTGAAGCCTCCCCCCCGGCATCCTCGCCTCGCCGTTGGTCAGCCATCGGCGGGGCGAACAGCCCTGGTTACGGGCTGTTTCAACTCAATGAAAAGAATTTTCCTACAGGTGTTGACCTTGCCACTGGAGGAACCTTTAGGATTTTTTTCGAGTACGCAACCATCATAAAAATAAGGATCAAAGGGGTTATCAATGGATACTGCTGCCCTGCAACAACGCCCGGACGCCCATCAGTGCACCATCGCTTCGGCGCTGATGGCTGATGCTTTGAAGCCCGGCGCGCCATACACCCAGGTCACCAGCGCGCTGGAAGCGCTGCTCGCGCTGACCCGGCAAGGCCTGTCGGGAGACGCCTACGCCTACGCCCACTACCAGTCAGCACTGCTGCAACTGCACATTCCCGGCGAGCCGCGCACCGAGCCGACCCGTCGCTGGATGGCCAGTGAGGTTTACCGCGTCGAAGATGAGTTCGCCGCCGACCTGCCGAGTTTCACCGCACTGCCGGCGGATGAGTTCCGCAAGCAGGTCGATGCTGAAATCGCCGCACGCAGCCGGGTCAATCATCCCATGTCGGTGCACCTGTTCCAGGGCACGCCGCCGGTGCAAGACGTGCGCTTCTTCCTGGAACACCACTGGACCCGCTCTTACAACTTCTACAGCCTGCTGGCCGAACTGGCCTTTCGCTTCGAAGCCATTGAGGACGCGTCGGTGTTCTACCGCAACCTTTACGGCGAGGCAGGGGCGGAGACACCGGAGCGTTCCCACCCGGCGATGCTGGCCCACCTCATGGAGTATTTCGATATTCCGCTGGCGATTGACTTCCCGGCACTGCATCCCCTGGAAAAGGCCTACCTGAACAATCGCATTCGTTGTGTGCGGCACACCGATGTGGCGTGGGGCCTGGCGTTGCTGTACGCCGTCGAGTCGGTCAGTTGCGTCAACCATCGGCGCATCTACGAGTTGTTGCAGCGCCTTGAGGTGCCAGAGGGGCCCAGTGAGTTCCACCGCCTGCATGGCACCCAGGATGAGATCGACACCGAGGAAATGTGGGCACTGATCGCCAAGTTCGCCAGTGATGAAGGCTTCCAGCGCATGTTCATGCGGGCGCTCAAGCGTCACTTCGAAATCAACAAGGCCTACTTCGACAGCCTGTGGCAGCAGATGCAGGAACAACGCCTGCCCGCCTGATCCTCCCAGCGACCCTAGAACAAAAAAATGGAGCACATGATGAGCCCACGTAATTTTTCGCTGCCGCAATTACAGAGCATTCACACCGCTGAAGCCCGCCTGCTGGCTGAGGCGCTCAAACCTGACACGACATTCAACCGTATCGAAATTGCCGCCAATATGCTGCGCGCCTTGTGCGAATCGGGCCACCGGGGCGATGCCGCGAACGCGGCGCAGTGTCAGCAATTGTTGTACATCCTGTCGCTGAGCGATGACGTCGCCACTGCCTCGACCCGGCGCTGGCTGGCCAATGCGATCTATGGCGTGCAAGAGCGTTTCATGCCGTCTGCGGACCTGGCATCGCCCTTGTCCGAAGCTGGCTTCCAACAGCGCCTGGAAGAGGAAATCGCCGCGCAGTCGCGCGAAAACCATCCGATGTCGCAGTACATATTTGAAGGCAAGGCCTCCCGTGAGCAACTGCAGGTGTTCCTGCATCACCAGTGGTTCCGCACCTTCCGCCTGTACCGCGACGCCGCGGACCTGCTGGTCAACCTCACCGACGTGGACGAGGCAGCCGCGCTTGGCCGTTACCTCTACGGCGAGCTGGGCGAAGAGGACGAGCAGCGCTCCCACCCACGGCTGTTGGCCAAGCTCCTCGGCGCCGTGGGCCTGCCTGCCGATTTCGACGCCATCTCGACCATGCCCGAAGAGATCGCCTACCTGAACAACCGGGCCCGGTGCTTTCGCAACCCGGATGTCGGCTGGGGCCTGGCGGTGTTCTACATCACCGAACTGGTGGTTCCCGGCAACCACGGCAAGTTGTACAACGCCTTGCGCAACGCTGGCCTGAGCCAGGACGACGCGGAGTACTACGAAGTGCATATCAGCCTTGTCCCGCCGCGGGCCAAGCGTGAATGGGCGCTGATCTCACGGCGTATTCCGGACCTCGCGTTCCAGAATTCATTCCTGACGTCCCTGGCCCAGCACTTCCGGCTGGAGAGGGCTTATTACGACGCTGTCTGGGAAGAAGTGCAGCGCGTGAAGTAGCCCTCCCTGGACAACGCGAGTAACCCGACATGCCGAGTCATATATCAGAATCCCGTATCCACGGGGGCGCTTACTCGTCCCCGGAATTTGCCGCGATCTTCTCTGATGCCAATCAGGTGCAGAAGTGGCTCGATGTTGAAACAGCGCTGGCGGCGACCCAGGCGCAGATGGGCATCATCCCCCATGAAGCTGCGCGGGAAATCGCCCGGGTGGCCAGTGTGGAGCTGCTCGACCTCGACGCACTGGGGCGCGAGAGCATGGAAACCGGGCACATCCTGGTGCCGACCATTCGCGCACTGGAGGCCTTGTGCGCCGATGGGTTGGGTGAATACGTGCATTACGGCGTGACCACCCAGGACATCCTCGACACCGGGCTCATCTTGCAGGTTCGCGATGCCTGGGGCCTGGTCTTGCAGCGTTTGCGGGGGATTCGTGGGCATTTGCTCACGCTCGCCCTGCAGCATAAGCACACGCCGATGGTCGCCAGGACCCACGGGCAGCAAGCGCTGCCCACCACGTTTGGCTACAAGGTCGCGGTGTGGGTCGATGAAATTGATCGACACCTTGAGCGCTTTGATGAGGCGTATGCCCGGGTAATGGTGGGCAACCTGACCGGCGCCGTGGGCACCTTGGCGGCCTTGGGCACACAGGGCCTGGAGGTACAGCGCCGGACCCTGGAAAGCCTTGGCCTGGCGGCACCGTTGAGCAGTTGGCACAGCGCCCGCGACCGGGTGCTGGAGGCGGCCTGGCTGCTGGTCCAGGCCTCGGCGACCTTGGGCCGGGTCGCCAATGAGATCTACCACCTGCAACGCACCGAGATAGATGAAGTGCGTGAAGGCCGCCGGGCAGGGCAGGTGGGGAGCAGCACCATGCCCCACAAGCAAAACCCGTCGACGGTGGATCTGATCAGCGCGCTTTCGCGGCTGGTACGCGCACAAATGCTCGCGCTGACCGATGCGGCGTTCCAGTTGCACGAGCGTGACGGCACCACCTGGCGCATCGAATGGGCGGCCTTGCCGGAGCTGTTCATCTACGCCGGTGCCTTGCTTGCACGGATGGAGGGTGTGCTGCTGGCCGGGTTGGACGTGCGCGAAGCGCGCATGCGCAGCAACCTGGATTTGCTGGACGGGCTGATCCTGTCGGAGCGGGTCATGCTCGCGCTGGCGCCTCGCCTGGGCAAGCAGACGGCCCATCAGTTGGTTCACGAAATAGCTCTGCAAGCCCAAGGCGCGGGTGTTTCTTTTCGCGAAGCCCTGCTCAACGATCAGCGTTTGCACGGCTGTTTCACCCGCCAAGCGCTCGACGACCTGCTTGACCCGACCACCTACACGGGGCTTGCGGCACAGATGGTCGAGTTGGTGGCGAACAAAGCGATACCCCGGTCTTCAAGCGATGGCCTTGAAGCGGTGATGGCAACCCCAGGAAATGTCGGTCAGTCCCAGTACGCGATGGAGGGTATGTGATGGATTCGCAAATGTTGGAAAAGGTAGCCCGTGCATCTTGCACAGCTCGTTCGGAACACCTCGGCCTGGGTCATGACGGCGAGCAGTGCCGGCACGAACACAGCCACATCCTCGACTCGAAAACCCACGGTTCAGGCTATGCCGGCCCGCAGAGCCGCAAGATCTTCTGCAGTCACTGCCGCCTGCAGCGCTGGCTGGATGTGGAAGCTGCGCTGGCCATGGCCCAGGCCGATGTCAATATCATCCCGCTCGAGGCCGCCCTGGAGATCGAAAAAGCCGCCTTGCTGTCGGGCATCAATGTGCGCCAGTTGGCCGAAGGCGTGGCTGCCACCGGTCATTCGCTGATGCCCTTGCTGAGCGCCCTGCAAAAAAACTGCAGCCCGAGTGCCCGTGAATTCGTGCACTACGGCGCCACCACCCAGGACATACAGGACACCGCCCAGTCCATGGAAATGCGCGACGTCCTCGACGCGATGGACCTGGCCCTGGAGACCTTGCTGGGCAAACTGTCGACGCTGGCCGATGCGCACCGTGATTCGCTGATGGTCGCCAGGACCCATTCGATCCCAGCCTTGCCAACCACCTTCGGGCTGAAGGTCGCCGGCTGGATTGATGAACTGCTGCGCCACCGCCAGCGCCTGGCTGAGGCCCGCCAGCGAGTGCTGGTGGTGCAGCTGTTTGGCGGGGTCGGCACGATGGCGGCGTTCGGTCCGGACGCGATGCCCATGCTGGAGCGTTTTGCGCAGCGCTTGTCGCTGCAAGTGCCCCTGACCGGATGGCACGTGTCCCGTGACCGTGTCGCAGAGTTCGTCAGTACCTTGGCCATGGTCACGGCATCGCTGGCCCGTGTGGCCGACGAAATCCGCACGCTCAATCGCTGGGAAATCGGCGAGGTGGAAGTGGGCTGGAGCGATCAACAGATCGGCAGCAGCACCATGCCCCACAAGCGCAACCCCGAGGGCTGCGAGCAGGTCGTGGTCCTGGCGCGGTTGGCCAAGGCCCAGGTCGTGCTCGCGCTGGACGCGATGATCCTCGAGCACGAGCGCGATTACCGTGGCACGCGCCTGGAGTGGTGTGCGGTGGCGGACGTTTCGCACTATGCGCTGATGGCGCTCTCGATCCTGACCGAGACCATCGACGGGCTGACCGTTAACGTCAAGAAGATGGAATGCACCGCCCAGGGCTATGGCGATGCGATCTGCACCGAAGCCGTGGTGTTCGAAATGGCACGCAAGCTCGGCAAGAGCAGCGCCTACCAAATCATCTTCGAAGTGTCCCAGGCGAGCCAGCGCGATCACGTGTCGATCCGCACGGCGATCGAGGCCGATACCCGGGTGGTCGCTGTCATGGATGCAGGCGTCCTGGCGCGGCTGTTCGAGCCCAGAAGCCATCTGGGCATGTCCGAACGCATTGTCGATAACGTGCTGTCCAAACTGACGGACCGCTGACCCTTGCTCAATGAGCAGGCTTGCAAACTTATCAAGGAGAGACAGATGTCTAAGGTTATGGAAGTTGATAAAACCAAGGTTCAGCAGTTTTCCGCGCGGATCATGGAGGATTACGGCAACACACTGCGCGGTGCGATGCTCTACATCGGTGACCAGCTTGGCCTGTTCAAGGCACTGGCCGACGGTGAGGCCGTGACCCTGGAACAGCTGGCGCAGAAGACCGGCTACAACGCACGCTATCTGCGCGAATGGCTGGGCAGCATGGTCACCGGCAGCTATGTGACCTATGACGCGCAAACCCGTAGCTACCAGATGCCCGCTGAATTTGTGCCGGTTCTCGCCGATGAAGACTCGCCCTATTTTGCCGGTGGGATCATTCAGCTGAGTGTGCCGTTCGTGAGCATGGCGCCCAAGGTCATCGAAGCTTTTCGCCACGGTGGTGGTTGCGCCGAAGAGGCGTTTCCGCTGGAAACCTGGAAAGGCATGGAGCGCATGACCATGCCTTGGTACAAGCACTACTTGGTCCAGCACTGGATTCCTTCCCTGGACGGCGTCGAAGAGAAGCTCAAGACCGGCGGCAGTGTCCTGGATTTCGGTTGCGGCGCCGGCCTTGCGGCGATCACCATGGCCAAGGCGTACCCTGAGGCCCGGATTGTCGGCTGCGACTTTCACCTGCCTTCCATCGAGCTGGCACGGGCCAATGCCGAGGCAGCCGGGGTCGGTGACCGGGTGCAATTCGAGGTGAACGATTCGGATGCCTTGCGAGGCCAGCAATTCGACTTCGTGACCACCTTCGTGGTGATCCACGATGCCACCGATCCTCAGCAGATGCTCAAGGACCTGCGCGCCGCGACGGCCGAAGACGGCACCTACCTGATGGTCGAGCTCAACCTGTCCGAAGAGCTTCACGAGAACATGAACCTGTTCGGTCGTGTGATGTATCCGCAGAGCACCCTGTATTGCATGACCTGCTCGCTGTCCCACGGTGGGGCAGGGCTGGGGGCGTTCATGGGCGAGAAGCGCGCACGGCAGATGGCGCAAGCCGCCGGGTTCAGCCACTTCCGCAAGGTACCTTCCGAATGGCCGCCAATGCCGGCCTTGTTTGAACTCAAGCCGTGACCTAGCGTGCCCGGGGCGTGTGCTACACGCTCCCGGGCACGCTCCTGCGACACCTGCGTGATGGACCGCCCAACTCTGTTATCGTGGCGCCCCTCTGAACGCACGGAAGCAATCACCCATGGATTTCTGCAAACCCCTGGCAATCGTCCTCCTGGTGTCGATTGGCAACCCCGCTGTGGCCGCCGAAAACAATAACCCGTTCCAGGGGGCGCTCATGCTCACCTCGGTAGCGCCCTTTGTGATTACCTCGGGAGCTACCGCCGGTACTTCCTACATTCCAGAGCTTTTCAAATCCTCCAAAAGTGACGCGCTGGCGTTCATTGGCTCCGATGGCGAGATCCGGGGTGCACAGTTCGAGCAGGCAAGCAGGTTTTATCGCTCGACCTACACGCCGCCGCTGATGTCTGACGCACAGCTGGCCCTGGCGATCGCGGCCTCATCTATACCGGCACTCTAGTGTTGGTTGTTCACGCTGCTCAACGGAACGTATGATCTGAGCCAGCCCTCCTTAGTTGGGGCTGCGCCGACTCACACCCGTTGAAGGACATGAGCATGCAAAAGCACTTCGGTAATTCAGGCCTGTTCAAGGCTGCTTCGTATCACTGCAACAACTCCCTGGTGAGCGGCATCGCGCGCTGGGAGCTGAAAAACATTGCGCTGAATACGAAGGAGTTTTTGATATGTCCAAAGAACTACTCGGAGTTTTTGCTCTAGGGTTGATGGTGATCGGTGAGTTTTGTGCAATCTACAGCGAGGTAGTCACCGCCAGGCTGGCCCATGCCGGCGACGGTTCATGGCAGGCATTCATCATGCCTGTAGTGCTGATGTGCTTTGCCGGGCTTTGCCTGCTGGGCGCCTATTGGCTGGGGTATGTGGCGGTCGGTGATATCTGGATCGTCACCGTGGTCTCGGTCACGTCCTTGCTGCTACTGGAGCCTGTGGTGGTCTGGGCGCTGTTCCATGAGGCACCTGGGCGCGGCGCATTGATCGGCTTTTGCCTGGGGGCGCTGGGGATGCTGGCTACGGTATTGCTGTAAGGCGTGATGGTCCACCTGTAGGAGCTGTCGAGCCCCAGCGAGGCTGCGATGGCGGCGGTACTGCCAGCATGATGTTGGCTGACCCGCCGCCATCGCAGGCTCGCTGGGGCTCGACAGCTCCTACCGTTGATTTTCGTCACCGCTTACGCCTCGACCCTTGCGCTTGGTAGTGTTCATCAACGGTCAGGCGCCCCAGTCGTACCTAGTGAATGGGGCTGGGATGTCCGGGGTCTTTTCGTGATGTTATATCTGCTCTATCACAACGAATTTAAATGGGAAGCCAACTTTTTTTGCTATCAGTATGTCGCCCTCCACAAATACATTTATTGTTTCATTGCTGGTCGAAATGTCGACAATTTTTCGTGTTGTTTTGTCTGGAAACTGAACAGTGCTTCCGATTTTGAATGACGCTAAGTTTTCTGGAGTGTTGTGCAGGTAAAATCCTGCCCACTTTCTTGCAATGCCTTTTATCCAGTTAGAGTCGGTGACATAAAATGAGATGTCTTCCGAGGCGCACTCAATTTTGTTGGTTGCGGCGGATACCTTGTCTTTAGGGATTGTCGCGAACCAGCCTGCTGGGTATAACGAAACAGATACGTTGCCCTCAGTATCTGCTGGCTGTCGTGAGGCCGAGCAGAGTTGATCTTGGAAAGTTAAAGTTCCAGCGAACTGCATCCTCGCGGCTTCCCCTTCAAACAACCAGGCGACATTGGCTGCATACAGCGCAGTGAAAGAGACCAGCGTTACTGTACCTGCAATGCGAGCCGTCCTACTTGCCCGCAAAGCTGAGCCAGCGAGCACCAGGAGCGAGAAGATAACAATAACGTTCAGCCCCATAAAGTACCGGTCGGGAAATGTACCGGCGTACCCACCTAGAACCTCTGTCAGGCTTTTTCGCATATATACCGTAAAGAATACGTATATGAAATAAGCTATTGCACACATTGATATAAGCGTTTTGACTTCTCTCGATTTTTCCTTTGCCAGTAGTGCCCCGAGTAAAGTGATGGAGCGCTAGGGAGAGGGTTACAACAATGGTGTCGGAGAGTTGGTTGTAAAAAGGAAAGGCCAGCGGGTAGATGAAGGCCCTCGCGAGGCTAACTTCGATTAGGCTTTCGAGTCTGAAACTACCAATAACGCCTTTGGCTGGGGAGGCAGTTATCCTGAAAAAAATCAGTGCGCCAATGACGAGGCAGCCAAATAAGACAGCTCCGTATTTTTTAACGAATTTTTTGAAATCGCGATCAAGCAAAGTGAAAGTGGAGAGCGCGAGAGTCAGTATCAAACACACTGGATTTGTAGCAGCACATAGCAGCAATATCGTATCGATGAGTGGCGTTGCAGCGGCCTTCCTGCTTTTTACGAATATCAGCAAGGTGGTAATGAGGACGAAGTAGTAGCCGATATTGGATATTTTTCCAAATATCTCGCCCGAAGAGTCCCCCAGTGGAATCAGCAGAGTGGCTAGAAAAACAATCCATCGAACGACTTCTGGAATTAGACCCTTGGTTACGTAATAGCAAAGGACACTTACTGACGAGTAAAAAAAATACGACCAAAAAGAAAGTGCTTCAGGGTAACAAACCAGCTTGTCGCCACAGAAAATATCAGAGGCTAATGTCGCCAAATAAATGAACAGTAGGTTTCCCCACACGAAGTAGTCTGTCTTGGCGTTAACTATGGCGTACCACCAGCCTTTACTCATTGCATGTCCCAACCAAACGCCGTCCTCGGTGTAGGTAAAGGAGTTGGTGAGGGGCTCGAGGTTCCTGAGCGTTAGAATCGCTCCTGCAAGAATGAGCATGGCAATCACCCCAAGGACCAACCCCGCCCGGGTGTTGGAAAAGAACTCTCTGTAGCGGACGTGCATTCGCGGCTCCATGTTATAAGCATTTTCCTGTGTTCATTTGAACAGGGTGTCAAAATGACATCGCGCGAGATTCTACTAGCGAATGCTGGTATGTGTCAGGGTGTAAATGGAGATTTGGCGGGGTATTTGTTCAGCTGGGCGCTGAAGCGAGGAACTTTTTGGAAGAAAGTCTGTCGCGGCTGTGCGAAGGGGGAGGCTTTGGAGGCGAGGGGGCAAATCCCAGACAAAGAAAAGCCCGCGATGGGGAGTGCGGGCTTAAAGGTTTTCACTAGGAGCTGGGATCACCTTAGGCGCCCGACTGTGAAAGGGATGTGAAAGCGTTAAGCAATCTGCAGTCGCGCTGATCAGCGCTGTATCGGTAAGCGATAAACCCCCACCGGCCACTGCACCAGGGATTTACCCTTGTTGAACAGGGCTACGCGGTCCATTTGTGGAGTGGGCAGCCACAACGTCCCGTCCTTGTCCAGGAAGGGCGCGTCAACCCAGTGCAGGCGCTTGTCCACGATCAGGGTTTCGATCTGTCCGTCAGGGCGGCGCACGCGCATGGCGTCGTGGGCCAGATCGGAAAAGTACAGGTTGCCCTGTGCATCCATGACCGAACCTCCCGTTGCCGGTATATCGGCAAAGAATTCTACCCGCGCGGCCAGTTGTTCCGGGGGCAGGGCCGGGTTCGCAAGGTCCTGGATCCGCACCTTGAACCACGGGCCTTGCAGCGCGCCATAGTACAGCCAGACGCCGTCAATGCTGACTTCCAGCGGGTCGGCGTTGACGCGCAGGGGTTGGCCGTTGGGGGCCTTGACCACCTGGTTGCTGAGGATCAAGTCCCGGTCGGGCCGGGCGACCACTGAGGCATGCTGGTTCAGCACGCGCCGGGCTTCGCCGGTCTCCAGGTCGACGACAATAATGCCGGCATTTCCCGCATCGGTGAGGAAGGCCTTGCCGGCGCTGAAGCGGACGTCGTCCACGTAGCTGCCGGCCATGGCGATATCCGGCCCGAAGAAGTAGGTGCGAACCACCTGGTTTGTAGGCAGGTCGATACACACCAGCTTTGCGCCTTGGCTGACAGGGTTGCCGCCGAATTCGGGCGATCCGGTATCCACCACCCACAGTTTGTCGCCCTCCAGGCGCAGGGCATTGATATTCACGAAGACGTTGGCAGCATCCCGCCCTGGTGCCCAGCTGTTCCAGGCACCGCTTGGATAGGCAGCGCGCTGGCCATTTTGGTCGATTGCCGTCAGTTGTGGCCCCTGGGTCCCGGTCCAGCGTGGCCCAGAGAGAAACGTGCGGCCGCTGTAGTGCGCTACGGCGTTCCAGATCTGCCCGGAGCTTTGGACCGCGACGTCCAGCTCGGGCTGTTTGACAGTGGCACACCCGGCAAGCAGTGCCAGCATGGCGGCGCCCAGCAGCAAACGGGTCATGAGCGTGCTCCCCCAGCGCGGGCACAGGTATCCCACAACTCGGTGAGGCGTTGATGGAGGGTGTGCATGAACTGGCTGACGGTGGCTTTCGACATGATGATTCTCCTGCATCTGGTGACGTGACCTAACGAGGAGATAGCTTGATTGCTGGCGTTTAACTGAAAAAGCCCAGGTTCGATGCAATCAGTTTCTTCAAAATATTGATAATCCGCGTTCACACAGCCCAATACGCCACGTTCGTTGCGCAATGTTTCCCCGGGTGAGAAGTTGGCCTAATTGTGACCGGTTATCATCTGCTGCCTATGTCATCTCCTTCCGCACGCATCCTGGTCATCGAGGATGACCTCGAGCTGTGCACCTTGCATAAACACGCCGGCAAGCCCTTGTCCAAGCGGCGCAAGCTCGTGGCGATGAACCTGCAGATGCTCAGCCAGGGGCGTTAGGTCCGCCAGGCTGGCACGCCCTTGTCGTCGATCGTCCAGTGCGGCTGCCCCGCTACGATCTGCACGCCACCGACCCAGCGCTCGTGGCTTGCATGATCGGGCCAGTACTCGCTGCCACTCAACACCTGGTGGCCCAGGGGCGTCAGCGCCAGTGTGCGGCCAGGCCAGGGTAGGTGGCTGTCGGACTCAGTCAGCAAAGGAGAGGCCCCGTCGATCAGCGGCCGCATCAGGGCATGGAACATCATGTCGCCGAGGTAGGGCAGGGGTTCACGCTTGGCCATCAGCTCGGCGAACACCCGGGCAAACGGCGTGGGGCCGACTTCTACCAGATACTGCAGGGCCAGGCGCTCGGTCAGCGACAAGCCATCGCGAGCGCCGGGCAACTCCTGCAACTGTCGGCGCAGTGCCGGGGCCAGCAAGGGCAAGGCGGGGAGGGGGTTGCGGGCCAACTGTGCCAGGGCCACGGGCGAGCTGTCGCAATAGGCCGCCCACGCCTGCCGCGCCAATTGGCGCATGGGCTCGTCAACTGGCCGGCGCTGGGGCCACAGCCAGGCCAACACCTGCGGGGCCAATTGCCCGATGCCGATAAAGCGCTGCACGCCGGGAATGCGGTCGACCGCGATCAACTCCAGCCTGGCCGGCGTGTGCTGAAGACCTGCCAGGGCACGGATCAGGAACAGTTGGTCATAGGCATCCGCTTCGCACCACAACACGCTGTGGTCGGCGCTGCCCAGCTCTTCAAGATGGCTGTACTCATCGTCCAGGCGGCGTGCGGCATCTGCCACATCCAGGGTAAACGCCTGGCCGATGAAGCGCGCCCGCATCGCCCGGTAGGCCTCGCCAGGCAAGGTCTGGACCGGGCCCATGCACAGCGGGTCGCTGAGCATCCGAAACCGCCCCTTGAACCCCGCCACGCCGAGGCTGTGGGCAATATCATTGCCGCAGCGCCAATGGGTGGTGCGCGCTTCATCGCTGGCTTCGAAACCGGGGTGGTTGGCGGCGAAATCCACTGCATCCACATGGGCCTTGAGCTTGGGCCAACTGCTGAAACCCAGTTGCCGGGCAATCAGCCATTGGGCATCGGAAAGCGTCGGGTGCGGGTTGGCAAGCAGCGCCAGTTCGGTTGGCGCGGTGCCATGTTTCAGGCGCTGCAACAGTTCCTTGGCGCGCTTGCGCTGCTGCTCAAGGTTGATACGGCCGTCAGTGGCTGATGAGGCGGGGCGTTGCGACATACGATCTCCTTGCACAAACCTTGTCCGCTTTAAGGTTGGGAGTCGTAGTGATGAGGTCTGCAGTCATGTCCTGGGCGCAGCCCTTTCCGCGGAAGGTGGCGTAGATGGCGCCTGGCGCGAATATAGGTAGGGGGAGGGTGGATTGCAAGGTGTTCTGTTTCTGGATGTTGAAATCGGCAACTTCTCCAAGAGCCGAAAAAACACTTGAGGTAGCCTTATTTCCTACAGACAACAAGGAGTCGTCATGCAACGAAAAACCATCAATCCCCCGACAGTCTTCAACTCCCTGCAATACGGTTTCAGCCAGGCCATGGAGGTGCGCGAGGGCCGGCGCATTCTCTTGTCCGGCCAGGTGGGGGTGGATGCAGACGAGCGCACCGTCGGCCCCGGCATCGCCGAGCAGACCGCCACCGCCCTGGACAATATTGAAAAGGTCCTGGCCGCGGCCGAGGGCGATCTGTCCCATGTGATCATGCTGCGCCTGTATATCGTCGAGTCCGCCCGCGATCAGCAGGAGCCTATCGCTGCCGCGCTGCGCGAGCGTTTCCCCGACAATCCGCCGCCGTCGTCATGGATCATCGTCAGCGGCCTGTCGCTGCCCGAGTGGTTGATCGAGATCGAGGCGGAGGCGCTGATCCCGGGGTGATCAATAGCGCATCATCACCGACTTGAGTTCGGTGTAGTCCTCGATAAACGCGCTGCCAAACTCCCGGCCAATCCCCGAGGATTTGTTGCCACCGAACGGCACGGCCGGGTCGAGCAGGGTGTGCATATTCACCCATACCGTGCCGGCGTTGATCGCCGGGACCATGCGCAGCGCCTTGCCCAGGTCGTTGGTCCACAGGCTGGCGCTGAGGCCGCCAGCGGTGTGGTTTATCAACGCCAGCAACTCATCCTCGTCGTCGTAGGGCAGGAACGTGGCGATGGGGCCGAAGGTCTCTTCGGTGAGCAGCGTGTCGTTGATGCTGTTGGCGAGAATGATCGTGGGCTCGACATAGCAACCCGGCCGATCCATTGGCTGGCCGCCATGGATGATTGTGTTGTTTTCGGCGCGGGCGGTGGCAAAAAAACCTTCCAGCTTCAGCTGGTGCTGACGGTGGGTGACCGGGCCGAACTCGGTGCGCTCATCCAGTGGCGAGCCGATATTCAGTCGGCTCAAACGCTGGGCCAGGGCTTGCATGACCGGGTTGATCTGCGAGCGGTGGACGAAGAACCGCTCGGCCGCCGCGCAGATTTGCCCGGAGTGCAGGAACCCGGCTTCGATAATGCCGTTGACGGCGGTTTCCAGCTTCACATCGGGCAGGAACGCCGCGGCGTTTTTGCCACCCAGTTCCAGGGTCGCGCGGGTCAGGCCGGCACCCATGGCCGCGCTGCCCACCGCAAGGCCGGTGGGCACCGAACCGGTGAATGACACCTTGTCGGTGCCGGGGTGTTCGATCAGCCCCTTACCCACCTGGCCGCCGCCGGTCAGCACATTCAGCACGCCAGCGGGCAGGCCGGCTTCCACCGCCAGTTCGGCAATGCGCAGCAGGGTCAGCGGCGTGAACTCGCTGGGCTTGATGATGATGCTGCACCCGGTCACCAGGGCCGAGGCGAGTTTCCAGATGGCGATCATGGTCGAGAAATTCCACGGCACGATGCCTACCACCACGCCCACCGGTTCGCGCAGGGTGAAGGCGGTGTAGCGCTCGCCGGCAAACGAAGGCAGTGACGGGGTGAGGGTCTGGCCGCTGATCTTGGTCGCCCAGCCTGCGTAATAACGCAGGAAATGCGCGGCCTGGTCCACCTCGAACGCCCGGGAAATCTGGATGATCTTGCCCGACTGACAGGTCTCGATCTGTGCCAGCTCCTCACGGTGGCGTTCCAGCAGGTCGGCGAGTTTGAGCAGCACGTTACCGCGCACCGCCGGGGCGGTCTGGGACCATTGTTTAAAGCCGTGCCTGGCGGAGGCCACGGCCAGCTCGATATCACTGGCTTGCGCGTCGGCGACCGTGGCGATGACCTGGCCGGTGGCGGGGTTGATCACTGCCAGGGTCTGGCTGGACTGGCTGGGGACATAGCCGCCGTCGATAAACAGGCCGTGGTCTCGACGCAAGAAGGCTTCGACGGTGGGCAGCAGCGCGATATCGCTCATGGGGAGGTTCCTGATCAAAAGGGAAACCCCGAGGCTAACCAACGCTGCAGGCGACAGCTTGACTGTGCCTGCCGGGGCGTATGTCTGTGGCTGCCATGCCCCTGTGGGAGCGGGCTTGCCCGCGATGGCTGAGTGTCAGTCGATACATTCGGCGGATGAACTACCGCTATCGCGGGCAAGCCCGTTCCTACAGGGGAAGTGCGGTGGCTCAGGCGCAACCCACGGCTTAGAACGGCACCGCCACCACCAACTGGCTATACACGTTGGTGCCGTTGCCACCGACCTGGTTGCCGCCCGTCTCCTGGTCCTTGTCCGGTTGGTACAGGCCAATCAACGGCGTGATGATCAGGTGTTCGTTCACCGCCCATTCGACATACAGGTCCAGCTCGCGGCCATCCAGGTCGAGCATGTTGCGCTTGCTGACAGTCTGGTAGTCGAAGAACAGTGCGCCGAGGGTCAGGTTGTCCAGCGGCTTGACCTTGAGTGCCACGTGCTGCACCGAGGTGTTGCTGTTGTAGGGCCCGGAGTAGTTGCCCGCCACTTCGCCCTGGACCCAGGTACCCAACCCTCGATTGAAGCCAGCGAATAGCGCATCCCAGTTTTTCGAGTAGCGCGCATAGCGGTAGGTCAGGTCCGGCGACCAGGGCAGGTCGGCGAAGGTGTAGCCGGCCTCGGCGTACCAGGCTTTTTCCGGGCCGGGGTCTTTGTCCTGCCAGGCGTATTCAAACGAGAAGTGCGCGTTGTCGATCCCGGCATTCCCGGTGCCGCGCAGGCTGTAGAGGTTCATGCCCTTGCGTTGACGTTGCAGGTCGTTGGCAAACCGCTCGTCCACGTCGATGCCATGCAGGTAGGTCAAGCCCAGGGTGCCTGGCGCTGCGCTGTATTCCAGGGTGCCGATGGCCATTTCGGTCAGGGCCTGGGCGCGGTTGTCGGACTCGATCCACATCAGGCTGCCATGCAGGCCGTCCTTGCCGCCCAGGCGCATCACTGCCGCCTTGTCGAACGCATGCCGCGCCGCGATGTAATAGGCGCCGCCGCGGTCGAACTCACCGTCGGCCACGCCATTGCCCAGGTTCGGGCCATCGTCGTTGATGATAAAGCCGTCGCCCACGGTGATGATCTGGCGCCCGTACGACAGGTCCAGGCCATCCTTGCCCAGGGCCGGCAACAGGTCCCCCGAGCGCCAGCCGGCAAAGGCTTCGTCGAACTTGGTGGTGCGCTCGCTGCCGTCAGTCACGCGGGAGGCATCGCCATCGCCCCAGGTGCCGGAACTCACCAGGTTGGCGGTGCCATACACACTGGCGTTGCTGCCCAGGGTCTGCTCGACGCTCAAGCCGTACTTGATAAAGCCTTCACGCCAGGTCGAACCGCCCTGGCTGCCCTCGTAGTTCTTGCGACTGTTGAACATGCCGTACACGGCCAGGAAGTTGCCGGTGACGGTGGTGTCGTCGTCGGCATACAGTTCGATTGCCTGGGCTGAAGGTTGGCCAATCAACAGCGCCAGACCCAGGCCGACAGCCGGGCGCAGGTGGCGGGTTTTGCGTGTGTGCTCCATTGTTATAGTCCCCCAAGGGTTAAGTTGAGGGCGCATTAGGGCGAGCGTCGGCGGCGCAAGTCTTTCACCTGCGTGCCAGGTAATTGATCCTGGCCGCCAGGCTGCAAACCCTGGCAGGGAGCAACAAAACCGGCGGCAGCCAGGGGCAAGACGATCAGGTTGGGCGGGGCGCACAGTGCAAACACTTCTAAAAAATCCCTTTCGAGGATCTGCACCATGTCGAGCAATGACAGACTTACTGCGCACCTGAACCGGGGCACGGTGGGTTTCCCCACCGCGTTGGCCAGCACCATTGGCCTGATCATGGCCAGCCCGGTGATTCTCACCGCGACCATGGGCTTTGGCATCGGCGGCAGCGCGTTTGCGCTGGCCATGCTGCTGGCCGTGGTGATGATGCTGGCCCAGGCCACGACCTTCGCCGAGGCCGCCTCGATACTGCCCACCACCGGCTCGGTGTACGACTACATCAATTGCGGCATGGGCCGTTTCTTTGCGATCACCGGCACCTTGTCGGCGTATTTGATCGTGCATGTGTTTGCCGGCACCGCCGAGACCATCCTCGCCGGGGTCATGGCGCTGGTGAACTTCGAACACCTCAACACCCTGGCCGAATCCGCCGGTGGCTCGTGGCTGCTGGGTGTCGGTTTTGTGCTGGTGTTCGGCGTGCTCAATGTGTTTGGCGTCAGTGCCTTTGGCCGCGCCGAGATCATCCTCACCTTCGGAATGTGGACCACCTTGATGGTGTTTGGCGTGCTGGGCCTGATCGCCGCGCCGGCAGTGCAGCTGGACGGCTGGTTTGGTGAGTCCCTGGTGGGCACCGACCTGGTGACAGTGCTGTCGTTGGTGGGCATGGCGATGTTTATGTTTGTCGGCTGTGAATTCGTCACCCCGCTGGCGCCGGACTTGCGCCAGTCGGCCAAGGTCATGCCCCGGGCAATGATGCTCGGCCTGATGGGCGTGGCAACGTGCATGTTCATCTATGGCGCAGCGATGAAGCGCCAGGTGGAAAACGTGGTGCTGGACGCGACCAGCGGCGTGCATCTGCTGGACACACCCATGGCCATTCCACGCTTTGCCGAACAGGTGATGGGGCAGATCGGGCCGCTGTGGCTGGGCATTGGCTTTCTGTTTGCCGGCGCCGCCACCATCAACACCCTGATGGCCGGTGTGCCACGCATTCTGTATGGCATGGCGGTGGATGGCGCGTTGCCCAAGGTCTTCACCTACCTGCACCCACGCTTCAAGACTCCGGTGCTGTGCATCCTGGTGGCGATGCTGATTCCGTGCCTGCATGCGCTGTACCTGGGCGGCAACACCGACAACATCATGCACCTGGTGCTGGCGGCGGTGTGTGCGTGGAGTTTCGCCTACCTGTTGGTCACGGTGTCGGTGGTGATCCTGCGCATTCGTCGCCCCGATTTGCCACGGGCTTATCGCTCGCCGTGGTTCCCGCTGCCGCAGTTGCTGTCCAGCGCCGGCATTCTGTTGGGCATGTGGTTTATCACGCCGCCAGGGATGAACCCGGCGGATATCTATGTCCCGTTCGGCGTGATGCTGGGCGGCACTGCGGTGTATGCGCTGTTCTGGACCCTGGTGGTGCAGAAGGTCAATCCATTCACGCCGGCGTCGGTGGAAGACGTGCTGGCCAAGGAGTTTGCCAATGAACCGGGTCACGCTCATCACGGCTATGTCAGCACTGCGGCAAAAGCTGTCTGAACTGTTCAGTGCGCAACGGGCGCCCGCCGGCTATCAGCCTGGGCGCACCCTGGGGCAGTTGCAGCGCAACCTCGGGCTGGCGCGTTTCGAGCAGGTATCGCCGACTTTGGCGCACGCCCTCCTGGACGACGACAGCCTGCACCTGGAGATCCGCGAGCGCACCGAATCGCAGTTGTTGATGCACCTGGTCATGACCGAATTCAGCCTGCGCCTACCCGCCTCGGCAGAGGGCGCGGCACGCTTTGAATTGCACCATGGCGGGGCCATTCGACGAACTGGAATCTGCTGCCGGCAGCGCGCGGGCGAGGGGGCATTGCTGGGGCAATTGCAGGCGCGCTTGCAACAGGACAGCGCCCTGCACGAGGCATTGATGCCCCTGGATTTCAAGCGCCTGCACATCGAGCTGCATGCCCAGCAATGGCACGTACGCCTGGAGCACATGGGCGGCAGCGAGGTGGTCAACCGCATGCCGGCCTTCCGACGCTACATTGCCCTGAGCCGTGAACAGCGGGATGTACTGCTGGCTGCGCTGCTCGGCTTGCAGCGCGTATTGCGCACGCTCTGATTGGCATCATTAGTGCTAACACAATGGTGGACAGGTACTTGTTGCGCGCATATAGATAACATGTTAACTATTGCCCGACAAAAACAATAAGCCATTGTGGAGACACCCATGGGTATCCAACAGAGTGCACAACAGGGGCTCGACACCTGGAACCGCGACTTGCGTGCCATGTGCGGCCACTTCGACACCGAACTGGCCTTCAACCGCTCGCTGTTTATCGGCGAGTTCTCCATGCTCGCCAGCGGCGGCCTGTCGTTGGCCAGCCTGCGTACCAATGCCGGGTTGATCAAGCGCCAGGCGACCAACCCCGACCGCGATAACGATCAGGATTGCTTTTTGGTCAGCCAGCGCAGCGGCTATTCGCAGATCGTGCAGAACGGCCAGCGGGTGCAACTGGCTCCTGGCGAACTGCTGCTGATGGACTCGGTGGGCTCTATTGAAATCACCCCATTCGGCTTGATCGAGCATATCTCGCTGTCGTTGCCGCGCACCCAGGTGTGCAAGCAGATGGGCAGCCAATCAAAGACCTTTGGCAAGATCTCCTCCAGCAAAGCCTGCGGGCGCATGTTGCATGTGTTGATGGACCAGTTGTGCAAGGGCAGCGAGGGTGCCGAGGACGAGGTTGAGGCGCTGCAGTGTGCCTTTGTGTCACTGCTGGGCTCGGCCCTGGAGCAGGACGATGACGCGCGCGAGGACGTGGCCGCGTTGCAGGGCAACAACCTGCGCAGCTACGTGCAGAAAATCATTGATGAGTCTCTGAGCCAGCCTGGCTTGAGCCCGGTGGGCCTGGCCAGCCGCTTGAACATCTCGGTGCGCCATTTGTACCGGCTGTTCGAAGAACAGGACGACAGCGTCTGCCGCTACATCCAGCGCGCGCGGCTCAAGCGCAGCGCCGATGACTTGATCAACCCGTTCCTGCGCAGCGAGTCGATCACCTCGATTGCCTACAAATGGGGCTTCACCGATTCTGCGCATTTCAGCCGTTCGTTCAAGAAGCAGTTTGAGCAGTCGCCCAAGGCGTTTCGCAGTAGCCGGTTGCAGCAGGTGGTAGGAATGGCCTGACCGCGACTTATCAATCAGCCCACCCCCAATGTGGGAGTGGGCTTGGTGTGGGAGCGGGCTTGCCCGCGATTGCTGAGTGTCAGATTAGAAGTACTTAACTGATCCACCGCCATCGCGGGCAAGCCCGCTCCCACACCAAGCAACGCAGTTATGCGACCGCGAAGTAGTGCTTGACGAAACTCTCGCTGACCACTTCCCACAGCACGGGTGTGCCCTGGGTCACGAACCAGCTGTCACCGGCCTGGTAGCGGGTGGTTTGGCCGGTGTTTTCGTCGGTCAGGCGCACCTCGCCGGTGACCACTGTGGCTTGTTCATGAAACGGGTAGACCATGCGGAATTTGCCCTGGGTGGTGCCGAAGTAGGCGCTGCTGACTTTGTCGGTGGGCGCACCAAAAGTCATTTTGCCGAAAGCCTTGAGCTCGCCGGCGAGGATCTCGGAGCCGAGATCGGCAACGGTGCCCCAGGCGTCGAGTTCAGACAGCTGGATATCTTTCTTGAGGGTAACGAGGGCCATACAGTTGCTCCTGAGGGATAAAAATGGAGTTAGCGGCGACCATTCCAGTAACCGGACAGTTGGTGCCAGGATTTGCCGGCGGTCAGCAGCAAGGGGCGGATTGCGTCCTTGCCGATAATCGTCGGGCGGTGGATTGAGCTGACCAGGTCATAGCGCGCCGAGCCTTCGCTCATGCCTTCGGCCAGGACCTTGCAGATGATGTGGCTGGGGGTGACGCCAAAGCCCGAGTAACCCTGGACGAAGAACGCATTGCTGCGCCCCGGCAGGGTGCCGATCTGGGGGAACAGGTTGGGGCTGCAGGCCATCGGGCCGCCCCAGGCCAGGTCGATTTTCACGTCCTTGAGGTAGGGGAAGATCTTCAGCATCAACTTGCGGTTCCAGGCTTTCAAATCGCCGGGAATGTGCTCTACCAGCGGCGTGGCGGCGCCGAACAGCAGGCGGTTTTCGTTGGTCACGCGGTAGTAGTCGATCACCGGGCGGATGTCGCTGTAGGCCCCGCGAATCGGGCTTATCCGCTGGATCAGTTCTTCGCTCAACGGCTCGGTCATCATCTGGAACGCGTAGGTGTTGATGGTCGAGCGATGCAGCTCCGGCTCCAGCTTGTTGAGAAAACTGTCACAGGCCCACAACAGCTTGCTGGCCTTGACCGAGCCGCGCCCGGTGCGCACGGTGATGCGCTCGCCATAGCTGACTTCCAGCGCCGGGCTGTTCTCGAAGATCCGCACGCCAAGGCCGGCCAGGGCGGTGGCTTCGCCCAGCAGCAGGTTCAGCGAATGCACATGCCCGCCGCCCATATGCAACAGGGCGCTGCTGTAGGCGTCGGAGCCGATGATCTGCTGGACGTCGGAGCCGCCGAGAAAGCGGATTTCATGCTTGCTGTTGATCGACTTGAAGTCTTTTTCCCAGGCCCGCAGGGTCTTTTCCTGACGGGCGTTGAAGCCCATATAGCCGTAGCCATGGCAGAAATCGGCGTCGATGTTGTACTTGGCGATCCGGTCTTTGATGATGTCGGCGCCCAGGTCACTGATCTCGAACACTTGGCGCAGGCCGTCTTCGCCGACGTCTTGCTTGATTTTCTCCAGGTCGTGGCCGATGCCGGCCATGATCTGCCCGCCATTGCGCCCGGTGCCGCCAAAGCCCAGGTAGCGCGCCTCCAGCACGACAATATTGGTGATGCCCTTTTCTGCCAGTTCCAGCGCCGTGTTGATCCCGGAAAAGCCGCCGCCGATCACGACGACGTCGGCCTCGATGTCCTGCTCCAGGGTGGGAAAGCTCAGGTTGTACTTCTTGGTCGCGGTGTAATACGTGGGGGTTTCAATAGTGATCATGGCGCAGCCTGAAAAGTGAAGGAAGGCTCTAAAGCAGATGTCTTCATTAGGGGCTTTGGCGGCAGCAATGTCTTGATCCTGCGTGCCGGGGCTTTTGATTCAGCGCGCCATGGACGTGCGCGACCATTAAGTTATAGCGCTTGCGCGGGGTGGGGATGTTAGAGTTTCGTTAAAACATTAACTAAATATCACGTGACCCTGACTCTATGCTCAAACCCCGGCAGTCCCTGACCCTCACTTTGCTACAGGCCCGCGAAGCGGCCATGAGTTTTTTCCGTCCCTCGCTGAACGAGCACGGCCTCACCGAGCAGCAATGGCGGGTGATCCGCATCCTCAATGAACACGATGAACTGGAGATTTACCAACTGGCGGAACTGGCCTGCATCCTCAAACCGAGCATGACTGGCGTGCTGGTGCGCATGGAAGCGGCGGGGATGATCCATCGGCGCAAGGCCGAGCAGGATCAGCGGCGGGTATTGGTGACCCTGGCGGACAAGGGGCGGGCGAGTTTTGCCTCCATGAGCCAGTGCATGGAGGCCAACTACCAGCGCTTGCAGGAGCAACTGGGGGAGGAGAAGTTGCAGACGTTGCTGGGGCTGTTGGATGAGCTGAAAAACATCAAGCGCTGAAACACGATCTCTCAAACACCACGCATCCAAAATGTGGGAGCGGGCTTGCTCGCGAAAGCAGTGGTTCAGTCACTGAATATATTGACTGACACACCGCTTTCGCGAGCAAGCCCGCTCCCACATTGGGTCCTGCGGCGTTTGAAGGTGATTAGTAGACGCCGCCAGTGCTCGCTGGCGCGGGTTTGTCTTTGAACTTGCCCACCAACCCCTGCAACCCACGCATCAGCACCGTGGTATCCACCCCCACCGCGACAAACCCCGCGCCCAGTTCGATGTAACGCCGTGCCAGTTTCTCATCGGCACTGAGAATCCCCGCCGCCTTGCCCGCCTGGCGGATCCGCGCAATGGCATCTTCGATTGCCGCTTGCACGTCTGGGTGCCCCGGATTGCCTCGGTGGCCCATGGAGGCACTCAAGTCCGCCGGGCCGATAAACACGCCGTCCACCCCCTCGACGGCGGCAATCGCGTCGAGGTTGGCCAGGCCTTGCAGGCTTTCGATCTGCACCAGCAGGCACATCTGTGCATCGGCCTGGTCCAGGTAGCCGTCGATGCTGTTCCAGCGCGAAGCCCGCGCCAGCGCACTGCCCACACCGCGTATGCCCTGGGGCGGATAGCGCATGGCGCGCACCAGCTCCCGGGCCTGGGCGGCGCTTTCGACCATCGGCACCAGCAGGGTCTGCGCGCCGATATCCAACACCTGCTTGATCAGCGCGGTATCGCCGATCACCGGGCGAATCACCGCCGCGCTGGGGTAGGGCGCCACGGCCTGCAATTGGCCGAGCATGCCGCGCACGTCGTTGGGGGCGTGTTCGCCGTCGATCAGCAGCCAGTCGAAACCGGCATTGGCCGCCAGTTCCGCGCAGTACGCGTCCGCCAGGCCCAGCCACAGGCCGATCTGCGCTTCACCGCTGGCGAGCCGCTGTTTGAAACGGTTGACAGGCATGTCCATGAATCAGTCCTCCAGGGGTCAGACGAAGCGGCAGGAAATCGAACCGAGCATGTCGTAGTCGACATGGAAGGTATCGCCCGGGCTCGCCGCCACCGGCCGGGTAAACGAGCCGCCGAGGATGATTTGCCCCGGCAGCAAGGTGACGTCGTAGGGCGCCAGCTTGTTTGCCAGCCAGGCCACACCCTTGGCCGGGTGGTTGAGCACGGCGGCCGAGACCCCGGACTCTTCGATCACGCCGTTGCGGTACAGCACCGCCGGCACTTTGCGCAGGTCGATTTCGGTTGGCCGCACCGCGCGGCCGCCCATGACAACGCCGGCATTTGCGGCGTTGTCGGAGATGGTGTCGAACACTTTGCGCGTGGCCTTGGTGTGCGGGTCGATCTGCTGGATACGCGCGTCGATGATTTCCAGGGCCGGGATCACCCACTCGGTGGCGTCGAGCACATCGAAAATCGTGCAGTTGGGGCCCTTGAGCGGTTTGCCGAGGATGAAGGCCAGTTCGACCTCGACCCGCGGCACGATAAAGCGCTCGAACGGAATGTCGGTGCCTTCCTCAAACAGCATGTCATCGAGCAGCGCACCGTAGTCCGGTTCGGTGATGTTCGACGACACCTGCATCGCCCGCGAGGTCAGGCCGATCTTGTGCCCGACCAGCTTGCGGCCGCCCTTGATCTTCTGGGCGACCCAGGCGCGCTGGATGGCGTAGGCGTCCTCGATCGTGATCGCCGGATGCTCAAGGGAAAACTGGCGTACCTGTTCGCGGCTGCGTTCGGCATGGTCCAGCTGGGCGGCGGCTTGCAGGATGAGCTGTGGATCAAGCATGACAAGGGTCTCTTACTGAGGGTTGACGATGGCAGCGTTGGTGCGCAGCACCAGCAGGCCGCCAAGGGCGATAAACAGCGCCAGCACGTACAGGGCGAGGCTGGCGCTCTGGGTGGTGTCGCGCATCCAGCCGATCAGGTAGGGCGCGAGGAACGAGGCAATGCTGCCAAACGAGCTGATCATGGCGATCCCGGCCGCCTGGGTGCAGTTGGACAGGAAGGCCGGCGGCAGTTGCCAGAACATCGGCAGCGCGGCGCTGGCGCCCATGCCGGCGACGATCAGGCCGCCCATCACCACCAGCGAGTTGCCCGGTGCCAGGCCGGCCACCGCGATCCCCGCCGCCGCCATCAGCAATGGCACACACAAGTGCCAGCGGCGTTCGCGGTTGCGGTCCGAGGAGCGTCCGCAGCCGATCATGAAGAAGCAGCCGGCCAGGTACGGCACGGCGCTCAGCAGGCCGACCTGGCTGTCGCGGCCGATGCCGGCGCCATGGATCAGGGTGGGCATCCAGAACGCCAGGGTGTTGACCGCCAGCATCACCGCAAAATAGATCGCTACCAGCAGCCACACTTGCGGGTCGCGCAGGATGCCGCCAAAGGAGGTGATGGATTTGCGCTTTTCCTCGGTGCTCAACTGTTCGCGCAATTGTTGTTTCTGCGCAGGCTCCAGCCATTTCACTGTTTCAAAACTGTCCGGCAGGTACTTGAGCACCACCAGGCCCAGCAGCACCACGGGTGCGCCTTCGATCAGGAACATCCACTGCCAGCCGCGCATCCCGCCGAAGTCGTGGAAGTTCTCCAGGATCGCCCCCGAGAGCGGCCCGCCAATCACCCCGGCCATGGGCACGGCGATGGCGAACAGGGCGGTGATCTGCGCACGTCGGCGCGCCGGGTACCAGCGGTTGAGAAACACCAGGATCCCGGGGAAGAAACCCGCTTCGGCCACGCCCAGCAAAAAACGCAGGACGTAGAAGCCGGTGGAGCTTTCGATCCACAGCATGCTGGTGGACAGGATGCCCCACACCACCATCAGGCAGGCGATCCAGCGCCGTGGCCCAACGCGGTCCAGGGCCATGTTGCTGGGCACGCCGAACAGCGCGTAGGCGATAAAAAACAGACCGGCCCCGAAGCCATACACCGTGTCGCTGAAATGCAGATCGTTGCTCATCTGCATCTTGGCGAACCCGATGTTGATCCGGTCCAAGTGGGCAAACAGGTAACAGATCAGCAACAACGGCATCAGGCGCCAGGTGACAGTGCTGTGGGTGCGATCATGCTCGGCAAGGGTGACGCTGTGGGCGGTATTGGCTGTGCTCATGATGTTGTACTTTTTGTCTGAGAGGCCGTTGGGGGAGGCGGGGGGTCAACCCGCCTGGTTGCTTAAAAACGCGTGGACGTTGTTCTGTTTGAAATTCAACTGCGGGTGCAGCTCGACCATCTCGAAGGACAGCGCCAGCAGCCGTTGTGCCTGCAGGGCGGCGAAGTGCTCGGTGATCACCATGAACAGGGTTTCAGCCACCGCCTGACGGGTAGGCAGGTCGCGACCGTGGCCGACCTTGAGGGTCATATGGACGAAGGCGTAGTCGTGTTTGCCATCGGCCATGCGCCAGGTGTCCAGGCGCACCGCGCGGCTGCGGATGCCGCCGAGGGGGAACACGCCACTGTCTCCCAGCACCTGGTGGACCTTTTCAAACAGCCCTGCCAGGTCGGCCTGGGGTTCGAGGTTGTCGGTGTATTCGGCGATGAAATGCGGCATGCAAAGCCTCCTTCTGTAGGCGATTTAATGTGGGCGCTGTGTCGCCGGGCGAGGCTGCGCCCACATCTGCGGGTGTTGTATTCAGAGCGGGAAAATGGCGTTGATCTGGCCGGTGCCGGAGCTGCCGAACGGCTCGGTGATGATCTCGGCCGGGCGGTTGTACTCAGGCCCGCCGAGCAAGCCCAGGAGCATCGCGGTGTCGTGCATCTTGCCCTCGCCAAAGCAGTGTTCGGCATAGTCCGGGAGCATCGCGCAGAACTCCTTGAAGCGGCCTTCGCGCCACATCTGCACCACGTGCATATCCACTTGCTTGTCGAACTCGCGGGTCCAGTTGTGGATATTGGCTTCGGCTTCGCGGTCGTCGGAGAAGCGGTGCGACAGTGACCCGGAAGCCAGCACCAGCACCTTGCGATCACTCTTCTCGATGGCGCGGCGCACGGCGGCACCGAAGGCGAAGCTGTCTGCCAGGCGATGCCAGGCGCACCAGGCGGCGATGGAGATCACCTTGAATTTCTGCTCTTGGGGCACGTCCATGTGCATGTAGCGCATGGGCACCAGGGTGCCGTATTCCAGCTCCAGGCTCGGGATGTTGTGGTTCATGGTGCGCACCCCGGCCAGGTTGGCTTCGGCGGCAATCAGTTCACCCAGTTCCGGGCAGCCGGGGTAGGCGTACTCCATGTTCTTGATGAAGTGCGGCAGCTCATTGCTGGTGTAGGTGCCCTGGAAGCGCTCGCCACCGTTGACGTGATAACCGCTGTTGACCAGCCAGTGCACATCGAATACCACAGCGGTGTCGGCCCCCAGTTCACGGGCGCGGCGCCCGATCTCCTTGTGCCCGGCAATCGCCGCCTCGCGGCAACCGTGGTGCTTGCCCGGCAGTTCCGACAGGTACATGGAAGGCACGTGGCAGATTTTCGCCGCCAGGACTACTTCACCCATGATCATTCTCCTGATTTCATTATTCTTGTTGGTGCGCTACGGACCCTGTAGGAGCCAGCCCCGGCGGGTTACACGCCCCAGCGCGGGATGTGGTGGCTGCCCATGGAAATGCACACGTTCTTGATCTCGGCGAACACTTCGAAGCTGTACTGGCCGCCTTCACGACCGGTCCCCGAGCCCTTGACCCCGCCGAACGGCTGACGCAGGTCGCGCACGTTCTGGCTGTTGATAAACACCATGCCGGCCTCGATGCCACGGGCCAGGCGATGAGCCTTGCCGATGTCCTGGGTCCAGATATAGGACGCCAGGCCATACTCGGTCTCGTTGGCCAGTTGCAGGGCCTCGGCTTCGTCCTTGAAGGGAATCAGGCACACCACCGGACCGAAGATTTCTTCCTGGGCGATGCGCATGTTGTTGTTGACATCGGCGAACACGGTTGGCTGGATAAACTGCCCGCGTGCCAGGTGCGCCGGCAGGTTGGCCGGCCGCTCCAGGCCGCCTGCAACCAGGTTGGCGCCTTCTTCGAGGCCAATCTTGATGTAGCCGGTGACTTTGTCATAGTGGGCTTGCGTGATCATCGAGCCCACCTGGGTGTTCGGGTCTTGCGGGTCACCGACAATCAGGCGTTTGGCGCGGGCGGCGAACTCGGCGACGAACTGCGGGTACACGCTCTCCTGGATAAACACCCGGCTGCCGGCGGTGCAGCGCTCGCCGTTGAGCGAGAAGATGGTGAACAGCGCGGCATCCAGGGCCCGTTCGAGGTCGGCGTCTTCAAAAATCAGCACCGGCGACTTGCCACCCAGCTCCATGGAGTACTTTTTCAGGCCGGCGGTCTGCATGATCTTCTTGCCGGTGGCGGTGCCGCCGGTAAAGGAAATCGCCCGCACATCCGGGTGACGCACCAGGGCATCACCGGCGGTGGCGCCGTAGCCCTGGATCACGTTGAGCACGCCCTTGGGGATCCCCGCTTCCAACGCCAGGCGTCCCAGTTCGTTGGCGGTCAGCGGCGACAGCTCGGACATCTTCAGTACCGCCGTGTTGCCCAGGGCCAGGCACGGGGCGGTCTTCCAGGTGGCGGTCATGAACGGTACGTTCCATGGCGACACCAGCGCGCACACACCCACCGGTTGGTACAGGGTGTAGTTGAGCATCTGGTCGTCCACCGGGTAGCTGTGGCCGTCCATGCGCGTGCAGACTTCGGCGAAGAAATCAAAGTTGTGCGACGCCCGAGGGATCAGCACGTTCTTGGTCTGGTGGATCGGCAGGCCGGTGTCCAGGGTTTCCAGTTCGGCCAGGTGCGGTACGTTCTGCTCGATCAGTTCGCCGAGCTTGCGCATCAGGCGCGCGCGCTCCTTGGCCGGGGTGTTGGCCCACTTCGGGAAGGCTTCCTTGGCCGCAGCCACGGCCTGGGCGACTTCTTCGGCGCCACCGCTGGCCACTTCACCAATCGCCTCGCCGGTGGCGGGGTTGTAGTTGATGAAGGTGTCTTTGCTTTCGACCTCACGGCCGTTGATCCAGTGTTTGATCATGGGGTTCAAGCCTCTTTCCGGGCGGCGAAAAAGTCCGCCTCGCTGACAATTCGGTTGACCAGGCGGCCGACGCCTTGCACTTCCACCACCACTTCATCCCCTGGCACCACATCGGCCAGGCCTTCGGGGGTGCCGGTGGCGATCATGTCGCCGGGTTGCAGGGTCATGAAGCTGGACAGGTATTCGATCAGGTAGGGGATATCGAAAATCATGTCGCGGGTGCTGCCTTCCTGGCGCAACTCACCGTTGATCCAGGTGCGCAGGGTCAGGTTGCCTGGGTCCGGCACATCGGCCACGTCGACCATCCATGGGCCGACCGGGGTGGTGGCGTCGCGGTTTTTCACGCGCAGGTTGGGGCGGTAGTAGTTTTCCAGGTAGTCGCGGATCGCGTAGTCGTTGCACACGGTGTAGCCGGCCAGGTACTCCAGGGCGTCCTCGCGCTTGACGTTGCGCGCCGGCTTGCCGATCACCGCCACCAGCTCGCACTCGTAGTGCATATAGGCGATGTTGTCCGGGCGCCAGGTGATCTGGTTGTGCCCGGTGTAGGTGCCTGGCGACTTGATAAAGGCCAGCGGCTCGGTCGGCGGGGCGAAGGCCAGCTCGGCGGCATGGTCGGCGTAGTTCAGGCCCAGGGCGAACATATTGCCGGTGGCCGGTGGCAGCCACTCGACCTGGTCTTCGGCCAGCAGCCGGCCATCGGCCAGGCGCACAGCGTTATCGGCTTCGACGTGGACCTGATGGACCTGGCCTGCATAGCGGATACGGGCGTGTTTCATGGGTGCTCCTCGGCCTGGATGTGGTTGACCAGGCGGCCCAGGCCGCTGATCTCGACTTCGACGGTGTCGCCGGGCTGCACATCCACCCGGCCTTCAGGCGTGCCGGTGATCAGCACATCGCCCGCATGCAGGGTCATGAACTCGCTGATTTCGGCGATCAAGCGGGGAATGTCGCGCACAAAATTGGCCGTGGTGTTCTGCTGGCGCAGCTCGCCATTGACGAACAGCTTGAGGCTCAACTGATGGGGGTTGGCGATCTGCTCGCGGGCCACCAGTTCAGGGCCCAGGGCGCAGAACCCGTCGCGGCACTTGGCTTTGACGGCGGGGCGGTAGTAGCTGTCTTCCGGCAGGCTGAACTCATTGACGATGACGTAGCCCGCCACGTGCTCCAGGGCATTTTCCACGCTGACGCGGCTGGCGCTTTTGCCAATCACCACGCCCAGGGCAGGGCCCGGTTGCAGGCGTTCGCCGTGGGGCTGGAGCACGATGCCGTCATGGCTGTTGCGGGTGTTGGGGGTCTTGATAAACAGCACCGGCTTGACCGGCGGCTTCTGGTACGGCGGCTGCTCGAATTCGGCGAGACGCTGGTTCAGCAAGCCCTGGTAGTTCAGCGCGACGCCGAACAGGGTGCCGCTGGCAACATCATGCAGGGTACGGCTCATGGATTTCTCCTGGCGATGGCGACTGCTCTGGAGGCAGTTCGTTAATGTGTTAACGTTATAATTAATATGTTAACTACCGTCAAGCGTGGCAAAATCATCGGGTGCAAAAAACAATAAAGAGGCGCCTGTGAAACCGATCCCCAACATCAACATCGGCCAGGTCTACGACCAGCGCTACAGCGATGCCGACGTGCATTACGACCGGCTCGGCAACCTGGCGGGGTTTTTCGGGCGCAATATGCCCGTGCATCGGCATGACCGGTTTTTCCAGGTGCATTACGTCAAGAGTGGCGCCGTGCGGGTCTACCTCGACGATCAGCAGTACCTGGAATCCGGGCCGATGTTTTTTCTCACGCCGCCCACGGTAGCCCATGCCTTTGTCACCGAAGCCGATGCCGACGGCCATGTCCTGACCGTGCGCCAGCAACTGGTACGGGCGCTGATTGATGCCGACCCGAGCCTTGCGCCCGGCCCGCAGATACCGCCCGCCTGCGTCGCGCTGGCACGCCTGGCACCCACGTTTGAGCCCGAGATCAAGCGGCTGGAGTGGCTGTTCGACGAGCTGTGCAACGAGGTCAACAGCACGGGCGCCGGGCGGGCGACAGCCCTGGAAAGCCTGACCCGCCTGATCATGATCAGCCTGCTGCGCCTGTGCGCCAATTCCCTGGAAGCGCGCCCGGCGCGCCACGAAGACTTGCGCATCTTCCATCGCTTCAATGAACTGATCGAAGACCACTATTTGCTGCATTGGCCGCTGTCGGCGTACGCCGAGCACATTGGCGTGACCGAGGCGCGGCTCAACGACGTATGCCGGCGTATTGCCGACCTGCCGTCCAAGCGCCTGGTGCTGGAACGGCTGATGCAGGAAGCCCGGCGCCTGCTGCTGTTTACCGGCAGTTCCGCGAATGAAATCTGCTACCAGTTGGGGTTCAAGGACCCGGCCTATTTCAGCCGGTTCTTCCAGCGTTATGCACAGATGACGCCGGGGGAGTACCGCCTGCGTCAATCGGGCCTGCGTTGATCACCACAGCGCCAGGCTGTAGCCGACGATGATGCGGTTTTCGTCGATATCACTGGTCAGGCCGTTGCTCGACCGCAGGGTCGCGTTGCGCAGCCTGACGTTGACGTTTTTCAGCGGCCCGCTCTGCACGGTGTAGGTCAGGTCGGTATCGCGCTCCCATTCGCGGCCATTGTGCACGCTGGCGGTCTGCACATGGCCGCCGTCCACATAGCGCGTCATAAAGGTCAGCCCCGGCAGGCCGAGGGCGGCGAAGTTGTAGTCATAGCGCGCTTGCCAGGCATCGGTCTCGGCCTTGGTGAACACATTGATGGTTACCAGGTTGACCGAGTAGGGGTCCATGCCGGGGTAGGCGAAATCGCCATGGCCTGACAGGTTCTGGTAGCCCAGGCCGAACTTGTGCGCCCCTGTCGACAGGCTCAGCATGCCGTTGAAGAACCGGTTGTCGATGCGCCCGCCATCCACCCGCGAAGCGCCGCGCAATTCATGGCTGCCCTGTTCGCGGGTATCGAAGTAGCGCAGGTCGCTGCGCAGGCTCATGCCGTTGCTCAGCGGCAGGTCATGCACCAGGCCGATGAAGTGCTGGCGGTAGATATCCTGCATCTGTGCGTAGTAGTAAGTCGTCGCCAGCTGTGGGGTGATTGCATAGGTGCCGCCGGCCAGGTCCAGGTGGTTGCTGTCGACGCCGGCATAGCTCATCGCATCGTTGCTGGAAGAGTCGCGCAGGTTCTGTTTTTCCAGGCGGCCCAGGTTCAGGGTCAGGCCGGCGATGTCCTGGGAGGTGAGCAACTCGCCGCTATAGGTCGAAGGCAGGAGCCGGGTGTCGTTGTAGGCGGCCACCGGCAGTTGCGGCTGCAGGGTGCCGGCCTTGAGCACGGTTTTCGAGACCCGCACCTTGGCCGTCAGGCCCAGTTCACTGTAATTGTCGACGGGCTGCTGGCTGGCGCCATACGGCAGCAGCCCGGTGCCACGGCGGTCGCGGCTGGAGTCGAGCTTGACCCCCAGCTCACCCAGGGCATCCACGCCAAAGCCCATCCGGCCTTCGGTGTAGCCCGACTCCAGGCGCAGCACAAAGCCCTGGGCCCACTCATCGGCCTTGTTCTGCGGCGCGTGGGTTTGGCGAAAGTCGCGGTTCATATAGAAGTTGCGCAGGTCGAGGCTGGCCTTGCTGTCCTGGATAAACTCGGCGTAGGCGCTCAAAGGGCTGAACGTAGCGCACAGGCCAGCGCTGGCCGCCAGGGGAAGGAGGCGCAAATGCATGACAGATTCCTTTTGTTGTTTTTGTAGGTATCGCCCTTCGGATCGCTGAAGGGAGTGGCATATTGTTAACATGTTATATTTATTATGGGTAGACAATTTGCGCTGCTTTAAAATAATTCGTGTCGAGGTTAACGAGTTTGTGTGGCGGCCGGCTTGCATGCCCGTGGAGCCGACCCTAAGCTTCGACGCTTCGATCTCTTTTGTGCGTGAGCCATGTCCACTCCCAGACCTTCCCTGACGCTGACCCTGCTGCAGGCCCGCGAAGCCGCCATGGCGTTTTTCCGGCCGTTGCTCAATGAACATCAATTGACCGAGCAGCAGTGGCGGGTGATTCGGATCCTGCGCCAGCAGGGCGAACTGGAGAGTCATCAGTTGGCGCACCTGGCCTGCATCCTCAAACCGAGCATGACCGGCGTGTTGGCGCGCCTGGAACGCGACGGCATCGTGCGTCGGCGCAAGTCCAGCGAAGACCAGCGCCGGGTGTTCGTGACCCTCACCGAGCAGGGGCAACAGTGCTTCGTCGAGATGAGCGCGGGGATGGAAAGCAACTACCAGAAGATCCAGGAACAGTTCGGCGAAGAGCAATTGCAGCAACTGCTCGACTTGCTCAACCAGTTGAAAAACATCAAGCCCTAAGCTGTTGCCGGCGATGGCGCCTCATACCGCGCCGCACACAGGTTGAACACTCATGGAAAGACGGCAATTCAGCGGCGGGATGAAAGGCAAGAACCTGCGCTACCTGAACGAAACCCCGGGCCAGGCCCAACGCCAGGTGCGTGCAGGGTTTGTGTTGCTGGAACACTTTTCCCTGCCGGCCTTCACCCAGGCGCTGGACACCCTGATCACCGCCAACCTGCTGCGCCCGGGGTTGTTCACTTCACGCACGTTCGGCCTGGACGAGCAGGAGGTGATCAGCGACCTGGGCCTGGTGATTCGCCCGGACGCGCGCCTCGACCACAACGCCCTGGGCGACCTTGATCTGTTGGTGATTTGCGGCGGCTATCGCACCCAGCTCAAGGCCGGTGAAAGCTTTATCGAACTGCTCAAGGCTGCAGCGCAACAGGGTGTGATCCTCGCCGGCCTATGGAACGGCGCGTGGTTTCTGGGCAAGGCCGGGGTGTTGGACGGCTATCGCTGCGCCATTCACCCGGAACATCGTCCGGCCCTGACGGAAATCGCCAAGGCCACCCAGGTCAGCAGCGAGCCCTATGTGATTGATCGCGACCGACTGAGCGCGTCCAGCCCTTCGGGCGCGTTCCATATGGCCCTGGACTGGATCAAGAGCCTGCACGACAAGGCGCTGGTGGAGGGCATTGAAGATATCCTGGCGTTTGAGGAGTCGCGTTACCGGCGGATCAAGCCCGCCGAAAATATCTGCGTGAGTGCGCCGCTGCGCGAGGTGGTGCGCCTGATGGATGCCAACCTCGAAGAACCCCTGGCCCTGGAGCAACTGGCGGTGTATGCCGGGCGCTCGCGGCGCCAACTGGAGCGTTTGTTCCGCGAGCAGTTGGGCACCACACCGCAGCGCTACTACATGGAGCTGCGCATCACCGAGGCCCGGCGCCTGCTGCAGCACACCGAACTGTCCCAGGTCGAAGTGCTGGTGGCCTGCGGGTTTGTGTCGCCCAGCCACTTCAGCAAATGCTACAGCGCCTACTTCGGCTACCGGCCTTCAAAGGAAACCCGGCTGGTGAAGTAACCCCCCATTTCTACGCGGAATGCGTCGCCGGTTTGCTCGCCGGTGCGCGCTTGACGCAATGCGCCAGCGCCTGCTCGATATCCGCCAGCAGGTCTGCGATATCCTCCAGCCCCACCGATAAGCGCACCAGTCCTTCGGCAATCCCGTGCTGGGCACGTTCCTCCGGGGTGTAGGTGGAGTGGGTCATGCTGGCCGGGTGCTGGGCCAGGGATTCGGCGTCGCCCAGGCTGACTGCGCGGCTGAACAGCTTGAGCGCGTTCATGAAGCGTTTGCCGGTGGCGATGCCGCCCTTGAGTTCAAAGGCAATCATGCCGCCCGACAGTTTCATCTGACGTGCTGCCAACTCGTATTGCGGGAAGGAGCGCAGGCCGGGGTAGGTCACCGACTCGACTGCCGGGTGGGCCTGCAAGGCCTCGGCCACGGCCTGGGCATTGCTGCAATGGCGATCCATGCGCAGGGCCAGGGTCTTGAGGCCGCGCATCAATAGAAAGGCGTCCTGGGGCGACAGTACGGCCCCGGTCAGGTCCTTCAAGCCCTGCAGGCGAATGCGCTGCGCCAGGTCATGGCGGCTGACGGCGATCCCGGCAGTGATATCGCCATGCCCGCTGAGGTACTTGGTGGCCGAATGCACCACCACATCCGCGCCCAGTTCCAGCGGGCGTTGCAGGTACGGAGTGCAGTAGGTGTTATCAACCACCATGGTCACGTTGGCTTGCTGGTGAGCGATCTTCGCCACGGCGGCAATGTCGATCAATTGCAGGTTGGGGTTGGCCGGGGTTTCGCAGTAGATCATGCGGGTCGCGGGGGAGAGTGCGGCACGCAGGGCGTCGAGGTCTGCCAGGTCGACATGGCGCACCTTGATGCCGAATTCACCAATGCCATGGTGCAGCAGGGCGAAAGTACAGCCGTACAGGGTCTGGCTGACGATCACCTCATCGCCGGGGCGTAATAGGGTCCAGAAGGTCGCCGCAATCGCGCCCATGCCGGAACTGAACGCCACTGCGGCCTCGCCGCCCTCCAGGGTGGCCATGCGTGATTCCAGCAGCGCCAGGGTCGGGTTGGAAATGCGCGTGTAGAAGTGCCCGCTTTCTTCACCGGCAAAACACCCTGCGCCGTATTCGGCTGTCGGGAAGGCAAAGGTCGCCGACAGATAGATCGGCGGCACCAGGGCACCGTGATGGTCTTGCGCATCGTAGCCGTAGTGAATGGCACGGGTAGAAAAGCCGAATGTGTTGTGTTTATTGTGCATGTCGGACACTCCTTATTTCCTACAATGCTATGCTCATAACCGAGGCAGAACGTTGCCTACTTTGCCGAGAAAAGCCTGTGGCGAAGGATGAAATCCCATAAAAATAACAACTTGAGGCAAGACATGCCCAGCAGCCTGGACCGTACCGACAAAGCCCTGCTCAACGCCCTGCAAGGCAACGCTCGCCTGACCGTCGCCGAACTGGCCGAGCGCGTGTCCCTGACCACCTCGCCCTGCTGGCGAAGGGTCAAGAACCTGGAAGACAGCGGCGTGATCAGCGGCTACCAGGCGATCCTCTCGCCCAAAGCCCTGGGCTACGGGGTTACGGCCTTCGTCAGCATCATGATGGATACCCATTCCAAGGAAATCGCCCGGGCGTTTGAACAGCGGTTGCTGGACATCCCGGAAATCGTCGCCTGCCATAACGTGTCCGGCCGCTATGATTTTTTACTGGAAGTGGTGGCCAGGGACCTGGAGTCCTTCGGCGAATTTGCCCGTGAGGTGTTGCAGACATTGCCGTGTGTGAAGGAAATCTACTCGAGCTTTTCCTACAAGTCGGTCAGGCCGTTGCGGGTGATTCCGTTGCCGGGATGACGAGGCACTCGTGGGCATTGCGCAAGGCCGTGGTGCTTTCCTGCCGGCTTAAGAGATAAATCGTATTTCTTGCTCCGCTGTGACCCTTCAAGCCCATACGGTACTGCCGGATGCTAAAGGGCAGGGGGGCGATGTCTGGTTTGTAAGCAATGATAAAGATATGTCCGTGCCCAAAGCCCAGCCTGGTGATGCCGGTCGCCATACGCTCATCCATGAACTGGGCCACGCAATGGGGCTTACGCACCCCGGCAACTACAACGGCATTCTCGATCGTTCGAAGATCGACTCCCATGAAGACTCTCAAAGCCATAGCGTCATGAGCTATCGGGGCGAATGCACGACCTATGCCAATCATGGGGGCTTTCGGGCATCGGCTCCCCAGCTCGACGATATTTACGCTTACCAATCCAAATATGGCGTCAATCACCAGACCCGCAAAGACGACACCACGTATGGCTTCAATTCCAATACCGGTCGTGACTTCCTGAGCGTCAATACCAAGCACGACAAAATGGTCGCCGCCATTTGGGACGGTGGCGGCAATGACACGCTTGACTTCTCGGGCTACAGCCAAGACCAGAAAATCAGTCTTGAAGAGGGTACGTTTTCCGATGTGGATGGCCTAAAAGGCAACGTTTCCATTGCTTATGGCGCCACTATCGAGAATGCCAAGGGTGGGACAGGCAACGATTGGCTGGTGGGCAACGCCGCGAATAACGAACTGCGCGGTGGCGATGGCAACGACTCCAGCGCCACGGCACCGGACCGGATCCAGGACTTTGTCAGCGGCGAGGACAAGGTTGACGTGTCAGGTATCAGGGCGCAGCTGGGTGATAAACCGTTGCAGTTGGTCAGCCGTTTTACCGGGGTGAGCGGTGAAGCCATCGTCGCCTATGACCGACAGTCGAACATGAGCACGTTGCAGATTTCGGGAAAACCCAACCAGCCGGCCTTTGTCCTGGAGGTGCAGGGAGAACTGCAGCGCAGCGATATCGTGAGCTGATCGCTAAAGGTGTCCAAGGACGGTGGGCCAGTCCTGGCTATTCAGTACACCCAGCACCTTGAGCTTGCCATGCGCATTGATTTGAACGAACAGTGAGCTGCCATATTCGGCGCCATCAGCGTGGGGGTAACCCAGCACCCGCTCCAGGTCACCGATGCATTCGCTGTGGGTGACCAGCAACAGGTTGCGCCCAGGGCGTTTGCGTACCGGCAGATCGTGGGCGAGGGCCGTGCCACATAAGGTCAAGCGGTCGGGCAATATCTGGGCATCGCCGAACATGAGTCGCGAGGTTTGCACGGTACGCGTGGTCGGGCTGCTCACCACATCGCTGTGGGACATGCCCAGGGTGTGGAACGCGCTACCCACGGCGACGGCCGAGACACCGCCGGGGCGGCTCAAGCCATCCGCAGGGCCCAGGCAGGGGTTGCCAGAGCGGTCGCAGCGTTCTTCATGGCGTACCAGCACGATCAGGTCGCCACTGCGCCAGGCCGCCAAGGCTCCCGAGGTGACCAGGCGATTGTCGATTCCCAGGTTCGGTGGCGTGGTTGGCCAGAGCATTGCGCCCATCACCACCAGGCACAGGGCGATGAGCGCAACGAAACGCAGCCATAACTGCTTGAAGGTTTTCGCCCGGCCCTCATCCGGGCAATTTATGTCAACCACACTCTTCACCCTGACACCTGAGATACAGCCGTTTGTGTTGCTGGGCAATTTAGGGGGCGGGGCGTGGTCGGCCAGTGAAAGCGATGTGAAAAAATTGCCTGGGTGGCTAGGGATAAGTCCCTCGCAACAAGGTCAGTTTCTCCTACAGCACTGATCACATCCTCCTTGCATCTATTTGAAAAAATACTGTACATGCATACAGCATTATCCTACAGTCCATCCCAGGTGAACGGATTTCACCGCGCACCGACGCCACAATTTTTTAACTATGGATGGATAAAAAATGAAATCGAAAAAAGCCTTTATGCTGGGCGCGGCCATGGCGGCCTCCTGCTTCGTTTCGGCCTTTGCCCTGGCCGAACAATACCCTTCGCAAGCCCCAGCCAAACTCTCCGCTCAGGCAGTCAAGCAAGCGGTCGATCAAGTGCTTAAAGTGGGGGGCAAGGTCCAGTCGTCGAAATTGTCGGTCGAACTCAAGCAAAAACTCAAGGCGGCCAAGGCAGCCAAGCCCAAGGCCCTGGCGAGCAAAGCCGCAGCCAGCGCTGCGCCCTTTGAGGCGGTGATCGGCGAGTTGCAAAAGCCGCAGCAGGATCAACTGCAAGGCGCAGCGATCGCGGCTTTTACCCCACAGTTTCCGACCCTGGATATCAACACCCTGTACACCCTCACCGGGGTAGAGACCGGGGCCGAAATCGCCTATCACTTCAACCTGCCGAAAAACGCTCGCATCCAGGTCCAACTGCTGAACCAGAGCGCCGGTACCGATATGTCGTTGAGCCTGTTCCATGACGATGGCCAGGGCAACCTGACGCTGCTGGGCACCTCTGATAACGCAGACAGCGCTGATGAATACCTCAACGGCGTGATGCCTGCCGGCGATTACTACTGGTACATGGTGGCCAAAGCCGCGAGCAATTCGCAGTTCAGTTTTGGCGTGGCGGTGGACAGCAATATCGACGCCTTCGAGCCCAACGACACCGCGCAAACCGCGTTCGCCCTGCCGGATGCCCTGAACCAGGTGACCGGCAACCTCGACAGCGTCAACGATGTCGATTACTTCGACTTCACCGCGCTGCGCGGCCAGGGTGTGGGCATGTTCCTTGGCGATGACGGCGAGGGCACCCGCGACCAGTGGATCTTCGAGCGCTTCGATGGCAACAATTGGGTGGTGATCCAGCCAAACAACACCTCCACCTACCCCAACCTCACGCCTGGCTACACCGTCAAGGTTCGGGTGCGGGCCAACCCGGCAGTGGCGCTCAACCCGCAGGCGCGATACCTCTTGTCTTTTGGCTCGGCGCCGCGACTGAACCAGAGCAATGTGAATGGCGATAACGTGGTGCGCATTCCCAGTTCGATCATGCAACTGGCCACCCAGGCTGCCCGTAGCCTGAGCTGGAGCACCCAATGGTCGGACAGCACCGGTGAGCCGTTGCGGGGTGTGACCCCGGTGCTGCGGGTCGACAAGCGCTTCGATAACACCATCAACTACCACTGGGTCAATTACGAGGCCAAGACCGGTATCACCGGCGCGGCCTCCGGCAATGTCGACCTGGGCACCTGCTCCGGCGATCTCAATGCGGTCTACCCGGACAGCTCGTCCGGCCAGACCTACAACTGGCGGACCTGGTTCAACATGGGCGGCTGGCGCATCGAGCTCAAAGAGTTCCCCGGTGTTGGTGTGGGCGGCAACATCACGCAGTACGTAAGCCTGGGGCATATCTGCAGCCAGACCATCGTGCGCTAACCGAAAACGGCTTGCCGGCGATCGCCGGCAAGTCGGCTTCTACAGCGCCAGTTTCAGTGGCAAGCGGGCCATGCTGGTGTTCTTCAGCGAGCCCAGGTACAGCCAGTCGCCATGCTCGCGCGCCGTGGTCACCGGCGAATAGTTGCCGGCACTGCCATCCTGCAAATTAGCGATCACCTGGCCATGCACGTCCAACCCCAGTACAAAGGCTTTGCGCTCAACGGGCTTGGGCAGCACCAGCAGCGCACGTACCACCATCTTGCGGATCGCCGGGTAACCGGCCAAGCCATCAAGCAGCGGGTTACGCGGTGAATACAGGGCTACCCAGAACCGATCCCGGCCGTTGAAGGTGAGGTTGTCCGGCAACCCTGGCAGGTTGTCGATAAACAGGTCATGGGTGCCCGCCTTGTCGCCCTTGAGCCAATAGCGACTGATGCGATAGGCCCCGGTCTCATTGACCAGCACATAGGCCTCATCCGGCCCCAGCGCCACGCCGTTGGCAAATTGCAGTTGATCGAGCAACACCTCGGTCTGGCCGTTGCTGAAGTCATAGCGCAACAAGCGGCCATCGCCACCATGCTCGATCACCGCTTCACCATCCTGGCCATAGCCCCAGCGGCTCGACGCGTCGCTGAAGTAGGCGTAGCGCCCGGCCGCATCCACCGTCACATCATCGGTAAAGCCGAAGGGCAGGCCATTGGCGCTGGTCGTCAGGCTGGTCAGTTTGCGCTGGTCGTCCAGTGCCAGCAGGCCCTTGACCCCGTCGGCAATGATCAGCCGCCCGTCCGGGTGTTGCGCCAGGCCCAGCGGCCGCCCCCCCGGTATGGGCCAGCACCTCCAGGGTCTGGCTGTCGGGTGCGGTGCGGATGATCCGCCCGTCATGCAGGCCGGTGATCAGAAAACCCTCAGCATCCACCAGCAACGCTTCAGGCCCGTCGATGCCCAGGGCACCGATACGCTGGACGTCCTTCAGGCGCTGGTTTTCGCTGTAGGGCCCATCCTTCAGCGAGGGTGCCTTGGGTGGTGTCCAGTTGACCGGTTGCACCTGGGTGGGCATCAGCAGCAGGAAGGCCACGACGACGATCAATACCAGGAGCAGCAAGTGACGGATTTTTTGATTCATGGTGTGTCCCGAGGGGCTTTGGAGGGGGGCGTGACCGGCTCCCAGTGCAACGTGCCGAACAGATAGTCCATCAGCGGCAGCACAATGTTGAAGTTGCGCCCTTGCATCAACTCACGGCGGTGGTGCAACGCGTGGAGCTGGTTGCATGTGCCGGATCCACGGCAGGCGTGCCAGGGGATGGTCGGAGGGCAGATGTTCACAGGCATGGAAGGTTTCGTAGAGCAGGTAACCGAGGATCATACACCCGGCGAACAACCCCGCCACGTTGGGGTTTAACTGCTTGAGCAGCCACCAGGCGGGGAGGGTGATGGCAAGGCTATGGACAACGATCAGCCAGGCGGGAAACAGGATCACCCGCCAGTCCCTGGTGCTGTCGTAGGTCATATGGCCAGGGGTGAAAAAACTGTGGTGATCGCCGGTGTGGCGTGCATAGAACAGCTTGGCGACAGCGTGTTTGTGATGGCCCAGGTGGCGGTGGACGAGGTAGATGCACAGGTTGAAGAACACCTGGGTCAGGGGGATGGTCAGCCATTCCCAGACCTGAATGTGCTGGGTGCTGCCCCAGGCCAGGAGGATGCAGGACAAACCGTAGAGCAGTACAAAACCGGCATGCAGCCACGGGTTATAGCGTGGGTGGACAGCGGCACGGTAGCGTTCGCGAAAGGCCTCGGTGGGATGGGTCATGGCGTCGCTCGTTGTATTTTTTGTTGGTGAGTGAGCTTAGTCCGGCCTGAGGATTTTGCGAGCTGAGCTTGCCCCTGTGGGCGCTGGTTTGTCGGGTCGCCACATCGCTGCGATCGCGCCAGTAAGAACACCCCGGGTGTGCGCCTTAACGACCCACGCGAGCATGCCCACACCCACAAGGGATATCGCAAGGGGCTTGCACCCACCTCATTTCCTTGCTAGCTTCTGGCAAAATGTTAACGATAACATTTGCTCTAAAAATAAAAACAAAACAGAGAACCACGCCATGAAAATGCTTCGCAAAACCCTGTGTTTGTTGGCTTTAAGCATCTCCACCGTCGCCCTGGCCGACACCAAGCCTGCCCCCATGCGCATCGGCGCTTCCTTCCAGGAAATCAACAACCCGTACTTCGTCACCATGAAAGACGCCCTGCAAGAAGCGGCGGCGACCATCGGTGCGCAATTGATCATCACCGATGCCCGCCACGACGTGTCCAAGCAGGTCAGTGACGTGGAAGACATGCTGCAAAAGGGCATCGACATCCTGCTGATCAACCCCACGGATTCGGTCGGCGTGCAGTCCGCCGTCAAATCGGCCCACGCCGCGGGTGTGGTGGTGGTTGCAGTGGATGCCCAGGCCGAGGGGCCTCTGGATTCCTTCGTCGGCTCGAAAAACTTCGACGCCGGCTTCCAGGCCTGTGAATACCTGGCCAAGAGCATCGGCGACCAAGGCAATATCGCGATCCTCGACGGCATCGCCGTGGTACCGATCCTCGAGCGCGTGCGCGGTTGCAAGGAAGCCGTGGCCAAGCACCCGCAGATCAAGATCGTCAGCATCCAGAACGGCAAGCAGGAACGTGACCAGGCGCTGAGCGTGACCGAAAACATGCTCCAGGCCCAACCCACCCTCAAGGGCATTTTCAGCGTCAATGACAACGGCTCCCTCGGCGCACTGTCGGCCATCGAGGCCAGCGGCATGGACGTCAAGCTGGTCAGCGTCGATGGCGCACCGGAAGCGATCAAGGCCATCCTCAAGCCAGGCAGCAAGTTTATTGCCACCTCGGCGCAGTACCCCCGCGACCAGATCCGCCTGGCCTTGGGCATCGCCCTGGCGAAGAAGTGGGGCTCCCATGTCCCCGCCAGTATCCCGGTGGACATCGCCCTGATCGACCAGGCCAAGGCCAAGGATTTCAGCTGGTAAACCGTCCATGCCCCACGTCAATCGTGGGGCACAGGGCATCCTTCTGAACGAGAGGTCGGCGGTATGAGCAGTCTTTTGCAACTGGAAAATATCTGTAAGCGCTACCCCGGGGTGCAAGCCCTCAAGTCCATCAACCTGCAGGTGGAACGCGGCGAAATTCATGCCTTGCTCGGGGAAAATGGCGCGGGCAAATCGACCCTGATGAAAATCCTCGGCGGCGTCGAGCACCAGGATGAAGGGCGCATTCTGATTGACGGGCAGGCCCGGCACTTTGCGACGTATCGCGATGCGATTGCCGCCGGTATCGGCATTGTCTTCCAGGAGTTCAGCCTGATTCCCGACCTCACGGCCGTGGAGAACATTTTCCTCGGCCATGAGTTGAACAACCGCTTCGGCCTGCTGCGCAAGCGCGATATGCATGAGGCGTCCCAGGCATTGTTTCAGCGCCTGGGGGTGAGCATCGACCTGCAATGCCCGGTGCGGCGCCTGAGCGTGGCCGAGCAGCAGTTCGTCGAAATCGCCAAGGCCCTGGCCCTGGAGGCGCGGCTGCTGGTGCTCGATGAACCCACCGCGACCCTGACGCCGAGCGAGGCCGAACTGCTGTTCGAGATCATGCGCGAACTCAAGCGCCAGGGTGTGGCGGTGATTTTTATCTCGCACCATCTGGAGGAGATCTTCCAGGTTTGCGACCGCATCAGCGTGTTGCGCGACGGCGGCAATGCTGGCGTCACCGACGTGGCCGACAGCGATATTGACCGCCTGGTGGAGATGATGGTGGGCCGCAAGCTGGAATGCAGTTTTCCCGCCAAACCCACCGCCGCGCGCGGGCCGCTGCTGCTGGAGGTCAGGGATATCCAGTTGCAGCGCAATGGCCCCCACAACCAGTTCCACCTGCACCAGGGCGAAATCCTCGGCTTTGCCGGGCTGGTCGGTTCGGGCCGTACCGAGCTGGCACTGGGGATGATGGGCGCACTGCCGTCGGTGACCAAGGATGTGTGGTTGCGCGGCGCCAAAATCAGCCTCGACGACCCGGCCCAGGCGTTGGCCCACGGCATCGGCCTGTTGCCGGAAAGTCGCAAGAGCGAAGGCCTGATCACCGATTTCAGCATTCGCGAAAACATCTCCATCAACAACCTGCACAAGTACCAGGGCGCCAGCGGCCTGATCGACAAGGGCAAGGAGTGCGCCAGCGTCGAAGCGTTGATGCAGCAACTGTCGATCAAGGCGCCGAGTGGCGAAAGCCGGGTGTTCAACCTGAGCGGCGGCAACCAGCAGAAAGTGGTGATTGCTCGTTGGATCAACCATCACTGCGATGTGCTGGTGTTCGATGAACCAACCCGTGGCATCGACGTCGGCGCCAAGGCACAGATCTACGCGCTGATGCGCAAGCTCACCGAGCAAGGCTACGCAATCATCATGATTTCCTCCGAACTGCCGGAAATCATCGGCATGTGCGACCGCGTCGCCGTGTTCCACAAGGGCGCCATCGTCAAGGTACTGGAAGCGTCCGCCGTCAACCCACAAGAGGTCATGCGCCATGCAACAGGGGGCTCAAGTGAATACGTCCATTAACCGCGCAGGTACCCAGGGGTTACGGCTGAACCTGGCACGACTGGTGCGCTCGCCGGCGTTCTATCCGTTTATCGGGCTGCTGGTGGTCACGGCGGTGATGATCGTGGCCAGCGACAACTTCCTCACCGCCAGCAACCTGTCCAATATCGGCCGCCAGGTGTCGATCAACGCGATCATCGCGGTGGGCATGACCTGCGTGATCCTCACCGGTGGTATCGACTTGTCGGTGGGGCCGGTGATGGCCTTGTCCGGCACCCTGACCGCCGGGCTGATGGTCGCGGGCCTGCCGCCGGGCCTGGCGATTGGCGCGGGCCTGTTGATCGGCGTGGCCTTTGGTATCGGTAACGGGCTGTTCGTGGCGTACCTGCATATGCCGCCGATCATCGTCACCCTGGCGACCATGGGCATCGCCCGGGGTTTCGGCCTGATGTACACCGATGGCTATCCGATTTCCGGGCTGCCGGAGTGGTTTGGTTTCTTTGGCCGCCAAAGCCTGCTGGGCATCCAGGTGCCGATCCTGATCATGCTGGTCACCTACCTGGTGGCCTACGTGCTGCTGCAACACACACGCATCGGCCGCTACATCTACGCCATCGGTGGCAACGAAGAGGCGGTGCGCCTGTCCGGGGTGCGCGCGGCGCGCTTCAAGTTGCTGGTGTATGGCATCAGCGGCCTGACCGCAGCGATTGCCGGGCTGGTGTTGACCTCGCGCCTGATGAGTGGCCAACCCAACGCCGGCATCGGTTTCGAGCTGGATGCGATTGCCGCGGTGGTCCTGGGCGGCGCCTCGATTGCCGGTGGGCGCGGGGTGATTGTCGGCACCTTGCTCGGCGCCATGCTGTTGGGCGTGTTGAACAACGGCCTGAACATGCTCGGGGTCTCGCCCTATGTGCAGAGCGTGATCAAGGGCGCAATTATTCTGCTGGCGATCTTTATCAGCCGTCAGCGCCACAAGTAAAAAAACCAGCACCTCAACGCGGCCGCCGTGGCCGCGACGGGCTCTCTCATCTTCAATAAAGGTCAGTACATCATGGAAAAGCACAGCCAAATGCAAGCCGTCGTCTGCCACGGCCCGAAAGACTACCGCCTGGAGCGCATCAGCAAACCCCTGGCGCGGCCCAATGAACTGGTGATCCGCATTGCCGCCTGCGGGATCTGCGCCAGTGACTGCAAATGCCACTCGGGCGCGGCGATGTTCTGGGGTGGCGACAACCCGTGGGTCAAGGCGCCGGTGGTGCCGGGGCACGAGTTTTTCGGTTACGTGGAGCAAGTGGGCGAGGGTGCCGAGGAGCACTTTGAGGTCAAGGTCGGCGACAAGGTCATCGCCGAGCAGATCGTGCCCTGTGGCAAGTGCCGCTTCTGCAAGTCCGGCAAGTACTGGATGTGCGAAGTGCACAACATTTTCGGCTTCCAGCGCGAAGTGGCCGAAGGCGGCATGGCCCAGTACATGCGCATCCCCAAGACCGCCATCGTGCACAAGATTCCCGAGTCGGTGTCCCTGGAGGATTCGGCGTTGATCGAGCCCATGGCCTGCGCGATCCATACGGTCAACCGTGGCGACCTGCAACTCGATGACGTGGTGGTGATTGCCGGTGCCGGCACCCTGGGCCTGTGCATGGTCCAGGTGGCTGCGCTGAAGACCCCGAAAAAGCTGGTGGTGATCGACATGGTCGACGAGCGCCTGGAGCTGGCGAAAAAATACGGCGCCGATGTGGTGATCAACCCGGCCCGTGACAACGCCCGCGCGATCATCAATGGCCTGACCGACAACTACGGCTGCGACGTGTATATCGAGACCACTGGCGTGCCGGCCGGCGTGACCCAGGGCCTGGATTTAATCCGCAAGCTGGGGCGGTTTGTCGAGTTCAGCGTGTTCGGCGCCGAGACCAGTGCCGACTGGTCAATCATCGGTGACCGCAAGGAACTGGACGTACGTGGCGCACACCTGGGGCCGTATTGCTACCCGGTGGCCATCGACCTGTTCGAGCGCGGCCTGGTGACGTCCAAGGGCATCGTCACCCACGACTTCCCCCTGGATAACTGGGCCGAAGCGTTCGACCTGGCCAACTCGGTGAAGTCGATCAAGGTGCTGCTCAAGCCGGGGCAATAAGTATGAAATACGTGATTGGCGTGGACATTGGCACCCAAAGCACCAAGGCGCTGTTGGTGGATGGTGAGGGTCGGATCATTGCCCAGCACAGCCAGGGCTATCGCGTGGACACGCCAAAAGTGCGCTGGGCCGAGCAGTGGCCGCAGGTCTGGCTGGACGCGGTGGAGGCCTGTGTAGCCGGGTGCATGGGCAAGGCCGGGGTCGTCAAAGAGCAGGTCAAGGCGCTGTGCATCAGCAGCCTGTACGGCGGCTCGGGGATAGCCGTGGATGCGCAGATCAAGCCGCTGCACCCATGCCTGATCTGGATGGACCGCCGCGCCGGCGAGCAGGTGGCCTGGGTCCGCGAGCAGGTTGACCTGGAGCGCCTGTTCGCGGTCACCGGCAACTCCCTGGACAGCTACTACGGCTTCACCAAGATGCTCTGGCTCAAGCAGCACCAGCCTGAAGTCTGGGCCAACACCCGCTACCTGCTGCCGCCCAACAGCTATATCAATTACTGCCTGACCGGTGAGGTGGCGGTGGATCACAGCAGCGCCGGCAATATCGGCGGGGTCTATGATGTGGCCGCGCGCGGCTGGTCCGTCGAGATGCTGGCGGCGCTGGATATCCCGTTGGCAATGATGCCCGAGCGCTTGCTGTATTCGGGCGAAGTGGTGGGCGGTTTGCTGCCGGAATGGGCTAGGCGCCTGGGCCTGGCGCCGGGCATGCCGGTGCTGGCCGGTGGCGTCGATGCGGCGATGGCGACCCTGGCGGCCGGCGTCACCCGGCCGGGCAACCACGTGGCGATGATCGGCACCAGCATGTGCTGGGGCTACCTCAACCAGCAGGTGGATGCCCGCCATGGCCTGGTGAGCATGCCCCATGTCTATAACGGCCAGCAGGACCTGTACATCTTTGGCGGCGCGATTACTGCCGGTGCCTCGGTAAGCTGGTTTCGCGAGCAGTTCTGCCAGGCCGAGGAGCAACAGGCCCAGGCCACCGGCCAAGACAGCCTGTGGCTGCTGGAACAGCGCGCGCGCGAGATCCCGGCGGGCAGTGAAGGGCTGTTGTTTTTGCCCTACCTGATGGGCGAGCGCAGCCCGGTGTGGGATGACCAGGCCAGCGGCAGTTTTGTCGGCCTGAACCTGTATCACAGCCGCATCCACCTGTACCGCGCGGTGCTCGAAGGCGTGAGTTTTGCCCTGCGGCACAATATCGAGGCGGGCATGCGCGGTGCCCATTCCCTGGACCCACGGTTGATCGTGGTGGGCGGCGCGAGCCATTCGGATTTGTGGATGCAGATTATCGCGGATGTCACCCGCTACCCGGTGTACACCATCGTCCAGGAAGTGGAGGCGGCGCTGGGCGCAGCGTTGTTGGCGGCGCACACGGTGGGGCTGGTGGATAAGGCGCAAATGGACAAAGGCTGGGTGCAGTTGCAGCTGCGGGCCGAGCCTGGGGCTGAAAATGTGCAGGCATACGACCGCGCTTTTGCCGACTACCTGAAGCTGTATCCGGCACTCAAACCGATCATGCACAGCCTGCAAATGAGTTAAGTGAACACAGACCAAGATTTGGGAGCAGGCAAGCCAGCTCCCACAGGGGTTCTCCATTGCATTCGAGACCGTCATCCATGACCACCACCTTCGACTTCAGCCACCAGCGCATCCTTGTTACCGGCGCCACCAGCGGTATTGGCCGGGAAATCGCCCTGCAACTGATCGCCAGCGGCGCCCAGGTCTTTGCCATCGGCCGCGATGCCCACGCCCTGTCCCAATTGGGTTGTGCAACCCTGTGCCTGGACATCGCCAACAGCGCCGCCCTGGACCTGGCCCTCAAGGACTTGCCGCCCATGCACGGTCTGGTCAATTGCGCCGGGATCTCGCGCCTGGAACCGGCAGCGGCGATCAGCAGCGCCGCCTTCGACCACGTGATGAACGTCAACGCCCGCGCCGCCGCGCAAGTCGCCAGCCGGGTGGCGGCGGCGATGATCGCGGCAGGTATCGCCGGCAGTATCGTCAACGTTTCCAGCCAGGCCTCGTTGGTGGCGCTGGAGGATCACCTCGGTTATTGCGCGTCCAAGGCTGCCCTGGATGCGATCACCCGTGTGCAATGTGCCGAATGGGGACGTTTCGGGATCCGCGTCAACAGCGTCAACCCCACCGTGACCCTCACGCCGATGGCGCAACAGGCCTGGTCCGACCCGGCCAAGCGCGACCCGGCCCTGGCGGCGATTCCCCTGGGGCGTTTTGCGCAGCCCCGGGAAGTGGCGTTGCCGGTGCTGTTCCTGTTGAGTGAGGCTGCGAGCATGATCAGTGGGGTCAGCCTGCCGATTGATGGCGGCTACACCAGCCTCTAGCCGTTCTCCAGCTTGCCGGCGATCACCACCTTGTCCCGGGGTTTGTGCGGGTCTTGCAGGCGGTCGAGCAACAGGCGCACCGCACTGCTGCCGGCCAGCGACGCATCATGGGCCACGCAGGCAATCGGCACGCCGAAGATATCGGCAAACGGCAGGCGGTCGATGCCGCAGATGGTCAGGCTGTCGTGGGGGATATTGTGCATGCGCAAGGCGCGCAGGGCGCCGAGGGTGATCAACTGGTTGAAACCCATGATCGCCTCCGGCGCGGGGTGCGCGGCCAGGTAGTCGAGGGTGTGCAGGTAGGAGGGCATCAAGGTGTAGTCGCCGGCGCACACCTCGACCTGCACCTGGGGGTGCTCGGCGAGCACTTCGCGCAGGCCCTTGAGGCGCTCCACGGTGATGCGTGAATGCTGCGGCCCGGTCAGTACCAGCAGGCGCTTGAGCGCCGGGTTCTGGCGCAACAGGTACTGCGCGGCCTCGATCCCGCTGTGGTAGTTGTCCAGCACCACGCGGCTGAACGGGCTGTCGTGGATCGTGCGGTCGAGCAGCACCACCGGGGTCTTGCCGTTGCCCAGGCGCTCCAGGTAATCGGGCTGGTAGTCGGGCTCGTCGGAGACCGGCGACAGGATAATCCCCGCCACGCGATAACCCAGCAGGGTATCCACGGCCTTGCTTTCCAATTCTTCCAGCTCGTCGGTGTCCACCAGCATGATGGTGTAGCCGTGCTTTTTCGCCTCGCGGGAAATCGCCTTGATCATTTCGCTGTAGAACGGGTTGTCCACCGACGCAGTGATCACCCCGATGATCAGGCTTTCGCTGCGCTTGAGCCCGCGAGCAAAGGCGTTGGGCACATAGTCCAGCTCGCGCGCCACCTCAAGGATCCGCGCCAGGGTGGCGGGCTTGACCAGGTCAGGTTTGCTCAACGCCCGCGACACCGTGATGGTGGTCATATTGACGCGTTTGGCGATGTCGCTGATGGTGACGGATTTTTTCTTGTTCATCGGCAGGTGGGACCAGGAGAAAACATCAGGAGGCTACCATGGGCATCGGTTCAAAGCACCGGATCCCAACGCTGTGACCAATCGCTCTCGGCCTTGACCACCCCGCGCAGCAGCACCAGGGCCTGCTGCAGGATCGCCGAATCACGCTCACGCGAGTACACCAGGTAGGTCGGGAAACTGAACTCCGGGGCCTTGGGCACGCGCTCCATCACGCCGCTTTCGAGATAGCTCTGCACCACCCGCGTGCGGAAATAGCCGCTGCCACCGTTCTCCAGGATGTACTGCAAGGCCAACGGCCCCAGGTTGAAACTCACAGCCGCGCGGGCCTTGTCCGGCAGGGCGGCGTCGTGTTGCTGGCGAAAGCCCGCGCCCCAGTCGATATACACATAGGGATCGGGGCGGGCGGCCAGACGCACCAGGATCAGTTTTTCCTCCAGTACCTGCTCCACCTGCAACCCCGGCCAGTACTGCGGCTGGAACACCAGCGCCGCATCCAGCACCCCCAGTTCCAGCTGGCGCAACAGGTACTCCCCGTCACGCACTTCGGTGCGCAGCGCATGGCTGGGGATGTGTTCGCGCAGGGCCTTGGCCCAACCGAGGATCAGCGGGTTGCACAGGCTGACTTCGCCGCCGATATGCAACACATTGCGATAGCCCTCGGGTAACGGCAGGTCGCGGCGTGCGGCTTCCCAGGTTTGCACCAGTTGATTGGCATACACCACGAATGCCTCGCCATCGGCCGTCAACCGCGCCCCGGCGCGGTTGCGCACAAACAGGGTGCTGTCGAGCTGGCTTTCGAGCTTTTGCACCCGGGCGGTGATGGCGGTCTGGGTAACGTGCAGTTTCTCGGCGGCTGCGGCCAGGCTGCCGCAGCGGGTGATTTCCAGGAAAGTGCGTGCCAGTTCGATGTCCATGTCGGCTCCGAGGCAGGAGCGAGCGTGCTCGCGAAAAGTGTCAACGATACCACGCGCCTCTTCGATGAGTGCGTTGCTCCAGGGCTCAGCGCGTGCGCGTGGGCTCACGCTTTCCTTAAGGAAAGGCCTATGTCTGCTCGCTGTGTGCAGGGCTAGTTTGGGATGTGCCCAGGCGGGCTCGTCCCCCGGCATTTCTCACCACTTCACTGCACCAGTGAAAAGGAGACGCAACATGTCGACTTCAACAACGTTTAACCTTTCTCCCTTTGCCAGCAATACCGTGACTCACTTGGATCGTGTCCTTCACCACGATCAACGCGGTGGCGAACGCACAATCAACGGCAAACCTTCATATACCGTCGAGCAGGCCGCCGATGAGATAACCCGTGACAACTCCCGTTGGCACGATACCAATGGTGATGGAAAAACTGATGTCACCTACCAGTTTCGAACGACGGCCGGGCCGTTTTTTCGGGCATTGGGCCTGAGTGGGTTCAGTGAATTCAATCAGGCCCAGAAGGATTCAGCGCGGCAGGCCATGGACCAATGGTCGGATGTGGCGAATGTGCGCTTCACCGAACAGGGTCAGGGAGCGGTGAGTGAGGGCAATATCAACTTTGGAAACTTCAATGAAAGCGCTGACGGCAAAAACGCTTTCGCGACGACGCTGCCTTCTGAAGCGACACAGCGATATCTGGCGGCAAACCCGCGTCTTCCACGGTTCGGTGCAGCCTCTGAAATATGGCTGGCCGGATCGGATGAGGTCCATACAGCCCCCAGCCATTCCAACGACGGGCACAGAACCACCGCCCACGAACTGGGGCATGCCCTGGGGTTGTCGCACCCGTTCAGAAGCCTTCCTACAGGTTCGAGTTACGCGACGGCTACCTACGCGGAGGACACCAGCGGGCATAGCATCATGAGCTACTGGAGTGAGCAGCATACTGGCCAGTCCTTCGTAAAAAACGGCATCAACTACCAGCCCTCTACACCGATGGTGGATGACATGGCCGCCATCCAGAAACTCTACGGGGCGAACCACGAAACCCGGACGGGCGATACCACCTATGGCTTCAACTCCAATGCCGACCGTGAGGCTTATCGTTTGAGTTCATCCAGAGACGCTCCGGTGTTTACAGTCTGGGACGGTGGTGGTGTAGACACGCTGGATTTTTCTGGGTTTAGCGATAATCAGGTGATCAATCTCAACGAGGGCGCACCGTCGGATGTCGGCGGGATGAAAAAGAATGTATTCATTGCCAAGGGCACGACCATCGAAAACGCCAAGGGTGGGGCGGGAAACGATATTTTTATCAGCAACCTTACCCAGAACATATTGACTGGCGGCGGTGGCAGGAACTCCTACCTGTTCTTGAATGCGCAGCAATCGACACCGCAGAGTCCTGATCGAATCACCGACTTCGTGTCGGGCAAGGACAAGATCGACGTGTCCAACCTGCGGGCGACGGGGCCAGAGGCTACTTATGTGGATGAGCGTGACGTTTCAGTGGTTGATGAAGCGCTGCATGGAGTTGAATCAGCGCCGAGGCGTGACATTGCGGAAAAACCCATGAGGTTCGTCAGCCGGTTTACCGGTGAAGGTCGACAGGCCATTTTGGAGTACGACGCTCAAGCCCATCAGTCCACGCTGCAGATTGACCTGAACGGTGATCGTCGCGCCGACTTCCTGCTCAAGATTGATAGTGAGCAGCCTTTGAAGGGCTCCGATATCAAAGCCTAATCCCGCAGCAACCTGTAGTCGGAGCCGGTCAGCCGGCTCCTGCAGGTGATCGCGTTTCAGGTGGGCGTATGCGGTGCTTGCAAATGCTGGGTCGGGAACGCCCTGGCATACGCCTGGCATACCCGCAGCACCTGTTCATCGGCAAACCGCGCACCCACCACATGCAAGCCCACCGGCAAACCATTGGCCGCCAGCCCGCACGGCACCGAGGCCGCCGGTTGCTGGGTGAGGTTGAACGGATAGCTGAAAGGCGTCCACTCCATCCACTCGCCCAGCCCGGAGCCCGGTGGCACGTTATGCCCGGCGTCAAAGGCGGTGATTGGCAGCATCGGCGAGACCAGTAGGTCGTAGTGCTCATGGAACGCCGCCATGCGCGCCACCAATGCCGCCCGGGCCTCCAGGGCGGCGCTGAAGTCGGCCAGGCCGAGGCGTTCGCCCTGTTGCGCAATGCGCAGCAGGCCGGGGTCGAGCAGCTCGCACTGGGCGTCGGTCAACTGCCCGGTCAGGCGCGCCGCGCCGGCACACCACAGGGTACTGAACACCTCCAGCGGATCGCTGAAGCCCGGGTCGATCTGTTCGACATGCGCCCCCAGTTGCACCAGGCCCGCGACCGCTTGGGCGACCACCTCGGCCACCTGCGGATCGACGTCCACGTAACCAAAATCCGGGCTGTAGGCGATGCGCAGGCCCTTGAGGTCCGTGCCCGGCGTGAGCCATGGCGTGTTGCGCGGCGCGCCGATCAGGCCGTCCCGGGCATCCGGTTGGGCCACGGTTTGCAGCATCAGCACTGCATCTTCCACGGTGCGGGTCATCGGCCCCAGGTGCGAGAGGATCGTCATCGAGCTGGCCGGCCATTGCGGCACGTAGCCAAAGGTCGGCTTGATCCCGAAGGTGCCGGTAAAGGCGCAGGGAATGCGGATCGAGCCGCCAGCATCGCTGCCCTGGTGCAACACGCCAAGGTTCAGCGCCGCTGCCGCACCCGCGCCGCCGGACGAACCACCGGCTGTGGTGCGCGTGTCCCAGGGGTTGCGGGTGATGCCGTACAGCGGGTTGTCGGTGACGCCTTTCCAGCCGAATTCCGGGGTAGTGGTCTTGCCCAGCAACACCGCGCCGGCCTTGCGCATAAACGCCGAAAACGGCGCGTCAACGTCCCACGGCCCGGTGGCGGAGGAGGTGCGTGAGCCCTTGCGCGTGGGCATGCCTGCCGTCAGGGTCAAGTCCTTGATCGACGCCGGCACCCCGTCCAATGCCCCGCAGGGCGCGCCCTTGAACCAGCGTTGCTCCGAAGCCCGTGCGGCGTTCAAGGCGCCCTCGGGGTCGACATGGCAGTACGCGTTGACCACCGGGTTGTAGCGCTCGATGCGCAGCAGAGTGTCTTCGGTCACTTCCACCGGCGACAGGCTCTTATCCCGGTAGCGTGCCAGCAGTTCTACAGCCGTCAGGTTGGCGATCTGCGTCATGCTGCTTCACCTCCCTGTTGCGCGGCATTGACCATGGCCCGCAGCAGCACCGCGCAGCCGGCGGCCAAATCATCCGGCGCGGCGTTTTCGATTTCGTTGTGGCTGATACCGCCTTCGCACGGCACAAAAATCATCCCGGCCGGGCCCAGTTCAGCGACAAAAATTGCGTCGTGCCCGGCGCCGCTGACAATGTCCATGTGGCTCAGGCCCAGCACCTGGGCAGCATCGCGCACGGCGTTGACGCAGGTCGGATGAAAGTCCAGCGGCGGGAAGTCGGCGGTGGGCGTCAACTCATAGCTCAAGCCATGCTGCTTGGCTGTGGTTTCGATCACTTCACGCACTTCATCGACCATGGCCTGCAGCTTGTCGGCATGCAGGTGGCGCAGGTCGATGGTCATCTGCACTTGGCCGGGAATCACGTTGCGCGAGCCCGGATGCAGGGTCAGGCAGCCGACCGTGCCGCAGGCGTGGGGTTGCTGTTGATGAGCAATGCGGTTGACCGCACTGACCACCTGCGCGGCACCCACCAGGGCGTCCTTGCGCAGGCGCATGGGCGTGGGGCCGGCGTGGGCCTCGACGCCGGTGAAGGTCAGGTCGAACCACTTCTGGCCCAGGCAGCCCATGACCACGCCGAGGGTGATGGCCTGATCTTCGAGGACCGGGCCCTGTTCGATATGCGCCTCGAAGTAGGCGCCCACCGGGTGCCCGAGCACCGCACGCGGGCCGGCGTAGCCGATGCGCTGCAGCTCGGCGCCCACCGACAGACCTTGCTCATCCTGCTTGTCGAGGGTTTCCTGCAGGTCGAATTTGCCGGCAAACACTCCCGAGCCCATCATGCACGGCGGGAAGCGTGAGCCTTCCTCGTTGGTCCATACCACCACTTCAATCGGTGCTTCGGTTTCCACGCCCAAGTCATTCAAGGTGCGGATCACTTCCAGGCCGGCCATCACCCCATAGCACCCATCGAACTTGCCGCCGGTGGGCTGGGTATCGATATGGCTGCCGGTCATCACCGGTGGCAGGTTGGGGTTGCGCCCGGCGCGGCGGGCAAAGATATTGCCGATCGCATCCACGCTGACGCTGCACCCGGCCGCTGTGCACCACTGCACAAACAGGTCGCGGGCCTGGCGGTCGAGGTCGGTCAGGGCCAGGCGGCATACGCCGCCCTTGGCCGTGGCGCCGAGTTGGGCCAGGTCCATCAAGGATTGCCACAGGCGGTCGCGGTTGATCAGCGGGGCGTTGCTCTGGAGCGGTTGCGCAAAACTATTCATCAGCAGTCTCCGGTCAGGCACTCAGGGCCAGGTAGCGGTTCTTGATCGTCGGGTCGGCGCGAAACGCCTCGGCGCTGCCTTCGTAGACCACGCGGCCCTGTTCGAGTACGTAGTGGCGGTCGGCGAGCTTGTCGCAGACCAACAGGTTCTGCTCCACCAGCAGCACTGGCAGGCCGTCGTCCTTGATCTTGCGCAGGATCTTCACCAGTTCGTCGACGATCACCGGAGCCAGGCCCTCGGTGGGTTCATCGAGGATCAGCAGCTTGGGATCGTTGAGCAGGGCGCGGGCGATGGCGAGCATCTGCTGCTCGCCACCGGACAACGCATGCCCGGCGTTTTTGCGCCGCTCCTTGAGGCGCGGGAACATCGCGTACACGTCCTCCATCTGCCAACGGCTGGTCTTGCGCACGGCGATGCGCAGGTTTTCCTCGACCGTAAGCAGGCGGAAAATCCCGCGGTTCTCCGGCACCAGCGCTAATCCCTGTCGGGCAATTTCAAAGATTTTCTGCCCCACCAGCGGTTTGCCGTTGAAGTGAATCTGCCCCTGGCGCGGGCAGATAATCCCCAGGATGCTGCGCAGGGTGGTGGTCTTGCCGGCGCCGTTACGGCCGAGCAGGGTCACCAGTTCGCCGGGATTGACAGTCAGGGACACGCCCTCGAGGACGTGGCTCTTGTCGTAGTAGGAATGGATATTGTCGACGGTCAGCATCAGGCGGCCTCCCCCCAGGTAAGCACTGCGCACGCGCTCGTCGGCGCGCACGAATTCCGGTGTGCCCTCGACCAGGATCTGCCCGTGGCTCATCACAGTGATGCGTTGGCTGATGGACATGACGATGCTCATGTTGTGCTCGATCAGCAGCACCGTATGGTCGCGGCCCAGGTCGCTGATCAGTTGGGTCATGATTGGGATGTCGTCGATGCCCATGCCCGACGTGGGCTCGTCGAGCATCAACAGCTTGGGCTTGGAGCAAATCGACATGCCCACCTCCAGCACACGCTGCTGGCCGTGGGACAGCTCGCCGGCCAGGGTCTCGGCGCGGGCGGTGAGTTGCAGACGCTCCAGGACCTGGTCGGCCATCTCCAGGTGTTCACGCTTACTGTCCACGCGGCGCCAGAAGTTCAGGGCGCGTGCGCCGTCACGGCCCTGGGCGGCCAGGCGCAGGTTTTCGCGCACGCTGAGGTTCTGGAACAGGCTGGTGAGCTGGAACGAACGCGCCATGCCCAGGCCGACGCGGCTGTGGGCCGGCTTGCGCATCAGGTTCTGGCCGTCGAAATGAATCGCCCCGGCGGTGGCCTGGCGTTCGCCGGTCAGGCAGTGAAACAGGCTGGTCTTGCCGGCGCCGTTGGGGCCGATAATGGTGTGGATGGTGCCGGCTTCGACCTTGAGGTTGACGCCGTTGACGGCATGGAAGGCGCCGTAGGCCAGTTCCAGGTCTTTGGTTTCCAACAGGATGCTCATAGCAGATCCTCCTTGGTCACGGCGGCGGCCTTGCGGCTGCCACGCACACGTTCGAACAGCGCCGACAGGCCGCCCCACAAGCCTCCGCGCATAAAGATCACCACCAGGATCAGGATCACCCCCAGCAGCATCAGCCAGCGCGGCCACAGGTCGGAGAGAAAGTCCCCCAGCAGCACGATGGAACCGGCCCCCAGCAACGAGCCGAACAGCGAGCCGGTGCCGCCGACGATGGTCATGATCAGGATGTTTTCCGACATCACCAGGTCGATGTTGGACAGCGGCACAAAGTGCAGGAGCATGGCGTACAGCGCCCCGGCGATCCCGGTGACCGCGCCAGACAGCACAAACACCAGGATCTTGAAGTGGCGCGTGTCGTAGCCGATGGCCGAGGCGCGGGTTTCGTTTTCGCGGATCGCCATCAGCGTGCTGCCGAACGGCGAGGCGATCACCCGGCGCGCGCCGATAAAGATCAGCAGGAACAGCACCGCGACAAAGCCATAGAACACCCGGGCGTCGGCCAGGGACAGCAGCACTGTGTCACCGATACGGATTTCCGGGCGCGGCACACTGAGCAGGCCGTTGTCGCCACCGGTCCAGTCGCTCAGGGTGTAGGCCAGGAAGTAGGCCATCTGGCTGAAAGCCAAGGTCAGCATCACGAAATAGATGCCGGTGCGGCGGATCGCCAGGGCGCCCACCAGGAAGGCCAGGACCCCGCCGACCAGGGCCGCGCCGAGTAGCGCGCTGAACAGGCCCAGTTGCAAGTGGATCATCAGCAAGGCGGCGCAATAGGCACCGGCGCCGAAGAAGATGCCTTGGCCGAACGACAGCAGCCCGGTGTAGCCCAGCAACAGGTTGCAGGCCAGGGCGGCGAGGGCAAAGATCAGGATCTCGGTGGCCAGGGTTGCCGAGGGCAGGATCAACGGCAGGCCGATCAGTACCGCCAGCACCCACAGCAACATGGCCTTGGATTGAGTTTTAGCAAACGGCAGGGGATTTTTCTCGCTCATGTCAGGCTCTCCCGAACAGGCCGTAAGGGCGTACCAGAATCACCACGGCCATGGCGCCGTAGATCATCAGGCTCGCGCCTTGGGGCCACAGGGTGGTCATCAGGCTCTGCACCACGCCCACCAGCAGGCCGCCCACCAGGGCGCCGCCGAACGAGCCCATGCCACCGATCACCACCACCACAAAGGCGATGCCGAGGATCTCCGGGCCGACAAAGGGCTGGGCGCCACGCAACGGGGCAAACAGCACCCCGGCGATCCCGGCCAGGGCCACGCCGAGGGCGAAGGTCATGGAGAACAGGCGGAAAATATTGGTGCCCAGCAGCGACACGGTCTCGGTACTTTCACTGCCGGCCCGCACCAGGGCGCCAAAGCGCGTGCGCTCCAGCAGCAGCCACAGGCCCAGGCCCACCAGCCCCGAGAACACAATCAAAAACAGGCGGTAGTAGGGGTACACGAAGTCGCCGACCACCAGCACCCCGCGCAGCAGTTCCGGCACGGCGACGCTTTTGCCCACCGGGCCCCAGATCATCACGCTGGCTTCCTGGATGATCAGCGCGATACCCAGGGTCACGAGGATCTGGAACATGTGCGGCAGGTGGTAGATCCGCTGGATCAATAATCGCTCGATCAGCCACGCCAGCGCGGCCACCACCAGCGGCGCGATCAGCAGGGCCAGCCAGAAGCTTTCGGTGAGGCTGACGGCGGTGTAGCAGATGTACGCCCCCAGCAAAAAAAACGCGCCGTGGGCGAAGTTGACGAAGTTCAGCAGGCCGAAAATGATCGTCAGCCCGACCGCAATCAGGAAGTAGATCATCCCCAGGCCCAGGCCATTGAGAATCTGGAACAGGTAAAGATTGAGCATGCAGGAATCCTCCAACAGGCGGCCGCGGTCAACGGCCCTGTCGTGTGTTACCGGTGAAAGTGGGCGGATCAGCCGAGCTTGCAGCCCGTGGCTTCTACCGGTGGGAACGACTGGCCGGAGCTGAGGACTTTGGCCAGGTCATCCTTGTCGGCCATGTCGCCCGTGGCCTTGCCCACCAGCAGGTAGTAATCCTTGATCACCTGGTGGTCGCCGGCGCGGATCGTTTCCTTGCCGGTCGGGCCGTCGTAGCTCAGGCCCTGCATGGCCTTGGCCACGGTGGGGCCGTCGAAGCTGCCGGTGGCCTTGATGGTGTCGAGCATGACTTTGGTGCTGATGTAGTCAGCGGCCAGCGGGTAGGTGGGGTTGATCCCGTATTTGGCCTGGGTCAGCTTGACCAGCTCACGGTTGAGCGGGGTATCGACCTGGTGCCAATACTGCGCGCCGAGGTACACGCCTTCGAGTACATCACTGCCCAGCTCCTGGAACTGGTCGAGGCCGGCGGACCACACCAGCAGCACTTTCATGCGCTCCTTGATACCGAAGTTGACGGCCTGGCGCAGGGTGTTGGAGGACTGGCTGCCGAAATTCAGCAACACCAGCACGTCGGGCCGGGCGGCGATGGCGTTGGTCAGGTAGCCGGAGAATTCCTGTTCCTGCAATGAGTGATAGCTGTTGCCCACATGCTCCAGGCCGTTTTCGGCCAGCACGCTCTTGGCGCCTTCGAGCAAGGCTTCGCCGAACACGTATTGCGGGGTGATGGTGTACCAGCGCTTGGCCTCGGGCAGCAGCTTGATCAGCGGCACCAGGGTTTCGCGGATCGCGCCATAGGTGGGCACCGACCAGCGGAAGGTCGCACTGTTGCAGTCCTTGCCGGTGACCTCGTCAGCGCCCACCGGGGTCATGAACACACCGCCAACCTTGTCCACTTCCTTGGCCACTGCCAGTGCCGAGGACGACAGGGTGCAGCCCTGGAAGAACCGCGCGCCGTCCTGGCCGATCGCCTCCTGGACCTTGCGCACCGCCTTGCCGGCGTTGCCTTCGGTGTCGATCACCTTGTAGTTCAGTGGGCGCCCGAGAAGTTCGGGGTACTGGGCCACCGCCAAGCGTGAACCCATGTCGGCAAACTTGCCATAGCTGGCAAAGGCGCCAGACATGGACTTGAGGCCGTAAAAGGTAAACGGTTCGGCGGCGAATGCACTGCGCACGCTCAGCGGAAGGCTGAGCGCGGCGGCGGCGGTGAGGCTGGCTTTCAACAACGTACGACGCTGCATGGGGTGACTCCCTGGTTTAGTTATTGGCAGGAGTGGCAATGGCGATACGGTGGAGCACGGCCTGTGGGCAGGCCTTTTTTATTGAGGTGAAACACGGTCAAAACTGTAGGCGCAGGCAAGCCAGCTCCTACAGGGGATTTGGGGTGTTTTCAGGAGTGGTCGAACTCCAGCAAAAAGTGTGGGCTGACCTGGCCTTCCAGCGCGGTCATGTGGTGTTCGGCGTCGCACATGTGTTCATGCATCAGGCTGCGCACGGCCGCTTCATCGTTGGCGCGAAACGCGCTCAGCAGTTGCTTGTGATAGTCCAGGTTGGCCGCGTCGAATTGCTTGCGCTTGGGCTTGTAGGCTTTTTTCAGCACCACCAGGTCGCGCAGCAGGTCGTTGAGGAACTGCGCCATAAAACTCAGCAACGGATTGGGGCAGGCCCTGGCCAGCAGGTTGTGGAACTCCAGCTCCGCCAGGCGCTGCTCGCGCTGGCCGGCCTCGCTGTCTTCCGGCGCGCTGCAAAAGTCCACGTTGTCTTGCAGGGCGCGATAGTCGTCTTCGCTCAAGCGGCCCAGCACTGACACTGCCAGTTCCACCTCGATTACCTTGCGCAGTTGGTACACCTGCTCGCCATCCAGGTGCTGGAAGTGCAGGTAGTTGCGCAAGGCGCGGCTGGCCGGCTCCGTGCCGGCCTGGTTCAGGTACGCGCCACCGGTAGGGCCGGTGCGGGTGCTGACCAGGCCTTCGACCTCCAGGGCCTTGAGCGCTTCGCGGGCCGAGCCCTTGGAGCATTGGAAGCTCTCCATCAATTCGCGCTCGGTGGGCAAGCGGTCGCCGGGCTTCAAGGCATCGGTGACGATCGAGCGCTTGACCGACTCGACAATCACATCGGAAAGCTTCTGGCGTTTGCGTCGCAGGGGGCGGCTGAGCATGGTTTTCTATTTATCGTATTAATGCGGATAAATAGCACTTAATAGGGGTTGGGGCGGGGCGTCAACGGCAGGGGTCGTTTTCAGTTAAAACAGGTCGTAAACCACGTCCATGCCCCCATGTGGGAGCGGGCTTGCTCGCGAATGCGGTGTATCAGCCGACATATCCATCACTGACCCACTGCATTCGCGAGCAAGCTCGCTCCCACAGTTGATGTGTCGTGCTCATAAAATTTGAGCCTGGCGCAGTAATTGCCTGCCATAGCGCTCCAGTCTTTGTGCAGGAGCACCCGAGCATGCAATTACGAGCCTTGCGGTATTTTCACGAGGTGGCGCGCTGCGCCTCGTTGCGTAAGGCGGCCGAGCGTTTGTACGTCACGCCCACTGCCGTCAGCCGGCAGATTGAACACCTCGAACACTTCTTTGGCGCCGCCCTGATTGAGCGCGGCCCGCGCGGTATCCGCCTGACGGTGGAGGGTGAGTGCCTGGCCGAGCAGGTCACCAGCACCCTGCGCGGCCTCGATCAGGTGCGCGATGTGATCGCCAGCCGGCAGAGTCAGGTGGCGGGTAACATCAGCATCCATGTGTCAGAAAGTATCGTTTCCACAGTGCTGGCGCCGGTGCTTGCGGCGTTTTACCGGGCGCACCCCAAGGTCACCTTCAATATCGTGATCGCCAGCGCCTCGGCCACCCTCGACGCCCTGTGCAGTGGCGAGGCCGACCTGGGCCTGGCGTTCTATCTGCAGGAACGGGCCGACGTGGAAGTCACCGCACAATGCGAGTTGTGGCACCGGGTGCTGGTCAGTGCCGAGCACCCCTTTGCCCAGCGCGACAGCATCGAACTGCGCGAACTTGAAGGCCAGCCCCTGGCCATTCCTGACTCGGCGTACGGCGTGCGCCAGGCCCTGGAGATGGCAGCAAAAAAACGAGGGGTGACGATCCAGCCGGTGTTTACCACCAGCTCCCTGGAAGTGCAGAAAAGCCTGGCCCGGCAACGGGCGGCGGTGTTGATCCTGCCCCAGGTGGATGCCGACGCCCGCGACCTGGGCGATGGCCTGGTGGCGGTGCCGATTGCCGATGAGCACCTGGGGCGAATCCGCATCGACCTGTGCGGGTACCGCAACCGGCCGCGCTCGGTGGCGGTGCTCAAGTGCCAGGAAATGCTGGCCAGCGCGATGCAGCGTTGTGCGCTGGTGGACTGAAGCCTCAGTTGCCCAGGCAGTCGCTTGCCGGCGGTGGCTGCCTGCCGTGTGCCAGGTAGACACCCGCCCAACGATTTACGCAGCGGCTGGCATCGACGACGGAACTGCCCTGTAGATAAGGCCCCTTGAGCCGCAATGTGGCGGGCAGGGATTCGAACGCCGGGGTGGCAGCCTCATCGGGCTCTACCAGCACCATGCGTTCGATGCGATCGGCAAACAGCCCGGCGTACCCGGCACCGAGCACGTTGCCTTGGGCGATGCCCAGGAAGCTGATCCGTTGCTCACCCAGTTGCTGGCGTACGAAATCCATGTCCCAGGCCGATTGCTCGTTGTCGGCTGCTGTGCGGGCGTTGCGCGGGCTCAACTCGATGACATCGTAGAACTGGGTCAGCGTGCGGTACGCCTCGGTGTTGTAGTACTTCCAGACTGTGGCCAGGTGCACCGCGAACACCCCGCGCAAATCCGCTTGTGCGGTAGCCGGGCGGGTGAAGATCACACCCCGACGCTCCAGAGGCTGACGGGCACCGACCCGGGTGAGGGTCAGGCGCAACGTGCGTGCGTCCGCGGCCTGATGGTTTTGCGGCACGGTGACGATGCCGCACTGGGTGCGTGCCATCACCTCCTGGTCAAGGGCCCGCCCGGGCAGGCGCGGGCAATCCACCAGCCACTCGATACCCGGCGGTGCGGCATGGCCAGGGGAACTCAAGAGCATTAACCATCCACTGATGATGCAAAGCGCTGCTGCTTTCAAAGGTTTCATCCGCGTTCCTGGGTAACCGTCCGTAGGGGACAGGCTTTTTACCAAGCGCGGCGGCGAGCCAATGCCGGAGCAGTCTCATGCAGGGTGTAAGAATTCTGAATATTACCCGTCGGCATTGACTGGTGCCGACGGGCGGGTGTCAGAACAGGTTGATGGGGAAGTTGCCGACGATCCGGAACTCGTCGTAGCTGCCGTCAATTTGACCGCCGCTGGCGCGGTGGTTGTAGACGATGGTGCGCAGTACGGTGTTCTTCAATTTCCCCGATTGCACCACGTAGGCCAGCATCAAGCCGTTTTCATTGTGCTTGGCGTTATCCAGGCCGCGCACGTTATAGCCGGTGTTGTGGCCGTTGCGATCCCCCTCGTAGTGTGTGCCGTCGATGCCCCAACCCTTGGCGTGCCACAGGCTGGCGGTCAGGCCGGGCACGCCGTAGGCGGCCAGGTCGAGGTCGTAGCGCAGTTGCCAGGATTTTTCGTTGGGGCCGTTGTAGTCCGAGTACAGCGAGTTGGCCATGTAGTTGCCGGTGGACTCCCACACATAGTCGAAGTACTCGTTGCCGAACACCTGTTGCCAGGCCAGGGTCAGGCTGTGGGCCTGGTGGTTGGCGGTCACGGCCAGGCTGGCGGCGTCGTTGTCGATATAACCCAGGCGCTGCTGGCCGGAATCCTGGGTGTGGTAGTAGTGCAGGGCGGTCTTGAGCGCCACCGCGTTTTTGTCGCCGATACGGTGGGTCAGCCCCAGGTAGTACTGGTCCCACATGTCCTGGAAGCGCGAGCCGTAGAGGCTGGCTTCCAGGCCGTAGCCCGGCTTGAGCGTGGCCCCCAGGTAGCTGATGCGCGCGCCGCTGTAGGCGCGGTTGCCAAAGGTGGTGGTCAGGCGTTCGGCGCCGGTGCCGGTGCGCGGGATGGCCCGGTCGAAGCTGCCGCCCTGCACCGACAGCCAGTCCCGTTCGTTGCTGTACAGGCCCACGCCCTGGAAGCTGGAGGGCAGGGCGCGGTTGTCCTTGTAGCGCAGGATCGGGTTATCGGTCATCAAACGCCCGGCCTTGAGCTCGGTGTTGGACAGGCGAAACCGCACATCGCCCACCCCCAGCCGGCTCCAGGTCGGGATCGCATCGCCGTCGCTGTCCACCAGCACGCGGTCACCGCCATTGGCCACCTTGCCATGCCCGCGCTGCAGGTTGACCGCGCTGAATACGCCGATATCGACCCCCACGCCAATCACGCCCTGGGTGTAGCCGGAGCTGTACTTGAGCATGGCGGTCTGCACCCAGGTTTCACGCACGCGGGTGCGTTCGATGCCGGCGGGTTTCTGGATGCTCAGGTAGGTGCTGCGCTGGGTGTGCTGGTTGGAGTAGTAGTGACGCAGGTTCAGGTCCAGGCTGCTGCCGTCGATAAAGCCGGGGGCGCTGGCCTGGGCGTTTTCTTGAGCAAAAGCCTGGGTACCGGACGCCAGGGCGGCGGCCAGGAAAAGACGTGGATACATGGTGAATCCCCACACAAAGAAGAGTAAGGCGACCGCTGAGGCCGGGCACAGTACCTGTGGCAAGTGGTCTTGCCACAGTAGGGATAAAGCGATCAGCGAACCGGGGCTTCTCTGAGCCGGGTTTCGCGGGCCGGGGTGCCGGGCAGCACAGGCCGGGTTTCCTTGGCGAACCAGGCGGCGGTGAGGCACACCAGGTTGGCGATCAGCAGGTACCACACCGGTGACATCGGGTCGCCCGTGGTGCCGATCAGCCAGGTGATGATGATCTGTGCGGTGCCGCCAAACGCCGCCACACCGAAGGCGTAGACGATGGAGAAACCGGTGGAACGCACGGATTTGGGGAAGCTTTCCACCAGCAACACGATCAACGCCGCGCCGCTCATGCCATGCAGGCCGGACAGCAGCGCCAGGGTCAGGAGGAAGGTCGACGGGCTGGGGTGTTCGGTCATCAATTGCAAGGCCGGGAACAGGATCAGCAACAGCACCACCCGGGGCGTCATCAGGATCACCCGGCGCCCGAAACGGTCGCACAACATGCCGCCAGCCACTGCGCACACCGCCATGGCCGCACCGGCCACCAGGGTTGAGAGCATGGAAATACTGGTGGGCAGCTTCAGCTCAGTCAGGGCAAAGGTGGTCATGTAGTTGAGGAAGTACTGGGTGATGGTGCTGCCCGAAAGGATCAGCAGGCCCAGGACCAGCGCGCGTCGATGCTTGCCGCAGACTTCGCGCACCAGGTCGCCGGTGCTGGTGGTTTCGCCCTGGCCGTGGAAGGTCTCGGCCAGGTTGCGGCGGATATAGATACCAATCGGCAACACCAGCAGGCCAAACACGAACGGCACGCGCCAGCCCCAGCTGTTGAGGTCTTCGGGGGACATGACTTTGGTCAGGGTGTAACCCACCAGCCCGGCGGCCATGGCGGCGACGCCCTGGGCGACCACTTGCCAGCAGGCATAGGTGCCGCGTTTGTGCGGCGGCGCGGCTTCCAGGATATAGGTGGTGGCGGGGCCGGCTTCACCGCCCCAGGCCAGGCCCTGAATCATGCGGGTGACCACCAGCAGGATCGGCGCGGCAATCCCGATGGTCTCGTAGCCGGGCAATATCGCAATACTGCCGGTGCCCACCGCCATCATCACCAGGGTCAACAACATCGCCGGCTTGCGCCCCACGCGGTCGGCGTAGGCGCCAATCAGCACCGCGCCCAGGGGCCGTACGATAAAGCCGATGCCAAAGGCTGTGACCGAGAGCATCAAGCTGACGAAGGCGCTGTCGGACGGGAAAAACGTATGGCCGATCATCACCGCGAAGGTCGCATAGACCCCAAAGTCGAAAAACTCCACGGCATTACCCAACACCACAGCGAAGATGCTCTTGCGACCGGCGTCCGGCGATGGCGTTTCGGGTGTGTGCTCGGGACCCTCGCGAGTCAATTGTTCAGTGTGCATACCAGCCCCTCGATTTTAGTTATAGGTCGTCCAGACCCCGGCCTTGTGGCCAGGGAACGGGCGTGTGGGTGGGCAGTTCAGTTACAGCGTCAAGGTCAGTTCGGGTTCGGCCATTGGTGGATTGCGCCACGCCAGCTCTCATAGGTTTTTGCGATTTGCAGCAGCCAGATATCGGCAAAACGCGGTGCGATCATCTGCAGGCCGATGGGCATGCCATCGGCGGCGAAACCACAGTTGATCGACAGCGCCGGTTGCTCGCCCATGTTCCAGGGCACGGTGAACACGATGTGTTCGAACGGTAATTGCGGGTCATTGCTCGGTGACGGCCATTCGGCGGGGAACGCGTTGACCTGGTTGGTGGGCGACAGGATCAGGTCCAGGTCGCTGAAGGCCTGGGCGGCGCGGCGGCGCATCTCGAAGGTCTGGTTGAACCCCTGCACCGCCTGCACGCCGCTGATGTCGGCACCGGGCGCGGCCCAGTCGCGGATGTACGGCAAGACCTTATCGAATTGCTCGCTGCTCAACGCCGACAGGTCGCCCCATTGCCGGGCGCGCCAGAATTGGTCGAGGCCGTCGAGCTGGGCGCGGTCCATGATCGGGGGGATCAGCGTGACCTTGGCGCCATGGGCTTCGAACAGGCGCGCGGCGTGTTCCACCGCCTCACACACGAAACCTTCCGGTTGCAGGCCGGCGCCGGGTTCCAGCATCAGGCCGACGCGCAGGCCCTTGACCGACAGCGGCTGGTTGCTCCACTCGCTGGTGAGCGGCGGCAGGCTGGTGGCGTCGCGGGCATCGGGGCGGGCCAGGTGCTGCATCATCAGCACGCAGTCGTCCACCGTACGGGTCATGGGCCCGGCGGTGCGCCCGGTGTAGTACGGGTCAATCGGGATACGCCCCAGAGTTGGCTTGAACCCCACCAGGCCGCACCAGGCGGCGGGCAAACGCACCGAGCCGCCGATGTCGGTGCCGATATGCAGTGGCCCGTAACCGGCGGCGGCCGCAGCGGCAGCCCCCGAGCTGGAACCGCCGGTGTTGTTGGCAGTGTTCCACGGGTTGCGGGTGATGCCATGGAAGCTCGACAGGCCGGAGGAGAGCATGCCGAAATCCGGGACAGTGGTCTTGGCCAGCACAATCGCCCCGGCTTCCCGCATCCGCGCGGCGGGCGGGGCGTCCCTGAGGGCCGGGGTCAGGCGGGTGGCGGCGCTGCCGAGGGGGATCGGTGTGCCTTCGGTAGCCACCAATTCCTTGATGGTCACGGGCACGCCATCGAGCACCCCATTGGGCTGGCCTTTGTTCCAGCGCTCGGTGGAGGCCTGGGCTTCCCGGCGCACCTGCTCGGGATCGAAGGCATACAGGGCGCGGATCTGCGGCTCCCAGCGGTCGATATGGCCCAGCAGGTGATCGTAGTAGTCGATGGGGGAGAGCTGGCGACTGGCGAAATGCGCCAGCAATTGCGCGGCCGTGAGGTCGTGAAGGTCGGTCATTGAGCGCTTCCTGGTGATGGGCCCTGGGGCTCATGGCGGGTGGCTGTTGGACCCGACTATATAAACCCTGGGGGGCAGCGACCATCACATTCGAAGCGGTGCAGTGTTGCGTTTTTGTGTGCACTCAATTGTCACGACTGTGGGAGCCGGCAAGCCCTAATGCCCGTCAGTTAAGCGCAGATCCCCTGTGGGAGCGGGCTTGCTCGCGAAAGCAGTAGGTCAGTCAACATCAATGTTTGCTGGGCCGACGTCTTCGCGAGCAAGCCCGCTCCCACACTGGATCAGCGCAACAATGGCTCGATCGCTTGCCGGACCCGTGGATCGTCACAGTGCGCCACATTGAAACGCATAAACTCGCCCATCCCCGACTCATACCCAAACAACGCCCCCGGCGCCAACACCATGCCGCGCTTGAGCCCGGCCTCGGCCAATTGTTCAGCGTTAACCCCGGCCGGCAGACGCGCCCAGAGAAACATCCCGGCCTCATACCCCATGGGCAGCTCACAGCCACAGCGGCGCAACCACTGTTCCACCCGCGCACCGGCTTCCAGTAGGCGCTGGACCATGCGCTTGCGGTGCCGCGCATAGCTGCCCTCGCTGAGCAGGCGGTAGACCAGTTGCTCGAACAGCTCCGAGGTCACGCCGCCGCTCATCAACTTCATATTGGTCAGGTTGGCCGCCAGTTGCGGTGCGGCCACCACATAGCTCATCCGGGTATTGGCGCTGAGGGTTTTCGAGAAGCCCGACAGGTAGGTCACCTGCTCCAACCCGGCAAGTGCTGCCAGGCGGGGCGGCGGGTTGGGGTGCAGGTCGCCGTAGAGGTCGTCTTCGATGATATGGCAGTGATACTGACGCATCAGTTGCAGCAAGCCAAAGGCCTGGGCTGCACTGAAGGAATGGCCGGTGGGGTTGTGCAGGATGCTGGTGGTCACATACAGGCTGGGCCGGGCCTCGGCGAGCAACTGCTCCAGGGCCGCCAGGTCGAGCCCGTCCGGGCCGCGCGGTAGTGTCAGCACCTTGACCCCGTGCAGTGCCAGGTTGGCGTGGAAGTTGAAATAGCACGGCGCATCCAGCAGCACTGTGTCACCGGGGCGCGCCAGCAGGCGCATCAACATGTCCAGGCCTTGCAGGGTGCTGGGCGTGGTGATGATCTGTTCCACCGGCACTGCCAGGCCATCGCCCTGCAGTTTTTGTTGCAGGGCCTGGCGCAGGGGCAGGAAACCCGCTGGCGTGCCCATGCCGGCAACCCGCAGGGAAGGGGCCCGCACCACACTGCGCAGGGCCTGGCGCATGGCCTCGGAGTCGAGCCAGTCTTCGGGCAGATGCCCGCCACCGGGGCGTAGTTCGCCCTGGCCGGTCAGCATGGGGCGGCGCAGCACACTGAGCAAATCCTGGGGCAGCAGGTCCACCCAGTTGCTCGACGACGGCTGCGTCTGGCGCTGGGCCACAAAGTGCCCACGGCCTTGGCGCGAGGTCAGCAGATGTTGGCCGCGCAGACGGTCCAGGGCTTCATTGATGGTGAATTTTCCGACACCAAACTGCGCTCCCAGCTCACGCACCGACGGCAGTTTGCTGCCAGCGGCCAATTCGCCTTGTTCGATGGCACGGGCGAATGCCTCGACGATCTGCTGGACCTTGGGGGCGTGCTCATGAAAGTGGATCTGCGGAAGGGCCATCGCGACGTCCTGAAGTTTGCCGGTCACTTTGCCGGTAAAGCCTGCGTGAATAACCGCCGAGTTTACCTGCCCGACACGGAATTCGCGCCCTAGACTGCGCAACATTCCTCCCCGCCGCGAAATTACCCACCATGGTCACCGCCCTTACGCTGTCTTCCTTTCTGTATTTCCTGGTGTTGTGCAGCACCCTGGCGTTCAGCCCCGGCCCGATGACCTTGCTGCTGCTGAGCCTGGGTCTCAAGGACGGCCTGCGGCACTCCTTGCCGGCCCAGTTCGGCGCCAGCGTGTCGTACCTGATTTCGATCCTGGTCTTTGCCGTGGGCTTTTCCGAGCTGATCAAGGGCTACCCGCTGATTACCCAGGGCATCCAACTGGTGGGCGTGGCCTATATTTTGTACCTGGCCTACAAGCAGTGGACCAGCAGCGGCGTGCAGATCACCGCCGCCGGGCACGGGCCGGAGACGCCCCGCGGCCTGTTCGGCAAGGGCTTGCTGACCGGCCTGTCCAACCCCAAGGCAATCATCCTGTTCAGCGCCGTGTTCCCGCAGTTTGCCGCCGTCGGGCAGGACAGCGCCGCCGGTGACATCGCCATCCTCGGCCTGACATTCCTGATCCTGCAATTCGCCAGCGGCTGCCTGTATTGCTACTTCGGCCAACGCATCAAGCATGTGCTCGAGTCGCCGCGCAAACGCGTGCTGTTGCAGAAGGTCACGGCAGTATTGCTGCTGGCGGTGGCGATGTTGTTGGCCCGGGGTTTCTCCAGCTAGTCCGCTGGCGTCAAGGGTTTGGCAAGGCGATTGGCGTCTGCAGTAACTGTCTGAGCGGTACTGGCTATTTGCCTTTGCCCTGATAGACTTTCAGCATTCATCCAGGATCAGCCAGATCATGTCAGCCGCAGGAGGAAAAGGACTTCCGCTCGCCAAACGCCTGTACAAATCTCGGACCCTGGGGCTGACGCTCGGCTTTGTCTGTGTATCGGCCGGCATGTACCCACTGGACCCGCCTGGCTGGGTCTGGGCCTGGATGCTGATCAACGCCTTCGCCTGGCCGCACCTGGCCTACCAAATGGCGCGCCGCGCCGAAAACTCCCTGCGCGCCGAGCGCCGCCACCTGTTGGTGGACTCGTTTTGTGGCGGCTTCTGGGTCGCTGCCATGCACTTCAACCCGCTGCCCAGCGTCACCACCCTGTCGATGATGACCATGAACAACGTCGCCATCGGTGGCCTCCGATTTATGGTGATGGGGTGGGTGGCCCAAGCACTGGGCATCGGGGTGGCGCTGCTGCTGTTCGCCCCGGCCTATATCGCCCTGACCACGCCCGCCCAACTCTACGCCTGCTTGCCGATCCTGATGCTCTATCCGCTGGTCCTGGGCTGGATCTGTTATCGCCAGGCCATCACCCTGGCCCGGCATAAACGCGAACTCCTGGCCCTGAGCCGCACCGACAGCCTGTCCGGGTTGCTTAACCACGGCGCGTGGAAAGACCAGCTGGAAATCGAATTCGCCCGCTGCCGGGGCGGCCAGCAGGGGGCCGCCATTGCGTTGATTGATATCGACCATTTCAAGACCATCAACGACACCTACGGCCACGTCACCGGCGATATCGTGCTACGCCAGTTGAGCAAGATCCTGCGTCAGAACCTGCGCGCCACTGACCTGGCCGGGCGTTACGGCGGCGATGAATTTTGCGTGATCCTGCCGGACATGCCCCTGGGCCACGCCACCGAAGTAATGGACGCCCTGCGCGACCGCTTCAGCTCCCTGGGATACGCCCAGGACCCCACCCTGCGCGCCAGCCTGAGCATCGGCCTGGCACCGTACCAAGCCTCCCACGACGACGCGACCAGTTGGCTGAATGACGCCGACCAGGCGTTGTATGAGGCCAAAAGCGGCGGGCGCAATCGGGTGCGGTCGATGCAGGGAGGGTGGGTGCGGTCGGTTTGAAGGGCCTTGGGGAATCTTGGTACTGCTTTTTTGTGGGAAGTCCGCTCGCCACAGGGATCGTGTTTGCCTCAGTTGCTGCGGTGTTAAATCCATCACCCTCCCCGGTAAGGGCATATCGACTTTATCAATGAGCATCAATAGTGGTTATTAGTTGGTTTTTTGTAATATTTTGGACTCCTAAATAGATCTGTTCTGATTATCTTAGCGAGTCTCCCCAGCGCACGCGAAATTCAATTTGTTCCTCGATATCGTTAGTCAGGTCATGTTCTTCGTAATCGAATATACGCACCATCTCTGGTTCAGGCTCACCTAACTTCATTTCATAGGCTACGAGGCCACTAGACATCGAAGATGACATAGCAGAAGGGAAAACATTGATTTTTGAGCCTTTGCACAAAAATTTTACTTCGCTAAATTCCTTTCGCAACAAACCAAATGAGCGAAAAACATCCAGTCCGGAGTACGTTTTTTTTGTTTGGTCGGAAAAGCTTATAAAAAGCGCACATGTGTTTCGATCGTATTCTATTTTTGCTTTTTCAATGTTGCCTCGATTGAGTATGCTTATTTCTATATTTTTCATGATTTACTTTCTATAAGGGTTTATTAGGCTGTAGTTTGCGGATGTGCCATCTTCGTTTATTGGGGTTGCACCTAATATGTCTTTTCGATGAATACGGTCGGGGATGGCTATTTCTTTTTCCCTTTTGTAGTCGGATAGTATTCCTAGTTCTTTGTTGACGTCTCGGCCGGGTATCTTTTTTAAAGTGTACAAAAAGCCATCTTCTAATCCGTAACGTGTTGCAAATATTATACCTACGTCCCTTGAAGTCGAGGTGGGTACAAAATTGCTTGGTGGATCCATATTGTCTCTCGAGTGCAAGAGTAGGTCCGTGCTTTTTCCTCTGCTCTTAAACCCCTCTTTGAAGATTTTACGTGGATGCCTGGAGTCTCCCCGGTAAAGATATTGCTTTTTCGTTGCGGGGGCTGGAAGGGAAGGAGCGCTCTCGTCGGTCTTCGTATCGGCGGACGGGTTTTGGACTTCAGATCCGGGCTCACATTTTTTTTCGCCCGGACACGCATTCAACCCCAACGGATCCACCCACCCCGTAGGATTGGGCACATACAAATACCCGTTCACCCCACCCGCCAACTTCATCGGGTCGGGCGTCAGGTAGCGTCCGTTATCCGGATTGTAGTAGCGATGCCGGTTGTAGTGCAGCCCGCTTTCCCGGTCGAAATACTGCCCCTGAAAACGCAGCGGGTTATCGACGGTGCTCACGTCCAGCCGGGTGATTTTTCCGTAGGCTTGGTAATGGGCTGACCAGACGATTTTGCCGTCCGTGTTCGTTAGCTCCTGGGGCGTACCCAGGTGGTCCAGTTGGTAGTGGAACGCCTGGGTATTGGCCGGACCAAACCCTTCCAGCAAGGCCAGCGGCCTGAAGCTATCAGGCTCGTAGAGATAGCTGCGATGCTGCCCCGCCGTGTGCTCGGCGATGACTTTGTCGCCTTGCCAGAAAAACTCAGTGGTTTTGCCCGCCACGGTTTTGCTGATGCGCCGCCCAAATGGGTCATAGCGATAACTGGCCTGGCTGCCGTCCGGTTGCGTCACGCCGATCAGGCGGTGCTGGCAGTCGTAGCGGTATTCGGTGACTAACTGCTGCGCGCGGCCACGGCGTTCGCGTATGAGGTTTCCGAAGGCGTCGTAGTCGTAATGCCGGTCGCCTTGCAGTAACAGGCGGTTGCCGACGACGATGCCGGGGCCTGGGCGGTCTTGCATCAGCAGGTTGTTCGCCGGGTCGTGGGCGAAGCGTTCGGTGGGATCCTGGGAATGGTCGGCGCGGGTCAGGCGGTCGAGGGGGTCGTAGTGGTAGTCGTGCTGGCCCTTGCGGGTGTCGAGCAGGCGGGTGAGGTTGCCGCTGTTGTCGTAGGTGTAGCGGCGAAGGCCGTGGCGGTGTTCGTGTTGGGCCAGGCGGCCCTGGTCGTCGTAGTGGTAGTGGCTCAGCAGTTGGCCCTGCTGGCGCTGGTGTTCGCGGCCTGCTTTGAACAGGTGCGAGCTGAGTGTCCGGCCATTCAGGTCGACAGTGGCAAGGTGGCCGCCCTTGTCGTGGTTGAAGGTCAGGCGGTTGTTGTCTGGCAGGCGCAGGGTTTCGAGTTGGCCGCAGTGGTCGTAGCCATAACGCAGGGTGCCCCAGCCTTGGTGCTCGGCGGTCAGGCGGCTTTGCGCGTCGTATTCGTACTGCAGCGGCCAGTGGCCGTCGTCGACGCTAAGCAGATTGCCGAGGCGGTCGTAGGTGTAATCCACCGTGCTGCCATCGGGCAGGTTTTTTCGGACGAGGCGGCCGGTGTTATCGCGCTGGTAGGTGGTAACCAACTGACGGTCATCGTCGCCAAACTCGGTTTTTTCCTGCAGGTGGCCGTTGAGGTCGTAGACGTAGGCGGTGCGTTGGCCGTCGAAGCCGGTTTCCTGCTGGATCAGGCCGTTGGCGTGGTACTCCAGTTGATAGCGCTCACCTGCCTCGTTTTCGATCTCGGTCAGCAGCAGGCGAGTGTTGTCGTAGCGATAGCGCAGGGCCGTGCCATCGGGGTTGATCCGGCGACTGATCAGGTGCAAGCCATCGGCATATTCATACCGGGTCACACGCCCCAGTTCATCGCGCTCGGCGGTGATTTTTCCGTAGGGGTTGTAGCTCAATTCGCGGGTGGCGCCGCCCGGCATTACCACCTTGATCAGCCGACCCACCGCGTCCCAGTGATACTGGGTCAGGGCGCCATGTTCATCCTCGCGGGCAATCTGCCGGCCCAGGTCGTCATAGCGATAACGGCGCACGCCGCCATTGGGCAGTTGCTCCCCAATCAACTGGCCAAGATCGTTCCACGTCAGGCGCTGGCAGCTGTGGTCCGGGTACCAAACCGCTAAAAGCTGGCCACGCTTGTCATAGCTGTACTCGGTGACATTGCCGGCTGGATCAGTCTGGCGCGTGATCGCGCCCTGATCATTACGCTGGTACTTCCAGACCGCCTCACCCCGGCGCATAACCCGTACGAAGCCATTCTCATACTCGTAGGTCGTGGGCTCGTCATCCCCGGGAAACAGCGCCACCAAGCGCCCAGCCTCGTCGTACTGATAGGCCGTGATCGCGCCCAGGGGATCCTGTTCAACCGTCAGCCGCCCCTGTGCGTCGTAGGACCTGAAATGCTCGCCGCCATCCGGATCAACCCGCTGCACCAGGCGTGCCCGCGGGTCATGCACGTAGACTTCCTGGCTGCCATCGGCGTTAAGCAGGGTGACGCGGCCGTCGTCCCAGCTATAGCGCGTATCCATCTGCGCAAAACTGGCCCAATGCCGCACACAGCGCGCCGCCTTGCCAGACCGTTCCCACTCCCAGAAAAAACTCGCCCCTCCGGCCAACTGCCGCTCAGTAATTACCGCAAGGCTGTCGTACTGATAGCGCTCGCTTTCGCCGACGGCATTGATCGCCTCAAGCAGTCGCCACTGTTCGTCATAGCGGTAGGAAACAACGTTCTGCTCAGTAACCCAGGCGTCATCCGATTCGCTTTCCACGCGAAACACCTGGTAGTCCAGCGCCACGATATGCCCGCGGTCATAACGCAACAGCAAGGCGCGACCGGCACCGTTATCCAGGCGCAGAATCCGCCCCAAGCCATCGCGGGAAATACCCAGGCGGTTGTCATACCCATCGCTGATCGCCGTCAGCACACCGTCGTGAAAGTGGTAGAAGCGTGCCCCCTGCGCCAGCACCAGCTCATCCGGCGTCGCCCCCAGATAAATCGCCGCTTCAGCCAGGCTATTGCTGATCGCCGGGCGGGCAACGGAGGGCAGGGGAAAGGTGGTGCTGCGGTTCTCATGGTCCGTCCACACCACCGACCCGCCGACCACCTCCAGCCGCTGCGCCAACGAGTGGCTCCAGCCAAAGCCCAACCCGCAATCCACCTCCACGGCACTGGTGCGATACAGGCGTGTCCAGGCAAATGGCAGCACGCCATCCAGTTCGCCATCGGTCAGGGTCAGCAGTTCTTCGCCGGTGACCATGGACACCGGGCAACCGTGGGTCGCGGTTTTATCAGCGCTGGCGCTTGCCTCACCGTTGGGGTTTTTCGCGGAGGAGGGTGCGTCGTCGACCGCCTCATGCTTGACCAAGGCCGTCTTGGGCGCGGATTTTTCCCGCACCAGGGGCACCGGATTGGTTACTTCCATTGCGCCGGCTTTCAGCGGCACGCTGGGCACCGTCTTGATCGGCGTTGCAGGGCTACCCAGCAATAACGGCCTGAGCGCCTCGGCATGGGGCTCCATGCCGGTCTTCGCAAATGGCCGGGCCATCTGCTCGAGCCATTGGCGGACCCGATCCGACTTGATCTTGCCCAGCACTTGCGCGCCCAGGCGCACCGTCACGCCCATGCCGGCGGTGACCCACACCAGCAACAGGTTGATCAGCACTTCGGCGGTGATTTGCCCCAGCAGTTCGTTCAAGTACGGCGGCGGCAGCATGCGCATCCAGCTGACCAGCGCCGACAGGTAGATAAACAACAGCGGCTCGTCGCTGAGCATCAGCAGGCCATTGGCGATGGCTTCCTGGCTCAACGCCAGTAGGGCATCAAGTTCGGCCTGGGAGAGGTAGTGCAGGAGTTTTTCGCTGTTGGGCTTGAGGTCCGCTAGCCATTGATACAGCTGTTGGATGTTGTCCCACAGCTCATGCAGTGCGTTGCCAAATCCCTGCGCATAGCCTTGGTCCAGCAGGCGGTAGCGCTGCACAAAGTTGGCTTCGGAGTAGCCCTGCCACAAAGGTTCGAATGTACTGCTCCAGTCTTTGCGCAACTGGCTTTCCAGCGGCGCAATGATGGCCTGGTAAGACGCGTACAACGCCTGGACGTGGGCTTTGGAAACATTGGGGTAGAAGGTGATCCGATACGGCTGGTCGCGGGTGCAGTCGGTGACTTCGAGAATGCCGCTGGGGCCGATGGTTTTGTAAAGGGGGTCGCCCAGCGGGCCACCGTTCTTGGGGATGGCTTGCAGCATCACCGGGGTGTTGCCGATGGGCACAAAACGTGTGCTCTCGAACATATGCACCAGGGTCAACGAGCCACTGGCCTTGCACATCGCGACGGTGCTGCTGGGGGCTTTGGACGCAATGGGCGCCACCAGCGCCACCTCATCGCCCACCTTGAAGACCTGCTCGACCTCCAGCGCCGAAAAGCTCCAGAAACTCTCGGCCCAGGCGTCATAGGTGTTCAGGCATTGCCGGAAGTCGGCGAGAACCGCTTCGACGTCCCGCGTTTTGAAGTCCATGGCCGCCAGGACCATAAAACCAATGGCGGCATTCAAGAGGTTGCCCCCAGGACCGGGGCATCAATTGGAAAGTACATCGGCGGTCCCTTGCGCTGTGTGATCAGGCGAGGGACTTTGCAGCGGTTTTTAACGCTTGGAAGTAGAGATTATCCGGCAGTCGGGTGGGATATTTCGGGGGGGCCTGACGAAGAGTCTCCTGTCGGTTTGCGGATGAACAATGTGGCCATTGTCAGGTAGGGTGTGAGAGACCCTCTCCAATAAAAAACAAGGATCTGTTCATGACTCTCAACGTCCCCCGTACGCTGTTGTCCGCTGCCCTGGGGTTGTCCCTGGGGATCGCCATGCCGGCTTTCAGCGCCCAGCCTCACCCGCAGATCCAGGCCGATGCCGAGCAGTACAAGGCCCCGGCCTTGAAGCTGTTGGAGCGTCTGGTGAATATCGACTCGGGTTCCGGCTACGAGCCGGGCCTGACCCAGGTGCGCGAGATCGCCGTCGATGAATTGAAACAACTGGGTTTCAGCATCGAACAGGTGCCGGACGCGGCAGCCAATAACAGCCATGTAATCGCCACGCTCAAAGGCACGGGCAAGGCGAAAATCCTGCTGATGGCGCATATGGACACGGTGTTCAAGGAAGGCTCGGCGGCCGAGCGGCCGTTTCATATCAAGGACGGCCGTGCCTATGGCCCCGGGGTGATGGACGACAAGGGCGGGATCGTCGCCGGGATCTATGCCTTGAAAGTGCTGAAAAACCAGCACTTCACGGACTACGCGCAAATCACCTTTCTGCTCGATGCCAGCGAAGAAACCGGCTCCGAGGCCGTCTCCGAACTGATCCGCAAAACCGCCAAGGCCCACGATGTCACCTTGAACCTGGAGCCCGGTCGTCCGGCCGATGGCCTGGTGGTCTGGCGCAAGGGCAGTGCCACAGCGGTGGTTGAGGTCAAGGGCAAGGCCGCTCACGCCGGGGTTGCCCCGGAGTTGGGGCGTAACGCGGCGATGGAGGCGGCCCACCAGATCCTGCAACTGGGCAAGCTTGGGGATGACGAGAAAAAAACCACCATCAACTTCACCGTGCTCAAGGCTGGCGATCGCACCAACGTGATCCCCGACCAGGCCACGGCCAAGGCGGATGTGCGGGCGGCGCTGCCGGAAGAGTTTGATCGGATCGAGAAGGATCTGGCGCGGGTTTCCGCCAATAAGCTGATTCCTGAAACACAGGTCACCACTAGCCTGCAACGGGGTTTGCCGCCGATGCCGCAGACGCCTGAGTCTGACAAGTTGGTGGCTATCGCCCAAGGCATCTACGCCGAACTTGGGCGCAAGCTGACCATTGAAGGCAGTGGCGGGGCGGCGGATGCCAGCCTGTCGGCGGGCGTCGGCACCCCGACGCTGGACGGGTTCGGGATTGTCGGCGGCAATATCCATACAGCGCAGGAGTACGCCGAGGTGGAGAGTGTGGCGCCGCGGATTTATCTGTTGAGTCGGATGATTATGGAGCTGGCCAAGCGCTGATCTGAAAGCACCATCAATCGCTCGGTAGACACCGGGTTGATGTGGGAGCGGGCTTGCCCGCGATAGCGGTGTGTCAGGCGGCATCTTGGTTGACTGATTCGCCGCCATCGCGGGCAAGCCCGCTCCCACACAAACCGACACATTAGGAGATTGCCGCCCGCACCTTGTCCCGGCCCAGCACCAAACTGCACAACGCTGGCAAGAACAGCAGCGTCAACAATGTCCCCACCAACACCCCGCCGATCAGCACATACGCCAGGGACGACCAGAACACCGACAAGGTCAGCGGAATAAACGCCAACGCCGCCGCCAGCGCAGTCAGTATCACCGGCCGTGCGCGGCGTACGGTGGCTTCGACAATCGCCTCGGTGGTGGCCAGGCCCTGTTCCTGGTTCTGGCGGATCTGGTCGGTGAAGATCAGGGTGTTGCGCATCAGGATCCCGCCAATCCCGATCAACCCCAGGATCGCGTTGAAGCCAAACGGTTGGTTGAACAGCAGCAAGGTCGGCACTGCGCCGATCAAGCCCAGCGGGGCGGTGGCGAAGACCATGAACATCACGCCGAACGAGCGCACCTGGAACATGATCACCGTGAGGGTCAGCAGGATCATGATCGGGAACAGTGCCGCCAGGGCCACGTTGGCCTTGGCGCTTTCTTCCACCGGGCCGCCGATGTCCAGGCGGTAGCCGGCCGGCAATCGTGCAATCAGCGCTTGCAGGTCTTTGTAGACAGCCATCTCCACGTCGGGCGGTTGCACGCCGTCGATGATGTCGGCGCGCACTTCAACCGTGGTCGTACGGTCGCGGCGCTTGAGGATAGGTTCCTCCATCACGGCCTGGAAATGCCCGACCTGGGCCAGGGGCAGCGACACGCCGGCGCTGTTGGTCAGGGTCATATTGTCGAGGTTGCCGAGGTCTTCACGCTGGCTGCCCTGGGCACGGACCACCACCGACACCGTGCGGTTGCCTTCGCGTACTTCGGTGATCGGGTTCCCGCTGAGCAGGGCGTTGAGTTGGGATTTCACCTCGTCGGGGGTGAAGCCCAGCAGGCGCAGGCGATCCTGGTCCAGCACCAGGCGATAAGCGCTGCTGCGTTCGCCCCAATCGAGGAACGCGTCCTTGGTCAGAGGGTTGGCGGCAACCACCTGGCGCACCTCTTCGGACAGGCTGCGCAACAGGCTCAAGTCGGGGCCGGACACGCGAAACACCACCGGGAAGGGCACCGGCGGGCCGAACAGCAATTGCGTGACCCGTACCCGCGCGGCGGGGAATTCGCCGTCGGCGATGCGCTCGCGCATGCGCCGTTTCAAGGCATCGCGGGCATGGGCGTCGGCGGTTTGCACGATCAGTTTGGCGAACGCCGGGTCAGGCAACTCAGGGTTAAGCGACAGGAAAAACCGTGGCGCACCGCCGCCTACATAGGTGTCGACCATGCGCGTCTGCGGCTCTTGCAGCAGCGCCTTTTCCAACTGCGCCGCCACCGCCTCGGTGCTTTTGAAGGCACTGCCCGGCGGCATATACACCTCCAGGATCAATTCGGAACGGTCGGAGTTGGGGAAGAACTGCTTCTTCACCACACCCATACCCAACCCGCACAGCACAAACGCCGACACCACCAGCCCGGTCACCTGCCAGCGCCGGCGCACGCAGGTTTGCACCAGGTGGCGCAGTTTCTGGTACCAGGGGCCGGCATAGATCGCGTCGTGGCCGCCGGGCACCGGCTTGATATTGGGCAGCAGCTTGACCCCCAGGTACGGGGTAAACACCACCGCCACCAACCACGAAGCGATTAGGGCAAAGCCAACGATCCAGAAGATATTGCCGGCATATTCGCCCGCACCCGAACGGGCAAAACCCACCGGCAGAAAGCCGATGATCGTCACCAGGGTGCCGGTCAGCATCGGCGCCGCAGTGGCGCTCCAGGCAAAGGTCGCGGCGTGGATGCGGTCGAAGCCTTCTTCGAGTTTCACCACCATCATCTCAATGGCGATGATTGCGTCGTCCACCAGCAGGCCCAGGGAAATGATCAGCGCGCCGAGGGTGATGCGGTCAAATTCGCGGCCGGTCAGCAGCATGATCACAAACACTATGGACAAGGTCAGCGGCACCGCCGCCGCTACTACCAAACCGACGCGAAAACCCAGGGCCAACAGGCTGATGACCATCACCACGGCCAGGGCGACGAAGAATTTGAGCATGAACTCATCCACCGCCAGGCTGATGTTTTTCGCCTGGTCGGAGACTTTTGCGAAGTTGACGCCCAGGGGCAGGTCCGCCTGGATTTTAGCCTCCTGGGCCTTGAGGCTCTGGTCCAGGTCCAGGCCGTTCCAGTGTTTTTCCATGATGATGCCCAGCATCAAGGCCGGGTCGCCCTGGTGGCGGATACGGTAGCTGGGCGGGTCTTCATAGCCACGGCTGACGGTGGCGACATCGGCGATGCGCAGCACTTTGCCGTCCACCGGCAGCGGCACGTTTTCGATCAGCGCCAGGCTGTCAACGGCGCCGTCGATACGGATATAAGCGCGGGCGCCGGCGGTTTCGACAAACCCCGACGGCGCCACGGCGTTTTGCGCGGCGAGGGCGGCGAAGATCTGCTCGGGCTTGATCCCCAGGGTCGCCAGGCGCTCATAGGAGAACTCGACAAATACCCGCTGCGCCTGTTCGCCGAGGATATTGACCTTCTTCACCCCCGGCAGCCTGAGGAAGTCCTGGCGCATTGCTTCGGCCATCTGCACCTGTTGGCGATGGGGCAGGTGTTCGGCTTCCAGGGCGTATAGGGCGAAGTACACATCGGAATATTCATCATTGAAGAACGGCCCGATCACGCCCTTGGGCAGTTTGGCGGCTTCGTCACTGAGTTTTTTGCGGGTCTGGTAGAACAGGTCCTGGATTTCATTGGGGCGCGTGGACTCGAGGAAGGTCATGCGCATCGACACAAACCCCGGTTGGGCGATGGTTTCGACGCGGTCGTAGTCGTCCAGCTCCTGCAGGCGCTTTTCCAGGCGGTCGGCCACTTGCTCCTGCATCTCCTGGGCCGTGGCGCCGGGCCAGGCGGCGGTGATGGTCATGACTTTGACGGTGAACAGCGGGTCTTCGGCGCGCCCCAGTTTACCGAAGGAAAAAATCCCGGCAGCGAGGATTGCGAGGATCAGGAACAGGGTGACGGCACGGTGCTTGACCGCCAATGCCGAGAGATTCAGGCCATGCATGCTCAAGGTTCCTGGCGGCGGTTGAGGGGCTGTGCCTGGGCGGGCAGCACGCGCACGCTGTCACCCTGATGCAGCAGGTGCGCGCCGAGGGCGACCACCCGTTGGCCGGGGCTGACGCCGCTGGAAAGCAGGGCTTCTTCCTGGCCCAGGCTGGCCACCGTGACCGCAGCGAAGCTGACTTTGTCATCCGCGCCAATCAGCCAGACCCCGCTGCCGTTGCCGGTATCCTGCAAGGCGCCAATCGGCACGCGGGTGTGTGGCGGTTGGTCGTTGCCTTGCAGGCGCAGGGTGATGGTGGAACCGAGGGCGACACGCTCGACCGTGCCGTGCAGCACATAGCGCGCGCGGTAGGTGCGGGTGACGGGATCGGCGCTGGCCGAGAGTTCACGTAATGTCGCGGTGACCGCCTGGTCCGGCGCACCGAACGGCAAGGCCAGGGCTTTTTGCGAGGCGCGGTCACGCTGGTTTTCCGGCAGGTGGATGATGGCTTCCCGCGCGCCGTCGTGGGCCAGGCGCGCGACGATCTGCCCTTCGGCCACCACCTGCCCGCGCTCCACCCGCACATCGGTGATCACCCCGTCGCCATCGGCCCGCAGCACCGAGTAGGTGCGACGGTTTTCAATCTGGCTGGCGTCCGACTGGGCGGCGGCGAGTTCTGCTTCGGCGACCCGCAGGTTAGTCGCGGACTGGTCGAAAATCTGCCGTGACACCGCGCCGGTGCTGGCCAGGCGTTGGTAGCGATTGGCATCATCACGGCGCTGACGCAGTTGCGCCTGGGCGGCATTGACGCGGTTTTTTGCCGAGCGCAGTGCCAGCTCGAAGTCGCCGATATCCAGGACCAGCAGGATGTCGCCCCGGGAAACGTGCTGGCCGGGATCGACTTTGCGTTCGATCACCTTGCCACTGACTCGAAAACCCAGGTCGCTTTCGGTGCGTGCCGCCACCACCCCGGTATAGGCATTCTGCTGGCTGGCAGCGGCTTCGACGTTGGCCGCCAGCACCGGGCGCGGTGGGGCGGTGTTGGCGGTGGGGTCGGCCTGGCTGTTGCAACCGCTGAGCAGGATTAACAGCGCCAGGGGCGAAAAAAGGCGGTGAAGAGGAGGGCGTGGGCTCATTTCAGGCTCCTGGTGGCGTTGGCGTAGTAAAAATTACAAACGTAATATTTGGCCAAATATTACGACCGAAATATAATTTAATCCACCCTTTGCTTTGGATCGCGTTGTCCAGGTTGTTCGGGCGTAGATGATTAAGATGCCTGCTTTGCGTTTTGCGGGTGGCCTGTAGTCTCAACGCCCACGCCAATGAAACCGGATGGGCTATGACTGCGAAGCGCCGCGGTTAAGTCGTCCCATCCATGGAACGATGCGAGCCAAATCCGCTGTCTAGTGCCTTATTGGTATTGGATTTAAGGTGGATGCACTTTGGAGGTCCATCATGAAAAACATCATTGGTATCTACACCAGCCCACGCGGCCATTGGGTCGGCGACGGTTTTCCGGTTCGTACGCTGTTTTCCTACGACACCATGGGCAAGCACATCAGCCCGTTCCTGCTGCTGGACCACGCCGGCCCGGCGGATTTCACCCCCACCACGCAGCGACGTGGCGTGGGCCAGCATCCCCATCGCGGCTTTGAAACCGTGACCATCGTCTACGACGGCGAAGTCGAGCACCGCGATTCCACGGGTGCCGGCGGCACCATCGGCCCGGGCGATGTGCAGTGGATGACTGCGGCCAAAGGGATCCTGCATGAAGAGTTCCATTCCGAAGCCTTCGCCAAACGGGGCGGCGCCCTGGAAATGGTGCAACTGTGGGTCAACCTGCCGGCCAAGGACAAAATGAGCGAAGCCGGCTACCAGACCATTCTCGACGGCGATATTCCGTCGTTGCCCCTGGCCAACGGTGCCGGCAGCCTGCGCCTGATTGCCGGTGAGTTCGCTGGCCGCACCGGGCCGGCACGCACCTTCACGCCGATTGACGTGTGGGACCTGCGCCTCAAGGGCGGCAAGGCCGTGACCCTGGACCTGCATGCCGGGCGCAATACCGCGCTGGTGGTGCTCAAAGGCACCGTGCAAGTCAACGGCCAGGAACTGGCACGCGAAGGGCAACTGGTGCTGTTTGAGCGCGAGGGCGATCAGCTCAGCCTGGAGTCCAACGCCGACGCCATGGTGCTGCTGCTCAGTGGTGAGCCCATCGACGAGCCCATCGTCGGTCACGGTCCGTTTGTGATGAACACCGAGCAAGAGATTCACCAGGCCTTCGCCGACTTCCAGTCCGGCCAGTTCGGCCAAATGCACGGCGCCTCCCGCTGATTGGCGGCGCCCTATACCCGCCAACTGCATTTCATGCGATCTTCAGGGCATTCGCCCTGGAGTCGCCTGGATGCTGTCTTTTCTCTCCGATCACCCGATGCTGTGCGCCCTGGCGCTGATCCTTATCGATATCGTCGTCTGGCGTCTGTTTTCGGCCAGCCCCGGCAACTGGAAGCTGATTGCGCGGCTGGGGATTTTCGCGGTGTTCAGCGCCGTGCTGTTCAACGACGGCATGAACCCCATGCAACTGGCGCCGTATGCCGACAACACCCCGCTGCACCTGGCTGCCACGGCCTTGCAGATCGCCTGGTGGTTGTTTGCCGCGCGCACCCTGACGGTGTTGCTCGGCGCGCTGATGATGCAGCGGGTCGGCCACACCGGGCGGTTGCTGCAAGACCTGATGGGCGCGGTGATTTTCCTGATCGCGATCATCGCGGCCATGGCCTACGTGCTCGACCTGCCGGTCAAGGGCGTACTGGCCACCTCCGGCGCGGTGGCGATCATCGTCGGCCTGGCGCTGCAAAGCACCTTGAGCGACGTGTTCTCCGGAATCGTGCTCAACACCACCAAGCCCTACCAACTGGATGACTGGATCTCCATCGACGGCACCGAAGGCCGGGTGACGGATATCGACTGGCGCGCCACGCGCCTGCAAACCTCCCAGGGCAGCATGGCGGTGATCCCCAATTCACTGGCGGCCAAGGCCAAGATCATCAATTTCTCACGCCCGGCGGATATGTTCGGCCTGGCGGTGAGCCTGCAAGTCAGCCCCCATGCGCGCCCGCAAACAGTATTGGAAGCCCTGGAACGGGCCATGCAAGGTTGCCGGCAATTGCTGGCCAAGCCGGCGCCGAGCGTGGCCTTCAAAACCTCTACCGGTGGTGGCGTGGAGTATGAAATCAGCGGCTTCGTGCCGGCCATGGCCCTCAAGCGCGAGGTGCGCAACCAGCTTTATGACCTGGCCTACCGGCACTTGCAGGCGGCCGGTGTGAGCCTGTTGTCGAGCGCCGAAAGCCCGACCTCGCCGGCCACTACACCCGCACGGGCACTGCTGGAAAGCTCGAGTATCTTCTCGACCCTGCGCCAAGAAGAGAAGGAAACCTTCAGCCAGAACATGACCCTGCACACCTTCCGCGCCGGTGAGATGATCCTGCCGAGGGGGGAGGTCAGCGATCACCTGTTTATCATCGAGTCCGGGGTGGTTTCGGTGATGCTGGTCAAGGCCGGGCACGCGTTCGAAGCCGGGCGCATGGGGCCAGGAGAAGTGATTGGCGAAGCCGGGATTCTGGGGGCGCAAAGCGTGCCGGCGGACTTTGTGGCCAAGACCTACTGCACCCTCTACCGCATCGAAAAGGAATACCTCAAGCCGTGCCTGGATGCGCGTCACGATATCAGTGAAGCCATGCAGAACCTCCTGGATTTCCGCCTGCACACCGCCCAGCACCTGACCCAGGACGCACCGATCATGCCGGTGAAAAAGGGCTTTTTACAGTGGCTGCGCCGCCGGGCCTGAAGCGCCTGGCATTGGCTACCTGTTCTTCGTCAGGATTGGCTATTTGTGCGAGGCAGTGGGGTGATTAAGCTGGGCGCCAATTCCCACTGTCCTGGAGTAACACCATGTCTGCTCGCATTGATTTCTACACCGCGTCCCCCGATGCGATGAAAGCCATGCTCGCCCTGGAAGCCGCCGTCGGCAAACTGTCCATTGAACTGCCGCTGCTGGAGCTGGTGCGCCTGCGTGTCTCCCAGATCAACGGCTGCGCCTTCTGCCTGGATATGCACACTGCCGATGCCCGCAAGGGCGGCGAGACCGAGCGCCGCTTGTGCACCCTGTCGGCCTGGCGCGAAACGCCGTTCTTCACCCCGCGCGAACGCGCCGCCCTGGCCTGGGCCGAAAGCCTGACGCTGATCAGCCAGACCCACGCCTCGGACGAAGACTATGCGTTGCTCAATGCCGAGTTCAGCGCCGCCGAACAGGTTGACCTGAGTCTGGCCATTGCCACCATCAACAGTTGGAACCGCCTGGCGGTGGGCTTTCGCAAGATGCCTAAGTAAAGACATTCAAGGGTAGGCGCTGGCCATTGTGGGAGCTGGCTTATGTGGGAGCTGGCTCCCACATAAGCCAGGTTTCACATTGGGGCGGGGGTCAGAAGTTGATGGAAGCACTCAGGCGTGCTGTCAATGGCGCACCCTGGAACAGGTAGTCATCGCCCATGTATTCGCCCGCATCACGCCAGTAGCGTTTGTCGAACAGGTTGTCGACGCTCAGGCGGAACACCGTTTCATAGCCGTCGACCTGGGTGGTGTAGCGGCTGCCGATGTTGACCAGCGCATAATCCCCCACTTCCACATTGCCGGTACGGTTGGCGTTCTTGCTGGCGCTGTATTGCACGCCGCCGAGTACCGCCAGGCCGTTGACCCATGGCAGGGCGTAGTCGGCGTATACACTGGCGCGCAGCTTGGGCACGTTGATCGTCTGGTGGCCTTCGTATTGCGGCGTGCCGCTGCCGCTCACCCGGGCGCGAATCGCCGCCACGCTGGTCGCAATCTGCAGACGCTCGGTGGCCCAGCCATTGGCTGACAGCTCCAGGCCGGTGTTTTTCTGCTGGCCCTGCTGCACGTAGGTGAAGCCTCCGGCGTTGTCGGGCTTGGCGTACTGGTAGGCCTGGCGTGTCTGGAACACCGCGGCGGCGAAGCTGATGCGGCGCCAGTCGTATTTCACCCCGGCTTCGATCTGCCGGGAGACGGTCGGCGCAAGGATTTCCCCATCATTGTTCGCATACCACGGTGCCTCACCGCCCAGTGACAGGCCCTTGCTGTAGCTGGTGTACAACGAGATGTTTTCCACTGGCTTGTAGATCAGCGCAGCGTTGGGCAGGAACTCGTACTGCTGGGTGTGACGCTCCTGCACGCCATGTTGATCGAAGGATTTTTCATCCAGGCGCACTTCGCGGCCACCGAGCACGGTTTGCCATTGCTCGTTGAAGCTGATGCGGTCGGTGACGAACAGCCCGTACTGGCGGCTGTCGAGACGCCGGTGACTGTCGTTCAGGGGCTTGTCGGTGGGCGGGAAGGTTTCCGGGTCCTGATTGATATTGCCGCTGCCGACGTATTCATTGACCGACTTGCGCTTGTCGATCACCCGGCGGAAGGCGCTGGTGCCGAAGGTCAGTTCATGGCTCAGGCCGGCCGTGCTGAACAGGCCGGTCATGGCCGCCTGGATTTCATCATTGCGCCGGGTGTCGTCAGGGCTGCGGTAGTCAGCGATGTCGTAGTTGCCTTCCGGGCTGAAGTAGTTCGGCACTTTGACGCCGGCGCAACTGGGGGAGCCGTAGCAACCCCAGGCAAACGAACTGTAGTCATCAATCACCACCTTGCTGCGGGCCGCGCTGACGCTGCCTTTCCACTGGTCACTGAAGCGGTACTCGAACTTGCCGTTGAGGTTCAGCGAGTCGATCCCCACCTGCTTGGAGCCGCTCTGGTGGCCGAGCAGTTTTTTCGGCGAGGCGTCATGGGGCACTTCGGTGCCGCCGAGCAACTGGTAGCCGGGCACCGAGCGCTGTTGTTTGTCCTGGTATTCGGCATCCAGTTGCAGCACGGCGTCGGGGCTGATGTTCCAGTCGAAGGCCAGGGATACAAAGTCCCGCTGGCCATTGGCATGTTCGACATAGGAATTGAGGTCTTCATGGGCGACGTTGGCGCGCAAGCCAAATTGCTGCTCGCTGCCAAACCAGCCGCCGACATCGGTGGCGATATAGCCGCTGCCGCGATCATCGGTGGACACCGTGACCGAGCGCACGTCTTCCGGGCGTTTGGTCACGTAGTTGATCACGCCGCTGGGCTCGGAAATCCCGCTTTGCAGGCCCGCCAGGCCCTTGAGCAACTCCACCCGCTGCTTGTTTTCCAGGGCTACATTCTGCTCGCCGGTGATGGTGCGCCCGTTGATCTTGTAGCTGCTGGCGGCATTCAGGGAAAAACCCCGGACCACGAAATTTTCGTAGTAGCCAATCGGCGCGTAGCTTTCGCCCACCGAGGCGTCGTTGCGCAGCACTTCACTGAGCAGGCGTGCCTGCTGGTCCTTGATCAGCGCGGCGTTGATCACGGTGATCGAGGCCGGGGTGTCGAGCAGCGGTGCTTCATTGAAGCCGCCGACCGACGCGCTTTGCGCACGATAACCGGACTCATCCTGGCCCTGGATGTTCAGCGCCGGCAGTTCCAGCTCAGCCGCCAGGCTGTTGCCGGTGCCGCCGCTGAGCAGCAGGCCGAGGGCCAAATGTGAGGTGACGACGGGGCGAAAACGCAAAAGCATGGGGGCAAGGCCTTAAAGCGCGGGGCGGGGCGCATAAGCTAGGCATAAGTGCGCGTCTTTACAAGTACTCGCCTCAGCCCGGCTGCTTGAGACGTTGCGTCTCAAACCCTGCGCCAATTCATCCGGGCCTCGACAGCGTGACCCCGCACCTGCGATAGACAAGGCTTCGCTTATCGTTGCAGGAGATCATCATGGGTATCGCTGGAAAAGTTGCACTGGTGACCGGCGCCGGGCAGGGCATTGGCCGGGCCATTGCCCTGCGCCTGGCGCGGGACGGGGCGGATATCGCCCTGGTCGACATCAATAGCGCCAAGCTCGAAGCCGTGGCGGCCGAGGTCGTGGCACTCGGGCGCAAGGCCTCGGTGTTTACCGCCGACGTGTCCAAGCGCGAGCAGGTGGTCGCGGCGGTCGAGCATGCGCACCAGACCCTGGGCGGCTTTGACATCATCGTCAATAACGCCGGGGTGGCGCAGATTGACTCGCTGCTGGACGTGACCCCGGAACAGGTCGAACGCACCCTGGGCATCAACGTACAGGGCGTGTTGTGGGGCATCCAGGCGGCGGGCAATAAATTCAAGGCGCTCAAACAGAATGGCAAGATCATCAATGCCTGCTCGATTGCCGGGCACGAAGGCTTTGCACTGCTGGGGGTGTATTCGGCGACCAAGTTTGCCGTGCGTGCCCTGACTCAGGCAGCGGCCAAGGAACTGGCAAGCGCCGGGGTGACGGTGAATGCCTATTGCCCAGGCGTGGTGGGCACCGATATGTGGGTCGAGATCGACAAGCGCATGGCCGAGATTACCGGCGCGCAAGTGGGGGCAACGTACAAGAAGTACGTGGATGGCATTGCCCTGGGCCGTGCAGAAACACCGGAGGATGTGGCGGGCCTGGTGGCCTACCTGGCCGGCCCGGATTCGGACTACATGACCGGCCAGGCGCCGCTGATCGACGGTGGCCTCGTCTACCGCTAAACCCCAGAGTCGACTCGGTAAAAATGTGGGAGCAGGCTTGCTCGCGAAAGCGGTGTATCAGTAACAAGCAAGCTACCTGACACACCGCTTTCGCGAGCAAGCCCGCTCCCACATTTGGATTGCATTGTGTCAGGGGTGTTTACCGGGCATATCAATGCCCAGCTGCTTGACCCGGCGATACAGGGTCGCGCGGGAAATCCCCAGCGCCTGCGCCGCCGGCAATGGCTTCCAGCGATGGCGTACCAGCGCATCCAGCAGCACCTGCCGCTCCGGGCTCATACTGTGCTCGAGCTCGACCTCCAGCCGTTCACCACGCACCTCCAGCGGCAAGTCCGCCAACTGGATCGTGCCGCCGTCACACACCGCACAGGCATACGCCAGCACATGGCGCAGTTGCCGCACATTACCCGGCCAGGCGTAGCCCAGCAGCCGCTCCAGCGCAGCCTGGCCGATGCCGACCGTGACCCCGCTGCTGCGCGCTTCCTGCTCCAGCAGCCGGTTGATCAAGGCCAGTTTGTCGGTGCGCTCGCGCAGGGGCGGCAGGGTGACGCGGGCGCAGCCCAGGCGAAAGTACAGGTCTTCACGGAAACGCCCCTCACTGACCAGGCTCGCCAGGTCACGGTGGCTGGCGCAGATCACCTGAATATCCACCGCGCGGGTTTTCGCCGCACCCAGCGGCGCCACTTCACCTTCGGCCATCACCCGCAGCAAGCGGGTCTGCAGGGCCAGGGGCATATCGCCGATTTCATCGAGGAACAGCGTGCCGCCATGGGCCTGCTGCAACAGCCCGGTCATGCCCTTGCTGGACGCGCCGGTAAAGGCCCCGGCGACGTAGCCGAACAGCTCGCTTTCGATCAGGTTTTCCGGGATCGCCGCACAGTTCACCGCCACGAATGGTGCGTCGCGGCGTGCGCTGCGGGCGTGCAGTTGGCGGGCAAAGACTTCCTTGCCAGCCCCGGTTTCACCCTGCACCAGCACCGGCAGGTTGCGGTCCTTGACGCGCACCGCCAGGCGCAGGTGTTCTTCCACCCGGGGGTCGACCTGGGGGTTGGGCGCCACCCGCGCCGGTTGGCGTTGCGGCGTGTTGAGTCGCACATGGAGCACCCCGGCTTCGCCGCGCCACTGCAGTTGCTGGACCGATTGATCGGTCACCGCGCGTAGGGCATCGAGGTCGAACACCTCGCCGATATGCACCGGCACCTGGCCAAAACGCCGGCGCAGTGCCTGGCGCGCCTTGCTGTTCAAGGCTTGCAGGCGTCCGTCCTGGTCCCAGGCCAGCAGCAGGTCGGGTTGGCTGTCGACATAACCCGGGGTGCTGTGGGCCTGCAGTACCCAGTGCCGCGCAGCGCTGTGCATGAAGAAGGCGTTTTCGATGGCCTGGGCGCTCTGCGCCACCATCTGCCGCACCAGGTGCTGGCTGCGGCGGTCATCCGGCGATTGCAGTGCCGAGGCGTCCATCACCCCCAGCAGGTTGCCCTGGGGGTCGAAGATCGGCGCGGCGGAGCAGGTCAGGTTGATAAAGGCGGCGCGGAAGTGATCGCGCTTGTGCACCGTCACCGCCGCCTGGCTGGTCAGCACCGTGGCCACGCCGCAGGTGCCTTCTTCGGCCTCTGACCAGCAAGTGCCCAGGTACAGGCCGGCCTTGCGACAGTCGCTGCGGATGGCCGCGTCTACCCGGTGGTCGATGGTCTGGCCCTGGGCATCGGTGAGCATCACGCAGTAGTCGGCGTGGCGCACGCGGTGGTGCAACTGGCTGACTTGCTCGCTGGCAATGCGCATGAACAGTTCGGCACGTTCGCGGCATTCCTTGAGCAGCGGCTCGGTGAGGATCCGTGGCCCCTGCAGCGAGCCGGGATCGAGGTGGTGCTGCTCCATGGAGCGGCGCCATGAATCGAAAATCAGCGACGGCACCGGCGCCTGGGGCAGGCGCTCGGCATTGCGGACCACGCGACTGACGCAGTCGACGTGCTCTCTGGAGTTCGCGGCGAGCATAAGGCCTCCGGTTCTCGATCTTTGTTGTTATGCCCGCCATTAAGCGCCCAGGGGCGCAGGGGGACAAGGGCGGCCTGACCAACTGCCCGCCTTGAGACGCAGCGTCTCATCCTGCCTGAGACGCAACCTGCACGCTGCAATGCGCCGTCTCATTGTGCGGTGGCATGCCGCACCGGCACAACCGCACGGCACTGCTCTGGGTCAAGGCTTTGCCAGGTTTTAGCGGGCCTTGGCACAGGCTGTGCTGAACAGGTTGCAGCTGGCCACAGCCAGCCTTTTGTGTGTCGAGACAACCTGGAGAACAACAAGATGTCCACTCACCTGTCCACCGATCAACTGCTGCATGCCTACACCGTGATGCGCACCATCCGTGATTTCGAAGAGCGCCTGCATGTGGAATTCGCCACCGGCGAGATCCCCGGGTTCGTGCACCTGTATGCCGGCCAGGAGGCCTGCGCCGCCGGGGTCATGGCCCACCTCAACGATGAAGATTGCATCGCCTCCAACCACCGTGGCCACGGCCATTGCATCGCCAAGGGCGTGGATGTGTTCGGCATGATGGCCGAGATCTACGGCAAGAAAACCGGGGTATGCGGTGGCAAGGGGGGCTCCATGCACATTGCCGACCAGGAGAAGGGCATGCTCGGCGCCAACGGCATTGTCGGCGCCGGTGCGCCGCTGGCGGCCGGCGCGGCCCTGGCGTCCAAGCTCAAGGGCAGCCAGGGCGTGGCCGTGGCGTTTTTTGGCGACGGCGGTTCCAACGAGGGCGCGGTGTTCGAGGCGATGAACCTGGCCGCGATCATGAAACTGCCGTGCCTGTTCGTCGCCGAAAACAATGGTTATGCCGAAGCCACCGGTTCCGGCTGGTCGGTGGCGTGTAAGGACATTGCCGAGCGCGCCGTGGGTTTTGGCATGCCGGGGGTGATTGTCGATGGCAATGATTTCTTTGCCGTCCACGCAGCGCTGGGCGTGGCGGTGGCGCGGGCGCGCCAGGGCGAGGGGCCGACCCTGGTCGAGGTCAAGCTGCACCGCTTCTACGGCCACTTTGAGGGCGATGCGCAAACCTATCGCGGCCGCGATGAAGTGAAAAACCTGCGCGAAACCCAGGATTGCCTGGCGCTGTTTCGCCAGCGCTGCAGTGCCGAAGGCTGGTTGCAGGCGGCGCAGTTCGAGCGCATCGACGCCGAAGTCGCGCAGTTGATCGACGACGCCGTGCGCCTGGCCAAGTCCGATCCCAAGCCCCAGGCCGCCGACCTGCTCAGCGATGTCTACGTCGCCTACCGCTCATAACAACAAGACCCGGAGAGAATTTCATGGCTCGTAAAATCAGTTATCAGCAGGCAATCAACGAAGCCCTGGCCCAGGAAATGCACCGCGACCAGAGCGTCTTTATCATCGGCCAGGATGTATCCGGCGGCACCGGCGCCCCTGGCGAGCAGGATGCCTGGGGCGGCGTGCTGGGCGTCACCAAGGGCCTGTACCCGGAGTTCCCTGACCGCGTGCTGGATGCGCCGCTGTCCGAAGTCGGTTACGTGGGCATGGCCGTCGGCGCCGCCACCCGGGGCATGCGCCCGGTGTGCGAGTTGATGTTCGTCGACTTTATCGGCTGCTGCCTCGACCAGTTGCTCAACCAGGCCGCCAAGTTTCGCTACATGTTCGGTGGCAAGACCACCACGCCCCTAGTGGTGCGCGCCATGTACGGCGCCGGCCTGCGCGCTGCGGCCCAGCATTCGCAGATGCTCACCTCGATGTGGACGCACATCCCCGGCCTGAAGGTGGTGTGCCCGGCCACGCCCTATGACGCCAAGGGCATGCTGATCCAGGCGATCCGCGACAACGACCCGGTGATTTTCCTTGAGCACAAGATGCTCTATAGCCTGCAAGGCGAAGTACCGGAGGAGCTGTATACCGTGCCCTTCGGCGAGGCCAACTTTGTGCGCGAAGGCAACGACGTGACCCTGGTGACCTACGGGCGCATGGTGCATGTGGCCCTGGAAGCTGCGGCCAACCTGGCGCGCCAGGGTATCGACTGCGAAGTGCTGGACCTGCGCACCACCAGCCCGCTGGATGAAGACAGCATCCTTGAAAGCGTGGAAAAAACCGGGCGCCTGGTGGTGATCGACGAGTCCAACCCACGCTGCTCGATTGCCACGGATATCAGCGCCCTGGTGGCCCAGCGTGGGTTTTCCTTCCTGCGTGCGCCGATTGAGATGGTCACCGCGCCGCATACGCCGGTGCCGTTTTCCGATGCCCTGGAAGACCTGTACATCCCCGACGCGGCGAAGATCGAGGCCGCGGTGCGCAAGATCGCTGACAAGAGGACTGCGGCATGATCCATACCTTGACCATGCCCAAGTGGGGGCTGTCGATGACTGAAGGCCGGGTCGATGTCTGGCTCAAGCAGCCGGGCGACCGGGTAGAGAAGGGCGAGGAAGTGCTCGACGTGGAGACCGACAAGATCTCCAGCAGTGTCGAGGCGCCGTTCAGTGGGGTGTTACGCCGAGTGCTGGCGCAGAGCGACGAGACCTTACCGGTGGGGGCATTACTGGGGATTGTGGTGGAGGGTGACGCCACCGAGGCTGAAATCGACGGCGTGATCGACAGCTTCAATGCCGGCTTTGTCTCCAGCAGCGCCGAGGCGCAGGCGTCGGGGCCGAGTGCGCAGAAAGTCGAGCTGGGCGGGCGCCTGCTGCGCTACCTCGACCTTGGCGAGGGTGGCCTACCGCTGGTGCTGATCCACGGGTTTGGCGGCGACTTGAACAACTGGCTGTTCAACCATCCGGCCCTGGCCGCCGAGCGCCGAGTGATCGCCCTCGACTTGCCGGGGCATGGCGAGTCGGGCAAGCACTTGCACAGTGGCGATGCCGAGGAATTGAGCCAGGCGGTGCTGGCCTTGCTCGATCACCTCAAGCTCGACCGGGTGCACCTGGCCGGGCATTCCATGGGCGGATTGGTTTCGCTGACGGTGGCGCGCCAGGCACCGCAGCGGGTCGCCTCCCTGGTATTGATCGCCAGCGCCGGCCTGGGGGCGGATATCAACGGTGATTACCTGCAGGGATTCACCGAGGCCAATAACCGCAACGCGCTCAAGCCGCAGCTGGTGCAACTGTTCAGCGACCCGGCGCTGGTCACACGGCAGATGCTGGAGGACATGCTCAAGTTCAAGCGCCTGGAGGGGGTTGATCAGGCGTTGCGTCAACTCAATGCCAAGCTGTTCGACGGCGGGCGACAGATGCTTGATCTGCGTTCGGTGGTGGGGCAGCAGCCGAGCCTGGTGATCTGGGGCAGTGACGACGCCATTATCCCGGTACGGCATGCCCAGGGGTTGCAGGCCCAAGTGGAGGTCTTGCCGGGGCAGGGGCATATGGTGCAGTTGGAGGCGGCGGAGCAAGTGAATCAGTTGCTGAGTCTCTTCCTCAAATCTCAAGCCTGATAGCAATCAAATGTGGGAGCGGGCTTGCTCGCGAATACGGTGGGTCAGTCAGACATTTATTGCCTGACACACCGCTTTCGCGAGCAAGCCCGCTCCCACAGGGTTGACCGTGTATCAACCATGACGCTTGAGGGTTTCGCTGGGCAGTTCCTTGAACAACGCGCGGTAGCTATTGGAAAACCGCCCCAGATGCCAGAACGACCAATTCATCGCCACCTCGGCCACCGTGGTCTGGTCGCAGCTCAACAACTCGCGCCGTGCGCCGTTCAACCGGCGCAGGCGCAACCACTGCGCCGGGCTCATCCCGGTGTAGGTCTTGAAGCCCTGTTGCAACTGGCGCAACGGCACGCCGGCAATCTGCGCCAGTTGCAGCAGGTTGACGGTCTCATCCGGCGCATCCGCCGCCCACGCGCCGATGCGCGCCATCAGCCGGCGTTCTTCACTGCGGCGCTGCAATGAGTAGCGGTCCAGGCACACGCAAGCGTTGTCGAGGATAAACAGGCAATCGTCGAGCAGTTGCAGGGTGAGGGCGTCGCGGCTGATCGGGTCGATCTCACTGGACAAGCGCGTCAGGGTGCCACTGAGCCAGCGGCTGAACAGCGCGTTCTGTTGGCAGGTCAACGGCGCCATGAACAGGCCTTCGAGTCTGGCCACATCCAGGCCATGGCGTTGCACGAACTGCGGGCCGAACACCACGGCCACTTCCCGGTAGTTTTCCGGGGTGATCCAGGTGTTGCGGCTTTCGCCATTGAGCAGGTACAGCGCGTTGTCGCTGCCGTCGAAACAGAACGCCAGGGCGCCTGGCGGCGCGTTGAAGTGCTGCTCGACGCGGGTGTTCATGCACTCTTCGTACACCTGCACCCCCTGCAGGTCGAGGTAGCGGATCTGCCCGGCAAAATGCCCCGGGGACATCTGCTGGTACTGCTGTACCCAACCGGGTGTCGCACTGCATTGGGCGGCCACATCACCGGTGGTGAAGGCCTGTACGCGCAAAGCTGTTGCCTGTGTCATGGGTGATCCGTGCGCACTCTATTGGTGCGTTGTGGGTCGTGCAAAGTGGATAGATGCCTGGGTAAGGCTGGCCCAAGATAGACCTCAATGCGCCGGGAGTACAAGTCGGCGCAGCACCCAACCCATGCCGAGGTCTTTATGAATGCCCCTTTCGATCAGCTGTCCACCTGGCTGAAAGAACACAAGATTACCGAAGTCGAATGCGTGATCAGCGACCTGACGGGCATTGCCCGCGGCAAGATTGCGCCCACCAACAAGTTCCTGCATGAGCGCGGCATGCGCCTGCCGGAAAGTGTGTTGCTGCAAACGGTAACCGGGGATTTTGTCGACGACGATATCTACTACGACCTGCTGGACCCGGCCGATATCGACATGATCTGCCGCCCGGTGGCCAACGCCACCTACGTGGTGCCGTGGGCCATCGAGCCCACCGCCATTGTGATCCACGACACTTTCGACAAGCAGGGCAACCCCATTGAGTTGTCGCCGCGCAATGTGTTGAAAAAAGTCCTGCAGCTGTATACCGACCAGGGCTGGCAGCCGATTGTCGCGCCGGAAATGGAGTTTTACCTGACCCAGCGCTGCGAAGACCCGGACCTGCCGCTGAAAACCCCGGTGGGCCGGTCCGGGCGTGCCGAGACCGGGCGCCAGTCGTTTTCCATCGACGCGGCCAACGAGTTCGACCCGTTGTTTGAAGATGTCTATGACTGGTGCGAAGCCCAGGGCCTGGACCTCGACACGCTGATCCATGAAGACGGCCCGGCGCAGATGGAAATCAACTTCCGCCACGGCGACGCCCTCGACCTGGCCGACCAGATCACCGTATTCAAACGCACCCTGCGCGAAGCGGCGCTCAAGCACAATGTGGCCGCGACCTTTATGGCCAAGCCGGTGGCCGACGAGCCGGGCAGCGCCATGCACCTGCACCAGAGCGTGGTGGAGATCGCCACCGGCAAGCCGGTATTTGTCGACGCCGATGGGCAGATGAGCCCGCTGTTCTTGCAGCACATTGGCGGCTTGCAGAAATACATCCCGATGCTGCTGCCGATGTTTGCGCCCAACGTCAACTCGTTCCGCCGCTTCCTGCCCGACACCTCGGCCCCGGTCAACGTGGAGTGGGGCGAAGAAAACCGCACCGTCGGCCTGCGCGTGCCGACCTCCAGCCCCGACGCGATGCGCGTCGAAAACCGTCTGCCTGGGGCCGATGCCAACCCCTACCTGGCCATCGCCGCCAGCCTGTTGTGCGGCTACCTGGGGATGATCGAGAAGATCGAACCGAGCGCTCCGGTGGAAGGCCGTGCCTATGAGCGGCGCAACCCTGCGCCTGCCGATCACCATCGAAGATGCCCTGGCGCGCATGGAGGCCTGCGACACGGTCAAGCAGTACCTGGGGGACAAGTTCGTGCGCGGGTATGTCGCGGTGAAACGCGCCCGAGCATGAGAATTTCAAGCGGGTGATCAGCTCCTGGGAGCGTGAGTTCCTGTTGCTGAGTGTCTGACTCCACCATCAACCATAAAAAAAGGTGTCGATATGCGTCTCGTCAAACAGCTCCTCCCACTGGCCCTCGCCGCAGTGTTCAGCAGCGCCAGCCATGCCGCGCCGACGGTCAGTGTCTACAACTGGACTGACTACATCGGCGAGACCACCCTGGCCGACTTCCAGGCCAAGACGGGAATCAAGGTGGTCTACGACGTGTTCGACTCCAATGAAACCCTGGAGGGCAAGCTGCTGGCGGGGCGTACCGGGTATGACGTGGTGGTGCCGTCCAATCACTTCCTGGGGCGCCAGGTAAAGGCCGGGGCGTTCCTTGAATTGGACCGTGCGCAACTGCCCAACTACCCGAACCTGGACCCCAAGTTGCTCAAGCTGCTGGAGCAGAACGATCCCGGCAATGCCCATGCGGTGCCGTACCTGTGGGGCACCAATGGCATCGGCTATAACGTCGACAAGGTCAAGCAAGTACTGGGCATCGACCACATTGATTCGTGGGCGGTGATGTTCGAGCCCGAGAACCTGAAGAAACTGCAGCAATGCGGGGTGGCGTTCCTCGATTCGGCAGATGAAGCATTCCCGGCGATCCTCAACTATATGGGCATGGACCCGCGCAGCGAGACGGTCGGCGATTATGCCAAGGCCGAGGCCAAGCTGCTGACCCTGCGTCCGTACATCACCTATTTCCATTCCTCCAAATACATCTCGGACCTGGCCAACGGCGATATCTGCGTGGCCTTCGGTTACTCCGGCGATGTGTTCCAGGCCGCCAACCGCGCCAAGGAAGCCAAGAATGGCGTGAACATCGCCTATGCAATTCCCAAGGAGGGCAGCAACCTGTGGTTCGACTTGCTGGCGATTCCCGCAGACGCCACCAACCCGAAACAGGCCCACGCGTTTATCAACGACCTGCTGGACCCCGAAGTCATCGCCAAGATCAGCACCTATGTCGGCTACGCCAACGCCAACCTGGCGGCGAAGACTTTCATGGCGCCGGAACTGGTGAATAACCCCGAGGTGTACCCGCCCCAGGACGTGCTCGACAAACTGTACATTTCCACCACCCCCAGCCCGGCCATCATGCGTGTGATGACCCGGGCCTGGAGCAAAGTGAAGTCCAACCGATGAATCAGTCCCAAGACCATGCCCGTTCCTATTACCTGGCGTCGGCCAATGCCATGCCCCAGCGCGCGGCGCTGGCCGAGGACCTGAGCGCCGATGTGTGTGTGATCGGCGGCGGCTTTACCGGCGTCAACACCGCGATTGAACTGGCCCAGCGCGGCCTGTCGGTGATCCTCCTGGAAGCCCGGCGCATCGGCTGGGGCGCCAGCGGGCGCAATGGCGGGCAGTTGATCCGGGGGATCGGCCATGACGTCTCGGGTTTTGCCCGGCATGTGGGCGAGGAGGGCGTGCGTTACCTGCAACGGGCCGGGATCGACTCGGTAGCGTTGGTCGGTGAGCGCATCCGGGAGCATGGGATCGACTGCGACCTGCGCTGGGGCTTTTGCGAGTTGGCCAATACACCGGCGCAATTTGCTGCGTTCAAGGGGGAGCAGGAAAGCCTCGCGGCCCTGGGGTACCTGCCTGAAACCCGCCTGGTGGCGGCGCAGGATATGGCGCAGGTGGTCGGCTCTCAACTGTACGCCGGGGGCCTGGTGGACATGGGCTCGGGCCACTTGCATCCGCTGAACCTGGTATTGGGCGAGGCCCGTGTGGCCGAGGCGCTGGGTGTGCGGATTTTCGAGCACAGCGCGGTGCTGCAATTGATCCATGGCGACACCGTGCAGGTGCGCTGCGCCGGCGGCAGCGTGCGGGCTGGTAGCCTGGTGTTGGCGTGCAATGCGCACCTCGACGAACTGGAGCCGCGCCTGAGTGGCAAGGTGCTGCCGGCCGGCAGCTATATCATCGCCACCGAACCGTTGCCGGCTGCGCTCGCCGACGAACTGATCCCGCAGAACCTGGCGCTGTGCGACCAGAAAGTCGGCCTGGACTACTACCGGCTTTCCGCCGACCGTCGGCTGTTGTTCGGTGGCGCCTGTCATTATTCGGGACGTGACCCGGTCGATATCGCCGCGTACATGCGGCCGAAGATGCTCAAGGTATTCCCGCAACTGGCCAACACCGCCATCGACTTCCAATGGGGCGGCAAGATCGGGATTACCGCCAATCGCTTTCCCCAGGTCGGGCGGTTGCAGCAGTACCCCAACGTGTTTTACGCCCAGGGCTATTCCGGGCATGGGCTTAACGTCACGCACTGGTGCGCACGGCTGCTGGCCGAGGGGATCCACGCAGGTGTCAGCCAGGGCCTGGACACCTTCAGCCGGGTGCCGCACATGACCTTTCCCGGCGGCAAGGCTTTACGCTCGCCGTTACTGGCGCTGGGCATGGTGTGGTACCGGCTTCGGGAAATGCTGGGATAGGTGGGTAGCGGTTTAAAACACTGCATGATCGGATCCAATACGCTATAACCCCTCGGTCGCTGTGTCATTCCGAGGCCCCGCTTTTCATGCAGAACCCTTTGCAACGCCCGTTGTGGCAGGTGTACCTGTTCTTTCTTGCGCCGATGGTGCTGTCCAACTTCCTCCAGAGTTTTTCCGGCACCCTCAATGGCATTTATGTCGGGCAGATGCTCGGCACCCAGGCGCTGGCGGCGGTGTCGGGGATGTTTCCCATCGTGTTCTTTTTTATCGCCCTGGTGATTGGCCTGGGGGCGGGCGCCTCGGTGCTGATCGGCCAGGCCTGGGGCGCGGGGGAAACCGCACTGGTCAAGGTCATCACCGGCGCGACCCTGACCCTGGGGGCGTTGATCGGGATTCTCGCCGCCGTGCTCGGCAGCCTGTTCGCCCGCCCGGCCATGCACGCGCTGGGCACGCCGCTGGATGTGCTGGACGACGCCGTCGGCTATGCCCAGGTGATGATGCTGATCATGCCGTTACTGCTGGTGTTCATCCTCTACACCCAATTGCTGCGAGGCGTGAGCGATACGGTGTCGCCGTTGCTGGCGCTGATGGTTTCAACGGTGGTCGGCCTGTTGCTGACCCCGGCCCTGATCCGCGGCTGGCTGGGGCTGGCGCCCATGGGCATCCAGAGCGCGGCCTATGCTGGCCTGGTGGCCAACGCCGTGGCCATGCTGTTTCTGGTGCTGCGCCTGCGCCATAAAAACCATGTGATGGCGCCGGACCGCGCATTATTGGCGGCCTTGCGCCTGGACCGGGCGATCCTCGGCAAAGTCCTGCGCATCGGCCTGCCCACCGGCTTGCAGATGGTGGTGCTGTCGTTGTCGGAGCTGGTGATCCTGGCGCTGGTCAACGGCCACGGCTCCCAGGCCACGGCGGCGTATGGCGCGGTGACGCAGATCGTCAACTATGTGCAGTTCCCGGCGCTGTCGATCGCCATCACCGCCTCGATCCTCGGCGCCCAGGCCATTGGCGCCGGGCGCCTGGAACGCATCGGGCCGATCCTGCGCACCGGGCTTGCGATCAACCTGTGCCTGACCGGAGGCCTGATCGTGCTGGGCTACGCCTTGTCCCACTGGCTACTGGGCCTGTTCATCACCGATGATCAGGCGCGGGTCCAGGCCGAACACCTGCTGCACATCATGCTCTGGAGCATTCTGGTGTTCGGCTTCCAGGCAGTGATTGGCGGCATCATGCGCGCCAGTGGCGTGGTGTTGATGCCGGTGGCGATCTCGATCTTCTGCGTGCTGGGCGTGGAACTGCCGGTGGCGTACCTGCTCAATGCACGCTTTGGCCTGGAAGGGGTGTGGATGGCGTTTCCGGTGACTTACCTGGTGATGCTGGGGTTGCAGACGGCGTATTACCGGTTGGTGTGGCGGCATAAGCAGATTAAGCGGTTGGTGTGAGTTGAGGCTGCGAGGGGCTGGATGGCATAGTGTCATCATGGAGAGAGACCTATGAAAAAAGCATTAATCGCAATCGGCGTCGACCGCGCCGGCCATTTCCCTGCACTGCGTGGCGCGGCCTCTGGGGCTGAGCAGGTGGGGGAATGGGGTAGGGAGCAAGGTTTCGAGACCACTGTTTTTTCCGATGCTGACGGCAAGGTCGTGGGGCCTGAGGAGATATTCGAGGCGATCAGTAAGATCGTGGAGAGCAGGACGTACTCTCAACTGGTGGTGTTCTTTTCCGGCCATGGTGTATTGAGAGCCCCGGATTGTGAGTTGTGGCTATTGTCCGAGGTGGGCAGGAATCCCAACCATGCCATCAACGTCAATGGCTCGATCAGCCTGGCGCGTCAGTGTGGTATCGAACACGTTGTGATCATTTCGGATGCATGCCGGTCGCTGGCGGGAACCCTTCAGGTGAGCATGGTCGACGGCTACCGGATATTTCCTGCTTATCGCTCTAACAACACGGCCCCGGAAGTGGATGTGTTTTATGCAGCGTTGCCTGGTGACCCCGCGCTGGAGGTACCGGCGGATGATGCCAATGAGCGTCACTGTGGGCTGTTGACCGAATGCATGCTCACTGCTTTGCGCGGCGACGTTCAAACGGTTATCGAAACTGTGATGACCGAGGGCGGTGCGCCGCAGCAAGTGGTTGCTTCGCGTCCACTCAAACAGCATCTGGCACACGCCATTCCCCAAGCAGCGCAAAGAGTTTCCATCGCTCTTTCCCAACGGCCGGAGTCGCGGGTGGAGTCGGCGTTGCCCAAGTTTCTGGCCACGATTGAGCATGGTGCCGGGGGGGCTGCAGCAGAGGGACCTCACTCACCACCCGACTTGACTGAACCTGCCGCTGCGCGGGGAAGCCTGGAGTGGCGTCAGGAGCATTTGATGCGTCCCAGATGGGGCAAGCCTCTTCCCAAGCGGGTATTGAATACCGAGATGCGGCGCCTTGTGGCAGCCATGGATAACCGTGAGACGGGTATGCAGACAGGGTTCCACGTGATTGGCGGCGAGATCGCTCTGATTTGCGAGATTGGGCGGGACCAGAAGACATGGCGCGGGATCGATGGGCCGAGCATTGAGATCCGTGGCGAGGCGGCGCGCACGTTGTACCTGCGCTTTAAGAACGGTACGAGCACTTTGGTGGCCGCCATGCCCGGTTTTGTTGGCACATTGATTGTTGAGGGCGGCCGCATCGTCACGATCAACTACACCCCGTCGGCCATGCGAGACCCCCATAACGACTATGAATATCTGGGAGAGGAACTGGAGATGCGTCGCGCCTATGTGGCCGTAGCCGCGCGCCAGGGCAGCTTTCGTTTGCCCCAGGCAACGCTGGCTTGGGACTCTGCCCGATATCTGCGCCTGCTCAAACGCATGGACCCGACCTTGGGCATTTATGCGGCCTATGCCTACCACCAGGCGGGAGATTTGAACGGCATCAGGAGTATTTACCGCTTTATGCAGGCCGACCGTCAGCTGATTCCTTTTGATGTGGCCATGCTCGCCATGGCGGGCGGCCGGAGGGAGCAGGTTATCTTGGACTACCTGCCCGGCGTGCCAATGCTGTCGCAGGGGTGGTCATTGCTGGGGGAGATGAAGCAATTGATGCCCTCTTTCCTCCTGGAGGCCGGACGCCATCTTGAACCTTCACTGTGGACGACCTTTTCCAAGAAGGGCTCGGCGATACTGGAACGACATTTTTCGGGGTATTTTCTGTGAAGCTGGTATTTATCCACGGGCGTGACCAACAGGGAAGCACCCGGGAAACCCTGGAAAAATTGTGGCTGGACTCGCTGTATATCGGCTGGGGGGAGGCAGGTCTTCCACGCCCCGAAGGGCTGTCTGTGACGATGGCGTTTTACGCCGATGAACTGGATGAACTGACGCGCGCCCTCAGCACCCCGCTGGCGCGTGGGGTGCGCCTGCGGGGCGATGAACAGGCGCAGGATGATTTTCGTGGCAGATTTTTGCAGGACATCGCGACCGCCAATGGCATGACCGACGCGCAGATCCAGGCGTTTCTCGATGAGCACAGCACCGAGAAGGGCCTTGGCAGTTCACCCTGGGTCCAGGCGCTGTTACGTGCAGTGGATCAGCGTACCGCCCTGGGTGAAGCCGCTCTTGATCGGTTCACGCGCGATGTCTATCTCTATCTGACTTACCCCGCCGTGTCGGATCGCATTACCGCCATCGTAAAGGCTGCCATTGCAGATGAGCCTTGTGTGGTGGTGGCACACTCCTTGGGGTCGATTGTTGCGTACCGGGCATTGCAGGAGCTTGGGCGTCGCGCCAATGTGCTGGGGTTGGTGACGGTGGGCTCGCCCCTGGGCCTGAACACCGTGCGCGAAATGCTCACCCCCCCTGCATTGTCGATGCCTGCGGGTGTGCAGCAGTGGTTCAATGCCTATGATCCGGGCGATGCGGTGGCGTTGTATCCACTGGACTCTACCCGCTGGAACATCACACCCGGTATCGAGAACTTCAAGGGCGTGAGTAACCATATGGCCAATCGGCATGGTATTGCGGGCTACCTTGATGATGTAACCGTCGCAACGTGGATGCATCAACGGTTAGTTAAGTGAGCGCAATGTCAACGTTCGTGAAAATCAAAGGTGGGAGCTGTCGAGCCCCTGCGAGGCTGCGATAGCGGTGGATCAGCCAACATCAATGTAAGCAGTGCCGACGCCATCGCAGCCTCGCAGGGGCTCGACAGCTCCCACCGGGTTTACCGGTGTTTGTTGGATTCTCACCATAACTGATCGGCGTTGGCGGCAATCGCAGCCAGGGCGACGGTCAGTAATTGCTCTCGTTAATAGGAAGCATTACTATTCACGCCCCGCCTACCCAGTGCACCGTCGATGACTCCCCAGCCGCCCCGCAGACCAGGCTTTTTCGCGTACTACGAAGAGTTGGTCGGGACCTGGACGCGTCGCTTGCGCAATCGCCAGCAGGCCGAGGACCTGGCCCACGATACGTTTGTGCGGGTATTGGAGTCCAAGTCGGCGCGGGTCGAGCAGCCGCGTGCCTATTTGCACCAGACGGCGCGCAATATCGCGGTGGATGCCTATCGGCGTGCAGACCGGCGCGAAGCACTGGAACTGCAAGGCCTTGACCAGAGTGCGCCGCACAGTGGCGACCCGGAGCATTTCATGCACGCCGTCCAGTTGGCGGACTCCATCGAGCGGGCCCTGGCCGAATTGCCCCTCAATTGCCGCAGGATTTTCATCTGGCAAAAAATCGAAGGCATGACCCAACAGGAAATCGCCGAGCGCCTGGGGCTTTCTAAAAACATGGTGGAAAAGTATATGATCCGCACCCTGCGGCATCTGCGCGAGCGCCTGGATGCGCTGGCCCCATGACCAATGCCCGCTTTGAAACAGGACCTTCCATGATGGATACCCGCGAGTGTGCCTGTGGCAGCGCAACGGTGCGCGACGAGGCGGCGCAGTGGTTTGTGCGTCTGCAGGACCCGCCCCTGAGCGTTGAGGACCAGGGTCTTTTTGACAGTTGGTGTAGGGAGCATCCCGCGCACCAGTATGAGTTCGAGGTGCTGCAGGGGCTGTGGAGCGCCGCCGACCTGCTGCCCAAGGTGCGTTTGCAGGCCCTGCTCGATACGCCTGTGCCGCGCAAGCGTCGCGGGGCCGTGGGCTATGCCATGGCGGCCAGCGTGTTGGCGGTGGCCGTCGGCCTTGGGTTGTTCAGTGGCCTGGACCACCCGCGCGGCTATGAGGCGCAATTCAGCACCGGGTTGGGCGAGCGTCGACAGGTGGCGCTGCCGGATGGCTCGCTGATGGACCTCAACAGCCGTAGCGTGGTGGCGGTGCATTACGAAAAGGGCCGGCGTGGGATCGAACTCAAGCAGGGTGAAGCGCTGTTCAGCGTTGAGCACGACACCCACCGGCCTTTTGTGGTGCAGGCCGGGGCAGGGCAGGTGACGGTCACCGGGACCCGGTTTGACGTGCGCCGCGACGATGACCAGACCCGCGTGGTGGTCGAGGCCGGAACGGTCAAGGTGCAAGGGCAGGCTGCCCAGCCAGCGGTCACCCTGACCGCCGGCCTCGGTACCTCGATCGACCTTCAGGGCGCGGTCGCGGCGGCCCGCCCGGTCAACGCCCAGGCACTGCTGGCCTGGCAGACCGGCAAGCTGGTGTTCAACGATGCCAGCCTGGCCGAGGTGGCCCGGGAAGTCTCGCGCTACCGCGAAAAACCCTTGCGGGTCAGCGCTGCCGCCAGCGAGTTGCGCCTGACCAGCGTGTTCAAATCCGATGACACCGATGCCTTGCTCAAGGCCCTGCCGCACATTCTGCCGGTGGCTCTGCGCACGCTGCCCGACGGTAGCCAGGAAATAATTTCACGCTAGGTTCAGGTTTTTTCCGAGTTCTTCGTCTTCTTGTCCAACTGCAACTGGTTTGCATTAACAGCCGCGCTTTCTTGGGATTACGACGTGACAAAACTCGCTGCGAACAACAATAAAACTGCCCGCTGGGCGCCATTGGCCCTGGCCCTGGCGATCAGTACTGCGGCCTATGCCGACGATGCCATCCACATCAAGGCCCAGCCACTGGGGGCGGCACTGAGCCAATTGGGCCAGCAAACCTCACTGCAAGTGTTTTTCAGCCCGCCGATGGTGGCCGGCAAACAAGCCCCGGCCGTCGATGGCAACCTGTCGCCGGAGCAGGCCCTGCGCCAGTTGCTGCAAGGCAGCGGCCTGGACTACCAGATCGACTCGGGCTCGGTGACATTGCATCCCCTCGCCACTGGCACCGGTGAAGCCGGTTCACCCCTGGAACTTGGCACGACCGCGATCCAGGTGGTGGGCGACTGGCTGGGCGATGCCAACGCCGAAGTGGTGCAGAACCATCCCGGCGCGCGTACCGTGATCCGGCGCGAGGCTATGGTAGAGCAGGGCGCGATGAACGTCGGTGACGTGCTGCGCCGGGTGCCTGGGGTGCAGGTGCAGGAATCCAACGGTACCGGTGGCAGCGATATTTCCCTCAACGTCGGCGTACGCGGTCTGACATCGCGCTTGTCGCCGCGCTCCACAGTGTTGATCGACGGCATTCCTGCGGCGTTCGCACCCTATGGCCAGCCCCAGTTGTCGATGGCACCGATTTCCGCCGGTAACCTGGAGAGCATCGACGTGGTACGCGGCGCCGGTTCCGTGCGGTATGGCCCACAGAACGTCGGCGGCGTGATCAACTTCGTGACCCGGGCGATCCCCGAGACCTTTTCCGGTGAGGTCGGCACCACCCTGCAGACCTCGTCCCATGGCGGCTGGAAACATGTCGACAACGCATTTATCGGCGGCACCGCAGACAACGGCATTGGCATGGCGCTCCTGTATTCCGGGGTCAATGGCAACGGTTATCGCGACAGCAACAACGGGAACGACATTGACGATGTGATCCTCAAGACCCACTGGGCGCCGACCGATCAAGACGATTTCACCCTCAATTTCCATTACTACGACGCCAGCGCCGACATGCCCGGCGGCCTGACCCAGAAGCAGTTCGACGCCAACCCTTACCAGTCGGTGCGCGACTGGGACAACTTCAGCGGCCGGCGCAAGGATGTGTCCTTCAAGTACATCCGCCAGATCGACGACCGCACCCAGGCCGAAGTGCTGACCTATTATTCCGACAGTTTCCGGGGCAGCAACATCGCCAACCGTGACCTGAAAACCCTCAGCTCCTACCCGCGGACCTACCACACGTTCGGCATCGAGCCACGGGTGTCCCATGTGTTCGAGCTGGGCCCGACCACCCAGGAAGCCAGTATCGGCTATCGCTACTTGAAAGAAGGCATGCACGAGCAGGCCACCAGTCTCAACCTGATCAACAACGTGCCGACGCCGGGTGGCCAGAGTGACGGCCATGTGTACCAGGACCGCACCGGTGGCACCGAGGCCAACGCGTTCTATATTGATGACAAGATCGACGTGGGCAAGTGGACGATTACCCCCGGTATCCGCTTTGAAAGCATCCGCACCCAATGGCATGACCGCCCGGTGGTGGCGCTCAATGGTTCCCGCACCCAGGAGAAGCACCGCGCGATCAAGAACAACGAACCGTTGCCGGCGCTGAGCGTGATGTACCACGTGTCCGATGCCTGGAAGCTGTTCGCCAACTATGAAACATCCTTCGGCAGCCTGCAGTATTTCCAGCTGGGCCAGGGCGGAAATGGCGACCAGACGGCCAACGGCCTGCAACCGGAAAAGGCCAAGACCTACGAGATCGGCACCCGCTACAACGACAACGTCTGGGGCGGCGAAGTGACGCTGTTTTACATCGACTTCTCCGATGAGTTGCAATACGTCAGCAATGACGTGGGCTGGACCAACCTGGGCGCGACCAAACACACGGGTATCGAAGCTTCGGCCCATTACGACCTGGCCGACCTCGACCCACGTCTGGAGGGCCTGAGTGCCAATGCCGGCTTTACCTACACCAAGGCGACCGCTGAAGGTGATGTGGCGTTCAAGGGCCGTGACCTGCCGTTGTACTCCCGGCAAGTGGCGACCCTGGGGCTGCGTTATGCCGTCAATCACTGGACCCATAACCTGGACGCGTATGCCCAGTCCGGCCAGCGCGCGCCAGGCACCACCAACACCTATATCACCGAACCGACCGCCGACGGCCAGTACGGGGATATCCCGGGGTATGTTTCCGTCAATGTGCGCAGTGGCTATGACTTCGGCCCGCAACTGTCGAACCTGAAGTTGGGTGTCGGGGTGAAAAACGTGTTTGACCAGCAGCACTTCACCCGTTCCAGCGACAACAACGCCGGGATTTACCTGGGTGAGCCACGCACCTTCTTTGTACAGGCGAGCGTGGGGTTCTGACGGGGAATCGTCGCCTGCCGGCGACGATTTTTCTATTGATGGGGGGCGTCGCTGCTGACGCCCTTCCACGCGCTTTTCCTCTTGGCCTTTCTCTTGCTCCTTACGATCCTTCAGCCGAGGTTGAAGGGGACGTTGGCGGGCTTCCTACCTTTTTTAGGCGATTTTCGTCGCTTTCCGGAACCGAACTCCCCCAGTCCGCCACATACACAATTAGCCCACTGTGCACAGACATCCGGTGATCAATTTATCGCCTGGGTGCTTCGGACGGTGAGGTACATCGTGTCAACAAGCCGCACTGGAGAACATTATGTCGGTACCTGCGTTCAATCAGCCTGTCGTCAATCTACCGAATGACGCCATGCGTCACGAGGCCGAGGCCAACACCACGGGCGCTGCGGCGTCGGCCGCCGGGCCAGCCGCCAAGGGGCCTAGTTTCAGCGGGCCAGAGAGCAAATCTGGGCCGGTGTTTGCGGCTGCGCAGCCGATGGCACAAGGCGCCGCCGGCGTACAGGCCGATGCCGCCCGGGGGGGCAGGCCCCCGCTCCCTGGGAGCCCGCCGCCAAGGCCCTTCCCGCAGCAACCCGATCCGATCTATTCAAAGCGCAGCCATGATCAGTTGGCCCAGCAACTTCTGGATAATTTCAAGGCGTTCAACGATCCGAAAAACCCGGACTACATTACGCCGCAGGGGTTGAAAGCAAAGGCTGAAACACCCCTGACAAAGTACCCGCACAAGAATCAGGACATCCGGCTGGCCAGGGAAATCATGAAGCGTCCGGACCTGCTCAAAGCGCTTGACCGTGATGGTCGTACGGGGGGGCTGGATGCTCAGATCAGCCGTCAAAACATCTATGACGTCATCCGCTCTGATAACCCCTTGAAGTACAAGGACGATGAACAACTCGCCAAGGACATGCTGAAGAATTTCAATCAGCTCAAAGGCAGTTTCTGGAGCAAAGACATCAAGGTCGCCGATCTCAATGCCAGGGCCCAGCGCCCGTTGACAGGTAACCCTCATCGGGACCAACTCACCCACCTGGCGAGGGAGGTCTTCAACCGCTCCAACTTGCTGCAACAAATGGACAACGTTGCTAGCCCCGACTATGACGGCAGGATCAGCAAGCGTGGGTTGAAGAAGTTGTCCCATTAAACCGCCGGTATTGCACTGGGAGCACACAACCGGGAAGCGCCGCGAGTCTTTCGCGGTATTTCCCGGTTCGACCAGGGTTGCCAGTCTTGCGGATGACCGCTCTGGCTGGGGCTGCACGTGTCCACTTATCGCCTGCCACTTCGCTGATCAGGAACTGTTTTCAGCGGTTTGCCACATAACGTGTATCTGACGGCCTTTATGACGCCGGCAGTTTCACTCAAAGAGAGGGTGTTGACATGACTTCAACGTCGTTTGGAACTCAAACTCCCGGCCTGCCGCAATCCCTTCTTGCTCCACCTTGCGAAAACACGACGCAGAGACAACTTTTCGATGCCCAGAATCAGGCTGTGCCGGGAGGGGAAGGCACCGAAGCCCAACGGGTAAGGAATTTTTCCGGCCAGTACACCTTCAAGGCCCCGGCGGCGGATGACTTCGCCAAAGGCATGCAGTCCTACCGCGCCACTGCCGTCCCAACCACCACCATGCAGACGCCTGCGGGTACGACGAGCGGGTTGATCAATGCCATAAAAGCCTTGCTGGGCGGTTCTCGATCAGGAGCATTGTCGCCCCGAGAACCTGACTGAGGGCCGCGCCCAGGACTGACCATTGTTTACATACAGACATCGAAATTGATCGGGTGCCCCGGAACCATTGCCGGTGGTTGGCCACATACTTTGCGCTTGCTGGAAACCCACCCTTGCACTGACGGTGGTGGCAGCCGGTCTGAGTATGGATCTAGAAAAGGTGGATATGAACATGGCAATTGACGGTGGGGTACCTCTCCTGCGGCCCGATGTTACGAGCCGCCATGAAGCGATACCGGATGACGCACAACAGAAAGCTCATGCTGCTTCAAGCGAGACCACGCCGCGTGGCTGGCAGGCCGATAATCAACCTTTGCCCAGCACTATCCGCTCTTCGGGATTCCGCCGCCCGTTGCGGTGGGCCACGCCCGATGAGGTCATGCTGCATCATCAGGAGCTGAGAAACGCGCCCTCGACGCGTACCCCCAATGTGAACCCCTACACCCAATTGCCGGACCGCCAGTTAGTCAAGGCGCTGGGTGACCATTTTTCCGTGCTGGAAAATTTTCATGAAAAATGAAGGACTGAAACTGTCGTCGCTGCGGCGAATTGCCAGTGCAAAAATGACTGACACACCGGCGCTCAACAACGCCATTCTGCTGGCCAGGGCACTGGTCCAGCGCCCGCGGTTGATCGAAGCGATCCTTGACGAAGAGGGGTTTATAACGCGGCAAAGTCTGGAGCGGGCGGTACAGGGTGTGTTTGGTAACAGCGACCCCAATGCCTTCAGTCCGGATCCTTTTCACGCCAAGACCAATGTCGAGTTGGTGCTGGCGTTCAGGGCCGCTTTTGATGAACTGCGTGACAGATCCCGGGACCGCACGGGCTTTTTTGAGAGTGTCGGCTACGTCCAGATCGAACGGCTTGTGTCAATCAGTAAGGATCCGGATGAAACGGACCAGAACGGTGCCGTTATCCGAGACCCTGCCACGGGGTTACCGAAAAAAATGTACAGCGAACAACTGGTGTATATGTCAAAAAACTTGGTGGACCGTCCCAGGCTTTTGAGTTCCCTGGAACGCATCCATTCTGGCTGGCGACGTATTTACGGTAGTCATTACCAGAAGGGATGGCTGAGCAACAAAGACCTTGACGGCTGGCTTGAAAACACTAGAGACCTGTAGCGCCTGGGGGCCTTACACCCGCAGTATTTTGCCGCTGATCGCCACCGCCAACAGCAGCACGGCGATCAACACAAAGGCCACGCTCAGGCTGCTGCCGTGGGCGATAAAACCAATCAGCGCGGGGCCTGCGAGAATACCGGCATATCCCAGGGTGGTAATGGCGGGCACCGCAATGTGCTCCGGCATGACCGTTTGCTTGCCCACCGCGGTGTACAGCACCGGCACGATATTCGAACAGCCGGCACCGACCAGGGCATAACCCAGCAGGGCGGTTTCCCATGCCGGGAGCAGGGTGGCCAGCAGCATGCCGGCGGTGGCCAGCAAACCACCGATCACGATCACCCGTTTGGCACCCAGGCGGCGCACAATGGCATCGCCGGTCAGGCGGCCGAGGGTCATGGTCAAGGCAAACGCCGCATAACCCAGGCCCGCGTAGGCTTCGTCGAGGCCGCGTTCGTCACTGAGAAACACCGCGCTCCAATCGAGCACGGCACCCTCTGCCAGGAATACGATAAAACACAGGCAGCCGATAAACAGCACCACCCCATGGGGGATGGCGAAGGGCGGGCCGGAGCTTTCGCTGCCGTAGGGCAACAAGTGCGGGGCCGCCTTGAGCAAGGCGCCCAGGGTAATCACAATAACCACCAGGGTGGCCGAAAGCGGTGACAGCCCCAGGCCGAGCAGCGCACTGACACCTGCCGCCCCCACAATCCCCCCCAGGCTGAACAGCCCATGGAAGCCCGACATCATGGTTTTGCCACTGGCCCGCTCAACAATCACTGCCTGCAGGTTGACGGTGGAGTCCACCGTGCCCAGGCCTGCACCAAACAGAAACAATCCGGCCATCAGCAAGGGTATCGAGCTGACCGTGGCCAGCATCGGCAAGGCCACGCAGAGCAGCAGCGTCCCGGCGCTCAACACCCGGCGGCAGCCGAAGCGTGACGCCAGCGCGCCGGCCATTGGCATGGCAATGATCGACCCCACTCCCAGGCACAACAGCAACAGGCCCAGGGTGCCTTCGTTGAGCTGCGCGCGGGCCTTGGCATAGGGGACCAACGGTGCCCAGGCCGCGATGCCGAAGCCGGCAATAAAAAACGCGATACGGGTCGACATTTGTTCCAGGCGTCCCGGAACCACAGGCGCCTGGGGGGGGATGGCAGTCATGAATATCCTTGGTTTTGCGTTCAGCGAACGATGTCCAGCGCGACATCCTTGCACATCAGGCCCTATCGAGCGAGCCAGGTTCCCTTGCGGGCCGCGAAGTTTTTACTGACAACACGGAACACTTTTACCGTGGATCACCACACAGAGGTTATCGGGCCTGCTTGAGGTGGCCTGGAGGGTGCGTAATCCCTGTGAGTAGCGTTGAACCCCAGGCTGCTTGCACAGGATTACCACCTTCCAGGCCACTTCTGCGCGTGGGTCAGTTGGGGGTTGGGAGATATGCCCTGACTTGCACCACGTCGGCGCCAGCGACCCGCACCAGGAGGGTGCCACGGGGCGTGGTTTCCTGGCCGATGTAACTCTCCACCAGCACCCGATCCGCAGCCGTGGCGTGCAGCGATAGCTTATGGGGTTTGCGCAGCAGCTTTCGAGCCTGGGCGTCCACCGGGAATGACGGCTGGCCCCGGCGCACACTGTCGCAAAACGCTAGTGCCACGGCCCGTGGCGGCGGTGGCGGCGGCGAGGGCAGGTTGGCTGCGGTGAACAGCAGGTTGAGCTGCTCGGCGGTGGCGACGGCACGGGGGAAACCGGTAAAGGCCGAGGCCACCAGCAGCAGTTCAGTCAGCTCCCCAGGCGCCAGGCCTTGGGCCAGGCTGGTCTTGAAATGCACGCTCAACGGCGGGCCGACCATACCGGCGGCGACGATCGCGGCAAAGATCGCTGCTTCCTGCAAGCGCGGATCAAGGCCCGGGCGCTCGTGCAGATAGCCGTACACCACACCGACCGCCAATTCGCCCAGGGCCGGCGCGGTATGGAACAACGCATCCAGGCGTGCGCCGCCATCCGGTACCCGCTCAATGAATGTTTTGCGGCCGGCGCGGTAAAGCGTTTCAACGGGGCTCTGCGGGGTAAGTGTCTTCATGGTGCATCCTCCAGGAAAATGAGGACGGCGTTTGCTCGACTGCGCACGGACTTCGGCCTGATGAAAACGTCCATCCAGCGACACAGGAGTGTAGGGCGCGCTGGTTTTTTTGCCACGCTCGGCGCGCTCGCTGTTGGTGTCCTACGCTGAGATCGCCCACAATCGCCAGGCACTTTTCCCATGGCTGACCATCGGCGGATGCTGAGGTGATCTCACAATGACCCTGTTCTACGACGCTCGCGGCAATATCTACGGTGTGGCCAGCCCGGCCCTGTTGCGCAGCCGGGGCATTTCCGTGCCCGATAACGCCGCCCTGGCCGCCAGCACTCGCCAGGCGTGGACGGGGCTGGCGATAGCGTCCGAATGTGGCTGGGGGACGTCGCTGCGCCCAGCCGAGGCCAAGGCCTATCGCTGCGACGGTTTGCTGGTCGGGCCGTTCCAGGCTGCACCGCCGTATGACCTGCTGATCGTCAATACCGACGGTTCCCTGGCCGAGCGCAGCGGCAATGGCTTGACGATCTTTGCCCAGGCCCTGACGGACGCGGGGCTGATGACCCAGGCCTGCGAGCTACGGGTACACCACGATCAACCTGATGGGGTGACGCCGCTGGTGACCGGGGTTGAACCGGCGGTCTATGGGGAGCTCCATGGGTTCTGGCTGGCACTGGGGCAGCCAGCATTCGGGCCGCAGGCAGTGGCAGCGATGGGGCCGGAAAGCGCCGAGCCTGGCCCAGTGAATGAGCTGGCTGCGATCAACCCGCAATGGACCCGCAGCCAATTTGTGCGTATCGGCAACCCCCATTGCGTGACCTTGGTCGAACACGTATCGGCCTTGCCGGACAATCGGCAGATGCACCAACCTGATCTGTTCGAGCCGTTGAAAGCGATTGCCTTCGCTCCTCCCGCAGGTGATGGCCGGCCCTGTGCGGCCGGGGTCAACCTGCAATGGGCAGCGCGAGACTCTGCCAATCGGCTGATTGCCCGGGTGTTCGAGCGCGGTGAGGGGCCCACGGCATCCTCCGGGACCAGTGCCAGCGCAGTGGCCTGTGCGGCATGGCGGGCGGGTTGGGTCGAGGCGGGAGAGGTGGCCGTGGTGATGCCGGGCGGTACGGCGCCAGTACGCTTGCACGTTCAGGCAGATGCGCTGCTGGGTGTCAGCCTGTTCGGGACCGCGATGCTTCAAGGCTGAGGTACGTGATGGCTTAACTAAGTGTCAGTTGTTTCTTTATTGTTTAGTTATTGTTTGAAGCGTCGCGTAAGGAAGTTCCTGCTGTTAGGGCTTGCTTTGTTTTGAGGATTTCTCATCTTGTAAAAGAGACTTCCATTGTGTCCGTACGAAACTTCTTTTTTATTTTCAAAGCGCCGAATTCTCGTGGATCTCGCTAATCTTTAGAGCGTTCAGGCACTTCTTTGGCCGCAGGTTTTTTGTTTGGCGGGAGGGAGTATTTCAGTCAGATAGTGGATGGCGGGTAACAACGGATGGTGAGTGCGTTTGTTTCGTCACGTTTCAACTTTATTGTTCAAGGCATGGAGACAGACTTCCAAGTACTGGCATTCAAAGGCCGCGAAGCCCTTGACCAGCCCTACTTCATCGAAGTGCAACTGGTCAGCGAAAACCCCGGCCTTGACCTAGAAGCATTGCTGCACCAGCCGGCCTATCTAGGCTTCGGTGAAATGGGCGAAGGTTTGCACGGGCAGGTGTATGCCGTCGGTCGCGATGACCCCGGGGGCCGGCTCACTCGTTATCGCCTGACCCTGGCGCCGCGCCTGGCGTGGCTGGAGCATCGGCGCGACCAGCGCATCTTTCAACAACGCAGCGTGCCGCAGATCATCGCGGCCGTGCTCGAGCACCACGGCATCCTGGCCGACGCGTATGCCTTCGAGTTGGGTCCGGTGGTCTATCCGCCCCGCACGTTCTGTGTGCAATACGCGGAAACCGACCTGCACTTCCTCCAGAGGCTGTGTGAGGAGGAGGGGATTCACTACCACTTTCGCCACAGCCCGGACGCCCATGTATTGGTGTTTGGGGATGACCAGACGGTGTTCCGTCGCCTGCCTGCACAGCGTTATCGCCCTGCCAACGGGCCGGCCGCCGAGGCACGGGTGATCCAGCGTTTCGATGTGCGCCTGGCGACGCGCAGCCGCCAGGCAGTGCGCCGTGATCACGACTTCGAGCATCCTTCACGGCGTTTGCAGGAACACGCCGGGGCTGCATCGGTGCTGCCTCTTGAGGACTACCATTACCCCGCCGGGTTTACCGGCCATGCGCGGGGTGTGCAATTGGCGCGTCGCAGCCTGGAGCGCCATCAGCGCGACCGTCACCGGGCCTTGGGCAAGAGTGATCAACCGGCGTTGTGCAGTGGTCATTTCCTGCCGTTGCACGATCACCCGCAGCCTGCCTGCAATGACTTGTGGCTGCTTACGTCGGTGCGTCACGAGGGGTATCAACCCCAGGCGCTGGAGGAGGCGATGCCCGCTGGCGACAGGTTCCAGGGCTATCGCAACCGCTTCAACGCCACGCCCTGGCGTGCGATCCACCGCCCGGCGCTCAAGCATCCCAAGCCAACCATTACCGGCAGCCAGACAGCCACTGTGACGGGCCCGGTGGGCGAGGAGGTGCATTGCGATGCCTACGGCCGGGTGAAGGTGCGTTTTCACTGGGATCGCCTGGACAAGGCCAGTGATAAAAGCAGTTGTTGGGTACGGGTGGCCTCCGGCTGGGCGGGCGACGGTTTTGGCGCGATCATGACGCCCCGGGTCGGCATGGAGGTGCTGGTGACCTTCCTGGAGGGCGACCCGGACCGGCCATTGATCAACGGTTGTCTGCCCAATGCGCGGCACATGCCGCCTTATCCACTGCCGCAACACAAGACCTGCAGCGTATTGCGCAGTCGCAGTTCCCCCGGTGGTGCGGGCGGCAACGAACTGCACCTGGAGGACCGCCTGGGTGAAGAGCTTATCTACCTGCGGGCCCAGCGGGACTGGCAGCAGCAGGTAGGCCGTGACAGCCACCTGGAAGTCGGCGGGGAGCGGCGGGAAACCATTCGCGGCCCGAGCACGGTGCGCCTGGAAAGCGCCGAACAGCGACATGTCAGTGGTGATCGCAAGGTGGTCCTGGGGGCGAGCGATCACCTCCAGGTGCAGGGCGATAGCCTGGCCTATATCGGCCAGGCCCTGGTGATCGAGGCAGGGCAACAGGTGCATCTCAAGGCGGGTGCCAGCCTGGTGATCGACGCTGGCGCGCAGTTGAGCCTCAAGGCCGGAGGCGAGCATGTGCTGATCCAGGCCGGTGGGATCTTCAGCAGCCGCCCGATTACCCAGGGTGGCCAACCGGCCGTTGCGCGCTCGGCCAGCCCTGCGGGTGCGGCCGTCAGCGGTGCGGAAATTTCAGCGGCCCAGGCTGTCGTCATGAGCATGGCCCGGCAACTGGATGCGGACTTCTGCCCGGTATGTGAACGCTGCCGCGAAGGCGTGTGCGACATCCGCGGGAGGGCGGCCTGATGCTGCGTACACCGGGCCAATGGATGACCCAACAGCAGCAGGCAGGACGCCGGCTGTGTTTGATTCTTGAGGGAAACAGCAACGCCCGTCAGCCGCTGATGGCGCCTCGCAACCTGGGGCAATGTTGCAGCCTTTACGGTGGCAGTGCAGTGGCGGCACTGGCGGCTGACGGGCCGGTGATCCTGCTTGTGGAGCAGTTCGATGAGCCTGCGCTTGTGGGGTTGCTCGAGCACCCTGAGATGAACTGGGGCTGGCTGGGCAGCTTGCCCGACGCGGACCTGGGCGACGTCATCGAGCATTGGCAGGCGCGGATGCTGGTGGGGCCACCGGGCAATCAGGCCCTGTACCGTTTCCACGACAACCGCACCCTGGGGCGTGCGCTGACCAGCGTGCCGGTAGCGCAATGGCCGGCCTATCTCGGGCCACTGATCAGCGTCTGCTACTGGCACGAAGAGCAATGGTGCTGCGCCAACAACCCAGCGCCCGGAAAGTACCCGATACCCGACCCCGCTCCTTGGCTCAACATCCCCAACCCCCAGGCCTCGGCCATTTTGCAGGCGAATATCCTGCGCTACCTGCTGGCCGAACACAGCGAAAGCCTTGCGGCGTTGGTCGAGTTCCAGGATCCAGGGGGATGGCTGGCCCAGGTACTGGACGAGGCCCGCAGTTGGCAATGGTACGGCGCTCTGCAACTGGAGTTTTTGGTGGTGCGGCGTTTGGCAGAGGCAACCGGGCCCAGGGTGATTCAGTGGCAGCCGCTGAAGGGGGAGGCGCCGGAGGAACACTTCAGGCGGGTGGCTGAGCAGTGGCGCACGTTGGGGCAAGCATGAGTAACCAGGCGTGTGGAGTTCTGCTGGTGCTGGGTATGGCCTGGACATCGGGGTGTGCGGTGGTGCCCGTTGATCGCTTTACCTTGGAGGTGGATTTGCCAGCCAATTTCCGCGTTAAAAGCGCCGCTAACTACAGCCCCGCAGCAGGTGAACGTTGCACCTTGCCTTGGCGTCGAGGCAAAAGGCCCGAGCGGAAGATTTTTAGTGTTCCCTACAGCCCGGTAGCCAGCCGCGTGACCCAGGCGCTGCCCCTGACTGAAACAGTCGAGGGCTGCCCGTTGGTATTGCGCAGCGTGGAGTTTGATTTTTATGCGCGGTGGGGCGCGCGCGATACGGATGTTGGCGGAGATATTGCGGCTATCCATATTCAGGATCGTTTAGACGCGGATGGGCCGGGGAGGCCTGAGTCGGGGGTGCTGGAGTTGCAAGCACGATGCAGGTGGTTCTTTCGCACAGTGGGGCCGGTGCATGCGATCAGGAAAATCCTCATGTGCAGATCAGTGGACGCAAATGGGCTTTCAAGTAAAGCGTCGGCAGGCGGCGCTGTGCAACGAGATCGACTGGCGGGGCAAAAACTCAGGCTGGTGTTGAACCTGTCTGACGAAGAGCTACCTGCCTTTGACGATAACTGGGTAGCTGTTCCAAACGGCTGGAGGCGGTGCCAGGGTGAGAGTTTCGAAGATATGTTCGCGTACTGCCGGGGCAATACGACCGACTTCAAACCTATAAAAATGCCTGATGGACGTATCTGTGATGTTTATCCAACGTGTAACTAACAGGGAGTGAAGTCATGGAGTTGGAGGCATGGAAGCAGGAGTTTTTCAGTGACAAGATGCCGGCGTGCCCACGGCGAGGGCACTGGGTGAGTTTTTGTTTGATCGATGAAACCGGCAATGGCAAGAATTATGGGGGGCTGCCGTACTCGTTCCATGACAGTGCCGGGCAACAATACAGCGGTAGATTGAATGGAGAGGGCTTCGCCAAAATAACGGATTTTTATTGTGGTCCTGTGGTGCTTACGTTGGATGAGCCCTATGCCGGGACAGAAGCACCGTATCACCGACTGGCGACGCGCCTGACTTACAAACTACCCATCACCGAACTTCAGGTTCGCGCCGAACGAAGCGAGTTTTCTACCGGGGATGGCCAGCGTCTTGAGGGCAACCCAGCAAGGCGACAAGCCGATCGGTTCTACCAGGTCGAAGTGCGCGATCTGGTTCGCCATGTTGGCCACCTGCCACCGCTGGCGCCACGGTCTCACGGCCCCCAGCCACATGCCCTGAAAATGATGGCCGACCTTGGGTTTGGCCCACCCCAGCCCGAGTTGTCGGGCGTGGTGCTGTTCCCCAACCAGCACACGGCGCTGGAAGTCCGACCCCTGCGGGCACTGCGCCCGATGCTGTCGAGGGACGACGAATTCTGTGCCTTGAACCTGTACCAACTGGCATTGATGGCGACCTTGAGTTACTGCCGTTTTGGCCAGGAGCCGGCCACTCACCCGCAAGATGAAGTCCATTTTCCTCTGGACCCCAGCATCGGCCATCTATTTGCTGAAAAACTCGCGGGGTATCAGCAGGCCTGGAGGGTCGATGCCGAGCAAGTCCGGCGTTTTTACCCGCTGTATGAGGATGTCCCATACTCGCGGCGTTTCGAGATCCTGCCCTTCGACCCTCAGTTGTATCCGCAGAACAGTCCGCAGCTGGAGGCGAGGCAGGAGCATCCGGCACGCCTGCATTTTTTCGATGACGAAGAGCAGGGTACGGATACCCAGGCCTTTATCAGCCATCACGATGAAGTGGTGCTGATTGCGGTGCGGGGCACGGCCAGTGCGGCGGATGGCCTGCGTGACGCGAATGCCCACCAGGTACCTTTCGCGGACGGCATCGGTAAGGTCCATGAAGGCTTTTACCAGGCGTACCGTGCCTTGCGTGACTTTGTATTGCGCTATCTGGATCAGTTCTACAGCGGCCAACGCATCGTGATTTGTGGCCACAGCCTGGGTGGGGCCATCGCTTTGTTGCTGGCCGAGGGACTGCGCCGGGTCAAGGATGCCGGCTACAACGTGCTGCTGTACACCTACGGTGCCCCGCGCGCCGCCGATGCTGAATTCACAGGGGGAGCGGCTGCCCTGGTTCACCATCGTATAGTCAACCACAATGATCCGGTCCCCAGCGTGCCGGCGACCTGGATGAACACCACGGCCAAGCTATGGGTGCCGGGCGCCGTGACCTTATTCGGCGCGCCCGCGCCGGGAGGCCTGTTGTTTGCTGCGGGGCTGGTGCGGCTCGGTGGCCAGCCCTATCGGCATCACGGCGAGCAGCAACACTTCATGCCGATCATCCTGGCGGACGGCACACAGTCCTCGGTGCTGTGGCAGCCCGGTTGTGCGTCGGTGCAGGAGGCGGCGTGTAATCACGCTTTGCGTTTGCACGGCGATATGCCCGAGCGTGACAACCTGCTCAAGCAACTGTTCCAGGCCAGCCAGCACTTCATGGTCGCCAGCTACGTGCCGGCGGCGTGGGCCACGTTACGCCGCTGGCAACAGACACTGGATACCCGCGGCTCCCTGGTGACGGCACGGGAATACGCATTGATCGACCACGCGCTGAGCACCCTGCGCCGACAACTGCAGGACAAACGGCTTGAGCTGCACCGTCGCAGCCCGGCGAACGGACGCGGCCATGAGCATTACGATGCCTTGACCGCTGAAATCGACCGATTGCAAACCAGTCGCCAGCGTCTGGAAAGCCTGCGCTGGCGCCGTGTGGAAGGGCGCGATGTATACGGCAGTCACGCTTCATCCTCAAACCTGCAACCCAGCCTGGCTCGTTGGTTCAGCCACCCGGAAAACCATGAGTTGCCCCAGGTGGCAAGCATCCCGCCGGCCTTCGAGGGCGATCGGGACAAGGGCCAGACACTGGACCTGGACTCGATCGTTTAGCCTCGCGGGTTACAAAAATGTCACCTGCGCTGGCTGGCGTTTCATCAACACTTTGCCGTTGCGGATCGAATACAGCGCCAGGCCCTGGCTGCGAATGACTTCATAGTCGCTGTTTGCCGACAGGATCAGCAGGTTCGCCGGTCGCCCGGGCTCCAGGCCGTAGCGGTCGCCCAGGGCCATGGCTTTGGCGCTGTTGTCGGTGACCAGGTCCAAGGCCCTTTGCAGGTTGCTGTAGCCGAGCATATGGCAGATATGCAGCCCGGCCTCGAGCACCCGCAGGATATTGCCGTTGCCCAGTGGATACCAGGGATCGACGATGGAGTCCTGGCCAAAGCAGACGTTCATGCCGGCCTCCAACAGTTCGTTGACCCGGGTCACACCCCGGCGTTTCGGGAAGTTGTCGAAGCGGCCTTGCAGGTGAATGCTTTCGGTGGGGCAGGAAACAAAACTGATGCCCGAGTGGCCCAGCAGGCGGAACAGCTTGGCGCAGTAGGCATTGTCGTAGGAACCCATGGCCGTGGTGTGGCTGGCGGTGACCCGGCTGCCCATATCGCGACTGCGGGCTTCTTCGGCCAGCACTTCGAGGAAGCGCGAGTGCGGGTCGTCGGTTTCATCGCAATGCACGTCGACCAGGCAGCCGGTGCGTTCGGCCAGGTCCATAAGGAACTTGACCGAGCTGACCCCTTGGTCGCGGGTGTACTCGAAATGGGGAATGCCGCCCACCACATCGGCGCCCAGGCGAATGGCTTCTTCCATCAGTTCGCGGCCATTGCGGTAGGACTCGATGCCTTCCTGGGGAAACGCCACGATCTGCAGGTCGATCAGGTGGCCGCTCTCCTGGCGGACTTCGAGCATGGCCTTGAGTGCGGTCAAGTCCGGGTCGGTGACATCCACGTGGGTGCGCACATGCTGGATACCATGGGCCGCCAGGGCCTGGATGGTCTGCTTGGCGCGGGTCTTGGTGTCCTCCTGGGTGATGGTGGCCTTGCGCTCGCCCCAGCATTCGATCCCTTCAAACAGCGTCCCGCTCATATTCCAGCGCGGCTCGCCGGCGGTGAGGGTGGCGTCGAGGTGGATATGCGGCTCGACAAATGGCGGTACCACCAGGTTGCCAGCGGCGTCCAAGTCGTCCGGCCCCAGGGTCGGCGCGGCGGTTTGTGGGGTAATGCTGGCGATCCGGCCATGTTCCAGGTGCAGATCATGCAGGCCTTCACGGTTGCGCAGGCGGGCGTTGATGATATGCATGGGCAAGTTCCTCTTGGGCAAAAAGCAATCAGGCAGACAGCCGCCAGATCATCAGCGCGACGCCGATGTCCAGACGGTCATTGGGGTTGTCCAGCGACAGCCCGCACAGGGCCTCGATGCGCTGGACGCGATGGGTCAGGGTGTTGCGGTGGACCGCCAACCGCAGGGCAGCAGCCACAAGGTTACCATTGTCCAGGAACCACGCTTGCAGGGTCGGCATCAGGCTCGGGCCGTGACGTTGATCATGGCGCAGCAGGGGCCCCAGGCGTTCCTGGAGAAACTGGTCGAGCAACCCGCGATCGCGCACTGCGCTCAGTAGCTTCAGCACCCCGAGTTCATCGTAGACACAGATACCGGCATGTTCACCAAAGCGCCGGGCGACCGCCAGCGCCTGGCGCGCTTCATCCAGGGCCTGGGCCAGGCCGGCTGGCGGATGTTTTGCCGCGCTCAAGCCGATGCACAGCTTCAGCGGGGCCAGGCGCAGGTTCAGGGGCTTGAGCCAGTTTGCCAGGCGTTGCCGGTTGTCACCGGCGGGCAGCAGCAAGGTCCACTGCCCAGCCCTGCCGAGCACGGGCAGACGCGAAGGATGCTCGGCGGCGAACTGGCGCAATCGGCGAGTAATGCCATCGTGCTGGCGGGCCAACTGAGCTTCGGCGTCCGCGGCCACGGTTTGCGCAAATAGCGCCTCGCCACCGTCCAGTTGCAACTGCACCACCTGCCAATCCCCGTCCAGCGGCATGCCCAGCTGGCTGGCGCGATGCAGCAGCAGGTCGAGGGACTGATAGTCGCCCGCCAACAGGCGCTCCAGCACCTCATGCCGTGAGCGTCCGAGTTGCTCGGCCTCGATCAGCGCGGAGCCGATGGCCTGGGTCACCAGGACCATCTTCAGGGAATAAGGCTGTTCGATCAGCGGCATGCCGACGGCGTCGGCAGCTTCCAGCAGTCCAGGGGGGATTGCCTGGATGTAAGCCGGCCCGGTCAGGATTACCAGGCCGGCGACTTGCCGCGCGCAGGCTTCGTCGAGCAAGCGCAAAAGGTTGGCCTCGTCACGGGGATGGTTGATGCCGGTGACGAACACCAGTTCGCCGCCCAGCACCCACTCGGCAATACCGCTGTTCTCGGCTACATAAGGCCAGCGCACGCCATTATCCAGGCCTGCGCTACCCGCCCGCAGGCTCATGCACTCCAGCCCCGGCAGGGCCAGTACATCCGCCACCGTCAGGCTCATGCCTGGGCGTCAGCCGATGGCACCCGCACCCGCAGGACGGCGGTGAGCGCGATGTAGGTAGCGGCCGCAGCGATAATCCCCACCAGTGGCGCGACCCACGGCGAGCTGAAGGCCAGCACCGTACCCACGGCATAGGCAATCAGCCCCGGCCAATTGAAGGCCGGCAATCGCACATCTGCCAGCCGTGGATAGTGGCCGCGGTAGCGATAGAAAAAGTCGGCCATGATCACCCCGCCAATCGGTGGGATCACTGTGCCCAGCAAAATCAGGTAGGGCACCAGCATGTCGTACATGCCCAGCAAGGCAAGCAGGGTGCCTATCACCGCGCCGACCAGGGTCACGGTCTTGCGGCGCCTGGTGCGCAGCAGGTTGCAGCCGGCGACGGCAAAGTTGTAGATGGTGTTGTCCTGGGTACTCCAGATATTGAGCAGCAGCATGGCCATCGCCGCCATGGCGAAACCTTGCAGCAGCAACACCTCCACCACATCCGGTTGCTGATAGACGATGGCGCCGTAGGCACCGATCAGCACCATCAGGCCGTTGCCGACAAAAAAGCCGATCAGGCTGGCCAGCACCGCCACCTTGGCCGAGCGGGAAAAGCGCGTCCAGTTGGTGGCCTGGGTGGCACCGCTGACAAAGGTGCCAAACACCAGGGTAATGGCCGTGGACAAATCCAACTCACTGCTGGGCACCACGGCGAGCAAACCTTCCAGCCCGCCGACTTTTACCGTGGCCACCCACATCGACAGCAACAACAGCAGGCCCATGGCCGGGACTGCAATGTAAGAGAGAATTTCCAGCCCCCGATAGCCCACGTAGGCCGTGGCGCAGAACGCCAGGCCGAACAACACCATCAGTGCCAGTACGCTGCCTTGGCTCAACTCGAAATACTTGCCCAGCACCACGGCCGCCGTGGCGGTGCCCCAGGCGTACCAGCCAATCTGGGTGAAACCCAGGATCAGGTCACTCAACTTGCTGCCCACTTCGCCAAAGCAGAAACGCCCCATCAGCACCGAGTTCAAGCCGCTCTTGAAGGCGATGTACCCCAGGCCTGCGGCGTAGATACCCAACAGCAGGTTACCCAGGGCCACGACCCCGAGCATCTGGGTAAAACTGAAGGCCACCCCCAGCTTGCCGCCAGCAAACATGGTCGCGGTAAAAAAGGTGAAGCCCAGCAACACCATGGCCGTGGAGCCAAGGCCCTTGCGTGCATGCATGGGCACTTCGCTGAGAGGGTAATCGTTGCCCGGTTCGTTCTGCGTCATGTGCCGTTCCCCTGTGAGTGACGCAGGGCCTGTTGCAGCGCCCGTGCCAACTGTCGGGCAGTGATGGGTGCACGGTGAGCACTGTGCAGGTTGCACAATATTTGGGGGTGGGTAGGGCAGGGAGGCGGAATGGCTTGTGGGTTGTGCCCAGCCCGGCACTAAAGTGGTGCGGCGGTGATACAAATGGGATCACCGGTCCAGGGTGTCAGTCGAACAGGGTCTGGGTGATTTCCCCACGGTGAAAGGCGAAGGCTGCTTCAAGATCACTTTCGATGGTGCGGCCGCGTGACAGGGGCGGCAGGTTGTCGAGGCTGAAGAAGCCGACGTCGGTGGTTTCAAAGCCTGCCACGGGGGCGGCCTGGTCGGTGCGTTCGCAAAGGAAGTACAACTTGTAGAAGTCGCGTACGTCAGGCCGATACAGGCCCTTGGCTTTGTGGGTCACGCTGTACAGCGCCCGTGCGGTAACGCTCAACCCGGCCTCTTCGCGAAGTTCCTTGATGATGTTTTCCGCAGCGGATAACCCGATATCGGCGTAGCCACCCGGCAATGCCCAGCAGCCATCCGTTGCTTCGCGCACCAGTAGGATCCGGTCGCCTTCAATCAGCGCGCCACGTACATCAATCATCGGCGTTGAATAACGCTGGGCGAAGTCCGAAACCAGGCCGGTAATGCGCTCCAGAGGCACTTGCCCCAATTGCGCGAGCATGCTGTGGGCAATATGGGCGATCTCTTCCAGGCGTTCGCGCTCGAAGTCATCCGTGCAAAAGTGCAGCCCGGTAGAGGCCAGTGCCTGCAAACGCTTGGCCTGTGCCAGCCAGGTGGATTCCATGGTGTGGTTCCTTGGTTTGCTTCAAAACCTGGTTTTATTCGCTGCTATCGTCGAGGGCAAGCCAGGGATGGAGCAATCCATGGCGAGGGAGGTGTCCCCTCGGTTTTGTAGAGGTGCTTTATTCACCGCGATAAATACAGCCACTGGTGCAGGTCTCATGGATACGAATGGCGCTGAGTTCCGGCAACAACGGCTTCAGCTCATTCCAGATCCACTTGGCCAGTACTTCGCTGGTAGGGTTTTCCAGGCCGGGGATGTCGTTGAGGTAGTTGTGGTCGAGGCGCTCATAGAGCGGCTTGAAAATCGCCTTGATCTCCGAGAAATCACGGATCCAGCCGGTATGCGGATCGAGGTCGCCGCTCAGGTGGATGGCCACCTTGAAGGAGTGGCCGTGCAGGCGCCCGCATTTGTGGCCTTCGGGGACGTGGGGCAGGCGGTGGGCGGACTCGAATGTAAACTCTTTGAAAATTTCCACGGTATGACCTGTAAGGCTTGATTTTGGCGGGGTGTATGAGGGTTTCGGTTGCTGGTGTACTGATCAATGTACTGATTGGTCTTCGCTGGGGGTTGTTGCAGCCATCCATTCAGCAATGACTGACTGGCGCCAGGCGACCGAGTTTGGGCCTATTCTAACCTGTTTTGGGAAGGTGCCCTCCCTGATCCTTCTATAAACAGTATTGCGGCCCAGGCCGGTTGTGTGAAGCACCTCATCGAGGCGTAGGAAGCGATCAATGTTTTCTGCTCTGTTCATGACTCTCTCCTTGCGCCCGCTGTAGGCCGCGCTGTCTTGATGATGTGGATGATGAAACCGAAGGTGAGCAGCATCCAGGCGATGGTGCCGGCGAATGCTGCGATCAGGTGTTGGTCGGTACCGGTGGAGAGCAGCTCCGGCACCTGCCAGAAAAACCAGAACGTGGACCCCGCCACGTACAACACGATGGCCGTCAGGAGCAGGGTGAGTTTCGTTGCGTACATGGGGTGTCCTTGCCGCTCTGGGCAGCAGAAGTTGATAGCGAAGTGCCTCGATGGCGACGGGTGCGAAAAAGAGCTACAAATACTGTTCAACTTGCTCATGTGTCAGGGAGGGCGCGTGTCACACAATCTCGATGTTCCAGTTGTTCACGCCTATCGAGGGCATACGTTGTTTCTCAAGTTCGAATGGAGGCGACCAAACGATGACGTACCCGCATTTGCGAGAATCATCGAGCCGGCAGCCGTTGCTGGGTTGGGGGAAGTCGCCGCCGAGCTGACGGGTCCATGGCCTGATTATCCGGCGGCACTGGGTGATGCGATGGCAGCTGCGGAACGATGGATCGACAGCCAGTTACCCTGAGTTCGCTCACCGGCAGGCATTTAGGGGGATTGGGGTTAGGCTTGTTTGATGCGAAGGAAACGTCGGCACTGGCATTGCGTATCGTCGCAATGGAGCTCGCCAACCCATTCCGGGAATTGATCGCCTTCGCAGCGCTCAATGCGGGAGTGGTTGAGCCCGCTTCGCTTCACATCTTTCACAAAGCGCTGCAGGTCTTTGGCGTTGTCATCGCGATCCGGGCTATCCCATCGACTCATTACCAAGAGGCCGCAATCTGTCTTTCCGTGGTCCATCCAGCCGAGACTCTTCGGGGAATCGCTCATGGCGTCACCCGCTTGAACTCGACCACCCAGACCCAAGGGTTGGCGTTCCACGACTCGGCGCCGTTGATACCCACCCACAATTCGCGCCAGGCGTCGAAAGGATCAGTCCAACTGCCTGGGCCAGGCTCGGATTTGAATGGGTGGAAAGCGTAATCACCGTCGCCCTGATGGATTCGGTTGATGCCTTCGGCGATGTAGCGGCTTTCGAAGGCTGTCTCGCCTTCGCCGTCCTGCAACCGCTCGACGCGCACGTCGGTGATCTCCAGCAGGATGCGGCTGGCCCAGCGGGGCATGTGGATGCTGGGGCGCCATGCGCCGTCATACTCCATGGCTTCAGTATCTGGCTTCCATTCCGCCTTCGCTGGGATCTGATTAAGCCCGTAGTCGCCCGTCGGACAGCTTGCCCGGTAGATCCGTGCCGCGCCGCGCTCGTCGCCTTTGACCAAGTTGTCTTGCCAGTCGATACAGCAGCCGTCTTCGTTGCCGAGCAAGGCGAAGGTCTCGCGCACCCACAGCCGGTCGCCGGGCTTGCCATAGGGGCAGCAGCCGTTGACGAAGTGCTTGGTCACAGGTTTGCCGTAACCGTCCTGGCCGTAGTTGGAGCTGCCTACGCAGAAATTGCCACTGGCATCGATATGCGGCTGAACCTTGATTGCCCGCCGCGTCACCGTCTTCCGGCCTTCCAGGATGGCGCGCACCATCGGCGCCGAGAACAGGATGGGGCGTTCTTTGATCTGGCTCACGGCGTCACCTCCCTGCGCGCCCACTGAACATACGGGCCGTCATCCGTATCGAAGATCCCCATCAAGAACCACTCAGGCCCTGGCGATTTGGGAATCCAGGCGGTGCACGCTGCATCCTCGTCAGGTAGATCCTCGATCTCGTCGCCAGAGTGCCAGCCTTTCAGCTCCAGCCCCTGTTCCTTGACCCAGGAAATGTAGGGCGCCGGGTCCTCGCCCTCGCCAAAGCTCGGAATGTTCGGGTGATACCACCAGCCATCCGCATCGCGCTTCACCTCGACCGGTCCGAACGGCTTGCTGCCGCTGTGCGCCTCGCAGGGAGTGACGTAAACCACGTCGGAGTAGTGCCCGCCGCCAGAGCTGAATTCCATATTGCAGCCGCACTTGGCTGGCTCGCTGTTGACGAACGTAATCTTTTGTTCAGGCATGACTTCGTCCTTGCCGCTATAGCGGCTGACTTTGAAGGGGGAGGGGTTACAGAGAGGGGTTGAGGATTTGTGCGGCGAGTTTCTTGCTGATCACCAAGGTTCCGTCAGCGCCTTTGTTCGAATCGAAGATCCAGCGCAGTTCGGTCATCGCCTGACTATTCACCGCTACCGGCGCGGGCTGTTCTATGACGGCAGACATTTCACCGATAGCCAAGGTCGCAATTTCAAATGGCCTTTCGTACATAGCTGAGGCCTTGACCACCTCATTGAGGGCGTCCACGGCGTAGGCCAGCTGCGCTTCCAGATCTCGAACCCGCTTCGTGCGCCGGGAAACAGCTGCGCTGAGATCATCAATGGTTTGATCTGCCGTGTTCAGGCTTAACTGAAGGCCATCACGCTCCCTGACCGCGATCGAGTGCTTGCCACGCCAGTGCAGCACTGCGTCCAGTTCTTCGGCGGCGGTCACCTTCAGCGCCGGAGTGGTGGCTGGCACTGGAGTCCGTGTCTTGCCTGCGCCGGATCGACCAGGGCAGTCTGGGGCATGTCGCTCAGGGGCAGCGGAGAAGCCAGCAGGGCAGTTACAAAAACAGAATCGGCTCATACAGCCTCCCTCGTTACCAGATCATGGGCATTCACAACCGTCATGCCGAGGTGCTGGGCAATCAGGACTTCGAGCTGGGCGCCTTTCGATTCTTGCCAGCCGGGCAGGGTGGCCACGGTGTCGCAGTCCATCAGGGCTGCAATGTCGCGGCGCATGCAGTCGTTCCAGGTGCCGCCGTCTGGGTTCAGTTCGGCGGGGTTGGTGACGGTGTGTCCGCCGGCGCGCAGGTTGGTGGTCATGGAGTGGAAGGCGGCGAAGTTGAGGCCGGGCAGGCCGGTCATGGGGCCGCTGAGGTAGATGCGCTTCATGCGGCCTCCTTTTGCTCTTCCGGCTTGCGGATCAAGCCAAGGCGCACGCCTTCATCGCGAACAATCAATATGTCGTCGCCATAGCCCCACGGATTCTCGAAACCGTTATCCATCACGGGTTGGAAATACCCGTATCGCATCGTCTTGCCAGTGAGTACGAACGCACCGATAGACCCGGCCAGGCTCTTCAGTGTGCCGCCGTGCGAGAAGCCATCCCACGGGCCTTCTCTCGTAACGTTGATGCGGGCCCCGGTGTAGTCATCGAACAGCCAGACGATGTTGCGGCGGCCATTGAGAGCGAGGTATGCATCGTGCCCAGCGCCCTTGTTACGAAAGAAGCACCGGCCGCAGTTGGCGATCACCCTGAGGAATTCATTCGCAGCGATGATCCGGTCCAGGCGCTGCTGGCCGATGGTTTTGTTTACTGTAGGCATGGGGAGTCCTTGCCGGGCCATGCCCGGGCGGTGGAGTGTGGGGGGTTATGTTTCGAGGTAGGCAGCTATGAATTGCGTCGCCGCTTCAACATTGATGGCGTTTCCGTAGGCGCGCAGGCGTCCCACTCGGCCGGATATCCCATGAGCCAGCGGGGATGTTCCGGGCTCAACTGGCCGCCACTTTCCATCCCGGCAGAAGAGCCAGTCAGAATCTGCCCATAAACCGTTAACCGGGCCGGGCCCGCGATCGCCGCTACATCCTGAAGCCTCTTCTGAACCTTGTGGCCGCTCGGCCGGTGAGACCTCAAAGCCTCCGCAGCGCTCGCCCCCCGGTTGCAGTCCGCCATTGGCGTTGGCCAGCCCGATAAACAAACTACTGCCGCCAGATCCGGTCCGTGGTTGCGCATCGCCTCCCGAATCCCTCCCTCCGACGATCTGACTCCCTTGCTGGCAAGGCTTGCCGTGGGTGTTGGCCATCCGCACAGGTAAGCCTGTCTTGGTAGCTGGTCGTTGCGATCGGCCCCGTCCCTCTGGGCCACCATTCCCGGGGTGTCCTTGTGATCCCTCGTGGTCGGTGTGACCCAACCAGTACACACGGTCTCTGATGTGCGGCGCGCCGACGCCCGCAGACGGAAACGCGATGGCCCCAAAGGCGTAACCCATGGCTTCCATATCAGCGTGTACAAGGTCGACCCAAGGCTCGACAATCTTGCTCGCAACCTGCTCTCCAGTAACAACTGGAGGCTTGCGCTGTTTGATGAGCCAAGAGAAAGACGGCCACAGGTGCCTTGGGTCCTCAAACCCAGCTCCAGCGCCTGTCGCGCTGAAAGGTTGGCAAGGACAGGAACCGGTCCAAATAGGTCGATCATCTGGCCAGCCGGCACGCCGAAGCGCAATTGACCAGCCGCCGAGCCCTGCAAAGAAGTGGCATTGAGTGAAGCCGCGCAGGTCGCTTGGGTGGACATCTTCGATGCTCCTTTCGTCAACGATGCCTGGCGCAATGTGGCCGGCCTCAATAAGGTTTCGCAGCCACTGGGCGGCGTATGGGTCAAACTCGTTGTAGTAAGCGGACATTGCTTCTCCAGCCGGCCGGCATAACTAAGCGGCCTGGTCTTGCTGCTTCGGCGGCCACTCGGAAAACCCCACACGGGGCGCCTTTGTTTTCGGGTTGATGATTGGTTTGCCCTTGGCATCCACCAGCACGGCCTTGGCCCTGATCTGCATGTCGCGGCATCTCAGCGTCTTGCGGGCCAGCTCAATGAACTGTTCGGCGTACTGCGGGGCGTCGAAGAGCGGTGAGAGCTGGCGAACCGTACCCCCCCCCCATAATCTTCTCGGTGCGCTTGGCGACCAGCTCTAGCCATTCAGCTTCAGGGATAGGCTCGACGCCGCCCGGCGCCTTAACGTTCTTGCGGGTGCCAGCCGTCTTCTTGCGGGCCTCGGTCTTGGCGACATCGAGGGTCATTCCAAACACTGCAAAGGTGCTCATGGGTTATCTCCAAGCGTGGGCCTGCCTCGCCGGCTGGCGTGATTCGTTAATTTGGTCTATTGATTTCCACTCGGCACAAACCAAGCGGTGGCAGCTATGAGTGCGGAAGTTGATGTGGAAGCGGTACGCCTGATAGGCGATGAGGTGGTTCGGCTACTCAGCCTCCCCGAGGAAAGGCTTGAGGTTGAGGTGCGCCTGGGGCTAAAGCTGATTGCTGACCTTGCGCGGTGGCGTGATCTCGCCTACGGGCCGGAGCATCGCACTTCTGGCAAGTCTTCGTCAGCGCTGCGTTGACCGTATTGCCGCGCTTCAGCACGACGTTTGCCAGTGCTGCGCGGTCTTTCTCGCTGTGGCTGGCCTGGCTGAGTAGGCCGAAGTAGCTGTTGGCGGTCTCGCGCAGATCCTCTGCCGGTGCTGCGGCCGTTCGCTTCAGTGCTTGAGCCAGTGACCGCTTGCGGGTGGTGCGCCGCCAGGGCTTGATCACATGCCCGACGAAGTCCACGCCGCGATCCACGGGTTGCAGGATGGTCTTGGTCGGGTTGAGCTTGGCGCCGAGCCTGGGCAAGAACGCTTCCACCTCGGCCAGCCACTGGTTGAGCTGCTGCGGCGACTCATGCAGGAACACGAAGTCGTCGACGTACCGGATGTAGTGCTTGGCCCGCAGCTGGTGCTTGGCGAACTGGTCGAGAGCGTCCAGGTAGACGTTTGCAAAGAACTGCGATGATAGGTTGCCGATCGGCAGGCCGAGGTGCGCGGGCTGCGCAACCAGCCGCTTGTGTTGCGGCACCCGGTTGAACAGGTGGGCTGGGCTGCGCGTCTCGTAGTTCTCTCGTGGGTCGTGCATGAGGATATGCGTGGCCAGGGCCAGCCACCACGGTTCCGTGATCTTGGCAGCCAGTTGCTTGCGCAGCACCGCCTTGTCAATGGCTACAAAGAAGTTGGCCAGGTCGCACTTGAGGTAGAAGATCGGCTTTGACCAGTTTTCGCTGGCGCTGCGGATCTTCGACTCAAGCCGGGTTGCGGCGTACAGCGTGCCGCGCCCTGGAATGCATGCACAACTGTCCGCTATGAAGCTGGCGTAGAAGCGCGGGGCCACATGGTTGTACAGCAGGTGGTGGACGACGCGGTCCCGAAAGTCTGCCGCCCAGACTTCCCGGGCTTTCGGTCGGGTGACCACGAAACAGATGGATCGGCCTGGCCGGTATGTGCCGGCAATCAGGTCGTCGTGCAGTTGGATCAGGTTCCGCTCCAGGTCTATCTCGAAAGCCAGCGCGCTGTCGCTGTTGCGCTTGGTACGCCGGCAGTCGTAGTAAGCCTGGACCAGATCCTGAAACGGGTAGGGGCCCAAAGTCGAATCTGCGGACGGGGCGGACACGGAGCTCGTTGTTCTTGTCGTTGTTGTTCTGATTGCCATCATCGAAGTTCATGTTGAATGCGTTGTTGGCTGAGCGCTGCGACCTATCGTGCTATCTACGTCGCCAGGCCGAAGGCAGAGCCGATCAGCAAGGAAACTGCGCAAGACCTGCCCGGACGCTTTAGACCGGCGGTATCTCTTGTGCGCATGGCGGTGACCCAGGGGTCAGCGGCACGACCAGATTCAATTCGCACAGACCAGAAAGCCGTAACCTTCAGGTAGCGGGCGCGGTTGGGGTGGAGCGTTTCCAGGCGTTTGCTTGCTTGCCTATTGAGGCCGTTACCTCAATTGCCTGGGCGTGTTGCGGGATGCTGATGAAGCGGTTGTCTTTGAAGAGTCGCATCAGGAACTCGACCACTTGCACTTTCTCGACCAGCAGGGTCAGGTGTGGCCGCTTGTCCTGAGTTGCGTTGGCACGGGCAATCAGCATCAGCACTTCGATGCATTCGTCGATCACTCGCTTGCCGAGTGACTGCTTCAGGTCGCGGGGGATGTTCCGGGTCATCGTTGTGGCCATGTGCAGCAGCCCCATTGAAGCCTTGTAGATCGCAAGTTCCGTATGCATTGCCATGTGGCTCGCTCTCCAAGAGCAACCGGCCGCAAGCGGCCGGATTAAATAAGCGAATTAATCAATAAATTCGCTGCGGACGGGGCGGACACGGAGCTCGTTGAACTTGCCGAGGCTGGTCTGACCGCCATCATCGAAGAGCATGAAGAATGCGCTGAGGGCTGAGCGCTGCGAACTCGACCAGTACCAGGTGTCGCGGAACGCTTCAGCGCCGCCTTCCTGGAACGCGGTGTGGATGGTCTGCACCGGTTCTTCTTCACTGTACAGCAGGCCTACAGGCTCGCTGTTTGGGTTGTCGCCATTGCGCGAATTCGCCCAGTTCTCTTCGGTGGTCGGCTTGAAGTGGCGGTACTGCAGCTCCTGCACATCGCGCGCCGGGATCGCCCAGTCGCTGTAACCGCCAATGCTCAGGGACTGCATCTTCGCTGCAAGCTCGCTGCCCGCCGCCGCCATTGCCTGGGTGTTGGCCAGGCTATCGGTGAAGCTGTCGGCACCTTCGATCTTGACGCCGTACTCGCCCCACTTGCCGACCAGTTCATGTTCGGCGCCGGCGGTGATGTGCAGGGAGCGCTTGCCGGTGGCCGGGTCGCGGGTAATGCCGGTGACGAAACCGCCGCCGTAGGCCTGACCGATTGCGGGGGTGGTTACTGCTGGTGCTGCTTTCTCAACTGCGGACATGATGCTTCCTCTTTTCGAAGGCAACAAAAAAGGCGCTGTGCGCCCTGGTGTGCCGGATCAAGAACGAATGGTTAAAGGATCAAATAAACAATCTGCGGACGGGGCGGACACGGAGCTCGTCGTCCTTGGCGTCGTAGTCCTGATTGCCACCATCGAAGTACATGTAGAAGGCGTAGTAGGCTGAGCGCTGCGAACTCGACCAGTAGTAGCAATCCTGGGCGAACACCTCAGGGCAGTTCAGCCAGCCCTGATACAGCTCTGCGGCGGCCGGCAAGTAGAAGTCATGATGACCATCAGCCTGGTACTCGGCGCAGGCATCGGCAGCGGGATGTTTTCGCTCGTCGTCGTTTCCGATCAGCACTTGGGTGTTGATGTAGCCGTCAGTCTTGCTGAGGCCTTTCACCTCGACTCCACGACCGCCCCACTCGTGGTCGCCAACGTCCTTGGCGGCGATGATCAGGTAGTGCTCTGGCACGTCACCGCGGGCATGAACGAAACCGCCATTGAGCCCGCCCTGGCCAGGCCACGGTTGGCCGATTTCCGGAATAGTGGAAGGCGCTACCGGTTGAACGTTCGCCGCCGGCGGAAGCACCTGGGCGAACACGCTGGCAATCGCCAGTTTTGCCAGGGCACTGGATGGCATCTTGATAGACACGTCGCCGTGCTTCAGGGTGATCATTTCGGTTTTCATGCGGTTACCTCAGATAGGCGCCGCCCTCCGGTTACCGGATGCAGCGAGTAGGGTTGGTTACGCGGGCTCGATGATCTCGTCGCCCGGGTCTTTCTGGATGGCGAGCAGGCTTTTATTGCGGAATTCCCGCGCCACGTTTTGCGATATCTCGATTTCGTGGCGCGGAGGATTCAGCAACGGCTGGCACTTCGCAGAGCCCATGGCGTGCAGGTGATGAATCATCAGAGTCATCGCCTCGCCCTGCTCAGTAATGCCTGACCACTCCATCAGATCGGCCAGGGCCTGCCGAGTGCCGGGGCGAACCCTGAGCCTCAACTCTTCTTCGGCAAGTGCCACACGCTTCCTGGCAGACTTGGCCGAGCGTTCTTTCTGCGTTACTGCTGCCATGGCCTACCTCTTCTATTCCGCTGGCCGGCAGTGCGAGCCAGGTTTGACGTTTGCGTTGCTGGGTGCGGGCTATGCGGCGCATGAATCGACCTTTACCTGATGCCAGGCGCCGACGGCTTCAAAGATCCGCGCGGCGTGCGCCTCATCCATCGAAATCGCTTCGGGTATGGCGATCCAGCCCGAAGCCACCATCTGGCTTTGATTGGCCTCAGCGCGCAGCTTCATGTAGCAATGCTCGATCACGTCTTCCAGATGGTCGGAGAGGTAGACGCCATCGGGCGCCAGCTCCACCGACTTGCTGTAGCGGTCGCCGCGGGCGTCAATGCACATGGCGCTCATGTAGATCGTCCAGCGGTGGGGAATACCGCACACGGCCTGGCCGATCTTCCCCGGCGCGATGTTCTTGAGAGACTTGTAGTTGATCATGCCCTGGCGTCCGCTGGGATCGATGTTCACCACTGCGACGTGGTTTGAGGTCAGCAGGGACCGGCATGACCGGGCAATGCGCGCCTGGAGGTTATGGGGCTTGCGCTTGCTCATGATTCCTCCGAAGGCTTTGGTTTGGTCCAGCGCTTTGGATAGACAAAGTCGTAATCCGTCTCAAGCCGACCAAGTAGTTTTGCGGATATTTCTACCTGAATACATGCCATTCGCCTGGACAATCCGACATCCCGAAGCGCTGAAAGACGCTCTATCAGCTTCAAGTCGTTTTCGCGATCAATACACCTACTCTGGAATACGAACTCGCCCTCGAAAGAGGCGCGGCGCATAGTTGATTCAGACCTACCAGTAGCTGCCATGGCTTGATCGATGCTCATCGTTTTGGCCATTTCCCTGATAGACGATACGAACTCCATCCGCTCGTTGAATTGTTCGTAGTAGAAGGATGATTTGCTTTTGTGGCTCTTTACTGGATCATCCTTCAGTCTTGGCGGTGGCTCATGCCGCGCTGGTGGCGGCTTAAAGTTCGGCCCCTCCAGCACCTGAATAGTCCCTCCACTGCTCAAGAAGGCTTCGCGCTGCATTGCCAGTTCGTTGGATGCGCCACGCAGGCGCTCTACTTCGTTATGGAGGATGCTGATCATGCTGACTCCTTTGCTCTGCTGAGCTCAGCCTTGCGGATCTCCTTTGCAGAGACCAATGCAGGCTTAAGGTTGTCGAAGCTGTGGACGATTACGCGCCCAGCGTTGTATGCGGACTCCAGTGCCGCCATGTCGGCTGCCTGCCTGATGTCGGCGATCGCATCAACCAGCAGCTCCTTGGCGCGATCTTCCGGACTTATTCCGGAGTTCAACCAGTTCAGTAGGCGCTTGCCTGTGTCCTCACTGATCAGCTCAGGCTGGTCGAACAGCTTCGTTCTGTCCTTGCTTGCCGTAGCCGTGTGCCCGTCGTGGGTCAGGTCCAGAACCACGGTGAATTCGTAGTCGGTGCCGTCGCGCTGCTCGGACTTCATGCCCAACTTTAGGATCTTTTTTCCCTCGCCCTGAACCGTCTCCGTCTTGCTGCGCATCGTGCAGATGATGTGCATCGAGCTCGTGAGGATTTTGTCCGTCAGCTTCCGGTGGCGCGGCGTGGTCTCGTTCCACGCCGCCCAGGTGTTGCCCCGAAACTTCTGGTGGGCCACTGTCTCGTTCTGCTCCAGGCAGCCCCCTGAGCCTGTCCACTCATGCGAATAGCTGTCAATGATCAGCGTGTCGTAGCCGGCCTGTTCGGCTGCCACGATCGCCTCGATGTAACGCTCAGGCGAGTACGGCGCGTGCAGCTCCATCGCGTCGAAGTCGACCAAGTCGGCGTACAGCGATGCACTGCCGTGTTCGGTGTCGATCACGGCGATACGCCCGCCAAGACCCTGAGCCAGGAGCAGAGCGGAGTATGTTTTGCCAGATCCAGATGGCCCAGCAAGTGCCAGCCGTAGCTTGGCCTGCTTGCGTTCGGCTTTCTTGAACATTTGAGTTTCCTCAGATTGGTTGGTTGTCCCACTGCCGCTGGATGCGGCGGGCTTCGTCTTCGTACTCTTTACGCTGCTCGCCAGTGAACTGATCAGGCGAGAAGGCACCGACCATCCTCCAGTCGAGCTGGGCGGCCAATTTTGGTGATGTGGTCATGGCTGGCCTCAGTAGGCGATGGATACTGATGGGATCTTGCGTTGCGCGATCAGCGTGACTGCCTGCTTGGCGCAAGCCTCGGGCATTCCTCCAGCAATGAATGCTTCCAAAGCAGCTCGATTGATCTTTGCTTGATGAGCCTTGTCAGCCTCGCGGGCTGCTGCCTGGCGCAGGATATCGTCGGCAGCAGCGTCGGCGCGTGCCTGCTCGGCAATGCGTGCCTGCTCTACCGCCTCCTCCTGGCGCTTAATGGCTGCGATGCGCTCTTGCTCGGCGCGCTGTTCAGCGGCAACACGGCTTGCTTCTGCCTGGGCTGCTGCTGTTCGTGCTTGTTCTGCCTGCAGTTCCAGTTGCAGGCGCTGGCGTTCTGCTGCGTCACGCTCTGCTTGTGCGCGCTCTTCTGCCTGGCGCTGGGCCTGCTCAGCCGCTACCCGCGCAATCTCTGTGTCGCGGTCGCGCTGGGCCTGAGCCTCTGCCTCGGCACGCAGGCGGACCAGTTCGGCCTGCTCGGCTTCATACTGTGCGCGCTCGGCCAGTAGGGCGCGCAGCTTTGCCAGCGTCTCGTCCTTCACCTGGGCGGCCTCTGGCAAGAACTCTTCCCATGTATCGTTGATCTCTACGGCTTCAAGATCGGCAATGAATTGGGCGACATGGGCGGCAGTCGGGGTTGCCTCGAAAACGGTCATATCCTTGATAGCCTGGATGCCGTCAACGTGCTTATCTTTGCGTGCCTGCTCGGCGGCTTCCCAGTCAGTCAGCGGCTTGCGAACTTCCTCTTGCCACGCGCTCAGCAGCTCACGAACGCGCTTGCGCTCGGCGTCGATCTTCTTCGGGATATCCTTCAGCTCTGCAACAAGCTCTTTGCCCAGGCTGTCGAGTTTCGTTTTTGATCCCGCCAGGCTGTAAGCAATTGAGCGATACGCGTCTTGGCCCTTTTTTGTTTTAACGTCAGGTGCCGAGGCGTTGAACTTGTCGATCTCTTCCCGGACGCTTTGTAGGTACGGGTCGAGGCCGTTGGTGGCGCTGAATACCGCCAGGGCTACTTCTTTAGCTGGCAGGATCGCCAGTTGCTGTTCTGCGGACATGGGGATTCCTTGCCGCGATGCTCGCAGCGATTGAAAAGTAATGGTCAGGGTTTATGCGGCAGTGGTTCTGGATGCGTTGTAGCTGGCGTAGATCTTGTCGATGCGCGCTTGGTAGTGCCGATGCTCGGCTTCATCAATGGCTCGCAGCATGAATGCCAAAGTGATGGAGGACCGAGCTGCTGAGCTGGCTCCTGGCTTTCCAAGATCGCGAATCATGTTTTCGATCTCGGAGTCTATCCAGCCCACGGCCATCTGGTGGTCTCGCTGAGCAACGTTCACTATGCACCTCCTACTGTCGGGCAGATCAACTCCATCTGCGCCATGGCGGCCCCTATGCGCAGTTTTAAGCTGGCGCGCTCCTTGATCCGCCGCGCCTCACGCTCAGCAATTTCGTCTGTCGTGTATTCGTGGAACAGATCGACGTGCTGGTACTTGCCGAAGTTTGGCAAATCCCAGCACCTGTCGGATTCCCGGGCCTGGGCGCTATCCGCATAACTGGTTTGCATGACGATTCTCCAGGCGACGGGCAAGGGCACAGGCTTCGTTGTGATCTCGGCGGAACCCCACGACCTTGTCGGTCTTGCTGTCCACCACATGGAAGAAGTCACGGCCCGCAGGCTTCACTGCCATTCGGAAGGCGACCACTGGTTCAGGCCGACCAATCAGTCGGTAGAAATCAGCAGTGGCGAGACGGGAACGCTGATGCAGACCGTCGACGATGTCGCGGCGTGATTGGATGTCAGGGTGCATGGTCGCCTCCAGGGTGGCGTTATTCGGTGGCTGGTGCTGGCCGTGGCCATCTGGGCGCTTACTCACTTCACCGGCCACGATTCCCGCGATCCATCAGGTCTTACACTTGCTCATCAGCCTGGGCATTCATCTGCATCGGGGTGTGATCTGCGCGGAAGGCAAGCCCCGCTTTGCGCCTACGAGTGCGCCCCCTCAAGCCACGCTCCGGTGATTTCTCACTGCCTGGTCGTGGTCTCGCTTTCTTCCCGAGGTTGCGAACCCTCGTGTCTCGGCTATTTGCCAGCGCCTTAATGTCTGCTGGCGGTTCAGATCACACTCCGATGCAGCCTCTCCCTATACGAGTCTCCCCAAGGAAAGGATCGGGCCAATTTTCGTCTGGCTGACGTGCAAGGAGAGGGTTAGGCCGGCTCGTAAGTCGCGGCGAAAATGTCAGGCTTGCAAGGGTAAAATTCACCCTTTACGCCTTTGATGATCCAGTCCCCCTGCTGAGCGGTCATCACGCCCTCCAGGGTTTCAATCTCCAGCGTGTTGCTACCCAGATCCTGCGAGCAGCTCGGGATCAGCATCCCCTCTACAGAGGCGAAGGTGCCATCAAACTGAACGGCTTCGATTACGACTGGCTTCTTGCGGAACATTGGCATTGGTCTATCTCCGGATGGGCTTCCAAATACCTCCAGGGGGTCTAGAGGCATTTGTGAAACCAGATGGCTACCTGAATCAGCAGGGAGCCATCTGCGCACGATCCAGCTACTGGCTACGGATCGTGGTAGGTCTTCATAGGTGATTGATGCAGGGGGCGGCGTTGCGCCGTGTGGACTCATCCGCATCCCGCTGCGCACTCTGTGAATGCGCAGAAGCGATGCTGGTTTTTTAGATCATCCAGTTGGCAGCCTTGTTGTCTGGATCAAGCCAATAGAATGCATACTTCAGCCGACACCTGATTTGATTGGCTCTGGCATTGAGCGAGGCCAGAAGCTTGTTTTCATAGGATTGATAAATCCCGCAGCGATCTTGAAACACCCAATCGGATTCAATTGATCTGAACTGATCCTTGATAACTTCGAGCTCTCGTTTGAGGTCGTCGGCACCCATCTCTTTAATCTGTTGCATCGCCCTATCTCCGCGTTTATTTCCCGGATGACCCTGTCGCCAAGGTCATCGAGGAAATCTGTGGGGCCCAGGCCCGCTACTGGCGACGGCCTGGGTTTGTTGCGTCATCAGTGTTGGCCCGTTGCCCGCTGCTGATTGCAGGGCTGGCCGTTCGTCTTCGTAGGTTGGCGGTGAGCTTCCTCCCCAAGGCTTCAATCAGCATCTGTTCGCCTTGGATCACAGGTCCCTACAACATGCACGCTGCAGCTCGTTTGCCCGGTTAGGTGGGCAGGGTGCATGAGGTCCGGCGGTCCCAGCCGAAGCTATCGGGCCCGCTAATTCTTGAATTCGGTGCCTCTCCCTTCTGCCGCTGGGATTCGCGGGGCGCATTGCTTGCCGGGTCACTCACTCGGTTCTGGCGTTTCACCATCGAGCAGCCGTACAAGGTTTTCCCTGTCGTTGGCAGGCTTTCGGGCCTGTCTGCTCGCCGGTCGCCGGTAGAGGCAATGCGGTCTGTTGTTTGTTGCGCTGGCTGTTAAAGAGCGTTCGGCGTCTGCCTGGCATCGCTGCCTGTGTTGCGTCGGGTCTTGGTAGGCCCTGGCGAGTCCCTGTTGGGCGACTCGATGTAGTGAACATTACGCGCTGTAATAATCATCGTCAATACTCGATGTAATAAATTTTTGAGCTTCTGTAATAAATTACGCCAAGGCCGGGTGCCGGCCGAATTGCGGGCACAAAAAAGCCCGCTCGGTGGCGGGCCTTGTTGGCGGGTTGGGCTACTTCTTTTTCGGGGATCTGCGGACGGTTGACCACCAGAATACGCGACCAAGCATTTTGACCTCATGCCGGTATTGCTCAGCGCTCATTATCTCATCCGGGAACTCATCGGTGTTCTCGCTGCGAATGCGGATGGCGCCGCCCGGCAGCCGGTACAGATACTTCACGCGCAACATGCCCTCATGGTTGAAGGCGTAGATCTCGCCGTCGATGACTGATGTGTCAGCGCGGTCGAAGCCTATGGCGGCGCCGTCCAATATCAGCTTTTCCATGCTTTTGCCGCGAATCCTGGCCACGGCTGCGTTCTCGCACTCAACGCCTGCAGCTCGCAAGGTGGCATTGCTGAAGCGAAGCGTCCTGTCTGCGACCTCCATCACAACCGTCATACCGTCTCCGCCGGCAAATTCGACTTCTGCATAGTAGGGGATCGCGCACTCATCCTCTTCCAGAGGATCGCCATCACTCCATACCACCATATCACCCATGTGCTCAGCGTTCGCCTCAATCGGGCGCTGCTCGGGCGGGATGGCGCCGTTCTCGCGGAACATAGAGGAAAGCCCCAGGTATTCCAAAAGGGCGCTGATCTTTTCAAGTGACGGCTCACGCCGACCACCAAGCCAATGAGCGACCGCCCCCTGAGTGACGCCCATCTGCTCGGCGACCTGGTCCTGGGTTATGTCGAGTTCTTTCATTCTGGCCTTTGCCAGTTCGTACCATTTCTTCATCTACCAATCATTACGCCCTGTATACGTTCGCACCAGTCACAGTGCGTAATGCCGCTTGCGCAATAAAATTACAGAAAGTAATATCTGCGCAAGAACACGGAGAAAACCTATGTCCAACATGAAGACGATTCGCGAAAAGGTCGGTGTCACCCAGGCCGCACTGGCCAAAACGGTAGGCCTGACCCAAGGCGCTATCGCTCATTACGAGAACGAGCGCCGCAAGCCAGGCCTTGAAGAGTGCCGACGCATTGTCGACGCCCTCAATTCCAGCGGCGCCGCCGTGACCCTGGATGACGTTTTCCCGCCAATGCCTATTCCGACCCTTGAGGTCGCTTAACCCTTTCGAACAACCAAGGAGCCTCACCAATGGCATATGACGACACCCGCCACCTGAAAGACCGGGAGATCAAGTCCCGTTATGACGATGAGACGTACGAAGCGTTAAAGGCTGTTGCACGCCTGCACAAACTGCAACTGGCCGTATTTGTACGCATGTGCGTTGAGGAGAAGTTGGAAAGCATCGTCGAGCCGAATGCTACCGGTAAACACATGCAGGCCTGAAGGCCCTGAAGGAGGCTATGTGCCCGAAACCACGATCTGCCATGGGATCGATGGACGCCTCTACGAGAAGCTTGAACGTTTGGCGAAGGATGCGGGCATGACGCCCGACGAATACGCCGCAAAGCTTGGAGCAGAGCGTTTTTTCGAGAAGACCAGGCCAAGAGGCGCCGGAAAGATCCGGCATTTGCCAACAACAAGGCGAGAACCGCCGAAGCCCGGAATAGGGCCTGAAAAAGGAGGGGCTGATGAAGACCTCAACCAATGAACCCAAATCGCAGGCACAAAAAAGCCGGGGCGCAATCCCGGCTTTCTGTGCAGCACATAGCAAAAAAATCTGTGAGGCCGATTATGCATACCTCTAACACCGATGTACAGGCCCTCAATAATCCCGCGCCACATTTTTCGATATCTGAAAACGTGGCGCGCAAAGAAATCATCTCAGAAGAAATTCTCGCGATACAAGCAGGTACGGCCACGATGGCTGTTGCATACGAGTGGGCGTTTAAGTTCATGTCCCTCGCGAGCCAGAAGGTCGGATCGATTGATTTGGGTGATCTGGATCATATGGACAGAGAGCAGGCCAGGGCTGCGCTCGACGAAATAGAAACTGGTCGAGATAACTTGAGAGGCATTGCTCCGCTCTTTGAAAAATATCCATACATCGCCCAGGCCATGCGGTTTCATTGCAGTGCGCTGTTTTACGCAGAGGCAACTCTCATCCCGTTTTACATCCAGTGCAACAGGTCGTTCCTGGACCAGAAAGCATCTTCTACAAAGACGTATATCGTCCGCCATCCAATTACGGGAATGATCAAGATCGGCCGCACGAGCGATGTTCAAGGCCGAATCAAGTCTTTGCAAACTGGCGCCGGAGCCATTCTCGCAACCCTGGCAGTAATCCCAACAGATGTTGAGCAAGAGCTTCACAAGCGCTTTGACTCTCTTCGTCGCCATGGCGAATGGTTTGAGGATGTAGACGGCCTGATCAGTTCTTTTGCAAAGACACAGGAGGCTGTGTAATGGCCCGTGCTCGCAATATAAAACCCGCTCTGTTTACCAATGAGATCCTCGGCGTAGGCCATCCCCTGTGCACACTCCTGTTCCAGGGTCTTTGGCTGCTGGCAGATAAAGAGGGGCGCCTTGAGGATCGCCCTTTGCGAATCAAGGCCGAAATCTTCCCTTATCGTGAAGCTGATGTTGACGCGATGCTGCACTGGTTGGCGCACAAAGGTTTCATCGTTCGCTACAACGCTTGTGGGAAGGCGTTCATCGAGGTGTGTAACTTCACCAAGCACCAGAACCCTCACAAGAACGAGAAGGAGTCAGAAATTCCTTCTATATCAGAAGGTTGTATCACTTCCGATATCCTCGGTACTCGTTCCGAAATTATCGGTACGACTCGGGCTGATTCCCTCTCTTCTGATTCTGATCTTCTGATTCCTGATTCACTGATTCCTGATGTCCTGAACCCGGATTCAAAAACCTTGCCGGTCGCCGAAGCTCCGGCGCCGTCGAACGTCAAAGTGCTGAAGCCCAAGCCAAAGCAAAAGACCGAAGCGCAAACCGCCAACGCGAATACCTGGGACGCTTACACCATTGCCTACCTGGAGCGTTATGGCGTTGAACCTGTGCGCAACGGCAAGGTGAATGGTCAAGTCGCCCAGCTTGTGCAGCGCCTTGGAGCAGAGGAGGCCCCGGGTGTCGCCGCGTTCTACGTATCCATCAACGATTCGTTCTTCATTCGCGCCTCACATGAGTTCGGATTGCTGGTCGCGCGCGCCGAGGGAATCCGTACCCAGTGGCTCACCGGGCGCCAGGTTAACGCCGTGACGGCCCGCCAGATGGAAAACACCCAGGCGAATATCAGTGCCGCCCAGGAAGCAAGCCGCAGCATTTTGGAAGGAGGACAGGCCAATGCTTTCCTACGCCGAAACCGCTGAGCTGAGCATGGCCATCTGTGCCACCGCTGAAACCCTTGGGCAAACGCTTAGCGCTCCTGCCGCCAAGCTGATGGCCGAAGATCTTGCCGAACACGACATGGGCGTGATTGCCAATGCGCTTTGGTCCTGCCGTCGCGAGCTGACTGGCAAGCTGACATTGGCTTCGATCCTCCAGCGCGTCCAGGCCGCCGACGGTCGACCAGGCAAGGATGAGGCCTGGGCTATCGCCGTGACCACCAACGACGAATACGAAACCGTTGTCCTGACCGATGAAATCCAGCTTGCTCTGGCCGCAGCTAAACCAATCCTCGACGCCGGCGACAAGATTGGCGCCAGGATGGCCTTCATTGGTGCCTACGAGCGGTTTGTCGCTCAATCCCGAGAGGATGCCAAGCCAGTGAACTGGCACGTCTCTGTGGGCTTTGACGCAGGCCGCAGGATCCAGGCTGTAACCAAGGCCATGGAACTCAAGCGCATCCCCCGCGAACACGGCCAGAAGTACCTGGCAGACCTGAGCGTCGAGCCGGTAACCGAGGACGGCCGCGCCATTGCCGGCTTGCTGACTGGCAGCGTCACTCAGCCAGCGCCAGTGCTGCGCAAAAAGCTGGAGTTGGTCAAGAACTCGATGATGGAAATGCGGATGGCCAGCGCCGAGCGGAAGACAGAAATGCGGATTGCCGCAGCCAACGAATTGGCAGATCGCCGCGCACTGCTGATCAAGCAGGCCCAGGAATTGGAGCAGCGGACATGAGCGAAATCACCAGAGGCGCAATCGGAATGCCTTTCGAGATGGCAATGGAAAGCGAGTTGTCCCGCCGACAGTTCCACTCCATTGCCCAGGCGCTGCTGATCGAGCGCGACCGTCTCCGCGCCGAAGTCGCCGGCCTACGCACCGGCTACGAAGCCTACGAGCAGGTGAATGCTGAGCTGAAGGCTGAGGTGGGGAAGTTGCGCAATGCCGCGGCGCCGCTTGGCCCAGTAAATGGCGATCAACTTCCGGCGATCAATAGCAAGGTGCTGATCCATCTGAGCAGCTGCGATGCATGGGTCGAGCATACCGTTGTCGGCTACTACGCCTGGGAGGATCTTGGCGCCAATGAGTACCTGCACCGGGTGTTCGTCCGCGTTCGCGATGCTGACGGCTACATCAATGCGCGATTGTTGAAGGACGTGCGCAGTGCCGCCGCCCTGGGCCAGGGAGAGCAGTCATGAGCGGTATGGCAAAGAGCGTGTTCAACATGCTGGAAAAGGTGTTTGCGGCTGAAATTGAAAACCGCCTCCCATACCAGACCAAATCCAAGCTTGCCGTGGAGATGGAAGAGTTCGGCTATCTGGAACTCGGTAGCGAGCGCAAAGGCATCGTCACCGTATCGGGTTACTACCTGACGCACGCCGGGCGCCTTGCCTACTGCGAAGAGTGCCGCGACGTGGAGATTGATCAATGACCAGCCTCCAGATCCGCAACGAATCAGACCGCAGCAAGGCCATGGGCTACATCGCCGGCCTGGACCTGGCCAAGCCCAAGAAGCTGGCCATCACCGAAGTTGACCGCAGCGGGGAGCAAAACAAGGCCCTGCACGCGGCCCTGGCCGATATTGCCGCCCAGGTCGAACACGCCGGGAAGAAGTGGGACGTCCTGATCTGGAAGCGCCTGCTGACGGCCGCCTGGCTGCGCGAGTCGGGAGACCAGCCGCAAATGATACCTGCGGTGGACGGCAACGGCTTCGATGTCATCTACGAGCGCACAAGCAAGCTCACCGTCAAGCAGTGCGGCGAGTTGATCGAATGGGTTTTCGCTTTTGGCGCCGAGCACCAGGTGCGGTGGACGCAGAAGGACAACTGGGGAGGGCGGTACTGATGAGCGAAGGAATCGGAATCACCACAGAAACAAGCGTCTTCCTGTCTGTCGACAAGATCGTCAAGGAAATGGACGCAGAAGACATCGGAAGTTTTTGCAGTGCAGTCGCCCAGCGCCTGGATGGCGAATATGCGAATCGGGCCGATGCCGCAAGTGAGTTCGCCAGCGGACTGTCTGAGTTCGGTTGCCGCTTCCTCGCCGAAGTGGTGGCGAACTTCTACATGCGCGAGAAGCGGGGTGACCGCCGGTGATCGCCAAACAGCCCAAGCCCAAGACCTGCAAGAACCCAGCATGCAGGGCCTCCTTTGTCCCGCAGCGCCTCGGTCAGGCGGTGTGCAGCCCTAAGTGTGCGCTGGCCGCGGTAGAGGTGCAGAAGGCCAAGGAGAAAAAGTCGCTTGCCCAGGCCGGTCGCCGGGATATCAAGGTGCGCAAGGAGGCCCTGAAAAGTCGCGGCGATCACATGCGCGAGGCTCAGCAGGCGTTCAACGAATACATCCGCACCCGTGACCAGGCCGCCGGCCACTTCTGCATCTCCAGCGGCAAGCCTTTGGACTGGAGCGGAAACGCAGTAGATGCAGGGCATTACCGCAGCGTCGGCTCCGCGCCGCACCTGCGCTTCGATGAGCGTAACTGTCATGCCCAGAGCAAGCAGGACAACCGATTCCTCTCCGGCAACGCCGTGGACTACCGGATCGGCCTGATAGCTCGCATTGGCCAGGAGGCCGTCGATGCCCTGGAATCCGACCAGAGCGTGCGCAAGTACACCGTGGATGAGATCAAGGCCATCAAGGCTGCGTACCGGGCAAAGACCAGAGAACTGAAGAGGGCTGCAGCATGATGAAACTCAACTCGGCACGTCTGGCTTGGCATGACGCCCTCTACACGCCGTGGGATAGCCAGGGCTCGCACGTCGAGCAGATCGGCTTGCTCGGATGCTCAGTGCAGAAGACCGAAAAGTCCGTGAACAGCCGGCATGCCATGCAGCAGGCGATATCGGCGCGGATACAAAACGCCATTGCATCTCTGCCTGACGACCTGCGCGCCTTCGGCAACCACATGTACAGCCCCATCGCCACTGATGACGAGAAGGACGAGGCGGAAGACCTGTTGTTCGCCACGGCCTACCAGAACGCATCTCGAACAGGCGTGATGACGGCGGCGAAGATGATGCGCGCCAGGTATGTTTGCGCTTCAACGCTGCATCGGTACCGGCGTATCAACCAGGGTGGACAAGGGGAGGGAGACGATCCGCTGCCCACGGTTTTCAAGTTGCGGGTGTGGATATACGACACCTACGGCGTGGAGCTACCAGGTGATCAGTGGGCAAGGGATTGGGCGCCATTCGTGGAGCATTGTTTCGACGCCTGCAACTGGCTGGACAAGGAAGCACTGGTGCCGCTTTCCGGCGCAATAAAAATTATGAAAGAGGCTGCTTGACGCCAAGTCGGCGTTTTGGCATTATTTCGCCACTGTTAGAGTTTTGCCTACGGCAACTAACTAAATGATCCAATGAAACCCGGCCATCGCGCCGGGTTTTTCGTTTCTGGAAGGTGGCGCCCAGTGGTGGGCAATCCGGTTTGAACCCGGAGCTATCGGAAACGGTAAGAGTTCGACTCTTTCACCTTCCGCCAAATTACGCTGACTGAATGTGCGCTGGGACGCACACGGGACTGTAAATCCTGCGCCGAGGCTATGTGGTTCGATTCCATCAGGCAGCACCAGTTTCACCTGTAGCCAGGACAGCCCTCGGGAACCCCTGGACGCGGTATCGCCGGTAGTCACGCGTCACGAAAGAACACCGGCAGCCCACGCGCTCTGTTCACACCTGACTTCCAGAGCGGCGCGAGACCGGATCAGCGAGATCGATGCATTGGGGCGTCGACGCCGGGAAGGTCTTTGGCTGGCAGCGTGGGAAGACACGCGCACCTATTCAGGGCCTCAGCATTCGCTGGGGCTTTTCTCGTTATGAGGCACAGCAAATGTCCGAACAAGTAGAACGCGCTACCCAGGCAGTGGTTGATTCATTGATCAGTGGAAGCCTAAGCAGCCTTTCGAGTGCGCTCGTCCGACTCGCACTGGTGAGTCCTTCCGCGTTCCTAAACGTCACTATTGGGCTGCTGAATACCGATCAGCCCAGGACTGTAAGCTCGTTCGTGATCGGGCTGTGCGGTCAGGGCTCCGGCGACTTCTATCATGCCGATGGGCGCGTATTCGGTGCCGTATACACCGACCACATGCTGCTTTGTAAGAAGGCCCATCCATCGGGCGTCGGCATTCCGCTTGAGGATGTTCGCGTCGCTGTGGCGAAGGCCCGCGGCGAGCACGAAGAACTGATCCTGAAGAAAGTCCAAGCGCTGGAAGGCATTTTCCAGGAGATCGACAACTTGGTCGCGGGTCACTCTTTCGCTGACTCCAAGTTGCTGAGCCTCGCTCATGTGGACTTGGTCAGGGGCAAGGCGTTGCTTTGGGCAGCCCTGAATCCTCCCAAGATCATCTGAAAATAATGGCCCGCCACGTTGCGGACCTTCTCGTTTTCGGCTCCACCACACCCATTGCTCCGAGCTGGGAGTGCCGTGTGAGCCGATTCAATTCCGCAGGTCATGGCCTGTCGTATCCCTAACTCCCTGACGGGGAGGAACCGAGATGTCCAACATGCCAGACAAACCAGACACCTGGGCGATAGCGCTTGCGTGGTTGAGCCAGCATTCGCCAATCCTCTATGCGGCTGCGTTGTCCTGTGCGATGGCTGTCCTGCGAATCACATACGGTGGCGGTACACGGCGCCAGATGATCGTTGAAGGCGCTATCTGTGGTGGCTTGGCCCTGACAATCATTAGCGGGCTTGAGTTCTTCTCGCTCCCACAGAGCATGGCTACCTTTGTAGGTGGCTGGGTTGGCTTCTTAGGTGTGGAGAAGATCAGGTCCATTGCTGACCGGGTGACTGACTTCAAGTTGCCAGGTCGCAAGGTCGATTAATCCGCGCCACGTTTTCGAATGCGCCAAATCGTGGCGCGCAATTGGGGAAAGATATGAGTATCTGGACCTGGATCAAGCATTGGGCTGAGCGCCAAGAGCGCAAAGCCTGGCTGAATCGCTACTACTGCGATCAGCGGTGCCCTAAGTGCGATACGTGGCAGGCAAACTGCGGCGGATGGCGTCACGTCGAGCTGGATGGCCCGGCACCGTTCCACGATGTATGTACTTGCGGCAAGTGCGGGCAGAAGACCACTTTGTTCGACTTCGGCATGGGCTACATCGAGGTTGACCCAATCACCCTGGAGCGTCTTGCATGAGCGACCAATCAGGCGAACACGTCCACTACTGGGATGATGGTCGAGGCCGGCGCGAGGTGATCATCGACGGGCAGCGCGTTGACGGCGTGACCTACTGCGACACCAAGGCAGGTATCGCCGTTGTTCTGGATGCCCCGCTTAAGTCCACGGATGGTGAGCATGTCGATTTCCACCCAGTGTGGGGTGAGATCAAGGTTATAGGCATCGAATGATCATTGAATGACGTTCGAATGCATTGAATGAATCGTTCTGCGAAAACCAACCCCATGAATGAGGCTGACTATGGCCCTATGCGGCGCATCCAAGCGCGGCAACGGGGAACCATGCAAGCGTCACGCGATACCGGGTTCCTCTCGCTGCAAGCTACACGGCGGCAAGAGTTCAGGCCCTAAGGAACAGAGGGGCAACAAGAACGCTGCGAAGCCCGGCTCGATCTACAGCCGATTCCTGACTGACGAAGAGAACGACATGCTTGCCGGCATAGAGCTGGGGCGCGTGGATGATGAATTACGACTGACGCGAGTGCGCTTGATGCGTGCCCTAGCCAGGGAGAGCGAATTCGGCAACACGCTGGAGGTGGAGTCGGAGAAGGAAGAGCCGATCCTGGTCGGCGGCAAGGAGACCTCGCTCACCTCGATCACGACTACGAGCAAGGTTCGCGACTATTCCAGCCTGATCGACCGCCTCACTGCCCGTGTCGAGAGCCTTGAGCGGACGAAGGAAGACCTGGAGACGCGGCGACTCACCAATGAGAAGCTGCGACGCGAACTGGAAGACCCGAACAAGGGCCTGCCCGAGCCCAAGCAAGTAATCATCGGGGTAGAAGATGCAAGCGACCCTGAAGCTGAATAGGCCCCAGTTCGAGTTCATCAGCCACCCCAAGAAGTTTTCAGCGTTCGTCGGCGGCTACCGTAGCGGTAAGACTTTCGTGGGGTGCGTGCGGCTTTGTATCAATGCGCTGGAGAACCCTGGCATACCCCAGGGCTACTTCGCGCCGACTTACCCGCAGATCGCCGACATCTTCTACGACACCATGCCGGTGGTTGCTGAGGCGTTTGGCCTGTTCGCCGATATCGTGCCGAGCAAGAAGCGCGTGTACCTGCGTGACAACCGCGGGCGGTGTCTGTCCACGATCGTCTGCAAGAGCATGGAACACCCGCACCGCATCGTTGGCTTCAACATCGCGCATGCGCTGGTCGATGAGATCGACTGCATGCCGATCAAGAAGGCCGACAGCGCATGGAAGAAGATCATTGCGCGGATGTCCACGGTTTGGCCTGGCCGCGACATGAACACCATTGACGTCACCACGACGCCGGAGGGCTTCAACTGGGTGTATCGCAAGTTCGTCAAGGAGCTTGCATCGAATCCCAGCCAGCGCCCGCTGTACGGCATCGTGCACGCCTCGACGCGGCAGAACGCAAAGAACCTGCCGAAGGATTACATCAAGTCGCTGCGCGAGTCCTACCCGGCGAACCTGGTGGACGCTTACATTGATGGCTTGTTCGTCAACCTGACGTCGGGCAGCGTGTATCCAAGCTTCTGCCGCAAGCAGAACCACACCGACGCAACAATTCGCCCAGGCGAGCAGTTGCACATCGGCATGGACTTCAACATCAACCGGATGGCCGCGACGATCCATGTCATCCGTGACGGACTGCCCATGCTGCTGGAAGAGGCAACCAGCCTATTCGACACGCCGGCAATGATCGTCGAGCTGAAGCGCCGCTTCCCCGGGCACAGCATCACGGTCTATCCGGACGCCAGCGGCAAGAACCGCAAGAGCGTCAACGGCAGCGAGTCGGACCACAGCCTGCTCCGCGCCGCCGGCTTCATGGTGATGGTTAACCCATCCAACCCCATGGTGCGCGATCGGGTGCTGGCAGTGAATGCCATGTTCCTGAATATCGACCATAAGCGCCGCTACCTGGTGAACACCGATAACTGCCCGGTCACCACCCAGGTGCTGGAGCAGCAGGCCTATGACGAGCACGGCCAACCCAACAAGGACGGCACTGAAGACCCGGTCGACGCACTCGGCTACTTCATTGTCCAGCGCTTCCCGATTGCGGGCAGCTACACACTCGCAAACGTGAGCAACTCATGAGCGCATTCAGCTACCTGAAAGACAGCCTGCAGAACCTGGTCGCAGGACTGGGTACTGCGCGCGACAAGGCCTCCCACTCGCACTATGCCGTGCCGGAGATGGACGACCAGCAGCTGCTGAACGCCTTCCGTGGATCGTGGACGGCGCAGAAGGGCGTCACCATCCCTGCGGTGGACGCGTGCCGTAACTGGCGCAACTGGCAGGCTGAAAAGGACCAGATTGAGCTGATCGAGGCCGAAGAGGATCGGCTGAATGTCAAGGGCAAGATTCTTGAGGCCCTATTGAAGGCCCGCCTGTTCGGTGGTGCTGCTGTGTTCATCGGCACCGGTGAGCGGGACACGGCATCCGAGCTTAACCCTGAGGGTGTCAAGCAGGGCGGCGTAAAGTACCTAACTGTCATGACCCGCCGGCAACTCAGTGCAACCGAGATCGAGCAGGACCCGCAGAGCCCGCGCTTCGGAAAGCCCAAGGCGTACAGCCTGCCTGGTAGCGTGGTTGAGATCCACCCGTCGCGCCTGGTGATCTTCGTCGGGACGCCACACCCAGACCCTGAGCTCGCCATGGGTGCCGCCTTTGGCTGGGGTGACTCGGTCCTACTCGCCGCCATGCCGGCCGTGCGTCACTACGACGAGACAGTGGCCAACGTGGTGAGCCTGGTCTACGAGGCCAAGATCGACGTCATCAACATCCCGAACCTGATGTCGAGCATGCAGGACAAGAATTACGAGCGGCAGCTGTTGGAGCGCCTGCGCCTGGCCGCTACCGCCAAGGGTATCAACGGCACACTAATCCTCGACGGCGCCGAGACGCACAGCTCCAAGTCGGCCAGCTTCGGCAATTTGCCTGAGGTGATTGCCAAGACAGAGCAGGGCGTGTCCGGCGCGTTCGATATCCCCGGCACTCGCATGTTCGGCCAGTCCTCCACCGGCCTGGGCGCGAATGGCGAAGAGAACACCCGCAACTACTACGACAACGTCGCATCACGCCAGAAGCTGGAGATCAAGCCAGCCATGAGCGTGCTGGATGAGTGCCTGATCCGTTCGGCTCTGGGCAGTCGGCCCAGTGAGATCCACTACTCATGGGCGCCGCTGTGGCAGGCCACTGCCAAAGAGCGGGCTGACATCGGCAAGACCACGGCGGACACCATCAAGGCGCTGAAGGATTCGGCCCTGTTTCCCGAGGACGCCCTTTCTGCTGCCTCGGTGAACCTGCTGGTGGAACTGAGCGTGATGCCTGGGCTGGAAGCGGCCATCGACCAGTTCGGGGCTGAGCTTCCGGACGAAGAGGGTGGAGCAGGTGATGACGATCTTCCGGTAAGTGAAGGGGATCCTGTGGCGGACAAGAAAGGCCTGTCCGATGCCGCGCCGCGCACGCTGTACGTGTCCCGCAAGGTCACCAACGGCGCCGACATCATCGCCTGGGCCAAGTCGCAGGGGTTTGAATCCACGGTCCCGGTTGAGGATCTGCATGTCACCGTCGCCTACAGCCGCAACCTGGTCGATTGGATGAAGGTCGGCGAGTCATGGTCGGGCGATGGCAAGGGCGAGCTCAAGATTGCACCTGGTGGCGCACGGCTGATCGACAAGTTCGGCGAAGGCGCGGTGGTGCTGCTGTTCAATAGCTCCGAGCTGGCCTGGCGGCACGTAACCATTGTCGAAGCCGGTGCCTCATGGGATTGGCCGGACTATCAGCCGCACATCACCTTCACTTACGAACCCGGCACCGTCGATATCGACAAGGTCGAGCCCTACCGGGGCGCGATTGAGCTGGGCCCTGAGATCTTCGAGGAGCTCGCCCCATGATCTTCACCGACTCTGTGCCAGTCACGGGTGTACGGCGTACCGAGGACGGATACCTGGTGGCCGAAGCCCGAGTCGCACGCACCGGCATTCAGGACTACCTGGGCACCGAGATTGACCCGGACAACGAACACGGCCTGCGTGATAAGCCAATCGTGCGGGTCTACCGGCCCGAAAGCGCGGTATTCCACGCTGACGCCATGCACTCCTACGCATATCGGCCCATGACCAACGGCCACCCGGGTGGCGATGGCGTCAACTCGAAGAACTGGAAGGACGTCGCGATCGGCCAAACCGGTGGCGAAGTGGTGCGCGACGGGCAGTTCGTCAAGGTGCCGTTGGTGCTGATGGATGCCAAGGCCATTGCTGACTACGAGTCAGGAAAGCGTGAGCTCTCCATGGGCTACGGCGCCGAAGTCGTATTCCAGGATGGTGTAACCGGCGATGGCGAGCAGTACGACTGTTACCTGGGCCCCATGAAAATGAATCACCTCAGCCTTGAGCATCGAGCTCGAGGCGGCATCGATCTTCGCATCGGTGACCACAAACCAGACACCCCCAAAGGAGGCCATGACATGGCTGATGCACTGCGAAAACTCCTTGTCGATGGCATCTCCATTGATGTCACCGAGCAAGGCGCCCAGGCCATCGAGAAGCTGAACACCAAGCTTGCCGATGCTGCCACCGCCACCAAGACCCTGACCGACGCGCACGCTACTGCAATCGCGATGAAGGACGGCGAACTGGCGAAGAAAGACGCCGAGATCGACGGCCTGAAAGCCAAGCTGCTGAGCGATGCCGACATCGATAAACGCGTCACTGCCCGCGCTGACCTGCTCACCAAGGCCAAGACCATCGCCGATGCCGACTACACCGGCAAGACCGATGCCGAGATCCGCAAGGCCGTGGTCGTCGCCAAGTTGGGCGATGCGGCCGTTGCCGGCAAGCCTGACGCCTATATCGACGCGCGCTTCGACATTCTGGTCGACGATGCCGCGAAAGACCCGGCCGGCGACCCCTTCCGCAAGCACATGATTCAGCAGGACGGCAAGACCGTCGGCGATGAATCGGAAAAGGCACGTCTGCAGATGATTGTCGACATGCAAACCGCCCACCTTCCGAAGGCATAAGGAGTACCAGCTCATGGCTACTTTGCAAACCACGTACACCAGCGCTCCAGCCAAGGGCGTGCCCGGCCTGGTCGCCAACGAAGAGAAGTGCAATAAGATCAGCCGCACGGTCTCGAACGCTGAAGGCATTGTCTTCGGCGCGCCTGGCTTCCGTGTGGCTGGTGCCGGCAACGACCACAAGATCGCCGCCACTGGCACCCTGTTCCTCGGTCTGGCCGTGCTGAGCGCAGCCGTACCACCGGTAGCGACCGGCTCCACGCTGATCGACGGCTACCCGCAGGACTTCACCGGTGCATTCATGACCGACGGCCAGATGTACGTCACCGCCGGCGCCGCTGTAGTGCCTGGTGATGACGTGTACTACGTCGCCGCTACCAATCGCTACGTGACGACTGCCGCCGCTGGTGCTGTGCTGATCCCGGGCGCCTTCTTCGACACCACCGGTGCGAACGGCGACATCGTCGAAATCTCCCTCAAACATCGGAGCGCTTAACATGCCTCAAGTTTTCGAAGACGCTCAGTCGGCGTTCCCGTTCGTTCTGGCTCAAGGCCGGAACATCGAAACGCGCATCTACACGCGCCGCTACCCGACGTTTAACTACGCCGCGAGCATTCCAGTGGTCACTGAAGGCGCCCCATGGGCCATCGGCACCACGTTCTTCACCGTCGATACCGCTGGCGAGGCCAAGTTCTTGTCCGGTTCCGGCACTGATATGCCTTTCAACTCCGCAACTCACGACCAGGCATCGCACGACTTCGCCATGATCGGCTCCGGCTGGGAGTGGAACCTGGAAGAAGTGAACCAGGCGCAGCTGTACGGTATCAACCTGAGCGGCACAAAGGCCGATTCCGCGGCCGACAAGGTAGAGCGCCTGCTGAACACCATCGCCTTCACTGGCAGTGTTGAGAAGCGCTGGACCGGCCTGTTGAACGACGGCAACGTTTCGCGCGTTGACGCCGCTGCATCCGGCACTGCTGGCTCGACCTACTGGTCCGCCAAAGACGTCGACCTGATCATGGCCGACGTGAACGGCTTGCTGGGCGGCATCCGCACCAACACTGCCGAGGTCGAGTGGGCAGACACCCTGCGTATGCCGCCTGACGCATTCCGCGCGGTGGCCACCAAACGCATGGGTGCTGGCGATGGCTTCATGACGGTGCTGGAGTATATGCGCCGCAACAACATCTACACCGCAGAAACTGGCCTGCCGCTGGACATCGCGCCTTTGCGTGAGGCCCGCAATGCTTCGCAGGATGGTGGTGGTCGCCTGGTTGCGTATCGCAAGGACCCGGAAGTGGTTCGCTTCCACCTGCCAATGCCGCGCCGCGTCCTGGCTCCACGCCAGAAGTCCATTATGGGCTTCGAAACCGGGATCATCGCCCGCACCGGCGGTACCGAGATTCGTCTGCCGGGCGCCGTGGCGTACCTCGACGAAATCACCCCACCAGCAGCCTGATAGGAGGTCGACATGAAAGTGACCAATAGCTCTAAGGCGCTGCAGGGCGTGCACACCACGGATGGTGTCGTCTACATCCTGCCTGGCGAAACTAAGGAGGTCGATCTGACCCCCGAAGGCCATAAGGGCGCGTCTCGCCTTACTTTCCTGAGCGTGGAAGGCAAAGCGCCTGCCGGTGATGGCGACGAGCGAGCCGAGCTCTTCGCCAAGCTGAAAGCGCTGGGAATCGATGCCGCCGGCAACAGCAAGACCGAAACCATGCAGAAGAAGCTGGACGAAGCCTTGGCCTCCGCCGAAAAGCAGAAGGTCATGGACGAACTGACCGCGCTGAATGTGGAGTTCGACAAGGAAGCGAACCTGGAAGCCCTGCAGGCCGCACTGGCCGCCGTCAAGGCGTAACACCCCGCAAAACCGGAGCGGATGACGCTCCGCCTATTGAGATATCCCGATGCCAGACTTTTACGGAAACGTCGCAGAAGCCGACGCCTATCACGCTGCGCGCGCGAATACCGCCTGGGCTGGCGATGACGTGGCGAAGCAGGCTGCGCTGATCCGGGCGTCGGTCTACATCGACGGTCGCTACCGGAAGCTGTTGGCCTCTGGTGTGTGGCAGTCATTGTTCCCCGGCGTGAAGACCGAGGGCAGAGGGCAAGCCAGGGAATGGCCGCGCACAGGCGCCTATGACTATGAGGGCAACCCGATTCCCACTGACCAGGTGCCCGTCGAGGTTGAGCAGGCAACGTACGAAGCCGCATGGCGTGAGATCGTCGAGCCTGGAAGCCTCAGCCCTGACTTCGTGTCCGCCTCCATGGTGAAGCGCGAGAAGGTCGGCCCGCTGGAAACTGAATTCGCCGTGTCGGTGGGTGCAGACGCCGCCGGCTCTGTCCGTCCGGTGATCAGCATCATCGACGAGATGATTGCCCCTGTGCTGGTGGCTCGCTACACGCTGCCTGCGGTGTTTACGGTATGACCCCGGCGCAGATCATCCAGGCCATCGAAGGAATGGAGCCTGCGATGCAGCGGGCCTATCTGGAGCAGGTCAAAGCGGTGGTCGGCGCGGCAACGGTTGCAGAAGTCGAGCGCCTGATCGCTGAAGAGGATGAAGAGGGCCTGGTGGCGCTGCTCAGCCTGGGCGCGCTGTCGGTGTTCCTTGAGCTGGCCAGGTCGGTTTTCATTGCCGGAGCCAGGTTCGAGGTCAAGGCAATCATTATTCCGCGTGATCTTGGGCGTTTCGAATTCGATGTCCGCCAACCCGCTGCCGAAAAGTGGGTGGCCGCCAAAGCGGAAGAGATCCGCGCGAACTCGGCCATTGATGTGCGAGCAGCTATTCGCGAAGTGATCGGAAGTCGCCGTCGTGTTGTCGGTTGGGCCAGCGCACAGCCTGTTTCGGCGCAGGTCGAAGTCAGCGCTACGCCAATGGTTCGCACGCCTCGCCAGGCGGCACTTGACCTGTTGGGGCGCGTGAGCGCTCAGACCGGGGCTCGTTCCGGTGGTGTTATCGGTCTGCCCGGTAATTATGCCCAGTACGTCCTCAACGCCCGTGGGCAGCTGCTGGGCGGAAATCCCGACGAAATGCGCAAGTACTTGCAGCGCAAGCGCCGGGACCGCCGTTTCGACGGGATCGTGAACCGCGCCATCAAGGCAGGTACACCCGTTGCTCAGGCTGACGTGGACAAGATCGCTGGTCGCTACGCTGATCGCCTGATGAAGACATATGCCGAGATGCTGTCCAAGGCTGAGGCGCTGGAGTCGTTCGGTGCCGGTCGTGACCAGGTTTACGAGCAGCTCATTGCGCAGGGCCTGGATCGCGATTCGGTCACGAAGACCTGGCGCGACCGAGGCGATAAGAAGGTCCGCCACACGCACTCCGTGATGGGTGGCCAAGAGGTGCAGAAGGATCAGCCATTCCAGAGCCCCACCGGTGCGCTGCTTCGATATCCGGGCGATACCAGCCTGGGGGCCGGGTGGAGTGAGCGGGCCAACTGCAGATGCTCGGCCATCTACAAAATAAGGCGCAAGTGATGCCAGATATCTATGATCGCGCAAAGGCCCTGGCCACGCGGATGCTTGCGCCGCGCAGCAAGGGCGGGAAGGGCCTGGAACTGGTCCTGCGCCGCGAGACATTGGGCGAGTACGACCCGGATGCACCTCAGGCGCCCAGCGAACTGGTATTGAACGGTTCCGGCTTTCGTGAGGAATACGACAACAAGTACATCGATGACACGCTGATCGTTCGCGGCGACGTCAAGTTGCTGGTGTCGCCGGTGCAGCTCAGCGGCGCGGATATGCCGACCCCGTTGAGCAATGACCGTATCCAATTCGATGGCACCACCTACACCGTCATCGCCGTCGGCCCATGGAACTACGCCGGCCTGGCGGTTGGGTTTGAGCTGCAGGTGCGCAAGTAATGGCAAATCACATGACCAGCCGCTACGGCGGACAGCAAGGGAGTTTTGCCGAGAGCCTGGCGGCATTCGCCGAGCAGACCAAGGAAGCCATCGACGATGTGTTCCGCGATGTGGTGATCGAGATCGGCACTTCGGTTATCCGGCTGTCACCGGTGGACACTGGGCGATTCAAAGGCAACTGGCAGTTCACTGTGGGTGCGCCTTCGAACCAGAGCATCGACACCTTCGACAAGGCAGGGCACGAAACCATTGCGACTCTGGTGGCCGAGGTCAGCAAGCTTGAGGCCGGACAGGTCGCATACATCGTCAACAACCTGGTGTACGGCGTGCCGCTCGAATACGGGCATTCCGACCAGGCGCCGGCCGGCATGGTGCAAATCACGCTCGCACGCTTCCAGCAGATCGTCGAAGAAGCCATCAGGAATAACCAGGTATGAGCCATAACATCATCGCCGCGGCTTTCGAGTCGCGCCTGCTGGCCTGGGCCAAGGCTCGAGCCAAGCCACTGAAGGTGGTGGTCGAGAACGAGACATACACGCCGGCCTCTGGCGAGACGTACCTGCGGGCCTTTACGCTTCCTGCGGTAAGCGCCAGCAACACACTGGGCGGCGACCACCACCTGTACGTCGGCGTATTCCAGGTCAACATTGTTGCCCCCTCCGGCAAGTACCGGACCGAGGCCAGCGGCATCGTCGACGAACTGGCCGCACTGTTCCCGGTAAACCTGCGCATCCCGCGCGCCGGACTGGTCGCCATCGTGCTGACGCCGGTCGGGCCAGGCCCAGGCATTCCTGACGGAACCACATACACCATACCGGCCTCGTTCCAGTACCGCGCTGACACCAACTAATTCGCCCGCTGGGCAAACCCAGAACCCGCCACTGAGCGGGTTTTGTCATTTCTGCAAAGAGGAAAATACACATGGGCTTTCGACTCCCCAACGGCGCGACCCTGCAAATCGCTTCGACCTACGGCCCGGCGATCCCGGTAACCGCGCTGAGCAACGCCAACCCGGCGGTGGCCACTTCTGCGGCCCACGGCCTGAGTGATGGCGACATCATCGCAGTGACCTCCGGCTGGACTCGCCTGAACGACCGCGCCGCGCGCGTGGCCAACAGCCTCACCGGAACTTTCGCCCTCGAAAACGTCAACACCACCAACCTCCAGCCATACCCGGCCGGCTCGGGCCTGGGCTCGGTGCGCGAAGTAACCGGTTTCGTTGAGATCTCGCAGATCACCGACGTGGTTACCACCGGCGGCGACCAGCAGTTCCTGACCTTCGGCTTCCTGGCTGACGATGACGACCGCCAGATCCCGACCACCAAGAACCCGATCAGCATGTCGTTCACTGTCGCAGACGATCCGGCACTGCCATACGTGCCAGTGGTTGAAACTGCCGACGAAGACAAGGTCACCCGTGTACTGCGCCTGAACCTGCCGAACGGCGACAGCATCCTCTACAACGCGTATGTGACCATCACGTCGACCCCGGCCCTGTCTCGCAACAACCTGATGACCCGCGTCATCACTCTGTCGCTGGCTGGCCGTCCGACCCGTTACTCGGCAGTGGTGGTGTAACCCATGGCCAAGATCAAGATCGCCCCAAACCCAACGTTCAAGGCCAAGGTGCAGATCCCCCGCGTGGGTGGTGATGCTGTGGCCGTGGACTTCGAGTTCAAGTACCTGGATCGAATTGCGCTCTCGGCGCTGTTCGACCGCTGGAACACTGCGCGCGATGCGCACGCCACCAAGGTGCAAGACGAGGGCATGTCCTGGCAGGACGCCACGGCTTCGGAAATCGCGCTGCAGGTCGAACAGCTCAAGGACATCGTCAGCGGCTGGGGCTTCGATGAGAAGCTATCCGACGAGGCCATGACTGCGCTGGTCACCACCTGCGTGGGTGCGCCCCAGGCAGTGCTGGCCGCGTACCAAGCCGCGTATCAGCCCGCCCGCCTGGGAAACTGACCGGCGTCGCCCGCATCCTGTACGAGCAAGGGCCGTCAGAGGCTGACCTGGCGGCCTTCGGCATGACCAAGGCCGACATCCCCGATGAAGAGTACGAGGTCTGGCCAGATAACTGGCCGGCCTTCCTGCTGTTCGAGGCGATGTCCACGCAGTGGCGTGTGGGTATGGGCGGCGCCGTGGGCCTGGACTACAACGCACTCAAGCCGGTGGCCAGCATGATCGGCCTCAAGCGTACTGAGCTGTCACAGGCTTTTCCTGATCTGCGGATGATGGAGGCCGAAGCGCTGCTGGTGATGAGCGAGAGCCGGAGCTGAACAAAACCACAGGGACTCACTACCCCGGCGTTCATGTTGCTTTCTCGTTGATGATAAAGTCCTGTGATATCTCAACGAGGGAACGACATGAAATTAATACTGGGTGCGCTGGTAGCGGCGTTGATAACGGGATGTGCGACATCACCCGTACCTTCTGACAAGGCGCGTCAGGCGCCATCTGAAAGGGTGATCGGTTACCAGAAGCCAGTGCCTGGTGGAGGTTCGTTGATTGTGACGAGAGACACCGGATTTCAAGGTGGGGGATGTTTTGCAACGATTTTCCTCAATGGTGCTCCTGTGGCGAAGCTGGACACTGGCGAGAAGGCTGTCTTCGAGGTGCCTTCAGGCGAGTGGTTGCTAGGTGCCGCTCTGGACGGCTCAGCACTTTGCGCAGCGAATCCCGAACGAATGGAAACGTCAGTGGTTTTGAAGCAGGGCCAGCAAAAGAAATTTAGGGTTTTTATACCCGCAGGCGGTGGTTCGGTAGCTGTCCAACCGACCAGTTTCTAAGTGCCTCAAGGAGTGGTCGAGATGAAAATTCTGGTTGCAGCTTTAGCGATCGTAACGCTGGCAGGGTGTGGAAACAGCGATGTGCAGAAAGCGCGGGACGAAGTGAAACGAAACCTAAACGACTCGGCGTCAGCTGAGTTCAGGGGTGAGAAGGTTTATCGCCTCCGTGACAATACGGTTGTATGTGGCGAAGTAAACGCCAAGAACAGCTACGGTGGATACGCAGGGTTCTCGAAGTACGTAGTCGAGGGCGTAGGAACCAGGCCGGTGGCCAAGTTCGGGGAAGGCATGCAAACAGACATAAGCATTACCTGCCAGTTTGCGGAAACGAATTCAAAGCTGAATAAATAGATTAAGTGAACCCAATAGCCCGCCACTGAGCGGGCTTTTTTGTGCCTGGAGAAAAGTATGACGTCGATTGCTGAGCTCGGCATTAAGGTCGATTCGACGGATGCTGCGCAGGCAAGCACCGATCTAGACAAGCTTACTGCGGCCGGGGGGCGTGCGGAGAAGGCAGCCGAAGGCTTAGCGCGCGGGGCTGATAAGGCGACTGCTTCGATGAAGAAGCAGAAGGACGAGCTATCAGATCTGCTCGGCGAGATTGACCCAACGGTCAAGGCTCTTGGTCGCTTAGACGACCTTGAAACGAAACTGGCCAAGCAAAAAAAACTGGGAGCGCTGGACGCGTCAACGTTCAGTGAGTACCAGGGCAAGATCGACCAGTCGCGGGCGAACCTGGGAAGATTCGACGACAGCCTTACTCGGACCGGAAACACGGCGAAGCAGACCGCTGCAGCGCTGCGCGGCGTGCCAGCCCAGTTCACTGACATTGCCGTCTCTCTCCAGGGTGGACAGGCGCCGCTGACAGTTCTGCTGCAGCAGGGCGGCCAGCTCAAAGATATGTTCGGCGGGATTGCGCCGGCGGCGAAGGCGCTGGGTGGTTACGTACTTGGCCTGATAAATCCGTTTACGCTTGCTGCAGCCGCCGTGGCTGCGTTAGGCCTGGCGTATTACAAGGGCAGTGAAGAGGCAGATGCTTACAATGAGGCGCTGATTCTCAGCGGTAATGTGGCCGGCACGAGCGCAAGTCAACTGAGCGATATGGCCCGACAGGTCAGCGCCACAGTTGGAACGACAGGTGCTGCCGCTGAAGTGCTGGCAAAGCTCGCCGGTAACGGAAAGATCGCCAGTGATAGCTTTGGCCAGATCACCGAAGCCGCCTTGCAGATGGAAAAGGCTACAGGGCGCGCTATTGACGAGACAATCGCCGAGTTCGCGAAAATTGCGAAAGACCCTGTCGCCGCCGCAAAAGAACTAAACGATCAATACCACTTTTTGACAGCGTCGATTTACTCGCAGATTGTCGCGCTTAAGGAGCAAGGCGATACAGTTGGTGCTGCTAAATTACTGACGGACTCATACGCCAGCACGATCGAAACTCGCACCGGAGAGATAACGCAGAACCTGGGGATCATAGAGCGCGGCTGGAATGCAGTAAGGGACGCTGCGAAAGGCGCTCTGGACGCCACCAAGGAGATCGGACGTACTCAAAGCCTGGAGCAGCAAGCCGAAGTAATCCGCCAGAGGCTGAAGACTGGACAGGGTCGGGGTGGCCGGGCTGCTGCGATGGGTATCGAGACGCGTGATACTGCGAGAGACACCAGGGATCTTGCGTTCCTTGAGCTCCAGATAGAAGCAGAGAAAACGCGTACAAAATACCTCGGTGACCGCCAAAAGGTCCAGGACAAGGGCATCGAGGCCGAGCGGGAGCTCGAGCGAATCCGGGTTGCGTCCTACAGCAACAAGCAGAAGCGCGACAAGGAAGAGGAAGCCTACCTTCGGAAAGTCGCCAACCTGCGCGAGGCGAATCCAAACAGCCCGCTACTTGATCAGAAGAACATTGATCGCGACCTGAAGAACATCCGCGACAAGTACAAGGACCCGAAGGGTACGACCACCGCGGTCGACCTGTCCTCGTTCAAAGACTCGAAGAATCAGCTCAATGCGGTGCTCAGCTACTACAAGAGCGCCGATAAGGAACTGGAGGCAGCGCAGAAAGCCGGGATCATCTCTCAGGAGAGCTACACGGCCCAGCGCGTGGCACTGCTCCAGCAGCAGGCGTCAGAGGTCAAGTCCTCGTATGAGGCCGAGATATCGGCGCTTGAGGCTGCGAAGGGCAAGGCCGGCACTTCGGCAGCCCAGCGCATCCAGCTTGACCAGAAGATTTCCGATGCCCGGGCCAATATGGTCAAGGCTCAGCAGGAGTCGGACAGCGAGCTGGCGGTGATCGCGACCAATGAGCAGGGACGGCTCAAGAAGCAGGAACTGGCCATCAAGTCATACACCGATGCGCTGGACCAGCAGAACGCTGCATTACAGCGGGCAGGGAGCAGGGCGGCACAAGGCGTGGGCCAGGGAGACCGTCAGAACGCCATCAACGGCGACCTGAACGGTATTTCAGACCGTGCCAACCAGCAGCGCCTGGATCTGGCACGTGATAAGGCCGACGCGTCTCGCAACATGAGCGCCGAGGAATACCAGTCAAAGCTTGAGGCGATCAACCGCAGCGAGCGGGACCTGACTCAGACCACGCTCAGCAACTATGAGCAGATGTCCGTGGCTCAAAGTGACTGGCGCAATGGGGCCACTTCGGCCTTCAGCAACTATCTGGACTCGGCTCGCGACGTAGCAGGACAAACCCGCAGCCTGTTCACCAACGCCTTCAGTTCCATGGAAGACGCGGTGGCCAGCTTCGCCACAAACGGTAAGTTCTCGTTTGCTGACTTTACCAAGTCGATCATCGCCGATATGGCGCGGATCGCTACTCGGCAGGCGGCGTCCGGATTGCTGTCGAGCCTGGCCGGTAGTGCGCTGGGCGCGTACTTCGGTGGCGGAGCGGCTGCTGGCTCCACCAGCTTCGGGTCTGACATTGGTGGTGCTATCACGGCAAACGCCAAGGGCGGCGTGTACGACTCGCCGAGCTTGTCCAGCTTCAGCAACCAGGTGCACGACAAACCCCAGATGTTCGCGTTCGCCAAGGGAGCGGGCATCTTCGCTGAAGCCGGGCCGGAGGCAATCATGCCGCTGACCAGGACGGCCGGTGGCGAGCTGGGTGTGCGCGCGCTCGGAGGTGGCGGTGGCGGTGGAGGCGGTGGCAACACCTACAACTTCCCCGTCTCGGTATCCGTGCAAACGGCAGGCGACGGCGGAAACGCAACGCAGGAAGACACCACTCAGCTGGGCAAGGGCATACAGCAGGCGGCTAAAACCGAGGCTGAAACTGCAATTGCCAAGGGGTTGCAGCCTGGTGGCTCAATCTGGCGCCTGATCAATGGGAGGTAACCATGGCGATTGAAACTTTCACCTGGGACACCCAGCACGGGGAGGCGCCGACATTTGAATATAGGACCAGGGAATCACGCTTTGGCGGGGGCTATAAGCAAGTTGTCGGCGATGGTCCAAACAATAAAGAAGATGCATACCCGATAACCCACACCGGCACCACCTCGGCAGCAAAGGCCATGATGGCCTTCTTTGACCGCCACAAGGGCGCAAAGGCCTTTCTCTGGACTACACCGCTGGGGGAGTTGGGCTTATTCACATGCAAGAACCCAACCCCGACCCCTATGGGTGGGGGCGTATTCAAAGTGACGGCGACATTTGAGCGCGCCTTCCACCCGTAAAGGTCAATCCATGTCGCTGATCAATGCTATCCAGACTCTTGAGCCTGGGAATGAAGTCATGCTGTTCGAACTGGACGGCAGCGACTACGGCGCCGATGTTCTGCGCTTCCATGGCCACGCTATACCGCATACGCCTGCAGAACTGATCGCCGCCGGCGGCAATGCTGACCAGTTGCCGGCCAAGTCGATTTGGTGGAAGGGCGAAGAGTACGGCGCCTGGCCCATGCAGTATGAGGGCAGCGAGGCGAATGGTGACGGCACCGCGGTACGGCCCAAGTTGTCGGTCGGCAACGTGAATGCCCGCATCACGGCGCTATGCCTGGCCTTCGAGGATCTGCTCGAGTTCAAGCTGACCATTCGCAACACGCTGGCCGAGTTTCTCGACGCCGTGAACTTCGAAGGTGGCAACCCCACGGCCGATCCCACCCAGGAATCTATCGAGGTCTGGTATGTCGATCAGAAAACCAACGAGGACGGCGAGTCGGTTACCTGGGATCTGGCCAGCCCGGGCGATGTCGGCGGCGAGACGATCGGTCGCCAGATGACGACATTATGTCACTGGTGCCTAACGGGGGGTTACAGAGGCCCCAACTGTGGCTACACCGGCCCCTACGTCACCAAAGACGGGGTTGTCACGGATGACCCCGAACTCGACGAGTGCGATGGCACGCTCGGCAAGGGCTGCGACCCACGCTTCGGCGTGGGAAACCCCGCCTCGTTCGGTGGTTTCCCCGCTGTTTCCTTGATCGCCCGGAGCTGAATATGCGCAAACACATCATTGCGGCCATCCAGGCGCATGCTGCGGCCGAGTACCCGAAAGAGTGCTGCGGGCTGGTGCTGGCCGTGGGCCGGGCGCAGAAGTACTTCCCGTGCCGGAACATCGCCACGGAGCCAAACGAAGAGTTCCGGCTCGACCCAGAGGACTACGCCGCGGCGGAAGACCAGGGTCAGGTCATCGGTATCGTGCACTCGCACCCGGACGCCACCAGTCGGCCGTCATCGCGAGACCTTGCTATGTGCGAGGCCACGGACTTGCCCTGGCACATTCTGTCATGGCCCGAGGGAGACCTGCGCACGATCACGCCTACCGGCAGCACGCCGCTGCTCAAGCGCCCTTTCGTGCACGGGGCCTGGGACTGCTGGCAGGTCTGCGCAGACTGGTATCAGCGGGAGTGGGGGCTTGAATTTGAAGACTTCCAGCGCGCCGATGGCTGGTGGGAACTTGCAGACAGCACCAGCCTCTACGAGGCGAACTATGCTGCCGCCGGATTTGAGCGGGTCGACAGTCCGAAGCGCGGCGACATGATCGTGATGGAGGTAGGCCGTACCGCTCACCCGAACCATGCCGGTATCTACCTGGGGACTGACCCGGCGCTGCCCGGCGAAGACGTCAGCATTTTCGGACCTGGGCCGTTTGTCCTGCACCACCTGTATGGTCGTCCGTCCGAGGTGTTCGTCTACGGTGGCCCGTGGCTCCAGCGCACCCGTTTAATTCTTCGACACAAGGAGGCCCGATGAACGCCATCGTTTATTCGCCGATGACCACTATCAAGCTGTCCGGCTCGCTTGCCCAAAAGTTCGGCAGGCTGCACCGGCGCCAGGTTGCTTCGGGCGACACTTGGGAAGTTTTCCGGGCACTGAAGGCCACCATTGAAGGATTCGAGGCCGAGATTCGCCGTCTTGATCGCCTCGGCCTTCGCTTCGCCATCTTCCGTAACCGTAAAAACGTCGGGGCCGATGAGTTCGGCATGGGCGGGGCCAGGGAAATCAGGATTGTGCCTGTGATCGAAGGCAGCAAGCGCGGCGGGATTTTGCAGATTGTGCTCGGCGTTGTGCTGATTGCGGCCAGTTACTTCGGTGCACCGACAGCGCCTGCAGGTATCGCGCTGCTGGCCGGCGGCGTGATTCAGATGCTCAGCCCTCAGGCCGCGGGCCTCAAGCAGAGCGCATCGCCAGAAAACATGCCTAGCTACGCATTCGGCAGCGCCAAGAACACCACGGCCAGCGGCAACCCTGTCCCCATCTGCATTGGTGAGCGCCGATGGGGCGGCGCAATCATTTCGGCATCGATCTACGCCGAAGACAAGACATAGACGAACCGAAGTGAACAGGCCGCCCAAGAGGCGGTTTTTTATTGCCTGGAGGAAAGCATGGGCGCAGCACAGAAGCTGGATATTCACGGCGCCAAAGGTGGCGAGAGTAAGCCGAAGTCGCCAGTAGAGGCACCCGACAGCCTGCGCTCCACCAACGTGGCCAAGATCCTGATCGCCGTGGGCGAGGGTGAATTCGACGGAACGCCCACCGCGCGCGACATCTACCTCGACAACACGCCTATTCAGGATGCCAGCGGCAATTTCAACTTCACCAACGTCAAGTGGGACTGGCGGCCGGGCTCCGTCGAGCAGACCTACATTCCGGGTATTCCCTCTGTCGACAACGAGACCTCGCTGAATATTGAGCTGCGCAGCGGTGCGCCATGGGTACAGTCACTGACGAACCTTCAGCTTTCAGCCGCCCGCATCCGCCTGGCCACACCTCGTCTTGCGAGCCAGGACGCCGAAAACAACATCAACGGCTACCGTATCGAGTATGCGGTCGATGTGGCAACCGATGGCGGTGCATATCAGCAGGTTCTGCTGGGCGCCATTGACGGCAAGACCACTACCCGCTACGAGCGGTCTCTGCGCATTGATCTGCCACCGGCTACCAGCGGCTGGCTGATCCGCGTTCGCCGCCTCACGCCAAACTCGCAGAACACCGACAAAGTAGCGGACAGCCTCTTCATTGCCGGCTACACACAGGTGATTGACGCAAAGCTGCGCTATCCGAACACCGCACTTCTGTTCGTCGAGTTCGACGCCGAGCAGTTCACCAATATCCCGGCCGTGACCGTGAAGTGCAAAGCGCGCCGCTGGCAGGTACCGAGCAATTACGACCCGTTGGCCAGGACGTACACCGGAGCTTGGGACGGTACGATGAAGGAGGCCTGGACCAATAACCCGGCCTGGATCACTTACGGCATCTGCACCCAGGACCGTTTTGGGCTGGGCCGCCGGATCAAGCCTTGGATGGTGGACAAGTGGGAGCTTTACCGCATCGCGCAGTACTGCGACCAGTTGGTGCAGGATGGCGCCGGCGGCACTGAGCCACGCTTCCTGTGCGATATGAACCTGCAGGGCAAGGCTGATGCATGGTCCCTGCTGCGCGACATTGCCGGCATTTACCGCGGCATGACGTATTGGGCCCAGGGCCAGTTGGTCATGCAAGCTGATATGCCTCGGTCGCAGGACATCGACTACGTATTCACTCGCTCCAATGTCATCGACGGAAAGATCGGATACGGCAGCGCATCCGCAAAGACCCGATTCACGCGCTGCCTGGTCAGCTACGACAACCCGCTGAACAATTACGATACGGATGTTACGGTCTATGCAGATCTGCCGCTCCAGCGCCGCCTGGGTGACAAGCCGACGGAGATCAGCGCCATCGGCTGCACTAGGGCATCTGAGGCCCAGCGCCGCGCTAAGTGGCTGGTGCTGAGCAACAACCAGGACCGCACCATCAGCTTCAGGACCGGCATGGAAGGCCGTATCCCGCTGCCTGGGTTCATTATCCCCGTGGCCGACTCGCTGTTGGCGGGCCGGGAGATAGGCGGGCGCATTGCGGCGGCGGCGGGGAAGGTCATCACCTTGGACCGCGACACCCTGGCCAAGGCCGGCGACCGACTGGTGATCAACCTTCCGGGCGGGCGGGCAGAAGGGCGCACCGTAGAAAGCGTGAGCGGCCGCAATGTAACTGTGACTGTCGCCTACAGCGAGGCGCCGGCCGCGCAGCTTCAGTGGGCAATCGACGCCGATGATCTGGCTATTCCTCTATATAGGGTTATGAGGACTGCCCGTACCCCAGAGGGAGACTACGACATCAGTGCGCTGCAGTACGAGCCGAGCAAGTTTCCAAGTATCGACACTGGCGCACGACTTGAAGAACGCCCAATCAGTGTTGTGCCGATAACAGTGGTACCGGCGCCAGCGAGCGTCGACATCACGTCAAACGTCGCGATCGACCAGGGCCTTGCCATCAGCACCATGAACATCTCCTGGCCCGCCGTTTCTGGCGCGGTCGCGTATGACGTGGAGTGGCGCAAGGACAGCGGCAACTGGATCAAAGTGCAGCGCACCGGTTCGACCAGCGTCGATATCACCGGAATTTATTCGGGCGCGTACATCGCCCGCGTGCGCTCGGTGAGCGCCTTCGAAATCTCGTCGATCTGGAAAAGCTCAAACCTGACCAACCTGGAAGGCAAGGTTGGCCTGCCGCCGGCAGTGGCGTTCCTGACCACAGCCAGCGAGCTGTTCGGGATCAGCATCAAGTGGGGTTTCCCACCAGGTGCAGAAGACACCCAGCGTACCGAGATTTGGTATGGCCCTGCGAACGACCTGGGGGCGTCGACCAAGTTGGCCGACCTGGCATACCCGCAGGCTGACTACCGCATGCAATCGCTGTTGGCGGGTGCAACCCTGTTCTTCTGGGCGCGCTTGGTGGATCGCACCGGCAACGTGGGGCCGTTCTATCCGATCGGTAATGGCGTGATGGGCCAGGCTAGTTCTGATGCAGGGCCGATTCTTGAGCAGATCAAAGGGAAAGTTGACGAGAGCGCTATCAGCAAAGAGCTCAACGACCGAATCGACTTGATCGACGGTAGTGGCCCCGGATCCGTCAACGCGAGGATCGATCAGGCTGTTCAAGACTTCGCCGACGCTCTGGCATACGACCCTGAGAAGCCCTACGTTAAAGGCGATATGGTCCGCCAAGGACAGCGGATTTATCAGGCAGAAGGGCCTGTAGCTGTGGGGATCTCTCCTCCGACAGCCCCGTGGAAGGACATCGGTTCAACTCTCGAAGAGGCCAATGCGCTTGCGGGCGAGGTTCACCAGAACACCCTGGATATCGCCGAGGTGGATGGCAAGCTGGTTGCAACATCTGAAAAGGTTGATGGGGTTTACGCTCAGGTCAATCCAACCTATGCAGGCGACACGACCACCAACGCCGGCGACAACACTGTCAGCGCGGGCGTGTGGTCCGTATGGTCTGCGATTGCCGAGGGTGATTACGCTCAAAGCAAGCGCACTGACTTGGTTGAAGCCTCGGTAAATGCCAACACAGCCGCGATATCAACCGAGACCACGGCGCGAGTCTCTGCTGACACTGCCCTGGCTCAGCAAATCATTACTCTTGGCGCGAAAGTTGGGGACAACTCTACCGCTATACAAACGGAAACCTCTGCTCGGGTAGCGGCAGACGGGGTACTTGGCCAGCAGATTACGACCGTAGAAACCAATCTCGACGGGGCCAATGCTTCGATTGCGCAAAACACCCAGGCTATCCAAACAATCGACGGCAAAGTCTCGTTAGGTTGGTCGGTGCGCCTGCAGTACACCTCGGCTACAGGTGAATATAAATATGCCGGTGTGGGGCTCGGCCTAGAAAACGGCCCTGGCGGCTTACAGTCCAAGTTCATTATCGACGCGGACATGTTCGCCATTGGGCAGGGCGGCATAATTCCGTTTGCCGTAACGGACGGTCAGACGTTCATTAACGCCGCGTTTATCCAAGATGGCACCATCACCAATGCCAAGATCGGCAACTACATCCAATCTAACAACTACGTCGCTGGTACCAGTGGCTGGAAGCTGTTCTTCGATGGGACGTTTGAGATTAATGGCGCATTCGGTGGGCAGGCCAGGCAGGTGATTAATAACCGAGGTGGCAAGGTCTATGACGAAAATGGTGTTAAACGATACCAGTGGGGAGACCTTTCCGCATGAGTTATGGAATAAGGATATGGGGGGCTGACGGAGCCCTCCAGCTGGATGAAACATCCTTACTGTCAGGGTTATTTATTCGGCGCTCGTACCAAAAACGGCTGGGCGCTTTGTTGATATACCCATACCCGGGGTTACGCCAAGCAAGGATTCTTGCGTGTGCATCCCTGTGGTCCCCTACCTAACTACTGGGCAGAGGTAAGCGCAATAGCTTTCACGCCGTAGTCTACGAGGGATATGTAAGGGTTTTTTCGGAAGCCCAGCAGCAACTACGGGGCCGACCGGAACAACTACCCAGAGACTTATAGTCACGAGGTATAGGTAATGACGTATGGCCTTACATTCACAAACAACGACAACGTAGTAACGCTTGACTTGAATTCGCAAGACTTGTAATTCTTGATAGCGGCCATGGGGCGGAAGCGCGGGATAGGGATTGCATTTTCAAGTGTAATTACAACCGATGAGCCCCCTTTGTTTTTGTCAGGCCAGATCAAGATGACTACTTTGCATTCTGCCTGGTGCAAGGCGAACCAGGGAACTGGCACGCCTTTAGGTTCAACACCCTGAAGGGAAGTCATTCCAGCGGGAAGTGGTTTATCGCTGCATTCAAGTCCTCGCCAATTGCTGATTACGGTCTAAGGCTATGGGATGCAAACTCGAAGATTATTTTTGATAGCGGGACGCCGTGCGCGCAATTCACTCGCACCATATCCGCCTGGAACTACCTCGGGGCAGAGCAAACACAGCCAGGAGTTTACAGGTATAGCTGGTCCGCTTTTTCACCGCTAAACACTGGCGACTACATGCTTTTAAACAATATCGCCATGGACATGGCGGGCACGGTATCAAGACAGGGCGTAGTCCAAGCGGTCTGGGATTACGGCGGGAACAGGCTAGTGATTCAAGCTACTGGAGTAGACCTGCCGACCGCGCAGTACATCTCGGTAGTCTTTGCGAAGCCAACTTCTTAAATTAGATCAAGAGAACCCACTCATGGCCAGACAGGCAATTAACCTCGGCGCATTGCCGAACGGTGCAGGGGGCGATACTACGCGTTCTGCGAACATAAAAATTAACGATATGACGCAAGAGCTTTATGCTGCGCTTGGTGCTGACGAAGGCGGCGCCCTCCCTGGGGCTCTTCCATTATCGAAGGGCGGCACGGGCGCTAACAGTCTTGCGGGGGCCAAGGCTGTACTTGGTATTTCTGATCCCATTGCGTGGGGGACTAATGCCAACGGTACGTTCGTCAAGTTTCCTGATGGCACGATGTTTTGTTCTGGTACAAGGATGTCTGTCCCTGTGATCGCAAATGTCAGGGCAGATTTTTACCCAACCTTCCCGGCTGATTTTATTCTGACTCCGACGCTTGTGCCGACGCTTGAGTATCCATCTGTTTCTGACGGCAATGGGATTACTGTTAAGCGGTTAACCGGTACCGGGATAGGGGGTACGCAGGGCCTGTTGCAGGTTACTTCTGGGGAAAACAACACTTACATGGTTGGGTACATTGCAATGGGAAGGTGGAAGTAATGATTATTAAACTGTCTCCTTACTCTCCGCTTGATCCATCTGCAACGCTTGAAATCAAAAAGCGCAGCGACGTACTCACAATTAACGGTGAGCGTTACGACTTCAGGCCCCTTCCGGAAGGGGCTACGCTTCCGATGGAGGCTATCTCCGGGACGTGGATCTCTCAACCTGTTCGCCGCGTAGATGGTGAGCTGATTATCACCATTCGTTTTCCGGTTGGGCCCGAGGCAACGGCAGCGGCGCTGTACCCGGCCGACATCATCAATCCGCCTGATGGCAATGTGAGGCTTCCCCAGTGAGCAATATCGATTACAGCATGATGAAGACGGCCGAGCAGCTGCAGCAAGAGCGTGAGCGCGAAGCGTTGGAGGCTGCCCTGGCTTCGCGGCGGGCGGCGTACCTCTCCGAGTCGGATCCGCTGCGCCTGGAAGCTGACTACGATGCCTTGAGCCAGGGGCTGGAGCCCGACTACACAGAGTGGCTGGCATCCGTAGCGGCGATCAAGCAACGCTTCCCGCTGCCAGCCGCCGCCGAGACCGTGAGCGCCTGAGCTTTAGCTGTACACCGCCACCCGCCATCGAGCGGGTTTATTTTTGCCTGGAGAAAAGCATGACCACTTCCGATAAAGACCGGGACATCCTGGCGCGCACGCTCTGGGGTGAAGCCCGTGGCGAGGGGCTGGCCGGCCAGATAGCCGTGGCATGGACCATCCGCAACCGTGTGTTCGACGGCAAGGCCAAGTCCTGGTGGGGCGAGGGCTACGCCGGAGTGTGCCTGAAGCCATGGCAGTTCAGCTGCTGGAACCAAAACGACCCGAACTACGCCTACCTCAGCGGTGCGAAGCCAATCCCGGCCGCGCAGCTCGCCCAGGCCCAGCGTGCTGCTGACCAGGTGATGGCCGGCGCGGTACCGGATCCAACCGGCGGGGCCACCCACTACTACGCAACCACGATGCCCAAGGCCCCGGCCTGGGCGGCGAAGGGCAAGCAGACGTTGTGCCTCGGGCATCACATCTTTTTCAAGGATGTGCCGTAATGACGTCCGTACAGAAACTGGCCGGGCTGGTGGTGCTGATCCTGGTGCTGATGGCCAGCGCCGCCGGCGTCACCTGGCAGGTACAGGAATGGCGCTATGGTGAGAAGCTGTCAGATATCGATCGGGACCAGGCGCTCGCAATTACTGCGGCAGGCGAAAAGGCCCGCCAAGAAGAACAGCGCCGCCAGTCGGCGGTGAACAAGGAGGCAAGCAATGCGCGAGAACAGAACAAGGCTGCAGCTGTGGATGCTGGCTCCGCTGATGCTGCTGGCGGCCGGCTGCACGTCGAGGCCGGTAAGTTTGCCGCCACAGCCTGCAGCGATCCCGGATCTGCCCAGCGAGGCGCGTCAGCCACCCGCGCCGCAATGGTGCTCTCCGAATTGTTCCAGCGGGCTGACAAGAGAGCGGGGGAGCTGGCAGCAGCGTATGACCGAGCCAGAATAGCGGGAATGACTTGCGAGCGGAGTTATGACGACATCAGACCCAAGGCGGAATGAAAAATCCCGGCACTTGGCCGGGATTAAATTGCAGCGTTAGGCATCACATTTCAGCTTGTGCTGATCCCACCGTTTCGCAAGCAATTCAAGCTCTTGAAAAAGGGTATCGATTTGATTTTGTCGCCTGAGTTCCATGACAAAAGCCTTCATAGCTCGCCAGTCCCGCATGACCTGGCTGTACACTGCTCGCTTGTAGATACTTTCATCAAGCGCCCCTTCGCGTATGCCAAGGGCAATAAATTCATAATTATTTATTATCGATAGGATGTGGCTGCGCGCTTCATCCTGAACCTTGTCGCGTGCCGCTAAAGCGGTGAAATCGCCGCCATTGTTGTGAATCATACCCACAGCTTTTTTTGACTCTATCAGGTTCATATCTGTTCGCTGCGTGAGCAGCAAATCGATGGTGGCCCTCTGCCTTGAAAGCTTTTCGTTATGGGCAATAGACTGACGAGAAAGCCGTCCATTGATAATAATTGTGAGAACGGCGGCCCCTGCCCCTAGCAGGATTACCGCCGTTTGAACCCAAAACCCGATTGTTTCACCTAGGATTTTGAGTGGCTGCTCTACGGCAACTGGATCCATTCAATAATCTTCCCATCCATCCTTTATGAGGTTTTTCATCATTACTTTCCTCCTGAGCGGTGCATTCCATGGCAAACAACATCTTCACTGATATTACACCAGTGAGACGCCTCAAACAGCTGTCGCGACACGTTTTGCGCATAAGCGAGAACGTGTCGCGACAGATGGTAGATCAAAGATTGGGGAATTGAATTGAGATATCAACCCTATGCCATGTAAGAGAATGCTTACAAGATGTGGACTGGTACTGGTCTCGCTGCGGGCGTGCCAGGCGTATGTCAGGGCAATTGCTCCTGCTTCCGCTCCTGCAGCAGACGCTGGTTCTCCCTGAACAGGTAGTCGCACTGGCTGGAAACAAGCGACAAGCTGCGCACTTTGGTCCCTAGCACCGTTGTTTCCTCTTGCAGCCTGGCTATCTCCTCGAGCGCCTTCCTTAGCGATTCCTCCGCCTGAGCTTTGCCGGTGGCCAGATCGTCGCTCAGTTGGACCAGGCCGTGCACATTCGCCCGGGCCTTGCGCAACTGGTGGTAGAGGGTGCTGATCTCATCCTCCAGCAGAGAGCAGTGGTGCTTGTGCATTTCGAGAGGCGTGGGGCATCCCAGCCACTCGCAGGTGTCTTCATCGATGTTCATGGTGGGTCAATCCGAATGCTGTATGTGCATACAGTAATCGAGGTTTGCAGGTTGTGCGATGTGAGGCGACGAGCTGTAGGGGATTTTGGTTTGGTGTTCGGTCGGCAGGACGCCGGGGAATGGGTGCGTGACTTTTGCGTGACTCTCTCACGCACTTGTAAGCACTGTGGGCACTGTGGGCGTTCGATTGCAGCGAGCGCCAGTAAAAACGGCCATTTCACAAGGTCTTACGTGTGTACTGCGTGCATGGGGTGCTAGGGTGTGGGCGCTACAAGATCGGCCCACTCCTGCATCATTTCCCGGCGCTGCTCAATATAGGCCGCATGGTTGTATACGTCCCGTATGAAACTGCTGTCAGCGTGAGCGAGCTGCCGTTCAATCCAGTCCCTGTTGTATCCGCGCCCGTTCATCTCGGTGGAGAATAGGTGGCGGAAGCCGTGTGGGGACTGCTTCCCCGTAAGCCCACACGTCCCCATGACGTTACTGGCGTAGTTGATGCCGATCGGTGCTGTAGAGTCGCTTCGATTGGTGAAGACGTATCGAAGATTGCCAGATATTGGAAGCATGCCCCTCAGGAGTTCCACGGCCTGGGTTGATAACGGAACCGCATGTTCACGGCGCGCCTTCATCTTTTGAGCAGGGGTTATCCATGTCGCAGCATCAAGGTCGATTTCAGACCACTCAATCTGCCTGACCTCGCCCGGGCGAGAAGCGGTGTAGATCATGAGCATTACCGCAGCTCGGAGCTGATAGCTCGCAATGTTCTGATTAATGGCCGCAATGGTCTTGGGTAGCTCGCTCATCGGCAGGAATGGGTGGTGGCTGCTCTGCGCACCCTTTTCGGTTACCGCATGCATTTCAGCGGTTGGGTTCGACTCTATGATCCCCGTTGCAATGGCGTAGCTGAAAACCTGGCCCATGCGCTGCCGGGCCTTCACCGCGGTAACGACTGAGCCGCGCTTTTCAATCTTTCGGATCAGGCTGATCACATCTGATCGCTTGATAGAGTCGATCTGCTGGCTACCGAAGACCGGCAGCACATCCAATTCCATCAGGTTTCTGATAATTCGATAGGTGCCTGGGGAGATACTTCCCCTTCTGAAGGCCAGCCATTCGTCGTAGATCCTGCGGAACGTTCGACTTCCTGCCTCAATCAATCCCGCCTTCTTTTCCTTCCTCGATTCACGCGGATCAATTCCGCGTGCAATATCTTCCCGCGCCTCATCTCTTCGTGAGCGCGCTTCCTTCAGGCCCGTGTCCGGGTATGTCCCAAAAGAAATCCTCGCCTGTTTGCCAAGCCATGTGAACCGAAAGTGCCAGCTCTTTATTCCGCTGGCGGCTACGTATAGGGATAGCCCAAGTGTGTCGGGGAGGGTGTACGCCTTGTCCTTTGGCTTTGCCTGCCTGGCTGCGGTATCCGTGAGAGCCACTAGTACATCCTCTGAAAAATATTCCCGATGTACTGGATGATGTACTAAGAAAATGCCAATGGGAAGGTATTGCGCGGTACGGAGTGGTACACGCATGTTTCATGCTTCTGGGGGATGGAGGGTGTTAGTGATACTGAGGGGTTTTAGGCGGGAGTCTACCGTGGAATCTTTGAAAATTTCCACGGTATGACCTGTAAGGCAGGAGTTTCTAGGGCTGTGTGCGATTGTCAGTGTGGGGTGAGCGCTTTATGGGCCCAGGTGACCGACTTGGCGCGCATTCTAACCTGTTTTATCGGGCAACCAGGCGGAGTGCGTAAAGCGCTGTTACTCCTGGGACCATAACGTTGTACTGACCTTGACCCCATCCCCACACGGCAATGAGCGCTGCGACCCTCGGCGCTCCAGTTCGGCATACGCACGGGCACACTGCACCTGGCTTTGGGCGGCGGCGTTATCAATGCTGATATTGCCGGTGGTTTCAGACACCAGGTTGCCGTTTTTCTCCAACCGGATCAGTGGCCGTTCGGGCTGCACTTCAAAGCGACTTTTCGTCGGTTCGGTGCTCAGTGCCAGGTCGGTGGGGGCTGCCGGCAACTGATCTTCGGTGACGCCATAGCGCGTGAGAAGCGAAAGGTTGGGCAAGTCCTGCGCGCTTGCCTGGGCTGCTGCCAGAAGCAGGAACATGCCAAGGCTGTACATTTTTTTGCGATTAGAATGCATGGTTGTATCTTTCCAAAGTTGTTTCCTGGTGGGCTGGATTGAAGAACAACTTATTATTATCGCAACCACGTTTAGGGCAGGGTGTATCCAGCCAGAAAGAAGAGCCGTGGCGGTTGCCGAACTGCGTACCTGGTTCATAAACCTTGAACGAGGAAGGGCTGAAACTGGTGTTACTGCAACCAGTAATCAGGGCGGTAGTGACGAGGCCCAGGAACTTTATGGGTTTCATAAGGGGGAGGTCCGCGTTGAATTTATCAGTGTTTTACAGGGTTGCCCGCAAGCCAGGCAGCTCATTCCAGGGCTAGGCTTCTTCGCTCTCGAACTCCAGCAAGTCGCCTGGCTGGCAATCCAGGGCGATACACAGCTTGTTCAGGGTTTCGAGTTTAACGCCTTTGATCTTTCCGTTTTTCAATAGCGATAGATTGGCTTCGGTAATCCCAATGGCATCTGCCAGTTGATTGGAGCGAATCTTCTTCTTCGCCATCATGACGTCCAATCGAATGATGATTGTCATGGGTTAGATGATGCTTTTGTTTTCATCGTCGATAACTTTTGATTCGGCCACTGTTAATGAGAATGCACACAGAAAGATGCCTTGTATGATCGCATACATAGCGCCGGATGATACACCCACGGTAAGGGTGAACGTACGCTCGCCGGGCGCTACGCCAATTTGCGGAAAAATAAGGCCTGGTGGCTCAGAGCGCAATCAAGCGCTCACCCAGCTGGCCACTATCGGCCAGTTCAAGGAACTCATCGCCCAGCCGCTGGCTTTCACTCATCGCGGTTTGCCAGTACTGGTTGCGTCGCGCGTCATCCCCCATAAAGCGCTTGAAGTCGCTGCGATCCGGCAATTTTCCGTGGGGCAGGCGGGCCAGGTAGTCCCGTGAGGGGGCCACCAGCAACACATCCTGCAGACCCTGTGGGCTACTGCGCCGCCACGGCAGACTCTTGTCGAACCAGCCGGGGATGACTCGATCAGTGAAGTGCGGGTACAGCACAATGTCATCGCCGTGGTAGGGCAGGTCGAGGTGGTAGTCCAGCAGGCCACCATCGCGATAGGTGCCGGCACCGGCGCCCGGCAAGTCGCGTACGCCTTGCATCACCATGGGGATCGAGCCGGACGCCAGCAGGGCCTGGCGCAGGTTGCCCGGTTCCAGGGCGAGAAAGCGCGAAGGGAAATCCGTGAGCGGGTGCAGTGGCGGCGCCTGGCGCGGGTCGTGGATGATCAGCCGTTCAAAATGCCGGGACAGCCGTGCACGGCCGCGCAGGTTATCGGCGATCACCGAGGACAGGCCCAGGCCCAGGCGCCCACGGTGATCGTCGGCCAACAGGCCATGGCTTTTGACCACGACTATATTCAGACGATAGTGCGGGTTATCCAATAGCGACGCATCGCGCCCGGCCAGCAGGTCGTCGAGCATGCGCTGGCAGCTCTGGCTGACCTCGGCCATGGTCACGCCCTTGGCAAAGCGTTGCTCGTTATACAGGCGCCCGAGGTCGAGCAGGCCCTGTACCGGATCCGGCAGGCAGGCACTGGCAAAGCGCCAGGAACCGATCGATGCGCCGATCAGCGCACGCTCGCGGGGGGCACGCGCCAGCCAGTCACCGAACAGCGCCAAGTCCAGACCCTGAATGCCCAGGGCCTTGGGACCACCGGCCGCGCCGGGCAGAATCCCCACATCGGCAGGCTGGAGGCCTTGTTCGCGAATGCGTGCAAAAGCGCGTTGGCCAGCCTTGAGCGTCAGGGCGGGGAACTTGATGTGAATGGCCGTCATACCGATCTCTGTGCAGGCGAGCCGGGCAGTATAGGAAATATTCCCCGGAGCCTGGCAAGGTGTTGTGGGACAATTGCCATGGTGGCAATTCAGTTTCAGTTAAGTTGCGACCCGTACTGTGGGGGCCGTAGGCAAAACATCCTGAAATGGAGAACGATCATGAAAACCCTCACAATTATCACCGCCAGTATCATCGCCCTCACCAGCGGCCTGGCCCAGGCGCGGGACCTGGGGCCGGATGAAGCGCTGAAATTGCGTGACGCTGGTACCATCCAGTCTTTCGAGAAGCTCAATGCCGCCGCCCTGGCCAAGCACCCAGGTGGCACGGTGCATGAAACCGAGCTGGAGCAGGAATACGGCAAGTATATTTACCAGGTTGACCTGCGCGATGCCCAGGGCGTCGAGTGGGATGTGGAATTGGACGCTGTCACCGGGCAAGTCCTCAAGGATCATCAGGATACGTAATGAAGGTAAATCTACGCACCGGCAGTCGACTGGCGCTGGTGCTCCTGGCCTTTTGCTCGGTGGTGGCTGCCCGGGACCTCAACCAGGATGAAGCCCTGGAATTGCGTCAGCAAGGGGTGATCCTGTCCCTGGAGCAACTGCTGCTGCAGGCCATGGCCCGGCATCCCGGTGCCAGGTTGCTGGAGGCTGAGCTTGAGAGCAAACACGGCAGTTACGTCTATGAGGTGGAGCTGGTGACCACCGATGGCGTGGTCCGGGAAATCAAACTGGACGCGACCACCGGCGCGCTGCTTGAAGACGAGGAAGATGACTGATGCGCCTGCTTCTGGTGGAAGACCACGTACCGTTGGCTGATGAACTGATGGCCGGGCTGAAAGCCCAGGGCTATGCCGTGGATTGGCTGGCGGACGGTCGCGATGCGGTGTATCAGGGGCGCAGCGAGCCGTATGACCTGATCATCCTCGATCTGGGCCTGCCTGGCTTGCCGGGGCTTGAGGTGCTGAGCCAGTGGCGCGCCGCCGCGCTGGCGACCCCGGTGTTGATCCTCACCGCCCGCGATTCCTGGGCCGAGCGCATCGCAGGGCTCAAGGCCGGGGCCGACGATTACCTGAGCAAGCCGTTCCACCCCGAGGAGTTGTACCTGCGCATCCAGGCCTTGCTGCGCCGTTCCCATGGCCAGGCCAATCAGCCGACCTTGCAGGCGGCGGGCTTGCACCTGGATGAAGGCCGTCAGTGCGTGATGCGCGACGGTGCCGAGGTGCAACTGACCGCTGCCGAGTTTCGCCTGCTGCGCTACTTCATGCTGCATCCCGAACAAATCCTTTCCAAAAGCCATCTGGCCGAGCACCTGTATGACGGCGAGACCGAGCGCGACTCCAATGTCCTCGAGGTCCACGTCAACCATCTGCGGCGCAAGCTCGGGCGCAGCGTGATTGAAACCCGGCGTGGCCAGGGTTATCGCTTTGGCGCCAGCCCCGCGTGAGGTCGATCCAGCGGCGGCTGAGCCTGGGGCTGATCAGCGTGATGGTGATCGTCGGCCTGGTGCTGGCGCAGACCAGCCTGTGGCTGTTCGAAGTGGGTCTGCAGCGCTACCTGGAAGCGGGTCTGCGCAACGACAGCGAAAACCTGCTGGTGGCCCTGGTGCGTGGGCCCGGCGGCGTGCAACTGGATGAACAGCGCTTGTCACCGGCCTATCAACGGCCGTTTTCCGGGCATTATTTCCGTATCGACTTCAGCGACAACCACTGGCGCTCCCGTTCATTGTGGGACCAGGAACTGCCGCAACTGCCCCAGGCCGGCCTGAAGGGCAACCTGCAATTGGGCCCGGAAGGCCAGCAACTGCTGGTCCTGCGATCGGACTACAAGCGTTTTGGCCAGTCGATTTCCATCAGCGTGGCTCAAGACTACACGCCCGTGCGGGAAAGTTTTCGCCTGATGCGCCAGGTCGGCCTGGTCCTCGGGCTGGCGGCGCTGCTGCTGATCCTGATCCTGCAACGGGTCACCGTACGCCGGGCCCTGCGCCCGCTGGAAACTGCGCGCGAGCAGATTGCACAGCTGCAACAAGGCCAGCGCTCGCAACTGGATACCCAGGTGCCGGTGGAGCTGGAGCCGCTGGTGGCGCAGATCAACCACCTGTTGGCCCATACCGAAGACAGCCTCAAACGCTCGCGCAACGCCCTGGGTAACCTCGGCCATGCCTTGAAGACCCCGCTGGCGGTATTGTTGAGCGTGGCTTCCAGCGAGCAGCTCAAGGACCAGCCACAATTGGCCAAGTTGTTGCGCGAGCAGTTGCAGCAGGTGCAGCAACGGCTCAACCGCGAACTCAACCGCGCGCGTCTGGCCGGTGAAACCCTGCCCGGCGCGCTGTTCGACTGCGACAGCGAACTGCCGGGCTTGCTGGCGACCCTGAACATGATCCACGGCGAACACCTGGAGTTGAGCTACCAGGTTCGCCCCGGCCTGCAACTGCCCTGGGACCGCGAAGACTTGCTGGAGCTCTTGGGCAACCTGCTGGACAACGCCTGCAAATGGGCGGATGCCGAAGTGCGTTTGAGCATTGAGCAGACCCCGGAGTGTTTTCAACTGATCGTCGAAGATGACGGCCCGGGTATTCCCGAGGCCCAGCGCGACCAGGTTTTCAGTCGTGGCACCCGCCTGGATGAACAGACCGATGGCCATGGCCTGGGGCTGGGCATCGTGCGGGACATTGTCGATGTATGGGGCGGTACATTGCGGTTGCAAGAGAGCCCACTGGGCGGGCTCAAAGTGTTGATCGAACTGCCCCGGCGCCACACCTGACCGGTGGATACGGGTGCCGATTTGCAACAAGACTTTTCTTACAGAACCTGGCTCGCGTAAATTCGCTTATAACAGCCACCACGCAGGCCGTGTGGAACAGGTTAAAGGCACCAGGATTTTCTCTGTTTCGCGCGCGGCAGCTACCATAGGGCTCGTCAGCCGGTCACGCGGCTGCTCGGTACCTAATAAGAAGGATAAAAGGTGAATCTATGCAAATGACCAAACGCTTGAGCCTGTTTGCTGCTGCCGCAGCCCTTGTCGCCAGTTCCTCGGCACTCGCCGCCCCAACCTTTATCAACGTCCTGACCGGTGGCACCAGCGGCGTGTACTACCCGATTGGGGTGGCGTTGTCACAGCTGTACAGCAACGGTATAGACGGATCGAAGACCTCGGTGCAGGCCACCAAGGCGTCGGTGGAAAACCTCAACCTGCTGCAAGCCGGTCGCGGCGAGCTGGCCTTTGCCCTCGGTGACTCGGTCGCCGATGCCTGGAATGGCGTGCAAGACGCCGGCTTCAAGGCTCCCTTGAAAAAACTGCGGGCGATTGCCGGCACCTACCCCAACTACATCCAGATCGTCGCCAGCAAGGAGTCTGGCATCACCACCCTGGAAGATCTGAAAAACAAGCGTATCTCCGTCGGCGCGCCGAAATCCGGTACCGAGCTGAACGCCCGCGCCATCTTCAAGGCTGCTGGCCTGAGCTATGAAGACATGGGCAAGGTCGAGTTTCTGCCGTACGCCGAGTCGGTCGAGTTAATCAAGAACCGCCAGTTGGATGCCACCCTGCAGTCCTCGGGCCTGGGCATGGCGGCGATCCGCGACCTGGCCGCGACCCTGCCGATAACCTTCGTTGCCATCCCGGCGGATATCACGGCGAAGATCGATAACGCTGCCTACCAGGGCGCGGTGATCCCGGCGGGCACTTATGACGGTCAGGACAGCGATGTAGCGACTGTGGCCATCACCAACATCCTGGTCAGCCATGACGGCGTGACCGATGAGGTGGCCTACCAGATGACCAAGCTCATGTTCGACAACCTCGATCGTCTGGGTAACGCCCACTCGGCGGCCAAAGATATCAAGTTGCAGGGCGCGGCCAAGGGCCTGCCTATCCCACTGCATCCGGGCGCCGAGCGTTTCTACAAGGAAGCGGGCGCACTGTAAGGCCCAGGTGGGTGCGGTGCGCAGTGCCAAGCGCTGCGCGCTATGCCAGAGCGGTGAATAGCCTGGCGCGCACAACGCGCCAGGCTTGTTGGCATGTCGATGTTGTAACGTGGGAGTGACCTGCATGAGTGAGCACGATCAAGGCCTTGCCGCCAGTCCCAGGGATTGGCCGCGAGCGCTGTTCTACGTCGCGCTGTTGTTTTCCGTCTTCCAAATCATTACCGCGGCCTTTCATCCGGTCTCCAGCCAGATTCTGCGGGCCGTGCATGTGGGCTTTCTGTTGCTGGTGGTGTTTCTGTGTTTCCCGGCGCGTGGCAATGCTCAGCCCTGGCAGCCGATGGCCTGGCTGCTGGGGCTGGCCGGAATGGCCACGGCGTTCTACCAGTGGTATTTCGAAGCCGACTTGATTCAACGCTCTGGCGACCTGACCGATAGCGATATGGTCATCGGTCTGGTGCTGATTGTGCTGGTGTTTGAGGCGGCGCGGCGGGTGATGGGGATTGCCCTGCCGTTGATCTGTGCGCTGTTCCTGGCCTACGGCCTGTTCGGCCAGTACCTGCCGGGCGATCTGATGCACCGCGGCTATGCCATCGACCAGATCGTCAACCAACTGGCCTTTGGCACCGAGGGGCTGTATGGCACGCCGACCTATGTATCGGCCACGTACATCTTCCTGTTTATCCTGTTCGGTGCGTTCCTTGAACAGGCCGGAATGATCAAGCTGTTCACCGATTTCGCCATGGGCCTGTTCGGCCACAAACTCGGTGGCCCGGCCAAGGTTTCCGTGGTGTCGTCGGCGCTGATGGGCACCATCACCGGTTCGGGGGTGGCCAACGTGGTCACCACCGGCCAATTCACCATCCCGTTGATGAAGCGCTTCGGCTACAAGTCGGCGTTTGCCGGTGGCGTGGAAGCGACCTCGTCGATGGGCAGCCAGATCATGCCGCCGATCATGGGCGCAGTGGCCTTTATCATGGCCGAGACGATCAACGTGCCGTTCTTCGAGGTGGCCAAGGCCGCGTTGATTCCGGCCATGCTGTACTTCGGCTCGGTATTCTGGATGGTTCACCTGGAAGCCAAGCGCTCCAACCTGCGTGGCCTGCCCAAGGACGAATGCCCGAACCCCTGGGCCGCGGTGAAGCAGCGCTGGTATCTGTTGATTCCGCTGTTTGTGCTGATCTACCTGCTGTTCTCCGGGCGCACGCCGCTGTTCTCCGGCATGGTCGGCCTGGCCCTGACGTCCATTGTGATTCTCGGCTCGGCGATCATCCTGCGGGTCTCGTCCAAGGTGATGCGTTTTGTCTTCTGGATCGTCCTGGGTCTGCTTTGCGCGGGCTTCTTCCGGCTCGGTATCGGCATGGTGTTCGGGGTGGTGGCGCTGCTGGTGGCGGTGTGCTGGTTTATCAAAGGCGGCCGCGACACCCTGACCATCTGCCTGCATGCGCTGGTAGAGGGCGCACGGCACGCGGTACCGGTGGGGATTGCCTGCGCCCTGGTGGGGGTGATTATCGGTGTCGTGTCGCTGACCGGGGTGGCGTCCACCTTTGCCGGTTACATCCTTGCCATTGGCCAGGACAGCCTGTTCCTGTCGCTGGTGCTCACCATGCTCACTTGCCTGGTGCTGGGCATGGGGATCCCGACCATTCCCAACTACATCATCACCAGTTCGATCGCTGCACCGGCACTGCTGGACCTCGGCGTACCGCTGATTGTCTCGCATATGTTCGTGTTCTATTTCGGCATCATGGCCGACCTCACACCGCCGGTGGCATTGGCCTGTTTCGCGGCGGCACCGATTGCCAGGGAGAGCGGCCTGAAGATCAGCTTTTGGGCGGTACGCATCGCGGTGGCGGGGTTCGTTGTGCCGTTTATGGCGGTGTACGAGCCGGCGCTGATGCTGCAGGGCGATAGCCTGCTGGCCACACTGTATGTGGTGGCCAAAGCGTTGCTGGCCATTGGTATCTGGGGCGCGGTATTTACCGGCTACTTGCAAGCCAGGCTGAGTTGGTGGGAGCGCCTGCTGGGCTTCTTCGCCGGTGGTAGCCTGATTCTGGCGACGCCGTTAAGTGATGAAATCGGCTTCGTCATGGTGGGGCTGTTGATCGCACAGCACTGCTGGCGGGCCCATCGTGCCCAGGCGGCCACTGCGTGATCGGTCTGTGTCTGGGCTTGGCGGGCGCGGTATGGGCACAAGTGCCTACGCCTGTGGTCACCCTGGCCTGGACGCATACGATTGAGAAAGTGCGCTGGGAAGAGGATTACCGTGTAACGCCTGAGGGCCTGGTGTTGGGCGAGGCGCGGGTCAAGGGTTCCGGGGCCGGTATGGAGATCCCGCACGGCGCCGAACTGCGTGAGGGCAGTTGGCATTACCAGCGTCAGTTGCCACCCTTGCAGCCCCTGCGCCTGGGCCGCACCCCCGAGGCCGGGGATTATCAACTGTGTTTCAACCAGCAGTGCCAGTGGCTGAGTGCCTGGCTCGGCCCGCCCCAGGCGAGCCAGCCGGCGGTAGAGCTGTGGGGGTGTGAGCTGGAGGTTGCGTCCAGCCCCCGGCCCCGCACCTTTTAACCGCGATCAGACCCGGAACTGGTCCATCAACCCCTGTTGCTGATTGGCCAGGCTATTGAGCGTCTGGCTGACCCGCGCCGATTCATTGGCTTGTTCCGACAGCGACTCGGTCACATCACGAATCGTCGCCACGTTGCTGTTGATCTCCTCGGCCACCGCGCTTTGCTGCTCGGCGGCGCTGGCGATCTGCAGGTTCATGTCGCTGATCACCGTCACCGCATCGCCGATCTGGCGCAATGCCGTGACGGCCTGGCCGACCTGTTCGACACTGCCCTGGGCCTGGCGATGGCTGTTGCTCATGGAGCTCACCACTTCCTGGGTGCCGTTTTGCAACTGTTCGATCACCTGGCGGGTTTCTTCCACCGACTCCTGAGTGCGCCGTGCGAGGTTGCGCACCTCGTCCGCCACCACCGCAAAACCACGCCCGGCTTCACCGGCACGGGCGGCTTCGATGGCGGCGTTGAGGGCCAGCAGGTTGGTTTGTTCGGCAATCGCGCGGATCACTTCCAGCACTGAACCGATCTGCTCGCTATTGGCTGCCAGACCTTCGACCTGGGCCATCGCCGTGCTCATGTCGGCAGCCAGGTGGCCGATGCTGGTGGTGGTGCGGTCGATCACCGTCAGGCCTTCGCGGGTGGCCTGGTCGGCATCCCGTGCAGCGTGTGCCGCCTGCGCGGCGCTGCGGGCGACGTCCTGGGCGGTGGCGCTCATTTCGTGGGAGGCGGTGGCCACCTGATCCACCTGGCGGTACTGCTGCTCCATGCCGGCACTGGTCTGGCTGGCGATTGCCGCTGATTGGTCGGCGGTGCTGCGCGCGTCCTGCACCGAGCGTTTGACCTCGGCAATGATCGGTTGCAGTTTGTCGAGGAAGCGGTTGAACCAACTGGCCAGTTCGCCCAGCTCGTCGCGCTTGTCGTAGGCCAGGCGCCGGGTCAGGTCGCCTTCGCCGCTGGCGATATCCTCCAGCATATGGGCCACGCCGAGGATCGGCCGGGTGACACTGCGGGCCATCAGCCACACCAGTAGCAAACCGACGATGGCGGCGAGCAGGCCCAGGCCAAGTTCCAGCAGGGTGCCTTTGGTGTTGTCGGCATCCAGCTCGGCCTTGAGGGTTTCGGCGGGGCCGATCAGGACTTTTTCCGGCACATCCAGCAACACGCCCCAGGACTTGCCATTGGGAATGGGCTGGAACGGTGCCAGCACCTTGAGTTGATGGTCGGTACGCAGGCTGTAGGTCTGGGTGCTGCCGGCCATGGCGCTGATCAGTTGTGCGCCGCTGGCGGTATCCACACTGTCCAGGCGCTGGCTGAGCTTGCTCGCATCCGGGCTGTAGCCGGCCAGCAAACCCACTGGGCTGATGATGCTGACGTTGGTCTGGCCGTCATACAGCTCGCGGCTGGCATTCTGGCTGACTGCCTGCAGGCTGTTGAGGTTGATGTCCACCGACAGCGAGGCGATGACTTTGCCATTGGCCATGAGCGGGAACACGATGCTGGTCAGCAAGACGTTGTGCCCGTCGATCACATAGAAGTACGGCTCGATCACACACGGCTTGAGGGTGGAGCGTGGGCAGGTGAACCAGGTGTTGGCCTTCTCGCCGCTGGGGCCGACGCTGGTGTCGGACATATCGCTTTCCGGCAGCGCCATCGAGGTCAGGGTGCCGGGTGTCGGCTGCGACCAGTACAGGGCAAAGCGTCCCTTTTCATTGCTGCCCAGCTCCGCTTGGCCGGCGAACAGCTCATCCTTGCCATCCAGGGCATTGGCCTCAAAGACCAGGGACAGGCCCAACAGGTCCGGGTTGGCTTGCAGGGCGGCCTTGACCTGGCGGGTCAGGTCTTCACGCAGGTCGAAGGCATCGAGGAAGCGTTTTTCGGCCTGTTCGCGCAAAAACAGCACCTGGCGCGAAAAGCCATGGCCATATTGGTAGGCGTCCATAAATTGCTGGCGGATGCCCAGCGCCTGCACTTCACCCTGGGCTTCGATGCGCGATTGGGCGGCAACATTAAGCATCTGTGTGCTGGAGGTCTGGACCCGTTGCGAACTCTGGTCCATCCGATACAGCGAAAGACCCACCAGCAGGGTCACGATGCCCAACAGACAAAGGCCGGCGAGGAGGGTGATTTTCCATTGAATGGACAGCTGCCTGAGCGACATGGAGATCCTTAACCTTTCGTTGCGACAGAGATAATCCACGCTATCGGCCGCCGGTTGTTTTTCTTTATTCATACGTTCAATTGAATCTATTCGCGACGTCGTTCTTTGACATGGCGCGCCGGCTGCTGCAAAGTGCGCGGCCTCTAATAAAACTCCCTTTCTGCGTGTGCCGTGGTCGACATCTGGCCGGGGCGCCGGCACGTGTTGTGTTTATATTTCTGTCTTGAGGTAACCATGATTAACGCAGTAATCGCCGCGGTCGGTACCATGCTCGTGCTCAGCCTGTCCCGCGTGCATGTGGTCATCGCGATCATCGTGGGTGCCCTGGTCGGCGGTTTGACCGGTGGCCTGGGGATCGACGCGACGCTCAGCGCGTTCAACAGCGGCTTGGGCGGCGGTGCCACGGTGGCGTTGTCTTACGCATTGCTCGGTGCTTTCGCGGTGGCGATTGCCAAGTCCGGCCTGGCCCATGCCCTGGCGGACAAGGCCCTGCTGCTGGTGGGCCGCCAGGACACCACTGGCGGCAGTTCTGTCAAATGGCTGCTGATCTGCCTGCTGGGAGCGGTGGCGATTGCCTCGCAGAACATCCTGCCGATCCATATCGCCTTTATCCCGCTGCTGGTACCGCCGCTGCTGTATGTGCTGACCAAGTTGCAGATTGACCGGCGCCTGATCGCCTGCGTCATGACCTTCGGCCTGATCACCCCGTACATGTTCCTGCCGGTGGGCTTCGGCAATATCTTCCTCAACCAGATCCTGCTGGCCAATGTCGCCAAGAGCGGGGTGGATATCAGCCAGGTCAACGTTACCCATGCCATGGGTATTCCGGCGCTGGGCATGGTGTTCGGCCTGTTGGTGGCGGTGTTTATCAGTTACCGCAAAAAGCGCATCTACGACCAGCAGAAGATCGAGCGGGTCGAGCAAGTGGCGGTGCAGTACAACCCGCTGACCCTGCTGGTCGCCGGGCTGGCCATTGCCTCGGCCTTTATTATCCAGTTGTGGCTGGACTCGATGATCATCGGTGCCCTGGCGGGTTTCCTGATCTTCTCGGTATCGGGCATCGTGCGCTGGCGCGACACCGATGATCTGTTCACCGAAGGCATGAAAATGATGGCGATGATCGGCTTCATCATGATCGCGGCGTCGGGGTTTGCCGAAGTGCTCAAGGCCACCGGCCAGGTACAGACGCTGGTGCAGGACTCGGCCGATTTTATTGGCCACAGCCGTGGCGTGGGTGCGCTGTTGATGTTGCTGGTGGGCCTGCTGGTGACCATGGGCATCGGTTCGTCGTTTTCCACCGTGCCGATCCTTGCGGCGATTTTTGTGCCGCTGTGTGTGCAACTGGGGTTCAGCCCGCTGGCCATTGTCTGCATCGTCGGCACCGCCGGGGCCCTGGGCGATGCCGGTTCGCCGGCGTCCGACTCCACCCTGGGGCCGACCTCGGGTTTGAACATCGACGGCCAGCACCACCATATCTGGGACACCGTGGTCCCGACCTTCCTGCACTACAACCTGCCGTTGCTGGTATTTGGCTGGTTTGCCGCGATGACCCTGTAACAAGCAGATTCCTACAGTTTTCTCCTTTAGGGCCGTTAACCTCCTAACGTTGCCCTACAAGAGAGAAGATCCATGCGTCTGAGTCTGAAGGCCAAAGTCCTGTCCCTCGCCGTACTGCCGGTGTTGTTGTTTGCCGTGGTCATCAGCCTGACCACCGTGTGGATCCTCAAGGAACAGGCGCGCACCGAGGTGGCCGAAACCCGCCAGCGCCTGCTCAACAACGCCAAGGCCACCCTGCAAAGTTATGTCGAAGTGGCGATGACCACCATCAAGCCGCTGTACGACGCCGCAGCCCCCGGCGATACAGAGGCGCGGGCGCAGGTGGTCAAGCTGTTGTCCAACACAACCTACGGCAAGGACGGCTATTTCTTCGGCTACGACTCCGAAACCATCCGCCTGTTCAAGGGCAACAGCCCCGACGGCGTGGGCAAAAGCTTCAAGGACAACCGTGACCCCAACGGCGTCTACGTCAACCGCGACCTGGTCAGGGTCGGCAAGGACGGCACCCACTACCTGCAATACAGCTCGACCCAGCCGGGGCAAACCGAACTGGTGCCCAAGCTCGGCTACACCGAGTACCTGCCCAAGTGGGACATGGTGATCGGTACTTCGGTCAACCTCGACGGTATCGAGGCCCTGGTCAGCGAAGTCGAAGCCAAGGTCAACGAGCGCATGGAAGGGGTGTTGTTGAGCATTGTCGGCATCGCCGTAATCCTGCTGTTGCTGATCGCTGCAGCGGGCATGCTGCTGGCCAATACCATCCTGCGCCCCTTGCACCTGATGAAAGCCAACCTCGACGATATCGCCGCCGGTGAGGGCGACCTGACCCGGCGCCTGGCAATCACCAGCCAGGACGAGTTGGGTGAACTGGCCGGCTCGTTCAACCGGTTTGTCGACAAGATCCACGGCCTGGTACGCCAGATCACTGACATGACCTCGCAACTGACCGGGCTGGTCAGCCAGGTGTCCGAGCAGGCCCATCGTTCGGAACAGGCCATGGAACGCCAGCGCCAGGAAACCGACCAGGTGGCGACGGCGATCAATGAAATGTCGTCTGCCGCCCATGAAGTGGCCCGCAGTGCCCAGGGCGCGGCCGTGGCGGCGCAGCAGACCGACGCCGAAGGCCAGGCCGCCAAGCGCGTGGTGGATGGCAGCATCGCGCAGATTCATGCGTTGGTGAATGACATCCGCAGCAGTGGCGTGTCCCTGGATAGCCTGCAACAGGACGTGTCGTCGATTGTCAGCGTGCTCGGGGTGATCCGCTCGATTGCCGAGCAGACCAACCTGCTGGCCCTCAACGCCGCCATTGAAGCCGCCCGTGCCGGTGAAGCCGGGCGTGGCTTTGCGGTGGTGGCCGATGAAGTCCGCGCACTGGCCAGCCGCACCCAGCAGAGCACCCAGGAAATCCAGGGCATGATCGACCGCCTGCAAAAGGGCACCGAGGCGGCCGTGGAATCCATGCGCCGCTCCAGCGATGCCGGCGACGGCACCTCGGCCCAGGCCAATGAAGCCGGGGCGTCCCTCGATACCATGGCGCAACTGATCGGGACCATCAACACGATGAACGCGCAGATCGCCAGTGCTGCAGAAGAGCAAACCGCCGTGGCCGAAGAGATCAACCGCAGCGTGCATCAGATTGCCGTGGCGGTGGACAGCGTGGCGGACGAGACCCAGCAGGGCGCACAGACCTCCCGCAGCCTGGCGGAACTGGGGCAGCGGTTGGGGCAGTTGGTGGGGCAGTTCAGGATCTGATCTGGCAATTGCGGTGCTGGTTCTGGCCTCATCGCAGGCAAGCCAGCTCCCACACTTGATCGGTGAACATGGTCAAAATGTGGGAGTTGGTGGGGCAGTTCAGGATCTGATCTGGCAATTGCGGTGCTTGATCTGGCCTCATCGCAGGCAAGCCAGCTCCCACACTTGATCGGTGAACATGGTCAAAATGTGGCGGTTGCTGGGGTAGTTCAGGATCTGATCTGGCAATTGCGGTGCAGGTTCTGGCCTCATCGCAGGCAAGCCAGCTCCCACACTTGATCGGTGAACATGGTCAAAATGTGGCGGTTGCTGGGGTAGTTCGGGATCTGATCTGGCAATTGCGGTGCTTGATCTGGCCTCATCGCAGGCAAGCCAGCTCCCACACTTGATCGGTGAACATGGTCAAAATGTGGGAGCTGGTGGGGCAGTTCAGGATCTGATCTGGCAATTGCGGTGCTGGTTCTGGCCTCATCGCAGGCAAGCCAGCTCCCACATGTTGAACTGTGAATGCAGTCAAATGTGGGAGCTGGCTTGCCTGCGATGGGGCCCTAACAGCCGCTACACATCCCGCATCAACAACCCAAACCCGATATCCATGTCCAACGGCACCGGCACATACACCGTGTGCCCATCCCCCGGCGCCACCTCAATCGCCTCACCCTTGGCGTTATGCATCATCCCCAGGTCAAAATGGAAGTTCCCCGCCGGGGTCATCAGTTCCAGGTGATTGCCCACGGCAAAGCGGTTCTTCACCTTGACTTCGGCCAGCTCCCCGCGCCGTTCGCCGGTCAATTCCCCGACAAACTGCTGTTGTTCCGAGACGGAGCTGCCGTTCTGGTAGTTCTGGTATTCGTCATGCACGTGGCGGCGCAGGAAACCTTCGGTGTAGCCACGCTGGGCCAGGGACTCAAGGTTGGTCATCAAGCCCCGGTCGAACGCACGACCGGCCACCGCATCATCAATGGCCTGGCGGTACACCTGGGTGGTGCGCGCCACATAAAAGTGGGACTTGGTGCGGCCTTCGATTTTCAACGAATGCACGCCCATCTGCGTCAGGCGCTCGACATGCTGCACCGCCCGCAGGTCCTTGGCGTTCATGATGTAGGTGCCGTGTTCGTCCTCGAAGGCCGGCATCTGCTCATCCGGGCGGTTGGCCTCCTGCAGCAGGAACACCTGGTCGGTGGGCGCGCCAAGGCCCAGGGTCGGCTCGGGCTGATACTGCTGGACGATATCGCCCACGGTGTTTTCGGCCGCGGGTGTGGCCTGGTATTTCCAGCGGCAGGCATTGGTGCAGGTGCCCTGGTTGGCATCGCGCTTGTTCATGTAGCCGGACAACAGGCAACGCCCGGAGTAGGCCATGCACAGCGCGCCATGCACAAACACTTCCAGCTCCATGGCCGGCACGTGCTGGCGGATTTCGGCGATTTCTTCCAGGGACAGCTCCCGCGACAGGATGATCCGGCAGATGCCTTGCTGCTGCCAGAACTCGACACTGGCCCAGTTCACCGTGTTGGCCTGCACCGACAGATGGATCGGCATCTGCGGGAAGTGCCGGCGCACCAGCATGATCAAGCCCGGATCGGACATGATCAGCGCGTCCGGGCCCATGGCGATCACCGGTTCCAGGTCCTTGAGGAAGGTTTTCAGCTTGGCATTGTGCGGCGCGATATTGACCACTACATAAAAGCGCTTGCCCTGGGCCTGCGCCTCGGCGATGCCCAGGGCCAGGTTGGCGTGATCGAACTCGTTATTACGCACCCGCAAGCTGTAGCGCGGCTGGCCGGCGTAGACCGCATCGGCGCCGTAGGCAAAGGCGTAGCGCATGTTTTTCAGGGTGCCGGCAGGGGCGAGCAATTCGGGAGCGAGGACAGGGAGCATGGGATTCAGATCGCAAAAGGGCGGCAGGGTAGCCGAGCCGGGCCTGGCGGTTATTGATCTGGGTCTACGCTGTAGAAATAAAGATGGCACTCGCCGGATGCGCGGTGGACTAAGCAACAGGGCGCGCTGGGCGCCCGACGTTTTTCTGGCACGGATCGGACATGAACCAAACGAATCTGCAATTCAAAACCCTGCTATTGCTGCTGGTCCTGGTGACCCCTCGCGTTTTTCTGGATCCTGTTGCCGTTCTACGGCGCGGTGTTCTGGGCGGTTATCCTCGGGATCATCTTTGCGCCTATGCAGCGGCGCCTGCAGCTCAAGTTTGGCTGGAACCGCAACCTCACGTCGCTGTGTACCCTGATGGTGTGCCTAGTGATCGCGATCTTGCCGGTGATCATCACCAGCGCCTTGCTGGTGCAGGAGGGGGCGACGCTGTACAAGAACGTCGAAAGCGGCAAATTGGATGTGGCGGGCTACATCGAGCAATTCAAGAACTTCCTGCCGCCGTACTTCCAGCACCTGCTGGATCGCTTCGGCATGGGCAACCTGGAAGGCCTGCGCGAGAAAATCGTCAAGGGCGCGATGCAGGGCAGCCAGTTCTTTGCCAGCCAGGCATTCAGCTTTGGTCAAGGCACCTTTGATTTCCTGGTGAGCTTTTTCATCATGCTCTACCTGCTGTTCTTCCTGCTGCGCGACGGCCCCGAACTGGTGCGCAAAGTACGCACGGCGGTGCCGCTGGCCGAGCCACAGAAGCGTCGCCTGCAACTGAAGTTCAACCGCGTGGTACGGGCGACCGTCAAGGGCAATGTGCTGGTGGCGGTGACCCAGGGGGCACTGGGTGGCCTGATCTTCTGGTTTCTGGATATTCCCAGTGCGTTGCTCTGGGCGGTGCTGATGGCGTTTCTGTCATTGCTGCCGGCGGTGGGTGCCGGGATTGTGTGGGGGCCGGTAGCCGCGTACTTCCTGCTCAGCGGTTCAATCTGGCAAGGGGTGGTGCTGGCCCTGTTCGGGGTGTTTGTGATCGGCCTGGTGGACAACGTGCTGCGCCCGGTCCTGGTGGGCAAGGACACCAAGATGCCGGATTACCTGATCCTGATCTCGACGCTGGGCGGCCTGTCGGTCTTCGGCCTCAATGGTTTTGTGATCGGGCCGTTGATTGCCGCGCTGTTTATTTCCAGCTGGGGGCTGTTTGTCGAAACCAAACCCCGGGTACGCCTGCCATTGCCCTAAGCCGAGAAGCAGTGCGCCATCTTGCGTGACAGGGCCTGGGCGGCGGGCAGTGAGGTCAGGGGGCCACTGATGGCTTCACCGTCGCGTACCAGGTACCAACAGGCGAGCAAACCCAGCTCGCGAAGGGGGACAGGGACGGCACTGCCGACGACGGACATGATCTGGATAGTGGGCATATCTACCTCCATTGCTGATGGAGGTCACCTTACGGTGGCCCGGCGGCGAGGGAAAATCACCTTGCTCGATAGTCAACATCACTGTCATCGAGGCTGCGCCGGCAGGGTCTCAGTCAACCACCTGGTCCAGCATGTGCAGCACTTCCTGTTCATTGAGCAGGCCCTTGTGGACCAGGTTTTCTGCCAGCAGCGAAAGAAACTTGGCGCTGCGATGGCCTTCCAGGTGCTTGAGCTCGGTCAAGGCGCTATAGACCTTGCTCGAGGTGCAGAGGCCGGCGGTATGATGCGGATTTTGTGTGGGCATGCTGGGCGTCCTTGTTGTTATGGCCTGTTATGGGGGACAGTTTTGATAGTGAGAGTGCCGTGTGACACAAACATGACAGCGCGGCCCCCAATTGGGCAAGTGCACGTTGGCCTTAATAATGTCGGAATTAACAGCCAGGGTTGTCCCCATAACGACCCTGGCGAGATTTATTCAGACCAGGCCACCCATAAAAAAGCCCCGCCGGGTGTGCGGGGCTTTTGCTGCTGGGTTTACCAGCCACGCCCGTAATAGCCGCGGGGCGGGCCGTAGTAGCCACGTGGTGGCCCGTAATATACGGGCGCCCGGCGGTAATACACCGGCTGCTGCACGTACACTGGCGCCGGCTGGTAATAGACCGGTGGCGGGGCGGCATACACCGGCTGTGGCTGGTAATACACCGGTTGCTGCTGCACATACACCGGTCGATCATGGCTGGCGATCACAGAGCCAACTACGGCTGCGCCGACAACCGCACCCAATACGGCCGGGCCACCCCAACCGCCACCATGGGCGGAGGCTTGGCCGGCTACAGCAAGTGCACCGATCAGCAAAGCGATCCTGGGGATTTTACGAATCATGGTCTTTCCTCGGTTGGCCCCTGCGCTTGTGGTCTGCAATCAATAGACTCAAGGATTGTCGCGGGGATACTTTTAAGACAACGTATTTCAGGAAAACAGCACGGCCACTAGGTAAAGGTTGTGTAAGGTCTGTACCGATTTGCTTACTTCGAAGAGGCGTTACCGATGCTGATGAACCCCAACAAGGATACCCAGTTGTGCATGTCGCTGTCGGCCCGTCCGGGCAATTTCGGCCTGCGATTTCATAACCATTTGTATGAGCAGCTGGGGCTGAACTTCTACTACAAAGCGTTCAGCAGCCAGGACTTGAACGGCGCCGTGGCCGGGATCCGTGCCTTGGGGATTCGTGGGTGTGGGGTGTCGATGCCGTTCAAGGAAGCCTGCATCGAGCTGGTCGATGAGCTCGACGAATCGGCCCGCGCCATCGCCTCGATCAACACCATTGTCAACACCGCCGGGCACCTCAAGGCCTACAACACCGACTACATCGCCATCGAGCAACTGCTGCAAAAACACGCGGTGCCCAAGGACTCGACCTTCGCCCTGTACGGCAGCGGCGGCATGGCCAAGGCCGTGGCCAGTGCCTTGCGGGATGGTGGCTATGCCAATGGCGTGATCGTTGCGCGCAATGAAACGGCGGGTCGGGCCCTGGCGCAGAACCTGGGCTATCAGTGGCAGGCGACCTTGGGTGAAGCGCGCCCGCAGATGCTGGTCAACGTGACGCCGATCGGCATGACTGGCGGCGCCCAGGCGCAGGACCTGGCCTTCGAGGCCGACGCAATTGATGCGGCAGACACCGTGTTCGATGTGGTGGCGATCCCCGCCGAAACGCCCTTGATCGTGCGGGGCAGGGCCCAGGGCAAGCGGGTGATTACCGGCCTGGAAGTGATCGCGATCCAGGCCCTGGAGCAGTTCGTGCTGTACACCGGCATCCGGCCGACGGACGAACAGTTCCAGAAGGCCGTGGATTTCGCCCGGCAGTAAACACCGCCGGCCCATGTGGGAGCGGGCAAGCCCTAATGCAACGCAATGCTCAAAGCAGCGAAGATCAAATGTGGGAGCGGGCTTGCTCGCGACGACGTCGGCCCAGCAAACATTGGTGTTGAATGACCCACTGCTTTCGCCAGCAAGCCCGCTCCCACACAAGTCCGCTCCCATAAGGGGGGACGTTTATTCGAGGCGTGACAGGCGCTCTTCCAGCGCCGCAATCCGCGCCTCCAGCTCCTCGATGCGCTCCACGGAAACCCCACTGGCGCTGCTGCGCTCCACCGGGCTACCGCGTGCGGCCAGGATCGCCTCGATATCCGCGGGGTCACCCAGGGAGTGGGTGTAGCGGTCTTCGCGCTGGCCGGCCTGCTTGGGTACCAGTACCGCCAGGTCGCGGGCGATCAGGCGTTCCAGCTGATGCACCACCTGCTCGGCATCTTCAAAATCATGCATGCGCCCGCTGCGGGTCAGCAGTTCGTTGACCGTCTGCGGCCCGCGCAGGAACAGCAGGCCGGTAAGGATCACCTGTGCCGGCACCAGTTCCAGGGCCTTGTCCACGCGGTGTTCCCAGCGGTCGGCGCGACTGCCCATCACCAGCTTGGTAAAACCACGGCCCTCCAGGGCGCGCAGGCTCTGGCCAACCTGGCCCTGGCTGAGGTTCATCACCGGTTCCCGGCTGGTTTTCTGGTTGCAGGCCAGGACCAGGGCGTTGAGGGTCAGCGGGTAGGTTTCCGGGTTAGTGGCCTGTTTCTCGATCAGGCAGCCCAAAACGCGGATTTCCGTGCTGTTCAGGCGCGGCTCGGAAGAGGTGGTGTCGTGCTCGGCGGTCATCGCGCTTTCCCTATGCAGTGAGCCCACTAGCCTAATCCCGAAAAAATAAAAGACAAGCAGCGCTCATGTCTATAATCGCCGCTGTTCAAACCCTGTCACCACTGTCGAGACTGTCATGACTATTTCCCTGTACGCCGCTTCACTTCCGGTCTTCAAGCAAATGCTCAACGCCCTGAGCGATGTGCTGAACAAGGCCGAGGCCCACGCCACCGCCAAGAACATCGACCCTAACGCCTTGCTGCAGGCGCGTCTGTTCCCGGACATGTTCCCGCTGGTCCGTCAGGTACAGATCGCCGTGGATTTTGCCAAGGGCGTTTCCGCGCGCCTGGCTGAGATCGAAGTGCCGAAATACGAAGATACCGAAGTTACCTTCGCTGACCTGCAAGCGCTGATCGCCAAGGTCCTGGCCTTTATCGACACCATCACCCCGGCACAGATCGACGGCAAGGAAGGTATCGAGATCGTCACCCGTCCGGGCACGCCTAAAGAGAAACGCTTCAGCGGCCAGTCCTACTTGCTGACCTACGGCCTGCCGCAGTTCTTCTTCCACGTCACCACCGCCTACGCCTTGCTGCGTCATAACGGTGTGGAAGTGGGCAAGCGTGACTACATGGGCGCGTTCTAAGCCCCGAGTCACACCGCAAAACCAATGTGGGAGCTGGCTTGTATGGGAGCTGGCAAGCCAGCTTCCACCCAAACCAGCGCCCACTTGCTTGCCGGGTTGTGTCAGGCCGGGTTCTTGTCTTCCTGGCCCAGGCACGCCGCAGCGGTGAACAACACGTCGGTAGACGAGTTCAGCGCGGTTTCCGCCGAATCCTGCAAAACCCCGATAATGAAGCCTACGGCCACCACTTGCATGGCGATTTCACTCGGAATGCCGAACAGGCTGCACGCCAGTGGAATCAGCAACAGCGAACCCCCGGCCACACCCGACGCGCCACACGCACAGACCGCCGCAACCACGCTGAGCAGCACGGCGGTCGGCAGGTCGACGGCGATGCCCAAGGTGTGCACGGCCGCCAGGGTCAGCACGGTAATGGTGATCGCGGCGCCGGCCATATTGATGGTCGCACCCAACGGGATCGACACCGAATAGGTGTCTTCATGCAGGCCCAGGCGCTCACTCAACGCCAGGTTGACCGGGATATTGGCCGCCGAACTGCGGGTGAAGAAGGCGGTGATCCCACTTTCACGCAGGCACAACAGCACCAGCGGGTACGGGTTGCGGCGCAGTTTCCAGAACACGATGGCTGGATTGACCACCAGTGCCACGAACAGCATGCAGCCGATCAACACCAGCAACAGGTGCGCATAACCCAGCAAGGCATCGAAGCCGGAAGCAGCCAGGGTCGAGGCCACCAGGCCGAAAATACCCAGGGGGGCGAAGCGAATCACCACGCGCACGATCAGCGTGACGCCGTTGGACAGGTCGGCCAGCACGGTACGGGTGGTTTCCCCGGCATGACGGATCGCGATGCCCATGCCGATGGCCCAGGCCAGGATCCCGATGAAGTTGGCGTTCATCAGGGCGCTGATAGGGTTGTCCACCACGCTGAGCACCAGGCCCTGCATTACCTCGCCAATCCCGCCAGGGGCGCTGACGGCCACGTCATGGGTGCTGAGCACCAGGTTCGAGGGGAAGAGGGTGCTGGCAATGACCGCGACCGCCGCAGCGGAAAAGGTGCCCAGCAGGTACAGGAACAGAATCGGCCGGATATGGGTTTCCTGGCCATGCTTGTGGTTGGCAATCGAGGCCATCACCAGCACAAACACCAGGATTGGCGCCACGGCCTTGAGCGCCGAGACAAATACCTTGCCGATAAACGCGGTGGACAGGGCCGCACTGGGCGACAGCAGGGCCAGTAAGATGCCAGCGGCCAGGCCGATGACAATCTGGGTGACCAGGCTGAGGCGCATAAGTCGTTGAAAGAGAGAGGGAGCAGCAGTCATAAGAGTGTCTCTAGTTTTTTTAATGTGTACAGCGCTATGCAGGGCGCGAAGTCTAACATGCTGTAGGAAATATCCAGTTTACTGCGGCATTCAGTCGCCAAGTCCGTGTGTGGCACGGTCACATTCTGTTAAGATTCGCCATCCTCTTCTTATATCTCTGTCAGCGGGCCTCAAGGCTAACGCTGGCGTCGCCGTTTCTGGAGTTGTGCATGTTGTTGCCCATCCTGCTGCTGTCCGCAGCCGGTTTTACCGTGTTGACCACCGAATTTGTGATTGTCGGGCTATTACCCTCCATCGCTCGCGACCTGGATGTGAGCGTGTCCCAGGCCGGTCTGCTGGTGACTTTGTTTGCCTTTACCGTGGCCGCGTTCGGGCCGTTTCTGACCGCGTATTTCGCGCGTTTCGAGCGCAAGCGTCTGTTTATCAGCATTCTATTGATGTTCGGCGCGGCCAATACCCTGGCGGCCCTGGCGCCGAATATCTGGGTGATGGCCGTGGCCCGCCTGATTCCCGCTCTGGGGCTGCCGGTGTTTTGGGCCCTGGCCAGTGAAACGGCAGTGGACATCGTCGGGCCGGACTACGCTGGCCGGGCGATTGCCAAGATCGGTTTCGGGATTGTCTGCGCTACCGTCTTCGGCATCCCGGTGGGCACCCTGATCTCCGATGCGTTTGGCTGGCGCAGCGCCTTTGGCATCCTCGCCGGGGTGGCGATGCTCAAGGCATTGCTGCTGTTGATCTACCTGCCGGCCACCACCGTGAAAAAGGACGCGGTGACCCTGCGTTCGCAGTTCAAGATCCTGCGCAGCCCGTTGATGCAGGGCCATGTGTTGCTGTCGATCCTGGTCTTCAGCGGCATGTTCACCGCTTACACCTACCTGGCCGATATTCTGGAGCGCCTGGCCGGCTTCGATGGCACCCTGGTGGGCTGGTGCCTGATGGGCTTTGGCGCCGTCGGCCTGATCGGTAACTCCCTGGGCGGGCGCATGGTCGACAAGCATCCGCTGATCGCTTCTATGGTGTTCTGCGGCTTTATGATCGCCGGCATGGTGGCGCTGGTACCGGCGATCCACTCCACCCTCGGCCTGGCGGCGGCCATGGCGATCTGGGGCGTGACCCAGGCGGCGCTGTTTTTGGTCAGCCATGTGCGGTTGATGAAGGCCGCACCCCATGCGCCGGCATTTGCTGCGTCCTTGAACATTGCCGGGGCCAACCTGGGCATTGGCCTGGGCGCGATGGTCGGTGGGCGGGTGATCGACACCATGGGCCTGGGCAGCCTGGGGTTTGCCGCGTCGGGGTTTATCCTGCTGTCGATTCTCCTGGCCCTGTGGCTGATGACCGCCAAGACCCGGGTCGCCTGCGCCTAAAGCGCGGTAAACAGCTCGCGGCGAGCACCTTCGGTAATCGCCACGATGCCGGGGTGCTTGACCTTGCGCTCCACCGAGATGGCATAGAACGACTCGGTGACCGCGTCTGTCTGGCCAATCAATGCCACGCCGTATTGGCGTAGCACTTCCTCGGCAATCACGCTGGGGGCGATAAAAATCCCGCTGCCGGATTGGCCGAACGCCTGCATCAAGGCGCTGTCGTCGAACTCGCCGATAATCTTCGGACGAATCTGCTGCTCGGCGAACCAGCGCTGCAAACGGCTGCGCACCACGGTTTCTGCACCTGGAATCAACAGCGGCGCACCGTGCAGGCATTGTGGGAAATCGCCGCCGTGCAGGTCCGCCAGCGCCTGGGTGGCGAAGAAGCTGATGCCACATTCCCCCAGCTTCTGGCTGTAGCCCTTGATATCCAGGTGGGTCGGCATCGGGCTGTCGGAGATCACCAGGTCCAGGCGCTGGATCGCCAGGTCGGCCAACAGCCGCTCCAGTTTGTCTTCGCGGCAGGTGATGCGCAGCGGCTCGCTCAGCTCCATGGTCGGCGCAATCAGGCGGTAGACGATGGACTTGGGCACCACGTCCGCCACGCCGACACGAAACACAATCTGTTGTTCATTGGGCTGGGCGCGCAACATCGCTTCCAATTCACTGCCGGTCTGGAACATCTGCTCGGCATAGGGCAGGGCCTGGCGCCCGGCCTCGGTCAGTTCCAACTGGCGGCCGACTCGTTGAAACAGTGCGATACCAAATGTCTGCTCCAGCAGGCTGATTTGCCCGCTGATGGTCTGCGGTGTGAGGTTCAGTTGCTCGCAGGCACGCACGATGCTGCCGGTCTTGGCGACCACCCAGAAGTAATGCAGTTGTCGGTAGTTGAGCATCAGGTGCCTCGGTTGCAGAGTGTTACTTCGTATAAATCGAAGTATAAGCGAAAAAAATACGAATTTTCCTGAAGTGTTCGCTTCCTTAGAATGCCTCGCTATCGCGAGCCCAATGCTTGGGCCCAACGGTTCTAACGAGGAATACATCATGAAACTCAATTCCCTGGGCGCGGCGTCGTTGCTTGCGCTTTCATTAGTGGTGCTCAGTGGTTGCGACCAGGTCGAGAAAAGCACGCAGCAGGTGCTGGGCAAAGCCAGCGAAGCGGCCAAGCAGGCCATTGACGACACCCATAAAGCCGCCGAACAGGCGTTGAGCGAAGCGACCCAGGGCTTGATCGCCCCCAAGGACGACGAGCAAGATCAGGACTCTAAGCCTGAGCCAAGTTCCCAAGAAGCTTAATTCCCCGTATACCGAGTCAGGACTGACCTATGGATTATCTTGTACAACTGGCCGCGAGCCCTACCGCCTGGGTGGCCCTGGCGACATTGATCGTCATGGAAATCGTGCTGGGGATCGACAACCTGATCTTCATCTCGATCCTCACCAATAAATTGCCGGAGCAGCACCGGGCCAAGGCACGGCGCATCGGCATCAGCATGGCGCTGATACTGCGCCTGGGCCTGTTGAGCACCATCGCGTTTATTGTGCAATTGACCTCGCCGGTATTCGAAGTCTTCGGCCAGGCGTTTTCGTGGAAGGACATGATCCTGATCGCCGGCGGCCTGTTCCTGGTATGGAAGGCAACCACCGAGATCCACCACAGCATGGACCCGGAGCCCGAAGAGAAGGCCAGCGTCGGCAACACCGTGGCTATCGGCTTTGCCGCGGCCATCGGGCAGATCCTGTTGCTCGACCTGGTGTTCTCTATCGACAGCATCATCACCGCCGTCGGTATGACCGAGCACTTGCCGATCATGATCATTGCTGTGGTGACTTCGGTAATCGTGATGCTGGTGGCGGCTGAACCCCTGGCCAAGTTCATCAACGACAACCCGACCGTGGTCATGCTGGCCCTGGGCTTCTTGATCATGATCGGCATGACCTTGATCGCCGAAGGCTTCGGTGCCCATGTGCCGAAAGGCTACGTGTACGCGGCCATGGCTTTCTCGGCTGCCATCGAGTGCCTGAACATTGCCCGGCGTAATCGCCACAAGCGTTTGCTCGCTGCCCGCCAGTAACCGCTGACCCCAAAGGCCGGCTGCGCTCACAAGAGCCCAGCCGGCCTTTTGCTGTCTGTTAGAATCCCCGCACTTGATAGTTTGAGGTCCACCATGAACGAGCCGATTCGCCTGACCCAGTACAGCCACGGTGCCGGTTGCGGCTGCAAGATTTCGCCACAGGTGCTGGAAGTGATCCTCGCCGGCAGCGGTGCGCAGAACCTCGACCCCAAGCTCTGGGTGGGTAATGCCTCGCGGGACGACGCGGCGGTGTACGCCATTGATGACGAGCGCGGGGTGGTGTCCACCACGGACTTTTTCATGCCGATCGTTGACGATCCCTTCGATTTCGGGCGCATTGCTGCCACCAACGCCATCAGCGATATCTACGCCATGGGCGGCGATCCGTTGATGGCCATCGCGATTCTCGGCTGGCCGGTCAATGTGCTGGCCCCGGAGATCGCCCGGGAAGTGATTCGCGGTGGCCGTGCAGTGTGCGACGCGGCGGGCATTCCCCTGGCCGGTGGGCACTCCATCGACGCCCCGGAGCCGATCTTCGGCCTGGCCGTCACCGGGCTGGTGCACAAGCGTCATATGAAGCGCAACGACACCGCCACCGCCGGTTGCCGCTTGTACCTGACCAAACCCCTGGGCATCGGCATCCTTACTACCGCCGAGAAGAAGGGCAAGCTGCGGGAAGCCGATATCGGCCTGGCGCGGGACTGGATGTGCACCCTCAACAAGCCCGGCAGCCGCTTTGGCAAGCTGGCCGGGGTTAGCGCCATGACCGACGTGACCGGTTTCGGCCTGCTCGGGCACCTCGTGGAAATGGCTGACGGCAGCGGTTTGACCGCGCTTATCGAATACGAAAAAGTCCCACGCCTGCCAGGGGTCGAGTACTACCTGGACCAGGGTTGTGTGCCTGGCGGTACGTTGCGCAACTTCGACAGTTACTCGCGCCAACTGGGCCGTATCAATGAGTTGCACAAGCGCGTGCTGTGCGACCCGCAAACCAGTGGCGGGCTGCTGGTGGCGGTCACGCCTGAGGGCGAAGCCGAGTTTCTCGCGGCAGCGGCCGAACTGGGGCTGAACCTTGCGCCCATTGGCCAGTTGGTCGAGCGACAGAGCCACGCGGTAGAGGTGTCTTGATGCCCATCGACATCACCGATTACCGCGATATCTTTCTTAACGACCGGCCGATGATGGATACCCGTGCGCCGGTCGAATTCGTCAAGGGTGCGTTCCCCGGCGTGGTCAACCTGCCGTTGATGAACGATGACGAACGCCAGCGGGTGGGCACTTGCTATAAGCAGCAAGGGCAGCAGGCGGCGATTGTGCTGGGGCACCAACTGGTCAGCGGCGCAACGCTGCAGGAGCGACTGGCGCGCTGGACCGCGTTTGCCCAGGCCAACCCTGACGGTTACCTGTATTGCTTCCGTGGCGGCTTGCGCTCGCACTTGGTGCAGAAGGTGCTCAAGGACGAAGCGGGGATCGACTATCCCCGGGTCGGCGGTGGCTACAAGGCTATGCGTACCTTCTTGCTGGAGACCGTGGACCAGGCTGTGGAGCAGTGCGATTTCGTCCTGCTGGGTGGCCTGACCGGCAGCGGCAAGACCGAGGTGCTCCAACAACTGCGCAACGGCCTGGACCTGGAAGGCTACGCCAACCACCGGGGCTCCAGCTTTGGCAAGCGGGCCACGGGCCAGCCGTCGAATATCGACTTTGAAAACCGCCTGGCGGTGGACGTACTGAAAAAGCGCGCGCGGGGCATCGAGCAGTTTGTGCTTGAGGACGAAAGCCGCATGATCGGTAGCTGCGCCTTGCCGCTGAACCTGCACCGGGGCATGCAGGCGTACCCGATGGTGTGGCTGGAAGAGAGCCTGGAAAACCGCGTCGAGCGGGTCTTGCGCGACTATGTGATCGACCTGTGCGCGCAGTTCAACGCAGAGTTTGGTGAAGCGGGCTTCTGCCTGTTCGCCGAGCGCCTGGTGCAGAGCCTGGCCAATATCCACAAGCGTCTGGGTGGGGAGCGCTACCAGCGCTTGCACGGGCTGATGCAGGACGCCCTGGCCGAGCAGGCCCGCTCGGGGAACGTGGATTTGCATCGCGGCTGGATTGTCGGGCTGCGTGAATATTACGATCCGATGTACGCGTTCCAGCGTGAGAAGAAGGGCGCCCGGATCGAGTTTTCCGGGGAGCAGGGCGCGGTGGTGGAGTATCTGCGCGAGCGTGCTGCCCGGCGCGGGTGATTGGTTGGTTTTCAGGGCACCATCGCTGGCTTGCCTGCGATGAGCTACACGTCTCTTTAGTGATTCTTAGGTTTGTGTACATATCCGTTGCTGCGGTCATGGCCACTTAGGGTTCCGCCCTTACGGCGGCTCACTTTGGAAAAGCCCCAAAGTAAGCAAATGTATGGTCAGCCCACCCCCTGCAACCACAGACGATGAGCGGTAAAGCATGCTTGCGCTAATGTATCCGGGCTCATAGTCGGCAGTTTCACCGCTTGGCCCTTGATGAATAGTCGCTCCCGCCTGTCCTTGAAAAGGGCTTCAGCTTCAAAAGCTGTTTTGCTTACCAGGTTCTCAGGCGAGATTTGAGCTGTTTATCGTCATCATCGTTGTCGTCGCAAAAGCCGGTAGTGTTTCGATCAAGTCATCAACTGCGCGTTGTAGCTACCTCCGCGAGCTAAAACGGCCCATACGATTCTTGCTAGTTTATTGGCCAGGGCGCAGGCAACCTTGTTTGGGTGCTTTCGCGTCAGCAGGTCTCGGCACCAAGCCCCAAGGCGTCGTTGCGTTTATCTATGCGCACCAAAACTGCCCGCGAGCCTTGAACCAAGAGCTTTCGAAGGTATTTATCACCACGTTTGCTGATGTTCAAAAGGACGGTTTGGCCACCTGTTGAGTAGCCTTGGCACCAGCCCCAGCGAAGCAGCGAAGTCTCGCGCTGAGTGAAAATTGGAAGCGTCCCCGACGTCGGCCAGCAGCGCGCTAGCGATGATGGGGCCGATACCGGGGATCATTAGGCGTGTTCCCGCGTCATCAACTGCCACCTGTTCCTTGATGCTGTGGTCGATGGACTTAATCTCTACCGTAAGCCGTTTGATGTCTTCCAACAGATGCTCGATAAACTGCGTCAACTGTTGAGGCAACTCAGCGGCAGGGTCATCCAGTATTTGATGAATTTGGTTCATGGCGGCTTTGGTCGCCGGTAGCGCAATTCCAAATTCCAGCAAGAATCCGTGGATACGATTGATGGTTTGAGTTCTTTGGCATACCAATGCCTCTCGGAGGCGGTGCTGGGTCGAGAGCACCTGCTGTTCCACCGTCTTGATCGCAACATAGCGTGCCTTGGGACGGGACGCCGCCTCGCAAATTGCCTCGGCATCTATGTAGTCATTTTTATTGCCGGTGACGTACGGTTTCACATGCTGCGGAGCTATAAGTTTCACCTGGTGGCCGAAGGAAATAAGCTTCCTGGCGAGCCAATGTGAGCCGCCGCAGGACTCCATTACTATCGTGCAGGGCTCAAGCTTTGCCAGGAACTGAAGCAGTCGATTTCGATTGAACTGCTTGCGCAGCACCTCATGGCCGCGTACGTCGTGCCCTACGAGGTGAAAGGTGCTTTTTCCAATATCAAGACCAAGTAATGCCAAGCTGTTCATGAGCGGTCTCCTTAGCGAAAGTGGGCCTTCCGGTAAGTCTAGATTTACCGGGGGCCCGTGCCGGGCTGACCATCTCATTAGGGCTTTTGCCCCACCACTCGGCACCTCGCCTAGGCTCGGTGTGCCCGTCATCCGACATTGATTTGGGGGGCCGCCGCGATGGGCCATCCATGGCCCAGCGCGGCTAACCCGGCGTCCTGCCGGGTTACCCCCCCCAAATCAAAATCGGATGACGGCCAGCGTGGTTTAACGGGGCGCCTCAGATCAAGATCAAGATCAAAAGCAAAGCGAGGCGGCCTGGTAGCCGACCTGATCGTCGAGGCGTGTGGGTACCCCTGTGGGAGCGGGCTTGCCCGCGATGGTCGTTAACGATGACAAATGAATACCTGACACTCTGATGTGTTCTTTCGGGCGTCATCGCAGCGATGCGGCGATCCGACAAGCCAGCTCCCACAGGGAATGCAGTTTCGCGCTTTGGGATTGCTGTTGCTCTGCTTTTGATCTGGCTTTTGATCTTGATCTTAGGCGCCCCGTTAAACCACGATGGCCGCAGGCAGGTATTGCGCAGTGGGCACCCCGGCATGGATGCCGGGGTAGCCGCGACACGGCCATGGATGGCCGATCGCGGCGGGCCCACGGAGCAATGCCTGACTGCGGGCATGCCGAGCCTAGGCGAGGCACCGAGTGGTGGGGCAAGAGCGCTTTGCTTACTTTGGCGCTCTTCCAAAGTGAGCCGCCGTAAGGGCGGAACCCTAAGTGGCCGTGACCGCAGCAACGGATATGTACACAAACCCAACAAGCACTAGATAAAAGAGTTGTGTAGATACCTATGCTGCGATGAGGCCCTGACAGTCAACCCTTCCTAAAGGACGACCACCGCCACCAACCCGCACACCACACCCATCAGCATGGTCAGCCCGGCCACCGTCACCAGCACCCGCGTATCGAAATCCTTGCGCAGCATCAACAGCGACGGCAGGCTCACGCTCGGCAGGGTCATCAGCAGTGCCACCGCTGGCCCGGTGCCCAGCCCCAGGGCCATCATGGTCTGCACAATCGGGATTTCTGCGGCGGTGGGGATCACAAACAGGGTGCCGACAATCGCCAGGGGCACCAGCCACAGCAGGCTGTCGGCCATCGCCCCGTCCACGTGTGGGAACAGCCACACCCGCGCTGCGCCCAGTAGCAACACCGCCAGGATGTAGATCGGGATGGTGCTCCAGAACAACTGCCACAGGGTGCGCAGCCAGCGGCTGAGGAACGGCTGGGTCTCGGTGCCGCTGACGTCGGCCACGGCCTCCAGTGCTACCTGGGGCACCTGCTCGGGGCGGGCGATGCGTTGGGCGATCAGCGCGACACCGATCACCAGCACGACACCGGCCACCAGGCGCAGGGCGGCAAAGTCCCAGCCCAGCACAAACCCCATAAACACCAGGGTCGCGGGGTTGAGTACCGGGTTGGCCATCCAGAACGCCAATGCAGCACCCACCGACACTTGTTGACGACGCATGCCGGCGGCCACCGGCGCGGCGCAGCAACTGCACATCATGCCCGGCAAGGCGAACAGCCCGCCACGCACGGTGGAGCCCAGTCCGGCGCGGCCGAACAGGCGCAACAGCCAGTCCCGTGGAATCAGCACCTGCAATAACGAACCGAGAATCACCGCGAGCACGGCGGCTTTCCAGATCGCCAGGAAATACACCTGGGCATAGGCCAGGGCGGCCGCCAATGGCGAGCCCTGCTGGTCATTGAGAATCGAGTTGCCGATGCTGTGGCTGTCGGCCGCGACAAAGGCCTTGAAGTAGTAGGGCGACCACTTCACGTAATACAGGCCGACGCAGGCCACCAACAGGAACAGCGCCGGTTTCCACCAGAAGGACCAGCCGCGAGCAGGGCTGGCAGAGGTGAGGTTAGACATGGTCAAGATCCGCAGATAAGTCGATAGCGACGCATCATACGCGGTCCCGGTGTCAGGTGTCGGCGGCTACATGCGTCGCATCCGGGCAAGTCTGCAAGCCGTTATCCAGGCCTTGCTTGTAGTTGCGGCTGAGCAGGCTGGCCTTGCCGTTCTGCCAGGTCAGGGTCAACACGTACAGGGTGTCGAAGTCGCCGCCGGACCAGTCTTCGGTGATGGTGTACTCCTCACCGACCGCTTCACTGGCCACCTTGTTGATCAATTCCGGCAGGTAGCCATGGGACCAGGCCGTGTAGATGGTGGAGTTGTGGTACTTGTCCTCCATCAATTCGTCAGCCAGGTCGCTGGTATCGTTGGCCGAAAACTCGATGTTCACCGGCAGCCCGAGTTTGATCGCGCTGGGGCTGATGGTCATCAATGGCCGAATGTAGCTGTAGGAATTGTCGAACTCGCCTTCTTCGACATTGCGCGTCGGGTTGGCCGCGAACACAAAGTCGGCAGCGCCGAACTTTTCCGGCAATACCGTGGCCAGGTTCATTGCGCGGTTGAGGCCCTGGCAATTGAGTTGGCCCAGGCCGCCCACAGGCTTTTCACCATGACGCAGGAACACCAGGGTTTGCACGCCGTTCTTCGGCTCGGCGCTGCTTTCGCGGGCTTCGAAAGCCAGCATCAAGGCACCGCCGACGAACACCGTTGGCACCAGGAAATAAGCATATTTTTTGAAACGTTTGCCAAGGCACAAAGGCTTGATTTTCATTAGTGGTCGAGTCTTCGGTGCGTCGGATCAAGGCTGGAAGGCCCAGCCACAGCGATGCTCCAAGCAACGTGCGGTTTTCCGTGACAGTTATGGCGGTATGCCTCCATTCAACCGTTCAAGCGCTTCTAAGAGTGCGCCAGAGCGTTTTGGTTCGCTTGGTGCAAGAGATTAACCAGCGCATGTTGCGAATTGAAGACCGATGCAGGCGCGCCGCCGGATGGCTATCATGGGTTTTTCTCACCTTGGGGTACATCGATGATTTCCGCTGCAGCGTTTCCGATTATTACCAAATGGCCAGCCGAGCATCCTGAACGCCTGCAGCTGTACTCGTTGCCGACGCCCAATGGGGTCAAAGTCTCGATCATGCTCGAAGAGGTGGGCCTGGCCTATGAGGCGCATAAGGTCAGCTTCGATACCCAGGACCAACTCTCGCCCGAGTTTCTGTCCCTGAACCCCAACAACAAGATCCCGGCGATCATCGACCCCAACGGTCCCGGCGGTGAGCCGCTGGCGTTGTTCGAGTCGGGGGCGATCCTGATTTACCTGGCAGAGAAAACCGCGCAACTACTGCCCCAGGCACCTGCTGCGCGCTACGAAACCCTGCAATGGCTGATGTTCCAGATGGCCGGGATCGGGCCGATGTTCGGCCAGGTCGGTTTCTTCAATAAGTTCGCCGGCAAGGCCTACGAAGACAAACGCCCCCGCGACCGCTATGCCGCCGAAGCCCGGCGCCTGCTGGAGGTGCTGGAAAAACGCCTGCTGGGCCGCAGCTGGATCATGGGGGATGAGTACAGCATCGCCGATATCGCCACCTTTCCCTGGATCCGCAACCTGATTGGCTTCTATGAATCGGGCGATCTGGTGGGCATCACCGACTTCCCCAATGTACTGCGCGCGCTGGATGGCTTTGTCGCCCGGCCGGCGGTGATCCGTGGCCTGAATATTCCGAGCTGACCCATGCCGACTTTTGATTTCAAGCAACTGGACGTGTTCAGCAGCGTGGCGCTCAAGGGCAACCCGCTGGCCGTGGTGCTGGGCGCCGATAGCCTCAGTGACCAGCAGATGGCTGACTTCGCCAAGTGGACCAACCTCAGCGAAACCACGTTCCTGCTGCAACCGCGCGACCCGCGTGCGGATTACCGGGTGCGGATTTTCACCACCGTGCAGGAGCTGCCGTTCGCCGGCCACCCAACCCTGGGCAGTTGCCGGGCGTGGTTGCAGGCCGGTGGTGTGCCCCAGGGCGACGAGATCATCCAGGAATGCGAGATCGGCCTGGTGCGCATCCGTCGCCAGGGCGAGGAACTGGCGTTTATCGCGCCACCCTTGCTGCGTTCAGGGCCGTTGGATGCCGAGTTGCTGGAGCGTGTGCGCCTGGCGCTCAACCTTGAGCCCGAAGCGATTGTGCGCAGCCAGTGGGTCGATAACGGCGCCGGTTGGCTGGCGCTGATGTTGACGGACCGGCAGACGGTGCTGGAGTTGCAGCCGGACTATTCAAAACTGCTCGGGCTGGCGGTGGGCGTGGTTGCTCCGTGCGACCCGACGCGCGACGAGGTGGATGCGCAGTTTGAAGTGCGCGCGTTTATTGCCGGTGACGGCGCCCCCGAAGACCCGGCCACCGGCAGCCTTAACGCGGGTGTCGCACAATGGCTGCTCGGTGCGGGCCTGGCCCCCAGCGAATACGTGGTCAGCCAGGGCACGGCCATCGGCCGCGCCGGGCGTATTCGCGTGCAGCAGCAGGGCGATGAGATCTGGATCGGCGGCGCCGTCTCGCTGTGTATCGAAGGGCGCCTGAGCCTGTAACGCCGTAACGCACCTGTGGGGAAGGGGACAGCTCGGTCTCTACAGGTCACTCGTTGCTGCTCCTGCTTGTTTAGCCTAGACCGCATTGTTACGTGAATGGCAAAACACCGTTATGGCCGCCGTATTTGTGCTCTCGGTCAATCCGGGCATAAGCTTTCGCCCTTAAGCTAGCGGCCTTGCCACGTGCCCTGGCCTTTTTTGTAGGAAACCCCATGTCCAGTCAGTTCCCCGAAGCCCGTTCCCGCCGCCTGCGTCGTTCCCCTGAGCTGCGCAGCCTGTTCCAGGAAACCGAGTTCACCCTCAATGATCTGGTATTGCCGATTTTCGTCGAAGAAGAAATCGATGACTTCGTGCCGATCACCAGCATGCCCGGCGTGATGCGCATCCCCGAATCGAAACTGGCCAGTGAAATCGAGCGCTTTGCCCGTGCCGGGATCAAGTCGGTGATGACGTTCGGCGTGTCCCATCACCTGGACGCCAGCGGCAGCGATACCTGGAACGAGCGCGGGCTGGTGTCGCGCATGTCGGCGATCTGCAAGGACGCGGTGCCGGAAATGATCGTGATGTCCGACACCTGCTTCTGCGAATACACCGACCACGGCCATTGCGGCGTGATGCACGGCAATGAAGTGGACAACGACCGCACCCTGGCCAACCTGGGCAAGCAAGCGGTGGCGGCAGCCCGTGCCGGTGCCGATGTGATCGCGCCGTCGGCCGCGATGGACGGCCAGGTCCAGGCCATTCGCCGGGCGCTGGATGCGGCCGGGTTCAGCCATATCCCGATCATGGCGTACTCGACTAAATTCGCTTCGGCCCTGTATGGCCCGTTCCGCGAGGCGGGTGGCAGCGCGCTGAAGGGCGACCGCAAAAGCTACCAGATGAACCCGATGAACCGCCGCGAAGCCGTGCGCGAATCCTTGCTCGATGAGCAGGAAGGGGCCGACTCGCTGATGGTCAAGCCGGCCGGTGCTTACCTGGACATCATCCGCGACATCCGCGAAGCCTCGCGTTTGCCGGTGGCGGCGTACCAGGTCAGTGGCGAATACGCGATGATCAAGTTCGGCGCCCAGGCCGGCGCCATCGACGAAGCGCGGGTGGTGCGCGAAACCCTGGGTTCGATCAAGCGCGCCGGTGCGGACCTGATCTTTACCTACTTTGCGATGGACCTGGCGCTCGCCGGTATCTGATCCCGGTGCATGTACTGTGGGAGCCGGCTTGAGGGCGCCATCGCGGGCAAGCCCGCTCCTGCAGGGGGTGGGTGTGGGTTTGTGAGATAGTGGGCACTTTCAGCGACTCACAGGACACCCCCCGCATGCTTTCATCCCGGCTGACTCTCGGCCTGGCCGCCTTATTGGTGCTGGCCGGCTGTTCGACCCAACGCAGCCAGCAACTCCCCGAACGCAGTGAGGCCGAGGTCAAGGCGCAGATTGTGCGACTGATGCCGGCCAAGGTGCCGGATCGTGCCGGTTGGGCCCAGGATATCTACACGGCGCTCAACAGCCAGAAGATCTACCCCAGCACCGAAAATATCTGTGCGGTGCTGGCGGTCACCGAGCAAGAGTCCACCTATCAGGTCGACCCGCCGGTGCCGAACATGGGCAAGATCGCCCAGGATGAAATCCTCAAGCGTGCAGCCAAGGTGCATGTGCCGGCCGTACTGGTGCGCACCGCGTTGCAACTGCGCTCGCCTACGGGTAAGTCCTACGCCGACCGCCTGAGCGCTGCGCGTACCGAGAAGGACCTGAGTGGGATCTTTGACGACTTTATCGGCACAGTGCCGTTGGGCCGCACCTTGTTTGGCCGTTTCAACCCAGTGCATACCGCAGGCCCGATGCAGGTGAGCATTGCCTTCGCCGAGCAGCAGGCGCGCAATTATCCCTACAGCGTAGATGGGAGCATTCGCCGCGAAGTGTTCACCCGGCGTGGCGGCATGTACTTCGGCATTGCCCATTTGCTGGGTTACCCGGTGAGCTACGAGCTGCCGCTGTACCGCTTTGCCGACTTCAACGCCGGTTGGTACGCCAGCCGCAATGCCGCGTTCCAGGCCGCGGTCAGCCGTGCTTCCGGGACCCGCCTGGCGCTGGATGGCGATTTGATCCGCTATGGCTCGATCATGCCCGGCACCACGGAGTTGGCGGTGCGCTCACTGGGCAAGAAGCTGGACATGCGCAACCCGAGCATTCGCAGCCAGTTGGAGCAGGGTGATCGTCTGGATTTTGAACAGACCACTCTGTACCAGCGAGTGTTTGCCCTGGCCGAGAAAGCCGAAGGCAAGCCGCTGCCACGGGCGATCCTGCCGGGGATTGTGCTCAAGAGCCCGAAGATCACCCGTAACCTCACCACGGCCTGGTTCGCCAAGCGCGTGGATGAGCGTTACCAGCGCTGCATGAAGCGCTGAGGTCAGGGGCGGCGCTTGACCAGCTTGCGCCACAACCAGACCCACAGCCACAACACCGGGAAGGCGAGGATCACGAACGGCAGCACGTAGCTGGAGCGTTCCAGGGCATCGGCGGTGCCGTCGACCAGGTTGTCGCCGAGGTTGCCGAACATCCGCGCAAAACGTGATTGCTGATGCTCGCCGTCGGATGGACTGAAGTTCAAGGTCACGCGGTTGGTGTCCAGGCGCCGCTGCTGGCCGGCGGCGATCTGCGCCAGTTCCTGCAGCTCGTTTTCGATGGAGGCCTGTTCCTTGGTCAGGGTGATCAGGTCGCCCACGGTGATGTCCTTGCGCGCCGCCAGTTCATCCAGGCGTTTTTGCTGGGCCTGCAAACGTTCCTGGCGACGGCGCACATCGGCCACCGCGTCGGCCAGGTCTTCGGCGCTGGTGATGCGCCGGCCCAGTTGCCCGCCCTCGGCCACCATCTTCACCAAGGGTTCGACCCCGCTGGGGGCGATGCGCAACACGATCGTGCCGCCGTCGCTGTTCTCTTCGATACGCAGGATATTGCAGGCGCCGAACTGTGCCGACTCGCAGGCTTGGCGGGTGGCCTGCATGCGCGGCGCGAGCAGGGCCAGCGGCATCGCCAGACTCAACTCGTGCTCATAGGCCAGCAGCGCGCCGGCCCGGCCCTGTTCGCCATTGATCGGCGTCGACTCGGAATACTCCTTGGGCGAACAGCCGCCGAGCAGCAGGGCGGCCAATAACATCAATGCAGTAGATCTGCCTTCCAGGTGGCGCATTACGGTTCCTTCAAGTGTGCGGGATAAAGTGCGCGGCGATTAAAGCCGGTTTGCCCGGCGAACGCAAAGCGGGCGCAGGCTTATCGTCACTGATTTACCCGGTTGATCATGCTGGCTGCATCCACCGGAGCAGGTTAAACCTCGGGCCCGGTCACAAGGAAGATCCACCATGACTCACGTCCCTGAAGGCTTTATTCCCTTGCCCCGCAGCAGCCCGCTCCTGGATTTGCTGGGGCCGGTGTATTGCCGTGGCGAGGGACTGCAGTTGCAACTGGGCCTGCGCGCCGACAACCGCCATGCCAACGGGCGTGGCACGGTGCATGGCGGCGTACTGGCGACCCTGGCGGATGTCGGCATGGGGTACGCCATGGCGTTTTCCAGCGACCCGCCGTTGCCGTTGATTACCGCGAGCATGACCCTCGATTATCTGGGGGCGGTGCAGGTGGGGGAGTGGATCGAGGTGCAGCTGGAGCACCACAAGCGCGGACGGCAGATGGCGTTTGCCACGGTCAGCTTGCAGGTGGGGGAAAAGGTGGTGGTGCGGGCCACCGCGGTATTTGCCGTGCCGCAATCCAATGGACGCTAGATATCTAATGTAGGAGCTGGCTTGCCTGCGATAGCGGTGTATCAGTCAATGCTGCCGGTGACTGCCCCTCCGCTATCGCAGGCAAGCCAGCTCCTACATTGGAGGGGGTTCGCAAATCAAATAGGCAAAAAAAGGCCCGGCTTTTCGTGGAGCCGGGCCTCTTTCATGTTGCTCGTTGAATCAGTCGCGCTCAAGGGCCAGTGCCACGCCCTGGCCGCCGCCGATGCACAAGGTCGCCAGGCCTTTCTTGGCGTCGCGCTTGAGCATTTCATGCAGCAGGGTCACCAGCACACGGCAGCCTGAGGCGCCAATCGGGTGGCCAATGGCAATCGCGCCGCCATTGACGTTGACCTTGGCCGCGTCCCACTCCAGTTCCTTGCCCACTGCCAGCGCCTGTGCGGCGAAGGCTTCGTTGGCTTCGATCAGGTCCAGGTCGGCCAACTGCCAGCCGGCCTTGTCCAGGCAACGACGGGTCGCGGACACCGGGCCAATGCCCATGATCGCCGGATCGACACCCGCATTCGCGTAGCTGGCGATACGCGCCAGCACCGGCAGGCCGAGGGCTTTGGCTTTATCGGCACTCATCAGCAACACGGCGGCGGCGCCGTCGTTGAGGCTCGACGCGTTGCCGGCGGTGACGCTGCCGTCTTTCTTGAAGGCCGGTTTGAGTTTGCCCAGGGATTCGGCGGTAGTGCCGGCGCGGGGCTGCTCGTCCACCGCAAAGGCAATCGGGTCGCCCTTGCGCTGGGGAATCAGGATCGGGGTGATTTCATCAGCAAAGCGCCCGGCTTCAATTGCCGCAGCCGCTTTTTGCTGGGAGGCAGCGGCGAAGGCGTCCTGGGCTTCACGGCTGATGCCGTACTTGTCCACCAGGTTCTCGGCGGTGATGCCCATGTGGTAGTCGTTGAACGCGTCCCACAGGCCGTCGGTGATCATGCTGTCGACCATCTTCGCGTGCCCCATGCGCAGGCCGGTGCGGGCGGCGGGCAGCACGTACGGGGCCAGGCTCATGTTCTCCATGCCGCCGGCGATAATCACCTCGGCGTCACCGCAGCGGATGGCCTGTGCGCCCAGGTGCAGGGCCTTGAGGCCCGAGCCGCAGACCTTGTTCAAGGTCAGGCTGGGCACTGCATGTGGCAGGCCGGCGAGAATCGACGCCTGGCGTGCCGGGTTCTGGCCCGAACCTGCGGTCAGGACCTGGCCGAGGATCACTTCGTCCACTTGCGCAGGGTCCAGGCCGGTCTGCTCCAGCAGGCGGCGGATCACGGCGGCGCCCAGTTCCGGTGCCGGGATGCCGGCCAGGGCTCCTTGAAAGCTGCCCACGGCGGTACGGGTGGCAGCAACAATCACGACGTCTTGCATGGAATCTGTCCTCACTGGAAGTGCATTTCTGGAACGTGGTCCGGGACGATCAGTTTACCGGCGGTCTTGCTCACAATCTCTTCAACGCTGACGCCAGGTGCGCGTTCCTTGAGGACAAAAGCGCCATTTTCGATTTCCAGGTACGCCAGGTCCGTCAGCACGCGCTTGATGCAGTGGGCACCGGTCAGCGGCAGGCTGCACTGGCTGAGCAGCTTGGACTCACCGTCCTTGGAGGCGTGGGTCATGATCACGATGATGTTTTCTGCGCCGGCCACCAGGTCCATGGCACCGCCCATGCCCTTGACCAGCTTGCCGGGGATCATCCACGAGGCGATGTTGCCGTGTACGTCCACTTCAAAGGCGCCGAGTACCGTGAGGTCTACGTGGCCGCCGCGAATCATTGCGAAGGACTCGGCCGAGGAAAAGATCGAGGCGCCGATACGCGCGGTGACGGTCTGCTTGCCGGCGTTGATCATGTCGGCATCAATGGTGTCTTCGGTAGGAAACGGTCCCATGCCCAGCAGGCCGTTTTCCGATTGCAGCATCACTTCCATGCCTTCGGGAATGTAGTTGGCCACCAGGGTCGGGATGCCGATGCCGAGGTTGACGTAGAAGCCGTCCTGCATTTCGCGGGCGACGCGTTGAGCCATTTGTTCGCGGGTAAGAGCCATAGTGCTGTTCCTCTTATTGTTCGGGCTGGGCAGATTATTTGCGGACGGTGCGCTGTTCGATGCGCTTCTCGAAGGTGCCGCAGATGATCCGGTCGACGTAGATGCCAGGGGTGTGGATCTGCGCCGGGTCCAGCTCGCCCGGTTCGACGATTTCCTCGACTTCGACCACGGTGATCTTGCCGGCGGTGGCGGCCAGCGGGTTGAAGTTCTGGGCGGTGTGGCGGTAGATGACGTTGCCGAAATGGTCGGCTTTCCAGCCTTTGACGATGGCGAAGTCGCCGGTGATGGATTCTTCCATCAGGTACGGGCGACCATTGAACTCGCGGGTTTCCTTGCCTTCGGCGACGGGCGTGCCAACACCGGTGGCGGTAAAGAACGCCGGAATGCCCGCGCCGCCTGCACGCATTTTTTCGGCCAGGGTGCCCTGGGGCGTCAGCACGACTTCGATTTCACCGCTGAGCAGTTGCTTCTCGAACAGGGCGTTTTCACCGACATAGGAGGCGATGACCTTGCTGATCTGTTTTTCTTCGAGCAATACACCCAGGCCAAAGCCATCGACGCCGCAGTTGTTGGAGACCACCGTGAGGTCGCGGGTGCCTTTGCGCTTGATTTCGGCGATGAGGTTTTCCGGGATGCCGCACAGGCCAAAGCCGCCGGAGAGTACGGTCATGCCGTCTTCAAGGCCTGCCAGCGCTTCTTCATAGGACGCCACGCGTTTATCGAAACCTGCCATATGCACCTCTTTTATTGTTTGTGGTCCAGCCAGTGACTCGAGTGTTGCGCTGACAGATTGATTTGTTAAGTTGTTTTTTAAGGTTGATTGATTTAAAAAACAGCACAATCGCCAAGCCGTAGGAGCAGCGTCATGACAGTTAAACAGATGCGGGCCTTTCTTGCCGTGGCCCAGAGCCTGAGTTTTGCCGCCGCCTGTGAGCGCCTGCATTTGTCCCAGTCGGCCCTGAGCCTGACCATCAAGGGCCTGGAGGAGGGCCTGGGCGGGCGGCTGTTCAGCCGTAATACGCGCAACGTCGCGCTGACCCCTGAAGGCGAATCCCTGTTGCCCCTGGCTCGCCGGTTGATTGCCGACTGGGACAATGCCGAGGATGAACTGCGCCAGCGTTTTACCCTGCAGCGCGGGCGCGTGACGGTGGCGGCGATGCCGTCGTTTGCCGGCAACCTGCTGCCGCCGATCCTGAAGGTGTTCCGTGCGCGGTTTCCCCAGGTCAATGTCACGGTGCACGATTTGATCAATGAGCAGGTCCTGGAAATGGTCCGTGATCGCCAAGTGGAGCTGGGTGTGGCGTTTGAGCCTTCACCGGGGTCGTCGCTGGCCTTCACCCCGCTGTATCTGGACCGCTTTGTCGCGGTGGTGCCCGGCGACTCGCCGCTGGCGGACATGACCGCGATCGACTGGAAAACCCTGCTGGTGCAACCGTTCATTACCTTGCAGCGGCCTTCCACGGTCCGGGTGATGCTCGAGGAGCACCTCGGCGCGTTACAGATGAAACTGCCGGTGGCGTTGGAAAGCCATCAATTGGCAACCGTGGGCAAGATGGTTGCCAGCGGCCTGGGCGTCAGCGCCGTGCCTGCATTGTGCGCACAGCAGATGGAAGAGGCGGGGGCCCGTTGCATCACCTTGTGTGACCCGGTGATCGAGCGGCCGATTGGGGTGCTGACCAAGCCGGGGCATGAGCTGTCGGCGGCGGCGCAGGCACTGTTTGATATCTTCCGCGACGAAGCGGGGAAGGGGCGATTCCCGGGGATTTAAGTCGACACAAACAAATGTGGGAGCTGGCTTGCCTGCGATAGCTATTTAACACTCAACAACTAGGTTGATCGTTAAACGGTTATCTCAGGCAAACCAGCTCCCACAAAGGTCTAGTTATTCTTAGTAGTAGCGGTCAATCACTTTAACTTGCGAGTTGTCCTTGAACGACTCCCAGGCATTGTTAAGTGTATCGAAGACCTGCTCGATAAAGTTGCGATCGGCAGCTGCTTTTTTACCAACATAACCCTGGCCGCGGCGGTACATCTTCAGGCGCGCCGCCAGTTCACGGTTATTGCGGTCGAACTCGGCTTCTTCGGTATGGGGCGCCAGGCAGTCAATTTGCACTTCGCCCGATTTGCCAATCCACAGGATATGGTCGTCGAGTGTGTCTTTCTGCGCTGCGAACATCTCAGCCAATTCATCAATAGTTGGTTGGTTGTTCAGATTCATGTGTAAGCCCCTTGACCAGTTGGCGATCTTCAGTTGATTCGTTAATTCACGTTAGTTGTCTCCGGCTATGAAAACCGGGCGTCAGAAACGGTCTGCCAAATACGGACAGGGTCTTGAACCTGATGCATGTAGTGTTTCTGATGAACTGCTACGTAATGGTTTCATAACGAAGACAAGCAGCATTTGAGCTTCTTGTACCGATCCTTTCGGGCCGGTCAGCTTCATCAATCTGCCTTGTGGGCAGTGCACATCCGGAAAAACAGCTCGGCGGTCAGACGAGCTTGTTCAAAACGCTTGTTACCAACACTCCCGATCCGGGAGACGCTTGAATCATGCAAGCTCAAAATGGTTACGTCAACGGTTATGTAGTGATTATTTTTGCTCACTACATATTTTCTGCAGAAGAGAGGGGGGGCTGGGGAAAGGTGACTTGGGCGTCACTTTTTGTGCCGGGGAGTCGAGGGGTTGCGCTGCTGTGGGAGCTGGCAAGCCAGCTCCCACATTGGATTTGTGGTGCTTAGGGGAATGCTATTCGCCGCGGATGTACTGTTCCAGTTGCTGGATCAGTGCCGCCTGCTCGGCGATGGCTTCCTTGACCAGGTCACCGATGGACAGCAGGCCCAGCAGTTCTCCTTCTTCCACCACTGGCAGGTGGCGCAGGTGGCCGTCAGTCATGATGCCCATGCAATCTTCGACGCTTTTGTGGGTGTCCACGGTGATTGCCGGGGAACTCATCACCTGGTGGACCTGGGTGGTCGTCGAGGACAGTCCATGGAGAATCAGTTTGCGCGCGTAGTCGCGCTCACTGATGATGCCGACGACCTTGCCGTCCTTGACTACCGGCAAGGCGCCGACGTTCTTCGCTGCCATCACCACCAACGCTTCAAACACGGTGTGATTCCACTGGATGGTATGGACTTCCTGATTCTTCTGGTCCTTGGACTTGAGCAGTTGTGCGACGGTCTTCATGGTGTCCACCCCGGTTTTGTTATTAGGCAGTGCCTACAGAATCCTCGACCGCTGGCGCCAGGGCAAGAGCCAAAGCGGCGTATATCCGCTTGAAAAGCGTCATTACCTGACTTTTTTTGCAATTTCAGCCCTTGTTTGCCGGTTTTACCGCCCGTTTCGGGCTGGCGGCGGTCTTGCGCTTGGCCGGCTTGCGTTTGTTTTTCCAGGGGGTGGCACCACGACCTGCCGGGCTGGCCGGGCCGCTGATGGTCATTTGCATACCATTGCAGCGGGCCACTTGCTTGCTCATCCAGGCGGCCTGTTTGGCGACGAACTCTTCCAGGCTCATCTCACCGCTCTGCACCATGTCCAGGGCCTGCTCCCAGATGGCGGTGGTGCCGGGATCGGCAATCGCCCTGGGTACCGCGTCGATCAGGCTGAAGGCCGCCGGTGTGGCAGACAGCGCCTTGCCGTCTTTCACCAGGTAACCACGGTCCAGCAGGCCCTGGATGATCCCGGCCCGAGTCGCCTCGGTACCGATGCCGGTGGTGTCCTTGAGCTTTTGTTTGAGCAGCGGGTCTTGCACCAGTTTGGCGACGTTTTTCATCGCCTTGATCAGGTCGCCTTCGGTAAAGGGCTTGGGCGGCTGGGTCCACAGGTCCTTGAGGTTGACCTTGGCCACAGCGTAATCCTGGCCCTGCACCAGCGCCGGCAAAGGCTGCGGCGCCGGCGCCTCACGGCCTTGGCTCGGGGCCAGCGCTTCGGGCAACGCACGCTTCCAGCCGGGTTCCACCACCACTTTACCTACGGCGCGCAAGGCTTCGCCGGCACAGTCGAAGTCCGCCTGGGTGCGGTCGTATTCGTGATTGGGCAGGAACTGCGCCAGGTATCGGGCGCGGACCAAGGTGTAGACGGCGCGGTGTTTGCCGGTCAACTGCGCAAGATCTTTGCCGGCGCCGGTGGGAATAATGCCGTGGTGGGCGCTGACCTTGGCGTCGTTCCAGGCGCGGGAGCGGCGCTGCGCATCGAGGTGTGGCATCAACGCGCTCACCGCCGGGTCGGCGCGGCCCAGTGCCGCGAGAATCGTCGCCGCGTCGCCATGCTGGCTCACGGGCAGGTAACCGCAGTCGCTGCGCGGGTAGGTGATGACCTTATGGGTTTCGTAGAGGGACTGGGCGATATCCAGGGTTTCCTGGGCGCCGAGCCCGAGTTTCTTCGAGCAGATTTCCTGCAGGGTGCCCAGGTCAAAGGGCAGGGGCGCCACTTCGCGCATGCGTTCGGTGCGCAGCTTCACCAGGCGTGCGCTGGCCGCGTTGCTCATCGCCGTCGCCGCGTGTTGTGCCCGCTCCGGGTTGAGGCAACGGCCCTGGTCGTCACAGATATCGTCGGCGGCGCGCCATTGCGCGATAAAACGCATCTGCTGGTGCAGCAACTCAACATCAATGGCCCAGTAAGCCACCGGGACGAAGTCGGCAATGCTGCGGTCGCGGTCCACCACCAGGCGCAGGGTCGGGGTTTGCACCCGCCCAACGGGCAATACACCTTGATAGCCGGACTGACGGCCGAGCAGGGTAAACAGGCGGCTCATGTTCATGCCGATCAGCCAGTCGGCACGGGAGCGGCCCAGGGCCGAATGGTAGAGGCTGAAGGTGTCTGCGCCAGGCTTCAACGATGCCAGGGCCTTGCGGATCGAGGCATCGTCGAGCGCCGACAGCCACAGGCGCTGGATCGGCCCGCGATAGCGGCAATGCTCCACCAGTTCGCGGGCGATCATCTCGCCCTCGCGGTCGGCATCGGTGGCAATCACCAGTTCCCGGGCTTCCCCCAGTAGGCGCTTGACCGCCTTGTACTGGCTGGCGGTCTTGGGCTTGACCGTCATCTTCCATTTTTCCGGGACGATGGGCAGGTCGGCCAGCACCCAGCGCTTGTACTTGGCGTCGTAGGCATCGGGCGGGGCGGTTTCCAACAGGTGGCCGATGCACCAGGTAACGGTGACGTCCGTGCCCAGCCAGCAACCGTCGCCCCGGCGCCGGGCGCCGAGCACGGCCGCGATATCCTTGGCCTGGGAGGGTTTTTCACAGAGGAACAGCCGCATGCTCAGCCCATTCGTTACACAGTTGAATGGGCGAAGGATGGGCAAAAGAAGGCAATTGAGCAACCTTTATCTGGATGGATATACAGCAATTTGTGTGGGCGGCGGGAAACCAGTGTGGGAGCGGGCTTGCCCGCGATAGGGGGTGTGCCAGTCAGTACATTCATTGACTGACCCACCGCTATCGCGGGCAAGCCCGCTCCCACAAGGGGTTTACAGGGTTTGCGGGAGATTAGTTTTTATCCAGATCCACGTTCTTGGTTTCCTTCAGGCACAGCAGCCCGACGATCAGGCTCACCCCGGTAATCACCACCGGGTACCACAGCCCGTAGAAGATATCGCCGGTGTACACCACCAAGGCAAACGACACGGTCGGCAGGAACCCGCCAAACCAGCCGTTACCGATGTGGTAGGGCAGGGACATGGAGGTGTAGCGGATACGCGTCGGAAACAGTTCCACCATCAGTGCGGCGAGTGGGCCGTAGCACATTGCGGCGATCAGGATCAGCGCGACGATCAACACCACCACCATGGTTTTGTTGACCTGGGCCACGTCTGCCGATTTCGGGTAGCCGGCCAGGGTCACGGCGCCGCGCAGGGCGTCTTCGTCGTAGCCGTCGATGCGCACATCGCCGATGCTGACTTGCACCGCGCTGCCGGCAGGTGCGGCTTCGCTGCTGTAGGGCAGGCCCTGTTTGACCAGGAAGGTCTTGACCTTGTCGCATGGGCTGTCAAACCGCGCCTTGCCCACCGGGTCGAACTGGAAGGTGCAGGTGGCCGGGTCTGCCAGCACGGTGATCGGGGCCTGGCGGCTAGCCTGGTCCATCGCCGGGTTGGTGTAGTGGGCCAGGCCCTTGAAGATCGGGAAGTACAGCGCGGTGGCCAGCAGCAGGCCGACCATCAGTACTGGCTTGCGCCCCCATTTGTCCGAGAGCCAGCCGAAGAAGATAAAGAACGGCGCGCCAATCACCACGCTGATGATCAGCAGCATATTGGCCAGGGCCGGGTCCATCTTCAGGAACTGGGTCAGGAAGAACAGTACATAGAATTGCGCGGCGTAGAAGGTCACGGCCTGGCCGGCGTTGATACTGAACAGCGCAATCAACACCACCTTGAGGTTTTGCCAGTTACCGAACGACTCGCGGATCGGCGCTTTGCTGGCCTTGCCTTCCTCTTTCATTTTCAGGAACGCGGGGGATTCGTGCAGGCTCAAGCGGATCCAGGTGGAAATCCCCAGCAGCACGATGGACAGCAGGAACGGCAGGCGCCAGCCCCAGACTTCAAACTGATCGCCCGTGAAATAACGGCAAGCCAGTACCACCAGCAACGACAGCAACAGGCCGAGGGTCGCGGTGGATTGAATCCAGCTGGTGTGGAAGCCGCGTTTGCCGGCGGGGGCGTGCTCGGCGACATAGGTCGCGGCGCCGCCGTATTCACCGCCCAGGGCCAGGCCCTGGAGCATGCGCAGCACCACCAGGATGATCGGCGCGGCGATGCCGATGCTGGCGTAGGTGGGCAACAGGCCCACACAGAAGGTTGCCACGCCCATCAGGACGATGGTGGCGAGGAAGGTGTACTTGCGTCCGATCATGTCCCCCAGGCGGCCGAACACCAGCGCGCCGAACGGCCGCACCACAAAGCCGGCGGCAAAGGCCATCAGGGCGAAGATAAAGGCCGTGGTGTCGTTGACCCCGGCAAAAAATTGCTTGCTGATCACCGCCGCGAGGGCGCCATAGAGGAAAAAGTCATACCACTCGAACACCGTCCCCAGGGACGAGGCGAAGATGACCTTTTGCGACTCCTTGCTGCTGACAGTGGCGCCAGGCATGGCGTCCAGGGGTTGAGCACGTTCTGACATGGGGTAGCCCTCACAGTGATTATTTATTGTTGTTCCACTGTCGGCGCCAACTTCAGCGCCGCTCTTGTCCTGTAGGTGCGAGCAAACTCGCGCCTACAGGTCATGCCGGTGTTGTCTGTTCTCTTTCGGGGGTGAGGTTCCTTGTTTGAGGGGACAGAATCAGTTGCGCGGCTTTTTCCGCGATCATCAGGGTGGGTGAGCAGGTATTGCCGGAGGTGATGCGCGGCATGATCGAGGCATCGGCGATGCGCAGGCCGGGCACGCCGTGCACGCGTAACTGGGCATCGACCACCGCGTCTTTATCCTGGCCCATGCGGCAGGTGCCGACCGGGTGAAAAATCGTGGTGCCGATCCGCGCCGCCGCCTCTTGCAATTGTTCATCGCTTTGCAAGGCCTCACCGGGCAGGTATTCCACCGGGTTGAAGGGGCGCAGGGCCTGGGCGCCGACAATGCGCCGGGTCAGGCGAATGGCATCGGCGGCCACGCGCAAGTCTTCGGGATGGCTCAGGTAGTTGGGCTGGATCAATGGCGGCGTCGCGGGATCGACCGAGCGGATATCAATGCGTCCGCGACTCTGCGGGCGCAAGTCGCAAACCGACGCAGTAAATGCCGGGAACGCGTGCAGCGGTTCGCCAAAGCGTTCCAGCGACAGTGGTTGCACGTGGTATTCGAGGTTGGCCGAAGTCTGTTCCGGCCCCGAGCGGGCGAAGGCGCCGAGCTGGCTGGGCGCCATGGACAGCGGGCCGCTGCGGTCATACAGGTATTGCAGGCCCATGCCCATCTTGCCCCACACGGAGCCGGCGATCTGGTTCAGGGTGCGGGCGTTTTCCAGCTTGTAGATCAGCCGCAGTTGCAGGTGGTCCTGCAGATTGCCACCGACCCCTGGCAGTTCGTGCAGGACCTCGATGCCCAAGGGCTTGAGGATGCTCGAAGGCCCTATCCCGGAGCGCTGCAGGATGCCGGGCGAACCCACCGCCCCGGCGCACAGGATGATTTCCTTATGGGCTTTCCAGGTCACTACTTGCCCTAGCTGGCGGCCCACCACCGCACTGGCACGGCCGTTTTCCAGGAGTACACGGTCGACTTCCACGCCGGTGAGCACCGTGAGGTTGGCGCGCTGGCGGATGGGCTTGAGAAACGCCTTGGCCGCATTCCAGCGTACGCCGCCTTTCTGGTTGACCTGGAAGTAGCCACACCCTTCGTTATCGCCCTGGTTGAAGTCGTCGATGCTGGCGATGCCACTTTGCTTGGCGGCTTCGCGGAAGGCATCGAGGATCGGCCAGTGCAGGCGCTGTTGCTCCACGCGCCACTCGCCGCTGTCGCCATGCAGGGGCGAGGCACCGGCAAAATGGTTTTCGCTTTGCTTGAACAGAGGCAATACATCGTCCCAGGCCCAGCCGGGGTTGCCTTCGGCGGCCCAGCCATCGTAGTCGTTGGCCTGGCCGCGCATGTAGATCATGCCGTTGATCGACGAGCAGCCGCCCAGCACCTTGCCCCGTGGATAGCTCAGGGCACGACCTTGCAGGCCGGGTTGGGTTTCGGTCTTGAAGCACCAGTCGGTGCGCGGGTTGCCGATGCAGAACAGGTAGCCGACGGGGATATGAATCCAGGGGTAGTTGTCGCGCCCGCCCGCTTCAAGCAGCAGCACACGATGGGCAGGGTTGGCGGACAGTCGATTGGCCAGCAGGCAGCCCGCAGGGCCGGCGCCTACTACCACGTAATCGTATTGCGCAGGTGCAATAGTCATCTGGGGTCTCGCTTGTTTTTCTTATTGGCTCCATCCTAGTTGTTAGTTTTCGTCTTAAAAATGTTAGTTTTTACCCAGCTGCTGTGCGTTTTTAAACAGCGCTGCGCTCATGGCCGAGAGGGAGGGTGACATGTTCGACTGGAATGACCTGCGGTATTTTCTTGAGTTGCAGCGCAGCGGGCGCCTGCTCACCGCCGCCCAGCGCCTGAAAACCACGCATGCCACTGTGGCCCGGCATATCGAGGCCATCGAGAAAAGCCTCGGCACCGCGCTGTTTGTGCAGCATGCCCAGGGGTACGAACTGACGCCGTCGGGCGAGGCACTGCTCAAGCATGCCGAAGCCATGGAGAACGTTGCACTGCTCGCCGAAGAAGAGCTGACCCATTCCGCCGCGCCCCTGGGCAAGATTCGCCTGGGGGTCGCCGAAGGCTTGGGGGTGATGTTCCTTGCCAGCCGCATGGGCGGCCTGTTCGAGCGTTATCCGGGGCTGGAAGTGGAACTGGTGGCGGTGCCGCGTTTTGTCAGCATCCTCAACCGCGAGGCCGAGATCAGCATCCACCTGGAGCGCCCCAGCGTCGATCAACTGGTCACGCGCAAACTCACCGACTACCGCCTGGCCCTCTATGCCAGCCGCAGCTACCTGGCGCGTTCGCCAGCCATCGAGAAACGCGAAGACCTGGCCGCCCACGCGTGGATCGACTACGTCGACGACCTGCTGTTCAGCCAGGAACTGAAACTCCTCAGCAGCTTTTGCCGCAACCCCCGGGTGGTATTCCACAGCACCAGCGTCATCGCCCAGCACCAGGCGGCGCGCTCGGGGTTGGGGATTGCCGTGCTGCCGTGTTTTGTCGCCGCCGGGGACCCGGACCTGGTGCCGCTATTGCCGGAAGAGGGCATCCAGCGCAGTTACTGGATCAGCTCCCGCCGCGAATTGCACAAGTCGGTGCGGTTGCGGGTGTTGTGGGATTACGTGGTGGAGTTGTGTGCCAAGGAGCAGGGGCTGCTGTTGGGCGCGTAGCGAAGGGCATGGGGGATCTACAGAGATCAAATGTGGGAGCTGTCGAGCCCTAGCGAGGCTGCGATGGCGGCGGTACTGCCAGCATTGATGTTGACTGACCTGCCGCCATCGCAGCCTCGCAGGGCGAGACAGCTCCCACATGGGACTGTGTGTGGGCTTAGAGTTTTACTGTCTGGTGTACCTGTTCACCACACGCACGAGCATCGTTGATCATCTTTTCAAACGGCGCGCTGACGATTTCATCATGGCTCAACCAGCGCACTTTCTGGGTCAACCGGTAGTGGTAGCGCAAGCCATCCTTGAGCTGTTCGCCATCGAGTTCCAGGTCATACCACGGCGAGTGGATCTTGCAGCCTTGAACAGGCTTGTCCATCTGCCCGCCGGTCAAGGTAAAGGTGTAGTCGACGGTGTCCGGGTTGCCCATGTACAGGTCGCCCCGTTGCCCGTTGCGGCGGTAGTTGAGCAGGCCGTCCCATTTCTCTTTGAGCGACTGGTCGGTGTAGACGTAGCCTTCGTCGAGTTTTTCCAGGGCGCCCAGGTCGGTCATGCTGGCCTTGACCGTGTAGCTGTCGGGCTGCACGAACCCGGTGGGCTGGCGGGTGACCTGGCAATCGCTGATCTCGCGGCCAAAGTTGTCGCAGATGTTCTGGTCGGTGGCGGTAGCCCCCTGTTCGCGATCAGCCATGCTCAGTTGCATCAGGGGCAGGCGGCTGAAGGTGACGCTGGCGCGGGTCGTGCCATTGCCCTGTTTGTCGTAATGCACCTGCTTGTCCAGGCGGATGCTGGTGTCAGGGCGTGCCAGGGGGATATGTTCCTCACGCACCCGGCCCTGGGCATCGTTGACCAGTACCCAGCGGTCCTGGATATCGGGCACGGTCTGGCCTGGGGCGAACACCGGGTTGGTCGGGTCCAGCCACCACACCTGGCCGGCCACTTCGGCGCGCACGATGGCATGGTTGGGCGCACCGGTGCCCGGCACCAGCAGCGAATCCACCACATCCCCACGGCTGACCCAGGCAGTCTCGGCCTTGATCCCGCTGGCCTTGAGCATGGCGGTGAGGAGGATGGACAGGTCCTTGCAGTCGCCATAACCGTGCTGTTCGATCTCCTCCAGGTTAAACGGCACATAGCCGCGATCGGTGGCACGCCAGTCACCCAGGTAACGGTAATGGTCGTTGATGTGCTGCATCAGGCCGGCCACTTGCTGCGCCGGGTCCAAGCCCTTCACCGCAGCTACGGCGGCGGCACTGTCAGCCGGCAGCTTGGCCGCGAGGATCTGGTTGTAGCGCTGGGCAAAGCCGCCGAAATGTTTTTGCACATCGAGGCTGCTGCCCACTTCGATCCGTGGGATCAGGCGGATATAGGCGTGGCCCGATTCGTTGATGTAGTTGAGATAGGTCGGCGTCTTTTGCTCGATATCCAGGGTCTTGCGATTGACCGAGGGGGTAATGGTGAAGCCGTCCATCAACTCGGCGCGCCACTCGATCGGCCGTTCTGCGGTGAAGCGCGCCTTGAGCCGGTCGCGCCGCGCATTGCTGGGGCCGAACTGCAGGGCGTAGTGGAACTCGGTCATCAGCGGCTTGGCGGGGTGATGCTCGCGCACGGTGTAGCGGATCTGCGTGCCGACCCGCAGGTTGGGGAATGCCAGGGACGTTTGCTTCAGCCTGGAAAACCCCTGGTCAGGGTTGGGCGCGGTGCGCGTGTCGATCTGTGCTTCGCCGAGCAGCTGTGGCTTGCCGCCGGGCTGGGTGGACTCGGCGTGCAGCACTTCAAAGCTATCGCCTTCGGCATAGTTGAAGTCGATTCGCGACAAAATTTCCCGGCCGCTGGGCTTGAGAATGGTATAGCGGTAGGTGGTGGTGCAATCGGTGCTGGCATCACGGTTGAAGTGGCAGTGCAGCTCGGATTCGTTGGCAAGTGCAGCTTCGGCCATGGGTTGCAACGCGGCATGAGCAGTGTGCGAAACAAGCCCCAGACTGGCGCAAATCAAAGGGCAGTAAAACGAGAAACGGTGCATGGGCGCCTCAGGTGGAACATTGACACAGATACCCTGGCGGGTACCAAGAAGGCGGCAGATGATAATGGATCGCAACACCAAAAACCAGTATTGTCGGACAATAAATATCGCTGAAAGGCCCGAGATAGAGCCTTCGTCTTGGTAAAGGTGGTCAGTCGAGCAGCTCGAAGTCGCTGCTGGCCAGGCGTTCGCCGTTCACCAGCACATGCACCGTATGCCGGCCGGGGTAGTGCTTGCGCGTGGTCATATCGCGGATATGTTGGCCACGCAGCAGCGTATGCCGTTCACCCGCGCCGAGGGTAAAAGCCTTGAGCTTGAACACTTTGGCGGCGCTATGGCCTGCGCTTTTTACATAGTCGATGGCGTAGTCCACCACCAGTTTTTGTGGGGCGCTGGTGGTGGATTCGAGGCTGAACGACAGGTTGATCCGCTCACCCAGGCGAATCACCGGGGGCTCGACCTTGAACTGGTGGATTTTCACCTCGGCCCGCGCCCCGGCCCCCATGATCGTCAGCGCGCGGGTATTGCCCTGTTTGATCAGGCTGCGCAGGGCGTGGCGGGCGATCCAGGCGGTGTGGGGGTTGTCCAGGGACCAGCTTTCGATGACATCCAGCACCCAATCCGGATGGTCCTTGGTGATGTCATTGAGGTGGTTGGCCACAGACTTGCGTACATACAGACTGCTGTCGGCCTTGAGGTTCTCCAGGATCGACGCGCACAGGCGCGGATCGGCCTGCACCTGGGCCAGGCGAAACGACCATGGCAACCTCGGCCGCGAGCCCTCGCTGGCGAGGCGGCGTACGTGCTCGTTGTCATCCAGCGACCACTGCTGCATCACCGCCAGGGTGCGTTGGAAATCCTTGAGCAGAAAGGCCCGCACAGCAAATTCGGCAGAGCCAAATGTGGTGAAGTACTTGAGCGCCGCCATTGAGCGCTGGAAATCATCCAGGCCATAGCTGGCCACATAATGCCCGAGGAACAGGCTGACAAAACCACTGTTCAGGCGCGGGGCCAGGGCATACAAATGTTCGAGGGTTTGCGGATAGTCCAGGGGCATCACCGCGTGCAGGCTTTCACTGACCCGAGCCATGCGCTGCATGACCGACAACCCGGCCAGGTCACGCTTGGCGTGTTTGAGAAAGCCCTGGGCATCGAAGGGCGGGTACACCGCGCTCATCTCATCGGCGATGTGCTGCAGGCGTTCGACGTTGAAGATTTCCTTGAGGGCAGGGGCGCTTTGGTCGGTCATGGGCAGTCCGCAGGAGAGGGCGATGGTCGGGCTTTTTCAAAGTAGCACCTTACTCAAGGCCGTGAAGCTCAAAATGTGGGAGCCAGCTCCCACAAGGAATGTGCAGGGTGCTCGGTATCTACAGGTACCAGCGATATTCCCGCGCATTGATCTCCTGCTGGAAGGCCAGGTGATCCTGGCGTTTGTTTTCGCAATAGACGTCGACAAACCCTGCACCCAAGCCCTCGCGCAGGACCGGTTGTTGCTGCATGGCGCGCACCGCCTCGAGCATTTCCAGGGGGAAGTCATGGCCGCTGTTGCGGTCTTCGTTCAGCGGTGCGATAGGCTCCTGTGCGGCGTCCAGGCCGTGCTCCAGCCCGACCAGGATCGCCGCCAGCACCAGGTACGGGTTGGCGTCGGCACTGGCCAACCGATGTTCGATCCGCAGGTTGCGCGGGTCGGACTCGGGAATGCGCACGCAGGCGTCCCGGTCCTCATAACCCCAGCAGGCCTTGGTGGCCGCATTGACCGTGCCGCCCAGGCGGCGGAAGGCGTTGTGGTTGGGCGAGAAAATTGGCATGCAGTGCGGCAGCAGTGCCAGGCAACCCGCCACCGCGTGGCGCAACGGCTGTTGCTGGTGCGCCGCCAGCAGGTTGTTGCCGGCGGCGTCATACAGGCTCACATGCACATGCATGCCACTGCCCGGATGTTGCAGGTAGGGCTTGGCCATGAAACTGGCGCGATAGCCATGCTTGAGCGCCACGCCACGGGTACTGCGGCAGAACAGGGCGGCCCAGTCGGCGGCGCGCAGGCCATCGTCGAGGTGACCAAAGTTGATTTCAAACTGGCCGGGGCCCAGTTCGGCAGTGACCACCGTAATGTCGATCCCCTGGGCCTGGGCGGTCTGCACCATATCATCGAGCACCGGCGCAAAACGCGACAGCCGCTCGATATGCAGGGTCGGTTGGTCATCGGGGTCGTCGCTCAACGGGTCGCGGGCAAATTGCGGCAGGCCGTCGTTGAGCTTTTTATCGAACAGGTAGAACTCCAGCTCAAACGCCACCACCGGGTGAATGCCCTTGCGGTGCAGGCGCTCGAGGACTTTGGCCAGGACTTCACGGGGTTCGAATTCGATGGGGGCCTCGGTGCCGTCGGAGGTGATCAGCATTTGCCCCAGGGGCTGGGCTTCCCAGCTCACCGGCTTGAGCGTGCCGGGCACCAGGCGGCGGTTGGCGTCGGGGTCGCCGTCATGGAAGCAGTAGTCGCCAATCTTGAACAGACCGCCCTGGGCGCCCAGCAGCACGGCGTTCTGCGGCAACTTCAGGGGGCTGCCGGCGGCGACTTTTTCCAACATTTCAACCGGGTAGCGCTTGCCGTAGAAACGCCCTGGGATATCCAGGGAGATCAGGTCGACATAACGTACATCCGGATGGTTCTGGCGAAAGGTCCGTACTTCGGCCAGTAACGTGGAGGAATGGCTTTTCACGGGTGACGCTCCTTGGTGTGCCTTAGTTGTAGACCCACAGCACGCGTGCCGGCAGGTCGGTCAGGTTGCCGTAGCGGCAGTGGGCAAAACTGGCGAGGTGAAAGCTGTCGCCCGGGCCGAGAGTCACCGCGTCGGCCTCGCCTTCGACCCACAGGGTCAGGTGGCCTTCGAGTACATAACCGGCCTGCTCGGCGCGGTCGCTCATGGTCTGCTCGCCACTGTTGGCGCCGGGTTCGAGCAGGCTGTCGAGGATCGAAAACGCCCCCTGCATGCTGGGGGAGACGAGGATGTCGGTGATGCCGTTGGCGTAATACACCGTGCGCCGCTCGTTGGGGCGGGTGACCCAATCCACCGCCTTGGGTTTGGACAGGCTGTAGAAGTAGGTGGTGGGTACGTCCAGCGCATGGCTGATGGCAGTCAGGTCCGCCACGGTAGGGCGCGACAAGCCACGCTCGACCTGGGACAGGAACCCCACGGAACGCTCGATCTTCTGCGCCAGCTGGGCCAGGGTGAGCTTCTTGTATTTGCGCAGGTCGTGAATCAGGATCGCCAGGGCGTCCAGTTCTTCTTGTTTGTCCATGAGTGTTTCGTGAAATTCTTATCTAAAAATTTCATGAAAAATTACAGGATTAATTTCACGCGCGCAATAGAGAGCCCTTGTAAGAGCCGGCCAGCCAGCTCCTGCAAGGGCCTGTATCACCTCACTCGCGCTCGAAGCTATCGGTCTGGTTGCCATCGGCGTCGAACACATTGACCCGGTTTGGCACCTGGGTATCCCAGATGCTATAGGTCGCTTCGTTACTGTTGTACGGGAAGCTGTACTGGGTATACGACCCCAGTTTTTTCACCACCCGGTTGTTTTTGTCGATCAATACCAAGCCTTCAAACCCATCCATTTCTGCCGAGGCGAGGTTCTTCTGGAAGGGGTTGAGTTTGCTGTAGGTCACGGGCACGCGCAGTTTGCCGTGTACATCAATGGCGCCATAGCGGCTGCCCTTTTGCACCACCGCCATGCCGTTGGAGAACGGGTTGACGTCATCGAATGGCAGGCTCAAAGGCAGCGCCTTGCCCTGTTCGTTGATAAAGCTGTATTTGCGGCTGCCACGGTCCTGGATCAGCAGGGGCTGGCCCTGGACAAACTGGCCGAAGACGGTCGCGCCGGGTGGGTTGAGTTTCTTCATCTGCAGGTTGTAGACGTCGGTCTGTTTCTGGTCGGCGGAGGTGGCGTAGATAAACTCGCCGCTGCCGTTGATTGCGGAGTAGCGCGGTGCCAACAGCTCCTTGCCGTTCAGGCTCCAGGCGCCGTACAACGAGTTCGAGCCATAGGTGGTCTCGCCAGGGCGGGCGATGAACACGTTGCCGATCACACTGGGGTTGACGTACTTCATCGGCACCACGACCTGTAGCTTCTTCACGTCGTAGACCCCATAGGGGCCGTTGGTTTCACGCTCGACAATCATCAGGTCGTCGTTGACCGCGCTGTCGATGATTTCGAAGGGCAGTTCTTTCAACGTTTGCGTACCGGGTACAAAGGCAAAGTACTTGAACTGCAATTCGCTCCAGCCCTCGCCGGAGGATTTTTCGCCGACCATGATGTGGTACACGCCGGGCATCTCGGTGGTATCAATGCGCTTGAAGCGCGGCTTGACCACCCATTGCCCCTTGCTGTCGATAAAACCGCTGCTTTCGCTGGCGCTGTCGTAGGCGATGTAGCGCTCGCGAGGGGCGGTGCTGTTGTACATGTCCCAATCAAGGGTTTGGGGTTGGAGCGGGTCCAGCACGTAAATCACGATGCTGGCGGGGGTGTCTTCGAATTGGTAGGTGGCCTGCACGTTACTCAGCTCGCTGTCGGAGCTGGGCAGGTTGCTGGCGAACTGTTCCAGATGATCCTGCACCGCCGCGGCACTCTTGAAGTCGGCGAAGTTGTCTTCCATACGCAGCAGTTCGTTGTAATAGGCCCGCAGGTTGGCCTTTTGTTCGGCGGTGGGCGAGGAATTGGAGCTGTTGCCGCCGCTGTACAGGGTCTTGCCATCGGCCGTCAGGCCCTGGATCACATAGGATTTGTTTTTCGGCGTTGCCAGTTGCAAGGAGGCGCTGGCGTCGCCCAGATGGGTCAGTTGGTACACCTCGCCACCCTCGGCGGTGGCTTTCGGGTGGGCCCGGTCCAGGACGATTTTATTGAAGCCGGGGTAGGCCTGATACGTCAGGGCCAGGCTGATGCGTTCCAGGGGCTTGTTGAGCTTGAGTTCGGCCTGGGTGGTGTCCTGGTCCTGCTCCTCACTGTCCTCATCCTTGATCGCCACCTCGGCGAAGGGCTGCTGCGAGCCGTCGCGAAAGTACAGGGTCTGGATGCGATAGCTGGCTTCGGTCTGCTGATCGGGCAGGGCCCCGCGCTTGAGCACCTCGCGAATCGCCTCGACTTCCAGTTTCAGCCCGGATGCATTGTCGAAGAACAACTGCTGGAACTGCCCCGGTGTGCGCTTGAGGTCGGTCAATGCCGCTTTCAGTTCGGCGGCGGGGAAGGGCACGAACGGCTCCTCATAGTTCAGCTCTTTCTGTTCGCCTGGTGTAGCGGTGGCCGGGCCGACTTCCAGGCGCATGCTTTCGAGCATGGCGATGCGGTTGATGCCGTCGCGCATATCGAGGATCAGGTAATTCAGGCGTTTTTTTGCTTCTGGCAACGGCAGGTCCCGGATGCCATCCACACCGCCCTCATTGAGTTGCGCTTCGCTGTATTCGGGACCGTCAAGCAGGCCGTGGGTGGCGCGGCGGTCCAGCAAGTAATAAGTGGCACCGCCAATCACGGCGATCACGATCAGGGCGCTGGCCAGCAGTTTGGTTCGGGTCAGGGCTGTTTTCATTGTTCTCGGACTCGATGGAGGGCTGGCGCAAGATTAGCAGGCACCGATACCCGTGGCTGTATTGCCGGTGAATGATTGCAGGGCCCTGCTGTCGGAACCTGGGTACGCATTATTTACTGAAGGAATACCCATGAAAGCAACGTCCCTGATTGCCAGCCTGCTGGTTGCCGCCAGCCTGTCCACCGCCAGCGTTACCGTGCAAGCCGAGGACAATCCGCAGAAAACCGTGGAGCCTTCGAACATCAACACCCGAGACTTGAAAGTCGGAGACCGTGCGCCGGATATCCTGGTGCGCAAGGAGTCGGCCCTGGGCGACTGGAAAAAGCGCGGCCTGAAACCGCCCCACGACGACAGCCAGTGGGCGCGGATCAATGATCGTTATGTGCTGGTGAAAATCACCAATGGCACCATCCTCGACATCACCCCTGCCAAATAACGGGTGCGGGGGGAAACGGGCTGATGCCGCTTTTCCCCCCCTTCGCTGCGCGCATTTAAAAATCGCATGCACGAATGCATAAAACAGTCTTTTTTGCTGCTCATCCTGAGGTAAGGTAGCTGCGCAATGCGCCCGTCATGGCGTGTGCTACGACTCTTTTCAGGAAACGAGAGCAGGATGCTGAAAACAATAAAAAACTACCCCCGCAGCGTAAACCTGCTGCTATCGGCCACGCTGGTATTGACCCTGGCCAAGGCGATCACCTTTCCGTACATGGTGATCTACCTGTCCAGTCACTTCGCCCTGGGCATCAGCCAAGTGGGCCTGGTGATCGGCAGCTCGTTGATCGTCGGTTCCCTGTTGAGCGTGTACGGCGGTTTCCTCGTGGACCGGGTCAATAGCTACCGGCTGTTGCTGGGCCTGAGCCTGCTGTTCGTCCTGGGATTCGTCGGCACCTTGCTGGCTCGCGAGCTATGGCTTTTCTACAGTTGCCTGATCCTGATCAACTTGGCGTATGCGGTGATCGATGTCGCGGTCAAGGCCGGCTTTGCCAGCCTGTTGCCGGTCGATGCGCGCAGCGAAGTGTTTTCCATCAAGTACACCCTGACCAATATCGGCTACGCGGTAGGGCCGTTTCTGGGGGCGATGGTGGCCAAGGTCGATATGAGCTTGCCGTTTGTCTTGTCGGTGTTGCTGGGGATGGGGTTCTTCCTGCTGTACTGGCGCTGGGGCGACCGCAGCCTGGCCACGGTGGACGCCGCGCAAAAACCGGTGCCGTTCCTGGCGGTGGGCCGGGTATTGCTGCGCGATCATCGCCTGGTGTGCTTCACCCTCGGCGGCCTGCTCAGTGCCGTGGTATTCGGGCAGTTCACCGCCTACCTGTCGCAGTACCTGGTGACCACCTCGGACGCCGAATACACCTACACCGTGATCAGCGCCATCCTGACCACCAACGCCCTGCTGGTCATCGCCCTGCAATACGTGATCGGTCGGCAGATCAGCCACCGTCACCTGAGCCGCTGGCTGATCTTCGGGCTGGGCATGTTCATGCTCGGGGTGATGGGTTTTGCGCTGTCCACCAGCGTGTGGTGGTGGGTGGTGTCGATGGCGATCTTCACCGTGGGGGAGATCATCGTGTTTCCCGCCGAATACATGTTTATCGACCGCATCGCCCCTGACCACCTGCGCGGCATGTACTACGGTGCGCAAAACCTCTCCAACCTCGGCGCCGCACTGGGGCCGGTGTTGTGCGGCCTGGTGCTGGCCAGCCTGCCGGCGCACTACATGTTCTACATGTTGGCGGGGTTTATCGTGGCCGGGGGGCTGTTCTACTTTATAGGGGCATCGTTGAAGCCACGCCCGTTGTAGACAAGGCCAAAGCGCGGAGCTGCGCCCCAGTGGGAGCGAGCTTGCTCGCGATGGCGGTGGGTCAGTCAAGTCACTGTTGGCTGTCTCACCGCCATCGCGGGCAAGCCCACACAGGGGTAGGCGCATGCCCCCTACAGAGGGGTGTTGTCAGATGGAGAGCGCGCCGCCCACGGTGTTGCTGTGCAATTCGTAGCGCAGTTCCTCGACCATCGTTGCGACGTCCTGCGGGGTCTTGAGTTTGTTGACGCTGATCCCGGTGACCACCAGGTCCACGCGGCCGCTCTGGGCGTCAAACACTTTCAAGGTCAGTGACGAGTCGCGGCACAGGGTGAATTCGCAGGTCAGCGGTAACAGGGCTTCTTCGATGCAATTACGCAGTTGGGCCAGGGTAAACATGCCAGCCCCCATCAACGACGACGCAGCAACAGGCCCAGCACCAGGCCCACGCCAGCAACGATCGCCACGGTGGCCAGGGGCTTGCGCTGGGCAAAGTCACCAACAGTGTCCAGCGCATCGCCATAGGTCTGTTGCAATTGGCCGGCCGCCTGGCGCGCTACGCCCTGGGCCTGCAGTTGTTCGTCGTCGGTCATTTCGCCGAGAAAGTCCTGAGCCTTGCCCACGGCTTTTTTCACGCGGCCGGTGACTTGTTCACTGTTCATGCTGCCTCCTTCAAGGGCAAAAAACTCGCCATGACACAGGGCATCAAACCCTGTGCCTACCCTTCAAGGTTAAGCAGCCCATCGCCCGGTAATAAGGCGAATTTGCACTGGTCGCCCTAGTGCATTTGCACCTTATTTCGCACTTTTTGCCCGCCGTTCCCCGGCAAACAACCCGCGTTCCCTGGCCCAGACGATGGCGGCGCTGCGGCTGTGCACGTTGAGCTTGGAGTACACCGTGGCCACATGATTGCGCACGGTATTGGGTGCCAGCTTCAAGCGCGAGGCGATTTCCTTGTCGGCCAGGCCTTCGCAAATCAGCCCCAGCACATCCCGCTCGCGGGCGGTCAGGTCGGTAAAGGCGATGGTCGTCAGGTTGGGGCTGTTGACGCTCTTGGCGTTGGCCAGTTTTTCGATCAGGGTCTGGCTGAACCAGGACGCGTCCTTCATCACTTCCTCGATGGCCGACACCAACTCCAGCTCCGAGCGTTTGCGCTCGGTGATATTCATCATCACCAGCAGGTAACAGGTCGTGTCCTGGATGCTCACGGTGTCGGCCGACACCACGCAATCAATCACCTCATTGCCTTTTTTGCGGATTTTCAGGTCCTGGCCGTCGAGGTTGCCGGCTTTTTCCAGGGTGGCGAACAACTGCGTGCAGACCTCCTTGCTGTCGATGAAGTCGATATCGCTGATGGACTTCCCAATCAACTCTTCGCTGGTGTAGCCCGTGACGCTCATGAACGCGTCGTTGACGTCCACCACCTGCTGATTGTCCGCGTCGCACACCAGGGTCGGCACCGGCGTCAGGCGGAAGGACTTGGCAAACCGCTCCTCGCTCTGGCGCAGGGCGGTTTCGGCCTTGCGCCGGGGCTCTAGGTCAGTGAAGGAAAACAGCATGCATTCCTCATCGTTCATATCCAGCGGCTGGCCGGCGACAATTACCAGCTTGCTGCCGCCTTCGGGCAGTTTCAGCTCGGCTTGCATCTGCGGGATGGTCGCGCCTTCGCCCAGGCGCTGGATTGCCAGCTCCTTGCGCTCGGCCTGTTCCAGCACGTCCAGTTCGTACACAGAACGGCCGATCACCTGGTCGCGGTTGTAGCCAGTCATCTCCAGGAAGCCCTGGTTGACCTTGATATAGCGCAGATCACTCAAGCGGCAGATCACCGCCGGCGCCGGGTTGGCGTTGAAGGTCTTTTCAAAGCGCTGCTCGGCGCTGGCCCATTCGGTGGCATCGCTCAAAATCAGCACCAGCAGTTCCGGCTTGCCGGCGCTGTCGGTGAGCGCCAGGCTGCGCAGGCGGTGGACCCAGGTACGGTCGGTGTCGGCGCTGGGCGTGACTTCGACCACCACATCACTGAACTCTTCGCCGTTGGCCACGCGGCTCAGCGGATAGGCTTCCAGGGGCAGCGGGTGATTGTTGCGGTAGCGCAGGGCAAAGCGCTCGGCGTATTCGGCGGTGTTGGCGCCGAGCCCGGCAATGTCATCCAGGCCATGCATGGCCAGCGCGGCTTCGTTGGCCCAGAGAATGCTCTGGTCGATCTCGGCGAGAATCACCCCATCGGACAGTCCGGAAATGATCTGCTGCAATTGGCGGCGATTGGTTTCTTGGGCGAGAACGGCCTGGCTCATGGTTTCTCCAAAATGGCTACATAACGACATCGGCGCCTGCAACAGGGCATGTCTGGCTTGTGTGGAGTACGACAACTGGCCTTGAGCATAGTGCAGACCGATTCAGCTTGACGGGGTGCGAATGCACCAGTCGTCCTAGTGCATTTGTGCCGAGACCGCAGGCGTCGGCCTGGACAAACTGAAGGTCTACTCATTTGTCCAAGGAACGATTATGACCTCCCTCTCTGAAACCCATCGCTCGCCTTTTCGTGTGTCCTGGGGCTCGGTACTGGCCGGCAGTGCAATTGCCCTGGTGACCTACCTGGTACTCAGCGTACTGGGCACCGCCATCGGCGCCAGTGCGGTCGACCCCATGGCGGCAGGCAACCCGTTGAGCGGCTTTGGCACTGGCGCCGGGATCTGGCTGTTTGTGTCCACGCTGTTGGCGATTGGCGTGGGCGCCTTTGTCGCCGGCCGCACAGCCCCGGATCGCGGGGGCTTGCATGGTGTCCTGAGCTGGACCATCACCACCTTGCTCACCACGTGGCTGCTGGCGGCATTGGCCACCAGCGTGGTCGGCGCCGCGGGCAATGTCGTAGGCAAAGGCCTGTCGGCGGCCGGTAGCGGCATTGCCGCCGTGGCCCCCGGCATCAGCGACAGCGTCAAGCAGCAGTTGGACGAAAAGGGCATCAGCCTGGATTGGGATAGCCTGCAGGGCGAACTCGACACCTTGCTCAAGCAAAGCGGCAAGGTTGAACTGGATCCGGCTAACGTCGAGCAAACAGCTAACCAGGCAGCGGCAGACGGTCAGCAATCGGCCACTGATGCCGCCACCAACCCGGCCCAGGCCGCGACCGAACTCAAGCAATGGTTCGAGCGCGTCAAAGCCTCTGGTGAGCCGGCGTTGAATGCGGCCGACAAAGAGGCGCTGGTGAACATCGTCGCCGCCCGTACTGGCAAGAGCCAGGCCGAGGCCAGCCAGATTGTCGAGAACTATGCCCAGGCCTATCAGCAGGCCGTGCAGAAAGTCGAAGAACTCAAGGCCCAGGCCGAACAAAAGGCCCGCGAGGCCGGTGAAGTGGCAGCCAAGCAACTGTCCCGCGCGGCGTGGAGCACCTTGTTGATGTTGGTACTGGGTGCCGCATTGAGCTTTGGCATCGGTCGCCTGGCCATTTCGACCCGCAAAGTGCCCGTGGCTTGATCAAGGCCCATTGATTCGTAACCGCAACACCTTGCGTGAGCGCGTAAACTGTCGGCTTTTTTCGCGCTCACGCAAAGGTATGCTTTTGACCCCGGTAAAAACCACAGCCCTCCTGCTATTCACCACCCTGTTGGCGGCGTGCGGTACCTCGCCGCCACGCACCCCTGACGACATCTGCGGCATCTTCCGCGAAAAGGACGACTGGTACGACGCGGCCAAAGTCACCCAGAAGCGCTGGGGTGTGCCGATCCAGGTGCCGTTCGCCATCATGTATCAGGAATCGGGCTTCCGGCAGAACGCCAAGACTCCGCGCAAATACCTGCTGTGGATCATCCCCTGGGGCCGCGTCAGCACCGCTGCCGGCTACGCCCAGGCCAAGGATGAAGTGTGGGGCGACTACCAGAAAAGCACCGGCCGCAACTGGGCCAGCCGCCAGGACTTCGACGACGCGATCGACTTTGTCGGCTGGTACATGGACAAGACCGCCAGCATCAACGGCGTATACAAATACGACGCCTATGGCCAGTACCTCAACTACCATGAAGGCTGGGGCGGCTACCGGAATCGCACCTATGCCAGCAAGGCGTGGCTGTTGCCGGTAGCCGGCAAGGTCAAGGCCCGTTCCGATCTGTATGCGCGCCAGTATGCAGGGTGCAAGGCGGATCTGGAGCGGGGGTTCTGGGGGCGGTTCTGGCGGTGGCTGTAAGGCTGGGAGCGGGTAAGGCTCAAGAGCCTTACCCGGTTGTTTACGCGATCAATCTTCCAACGACGGGCACAATCAGCAAGGTGCTCAACGCCATCGAGATCACATTACCGATATAGGGATGAACGTGTGTCGGCAGCCGCCCGGCAATGGCACAGGCCAGCGGCGGCGCGATCAACGCGCCAAGCAACGCACTCGATCCAATCACCATCCAACTCCCGCCATGGGTCAGCACCGCTGCCGGTACGACCGAGACCAGCGGCACGTAGGTGGGATACCAACCGCGCTTGATCCACTGACTGCGCCAGATCAGCACACCCAGAGCCGATGTCAGCGCCTGTGCACCGATCAGTTGCAGCACCAGTCCCGACCCATAGGCGGCACTCAACGGGTTCAAGGCATACGCCAGCAGGACTCCCGCCAGCAGGCCAAGGCTGGCCCACTCATTGCCGAAGAACGGCGCTTCGGAAAAATCGGCCAAGACCCTGCGCAAGCTCCAGCCCAGGCCATAGGTTGGCGGTTTGAGCGGCAATGGTTTGTCTGCGGCGATATAGTCCGAGTGCACCAGAATCGGCACGCGGCGACAGATGACAAAGGCAATCACGCTGCCCGCCGCCATGCCCAGCACGTTACCAATCACCACCGGCAAATCCAGCGGTACACAGACAAAATTGACGATCAGCAAGCACATCGGCGTGACCAGCAGCGCCCCCAACAACGCGCCATTGAGGGTGACTTTCCAACCGCCCCCAAACATCAGGACCATTGCTGCCGGCAGTGAAACAAACGCGGCGAAGGTGGGTTGCCAGGTCTCGGCGGTGACCGTCCAACCCCATAACAGGTTGCTCAGCAGCAGGCCCAGCAGGGAACTGGTCACCAACCACGGCCACAGCCCACTGCCGTAGCAAATCGCAAAGCCTTGCCAGCGCTTGCCGGTGCGGCTGGCCCACCAGGCCAGGTATGCACCGGCCAACAACCCGAGGGAGGCCAGCTCATGCTTGTAGAAGGCCACTTCGCTGACATCTCCCAGTACCCAGCGTAGCCAGGCGATGGGGTCGGGAAATGCTGCCACCATATCGCCGTAGCTAGGCCAGGAGCCTTGGTGCGTGAGGACCGTCCAGACAATCAGCGAGATGCTGATGAGCCCCAATGCGATGATCGCCTTATCGACCCGAGATCGCTCGTTTCCAGGTTTCATGAATAAATTTTCCATGACTCGCCCTCCCTTTAGCGTGGCAGGGCGGGGTGCTGGCAATACCCGAGCATCTGATCGTAAAGATCATCGCGCCGGTCACGGTGCAGGTCGTTGAGACTGTTCCAGATCGGCGCACTGCGGGCGCTGGTCAGGTCTATATCGGCGAAGAGGATTTCCTGGCGGTTAGCCGACGCCACTTTGCCGATAGGCCAGCCATTGGTCCCGGCAATCAACGAACACCCCAGGTAGCGTGCATCACGCTCCTCACCGATCCGGCTGGCGGCGGCGATAAACACATTATTGACGTGGGCGGCGGTCATGGTCAGGTACGACGCCATGCATTTACCGGCCTCGTCGAACAGCGGCGGCGGCGTCCACACCCAGTTGTTGAGGCTACAAATAATATCGGCGCCTTGCTGGCTGAGGATGCGTGGTACTTCCGGGAACCAGATGTCCCAGCAGATCAACAGGCCAATGCGCCCGATAGGCGTTTCAAACACCGGAAAGCCCAGGTTGCCAGGGGTGAACCAGAGCTTCTCGAGGTTCCATAGGTGGGCCTTGCGGTACTTACCGATCAACCCATCCGGCCCCAGCAATACCGCAGTATTGAATAACTGCCGACCCTCGATCTCATTCAGGCCCGCCACCAGATACACCTGATGGGTGGCGGCAAACGCCATCCAGGCTTGCACACTGGCCCCGCCGGGAACGGGCTCGGCATGCTCGAATGCGTCCTGGCGGCTGCTGAAGAAGTAACCGCAGTTCGACAACTCGGGCAGTACGATCAGGTTAGCCCCACCATTGACCGCCTCGGCAGCCAAGGCCAGGCTGCGATGCAGATTGCTTTCGCGGTTATCCAGGCCGACCTGGGGGTCGAACTGCACGACAGCGACGCGGACAGGGCTTGTTGGTTGGCTCATTGGGGTGTGACCTCTTATTGTTGTGCAACCGGGGTGGTTGATTTTTTATAAGAGGGGAAAAGATGGCTGAGGTTAAGTCAGGCGCTTCTGGCTGAGGCGTAGTCTGGATCCTTAAGAGTGCACTTGCCAAAGGCGCTTGATTCTGGGAAAAAGGCAGCCAGTGTGAACCCAACGAGATCCCCCATGAGCAACGAAGAACTGCAAATCACCGACATCCGCCAAGGCGACGGTAAAGCCGTGGTCAAGGGGGCGCTGATCACCACTCAATACACCGGCACCCTGGAAGACGGTACGGTGTTTGATTCGTCCTGGGAGCGGGGCAAGCCGTTCCAGTGTGTGATTGGCACCGGGCGTGTGATCAAGGGGTGGGACCAGGGCTTGATGGGGATGAAAGTCGGCGGCGTGCGCAAGCTGTTTGTGCCGGCGCATCTGGCGTATGGCGAGCGGGCGATGGGCGCGCATATCCAGCCCCATAGCAATCTGCATTTCGAGATTGAGTTGCTGGAAGTGCTGACGCGCGACGATTGAAGGCTCGGGGTCGCTCAACTGTTCTTGATATGTTTGAAAAAACGTCGGCAGCTCCCACAACTATTTGTTTTACCGTTCGCCGATCTCTCCTTGAATGCCGGGTGTCGCTGCTGATACTGTACAAAAATACAGTATCCGGTAGCCCGCCATGCAGTTGATCGAAAAACTCAGCATCCTCGCCGATGCGGCCAAGTACGACGCGTCTTGCGCCAGCAGCGGGGCGCCCAAGCGCACCTCCGAGGGCAAGGTCGGGCTGGGTTCGAGCGATGGCATGGGCATCTGCCACAGCTACACACCCGATGGGCGCTGTGTGTCGTTGCTCAAGGTGCTGCTGACCAATTTCTGCCTCTACGACTGCCAATACTGTGTCAACCGCCGCTCCAGTGACGTGCCCCGTGCGCGGTTCAACCCGGAGGAGGTGGTGAGCCTGACCCTGGACTTCTACCGGCGTAATTGCGTCAGCGGGCTGTTTCTCAGTTCGGGGATCATTCGTTCGGCGGACTACACCATGGAGCAACTGGTGCGGGTCGCCAAGTTGCTGCGTGAGGAGCATGACTTTCGCGGTTATATCCACCTCAAGACCATCCCCGAAGCGGATCCTGCATTGATTGCCGAGGCCGGGCGGTATGCCGATCGCTTGAGCGTGAACATTGAGTTGCCCACCGATAAAAGCCTGCAGATCCTCGCGCCGGAGAAGCAGATCGGTTCGATCAAGCAGGCGATGCAGACGATTTTCACCGGCGAGCAAACCGTGCTCAACGAGCCCCGGGCACCGCGGTTCGCCCCGGCCGGGCAAAGCACGCAGATGATTGTCGGCGCCGATGACACCGACGACAGCACCATCCTGCACGGTGCCGAGGCGCTGTATGGCAACTTCAAGTTGCGCCGGGTGTACTACTCGGCGTTCAGCCCGATTCCCAATAGCCCGAAAAGCGTGCCCCTGGCGGCGCCGCCGCTGATGCGCGAGCACCGTTTGTACCAGGCCGACTTTCTGCTGCGCAGTTATGGTTTCCGCGCCAACGAACTGTTCGCGGGGCCGGGGGATCTGGCGCTGGATATCGACCCGAAGCTGGCCTGGGCCCTGGAGCATCGCGAGGTGTTCCCGCTGGACCTGAACCGTGCCGAGGCGACGTTGATCGCGCGTATCCCGGGGATTGGCCTGCGTACCACCGAACGCCTGGTGGAGCTGCGCCGGCAACGCAAGATCCGTTTTGAAGACCTGGCGCGCATGCGCTGCGTGTTGACCAAGGCCAAGCCGTTCTTCATCACCAGCGACTACCACCCCCAGCAGGCGGAAAGCACCAGCGTGCTGCTGCGCGAGCAACTGCGCGACCGCCCGCAACCGCAACAGATGGGGTTATGGGGATGATCAGCCTGGAATGCGACAACCTGTTCAGCACCTGGCGCGAGCAGGCACGCTGGCTGCTCAGCCATCAGATCGACCCCAGCCATGTCAGTTGGGGCGAAGTGGAAGTGGCGGACCTGTTTGCCACCGATGAACACTACCCCACGCACAATGGCCCGTTCCAGGCACGCATTCCCAAGGCGCTGCTGGAGCTGCTGGAAAGTGCCGCCTGTTACCACGGTGAGCAGCGCTGGAGCCTGTTGTATGAAGTGCTGTGGCGCGTCAGCCATGGTGACCGCACGGCGATGATGGCGGGGGATCAACTGGGCAGCGAGTTGCAACGGCGGATCAAGCAGGTAAGGCGTGAGGCCCACCATCTGCATGCGTTTGTGCGTTTTATCGCGCTGCCGGCGGCGGCGGGGCCGGAGTTGCCGGAGTACGTGGCCTGGCACGAACCGGCCCACGATATTTTGCACAGTGCCAGCCAGCATTTTGTCGGGCGCATGGGCCGTCATCGCTGGATGATCGCGACGCCCCTGGATGGGGTGTATTACGACGGTGAGCAGTTGATTCATCAACGCCAATGCCCGGAGCAATGGCAGCAGTTGGCGCAGAATGTCGAAGATCCACACAGTGCCATGTGGCTGACCTATTACAGCCATATCTTCAACCCGGCGCGGTTGAATCCCAAGGTCATGGAGGGGCACCTGCCGAGCCGGTTCTGGAAGAATTTGCCGGAGGGTAAGTTGATACCGGGGTTGATCAGCGAGGCGCGGACGGGGAAGCAGCGGGATGGGCAGGCGAAGCTGATTGGTGAGCGCCCCGGCAAGCGGATTTCAGGCGGGCACGGTTAAAACATGTGGGAAACATATGGGAAGCATATGGCGGGCTGGCTTGTGTGGGAACTGGCTTGCCTGCGATAGCATCACCTCGGTATAGCTGATAGACCGAGGCGTCTGCATCGCAGGCAAGCCAGCTCCCACACAGGCAAGCCCACACAAGTCCACCCCCCACATCTGATCTGCATCGTGTGAGGCGATGGGGTTCAGGCCAACTCAGTCGCGGTGTTTTTCACCACCGCCAGCTCCGGATGGGCCACCAGTTTGTCGATGTGCAGCTCATCATTGTTCAACCAGGTTTCCGTCAGCACGCGGTAGTGCTCCATGTCCCGGCAGCGCATGCGCAGGCTGTAGTCGAAGGGGCCACTGATCAATTGGCACTCGAACACCTGTGGGCAGGCTTTGACGCAGGCTTCGAAGGCTTTTTGCGCCGAGCGCCCGCTCTGGTTCGACAAGGCCACCAGTACCAGCAAGGACAACCCCGGCGAGACCATTTGCACATCAATGATCGCGCCGTAGCCGCGAATCACCCCGCGCCGCTCCAGCTTGCGCACCCGCTCCAGGCAGGGCCTGGGCGTCAGGTGCACCAGCGAAGACAGCTTTTCGTAGGTGATACGCCCCTGATGGCGCAAGACATCAATGATGGCTTCATCAATGCGATCCAGCACTGGGGTGGAATGGGGTCCGTTGGCCTTGGTATCCATGGTCGATTCTGTGTTCACTTCAAGCGGTTGGAGAGAAATTGCTGCAAGCGTTCGCTGGTCGGGTGGTCGAGGATCTCGGCGCTGCCTTGTTCTTCGACACGGCCCTGGTGCAGGAACAGCACCTGGCTGGAGACTTGCCGGGCAAAGCCCATTTCGTGGGTTGACCATAAGCATGGTACGACCTTCCTCGGCCAACGTCTGTATGACTTTGAGGACTTCTCCTACAAGCTCCGGATCCAGCGCCGAGGTCGGTTCATCGAACAGGATAATCTCCGGCTCCATGGCCAGGGCCCGGGCGATGGCCACGCGCTGTTGCTGGCCACCGGAGAGAAACGCCGGGTATTGATCGGCGACCCGGCCCGGCAGGCCGACTTTATCCAGGTACATCCGCGCGCGTTTCTCCGCCTCGGCGGCACTGACGCCCAACACCCGGCGTGGCGCCATGCAGATGTTTTCCAGCACGGTCATGTGGCTCCACAGGTTGAAGTGCTGGAACACCATGGCCAGGCGCGTGCGCAGGTTCTGCAGTTGTGCCTGGTGCGGCGCCTGCACCCCGGCGCGACCCTGGCGCATTTCAATGCTGATGCCGTCCAGGGTGATTACCCCGGCGTCGGGCTGTTCGAGGAAATTGATGCAGCGCAGCATGGTGCTTTTGCCGGAGCCGCTGGCGCCGATCAGGCTGATCACATCGCCCTTGCTGGCGTTGAGCGAAACCCCCTTGAGCACTTCGTGGTCGCCGTAGCTTTTATGCAGGTCTTCGACCTTGAGTTTGACGTTGGCGCCGGCCGCCACCACGTTCGGGCGGGGCGCGGCAGTGTGTGTGGGATGAGCGGCCAGGGCCTGTGCGGACTGATTCATGGGTTAGCCTCGGGTCGGGACAAGAAAGCGCATCCAGCGTCGTTCGGCCAGTCGGAACAGGCCCACCAATGCGAAGGACAGCAGCATGTACAGCAGCGCAGCAATGCCGAAGGCCTGGAACGTGAGGAACGTTTCGGCATTGGCGTCACGGGCCACCTTGAGGATGTCGGCGATGGTTGCGGTAAATGCCAGGGACGTGGCGTGCAGCATCAGGATCATTTCGTTGCTGTAGGCCGGCAATGCGCGGCGCAGCGCGGCGGGGATCACCACGAACAGGTTCATCCGCCAGCCGTGCAGGCCGTAGGCCCGCGCGGCTTCAATTTCGCCATGGGGAATATTGCGAATGGCCCCGGCGAAGATTTCCACGGTGTAGGCGCAGGTGTTGAGCACAAAGGCCAGCAGCGTGCAGTTCAAGGCATTGCGGAAAAACTGATTGAGCAGGGCGTTATCCTGCACCACTTCCAGGCTGTACAGGCCGGTGTAGCAAATCAGCAACTGGATATACAGCGGCGTGCCGCGAAACAGGTAGGTGTACACCTCCACCGGCCAGCGTAGCCAGAAGTGCTCGCTGACGCGGGCGATTGCCAGGGGGATGGACAGGAAAAACCCGAGGATCACCGACACGATAAACAGCCACAAGGTCATGGCCACCCCGGAAAACCCCGAGCCATCGGTCCACAGGTACGCCAGGCCATATTGCTGGATCAGTTCGATCATCGCGCCACTCCTTTGATGCCGACGTTGTAGCGCCGTTCCAGGCGTTTGAAGATGCGGTTGGAGAGGGTGGTGATCACCAGGTACACCAGGCCCGCAAGGATCAGGAAGTACAACGGGTCATTGGTGGTCTTGCCGGCGTTCTGCGCGGCCTTGACCAGGTCCGCCAGGCCGATGATCGACACCAGCGCCGTGGACTTGAGCAGTACCAGCCAGTTATTGCCCAGCCCCGGCAACGCAAACCGCATCAATTGCGGGAACATCACCAGCCGAAACCGCTGCCAGCGGCTCAAGCCGTAGGCGGTCGCTGCTTCCAGTTGGCCCACCGGCACACTGAGCATCGCGCCGCGAAAGTTTTCGGTGAAATACGCACCGTAGATAAAACCCAGGGTGATCACACCGGCGGTGAAGGGATCAATTTCGAAGTAGTTCCAGCCAAGCATCTCGGTCAAGTCATTGAGCCACAGTTGCAGGCTGTAGAAGATCAGCAGGATCAGTACCAGGTCCGGCACGCTGCGGATCAAGGTGGTGTAGAGGGTGGCGGGGATGCGCAACAGCTTATGGCTGGACAGCTTGGCACCGGCGGCGATCAGGCCCAGGCTCAGGCTCAGGACCAGCGCGAGGAACGCCAGCTTGATGGTCATCCAGGCACCCTGGGCCAACAGCGGGCCGAAGCCTTGCAGGTTGAGGAGTTCATTCACGGGAAAGTCTCGATAGAACCGGTAGGAACCTGCCGCAAATGGCGGTGTTTGTCGCACCGCCAGCGCTGGCAAGCCGGCTCCTACAGGGGATAGGGCGGGGGATTACTCGTGATAGATATCTTCGTCACCGAAGTACTTCTTCTGGATCAGCGCGTAAGTGCCATCGGCCTGGATGGCTGCGATGCCCTTGTTGATCAGCGCCAGCAGTTCCTGGTCGTTCTTGCGCAGGCCCATGGCAATGTCCAGCGGCAAGGTCGGGTCCTTGAAGGCCGGGCCGGATTGGTAGTCGGCGCCTTCAGGCTTGGACAGGAAGTTGAGCTGGGCTTCGAGCTTGTCGGTCAGCGTCGCGTCGAGGCGGCCGTTTTGCAGGTCGGCATAGTTCTGGTCCTGGGACTGGTATGCCTTGACCTGGGCACCGAGCTTGGCCAGGTGGGCGCGGGCATAGGCTTCCTGCAGCGAGCCCTGGAGCACGCCGACCTGTTTGCCCTTGAGGGATTCGGGGGTGTCGCCGAAACCTGCGCCCTTGCGGGTGATCACCGAGGTGGGGCTGAGGAACAGGCGATCGCTGAAGTCGATCTGTTTTTGCCGGGCCGGGGTCACGGCCATGGAGGACATGATGGCGTCGAACTTGCGCGCACGCAGCGCCGGGATCATGCCGTCGAACTCGTTGTGGACCCAGGTGCACTTGACTTCAAGCTTGGCGCAGATAGCGTTGCCCAGCTCAATGTCGAAACCTTGCAGGCTGCCGTCAGCGGCCACGGATTCAAAGGGTGGGTACTCGGGGAACACGCCGAAACGGATTTCTTTCCATTCCTGGGCCTGGACGGCGGTGGCGCACAAAGGCAGGAGCAGCGCGGCGACGAGTGATCGGAGCGGAGTCATGGTGTTTTCCCTATATTTTGTAATTGATGTCAGGGCAGTAGAAAGGGTGCGGCATGCATTCATTTGCTGACTCTTTGGTCGCGCTCAGAATGCTTCATGATGGTGCGTTTTTTGTGTCGTTTACCTAGTCCTTCGCATGCGGAATGCGCTGTTAAAACGCGGATTGCAGCAGAATCGGCTGCGGCACCCTGTATATCGGCTTTTCAAACCGCGGTTTAGGGCCCGCCGCTTGCGCAAAGCGGCAGGCCAGAGCGGTTTCAGGCGCGCTTTTTATGCTGTGCGGTTGGTCGCTGGGCCAGGCGGGCGAACAGGTCCTTGGGGTCGGCCAGGTCCGGTACCAGCTCCAACTCGCTGCCCACGTCCAGGGCCTTGGCCACATCCAGTACATAACGCAGGGCCGAATAGTCTTCGAGGGCAAAACCTACCGAGTCAAACAGGGTGACCTGGCGCGCATTTTCCCGGCCCGGCTTCTGGCCGTTGATCACTTGCCACAGCTCGGTGACCGGCGAGTCCTCGGGCATATGCTGGATTTCGCCTTCGATACGGCTTTGTGGTTCGTACTCGACGATCACCCGCGCGCGCTCGACGATGCGCCGGTCCAGTTCGGTCTTGCCGGGGCAGTCGCCGCCCACGGCATTGAGGTGCATGCCGGGCTCGATCATGTCGTCGGTAAGGATGGTGGCGTAGGCCTTGTCGGCGGTGACGGTGGTGACGATATCGGCGCCTTTCACCGCTTCGGCGACGCTACCCGCGAGGGTCAGCTTGATCGCCGGGAAGGCCTTGAGGTTGTTCGCCAGCTTGTGCATGGCCTGGGTATCTATATCGAACAGGCGGATCTCATTGATGCCCAGCAAGGTGTGAAACGCCAGGGCCTGGAACTCACTTTGCGAGCCATTGCCGATCAGCGCCATGCTGCGGCTGTTGTCCCGTGCCAGGTAGCGCGCAACCAGGGCCGAAGTGGCGGCAGTGCGGATCGCCGTGGTCAGGGTCATCTCGCTGAGCAGCACCGGTTTGCCCGTATCCACATCCCCCAGGGCGCCGAACGCCATGACCGTGAGCATGCCGCTCTGGGTATTTTTCGGGTGGCCGTTGACGTATTTGAAGGCATACAGCGAAGCATCCGAGACCGGCATCAGTTCGATCACGCCCTCGGGCGAGTGGTTGGCCAGGCGCGCGCATTTTTCGAAGTCATTCCAGCGCAGGTAGTCGGCGCGGATGTACTCGGCCATCTCGGTGATGCAGGTTTGCAGGCCTTTTTGCGATACCAGGTAGCTGAGGTCGTTGACGTCGATATAACGGGTCATGGAAAAACTCCTTATTGGAATGAGGCGCGGGCCGGAAGATGCACTTCGGCCAACATGCAGCGGGCACTGCCGCCGCCGATGCGTTCGATGTTGTCGATATTCACCACGACTGGGTGGGTGTGGCGTTCCACATGCAGGCGCTGCGCCGGCTTGAGCGAGCGCCAGGCGCTGGCCGACATCACCAGCAGCGGCTGGCCGTCGCGGTCGTGGAGTTCCAGCATGTTGCCGGCGAAGGCTTCCAGTTGGTCGAAGTCCAGGGCCAGGATGTCTTTGCCTGTGTCGCGCAGGGAGCGTTCCAGGCCCTGGCGTTCGTGGGTCTCGGGCAGCGCGTCCAGGCACACCACCGACAGGTCGCGGCCGACGCTCATCATCACGTTGCTGTGGTAGATCGGTGCGTGATGGCGGTCGACGGCGTGGAAGGCGCAGACCTGATAGTCCAGGCGCTCGGCAAACTGGCGCAGGGCATCGTGATGGGTGCGCCCGGAGTGGCAGGCGTAGCTGATGCGGTGCTGGCGGTCGAGGACCATGCTGCCAGTGCCTTCGAGGAACATGTTCTGTTGTTCCAGGTGGCTGAAGTCGATGGTGTCTTTGATTGCGAAGCGCTGCTCCAGTACTTGCAGCACGCCTTTATCGCGCTCCAGGCGGCGGTTCTGGCCCTCCATCGGGTACAGCACCAGGCTGCCGTCGGCATGACTGCTCCACCAGTTATTGGGGAAGATCGAATCCGGGGTATGGGGCGCGGGTGTGTCCTGCACCACCAACACGTCCACACCATGCTGGCGCAGGGTGTCGACATAACCGTCGAACTCTTCCAGCGCTTTGTGCTGTGCGGCCACCGGATCGACGGGCGCGCGCTGGAAGCGGTTGTTGATCGCGGTGTCCGGGTTAAAGGCAAAGTGCGCCGGGCGAATCATCAGGACGGTATTGGTGGTTTGCATGGGGGCACGAGTCCATGGGGTTGGGCATTGAGGCTATTTTGTGCGCTCTGGCCGTAGAATCCCGGCTGAAACAGGGGAGCAGCCCAGCCGGGAAAGCTGAAAAGAGGGGTGTGGCAGCCGAATCGGCTGTCAGGGGGCGCTCAAACCTGTAGGAGCCGACTTGTGTGGGAGCTGGCTTGCCTGCGATAGCATCACCGCGGTGTAGCGGACACACCGAGGTGCCTGCATCGCGGGCAAGCCCGGCTCCCACACAAGCCCACACATGGGTATTGTGGTGGCTGTCATTACGTCACCCGTCAGGAGGAGTCATGTCTACCGCCGTCCGCCTCGCCCAACCCACCGATGCCGAAGGCATCAGCCAGGTCATCCTGGCGGCCCTGCGCAGCAGCAACGCCCGTGACTACCCGGCGGATGTGATTGCGCGGGTGGCGAGCAACTTCACGCCGGAGGCGGTGCTGCAATTGCTCACGCGGCGTACCGTGCTGGTTGCACTCCAGGATCAAGAAATCGTCGCGACCGCCGCCTTGGACGCCAATGTGGTGCGTTCGGTGTTCGTCAACCCGGTGCTGCAAGGGCAGGGCATCGGCCGCCAACTGATGGCCGATATCGAACAGCGGGCCCGTGAGGCTGGGGTCACGGTATTGAGCGTACCGTCGTCCCTCACCGCCGAGCCGTTTTATACCAAGCTGGGGTTCCAGACCGTGCGGGATGTGTACCACGGCAACGAGCGCACCCTGGTGATGGAGAAAGTATTGTCGTCTCGCCACCCCATCGGCGTGTATCGCGACCGTTTGCATCGGGCCCAGGTCGCGGCGTTATGGCAGACGGCGTTTGGTTATGACACCCCACATAACCGGCCGGAACTGGCGATTGATAGAAAGCTTGCGGTGGAGGACGGGCTGTTCTTTGTCGCCACCCACGGCAAGGCCGTGATCGGCACCTTGATGGCAGGTTACGACGGGCATCGGGGTTGGTTGTATTCGGTGGCCGTGCATCCGGACTATCGCCGGCAAGGCCTGGGCGCGTCGTTGGTGCGCCATGGGGAACAGGCGTTGATCGCCCTGGGCTGCCTGAAGATCAACCTGCAGATCAATCTGGGCAACGATACGGTGGTGGGCTTCTACGAAGCACTGGGGTATGGCGTGGAGCCGAGGATCAGCATGGGCAAGAAGATTGCGCAAAACCTGCCAAAATCCTGAAACCACCTGTAAGCAAATGTGGGAGCGGGCTTGCTCGCGAAAGCGGTGGGTCAGTCACTGATGACGTTGACTGATCCACCGCTTTCGCGAGCAAGCCCGCTCCCACATTTTGTTGCGCAGCGGGGCTTAGACCTTGACGATCCAGCCAGCCGGCGCTTCAACGTCGCCGGACTGCACACCGGTCAGCTCTTTGTAGAGCTTCTGGGTCACTGGGCCGACTTCTTTTTCGCTGTAGAACACGTGCAGCTTGTCTTTGTACTCGATCCCGCCGATAGGCGTGATCACTGCCGCCGTACCGCAGGCGCCGGCTTCCTTGAAGTCTGCCAGCTTGTCGATCAGCACGTCGCCTTCGACCACGTCCAGGCCCAGGCGGGTCTTGGCCAGTTCGATCAGCGACAGGCGGGTGATGCCTGGCAGCACCGACGGCGAGTTCGGGGTGACGAACTTGTTGTCGTGGGTGATCCCGAAGAAGTTGGCCGAACCGACTTCTTCGATTTTCGAGTGGGTGGCCGGGTCCAGGTAGATGCAGTCGGCAAAGTTGGCTTTTTTCGCCAGGGAGCCGGGCATCAGGCTGGCTGCGTAGTTGCCACCGACCTTGGCGGCGCCGGTGCCATTCGGCGCGGCGCGGTCGTAGCCGGAGATCAGGAAGTTGTGCGGGGTCAGGCCGCCCTTGAAGTAGGCGCCGACCGGGATGCAGAAGATCGAGAAGATGAACTCGGGCGCGGTACGCACGCCGATGTTGTCACCGGTGCCGATCACGAACGGGCGCAGGTACAGCGCGCCGCCAGTGCCGTACGGCGGGATGAACCGCTCGTTGGCGCGGACCACTGCCTTGCACGCCTCGATGAAGGCTTCGGTCGGCACCTGTGGCATCAGCAGGCGGGCGCAGCTGCGTTGCATGCGGGCGGCGTTCTGGTCCGGGCGGAACAGGTTGATCGAACCGTCCTTGCAGCGATAGGCCTTCAAGCCCTCAAAGCACTGCTGGCCATAGTGCAGGGCGGTGGAGCCCTCGCTGATGTGCAGCACGTTGTCTTCGGTCAGGGTGCCTTCTTGCCAGGCGCCGTCTTTCCAGGTCTGGAGAAAACGCTTGTCGGTCTTGATGTAGTCAAAACCCAATTTGTCCCAATTGATGCTTTCGTTACCCATGACACCCTCTATCTCTTTTCAACCGCCTGGTCGAAGGCAGGCTTTTGGTTTATTTCTGGATGGGCGCAACAATACTTCATTCTTGGCCTGTGTGGGAGCGGGCTTGCTCACGAGAGCGGTGGGTCAGTTAACGCCTCTGACACTGACACATTGCTATCGCGGGCAAGCCCGCTGCCACAGTGGGTCAGAGGTGCAGGGCATGCCCCAGCGCCCGCAGCGCCGCTTCCTGCACGGCTTCACCGAGGGTCGGGTGGGCATGAATGGTGCCTGCCACATCCTCCAGGCGCGCGCCCATTTCCAGGCTCAGGCCAAAGGCCGTGGACAGTTCGGACACGCCAACCCCCACCGCCTGCCAGCCAACAATCAGGTGATTGTCGCGGCGTGCCACCACCCGCACGAAGCCGGTCTTGGACTCCAGGGTCATGGCCCGGCCATTGGCCGCAAACGGGAAGCTCGAGACAATGCAGTCCAGGCCCGCAGCCTTGGCTTCGTCCGGGGTCTTGCCGACCACCACCAGTTCCGGGTCGGTAAAGCACACCGCCGGGATCGCCGCCGGGTTGAACTCGCGGGATTTACCGCTGATCAGCTCCGCGACCATTTCGCCCTGGGCCATGGCCCGGTGCGCCAGCATCGGTTCGCCGCTCAGGTCGCCAATGGCCCACACATTGCGCATGCTGGTCTGGCAACGACTGTCGATCTGGATTGCCGCGCCGTTCATCGTCAGGTTCAAGGCTTCCAGGTTCCAGCCCTGGGTGTTGGGTTTGCGACCGACGGCAACCAGCACCTGGTCGGTGTCGAGGGCCAGGGTCTCGCCATTCGGATCGCGCACTTGCAGGCTGCCACCTTCAAAACCCGTGACGCTGTGCTTGAGGTACAGCTTGACCCCCAACTGCTTGAGGGATTCGGCGACCGGCTGCGTCAGCTCGGCGTCGTAGGCCGGCAGGATGCGGTCCTGGGCTTCGACCACGCTGACCTCGGCCCCGAGTTTGCGATAGGCAATCCCCAGTTCCAGGCCGATATAACCGCCACCCACCACGATCAAGCGTTTTGGCACATGGCTCGGTGCCAAGGCTTCGGTGGACGAAATGATCGGCCCGCCAATCGGCAGCATCGGCAGGTTGACGCTTTTCGAACCGGTGGCCAGCAGCAGGTGCTCGCACTGGATGCGTTGGCCGTCCACGTCCACGGTCTTGCCGTCGACGATCTTGGCCCAGCCGTGGATCACCTGCACTTTGTGCTTTTTCAGCAGCGCGGCAACCCCGGTGGTCAGGCGGTCGACAATGCCGTCCTTCCACTCGACGCTCTTGCGGATGTCCAGGGTCGGCACATCCACTTCGATGCCCAGGGCCGACCCCTGGCTGTGGTGCACGGTTTGCTGGAACTGCTCGGCAACGTGGATCAGGGCCTTGGACGGAATGCAGCCGATATTCAGGCAGGTACCGCCCAACGCCTGGCCTTCTACCAGGATGGTCGGGATGCCCAGTTGGCCGGCGCGAATCGCCGCCACATAGCCGCCCGGGCCGCCGCCGATAATCAGCAGCGTGGTATGCAAAGTCTGAGTCATGCCCTTACTCCAGGAACAGGCTGGCGGGTTGTTCGAGCAGGCCACGGATGGCCTGGATGAATTGCGCCGCGTCCATGCCATCGACCACCCGGTGATCGAAGGAGCTGGAAAGGTTCATCATCTTGCGGATCACGATCTGCCCCTTGATCACCATTGGTCGCTCGACGATGCGGTTGACGCCGACAATCGCCACTTCCGGCAGGTTCAGCACCGGGGTGCTGACAATTCCGCCCAACGCGCCGAGGCTGGTCAGGGTGATGGTCGAGCCCGACAGTTCGTCACGGCTGGCCTTGCCATTGCGCGCGGCGTTGGCCAGGCGGGTGATTTCTTCGGCGGTGCCCCACAGGCTGCGCGCCTCGGCGTGACGCACCACGGGCACCATCAGGCCGACATCGCTCTGGGTGGCGACGCCCACATGCACCGCGCCAAGGCGGGTGATGACTTGGGCTTCGTCGTCATAACGCGCGTTGATCTGCGGGAAATCGCGCAAGGCCACAACCATCGCGCGCACCAGGAATGGCAGCAACGTCAGCTTGCCGCGGCTGGCGCCGTGTTTTTCATTGAGGTGTACGCGCAAGTCGTCGAGGGCCGTCACGTCGATCTCTTCGACGTAGCTGAAATGTGCGGCGCGGCGCGTGGCGTCCTGCATGCGCTGGGCGATCTTGCGGCGCATGCCGATCACCGGGATCTGCTCTTCGTCGTTACGCTCGGCATACGGGTTGGCGCCGGCCGAGGCGCGGGTGCTGCCCTGTTGCAGATAGGCATCAAGGTCTTCATGCAGAATACGCCCGGCCGGGCCCGAGCCCTGGACCAGGCGTAGCTGGATCCCGGCGTCCAGCGCATGCTTGCGCACGGCGGGCGAGGCCAGCGGGCGCTCATTGGCGTCGCGGGCCACCGGGGCCTGGGCGGCCACCACCGGCTTGGCGGCCGGTTTGCTTTCAACCGCAGGGGCCTTGATTTCGGCTTTTGGGGCCGGCGCGGCTTCTTCAACCACCGCCGACAACGCCGACTCCCGGGTATTGCCCGCGCCTTCGACTTCAATGCTGATCAGGATACTGCCCACGGCCATGACTTCACCCGGCTCGCCGCCCAGCGATATCACCTTGCCATGGACCGGCGAGGGAATATCCACCATCGCCTTGTCGGTCATCACATCCGCCAGCACCTGGTCTTCCACGACCATATCGCCGACCTTGACGTGCCATACCGACAACTCAACCTCTGCGATGCCTTCGCCAATGTCCGGCATCTTGATAACGTGCGTGCCCATTCAGACCTCCATGACCCGTTGCAAAGCCGCGCCCACACGGGTCGGGCCAGGGAAATACGCCCACTCTTGCGCGTGGGGGTAGGGGGTGTCCCAGCCGGTCACACGCTCGATAGGCGCTTCCAGGTAGTGGAAGCAGTGTTCTTGCACCAACGACACCAGCTCGGCACCAAAACCGCAGGTCCGAGTGGCTTCATGCACCACCACGCAACGGCCGGTCTTTTTCACCGACTTGACGATGGTTTCCAGGTCCAGCGGCCACAGGCTGCGCAGGTCGATGACTTCGGCATCGATGCCGGTTTCTTCGGCGGCCACTTGCGACACGTACACGGTGGTGCCGTAAGTCAGCACCGTGACGGCCGAGCCTGGACGCACGATGGCAGCCACATCCAGCGGCACCGTATAGTAGCCGTCCGGCACCTGGGCTTGCGGGTGTTTGGACCACGGCGTCACCGGGCGGTCGTGGTGGCCGTCGAACGGGCCGTTGTACAGGCGCTTGGGCTCGAGGAAGATCACCGGGTCATCGTTTTCGATGGAGGCGATCAGCAGGCCCTTGGCGTCATAGGGGTTGGACGGCATCACCGTGCGCAGGCCGCAGACCTGAGTGAACACCGCTTCGATACTCTGGCTGTGGGTCTGGCCGCCGTAGATGCCGCCGCCGCAGGGCATGCGCATGGTCAGCGGTGCAGTGAACTGGCCGGCCGAGCGATAACGCAGGCGCGCCGCTTCCGAGATGATCTGGTCGGTGGCCGGGTACACGTAGTCGGCGAACTGAATTTCAGCCACCGGGCGCAGGCCATAGGCACCCATGCCCACGGCCACGCCGATAATGCCGCTTTCGGAGATCGGCGCATCAAACACCCGCGAGGTGCCGTACTTGCTCTGCAAGCCTTCGGTGCAACGGAACACGCCGCCGAAGTAACCGACGTCCTGGCCGAATACCACCACATTGTCGTCGCGCTCAAGCATCACATCCATGGCCGAGCGCAGGGCCTGGATCATGGTCATGGTGGTCGTGGTCATGGCGGTTTCCAGCTCGATTTTATTGTTGTGATCGTTCATGTCAGATCCCCAACTCTTGACGCTGGCGCTTCAAGTGCTCCGGCATCTCTTTATAAACGTCTTCGAACATGCTCGCGGCGCTTGGAATCTGGCCACCGGCCAGGGTGCCGTACTGTTCGGCTTCTTTCTGCGCGCTGATCACTTCGGCCTCCAGCTGCGCACTGACCGTGGCGTGTTCCTCTTCGGACCACTGGCCAATCTTGATCAGGTGCTGCTTGAGGCGGGCAATCGGGTCGCCCAACGGGAAGTGGCTCCAGTCGTCGGCAGGCCGGTACTTGGAGGGGTCATCGGAGGTGGAGTGCGGGCCGGCGCGGTAGGTGACCCATTCGATCAGGGTCGGGCCGAGGTTGCGGCGCGCGCGTTCGGCGGCCCAGGCAGAGGCGGCGTACACCGCGATAAAGTCGTTGCCGTCCACCCGCAGGGAGGCAATGCCGCAACCCACGCCGCGTCCGGCGAAGGTGGTGGCTTCACCACCGGCGATGGCCTGGAAGGTGGAGATCGCCCACTGGTTGTTGACCACGTTGAGAATCACCGGCGCGCGGTACACGTGGGCGAAGGTCAGGGCGGTGTGGAAGTCCGATTCGGCGGTGGCACCATCGCCGATCCATGCCGAGGCAATCTTGGTATCGCCCTTGATCGCCGAGGCCATGCCCCAGCCCACGCCCTGTACGAACTGGGTGGCGAGGTTGCCGGAAATGGAGAAGAAACCGAAGTCTTTTACCGAGTACATGATCGGCAACTGGCGGCCCTTGAGCGGATCGCGCTCGTTGGACAGCAGTTGGCAGATCAGGTCTACCAGCGGCACTTCACGGGCCATCAGGATGCTTTGCTGGCGGTAGGTGGGGAAGCACATGTCGTCGATGTTCAAGGCCAGGGCCTGGGCGCTGCCGATGGCTTCTTCGCCAAGGCTTTGCATATAGAACGACATCTTTTTCTGACGCTGGGCGACCACCATGCGGTTGTCGAAGATCCGCGTCTTGAGCATGGCACGCATGCCGCGGCGCAAAATGTCTACCGGGACACCTTCTGCCCATGGGCCCAGGGCCTGGCCCTGGTCGTCGAGCACGCGGATCAGGCCCTTGGCCAGGTCGGCGGTGTCGGCGGCTTCTACGTCAATTGCGGGTTTGCGCACCGTACCCGCATCGGTCAGATGCAGGTAGGTAAAGTCGGTCTTGCAACCTGGACGGCCAGAAGGCTCGGGAACGTGCAGGCGCAGCGGTTCGTATTGCTGGGTCATGGCTTTCTACGCTCGATCTTGTGAATTTCTTGTAGTGGGCGCGCTTAGCTGACAGTCAGTCCCCGGGTAGGAGAAATCTTGTCCTACAACAATCATAGGCCGGGGCGTGGAGAATATTTATCTCTGTTTGGTTGCGCCTGAGATCATTTGAGGATAAAAAATCTGCATAAACATAATAAACAGGTGGTTTTGTCTCATGCGCAAGCTGGACCGTATTGATATCGGGATTCTCAACAGCCTTCAGGAGAATGCCCGCATCACCAACGCCGACCTCGCACGTTCGGTCAACCTGTCGCCCACGCCGTGTTTCAACCGGGTCAAGGCGATGGAAGAATTGGGCTTGATCCGTGACCAGGTCACGCTGCTGGACGCCGATTTGCTGGGGCTGCACGTCAATGTGTTTATCCACGTCAGCCTGGAAAAGCAGAACGAGGAAGCCCTGCAGCAATTCGAGGGGGCGATTTCCGACCGGCCGGAGGTGATGGAGTGCTACCTGATGGCCGGCGACCCGGACTACCTGATCCGGGTGCTGGTGCCGACCATCCAGTCGCTGGAACGCTTTATGATGGATTTTCTGACCAAGGTGCCGGGTGTGGCGAACATCCGCTCGAGCTTTGCACTCAAGCAGGTGCGCTACAAGACCGCGCTGCCGCTGCCGGCCAATGGTTTGAACCTAGGCAGCTGACTTATTCATAACGGTAGTCAAGTTGCTCAAGGTCCAGGGTCTGCCTGATGGTCCAGCGCTCTGGCCAGGGTGCAGGTTCGTTTTGCGGGTTGAACACCAGGTTTGAGTCCAGCACGCCGTTGGGGGCGTCAGCCCTGGGCTGGAACGGCTCGCTGATCGGATGCTGCTGGCGCCACTGCTCCCACAGAAAGTCCAGATGGCAATGGTGCAGGAAAAACAGCGGGTCATTGGAAGAGGAGGCGGTGGTCATATCGCCGCCGATCCAGGCATGAACCCTGTTGTGCAATCGGTCTTCACTGACATTTTCCCAACCGCCGGAGGCTTCAGCCACGGGGACTTGCCAGTACGGGGTGCGCGCTAACGTTGAAATCACTTCCAGGGGGCCTGGCAAGGGCTGCTCGGGATTTGCCCCCAGGTCGCGACGCAGACCCTGATCACCCGAATTGTCGTCCCACACCTTGAGTTCGAATGCGCCGTTGAACACGGAAAATGGGCCGGTGGTGACACGTTGGTTTTGCATGTTGTCGCCGTTGCCCCCCATGAAATCGGCGGTGAAGGGGTTGCTGCGACCCTCTAGTTGCCAATCCCAATAGGGCAGGGTGATAGACGGATCATTTGCGGCGGCTTTGAGCGCCAGTTCGAACTGCCGAATCAGGATCCGGTGCCAGGGATAGAACAGCGGGCTTTGGTGGGGGTTGGGGACCAGTGGGTTGGGCCCGCCCATAGAGTTGCGATGGACCTGCACGAAATCGTCATAGCGGCTCTGCAGGCCGGGGCGCAGGACACTTGGAACGTCGTTCTTGAGCCGCAGAATGGCGGTGACAAAGGCTCGTTTCTGCTCCCCGGTCAGGTCGCGGTGGTTACGTCGGATGTCCATGTTTCAGATGCTCCATAGAATGTGGGTTCCTGGAGTATCCGTGGGGGAGGCAGCAGAATGTGGTGTATAGATCTTCCTCTCGTAACGTCGGTAATACGCAATTGTTTCTATTCATACGAGGCGATGTGACTGATAGCGATCATCTGGAAGTGTCTGGTGAGCAAGCCATTATTATAAAAAACGCTTGTCCTTATGGGCAGTAAGGTATCTGCTAAGCTCATGTCTTATTCGGAAGAGCGAGTCATAGAGAATGAGAAACTAGTCCATCTGGCTATTTAAGGCTCTAAGGGTGCTCGCCCGTCTGTTATCGTCGCGGCGTATTCTTGGTCTACTTGACTTATATGAGTAGTTAGCTAAGTAGTGGTTTGCGTGATTTTTTGTTTGTCGGCTCCATAAAACAACGATAGGCCTACATTTTTTTCACAGAACGCTCCACACACTGATGCCATCGAGGCTGTAAAAGTCCTTGAGCCAGTAAGCCTAGGGGAATTGCCATGTCAATGAGATCCATAAGATTGAACTCCCGTACCACCCTGTGTTTTGGCGTGGTGTGCCTGTTGCTTTTAATACAAGGCGCGATGACCCTGGTGAAAGTTGACAAAGTCTATTCGTCCACTGTGCAAATAGAAACTAACTGGCTACCCAGCATTCGTCAGGCTGGAAAGATAGAAAGTACGTTATTGAAACTTCGCTTGGAGTTGCGCAGGTTTGCACTGGATGCTAATCGGCTAAGTTCCACTTCGGTCGGTGCTGTTAAAGAGGCGAGTAGTGCGCTGGTTAAAGTAAGCAATGAGTATGCTTCGTTTGTATCCAGTCCCGAAGAAAAGAATAAATATGATCAAGTCATACGGGATATACAGGCCTATAACCTGAAAGTTGATGAGTTGCTGGCCATGGACAGTTCACATTCGGCTGCTGACTTGAGTGTGTTTTTTAGAGATTACACCAGCCCTCTGGCCGTTAAGCTGCAGTCCATGATTGGGGAATTGTTGGCTATCAACGAAACGGGTGGGCAGGCCGCAGTGGCCACTGCGGCCCATGAATATGATGCTGCCCGATTGTTCACATTGATCCTGATGGTGGCGTCGGTGCTGTTGACCATTCTGGTCGCCCGACTGTTCACCAAAAGTATCATCACGCCGGTTGGCGAACTGTTGGCCGCGACGGCGAAGATTGCCCAGGGAGACTTGCGTGTCGCCATCCAGATCAGCGGCAAGGACGAACTGACCGACCTGCAACAGTCCACTGCAGCCATGCAGATGAGTTTGAAAAGTACTTTGCAGCATATATCCGAAGCATCCGGCCAACTGGCATCGGCTGCTGAAGAGATGAGTTCGATCACCAAGGAGTCCAGTGCCGGTATTGAACGACAAAGTATGGAGACCGATCAGGCCGCCACGGCGGTCAATGAGATGACTGCCGCGGTAGAAGAAGTGGCGCGTAATGCGGTGTCGGCCTCCCAGTCGACACAGGACTCCCAACGCTCGGCAAAAGTCGGCCAGGAGCGGGTGACCCAGACCATCGCATCGATTGAAAAATTGAGCGCCACCGTCCAGCAAACCGGGGTCGAAGTAGAGGGGCTGGCCAAACAGGCCCAGGACATTGCAAGGGTGGTGGAAGTCATCCGCTCCATTGCCGAGCAAACCAACCTGCTGGCCCTGAATGCGGCCATCGAAGCGGCCCGGGCCGGCGAGCAGGGGCGCGGCTTTGCGGTGGTGGCCGACGAGGTCAGGGCGTTGGCCCATAGAACGCAGACCTCGACCCAGGAAATCGAGCAGATGATCGCGAAGATCCAGAGCTGTTCCAGTGAGGCGGTGCTCTCGATGGGGCTGAACCGAACTGAAGCCGTGGATTCGTTGAAGATCGCCCATGAAGCGGGTGCGGCCATTACTCAAATCACCCATGCGATCGAGGATATCAACGAGCGAAACCTGCTGATCGCCACCGCGTCGGAAGAGCAGGCCCATGTCGCACGCTCTGTCGACCAGAACCTCATCAGCATTCGTGACCTGTCTATCCAGAGCTCGTCGGCCGCCAGTCAAACCTCGATCGCCAGTAATGAACTGTCGAAGCTGGCGATTGATCTCAAACAGATTGTTTCGAGGTTCTCGGTGAACTGAGCCGAGTCGGGCAGGTTGTTTGATCTTGAACTGTGAGGTAATGCCTATGTTGAAATGCATTCCTACTTCGCAAGTCAGGTTGGGTATGTACGTCCACAAGCTCAACGGCGCCTGGACTGACCATGGTTTTTGGAAAAGCAGTTTTTTGCTGACCCGTCTGCAAGACCTGCAGCGTTTGCGTCAGTCACAGGTGCAGAGCCTCTGGATTGATACCGAGAAGGGGGACGACGTGCTGCCGGACGAGCTGCCGCGTTCGCCAGCTGTTACCTCAACGGTCGCTGCACTGGCGCAATCTGCGGTGCCCCCGCGTGTTGATATGAAGGTCGAGGTGGCGCGTGCCGTCAAGGTGTGCGCGCGGGCCAAGAGTGCCGTCGTCGAAATGTTCAGTGACTTGCGCATGGGGGGCGCGATCGACCCTACTCGCGTGGTTAGCCTGGTGGATGAAATTTCCCAGTCGATTTTGCGCCACCCCCATGCCTTGATCAGCCTGGCCCGGTTGAAGCGGGCCGATGAATACACCTACATGCATTCGGTCGCGGTCAGTGGCTTGATGATCGCGTTGGCCAGGCAGTTGGGGCTGTCGCCGGCATTGGTCCAGGAGGCAGGGCTGGCAGGGTTGTTCCATGACGTGGGGAAAATGGCCATCCCGGAGGGCATTTTAAGCAAGGCCGGCAAGCTGACTGAGGCGGAGTTCGAGATTGTGCGCAGCCATCCCCAGGAGGGGGTGAACATGTTGCGCAACAGCCCGCATATCAGCGCCCTGGTATTGGATGTGTGCTTGCATCACCATGAAAAGTGCAACGGCGAGGGTTATCCCCACGGCCTGCTCCAGGATCAGATCAGCTTGTTTGCACACATGGGCGCTGTGTGTGATGTGTACGATGCGGTGACCTCAGAGCGGCCTTATAAACAAGGCTGGGGGCCGGCCGATGCCATTCAGAAAATGGCCGAGTGGAAAGGCCATTTCGATGAGCGGGTGTTCCAGGCGTTTGTCCGGTGCATGGGGATTTACCCGGTGGGCGCCTTGGTGCGCCTGGAGAGCGGGCGTATCGGTGTGGTGATTGAGCAAAGCCAGAAGTCGTTGCTCACGCCACGGGTCAAAGTGTTCTTTTCGGCGCGCTCCCGCTTGCCCATTATCCAGGTGGTGGTGAACCTGGCCGAGCAGCGCGACAAGATTGTCGCTCGCGAGAGCATCGAGGACTGGGGCTTCAAGCATGTCGACGAGCTTTGGTCAGGCTTGCCCAAGCCCAAGGGCTCTTACTTCAGTTGAGCCCGATGTGCCGTGTCACAGCTGGTTGATCGGGATTTTCAGGTACACCACGCCATTGTCTTCCGCCGGCGGCATATTCCCCGCTCGTACATTCACCTGGATCGCCGGCAGCAACAGCGTCGGCATGCCCAGCCCGGCATCACGGGTGGTGCGCATTTGCACAAATGCCGCTTCATCCACCCCGTCATGCACATGGATATTGCTCGCTCGCTGTTCAGCCACGCTGGTCAGGCATTTGGCCTCGCGGCCCTCGGGTGGATAGTCATGGCACACGTACAGCCGGGTGTCGCCGGGGAAGGCCAGCAACTTGCGCATCGAGGCATACAACTGGCGCGCATCGCCGCCAGGGAAGTCACAGCGGGCGGTGCCCACGTCGGGCATGAACAGGGTGTCGCCCACCAGGATCAACTGGTCGTCGATCAGGTAGGCCATGTCTGCCGGGGTATGGCCGGGCACGTGCAGGGCCTGGGCCTGGAGGTTGCCGATGTGGAACACCTCGTCGGGGGCGAACAGATGGTCGAACTGCGAACCGTCAACGCGAAACGCCGGCTCCAGGTTGAACAGGTTCTTGAACACGCCCTGCACCTGGCTGATGGACTGGCCAATGGCGATTTTGCCGCCCAAGACACGGCGCAGGTACGGCGCGGCGGACAGGTGGTCGGCGTGGGCGTGGGTTTCCAGCAGCCATTGCACCTGCAAGCCATGGGCCTGGACGAACGCCACGACGTGGTCGGCCTGGCGCGTGTCGGTGCGTCCGGACGCGGGGTCGTAGTTGAGCACCGAGTCGACAATGGCACAGGGTCCACCGTCCGCTTCATAGACGATGTAGGTCCAGGTCGACGAGGCCTCGTCCAGGAAGGGTTGAATCAGCGCAGGCATGACGGTTGTCCCTGATGGCTAAAAAAAGGCGTGATATTCACTTTATGTTTAAACATAATGTTTTGAGCTTAAGTGAGAGAAAGGACCGAAGCAAATGGAATCCAGTCTGAGTGAAGGTGAAGTCGCCCAGTTGCGTGCGTCTGCGTCCAAGGCCTGTACCTTGCTCAAGGCCCTGGCCAATGAGGACCGGCTACTGATCCTCTGCCAGTTGACCCAGGGCGAGCGCAATGTGGGTGAGCTGGAAACCATGACCGGCGTGCGCCAGCCGACGTTGTCCCAGCAACTGGGAATCCTGCGCGACGAAGGGCTGGTGGCGACCCGTCGTGAAGGCAAGTACATCTTTTACGGGTTGGCCAGCCACGAAGTGATTCAAGTGATGAAAACCCTCTCCGGGCTGTACTGCGGGGCGGTGATAAAAAGCTGGGCGTGACGCCATACGGCAACGACCCTTGTGTGCATTGTTGAAATAAGAAAGGCCAGGACTATGAACGACCAACACTGGGGACCGACCATCAGTGGCGACATCGTGGTCATCGGCGGCGGCTCGGCAGGCATCGGCCTGCTGGCCAGCCTGCTCAAGCGCGACCCGCAGCTCAATATCATCCTGATTGAACCCAGCGCCGAACATTACTACCAACCCGCCTGGACCCTGGTGGGCGGTGGCGCCCATGACATCCGCAAGACCATGCGCCCCATGGCCCGGGTATTGCCCGACGGCGTGACCTGGGTGCAGGCGGCGGTCAGTCAGTTGCTGCCCGACGAGCAGGCCCTGGTGCTCGACAGCGGCCAGCGTGTGACCTGGAATAACCTCATCGTCTGCCCCGGCCTGCGCCTGGCCTGGGAGAAAATCCAAGGCCTGGAGCAGACCCTGGGCCACAACGGCGTTACCTCCAACTACAGCTACCAGCACGCACCCTACACCTGGCAACTGGTGCAGCAGCTCAAGGGTGGCAAGGCGATCTTTACCCAGCCGGCCATGCCGATCAAATGCGCAGGGGCGCCGCAAAAGGCCATGTACCTGTCTTGCGATCATTGGCTCAAGCAAGGTGACCTGAACACCATCGACGTCGAATTCAACCTGGCCGGCGCCGCGCTGTTTGGCGTGGCAACCTTTGTGCCGCCGTTGATGAACTATGTCGAGAAATATGGCGTGCAGTTGGCCTTCAATTCCAACCTGATCAAGGTCGATGGCCCGGCGCGCAAGGCCTGGTTCGAGGTCAAGGACGCCGAAGGCAATACCAACGTCGAAGAAAAATCCTTCGACATGCTGCACGTCGTCCCGCCGCAAGTGGCCCCGGACTTTATCCGCCACAGCCCACTGGCCGACGCCGCTGGCTGGTGCGAGGTCGACCCCCATAGCCTGCAACAGGTGCGTTACCCGCACATCTTCGCCCTGGGCGATGTGTGCTCCACCAGCAATGCCAAGACGGCAGCGGCGGTGCGCAAGCAAATCGTGGTGGTCGCCGAGAACTTGCTGGCCCTGCGCAGACAGGCGCCATTGCCGCTCAAGTACGACGGTTATGGCTCCTGCCCGTTGACGGTGGAGAAGGGCAAGGTGGTGCTGGCCGAGTTCGGTTATGGCGGCCGGCTGCTGCCGACCTTTCCCCTCGACCCGACGGTGGCGCGGCGCTCGGCGTGGTTTTTGAAGGCGACGCTGCTGCCGTGGTTCTACTGGAACGGCATGCTCAAGGGCCGCGAATGGCTGACCCGTCTGGCCAAGGTGGAGTGAGAGAACCCTATGCTGCTGGCAAGTTTTTTTGGCGTGTTCATGGGGCTGGTGATGGGCCTGACCGGGGCCGGGGGCGGGATCCTGGGGGTGCCGGCGTTGGTGCTGGGGCTGGGCTTGACCATGACCCAAGCGGCCCCGGTGTCATTGTTCGCCGTGGGCGCGGCGGCAGCGGTGGGGGCGATTGATGGCTTGCGCCATGGCCTGGTGCGGTACCGCGCGGCGTTGCTGATTGCCTTGCTTGGCGCCCTGTTTTCGCCGCTGGGGGTGTTCTTCGCCCATCAGTTGCCGGACAAGATCCTGATGGGCCTGTTCAGCGCGCTGATGGTGCTGGTGGCGTGGCGCATGTTGCGGCGCGAAAAGCTCGAGGCCGGCCCCAGCGACCATGGCGCCGCGTCCTGGGGGCAGAAGAACTGCATGCTCGATCAGCAGACCGGGCGGTTTTCCTGGACCGCCAAATGCACCGCGACCCTGGCCGCCCTCGGTGCGGTGACCGGTGCGGTATCGGGCCTGCTGGGGGTGGGCGGCGGCTTTCTGATCGTGCCGGCGTTCAAGCAACTGACCGATGTGCAGATGCGCGGGATTGTCGCCACCTCGCTGATGGTGATCAGCCTGATTTCGCTGATTGGTGTGGTCGGCGCGTTCCATGCCGGGGTGGTGATCGACACCCTCGGCTGGGTGTTTATTGGTGCCAGCATCGTCGGCATGCTCATCGGCCGGCGCCTGGGCTCGCTGATTCCGGCGCGGGCCTTGCAAATCGGCTTTGCCAGCCTGTGTATCGTGGTGGCAGGCGGGATGTTGTTCAACGCCCTTTGACCCCAACCCCGCGCCTACCGGTGTAAGCCTTAAGTGGCGGGCCCTCGGCGCCCTCCAAAGCACCGCGCATTTCCCTCCAAGGCAGCGTTTAACCGCGCTGCCTGGCTTTCGATAATCGCCTCCGACACCCAGACCCCCGTCGCGGAGCGCGCCATGCATAACAATAAGAACTTCCCCCGTCGTTTGTTGCCAGCCTTTATCGCCAGCCTCGGTTTGAGCTCGGTGGCCCAGGCCGAGATCGTGCTGTACGACAAGGACCAAACCACCTTCTCCACCGATGGCTACGTCAACGCCTTCTACGTCAACAGCGATGTGGACCGTGCCGGCGAGCAATACGACCGGCGCCAGTCGCGGGTGAAAATGGGCTTTTTGCCCAACTACCTGGGCTTCAACATGGGCAAGCAGGTCGATGACCTCAAGCTCGGCGCCCGTGCCTCGTTCTGGGTGACCATCAACGACAGTGAAACCAACGGCACCGACACCGCCATCGACGTGCGCCAGTTCTACGGCACCGTGGCCAACCCCGAGTGGGGCGAAGTGCTGATCGGCAAGGACTTCGGCCTGTTCGCCCGTTCCAACATCCTGCTCGACGAACTGCTCGCCGGCTATGGCCAGGTCAGCGACAGCCTGGGCCTGGTGGACGGCGGCGGGGTATCGTTCGGCAATATCGGCAGTGGCTACCCATACCCGTTCCCCACCTCGCAAATCACCTACCGCACCCCGGTAATGGACGGCCTGCGGGTGGCCGTGGGCATCATGGACCCGGTCGACACCAACGACAGCAGCCCGCTGGGCAAGGCCTACCAGAAGAACCCACGTACCGAGAGCGAGATCACCTACCAGTTCGACGTGGGCGGGGCGAAGATCTACAGCTGGCTCAACGGCAGCTACCAGACCTCGGACAACACCGACTCTACCGTCGAATCGGTGACCTCCAAGGGCCTGGGGTATGGGGTGCAGGCGAAGATGGGCGGCTTGTCGCTCACCGGCTCCGGCTTCCAGGCCAAGGGCATCAACCCGTTCTTCACCAACAACGCCGGGGAGGCCACCTTGCGTAATGTCGACAGCAATGGCTACCTGCTGCAGGGCTCCTACAAATTGGGCAAGAACCGCCTGGCGCTGTCCTACGGCAAGACCAAGGACGACGGCAACGGCGTGGTCGGCAGCGGCGCCGACTACGAAACCCGGGGCATTGCCCTGTTCCATGACATCAACGACAACCTGAAGCTGGTGGCCGAGTACAACCAGTTCGAGATCAGCGGCCACGACACCAGTGCGCAGAATGAAGACACCGATACCTTTGCCGTAGGTGCGGTGCTGACCTGGTAATGACCTGGAACACGGTCAAACGTGTGGGAGCTGGCTTATGTGGGAGCCAGCTCCCACACAAAGCCAGTTCCCCACTGAGATTCATCTGTTGCCCGGTGGCTCTCATCCCATCGAAGCCCCGACCCAGTACCCAAGTAGCATAGGTCGCCACCCCGCGCGTTCGTACACTTGAGCTTCAACGGGGAGATGACCATGCAACAGGTGCACAGCGAAGGCGTAGTCACAGCCATGTCCCAGGCCAGCGATGCGCAGCAGGTGGCCGATGAGCTGGCGTGCCAGTTGTTGCACCCGTACCTGGGGTTCGTGCTGTTCTTCTGCTCTGCCACCTATGATCTGCAGGCCCTCGGCCAGGCCCTGCAACACAGTTTCGGTGGTGTCCGCGTGGTGGGTTGCACCAGCGCCGGCGAGATCACGCCCCAGGGTTACGGGCGCAATTGCGTGACGGCGGTGGGGTTTGACCATGCGCACTTTTCCATTGCCACCGAACTGATCGACCAGGTCGAGCACTTCAGCCTGATCGACGCGCAACAAATGGTCGAACGCCTGGTGGGTGGCTGTCGCAGCAACACCCTGGCCCCGATCAAGGGCAACAGCTTTGCCTTGACCCTGCTCGACGGCCTGTCCAGCCGCGAAGAAATGGTCCTCGCCGCCCTGAGCGCAGCGCTCGGCGATATCCCGCATTTCGGCGGTTCGGCTGGCGATGACAACCACCTGACCCACACCCACGTGTATTTCGACGGCGCCTTCCACAGCGGCGCGGCTGTCGTGGTGCTGGTCAATACCTGGCTGGACTTCGAGGTGTTCACCACCCACCACATCCTGCCCCTGGCACACAAACTGGTGGTGACAGGGGCGGACAGCGCGTCGCGGCGGGTCTTTGAGTTGAATGCCGAACCTGCCGCCGAGGAGTACGCACGGCATATCGGCGTGGCCGTTGCACAGTTGGATCACCGGATCTTCGCCGCCCATCCGTTGGCGGTGCGTATCAACGAGCAGTACTACGTGCGGGCGATCCAGCAGGTCCACGATGACTTGAGCCTGAGTTTCTACTGCGCGGTGGAAAACGGCATCGTCCTCACCGCCATGACCCCGGGGCCGATCCTGCCCAACCTGCAGACCCTGTTCGACGGCCTGCAAGCGCGTCTCGGCGACCTGCTGCTGACCATCGGCTGCGACTGTTTCCTGCGGCGCCTGGAGCTCGAAGAGCACGGCACCCTGGAGCCGATCGGCGCCTTTTTGCGTGAGCAACGGGTGATGGGGTTCAACACCTACGGAGAACAGTTCAATGGCATGCACATCAACCAGACCTTTACCGGGGTCGCCATTGCCCGTGGTCGAAGCTCTGGACAGCGCTGAACTGCACGCGCAGATCCGCGCCCTGCAGCAGGACAATCGCAAGCTGGCGCGGATCAACGCCGCGCTGATCGAGCGCGTCGAATCCGGCGCGACCCGTGGCAACGACCCTTATGCGGCGTTCCAGCATTCGGTGGTGCTGGCCGAGCAGGTGCGCGAACGTACCGACGCGCTCAACCAGGCGATGGCCGAACTCAAGGCCAGCAACCATCTGCTGCGCGATGCACGGTTGCGCGCGGAAACCGCCCACCAGCATTTGATTGATGCCATCGAGAGCATTTCCGATGCCTTTGTGCTGTTCGACCAGCACCAACATATTGTGTTGTTCAACAGCCGCTTCCAGGGGTTCTGGAGCAACAGCCCGGTGCAGATTGTCGCGGGTATGGGCCTGCGCGAGGTCAAACGGCTGATGACGGTCAACGGCCTGTTCACCGAAGAGGCCCAAGGGCACGCTGATGAAACCCTGTTCTACCGTCTGGATAACGGCCGTTGGCTGCAAGTCAGCGAGCGGCCGACCCAGGACGGTGGGCGGGTGATTCTGTTTACCGACATCACCGACGTCAAACTGGCGGAAACCCTGCGCCGTGAACAGGCCGTCGCGCAGAAATCCCAGGAAAGCGAGCGCTGGATCCGCCTGATCACCGACCATGTGCCGGCGTTGATTGCCTACCTCAATGCCGATCTGGTCTACGAGTTCACCAACAAGGTCTACGAGCAATGGTATTGCTGGGCGCAGGGCGCGATGCTCGGCAAAAGCCTGCGCCAGGCCCACAGCGAACAGCATTACCAGCGCCTGGAAGCCTACGTGGCGCAGGCGCTGGCGGGGGAGAGCGTGACCTTCGAGTTCGCCGAAACCAATATCAACCATCAGGAGCGCTACATGCTGCGTTCCTATGTGCCCAACCGCCTGGCCAGTGGCGAGGTGGTGGGGATCTTTGTGCTGATCCGCGACATCACCGAACGTCGGCGTACCGCCGAGGCCCTGCACCAGGCTTATCAGAACCTGGAACTGCGGGTGCGCGAGCGCACCGCCGAACTGACTTCGCTCAACGACCAACTGCTGCAGGAAATCGACGAGCGCCGCCGGGTGGAGTCGCGCCTGCGCGAAGCCAAGCTGGAAGCCGAGCAGGCCAACCTGTCGAAAACCAAGTTTCTGGCGGCGGTCAGCCATGACCTGCTGCAACCGCTGAATGCCGCCCGCTTGTTTACCGGGGCCTTGCTGGAGCGGCGTGACCCGGTGGCCAACGAGACCCTGGTGCGCAATGTCAGCAATTCCCTGGAAGACGTGGAAAACCTGCTGGGCACCCTGGTGGATATTTCCAAGCTCGACGCCGGGGTGATCAAGGCCGATATCGCACCGTTTGCCTTGAGCGAACTGCTGGACAACCTCGCCGCCGAATACACCCAAGTGGCCCGCAGCGAAGGCTTGCAGCTGCACTTTATTGGCTGCTCGGCCCTGGTGCGCAGCGATATCCAGCTGCTCGCCAGAATCTTGCGCAACCTGTTGAGCAATGCCATCCGCTACACCTACGGCGGGCGCGTGGTGCTGGGTTGTCGGCGTGAGCATCAGCGGTTGTCGATCCAGGTCTGGGACACTGGTATGGGCATCGCCGAGGAGCGCCTGGAGGAGATTTTCCAGGAGTTCAAGCGTGGCGATGTGCAACGCCCGGACCAGGATCGTGGGTTGGGCCTGGGGTTGGCGATTGTGGAAAAAATCGCGCGGATCCTCGGGCACCGGATCAGCGTGCGCTCCTGGCCGGGCAAGGGCTCGATGTTCAGTGTGGAGGTGCCGTTGAGCAGCACCGCACCCAGGGTCTTGCCTATGCCGGTGATGAGTGAGCCGATGCTGGAGCGTTTGCAGGGCGCCCGGGTGTGGGTGCTGGATAACGACGCGGCGATCTGTGCCGGTATGCGTACCTTGCTCGAAGGCTGGGGCTGCCAGGTGATTACCGCCTTGTCCGAACAGGACCTGGCACGCCAGGTGGACAACTACCATGCCCAGGCGGACTTGCTGATTGCTGATTACCACCTGGATGACGAACAGAACGGCGTGGACGCGGTGGCCAGGATCAATGCGCGGCGGGCCAGCGCCATTCCGGCGATGATGATCACCGCCAATTACAGCAACGAACTGAAACTGCAAATCCGCGAGCTGGGGCATACCCTGATGCACAAGCCGGTGCGGCCGATGAAACTCAAGACTGCCATGAGCCACCTCTTGGGCCGTCCCTGACATACCCTCGATCAAAATGTGGGAGCGGGCTTGCCCGCGATAGCGGTGGGTCAGGCAAATAAATGCTGAATGACACACCGTTATCGTGGCGTAGGTATCTACACAGGTCTTTTCTGGGGTTGTGTACATATCCGTTGCTGCGGTCATGGCCACTTAGGGTTCCGCCCTTACGGCGGCTCACTTTTGGAAAAGAGCCCCAAAAGTAACCAAAAGGGCTCTTGCCCCACCACTCGGCACCTCGCCTAGGCTCGGTGTGCCCGTCATCCGACATTGATTTGGGGGGCCGCCGCGATGGGCCATCCATGGCCCAGCGCGGCTAACCCGGCGTCCTGCCGGGTTACCCCCCCAAATCAAAATCGGATGACGGCCAGCGTGGTTTAACGGGGCGCCTCAGATCAAGATCAAGATCAAAAGCAAAGCGAGGCGGCCTTAAAGCCGACCTGATCTTTGAATCGTACGCGTACCCCTGTGGGAGCTCAGTTGTAAGGAAAATCAGCGCCGCAGGTAGGAGCCGAAGTCGATATCTCCAGCGCTAAGGATCGCCTGCACCCCGGTTATGTACGTTCAACTTGCGCAGAATCGCCGACACATGGGCCTTCACCGTGGTCTCGGCAATTTCCAGGGTGTAGGCAATCCTGCTTGTTCGACTCGCCCTTGGTCATCCGCTCCAACACCAGCAACTGCTTGCGTGTAAGGGCCTGCAGCAGTTCCGGGGCGAAGGCCGGGTTGTCGTGCATGCGCCGCTGGCCGGGGTTTTTCTGGGTGCGGATGATGTCGGGCGGCAGGTACACGTTGCCATTGAGGATCTGCTGGATCGCTTCGGTCATCTGCGCCCGTGGCGAGGATTTAGTGATAAAGCCCACCGCGCCATAGGTGATGGCTTGCAGCACGATCTGCTTGTCCTGTTCGGCCGAGACGATCACCACCGGTATGGTCGGCGCTTCGTTGCGCAGGTTGATCAGGCCGTTGAGGCCGTGCATGCCGGGCATGTTCAGGTCCAGCAGGATCAGGTCGAGGTCGTCGTGCTCCTGGGTCAGGGCCAGGGCGCTGTCCAGGTCGGCAGTTTCCATCACTTCGCTGCCGGCAAAACCGTCGCTGATGACGTTATGGATCGCTTCGCGAAACAGCGGGTGATCGTCGGCAATCAGAATTTTATACATGGCCGTTCACCTTTTTATTGTGATGTTTCAGGGGGCAAGCTCAAAGGGCTCAGGGTGTGCCGCGGCGACGGGCAGCTTGGCGGCTTCCCACGCGTCCAGGCCATCGCGATACCAATACACAGTGTTATAGCCCAAGGCTTTGGCCCGTTTTACCGCGTTCCAACTCAACCAGCAATCGGCGCGGCAGTAGAACACTAAGGGGTGGGCAAGGTGACCGTCGGTGTAGGTGTACAGGTGGCGGGCAAAGTAGCTCTGCCACTCGGGCGTCAGCTCGCCATCGCCGGTATTGGCCAGCCAGTGGCTGCCGGGCAGGTTGGCGTGGGGCTGGTCTTCGATGAACTGGCCGTGCAGCCATTGCCGGCGGTAGACGTCGATCAGCACCGGGCGCGGCTGTTGCGCCAGCAGGGTTTGCAGGGCCTGGGTATCGACGATGGTCGCGCCCGGCAGGTGTTCGGGGGTGGGGCTGCGATAGAGGTTGATGCGGTAGCCGTCGCGGGAAAACAGCGCGGTTGGCGGCTGGGCAGCAGCCAGCAGCGGGGTCAGCGACAGCACGGCAGCCAGAGTCAGTCGGGCGGGCAGCATGGCAGGTACGATCCTTATAGTTATGCGCCTATTACATGCCAGTCGCGCTGCCTTGGGAATGCGACGATAGACAGCAAAACCAGTACCAAAGTAGTAAATCAGCCGGCGCTTGAGGGCTCTAGCATGAAAGTACCGGTCATCCTCAGGAGTTGTACGATCATGCGAATTCTCAAGGCGCTGCTCTTGCCGTTTTTGCTGATTGTCAGCCTGATCGGCGTGGACAAGCTCCACGGCCCGCGACCGGCGCCGTTGTTGGTGACGCCGGCGCATTCCTCATGAATATCCTGTTGGTAGACAAGCACGCCGTGGTGCGCCTGGGTTACAACAGCCTATTGCGGGCGCTGCTACCGGGCGTGGAAGTGCGCGAGGCGGGCACTGGCGAGGAGGCGCTGGCGCGGGTGCAGGAGGCGGTGCCGAACCTGGTGATCACCGGTTTTGGCCTGCCGGGCATCAGTGGCCTGGAGACCACCCGCCGCCTGCGCCAGCGCCTGCCGCAATTGCGCGTGCTGTTTTTCAGCCAGCATCAGGAGCTGCCCCTGGTACGCCAGGCCCTGGAGGCCGGTGCGTCGGGCTATATCACCAAGGGCGCGACGCCTGCGGTGATGAATGAAGCGGTGCAGCGCATTCTCGACGGCCACACCTATATCGAACAGGCCCTGGCCACCGAGCTGGCCTACCACCCGGTCGATCATCGCCTGCAGGGCATGACGGCCCGTGAGCTGGAAATTTTCCTGATGCTGGCCAAAGGCACACCCACCCGGGCCATTGCCGATCAACTGAGTATCAGCAGCAAGACCGTGTCCAATCACCTGACCTTGCTCAAGAGCAAATTGCAGGTCAGCTCCCATGCGGAGCTGGTGCATGTGGGGATTGATATGGGCGTGGTGCGGGCGGCGGGATAAGTCGCTCCTCTGCGGGAGCCGGCAAGCCCGCTCCTGCAAAAGTTAACGGTCCCAGGTGGTGGGGCAGTCCTTGCAGCCCTCCATATTCGCGTCCTGGAAGTTTGCATAGTGCTGGCGGCTGCCGGTGAGGGTGGCCTGTTCCAGGTTGCTTTCACCGAACTTGGCCTCTTGCAGGTTGGCGTCGCTCAGGTCCGCACCTTGCAGGTCGGCTTTGCTCATCCAAGTCATTTCCAGGTCTGCTGCACGCAGGTTGGCCTTGTGCAGCTTGGCCCCCGACAACCGCGCAAATTGCAGGTAAGCCGCGCTGAGGTTGGCGTTTTCAAATTGCGCGCCCTGGGCAAACATGCCCCAGCCTTGCACGGCCATCAAAGTGGCCCCGCTGAAATCTGCCAGGCGCAGGTTGGCTTGCTGCAGGCTGGCGCGGGTCAGGTTGGCGCCTTGCAGTTGGGCTTTTTCCAGGTTGGCCAGGTCGAGGTTCGCGTGGCGCAGGTCGGCCTCGCGCAGATCGGCCCCGGCCAGGTTCATTTTGCTCAAGTCCTGGTTGCGCAGGTTGGCGCCCTTGAGGTTGGCGCCGGGGCATTGGCTGTGGGGGGCGAGGGTGCAGCCGTTGATGACCAGGGGTTGATCGTCGCCGTCGTCGGCGTAGGCCAGAGGGAGGGAAAGCAGGAGTAGCAGGGGCAGGTAGTTCATGGCAGGGACCTCGTGGTGACCGTTGGGGCGCGGTGCGCCCTGGGAGGCATTCCCACGCAGAGCGTGGGAACGATCATCAACGGGGGGTTATTTTTGCGCGGTTTTGTTATCCCAACTCGGGATTTTGAACACCCAGAACGACCCGCCCTGTGCCACCGGTTTGGTCAGCTCGGCCATGTCGCCGCCCCACAACGGCACCGCGCCGCCGTAGCCAACGGTCACGCCGATGTATTGCTCGCCATCCTGTTCCCAGGTGATCGGTGGGGAGACGATGCCGCTGCCGGTCTGGAACTTCCACAGCTCCTTGCCGGTTTTTGCGTCGAAGGCTTTGAAGAAACCGTCGCCGGTGCCGGTGAACACCAGGTTGCCCTTGGTCGCCAGCACGCCGGCCCACAATGGCAGGGCCTCCTTGTGCTCCCACACCACCTTGCCGGTGGTCGGGTTCATCGCGCGCAGGGTGCCGACGTGGTCGTCATACATGCGCTTGATACGGAAGCCCATGCCCAGGTACGCCGAACCCTTCTTGTAGTTGACCTCTTCGGTCCAGTATTCCTCTTTCCACTGGTTGCCGGGGATGTAGAACAGGCCGGTGTCCTGGCTGTAGGCCATGGGGTTCCAGTTCTTGCCACCGAGGAACGGCGGCGAGACTTCCACCGGCTTGCCCTTGGTTTCACCCGGCAGCGGCTTGGCCGGACGCTGGCCTTCGTTTTCCACGGGGCGGCCGGTCTTCAGGTCGATATGACTGGCCCAGGTGATGTTGTCGACGAACGGGAAGGCGTTCTGCAGCTTGCCGTTGTTACGGTCCACCACGTAGAAGAAGCCGTTGCGGTCAGCGTGGCCGGTGGCCTTGACCACTTTGCCGTCCTTGTCCTTGTAGTCGAACAGTACCAGCTCGTTGTTGCCGGAGAAGTCCCAGGCATCGTTTGGCGTGTGCTGGTAGAACCACTTCACTTCGCCGGTGCTTGGGTCGACACCCACTTGGCCTGAGGTATAGAGGCTGTCGAAGTCGTGAGGGTTGCCATCCTTGGAAGTACGCGCCCAGGTGTTCCACGGGCCGGGGTTGCCGGCGCCGACGATGATGGTGTTGGTCTCGGCATCGAAACTGGCGCTCTGCCAAGGGGCACCGCCGCCGTGGCTCCAGGCTTCGACCTTGCCGGTTTCGGTGGTCGGATCATCTGGCCAGGACGGTGCTTTCACATCGCCGGTGGTGGTGCTGTCCTTGCCATTCAGGCGGCCCATGTGGCCTTCGACGAACGGGCGCATCCACACTTCTTCGCCGGTGTCCGGGTCGCGGGCAAACAACTGGCCGACCACGCCGAATTCATCGCCGGAGCTGCCGTGGATCAGCAGGACCTTGCCGGTGACCTTGTCTTTGATCAGCACCGGGGCGCCGGTCATGGTGTAGCCGGCGGCGTGGTCGCCGAATTTCTTGTTCCACACCACTTTGCCGGTGTTTTTATCGAGGGCGATCAGGCGCGCATCGAGGGTGCCGAAGTAGATCTTGTCGCCAAAAATCGCCGCCCCGCGGTTGACCACGTCACAGCACGGGCGAATGTTGTCGGGCAGGCGGTGGTTGTAGGTCCACAGGCGCTTGCCGGTCTTGGCGTCGAGGGCGAACACCCGGGAGTAGGAGCCGGTGACATACACCACGCCGTCGTTGACGATGGCCTGGGACTCCTGGCCGCGCTGCTTCTCGTCACCGAACGAGTACGACCAGGCCGGGGTGAGCTTGAACACGTTCTTGTCGTTGACCTGGGCCAGGGGGCTCCAGCGCTGGGCGTTGGTGCCCATGCCGTATTGCAGCACGTCCTTGGTGGTCAGGTGGTCGTTGGCAATGTCTTCCCAGGTGACGTTGCGCGTCTGCTTTGCAGGTTCGGCAGCGGCGAAGCTCGCCGCACTCAAGGACAGGCTGCCGACCAGCAGGAAAGCCTGCACGGCAAGGCTCAGCGGCGAGAGGGCGGGTAGCGATCTTATTGTCATGGTTGCAGTTCCCAGTGGAGGTTTTGGCCTGCACAGGTTGCTGGCTGGACGGTGCCCGCGGATACGGAAAATATCCCGGTGTGGCCGGGACAATTTCCCGAACCGCATCTGATTTAGCAGGGGCCCGCAAGCCTTACTACGAAGGGAGTAGAGCCCGGCCACCAAAGCAGCATACGGGCCCTGGCGAGGCGTTCCTATGATGGTTGCCATAGCCTCTGTAGAGAGGTTTTGCGTGCAATCCTGAGGGGACAATAATGACAACAAAACGCAACGCCTTGCTGGTTGCCGGCCTGTTGGCCGGGGTGATCGGTGCAGGCTCCGTCTGGGCTCACGGCAACGTGACGCCAACTGCCGTGGAAACCCAAGGCCTGACCCCGATCAAGGACGCCGGCGTACCGCTGGATGCCGATGGCTGGGCGGCGGTGAACCCGTATCGCCAGTCGCCGGAACACGCCAAGGCCGTCGAAGTGGGGGCCTCGGCCTATAACCAGAACTGCGCCGCGTGCCACGGTCTGGAAGCCAAGTCCGGCGGGATCGCCCCCGACCTGCGCATGCTCGATGAGGGCGATGCCGGGGACGAATGGTTCGTCGAACGGGTGCGCCATGGCGCCGTGCGCGATGGTCGGGTGTACATGCCGAAAATGGCCGACTACTTGAGCCAGGAAGCCTTGTGGGCGGTACGCACTTATCTTGATAGCGTGCACGTCGAGGAGTAAGCCATGGGCTGGCGCGCACGTTGGCTGTTGGCTTGCTGGTTGCCAGTGGCCGCCTACGGGATGGACCCCGGCAAAGACCCGGTGCCATCGGTGATGTGGAGCTATTTCCACCAGCAGTTCCTCGGCAATGCGCCGTTTGTCTTTGATGAACGGGTCAAGCTGCTGGCGCCGCCATTTGCCGAAGATGCGCGGCAGGTGCCCCTGGAAATCGACGCCCGCGCCTTCAAGGGCGAGGTGGTGAAAATCATCGCCTGGGCCGAACTCAATCCACTGCCGAAAATCGTCGACTTCCAGCCGGGCGAGGGCGTGTTGCCGTGGCTGGCGATCCGCGTCCGGATCGAGCAGGCCACGCCGTTGCGCGCCGCCGTGTTGACCAAGGATGGCCTTTGGCATGTGGGGTCGACCCTGATCGACGCCGCCGGCGGCGGCTGTACCGCGCCCAGCGTGGTGCGCAGCCAGCCGGGCTGGGAAGAACACCTGGGGGAAGTGTTGGGCGGTCGTTACCCCCGCGAGGATTTCAGCCGGCTGCGCCTGCAGATAGCACACCCGATGGACAATGGCATGGTCAGCGGCATCCCTGAGTTCTACATCAACCACGCCGAACTGCGCGACGCCCAGGACCGGGTGTTGGCGCGCCTGGAGCTGTTCGCGGCGGTCAGCGAGAACCCCGACCTGGCGTTTGACCTGCAAGGCGCCGGGCCGGTGCGCCTGCTGTTGCGCGATACCAGCGGTAGTGAATTCGCCGGGGCCATCCCATGAAGTGGCTATTACTGCTGTTACTTGGCCTGGGCCTGCCCGCGCTGGCCGACCTCGACTACGCCCTCAAGCCCCGGCAGATCGCCGCCGACACCTGGCTGCTGGAAGGCAGCACGGATAATTTCGCCAGGGCCAACGGCGGCAACATCGTCAATACCGGGTTTATCGTGACCCAGGCCGGGGTGGTGGTGATCGACACCGGGCCGTCCCGGCGTTACGGCGAAGCATTGCGCCAGGCGATTGCCACGGTCACCGACAAGCCGGTGATCCAGGTCTTGTTGACCCATCATCACCCCGACCATGTGCTGGGCAACCAGGCGTTCAAGGATGTGCCGATCGCTGCGCTGGCAGGCACCACCACGCTGCTGCGCGAACAGGGCGATGGCATGGCGGAAAACATGTACCGCATGGTCGGCGACTGGATGCGCGGCACCGAAGTGCTGCTCCAGCCAGACGTTGAGCCCCGGAGTGCAGACCGTCGGCGGCCACGCTTTGCGATTGTTGAGCCTGAGCGGCCATACCGGCGCCGACCTGGCGATTTTCGACGAAACCACCGGCGTGCTGTTTGCCGGCGACCTGGTGTTTTACCAGCGCGCCCTGACCACCCCCAACACCCCGGGCCTGGCGGTATGGCTGGCGGATATCGCCACCCTGCAAGGCCTGCCCTGGAAGCTGATTGTGCCCGGCCATGGCCCGGTGGCCAGCGATGCCCAACCCTTCGCACAAATGCGTGATTACCTGGGCTGGCTCGACCAACTCATGGCCACCGGTGCTGCCAACGGCAGTGCCATGGGCGAGATGATCCGCAGCCCCATTCCCGAACGTTTTGCGGCCATCAGCCTGAGCCGCTACGAACTGATCCGCAGTGTCAGCCACCTGTATCCCCGCTATGAACGCGCTCAGATGCAACGGATAGATCAATAACAACATCCCCCGAAAGAGGCCTCATCATGATCTACGCACAACCTGGCACCCCCGGCGCCATCGTCACCTTCAAGCCGCGCTACGGTAACTTTATCGGTGGCGAGTTTGTGGCCCCGGTCAACGGTGAATACTTCACCAACACCTCGCCAGTGACTGGCGAGGTGATTGCCGAATTCCCGCGCTCCAGCGCCGCCGATATCGACAAGGCCCTGGACGCTGCGCATGCTGCCGCCGACGCCTGGGGCAAGACCTCGGCCCAGGACCGCGCCCTGGTGCTGCTGAAAATTGCCGACCGCATCGAGCAGCACCTGGAAGTGTTGGCCGTGACCGAGACCTGGGACAATGGCAAGGCCGTGCGCGAGACCCTGAATGCCGACGTGCCATTGGCCGCCGACCACTTCCGTTACTTCGCCGGCTGCATCCGCGCCCAGGAAGGCGGCGCCGCCGAGATCAACGAACTGACCGCGGCCTATCATTTCCATGAGCCCCTGGGCGTGGTCGGGCAGATCATCCCGTGGAACTTTCCGTTGCTGATGGCCGCCTGGAAACTCGCCCCGGCCCTGGCCGCCGGCAACTGCATCGTGCTCAAGCCGGCCGAGCAGACGCCGCTGTCGATCATGGTGTTTGCCGAACTGATCGCCGACCTTTTGCCGGCCGGCGTGTTGAACATCGTCCAGGGTTTTGGCCGCGAAGCCGGCGAGGCCCTGGCCACCAGCAAGCGCATCGCCAAGATCGCTTTCACCGGCTCCACTCCGGTGGGCGCGCACATCATGCATGCGGCGGCCGAGAACATTATTCCGTCCACCGTCGAGCTGGGCGGCAAGTCGCCGAATATTTTCTTTGAAGACATCATGCAGGCGGAGCCGGCCTTCATCGAGAAAGCCGCCGAGGGCCTGGTGCTGGCGTTCTTCAACCAGGGCGAAGTGTGCACCTGCCCGTCGCGGGCGCTGGTGCAGGAGTCGATCTACGAGCCGTTCATGGCCGAGGTCATGAAGAAGATCGTCAAGATCAAACGCGGCAACCCGCTGGACACCGAGACCATGGTCGGCGCCCAGGCGTCCGAGCAGCAGTACGACAAGATCCTCTCGTACCTGACCATCGCCCAGGAAGAGGGCGCCGAACTGCTGGCCGGTGGCGCCGCCGAACACCTGGCTGGCGACCTGTCCAGCGGCTATTACATCCAGCCGACTCTGCTCAAGGGCCACAACAAAATGCGCGTGTTCCAGGAAGAAATCTTCGGCCCGGTGGTGGGCGTGACCACCTTCAAGGACGAAGCCGAAGCCCTGGCGATTGCCAACGACAGCGAATTCGGCCTGGGTGCCGGGCTGTGGACCCGCGATATCAACCGCGCCTACCGCATGGGCCGGGCGATCAAGGCCGGGCGTGTGTGGACCAACTGCTATCACCTGTACCCGGCGCATGCTGCGTTTGGTGGCTACAAGAAGTCCGGGGTAGGGCGTGAGAACCACAAGATGATGCTCGATCATTACCAGCAGACCAAGAACCTGCTGGTGAGCTACGACATCAACCCGCTGGGGTTCTTCTGATCGCCTGATTGAACTGCCAGCTTCCACCCCTTGATGGGTAGACATCAGCCTCCCTGCTTGAAATGCAATCAAGTGTGGGAGCTGGCTTGTCGGATCGCCGCATCGCTGCGATGGTGGTGTATCAGTCGATAAATGTACTGGCCGACCCGCCGCCATCGCAGGCAAGCCAGCTCCCACAGGGGAATGCAGCTTCGCACCCCGGCTTTGCTGTTGCTGTTGCTCTGCTTTTGATCTGGCTTTTGATCTTAGGCGCCCCGTTAAACCACGCTGGCCGCAGGCAGGTATTGCGCAGTGGGCACCCCGGCATGGATGCCGGGTTAGCCGCGACACGGCCATGGATGGCCGATCGCGGCGGGCCCACGGAGCAATGCCTGACTGCGGGCATGCCGAGCCTAGGCGAGGCACCGAGTGGTGGGGCAAGAGCCCTTTTGGTTACTTTTGGGGCTCTTTTCCAAAAGTGACCCGCTGTAAGAGCGGAACCAATAGCCGCCGTTACCGCAGCAATGGATATGTACACAGACCGAAGTGATGTGTAGCTACCCATGGCCATCGCAGGCAAGCCAACTCCCACAGTTTGATCCATGTACATCCGAGACTAACGACTGCGGCCGGTTCGTTCGAAAGTAGCATTCGCCCGCCAGCCCACCCATGTATTAATGCCTGTACCGGACTCTCCCGGTATAACAAGAGGAACGCTCCCATGTGGACCAAACCCGCCTACACCGACCTGCGTATCGGCTTTGAAGTGACCATGTATTTCGCCAACCGCTGAAACCATCCCAGGAGCCGGCCTGCCGGCTCCTGCAGGGATAAGGGCTAGCCCATTGGTCTGATTGCATTCGCCAGCGGATGCGTTAGTGTGGCCCGTATCTTCCAAAACAATAAAAACAGGCTTTCCAATGAGCCATAGCCTCAGCCAATTGCGTAAATTCGTCTCCCCAGAAATCATCTTCGGCGCCGGTTCCCGGCACAGTGTCGGCAATTACGCCAAGACTTTCGGTGCGCGCAAGGTCCTGGTGGTCAGCGACCCGGGTGTGGTCGCTGCCGGTTGGGTCACGGATATCGAGGCCAGCCTGCAGGCCCTTGGGATCGAGTACTGCCTGTACACCGCGGTGTCACCCAACCCGCGTGTCGAAGAAGTGATGCAGGGCGCCGAGGTCTACCGCGAGAACCATTGCGATGTGATCGTCGCCGTCGGCGGCGGCAGCCCGATGGATTGCGGCAAGGCCATCGGTATTGTGGTCGCCCATGGGCGCAGCATTCTTGAGTTCGAAGGGGTGGACACCATCCGCGTGCCCAGCCCGCCGCTGATCCTGATCCCGACCACCGCCGGCACCTCGGCCGACGTGTCGCAGTTCGTGATCATTTCCAATCAGCAGGAACGCATGAAGTTTTCCATCGTCAGTAAGGCAGTGGTGCCGGATGTTTCGTTGATCGACCCGGAAACCACCGCCAGCATGGACCCGTTCCTCTCGGCCTGTACCGGGATCGACGCGCTGGTGCATGCCATCGAAGCCTTTGTGTCCACCGGCCACGGCCCACTGACCGACCCCCATGCGCTGGAAGCCATGCGCCTGATCAATGGCAACCTGGTGCAGATGATCGCCAACCCCGGCGATATCGCCCTGCGCGAGAAAATCATGCTCGGCAGCATGCAGGCCGGCCTGGCGTTTTCCAATGCGATCCTCGGCGCGGTGCATGCCATGTCCCACAGCCTGGGCGGCTTTCTCGACTTGCCCCATGGCCTGTGCAACGCGGTGCTGGTGGAGCATGTGGTGGCGTTCAACTACAACTCGGCGCCGGAACGGTTCAAGGTGATTGCCGAGACCTTCGGCATCGACTGCCGGGGCCTCAATCACCGGCAGATCTGCGGGCGGCTGGTGGAGCACCTGATTGCCCTCAAGCACGCCATCGGCTTCCATGAAACCCTCGGCCTGCACGGGGTGCGGGTGGCAGATATTCCGTTTTTGTCGCAACACGCCATGCATGACCCGTGCATCCTGACCAACCCGCGTGAGTCGAGCCAGCGTGACGTCGAGGTCGTCTATGGCGAAGCTCTCTGACGACCAGCAGCGGGCTCTGGCCGGGCTGCTAGGGTTGGGCGATCACTCGGCGCGCAAGAGCCACTACCCGGAGCTGACGGCGCGGCTGGATGAACTGGAGGCCGAGCGCAAACGCTATATCCGCCTCAACGATGAGCTGGAACAGCGGGTGGCGGCGCGCACCGATGAGCTGCTCGAAGCCAACCACAACCTGCAACAGCAGATCGCCCGGCGCGAACAGACTGAACAAGACCTGCGCGACGCCCGTGACGCCGCCCAGGCCGCCAATCGCAGCAAGGACAAGTACCTGGCCGCCGCCAGCCATGACCTGCTGCAACCGCTCAACGCGGCGCGGCTGCTGATCTCTACCCTGCGTGAACGCAACCTGCCCAGTGTCGAGCAGGTGCTGGTGGAGCGCACCCATCAGGCCCTGGAAGGGGCCGAGGATCTGCTGACCGACTTGCTGGATATCTCGCGCCTGGACCAGGCAGCGGTCAAGCCGGACGTGGCGCTGTACCGCCTGGATGAGCTGTTTGCGCCGCTGGTGTCGGAGTTCCATTCGGTGGCCCAGGCGGCGGGCCTCAAGCTGCGGGCGCGCACTGCCGGCTACGCGATCCGCACGGACTTGCGCTTGATGACGCGTATTTTGCGCAACTTCCTCAGCAATGCCTGCCGCTACACCGACGAAGGTTGCATCCTGTTGGGCGCGCGGCGGCGCGGTGATCGCCTGCGCCTGGAGGTCTGGGACACCGGGCGCGGAATTGCGGCGGACCGGTTGAGCTCGATCTTTTTGGAGTTCAACCAACTCGATGTCGGCCGCGCCGCGGATCGTAAGGGTGTTGGGTTGGGCCTGGCGATTGTCGAGCGTATCGCACTGATTCTGGGTTACCCGGTGGCAGTACGCTCATGGCCGGGGCGCGGCTCGATGTTCAGCATCGAGGTGCCGTTGAGTGCCGAGGTACCCCTGGCCATCAATCAGTTGCCGACACAGCCGAGCACCGGTAATCCGTTGCCCGGGCGCCGCCTGCTGGTGATCGATAACGAGCTGAGCATCCTTGAAAGCATGCGCGCGCTGCTCGGGCAGTGGGGCTGCGAGGTAGTGACCGCCACCGACCAGGCCGGTGCCTTGCTGGCGTTGCAGGGCCGGGCGCCGGAGCTGATCCTGGCTGACTATCACCTCGACCATGGGGTGGTGGGGTGTGCGGTGGTCAAGCAGTTGCGCGAGCATTTCGCCCAGAACATTCCCGCCGTGATTATCACGGCGGACCGCACCGACCAGTGCCGCCGAGCCCTGCGCCGCCTGGAAGCACCGTTGCTGAACAAACCGGTCAAGCCAGGTAAGTTGCGGGCGGTGTTGAGCCAGTTACTGGGGTAGGGCAATACTCCCTGCTCTTGTACGGGGCTATCGTTAAAAATTCTTTCGCTCTGAATAAAAATTACATGCTGTGTGTTTCTGTAAAAGCAGCACAAACTTTGCCTTATTCCACTGTCATTTAAATAGATGGTGATTTAAGGAGCGCTCCATGCAGTCGATTTTTCATCTGGCCTACCATGTTCGCGATTTGGAAGTTTCACGTCAGTTCTACTGTGACTTGCTGGGTTGCGCACAAGGGCGCAGTACGGATACATGGATGGACGTGAATTTCTTCGGGCATCAATTATCCCTGCACCTGGGTGAGCCCTTTGCCGTCACTGATACCGGCAGGGTCGGCGATCATCTGGTACCGATGCCTCATCTGGGGGTGTTGCTGGAGATGCCGGACTGGCTGGTGTTAAAGGACCGTTTGATCGCGGGCGGGGTGAAGTTTGTCCTCGCCCCTTATCTGCGCTTTGCCGGCGGACCGGGCGAGCAGGCAACCCTGTTCTTCCTGGATCCGGCCGGCAATCCCATCGAGATAAAAGGCTTCTGTGATTTGCAATCGGCGTTCGCTGTTTAACGCATGTTACGCAAACGACGTTAAGTTGATTTAAGTCTTTTGGGCACGCCAGCCAACGGTAGGACGTGAACTCGTCAAGTTGCTCAACGGCTGCGACGGAACCTGGAGCGCGTGCGCATCCCGGAGCAGGCCCACAAGGTGCCGGGCAATTGTCGGGCTGTCAGCAACAGCGCGTGGCGATTACCCGTGCCCTGTGCATGAAGCCGAAAATCATGCTGTTCGACGAGCCGACCTCGGCGCCCAATGACTTCTTCGACAACCCGCAGATTTTGCATTGATCCCTTGGGCAGACAGGCCTGTAACAGAGGAATGCCATGTACCGTTTTGATCAATTGGATGCCTCCACCCTGGCACAGCGGGTCTGTGCGGGTGAGGTGAGCGAAGAGACAGTCGCCGCACACTTCCTTGGGTGTGCCGAGGCCCAGGAGTCGACAGTACAGGCCTTTGTTTCGTTCGACCCCGACGCGGTACGTGCTCAAGCGAGGCAATTGACCGGGACGCGTGCGCGAGGTCTGTTGGCAGGTATTCCGGTGGGGGTCAAAGATAACTACGACACCGTGGATCATCCCACCGGTTTTTACTCGCCGATCTATGAGGACAACCGCCCGTCCCGCGACGCACAGGTTGTCTCGCTGCTACGCCAGGCGGGGGCGCTGATTATGGGCAAGACCCACACCACCGAATTTGCCTATATGCACACCGGGCCGACGCGCAATCCCCAGGACCCCCGACGCACGCCCGGGAGTTCGAGTGCGGGCTCGGCGGCGGGGCTGGCGGCTGGATTCTTTCCCATCGCCCTGGGTACGCAGACGGCCGGATCATTGATCAAACCTGCCGCTTACTGTGGGGTGCACGCCTTCAAACCCAGCTATGGGCTGGTCTCGCTTGAGGGGGTCAAGCCACTGGCGCCGAGTTTCGACACGGCCGGCTGGTTTGGGCGTTCGGTGCGTGACTTGAGCCTGATTGCGCAAGTCCTGATCCCGGGGTTCCCGGCGCGCCCCGCGGAAAGCCCGCTACGGTCGTTGGGTTTTTGCCGTACGGCGCGCTGGGATCAGGTGGACAAGGACGTGGCCCTGGCACTGGAGGCCGCTATGGATACGCTGCGTGCGGCAGGGCACCGAGTGAGCGAGGTGGTGTTGCCCGAGGCGTTTGCCAGGGTGTTTGATGACCATCTGCTGATAAACGATTGTGAGGGCGCCCGCTCATTGGCCGCTGAGTTCAATCGGCACCCGGACAAGATGAGCATGGAAATCCTCGATATGTTCGCCCGCGCCGAGCGGACCCGTTGGGAGCAAGAGTCAGCGGCCAAGAGGCGTCTGGCACAGTTGGCGCCGGTGCTCGAGGAGATATTCAGCCCGTTTGACGCCGTCCTGGGGGCGAGCTGCGGCATCGTCGCCCCGTTGGGCCTTGGCGCCACTGGGCCGTCGGATTTCATCAAATTCTGGATGGCATTTGGATTGCCGCAAGTGAATATTCCTCTTGTGCGCAAGGCCGCAGAGCTGCCGGTAGGGCTGCAAATAATCGGAGGATTTAGAAACGACAGCCTTTTGCTAAGCGTGGCTGAGCAGGTCGATGCTCTGCTGCGGCCGGCTGGCCGATAGGAGGGGGCTGGGCTCACGTGTTGGCCTGGCACGTTGATACCCGTCAACACGGCGTGCGGTGCTTTGCCTCATGCTGTCGGCCTGATTTGAAGGCTGACGGAGAACCCCATGAACGGCCCCGCAACAACCGCTGCATCATTCAAGTTGCCCATGGGCCTGGTGATTGCCGTACTGGTGATGGTCGGCGTGCTGCTGTTGCCGCTGCCCGCCGATTTGCCGGTGGCCGGCCAGCGGATGCTGGCGATCCTCGCGTTTGCCGTGGTGGTGTGGATCACCGAAGCGGTGTCCTACGAAGCCAGTGCGATCATGATCACCTCGTTGATGGCCTTTCTGTTGGGCACTGCACCGTCCTTGCAGGACCCGACGCACCTGATCGGTTCCAGCCCCGCTATCAGCATGGCGCTCACCGGGTTTGCCAATCCGGCCCTGGCCCTGGTGGCCGGTGCGTTGTTTATCGCCGCCGCCATGACCCACACCGGCCTCGACCGGCGTATCGCCCTGGTGACTCTGACTCGGGTCGGCACCAGCACTCGCGGGATCCTGGTGGGCGCGATTGCGGTGACCATCCTGCTCAGCCTGGTGGTGCCCAGCGCCACCGCCCGCAGCGCCTGCGTGGTGCCGATCATGATGGGGGTGATTGCCGCGTTTGGCGTGGACAAACGCTCGAATATCGCCGCCGGGATCATGATCGTCGTCGCCCAGGGCACCAGTATCTGGAACGTCGGGATCCAGACCGCCGCCGCGCAGAACCTGCTGACGGTCGGTTTTATGGACAAGATGCTCGGCCAGCGCGTGTCGTGGATCGACTGGTTGATCGCCGGGGCGCCGTGGGCGCTGATCATGTCGGCGGTACTGCTGTTTCTGGTGCTCAAGTTGCTGCCCCCGGAAAGCAATAGCATTCCCGGTGGCAAGGAAGCGGTGGCGCAGTCCCTGGTGGAGATCGGCCCGATGACCGGGCCGCAGAAGCGCTTGCTGACCGTTTCGGTATTGCTGCTGCTGGCCTGGGCCACGGAAGGGCGCCTGCACAGCTTCGATACCACCTCCACCACCTACGCCGGCCTGGTGTTCCTGCTGCTGCCGGGGATCGGCGTGATGACCTGGAAGGACGTGCAGTCGCGTATCCCCTGGGGCACGGTGATTGTGTTCGGTGTGGGCATCAGCCTGGGTACCGCGTTGCTCACCACCCAGGCCGGGCAATGGCTGGGCGCGCAGGTGGTGGGGCATACCGGCCTGGATCAACTGGGGCCGCTGGGGGTGTTTGCGATCCTCGGCGCATTCCTGATTGTGATTCACCTGGGTTTTGCCAGCGCCACCGCGCTGACCTCGGCGTTGTTGCCGATCCTGATTGCCGTACTGCAAACCCTGCCGGGAGACTTCAGCCGGCTGGGCATGACCATGTTGCTCGGGTTTGTGGTCAGCTACGGTTTTATCCTGCCGATCAACGCCCCGCAGAACATGGTGTGCCTGGGCACCGGCACCTTCACCGCGCGGCAGTTTGCCAAGGTAGGCTTGCTGGTCACGGTGATTGGCTATCTGCTGATGCTGCTGTTTGCAGCCACCTACTGGAGCTGGCTGGGCTGGATCTAAAACCTCCTGTGGGAGCTGGCTCTCACAGGGGGGGGCTCGGCTGGGGCACATAATTTGCGCCACATCACAAATCAAATGTGGGAGCTGGCTTGCCTGCGATGGCAGTGTGTCAGCCACCAGAAATAGCGCCTGAACCGCCGCTATCGCGAGCAAGCCCGCTCCCACAGGGGGGCGACTGGGCACATATTTGCGCCACATCACAAATCAAATGTGGGAGCTGGCTTGCCTGCGATGGCAGTGTGTCAGCCACCAGAAATAGCGCCTGAACCGCCGCTATCGCGGGCAAGCCCGCTCCCACAGGGGGGGCGGCTGGGCACATATTTGCGCCACATCAAAAATCAAATGTGGGAGCTGGCTTGCCTGCGATGGCAGTGTGTCAGCCACCAGAAATAGCGCTTGAACCGCCGCTATCGCGGCAAGCCCGCTCCCACAGGGGGGGGGCTCGGCTGGGCACATATTTGCGCCACATCACAAATCAAATGTGGGAGCTGGCTTGCCTGCGATGGCAGTGTGTCAGCCACCAGAAATAGCGCCTGAACCGCCGCTATCGCGGGCAAGCCCGCTCCCACAGGGGGGCGGCTGGGCACGTATTTGCGCCACATCACAAATCAAATGTGGGAGCAGGCCAGCTCCCACAAAGATGACAAGATGAACCCCGCTCAGGTCTACTAAGCTCTGAGTCAGGGTTTTACCGGCCTCGTGCGTCGGTCATCAAGGTCACGAATGGATAAATACACCCCGCACACCTGGCAACCCCACGAGCGTCCGAGCTTGCCGGGGTCGCCGTCGACGCCCCATCACCCCACGCTCAAACGCTGGGCTTTTGCCCTGGTTGGGGTGCTGGTGGCAATCACCGGCGGCCTGGGCAATGCGCTGGTGATCGCCAATCTGCCATATCTGCAAGGGGCATTGGGCGCGACCACCGCCGAAATGGCCTGGCTACCCGCTGCCTATGTGATGACCAACGTGTCCATGAACCTGCTGCTGGTGAAGTTCCGCCAGCAGTTCGGCTTGCGCGCGTTTACCGAAGTGTTCCTGGTGCTCTACGCCCTGGTCACCTTTGGCCATCTGTTCGTCAATGACCTCAGTTCGGCAATCGCCGTGCGTGCCGCCCACGGCATGGTGGGCGCGGCCCTCAGTTCCCTGGGGTTGTACTACATGGTCCAGGCGTTCCCGGCGAAGTGGCGGCTCAAGGCTCTGGTGCTGGGCCTGGGTACCGCGCAACTGGCGTTGCCGATGGCGCGGCTGTTTTCCGAAGACTTGCTGCAGATTGCCGAGTGGCGCGGCCTGTATCTGTTTGAGCTGGGCATGGCGCTGACTTGCCTGGGCTGTGTGTTCCTGCTCAAGTTGCCGCCGGGCGATCGCTTCAAGACCTTTGAAAAGCTCGACTTCCTGACCTTTGCTTTGCTCGCCTCGGGCGTGGCATTGCTCTGCGCGGTACTGTCCCTGGGGCGCATCGACTGGTGGCTGGAAGCCCCGTGGATCGGCGTGGCCTCGGCCTGTTCCCTGGTGCTGATCATGGCCGGGCTGGCCATCGAACATAACCGCGCCAACCCGCTGCTGATGACCCGCTGGCTGGGCGGCGGGGTGATGATTCGCCTGGCCCTGGCGGTAATCCTGATCCGCATGGTGCTGTCCGAGCAGTCCACCGGCGCCGTGGGCTTTTTGCAGGCGCTGAATATGAGCAGCGAGCAGATGCGCACCCTGTACCTGGTGATGCTGTTGGGGGCGATCAGTGGCCTGGTGATCAGCGCGTTGACCATCAACCCGGCACACTTGCTGATGCCCCTGGTGATTTCCCTGGCGCTGATGGCCACGGGCTCGGTGATGGACAGCTTCTCCAGCAACCTGACGCGGCCGCAGAACATGTACCTGAGCCAGTTTCTGCTGGGGTTTGGCGGTACCTTCTTCCTCGGCCCGACCATGGTGCTGGGCATGCGCAATGTGCTGGCCAACCCGCGCAACCTCGTGAGTTTCTCGGTGTTGTTCGGGATCTGCCAGAACCTCGGCGGGCTGATGGGCGCGGCGTTGCTCGGCACCTTCCAGGTGGTGCGGGAGAAATTCCATTCGAGCATGATTGTCGAACACCTGACCCTGCTGGATCCGCGGGTCGCGGCCCGTGTACAAAGCGGCGGCTCGGCCTACGGCTCGGTGATTGCCGACCCGGAACTGCGCAACCTGATGGGCATCCGCAGCCTGGCCACGGCGGCCACCCGCGAGGCCAATGTCATGGCTTATAACGACGTGTTTATGCTGATCGCGATCATCGCGATCCTCACCATGTTGTGGATCTTTACCCGCAGCCTGTGGCTGATGAGCACCACCAAGAAAGCTGCCGCCAGTGCAGCGCCTTCCGTTCAACCTAGCGGCGCACTTCCTTCATGAGCGAACCTACGGCTACCACCACGACCACCAATGCCATTGCCGCCACCCCGGAGGGCAGCACGCCACCGGGTGCGACGGCCACCGAGCCGCGCTCCCTGGGCGTGCGCATCGTCTCGTCCCTGGGCTTTGCCGCGATTGCCATCGTTGGCGTGTTGATTGTGCTGTACGCCTGGCAATTGCCGCCGTTCAGCAGCGCCGTGGAAACCACCGAAAACGCTCTGGTACGCGGCCAGGTGACGATCATCAGCCCACAATTGGGCGGTTATGTGTTCGAGGTGCCGGTGCAGGACTTCCAGCACGTCAAGGCCGGGGATTTGCTGGTACGCCTCGACGACCGCATCTACAAGCAACGCCTGGACCAGGCCCAGGCGCAACTGGCGGTGCAGCAGGCCGCCCTGGCCAACGTGGTGCAACAGCGCAACAGTGCCGAGGCGACCATCAAGCTGCGCCAGGCCGCCCTGGCCGACAGTCAGGCCCAGGCGCGTAAAAGTACTGCGGACCTGCGTCGCAACGAAGAGCTGATCAGCGACGGCTCGGTGTCGCGCCGCGAACTGGACGTGACCCGCGCCGCCAACGCGCAAACCATCGCCGCTGTGGCCCAGGCCCAGGCCAGCCTGGAAATCGCCCGCCAGGACCTGCAGACGGTAATCGTCAATCGCGGCTCCCTGGAAGCGGCGGTGGCCAGTGCCGATGCGGCGGTCGAGCTGGCGCGGATCGACCTGTCGAACACCCGCGTCCTGGCCCCCCGGGACGGTCAACTGGGGCAGATTGGCGTGCGCCTGGGGGCTTACGTCAACTCCGGCGCGCAGTTGATGGCACTGGTGCCGAACCAGTTGTGGGTGATCGCCAATATGAAAGAAACCCAGATGGACAACGTGCAGGTGGGCCAGCCGGTGACGTTTACCGTGGATGCCCTGGACCACCGCAAGTTTCATGGCACGGTGCAGCGTATTTCGCCGGCGACGGGGTCTGAGTTCAGCCTGTTGCAGGCCGATAACGCCACCGGCAACTTCGTCAAGATCGCCCAGCGCGTGCCGGTGCGGATCACGGTGGACCCCGATCAGGAGCAAAGCGAACGCCTGCGACCGGGGCTGTCGGTGGTGGTGAGTATCGACACGGCGGGGCGCTTGAAGAACAGTCCGCCTTGAACTGGATGATGCTCCTACAGCATCGGTGGCAGGGTGCCCAATAGGGAAACGGCCGCCACCGCCGCCGCGCCCAACAGCCATTCCAGCAACACGCTGGCCTGCAATTGGCCACGTCGCTGCTGGCAATCCTGGGTCCGTAGCCGGTTCAGCACTGCCAGGCCGAGCATGCCCGCCACCAGCAGCGCCTTGATCAACAGGATCAAGGCAAACCCGCTGAACAGCGGGGTAGGCCAGAATTGCCCGGTGAGCACGCGGATATTGATCAGCCCGGTGACCAGCAAACCCGCCACCAGCCCGTAACCGACGCCACTGAAGCGCTGCAGAATCTCTTCCAGGGGCGTGTGCTGCGTTTGGCGCAGGAGCAGGACCAACAACAGCAACCCACCGAGCCACGCACCGACGCAGAGCAGGTGCACCGCCTGGTTGAGGATCAGCAATTGGCCGCTAAGGCCACTGAGCATGGCGCCATGGCCCACGGGGGCCAGGGTTGCCAGGAGCAGCGTCGTCAGGGGCAGGCGCGCGCGGTTGCAACGTGTCAGCAGGCTCAGCACCAACAGGCCATTCAACAGCAGGTGCACGCTCCAGACCTGGCCGAAAAAAGTCTTGCCCAGCACCAATTGCACCGTTGCAAGGTCCAGCGCCAGCAAGTCGCTGCCGGCCATGCTGGCACTGATCAACAGCAGCCACGCCACGCCGCTGCCCAGGGCCAGCCAGGCCAGTGGCCCGGTGAGGCGCGCCAGTTGCCGGTCCACTGCCGGCTGGGGCTTGGTGCCCAGGAGCAAGGGCCGGAACACACTGGCCCCGAACATCAGCAGCACCGCCATAAAGTGCAGGAAACGGCACAGCACCAGCAGGGTTGCCATGGGTTATTGGCCGACCTTGAAGCTGTAGCTGCCTGCGCTCTTGTGGGTATCGACCGAGATGGCGTGCCACTCGACCTTGTAGGTGCCGGCAGCCAACGGGGCGGCCGGGGTCACCACCAGGGTTTTCTTGTCTTTGTCCGGGGTTTCCAGGCCCTTGACCGCCACTTCGGTGCCGTCCCTGCTCAGGGACACCTTGGTGAACGTGGCTTCGACGCCTTCGGAAAACACCAGGCGCAGGTCGGCGGGGGCCGTGACGGTGCTGTCGGCCGCCGGCGTGGTGCTTTTCAGGTGGGCGTGGGCCAAGGCCGCCTGGGCGCCCAGCAGAGAGGTCAGCAAGGCAACCGTCATCAACGTGTTCTTGATCAACATCGTGCACTACCTATCAAGGGGAGGAGCGGGCAGTGTACGAAGTTTCCACTCAGGCTGTCGCCCCGATCTAGAGCGGATGGTAGTCTTCCAGGCATGTCGTTGTCAGGGAGCCCCTATGGGCAATCACAAGATCGGTATCCGTCGGGTCAACGTCGAAAAGATTCTGCTGGCCGCTGAAAAGGTCTTCGCCGAAAAAGGCTATGGCAGCACCGCCATGGCCGACATTGCCGAACAGGCGCAACTGCCGCGTTCCAACCTGCATTACTACTTCAGCACCAAGAGCGAGTTGTACAGCGCAGTGTTGTTCGACCTGCTGGAAGTGTGGAAGCAGGATGCGCTGTGCTTCGAAATGTTCGATGACCCACGGGTGGTGCTCAGCAGCTACATCCGGGCGAAGATGCAGCACTCGCGCAGCCGCCCCTATGGTTCGAAAGTCTGGGCCAATGAAATCATCCACGGCGCGCCGACCCTCGGCGAAGCGCTGGATGCGAGCCTCTACGATTGGGCCAAGATGAAGGAAGCGAAGATCCGCCAATGGGTGGAAGACAAGCGCATCCTCGCGGTGGAGCCGTCGAGCCTGCTGTATATGATCTGGGCCTCGACCCAGCACTATGCCGACTTCGATCACCAGGTGATGATCCTCAACGACCATCAGGCGCTGTCGGATATGCAGTTCGAACGGGCGGTGCAGACGGTGACCAGTGTGATTTTGCGGGGGATTGGCTTGGAGCCCTGAGCTTTGGGGAGAGGTTGAGGGCCTCATCGCAGGCAAGCCAGCTCCCACATTGGATTGGATTTACACCATTGAAATGTGGAAGCTGGCTTGCCTGCGATAGCGATTTAAACGGTTACACCGCCTCCCGATAGGGGTTCCTCGGATCCTGGGTCCAGTTGAGAAACGGCTTGCCAGTGTCCATCGGCACCATCTCGATGCAATCCGCCACCGGGCAGGTGATCTGGCACAGGTTGCAGCCCACGCATTCGTCGTCGATCACTTGGTACACGTGGGTGCCATCGGCCTGCTTGAGGCTGGCAATCGCCTGGTGCGAGGTGTCTTCACAGGCAATATGGCAACGCCCGCAGCCGATGCACGCGGCCTGGTCAATCTTGGCGATGACCTGGTAGTTGATGTCCAGGTACTTCCAGTCCGTGGTGTTGCCCACCGCGCGCCCGGAAAAATCCTGCAGGCTGCTGTAGCCCTGGCTGTCCATCCACCGCGACAAGCCATCTTTCATCTCGTCGACAATCCGAAAACCATGCAGCATCGCCGCCGTGCACACCTGCACTGCACCGCAGCCCAGGGCGACGAATTCTGCGGCATCGCGCCAGTTGCCGATGCCGCCGATCCCACAGATCGGTAGGCCCTGGGTCTGGGGATCACGGGCAATTTCGGCGACCATGTTCAAGGCAATCGGCTTCACCGCCGAGCCGCAGTAGCCGCCGTGGGTACTTTGGGTACCGACGATCGGCAGGGCGACCATGCGTTCCAGGTCGACGCTGGTGATGGAGTTGATGGTATTGATCAGCGACACCGCATCGGCGCCCCCGCGATACGCGGCACGGGCGGCCACGCGAATATCGGTGATGTTGGGCGTGAGCTTGACGATCACCGGCAGCGAACAGTAGGTCTTGCACCAGCGTGTCACCTGTTCCACGTACTCCGGCACCTGGCCCACGGCCGCACCCATGCCCCGTTCCGGCATGCCGTGGGGGCAGCCGAAGTTCAGTTCGATGCCATCGCAACCGGTGGCTTCCACCAGGGGCAGAATGTTTTTCCATGACTCTTCGACGCACGGCACCATCAACGACACAATCAGTGCGCGGTCCGGCCAGTCCTTTTTCACCTGGGTGATTTCCCGTAGGTTGATCTCCAGGGAACGGTCGGTAATCAGCTCGATATTGTTGATACCCAGCACTTCGCGGTTGGCGCCAAAGTGCGCCGAATAACGGGACGAGACGTTGACGGCCGCCGGGTCCTCACCCAGGGTTTTCCAGACCACGCCACCCCAGCCGGCCTCGAAGGCGCGGACCACGTTGTAGGCTTTGTCGGTGGGTGGCGCAGAGGCCAGCCAGAACGGGTTGGGGGCTTTGATACCGGCGAAGACAATCGAGAGATCGGCCATTTACGCAGCCTCCACGTTGAGCATGAGTTGAGCGTGCATGGCCTCGGCGGCCAGCTTGCCGTGTTGCACGGCCTGGACGGTGAGGTCTTGCCCGAGGCTGACGCAATCGCCGCCGGCATACACGCCGGGGATGCTGGTTTGCAGCTGCGCATCGACAAAGATCCGTTCACCCTGGCGTTGCAGTTGCTGGGCCAGGGGATCGTGCAGGGCCTGCTCGTCGAAGCCTTGGCCGATGGCCTTGAAGATCGCATCGGCCGCCAGCTCGAAGGTTTCGCCGGTGGTGTGCAGCCGGCCGTTTTCCAGGCGCGTGCGGGCAAAGCGCATACCGCGTACCTGGCCGTGGTCGTCCAGCAGCACGGTGTCGGGTTGGGCCCAGGTCAGCAGGCGGACCTGGTTGGCCTTGGCGATCTCCTGTTCATGGTCGGTGGCGCCCATGTCGGCAAGGCCACGGCGATATACCAGGTTGACGTCCCGCGCGCCCAGGCGAGCCATTTGTACGGCCATGTCGATGGCGGTATTGCCGGCACCGAGCACGATGCAGCGGTCGGCCAGGGGCAGTTGGCTGAGGTCGTCGGCCTGGCGCAGCTCACGGATGTAGTCGGTGGCGGCGAGCAGGCCGGGGGCGTCTTCGTGGGGCAGGCCCAGGTGTTTGCTGGCGGCCAGGCCCAGGCCGAGGAATACCGCGTCGAATTGCTGGTGCAGGTCGCTCAGGTTCAGGTTGTCGCCCAGGCGCTGGCCGTGGCGGATTTCGATGCCGCCGATCTGCAAGAGAAAATCCAGCTCCTGCTGGGCGAAGTCATCCACCAGTTTGTACTTGGCGATTCCGTATTCATTGAGGCCGCCGGCCTTTTCCCGGGCTTCGAAAATCACCACGTCATGCCCATGCAAGGCACTGCGATGGGCACAGGACAGCCCCGCAGGCCCGGCACCGACCACCGCGATGCGCTTGCCGGTAGGGGCGGCGCGCTGGAACGGGTGTTGCTCAAAGTGCGCGTTGTCGATGGCATAGCGTTGCAACAGGCCGATCAGCACCGGGGCGCATTCGTCGCTGTGGTTGCGCACACAGGCCTGCTGGCAGAGGATTTCTGTCGGGCAGACCCGGGCGCAACTGCCGCCGAGGATATTGGCCGAGAGAATCTTCTGCGCCGCGCCCTGGACGTTGTCGGTGTGGATATTGCGAATGAACGAGGGGATGTCGATCTCGCTGGGGCACGCGTTGACGCACGGCGCGTCGTAGCAATACAGGCAGCGCGAGGCTTCCAGGTGGGCCTGGCGGGCATTGAGGGGCGGTGCCAGGTCGGTGAAATGGCTGGCGAGGGTCGCCCCATCTTCGTTGGGGTGGGGGAGGTGGTTCAGGGTCTGGATCACGGTAAGGGCCTCACGGTTTTTTTGCCTCTGGCGGGCATTGGTTTTTTGTTGTTTGCACTGGCCTCATCGCGGGCAAGCCTGCTCCCACATTTGATCGGGTTCACCTATCAACGGGGGGCAGCTGGCTTGCCTGCGAGTGGCGATTTCAGCGGTTTATCGCGACTGGCCTGGAATGCTCGGCCCGCTTGCGCAGCTGCTCGAACACCGCCGGATACGCCGGCCGTTCGACATAGCGCCCGGCACCACGCTCGGCGCGCAGGTCGCCATCGACCCACACCAGCTTGCCCTGGCTGATGGTGTGGCTGGGTACGCCACGTACGGTCTTGCCTTCGAAGATATTGAAGTCCACCCGCTGGTGGTGGGTCTTGGCCGAGATGGTCCGTGTGCCCTGGGGATCCCACAGCACCAGGTCGGCATCGGCACCGACGCGGATCGCCCCCTTGCGTGGGTAGAGGTTGAAGATTTTTGCGGTGTTGGTGGAGGTCAATGCGACAAACTCCTGCATCGACAGGCGCCCGCTGTTGACGCCTTCGTCCCACAGCAACGCCATGCGGTCTTCGATGCCGGCGGTGCCGTTGGGGATCTTGCTGAAGTCGTCACGCCCGGCGGCCTTTTGGTCGGCGCAGAAGCAGCAGTGGTCGGTCGCGGTGGTGTGCAGGTTGCCCGATTGCAGGCCGCGCCACAGTGCGTCTTGATGCCCGCGGGGGCGGAAGGGCGGGCTCATCACGTAGCCCGCTGCGGTTTGCCAGTCGGGATGCTGGTACACGCTGTCGTCCAGCAGCAGGTGCCCGGCCAGGACCTCGCCGTAGACCGCCTGGCCCTTGGCGCGGGCGTAGGTGATTTCGTCGAGGGCTTCCTGGGTCGAAACATGCACCAGGTACAGCGGCGTGCCGATGGTTTCGGCAATCCGGATCGCCCGGCTGGCCGCTTCGCCTTCCACTTGTGAAGGGCGCGACAGCGGATGGGCTTCGGGCCCGGTGATGCCCTGGGCCATCAGCTTGCGTTGCAGGTGATACACCAGCTCGCCGTTCTCTGCATGCACGGTGGGCACTGCGCCCAGTTCCAGGCAGCGTTCGAAGCTGGCGACCAGGGTGTCGTCGGCGGCCATGATCGCGTTCTTGTAGGCCATGAAGTGCTTGAAGCTGTTGATGCCGTGGTGGCTTACCAGCTCGGCCATTTCCTCGCGCACCTGTTCGCTCCACCAGGTAATCGCGACATGAAACCCGTAGTCGGCCGCCGACTTCTCGGCCCAGCCGCGCCACTGATGGAAGGCCTCCAGCAACGACTGCTGCGGGTTGGGAATCACGAAGTCGATGATCGACGTGGTCCCGCCCGCCAGGCCTGCTGCCGTACCGCTGAAGAAGTCCTCGCTGGCCACGGTGCCCATGAAGGGCAGTTGCATGTGGGTATGGGGGTCGATACCGCCGGGCATCAGGTATTGGCCGCTGCCATCGAGTATCTCGGTGCCGGCGGGCACCTCCAGATCAGTGCCAATAGCGCGGATTAGACCGTCTGCGCACAAGACATCGGCTGGATAACTTTCATCATGGGTAACAACGGTGGCGCCGCGGATCAACAGAGACATGCCGAGTTCCTCAGGGGCTTGACCGGCTTATGCCAGTTCTAAGTGTTGTAGTTCTGCTCACCGTACAGAATCTATTCTTGTCATCGGTGACAGGAATAGAAACTAGCCCGAGTTTTTCGAATGATCAAGATTATTTTTTATAAGTATATATTAGTAATAACTAGTTGATTTATAAGGATAAAAACTGAAAATCACCAAAATGTAGCGACCTCTCACCATTTTGACGCACTTGACAGGTTCCCAATATGAGCAACATTTCCTATTGCAAATCAGACGCTTGAGAGTTGCCTCTTGACGGCAGGCAGTAATAAAAATAATTGTGTTGCACCAGATTGAGTCCTGATTGTTCGGACAACTTCTGCGTTATTTGGCCTGAGTAACGTTGAAAGTGCCGTGGGACTTTTCGGTAAACAAAATAAAGCTGATAAACATCAGCCAGTTATATAAGCGGTACGGATGCGGTGACGATGTGCGGCACGGTAATTGAGTGCGCTGCCGGTTGGCCGGGTCCGTGATGTCATGTTGTCCATGCGGGACTGCGGCCATCCAGCGTTGAACGCCGGATGAGCAACAATAATTCAAAAAAACCGTGGAGCGGCCATGCAACAGAACAGATCGCAAGTCATAGAACGCGACGGCCTGTATGAACTCGACGCCGGCAGCGACGTCCTCGACAGCCCCCGTTACAACCACGATATGGCACCGACCAAGGTGCACGAACGAACCTGGAACAAGTGGCACATCACCGCGCTGTGGGTCGGCATGTCGATCTGTGTGCCGACCTATACCCTCGGCGGGGTGCTTACCGCGTACTTCGGCTTGTCGGTGGGCGAGGCGCTGGTGGCGATCCTGCTGGCCAATATCGTGGTGCTGGTGCCCCTGACGCTGAATGCCTTTCCGGGCACCAAGTACGGCATTCCGTTCCCGGTGCTGCTGCGTTCATCCTTCGGCATCCTTGGTTCCAATGTGCCGTGTCTGATCCGAGCGCTGGTGGCCTGCGGCTGGTTCGGTATCCAGACGATGTTCGGCGGGCTGGCGATTCACTTGTTCCTCGGCTCGATCTTCGAGGGCTGGAAGAGCCTGGGCGGCACCGGTGAGGTGATCGGCTTCATGATCTTCTGGGTGCTGAACCTGTGGGTGGTGCTGCGCGGTGCCGAGTCGATCAAATGGCTGGAAACCCTGTCGGCACCGCTGCTGGTGGCCGTGGGTATCGGCCTGCTGGTGTGGGCGTTGCCCAATGTGTCGCTCAGCGAGTTGATGGCGATCCCGCCCAAGCGGCCCGAAGGGGCGAGCCTGACGGGGTACTTTATGGCCGGGCTGACCGCGATGGTCGGGTTCTGGGCCACCTTGTCCCTGAATATTCCTGACTTCAGCCGTTATGCCAAAAGCCAGAAGGACCAGATCCTGGGGCAGATTTTCGGCCTGCCGCTGACCATGTTCCTGTTCGCCGCCCTGGGTGTGATCATGACCGCCGCCTCGGTGAAACTGGTGGGGGTCAGCGTCTCCGACCCGGTGACCCTGATCGGGCACATCCAGAGCCCGGTGTGGGTCGCGGTGGCGATGGCGCTGATCATCATTGCCACGCTGTCGACCAACACGGCGGCCAATATTGTCTCGCCCACCAACGACTTCCAGAACATCGCGCCCAAGCTGATCAACCGCACCACCGCCGTGATACTCACCGGCCTGGTGGGGCTGGCGTTGATGGCCCACGAACTGCTGAAAAAGCTCGGCCTGATCGTGTCCGATGTCAGCCTGGAAACCGTGTATTCCAATTGGTTGCTGGGTTATTCGAGCCTGTTGGGGCCGATTGCCGGGATCATGGTGGTGGACTATTTCCTGATCCGTCGCCAGCAACTTGACCTGGCGGGGCTGTACCGCGATGACGTGTACCCGGCCTGGAACGTGGCGGGTTTTATCGCTTTCGGTGTGCCGGTGGTGCTGACCTTGCTGTCGTTGGGCAGCGATGCCTTCAGCTGGTTCTACAGCTACGGCTGGTTTACCGGATCGGCATTGGGCGGGGTGTTGTATTACGGGCTGTGCAGCAAGCGCAAAACCAGCCCTATCGCCGCTAAATTCCCGTCGTAAATGCGGTCAATGTGGGAGCTGGCTTGCCTGCGATAGCGGTGGTAACTGACCCGCCGCCATCCCAGGCAAGCCAGCCCCCACGGATATCGCGCCGACTCAAACAATAATATTGCCTGAGGAGATCCCCATGAACGCTGCCATCGACGTTCTGCAATCCACCCATCAGCACATCAACCGCGACCGCCTGTGGCAGTCGTTGATGGACCTCGCCAAGCTTGGCGCTACCCCCAAAGGCGGTGTGTGTCGCCTGGCCCTGACCGACCTTGATCGTCAGGCCCGGGATCTGTTTGTGCAGTGGTGCGAGGAGGCGGGGTGCACTGTGACCGTCGATGGGGTGGGCAATATTTTCGCCCGTCGTCCGGGGCGCAACCCGGCGCTGGCGCCGGTGATGACCGGCAGCCATATCGACACCCAACCCACTGGCGGCAAGTTCGATGGTTGCTTCGGTGTACTGGCGGGTGTGGAGGTGTTGCGCACGCTCAATGACCTGAAGATCGAAACCGAGGCGCCGCTGGAGGTGGTGGTGTGGACCAACGAAGAAGGCTCGCGCTTCCCACCGTGCATGATGGGCTCCGGGGTGTTCGCCGAGAAATTCACCCTGGCAGACACCCTGGCCAAGACCGACGCCGAGGGCGTCACGGTGGGCGATGCACTGAATGCGATTGGCTATGCGGGCACCCGGCCGGTCAGCGGGCATAAGGTGGGGGCCTATTTCGAAGCCCATATCGAACAGGGGCCGATCCTGGAAGACGAACGCAAAACCATCCGTGGTGCTGGGGGCGCTTGGCCAGAAATGGTTCGACCTGACCCTGCGCGGCGTTGAGGCTCATGCCGGGCCGACGCCGATGCATCTGCGCAAGGACGCTCTGGTCGGCGCTTCGGCAGTGGTGGCTGCGGTCAACGCCGCAGCCCTCGGCCATCAGCCCCCATGCCTGTGGCACCGTGGGTTGCCTGCAAGCCTACCCGGGCTCGCGCAATGTGATCCCCGGCGAAGTGCGCATGACCCTCGACTTCCGCCACCTGGAACCGGCGAGCCTGGATTCGATGATTGCCCAGGTGCGCCAGGTGATCGACGACACCTGCGCCAAGCACGGCCTGACCTTCGAAATGGTGCCCACCGCCGATTTCCCACCGCTGTATTTCGATGAGGGCTGTGTCGATGCAGTGCGTGAGGCGGCCAATGGCCTGGGGTTGTCGAACATGGATATCGTCAGTGGCGCCGGGCACGACGCGATCTTCGTCGCTGAACTGGGGCCGGCGGGGATGATATTTGTGCCCTGTGAAGGCGGGATCAGCCATAACGAGATCGAAAATGCGGCACCGGATGACCTGGCGGCGGGGTGCGCGGTGTTACTGCGGGCGATGCTGGCAGCGTCAGTTGCGGTCGCTCGCAAACAGCTGGCCTAGATCTGTAGGGGCCGGCTGCCTGCCGGCTCCTGGCTGGGCTCAGGCGTGATGCGCGACTGGCTTGTGGCTCTTGGCGTGTGCAGCGGGTTTGGGTTGTGGATGATGGTGCCGGCGGGTCACGCGCAAGACCCCCCACAACATGGCGCCGGCGACGGCCAGCCAGCCAAGCACCAGCATGAAAATCGTGGTTGTCAGGCTCATAAGTGCCTCCTTTTGCCCTGTGCAGGGCACTCACTGTCTTTGCAATGGACAGTCTAGCTGCCTCCCGGTGCGTGCTATTGACCAATGGTCGTGTACATCCAACTTGTTTGCTCTATGCCGGGCTTTTTACTGTGGCCCAAGGCTATACCCGCGTCCCCGGGCGCCCTATGATCAACGCCCCAGCCCGCTGATGATCAAGAGAGTGAAGAAGTTGCGTTTACGGTCGAACCTCAAAACATCCTTGTTGGTGGCTGCCTGCGTCCTCGGCTTGGCCGCGTGTGCGGGGCATCCCACTCCCTCGAACCTCCGCGGTTTGCCCGAGCGCGTAGAGCTCAACGGGGTGCCGGCGTTTCGCGGTGACACCTATCAGGGTGGTCCGGCCGCTTTGGCTAGCATGCTGTCGCAACAAGGCATTGTGATTACACCGGGCTTGCTGGATAAGCCATTGCACTTGCCGGGCGGGGAAGCCGACCTTGAGCGCAATATGCAGGTACTGGCGCGTGAGTACGGGATGCTGGTGTATCCGCTGGACCCCAAGCTGACCGCGCTGTTGGCGCAGGTAGCGGCGGGCTACCCGGTGATGGTGCGGATTACCGAGGGCTCGACGCTATGGGCCGAGCCGCGTTATGCGGTGCTGGTGGGGTTTAATCAGCAAAACAGTACGGTGGTGTTGCGAGTTGCCAGGGACCGGAGACGCCCAGTGGCGTTCAGCGACTTCGAGTCCGCCTGGAAAAGCGCCGGCCAGTGGGCGGTGCTGGTCCAGCGGCCAAGCCAGTTGCCGGCCAACCTGGATGCGGGTAGGTGGCAGCAGGCCGCCAACGCCACGGCCCAGGCCGGCCAGGAACAGGCGGCCGCCCAGGCACTCAAGGTGATGGCCGAAAGGCCGAAGCAGCCATAATGCAAACGGCGCCCTAGGGCGCCGTTTTTTGTGCCTGTCAACCGTGCCTCAGTGGGACTGGGCAACCCCGGTCTGGCGGGCCTTGAGGTTCTTGTCGGCCTTGTATTGCAGGGCCACGTCCGGCACCGAGCCGCTCTTGCCGGTTTCAATCCACTTGCGGATGCGGCTGGCATCGGCAAAGTGTGTGAACTTGCCGAAGGCATCGAGGATCACCAGCGACACCGGGCGATTGCCCATGCTGGTCACCAGCACCAGGCAGTGGCCGGCCTGGTTGGTGAAGCCGGTCTTGGTCAGCTTGATATCCCAGTTGGCACGGTTGACCAGGTGATCGGTGTTGGAAAAGCCCAGGGTGTAGTTGGGCTTGCGGAACGACACGGTTTTTTCCTTGGTGGTGCTCAATTGCGTGAGCATCGGGTACTTGCGCGCGGCCTGCACCAGCTTGCTCAAGTCGCGGGCGGTAGACACGTTATGGATCGACAGACCGGTCGGCTCGACATAGCGCGTGCTGTTCATGCCCAAGGCCTTGGCCTTGGCGTTCATCGCGGCAATAAACGCGGCATAGCCGCCCGGATAGTGATGGGCCAGGCTGGCGGCGGCGCGGTTTTCCGAGGACATCAGGGTAATCAGCAACATCTCCTTGCGCGGCATCTCGCTGTTGAGCTTGACCCGCGAGAACACCCCTTTCATTTCCGGGGTGTCGCTGATGTTGATGGAGATGTACTCGTCCATATTCTGCTTGGCGTCCAGCACCACCATGCCGGTCATCAATTTGGTGACGGAAGCAATCGGCACCACTACGTCGGGGTTGCTGGCGTAGATCACCTTGTTGGTTTGCAGGTCCACCAACATCGCGCTGCCCGAAGCGATGTGCAGTTGCGAGGTGTCCCGTGGGGCCAGGGTGGTTTCGCTGGCGTTGGCGACAGTGCCTGCGAATGCGAAGAACAGGCTGACAAGAGAAAGACGAATATTCACGCGGATGAACTCGCTAAAAGGTAGAAAAACACCGGGTGTGACCGGCTATATGAAAAATGACGTTACATATTATTAGTATGGATCAGAAACTGATAGAGAGCCTTTAAATAAAGGCTGTAAGCCGATGATTGGTTAGGGTTGTAGCGCAAAGCGCATTGGCGCGCAGATATGGCAAAAACGCTTCTGTCAGCCCTGGGCATGTAGGACTGATACAAAAGCCTCAGGGCCTTTGAGAGGGGCTTTTTGTCAGCGGTGCGTCGAGTAGGAGTCGTTGAAATCAGGGACGAAGATGAACGGTAAAACGATTCGTTGGGCCACCCATTTATTACTGTGCGTAGGGGTACTACGTTGTTGATCGGTGAAGCCGCAGATGCCACTGACCATCATAGGGTTATGGGGTTTGGGGATTGCACTGCTGATTGGCGTTGCTTTTAAGTGCGCAGGCATCACTTTCAGAAAGCCGCGGCGCACTGTTCTGTCGAGCGGGAATAAAAAAATCCGCTGCCAGACAGCTGGCAGCGGATTTTTCAGGAGGCCCGGCGTGACCTGTGAACAGCCTTGGGTCAAGACGGGGCTCTTTTGGCGCTGCAGGTGATCAGCTGTGCAGGGTTTCGGCCGCGTACAGCGTGTTTTCCAGCAGGCAGGCACGGGTCATCGGGCCAACACCACCCGGCACCGGGGTAATCCAGCCAGCACGGGGCAGGGCGGTTTCATACACCACGTCGCCCACCAGCTTGCCGTCGTCCTGACGGTTGATGCCCACGTCGATCACGATGGCGCCTTCCTTGATCCACTCACCCTTGACCAGGCCCGGCTTGCCGGCGGCGACTACCACCAGGTCGGCACGGCCGACATGGCCCGCCAGATCCTTGGTGAAGCGGTGGGTCACGGTCACGGTGCAGCCGGCCAGCAGCAGTTCCATGGCCATTGGGCGACCAACAATGTTGGACGCGCCGACGATCACGGCGTCCAGGCCGTACAGGTCGACGCCGGTGCTTTCCAGCAGGGTCATGATGCCCTTCGGCGTGCAGGGGCGCAGCAGTGGAATACGCTGGGCCAGGCGACCGACGTTATAGGGGTGGAAACCGTCGACGTCTTTGTCGGGGCGGATGCGCTCCAGCAGCAGGGAAGCATCCAGATGCTCCGGCAGCGGCAATTGCAGCAGGATGCCGTCGATGTCCGGATCGTCGTTGAGGCCGTCGATCAGGTCGGTGAGGGCCTGCTGTGTGGTGTCGGAAGGCAAGTCGTAGGCCTTGGAAATAAAGCCGACCTCTTCACAGTCTTTACGCTTGTGCGAGACATAAACCTGGGAGGCAGGATCGCTGCCGACCAGGATCACCGCGAGCCCCGGCGTGCGCAGGCCAAGCTGGCGACGCTCGGCGACACGTTTGGCGATCTGCTGGCGCAGGCTGGCGGCGATTGATTTGCCGTCGATAAGTTGTGCAGTCATTACGCGTGATTAACCATCGAGAGGGGGAGGAAAAGTGCGCGCATTCTCGCACGCCAGGACGTGAGGGCAAAGGCGCTTGGTCTGCAAATTCCCCTAACCCCTTAAATAAAATGAATTTTTTTCAAAAAAGATTTGACGGCCCCTGGGGGCGTCTATACTATTCGTCGCACTTGTCGGGCACAGCCTAGCACTGGTTAAGAAGGTCGAGCGCAATAGCTGTTTGATTGTGTGAGGCTGGAAGCATTTAGTTTGTAGTCCTCCAAGAGTACAGATTAATCAGGCGCCCGTAGCTCAGCTGGATAGAGCATCCGCCTTCTAAGCGGATGGTCGCAGGTTCGAGTCCTGCCGGGTGCGCCATTAGGCAGCTTTGGCACAAGTAGCGCAAGATGGTGGGCGTAGCTCAGTTGGTAGAGCACGGGATTGTGACTCCCGTTGTCGAGGGTTCGATCCCCTTCGTCCACCCCATATTTCAAAAGGCGCCAGATTTAACGGTCTGGCGCCTTTGTTTTAAAAGTTTCAAGCCGCGGATGTGGTGGAATTGGTAGACACACTGGATTTAGGTTCCAGCGCCGCGAGGCGTAAGAGTTCGAGTCTCTTCATCCGCACCAAATACAGCGTCACCCTTGCCATGGGCTAGGTTGGGGCTTAACAGAGAAGGCAATTGGCTTCTTTGTCACGCAATATGGTGGGCGTAGCTCAGTTGGTAGAGCACGGGATTGTGACTCCCGTTGTCGAGGGTTCGATCCCCTTCGTCCACCCCATATTCCGAAAGGCGCCAGATTTAACAGTCTGGCGCCTTTTTTGTTTTAGCGGTTTGCGTATTCGGCGGCTGCAGGTACTGGGTCGCAGGGGTAGGGCGCTTCGTCGTATTTTTGTTTCTCGATGATGCCGAACTACCCGTCGGCCTTGCGTGCAAGGCCGGCTGTCAGGGAGATGGTCGCTGGCTGCTTCTATATATAGAAGGGTTGGCACAGAGCCCTGGCGTGATTGGCTGTATTTGTCACTGGGGCGAGGAGCATTCGTGCATTCGTACCTGTAAATTGCCTGCTGTTTTTTTACCCGTTTTCAGTAGGGTGACTTCTTGAGTTTGACCCACTAGAATGCATGCCCTTGATTCTTGGGTCGGAAACGGCCGGCTAACGTCTGTGCAACGAGGAATATCCATGCAAGTTTCTGTTGAAAATACTACTGCTCTCGAGCGCCGCATGAGCATCACCGTGCCGGCAGAGCGCATCGAGACCGCGGTCAACAAGCGTCTGCAGCAGACTGCCCAGAAGGCCAAGATCGCTGGTTTCCGTCCAGGCAAAGTGCCGATGAGCGAAATCAAGCGCCGTTTTGGTGCTGATGCACGTCAAGATGCTGTCGGTGACGTGATCCAGGCTTCCTTCTACGAAGCGGTTGTCGAGCAAAAGCTGAACCCGGCTGGCTCGCCTTCCATCGAGCCTAAGTCCCTGGAAGCTGGCAAGGACCTGGAATACGTTGCTGTATTCGAAGTGTTCCCGGAGTTCACCGTTGCTGGCTTCGAAGGTATCGAAATCGAGCGCCTGAGCGCCGAAGTGGCCGATGCCGACCTGGACAACATGCTGGAAATCCTGCGCAAGCAGAACACCCGTTTTGAAGTGGCCGATCGCGCTGCCCAGAACGAAGACCAGTTGAACATCGACTTCGTGGGCAAGGTTGACGGCGAAGTGTTCGCTGGCGGCTCGGCCAAGGGCACCCAGTTGGTACTGGGCTCCAACCGCATGATCCCGGGTTTCGAAGACGGTCTGGTTGGCGCTAAAGCCGGCGAAGAGCGCGTTCTGAACCTGACTTTCCCTGCTGACTACCAGAACCTGGACCTGGCTGGCAAAGCCGCCGAGTTCACTGTGACCGTCAACAGTGTTTCCGAGCCTAAGCTGCCAGAACTGAACGAAGAGTTCTTCGCCCAGTTCGGTATCAAGGAAACCGGTATCGAAGGTTTCCGCGCCGAAGTTCGCAAGAACATGGAGCGTGAGCTGCGCCAGGCCATCAAGTCCAAGGTCAAGAACCAGGTTATGGACGGTCTGCTGGCCTCCAACCCGATCGAAGTGCCTAAGGCCCTGCTGTCCAACGAAGTGGATCGCCTGCGCGTACAAGCTGTTCAGCAGTTTGGTGGCAACATCAAGCCTGATCAACTGCCGGCCGAGCTGTTCGAAGAGCAAGCCAAGCGCCGCGTTGTGCTGGGTCTGATCGTGGCTGAAGTGGTCAAGCAGTTCGACCTCAAGCCAGACGAAGACCGCGTTCGCGAAATGATCCAGGAAATGGCTTCGGCCTACCAGGAGCCTGAGCAGGTCGTGGCTTGGTACTACAAGAATGACCAGCAGCTGAACGAAGTCCGTTCGGTTGTGCTGGAAGAACAAGTTGTGGATACTGTTCTGCAGAAGGCTAAGGTGACCGACAAAGCGGTCTCTTACGAAGAAGCAGTCAAGCCGGCAGAAGCAGCACAAGCCGACTGATTGTCCAACTCGTTTGAAAATACACCCATAAGCCAGCCTCGCGCTGGCTTATGCGTATTCAAGACATGACTATTTGGGAGTAACTGCAGAGCATGTTCCGTAATTCGTATATTCAGCAGAACTCTGATATCCAGGCCGCAGGCGGCCTGGTCCCGATGGTTGTCGAGCAATCTGCTCGTGGCGAACGCGCCTACGACATCTATTCGCGCCTGCTCAAGGAGCGAGTGATCTTTCTGGTTGGTCCGGTAGAGGACTACATGGCCAACCTGATCTGTGCGCAACTGCTGTTCCTTGAAGCGGAAAACCCGGACAAGGACATCCATCTTTACATCAACTCCCCAGGCGGTTCGGTGACAGCCGGCATGTCGATCTACGACACCATGCAGTTCATCAAGCCGAACGTGTCCACCACTTGCATTGGCCAGGCCTGCAGCATGGGTGCATTCCTGCTGACAGCCGGTGCTGAAGGCAAGCGTTTCTGCCTGCCTAACTCGCGTGTGATGATTCACCAGCCACTGGGCGGTTTCCAGGGCCAGGCGTCGGACATCGAAATCCACGCCAAGGAAATCCTGTTTATCCGTGAGCGCCTCAACACGCTGATGGCCAAGCACAGCGGGCACACCCTGGAAGAAATCGAGCGCGACACTAACCGCGACAACTTCATGAGTGCCGAAGCCGCACGTGAATACGGGCTGATCGACGCCGTGATCGACAAGCGCCCCGCTTAATATAAGCAGCTCAAAATAGGCCTGGTCGGCATGTCCGACCACCGGCGGGCTTGAAAAAGCCCGCATAAGCCTTCATCTTGTGTTGCAAGCCTATCGGATTTGGATCGAACGAATGACTGACACCCGCAACGGCGAGGACAACGGCAAGCTGCTCTATTGCTCCTTCTGTGGCAAAAGCCAGCATGAAGTGCGCAAATTGATTGCCGGCCCCTCGGTCTTTATCTGCGACGAGTGCGTCGACCTGTGCAATGACATCATCCGTGAGGAGGTGCAGGAGGCACAGGCCGAGAGCAGCGCGCATAAATTGCCTTCGCCTAAAGAAATCAGCGGCATCCTTGATCAGTACGTGATTGGTCAAGAGCGTGCAAAGAAGGTTCTGGCCGTAGCGGTGTACAACCACTACAAGCGCTTGAACCAGCGTGACAAGAAAGGTGATGAGGTCGAACTCGGCAAGAGCAACATCCTGCTGATCGGTCCTACAGGCTCGGGTAAAACCCTGCTTGCAGAAACCCTCGCTCGCCTGCTGAACGTTCCCTTCACCATCGCCGACGCCACCACCCTCACCGAGGCGGGTTACGTGGGTGAAGATGTCGAGAACATCATTCAGAAACTGCTGCAGAAGTGCGATTACGACGTAGAGAAGGCCCAGATGGGTATTGTCTATATCGATGAAATCGACAAGATTTCGCGCAAGTCTGACAACCCGTCGATCACCCGGGATGTTTCCGGTGAAGGCGTGCAGCAAGCCCTGCTGAAGCTGATTGAAGGCACGGTCGCTTCCGTACCGCCCCAAGGCGGCCGCAAGCACCCGCAGCAGGAATTCCTGCAGGTTGATACGCGTAACATCCTGTTTATCTGTGGCGGTGCGTTCTCCGGCCTGGAAAAGGTTATTCAAAACCGTTCCACCCGTGGCGGCATCGGTTTCAGTGCAGAAGTGCGCAGCAAGGAAGAAGGCAAGAAGGTGGGCGAGTCCCTGCGTGAAGTCGAGCCTGACGATCTGGTCAAGTTCGGTCTGATCCCGGAGTTCGTTGGCCGTCTGCCGGTCCTGGCGACGTTGGACGAGCTGGATGAGGCTGCTCTGATTCAGATCCTCACCGAGCCGAAAAACGCCCTGACCAAGCAATACGCCAAGCTGTTCGAAATGGAAGGTGTAGACCTCGAGTTCCGTGCCGACGCGCTTAAATCGGTGGCCAAGCGGGCACTGGAGCGCAAGACCGGTGCACGCGGTTTGCGTTCGATTCTCGAAGGCGTATTGCTCGACACCATGTACGAAATCCCCTCGCAGTCCGAGGGTGAGTAAAGTGGTGATCGACGAAAGCGTTATAGAAGGTAAGTCCAAGCCACTGTATATCTACGAAAACAGTGAGCCGGCTGCCAAGGCTGCGCCAGACGCGTAAGCGTTTCGCAGTTTCGGTACAAACAAGGGGCCTCTAGGGGCCCCTTTGTTTTGCATAGGAATTTTTACTGTGTGTAACTGCCAGCATTGAGCTTGTTTTTTTTACACGCAGCCCCCATCTTGGTTTCAAGCTTACTTTCATCTGTCATAGAGGCGAAATCATGAAGACAACCATTGAATTGCCTCTCCTGCCATTGCGTGATGTGGTTGTGTATCCGCACATGGTTATCCCGCTGTTCGTGGGGCGCGAGAAGTCTATCGAAGCCCTCGAGGCCGCGATGACGGGCGACAAGCAGATCCTGCTGTTGGCCCAGAGAAATCCGGCTGACGACGATCCAGGCGAAGACGCCCTGTATCGCGTCGGCACTATTGCTACCGTTCTGCAATTGCTCAAGCTGCCAGATGGCACCGTCAAGGTGCTGGTCGAGGGCGAGCAGCGCGGTGCGGTCGAGCGCTTCATGGAGGTGGATGGCCACCTGCGTGCAGAAGTGGCGTTGATCGACGAAGTCGATGCGCCTGAGCGTGAATCCGAAGTCTTTGTACGCAGCCTGCTGTCCCAGTTCGAGCAATACGTGCAACTGGGCAAAAAAGTCCCGGCTGAGGTCCTGTCCTCCCTCAACAGCATTGATGAGCCAAGCCGCCTGGTCGACACCATGGCCGCGCACATGGCGCTGAAGATCGAGCAGAAGCAGGACATCCTCGAAATCATCGACCTGTCGACCCGGGTCGAGCACGTCTTGGCCCTGCTGGATGCCGAGATCGACCTGCTGCAGGTTGAGAAACGCATTCGCGGTCGCGTGAAGAAGCAGATGGAGCGCAGCCAGCGCGAGTACTACCTGAATGAGCAGATGAAGGCCATTCAGAAAGAGCTCGGCGACGGCGAAGAAGGCCACAACGAGATCGAAGAGCTGAAAAAGCGCATCGACGCCGCTGGCTTGCCTAAAGACGCGCTGACCAAAGCCACCGCCGAGTTGAACAAACTCAAGCAAATGTCGCCGATGTCCGCCGAAGCCACCGTGGTTCGTTCCTACATCGACTGGCTGGTGCAGGTGCCGTGGAAGGCCCAGACCAAGGTACGCCTGGACCTGGCGCGTGCCGAAGATATCCTCGATGCCGACCACTACGGCCTCGAAGAGGTCAAGGAACGCATCCTCGAATACCTCGCCGTGCAAAAGCGTGTGAAGAAGATTCGTGGCCCGGTATTGTGCCTGGTCGGTCCTCCTGGGGTGGGTAAAACCTCCCTGGCCGAGTCGATCGCCAATGCCACCAACCGCAAATTCGTGCGCATGGCCCTCGGTGGTGTGCGTGATGAAGCGGAAATTCGCGGTCATCGCCGGACTTACATCGGTTCGATGCCGGGAAGATTGATTCAAAAAATGACAAAGGTTGGCGTACGCAACCCACTGTTCCTGCTCGATGAAATCGACAAAATGGGCAGCGACATGCGGGGCGATCCGGCATCGGCCTTGCTCGAAGTGCTCGACCCCGAGCAGAACCACAATTTCAACGACCATTACCTGGAAGTCGACTACGACCTGTCCGACGTAATGTTCCTGTGCACCTCCAACTCCATGAACATCCCGCCGGCGTTGCTGGACCGGATGGAAGTGATTCGTCTGCCGGGTTACACCGAAGACGAGAAGATCAATATCGCCGTCAAATACCTCGCGCCCAAGCAGATTTCGGCCAATGGCCTGAAGAAGGGCGAGATCGAATTCGACGTCGAGTCGATCCGCGACATCATTCGTTACTACACCCGCGAGGCCGGTGTACGGGGCCTTGAGCGCCAGTTGGCGAAGATCTGCCGTAAGGCGGTCAAGGAACACGCCCTGGAAAAACGCTTCTCTGTGAAGGTCACCGCCGATGCTCTGGAACACTTCCTGGGTGTGCGTAAATTCCGCTACGGCCTGGCCGAGCAGCAGGATCAGGTAGGGCAGGTGACTGGCCTGGCGTGGACCCAGGTGGGCGGCGAATTGCTGACCATCGAAGCGGCGGTTATCCCTGGCAAAGGTCAATTGATCAAGACCGGTTCCCTGGGTGACGTGATGGTCGAATCCATCACTGCCGCGCAGACCGTGGTGCGCAGCCGCGCCCGCAGCCTGGGGATCCCCCTGGACTTCCACGAGAAGCACGACACCCACATCCACATGCCGGAAGGGGCTACCCCCAAAGACGGCCCCAGCGCTGGCGTAGGCATGTGCACGGCCCTGGTATCGGCCCTGACCGGCATCCCGGTGCGCGCCGATGTCGCCATGACCGGGGAAATCACCCTGCGCGGCCAGGTATTGGCCATTGGTGGCCTGAAGGAAAAGTTGCTGGCGGCCCACCGTGGTGGCATCAAGACGGTGATCATTCCGGAAGAGAATGTTCGCGACTTGAAGGAAATTCCTGACAACATTAAGCAGGATCTGCAGATTAAACCGGTTAAATGGATTGACGAGGTCCTGCAAATTGCGCTGCAATACGCGCCGGAGCCCTTGCCGGATGTGGCTCCGGAGATAGTCGCGAAGGACGAAAAACGCGAGACTGACTCTAAGGAAAGAATTAGCACGCATTAATACGTTTAAGCCTGGTGGCTTCCTTGACAGCTTTTTAGAGCCCTTGTTATAAAGCGGCTCTTAAGTGTCTGTAGGCCATTCAGCACTGGTTTTTGCTTTCACCAAAAAACTTAGAATCATACTCAATAGATATAAGGGGACTTAGAGTGAACAAGTCGGAACTGATTGATGCTATCGCCGCATCTGCTGATATCCCGAAAGCCGCTGCTGGCCGTGCGCTGGACGCAGTAATCGAATCCGTCACTGGCGCTCTCAAGGCCGGCGACTCCGTGGTGCTGGTAGGTTTCGGTACTTTCTCTGTGACCGATCGCCCAGCTCGCACTGGCCGTAACCCACAGACTGGCAAAGCACTGCAAATCGCTGCTGCCAAGAAACCAGGTTTCAAAGCCGGTAAAGCCCTGAAAGAAGCCGTTAACTAAGCTTCGTTCAAGCCTTTGCCTATCCGGGCTGGACGCTGGTCTGGCCTGGCAGCGGAGCGGCAACTGACCCGAGTATCCATCGGGTCGCTACGCCGGGGGGCGGGTTCAATACCCGTCCGTTCCGCCAGTTACGAGAAGGCGCATCCTCGGATGCGCCTTTCTTCTATCCGGATTCTACCCACGCTCCACGGTTGCCTAATTTTGAAGTTCAACCGTTTCTGGGGGACGCATGCTGCAGAATATCAGGGACAATTCACAAGGCTGGATTGCCAAGACCATTATCGGCCTCATCGTTGTATTGATGGCTTTCACCGGTATCGAGGCCATTTTCCAGGCCACGACCAACAGCCAGGACGCGGCCAAGGTCAACGGTGAAGAAATCAGTCAAAACGAGCTGAGCCAGGCCGTCGACATGCAACGTCGGCAGCTGATGCAACAACTGGGCAAGGACTTCGACGCGTCCTTGCTGGATGAAAAAATGCTGCGCGAAGCGGCCCTCAAGGGCCTGATCGAGCGCAAGCTGCTGCTGCAAGGCGCGGCGGATTCGAAGTTCTCCTTCTCGGAAGCTGCACTGGACCAAGTGATCCTGCAGACCCCGGAGTTCCAGGAAGACGGCAAGTTCAGCGCTGAGCGCTTTGACCAGGTGATCCGTCAACTGGGCTACAGCCGTATGCAATTCCGTCAGATGCTGACCCAGGAAATGCTGATCGGCCAACTGCGTGCAGGCATTGCCGGCAGCGGTTTTGTCACCGATCAGGAAGTCCTGAACTTTGCGCGCCTGGAAAAACAGACCCGTGATTTCGCCACCGTCAGCGTCAAGGCCGACCCGGCCGCAGTGAAACTCACTGACGACGAGGTCAAGGCTTACTACGACCAGCACGCCAAGGAGTTCCTGACCCCGGACCAGGTCGTCATCGACTACCTGGAGCTGAAGAAGGCTTCGTTCTTCGACCAGGTAACGGTCAACGACGATGAGCTGCAGGCCCTGTACGAGAAAGAAACCGCCAACCTCGCTGAACAGCGTCGTGCCGCGCACATTCTGATCGAAGTCAACGACAAGGTGACCGAGGCCCAGGCCAAGGCCAAGATCGACGAAGTCCAGGCACGCCTGGCCAAGGGCGAAAGCTTCGAGGCCCTGGCCAAGGAGTTCTCCCAGGATCCGGGCTCGGCCAACAACGGCGGCGACCTGGGTTTTGCAGGCCCTGGCGTCTACGATCCTGAGTTCGAAAGCGCCCTGTACGGCTTGAACCAGGACCAGGTCTCGGCACCGGTACGTTCCAGCTTCGGCTGGCACCTGATCAAGCTGCTGGGTGTTGAAGCGCCAGAAGTGCCATCGTTCGCCAGCCTGAAAGACAAGCTGACCCGCGAGCTGAAGACCCAGCAAGTGGAGCAGCGCTTCGTCGAGGCGACCAAGCAACTGGAAGACGCGGCATTCGAAGCCTCCGACCTGGCCCAGCCAGCTTCGGACCTGAAACTGACCGTGCACACCTCGGCGCCGTTTGGCCGTGAAGGTGGCGAAGGCATCACGGCCAACCGTGCCGTGATCCAGGCAGCTTTCAGCCCTGAAGTGCTGGATGAGGGTGCCAACAGCACCGCCATCGAACTGGATCCGGAAACCATCGTAGTCCTGCGCGCCAAGGAGCACCGCAAGCCGGAGCAACTGCCGCTGGAAAGCGTGGCGACCGCCATCCGTGCCCAGATGACCAAGGAGCGTGCAAGCGCTGCGGCGAAGGCTCACGCTGACGAGCTGATCGCCAACCTGCGCGATGGCAAGCTGGCGTTGGACAAGCCGGTTGATGGTCAGGCCTGGAAAGTCACTGAAGCGGCCACCCGTGGCCAGGAAGGCGTTGAGCCTGCCGTACTGCAGGCACTGTTCCGCATGGCCAAGCCTGTTGCTAAAGACAAGCCGACCTTTGCTGACGTGACCCTGCGTGATGGCAGCTTGATGATCGTGCGCTTGAACAGCGTCACCGAAGGGGCTGCGCCAACCGAAGAGGAGAAGGAGCAGTATCGTCGCTTCCTCGCTTCGCGCGTCGGCCAGCAAGACTTCGCTGCGTTCCGCAAGGAACTGGAAGCCAAGGCTGACATCAAGCGCTTCTGATGCTGTGATAGCGTCTCCAAAAAAGACCCCGGCCTGAAACCGGGGTCTTTTTTTGCCTGTTTGTCAGGTGCGGCGAGGCTGTAGGGTGGTGATCAATGCCAGCGTAGCCAAGGCGGCAACGACCCAGGGAAACCACATGACGCCCCATCCCTGAAGCAGTATGCCGCCCAGCAGCCCACCGCTGGCAATCCCCAGGTTCCACACCGTCACCAGCATCGACTGGGCTGCATCCGCCGAGTCACCGGCCGATTTGGCCAGCGCGGTTTGCAGCAAGGCGGGCAAGCCGCCAAATGCCAGGCCCCAGATGGCGACTGACAGGTAGACGACCTCGGTAGAGGCGATCCACAGCCCCAGGGCCAATGCCGCAGCGGCAAACAGCGTGCAACTGATCACCAGCAAGACCTGCAGCAGGCGGTCAATCAACAGGCCGACGATCCAGATTCCCATCAGCGCGGCCAGGCCAAATACCAGCAACACCCGGTCGATGTCGGCGCTAAGCCCTGCGGGCACCAGGAACGGCGCGATATAGGTGTACAGAATGTTGTGCGCCAGCACGTAGGTAAAGGTCACCCACAGCACCGGACGCACCCCCGGCAAACGCAGGACCTGGCGCAAGCCCAGGCGCTGTTGCGCACGTTGCCCGGCAAAGTCCGGCACCTGCCAGCGCACCCACGCCAGTAGCAGCACCGTCAGCCCGGTCATGATCGCAAAGCTCAAGCGCCAACCCACTGCAGTGCCCAGAAACGTGCCGGCAGGTACTCCAAGGGATAACGCCAGGGGCGCGCCCAGCATTGCCACGGCAATCGCCCGGCCCTGTAGGTGCGGCGCCACCATGCGGCTGGCATATCCTGCCAGCAGTGCCCAGAGCAAACCCGCGAACACCCCGGCCAACAGCCGTGCGACTAGGGTCAGCCAATACACGCTTGATAGTGCCGTGACACTGTTGACTAGCGCGAAGCCACCAATGGCTAGCATCAGCAAGGGGCGGCGGCGCCAGCCACGGGTGGCGATGGTCAGGGGGATGGCGGCCAGCAACGAGCCGAGGGCATACAGCGTGACGAGCTGGCCGACCAGCGCCTCGCTCACCCCGAGGCCGGCGCTCATCTGGGGCAGCAGACCTGCGGGCATCGCCTCGGTGAGGATGGTGATGAAGCCGGCGGTGGCCAGCGCCAGCAAGCCCGCCATGGGCAGGCGTTCGCGCTGGCTGGGCAGGCATTGCGGTGTACTGCAGTCATTCATGTGGCTCGGCTCCGTATTCAAGGCATCAGGACATCGGGGCAGAGTAGGGGGCTGAACGACTTGGAAAAATGGGCTAAGGTTCCGAACTTATCGGACGTTTATATCCGTAATTCGCAGGTAGTGACAATGGACAGTCTGGGCAGTATGTCGGTGTTTGTGCAGGTCGCGGAGACCCGCAGCTTTACCCAGGCCGGTCGGCTGCTGGGGGTCTCGTCCTCGGCTGTGGGCAAAAGCATTGCGCGCATGGAGCAGCGTCTGGGGGTGCGGCTGTTCCATCGCAGTACCCGCAGTATCACGCTGACGGCCGAGGGCGCGCTGTTTCTCGAGCGTTCACGGCGGATCCTGGCCGAGGTTGAAGCGGCCGAGCAGGAGTTGACTGAAGCAGCGACCACCCCCCGTGGCAAATTGCGCATCAGCTTGCCCCAGGTCAGGGGCCTGTTGATGCCAGTGCTGACCGAATTTATGCGGGCCTATCCAGAGATTGAGCTGGACGTGGATTTTTCCGACCGCATGGTGGATGTGATCGAGGAAGGCTTCGACGCTGTGGTGCGCACCGGCAGGCCCGAGGACTCGCGGCTGTCGGCGCGGCTGCTGGGGCACTATCGGTTGGTGCTGGTGGGAGCGCCGCAGTATTTCGCCCTACACGGCGTACCGGCCTGTCCTGCGGACCTCAACCATCATGCCTGCCTGCGTCACAAGTTCTGCGCCACCGGCAAGCTGGAGAGCTGGCCCCTGCGCCATTTACCCGGCGAACCCGAGCCGGTGCTGCGTGCACCGTTGGTCAGCACTACCATCGAGTCGCTAAAGCACGCAGTGCACGAAGGCCTGGGGATTGCCTGCCTGCCGGACTTCATGGTCCGCGAATCCGTCGAGCAGGGCCGCCTGCAGCGGGTGCTGGACGATTACCTGGAGCACAGTGGCAGCTTCTGGATGCTCTGGCCGTCGAGCCGACATGCCTCGGCCAAACTGCGGGTGTTTATCGATCATATGAGCGCCAGGCTTTTTCCTGCACCGCGCGTCGAGCCGGCCAGTGACGTTTTACCGACAGGAATCCGCGCGCGCACCCGGTGATCTGTTGCACAATACCGCCCTGACCGTTTTCCTCAGGATGATCAATGTCGACTTCATTTCACTTGCGTGGCCTTGCGCTCGCGCTGGTGCTGGCAGGCGCCACGGGCTGCTCGTCGCCCAAGACCGCTATCTACGAACATGAGAATTTCGACGATTCCGGTACGTTTTCGCGCAATTACCCGGTCAGCGATGTCGCGGCCTGCGAAGCGGCACGCCGGGCGTTGCTCAGCCAGGGCTACATCATCACCAGCAGCGACCCGAAGCTGGTGAGTGGTAACAAAAGTTTCCAGCAGACCGGTGAGACCCATCTGCAGATCAGCTTCAACGTGGTGTGTGCCGAAGATGGCAGCGGCGAGCATCATGCGACGATGTTTGCCAACGCCCTGCAGGATCGCTACGCGCTGAAGAAGGTCAACAACTCCGCCAGCCTGGGGGTGGGCGTGCTGGGTTCGGTGTCGATGCCGATTGGCTCCACCGACGACTCGATGGTCAAGGTGGCCAGCGAGACCGTCACCTCACCCAAATTCTATGACCGCTACTTTGCCTTGGTGGACGTGTTCCTGCCTCAGGAAGTGAAGGCCGCCGAACACATTCCCGAAGCGCCCAAGGCCGATCTCGGCGTGCCGGAGCCCAAGCCCGCGCCGGTGGTGGACAAGGTGCAAGCGCCGCAGGAAGCGCCGGCCATGCCTGTCGCACCGCCCGTCTCGGAGCCGCTTGCACCACCGGTGGAAGCCACGCCGATTGCGCCACAACCAGTGCCGGCAGAAGCGCCAGCGCCGACTGCGCCTGTGCTGCCGCCACCGACAGAGACCATCCCGCCGCTGCCGGCCAACGGGCAGTAACTAGACGCCGGCCGGGTCGGCTTTATCGACGTCGATCCCGTAGCGGCTGATTGCCTCGCCGACTTTGGTGCGGCTGATCAGGCCGTCATCAGCCAGGGCCTTCAATGTCGCCAAGACGATGAAATGGCGGTCCACCTCGAAGAACTCGCGCAGCGCTTCACGGGTATCGGACTGGCCAAAACCGTCAGTGCCCAGCGCGACAAAGCGCCTGCCTGTGACGAATGGGCGAATCTGATCGGCGAAGATCTTCATGTAGTCGGTGGCAATCACCACCGGCCCCGGGTGGTCCGCCAGGCATTGCTCCACGTAGCTGGTGCGTGGCTCGTCCTCGGGGTGCAAGAGGTTCCAGCGCTCCACCCCAAGGCCCTCGCGGCGCAGTTCGGTGAGGCTGGTAACACTCCAGACGTCACTGTCCACGGCAAAGTCCTCGCGTAGCAAATCTGCGGCGGCGATCACTTCGCGCAGGATCGAGCCACTGCCCATCAGTTGCACCTGGGCTTGCTGGCCCGCCTTCAGTCGATACATGCCCTTGAGAATGCCATCCTCGACACCTTCGGGCATGGCCGGGTGCGGGTAGTTTTCATTGAGCAGGGTGATGTAGTAGTAAATGTCCTCCTGTTCGACGTACATGCGCCGCATGCCCTCGCGGATGATTACCGCAAGCTCGTAGGCAAAGGTTGGGTCGTAGGACACGCAGCAAGGAACCACCGAGGCCAGCACATGGCTATGCCCATCATCGTGCTGTAAGCCTTCGCCCATCAGTGTGGTGCGCCCGGCGGTGGCCCCCAGCAGGAAGCCACGGGCCCGCGCATCGCCTGCGGCCCAGGCCAGGTCGCCGACACGCTGGAAACCGAACATCGAGTAGAAAATATAGAAGGGCAGCGTCATCAGGCCGTGGTTGGCGTAGGACGTGCTGGCAGCGATCCACGAAGAAAACGCGCCGGACTCATTCAGGCCCTCCTGTAGGATCTGCCCGTCTTTGCTCTCTTTGTAGTAGCTCAGTTGCCCGGCGTCCTGCGGGGTGTAGAGCTGACCCACGGCAGAATGAATACCGATCTGGCGGAACAGGCTTTCCATGCCAAAGGTGCGCGATTCGTCCGGCACAATCGGCACGATCAACTTGCCGATGTTCGGGTCTTTCAGCAGGGCGCCGAGGATGCGCACGAAGGCCATGGTAGTGGAAATGGCACGCTCGCCAGTGTCTTTGAGTTGGGTGGCAAACGCTTCGAGCGGCGGCACTTGCAGGGCCGGTACCGAACTGTGCCGGGCAGGAATATAACCGCCCAGGGCCTGGCGCCGCGCGGCAAAGTAGCGGCCTTCTTCGCTGTCGGCAGCGGGCTTGAGATAGGGGATTTCAGCCAGTTGGTCGTCAGCCACCTCCAGGCCGAACCGGTCGCGGAACGCCTTGACGGCCTCGGCGCCCATTTTCTTGAGTTGGTGATTGATGTTCTGGCCTTCGCCTGCCTCGCCCATGCCAAAACCCTTGACGGTTTTCGCCAGGATCACCGTAGGTTGCCCGGTATGGCGGACTGCGGCGGCATAAGCGTTGTAGACCTTGTCGGGGTCATGGCCGCCCCGTGAGAGCTTCCAGATATCGTCGTCGGAAAGATCCTCCACCAGTGCCAGCAACTCCGGGTATTTGCCGAAGAAGTGTTCGCGCACGTAGGCGCCGTTTTGCGACTTGTAGTTCTGATAGTCGCCATCCACACATTCCATCATGCGTTGGCGCAGCAGGCCGCTGCGGTCCTTGGCCAGCAGGGCATCCCAGCCACTACCCCAGATGACTTTGATCACGTTCCAGCCGGCAGCGCGATACAGGCTTTCGAATTCCTGGATGACTTTGGCGTTGCCCCGTACCGGGCCGTCGAGGCGTTGCAGGTTGCAGTTGACCACGAAGATCAGGTTATCGAGTTTCTCGCGCCCCGCCAGGGAGATCGCCGCCAGGGATTCCGGCTGGTCCATCTCGCCATCCCCCAGGAACGCCCAAACTTTGCGCCCCGCCTCAGGCTTGAGGGCGCGCAGGTCCAGATAGCGCATGAATCGCGCCTGGTAGGCCGCAGTGATCGGCCCCAGGCCCATGGACACGGTAGGAAACTGCCAGAAGTCCGGCATGAGGCGGGGGTGGGGATAGGACGACAGACCCTGGCCGCCGGCCTCGCGGCGGAAGTTATCGAGTTGTGCTTCGTCGATGCGCCCTTCGAGGTAGGCGCGCCCGTAGATGCCTGGCGAGGAGTGCCCCTGGATATACACCAGGTCGCCGGCAAAGGTCTCGGTTCGACCACGGAAGAAATGGTCAAAGCCTACGTCGTAGAGTACCGCGGCCGACGCATAGGTGGCGATATGCCCGCCCACGCCCGAGTGTTTACCGGCGCGCAAGACCATGGCCATGGCGTTCCAGCGGATAAACGCATTGAGCCGGCGTTCGATTGCCAGGTTGCCGGGGTAGGGCAGTTGCCGGTCCACCGCGATGGTGTTGACGTAGGGGGTGGTGACCCGCCCATGGAAGTCGCCATGTCGCGCTACGTCGAAATCCAGCAACTGATCGATCAGGTAATGGGCGCGGGGGCGACCTTCGGTGGACAGCACCGATTCGATGGACTCCAGCCATTCGCGGGTTTCCTGTGGATCGTCGTCGAGTCTTACTGCGTTGTTCGCGTTCATGTGAGGCTCCAGGTGTGCGGATACCAGCGTGCGGTTTCCTTGTGGGAAGGTGATTCGGCACGCTGCAAAAGTAATTGCAATTGCAACTACATGCCTGAATTTAGCGCGGGATGCGCTACCATTGCAACCTTCTCGAATTCCCCGGATGGTGTTGCATGTCGTCGAAAGAGCCTGATGTCTGGTTCCGTTTTGTCAGGGCCCACAGGACAGTCATCCGTGAAATCGAACGGCGCCTGGCCTTGGCCGACCTGCCGCCATACGCCTGGTACGATGCCCTGTGGGGCCTGGAAAGCGGTCCTGATGGCACTCGGCGCATGCATGAATTGGCCGATGTGCTGGCGATCGAGCGCTACAACCTGACGCGATTGGTGGACCGCCTGGAAAAGGACGGCCTGGTGGTGCGCTCGCGCTGCGAAGGTGACGGGCGCGCCGCGTTTGCCTCGATCACCGATGAGGGCCGGGTGTTGCGTAAAAAGATGTGGGGCATCTACGAAAGTACTGTGGATGAACTGTTCCTCTCGCAACTCGACGCCGAGCAACGCCAGGGCTTTGCCGATGCGCTGGAGCGCACGGCCGGGCTGGCGATGCAGGCCAGTGTGCAGACCCGCGGACGGCGCAGGCCTGAAACACCATAGGCAAGGGCATGCTCTTGCTCATTTGAGGGCGTACTGTTGCAGCGCGCGCTCCACTTGTCGCACCTCGATCCGTCCCTCGTCTGCCAGCGCCTTCAGGGCCAGCACGGCAATCCAGTAGCGGTCAGGTGCCGTCGGTTGGACTGAGCCGGCCCCCAGCGCGACAAACCGTGCATCCACATGGGCCGCCAACGGGTCGACGATGGATTGCGGATAGCCGGTGACAGCGATCACCGGGCTGTGGTGGGCCGCCAGGCAATCGCGCAAGTGGCAGCTACGCTTTTCGGCCAGAGGGTGTAGGCGGTTCCAGCGCTCGGCGGCGCGTGCTTCCCGCGCCAGCCGGGTGTAGCTGGGGCAGCTCCATAACTGCGCCGATACGTTCCAGTCGGTCTCCAGCAGCCTCGCTGCATGCAGGACTTCTTCAAGTGCGCGGCCAGCCCCCAGCAAGCGCACGTGCAATTCGCCGGGTGGCTCGCGCCCGATCCGATACATCCCCTTGATTGCATCCTGTCGGTGCTGTGGCGCCAGTCCAGGTCCGTCGTCCTGGTCATGCAGGGCCAGGTAGTAAAATCCGGGCCTGCCGTCGACATACAGCGCGTGCAAACCCGCCAGCACAATCGCTCGGGTTTCGTCGCCGGAGGCTGGATCGTATGGGGTGCACTGCGGGTTGCTGGCCAGCCATAGCGCAAGTGAAGGGTGCGCGCCGTGGCGCCCGGAGGCGGGGCGGGTGTGGATGTCGTTGCACAGAATCCCGCGTTGATCGGTGCCCTGGCAGAGGGCACGCAACTGCGCCGATGAAGTGGCGTTATGCAGGTACAGCAGTGGTTTTTCCCCGGTATTACGCGCAAACCAGGTGGGCCAGGCGGTAATGCGCCTGGAGTGGGATTGGCCGCGAATGACCCAGGCTTGCCGGCGTGTCGCCGGGTGGAACTCCAGGGTGTTGGCCATGGCCATCACTGTATACAGGGGCGAGCTGCGGGGTGGTTGTTGATCGTTGAGGGTGTCGATGCAGATTCGTGCGGATTGCGCAGTGCTGGCAGTCATGAGTCACGTCCCATGGCAATGGAGCGCATCACCCTACTGGAAGTTGACATGTGATTGCAATTGCAATGATTGCAGTTGCATTTAAATCGCTCGGTTAAATCCGCGCCTGGCTGCTGCGTTTAATCTTCAAGCGCAGGAACGTCATGCCCCTGTCTTTTTTTCGTCATGACGGCACTTTACGCTGGTGATGCAGGTCACTTACGCCACCTGCTTTGATTAAACAAGGAGTCGACGATGGACGATTATCAAGAAGAGCTGCTGGAATACCAGGCCTTTGAACTGGACCCTTCGCACCCGGCCGACGACGCCACCGAGCTGTAGGCAGGCGTCAGGCGGAATGCCGCTGACTGCGGCGAAATTCCCCTGGGGTCTGTCTGTTCCAGCGCTTGAAGGCCCGTTGAAAGGCTTCCGCTGAGGCGAAACCGAGCAAGTAGGCAATTTCCCCGAACGCCAGTTCGGTATCGCGAATGTAGGTCATGGCCAGGTCGCGACGGGTGTCGTTGAGAATGGCGCGAAACTGCGTGCCTTCCTCGGCCAGTTTGCGGCGCAAGGTCCAGGTCGGCAGTTTCAGGCGTGCCGCCACTTCTTCCAGGTCGGGTTCCCGGCCGCCATTGAGCATCGGCCCCAGTAAACGTGTGATGCGCTCGCGCAGGCTGCGGGTGCGGGTCAGTTGTTCCAATTCCCGTTCACACAGTTGCAGCAGCAAGTGCCAGGTACTGGGGCAGTGCTGCGGGTTGCGCAGGCCAAGGCTGTGCTGGCTCAGGCGCAGTTGATTGAGTTCGGCGCCGAACTGGATCGGGCAATCTCCCAGCACGGTGTAGCTCGCGCTGTAGTCCGGCGCGGCGAATTCGATTTCGATCCGCTCGGCCAATACAGGCTGCTGGCACAAGGTCGCCATCTGCTGCAGCCAACCGGCCAGAATCGAGTCCACCACGAAGCGGTTATAGGCGTTGTAGGGGCTGATGGAATAGAAACGCAGCCAGGCACCCTGGGCGTCTTCATGAAAGCTCGACTGGCCACGGTAGTTGGCGCCGTACAGGGCCTCGAAGCGCGTCAGGGTGCGCGCGGCTTCGCGCACGTTGGGCGCCTGGGCGGCGGTGACGCCGGCCAGGCCAAGTTGATTCATGCGGCTCAACTGGCCCATGCGCAGGCCCAGGCTGGGGTCGCCGGTCAGTTGGATGGCTGCATGGCCCAGGCGCATATAGCGTGGGATCGACAGGCGCGCACCGGGCTCACTCAAGCGCGCCGGGTCGAGGCCGTACTGCAACAGCAGCGGCTGCGGGTCCAGGCCATGGCTGAGGATGGCGTCGGCCAGGGTATGCACGATGCCCACCGATAAGTCCCCGAGGCGCATCGGTGCCGGTTTCATGGGCTTACAGCCACACGTTCAGCAGGCGCGCACCACGCGCGTTGCTGTCGGCGAAGACTTGGCCCTGGGCACTGAGAAAGCTCTGGCCGCTGGTTCCCTGGTCCCAGAATTGCCCGCGCATGAATACGCTCATGCCCGCACCCGCGAGGCTGATGGGAGGCTGGCTGATCAGGCTCAGACGATGCCAGGCTTCGCCTTCACTGAGCTCTTCGGGCTTGAGGCTGACTTCCGGGGGCGTGGACACGCTCTTGAAGCCGCGCCATGGCTTGTCCCAGGTGTCGCGGCCAATCACCAGTGCCGGCACGGCCACCAATTGCGCACCTTGTTCGTTGAGCTTGCGGTAGTTGTCGGGGTACCAGCTGTCGCTGCCCGATCAGGATGCCCAGGCGCCCGGCCGGAGTGTCGATCACGCTGATCGCGTTTTCGTCGCCCGGGGCGATAAAGCCGCGCTCATTGAAGATCGGGTAGAGCTGGCGCTGGGGTTGGCCCAACGGCAAGCCATCGCGGTCGAACACCAGGCTGGTGTTGTACAGCGCGCCATGACCGACCTGCAATTGGCCCTGGCTGACGCTCGGGTTGGGCAGGGCGATGGAGCCGGCCACCAGGGTCACTCCGAACTCTTTGGCCAGACCGCCAAACAGCACCTGGTAATCACGGGCCATGGCCGGCGCCTTCATGCGCAGGTAGGCATCGTCCAGGCGGTTATCGCCCTGGGCACTGATCAGTGCGCGCAGGAACAGCAACGGATTGCTTGCCGACAGCCAGTTCATCGCCTCTTTCAGGCTGGTGGCCTGATACAGCTGGTTTTTTTCGCCACTGACCATCAACCAGGTGCCGACGTGCTCCGGCAGGACCACGATGGTTTTGTCGTTGATCAGGCCCATGTCCCGGGCATTGCGCAGATAGGCCGAGAGCTTCAGGTGCAGGCGTTCCAGGCTCTGGTAGTCGGCGGGGAACAGCTCCGGCTGGATGCCCAGCAGGTTGCCGTGATCGGCGGGAGTGCCCTCGTTCACCGCCAGGTTGATCCGCAGGTCCGACAGGTAATGCCCCACGGGGCGCTCCTGGGTCCAGACCAGATAGGCGGAAACGGCGGCGACCAGGGCCATGGTCAGGGTCAAAGCAAGTAATTTACGCATGGGGGAACAGACAACAGGCCGTGTGCAGGGTTCGCCCCTAGGGTAGGGCCCGTCGTCCCGCTTGCCAAGGGGCGCTGCACATTTGGATCAATAAGTTGTCAGTTTCAGTCATTGAGCGCTAAGGGCGGGGCTCTTAGTCTGTGGGACATAAACCGATGGCCGGCCATTCGAGCCTGCCACGTCCCGTGATGATCCGTTGTGGAGCTGTACCATGACCGCTGCTGCCTACCCGCACCTGCTGGCCCCGTTGGACCTGGGTTTTACCACCTTGCGCAACCGTACCCTGATGGGGTCGATGCACACCGGCCTTGAAGAAAAGCCCGGCGGCTTCGAGCGCATGGCCGCGTATTTCGCCGAGCGTGCCCGTGGCGGCGTCGGCCTGATGGTCACCGGCGGTATTGGCCCGAACGATGAAGGCGGGGTGTATTCCGGGGCAGCCAAGCTGACCACTGAAGCCGAAGCGCTCAAGCACAAGATCGTCACCCAGGCCGTGCACGAGGCGGGCGGCAAGATCTGCATGCAGATCCTTCACGCCGGGCGTTATGCCTACAGCCCCAAGCAGGTTGCGCCGAGTGCGATCCAGGCGCCGATCAACCCGTTCAAGCCCAAGGAGCTGGACGAGGAAGGCATCGAGAAGCAGATCAGCGACTTTGTCACCTGCTCTCTGCTGGCCCAGGTCGCTGAGTACGACGGCGTCGAAATCATGGGTTCCGAAGGTTATTTCATTAACCAATTCCTCGCCGCCCACACCAACCATCGCACCGATCGCTGGGGTGGCGCCTACGAAAACCGTATGCGTTTGCCGGTGGAAATCGTGCGCCGGGTGCGCGAAGCCGTCGGGCCGAATTTCATCATCATCTTCCGCCTGTCGATGCTCGACCTGGTGGAAGGCGGCAGCACCTGGGAAGAAATCGTGCAGTTGGCCAAAGCCATCGAGCAGGCGGGCGCGACGATTATCAATACCGGTATCGGCTGGCATGAAGCACGCATCCCGACCATCGCCACCAAGGTGCCGCGCGGCGCGTTCAGTAAAGTCACGGCCAAGCTGCGTGGCGCGGTGCAGATCCCGTTGATCACCACCAACCGTATCAACACCCCGGAAGTGGCCGAGCAGATCCTCGCCGAGGGCGATGCCGACATGGTGTCCATGGCGCGGCCGTTCCTCGCCGACCCGGAGTTCGTCAACAAGGCCGCCGCTGGCCGGGCCGACGAGATCAATACCTGCATCGGCTGCAACCAGGCCTGCCTGGACCACACCTTCGGTGGCAAATTGACCACCTGCCTGGTCAACCCGCGCGCCTGCTACGAGACCGAGCTCAATTACCTGCCGGTCCAGCAGATCAAGAAAATCGCCGTGGTCGGTGCCGGCCCAGCCGGCCTGGCTGCTGCCACCGTGGCGGCGGAGCGCGGCCATCAGGTGACCCTGTTCGATTCGGCCAGCGAGATCGGTGGCCAGTTCAACGTGGCCAAGCGCGTGCCGGGCAAGGAAGAATTTTTTGAAACCCTGCGTTACTTCAAGCGCAAACTGCAGACCACCCATGTCGAACTGTGCCTCAACACCCGGGTCGATGTAGCGCAACTGGTGGCCGGCGGTTATGACGAGATCATTCTGGCCACCGGTATCGCGCCGCGTACCCCGGCGATTCCTGGCGTGGAAAACCCCAAGGTGCTCAGCTACCTGGACGTGCTTCTGCAGCGTAAACCGGTGGGCAAGCGCGTTGCGGTGATCGGCGCCGGTGGTATCGGCTTCGACGTGTCGGAGTTCCTTGTGCACCAGGGCGTGTCCACCAGCCTGGACCGTGAAGCGTTCTGGAAGGAGTGGGGCATCGACACCCTCCTGCAGGCGCGCGGTGGCGTGGCCGGGATCAAGGCCCAGCCCCATGCCCCGGCGCGTGAGGTGTACTTGCTGCAGCGCAAGGCTTCCAAGGTTGGCGACGGCCTGGGCAAGACCACCGGCTGGATCCACCGTACCGGCCTGAAGAACAAAAAAGTGCAGATGCTCAATAGCGTCGAGTACCTGAAGATCGACGACGCCGGCCTGCACATCCGGATCGGCGCCGAGGGCGAGCCCCAGGTGCTGGCGGTGGACAATATCGTCATCTGCGCCGGCCAAGACCCGTTGCGCGAGTTGCAGGACGGCCTGGTCGCCGCTGGCCAGAACGTGCACCTGATCGGGGGGGCCGACGTGGCTGCCGAGTTGGACGCCAAGCGCGCCATCAACCAGGGCTCGCGCCTCGCCGCCGAGCTGTAAGGCGACACGAGGGGCGGTGTTAGACTACCGCCCCTTTTTTCATGCAGACATGCACTGATGGGTCCTTTCGACTGGCTTCCCCATGCGCCCCTTGAACCTTTGCAACTGGAGTGGCTGAACGGGGTCGAGGTGGCCGTGTTGCGCCTGGACCGCATCGACCCGCTGATCAGCGGCAACAAGTGGTTCAAACTCACCGGGCACCTGGCCGAGGCGCAACAGGCGGGGGCCAGCGGTATCATCAGTCTGGGTGGCGCCTACTCCAATCATCTGCATGCCCTGGCGGCGGCCGGCAAACGCTTCGGTTTTGCCACCGTCGGCCTGCTGCGTGGGCACCCACAAGACACCCCAACCGTCCTCGACCTGCAAGCTTTCGGCATGCAACTGCACTGGCTGGGCTATGGCGGTTACCGCGCGCGCCATGGGCCGGACTTCTGGTTGCCTTGGCGCGAGCGATACCCGGATTTGCATCCCGTGCCCGAGGGCGGCGGCGCAATGACAGGGGCGTTGGGCTGTGGCGTGTTGGTCGAGCAGGTGCGCAGGCAGTTGCACACCCTGGGCTGGGCCGATTACCACGCCTGGTGGCTGGCAGCCGGTACCGGTACCACCCTGGCGGGCCTGGTGCTGGCGGAGGCGGGTGCCCATCTTGTGTACGGGGCCCTGGCGGTGCCGGATGACCACGGCGTTGCGCAGAACGTGCAGGCTATCGTGCAGGGCGGGTATGAGTTGCTGGATGCCAGCCGTGGCGGCTTTGCAAAGGTCGATCCGTTATTGCTTGAGTTTATCCAGGCCACCGAGCGGGCCAGCGGCCTGCCGTTGGAACCGCTTTACACCGGCAAGGCGCTGCTGGCGCTCAAACAACAGATCGAGGCCGGGCGCTTTGCCCCCGGCACTCGCCTGATTTTTGTGCACACCGGTGGCCTGCAAGGCCGCCGGGGTTTTGTGGGTTAACGCTTGGGCAACATGCGCAACACGGTGTTATCCCGCATGAAGTAGTGGTGGTACAGACCCGCCGCGGCATGCAGGCCGATCAGCCAGTAACCGAGGGTGCCGCCCAACACATGCCAGCCTTCGATCTGCTTGGCCAGGTCCTTGTTCTCACCAATCAGCGGTGGCAACTCGATCCCGTAGAACCACACCGAATGCCCTTCGGCACTGACGATCAGCCAGCCAAAGATCGGCATGCCGATCATGAACACATACAGCGCCACATGCATCAGCGTCGCCAGCAGGGCTTGCCATTGCGGCGGCGCGGGTAAAATCTTCGGCGCCACGCCAAGGCTGCGGGCAAACAGGCGCAGCCAGACCAGTACGAATACGGTCAGGCCGAACATGAAGTGCATTTCCTTGATCAGGGTGCGGCCGCCGCTACCCTTGGGGAAAATCCCGCGAAACTCAATGGTGGTGTAGACCAGCACCAGCAGCACTAGCATCAGCCAGTGCAAGGCGATGGACATCGTACTGTAACGGGACTCGCTGTTTTTCCACGGCATCGCGTATTTCCTCACTCATCAGGGGCAAACCTCCGTTCTTTGGCGACGAAGTCCCTTTAGCCTAAACCTGTTATGCAAGGTTTGCCCGAGTGAGGGGCGATGTATTGACGTCGATCAGGCGCTTTGCGGCATTTCACCTCGGGCCAGGCGCTGATTGATGTCGGCGATCACGCCGGGCAGGTCGGTGATGGTGTCGATCAGGTAGTGCGGGCGCGAGCCGGCAAACAGCGTTTCGATGCGCTGGCGTTCACTGGCCAGGGTCGCCGGGTCCAGGGCGCGGAACTGCTCGTAGGTCAGGCCCAGGGCGTTGCCTGAGCAGGTCAGCGCCACGGTCCACATCCCGGCGCGGCGGCCTTCGAGGATGCCCGGCACGGTGTCGTCGATCTTCACGCAGGCCGCCACGTCATCGATGCCCAGGGCGATCACGTTGGCCAGGGCCTGGGCCGGCCATGGGCGGCCATTGGGTACTTCGTCGGTGGCCACGACGTGGTCGGCGATGTAGCCGTTGGTGGCGGCCAACTCGACCACTTTGTCCATCACTTGCTTGGGGTAGCCGGAGCAGGAGCCGATCTTGATCCCTTGCGCACGCAGCGCGGCAATGGTCTCCAGGGCGCCGGGAATCAGCGCCGAGTGTTCGGCGATCTTCTCGATCTGCAACGGCATGAAGCGCTCGTAGATGGCGGTCACGTCATCGTCGGTCGGCGTGCGGCCGAAGGCCTTGCGGTAGCGCTCGGCGACTTGCGGCTGATCGCACAGGGTGCGGATGTGGTCCCACTTGCCCATGCCCATCGGGCCACGGGCTTCTTCGATGGAGACCTGCACGTCGAACTCGGCAAACGCTTCGACAAAAATCTGCGTAGGCGCGAAGGAGCCGAAGTCGACCACGGTGCCGGCCCAGTCAAGAATGGCGGCCTGCAGGGTGTTGGGGTTCTGATAGTTCATGGTTTAAATCCTGTCAGTAAGGGGTAGGAGTCGGCTTGCCGGCGATGGCGGCCGTGAAGGCCCCATCGTCGAGGGAATCAGATTTCGAGTACTTCCATCTCTTGCAGCGCCTGGGCAATCGCCGCCACCGCCGCTTGCATCTCGGCCTGGTTGACATGGCCGATGCAGCCGACGCGGAAGGTCTCCACCTGGGTCAATTTGCCCGGATACAGAATGAAACCCTTGGCCTTGACCCGCTCGTAGAAGTCTTTGAACTGGTAGCGCGGATCGTTCGGCGCATGGAAGGTGACGATGATCGGCGCCTGGATCGCGCTCGGCAGGAAGCTGCGCAGGCCCAGGTCGGCCATGCCATCCAGAAGCGTCTGGCAGTTGGCTGCATAGCGCTGATGGCGCGCCGGCAAGCCGCCTTCTTCGTTGTATTGCAGCAGCGCTTCATGCAGGGCGGCCACCACATGGGTCGGCGGGGTAAAGCGCCATTGCCCGGTCTTGGCCATGTAGGCGTGCTGGTCGAACAAATCCATGGCCAGGGAGTGGCTGTTGCCCTGGGCCGCGGCCAGGGCCTCTTTTTTCGCAAACACAAAACCCATGCCTGGCACGCCTTCCAGGCATTTGCCGGAGGCGGCGATCAGTGCATCGAACGGCACCTGGGCGGCGTCGATGGGCAGCGCGCCAAAGGAGCTCATGGCGTCGATGATCAGGTGCTTGCCGTGGCGCTGGATGACCTGGGCGATCTCCGGCAGTGGGTTGAGGATGCCGGTGCTGGTTTCGCAGTGGATCAGCGCGATATGGGTGATGCTGCTGTCAGCCTGCAACAGCCGGTCGACATCGGCGGCGGTGGTGGGTTGGTCTTCGGCGGTTTCGAAGGTGCTGAACGGGCGGCCCAGCACTTCGCAGATCTTCGCCAGGCGCTTGCCGTACGCGCCGTTGATCAGCACCAGTACCTTGCCATCGCGGGGTACCAGGGTGCCGATGGCCGCTTCGACGGCGAACGTGCCGCTGCCCTGCAAGGGCACGCAGTGATGGCTGTCGCCACCGTTGATGATCGCCAGCAGTTGCTCGCAGAGGCTGGCGGTCAGTTGGTTGAAGCGGTCATCCCACGAACCCCAGTCAACCATCATCGCCTGGCGGGTGCGGGCGGAGGTGGTCAGGGGCCCAGGTGTGAGCAGGATCGGCGCGGCAGTACTCATTCTCATGTCCTCGCAAAGCAGTGGGATGAAGCTACGGGACATAAATTGCAGTTTGGCTTGTCATCAATCAAATTGTTTGTTGTTATGCCAGCCATCAGTGAGGCCGATAGCTATGAATCTTTTCCAACTCCGTGCATTTGACGCCGTGGCCCGGGACGGCAGTTTTACCCGTGCCGCCGCACGCCTGTTTATCAGCCAGCCAGCCGTGACCGGGCATATCAAGGCGCTGGAAGAGCACTACCAGATCACCCTGCTGCGGCGTACCGCGCGGCGCGTCGAGTTGACGGAGGAGGGCATCAAGCTGGCGGCCATTACCCGCAGTATCTTCGGCCTGGTGGATGAAGCGCAGACCCTGCTCGAAGCCAACCGCCAATTGCTCACCGGGCGCCTGGAAGTGGCGGCGGATGGCCCGCATATGGTCATGCCGATGCTGGCCAAGCTGCGTGCCCGTTACCCGGGGATTACCGTCAACCTGCGCCTGGGCAATGCCCAGGAAACCCTGGCGGCGCTGCTGTCCGAGCATGCGGATGTGGCCGTGTTGACCGAGGTCGAGCCGCGCAAGGGCGTGCACCTGCAACCCTTGAACGAATCCCGTATCTGCGCCTTGGTACCGGCTGGCCACCCATGGCTGGCGGACCCGGCGGGTATCCGTCTGGAGCAGTTGGACCAGGTGATCATGGTACTGCGCGAGCCCAGTTCCATTACCCGCCGCACCTTCGACGACGCCTGTGCCAAGGCCAGCGTGCAGCCCAGGGTGTTGCTGGAACTGGACAGCCGCGAAGCGGTGACGGAAGCGGTGGCGGCCGAGTTGGGGGTGGGCGTGGTGTCGTCGGTGGAAGTCAGCCGCGATCCGCGGGTGCACGCGATTCCCATCCGTGGCGACGGGCTGCTGAACCAACATATGCTCGGCTGCATGGAGCGGCGCCGGGAATTGCGCTTGATTCAGGCGTTCTTCGAGTTGGCTTCGGGCTGATCTTCGCGCAGGCTTTCGCGGACAATCTCCAGAAAGGTCACCACTACCCGCCGCGAACTCTGTTCCTTGAGGCACACCAGTGTTTCCTTCATGCGCTGGGTGCAGTCGCGGATGGGCATGGCATACACCCGTGAATCGGCGCCGAACTCCGACGCCGACACCACGCCCACGCCAATCCCCACCACCACCGCCTCGCGCGCGGCTTCGCGGCCTTCCACCTGGATCGCCGGGCGGATGCGCAGCCCGGCCTGGTGCATCTCGCGCTCCAGGGTCTGACGGGTCACCGAGCCGGTTTCCCGCAGGACCAGAGGCGTGTCGTCCAGATCCGCCAGTTCGATGGACTCGCGCCCGGCCCACGGGTGGTTGCGGGCGACGAACGCCAGCATCGGGTCATCACGCAAGGGGATCGAGAGCAGGCGCTCATCGTCGACGTCACGCCCCACCAACGCCAGGTCGGCCTGATAGTTGTAGAGGCGGTACAGCGCATCATCGGTGTTGCCGGTCTCGATTTTCACGGTGATTCCCGGATAACGTTCGCAAAACCGGGCGATTTGCGGCAGCACATGCACCGGGGCGTCCACCGCCAGGGTCAGGCTGCCGGTTTGCAGGGCCTTGGAGTCTTGCAGCAGCTCCTGGGCTTCGGCGGCGATGACAAACAGGCGCTGGGTGATACTCAGCAGGCGCTCGCCGAGGTCGGTCAGGCGCACCGAGCGTTTGTTGCGATGGAACAGCAGCACGCCAAAACGCTCTTCAAGCTTGCGCACTTGGTCGGAAATGGCCGGCTGGGTGAGGAACAACCGTTCGGCCGCCAACGTGAAACTGCCATGGACAGCCACGGCATGGAAGGCTTTGAGTTGGGCGTGGGAAACCGACATGGCGCGACCTCTTACAAGCTGAGCTTATATTTGAAATACGATAAATCGATTTTACCTATTAGTCAGCCATTGCTTTGATAGCCCTCAGTCGCCGTAGGTTGAGTCCTACAACTTCGGCGATCATGAGCCCTTGCGTGCAACCTTGCAGGACTCATCTGACCAGTACCCGGTGCTCTGCCACCCGGTACTGCAGTGCAAAACAATAAAAACACAGGCAATTGCTTCTCGATTCTGCCGGCACACTCACACCTGAGGTCAGAACCACCATGAATATCCCTATGGGTAGCATCAAGCGTTGGCGCGTGCAGATTTTCGCCATCACCTGGCTGGCATATGCCGCTTTCTATTTCACCCGCAAAGCATTTTCCGTGGCCAAGTTAGGGATCGTTGACGACCCGAGTTTCCCGCTGGACAAGATGATGATGGCCAACCTGGATGGCCTGTACCTGGCGGCCTATGCCGTCGGCCAGTTCACCTGGGGCATGCTCGCCGACCGTTTCGGCCCACGGGTGGTGGTGTTGGGCGGGCTGGTGATTTCGGCGGCTGCCGCCCTGGTCATGGGCACGTTTGCCACCTTGCCGATCTTTGTCACGTGCATGTTGATCCAGGGGTTGGCGCAATCCACCGGCTGGTCGGGGCTGTGCAAGAACCTCGGTAGTTTCTTCCCGGCGCAACAGCGCGGGCGGGTGCTGGGCTTGTGGAGCTCGTGTTACGCGTTTGGCGGGCTGGTGGCCTCGCCCTTTGCCGGCTGGTGGGCCTACACCCTGATTGGCAGTTGGCACGCGGCATTTATCTCCAGTGCCGCGGTGGTGGCGGTGGTGGCGGTGCTGTTCTTTATTTTCCAGCGCAACACGCCACAGGACGTCGGCCTGCCAGAAGTGGAGCCCGAGCCGGCAATGAGCGCCGAAGAGCAGGCGGCGGCGAAAAAAATCAGCATCCTTGAGCCGTTGCGCGAGATCTTGCGCAACCGCACGGTGCTGACCCTGGGCCTGGCGTACTTCCTGTTGAAACCGGCGCGTTACGCGATCCTGTTGTGGGGCCCGGTGATTGTCTATGAGCAGATGCCCTCGGTGGGCAAGGTCGGCGCGGCCATTGTGCCCACGGCGTTCGAGCTGGCGGGGTTGTTGGGGCCGATCATGATTGGCCTGGCGTCCGACAAACTGTTCGGCGCCCGGCGCATGCCGGCCTGTGTTCTCAGTTTGTTGGCGCTGACCGTGTGCCTGGCGCTGTTTATGGGGGCGTTGCATACCGGCAGTGTGATGTTGGTGATGGCTTTGCTGTTTGTCATGGGCCTGACCCTGTACGGGCCGGACTCGATGATCAGCAGCACGGCGGCCATTGACTTCGGTACCGCCAAGGCCGGCGCAACGGCGGCGGGCTTCGTCAATGGTTGCGGCTCGGTGGGCGCGATCCTCGGTGGCCTGCTGCCGGGCTACTTCGACACGGTGACGGTGTTTATCGTGTTCGCCGGCGCTGCCCTGTTTTCCTCGCTGGTGCTGATGCCTTATTGGAACGCCCGGCCTGCGGTATTGGCGCAAGTGGGCGACTTTGTGCCGGATCGCACGGTGGCAATCAAACCCCTGCGCACCTGAGGTACCTGCAACGCTGGCCGGTTTTTTGGTGGAACGATGGGTTCTTGCCCTATAAACTCTGCGGCCAAAGCGCCGGCCAGTAGACGTCTCGGCGCCACGGATATCAAGAGAGTGAGTCATGGGCGCACAGTGGAAGGTTAAACATAAAGAAGCGGCATCCAATGCCAAGGGCAAGATTTTCGGCAAGCTGGTGAAGGAAATCACCATTGCCGCCCGTAACGGTGCGGACACCGCGACCAACGCCCACCTGCGTCTGGTGGTCGAGCAGGCCAAAAAGGCCTCGATGCCCAAGGAAACCCTGGAGCGCGCAATCAAGAAAGGCGCGGGCCTGCTCGGCGAGACCGTGCAGTACCATCGCGTGACTTATGAAGGGTTCGCCCCGCACCAGGTGCCGTTGATCGTTGAATGCGTGACCGACAACATCAACCGCACCGTGGCGGAAATCCGCGTAGCTTTCCGCAAGGGGCAACTCGGAGCTTCGGGCTCGGTGGCCTGGGACTTCAACCATGTAGGGCTGATCGAGGCCTCGCCGGACACCCCCGATGCCGACCCGGAAATGGCCGCCATCGAAGCCGGTGCCCAGGACTTTGAGGAAGGTGAAGAAGAGGGCACGACCCTGTTCATCACCGAGACCACCGACCTGGACGCGGTGCAGAAGGCGTTGCCGGAGCAGGGTTTTACCGTGTTGTCGGCGAAGTTGGGCTACCTCGCGAAAAACCCGGTCAGCGGCCTGAGCGACGAGCAGATGGCTGAAGTCGAAGCCTTCCTGGAAGGCCTGGACAACCATGACGACGTGCAGGACATGTTCGTCGGCCTGGCGGGCTAAACCCGGCCTGGAATTATGGGCACGGGCTTGTGTGTGAGCGGGCTTGCCCGCGATTGCGGTGTATCAGATGGCACATCAGCTGGCTGACCCACTGCTATCGCGGGCAAGCCCGCTCACACATAAGCCCGCTTCCACATTTGCAGGGCGTTTCAGAGTGAGGACAGCAGTGCCTCGATCTCTTCGAACGCCGGACGCGCTAGCACCTGCGGCTGGCAGCAGCGCTCCCGCAGCGCCTCCAGCACTTGGCGCTGGTCATCGCTCAAACCTGCGTCAATGCGCTCCAGCAACTCCTCCAGCAACACCCCGAACGCCCGCACTTCAATGCGCTGCAACGCCCTGGTTTCCAAGGTGTCGGCCGTGGCATGGAATGACGCCGCGCCAAAGTCCCCCAGCAAACAATCACCCCCGGCATTCCACAGGATATTGTGGCCATACAGGTCGCCATGGGTGATGCCATGCCGGTGCAGGTGTGCGGCCACGGAGGCGATGCCGCGCGCCATGCGCAACGCCACAGCCACGCTGAAACGGCTGGCGGGGTCGTAGATGTCCCGGGTGCAGGACGCCAGGCTGGGCAGGCCGGCGAGGTTGCGGTAGCTCGGGTCGATCAGGTCCATCACCAGCGCGGCCTGGTCATCGGGGTGGCCGATTACCCGGCCTTGCACCTTGATCAGGTTGGGGTGCAGCCCGGCGGCAATGCAGGCCTGCATTTCATGCAGCGGTGAACCGTCGCTGGTGATGGTGCCCTTATAGAGCTTGACCGCGACCGGCTCGTTCGACGGTTTGCGCAGTGCCTTGCGAATCACCCCCGAGGCGCCTTCGCCGAGCACCTCGGCCAGCTCCAGTTCGGCCCAGGGAATATTCGCTGTGTTGTCGTCAATTGCCAGTTCAACCGCGCTTTCCACCGGGTTGCCGGCATAGGCCAGCCAGGTCAGGCGCGGCAGCGTCAGCAGCCATTGCGGCAATTGCGTCAGGCGGTTGGCGGCGATGCGCAGCAGTTCGAGGTTATGGCACTGGGCCAGGCTCGCCGGCAGTTGCTCCAGGCGATTACCGGCCAGCATGAGTTTTTGCAGCAGCGGCCGTTCGCCGAGTTCATCCGGCAAGTGGCTGAGACGGTTATCGGTGAGGATCAACCAACGCAATTGCGGCGGCAGTGCAGCAGCCGACACCTGCTCGATCTGGTTGGCCTTGAAGCCGACCATGCTCAATTGCTGGCATTGCCCCAGGCACGCCGGCAGTTCGGTGAAGGCGTTGTCCGAGCAAAACAGCACGCGCAGGTGGGGCAGCCGGTGCAGGTCGTCGGGCAGACTGCGCAGGGCGTTGCCGCTCAGGTTGAGGATTTCCAGGGAGTCGGCCAGGTCGAAGATTTCCCGGGGGAACTGCGTCAGGCCGCAGGACAGGTCCAGGCGCTTGATGCCAGCCAGTTGGCCAGCCTTGAGTTGGGCAAGGGTATCCATGAACAGCTTAGGTCACTCGACAAGGTCAAAGGCGCTCATGATAGCGACTTGAGCGCCAGCGGGCTGACTTGTTGCAACTGCCCCAGGCGGCTGCGGGTGCGCGCCAGGTCAATCGCCTGGCCTTGCAGGGCGTGGTCCAGTGGCTGTTGGCCCAGCAGGGTCAGCTGCTTGTCCTGGTCGTAAAGCACGTCGATCAGGTTGATAAAGCGCTGTTGCACGGCAATCGGGCAATCGCCGAGTAGCGGCAGGTCGTCGATGATCCAGTGGTCGAAATCCTCGCACAGCAGCAGGTAATCCATCACGGCGGTGGGCTGTTCGCACAGGTCGTTGAAGGTCAAGGCCAGGCTGCGCGCCTGGTGCCAGCGCACCTGCAGTTGCCGCGAGCCGACCGCCAGCGCCAGGGGCGGGCCATCGGTGGCGGGCAGCCCCAGCTCACGGCGCTGGGCCGGGGTGCCCGGCCACACGTACTGGCCATGGGTGAAGCGCTGCAGCTGGTGGTTCTGCGCCAGGCCCCGGTAGTCCTGGGGCGCGCTGACTTCCATGACGTCCATGCGCGCGCTGATCAAGTCAATCACCGGCTTGAAGCGCTGATGGTACAGCGGGTTGGGCAGCAAGCCCTGGGGCGGGTAATTGGAGGTGACCAGCAGCAGGATGCCCCGTTGGAACAGGGCCTTGAACAGGCGAGTGATCAACATCGCGTCGCCGATGTCATGCACATGGAACTCGTCGAAACACAGCACCCGGCAGCCGTCGAGCAATTGATCCAGAGTGGCGCCCAGGGCATCGGCCTGCTGGCGGTGGGCAAACATGCCGCGGTGCAGGCGGGCGAAAAAGTCGTGGAAATGTACCCGCTGCTTGTCAGGCAAGGGCAGGGCCTGGAAAAACCCGTCCAGCAGCCAGCTTTTGCCCCGGCCGACAGCGCCGTGCAGGTACAGGCTGCGGGTCGGGCGCTGGGCCAGCAGGTGTGCGGCCTGCCGCGCCATAGCGTCGATCACCTGCACCTGGCTGGGGCTGAGGGTGTAGCCCTGTTGCCGAGCCTTGTCCGCGAAGAAGCGCTGAATGGCTGGCGCGCTGTCGTGGGCGGTTTTTTTGCCCAGCAGGCGTTTGAGCAGGGGCAGGCGCCGGGGGCGGCTCTCTCGAAAAGGCATGGCGTTGGCGTCCTAGAACCGGGTGGTCTGCTTGAGCAATGGGGTGGTCGGCTCGTCCTCCGGGCTGACCATCGCATAGTTGTAGCCGGGGCTGGACCAGTATTCGGCCTGCAGTCCATCGGCACTGCGGCTGCCCCGTGGCAGCAGGGTGTTTTGCGGGCCGGGCGGGCGAATATAAAAACTGATGCGCCGGCCCTGCGGGTTCTCGTAAAGCACCATCGCTGCCGCGCCCTGATCGGTGCTGAGCAGCCGTGCGCTGACCGGGCTGAAGCCGGCCTCGCTGAGGTCTGGCAGGCGATGGGCCTGGGCGAAGTAACGGTCGAGCCAGGCTTGCATATCGCCATTGCCCTGCACCTGGTAATCGGCGGGCATGATTGGGTTCTGGGCAAACAGGCGGTACGCCTGCATGGCGTCGGTCATCGGCAGTGCGCTGGCGACCAGGGTCGCCTGCCGCGCTTGCCAGCCACCCAGGCCGCCCAGGCCGACGGCGAGCACCAGCATGGCGGCAGTGGCCAGCTGGCGGCGCGACTGGTGCTTGAGACGCTGGCGAATCTGCGCCGGATCCAACTCGGGGTTGGCCGCTGGCGGCGCACCGATGGCCGTGCGCAGGTGCTGGGCATCCTGTTGCCAGGCGTGGACCTGGGCCGCGACCTCGGGGTGGGCGGCGAGCCAGATCTGCAGTTGGCGGCGATCCGGCTCGCTGAGCTGGTGATCGACGTACGCGTGCAGGTCGCGTTCGTTGGGGGGCAGGCTGATCATCTGAGTATCCGCAGGGAAGGGCGGGTGATGTCACCGTCGCTGAGCTGGCGCAAGGCCTGGCGGGCACGGGACAGGCGTGACATCACGGTGCCGATGGGCACGTCGAGGATATGGGCGACTTCCTTGTAGCTCAAGCCTTCCACCGAAACCCACAGCAGCAGGGCGCGTTGCTCGCTGCTCAACTGGTCGAAGGCTTGCAGGGTCGATTGGGCGATCACCGTACGTTCGACTGACGGTTGCGCGTCATCACGACCGGTGAAGAACTCCAGCATCCGCGCATAACGCCGCGAACGCCGGTGCGCGTCGAGGAACTGCCGGTAGAGGATCGAGAACAGCCAGGCGCGCAAATCGCCGTCGACGCGCTTGTTGCGCCAACTGACGATGGCGCGCTCAAGCGTGGCCTGCACCAGGTCGTCGGCGCTGCTGGGGTTGCGTGTCAGGGATACGGCAAAGCGCCGTAGCCTGGGGAGGAGTTCACGCAATGAGTCGTCGAGTTCGTGCATGGCAATCTTGGTCACTGTGCTTGGACCAGGAAGACGTCCGGCCTTGGAGGTTATTCCAGGGATTGAAAAATAAACAGTGCGGGTGGGAATAGAGCGTGTCGACGCTCGTCCTGCTTCTCTCTCACCTGTGGCCGCTGGCCCTGGAGCACTGCATGCCAGATCAACCATCCCCCTTACGCCCGCCGCTGGGGCGCGCCAGCCTGATGCTGCGCCTGGCCGCTATCGGCGTGGTCGTCGGCGCCGCCGCCGGGGCGTTTGCCTACGTCAACGGTACACTCGACCCGCAGCGGTTGCGCCCCCAGGCCCTGGTCAATGCCCTGGAAACCAATAACGGCGTGCACCCCGGCTACCGGCGCAACCATTCCAAGGGTGTATGCGTGGCGGGCTATTTCGAGAGCAGTCCTGCGGCGCGTGCCTATTCCCGTGCGCAGGTATTCAGCGAGGCCCGCACCCCGGTGATCGGCCGTTTTGCCTTGCCCAGCGGCAACCCCTATGCCCCGGACAGCAGCGTGCCGATCCGCAGCCTGGCCGTGCAGTTCAACCAGGCCAACGGCCAGCAATGGCGCAGCGGGATGAACAGCATGCCAGTGTTCCCGGTGGGCACGCCCGAGGCGTTCTACCAGATGCTCAAGGCGGGGACTCCCGACCCGGCGACCGGCAAGCCCAACCCGGCCAGTATGCCGGCGTTTTTTGCCAGCCATCCGGAGACGGCGCCGTTCCTGGCCTGGGTCAAGACGGCCAGGCCGTCAGCCAGCTATGCCACCGAGCGTTACAACGGCATCAATGCGTTTTACCTGGTGAATGCCGACGGGCAGCGCCAGGCCGTGCGCTGGGGGCTGGTGCCGATGAGCCAGGACGTCAGCGCAGCCGCTGCGCCGCCAGGGGCGGATTTCCTCCAGGCCGACCTGGAGCAACGATTGGCGGCCGGCCCCCTGCGCTGGCAGTTGCAGATCACCCTGGCCAACCCCTCAGACCCGGTGGATGACGCCAGCAAGGCCTGGTCTGGGGCGCACACGGTGCTGGATGCCGGCACCCTGATACTCGAGCGCAGTCAGCCGCAGTTGGACGGTGATTGCCGCGATATCAACTTTGACCCGCTGATCCTGCCCAGTGGTATCGAAGCCTCCAATGACCCGCTGCTGGCTGCACGTTCTGCTGCCTATGCCAGTTCCTACCTGCGCCGTACCGGCGAAGTCAGCCAGTTGCACAGCGCCTCTCAGGAGTCCCGGCCATGAAGACTCAATCACGTTTTTTCGCCCCGCTGGCGCGCCTGCTGCACTGGCTGATGGCGCTGATGGTCATTGCCATGCTGTTTATCGGTGCTGGCATGGTGGCCTCGGTGTCCCAACGCCATGCATGGTTGTTGCACCTGCACAAGCCATTGGGCATTGCGATTCTGCTGTTGGTGATCGTGCGCCTGGTGGTGCGCTTTGCTACCCGCCAGCCGCCGCTGCCTGCCGATTTGCCGGCGTGGCAGGTGTTGGCGGCCAAGGCGTCGCATCTGCTGCTGTATGGCTTGATGCTGGCGCTGCCGTTGTTGGGATGGGCGATGATTTCGGCGGCCGGTGACCCAGTGATGCTGAGCAGTTCTTTGCAGTTACCGGCGTGGGTGCCGGCCAACGCGCAGTTGTTTGCAATTCTGCGCAAGGCCCATGGGTATCTCGCCTATTTGCTGTTCCTCACGGTGTTGCTGCATTTGGCGGCGGCGTTGTTCCATGGCTGGATTCGCCGGGATGGCGTTTTGCAAAGCATGCTCGGCAAGGACTGAGGCCCCAGGGTCGCCCACCAGTATCCCAGGGCCAGTAGGTTGATGGCGGCGCCCAGGGCACAAACGCCGAGCCAGCCGGCCCAGGCGTACATCAGGGTGGCGCCGAGCGAGCCCAGGGCGCTGCCTGCCGAATAGAACAGCATGTAGCCGGCAGCCAGGCGGCTCTGGGCTTCGGGGCGCACGCTGTAGATCAGGCTTTGGCTGGTGACATGCACGGCTTGCAGGCCGAGGTCGAAGGCAATCACCCCAAGCAACAGTGCCCACAACGAAGACTGGGTCAAGGCGATGGGCAGCCAAGACACCAGCATCAGCGCCAGGGCCGCGCCGCTGGTCCACTGTGCCCAGCCTCGGTCAGCCAGGCGCCCGGCATGGGCCGCTCCCAGCGCGCCGGCGGCACCGGCAAGGCCGAACAGGCCGATCTGGGTGTGGGACAACGACAGCGGCGGGGCGCTCAAGGGCAATACCAAGGGCGTCCATAGCACCGTGCCCGCGGCAAAAATCAGCAAGGCCAGCACCGCGCGGTCGCGCAGCACTTTTTCCTCGCGCAACAGGCTGAACACCGAGCCGAGCAACTGGCGATAGGCGCCTGGTGCCCGGGGCTGCTCGGTAGCGGGCAAGACACGCCAGAGCAGCAGCGCCATCAGCAACGTCAAGCCAGCCGACAGCAGGTACACCGAGCACCAGCCGGCCAGGTCCGCCATGAGCCCGGACACCGTGCGCGCCAGCAGCAGGCCAACCACGATGCCGCTGGTCACCAGGCCCACTACGTGCCCCCGTTGCTCGGGGCGCGCCAGGTTTGCGGCGTAGGCCACCAATACCTGGGCCACCACGGCGAGCAAGCCCGTCAGCAACAGGCCAGCCAGAAACCCCACGCTGCTGTTGGACAGGGCGACCAGCAATACCGCGCCGGTGGACAGCAGTAACTGGCCGACGATCAAGTGCCGACGGTTGAGCAGATCACCCAACGGCACCAGCAGTAATAAACCGAGGCCATAGCCGACCTGGGTCAGGCTGATCACGATGCCGACGGTGGCGGGGTCCATGGCGAACGTCGTGGCCATGGCATCCAGCAGGGGTTGGGCGTAATAGACGTTTGCCACCGACAGGCCGCAGGCAATGGCGAACAGCAGCACCACGGCGCCGCTTAACGATGATTGGGGCATGCTGAGTTCTCATTGTGGTTGTTAAATAAAACCAGTTGTACGGTAGGTATTCTGGTTTTATATTGCAACTACATTTTTTGTCAGGCAGGCGTTACCCATGGTCAAACTCACCCGCTTTGAAAGTGCCGAATGCCCGGTGGCGCGCTCGCTGGAGGCGATTGGCGATGGCTGGGCGCTGTTGATCATTCGCGATGCGTTCGACGGCATCCGCCGTTTTGGCGAGTTTCAGCGCAGCCTGGGCATGGCCAAGAATATTCTTTCGGCACGCTTGCGCAGCCTGGTCGGCCACGGGATTTTCGAGATTGTCCCGGCCTCGGATGGCAGTGCTTATCAGGAGTATGTGTTGACGGAAAAGGGCAGGGGGCTGTTTGCCGTGATCATTGGGTTGCGGCAATGGGGCGAAGGGTTTTTCTACGCCGAGGGCGAGGCCCATTCGGTGCTGTTGGACCGTGAGCACGGGCAGCCGCTGCAGGCTTTGCACGTGCAGGCGGCAGATGGCCGGGTGCTTGGGCCGCTGGACTGCGTGCGAGTGGCGGCGCAGTCCGAGGCTGAGGGTTAACGGCGCTTATTGGGGCAGGGTCAGCGCAGTACGTTGACCATGTCCGCCACGGTGCTCAGCACGTCCTTGCCCAGTTGCCGGGAGCGTTTGCCGGACCAGCCGGTGCGTGGATCGGGCGCATCGTCGTTGTCCTTGAACGGCATTTCCAGGGTCAGGGACAGGCAATCGAATTTCTCGCCCACGCTGTTGCACGCCAAGGTCATATTGGCCTGGCCCGGCAAGTCGCGGGTGTAGCCATGGGTGGTCTGGAAGTCGCGGGTCAGTTCGCTCAAGTGGCTGCGAAAGTGTTTTTCCAGGGCCTCGATACGCGGGGTATAGCCGGGGTTGCCTTCACACCCTGCGGTGAACACATAGGGGATTTCTTCGTCGCCGTGGATATCCAGGAACAGGTCGACGCCGTATTTTTCCATTTGCTGCTGGACGAACAGCACTTCCGGGCTCTGTTCCTGGCTTGCGCTTTGCCAGGCGCGATTGAGGTCCTGGCCCATGGCGTTGGTGCGCAAGTGACCGTGGAACGCGCCATCCGGGTTCATGTTCGGCACCAGGTACAGGTCGGCGGATGCCAGGAGTTTTTTCAGTTCAGCATCACCTTCCTGCTGCAGGCGCTCGATGATGCCTTCCATAAACCACTCGGCCATATGCTCGCCCGGGTGCTGCTGCGCAATGATCCACACTTTGCGCTGCCCGGCGTCACCCTTGCCACGGCGTAGCAGGGGAATATCACGGCCTTCGACACTCTTGCCGGTGGCCAGCAATTGCGTACCGGCGCGGTTCAGTGCCTGCTCGATCAACCAGGCGTGACGCTCGCGACTGTAGGGTTCGAAGTAGGCGAGCCAGGCGTGTTTTTGCTCGGCCTGCAGTTCGATGTGCAAGGTTTCGCCATCAAAGCGTGTCGGCACCCGGAACCAATTGACGTGGTCGTAGGACGCCACGGCGTTGTAACCGCTCCAGGCATGTTTGTAGGAGGACTGGCCGGCGTTGCTCAGGCGAAAGGTATGGGTATGACCAATGTGCATGCCTTCGGCCTTGAAGTGGAACCATTGGAAGTGCTGGCTGCGGGTATCAGGTTTGATCGCCAGCAGTAACTGATGGGCATCGCTGGTGTCGAGCACCTGGATATTGCCACTGTCGAAGTCGGTGCTGATTTTGATGGAGGTCAAGGCCACGGTCATAGTCTGATTGCCTGAATATGAGAGTTGTGGCGGGCAGTTTACACAGACGCGGGGTAAAGTCTGGACGCAAATTATTGCGAAAAGGGAGGGGGCGTCATCCTTGACGCAGCCGCAGCTTAGAGTCTATGAGATTGATTCTCAAGTGCTATCTTGGAAAGAAGCGGGCCAGAGCGCTTGATCGGCTTTCTTTCGGTGATTGTCTTTTGCTACCATGGCGCCATCGAGCAACACACAGTCTTCATTAGCCTGAAGCCACGCCAGAATAACTGGCAAAAAAAAGACCCGGCCAAAGAGCCGGGTCAAAAACCGTGATTAGCCTGATGAGGAGATATTCCAAGAGTCCGACCTAAGGTCTCTTGGCCTATCGACTGATCTCGCGACCAGCTGCTTGCAATAATAATCATTATCATTTGCAAGTCAAATGTTTTTATCCGTCTGATAGAAATATTTTTCCTTCTGTTCCTGCACGCCTATCTGGCTATGAGGCTTTGCCGCCTGCCAGTTGCAGTGGACGCTCCAGCATGGCCTTGGCCATATCAATCAAATACACCACTGAAAACGCCAGGTCTCGGGTGCCCCCCAGCTTGTTGTTCGCCAATTCATACGCGATGGCGGCGGCGCTGCGCAGCAGGTCCGAGGCATGCACCAGGGCTTCTTCGCTGCTGACATGGGGGTTGGCCTCGAAAAAGGCCACATCGTCCACTGGCTCCGTGTCCTCTTTCAAGTAGTAGTCCAGTGCGCGTCGGGCGGCTTCGCTGCCCTGCAAGAACTTTATTTCATCGTCATCAGGTGTGCCAGGCAGGTGATCCAGGGTAGTGGTCATGAGGTCGGTGCTCTGGGTGGGAAGGTGAACAGGTGGGGTTGATAATAATACGATCTGTATTTATGTCATTTGATTGATTACTACAAACTGTTTATTGTCGCCCTGAATTCATCCGGTATTGTGTGGCCCATGGATAAATGGATAGCGTTGGTCAAAGCCAACATGAAGGCCCGCAAGGTCACGCAGCATCAACTGGCCGCACGCTTGGGCATGTCCCAGGGCGGCATTGGCCACTGGCTGGGCAAGCGCCGGGTGCCCAGCCTCGCCGATATGAACCGGGTGCTCGAAGAGCTGGGCCTGGGCTATCTGGAGACGGTGCTGGTGATCCGCGAAAAAAGCGACGCCCCGGCGAACGACGACGCCGCGTCGGTCACTCAATACAATCCGTATTTTCGTTACCCTGTGACCGACTGGAAACACCCCTGCCAGGTGCACGAACAGCGGCCAGCCTATGGCGCCACGCGTTTTGAGGCGAGCGATTACGAGGCCGACGGCGAGGCGTTCTGGCTCCAGGTGAGCGGCGATGCGATGACCGCGCCCAGTGGGCCGAGTATTGCCGAAGGGATGATGATCCTGGTGGACCCGGCCCGCGAAGCCGAGCCCGGTACATTGGTGGTGGCCCAATGGGCCGGCAGCAGCCAGGCTACCTTTCGCAAGTTGATCGAGGAAAGCGGCCAGCGTTACCTGGTGCCGCTCAACCCGACCTACCCCAAAGCCCTGCTCACCGATGACTGCCGGATCATCGGCGTGGTGGTACAGGCCACGGTGAAGTTCTAGGCCTGGGCTTCCAGCTCCACCAAGGCGCTGCCTTCGCCGACCATTTCGCCTTCCTGGCAATACAGGGCCTTGATCACGCCTCCATGGGGCGCGCGGATGCTGTGCTCCATCTTCATCGCTTCAAGCACCACCAGTTGCGCACCGGCCTCCACCGTCTGCCCGACTTCCACCAGCACCCGCACGATGCTGCCGTTCATGGGTGCGCTCAGGCCGCCCTGATGGGCTTGTCCGGCATCGACGGCGGCGATCGGGTCAAACAGCGTCACGCTGCGCATCTCACCTTGCCAGCGCAGGAACAGCGTCTGCCCATGGCGCACGGCCAAGTGCGAACGGCGGATGCCAGCATCCTCGATCAGCAATTGTTCGCCACGCAGTTGCGGCGCGGTGCTGGTTTGCAGTGTTACCAGGCGATCCTGGCCGTCACTGCTCAAATGCAGGGATGTTTCGGCAGGCAGGCCCGCACGAAAGCCCAGGGTTGCAGCCCACGGCGAGGCAGGATCGTCCTGCCGCAGCCGGGAGGGCTGGCTTTGCATGAAAGCATGACCGGCCGCCTGCCAGAACTCATCACTCAACGCACTGGCGGCAGGCAGCAGTTGCTCCTGATAACGCGGGATAAACCCGGTATCCAACTGCGCTGCGGCAAAGGCGGGATGGCCGATGATGCGCCGTAAGAAGCCCAGGTTGGTCTTCAAGCCGCCGACCGCAAACTCGTCGAGCATGCTCAACAGGCGCAGGCGCGCCTGTTCGCGGTCCTCGCCCCAGGCAATCAGTTTTCCAAGCATCGGGTCGTAGAAGGGCGAGACGTCGTCCCCTTGCTCGACGCCACTGTCCACCCGCCGTCCCGGGCCTGGCGCCGATTCGCGGTACAGCGCCAGATGCCCGGTGGCCGGCAAAAAGTCATTGGCCGGGTCTTCGGCATACAGCCGCACTTCAATCGCGTGGCCGCGCAACGGCACCTGCTCCTGGGTCATGGGCAGCGGCTCGCCTTGCGCCACGCGAATCTGCCAGGCCACCAGGTCCAGGCCGGTGATGGCCTCGGTCACCGGGTGTTCTACCTGCAAGCGAGTGTTCATTTCCATAAAGAAAAACTCACCGCGCGCATCCAGCAGAAACTCCACGGTGCCGGCGCCCACATAGCCAATCGCCTGTGCGGCACGCACCGCTGCCTCGCCCATGGCCTGGCGCAGGGCAGGGCTGAGGCCGGGTGCCGGTGCTTCTTCGACGACCTTTTGATGGCGACGCTGGATCGAGCAGTCGCGCTCATTGAGGTACAGGCAATGGCCGTGCTGGTCGGCAAACACCTGGATCTCCACGTGACGGGGCTTGATCAGGTACTTTTCCACCAGCATCTGCGCATTGCCAAACGACGACAGCGCCTCGCGCTGGGCCGAGGCCAGGGCTTCGGCCAGTTGGCTTTCGTCCTCGACCACTTTCATGCCCTTGCCGCCGCCGCCCGCCGTGGCCTTGAGCAGCACCGGGTAGCCAATGCGCGCGGCGGCCTGGCGGAAGGTTTCCAGATCCTGGCCGGCACCGTGGTAACCCGGCACCAGCGGCACGCCAGCGGTTTCCATCAATGCCTTGGCCGCCGACTTGCTGCCCATGGCATCAATGGCCGAGGCGGGCGGGCCGAGGAAAATCAGCCCGGCCTCTTCAACCGCTCGGGCAAAGCGTGGGTTTTCGGAAAGAAAACCATAGCCTGGATGAATCGCCTGGGCGCCGCTGGCCTTGGCCGCGGCGATCAGTTTGTCGATCTGCAGGTAGCTGTCGGCGGCCTTGCTGCCACCCAGGTCCACCCGGATATCGGCTTCTCGGCTGTGGCGCGCATCGCGGTCTGTGGCGCTGTGCACGGCAACGGTGGTCATGCCCAGCGCCTTGGCCGTGCGCATGACCCGACAGGCGATTTCGCCCCGGTTGGCCACCAGTACGCAGGTAATCAACGGTGCACTCATGAACGTGGCTCCTGGGACTGCCAACTGGGCGCACGCTTTTGCAAAAATGCGCGCAAGCCTTCCTGGCCCTCGGCGCTGACGCGGATGCGCGAGATGGCGTTTTCGCAGTAACGGCGCAACGCCGGGGTCAGGGCGCCATTACCCACTTCGCGCAACAAATCCTTGCTGGCGCGCATGGCGGCCGGGCTGTTGAGCAGCAGGTTGGCGATCCATTGCTCGACGTGCTGATCCAGCGCATCCAGCGGGTAGCTTTGCGCCAATAGCCCGATGGCCTGGGCTTGCTGACCGTCGAAGCGTTCTGCGGTCAGGGCATAGCGGCGTGCCGCGCGCTCGCCAATCGCCTGCACCACAAACGGGCTGATGACCGCCGGCGCGAGGCCGATGCGTACTTCCGACAGGCAGAACTGCGCATCCTCGGCGCCAATGGCCATGTCGCAGCAACTGATCAGGCCCAGGGCGCCGCCGTAGGCCGCGCCCTGGACCACCGCCAGTGTCGGGATCTTCAGCTTGGCCAGGTTGTACATCAACTCCGCCAATTCGCGGGCGTCGTCGAGGTTGGTGTGGTAATCCAGTTCGGCCGACTGTTGCATCCAGGCCAGGTCCGCGCCGGCGCTGAAATGCTTGCCGCGCCCGCGCACGACCAGAAAACGCGCCGCGGCATCGGCCTGGACCTGGTCCAGGGCAATGATCAGCTCGCGGATCATTTCGGCGTTGAACGCGTTGTTCTTCTCTTCCCGGCTCAACCACAGCGTGGCAAAGCCACGGGGGTCGTTGACCAGCTCAACAGTGTTGAAATCGCTCATGGGTGCAGCTCCAATTACATGCGGAACACGCCGAAGCGGCTCGGCTCGATGGGGGCATTCAGCGCGGCGGACAAGGCCAGGGCCAGCACGTCACGGGTCTGCAAGGGGTCGATGACGCCGTCATCCCACAGGCGGGCGCTGGAGTAGTAAGGGTGGCCCTGGGTTTCGTACTGGTCGAGGATCGGCTGCTTGATCTGCGCTTCGTCCTCGGCGCTGAACGCCTGGCCACTGCGCTCGGCCTGTTCGCGCTTGACCTGCACCAGCACGCCGGCGGCCTGTTCGGCGCCCATCACGCCAATGCGGGCGTTGGGCCACATCCACAAAAAGCGCGGGTCGTAGGCGCGCCCGCACATCCCATAGTTACCGGCACCAAAGCTGCCGCCGATGATCACTGTGAATTTCGGCACCTTGGCGCAGGCCACGGCCGTGACCAGCTTGGCGCCGTGCTTGGCGATGCCGCCGGCTTCGTATTTCTGCCCGACCATAAAGCCGGTGATGTTCTGCAAGAACAGCAGGGGAATCCCGCGCTGGCAGGCCAACTCGATAAAGTGCGCGCCTTTTTGCGCCGCTTCGGCGAAGAGGATCCCGTTGTTGGCGAGGATCGCGATGGGGTAGCCATGCAAATGGGCAAAGCCGCAGACCAGCGTGGTGCCGAACAACGCCTTGAATTCATCGAAGACCGAGCCGTCCACCAGTCGCGCAATCACTTCACGTACATCGAACGGTTGCTTGGCGTCGGCCGGGATCACCCCATACAGCTCTTCGCTGGCATACAACGGCGCGACCGGCGTGCGCTGTTGCAACTGCCCCTGTTTGCGCCAGTTGAGGTTGGCGATGCTGCGACGGGCCAGGGCCAGGGCATGTTCATCGCTGTCGGCGTAATGGTCGGCCACCCCGGAGATCTTGCAGTGCACATCGGCACCGCCAAGGTCTTCGGCGCTGACCACTTCACCGGTGGCGGCCTTCACCAGTGGCGGCCCGGCGAGGAAGATGGTGGCCTGCTGGCGCACCATGATCGCTTCATCGGCCATCGCCGGTACATAAGCGCCACCCGCCGTGCAGGAGCCCATCACCACGGCAATCTGCGGAATGCCCTGGGCGCTCATATTGGCTTGGTTGAAAAAAATCCGCCCAAAGTGCTCGCGGTCGGGGAACACCTCGTCCTGGCGCGGCAGGTTGGCGCCGCCGGAGTCCACCAGGTAAATGCAGGGCAGGCGGTTCTGTTCGGCGATGGTCTGGGCGCGCAGGTGTTTTTTCACGGTCAGCGGGTAGTAGGAACCGCCTTTTACCGTGGCATCGTTGGCGACGATCATGCATTCGACGCCTTCGACCCGGCCGATCCCGGCGATCACGCCCGCGGCCGGTACCTCTTCACCGTAGACCTGATACGCCGCCAGTTGGCTGAGTTCGAGGAACGCCGAGCCCGGGTCGAGCAGGCGGTTGATACGCTCGCGCGGCAGCAGCTTGCCACGGGAGGTATGACGCTCCTGGGCCTTGCTGCCGCCGCCTTGCTGGACCTGGGCGAGCAGGGTGTGCAAGGCATCGACCTGTTTGAGCATCGCCGCGCTGTTGCTGGCGAATTCCGCCGAACGCGGGTTGAGTTGGGTGTGCAGGGTGGCCATGGTGCACTCCCTCAGCGGGTTTCGTTAAACAGTTCGCGACCAATCAACATGCGTCGGATCTCACTGGTGCCCGCGCCGATTTCATATAGCTTGGCATCACGTAACAGACGGCCTGCGGGGAATTCATTGATGTAGCCATTGCCGCCGAGAATCTGGATCGCATCGAGGGCCATCTGTGTTGCGCGTTCGGCGCTGTACAGAATCACCCCGGCGGCGTCCTTGCGCGTGGTTTCGCCGCGCTCGCAGGCCTGGGCCACCGCATAGAGGTAGGCGCGGCTGGCGTTGAGCTGGGTGTACATGTCGGCAACTTTGCCCTGGATCAGCTGGAATTCGCCGATGCTCTGGCCGAACTGCTTACGGTCGTGGATGTAGGGGACGATCAGGTCCATGCAGGCCTGCATGATCCCGGTAGGGCCGCCGGAGAGCACCACACGCTCGTAGTCCAGGCCGCTCATCAGCACTTTGACCCCGCCATTGAGCACGCCGAGGATGTTTTCTTCGGGCACTTCGACGTCATTGAAAAACAGCTCGCAGGTGTTGGAGCCGCGCATGCCCAGCTTGTCGAACTTGTTGCTGCGGCTGAAACCCTTGGCGTCGCGCTCGACAATAAACGCGGTAATACCGTGGGCGCCTTTTTCCAGGTCGGTCTTGGCGTAGATCACATAGGTGTGGGCATCGGGACCGTTGGTGATCCAGGTCTTGCTGCCGTTGAGCACATACACGCGGCCGCGTTTGTCGGCGCGCAGCTTCATCGACACCACATCAGAGCCCGCATTCGGCTCGCTCATGGCCAGGGCGCCAATGTGTTCGCCGCTGATCAGCTTGGGCAGGTACTTGAGTTTCTGTTCATGAGTGCCGTTGCGGTTGATCTGGTTGACGCACAGGTTGGAGTGCGCCCCGTAGGACAACGCCACCGAGGCCGAGCCGCGGCTGATTTCTTCCATGGCCACCACGTGGGCCAGGTAACCCAGACCGGCACCGCCGTATTCTTCCGGCACGGTGATGCCCAGCAGGCCCATGTCACCGAACTTGCGCCACATATCCACGGGGAACAGGTTGTCGATATCAATCTGCGCTGCCCGTGGCGCCAGCTCCTTGGCCACGAAGGCCTGCACCTGGTCGCGCAGCATGTCGATGGTTTCACCGAGGGCGAAATTCAGGGTCGGGTAACTCATGGAGGGGCACCTATAAACATTATTGTTGTGGGGCTGGCGACGCCATTGGGCGATCACCTTTACGTTAACGTAAACTTGCGTTGCATGACTGTCAATCGTAGCTTACGTTAACGTCAAGCTCGCGCCTGACCGGCGCACCGTCCACCTACAAAAAAGACAATAGGGGTCGTCATGGATCAACCGAATCAGAGCTACAGCCGTGGCCCACAGGACAAGGCCTTGCTGGCCATGACCATCGGCCAGGCATTTGACCGCACGGTGGCGCAGTACCCGGAGGGCGAGGCCCTGGTGGTGCGCCATCAGCAGCTGCGCTACACCTGGCGGCAGCTGGCCGGAGCCGTGGACCTGCATGCACGCGGGCTGCTGGCGCTGGGGTTGCAGGCCGGGGATCGCCTCGGCATCTGGGCGCCGAACTGTGCCGAGTGGTGCATCAGCCAGGTGGCCAGCGCCAAGCTCGGGGTGATTCTGGTCAACGTCAACCCGGCCTACCGCAGCAGCGAGCTGGAATACGTGCTCAAGCAGTCGGGTTGCCAGTGGTTGATCTGTGCCGGTTCGTTCAAGTCCTCCGACTACCACGGCATGCTGCAGGCGCTGGTGCCGGAACTGGCGGAGCAGGGCATTGGCCAGTTGCACTGTGATCTATTGCCGGAACTGCGCGGGGTGATCAGCCTGGATGCGCGACCGCCCTCGGGGTTCATGCCCTGGTCGCAATTGTCGGCCCTGGGGACGGGGACACCCCCGGAACAATTGCAGCACCGCGAGGCCAGCCTGCACTTCGATCAAGCCGTCAATATCCAGTACACCTCCGGCACCACGGGCTTCCCCAAGGGCGCCACCCTCAGTCACCACAACATCCTCAATAACGGTTACATGGTTGGCGAAAGCCTGGGCCTGACCGCGCAGGATCGCCTGGTGATCCCGGTGCCGCTCTATCATTGCTTTGGCATGGTCATGGGTAACCTGGGCTGCATCACCCATGGCACCACCATGATCTATCCCAATGACGGCTTCGACCCACTGCTGACCCTGACCGCCGTGGCCGAAGAGCGCGCCACCGGCCTGTACGGCGTACCCACGATGTTTATTGCGGTGCTCGATCATCCGCAACGCAGCACGTTCGATCTGTCGAGCCTGCGCACCGGGATCATGGCTGGCTCCACTTGCCCGATAGAGGTGATGCGCCGGGTCATCAGCGACTTGCATATGAGCGAGGTGCAGATTGCCTACGGCATGACCGAGACCAGTCCCGTTTCCCTGCAGACCGGCGCGGATGACGATCTGGAGCGGCGCGTGACCACGGTCGGGCGGACCCAGCCGCAACTGGAAAGCAAAATCATCGACGAGGCCGGTAACACCGTGCCGCGTGGGCAGATTGGCGAGTTGTGCACCCGAGGCTACAGCGTGATGCTCGGCTACTGGAACAACCCCGAAGGCACCCGCGAAGCCATCGACGACGCCGGCTGGATGCACACCGGCGACCTGGCGACCATGGATGAGCAGGGTTATGTGTGCATCGCCGGGCGCAACAAGGACATGATCATTCGCGGTGGCGAGAACGTGTACCCACGGGAGTTGGAGGAGTTCTTCTTCACCCACCCGGCGGTGGCGGATGTACAGATCATCGGCATTCCCGATGAGCGTTATGGCGAAGAGATCGTGGCCTGGATCAAGTTTCACCCCGGGCACGTGGCCAACGAGCTGGAACTGCAAACCTGGTGCAAGGGGCGCATTGCACACTTCAAGACGCCGAAGCATTTCCGCTTTGTCGAAGAATTTCCGATGACCGTGACGGGGAAGATTCAGAAGTTTCGCATGCGTGAGATCACCATCGAGCAACTGCGTAGCGAAGACTGAGATCTGGCGCCGATCAAAAATGTGGGAGCGGGCTTGCCCGCGATGGCGGAGTGTCAGTCAACTATTCATCAGCTGACCCACCGCTATCGCGGGCAAGCCCGCTCCCACATTTGCCTTTGCATGTACCGCGCAATGGTTTTCACCCAGACAGCACAAAGGGGAGCCGAAGCTCCCCTTTAATTTGTTGTTACGTGCTCTTTTTTTATTATTGAGGGGCGGTCTATTGTTGTTTTTGGCAACCGTGGCCCTTTACCGCTGTTTTTGGCGACCCCCATCCGGGGTCAAGAGCAAACGTATTTTTTTGAGCGCTGATCTGCTTCTTCGCACGCGATCCAACCAGTGGGTAGCTACCTTGAGGTAGTTTTATTGTTCTCTGCCCGGTTGCGAGTGGCGGCTTGCGCCGTACCCTGCGAAGCACATCTTCTCCAAAAAAATCTGTTAGCTGCGTCTCTGCCGTGTTGTTTTTGTTATGTCAGAGTCGTTACGTCTTATTTTTATTAGGTTTGGTGCTTTTTATTCTTGTTATGCCATAGAGATAGCAGAAGCCGTGCCAACTTTTAAAAGCCCTTTAAAATCAATGGTTTGATTTTTTAGTAGGAAATTTACTTCAGAGAATGCGACAAAATATGTTCCCGTGTTACCCGATGTGTAGCCGCGAGGTAACACATCGGAGCAGGCGCGCTACTCAACGGGCACTACGGGCCTTGGCCACGCGTGAGCCGGTGGGGCGGCCCAGGACCGTACAGATCTGCTGACCCGCCACAATCAACTTGTCCATGTCGATACCGGTTTCGATGCCCAGGCCGTCGAGCAGGTACAGCACGTCCTCGGTGGCCACGTTACCGCTGGCGCCCTTGGCATAGGGGCAGCCGCCAAGGCCTGCGATAGAGCTGTCGAACACCTGGATACCCTCCAGCAGGCTGGCGTAGACATTGGCGATGGCCTGGCCGTAGGTGTCATGGAAGTGTCCGGCGAGCTTTGCCCGTGGCACGTCCTTGCCCACTACCTCGAACATGCGCCGCGTAGCGCCTGCGGTGCCGGTGCCGATGGTGTCGCCCAGGGACACTTCATAGCAGCCCATGGAATACAGCTCGCGGGCCACCGCAGCGACTTGCTCCGGGGCGACCTGACCTTCATAGGGGCAACCCAAGACACAGGACACATAGCCGCGCACACTCACGCCGTGCTGTTGTGCCGCCGCCATGATGGGTGCAAAGCGCTCCAGGCTCTCGCTGATGGAGCAGTTGATATTGCGCTGGGAAAACGCCTCGGACGCCGCTGCAAACACTGCGACCTCCTTGACCCCGGCCGCCAGCGCGTCCTCGAAGCCCCGCAGGTTCGGCGCCAACGCGCCATAGATCACGCCCGGCTTGCGCTGGATCTGCGCAAACACGTCGGCCGAGCCGGCCATCTGCGGTACCCACTTGGGCGAGACAAAACTGCCGACTTCGATATAGCCCAGGCCCGCCGCGCTGAGGGCGTCGACCAGTTGCACCTTGTCGGCCACGCTGATGGGCTGGGCTTCGTTTTGCAGACCGTCGCGCGGGCCGACTTCGATCAGGCGCACCTGAGAGGGGAGAGACATGGGATCTACCTTTTTATTGGGGTTGGCCGACCTGGCTCTGGATCGTCTGTTCCAGGGCCTGGGTGCAACGTTCTTCGGCGGTGTCCAGTTCCAGTTTCATCTGCTCGATGTCCAGCAACTGCTGTTCCAACTGCTCACGGCGTTCGCTGATTTTTGCCAGCATGCTGTGCAATTGCTTTTGATTGCCGCTGCTGGGGTCATAGAGTTCGATCAGTTCGCGGCATTCGGCCAGGGAAAAACCGATGCGCTTGCCCCGCAGGATCAGCTTCAGGCTGACTTTGTCCCGGGGCGAATAGATACGCTCCTGGCCCCGGCGCTCGGGGCGCAGCAGGCCCTGTTCTTCATAGAAACGAATGGCCCGGGTGGTGATGTCCAACTCGCGGGCCAGGTCGGAGATGCTGTAGGTCGTGCTCATGGTGGCGCTCAAGGAGGGTCTTGGCGCTACGCTAATGGCTGCTTGACGTAAACGTCAAGCAAATCACCGCCTACGCGTTATCCAACTTCTTCTCACGCGCCGTAACCTGCTGGCACAACTCGATCATCTGCTCGCGCATCCAGCGGTTGGCCGGGTCCTGGTCGGTGCTTTCATGCCAGTACAAGTGGGTTTCCACCGGCGGCACATCATTGACCGGCAGGTTGAACGAGTGCAGCTCATTACGCCGTGCAAAGCGCTCGGGCACGGTCATTACCATATCGGTCTGCTGCAACACCTGGGAAGCCATCAGGTAATGCTGGGAGCGCAGGGCGATCTTGCGCTGGATCCCCATTTTACCGAGGGCCAGGTCGACGTGGCCCAGGCCATTGCGCCGGCTGGAAATATGGATATGGGTCAGCGACAGGTAGTCATCGAGGCTGAACTTTTCCTTGCCCGCCATCGGGTGGCCCTTGCGCATGGCACACACGTAGCGGTCTTCCATCAGCTTGACGTGGCGCACTTGCGGGTCGGTGTTGAGCGGCGCGTCCACTGCGAAATCCAGGCGGCCGGCGGCCAGTTCCTTGGTGGTTTCCCGACGTTTGGACAGGAAACTCTCAATGATCACCGTGGGCGCCAGGCGGCGCAGGCGCTGGAACAGCGGCGGCAGGATCACCGCTTCAGTGAGGTCGGTCATGCTGATGCGGTAGGTCTTGGCCGCTTGCAACGGGTTGAAGATCCGGCTCTCTTGCACCGATACCCGCAGCAACGACAGGGCACTGCGCACCGGGCCAATAATGTTCTGGGCCATGGGGGTCGGCACCATGCCCTGGGCGGTCCGCACGAAGAGCGGGTCGTTGAAGGTCTCGCGCAGGCGTGCCAGGGCGTTGGATACGGCCGGCTGGGTGATGCCCACGATCTGTCCGGCACGGGTCAGGTTGGCTTCGGTGTAGATCGCGTCAAAGACGATGAAAAGATTGAGGTCGACCTTGCTCAGATTCATTTCGTTGCGCTCTTCTTGTTAGGTTTTCATACGCCGATCATATATCGGTGATGAATGTTAATACACGCCGAGAATAGGCTAGGTAAATTATCAGCGCTGTTCTAGCATCGTTTGCATGACCTAAACAACCTCTCCAAGAAGGGAGCTGCTCATGGATTTTGCCTATTCGCCCAAGGTTCAGGAACTGCGTGAACGCGTCACCGCGTTTATGGATGCTTACGTTTACCCCGCCGAGCCGGTGTTTGAACGCCAGGTCAGCGAAGGTGACCGCTGGCAGCCCACTGCGATTATGGAAGAGCTCAAGGCCAAGGCTAAGGCTGAAGGCCTGTGGAACCTGTTCCTGCCGGAATCCGAACTGGGCGCTGGCCTGACCAACCTGGAATACGCGCCGCTCGCCGAAATCATGGGCCGCTCCCTGCTGGGGCCGGAGCCGTTCAATTGCTCGGCGCCCGACACCGGCAATATGGAAGTGCTGGTGCGCTACGCCAATGAAGAGCAGAAACAACGCTGGCTGGAGCCCCTGCTGCGTGGCGAGATCCGTTCGGCGTTCGCCATGACCGAACCCGATGTGGCGTCTTCCGACGCCACCAACATGGCCGCCCGCGCCGAGCGCCAGGGTGACGAGTGGGTGATCAACGGTAAGAAGTGGTGGACCTCCGGCGCCTGCGACCCGCGCTGCAAGATCCTGATCTTCATGGGCCTGAGCAACCCGGATGCGCCGCGCCACCAGCAGCACTCGATGATCCTGGTACCGGTGGATGCGCCCGGGGTGAAAATCGTCCGGCCGCTGCCGGTGTTCGGCTACGACGACGCGCCCCATGGGCATGCCGAAGTCCTGTTTGACAACGTGCGTGTGCCGTACGAAAACGTCCTGCTGGGTGAAGGCCGCGGCTTTGAAATTGCCCAGGGGCGCCTTGGCCCGGGCCGTATCCATCACTGCATGCGCTCGATTGGCATGGCTGAACGGGCCCTGGAGTTGATGTGCAAGCGTTCGGTCAGCCGCACCGCCTTTGGCAAACCGCTGGCGCGCCTGGGTGGCAATATCGACAAAATCGCCGACTCGCGGATGGAAATCGACATGGCACGCCTGCTGACGTTAAAGGCCGCCTACATGATGGATACGGTCGGCAACAAAGTGGCGAAAAGTGAAATCGCCCAGATCAAGGTCGTGGCGCCGAATGTGGCTCTGAAGGTGATTGACCGGGCGATCCAGATCCATGGCGGTGCCGGGGTCTCCAATGACTTCCCGTTGGCCTACATGTACGCCATGCAACGCACCTTGCGCCTGGCCGACGGCCCGGATGAAGTGCACCGGGCGGCGATTGGCAAGTTCGAGATTGGCAAATATGTGCCTAAAGAACTGATGCGCAGCGGCCAGTAGGACCGAGTCGCCGGTATCGCGGGCAAGCCCGCCCCCACATTGTGATCGCACGCGGTCAGTGTGGGAGCGGGTTTGCCCGCGATTGCGGTGGGCCAATCCACACCCATCTTCAGGTTTCAATAAACCCATACCTCCACCCGGCGATTCTTGATTCGCCCCTCATCCACGGTATTCGCCGCTACCGGCATCTCGGCGCCGAAGCCGCGAATATCGCGCAACACCACACCACTTTTGACCAGCTCCCGGCGTACCGCCATTGCCCGCAGCTTGGACAGCAGGTCGGCGCGCTGCGGATCATCCTTGGCGTCACCAAACCCCACCAGCGTGACGCGCTTGTCCCGTTTATCGTGGCTATCTATATAAGCCACCACGCGGGCGAGGTCCTGGCGCGCCTTGTTGTCCAGGCTGGCGCTGCCTTCTTCGAAGCGAAAATTCACCGTCAGGCGTTGCGCCTCGCGGGCAATGGCCTGGTAGTCGGCTGGCATCGGCGCCCGAGTCTGCACGGTGATGGCCTGGACCTGCTGGGCGATAAAGCCATTGGCCGCCACGATGGCCTGGCCTTGGGCGCTCTGGGTAAAGTCCACCAGAGCCTCGGCCCAGGGATTGCTGTTGTTGGGCGGCAGATAGAAAAACAAGCGGCGCGACAGCGGGTAGTCTTCGGTGGCGATCAGGCTGCTCTGCGGTAACATGGCTTGGGAGTCGCCATCGCTGATGGCCACCGCCTTGGCCTGACGCACATAGGGCAGGCCGATAAAACCTATCCCCTGAGGGTCCTGGCTGACTGCATCGGACAATTGTTCGCTCGACTCAAAGCGCTGAGCCTTGCTGTCGAGGGTTTTACCGCGACGGCTGAGCACCAGCTCCTTGAAGGTGTCGTAGGTGCCGGATTGATCATCGCGAGCATACAGGCGGATCTTCCCGCCGCTGCCGCCCAAGGCCTCCCAGGTGCTGATCTCGCCGCTGAAAATCCTCGCCAGTTGTTCGGTAGTCAACACCTGCAGCGGGTTGCGTGGGTGCAGGATGATTGCCAGGCCATCAATCGCGATCACCTGCTCGGCACCGGGGCTTTTCAGGTCACCCAGGGGCTCGAGGTCCACCAGTTCGCGGTCCTTGATCGGGCGTGATGCGGCCGCCAGGTCGGCCGCGGCCTGTTTCAGCGCGGCAAAGCCGGTGCTGGAACCATGGGCGGCGATCTCGACCAGTACCCGCTTGCCTTGGGGGCTGGTGCCGACGAGGCGCTCTTCGTTGGGGTGGGCGGGTGTTTCGCTGTGTACAGCCTTGAGACCCTGTTGCTCCATCAAACCCCTGACCAGCGCCGGGCCCAACGCCGCGCCAATGGTGTTGGAGCCCTGGATGCGTAAGGCCGGGCCGTGTTCGGGAAAGGGTAGGGGCGTTGCAGAAACTGTAAGAGGAAAAACGCTGCAAAGTGTCAGCAGGTACAGAACGCGCAGCATCATGCCGGCACCTTCTCAAGCCAAAGGACGTGCGGGCAGATTAAGTCAGTAAGGTTGCCAAAATATGACTGACACCCAGCCGGTCCAAATGTGCGAGCAGGCTTACCTGCGAAGGCGGTGTGTCAGTCAACATATCTATCGACTGACCCAGCGCCATCGCAGGCAAGCCAGCTCCTACATTTTATGGTGTGGTCGCAAAGATCAGCTCAGTTCCAGCCAGATCGGCGCATGGTCCGAGGGTTTTTCCAGGCCGCGCAACTCATAGTCCACACCCGCATCCTTGACTCGTGGCAACAGGCCGTTGGAGGCCATGATCAGGTCGATCCGCAGGCCACGCTTGGGTTCGTCTTCAAAGCCGCGGCTGCGGTAATCGAACCAGCTGAAGCGATCCGCCACGTCCGGGTTGAGGTGACGGAAGCTGTCGGTCAGGCCCCAGTTCTTCAGGCGCGCCATCCACTCGCGTTCTTCCGGCAGGAAGCTGCATTTGCCGGTCTTCAGCCAGCGCTTGGCATTGTCGGCACCGATGCCGATGTCGCAATCCTCGGGGGAAATATTCACGTCGCCCATCACCACCAATGCCTGGTCATTGCTGAACTGGCTCTCCAGCAGGTGCTGCAGATCTTCGTAAAAGCGCTGCTTGGCCGGGAACTTGGTCGGGTGGTCGCGGCTTTCGCCCTGTGGGAAGTAGCCATTCATGATGGTGATCGGGTTGCCGTGTTCATCGGCGAAGGTGCCCCAGATAAAGCGGCGCTGGGCATCCTCTTCGTCGCTGGCAAACCCCTTGTGCAGGGCCAGCGGTTCCTGGCGCGAGAGCAGGGCGACGCCGTAGTGGCCTTTCTGCCCGTGGTAGTACACGTGATAGCCCAGGGCCTGGACTTCGGCCAGCGGGAACTGCTCGTCGTGGACTTTGGTTTCCTGCAGGCCGATCACGTCGGGTTGATGTTTGTCGATCAGGGCCGCCAGCTGATGAGGCCGGGCGCGCAGCCCGTTGATATTAAAAGAGACGATTTTCATGGTCGGCAGTCCAGTCTGGCAAAAGGGCGATGCTAGCCGACAAGTCGGACGGGGGCCAGCGTGGCGGTAGGACAGATGCGCTGCTAATGTCTCTCAGGGAGCCAATGGCAGGGAACGACTCCGTTGCCCCGGGCTCGTAACAATAAGAGCGCGACCTTTTTGAGTGGCGCCCAGGGGAGATACGACTGATGCCCGACACCTCGACCGCCGTTGCCCAGGTGCACCTGCTCGATAGCGGCTATTCCCGCGAAGCGCGCTCGCTGCTGTACCACGCCTATCGGCATGAGCCGACCTTTGCCTACCTGTTCGAAGCTGAACGCTCAGGGTACGAGCAGCGGGTCCGCGCGACGGTGCGCGAGCTGGTCAAGCAGCACTTTCTCCAGGAACTGCCGGCCATCGGCCTGCTGGTCAATGACCGCCTGATCGGCATCGCCCTGATTGCCCCGCCGCAACGGCGCCTGGGCATCACGGAAAGCTGGGCCTGGCAATTGCGCATGTGGCTGAGCACCGGTTTCAGGTGCACCCGGCGCTACCTCGAATACCATCAGGCGGTGCTGGCGTGCTTGCCATCGGAGTCGGTGCATGTGCTGCCGCTGCTGGGGGTCCACCCGCAATTCCAGGGCAAGCATTACGGCGAACAACTGCTGGAAGCCGTGCATAACTGGTGCGCCGAAGACCCACATTCACAAGGGGTGGTGCTGGATACCGGCAATCCGCTGTACCTGGAGTTCTACAAACGCCAGGGCTATGCCGAAGTGGCAGAGGTGGCTGTAGGACCCATTCTGGAGCATGTGTTTTTTCACCCGAATCCCCAGGTGTTACAACCTGCAACGCCTTAACCCAGAATTATTCAGACAATTCCAGGTTCTAAGGTGCTCCTCAGCTCGTGTAGCATCCGCGCCTATGAAGTTTCCAAATAAAATTACCAGCGGCTTGATCCTGCTGTTCACAAGCTGCGGCGCCTTGGCACAAAGCGAACTGGACGTGCGGGTCAAGCCTTCAAACGATGCGCTGAAGGCCAATATCGAAGGCTATATCGGCGGGGTTGGCGAGCGTGACGAAGAGGCCTTGCAGCGCTTCAGTCGCGGTGCCGAGGAGCAGGCGCGCAAGGCCGCCCAGGCACTGGGTTTTTATCAGCCGCAGATTGCCAGTGAGGTAAAGCCCGGCAAGAATCCGCGCCTGATCCTCAGCATTGACCCCGGCGAACCGGTGCATTTACGCAATGTCACGATTCGCGTCGACGGCCCGGCGGCCGAGCTCAAATCCTTCCGTGTGCCCGACAGCAAAGACCTCAAGTCCGGCGCCGTACTCAACCATGGCCATTACGAAGACGCCAAGCGCCTGATCCAGAACCAGGCCTCGCGCTTCGGCTATTTCAGTGGCCGCTTCACTCGTCAGACACTGTCCGTCGACCCCCAGGCGGGCGTGGCCGATATCGAACTGGTCTACGACAGCGGCCCGCGCTACACCCTCGGCAAGGTCAACTTTGCCGGCGATACCCCCTTTGATGAAGAGCTGTTGCAACGCATGGTGCCGTTCAAGAGTGGCGCGCCCTACGATTCCGAACTGATCGCTGAACTGAACCAGGCCCTGCAATCGAGCGGCTATTTCGAGGGCGTGCGCGTGGATGCCGCCCCGGCAGCGGCGGCCAATGATGTGATCCCGGTGGCGGTCCAACTGGAAACCCGTAAACCGCGGACCATGGGCCTGGGCCTGGGTTTTTCCACTGACGTCGGCCCGCGTGGCAAGGCCAACTGGACACGGCACTGGGTCAACCCCCAGGGGCACAGCTATGGCTGGGAGGCCGAGTTGTCGGCGCCCCGGCAGAACGTCGGCCTGTGGTACGACATTCCCCTTGATCCGCCGCTGACCGACAAGCTGCGTTTTGCCGGTGGCTATCAGAATGAAGAGCTGGCCAATACCGACACCCTCAGCAAGCTGCTCACCCTCGGCCCGGAATGGCACAGCAAATTGCCCAGCGGCTGGACACGGGTGATCTCGCTCAAATGGCAGCGCGAAGAATATCGCCTGGGGGACGACTCCGGCTTGAGCAATTTGCTGATGCCCGGTATCAGCTATTCCTACCTGCGCAGCGATAACCGCATCGACCCGCATAATGGCTATCGCCTGCAGTTCGATACCAAGGTGGCCAAGGAAGGGCTGGGCTCTGACACCAACCTGCTGTACGGCACTGCGATGATCAAGGGCTTGACCACCGTGTGGGACAAGCACCGTTTCCTCGGCCGCGCGCAGTTTGGCGGCAGCGCCACCAACGGCTACAAGTCGGTGCCGCCGTCCCTGCGTTTCTTTGCCGGTGGCGACCAAAGTGTGCGTGGCTACGAGTACCAGACCCTGTCCCCGGAAAACAACAAGGGCGACCGCATCGGTGGCCGCTACATGGTGGCCTTGAGCGCCGAGTATCAATATTCCATCGCCGAAAAATGGCGGATCGCGACCTTTGTCGATCAGGGCAACTCCTTTAACACCCTTGAGTTGCCAAGCCTGAAAACCGGGGTCGGCGTCGGCGTGCGCTGGGTGTCTCCGGTCGGCCCGATTCGTCTTGACCTGGCCCATGCCCTGGAAGATCCGGGCGGCATTCGTTTGCACTTTTCCATGGGGCCTGAGCTGTGAAGCGTGGTTTGAAAATAGCGGGTCTGAGTGTGGCAGCGGTCGTTGCCTTGGTGCCGCTGGCGGTGTGGAGCGTACTGGGTACGCAAGTCGGCAGTCGCTGGGCCCTCGGCCAAGTCCCGGGGTTGAGCGTGGAAAACTTCCAGGGCCGTTTGGGTGGGCAATGGAGCGCCGACCAGGTGCTGTGGCAACAAGACAGCAGCCGCGTAGAGCTCAATGCCCCCAAATTCGACTGGTCGCCGGCGTGCCTGCTGCGCATGACCCTGTGCATCCGGCAACTGGACGTGGAGCAGATCAGCCTGCAATTGCCACCCAGCACCGAAGACAGCAGCGGCCCGATTACCCTGCCGGACTTGAACCTGCCCGTGGCGATCGAACTGGGCGACGTGCGCGTCGGCAGCCTGCTGTTCAACGGCAGCGAAGAACTCAAGGGCCTGCAACTGGCCGCGCACTGGACAGCCGAGGGCATGCAGATCGACGCGGTACATCTGCAACGCGACGACCTGGTGCTGGATCTCAGCGGTATGCTGCACCCCGCGGGCGATTGGCCGTTGACCGCGACCGGCAACCTGAGCCTGCCCTATGCCCCGGGCGGCGCGCCGTGGACGGTGGCGCTGAACGTGACCGGTGATCTGCTCAAGACCCTCAAGCTCGACGCCGACAGCACGGGCTACCTGCCGGCCAAACTTAGCGGCGAGCTGCAACCCCTGGTCGAGAACCTGCCAGCACAGTTACGCATCACCGCCGATGGCTTCAAACCTGCCGCCGACTTGCCGGATACCTTGCAGCTCAACCAACTGGACCTGACTGCCAAGGGCGACCTGGGCAAGGGCTATCAGTTGCTGGGCAAGGCTGTATTACCCGCAGAAAAGGGCCCGGTTGACCTGTTGCTGCAAGGCCGGGTCGATGCCAAGGGCGCGCAGCTCGCCGGCCTGGACCTGAATGCCGGGGACAAGCAAAGCCTCAAGCTCAGCGCCCAACTGGATTGGCAGCAGGGCTTCAGCGCAGACGCAAAAATCGACTGGCTGGACTTCCCCTGGCATCGCCTGTATCCGCTGATTGACGAGCCGCAAGTGGTGCTACGCACCTTCAACGGTGAAGTGTCCTACAAGGACGGCAACTACCTGGGCAATCTCAAGGCCGACCTCGATGGCCCGGCCGGCAAATTCAGCCTGGTCACGCCGTTCAGTGGCGACCTCAAGCAAGTGTTCCTGCCCGAGCTGAAATTGACCGCTGGCCAGGGCAAGGCCGAAGGGCACTTGAACCTGCAATTTGCCGAGGGCATCGCCTGGGATACGGCGCTGGACCTGTCGGCGTTGAACCCGGCGTACTGGGTCGCAGAATTGCCCGGTACCTTGGCCGGGCCGCTGCGCAGCAAGGGCGAGTTCAAGAACGAACAACTCAAGCTCAACGCCGACCTTGACCTCAAGGGCCGCTTGCGCGGCCAAACGGCGGTGCTGGCCGCCAAGGCCGAAGGCGCGGGCGAGCAGTGGACCCTGGCCAACCTGGATATCCGCCTGGGTGACAACCGCATCAATGGCAGCGGCAGCCTGCAACAGCGCCTGGCCGGGCAGATCGACATCAAGCTCGCACGCCTGGCCCAGCTGTGGCCGCAGCTGCGTGGGCAGGTCAACGGTCGACTCGATGTGGCCGGTACTCTAAAGGCGCCCCAGGGCAAGCTCGACCTCAAGGGCCAGCAACTGGTGTTTGAAGACAACCGCCTGCAAGCCCTCACCCTGGACGCCACGCTTGATAATGCACAACGGGCGAAGATCGACCTCAAGGGCACCGGCATCCAGGCCGGGGATACCCAGCTCGGTACTTTGACCGCCAGCGCCCAGGGCGACATCAAAAACCAGAAAGTCCAACTGGACCTCATGGGCCCCCTGGTCAAACTGGCCCTGGCCCTGGACGGCACGCTCGACAAGGGTAACTGGCGCGGGCGCCTGGCCAGTGGCGAGGTGCAGGCCGGGGGCCAGGACTGGAAGCTGCAGGCCCCTGCGAAAATCGAGCGCATGGCCGACGGCAAGCTGACCTTCGCTGCCCATTGCTGGGTCTCCGGGCCCGCCAGCCTGTGTGGCGAAGACCAGCGACTGATGCCCGATCCCAAGCTGCGTTATCACCTCAAGCAGTTCCCCATCGACAGCCTGGCGCAGTGGCTGCCCAAGGATTTTGCCTGGCAAGGCAAGCTCAACGCCGATATCCAGCTCGACCTGCCGGCCAGCGGCCCTAAAGGCCTGATCGCGGTGGATGCCAGTGGCGGCACGTTGCGGGTCAAGGACAAGGACCAGTGGCTGGACTTCCCCTACGACACCCTCAAACTGGACACCACGCTTAACCCCACGCGCATTGATACCCAGCTGAATTTCCGCGGTGGCAAGCTCGGCGAGTTGCTGCTGCAGGCGCAGATCAACCCGCTGGCGAAAAACAAGCCGATCTCCGGCAACTTCAGCCTTACCGGCCTGGACCTGGCGGTAGCGCGGCCGTTTGTGCCGATGGTGGAAAAACTCAATGGCAAGCTCAATGGCAGCGGGCGCATCTCCGGCGGCTTGTTGGCGCCGCAGGTCAACGGCAACGTCAACCTGATCGCCGGCGAGATTTCCGGGCCCGAACTGCCCATCAGCCTTGAAGGCCTGAACGTGCAGGCCCTGATCGCCGCGCGAAAGCGTGCAGCTCAACGGCGGCTGGCGCAGTGGCAAGGCCGGGCAGGGCAGCCTCAAGGGGCAGATCGATTGGGGCCGGGCCCTGGCCGTTGACCTCAGCCTGCAAGGCTCGCAATTGCCGGTCACGGTCGAGCCCTACGCCGAACTGGAAGTGGCGCCTGACTTGAAGATCACGCTCAAGGACGACAAGCTGGCGATTGCCGGCAATGTGCACATCCCGCGCGGTGATATCACTGTGCGTGAACTGCCGCCATCGACGGTCAAGGTCTCGGATGACACGGTGATCGTCGGCAGCCAGACCGAAGAGGGCAAGCCGCCGATGGCCATCGCCATGGACATCAACGTGGTCGTGGGCGAGGACCAGCTCAACTTTGCCGGTTTCGGCCTGACCGCCAAGGTCCAGGGCCAGGTGCATATCGGCGATAACCTGGACACCCGTGGCGAGCTGTGGCTCAACGATGGGCGCTACCGCGCCTATGGCCAGAGGCTGGATGTGCGGCGTGCGCGCCTGCTGTTTGCCGGGCCGCTGGACCAGCCATACCTGGATATCGAAGCCATCCGCAAGACCAACGACGTGATCGCCGGTATCCGCCTGAGCGGCAGTGCCGAGCAGCCGACCACGCAGATCTTCTCGGAGCCGGCCATGAGCCAGGAGCAGGCGCTGTCCTACCTGGTGCTGGGCCGTCCGTTGAGCACCACCGGCGAAGACAACAATATGCTGGCGCAAGCGGCACTGGGCCTGGGCTTGATGGGCAGTGCCGGCGTGACCTCGGACATTGCCAAGAATCTGGGGATCCAGGACTTTGAGCTGGACACCCAGGGCAGCGGCACCAACACGGCAGTGGTGGCCAGCGGCAAGATCACCGAGAAACTCAGCCTGCGTTACGGGGTCGGGGTGTTCGAACCGGCCAGCACCATTGCCTTGCGTTACCTGCTGAGCAAGAGGGTGTACCTGGAAGTGGCCAGCGGCGTGGCCAGTTCATTGGATATCTTCTACAAGCGGGATTTCTGACGGTTAAAGGCACATCAAATGGTGGGAGTTGGCTTGCCAGCTCCCACCGTCGTTTTGGGGGGCATTCAGCGCCTGATTACCAAGCAACCTAACTATTTATTTGACATTCGCTGCCTAGGCAGTAATATTTCGTCACACATTCACTGCCTAGGCAGTAATAAGGTGACTCCCGATGGAACACTTCACCCCGGAAAACTTCCATAACTGCCATCTCGGGCTGTTGCTGGGGCGCGCCGCGATTCTCAAGGACCGCATCATCGACACCCATATGGAACCCCACGGCATCACTGCCGCGCAGTTCAAGGTGTTGATCATCATGGCCCAGTTCGGCGTCGATACCCCGGCGGAGCTGTGCCGCAACCTGTCCCTGGACAGTGGCTCGATGACTCGCATGCTCGACCGCCTGGAGCAAAAAGACCTGCTGGCGCGCAAGCGCTCCGAGCAGGACCGGCGCCAGGTGCAACTGGTGCTGACCGCAGAAGGCCAGCGCCTGGCGGACATGCTGCCGCAGATCGGCGCCCAGGCCCTGAACCAGTTGGCTGGCGCACTCGAACCGGGGGAGTTGCAGACCCTGGAGCACATCCTGAAGAAAATCCTGATCGCTGCGGGTGATCCCATCACGTTGCAGCGGGTCGGGACTCAATGAACACGCCAGTCACGCGCGCTGAATAACGCAAGGTACTTGTCATGGCTACTGCCCAAGCAAACAACACCGCACACTCCCAACCCAACGACGGCAACCCGCGCAAACGCAAAATCATGTTGCTGGGCCTGGCGCTGATCGTCGTCCTTTGCGTCCTGGGCGTGTGGGGCTGGTACGAGCTGTATGGCCGTTGGAGCGAAAGTACCGACGATGCGTACGTGAATGGCAACGTGGTGGAAATCACCCCGCTGGTCACCGGTACCGTGGTCAGCATTGGCGCCGACGATGGCGACCTGGTCCACGAAGGCCAGGTGCTGATCAACTTCGACCCCAACGACGCCGCCGTCGGCCTGCAAAGTGCCCAGGCCAACCTGGCGCGCACGGTACGCCAGGTGCGTGGCTTGTACAGCAATGTGGATGGCATGAAAGCCCAGGTACAGGCGCAAAAAGCCCAGGTGCAAACCGCTCAGGACAACTTCAACCGCCGCAGAATCCTCGCCCAGGGCGGCGCGATTTCCCTGGAAGAACTGTCCCACGCCCGCGACGCCCTGAGTGCGGCGAGCAACTCACTGGCCAACCTGCAACAGCAACTCAATACCTCCACTGCGTTGGTGGATGACACGGTGATTTCGTCCCACCCGGATGTGCAGGCCGCTGCCGCGCAACTGCGCCAGGCCTACCTGACCAATGCGCGCAGTACCCTGATCGCACCGGTCACCGGCTACGTCGCCAAGCGCACCGTGCAACTGGGCCAGCGGGTCGAGCCGGGTACCGCGTTGATGGCGGTGATTCCCCTGGACCAACTGTGGATCGACGCCAACTTCAAGGAAACCCAACTGCGCCAGATGCGCATTGGCCAGCCGGTGGATATCGAGGCCGATCTCTACGGCAGCGACGTGAAGTACAGCGGCACCGTCGACAGCCTCGGCGCCGGTACCGGCAGCGCCTTTGCCTTGCTGCCGGCCCAGAACGCCACCGGCAACTGGATCAAGATCGTGCAGCGGGTACCGGTGCGCATCCATATCAATGCCCAGGAGTTGGCCCAGCACCCGTTGCGGGTGGGCTTGTCGACCCAGGTGGAAGTCAACCTGCACGACCAGAGTGGACCGGTACTGGCGCAACAACCGCCGCAAAAAGCCTCGTTCACCACCACCGTGTATGACCGCCAGTTGGCCGAGGCCGACGCGATGATCACCCAGTTGATCCATGACAACAGCGTGGCCGCGCCCAAGGCAGCACAACGCTGATGAGCAATAACGCCTCGTTCACGCCACCCAGCTTGCTGATGGCCACCATTGGCCTGTCCCTGGCGACCTTTATGCAGGTGCTCGACACCACCATCGCCAACGTGGCGTTGCCGACCATTTCCGGCAACCTGGGCGTGAGTTCGGAGCAGGGCACCTGGGTCATCACCTCATTTGCCGTAAGCAATGCCATTGCCTTGCCATTGACCGGCTGGTTGAGCCGGCGCTTTGGTGAGGTGAAGCTGTTTTTGTGGGCGACCGTCCTGTTTGTGCTGGCCTCGTTCCTGTGTGGTGTCTCCACCTCGATGCCCGAGTTGATTGGCTTTCGCGTGCTGCAAGGCTTGGTGGCGGGCCCGTTGTATCCAATGACCCAAACCTTGCTGATTGCGGTCTATCCCCCCGCCAGGCGCGGCATGGCCTTGGCGTTGCTGGCGATGGTCACGGTGGTCGCGCCCATTGCCGGGCCTATTCTTGGCGGCTGGATTACCGACAGCTACAGCTGGCCGTGGATCTTCTTTATCAACGTGCCCATCGGGATATTTGCGGTGATGGTGGTGCGTGCGCAGCTCAAGAAACGCCCGGTGGTCACCAGTCATCAGCCGATGGACTATGTCGGGCTGCTGAGCTTGATCGTCGGGGTCGGTGCCTTGCAGATCATCCTCGACAAGGGCAATGACCTGGACTGGTTCGAATCCAATTTCATCATCATCGGCGCGGCCATTTCGGTGATCGCCCTGGCGGTGTTTGTGATCTGGGAAATGACCGACAAGCACCCAGTGGTCAACCTGCGCCTGTTTGCCCATCGCAACTTCCGCATCGGCACCATCGTCTTGGTGCTGGGCTACGCCGGGTTCTTTGGTATCAACCTGATCCTGCCGCAATGGCTGCAGACGCAGATGGGCTACACCGCGACCTGGGCCGGGCTGGCGGTGGCGCCGATCGGCATCCTGCCGGTGCTGATGTCGCCCTTTGTCGGCAAGTACGCGCACAAGTTCGACTTGCGGCTGCTGGCCGGCCTGGCGTTCCTGGCGATCGGCCTGAGCTGCTTTATGCGCGCCGGCTTCACCAATGAAGTGGACTTCCAGCATATCGCCCTGGTGCAGCTGTTCATGGGCATCGGCGTGGCGCTGTTCTTTATGCCGACCTTGAGCATCCTGATGTCCGATCTGCCGCCGCACCAGATCGCCGACGGCGCAGGCCTGGCGACCTTCCTGCGGACCCTGGGCGGCAGCTTTGCGGCATCGCTCACCACCTGGATCTGGATTCGCCGCGCGGACCAGCACCATGCCTATATGAGCGAGAGTATGAGCGTGTACGACTCGGCTACCTGCGATGCGCTGAACACCCTGGGCGGTGCGGGGCACAAGGCCTACGCGCAACTGGACCAGATCCTCACCAGCCAGGCGTACATGATGTCCACCGTGGATTACTTCACGCTGCTGGGGTGGATGTTCATGGGCTTGATCCTGCTGGTGTGGCTGGCCAAGCCGCCGTTTACTGCGAAGGCGGGGCCGGCGGCATCAGGGCACTGATCTTGACGTGTTCGCGGTTAAAAATGTGGGAGCAAGCCCGCTCCCACATTTGCTTCGTGTTGTTTGCAAGTCAGGCGCCAGGCAACGCCAACTGCGGATTGACGAAGTCAAACGCCGCCAGTTGAAACCCTTGCTCATCCACCTGCAACGCCCAACCCTGCTTGTCCCAATCTCCCAGCACAATGCGCTTGGCCGCCTGCTCGCCAATCTGCAACTTGTGAATGGCCGGGCGGTGGGTGTGGCCGTGGACCAGGGTGCGCACGCCGAAGGCTTGCATCACCCGTGGCACTTCCTCGGGCGTTACATCGACAATATCGTTGGCCTTCATGCGTACCTGGGCACGGCTTTCACTGCGCAGCTTGTGCGCCAGTTTATGGCGGGTGCGCAAGGGCAGGTGGCGCAGGATAAACAGCACGATGGGATTACGCAGGATGCGCCGCAGCTTCATATAGCCGAGGTCGCGGGTACACAGGCTGTCGCCGTGCATCAACAGCACGGGCTCGCCATACAGCTGCACGACGGTAGGGTCCTTGAGCAACGTTGCGCCTGCGGCTTTGCAGAACGCCTTGCCGATCAGGAAATCCCGGTTGCCGTGCATCAGGAATACTTGGGTGCCACTGTCGCTCAGCTCACGTAGAGCCGCGCAAATCGAACGCTGGAACGGGGTCATGCCATCGTCACCAATCCAGGCTTCGAAAAAGTCCCCCAGGATGTACAACGCTTGCGCGCCACGGGCGCGGCCGTGGAGTAAATCCAGAAACGCCCGGGTAATGTCCGGGCGCTCCTCTTCCAGATGCAAGTCTGAAATCAGCAGTATCACGCAACGATCTCGGCTTTCTCGATGATCACGTCTTCTGCTGGTACGTCCTGGTGACCGCTTTTCGTGGTGGTGGAAACACCCTTGATCTTGTCCACGACGTCGGTGCCTTCGGTGACTTTACCGAATACCGCGTAGCCCCAACCCTGTACGGTCTTGGCGCTGTGGTTGAGGAAACCGTTGTCAGCCACGTTGATGAAAAACTGCGCGGAGGCCGAATGCGGCTCCATGGTACGGGCCATGGCGACGGTGTACTTGTCGTTGGAAAGACCGTTGTCCGCTTCGTTCTGGATGCTTGGACGCTTGTCTTTCTTTTCTTTCATGCCAGGCTCGAAACCGCCGCCCTGGACCATGAAGTTGCCGATGACACGGTGGAAAACAGTGTTTTCGTAGTGGCCGGCGTTAACGTACTCGATGAAGTTGGCGACGGTGATCGGCGCTTTCTCGGCGTTCAGCTCGATGACGATGTCACCGTGGTTGGTGGTCAGTTTGACTTGAGTCATGTTCATTACTCTTTTCAGGGAATTCGTGGGTTCGGACGCCTGGGCACCTTACCGGGTTGGCTAAACTGCGGCCAAGGCGCGCAGTTTAGCGTGCCTGTCAGGAATTTCGAGGTGGTTTTTTACCGCCCATGCAATAAATGCAGCAGTTTTTGGCCATGCCCTGTCAGGTGCTTGACGGCATCGGCTATGATAAGCCCTTTGTTTGTCTGGCCCGACCCGGCCACGTACCTGTCTGTTCAAGGATCCTATGAGCAAGCCCACTGTCGACCCTACCTCGAATTCCAAGGCCGGACCTGCCGTCCCGGTCAATTTCCTGCGCCCGATCATCCAGGCGGACCTGGATTCGGGCAAGCACACGCAGATCGTCACCCGTTTCCCACCTGAGCCCAACGGTTACCTGCACATCGGCCACGCCAAGTCGATCTGTGTGAACTTCGGCCTGGCCCAGGAGTTCGGTGGCGTCACGCACCTGCGTTTCGACGACACCAACCCGGCCAAGGAAGACCAGGAATACATCGACGCCATCGAAAGCGACATCAAGTGGCTGGGCTTCGAATGGTCCGGTGAAGTGCGCTACGCCTCCAAGTATTTCGACCAGTTGTTCGACTGGGCCGTGGAGCTGATCAAGGCTGGCAAGGCCTACGTCGACGACCTGACGCCTGAGCAGGCCAAGGAATACCGTGGCACCTTGACCGAGCCGGGCAAGAACAGCCCGTTCCGCGACCGTTCGGTAGAAGAGAACCTGGACTGGTTCACCCGCATGCGCGACGGCGAGTTCCCGGACGGCGCCCGTGTATTGCGGGCCAAGATCGACATGGCCTCGCCGAACATGAACCTGCGCGACCCGATCATGTACCGCATCCGCCACGCCCATCACCACCAGACCGGTGACAAGTGGTGCATCTACCCCAACTATGACTTCACCCACGGTCAGTCGGACGCCATCGAAGGCATTACCCACTCCATCTGCACCCTGGAGTTCGAAAGCCATCGCCCGCTGTACGAATGGTTCCTCGACAGCCTGCCGGTGCCGGCGCACCCGCGTCAGTACGAATTCAGCCGCCTGAACCTGAACTACACCATCACCAGCAAGCGCAAGCTCAAGCAGTTGGTCGATGAGAAGCACGTACATGGCTGGGACGACCCACGCATGTCGACCCTGTCGGGCTTCCGCCGTCGTGGCTACACCCCGGCGTCGATCCGCAATTTCTGCGACATGGTCGGCACCAACCGCTCCGACGGCGTGGTTGACTACGGCATGCTCGAGTTCAGCATCCGTCAGGACCTCGACGCGAACGCCCCGCGCGCCATGTGCGTGCTGCGTCCGTTGAAAGTCGTGATCACCAACTACCCGCAAGACCAGGTCGAGCACCTCGAACTGCCGCGTCACCCGCAAAAAGAAGAACTGGGCGTGCGCAAGCTGCCGTTCGCCCGTGAAATCTACATCGACCGCGATGACTTCATGGAAGAGCCGCCCAAGGGCTACAAGCGCCTGGAGCCGAACGGCGAAGTGCGCCTGCGTGGCAGCTACGTGATCCGTGCCGACGAAGCCATCAAGGACGCCGATGGCAACATCGTCGAACTGCGTTGCTCCTACGATCCTGAAACCCTGGGCAAGAACCCTGAAGGCCGCAAGGTCAAAGGCGTGGTGCACTGGGTGCCGGCCGCGGCCAGCGTCGAGTGCGAAGTGCGCCTGTACGATCGCCTGTTCCGCTCGCCTAATCCCGAGAAGGCCGAAGACAGCGCCAGCTTCCTGGACAACATCAACCCTGACTCCCTGCAAGTACTTACGGGTTGTCGTGCCGAACCGTCTTTGGGCGACGCACAGCCGGAGGACCGTTTCCAGTTCGAGCGCGAAGGCTACTTCTGCGCGGATATCAAGGACTCGAAACCTGGTCAGCCGGTATTCAACCGTACCGTGACCTTGCGTGATTCGTGGGGCCAGTGATCAAGTCTTAAGGGAAACATCGTGCTAACGATCTACAACACGCTCAGCAAGACCAAAGAAGTCTTCAAGCCGCTGGACGGCAACAAGGTGCGCATGTACGTGTGCGGCATGACCGTGTACGACTACTGCCACATCGGCCACGGCCGCAGCATGGTTGCTTTCGACCTGGTGACCCGCTGGTTGCGTTTCAGCGGCTACGACTTGACGTACGTGCGCAACATCACCGACATCGACGACAAGATCATCAATCGCGCCAATGAAAACGGCGAGTCGTTCGACGCGCTGACCGAGCGCATGATCGCCGCCATGCACGAGGACGAGGCGCGCCTCAATATCCTCAAACCAGACATGGAGCCGCGCGCCACGGACCATATCCCGGGCATGCACGCGATGATCCAGACCTTGATCGACAAGGGCTACGCCTACGCCCCGGGCAATGGCGACGTGTACTACCGCGTCGCCAAGTTCATGGGCTACGGCAAGCTGTCGCGCAAGAAAATCGAAGACCTGCGCATCGGCGCCCGCATCGAAGTCGACGAAGCCAAGCAAGACCCGCTGGACTTCGTGCTGTGGAAAGGCACCAAGCCCGGCGAGCCGAGCTGGGAATCACCCTGGGGCGCCGGGCGTCCGGGCTGGCACATCGAATGCTCGGTGATGTCCACCTGCTGCCTGGGCGAGACGTTCGACATTCATGGCGGCGGCAGCGATCTTGAGTTCCCGCACCACGAAAACGAAATCGCCCAAAGCGAAGCGGCCACCGGCAAGACCTACGCCAACGCGTGGATGCATTGCGGCATGATTCGCATCAATGGCGAGAAGATGTCCAAGTCCTTGAACAACTTCTTCACCATCCGCGACGTGCTGGAAAAGTACCACCCAGAGGTTGTGCGTTATCTGCTGGTATCGAGCCATTACCGCAGTGCCATCAACTACTCGGAAGACAACCTCAAGGACGCCAAGGGCGCCCTGGAGCGGTTCTACCACGCGTTGAAAGGCCTGCCGGTTGTGGCGCCGGCCGGTGGCGAGGCGTTTGTTGAACGCTTCACTACCGTGATGAACGACGACTTCGGCACCCCCGAAGCCTGCGCCGTACTGTTCGAGATGGTCCGCGAGATCAACCGCCTGCGCGAGAGCGATCTCGCCGCAGCGGCCGGCCTGGCGGCACGCCTCAAGGAACTGGCCAGCGTGCTGGGCGTGTTGCAAATGGAAGCGGACGACTTCCTGCAAGCCGGCGCCGAAGGGCGTGTGGACGCCGCCGAAGTCGACGCCTTGATCCAGGCCCGCCTGAATGCCCGTGCCAACAAGGACTGGGCAGAATCCGACCGCATCCGCGACCAACTCACCGCCATGGGCGTGGTATTGGAAGACGGCAAGGGCGGGACGACCTGGCGCTTGGCTGACTGACGGCTGATGCCTGCATGAATAAAAACGCCCCGACTGGTTCGGGGCGTTTTTGTTTGTGGTGGTGTTGCGAGTCAACGCTGCTCGATGGCATACCGGCTCTGTACAAAGCCATTGTCCGAGGTACAGGTAGCGATGTGGCGAAGCTCACATTCACGACCGACGTGACTGAACAAGGGAACTCCCTGGCCCAGCAGAATCGGAATGCGGGTGATGATCAACTCACTGAGCAGGCCTGCTTCAAGAAATGCCTGGATGGTCTGGCCGCCGTCGATATAAAGATGTTTCATGCCGCGCTCGGCCAGTTGGTCGACGAGCGTGCTCACATCGGCTGCCAACACCTCCACCTTGCCCTGTAGGTGCGCAGGAATCTCTAAGGTGTTGTGGGAAAGCGCTATGACCGGCGTGCCCTCATAGGGCCACTCTGGAAAGGACAGTACTTTTTCCAGGGTCTTGCGCCCCATGACCAACCCGTCGACTGTTGCGATGAAGCTTTCATAAGTGATGCCATTCAAGCCCGAACTTTCATATTCCGGTCGGTGCAGCCACTCAATATCCCCATCTGGTCGGGCAATAAAACCGTCAATGCTTGCTGCGATAAAGACGGAACATTTGATCCTCATGGGTGGTAAAACTCCTTTTTTATCAAGTGGAATCAAGACGGTATCACTTTAGCGCCTGCACGTTGGCGGCGAATGGGAGCGACGTGGTGGTTGAGCCGACGCAAGGTCCTCCGAAGCGTTGATCAACAACGTCTTTGGATCTGTTCCTTTGCGCACGATGAAGATGCCATGGCCTTCAGCAGACCGCTTTGTTTCAGTAGGAGGGTTCAGCGGTGAGCCGCTGCGTGAAGCGAGGTTGAGTCTGATGGCGGGCTTGGGCTGTGTTTGATCATGGTAAAGCTCCTAGAGGTTGGAGCTACTATCCATCGCTGCGAAACCCGGTCGCTGAATTTGCAGCGACTGCCGAAGATTATGGGGGGCTTCCGAGTGGTAACCCTAAAACGCTGTCGGAAATATCTGAGGGGTAGGGGGCGAAGTTCTTAAATGCGATTAGATAAATCCTCCTTTTTGTCCAGGGTTACCAGGTGGATGGGTCCTCCTGGCTGGCTTTGTCCAGATCGTCTTTCCATTTATCACTGGCTAATCTATAAACTTCCTCAAAAAACTCTCGAGGATCCTCTATTTCATCTTCATTCCAGGCCATGCTTGTATATTCATCATGGTTGTCCTCAAAGAAAGCGTTGAAATTAAAATTTTTGCTGTCTAGAGAGTGTTTCAAGGCTTTCATAAGAGTGTATCTGTGCCTGTATGAAAGCTGCTCGTCTGGGTCAAGACAGTATTTGAGTATAAGTTTTTTTCTGTCTTTTGGGTTGTACTTTGAGAGTTCAACCCCTTTGGTCTCTTCTTGGTCGTAAATGTCAAAAACACCTACAAAATAATTCAAGCTCGCATCGAAAGGTATATGGCTGGAAAAAGGGTGAAATAGCACTTTTGTATTCCTTTTCTGGGGGATAGCGTGAATGGTGTTCCATCTTTATGAAACTTCATTTCGGCACCGTTCATGGCTTAATTTAAAATCGGATTTTGCGGATCCCTTCTGCGAAAAGGGGGCGGATCTACTTAACGAAGTGTACAGATAACGACTATAAGCGTTTGCCGAGCACCACGCCTTAGTGGTTGGCTTCATTCAGACACACTAATTAAGTGGGGCATTAATGACGGGCTTGTTTTTTATTGGCTAGGGATTAAATATGTCCGTCACTTTTATCACTCACATTATTAATGTTTAAATGGCTAAGGGTTTCTGAGATTTGAGCCAAAGCTTCGAGTCTGTCTAGAATGTTTAGATTGACGGAAGCTTTTACAGTGCTCCAATCTATCTTGCTTCCTGCGAACGTGAATTTTCTTGTATTTCATCAATTAGCTTTGCTTCTTCAGTTTTAGATAGCTCATTTTTTCGCAAACCTTCTGTTTATTTTGAGAACTGGTTCTGCAGAACCTTGGAACAGATAGTGAGTCCCTTTTTTCTTTCCCGACCAGACGTTTGCGTGAGAGCCATTTCGCTCATCACGCCGTAGTGGATGGTTTATCCAAGCACACAAACTCAGGGCGCATAGGCGATCAATGGCGGATCTACTACTGCATCGACTCGCCATCAAATAGATTCGTCCCGTACTGTATGTCACTTTGGTTTTTAAGCCCAGAGCACGCAATCATGGTCATCCAGATGAACCAAAAACGATAGATCATGATCGGTGACCCAGAACGGATAACCAGTTGTTTCGCTTATTAACAGCGCAAGGTCTTGTGCGTTTTCGAGTTTCCATGCTCTGTGACCCGTGTCAAAAACCAAAAGTATGAGGTCGTTTTTTTTATGCGGTCTGGTATTTCCTTCCAAAAGTCAGGGTTGTGCTCGGTGCATTTCTCGTTGAAATCGACTGGATCTAGTACATTTTTTTCTGTTTTAAAGTATTTTTTGGTTAAGGTGGATATTAATGTTGCGATCTCTTCAGAATTGAGCTTCTTTGAGGAGATTTTCAACGTGTTTATAGTTTCGTCTAATTCTTCTTCTAGATAATTCATCATGGTTCTCCGATTCTTGAGCGGCTAACTGGAAGTAACTCTAAAAGTATATGGCCCCTTACTGCACCACCACCTGCCCTTTTTCCGGCAGTTTGGTAACCAATATGAGGTGATTGAGGACCTTTTTTGCTAGAAACAAGCGTTGGGTCATCAATGTTGACTTCCGTTCCTCTGTTTGGCCCTTTCTGTACACGCCACTCGGTTGGGAAGGTTTTTCCGTATTTGTCCTTTCCCCACTTGGTCACGCTGTAATCGTCCTTGGAGACCCCTATCCGGCGAAATGCCTTGCGAAAAGGGGGCGGATCTATTTAACAAAGTGTAAAGATAACGACTATAATTGTTTGCCGAGCACCAGGCCTTAGTGGTTGGCTTCATTCAGACACACTACTTAAGGGGGGCATTAATGACGGGCTTGTTTTTTATTGGCTAGGAATTAAATATGTCCGTCACTTTTATCGGGCTGCGAAACCCGGTCGCTGAATTTGCAGCGACTGCCGAAGATTATGGGGGGGGCTTCCCAGTGGCAACCCTAAAACGCTGTCGGAAATATCTGAGAGGGGATTGATATATAACCCTTCCGGTAGTTGGTTAAAGGAACGGATCTATTTAGCGCCCTGCGGGAGCAATGGCCGTTTGCCGCCGCTCAACGCGTTTTGGTGTTGATTCATAGTGGGCAATGGTGGGCCTATTACTAAATTTACTAGCGATTAAATAGGTTCGTTCCTTTTGTTCCGGTTTTTATCAAGGTTTCTGGAAAAATAAGTTGGAAGTTGAGCCCTGAATTTTCTTTGCTTTTCCTTTTTCTACGTACTCGCTGAACTCTCGCTCGAGCGTCGTCTTGTTAGTGTATTTTTTGTATTTTTTTGGAACTTCGCATGCGTAAATGTAAAGTCTCCATGATTCGAAGCCATCAATTCGACCGTCGGGGCCGTAATCGAAGTCAATACACTTCTCGGATATGTAAACCCTACAGCCGACTCCATGTAGTTCGTACGTTGCGTCATCGCTGAGCTTTCCGCGCAGCGGGATTTTTTTTGAACGCCACAGTCCTAAGATATTTTTTGTACCAAAAGATAATTCAAGTAAGTTGGTTGCCTTTTCAACTTCCTCTAAGTATTCGCTGATTAGGTCTTCTAGCGTCTGAGTTTTCATTTTCTTGACCTTTCTAGCCTATCTGGTCCAGCGATTTTTGAAGAGTTCACTACGTCATTGATGCTGCTAAATGAGGTGTGGTGGTTTTCTATATTGTCAATCAGTCTTATGGTGACAAGTGTATGTGTTCGCCTTGCTGCAGACGCCCGATGGTGCCCATATTATATAATGCGAAAAGGGGGCGGATCTATTTAACAAAGTGCACAGATAACGACTATAAGCGTTTACCGAGCATCACGCCTTAGTGGTTGGCTTAATTCGGGCGCACAAGTTAAGGGGGCGCATTAATGACGGACTTATTTTTTATTGGCTAGGGATTAACTATTTCCGTCACTTTTATCGCTGATATGCAGGTTCTGGACAAGGCTGTCGATACTGGGTACATTAAATTATTGACTTTCAAGTGAGTGGCTCTCGTCTAGACGTCTGTTGGGTAAAGTGAAATGTTTGTTGTTTTTAAGTTTACATACTTTGGAGTATGGTCGGGCTTTTCTTTCAGGTCTATAAGGATTGTTTAAGATCCAATGCGTAGGGCTGCGCAATTATCATCATTCCCTAAGATCAGTTCTGCGGTTATGTAGGTAATGCTGTCTATGATCTCTATTTTTTCCTCATGCTGGGGTGGTCGGGTAATATTATTGTTTCCAACAAAAAATATCATTCAGGTCGAATTCGACATCAATATACTCTCCGATTTTCGGTATCGGGCCTATCCACGTTGCTACACCACGTCCGGCAGATGTCTCATAATTAACATAAGATTTTTCGCGATGAGAAAATATATTTAGTATTTTTACAATCATCTTATTTTTTTGTAGTGCGCTTTAATTGCTGGGTTGTCAATGTTCATTGTTTTGTTTTTTGGGGGAGTAAAAGGGAGCTATTATTGCATCGGCTTGCGATCAAATAGAATCGTTCCGTTTTTTACGTTTGGTAGTGTATGTGTTGTGTGTGCAGTCAAGTTTTTTAGCGGTATAGCTACCTGCAATTACTGTAAATATCACATCGCATCCGTCACTGGATGTGAAGCAATAACTTGTCCCTGTCTCGTTTGGATCTACTCGTGTTGCCTCTGCTGAGAGAGGCGTGTCAGTGGTTTCGTACATTTCGGATATTTCAGATCCGATCGCACCTATCCCTTGGAAGGCGATTAGTTTGTGGAAGGTTATTAGCCATAGCTGCTCCTGCCAGTCTGAAAACTCTATTGATAGCGTGCTTCTATCGCATATTAGTTTTTCTATTGTTCCGTCTGAAACGGGAAATTTCTTCATCTTAAGATCCTGGATGTTTTTCGCCCGGTAGAAACCCAGTTCCGTGCCCGGGCTGATAATTTTCAGGGGTGACCTTCAGTAGCGTATTTTGTTTTTCAGATTGCTTCCAGCTTAAGTCATTCGGCTTAAGCTCAATGTGATAGTGGTTGCCGTGATGTCTTGGACTAAAAGGGCCAGGATCTCCCGGGTGGCTTTCAAATCTAATGCGGGTATCTGTATTAGGCCTCCATTCCATTCGTTGGGTACCGTGTTTTGTTGTTGAAATCTTTGGCTGTACGCCTAAAGCCTCGGTAAAGTCATTTGGATCAGAAGGGAAGTGGGTGTAAGCATTCGGTATAGCAGGTGAGTTGTGGTCGGCTTCTATTTGCGATGTAGGGTCTTCGATACGAACGGCTGGTTTACACCCGCTTTCGCCCGGACACGTATTCAACCCCAACGGATCCACCCACCCCGTAGGGTTGGGCACATACAAATACCCGTTCAGCCCACCGGCCAACTTCACCGGGTCGGGCGTCAGGTAGCGTCCGTTATCCGGATTGTAGTAGCGATGCCGGTTGTAGTGCAGCCCGCTTTCCCGGTCGAAATACTGCCCCTGAAAACGCAGCGGGTTATCGACGGTGCTCACGTCCAGCCGGGTGATTTTTCCGTAGGCTTGGTAATGGGCTGACCAGACGATTTTGCCGTCCGTGTTCGTTAGCTCCTGGGGCGTACCCAGGTGGTCCAGTTGGTAGTGGAACGCCTGGGTATTGGCCGGACCAAACCCTTCCAGCAAGGCCAGCGGCCTGAAGCTATCAGGCTCGTAGAGATAGCTGCGATGCTGCCCCGCCGTGTGCTCGGCGATGACTTTGTCGCCTTGCCAGAAAAACTCAGTGGTTTTGCCCGCCACGGTTTTGCTGATGCGCCGCCCAAATGGGTCATAGCGATAACTGGCCTGGCTGCCGTCCGGTTGCGTCACGCCGATCAGGCGGTGCTGGCAGTCGTAGCGGTATTCGGTGACTAACTGCTGCGCGCGGCCACGGCGTTCGCGTATGAGGTTTCCGAAGGCGTCGTAGTCGTAATGCCGGTCGCCTTGCAGTAACAGGCGGTTGCCGACGACGATGCCGGGGCCTGGGCGGTCTTGCATCAGCAGGTTGTTCGCAGGGTCGTGGGCGAAGCGTTCGGTGGGATCCTGGGAATGGTCGGTGCGGGTCAGGCGGTCGAGGGGGTCGTAGTGGTAGTCGTCTGGCCCTTGCGGGTGTCGAGCAGGCGGGTGAGGTTGCCGCTGTTGTCGTAGGTGTAGCGGCGAAGGCCGTGGCGGTGTTCGTGTTGGGCCAGGCGGCCCTGGTCGTCGTAGTGGTAGTGGCTCAGCAGTTGGCCCTGCTGGCGCTGGTGTTCGCGGCCTGCTTTGAACAGGTGCGAGCTGAGTGTCCGGCCATTCAGGTCGACAGTGGCAAGGTGGCCGCCCTTGTCGTGGTTGAAGGTCAGGCGGTTGTTGTCTGGCAGGCGCAGGGTTTCGAGTTGGCCGCAGTGGTCGTAGCCATAACGCAGGGTGCCCCAGCCTTGGTGCTCGGCGGTCAGGCGGCTTTGCGCGTCGTATTCGTACTGCAGCGGCCAGTGGCCGTCGTCGACGCTAAGCAGATTGCCGAGACGGTCGTAGGTGTAATCCACGGTGCTGCCATCGGGCAGGTTTTTTCGGACGAGGCGGCCGGCGTTATCGCGCTGGTAGGTGGTAACCAACTGACGGTCATCGTCGCCAAATTCGGTTTTTTCCTGCAGGTGGCCGTTGAGGTCGTAGACGTAGGCGGTGCGTTGGCCGTCGAAGCCGGTTTCCTGCTGGATCAGGCCGTTGGCGTGGTACTCCAGTTGATAGCGCTCACCTGCCTCGTTTTCGATCTCGGTCAGCAGCAGGCGAGTGTTGTCGTAGCGGTACTTGAGTTGAGAGCCATCGGGGTTGATCCGGCGACTGATCAGGTGCAAGCCATCGGCATATTCATACCGGGTCACACGCCCCAGCTCATCGCGCTCGGCGGTGATTTTTCCGTAGGGGTTGTAGCTCAATTCGCGGGTGGCACCGCCCGGCATTACCACCTTGATCAGCCGACCCACCGCGTCCCAGTGATACTGGGTCAGGGCGCCATGTTCATCCTCGCGGGTAATCTGCCGGCCCAGGTCGTCATAGCGATAACGCCGTACGCCGCCATTGGGCAGTTGTTCTCCAATCAACTGGCCAAGATCGTTCCACGTCAGGCGCTGACAGCTGTGGTCCGGGTACCAAACCGCTAAAAGCTGCCCACGCTTGTCATAGCTGTACTCGGTGACATTGCCGTCAGGGTCAGTCTGGCGCGTGATCGCGCCCTGATCATTACGCTGGTACTTCCAGACCGCCTCACCCCGGCGCATGACCCGTACGAAGCCATCCTCATACTCGTAGGAGGTAGGCTCGTCATCCCCAGGAAACAGCGCCACCAAGCGCCCAGCCTCGTCGTACTGATAGGCCGTGATCGCGCCCAGGGGATCCTGTTCAACCGTCAGCCGCCCCTGTGCGTCGTAGGACCTGAAATGCTCGCCGCCATCCGGATCAACCCGCTGCACCAGGCGTGCCCGCGGGTCATGCACGTAAACTTCCTGACTGCCATCGGCGTTAAGCAGGGTGACGCGGCCGTCGTCCCAGCTATAGCGCGTATCCATCTGCGCAAAACTGGCCCAATGCCGCACACAGCGCGCCGCCTTGCCAGACCGTTCCCACTCCCAGAAGAAACTCGCCCCACCGGCCAACTGCCGCTCAGTAATTACCGCAAGGCTGTCATATTGATAGCGCTCGCTTTCGCCGACGGCATTGATCGCCTCAAGCAGTCGCCACTGTTCGTCATAGCGGTAGGAAACAACGTTCTGCTCAGTAACCCAGGCGTCATCCGATTCGCTTTCCACGCGAAACACCTGGTAGTCCAGCGCCACGATATGCCCGCGGTCATAACGCAACAGCAAGGCGCGACCGGCACCGTTATCCAGGCGCAGAATCCGCCCCAAGCCATCGCGGGAAATACCCAGGCGGTTGTCATACCCATCGCTGATCGCCGTCAGCACACCGTCGTGAAAGTGGTAGAAGCGTGCCCCCTGCGCCAGCACCAGCTCATCCGGCGTCGCCCCCAGATAAATCGCCGCTTCAGCCAGGCTATTGCTGATCGCCGGGCGGGCAACGGAGGGCAGGGGAAAGGTGGTGCTGCGGTTCTCATGGTCCGTCCACACCACCGACCCGCCGACCACCTCCAGCCGCTGCGCCAAGGAATGGCTCCAGCCAAAGCCCAGCCCGCAATCCACCTCTACGGCACTGGTGCGATACAGGCGCGTCCAGGCAAATGGCAGCACGCCATCCAGTTCGCCATCGGTCAGGGTCAGCAGTTCTTCGCCGGTGACCATGGACACCGGGCAACCGTGGGTCGCGGTTTTATCAGCGCTAGCAGTTGCTTCCCCGTTGGGGTTTTTCGCGGAGGAGGGTGCGTCGTCCAACGCCTCTGCCTGCTTGAGCGTGGTATTGCGCCGCGCGCCCCAGTGCATCTGCAGGCCACCCTTTTTCAAGCCGCCAACCACGCCGCGCACAGCCACCGCCTTGTAGCGATCCACCGCGCCCATAAAACGCTTGAGGATGTCGAACACGCCATTGACGAAGCCCACTGCAACGTCAACCACCTGCTTGCCATACTTCGCCAGACGCAGCCCCAGGTACGCGATCCCGGCACCTTGCAGGGCAATGGTCAGCACCAGCGCAATCAGCAAATCAATGAGCAGCGACACGGCAAACCCGGCAATCACCTCGGCGGTTTTCCCTGCCACCTGGCTGGGCGGCAACGCCGACAACCAGATCATCGCCGTGCGCAACATCAGGTACAGCGCCGCTTCGTCGCTGGCCAGCAACATCGCCTGTTCCATCACCTGCGGCGCTTCGCGCGCCAGGGCTGTCAGCTCGGCGGCCTGGGCGCCAAGGCGTTCGATGTGTTTGGCCGGGTCCTTGAGGATGTCCTGCACCAGCGACAGGCTGTCCCACACCTCGGAAATGGCTGACCAGGTACCGGCCAATACCCCACTGCCAATGGCACTTGACGCCGACACCTGCCAGTGCGGTTTGAACCCCCTCCATTCCTTGCGCAGCCAGGCTTGTAGCTCGGCGGCCAAACTGTCGTAGGACGCAAACAGCGCCTCCACCTGCGCCGCCGAAACCCCGCCCTGTACGCGCACCTGATAGCGCCCACCGGCCGCGCAGTGATGGGCGCCCTTGCCCTGTTCATCCAGTTGGATAAACGTGGAACTGCCGTCCTCCAGGCCAATCACCTGCACCTGGAGATTGCCCAGCGGCACGTCATACACCGACTCGAATTTGCTTTCGATCTTCAGCTCGCCGCCTGCCGGGCACACGGCAACACTGGAAGTAAAGTCGGTGTCGGTCAGGCTTACCGACACCTGGGAATCACCGATCCGCAGCACCCGCTCCATGCCCAGCAGCGACGGCAAATCCGTGGCGTGGCTGACCTTGTCCAGGGCCAGCGCGTACCAGCTTGTTACCTGCTGGCGATACAGCGCCAGGCTCTGGTGAAAGCCATCCAGCTCGTATTCGATCAGGTCGATGGGCGATGAATCAGGGGCAGGGGCTGGCATCCATGACGTCTCTGCAAAAGAAAGGCGTCGGAGAATGCCGCAGGAAAAGGGCGCTTGGAGGTGTGGTCTGTTAAATCAGAATGGGCTTACGGACAGGGGGAGTTTTTCAGTTGGAATCGGCGTTTACGCCCACATCAACTAGCGATCAGTCTTAAAGAAAGACACAGGGTTTACGGCTATGGAGCGGCGCGTAATCGCTTGTATAAGGTATTGCGGCTGACCCCCAACTCCCTCGCCAAGTGGGAGATATTGCCGCCGACCGCTGCCAGTCGTTGCTGAAGGTTTTGCCTATCGTCCAGATCGTCCATGACCACCGGCGCGCTGGGTGCGGCTTGCCTCAGGTCGACAAAAAAATCATCCGGCAGGTGCTCGGGGCGAATCGGTTGATCTTCGGCCATGACCAGCGCCACCTGCATTACGCTGCTGACCTGGCGCAGGTTGCCCGGCCAGGGGTGTTGCTCGAATAACGCCAGCACTTCAGCACTGAGCCCGGCCCACTGCGTGGGCTCGCGGTGCTGTTGCCACAGTTGCTTGAACAGCGCCTGCTTGTCACTGCGCTCGCGCAGGGGCGGCAGTTCCAGGGTCAGGCCGCCGATGCGGTAGTACAAATCCTCCCGAAACCGTCCGATCTGCACCTGTTCGCGCAGCGAACGGTTGGTCGCCGAGATAATCCGCAGGTCCACCGGGAACAATTCGCTGCTGCCCACCGGCTGTACGCAGCGCTCCTGCAATACCCGCAGCAGCCGGGCCTGGGTGGGTAAGGGCATGTCACCGATTTCATCGAGAAACAGCGTGCCTTTGTCCGCCTTGCGGATCAGGCCAATGCTGCCTTTTTGATTGGCGCCGGTGAACGCGCCTTTTTCATAGCCAAACAGCTCCGATTCCACCAGCTCCGCCGGAATTGCCGCACAGTTGACCGCGATAAACGCCTGCTGGCTGCGGGAACTGGCCTGGTGCAGGGCTTTGACGAAAACTTCCTTGCCGACACCGGTTTCACCGTGGATCAGCAGCGGAATGTCTTTTTCCAGTAGGCGTTCAGCCTGGCGCACAGCCTTTTCCACGCGGCTGTCACCAAAGTGCAGGGTCTTGAGGCCGATGGGCGCGGAGGCTGGTTCACTAAAGACCCTGGCCTGCACCGGCGCCTGTTTGGGGCGTTTGAGCAGGCACTGGAAACGGTTGCGCCCCGCAGCCTGCAGGGCAAAGGGCAGGCCTTCGGGCTGGTTGAGCAACTCCAGCAGCGAGACCTTGAACAGGCTGTCGATCATCACCCGCGACAGGCTGATGCCCAGCAAGTTGTCGGCGCGGCGATTGGCTGACAGCACCTGGCCACTTTCATCGAAGATCAGCAGGCCGGCCCATTGGCTGTCGAGGTTGTTCAGGCCGGTGTTGAAGGTCAGTTGGAAGTGTTCGCCGCCAAACAGGTTAAGGATCAGCCGGTTTTCCACGGTCTGGCTCATCATCTTGACCATGCCCAGGGTGTGGGAGGGCGGCAGGTAGCTGTCGCTGGACACATCCAGTACCGCAATGATCTCGCGGTTGGCATCAAAGATCGGCGCGGCTGAGCCGGTCATAAAACGGTTGGCCTTGAGGAAGTGTTCGTCATGTTCGATATGCACCGCCTGGGCGCAGGCCAGCGCGGTGCCGATGGCGTTGGTGCCGGTGGCGCGCTCCATCCAACTGGCTCCGGCGTTGAAGCCACGGGCCAGTTTGGGGTCGATAAAGCGTTGGGTGCCCCACGAGGTCAGGACTTGGCCCTGATTGTCGGCCAGCATGATCAGGCAGTTGGAATTGCTGAGGATGTTCTCGTAATAAGGCAGCACTTCCTGGTGGGTGGTCTGGACCAGCGCGTGCTGGCTCTCCAGCAGTTGGCTGATGCCCTCGGCGGGCAGCTGGTCGAAGCTGGGGGCGCTCTGGTGATCCAGGCCGAACGCACGGCAGCGGCGCCAGGAGTCCTGGATGATGGTGTCGTGGGGCAAAAGCGGGGCTGGTGCGGCCATGGCGGTGACCTTCTTTTTATTGTTGTTATGAACCCTATGCAATTCCAATGTGCGAGCGGGCTTGCTCAGTGTTGTTCAGAACTGTTCATTGTCAACCTGGAGGTTGTTCAATTGTTCAGTTGTGAATGTTCATTTCTGTTCAGCACTGAGCAGTGGTTTTGCTCAAGTCTTTGGCAAATCGACGTTTTTTATTATTGGCACGAAACTCGCTCTGCCCCTGGAAGAACAATTCCAATAAGAAAAAGGGCGTGTCATGTCATTGACCCTGGAACATGTGACCCGTGTCGTCGAAGGCCAGACCTGGATCGACGACGCCAACCTGCGCTTTGAAGCCGGTTCTTTCAATGTGTTGCTGGGCCGTACGCTGTCCGGCAAGACCAGCCTGATGCGCCTGATGGCCGGCCTGGACAAGCCTGACAGCGGACGCATCCTGATGAACGGCGTCGACGTCACCCATAAGCCGGTGCGCTTGCGCAATGTGTCGATGGTGTACCAGCAGTTCATCAACTACCCGACCATGACCGTGTTCGAGAACATCGCCTCGCCGCTGCGCCAGGCCGGGGCCTCCAACGAACTGATCCACAGCAAAGTGCTGGAAACCGCGAAGATGCTGCGCATCGAGAAGTTCCTGCAACGTCACCCTCTGGAGCTGTCCGGTGGCCAGCAGCAACGCACGGCGATGGCCCGGGCGCTGGTCAAGGATGCCGAGCTGATTCTGTTCGACGAACCCTTGGTCAATCTGGACTACAAACTGCGCGAAGAGCTGCGCCAGGAAATGCGCGAGCTGTTCAAGGCCCGCAACACCATTGCCATCTATGCCACCACCGAGCCCAACGAGGCACTGGCGCTGGGCGGCACCACCACCATTCTCCACGAAGGCCGGGTGATCCAGAGCGGCAAGGCCGCCGAGGTCTATCACCAACCGCAGACCGTGCTGGCAGCCGAACTGTTTTCCGAACCGCCAATCAACCTGATGCCGGGGCGCATCAGCGGCAATGAAGTGAGTTTCGCCAGCGACGTGCACTTTCCGTTGAATGTCGACCTGCGCCCCATCGGCGAGGGCGAATTCCGCTTTGGTGTGCGCCCCAGCCATATCAGCCTGGTGCCCAGCAACGACGATGATCTGGAACTGGCAGTAACCGTGGAAGTGGCGGAGATCAGCGGCTCGGAAACCTTCCTGCACGTGCGCAGCGAGCATTTTTTGCTGGTTTTACACCTGCCGGGAGTACACGAGTACGACGTGGATGCGCCGATCCGCATCTATATTCCGACCCATAAACTGTTTGTGTTCGATGGTCAGGGCCGTTTGGTCCAGGCTCCCGGGCGCCGTGTCGCGAGGGTTGCCTGATGGCCGAGATCCATTTGCAGAACCTGGCACATAGCTACAGCCCTACACCCGCCGGGCCTGAAGACTACGCCATTCGCGAAATGAACCACATCTGGGAGCAGGGCGGTGCCTACGCGTTGCTCGGGCCGTCTGGCTGTGGCAAGTCAACCTTGCTCAACATCATCTCCGGCCTGCTCAGCCCTTCGGAAGGCCAGGTGCTGTTCGACAATAAGGTGGTAAATGAGCTGACCCCGGAAAAGCGCAATATCGCCCAGGTTTTCCAGTTCCCGGTGGTCTACGACACCATGACCGTGTTCGATAACCTGGCATTCCCCCTGCGCAACCAGGGCATGGCCGAGGCGAAAGTGCACAGCAAGGTGCAGGAAATTGCTGAAGTGCTCGACCTGCAGAACCTGCTGGGCAAAAAGGCCCGCAACCTGAGTGCCGATGAAAAGCAAAAGGTCTCGATGGGCCGTGGGCTGGTGCGCGATGACGTCTCGGCGATCCTGTTCGACGAGCCGCTGACGGTAATCGACCCGCACCTGAAGTGGAAACTGCGGCGCAAGCTCAAGCAGATCCATGAGCAGTTCAATATCACCATGGTTTACGTCACCCACGATCAGTTGGAGGCCTCGACCTTTGCCGACAAGATCGCGGTGATGTACGGCGGGCAGATTGTGCAGTTCGGCACGCCGCGGGAATTGTTTGAGCGTCCCAGCCATACCTTTGTCGGCTATTTCATCGGCAGCCCAGGGATGAATCTGATTGAAGTGCGGGCCGAAGCTGGTGGGGTGCGGTTTGCCGGGACACATCTGGCGTTGTCCGAGGTGCAGCAGCGGCAGATCGCGGAAAAGGACTACAAAAAACTTCAGGTCGGCATTCGTCCCGAGTTTATCCATGTGTGGGACGAGGCCAATCCTGATGCGTTGCAGGCCGACGTCATGCATATCGAAGACCTGGGCACCTACAAGATCCTGACCCTCAACCTCGACGGCGCGCCGTTGAAAGTACGCCTGGCCGAAGACAAACCGGTACCCGAGGGCCGGGCGTCGATCAGCTTCCCGGCGCAATGGTTGATGGTCTATGCCGATGATTACCTGCTGGAGGCGCGGCCATGAACAAGGTGCAGAACAACAAGGCCTGGTGGCTGGTATTGCCGGTGTTCCTGCTGGTGGCGTTTAGCGCGGTGATTCCGATGATGACCGTGGTCAACTACTCGGTGCAGGACATTTTCGACCAGTCCAGCCGCTATTTCGTCGGTGCCGACTGGTACAAGCAAGTGCTGCTGGACCCGCGCCTGCATGACTCGCTGCTGCGCCAGTTCATCTATTCCGCGTGTGTGCTGTTGATCGAGATCCCGCTGGGCATTGCCATTGCCCTGACCATGCCCACCAAAGGCCGCTGGTCGTCCCTGGTGCTGATTGTGATGGCCATCCCGCTGCTGATCCCGTGGAACGTGGTCGGCACCATCTGGCAGATCTTCGGCCGTGCCGATATCGGCCTGCTGGGTTCGAGCCTGAATGCCATGGGCATCAACTACAACTATGCCGCCAACACCATGGACGCCTGGGTCACGGTGCTGGTCATGGATGTGTGGCACTGGACCTCTCTGGTGGCGCTGCTGTGCTACTCCGGGCTGCGGGCCATACCGGATGTGTACTACCAGGCGGCGCGGATTGATCGGGCATCAGCCTGGGCGGTATTCCGACATATCCAGTTGCCGAAGATGAAGAGCGTGCTGCTGATCGCCGTGATGCTGCGCTTCATGGACAGTTTCATGATCTACACCGAGCCGTTTGTCCTGACGGGAGGCGGGCCGGGGAATGCCACGACCTTCCTCAGTCAGACCTTGACCCAGATGGCTATCGGCCAATTCGACCTGGGGCCGGCGGCAGCGTTTTCCCTGGTGTATTTCCTGATCATCCTGTTGGTGTCCTGGCTGTTCTACACCGCCATGACCCACTCCGACGCCAACCGCTGAGGTCGCCAACATGAGCAAGCGCAAGGTCATCCCGCTGCTGATCTACATTCTGTTCCTGCTGGTGCCGATCTACTGGCTGCTGAACATGTCCTTCAAGAGCAACACCGAAATCCTCGGCGGCCTGACGCTGTTTCCGCAGGATTTCACCCTGGCCAACTACAAGGTGATCTTTACCGACCCCAGTTGGTACACCGGGTATCTGAACTCGCTGTACTACGTGAGCCTGAACACCGTGATTTCCCTTGCGGTGGCGCTGCCGGCGGCCTACGCGTTTTCGCGCTATCGCTTCCTCGGCGACAAGCACCTGTTCTTCTGGTTGCTGACCAACCGCATGGCGCCGCCGGCGGTGTTCCTGTTGCCGTTTTTCCAGTTGTATTCGTCCATCGGCCTGTTCGACACCCATATCGCTGTGGCTCTGGCCCACTGCCTGTTCAACGTGCCGCTGGCGGTGTGGATCCTGGAAGGCTTTATGTCGGGGGTGCCCAAGGAGATCGACGAAACGGCCTATATCGACGGCTATAGTTTTCCGAAGTTTTTCGTGAAGATCTTTATCCCGCTGATTGGCTCGGGGATCGGTGTCACGGCGTTTTTCTGCTTTATGTTTTCCTGGGTCGAACTGTTGCTGGCGCGCACGCTGACGTCCGTGAATGCCAAACCGATTGCCGCCGTGATGACCCGCACCGTGTCAGCGTCCGGGATTGACTGGGGGGTGTTGGCGGCCGCCGGGGTGCTGACCATCCTGCCGGGCATGCTGGTGATCTGGTTTGTTCGCAACCATGTGGCCAAGGGCTTTGCCCTTGGCCGGGTCTGAGGAAACGATGATGGAATGGATGGCATGGACCACCCCGACTGCACTGTTCTTTGCGGCGATTGCCCTGTTGCTGGCGGGCATGACCACGTGGGAGCTGCGTTCGCCGAGCATTCCCCGGCGCGGGTTGTTACCGATCAGCACCACCCGTGGTGATCGTTTGTTTATCGGTCTTCTCGGGAGCGCCTACCTGCATCTGCTGGTGATTGGCGTAACCGGCTGGAGCATCTGGGTGGCGTCCGCGCTGTCTGTGGTGTGGCTGTTGTCTGTGATGCGTTGGGGATAGCCACAGGCATCCCTTTTGATCCCAACCAGGAGGTCTCTATGTTCGATAAAAACAATAAGCTGCGACATAGCATTTCATTGGCCGCTGTCTTGGCCCTCAGTGGCCTGAGTGCTGCGGCCTGGGCTGATGCCTATGAAGATGCCGCGAAAAAATGGATTGGCAGCGAGTTCAAACCGTCCACCCTCACCGAAGCCCAGCAACTTGAAGAGTTGAAGTGGTTTATCAAGGCCGCCGAGCCGTTTCGTGGGATGAAGATCAATGTGGTGTCGGAAACCCTTACCACCCACGAGTACGAATCCAAGGTGCTGGCCAAGGCATTTAGTGAAATCACCGGGATCAAGCTGACCCACGACCTACTGCAGGAAGGCGATGTGGTGGAAAAACTGCAGACCCAGATGCAGTCGGACAAGAATATCTATGACGGCTGGGTCAACGATTCCGACCTGATCGGTACGCACTTTCGCTATGGCAAGACCGAATCCATCACCGACCTGATGGCCAATGAAGGCAAGGACTTCACCTCGCCGACCCTGGACCTCAAGGACTTTATCGGCATCTCCTTTACCACTGCGCCGGATGGCAAGATCTACCAGTTGCCCGACCAGCAATTTGCCAACTTGTACTGGTTCCGCGCCGACTGGTTCGAGCGGGCCGATCTCAAGGCCAAGTTCAAGGAAAAGTACGGCTATGAGTTGGGCGTCCCGGTGAACTGGTCGGCCTATGAAGATATCGCCAAGTTCTTCAGCGAAGACGTCAAGGAAATCGACGGCAAGCGCGTGTATGGCCATATGGACTACGGCAAGAAGGATCCGTCCCTGGGCTGGCGCTTTACCGATGCCTGGTTCTCCATGGCTGGGGGCGGCGACAAGGGCCTGCCCAACGGCTTGCCGGTGGACGAGTGGGGCATTCGGGTCGAGGACTGCCACCCGGTGGGTTCCAGCGTGACCCGTGGCGGCGATACCAACGGCCCGGCCGCCGTGTTTGCCACGCAGAAATATGTCGACTGGATGCGCGCCTATGCGCCACCGGAAGCGGCGGGCATGACCTTCTCCGAGTCCGGGCCGGTACCGTCCCAGGGCAACATCGCGCAGCAGATTTTCTGGTACACCGCCTTTACCGCCGATATGACCAAGCCGGGTCTGCCGGTGATGAACGCCGATGGCACGCCGAAGTGGCGCATGGCACCGTCACCACGCGGTCCGTATTGGGAGGAGGGTATGAAGCTGGGGTATCAGGACGTGGGCTCCTGGACCTTCCTCAAATCCACGCCTGAGAAGCAAAAACTGGCAGCCTGGCTGTATGCGCAGTTCGTCACCTCGAAAACCGTGTCCTTGAAGAAGACCATCGTCGGCCTGACGCCAATCCGCGAATCGGACATCAACTCCCAGGCCATGACTGACCTGGCACCGAAACTCGGCGGCCTGGTGGAGTTCTATCGCAGCCCGGCGCGGGTGCAATGGACGCCGACCGGCACCAACGTGCCGGATTATCCGCGCCTGGCGCAATTGTGGTGGAGCCATATCTCGGAAGCCGCCAGCGGCGAGAAAACCCCACAACAGGCGCTGGATGGCCTGGCCAAAGATCAGGACGCCATCATGACGCGCCTGGAGCGCTCCAAGGTGCAGCCGATCTGCGGGCCGAAGATGAACCCTGAGCGCGATGCCCAGTACTGGTTCGACCAGCCGGGTGCACCGAAGCCGAAACTGGCGAACGAAAAGCCCAAGGGTGAAACCGTGAACTATGCCGACTTGCTCAAGTCGTGGGAGGCGGCGCGTAAGTGAGGTAGGGCAGATAGCACAACGGCACCGTGAGGTGCCGTTTTTTGTGGTGTCGCTGCTACCGCCATCGCGGGCAAGCCCGCTCCCACATTGATCCGGTTTCATCATGAGAACACGGTCATGTGTGGGAGCGGGCTTGCCCGCGATGGCGACAGCGGTGGCACCGCATATCTCCCCCCAGAAACGCAAAACGGCACCCAAGGGTGCCGTTCTGTTTACTGCTTGAGCCTAAGCGATCAACCCGCCATCACCGCATGCTGCACCAGGGTGAGCAACGGTTGTGGGTAGACACCCAGGAAGAACGCCAGCAGGGCAATGGCCAGCAGCATCACGCCACCGGCTTTTTGCTCCCAGTGCAGCTCGGCGTCCACACGGCGCAGGTTTGGCTCGATCAGGTACAGGGTAACCATCACGCGCAGGTAGTAGAACACGCCGATGGCGCTGCCCATTACCAGGGAGGCTACCAGCCACCATTCGTGGGCTTCAACACCGGTCGCGACGATGTAGAACTTGCCGATAAAGCCGGCGGTCAGCGGGATACCGGCCAGGGACAGCATCATCACGGTCAGCACGGCGGTCAGGTACGGACGGCGCCAGAACAGGCCGCGGTATTCGTACAGGGCGTCGGCGTCCCGACCTTTGTAAGGCGAGGACATCAGGGTGATGACGCCGAACGCGCCGAGGCTGGTGATCACGTAGGTGACCAGGTACACGCCGATGGCTTCCACGGCCAGGCCTTTGCTCGCCACCAGGGCGATCAGCAGGTAGCCGAAGTGGGCGATGGACGAGTAACCCAGCAGACGCTTGAGGTTGTTCTGGGTCAGGGCCAGCAGGTTACCGAACAGGATCGACGCAATGGCGATCACGGTCAGCACGTCGCTCAGTACGCCGGTGTTGGCGGCAGGGGAGATCTGGAACAGACGCACCATCACCGCAAACACTGCAACCTTGGACGCGGTAGCCAGGAACGCGGCTACCGGCGCCGGGGCGCCTTCGTACACGTCCGGGGTCCACAGGTGGAACGGTACCAGCGACAGCTTGAACGCCAGGCCGATCAGCATCATGGCCAGGCCCAGTTGGGCAAGCGGCGCAGGCATGCTGGTGGTGGCCAGTGCGTGGCCGATACCGCTGAAGCTCAGGCTACCGGCTTCGGCGTAGAGCAGGGCCATACCGAACAACAGGAACGCGGAACCGGCGGCCGACAGCACCATGTACTTGATGCCGGCTTCCAGGGAGCGCTTGTTGAAGAAGGCGTAGGCCACCAGGCCGTAGGTCGGGATCGACAGCAGTTCCAGGCCGATGAACAAACCGGCCAGGTGCTGCGCGCTGACCAGCACGATACCGCCGGCCGCAGCCAGCAGGATCAGCAGGTACAGCTCTTCGCGGTTGCCCGGGTAGCCGGTGCCGCCTTCGCCGAGGTAAGCGTGGGCGAGGGTGACGCAGGCCAGTGTCGCAACCAGGATCAACGCGGTGTACAGCAGCGCGAAGTCATCGATCATCACCAGCGGGGTCACCGCCAGTGGGGCGACCTTGAGGGCCGGGATAATCGACAGCAAGGCCAGGTTAAGGCCTGCGGTAGACAGCAGGAACGTCTGTGAGTGATTGCGGCGCCAGGCGATTGCCAGCATCACCACCACAATGGTGAGGCTGGTAATCAGCAGCGGCGCAAGCGCGATAAAGTGTTGGATCGTGAATTCCATAGCGCTCTTACCGGGCCGAAGCGAGTTGAGTGAAGGCGGTGCTCAACCACTGCTGCACGCCATGCATCGTGGCGGCAGAGGTGTCGAGGAACGGTTGCGGATACACGCCGATATACACCAGCAATGCCGCAAGGCCGAGCACCATGATCAGTTCGCGAGCATCCATCCCTTTGAGGACAGCGTCCGACTTGGTCGGGCCGAAGTAGGCGCGGTGGATCATGATCAGCGAGTAGACCGAACCGAACACCAGGCCGGAGGTGGCAATCGCGGTGATCCACGGCGCACTGACGAAGCTGCCCATCAGGATCAGGAACTCGCCGACAAAGTTACCGGTGCCCGGCAAGCCCAGGGAGGCGGCGGCAAAGAACAGGCTGATCGCCGGCAGGTAGGCGATACGCGACCAGATGCCGCCCATTTCACGCATGTCACGGGTGTGCAGGCGCTCGTACAGTTGGCCACTGAGGATAAACAGTGCGGCTGCCGAAACACCGTGAGCCAGCATCTGGATCACCGCGCCTTGCAACGCCAGCTGGCTGCCGGAGTAGATGCCGATCAGTACGAAACCCATGTGGGAAACGGACGAGAAGGCAATCAGACGCTTGATGTCGGTTTGTGCGAAGGCCAGGAACGCGCCGTAGAAGATCCCGATCAGACCCAGGGTCATGGCAATCGGCGCGAACTCGGCCGAAGCATTCGGGAACAGCGGCAGGGCGAAACGCAGCAGGCCGTAGGCCGCCGTCTTCAACAGGATACCGGCCAGGTCCACGGAACCTGCGGTGGGTGCCTGGGCGTGAGCGTCAGGCAACCAGGAGTGGAACGGTACCACTGGCAGCTTCACCGCGAAGGCGATGAAGAAACCGAGCATGAGAATGTACTCGGTGGTCATCGACATCTTGGTTTTCAACAGGTCGGCGTAGTTGAAGGTAATCACGCCGGTGTTGTTGAAGTTGACCAGGACCAGGCCCAGGATCGCCACCAACATGATCAGGCCGGAAGCCTGGGTGAAGATGAAGAACTTGGTCGCCGCGTAGATCCGGGTTTTCTTGCCGTCCGAAGAACTGTGACCCCAGAGCGCGATGAGGAAGTACATCGGCACCAGCATCATTTCCCAGAAGAAGAAGAACATGAACAGGTCCAGCGCAAGGAACACGCCGACAACGCCGCCCAGGATCCACATCAGGTTCAGGTGGAAGAAGCCCACGTGACGCTCGATTTCTTTCCAGGAGCAGAGTACCGAGAGGATACCCAGCAGGCCGGTCAGCAGGATCATCAACAGCGACAGGCCATCGAGGGCCAGGTGCACGTTGATGCCGAAGCGTTCGATCCAGACGTGCTTGAATTCAAGCGCGAAGGTTGGATCGACACCCGGTGCCGGAGCAAATGAATAGTCGCCATGGGCCCACAGCCAGAGGCCGAGTGCGAGTTCCAGGGACATGGTCAGCAACGCAATCCAGCGGGGCAGGGTAGCGCCGAAGCGCTCGCCCATCCAGCAGAGCAGGCCGCCGATAAAAGGGATCAGGATTAGCCAGGGCAGAATCATGACGGGCTCGTTTCCTTTCGCAAGTTCGCAAAGTTCATATCAGACCGCTACCACTACGATGGCGCCGATCACCAGCACGGCACCGGCCGCCATGGAAGCTGCATACCAACGCAATTGGCCGGTCTCGGTGCGGCTCAGGGCGGTGTGACCGGCCTTGGCGGCACGCGGGATCAAACCAATGGTCTGGTCGAGCGGGTCTTTGCGCAGTACATGGCTGATCGCAAGGTAAGGCTTGACGAACAGTTTGTCGTAGATCCAGTCGAAGCCCCAGGCAGCGAACCACCAGGCCGAAAGGAAGCGGCCAATGCCACTGTTGGCCACGGCAGTGACGAAGCGACGCTTGCCGAGGAACAACATGGCCGCCAGCAGGATACCGGCGATGGCGATGGCGCCCGAGGCGATTTCCAGGCTGTGCTTGGCGTCGCCGCCGGCATGCCCGACGCTTTGTGGCAGTACGCCAGCCAGTGGCGGGGTGATCATGGCGCCGACGAAGGTCGACAGGATGATCAGCACCGACAGTGGCAGCCAGTGGGAAATGCCGTGACCTGCGTGGGCTTCGGTCTTGGCTTCACCGTGGAACGTGATGAAGATCAGGCGGAAGGTGTACAGCGAGGTCATGAATGCGCCAACCAGACCGGCGTACAGCAGGCCTTGGTTACCGCTGGCAAAGGCTTCCCAGAGGATTTCGTCTTTGGAGTAGAAACCTGCGGTCACCAGTGGCAGGGCTGCAAGCGCCGCGCCGCCGACGATGAAGCTGGCGTAGGCCAACGGCAGTTTCTTCCACAGGCCGCCCATCTTGAAGATGTTCTGCTCGTGGTGGCAGGCAACGATCACCGCACCGGACGCGAGGAACAGCAGGGCCTTGAAGAAGGCGTGGGTCATCAGGTGGAAGATCGCGCCGTCCCAGGCGCCGACGCCCAGGGCCAGGAACATGTAGCCGATCTGGCTCATGGTCGAGTAAGCGAGGATCCGCTTGATGTCGGTCTGCACCAGCGCGGCGAAGCCGGCCAGCACCAGGGTCACGCCACCCACCAGGCCCACCAGGTGCAGGATTTCCGGCGCCAGGGTGAACAGGCCGTGGGTACGGGCGATCAGGTAGACACCGGCGGTCACCATGGTGGCGGCGTGGATCAGTGCCGAAACCGGGGTAGGACCGGCCATGGCGTCTGCCAGCCAGGTTTGCAGTGGCAGTTGTGCCGACTTACCGACAGCGCCGCCCAGCAGCATCAGGGTCGCCAGGGTGATCCAGAAGTCGCCGACCTGGAATTTCTGCGGTGCCAGCACCAGCAGTTCCTGGATATTCAGCGTGCCCACCTGTTGGAACAGGATGAACAGGCCGATGGCCATGAACACGTCGCCGATCCGGGTCACGACAAACGCCTTGAGTGCCGCGTTACCGTTGTTGCGGTTGCTGTAGTAGAAACCGATCAACAGGTACGAGCACAGGCCCACGCCTTCCCAGCCGAAGTACAGGAACAACAGGTTATCGCCCAGCACCAGGAACAGCATGCTGGCGATAAACAGGTTGGTGTAGGCGAAGAAGCGCGAGTAACCGGCCTCACCGCGCATGTACCAGGACGCGAACAGGTGGATCAGGAAGCCCACGCCCACCACCACGCCGAGCATGGTGATCGACAGGCCGTCGACGTAGAGGGCGAAGTCAGGCTTGAAGCCTTCGACCGCCATCCACTGCCACAGCACCAGGGTGTAGTGACCCGCTTCTGGTGGCGCAACGTTGAATTGCCAGATGACGTAGGCGGCGACAATCGCCGACAGGCCAATGGAACCCACGCCGACCAGGGCCGAGAGGTTTTCCGACCAGCGTCCACGGGAGAACGACAGCAGCAGGAAACCGATCAGGGGAAATACGAAAGTCAGAAAGATCATGTTCATCCGCGCATCTCACTGGCAGCGTCGATATCAAGCGTGTGGAAGCGACGATACAGTTGCAGCAGGATCGCCAGGCCAATACTGGCCTCGGCGGCTGCCAGGCTGATCACCAGGATGAACATCACTTGCCCATCCGGCTGGCCCCAACGCGCACCCGCCACGATGAAGGCCAGTGCAGCAGCGTTCATCATGATTTCCAGGCTCATCAACACGAACAGAATGTTACGGCGAACCATCAGGCCGACCAGGCCAAGGCAGAACAGGATGCCGGCGACCGCCAGACCATGCTCCAAAGGGATAGCAGGCATCGTCATTGCTCCTTGGCTTCGTTGCGGCCCAAGTGGAAGGCAGTGATGGCTGCAGCGAGCAGCAGCATCGAAGCCAGTTCGACCACCAGCAGGTACGGGCCGAACAGGCTGATGCCCACGGCCTTGGCGTCTACGGTGGTGTGGCCGATGGCCTGGCCGCTCTGGTGAGCGAACAGTACATACAGCAGTTCAGCCAGCAGCAGCGCCGCCAGGATCACCGGGCCAAGCCAGATGCCGGGCTTGAGCCAGACGCGCTCCTGGGCGACCGAAGCCGGCCCCAGGTTGAGCATCATCACCACAAACACGAAAAGCACCATGATGGCGCCAGCGTAGGCGATCACTTCCAGGACACCGGCAAACGGTGCGCCGAGGCTGAAAAAGGTCATGGCCACGGCGATCAGCGAAATGATCAGGTAGAGCAGGGCGTGCACGGGGTTGGTGTTGGTGATCACGCGAAGCGTGGACACCACTGCAATACCCGATGCGAAATAGAAAGCGAATTCCATCTTTCTTCCTTAAGGCAGCAAGCTCTTCACGTTGATCGGCTCGGCTTCGTTTTGTGCGGCGCCCTTGGGCTTACCGGCAACGGCCATACCTGCAACACGATAGAAGTTGTAATCAGGGTTTTTACCGGGACCAGAGATCAACAGATCTTCTTTCTCGTACACCAGGTCCTGACGTTTGAACTCGGCCATCTCGAAATCCGGTGTCAGCTGGATTGCGGTGGTCGGGCAAGCTTCCTCGCAGAGGCCGCAGAAAATGCAGCGCGAGAAGTTGATGCGGAAGAAGTCCGGGTACCAGCGACCGTCTTCGGTTTCAGCTTTCTGCAGGGAGATACAGCCAACCGGGCACGCCACGGCGCACAGGTTGCAGGCTACGCAACGCTCTTCGCCATCAGGGTCGCGGGTCAGTACGATACGGCCGCGATAACGCGGCGGCAGGTACACCGCTTCTTCCGGGTATTGCAGGGTGTCGCGTTTGCGAAAGCCATGGCCGAAAACCATCACCAGGCTTCGCAACTGGGTACCGGTACCCTTAACGATGTCGCCAATATATTTGAACATGGGTCAAATCCTCACTGAACCGCGCCCGCTGGCGTGTTCAACAACACAACGGCAGCAGTCACCAGCAAATTGATCAGGGTCAGCGGCAGGCAGAAGCGCCAGCTGAAATCCATCACCTGGTCGTATCGTGGACGCGGAATGGAAGCGCGCAGCAGGATAAACAACATGATGAAGAACGCGGTCTTGAGGAAGAACCAGAAGAACGCCAACTGCGGCAGGATGCCGAACGGACCGTGCCAGCCGCCGAAGAACAGCGTGACCAGCAGGGCCGAGATCAAGATGATGCCGATGTACTCACCGACGAAGAACATGCCCCATTTCATGCCGGCATATTCAATGTGGTAACCGTCGGCCAGTTCCTGTTCCGCTTCGGGCTGGTCGAAAGGGTGACGGTGAGTCACGGCCACGCCAGCGATGAAGAAGGTACAGAAGCCGAAGAACTGCGGAATGATGAACCACAGGTTCTGTGCCTGGTACTCGACGATGTCGCGCATGTTGAACGAGCCCACCTGCACCACGATGCCCATCAGCGCCAGGCCCATGAACACTTCGTAGGACACAGTCTGGGCCGAGGCCCGCAAGCTGCCCAGCAGGGCGAACTTGTTGTTACTGGCCCAGCCGGCGAACAGCACCGCGTAGACCGACAGACCGGCCATGGCGAAGAAGAACAGCAAGCCGATGTTCAGGTCCGCCACGCCCCAGGTCGGGGTGATCGGGATGATCGCGAAGGCGATCAGCAAGGCGCTCATGGCCACGACCGGTGCCAGGGTGAAGATCACCTTGTCGGCAAACGGCGGGGTCCAGTCTTCCTTGAAGAACATTTTCAGCATGTCGGCAGCGATCTGGAACATACCAAATGGGCCAACGCGGTTCGGACCGTAACGGTCCTGCCACCAGCCCAGCAGGCGACGTTCGACGAAGCTGAGCAGGGCGCCCGCGACGACCACGGCCAACAGGATCACGATGGCCTTGACGACCGAGATGATCACGTCGATCACTTCAGGGGTGAACCAGATCATTGCGCTGCCTCCTGCAGACCGTCAACGGTTTGGCCAAAGATCGCAGGAGGAATCCCGGCGAGGCCTTTTGGCAGTGCAACCAGGCCAGCACCCAGCTCGTCGTTGATGCGCAGCGGCAGACGCAGGGTCTGGCCGGCTACGTTCACGCTGAGCAGGGCACCGTCGTTGACGCCCAGGCGATCGGCTTCGGACTTGGCCACGGACACGTAGGCTTGTGGAATGCGCTCTTGCACCGGTGCGGCTTTGGAAGAGGTCTCTTCGCTGCCGAACAGGTGGAAGAACGGCACAACCTGCCAGGTGCCCTGGGCCGGGTTGAACGGACGCGGTACTGCAGCGAACCAGTTCAGCGAATCGCCGGTGCTTTCGATCAGGCGGGTGCCTGGGTCGCCAGCGCGGATATGACCACCGACTTCGTCCTGGAACTTGTTCCAGGCCTGCGGCGAGTTCCAGCCCGGCGACCAGGCAAATGGCACCTGCTGACGGGGCTCGACCGAACCCGAGTAGCCTTCCATGGAGAAGGCGAACGCGGTGTCGTTGTCTTGCGGGGTACGCGGTTCGTGCACGCTGATATCAGCGCGCATGGCGGTACGCCCGGAGTAACGCAGCGGTTCACGGGCCAGCTTCATGCCCTTGATGCGGAACGCGGCGGACGGTGCGGCATCGACGATACGCGCCAACTGCGGTGCGCTCGCGGCGACGGCTGCGGTGACGTGGTCGAGCTGGGTCCAGTCGATCGGCTGGTTCAGCAGGGTTGCGCGCAGGGCATGCAGCCAGCGCCAGCCTTCGTGAACCAGGATGCTGGCGTCCATGTACTTTGGATCGAACACCTGGAAGAAGCGCTGGGCGCGGCCTTCCTGGCTGACCAGGGTCCCGTCGCCTTCGGCGAAGGTGGCGGCTGGCAGCACCAGGTGGGCGCGGTCGCTGGTGGCGGTCTTCTGGTGATCGGCGACGATCAGCACTTTGGCAGCATTCAGCGCGGCATCGACCTTGGTCGCATCGGTGCGGGTGTACAGGTCGTTTTCCAGTACCACGATGGCGTCCGCAGTGCCGTCGATCACGGCTTGCAGGGCACTGTCCAGGGACTCGCCACCGAGCATGGCCAGGCCAAGGCTGTTGGCTTCCGGCACGACCAGGCTGATGGAGCCGTTCTTCTCGCGCAGCTTCAAGGCTTTGGCGATGTTGGCGGCGGCCTCGATCAGCGCCTTGGAACCCAGCGAGGTACCGGCAATGATCAGTGGACGCTTGGCCGCCAGCAGGGCATCGGCGATGCGCTGGGCCAGGGCTGCAGCTTCTGCGTCCAGGCCTTCGACGGCAGGGGCGCTGGCGTCGAGGGCGTGGGCCACGGCGAAACCGATGCGAGCCAGGTCGTCGGGCGCTGCGTGTACGCATTCTTCGGCGATATCGTCGAGCTTGGTTTCAGCCAGGCTGGCGATAAACAGCGGGTTCAGCGCGTGCTGGCCGATGTTTTTCACCGCGGCGTCGAGCCACGGCTGGACGCGCATGGCGTCGGCCATTTCTTCGGCCTTGCCTTTGACCGACTGGCGCAGCGACAGGGCGATACGTGCGGCGGTCTGGGTCAGGTCTTCACCGAGCACGAAAGTCGCGTCGTGGTCTTCGATGTCGCGCATGTTCGGTACTGGCAGCGGGCTGTCATTGAGCACTTGCAGGACCAGGCGAATGCGCTCCAGCTCACCGGCTTCGATACCGCTGTAGAAGTGCTCGGCGCCTACCAGCTCGCGCAACGCGTAGTTGCTTTCGAGGCTGGCGCGTGGCGAACCGATACCCACGATGTTGCGCCCGCGCAGCAGGTCAGCGGCTTTATCCAGCGCCGCGTCCAGGCTCAGCTTGGCGCCATCGGCCAGCAATGGCTGGCGAGGGCGGTCTTCGCGGTTGACGTAGCCATAGCCGAAACGGCCACGGTCGCACAGGAAGTACTGGTTGACCGAACCGTTGAAGCGGTTTTCGATGCGACGCAGTTCGCCATAGCGCTCGCCCGGGGAGATGTTGCAACCGCTGGAGCAGCCATGGCAGATGCTCGGCGAGAACTGCATGTCCCACTTGCGGTTGTAGCGCTCGGAGTGGGTCTTGTCGGTAAACACACCGGTCGGGCAGACCTCGGTGAGGTTGCCGGAGAACTCGCTTTCGAGCACGCCGTCTTCAACGCGACCGAAGTACACGTTGTCGTGGGCGCCGAATACGCCCAGGTCGGTGCCGCCGGCGTAGTCTTTATAGAAGCGCACACAGCGATAGCAGGCGATGCAGCGGTTCATTTCGTGGGAAATGAACGGGCCGAGGTCCTGGTTCTGGTGGGTACGCTTGGTGAAGCGATAACGGCGCTCGTTGTGGCCGGTCATCACCGTCATATCTTGCAGGTGGCAGTGACCGCCTTCCTCACAGACCGGGCAGTCGTGGGGGTGGTTGGTCATCAGCCATTCGACAACGCTGGCGCGGAACGCCTTGGATTCATCATCGTCGATGGAAATCCAGGTGTTGTCGGTGGCCGGCGTCATGCAGGACATAACGATACGACCACGGGTGTCGTTTTCGTCGGTGTACTGCTTGACCGCACACTGGCGACAGGCACCGACGCTACCAAGCGCGGGGTGCCAGCAGAAATAAGGGATGTCGAGGCCTAGTGACAGACACGCCTGTAACAGGTTGTCCGCCCCATCGACTTCGAGCGCTTTGCCGTCTACGTGGATAGTGGCCATGGTTCAAAGTTCTTCGTTGGCCCGTTGTCAGCGGGCGTGGCTAATGGAATCTTGTTATTCATGTGCATCAACACAGCCTTCAAGGCGTCAGCACATGACAAGGCGAAGGGCACGGACCCTTCGCCTATTGAAGCGTTACGCGCCGACTACGATCGGCTTTGCCAGAGGCGGGACGGCGGCGCTTTTGGGCGCGATGCCGGCTTCGAACTCCGAGCGGAAGTACTTGATTGCGCTGCCCAGTGGCTCCACGGCGCCCGGTGCGTGAGCACAGAAGGTCTTGCCCGGGCCGAGGAAACCCACGAGGCCCAGCAGGGTCTCGATATCCCCCGGCTGGCCTTCGCCTTTCTCGATCGCCATCAGGAGCTTGACGCTCCATGGCAAGCCATCGCGGCACGGGGTGCAGAAGCCACAGGATTCGCGAGCGAAGAACTGCTCCATGTTGCGCAGCAGCGAGACCATGTTCACGGTGTTGTCCACCGCCATCGCCAGGCCGGTACCCATCCGGGTGCCCACCTTGCCGATGCCGCCGGCATACATCTGTGCGTCGAGGTGCTCGGGCAACAGGAAACCGGTGCCGGCGCCGCCTGGCTGCCAGGCCTTGAGGGTGTAGCCGTCGCGCATGCCGCCGGCGTAGTCCTCGAACAGCTCACGGGCGGTCACGCCGAATGGCAGTTCCCACAGGCCAGGGTTCTTGACCTTGCCGGAGAAGCCCATGAGCTTGGTGCCCATGTCTTCGCTGCCTTCGCGGGCCAGGGATTTGTACCAGTCCACGCCGTCGGCGATGATCGCCGGCACGTTGCACAGGGTCTCGACGTTGTTCACGCACGTAGGCTTGCCCCACACGCCAACGGCGGCAGGGAAGGGCGGCTTGGAGCGTGGGTTGGCGCGGCGGCCTTCGAGGGAGTTGATCAGGGCGGTTTCTTCACCGCAGATATAACGCCCGGCGCCGGTATGCACGAACAGTTCGAAGTCAAAACCCGAACCGAGGATGTTCTTGCCCAACAGGCCTGCGGCCTTGGCTTCGGCCACGGCACGGTTCAGGTGCTTGGCGGCGGTGGTGTATTCGCCACGCAGGAAGATGTAGCCCCGGTAGGTTTTCAGCGCACGGGCACTGATCAGCATGCCTTCGATCAGCAGATGGGGCAGTTGCTCCATCAGCATGCGGTCTTTCCAGGTGTTGGGCTCCATCTCATCCGCGTTGCACAGCAGGTAACGGATGTTGATGGATTCGTCTTTAGGCATCAGGCCCCACTTCACACCCGTGGGGAAGCCTGCACCACCGCGACCTTTAAGGCCTGCGTCCTTCACGGTCTGGACGATATCGTCCTGGGCCATGTCGGCAAAGGCTTTGCGCGCTGCGGCGTAACCGTTCTTGGCCTGGTACTCGTCAAGCCATACCGCCTCGCCGTCGTCACGCAGGCGCCAGGTCAGCGGGTGAGTCTCGGCCGAACGCTTGATCAGGTTGGCGGGACCAAAGGAAGTCAGGGTCATGGGTAGCCCTCGAGCAATTGGGTGACGCCAGCAGCCTGGACGTCGCCGAATGTGTCGTCGTCGATCATCAACGCCGGCGCCTTGTCACAGTTGCCCAGGCAGCACACCGGCAGCAGCGTGAAGCGACCGTCTGCAGTGGTTTGGCCCAGGCCGATGCCCAGCTTGCTCTGGATCGCGTCGACCACCGACTCGTGGCCACCGATGTAGCAGACCATGCTGTCGCACACGCGAATGATGTGGCGGCCGACCGGCTGGCGGAAGATCTGGCTGTAGAACGTCGCCACGCCTTCCACATCGCTGGCCGGGATGCCGAGGATCTCGCCGATGGCGTAGAGGGCACCATCGGGCACCCAGCCACGTTCCTTCTGGACGATCTTCAAGGCTTCGATAGACGCCGCGCGCGGGTCTTCGTAGTGATGCAGCTCGTGCTCGATGGCCGAGCGCTCGGTTTCACTCAAGGTGAAACGGTCTGTCTGGATAAGCGTGCTGTTCATGCTTAGCGGTCCACGTCGGCCATAACGAAATCGATACTACCCAGGTACGCAATCAAGTCCGCGACCATCTCGCCTTTGATCACCGAAGGGATCTGCTGCAAGTGGGCAAAGCTTGGGGTACGAATCCGGGTGCGGTAGCTCATGGTGCCGCCATCGCTCGTCAGGTAATAACTGTTGATACCCTTGGTCGCTTCAATCATCTGGAAGGACTCGTTGGCCGGCATGACCGGGCCCCACGAGACTTGCAGGAAGTGCGTGATCAGGGTTTCGATGTGCTGCAGGGTGCGCTCTTTAGGCGGCGGCGTGGTCAGCGGGTGATCCGCCTTGTACGGGCCGGCCGGCATGTTGCGCATGCACTGCTCGATGATTTTCAGGCTCTGGCGCATTTCTTCGACGCGCACGATGCAACGGTCGTAGGCATCGCCGTTGGCCGCCAGCGGGACTTCGAACTCGAAGTTCTCGTAGCCGGAGTACGGGCGCGCCTTGCGCAGGTCGAAATCGCAACCGGTCGAACGCAGGCCAGCACCGGTGACACCCCACTCCAGGGCCTCCTTGGTGTTGTACTGGGCGACGCCGATGGTCCGGCCCTTGAGGATGCTGTTATCCAGCGCAGCCTTTTGGTACTCGTCCAGACGCTTGGGCATCCAGTCGATGAATTCCTTGACCAGGCGCTCCCAGCCGTTCGGCAGGTCGTGGGCCACACCGCCGATGCGGTACCAGGCCGGGTGCAGGCGGAAGCCGGTGATGGCTTCGATGACCTTGTACGCACGCTGACGGTCGGTGAAGGTGAAGAACACCGGGGTCATGGCGCCGACGTCCTGGATATAGGTACCCAGGAACAGCAGGTGGCTGGTGATCCGGAAGAACTCGGCCATCATGATGCGGATGGTGTCGACGCGGTCCGGAACCTTGATCCCGGCCAGCTTCTCGACCGAGAGCACGTACGGCAGGTTGTTCATCACGCCGCCGAGGTAGTCGATACGGTCGGTGTACGGGATGAAGCTGTGCCAGGACTGGCGTTCGGCCATTTTCTCGGCACCACGGTGGTGGTAGCCGATGTCCGGTACGCAGTCGACGATTTCTTCGCCGTCCAGTTGCAGGATGATGCGGAAGGCACCGTGGGCCGAAGGGTGGTTCGGGCCCAGGTTGAGGAACATGTAGTCCTCGTTGGTGCCGGAGCGTTTCATGCCCCAGTCTTCCGGACGGAAGCGTGCCGCTTCTTCTTCAAGCTGTTGCTTGGCCAGGTTGAGGCTGAACGGATCGAATTCGGTGGCGCGGGCAGGGAAGTCCTTGCGCAGCGGGTGACCTTCCCAGGTTGGCGGCATCATGATGCGCGTCAAGTGCGGGTGGCCCGGGAAGTCGATGCCGAACATGTCCCAGACTTCGCGTTCGTACCAGCTGGCGTTCGGCCAGATACCGGTCACGGTCGGGATGCTCAGGTCGCTTTCCGACAGGGCGACCTTGATCATCACGTCGCTGTTACGTTCCAGCGACATCAGGTGATAGAACACGGTGAAATCAGCGCCGCTCGGCAGCCCCTGGCGCTTGGTGCGCAGACGCTCGTCCACGCCATGCAGGTCATAGAGCATGACGTACGGCTTGGGCAGGTTGCGCAGGAAGGTCAGGACTTCGACGAGCTTGGCACGCGCCACCCACAGCACCGGCATACCGGTGCGTGTGGCCTGGGCAGTGAAGGCGTCAGGGCCAAAACGGTTATTGAGTTCGACGACCACATCCTGGTCGTCTGCCTTATAAGGCGGGATGTACAGAGCACTGCCTGTAGTCATGGTTTTTTATCGCTTTCGGTCAACGTAAAGAATGAAGCCAGGTTTTCGTTCTATAAAAGAAGCGGTTCTGGATCAGACTTCGTCGGGGCTGCGCAGGTTGGTGACTGCGATTCGCTGTTCGCGGCGCTGTTCCTTTTGTGACGGCATCTCGGCGCGGTACACGCCTTGATCGCCGACAACCCAGGACAGTGGGCGACGCTCCTTGCCAATCGACTCCTGCAGCAGCATCAAGCCTTGCAGGAAAGCTTCAGGGCGGGGCGGGCAGCCAGGCACGTAGACGTCCACGGGCAGGAACTTGTCGACCCCCTGAACCACGGAGTAGATGTCGTACATGCCACCGGAGTTGGCGCACGAACCCATGGAGATAACCCACTTCGGCTCGAGCATCTGCTCGTAGAGACGCTGGATGATCGGCGCCATCTTGATAAAGCAGGTACCGGCGATAACCATGAAATCCGCCTGACGCGGCGATGCCCGGATAACCTCGGCGCCAAAGCGCGCGATGTCGTGGGGCGCCGTGAAGGCGGTGGTCATTTCCACGTAGCAGCACGAAAGGCCGAAGTTGTACGGCCACAGGGAGTTCTTACGCCCCCAGTTGACCGCGCCACTCAGCACGTCTTCCAGCTTGCCCATGTAGATGTTTTTGTGGACTTGGTCTTCTAACGGATCGGAGACGGTTTCCCGCTCGCCGATGGGGTACTGATCGTTAGGAGCATCCGGGTCGATCCTGGTGAGATTGTATTGCATCGCCAAAGCCTCATTGTTTCAGCTTCGCTTGCCGCTTGCGACGAGCTTCCGGAGCCCAGTCAAGGGCGCCCACTCGGAACAGGTAGACAAGACCTGCCAACAGAATTGCTATGAAAACGAGAGCTTCGACGAATCCGGTCCAGCCGCTTTCGCGGACGGACACAGACCAGGCAAAGAGAAAGAGGGCTTCGATATCGAAGATCACGAACAGCATCGCGACCAGATAGAATTTGGCTGAGAGCCGCAAGCGGGCGCCACCTGTAGGTAGCATGCCGGACTCGAACGGTTCGTTTTTGCTGCGGCCCCAGGCTTTTGACCCGAGGAGGCTGGAAACACCGAGCATGAAGGCGCAGAGGCCGACAACACCGAGGAGGAAAATGGCAAAGCCCCAGTTGTGGGCCATGAGTCCTGTCGCTTCGGTCATGCTGGAAATCCTTAACAGAGAGCAAAGGTCTCTGAGCTCGAAAAAGTAACGACGCAGTGACGATATGTCGCAGCGCAATCAATCGCGGTGATTTTATGGCTAAACACCTAGCAAGTAAAATTCCTGTGGCTAAATTATTCGCTGAAATAAGGACATAGTGCACCTTTGTGGGGCTGTAGCCCAGACGCTGCGGGCATTAGCTTGATTTTAATCAATTGTGTTTTGTTTAGGGTGTAACGAAGTTTTATTGCTCTAAATGATAATGAATATTGTTTGCGAGAGTTTTAAGCGGGTGTTGAGTGCGTCGCGGGGAAAGTTGTTGTTACTTGCCCGTATGGCGCAAGTTGCCAGCGCGCAACTTTTAACTGATTTTTCCTAAGCCAATACCGCTCTGGATCAAGGTTTTGCTCAAAAAGTCGTTTTGACTCGGTTTCTGTGGGAGTCGGGCTTTTCGGATCGCCGCATCGCCGCGATGGCGGTGGGGCATTAGGCAAATGGGTGGCTGAAACGCCGCTACCGCAGGCAGGCCAGCTCCCACATCGGGTTTCGGGAGGGGGGCAGTAACCTTTCGCCCAGGCAAAAAAAACGCCCCGAACCAGTCGGGGCGTCAGATCGTGCGGCACTGCGGTTAGCTTTCTATCGGGCCCGCAATGGCCGTGTACTCAGGTCACTTAGTGAAACTGTTCTTCTTCGGTCGAGCCGGTCAGCGCGGTCACGGACGAGGTGCCGCCCTGGATCACGGTGGTCATGTCGTCGAAGTAGCCGGTGCCCACTTCCTGCTGGTGCGCCACGAAGGTGTAGCCTTTGGCGGCGTCAGCGAATTCCTGCTCTTGCAGCTTCACGTAGGCAGTCATGTCGTTGCGGGCGTAGTCGTGCGCCAGGTTGAACATGCTGTGCCACATGTTGTGAATGCCGGCCAGGGTGATGAACTGGTGCTTGTAGCCCATGGCGGACAGTTCGCGCTGGAACTTGGCGATGGTCGCGTCGTCCAGGTTCTTCTTCCAGTTGAAAGAAGGCGAGCAGTTGTAGGACAGCAGTTGGTCCGGGTATTCCTTCTTGATCGCCTCGGCGAAGCGACGGGCTTCGTCCAGGTCTGGCTTGGCGGTTTCGCACCAGATCAGGTCGGCGTACGGTGCGTAGGCCAGGCCGCGGGCAATTGCTTGATCCAGGCCGGCGCGTACCTTGTAGAAGCCTTCCTGGGTGCGCTCGCCAGTCACGAACGGCTGGTCGTACGGGTCGCAGTCCGAAGTCAGCAGGTCAGCAGCGTTGGCGTCGGTACGGGCCAGGATGATGGTCGGCGTGCCGGCAACGTCAGCTGCCAGACGGGCAGCGGTCAGCTTCTGTACGGCTTCCTGGGTCGGAACCAGTACCTTGCCGCCCATGTGGCCGCATTTTTTCACGGAAGCCAGTTGGTCTTCGAAGTGCACGCCGGCGGCGCCTGCTTCGATCATGCTTTTCATCAGCTCGTAGGCGTTCAGTACACCACCGAAACCGGCTTCGGCGTCAGCCACGATTGGCGCGAAGTAGTCGATGTAGCCTTCGTCGCCCGGACCTTTACCGGCTTTCCACTGGATCTGGTCGGCGCGGCGGAACGAGTTGTTGATGCGCTTGACCACGGTCGGCACGGAGTCCACCGGGTACAGCGATTGGTCAGGGTACATGGACTCGGCGGAGTTGTTGTCCGCAGCCACTTGCCAGCCGGACAGGTAGATCGCCTGGATACCGGCCTTGACTTGTTGCACAGCCTGGCCGCCGGTCAGGGCGCCCATGCAGTTGACGAAATCTTTCTCGGGGCGGAAGGACGGCTTGGCGCCCTGGGTAACCAGCTTCCACAGCTTCTCGGCGCCCAGTTTTGCAAAGGTGTGCTCAGGTTGAACCGAGCCGCGCAGGCGGACGACGTCAGCAGCGGAGTAAGCGCGAGTCACGCCTTTCCAGCGTGGGTTTTCAGCCCAGTCTTTTTCAAGGGCTGCAATTTGCTGTTCGCGTGTCAGTGCCATGGGGAAAAACCTCGTCGCGTCTTTTGTGGAAAAACTACTGGGTTGAAAATTCCGTTTTGCCAGCCACGCATTCAGTACGTGGTTATGGCTGCTCGCTGACCAGAAGCTTAGGCGGTCAAGTTGGGCTTGGCGGGGAAGGCGACGGGATGAACGATAGGCTCAAGGGAGAAAGTGAGCAGGTAGAGGCGAACCGAGAACAGTCTTCGGGCGTCGTGGGCCTTTGTACGATCCAACAGTGTGTTGCCGGGTTACCTGGTTAGCTTCCGTCCCTCGGGACAACTTCGTTCCAGTCGCAACCTCGTCAAACACGCCTTGTGGGCGGTACAGACACGAATCGGCTCAGGTGGGTAACTTGGAGCGACGATCCGAAGGCCCTTGCCAGGGCCCCTGATTAGCGGGAGCGAGGCCATCATGCCCATGCTTTTTTGGATCGTCAAATGTTTTGTAGTGCTTTTTTTATGGCACTACATCTTTGGTCTAATACGACTAATCAGTCAGTTTTTGGTGCTTCAGTTCAAGGTGTCGACTTTGACCCGCACTGTCAGGTCATCCCGGCCCTGGGTCGAGTAGGTGCGGGTCGCGCCCTGTTTGTCGGCCTGGGTCTGGCGATTGATGCCGGCCAGCGTGATCCACTCACCCAGGCGCCCGCTGACGGTTGTGTCGGTACTTTGCACGTTCACTACATCGGGACGCTCCTGGCTCATGCGGTCACGATTGGTGCTGATGCTCAGGTGCACGGTCTCGCCGGTGACGCTGGCGGTGACATAGAAGCCCTGGGTGACGTTGCGGTACTGGGTCTGGTTTTGCGGGCGGCCATAGGCGTCGGGCTGGGTGGTGGTCAGTGGCACGCTCTGGCCGACCTGGATCAGTGCGGGCACGCCTTCGCTGGCCTGGATCTGCTGGATCCCGCCGTCACGGCTTTCGGTGCTGTAGGTGATGACCTGGCGGTTGGCCTGCTGATTGTTTTCGTTGGTGTCGACGGTGATCAGCAAGCGTTTGGAGGGTGTATCCAGTTGTGCGAGCAGGGCGCGCAGGGCCTGGATCTTGTCGGGCTCGGCATTGACGATCAACTGATTGCCGTAGGCGCTGACAGTGCCGTCCTTGCCAATGAAATTCTGCGCCACGGGTAACAGGTCGGCGCTGGCGCGGTTGTTCAAGGGTACGACTTCGGTGGCTGCCATTGCCGAAAAGCTGACGGCCATGAGCAGGCTGGCGACTAGGGTGCGTAGGGACATGTCCGTTATCTCTGCAAGTCATTTGGGCTTGATGGTGCCAGTTTATCGGCCCGGCGGGGCGCAAGTTGAATCGTAGACGGCAAAAGGCCCTGGCATCGGTGGATGGCAGGGCCTTTTTGGGGGGCTGCTAATGACGCCTTCGCGAGCAAGCCCGCTCCCACTTTTGACCGCATTTCAGGGGTCGAGCTCGATCAAGTGTGGGAGCGGGCTTGCTCGCGAAGGGAGCGACTGGGTCTAAAGTCAGCCCTCGCGCTCCATATCAACATGGGGAATCCCGACTTCCAGGAATTCCCCGCTGACGATCTTGAACCCCAACCGCTCATAGAACGGCGCGGCATACACCTGTGCACTGAGGAACTGCCGGCTCTGGCCGCGTTTCTCGGCCTCGCCAATCACCGCTTCCATCAGTTTGTCGCCGACCTTCAGCCCGCGCCAGTCCTTGAGGACTGACACGCGACCGATCTCGCCGCTGGGCAGCAGGCGCGCCGTGCCAATGGGGAAGTCGCCTTCGAACGCGAGGAAATGCATGGCCCCGGCGTCGTCTGCGTCCCATTCCAGCTCAGGTGGAACCGATTGTTCAGCGATAAATACCGCTTCACGAATGCGCCGAATCTCGGCGATATCCTTTTGCCAGTCCGCGACACTTACGTGAATTTTATTCATCGGCAAACCCCAGGCTTCCTTGCTTGACCAGTTCGCACAGCAGGTCGCGGCCATCTTCATCAACCAGCCACGGGCCCAGGTTGTCGACGTGCAGGGCGTCGGCCGCGCAGATCAACTTCAGCAGTTCGCGCAGTTTGCCCGGCAGGTAACGGCTCTGGCCGCTGGCGAACAGCAATACATCGTCGTCCACTTCCGACCAGGCCAGGCGCGCGCTCGGGTTGCGGATCAGGACTGCACCGTCTTCCAGGCTGCTGATCACTTCATCCTGCGCCAGCTCTTCGGGGCCGGCGACCAGTTCCGGGTAGCGCGGCTCGGTCATGAATTGGCCGAACCAGGTCAGCAGCATGCGCTCGTCGCTCATGTGCTCGGCCAGCAGGCTTTTCAGGCGGTCGAGGGCGTCGCTCTGGATCTGGTGCGGGTCACTGACGGGCTGGACATCGGCGTCGGTGTAGCGCTCTTCATCCGTCAGGTACTGGCTGAGGAAGTCGGTGAAGTGGGTCAGCACTTCGGCGGCGCTCGGTGCGCGGAAGCCGACCGAGTAGGTCATGCAGTCATCTTCGGCGATGCCGAAGTGCGCCAGGCGCGGCGGCAGGTAGAGCATGTCGCCAGGCTCCAGCACCCATTCGGCGCTCTCTTCGAATTCGGCGAGGATGCGCAGGTCGGCGTGTTGCAGCAGCGGGCTCTCCGAGTTGCACATCTGGCCGATCTTCCAGTTGCGCTTGCCTTGGGCCTGCAGCAGGAACACATCGTAGTTATCGAAGTGCGGGCCTACGCTGCCACCAGGGGCGGCAAAGCTGATCATCACGTCGTCGATGCGCCAGCTTGGCAGGAAGCGGAACTGCTCCAGCAGCTCGGCCACTTCCGGTACGAACTGGTCGACCGCCTGCACCAGCAGGGTCCACTCGCGCTCGGGCAGGGTGCTGAAGGCATCTTCGGCAAATGGGCCGCGACGCAGCTCCCACGGGCGCTCGCCGTGCTCGATCACCAGGCGCGACTCGACTTCTTCTTCCAGCGCCAGGCCGGCCAGTTCGTCGGCGTCGATCGGGCTTTCGAAATCAGGGATGGCCTGGCGGATCAGCAGTGGTTTTTTCTGCCAGTAGTCGCGCAGGAATTCCCGTGCCGTGATGCCGCCCAGAAGTTGAAGAGGAATATCAGGATTCATGTGTAACCTATTGAAAAAAAGCACTTTTCAGACGGGAATAAAAACGCCCGGCGCTGCCGGGCGTCTTAAGGGGTCAAGCCGCAATCAGATGCGTTTGGCTTGGTCTACAGCGTTGCCGATGTAGTTGGCCGGGGTCAGCAGTTTCAGCTCGGCCTTGGCCGCAGCTGGCATGTCCAGGCCGTCGATGAAAGTTTGCAGTGCTTCAGGGCTGATGCCCTTGCCGCGTGTCAACTCTTTCAGCTTCTCGTACGGGTTTTCGATGTTGTAGCGGCGCATCACGGTCTGGATCGGCTCGGCCAGGACTTCCCAGCAGGCGTCCAGGTCAGCGGCGATTTTCTGCGCGTTGAGCTCCAGCTTGCTGATGCCTTTGAGGCTGGCTTCGTACGCGATCACGCTATGGGCAAAGCCCACGCCGAGGTTGCGCAATACGGTGGAGTCGGTCAGGTCGCGCTGCCAGCGGGAGATCGGCAACTTGCTGGCGAGGTGCTGGAACAAGGCGTTGGCGATGCCCAGGTTGCCTTCGGAGTTTTCGAAGTCGATCGGGTTGACCTTGTGCGGCATGGTCGACGAGCCGATTTCGCCTGCGATGGTGCGCTGCTTGAAGTAGCCCAGGGAGATGTAGCCCCAGATATCGCGATCGAAGTCGATCAGGATGGTGTTGAAGCGCGCAATGGCGTCGAACAGCTCGGCGATGTAGTCGTGGGGTTCGATCTGCGTGGTGTACGGGTTGAAGCCCAGGCCCAGCTCGTCTTCGATGAAGGCGCGGGCGTTGGCTTCCCAGTCGATCTCAGGGTAGGCCGACAGGTGGGCGTTGTAGTTGCCTACGGCGCCGTTGATCTTGCCCAGCAATGGCACGGCAGCCACTTGCGCGATCTGGCGCTCCAGGCGGTACACCACGTTGGCCAGTTCTTTACCCAGGGTGGTCGGCGAGGCTGGCTGGCCGTGGGTGCGCGACAGCATCGGCACGTCGGCGAAGCGGATGGCCAGTTCGCGGATGGCGTTGGCGGTCTGGCGCATCAGTGGCAGCATCACGTCATCACGGCCTTCGCGCAGCATCAGGGCGTGGGACAGGTTGTTGATGTCCTCGCTGGTGCAGGCAAAGTGGATGAACTCGCTGACCTGGGCCAGTTCCGGCAGCTTGGCCGCTTGTTCTTTGAGCAGGTACTCGATGGCTTTGACGTCGTGGTTGGTGGTGCGCTCGATCTCTTTCACACGCTCGGCGTGCTCCAGGGAGAAGTTTTCCGCCAGGGTGTTGAGTACCGCGTTGGCTTGCGCAGAAAACGCCGGCACTTCGCTGATGGCGGGGTGAGCGGCCAGGCGCTGGAGCCAGCGCACTTCAACCAGTACACGAGCACGGATCAGGCCGTATTCGCTGAAAATAGGGCGCAGGGCCTGGGTTTTGCCGGCGTAGCGGCCGTCAACAGGGGAAACCGCAGTGAGCGAAGAGAGCTGCATGGGGTGTTCTCGGACAGTCGGGCAACGAAATGGGGCGCGTATCATACATGAAAAAATCCGCCGGTCCGTTGCCAACTGACCGGCGTATTACGCGTAACGGCTTGAAAATAGCCCGTGGCTGCGACTTATTCGTTGCGCATCAACGGGTAAAGCTCTTTGAGCAATTTGCGACGGCTGATGACCAACTGCCAACGATGACCGCCCAACTGTCGCCACAACCGCGCCGAACGGATACCGGCCAGCAGCAGGGCGCGGATTTTCGAGGCGTTGTTGGGCTGTTGCAGGTTGCGCATGTCGCCGTGGACCTGGATCCGCTGGCGCAAGGTGCTCAAGGTGTCCTGGTACAAAGCGCCACAGGCGGCGATCACGTTCTCGTGGGCCGGGCCGAAGTGCTCGACCTGGGACTGGATCTGCGGCAGGCGCTTGCCGATGGTTTCCAGCAGGTCGTCGCGCTTGGCCAGTTGCCGCTCAAGGCCGAGCATCGACAAGGCATAGCGCAGCGGCTCGCGTTGCAGGGTGCTGGGGTCGCGCTCGAGGGCGCCGATCAGCGCGCGATAACCTTCACGCAGGCTCAGGTCGTCGCCGCCGTACACATCCAGGGTGTCCTTCGGGTCGACCACCAGTAGGCTGCCGAGCATGCAGGTCAGGCCGGCCTCGGTGACCTGGCCGGTCTTGGCGATCTTGTCCACCAGCACTGCGGCGAGAAACACGCCGCCCAATGCCGTCAATTGCTCCTGGGTCGGGCTCATGCCGGGGTGCTCCAGGGTTCGGCGACTTCAATCACGCCGCCCCCCAGGCAGATCTCACCGTCGTAGAACACTACGGACTGGCCGGGCGTGACCGCACGTTGCGGGTCATCGAAGGTGGCACGGTAGCCATTGGTGGTTTTTTCCAGGGTGCAGGGCTGGTCGCTCTGGCGATAGCGCACCTTGGCGGTCAGGCGGCGCGGAGCGCTCAGGTCGATCGGGTTGACCCAATAGATCTCCGAGGCCAGCAGCGCGCCGGAGAACAGCAGGGGATGCTCGTTGCCCTGGCCGACGATCAGCACGTTATGTTGCAGATCCTTCACCAGCACGTACCACGGCTCTTCACCGGCGTCCTTCAAGCCGCCAATACCCAGGCCCTGGCGCTGGCCGATGGTGTGGTACATCAGGCCGTGGTGACGGCCGATGACTTCGCCTTCGGTGGTCTTGATCTCGCCCGGTTGCGCCGGCAGGTACTGCTTGAGGAAGTCACTGAAGCGGCGTTCGCCGATAAAGCAGATCCCGGTGGAATCCTTCTTCTTGGCGGTGGCCAGGCCGTGTTTCTCGGCAATCTTGCGTACTTCGGGCTTTTCCAGTTCGCCCACCGGGAACAGGGTCTTGGCGATCTGTTCACCGCCGACGGCGTGCAGGAAGTAGCTCTGGTCCTTGTTCGGGTCCAGGCCCTTGAGCAATTCGGTGCGGCCATCAACATCGCGACGGCGCACATAGTGGCCAGTGGCGATCAGGTCGGCGCCGAGGATCATGGCGTAGTCGAGGAACGCCTTGAACTTGATTTCGCGGTTGCACAAGATGTCCGGGTTCGGCGTGCGACCGGCCTTGTATTCGGCCAGGAAGTGCTCGAACACATTGTCCCAGTACTCGGCGGCGAAGTTGGCGGTGTGCAGCTTGATGCCAATCTTGTCGCACACGGCCTGGGCGTCCGCCAGGTCGTCCATGGCGGTGCAGTATTCCGTTCCATCGTCTTCTTCCCAGTTCTTCATGAACAGGCCTTCCACCTCATAACCCTGCTCCATGAGCAGAACGGCGGAAACGGAAGAATCCACGCCGCCGGACATACCGACGATGACGCGCTTCTTTTGTGTGTCAGAAGGGGCTGGATCACGCATAGGATTTCAACGGGTGTCTTTAAAAAGGACGCGATTCTAGCAGGCCCGAGCCCGCAAGGCTAAAGAGAAGGACGGATCAATTCGAGACTGTGGCAGTGGCCGGCCAGATAATCGTCAATACAACGCATGATCAGCTCGCTGCGCCAGTCATCGCGCAAGGCCATCAACTCGTCACGGGTCAGCCAGCGGGCGCGCACGATGCCTTCGTCCAGTTGATAGTCCGGGTGGTGTTGCAAGGCCTTGGCGACAAAGCACACGCGCTGGTAGGTCACGCCATTGCTGGGAGCGGTGTACAGATAGATGCCGACGATGCCGGTGGCTGCGACGTCCCAGCCGGTTTCCTCGAGGGTTTCGCGCACGGCGGCTTCGGTCAGGGTTTCGTGCGGGTCGAGATGGCCGGCAGGCTGGTTGAGCACGGTGCGGCCGCCCTTGAGCTCTTCGACCATGAGGAAGCGGCCATTGTCTTCGACGATGGTGGCGACGGTGATGTGGGGTTGCCAGGTCATAGCGGCCTCGAATTCGGTGGGGTTGGGCCTAATCAGTGTGGGAGCTGGCTTGCCTGCGATGGCGGTGGCTCGGCTACATCTGTACCGACTGGCAGACTGCTATCGCAGGCAAGCCAGCTCCCACATTTGCTCGGGTTTTTTCATTAAAGCGGTGTTGGACACAAAGACAAACCCCGGCACATGGCCGGGGTTTGTGATGTCGCCCTACAGCATTACTTCAATGCAGCAATCGCCGCATTGAGGGTAGCGCTCGGACGCATAGCCTTGCTGGTCAGCTCAGGATTCGGCGCGTAGTAGCCGCCGATGTCCACTGGCTTGCCCTGCACGGCGTTGAGTTCGGCAACGATGGTTGCCTCGTTCTCGGCCAGGGTTTTTGCCAGTTGAGCGAACTGCGCCTGCAGCGCGGTATCTTCAGTCTGGGCGGCCAGGGCTTGTGCCCAGTACAGCGCCAGGTAGAAGTGGCTGCCGCGGTTGTCGATGTTGCCGACTTTGCGCGATGGCGACTTGTTGTTGTCGAGGAACTGGCCGGTGGCCTGGTCCAGGGTCTTGGACAGTACCAGGGCTTTCGGGTTGTTGTAGTTCACACCCAAATGCTCAAGGGAGGCTGCCAGGGCCAGGAACTCGCCCAGGGAGTCCCAACGCAGGAAGTTTTCTTCCAGCAGTTGCTGCACGTGTTTTGGAGCCGAACCGCCAGCGCCGGTTTCGAACAGGCCGCCACCGTTCATCAGCGGCACGATCGACAGCATCTTGGCGCTGGTGCCCAGTTCCATGATCGGGAACAGGTCAGTCAGGTAGTCGCGCAGTACGTTGCCGGTCACCGAGATGGTGTCCAGGCCCTTGCGGGTGCGTTCCAGGGTGAACTTCATCGCGTCGACCGGCGACATGATGCGGATGTCCAGGCCTTCGGTGTTGTGGTCTTTCAGGTAGGCCTGAACTTTCTCGACCACGACGCCGTCGTGGGCGCGCAGCGGGTCCAGCCAGAAAATTGCTGGCGTGTTGCTGGCGCGGGCGCGGTTGACGGCCAGTTTGACCCAGTCCTGGATCGGCGCGTCTTTGGTCTGGCACATGCGGAAGATATCGCCGGCTTCAACCGACTGTTCCATCAGCAGCTTGCCCTTGCTGTCGGTGACGCGGACTACGCCGTCAGCCTTGATCTGGAAAGTCTTGTCGTGGGAACCGTACTCTTCGGCTTTCTTCGCCATCAGGCCAACGTTTGGCACGCTGCCCATGGTGGTTGGGTCGAAGGCGCCATTAGCCTTGCAGTCTTCGATGACCGCCTGGTAGATGGTGGCGTAGCAGCGATCCGGGATCACGGCCTTGGTGTCGTGCAGCTGGCCGTCGGTGCCCCACATTTTGCCGGAGTCACGGATCATGGCTGGCATCGAGGCGTCGACGATCACGTCGCTCGGCACGTGCAGGTTGGTGATGCCTTTGTCGGAGTTGACCATCGCCAGGGAAGGGCGAGCGGCGTAGACCGCCTGGATGTCGGCTTCGATCTGCGCTTGCTGGTCGGCCGGCAGGGCCTTGATGCGAGCGTACAGGTCGCCGATGCCGTTGTTCAGGTTGAAGCCGATCTGTTCCAGCACGGTAGCGTGCTTGGCCAGGGCGTCTTTATAGAACTCGGCAACGATCTGGCCGAACATGATCGGGTCGGAGACCTTCATCATGGTGGCTTTCAGGTGAACCGACAGCAGTACGCCTTGTTTCTTGGCGTCTTCGATTTCGGCGGCGATGAAGCTGCGCAGGGCGTTCTTGCTCAGCACGGCGCTGTCGAGGATCTCGCCGGCCAGTGCGGTGGTCTTTTCTTTCAGGACGGTGGTGCTGCCATCCTTGCCGATCAGTTCGATCTTGACCGCATCGGCGGCTTCGATCTGTACGGCTTTTTCGCTGCCGTAGAAGTCGCCGTTGCTCATGTGAGCGACGTGGGACTTGGAGTCAGCAGCCCAGGCACCCATTTTGTGCGGGTGCTTGCGCGCATAGTTCTTGACCGATAGTGGGGCGCGGCGGTCGGAGTTGCCTTCGCGCAGGACCGGGTTTACGGCGCTGCCCTTGACCTTGTCGTAACGTGCACGGGTTTCTTTTTCCGCGTCGGTGGTTACGGTTTCCGGGTAGTCCGGCAGGGCGTAGCCCTGGGCCTGCAGTTCCTTGATCGCGGCTTGCAGCTGCGGGGTCGAGGCGCTGATGTTAGGCAGCTTGATGATATTGGCTTCGGGGGTCACGGCCAGGGCGCCCAGTTCGGCGAGGTGGTCCGCAACGGCCTTGGTGCCCAGTTGCTCGGGGAAGCTTGCGAGGATGCGCCCTGCGAGGGAGATATCGCGGGTTTCCACTTCAATATCAGCGGAAGCGGTGAAGGCCTCTACGATAGGCAGCAGTGAATAGGTGGCGAGGGCTGGGGCTTCGTCGGTGAAGGTATAGATGATCTTCGAGCGGGTGGGCATATTCGGATTAACTCTCTTCTTTGCTAAAAGCGTGCGCGGAAACTCGAGATGCGCCGGGTAAAGCGCGTTCGTTCAAAGTCATCCATGAGCCGAATGTCGATGTTTCTTCGCGGTGATGTTGGGTTGCATCAGTCGAGCGTCAAGCGGGTGGGCTACGGTGGCAGCCCGGCTTTTTCAGGCGCAGGTGCTCGATATAGAGCGGTCGGCCGTCGTGACTCTTTGGTCAGCGGCGGCATTATACATAGGTCGCTATGCTTACGCCGAGCCTTCATACAAAAGGTGGATCGTCCATTGGTCTAAAGGTCGCATGGACCGGATTGCGCCTAAAGTCGCACGCAGTGCTCAAGTTTGGCGTTTTTCCCTTTTGTTTCAAGGTTGTAGGCGACTAAATCTATCGTTTTCGCAGCAAATGTACCGGGCGCAAGGTTCCAGTCCACATTCAACTGGAGTAGGCTCGGGCACAGCCAGATGTTCAATCCACAAACGGAGTTCAGCATGGGATACAAGAAGATTCAGGTTCCGGCAGTCGGCGACAAAATCACCGTCAACGCAGACCATTCTCTCAATGTTCCTGACAACCCGATCATTCCCTTCATCGAAGGTGACGGTATTGGCGTCGACATCAGCCCGGTGATGATCAAGGTGGTCGATGCAGCTGTTAACAAGGCTTACGGCGGCAAGCGCAAAATCTCCTGGATGGAGGTGTATGCCGGCGAGAAGGCGACTCAAGTTTACGACCAGGACACCTGGCTGCCCCAGGAAACCCTGGACGCGGTCAAGGACTACGTGGTTTCCATCAAGGGCCCGCTGACCACGCCGGTCGGTGGCGGTATCCGCTCGCTGAACGTTGCCCTGCGCCAGCAGCTGGACCTGTACGTCTGCCTGCGTCCGGTGCGTTGGTTCGAAGGTGTGCCAAGCCCGGTCAAGAAGCCCGGCGATGTGGACATGACCATCTTCCGTGAGAACTCCGAAGATATTTACGCCGGTATCGAGTGGAAGGCCGGTTCGCCCGAAGCAACCAAGGTCATCAAGTTCCTCAAAGAGGAAATGGGTGTCACCAAGATCCGTTTCGACCAGGATTGCGGGATTGGCATCAAGCCGGTTTCCAAAGAGGGCACCAAGCGCCTGGCGCGCAAGGCCCTGCAATATGTAGTGGATAACGACCGTGAGTCGCTGACCATCGTGCACAAAGGCAACATCATGAAGTTCACCGAAGGTGCCTTCAAGGAGTGGGCCTACGAAGTGGCGGCCGAAGAGTTCGGCGCGACCCTGCTCGATGGCGGGCCGTGGATGCAGTTCAAGAACCCGCGCACCGGCCGCAATGTGGTGGTCAAGGATGCGATTGCCGACGCCATGCTCCAGCAGATCCTGCTGCGCCCGGCCGAATATGACGTGATCGCCACCCTGAACCTCAATGGTGATTACCTCTCCGATGCCCTGGCGGCAGAAGTGGGCGGTATCGGTATTGCACCGGGCGCCAACCTGTCCGACACCGTGGCGATGTTTGAAGCCACCCACGGTACTGCGCCTAAGTACGCGGGCAAGGACCAGGTCAACCCGGGTTCGCTGATTCTGTCGGCGGAAATGATGCTGCGCCATATGGGCTGGACCGAGGCGGCCGACTTGATCATCAAGGGCACCAACGGGGCGATTTCGGCCAAGACCGTGACCTATGACTTCGAGCGCCTGATGGACGGCGCCAAGCTGGTGTCGTCGTCGGGCTTCGGCGATGCGTTGATTTCGCATATGTAAGTCGAAGGCTATGAAAAACGGCCATCCTGATTGCTCGGGATGGCCGTTTTTTTATGCGTGGTATCTGCTCGGTGGCGGATCAGGCCGTTTGTTTCTTTTTCGAATGAGCGGATTTATCTGCCTTGTCGTGCCTGTCTTCGTTGGTTTTTCCAGGCTCGGCTGCGCAGATGGCGACAGCATGCAGGCCCTTGGGTCCCTGGACGATTTCAAAGGACACTAATTGACCTGCTTTAAGGGTCTTGTATCCGTCCATCGTGATCGCCGAGTAATGCGCAAAAAGATCATCCTCTTTGCCGTCTTCGTTAATGAAGCCGTAGCCCTTGGCATTGTTGAACCATTTGACCTTGCCACTGATCTTGACGCCAGACATACCCATATCCCTCTGCACCAGACTCCATCACTGGAGTATCATCCAGTTTATCCGTCCTAACCCGAATAAATAAGGTTGACTGCGCGGACCTTTTTTACCCACTGTGGGTTCTATTGGTTGTAACACCGTTTTGCCGATAGTCAAGGTGACCAGTCGGTCGGAGTTGAATTTCTGACAGGTCGCCCCCATCACTGTAAATGCACAACAGACGAACCTTTCTTTCATGCATGCATTCAGCCAGATTCGACTAACATTCAATCAGGATCGCCCGGATCATCTAGAAGACGATGACGGTTCTGCAGGCATCGCTGTTCAAGAGGCCAAGCCTGCTTTACAGGCGCCGCCGATGTACAAGGTGGTTTTGTTCAATGATGACTACACGCCGATGGATTTCGTCGTCGAAGTACTCGAGGTGTTTTTTAATCTGAACCGCGAGTTGGCGACCAAGGTAATGCTGGCCGTTCACACAGAAGGACGGGCAGTATGTGGAGTGTTTACCCGCGACATCGCCGAGACCAAGGCCATGCAGGTCAACCAGTACGCCAGGGAAAGCCAGCATCCGCTACTCTGTGAAATCGAGAAGGACGGTTAACTCCGACCACTTGGGTATGAGGTGAAGCTATGTTAAACCGCGAGCTCGAAGTCACCCTCAATCTTGCCTTCAAGGAGGCCCGTTCGAAGCGTCATGAATTCATGACCGTCGAACACCTGCTGCTGGCACTTTTGGATAACGAAGCTGCCGCCACCGTTCTGCGTGCGTGCGGCGCCAACCTCGACAAACTCAAGCATGACCTGCAGGAGTTCATCGACTCCACCACGCCACTGATCCCCGTGCATGACGAGGACCGTGAGACCCAGCCAACCCTGGGCTTCCAGCGGGTGTTGCAGCGTGCTGTCTTCCATGTGCAGAGCTCCGGCAAACGCGAAGTGACGGGCGCCAATGTCTTGGTTGCCATCTTCAGCGAACAGGAAAGCCAGGCCGTGTTCCTGCTCAAGCAGCAGAGCGTGGCGCGCATTGATGTCGTCAACTACATCGCCCACGGCATCTCGAAAGTGCCAGGGCATGGCGATCATTCCGAGGGTGAGCAGGATATGCAGGACGACGAGGGCGGTGAGTCTTCTTCTTCAAGCAACCCGCTGGATGCCTACGCCAGCAATCTCAACGAACTGGCGCGCCAGGGGCGGATTGATCCGCTGGTGGGGCGTGAGATGGAAGTTGAGCGTGTTGCGCAGATCCTCGCGCGTCGTCGCAAGAACAACCCTTTGCTGGTGGGCGAGGCGGGCGTGGGCAAGACCGCGATTGCCGAAGGCCTGGCCAAGCGCATTGTTGATAATCAGGTGCCTGACCTGCTGGCCAACAGCGTTGTCTACTCCCTGGACCTGGGCGCGCTGCTCGCCGGGACCAAGTACCGTGGCGACTTTGAAAAGCGTTTCAAGGCGTTGCTTGGCGAGCTGAAAAAGCGTCCGCAGGCGATCCTGTTCATTGATGAAATCCACACCATTATTGGCGCCGGTGCGGCTTCCGGTGGGGTGATGGATGCGTCCAACCTGCTCAAGCCGCTGCTGTCTTCGGGTGATATCCGTTGCATCGGCTCGACCACGTTCCAGGAGTTTCGCGGGATCTTCGAAAAAGACCGTGCACTGGCGCGTCGCTTCCAGAAAGTCGACGTGTCCGAGCCTTCGGTCGAAGACACTATTGGCATCCTGCGGGGCCTGAAAGGGCGTTTCGAAGCGCACCACGGCATCGAGTACAGTGATGAGGCGCTGCGTGCGGCCGCCGAGCTGGCCTCGCGCTACATCAATGACCGGCATATGCCCGACAAGGCCATCGACGTGATCGACGAAGCCGGGGCCTACCAGCGCCTGCAGCCGGTAGAGAAGCGCGTGAAGCGCATCGAAGTGCCGCAGGTCGAGGATATCGTGGCGAAAATCGCGCGAATTCCGCCAAAACACGTCACCAGCTCCGACAAAGAGCTGCTGCGTAACCTGGAGCGCGACCTCAAGTTGACAGTGTTTGGCCAGGATGCGGCGATTGACTCGCTGTCGACGGCGATCAAGCTGTCCCGGGCTGGCCTCAAGTCGCCGGACAAACCGGTGGGTTCGTTCCTGTTTGCCGGGCCTACCGGCGTCGGCAAGACCGAAGCGGCGCGGCAGTTGGCCAAGGCCATGGGCATTGAGCTGGTGCGGTTCGACATGTCCGAATACATGGAGCGGCACACCGTGTCGCGCCTGATCGGTGCACCTCCGGGCTATGTCGGCTTCGATCAGGGCGGTCTGTTGACCGAGGCGATTACCAAGCAGCCGCACTGCGTACTGCTGCTCGATGAAATCGAAAAGGCCCACCCGGAAGTCTTCAACCTGCTGCTGCAGGTCATGGACCACGGGACCCTGACCGACAACAACGGGCGCAAGGCGGACTTCCGCAACGTGATCGTGATCATGACCACCAACGCCGGTGCCGAGACGGCCGCGCGGGCTTCCATTGGCTTTACTCATCAGGATCACTCTTCCGACGCCATGGAAGTGATCAAGAAGAGCTTCACGCCGGAATTCCGCAACCGCCTGGACACCATTATCCAGTTTGGTCGCCTCAGCCATGAGGTGATCAAGAGCGTGGTGGACAAGTTCCTTACCGAGCTTCAGGCGCAGCTGGAAGACAAGCGCGTGCAGTTGGAGGTGACGGAGGCGGCACGCAGTTGGATCGCCGAGGGCGGCTACGACGCGGCAATGGGCGCCCGCCCAATGGCGCGTCTGATCCAGGACAAGATCAAGCGGCCATTGGCCGAAGAGATCCTGTTCGGCGAGCTCTCCGACCATGGTGGCGTGGTGCATATCGACTTGAAGGATGGCGAGCTGACCTTCGACTTCGAGACCACTGCTGAAATGGCCTGATCGCAACACAACAAAAAGGCGCTTCGGCGCCTTTTTGCTATTTCTCAAGCGCTGCAATCAAAATGTGGGAGCGGGCTTGCCCGCGATAGCGGTGTATCGGTGCCAGATGTATTGCCTGACACACAGCTATCGCGAGCAAGCCCGTTCCCGCATTAATTTTATAGCGCGCACAAAAACGCCCGGCATAACCGGGCGTCTTGTATTGACTTGTTTAGCGAGCGCGGTAAGTGATGCGCCCTTTGCTCAAGTCATAGGGCGTCAGCTCGACGCGCACTTTGTCACCGGTAAGAATACGAATGTAGTTCTTGCGCATCTTGCCGGAGATATGCGCGGTTACGACGTGCCCATTTTCCAACTCCACACGAAACATGGTGTTGGGCAGGGTGTCGACGACAGTGCCTTCCATTTCGAAGCTGTCTTCTTTCGACATGCAGTAAAGCCCTCGGTATCCAGTGAATGGCCCGGTGCAACTGCGCCAGGCAAAAGCGGCGTGCATTGTGCCCGAAAAAGGGTGTTTAAGCCAAGGGGTTCTAGTTAAGCGTGACCCATCTTTGATTAATTAGCAGCTCAATGGGCCGATATTGGGTCTTGTAATTCATCTTTTTGCAGTTTTTTATCCAGTATCCGAGGTACACCGCGTCCAGGTTTTGCCGGGAGGCTTCACTGATTTGCCACAAAATCGCAAAGCGCCCGAGGCTGCGGCGCTCTTCGGCGGGTTCGTAAAAGGTGTAGACCGCCGATAAGCCATTGGGCAGCAGGTCGGTGACCGCGACCGCCAGCAGCTTTCCCTCAAGGCGGAATTCGTAAAAACGCGAGAACGGCAGGTCGCGCACCAGGAACGTGGAAAACTGATCACGACTGGGTGGGAACATGTCACCGTCGGCGTGGCGTTGTTCGATATAGCGCTGGTACAGGTCGAAGTACTCTTCGCTGAAGCCGGGCTTGGCGGGGGTCACGATCAGGTCGGCATTGCGCTTGAGGATGCGTTTTTGATTGCGATCGGCTAAAAATTGCGCCACGGGGATACGCGCCGGCACACAGGCGTTGCAGTTTTGGCAGTGCGGCCGGTACAGGTGGTCGCCACTGCGCCGAAAGCCCATCTCTGACAGGTCGGCATACACATGCACGTCCATCGGCTGGCTGGGGTCGAGGAACAGCGTAGTGGCCTGTTCTTCGGGCAGGTAGCTGCAAGAGTGGGGTTGAGTGGCATAAAACTTCAAGCGCGCCAACTCGGTCATGATCAACCCTCGGATAAGCTTTGAAATAAGTGTAAGCCAGGTGCGCGCATGTCGCCTAAGAAACCCACGGCCCACTGCTGGCTTGATCAAGATGGTCGCGCAGGTAACCGGCAAAGTCGCTGCGGGGAATGGCGCGGGCGCCGAGGCTGTGCAGGTGATCGGTGGGCATCTGGCAGTCGATCAGCACAAAACCCCAGGCCTGCAATTGCCTGACGAGCGTGGCAAAGCCATATTTCGAGGCATTGTCTGCGCGACTGAACATCGACTCGCCAAAAAACAACTGGCCCATGGCCAGGCCATACAGGCCGCCGACCAGTTCGCCCTGGTCCCAGACTTCAACGGAATGGGCGTAGCCCCGTTGGTGCAGTTGCAGATAGGCGTTCTGCATGGCTTCGGTGATCCAGGTGCCGTCTGCATAGCTGCGTGGCGCAGCACAGGCCTGTATGACAGCGGCGAAGTCCTGGTCGAAGGTGACCTCGTAGCGTTGCTGGCGCAGCAGCTTGGCGAGGCTGCGGGACACGTGCAGTTCGGCGGGGAACAGCACCGTGCGTGGGTCTGGCGACCACCACAGGATGGGCTGGCCTTCGGAGAACCAGGGGAAACAGCCGTGGCGATAGGCCTGAACCAGGCGGTCGGCGGACAGGTCGCCACCGGCAGCCAGCAGGCCGTTGGGTTCACGCATGGCTTTGGCCAGCGGTGGAAACGTCAAGGTGTTGCGTTGCAACCAGGTGAGCATGGTATTCAGGCTTACAGAAGGGGAGGGCGGTGACAGGCCGGGGCCCGCCGCGTTAAGCAGTGATTATTGTGGAGCCGGCGCCACTCGGCCAGCCCGATCATGTAATCCGTACCCTGATGCATGAGCGGGTGTTTCTGCAACTCTATAGCGGTGATGCGGTCGTAATCGCGTCATGTCGCCATCCGTTGAGCGGGAATGCTGGGTAAAGCTTGTCCAGTCTGATAAAAACAGCTCATAAGCCTTTGTCAGTAAAGACAATGCATGCTCAAATTGAAATGCATCGGCAATGCGCCGGATGATGCTCCATGAGCGAAGCCGGCAGCGTGGCAACGGGCACACAAACCCGTACAATGGCGGCACTATGTCCTTGTGGGCTGGCGTTAACGTCGGCGCATGATTCAATCTCGGAGTGTTAAAGGACGCTTGACGACGCTCATTCACTTTTCATCTGTCCGGATTGGGCAGTATTTTTATAGTCATTCAACTGTTGGACGCGCTTAAGGCGCAGGAAAAGACCCGTTTTGAAGAAATCCGCCGCAGCACCCAAAACAGCAGTAGTACCGGCCTGGCGCCAGCACCTGCACTATCGGCTCAAGGAAGGCGCGCTGATTGCCATCGGTGCTTTATGCCTGTTCCTGATGATGGCCTTGCTGACCTATGGCAAGGACGATCCGGGCTGGAGCCATAACAGCAAGATCGACGATGTGCAGAACTTCGGCGGGCCTGTGGGCTCCTACAGCGCCGATATCCTGTTCATGATCCTGGGCTATTTCGCCTATATCTTCCCGTTGTTGCTGGCGATCAAGACCTGGCAGATCTTCCGCCAGCGCCATGAGCCGTGGCAGTGGAGCGGCTGGCTGTTCTCCTGGCGCCTGATCGGCCTGGTGTTCCTGGTGCTGTCGGGCGCGGCCCTGGCGCATATTCACTTCCATGCACCGACCGGCCTGCCGGCTGGCGCGGGCGGTGCCTTGGGCGAAAGCCTGGGTGACCTGGCCCGCAGGACCCTGAATATCCAGGGCAGCACGCTGACGTTCATTGCCCTGTTCCTGTTTGGTCTGACGGTATTTACCGACTTGTCGTGGTTCAAGGTCATGGACGTGACCGGCAAGATCACCCTCGATCTGTTCGAGTTGTTCCAGGGTGCCGCCAACCGCTGGTGGGCCGCCCGTGTGGACCGCAAGCGCATGGTCGCGCAATTGCGTGAAGTCGACACCCGGGTCAACGAAGTGGTGGCCCCGAGTACGCCGGATCGCCGTGAGCAGGCCAAGGTCAAGGAGCGCCTGATCGAGCGCGAGCAGGCCCTGACCAAGCACATGTCCGACCGCGAGAAGCAAGTGCCGCCGGTTATCGCCCCGGCGCCGGTCAAGGCGCCCGAGCCAAGCCATCGCGTGCAAAAGGAAAAGCAGGCGCCGCTGTTTATCGACAGCGCCGTCGAGGGCACTTTGCCGCCGATCTCGATCCTCGATCCGGCGGAAAAGAAGCAACTCAACTATTCCCCGGAATCCCTGGCGGCCGTCGGCCATCTGCTGGAAATCAAACTCAAGGAGTTTGGCGTCGAAGTGTCGGTGGATTCGATCCACCCCGGCCCGGTGATTACCCGTTACGAAATCCAGCCGGCCGCAGGGGTCAAGGTCAGCCGTATCGCCAACCTGGCCAAAGACCTGGCGCGCTCCCTGGCGGTTACCAGCGTGCGGGTGGTGGAAGTGATCCCCGGCAAAACCACCGTGGGTATCGAGATTCCCAACGAAGACCGGCAGATCGTGCGCTTCTCCGAAGTGCTATCGACCCCGGAATACGACAACTTCAAGTCGCCGGTCACCCTGGCCCTGGGGCACGACATCGGCGGCAAGCCGGTGATCACTGACCTGGCGAAAATGCCCCACCTGCTGGTTGCCGGTACCACCGGTTCCGGTAAGTCGGTGGGTGTGAACGCGATGATCCTGTCGATCCTGTTCAAGTCCGGCCCGGAAGACGCCAAGCTGATCATGATCGACCCGAAGATGCTCGAACTGTCGATCTACGAAGGCATCCCGCACCTGCTGTGCCCGGTGGTGACCGACATGAAGGACGCCGCCAACGCCCTGCGCTGGAGCGTGGCCGAGATGGAGCGGCGCTACAAACTGATGGCGAAGATGGGCGTGCGTAACCTGTCCGGCTTCAACGCCAAGGTCAAGGAAGCCCAGGACGCCGGCACGCCGCTGACCGACCCGCTGTACAAGCGCGAAAGCATTCACGATGAAGCGCCGCTGCTGACCAAGTTGCCGACCATCGTGGTGGTGGTCGACGAATTTGCCGACATGATGATGATCGTCGGCAAGAAGGTTGAAGAACTGATCGCGCGTATCGCGCAGAAGGCCCGTGCGGCCGGGATCCACTTGATCCTCGCGACCCAGCGGCCGTCGGTGGATGTGATCACCGGCCTGATCAAGGCCAACATCCCGACCCGCATGGCGTTCCAGGTGTCGAGCAAGATCGACTCACGGACCATCATCGACCAGGGCGGTGCCGAGCAACTGCTGGGCCATGGTGACATGCTCTACATGCCGCCCGGCACCAGCCTGCCGATCCGCGTTCACGGTGCATTTGTGTCCGATGACGAGGTGCACCGCGTGGTCGAGGCGTGGAAACTGCGGGGTGCGCCGGAATACAACGACGATATCCTGGCGGGTGTCGAAGAAGCCGGCAGCGGTTTCGACGGTGGCAGCGGTGGCGGCGACGATGATGCCGAGACTGACGCGCTGTACGACGAAGCGGTGGCATTCGTGCTGGAAAGCCGTCGCGCCTCGATCTCGGCGGTGCAACGTAAACTGAAGATCGGCTACAACCGCGCCGCGCGTATGATCGAGTCCATGGAAATGGCCGGCGTCGTTACGGCCATGAACACCAACGGCTCGCGCGAAGTCATCGCGCCAGGGCCGATGCGCGACTGACCTCGCGCCGCGTGGCAGCACGCGGCGCGCCTTTCACATCATTCTATGAGGACTCCCATGCGTCTTATCCGCATGCTGTTGTTGCCGGCATTGGCCCTGACCGCGTTTTCGGCCCACGCCGACCAGGCATCCGTCGCGAGCCTGACCAACTTGCTGGACAAATCCAAGACCCTGACCGCGCGCTTCTCCCAGTTGACCCTGGACGGTGGCGGTACGCAGTTGCAGGAAACGGCCGGTGAAATGGCCGTGCAGCGTCCTGGCTTGTTCTTCTGGAAAACCGACGCGCCCAATGAGCAGACCATTGTCTCCGATGGCAAGAAAGTCACGCTGTGGGACCCGGACCTGGAGCAGGCGACCATCAAGACCCTCGACCCACGCCTGAGCCAGACCCCGGCCTTGCTGCTGTCGGGTGATGTGTCGCAGATCAGCGAGAGCTTCGAGATTACCTCCAAGCAACAAAGCAACGTGATCGACTTCACCCTCAAGCCCAAGTCCAAGGACACGCTGTTCGACAGCCTGCGCCTGTCGTTCCGCAATGGGGTGATCAACGATATGCAACTGATCGACAGTGTCGGCCAGCGCACCAATATCCTGTTCACCGGGGTCAAGGCCAATGAGTCGGTCCCGGCCAAGACGTTCAAGTTCGACATCCCCAAGGGTGCCGATGTGATCCAGGAGTAAAAAGCCGCCCATGGACCTGTTTCGCAGTGACCCGATTGCCCAGCCATTGGCCGCGCGCCTGCGCTCGACCAACCTGGATGAGTATGTCGGGCAGGAGCACTTGCTGGCTCGTGGCAAGCCGCTGCGCGAAGCTCTGGAGCAGGGTGCCCTGCACTCGATGATCTTCTGGGGGCCGCCGGGCGTGGGCAAGACCACCCTGGCGCGGCTGCTGGCGAAGGTCTCCGATGCACACTTTGAAACGGTCTCGGCGGTATTGGCCGGGGTCAAGGAAATCCGCCAGGCGGTGGAAGTCGCCAAGCAACAGGCCGGGCAATACGGCCGGCGCACTATCCTGTTTGTCGACGAAGTGCATCGCTTCAACAAGTCGCAGCAAGATGCGTTCCTGCCTTACGTGGAAGACGGCACGCTGATTTTTATCGGTGCGACCACGGAAAACCCCTCGTTTGAGTTGAACAACGCTTTGCTCTCGCGAGCGCGGGTGTATGTGCTCAAAAGTCTCGATGAAGCGGCGATGCAGAAGCTGTTGCAGCGGGCGCTGAGCGAGGACAAGGGGCTGGGCAAGCGCCACCTGAGTCTGGGTGACGAGGGTTTCAAGATCCTGTTGGCGGCGGCAGACGGCGATGGCCGGCGGTTTCTCAACCTGCTGGAAAACGCCTCCGACCTTGCCGAAGACAATAGTGAGATTGGCGTCGACCTGCTGCAAAGCCTGTTGGGCGATACCCGGCGGCGTTTCGACAAGGGCGGCGAAGCCTTTTACGATCAGATTTCCGCGTTGCACAAATCCGTGCGCGGCTCTAACCCGGACGGCGCGCTGTACTGGTTCGCCCGCATGATCGACGGCGGCTGCGACCCGCTGTACCTGGCCCGGCGCGTGGTGCGCATGGCCAGCGAGGACATCGGCAACGCCGACCCGCGGGCCCTGAGCCTGTGCCTGGCGGCCTGGGAAGTCCAGGAGCGCCTGGGCAGCCCGGAAGGTGAGTTGGCGGTGGCGCAAGCCATCACCTACCTGGCCTGCGCGCCGAAAAGCAATGCGGTGTATATGGGCTTCAAATCGGCATTGCGCGCCGCGGCCGAGCACGGCTCGCTGGAAGTCCCTTTGCACCTTCGTAATGCACCGACCAAGCTGATGAAACAATTGGGTTATGGCGATGAGTACCGCTACGCCCACGATGAACCGGATGCCTATGCCGCCGGTGAAGACTACTTTCCCGACGAGCTTGCCCCGCAACCGTTCTACCAGCCGGTGCCCCGTGGCCTGGAGTTGAAGATCGGGGAAAAGCTCAACCACCTGGCGCAACTTGATCGCCTGAGCCCCAAACAACGGAGAAAACCATGATTCCCTTGGTGGTCGCAGTCTCTGTTGGCGGTGTGGCCGGTACCTTATTGCGCTTTGCCACCGGTAATTGGATTAACGCCAATTGGCCGAAACACTTCTATACCGCGACGCTGGCCGTTAATATCGTGGGCTGCCTGTTGATCGGCGTGTTGTACGGCCTGTTTCTGTTACGCCCGGAGGTGCCTGTTGAGGTGCGCGCCGGGTTGATGGTGGGCTTCCTTGGCGGCCTCACCACCTTTTCATCCTTTTCACTGGATACCGTGCGCCTGCTGGAAAGTGGGCAAGTGCCGCTGGCGATAGGCTATGCGGCCATCAGTGTATTCGGCGGGCTGCTCGCCACCTGGGCCGGCCTGTCCTTGACCAAACTTTGATAAACGAGAGACCGACATGCTCGATTCCAAACTGTTACGTAGCAACCTTCAGGACGTAGCGGACCGCCTGGCATCCCGTGGCTTTGCCTTGGATGTTGCGCGCATCGAAGCGCTGGAAGAACAGCGCAAGACCGTCCAGACCCGCACCGAAGCACTGCAGGCTGAACGCAATGCGCGCTCCAAATCCATCGGTCAGGCCAAGCAGCGTGGCGAAGACATCGCGCCGTTGATGGCGGACGTCGAGCGTATGGGCAGCGAGCTGTCTGACGGTAAGGTCGAGTTGGACAAGATTCAGTCCGAGTTGGATTCCATCCTGCTGGGCATTCCCAACCTGCCGCATGAGTCGGTACCGGTCGGCGAAGATGAAGACGGCAACGTCGAAGTGCGCCGCTGGGGTACGCCAAAAGCCTTTGATTTCGAGATCAAGGACCACGTCGCCCTGGGCGAATTGACCGGCGGCCTGGATTTCGAAACCGCCGCCAAGATGTCCGGTGCGCGCTTTGCTCTGCTGCGCGGTCCGATTGCGCGCATGCACCGGGCCCTGGCGCAGTTCATGCTCAACCTGCACACCGGCGAACACGGGTACGAAGAGGCTTATACCCCGTACCTGGTTCAGGCGCCGGCGCTGATGGGCACCAGCCAGCTGCCGAAGTTCGAGGAAGACCTGTTCAAGATCAGCCGCGATGGCGAAGCCGATCTGTACCTGATTCCGACTGCCGAAGTGTCGCTGACCAATATCGTGGCCGGCGAGATCCTCGACGCCAAACAGCTGCCGATCAAGTTCGTGGCCCACAGCCCGTGCTTTCGCAGTGAAGCTGGTGCCTCGGGGCGTGACACCCGCGGCATGATCCGCCAGCACCAGTTCGACAAGGTCGAGATGGTACAGGTGGTCGAGCCGTCGACCTCCATGGAAGCCCTGGAAGGCCTGACTGCCAACGCCGAGCGCGTCCTGCAACTGCTGGAGCTGCCGTATCGCGTATTGGCGCTGTGCACTGGCGACATGGGTTTCAGCGCGGTGAAGACCTACGACCTGGAAGTGTGGGTGCCGAGCCAGGATAAATACCGCGAGATTTCTTCGTGCTCCAACTGCGGTGATTTCCAGGCCCGACGCATGCAGGCGCGTTTCCGTAACCCGGAAACCGGCAAGCCGGAGCTGGTCCACACCCTTAACGGTTCGGGCTTGGCGGTAGGTCGTACCCTGGTTGCCGTTCTGGAGAACTACCAGCAGGCCGACGGTTCGATCCGTGTACCTGAAGTGCTCAAGCCGTACATGGCGGGCGTTGAGGTCATCGGCTAAATGGAATTTCTGCCACTGTTTCATAACCTGCGCGGCAGCCGTGTGTTGGTCGTCGGTTGTGGGGAGATTGCCTTGCGCAAGTCCCGGCTGCTGGCCGATGCCGGCGCGGTATTGCGGGTGGTTGCTCCCCTGATTGAAGATCAGTTGCGTGAACTGGTGCAGGGCAGTGGCGGTGAACTGATTGTGCGCGGTTATCAGGAGGCGGACCTTGATGGCTGCACCCTGATCATCGCTGCAACCGACGACGAGCCGCTGAACGCGCAAGTGTCCAGCGATGCCCGGCGGCGGTGTGTGCCGGTCAATGTGGTGGACGCGCCAGCCTTGTGCAGCGTGATCTTCCCGGCGATTGTCGACCGCTCGCCCTTGGTGATTGCAGTCTCCAGTGGCGGCGATGCGCCGGTGCTGGCGCGTTTGATCCGCGCCAAGCTGGAAACCTGGATTCCTTCCACCTACGGTCAATTGGCCGGGCTGGCCGCGCGCTTTCGTGCCCAGGTCAAGGGTTTGTATCCCGATGTTCAGCAACGCCGGGCTTTTTGGGAAGAGGTTTTCCAGGGCCCGATTGCTGATCGGCAACTGGCGGGGCAAGGTGATGAAGCCGAGCGGTTGCTGGTGGAAAAAGTCAACGGCAAGCCGCCCCATGCACCAGGTGAGGTGTATCTGGTGGGCGCAGGCCCCGGTGATCCGGACCTCCTGACCTTTCGCGCGCTGCGTTTGATGCAGCAAGCCGATGTGGTGCTGTATGACCGCCTGGTGGCCCCCGCGATTCTTGAGCTGTGCCGACGGGATGCCGAGCGGGTCTATGTCGGCAAGCGCCGCGCCGATCACGCGGTACCGCAAGAGCAGATCAACCAGCAACTGGTGAACCTGGCCAAGCAAGGTAAGCGTGTGCTGCGCCTCAAGGGCGGCGACCCGTTTATTTTTGGGCGCGGCGGCGAAGAGATCGAAGAGCTGGCGGCCCATGGCATCCCGTTCCAGGTGGTGCCGGGCATTACCGCGGCCAGTGGTTGCGCGGCTTACGCTGGCATCCCTTTGACCCATCGCGACTATGCGCAATCGGTACGCTTCATCACCGGCCACCTGAAAGATGGCACCTCGGATTTGCCCTGGAATGACCTGGTGGGGCCGTCGCAGACCCTGGTCTTCTATATGGGATTGGTGGGCTTGCCGGTCATCTGCGAGCAACTGATTCGCCATGGTCGTTCGGCGGACACCCCGGCTGCGCTGATCCAGCAAGGCACCACGTCCAACCAGCGTGTGTTTACCGGCACCCTGGCCGACCTGCCGCGCCTGGTGGCGGAGCATGAAGTGCATGCGCCGACCCTGGTGATCGTAGGCGAAGTGGTGGTGTTGCGTGAGAAATTGAAGTGGTTTGAAGGCGCCCAGTCCCAGGTATAACCTGTTCGCCCGGCTGCACACAGACCCACTGTGGGAGCCGGGCTTGCCCGCGATGAGGCTGGCGCATCAGCGCCAGATCTCTTTACCGCTCAATCCTTCTCGATCATGTTTGCTATCAAACGTCTGCAACGGCCCCTTCGGCACGATCCCTGTCGGATTGATCGTCCGGTGGCTGGCATAGTAATGCCCCTTGATATGCGCAAAATCCACGGTCTCGGCCACCCCCGGCCATTGATACAGCTCTCGCAACCAATTCGACAGATTCGGATAATCTGCTATCCGTCGTAGGTTGCATTTGAAGTGGCTGTAATACACCGCGTCAAACCGAATCAGCGTGGTAAACAGCCGCACATCGGCCTCTGTCAGGTATTCACCGGCCAGGTAGCGCTGCTGGCCCAGGTGTTGTTCCAACTGATCCAACTCGGCAAACACCTCATCAAATGCGCTTTCATACGCCTGCTGCGAGGTGGCGAAGCCTGCGCGATACACACCATTGTTCACGGCGGGATAGATCCGCTCGTTCAACGCGTCGATGGTCGGGCGCAGCGGTTCGGGGTAGAAGTCCAGGGTGTTGCCGGTCAGCCCGTTGAACGCGCTGTTGAACATGCGGATGATCTCTGCCGACTCATTGCTGACGATGCGATTGAGCTTCTTATCCCATAAAATCGGCACCGTGACACGCCCGGTGTAGTCGGCGGTATCGGCGGTATAGCGCTGGTGCATGAAGGCAAAGTCATCGAGCTTGTCGCCAGTGGAGCCGTGGGCCTTGTCGAAGGTCCAGCCATTCTCCAGCATCAACCAACTGACCACCGACACGTCAATCAGGCTTTCCAGGCCTTTGAGCTTGCGCAGGATCAGAGTGCGGTGCGCCCACGGGCAGGCGAGGGAAACATAGAGATGGTAGCGGCCAGCCTCGGCCTTGAAGCCGCCATCCCCGCTCGGGCCAGGTTGGCCATCGGCGGTGACCCAGTGCCGGCGTTGCGCCTGTTCCCGTTGGAAGGCGCCATCTGCGCTACTTTCGTACCACTGGTCGTGCCAGTGTCCTTCAATCAGCAAACCCATGACTGACTCCTTGGCTAGTAAGCGTTGGAGTGCAGTCTAATCGTCTGGGTTCGAACAAATAGCGCAAAGGGTCGGGGTTAATTATCGACTAGTTCGATGTGTTGCGCGCACCCCAATACTGTTGGGCCAGTTCGAAGGCCTGTTCCCGTGGGTGCCCCAGGCCGCGCAGGGCCAAGGCCATGGTGGCGATCAGCGCTAATTGCGGGTAGCTGTCTTGTACCTCACCACGCCACAGGGCCTTTAGATGTTCGGGGTCGAGACTGGCGGGCTTGACGTGGCGCTGGGCGGAGAGGGCAGGCCACTCCTCGTCCCAGCTTGCGCCGCCGGTGGTGCCGTACAAGTGGCTGGTGGTGTCGGGATTGATCTCGATCTCGCCGCCATCGCCCTTGATCACAATGGTGTTGTCACCCAGCAGGCCACTGGCATCGCGGTGTACCCCCTGGTAGCCGGGATGGAAGATGCTTTGCAGGCCGCAGCGTGCGCCCAGCGGGTTGAGGATGCGGGCCAGGGAGTGAATGGGCGAGCGCAGGCCGAGGATATTGCGCAGGTCAATCATGCGTTGCAACTGCGGGGCCCAGTCGCCCAGTGGCATAAATGCCAGGTTGCCTTGTTCCAGAGCGGTCTCGACCTGTTGCCAGTTGCGGCACAGTGGAATCTGCAGCTCACCCAGCAACTGTTCGGTGTACAGCCGGCCGGCCGTATGGGCACCGCCGCCGTGCATGAAAATCCGCACGCCGTTCTGCGCCAGGCACTTGGCGGCCAGCAGGTACCACGGCAGGTGGCGTTTTTTCCCGGCATAGGTGGGCCAGTCGACATCCACCTTCAGTGCTGGCGGGCTGAGCCGCTCGCGCAGGGCCTCGGTGAAGCCGGCGAGCTCCTCCGGGCTTTCTTCCTTGTGGCGCAGCAGCATCAGGAACGCACCGAGCTGGGAGTCCTCGACTTTCTCGTCGAGCAGCATGCCCATGGCTTCCCGGGCTTCTTCGCGCGTCAGGCTGCGGGCGCCGCGCTTGCCTTTGCCGAGGATCCGCACAAACGGCGCAAAGGGGTGTTCGGCGGGAGTTTCGGTGATCAACGGGGCAAAGTCGGTCATAAGCAATTCGTCGGCCTGGGCAGGCCCGCCAGCTTGGCGGCAAGTTTGGCGGGAGTGCCTTTGAACAGTCGGTTGAGGTGCAGGCTGTTGCCCTTTTCCGGGCCCAGCTTCAAGGCGGTGTACTTGATCAGGGGGCGGGTGGCCGGGGACAACTGGAACTCCTGGTAAAAACCCCTGAGCAGCTTGAGGATTTCCCAGTGTTCGTCGGTCAGTTCCAGCGCTTCGGCGCTCGCCAGGGCATTGGCCACCTCGACTGACCAGGCATTCAGGTCAACCAGGTAGCCGTCCTTGTCCAGCTCAAGGGTGTGGGTGCCTACAGTCAGGGTGTTCATAGCCAGGTGTTGACCTTGTCATGGTCGATCGACAGCTGCACAAAACCTGGGTAGTCGACACTCCTGGCCCACTGCGGCAACGCCAGGCCGCGGGCCTGGGCATCTTCGGCAAGCACGAAGATGGCCAGGGCCTTGGCTTGCAGGGCCTGGAAGGGGGCGCTACCGGGTTGCAGGGCATAGATTGCATCGCCGCACAGCAGGATCGCATCTTGCGCGCCACACAGGCGTAGGCAACTGCCGAGGCGGCTGTCGGTAAACGGGGAGTGGGACAACACATGCAAGGTCGACATCAGAGGGTCATCACCTGATCGTAACGGTCAATCATCTGGGAAATCTGTTCGCTGCTCAGTGGCTGCGCGCTATCAGGGGCGGTCAACCCACGCTCCGCCAGGCTGTGGCTGCATGCGAACACGTCGTCGATGCCAAACAGCGAGAGGGCCTGCAGGTTGGCCGTCACATCCTTTTGTTGCAAGGCCTTGGCATCTTGGGCGGTTGCCAGTTGAAACACCCCGTCATCGAGAAACAGCAGCCCGATCGGCAAGTCGAATGCGCCGCCGGCCAGCACCACATCCAGTGCTTCCCGCGCACTGGGCCCGGACCATGGCGCCTGGCGGCTGATGACTAACAAGGATCTGGACATTTCATGGCCCTCCAAAGCAGATCAGGCGGTCGGCGTCCTGAATGGCGTCGTGCAACTGCCCCAGGCCTGACAGCGCCCACGGCGCGTCCAGATTCACCGCACTGCGCTGGTAGCGCGCAGCTTCCTCGGCATTCAACACCCCTCGGCGCAGCGCCGCCGCAATGCAGACCACGCCGTCAAGCTGATGCTCGCTGACGAAGGCGCGCCATTGTTGGGCGATATCCTGCTCATCCTGGGGCGTGACCACCGAATTGGCAGCGCTGTAGACGCCATCCTGATAGAAAAACAGCCGCACAATCTCATGCCCGCCGGCCAACGCCGCCTGGGCAAACTGCAGGGCGCGGCGCGAGGAGGGCGCATGGGCGGCGGAAAAAAGCGCAATCGCGAACTTCATGGAACACTCTGTAGGCAAACCTTTGCCAATGATAAAGCCGCAGGCAACAAAAAGCCCGCCGAAGCGGGCTTTTTGATGAGGCTGGGATCAGTCGTCGCGGCTCATGATGCCGAAGATCTGCAGCAGGCTGACAAACAGGTTGTAGATCGATACATACAGGCTGATGGTCGCCATGATGTAGTTACGCTCGCCGCCATGGATGATGGCGCTGGTCTGGAACAAAATGCAGACCGAGGAAAACAGCACAAAACCGGCGCTGATCGCCAATTGCAGGCCGCTGATCTGGAAGAACATGCTCGCCAGCACGGCCGCCAGCAACACGAAGAAGCCAGCCGTGATGAAACCGCCGAGGAAGCTCATGTCCTTACGGGTGATCAGCACATAGGCCGACAGGCCACCAAACACCAAGGCCGTCATGGCGAATGCCGAGCTGACCACTTCCGCGCCGCCCTGCATACCCAGGTAACGGTTCAGGATCGGGCCCAGCAGGAACCCCATGAAACCGGTCAGGGCAAACGCCGACACCAGGCCCCAGGCCGAGTCGCGCAGTTTGTTGGTGAGGAAAAACAGGCCGTAGAAGCCGATCAATACCACGAAGATATTCGGGTAGCCGACACGCATCTGCTGCGCCACATACGCCATCACGCCGCTAAATGCGAGGGTGAGGGCGAGCAAGCCGTATGTATTGCGCAGGACGCGGCTAACCTCTAGCTGCTCAGCCTGCACGTTGCTATTAACTGCGTAATCCTGTTCGCGCATGGCGACACTCCTTCAGTTTTGAAACGTTCAGTCGCAAAGATCATAACAGACGCTCTGTAACAAGCTATGCAGAGAGTTTGACAGTGTGTTTCATTCGGGTATTATGGCGCCCGCTGAGACAGGATGGGCTATTATAATCCTGTGTTGCGCAAGGGAAATTGGCAGAGTGGTTGAATGCACCGGTCTTGAAAACCGGCGAACGTTAATAGCGTTCCCAGGGTTCGAATCCCTGGTTTCCCGCCAAGATTCATACGAAAGCCCCGCGATTGCGGGGCTTTTGTGTTTCTGGGGGTTGGCTATGGCGGGCTTGTATTTGCTCGGTGTTCCATAACTATTATGGAACCGTTCCAGAACTTTTCTATGTTGACGGCTTCGTAGTGGCGCCGAGCCTTCTGTAAGCGCGCTTTGTGATTTCCTGATTGCTGAGCCCCAGCAGCAGGCTTGCGTCGCCGATATCCACGATTCCAGAGATGATTCAATCTTGCAGCCGGACCTTATCTAAGGGCACCCACCCAGTTGCACCGTCTGAAATCCGTACCGCCCATAACCAACCGTTCAATTGACGATTACCTTGCAGTACTTGTCCCTCGACAACATCCAACTCTCTGTTAGTGAAGTCCTCCAGCATCTTTGCGGAGCCGTCCACGTGGCGATCAAGGAGTTGCGCTGGTACAAAGCCAGGTTCTTGGGCCGGGGCAGTGCAAAAATACCAGTCAGGCCAGCCTTCGGGACCATCATATCGCTCCCCAACCAAAACGCCGTCCCCAGTTCGGAGGGTCATAGGTTCAGGAAATTCGCTGACATGTGAGTGAATTACCACATAGCTTGATTCGATCACTATCGCCTCTTTGGTTGGTGTTCGCACGGCGCAGCAGTTGCTCTCCATCGATACAGTTTCCACTCGCTCGACCAGTGCGCCAAGCTCGTTCAGGCAGCCTGGCTACGATAAGGCGGATCCAGAGATTGTTGCCGGTGGAGCCCTACACTGGACGACCCACAGAAACCCCGCTCCCGAAGACCGCTGTGGCGAGCGAAATCGCGCACGGCTGGGTTCATTCGCATGTTCTCTCTAGATATGACCTGGGTCATCCCCCTATTTCAGTAGCCTGCTAACGTATCAGGCCGCTGACGGTTTCAGGGAGGATGAGGTTCAGCCTACGACACCATATTCATAACGGGAGCGTTCACGGTGAAGAGCTGGCACTGCATACTCGGTATCTTAGTGATTACGACACTAACGCTGCTGATTGAAATACCTGTTGATACCTGGCTCACTTCGGCAACTCTCAGCCTGATACTTGGAGCGTGCGCACTGGTTTATATGGCGGCTTCCTGCCTGTTGGCCAGTCGCTGGAGGGCAGTTGAGAATCTATTCGGCGGCTTGGACCGGGTCTATGAGTCACACAAGTGGCTAGGTATCTGGGCGCTTGTATTTGCCACGTATCACTTTGTATTCAAGGCAAATCTGGATGCCTGGAACAGCGTGCCTATTCTGGAATTGCCAAAATACTGGACGCGGCTAGTGCGCCAGTTGAGCTATGTAGCACTAGGTCTGATCGTACTTCTTGCGTTGAATCGCAATATTCCTTACAGCCTGTGGCGGTGGTGGCACAAGCTCTCCGGGCCATTGTTTCTGGTCGTGATTTTACATTGGTTAAGCTTCAAGTCGCCGATCACTTTGTTCAGCCCTTCAGGCCTCTGGTTGGCGCTGTCCTGCGGGTTGGGTGTGCTGGCAGCCCTTTACAAACTGGTTCTTTACCCCTTTTTTGCCCGTGCTGGCGAGTACAAGGTGAAAACCGTCAATAGGGGCAACAGGGCGCTGCATTTGACGCTGGAGCCCATCCATAAAGGATTTGACTTCAGTGCCGGGCAGTTTGCGTTTCTGGCCATGCAGCAAAAAGGGTTGCGTGAGCCTCACCCTTTCACGATCGCTAGCGCCAACGGTCCGAATGGGCAAATTGAGTTCATTATCAGAGGGCTTGGGGATTACACCAAAAAGCTCTGCGAGTGTGCGAAAGCCGGAATGCTTGCCACTGTCTACGCCCCTTATGGAAGATTTAAACGGGTCTCTCACGCCGAGCGGGAAATCTGGATCGGCGCCGGTGTGGGGATTTCGCCTTTTATTTCCTGGTTGCAAGATCCGAATGCCAAAGACTTCGAAAAGGCAACGCTGGTCTATTGTTTCACCCCCTCGCGCGCCTTCCCGCCGTCCGAAGAGTTGGAAAGTATGGCCACCATGCGTGGTGCGCAATTTGTTCGTAATACGGGGGGGACTGAGCAGTTGGCTGAAACCTTGAGTGACGCGGTGGCTCAAACCAAACCGCACCAAATTCATATCAGTTTTTGCGGCCCCAAAGGACTACTAAGCAAGGTGTATGAACTAATGGATCTCCATCGAATTCCGAAAGCTAATCTTCACTTCGAACTTTTCGACTTCCGTTGATTCGGTAGACTGCCTACTGCAGGTCATGCCAGCTGTTCATCCAGCTCCTGGGGGAGCAGCTAGGCTGCAATCCCTGGAGGCTGTTAGATGATCCGTAAAAACCAGCTTCTACGAAGCGCGCGTGGCGTTCTCTCGACGGGCCTTACTGCTGATTCATCTGATAGACCACTGCGCTCCAGTAGCGGTTTCCGTTACGAATCTGGCGAGTCCAGCCGTTAACCTCGAGCTGCTTGCCGATCATTCGATTCATAAATCCATGACCGAGCAACAGGACTGGCCCGGCGCTGGAAAGGTCTTGAAGTTGTCGAGCTGCCATGCCGGCCCGTAGCCTGGCCTGGCGGGCTGATTCGACCGTTCCCGAGAAACCGCACAACCAGGAAATACGCAGGATAAACGCCCACGTAAACCCAGAGAGCTTCGGCAGTCTCCAGCGGCCATGGGGCAGTTGTGCCTCACAGAACACCGGGTCTACCACTGTAGGCTGAAGACACAACGCCCGTACGGAGGAAAGCGCTCGAGGGGCACTACTCGATACGATTACTCGAGCGGTCGCCGCCAGTTGCATGCTCGCCTGCGGGGCGGGCTGGCGGGTGATTTCAGATAAGTTGTAGTGTTCGATCCAGTGTTTCATTTCGAATAATGAAACCTTGCCGAGCATGGTCAGGTTCGGCTGGCCATGGCGCATCAGGATGATCTCCCTGTTCATTGTGTTCACGTCCTTGTCTTGCCGCACATTGAGCCGAAAGGGTATCAGCTAGCCAGCAGGTTTGTGGAGCCACCATCATTAAATCAGGCCATCGGATAAGGGCAATCAGCTATTAGCCTTTCTGTGCGAGTTCCTCCGCCAGGGGATCAATGCTGACTTTTTCTTTGTTTTTATTGTGAGAGAGGGTTTTTATGCCTGACCGCTTCTCTGATGCTTTATTGGTTTAATTAAATAAATCCGTCCCCCTAACATGGCTCACATGCCCAGAGTGGGAATGGTCACCTGGCCACACTCTATGAGTTGGCCAGCGGTTACTTGCAGCCCATCATTGGGTTTTGCGGCGTACCCGGCAAGAAAGCCGGCGGCCACCAAGGCGATACAGAGCAGGGATCTTCTGAGAATCATCGGGAATTCGCTGAGTTGTTGGTATGAAAACATGCAGCACTGATTCCCGATTATGAAAAAGGTTCCTGGCGCACGGGCTCTGCAAGGCACCACCTACGACAGCACCACCACACGGGCGCTCTCGAACAGCACCGGACGGACAAGAATTTTGTAGCTGTCAGCATCGAAGGACTGCGGCGGGAGGGCCGGCGCCAATCGGGCTTCGGCCTCCGAGGCATAAGTCCCGATGTACCGCCAGTTGTCCACGACGTGGTATTGCTCCATCTGGCCATGGCGTTCGTGCAGCGCAATGGCCGCGGGGTATGGCCAGCGGTGGACGGCCCAGTGCGCCAATGCCTGCAGCAAACGTTCGGTATGGGCTGCATGGGTTTCGTCGCCCCGGCATGCCCCGGCGCATTTACGGATCTGCGCGCGGAAACAGCCCTTTGCGTTGGCTGGCTCTATACCCAACAAGCTATGACAGAGGCGATGCTCGTCGGCGAGCAGCATCAACGCTTCGATTGCCATGCGCCGGGTGCGGAACAGTCCGTACAACTGTGGCCCCTCAGCTAGCGCGGTGGTGTCGATGATCTCGAGTTTGCCTTGGTGCATGCGCAGCGAGCACAGGCGTCGCTGCCTGCGCAGGCGCTTGTTCTTCAGGGGCTGCAGCTCTTTGATCAGGCGCGACTCCAGCAACAGTGCACCGATTTCCCCAGCGGTCTGCTGGTACTCGATCCGCTGTGCCTGACGCAGCATGCGCGCTTCTTCGGGAGTGCGCAGGTGTGCCAGCAGACGGCTGCGGATATCGACACTTTTACCGATATACAGCGGCATCGAATCGCCTTGCGCGTAGAAAAAATACACGCCGGGCGCACGCGGCGCAGCTTCGGCCTGGGCGCGAAGGTGGGCAGGGTATTCGAAGGGCAGGGCAGGGGGCATCGGTCGTAGAGGCATGCCAAATATAGTGCGGCATCAACTGGCGAAACGGGGTGCCGCTGGTCGGGCACGTTGGTGGACACGCCTCAGGGGGTTCGACCCCCTTTGATCTTGGCGGTCTTGAGGTGTGATTGAGACCTGTTGCTGGTATTTCTCCTCACGCTGCCCGTCTTCACAGCGCTCAGGATTTTTTGAAAGTTCGCGCACTCGATATGCCGCGCCGCAGGGCAGGCCGCAGCACGCCGCAGTCCATCACGTATGGCGCTGAGCTGCTGGATCGTATGGTCCAGCTCATCAGCCTTTTCGGCCAGTCGCTGATGGTCAATGGCCGGCTGGCCATCCGCGTCCAGCATGGTGGCGATATCGTCCAGGGAAAACGCCGCAGACTGGCCGAGGGTGATCAATGACAGGCGTTCAAGTACATCCGCAGCAAATACCCGGCTCAGGCCACGGCGACCTATGGAGCGGATAAGGCCTTTTTCCTCGTAGTACCGCAGGGTCGAAGACGGTAGGCCGCAGCGGCGTGCCACTTCACCGATATCCATTTCTTTCATGCTTGACCTCAAGTCGACTTGAACTTGCAGACTGCCGGGATCAAAACCGGCCAAAGGCAAGAGGAAATAACATGGAAACCGCTGAGATGGTACTGCGTATGGTGCTGGTTGGGCTGGGGGCCACGTTGATCATGGACCTGTCAGCGTTGATTCAAGCACGGGTATTTGGCAGCGCATCGCTGGACTACAGGCTTGTCGGCCGTTGGCTGGGCCACATGCCCAAAGGACAGTTTCGCCACGCCTCGATTGTGGCTGCGCACCCTACCCGACATGAAAGCCTGATTGGCTGGGGGTTCCACTACGTCACCGGTGTTGTCTTCGCGATGGTGCTTCTGGCATTCCAAGGGCAGGCCTGGCTCTGCAGCCCCTCGCTGATGCCCGCGTTACTGACGGGCTTGATCAGCGTGCTTGCACCGTTCTGCATCATGCAGCCCGCCTTTGGTTTCGGCTTCGCCGCTTCCAAGACGCCGACACCGAACCGAGCCAGGCGCCGAAGCCTGCTTGCCCACCTCACGTTTGGTGCCGGGTTGTTTGTGGCGGGCTGGTTACTGATCCAACTCTTTCCCGGGTCGGTGTGCCTGGGGCAAGGATGATCGAGTCCGATTCCACTGATCCGCCACGTCCCCCATGGTCAAGGGCTCGCTACTCTTGATCCAGGCCATGAACGCCCGATCGAACTTGAATGACTCCCCGCACTCGCCGATCAGGAACTGGCGCACCTTCTGTGTATTCCTGTAGTGCTTGTCCAGTGGGGTGGTGCGGGTGATGGGGCCGGAGTGCCAGTCGAAGCTCATTGCCATTCCTTGGGTGATGTAACGCGTTGCGGGTATGAGAAGCGTGACCCTTGTCTACCGGGAAAGATCGCAGCGCATTACAACCATCCCGATGTCGGCCTTGTCGGTACTGAACGGGATTTCGCCGAGTGCCTCAAATCCGCAGTTTTCATAAAAGCGCTGTGCACTGGTATTGGACTTCAGCACATCCAACCAGATAGCGCCTTCCTTACGGTCTTTTGCGTACTGGTGGATAAGCTGCAAGAGTTGCTTTCCGTAGCCTTTGCCCGCCTGTGACTTGAGGAAGTAAATTTTCTGTAGCTCACTGCCAACCTGACCAGGCAGGGGCATAGGTTTGGACCAGTTGACCTTTGAAAAGCCTACGGCGTGGTTGGTTTCGTCAAATGCGATGAGCCAGCAGTGATGGGCAGGCGACTCGATGGATTTCTGCATTTCGCGGGTCGAGAAATCTTCGTTCAGGAAGTTCTGCATGCCCGCAGCGGTCCAGATTTCAGAGAAATGCTCTCGGTATGTCTTCATGCCGAGTTCCTGAAGGAGGGGGATGTCTTCTATGGTTGCTTCCCGAATGCTGATCACTGCACTGCTCCTTGCCTGAATTGTCGGACGCAGGTCCTGAATTTTTTCACTCAACAGTTAAATACCGGTGCATAGCGCTCTTCGCGTTTCTTGAAGTGAATCGGCGCCATCGGCACTTTTTCACCGTTCACAAATATAGCCGGGAAGGTGAGGGTGAAATCATCCATATCGCCCTTGCCCAGGGCCGTGCCCTTGCCGCTGCTGCTGGATTGCTTCTTGGGGTCAAAGCCGGTTTTCAGTTGTTCGATACTGACTTGATAGGTCTCGCCTGTCGCCAGCGTAACAGTGACCAACGGCGAATCGGCGCTGACCCACAGCGGCGGGTCAGTTTGTTTGTAAGCCGCCCGGCGTTGATCCGGGGTGTCCAGGTTGCGCAGGCGTGGGGGGATGTAAAGCCGGCCAAACAGGCGCAGTTCTGTGTCGGTTGAGCGCAGGTTGCCTGGCCAGCTGGATGTTCCGGGCGGTGCTACATAGACCAATACGTGCACCCAATCGAGTTCTTCCGAGAGCGGGGCGTAGCTCATTGCGGCTTTCGGGCCGGGGCAGGTACGTTCGAGTAACGCATGGGTGCCCACTGCCGATTGGGGATGCAGATACGGCCCGCTGCTGCATCCAGCGAGCAGCGCCAAGAGGGGGTAGAGGATGTATTGCTTCATCGGGGGCCTACTCCATTTGCTGTACGGGCGACTATGCCATTTCTGCGGTTGATTCTCATCAGCTCTGTGCAGCATTATTCTGGTGTTTTTCAGGATCGGCGGGTGTAAGTGTGCGGATGCCGTCACCATTTCCAGGGATAAACCAATGAAGTACCTGCGCACCTTGAATGCCGCAATGGAACGCTTTCTGAGCCGGTTTACCCCCACGCAATTCCTGTGCGCCGCCATTGCGTTGACCGCGCTCAACTTCTTATTGGACTACACCGTTGCTTCGTACACCTCTATCTACCTGTCCATGCTCAGCGGTTGGCTGTTTGCCATGAGCTTTCTGAGGTTCCGGGCCCAGTGATGGCGCTGTTTGAGCCTTACCTGAACGGTGATGAGCCTGGAGTCACCCTCGGGGTAGCACAACTGGCCGCGTCGGCGCTTAGTCGGTGATGCTTGTTGCCGTTGCAGGCACTGTTTGGTTGCGGATAACAGAAAGGTAATCATCAAGCTACCTTGCTGACAGGGTCGGTTCGTTAATCTCAAGCCTGGAATGAGTGACTTGAGAGGTAAACCCGATGAACCTGTTGAAACTGAGTATTGCTGCATTGGCGTTGTCATTGTCTACGGTCGTGCTCGCCACGGGAGGCAGTGATCGTGCATTTGAGGCGTTGATGAGCGATAACCAGAAAGCCATGGAGGCTTACGCGTTAAAACATGGCAAGGACCGGCCAGTGGTCCAGGACTATCGCTACGGGATGAAACTGGACATCGCCAAGGTGGTCAGCGTGACCCCGCCGATCCGCTCCTGTGACATCGTACCGTCGCGGATGACCTACGAAGATTCGAGCGGCAAGCTCAACACCATCGAATATAAAGTCATGGGGCTGTGCCGTAACAATGGCCGCTGAAAGGACGCCGCGGCGGGCCCTGCGCCGCAGGGGAGTAACGCACCGTCTGCTCAAGAAAATGGCCCCACACGTCGGGTTTTTCTCATAGGGGCCGTCCAGTTCAGGCAAGCCAGCTCCCACATCGGATTTGTGGTGGGACCACAATTCTCTGCCCCAATGAGGTCCCCTGTGGGAGCGGGCTTGCCCGCGATGACGGTGTACCAATCACTATAGTGGGTGGCTGACCCGCCGACATCGCAGGCAAGCCAGCTCCCACATTGGATTTGTGGTGGGACCACAGTTCTCTGTCCCTATGAGATCCCCCGTGGGATCAGTCAGTCAATCCGCGGATGCTGTTGCGCCAGGTTCTTGCGCTTGGCCTCCAGCTCGGCGATCTGCTCGTCGAGGTCTTCGATTTTCTGTTCGATATTGTCGTGGTGTTCCTGCAACAGCTCCCGAGCTTCTTCAATATCCGACGCCGCCGGCGCCGCGCCGCGCAGGGGTTTGTTGGCGGTTTCCTTCATGGTCAGGCCGGTGACCAGGCCTACCACGGCAATGACCATCAGGTAGTAGGCGGGCATATACAGGTCGTTGGTGCTTTCCACCAGCCAGGCCACGGCAGTCGGGGTCAGGCCGGCGATCAGCACCGAGATGTTGAATGCACTGGCCAGGGCGCTATAGCGGATATGGGTGGGGAACATCGCCGGCAGGGTAGACGCCATCACGCCGATAAAGAAGTTCAGCACCACTGCCAGTATCAGCAAGCCTGCAAAGATCAGCCCCAGCTTGCCGCTGTTGATCAGCATAAAGGCCGGAATCGCCAGGGCCAGCAGGCCGATGCTGCCAGCGATGATAAAGGGCCGGCGTCCGACCTTGTCGCTGATAAAGCCGATCAAGGGCTGCACGAACAGCATGCCCACCATGATCGCGATGATGATCAGCACGCCATGGTTTTCGCTGTAGTGCAGGTTGTGTGTCAGGTAGCTGGGCATGTAGGTGAGCAGCATGTAGTAGGTGACGTTGGTCACCGCCACCACGCCGACACAGGTCATCAGGCTGCGCCAGTGTTGGGTGGCGATTTCCTTGAACGACACGCGCGGGCCGCGTGCCAGGCCTTCGCGGTCACCTTGTTCGAGCTTCTCGACATGCTGCTGGAAGGCCGGGGTTTCCTCCAGGGCGTGGCGCAGGTACAGGCCGATCATGCCCAAGGGTAGGGCGAGGAAAAACGGCAGGCGCCAGCCCCATTCCAGGAACTGTTCTTCACCCAGTACCGACGAGATCCCGACTACCACGCCGGCGCCGAGTACAAAGCCGGCAATGGAGCCGAAGTCCAGCCAGCTGCCGAGAAAGCCGCGCTTGCGGTCGGGTGCGTATTCGGCGACGAAGATCGAGGCACCGGTATATTCCCCGCCCACCGAGAAACCCTGGGCCATTTTGGCCAACAGCAACAGGATCGGCGCCCAGATGCCTATCGAGGCATAGGACGGGATCAGGCCGATGGCAAAGGTACTGAGGGACATGATCACGATGGTGGCCGCGAGGACTTTTTGCCGCCCGTATTTATCCCCCAACGCACCGAAGAACAGGCCCCCCAGGGGGCGGATCAGGAACGGCACGGAAAAGGTTGCCAACGCTGCGATCATCTGTACGCCAGGGTCGGCGCCGGGAAAGAACACCTTGCCCAGTACGAAGGCGACAAAGCCATACACGCCGAAGTCGAACCACTCCATGGCATTGCCCAGCGCCGCGGCGGTGATCGCCTTGCGCATCTTGGCGTCGTCGACAATGGTGATGTCTTTCAACCCGATAGGGCCGACACTTTTCTTGCGCGATTTCATACAGGTCACTCTGTTGCTGATCGGTGTCGATGCCATTGTTTTAATGGCATGGTCTATTGGGTCAGATACATGAGGACACTAAATAATTCATCGCTCGACGTTATTTTTCACTAGCGCGCCTATCAGCGCGCATTGGCCAGCTCTGATCCCTACCGATCAGCGCTTCGTTGTGGGTCTCCCCGCGAACAAGGGTACTTTTAGTCCCAGTCCTATTTGCATCTTTTTTGGTACTGCTAAGCTTTTTTTCTGGAAAAGTATCGGGAAATTTTTGTCATGATCGTAAATGCCGCCGTGTCTGAGGAGTTCAACGCCCTACGCGTTATCACGTTGGCAGCTGACGTCACCTGTGCCGATCGGTTAGCCGGCGCGCTGAGCAGTATGGGCGTTACAGCGCTGACCAATGCTCAATCGTTGAAGGACGTGGAGGCATGGCTGTTGGAACAGCCGGTGGACGTCATCGTCTGCGAAATTCTCCCGGGATGTGATGATGGGCTGATGCTGCCAAGCCTGCTCAAGGGGCTGCACGAAGCCGGTGCCGTGGCGCAGTTGCCGAGTATCTTCTGGACCGGCAAAGCCACCTTGAATGCCCAACTGCGCGATGTGAAAGGGGGCAGCGTGACTGCCCCGCATACTGGCACCCAGCAGTTCTGGATCAAGTACATGGGGGGGGTGGCCATCAGTGCGTTGGAGTCTCATGCACGATTGGCCCGGGCTGCAGGGATCCTGGTGGAAATTCTGCGTGAAGGCGCAACCCTGGAACTGGGCGATGCCTTGCGAGCCGTGGTGCTGACCCGGGCGAAACCGGACCCGCAGTTGTGCATGACCACATTCGACGCCTTGGCCGAAGATGAAGTGATCAACGCGCTGACCACGGGGGAGGGATTGCGTTTTGTGTTCCAGCCACAATTCGAGCTGTTGAGCCGGCGTGTAGTGGGGGCTGAGGCGCTGGTGCGCTGGAAGCACCCGCGCTTTGGTGAAATCCCGCCGTCGGTGCTGATGCCGTTGGTTAACCGACTGGGCCTGGACCTGTTGCTGTTCAGCCTGGTGGAAATGTGGAGCATCAGGGCGATGCTGGCGCTCAAGCGTGAAAACATCCTGATCCCCATCGCGGTGAATGCATCGGCAAAAACCATTTGCACCCCACATTTTGCCGATCGCCTTGCCACACGGATGCAGCAGGCCGGCTTACCGAACCGTTTGCTGAAAATCGAGCTTACCGAGGACGTACACGAACCGGATGAGCTTCATCTTTCGGCATCACTGACGGCGATCCGCGCCAAGGGTTTCCAGGTGTCCCTGGATGATTTTGGTACCGGCGCGGCTACGCTGAACCTGTTGGCGAACCTATCGTTCGATGAGATGAAAATCGACGGCTCATTCGTGCGTGCTGTAGAGCAGCATTCCTCATCACGCAAGGTGATTGCGGGCATCGTCAGTTGGGCCGGCCTGCTGAATCTGAACCTGGTGGCCGAGGGCATTGAGGATGAGTCCACGATCCCTTTACTGCATCGCCTGGGCTGCCGCGTCGGGCAGGGTTATGCGCTGGCGCGGCCGATGGAAATCGAGGCCTTCTTGAGCTTCCTGATTGAGCGGGGGAAACACCCGTAAAAATATTTCTGTCCGTCTGGCTCTGGGAGGAGGCGGTTTTTAGGAGTGCTCTTATTTCAATTGTTTCGTCATGGCCTTAAATTTCCATCATCGATTTTTTTATATTGTATGCCGCTGGAGTTAACTGCTCTGCCCATTCGATAACCACTGCTGGATGTCTTGAATCTCAAAAAGTCGACTACTTGCCTGGCAACTTAAAGTTTGCCGGTGGGTGTTGTATTGCCTGATCGAAAGTTCGCCTGTTTGTTTTTAATGTGCGATGGCTCAGTTGCACGGATGGAATTGATGTTGTAGGTCCGTCTTCCCTGGCGGCAACTTACCAATGATGAAATAGCGTTATTTTTCATCTTTTTGCTCGTTATACAGAGTGTCCTGTGATCTATGAAACGCTTACAAATTGCTTTGCTGGATGATCATGCAATCGTGCGACATGGCCTGGTCAATCGATTGCTGCAGGAACCTGATTTTGAAGTGGTCGGTGTCTACGCTCGGACGCGTGAACTGTTGGCAGGGTTGGCCAAGGACCCGGCGCAGGTGCTGTTGCTGGACTATGTCCTGGGGCCCAGCGAGTTGGACGGCGTGTTACTGATTCGAGCGTTACGGGTGAAGTTTCCACAATGCCGCATCCTGGTGTTCTCTACGCACCATGACGCCGCTACCGTGATCCTGGCCTTGCGTGCCGGTGCCCGGGGATTTCTCGGCAAGGGTGAAGACATGGGCCAGTTGGTCGACGCCGTCCGGCTGGTGGCGTCGGGGGCGGTTTACCTGAGCCCGGACATGGCCTACAGGGTTGCCGAAGCCACTGCGGTCAACTATGACGGCGAGGCGCGCAATCGCGAGGATGCGTTGCGCTTTGTCAGTCTCTCTGCCCGTGAGCAGGAAGTGATTCGCTGTTATCTGACGGGCATGACCATCACCGAAATTGCTGAGAAATTCAGCCGTAGCATCAAGACCATCAGCACCCAAAAGGCTTCGGCATTTCGCAAGTTGGGTGTGATATCGAACAACGAGCTATTCAAGATCAAGCACCTCATTGAAGGTATCTGAACCTGGCGGGCTGGCGCCGTGTCATTTGCCGGTTATTGCATATACTGTTCTATCGTTGGGTATCCCTGTTTTCGGCAGCGCGGTTTGCGCTGGGTTGAGTGGGCTCGATCATAATGAAATCTATACGTATTGCTTTGTTGGATGATCACGCGGTTGTTCGACATGGTCTGGCCAATACCCTGGCGGCCGAGGCGAACTTTGAAGTAGTAGGCATTTATGAGCGCAGCCGCGACCTGATTGCCGGTCTCGCCACAGCGCCTGCAGACTTGCTGCTACTGGATTTCTCCCTGAGTCCCGAGGAGTTGGACGGCGTGTCATTGATCCGTGCCTTGCGAGTCAAGTTTCCTGCTAGCCACATCCTTGTGTTGTCCACCCATCACGACCCGGCGACCGTGGGCCTGGCCATGCGTGTCGGAGCCCGCGGGTTTGTCGGCAAGGGTGAGGACATGGACCAGTTGGTCAAGGCCATTCGCAAAGTGGCGTCGGGGGCGGTGTACCTGAGTCCTGACATGACCTATCGCCTGGCCGAAACCGTCACCAGTGATACCCGCAAAGGCCCTGGCGAAGTGCCCGACGCCCTGATCCTGGCGGAGTTGACCAGTCGCGAGCAGGAGGTCATTCGTTGTTATCTGGCGGGCATGACCATCACTGAAATTGCCGAGAAGTTCAATCGCAGCATCAAGACCATCAGCACCCAGAAAACCACGGCGTTTCGCAAGCTGGGGGTTACGTCGAACAACGAACTGTTCAAGCTCAACAAAATCATTGGCTCGCCATGAGGCGGTGGTGGCTGGGGGGCGTGCTGTTGTGGTCGCTTGGAGGGACCGTCTTCGCTGCTGGCCCGGTTCAACTGAGCGAGCAGGAGCAGCGCTGGATACAGCAGCATCCGGTGTTGCGGGTGGGCGTGGTCGAAGACCTGATACCTTTTGAGTACATGCGTGATGGCACCCTGCAGGGACGCTCAGCGCATTACCTGCAATTGGTGACCGATGCCACCGGCCTTGAATTCACCTATGTCCCGGGAAAGACCATTGAGATACGCGAGCAAATGCTCCTCGATGGCCAGGTGGATCTGCTGTCCTCTTACTTGCGTTTCAGGACTGAGCCGGCCACCAAGGGCCTTGCCTTGCTGACCTACCAGACCACCTCGCCGATCATCGTGACGCGCTTCGAAGACCCGGATATTTTCGACCTCGACCAACTGCATGGCAAAACCGTGATGGTTCCCGACGTGGATCATTACGAAGAGATCGTCGGAGCATCAGGGATCGAGGTCACGCTGATCAAAAGCAAATCGGCCCTGGAGATGCTGACCCGCGTCCGGGACGGCAGTGCTGACGCGGTCGTTGCCACGGAAATCTTCCTGATGCCTTATCTGTACCGCCAGTTCCAGGGCATCCTGGAGGCTTCAGGTGTGGTCGGCAGCCAGATGCTGGATGTCAGCATGGCGGTTCGCTCGGACCAAGCGCTGCTGCATTCGATCCTCGAAAAAGTCCTGGGCTCGATCACTGCCGAGCAACGCAATGAGATGTACGAGCACTGGTATCACGACCTGGGTCTGGATGTTCCAACCCTGGTTGCCGTCTCCAGCCACTACTGGCATGTACTGATCATGGGGGCGTTGCTGCTGGCCAGCCTGTGTGTGCTGGTCTATCGCGGCCATCTCCGGTGGCGTCAGGCTGTGCGCAACGAGCAGGAAAAAACCATGTTTCTGGCGGTCATGGGCCATGAAATCCGTTCGCCTATGAATGCCGTGCTGGCGGCCATGGAGTTATTGGGGCACACCCGGCTCAATGAACAGCAGCGCCACTTTGTGCACCTTGCCAATGGCGGCGCCAATGCGTTGGTGCGTTTGCTGGATAACGTGCTGGACACGCCAGGCTCGGGTGCGCGGGCGTTGCGCCTGAGCATTGAACCGACCGATGTGACGGCGCTGGTGCAGGGTGTAGTTGGCTTGCACCGCCTGCGCGCCCGGGAAAAGCACCTGAGCCTGAATGTGAGCATCCACACCGCGCTGCCCTTGCTGTTACTCGACAGCTCCCGCCTGACGCAGATTCTTCATAACCTGCTTTCCAATGCCATCAAGTTCACCGATGTCGGCGGTGTCGACATCAAGCTGTACCTGTTGGCCCTACCGGCCGGTGGTCAACAGTTGCAAGTCAAGGTGCGCGACACCGGGATCGGTATCAGTGAAGCGGTACAGGCGTCGTTGTTCCGGCCATATGCCCAGGCCAGTCAATCCTACAAGCGCTCCGGTGGTACCGGGCTGGGCCTGGTGATCTGCCAGCAACTGGCGAACTTGATGCAGGGGTCGTTGACACTCAGCAGTGAGCCGGGGGTTGGCACGACCTTCATCCTCTGCGTGCCGGTAACGGTTGCCCCCCAGACTGCTGAACCACCGCAGGTTCAGCAGTCCGCGCCAGAGGCCGAGACGGACGGCCTGCAAATCCTGGTCGTGGAAGACACCCTGGCCAACCAGGAAGTGCTGCGGGCGCAGATCGGCGGCTTTGGCTGCGAGGCGGTGATCGCCGCCGATGCCGCCCAGGCCCACAGCTTGTTCGTGCAGCAGGCCTACCAATTGATTCTGATGGACTGTGACCTGCCGGACCAGGACGGTTACAGCCTGGTTCGCGAACTGCGTGAGTTCGAGCGCGGCTTGGGGCGTCCACGCTGCCCAATCATTGCCATTTCTGCCCTGACCGGTGAACAGCACCTCAAACGTTGCATGGATGCTGGGATGGACGCCGCATTGAGCAAGCCGATACGCCTTGGGCAACTGCGCGAAGTGATCGAGCGCTGGTGCGACGTCACCCTGGCTGCACCTCGTGCGAGCCTGATGGCCCCTCAACTGGATCAGGCGGCGATCAATCGGGAGATGGCCAGTGACCTGGGGAGCCTGATCAAGGCCATAGCGCTCTGTGACCGCCCCAGCGCCGTCCACGTTGCCCATCGTCTGCACGGTGCTGCGCTGATTATGGAGTGGCTGGCCCTGGGGCAGAGTGCCGAGCATCTGGAGCGCCTGCTGCGCGCGCAGGAGGGCTGGGATTGCCCGGCCTACGCCCAGGCCCTGCGGGCGTTGGTTGAGCATTGGCGGGCCTTGGGCGGGGATGCTCCCCTGGAAGTGCTGCCGCCCGCGCGTGCCTCGCGGGTGACCCAGCGATGAACGCCAAATTGCTACGCCTGCTGCTGATAGCGTTCGTGTTGGGAAACCTGGGCGTCGGGGTGCAGGCAGGCCCGACGCCGCTGGACTTGACCCAGCAGGAGCGTGATTGGATTGCCGCCCATCCGGTGCTGCGTGTTGGCGTATTCGATAACTTGCAGCCTTTTGAATACATCAGCAATGGCCAACTCAGAGGGTTGTCAGCCAAATACCTGGGGTTGATTGCATCGCGCACGGGCCTGTATTTCGAACCCGTCACCACCACTACGCGCAGCGCCCGCAAGGACATGCTGATCAGCGGCGAAGTCGATATCTTGTCCACCCGGCGCCGGGATGATGACCCGGCAAAGGATCTCGGGCTGCGTTACACCGCGCCCTACAACACCAGCTCGACCGTTATGGTCAGCCGTTTTGGCGATCAACCGTTTGCCGACTTGGAGCAACTCGCCGGCAAGCGGGTGGTGGTGCTGGGGCGTGAGGAGGATTACGTCGCTTTTTTGAAGCGTAAGGCCCCGGGGATAACCATTGTTTCAGCCCTGAATGCGCTGGACATGATGGCGATGGTCAAGGACGGCCGCACGGACGCGGCGATTGCTTCGGAATGGCTGCTGATTCCCTACCTGTCCCGCCAATATCATGGGGTACTGCAGATTTCTGGGGTGCTGCCGTCGCTGCATACCGGCGTGAGCATGGCAGTACGTGACAGCGATGTGCTCCTGCTGTCTATTTTGGACAAGGTGCTGGCGTCCATCAGCGGCGAAGAGCGCAAGGCGATCTATGACGCCTGGTTTGTGGATATGGACCTGGATATTCCCACCGTCAAGGCCATTGCCGAGCACTACCAAGGTGAGCTGTGGTTGCTGCTGGCCGTGGTGGCAGTGCTCGTCGGGCTGGTCGTGCAAAGTCGCCTGCAACGGCGCCAGGCCATGAACAGCGAACGGGAGAAGGCGATGTTCCTGGCGGTCATCAGCCATGAAGTGCGTTCGCCGATGAACGCAGTGCTGGCCGCCGTGGAACTGCTGGAGCACACCCCGCTCGATGAGCAGCAGCGACATTTCACCAGCTTGGCCAATAGCGGCGCCAATACCTTGCTGCGGCTGGTGGATGATGTGCTGGATATCTCCAAGATGGAAGCCGGGCAACTGGCCCTCAATCTTGAACCGGTGGACCTATGGGCGCTGGTCTTGCGGATAGTCGATGAGCATCGAGCGCAAGCACAGGAAAAGGGCATTGAGCTGCTCGTCACCGGCGAGCGTCCCGGCGCCCCATTGTTGCTGGACGAACTGCGTCTGGCGCAGGTGCTGCGCAACCTGATCTGCAACGCCGTCAAGTTCACCGATGTGGGCCGGGTAGAGGTGCAGTTGCAACAGCTGGAAAAGCCTGCGGTCGAGGTGCGACAGCTGGTGATCCGGGTCATCGATACGGGCATAGGCTTGTCCAAGCAGGTGCAAGCCTCGCTGTTCCGGCCGTATGCCCAGGCCAAGCAATCCTATCGGCGCACTGGCGGTACCGGCCTGGGCCTGGTGATCTGCCGGCGCCTGGTCAGCTTGATGCGCGGCAGGTTGGTGCTCAGCAGCTTGCAGGGGGTCGGTACCCAGGTCGAGGTGTGGTTGCCAGTTGAGCGGGCTGTTTCCCCGCAACTGCCGGCACCTGAGCCTGCGCCGAGCGCGGAATCGGCTAACGGTTTGCAGGTGTTGGTGGTGGATGACTCGCTACCCAGTCGGCAAGTGTTGCAGGCACAACTCGACAGCCTTGGTTGCGCGGCGCTGCTGGCGGCTGATGCCGACCAGGCGGTGGCGTTGTTCAGTGCGCACCGGGTCGATATGGTGCTGATCGATTGTGACTCGCCAGAGGGCGACGCCGAGGGCATGGTCAGCGCGTTTCGTGAGTCGCAGCTCCAACAGGAACGCTCATATTGCCCGATCATCGCGCTCTCGCAATTTAGCGGGAATGAATACCTGCAACGTTGTTTCGATGCCGGTATGGATGGTGTACTGAGCAAACCGGTCCAACAGGCCATGTTGCAGCAGATGATTGAACTCTGGTGCGAAGTAACCCCGGCGCCGCAAGTTGCAGAGTACCTGGAAACTCCAGGGTCGCCGGAGGCTGTGCGCCAGGAACTTAACAGCCTCATAGAACTACTTGCCCTGCGCGATCGCGGCATGGCGCTGGAGGCGCTACACAGACTGCGCACTGCCGCGTTGGACGTCGGCTGGGAGGACTTCGCGGCCACCGCGCAGCGTATCGAAGTGCTGTTGCAGGACGAAGTGAACTGGCCAGCAGAAGCGGTTGCGGGCCATGCCCGTAGCCTGCTTGAGCACAGGGCCGGGCTTCCCTGCGGAGCCTAGGTAGAGTAGGGGCTTCACAGCAGGACAGGTTGATCTGGGAATGATGCAATCGCCGCGAATTGCATGCCCTGCCGCAACATCTGCCTCACCGCCTCGATAAAACTCGATGGCGGCCACCGGTTGTTTGCTGCTTCTGCATTGATAAACATTGCAGCGCCTGTTTTTAGGAGTGCTCCTATAGACGGGTTACTAATGTTTTTCCATTAAATAGTGCAGTGCGGCAGTAAGTTTTATAGTGGTTTTAATTGTTGGGAATTTTCCGTGCTCAATTGTTTTTCAGAGCGCTCCTATATTGAGTTCGATGTGGGCTCCCTAAACTCAGCCCCGCAACAGCACAGAAGCTCTCCGATAAACGGAAGCTTTATAACTTACTGTAGAACATCGCTCTCTCGGAGTTACTCATGAATTACAAAGCTCGCGCCCTCGCTGTACTGGTCGCTGCCACCGCCTCTACCGTTGCTCTGGCTTCAGACGGCAAAATCGATTTCAACGGCGAACTGAAAGCCGAAACCTGCAAGGTTGCGGTTAACGGCGCGGCTGGTGCGAGCCCGTCGACTGTCACGCTGCCAACCGTCTCTACCGCTGCCCTGGGAGCAAAAGGCCAAGTGGCAGGCCAGACCGGTTTCAATATCGAGCTGAGCGATTGTTCTGCCGCGCTGAAAACAGCTGCTGCATTCTTTGAGTCGAGCGGCAGCGTTGATGCAACCAGCGGCAACCTGAAGAACGTGAGCGGTACTGCCACCCAGGTTCAGCTGCAATTGGTTGACGCAACCAATGGCAACGCGATCAAGGCCGGCAACACTGCGCAGGTCACTTCCACCAGCCGTATTGCCATCGATGCAACCTCCAAGGCCGCCATCCTGCCATACGCTGTCCAGTACTACGCTCAAGCCCCGACCACTCCGGGTACCGTAGTTGGCTCCGTGACTTACTCCATCAATTATCAGTAAGTCGCCGCTCATGGACACACGCCCTGTTCAGCGACAAAAGGGCGTGCTTCCAGGCAGCAACGGGATTACGTAATGCCTTGCATATCTGCCCTCAGACAATTGCTCCTGGCAAGCCTTGTGACACTGACGTGTTCCCAGGCTATCGGGGGTGTAGTGATTACCGGAACTCGCCTGCTCTACCCGGCGGACCAGAAAGAAATCACGGTAAAACTCAACAACAATGGCACGCAGCCAGCGCTGATCCAGTCGTGGATCGACACCGGCAGCGTCGAGTCGACTCCGACCAGCTCCAAGGCGCCGTTCCTGCTTTCACCGCCGGTGGCGCGCATCGATCCGACCAAGGGCCAAAGCCTGCGGGTGTTGTTTACCGGGGCTCCCATGGCCCAGGACAAAGAGTCGGTGTTCTGGCTCAACGTATTGGAAATTCCACCCAAGCCCGAGGCGGGTGCAGATATCAATACGCTGCAAATGGCATTCCGTTCGCGGATCAAATTGTTTTATCGCCCGACCGGCTTGCCAGGCACTGCCAGCGAGGCGATCGAGCAGGTGCAGTGGCAATTGGTGCCCGCACGCGATGGGCAAGGCTTGGCCTTGCAGGCCTTCAATCCGTCGGCGTTCCATGTTTCGCTGATCGAGTTGGAACTGGTGGCTGGCGCCCAGCGTGAGCGCAGTGAAGACGGCATGATCGCTCCGGGTGAAACCCGCCAATTTGTGCTCCCAACGCTCAAGGTCCGACCGGCTGCGGGTGCTCAGGTGGAGTTCAGCGCTATCAACGATTACGGCGCACTGATCCCGACCCGTAAAGCACTCAAGCCCTGATTAAACCTCAAGTTTTTTAGTCGCGAGTCATTTATGTCGACCTCTTCCAGCTGCAGGCTTTCTCTGCGGGCGCGGCCTTGCTTCGCCTTGAATCCGCTCTCTGCCTTGATCCTCAGGGTATTGGCCATCGCCCCTGGTGCATGGGGTATACAGGGTGCGCTGGCGCAAGAGGTGCAGTTCAACGATGCGTTCCTGCCTGAAGACTCGCGCAATCTCGACTTGGGCGCCTACCAGACCGGCAACCCGGTGATGCCCGGGCAATACCGTGCAGACGTAGTGCTTAACGGCCAGTTGAACAGCCGCCAGGACATTCGCATCGACGCCCAGGCCGACGGCAGTAAGCCGGTGGTCTGCATGACGCGTGGCTTGCTTGAGCGTCAGGGTGTGGAGATGAGCAAGCTGGCGCCTGAAAGCACTTTGGCGCTGGACAGCCAGGGCTGTGCCGCCGTGGGCAGTCTGATCCCGGGTGCAACCGCGAATTTTTCACCGGAAAACCAGGCCCTCGACCTGAGCATTCCCCAGGCGGCGCTGCGGCGCAATGCCCGAGGATACGTCAGCCCGGAACTGTGGGATCGCGGCGTGACCGCAGGCATGCTCAGCTACAGCTTCAATGGCAGCCGTAACCGTACCCGCAGTGGCAACTCTGACTCGGCATTCCTGGGCCTGCACACCGGCCTCAACCTGGGTGACTGGCGCCTGCGCCACAACGCGTCGATGAGCTGGCAGTCACGTCAGGGCAATAATTACCAAGCCCTGGACTCCTATGCGCAACGCGACATCACCGCGTTGAAAAGCCAACTGACGGTGGGTGAGTCCAACACCTCCGGCGAGATCTTCGACACCCTGTCCTACCGTGGTGTGCAACTGGCCAGTGACGACCGCATGCTGCCCGACTCCATGCGCGGCTATGCCCCGGTGATCCGTGGGATTGCCCGCACCAACGCCCGTGTGACCATTCGCCAGGCCGGCAACATCCTGCTGGAAACCACCGTGGCTCCCGGGGCATTTGTGATTGATGACCTGTATTCAACCGGCTATGGCGGCGACCTCAGTGTCAGCGTGGCGGAAGCCGACGGCACTGAGCAGAACTTCATCGTGCCCTATGCCTCGGTCAGCCAGTTGCTGCGCCCTGGTACCTCGCGCTTCAGCCTGACCGCAGGCGAGACCCGCAATAACTACGTCGACAAGCAATCGCGCCTGCTACAAGGCACTGTGCAATATGGCCTGAACAATACGTTCACCGGATTTGCCGGGATGCAGTCCAGCGATGACTACACCGCCGTGCTCACCGGCCTGGCGTTTGGCACGCCGATCGGTGCCATGGCCATCGACTTGACTCACGCCCAGACTGACCTGGCCACTGGTGCCGCCAAAGGGCAGAGCATGCGGGTGTCCTACAGCAAAAATGTGCTCAGCACGGGCAGTAACTTCACCGTTGCGGCTTATCGTTTTTCTACCAGCGAATACCTGGACTTCAGTAACGCCATGCAACTGCTCGATGCCGAGAAAACGGGGTGGGACACCAGCATGTTCGGGCGCCCGCGCAGTCGCTTTTCGGTCACCGCCGACCAGAGCCTGGGGGAGTGGGGGCAAGTGGCAATCAGCGGCTATGCGCAGAACTACTGGAACCTGCCGGGCAGTGATTTGCAGTACCAGTTCAGCTACAGCAAGCAGTTCAATCGCATCAGCTTCAGTGTGAACGCCAACCGCAGCCGCATGGGCCTGGGGGACATGGAAAACAGCTTTTTGCTGACCATGAGCATGCCTCTGGAATTTGGCGGTCCAGGCTTCAGCCCGCAAATGACCGCACAGGTAGGACGTGACTCCCAAGGCAACTACAGCGAGCAGGCCGGCATCAGCGGCACCGCTGGCGAGGACCGTCAATATGGCTACGGCGCGACGGTCGGCCATGACGGTGCCAGTAACAGCAAGAGCGCGGCCCTCAATGGCCAATACACCGGCGCGCGCGCCATGCTCAGCGCTGCCCTGGGACGCGGTGATGGCTACACCAGCGCCTCGGTGGGCGCGAGCGGCAGCGTGGTGGCGCATGCCGATGGGGTGACCATGACTCCTTATCGCGGTGAAACCATGGCGGTGGTCAGTGCCCCGGGTGCGCAGGGGGCCAAGGTGTCCGGCTACCCTGGCCTCAAGCTCGACAGCCGCGGCAATGCCGTGGTTCCGTACCTGCGGCCATATGAGTTGAACGAAGTGGCAATCGACCCTATTGGTAGCTCGCTGGACGTCGAACTCAGCGAAACCAGCCAACAGGTGGCCCCGCGCGCCGGTGCGGTGGTGCACCTCAAGTACACCACCAACCAGGGCCGCGCAGTGTTGCTCAACGTACGCCTCGACGATGGCAGCAGCCTGCCCTTTGGTGCTGGCGTGACAGATATCGACGGCACCTCGGTCGGCGTGGTCGGGCAGGGTGGCCAGCTCTACGCACGGATCAAGCCGCAAACCCGTCAGTTACTGATCAACTGGGGAAGCAAGACCCATCAACAGTGCGCACTGGTCATCCCGGCGGGCCCCGGCGAAGGGCAGCAATTGCAACAGGTAGACGCGGTTTGTGCGGCCGGTAAGCAAGTCGCTGGCAGCGTGCAGCCCAACATTCTTCAAAAGGTACAGTTATGAACATTGGCGCTTTGATCAAGGCGGGCCTGGCCGTCGCGGCATTGTGGGCGGCGGCGGGGACGGCCATGGCGGTCACTTGCACCTACATGGAGGGTATCCAGCCGGCCGTGGGCTCCATGCCATTGCAGATTTCGGCGATCACTATCGGGCGCGATCTGCCGGTGGGTACCGAGGTATATCGTCAGCGCTTCAGCATGGCTGCGGGCCAGGCGCCCAAGCTTGAATGCCTCTATGCCCCGTATCAGCAGTGGACTGAGATGACAGTCGACTCCCGTTATCCCATGGCCAATGTGTCCAGCGGGACCTACGCCAACAAGGTCTATAGAACCAGCATTCCGGGGCTGGGGGTTGCCTTCAACAGCTCGGGCGGCCTGCTGCCAAGGCAATCTGGCAAGGCATGGACCACATGCACATCTGGCTACAGGTGTGTGGTCCCATTTGACGGGCCTTCGAACTTTGAGCTGATCTTGATCAAACTGGGCGATGTAACGCCTGGTGTATTGGTGGGCAATACGTTGCCGGTCGTCAGTCTGTACGGCAACTTCGGCGATGCGAGAATGCGCGGCTTCAGTATGGGGATCTCCGGCAATATCCAGATTGTCTCGAGTACCTGCCGTACACCGGATGTCTCGGTGCCCATGGGCTCTCATCTGACCTCCAAGTTCACCGGGCTCAACAGCAGCACGGGCTGGACGGATTTTTCCATCGCTTTGAATGACTGCCCGGCGTTCAACGGGATCTATACGACAACGGGGCCGGCCTGGTCATCGCAAAGTGGAAATTTTCCTTCTGGTACGAACATCGGCAGTGGCTCTCTGGTGCGTAACACCCTGCAGTACCGCATCGACCCCGCGCGTACGGCGATCAACACGAATAACGGTGTACTGAGCCTCGACCCTGGCGCCACGGGCAGTGCGCCCGCCGCCACAGGGGTTGGCGTGCAGGTGCAGAACCGCAACGGCAACTCGGTCATCCTTGGAACCAACCAAAGCAGCGGCCTCACCCTGCGCCCCAACGAGGGGGAGTTATACGATCCCCTTGCGCGCCCGCTACCTGCAGACGGCGAGCAAGGTAACCCCCGGCCCGGCGAATGCCTCGGCGACGTTTACGATTATTTACCAGTGATTGCTCCTGCTAGGTCTGCGTCAGAACCGATCCAGCCGATAGGCCGCCAATGCCGGCAATCCCTGGGGCTGAGGCACATAAATCGGCGATACCCACTGCGCGATCAGTTCGGCGGTGACGGCCGCTTGCGTCAACCCCAAATGTTGATGCCCGAAAGCAAGCAACACTCTGCCGTCGCACACCCGGTCGATGATCGGCAGCGAGTCCGGCAACGACGGCCGAAAGCCCATCCACGGCGTGGCGTCCTCAGCGCTCAATTCGTGACGCAACAGGCCGTGGCTGAGCCGGTGCAATTGCCAGGCGCGCTGCATGTTTGGCGGGCGGTCGAGGCCGGCGAATTCCACGGTGCCGGCCAGCCGCAGCCCATCGCTCATGGGCGTCATGATGAACTTGCGTTCCAGTGAGGTGACGGCGAAGGGCAGGCGATCTTGTTCATGGGGCAGCATCAGGTGATAACCGCGCTCGGTGTCCAGGGGCACCTTTTTGCCGGTCAGCGCTTGGGTGAGCCTGGCCGAGTGGGCGCCGCAGGCGATCACTACCTGGCGTGCGGCCAAGCGGCCCTGGTCGGTGATCAGTGCAACGCCCTGGGCCTGAAGCTGGCCGTCCCGGACCTGGCGCTTGAGAAAGGTCACGCCGCTGGCCTTGGCGGCCTCGACCAGTTCGCACACCACGCGATACGGGTCGAGGAAATGCCCGGTGCGGGGAAAGAACAAGCCCCCCTGGATCCGCTCGCTCAATTGCGGTGCGGCCTGCTGCACGGCGTCGGCCGACCAGCAGTCCACCGGCACGTTCTGCTGGGTCATGCGCGCTTGCAAACCCTCAATTGCTTTCCGCGATTCGGCACGCTCGAACACCAGCAGCGAGCCGTCCTCGCGCATCAACTGTGGCCGGTCGATGTTCGCCAACAAGCGCTGCCAGGCGCCCAGGCTGCTTTCGTTGAGGGCACGGATACCGGCGACCGTGCGCTGGTAGGCGGCGGGGCGCAGGTTTAACAATAGCCGAGCAAACCAGGGCAGCGCACGGGGCAGGTATTTCCAGTCCAGGCGCAGTGGGCCCATGGGGTCCATGAGCATCGCGGGCAGGCGCATCAGGATCGACAGGTCGGCGATGGGGAATACCTGTTCGGTGGCCAAATGCCCTGCATTGCCGAACGAGGCGCCCATCCCCGGTTCCTGCTGGTCGATGACCACCACGCGCCGGCCCTGGCGCGCCAGTTGCAGCGCGCAGGCGACGCCGATGATGCCGGCGCCGACCACCGCGATGTCGATCTCGGTTTGACGATTGTCGAGCATGATCAGGCTTCTCTCTGGCCGTCGAGCAAGCGTCGCAGCCGCAGGGGGTTGCCTTGTTTCAGTGCGTCGGGCAGCAGGCTGTCGGGGAAGTCCTGGTAGCACACCGGCCGCAGGAAACGCAGGATCGCGCCGGTGCCGACCGAGGTCGAGCGCGAGTCCGAGGTCGCGGGGAAGGGCCCGCCATGCACCATGGCATCACACACCTCGACCCCGGTCGGCCAGCCGTTGACCAGCAGCCGGCCAGCCTTGCGCTCAAGTGCCGGCAGCAATGCCCGTGCCTGTTCAACATCCCCCTCATCCAGGTGCAGGGTGGCGGTCAACTGGCCTTCGAGGTGCTCAGTCACTTGGCGCATTTGCGCGTTGTCGGCGCACTGCACCAGGAGCGAGGCGGCGCCGAAGACTTCGGCCTGCAAATGCGGGTTGGTAAGGAAGTCTTGCGCGTGGGTAGTAAACAGCTGCGCCTGGCATTGGTTCGGCCCTTGCGCCGGCAACCCGCTGGCCAGGCAGTGGGCATGCTCAGCCAGTGCGCTGACGCCCGCCTCATAGGCCTGGAAGATGCCCGGTGTGAGCATGGTCTGCGCCGGGCTGCGTTGCAGCAAGTCGCTGGCGAGGCTGACAAACTGCTGCAGTTCCGGACCTTGAACCGCAATCACCAGGCCGGGGTTGGTGCAGAACTGCCCGGCGCCCTGGGTCAATGAGGCGACAAACCCTTGTGCCAGTGCTTCGCCGCGCGCCTTGAGGGCGCCCGTAAACAGGTACACCGGGTTGATGGCGCTCATTTCCGCGTACACCGGAATGGGCTCCGGCCGTGCCTGGGCCGCCTGGCACAAGGCAATACCGCCACTTTGCGAACCGGTGAATCCCACTGCCTTGATCCTTGGGTCGCTGACCAGGGCAATCCCCACTTCGCGTCCGGAACCGTACAGCAGGGAAAACACGCCCTCGGGCAGACCACACTGCTTCACGGCACGGGCCAGCGCGCGGGCCACCAGTTCGCTGGTGCCGGGGTGGGCGCCGTGGGCCTTGACGATCACCGGGCAACCGGCGGCAAGGGCTGAAGCGGTATCACCGCCGGCCACCGAGAACGCCAGCGGGAAGTTACTGGCGCCGAATACGGCCACCGGGCCCAGCGGCACCTGGCGTTGGCGCAGGTCGGCACGGGGCAGGGGCTGGCGGCCTGGTTGGGCGCCATTGACCCGCACGTCCAGCCATTCGCCAGCGCGTACGGTGCGGGCGAAGGTACGCAGTTGCTGGCAGGTGCGGCCCCGTTCGCCCTGGATCCGCGCGTGGGGCAAGCCGGTTTCGGCCACGGCACGCTCGATCAGTTCATCGCCGAGGGCTTCGATTTCGCTGGCGATGGTTTCGAGGAATTCAGCACGCGCCGCCAGTGATGTCTCGCGGTAGCTGTCGAAGGCTGACCACGCCAACGCGCAAGCCTGGGCCACCTGCTCGGTGGAACCGCCGGGATAGGCCGGCTCCAGCGCAGCATCGGTGGCTGGGTTGATCGCACGGATGGCTGTGCGGGTGCCGGGAATGGAGTGCTGACCGATCAGCATATTGCCTGTCAGAGTCATGGCCTGTTCCTGAAAAAAGAAGGGACGCCGCTGTGTAGCAGCGGCGTACGAGCAGTCAGTCGACGTTCTGTTCTGCCGACCAGTTGGCGTACCACTGGCGGAACAGCGCGTACTGGTGCTCGGCATACCGGCGTTGGGCATCGCTGAGCACATCGCTGTCGTTGAAGTGCAGGCTGTATTCCAGGTCGCCATTGAGCACCATCAGGTGCTTGTAATAGAGCACCAGGTCGCAGCCTTCATCGAAGGACGACAGCACCGCCAGCGCCGCTTCCAGCTCCCGGGCCTGGCGCCGGGCCTTGGCATCGCCCTTGGCAGCCTTCTTACTCAGGGCCACCAGTTGCAGGACTTCCCGTGGCAGGGCGTTGCCGATGCCAGTGATCGCGCCGGTGGCGTTGCAGTTGACGAAACCGTGCACCACCTGGGTATCGACACCGACCATCAGGGTCACGTCATCGTCCTTGGAGGTGATGTGTTCGGCCGCATAGCGCAGGTCGGCACCGCCGCCGAACTCCTTGAAGCCGATCAGGTTCGGGTACTCGCGACGCAGTTCAAAGAACAGGTCGGCGCGGGTGGCGAAGCCGTAGTAGGGGCTGTTGTAGATCACCGACGGCAGGTTCGGTGCGGCGCTGAGGATCGCCGCGAAGTGGGCCTTTTGCGCAGTGGCCGAAGCGCCACGGGACAGCACCCGTGGGATGACCATCAAACCGTGGGCGCCGACCTTGGCGGCGTGGGCGGCATGGGATATTGCTTCACGGCTGTTGACCGCCCCGGTGCCGACAATGGTCGGGATGCCCGCAGCCACCAGGCGCGCCACGCCTTCCTGGCGCTGGGCTTCGGTGAGCAACGGCCAGTCGCCCATGGAGCCGCAATACACCACGGCGCTCATGCCGATGTCGATCAGTTCGCGGCCCTTGGCGACCAGGGCGTCGAAGTCCGGCTGACGCTCGGCGGTGCACGGGGTCATCAGGGCAGGGATGCAGCCGGTGAAAATGTTATCGCTCATGGTTCTATCTCCTTGGAAGGGTCTGTTGTAACGCTGCCGGGTGCTCAAATGCCCCAGGCGAAGGGGTCCTGTTCGTCGATCAGCAAGGTGCTGTCGGCGGTCATATAGGCGCGGCCGGTGATGAAGGGGCGGATGCGTTCGCCCTCCCATTCAAAACGGCCTTCGAATTGGCTGGCGGTGATGCTGGCTTGTACCCAGGGCTCACCGGCCTGAAGCTTTCCATCGGCGGCCAGGCACGCCAGCTTGGCGCTGGTACCCGTGCCGCAGGGCGAGCGGTCGTAGGCCTTGCCGGGGCACATGACGAAGTTGCGGCTGTCGGCCTGGTCGTCATCGGCGAACAGTTCGATATGGTCGATCAACGCGCCGTCTGCGCCATGGATGCCTTGGGCTTCGAGGGCCTTGAGCATGGCCCAGGTGAAGTCGGTAAGGACCTCGACATTGGCCATGTGCACATCCTGGCCGTGCTCGGACACCAGGAAAAACCAGTTGCCGCCCCAGGCGATATCGCCGTAGATCCGGCCATGCCCCGGTACATCCACGGGCACCTGCTGGCGATAGCGATAGGCGGGCACGTTGCGCAGGGTGACCGCGCCGTCCTCATGCAGGGTGGCGCTGACTTGGCCCACCGGCGTGTCGATGCTGTGCACCCCTGGCGCGATGCGGCCCAAGTAGTGCAACGAGGCAATCAGGCCGATGGTGCCGTGGCCACACATGCCGAGGTAGCCGGCGTTGTTGAAAAAAATCACCCCGCAGGTGGCCCCCGGCGAGACCGGCTCGCAGTACAGAGCGCCGACCAGTACATCGTTGCCACGGGGCTCCAGCAGGCAGGCGCGGCGCCATGGGTCGTGCTCGGTGCGCAGGCTCTCGAGCTGCTCGGCGATGGTCTGGCCGGCCAGCTGCGGGAAGCCATTGATGATCAGGCGCGTCGGTTCGCCGCCGGTGTGGGAGTCAATCACATGCAGTCGTTTCATCCAGCTATTCCTTGGTGATTGGCCAATTACGCGTTCGCCGGGTGCATGCCGGTAGTGGGCAGCACGGCTTCGCTTTCGTCGTCTTCGTGTTCCAGTTCTACCAAGTGCGCCGGCACGCCGGTGGCCGCACCCCAGTAGTAGATGCCCATGGCGCAGGCGGCGACGACCAGGGTGTCGAAGGGATGACTGAGCACGCCCAGGCCGCCGAAACTACCGAGTTTCGACAGCACCATGGTCACGGCGTAGAAGCCGATCAGCCACGCGCTGGAGCGCACTTGCTGGGCGATGCTCAGGTGCTGGGTCGGCACCAGGCGGCGGCACAGCAGGTACACCACAAACATCACGATTTGCAGGCCCAGCAGCCAGGACACGGTGTTCCAGCCCGACCAGTAGACGATCAGCGCGGCGATGATGAACGACAGCGGGCCCAGCACACTCATCCACTTGACCCGGAACGGGCGCGGCATGTCCGGTGCATTGCGTCGCAACGCAGCCACGCACACCGGGGCCACGGCGTAGCTCAACACCAGGGCGGCGGACACCACATTGATCAGCGCTTCCCAGGACGGGAACGGCAGGGTCCAGAACACCGACAAGCCAAAGGTCAGCCACAACGCCGGGCGCGGGATGCCGGATTTCTCATCAATACGCGTGAAAATCTTGAAGAAGGTGCCGGTCTGCGCCCAGCCATAGATCACCCGTGGCGTGGCGTTCATATAGATATTGCCGCAGCCGCTGGGGGAGATCACCGCGTCGGCCACCACCAGGTAGGCCAGCCAGCCCACGCCCAGGGCCAGGGCGATATCGCGATAGGGCAGGGCCAGTTCCTTGCTGATGCCGGCCCAGCCATTGGCGAGCATTTCGGTGGGCACGCCGCCGAGGAAGGCCACTTGCAGCAGCACATAAATTGCCGTGGACAGCAGCACCGAAAGGATCAGGGCAATGGGAATGGTGCGTTGTGGGTTTTTCACTTCGCTGGCCACCGAGATGATCGGCGTCAGCCCCAGATAGGCAAAAATCACCCCGCCGGCGGACACCGCCATTTCAATCCCCGACAGGCCGAACGGCGCGAACCCCTGGGAGTGGAAGTTGGCCGGTTTGAAGAAGGTGAACAGCACGCCGATCACCAGCAGCGGCACGATGAACTTGAAAATGCTGACCAGGTTATTGGCGATGGCGAAGGTCTTGACGCTGCGGTAATTGAGCACGAAAAACAGGCAGAGCAGGCCGAACTGCACCAACCAGCCGAGGGGGGTGGGGTCGCTGGAGCCAGCCTTGGTCAACTCGGGAAACCAGGCGGCGGCATATTGCCTTGCGGCAACCACTTCAATCGCCACCAGGCTGGAAAACGCGATCAGCGTGATAAAGCCCATCAGGTAGCCCAGCAGCGGGCCGTGGGAATACACCGGGTAGCGCACCACGCCCCCGGCACGGGGCAGGGCGGCGCCCAATTCGCAATACACAATGCCCAGCAACAGCACGGCAAAACCGCCGAGCAACCAGGAAAAAATCCCCGCGGGGCCGGCAATGGACGACACGTGACTGGCGGCAAACAACCAACCGGAACCGAAGATGGCTCCCAGGCCGATAAAGGTGAGGTCGATCAGAGACAGCTGTTTCTTGAACTTGCCTTGGGCTGACATAGCGGCGCCTTCTTGTGGGTTATTGGATAGGCATGCAGTGGCGCTACAGTGAACCCATCGGCGCGCTGGCGATTGATGTTTTGCGCGGCTATCAATGACGAATTCAGCACAATTGCCAGGTGGGCAACGGCACTCGACAGGGCCCCGGCCATCGGGCAATCTGCTGGCCCGGCGAGGCGATAAACGAGGCGGTGAGCGGCATGATGCACAACGCGTTTGCAGCCCTGTGCCAGGGCGATGAGCAGCGCCCCCACAGCCTCGAACAGCTGCTGGCGGGCGTGGCCATGCTGTTGCCGATGCTCGACGTGATCCCCAATGCGACGATGTTTATCAAGGATGTGCAGGCGCGCTATGTCATGGCCAACCACACCCTGGTGCAGCGCTGTGGCTTGAAAGACCGGCGCCCGTTACTGGGCAAGACCAGCGCCGAAGTGTTCCCCGCGCAGTTGGGGCCGGGCTATACCGAACAGGATCGGCGCGTACTGGAACAGGGCCTGGTACTGGAGGACCAACTGGAGTTGCACCTGTACGGCAGCCGTGAACCCGGTTGGTGCCTGACCCACAAATGGCCGTTGTATAACCGCGAGGGGGCGATCATCGGCTTGGCTGGGATTTCGGTCGACCTGCAATCCGCCAGCGAGACCCACCCGGCCTATCAGCGCCTGGCGGCGGTGGACGAACACATCCGCGCCCATTTCAACCAGCGCGTGACCCTCGGCGAACTGACACGCATCGCCGGCATCTCGGTGGCGCAACTGGAGCGTTACTGCAAGCGCGTATTTCACCTGACACCCCGGCAGATGATCCAGAAAGTGCGCCTGGAACATGCCCATCGCCTGTTGCACACCGAGTTGCCGATCACCGAAGTGGCCCTGCAATGCGGCTACACCGACCACAGTGCATTCACCCGCCAGTTCAAGGCGTTGACTGGCTTTACGCCGCGTCAGTATCGGCAGGCCACCAGCCAATGAGTGGACGCAAGTCCCTGTGGCAGATGGCTTGCCTGCGATAGCGGTGGGTCAGCCAACATCAATCCCAGCAATACCGCCGCCATCGCCGCCTCGCCGGGGCTCGACAGCTCCCACCTTGATCTTCAGGGTTTGGAAGATTGCGTTTCAGCTGCCATCGCAGGATGCATACGGTGCTCAATGTACTGAGGATCCTAGGTGGGAGCTGGCTTGCCTGCGATAGCGGCGGGTCAGCCAACATCAATCCCAGCAATGCCGCCGCCATCGCAGCCTCGCCGGGGCTCGACAGCTCCCACCTTGATCTTCAGGGTTTGGAAGATTGCATTTCACTACCACCGCAGGATGCACACGGTGCTCAATGTGCTGAAGCTCCAAGGTGGGAGCTGGCTTGCCTGCGATAGCGGCGGGTCAGCCAACATCAATCCCAGCAATGCTGCCGCCATCGCAGCCTCGCTGGGGCTCGACAGCTCCCACCTCGATCTTCAAGGGGTGGAGGATTGCATTTCAGCTGCCACCGCAGGATGCATACGATGCTCAATGTGCTGAAGATCCAATGTGGGAGCTGGCTTGCCTGCGATAGCGGTAGTTCAGCCAACATCAACCCCCGCAATGCTGCCGCCATCGCAGCCTCGCCGGGGCTCGACAGCTCCCACCTCGATCTTCAGCGGGTGGAGGGTTGCATTTCAGCTGCCACCTTGGATCTTCATTGCTGCAACTGAAGGGCCTCACGCTTGAAAAAGCGCTTCTGCTCAAATGGAATCTCTTCGCGGTCGGCGTAGGGTGCGCTGTACCAGTTGCCGTAGGTGGGATTCGGCAGCAGGAACCAGCGCTGGCCGAACCAGCCTGTATAGGGCTCGACCGCCCGGTGTTGGGCGGCCAGGGTGTTGTGTTCGGCCTGGACGAAATCCCCCAGGGAATCCCCGACCATCAACAGCACCCGCGCCTGGCTGGCGACCCACTGGCGGCGGCAGTTTTTGCCGTAGCCGGCCTGTTCGCAATGGCCGGTCGGGGTGGCGGCCGCCAGTATTTGTTGGTTGCTGTCCACCGGGAAACCACGCAGGCGCAGGTTAGCGACCGTGGCCTGAACCTGGCTGTGTTCGCGGTTGGTCAGGTAATACACCTTGATCCCGCGTTGCTGCGCCGCCTGCACAAACGCCACGGCACCGGGCAGGGTCTGGGCCTTGGCCTGGTCGACCCAGGTGTTCCAGCGATCATAGGAGTAGACCTGGTTGTTGATGATGTCCCGCGCGTTGAGTGGCACGTTGTCCAGCAGGGTTTCGTCGATATCGACGATCACCGCCGGCGGCAGGCCGCTGAGGTTGCGTGGGGCAAAGGGCAGGGCGTCCCAGTCCTTGCTGGCCAGGGCCACGTCGAGCTGGCGGGTGGCGTTGGCAAACACCTGGCGATAGATCAACTCATGCTCGATGGAGGTTTGGGTCCAGAGCACCGCATCCAGTTGGTCGTTGGCCGGTGGGTGCTGTTGGCAACCGACCAATAGTGAAGAGAACAGGCAGATGCTGGCGAAGGTGAGATTGCGCATGAAAGGCTCGGCCTCAAGAGTGAAGGGGCGCTCAGGGCCAGCACATTAGCCTAATCGACGAGGTTTGTGCGTGACCTGCGTATGATCCGCGGCTTCCAACCGCAGACCTCTTCAAGGATACGGCCCATGCGCCTGCGACAACCTCTGCTTGTTCTTTCCCCGCGCTGGCTCGGCTTGGGGGCTGCCCTGACGTTCAGCCACCTGGCCCAGGCCGATGAGGCGCTGCAGTTGGCGCCGCTGCAAGTCACCAGCACCGAACTGAGCGAAGGCGAAGCGGCCCAGGCGCAACTCAAGCAGGTACCCGGTGGGACCAACTACGTTGACATGGCCAGCGTCGAGCAGGGGCGGGTCAGCAGCAATGAAGACGTGCTCAAGTACCAGGCCGGAATCTATGCCAAGGCGGCGAATAACGAAGGGGTGAAAATCTCCATTCGCGGCTCGGGCATCAACCGTGGCCCCGGCAGCCATGCGTCCGGCCTGTATGAAACCATCGACGGCCTGCCACTCACCGGCCCCGGCGGCACGCCTTATGAACTCAAGGACCCGCTGTGGCTCAGCCGCGTCGAAGTGCTGCGCGGTGCCAACGGTTTCGACCGCGGCGCACTGGCCCTGGGCGGGGCGGTCAACTATGTCACCCGCACCGGCTACGATGCGCCCAAGTTGCGCGTGCGCTACGAGGCCGGCAGCCACGGGTATGCCCAGCGGGAAATCAGCTCCGGGCAAGTGCTGGGTGATGCCGACTATTACATCAGCCTGACCGACACTGACTACGATGGCTTCCAGCAACAAAGCGCCGGCAGTGGCAAGGGCGTGGCGGCCAACTTCGGCTACCGGTTCAACCCGGACCTGGAAACCCGCTTCTATTTGCGTTACCGCGAAACCGCCAACGACAGCCCCGGCAAACTCACGCGCCAGCAGATCGAGCACAGCCCGCGTGCGGCCAATGCGCTCAATTTGACGCGCGACTCCAAGCGCTTGCAGCCGGGTTCTACCTGGATCGCCAACAAGACCACGCTGCAGTTGGACGATAACTCCCGCATCGAAGCGGGGCTGGTGTACCACGACTACCCCATGGACCTGCGCGAAGGCACCAACCGGCTCAAGGTGGCGTATACCGATATCAGCGGCACCTTGAACTACATCCGCCAGGACACCCTGCTGGGACGCGACAGCAAGACCATGGTCGGCCTGCGCACCACCCAGGGCCTGCCCAATAACGGTGTGTCGGAGTACGTGCGGGTGCCTGCAGGTGCCACCGCCGGTTTTGCCCCGGGCACCAAGACCCGTGACTACAGCTACCTGGGGTCGGATACGGTGCTGCACGTGAGCAACGACCTGGAGCTGCTGCCCGATCTGTGGCTGACCACCGGGCTGGCGGCGATCTATACCCGTCGCGAAACCGAAGTCACCTATCCCGAGACCCATGCCCCCTTGAGCACTCATGCCTGGGACTATGCCCCGCGCGTGGGCCTGCGCTATGACTTCAACCCGCAATTGCAGGTGTATGGCAACCTGAGCCGCTCGGTGGAGCCGCCGCATGCCTGGTCGATGATCTGGGGTTCCAATAAGTTCTTTGCCAAAGATGTTAATAATCCGGCTTCCGGCTTGGCCCGCGAAGGCGTGGAACTGCAAAACCAGACCGCCACCACCCTGGAAGTGGGCGGACGCGGCGAAGCCTGGTTCGGCCAATGGGATCTGGCGCTGTATCACTCGCTGGTGCGCCATGAGTTGCTCAGCGTCGAGACCCAGGCGGCTACTACGCCCAACCTGTCGCAGGTGGTCGCCGAATCCAACGCCAGCCCGACCATTCACCAAGGCCTGGAACTGAGCCTCACCAGCCCGTTGTGGGAGGGCGGCAACACTGGTCGCCTGGCCCTGCGCCAGGCCTACACCTACAGCAACTTCCACTACCGCGACGACCCGCGTTTTGGCGACAAACACATTGCCCGGTATCCCCAAGCACTATTACCAGGCGCAGGTGCGCTACAGCCATCCCAGCGGCTTTTTCAGCAGCCTCAATGGCGAGTATTCCTCGCGGGTGGCGGTGGACTACGCCAACTCCTACTACGCGCGAGCCTATGGCTTATTGGGCACCACCGTTGGCTATGACGCGCCGAAGCAGGACTGGCAAGCCTGGGTCGACCTGCGCAACCTGACCAACCAGCGCTATGCCAATACCGTGACCCCGGGCTATGACGATCATGGCAAGGATATGGCGCGCTCGACGCCGGGCGATGGCATGGGCGTGTATGCCGGGGTGTCCTGGAGCTTGCGCTAAGCAGGCGAACCCCTCGCCATAAGTCGGGCCTCCTGCACCTGTGCGGGACAGCTGGTCTGGATGTGCCTGGGGTTCGTTGCCAAGCTCTTGCCCTGCCATCGTTTTACTGTCATCGTTTGCGCGATTGGTAATCTTTCTTGTTTGAGAAACTTTTGCGCATGCATGACTTTCCTGTGGCCGATTGTGATATGGCCCGCCGCCAGCAGACACTCACTGCGCTCTACAGCGACCACCATTCCTGGTTGCAGGGTTGGCTGCGCAAGAAACTCGGCTGTTCGCAGCATGCGGCGGACCTGGCCCAGGATGCATTCGTGCGGGTGTTGCTGCTGGCCGAGCCCCACAATATTCAGGAGCCTCGGGCATTTCTCGCGACCACTGCCGGGCGCTTGCTGATTGACGGTGCGCGGCGACGCAAGATCGAGAAAGCCTATATGCAAGCCCTGGCGATCCAGTACGAAGACGCTGGCATGCCCGATCCGGCGACCATTCATGTCGCGCTGCAGGCCCTGGAACGCATTGCGCTGATGCTCGCCGGCCTGCCGGACAAGGCCCGCGAAGCGTTTCTGCTCAGTCGCCTGGACGGCCTGACCTACAGTGAAATCGCGGCCCAGCTCCAGGTCTCCTCCAGCACAGTAAAAAACTACATCTCCAGCGCGCTGGTGCATTGCTACCAGACGCTGCATGGCGCGGATCCGCTTTGATGTCCGCCGAACAGATTGTCAGCGAGGCAGCGCAATGGTTGGCGCTGCTCAATGATGAGAAAGTCAGCGCCGCTGACCGCCAGGCATTTGAAGAGTGGTGTGAGGCTGACCCACGCCATCGGGTGGCTTTCGAGCGCATGGGGGCATTGTGGGGCAGCCTCGATGAACTGCCTGCCGAACCGGCACGGCTGGCATTGAATCAAGCCTTCATCCCACGCAAGCCCGGTTACGCCGTGCGCGGCGGGCAGGTCCTGGGGCTGTTGGGTGTGTTGGTGCTCGGCTGGGCGAGCGTCGAGCAACTGCCACTGTGGATGGCCGACCAACGTACCGGCGTCGGCGAACGGAGCCAGGTGGTCCTGGCCGATGGCAGCCAGGTGCAGCTCAACAGCAACTCGGCACTGGACGTGAAATTCGACGGCCAGCAGCGTGTAATCGAGTTGCTCAAGGGCGAGATGTGGGTCGAGGTGGCCAAGGATGCGCAGCGGCCATTTGTGGTGCGCACCGACCAGGGCACGGCGACCGCGTTGGGCACGCGTTTCCTGGTCCAGCGCGCGGTGGATGGCTCGACCGTGGTCACGGTGATCGAATCAACGGTGGCCGCCAAAGGCAATCACAGCGAGGCGGTGAAGGTCACGGCAGGCCAGCGCGCGATCCTCAAGCAGGGCCACGCCCAGCCGGCGCAAGCGGTCGGCAGCGGCGACCCGGCGGCCTGGACCCGGGGCTTGCTCACGGTGGATGACCGGCCGTTGAGCGAGGTCCTGCAAACCCTGGCCAGCTATCGCCATGGCGTGGTGCGTTTTGATCCTCAGGCGTTGCAAGGCATGCGCGTGTCAGGGGTGTTCAAGCTCGATGACAGCGATGCAGCGCTGGCGACCCTGGCGGATAACCTGCCGATCAAAGTGGAGCATTTCACCGACCTGCTGGTGGTGATCAAACCCCTCTGATCTGCCTGAAGACACCCGTTCAAATAAAAACCGGTCTCATTCATACCCGATTTCCCGACATGGCCGTCATGGAATATAGAACCCTCTTTTCCAGGACCTCTCATGTCACGCTTTGCTCGTCCGTTGCACCCGCTGGCGCTGTCAGTGGCGATGGCTTTTGCCGCTGTGCCCCTGACCATTCACACCGCATGGGCTGATGAAAGCAGCCATTTCTCGATCCCTGCCGGTGACCTGAGCCAGGCCCTCAACGGCTTTGCCGAACAGGCCGGGCTGGTCCTGGCCTTTGATCCGGCCTTGACCCGCGGCAAGCGCAGCAGCGGTTTGAACGGGCAGTTGAGCAGCGACGCGGCACTCGCCCAGTTGCTGGCGGGCAGCGGTTTGCGGGCCCAGGCGCTGTCTGCCCAGCGCTATCGCATCGAGCCGATCCCCCAGGCGGATGGCTCGGTGGAGTTGCAAGCCACCACCATCAGCGCTGCCGAGCAAAGTGAAAGCCCCATCGGCCCGGTGTCCGGCTATGTGGCCACGCGCAGCCTGTCCGGTACCAAGACCGACACCGCGCTGATCGAGACCCCGCAGTCGATCTCGGTGGTCACCAAAGACCAGATGCGCGCGCAGAATGCCGAGAGCCTCAACCAGATCCTGCGCTACAGCGCCGCGGTCGTCCCGGAAACCCGTGGCGCCACCGCCTCGCGCCTGGACCAGTTGACCATTCGCGGCTTCTTGCCAGTGACTTACCTCGACGGCCTGCGCGTGGCGTCGAGCCGCGATGCCTCGCCGCAAAAGGATGCCTTCGACCTGGAGCGCGTGGAGGTCCTGCGCGGCCCGGCCTCGGTGTTGTATGGCCAGGGCAGCCCCAGCGGCGTGATCAATATGGTCACCAAACGCCCGCTGGATACGCCTTTTCACGAAGTGGGCGTGGAGTACGGCACCTTCAACAAAAAGCGCACCACCTTCGATCTCAGCGGCCCGCTGGATGAGCAAGGGGTGTACTCCTACCGCGTCGCCGGCTTGTTCGATGATGCCGACGGCCAGGTCGAGCACACCGAGACCCGCCGCCAATCCCTGTCTTCGGCCTTCACCTGGCGCCCGAACGAGGACACCTCGCTGACCCTGCTCGGGCATTTTCAGAAGGATCCCAAGGGCGCTTCCTACGGTTCGATGCCGGCCTGGGGCTCGGTGTTTGCATAGCCCGCTGGGGCGCAAGATTGATGTCGATTTCTACGACGGCGAGAAGAACTTCGAGAAGAGTGACCGCGCGCATTACTCCATCGGTTATGCCTTCGAGCATCACCTCGACGACGTCTGGACCGTGCGCCAGAACGCTCGCTATATGCGCAGCGAAGGGATCTACCGCAGTATCTACAGCAGCAACCTGCAGGCTGATTACCGCACCTTGAACCGCTCGACCATCGCCACCGATGTCGACATGGATGCCTACAACCTGGATAACCAGTTGCAGGGCAAGTTCGACACCGGCCCGGTCCAGCACACGCTGTTGATGGGGCTTGATTACCAGAACCACCAGCGTCGATACCAAGGCCGGTTACGGCAAGGGACCGGACCTGGATATTTTCGATCCGGTATATGGCGCGCCGGTCACCACCCCGGCATTTTCCAGCGACGCGACCCAGCGCAGCGAGCAGACTGGCGTGTACCTGCAGGAGCAGGCGAAGTGGGATAAGTGGGTGCTGTTGATGGGCGGTCGTTATGACTGGGCCAGCACGGATAACAGCTCATTGAGTTTGACCGACGGCAAGAAAGCCAAATCCTCCCTGGACAGCAAAGCCTTCACCGGCCGCCTGGGGGTGGTCTACCTCTTCGATAACGGCCTAGCGCCATACGCCAGCTATTCCGAATCCTTCTCCCCGCAATCGGGCACCGGCTACGGTGGTTCGGTGTTCAAGCCCACCGAAGGCAAACAGTACGAAATCGGCATCAAGTACCAGCCGCCAGGCAGCAACAGCTTTATCACCGCCGCCATCTTCGACCTGCGCCAGAACAACGTGCCGACCATGGACCCGGACCCAACTCACTTGTGCGGCAATGGTCGCTGCCAGGTCCAGGACGGTGAAGTGCGCTCCCGTGGCTTTGAACTCGAAGGCAAGGCCAGCCTCAACGACAATCTGGATATCACGGCGGCCTATGCCTACCTCGATAACCGCATCAGCAAATCCAACAGCACCGTGCGCTATGCGCCGATCACCGACATTGGCGTCGGCCCCGCCGTGCCGACCCAGGGCACCACGACCTATGCTGTGCCGCGCCACACCGCCTCGGTGTGGGCCGACTACACCTTGCATGACGGCAACCTCAAGGGCTTCGGCGTGGGCGCAGGCGCGCGGTATGTCGGCTCGTCCTGGGGCGATACCGCCAACACCCTGAAGGTTCCGGGCTACACCTTGTTCGATGCGTCGGTGCACTACGACATCCCGCACATCAATACCCAGGGCGACAACCTGCGCCTGGCGCTGAACGCCACCAACCTGGCGGATAAAGAGTACGTGGCGTCCTGCTATTCGTACTCGTGGTGCTGGTACGGCTCGCAACGGACGGTGCAGGCCAGTGCGACGTATCAGTGGTAAACGCCGAGAGTTGATGAGGTTTTTTCCTACAACGGCCTTTTACCCAGGCCGTTGACTCTCTATTATCCGCCCCCAGCACCTCCGGCCATGGAGACGCTCCATCAACTAAGGAAGTCGTAATGCACATTGGAAAAATGCTGGGGTTGGCCCTAATGATGTTGGCAGTGAGTGGCTGCGCCAGCTTCACCAAGGACGAAGTCGCGCCAGTCACCCTGCCATCGAAGGCGAGCTTCGCCAACAAGCCGAACGTTTACGTCGACTTTGATTTCTATCAAGGCGAACCGACCAACGCTGCCGCTGCCGAAGTCCCCCAGGCGCGGGATATGCTGCGTCCGCAGCTGCAAAAAATCCTCACCGATTCCGGCCTGTTCGGTCGCGTGACCCTGGATGAGTTCCAGAAGCAGCCAGGCGATTACAGCCTGCGCCTGAAGGTCTACAACCATCCGCCAGGGGGCGGTCAGATGGTACTGGCGTTTATCAGCGGCTTCACCTTCACCATTATTCCGGCGTTGGGTACCGACCAGTACACCATGAGCCTGGAAGCCCTGGACCCACAAGGCCAGGCGCTTAGCAAAGGCAGCAACCACGATGCGATCAACACCTGGTTGGGTATCTGGTTTATCCCGATGATGGCCTACACGCCAAAAGAAGCGGTGACCGATACTTTCACGCGCCAGGTCAATGCGTTGCTCAAGCAGATGGTCGAGAGCAATAACCTGAAGTACTCGGCACTGGATGGCGGTGTACCGCGGGCCTGATGCGGCCTGCAAAAAAGGGAGCCGGCTGACGGGCTAATACCCGTTAGTTAAGGACGAACACTGTCTCTGTGGCGAGCGGGTTCTACTTAACTAACGGGTATTACCCGGCTGACCGGCTTCCTTTTTTTACCTGGTTTTTTACTTGAGTGCCTGGATGAACAGCGGGTCGCTGTACAAGGCTTTGAGCAAGTCACGCACCAGCGGGTTATAGGCATTCGCCGCATTCGGAATCGCAATGGGGCCGAAGAATGAACTGGACCACACGCTGGTCACTTCCTTGGTGGCGTCGTACACCACTGCATCGTTCTTGAACAGGGTGAAGCGCGCGGCCAGCGTGCCGTGGCCTGAGCCTACGCCTGCCGTCAGCTCGTTCTTCACCAGCAGCACGTCAAGGCGGCGTGGCGCGCTTTGATTAAGCAGGCCGGCCAGGGACAGTTCCTGGGTAAGTGCCGCCTGCACATGGGCGGGGATACTGCCGGCGGGCGAACTGATCGGATTGGCCCGAACCATCAACGAACCCTGGCCCGAGGCAGCAGTGACCTTGGCCTGGCTGACGGGCTGCAGCGGTGGCGTCTGCTTGAGGCGCTGGACGTTGTCGAAGTTGGGCTCGTATTGCGTCATGGTCACGCCGCAACCTTGCAGCAGCAGGACTAACAACGGGGCTAACAACAGAAACTTCTTCACGGCATTTCCTTGCGTGAGGGGAATAGTGGCGCGCGATTATGGGCAGCCGCGGGTAGGGCGGCAACCATGGCGGGGAGGGCAGGTGGCCGAGAAGGCATTTTAATGGCCCCCAACTGGCCGATGTTTCGCCAAAATCACTTTTATTTTCAGGTGGTTAGGTGGGATGCCAATGCGTAACGTAAAAATCACGCTGATTGCCTTGGCCCTGGCGAGCGGGGCGGCGGCGGCCCAGGGCAAGACGCTGCGCGAAGGGGATCGGTACATGTGCAGTTGGGGCGCGGGCACGGCGGCCAGGGCCCAGGAGCTGAAGTTGGCCGGTGTTTCGCTGTATGCCGCGCGGCAGAAAATCCAGCGGTACAAGTTCGACAAGTCCTGGATGCGCATGATGGCCATGGGGATCACCGAGCAGACCTATGACAGCCCCTCGCGGCTCAAACCGACGGCTGTTCGTTCGAGCTTTTATGAAGAGTGCGTGCGCTACAAACTGGCGCGTAAATAGACATGCTACATACTCGGTTATTAACCTGATAGTTATTAGGGTTTTAACCCGGCAAGTTTGGAAGTTGCACCAAAAAGTGGCACGAAAGATATCGCGAACCCTGAAAAATGTGTGGTTATTGAATGACTTAGCGCTGTTTCAATCCGACGAAAGGCTAATAATCAACTTGTTACAGGTTGTCTCGATGGTTATTATGACCGGGCGTTCACCTCCCACGGTTTATGCATTTTTAAATCCCAAGTTTCCATCAGCTACTTGGGATTTTTTTTGTCCGCGATTTGACCTTCATACCTGCCTGGCAGATAAACGTCCGTGGTTTTTCTGGCGCCAGTGCACCAACGCTTTCGCAGAAAAGTGTGGGGTAGCTAACACTTTCGTAGGATTGCCTACACGCGTTGCACAACCTGATCTACCCTGCATGGATCACGTCCATCGCGTCATGTGCGAGCAAGGGTGCCCAGGATGATTCCGATCGCTGAGTTGAGCCGCATCATGGCGTCCGGTTTCGTCCCGCTGTCGTGCGACTGTAGCGTCAACCCCCAGGGTTTCTTGACCATCCGAGTCTTCGAACCGGAGTCCGGTCGCGTCGAGCTGCTGTTGACCGGCGTGTCGCCCCAGGGTCTGGACAGCATCCGGGCCATCTCCAACCTGATTGGCGAACTGCGCACCGAACTCAAGGCCGGGCGCCGTGGGTTTGCGGCATTCGGCTAGGCGTCAGAGCCGGCGCAGAAACGAGCGGACAATGCGCTTGGTGGCGTCGGTGGTGTCCAGTTGCTCCAGGGCACTATAGGCATGCCACTGGCAGTCGGTGATTTCATTGCAGGGCCGGGCCTGGTCGATGTTCACCACTGAGGCTTCAAACACGTGATGCAGCGTGTCACTGGCCTTCAACTCCTGCAGATACAGCAAACCATCCACGTTCAGCCCGGTTTCCTCCTGTAACTCCCGCTCGGCCGCGCCGACTGGGCGCTCATCGCGCTCGACCTTGCCACCGGGCAATGCCCATTTCGACCTGGCCTTGCGCACGAACAGAATGTGCCCCTCACTTTCGCAAATCACCGTTGCGCGTATTTTCATCGTCTGTGCCCCCGCAAGATGATCGTCATAAAAGTGTAATGCAATTGTCATGCTGGGTCTTTATGGGCGGAGGCTGGAGACCGCGCAGGAAAACGCTGATACTGCCCGACTGAAAAAGTACCGATGAAGGAAAGTCATATGAGCACCATCCGCTGGGGCATGATCGGTTGTGGCAGTGTTACTGAAATCAAGAGTGGACCCGCTTTCTACAAAGCGCCAGGCTCGGCCCTGGTGGCCGTGATGGGGCGCCGTGAGGAAGCCGTGCGCGATTATGCGGCACGCCATGGGATTGCCCGGTTTTACACAGATGCCCAGGCCCTGATTGATGACCCCGAAGTGGATGCGGTGTACATCGCTACGCCCCCCGACAGCCACCTGGAATACAGCCTGCTGGTGGCGGCGGCGGGCAAGCATTGTTGTGTCGAAAAGCCGATGGCGCTGAATGCCGAGCAGAGCGCCTTGATGCAGCGCACCTTCGAGCGGGCCGGGCTGCATCTGTTTGTTTCCTATTACCGCCGCTCCCTGCCGCGCTTCCAGCAGGTGCGTGCCTGGCTGCAAGAGGGGCGCATCGGCGAGTTGCGGCAGCTGAACTGGACGTTGTGCAAGCCGCCATCGCCCACGGACACCAACGCGAGCAACTGGCGTACCGATCCGGCGATTGCCGGCGGTGGTTATTTTGCCGACCTCGCCAGCCATGGCTTCGACCTGTTCCAGTACCTGGCAGGGGATATTGTCGAGGTCACGGGTTATACCGCGCGCCAGGCCGGGCGCTATGCGGCGGAAGATGCGGTCACCGCCTGCTGGAGCTTCAGCTCGGGCGCGCTGGGGATGGGCTGCTGGAACTTTGTGGCTGACCGACGCGAGGATCGGGTCGAGTTGATCGGCAGCACAGGGCGCATCAGTTTTTCCGTGTTCGACGAGCAGCCGTTGCAACTTGCAGCCGAGGTCAGCGAAACCCTGCATATTGCCCATCACCCCCATATCCAGTGGCACCACGTGCTGGGCATGAACGCGCATATTCGCGGCGAGAGTGTGCACCCGGCACTGGCGATCGAGGCCCTGAAGACCGACCGCATCATGGATCGGGTGTTGCAGCGCAAGCCCTGACGCCGCCCACCCTTGTCGGAGCCGGCAAGGTGTTGGTCTGACTGGCGGCTATTGTCAGGAATTTCCCACAGGAGTACAAATGTACTCCATGACGACTCTCACTCCCCGCCGTTCCGCCATCCTGAACTTCATCCGCGAGCGTATCGCGCAGCAAGGTCAGCCCCCCAGCCTCGCCGAGATCGCCGAGGCATTTGGTTTTGCTTCGCGCAGTGTGGCGCGCAAACACGTGCTGGCGCTGACCGAAGCCGGGTTTATCGAGGTCAACCCGAACCAGGCCCGGGGGATTCGCCTGCTCAATCAACCGGCGCGGCCTGAGTGGCTGGAGGTCCCGGTGCTGGGCCGCGTGGCCGCTGGCCTGCCCATCGGCGCCGACGCCGAAGTGCACACGCGGCTGATGCTCGATCCGGCGACCTTCGCCCGGGTCCCGGATTACCTGCTGCGGGTCCAGGGGGACTCGATGATCGAGGACGGCATTCTCGATGGCGACCTGGTGGGCGTGCGGCGCAGTGCCGAAGCGCTGAACGGGCAGATCGTGGTCGCGCGCCTGGACGGCGAAGTCACCATCAAGCGTTTCGAGCGAGTGGGCCACAGTGTGCGCCTGTTGCCGCGCAACCCTGCCTATCAACCTATTGTGGTTCGTGCCGACCAGGACTTGGCCATCGAAGGCGTGTTCTGTGGCTTGGTGAGGCAAGGTTGATGGGCGCGGTGGTTGCGCTGGACTCGCTGTTCAATGGCGGGCGGGTGTGGAAGGGGCGGCCGGCCGCGCCGCCGGCCAGTGTGCACCCCACCGGGCTGGCGGCCCTGGATGCGGTGTTGCCCAGCGGTGGCTGGCCGGAGGCGGCCTTGAGTGAAATCCTTGTGGCCCAGCAGGGGGTGGGCGAGCTGCGACTGGTCTGGCCAACCCTGGCGCGGCTGTCGGCGGCCGGCGAGCGGATTGTGCTGGTGGCGCCGCCGTATACCCCATACCCCCACGCCTGGCAGAACGCCGGGGTGGACCTGCGCCAGCTCTCGGTGATCCAGGCCGATGAACGCGATGCCTTGTGGGCGGCCGAGCAATGCCTGCGCTCCGGCAGTTGCGGCGCGGTGCTGTGCTGGCCGCACAAGGCCGATGACCGGGCCTTGCGCCGTTTGCAGGTGGCCGCCGAAACCGGCCAGACCCTGGCGTTCGCCTGGCGGGCCCTGAGCGAGGCGATCAACCCGTCACCGGCCGCCCTGCGCCTGGTCGTCGAACCGAGCCAGGTGCGGGTGCTCAAGTGTCGGGGCGGCCTCGCCCATCCCGCGCCGATTGCCCTGGCCAGCGGGCACTGAGGTTGGTATGCGCTGGGTGTGCATTGTCTTCCCGCAATTGGCGTTGGACGGGGTCTTGCGTCAGCGTCCCGAACCCGACCAACCCTTGGCGTTGTTGGCCGGCCCGCCGCAACGCCGGGTGCTGCAAACCGTCAATGCCGCCGCACGTGCCCTGGGCTTGCGCCCCGGTCAATCCCTGACGGCGGCCCATGCCCTGACCAAGGCTTTTACCTGCGTCGAATACGACCCGGTGGATATCGAGCGCTGCCAGCAATTGCTCGCGGCCTGGGCCTACCGTTTCAGTTCCCAGGTCAGCGTGTTCTATCCGCGGGCCTTGCTGTTTGAAATCGAATCGAGCCTGGGCCTGTTCGGGCCGTGGCCGCTGCTGGAAGCACGCTTGCGCAAGGAACTGACCGCCCTGGGCTTTCGCCACCGTATCGTCGCCGCCCCCAACCCGGCCGCTGCGCGGGTGTTGGCCAATGCCTACGATGGCCTGGCGGTGGCCGATGTCGAGGGTTTACAGCACGCCCTTGGGTCGATGCCGATTGATCGCGTCGGCCTCACCCCGCAAGCCGCCACGGCCTTGTCGCGCATGGGCCTGCGGACCCTGGCCCAGGTGCAGGCGTTGCCCCGGCATACCCTGGCCAGGCGCTTCGACGCGGGGGTGCTCAAGCACCTGGATGCCTTGACCGGGCAACGGCCACTGGCCCTGGATTTTTATCAGCCGCCGGATCGTTTTGATCTGCGCATCGAGTTGAATTTCGATGTGCAGTCCCACCAGGCGCTGCTGTTTCCCTTGCGGCGCCTGACCGGCGACCTTGCGGCGTTCCTTTGTGGCCGTGACAGTGGCGTGCAGCGTTTTGCCCTGCACCTGGAGCATGCCGAGGCGCCCGACAGCGTGATCCAGGTTGGCCTGCTCAGTGCCGAGCGCGAACCCTCGATGCTGTTTGAACTGGCCCGTGGCCGCCTGGAGCAGGTGCAAGTGGCGGCGCCGGTGCGTGGCCTGCGCCTGCTGGCCGAAGACTTGCCGGTGTTTGTACCGCAGCGCCAGGACCTGTTCGACGAGCGCCCGCAGCAAACCCTGCCCTGGGTGCAATTGCGCGAGCGTCTGCGCGCGCGCCTGGGGGATGAGGCGGTGCAGGGCTTGCGCTTCCATGCCGACCATCGTCCCGAGTGCGCCTGGCTGCCGGGCGCCGACAGCCGTGCCTGCCCGGCCTTGAGCCCGGTGCAACGCCCTGGCTGGCTGCTCCATGAACCGACTCTGCTCGCCGAGCAGGGCCTGCAGATCCTGCTGGGCCCGGAGCGCATCGAGTCCGGTTGGTGGGATGGCGTGGATATCCGCCGCGATTACTACCTGGTGCGCACTCGCAGCGGGCAGCAAGGCTGGGCCTATCGCACCGTGGGTGACAGCGCCGGGCTGTGGCTGCAAGGCTGGTTTGCATGATGGAGGGCTACGCCGAGCTGCACTGCCTGTCGAACTTCACCTTCCAGCGCGGCGCGTCCAGTGCCCGCGAGTTGTTCGAGCGCGCCAAACAGCAGGGGTATCAGGCCCTGGCAATCACCGACGAATGCACCCTGGCCGGCATCGTGCGGGCCTGGCAGGCGGCCAAGGAGGTTGGGCTGGGGTTGATCGTCGGCAGTGAGGTGCGCCTGGAAAACGGCCCGAAACTGGTGCTGCTGGTGGAGGACCTGCAGGGCTACCAACACCTGTGCCGACTGATCACCCTGGCCCGGCGCCGTGCCGCAAAAGGCCAGTACCGCCTGTTACGCGAAGACTTTGCCGAGCCGGTGCCGGGGCTGCTGGTGCTGTGGCTGGCCGACGAGGGCGACACACCTGCCGACGGCCAATGGTTGTGCGAAACCTTCAGCGGGCGGCTATGGCTGGCGGTAGAGCTGCATTGCGCCCAGGACGATGCCCACCGCCTGGCGCAACGCCTGCAACTGGCCGCCAGCCTGCACCTGCCGGCCGTGGCCTGTGGCGATGTGCATATGCATGTGCGCAGCCGGCGCGCCTTGCAGGACACCATGACCGCGATCCGCCATCACCTGCCGGTGGCGCAAGCCGGCCAGCGCCTGCACCCCAATGGCGAGCGGCACCTGCGCAGCCTGGAGGCCCTGGGTGCGCTGTATCCGGCGCACTTGCTCGAAGAATCGCTGCACATCGCCCGCCGTTGCAGCTTCGACCTGAGCCAGTTGCGCTATCAATACCCCAGGGAGCTGGTGCCAGAAGGGCAGAGCCCAAAATCCTGGCTGCGTGCCTTGACCGAAGAAGGCATTGCCCGGCGCTGGCCCGAGGGGGTAGCAGCCAAGACTCTGGAGCAGATCAATAATGAGCTGGAGTTGATCAGCGAGCTGGGCTACGAAAGCTACTTTTTGACGGTGCACGACATCGTGCGCTTCGCCCGCAGCCGTTCGATCCTCTGCCAGGGCCGTGGCTCGGCGGCCAACTCGGCAGTGTGCTTTGCCCTGGGTATCACCGAAATCGACCCCAGCCGCATGAAAATGCTGTTCGAGCGCTTCCTGTCCCGGGAACGCAACGAGCCACCGGACATCGACGTGGATTTCGAACACGAGCGTCGTGAAGAGGTGCTGCAATACGTATTCCAGCGCTATGGCCGGCGCCGCGCGGCCTTGACCGCAGTAGTCAGCAGCTACCACGGTGCCGGCGCGGTGCGTGATGTGGCCAAGGCCCTGGGCCTGCCACCGGATCAGGTCAATGCCCTGGCCGATTGCTGTGGGCGCTGGAGCGATGAAGCGCCGCCATTGGAGCGCCTGCGCGAAGGCGGTTTCGACCCGGACAGCCCGGTATTGCGGCGGGTGTTGGGCCTGACCCAGCAACTGATCGGCTTCCCGCGTCACCTGTCCCAGCACCCCGGCGGTTTCGTGATTTCCGAGCAGCCGCTGGACACCCTGGTGCCCGTGGAGAACGCCGCCATGGCCGAGCGCACCATCATCCAGTGGGACAAGGACGACCTGGACGCCGTGGGCCTGCTCAAGGTGGATATCCTCGCCCTCGGTATGCTCAGCGCGATCCGCCGCTGTTTTGACCTGCTGCGCCGCCATCGTCACCTCGACCTGACGCTGGCGACGGTGCCCTCGGAGGATGCGGCGACCTACGCAATGATCAGCCGCGCCGACACCATCGGCGTGTTCCAGATCGAATCCCGGGCGCAAATGTCCATGCTGCCCCGACTCAAACCCAAGACGTTCTATGACCTGGTGATCGAGGTGGCCATCGTGCGCCCCGGGCCGATCCAGGGCGGCATGGTGCATCCGTATCTGCGCCGGCGGAACAAGGAAGAGCCCACGACCTATCCATCGCCCGAGCTGGAGGCGGTACTCAAGCGCACCCTGGGTATCCCGCTGTTCCAGGAGCAAGTGATGCAGATCGCCATTGTCGCGGCGCACTACACACCCGGCGAAGCGGACCAGTTGCGCCGCTCGATGGCCGCCTGGAAGCGCCATGGCGGCCTGGAGCCCCATCGCCAGCGGCTGCGCGACGGCATGCTCAAGAACGGTTACAGCCAAACCTTCGCCGCCCAGGTGTTCGAGCAGATCAAGGGCTTTGGCAGCTATGGTTTTCCTGAGTCCCATGCGGCCAGTTTCGCCTTGCTGACCTATGCCAGTTGCTGGCTCAAATGCCATGAACCGGCGGCGTTCGCCTGTGCCCTGATCAACAGCTGGCCCATGGGCTTCTACAGCCCGGATCAGATCCTGCAGGATGCGCGTCGCCATCATTTGCAGATTCGCCCGGTGGACGTGACCGCCAGTGACTGGGATTGCAGCCTGGAACCCATTGACGGCCAGCAGCCGGCGATTCGCATGGGCTTGCGCATGATCAGCGGCTTTCGCGAAGAGGATGGCCGGCGTATCGAAACCGCCCGCCAGGCCGCTGGGTTTTGCGGGATCGCCGACCTGGGCGAGCGCGCCCAGTTGGACAGCCGTGCCCAGGAACTGCTGGCCGATGCCGGGGCCTTGCGCCAGTTGGCCGGGCACCGGCACCGGGCACGCTGGGACGTGGCCGGGGTGGAGCAACAGTTGGGGTTGTTTGCCGGGGTGTCGAGCCCGCGGGAGGAGGCGGTGCAACTACCGGCTCCCAGTGTCGGTGAGGACCTGTATGCCGACTATGCCAGTGTGGGCACCACCCTGGGGCCCCATCCCCTGGCGCTGTTGCGTGATCAACTGCGTGCGCGGCGCTGCCGCAGTTCACAGGAATTGCAGGCGGTGGAGCACGGACGCAATGTCAGCGTTGCCGGCCTGGTCACCGGGCGCCAGCGCCCGGGCACGGCCAGTGGCGTGACCTTCGTGACCCTGGAAGATGAGTTTGGCAACCTCAACGTGGTGGTCTGGCGTGAGCTGGCCGAGCGTCAGCGCCAGGTGCTGGTGGGCTCACGGCTGCTCAAGGTGGATGGGCGCTGGGAGGCGGTGGGCGAAGTCCGCCATTTGATCGCCGGCCGCCTGAGCGACCTGACGCCGCTGTTGGCGGGGATCAGCGTGCGTAGCCGGGATTTCCACTGACGGGTAGGGCGCACCGACCTAATCGTCCCTCCTGTGGGAGCCGGCTCCTGCAATGGTTCTTCTACACAGTGAAACCATCGCGCCCGGCTATGCTCCAACATTGGCGACTGTCCTCTCTCTGCACTGAGCTGATCCATGCAATTTCTATCCAATACCTACGGCTGTGACGGTTGGGGCGGTGAAATGGCCCAAAGGATTCGTGCCTTTGACTGGTCCACCACTGACCTGGGCCCCATTGATACCTGGTCCACCAGCCTGACCTGCGCGGTGCAGATGCTCCTCGCTTCGCCAGTGCCGATGGTGATGCTCTGGGGCCGCGCCGGGTACATGATCTACAACGACAGCTATTCGGTGTTTGCCGGCGGGCGCCACCCGTTTCTGCTGGGGGTGCCGGTCGAGCAGGGCTGGCCGGAAGTGGCCGAGTTCAACCGGCATGTCATGGACACCTGCCTGGCCGGTGGCACCTTGTCCTATCGCAACAAGGCCTTGATGCTGCTGCGCAATGGCCGCCCCGAGGATTTGTGGCTGGACCTCTATTACAGCCCGGTGGCCGGCGACGACCAGCATCCGGCCGGCGTGTTGGCGATCGTTGTGGAAACCACCGAGCATGTGCTGTCCGAGCGTTTGCGCCAGGAAGCCGAGGGGGCTTACCGGGTGGCGGACGAACGCTTGCAACTGGCCCTCAATGCCGGGGCGTTGCTGGGGTCGTTTGTCTGGGATGTGCTGCCGGATCGCCTCTCGGGCGACGAGCGCTTCGCCCGTACCCTGGGCCTGTCCATGGACGACGTGGAGCGGGGTGTTTCCATTGCAGTCGCCACCCAGGCCATCCACCCCGACGACCTGGCGCGGGTCAACCGCCTGATTGCCCAGACCCTGGCGACGGGTGGGCCATATAACGTCGAGTTTCGCGTGCGACGCCCGGACGCCAGCTATCTGTGGGTACTGGCCAGCGGGCGTTGCGAGCTGGACGCGGGCGGCCAGCCGTTGCGCTTTCCCGGGGTGATCATTGATATCCATGTGCGCAAGATCGCTGAAGAGTCTCTGCTCAAGCTCACCCATAACCTGGAGCAGCGCGTCGCCGCCGAAGTCCAGGCGCGCTCGGCCGCCGAGGAGCAGTTACGCCAGTCGCAAAAGCTCGAGGCCATTGGCGGGCTGACGGGGGGCGTGGCCCATGACTTCAATAATCTGCTGCAGGTGATTGCCGGCAACCTGCACCTGCTGGCCCGCCATGAGCGCGATAACGCCCAGGTCCAACGGCGCGTCGGTGCTGCCCTGGCGGCCGTCGAGCGCGGTGCCAAGCTGTCCTCGCAACTGCTGGCCTTTGCCCGGCGCCAGCCACTGTCACCGGCGGTGTTCAACCCGCGGCGCATTTATGAAGGCCTGGGTGAGTTGCTGCAGCGGGCCCTGGGGGAAACCATCCAGATTGATGTGCAGTTGCCGCAAGACCCGTGGTGCATTCATGTCGATCGCAATCAACTGGAAAACGCCGTGCTCAACCTGGCGATCAACGCCCGGGATGCGATGAAGGGCGAGGGGGTGATCCGCATCACCGGTGAAAACATCACGTTGTCGCCCGAAGATGGCAGCCGCAGCGGGATTGCCCCTGGCGAATATGTGCGCCTGTCGGTCAGCGACACGGGGGCCGGCATGTCGCCGGCGGTGCTGCAGCGGGTCTTCGAGCCGTTCTTTACCACCAAGCCTGACGGTCACGGCACCGGCCTGGGCTTGAGCATGGTGTTTGGCTTCGTCAAGCAAAGTGGCGGGCATGTGCAGATCAGCAGCGAGCCAGGCCAGGGCACCCTGGTGCAGATGTACTTCCCCCACAGCCTTGAGCCGGAAAGCCAGGAAGCGCCCGACCAGGTGGAGCAGCAAGAAGGCGGCCGGGAAACCATCCTGGTGGTGGAGGACAACGAAGGCGTACGTGGCGCAGCGGTGGAACTGCTGCAACAGGCCGGCTACACGGTACTCACTGCCACCGATGGCGATGACGCCATGCTGATGCTGCGCACCGGCTTGCGGCCGGACCTGATCTTCACCGATGTGGTCATGCCGGGGCGGATCAAAAGTACCGACCTGGCCACCTGGGCCAAGGCGCAACAGCCGCCCATTGCAGTACTGTTCACCTCCGGGCATACCCGTGACATTCTTTCCAGCGACCACCTGCTGGGCAACGACATTCATCTGCTGGGCAAGCCCTACAGCCCCGAGGAACTGGCGCGACAGGTACGCTCGGTATTGACCACGCAGGTGAGCTACTGCGATTGAACGTTTACCCCTGTTGCCGGATCCACCCCTGGACCGCTGACTCTTATAAGGTTGACCATGACTTCATCGCGCCACTTGCCGCCTGCCACTGATCTTCTGGCCGCGCGCCCCGGTTTTGTCCGGGTGCGCGGCGCCCGGGAACATAACCTGCGCAATGTCGATGTGGACATCCCACGGGATGCTCTGGTGGTGTTCACCGGGGTCTCGGGGTCGGGCAAATCATCCCTGGCGTTTTCCACGTTGTATGCCGAGGCGCAGCGGCGTTACTTCGAGTCGGTCGCGCCGTATGCCCGGCGCCTGATTGACCAGGTGGGCGTGCCGGATGTGGACTCCATCGAGGGGCTGCCGCCGGCCGTGGCCCTGCAACAGCAGCGGGGCACGCCGAGCACGCGCTCGTCGGTGGGCAGCGTGACCACCTTGTCCAGCCTGATCCGCATGCTCTATTCCCGTGCCGGCAGTTATCCGCCGGGGCAGCCGATGCTGTATGCCGAAGACTTCTCGCCGAACCTGCCCCAGGGCGCCTGCCCGCAGTGCCACGGCCTGGGCCGCGTGTATGAAGTGACCGAGGCACTGATGGTGCCCGATCCGTCCCTGACCATCCGCCAGCGGGCGGTCGCCGCCTGGCCGCTGGCCTGGCAGGGGCAAAACCTGCGAGACATCCTTGTGACCCTGGGCTACGACGTCGATATCCCCTGGCGCGAGCTGCCGAAAAAACAGCGCGACTGGATCCTCTTCACCGAGGACACGCCCACGGTGCCGGTGTATGCCGGTTTGACCCCGGAGCAGACCCGCGGCGCCCTCAAGCGCAAACTCGAACCCAGCTACCAGGGTACTTTCAGCGGCGCCCGTCGCTACATTCTGCACACCTTCACCCACACCCAGAGCGCGCTGATGAAAAAGCGTGTCGCGCAATTTATGCAAGGCAGCCCGTGCCCCTTGTGCGAGGGCAAGCGCCTGACCAAGGCCGCGTTGTCGGTGAAGTTTGCCGGGGTGGATATTGGCGAGCTGTCGCAACTGACATTGTTGCAACTGGCGCAGCTCCTGCGCCCGGTGGCCGAGGGCAAGGGCCGGGTAAAACTCTCGGTGGAAAAACGCCTGGCCGCCCAGCGCATCGCCCAGGATTTGCTGGAGCGGGTCAGCACCCTGACCGACCTGGGCCTGGGCTATCTGTCCCTGGAGCGCAGCACGCCAACCCTGTCCTCTGGCGAATTGCAGCGCCTGCGCCTGGCGACGCAATTGGGCTCGCAACTGTTCGGCGTGATCTATGTGCTGGACGAACCGTCGGCCGGCTTGCATCCGGCGGATGGCGAAGCCCTGTTCACGGCGTTGGAGCGCCTGAAAGCCGCCGGCAACTCACTGTTTGTGGTGGAGCACGACCTGGAAACCATGCGCCGTGCCGACTGGTTGATCGACGTCGGCCCGGCGGCGGGCGAGCAGGGCGGCCATGTCCTGTACAGCGGCCCACCGGCAGGCCTGGCACAGATTGCAGCGTCACAGACCCGCGAATACCTGTTTGCCGAGCCGCGCCCGCTGAACACTTCGCGCCGTGCGCCGAGCGGCTGGCTCAGCCTGGAAGGGGTCAGCCGCAATAACCTCGACGAGGTGAGCGTGGACTTTCCCCTGGGCTGTTTTACTGCTGTGACGGGGATTTCCGGCTCGGGTAAATCCAGCCTGGTCAGCCAGGCCCTGCTGGACCTGGTGGGTGAGGGGCTGGGTCGGGTGGTGGTCAGCGACGACGAGCCCGACCTCGAAGACCCGGCGCCGCAAACCAGCAGTGGCCGCATCCGCGCGGGCCTGGAGCAGATCCGCCGCCTGGTGCAGGTGGACCAGAAGCCCATCGGCCGCACCCCGCGCTCCAACCTCGCGACCTACACTGGCCTGTTCGATAACGTGCGCAAGCTGTTCGCCGCTACCCCAGCGGCGAAAAAACACCACTACGATGCCGGGCAGTTCTCCTTCAACGTCGCCAAGGGTCGTTGCCCGAAGTGCGAGGGTGAGGGTTTTGTCAGCGTCGAATTGTTGTTTATGCCCAGCGTCTACGCACCTTGCCCGACCTGTCACGGCGCGCGCTACAACCCCCAGACCCTGGCGATTACCTGGCAGGGCCTGAACATTGCCCAGGTGCTGGGCTTGACCGTTGAGCAGGCGGTGGACGTCTTCGCCGAACAACCCAGCGTGCTGCGCGCGTTGCGGGTCCTGCGCGACATCGGCCTGGGCTACCTGCGCCTGGGCCAGCCGGCCACCGAGCTGTCCGGTGGCGAGGCCCAGCGGATCAAACTGGCCACCGAACTGCAACGTACCGCGCGGGGCGCAACCCTGTATGTCCTCGACGAGCCCACCACCGGCCTGCACCCCCGTGATGTCGACCGCCTGCTGCTGCAACTCAACCACCTGGTGGATGCCGGTCACACAGTGATTGTGGTCGAACACGAAATGCGCGTGGTGGCCCAGAGCGACTGGGTCATCGACATCGGCCCAGGCGCCGGCGACCAGGGCGGCAACGTCGTCGCCAGCGGCACGCCCCAGCACCTCGCCCAGAACCAAACCAGCCGCACTGCCCCCTTCCTCGCACGCGAGCTGGGGCAAGGGAATTGACCTTGGGCATGACAAGAGGCCCCTGGATGGGCTAGCTTCAAGGTGGACCAGTCATTGATTAACTTGCGGAGGTACTTCATGCCAGTGAAACATGATCTTTATCAGGATTTGGGGTTGAGCAAGGAGGATGTCCAGCAGCGTCGGGCAAGCCACCATCGGTTGGATGTATTGCTCACCCAGTATGACGTTGCCGACAAGGAGGTGCTGGAGGCTGAATCTGCAAGTGCCAATGACGATGATGTGGAGAACCTGAAGAAGAAACGCCTGTTGATCAAAGATAAAATCGTCGAACAACTGGAGCAGACCAAGGGGCATTAGCCAACGCTGGGGGAGGGGGTCCATATTTGTTCAGAATTGCCCCAAGGACAACAACCCCGCCACTGCCTATTATCCCAACCGTTCGCCCGACCCTGGGGCACGTTGACTGCGCATGGAATGCGTTGTGGTGTCGGGCGAACTCTTTTTCTAGGTGCGCAGCACCTGCAGGCAGGCGTCGATCGAGCGCTGCTGGGTGTCTGCATACAGCTGCAACTCATCAAGAGTCTGGCGGCCCAGGGCCTGTTCAAACTCAGCCTGGTTGGCGTTGGCCGCGTAGTGACTCTGCGCCGCATCGCCCAGGTTCGACTGGAAAATCCCCGCCGCGCTGACCGGCAGAAAATCTTCATACACCAACGGTTCGATATCGACGTAACCCGCCTCGATCAACGCGTCCAGACTCTGTGGCGCGTCCTTCTCGGCGGCACGGCCCTTGTCGGTCACTCGGTAGCGAAAGTACGCCAAACCTTGCTCGCGCATGGCCCGATGGTTATCCGGGAAGGCCTGGAAGTGCTGTGCCATCAGTTCGGTATAGCGCTGGGCGTTGGCTTCATTGGGAAAGGCACCCAGTTCGTCCCGCGCGGCGTTGAGCAGTTGGTCATAGAGCGCCCGGCCCTTGGGCGTCAGGGCCACGCCACGTTGTTCGATTTCGCCAAAGCGTGCGCTGTGGCTGCCCTTGGCATCGGTAAAGGCAATGGCTTCGTCGAGGGCCTTGAAACTGGTCTGGCGTAGCAGGATCGGGCATTGGCGGCGGGGTGGGCCTTCGATCACGGCTTTGGGGGTGATGCCTTTGCCGGGCATGTCGGCTTGTACGCGGTCGATGTCCAGGGTGCGTGGGGTCAGGTGATTGATATGCGGGCCCTTGAAGGCCACCACGTCGGCAATCAGCCGGTGCTGGTCGCTGAGTTGCTGGTACTGGGCCGCGCTGACCGTGGAGGTGTGGTGCCAGCGAAAGGTTTCCAGGGCTTGCTGGATAAAGGCCTGGGCATCGCTGGCATTCAGGCCGCCGTCGGCTTCGGCCTGTTCGATCAGGGCTAGGGCCCGTGGGGTGAAGATGGAGCGCTTGGCCAGGGCTGATTCGGCAAAGGCTCGCAGTTCAAGGTTTTCGATCAGCTCCAGGCGCAGCAGCGAGGTGAAGACCCGGAACGGGCTGGTCTGCAAGGCGCTTTCATGCACGGCGCGAAAGGCCGTGGAATGCACCGGCACGCCGGCCGGGGTGAGGTCGTAGTAACCCACCGGGTGCATGCCCATTACTGCAAACAGGCGGCTGATGGTTGCCAGCTCATAGGCGCTGCCCAGGCGGATGGCGCCGTGGCGCTCCATGTCCAGGCGCTGGATTTCGCCAGTGTGCTGCAGTTGCTGCGCCAGGTCTGGATCGCTCGCCAGCACCCGGGCATTGGTTTCGGCCACCAACTCCAGCAGCGCGCCATACAGCGGCACTTCCTCGCGGTACATGTCGGACATGGCCTTGGAGAAGTCTTTGCGGATGGCATCGGGGCTGATAAAGCGCGGGGTAGGCATAGAAAAATTCCTGGCTGCGGTAACGGTGGTGTGGGCCGTAAGCCAGATTTTGTTGGGCGCTGCCTGAGGGGCGCAAACGAAGATTCCTCTGGACTTCATTCTGCAAATGAATGAGCGCCACAGGCACACACAAAAATCCCGCCTGGGTAGGCGGGATTGGTCAACCCAGGTTGCCCTGGATCAGGCCGGGAACAGTTCGCTCAGTTTCATCGCCAGCATCATGTCGCCTTCGGCGCGCAGTTTGCCGCCCATGAAGGCCTGCATGCCGTCGGTTTCGCCGCTGACGATACCTTTCATGGTTTCAGCGTCCATCACCAGAGTCACCTGGGCGTCAGGGTTCACGCCTTCTTGCAGTTCGCAGGTGTTGTCCTTGACGATCAGGGAGAAGTTCTGGCTCTCGTCGATACGGAAACCGAACACCAGGTCCAGGCCGTCGGCAGCGGCTGGGTTGAATTTGGCTTTCATTGCTTCTACGGCTTTAGCTACGTCAGTCATGGTTCGATCCTTTTATGGGTGGTGCCAGTGACCTTGGGGTCACGGTTGGCCGCAATTCATCGGAAGGTGATGAGCTGCGGCGCCTTCAACAGTTGCAAGTGGGTATGGCTGTTGAAGGAAGCCAGTGCCACTTCGCGTCCACGGAACTTCAAGTGGTTGAGCGAAGTGTTGACAATCTGCCAGTTCAGCTCGAAAGCCTGGGTGGCAGGTATGCGGGTAATCAGGTGGAGCAGGGCGGTGATGGTGCCGCCAGAAGTAAATACGGCGATCTTGTGGGAACTGTCGGCAGTCTCCAGCAGGCGCTGCAGGCCACCCTGGACGCGCTCGACAAACCCCAGCCAGCTTTCCAGGCCGGGGGTGTCGTAGGTGCCGCTCAGCCAGCGTTCGATGATCAGGGCAAAGATACGCTGGAACTCGCCACGGTTTTGCTGGGCGTTGCGCAGGATATCCAGGGCTTCGGGCTCGCTGTCGAGCAGGTCCGGAAGCAGGGCGCGGATGATCGCGTCGGCGTCGAATTCGTTGAAGGCACTGTCGATTTCCAGGGGCGGCACCGGCAAGCCCTGGGCGCCGATGGACTCGAGCGTGGCATTGGCCGTGTGCTGCTGGCGCCGCAGGTCGCCCGACACACAGCGGTCGAACGTCAGGCCCAGGTCTGCCAGATGGCTGCCCAGTATCTGCGCCTGCTGCACACCCACGGGCGACAGGACATCATAGTCGTCTGCACCGAAGGAGGCCTGGCCATGTCGAATCAAATAGATGCTGCCCACGTCCGTCACCCGGTACGTTGAAAGTCTGGCGAGGTTATGAGGATGCCGGGAAGCTGTCAATGAAAAAACATACGCTTGTTTTAAAAGCCCGTTAGAGGCCGATATCCGTGTGGGAGCTGTCGAGCCTTGGCGAGGCTGCGATGGCAGCGGCACTGTCAGCAGAGATGTTGCCTGGCCCACCGCTATCGCAGCCTCGCCAAGGCTCGACAACTCCCACAGGGTTTAGCGGTGTTTGTTGGATCCTTTCACGAGCATGAGCCTTGAGAGGCCCGTTTCAAGGGGTTTCAGCTCTGGCTCACCGGCCGTCCCATCGGTATGCTGGGGCAATCGCGCCTGGCGCACCGTTTCTGTAAGGAGTCCCATGGAGTTTTTGGCTGAGTATGCAAGTTTTCTGGCTAAAACCGTCACGTTGGTCGTCGCCATCCTGGTGGTGCTGATCAGTTTTGCGGCGTTGCGCAGCAAGGGCCGGCGCAAGAATGCCGGGCAGTTGCAGGTCAGCAAGCTCAATGACTTTTACAAAGGCCTGCGCGAGCGCCTGGAGCAGACCCTGCTCGATAAGGATCAGCTCAAGGCCCTGCGCAAGTCCCAGGGCAAGGCCGAGAAAAAACAGAAGAAAACCCCCGAAGCCAAGCCACGGGTGTTTGTGCTGGATTTTGACGGGGACATCAAGGCGTCGGCCACCGACAGCCTGCGCCACGAAATCACTGCGCTGCTGAGCCTGGCCACGCCCAAGGATGAAGTGGTACTGCGCCTGGAAAGCGGCGGTGGCATGGTCCACAGCTATGGCCTGGCGTCCTCGCAATTGGCGCGGATCCGCGAGGCGGGCGTGCCGTTGACGGTGTGCATCGACAAGGTCGCGGCCAGCGGCGGCTACATGATGGCGTGCATCGGCGAGAAGATCATCAGCGCACCGTTTGCCATCCTCGGCTCGATTGGCGTGGTGGCCCAGTTGCCCAACGTCAACCGCCTGCTGAAAAAGCACGATATCGACTTTGAAGTACTCACCGCTGGCGAATACAAGCGCACCCTGACGGTGTTTGGCGAAAACACCGAGAAGGGCCGGGAGAAGTTCCAGGAAGACCTGGATATCACCCATCAACTGTTCAAGAACTTCGTGTCGCGCTATCGCCCGCAACTGGCGATTGATGAAGTGGCTACCGGCGAAGTCTGGTTGGGCGTCGCGGCGCTGGACAAGCAGTTGGTAGACGCGCTGCAGACCAGTGACGAATACCTGGCCACCAAGGCCAAGACCGCCGAGTTGTTCCACCTGCACTATGCCGAGCGTAAAAGCCTGCAGGAGCGGGTGGGCCTGGCGGCCAGCGGCTCGGTGGACCGGGTGCTGCTGACCTGGTGGAGCCGCCTGACTCAACAGCGTTTCTGGTAACTCACCCACCCTGTAGGCGCCGGCAAGCCGGCACCTACAGGGGATCGCGTCGATCCTGCAGCAGTGGAATCGGATGCCTCATCAGCAGGCCCACCACCAGCGCCCCCAGCAGCCCCAATAGCCCCGCCACCCACAACACCCTGGCAAACCCGCCGACAAACGCTTGCCACGCCAAGGGTTGCACCCATCCCTGCGCCGACTCCGGCAGCAGTGCCATGGCCGCTGGCATATCCCCGGCCACCACCCGCGAGGCAATCCCCGGTACCTGGGCCTGCCATTGCGTACCAAGGCTGGTTTGCAGCAGATACTCGCTATGACTGGCCAATAGCGCGCCATACACCCCAATCGCCAACATGATCGCGCTGAAACGCATCGTGGTGCTCATGCCCGATGCCATGCCCGCGCGGTCCCTTGGCACGCAGGCCATGATGTTTTTCTGGGTGTCGCCATTGAGCAGGCCGGCCCCGGCGCCAGTCACTGCAATCGCCAGGGCGAACGGCAGATAACCGCCGACATTCACCGCCCAGGCGCTGAGCAGGTTGCCGCTGCCCACCAGGGCCAGGCCGGCCGCCATCATGGTCGCGGGGGCAAAGCGGCTGGCCAGGCGTGCGCCGATCCGCGGGCAGATCAGCATGGTCAGGGCAAACGGTAACATTCCCAAGCCCGAGGCAATCGCGGAAAACCCCAGGCCGTTTTGCAGGTAGAACGGCAGCAGCGTCATCATCACCTGGGCACACCCGGCATAGGCAAACATCCCCAGCAAGGCCCCGATAAACCGTGGGTACTGGAACAGTTGCAGGTCCACCATGGGCCGGCGCTGCAAGCGCTCCACCCACACAAACAGGCCCAGCAGCAACGCGCCGCCGAGCAGCCGCGCATAGGTCAGCGGGTTGTCCCAGCCGATGCGATTGGCTTCGATCAGGCCCCAGATCAGGCACAGCAGGCTGGCGCTGAAGGTCAGGCTGCCCCAGGGGTCGAGGCGCGCCGATTGGCTGTCGCGCGATTCCGGGATGGCGTGCAGGACCAGTGCGAGCAAGGCCAGGCCCACTGGCAGGTTGAGGTAGAAAATCCAGCGCCAGCCCATGTAGTGGGTAATCAGGCCGCCAAGGGTCGGCGCGGCGGTCATCGCCACGCCCATGCAGGCGCCCCAGAATGCCCAGGCCTTGGCCCGTTCCAGGTCATCGTGAAAGGCATGGCCGATGGAGGCCAGGGCTGAGGTCAGCAGCAACGCTGCACCGACACCCTTCACGGCGCGGGCGATATCCAGCAGCAGCACGCTGGGCGCGGCGCCACAGCCCAGGGAGGCGAGAATAAAAATCCCCAGGCCCCACACCAGGGTTTTCTTGCGGCCGAAGCGGTCGGCAATGCTCCCGGCTGGCAGCAGCAGGGCGGCGAATGCCAGCATATAGGCGCTGACTACCCATTCGATATCGGCGAAATTGGCGCCCAGGTCGCGAGCAATGGTCGGCAGGGTCACGGCGACGATGTTGGTGTCGAGGACAATCAACGAACAGACCCCGGAGGCGGTCAACAGGGTAAGGCGGGGGCTGACCCGGCTCATGGCAGGATTACCTGGCAGGCAACAGGCAAGACGGATTTGACGGGCATCAGGTGGACTCTCTACTGTGGGTGTCCTGTGAGCTTATCGTCGGCGCCCAGTGATTCTGTTAGCCGAGGTGAAGCACATCATTACCTTTGAGCTAATCCTGCGATGGAAATACGTCATTTCCGCTACTTCCTGGCCGTTGCCCGGCACCGCAACTTCACGCGGGCCGCCGAGCAACTGGATATTGCCCCACCCACCTTGAGCCGACAGATCCAGGATATGGAGCGCGCCCTGGGTACCCGCCTGTTTATCCGGCGTCAGCGGGATGTCAGCCTGACCGAGGCGGGCAGTGCGTTGCTGGGTGAAGCTGAAGCCACCGTGCGCCAATTCGAGTTCGCCCAGCGCAATGCCCAGCGCGCCGGGCGTGGCGAGATCGGCCATATCGAGTTGGGCTATGTGGCGTCGGCGGTGTATTCCGGCGTGTTGCAACGCCAGGTGCAGGGGTTTTGTGCGGAGTTTGCCGATGTCAGCCTCAGCGTGCGGGAAAGCCCCATGGCCTTGTTGCCGGGGCTGGTGGCCGAAGGGCGCTACGACATTGGCTACATTCGCTCACCCATGACCCTGCCCGACGGCGTGGAGGCGCTACGCCTGGGCAGTGAGGGTTTTGTCCTGGCGCTGCCACAGGGCTCGTGGCTGCTGGGCTTGAAGGCGATCACCTGCGAGCATTTGCAGAACGAGACCTTCATCCTGCCCGAGCAAATCAGCGGTACCTTGCAGGTGGCCGCGCAAGGCGGGTACGCCCCGCGCCTGGGGCCGCAGCCGGGAGGCCTGGTGGCGGTGATTGCCCTGGTGTCCCTGGGGCAGGGCGTGGCGGTGGTGCCGGAGTCGGTGGTGGGGCATGTCAGCTTGCCGGGTGTGCACTACCGCACCCTCCAGGGCAGCGATGCGTCGTCGTGGCTGTCGCTGATCTACCGGCGCTTTGAAAAAGCCCCGGCGGTGGCGCGGTATATCCAGCACATCAAACACAACCCCACCCCGTAGCAACTGGTCCCTACCGGGTCAGGCGGGGCTGTATCGAGTCTGCCAGCTGCGTGAGGATCAGGCAGCAGGACACCGCCCCCGCATCCAGCACCCCCAGCGAGCGTTCGCCCAAACGGCTGGCCCGGCCGATCTTGGCCACCAGGTCCTTGGTCGAGTCGCGGCCCTGGGAGGCGGCGCTTTTCATCGCGTCCAGGGCGTCGCTGAAGGACGCACCCGCTGCCTGTGCCTGCTCAAACGCCTCCACCGCCGGGATCAGGGTGTCCATCAGGCACTTATCGCCGACGCCGGCTTCGGTGATGTCCTGCAGGGAGGTGAGGCCGCCGCGCAGTAGATGGGCGAAGGTCGCGGCGTCGATATTTTCGCTGCCGCGCACTTCATCGGCCATGCCGATAAACAGGCTGCCATACAGCGGGCCCATGGAGCCGCCGATGCCTTCCATCAGGCTCAGGGTCAGTTCATCCAGGGCCTCGGCCAGGGTCAGTTGCCGGCCTTCGAGGGTGCGGCCGCAATGAGCGAAGCCCTTGGCCATGTTGATGCCGTGGTCGCCATCGCCAATCGCGCCATCGACTTCGCTGAGGTATTCACGGTTGGCGACGATCACGCTGACCAGGTCGGTGACAATCGCACTGCCGTCGTGGGTAGAAAAATGCTGGCTCATGGTCTATTCCGCCTGGGTCATGCCGATGGAGCGGCAAGGTTGGTCGATCAGGGTTTTCAGTTCGGCATCCAGGCCCAGCAGGGTCAGGGTCACGCCCATCATTTCCAGAGAAGTGAAGTAGTTGCCGACGTAGCAGCGATGGATCTTCAGGCCCTTGGCCTTGAGCTGGCTTTCGACTTCGGCGTAGAAGATGTACAGCTCCATCACCGGCGTCGCGCCCAGGCCCGAGACCAGCACCACCACGCTGTCATCCTGGCTGAAATCGCGGTCGGCGAGAATCGGTGCCAGCATGCGTTCAGCCATGGCCGCTGCAGACTCGATCGGGATCACCTCGATCCCCGGGTTCGCCGTGGTGGCCGATACCCAACTCCATCTGGCCGTCCGGGATCTGGAAGTTCGGCTTGCCCACCGCGGCAATGGTGCAAGGCGTCAGGCCGATGCCGATGGAGCGGCAGTGATCGACCGCCTTCTGTGCGACGCGGATCACTCCATCCAGGTCATAGTGCTGCGCGGCGGCGGCCCCGCCGATCTTCCACATGAAGATTTCCCCGGCGACCCCGCGGCGCTTGGCGATATCGGCCTTGGGCGCCGACGCCACGTCATCGTTGGCGACCACGGTGCGGATCTGCATGTCCTTGCTGGCGGCCATTTTCATCGCCAGCTTCACGTTCATATTGTCGCCGGCATAGTTGCCGTACAGACAGGCCACGCCGGCGCCGTGATCGGCGACACGAAACGCGTCGAAGAAAACTCTTGGCGGTGGGCGACGAGAAAATTTCGCCGACGGCCACCGCGTCCACCAGGCCGGGGCCGACGTAGCCGAGAAACGCCGGCTCATGGCCGGAACCGCCGCCGGTGACGATGCCCACGCGGCCTGGGCCGGAGGGCTTGGCCTTGCTGATCACGCGGGGGTTGCTATCGCATTGGGTCAGTTCGGGATGGGCGACCAGAATGCCGCGCAGCATGTCCTCGACCACTTGGTCCGGATCGTTGATGACTCGATTCATAACGCGGGTTCCTGTTCTTGTTGTCTTGGGCGCAGTCGTTCAAGTGTGGGAGCGGGCAGGCCCGCTCCCACATTTGGATATGTGTTGGGTTCAGGGCTCGAGCACGACCTTCAAGGACTTGTCCCCGCGCTCCATTACCGCAAACGCCTCCTTGAAATCCGCCAGCGCAAACTTGTGGGTCACCACGTCGCGCATGTCGATCTTGCGCTTGCCGATAAAGTCGATGGCCCGTGGGTACATGTACGGGCCCAGGTGCGAGCCGAGTACGTCCAGCTCCTTGCGGTCGCCGATGATCGACCAATCTACCGTGGCCTCGTCGTTGAACACGCTGAATTCGACGAAACGCCCCAGCTTGCGCAGCATCGCCAGGCCCTGGTTCACCGCTTTGTGGTGTCCGGTGGCTTCGATATAGATATCGCAGCCATAGCCGTCGGTGATTTCGCGGATTTTCGCCAGTACATCAACTTCGGCCGGGTTCCAGACTTCGTCGGCGCCCATGCGCAGGGCCAGTTCGGCGCGTTCGGGTTTCATGTCGAGCACGATCAGGCGTTTGGGGTTGCGCATGCGCACCGCGCCGATGATCCCCAGGCCGAGGGTGCCGGCGCCGGCCACGACCACCACATCGTCGAAATCCACATTGGCCCGTTCCGCCGCGTGCAGCGAGCAGGCCAGCGGCTCGATCAGGATCGCTTCGTCCGGCGCGATGGAGTCCGGCACCTGGTGGATGATGCCTTCCTTGGTGAAAATCATGTACTGGGCCATGGCGCCCTGTACGTTGTTCTGGAAGCCATAGAGGTCGTGCTTCTGGCACATCCAGTACTGGCCGTGGTTGCAGAAACGGCAGCCCCAGCAGGGCACGATCTGCTCGGAAATCACCCGGTCGCCGACCTTCACCCCGCGCTTTTCAGCGCCTGGGCCCAGGGCGACCACGCGGCACACAAACTCATGCCCGGGAATCATCGGCGGCTTGACGTAGCGCGGCTGCTCGGCGTCGCCCCAGAACGACGGCGCGCCGCGATAGGTCTTGATATCGCCCATGCAGATGCCGCACAGCTCGACCTTGGTCAGGATCTCGTCGGGGCCTGGCGTCGGTACATCGACGGTTTCCAGGCGATAGTCTTCCGGGCCATGGCAGACCACGGCCTGCATGGTCTTGGGGATCACTGGGTGGAGTTGTTCGGCGGTACGTTCGGTAGCGATGGACATGACAAACCTCACGACGAATAGAAGGATTACTGAATGCTGTAGCCGCCGTCGATCACCATATTGGCGCCGGTGATCATCTGGGCTGCGTCGCTGAGCAGGTACAACGCCAGCCCGGCGATTTCATCCGGCTGGGCAAAACGGCCCGCCGGGATCTGCAATTTGGCCCGTTCGCCCACTTCGCCGGCCCAGGCTTTTTTGCCCAGGGCGGTCTCGACGATGGTGGGGGAGATGGCATTTACATTAATGTGCGGCGCCCATTCCATGGCCAGGACCTTGGTCATGCCGACAATCGCGGCCTTGCTCGCGCAATAGGCCACATGCCGATCCAGGCCGATCACCGCCGCCTGGGACGCCAGGTTGACGATGCGCCCGCTGCCCTGGGCGAGCATGTGCCGGGCGCAGGCCTGGGCCACGAAAAAACTGGCCTTGAGGTTGATATCCAGGGTGATGTCCCAGGCGTTTTCGCTGACGTCGATGGCCTTGTCCAGCATCACCACGCCGGCGCTGTTGATCAGATAATCCAGACGTTTGAAGTGCGCGAACACGTAGTCGATGCTGCTCTGCACCTGATCGAGCTGGCGCAGGTCGACGGCCAGGCCAAGATGCCCGGCGCCGAGGCTGGCGGCTACTTCTACCACGGCCGGATCGCGGTCGAGCAGCGCCACGCGCGCGCCACGCTCCACCAGCAGGCTGGCACATGCCAGACCAATCCCCGCAGCCCCACCGGTGATCACGGCGCAGCGGCCGCTGAGGTCGAAGGCTTGGTTCCAGAATCCAGACATTGGTTTAACTCCATTCTCAAAAACAGTGGAGATCGGATGTGGGAGCTGGCTTGCCTGCGATGCGCGCATCTCGGTCTGTCAGGGATTCCGAGGTGAGGCAATCGCAGGCAAGCCAGCTTCCACATTGACCGCGTTGCTATTTAGTGCCGCTGACCTGCTGGTACAGCGCATCCGCATTGGCATTGGTGACCGGCACCCACGGCAGGATGTAGTTCTTCGCGGTGCCGTCGGCCCATTTCACGTCCTTGGCATAGCGCTCCCAAATCACCGACTTGGGCTTGTAGTCTTCGCCCGCCAGTTGCCGCAGGGCTACGTCCAGTGCGCCCTGGGACTGGGCCTGGGCGTCTTGCAGGAAGGTGGTGACTTCATCTCGTTTCGCTGCCTGAATCGCGTCCGGCATGCCGTCGATGGAGGTGACAGGCACCTCCTTGGAGGTCAGTCCATGGGACTTGAGGGCCTGCACGGCGCCGAGGGCCATGTCGTCGTTTTGCGCGATCACCCCGTTGATGCCCTTGGGGTGGGCGTTCAGCCAGTCTTCAGTCAGGGTCAGGGCCTGGGCGCGGTCCCAGTTGGCAGTCTTCTTCTCGATGATCTTGATCCCGGGGTGTTTGCCCAGCACTTCCAGCTCGCCTTTTTCCCGGTCGATCTGCGCCGACTGGCCAATCGGGCCCTGGATGATCACCACATTGCCCTTGCCCTGGAGTTTGTCGACCATGGCCTGGGCCTGCAGGCGACCACCCTCGACATCGTCGTTGCCCACGTACGGCACGCTGGCGTCGGCGACCTTGGTGTTGGAGGCGATCACTACCACATCGTTGGACATTGCCTGCTTCACCGTGCCGACACCGGCCTTGGTGTCGATGGGCACGAAGAGGATCGCGTCGTAGCGCTGGGTGACCATGTTTTCGATCTGGTTGTTCTGGGTCAGTGCGTCATAGTTGCCGTCGAAGACGGTCAACTGCACGGTGCCATCCTTGACCGCCGGATGCTCCTTCAGCTCGCGCACCCAGTTCTGCATGAACTGGCCCTTGAGCCCGTATACGGCGGCGCCGATTTTGTAGGTCTTGCCATCGGCGGCCAGGGTGATGCTGCTGGCGAGCAGGGAGAGGGCCGCCACGGCGGCAAACGATGTAGCGAATTTCATAATGAGAACCCCGTTTATTGTTGTGGTCGTTCAGTTCGGTTCAGAGCAAAAGCGACTAGCGTTTTTTCTTGCGCCACACGTCAATCAACACCGCGAGTACGATGATCAAGCCCTTGGCGACCTGCTGGTAATAGGAGGACACGCCAAGCAGGTTCAGGCCGTTGTTGATCACCCCGATCAGCAGGGCGCCGAACAGCGTGCCGACGATGGTGCCGACGCCGCCGGACAGGCTGGTGCCGCCGATCACCACGGCGGCAATCGCATCCAGCTCATAGGACATACCGGCCTGGGGCAGGGCGGAGGTGGTGCGCGCGGACAGCACCACGCCCGCCAGGCCGGCGAGCAAGCCCGAGACCACGTACACCGAGAACGTCACCTTGCGCACACCGATCCCCGAGGTGCGTGCGCTTTTTTCGTTGCCGCCCACCGCGTACACATAGCGCCCGTAGGTGGTGTAGCGCAGCACCATCCAGAAGATCAGCGCGACCACCGCAAAGATAATGACCGGTATGCCAATCGGCCCGAGCTTGCCAATGCCCAGGGCCAGGTAGGCGTCCGGCAGGTCGGTGACCGGGCTGCCATCGTTGAGGATAAAGGTCATGCCCCGGGCCACACTCAGCATGCCCAGCGTGGCAACAAAAGGCGGGATCGACAGATTGGCCACCATGAAGCCGTTGACCATCCCCAGCATCGCTCCGGCGAACATCCCGGCACTGACGGCGGCGAGCAGTCCGTAGCCCTGGGTCGCGACCAGGGCGCTGCACAGCCCGGCGAAGGCGAGGATCGAACCTACCGACAGGTCGATGCCCTTGGTCAGGATCACGTAGGTCATGCCCACTGCCAGGATGCCGTTGATCGAGGTCTGGCGCAGGATGTCCATCCAGTTGCGCCAGGTCATGAAGTATTCGCTGGAAAACGCCATGACCACGCACAGCAGGATAAACACCAGTGGCAGGCCAAAGCGGTCGAGGGAAAGGCGCAGACGGCTGCGCGCGGGGGGGGTCAGTGGCGTGGCAAGGGTTTTGGCATTCATGAGGCAAGACTCAACAAGGCTTCCTGGGAAAGAGCGGTGTCGCTGCTGATAGTCACCAGCCGGCCGCCCTTGAAGACCGCGATACGGTCACTCAGGTGCAGCAGTTCCGGGGCTTCGGACGACACCACGATGGCCGCGCCACCGGCGCGCACGAACTGGTCGAGCAAGTGATAGATCTCCTGCTTGGCACCTTCGTCGATGCCCCGGGTCGGTTCATCGCACAGCAGGCACACCGGTTGGGTCGACAGGCATTTGGCGAGCACTACCTTTTGCTGGTTGCCGCCGCTCATGGACGCCACTGGCAGATCGAGGGAGGTGGTCTTGATCTGCAGGCGCTTGACCATGTCCTCGGCCAGTTGGGTTTCCTTGCGCGCATTGATCAACGACCAACTCGACAGTTGCTTGTACGCCGACAGCGCGATGTTCGAGAGGATGCTGGAGCTGAGTACCAGGCCGCTTTCCTTGCGGTCTTCGGTGACCAGGGACATGCCGGCGCGGATGGTCGCCTTGGGCAGGCCGATGGGCATCGGCTTGCCTTGCAGGGTGACGCTGCCAGCGTCCGGGGTGGTCAGGCCATAGATGCAGTTGAGGAACTCGCTGCGCCCCGAGCCCATCAGCCCGTAGATGCCGAGGATTTCGCCCTGGCGCACTTGCAGGCTGATGTCCTGGAACTCGCCGCTGCGGCTCAGGCCCTGGACGTCCAGGCAGCAGTCGGCGGCGCTTTCGCGGCCGACCTTGTGGTCGATGCGCGTCAATTCCTGGCCGACGATGCCGCGCACCAGGTGGGCGCGGTCGATATCGGCCATGCGCCCGCTTTCGACGAAGGCGCCATCGCGGAAGATGCTGTAGTCGTCGGCTATCTGCGCAAGCTCGCTGAGGCGATGGGACACATACACGATCCCGGCGCCACGGGCGGTGAGGCGGCGGATGGCCTTGAACAGGGTTTCGGCTTCGCGCTCGCCGATGGCGGACGTGGGCTCGTCCATGATCATCACCTGGCAGTCATGGCTGAACGCCTTGGCGATCTCCACCAGTTGGATCTGCGCCACGCTCAGGCGATGCATGGGGGCGCTGGCGTCGACCTCGAACTCCAGGCTTTCCAGGAGCTCGCGGGTACGCCGGTGCAGTTCCTTGCTGTCGACGATGCAGCCGGCGCGCCGTGGTTCGCGGCCCAGCCAGATGTTTTCGGCGACGCTCATGTAGGGGATCGGTTCCAGCTCCTGGGTGATCATCGCGACCCCCGCCGCCAGCGCTTCGCTGGGACGATTGAAATGTACGGGAGCGCCATTGAGCAGGATGTTGCCGGCATCACGCTGGGTGATGCCCATCAAGATACTGAGGAAGGTGGATTTGCCCGCGCCATTGCCGCCGCACAGGGCGTGCACGCTACCGGCCCGCAGCGAGAGGCGGCCGTCACGCAGGGCAGGGATGCCGGCGTAGGCCTTGGCGACGTGTTCAGCCTGGAGCAGTAATGGCGTGGCCATCGGCGTGTCCTCGTGCTGTGAATTCTTATTAGGTACACAGTCGTGTTGCTGCGTGATCATATGTGTACCAAATGAAATTCTGATCAGTCAATCTCTTTCACTGGAAACTTGTAATCGCCGGCAATTTCTTAATGTTTGGCGTTTTAGAGGGGTTTGACTGGAAGGTCAGTTAAAACGTGCTTGACAGTTGCGAGGGAATATCCGAGAAATGCCTGATCGAAATTTCACTGAGTGATCATATGATCGGTCTTAAGTTTCACCACGGCAGCGGAGCCTAATGCCATGAACACACCTTTTCCGGTGGCTATCGGATGTGACGAAGCGGGTTTTGAGCTCAAGGAGCTGTTGAAGCGCCATATCGAGACGCTGGGGTATCCGGTGACCGACTTTGGTACCCATTCCACGGCGCCGGTGCTGTACCCGGATATTGCGCTGGCGGTGGCCACGGCCATCAACGGCGGGCAGCAGCGCCTGGGAGTGCTGGTGTGTGGCACGGGCATCGGCATGGCCATCTCGGCCAATAAAGTCTTGGGTATTCGCGCGGCTCAGGCCCATGACACCTATTCGGCGGAGCGGGCGCGCAAGAGCAACGATGCGCAGATCCTGTCCATCGGTGCACGGGTGGTGGGGGCGGAGCTGGCCAAGAGCATCGTCACCGCGTTTCTGGCCTCGGAGTTCGAGGCGGCGCGTTCCGGGGCCAAGGTCGAGCGCATCAACGCCATTGAGCGTGATGGGCATCAGTAGTGGACGTAGCGGGGCAAGAGTCGGGAGAATGCGCCTTTGACGCCGAAACGGAAGCCCGTCCCCATGAGTGACAGTACCCTGCGCACCGCCAGCGATATCGATCTGATGACCGAAGTGGCGATGCTCTATTACCTTGAGAACGTCACTCAGGAAGCCATCGCCAAGCGCTTTGACCTGTCCCGGGCCAAAGTCAGCCGGCTGCTCAAGCGTGCGCGCGATGAAGGGATTGTCGAGGTGCGGGTACTGCAGCATCCGGCGATGAACAACGAATTGGAACAGGCGTTGGTGGAGCGCTTCCAGCTGGACCGTGCGTTGATCGCGGTCGATCACAGTGACGCCGACACCCAGCGCTCCGCCGTGGCCAGCCTGGTGGCCAACTACCTGAACAAGACCCTGGGCGACGGCATGATTGTCGCTGTGGGCATGGGGCGCAATGTGGGGGCGGTAGCCGATAACGTGTTTTTGCCGGTGACGCGCAACTGCACATTTGTCTGCGCCATTGGCGGTTCGCTCAAGGCGGGCGAATACATGAACCCCGACCATATCTGCCGACGCCTGGCCCTGCGTTTTGGCGGCGAGAGCGAAAGCCTGTACGCCCCGGCGCTGGTGGCCAACCCGGAACTGCGCAGCGTGTTGATCAGCAACGACACCGTACGCTCCACCCTCGACCGCGCACGGCGCGCCGATATGGCGCTGATCGGCATCGGCGACATGAGCGAGAACAGCAATATGGTGCGCATGGGCTGGTTCTCACCCCAGGAAATCGCCCAGGCGCGCTTGTCCGGCACGGTGGGTGACATGATGGGTTACGACTTTATCGACATTCATGGCCAGCCGGCGGTCAACGCCATCCAGGGGCGGGTGATCGGCTTGACGGTGCAGGAGTTATTCCGCATTCCCGATGTGGTGGCGATTGCCAGTGAAAACACCAAGGCGGCGGCGACCCTGGGGGCGTTGCGCTCGGGGGTGATCAATACGCTGGCGACCACGGTAACCAATGCCCACACCATCCTGGCGCTGGACGACGCTACCCGCAAAACCTGACCTGTCGCCTCTCAAAATATGGGCACTGGCGTGTGGGGGGGGCTGGCTTGTGTGGGAGCTGGCTTGCCTGCGATAGCATCGCCTCGATCTAACTGATACACCGAGGTGCCTGCATCGCAGGCAAGCCAGCTCCCACACAAGCCACCACGCAAGACCACGGCACAGGCTTTCGAGGGGCGGCTTTTACAGATCTTGTAATGGTTTTAAATTGTAGGGAATTTGTATTTTTCATGTAGGATTAACGTCCTTTTCTCACTGCAGGATTTGCATGAACACCCTCTCGGAGCCCCCCAGTCGTCTTTCTCCAAGACCGCTACTGCCGACGTTCCCGCTGAAACATCCTCTATTTAGGCTGCTAACCTTTTCCCGGTCATCGGACCGCGTTTTGTTGTGCCCGGCATTCTGAAAATCAATAAAGAGACAGAGACTTCTATATGGAATGGTTAGCGGATCCAACGGCCTGGCTCGGCCTGTTGACCTTGATTGTGTTGGAACTGGTACTGGGTATAGACAACCTGGTGTTTATCGCGATCCTGGCGGACAAGCTGCCACCGGAGCAGCGTGACCGTGCGCGGTTGATCGGCCTGTCCCTGGCGTTGATCATGCGCCTGGGCCTGTTGGCGAGTATTTCCTGGTTGGTGACCCTGACCCAGCCGTTGTTCGAGGTGTTCGACAAGAGCTTCTCCGGACGTGACCTGATCATGCTGTTTGGTGGTGTGTTCCTGTTGTTCAAGGCCACCATGGAGTTGCATGAGCGGCTCGAAGGGCATGTCACCGAGCGCACCGGCAATGCCGCCTACGCGATGTTCTGGCCGATTGTGGCGCAGATCGTGGTGCTGGACGCTGTGTTCTCCCTCGACGCGGTGATTACTGCGGTCGGCATGGTTGACGAGCTGGCGGTGATGATGATCGCGGTAATCGTGTCCATCGGCGTAATGATCGTGGCCAGCAAGCCGCTGACTCGCTTCGTCAATGCGCACCCGACGGTGATCATGCTGTGCCTGGGCTTCTTGATGATGATCGGTTTCGCCCTGACCGCCGAAGGTCTGGGCTTCCACATCCCGAAAGGCTACCTGTACGCGGCCATCGGCTTCTCGATCCTGATCGAGGTGTTCAACCAGATCGCCCGGGCGCGCCGCAAGAAGTCGGCGCAAGGCCTGCGGCCGATCCGTGAGCGCACTGCTCATGCGGTGATGCGTCTGCTGGGCGGTCGCAGCCTGGCGGTGGAAGAAGTGGGTGAGGACGTTACGGACCTGTTGGGCGACTCGCAGGACCATCAAGGCCCGCTGTTCGACCGTCGCGAACGGATCATGATCAGTGGTGTGCTGCAACTGGCCGAGCGGCCGATCCGCACCTTGATGACCCCGCGGGCGAATGTCGACTACATCGACTTGGCCGACGACCCTGAGACGATCCGCCTGAAACTGATGCACTCGTCCTACTCGCGCTTGCCGTTGATCCGTAACGGCGCGGTGGATGAGCCCCTGGGCTTCGTGCATAAGAAGGAGTTGCTCAAGGAGTACCTGGCCGGCAATGAGCCGAACCTGGAACACCTGGCGCGGCGGGCGATCAACCTGCTGGACAGCTTCTCGATCCTCAACGCCCTGGAGCAGATGCGCCAGGAGTCGACGCACATTGCCTTTGTGATCAACGAATTTGGCGATTTCATGGGGGTGTTGAGCATGACCGACATCCTTGAGTCCATCGCCGGTGAGTTGCCCGATGCCAGTGAAGTCGAAGGTCCGGACATCGTCGAAGAGCAGGGCGGTTATCGCGCCAATGGTGCGTTGAACCTGAACCTGATTCGCCAGCGCACCGGGTTCAAGGCTGTGGCCACCGAGGATTACCAGACCCTCGCCGGCCTGGTCATGAGCCTGTTGGATCGCCTGCCAGTGGTCGGTGACAGCCTGGAATACGAAGGCTGGCGCCTGACCGTGGCGGCGGTGGAGGAGCGGCGGGTGACGCAGGTACTGCTGATCCCTGTCGCGCTGGGTTAACGGGGCTTTGCCCGTTTGGTCGGCACACCCCGGGTGTGCCGCTCGAAGGTTCTTTTCAGGGTCTGCTCCTGGGTCTCCCAGGGGCCGAACCCCTTGAGCTTCTCTACCAGCCTGCCGTTTTTCAAGATCAGCAGCGTCGGCGTGCCGGTCACCTCGGGATGCCGTGGGGTCTGGCTGGTGTCCAGTACATAAAGCGCCGCCTGGCGTCGATAGCGACCGGCCACTTTGCTGAACAGTGGCTTGGCCGCGCCGCACGCCGCGCACTGGGGCGATACAAACAGCATAAACACCGTGCGGGGCGTCTGCAGCGCACGTCTATACGCCTGTGCGTCGTCGATCACCGTGTTGATCGGTCCCATGACAGTCTCCTTGTAGGCACTTGGCCAAACCCTAAGTCGGGTGGGCCGGACGGTCTACTGTGAGAATTCACAGGTAACGCACCCAAATGGGATGGACCGCAACGGATTGTGGCGCACGGTAGCAGTGTGTCTGCCGGCGCTGGCGGCGCGGTGATTCGTCGGTGCCTTCTTATCTCTCTGATTTAAAAACACTTGCGCGCTTCAATAGGCTTCTGCTGCTGGCTGTGGCACACTTTCTGCTGTCCATTCCGTTGTTACATACCTGATTCCGGTATAGCGGAATACACAACTTCTGGAGTGCTTGCCATGCATCGCCGACCTTCCGTGTTTAAAGCCTGTGTTTTTCTCTTCGCCGCATCGGCTTGCCTCGCCAGCCAAGTGCAGGCGGACAGCAAGCTCGATGAAGTGCTCAAACGTGGGCATCTGCTCGTCGGTACAGGCAGTACCAATGCGCCGTGGCACTTCCAGGGAGCGGATGGCAAGTTGCAGGGGTTTGATATTGATATCGGGCGCATCGTCGCCAAAGGCCTGTTCAACGACCCGAGCAAGGTCGAGTTTGTGGTGCAGTCGTCCGATGCGCGGATTCCCAACCTGTTGACCAAAAAAGTCGATATGAGCTGCCAGTTCATCACCGTCACCGCCAGCCGCGCGCAGCAGGTGGCGTTCACCCTGCCGTACTACCGCGAAGGTGTGGGCCTGTTGTTGCCGGCCAACAGCAAATACCAGCAAATCGAAGACCTGCAGGCAGCGGGGGATGACGTCACTGTGGCGGTGCTGCAAAACGTCTACGCCGAAGAGCTGGTGCACCAGGCGCTGCCCAAGGCCAAGGTGGATCAATACGACAGCGTCGACCTGATGTACCAGGCGGTGAACTCCGGGCGTGCCGACGCGGCGGCCACCGACCAGTCCTCGGTCAAGTACCTGATGGTGCAGAACCCCGGCCGCTACCGCAGCCCGAGCTACGCCTGGAGCCCGCAAACCTATGCGTGCGCGGTCAAACGTGGCGATCAGGACTGGCTGAACTTCGTCAACACCGCCCTGCACGAGGCGATGACCGGCGTCGAGTTTCCGACCTATGCAGCCTCGTTCAAGCAGTGGTTTGGCGTTGATCTGCCGACCCCGGCGATTGGTTTTCCGGTGGAATTCAAATGATTGTTGAGCGCGGGGCGTCGCAGCGGGCGCCCCAATCAAGGTAGTGCCGACCATGAACTATCAGCTGAATTTTGCCGCAGTCTGGCGCGATTTCGACACCTTGCTGGCGGGCCTCGGCCTGGGCCTGCAACTGGCCTTGCTGTCGATTGCCATCGGCTGCGTGATCGGCCTTTTGATGGCTTTTGCCATGCTGTCCAGGCACCGTGCGCTGCGGATTCTGGCCTCGGTGTATGTGACGGTGGTGCGCAACACGCCGATCCTGGTGCTGATCCTGTTGATCTACTTTGCCTTGCCCAGCCTGGGCATCCGCCTGGACAAGATCCCCTCGTTCATCATCACCCTGTCGTTGTACGCCGGGGCCTACTTGACCGAAGTGTTCCGTGCCGGCCTGTTGAATATTCCCAAGGGCCTGCGCGAAGCCGGCCTGGCGATTGGCCTGGGGGAGTGGCAGATCCGCGCCTACATCACGGTGCCGGTGATGCTGCGCAACGTGCTGCCGGCGCTGTCGAACAACTTTATCTCGCTGTTCAAGGACACCTCTCTGGCGGCGGCGATTGCCGTGCCGGAACTGACCTATTACGCCCGCAAGATCAACGTCGAAAGCTACCGGGTGATTGAAACCTGGCTGGTGACGACCGCGCTCTACGTGGCGGCCTGCTACCTCATCGCCATGCTGCTGCGTTACCTGGAGCAGCGCCTGGCGATTCGTCGATAAGAGGGGTTTTCCATGTATTGGCTGCATGAGTTGTGGATCGCCCGGGCAACCCTGTGGGCAGGGTTCCAGACCAGCGTGTATTGCTCGGTGCTGGCGATTATCTTCGGCACCCTGATCGGCATCGTCGCCGGGTTGGTGCTGACCTACGGCAAGTTCTGGATGCGCGCGCCGTTTCGTCTGTACGTTGACCTGATCCGTGGCACCCCGGTGTTTGTGCTGGTACTGGCCTGCTTCTACATGGCCCCGGCGCTGGGTTGGCAGATCAGTGCGTTCCAGGCCGGTGCCCTGGGCCTCACGCTGTTTTGCGGCTCTCATGTCGCCGAGATTGTGCGCGGTGCGTTGCAAGCCATTCCCCGTGGGCAACTGGAAGCGGGCAAGGCCATCGGCCTGACCTTCTATCAGTCCCTGGGCTATGTGTTGCTGCCCCAGGCACTGCGGCAGATTTTGCCGACCTGGGTCAATTCCTCCACCGAGATCGTCAAGGCCTCGACCCTGCTGTCGGTGATTGGTGTTGCCGAGTTGCTGTTGAGCACCCAGCAAGTGATCGCCCGGACCTTTATGACCCTGGAGTTCTACCTGTTTGCCGGCTTTCTGTTCTTTGTCATCAACTACGCCATCGAGTTATTCGGGCGCTACATTGAAAAGCGGGTGGCCTTGCCATGAATCAACCATTGCTCAACATCAGCGGCCTGCGCAAGCAATACGGTGCGGTGGAAGTCCTCAAGGGCGTTGACCTGTCGCTGCAGCGCGGCAACGTGGTGACCTTGATCGGCTCCAGCGGCTCGGGCAAGACCACGCTACTGCGCTGCGTCAACCTGCTGGAAGAGTTCCAGGGCGGGCAGATCACCCTCGACGGCGAGTCCATTGGCTATGCCGATGTTGCCGGCAAGCGCGTGCGTCACCCGGAAAAACTCATTGCCCAACACCGCGCCATGACTGGCATGGCGTTCCAGCAATTCAACCTGTTCCCCCATCTGACGGCGTTGCAGAACATCACCCTGGGCCTGCTCAAGGTCAAGCATATGGGCAAGGACGAGGCGGTAGCCCTCGCGGAAAAATGGCTGGAGCGCGTCGGCCTGCTGGAACGGCGCAACCACTTCCCCGGTCAGTTGTCCGGCGGCCAGCAACAGCGGGTGGCGATTGCCCGGGCGATTGCAATGAACCCCAGTCTGATGCTGTTCGACGAAGTGACCTCAGCGCTGGACCCGGAGTTGGTCGGCGAGGTGCTCAGTGTGATCAAGGGCCTGGCGCAAGAGGGCATGACCATGTTGCTGGTGACCCACGAAATGCGCTTTGCCTACGAGGTTTCGGACAACATCGTGTTTATGAACCAGGGGCGGATTGAAGAGCAGGGCCCGCCCAAAGCGGTCTTTGAGCGCCCGCAATCGCCACGCCTGGCGGAATTTCTGAAAAATATTCGTTTTTAATCAAGGAGCAACTTTATGAGCATTACTCGTTACGGCGCCGGCAGCACTGCCGGCGGTGGCCAACCCCGCCCATTTGCCCGTGCAGTGGAGGCTGATGGCTGGTTGTACGTGTCGGGCCAGGTGCCGGCGGTGGAGGGCGAGATTATCAACGGCGGGATTGTCGAGCAGACCCACCAGACCATGAAGAACGTGGTGGCGATCCTTGAAGAGGCCGGCTACGCGCTTGAAGACGTGGTCCGGGTCGGCGTATGGCTGGAAGACCCACGGGATTTCTGGAGTTTCAACAAAGTCTTTGGCGAATACTTCACCCCCGAACACGCCCCGGCGCGGGCCTGTGTGCAGGCGAATATGATGGTCGATTGCAAGGTTGAGATTGATTGCGTGGCCTACAAGAAAAAAGGCTAAATGCCCGATCTCAAGACCACTAAAAATTCAATGTGAGAGTGAATTCGGGTGGGAGCGGGCTTGCTCGCGAAAGCGGTGTATCAGTGCCAGATTTGTTGGCTGGCACGCCGCTTTCGCGAGCAAGCCCGCTCCCACACAAAGCGACTCTTACATGGACCTCTTACGCTGATGAAGACCGCCATGACCGAAGACACCATCAAGCGCCGCGCAAAAGGCCTGGACCGAGCGTTCGATATCCTCGATTTTCTCAAGGAAGTCGGCCAGCCCCTGCGCCCCAATGATATTGCCAGTGGCATTGGCAGCCCCAAGTCCACGGTCTATGAACTGGTCGCCTCCCTGCTGGAGCGGCGGATTCTCGAAACCGTGGGCAAGGATGGGCACGTGTACCTGGGCCGTCAGCTGTACTTCCTCGGCCAGGCCCACTTGCGCCATTTCGACCTGACCCGCGAGGCCGATCACGCCTTGCAGGAGATCGTCAGCCAAACCCACGAGACGGCGCAGATGTGCCTGCTCAACGGGCGCAAGTACACGGTGGCGCTGATGCGCGAGGGCGAGCGGCACTTCCGGATTTCTTCGGATATCGGTGAAAACGCGCCCATCCCCTGGACTGCGTCCGGGCGCCTGTTGCTGGGGCATTTGAGCGACCAGCAGATCATCGACCTGATCGACCACGACGACTTTATCCTGCCGGACGGCCAGCGTTTACCCCTGGACACCTTCCTCGGGCAGATCCGCCAGGCCAGCGTCGATGGCTTCTTTTCCTTCGATAGTGTTGCCGACACCTTTACCCACTGCTTTGCCGCCCCGGTGCGTGACGCCCAGGGTGTCGCCATTGCGACCCTGTGCATCGTCGCCCCACGGGCCGACGCCAAGAACAATTACGACGACTACCGCCGGGTGCTGATCGAAAGCGCCAATAACCTGGCCCGTCGCATCAATGAATAGCGAAACGGAGTAACCCCATGTCTGCCTTCAATGCCGTTGAAAAAGGCGCCGCCGCCAGCGGTGCCCACCTGGTACGCGACGTCAGCCTGCCCGCCCTGGTGCTGCACCGCGCGGCCCTGGAACACAACATCCGCTGGATGCAGGACTTTGTCAGCAACAGCGGCGCGCAACTGGCGCCCCATGGCAAGACCAGCATGATGCCGGCGCTGTTTCAGCGTCAGTTGGCGCAGGGCGCCTGGGGCATCACCCTGGCTACCGCGGTGCAGACCCGCGCGGCCTATGCCGGTGGCGTGCGCCGGGTATTGATGGCCAACCAACTGGTGGGCGCGCCGAACATGGCGCTGATCGCCGAGCTGCTGGCTGACCCCGACTTTGACTTCCATTGCCTGGTCGATCACCCGGACAACGTCGCTGACCTGGGCGCATTCTTCGCCGCCCGTGGCCTGCGCCTGAACGTGATGATCGAATACGGCGTGGTCGGCGGCCGCTGCGGTTGCCGCAGCGAGCAAGAGGTGCTGGACCTGGCGCGGGCAATCAAGGCCCAGCCGGCCCTGGCACTTACCGGGATCGAAGGTTATGAAGGGGTGATCCACGGCGAGCATGCCATCAGCGGAATCCGCGAGTTTGCTGCGTCCCTGGTGCGCCTGGCGGTGGATATGCAGAACAGCGGGGCCTTTGACCTGGGCAAGCCGATCATCACCGCGTCGGGTTCGGCCTGGTATGACCTGATCGCCGAGTCTTTCGCCGCGCAAAACGCCGAAGGGCGCTTCCTCAGCGTGCTGCGCCCCGGCAGCTATGTGGCCCACGACCACGGCATCTACAAGGAGGCGCAATGCTGCGTGCTGGACCGGCGCAGCGACCTCACGGAGGGCCTGCGCCCGGCCCTGGAAGTCTGGGCCCATGTGCAGTCGTTGCCGCAGCCGGGGTTTGCAGTGATCGCCCTGGGCAAGCGCGACGTGGCCTACGACGCCGGCCTGCCGGTGCCCCTCAAGCGCTACAAGGCCGGCGTGCTGCCGGCGGTGGGCGATGACGTGAGTGCCTGCAAGGTCACGGCGGTGATGGACCAGCACGCCTTCATGAGCGTGGCGGCGGGGGTTGAACTGCGTATTGGCGACATCATCTCGTTTGGCACCTCGCACCCGTGCCTGACCTTTGATAAGTGGCAGGTGGGGTGTTTGGTGGATGAGCAGTTGCAGGTGATCGGGACATTGCACACCTGTTTCTAGACCGCGTCGCGGCCATCGCGGGCAAGCCAGCTCCCACATTGGGATTTGTGAACACATTCAAATGTGGGAGCTGGCGGGCCTGGGATGAGGCCCCAAAACCCAGCCGAGAATCCAAATATGACCCCACACCCGCGCATCGCCCTGATCGGCGAATGCATGATCGAACTACAACACCGCGCCGACGGCAGCCTGCAACAGAGCTTCGGTGGCGACACCCTGAACACCGCCGTCTACCTGCGCCGCGAGCTGGGGGCCAGCAGCACGGTGGATTACGTCACCGCCCTGGGCGATGACAGTTTCAGCGATGCCATGTGCCAGCAATGGGCCGCCGAAGGCCTTGGCCTGGACCGGGTCCAGCGCTTGCCGGGGCGTCTGCCGGGTCTGTATTGCATCCAGACCGATGCCAACGGCGAGCGCAAATTCCTCTATTGGCGCAACGAAGCGGCGGTGCGCGATTGCTTCACCACGCCAGGGGCCGAGCCGGTCCTGGCGGCCTTGCCGTGTTATGACGTGCTGTATTTCAGCGGTATCACCCTGGCTGTATTGGGCGAAGTGGGGCGCGTGCGCCTGTTGGCCGCGTTGCTGGAAGCCCGCCAGCGTGGCGCCCGGGTGGTGTTCGACAACAACTACCGGCCGCGTCTGTGGGCCAGTGTCGAAGCCGCTCGTGAGGCCTATCAGCAGGTGTTGGCGCAGGTGGATATGGCCTTGCTCACCGAAGACGACGAGCGTGCCCTGTTTGGCTATGCCGACAGTGAGCAGGTGTTCGCCGCTTATCCAGGGATCGAGGAAGTGGTGCTCAAGCGCGGCGCGGATGACTGCCTGATTCGCCAGGGCGGCGAGCGTTTTGCGGTGCCGGCGCAGGTAGTCGAAAAGGTGGTGGACACCACGGCGGCGGGGGATTCGTTCAGCGCGGCGTATCTGGCCAGTCGGCTCAGGGGTGGTTCACCGCAAGAGGCGGCTTTGGCGGGGCATCGGTTGGCCAGCCGGGTGATCCAGATTCCGGGTGCGCTGATTCCCAGGGACTGATCGTTCCCACGCGGAGCGTGGGAACGATCAGGGTGCTCTAGTCGCGGTAGAACACCTGCACCAAGTGATACCCAAACTTGCTCTTGATCGGCCCATGCACCACCCGCAGCGGTTTCTTGAAAATCACCGCATCAATCACCCCGACCATCTGCCCCGGCCGCACTTCACCCAGATCGCCGCCGCGCTTGCCGGACGGGCAGATGGAGAACTTCTTGGCCAGCACATCAAAGGCTTCGCCCTTGGCAATACGCTGCTTGAGTTGTTCGGCTTCTTCGCTGGTCTTGACCAGGATATGGCGGGCTTGGGCTTTCATCGGGCAGTTACCTTGCAACGGTCGGGCTTGAAGGCGCGGGATTATGCATCAACTTGGCCTTTGACGCCGATCATGCTGCGGATTTTCGTGGCCAACTGGTCGATGGAAAACGGCTTGGCCACCATGTCCATGCCGTCCTCCAGAAAGCCCTGGCGCTCGGCGGCGGTCTCGGCGTAGCCGGTCATGAACAGCACCCTGAGTGTAGGGCGGTGCTGGCGGGCGATTTCCGCCAGTTGCCGGCCGTTCATGCCGGGCAGGCCGACATCGGTCACCAGCAAGTCCACCCGCAGGTCAGACTCCAGCAGTGGCAGGGCTGCGCGTGCGTCGGCCGCCTGGTGGGCGGTGTAGCCCAATTCATCCAGCAGGTTGACCACCAGCATACGCACCGCCGCATCGTCCTCGACCACCACCACGGCTTCGCCGTCCAGCGCCAGGGGGGCTTCCACGGGGACCTGCGGCGGGACTTTTTCCAGGGCGGTGCCATGCAGGCGCGGCAGGTACAGGCGCACGCAGGTGCCCCGGCCCGGTTCACTGTGGATCGTGACGTGGCCGCCCGATTGCTGGGCAAAACCATAGATCATCGACAATCCCAGGCCGGTGCCCTGGCCGATGGGCTTGGTGGTAAAGAAGGGGTCGAAGGCCTTGGCCAGGATTTTCGGGGTCATGCCGGCGCCGTTGTCGCACACGCCGAGCATCACGTAGTCGCCGGCCTTGACCGGCTCCAGGGTGGTGATGTCGGTGCCGTCAAGGTAGCTGTTGGCGGTCTCGATGCTCAGTAGCCCACCATCAGGCATGGCATCGCGGGCGTTGATCACCAGGTTGAGCAGGGCGTTTTCCAGTTGGCTGGCGTCGGTGTTTACCGGCCAGATATCGCTGCCCAGCTGCACCTTGAGTTCGATATGGGCGCCTTTGGTACGGCGGAACAGGTCTTCCAGGGACGCGACCAACTGGTTCGGGTCCAGGGGCCGGCGGTCCAGGGACTGGCGCCGGGAGAAGGCCAGCAGGCGATGGGTCAGGGCGGCGGCGCGATGGGCCGAGGACACGGCGGCGTCGGTGAAACGGCCGATCTCATCGCTACGGCCGGCGGCGATGTAGCGCTGCATCAGGTCCAGGCTGCCGATGATCCCGGTGAGCATATTGTTGAAGTCATGGGCTATCCCACCGGTAAGCTGGCCGACCGCTTCCATTTTTTGCGCATGGCGCAGCGCGTCTTCGGCACGCTCGCGCTCGAACATCTCGTTTTGCAGGCGCTGGTTGGCTTCGGCCAAGGCCTGGGTACGCTGGGCCACGCGTTCTTCGAGGTTGTCGTTGAGGTGGCGCAGGGCTTCCTCGGTGAGTTTGCGCTCGGTCTCATCAATCACAAAGATGTAGAAACCATTGACCGAGCCATCGGCGCTGAAGCGTGGCAGGTACTTCATCAGCGCATGCCGGGGCCGGCCATCGCGATGGGGGGTGACGGTAATGAAACTGCAGGCCTTGCCCTTGAGTGCGGCGGCGATCTTATCGGCGCGCCCGGCATAGATCTCGGCGCCGATCACTTCGCGGATGGTCTTGCCATACAGCTCTTGCGGGGTCAGGCCATACCAGTCGAGGTAGGCGCTGTTGTTCAGGCGAAAGCGCTCTTCGTGATCGACATAACCGATCAGCACCGGCATCGCGTTGATGATCAACTGCAGCTCGGTCTGGCTCTGGCGCAGAGCTTGTTCGGTGTGCTTGCGTTCGGTCAGGTCCAGGGCCGCCCCGAGAAAACGCGCTGGTCGGCCGTGGTGATCCTTGTAGCAGCGGCCACGGGCAAACACCCAGCGCACCTGGCCGTCGGCCTGGAGCAGGCGATATTCCTCGGCGTACTCGGAGCCATGGCTGATGCAATGCTTGATGCTGCGGGCCACCATGCCACGGTCTTCCGGGTGCACGCCTTGCAGGTAATCACTGATGGGCAACTGCCGGGCTTTAGCCGGATCAACCCCATGCAGTTGGGCAAAATGGCTGTCGGCAATAAAGCGGTCTTCGCTGATATCCCAGTCCCAGGTGCCCACTGCATCGGTGGCGGCCAGGGCCAGTTGCAAGCGTTGCTCGGTATCGTGCTGGGCCTTGAGGCTGGCCTCGGAGCGTTGTTGCAGCTCCTGGGCGAGTTGCCGGCGCTCGTTGGTTTCAATCGCCGTCACCAGGACCCCGGCGACCCGGCCGCGTTCGTCGCGGATCGGGCTGTAGGTCAGGTCCAGCCAGATTTCCGTATCACGGTGATTGCGCTGCAGGATAAAACGCTGCTCGCTGAAGGTGCGCACCTGGCCGGACAGTACGGCGCTGTAGATCGGGGCGGTGAAGTGTTGCATCTCCGGCCAGACCTGGTGGGTCGGCTGGCCGAAGGCCTGGGGGTGCTTGTTGCCGGCCAGCAGTGCGAAGCCATCGTTGTAGATCTGCGTGAGTTCGTCGCCCCACAGCAACAGCATCGGCATCGGTGAGTGGATGACGATATCGACTGCCGTGCGCAGGCTTTGTGGCCAATGGCTGGCATCACCGAGGGGGCTTGTGGCCCAGTCCAGCCGTGCGATCAGGGCCGCGGCCTGGCTGCCGGTGGGTGATCCGTTCATGTGTAAGTGTCCCGCGCGTAACGCTTGAAGAATGACAGAGGCCGATTATCCCGTGCTGCGGAAACGGCTGCCTACCCCCCGGAAAATAGCATGCTTGAGGGGTTTATCTTCAAATGAGTGTGTGGGCGCTGAAACCTTTCATCCTTTATGCCAGCTCAGGGCGGTCGCGAAACTGCTCCAGGGCTTCGGGGTTGGCCAGGGCATCGGTGTTTTTCACCGGTTCGCCATGCACGACATTCCTTACCGCCAACTCGACGATCTTGCCGCTGATGGTGCGCGGGATGTCGCTGACACTGAGGATCTTCGCCGGCACATGGCGCGGCGTGGTGTTGGCGCGGATCACCTCGCGGATCTGCTGCTCAAGCGCGGCGTCCAGGTGTTCACCGTCATTGAGGCGCACAAACAGCACCACGCGCACGTCGTCCTGCCAGCGTTGGCCGATGGCCAGGCTTTCCAGGACCTGGGGGACTTTTTCCACCTGGCGGTAGATTTCCGCCGTACCGATGCGCACGCCACCGGGGTTGAGCACCGCATCCGAACGGCCATGGATCAGCAGGCTGCCATTGGCGCGTTGCTCGGCATAGTCGCCCTGGGCCCAGACGCCGGGGAACTGGCTGAAATACGAGGCGCGCAGTTTTTCCCCCTGTGGGTCATTCCACAGGCCAATGGGCATGGCCGGGAAGTGCCGGGTGCACACCAGTTCGCCTTTTTCACCGACCAGCGCCCGGCCCTGGTCGTCCCACACTTCGATGGCCATCGCCAGGCTCTTGCACTGCATTTCGCCGCGCCGTACCGGCAGCACCGGGTTGCCGATGACAAAGCAGGAGACGATATCGGTACCGCCCGACATCGACGACAGGCACAGCTCCTGTTTGATGTCGCGGTACACGTAGTCGTAGCTCTGGGGCGACAGTGGCGAGCCGGTCGAGATCAGGCCCTTGAGGCTGCCCAGGTCATGGCTGCGACGCGGTTGCAGGCCGGCCTTTTCCAGGGTAGCGAGGAATTTCGGGCTGGTGCCGAACACGCTGATGCGCTCCTGGTCGATCAGGTCAATCAGACGCTCCGGCCCCGGATGAAACGGTGAGCCGTCGTACAGCACTACCGTGGCGCCGATGGCCAGGACCGAGACCAGCCAGTTCCACATCATCCAGCCGCAGGTGGTGTAGTAAAACAGGCAGTCGTCGCGTGACAGGTCGGCGTGCAGGCCATGTTCCTTGAGGTGAGTCAGCAGCACGCCGCCGGTACCGTGGATGATGCATTTGGGCACGCCGGTGGTGCCGCTGGAGTAGAGGATGTACAACGGATGGTCGAAGGGTACGGCGACAAACTGCGGTTCGCCGCCGGGGCGGTAGAAGTCATCCCACAGGGCGACGTTGGCCTGGGTCGGGTAATCCTCGACGCGCGCCTCGGGTCGGGCGTAGGGCACGATGATCAGGTGTTGCAGGGACGGCAGGCGGTCGAGGATTTCATTGAGCTTGGCGCTCTGGTCGATCAGCTTGCCGGCATAGCGATAACCGGCGCAGGTGATCAGCACCTTGGGCTCGATCTGGCCGAAGCGGTCGATCACCCCTTGGGTGCCGAAGTCCGGCGAGGAACACGACCAGATCGCCCCGAGGCTGGTAGTGGCAAGCATGCCCACCAGGGTTTGCCAGGTATTGGGCATGCACGCCGCCACCCGATCACCCAGGCCCACGCCCGCCGCTTGCAGGCTGCGTTGCAGGCCGGCGACGTGGCGGGCCAGTTCGGCATAGCTCAGTTGTTCGCGCTGGCCGTCTTCGCCGATAGCGACCACGGCGGGGTGGTCATCGCGGCGGCGCAGCAGGTGCTCGGCAAAGTTCAGGGTGGCGCCGGGAAACCACTGGGCGCTGGGCATCGGCGTGCCTTCCACCAGCACGGTGCTGGGTGGCGTACGAAACTGCACGTCGAAGAACTCGACAATCGCCGCCCAGAAATCCGGGCGCTGGTCGATGCTCCATTGGTGCAGGGTGGGGTAATCGTTGATCTGCAAGGCGTGGCGATCATTGATAAAGCGCCGGAACTGGTCCATCCGGGTGGTGTGGATGCGTTCCGGGCTGGGTTGCCAGAGGATATCGGACATGGCGCACTCTCTTGTTCTTGTATGAAATCTGCCAGGCACCACACATCCAAACTGTGGGCGCAGGCAAGCCAACGCCTACAGGGGATGTGTGGTGTTTGGGTTACTGGGCCAACCACCCACCATCAATATTCCACGCCGCGCCACGCACCTGGCTGCCGGCTTCACTGCACAGGAACAGTACCAGTTCACCCAGTTGCGGTGGGGTGACGAACTCCAGGGAGGGCTGCTTCTCGGCCAGCAGATCATGCTGGGCCTGTTGCGGGTCTACGCCTGCAGCAATGCGATCGTCGATCTGCTTTTGCACCAGCGGGGTCAGGACCCAGCCGGGGCAGATGGCATTGCAGGTCACATTGCTGGTGGCGGTTTCCAGGCCGACCACTTTGGTCAGGCCGATCACCCCGTGCTTGGCCGCGACGTACGCGGCCTTGCCGACCGAGCCGACCTGGCCGTGTACCGAGGCGATATTGACGATCCGCCCCCAGCCCTTGGCCTTCATGCCCGGCAGGCTCAGGCGCGTGCTGTGGAACACCGACGACAGGTTGATCGCGATGATCGAGTCCCAGCGCTCCACCGGGAAGTCTTCCACTGCCGCCACATGCTGAATGCCCGCGTTGTTCACCAGGATGTCGATGCCGCCGAACTCGCGCTCGGCGTAGGCGACCATCTCGGCGATTTGCGCCGGGTCGCTGACATCCGCCGGGTGATGGCCGACTTTGCCGCCGAAGGCCTGCACCTGGGCGATCACCGCGCTGGCATCGCCGAACCCGTTGAGGATCAGATTGGCGCCGGCCTTGGCCAGGCTCAGGGCAATCCCCAGGCCGATGCCGCTGGTGGAGCCGGTGACCAGGGCGGTCTTGCCGTTCAATGTCGTCATGAAAACCTCACACAATGCCGGTGGCGTAGAAAGTACCGATCACCACGAACACCGCGAGGGTCTTGATGATCGTGATGCCGAAAATATCCTTGTAGGCTTCGCGGTGGGTCAGCCCGGTGACCGCCAACAGGGTAATGACCGCGCCGTTGTGCGGCAGGGTGTCCATGCCGCCGCTGGCCATGGCCGCGACCCGGTGCAGCACTTCCAGGGGGATATTGGCGGCATGGGCCGCGGAAATAAAGCTCTCGGACATGGCCGCCAGGGCGATGCTCATGCCGCCGGACGCCGAGCCGGTGATGCCGGCTAGCAGGGTCACGGTAATCGCTTCGTTGACCAGCGGGTTGGGGATGCCCTTGAGCCAGTCCGCCAGCACCAGGAAGCCTGGCAACGAGGCGATGACCGCGCCGAAGCCGTATTCCGAAGCGGTGTTCATCGCCGCCAGCAGCGCGCCGCTGACTGCGCTTTTACTGCCTTCGGCCAGCTTGCTCTTGATCGCCTGGAAGCCGAACACCAGGACCATGATGATCCCCACCAGCAAGGCCGCCTGCACCGCCCAGATCGCGGTGAGCTTGGCGATTTCGGTGGTCACCGGTGCGCTCATGCCCGGCAGGGCGAGGCTGTGGGTCTTGCCGTACCACTGCGGGATCCAGTGGGTGAACAGCAGGTTCATCACCCCCACCAGAATCAGCGGCGACAGGGCGATCCACGGGTTGGGCAGGCTCAGGTCTTCGGCGGTTTCCGGCTCGTTGCGCAAGTCGGTGCCATAGCCTTCACCGGCACGCTGGGCCTTGTTGCGCTGGCGCGCCAGGTACAGCATGCCGGCGCAGAACACAAAGATCGTGCCGATCACGCCCAGCCAGGGCGCGGCCCAGGCGGTGGTGTTGAAAAAGGTGCTGGGGATGATGTTCTGAATCTGCGGCGTGCCGGGCAGGGCGTCCATGGTGAACGAGAACGCGCCCAGGGCAATGGTCGCCGGGATCAGGCGCTTGGGGATATTGCTCTGGCGGAACATCTCGGCGGCGAACGGGTACACCGCAAACACCACCACAAACAGCGACACGCCGCCGTAGGTCAGCAAGGCACACACCAGCACGATCACCAGCATCGCCTGGCGAGTGCCGAGCAAGCGGATGGCGGCCGCGACAATCGAGCGCGAAAAGCCTGACAGCTCGATCAGCTTGCCGAACACCGCGCCGAGCAGGAACACCGGGAAATACAGTTTGATAAAGCCGACCATTTTTTCCATGAACACCCCAGTAAAGGCTGGGGCAACGGCGGAAGGGTCAGTGAGCAACACCGCGCCGAGGGCGGCGATAGGGGCAAACAGGATGACGCTATAGCCACGGTAGGCAGCCAGCATCAGCAGCGCGAGCGCCGCCAGGGCAATGATCACACTCATGGTGTGTCTCCATCGGATTGTTATTGTTGTGGGGTGTAGCTGTAGGAAGGGGCTATAGCGGGAAGCGTGCCAAGTTTGTAACTTATTGATATATATGGATATTTATAATTTCTGAGCTGTGGTTTTCATGCTGAGTCTCTATTTCAAGACAGATGAAATTCCAATGTGGGAGCGGGCTTGCTCGCGAAAGCGCTGTGTCAGGCAATGATTTTGTTGCTGATAGACCGCATTCGCGGGCGAGCCCGCTCCCACATGGAGGTGTCTTTGTTGTGAGATTTATGTCTCTTTATTGAGATTGCTCGATGCCCAGCGCCACCATCTTCTTGTACAGCGTCGAGCGCCCGAGCCCCAATTGCTTGGCGGCCTCGATCACATTGCCCCCGCATTGGCGCAACGCTGCACCAATCAACTGCCGGTCAAACCGCTCCCGCGCCACGCTGAAGGTTTCGACCTCTACGGGCGCCACAGCGCTACGCTCCACCGGGCTGAAGGTGCCGATCGCCGCACGAATCTCCTGCGCATCCAACACCAGGTCATCACTGAGCAACGCGGCGCGCTCCAGTACGTTGCGCAGCTCGCGGATATTCCCCGGCCAGGCATGCTGGGCCAGCAGTGCCAGGGCTTCGCGGTCCAGTTCATGCTGGCTGCGCAGTTCTTCGAGGATTGCTTCACTCAACGCCGGGATATCGTCCAGGCGTTCGCGCAGGGGCGGGACCTGGATCGGCAACACGTTGAGGCGGTAATACAAGTCGGCGCGAAACTCGCCACGCTTGATCGCGGCTTCCAGGTCGGTGGAGGTCGCGGCAATCACCCGCACGTCGCTGTGGATCATCTCGTTGGAGCCCACCGGCTCAAATTCTTTCTCCTGCAGCACCCGCAGCAGTTTGCTTTGCAGGGGCAATGGCATGTCGCCGATTTCATCGAGGAACAACGTCCCGCCCTGGGCGATTTGCAATTTGCCGGGGCGGCCCTTGCGGTCGGCGCCGGTGAAGGCGCCGGGCGCGGTGCCGAAGAACTCGGCTTCCAGAAGGTCATGGGGGATGGCGGCGCTGTTGATGCTGACAAACGCTTTGTTGGCTCGGGGTGACGCACCATGGATGGCCTGGGCCAGCAGCTCCTTGCCGGTGCCGGTCTCGCCCAGCAGCAACACCGGCGACTCGGCACTCGCGCTGCGCCGCGCCCGGCGCTTGACCTCGAGGCTGGCAGCGCTGGTGCCGATAAAGTGCGCGAAGTTGTACTTGCTCTGGCGTGAGCGCAGCAGCGAACGGGTCGAAGCCAGTTCCTGTTGCATGCTCAGGTAGCGCTCGATCATCGGCGAGAGGTTGCGCAACTCATCGAACAGGGCAAAGCCGATGGCGCCGATGACCTTGCCGGCATCGTCGTGGATTGGCAGGCGCATCACCACCAACGGGCCTTTGGGCGTGTCCTGGATATCCAGGAGGATCGGCTGGTCACTGCGCACCACCTGGCGTAACAGGCTGTTGGAGATCACCCGCTCGCAAGGTTGGCCGATGGCCTGGTCGGCGCTTTTCAGGCCGAAGCGCTTGGCGTAGCGCTCGTTCATCCACACGATGTTGGCGTCGCGGTCGACAATCACCGTGCCTTCGCTGGACTGCTCGATGATCTCGAACAGGGACTGGATCGCCAGGCCGCGAACGTGCGGGTAGTCCTTGAGGCTTTCGGTGGTGTTCATGGTCGGGGCGCCAAAAATAAAGGATGAGTTCAATGGTAGGAGCCTGCTCCTACAGGGGAGCGTGCGCGGCAGCAAGCAGCTCTTGAGTGTAGGGGTGCTGTGGCGCGGCAAAGACGTCAGCGCATGGCCCGCGCTCAACCACCTGGCCATCCTTGATCACGATCATATCGTGGGCCATGGCCCGTACCACGGCCAGGTCATGGCTGATAAACAGGTAGGTCAGGGCGTATTTTTCCTGCAGTTCACGCAGCAGCGCCACCACTTGTTTTTGCACGGTGCGGTCCAGGGCCGAAGTCGGCTCGTCCAGCAGCATCAAGGCCGGGCGCAGCACCAGGGCGCGGGCGATGGCGATGCGTTGGCGCTGGCCGCCGGAAAATTCGTGGGGGTAGCGGTGACGGCTGGCCGGGTCGAGCCCCACATCCTGCAGCACTTTGATCACCTGGGCGTCACACTCCTGTGGGCTGCATGGCGCGTGTACTTCCAGGCCTTCGCTGATGATCTGCTGTACCGACATGCGCGGGCTGAGGCTGCCGTAGGGGTCCTGGAATACCACCTGCATCTGCTTGCGCCACGGGCGCATCTGTTTCTGGCTGAGGTTGTCGAGGGCCTCGCCCTGGAAGCGGATGCTGCCGCTGGAGTCGAGCAGACGCAGGATCGCCTGGCCCAGGGTGGACTTGCCGGAGCCGGACTCGCCGACGATTCCCAGGGTCTTGCCCCGTTGCAGGTCCAGGCTGATGCCGTCCACCGCCTGCAGGTACTGCTTGCGCCGGAACAGCCCGCCACCGATGGGGAAGCGCACACTCAGGCCGGCGACCTGCAACACCGTCTCGCGCTGATCCTGGCACAGTGCGGTACCGACCGGTTCGGCATCCAGCAGCAGGCGGCTGTAGGGATGTTGCGGGGCATTGAACAGGGTTTGGCAGTCGGCCTGCTCGACAATTTCCCCGGCCTGCATCACGCACACGCGCTGGGCAATGCTGCGCACCAGGTTGAGGTCGTGGCTGATCAGCAGCAGCGACATGCCCAGGCGTTGCTGCAAGGATTTGAGCAGCAGCAGAATCTTGCGCTGCACCGTCACATCCAGGGCGGTGGTCGGCTCATCGGCGATCAGCAGTTCCGGTTCGCAGGCCAGAGCCATGGCGATCATCACCCGCTGGCGCTGGCCACCCGACAACTGGTGGGGGTAGGACTTGAGGCGTTCCTGGGGGTTGCGGATGCCCACCAGGTCCAGCAGTTCGAGGATGCGTGCCTGCGCCGCCTTGCCGCCCAGGCCCTTGTGCAGCAGCAGGGTTTCGCCGATCTGCTTTTCGATGCTGTGCAAGGGGTTGAGGGAGGTCATCGGCTCCTGGAAGATCATCGCGATGCGGTTGCCGCGCAGCTTTTGCAGGGTGCCGGCCTCGGCGCCAATCAGCTCCTGGCCGCGATAGCGCACCGACCCTGTGGTAACGGTGCCGGCCTGGGGTAGCAGTTGCAGGATCGAATGGGCGGTCACCGACTTGCCCGAGCCCGACTCGCCCACCAGTGCCAGGCACTCGCCGGGGCGCACATCCAGGCTCAGGTTGCGCACCACGGTCTGGCCGCTGAAGGCGACGCACAGGTCGCGGATCTCGATCAGGTTGTCAGTCATGGATGCATCGCCCTTCATGATCGTGGGTCGAAGGCGTCACGCAGCGCCTCGCCGATAAATACCAGCAGTGACAGAATCAGCGCCAGGGTGAAAAAGGCCGTGAGCCCGAGCCACGGTGCTTGCAGGTTCTGCTTGCCCTGGGCGATCAACTCACCGAGGGACGCGCTGCCCGCCGGCATGCCGAAGCCGAGAAAGTCCAGGGCGCTGAGGGTGGAAATCGCCCCGGTCAGGATAAAAGGCAGGTAGCTCAGGGTGGCGGTCATCGCGTTCGGCAGGATGTGCCGGCGAATGATCTTGCCGTCGCCCAGGCCCAGGGCGCGTGCGGCTTTCACGTACTCCAGGTTGCGCCCGCGCAGGAACTCGGCACGCACCACATCCACCAGGGCCAGCCAGGAAAACAGCGCCATGATCCCCAGCAGCCACCAGAAGTTCGGCTCGACAAACCCCGAGAGGATGATCAGCAGGTACAGGACCGGCAGCCCCGACCACACTTCAAGAATGCGCTGGCCGAGCAGGTCGACCCAGCCGCCGTAATAGCCCTGCAAGGCGCCGGCGGCAATGCCGATGACGGCGCTGATCAGGGTCAGGCCGAGGGCGAACAGGATCGACACCCGCGCGCCGAAGATCACCCGCGCCAGCACATCGCGGGACTGGTCGTCGGTGCCCAGCCAGTTCACCGTGGACGGCGGGCTGGGGGCTGGGCGGGTCAGCTCGTAGTTGGGCGTGTCGTCGCTGAAGGGGATCGGCGGGAACAGCATCCAGCCGCCGTCTTGCTTGATCAGTTGCTGCACGTAGTCACTGCGGTAGTCGGCCTGGAATGGCAGTTGCCCGCCGAACTGCTGCTCGGTGTAGCGCTTGAACACCGGGAAATACAACTGGTCCTGATAGCTGAGCACCAGGGGTTTGTCGTTGGCGATCAACTCGCCGCCCAGGGTCAGGATAAACAGGCCGATAAACAGCCACAGCGACCACCAGCCCCGGCGGTTTTGCTTGAAACGTTCGAAGCGGCGACGGGCCACGGGAGACAGATTGAGCATCAGGCGTTCCTCGCGGCGAAGTCGATACGCGGGTCCACCAGGGTGTAGCAGAGGTCGCCGATCAGTTTTATCAGCAGGCCAAACAGGGTAAAGATAAACAGCGAACCAAACACCACCGGATAGTCCCGCGACACCGCGGCTTCGTAGCTCATGCGGCCCAGACCGTCGAGGGAGAAGATCACCTCGATCAGCAGCGAGCCGGCGAAGAACACACTGATAAACGCCTGGGGGATCCCGGAGATCACCAACAGCATGGCGTTGCGAAACACATGGCCGTAGAGCACACGCCGTTCGCTCAGGCCTTTGGCGCGTGCCGTGACCACGTACTGACGCGTGATTTCATTGAGGAACGAGTTTTTGGTGAGGATGGTCAAGGTGGCGAATCCACCGATCACCAGGGCGCTGACCGGCAGCACCAGGTGCCAGAAATAATCGGCGATCTTGCCCAGGGTGCTCAGTTGCTCGAAGTTCTCCGACACCAGGCCGCGCACCGGGAACCAGTTCAAGGTGCTGCCGCCGGCAAAGACCACGATCAAAAACATCGCAAACAGGAAGGCCGGCATCGCGTAGCCAATGACGATGGCGGTGCTGCTCCATACATCGAAACTGCTGCCGTGGCGCACCGCCTTGCGGATCCCCAGGGGGATCGACACCAGGTAGGTGATCAGGGTTGCCCAGAGGCCGAGGGAAAGGGTCACCGGCAACTTTTCCAGGATCAGGTCGATCACCGTGGCGCCGCGAAAGAAGCTGTTGCCGAAATCCAACTGGGCATAGTTCTTGAGCATCAGCCACAGGCGTTCGGGGGCGGACTTGTCGAAGCCGTATTGTTTTTCGATGTCCTTGATCAGCTTGGGGTCAAGGCCGCGACTGGCGCGGGAGCCACTGCTGACGCCGTCGCCGGCCGAGCCGCCGACGCCCCCGCCGCCAATCCCCTGCAAGTGGGCGATGGCTTGCTCCACCGGCCCGCCGGGCGCGGCCTGGACGATCACAAAGTTCACCAGCAGGATAATCACCAGGGTCGGGATGATCAGCAGCAGACGCCGCACGATATAGGCAAACATCAGTGGGCACCTCGCAGCTTGCTCAGTTCGGCTTTCATCTGCTCATTGGTCAGTGGCGTGGGGCTGACTTCCCACCACGATTCCAGTGCCTCGTCGTTGCTGGCCTCGATGGCCGGGCGACCGAAGCGGTTCCACCACGCCGCCGAGGTGCCGGGCGGGTAGTAATTGGGGATCCAGTAGTAATTCCATTGCAGCACCCGGTCCAGGGCATGGGCGTAGCTGAGCATCTGTGCCTGGGTAGTGGCGCGTACCAGGCCGGTGACCAGGGTATCGACCGCCGGGTTTTGCAGGACGATGTAGTTGTTGCTGCCCGGGTCGAACGCCGACGACGAACCGAAGTAGTTGTACAGCTCCATGCCCGGCGAGGTGGTGACCGGGAAGCCGGTGACGATCATGTCGTAGTCCCGGGTCATCAGGCGGTTGACGTACTGGGACGAGTCGATGCGCCGGATGTTGAGGGTGATGCCGATCTGCGCCAGGTTGCGTTTATAGGGCAGCAGCAGGCGTTCCAGGCCGTTTTGCACATTGAGGAAGGTGAACTCCAGGGGCTCGCCGGCGGCATTCACCAGTTTGTCGCCCTTGGGCGTCCAGCCGGCGTCTTCCAGCAGGGCCAGGGCTTGCAGTTGCTTGTCGCGGATCATGCCGCTGCCGTCGGTGGTCGGCGCCTTGAACACCTGGGTGAAGACTTCGTCGGGGATCTGCCCGCGCAGGGGTTCGAGAATCGCCAGTTCCTGGGCGTCGGGCAATTGGGTGGCGGCCAGCGGGCTGTTGGAAAAGTAGCTTTGCTGGCGGATATACAGGTTGCGCATCATCTGCCGGTTGGCCCACTCGAAATCCCAGAGCATGGCCAGGGCCTGGCGCACGCGGCGGTCCTGGAACATCGGTTTTTGCACATTGAACACATAGCCCTGGGCCGTTTGCGGGGCGTGCTTGGCCAGGTGCGCGCGTTGCAGGCGGCCATCGTCCAGGGCCGGGCCGTTGTAGCCGATGGAATAGCCGGTGGCGGAGAACTCGCGGTTGAAGTCGTAGGCACCGCCGCGCAGGACCTGGCGCGCGACTTCGGTATCGCCGAAGTACTCCAGGCTCAGGCGGTCGAAATTGTACAGGCCGCGGCTGACGGGCAAGTCCTTGCCCCACCAGTCGGGATCGCGCTGGAAGGTGATGGTACTGCCGGCATTGATTTTGCTGACCTTGTACGGGCCGCTGCCCAGGGGCGCTTCATAGCCGCCACCATTGGCAAAGTCGCGGCTCTTCCACCAATGCTCGGGGAGCACCGGCAGGGTCGCGAGATCCAGGGGCAGGGTGCGGTTTTCATTGCTGGCGAAGTCAAAGCGCACTTGCAGCGGGCCTTCGACCTCGACGTGCTTGACGTCGGCAAACAGTGTGCGAAAGCGCAGGCTGCCCTGGGTCATCAGCAGGTTGTAGCTGTAGCGCACATCTTCTGCGGTGATCGGCTTGCCGTCGGCAAAACGTGCCTTGGGGTTGAGGAAAAATCGCAGGTACAGGCCGTCCTCGGCGCGCTCCATCTTTTGCGCGACCAGGCCGTAGACGGTATAGGGTTCATCCAGTGAGCGGTAGGCCAGGGGCGAATACACCCAGCCGTCCAACTGGCTGACGCCGATGCCTTTGTCGATATACGGCAGCACATGGTCGAAGCGACCGACCTCGAGGGCCGAGCGCTTGAGGCTGCCGCCCTTGGGGGCGTCGGGGTTTACATAGTCAAAATGGCTGAAGCCGGCAGGGTACTTGGCTGGCTCGCCGTAGACGGTCAATGCATGTTGCGGGGCTGCGAACGAGGCGGTACTCGCCAGCAGCAGGGCCAGGGTAGAGCCAACGAACGTGAGGAAATCCAGTCGCATTATCAGCCTTGAGCACCGGGTGAAGAAGGAAGGGGACTTGTACCCTAACCGTGCGCGGGTCGCCAGTCACCTGGTGACCCCGCAAACACAACGGCCCACCAAAAGGCGGGCCGTTGAGTGCTGCGAAGACGTAGATCAGTCCTGGCGGCTGGTCACTTCCAGCAGGTGATAACCGAACTGGGTTTTCACTGGGCCTTGCACGGTATTGACCGGTGCGCTGAATACGACCGCGTCGAATTCCTTGACCATCTGGCCAGGACCGAACGAACCCAGGTTGCCGCCGTCGCGGCTCGATGGGCAGCTGGAGTTGGCTTTGGCGACTACTGCGAAATCAGCGCCGCCTTCGATCTGGACTTTCAGTTCGTTGCACTTGTCTTCGGTGGCAACCAGGATGTGACGGGCGGTGGCTTTGGCCATGGTGGGTAACTCCTTGAATAAAAAAGGTGAGCGTACCGGATTCAGGCGGTTATTTCCCGGCAAAGTTCCGCTGATTTACGTCAGGCTTGATCGCGCAGACGTGCGGCTGCTTCACGCAGCAACTGCTCAGTCCCGTCCCAACCCAGGCAGCCGTCGGTCACCGAGACGCCGTAGCGCATCGACGGGCTGAGGGGCTGGCAGCCTTCGAACAAATGACTCTCCAGCATCATGCCGATCAGCGAGGTGTCGCCCTGCAAGCGTTGCTCCAGCACGTCATTGAATACCGCCGGTTGGCGCATCGGGTCCTTGCCGCTGTTGGCGTGGCTGCAATCGACCATGATCCGCGTGGCCACTTTGCTTTTGGCCAGGTCGGTCTTGACTTGGGCCACGCTCTGGCGATCGTAGTTCGGGCCACGGTGGCCGCCGCGCAACACCAGGTGGGTGTCGGCGTTGCCCGGGGTCTGGATGATCGCCGGATGGCCCTGGCTGTCGACGCCGAAGTGGCGGTGCGGGTGGGCCGCCGAACGCATGGCGTCACAGGCGATGGCTACGCCGCCGTCGGTACCGTTCTTGAAGCCGACGGGCATGCCCAGGCCGCTGGCCATTTCCCGGTGGATCTGCGATTCGGTGGTGCGGGCGCCAATGGCCACCCAACTGAGCACATCGTCGAAGTAGCCGGCGGCCATCGGTTGCAACAGTTCGGTGGCGACCGGCAGGCCCAGGCGCAGCATTTCGCGCATCAGTTCCCGCGACAGCGTGAGGCCGGCGGCCATGTCATCGCTGCCATCCAGGTGCGGGTCGTAGGCCAGGCCTTTCCAGCCGATGGTGGTGCGCGGTTTTTCGACGTAGGCGCGGATCACCAGCAGCATCTGGTCACTGACGTCATTGGCCAGCTTCTTCAGATTGCGCGCGTATTCCATGGCGGATTCGGGATCATGGATCGAGCAGGGGCCGACGATGACGAGCAGGCGGGAGTCTTGACCATTGAGAATCGCGCGGATGGCCTGGCGATGAGCGTTGACTTGCTCGGTCAGGAACGGGCTCAGGGGCAATTGGTGCTTGAGCTCAAGGGCGCTGGGCAAACGCTGGGTCAGCGCTTCATTGGCGCTGGACAGGGTGGTAACGGGCAGTGCGGCGATAGAGGAGTTCATGATTTCTGCTTCCTGGGCAAGCGGCGGGCTGTTCCCGCGCGCTCTGCCCTACTGGGGTGTTCGACAATTGGCCGTATTGGCTGCGTGTGTTGGCTTGCCACCAATAGGTGACCGATCGGAGGCGGCAGGCTGTCCCGAACGGAGCTTGCTAAATCGCCAGGCGGTGCAGGTGTCGTAACGGTAATAAGTGGTGAAGTTCATGGTGTGATTTCCTTTAAGTTCGGTGTGTAGCAAAAATTGTTCAGGGCTGGAAAAACAAAACCCCCGGTCGGGGAGCCGACCGGGGGTTAGATTTCTCTGGCAGGCGACCCCTTGAGTAGTGGGCGCCGATTTCAGGTATCAGGCGCGCCAGTGGCTAAACCAATACCCAAAATAAAAGCTGACCAGTGCGCTCAAACCGTTCACGCGGGTAGCCACGACCGAACGCTGGGCGTTGGCAGTAGGGCAGGCCTGGGTGAGGGTGAGTGGCAACATGGTGTTTCTCCAAATGATGGGGTGGAGCTTAACTGAGGGATGCCGCTGGATTCAATCAGTAATTTCTATCGCGATGAGCGACTTAGCGCTATGGCGCAAGTCCCGATATGCTGGATGGATAGTCCCAATGATTGCCAGGATGCGAGCATGACCGCTTTGATTATTGCCAGTGCCCAGACCTGTTCCATTGCTGGCGACCTGGCGGCCAATATCCAGCGTCACCTGGCGTTGATGGTTGCGGCCGCCGAGCACGGCGTACAACTGCTGGTGTTTGCGGAGTTGTCCCTGACCGGTTACGAGCCCGCGCTGGCGCGGGAGCTGGCGATTGCGCCGGACGATACGGTGCTTGCGCCCCTGCGAGAGCTGGCGCGTGAGCTGCAGATGACGGTGGTGGTGGGTATGCCGATTCGCTTGGCGTCGAGCAGCGGGGTGCTTATTGGTGCGCTGGTGTTGGCGGCGGATGGCTCATTGGCGGTGTACAGCAAGCAGCATCTGCACCCCGGTGAAGACGCGGCATTTGTGCCGGGCTCGGGTGGCAAGGCGTTGGTGTGGGGCGAGGACCGGATTGCCCTGGCGGTTTGCGCTGACTTTTCCCACGCCAGCCATCCGCGTGATGCGGCGGCGCTTGGGGCTACAGTCTATGCAGCGGGTGTATTGATCAGCGAGGGCGGTTACGCCGCAGATAGTGCGTTGCTTCAGGGGTACGCCAGCGAACACTCGATGGTGGTGCTGATGGCCAATCATGGCGGGCCGTCCGGTGGCTGGGTGTGTGCCGGGCGCAGCGCAATCTGGGGGCCTGATGGCGAGTTGATTGCGGCTGCGCCGGGGGTGGGCGACGCCTTGGTAATAGCCCGCAGGGAGGCCGGCAACTGGAGTGGTTGGCAGGTCATGCTGTAACGCAATGGAGTACGCCGCGATGGCATTCACCCTCAAGGCCGCATCGGATCAGCACTTGGCCTTTGCACGCAGCCTGACGCATCAGGCGATGGGCCATTACTATCGGCAGTACGATCTGACATGGTCCGACAAAGGCTTCGACACCGCCTGGGCCGGGCGGGAAAACTGGTTGATTTGCCAAGAGGACAGGCTGGTGGGGTTCGTCAGTCTGAGCCGCGATGACAACGCGCTGTATATTCGCGAGCTGCACATACTCGAGGATTTTCGCCGCCAGGGCGCTGGCAGTTGGGTGCTGGAGCAGATGTTCGCCAAGGCTCGGGCCGAAAGCCGGGGTTATTTGCGATTGACGGTGTTCAAGACCAATCCGGCAAAAAGGCTGTATCAGCGTCGGGGCCTGAGTATTGTCGGTGAGGAGGGCTGTTTCTGGCGGATGGAGTCTGTTTGTCTGTCAGCGCAGTCGTCCCGGTAAACCTCGCGCTCAACTTGAATCGGTGCATACTGCTCTTTAGGAGCCGATCTCCTGATCATTGCACAGGCTTTGCGCCTCGTTAAGGATGATCCCCTCTTTCATGCCCAGAAGGACCGCCACCTTATGGGCTTCTCCACGCCGCCCCTTTTTGCGCCCAGCGAGCACTTGATAGGTGGTCGCCGGGTCCACGCCATGTTCCCTGGCGAATGCCTGAACCGACTTGCCTTGATGTTCCAGCCAGGCTTTGGCTTGTGCAGCAGTACGGATTCCGGGCATAGTTCAAAACCGTTCAAGTTTGTGTAAAACGAGATGACATCGTCACCTCTTGGGGTGTGCCATAAAGGATATTACATCCAAATGAGTGGAATAGGTTCGCGCTTAAGGCAAGAAAGAGAGCGACTGGGCTTGTCGCAAAAGGTTTTTGGTGAAATAGGAGGTGTGGAGGCAAACGCACAGGGAAAATACGAAAGCGGTGGGCGCGCGCCGAAGGCCGATTACCTATCCCGCGTGGCAGAGAAGGGTGTCGATATTCTGTTTGTTTTGACAGGTAGCCCGACGCCCATCCACTTGGACAACCTGAGCCAGATCGAAGAAAAGGTCTTGGGTAACTACCGTGCGATGTTTAAAGAGGACCAGGATGCAATCCGCAGACTGACCAGCACCTTGGCAGAGCATTCCTCAGCGGCGAGTGGAAAACCCCGGTCGATCCTCAAGGAATCCTGACCTTTTGCCCAGGAAACACCCCCGCCTGCCGCTCGGCAGGCGTTCGTAGTGTATTGAAACTCTATATATATGACGCGTTCAGCTAGGTCTGTGCCTTGGTTTTTTGCTAAGGTGCTCAGCAACCTATAAGACCATTTCGCGAGGTGTCTGCTTGATTAGGGTGCTAGTAGTCGATGACCATGATCTCGTTCGTACAGGCATTACACGAATGCTGGCTGACATCGATGGCCTGCAAGTAGTCGGTCAGGCCGAGTCGGGGGAGGAATCCCTGATCAAAGCGCGTGAATTGAAACCCGATGTGGTCTTGATGGACGTCAAGATGCCGGGGATTGGTGGTCTTGGTGCGACCTGCAAACTGTTGCGCAGTCATCCGGACATCAAGGTCGTGGTTGTTACGGTCTGCGAAGAAGACCCTTTTCCTACCCGGCTTCTGCAGGCTGGCGCAGCAGGTTATCTGACAAAAGGCGCGGGGCTCGCGGAAATGGTCCAGGCTATCCGCCTGGTATTTGCCGGCCAGCGCTACATCAGTCCGCAGATTGCCCAGCAATTGGCGATCAAGTCCTTTCAGCCGGTCAGCGACTCGCCGTTTGATGCCTTGTCCGAGCGCGAGATTCAGATCGCCCTGATGATCGTCGGCTGCCAGAAGGTCCAGTCGATTTCCGACAAGCTTTGCCTGTCGCCGAAAACCGTGAACACCTACCGTTATCGAATTTTCGAGAAGCTATCAATCAGCAGTGATGTTGAACTGACCTTGCTGGCGGTTCGCCACGGCATGGTGGACGCCAGCGCCTGAAATGCAAGCCTCTGAAATAAACACCGTGTTTGATCCGAGTGCATTTCTTGCGACCTGCAGCGGCCGGCCAGGCGTGTATCGCATGTTCGACAGCGAGGCGCGCCTGCTGTACGTGGGCAAGGCCAAGAACCTCAAGAAGCGCCTGGCCAGCTACTTCCGCAAAACCGGCCTGGCGCCGAAGACGGCCGCCCCTCGTGGGGCGTATCGCCCAGGTCGAAACCACCATCACGGCCAACGAAACCGAGGCGCTGCTGCTTGAGCAGACGCTGATCAAGGAATGGCGGCCGCCCTACAATATTCTGCTGCGTGACGATAAGTCCTACCCGTATGTGTTTTCTGTCGGACGGTGACTTTCCGCGCCTGAGCATCCATCGCGGGGCGAAGAAGCACAAGGGTAAGTATTTTGGCCCTTACCCCAGCGCGGGGGCGATCCGCGAGAGCCTGAGCCTGCTGCAAAAGACCTTCTTCGTGCGCCAGTGCGAAGACAGCTTCTACAAGAACCGCACCCGCCCGTGCCTGCAATACCAGATCAAGCGTTGCAAGGCGCCCTGCGTCGGGCTGGTCGAGCCTCAGGAATATGCCGAAGACGTACGTCACTCGGTGATGTTCCTCGAAGGGCGCAGCAACGCCCTGGCCGACGAACTGTCCGGCGCCATGGAGCAGGCAGCCAGTGTCCTGGACTTCGAGCGGGCCGCCGAACTGCGTGACCAGGTGTCCCTGTTGCGACGGGTGCAGGACCAGCAGAGCATGGAAGGCGGTACCGGTGATGTCGACGTGATTGCGGCCTTCGTCAATCCGGGCGGGGCTTGTGTGCACCTGATCAGCGTGCGTGGTGGCCGGGTGCTGGGCAGCAAGAACTTCTTTCCCCAGACCGGGATCGAGGAGGAAGTGGCCGAGGTCATGGCCGCGTTTCTCGGCCAGTACTACGTCAGCAGTCCCGAGCGCGACTTGCCGGGTGAACTGATCGTCAACGTGGTTCACGAAGACTTCCCCGCATTGATTGACGCCATTCACGCCCTGCGCGGCCGCGAGCTGGACATCAGCCACCGCGTGCGCGGCACCCGTGCGCGCTGGCAGCAACTGGCGGTGACCAACGCCGAACAGGCCCTGAGCGCGCGCCTGGCCAACCGCCAGCACGTTGCCGCACGCTTTGAAGCGCTGGCCGACGTGCTCAAGCTTGACGAGCCACCGCAACGCCTGGAGTGCTACGACATCAGCCATTCCAGCGGCGAGGCGACCGTGGCGTCCTGCGTGGTCTTTGGTCCGGAAGGGCCGATCAAGTCCGATTATCGACGCTATAACATCGAAGGCGTCACCCCAGGCGATGACTATGCGGCCATGCACCAGGCCCTGACCCGGCGCTTCAGCAAATTGAAGGACGGCGAGGGCAAGCTGCCGGATATCCTGCTGGTGGACGGCGGCAAGGGCCAGTTATCCATGGCCCGTGACGTGCTCAACGAGCTGGCGGTGCCCGACCTGATCCTGCTCGGCGTGGCCAAGGGCACGACGCGCAAGGCCGGTTTCGAAACGTTGTACTTGAATGATGCCGCCCATGAGTTCACTTTGAAGGGCGATTCACCGGCATTGCACCTGATTCAGCAGATTCGCGACGAAGCCCACCGTTTTGCCATTACCGGTCACCGCGCCCGACGTGGTAAAACCCGGCGTACCTCCACCCTGGAAGGGGTGGCGGGGGTAGGGCCGAAGCGGCGACGCGAACTGTTGAAACATTTTGGTGGATTGCAGGAATTGTCCCGTGCCAGCATTGAAGAAATAGCCAAAGCCCCCGGAATCAGTAAAAAGCTCGCTGAGTTGATTTATGCAAACCTACACAGCGAGTAGAATGCCTTCTCACCTCGTAGCCAGTTGTGCCGATGAATATCCCTAATCTGATCACCGTTCTACGCGTTCTGCTCATACCGATTTTCATTTTGCTGTTTTACCTGCCTTATGATTGGAGCTACATGGCCTCCAGTTCGGTCTTTGCCTTTGCGGCCGCGACCGACTGGCTGGACGGCTACCTGGCACGACGCCTGGAGCAAAGCACGCCGTTTGGCGCGTTCCTCGACCCCGTGGCCGACAAGCTGATGGTTGCGGTGGCGCTGGTGCTGCTCGTGCAGGAGCACGGCAACCTGTGGCTGACCCTGCCGGCGGCCGTGATCATCGGTCGCGAGATCGTCGTCTCGGCCTTGCGTGAATGGATGGCCGAAATCGGCGCACGCGCCCACGTGGCCGTGTCAAACATGGGCAAATGGAAAACCGCTGCGCAGATGCTGGCGCTGGTCATCCTGCTGGCCAACCCGTCGAGCTTCACCTTCTGGGTGCTGCTGGGTTATGCCTTGCTACTGATCGCCGCCGGCCTGACCCTGTGGTCCATGCTGCAATACCTGCGCGCCGCCTGGCCCCATCTGCGCACGACCGTGGAAAAGAAATAAAACTTTTTTGAATCAAGGGGTTGACGGGTGGTGAGGATTCTATAGAATGCGCATCACCAAGACGCGGGAATAGCTCAGTTGGTAGAGCACGACCTTGCCAAGGTCGGGGTCGCGAGTTCGAGTCTCGTTTCCCGCTCCAAACATAGCACTGCAGAGTTCCACTGAATTCTGCAAGTGATTGAAATAAGGACCTTCGGGTCCTTTTTTCGTTGTGGCGCGAACCACTGAAATCCAGCTCCATCCAGTGCGTTAAGTCCCGAATGAGGATCTTGTATTTGGATGTGCACTGAATCGGTTTTTTGCTGGAGCAGCATGGATAGCGAGACGAGCATCTGGCCCTGACTCTGTTCAGGAGTTCGCTATGGCACTCTCGGATACGACCGTTCGGCAAGCCCGAATCACTGGCAATGACTGCACGATACTTCACTGGTTCTGCAGGCCGTCAGGATGGTAAACGGAGGGCTTTAGCGCTGAGCGCTTCTGCTTTTTCGAGGGTCTTCATGAAGGCGGGAAGCTCTGTCCATGCCAATGCTGCATGGTGCTTCACTGCACGTACTTCGGCGCGAGGAGGCAGCAGTTTGTCCCCATCGAGCAGGATTCTCACCTTCGCGCAGCCCCACGGCTTTGACCGCATCTACAACCCGTTCGATGCGGTTGCGCACACGGCTAGCGGTTTCGGGTATCACTGTCCAAATCGGCTTAAGAATTTTCAGTACGTGTTGAGTGCCAATTTCCTGCGTTGGAAGTTTGCCTATTTCTGCGAACGCATAGGGTGTCCTGCCATTGCTGTGCATGCTTGGTATTTTTCCAGCCTGGTTTGTGATCGACGATGTAGCCGAGTGCGACCTCTTTGAAAGTGGTTGCTTTCGCCTTGGCGGCATCCTGCGCTAAACGCTCAGCCTCTTTTTAGAGCCGTCGCCTTTCCAGTTCTTCATTCCGATGGGCAAGCGGATCGACGGCAGACCTGCCTCGGGGTGCCTGCCCAGTCCCATATCTCGACTCTTACCAGCCAATTTGTACCGAAAAACCCAGCTGGCGGCTGCCACCCGTTTTCGTTCCTGTCCATTCAGGCGAGGTTGTGCTCATACGCACTGTTACTTTGAGCATACAGAGCAAAATCACCTTGCTCTGCGAGTCTCTGCTTGATTTTGGTGGTAATCCTGCTGGTGGGCCTTTCTCTTTATCAGAGCAGTGTCAAACGCTGCTCCTACTTACAAGTCGTTTTTTCTGGTTTTTCGGCCGATACAAAGCAGGTATTCGACAGTTAGTAAATGAGAATCCCTGTTAAATGTGAACGATTGGTATATTGTGTGCTGCAAATTTTTTGGCAGGTTTACTTTCCATTCGGCTTATCCATTAGGTCTAACTTCCATGCGTCGTACCTTGATTTCCCTTTGCGTGCTTCAGGCGTTTTCTCCTTTTGTCTGTACGCAGGTTGCCGCTTCCGAAAATGCCAGCCTTGAGCTGCAAGCCATCAATGTCACGGGCGAAATAGACGCTGAGACGGCTCAAGGGCCGGTCAAAGGGTATCGCGCTACACGTTCTGCAAGTGCGACACGCACCGATACCGCTATCCATGAGACACCTCAGTCCATCAGCGTGGTGCCCAAAGACGTGGTAGAGGATATTGGTGCAACCCGCTTGCAGGAGGCCTTGGACTATGCCGGTGGCGTCGGCCGGGCGAACAACTTCGGTGGGCAAGGGCTTACCAGTTTCACCGTGCGGGGCTTTACAACCGCAGAGTTCTACCGCAACGGTTTTCCGATTAACCGGGGCTATCCAAGCATGCCGGACGCCAACAGCATTGAGCGTCTCGAAGTGCTTCGCGGGCCAGCGACCATGCTTTATGGCCGGGGCGATCCCGGCGGTACCTTCAACGTGGTCTCCAAGCAGCCTTTACCTGAGCGTACGGTCACATTGGGTAGCCAGTTGGACGATCAGGGTATGAAACGTGGCACCCTTGATGCTTCAGGCCCGCTGGATGAGCAAGGGCGTCTGGCTTATCGCCTGAACCTGGTGGGTGAGGGAGGAGACACCTTTCGCGACCATGTATCCACCGAGCGCTATGGGGTGACGCCTGTCCTGAGCTGGCAGGTCACGGACGACACCAAGGTGATTTTCGAAGGCGACTTCATGCGCAACAACCAGCCGCTTGACCGAGGCCTGACCCGCTTCGCCAACCAGCACGGTACGCCGTCCCGCGACACCTTCTGGGGTGAAAGATACGCCGGCAATCTGCACAACGATAACAACATGGCTCAGCTGCGTTTCGAGCATATGCTCAACGACAACTGGACCCTGGGCGGTGGTTTCCAGTGGCTGGACGGGACTATGAAGGGTAATGCTGTTGAGGCTAACGGTGCCAACAGCTTGAATGCCGATGGTCGAACACTCCAGCGCAACTTCAACTACCGCAAGCTGGACTGGACCGATAAAGACTATCAACTGAACCTGACTGGGCACTTTTCTACGGGTGGCCTTGATCACACGTTGCTGACTGGCGTCGAGTACGAAGATTACGACTACAAGTCGATCATTCGACGCTCCAGCGGCGATTTTCCAATTGACATCTTCAACCCGGTCTATGGCCAGCCACGTCCGGCGCTGACTCGTACGCCGACCCACGACAAAGAAAACCTCAAGACTTACGCAGCTTTCGTACAGGATCAAGTGGCTCTGACCGAGCGTTTAAAGGTGCTCGCTGGTGCGCGCTTTGAGCGCTTCGAGCACGAGTACGAATCCTACGTGCCCGGCGTAAAAAACTGGAACTCTGCTGACAACGCCGTCACCCCGCGCGTCGGCGTGATGTATGACCTCACTGACACTGTCGCGATCTACGCGAATGCCGCGCGCTCGTTCAAGCCCAACGCGGGTGCCAGCCGCCAAGGCGGCGGGTTTGAGCCGGAGAAGGGCAAGTCTTACGAGATGGGCGTGAAGTGGGAAGCGCTTGACCAGCAGCTGAGCGTCGACGCGGCGATCTACCAGATCGACAAGAAAAATGTCCAGGGGGACGACCCCGTTGACTCAGCCTTCAAAGTCGCTACAGGCCAGGTACGCAGTCGCGGCTTCGATTTGAATATAGCCGGCAACCTGACGCCCGAGTGGCGGGTGATCGGCGGCTATGCCTATGTGGATGCCGCAGTGACCAAAGACACTACAGTACGTACCGGGACGCGCTTGGCGAACATTCCGCGCAACAGCTTCAGCCTGCTCAACGTGTATGAATTCCAGGATGGCGCGCTCAAAGGGTTGGGCCTCGGCGGGGGAGGTAAATACGTGGCCGAGCGTGCCGGCCAGACCGCCAACAACACGTTCTCGATGGGGGCTTACACGGTCGTAGACTTGCTTGGCTACTACAAGGTCAACGAAAAGGTCAGGCTCAATCTCGACATAAAGAACCTGTTCAATCGTGAGTACGAAGAAGGTTCATTCCTGAATTTCTACGCCTACCCGGGTGAGCCGCGTACGGTGCAAGTGGGGATTTCTTACACCCTTTAGCCAAATCAGAACGCTGCTCGCTGGGGCATTATCGAAAATCTCAAGTCCACCTTTGCTCAGGTGGGCTTACACCTATCGATGAAAGCGCTTTGCGCAATGGTCTGCCCCGCGTGCCTTGGCCTCTCGCATTGAACCGCAATCAGCGAAAAACGAAAAAAAGAGAATCTCTGTCGGTCCCTATGCGCTGTTTGATGTAAGGAATAGGGCTTGTGTGGCCTCCTTATGCCAATACGAAATCATCAACAGCCCCAGCACAAATGTAGCTCGCCGACGACATCCCCGGGCACCGGGCGTAGCAGACCGCCGACGATGCCGCTGATGCCGGCGATACGTCCATTGAACAGTATCAACAGCACGGCGCCCGTACCGATCAATAGGCCACCGCCCCATGCACTCATCGGTGTGGCTCATATCGATCATAGCGATTTCCTTTTAGGGACCTCGCGGAGGATGCCTGGTTGGGGAGGGCGGGCATTAATTCATGCCCAGCCAGTTGGGCAGTGCCAGTGCAATCCAGGGTACATAGGTAATCAGCACCAGGAACAGCAGCAACAGCACCAGCCAGGGCATGGCTGCCTTGATGGTGGCAGGCACTGACATGCCGGTCACCGCGGACGTCACGAACAAGTTCAGACCGACCGGGGGTGTGATCAAGCCGATCTCCAGATTGACCACCATGATGATCCCAAGGTGAATCGGGTCGATACCCAGCTTTATGGCAATCGGAAAAAGGATCGGCGCCAGGATCAGGATAATGGCCGAGGGCTCCATAAAGGCGCCAGCCACCAACAAGACAATGTTCACCACCAGCAGGAAGGTCACCGGTGTCAGCCCCGCCTCGATCACCCAGGCCGTGATTTGTTGGGGTAACTGCTCGGTGGTTAATACATGAGCAAAGAGCATGGCGTTGGCAATGATGAACATCAGCATGATGCTCAACTTGGCGGCGTCCAGCAGCACTTTAGGGGTCTCGCGAAACGTCAGATCCTTATAGACGAACAAGGCGATGAACGCTGAGTACACGGCAGCAACGGCGGCGGCTTCCGTCGGCGTGAACATCCCGGTGTAAATGCCACCCAAGATGATCAGCATCAACAGCAATCCCCAGATGGCTTTACGCGCAGCACTCAGAAACTCACGCAGGGTTGCACGTGGCAGGGCCGGTAAGTTTTTCTTAACGGCGACGATGTAGATCGCCACCATCAGCGTTATCCCCAGCAACAGGCCTGGTATGACGCCGGCCATGAACAGCTTGCCAACGGATGTCTCGGTGGCGGCGGCATAAACCACCATCACGATTGAGGGCGGTATCAGGATACCCAGTGTGCCCGCGTTACAGACGATTCCCGCGCCGAATGCCTGCGGGTAGCCAGAGCGCACCATGCCGGCAATGGCGATCGAACCTACCGCCGCAACCGTCGCGGGGCTGGAGCCGGAAAGGGCTGCAAACAGCATGCAGGCCAATACGGCGGCGATGGCCAGCCCCCCACGAATATGGCCGACGCAGGCGTTGGCAAAGTCGATCAGTCGGCGTGCGACGCCGCCGGTGGTCATGAAGGCGCCTGCAAGCAAGAAAAACGGAATCGCCAGCAGGGTGTAGTGCTCCGACGTTTCAAACAACTTTATTGCAAGGGAACGTACTGAGTCTGGGCTGAAAAATACAAGGGTCAGCGAGCCCGCCAAGCCCAAGGAAATGGCAATGGGCACACCAATGAACATCAATGCGAAGAGTGCCGTGAACAGGAAGGCAATGGTCATGGTTTATTGTCCTCGTGCTCGGTCAGTTTCATCACGTCAGCGGCTTCATCGGCCAGGCCGAGACCGGTTTGGCGGTGCAGCAGGATGCGCACGAAAATTTCAGCGAAACGGATGAAAACCAATGCAAAACCCACGGGGACAATCAGCCCTATGTGCCACTGCATGATCCCGAAATGGCCAAGGTCCTCGGCGCCTATTCCCGCCGACATCAAGGTATGAATCCACTCGAAGCTGGCCGTACTGAACAGGCCGGCATAGAGCAGGCAGCAAAGACAGGCCAAGATTCCAATGAGCCGCTGGACGGGTTTACTCGCCAGCTTTACCAGCGCGTCAACGCCAATATGCCCGGCGGTGCGCACGCCATAGGACAGGCCGAAGAAGATCAGCCAGCCGAACAGCGCCTTGGTGAGTGCGGTGCTCCAGGTCATGGCTTGAGCCATGCTCATGACGCCATCACCCATGGCAAACAATACGTTACTGGCGCCTTCCCAGTTGTCGGCAAGACGGTAGAAAAGCGTATAGAGATTGTTGAGAATGACATAGACGAACGTTACCAATGTCATGGCGGCCAGAAGGAAGACAATGAAGCCTTCCTCGAAGTGTTCCCAGATGCGCCGAAAGGCCTGCATGGATGGCATCTCCCGTATCGTAATGACTGGCAGGTGCTACCACGTCGGTAACACCTGCCTCCCGGTCATTGAGCCGTGTTGGCGGCTTGCGCAGCGGTGATCAGCTCAGGGCCAATATCAGCTTCGAATTTTTTCCAGACGGGTTTCATCGCGGCTCGCCATTGCTCGCGTTGCTCAGGAGTCAAGGTAATGATTTCGGTGGTTTTGGCGGCAATGATGCTTTGCTTGGCGTCCTGATTGAGCTGTTCGGCCTCTTTGTTAACTTGCGCGGTAACCTGCACGATGATCTTGTCCAGTTCACTGCGAATATCCGGCGGCAGACCGTCCCAGAACTTGGTGTTAGTGATCAGCATGTAGTCCAGCACACCATGGTTGGATTCGGTGATGTATTTCTGTACCTCATGCATTTTCTGGCTGTAGATGTTCGAGTAAGGGTTTTCTGCACCGTTGACTACACCGGTCTGCAAACCCTGATACACCTCGGCAAAGCTCATTTTGCGCGGGTTGGCGCGCAAGGCCTTGAACTGCTCCTCAAGCACGGCGGAAGCCTGCACCCGAAACTTCAGGCCTCGGGCATCCCCAGGAACACGCAGCGGTTTGTTGGCCGACAACTGCTTCATCCCATTGTGCCAATAGGCCAGGCCGGTGATGTTTTTACTCTCCATGGACTTAAGCAGTCCCTGGCCCTGCGGGCTCATCTGGAAGCGGTCAACTGCAGCGATGTCATCAAACAGAAAGGGCAGGTCGTACAGCTGGAGGGTCTTTGTGTATTGTTCGAACTTGGCCAATGACGGCGCAATTAACTGCACATCCCCCAACAACAGGGCTTCCATCTCTTTGCCATCACCAAACAACGATGAGTTGGAATAAACCTCGACCTTGACCTTACCGGGTAAGCGTTCCTCTACCAGCTTCTTGAACATCAGTGCGCCCTGGCCCTTGGGCGTATGGTCGGCGACGACGTGTGAGAACTTGATGATGACTGGATCAGCTGCCATGACTGCACTCATGCTCCCTAGAGCAAGCGTGCAGGCGAGTGCCTTACAGATGGATTTGAACATTTTGGGGGAATCCTCTTATTTTTGTATTTTTTGGCCAACGCTCTGACGCGCATTCGGTTATACGGCCAAGACTCCAGTCTAGGCAAAAACATCACTTAGTGCAGGAGCGCAAGCGTGGCAATGGAAAGCGCCACTGAGCAGTTTCCGAATCTTCTGCCCCTGTGCGACACCCGCGGTGTCAGATTGGGCCAGGTCCTGGGGGGCGGCCTCCTAGTATTCGCCCAGTTATACCGCCCGATATTGCTTCTAGGTAGTTTCCGAGACTATTCAATAGCCTGCACAGGTCGCTAACTTGGGGGTATGCCGTACTGGAGTAGAGCGCACTTTTAGACAGGCGTTGCCCGGCCGCTAAACTTGCGTGTCTCGCACCGTGTTCAGGGTCCCGAAAAATAAGGTTACTGAATATGTCGGAGACGCCTACTCCCAATAGAACCCTTTATCCGCTCTGAAGGCCTCATCCTGGCAGGTGGCGCAGCGGTCGCGCAATCGCTCATCTCCTGCGCAATCATCGCCGGCAGGATGCCCATAAATATTTGTAACTTATGTGCTTTGGCGATAGCACCTGCGCTATGCATTCAGCGAATGCCGCTCCTGCCGGTATTGCCAATATGACGGCCAGCCGTTGCGCAGCAGTTATTGCAACTCTTGGCGTAGATTAGACGTGGCGCTTGATCCTTGTATCGGGATGTGATGTGGTGGGCCACACAGAAAGACGACTGTCCTTTGTCATTTAGGGCGCTCGCAACTTTAGTTCTTTTGAGCATTTCGAGGTTTCATGCAAATCGAGTTACAGGAGATTAGCGACCACCTCTATCGTTTCGCTCCATTTGATACGCTACCAAAGGAAACGGTAGACGCCATCGCCCGGCGGGTAGAAGTGAGTTATTTCAAGGCCGGCAGTGACATCCTTGAAGCGGGCGCAATCATTCATGACTTGCACTATGTCCGTAGCGGTGCGGTGGAGATTTACCGGCGCAATGGCGAACTCTATAACCGACTTGTCGAAGGCGACCTCTTCGGTCAGGCCGGTTTGTTGCGCAGTAACAAGGTGCGTTTTCCCGCCAGAGCCTTGGAAGATAGCCTGATCTATTACATACCCGCCAATATCTTCGCTGAACTGTGCGCACAGCATGATGCTTTCGCCGACTTCGTTGAAGCTGAGGGGCATTCCAGGCTCAAGACTGCCGTAGAGGCGCAGGGGCGGGCGAGTGAGCTTATTCAGCTCAAATGCCGAGGCCTTATCTCTCGGCCCTTGGTGTGGGTCACGTCGGATACCTGTGTCGGCGACGCGGCAAAAATCATGACAGAGCAAAGTGTTTCTTGCGTTCTGGTGATGTCATCAGCGGGCTTGCAGGCGGCTGAAATCCAAGGGATTGTGACCGATCGGGACCTTCGCACACGCGTTGTCGCGGAAGGCCGAAACGCTGACGAAACGTCTGCCCGAGACATCATGACGGCCGAGCCGGTAGCGATAGGCGCAGACGACTCAGTGTTTGAAGCGATGCTGGTGATGTTGCGCCGTAATATTCACCATCTGCCGGTGGTCCATCTTGGCCATCCGATCGGGCTGATCAACTTGTCGGATATCATCCGCTACGAGTCACACAGCAGTTTGTACCTGGTAAACAGAATCTCTAACCAGACGTCGGTCGACGGTTTGAAATCGCTTTTGCGTGACCTGCGCGGAACCTACATCCGCATGGTGCGTGATGGCGCGACGGCGCACATGATTGGCAGCGCGATTTCTGGTATTGGCCGAGCCTTTACCCAACGTTTGCTGGAGCTCGCAGAGAAAAAGCTGGGGCCGCCTCCGGTGCCTTACTGCTTTATGGTGCTGGGCTCCATGGCACGTGATGAGCAGCTATTGGTGACGGACCAGGACAACGCCCTGGTGCTCGACGACCGCTTCGATCCGATCCAGCACGATGCATACTTCCGCGCGTTGGCGACGTTTGTGAGTGATGGCCTGGCCGCGTGCGGTTACAGCTATTGCAAAGGCCGGATCATGGCGACGAACGATCAGTGGCGTCAGCCGCTGAAGGTATGGCGAAGTTATTTTGATCAGTGGATCGAAAAGCCTAATCCGACGACGTTGCTCAATAGTTGTATTTTTTTCGATCTGGATGGTGTGTTTGGCGAACTCGAGCTTGTTCAGGAACTTAAGGTTCTGTGTGCTCGAAAATCCAGCGCACATCCTGTTTTTCTAAGTGCCATGGCTCGAATTGCCCTTAACCGGACACCGCCATTGGGCTTTTTCCGGACCTTTGTGGTTGAGACAGATGGGCAGCATAAACGGATTATCAACCTCAAGGGGCGAGGCACTGCACCGCTGACTGATCTGATCCGTATCCACGCGCTCGCGTGTGGCAGTACCGCGCAGAATTCATTTGATCGCATGGATGCCATCGCGAACAGCAACGTCATTCCGCCTGAAGCATTAAAGCAACTCCGATACGCGCTGGAGTTCCTGTCGATGGTGCGAATTCGACATCAGGTTGACGCACTGGAGCAGGGAGCTGCGCTTAATAATTACATTGAGCCTGAGCGCTTTTCCAATAGTGAGCGGCATAACCTCAAAGAGGCGTTTCAAGTCTTGAGTAATGGCCAGAATTTCTTGCGCTTCCGTTATCCCTCCAAGGGTCGCCTGTCCTCATGAACCACGTGAAAGCGCAGCCCAATCATAAAATGCTGGAGTGGTCCGCGCGGTTTGAGACGCTGGCAGGCGAGGCCGTTAACAGCCGCTTGCGACAGTTCTATCAAGCCGGCGCGGTCTCGGCACAGGCATCCATTGAAAGCGTGCAATTGCTGGCCTTGGACGTAGAAACCACCGGCCTTGATGCACAGGCTGACAGTATTGTGAGCATCGGCGTCATGCCGTTCACGCTGCAGCGCATTTATTGTGGGAGTTCGCTTTACTGGGTGATAAAGCCAGCGTCCGAGCTGAAGGAAAAGTCAGTGACGTTTCATCACATAACCCATGCTGAAATTTCAGATGCTCCCACCTTTGAGCGGGTGCTGGCGCCATTGCTGGAGGCCATGGCAGGTAAGGTGATGGTCGTCCATTACCGGAATATTGAGCGGGCCTTTCTGGATCAGGCAGTGCGTAGCCATTTAGGGGAGGGGTTTGAGTTTCCGGTCATCGATACGATGCAGTTAGAAGCCCGTCTACACCGGCGAAAACGCGGGTGGTTCGCCCGACTTATGGGGCGCTCACAACCGTCCATAAGGCTGGCGGATAGCCGAGCGCGCCTTGGCCTTCCGGCTTATCACGCTCACCATGCATTAACCGATGCCCTGGCGACGGCAGAACTGTTGCAGGCGCAAGTAGCGACTCATTACTCAACGTCCACGCCTGTTGGCGAGTTATGGAACTGAGTCGCCGCTTGAAAGTGAAACGCTTGCGGCTGTCTGACGGACCTTCCTGAGGCCTCCGCTTGGGCCGATGGATCTCGCTTTGAGATGCATTTGGGTGTTGGGCCTGCCGTCATTATCCGCCTTGAGCAAATGGGCATTGACTCGCTAGCGGTACTCAGGGTGACGCCATCTGCGCAGACGATGGCGTCACGGGGGGGGGGCTGCGCGCTGACAGCGGCAGCCTATTTGCTAGCGAGGCTCAGACATCAGTCCTTTCACGAGGGATATGCACCCCAGCATTAATACGATTGCGAAAGGCAACCCTGTAGACACTGCCATTGCCTGCAATGCCACAAGACCGCCGCCCAGCAGGAGAGCAATAGCAATAACGCCCTCGATCACTGCCCAGAACACACGTTGAGGCACCGGCGCATCCACCTTGCCGCCGGCGGTGATTGTGTCGATTACCAAGGAGCCTGAGTCCGAGGAGGTAATAAAGAACACAATGACCAGAACGATGCCCAGGAATGAGGTGATCTCTTTAAGCGGCAACTCCCCCAGCATGGCAAACAACTTCAGTTCCAGCACAGCGTCCTTGACGCCCATCAGGCCCTGTAAGGTCGTTTGGTCAATGGCCGTTCCACCGAACGTTGTCATCCACAGCACAGACACCACTGAGGGGACGAGCAAGACCGAAATCAGAAACTCTCTGACCGTTCGACCACGACTGACGCGGGCGATAAACATCCCTACAAACGGCGACCAACTGATCCACCACGCCCAGTAGAAGGCTGTCCAGCCTTGGGTGAATTGAGTGTCAGTGCGGCCGAATGGATTTGACAGCGCCGGCAGGTATTCAACATACGTCACCAGGTTACTGAAGAACCCGGTGAAGATGGCCAGGGTCGGCCCCACTACGATGATAAATACCAGTAAGAGAAACGCGAGTCCCATATTGATCTGGGAAAGCATTTTGACGCCCTTGTCCAAACCGGAAAGGACTGACCACAGCGCGATCAAGGTGATGCCAACGATCAGGACAACTTTGCTGAGATTTGTCGATTGTATCCCGAAGAGATATTCAATCCCCGCAGCAGCCTGTTCTGCGCCAATGCCCAGAGAGGTCGCCAACCCAAATAGTGTGGCGAATACCGCGAGAATATCGATGAGATGCCCCGGCCATCCCCAAACGCGCTCACCCAGTAACGGATAGAAAATTGAGCGTATCGACAGCGGTAAGCCCTTGTTGTAAGAAAACAATGCCAGGGACAACGCCACAATTGCATAGATCGCCCAGGGATGAAGTCCCCAGTGAAAGATCGTAGCGGCCATGGCCAAGTCGGCGGATGCTTTCATATCGCCTGCTGCACCGCCCAACGGTGCCCAGTCCGTACGCACTCCGCTCGCATCGACGGTCACGCCTCCCATGGATGCCGCGTAATGCGACATGGGTTCGGCTACGCCATAAAACATCAACCCAATGCCCATGCCCGCGGCAAACAGCATTGAAAACCATCCGACGTAGGAGTGGTCTGGTTTGGCATCTCTGCCGCCCAAACGCACCTTTCCCAGCGGGGAGAAAATCAGCGCAATGCACAGCACCACAAAAACATTCGCAATGCTCATGAAGAGCCAGGCGAGGTGGCTGGTTAACCAGTTCCGGATGGCGCTGAAGAGGGGCTCTACTTCATTTTGCAGTGCCAATGTCAAAATCACGAACAGTAAAATTGTGGCAGCTGAAATGATGAATACTTTGCCGTGGATATCGAGCGAGAATGAAAACTCTCCCTTGATATTGTCTTGACCGATGACGTAGTCAGTGTCGATCAGATTGGCAGCCCCACTAGGCGCAGGAATACCGTCCTCACTGGGGACGTTTGGGGTGTTCGGTCGATCATCCGTAGGCTTTTCAACCATAAGAATCTCCTTGTTGTTGGCACGTCTTAACGTGTAGTTGTGATTATCCCCGCTGTTCCTATGGTAAAACGAGATGTAAGCGCGTTTATCCTAACAAGCTTTGAGAATAAAACCGGCAAAACTTGCCTATTGCACAGCCCTTCGATCGAATAGTTCACAACCACATGACTTGATTTTGGGCTTCAATCTGTTCGATTGAGTGCAATGAACAGGTTTGCGCGGGCCAGATCAATGCCCCATCAGCTTATGTATCCCGTCCGGTTTGGCGTGAGCGCCAAAGCGTTCCACGATCGTGAAAGTTGCCCGCTTCATACCGATGAGGTTTACGTGAAGTCCTTCGCGACGCCGCTTCAGTACGGGTAGCCCACCGTGCGTGGCTCCCGGTCATCCTTGATTAAAATCGCAAGTTTTCAGCGTCGTGCGAAATGCTGTTGGGGCGTTAGAAATGTGTGGTGGAAATAATTTCGAAATGCGTGCATCGCCGAGCTGAATTCACGTTCGCGATGCCACGCCAGGCCGACGCTCATGGGGGTCACCTGATCGGAGATGGTCAGGGTTTCAATGCGCTTTCCTTCCAGCGACCAGGGGCGGTGTACCAGGTCTGAGAGGATCGCAACGCCGTTACCATTGGCTACCATGCTGCGCACCGCCTCGACGGAACTGGTGCGCACTTTGACGTCCGGCTGAAAGTTTGCGAGTTCCCAGTAACGCATTGCACTTTGTTCGGCTTCGTCGACGGTCAGGAGAATGTAGGGCTCTTGCGCCACATCGGCGAGGCTCACGGCCGAGCGCTCGCAAAGGGCATGGCCGCTGGGCAGCCATAGCCGGCGCTCGGAGTTGAAGAGCGTCTCCGAGACGATGTCCGGGTGGGTCAGGTTCGCGGTGAGCACCACTGCCATGTCGAATCGACCTTCCAACAGACCCTGCTCGATGGCCGTGCGTTCTTGTTCGTGCACTTCGATGGCCACGTCCGGATGCCAGTGCTCAAGTCGTTGCAGGTGGTGCGGCAAGAAGTAACCGATCACCGTGTAGCTTGCCGCCAAGCGCAATACACCACTGGCGCGGATGTCCGGCAACGGGCTGTTCAACGCATCATCGACGCTGCGCAAAATCACGTAGGCCCGATTCAAAAAGTGCCGCCCGGCATCGGTCAGGCTCATGCCCTGGGCCGAGCGCTGGAACAACAGTGTACCGAGGATGCCTTCCAGCTCCTTGATCGCCGTGGTCACGGCCGATTGGGAAATATTTAACTGAATCGCCGCTTGAGAAATTTGCCCGATCTCGGCGGTGGCGACGAAATAGCGAATCTGGCGCAGGGTCAGTGACATAGGCTCTCCTGGTGAGCGCGTATCTGTTTTTCAGAAGACAGCCTATCTGATAATAGATCTTCCCAAGGGGGAGAGGAGGAATCTAACGTGGCCTGCAAGAAGTCACAAGCGTTGGGAGCAAGCGTCATGCAGGCAGTAGATTTCAACTCGGACATGGGCGAAGGGTTTGGCCCTTGGACCATCGGCGATGGCGTCGACAATGAGCTGATGGGCTTTATCAGTTCGGCCAACATCGCCACCGGTTTTCATGCTGGCGACCCCAGTACCATGCGACGTACCGTCGAGCATGCCAAGCGTTTGGGTGTGGCTATCGGCGCGCATCCGGGGTTTCGCGACCTGGTTGGTTTTGGCCGTCGGCACATCAATGCGCCGGCCCAGGAACTGGTCGATGACATGCTCTATCAGTTAGGCGCCTTGCGTGAACTAGCCAGGGTTCAGGGCGTAGCCTTGCAACACATCAAGCCCCACGGCGCGCTCTACATGCACCTGGCCCGGGACGAAGAGGCTGCGCTTTTGCTGGTGGAGAACCTCCAGCGTCTGGAGCCGGAGTTGCTGCTGTATTGCATGCCCGGTTCCGTGATCTGGCGGATTGCCACGGACCTTGGCCAACCGGTGATTCGCGAGTTCTACGCCGACCGCGAATACGACCTCAGCGGCTCCATCGTCTTCACTCGCAACGTGCGGGCTTACGACCCGATCCAGGTCGCCGAGCGAGTGCTGCGTGCTTGCCAACTGGGCGTGGTGCGTACCGTCGAGGGCGAAGACCTGGCGATTGAATTCGATTCCATCTGTTTGCACAGCGATACGCCGGGCGCCTTGGCGTTGGTCGAAGCAACGCGTCGTGCCCTCGATGACGCGTGTATAGAGGTCCGATCACCGCACTGAGACCGAATAAAAATACTTGGCACACACACGTCTGGGTTTGCCCACCCAGGTACTTTTTTGCCTGCCTTTCTACAACTATTCCAAGAGGAACAGACATGGCCGAACACAGTGTAATCACCCCGTTGCCGGGGTCCTTCTACCGCAAAGCGACTCCGGAATCGGCGAACTACGTCGAAGTGGGCGCTCAGGTCAGCGCCGATACGGTGATTGGCCTGATTGAGGTCATGAAGCAGTTCTCCGAACTGACCGCCGGGACGGCTGGTCGTCTCAGCGCATTCCTGGTAGAAGACGGTGATCCGGTGGAGCCGGGTCAAGTCATCGCAACACTCGACGTCGAGTGAGGGCGCGATCATGACCCAAGGTATTCATAAATTACTGATCGCCAACCGTGGCGAGATCGCGGTGCGGATTATTCGTGCCGCCAAGGCGCTCGGGATTCCCACCGTGGCGGCGTGCAGCGAGGCGGACGTCGACTCCCTGGCGGCGCGCATGGCCGATGAAGTGCACATTCTCGGCCCGGCCCGTGCTGACAAAAGTTACCTGAACGTAGAAGCCTTGCTCGGTGCCTTGACATCCACGGGCGCCAACGCAGTGCATCCCGGTTATGGCTTTCTGTCAGAGAACGCCGATTTCGCTGAAGCAGTCGTGTCTGCCGGTGCCATTTTCGTCGGCCCGAGCGCGGAGACGATCCGGCGCATGGGCGATAAAGCTGAGGCTCGGCGCACGGCGCAAGCCGCTGGCGTACCGGTGGTGCCGGGTTCGCCGGGTGAACTGTTCGACGTTGAATCGGCGCTCAAGGCTGCCGAATCCGTTGGTTTCCCGCTGCTGATCAAAGCTTCGGCCGGTGGCGGCGGGCGCGGTATTCGGCTGGCGGAAAATGCCGAGCAATTGAGTGAAGAGTTCCCCCGTTCCCAGCGCGAAGCCCAAGCGGCGTTTGGCAATGGAGCGGTGTACCTGGAGCGGTTTATCAGTAGGGCCCGGCATATTGAAGTGCAGGTACTGGGCGACGGTCATCACGCCGTGCATTTGTTCGAGCGCGAATGCTCGTTGCAACGGCGCCGGCAGAAAATCTTTGAGGAGGCGCCGTCGCCAGCCCTCAGCCAGCAGCAACGAGAGACCCTCTGCGAAAGCGCCGTGCGTCTGACCGAATCTTTGGGCTACAAGGGCGCCGGTACTCTGGAGTACCTGTATGACGACGCCACTGGGGAGTTCTTCTTTATCGAGATGAACACGCGGATTCAAGTGGAGCACCCGGTCAGTGAACTGATCACCGGCATCGATTTGGTCCAGGCCATGTTACGCATCGCAGGCGGCGAGCCGCTCGGCTTCAAGCAGAGCGACATCCGACTCAACGGCGCGGCCTTGCAAATGCGCCTGAACGCCGAAGACCCGGCGCGGGATTTCTTCCCGAGTCCAGGCCTGGTCGAGGAGCTGATCTGGCCGAACGGCGAGGGCATTCGCGTCGATACGCATCTGTATCCAGGCTATCGCGTGCCGCCGTACTACGACTCGCTGCTGGCCAAACTGATTGTTCACGGCGCGGATCGCGCTGAAGCCCTAGGCCGAGCGCGAGTCGCGGTGGCAAACACCACGCTTACCGGCATGGCCAACACCTTGGCGTTGCACGGCGAATTGCTGGAACAACCCTGGTTGCACAACGCCGACTTTCACACGGGCACGCTGGAAACCTGGTTGGCCGAGCGCGGCAATGGAGGCGAATCATGAGTACTCCCGTCCGCTACAGCTTTGGCGCTGATGAACATTTGTTTGCCGAAGTCAGTGACAGCATGTCCTTGGACGCCTTCTTCAAAGGACTGGCCATCACCCGCGCCGTGGAACGGTTGGCTCTGGATGGTGTGCTCGATATCTGCCTGGCTAACGCATCATTCCAGATTCGTTTCGACCCGGATCGCATCGCCCCTCACACCTTGCTCGAAGCGGTACAAATCGCCGAGACCGGGGCCGTCGCGGAGCGCACGTTGCAGACGCGGATCATCGAGATCCCCGTGCTCTACAACGATCCCTGGACCCACGAAACCCTGATGCGTTTTCGCGACCGCCATCAAGACCCGAGCGCCACGGACCTGGAATACGCCGCACGCATCAACGGCCTGGCCGACGTCGATGCATTCATCGCGGCCCACAGTTGCGCACCGTGGTTTGTCTCGATGGTGGGCTTCGTTGCCGGGTTGCCGTTCATGTTCCAGATGGTTGAGCGTGAGCGCCAGTTGCAAGTGCCTAAATACCTGCGCCCACGCACCGACACGCCAAAATTGACCCTTGGCCACGGCGGTTGCTTTGGATGCATTTACTCAGTGCGCGGCGCCGGCGGCTATCAGATGTTTGGCGTTACGCCCGCGCCGATCTACGACCCGCAACAGAACCTTGCGTACCTGAAAGAACACATGGTGTTTTTCCGTCCAGGCGACATTGTGCAGTTCAAACCGATGGACCGCGAAGCCTACGACCACGCGGTCGCCGAAGTGGAAGCCGGTTGCTTCGAGCTGCGGATTCGACCAGTCGAGTTTTCGCTGGACGCGTTCCTTGCCGATCCTGTCGGCTATCCCAAGTCGCTGCAGGAGGTATTGGCATGATTAAGGTCCTCAAACCCGGCCTCGCCACTTCTGTGCAGGACCTAGGCCGCGAAGGGTATTACCACTTGGGCATTCCGCCGTCCGGCGCGCTTGATCAATACGCCTTGAGCGTGGCCAATCAATTGGTCGGCAACCCCGCAGGAGCGGCGGCGCTGGAGTGCACCTTGCTGGGCCCTGAGTTGGAGTTTCAGCAGGATGCACTGGTGGCGGTCAGTGGCGCGCACATGACGCCACGGGTCGATGGCGTGGAAATGCACCACGACACCGCGTTCACGGTGAAGGCCGGGCAAGTGCTGCGCTTTGACTTTCCCAAGGCCGGTGCCCGCACTTATGTGGCGGTGGCCGGCGGCATTGATGTACCGGTGGTGCTCGGCAGTCGATCCACCTACGCGCTCGGTGCGCTCGGCGGTTTTCAAGGGCGACGGCTGAATGCGGGGGACGAATTGCCGGTCGGTATCGCCAGTGGCAAGGGGCTCGCCGGGGCCAGTTTGCCCATGGCGTTACGGCAAGCATTGGGGGGCGAAATCACCCTGCGGGTAGTGCCCGGTTTGTACTACCACCGTTTGACCGAATCGGCGGCGCAGAGCTTTTTCGCCGAACCGTGGACGGTCGGTTCGGAAGCGGACCGCATCGGCTATCGCTTCAAGGGTGGCAGCGCGCTGAGCTTTCAGCCCCGCGAGCGGCCATTCGGCGCCGGTTCCGATCCGTCGAACATCGTCGACAGTTGCTACCCGATCGGCTCGATCCAGGTGCCCGCCGGGCTTGAACCCATTGTGTTGCACCGTGATGCGGTGTCCGGTGGCGGCTACGCGATGATTGGCACAGTGATTAGCGCCGACCTCGATTTGATCGGCCAGATGCAACCCAACCAGAAAGCCCGCTTTGTTGCGGTGACCCTCGAAGAGGCGCTGGAGGCACGACGATCCTATAAGAAAAAACTCAGCTGCCTGAACAAGCTGTTCCCTTCCTGATCCTGCCCGCCGCATAGCGCGGGCCATGCCAAACGGTATGCCAACGCCGTACTTCGGTGCGGTGACGGCTGCCCGCGCTTCAACCTTTGACTGGTTTTGGAGTTCACGCATATGGCTGCTTTATCGCAATCGAATCAAACCGGGCAAGACCCGGCCCATCAGCCCGTCCCGACCGAAGCACGCATGGGGCGATTATCCCTGACTATGGCTTGGTGGGCGGTGTGCAGTGCGATGTTTTACATCGTCGTGGGTGCGTCATTGGCGTTGTCGTTCGGTACGCGCAATGCGCTGATCGGCATGGTCCTGTCGGTGATCAGCTATGGACTGATCAACAGCGTGCTCAGCCGCTTTGCGATTCGCAGCGGTCTGTCGGTGGCGTTGTTTTCACGACTACTGTTCGGCAGCACTGGGGCGTGTCTGGCGACGCTGATTTTCTTCTCGACCGCGATCTATTACGCAGTGTTTGAAGGTTCGGTGATCGCCGTGGCGCTCAACCACCTCTATCCGCAATTGGCCTATCCGCTTGCCGCACTGGTAGTGGTGCTCTACAGCGTGCCGCTGATACTGGGTAGCGTGCAGCACTGGCTGGACAAGCTCAACGGCGTGTTGCTCCCGGTGTACCTCGCAGGTTTGCTGGTGGCGGTGGGGCTATCGATCAGCCGGTATGGCTACCAGCCTCAATGGCTGGATTTCGGCCCGGCAACGCCGAGTGCATTCGGCTGGTGGGATTGCTTTGTCGCTTACATGGGCGTCTGGGTGCTGATGCTGTTCACCTTTGACTACGCACGTTTTGGCAAGCCTGAAGACGCCGAATACCACGGTCGCTGGAACTTTGGCATGCCATTCTACGCGGTGACGTTTCTGCTCAACGGCGCGGCGGGGATCTATCTGGTGAGTAGCATTCCCCATGAAGGTGCGCTGAGCGAAGTGTCAGTAGTGATGGCGATTCTGCAGTTGATGGGCCTGTGGGGGTTGCTGTTCGTCTGGGCTACGCAAACCCGGATCAACACCGCCAATTACTACTTGGCGACGCTGAATATGCAGGCGTTCTTCGGGCGTTTTGGCGCGCGCGGTTCATACCTGATGTGGGCAATAGTGGTCGGTGTGATCGTCTATGGGTTGATGCTGGCGGATGTGTTTGCCTACCTCCTCAAAGCGTTGGCGTATCAGGGGATTTTCGTGGTGGCCTGGGTCGGCGTGGCGTTGGCCAAGATCCTCTGCGAGCACAGTGATGTGAAGGCGCTTGAGCGGGTGGCAGCCTTCAATCCGGTGGGTTTGACCGCATGGTTTGGGGCTACAGCACTGGGACTGGCGTTGATGTTTGCAGGCGGTGAGCTGAGCCGCTTTTCCGCCCCCTCTACCGTGATCGTTGCGTTTGCATTGCAGGCAGGCTTGTCCCGCCTAAGCCATTCACGGTGGAGTGGACTGCCCCCGGCATCGTAGACATCTCCAGCCTATGCTGGACTGCCCCCGGCATCGTAGACATCTCCAGCCTATGCTTTGAGCATAGGAGGAAGTTTATGAGCACCCAACGATTCACGCCGGAATTCAAGGCAGAAGCCGTGAGGCAAGTTATTGAACGCGGATACTCCGTTGCGGAAACAGCCGAGCGCCTCGGCGTTTCGACCCACAGCCTCTACAAATGGGTCAAAGCCGTGACGCCTGACAAAACCGAGAAACAGGCCAGCGAGTTGCTCGAAGCCAAAAGTGAGATTTTGCGGCTGCGAGCCCAAATGCGACGCTTGGAAGAAGAGCGCGACATATTAAAAAAAGCAGCGCGGTACTTCGCCAGGGAACCCGAGTGAAATACCGCTTTATGAACGAGCATCGGCATCAATACGCGATCACTACGCTGTGCCGGGTTTTGCAAGTTGCTCGTGCCGGGTTCTATCAATGGCTACACAAGCCTGTTTCTGACCGCGAAAAAGAGAATGGTCGGCTGTTAGGGCTGATCCGCGACTCCTATGCGGCCAGTCGAGGTGTGTATGGCGCACGGCGGGTGTTTGCTGACTTGCGCGAGGCTGGAGAAAGTTGCGGCAAGCACCGTGTCGCGGCACTGATGCGCACCAATAAAATCAAGGCGCTCAGAGGATATAAAGCCCCGCGCGCAATCAAAGGCAGACCATCGATCATTGCCCCCAATCGACTTAACCGGGCCTTCACTGTCGATGCCCCTAATAAGGCTTGGGTGACCGATATCACTTACATCCGAACGTGGCAGGGATGGCTATATCTGGCTGTCGTACTGGATCTCTACGCTCGCAAGGTGGTCGGCTGGTCAATGAAGCCAACGCTAGGCAAGGAGCTGGCGCTGGACGCGCTGCTCATGGCGGTATGGCGCCGTAAACCCAAAACCAGAGTCATCGTGCATTCGGACCAGGGTAGCCAATATGGTAGCGATGACTGGAAACGTTTTTGTCTGGCCAACCACCTCGAGCCGAGTATGAGCCGCCGAGGAAACTGCTGGGACAATGCCGTGGCTGAGTCTTTTTTCAGTAGCCTGAAAAAAGAACGCATCCGCAAGAGGATCTACAAAACCCGGGACATGGCCCGTGCCGACGTATTCGATTACATTGAGGCGTTTTACAACCGAACGCGTCGTCACAGTCACCTGGGCGGCGTCAGTCCTGAGGCCTTTGAAAGTGCCTCACTTTGAGGCTGGAAAATGTCTACGGAAGCGGGGGTAGTCCAATCGGATTGCTGCCGGAGCCCGGCGAGTCATTTGCTGAACATCTCGCCCTGAGTCCAACCTTCAGAAGGCTGGAAGCAGGGCGCTTTCAGATGCAGCCGTCCGGTAGGCCAAGATTACACCCTTGCAACATTGACGGCCGGTCTCTGGTGGTGACGGCTTCACGCGGGCGTTGTTGGCACGTGCATGAGTACTTCCTCGGTCGTTCACTGTAGCAACCCGATATGTCACATCAGTGAGAAGTGCCGAGTAAATTCAGCGCAAATCACTGTTGCAACACTTCGAGGCTCTATCATGCTGACCCGTTGTTTTATCCCCTTTCTATTTCTTTTGGTTTCTTGTATTGCCGGACAAACCCACGGCAGGGATCTGGCTGAAGGACTGACCGAACAGGACCCGTCTGTGGCGTTGCAGAACCACGACCTGCGCTATGGGCTGTGGTCCGGCATTGGACTTATGAAAAATGCAATCGGGCAAAGCTGCAATGCGGTTCTGCTGGATACTCGCGACCGGCAGAATAAAACCGTTGGCCCCGCCTATGTATTGACGAGTGGGCATTGTGTTTACTTCAGCTACGGCACGGCTTCTATCAACCAAACCGTAGAGGCGAGCATCACCTTCAACTATTTCCACGATACTCCCGCGCAACACCGGAAATTTCGCATCAAAACAGCGCATTGGAGCAGTATGGTCGGCACTGATCTGGCGGTTCTGGAGCTTGATGCGCCATTGGCTGCCCTCATTGCAGAGGGGGTCATGCCACTCAAGCTCGCGGCTCATCAGCACACTGGAGAGCGGGAGGTCATCAATGTCGGATCCCCGACCGGGTTTCGCCAAAAAGGCTTACGCATGAGTGCGTGCAAGGAAACGGCAACAAATAGCTTTGTCGAGCATCCCGGTGTATTTCCTGGCGCCATGAAAAACCGTTGCCAAGACCTTCAGTACGGAAGCTCCGGGAGCCCGATGCTCGATCGGGGTACCAACGAAATTACTGGCATTGTCAGCAAGGTCGCTGCTGTCATCAAAAAGGACATCCTCAGCAACTGTCTGAATACCTCCGCGTGTGAAGCGGCCAAGTTTAACTATAGCTATCCAGCGAACGACCTTCATCATTGTTTTGTCGATGGCCAGTTCTTGAATAACACGCGGGACTGCCAACTGAAATCCGTCGAACTCGTCCTTGAAGAGCCTTGGAAACTCAACCCCTACGTGCATTTGCAGCAGGGTGTGAACGGGCTCAGTATTTGGCCCACGTGGAACATCAGATTCTCGGTCAACGATCCCTACTATCGATTCAAGGCCGTGCGCGAGGTCAGGGAGTGTCGATCTCCCAGCGACTATCACAACGCCGTAGCGTCAACGGATGGTTACATCAACCAGGCGATCGGGCCGGCGCTGGGGGCCCATGTGTTGTGCATCATTGGGATACAAAACCGCAGCGAGCCCCTGACGCCAGCCTTGCTCCACAATGTTTTCACACACTCCGTATTTTTGACCGCCCCAACGCCGACACCGCAGATCAGCCTGAGCTACAACGTCAACTGGGACGACCAAACCACAGACTTCACCCATCACTACTTCTACGTGGATGCTTCAGAACGGGCTTTGTGCCAAGACATCGACGACGTCCGCTATGCATTGGCCAACGGCAGCAACCCTTACCAGGTGTCACAGCTCCCCATCACATTGTGCAGCTATGCCCGCAACCTTGCTGGTCAGCCGTCCGCCGTCCGTACGGATGTAATCGAAATATCAAGGTATCTCCCTCCCCAGCAAACGGTGAAGCCATCACCGTCACTACGCTAAGAGCTCATCGGTGACGATAAAAACGTCCCCGCTTGTTCACAAGGAGTGTCAGTGGGACGTTTACCGCGTAAACGCCTTAAGCCACTGGCCATGCCATGGCACACCGACTGCCCGGCGCGAATCCGTGCTGGTACTCCTCGCTCAATACGGCCGCTAGCCTCTGATCCAGGTCTGCGGTGGCTTTGATCTGGAATCCCAGGCGGGCATAAAAGGGGGCGTTCCATGGCACGCTCGTGAATGTCGTGAGCGTTACGAAACTCAGTCTGTTGGCGCGGGCATAGTCCTTTGCGGCCTCAACCAGACGCCGCCCCCAACCTTGTCCCTGCACCGCGTGCATCACGGATAACTCATAGATGTGTAAGTCATTGCCGTGGCGCGCAGCGCTGAGAAAACCTTGCGGCCGGTTTTCGGCGTCCAGGGCGACCCAGCAGGTCGAGAGCGCGATACGTTGGCGATGTTGCTCAACGGACATCGGGGGTGATTCAGCCAGCCAACTCAACCCATCAATCATGCGGAAGGCTTGAGCTGCGGAAATTTCGATGGCAGGCAGGCGTTGCGCATCTTCCGGTACAGCAACGCGAATAATCGCCGGCATGGGTCGCCCTTGGTGAGGTGAGACTGAACTGGAAAAACCAGCGTTCGAGGGGTGAAGATATCATGCACTCAGAGCCTCAGGCTCAGTGGTTTTGATGGCAGTCGAACTCATCAGAGGCCGGTCTAGAGCGGTTGCCGGTATCGCTCAAGGTCCGCGCGCAGGCTCTTACGCTCCGCGTGCGGTAACGTCCTCCGCAGTCCAGCTGTCACACCAAACGCCAACCTGGCGAAACAGATGACGCAAAAGCCTTGACCTTTCCATCATGGGAAGCTTCAGGCTTGCTTCATCAGTAACATTCAAGGGGTATTGCAATGGCTACGGTTTCCCATCAGCAGGGGTCCAACCCATCCAGTTCGCGGGAGGTGCGCCTGAGTCTGCCGGTCGAGGGCATGACGTGCGCATCCTGCGTCGGTCGGGTCGAGCGCGCGCTGAAAGCGGTGCCTGGCGTGCACACGGCCGCCGTCAATCTTGCCACCGAGCATGCCAGCATCACCTTCACCGGGGCGCCCGATCCCCAGGCGGCGGTGCGTGCCATCGAGAGCGCAGGCTACAGCGTGCGTGAAGAGACGACTCATCTTGCGATAGAAGGCATGACCTGTGCGTCATGTGTGGGCCGGGTCGAAAAGGCCCTGGCTAAAATCCCCGGCGTGCTCGAAGCCACGGTTAACCTGGCCACCGAGCGTGCCCGGGTGCGCCACTTGGGCGGCGCAGTCTCCACGGCAGACCTTGAAGCAGCAGTGGAGCAGGCCGGCTACAAGGCCCGCCGCTTGTCCGCCGAGTCGCCGAGCGAGGGCGACCAGGATGCCGCGCGGCGCGACAGCGAAGCTCGGGAGTTGCAGCGCTCCATGTTGATTGCAGCGCTCCTCACTTTGCCGGTCTTCATCCTTGAGATGGGTTCGCACCTTATCCCTGCCATGCACCATTGGGTGATGGGGGTCATGGGGCAGCAGACGAACTGGTATGTACAGTTTGCGCTGGCCACCCTCGTGTTGTTCGGCCCAGGGCTGCGGTTTTTCCGCAAAGGCGTACCGGCGTTGCTGCGAGGGGCGCCAGACATGAACTCGCTAGTCTCTGTGGGCACCGCGGCGGCTTACGGTTATTCGCTGGTCGCGACGTTTATTCCCGAGGTTCTGCCGCAGGGCACCGCCAACGTCTATTTCGAAGCCGCAGCGGTGATTGTGACCCTGATCCTGCTGGGCCGCACGTTGGAGGCGCGCGCCAAGGGGCGAACCTCACAGGCGATCAAGCGGCTGGTCGGTCTTCAGGCGAAGACCGCGCGCGTGGAGCGCAATGGCGAAATATTGGAAGTTGCCCTTGATCAGGTGACGGCCGGCGACATTGTCTTCGTCCGTCCGGGGGAGAAGGTCCCGGTCGACGGCGAGGTGATTGAAGGCACCTCGTACGTTGACGAGAGCATGATCAGCGGCGAACCGGTACCTGTGTCCAAAAGCGTAGGCGCCGAAGTCGTTGGCGGCACGATCAACAAGACCGGTGCGTTCAGTTTCCGGGTGACCAAAGTGGGGGCCAACACCGTCCTCGCGCAGATTATTCGCCTGGTGGAAGAGGCGCAGGGCTCCAAGCTGCCGATCCAGGCACTGGTGGACAAGGTCACGATGTGGTTTGTCCCGGCGGTGATGGCGGCGGCCACGGTGACCTTCCTGGTCTGGCTGATTTTTGGCCCGACGCCGGCGCTGACGTTCGCGTTGGTCAACGCGGTAGCGGTGCTTATTATTGCCTGCCCCTGTGCCATGGGGCTGGCCACGCCGACCTCGATCATGGTCGGCACGGGCCGCGCAGCCGAGCTCGGGGTGCTTTTCCGCAAGGGCGAGGCATTGCAGGCGCTACGCGATGTGTCGATTATCGCCCTCGACAAGACTGGCACGCTGACCAAGGGCCGGCCTGAGTTGACCGACCTGGTTCCCGCCGAGGGCTTTGACTACGACGAAGTATTGGCACTTGTCGCGGCGGTGGAGACACGCTCCGAACATCCGATTGCCGAAGCGATTGTCAGCGCGGCAAAGAGCAAGGGCATCACGCTTGCACCGATTGAGGCCTTCGACGCCGTACCGGGCTTTGGCGTGACGGCGAAGGTCGCCGCGCGCACGGTCTCTGTGGGGGCTGACCGGTTCATGACGCAACTGGGCCTTGATGTGACGGGCTTCCAGTCGACTGCCCAGCGTCTCGGCGAGCAAGGCAAAAGCCCGCTCTATGCGGCGATTGATGGCCGCCTGGCGGCGGTGATCGCGGTTGCCGATCCGATCAAGGAGACCACGCCCGAAGCGATCAGGGCCCTGCATGCGCTGGGGCTCAGGGTGGCGATGATCACCGGTGACAATGCGGCCACGGCAGCGGCAATCGCCAGGCAACTGGGCATCGATGAGGTGGCGGCCGAGGTGCTGCCCGACGGTAAGGTCGCGGCGCTGAAAAAGTTTCGCAGCAAGGGGGCGCGAGTTGCCTTTGTGGGTGACGGGATCAACGACGCACCGGCACTCGCCGAAGCAGACGTCGGGCTTGCCATCGGCACCGGCACCGATGTGGCCATCGAAGCCGCTGACGTGGTGCTGATGTCGGGCGACTTGCGCGGCGTGCCGAACGCCATCGCCCTCAGCCAGGCGACGATCCGCAACATCAAGCAGAACCTGTTCTGGGCCTTCGCCTACAACGCGTTGTTGATACCGGTTGCGGCGGGCGTTCTGTACCCGCTGAACGGCACGCTGCTGTCGCCGATCTTCGCCGCGGCGGCGATGGCGCTCTCCAGTATCTTCGTGCTTGGCAACGCACTGCGGCTCAAGCGCTTCCGAGCACCGATGACAGTAGAGAGCAGCGCCGAGGCGCCAGTGGGTGGGGCGGCATTGGCCAAGCCACGCCTAGCGAATGAGCACTGATATCAGGCTTGGGTTTGAACACGATTGAGGAGGCTGTAATGGCCAGTGAACCTCATCCGAGCGTGATTGTTTAAGGACACGGCCAAGCGTACTCATGCGCCGTGTGCAGGTGAGTTCCCGAATTTGCGGTGAGTAGTTGATAGGTTCCCTCAGGAGGAGAGAATGATGAATATCGGTCAAGCAGCCAAGTTCTCCGGCGTTTCGGCTAAGTCGATTCGCTACTACGAACAGATTGGTTTGGTGCCCAAGGTCAGCCGGTCTGATGCCGGCTATCGAAACTACGGTACACAGGATGTGCAAAACCTGCGTTTCATTCGCCGCGCGCGTGACCTTGGCTTTTCGGTCAGGCAGATCTCCGAGTTGCTGGTTTTGTGGGGCGACCCTGATCGCGGCTGTATCGACGTCAAGGCCATGGCCCTGTCCCATGTGGCCGGGTTGAAGGCAAAGATTGCTGACCTGCAGGCCATGGCGCAAACCCTAGAGCAGTTGGCCGAGCAATGCCATGGCAACGATCGTCCGGATTGCCCGATCATTGCCGGTTTGGCGCAGCGCACAGCCGCCGTGGCGATGGAACTGCGCCCCAGGGCTCCTCAGAATCCCCCCCGGTTTGGGGGGGATACGGCGGCCTCATCCCAGCATCGCGCCGCGATGCAGATGCATTTGTAAGCGCTGGCAAGGCTCACATTCACTCTTCAGAGCAACTTCAGGAGTTCCACATGCTGCGTTTTTTCATACCAAACATGACCTGTGGCGGCTGCGCCAGGTCCGTTACCCGGGTACTGCTGGGCGTAGACCCGCAGGCCCAGATCAAAACTGATCCGCCCACACGTGTGGTCGTGATTGACAGCACTCTGGATGCGCACACGCTGCTCACGGTGCTGAGTGACGCCGGGTATCCGGGTGAGCATCTGCCGCAAGCGATATCCAGCTGATCGTTGCCGGCGTAGTCCCGCAGGGCTGGCGCGAGATCAGATTTTTATCAATAAAAAGCCGGGAGATTGTCTCCCGGCTTTTGTATTTCCCACGTTTAGAAAGCCGTCACAAGGTGTCAGGAGACTACGCCTGCAGCCCAAGCAACCAGTACATCAGCAAGATCAGGCGGGTAGCTGCTGAGCGGGTCAAGCTGGGTGCATTGGCTAACATGCACGCCACTCAAATCAAGCCGATGTGCTGACACAAGATTGACCTCGATCATCTGCCTCCCCTGTTACTCCCTCTACTCTGGCACTTCCATAAAAGGCCAAGGATGGCTCAAGGAGCCTGCGGCCATGCATTTTCAAGGAAGAGTCAGTCATGCAGTCATTGAAGATCATGTTGTTGTCATCGGCGTTCAACGGTTTGACCCAGCGGGCCTGGCTGGACTTACGCCAGTTGGGGCACACGCCCAGTGTGGTGCTGTTCACCGATGAAGCCTCGGTATGTCGGCAGATCGAGGCATCGGCGGCGGACCTGGTGATTTGTCCGTTTCTCAAGGACCGCGTACCGCAACAACTCTGGAGCAATCCTGAGCGCCCGGTGGTGATCATTCATCCGGGCATCGTCGGCGACCGTGGCGCCAGCGCGCTGGACTGGGCCATCACCCAGCAAGTCAGGCGCTGGGGCGTCACGGCCTTGCAGGCGGTGGAGGAAATGGACGCCGGTCCGATCTGGTCGACCTGCGAGTTCGACATGCCCGCCGACGTGCGCAAATCCGAGTTGTACAACGGCCTGGTGAGTGACGCGGCGATCTCTTGCATCCGCGATGTGGTGGAGAAATTCGCCAGGGGGTTCGTGCCCACGCCCCTCGATTACACGCAGCCCGACGTCGCTGGGCGTTTGCAGCCGAATATGAAGCAGGCTGACCGCACCTTCAGTTGGTACGATTGCGCACGGTTTATCAAGCGCAGTATCGACGCCGCTGACGGCCAGCCCGGGGTGTTGGCCAGCCTCGCCGGCGGGCAGTATTACCTGTATGACGCGCACCTGGATGCGCGCCGCGGCACGCCGGGCGAGATCCTTGCGGTACAGGACGACGCGGTATTGGTTGCGGCCGGCGATCACAGCCTGTGGCTCGGCTCGCTCAAGCGCAAGGCCTTGCCCGGCGAGGAAACCTTCAAGTTACCGGCCCGCCATGTGTTAGCCGGGCAACTGGCTGATGTGCCGGTGCTGGACGGCTCGCTCGCCAACCAAGGCTTCGACGAGATGGCCTATCAGCCGATTCGTTACCGAGAAACCGGTCATGTGGGCGAGCTGACCTTCGAGTTCTACAACGGTGCCATGAGCACTGAACAGTGCCAGCGGCTGGTCGCAGCGTTGCGCTGGGCCAAGGCTCGGGACACCCAGGTGCTGCTGGTCAGGGGAGGGCGCGGGAGCTTTTCCAATGGGGTGCACCTCAACGTGATTCAGGCGGCCGAAGTGCCGGGGTTGGAAGCCTGGGCCAATATCCAGGCCATCGATGATGTTTGCCGCGAGCTGCTGACGGCCCGGCAACTGGTGGTCAGTGGCCTGACGGGCAGCGCCGGAGCCGGCGGTGTGATGCTGGCGCTGGCGGCCGACATCGTCTTCGCCCGGGCGGGTGTGGTCCTTAATCCGCATTACAAGACCATGGGCTTGTATGGCTCCGAATACTGGACCTACAGCCTGCCTCGGGCGGTCGGCAGTGAAGTCGCCCACAAGCTTGTCGAAGAATGCCTGCCGATCAGCGCCCTCCAGGCCCGGCACTGGGGAATGGTCCAGGACATCGGCCCACGCTGCCCACGGGCATTTGGCTTATGGCTGCTGCAACAGGCCAGTGACGCGTTGACCGATGAAAGATACGCCCTGCATCGTGCGCGCAAATCGAACATGGACCTTGCGCAGATTGAGCGCTGCCGCGAAAACGAGCTGGCACAGATGCGGTTGGATATGGTGGAAAACCGCCAGCAGTTTGCCGAGAAGTGCCGCAACTTCGTGTTCAAGCGCAAAACCTGCCAGACCCCGCAGCGCTTGCAGGCGCCGTGGGCATTGGCGCCCAGGGCCACACTGGTTGACTGAGAGGAAAACGCCGCATCTACTCTTTTACCGCCAGGGCGGAATTTCCTTTCTGCCGTGGCGGTCCATAATGCCAATGGAAAAAAGACAGAAAAGGGTGAATTGATGCGGCGAATTTATAGGGGCGTCATCTGCCAGGCCTTGCTGGCCATGGTTATGGCTATCAGCCTGCCGGGATGGGCAGATGCGGCCGCCACGCCGGCGCCAGTAGAGGTCGTCGACAGCCTGGTGCTGTTGCCCGAAGACGCCAACCTCAAGCAGCTTGGCCAGCAGCTTGAGCTGATTCGCCAGAGTGTCCCCATCAGTACCAGTGACGAAAAGCTGGCGGAATTTCGACAGGGCGCACTGCAGGTGCAACAACTGGCCGGGGCATTGCTCACGGTGCGCGCCACCGAGATGGAGCGCATTGACGATCAACTCAAGGTATTGGGCGCGGCCCAGCCAGGAGAGGCGCAGAGCCTCACCGAGCAGCGGGATGCCCTGACCCGAAAAAAGAACAGCCTGCTTGAGGATGAGCAGCACGCCAAGCAACTGAGCCAGACGAGCCGCGAACTCGCCGCGCAGATCGTCAACCTGCGGCGCAATCTGTTCAATTCCCAGGTCACCTCCCGTACCGATTCGCCCTTCAGTCCCACATTCTGGTCGACCCTGATCCGCCCCACCGCTGAAGACCTGCAGCGCCTGGACAACCTCAAGGCCGAAGGCATCGTTGCCCTCAAGAGTGCCATCAGCCCGGAGCACCGCTGGGCGTTCTTCAGCACGCTGTTGGTGGCGGTACTGATCTGGAGTTTCGGCCGGCGACTGCTCGAGCATCTGCTTACCTGGGCGATGATCCGTTGGCTGCCGGAGGGGCGCCTGCGGCGCAGCACGTTGGCGGTGGCGGTAGGCTTATCGTCGATCCTGACGATCATGGGGGCCGTCTCGCTGATGCGCTGGGGCCTGGAAAGCAATGCGGTCCTGAGTGAAAACCTGGGCCGGCTGTCCGATCACTTGGTCACCCTGGCCACCTTCTGCGCGTTTATTGCCGGCCTTGGACGCGCCTTGCTGATGCTGCCACGCCCGTCCTGGCGGTTGCCGGCCATTGCCGATGAAATCGCCAGTGCCCTGGGGCCTTTCCCGGCGATTCTGGCGGTGGCGCTGATGCTGGTGGCGACCGAGGAGCGGATCAACAATGTCACGGGCGCCAGCCTGGCGCTGACCGTGGCGCTCAATGGCCTGACCGCCCTGACCACCGCGCTGATCTTCATCGCCGCGCTACTGCGCGTGCGCCACGTGCGCAAAAAACTCGAGTTGCAGCGCCCGGGCGGGCTCGTCGGCATGTTGCCCTTTGTCGCGTCGATGTGGGTGGCGGTGATTGTCCTCGCGTTGTTCACCGGGTATCTGTCCCTGGCCTACTTCCTTACCGTCAAACTGTTGTGGGTCAGCGTCGTGGCGGCCACGGCCTACCTGTTGATCGCCTTTTTTGGTGACGTCTGTGAAACCCTGCTTTCGCCCAGGCAGCCCAGCGGCCTGGCACTGGCCAACGCCCTGGGGCTGTCGCCACGGCACCAGGCCCAGGCGTGCACGGTGCTGGCGGGCGTCGGCCGTACCTTGCTGCTGCTCACCGCCGTGATGGCGGCCTTCCTTCCTGCGGGCTCCAGCCCCAGTGAGTTGCTCCAGGGCTTCAGCCAACTGGGCGAATCCAGCAAGACCCTGGGCAACCTGCAGATCGTTCCCCAGGACATCCTCATTGCGCTGCTGATGTTTGTCGTCGGCTTGTTCGCCGTGCGCACCTTGAAGCGCTGGCTGAGTGAGCGGTTGCTGCCGGAAACCAACATGGATGCCGGCATGCGCGCGTCCCTGGTGACCCTGGTGGGTTACCTCGGTTTTGTGTTGTTGAGCCTGCTGGTGATGTCCACCCTGCGGATCAACCTGACCAGCCTGACCTGGGTGGTCAGTGCCTTGTCGGTGGGCATCGGCTTCGGTTTGCAGGCGATTGTGCAGAACTTCATCTCCGGGCTGATCCTGCTCACCGAACGGCCGGTGAAGGTCGGCGATTGGGTCAGCCTGGGGGGCGTGGAGGGCGATATTCGCCGGATCAACGTCAGGGCGACCGAGATCCAGATGTCCGACCGCTCGACGGTGATTGTGCCGAACTCGCAGTTCATCTCGCAAAACGTGCGCAACGTCACCATGGGCAACGCGCTCGGTGTGGTGAGCATCACCCTTACCTTGCCGCTGGATACCGATGTGCTGAAGGTTCGCGAACTGCTGATGCAGTCGTTTACCGAGCACGAGGCGATTCTCGACACTCCCGCACCTTCGGTCACGTTCAAGGACCTGGCCAGGGATGGCTTGATCATTGGGGTCAGCGGCTACGTCAACAGCCCGCGCTCGGTGTCCGGCACCCGCAGCGACTTGCTGTTTATCCTGCTAGCGCGCCTGCAGGACATGGGGATTACATTGTCTTCGCCCCAGAGCATGGTGCTGATTCCGGGAGAGGCCGGTGCAGTGGCTGGTGATGTTCCTGTGAGGCAATCATGAGGTGGCAGTGCGTGACACTGAAAAGCCCGATAACCGTGATCGCTGCGGTCGTGTTCTGTTTTTCCATGGCGGCGTGCAAGAGTAAAGACATGCCTGAAACCTATAGCTGGACGGGAACTGTCTCTGCACCACAGGAATACCCCATGGAGGTATACGGTGGCGCCCTGGTCGCTGAGGGCTTTACCTACGGTTTTGATGCGATCTGGGGCACGCAGAACACCGGTTGGGGGAGTCCTGGCGGAACCATGACCACGGCGCTGGAAAAAAAGGCAGTGCCCTATCAACTGGAGTTCACGTGGTACTCGCTGGTGGAGAGAACGTTCTATAGCGGCCAATGGAACTTGGACCCACAGAAGATAAAGAGCCTCCTGGATGAGGGCTTTATTGATCAAGACACCCATAAAAAAGACACCTACAGCACGTTTATCGTGGGGTTGGCGCCACAGGGCAGGGTGGTGCTCTGGATGAGCGGGGCGGGAAACCAGAAGGAGGTGGGGGTCTTTCAGGCGCAGGCCACAACGCTTACCAAGGAGAGCGCCTACAGCAATGCCCAGTACATGTTCAAAGACGGCTATGCAGACCGCATGCTCAATGATCCATCCTATAAGACCTTCAGTGCCGATATCCGGCAAAAAATAGCCACGCAGGGCTATCCCCTGGCAAACATCTACGACACCTACCGGGAGAAATACAACTGGAGGCCTGTCGTTGTGCTGCAGCAAGGCGAATGGCTAGATTTTGGATTCAGCGCCTACAACGGCGAGCAGGAGAATCTTTTCGGAAAGGCCCTACTCGACAATCACTATGTAAAACGGGCCATTCCAACGTTCTGCGGGTTCTATTGGCGCAATGGCAACAGCCGGTATGGCGTCTGGATTGACGCATTCGATGAAAAAGAAATCTTCGATGTTTTCCAGAAACTGGGCAAACAAAAAGACATAGACCTGCTGGTGAAGGTTGACGCGCAAAACACCCGGGTTTCCCTGGCATTAAGGGCGGGCGCGCAAGAGTTTCCCATCGGCAAAGCCAAAGTCAGGCTGTCCCGTAAAATCGAGTAGGCTCCCCCGCCTGAGGGGAGAGCCAGGTTTCACTGCTCAGCAGGGCTGGGCCGCAAGGCTGTTGCTGACATTGCGTCCCAGCACCAGCACCGTCACAAAACCCAAGCCTACCAGCACCGTGGCGAGGCTCAGGAGCACCGAGCTGCCCAACTGGTCGACGATCCGCCCACCGAAGAATGAACCCAGGGCAATAATCACCTGGAACAGGGCGACGAAGAGCGGCATGCCGCGTTCGACATCCTTGGGCGCCACGACAAACATCCAGATACTGGCACAGGCCGGGAAGGCGCCGAAGGCAAAACCCCAGAGCCCAATCAACATGGCTGCGCCGGTCATGCCGGTGGCGAAGTGGGGGAACAGGGCGGTGCTGGTGCCGATCATCAGCGCCACCAGCAACAGGGTGTGACGTACGCTGCGGTTGGCGGCAAAGCCGGCAAAAATATTACCCGCGACCCCAGCCACGCCGAAGAGCAACAGCAACGAGCCAATCGTCGGGCCGTCGAAGCCGGCACTGTGCTTGAAGAACGGCGCCACATAGGTGTACGCGGCAAAGTGCGCCAGGCCGATCAGCAATACTGCGATCAATCCGACCCGCGCTTGGGGGTTGATAAACAAGGCGGGCAGGTCGCGGATGTGGATGGCTTTCTCCGGGTTGAGTCGTGGCAGCAGAAATATCTGCGCCAGGAGGACCGGGACGCCCATCAGCGCGGTGACCAGGAAGGTCATGCGCCAGCCCATCAGGCCGCTAAGCCAGGTGCCTACGGGCACGCCCAGCACGGTGGCGAGGGTCACGCCGACCATGATGATCGAAGTCGCCTGGGCGACGCCCACACCCTTGGGCGCCAGCCGGCCGCTGAGGGCAATGGCGGTCGCCCAGAAGCCGCCGATGCTGATGCCCAGCAGTACGCGGCCCAACAGCAGCAGGCCAAAGTCGCTGGCAAAAGCCACCACCGAGTTGGCGATGATCATGATCAGCGTCAGGCCGATCAATAAATAGCGACGGTCCATGGTGCCAATGCTGACCGACAGCAAAGGCGCGGCGAGGGCGGCCATGATGCCGGGCAGGGTCACCATCAGCCCGGCGTGACCGGCAGTGATACCCAAGTCACTGGCGACATCATTGAGCACACCCACCGGCAGAAACTCACTGGTTACCAGGGCGAAGGCACCTACGGCCACGGAGAGAATCGCCAGCCACTGCTGTTTGACACTCTGTTGATTATGTTCGGGAAGGCTGCGAGGGGCCTGGTGGGCACTTGGCATGGGTGAAGATCCGGGGGAAATGCAGCCTGAAGCCAGGCCGGGGGGAGAATGTGGAGGCGATTATAGGAATCAGTGTGGGTAATTAAACAGGGCGCTCGGTTTGATAGTCATCATCAATGCAATCAATGCCGCCCCGGCGATGGATTGGGGGAGATGCTGGTGCGCCAGGCGCAGCAAGTGCAAGGTCACGCTATCCGGAGCCAGGCAGATGACCACGCTGCCGGCGGCAACCGCGCCATGGGAAATACTATAAAGTCTCTGCCCAATACTTTTGGCCGCGACTAATCGGTGGTCGCTGGCACAGCGGTGGCGCCGAAGTCGAGCAGGGAGATAAAACTGTCGAGCAACGGTGATTGGTTGTCGGTGTTCCAGCTCAGGTACAGGCCGATGGCCGGATTGGGGGCGGCGCCGACCGGGCCGATCCGGAGAAACACGACCTTGTCGCGCATGATCGAGTTGGCAATCGACTCCGGCACCAGGGCAACGCCGAAGCCACAGGCCACCAGGCCGATCAAGGTATGGAGCTGCGCGGCTTCCTGCACCACCCTGGGGTAAAAGCCGGCGGCTTCACACAGGGCGATCAACTGGCTGTGATAGCCGCTGCCCAGGGCCTGGGGGGTGAACACGAAGTCTTCCCCGGCGAAGTCCCGCAAGTCGATCTGGCCAGCGCCAGCCTTGGGGTGGTCGGCGGGCAATGCCATCACGATCTGTTCGTTCAGCAACAGGCGCGACTCGACGTTTTGCGCCGCAATCGGCAACTTGCGCATGAAAGCAATATCCGCTTCCCCCGACACAATGGCCTTGGCCTGGCTGGCGGAGGGCATCTCCTTGATGACCAATTGCACCTTGGGGATGGTCTCGCGAAACCGGCGCAGGCTACTGAGCAGTGACGCGTAGTAGGTGATCGACACCGCAGTCACCGTCAGTTTGCCCGCAATCCCCTCGGTTACCTGGCGCGCGTGCTCGATACCCCGCTCCAATTCGTTGAGGGTGCTGTAAGCGGCATCCAGGAATACGCCACCGGCCGGGGTCAGTTTTACCCCGCGTTTGCTGCGGGTAAACAGACTGAACCCCAGCTTGCCCTCCAGGCGGTTGATGGCCTGGCTCAGCGGCGGTTGGGCCATGTGCAGGCGTATCGCCGCCTTATGAAAGTGCAGCTCTTCAGCCACGGCAATGAACTGGCGCAGCAGGCGGGTTTCGATCATGTCTTCTGTTCCTTCATTTGAACCGATCAGTGGGCCAGGCGCGGCAATGGTACCGTTTATTGGCCCGCGTCGAGCCCCAGCCTCTTGTCACTGCCCGTCCGCCCACCCCGGCTGGCGCCCGAACGCCTCGAACAGCTCAATGATGGTTGCCTTGACCTTCTGTACCGCATTGCTCTCGACCACCGTGTCATGCCAGCACAGTGAAAGATCGCGCTTGAACAGTCGATGATCGATCCTGGCCAGCTTGAGCCGCTGTTGCCCCAGCTCGGCATGGGCCGCCGCCCACGGCAGGATCGTGACACCCAACTGCGCCTTGACGGCTGAGAACAACAGGTCGGTGGAGTTGGCTTCAAACTCAACCTCGCATTTGAGGCCGGCCTCCTGCAGGGCAAACTCGACCCGGCTGCGGATGGTATTCGGCGCACACGGCAGCACCAGCGGCATTTTTGCCAATGCCTCAATCGACACCGGGTCTTCGGCCAATTCAAATTCCGGCCAGGCCACCAAATACAGTGTTTCAGTTAACAGCCGCTGGAACGCCATGCCTCGGGTTTCGACCACATCAACGTTCACCGCCAGTGCCACCCGCCCCACGGTGATCAGGCGCCCCAGTTCGGCGCTGGGGGCGTCAATCAACTCCAGCTTGATGCCGGGATATCGCTGGCCAATCGCGCGCGCCAAGGGAATGGCCAGCATGCGTGCGGTACTCGAGGGCATGCCGACCGAGACTTTGCCCTGGGGGAAGTCGGCGTCCTGGCGCAGCATTTCCCGGGTGCCATCGGCTTGGCGCAGCAGCTCGATGGCGTGCCGGTAAAGGGTCTGCCCGGCTGCCGTGGGCACCACGCCATGCACGCTGCGCTCCAGCAACTGCATGCCCATATCCAACTCCAGGTTACGCATCTGCTGGCTGATGGCCGGTTGCGCAATATGCAGCGCTTCACTGGCGCGGGTGATGTTGCCGCACTCAATGACTTTGATGAAATAGCGCAATTGGCGCAGGTCCATAGGTGCCTCTCACGTCATATGATTTTCCGATGAAGGTAGAGGAATATCATATTTTAAGTTTATGAGATACGACGCCTAGACTCGGTTCACCACCCACCAAGTGCCCGTTACTGGAGAACTCTATGCAAGCTTTGCACGGCGTGAAAATCGTCGACCTGAGTCGCGCACTGTCGGGGCCGTTCTGCACCATGGTGCTGGCAGATCTGGGCGCCGATGTGATCAAGGTCGAGTCCGGCCCCGATGGCGACATGAGCCGTACCTGGGGGCCCTTTGACCGGGGCGTGAGCACCTACTATCTATCGTGCAACCGCAACAAGCGCGGCATGTGCATTGACCTGCGCAACCCCAAGGGGCTGGCCACCCTCCAGCAACTGATTGACGACGCCGATGTGGTCATCGAGAACTTCAAGCCCGGCACGCTGCACAGCATGGGCCTCGGTTATGAGGTGCTCAGCGCCCGCAATCCGCGACTGGTGCTGGGCAGCATCAACGCCTTTGGCGCCGATGGGCCGATGAGCAGTTGGCCGGGCTTCGACCAGATCGCCCAGGGCTACTCGGGGCTGATGAGCCTGACCGGTTTCGGCGATGGCGACCCGACGCGCACCGGCACCGCTATTGGCGACCTGACGTCGGGCATGTGGCTGGTGACAGCCGTGCTGGGCGCGCTGCTGGAGCGCGAGCGCAGCGGGCGTGGCCAGCATGTCAGCACCTCGCTGCTGGCCAGCCTGGTCGGCTTGTTGAGTGTGCATGGCCAACGCTACCTCAGCCTCGGGGACGTGCCGCGCCGCACCGGCAACGCCCATTCGGTGATTGCGCCTTATGGCGTGTTCCAGACCCTGGATGGCCCGCTCAATCTGGCGCCGATTACCTCGGCCATGTGGGGGCGCCTGTGCATACTGCTGGATTTGCCCGGGCTGCCGGACGATCCACGGTTCGCCACCAATGAAGCGCGGGTCGAACGTCGTGATGAATTACGCGATATTCTCGAAGACCGCTTGAAAACCCGCAGCAAACGCGAATGGACCGCTCTGTTTGTCGACGCAGGATTACCCGCAGGCCCGATCAATACCCTCGATGAGGTGTTCGCCGACCCACAGGTGCTGCACAGCCAACTGACTGAAACACTTACCCATCCGACCCTCGGTGCCCTGCGCCAGGTGGTGACTCCAGTGTTTGGCAGCACTGCCAGCGGTGCCAGCCGCCCACCGCCACTGCTGGGCGAACACACCGTCGAAATCCTGCGTGAAGCCGGCTTCGACAGCACATCCATCAACGCACTGCTCGACGCAAAGGTCGTGTTCCAGGACTCCGCCGACAGCCCCTGCACCCAATCAACAGGAACCGCACAATGAATCCCGCTGCTACTGCCACCGTGACCGTCCACCCAGTCGATGAGCGCATCGCGCGACTGGTCTTCAGCAACCCCGCACAACGCAATGCACTCAGCGCACAACTATTGCAGTCACTCGATGAGAGCCTGCAGACCCTGGCGGCACAACGCATCCCGGTGGTGATCCTGGGCAGCGAAGTCGGCCAATCGGTATGGAGCGCCGGCCACGACATCCGTGAGCTGCAACACGACCGCGACCCGATTGCCTACGGCAAGCCGCTGGAACGGGTCATACGTCGCATCCGTGCTTATCCCGGAGTGGTGATCGCCCTGGTGTCCGGCTCGGTGTGGGGTGGTGCGGTGGACCTGGTGATGAGCTGCGACCTGGTCGTCGCGGACCCCAGCGCCAGCTTTGCCATGACCCCGGTAAATATTGGCTTGCCGTACACCACCAGCGGCTTGCTGCGCTTTTTCAACAATTTGCCGATTCATGTGTTGAAGGAAATGTTCTTCACGGCGCAGAAGCTTGATGCGCAGCGTGCGGAACGCTTTGGCCTGGTCAACCGCCTGGTCGACAGCGATGTATTGGAAGCGACTGCGCTGGAGCTGGCGCAAGGTATTGCCAGCAAGGCGCCCCTGGCGGTTGCGGCGGTCAAGGAACAGCTGCGCATCCTTGAAGACCTGCAACCGATGCCGGTGCAGGCGATGGAACAGATTGCCGAACTGCGCCGACAAGCCTGTGAAAGCGCCGACTTTGGCGAAGGCCTGGCAGCCTTTGCCGAGCGCCGGCCGGCGGTGTTCGGCGGTCGCTAGAACACGCGTGCGGTAGCGCCACATCCCGAAAAAATAATAACAAGGGCGGTACCTGCGGGGCCGTCCGACTGCGGGGAGTCAGATTGCAATGAATAATGAGCTTCTGTCGATTCTGGTGTTGGTGGTCATCTTCGGCATCGCCAGCGTGTTGCCCATCAACATGGGCGCGCTGGCCTTTGCGGCGGCCTTTGTCGTCGGTTCGGTGATATTGGAAATGACCCCGGCGACGATCTTTGCCGGGTTTCCCAGTGACCTGTTCCTGACGCTGGTCGGGGTCACCTATCTGTTCGGCATCGCGCAGAACAACGGCACCATCGACTGGCTGATCGAGCGGGCGGTGTTGATGGTGCGTGGACGCGTCGCCTGGATCCCCTGGGTGATGTTCGTGGTGGCGGCATTGCTGACCGGTTTCGGCGCGCTGAGCCCGGCGGTGGCCGCGATCCTGGCGCCGATTGCGCTGAACTTCGCCGTGCAGTACCGCATCAACCCGGTGTTGATGGGGCTGATGGTGATTCATGGTGCCCAGGGCGGCAGCTTTTCGCCGGTGAGCATTTTCGGTGGCATCACCAATCAGATCGTGGCGTCGTCCGGGCTGCCCTATGCGCCGTTCACGTTGTTCATCACCAGCTTGCTGTTCAACCTGGGGATTGCCATGGTGGTCTTCGTCGTGTTCGGCGGTTTGCGCAGCGCGCGCCTGTCGCTGGCACCGGTCTCGTTCGGCCCCACGTTGCATGCGGCGGGTGCATCCCTGGCGATTCTTGGCCATGGCGGTACGCCGGCTTCCCCGGCCTATCACCGCACCGACCTGACCGGCGCCGGTGCGCCGCTACAGGCTGTCAGTGGCCTGGACGGGGCCAAGCTGTCGACACTGATCGGCTTGTTGGCCCTGGCGATCTCGGCGCTGGTGTTCAAGTTCAATATCGGCCTGGTGGCGATGACGGTCGCGGTGGTGTTGGCCATGTTCGCACCCACGGCGCAGAAGGCGGCCATCGACAAGGTCAGTTGGTCGACGGTGCTGCTGATCACCGGGATCATCACCTACATCGGCGTGATGCAGACCATCGGCACCATCGACTATGTCGCCCATGGCATCTCCGGGCTGGGTGAGCCGCTGCTGGTGGCGTTGCTGCTGTGTTTTACCGCCGCGATCATCTCGTCCTTTGCGTCGTCCACGGCGTTGCTGGGGGTGATCATTCCCCTGGCCGTGCCCTTCTTGAGCCAGGGCCATATCAGTGCGGTCGGCGTGGTCGCGGCCATCGCCATTTCCACCACCATCGTCGATACCAGCCCGTTCTCCACCAACGGCGCACTGGTGGTTGCCAATACACCGCCGCAGGAGCGCGAAAAAGTCTTGCGCAGCCTGCTGATCTACAGCGCAGTGATTGCCCTGGTCGGGCCGTGTGTTGCCTGGCTGACCCTGGTGGTGCCGGGCCTGCTGTGACGATCAGGTACCCATCAGTGGGTTGAACAGTGACTCCAGTGACAGCCGGGCACGGCTCTCCTGGAGCGCTGCTTGGACCGCTTCCTCACCGAATACCAGGCCCTGGAGGTAGGTGAAGTGCGGGTCGAACAGCCCGAGGGTGCCCAGTACCTGGCGCAGGTAAGGTGTCAGGAAGTCCGGTTGCCGTGCCGACGCGCCCTGATGAAAACCACCGGAACCCACCAGCACATACACCGCACGGTTGCTCAGCAGACCGGTCTTGCCCTCGGGCCCTGAGCTGAATGTGCGGTGAATACGCAGGACGTAGTCGATCCACAGCTTGAGTGCAGCGGGCAGCGTGAAATTGTGCATTGGCGTGGCAATCAGCAGGATATCGCAGCCTTCCAACTCGCGGATCAGCGTTTCGGAAACCTCGAAAGCCGGCGCGTCGAACGGCGTGGTCGTCGCCAGGCCCCGGGCGTAATCCATGCCCAGCGGTGGCAGTGGGTGTGTGCCCAGGTCGCGTTCGACCAGTTCGAGCCTCGGATGGCGCTGGCGAAGGGTGTCCACCAGTTCCAGTGCCAACTGGTTCGCATGGGAAACCTGGCCATTGGGGCTGGCGTTGATCAATAGAACACTCTTCATGCCGGACTCTCTGTGTGAAGGCGTTGGGTGAAGTGTATGCCGTGGGCCAGCAGCCCTTGGCGAAAGTAGAAACGTTGGGCCAGCGGCATATGCAGCCCGGTGTCCAGCACAAAATGCGCGCAACCGCGCTGCACGGCTTCTTCGCGCACGGCGTCCAGCAGCCGTGCGCCGAGGCCACCGCGCTGCAGGTCGGGGTGTACCACCAGGTCATCGACGTAAATGAAGCGCCCGTAGAGCAGGTTCTCCAACTCGCGGTAACCGGCCAGACCCACCACCTGCCCAGCTTCCCATGCAGCCAGTAGACGGTAGCCTTGCCCGACCTGGCGCAGCAGTTGCGCGACATAGTGGGCCGGGTTGGCGACATGGGGTCGCAGCACGTGCATCAGGTTGAAACTGGCCGCGAAGGCCTGCTGGTCCTCCAGATGCCCAAGGGTATAAGCCATGTCGGTCGTCCGTTGTAGAGAGGTAGCTGACCTTAAAGCCCCGATGACTTAAGCTACAGGGCCGAAAAGTGCATAAATGACTAGGCCATGATTCCTCCCTTTACGCTGGACCGTAGCCAGAGCGCGCCGATGTATCGCCAGCTTTACCAGCGATTTCGCGAATCCATTGCCGATGGCCGCCTGCGCCCGGGGGATCGCGTGCCTGCCGTACGCGCGTTGGCGGCGCAGTTGAACCTGGCGCGTGGCACGGTAGAAGCGGCTTACCAGTTGTTGATAGGGGAGGGTTACCTGATTGCGCGGGGCGCCGCCGGGACGATTGTCACGCCGCAACTGGCTGCCGTTGCCTCGCCCGTACTCCAGGCCCCGGTTGCTGCGCCGCAGTACTCGTCCAATCATTGCGGGGCGCTGCCGTTGGCACTGCAGATGGGGCTGCCCGCACTGGATGCATTTCCCCGCAAGCTCTGGACCCGGCTGGCCGGTCGTCAACTGCGCCAGGCCGGCCTCGAGGGGCTGGTGTACCCGGACCCGCGTGGCCATGCAGCATTGCGCACAGCCATTGCCAGCTACCTGGGGATTGCCCGAGGGATTGCCTGCCGCCCGGAACAGGTGTTCGTCTGCGCGGGCTATCGCGCGTGCCTGGACCTGATCAGCCACACGCTGATGCGCCCCGGCGATCGCTGCTGGCTGGAAGAGCCGGGCTACTTCATGGCGCGCAACACACTCCGGGAGGCCGGCGTGCAGTTGGTGCCGGTTGCCGTGGATGAGCAGGGGCTTGATGTCGCACAAGGCATCGCCCGCTGTGCGGATGCACGCTTTGCCGTGGTCACGCCGACCCACCAGAGCCCGCTGGGGGTATCACTGTCCCTGCCGCGCCGGCTGGCACTGCTGGACTGGGCCAGTCGCCAAGGCAGTTGGATCATCGAGGATGATTACGACAGCGAATACCGCTATCAGGGCCGGCCCTTGCCTGCGCTCAAGAGCCTCGATCAGCAGGGGCGGGTGCTCTATACCGGCACCTTTAGCAAGGTGTTGTTTCCGGGCCTGCGCCTGGCCTATCTGGTGGTGCCGCAGGCGCAAAGCGACGCCTTCGCCCGCCAGGCTGACCGCCTGCACAACCACTGCCCGCAGCTTCTCCAGGCGACGGTCAGCGCCTTCCTCTACGAGGGGCACTTTGCACGGCATTTGAAAAAAATGCGTACGCTCTACGCGCGCCGCCGCCAGTGGCTGGTCGATGCGCTACAGCAACAGTTCGGCGAACGGCTGTCGATCAACCTCCAGGCCGGAGGCATGCACCTGATTGCGGGCCTGAGTGAAGGGGATGATGTGGAACTCGCCCAGCGTGCCCGGGCCATTGGCCTCGCTGTCGAGCCGCTGTCGCAGTGGTACCTCGAGGCCAGGTCCAGGCACGGCCTGGTACTGGGTTTTACCAACATCGCCAGCGCCGAACAGGCTGCCGCGGTGGCGCTTCGATTGGCTCAAGTCATCACTTAGGTGGTGTGCCGGAAAAAGGCTTTTATCGCTAGGTAAAACCCTACAACTGTGTGTCTCGAAGGCACTCAAAGGACGTGCTAGCGTAGCCCTTTCATTGCCCTGGGAAGCAAACATGACCACCCGCTACGCAAAAATCGTCCTGACCCTGATGCTGGCGGCCTTCGCCGCGCTGGTGGCGTTCAACAACCTTACTGATTACGGCTCCAACTTTGCCTTCGTCAAGCATGTGTTGAGCATGGACACCACCTTTCCCGGTAATACGGCCATGTACCGGGCAATCACTACACCCTGGCTGTGGCATGGCGCCTATGGGCTGATCATCGCCGGCGAAGCCTTGACTGCCGTATTATTGGCCCGTGGGGCGCTGGCAATGTGGCGGGCCAGGCTAGGTACTGGCCGGCAGTTCGATGCCGCCAAACAGGTGGCCATTGTCGGTTTTACTGCGGGCCTGCTGGTGTGGTTTTTCGGCTTCATGGTGATTGGCGGTGAGTGGTTCCTGATGTGGCAATCCCATCAGTGGAACGGCCAGGAAGCGGCATTCAAGTTCTATATGGCGCTGCTCGGGGGGCTGATTTTTCTCAACCAGGCGGAGGCTGATCGCGACTGAAGCGCCTCATACGGTCCGCGAACGAATTTGACGAACATCCGTTCAGGGACGTGTTCGTCAAGGTGCTCGATGCTCCCGCTGGGGATAAACCCGGCCTTTGCGATCATGGCCTGGGAAGCGGTGTTGGAGGCAGGGTGCGAAACCGTCCCTATGCAGGCTGAGGATTGGGGCCTTCTGCCTTAAGCCATTTGCGCAAGCGCCCACGTGCATTGTCATAGGGGGAGGCGGTGTTGAACTGGATCATCCGCCCCATCGTCCAGTGCTCGTACCACGGGCATTCATACAGCTCGGCATTCTCGCGGCTCTGGATGCTGGACACGATCCGCTGCTTTGCGCTGTCGAGCCGCTCGAGCAATTGCTCAAAAGGGATGCCTTGGTAGTCGCGGTAGAACTTCTGTGCAAGCTGGCCCAACTGGTTCCACTTGAAGCCGGTTTCCGGGAAGTCGATGACAGTGCCGGCGGCGTCCGCGTCCAGCCACTTGAGCACCAATTCATTCCAGCCCACCAGGTAGGCGACCAGATTGGCGACGCTCATCTGCGTCCCCTTGGCGTGCCCCTCCAGGCTGCATTCGTTGACCCGGGGCATGGGTACCCGCCGGATGACGCTGAGTAATTTTTCATAGGTTGCATTAATGGCATCGAGCAACTCTTGTTTGTCTTGAGGGACCGCCATAATTCACCCGCACTGTAAAACTGCATCCTGCCTCAGCGTGGGGGGCGAGATCTACACCCACTGCCCTCGATCCTGCCCCATGACCGTCTGCGTGCCCCGTGTGCCGGTCCGAGGCGCCTGTATCGGCCGGACTAGAGTCGGCCGCAGACGACTGCCTTTCTCAACGGCGTTTCGAGAGACTGCTGGTCGATGACGACCCATTGGTACTGATCAGCAGTGGGGCGATGCCGGATATGACGGGTAGACACCGGCCGCCCTGACGCTAATCCGGATTTCGCAATTTGATCTGAACTAACGCCCCCGGGGTGTCCTCGCAAGAAGAGGAAAACCCAGGAGGAACACTGATGATCAACTATCCAAAACCCCCTTTCGCACCTCAACAGCAACCTGTGCCGGGTGATCAACGCCGAATGGATCCCCAGCCCGATTGCGGTGAACAAACCTATAAAGGCTCAGGCCGGCTTGCCAACAAAATCGCCTTGATCACCGGGGCTGACAGCGGCATCGGGCGCGCCGTGGCCATCGCTTTTGCCCGGGAAGGCGCTGACGTAGCGGTGTCATACCTGGACGAACACGAGGACGCAAAAGAGACTGCGCGCTGGGTCGAGGCGGCCGGGCGCCAATGCCTGCTGCTGCCGGGAGATCTGAGGAACCTGGCGCAGTGTGCGGCCATCGTGAATGACACGGTGGAGACGTTCGGGCGCATCGACATCCTGGTCAACAATGCTGCGTTCCAGATGTCCCACGAAACCCTTGAAGAAATCAGCGATGAAGAATGGGTAATGACATTCGATGTCAACGTGACAGCGATGTTTCGCATCTGCAAGGCCGCGCTGCCCCACATGGCCGAGGGCAGTTCCATCATCAACACCAGCTCGGTCAACTCCGACACCCCCAACCCGACGCTGTTACCTTACGCGGCCACCAAAGGCGCCATCGCGAACTTCACCGCCGGGCTGGCGCAGTTGCTGGGTAAGCGCGGTATCCGCGTCAACAGCGTTGCACCGGGGCCAATCTGGACGCCCTTGATCGTATCGACTATGTCGCAGGAGGCGGTGAAGCATTTCGGTGCCAATACGCCCCTCGGTCGGCCCGGCCAACCGGTCGAGGTGGCGCCGATTTACGTACTGCTGGCGTCGGACGAGGGCAGTTACATCTCCGGTGAACGTTATGGCGTGACCGGCGGCAAGCCGATTCTCTGACGCGCCCCTGGTGCTGAACGAAGCGGCGCAGGTCACTGATCCGCCGCGACTTTCAAGGCCTCGGCGCACCCCCAATTCACCGGCGAATTGGGGGTGTGTACCGCCACCTCCGAGCCGGGGATCGGTCACTATCTGGGCATTCTCGCCAAGGCGATTACCCCACCGGCGGCAGGTGGGATGATTGCCGGGATACCACCATTTCCTCGAGGATCTCCCGGACAAGCCTATTGATTCCCGACTCGGCGTGATACTGGGCACGATTGATGCTCGCGATGGTGAATTGATTGGCATCTTGCGCTAAAACAGTCACTGACAGGCTGCCGTCCGGGTTGATCAGGCAGGTGACGACACAGTTGGGTAGGCGACTGGAAAGAGCACTTTCGATCTCTGTTTTGGTGAGCGTTTCCATGAGTTCACTGTGTAAGAAGGAGCGGCAGGGCAAGGCTAGCTCAAAAAGACGCTGCGTAAATACTGGCAGGGTAATGGCAGTGCCTGATGGCGCCACGGTGCGGATTTGTGTGGCGCGATAGTGGACGTTTCGTTGTGCCTCGCCCGGGAGAAAAACAGCGGCCAGGCGCTTCGTGGCTCTAGCTGGACTCATCGAAGTTTGACGTTCTCGCGGCCTGGCTTTGCTGGTGTTTTTCAAACGCCTGCGCCAGAAAGTCGATCAAGGTGCGCACCGACGGTAACAGCCCGCGCCTTGAAGGGAAGACAGCGCTGATCACGCCTTCGGTGGGCTGCCAGTCGGGGAGCAGGCTGACCAGGCGGCCGTCGTCTATCTCATCCTTGACCACGGCCAGTGGCAGGTTGGCGATGCCCACGCCCAGCAGTACCGCACTTTTCAGGGTCGGCATGTCGTCACTGACCAGCCGTGGCGTGTGGCAGATCTCAGCCCTCATGCCTTCTGGCCCGGTCAGCCCCCAGGTGTATTGCAACAGCGGGCTGCCCCAGTTGATGGTCGGCAGTCCCGATAAATCCGCAGGGCGTAGGGGCAATGGATGCGCCTGCAAAAACGCCGGGCTTGCTACCAACACCTGGGGGCTCCTGGCGAGCAGTTTCATCACCAGGTCGCTGCTTTCCAGGGGCGGGAAACACAGGTTCAGCGCAATGTCATAGCCCTCGCTGATCACATCGACCTTGCGGTTGAAACTCTTCACATTGAGTTCAACGCTGGGGCACTGCGCCATGAACTGGCCCAGCATCGGCGCTACCCAGTAATTGAGCAGCGCGGTGGTGCAACTCAGGCGAATCACTCCGCGCGGCTCGGCTTTGTTGAAGGCGATCAGCTCCTCGGCGGACTCTGCCTCGGCGGTCATTGCCACGCAGTGGCGGTAGTAGGCCTGGCCAATATCAGTGACCTGGAACTGACGGGTGGAGCGTTGTATCAGGCGTGCCCCCAGCCGCGCTTCCAGCTGGCTGACCCGGCGGCTCAAGGTCGACTTGGGCATGTTCAGCGCCCGACCGGCCGCTGCGAAACCACCATGCTCAACCACCTTGGCGTAGAGGAAGAGCTCATTCAGGTCGAACATGGGTATCGTTCCATTTTTGAGATGGTGAAGTTTAATTCAACCACTACCGAGCACCTAGTGTGATGACTAAAGTGGGACCCTGGTTTTTTCCTACAACCATCAGCGGGGCACGCGAGGACGGTCAATAGGCGGGTTTTGTCAGTGAAAGTGGTTCAGTGACGACGAGCTAGACTCCCAGCGCCATAAACACCGTTGACTCTTTCCGGTGCGGCCCATTTCGGGAAACACCTTTTTACCAGGAGCATCATGATGTCTAAACCCTACGTTCGCCTGGACAAAGACAACGCAGCTGTCCTGCTGGTTGACCATCAGGCTGGCTTGCTGTCACTGGTCCGCGATATCGAGCCCGACAAGTTCAAGAACAACGTACTGGCCCTGGCTGACCTGGCCAAGTACTTCAAGCTGCCGACCATCCTCACCACCAGTTTCGAAACCGGCCCCAACGGCCCGCTGGTGCCCGAGCTCAAGGCGCTGTTCCCGGACGCGCCGTACATTGCCCGCCCTGGCCAGATCAACGCCTGGGACAACGAAGACTTCGTCAAGGCCATCAAGGCTACCGGCAAGAAGCAACTGATCATCGCTGGCGTGGTGACCGAGGTGTGCGTGGCGTTCCCGGCGCTGTCGGCCCTGGCCGAAGGCTATGACGTGTTTGTGGTGACCGATGCCTCCGGCACTTTCAACGAACTGACCCAGCAATCGGCCTGGGCCCGCATGACCGCCAACGGCGCGCAACTGATGACCTGGTTTGGCCTGGCCTGCGAGCTGCACCGCGACTGGCGCAACGATATCGAAGGCCTGGGGACCTTGTTCTCCAACCACATCCCGGACTATCGCAACCTGTTCACCAGCTACAACGCGTTGACCGAGGGCAAGTAAGCCCCAGCCCCCACCTCCTGCAGGAGCCGGCTTGCCGGCGAAAATCGTCAACGATAATGCGGGCAACCTGCAGAAACGCAGCCAGTTTGCGTTTTTCGCTGGCAAGCCAGCTCCTACAAAAAGCCGGGGCTCATCTGACCCTGTAGGAGCCGGCTTACCGGCGAAAACCGTCGACGATGACGCCGGGTGTCAGGTCTCTTATTTCACCGCAGGTTGGCCCACCGGTATACGTCGCTCTTCACTCGTCAGCAGGCGGATCAGGGGCGAGGCGATAAAGGTACTGATGATGGCCATGATCACCAGCATGGTGAAGTACTCCTTGGGCAGCACGCCCAGGTCATAGCCCACGTTGAGCACCACCAGTTCCATCAGCGCCCGGGTGTTCATGCACACGCCGATCAGCGCGCTGTTGCGCGGTGTCTCGCCCAGCCAGCGGCTGGCGCCGTAAGCCCCGAAGAATTTGCTGGCGAACGCCACCAGGCACACCAGAAAGCAATTGAGCAGCGCCGTGTCGCCGTTGAGCGAGCCGATGTCGGTGCGCAGGCCGGTGTAGGCAAAGAACACCGGCAGGAAAAACGCATTGACCAGACCACTGACCTTGGCATTCCACTGTGTGACAAAGGGCCGGTGGGTGTGCAGGGCGACGCCGATGATAAAACCGCCAATGATCGAAAATACGCCGATCAGGTTGGTAATCACTGCACTGCCAAACAGCACGATCAGCATCAGGGAAATACCCTGGGCCGACAGCGGCTTGCGCTCCAGGTCGCCGATGATCCAGCGCAGCACCAAGGGCCGCACCACCCACAGCACCAACACGATAAACACCGCCAGCGCGAGGATCCTGCCCAGGGAGGCCCACACACTGAAATTGGACGCGATGATCGACGTTACCCCACCGAGGATCAGCCAGCCGCACACATCATCGATGGCCGCCGCGCCAATCGTCAGGGTGGCCACGCGGGAGCGGGACAGCCCCAGTTCCATGAAGATCCGCCCAAGGATCGGCAAGGCGGTGATCGACAACGCCGTGGCAAAAAACAGTTGGAAGGCCAGCAGTGGCGGCTTGTCGCCGACGATCTGTTGCCAGAAATACTCGGCCACCAGGAAGCCACTGGCAAATGGCACCAGCAGTCCACCCAGGCTGATCGCCATGATCGAGCGTTTACGCCCCTTGAGGTGGGCGCCGAATTCAAATTCCAGGCCCACCTGGAACATCAACAGAATCAGGCCGACCTGGGCCGTGGCGACAAAGGCGGTGGAGGTTTGCGGCACAAAGATACTGCTGAGCAGTTCCGGGAAAAAATACCCCAGCAGGCTCGGGCCCAGGACCAGCCCGGCGAGAATTTCCCCAGCCACCGGGGTTTGCCCCAGGCAGCGGGTGCTGAGCCAGGAGATCAGGCGGCTGGCGCTGAAAATCACGATCAGTTGGATCAGGAACAACAGGGTCAAATGCTCGGCCTGGGAGCCCACGGCCGATTGCCCGCCCGCAGGCGCAGGGGCTTGTAGCGTGATAGCGCTGGTGTTGGTTTGCATGGGGATGTCCTAGTACTTGAGGTGTCAGAGCGGGGGCTTGCGCCAGCCGCCGAATTCCATTTCCAGAAAGCGCGCGGCTTCCAGTAACAACGCGTCCTGGCCCAGCCCGGCCACCAGTTGCACGGCCACCGGGCAGCCCTGGTCGAGGCGCCCCATAGGCAAGCAAAGGGCCGGAAAACCGAGGACATTGAACAGTGCGCAATAGCCGATATCGAACGGGCGCTTCAGGGCGCTGCCATGGGCCGGCGCCACGCCCGGGGTGGCCGGCAACACCAGAATGCTCTGGCCGTCGAACAGCCCGGCCAGGGCCTGCTGCAAGTGATCGCGCTGCTTCAGGAACCGCGCGAGCCCCGGGTTGCCCAGCCGATCGCCGCAGCTGTCCATCAAGCTGGCAAGCAGTGGCCCCCGGGAGAACTGCGGCCTGCCAGCCAGGGCTGCATACAACGCCCGTGGATAATTCAGTGGCTGCCCATCCCCGAGGTAGTCGGCCAGGTGAATACGGGTCTCGCACTTGAGGACGGCCAGCCAGATAAAAAACGCGTTGGTTAAACAGCTTTCACTCCAGGCTTGCACCTCCACACCTTGGTCCGCATAACGCTGGCCGGTCTCGATCACCGCAGCAGTCACGGCGGGCGAGAGTGGCGTGCCCCATTTGACAGGGGCCGGCAGGCAGATGAATACGCGCTTGAGCGGTGTCGCCTGGGGCGGTTGCTGGTAGCCGGAGTGGATATTGCGGTCGATCCCGTCGCTGCCGGCGATGACCTCCAGCACTACGCCCAGGTCCTCTGCGTACCGGCACAGGGGGCCCGCTGCAAAGTGGCCGGCAACGGCTTGGGACACCGGCAATGACCACCGCTGGTCATCCAGCGGCAGGTGCCCACTCAGCGGCACCAGCCCCCGTGACGGCTTCAAACCAAAAATCCCATTGAACGCCGCCGGGATGCGGATCGAGCCGCCGCCGTCGGTGCCCAGGGCAAAGGGCACGCATCCGCTGGCGACCATCACTGAGTCACCGCCGCTGCTGCCACCGGCGGTGCGTGAGGTGTCGTAGGGGTTGAGTGTGCGGCCATACACCAGGTTGTCCGTTTCGGGCCACAACGCCATCTCTGCCTGATTGCCCAAGGCCAGGGGGATGGCGCCGGCCGCCAGCAGCCGCGTGGCCACCGTGGCGGTGCTGCGGGCGCGGGTGTTGCTGCGCAGGCGTGAGCCGCAGGTCTTGGGGGCCCCCGCAAGGCCCAGGCCTTCCTTCATGGAGAAGGGCACGCCGTGCAAGCGTCCCAGTGGCCGCCCCTTGAGCACATCCTCTTCGGCCCGGCGGGCAGCGTCGCGGGCAGCCTCGAACAGGTCGACCGCCATCGCATTGCACAGTGGCTGGACCTGCTCCAGGCGCGCAATGCATTGCTCGATCAGTTCCACCGGCGATATCTGCTTGCCGCGAATCAACCACGCCAGTTGCACGGCACTCAGGTCCAGCAGGTCAGTGCGGACCTGCGCCATGCCGTTCATCCGCGACGTACCAGGTCGAGGAAGCCACCTTCCTTGCCAAACGGCGACTTCAGCAGCTCCGGCGACTCGCCATATTTGTAGAACAGTGAAGGGCGCAGGCGCAGGACCGCGGCCCGTGCCAGGTCCTGCACGGCGCCACCGCCATGGCGCAGCAACAACTTGAAGTGGCGTGCGGACAGCGACCACTTGACCATTTTCATCAGCCGCACCCGCAGCAGCGCCGAGCGCAGGTAATAGTTGGAGGCGTAGATCGGCCGTGCGCGGTTCTCCGCCCTGTACAGGTCGAAGTTGATGGTGCGTGAGTAGAGGTTGGGCATCATCTCCGGGCTCAAGCCCGGGTTCGAGCGACGGATCTCTTGCAGCAGGCAGGCAAACGGCAGGGGCGAGGGTTGCATCTCGCGGGTGTAGCGCGGCAGCAGGTCGGCAAATTGCTGGGCCTGATGACCATCGAGAAAATCCCCGGTCATGTACATCGGCAACACCACGTGGAAGTACGCCATGTTGGCGAACAGCAGGGTCCAGCCCATCATGAACGGGTCGTCCATCACCTCGTACCACTTGCTCCAGGTGTCCTGCAGGGCCAGTTGCGCCTGGATGTGCGACTCCAGGCAGTTGACGTAGGCGGGTGTCAGGCTGCCGTGGATATCCTTCTCGATCATCGCAGCGACTTGCGGGATCTGCTGCGCCACATAGGCCAGCCCGGCGCTGTTGGCCGGGTCGAAGGTAAAGGCTGCGTCGCCCAGCAGGAACCAACCTTCGGTCGAGTAGTATTGCCGCGCCTCGTACATGTAGTTGTGCATGGCCTGGGTATCGACCAGTTGGCCCGACTCGATCAACTCGGTAATCACCGGATGGTCGGCCATGACCTTTTCCTTGAAGGCCTCCAGGGTGCCGATTTTCTGCTCGATCATGTCCGGCCGGTAGGTGATGCCGATGCTGATCATCTCGTTGCCGTCGTCGCTGCGCATCGGGATCATCCAGATCCAGTAGCCCTTGCCATAAAAATGATGGGTCACGTAGTACGGGTCGTAGCAGTGATGCTTGTCCTTGTGCGCGGTGATGCTGGACAAGATGCTGCGGTCGAAGTCCTTGAGCCTGAGCCAGAAGGTACTGCGCTGGTACGTCGCTTCTTTGTGCAGCTTGAGCTTTTTCGCCATGAAGCGATTGCGGCCGGTGGCGTCCACCACCCAATCGGCGGTCAGTTGCTGTTGCTCATCGGCGGCACTGCGCAGGGTCAGCAGGTGGGTGGCGTGCTCACCGGCATTGAGGTCGACGGCAGTGACATCGGCCTCAATCATTTGTACCTGCTGATCACCGACAATCTGGCGCAGGTCCTTGTCGAAACTGAAACGGTTGAGATTGTAGGCCGGCATGCGGATCACGCCCGGAGCCTCGTGCACCACGTAGTTGCGGCACTCGGGGTTGTTGCGCAGCTTCAGGTAATAGGTCAGGCCGTACTTGTGGTAGTGCTTTTCTTCCAGCAGGCGCCCCAGCCCCAGGCCCTTGAAGAAGTGGGTAGTCAACTCGACTGTGGACTCGCCGACGATCGGGCGCTTGCGGTCCGGACGCCCGATCAGGATGACTTCGACACCCGGTAACCTTTTTTTGAAGTACAGCGCGGCCAGAGGTGACCGGCTACACCGGCCCCCATGATTGCGATTCGTTTCATGTCGTCAGTCCCTGAACAAGTGGGTTCGCCAAAGGCGTGGGTGCCTTCGGCGAGGGTTGCCGGTTATACGCGGCTGGCGGCCGTGATCAATTCCTGTGGCTCTACCCGTTGCGAGTAGTCCACGTTGACGAAGGCGGCGCGGATCAGCCCGTCCTGGCCGATCACAAAGGCGCTGGCCAGGGGCAAGGTCAGGGCGTCGGAGCCGTTGAATAGCTTGAGGTCGGCACCCAGGGAGCGGTAGACCTCATCCAGCTCGTCTTCGAGCTTGAACACGATGCCGTACTGGCGCGCCAGCTGGTTATCGGTATCGCTGAGCAACAGGTATTTGATGCCGAGGGCTTCGCGGGTCTTGCGCGTGAACTCCGGCGTTTGTGCCGACACGGCCACCAGGGTGGCGCCCGAGGCGGCAAGGTCTCCGACCATCTGCTGGTAGGCGGTCAATGCCTGGCCGCAGAAGGGGCACCACAGGCCTCGGTAGAACACCAGCACCAATGGACCTTTATCCAGCAACTGGCGTAGGTCCACATCCTGCTCGTCAGCATCCTTGAGCACCGCCAGGGGCGCCTTGTCGTTGACCTTCAGAGCCTTGTCGCCCAAATGGCTGTCGAGCAGCGTCTGTAGCGATGCCTGGAACTTGTGCAGGACCTCGGCAGGCAGCTGGGCCATCTGGTCCTTGACGGTTTGTAGCTTTTCTTTGAGCGACATTTGTGACTCCTGTTCACATCTATTGAGAAAGGCTGCGGGTAGCCCGGGTAAAAATCCTGGTGGCGGCTTTGCCGCTGGGTGGGTAGCGCTCGAACAAATGCTGCACCCAATCCGGCCGGGTCTTGCTGGCGTCGTTGATCCAGTTGGCGACCGAGTCCTGGGCGTATTTGTCGGTTTCATCGAGCATGGCAATCAGCAAGGGTTCGGCCATCTGCGGCTCGGCTTTGAGCGGGGCGATGTGCTCGCACCAGACCCCACGCGGGCGCAGGATTTCAACGCAGAAACGGCGGATCAGCGGGTCATCGCTGCGGGCATGGCGGCGTAGCATCTCCAGTGCGCCCGTCAGGTCCCGGGCCAGCAACGGTCGCAAGGCAATCCAGGCCCATTCGCGCACGCCGAAATGCGGGTCGGTGGCGAATCGGAACTGGCTCAGCAAAGCCTGCTCCGGTTCGCTGTTGCGTTGGCAGTAGGCGTTGGCAAAGGCCGCCCAACTGCGCACGGTGTCCGACGGATGCTCCAGCAGCAGGCCCCAGGTCTGCTCGCGCAGGGGCAGGGCGGCGCTCTCCAGCCACTGCCCCAGCGCAAGGCCCAGGGCGGCGACTTTCTTGGAAATGCCCAGAGCCTGGCCGGCCTGGGCTGCGCTGTAAAGTGTTCGCGCCAGAGACGGCTCCAACTGCGCGCCAAGGGCCGCTGCCAGCGCTACCTGGTCAACGGCCAGACACTCGCCCAGATTGCGGGTGGCCAGGCGGCCCTGGTCAATCAGGTCCTTGCGTTCCTCACTCATCTCGATACCACCTACGCGGTCATGGCCTGGTCAGGCGTTGGGTTTGTGGCGCAGTAACGCCCTGGTGAAAGCAGGTTGCCCGGATCCAATGCGGCCTTGATCCGCGCCCCGAGCTGCCAGGCGGGCCCCTGAGCGTCGGTCAGCAGGTGCATGAAGCTGGCGGGCACGCGATACGGCAATACGCCCTGTGCCTTGCCTTGGGCGAACAGTTGGCGATAGCACTCATGGGCCCGGGTTGACGCCTGGGCGTCCGCACGATCGAACAGCAGCGGTACGGTGCAGTCGATGGCACGACTCGACAGGCTGGTCAGCGTCACCGGGCAAGGCATTTGCTGCTGGCGGCACCGACGCTCCATGGCGCGCACAAAATCGGCGACCTCCTGGATTTTCAGCGGCAGGATCGGTGCGTACCAGATCAGCCCGCAGTTATCCCGCGCCGGGTTCAGGGGCGCATCGGGCAGCGGCTTGGCGCCGGCAGTGTAGGCCAACGGCAGGGCCACTTCGCTGGGCTGGCCTTCCATCAGGTCGATGCCTTGCAGCATCTTGCCCAGGGTCCGCTGCCAGCGCCGGGACCAGCCGCCGGGCAGATGGCCTAGCAAGCGTCGAGCGGTGGTCAACTGACCACGGCTCTTGAACATCGATTTGCTGGCGAAAGCCTCAAGTTCACGGTTGATCATGTGTTTGAGCGGGGCGTACTGGGCTTTCTGGCAATAGATCGAACCGACGCCCATCCACGCCGGCAGGCCCAGGGCATCGGCGGCGGCCCGTTGCTCCTCTTCACTCATGCCCACCACCTGGGTGTCTTCGCTGGCCATGGTCAATAGCCGTGTGCGGTTCATCAGGTTGATACCACCAATCTGCCCGGGGGCCAGGTCCAGCATGCGCTTGATCCCTGCCAACGCGGCTTCCAGCCCTTGCTCTTCATCCACCCAGAAATAAAACGGCTGGATAACCTCGGGCTTGCGCACCAGGGCAATCGACATTTGCGTCACCACGCCCAGCCCGCTCTGGCTGAACAGCCCGTCCAGGTACGGTCCCACACCCCATTTGAAGCAGGGCGCCGTGACCCCCAGGGCCATTGGCGAGCGGTACAGCGTGCCGTCTGCCATCACCGCTTCGATGCCGAGTACCGCCTGAAAGTGATCGGTATGGGGGGTGATGCCAAAACCGCGCTCCAGTGCATTGCCCAGCACGCTGCAGGTCGGGCCCGCGCCGGTGACGGGTGTCAGCCAGGGCAAGTTGTGCTCCTGTAGATAACGGGCGAGATCGCCCTGGGTCACCCCTGGCTCCAGGGTCACCACCGACAGCTCCTCATCGAACCCCAGAACCCGGTCCATCCCGGACAAATCCATCAGCACACAGCGGGCGTCGCTGGTCGAGGCGCTGCCATAACCCCAGTTGTGCCCGGTGCTGATCGGATGCACGGCAACCCCATGGCGCTGTGCGATCACCATACATGCCGAGACTTGCTCGGTTGAGCGTGGCGCAATCACCACCCTGGCATACGCGGGGGAACACATGGTGTCTTGCCCGAAACGCTCGATGCTTGCCGGGTCGACGCGCACACCCGCGTCACCGAGAACCTCGCGCCATTGTTGCTGGGCAAATGTCAGGTGGGCGGATTCAAAAGGCACTGGCCAGGCCTCCCAGGCGCAGGAACAGGCGCAACTGGTTCACATCCGCCTGGCGACTGGCGGGTAGCGCAGTGTAGCGGCGGCGGAACTCGGGTTTCATTACCTTCACGCAGCGTCGCTTGGGCGTGCGAATCACCATCATCAACGGGCTGAACGCGGTGCTATAGACCTTGGCACACGGGCCCAGGTAACTGGCGGCCAGGGTCTGGAACTCTTCCAGCGAGAAAGCCGCGAGCAGCGAGTTTCGATAGTCCAACAGGGTTTCCGCGTCCGCGCCGTCGCTGGCGCGCTGGACAAAGTAGTCGACGGACTCGATGGTTTTCAGGCGCCCGAAGTCATTCAGGTAAATCGCCCGGTCATTGCGCAGTACCCGGGAGATATTGCGAAAAGTACCTTCCAACTGGCCAAGGTTTTCCAGGTGGTGCAGGGCCATCGACGAGATCACTACATCCACGCTGCGGTCAGCGATCATGCTGAGCCGAGTCATGTCATCTTCAACCAGTTGCACGTTGTCGATGCCTTGCTGATGACACGCTTCACGCGCCACTTCCAGCATGTTCTGCGACAGGTCCATGCCAATGAATTCGGCCCGTGGGTTGAGCCGTGCGACTTGCAGCAACAGGGCCGCCGGGCCGCAGCCGATGTCCAGCACCACGTCGCCGGGCTTGATCAGCGCGCACATCTGCGCACAGTGATAAAGGTGGGTGCCGGACAAGGCCTGGCCCTGGGCCGCACTGTCGGCATAGGACGCCACACTCTGTTGTGCTTCCATGACCAAGGCCGGTTCGGGTATGCGCTCGAACGGTTGCTTGATCGTTATTTCCCTGAATATCGCGCGCAGCAATCCGCTGTCCATACTGCTTCCTCCATGAAATGACGTTTGAACGTGCTTACGCCAGGGCCAGTGCTCGCTGGACCCGTGGCGACAGGTTTCGGCCATGCACGCCACAGCGCGCCATATGCGTCAGCACTTCTTGCGCGTCCCAGCGGCGTACGCTGCCGGTAGCGGGCAGGCGGATATGGGCGTAGTCACTGCGGCAGAAAAAATCGAAGAAGTGCGTGCGCTGGCCTTCGACGGAAAACCCCAGGGTGGGGCGCTGATAAGCCTGCTGAAAAATCGCCGGCGCGTTGCCCAGATCCAGACACAAGGGCAGCGACAGGGCGTTGTTTAGCTTGGTGTAGGGCTGCACCCGGCCCATGGGGGAGAAGAACAATACATTGCGATAAAACGCCCCCGCCCGCGGATGCACGGCGATCAGCAAGCGCTGTACCCCGCGAAAATGCATGGCCCAGCGAAACATCGCATTGTAGAGCATCAAGGGCACCCCTTTGCCTCGGTAACCTGCAGCCACCGCCAGGGTGCCGACCTCTGCCAGCCGGCCGCCGGCCAGGCGCTGCATGACGACCTCGTTGCCATGGACTTCTTCCAGGGGCAAACCGAGCATGGAATCTTCGATCAACGAGACGGTGCCGACGATCTGTTGATCCTTGATCGCCACAAAGGTGGTGGTGCCCGGCAACAGGTGGAACGCCGAAAAGCGCATTCCGGCCCGGCACACTGTGGAGATACCGCGCCGTGCATAGCTGTCGTTGACCAGGCGCAAGGCCTCTTCCAGTTCGAACAGACTTTGCACCGGGCGAAACTCAAAGCCTTCGATGGCCAGGGAATGGCGGGCGATACGCTTGATAAACAAGCGCCGGTAAAGCGTGGGTGGGATGTAGCGTTCCAGGGAAACCATGCTGTGGCGGATGACATCGACGCCACTGTGGATCCGTGGCTTCCTGCCGAAATTGGTCATCACTCGCTGACTGTGCAGCATCAAACACCTCCTTGTGTGACTACCGCGATTGAAGCAATTGAAACCCGGGCCTAATGCTCATCCGGCAGTTGCTGGGACAGTGCGTGGCTGGCCGAGATGCAATAAATCGACTCGGACAATGCCTGGCGCTGCTCAATGCTCAAGCCCTGGATGATGCCGCTGATCCAATCCGTGTGTTCGGCAAACACCTCATCGACCACGCGTTTACCGTCGGTGGTCAGGCTGATAATCAGCTTGCGTCGGTCGGTCGGGTCGGTTTTGCGCTTGATAAACCCGTCGCCCTGCAAGCCATCGAGCAAGCCGGTAACGGTGCCGGTGGTAATTGAAAGGCGGGTCGCCAACTCCAGCGGCGACAGCTTCCCGCCGGCACTCTTGAGGGTGAGCATGATGACGAAGCGGCCCTCCGACAGGTTGTAGCGAGCCAGGCGGATGGCACACACACGATTGATCGCGGCCGCGGCCGACAGCAGCTCGAAGCACAGCTTGACACTGTCCCTGACCTCGGCTGGCACCCCATCAAGCTCGCGCAGCATGATGTGGTGTTTGTTCTCTAAAATATTCATAAGGCGCAGTTTATCTTGGCGCCTTACTAAGTCAACATTTTGTTTATCGTGCGCGGTGCGTCATTGTCTGCGGGCCCTGGGCCACGCCGCAATTAGCCCGCCGTATCCGCCGCCGGTACGTCTGTGCGCGGCTTGCTCACCGACCGACTGGCCAGCAGCCCCAGCTCAAACAGAATCCACATCGGCACCGCCAGCATGGTCTGCGAAAACACATCCGGCGGGGTCAGTAGCATGCCCACCACAAAGCAGCCGACGATCACATACGGCCGGCTCTTTTGCAGGGTCTGCACATCGGTGATACCGGCCCAGATCACCAGGAAGGTGGCCACCGGAATTTCAAACGCCAGGCCGAACGCCAGCAACAGCGCGAGGATGAAATCCAGGTACAGGGCGATATCAGTCATCATCGCCACGCCGTCCGGGGTCACGCTGGTAAAGAAGCCGAACATCATCGGGAACACCAGGAAAAACGCGAACGCCATGCCCAGGTAAAACAGCACCACGCTGGCGGCCAGCAACCAGGCGGCGGTGCGGCGTTCCTGGCGATACACCGCCGGTGCGATCATGCCCCAGGCCTGGTGCAGCAACAGCGGCATGCTGATAAACAGGGCAATCATCATGGTCAGCTTGAGCGGCGCCAGGAACGGTGACGTCACCCCGGTGGCGATCATGGTTGCGCCGCTGGGTAAGAAGTCGCGCAACGGTTGCGAGACGAAGCTGTAGAGCTGCTGGGCAAAGGGGAACAGCGCGCAAAACACCAGGAGGATCGCCAGGACGCAGCGCACCAGGCGCGAGCGCAACCGGGTCAGGTGGCCGGTCACCGACAGGCGCGGAGCAGGCAAGGGCAGGTCGCTCATGGGGCAGGTGGTCCTTTGGGCGTGGCGGTTTCTGGCAGCGGGGCGTCCAGGCGGATGCCGTCGCGCAGTTGCTGCTCCAGTTGCCGCAAGGGTTGCTGGTCGATGCTCTGCAGCAGGTGTTCGTGGTCCAGTTCCTGGGTGACCTGGGCCTTGAGCGTATTCATCGCCCGCTTGGCCCGGCCCAGCCACAGCCCGGCATTGCGCGCGGCAATCGGCAGGCGCTCGGGGCCCAGCACCAGCAGCGCCACCAGGCCCACCAGCAGCAGTTCGCTAAAACCGATATCGAACATCAGAGTTTGCTGTCGGCAGGTCGCTGAGGTTCGGCTTGCACCTCAAGGCTGGTCTTTTCTGCCGCCTGGGCGCCGGGTTCGTTGCCCATGGAGGAGCGAAAGCCCTTGATGGCCTCACCCACATCACTGCCCAGGCCCTTGAGGCGCCGGGTGCCGAACAGCATCACCACGATCAGCAGCACGATGACCAGTTGCCAAATCCCTATACCGCCCATAACGCCACTCCAAGCCATTGATTTGAAATATGAAGGCGCAGTTTGCCGAGGCTTTATGACGGCGCGGTGACGGTTTTGCGGGAATTGTGTGAGTCTGCCACTTGGTTGAAACATCCACTGTGTTGACTGTCGCCAGGATCTCCATAAAAGGTGGCGTGGCAATGGACAAGAAACGGCAGCAGGGGGCGGCGTTGTTGATGGTGCTGGTGGCCCTGGCGATGCTGGCGGGGGGCATGGCCTGGATGGTCGAGCAGGGGCGCCAGCAGGTCGACAGCGTGCGTCTGGTGCAACAGCGGGTGCAGGCCCGCGCGATCGAACGGGCGGCGCTGGCCTTTACCGAACAGGCCCTGCAAGACCCGCTGTGGCGCGCCAGCCCGTTGTTCTGGCAGGCCATGCGCGGGCAGCCGTTGGCTTATGACTTCAAGGGGGGCAAGGCGAGCATCCAGATTCGCGACCTGCACACCTGCTTCAACGTCAACGCGCTGATCGGCCCCGAAGCCGAACGTGCCCAGCGCCAGTTGGTGCATCTGCTGGGGGCGGACATGGCCGCCGAACGCTTGGCCCAGACCCTGGCCGACTGGCTCGACGCCGACCAGCAGACCCGCCTGCAAGGTGCCGAAAGCAACGAATACTTGCGCCAGTCGCCACCGCGCCTGGCGGCCAATCAACGCATGCGCGATATCAGCGAGCTGAACCTGCTGGCGGTGCCCGACGCGCTGCGGGCGTTGCGTTACCCGCAGTTATGCAGCCTGGACGAGACGGCGGGCTGGCGCCTGAATGCCAATGCGTTGAACCTGGAAATGCTGCCGCTGCTGGATGCGTTGTACGAGGGCGAGGTGTCGCGTTCGGTGCTGACCCGCTTGGTCAGCGCGCGGCCGGCGGGGGGCTATCGCGATGCGGGCGAACTGCGCCAGGCCCTGGGGGCGATGGACGACGCGATGTTCGAGCGCTTGAGCGAAGGTCTGCAGCTCAACGGTGACCACTTTCTGCTGCTCCTGGACATAGACCTGGATGGCCAGCGCTTTCGCAGCCAGTACCGTGTCGAGGCCCAGGGGGTCGTGAAGTGGCATGCGCGGGTGCCGGCGCAGGGCATGCTGCTGCGCTCGCGCGAGCCTTTGCCGTTATAGCGCGTATGGGAGCGGATTTGTGTGGGAGCGGGCTTGCCCGCGATGACGGTGTATCAGTCGATAAATCTATTGGCTGACCTGCCGCCATCGCAGGCAAGCCAGCTCCCACATTTGATTTGTGGTGGTGCCAACATTCTCTGCCCCGCGCAGATCCCCTGTGGGAGCGGGCTTGCTCGCGAAAGCGGCAGTCCAGTCACTGTTTCTGGCGGCTGATCCACCGCCATCGCAGGCAAGCCCCCACATTTGCTGTGCAGTGTGGCGCAAACCCGAGATCCCACCTGTTGATTTTGAGATCACCACAAAGCAAATGTGGGAGCTGTCGAGCCCCGGCGAGGCTGCGATAGCGGTAGATCAGCCAACATCCATGCTGGTAATGACCTCGTCATCGCAGCCTCGCCGGAGCTCGACAGCTCCCACAAGGATCGTGATGCAGGAGCCGGGCCGGCTCCTGCCGCTGGATCAGATCGCCAATTCACCCCCGTCAGCACGCTGGATCACAACCGTGGAGGCGCGAGGGCGGACTGTGCCGACCGTGACGTCGGTAGCCACACCGGTGGACGGCCAGTTGTCCGGGTGTTGGATGTTGACGAACACCGTCTTGTTATCGGGTGTGAAGGTCACCCCCGTCACTTCAGAACCGTTAGGCCCGACGAAGAAGCGGCGCAGGTCGGCCTGGTTCTGCGCATTGACCGGCACTTGCTTGCCCTGGGCATCGACCATATTGGTCGGGATCACCACCAGCATCTGGTCGTTGGTGTAGTCGGTCAGGGTTTTTTCGCCGTTGTCGGTCTGGATCCACATTACGCCACGGCTGTCGAAGGTCATGCCATCCGGGCTGGCGAACTGGTTCAGTGTGGTCAGGCCTGAGCGGTTGATGTCCGGGGCGCCTGCGGCGTTGGCGCCAAACACAAAGATGTCCCAGGTGAAGGACACCTGGTTGTCCGCGTCATGCCAGCGAATGATGTGCCCGTGCTTGTTTTTGACGCGCGGGTTGGCGGCGTTGGCCACGGTGCGGCTGGTGTTGTTGGTGAGCGTCAGGTAGACGTCGCCATTGAGCGGGTTGACCGAGGTCCACTCCGGGCGGTCCATCGGCGTGGCGCCCACGGCGTCGGCCGCGCCACGGGTGTTGAGGATGATCCCCGGCAGGTCGGTGAACTTCGCGCCCAGGGTGCTGCCATCCACGGTCGGGCTGGCCACGTCGAGCAGCAACCAGTTGCCGCTGCCGTCGGCATTGAAGCGCGCCACGTAGAGTTTACCGCTGTCCATGTACTTGGCGCCGGTGGCCAGGCGATCGCTGGGGTTGGCATCGGCCGGGTCCCACAGCGCGGTGGAGACGAATTTGTACAGGTACTCGTTCTGCGAGTCGTCACCGCTGTAGAACACCACTGGCTTGCCGGCGGTGGTCAGGCCCGGCCAGCAACCTTCGTGGCGGAAACGGCCGAGGGCGGTGCGTTTCACGGCGCGGGTCGAAGCGTTGTACGGGTCGATCTCAACGATATAGCCATAGGTGCTGGCTTCGTTGCGGTAGTCATCAGTGGCGGTGGCGCCGCTTGGGGTCACGTCGAAGCGGCTGAACTCACCGTTGACCTCGCTTGGATCACCGGCAACGCTCTCCCAGCGATAGTTGCCGTTGCCGGTGCCCACGCCGATGCGTACCTGGTCTGCCGGGCGGGCGCCACTTTTATTGACGAAAATTCCTGGCCAGTTTTCTTCGCAGGTGAGGTAGGTGCCCCACGGGGTATAGCCGTTACCACAGTTGTTGTTGGTGCCGCGGGTCTGGGTGCCGGTCGGCGAGAATTTGGTTTTTACGTGCTCGGTGCCTTTCATCGGCCCCGCCAGGTCCATGACCGTAGCCGTGGTGAAGCGGCGGTTCAACGGATCGTTTTCCATCACCTGCCAACGGCCGTTGACCTTGCTGATGCGCATCACGCCCGCACCGTGGGCGTTGATTTCCTTGCGCACTTCTTCGACCGGACGAACACCGCCGACCAGGGTCGGGCCCGCCGGGTGCAGGGCTTGCGCATCGATGTATTCGTGGTTGATCGCAAGCAGGCCGTCGGTGGAGCTGCCATTGATTGGAAAGAAGTGCATGCCGTCGTGGTGCATGCCTACCGCGTTGGCCTGGTCGGTCGAGGTGTTGCTGCCATCGCTTTTCCAGGGGGCGGCGTTGCTGTTCAGCGGTGTACCCCAAGGGGCCAGCACGTGGGCGGTGTAGCCGGCGGCCACGGTGCAGGCATCGGTGAGGGAGCCGGGGATCGAGTTGAAGCCCAGTTTCAGTGCAGGTTTGCCGGGTTCGGTCGGGGTGTCGTGGTCCGAGCCACCGCCGCTGTCAAAACAGCCCGTCAGGCCGGTACCGGCAATCATGGCGATCGCGGCGCCAAGCCCGCCCCGTACCACACTGCGGCGGCTCAGGTAGGCAGTGAGTACCGATTCCATCGGCTCATTGAGGCTCAGGTTGCGATTCTGGTTGTCGCCAGTCTCTCGACTCATTTCATCAGGTCCTTTGTAGATCACGATTTTTGAAAGGAGCCCGAACTCTAAGAGCCGAATGTGATGATTCGCGGTCGGTTTTGTTAAAAATGTATTTAAGTTTAATTTTTTTATTTCCTTTTGTTGCAAATTTGCATATTTCACTCCTGTTAAAAAACTGACATTAAACCGTCATTAATTGACCCCCACTATGCCGCCCTTAAAGCAGTTAGCCTCAGGGTGAGAGATCAATGGTTTCAATGGTGCGGCGCGATGTATTGGGATGGATGACGCTGGGCGCCTGTGCCCCGTGGCTGGCCGGCTGCTCCAGCCGGGGGGCTGCGGCGGGGCCTGCGGACAGCCAGCCGGTCGACCTGTTGTATATCGCTGACACCCTCGATGCACGCCTGCCGGGTCGCCCGGTGGTGCCCGCCACACGCCTGGGGCCGGCGACACGCATCGGCCAGGCACCGTGGATCACCGGGGCCAATGCGCGTTTTCGTCAGGCCGATGGCAGCCAGTTGGATGGCCTGCTGGATGCCTCCTTAAGTGACGGTGTGCAAACCGGCGGCTACGCGGTACTCGGCGCGGTGTTGCAACGCCTGCGCGATGACGCCGGGCCTGAGAATAGCCTGACCCTGGAAAACGGCCAGTGCTGGAATGGCAGCGGCCTGGCCTACCTGACCCGTGGCCTGTCCGGGGTCCAGGGTAGCCAGTTGCTCGGTAGCGAAGTGCGAGTCAGCAGCGACGAGCGCGTGCTATGGCCCGAACAATGCCAGGGCCTGTACCAGCAATTCGGCCACCCGGTGCTGGGCGCCGGGCTGGCCAGCGCCAGCGCGCAACGCCTGGCCACCCCAGGCATGCAGGTGTTCCGCCGGGGCGGCGTGCGCATCGCCGTGGTTGGCATTACCGACCCTTATGCGCGGGACCAGCAAGGGTCTTTGAAAGAGTGGTTGCACAGCCTGCAACCGGTGCTCACCCAGGCCCGTGAAGAAGCCGACCTGGTGGTGGCCCTGGCCGATGTCGGTACCGGCCCGGGCTTCTGGCTGGCCGAGCGCCTGAGCCAGGTGGACTTGATGTTGTGTGCCCGTGGCCAGGACCTGTGGCCGCAGCCGGTAGAAATCCTGCAAAGCTCCGGCAAGCGCGTCCCGGTGGTGCTGGGCGGGACCCGGGCCAGCGGCGCCTTCCGTATCCGCTGCCAGGCCCAGGCCGGGCAATGGCGCTTTGATGCGCGCTTTTTTGCGGCCCAGGCCAGTGCGTTGGACGCTCCCGCCCAGGCCCACGCCCAGCGCCTGCAACCACGCCTGCAACAACAGCGCGCAGCCCACGCGGCGTGGCTCGACCAACCCTTGGCCAAGGCCCCGGAAAACCTCTGGCGCCGCGATGTACGCGCCGGCAGTTGGGATCGCCTGTTGCACCAGGCCCTGGCCCGCGAGCCCAAGAGCGCGGTACTGCTGCCGGGCCTGCGCTACGACAGCCCCTTGGCCCGTGGCCAGATGATTACCCGCGAACACTTGATCAGCCTGAGCGCCAGCTACCCGGCGCCGGTCGTGGATGTCCCGGCGCAGCAGGTGCGCCAGGTCCTGGAAAACGGCGCCGAACAGCTGTTTGGCGAACCACTGCTATTGGATAACAGCCAGGACTTGCCACGCTGGCTCGGCCAACCCTGGCAGGTCACCTATAGCCCGGGCGGCAAGCGGGTCAGTGAGTTTGCCGAGCCGGTCGGCACCTGCCGCACCTTTGGCCTGGGCTTTGCCGCCGATGCCGGGCAACCGCTGTGGCAGCACCTTGAAGGCTGGTTGCGCGAGCAGCCGGCGGATTGGCAACTGGCGCCGCTGCAATTGCCCGAAGTGCGCTACGTGCAGGGGCATCCGGGATGGCATCCACGGAGCCTGGTCAGTTGAACCGTGCGGGCAACCTGCTGCTGGCAACGCTCCTGGCCTGGCTGGCAGCGCAATGTGTGCTGCAACTGTGGCACGGCATCGCGCAACCGATCGCGCTAAACCCGCCAGCGGCGCCGGTCGCCGACCTGTTGAGCAACCACTGGACACCGCGTCAGGCCCCCAGCGACGACCTGCCGTTGACCACCCTCAAGGTCGATTACCTGGGCAGCCTCAAGGCCACGCCGTTGCGCGCCACGGTACTGGTCCTGCGCTATCAGCAACAAGAACGCACGCTGACCCTGGGTCAGCGCCTGGCTCCCGGCATCGTCCTGCAAGACATTGATGACCGTGGGCTGATTTTCGACAATCAAGGGCAGCGCGAGCGCTTGCCATGGCCGACTGAGCGACCGGTGATCGGCCTCAAGCGCAAGGAATGAACCGACGATGCACATGATCAATAAATGCCTGGGCCTGAGCGCATTGTGCCTGGCCTTGAGTGTGACTCCAGCCCACGCCGAAGACGCGCCGGCCTTGTATGAAGTGAACTTCATCGACACCGAACTCACGGACTTTATCGACAGCGTGTCGCGCATCACCAACACCACCTTCATCATCGACCCACGGGTCAAGGGCAAGGTCACGGTGCGCAGCCTCGATATGCTTGGTAGCGAGGCCATCTATGACATCTTCCTCGCCCAGTTGCGCGCCCAGGGTTTTGCTGCGGTCAACCTGCCCAATGGCAGCGTGAAAATCGTGCCGGACCAGGCCGCACGCCTGGAACCGGTGCCGGTGGAGTCTGCGCGCCAGGCCGTGCAAGCCAACGATGGCATGGCTACTCGGGTATTCAGTGTGCGCAATGCCGCCAGTGAACAGATGCTCAATATCCTCAAGCCGCTGATTGACCCCCGGGTGGGAGTGATCAGCCCGTACCCGTCGGCCAACCTGCTGGTGATCACCGACTGGCGCAGCAACCTCGACCGTATCGACGCGCTGTTGCAGCAACTCGACCAGGTCAGTCAGGAGCCCCTGGAAGTGCTGCCCCTGGTCAATGCCAGCGCCAACGACACCGCACAATTGATGACCCGCCTGCTGGCCCGCGAGCAGGGCGCCGATGGCGCGCAGGTGGTTGCCGACCCGCGCAGCAACGCGTTGCTGGTACGCGGCAGTGCCGACAGCCGCCAGCGGGTGCGCGCGTTGCTCAAGCAATTGGACCAGCCACAGACTGCCTTGCGACCTTCGAACACGGTGGTGATGTACCTGCGCCATGCCAATGCGGCTGAGGTGGTCAAGGTGCTGCGCGGCTTGAGCCAGGACACCCCGGGCGCCGGTGGCGAAGGCGTGCCCACCGAAGGTGCGCCCAAGCAGATGGCGGTCAGCGCCTCAGGCATTCGCATGGAGTCGGAGGAGGGCACCAACGCCGTGGTGATGGTCGGCCCGGACAGCGAAATCGCCGCCTACCGCACCATCGTCGAACAACTGGATATCCGCCGCGCCCAGGTGGTGGTGGAAGCAATCATCGCCGAAGTCTCCGATACCCGCGCCCAGGAACTGGGGGTGCAATGGCTGTTTCTGGGCGACTCGTTTGGCGGCGGCGCGGTGAACTTTACCAATGGTGGGACGAGCATCGCCGGCCTGGCCGGGGCCGCTGGCAGCGGCGACACCGCAGGCCTGGGCAAGCTGTTGGCCAATGTGCCAGGGGCGACCGCCGGCTTTGGCAAGCTCAATGGCGGCGGGCTGAACTTCCTTGCGCTGCTCAATGCATTGAAAAGCGAAAGTGGCTTCAACCTGCTCTCGACCCCGACCCTGCTGACCCTGGACAACGCCGAAGCGTCGATCCTGGTGGGCCAGGAAGTACCGTTTGTGACGGGCTCGGTGACACAGAACAACACCAACCCCTACCAGACCATCGAGCGCAAGGAAGTGGGGATCAAGCTGCGGATCAAGCCGCAGATCAATATCGACAACACCGTGCGCCTGGACATCGTGCAAGAGGTTTCGTCGATTGCCGAGAGTACCGGCGCCAGCGATGTGATCACCAACAAGCGCGAGATCAAGACCAAGGTCATGGTCGAAGACAACGGCCTGGTGGTGCTGGGCGGGCTGATCGGCGACGAGGCCAAAAACAGTGACCAGCGTGTGCCGTGGCTCGGCGATATCCCAGGGATAGGGCGGCTGTTCCGCTCCAACGCCAGCCAGCGCACCAAGCAGAACCTGATGGTGTTTATCCGCCCGCGGATCATGCGTGACGGCGAAACCCTGGCCCAACTGAGCAGCGAGAAGTACCGCAACCTCAAGGTCAATTCGAACCTGGCATTGCCCGCGATCTCCGATAACAACGCCTTGCTGCGCCTGTTCCCGGCCAGCCGCGAGCGTCTCGACGAGGGCGTGTGGTGAGTACGTTGTTGCCCTATCGACTGGCACGCCAGGCGGGCCTGGCGCGGGCGCCGGGCGCGCAAGGCTGGACCTTGTGTTTGCGCGAGGATGTCGACACCGACGCCTTGCAGGAAGTGCTGCGCGTGCATGGCCTGCCGACGCTGGTCGAGCACCTCGATCCGGCCCAATACGAACTGCGCCTGGGGGCCTTGTACCAGGCCGGCGAGTCGGCCACGGCAGCGTTGATCGAGGGCATCGGCGAGCAGGTCGATCTCGACAGCCTGATCAACGAGCTGCCACGGATCGAAGACCTGCTGGAGAGTGACAACGAAGCGCCGGTGATCCGCCTGATCAATGGCCTGTTCGCTGAAGGCCTGCGCTTGCGGGCCTCGGATATCCATATCGAGACCTTCGAACAGAGCCTGGTGGTGCGCTTGCGGGTGGACGGCCATCTGCGCGAGATCCTGCGCCCGCCACGGGCCTTGTCGGCCATGCTGGTGTCGCGGATCAAGGTCATGGCGCGCCTGGATATCGCCGAAAAACGCCAGCCCCAGGACGGGCGCATTACCTTGCGCTCCGGCGGGCGCGAGGTGGATATCCGGGTTTCGACCTTGCCCGGCATTCACGGCGAACGTGTGGTAATGCGTGTGCTGGACAAGCAGGCCAACCTGCTGGACCTGAACAACCTGGGCATGCCTGCAGAGGTCGAACAGGCTCTGCGCGCCTGCCTGTCGCGGCCCAACGGGATCTTGCTGAGCACCGGGCCCACCGGCTCGGGCAAGACCACCACGCTGTATGCCAGCCTGAATGCGCTGAACGATGGCTCGTGCAATATCCTCACCGTCGAAGACCCGGTGGAGTACGCGATTACCGGCATCGGCCAGACCGCGATCAACCCCCGCGCCGGCATGACCTTCGCCAGCGGCCTGCGGGCGATCCTGCGCCAGGACCCGGACGTGATCATGCTCGGCGAAATCCGCGACCAGGAGACCGCCCAGATCGCGGTGCAAGCCAGCCTCACCGGGCACCTGGTGCTGTCGACGCTGCACACCAACAGCGCGGTGGGCGCGGTCACGCGGTTGCGGGACATGGGCATCGAACCGTTCCTGATCGCCTCCAGCCTCAAGGGCGTGATGGCCCAGCGTCTGGTGCGGCGTTTGTGCCATTGCGCAACGCCGGCACCGTTGCTGGCCGCCGAACGCCAGTTGTGGCCGGAGCTGGCCCTGCTGGAACACAGCTTTCACCCCCAGGGCTGCGACGACTGCCAGGGCAGTGGTTACCACGGGCGGATCGGCCTCTATGAATTCATCACCCTGGATGCCGGCTTGATCAGCCTGTTGTACGACGGCGCCAGCGAAGCGGCCATGCACGAATACCTCGCCGACAAGCGCCAGAGCCTGACCGCCATGGCCACCGAATGCCTGCGCCGTGGCGAAACCAGCCTGGAGCAGGTTCTGCGTGCGGTGCGCGACTGATGCCGACCTATCGCTACCAGGCGCTGGACCTGCGCGGCAATCGCCGCAAAGCCAGCATCCAGGCGGAAAACGAGCGCCATGCCCGGCAACTGCTGCGTGAGCAGGGCCTGTTTGCCCGTGAGTTGCAGGTGCAGGGCGCAAGCCTGTCGAGCCCGCGCGGGCAACGGTTGAACCATGGGCAACTGTGCGAATTGACCCGCCAGTTGGCCACGTTGTTGAGCGCCGGCATCCCCTTGGTGGATGCCTTGGCCACCCTGGAACGCCAGTTGGCGGAGCCGGCGATTCGCAACCTGCTGGTGGCGGTGCGCGGTGCCCTGGGCGAAGGTTTGAGCCTGGCCCAGAGCCTGCGCCGCCAGGGTGGGCAGTTCAATACCCTGTATTGCGCACTGGTCGAGGCCGGCGAGCGCTCGGGCAAATTGGCGCCGGTGCTGGAGCGCCTGGCCGAGCACCTGGAGCAAGTGCAGAAACAACGGCACAAGGCGCGCACGGCGTTGATCTACCCGGCGGTGCTGATCCTGGTGTCGCTGGCGGTGGTGATCGGCCTGATGACCTTTGTGGTGCCCAAACTCACCGAGCAGTTCAGCCACACCGGGCAAAGCCTGCCGCTGATTACCCGGGTGCTGATCGGCGCCAGCGAGGGCCTGGTGATGCTCGGCCCGTGGTTGCTGGGGCTGGGCTTGTTGCTGGCGCTGGGCGCGCGGGTGTTGCTGCGCCAGGCGGTATGGCGCTTGCGCCGCGACAGCCTGGCCTTGCGCCTGCCGCGTATCGGCGTGCTGTTGTCGGTGCTGGAAAGCGCACGGGTCTCACGCAGCCTGGCGATTTTGCTCGGCAGTGGCGTGCCATTGCTCGAATCCCTGGAGGTGGCCACCGCCACGGTTGGCAACCGGCAGATCCACCAGGCCCTGGAGGCGGTGCGTGAACAGGTCGAAGGTGGCGTGACCCTATACCGCGCCCTGAGTGCCAGCGGGCACTTCCCGCCAATGCTGCTGAACATGGTCGCCAGCGGCGAGGCCAGCGGCACCTTGCCCGACATGCTGGAGCGCGTCGCCGACAACCAGGAGCGTGGGTTTGCGCGCCAGGTCGACCTGCTGCTGGCGTTATTCGAACCCCTGATGATTCTGCTGATGGGCGCGGTGGTGCTGTTCATCGTGCTGGCGGTGTTGCTGCCGATCATGCAGCTCAATCAGGGCCTGAGCCTTTGAACAGACAACCTGAAAACGGAGAACTTGAAATGCAAAAGCACGCCATGCCTGGCAATCGTGCGGTCAAGCGTCGCGAGCGCGGCTTTACCCTGATGGAAATCATGGTGGTGATTTTTATCATCGGCCTGTTGATCGCGGTGGTTGCGCCCAGCGTACTCGGCAGCCAGGACAAAGCCATGCGCCAGAAGGCCCTGGCCGACCTGGCGACCCTGGAGCAGGCGCTGGATATGTACCGCCTCGACAACTTGCGATTCCCCACCTCGGAGCAGGGTTTACAGGCCCTGGTCAGCAAGCCGAGCCTGGAGCCCTTACCGCGCAGTTGGCGTGCCGACGGCTACATCCGCCGGCTGCCTGAGGACCCGTGGGGCAATGCCTATGGCTATCGCACCCCGGGGCAGCATGGCCGGGTGGACCTGTTTTCCCTGGGCGCCGACGGCCAGGAAGGCGGCGAAGGCACCGACGCCGATATCGGTAACTGGGACCTCTAGGCATGCAGCGCAGTCGCGGGTTTTCGCTCCTGGAAATGCTGGTGGTGTTGTTGATCGTCGGCTTGTTCAGTGCCCTGGGCGTGGCCTACCTGGACGCCGGCCAGGCGCCGATGCGCCAGGCCCTGGCCCAACTGGCCAGCGAGGCGCGCAGCCAAGCGGCCCAGGCGCGGCATGCCGGGCAGTTGCTGGGCTTGCGCTGGAATGGCCGCAGCCCGGAGTTCGTACGCTGGCAGGTGGGCCGGGGCGCGCATGGGTGGCAGGTCGCACCCTCGCGCGGCGCGCCCTGGCCGGCCGGCTTGCAACCTGACTGGCCGGTGAGCCGCGAGCCCCAGGTGATGTTCACCCCGTCGGGGCTGGCCCGCCCGGTGTCACTCACCTGGCGCTGGGCCGAGGGCCGCCAGCGTTGGCAATGGCAAGCGGACAACACCTTGCATATCGCGACCCTGCCATGAAGCGCCAGCGCGGTTTTACCTTGCTCGAAGTCATGGTCGCCCTGGGGATTGCCGCGTTGATGGCGGTGATGGTCAGCCAGTTGTTGCGCCAGCGCATCGCCACCCATCAAGCGGTCGCGCAACATCGCCTGGGCAGTTTGTGCGCGCGGGAGCTGGAGACGCGGTTTGGCGTGGAACAGTACTGGCCGCAGATCAATGCGGTGAGCGGCGAGCTGCGTCAGGGGCCTGCCACCTGTTACTGGCAACTGACCCTGGGCAACACCGGGGTCAACCGCTTGCGCAGGGGTGAGTTGAGCTTATTTGCCGATCCCCAGCAGCGTCAGCCCCTGGGTCAGTTCAGCTTGTTCCTGGTGCGCCCATGAAGGCGGCGCAGCGTGGCCTGACCCTGATTGAGCTGTTGGTAGCCATGGCCCTTACGGCGGTGGTCGGGGTGTTGCTGGCGGCCTTGGTCAATGGCTGGGTCAAGGTGCGTGAGCGCCTGGACGAGCCCGGCAGCGAACCCCAGGTATTGGAGTTCTGCATGGCCCTGGAGCGCCGCTTCGATGGCCTGGTGTTGCGCCAGTTGTACGAGCAGCGCTTGCCCCTGGACCTGGCGTGGCTGGAGTGGCAGCCGAGCCTTGGGCAATTGCAGTGGGTGGCCCTGGGCGCCTGGCCGCCGGCAGAAGGCGCGTCGCGTGTGCAACGCCAGCGCCTGATGTTCGATGCGCGCCAGCAGCGCTTGAACCTGCTGGTCTCGGCCGACCTGTACGCCGCCGACAAGCCGCGCTGGCAACTCAAGGAGTCACTGGCGCCGGTCGAGCGCGCCACGTTCAGTTTTTACCAGGGCACGCGTTGGCTGGCCTTTCCTTCTACTGTTGCCGCCCAGCCCAATCGCGGCGTGCGGATCGAGTTCGAGCACCATGGAGCCCCTTATGTCTGTACTTTCGCCTTGCCCGATACCCAGCCATGAGCCGGAGCGCAGGCATGTTTGAGCGTCTGCGGGGCAAACCGCGGGAATGGTTGCTGGTGCGCCCGCCGGCCACCGCCGAGGGCCGTTGGCAGTGGTTGCACTACAGCGCGCACCGGGCTTGCGCAAGCGGCGCCTGGCCGCCACCGTCGGCGCTGCTGCAATTGCCGGGTGCCTTGATTATTCCAGCGCTCGATTGCAGTCACTTCTGCCTGCCGGCACCGCCGGGGCTCAAGCGCCACGAGTGGCCGCAGTTGTTTGAAGAGTATGCGCAGCAGCCTGGCGAAGCGTTGCTGGTCAGCTGCCTGTCCCGCGAGGCCGGGCAGCTTGAGTTGTTGGTGATGCAACGCGAGCAGGTCCAGCAATGGCTGGCCGAGTGCGCCGCGCTTGGGCTGCAGATCACCCATGGCTGGGCGGAGTTGCAGTTGTTGCCGCCAGCAGAGCCTGGGCAGGTGGTGGAGTGGCGGCGCGAATCGCTGCGTTGCCTCAAGGCGCATTCCCGGCAATGGTTGGTGTGGCCGCCGGTATTGGGTGAGCGCTTACCCCAGGCTTGGCGCGACCTGCCTGCCGAGACGCTCGAGGGCGACTGGCCGTCGCGCCTGGCGCGCCTGGAGCAGTTGCCCAGTGTGCTGGAGGGTATGCGGCCGACGCGTACACGGGGGCCGCGAGCGCCACGGGTGAGCCGCGTACAACGACATTTGCTGCTGGGTTGCGTGGCGTTGGCGGCGTGTTGGAGTGCGGTGTATCTGGTGCAAAGTCTGCGTCAGGTTGATGTTTGGAAAGCCCAGGTCAGGGCGCTGGCCGGGCCGGCCAACAACCCGCAACAGGCGCGTACGGCCCTGGCGCGGGTGCAGGGCGAGGCGACCGAATGGCAGGTGCGTCAACAAAAAATCGTGGCCCTGGAGCAGGCGCTCTCGGGCTGGTTGCAGCAGCAACCGGGCTGGTCGGTGTCGCGCATCGAGTTTGACGGCAGCCGTTGGCGCCTGGCCTTGCGCGGCAATGGCCCCCAGCCGCTGCCCGCCGAATGGCAGGCCATGGCCCAGGCTGCCGGCGCGCAATGGACTGACCAGGCGCAACATGTCGCCGGTCAACTGCACCTGAGTTTTGATCTGGGAGAACAACCATGAAAGCCCGGATGCTGGAGTACCTGGCCCACTTCAACCAACTGCCACCCAAGCGCCGCTATGGCCTGTTGGCTGGCTGGTCAACCGTCGGGCTGTTGTTGCTGGTGCTGCTGACACGGCCGCTGCTGGCGGCCTGGCAGGATGCCCGCCAGTGGCAGGCGTTGGCGCAACAGGCCGGCGCGCTGGTGCCGCCAGCGGCGTTCTCCAACGAGCAGTGGCAGGCCCTGGCCGTGTCGCGCCAATGGGTACTGACCCGCGTTGAACAGCAGGGCGACCGCTGGCAATTGCAGGGCGAGCTGCCGGGGCCTCAGGCCCTGCAGCTGCTGCTACGGACCGTGCAGGAGCAGGGTGGGCGACCCGTGCAGTGGAGCCTGGAGCAGGGCGGCGGCCAGGGTTATGCCTTCAGCCTGGAAGTGGCGGCGCGGCCATGAGTCGCGCGGTCATCCTCTGGGGTATTTGGGTGTTCAGCCTGACCGTGCTACTGGAGCTGCCGGCCGCCTTCGTTGCCCGCCAGTTGCCATGGCCGACCGGCTGGCAGCCCGGCAGCGTTTCGGGCAGCCTGTGGACTGGCCGCGCGGCACGCGTCGGAGCCCTGGCGCCGGTGGACTGGAAGATCCGGCCGTGGGCGGCGCAAGTGAACCTGGGCTTTCAACAGCGCATCTGGGAGCTGTCGATCCATGGCTGGCCGTGGAACTGGCAGGCGCAGATGGCACCGCGTGCGGTCAGCGCCTTGCCCGCGCCGATGTTCGTGCTGGACGGACGTTGGGAAGGGCGATTGCAGGTCAATGGCGCGGGCATGAGTTGCCTTCGGGCCGAAGGCGAATTGCTGGGGCACGAGCTGGCGCTGTTGAGCCCGTGGCTGGTCAAGCTGGGCAATACCCGGATCGAGTTGCAGTGCCGGGATGGGGTGCGGTTGCTAGCGGATCTGCAACTGGCTGGCGAGCATCATTTCAAGGTCGAAGCCAAGCCACAGCGGTTGCAAGTAGACGGGCAGGTGGAGCCGGGTGCTGCCGTGATTCCGCTATTGGTGCAGGCGCGATGGCTGCAGCCCGCTGCCCAGGCGTTCAGCAAGGTGCTGGGTAAACCCTGAGGGTTCGATGGATCACCAAAAACTGTCTATCGTCTATGGGCAGGTAGTCTCGCACTTGCGTGTGCGTGGTGTGATTTTCGGTGCGGGTTGTTAGGGCGCCCTGGCGCCTGGAGCGCTCATGGAAAAGCTCAACGTTGGCCCCAAGTCGTCGCTGCAAGGCAAGGTTTCCAATCTTTCTACTGCACGGGCTTATCTGCTCGCCTGTTCGCTGCTGCTACTGGCCATGTTTCTGTTGGTCGGGGTGTTGCTGGTGTCCATTGCCGAGCACTTGAATCACGATGCCGGCGAGCACAGCCGCATTGATATCGAAAACGCCCTGCTGTCGGTTGAGCGCGTCGCTGGTTCGACGGTCAAGGACTATGCGTTTTGGGGGGATGCCTACGAACACCTGCATCAAAAGGTGGATGTGGACTGGGCGTTTGTCCGGCAAAACATCGGCACGACGCTGTTTTCCGACTTCGGTTTCCAGGGGGTGTTTGTTGTCGATCCAGCCGGTCGCACGGTGTATTCGCTGATTGAGGGCCAACTGCAGAGCGTCGCCGTGCAGGACTGGTTGCACCTGCCGATCGAGCCCCTGCTGGCCCAGGCCCGGCAGGCCGCGACCAACAGCCAATCGGTGACCCGTCTGATACAGGCCGATGGCATGCCGGCGGTGTTGGCCGCCGCTGCGCTGACGCCTGGCACCGATCCGAACGTAGAGGCCGATAGCGGTCCCGCTTCGGTGTTGATCTTCATTGCCAAGCTGGCGCCGCAACGGCTGGCTGCACTGGGCGAGGATTTTGGTGTGCAAGGTCTGCGGGTCGCCCCGGCCGGCGGGGCGGCGGCGGGCGCACCGAGCCTGAGCCTCAGGGACAATGCAGGTGTTGTGCAATGGACCGCGGAGGATCCTGGGCGCCAGTTGCTGGGGCTGGTTGTGCCGCTGGTGACAGTTGCCGGCCTGATCTTTGCCTTGATGGCCTGGGTTATCCAGCGCCGCAGTACCGCTGCCGCGCGGGTCATGGACCTTAATTACGCCACCCTGCAAGCCAGTCGTGCGGCGCTGGCGGTCAGCGAGGAGCGCTTTCGTGATGTGGCCGAAGCGGCGTCCGACTGGATCTGGGAAGTCGATACCCAACTGCGGTTTACCTACCTCTCGGAGCGCTTTGATGTAATTACCGGCCTTGTCGGGGCCAACTGCCTGGGGTTGGCGGTGGATCAGCTGCTGACCTCTGATCAGGGCCTGTTGGCCATCTGGTTCAAGGACCACGCCCATCGCCCGAATGCCATCGTGCAGTGCAGCTATGTGTCTGGCGAGGGTCAGCGACGCATTTGCCGGCTGTCGGTGCGCGAGATACCTGGCCAGGGTTATCGAGGCACCGCCAGCGACATCACCGAAGAGGTCGAGGCCCGGCGGCGCATTGAATATCTGTCGCAACACGATGCCTTGACGGGGCTGGCCAACCGCACGCGCATGCAGGAATTCCTCGAGGGCAAGCTCAAGGCGGTGCCGACCCTGGCAAGGCCGTTGGTCATGCTCAGTATTGATCTTGACCGCTTCAAGCCGGTCAACGACCTGCTGGGGCACGCGGCTGGCGATGATGTACTCAATCAGGTGTCCCGGCGTTTGCAGGGCTGCCTGCGTGGGGATGATCTGGTGGCGCGCATAGGTGGCGATGAGTTTATGTTGGTGGTGGCGGGCGTGAGCTCGCCGCTGGAGGTGGAAGGCCTGTGTCGGCGCCTGATCGACTGCATCGAACAGCCGTTTTACATCTGCGAACATGAAGTGTTTATCAGTGCCAGCATTGGTATTGCCATGGCGCCGGCGGACGCGACCCTGGCCGAAGAGCTGCTGCGCTATGCCGATATCGCCCTCTACGAAGCCAAGGAAGGCGGGCGTAACACCTGGCGCTTTTATGCGGGCGATATGAACGCACGCATCATTGAGCGGCGCCAACTGGAAGCCGATTTGCGCCAGGCGATCAAGCACGGCGAACTGCGCCTGGATTTCCAGCCGCGCTACCGCATTGAAGGCAAGCGCCTGGCCGGTGCCGAGGCCCTGGTGCGTTGGGAGCACCCAAGGCGCGGGCTGCTGGGCCCCGACGTATTCGTCCCCATCGCCGAAGAAACCGGGCTGATCCTGCCGTTGAGCAACTGGGTGCTGCACGCGGCCTGCCAGACGGCCGCGGGCTGGCCTGACGACGTGATGATTTCAGTCAACCTGTCCTCCACCGAGTTCCAGCGTGGGCACTTGGTGTCGCGGGTCAAAGCGGTGTTGCTGGAGACGGGCTTGAACCCGGCGCGGCTGGAGCTGGAGCTGACCGAAAGTGTGATGCTCAATGACGAGAAAGTCGCCTTGAGCATCATGCAAGGCCTCAAGGCCCTGGGCGTGCGCTTGCTGATGGATGACTTTGGCACCGGCTACTCGTCGCTGAGTTATCTGCGCTCATTCCCCTTCGACGGGCTGAAGATCGACCGCAGCTTTGTCGGCGGCCTGACCTCCGGTGGTGGCGATCAGTCGATCATCCAGGCGATTGTCGGCCTGGGCCGGGCGCTCTCGCTGACGGTGACCGCCGAAGGCGTAGAGACCCTCGACCAACTCACGGCGCTGAAGGACGTGCAGTGCGATGAAGCGCAGGGTTTCTACCTCAGCGTGCCGGTGGATGCCCAGGCCATCGGCGCGCTGATCACGGGCCGGACTGCTTAGCCGCTCCTGACCCTGCTTGCACTGACCGCATATAGATAATATGTTAACAATATAACTATAAATGGTCTGTGGGAGGGGGTATGCCTGCCTTGTTCAACCCTTGCGTTGAGTTCGCCAACTGGAATCGTGACTTGCGTGCAGTCTGCGGCAATTTCAGCACCGCGCAGTCAGATCGACACAGCCTGTTTATTGGCAGCGTCCACGGCCAGGACGTGTGTGGCCTGGAGTTGGCGCATATCCGCACCAATGCCGGGCTGATCAGCCGCCATCACACCCACGGCGATGGCGACGATGACCGCCACTGTTTTCTGATCCTGCAGGGCAGCGGCCATCAACGCATCCGCCAGCAGCACCGGGTGATTGACCTGGGGCCCGACGATATCGCCCTGGTGGACTCGGCCCAGGCCTTCGAGATTGAGCCCCAGGGACTGGTACAGAATATCTCGGTGCATCTGTCCCGCGCCGAGGTCGCCCGGCAATTCGGCCAGCAGCGCCTGTTTGGCAAGCTGGCGCGCAACAGCGTCGCCACCCATATGATTCGTGCATTGGTGCGCTCCCTGGAGGATGCGCAACTGAGTGAAGGCTATGGTGGCGAGAACGATGGCCCGGCCGTGGAGCAGGCCCTGATCGGCCTGGCGGTTGCCGGTCTGGACGAGCGCGCTGAGGGCCAGCCGGGCTTTGCCTGCGTGGGCCAGGACGACATTTATGGCCTGGCCACGCGCCTGGTGGAAGCCTCCCTGCAAGAGACCGAATTGAGCCCCGAATACCTGGCGCGGCACCTGAATGTCTCAGTGCGCCAACTCTACCGGCTGTTCGAGCAGCGGCATGAAAGCATCGCGCGCTACATCCAGCAGCGCCGTCTGGAGCGGGTGGCCCAGGACCTGCGTGCGCGGGATTTGCGGCATGAGTCAATCACCCAGATCGCCTTCAAGTGGGGGTTTGTCGATGCCGCGCATTTCAGTCGCGCCTTCAAGCGGCATTTCCAGCATGCGCCCCGGGACTTTCGCCAGCAGCCGCTATAGGCCGCGCTTTGGCAGGGAATGCCAAGGGCTTTGGCAGCCTCAGTCAAGTGGCCGCAGGTGGCAGACCCTCTAATAGCGTGGCCTGAGTCGATTAATGTTGGAGAACAATAACAATGAATACACGGAGCCTGCTGTTGGGCACGCCTCTGCTATTGAGCGCGTTCGCCACCCTGGCCTTGGCCGGGCCGGCCCAGGTCGATGGGCCGCGCATCATCGCCGCCGACCGTGAGCCCGGTAACTGGATGAGCCACGGTCGCACCTACGATGAACAACGCTACAGCCCGCTGGACAGGGTGAATGCCGGCAATGTCGGCCAACTGGGCATGGCCTGGACCACCAAGCTGGATATCGACAGTGGCACCGAGGCCACGCCGCTGGTAGTCGATGGGGTGATGTACACCACGGGTGCCTTCAGCATCGTCTATGCGATCAATGCGGCCACGGGTGAGTTGTTGTGGAAGTACGACCCCAAGGTCCCTGCCGAGAACCTTGGCCAGGGCTGCTGCGGTCCGGTCAACCGTGGCGTGGCGGTGTGGCAGGGCAAGGTCTATGTGGGCAGTTTCGATGGGCGCTTGATTGCGCTGGATGCCGGCACTGGCCAGCCGGTGTGGAGCGTCGACACCCTCATTGATCGCAGCAAAAGCTACTCGATTACTGGCGCGCCACGCATCGTCAAGGGCAAGGTATTGATCGGCAACGGGGGCGCCGAATTTGGCGTGCGCGGTTATGTCACCGCCTATGACGCCGACACGGGTAAGCAAGTCTGGCGCTTCTACACCGTGCCGGGTGACCCCAAGCTGCCGCCGGAAAATGCGGCGATGGCCAAGGCCATGAAGACCTGGGACGGTGACGGCTGGGTCAAGTGGGGCGGCGGCGGCACGGTGTGGGACTCGATGGCCTACGACCCGCAACTGGACCTGCTCTACGTGGGCACCGGCAATGGCTCGCCGTGGAACTACCAGTTCCGCAGCAATGGCAAGGGCGACAACCTGTATGTGTCATCCATCCTGGCGCTGCGCCCGGACACCGGCGAGTACGTCTGGCACTACCAGATCACCCCGCAGGACCAGTGGGACTTCACCGCGACCCAGCACATGATCCTCGCCGATATCGAGATGAATGGCAGCGTACGCAAGGTGATCATGCAGGCGCCCAAAAACGGCTTTTTCTATGTGCTGGATCGCACCAACGGCAAACTGTTGTCGGCAAAGAATTTCGTGCCGGTGAACTGGGCCAGTGGCATCGACCTGCAGACTGGGCGGCCGATTCTTACCGGCGCGGCGGACTATTCCAAGGAGCCCAAGGTGGTGCAGCCGAGTTTCCTTGGCGGGCATAACTGGCATCCCATGTCCTACAGCCCGAAAACCGGCTACGTGTACATTCCGGCGCAGTACACCCTGGCCGAGTTGAAGGCGGCCAAGGTCCCGCAGTTCCTGGCGAACAAGTCAGTGGTGAACTTCGGCCTGGATGTGCCGGACCTGCCGGAAGACCCGAAAGTCCTCAACCAGATCCGGGATGCGTGGAGCGGAGAGTTGATCGCCTGGGACCCGGTCAAGCAGAAGGCGGCCTGGAAACAACCCTATGTCAGCGCCGGCAACGGCGGCACCCTCGCCACGGCCGGCAACCTGGTGTTCCAGGGCACGGCCGATGGACGGGTGGTGGCCTATCGCGCCGACACCGGTCAGCCGCTGTGGGAGCACCGGGCCAACTCCGGGGTGATGGCGGGGCCGGTTACTTATACGGTCAATGGCGAGCAGTACGTGGCGTTTTCCGTGGGGTGGGGCGGGATCCTGCCGCTGTTGACCGGCCCGCTGACCAACAAGGGCAAGGTGCGCGCTGAGTCGCGGGTGATTGCCTTCAAGCTCGGTGCCACCGGTGAGCTGCCACCCCCCAAGGCCGCGCCGGTACTGCCGACTACCCGCCAGGTACTCACGGCGACCCCCGAGCAACTGGTGCAGGCGCGTGGCATGTTCAATGGCCTGTGTGCCGGTTGCCATGGCCTGAACGCGATCAGCGGCGGGGTCGTGCCCGACCTGCGTTACCTGGATGACAACAAGCACGCGGCATTTCCGGCCTTTGTCAGTGGCGCGTTGATCAATAAGGGCATGCCGAACTTCTCCGACATTCTGCAGCGCGAAGACATGGAGTTGCTGCGCCAGTACCTGGTCAAGCGCACCCGGGATCTGCAGGCCGACCTCAACGCCATTCACTGATCTCCCCTTGTTTGAACTGTGCCGGGCGACGTCTTTTGACGTCGTCATGGCCGAGTGTTGCCTCCAATAACAATAACGGTACTTGCCATGAAAACACTTAGCATCCTGACCCTGCTCTTCAGCCTGGTTCCATTGGCTCACGCCGACGTCAAGCCGGACCCCGGCGACTACACCGCCTTGCCCCAGGGCACCGATGTGGTGGTGCTGTACCAGCAGAACCCACGGGGCGACAAGGTTTACTCGGGCGGCAAGAAAGTCGCCGACAACCTTGACCTGGACATGACCGTCGGGGTGTTGCGCCTGATCCACTTCACCGAGTTCCTCAACACCGGCCTGACCTGGGACCCGCAAATAGTCATTCCTTTCGGCTACCAGAAGACCGGCGCCAGCGACAGCAAGCACTCAGGGTTGGGCGACATTACGTTTGGCGGCACGCTGTGGACCCTCGCGGACCTGGCCAACAACCAGCACCTGGGCTGGTCGGCGTTTGTCACCGCGCCCACGGGCAGTGACAAGGACCAGGGTTTTGCCCTGAGCAACAACCGTTGGGCCCTGGATTTCCAGGTGGGCTATATCAAGGGGCTGACCGACAAAATCACCTGGGATGTGATTGCCGAGACGGAGTTCTACGGTGAACAGCGCGCCACCGATGCCAAGAAATATCCGCTGCTGCAACTGCACAACCACCTGCGCTACAACTTCACTCCAGAGACTTACGCGGCGATCTCCTATCGGCACAATTGGGGCGCCCGCGAGACGCTGGACCATGAAACCCTGGCCACCAGCCGCAGCAATGGCACGCTGGGCTTCACCGTGGCCACGATGGTGGGCAAGCAGGTACAGGTACTGGGGCAATTGATGCATGACGCGGCGGTGCGCGAAGGGGTGAAGATCGACAATTCGCTGCAGTTTCGCCTGGCGTATTTCTACTGACGCTGTCTGTAGGCGCTGTCTCGCGGGGCGTGACAGCGCGGTCTTATTGTTGGGCGAGGATGCTTTCGAGCAACCCGGGAAATCGCTCGGCCAACACATCGGCCCGCAACGAATTCATATGGGTCGTGCCCACGCTGCGCGTATGCACCAGCCCGGCATCACGTAAAACCCGGAAGTGGTGGGACATGCTGGACTTCGGCCGCCCGCCATCCAACTCGCCGCAACTGGCTTCTTCTACGCCGGCCAGGCAGCGCACGATGTCCAGGCGCACAGGGTCACTCAACGCATAGAGCAGGCGTTCGAGGGTCAAGTCTTCGGGGGAGGGGTGTTTAAAGGCTCGCATGAACCGAATGATAACAGGGCTGGCATTGTTTACCATAGTTCGATTAAGATCGAACTATCGAATCAAACGTCACCCTCGTTTCAGGAGCTTTTTCATGTCTGCATTGTTCGAACCCTTCAAGCTCAAAGACGTTACGTTGCGCAATCGCATCGCCATTCCACCGATGTGCCAGTACCTGGCCGATGACGGCATGGTCAATGACTGGCATCACGTCCACCTCGCCAGCCTGGCCCGTGGCGGCGCCGGCCTGGTGGTGGTCGAGGCCACCGCCGTGGCTCCCGAAGGCCGGATCACGCCGGGTTGCGCGGGTATCTGGAGCGATGCCCATGCCCAAGCCTTTGTGCCCATGGTGCAAGCGATCAAGGCGGCAGGCGCGGTGCCCGGCATCCAGATCGCCCACGCCGGGCGCAAGGCCAGTGCCAACCGCCCATGGGAAGGCGACGACCATATTGCCGCCGACGATGCCCGTGGCTGGCAAACCCTGGCACCCTCGGCGATCGCGTTTGGCGCGAACCTGCCGAAAGTCCCCCAGGCCATGACCCTGGAGGATATCGCCCGGGTGCAACAGGACTTCGTTCAAGCCGCACGCCGTGCCCGTGACGCCGGTTTTGAGTGGATCGAACTGCATTTCGCCCACGGTTACCTGGGCCAGAGCTTTTTCTCGGAGCACTCCAACCAGCGCACCGATGCCTACGGTGGCAGCTTCGACAACCGCAGCCGTTTCCTCCTGGAAACCCTGGCCGCCGTGCGTGAAGTCTGGCCGGAAAACCTGCCGCTGACCGCGCGTTTCGGGGTGCTCGAATATGACGGGCGTGACGAACAGACCCTGTGTGAGTCCATCGAACTGGCCCGTCGTTTCAAGGACGGCGGCCTGGACCTGTTGAGCGTCAGTGTCGGCTTCACCATCCCCGACACCAACATCCCTTGGGGGCCAGCGTTTATGGGGCCGATTGCCGAGCGCGTACGCCGCGAAGCCGGTCTGCCGGTCACGTCGGCCTGGGGTTTCGGTACACCGCAACTGGCTGAAGGGGCGTTGCAGGCCGGTCATCTCGACCTGGTTTCCGTGGGCCGTGCGCACCTGGCCGACCCACACTGGGCATACTTCGCCGCCAAGGAACTGGGGGTGGACAAGGCTTCCTGGACCCTGCCGGCGCCTTACGCGCATTGGCTTGAGCGCTATCGCTAAGGGTGACCGTGTTGTGTGTGGGAGCTGTCGAGCTTTAGCGAGGTTGCGATGGCGTCCTGTCAGCGATCCATATATCGACTGATCCAGTGCTATCGCAGGCAAGCCAGCTCCTACAGTGGAGAGTCTTTACTCAGCCGTCGCAGCCTCTGCGACGGCTTTTTTTGTGGGCCATGAAAAGTACAATCTTCCATCCGGAACGTGCATGTTGCGCTGCGACCAAGCGCCACATACTGGGCGTGTCTTTACGAACGTTCCCGGTTGTTTCAAGCCTCCTGCCGAGTGAGCAGGGCGCAGGCAGGCCAGGAATGGGGATATCCAATAATAAAGAGAGCACCCATGAAAAAGCCAAACCCTCTGTTGGAAGACCTCAAGTCGGTCTTGCCCGCGATTGCTGCCAATGCCTTCGCCGCCGAGAAAGATCGCAGCGTACCTGCCGAGAACATCGCGTTGCTCAAGGGCATCGGCATGCACCGGGCATTTCTGCCGAAAAAGTACGGAGGCATGGAAATCTCCCTGCCGCAGTTTGCCCAGTGCATCGCTTTGCTGGCCGGCGCTTGCGCAAGCACCGCGTGGGCCATGAGCCTGCTGTGTACCCATAGCCATCAGATGGCTATGTTCTCGGTCAAGTTGCAAGACGAGGTCTGGGGCGTCGACCCCGACGCCACCGCCAGCAGCAGCATCGCGCCATTTGGGCGTACTGAAGAAGTGCCGGGTGGCGTGACCTTCAGCGGTGAGATGGGCTGGAGTTCGGGTTGTGACCACGCCGAATGGGCGATCATGGGCTTTCGCCGCAAAAACGCCGAAGGCACCCAGGATTACTGCTTCGCGGTACTGCCGCGCAGTGACTATCAGATTCGTGACGACTGGTATGCCGTGGGCATGCGTGGCAGCGGCAGCAAGACCCTGATCGTCGATCAGGCTTTCGTGCCCGAGCACCGTATCCAGAAGGCCAAGGACATGATGGAAGGCAAGTCGGCGGGCTTCGGCCTGTACCCCGACAGCAGGATTTTCTTCGCCCCCTACCGTCCGTATTTTGCCAGTGGTTTCTCCACCGTCGGCCTGGGCGTCGCCGAGCGCATGCTCGAGGTGTTCCGCGAAAAAACCAAAAACCGTGTGCGGGCCTACACCGGTGCGGCCGTCGGCGCCGCGACCCCTGCGTTGATGCGTCTGGCCGAGTCTACTCACCAGGTGGCCGCCGCACGCGCCTTACTGGAAAAAAGCTGGGACGAGATCGCCGAGCACAGCGAGCGCCATGAATATCCAAGCCGCGGCACCCTGGCGTTCTGGCGGACCAACCAGGGCTACGCCACTAAAATGTGCATCCAGGCGGTGGATCGCCTGATGGAGGCGGCGGGCGGTGGCGCCTGGTTTGAAACCAACGAACTGCAGCGCCTGTTCCGCGACGTTCACCTCGCCGGCGCCCATGCCTACACCGACTATGACGTTTGCGCACAGATTCTCGGGCGCGAATTGATGGGCCTGGAGCCTGACCCGGCGATGGTCTGACCACGCTACGCTTACCTATAAGAATAATCAGGGCAGGGCCTTCAGCCTGTCCGGGAGTCTTGCATGTCTATTGAAAACCAAGTCGATACCCGCGCCTTTCGCCGTGCCCTGGGCAATTTTGCCACCGGTGTCACCGTGGTCACCGCCGCCGACGCCAGCGGGCGCAAGGTCGGTGTCACCGCCAACAGTTTTAATTCGGTGTCTTTGGACCCGCCGCTGATTCTCTGGAGCATCGACAAACGCTCCACCAGTCACGCCGTGTTTGAAGCCGCCACGCACTTTGCGGTGAATGTGCTGGCCGCCGATCAGATTGACCTGTCGAATAACTTTGCCCGGCCCCGGGAGGACCGTTTTGCCGAGATCGAATACCAGGCGGGTGCGGGCGGGGCGCCGGTGTTGGCCGACTGTTCGGCACGCTTTGAGTGTGAGAAGTACCAGCAGGTCGATGGGGGTGATCACTGGATCATGATTGGCAAAGTGGTGGCCTTCGACGACTGCGGCCGCTCACCGTTGCTCTATCACCAGGGCGCCTATTCCATGGTCCTGCCACACACCCGCATGACCCGCCGTGAGGAGGGCCAGCCAGCGAGCAGCCATTTCCAGGGGCGCCTGAGCCATAACCTCTATTACCTGATGACCCAGGCGCTGCGGGCCTATCAGGCCAGCTACCAGCCCCGCCAACTGTCCACCGGCCTGCGCACCAGTGAAGCGCGGATGCTGATGGTGCTGGAGAACGATGCCGGCCTGAGCCTGGCCGAGTTGCAGCGCGAAGTGGCAATGCCGGTGCGCGAGATCGAAGAGGCGGTGAACAACCTCAAGCGCAAGGCGTTGGTACGCGATGATCAGGACCGGGTAAAGCTCACCACCAAGGGCATCGACGAAACCGAGTCGTTGTGGACCATCGCCCGAGAGCAGCAGGACACGGTCTTCAGCCAATTCAGCGAGGAGCAACTGGAGACCTTCAAGACGGTACTCAAGGCAGTGATCCGGCACTGAGCGCGACGGGTCAATCCAGGTGTTGGAATTCTTTGACAATAAAGTCGATAAACACCCGGGTCTTGGCCGGCAGGTGGCGTCGTGAGGGGTAGACGAGGTTGATTTCCAGGCGAGGCAGGCTCCAGTCGCTGAGGATCGGCACCAGGCGCTCGGCGACGATATCGTCGTGGATCACATAAGTGGGTTGCGCGAGAATGCCCTGGCCCTGCAGCGCGGCCGCGCGCAACAGATAGCCGTCGTTGGATTCCAGCGCCGGAGTGGCGGGCACCGTGATGGTCTGGTCTTCGCGCTGGAACGTCAGCTCATAGGGATCGGTGGCGTAGGTGTAGAGCAACAGTTGATGCTCGGCCAACGCCTGCGGATGTTGTGGGCGGCCGCAGCGCTCGAGGTAGTCCGGCGAGGCAGCCAGTATGCGTCGGGTATCGGTCAGGCGGCGGATCACCAGGCTGGAGTCCGGCTCACTGTCACGGGTGCGCAGGGCGACGTCGATGTTGTCGTCAATGATGTCGTGGTAGCGGTTCTCGGCCACGATATCCAGGCGTACATCCGGGTACTGCTCCTTGAACTTGGGCACCAGCGGCAGGATATGTTGCAGGCACAGGGATAAGGATGCAGTCACACGCAACACCCCATGGGGGTGGTTTTTGCTCGCGCTGACGGCCTCGGTCGCGCCTTGCATCGCCGTGAGGGCTGCCTTGGAATTGGTGTAGAACACTTTGCCGACTTCGGTGACGAACAAGCGCCGGGTGCTGCGCTCGATCAGCCTCACGCCCAGGCGATTCTCCAGTGCCGCCAAGTGCCGGCTGGCTGCCGCACTGGACAGGTCCAGGGCGTCTGCGGCCTTGGTCACGCTGCCCAGCTCCGCGACCTTTACAAACAACTCATATTCGGTCCAGCGATCCATCAGCATTGCTCCACTGCGCGCAAGGGTGTTTTCCAGTTACAGCATTTTTCAGGTGTATGCCGACCGTTAAGCTTTTTTTGCCCCTGCCAGTCTAGCCGTTGAGTGCAGGGAAAAACTTGATTGGAGTCGAAATGAGCAAGCATCTGGATGTGGTGAAAAAGTACTTCAAGTATTGCGTCGACGGTAAGGATGTTGAGCGCGTAGCGGAATTTTTTGCCGACGATGTGGTGGTTCACCGCCCCGATTGTCCGGCGCCTATCGTCGGTGTCGAACCGTTCAAACAGGCCTTGCGCCTGAACGTGACCGAGCGCTACGAGTCGATCGCGACAACCTTCCAGAAAGAAGTGGTGGCCGGTGATGTGGTGGTGGTTGCGTTGATGCATCACGCCAAGGGTTCCAACACCTGGCATGGTTTTGATGTGAGCGGTAAAGACCTGTCCTGGAGCGCGTTGACGTACTTCCGGTTCAATGCCGAAGGCAAAGTGGTCGAGGAAATCGTCGAGCGCAATGAGCTGTTCATGGCCAAGCAACTGGGGATTGTCGAGTACGACTGACCCGGGCGATTCCCCTGCAGGGACGCAGGCGCACAGCGCACTTTCACTGTGCCAGTGAAACTCTTGACGCGTGCGGGTGGTTTTTCTCGGCGGGGCGAAGGGTAACGATGGACTCGCTGTTTTTGCCTATTTTGATTGGAGTCCTTTTATGGATCTGGTAAGCCTGTCCAAGCGTCGTTATACAACCAAACTCTTCGATTCATCGCGCAAGATTCCCGTGGCAACCATTGAATTGTTGCTGGAACAACTGCGCAACAGCCCGTCTTCCGTCAACTCGCAGCCCTGGCACTTTATCATTGCCCACGAAGACGAGGGTAAAGCTCGGATTGCGGACAGTATGCAGGGTGGTTTTGAGTTCAATCGCGCGAAGACCCTCGATGCCTCCCATGTGATTGTGCTCTGCACGCGTACCCAGATGCCCGAGGAGTACCTGCAGGCGCTGCTGGAGCAAGAAGCCAGCGATGGGCGTTTTGTGGATGAGCAGGCCAAGGCCGGGCAGGACAAAGGCCGGCGGCGGTTTGTCGATCTGCATCATTATGACTACAAAGACCTGCAACACTGGATGGAAAAGCAGACTTACCTGGCCCTGGGCACGCTGTTGCTCGGCGCTGCTGCCCTGGGCCTGGATGCCACGCCCATGGAAGGCTTTGACAGTAAGGCGCTGGATGCCGAACTGGGTTTGCGCGAGCGCGGCTTTACCAGCCTGGTGGTGGTGAGTGTGGGTTACCACAGCCATGAGGATTTTAATGCGGGCCTGCCCAAGTCCCGCTTGCCGGCGCCGGTGTTGTTCGAGTTTATCTAAGGGGGGGCTGTGGCGAGCGGGGCAAACCCGCTTGCCGTTCAGCTAAGCGAGGGTGCAGGCAATCGGTAACCTGTGGCGAGGGCGCTTGCTCCCGTTGGGGCGCGAAGCGGCCCTAAAATGCGACTGCTACGCACAATAAGCCATAGGCTCCAAGCTTGCTGTCAGCTCACCGGTGCCAGCCACCCACGCAGCCTCTGCGGATGGCGCGCCAGCCACTCCCTGGCCGCCTCATCCGCCGAGCGTTCACCCCGATTGAATGCATCATCCAGCTCGGCAACGATCGGGTTCGACAGACGAATATTATCCAGCACCTGAATCTCTGCCCGGGTCAGCAACGCCAGGCGATCTTCCCGTGCCAGCAGCACTGCCCGATCCACATTACCGAGCAAACCCCTGGGGTCCTTCAGTTCGCGGATACGGTAGCGGTGGTGCAGGAACTGCGGATGCCACAAGGGCACGATGCCCCAGTGCCCTTGGCGATACAGGGCCTCAAAAGCGTCGACGCAATCGTCCTGAGTGCCGGTGCGGAATTGGTAGCCGGCGTCGCTCAAGCCGTACTCATCCATGATTTTCAGGGAAAACCGGGTAATTCCCGCACCCAACCCAATGCCCTGAATCAGCGGGTGCATGCGCGCGCGAACCTCGGGTTTGCGCAGGTCGTCGATGGATGCCACGTCAGCCTCGCTTACATAGTCGGGCACGCCCCACATGGCATAGGGCTGGTAATGCAGGCCCAGTTCACGGGCGGGCACGGCCTGTCGGTACACGCCATGGCTGCATGGCAGCCAGGCCGAGGCCAACATGTCGATGGTGCCTTCGCGCAAGCGCTCGAAATTCACTTCGTGCAGGGCATATTGCCGTTCGACAGTCAGGCCCATGCGCTGCAGGACCAGCGCCACCACGGCGGCAGTGGCGCGATGGAAGGACAGATCGGTGACGCCCAGGCGCACCACACGCGAGCCGTTGGCGATATTGGCCAGGGAAAAATCCTGGTGGGTCACGGTCGGCGTTTTTGCTGGGCGCCGGGGTGGGGGTCTGCGCATGTTGCTTCCTTCAAGAGCTGCGGCTGATCACGGAGCTAGAGGGTGGGGGCCGGCGCTGCATCAATCTTCACGCGCAGCAGGCTGTAGGGCTTCTGGCGCAAGTCGCGACCTGCGTGGAAGATGCCCTGGCGATGCAACTGGTTGGCCATGAAGTACAGGTAGCCGTCCGGCCCGATGGACAGGGTGTCGGGCCAGAGCACACGCGGGTCGTGGACGATGGTCTGCCACTGTCCATCCGCCAGGCGTTTGCGCACGCTGTTGTGTTCGTAGTCGCCGGCATACAGGGCGCCGGAGGCATCGGCTTCGAGGCCATCGGAAGCGCCTTTTTCCCCCAGGTCCTTGACCGCCATATCCAGCCGCGCTTCGCTGACCGAGGTGTCACGCAGCAACGCGGTGGGTACCGAGTACAGATGGCGGCTGGACAGCGGGCAGAAGTACAGCGTCTGGCCGTCAGCGGACAGGGCGATGCCATCGGACGCTACTGCAAACGGACGGGTGCTGCCGTCGGTGTTGCGAACCTGCAAGACCTGGCCTTCGACCTTGGGCACGAAGTTCGGGTCTACCGAGGTCGAGGTGGCGCCGCTGAGTCGGCGCAGGGCAGTGCCGCTGGCAATGTCCATGACGATGATCGCCCCGGGGCCGCTCAGGGAAGAGTCGGTGATGTAGATCACCCCTTCATCGCCCACCCGGAAGTCAAAACGCATATCGTTGACGTAGGTGCTGGGCAGCATCACGTTTTTCGGGAACACCAGGGTCTTGACCACTTTGTTGGTGGCCAGGTCGATGGCTACCAGCTTGGCACCGCCCGGCGTTGGCGAGGCGAAACCGGGGGCGGCAGTGTCCAGTATCCAGATCCGCCCGCGACCATCGGCCACCACACTTTGCACGCTGATAAAACCCTTGGCCGGGTCTTTCGGGTCGGCCTGGTTCATAGCCAGGTCAGGGTAGGGCACGACCTGGCCATCGCGCAGTTCACCCACGGTGAACGGCACCGCGTCGCCCCAGCGTGGAAAATTGACAAAGATCCGCCCGTTTTCGGCAACGCTGACGCCGGTGGGCATGGCGGCGTGGAAGGCGAACACCTGCTCGAGGGTGCCAATGGTTTGCTCGCTGGGCATCGGTTGGGCCTGAGCCGCCTGGCTGCTGATGGCAATCGACAAGGCCAGGGCAGACCAGATAAAGGAGTGCTTGAAGTGCATGAAAAGCTCCGGGAATCCGCAGGAAGGGGCGCGTTGCAGCCCATGGTGTGCGTTCCCGGTCCATGGAAAAACCCACGAATGGCGCTAACAGTTTCATCGCAATCGAGAAAGTGCAGGGCGTTTGAGCCTTGATTTGCGGCGGTTCCAGGTAAATCTGCGGTTGCATGCGCCACTGTTCGCCCGCCAACAGTCAATCAACAGTTTGCTGATTAACCGTGTGTGGCATGGCTATGGAGCTGTCGCAAAGTGAGGAATCATGGGGTTCTCAATCTTGGCGTAACTCGTGCAACGGAGCGCACCTGGCTATATAACTAACGCATCCACGTCGCTCTGCACGCGGGTTTACACCGGCGCAGGCGATGGCATGAGCATTCTTCGGGCAACCAGTAAGGGCGTATTTGCATGAGTGAAACCGAACGCGGACAGGCGACAAAGGCCATCCGCAACGCCGATGTGCTGATCATCGGCGGGGGCCTGAGCGGCACGCTGCTGGCCGTGCAGCTGTTGCGTTTGCCCGGCACGCGGAAGGTTCTGGTGATCGAGCCGCGCATGGAGCTGGGGCGAGGCGAAGCCTATAGCGCGGTGGAGCTGGGGCACACCCTCAATGGCAATGCGGCGCGCATGAGTGTGGACCCGGACAACGCCGATGACTTGACCCACTGGTTGAGCGAGTACATCGCCGCCGGCGGCTGGCCGGAATCGGACCAGCAGCACGTGCCGGTCAGCGAGCTGTTTCCACCCCGGGGGATCTTTGGCGTGTACGCGCAACAGCGGCTGGCGCAGGCTCGGGCGGGATCGGCGTCAACCGTGGAGCATATTCGCGCCGAGGTCATCGACGTGCAGGTAGAGCTGGGAGGCGTGCGCCTGACCCTGGATGACGGCCGGGCACTGCGCGGTGCCCGGGCCGTACTGGCCACCGGAATGTTTCCGGCGGCGCGCACGCCACAAACCCACTCCAGTGGTGTGAATGCGGCGGCGGTTGATCCGTGGGATGTGCGCGCCATGACGCAACTGGACCCACACGCCACGGTGTTGATCATCGGCTCCGGCCTGACCATGGTCGACGCCGTGGTGTCACTGGAACAGGCTGGCCATCGCGGGCCGATCGAGATCTTTTCGCGCCATGGCCTGTTGCCCCATGTGCGCCGGCAACCCCCTACGTGGGCGGACTTTCTCGCTGACGATCATGGCCTGCGCAGCCCACTGCAATTACTGCGGGCAGTGCGCCGCGAATGCCAGAAAGCCCTGGCCCAGGGCATCGACTGGCAAGCACCGCTGGACACCGTACGCGCCCATATCGGTCGTTTGTGGAGCCAGGCCAGCGAGCGCGAGAAACGCCAGTTCGTGCGCCATGTGCGGCCCTGGTGGGAGAGCCATCATCATCGCTCGCCACCCCTGAGCGCCGAACTGCTGGCGCGCCTGCACGGGGAGGGGCGCCTGCGTATCCACGCGGCCTCGTTCCTGGGCCTGGAGCCCACGGTAAACGGCGAAGTGACCCTGCGCCTGCGCCGTCGTGGCGAACAGCACACCACCCACTTCAGTGGCGCGGCGTTGATCAACTCCAGCGGGATCGAATACGACTGGCGCCGCGTGGCCCGGCCGTTGCCCAGGCAATTGCTGGCCCGCGGCTTGATCAAACCCGGGCCCTTGGCATTGGGGATAGCGGCGGATGCCTCGGGGGCGGTACTGGATGAGCACGGCGTTGTGAGTGAGCGACTCTTCGCCATGGGCCCGCCGCTGCGCGGTATGTGGTGGGAGAGCACGGCGGTGACGGATGTGGCGCTTCAGGCCAAGGCACTGGCGCTAAAGCTGGCGCAACTCTAAAGGTGGGAGCTGTGGTGCATCCAAAATCGCCCCGCCGACAAGGCCCCCTGTGGGAGCGGGCTTGCTCGCGATGGCGGCAGCTCAGTCACCGTTTCTAGCGACTGACCCACCGCCTTCGCAGGCAAGCCAGCTCCCACCTTTGATTTGTGGTGGGGCCAAAACTCTCTGCCCCGCGCAGATCCCCTGTGGGAGCGGGCTTGCCCGCGATAGCGGCAGTTCAGTCACTGTTTCTGGCGGCTGACCCACCGCCATCGCAGGCAAGCCAGCTCCCACCCTTGATTTGTGGTGGGGCCAAAATTATTTGCCTCAGTGAGATCCCCTGTGGGAGCGGGCTTGCTCGCGATGGCGGCAGTTCAGTCACTGTTTTTGGCGGCTGACCCACCGCCATCGCAGGCAAGCCAGCTCCCACATTTGATTTGTGGTGGGGCTAAAATCATCTGCTCCAGTGAGATCCCCTGTGGGAGCGGGCTTGCCCGCGATGGCGGCAGTTCAGTCACTGTTGCTGGCGGCTGACCCACCGCCATCGCAGGCAAGCCAGCTCCCACATTTGATTTGTGGTGGGGCCAAAATTATCTGCCTGAGTGAGATTCCCTGTGGGAGCGGGCTTGCTCGCGAAAGCGGCAGTTCAGTCACTGTTTCTGGCGGCTGACCCACCGCCATCGCAGGCAATCTCCCACCTTTGATTTGTGGTGGGGCCAAAATTATCTGCCCGAGTGAGATTCCCTGTGGGAGCGGGCTTGCCCGCGATAGCGGCAGTTCAGTCACCGTTTCTGGCGGCTCACCCACCGCTATCGCAGGCAAGCCAACTCCCACATTTTGGATCTACGTTTATCTTGGGGCTGCATCCAGCCTGACAAACCCGGGCTTGAGCCCGAATACCTCTACGCCTTGGGCGGTAGACTGGCCCGTGGTGACTGTCATCCGTTCCACCGGCTGGTCCATTGCCGCCCGGTACTCCACGCTCATGGTCCCGGCATCATGGCTGATCGCCTGGGCCGGCACGATGATCGCCTGGTCATTGTTGTAGGTCACGACGGTCAGGCGTGCGCTCATGCCCAGGCGGACCCTTTGCAGTTGTTTCTCGGTCAGTTTGGGAATCGACAGGGTCACCGGAAATTGCGCGCTGCCCTGGCTGTCATTGGCGATCGCCAGGCCGCTGACGACGCTGACCGAACCGCTCAGGTGTTCGCCATCGAAACCGTCGCCCATGACTTCCACCGGCTGGCCCTGATGCAGCTGGTTGATATCCAGCTCCGAGACTTTGGCGACGATCTTCAGGCGTTCGATATTGGCCAGCCCGAACAACACCTGGCCCTGGCTGACCTTGCTGCCCGCCTGTACCGGCGCGTTGCTATTGCCGCTGCCTTGCGGGGTGGCGCTGCCCGGTGGCGGCACGACGATCCCGGAAAACGGCGCCTTGACCTCCTGGCCTTCGAGCAGTTTGCGCAGGGCGTCGTACTTGACCGTGGCGTTGGTCAATTCCATGTCTGCAATCTGCCGGTATTCACCCTTACCCTGATCAAGGGCCTGTTGCAGTTCACTGCGGGCGGCGGTCAGGTCCAACTGTTGCTGCTGGGCCTGTTGCTTGAGGTCGTCCAGTTCGTTGCGTGGGATGATGCCGCGCTTGAACAGGTTCTCGCTTTCAACCAGTTTGCGCTGGGTGTTGTCGGCGCTCATTTGCGAGGTGCGCAGGCTGCGTCGGGCGCGGCTGACGGTGGGGCCGCTGTCCCAGTCCTGCATTTCCTGCACGGTCCGCCGGGCCTTGAGCTGGGCGGAGAGCGCTTCGCGCAGTTGCACTTCGAGGGTGGCGGGGTCCATGCGTAACAGAACCTGGCCGGCTTCGACCCGTTGCCCCTGTTCCACCAGGTTGGCCTGCACATTGCCGTCGAAGGGGGCTGTCAGGGTGACGGTGGTGTCCGGTTCGATCTTGCCCACCAGGCCGATCTGGTGCACCAGGGCTTCGCGCTTGACCTCCAGCCATTGCTCGGCCGTACCGGTCTGATCGGCGGCAGGCGTTGGGCGACTGAGCAGCGCGAATCCGCCAGCGCCCAGCAGTATCAGCAGTGCAACGCCCAGCAGGGCTTTTTTAGTAGTCATTGAGGGCGATTTCCCAACTTTCCAAGGTCATGCCCAGCGTCAGGTCGAGCTGGGTCTGGGCATTCAGGTAAGCAATCAGGGCATTGAGGCGGGCGTTTTCGGCGTTGCGCAAGTCCGCTTCGAAACTCAGCACCTGGAAGTTGGTGGAGCGCCCGGCGCCGAGCTTGTCCCGTTCGATCTCGATCTTGCGCCGGGACAGTTCCACCGCCCGCTGGGCAATTTCATACTGGCGCCAGCGGGTGCCAAGGTCGCGCACCACGTTATTGACGCTACGCTCCAGTTCCTGGCGCGCGTCGGTGATCAGGATGGCCTGGTTCTCCACATTGACCCGTGCGCGCACTTCGGCCTGGCGGGTACTGATATCGCCGATGGGAATGCGCACCTGGACCCCGGCATAACTGTCCCAGCGCCGATTGCTGGTACTGCCCGCGTCGTTGTCGGTGTTGGCGCGGATCTGATTGGCGCCGCCCACCAGGTCGACCTGCCAGCGCCCGGAATCCTTGGCCAGCACCAGGTTGAGGTCGGCCTGTTGGCTGCCCAGCAGCGCCGAAAGGTATTCGGGCTGCTGGTTCTGCGCCAGGTTAAAGGCCTCACGCTTGTCGATGTCCATGCGCGTGGCCTCCAGGGCTTCGGTGGCACGGATCGGGGTCGCCAGGTCCAGGGCCAGCAGGCGCAGCAACGCCAGGCGGCTCATGTCCAGTTGGTTCTGGGCTTCCTCGACCCCCAGTTGCTGGGAGGCGATGTCGGCCTCGGTCTGCACGATTTCGAACTCGGCCATGCGCCCGGCATTGATCAAGGCCTTATTCACGTCCAGTAGGGTATTGGAGCGCTTGAGGGCTTCCTGGGCGATGCTCAGTTGCTCCTGGGCACGCAGCAAGTCGCGGTAGGTGGCGATGATCTGGCTGATGGTCTGCGCGACGTTGGCTTTGAGGTTCAGGCGGTTGGCTTGCTCGGACAGGCGTGACAGCCGTAGCGGGGCGGTGGTGGCATCCCAGCCGGCGCCACGCATCAGCGGCTGGATGATGGCCAGGTCCAGGCCGTCGCTGCGGTAGCGCCCGGCATGGTTGGCGTTGTTCAGTTGCTGGGTCCAGCCCATGCTCAGGCGGGTGCCGTACTCGCCGAGCAAGCTGGTGGTGGGTGACAGGTTGGCATTGCGGGCGCGGTCGTCGCTGCCCTGGGTGGTGCGGTAGGCACTGTTGAGCACCAGCTTGGGGTTGAAGGCATCTTCGGCCACTCGCAAGTCGAACTTCTGCGCCACTCGTTGCAGGTAGGCGCTGCGAATCGCCGGGTTGTTGCGCAGGCCCAGGTACACCGCGTCGCCCAGGGTCAGGGTGGTGAGTTGGGCATTGAGCGAGACACTGTGCTCATAGCCGCTGCGGGTGGTGGTCGGCGCCGAAGGGCGGATCACGATATCGGCGGCCACGCAGGGCAGGCTCACCAGGGCAATCAGCCACAGCAGGGGTTTATTCATCGCGCAGGGCCTCCACCGGCTGCAAGCGTGACGCCGAGACCGCCGGGTAGATCCCGAAAAACAATCCCACCAGCAAGGTGCTGCCCACGCCCAGGGGCAGGGCCGACACCGCCAGGGAAAACTGCCAGCCCGACAGCCAGGCATAGAGATAGGCGGCCCCCATGCCCAACACCGCGCCGCACAGGGCGCCGACGGCGGTGAGGGTCACGGCTTCGAGCAGGAACAGGTTGCGGATGTCGCGCTGGCGAGCGCCGAGGGCCATGCGGATGCCGATTTCCCGGCGGCGTTCCGAAACGTTCATCAGCATCACATTCATCACCCCGACCCCTCCGCCCACCAGGGAGATGGCGCCCAGGGCCAGCAACAGATAGGCGAAGGTGCGGCTTTGCCGGGTCATGCCGTCGATCATTTGCTGGGGGATCTGGATCTCGACGGTGTGCTCGGTAAGTTGCGCGCCCAAGGCCTTGGTGGTCTCGGCGGCGATGCGCTCCATGTCCTGGCCGGCTGCTGCGCGCAGGACCACGCTGCCAACCTGCGGCGAGGAATAGATACGGCGCATGCCGGCTGCCGGGATGAACAGTGACTCGTTGGTTTGCACCGGAATCAGCATCGACCGCGGCTGGTTCTGCAGGATGCCGATGACCAGGTACAGGTAGTCGTTGACCCGCACCCGGTCGCCCAGGCGCAGCGGGTCACCGGGCGTGCTTAACGCCTGGGCGATCTGGTCGCCGACCACCGCGTAGGTTTCGCCGCTGTCGAACTCGGACAGGAAACGCCCTTCGCGCAGCGCCAGGCGCATCGCCTCCTTGAGGCCAGGGGTGCTGCCAATCAAGCCGGCGTTGGTGGTGCGGCCATGAAAGATCACCGGCCCGCTGAATGAGGAAATCGCGCCGATGTGGGCGATGCCCGGCACGGCCTGGCGTACGGCTTGTAGATCGAGGTGGGTGGGCATGTGCGCATTGCTGTTGCCTTTGGGCGGGAACTGCGCCACCAGGGTGTCGGTGCCCATGTCCTTGAAAATCATCGCGGCATCTTCGGCGGCGTTATGTCCGATATTGATCAGCGCGACTACCGATGAACTGCCAATGACGATCCCCAGCAGGGCCAGGATCGAGCGCTTGCCCAGGGTGCGCAGGCTGACAAAGGCTTCATGCAACAACTGGCTCAGGCTCTGTTCGACCCGCAGGCTCATACGCACTCTGCCTCGTGGACCACGCCGTTGCGCACCAGAATCTGGCGATCCAGGCGTTCGGCGATATGCGGGTCGTGGGTGACGATGATCAGCGTGACGCCTTGATCGTGGTTCAGGGCCAGCAGCAGGTCCATGATGTCCTGGGCGGTGTGGCTGTCGAGGTTGCCGGTGGGTTCGTCGGCCAGAATCACTGCCGGCGCGCCCACCAGCGCGCGGGCAATCGCCACCCGCTGGCGCTGGCCACCGGACAGGTCGGCGGGGCGATGATGGGCCCGTTCGGCCAGCCCAACTTGCTCCAGCATATGCAGGGCCCGCGCCACCGACTCCTGGCGCGACACACCGCGATAGCCCAGGGGCAGGGCAACGTTGTCCAGGGCGCTGAGGCGCGGCAGCAGGTTGAAACTCTGGAACACAAAGCCGATCTGTTGGTTGCGGATCGCGGCCAGTTGATCCGGCGTGGCGTGGAAAATGTCATGGCCGGCGAAGTGATAGGCGCCGCAGTCGGGCAGGTCCAGCAGGCCGAGGATATTGAGCAGGGTACTTTTGCCGGAGCCCGAAGCTCCGAGAATGCCGCAGCTTTCTCCGCGGTTGATAGAGAGGCTGACGTCATTGAGAATGGCCAGGTGCTGTCCGGCCAATTGGTAGCTTTTGCCGATGCCTTGCAGAGAAATAAAGCCTGGGAGCGTTGGAGTATCTGTCATCATGACTACGCCTTGCGCTGCGGCTATCCGGCTTGCTCCTGAAAATCGTTGTAACATCTTCAGGGCCTGCGTCACGATTGCCAATAGCTGGTTTTTATTCTTTTTTTAAAAACATTGTTTGAATAGTAACTGTGATGCCACAGCTTCGCCAGCCACAGAAATAGAGCGGTTGTTCTGGTGGCAGAGCCTATACCGGTGGCAGGAAAACGCCTGGTCCTGCCATGGGCAAGCCGTTTACAGGGCGAGCGGCAACGCGCTTGGATAGTATGGTGCAGTGTCACTACTTGCTTTCAAGCATCCGCCCCGGTATAAAAAATCAAATTTTTTTTTAAAACATATTTCCCCCGTGGAACTTATATGGTCGCGAAGAAACTCAGCGCTCCAAATGTAACCAAGACTCGACTGCTGGATGCGACAGAGGCTCTTTTCATCAAGTACGGCTACGACGCCGTGCTGTTGCGGCAAATCACCGAGAAGGCTCAGGTCAATCTCGCCGCAGTAAATTATCACTTCGGGGACAAGGACTCCCTGATGAAAACATTACTGATGCAACGCCTGGAGCCGCTCAACGAGCAGCGCCTGGAGTTGCTCGCCCGGTGCGAGGCCGAGTCTGACGGACCGCTCGACTGCGATACCTTGCTGGGTGTGCTGTTCGCCCCGGCCATGGGCCTGGAGCGCAGTGATCCGGCCAGCGGCGAGGGGCGGTCCTTTATTCGTTTCCTCGGGCGGGTCTACAGTGATACCTCGCCGTTTATCCAGGAATACCTCAAGGTGCATTACCAGCCGGTGTTCCAGCGCTTCTTCGAAGCCTTCGCCCTGGCGTTGCCCGACCTGCCGCGCAATGAGCTGGGGGTGCGCCTGCAATTTGCCCTCAAGGCGATTTCCGGGGTGATGGCCGGGACCGAACTGCGCCTGCTGATGAACTCCATGAGCCTAGGGCGCCCGGCCACTGACGCCGAAGTCATGGCCAAGCTGATCACCCTGGTCTCGGCGGCCATTCGTGTGCCGCAGCAAAGCCCGGAAGCTGAAACGGCGCTGGCGCGGGTACTCGATACCCAGCGTGCGATTCGCGGCCAGTCGGCGCTGCCGGCAACCGGTAAAGTTGCGCGCTGAGCAAATCACGCGCAAAAAAAAGCCCGCTGGGGCGGCGGGCTTGATGTACAACGTTTGTAACGGATGAGGCTTCACAGTACGTCTGCGGATGTGAATAAAACGTGAAAAAAATGTGGATCCAATATTAAGTTGCAGCGTTTTTCAGATTTTCCACGCCTTGGCACTTTTCGCCAATCGGGCGTGCATCGCGTCGACATTTGCCGCCAGTTGCGCGGTCAATAACCGATAGCCATCCAACGCACTGTGCACTGGCGCCTCCAGGGCAGCTTGGGGATCAGGCGCAGCTAGGCTGGTTCGTTCCAAGCGTTGCGTGGCGCCGGATTGCAGGGCCCGCGCCATCCCGATCAACTGCACACGAATCTGCCGATGCTCAGCCTTGAGCGCCAGTTGCAAGCGTGCCATGGCCTGCTCATCCCGTGGGTCAGGGCGGGTATTGCCGAGAATTTCCAGGGTGCTGATGCACATCCGTAGATGGCGCTGGATCGCGTCCAGCTCGGTCATGGAAATCCGCACTTCCTTGGAGACCGACGGCATCAACGAACGCAGTTGCAACATCGCCGCATTCAAGCGATTGAGCAGCTTGAGGTGCTCGTCATCGGTGACCGACTGGCCACTGATGATCCGGCTGTAGATGGCGGCGCAGTCGCGCAGCGCGCTGGCCAGGTTGTAGCGCCAGGAGTACACGGCATACAGCGGCAGGGCGAAGGAAAACGCCAGGGCCAGGGCGATGCCGATCAGGATATCGACGGTGCGCCACAGGCCATCGGACAGCGGGTTGTCCCCGTGGCCGGCGACGATGAACACGGTGATCCCCGACAGCAACGCGGTGTATCCACCCTTGCCGATGGCGTGATAGGAAAAAAAGCCACACACCACCGACATCAACAGGTAGGTCAACAAGGGTTGGCCCAGATAAGCCTGTTGCGCCACCAGCAGCAGGCCGACACTGGCCCCGATCAGCGTGCCATAGGCCCGCTCCACCGCTTTCTTGCCGATATTGCCGTGGTGCTGCAAGCCGCCAATCACCACCAGCATGGTCACCGAGGCCCATTCACCGTGGGGCAGGTTGATACCGGTGGTCAGCAGGATGGTCGCGAGCAGGCCGATGGACACCCGTACCGCGTGGATCAGTTTGGCATGACGATAACGGCGATAGGGGTCGAGCAGCGGTCGCAACAGGCGGCGGGCGAAGGGAGGCAGATTCATCGGGATTAAGAAGGCCTCATCGTTAGATGTTATGAGGTCCAATGTGGGAGCTGGCTTGCCTGCGATCGCATCACCTCGGAGTCACTGACACGCCGAGGCACCTGCATCGCGGGCAAGCCCGCGCCTACATGGGAGCAGTTTAGAAAATATAGTCGGTGGTCAAAAAGCTCGACGCCCGGTCCCGAATGATATCGCTGATCAGTGCTTTGTTGCTGTCCTGGAACTTGGTTGCCACCAGGGTGCGGATCGAGAACACCCGCAGGGCGTCATGCACCGACAACGTGCCTTCGGCCGAGTTCTTGCGGCCATTGAACGGGAAGGTGTCCGGGCCGCGCTGGCACTGGGCGTTGATATTGATCCGGCCCACCTGGTTGGCGAAGGTGTCCACCAGGCGCCCGACTTGCGCCGGGTCGGTGCCGAAGATACTCAACTGTTGGCCGAAATCCGACTCCAGGACGTAGTCGATCACCGTGTCCAGGTCGCGGTAGGGCACGATCGGCACCACCGGGCCGAACTGCTCCTCGTGGTACACCCGCATCTGTGGGGTCACCGGGTACAGCACCGCCGGGTAGAAGAACGAGCCACGGCTGGCACCGCCATTGGCGTTCACTACCTTGGCCCCGTGTTGCGCCGCGTCGGCTACCAGACCGTTGAGGTAATCCACCTTGCCTGCTTCCGGCAGCGGCGTCAGCGACACACCTTCGTCCCAGGGCATTCCCGGTTTGAGGCTGGCGAGTTTGTGGTTGAACTTCTCGATAAAACGTTCGACCACGGCTTCATGCACAAACAGGATTTTCAACGCGGTACAGCGCTGGCCGTTGAACGACAGCGAGCCGGTGACCGCTTCGTTGACCGCGTTATCCAGGTCGACCTCAGGCAATACGATGCCGGGGTTCTTCGCATCCAGCCCCAGGGCTGCTCGCAAGCGATGTGGGCGCGGGTGCAACTTCTTCAAGTCACTGGCTGCCTTGTTGGTGCCGATAAACGCAAAGATATCCACCTTGCCGCTGGCCATCAGCGCACTGACGGTCTCGCGGCCGCTGCCATAAATCACATTGATGACGCCGGCCGGGAAGCTGTCGCGGAAGGCCTCCAGCAATGGCCGGATCAACAGGACGCCGAGCTTGGCCGGCTTGAACACCACGGTGTTGCCCATGATCAGCGCCGGGATCAGTGTGGTGAAGGTTTCATTGAGCGGGTAGTTATAGGGGCCCATGCACAGGGCGACGCCCATGGGCACGCGGCGGATCTGCCCGAGGGTGTCCTGTTCCAGCTCGAAGCGGCTGGAGCGGCGGTCCAGTTCCTTGAGGGCATTGATGGTGTCGGTGATGTAGTCGCAGGTGCGGTCGAATTCCTTCTGGGAATCCTTGAGGTTCTTGCCGATTTCCCACATCAGCAGTTTCACCACGGCATCGCGCTGTTCGCGCATGCGCCGCAAAAACGCCTCGACATGCTGAATACGCTCGACCACCCGCATCGTAGGCCATTGGCCCTGGCCACGGTCGTAGGCCCGAACTGCGGCGTCGAGGGCGAGCAGGGCGGTCTCGGCATCCAGCAGCGGCGTGCTGCCGATAATCACGGGGGTGTCACCGTCGGCACCGGCCAACTGGACAGGGCTGCGCACCTGGGCCAACGGGCCGTTCCAGGTGCGTAACTGGCCGTCGACCAGATAGTCGCGTTGCTCGATGGGGGCGGCGAGGCGAAATTGTTCGGGAATGCCTTCGGCGGTCGGGAACAGATTGGCAAGCAGGTGAGTGGTGGTCATGTCGCTACCCCTGGAGTGGTTGCACAGCTTGAGTCAGAGATTCCCCCATCGGAGGGCTCTGTTGCAAGGCTTACACGCATTTCCCTACGCACACTGGGGCGCGGCGGGTAAACTACGCGGCTTTCTTGAAGGAGTTCATATGAGTCAGTACCAGCCGGGCATTCTTGCCGCACCGGTGCCGTTGCAGGCACGCCATCTGTTTTTCGCCATCGAGTCCATCGACGCCGTGCCGGCAGCGCTCGACGCGCTGGTGCAGTTGGTCGACTCGGCAGTGGTGGTGGGTTTGGGTGAGCCGCTGGTCAAGGCACTGGGCGCGCACATCGAAGGGCTGCGCAGTTTTGCGCCCATCTCGGCGCCGGGTGCCCACAACCCATCCACCCAACAGGCGCTGTGGTGCTGGTTGCATGGCGAAGACCGTGGTGAGTTGCTGTTGCGCAGCCGGGCCTTTGAAAAAGCCCTGGCGCCGGGCTTTCGCCTGGTGCAGATGACTGAAGGTTTCCGCTACAAGACCGGCTTTGACCTGACCGACTACGAAGACGGCACCGAAAACCCCCATGACGACGCCGCCGTCGAAGCCGCCGTTGCCGGCAGTGGCGCCAGCTTTGCCGCAATCCAGCAATGGCAACACGACCTGGACGGTTTCGCCGCCTTGCCGGCCCAGGAGCGCGACCACATCATCGGGCGTCGCCATGGCGATAACGAAGAGCTGGACGACGCCCCCGAGTCCGCCCACGTCAAGCGCACCGCCCAGGAGAGCTTCACCCCCGAAGCCTTTGTGGTGCGCCGCTCCATGCCCTGGGCCGAAAATGGCCAGGCCGGGTTGATGTTCCTCGCGTTCGGCCACTCCTTTGACGCCTTTGAAGCTCAGTTGCGCCGCATGAGCGGCCTGGAAGACGGGATTGTCGATGGCCTGTACCGCATCAGCACACCGTTGACCGGTGGCTACTACTGGTGCCCGCCGCTCAAGGATGGGCGTCTGGACCTGGGCGCGATCTTCGCGGCCTGAGCCAAACGCTTGTAGGAGCCCACAAACGGGCTCCTATGAGGTCAGGCGCCGCGCATGGCTTCCAGCCACGCTGGATCCAGGCGCGTTTGTTCAGCCTTGATTCCCAGCGCCTTCATCTGCGCCTTATGTTTCTCGATCTCCCCGACCAGTTGCGCCTGGGCGCTGGAATTGGCGTCCAGTTCATGCATCTGCGTCAGCCCCAGGTGATAGAACCGCAGCAGCTTCATCGCCGTCGGGTCGTTGGCCTGGACCCGCTCGGTCACCTTATGCATCACATTGGTCACCCGCATCAGGCTGCGCTTGAGCTGCCAGCCATAGATCGCCGGCGCCAGCCAGGCCTGTGACCAGAGCGGACCGCGTACCAGGGCGATAGTCAGCACTACGCCGGCCGCCACTCCCCCGATATTGAAACGAAAGTTGTCGCCGCCGGGCTCGCCAAACAGCATCACGGCCAGGCTCGACAGCAGCATGGCCAGGGCGATGAAGATCACCGCGACAATCAGCGTGCTGCGGCGGGTCTGCTGGCGATAGGTTTGCGGATCGACAGGTTTGATCTCAAACATGCGGGATGCAGTCTCCATGAACTAAGTAGGGGTATTGCGCGGCGCGGCATCTTCTCATGGTTTGTGGGTGGGCGTGAGAAAGTTGAACGATGGCAGCCGGGGTTTTCTCTAACGCATGTATGCATCGTCAGCAAAGCGAAGGAGATGACTGTGACTGAGCAATCGAACAAGCCCGATGGCCCGCATTCGTCGGAACACGCCAGTGATCAGCACGATTTGGGGTTTGACCCAGACTCACCGGATGTGGCCGACCCGCAGGTCGACCCGGTCGGCCCGGCCATTGCGCCGTTGGACAAGAAGCACAAAGCCGGCAAGCAGCCGGCTTATGATCCCTTGGGCGATCTGAAACCATAACTTCACGCCCATCAGTGCAGGAGCTGGCAAACCAGCTCCTGCCGCAGCCCCTACAGGCGCTTGGGGGCGATCCAGGTGACGTCGGTGATGCCGTATTTCTCCGCCCATGGCCGCGTGGTCTTCTTGGTGCGCTCGTGGCCAGGACGGCCAATGCGCCCGACGTGGGCCACCCCGGCGTCACAGCTGGCCCAATGCCATGCCTCGGCGTTATTCATCACCTCCGCACGCACTACAAAAGACTTGGGCTCGCCATGCAGCCTGTATTGGATGGTGTAGATCGTTGCCGTGCCCATATTGCCTCCCTGTTTTGATATGGAGTTGATGCAATTAGGTTCAGAAAGGTTCAGAAAGTTTGCGCCCCATTCCTACGATCTATTGCCACAGATCAGTATTGGCAGCGGCAACGGTTACGGGTATTAGTGAAACCTTCGCCCGCGCCCAAGGATCGCGCCATGTCCCAGGATTCACCGAACCTGACCCACAGCCGCCTGTACCTGCAACGCCTGGGGTATGACAGCCCGCCAGCACCCACATTGGAAACCCTGGCGCAGTTGCAATTGCGCCATGTCTGTACCTTCGCCTTCGAAAACCTCTCGGTGTTGGCGCAACTGCCAGTGCCCCTTGATCTGGCCAGCATCGAGCAAAAAGTCCTGTTCGACGGGCGGGGAGGTTATTGCTACGAACTGAACCAGATGTTCCTGGCCTTGTTGCAAGAACTGGGCTTCGATGCTCGGGGCATCACCGGTCGGGTGGTCATAGGCGGGCCGCCTGATGCCCACACCCCGCGTACCCATCGCCTGAGCCTGGTGACCCTGGCGGGTGTGCGCTACATCAGCGATGTCGCGTTTGGTGGCATGGTGCCAAGCAGCCCGCTGCAACTGGACAATCTGGCGCCACAGGCCACGGCCCATGAACCCTATCGCCTGACCTTGAAGGACGGCAGCTACACCCTGTGGGCCCAGGTTGGCGAGGAATGGCGAGGGCTGTACGTGTTCGACCTGCAGCCGCAGTCGCACTTCGACTATGAACTGGGCAACTGGTATGTCTCGACCCACCCCGATTCGCCGTTCATCAAACAGTTGAAAGTGGCGCTGATCGGGCCCGGCCTGCGGCGTACGTTAAACAACGGCAACTACGCCGTTCATCACGTGGGCGGTGACAGCGAAAAACGCTCGATCACCGACGTCGACCAATTACTGGAACTGCTGCGTGAAGCGTTTGGTTTGCGCGTGCCCAAGCACCCACAGCTACGCCCGCGACTGGCGCAACTATTGGTCGATAGCTGATAGGCCTACTCTGGAAGGCTTGATCCAGAGCCTTCGCTGAAGCGTTTTACCTCCAACTCCAAGGCAAATTAAATCGAACCTTTTGCAAAGCAGGGGGTTCGAACCGTTTCTTGAATAATTTGCCCACCTAAAAAGGAGATGTAAAACGATGTCCAAACTATTCGGAAAAATCCTCAAGAATTCCTCGGTCCTGGCCCTGGTTGCCGCACCGGCGATGGTATTCGCTGCGCCGTCCACCGATCCGATTTCCACCTTCGGTATCCTCGGCAGCTACAACGACTTCAAGCTTGAAGGCGGTAGCGAAAGCGACAAGGATCATATGCCGGAAGCCGGCCTGTTCTATAACTTTGGCAACAAGCTGACTGCCGAGTCCGGCTTTATCTACCAGGCCGGCGTGGACGCCAAGTTTGGCAAGAAAAGCGACAACAAACTCAAGGAAGGCCAGGCCGACCTCGACCTGGGCTGGCGCGCCGCGCTGGATGCGCGCAACTTTGTCGATGTGCTGGTCGGCGGTGGCTACAGCTGGACCCGTTATGAGCCGGACTCTGGCGACTACGACATGAAACTCACCAACAAGTCGCCGTTTGCCAAGGCGGCGGTGGGTTACAACCATCAGTTCGACAGCATGACCATGCGCGTCGAAGTGGGCGCCCGACATACCATTGACGGCCGCGCCAAGCTCAAGGTTGACGGCATTGGCAGCGACACCGTGGACCTCAAGGACCGCACCAATCCCTACGCCGAAGTCAGCTTGCTGATGAACCAGAACGGCGACCTGCCGGTGATGGCGGGCCTGTATTACACCCGTACCGAGTACAAGCTCGACGCGGACTCCGAAGTGGCCGATAACACCAAGCTCAAGCGCGATGAGTACGGCTTCAAGGTCGGTCTGGCTTTCTAAGTCGGCTGTTGCGGGCGCCGGCGTTCTGTAATGGAGCGCCGGTCGCCCGACCCTGTCCGCCCAAGTCCCCCTTTGTGTCCCCCAATACCCTCAACGCCGCGCCGTCCCTGACTTAGTGTGAACCCAACTGTTCATACTAAAAAAGAGAGGCTGGCTATGTGGTCTACGACCTCCCGCCGCATGGGTTTGCTGCTGGCCTTGCTTGGCCTGCTGGCCGCCTGTGACGACAAACCGCAACATCCCCCGCAGCCTGCCACGGCAAGCAACGCCATGCCTGCCGACCCGGCGCTGGCCCAGCTCTACGACACCAGTTGCAAACTGTGTCACGCCAACCCTGCCTCCGGCGCGCCGTTGACCGGCGACAGCCAGGCCTGGAGCCCGCGTGTTGCCCTGGGCGCGGACACCCTGCTGGACCACACCCTCAACGGCTACAACGGCATGCCGCCGATGGGCCTGTGCATGCAGTGTTCCGAGGACCAGTTCCTGGGGCTGATCAGTTTTATGGCCGGTGTTCATATCCAATAACAACAATGGGGTAGGTAATGGTGCTTTCACGCAGGCAACTGTTGCAGCGCTCGGCGGTGGCCGGCGTATTTATGGCAATCAGCAGTAACCCGGCGCTGGCCCAATTGGCTCGCGCGCCGCGTTTGATCCCCTGGCGCAATTGGTCGGGCGCCCAAAGCTGCCTGCCCCTTGAGCGGCTGGCGCCCAAGGACCTGGGGGAGTTGGTGCAGATCATTCGCCAGGCGCCGGGCAAGATCCGCCCGGTGGGCTCGGGCCATTCATTCAGTGCCCTGGTACCGACAGATGGCACATTACTGTCACTGAGTTTTTTCAATGGCTTGCTCGAGCACGATGCCAGCAGCCTGCAAGCCACCTTCGCCGCCGGCACGCCCATGTCACGCATGGGGCCGGCGCTCAAGGCTGTCGGCCAGGCCCTGCCGAACATGGCGGACATCGACTATCAGACCCTGGCCGGCGCCATTTCCACCTCGACCCATGGCACCGGGGTTGGGTTTACCTCGTACTCAGCCGGTGTCACCGGCCTCCAACTGGTGACGGCCGAGGGCGAGGTGCTGGACTGCGACGCCGGGCGTGAGCGCGAGTTGTTCAACGCCGCCCGGGTGTCGCTGGGCGCGCTCGGCGTGACCACCCGCGTGCGCATGCAAAACCGCACCCCTTACCGCCTGCGGGAGCGCCAATGGATAGCGTCGACCGAAGAGCTGTTGGAGGACGTGGCGAACAACACCCGCGAGAACCAGCACTGGGAGATGCTGGTGGTGACACATTCCGACTACGCGCTGTCCATCGCCCTCAACGAAACCACCGACGCGCCAACCCCGCCAATCGACCCGGCAGAGGCGGGCGGCAATGAGTTTGTGTCGATTATCGAGAACCTCGACAAATATGCTAGCGACTTCCCCGCAACCCGCCGCACGCTGCTGAACAGCCTGCGCTATTTCGCCAGTTTCCAGGACCGTGTGGCTGAATCGTTCGAGGTCTACGCCAACGTGCGCAATGTGCGGTTCAACGAGATGGAGTATTCGGTGCCCGCCGAACACGGTCCGGCCTGCCTGCGGGAAATCCTCAAGCTGATCCGCGACAAAGACCTGCGCACCTGGTTTCCCATCGAGTACCGCTACGTCAAGGCTGACGATATTCCCTTGAGCATGTTTGAAGGCCGCGACAGCTGTTCGATCTCGGTGCACCAGCACTACACCATGGACCATCACAACTTTTTTGCCGCGATCGAGCCCATCTTCTGGAAATACGCCGGCCGGCCGCACTGGGGCAAATTGCACACCCTCAATGCCCGCGCCCTGCAGGCCCTGTATCCGCGTTGGAACGAGTTCGCGCGGGTGCGCCAGGCCCTGGACCCCAGCGGCAAATTCCTTAATGCACACCTGTCATCAATCCTGGGAGTAGCCTGATGAACCGCAGACATTTCATGGTCGGCACCCTCGGCGCCGGTGCGTTGCTGGTGGCGGGCGCGGCGCTGCTGCGTCCGGCTGACCGGGGCTCGCCCTACAGCGAATATTTTCGCCAGTTGAACCAGCAGCTCAAAGCCCATGGGCCGATGCGTCCGGTGCTGCTGATTGACCTGGATCGCCTGGATCACAATATCGACATCGTCGTGCAGTCGGTGCAGCGCGGAGGTAAACACCTACGGCTGGTGGAAAAATCCCTGCCTGCGCCGGGCCTGTTGGCCTACATTGCCAAGCGCGCCGGCACCCAGCGCCTGATGTCGTTTCACCAACCCTTTCTCAACCATGACGCCCAGGTGTTTCCCGACGCCGATATCCTGCTGGGCAAGCCGTTGCCGGTGCGTTCTGCCGAGCTGTTCTATCAAGGCCATCAGGGGCCCTTCGACCCCGCCCGGCAATTGCAGTGGCTGCTGGATACGCCACAGCGCCTGCAACAATACCTGGCGCTGGCCCAGGGCCTGGGCACACGGCTGCGGATCAATATCGAACTGGATGTGGGCCTGCACCGCGGCGGTATCAGCGATAACACGGTGCTGGGGCAGATGCTGGGGTTGATCAGTGCACACCCCAGGCACCTGGAATTTGCCGGCTTCATGGGCTATGACCCGTTTGTCGGCATGGGCGTGCCGGGCATCCTTGGCTCGCCCCAGACGTTGTTCGACAAGGTCATGCAGCGCTACAACGGCTTTGTCGACTTCACCCGCCAGCAGTTTGCAGGGCTGTGGCATGCCGGCCTGACACTCAATACCGCTGGCAGCCCCAGCTATGGGATGCATGAGCAGGAGCAACTGAGCAGTGAAGTTTCCGTGGGCACCGCCATGCTCAAGCCAACGCACTATGATTTGCCATCCCTCAGCGAGCACGTCCCGGCGGCCTACATTGCCACGCCAGTGCTCAAAAGCACCGGCGCGGTCAACATCCCGGCGCTGGATGATAAATCCCGGTTGTTGTCCTGGTGGGATCGCAACCAGCGCGCGACGTTTTTTATCTATGGTGGCAACTGGATGGCCGAGTTCGAGTCGCCTTCGGGGCTGCAAAGTAATGGCTTGTATGGCCGCAGCTCCAACCAGGAGATGGTCAATGGCTCGCCGGGGGTTGGCTTGAACATCGACGATCAGGTGTTCATGCGCCCGACCCAGACTGAATCGGTGCTCTTGCAGTTTGGCGATCTGCTGGCGGTGCGCGGCGGTAAAATTGTCGACAATTGGCCGGTTTACAGCGGTTGAAATGACGCACTCCTGCGCAGGAACTGGCCTGTGGCAAGGGGGGCTTGTTGTGGCAAGCCCCCTCGCTTCAGGCGGATCCTACAACGCAAACGGAATCGTCAGCTTGGCCCACAACATATCGCCTTCCGGCCGGTTCTCTACATCAAACTCCTTGGCCCAACGAATCTCCGCACTGGCGTACTTGAGAAAGGTGAAGTACACCGCCGGCCCCACCGCAAACACCTGGCCCCGCACCCCATCGTCGACATCTTCGCCGTAGATATTGGTGACAGTGCGCCCGTACTGCTTATCGTCAGTCGTCTGCTTGAGATAGTAGCCATTGATACCCAGGCTCAGGTTATCGGTCACCTTGTAGCTGGCCGAGTAGTCGAAGTGGAAAATCTGCCCGGAACGGTAGTCCGTGGCGTGGTTTTCCTTGTTGAAACTGTAGGTGGTCTTGATCGACAGCTCAGTGCGCTCGTCAGGCAGCCATGTCACCGACACCAGGGGCTTATAGGTGTAGAAATTGTTGCTGGTATTGGCCAGGCGGAAAGCATCGTACTCACCGGTAGGCACGGTGATTTCCACGGCGGCACCCAGGGTCAGGTTTTTGCCCAGGTCCCACAGGATTATCGGTGCGATGGTGGTGTCACCCATGCTTTCGCGCTGGTCAGACATGCCGAACAGCGCCACTTGTTGCTTGAGGTAAGGCTGCGCGATGTAGCCGCCCAACCGCCCGCCAAACACCCGCAACGGGCTCAGGTAGTCCAGGCGCGGGATGATCGCGTCCGAGCGGATCTTCACCTGCGGCACTTTGCCCCCCAGGGAACTGATGTCCAGTTTCGTCGCTTCATAGTGGTTGTAGTAAAGGTTGAAAGCGAACATGTGGTCCGGCAGGTGATCGACATCCAGGGGCAGGATGTAAAAGCCGTCGGTACCAGGGCCGATATTGTCTACGCCGCCCTCGGTGGCCAGGGTCGGCAGGCTGATGCTGATAAGCGCCAGGGCAAAGGGCAGGGGGGCAAGCGCACGGGTCGGATTCATGTCAGGGCTCATTATTATTGTTGGAAGGTCGGCCCTCACCGGGGCCTGGCCCATACAAATAAGCCCTTGGCGCCCTAGTGGGCAGGGTATTGGCGGCCACATAAGGGGGCTTTGCCGGACAGCGTTCATTCAGAGTGCGGCGAGCCTTGCAAGCACCTATGATTGTCAGGATGTTTCTAAAACAATAACCGGGCATACAGTCGGGAATCGCAGATCCATGCACAGCAAAACCGTTGATCCACATTACGAATTGGCCCTGGTCTCGCCCTTTCTCCTGCAAACCCTGGGGCAGGTTGTGGCGCAAAAGGGCGCCAATGCCGAGCATCTTTGCCGTGGCCTGGGGTTTACCCTGGCGGACCTGGACGACCCGGCGCTGCGCATTTCCTACCGCCAGGCCGTGGCGATGATCCAGCGGGCCCTCAAGGTCATGCCTGAGCAGGGTCTGGGCCTGTGTGTCGGCAATCAGAATGTGCTGGGCACCCTGGGTTTGCTGGGGCATGTCATTTCGTTGTGCAAGACCCTGCGCGATGCCTTTGCCGTGGGCGAACGGCACCAGCACACCTCCGGCGGCATCGCCACCTCGCGCACCCTTGAAGGCGCGCTGGAGGTCATGGTCGAGGTCGAATGCCTGCTGCCCTATGCCGACGTCCAGGTTTTTGCCGCCGAAGAGTTCTTTACCAGCCTCATGGTCTACGGTCGGACCCTGGTGGGCAGCGAATTCAAGCCGTTGCGCATGGAGTTCATGCATGCGCCGCCGGTGTATGCCGCCGAGTACCAGCGCTTGTTCGGTGATGATGTGCGTTTTGGCTGCCTGCACAACCGCATGGTGCTTGAGGCCCGCTGGCTCGACGTGCAATTGCCCAATCACCATGCCCTGGCATTGCGCCAGGCCCTTGGCCTGCTGGAACTGGAAAGTGCCCAGCTGCACCGCAAAATGGACCTGATCCAGGCGGTGGAGCGCGCTATTTCCCGCGACTTGCAGGGCAGTCAATTGGAGAAGGTCGCCAGTGACCTGAACATGAGCGGGCGCACCCTGCGTCGGCGCCTGACCGACCACGGGCTGACGTTCGAAGCCTTGCTGGAACAGGTGCGTCGTGCCCGGACCATGGGTTTGCTGGGCAACCCCGGGCTGTCCATCGAGCGTATTACCCAAGAGGTCGGCTACAGTGACGTACGTAGCTTTCGCCGGGCGTTCAAGCGCTGGACGGGGCTCAGTCCCAGTGCGTTTCGCAGCGTGGGCTGAGGGCCGGCGCGTGGCCGTGGATTTGCATTGAACCCTGTGGCGCGGGCAGTGCCACATGATGGCAACGCACACTTATCTGGAGGTTGGCATGCGCACCATTGATCTGGCGGGTACCCCGGTTCCGGTCATCGGCCAAGGCACTTGGCGTATGGGGGAAGATTCTGCACGGCGAACAGCGGAAGTCGCTGCCCTGCAATTGGGTATCGACGAGGGCATGACCCTGATCGACACCGCCGAGATGTACGGCGAAGGCGGTGCGGAAGAAGTGGTCGGGGAGGCGATCCAGGGGCGCCGGGACCAGGTGTTCCTGGTCAGCAAGGTCTACCCGCACAACGCCAGTAAAACCGGGGTCCCACGGGCCTGCGAAGCCAGCCTCAAGCGCCTGGGCACCGATCACATCGACTTGTATCTGCTGCACTGGCGCGGGCAATACCCTCTTGCAGAAACGGTTGACGCCTTTGAGCGGCTGCGCGATGCCGGCAAGATCGGGCGCTGGGGCGTGTCCAACTTCGACGTATCGGATCTTCAGGAGCTGGCATCACCCGCCTGCGCCACCAATCAGGTGCTCTACAACATCGAGCAGCGCGGCATTGAGTTCGACCTGCTGCCCTGGTGGCAACAACACAACCTGCCGTTGATGGCGTACTGCCCGATCGCCCAGGGAGGAGACCTGCTGAGCAGCCCCACCCTCAAGCAGATTGCCCGTCGACACGAGGCCACACCGGCTCAAGTGGCCCTGGCATGGGTACTGCGGCAGGACCGCGTTATCGCCATCCCCAAAGCCGTGAGCCCCGAACACGTGCGCCTCAACGCGGCGGCGGCCAGGCTGGTTCTTGACGAGCATGACCTGGATGCCATCGACCGGGTATTCGGCGCACCAATCCGCAAGCATCCGTTGGCGATGGTGTGACACACCCGACTGCAACGGCATCGCAGCTTGCGACGCCGTTGCTGCCGGGTCGGGCTTCAGCCGGCCACCGGGCTGCGCCAGTCGTCAGAGCCTGAAGTGCCCGAAACCTCATGGGTCCAGACGATTTTGCGGTAGGTAAAGTGCACATCTTCCAGGTGGGTGAAATGCGCATTTCCCGGATCCTGGCAGTTGGGCATCCGTGACTGGATGTCGACGATGATCGCGTCCTCCAACTCGATGGTGAAGTAGTGCTCCTGGGTACCGGCGGATGATGTGCGATACCACTCAAGGCGGCACTTGACCATTTCCCCGGACGTCAGCGCGCTGAACAGCAGCGGCGAAGATTTATCGAATACCTTGCTGATCATCAGCGGCTTATGGACACGCTGGCCGGTGGGCTGGCCCGATTGCGGATCGCGGGGAATGATGACCTGATGCTGGAATGCCTCGACCAGGATCTGATCCTCGTGGCCTTCCTGATAGATGTTGCCTACCGAATCCTGGGTGAACGTGCCTGCCGTGATCAAACCTTGCTTGGTGCCGGTGATCGAGAGGTATGCGGGTGTTGGCATGACGGGTTTCCTTGCCTGACAGATAAGTTTGCGCCGAGGGGCGCCGTTGCCGGATGGGCGCTGCTTACTAACAAGAAGTGTGCCGGATTTCAGTCGGCCTAATAAAATAAGGGCGCTTGTTCATGGTGGAGACTTAATAGGTGTCGAGTTAGAAGGGCTTTAGTCTTTGAAGTTGAGTTTGTTTGCGCAGTAGTGCGCAGTTAATTGCCTGGTCAGCGTACGTCGCAGTGTTGATAGGTGGATATATAGTTTTAATGCAGCTTGCTTGGAAAGTGTGCGCAGCTTTTTGCGCAAGGGTGCTGGCAGGTATGTCGCCCAATAAAATGGGCTGTTTTATTGGGTGGGAAGAGGGTCGTTGAGCACGCTTAGTTACAAAATTGCGGGCTGCTTTGATTTTGTAGGAATCTCCTTAAGTGCGCCTGGCTGACTTGCCCAATAAAATACAGCTGGCTATGGTTCGTACTTGTCGCTACACGGAAACGGAATTCAGTAAGTGAGGTGTTGGCGTTTATATAGATGCTTGCCCTACTTTAATTGAGCATTGATCAGCACACTGCGGCCATCATGGTTTATTCAGACAAACTTTCTGCTTATTACTTGAAACTTGCCCGGTCGCCGATTTCGGTTGACTGTTTTGCAGGGGAGGATATGCGTTTTTCGGCGGGATACGAAGCGCTGGAAAGTGAGCTGGAAAAAGCCCGCTCGATCCATGGCAACAGCCAGCCGGACTGGCAGTCCGTAGTGGACCAAAGTGAAGCCTTGTTGCGTCACGAATCCAAGGATTTGCGGGTGGTTGCCTGGTTGACATGGGCTCTGTATCAACGCGAGTCCTTTTCCGGCCTGCTCGCCGGGCTCGGCCTGTTGCGCGACCTGTGTGAGCACCATTGGGCGACGGTTCACCCCCTCAAGCAGCGTACCCGCATTGCGGCCTTTGGCTGGTTGGTACAGCGCATTGAACCGGTGTTGGCGCAGAGTTTTTCGCTCAAGCACCAGCGTTCCCTGTTCCAGTGCCTGGCCGAGCAATTGTCCGACCTTGACCAGTTGTGGGTCAGGCACCTGGGGGACGATGCGCCGTTGCTACTGGCTGCGCGCAGGCAACTGGCGGACAAGCTGCAACAGGCCCAGGAGAACGATCCGCCGCCATCCGGGGTGAGCGGGGTGGTTGCCCAGGTCAAGCAGGTCGCGACCCAACTGCTGGCGCCTGAGCCGGTGGTGAACAACGAAAAAGACGTTCACAGGCTCCTGCGTACGCTGCAGGACGGCGCTCGACCGCTGTGTACCTGGTGGCTGCGCCAGAACGCCACTGACCTGCGGGCCTTGCGCCTGAACCGGACGCTGGGCTGGCTGGGTATCACTGGTCTTCCCGACAGCAACAGCGAACAGATAACGCCGTTGCGTGGGTTGCTGCCCGACAAACTCAAGCGCTACCAGGAGCGCTTTGCCCAAGGGCATTACGCCGACCTGTTGCTGGAGCTTGAGGCCAGCCTGGCGGGCGCGCCTTTCTGGTTTGACGGCGTGCGCATGCTCTGGGAGTGCCTCCAGGCGCTGCAGGCCGAACTGGCGATGGTCGAGACAGAGATTCAGTTCGCCCTGTTGCTGCAACGATTACCGGGGGTCGCTCAATTGCGCTTCCACGATGGAACACCCTTTGCCGACGCTACCACTCGCGGGTGGATCGACAGCCAGGTCAGTCACCACCTGCAGGCAAGGGTGCCGCCCAGGAATATTGCCAGAGTTGGTCCGGCGCCATGGGAGGAGGCCTTGCAGACGGTCGCTCCGTTGCTGCGCAAGGAGGGGCTGAAGGCCGCTGTCCAGGCCTACAAAAACGCCATGCAGGCTGCGCGAGGTGACCGTGCCCGGTTTTATTGGCGCCTGGGCCTGGCTCGGTTGTGTATCCAGGGTGCCAAGCATGAGTTGGCCAGGATCCAGCTTGAACAGCTTGAGCAGGAGTTGCAGCACGGCAGCCTGCATCGCTGGGAACCGGACCTGACCCTGGAGGTGTTGCAACTGTTGTACGCCTGTTACGACGTATTGCCCCAGGGCCATGGTCTGCGCGAGCGCAAGGACGATGTCTATCGCAAGCTGTGCCAGGTCGATCTGGAAGCGGTACTCCAATAGGTTTTCCGTCATTACGCAAAGGAGAAACATCATGGCCAAAGAAGGTTCGGTCGCCCCCAAGGAACGCATCAACATCACGTTCAAGCCGGCCATAGGCGGTGCCCAGGAAGAGGTTGAGCTACCCCTGAAGCTGCTGGTCCTGGGTGACTTCACCCAGCGCGAAGACACACGCAAGGTCGAAGACCGCAAGCCCATCGGTATCGACAAAAACACGTTCGACGAGGTGCTGGCCAAGCAAGCCTTGAGTCTGCAGCTGGGTGTTCCCAATCGACTGCAGGAAACCGATGAAGCCGATGAGTTGCCCATCCAGGTCCGCATCAACGCCATGCGGGACTTCAACCCGGCCCAACTGGTCGAGCAGGTTCCGCAATTGAAAAAGCTGATGGAGTTACGTGAGGCGCTGGTCGCGCTCAAAGGCCCCCTGGGCAATACACCGAGCTTTCGCAAGGCCATAGAAAGCGCCTTGGCCGATGACCAGGCCCGTGCACGGGTATTGGCCGAACTGGGGCTGAACAGCCCCGACCCATGACTTTCTCAGTAAAAGGACACTGACCTTATGACCACTAGCCCTAGCGCCCAGGCCACCCCCCTGGATAGCGCATACAGCATTCTCGACGACATCATCGCCCAGACCCGCCTGACGGCCGATGATGGAACCTACGACATCGCCAGGCGCGGTGTGGCGGCCTTTATCGAGGAATTGATCAAGCCACAAAACCGAGGCGAGCCGGTCAAGAAACAACTGGTGGACCGCATGATTGCCGAGATCGACGCCAAGCTCAGCCGGCAAATGGACGAAATCCTCCACCATCCCGACTTCCAGGCACTGGAAGCGGCCTGGCGGGGTTTGCAGCTGCTGGTGGATCGCACCGACTTCCGGGAAAACATCAAGATCGAGCTGCTCAACGTCTCGCGGCAGGACCTGCTGGACGATTTCGAGGACTCGCCGGAGGTTGTGCAGTCGGGCCTCTACAAACATACCTACAGCGCCGAATACGGTCAGTTTGGTGGTCAGCCTGTCGGCGCCATCATCGCCAACTATTTCCTGTCGCCCAGCGCGCCTGACGTCAAGCTGATGCAATACGTATCCAGCGTCGCCTGCATGGCTCATGCACCGTTCATTGCCGCCGCCGGGCCGGGTTTCTTCGGTCTGGAGAGCTTTACCGGCCTGCCGGACCTGAAGGATCTGAAAGACCATTTCGAAGGGCCGCAGTTTGCCAAATGGCAGAGCTTCCGCCAGAGCGAGGATGCCCGTTACGTGGCCTTGACGGTGCCACGCTTTCTCCTGCGAACGCCCTACGACCCGGTGGACTGCCCGGTCAAGACCTTCGCCTATAACGAGCATGTGGTCAGCAGTCATGAGCATTATCTGTGGGGCAATACGGCCTACGCCTTTGCCACGCGCCTGACTGACAGCTTCGCCCGCTTCCGTTGGTGCCCCAACATCATTGGCCCGCAAAGCGGGGGCACGGTGGAAGATCTGCCGCTGCATCACTTCCAGAGCATGGGCGAAATCGAAACCAAGATCCCCACCGAGGTGCTGGTCTCCGACCGTCGTGAGTACGAGCTGGCGGAGGAGGGCTTCATTGCCCTGACGATGCGCAAGGGCAGCGACAACGCGGCGTTCTTTTCCGCCAGTTCCGTGCAGAAACCCAAGCGCTTCGGCATCAGCGCCGAGGGCAAGGCCGCCGAGTTGAACTACAGGCTGGGCACCCAACTGCCGTACATGATGATCGTCAACCGCCTGGCGCACTATTTGAAAGTGCTGCAGCGCGAGCAGTTGGGTTCATGGAAGGAGCGCACCGACCTGGAGTTGGAGCTCAACAAGTGGATCCGCCAGTACGTGGCCGACCAGGAGAACCCCAGCGCCGAGGTGCGGGGGCGACGACCGCTGCGGGCGGCACGGGTCGTCGTCAGTGACGTCGATGGCGAGCCGGGCTGGTATCGCATCAACCTCAGCGTACGCCCGCATTTCAAATACATGGGGGCGGATTTCACCCTGTTCCTGGTTGGCAAGCTCGATAAAGAATGAGCCGGGGGCCTGAGATGAGTCACTACAGCGGCTTCCTTGAGCGCCTTGCAGGCACCGCGCCTCAGTCGACGGGGCGCACGCCACTCGCCTGTGTCGCCGCGTCGGTGGCCACCCAACTGGGCAACATGCTCAGCACCCGAGCGGGCAGTGTGCAGACGCTGCCCGACTATGGCCTGCCGGACCTCAATGACATGCGTCTGAGCCTGCACGAATCCCTCAGCCAGGCACGCTTTCTGATCGAGCGGTTTATCGCGGCCTACGAACCGCGCTTGAGCAACGTACGGGTCGTTGCGTTGCCACGGGATCGCGACCCGCTAGCCCTGGCCTTTGATATCCAGGGCGCGTTGACCATCGACGGCGTCGTGCAAACCGTGGTGTTTTGCGCAAGCCTGACGGGCAACGGACGTGTCGAGGTCGCCCCAGGTGTCCTTTAACCGCTATTACCAGAGCGAACTCAATGCCTTGCGGCAGTTGGGGCGACGCTTCTGCGAACGCAATCCGGCGCTTGCCCCGTTCCTCGGGGACAGTGGCCGGGATCCGGATGTCGAGCGGTTGCTTGAGGGCTTTGCGTTCCTGACGGGCCGCTTGCGACAGAAGCTCGACGACCAGTTGCCCGAGCTCAGCCATTCGCTGATGCACCTGTTGTGGCCCAACTACATGCGCCCATTACCCGCGTTCAGCATGTTGCAGTTCGCACCGCTGCTGCGTGCCGGGCCGGCAGTCACGGTCGAGCGGGACACGCCGGTGGAAAGTGTGGCGATTGACGGTGAGCGTTGCCGTTTTCGCACCTGTTATGCAACGGATGTGCTTCCCCTGCAAATCAGCGCGCTGGATTACTCGGCCCAGGGGGAGGGTGCCTTGTTGAGCCTGCGCCTGGAGATGACCGCCGAAGGACATATGGGCGAACTGTTGCTTGAGCACCTGCGCTTGCATTTTGCCGGGGAACGCTACGTCAGCCAGATGCTGTACGTGAGTCTGCTGCGCCACCTGCACGGTATCGAACTGCTGCTACTCGATGGCCAGGGCGAACCGCTGCTGGCCCATGACGGGCAGGTGCGGTCACTGCAACTGCCGGCCTGCGAGGTTCAGCCAGCAGGTTTTTCAGAAGCAGAGGCATTGCTGCCTTATCCGCCAAATGCGTTCACTGGGTATCGGCATCTGCAGGAGTATTTTGCGTTTCCAGACAAGTATCTGTTTGTCGACGTCGGTGGTCTGGATGTTCTGCAAACCTTGCCGGTTGACGTGCTCAAACAGGTGCGGGGCGTTGAGTTGCGCTTCAAGCTTGGCCAGCGCAATCCCGAGCAGGTGCAGCCCACACTGGACAACGTGAAGCTGTTTTGCACGCCGGTGGTCAACCTGTTCAAGCACGATGGAGTGCCGATCCGACTGGATGGCCGGCAGGACGAGTATCTGCTGCTGGGGGCTGACTATGCGCCAGGTCATTGCGCGGTGTTCTCCGTCGACCAGGTCACGGGATGGCGTCCGGGTGGCCTGGGCTACCAGACGTATGTGCCATTCGAGTCGTTCGAGCACGATGAGCAGACCGCGTGCTACAGCATCCGCCAGCGGCCCTCCGTGCAACACAGCGGGCTGGATACCTACCTGAGCTTTGGCAGTCGCCAGTCCGGTGATCAGGAAACCCTGTCTGTCGAGATGACCTGCACCAACCATGATTTGCCGCGCAAATTGCGTATCGGTGACATCAATCAAGCGTGCGAGCAAACACCCGAATTCCTGTCCTTCAGCAATATCACGGCAGCCACCCCTGGCATTGCGCCCCCGCTGGACAGCGACTTTCTCTGGAAGCTGATCAGCAACATGTCGCTCAACTACCTGTCCCTGAGCGATATCAATGCGCTGAAAGTGGTGCTCGAGACCTATGACCTGCCGCGCTACCACGATCGCCAGGCGGAAAAAGTCAGCATCCGCAGGCTGGGCGGGTTGCGCTCGATCAGCCAGCGGCCGATTGACAGATTACACGGCGGTTTGCCGATTCGAGGTGTGGCAATCGACCTGACCGTCGACCTCCAGCACTTCCTCGGAGAGGGCGACCTGTTTGTGTTTGCCTCGGTCCTCAACGAGTTTTTTGCCCTGTATGCGAGCCTCAACTCGTATCACGAACTGCGTGTTACCAGCACACAAGGAGAGGTGTACCTATGGCCATCCCGGATGGGCCTGCAGGCTCTGCTTTAACCGAACTGTCGCGGACCATTCGCGAGTACTCGCTGTTCCAGGCGATCTCGCAGGTGATCGAGCGTTTGCGTGACGCCCATCCGTCCCTAGGCGATGAGGCGCTGTATGAACGCCTGGAGTTCCAGGCCAACCCGGGGTTGGGGTTTCCCGGCAACGATATTGACCGGGTGACGTTCTTTGTCGAGGGCGGGCAACTGCGCGCACGTTTGCGCCTCAACGTATTGGGACTGGTGGGGGCGAATTCGCCACTGCCGGCGTTTTATGGTGAACACGCATTGACCGAACGGGCGGGCGGTAATCCTGTCGGCGACTTTCTCGACTTGTTTCACCACCGCCTGCATCGGTTGATGCTGCCTTTGTGGCGCAAGTACCGCTACCGGGCGTGCTTTCGGGCGGGAGCCAGCGACCCGTTTTCCGAGCAGATGTTCGCCCTGATAGGCCTGGGCGGCCGTGCCGTTCGGGGCGCGACGCAACTGGACTGGAAGCGCCTGCTGCCCTACCTGGGCTTGCTGGGTATGCGCGCCCATTCGGCGGCGCTTATCGAAACGGTGCTGCGTTACTACTTCAAGCACCCGCAGTTGCTGATCGAACAGTGCGTCAAGCGCAAGGTGGTGATTGCCCGCAGGCAACGCAACCAATTGGGTCAGGCCAGCAGCCTTCTGGGCCAGAACCTGGTCCTGGGGCGGCAGGTCGTCGACCGTGCCGGCAAGTTCAGGGTGCATATCCAGAACCTCGACTGGCAGCGGTTTCATGATTTTCTGCCCACCGGCGCAAGCCACTCTCCGTTCGGCGCGCTGGTGCGTTTCGCCGTGCGCGATCCGCTGGACTATGACCTGCGTCTGGTGCTGCGTACTGAGGAGGTGCGGGCGCTGCATATAGGCCAGCGCAATGTGTGCCGGCTGGGATGGACCAGTTGGATGGGGCAGGCGCGCGCGGATGGCGTGCTCACCCTGGCCAATAAACTCGGTAGAAACGGATGACGATGATGAATGTGGACTTGCAACAACTGATTCGCGTGTTGACGACACACACTCGCCGAGACCTGGAGCGTGCCGCCGAACGCTGTGTGACCCGGGGCGGGACGCAAGTCCTGGTGGAGGACATGTTGCTGGCGCTACTGGAGCACCCGCAAGGATTGCTGGTGCGCGCGCTGCAAGATGCCGGTGTCGAACAGGGCGAGTTGCAAGCCACCCTGCAGCCCAGGGTGGGCCAGGGCACTTCACGCAATCCGGTGTTTGCGCCGTTGCTGGTGCAATGGTTGCAGCAAGCGCTGGTGGTTGCCCAACTGGAATTGGCGCAATCCCAGGTCGGTGACGCAGCCTTGATCCTCGCCTTGCTGCGTAACCCACAGTCTCACGCAGGCAGTCGTTATCAGGTGCTGCTGGCGCGCCTCGATGCGCAGCGCCTGCTTGAATTCGCCCTGAGCGCCGAGATTGAGGGTTCCCGTGGGACAGCCGGCGCCAACAATGAGTCGTTGTTGCAGCGCTTCACCCATGATCTGACTCAGCAAGCCTTAGAGGGGCGGGTTGACCCGGTATTGTGCCGCGACGCAGAAATCCGCCAACTGACCGATATCCTGGCGCGTCGGCGCAAGAACAATCCGATCATTGTCGGTGAGGCCGGTGTCGGCAAGACTGCGCTGGTCGAGGGGCTGGCCCGGCAGATCGCCTGTGGGCAAGTGCCGCCAGTGCTCAAGGATACGCGCCTGCTGGTCCTCGACATGGGGCTGCTGCAGGCCGGTGCCAGCATCAAGGGCGAGTTCGAGCGGCGGCTCAAGGGCGTTATCGACGAAGTGAATGCCTCACCGGTGCCGGTGATCCTGTTTATTGACGAGGCACACACCTTGATCGGTGCCGGCAGCGCGCCCGGCAGCGGCGATGCGGCGAACCTGCTCAAGCCGGCGCTGGCCCGTGGCGAGCTGCGTACCATCGCCGCCACCACCTGGTCGGAGTACAAGAAATACTTCGAAAAGGATCCGGCATTGGTCCGGCGCTTTCAGCCGGTGCATGTCCAGGAGCCCAGTGTCGATGACGCAGTGACCATCCTGCGGGGTCTCACTGCGGTGTATGAAGCCAGCCATGGCGTGTACGTGCGCGATGACGCCGTGGTTGCCGCCGCGCAGTTGTCTGCCCGTTACCTGGCGGGGCGACAGTTGCCCGACAAGGCCGTGGATCTGCTCGATACGGCCTGCGCCCGTGTGCGCATCAGCCTGGTGACAGCCCCGCCGGCGTTGCAGGCCGTGGCGGCGCAGCTGGCTGAAAGCACCGGCCAGCACCAGGCGCTTTGCCGCGATAGGGACGCTGGGTTACCTATAGATCCGGGCGCGCTGCAGGTTCTGGCTGCACGCCTGCAAACCATCGGTTGCGAACACGAGCACCTCAAGCAGTGCTGGACGCGCCAGCGCGAGATGGCCGAAGCGATACTGGCCCTGCGCATACAGGTGAGCCAGGCTCGTCAGTCGGGGCAGGCAATCGAGGTGCTTGAGCAGCAATTGTGCGAGGCCCACGGCAGTCTGCTGGCCGAGCAATCTCACCAGCGCCTGGTCAGCTTCGAAGTGTGCCCACGGCTGGTGGCGGAAGTAGTCAGCGCGTGGACGGGAATTCCGCTGAGCCAGGTGGCCTGCGAGCACAGCACCCAGGTCCGCGATTTCGCCACCGATCTGCGGGCGCGCATTCTTGGCCAGGCGCACGCCGTACAGGCGCTGGATCGCTCAATGCGTGCGGTTGCGGCAGGCCTGAACCGCCCCGATGCGCCCGTGGGCGTGTTTCTGCTGGTCGGCCCCAGTGGCGTCGGCAAGACAGAAACGGCACTGGCCCTGGCCGAGCTGTTGTATGGCGGTGAGCGGTTCCTGACCACTATCAACATGTCCGAGTACCAGGAGCCACACTCACTGTCGCGCCTGATAGGTGCTCCGCCCGGGTATGTCGGCTATGGCGAAGGTGGCGTCCTCACCGAGGCGGTCAGGCAAAAGCCCTATTCGGTGCTGCTGCTCGATGAAGTCGAGAAGGCGCACTCCGGTGTGATGAACCTGTTCTACCAGGTCTTCGACAAAGGGCGGGCCAATGACGGTGAGGGACGTGAGATCGACTTTCGCAACACCCTGATCCTGATGACCTCCAACCTTGGCAGCGAATGCACCATCGACCTGTGCCGGGCCACACCGCATCCCACCCCACAAGCGTTGCAGGAAGCACTTGCGCCGCTGCTCAAGCAGCATTTCAAGCCGGCGCTGCTGGCCCGTATGCGCGTAGTGCCGTACTACCCGATCAACGGAGCGGTGCTGCGGGAATTGGTAGAAAGCAAATTACAGCGCCTGGCTCAGCGTTTGTTGCAGCGCCAGTTAGCGTTCAGCTATTGCCCGCGGCTGGTCGATTACCTGGCAGAGCGCTGTACCCACACCGACAGCGGGGCGCGGTATGTCGATCAATGGATCGACGCCAATCTATTGCCCCTGGTTGTCGATCGCCTGCTTGAGGCAATGGCCAGGGACGAGCATCTGCAGCGTGCCCACGGGACGCTGGATGGCGACGGTCACGTAATCTGTGAGTTTGCGTGATGAGGGAGAACCCGTTGTCACAGGCGCTTGAACCTGCCGAACAGCTGGTGCAGTGGCTCTTGCACATGGGCATCGACAGCGATCGGGCAAGTATGCCTGGCCAACTTGCCCATGCCGCCGTGCAGTTGAGCCAGTGCTCGCTCAGCCAGGTGTACCTGGCAGATGAGGGCGACCGTGGTCTGGTGCTGGCTGCCGAATACCGGCGAGATGCAGGGCCTGGGGATATCGGCGCACGTGCAGCAGTTGATCAGCAGCACCAGCAATTGCTGCAGTTCGCCCTGGAGCACAAGCGCACCTTGAGCATCCGCGGCCTGCAAGACAGCATTTATGACACGACTTTTATTCCGTCAGGCCCGGCGCCCTGGCAATCGTTGCTGTGCGTCCCCGTCACCCATCGCCACCTTGCTGTGAAGGGCGTGTTGTTATGCGTAACCGAACGCAGCATCGACCTGCAGGGGTACGCCACGACACTGGGGCAGTTGGCGGTGTTTGCGCTGCGCCAGCGGTCGCTGTTACCGGAGCCTTGCCCGCCGCCGGCCCATTCGGCGCGCGATAACGTTCTGCGTCCCAACGGCTTCGGCCTGATCGGCAACAGTACGGCGATGGATGAGACCTGCCGCCTGATCGGCAAGGTGCTGGACAGTACCTATACCGTGCTTTTGCGCGGCGAGACCGGCACGGGCAAGGAGGTGGTCGCGCGGGCGATCCATGCCATGGGCCCGCGCCGGTCCAAGGCCTTTGTCGTGCAGAACTGCGCGGCATTCCCGGAAGGGTTGCTGGAGAGCGAACTGTTTGGCTATCGCAAAGGCGCGTTTACAGGCGCCGACCGGGACCGACCGGGGCTGTTCGATACCGCCAACGGCGGCACGTTGCTGCTCGATGAAATCGGCGACATGCCGATGTCACTGCAAGCCAAGTTGTTACGGGTATTGCAGGAGGGCGAAGTACGCCCGCTGGGCGCCCGCGTCGCCCATAAAGTGAATGTACGGATCATTGCCGCCACCCACCGCGACCTTCCTGCAATGGTGGCCCAGGGCAGCTTTCGCGAGGACCTCTACTACCGACTGGCGCAGTTTCCAATCGAGCTGCCGGCCCTACGCCATCGCGAAGGCGATGCACGGCAATTGGCTCGCCATTTTGCGGGCCAGGCCTGCGCGACCCAGGGGCGAGCACCGGTGTCCTGGTCGGACCAGGCCCTGGATCAACTGTCCAGCCACAGCTTCCCCGGCAACGTGCGCGAACTCAAGTGCCTGGTGGAACGCGCGGTGTTGTTGTGCGACGACGGGGTGATCCTGCCGCAACATTTGTCGTTGCCAGTGGCGTACTCCGCACAGGCCAGCGACGCAACGCTGCGCCAACGCCTGGAGCGCGTCGAACGTGGCTTGCTGATTGATTGCCTGCACAAGAATCGCGGCAATCGCACCCGCACCGCCCGCGAGCTGGGAGTCGCCAGGCGCACCCTGTTGTACCGCCTGGCGCGGCTGAATATCCCTTTCGGTGAAGCATCAAGGGGGAGCGCTGAATGACACCAGCCCTGACTGACAGGCGCCGGCTGTTGCGCTCGGACGGATTTATTTCAATGGGAGAGGCGTGATGATTGTTTCTCGGTGGCAGGTATTAGTCCTTGTTCTGCTGATGTTGGTGCTGAGTGGTTGTACGGCAAATTACGTGTTTGACGACGATGAATATCGGCCGCTGGGAGATCCGCGGCCCGACCAGTACGCGCAATAAGCCCGGAGGCCCCGTATGCAGTTGATATTTGAGATCTGTGGCAGTTGGCAAGGCATGCCCGGCTCGACCCGCAACAAAGTGTTTGACGGCGCCGGCGGGGTGATTGGCCGTGGTGCCGATTGTGATTGGGTCATTCCCGATCCCAGCCGTCAGTTGTCCAATCATCATGCCTTGATCAGCTTTCGTGACGATCAGTACTTTCTGACGGACATCAGCAGCAATGGCATTTGCCTGGGGGACAGCGCCGTGCGCTTGCGCAAGGGCCAGGCCCGGCCTATTGGTCAAGGCATGGTGTTTCGGATGGGCCCGTTTGATATTCGCACGCAGTTGGTGGCGGTGGCTGGCGCCGTGAGTCACAGCGACAACCTGATTCCGGATGACGCGTTCCTGCAGCTGGATCCGCTGTATGCCATGCCCGGCCAGGCCCATCAGTCAGAGGAAACGCGCTGGACGGACACCAGCACGGTCGAGCGCCAGCATGTGACTGTGCCGACCCTGGTAGAGCCTGTCCCGCAGATTGCACCAGCGGCAGAAAGCCCCCCGGCAGGTAACGACCACGCGCTGTTCTGGGGGGCGTTTTCCAAGGCGCTGGGCGTGTGCCTGGACCCGCTCGACGAACCAGGGCGGCAAGCGCTGGCAATCAAGGTCGCGGGCTTGCTCAGGCAGGCCGTCGAAGGGTTGCAGCAGAACCTGCACACCCACGAAGAGTTGAAAAGTGAGTTGAGCGCTTCGCTAGGGCGTCCGAGCGACCAGCCTCCCTTGATGGGCGGTGCCGATTCCCTGGAGGCCATGTTGGGCGGTGAGCGGCAGGGGCTGCCAGCCGAACTGGCGGTTATCCAGGCTTACCGCGATTTGCAGGTGCATCAGGTCGCGGTGCTCGCGGGTTGTCGTGCCGCCGTGCGCGGCGCACTGGCGGCGTTTGCCCCGGGCCAGTTGCTGGTGCGTTTCGAACAGCAGGGCAACACGCCGCGGCTCCCCACCAGCGGCGCCTATTGGCGCGCCTACCTGCGCCACTATCAGCGCCTGGTCGAGGACGAAGGCTGGAGTGAGCGCTTACTGAGCGAGGACTTTGCCAACGCCTACCGGGAGCAGGTGCGCCTGGTTTCCACCCTTCACAGTACTTGTTCTGGATGATCCCCATGTCACGCTTCACCTTTGTTCTGTTACTCGCTGTGATGGGCCTGTTGCCCGGCTGCAGCAACCTGTCCCCCTATTCGAAGCTGACCAAGCTGGACCTGACGCTGAATGCCAGCGATCAGGTCAACCCGGATCTGAATGGTCGGCCGTCGCCTATCGTGGTGCGTTTGCTGGAGCTCAGCAATCCGGTGGCCTTCGAGAACGCGGATTTTTTCAGCCTGTATGGACGTGCCGAAAGCACCTTGCCCAAGGACCTGATAAGCAGCGAAGAATGGGAGTTGCGCCCTGGTGAGCAGGTCCCGCTGAAGCTCAGTGCAACGTCGGGCGGCCGCTACATCGGGGTGTTGGCGGCCTACCGGGATTTGCCCCAGGCACGGTGGCGCTATGTCGTGCCGTTGGCCGTTGGCTCGCGGACCCGTGTAGAGCTGTTGTTCGATGAAGCGGGCGTGCGCGCAGCCGATTGGCAGCCGACCCAGGCAGGTGACTCACATGCTGCTCGATAAAGTCACCTGGCAGGAGGGCATGTTGTTGCGCCCTCAGCATCTGCAGCACAACGACCGTTACTACCACCAGCAACTGGCCCGCCGCAGCCAGTTGTCACAGGGCTATGCCTGGGGCTTCCTGACCCTGGAAATCGACCCGCAGTACCTCGAGATGGGCAAGGTGGTGGTCAGCCAGGCCAGTGGCGTGCTGCCTGATGGGACGCTGTTCGATATGCGTGACCTGAGCGCGCCGCTGGTGCTGGAAATTCCTCCAAACAGCGGCAGTCAGGCGGTGTACCTGGCGTTGCCGATGGTTGCCGGCAATGCCGTCGAGGTTCGCCGCCCGGCGCAAGCTAATGTAGTGGCGCGCTACACCGCGTACGAAGTGGAAGTGGGAGACGCCAATGCCGGCGAAGACACACGCTGCGCCATAACCTGCGCCCGCCCGGATTTTCGCCTGCTGCTTGGCGACGACCATGACGTCCAGACCTACGTCAGGCTCAAAGTCGCACAGGTCCTGGACTGTAACGGCCAGGGCGTTGTAGCCCTCGACAGCCTGTTCTCGCCGACGTTCATGCACCTTCATGGGTCGCCCTTTTTACTGTCCTGCCTCAAGGAGGTGGTCAGCCTGTTGGCGTTCCGCGGGGACGCGATTGCCGAGCGTTTGCAGGACGCTGGCCAGGCGGCCGGGGCCGAGATGGGGGACTTCCTGATGTTGCAGTTGATCAACCGTACGGAGTTGATCCTGCGCCACTATCTGGACCAGACCCGCTTGGGCCCCGACGTGTTGTACCAGGCTCTACTGGCGTTGCTGGGGGAGCTTTCGACGTTTTCCAGCGCTACCAAACGCGCCGGTTTTGATGGGCGCTACCAACATAGCGAGCAGGGACCGAGCTTCCGTGAACTGATGACGGCAATTCGTGCGGTGTTGTCGATGGTACTCGAGCAGCACGCCATTGAGCTGGTGCTGCAGCCCCGTCAATACGGGGTGTTGGTGTGTCCGGTCAACGACTTGAACCTGCTGGGCGCTGCGACCTTCATTGTGGTCGCCAGTGCCCGCAGTGATTCGGAGGTGTTGCGCCAGCGGTTGCCGGCGCACCTGAAAATCGGGCCGGTGGAGCGGATCCGCGAGCTGGTCAACCTGCACCTGGCTGGCATTAGCGTCAAGCCGTTGCCTGTGGCGCCCCGGCAGATTCCTTTCCATGCCGAAAAAACCTATTTCATGCTCGAGCTCAGCCCCCGCGACCTGGAGCAGTTGGCACATTCAGGTGGATTCGCCTTCCATGTCAGCGGCGAGTTTGCCGATCTTGAATTGAAATTCTGGGCTATCAGGAACTGAACCGATGACGATGGAAAGGACATACCCGCAGGATGACAAGACGGTCCTGCTGGATCGTCATGGATTTGGCCCGGCGCAGGGCGCCATCACGGATTTCGAGGCACCACCGCGCTTTGAACAGCTTGAGGACCGGATGATGTACGCCGCCCATTTGCAGGGCGCAGAACACTTCAGGCTGGGGCTCAACCCGCTGGTGACAGCGGCCTGGGACCTGTTGTCGGAGGTGGTCCGGCTCAAGGGCGGCACGGCCCGTGAAGGCCTGCACGCGCTCAATGATCGGTTGTCATCGGGCATTACGCTGTTTGAAACCCGCGCCCGCCACGACGCAATCCTCGACAGCCAGATCACGGCGGCGCGTTACGTGCTGTGTAGCGTAATAGACGAAGCGGTGGTGACCACGGCCTGGGGCAGTCAGAGCGACTGGTCGCAGATGAGCCTGTTGAGCCGCTTTCATAACGAAACCTTTGGCGGTGAAAAATTCTTCGAGCTGCTTGAGCGATTGTCCAGGGATCCGATCAAGCATCTGGCGCTGCTGGAGTTGATGTACGTCTGCCTGGCGCTGGGCTTTGAAGGCAAATATCGGGTGATGGAGCGTGGCCTGCTGCAATTGGACGGCATTCGCGACGCTTTATACCGGCAGATCATCCATGTGCGCGGCCACGCGCCTCTGGCCAGTGAGCCCCGGCCACCGTCCAGCCGCAAACCCCGGCAGGCGATGCGCATTGTTTCTGCAACCTGGGTCTGGGTCTTCGTCGTAATGGGCCTGGCCCTCATGTATTCAGGGTTCGCCTGGGTGCTTGGAGAACAGCGCGAGAGCGTGCTCAAAGCCTATCTGCCGACCACCACCGACATCATCCGGACACCGCAGTAGCGCAGGGAGCGATCCATGAAAAATCTATTCAAAATGCTGGCCTCTGCCTTGGGTCTGACCTGGGTCTGGAGCTTGCTGCTGGTACTGTTGCTGGCGTGGACCGTGTGGCGGTTCGGGCCGCTCCTGGCGGTCGATGACAAGCGTTTCTGGCTCGGTGCGACATCTCGCTTATTGACCATCAGCGGCTTGTTCCTGGCCTGGGGGTTGGCAATGGTCTTTGCCCAGCGGCGCACCCCCGCACAATCCCCCGCACAGGCTTGCGGCCCGGACCAGGCGCTGCCTAAGTCCCGCAAGGGTCTTGTGGAGCACGAACAGCACAACGTGCGTGGCCGCTTCAAGGAAGCGCTGCACACCCTCAAGGCAGCGCGGCGTTATGGCAAACGCAGCGAACGTTGGCGCAACGAATTACCCTGGCACCTGGTGATGGGCGCCAGCGCCAGTGGCAAGACCTGCCTGTTGCAGGCGGGTGGCATGCAGCTGCCATTGGACCGGACTGATTGCGGCGCCCCCCACACTGCCGGCGCAATACCCCATTGCGAGTGGTATTTTGCCGATGAGGGGGTCCTGATCGACACCCCGGCGCGCTACCTGGCCCATGCCGACAGTGAGGTCGATGGTGGCGGCTGGGCGACTTTGTTGACGCTGTTGAAAGCCCGGCGCCGTGCGCGCCCGCTCAGCGGCGTGCTACTGACACTGTCGGTGGATACCCTACTCAATGGCAGCGAGCAGGACCTGAGCGTTGCCGCGCGCCAGTTCAACAGCCGTCTTCACGATCTGCAGCAGACCTTGCATGTGGAGTTACCGGTCTATCTGGTGCTGACTCAGGCGGACCATTTGCCCGGTTTTGTCGAGTTCTTCGAGCGAACGGAGGGGCAGGGCAGCGACGGTCTGTTGGGCGAGCCCATCGTACCCGGCACGGCGGGAACCGATAACGCCCAGGTGCGCCAGGCATTTGAAGCCGTGCTGCAGCGTTTGAGCGGGGAACTGATACAGCGCCTGCATCTGGAGCGCAGCGGCGAGCGCCGCGGGCGTATGGTGGATTTTCCTCGGCAGGTGGCGCAGATCGGCGAGCGCCTGTGTCTGTTTACCGAACTGGCGTTTTCTGCCCATCGTTACCAGCGCGTCAACGCATTGCGCGGTTTCTACTTGACCAGCGCCGGTGAGCGTCCACGGTTTATCCAGGGCCTCTTCAGCCGGGTGGTGTTCGGCGAGGTCGACCTGGCCGGCCTGGACCACCGGGAGCGCGCGCAGATCCGCCGGCGCCAGCGAGGCCTGGCCCTGGCTGCCTTGCTGGTGCTCGGCGGCGCAGGTTCGCTGTGGATGTACAGCTATTCGCAGAATCATCAACGCCTGGAACAACTGCGGGAGTTGGCGCGGTCTCCGGCTCCTCGGCAGGCGGCAGAAGACCCGAGCGTGGCGATAGTTCCACTATTGGACCGTCGATGGGCGGCCACGCAGGTTTTTCCGGCACCGCAAGGTGCGGGATGGTTGCAGTTTTCAGGTTTGTACCAAGGTGACAGGAGCCGCCCGGTGCTGGACACCGCCTACCGCCAGGCATTGCTCCAGCACCTGATGGCACGGGTCAGCGAGATGCTGGAGGAGCAGGTGCGCAGCAACTTGCACGACCGTCAGCAGTTGCTTCTCAGCCTGCGGGCCTATCTGATGCTCAATCTGCCTGAGCGGCGGGACACACAATGGTTGATGGATCGCGTCGCCGAGCTATGGTCGCTGCGCTACCCTGGCGACACTGCCCTGCAGAAGCGTTTGAATGCACATTTTGCACAATTGCTTGCGCAACCCTTTGTGGCACCCCTCAACGAAACCCTGGTGGCCCAGGCTCGCCAGGTCTTGAAAGCGCAACCTTTGGCTGGCGTGATCTACCGTCTGCTGCGTGAACAGGGCAGCGAGCTTGAACCCTATCGTTTCGCGCAACACCTGGACCCCCAGGAGCAAGTGTTCGCCGGCATTGACCAACCCATTCCTGGCTTCTTCACCCAGCAGGGCTACCGTCAGTTCTTTGCCGTGCAGGGCACTCGGATGGTCGCGGCCATCGTGCGTGATAACTGGGTACTGGGGGAGGGTACAGAACTGAGTGCCATGGGCCTGCGCCAACTGATGGTCGAGCTGGAGCAACAGTATTTCAGCGACTATGCCCAGGCCTGGGGGGCGGCGCTGGCCCAGGTGCGCTTGCAGGAAAACGATAGCCCCCGCGAAATTGCCGAGCAGCTGGCGGGCCTGACATCAGCCCGTTCACCGTTGTTGCAGTTGCTGCAGCAGGTCCGGGAAAACACCCGTTTTTCAAGCCCTGTCGAACGCCTGGAGGTGCTTCAGTCGGGTTCGCCGGTGGCCCAGGCGGCCGTGGACAGTGTCGCGCAACGGCTGCCCGACACCCCGCAGCGCGCAGTGCAGCGGCGCTTTGAATCACTGCATCAGTTGCTCGATGAGCAGGACAACCCTGGGCCAGAATTGTCCCAGGTGCTGCAAACCCTCAACCAGGTGCATCTGCAGTTGGCCGCCCTTGGGCGGGAGAACCGGCCTGAACGAGCCGCCTTTGAGCTGGTCAAGCGGCGCATGCAGGGACAACAGGACGCCCTGGGCAACCTGCGCAATGCTACGGCGCGCCTGCCGGCTCCCCTCAACGGCTGGCTCGCGGGTGTCACTGATGACACCTGGCGCCTGGTGCTTGACGAGGCCTACCGCCACCTGAACCGGCGCTATCAGAGTGAGGTGTATGGGTTCTATGCTTCGGCGATCAAGCAACGCTACCCGTTCAGCGCCCATGCCAGCAGCGACGTGGCCCTGAATGATTTTCGCGAGTTCTTCAAGCCCCAAGGGGTGATGGCGCGGTTTCTTGACGACGACCTGCGGCCTTTTGTGATGGGGGACGGCGACCGCTATCGGTTGCGCAGCCTGGATGGCCGCAGCCTGCCGATGTCGCGGGCGTTGCTGGACCAACTGGCAAAGGCGCGCACCATACGCCAGGCGTTCTTCGCCGATGACCCGAGTGAACCGGGGGTGCGCTTTACCCTGGCGCCATACAGCCTGGACCCCACGGTCAGTCGAGCGATTCTGCGGTTCGGCGACCAACAGATGGAATACCGCCACGGGCCGATTGTCCCGATGCTGTTCCAGTGGCCCACCGATACCGAGGACGGGCGCAGCAGCCTGGTGCTGGAAGGTATGGCGCAACGGCCAATGGGCATCGAGAAAAACAGCGGACCATGGTCGCTGTTCCGCCTTTTTGACTTGCTGCAAGGCGAACCCTCGAATGGCCGCGATGCGCGCCTGCTCAAGGCGGACATCGGCGGCCTGCGAGCCCATTATCTGTTGACCAGCCAGCGCACGCCGAACCCGTTCGAGATGGCGACGTGGCGGACCTTCCGCATACCGGAGCAACTATGAGCCCATGGCAAGACACCTGCCGCAACGCAATGGGCGAGGCGTTGAACCCGGAACCCCCGAATTGATGCTGGATCGCGGGTTCGACGGAGCATTGCGTGGTCAGGCCAGGGGTAATCTGACGGCCCTGGTGATGCAAGCATGATGGAAAACCAGCCCCAGCCTGGCGCCTGTGCCCCGCTCATATCGAGCCCGCTGCCGATGTTACTGGGCGGCCGCTATCGCCTTGAACGGGTGCTCGGGGAAGGGGGCATGGGGATTGTCTATCGCGCCCGTGATTTGCTCCACGAGCAATTCGGTGAGCCAAGGCCCCTGGTGGCACTCAAGGTTCTCGGTGAAAGCCTTGCCCAGTCACAGGATGCGCACCTGCTGCTCTACAGGGAGTTTTCCCTGACCCGCAGCCTGGGGCACGCGCGCGTGGTACGGGTGTTTTCGTTTGATGTGGATGCGGCGAGCGAAGTGGCGTTCTTCACCATGGAGCTGATGAGTGGCGCGACCCTGGACCAGTTGTTGCTCGACTGCCCGCGCGGGGTGCCTTGGCAAGAACTGCGGCGTATTGCAACGGGGCTGCTGGACGCGCTGGGTTACATCCATCGACAAGGTGTGTTGCACGGCGATGTGAAGCCCAGCAATGTCATGTTGGACGATGACGGGGTGCGCCTGTTTGACTTTGGCCTTGCCCAGGCGCTTGCGCCGCCGCTGTCCGGGCTGCCGGCCTTGAACCCACAGCGCTTCACTGCCTGGACACCGGCCTATGCCGCCCCGGAACTGCTGGACGGCGCACCCCTGTCAGCCAGTAGCGAGGTCTATGGTGCAGCGTGTCTGGTGTATGACCTGGCGCTGGGCAGGCGTAGTACACAAGGCGCGCGACTGGCGCCTCCGCGACAACTGCCCCGGCGTTGCTGGCCGGCACTGAAAATAGCGCTCAATGGCGACCCGCAGCGGCGAACCATCACCCTCGACGAGTTGCAGGTGGCGATGCAGTGTGAACATTCGGTGGTGGGCCGCTGGTTCGCTGCCCGTTAAGGTGAACTGTCTGCCAGACCATGCAGCTGACAATACTCAGCCCACTCCAGTCCCGCCATCTGGGCCACTTCCTTGTGAACCTCCAGGCGCTTGGCCTCGAACTCCTGTGGCGACTGGCTGATCAGTTGCAGTGTCAGTTCCCAGGCAAACAGGTTGCGGGCTTCTGCCTCGGCCTCAAAGGCCTCATGCAGGCGCTCGGCCCGGTATTGCGCCATGGTTTCCCGCTTGGCCTGGGCCGCCAAGGGGTTCAGCGTGTCCAGTTCGGTGCGCAGATCGGGGTGCTGGCTCAGGAATATATCCAGGGCAAGCTGAAGGTTTTCGCCAGGTTCAGACAAGGGGGGACTCCGCAAATACAGGTTGCGCGACCTCAGGACGAGGCTTGTTCGTAACGGCTTTTGCGTCGGGCACGTTTACGCAGCCGATTGGCTGTCCACTGTTGCAGTGGATCCAACAAGAAAAAAAACAGGTAGGCGGTCAGCACCAGGGTCAAGTCGATCCAGGTTTTGCTGATAGGCCCTTCGACGGCTTCAACGGCGGCCTTGATCAAAAACAGTACAGCGACCCCACACAACCAAAGCCCTACGGTGAAAACCAGAGGTCGCGCACGATTTGTAAGCCTGCGTTGCATGTTCAATACATCTCCCTGAGAACGCTGGGTCAGTCGGCGTACCGATGCCTGCGGGTGTAAACGTGGCCTGCGGATCGAGTCATTCGATGCCGGCCTGCGGGTCGACAGACCCGTACAGCTCATGACATGAGCGGGTGGCAGTTGGTTCCGAAAACCTGCGGTACCCGCGTGGGCAGCAAGGCCCTCACGCACGGTATTGTTTCAAAAAGCGTAGGAAATTACACCCTTGTCTGCACGTCTGCTGGTATCCCAGGACGACGCATCGATGCCAAACGCGGCAAAATCCTTTCATTTTCGGGGCCCGGCCGTGTAGCGTTAAGCCCTCGTTGAAGACCGGTGTGATGGCCCGAGGGCAGGGAGATAGTCATGGCGCAGACGCTGTTCAAGCTGTTCTTCACCCAACGCCTGGCAGCCCTGGCAAGCACGGAGTCGCTGCGAGCCATCCGGGAAGGCCTGTTATGGATCTTGCCATGCTTGCTGGTCTCGGCGGGTTTTCTGCTGTTGTCCGAATGCGCCCGCATTCTCGACTTCCCATCGCCGGTCGTGGCATTCCTGGCCGGCCTGCATGCCAAGATCAGTTCCGTGATCCCGCTGCTGGTGGCCGCTTCCATCGGCTATATGCTGGCAATCCAGCACCGCTTAGCGCAGTTGCCAGTAGCGTTTTTGTGCCTGGCACACGTGGTCATTGCCTCCTTTGTCCTGCGGGACTATCCACGTGCGTCGGCAACCTTTGTCCTGTTTATTGCCATCGCCTCGCCGTTGATCAATGTCCCGGTGATTGCCTGGCTGCATCGCTACCGCTGGACCCGCTTGGTCAACGCAGACCTGGTGGGACACAACCTCAGGGGTACGATCAACATGGTGGTACCGGGAGCAATCACCGCATTGCTACTGGTGGTGACGTTGTCGTTGCTGTTGCAGGTTGCTCATGTGGCGCAGTTCCAGGGCCCGGTGATGCTCGATACGCTGCAGTCCCCTTATGGCACCGGTGTGTTTGTCACGGCGATCAATTCGCTGCTGTGGTTTTTTGGCATCCATGGCGTGTACGCGATCCAGCCGCTGTTTGATGCCCTGGACCAGGCCGTGATACTCAATGGCGCGGCATTGGCGGCGGGGGAGCCCGTCCTGTATGCGTTGAATGGCGGTCTGCTGGGGTGCTTTGCCTTTATTGGCGGGGCTGGCGGTTCCCTGTGCCTGTTGCTGGCGATTCTGCTGTTTTCCAAGAGCCAGTCCATGCGGTTGCTGGCGGTGGCCAGCCTGCCGCTGTCGCTGTTCAACGTCAGCGAAGTGCTGCTGTTTGGCTTGCCGATCATTCTCAACCCGCGCCTGTTTATCCCTTTTTTAGCCGTGCCGGTGATCAATACGGTGCTGGCATTGCTGGTGGTGCAGGCCGGCTGGGTATCGCCAGCGGTGGCCAGCGTGCCGTTCACCGCGCCGGTGCTGCTCAACGCCTACCTGAGTACCCAGGGCGATCTGGCTGCGGTGGCGCTGCAACTGGTGCTGCTGGGAGTCGGGATACTGGTCTATGCGCCCTATGTCCGCGCGATTCATCGGCAGGCGGTGGAGGGCGGTACGGTTTACCTCAAGTCTTTCGACATGACCTTTCGCGGGCTCGAAGAAAAAGGGCGTCTGCTGGAACTGGACCCAGTGCTGACCGCGCACCGGGCGCTGGCACGCCAGGCCAGTGCATTGAGCAGGATCCAGCAGATCAGCGACTACGAGTTTTACCTGGAGTACCAGCCCCAGGTGTCCTCCCTGACGGGCTTGTGCACCGGCTGTGAAGCGCTGATGCGCGCGCGGGACGGCCAGGGCAAGGTGCATTCGCCGTGGGAGTTCCTCCAGTGGCTGGCCCAGGCCCGGTTGATGCCGGACGTGGACGTCTGGGTCGCCTCCCAGGCCGTGCGTCAGTACCAGAAGTGGCAGAAAATCGGCTTTGCCCTACCGATCACCATTAATGTCTCCAGCGCCACCCTGACGAACCCCGCCTATGGCAGGCAACTGGTGGACATCCTCTCCCTGGCCCACGGCCATGTGTCGGTGGAGATCACCGAGGATGCGCTGGTGGGCGATATCCAGGCGACCCGGCAGATGATCCAGAAGCTGCAGGCCATTGGTGCCAAGGTCTATATCGACGACTTTGGCACGGGGTTTTCGGCGCTGAGTTACCTGCACCAGTTCCCGGTGGACTTCATCAAGATCGACCGCAGTTTTGTGGTGGCCCAGCAGGACCCCAAGGGCGCGCAGGTCTTGACCGGCATGCTGCGCTTTTGTGAGGCGCTGAACCTGGGGGTGGTGGTGGAAGGGGTGGAAACCGCTGAGCAGTTGGCCTTCCTCCAGTCGGGCAGGGGGCACGCCGGGGCGGAGTTGATTATCCAGGGCTGGTATTTCAGCAAAGCGTTGCCCGGCGACGCGGTGCAACGATTTGTTCGCGAGCGGGCAGTCAAGATGAATGATGAGGCCGGTGCATAGCCACGTCTTGCATTGATCCTACAAATAAGTCCTGCAAATAATTCCACTCTATATTGAGCCTTGACTTCCCGTGCGCTGGCGCTTGCGCCGAAGTTGGCCGCTGGTTCGAGTTATTCGACTTTCCTACGAGTATAAAGCTGTTGCGTAGGACTTCTCGTAAATGGAGGGTGCCCCTCTGGCGTAAGTAATTTTTTCAGGTAGATTATTTGATACGAGTTTTAAAAAGAAATTTCTAAATATAGGCTCTTGTGGAGGCGATTGACTTGTCTGCAATGTTTTTAGGCGCAATTTTCTAGTTTAAGTTTCCGTACTTGCTTGGGGCCTTGTTTGATGTCGGCACTGCTCTGTATCTATGTTCTTTATGGAAGGTGTTGGCAAAGGGCTAATCAGGTCTTGCAGTATCGACCTGTCGCCAATGCCCACCCGGCAGGGCTCCTGGAGTGGGTGTAGCAGTACCAGCGTCGTCTTGCTTGATCTGAATGTCGTGGGTTTTTTCGGAGTCGATGGGGCTCACAAACGCTTATTGCCAGGAATTTGTCTGCCTTGGGGTTAGGGACGTTACTGAGTGTATGTGGCGTTAAATAAAGATGCAGCGCGCCCTATGTAAGTGTCCGGCAAGCCAGAAACTATCGAGTGCTAATAAAGCAGAGCTGCTCGGGGTTTTGTAAGTTCAAAAAGGTTCCTGGATTGATAAGCGATTTAATGCCGTTATTTGAATTGAGATTTGGTCGGAGAGGGGGTGTCACAGCTTCAATGTGAACTCTTGCTCATGGCCATTACCCCGGCGAAATAGTTCGCCATCCATGTGAGGAAAAATAATGAAAAGTTTGAAAGCCCTCGTTCGTGTAAGTTCGTTTGCTCTGTTGTTCGGGGCGGCTTCCATGGCCAGCGCCGTGTCGATTATTCCGGAAGGTCCATTTACCACTGAGGCAGGCACGATTGTTGTAACGTCGCCATCTTCCTTCGGGGCTCCCATTACCTGCGGCGTCACTTTCGGCGGCAATGTATCCGCAGGCGTAGCCACCATCACTTCGGCAACGCTCACTGGCGGTGGCCTGTGCAATCTGCCGAAGATGAAAAACGTTCCGTCTCCGGGTTGGGTATTGACCGCGACCAGCTATAACGCGAGCACCGGCATCGGTAGCGGCACCGTCTCAAACGTGGGTTGGACCGTGGCGTTCCCTTCCTCCAACTGCGGCCCGGGTACCCTCAATGGCGAGTGGAACCAGGCGACTCGCACGTTGACCGGTAAAAACCAGCCGCTTTCCGGCAACTGCGCCGTCCAGTCCCTGACCGTCAAGGTCCCGAGCCTTAGCGTGGCGCCTTGAGCCATCGCGCTTGCTAGTGCAAAGGGCTGATCACCCGTGAAAGGCAGGTGCCTTATTCGAGGCACCTGCTGGGGTGGGTAACGATACGACGGAGTGGTGCATGAAACACAACAAACAGCAGGTCCTGGCATTCTTTGCCCTGGCAGTGTTGGGTGGGCTGACGGTTGCGGCGTGCCCGGTCCAGGCCGGCGGGTTCATGACGCCGACTGCCAACACCGCAGGCTGGGGCCGGGCGTTCGGTGGCGGTTCGCTGTTCAGGAACGACCCATCAGCGGCCTTCAACAACCCGGCGGCGATGGCCTTTATCGACCGGCCCGTTTCGCAGTTCACCCTCAACTACGCCAATGTCGACATCAAGTACAAAGGCTCGGCGTATGACTACGCGGGCAATCCCGCATCCATTACGGTCCTTGATCCTGATACCGGCCTGCCGACCTCGACGCCGCGCACCGGTGACGGTGGCCAGGGTGGGTTTGAAGCCTGGGCACCGACGGGCTTTACGGTTATCCCGATCAACGAGCGTTTTGCCTTTGGCCTGAGCCAGGTGGTGCCCATGGGGGCCCGCACGACGTGGGACGAGGACTGGAAGGGCCGGGACTTTGCGGTAGATACCAAAATCGAAACCGTGGGCCTGACCGGTTCGCTGTCGTTCAAGGTCAATGATCAGTTCTCCATCGGTGGCGGGGGGATTTTGCAGCACACCACAGGCTTTGTAAGCCAGAACGTTGACCTCTACGCCGCCGCTGCGCAGTCGCCGGACCTGGGCTACACGCCGTTTCCCGCCGGCCAGGGCCTGGCATTGATGCGGGTCAAAGTCGACAACACTTCCCTGGGCTGGTTTGCCGGTATGGCTTGGAAGCCGACCTCCCGGGATACCTTGGGCCTGAACTACCACGCCAAGATCAAGAACAAGCTGGAGGGCAAATACAATATCTACGCCGATGCACTCTCCAGAGATGTCATGACCACCCCTGTGCTGGATGGCAAGACCCTGGTCGAACTGGCCTATCCAGGCCTGCATCTGTATCCCGGTGGCGCTAATGCCTCGGCCCAACTGGACATCCCGGCCAATGCCTCCCTGGATTGGGTACACCAGTTCTCCGACCGCCTGACCCTGGGCGTGAGTGCCACCTGGACCCAATGGTCATCCTTCAAGGCCCTGACCTTGAAGTCGGAGGGCAGCACCCTGGTGTCGATTCCCTACAACTACAAGAACACCTGGATGTACGCCCTCGGCGGCGACTACAAACTCACCGATGACTTCACCCTGCGCAGCGGCGTGGCCTTTGACCAGACCCCGACCCCCAACTCCACCCGTGACCCGCGGATTCCTGATGGCGATCGGATATTTGCGTCCCTGGGGTTTGGCTACAACATCCGGGCGGTTCCGGGCTTGAGTATCGACGGTGCCTATTCACGGCAGTTTGTAGAAACCGTCAAGCTCAAGACCAAGAACGTTGATCGCCTTGGCGCGGCGTCGCTGGACGGCAAGGCCCAGCTCAAGGGCGAAGTGCTCAGCCTGGGGGCTACCTACGCCTTCTGATCCAGATCCCGTGTGGCAGCGGGCCTGCCCGCGATGGCGGCCCTTCAGTCACCGCCGCTACTGGCTGGCACACCACTGTCGCCAGCCATCCAGCCCCCCCATCAATGCGAAGTCCCCTCCGCAAACTCAATCTTGTTCCCCACGTTGTACTTGCCCGAAGGCTTGTTCATGGGGATCCGCTTGACCTCCTGCAACGTCTGGCTGTCATACACGATCAACGCGCCCTCGCGATCCCAGATGCTCAACAGCAAGTAGCGCCCATCCTTGGTGAACTCCACATGTGCTGCGGTCTTGCCCGGCATGGGCCGCAGGGTATGGGCGATTTCCAGGGTCTGCTTGTCGATCAAGTGGATCGCATCGTTGCCGGGTGCGAAAAACACATCACTCCACACATAGCGCGAGTTGCTGTGGCTGCGCATAAAGAACCCCGGCCCGAGGGTGGGAATTTCCTTGATCAGTTTCCAGGTCTTGAGGTCCAGCACCGAGATCTGCCCCTTGCTGATATTCGGCGTGGCAAACACCCACTGCCCATTGCGTTGCCAGTAGGTCCCCGAGCCCAGGTGCGGCATACCCGACAGCGCGATGTCGGTGACCACCTTCCCGGAGTCGAGGTCGATCACTTGCCCGCCACCGGCCTTGCGCGAAGTGGCGAGCAGTTGCCGGTAGTCAGGGGAAAAGGAAAAGTCATCGAGCACGTCCTGGGCCTGGATACGCCGGGGCTCGAAGCTCGGGGTCGCGGCCGCGTAGGACAACTCCCAGACCTCATTCACATCCTTGAGGGCGACGATAAAACTGTTGCGCGGCGGCGCGGTGTACACCGCGCTGACCCGCGAATTCGTCGGCAGGGTCTTGACCAGCGACAGGTCGCGCGCATCCAGCACCACCAGATTGCCCGGCAGGTAATTGCCCACCAGCACCCAGCGCCCGTCCTTGCTCACCGCCAGGTTGCGGGTATTGAGGCCGGCGCGAACCTCGGCGATCAGCTTGAGGTTATGCAGGTCATACAGGCTGATCCAGCCGTCGCGCGAAGCAAAGTACACAAAGCGCCCGTCCGGGGAAAACTTCGGCCCGCCGTGCACGGCAAAGTGCGAGGCAAAACGGTCGAGCACCTCAAAACGGTCACCGTCGAGAATGTCGATGTGATGGTCACCGGATTCCACCACCACAAACAGGTTCAGCGGGTCGGCGTGATGCTGCGGGGTGCTCGGCAGTTGGCTGAGGTCGGCCAGTTGGCGGTGGCTGCTGCGGATATCCTGCTCGTTCCAGGTCGCGGGCGTGGCGGGCGGCTGTTGCAGGAACGTCACCAGGCCGTCGATCTGTTGCGCGCTGAGTTGACCGGCGAATGCCGCCATCTGGCTGGCCGGGCGACCGTGTTCGATGACCTGGCGAATCTCGGCCGGCTTGATCCGCCCCAGGCTCTCCGGCAACAACGCCGGGCCGGTGCTGCCGACCCGGTTGAGGCCATGGCAGCTCTGGCAATGCTGCTGGTAATCGGCGGCGGCATCCGGCGCACCGTGGGCGGCGCTGGCCCAGAGCAACGGCACCAGCCACAGGCGCTTCATACCGCCACCCTGGGCCGCGCGAGATGAGCGGGCGCGAGGCTGGCGGGGTAGTGCAGGGGCGCATCGGCAAACAGATCCACCACATGCCCGATCACCGTCAAGGTCGGCACGCCGGGCTCGCACATCAGGGCCAGGGCCGGCAGTTGGCGCAGGGTGCCGCGATGCACTTGCTGGTCGACGCGGGCCCCATTGCAGATCAGCGCCGCCGGCGTCTCGGCGGACAGCCCGGCGCCGATCAGGCGTTCGGCGATCATCGCCAGGTTCGACAGGCCCATGTAGAACACCAGGGTCTGGCTGCCGTCGGCAAGGCTGTCCCAGGGCAATTTCAACTCACCGTCGCGCTGCAAATGCCCGGTGACGAAGCGACACGAGTTGACCAGATCACGGTGCGTCAACGGGATGCCCGCATAGGCGCTGCAGCCGGATGCCGCGGTGATGCCTGGAACCACCTGGCACGACACCCCTTGCGCCAGCAGGTATTCCAGTTCTTCGGCACCGCGGCCAAACACGAAGGGATCGCCGCCCTTGAGCCGCACCACGCGCTGTCCTTGCTGAGCCAGTTCGGCCAGCAGTTCATTGATCTGCTCCTGGGGCAGGCTGTGATAACCGCTGGCCTTGCCCACGTAATGGCGGGCGCAGGTCAGCGGGATCAGGGTCAGCAACTCGGCACTGATCAGGCGATCGAACACCACTGCATCCGCCTGCATCAGCAGGCTCCAGGCGCGCAGGGTCAACAGGCGCGGGTCGCCGGGACCAGCGCCGACCAGGGCGACTTCGCCGGGGTGGAAGGGGCTGTGCAGCGCGTAGGGTAAGGCGTAGGTTGAGTGCATGAGACTTCCTTGGTTCATCATCAGGTTGGCGCTCCCCGGTTGTTTCACCAGGTGAGCGGCCGGTGGTTCAGCGTGCCGAGCAAGGAATCAAGGTGGGCGGGGTGCGGGCGATTTCTGCGTTGCTGAGGTAGCAACCGGGGTCCGGGCCCCAGAGATCGCCGTCGGCCCAGGCGCGGGTGCGCGTGTTGCCGTTGCAGATGTTCAGCCAGCGGCAGTCGGTGCAACGGCCACCGACCTCCCGCGGGTATTGGCGCAGGCGCAGCAGTAACGGGTCGGGGCGTTCCAGCCAGATTTCGCGAAACGAGGTGCGGCGCACATTGCCCACCGAGTGTTGCCACCAGTAAGTGTCCGGGTGCACTTCGCCGGTGTTGTCGATATTGGCGATACCGCTGCCCGAGGCATTGCCGCCCCAGGCATGCAGCAGGTGTTCGAGTTGCGGGTAGTGTTCCGGCAAATGCTGATGCACCCATTGCAGCAACAGCACGGCGTCGGCGTCGTTGTTGCCGCTGACAAAATCGCTGGCCACGCCGTTCTGGACGTCGTTCCAGGCCTGCTGGAAGATCATCAGCATGGCGTCGCGGCTCATCTGCTGATGGGCGTCCAGTTGCCGGCTGCGCTTGCCGCGCCCGCTGTAGTTGAGGTGCGAGAGGTAGAACTTCTGCACATCGTATTCGCGCATCAGCCCCAGCAGTTGCGGCAACTGCGCGTGGTTTTCCTGGGTCAGGGTGGTGCGCAGGCCTACACGAATGCCAGCCTGGCGGCACAGGCTGATGGCATGCATCGAGCGCTCGAAACTGCCCTCGCACTGGCGGAATGCATCGTGGGTGGCCTTCAATCCATCAATGCTGATGCCCACATAGTCAAAGCGCGCATCGGCGATCTGCTGGATATTGCCTTCGTCAATCAACGTGCCATTGCTCGACAGCGCCACGAAAAAGCCCTTGGCGCGGGCATAGGCGCTGAGCTGGAACAGGTCATCGCGCAGCAAGGGCTCGCCGCCCGAGAGGATCAACACCTTGACCCCTGCGTCGTGCAGGTCGTCGATCACCTTCAGCGCGGCCTCGGTATCCAGCTCATCGCGGAACACACTGTCGGCGCTGGTGGCGTAGCAGTGCTTGCAGGTCAGGTTGCAGCGGCGCAGCAGGTTCCAGATCACCACCGGCGCGCGGTCGCTGCCCGGTTTGGCGCTGCGCGGTGGTGGGCATTGGCCGGCCAGGGTGCGCAGGTAATGACTGATCCTAAGCATGGAGTGGTCCTTGTGTGGGGGAGCTGTCTCGCCCTGCGGGGCTGCGTTGGCGGTGGGTCATCCAGCATCTGTGTGGGCAGCTTCCACCGTGGATCGTTGGGTCAGGCGCAGGCCGGTTTTTTTCAGGATGCGACTGCTCACCAACATCTCGCCCGCCCGGCTGGCATCGCCCAGCAAGAAGCGCAGGTGTTCACGATAACTGTCGATCTCTTCGCGGCTGCGGCCATGGACCATGGCGAACAGGTTGTAGGGCCAGTCCGCGCGCCGGGGCCGGCGATAGCAGTGGCTGACAAAGGTTTGGGCGCCGATCAGTTCGCCCAGGCGCGGCATTTGTTCATCGCACACATCCCACACGGTCATGCCGTTGTGGCGATAGCCCAAGCGATAGTGATTGGGCACGGCGGCGATCCGGCGGATCGCGCCTTCACCCTGCAAGCGCTTGAGCAGATCCAGGGTGGATTCGACGCTGATCCCCAATTGCTCGGCGAGCCAGGTCCAGGGGTCTTCCAACAGGGGTAGGCCGGCGTCGGTCAAATGGATCAAGCGCTGGGCCAGGCTCTCGTCAAACCGGGAAGTACAGACCGACATGGTAGGTTTGCTCCTTGGGCAGGTTAAGCACCTCAAGCCCGGTGATGGTGTGGATGTGCGAGAGGGTCTGCTCGAGGTCTTCGGCGGTGCCGCAGGCCAGCACAAACCACATGTTCCAGTGATGCTCGCGCCGGTAGTTATGGGCCACTTGCGGGAGTTCGTTGAGCTGCGCCGCGACCTGTTCAAAGCGTGCTTCAGGTACCGCCAGGGCGGCCAGGGTGAAGGCGCCGCCCAGGCGCTCAATATCAAACATCGGCCCGAAGCGCGTCAGCACGCCGTCTTCGAGCAGCAGGTGCAGGCGGTCGAGCAGTTCGTCGGGCGTGCTGTGCAGCTCTGCAGCCAGTAACTGCCACGGGTGACGAACCAGGGGCAGGCCCCGTTGCAGGCGGTTGATCAACTGACGGTCAAGTTCATCCATGGGCCCATACCTGGGATGGCGGTGGCGCAAAACGCCCGCCGCACTGCTTGAACATGCGTGTGCTGAATAACAGGTGGTGGGGCAGGTCGCTGAGCAGGTGCTGTTGCAACAGTGCCTCGATCTGCGCCTGCACCGCTGCGCGCTCACGCCCGTGGACCATGCAGAACAGGTTGTAGCGCCAGTGCGGCAAGCGCCGTGGCCGCTGATAGCACAGGGTGATGCCCGGCGCGCAACCCAGGCGCTGGCCGACTTCGTCGATCAGCGCATCGGGCACATCCAGCACCAGCATCGCGTTGGCCACAAAGCCCAGGGCGCGGTGGTTGAGCACCAGGCCGACGCGGCGGAACAGGCCCTGCTCCTGCCATTGCTGCATCTGCCGCAACACTTGCTGGTGATGGGCGCCGATCTGCTCGGCCAGGTCTTCATAGGGCCGCGACACCCTCGGCAGGCCGCGCTCCAGGCATTGGCGCAGGTCGAGCAGTTGCTCGTGGTTCAGCGGCGCGATCACAGGTGGCCTCCCAGGGCAAAGCCCAGGTCGATGCGGTAGGAGGTGAGCATCGGCAGGTCCAGAGGGATCAGGCCGGTGTCTTTTTCCAGTTCGTCGAGAATCTGTTCCAGGTGCCGGCGATTGGGCCCGGTCAGCACAAACCATAGGTTGTAGTGATGCTCGCGGGCGTAGTTGTGATTGACCTCGGGATAGCGACTGATGCGCGCGGCCACCTGCTCCAGGCGTTCGGCGGGCACCGCCAGGGCGGCCAGGGTACTGGCCCCGGCGCGGCTGTGATCGAACACCGGCCCGACCCTTGACAGTGCGCCTGCCAGTTCCAGGCGTTGCAGGCAGGCCATCAACTGTTTCTCGCTGCAGCCGAGGGTGTTGGCCATTTCCATGTAAGGCTCGGCGCACAGCGGCATGCCATGTTGATAGCGGTCGATCAGGCGCGTGGTGAGCTCGTCAAGTTCCATCTCAATACCCCATTTTTTGCGCGCGGCTGCTGAAGAAGATTCCGCTGGGGCTTTCGGCCGGCAGGGTCTTGAGCAAGGTCAAGCGATAAGGATCCCAGACCTGCACCTGTTGGCCGTCGCGAACCGACAGCCACAGCTGCTCACCGCGCCCGGTGAATTCCATATGCAGCACACCAGGGCCGGGACGCAGGTCCGCGACCACCTGGTGGGTTTCAGTGTCGAGCACCTGTACCCGGTCGTTGTCCGGGTAGGCGAAGTTGACCCACAACTGGCGCCCGTCGGGCCGTGCGGTGACAAAAATCGGTTGGCCGGCCACGGCAATGGTGGCGGTCTGTTGCCAGGTGCGCGCATCCATCACCAGCACCTGATGGCGGCCTACGGCGGGCACGAAGGCCTGGTTATCGGCCACGGCCCAGCCTTCCAGATGCGGCATCTTGTACACCGGCAGTTTTTGCTGGCCGCGACCGTAGTCGGCGAGCACACGCTTGACCCCATGTTCGGGGTGCCACAGGTCGAGCTGGGCCATGCCGTCCTCGCCAAACAACCCGGCCATGTAGTAACGGCCATCGGCGGTGATCAGCGCGTCATAGGGCTGGCGACCAATGCCAGTGAAGCGGGTGATGGCCGGGGTGTTGCCCTGGCTGAAATCGGCGCTCCAGATCTCGTCGGTATCGAACAGGCTGAACACAAAGCGTTGTCCCGGCGCATCCACCAGGCCCACCACCCGCGAGCGTTTGCCGTCGGCCAGGGGCGTGGCCGGGATATCGGCCACCTGTTGCAGGGTCACGGCGTCGAACACCTTGACGCCACCGGGCTGGTAGTTGGAGACGGCAATCAAACGCCCGTCCTGGCTGATCGCGCCACCGATGCTGTTGCCCCCCTGGATCAGGCGTTTGTCGATGCGCTGGGTCAGCAGGTCGACCTTGGTCAGCCCGCCGTCACGGCCAAACAGGTAGGCGTAGCGCTGGTCCCGGGAAAACACTGCCGAGGCGTGGGACAGGTCGCCCAGCCCCGAGACCCGTGCCAGGCGGGCCTGGTGGCTGCTGTCGATAATCAGCAGGCTGCCGCTGGCGCGCTCCACCACCAGGCCCAGGTCGCCGCTGCCGCGCAACGGTGGATGGGAGCAGGCGGTGAGCAACAGGCCGGCAATGCAGGCAAGCAGGGGACGGATCATGGCGCGGGGGTTCCTTGCAGGAGGCGATCCACCAGCCAGGCAATATCGCCGGCATTGAGCAACGGCGCCCAGCCGGGCATCGCCAGGGCAGGGCGGCCATAGGTCACGGTGGCAATCAGGCTGTCGCGGGTTTGCCCGGACAGGGCTTGCGGGGTCAGGGCCGGGCCCAGGCCACCGGTCAGGTGCAGGCCGTGGCAGGCGCCACAGTCCTGGGTCAACAGGTGTTCCAGTTGGACCTGGCGCGCAGGCGCCGGTGCTCCGTGCACCGGCGCAGGAATGAGAAAGAGCAGCGCCATGGCCGAACCGATCATCGAGATTTGCATGGCGCGCTCCTTGTGCTTATTTCAGACTCAACACCCATTGGGCGAGGGTCAGGGCTTCGGCATCCGTGACGGGGTTGGCCGGCATCGGAATCGGTCCCCAGTTACCCTGGGTGCCGTTCTTGATGTGGCTGGCCAAGGTTTTGTCAGCGTCCTTGACGCCGGCATTTTTTGCCGCCACTTCCTTGAGCGCCGGGCCCACCATCTTGCTGTCGATGGTGTGGCAGGCGGCACAGGGTTTGCTCTTGAACAGCGCCGCGCCGTCATCGGCCATTGCGGTGGACAGGCTCAGGGCCGCGCCCAGGGTCGCCAGTGCAAGCAGGATATTTTTCATTGGTTTGCCTCTTGTTGATGAAGCTCAATAAATGTCGAATTGGGTGTTGTAGACGTTGAACTTGCCGGTCGGGGTAATCAGGCGCTTGTCCCGGATCACGTTCTTGAGCTTGAGGGTCTTGTCATCGACCACCACCAGCGCCGACTCCTCTTCCTGGCCGTTCCACACCGAGAACCACACTTCATCGCCTGCCTTGTTGTATTCCGGCTGCACCACGCGCAGGGCGCCTTGCTTGATGCCCGACCATTCGGCAATCGGCAGTACGGTGTAGCCAGCGTCGAGCTTGTCGATGTTGAACACCGCGACCGACTGGCTGAGCTTGGTGTGGGGGTTGAGCGTGGTGTCGACATACAGGTGCCGCGAGTTGGGGTGGGTCTTGATAAACAGCGAGCCACCGCCCTGGCCGTTGAGCGAGGTCACTTGCTTCCAGGCGTACTGCGGGTGCTTGACCGGGTCGGTGCCGATCACCGAAACCCCACCGTCACCCAAGTGACTGGTGGCCCACACCGGACCGTATTGCGGGTGTACAAAGTTGGCGCCACGGCCGGGGTGCGGGGTCTTGCCGACATCCACCAGAGCGGTGAGCTTGCGCTCCTTGGAGTCAATCACTGCAACCTTGTTGGAGTTGTTCGCCGCCGTCATGAAGTAGCGATGGGTGCTGTCCCAGCCGCCGTCGTGCAGGAAGGGCGCGGCGTCGATGGTGGTGATGGTGAGGTTTTTGATGTCTTGGTAATTGACCAGCATGACCTTGCCGGTTTCTTTGACGTTGACGATGAACTCGGGCCATTCGTGGGACGCGATGATCGCCGCCACCCGTGGTTCCGGGTGGTATTCCTGCTTGTCCACGGTCATGCCGCGGGTCGAAACGATCTGCTTGGGCTCCAGGGTCTCGCCGTCCATGATGGTGAACTGCGGCGGCCAGTAGGAACCGGCAATCGCGTACTTGTCTTCATAGCCTTTGAACTTGGAGGTCTCCACCGAACGGGCCTCGATGCCCACCTTGATCTCGGCGACTTTGGTCGGCTCGGCAGGCCACAGGTCGATCATGTCGATCTTGGCGTCACGGCCGATCACCAGCAGGTAGCGGCCCGAAGCGGAAATCCGCGAGATGTGCACGGCGTAGCCGGTGTCGATGAGCTTGACGATTTTCTTGCTGTCGCCGTCGATCAGGGCGATTTTGCCGTCGTCACGCAGGGTCACGGAGAACAGGTTTTCCAGGTTCAGCTGGTTGAGCTGCTTCTTCGGACGGTCTTCGGGTTTGACCAGCAGCTTCCAGGTCTTGAGCGTCTCGGCCATGCCCCATTCCGGTGGGGTGGGCGCGGTGTGCTGGATGAAGGTCGCCATGCTGGTGATCTGCGCCTTGGTCAGCGCATTGGAGGTACCCCAGTTCGGCATGCCGGCGGGGGAACCGTAGGTGATCAGGGCTTCCAGATACGCCTGGCCCCGGGCCTGGGTGATGTCCGGGGTCAGCGGCTTGCCGGTGGCGCCTTTGCGCAACACACCATGGCAACCGGCGCAGCGCTCGAAGTAAATCTGCTTCGAGGCATCGAACTCGGCTTGGCTCAAGTCCGGTGCGCCAGGGCTCTTGACCATGGCTGCAGCCGGCGCGGGAGCCGCGGCGAAGGCCTGTGTTGAGAGGGCCAGGGCCAGCGCGCAGCTGAGCCTGGCCAGCGTCAGTACGAAGGGTGTTTTGTTGCGAGTCAGCATTCCATATCTCCTCAGGCAAGACCTTTGCGATCTGGGTAGAGCGCAGGTTCTTAGTGCCAGCAGAGACTATGTCGCGGCGGGTGAATGACCGCTTGACGGCGATCAAGTTTGCCCTGAGTACGGCTTGCCAGGTTGTCGCAGGCCCCCGTAGCGTGGCTGCCAAACCCGCTGTCCATGCAAGGTGCGCTATGACCGAACCCTTCTACCAAGCCGTCAACAACGAACATGAGTTGTTCGAGCACGCCTGGCGTCACCGCATGCCGGTGCTGATCAAGGGCCCCACCGGCTGCGGCAAGACCCGCTTCGTCCAGCACATGGCCCACCGTCTGCAATTGCCGCTGTATACCGTGGCCTGTCACGACGACCTCAGCGCCGCCGACCTGATCGGCCGCCACCTGATCGGCGCCCAGGGCACCTGGTGGCAGGACGGCCCGTTGACCCGCGCAGTGCGTGAAGGGGGCATTTGCTACTTGGACGAAGTGGTCGAGGCACGGCAAGACACCGCCGTGGTCCTGCACCCGGTGGCCGATGACCGTCGCGAGCTGTTCCTGGAACGCACGGGCGAAGTCCTCAAGGCGCCGCCGTCGTTCATGTTGGTGGTGTCCTACAACCCCGGTTACCAGAACCTGCTCAAAGGAATGAAACCCAGCACCCGCCAGCGGTTTGTGGCGATGCGCTTTGGTTATCCCGCGACAGCCGAAGAAGAGCGCATCGTCGCCCGCGAAGCCCAGGTGGATGGCGCCTTGGCGGCCCAGGTGGTGCGCCTGGGGCAGGCCTTGCGCCGGCTGGACCAGCATGACCTGGAAGAAGTGGCGTCCACGCGCTTGCTGATCTTCACCGCCCGCCTGATTGCCGCTGGCATGCTCCCGCGCGAAGCCTGCATGGCCTGCCTGGCGGAAGCGCTGAGCGACGACCCGCAAACCGTCGCGGCCCTGATGGACGTGGTTGATGTTCATTTCAGTTGAGCGGCGGCTGCCGGGTGATTTGGCGATGTGGTTCTTTATCCTCGCCGAACTCTCGGTGTTTGCGATTCTGATCCTCGCCTTTGCCGTGACCCAGACGCTGCGGCCCGAGGTCTTTGCCGAGGGCCGCGCACAGTTGGATACCTCCACCGGCCTGGCGATGACCCTCAGCCTGCTGACGGCCGGCCTACTCGCCGCGTTGGCACAGCAACAGGTCATTGCAGGTCGCCCACGGCGGGCAGGTGGGTTATTGGCGTTGGGACTGGCGGTGGCGGCGGTTTATGTGTGGATCAAACTTGGCGAGTACGGGCACCTGGCTGCGGCCGGTCTGGGCCTGGAGCGCAGCACGTTCTTTACCCTGTACTGGATTTTGACCGGGTTTCATTTTCTGCATGTGCTGTTGGGCATGGTGATCCTGGCGTGGTTGGCGTTGCGCTGCTGGCGCCGGGCCTATGGTCTGGGGCGTCAGTCGGGGTTCGAGTCCGGGGTGTTGTACTGGCATATGGTGGATCTGGTGTGGGTGGTGCTGTTTCCGTTGGTGTACGTGTTGTGAAGTTGCTGGCGTGCTGGGCCGGGCTGGTGCTGCTGAGCGTGGGCACCGTCATGTCCGGTGCGGCGGGCTGGTGGTGGCTGGTGGTGTTGGCAGCGGTGGCCAAGGCTTGGGTGATTGCCGATGGGTTTATGGAATTGCGACATGCGCCTTGGGGATGGCGGGCGGCGATGTTGGCGTGGCCGGTGGTGCTGCTGGCAGGGATGGTCGTGATGCGTTGATGGACCTCCTGGGAGGGGGCAAAGACTTCAAGGAGAGCCGGCGGTCTGCCCGGTAAAAAGATCATGGTGTGGCGCAGGGATATTAAATAGAATGAATCTCATTTGAGACTCACTCGCGCCGCCCAGGGTTCGCTTGCCATGAATGATGCCGTATTGCCAACGACCGCCGCAGAACCCAGCCTGAGCACCTTGTACCGCGACCATCGCAGCTGGCTGGAAAGCTGGTTGCGCCGGCGCCTGGGCAACGCCTGGGATGCCGCCGACCTGAGCCAGGACACCTTCCTGCGGGTGCTGGCCAGCGCCCAGCCAGTGGCGCAATTGCAGGAACCACGGGCCTATCTGGTGACGGTGGGCAAGCGCCTGCTGGTCAATTTCCACCAGCGCCGCAGCCTGGAGCAGGCGTATCTGAATGCCTTGGCACGCCTGCCTGAAGAGTGCGTGCCGTCGCCGGAGCAACGCTGGTTGCTACTGGAAACCCTGCAGGCCCTGGATGAATTGCTTGACGGTCTGGCGCCGGTGGTGCGCCGGGCGTTTCTCTGGAGCCAGCTCGAAGGCCTGGGCTACCGGGAGATTGCCGAGCGTCTCAAGGTCTCGGAGCGCACGGTCAAGCGCTATATGGCCCAGGCCTACGAACATTGCCTGCTGGTGGAACTGTGAGCCGTACCCCAGCGGATGTGGCCCGGGCCGCGGCGCACTGGCTGGCGCTGTTGGAATCCGGCACCGCTGGCGAGCGCGACCATGCCGGCTTGCAACAATGGCGCGACAGCCATCCCCAGCACGAACAGGCCTGGCAAAAAGCGCAACTGCTGCGCCAGCGCTTTGCCGACTTGCCATCCTCCCTGGCCATGGCCAGCCTCGACCGCCCGCAACCGGGCCGGCGCGCCGTGCTCAAGCGTGCCCTGGGCGTGGCTGCGCTGGTGCCGGCGGCCTGGTTGCTCAGTCGCCAGTTACCCCTCGACGTATGGCGTGCCGACCTGCATACCGCCACTGGCGAGCGCAAGCGCGTGCCGCTGGTCGATGGCAGCACCCTGCAACTGAACACCGCCAGCGCGGTGGATGTGGACCTCGCTGCGCGGCGCCTGACCCTGGTCGAAGGGGAGATGGCGCTGACTGTACCCGGTACGGCGGCGCTGAACGTACACAACCGTTATGGCCAGGTTATCGCCAGCCAGGCCGTGGTCTGCGTGCGCCAGTTGGCGGATGCTTGCCTGGTGTCGGTACTCAAGGGCCGGGTACAAGTACTCGACGGGCACGGGCGTGCTGCCTGGGTGCAAGGTGGGCAACAAATACGGCTGCAACCTGTGGGGCTGGGTGCGCCGATGCCGTTCGACGTGCAGCAACTGGGGTGGCGCGACGGTGTACTGACGGCGCAGAACCAGGCGCTGGGTGACTTCCTGCGCGAACTGGATCGCTACCGCCCGGGCGTCCTGCGCTGGGACCCGAGCCTGGAAACCTTGCGCGTCACCGGCAGTTTCCGCCTGGACGACACCGACTCCATCCTCAGCCTGTTGGCCACCACTCATGGGCTGCAGGTGCAGTTCCGCACACGCTATTGGGTCACGCTGCAGCCGCGCAAAACCCTGGGCTGATCGCGATCTTATTGTCCCGGCAGATCCCATGGGGGAGCGGGCAAGCCCACTCCCACACAAGCCCTTTCCCACCTTTTTATCGGCCAGTTCGCAAGACCGTGGCCCTTTTTTTCGGCTCGCCTGTCATCCAAGGCAAGTGAACGAAAACAGAGAGCCTTTTAATGCCCGTCGTCCCGCCATCATTGTTGCGCCTGAGTTTGGTGCTGAGCCTGAGTGCCAGTCCGTTGTTTGTTCCTGTGAGCTGGGCCGAGGACGCGGCCCGACGCAGTTATCAGGTGCCGGCCGGCACCCTGGGCAGTGCGTTGACCCGCTTTGCCGGGCTGGCCGGGGTCAATCTGTCGGTCGATCCGGCCCTGGTCAGTGGCCGGCAAAGCGCCGGGATCTCCGGTGAGTTTGCCGTCGAGGAAGGCTTCGCGCGTCTGCTGCAGGGCTCGGGCCTGCAATTGCAGGCGGTGGGTGAGCGTGCCTACACCTTGATCCCCGCGCCGCAGGGCGGTACCTACCAGTTGCCAGCCACCTCGATTCTCGGGGCCGCGAACACACCCGTCGCCGAAACCTACGCCGGTGACCAGGTCACGCGCAAAGGTGCGCAGGGCATGCTCGGCGACGGCGACTTTATGGATACGCCGTTCAACCTCACGTCCTATACCTCCAAGGCAGTGAAAAACCTGCAGGCGCGGACCCTCGGCGAGATGGTTGCCAGCGATCCTTCGGTGCGCATCACCAACCCGGCCGGCGGGCGTTTCGAGCAGTTCTCGGTGCGCGGTTTCAGCCTGTTCAACAGTGATGTGTCCTACGGCGGCCTGTATGGCGTGCTGCCGACCTACGCCATCGACATGGAAATGGTCGAGCGCGTCGATATCCTCAAGGGCCCCGGCGCCTTGCTCGGTGGCATCGCGCCTCGGGGCAGCGTCGGTGGCGGGATCAATATCGAGCCCAAGCGCGCCGGCGACACACCGCTCACCGAGTTCACCGGCAGCTATGCCTCGGCCGGGCAGTTCGGGGGGGCGGTGGATATCGGTCGGCGGTTTGGCGATGAGCAGCAGTTTGGCGTGCGCTTCAATGGCGTGAAGCAGTCCGGCGATACCGAATGGGATCACCAGGAGGTGGACCGTGAAATGACAGTGATCGGCCTCGACTACCGCAAGGAGCGGGTGCGCCTGTCCCTCGACCTCGGGCGCCAGGAACGCACCGGCGACGCACCTCAGGAGCGCGTGGAAATCGCCAAGGGTAGCGTGATGCCCAAGGCCAAGGACATCCGTGACAACTTCGCCCAGTCCTGGACCTACTCCCATACCAAAGACACCTTTGGCGCGGTGCGTGGCGAGTTTGATGTCAGCGATTCATTGATGGTCTATGCCGCAGCCGGGGCGCGCAAAGGCAACTACGACTTCCTGCGCCACGGCGTGCAGGCAACCCAGAGCAATGGCGACTTCACCGTGGTGCCGCGCAGCTTCCGTCGCGACGAAGACGTCAAGACCGTCACCGTCGGCGCGCGCAGTTGGTTCGACACCGGCCCGGTAGGGCACACCCTCAATGTCAGCCTCAATCAGTTCAATATGGATTTCGACAATGCCGGCGAGCGCTACACCCCCGGCAAGAGCAACCTCTACAACCCGGTGGTTTTGCCCCACCCAGGCAAGGCCGTGCGCTGGGACACCAGCACCCACACCGAAAACCGTTTCACCAGCCTGGCCCTGGCCGACACCCTGGCGTTTTTTGATGAACGGGTGCTGCTGACCCTCGGCGCCCGCCTGCAAAAGGTCCAGGTCACCTCCTGGAGCAATGGCATCAAGGATCAGCCGGAGTACGACGAACAAGCTACCTCGCCGGCCCTGGGCCTAGTGGTGAAAGTCACCGATCAGTTGTCCCTGTACACCAACTACATGGAAGGCTTGAGCCAGGGCGAGACCGCGCCATCGAGCGGGGTGCGCAATGAAAACGCGATCTTCCCACCGACCAAGAGCAAGCAGGTGGAAGTCGGCGCCAAGTACGACATGGGCAGCTTCGGCATGAGCGCCAGCGTGTTCCGGATCAAGCAGCCGGCCTATGGCATCGACAGCCAGGGTTTCTTCAAGCCCAACGGCGAATTGCGCAACCAGGGTGTGGAACTGAACGTGTTTGGCGAGCCCCTGACGGGCGTGCGCCTGCTCGGTGGGGTGATGCTGCTCGACAGCGAACAGACCAAGACCGCCCAGGGCCTGACCGACGGCAAGCGCGGCACCGGTGCGCCGATTGCCAACGTCAACCTGGGCGCCGAATGGGATATCCCACGCCTGCAAGGCGTGACCCTGACCGCCCGTGCGATCCATACCGGCGCGCAGTACCTGGATGCGGCCAACCAGCAGAAAATCGACAATTGGGAACGCTATGACCTGGGCGCGCGCTACACCTTCAAGGTCAAGGAAAACCCGGTGACCCTGCGCGCGACCGTGGAGAATGTGCTGGACACCACTTACTGGGCGTCGGCCGCGACCTCCAGCGACAGCGCGCCGGGCCTGACACTGTCGACGCCGCGGACGTGGCTGGTGTCGGCAACAGTGGGTTTTTAATATTCAAAAAAGGAATAAATAAATAGTTATTTATTCCTTTTATTGTTGGTGCGGAGGGCGCATTTTAAAGGCCTGCGCATTCGTGCGGATTGACCCAACATTGAAAGGAAAACCCACATGACCATCAAAGCGATCAACGTGCGCAACCAGTTCAAGGGCGTGATCAAGGAGATCCTGCTCGGCGAAGTGGTGTCCGAAATCGACGTGCAGACGGCGTCCGGAATCGTCACTTCGGTGATCACCACCCGCTCGGTGCGCGACCTGGAGTTGAAGGTGGGCAGCGAAGTGATTGCCTTCGTCAAATCCACCGAAGTGTCCATCGCCAAGCTCTGAGTCCAGCCCTTGCAGGCGTCGGCAAGCCGGCGCTTACAAGGTTTTCAGCGCACGTTCCAGGCGTGAAATACCTTCTTCGAGCAACGCCCGCGGGCAGCCGAAGTTCAAGCGCACGAACTGCTGGCTGTCATCGCCAAACTCCACACCTGCACTCAAACCCACCTTGGCCTGTTCCAGGAAAAACCGCTGTGGGTCGTCCAGGCCCAGTGCGCTGCAATCCAGCCAGGCCAGGTAGGTGCCTTGCGGGGCATGCATGACCACGCCGGGCAGGTGTTTTTGTACGGCATCCAGCAGGTAGTCGCGGTTGTCTTGCAGGTACGCCACCAACGCTTTCAACCATTCATCACATTGGCTATAGGCCGCCCAGGTGGCTTCCAGGCCCAGGGGGCTGACGCTGTCGACCATGCCGCAGCGCGCCTTGTTGAAGCGTTCGCGGATAAGCGGGTCCTGGACAATGGCAAAGCAGGTCTTCAGGCCGGCGACGTTGTAGGCCTTGCTGGCTGACATCAGGGTAATGGTGCGGCGGGCGATTTCTGCGCTCAGCGACGCGATGGGGATATGCCGGCGCCCGTCAAAGCACAGCTCGGCATGGATTTCGTCAGAGATAATCAGCGTGCCCTGATCCAGGCAGGCGTTGGCCACGGCCAGCAGCTCCTCGCGGGGGAACACCTTGCCCAGTGGGTTGTGGGGGTTGCTCAACAGCAACGCACCGGCGCCTTTCAAGGCCTGGCGCAAAGCGGGCAGGGGGGTGAGGTATTCGCCCTGGTCGTTCAGTTCGAAGGGCACTTCGATCTTGGGCAGGTTCCAGTTGCCCGCGGCATGGCGCAGCGGCGCATAGTTGGGGGTTTGCAACACCACCGACTGGCCTGGCTGGACAAAGGCGTGCAGAGCCATGTTGAAACCGGGCTCGACGCCCGGCAGGAACAACAGTTCATCGGGCTGCACGCGCCAGGCGTACTTGTCCCACAGGTCGTGGATGATCGCTTCGCGCACTTCTGGCCGGGCGACGCTGTAGCCGAGCATCTGCTGGTCCAGGCGTGCGTGCAGGGCCTTGAGGATCGCCGGTGGCGCGGCGATATCCATGTCGGCAATCCACATCGGCAAGACATCTTCTGGGTAACGGCTCCACTTGGTACTGCCGGTGCCGAGGCGAGGGTGGATCGTGTCGAAATCAAAGCTCATGGGGGCGCTCGTGTCAGGAAGGCGGGCGAAGAATGCCGTCGATTCTAAGTCAGCCGGCCTGATAGGTCATCAATTGCTCCTCGCACATAATGCGGATGGTGCGCCGTTGCACTTCAATCAGCCCGGCGTCCACCAGCCGATGCAGAATCCGCGAAAACGTTTCTGGCTGAATCCCCAGTTTGGAGGCCACCAGGCGCTTGGGCACTTGCAGCACTACATCGCCACTGGCCAGATCGCGCTCCTGGATCAGGAAGCTGATGACCCGGCGGCTGGCGTTGGCCAGGCTCAGGGTGTCGATGTCCTTCAGGCGTTGATGCAGGTGGATGCTCATCGTGCCGAGGATCGCCAGGCAGATCTGCGGCTGGTCCTCCAGGGCCTTGCGGTAATGATGGCCCTCGATGCTCACCAGCACGCTGTCCTTGAGCGCCGTGGCACTCACCGGGTACGCCTTGGCCTGGCTGAACAACAGCGCTTCGGCAAAGGTCTGGCCGGGGCGGATAACCTCCACCAAGTGCTCCTGGCCTTCGCCGGTGACCCGGTGCAACTTGACCTGGCCGCTGACCAGCAGGAAAAACCGATCGGCAGGGTCGCCCTGGTGCATCAGGGTCACATGCCCGGGCAGACGCTTGAGGTTGGCCAGGGTGCAGACGTCCTGGAAGATCTTCTCCGGCAACGGACTGAACAGATGATGCCGGCGCAGGGTTAAGACGATGGATGGGTGGGTCAACATGGCGTACCTCCGCTCCCGCCCATGGTAGGGCGTGCGGCCGGCGGGGCCTATGCCTCGTTGGAGGTAGCCCCGTAGAGGGAGTGTTCGCGCAGCAGTGCCGAAAATGCATCCCGGGCCGGGTGACAACCAGCATGGGCGTGCCAGTAAAACCGGTTGTCGATGTGCGTCAGTTCCGCGAACTCATGGCCTTGCCAGTTGGCACCCTGGCGGTATTGCTCGTAGATCCCCCGAGGCACCAGCGCGGCGCCGCTGCCAGCACTGACACAACCGACAATCGTGCCGTAGCTGGCGATGCTGACGATGGGGCAGACCTGGTCGTGGCGAGACAACCACTGCTCCAGCGCCAGGCGATAGGGGCAACCTGAGGGCCACATAAACAGGGTCAGGCCCTGCAGGTCCGCGACGCTGCGCACCGGGCCCAGCGACGTGGGGGCAATCAGTATCAGGTCTTCGCTGTACAGCACCGCGCTTTCCAGCCCCGGGCGTTGCACATCCACGGCGACAATCGCCGCGTCCAGCCGATGGTGCTGGATATCATCGAGCAACTGCGACCAGGTGCCGGTGCTCAACTCCAGCGACACTTGGGGGTACAACGCGTGATAACGCGCCAGCAGCTGTGGCAAGCGCCCGGTTGCACTGGACTCGATAGCACCGATGCGCAGTCGCCCATGGGGCGTGCCACCGGGGGCCACGGCACGCCGGGAGGCTTCGGTCAGGTCGAGGATTTTCGTCGCATATTCGATAAACACTTCGCCGGCGGGGCTGACCCGCAGACCCCGGCCCTCGCGCACAAACAGCGCGACGCCGAGTTCCTGCTCGAGGGACTTGAGCCTTGCGGTGATATTGGACGGCACGCAATGCAGCTGCTGCGCCGCACGGGCGATGCTGCCCAGTTCGTAGACCGCCTTGAACATGCGCAGTTGGGACAGTTCCATGGTTCACCTGGAGTGAAGAGTGGGCTCAGTTTAAGTCACTTTTTTCCGGGGCTGGGGTTTCTCATACTTTTGCCAGGCAGTGCCTGTGTGCTGCCACGTCCCTGAGAACGCTCATGCCCCGTGCAAAAATTATCCTGGCAACACTCTTCGTCATTCTCTGCTGGGCGTATTCGCCGATCGGCATCCATATCGCGTTGCAAGCTTATGCGCCCGATAACCTGGCGTTGTTGCGTTTTTTGATCGCCTCCGGGTTCATGGCCGGTGTGGCCTGGATCAAGGGGATTTCCCGGCCCAGACTGCGGGATTTGCCTTTGTTTGCGGTGCTGGGATTGTTTGCCGTGACGCTGCACCACATCGCCCTCAACTACGGCCAGCGCGGTGTGAGTGCCGGCGCTGCCAGCGTCCTGGCGCAATCCACGCCCTTGTTCAGCGCGTTACTTGCCAGCACGCTGTTCAAGGAGCGGCTCGGGGCCTGGCAGTGGGGCTGTGTGCTCGGCGGCCTGCTCGGCGCCGGAGTCGTGGCGGTAGGGGATCGCGGCTTGGGCGAGCTGGATGGGCATGGGTTGTTGATCCTGCTGGCGGCGGCGTCCTGGAGCCTGTATTTCGCTCTGCAAAAGCGTTATTCCCAGCATTACGACGGGCTGACCCTGGTGTGTTTCACCCTCTGGTCAGGTACGGCGTTGCTGCTGGTGTATCTACCAGGGCTGCCGGCGGAGTTGGCCCAGGCCTCGGTGTCGGTGAACCTGGCAGTGCTGGTGCTGGGCATCTTTCCCAGTGCGCTGGCGTACCTGGCCTGGGCTTATGTACTGACGCATAGCCAGGTCAGTCGGGCAGCGATTGCGCTTTATCTCATACCGCCGGTGGCGATGCTGATGGCGTGGGTGATATTGGCGCAGCGGCCTTCGGTGATGGTGATTGTGGGGACGGTGATTGTCCTGGCGAGTGTGGGGGCGTTGACGGTGAAAGTGCGGTGACGTAACTGACTGTCGCCGTTGGGTGGCTGGCGATGGCCATGTTTGGGGTGGGGTACAGATCCGTTGTTGCGATGGCGGTACATCAGTCCCTAACCAGCCTGACGCAAATGCTCCATCGCCCACACCGCCGCTTCCACCCGCGAGCGTAACCCCAGCTTGTGCAGCAAGTTCTTCACATGCACCTTCACCGTGCCCTCGGTAATCCCCAGTTTGTGCCCGATCACCTTATTGCTATACCCCCCGGCAATGGTCTTCAACACCTGCCGCTCGCGCTCGGTCAGTTCCACCGCCGCATGGGGCTGGGGCGAGCGCAGGGCCTGGGCCAGCACCCGGGTCAGGCCGGGGCTGATCACCAGGGCGCCGTGCAGGGCATCGCGGATGTACTGGATCAGCAACTCCGGCTCCATGTCCTTGAGCAGATACCCATTGGCATCCAGGCGCAGGGCGTCGCGGATGTCGTCTTCGGCATCGGACACGGTAAACAGCAAGACCTTGCCGCCATAGGCCATGGCCCGCAGGCGGCGCAGGGTTTCCAGGCCGTTCATCTGCGGCATGTTGTTGTCCAGCAGCACCAGGTCCGGTTGCAGCGATTCGATCAGGCCCAGGGCTTCTTCGCCATTGCCGGCTTCGCCCACCACGTGCAGGTCATCTTCCAGTTCGAGCATCTGGCGCATGCCGTGGCGCATCATCGGATGGTCGTCGACAAGCAGGATGCGGTGGCGGACTGATGGGTTGATGAGCGCCGTGTTCATGACAAGCTACCTTCTTGTAGGGAGGGCCCGAGAAATTCCGGGCGAAACAGCAAGTGCACCCGGGTGCCCTGGGGCTCGCGGGAGGAAATGTCCAGCTGGCCGTGCAGGCTGCGGGCGCGTTCGTCCATGATGGTCAGGCCGTGGTGTTCACGTTGGTCCACCGGCTCGCTGAAGCCGCGGCCATCGTCTTCAATGCTCAGGCTGACGGTTTCGCCATGCTGGCGCAGTTGCAGCCAGGCATTCTCGGCATGGGCATGGCGCAGGCAGTTGGACAGGGCTTCGCGGGTCACCTGCAACAGGTGGATCTGTTCACTGGCCGACAGCTGGAAGGCCAGGGCATCCACGTGCAGGTGTACCTGGAACTCGCCACGCCGGGAGAATTCCTCGGCGGTGTCTTTTAGCTCCTGGACCAGCCCGGCATCGTGAATTTGCAGGCGGAAGGTGGTGAGCAGCTCCCGCAGTTGCCGATAGGCATTGTTCAGGCCTTCGCGCAGTTCGCCGGTGACGGTTTCCAGGGTGGCCTTGGGTTCGTCGCGGCGCAGCAGGGTCTGCATGCGGCTGACTTGCAGCTTCATATAGGACAGGGCCTGGGCCAGGGAATCATGCAGTTCGCGGGCGATGATGGTGCGTTCGTCGAGCAGCAGCAGGCGGTGGTCCTGCTCGCGCTGGCGTTTGAGGGACAGCGAGGTGCCGATCAGGTTGGCCAGGGCCTGGATCAGTTGTTGCTCCCAGGCCTGGGGCGCATGGCCGTCGACAAAGTGCGCCTTGAGTTCGCCCAGTTCCGCGCCCTGGTTGCTGATGCTGAACACCTGGGGCGGGGCCACGTGATGGCGCTCGCAGGTGGCGCAATCGCCAATGGCGCAGACGTTGCGGCTGTTGCCGCCGTGCAGCGCGAGCATCTGTTGCGCCGGGGCGAGGAAGTGCCCTTGCAGGCACAGCGACAGGCGCAGGCCCGGCAGGCGTTTCTGGAAGCGCCGGATCAACTCGTCGAGACCTTCGGCGTTGGCCAGGCGCGTGGCCAGGCTGCGACTGCTCTCGTAGAGCAATTCTAGGGCGGCGTTGGCCTGTTGCAAGTTGAGGGTTTTTTGCTGCACCTGGCTTTCCAGGGTGCGGTGGGACTGCTCGATGGTTTCGGCCAGGGTGTTGAAGCTCAGGGCCAACTGCCCCAGCTCATCCTGGGAGCGGTGATTGACCCGGGTCTGGTAATCCCCCTCACGAAAGCGCCGGGTGGCGTCCACCAGTTCCTTCAAGGGGGTGACCACGCCGTACTGCAATTCATACAGCCCAAGCAGCAGGATGATCAGCGTGCTGAACAGCGCCAGGCCCTGGATCAACTGTTGCCAGCCTTGTTTGTGCTCGCTCTGTTGCTGCAACAGGCTGACGAACTGGTTCAGTTGCTCGACAAAGGCCGGCGCGCGTTCGCGGAAGAGGGCGCCGTCGTCGCGCTCGATGGCCGGGCGCAGCTCCTGGTTCCAGTGTTGCTGGATCTGCCGGTAGCTCTGTTGCAAGGCGCTGTGGGGGCCGTCTTCCAGTACCGCTTTCAGCGACTGGCTGTCGAGGCGCCGTTGCAGGCTTTGAGTGATGGCCTGGATCTCGTTGGCGGGGGCATGGTCGGCGAGCTTCCAGCTCAGGTGGTAGGTCTCCATGCGCACCGAGCCTGCGGTGTTGATGGCCGCGCCATCGCCCTGGCTGAACCAGGCGATCAGCCCGGCGCTCAGGGAACTGGCCAGGGCCAGGATTGCAATCAGGATCACCGCGACACCGGCGCGTGCGGGCAGGGAGCTGCGCAGCCAGTTAAACATCACGGCGTAATCGAAGGGGTAAGAACAGCAGCATGACGGCACCTGGCACGGGAAACAGCATTGAATTGTGCATTCCCTGGCGCACTACCTCTAAAGAGTTGCCGGCGGACCCTCCCACGGGAAAAAGCCGGCACAAGAGATCAATCCATTGATAAATAAAGACTTTCTCTTGTTATTGGGCCTACCTCCTTAGAGGTAGACGGGATAAGCATAGGCCAATACCCCCCAGGCGGACGTTGATCTGGGTCAAGTTCCTGGAGGGCCTCGCCCCTAACCTGCGCTCATGGAATCACTTCTGGGAGCGCAAACCGTGACTCAACCCCGTGTAAGACAGGGCCTGGTGCTGGGCATGAGTACACTGGCCTTCACCGTGTGCTTTATGGTCTGGATGATGTTCGCCGTCCTCGGCGTGCCGATCAAAGAGCTGCTGCAACTCAACGAAACCCAGTTCGGCCTGCTGGCCGCCACCCCGGTACTGACCGGCTCCCTGGTGCGCCTGCCCCTGGGCCTGCTGACTGACCGCTTCGGCGGGCGCATCGTGTTCTTTGTCTTGATGCTCACCTGCGTGCTGCCGCTGTACTTGATCACCTACGCCACCGCTTTCTGGCAATTCCTTGTGCTGGGGCTGTTTGTCGGCCTGGCCGGCGGCTCGTTCTCGGTGGGTATCGCCTACGTCGCCAAGTGGTTCGACAAAGACAACCAGGGCTTTGCCATGGGCGTGTTCGGCGCCGGCAACGCGGGGGCTGCAGTCACCAAGTTTCTGGCGCCGGCCCTGATTGCCCTGGGGACCTGGCACCTGGTGCCGAAAGTGTTCAGCGCGATCCTGTTTATCACCGCGCTGCTGTTCTGGTTCCTCACCAGCGAGAACAAGGCCCACCGCAGTGCCGGTGGCGCGACCTTGCGCGAGCAACTGCTGTGTCTCAAGGACCCGGCCGTGTGGCGCTACTGCCAGTACTACTCGATTGTGTTCGGCGGCTACGTGGCCCTGGCGCTGTGGGCGACCAAGTACTACGTGCAGGAATACGGCTTCAGCCTGCAAAGCGCCGCGCTGTTGGCCGCGTGCTTTTCCCTGCCCGGTGGCGTGCTGCGCGCTGTGGGCGGCTGGATGTCCGACCGCTGGGGCGCACAGAGCGTGACCTGGTGGGTGCTGTGGGTCAGCTGGATCTGCCTGTTCCTGCTCAGCTACCCGCAGACCCAGTTGCAGGTGCAAACCGTCAATGGCCCGCTGGACTTCCATATCGGCCTCAACGCCACCCTGTTCACCGTGCTGCTGTTTGTGATGGGCATCGCCTTCGCCTTCGGCAAGGCCTCGGTGTTCAAGTACATCGCCAATGACTATCCGCAAAACATGGGCGCGGTGTCCGGCATCGTCGGCCTGGCGGGCGGCCTTGGCGGCTTTGTCCTGCCAATCATGTTCGGCGCCCTGGTGGACCTCACCGGCGTGCGCTCCTCCTGCTTCATGTTGATGTACGGCGTGGTCTGGGTATCCCTGACCTGGATGTACTTCAGCGAAATCCGCAAGCAACCGCTGCTTGGTAAAGCGGCGGCCCAGCCTCTCCAAGGAGAATCCGCATGACTATCGCGCAAAAGCCCAACTCGGGCCCGGTGATCCACGACTGGCGCCCTGAAGACCCGGCGTTCTGGGGCGCCAGCGGCAAGCAGACCGCGACCCGCAACCTGTGGATCTCGATCCCGGCGCTGCTGTTGGCCTTCGCCGTGTGGATGGTGTGGAGCACGGTGATCGTGCGCCTGAACGCCATCGGCTTCAGCTTCACCACTGACCAGCTGTTCTGGCTGGCGGCATTGCCCGGCCTGTCTGGCGCCACCTTGCGCGTGTTCTATTCGTTCATGGTGCCGATCTTCGGTGGCCGCCGCTGGACGGCCCTGAGCACTGCGTCGCTGCTGATTCCATCACTGTGGATGGGCTTCGCGGTACAAGACCCGAGCACCTCCTACAGCGTGTTTGTATTGATCGCGCTGCTGTGCGGCTTCGGTGGCGGCAACTTCGCCTCGAGCATGTCCAACATCAGCTTCTTCTATCCCAAGTCCCAGCAAGGCACTGCCCTGGGCCTGAACGCCGGCCTGGGTAACCTGGGGGTGTCGGTGATGCAGTTCTGCGTGCCGCTGGTGATTACCTTCGGTGTGTTCGGCCTGATTGGCGGCCAGCCCCAGACCCTGGAAGACGGCAGCCAGTTGTGGCTGCAGAACGCCGGGTTTATCTGGGTACCGTTCATCATCACCGTGACCCTGTTTGCCTGGTTCGGCATGAATGACCTGTCCAGCGCCCGCGCTTCGTTCAGCGAGCAGGCGGTGATCTTCAAGCGCAAGCACAACTGGCTGATGTGCTGGTTGTACCTGGCCACCTTCGGCTCGTTCATTGGCTTCTCGGCCGCCTTCCCGATGCTGATCAAGACCTCGTTCCCAGACGTCAACGCCTTGAAATTCGCCTTCCTCGGCCCGCTGGTAGGTGCCCTGGTACGCCCATTGGGTGGCTGGCTGGCCGACAAACTGGGCGGTGCGCGGGTGACCTTGTGGAACTTCGTGCTGATGATCGTGATGGTGTTCGGCGTCCTGCACTTTTTGCCCCTGAACGGCGAGGGCGGCAGCTTCTACGGCTTCCTCGGCATGTTCATGCTGCTGTTCATCACCACCGGCATCGGCAATGGCTCCACCTTCCGCATGATCCCGGTGATCTTCCGCACCCAGCATGAAAAGGCCAGCGCCGGCAAACCTGCCGCCGTGCGTGAGCAAGCCCTCAAGGATGCCAGCAAGGAGTCGGCAGCAGTGCTGGGCTTCAGCTCGGCAATGGGCGCCTTCGGTGCGTTCTTCATCCCCAAGACCTTTGGCTCGTCCATGGCCTACACCGGCAGCCCGGCCATGGCGTTCTACATGTTTGTCGGCTTCTACCTGACCTGCATCGTCGTGACCTGGTGGTGGTATGCGCGCAAAGGCGCCGAGACCCCCTGCTGAGTCGACCCCGAATTCAAACCTTGCGTGGGCGGGGCACAGAACCCCGCAGCAAGCCTGAGAGGAAAGCACCATGAGTCATTTACTGGATCAACTGCGGTTCTTCAATCGCAAGCAAGACGAGTTCTCCGAAGGTCACGGCGAGACCCGCAAGGAGTCCCGCGACTGGGAAAACGTCTACCGTTCGCGCTGGCAGTACGACAAGATCGTGCGCTCCACCCACGGGGTGAACTGCACCGGCTCGTGCTCGTGGAAGATCTACGTGAAGAACGGCCTGATCACCTGGGAAACCCAGCAGACCGACTACCCGCGCACCCGTAACGACCTGCCCAACCACGAGCCGCGCGGCTGCCCCCGTGGTGCCAGCTACAGCTGGTACATCTACAGCGCCAACCGCCTGAAGTACCCGAAGATCCGCAAGCCATTGCTCAAACTGTGGCGCGAGGCACGCCTGACCCTGTCGCCGGTCGAGGCCTGGGCGAGCATTGTCGAGGACAAGGTCAAGGCCGACTCCTATAAAAGCAAGCGTGGCATGGGGGGCTTCATCCGTTCCAACTGGGATGAAGTCAACGAGATCATCGCCGCGTCCAACGTCTACACCATCAAGCAATATGGCCCGGACCGCATCGTCGGCTTCTCGCCGATCCCGGCCATGTCCATGGTCAGCTACGCCGCAGGTTCGCGTTACCTGTCGCTGATCGGCGGTGTGTGCCTGAGCTTCTATGACTGGTACTGCGACCTGCCGCCAGCCTCGCCGATGGTCTGGGGCGAGCAGACCGACGTGCCGGAATCGGCCGACTGGTACAACTCCAACTACATCATTGCCTGGGGTTCCAACGTTCCGCAGACCCGTACCCCGGACGCGCACTTCTTCACCGAGGTGCGCTACAAGGGCACCAAGACCGTGGCGATCACGCCTGACTATTCGGAAGTGGCCAAGCTCACCGACCTGTGGCTCAACCCCAAGCAGGGCACCGACGCGGCACTGGCCCAGGCCTTCAACCATGTGATCTTCAAGGAATTTCACCTGGATAAACCGAGCGCCTACTTCACCGAATACGCCAAGCGCTATACCGACTTGCCGGTGCTGGTAATGCTCAAGCCGATGACCGGTTTTGCGCCGGGTGCAGGCTTCCAGCCGGACCGCTTCCTGCGCGCCTCGGACCTGGTCGACAACCTGGGCCAGGACAACAACCCGGAATGGAAAACCATCGCCCTCGACGAAAGCGGCGAGCTGGTTTCGCCACAAGGTTCCATCGGCTATCGCTGGGGCGAGAAGGGCAAGTGGAACATCCTGGCCAAAGAAGGCGGTGAAGGTCGCGAGATCGACCTGAAACTGAGCCTGATCGGCGATGACGTCGCCGAAGTGGCGTTCCCGTATTTTGCCGGTGAAGCCCACGACTACTTCCAGCACGTGGCCGGCGATGCCGTGCAATTTCGCCGGGTACCGGTACACAGCGTGACCCTGGCCGATGGCACGGTGGCCAAAGTGGCGACGGTGTTCGACCTGTCGGCGGCCAACCTGGCCATCGACCGTGGCCTGGGCGGCAACAACGTGGCCAAGGACTACAACGACGCCAGCGTACCGGGCACGCCAGCCTGGCAGGAGGCAATCACCGGGGTCAGCCGCGAGAAGGCCATCCAGATCGCCCGTGAGTTTGCCGACAACGCCGACAAGACCCGTGGTCGCTCGATGATCATCGTCGGCGCGGCGATGAACCACTGGTACCACATGGACATGAACTACCGCGGGCTGATCAATATGCTCATGCTCTGCGGTTGTGTCGGCCAGACCGGCGGCGGTTGGGCGCACTACGTGGGCCAGGAAAAACTGCGTCCGCAATGCGGCTGGCTGCCCCTGGCATTCGGCCTGGACTGGAACCGTCCGCCACGCCAGATGAACGGCACCAGCTTCTTCTACGGCCACAGCTCGCAATGGCGCCACGAGAAGATGAGCATGCACGACATCCTCTCGCCGCTGGCCGACAAGTCGCAGTTCCCGGAACACGCCCTGGACTACAACATCCGTGCCGAACGCGCCGGTTGGTTGCCCAGCGCGCCACAACTCAATACCAACCCGCTGCATATCTGCCGTGATGCGGCGGCTGCCGGTATGGACCCCAAAGACTACGTGGTCAAATCCTGGCAGGACGGCACCCTGCGCTTTGCCTGCGAGCAGCCGGACAGCCCGGTGAACTTCCCGCGCAACATGTTTATCTGGCGCTCCAACCTGCTCGGCTCGTCGGGCAAGGGCCACGAGTACATGCTCAAGTACCTGCTCGGCACCAAGAACGGGGTGATGAACGAAGACATTGGCCACAGCACCGAATGCAAGCCAACCGAGGCCGAATGGGTCGAAGACGGCGCCATCGGCAAGCTGGACCTGGTGACCACCCTGGACTTCCGCATGTCCTCGACTTGCGTGTATTCCGACATCGTCTTGCCGACCGCCACCTGGTACGAAAAAGACGACATGAACACCTCGGACATGCACCCGTTCATTCACCCGCTGTCGGCGGCGATTGATCCTGCGTGGGAGTCGCGTTCGGACTGGGAAATCTACAAAGGCATCGCCAAGGCGTTCTCGGCCATGTCGGTCGGCCATCTGGGTGTGGAACAAGACCTGGTCACCGTGCCGTTGATGCATGACAGCGTGGGTGAATTGGCCCAGCCGTTTGGCGGCACTGACTGGAAAAGCGCCGGTGTGGCGCCGGTACCGGGCAAGAATGCGCCGAACATGGCGGTGGTGGAACGGGACTACCCGAACATCTACAAGCAGTTCTCGTCCCTCGGCCCGATGCTGGAAAAACTCGGCAACGGCGGCAAGGGCATCAACTGGAACACCGATGAAGAAGTGCAGTTCCTCGGTGAACTCAACCACCACGAAGGCGACGCGGGCATCAGCCACGGCCGGCCAAAAATCGACACGGCGATTGACGCGGCCGAGGTGATTCTGTCCCTGGCTCCGGAAACCAACGGCAAGGTCGCCTTGAAAGCCTGGGCGGCGCTGTCGGAATTCACCGGCATCGACCACAGCCACCTGGCGATTTCCAAGGCCCACGAAGCAATCCGCTTCCGCGATATCCAGGCACAGCCGCGCAAGATCATCTCCAGTCCCACCTGGTCGGGCCTCGAAGACGAACACGTGAGCTACAACGCCGGCTACACCAACGTCCATGAAAACATCCCATGGCGCACCATCACCGGCCGCCAGCAGTTCTACCAGGATCACCCGTGGATGCAGGCGTTCGGCGAGCAGTTGATGAGCTACCGGCCACCGGTCAACACCCGCACCATCGAAGGCGTGAAGGGCAAGCGCAGCAATGGCGAGACCGAGATCGTCCTGAACTGGATCACGCCGCACCAGAAATGGGGGATTCACAGCACCTACAGCGACAACCTGCTGATGCTCACCTTAAGCCGTGGCGGCCCGATTGTGTGGCTCTCGGAAATCGACGCCAAGCGCGCCGGGATCGAGGACAACGACTGGATCGAATGCTTCAACGTCAACGGCGCGCTGACCGCCCGTGCGGTGGTCAGCCAGCGGGTCAAGGAAGGCATGGTGATGATGTACCACGCCCAGGAACGCATCGTGAACGTACCGGGTTCGGAAACCACCAAGACCCGCGGCGGCCACCACAACTCGGTCACCCGCGTGGTGCTCAAGCCGACCCATATGATCGGCGGCTATGCCCAGCAGGCCTACGGTTTCAACTATTACGGCACGGTCGGCTGCAACCGCGATGAATTCGTGGTGGTGCGCAAGATGGTCAAGGTCGATTGGCTCGATGGCTCCAGCGGTGATGATCTGCCGCGTCCATTGCCGACCGATATCGAGGAGAACTGAGATGAAGATCCGCTCACAAATCGGCATGGTCCTGAACCTGGACAAATGCATCGGCTGCCACACCTGCTCGATCACCTGCAAAAACGTGTGGACCAGCCGTGAAGGCATGGAATACGCCTGGTTCAACAACGTCGAATCCAAGCCCGGGATCGGCTACCCGAAAGAATGGGAAAACCAGGACAAGTGGAAGGGCGGCTGGATCCGCAACGCCAACGGCTCGATCAACCCACGCATCGGCGGCAAGTTCCGCGTGTTGGCGAACATCTTCGCCAACCCCGACCTGCCGAGCCTGGACGACTACTACGAACCGTTCGACTTCGACTACCAGCACCTGCACACCGCGCCTTTGGGCGAGCACCAACCGACCGCGCGGCCGCGCTCGGTGGTGTCCGGCAAGCGCATGGAAAAAATCGAGTGGGGCCCCAACTGGGAGGAAATCCTAGGCACCGAGTTCGCCAAGCGCCGCAAGGACAAGAACTTCGACCAGATCCAGGCCGACATTTATGGCGAGTACGAAAACACCTTCATGATGTACCTGCCGCGCCTGTGCGAGCACTGCCTGAACCCGGCGTGCGCGGCATCGTGCCCCAGCGGCGCGATCTACAAGCGTGAAGAAGACGGCATCGTGCTGATCGACCAGGAAAAATGCCGCGGCTGGCGCATGTGCATCAGCGGCTGCCCGTACAAGAAAATCTACTTCAACTGGAAGAGCGGCAAGTCCGAGAAGTGCATCTTCTGCTACCCACGGATCGAAGCCGGCATGCCTACCGTTTGCGCAGAAACCTGCGTCGGGCGTATCCGCTACCTCGGCGTGCTGCTGTATGACGCCGATCGCATCAGCGAAGTGGCCAGCACCGCCAACGAGCACGACCTGTACGAGAAGCAGCTGGAAATCTTCCTCGACCCGAACGACCCGGCGGTGATCCGCCAGGCCCTGGCCGATGGTGTACCGCAGTCAGTGATCGACTCGGCCCAGCGTTCGCCGGTGTACAAAATGGCCGTGGACTGGAAGCTCGCGCTGCCGCTGCACCCGGAATACCGCACCTTGCCGATGGTCTGGTACGTGCCGCCACTCTCGCCGATCCAGAACGCGGCCGCCGCTGGCACCGTGGGCATGAACGGGGTGATCCCGGATGTCGACAGCCTGCGTATCCCCCTGCGTTACCTGGCCAATATGCTCACAGCCGGTGACGAAAAACCGGTCAAGCGTGCCCTGAAACGCCTGCTGGCCATGCGCGCTTTCAAGCGTTCGCAGCAAGTGGATGGGGTTGAAGACCTGCAAGTGCTGACCGACGTGGACCTGAGCGTGGCCCAGGTGGAAGAGATGTACCGCTACCTGGCGATTGCCAACTACGAAGACCGTTTTGTGGTGCCCAGCGCCCACCGTGAAGACGCGATGAGCGATGCGTTTGCCGAGCGTTCCGGCTGTGGTTTCAGCTTCGGCAGCGGCTGCAGTGGCAGCTCCGACACCAATATGTTCGGCGCCAAAAAGGCTAACCGCCGCGACGTGTTGAAAACCGTCCAGATCTGGGAGGACTGAGCCATGCGCATTCTTAAAGTGATCTCGTTGCTGCTGGACTATCCCACCCAAATCCTGGTCGACGGCCATGATGAGCTGGAAAAGGCGATTATCGAATCGCGGGAAATCAGCCCCAAGCAGCGCGGTGCGCTGTTTGAGCTGCTCGAACTGATCTGCAGCAATGACCTGATGGACGGCCAGGAGCACTACGGCGCGCTGTTTGGCCGTGGCCGCTCGCTGTCGCTGCTGTTGTTCGAACACGTGCATGGTGAGTCGCGGGACCGTGGCCAGGCCATGGTCGACATGATGGCCCAGTACCAGGAAGCCGGGTTTGCCATCGGCGTCAAGGAGCTGCCGGACTACATCCCGCTGTACCTGGAGTTCTTGTCCACCCGCGAAGACATTGAGGCCCGCGAGGGCCTGGCGGATGTGGCGCACTTGCTGGCCCTGCTGGCGGCGCGCCTGGATGAGCGTGAAAGCGCCTACGCGAGTTGCTTCCGTGCGCTGTTGCAGATCAGCGGCGCCGAGCCGCACCAGGCCATCGCCGAGTTGCGCGCCCAGGTCGCCGCTGAAGTCCGCGACGACTCCCTCGAAGCCCTGGACAAGGTCTGGGAAGAGGAGGCCGTGGACTTTATGCAGGCCGAGCAGCAGGACCGTTGCAGCTCGATGCCCAGCGCACCGGGCAAGGCCCGCGAAGAAAGTGCGGTGCCCTTGCACTGGGTGGATTTTCAGCACGAAGGGCTGGCCGCTGTGCCAGCCAAGGAGGTGGGTAATGTCTAAGTGGAATTTGTTGGTATTTGGCGTGTATCCGTATGTCGCCCTGGCCATTTGCCTGTTGGGCAGCTGGGCGCGGTTTGACCTGTCCCAGTACACCTGGAAGGCCGGTTCCAGCCAGATGCTCAGTAACCGTGGCATGCGCGTGGCGAGCAACTTCTTCCATATCGGTGTGCTGTTCGTGCTGGCCGGGCATTTTGTCGGCCTGCTGACCCCGGCGTCGATCTACCACCATGTGATCAGCACTGAGCACAAGCAACTGCTGGCGATGGTTTCCGGTGGTTTCTTCGGCCTGCTGTGCCTGGTGGGCCTGCTGATGCTGGTCAAGCGCCGCCTCACCGATCCTCGGGTACGGGCCACGTCGAGCCCGTCGGACATCTTGATCCTGCTGGTGTTGCTGGCGCAGCTGGTGCTGGGCTTGCTGACCATCGTCGCCTCCACCGGGCATATGGACGGCTCGGTGATGGTGATGCTCGCGGACTGGGCGCAGAACGTCGTGCTGCTGCGACCTGTGGAAGCGGCCGCCGCGATTGCCCCGGTGAGCCTGATCTACAAATTGCACGTGGCGCTGGGTTTGACCCTGTTTGTGCTGTTCCCGTTTACCCGTCTGGTGCATATGGTCAGCGCACCGATCTGGTACCTGGGGCGTCGTTATCAAATCGTGCGGCAGAAGTGAGGAGAACGTCATGACTACAGGATGCGGATGTGGTGGCGGCGGTGCAGGCGGTGGCGGCTGCAGTTCTTCGGCCAAGGCTGTGGACGTTGTGGTACCCGAGGTCGAGGTGGCGGATGAGCCGCAACTGATCGCCAGTAGCGAGCAGGAATGGCCGATTGTCAGCGTCAACGGGGTGGTGATCACCCCGGAAAACATGGCCCAGGAGTTGCAATATCACCCGGCTGAAAGCCGCGAGGAGGCGGTGTTCCTGGCTGCCCGCGCGCTGGTGATCCGTGAGCTGTTGCAGCAGCGGATTCGCGAGTTGGGTGTGCAACTGGAAGTCGGCGCCGGCGAGAACGAAGAGGAGGCGGCGACCCGCCTGTTGCTGGAGCGCGAAGTCCAGGTGCCGGACTGCGACGAGGCCACTTGTGTGCGCTACTTCGAGAGCAATCGCGGGCGCTTTCACAGCGCGCCGTTGCTGGCGGTGCGCCACATCCTGCTGGAGTGCGCGCCGGATGATGCTGAGGCGCGTCATCAGGCCCATGCCCAGGCCGAGGTGCTGTTGCAGAGCCTGGAAGAGTCGCCCGGCAGCTTTGCCGAGCTGGCGCTGCAGTATTCGGCGTGCCCCTCCAAGGCCCAGGGCGGCTCTCTGGGGCAGGTCAGCAAAGGCCAGACCGTGCCGGAGCTGGAGCGCCAGTTGTTCACCCTGGCCCCGGGCCTGGCCGGCAAACCCCTGGAAAGCCGCTACGGCTGGCATGTGATCTGCGTCGATCAACGCATCGAAGGCCAGGCGCTGCCATACGAGGCGGTGGCCACGGCGATCCGCACCCAGTTGCAGCAAGGGGTATGGCAGAAGGCATTGGTGCAATACCTGCAAACCCTGATTGGCGCGGCCGATGTGCGTGGCATCGCGTTGCAGGGCGCCGACTCGCCGTTGGTGCAGTGACATGAGCCTGGTGGATGGTGTGGGCCGTTCCATTGACTACCTGCGGTTGTCGGTGACCGATCGTTGTGATTTGCGCTGTGTGTATTGCATGGCGAAAAACATGACGTTCCTGCCGCGCCAGCAGGTCCTGACCCTGGAGGAGCTGCAACGGCTGGCGACGGTGTTCGTCAGCCAGGGTGTGCGCAAGATCCGCCTGACGGGGGGCGAACCGCTGATCCGTCCAGGCATTGTCGAACTGTGCCGCCATATCGCCGCGTTGCCCGGCCTGCGTGAGCTGGTGATGACCAGCAACGGCACGCAACTGGGGCGCCTGGCCCGGCCGCTGGTAGAGGCTGGGGTCAAGCGTATGAATATCAGCCTCGACAGCCTCGACCCCGAGCGCTTTCGCGCGATTACCCGCAACGGCGACCTGCGCCAGGTGCTGGACGGCATCGAGCGGCGCGCGGGACGCCGGGTTCGAGCGGGGTCAAGCTCAACTGGCGTGGTGATGAAGGGCGCGCAATTTCGATGAAGTCCCGGCGCTGGTGCAGTACGCCATCGACCAGGGCATTGATATCAGCTTTATCGAAGAGATGCCGCTGGGCGATGTAGGGCGCTCGCGGGGCGAATCCTTTTGCTCCAGCGAACAGGTGAGGGCGTTGATCGCCAAGCATCATGGCTTGCTCGACAGCACCGAAAACAGCGGCGGCCCGGCGCGCTACGTGCGCCTGGCCCGCCATCCGCGCACGCGCATCGGCTTTATCTCGCCCAACTCCCATAACTTCTGCGCCAGCTGCAACCGGGTGCGGATGACGGTGGAAGGGCAGTTGCTGTTGTGCCTGGGGCAGGACAATGCGGTGGATTTTCGGGCGTTGGTACGCCGCTATCCGCTGGATGACCGGCCGTTGGTGGAAGCGCTGCACAAGGCGTTGCGGGGCAAGCCATTGCGCCATGATTTCACCGGGCAGGGCGAGGTGCAGGTGGTGCGGTTTATGAATATGAGTGGGGGGTGAGGCTGGCCAACGGTAGTTCCCATTGTTTTGTATCAAGGGCATTCCGCTGGCCCGCGTGGCTTTTTTCGGTCGTTACCATTGCCGGTTTCTACAACGAGCACTATCGAAAAGGAGTTAGGTATGAATCGACCCCCTGACGGACTCACCGCACCCCACCTGAGGGATATGGCGACTGGTTGAAAGAACTGAAAAGCCGCATCCACTCTGCCCAACTGCGTGCATCTCTGGCGGTAAACCGTGAGCTGGTGCTGCTGTACTGGCAGATTGGCCAGGACATATTGACCCGACAGGCGCAGCAGGGATGGGGAGCAAAAGTCATCGAGCGTCTGGCGCGGGATTTGCGTTCAGCTTTTCCTGATATGAAAGGTTTTTCGCCACGCAACCTCAAGTACATGCGCGCATTTGCTGAAGCCTGGCCGGACGCTGAGTTTGTGCAAGGGGTGCTTGCACAATTGCCTTGGTATCACCAATTAGCGTTGCTCGATAAGCTACCCGGCCCCGAAACCCGTCGCTGGTACGCCGCCCAAGCCATTGAACACAACCTGGTCACGCAACATTCTGGTCATGCAGATCGAGACCCGTTTGCTCGAGCGCAGTGGCAATGCTGTCAGCAACTTCGAAACCCTGCTGCCCAAGCCCCAGTCGGACTTGGCCCGCGAGTCGCTGAAAGATCCTTACCGTTTCGACTTTCTGGGACTGACCCTGGACGCGCAGGAGCGCGAGATCGAAAGCGCACTGATCAGGCATGTCACCGACTTTCTACTGGAGCTGGGGGCAGGCTTTGCCTTTGTCGGCAAGCAGGTGCTGCTGGATGTGGGCGGCGAGGAGTTCTTCCTTGACCTGCTGTTTTATCACCTGAAACTGCGCTGTTACGTCGCGATCGAGCTCAAGGCGGGCAAGTTCAAACCAGAACATCTGGGGCAGTTGGGTTTTTACCTCGCTGCGGTGGACGCCCAACTCAAGCACCCACAAGACAGCCCCACCATCGGCCTGCTGCTGTGCAAAAGCAAAAACAAGATAGTGGCTGAATACGCTTTGCGTGACAGCGCTCGCCCCATCGGGGTGGCGGAGTACCAGTTGGTCGACTCCCTCCCGGCAGAACTCCAAATCAGCTTGCCCAGCATTGAACAGATTGAACGTGAACTGGCCTGTGACGATACGTCTTCGCAAACTTGACCCTGGTCAATTGCAACCCGGCATTCACTGCGTACCATCACTGCATCTTGTGTTTATACGAACTATTAAATCTATATGTAGTGTTTGGAGCCCCCAATGCAGATCACCTCAAGCCCGCTGGTCAGTACCCGCCTACACAAGCGCGATGGCACCCAGGTCGCCTTTGACGCCGAAAAAATCCGCCGGGCGATAATCGCCGCCGGTAACGCCACCGGCGAGTATCAGGAGGCCGAGGTCGATCTGTTGTTGGGGGCGGTGCTCGCCAGGTTGCGCGGGATCGCCCGGCTGGATGTGGAGCAGATCCAGGACAGCGTCGAGCGGGTGTTGATGGATGCCGGGTACTTTATGGCGATGCGCGCCTATATCGTCTACCGCGAGCAGCACGGGCGCCTGCGCCGGGATCGCAAGACCCTGGTGGAGGTCGCCACCTCGATGAACGAGTACCTCGACCGCGAGGACTGGCGCGTGCAGGCCAATGCCAACCAAGGCTATTCCCTGGGTGGGCTGGTGCTTAATGTGTCGGGCAAGGTCACGGCCAATTACTGGCTGGACGAGGTCTACAGCCAGGAGATCGGCCAGGCTCACCGTGAGGCGGACTTGCATATCCACGACCTGGACATGCTCGCGGGATACTGCGCCGGCTGGTCCCTGCGCACGCTGCTGCACGAAGGCCTCAATGGCGTGCCTGGCCGTGTCGAAGCCGGGCCACCCAAGCATCTGGGCAGCGCCCTGGGGCAGATGGTCAACTTCCTCGGCACCCTGCAAAACGAGTGGGCCGGCGCCCAGGCATTCAGTTCGTTCGACACCTACCTGGCGCCCTTTGTGCGCAAGGACCAACTGACGTTCCCCGAGATCCGCCAGGCGGTGCAGGAGTTCATCTACAACCTCAATGTGCCGTCGCGCTGGGGCACCCAGACACCGTTTACCAACCTCACATTCGACTGGGTCTGCCCGGAAGACCTGCGCGAGCAGATCCCGATTATCGGCGGCGAAGAAATGCCGTTTGCCTACGGCGATCTGCAAGTGGAAATGGAGCTGATCAACCGCGCCTATATCGAAGTGATGCAGGCGGGCGACGCCAAGGGCCGGGTGTTTACCTTCCCGATCCCGACTTACAACATTACCCATGACTTCCCGTGGGACAGCGAAAACGCTGACCGCCTGTTCGAGATGACCGCGCGCTACGGCCTGCCGTACTTCCAGAACTTCCTCAACTCCGATATGCAGCCCAACCAGGTGCGCTCGATGTGCTGCCGCCTGCAACTGGACGTGCGCGAGTTGCTCAAGCGTGGCGGCGGGTTGTTCGGCTCGGCGGAACAGACCGGTTCATTGGGGGTGGTGACGATCAACTGCGCGCGCCTGGGCTACCTGTTCAAGGGCGATACCAGTGGCCTGCTGCAACGCCTGGACCACTTGATGGAACTGGCGATGGAGAGCCTGGAGGTCAAGCGCAAAGTGATCCAGCACCATATGGACGCCGGCTTGTATCCCTACACCAAGCGCTACCTGGGCACCTTGCGCAATCACTTCTCGACCATTGGCCTGAACGGCATGCACGAGATGCTGCGTAATTTCACCGGCGACGAGGAGGGCACCCATACCGCCCGTGGCCGCGAGTTTGCGCTGCAGGTGCTGGACCATGTGCGCGCCACGTTGCTGCGCTTCCAGGAAGACACCGGCCACCTGTACAACCTGGAAGCCACACCGGCCGAAGGCACTACCTACCGGTTTGCCAAGGAAGACCTCAAGCGCTACCCCGACATTCTCCAGGCCGGCAGCCTTGATGCGCCGTACTACACCAACTCCTCACAACTGCCGGTGGGCTTTACCGAAGACCCCTTCGAAGCCCTGGAGCTGCAAGACGAACTGCAATGCAAATACACCGGCGGCACCGTGTTGCACCTGTACATGGCCGAGCAGATTTCCTCGGCCCAGGCCTGCAAGCAACTGGTGCGCAAGGCCCTGGGACGCTTCCGCCTGCCATACCTGACGGTAACCCCCACGTTCTCCATCTGCCCGGTGCACGGCTACCTGGCGGGCGAACACGAGTTCTGCCCCAAGTGCGACGAAGCCCTGGGCCTGCCCCATTAATCAGTGGTTACCACAAGTGCCTGTTGCCGGTTTGGCAATTGGCTTCACCCCAAGGAGATTGACCATGCAAACCTCTCAGCCCCAACGCCAACGCTGTGAAGTCTGGACCCGTGTGATGGGCTACCACCGACCGGTTTCGGCCTTCAATCCCGGCAAGCAATCGGAGCATCGCGAGCGCGCGCACTTTACCGAAAGTGCCGCTGCGGCCGGGCGCCAATGAGCCGAGCGCTACGGGTCGGGGGCCTGGTGCCCCTGACCACCCTCGACTACCCCGGCATGCTCGCCTGCGTACTGTTTTGCCAGGGCTGCGCCTGGCGTTGTCGGTATTGCCATAACCCGGACCTGATCCCCCCTCGCGGCAGCGATGAGGTGGATTGGCGCCGGGTTTTGCTGTTTCTGCAACGCCGCCAGGACCTGCTGGACGCCGTGGTGTTCAGCGGCGGCGAACCGACCTTGCAGGAAGGCCTGCCGGCAGCCATGGACGAAGTGCGCCATATGGGCTTTCGCATTGGCCTGCACAGTGCCGGGATCAAGCCTGCCGCGTTCGGCCACGCCCTGGCCCATGCCGACTGGGTCGGGTTCGACGTCAAGGCCCTGGCCGAGGATTGCCAGTTGATCACCCAGGTCAAAGGCAGCGGCGCCGCCAATTGGCGCAGCCTCGACCTGCTGCTGCACAGCGGCGTGGACTATGAGTGCCGCACCACCGTGCACTGGCACCTGATTGACCCGCAGCGCCTGCTGCTGCTGGCCCAGCGTTTGCAGGAACGAGGAGTCAAGCGTTTCGCCGTGCAGCTGGTGCGCACCGCGCGCATGCTCGATGAGCAGTTGCCGAGCGTTTCGGCGCAAGCCTTGCTGCCAGAACTGTGGGAAAAAATGCGGGCACTGTTCCCGGCATTTGTTTTACGGGGTTGAGCCTTTCGCACAACCCCTTTCAAGCGTGGCGACTGAACTCCCACCGGATCTACAAAGATGCTGCCCCTTGTGGGCAGGTATTCATCAGGGAGCTTATGACATGACTCGATTAACCACCGCCCGCCGCATCGCCATCGGCTTTGCTATCGCCCCCCTGGCCCTGGCCGGCATGGCGTTGTACGCCTTGCACGACCTGGGCACCCTCAAACAACAGTCGGAGCTGATCGTGCAGCAGGACTGGCCGAAAATCGCCCCGATCATGGTGATTGCCACCGGTGTGCGCGATAACGGCCGCAACACCCGTGACTTGCTGATCGACCAGGATAACCAGGCGGCCCAGCAGGCCATTGGTACTACCCGGCAACGCATCACCGACGCCTTTACCCAGTTAGAGCCGTTGTTCGATACGGCCGCCGGCCAGGCGGCCTATGCCGACCTGAAGAAACACCGCGAAGCCTATGTGGGCGCCTTTACCCAGGTGCAGGCACTGATCCGCCAGGGCGCCCATGCCGAGGGTGTGGCCCAGCTCAAGCAAAACGTACAACCCGCCGAGCAGGCGGTGTTCAAGAGCCTGGAGGCGATGATGGCCCTGCAGGGGCAGATTTTTGCCGAGCGCGAACACGCAGCGCAAACCCTGTACAGCGACGCGCGGCGCAATATGCTCGGGCTGTTCCTGCTGTGCGTGGCCCTGGTGGTGGCGGCAGCGGTGATTGTCACCCGCAGCGTGACCCGGCCCCTGGGCGGCGAGCCCGACGAGGCGGCGCGGGTGTTGAGCCAGATTGCCCAGGGCGACCTGACCACGGTAGTGCCAACGGCAGGCAGCGCTGACGGCAGCGTGATGAAGAACCTGCAGCACATGCAGCACAACCTTAACGAAATGGTGCGCCAGATCGCCGCGTCGGTGGACCGCGTGGCCAGTTCGTCCGAGGAGTTGAGCGCGGTCAGTAGCCAGACCAGCAGCAGCCTGCAGTCGCAAGGTATGGAGATTGAACAGGCGGCCACCGCGGTCAACGAGATGACGGCGGCGGTGGATGAGGTGGCGCGCAATGCCGTCAGCACCAGCGAAGCCTCGCGTCTGTCGGCGCAGACCGCCCAGCTTGGGCGTGATCAGGTGCAGGAAACGGTCGCCTCGATCAGCACCCTGGCAGAGGGTGTGAGCGGCACGTCGGTGCGCATCCAGCAACTGGCCGGGCGGGTGCAGGACATCAGCGGCGTGCTGGAGGTGATCCGCAGTATTGCCGACCAGACCAACCTGCTGGCGCTCAACGCGGCCATCGAAGCGGCACGGGCCGGGGATGCCGGGCGTGGTTTTGCGGTGGTGGCTGATGAAGTGCGGGCCCTGGCCCATCGCACCCAGGCCTCGACCCAGGAGATCGAGCAGATGATCGGCAATATCCGCCTGGACACCGAACAGGCCGTGACCGCGATGCAGGGCAGCAGCGACCTGGTGCGAGCCACCTTGAGCGTGGCACAGCGCTCTGGCGAGGCGCTGGAAGCGATTACCCAGTCGATCTCGCAGATCAACGAACGCAACCTGATGATCGCCAGCGCCACCGAAGAACAGGCATTGGTGGCGCGGGAAGTGGATCGCAACCTGGTGGGCATTCGCAACCTGTCCGAGCAGGTGTTGCTGGGGGCCCGGCATACCGATACGGCGGGGCATGAGCTGGCGCAGATGGCCAGCGAGTTGCACCTGACAGTCGCCAGGTTCCGCGTTTAGCGCTGGGCCTGTGTGCGGGCTTGCCCGAATGCCGTTCAGTTAAGCGCAGATCCCCTGTGGGAGCGGGTTTGCCCGCGAAGACGTCGGCCCAGTAAACATTAATGTTGACTGACCCACGGCTTTCGCGAGCAAGCCCGCTCCCCCATTTGATCTGCGCCGCTTTGAGTATTGCGTTCGCTTGACCGAACGGCGTCTTACAGGTTCCAGCCCCAGAACTGTAGCCACCAGCCATACGCCACCAGCCCATTACCCAGTAGCAGGCAAGCCGAGGCAGCGCAGCGTCGCGCCAGGGGTAGATCGGCCAGCTGTGTCCACGCCAGCCACACACACCAACCAACAGCCCCGACCAGCAATGCGCCGCGCGCCGGTTGGACCCATTCGAGCAGCAACCCTTCGTAGCGCAACAACTTCACCGTGGTGGCCGATAGCCCGAGGAACAGCCCCGCACCGCCCAGGGGCGTCAAGGTCAACGCCAGGGCCCAATACCGTGCACGATCACCGCTGATTCTTGCGGCCAGGCGCACCAGCCCCATCAAGGCGCCGCCGATCAGCAGGCTGCTGGCGCCCAGGTACGCGACGATGCAAAAGCCGTCCAGCCAACTGAAACTGTCGTTGGCCTGGGGGTAATGGGTCAACAGCCACCAGGGCGCGCTGTCCTGCAATGGCCACAGCCAGTCGCGCTCCACCAGCCACTGCGCCAGGGACTGCTTGAGCGTGATAAACCATGGGCTGACGGTCCACTGGAAGGCGCCCATCGCCAGGCCGATCACCCCGAACAGCAACAAGCGCGTATCCCAGGCCAACGCGGGTTTGCGTGGGGCCTGGAGGATTTCGCTATTGCATGAGCGGGCAATCAACTGCACCGCGCCCCGTTGCCCGCTGCAGCGCCCGCAGGCGTGGCAATCGCTGGCGCCTTGCAGGCGGCGGATGTCCAGCAGCGGCGCGCAGTTGGGCAAGGGCAGGCGCGGGCCGTCGTTGGCTTTCCAGCGTTGTTCGTCGACCTGGAAATGCACCGGTGCCAGGCGCGCGAGCAGGGCGAACACACCGCTGACCGGGCACAGGTAGCGGCACCACACCCGTTTGCCGCGCACGAACAACAACCCCACCAGCACGGCGGCCACGGTCGAACCGCCGAGAATCAGCAGGGCCGCCTGGGCGTAGTCGTAGACACTGATCAACTGGCCGTAGAGGGTGGTCAGGCAGAAGCCTACCGTGGGCCAGCCGCCCCAGCGGATCCAGTTCGGAATGCCCAGGCCACGTCCATGGCGGCTGGCCCATTCGCTCAAGGAGCCCTCGGGGCAGAGCACACCGCACCACACGCGGCCGAACAACACGATGGACAGCACCACGAACGGCCACCACAGGCCCCAGAACAGGAACTGTGCCAGCAGCGTCAGGTTATCCATCAGGCGTGCCTGGCTGTCGGGCAGCGGCAGCCACGCCGGCACTACCAGCAGCCCGGCGTAGAACAGCACCACGGCCCATTGCACGCCACGAATCACCCGCCCATGGCGGCGCATGCCATCCCCCAGGCGTTGCAGCCAGGGGGTGTTCACAACGGCGCTCGCCGGGCCCGGTACAGCCCGCGGCCGACCAGCAACCAATACCCCGCCAGCACCAGCAGGGTGATAGTGCTGGGCGTCGCGCGGTAGCCGGCAAACCCTGCGAGCACGGCGCCCAGGCCGTGGCTGTCACTGAGCAGCACGCTGCTGTCCCACCAGGCTTCGCCGACCAGGGTGTAGACCCAGTTGGGCATGTCCATCGCCAGCAGTTGCCCGCCGATACGTTCCACGGCGGCCACTAGCAAGGAGGCTGCCAACAGCAGTAACAGAGCCTCGCTGAGGGCGAAAAAACTCGACCAGGAAATCAACCGGCGTGTACTGCGCAGCAGCATCACTGTGAGCCCGGCCAGCACCAGGCCCAGCCCGCCGCCAATGGCGAACAGAGCCAATGCCGGGCCGTCCAGATGGGCGCCGGCGCCGTACAGAAACACCACGGTTTCGCTGCCTTCGCGGCTGACCGCCAACAGTGCCAGCAACAGCAACCCCAGGCCACCCTGGCGTGCCGCGCGCTGATCGGCTTCGCGCAGCAGGGTATGGCGCAGGCCCGGCCCGTGGCGATGCATCCAGAACACCATCTGCACCATCAGTAGGCTTGCCAACAGGGTCATGCCGGCCTGGAACCATTCGCCGCCAGGCCCGCTCATGGCTTCGCCGGCCCACAGCATCAGGCCGGCCAGCCCGGCAGAACACAGCAGGCCCAGCACCACGCCAGCCCACAGGAAGCGCCCCAGGCGCGAGTCCTCGGGCTGCTGGCTGATCCAGGCCTGAAGGATGCCGATCACCAGCAACGCCTCGACGCTTTCGCGCCAGACGATAAACATCGATTGATTCATCAAATGCTCCTGGGCCGTTATTCGGCGAGGATGCTGCCTTCGGGCAGCTGTGAGTTGAATTCGTCGAAAAACGGATAGGCGCCCGGTTTGAGCGGGTGGATCACCACGAAGGTGGTGACCCCCGGTGACAGCACCTTTTCCACGCGCAGTGGTGTGCTCTCGAACTCGGCCGGGCCCTGGCCGATGTTTTTCAGCACGATCTTGAAGCGCTGGCCGGCCGCCACCTTGAGTTGCGCCGGAGTGAAGTGGCCGTCTTGCAGGGTCAATTCATAGGTGGGCAAGGGCGCGGCCAGGGCCGAGCCACAGGCCAGCAGGGCGCAGAGGGCGAGGGGGCGGCGCATTCAGTAGCCGCCTTTTTTGCCGATCCCCGCGTAGACGAATTCGTAGTGCACTTCACAGCGCTCGAACCACGGCGCGACCCCGGTTTCCTTATCGGTGTGTCGGCCCAGTGAGCCATGGCCGCTGGGCGGCATCACGGTGAAGGTCAGCTGATATTTGCCCGGACCCAGCAGCTTGACGTTGTCGCCGTAGTGCGGCCCGTCGTTGGCCACCATGGCGTGGAACTCACCGATGATCGGGCTTGCGCCGCTTTGTTTCTGCAGGCGGAACGACACGTTGAGGTAAGGCACGAAACTGCCCTCCTGGAAGCCCTGCTGGTTGTCGGCGGTGGCGCGGATATCGGCTTCCAGATGCACATCCGAATCGGCGGTGGCGCGCATCATGCCTGGCGGTGCCATCTCGATCGGTTGCAGATAGACCGCGCCGACTTCCAGGCCAGGGCACATTTGTGGCTCGCCGATCGGGTATTCCTTGGCGACGGCTGCGCCAGTCGACAACAGCAGGGCCAGTGACAGCGTGAAGGGGATACGCATGGGTACTTCCTGACAGGGCAAATGAGAAGTCGAGTCTAGAAAGCTTTGCTGTAAATAATAATGATTCCTGTCAAGTTTCCAGGGATATACACATAACCATTCTTGACGTTGGTCAAGGCCGTGGGGCGGCGCCAGCCGTAGGATCCAATCACTGCCCACCGCTGTGGAGCCTGCTCATGGCCAAGCCATTCCCGCTCAACCCCAAACACCCCGAACGTATCTGCTGGGGCTGTGACCGTTACTGCGCAACCACCTCCCTGGCCTGCGGCAACGGGGCTGACCGCACCATGCATCCGGCCGAGATGATCGGCGACGATTGGTACCTGCATGGTGATTGGGGGATTGAGTTGCCGATTGCTACGGACAAAGTGCCGGAAGCTGGCTGACCGGTGGTGAGGGGACTTGCCAGGTGCCTGAGCAGTCGTTGGCATTTTTTCTGAACCCTCACGTTCACCCCTGGCCCTAAGGTATATGACCTCAGGAGGTGAACCATGCAAATCGAATACATCTGGATTATTTTGGCAACGCTGTTGGTGCTGGCTGAGTTGTGGGCGATCAACTGCGTATTGCGCAGTGCCAGTCGAGCCGAAACCAAGATGCTGTGGGTCGTGGTGATTGTATTCGTGCCCCTGCTGGGCATGATTCTGTGGGCGATCACCGGGCCCAAGGCGATTGCCAAGGAAAACGCCGGCGCCAATCGGTGAACCTCCCGCGTAAAAAAATCGTTTAAATGCCAAAAGAGTTGTCCACGAAAACCGTGGGTATCTCTGTGGATAACCTTGCGCGGGCCCGGCAGCGCTGGCGATTCAACCCGCGGTTAATATTTGATCAGGATCGTTCGCAAGCCTTTTGGCGTGCGGCTTGCGCTTGACACGCGTCGCTGAAATCGGTGCCGGATCCGCTGTTCTACAGCAAACCCTGGAGCGCCTGGCGATAGCTGCGACCACCCAGGCTCAGGCTGTTGTTATGACTGGCCCCCGGCACCAACAGCAGGTGCTTGGGCTCCAGGGCCGCATCAAACAGTTGCTGGCTGAAGCGCGGCGGCACATAGCGGTCGTCAAGGCCATGCACTACCAGCAAGGGCATATGGATCTCGGCGATCTTGTCGATGGAATCAAACTTCTGCGACAGCAACCAGCGCACCGGCAGCGAGGTATTCGCCACGGCCGCCGCCACGTCGGCCAGGGAGGTAAAGGTGGACTCGATCACCAGCCCGCGCACCGGCGGCGGCAGCTGTTTATCGGCGGCCTGCTGGCCCAACTCGGCCGCCAGGTCGATGGCGACGGCGCCGCCCAGGGAATGGCCATAGATCAGGCGCTTGCCTGGATCAGGTTGCAGCACCTGGAAGCGCTCCCAGGCAATCCGCGCATCTTCATAGACGCTGGTCTCTGACGGCAAGTCGCCCTGGCTCTGGCCAAACCCTCGATAGTCGATGGCCAGCACCGAGTAGCCCTGGGCGTGCAGTTGCTCGATGCGAAACAGCTGGCCAGTGAGGTTCCAGCGCACGCCGTGCAGGTACAGGATCGCCGGCGCGTCTTTTTTCGCCGCCGGCCACCACCAGCCATGCAGGCTCTGCCCGGACTTGAAGCTGGCCGGCTTGAGTTCGAACTCCTGTAAGCCTTGCGGCAGGCCGCGGTACCAACTGGCGGTGCCGGGCTCGATGCGAAACACCAGCTCGCGCTCCTTGTGTTGAAGCACATTGCAGCCCACGGGCAGGCCGATGATCAGCAATGCCATGCACAGCAGGGGCAACCAGCGCAAACGCAGGCGCGAGAGAAAACGTGAGGCCATGGAGGTTCCAGGACAGGAGCGAAGCCGGATTTTTACCAGATGCCTGGCCAGTGAGGGGAATATTCAGACCACCGTCAGGGGGCGATTGCTTGCAAAGTGTTACAGGCGGTCTGCACGCGATTGCGCCCCTGATCCTTGGCGCGATACAGCGCCTGGTCGGCCTGGGACAGCAGGCGCGACAGATCGTGGCAGGCCGGCGTGGTGGTCACCACCCCGATGCTCACACTGAGGAACCCCGGTGCCAGCAGGTCCAGTTCGGCGAACCGCTGGCGAATGCGTTCCGCCACTTGCACGGCGCCTCGTTCATCGGTATTGGCCAGCAGGCAGGCAAACTCTTCGCCACCAATACGCGCAAACAGATCGTGCTTGCGCAAGATCGACGCGGTCAGTTGGCTGAAGGCGATCAACGCCTGGTCGCCCATGGGATGGCCAAAACTGTCGTTCAGGCGCTTGAAGTAGTCGAGGTCACACAACAGCAATGTCACCGGCTGCCCGCGCAGCATGCTGTCGGCCAGCAGTTGTTCGCCATGGAGCATGAACGCCCGGCGGTTGCCGATACCGGTCAGCACGTCGGTGAAGGCGGCCGCCTTGAAGTTGAGTTCGGCGCGCTCCTTGACCATCGCCAGGGTGACGTAGGCGATGCCGATGGCATACAGCATGGATTCGAACAGCATGAACGAAAAAAGCTGTACGCCGTCGTTCATCAATGCGTTCGGGTCCTTGTACGGCATGCCGGGATCGAGCACGGCGCGCACGCAGTAAAAGGTCGTATGCAACAGCATCAGCACCACGGCTGGCAGATAGGCCACTTCCAGGTGTTGACGGTGGCGCCACAACTCCAGGGCCGACAGCACGCCGTAGCTCGCGGCTATCAGGGAATACAGGGTCACCCGGCTGGACATCGAGCCATAGAACTGCGGGACCAGGCACATCACCAGCCACAGCGCCGGCCCGGCAAGGATGCCCGGCAGGTGTGGCTTGCCCTGGACAAACAGGCGCATGGCGGTCCAGTTCATTGCCGCGCTCATCAGGAGCACCACATCGCCTATCACCAGCGCGACGAAGTCCACGCCCACCCCGCGCACGACCATCAACGCCGTGCCGAGGGAGGCCAGCAACAGCATCACGCCAAGATAGCCCAGGGTGGGCTCACGTACGCGATGCCAGGCATGCACGGTGAGCAAGCCCATCAGGCAAAAAACGAAGACGGCAACTATCAGGAGCGTCGGTATGTGCAGCATCATGTCCTTGACCCCGAAGGATGCACTGTCGAGATCACCCCGTCGGACACATGCCTGGGCGGTGATCCGGTGCACAAAGGGCGCAATTGTAGCTGGATAACCCATAACAATGCTGGCCTATGGACAGCTTGACGCTGGCAGGGCGTCACCGACATGCTGCGCGACCCTGCGACCAAAAGGCTCCCCATGGACAACAGCCCCGTACGCATCACCGCCGAAGAGTTGCTCTCGGACAACTGGTACCTGCTGAAAAAATACAGCTTCGACCTGCGTCGCCGGGACGGCAGCTGGCAAGCCCAGACCCGCGAGGTGTACGACCGCGGCAACGGTGCAACCATCCTGCTGTACAACACCTTGCAGCGCACAGTGTTGCTGATTCGCCAGTTCCGCATGCCGACCTTCGTCAATGGTCATGACGGCTACCTGATCGAAACCGCCGCTGGCTTGCTGGACAACGCCAGCCCCGAAGAACGTATTCGCCTGGAAGTCGAGGAAGAAACCGGCTACCGCGTAGGCCACGTGGAGAAAATCTACTCGGCCTTCATGAGCCCGGGCTCGGTGACCGAGCGCATTCATTTCTTTATCGGTGAGTACCAACCTGGCGACCGCGTGGGCGAGGGCGGCGGGTTGGAGCACGAAGGCGAAGATATTCAGGTGCTGGAGTTGGGATTCGACGAGGCCATCGCCATGGTTGGCCGCGGCGAAATTGTCGATGGCAAGACCATCATGCTCCTGCAATACCTGGAGCTGCGGCTGCTCAAGGCGGCGCTGACCCACGCGTAGAAGCCAGCGCCTCCAGGGGCATTTTCTTCAATACGCACTGGCTACAGGGACGTAGCGTACAGGCCTGTCCACCTGTCATTACAAAAAAGGAAGTGCAATGAGTTTGATCATGTCCATGGCCGCCTTCGCCTTGGCGACGTCCATCACCCCCGGCCCGGTCAATGTGGTCGCCCTTGGCTCGGGCGCGCGCTTTGGTTTTGCCGCCAGCCAGAAACACGTGGCCGGCGCGGCCTTGGGCTTCACCTTGCTGCTGGTGTTGATTGGCCTGGGCCTGCACGAACTGCTGGTGCGCTGGCCGATCCTGACCCAGGGCATCCAGTGGGGCGGGGTGGCCTTTCTGCTGTACATGGCCTACAAGCTGGCGATGGACGACGGCCGGCTGGATGCGCAAGACGCGGCTGTTGCGCCGTCGATGCTCTATGGCGCGGTCATGCAATGGCTCAACCCCAAGGCCTGGCTGGCGTGTGTGGCGGGCATGGGCCTGTTTGCGGCCGATGGTGAGGCTGCGCGGGTCTGGCAACTGGCGGCGGTGTACCTGGTGATTTGCTATCTATCGGTGGCGTGCTGGGCGTATGTCGGCACGTTCTTTCGTCGTTACCTGAGCAATGCCCGGGGCATGCGCCTGTTCAATCGGGCCATGGCGCTGTTGCTGGTGATCAGCGTGGTGTACCTGTTGCTGGCGTGAGTCAGCCGCGATACTGCCCCGGCGTGGCCGCCAGGTGTTGCTTGAACGTGCGCTGCAGATGCGCCTGGTCGGCAAAACCGGCGGCCAGTGCCACATCGGCAATCAGGTGGCCGCTACGCAACTGGTTGCGGGCGAACTGGACGCGCTGGTTGATCAGGAACGCATGGGGCGTCATGCCGTAAGCCTGCTTGAACGCGCGGATCAGGTAAGACGGCGACAACTGCGCCGCCTGGCAGATAGCTTCCAGCTTCAGCGCCTCGGTGCAATGCGCGCGGATGTACTCGGCGGCGTGTTCCAGCTTGTGATTGACCTCGCGTACAGGCTCGGCAGCCGGGTTCAGGCGCAGTTGCACCTCAGTGAAAAAACTCACCACGGCGCTGTGTTTCTGCAGGTGCTCGGTGTGCTCGTCGACCAGCACGGTGTACAGCTCCAACAGGCCGGCAAACAGCAGCGGGTCGTCGGTATGGGTCGCGTCGAAGCGGCGAAAGCCCAAGTCACTGGCAAACCCCAACTGGTGTTGCAGATCGGTCAGCCAGGGCGTGTCGATGTAGAGCATGTGATACGACCAGGGTTGGTCGTCGATGGGGTTGCAGGCATGCACATCGCCCGGGTTCATCAGCACCACAGTGCCGGCGCGGATGTGGAAGGTGTCCGGGCCATGGAGATACAGGCTTTGCCCGGCGGTGATCGCGCCAATCGAGAAGTGGTCGTGGGCATGCCGGGTGTAGCAGACCTTGCGCCCATCCTCGATGGTACGCGCCTCGATAAACGGCAGGCTGGCATCACGCCAGAAGCGTGGGGCGGCGAGGTCGGGCAGCGCCATGGTGCAATCTCCGGGGGACCTTGTAGGACCACGATGATTGCACATAAATACGCCGCCGACCTTATGTAGAAGCCGGCAAGCCCCCACATTTCTCAGGGGGCGCCCCCCAGGCTTAGAAGTCCCAGCGCGTCGCCAGTTGCAGGCTGCGCGGCTCGCCGTAGAACCCGGTGCCGAAGTTGCCCAGGCCGGTGTAGTACTTTTTATCCAGGGCATTTTTCACGTTCAACGTCGCGCTCAAGTGCTCGTTGAAGCGATAGCGTGCCATCAGGTCCACCAGGTAGTAGCTGTCCTGGGTGATGCGCGCGTATTGGCCAAAGTTGACCGTGTCATTCGGGTTGGGCTGGAACACATTGCCGAAGAACTCGCTCTGCCAGTTGACCCCGGCGCCGAGGGTCACCTTGTCCAGCGCGCCCGGCAGGCGATAGGTGTTGAACAGGCGCACCACTTGTTGCGGCGTGGTGGTTTGCAGCACCGAGCTGTAGACGTAATCGTCGTTGGCATCGCGGGTGTGCTGGTAGGTGTAGCCGGCCGAGACATTCCAGCCGTCCAGCACTTCGCCGGCCAGTTCCACCTCAAAGCCCTTGGTGGTGGCGCCGGCAATCGGGCGATAGATCGAGTCGCTTTCAAAGCCCGAGACGTATTGCGCGACATTGTCCTGTTCGATGCGGAACGCGGCGAAGCTGGCGTTCAGGCGGCCGTCGAAAAAGGCCGCCTTGAGCCCGGCTTCATAAGTGTCGCCCTCAATCGCGTCGAGCAATTTGCGGTCGGCATCCTTGCTGTTTTGCGGGCGGTAGATCTTGGTGTAGCTGCTGTACACCGACCAGATGTCGTTGAGGTCATAGACCACCCCGGCGTAGGGCGTCACCACCCCGGTTTGTTTGTAGCTGGTGCGGGCGTCGGTGCTCGTCGCAGCGTAGAAGTCGGTGGTGTCGGTGTTGCTGAAATTGCTGACGCGGGTACCCAGGATCACCGACAGGTCATCGGTAGGCTTGAGGCGGGTCGCCAGGTAGGCGCCGGTTTGGCGTTGCACAATATCGTTCTGGCCGCTGCGCGGGATATCCGGCTTGGCGTACTCACCACGCCAGTCATAAATGCTGCCGCCCACCGGCGGGTAGATCGAACCGTAGACCGGCACGTCCTGTTTCGAGCGGGTTGCCATAAAGCCCATGATCAACTCGTGCTCGCGACCCAACAGGCTGAACGGGCCGTTGAGGTTGACGTCAAGGGTGTTCTGCACCTGGTCGCCCTTGTACTTGCCCATGAACATGTACATGCCCTCACCAGTGACCTGGTCCGGGTTGCCGCCACTGGCGGAGGCGAGCAAGGTGTCGTGCTGGCTGCGCTTGCGGTCCAGGCTGACTTTGAGCGACCAGTCGTTGGCCAGCTTTTGCTGGACCGAGGCGAAGATTGTCTGGTTCTGGAAGTCGCGGCGGCTCCAGTCGGCGGCCGGGTTGAACGAGCGCGAGAAATTCGTGCGATTGCCATTGCTGAAATACATCGGGAAACCGGTCCAGCTGGCGCCACGGGAGCGGGTGTCCTGCTGGTCGATACCGAAGGTCAGCAGGGTGTCGGGAGTCAGATCGGCTTCGAGGATGCCGTAGGCAATGTCCTTGGTGTGCTGGTAGTGGTCCAGGTACGACGAGCGATCCTGATAAACCCCGACAAAACGCCCGCGCACATTGCCCGACTCGGTCAGCGGCCCGGAGATATCGCCTTCGGTGCGGTAGTTGTCCCAGGAGCCCACGGTGCCGGTAACCGAGGCCTTGAAGTCCTTGGTGGGCTTTTTACGGATCAGGTTGACCGTGGCCGACGGGTCGCCCGAACCGCTCATCAGGCCCGATGAGCCCTTGATGATTTCCAGGTGGTCGTACACCGCCATGTCGGTGCTGGTGGTGCCGTAGTCATACACGCCGTCATAGGTGGAGTTGACGCCGTCGTACTGGAAATTGGTGATCGGCAGGCCACGGCTGGAGAACTCCCAGCGCTCGCTGTCGTAGTTCTGCACGCTGACGCCAGGGGCGCGGCGCAGGGTGTCGGCGATGTTGTTGGAACCCTGGTCATCCATCTGCTGGCGGGTGATCACGGTGACCGACTGCGGCGTCTCGCGGATCGACAGCGGCAGGCCGGTGGCCGAGGCCATCGAGCCGGTGGTGTAGGAATGACTGTCTTCGGTGGTGGCGCCCAGGGCCACGCCGGAAATGGTGGTGGCACCGAGCTCCAGCTCGCCGGTATTGAGCGGCACCAGCTCCAGCACATAGCCATTGTCGCCCTGGGGCTGGGCCTGCAAACCGCTGCCTTGCAACAAACGCTGCAAGCCGGCTGCGGGGGTGTAGCTGCCACTGAGTCCAGGGCTGGTCTTCCCGGCTGCCAGGCTGTTGTGGCCGGCGATAAACACCCCGGACTGCTCGGCAAAGCGATTCAGCACGCTGACCAGCGACCCGGCGCCAATGTTGTAGCTGCGCGTGGTTTCCTGGGTCGACGGCGTTTCCACCGCCTGCACATTGAGCGGGCCCAGGCAGAGCAGGGTCGCGGTGATGGCCAGCGCCAGGGGGCGCAGCGTGAAAGCAGCGGGTTGCGACATGGAAGGTTCCCTACGGATTCGGCGAATATGAAAGCGTCTGCTGGGTTAACCGAACGAACGTCGAAAAGGGGAACAGGTGGAGCCAAAAAAACTGCTCGCCTTGAGCCAGGCCTGTTGTGGCGAGCGGGCTTGCCCGCGTTGGACTGCGCAGCAGTCCCATCTTTTGGGGCCGCTACGCGACCCAACGCGGGCAAGCCCGCTCGCCACAACAGCCCGGATGGTTGGCGTTAGGTAGCGTGTGTTTTGGGCCCCACGCTGACCCACCACGGCAGCACTCTGTCCACCTGGATCGGCAATGCCGCCTCCAGCAGCCGCAACGCATGCTCGCTGTCCTTGAGCGGGAACGAGCCCATCACTGGCAGATGGGCCACGGCCGGGTCACAACCGAGGTGGCCGGGCCGGTAGCGGTTCAGTTCACCGATCAATTGGCCCAGGGGCAGGTTGTCGGCCAATAGCACGCCGCGGCTCCAGGCCTCGCGGGTGGCGGATGCGGGCACTGTGCTGCGGATCGTGTGCCGACCGAACACCGCCTGTTGTCCGGACTCGATAATGCGTACCTGCTGGCCGTCGGCGGTGCGCACTTCTACCCGGCCGTCGAAGACATTCAGGGTGGTGCTGTCTTCGCTGTGCAGCACACTGAAGCGCGTACCCAGGGCACGCAGGTGGCCGTGCGCCGTGTCGACCAGGAACGGCCGCTGGAGGTCCTTGGCGGTGTCGATCAACACTTCGCCAAAACGCAGGTGCAGCAGGCGCTGCTGCGCATCGAAGCGTACATCCATGGCGCTCAGGGCGTTGAGCCAGATATGTGTGCCGTCGGCGAGCAATGCGTCGCGGATCTCGCCGCTGGCCGTGGCGTAGTCGGCGCTCCAGCCGCCGATCACCCGGGGCAGGGCAGTGCCGCGCCAGGTGCCCCAGGCCAAGGTCGAACCGGCGCACAGTACCAATAATGTCTTGAGGGTTTGCCGCCGCGTGCTGCGCAGGGCGCGGCCGGCGCCGATGGGCTCGTCGGTCAGGGGCGCGAAGCGTTGGCTGACGCGCTCGACATAGCGCCAGGCAGCCTGATGCTCGGGGTTCTGCCCCAGCCATGTCTGCCAATGCTGTTGTGCCTGGCTGCCGCCTTGCGGGTCCTGTAGGCGCACATACCATTGGGCTGCCTGCTGCAGGCTGGCGTGGCTGAGTTTTCCGCTGGGGTTCATTCCACCAGCAACCCGTCGAGTTCGGCTTCCAGCACCGCGCAGTGCAACAGCGCCTGGGCCATGTATTTTTTCACCATGCGCTCACAGACCCCCAACTGCAGGGCGATTTGCTTGTAGGTCAGGCCATGCAGTTGCGCCAGCAGGAAGGCGTCGCTGACCTTGCGCGGCAGGCGCGCGAGCATGGCATCGACCTCGTACAGGGTTTCGACAATGATCGCCCGCTGCTCCGGCGATGGCTGCACCGCCTGTGGGCGGTCGGCGAGGCTTTGCAGCCAGGCCTGCTCCAGTTGGCGGCGGCGCCAATGGTCGATGCACAGGCCACGGGCGATGGTGGCCAGGTACGAGCGCTCGCGCACGGCGTCAGCCTGGTCAGGCGGGCGCTTGAGCACGCGGATAAAGGTGTCTTGCGCCAGGTCGGCGGCATCCCAGCGGTTGCTCAGGCGCCGGCGCAACAGGCCCAGCAGCCAGGAGTGGTGGCTGCCGTAGAGCTGACTGAAGGAAGCGGGGGAAGTCGACACAATATCCAACCGGCGCTGGCGCCACGACGTGAATAGGAATTGGTCGCGATTAAAGCAAAGGCCTGCGGGCAGCGCAAATGATATTGGTTTGCTTTTGCGAAAGGCTTTGCCTGCAGAGCTGCACAAATCAAATGTGGGAGCTGGCAAGCCAGCTCCCACAAGGCGTCTCCGGCATAAACTCAAGATCAGCTACGTGAGGTCGGCACCAGAAACGCGGCCTCCAGCAACTGCCGGGTATAGGCATGCTGGGGATCGGCGAAGATGGTTTTGGCATCCCCCTGTTCCACCACTTGCCCCTGTTTGACCACCATCAACTGATGGCTCAGGGCTTTGACCACCGCCAGGTCATGGCTGATAAACAGGTAAGTCAGGTTGTACTTGGCCTGCAGGTTGCGCAGCAGTTCCACCACCTGGCGCTGCACCGTGCGGTCCAGGGCCGAGGTGGGCTCATCCAGCAGGATCAGGCGTGGCTTGAGCACCAGGGCGCGGGCAATGGCGATGCGCTGGCGTTGACCTCCGGAGAATTCGTGGGGGTAGCGGTGACGGGTCTGCGGGTCGAGCCCTACCTCCTTGAGCGCGGCGATAATCGCTGCTTCCTGCTCGGCCGCGGTGCCGATCTTGTGGATGCGCAAACCTTCGCCAACGATCTCGCTGACGCACATACGCGGGCTCAGGCTGCCAAACGGGTCCTGGAACACCACCTGCATTTCCCGGCGCAATGGCCGCACCTGTTGCTGGGTCAGTTGGTCCAGTTGCTGGCCCTCAAAACGGATCCCGCCCTTGCTGCCGATCAACCGCAGGATCGCCAGGCCCAGGGTAGATTTGCCCGAGCCGCTTTCGCCGACAATGCCCAGGGTCTGGCCCTGGGGCAGGCTGAAGTGGATACCGTCCACCGCCTTGACGTAATCGACGGTATTGCGCAGGAAGCCTTTTTTGATCGGGAACCAGACTTTCAGGTCGTCGACTTCCAGCAGCGGTGGGCCAACCGCGTTGCTTGCCGGACCGCCACTGGGCTCGGCGGCCAGCAGTTCCTGGGTGTACGGATGCTGCGGGGAGCGAAACAGTTCTTCGCAGGACGCCTGCTCGACAATGCAACCGCGCTGCATCACACACACGCGGTGGGCAATGCGCCGCACCAGGTTCAAGTCATGGCTGATCAGCAACAGCGCCATGCCCAGGCGCGCCTGCAACTCCTTGAGCAGTTCGAGGATCTTCAACTGCACGGTCACGTCCAGGGCCGTGGTCGGCTCGTCGGCGATCAGCAGTTCCGGCTCGTTGGCCAGGGCCATGGCGATCATCACCCGCTGACGCTGGCCGCCGGACAACTCATGGGGCAAGGCCTTGAGGCGCTTGTGCGGTTCGGGGATGCCCACCAGGTCCAGCAGTTCCAGGGTGCGCAGGGTCGCAGCCTTGCCGGTCAGGCCCTTGTGCAGGCCCAGCACTTCGTTGATCTGCTTTTCGATGGAGTGCAGCGGGTTCAGCGAGGTCATCGGCTCCTGGAAGATCATCGCAATGCGGTTGCCGCGAATCTGGCGCAGGGGCTTTTCTTTCAGGGTCAGCAGATCCTGCCCGGCATACTTGATCGTGCCGGACGGATGCCGCGCCAGGGGGTAGGGCAGCAGGCGCAGAATCGAGTGGGCGGTCACCGACTTGCCGGAGCCGCTTTCGCCGACCAGGGCCAGGGTTTCACCGCGGCGGATATCGAAGCTGATATTTTCCACCACGCGCTGATGCTGCTCGCCGGTGACGAACTCGACGCTGAGGTCGCGGACTTCGATCAGATTGTCCTGATTCATCTCATTTCCTCGGGTCGAAGGCATCGCGAGCGGACTCGCCGATAAACACCAGCAAACTCAACATGATCGCCAGCACCGCAAAGGCACTGATGCCCAGCCATGGCGCCTGCAGGTTGGATTTGCCCTGGGCCACCAACTCGCCCAGGGACGGCGAACCGGCGGGCAGGCCGAAGCCCAGGAAGTCCAGGGCGGTGAGGGTGCCAATCGCGCCGGTGAGGATGAAGGGCATAAAGGTCATGGTCGAGACCATGGCATTGGGCAGGATATGGCGGAACATGATCGCGCCGTTCTGCATGCCCAGGGCCCGGGCCGCGCGCACGTATTCCAGGTTACGGCCGCGCAGGAACTCGGCGCGCACCACGTCCACCAGGCTCATCCAGGAAAACAGCAACATGATCCCCAGCAGCCACCAGAAGTTCGGCTGCACAAAGCTGGCGAGGATGATCAGCAGGTACAGCACCGGCAACCCCGACCAGATTTCCAGGAACCGCTGGCCGGCCAGGTCGACCCAGCCGCCATAAAAACCCTGCAGGGCCCCGGCCGCCACACCGATGATCGAGCTCAACACCGTCAGGGTCAGGGCAAACAGCACCGAGACTCGAAAGCCATAGATCACCCGCGCCAGCACGTCGCGACCCTGGTCGTCGGTGCCCAGCAGGTTATCCGCCGAGGGCGGCGCCGGCGCCGGGACTTTCAGGTCGTAGTTGATGCTCTGGTAGCTGTAGGGGATCGGTGCCCATAGCGTCCAGGCATCCTTGGCCTTGAGCAGTTCGCGGATGTACGGGCTTTTGTAGTTGGCTTCCAGGGGGAATTCGCCGCCGAAGGTGGTTTCCGGGTAGCGCTTGAGCGCCGGGAAGTACCAGTCGCCGTCGTAATGCACTGCCAACGGCTTGTCATTGGCGATCAACTCGGCGCCCAGGCTCAGGCCAAACAGGATCAGGAACAGCCACAGCGACCACCAGCCACGTTTATTGGCCTTGAAACGCTCGAAGCGGCGGCGATTGAGGGGGGATAGCGTCATCTCAATGCTCCCGGCTTTCGAAGTCGATACGCGGGTCGACCAGGGTGTAGGTCAAATCACCGATCAGTTTCACCACCAGGCCCAGCAGGGTGAAGATAAACAGCGTGCCGAACACCACCGGGTAATCGCGGTTGATCGCCGCTTCAAAGCTCATCAGGCCCAGGCCGTCGAGGGAGAAGATCACTTCGACTAGCAGCGAGCCGGTAAAAAAGATGCCGATAAACGCTGAAGGGAACCCGGCGATCACCAGCAGCATGGCGTTGCGGAACACATGGCCGTAGAGCACCCGGTGATTGGTCAGGCCCTTGGCCTTGGCGGTGATCACGTACTGCTTGTTGATCTCGTCGAGAAAGCTGTTTTTGGTCAGCAGGGTCATGGTGGCGAAGTTACCGATGACCAGGGCCGTGACCGGCAGCGCCAGGTGCCAGAAGTAGTCGAGGATCTTGCCGCCCCAGCTCAGTTCGTCAAAGTTGTTGGAGGTCAGGCCTCGCAACGGGAACCAGTCAAAATAACTGCCGCCGGCAAACACCACGATCAACAGAATGGCAAACAGGAACGCCGGGATCGCATAGCCGACGATGATTGCCGAACTGGTCCACACGTCAAAGTGGCTGCCATGGCGAGTGGCCTTGGCGATCCCGAGGGGGATCGAGACCAGGTACATGATCAGGGTGCTCCATAACCCGAGGGAGATGGACACCGGCATTTTCTCCTTGATCAGGTCGATGACCTTGGCGTCGCGAAAGAAGCTGTCGCCAAAGTCCAGCTGGGCGTAGTTCTTGACCATGATCCACAAGCGTTCCGGCGCCGACTTGTCGAAGCCGTACATCTTCTCGATTTCCTTGATCAGCGTCGGGTCCAGGCCCTGGGCCCCGCGGTAGCTGGAGCCGGCCACCGAGACTTCGGCACCGCCACCGGCGATGCGGCTGGTAGCACCTTCAAAGCCTTCGAGCTTGGCGATCATTTGTTCCACCGGGCCGCCGGGGGCGGCCTGGATAATCACAAAGTTGATCAGCAAAATGCCGAACAGCGTGGGGATGATCAGCAGCAACCTGCGAAAAATATAAGCCAGCATGTCAGTCGCCTCCGCTCGCCGGATCGGCCGTGGTCTGGGGTTGCGGCGTCACGGCCGGGGCCTGATCGGGCTTGATCCACCAAGTGGCAATGCCCACGTCATAGCGCGGCGGGACTTTAGGGTGGCCAAGGTGATTCCAATAGGCCACGCGGTAGGTCTTGATATGCCAGTTGGGGATCACGTAGTAGCCAAACTGCAAGACCCGGTCCAGGGCCTTGGCGTGGGCCACCAGGCTGTTACGCGAGTCGGCGTTGATCAATTGTTCCACCAATTCGTCGATGGCCGGGTCCTTGAGGCCGATGTAGTTGCGGCTGCCGGGCTTGTCGGCACTGCTCGATTGCCAGAACTCACGCTGCTCGTTACCCGGTGAAGAGGACTGCGGAAAGCTGCCGACCATCATGTCGAAGTCCCGCGAGCGCACGCGGTTGACGTATTGCGAGACATCGACCCGGCGGATCACCAGTTCGATGCCCAGGTCCGCCAGGTTGCGCTTGAACGGCAGCAGGATGCGCTCGAAGTCGGTCTGGGCCAGCATGAACTCGATGCTCACCGGCTTGCCGGTGGTGTCGACCATCTTGTCGTCAACAATGCGCCAGCCGGCCTCTTGCAACAGTTGGTAGGCTTCGCGCTGCTGGGTGCGGATCATGCCGCTGGCATCGGTTTTTGCCGGGGCGAAGGCCTGGGTGAAGGCTTCGTCAGGGATCCTGCCGCGCAGCGGTTCGAGAATCGCCAGTTCGGCAGGGCTGGGCAGGCCGGTGGCGGCCATGTCCGAGTTCTCGAAATAGCTGCGGGTACGGGTGTAGGCGCCGTTGAACAGTTGCTTGTTAGTCCATTCGAAGTCCATCAACAGGCTGATCGCCTTGCGCACCCGCACGTCCTGGAACATCGGCTTGCGGATATTGAACACAAAACCCTGCATCCCGGTGGGATTGCCGTTCGGCAGTTCTTCCTTGATCAGCCGGCCCTCGGCCACGGCCGGGACGTTGTAGGCGTTGGCCCAGTTCTTGGCCGTCATTTCCTGCCAGTAATCGAACTGCCCGGCCTTGAGCGCCTCCAGGGCCACGGTGCTGTCGCGGTAGTAATCGCTGACGCGGTAATCGAAGTTGTACAGGCCCTTGTTGACGGGCAGGTCCTTGCCCCAGTAATCCTTGACCCGCTCGTAGCGGATCGAGCGCCCTGGCTTGACCTCGGCCACTTTGTACGGGCCGCTGCCCAGGGGGATCTCCAGGCTGCTCTTGGCAAAGTCACGCCCGGCCCACCAGTGTTTGGGCAACACTGGCAATTGGCCGAGGATCAACGGCAGTTCGCGGTTGCTGGTGTGCTTGAACTTGAACAGCACGCGCAACGGGTCTTCGGCGATCACTTCGGCGACGTCGGCGTAGTAGGTGCGGTAGATCGGGCTGCCCTGGGTGATCAGGGTTTCAAAGGTGAACACCACATCTTCGGCATGCACCGGATGGCCATCGTGGAAGCGCGCTTCGGGCCGCAGGTAGAAGCGTACCCAGCTGTTATCCGGGGCTTTTTCGATCTTGCCGGCGATCAGGCCATATTCAGTGATGGGCTCGTCCAGGCCCTGCTGGGCCAGGGTGTCGTAGACCAGGGTGATGTTATCGGCGGGCACGCCCTTGCTGATAAACGGATTGAGGCTGTCGAAGCTGCCCATGGCTGCTTCGCGAAAGGTGCCGCCTTTGGGCGCATCCGGGTTGACGTAGTCGACATGCTTGAAATTGGCCGGGTACTTGGGCGGCTCGTCATACAGGGTCAGGGCATGTTGTGGGGCAGCAACGGCCTGGGCGCAAAACAACAGGCCACTGATAATCGCAGTACGCAAAGGCATCATTGGGGTTTCTCCGAAGCTTTCAGCCACCACGCTCTCAGGCCCAGGCTGTAGGGCGGCGTGGTGACGAAGGCGAACCGGTTACGGTACGCCAGGCGATGATAGTTGAGATACCAATTGGGAATACTGTAGTGCTGCCACAGCAGGACCCGGTCCAAAGCCCGGCCGGCGGCGACTTGTTGGTCGCGGGTCTGCGCGGCGAGCAGTTGCTCCAGCAGGTGGTCGACCACCGGGTTGGCGATGCCCGCGTAGTTCTTGCTGCCTTTGATCGCGGCCTGGCTGGAGTGGAAGTACTGCCACTGCTCAAGGCCAGGGCTCAAGGTCTGGTTGAGGGTCATCAGGATCATGTCGAAATCAAACTGATCGAGGCGCTGCTTGTACTGCGCGCGGTCTACCGTACGCAGGCGGGCATCGATGCCGATGCTGCGCAGGTTTTCGACGTAAGGTTGCAGGATGCGCTCCAGGTTCGGGTTGACCAGCAGGATTTCGAAACGCAGCGGCTGGCCATTGCTGTCGAGCAGGCGCTGGCCAGAGAGTGTCCAGCCACCTTCGGCCAGCAGGCCGAGGGCACGACGCAAGGTTTCCCGGGGGATGCCGCGCCCGTCGGTCTGCGGCAGGCTGAAGGCCTGGGTAAACAGATTGGCCGGTAGTCGGTCGCGATAGGGTGAGAGCATCAGCCATTCATGACCCACCGGCAGGCCGCTGGCTGCGAATTCGCTGTTGGGGTAGTAGCTCAGGGTGCGTTTATAGGCGCCGCTGAACAGGGTGCGGTTGGTCCACTCGAAATCGAACATCAACCCCAGCGCTTCGCGCACCTTGGCCTGGCTGAAAGTGGCGCGCCGGCTGTTCATGAACAGGCCCTGGCTCTGGGTCGGAACCTGGTGGGCAATCTGCGCCTTGATGACTTCGCCACGGTTCACCGCCGGGAAGTTGTAGCCATTGGCCCAGTTTTTGGCCTGGTGTTCGATATAAATGTCGAATTCGCCGGCCTTGAATGCCTCGAAGGCCACGTCGCTGTCGCGATAGAACTCCACCTCGACCTTGTCGTAGTTGTAGAACCCGCGATTGACCGGCAGGTCTTTGCCCCAATAGTCCTTGACCCGCTCGAACACCAATTGCCGGCCCGGTTGGACCTGGCTGATGCGATAGGGCCCGCTGCCCAGCGGTGGCTCGAAGGTGGTGGCCTTGAAGTCGCGGTTTTTCCAGTAGTGCTGAGGCAGCACCGGCAACTCACCCAGGCGCAGGATCAACAACGGGTTGCCGGCGCGCTTGAACACGAAGCGGATGCGATGGGGGTTGAGTACATCCACCCGGGCCACTTCCTGCAGGTTGGTGCGGTATTGCGGATGGCCTTCGGTCAGCAACGTGCGGTAGGAAAACGCCACGTCGTCGGCGGTAATGGGCTTGCCGTCATGGAAACGCGCTTGCGGGCGCAGGTTGAACACCACCCAACTGCGGTCCTCGCTGTACTCCACAGATTGGGCAATCAGGCCATAACTGGACGTGGGCTCGTCGCCGGACGGGGCGTACTGGCCGGTGCCGACCATCAGCGGCTCGTTGAGCTCATTGACGCCGTATTGCAGGAAATTGGCGGTTGAGACTGGGCTGGAGCCCTTGAAGGTATAGGGGTTGAGGGTATCAAACGTGCCAAATGCCATGACCCGCAAGGTGCCGCCCTTGGGCGCTGCGGGGTTTACCCAATCGAAGTGGGTGAATTTGGCCGGGTACTTGAGCGTACCGAACTGCGCATAACCGTGGTTCTCGGTAATGGTCGCATTCGCACAAAAGCTCAAGGCCAGACTTATTAGTAGAAGGAGGGGACGCTTCAAGTCAGAGATCCGATCCGGGCGGCTTGGGCTTTATGATCGGTACAGTAACAGCTTGTTCCACTTGGAAAAAGACTGTTGAAAAGGCCATTTTCAGGCTCGGAGGGATCTTGAGCGGTACGCAGGGCAGATATGGGAGCTGGCTCCCATACAGGCCTGCGTGCACTCGGTTTATCTTGGCCCGGAGACCACCAGCATCTGCCCCGGCTTCAAGGCCTGGCCAGTGCGAGGGTTCCAACGCTTGAGATGTTGCATCTCGACGTTGAAGCGCTTGGCAACCAAGTACAGCGAGTCACCTTTCTTGACCTTGTATTGCACCGGCTTCTTGCCGCGAGCCTTGGCCACCAGTTTACGGGTGTCCTGCATCACCAGGGTCTGGCCGACCTTCAAGGCCTGGCCATTGAGCTTGTTCCAGCGCTGCAGGTCATGCACGTTGACCTTGTTGGCCTTGGCAATCAGCGTCAGGTTGTCGCCGCTCTTGACCTTATAGCTGCGCGAGCGCCCGGCCACGGCCTTGTGCTCGACTTCGTCAAACACCGGCTTTTTCGGGCGCAGGCTCAACAATTCCTCGGGGTTCATCGAGGACAGGCTACTGGCCAGTAACTGCGCCTTGGAGGTGGGCACCAACAAATGCTGGGGACCGTCCAGGGTGGTGCGTTGCTTGAAGGCCGGGTTGAGCTGGAACAGTTCGTCTTCGTCGATCTCGGCCAGCGCGGCGACCCGGGACAGGTCCATGCTTTGCTTGACTTCGACCATTTCGAAGTATGGCGTGTTGGCAATCGGGTTCAGGTTGACGCCGTAGGCCTCGGGGGCCAGCACCACCTGGGACAGCGCCAGGAACTTGGGCACGTAGTCCTTGGTTTCCTGGGGCAGTGGCAGGTTCCAGTAGTCGGTGGGCAGGCCGAGCTTCTCGTTGCGCTCGATGGCCCGGCTGACGGTGCCTTCACCCGCGTTATAGGCCGCCAGGGCCAGCAGCCAGTCGCCGTTGAACATGTCATGCAGACGTGTCAGATAGTCCAGGGCGGCGGTGGTGGAGGCGGTGATGTCGCGACGGCCGTCGTAGGCACGGGTCTGGCGCAGGTTGAAGTAGCGCCCGGTGGAGGGAATGAATTGCCACAGGCCGACCGCATCGCTGCGTGAATAGGCCATTGGGTTGTAGGCACTTTCAATCACTGGCAGCAGTGCCAGTTCCAGGGGCATGTTGCGTTCTTCAAGGCGTTCGACGATGTAGTGAATATAGAGGCTGCCGCGTTCGCTGGCGTTCTCCAGGAAGGACGGGTTGCTGGCGAACCACAGGCGCTGTTGCTCGATACGCGGGTTGACGCCGACACCGTCCTGCAGTTGGAACCCCTGGCGCATGCGCTCCCAGACATCCTGGGGTACCTGCGGGCTTGGCTTCTCTGAGAGCCAAAGGGGTTTTTGCTTGATCTTGGCTGTGAGTACGGGTTTGGGTTGCACGGTGGATTGTGCAGCGAAATGAGTGGTTTGGCAGCCCGCCAGAGTTGCGGATACGGCCACCGCAATGGCTTGAGCCAGGCGGGTCAATGCGTCTGAATGGTTGGACTTACGAATAGATGACGACATTGGCTGGAAGTTAGTTCCGGGCAAAAATGTCGGGCGATTCTAGAAAGCGCTTGGGTTCCGGTCAACCATTCAGAAATTTCGTATCAGAACCTGTCTGCTTAGAACGTGTCTTTCCACGCTCGCAAGCTAGCAAAAACCTCGCTCCCGGCGCGGTTATCGCGGTTCCCCCACTCGTCCGCTTTTTGTTTAACGGATGTTTCAGCGGTGCGCAAAAACGGGTTGGTGAGTTTTTCCAGGGCCAGGGTCGAGGGCACCGTCATCTTGCCGGCTGCCCGAAGTTGGCTGACTTTAGCCACCCGTTCGGCGATATCGGCGTTGTGCGGTTCCACGGCCTGGGCAAAGCGCAGGTTGCTTTGGGTGTACTCGTGGGTGCAGTAGACCAGTGTGTCGGCCGGCAGCGCGGCCAGGCGCTCCAGGGAGTTGTACATCTGTTGCGGCGTGCCTTCGAACAAACGCCCACAACCGGCGGCGAACAGGGTGTCGCCGCAGAACAGCAAGCCATGATGATAAAAGGCTATATGTCCCAGGGTGTGTCCCGGCACGGCGAGCACGTCGAAGCCCCAGCCCAGCACCTCGATCCGGTCGTTATCGTTGAGCGCGACGTCACGGGCCGGGATTTTTTCGCTGGCCGGGCCATAGACCTTGGCGCCTGTGGCTTGCTTGAGCTGCTCTACACCGCCCACGTGGTCATTGTGGTGGTGGGTAATCAGGATGTCGCCGAGGGTCCAGTCCGGGTGCTGCGCAAGCCACGCCATGACAGGCGCGGCATCGCCCGGATCGACCACGGCACAACGATGGCTGCGATGGTCCTGTAACAACCAGATGTAGTTATCGGTGAAGGCGGGCAGGGCACTGATCTGTATCATTCTTCTATTCGCCAAGCTGAACACATTGGTGCATCTTAGAACGTCTTGGCGAGTTGGAGAATGCAATGACTGATAAAGCGTTCGCCCAGGCCGATCCCGAGTGGCTGGCCTTGATCAGCGCAGCCCGTGAGTGGCTGTCCGGGCCGATCGGGCAATTTCTGCTGGAACAGGAGCGGCTTATGCTCGAAGAAGAGCTTGAGCGCTTCTTTGGCGGCTACCTGGTGCACTACGGCCCTTCGGCACAAACCCCGCCGCCTGCGCCCCAGGTGCAGCGCAATGTGCGCCTGGGCGCGCCGTTGCCGGGGGTCGAGATTGTCTGCGAAGAACAGGCCTGGCCTTTGAGCGAGCACGCCGCCGATGTGGTGGTGATGCAGCACGGCCTGGATTTCTGCCTGTCGCCCCATGGCTTGCTGCGTGAAGCGGCCAGCGCGGTGCGCCCGGGTGGCCATCTATTGATCGTCGGCATCAACCCCTGGAGCTCCTGGGGCCTGCGGCATGTCTTCGCCCATGATGCGCTGCGCCAGGCCCGCTGCATCTCGCCCTCACGGGTCAGCGACTGGTTGAACCTGCTGGGCTTCGCGCTGGAGAAACGTCGCTTCGGGTGCTATCGTCCGCCGCTTGCTTCGCCCAAGTGGCAGGGCCGGTTGGCCGGTTGGGAGCGCCGTGCCGGGGCCTGGCAGTTGTCCGGGGGCGGTTTCTACCTGCTGGTAGCCCGTAAGATCGTGGTCGGCCTGCGACCGGTGAGCCAGGTCCGGCGCGAGCCCATCGGCAAACTGGTGCCAATGCCCCTGGCCAAGGTCAACCGTCGCTCCAGCGAGCAATAACTCACTTTTTGGCATTCAGGTCGTCGTGTGCGACCTCGGGAGCTGTCGGTCGATTACCGGCAACCCGCTTTGATGGATAGCGTAATGACCGATAGCGTAGAACTCTTTACCGACGGCGCCTGCAAGGGCAATCCTGGTCCGGGCGGCTGGGGCGCCTTGCTGGTGTGCAAGGGCGTGGAGAAGGAGTTGTGGGGCGGCGAACCCAACACCACCAACAACCGCATGGAGCTGATGGGCGCCATTCGCGGCCTGGAGGAGCTCAAGCGCCGTTGCGACGTGCTGCTGGTGACGGACTCGCAGTACGTCATGAAAGGCATCAACGAATGGATGGTCAACTGGAAAAAGCGCGGTTGGAAAACCGCAGCCAAGGAGCCGGTAAAGAACGCCGACCTATGGCAGTTGCTGGATGAACAGTGCAACCGCCATAACATCACCTGGAAATGGGTGCGCGGGCATATCGGCCACCCGGGCAACGAGCGGGCCGACCAATTGGCCAATCGTGGCGTGGATGACGTGCGCGGTTACAAGCAGAGCTGAGGTTCCCCATAGCCCTTGTTGGCTGGCGCGGTCCTGGATCTGGCAATCGCTGAAATCACAACGCCAGAATCCCCCGGGCGAGTTGCTCGTCCGTATCGCGTAACGCCGGCAAGGTGCGGCGAATGTGCTGCAATGCCGACTCCAGCTGGACACCCCGTATCTCGCCGTGGCTGGCAACAAACGCCGCGGCATCGTCCTTGGCCGCCAGTACGATCTTGTCATCCTTGAAGTTGCTGCTGGTGCCCTTGGTGGCACTCATCGACAGGCTGACCAGGGCGTCGGTGGTCATCACAAAGCTGGTGGCCTGGGTATGGGCAGCGCCCATCAGGCACAGGGCGAGCAGATAGTTTGGCTTGAGCATGGGTAGATTTTTACGCATCTGTAAGGAGCGGCGCAGGCTAACAAGGCGCTTGATAGCAAACTGCGCAAGCTTTGCTAAACCTTGTAAAAAACTGTTGGGCGAGGGCTCGCGGCGTTCCTCCAGGGGGCGCTCCGGTTATAGAGCGTGCTAATATCCCGCCCCTTGAAATACACACACCGTTGAGAGCTGAACCCTGATGGCCATCCGATCCGTTGTACTCGATACCGAAACCACCGGCATGCCGGTGACCGATGGTCACCGGATCATTGAAATCGGCTGTGTCGAGTTGATGGGCCGCCGCCTTACCGGCCGGCATTTCCACGTGTACCTGCAACCGGACCGGGAAAGTGACGAAGGCGCCATTGGCGTCCACGGCATCACCAACGAATTCCTGGTGGGCAAGCCGCGCTTTGCGGAAGTTGCCGATGAGTTTTTCGAGTTCATCAACGGCGCGCAGTTGATCATCCACAACGCGGCGTTCGACGTGGGTTTCATCAACAACGAATTCGCGCTGATGGGCCAGACGGATCGGGCGGACATCACCCGTCACTGCTCGATCCTCGACACCCTGATGATGGCCCGTGAGCGCCACCCAGGCCAGCGCAACAGCCTCGACGCCTTGTGCAAACGCTATGGCGTCGACAACTCCGGCCGTGAACTGCACGGCGCCTTGCTCGACTCCGAGATTCTCGCGGACGTCTACCTGACCATGACGGGCGGGCAGACCAGCCTGTCCCTGGCCGGCAACGCCTCCGATGGCAACGGTTCGGCCGAAGGCTCGGGCAACCGACCTTCGGAAATCCGTCGCCTGCCGGCGGACCGCAAGCCCACGACCATCATCCGCGCCAGCGAGCAGGACATGGCCGAGCACGCGGCACGCCTGGAAGCCATCGCCAAGTCGGCGGGTGCGCCGGCGTTGTGGACCCAGTTGACCCAACACTAGTCGGGCCCGGCACGGTCTAAACATGTCGGAGCAGGCTTGTGTGGGAGCGGGCTTGCCCGCGATTACGGTTTGACAGCCAGTGCAGCTGTTACTGATCCACCGCCATCGCGGGCAAGCCCGCTCCCACATTGGTTCTGTATAGGCTTCGAAATCTTCATTCGCGACATTCGCTCCCAGCTTCTACCCTGAGTACATCGCTCTCAGGACGCCAAGCCCCATGTACAAAGACCTGAAGTTCCCTATCCTGATCGTGCACCGTGATATCAAGGCCGACACCGTCGCCGGTGATCGGGTCCGGGGCATCGCCCGGGAGCTGGAGCAAGAAGGTTTCAGTATCTTTTCTGCCGTGGACTATGCTGAGGGCCGGCTGGTGGCTTCGACCCATCATGGGCTGGCGTGCATGCTGATCGCCGCTGAAGGCGCCGGGGAAAATACCCATCTGCTGCAGAACATGGTCGAGCTGATCCGACTGGCGCGCCTGCGTGCGCCCAACCTGCCGATCTTTGCCCTGGGCGAGCAAGTCACCCTGGAAAATGCCCCGGCCGACGCCATGAGTGAACTCAACCAACTGCGCGGCATTCTCTACCTGTTCGAAGACACCGTGCCATTTCTGGCCCGGCAGGTGGCCCGGGCGGCGCGTACTTACCTCGATGGCCTGCTGCCGCCATTCTTCAAGGCCCTGGTGCAGCACACGGCCGACTCCAATTACTCCTGGCATACCCCCGGCCACGGCGGTGGTGTTGCCTATCGCAAAAGCCCGGTGGGGCAGGCGTTTCATCAGTTTTTCGGGGAAAATACCCTGCGTTCGGATTTGTCGGTGTCGGTGCCGGAACTCGGTTCGCTGCTGGATCACACCGGCCCCTTGGCCGAAGCTGAAGCCCGTGCGGCGCGCAACTTTGGCGCCGACCATACCTTCTTTGTGATCAATGGTACGTCCACCGCCAATAAGATCGTCTGGCATTCCATGGTCGGCCGCGACGACCTGGTGCTGGTGGACCGCAACTGCCACAAGTCGGTGCTGCACTCGATCATCATGACCGGCGCGATCCCGCTGTACTTGTGCCCGGAGCGCAATGAGCTGGGGATCATCGGCCCGATTCCGCTGACCGAGTTCAGCCGCGAGTCGATTCTCGCGAAGATCGAGGCCAGCCCCTTGACCCGGGGCCGCGAGCCCAAGGTCAAGCTGGCGGTGGTGACCAACTCGACCTATGACGGCCTGTGCTACAACGCCGAGCTGATCAAGCAACAACTGGGCAACAGTGTCGAGGTCCTGCACTTTGACGAGGCCTGGTATGCCTACGCGGCCTTCCACGAGTTTTTCGCCGGGCGGTATGGCATGGGGACTTCGCGTACGCCCGATAGCCCGCTGGTGTTCACCACGCATTCGACCCACAAGTTGTTGGCGGCCTTCAGCCAGGCGTCGATGATCCATGTACAGGACGGCGGGGCACGGCAACTGGACCGTGACCGGTTCAATGAAGCGTTCATGATGCACATCTCTACCTCGCCGCAGTACAGCATCATTGCCTCGCTGGACGTGGCGTCGGCCATGATGGAAGGGCCGGCAGGGCGTTCGCTGCTCCAGGAAATGTTCGATGAGGCCCTGAGTTTCCGTCGGGCCCTGGCCAATCTGCGCCAGCATATTGCCGCCGATGACTGGTGGTTCTCCATCTGGCAACCGCCTTCGGTGGCGGGCATTGACCGGGTGGCGACGGCCGACTGGTTGCTGCAGCCCGAGGCCGACTGGCATGGCTTTGGTGATATCGCCGAAGACTATGTGTTGCTCGACCCGATCAAGGTCACCCTGGTGATGCCCGGCCTTACGGCGGGCGGTGCCTTGAGTGACTGCGGAATCCCGGCGGCGGTGGTCAGTAAATTCCTCTGGGAGCGTGGCCTGGTGGTGGAAAAAACCGGGCTCTATTCATTCCTCGTGCTGTTTTCCATGGGGATCACCAAAGGCAAGTGGAGTACCCTGCTCACGGAATTGCTGGAGTTCAAGCGCAGTTACGACGCCAATAGCAGCCTGGCCAGTTGCCTGCCATCGGTGTTCGAGCAGGGCCCGACGCGCTACCAGGGCATGGGTTTGCAAGACTTGTGCGACCAGTTGCACGGCTGCTATCGCAGCAACGCAACGGCCAAGCACCTTAAGCGCATGTACACGGTGTTACCGGAAATCGCCATGAAACCGGCCGATGCCTATGACCAACTGGTACGCGGTGAAGTCGAGGCCGTGTCCATAGATGCCTTGCCAGGGCGTATCGCCGCCGTGATGCTGGTGCCTTATCCGCCGGGCATTCCGCTGATCATGCCGGGGGAGCGCTTTACCGAATCGACGCGCTCGATTATCGACTACCTGGCCTTTGCCCGGGAGTTCGATAGCAGCTTCCCGGGGTTTGTCGCCGATGTGCATGGTTTACAACACGAAGACGACGGCAACGGTCGTTGTTACACCGTCGATTGCATCAAGTGTTAAGGATGGTTATGCAAGCTGTAGTGAATCCGAAGTACCCGGGGCTCAGTGTACGAGTCGCCGACGAGGGATTTGACGCCTACGTGTGGGGCAATGATTTCAGCTTTGAGGTGTGCGTATATGGCACGCCGGAACTGGGCAAGCCAGTTGATCAGTGGGCGGTGGAGCAGATCCTGCCGTACCGCAAATGCTACGGCATCGATCCGGAGGAGTTCGCCAGCTATCGCGATGCCGCCGACAGCGCGGTATTCATGGCTTACCTGGATGATCGGCCGGTTGGCCATATCGTCGTCAGTACCAATTGGAACGGCTATGCCCATGTCGATGAGTTGGCGGTGGTGCTGCCGGCACGCCGGCATGGCGTGGCCAAGGCTTTGCTCGACGTGGCACAGTTCTGGAGCCGCAAGAAAAACCTGCCGGGGATGATGCTGGAGACCCAGAACAACAACCTCGGGGCCTGTCGGCTGTATGAACGCAGCGGCTACGTCATGGGCGGGATCGACCATCTGCGTTATCGCGGGATTGATCCGCAGACGCGTGAGGTGGCGATTTTCTGGTATCGCTTGTTCGGCTGAGCCCCACCCGGGCGGGGGCTAATTGACCGGCGACAACAGGCCCTGCGCTTTGTGCGTGACAATCTCCAGCAACGCATTGAGCGCCGGGCTCGGGCTGCTGTCCTTGACCGTCAAGCCATACAGGCTTACCAGGATCGGCGGTGATAACGGGCAGGTATCCAGCCCGGCCTCACGCGCGCCACTGGCGGTGAAGGGATCGACCACCGCCAACCCTTCGCCGGCCTCGACCATGCTGCGCATCATCTGATAGGTCTGCACCCGTGTCTGGATTACCGGCAACGGGCGCAGCGCCTGTAATTTGCTGTCCAGCAACTGGCTCAACGGGTCCTGGCCCTCCAGGCCGATCATCGACTGGCCGGCCAGTTCTTGCAGGGCGATGTATTTCTGCCGTGGCTTGAGCCAGCCATGGGGCGCCAACAACTGCAACTTGCCCTGGGCCAGCACGGTACTGGTGATTTGCGGGTGTTCGGGATCATGCAGGCTCAGGCCCAGGTCGGCCTCTTGCAGCAACAGGCTCCTGACGATGTCGCGGGTCGGCTGGCTGGACAGGTTGCAGGGGGTGTCCTGGAAACGCCGACGCAACAGCGCAATGCTTTGCGGCAGCAATTGATTGGCCAGCGGCGGTGTACAGAGCGTGCGCAGCGGCGGCGCATGATGATGCTTGAGGCTGCTGGCCAGGCGTTGTATCGGTTCCAGGGCTTCGTAGAGATGGGCGATCTGCGCCTGCATCGCCAGGGTTTCCCGGGTGGCCTGCAACCGCCCGCGGACGCTGGCAAACAGCATGAATCCCAGTTGCTGCTCAGCGTCCTTGAGGGTGGCGTCCACGTCGGACACAGCCAATTGCAACCATTCGGCGGCGGTGCCGAGGTGTCCGGTTTGCAAAATGGCTTGAATCACTTCGATATGACGTAAACGCATGCATGAAGTCCATGTTCAGCAGGTAAGGGATTCACCGGGTGAATCCTAACCCAAGTCCGCTCATATGACTTCTGCCTGGAGGCACAGCCTTATCAAACAGGCGTGTTTTCGGGTTCGCGGGTCAGTGAAACCTGCGACTGGACCAGCACAAAGGTATTGTCATCGACTTTGTTGACCCGATCACCAATCGCCAGCTTGTAGGAAATGACAGGTTCTGAACCGCCGTCTGTCGAGGTGGACTCCTGGAATTCATGCACGGAATAAACGCGGCCTTCCGCGTCGCGGGCATGGAATTGTCCGACAAGTACTGCTGCCATCTGTTTAGAACCTCTGGAGAAAAACACCGATTTGCGGTTCTGTAGACCGTCATTAAGGCGGGTAGTTTACCTACATAGAAAAAATACTATTCGATGATGTGCCGCTTATTTTTCCTACAGGTAGATCACGGCGCAAAACAGCCGCCGATTGGCCACAACCTGCTGGTGATAGGCCGGCTAAGGCTCTATAACTACAGGTTCCTTTAGTCAGATGTCGGGAAAGCCCCATGAGCAAGGTCTACACGATTGCCGTACTGGTCGGCAGCTTGAGAAAACAGTCGATCAACCGCAAGGTCGCCCAGGCATTGGCGCAATTGGCGCCTGCAAACCTCAAGCTCAGCATCGTCGAAATCGGCGAATTGCCGCTGTATAACGAAGACCTTGATGGCTCAGCGCCGCCTGCCGCCTACAGCACCTTCCGCCAGCAGGTGGCTGCGGCCGATGCGGTGCTGTTTGTCACCCCCGAATACAATCGCTCGGTGCCGGCGGCCTTGAAGAATGCCATTGATGTGGGTTCGCGTCCTTATGGCCAGAGCGTCTGGAGCGGCAAGCCAGGTGCGGTCATCAGCGTTTCACCGGGGGCCATTGGTGGGTTCGGCGCCAACCACCATTTGCGCCAGTCCCTGGTGTTCCTGGATGTGCCGTGCATGCAGCAGCCAGAAGCCTACCTGGGAGGCGCGGGCAGTGCGTTCGATGAGGCGGGCAAACTGTCGGAGAAAACCAAACCGTTCCTGCAGGCGTTTATTGATGCCTATGGCCAGTGGGTAACGAAACAGAAGGGCTGACCGATCGGCAAGACCCAGGCATCGCGGCTGGGTCTTTTGCTACGGTCAGCTCAATTGGTCGGCCAGGTGCAACGCCTGCCGCCCGATAAACTTGAGCCTGGCTTGCATGCAGGGGTTCTGGAAGCCCAGGGTCTGCGCCTGGCACTGTTGCGTTGGTGAAAAGAGGGCTATGGGGGTTCCCTGGACTGGAACTTAAAAGTGTTTCAAAGATAATTCGGCATTACATGTTGAAGTGTCCTACATGTATTCGAGCCTCAGATGAGTAAGATCCAAGCGCCCTGGAAGTATAAACGGCCTCGTCACTCTACCTGTGCCTAAGGTGCTTTAGTCCAATTCACTGGTTTGAAACGTCAGGAGTATTAATAAATGGAATCCTTGCTGTGTCAGGACGGTTTTCTACACCGATTTTTCGGGATCTCAGAGTCCTTCCCTGAACATATCGCTATCAGGAATCTGGATGTCGACACAGGGGTTGTGACATATCGCGAGTTACGACTAAAAGCCGAGCAGTGTAACGGTGCGCTCGGCACTTTAAATATCTTGCCGGGCGAAAAAGTTGCACTTGTTCTACCCAGCGGTGTTGAATTTATCGCTTATTTTTTAGCGATCGTTGGACGTGGTGCAATTCCGGTCATCCTTAACTACAAGTTGACGCCATTTGAAATGGCGAGTGTGGTGGGCAGCGCCAGGCCTGTGCTGGTTGTGACAACAGCTGCGCTCTTCGAAAAACACAGCGAAATATTCCAACTCGCCAACGGCGTTCGTCACTCCTTGTTATTGGAAGTGGGTGAGTCCTCATCCCTGTCTGAAAATGCGACGCCTGATGTTCAGCTTATGTGTCGCAACGAACCGCTGGTATTGCCTGAAGGCAACCCAATCGTCTCGATACAGTTCACTTATCGGGGCACCGGCAAACCGCTGGCGGTTCCTCACCGCTACCTTGACGTGACGCATGCAATCGATGGCATGCACGAGCATATTCATCGCCAGGGGGTCGGCTCCGTCCATCTGGTCACGCTGCCGCTGCACGCCATCTTCGGGCTGTCGGCGATGATGATCTTTCCATTGAGCGTGGGCGCCACGCTGTTGATGACCGATACCGTGCTCAACAGGGACCTGGCAGAAGTCCTGTCCCGGCATAAGGTCACCTATACCTGCCTGGTGCCCGATGTCATTCGCTATTTCAATAGCCGACTGGCCAAGCGCAAAGGCGCGCTGTTGCCGATGCACCCTCAACTGATGATTTACTCAGGCGGTAGCCATCTACCCGCGGACGAAGCGGAGAAACTGGGGCGGTTGCTGGGCTGCAAACCGGTATTGCAGGGCTACGGCTTGACCGAGAGCATGCCCGTGCTGCTACAGAGTACGCTTGGCGTCGCGCAGCGCGGTGCCATGGGGCAGCCGATCAGGGGTGTGGAACTGCGCGTCGTCGACGCTCAAGGGCAAGACGTCGCGCCAGGGCGGATCGGCGAATTGCTGGTACGCGGGTCGATGGTGATTGACGGTTACGACGATGCAGAAGAAGCCAATAAGCGGTTCTTCCGTGACGGCTGGCTGCACACGGGTGACCTGGTTTGGCGCGATGACGATGGACATGTGTTTTTCTATCGTCAACGCTTACGCATCTCAAAGATCAAAGCGCAGATGGTCGATCTGTTGGAGGTCGAATCCGTCGCCATGCAACACCCCGATGCGGTGCGTGCAAAAGCCTACATCGTTCCCGACCACAAAGAGGTCAACGCATTGCACCTGTGTGTCGAGGGGCGTGCCGGGCTGACTCAGAGCGCAATTTCCACGCTGCTTTCTCAGCACCTCTCGGGGTTCAAACTGCCCAAGACCATTGAGATCATCGTTCTCAAGGAGCACAGCCATGCAAGCTGATGGCACGCCACCGGTATTGGCGGTGTTTGACTTTGACGGCACGCTCTCCGACCGGCATACGTTCTGGCGCTATATGCGTTACGTCGCGGGAACAAAAATGTTCTGGCTCAAAATGATCTGGCTGCTGCCAAAAGTGTTCAGCGTGATTCTGGGCGTGACCCCGTTGATGCAGGCTCGATTGGCGTTTATTGCGCGTTACCTGGGTGGCGTGTCGGTGGAGAAGGAGCGTGAGCACGCGCGGCATTTCGTGACTGAGCAATTGCCACGCTGGATCAGGCCCGAGGCGCTGCGCCGGCTGCAATGGCATCAATCCATGGGGCATGTCACGGCGCTGGTCAGCAACTCGCCAGAGAACTACCTGGCTCCCTGGGGGGCGGCAGTGGGGTTCGACTATGTGTGCGGCACTCGCCTGGAAACCGAGAACGACAGGCTGACGGGGGGCATCTCAGGCACCAACTGTGTTGGGCCGGAGAAAGTCATACGGCTCAGAGGCTGCCTGGCCAACCTTGATGACTACTACATTTACGCCTACGGCGACTCATCCGGCGACGATGCCCTGCTCGGTATTGCCAACGCCCCCTTTTATCGGAACTGGTACTGACTTATGGGCGCCTCGAACACTTCAGTCCCCGGGCCATGCGCTGTGCCGACGACGGTCATGATCGTGGGTGCCGGACCTGTTGGCCTGCTACTGGCAAACCTACTGCAGAAATGGGGCGTTTCTTTCCGCCTTATTGACAAGAATGCCGGCCCTTCGACCGCCACCACGTCGCGGGTCGTGCATTCAAGAACCCTGGAAATGCTCCGGCACCTGGGGGTTGCCGAACAGGCTGTCAGCAACGGTTTTACGCTCAAGCAGTTTTCGCTGCAGGCGAACAGCAAACGGGTACCGAACGATAACTTCTCCTATCTGGATGCCTGTTACCCTTTTTTACTCAGCTTGCCAGCGTCGACGCTAGAGCAAATCCTGCTTGAGCGTCTTGATGCATCGGGCCTGGGTGTTGAGTGGAATACCGAACTGGTCGAACTGCAGAACCAGCCGCAATCCGTGCAGATGCTCCTGCATCATGCTGATGGCCGCGACGAACGTTTGAGCGCTCGCTGGATGGTCGCCTGCGACGGTGCTCATCGCCGCATTGCCACGTCCCAGCCGCGTCGTGTGCAGGCACTGCAGCACGATGCCGTGTTCCTGGCAGGCGATTCGGCGCCTATCGGCCACCCTCTGGCGGATCAGGCGATTAACCTGGGGATGGGCGAGGCCTATAACCTGGCGTGGAAAATCGCCTATGTCGATCAGGGCCTGGCAGCCCCCGCATTGCTGCAGAGCTATAACGAAGAGTGCTTCCCGGCAACCTTGCGAGCCGAGAGCATGGTGCACCGAGTGCTTGTCTGGCTGCGGGATAATATCCTGCCACTGCTGGGTGACTGGCGCCCGCTCCAGCGCACGTTGGCCTCGATGATTTGTGCTCATCATTACCACTACGGCAAAAGTGCCGGTATTCAAGAGTCCCTGACGAACAGGCAGCGCGCGCATTGGAATAAAAAGGGCAGGAAGTCGCGGTTCCCGACCGCAGCACCTCGCGCCGGCCAACTGGCTCCCGATATCGAGTTATGGCAACCCCCAGGTACGCCGCCAAGACGCTTGATGGATCTGTTCCAGGGAACGTTCACGTTACTGGTCTTCAGTGCGGCCGATCAATTTTCCTCTTTACTGCCGGGTTATTACGCACTGGCTGATGCAGTGCAGACGGATTACCCAGGTATCAAGGCCTATTGCGTTATTGATGCCCTCGGCAGTGCAGGGGCGCCGTTTCAACATTCGACGTTATTGGACCCGGACTGGCGCTTGCACAAGCGTTATCACGCGCGGGCAGGCACATTGATGCTGATTCGTCCTGACGGCTATATCGCTTTTCAGGGGCTGGATATAACTACGCTGATGACGTATCTGCACGTGCGATCCGGGCTGGTCAAGGTGAAAAAAAAGCAACTTCCAGCAAGAATGATTTAACGGCGCTGCCGATTTAAACCTGTGTGCGCAGTTCATTAGTTTGCGCAAGGCCCGCGTTGGCGATGAACTGATAGTTTGTTTTAAATAACCAAATTTAACTTCGGTTGGGAGGTCTCCATGCGCCTTGAACTTGGCGATGTTGTGCAGGAATTTATCGTGTCCAATGGAAAAATGGTCCAGAGTTATTTCTCTCTATCAGAGAGGATCATTGATTCGCTGGGCGACTCGGATACAGCGAAGGAATCAATATTGATGCGTTTGCTGGCTCAGGCCGAAACCGTCACGGTGCAGTATCTCAATGCTCACAAACAAGTACTTGAGGGCGCGTTTTCCCGTCGGGTTGAAGTACCGCTTAATCCAACTGTTGCACCGCTGGAAACGTCGTACTTGAACTCAGCCACACTGGCAACGGCCACTCTTGATGAGCCAGGCAGTGCGCAATTGCCAGCTGTGGATGTCGAAGCCTCGGTGCTTGAACAACTGGCAATTATCACCGGTTTTACCGTAGATCAGATCGATCAGGAACAACCCTATGAAAGCCTGGGGCTGGACTCCCTGGTGCAGATGGAATTCCTCGAGTCGCTCGTCGACCTGTGGCCGGAACTCAAAGCCAGCGGCACTCAATTGCTCAACGCCAAGTGCCCGCAACACACTATCGCACTGATTAAAGCGGCTCTGGCCGCGCCCGAGTCGCCCCCCGCGCCGGCAAGTGCTGCGCAAACGCCTGAGGTCCAGAGCGCCGAGCCGGCCTTCAGCCAACAACTGTTCGACGCCTTGGTACCGCTGATCCCGGGCGAGCCAAAAGCGTTCGATATTGATACGCCCTTCACCGAGCTGGGACTCAATGGTTTTGCCCGCGAAGCATTTTGCCAAGCACTGGCACAGCAGTGCTCTGCCAGCCAGTTTGCCGGTGAAGCGTTGATGTCATGTCGTACGCCGCGGGACACGCTGTGGTTTTTGGAAAGGCTGAGCTGAGACTCGCCCCGCTGCAATTTTGGCAATCAGGAGGAAACGACATGCAGAGCACGGTGACACCAGAGGGGGATTTTTGCTTCAGCGCCATGGCTGGCGAGTTCCCTGGGGCGCCATCAGTGGATGCGCTTTGGCACTTGCTGGCACAAGGGCAGATCGCGCCTCTGAATTCGATGCTGCCACGCTGGGAGCTGGATAAAGCGTCGATCTATTCAGCCACGGTCGGGGAAAAAAACCGCACCTACCTGGACAGTGCCTATTGCCTGTCTGATAGCGCAGCGACCCCTTCACGGTATGAAGGAAGGCAGGTCGCCATTGGCCGGAAAGTGCTGCAGGCACTCCTTGCCCAATTGACTGCACAAGGTTCGGCGTTGATCAGGGAGCGCACAGCGTTGGTCGTCGCGACGTCCTGGAGCGACGAGAGTTTTTTCCTTGCCCCCACATCGACTGAGGCCCGTGCGCCACAGGGCTATGCGCCCGGCGAACAAGTGGCGGAGCTGGCGTTGGCGCTGGGGCTGGGAGGGCCGGCGTTGTCCGTCGATACCGCCTGCAGTTCGTTCCCTTACGCGCTCAACATGGCCCAGGCCCTGGTCAACAGCGGGCAGGCGGATAACGCTATCGTGATGGCGTTGAACACGGTACTGCCGCTTCCACTTTTCCTGGGGTTTTCCCAGTTGACGGCGTTTTCACCCAGGGCCCGGATGCAGGCGTTCGGTCGCGACGCGGACGGTATTGTGCCGGGTGAGTGCGCGGTGGCTTTCCTGGTCGAGCCGGTATCTCAGGCCCTGCAGGCGCAGCGCCGCCCTCTGGGCATACTGCGCGCATTGGGGCTGTCGGCCGATGGCGCAGAGGGGTCAGTGTTTGCACCCGGCAAACAGGCCCAATATACGGCCTACCAACGCGCCTATCTCGGCCTGGACCCCGGCGCGGTGGACTATATCGAGACCCATGGTACGGGCACCCCGCTGGGTGATGCGACAGAACTCGGCTCGCTGAACAGTTTCTTCGGTGCCTATCGTACCGAGGGTAAAAAATTACCCATAGGCTCGATCAAATCTGTCATTGGGCATCCCTTGGCGGCCGCAGGAGGTGCTTCGCTCGCCAAGACGTTGATGATACTGGCTCAAAAAACCATTCCACCCCAGCCCGACTACTCGCCAAGCGCCAAGGTCGATGAATCCTGCCTGCAACTTGCGAGCGGGCAGGGACAGCCCTTGGCTGATTGCCAGTCGGCGATTCGCATCGGCATCTCCAGCTTTGGTTTTGGCGGTGCCAACGCGCACCTGGTGGTGGATCAATACCTGCCCGGCAACCAGCCCATGGCCTCCCGAGTCAGCCCCGGCGTGCTGCTACTGGACCTGGGCATTGTCGAGGCGGAGGCGGCGATCGGCAGCCACTTCTCGTTACACTCACTCAAGCAACAACTTGATCAGCCTGCGGCCCCCTTGGTTGGTTTTCCCCACGGGCGCTTTGTTGATTACCCGGCCACTTCGGTTCAGCCGTTGCCAGGGCGATTCCTGGCGCAGGACCACGTCATTGATATCGATGGCTTCGGCATGGGCCCCAAACTGCTGGCCAGTGTCGATCCGTTCAAACTGTTGATCACCGATCGCATCAATCACTTACTGCGGCGCCTGCCCGGGGTAGCCGGCTCACCCGAGACCGCGATGGTCATGTGCTGTAACTTGGGCGGCGCGCACTTCAGTAACGCCTATAGCCGTATTCACAACTTCTTCGGCCGGGCACAGGGCATGCCACCCGAGCAGGATGCGGCGGACGTGGCAACCAGTCTGCCGAGCATGTTGTCGGGGTACCCGGCGAAAATTTTCGACCTCAAGGGATTTCATCAGACATTGGTCGGCACGCCTGGGGTGTTCTGGCACGCCCTGCTGGCCTCGCAACAATGGTTCAACGAAGGCATCACCACGCTGTTGCTCGGTGCGGGGCGCTTCATCAGTGCGCCAGCCGAAATCGAGCGCGTTCGGCAGTCACCGACCCTGCAGGGGGAGGGCATGGGGGTGTTCGCTTTGCGGCCCTATCGAGCGCAAACCAGTGACACACCTGTGCTGGTGATCCGCGCAGCGGTCTTGGGCCATGTCGCCACCTCCCTGGAAGCGGCGTGCGCACGTCTGGGCCGGGCGCGAAGCGATGTCCAGCATATTGAGGTGTGTGAGTTGCAGCCGGCGGCAGCCCCTGTCGGCGGTTCATGGCAAGCCATGACCGGTTGCCTGGCTGAAGCCACCGGCGTCGAAACCCTGTTGGCTGTGATGATGAATGCGTCGGTTCACTCGGTGATCGAGGTGCGCCAGGCCGGCAAGCCGGTGATGTGGTTATTCACCGAGAAACTGCGGGAGTGGGGGGGCACCGCCCCCGAATGCCCGCCAGCCATCAAGCGCCCCTTTGAATTGCGCTTCGCGCACCCGCAGCCTCAGGCGTTGCAGTCATTCATCGGGCCTGACCGTCCTGCCAGCCCTGTGGTTGATTTGCAAAACGATGAAACAGGCGCGCTGGCACTCAGCGATCAACTGACAGAGACGCTGCTCTCGGCGCTGCGTGTCAGGGTGCGTGCCATCGAAGCGCTTTGCGCCCTGCGCCGTGACGCTCACGCCCGGCCTGCCGAGCACTGGCAGCGCAGCCCGGAAAACATCGTGATCAGCAATGTTCAACGCAGTGCGCAGTCACTGCACGCGCAATTGCTGGTAAATGAAGCGCACCCCTATTTTTTTGATCACCCACTGGACCATGTCCCCGGCATTTTATTGATCGAGGGGGTATTGCAATTGACCGAACTCGCCATGCCTCCACGCAGTGGCCGGGTCGCGTATGTCAACGACCTGACGATCAAGTTCCAGCGGTACGTACAAAAACAAGGGGCAATTGACCTGCAACTGGAATACGACCAAGAACTCCAGGTATTTCGCGCGAAGGTCCGGCAAGCCGGCAAGCTCATGTGCACCTGCACCCTGGGCATTGCATACAGCTCGGCACACGAGGCGTTGCCCGCCGCCCCGTTCACTGCGACCGCCTGCCGCGACAAGGCTCTGCTGCACAAGGACAGACAAGAAAACGTTCTGGTCAGCGACATGAGCGATGTCGCTCGGGGCTTGAGCGTCGAAACCCTTCAACCGGCCAACGAGCACTTTTTCCGCAAGGGCGGCCCCAAGCATTACTCGATGGTGTATTTCCTTGAAGTTGCGCGCCAGTGCTTCATGCAGATTGCTCACACCCACCGACGCATCCCACTGGGCACCCCGATGAACCTGCTGGCCTTGAGTTTCACGCTGGATCGACCGATTCCGACGAACAGCCCGTTGCTACTGGCGCCACAAGGCAGCTTCGAGGCGCCTGAGCCGTCATTCAAAACCAACCAGGTTTGTATTGATCTGTTCAATCGGGGAGAAAAAATCGGTCAAGCCGACATTACCGCTCAATTGCTGAGTCGGGCGCACGCTGGCGCATAACCGCGCTTGCCCTCAACCCCGGCAAAGCCGTGTCCGCACGGCGTAAAACCAAAAAAGCCCTGACAGGTCAGGGCTTTTTCATTGGCTGGCGCTTAGCGCCGACGGAACAGCGGCAGCGGTTCATCCGTAGCCGCCTGGTACGTCACCGAAAAGTCCTTGAGACTTTCCAGCGCTTCATACGGGTCTTTGTCAGCGCGCAAGGCGTAGGCATCGAAGCCGCAGCGATGCAGGTAGAACAACTGGTCGCGCAGCACATCGCCAATCGCCCGCAGTTCGCCCTTGTAACCGTAGCGGTCACGCAGCAGGCGCGCGTTGGAGTAGTTGCGCCCGTCGGTGAAGGCCGGGAAATTCAGGGCGATGACCTGGAAGTGTTGCACGTCATCGCCGATTTCCTCGGCTTCTTCATCGGCGTCCAGCCACACACCCAGGCCGCCATCGCGGGCCTTGAGGGCATGACCATGCTCGCGCCACAGGGCCAGTGGCACGATCAGGTCGTCGCAGTTGGAGATGCCATCGAACGTCGCGTCCTTGGGCAACAGGTGCCAGGTTTCGTCGACGACTTCGTTGTTCTTAATGATTCGCTGCATAGACGCGCTCCTTGAACAGGTCAATGCCAATGCGCTGGTAGGTGTCGATGAAGCGCTCATCTTCGGTGCGCTGTTCGATATAAACGTCGATCAGCTTGCCGATCACCTCGGGCATGGCTTCCTGGGCGAAGGATGGGCCGAGGATCTTGCCCAGGCTCGCATCGCGGCTGGCGCTGCCACCCAGGGACACTTGGTAGAATTCTTCGCCTTTCTTGTCCACCCCGAGGATGCCGATGTGGCCGACGTGGTGGTGACCACAGGCGTTCATGCACCCGGAGATGTTCAGGTCCAGCTCGCCAATGTCGAACAGGTAGTCCAGGTCGTCGAAACGGCGCTGGATCGACTCGGCAATCGGAATTGACTTGGCGTTGGCCAGGGAGCAGAAGTCGCCACCCGGGCAGCAGATGATATCGGTCAGCAGGCCAATGTTCGGCGTGGCGAAACCGCCTTCGCGCAGCTCACCCCACAGGGTGAACAGTTGGCTCTGCTCAACGTCCGCGAGGATGATGTTCTGTTCGTGGGACGTACGCAGTTGGCCGAAGCTGTAACGCTCGGCCAGGTCAGCGACGGCGTCCAGCTGCTTGTCGGTGATATCGCCAGGTGCTACGCCAGTCGGCTTGAGCGACAGGGTCACGGCCACATAGCCCGGCTGCTTGTGCGCCAGGGTGTTGCGGGTACGCCAGCGGGCAAAGCCCGGGTGCTGCTGGTCGAGTGCGGCCAGTTCGGCGTCCTGGTTGTCCAGGGCCTTGTAGTGCGGGTCGACAAAGTGCTTGGCCACGCGATGCACTTCGGCTTCGGTCAGAGTGGTCTGGCCGCCGCGCAGGTGTTCCATCTCGGCGTCGACCTTCTGGGCAAACACCTCGGGGGTGAGGGCCTTGACCAGGATCTTGATGCGCGCCTTGTACTTGTTGTCCCGACGGCCATAGCGGTTGTACACACGCAGGATGGCGTCGAGATAGCTCAACAGGTCTTGCCAGGGCAGGAATTCATTGATGAATGCGCCCACCACCGGGGTACGCCCCAGGCCGCCGCCCACCAGGACGCGGAAGCCCAGTTCGCCGGCAGCGTTGTACACCGGCTCCAGGCCGATATCGTGGACTTCGATCGCGGCACGGTCGGAAGCCGAGCCATTGATGGCGATCTTGAATTTACGCGGCAGGTAGGCAAATTCTGGGTGGAACGTAGTCCACTGCCGAACGATCTCGCACCACGGGCGCGGGTCGATCACTTCATCGGCGGCCACGCCGGCAAACTGGTCTGTCGTCACGTTGCGCAGGCAGTTACCGCTGGTCTGAATGGCGTGCATCTGCACGGTGGCCAATTCAGCCAGGATGTCCGGCACGTCTTCCAGGGCCGGCCAGTTGAACTGCACGTTCTGGCGGGTACTGATATGGGCATAGCCCTTGTCGAAGTCACGGGCGATCTTGGCCATCATGCGCGTCTGGCGCGAAGTCAGTTGGCCGTAAGGCACGGCCACCCGCAGCATCGGCGCAAAGCGCTGGACATAAAGGCCATTTTGCAGGCGCAGAGGGCGGAACTCTTCTTCGCTCAGTTCACCTGCCAGATAGCGTCGGGTCTGATCACGGAACTGCTTGACGCGGTCCTCGATGATGCGCTGATCGTATTCGTCGTATACGTACATATAGGTCCTGTTCTCGGCAAATCTGCGCGCACGGCCGCGCACTCCCAACGGAGCCGGCGAACGATACCAGCTTGCGTTTATGCGCAAAAGTGATGTTTTAGTATATGCACATAACCAAATAGCCTAATGAGAACGGTTATTGCGATACCCACATTTGTCATGCGGGCAATCATCGACTTTACTGTGGTCGAGTCTTAATGCAATCAGCCATAAAACCGACAAGAGGCGATGCGATGAGCAATCCAACCAAAGCCCGCAAACCCGACAGCAGTGTGGATGCCTGGGCAATTCTGTTCCTGATTATCCTGGTGGTTGCCACCGCCGTGTTCTGGGTCAGCCATCAATAGGGAGCGCTGATCGCCACGCAACTGTCCTACTATCTGACAAATAGCCAAGATCAAAAGGCTCATTGCCATTATTATGATCGGTCAATTTCCAGGGTGCGGGCAGTAATGTTGAAGGTTCTCTGTGGGTGCTTGTGGTGGGTGGGGCTGACGTTCGGGACGATCGCTCATGCCACATCGGTGGTGTTTCTCAACCCCGGCCTGTCCACTGAAACCTTCTGGGTCAGCTATTCGCAATTCATGCAGGCCGCAGCCAAGGACCTCGGCCTGGATTTGCGTGTGCGCTATTCGGAGCGCAACGGGCAGAACACCTTGCAACAAGCCCGCGAAGCACTGCAAGGCCCCAATTCCCCGGATTACCTGGTGGTGGTCAATGAGCAGTACATCGCCCCGCAGATTTTGCGGATGGCCCAGGGCAGCCCGGTCAAGTTGCTGATCGTCAACAATGCCCTGACCCCGGACCAGGTGCAGTTGCTGGATGCCGGCAAATACCCCAACTGGATCGGCAGCATCACCGCCAACGACGAGGAGGGCGGCTACCTGATGCTCAAGGAGCTGCTGCGTCAGCACGGCCCGGTTCCGGCGGGCGAAACCCTCCAATTGCTGGCATTTTCCGGTGCCAAGAATACCCCCACTTCCCAGGCCCGTGAGCAGGGCCTGCGGCGGGCCTTGGGCGAACACCCGCAAGTGCATCTGCGCCAGTTGGTTTATGGCGAATGGAGCCGCCAGCGCGCCTTCGAGCAAGCAACCCTGATGTTCAAGCGCTACCCACAGGCGACGCTGGTCTGGTCGGCCAATGATGAAATGGCCCTCGGCGCCATGCAGGCCTTGAATGGCAGTGGGCGCACGCCCGGCAAGGAGGTGTTGTTCAGCGCGATCAACAGTTCCCCCGAGGTGTTGCAGGCGCGCTTGCAAGGGCGGATCAGTGCGCTGGTGGCCGGGCATTTTACGCTCGGTGGCTGGGCCATGGTGCTGCTGCATGACGACGCCAGTGGGGTGGACATTCAACGCCATGGCGGGCGCGAGCGCCAGGTGAGGTTATTTCAGTTGATTGACAGGCCACAGGCCCAGCGCCTGCTGGACCTGCGTAACCACGAGGGCGACGGGGTGAATTTTCGCGCACTGTCGGCTCAGGGCAAGCCGGCGGCCTACCAGTACCCCTTCAGCTTGAAGATGCTGTGGAAGTAAGCGCGACTAGACCCCGGCCAGGTGCAGCACCAGCTTGACGATGGCAAAGAGGGTCAGGGCAAACACGGCGGTAAACAGGATCCCCAGCACTACAAAATGGCTGGGCTTGCCATGGGTGAAGTCCCGCGCGCGGTTCTTGCCGCTCTGCACGCCAAAAGCGGCAGCCATCACGCTGTGAAGCATCTGCCAGAAGGTCGGCGGTTTATTGTCCGGTGCGTCCATGAGTCCTCCTGCGAGGTCTGGGTGACATGATGTCTCCCAACAGGATAGCCAAGGCCGGAGGAATATGTAGACGTAGTTACCGCTGTCGCGCCTGACCTGCGTGATGTGCTGGAGCTCCTTTTCCTGGAGCTGCATCATGCCCGACTCTCCCGTAACGCCCGTGCGCCTTACGCCGCCAACCCCCAGTATCCATCGACAATTGTTGATCGGTGCCACCCCGCAATGGCTGATCGAGAGCACTGCCCCACGACGGGCGGCGCTCAAACACGCCGATACGTCACTGCCGCCGGCCTATTGGCGCGCCACCCCCGAGCAACGCCAGCAGTTGCATGCCTGTTTTACCGGAAGCTTTTCCACGCAGACGGCGGTGGACAAGACCCTGTCTGCTTTGCAGGGGATCGACGCGTTTGCCAGGCCGCTGCTGGTCAATGCGCTTAAAGAGCAATATGACGTCACACTGGCCCCCCACGTCGACACCTGGTTGAGCCTCAGAAAATCCCTGCTGGTCAGTGACTTCAAGATAGCGGCGCGGACCTACGACTTTTTGAAACTGGAGCTGCTGCAGGCTGCGCTGCATAACTTCGAGGAATCCGAATGCGAGGAGGGGGCTTTTCACCCCTCGTCCGGTTTCCGCTGGCACGTGTCGTCTTCCGGTTCCTCACCTGACGAGCCGTTGCTGCCCGTGCGCTTGGGCAGGCTCAAGGTCCATGAGTTTGTGCAGCTGTGCCGCAGCCTGGATCTGGGCGGAAAGTACCAGGCCTATATCAGCGATTTCTTTGCCTCGGTCGAAACCACCCTGCGCCAGCAATTCATTGCCAGTCAAAAGGCGGCAATGAGGGCCGCGGCCGAGCTAGCACGCTTATGCCAGGACATTACCGAGGACGACTACACCATGATCCTGTCGGTGACCAACGGCGAGCGCGCGCCGCAGATGGATGGGCAACCGGTGTGGATCTGCGACCTTGGCCTGATGAAATTACGCATGACGGGGTGTGTGTTGTTTCTGGCCTTTGACGATGAGCATCTGGATTCGCCGATCCTCTATGTGCCCCAGGACCCGTATCATCCGCTCAAGCGCTATAAGGATCACGCACAGTTGCTGGGGACTTTGCAGCGCCGCTTCACCACGCCTGGCGCGGCCACCACCCGGGTCGAGCGGCCAACCGCGTATCAGGCCTTTTTCAGTCAGTTCGTCGAGGCCGCCGACCACCCTTATTACTTCAGGCAATTCACCCAGGATGCGCCCGATGCCACCTTGCGCGAGAAAATCGGCTCGAATTTCCCCGGCATCGGGCAACTGTATGAGCTGGTCAGTAAGCTGACGCCTTTGAGGCTGAAGAATTTCCCGCCGCTGCCTTTGGCCCCCCAGGTGCCAAACCCGGATCCGTTTTTGGCGCCCAAGGCCATGGCGTTCAAAGGCCAGGCGTTCGGCAGCCATAAAGTCGATCTGTGGACCTACCTGTATGAGCAACATCGGCACAAGTGCATCGCCGATGCGGCCAGCCGCGCCGTGCCCACCGCGCAGGTCGATGCCCGGGTGCGTAAACAGAAACTGGCCATGGTGCTCAATATCGAGATGTTTGCCCTGGGTGCTGTGGCAGGCTTCGTGCCCGTGTTGGGGGAGCTCATGCTGGCCGTGATGGTCGAGCAATTGTTGACGGGGGCGATTGAGGCAACCCAGGAGTGGAGTGTGGGCGACCGCCAGGCGGCCCGTGCGCACTTGATCGACCTAGCGCAGAACCTCGCCTTGATCGGCTTGATGGCGGCGGGTGGCTCGGCGCTGCGCCAACTCAGGCCCGAGCCGGTGATCGAAGGCCTGGTGCCGGTAACGCTGCCGGACGGCCGGAAGCGCTTATGGCGGCCCGACCTGGCGCCCTACAAGAAGCACCTCACCCTTGCGTCAGACCGCCAGCCCAACGCCTTGGGGCAGTATGAGGTCGATGGGCAGCTCCATATCCACATGGATAACGCGTTCTACGAGAAAACCTTCGATCCGCAGATCAACAAATGGCGCATCAAACACCCGCACGACCCCATGGCCTATCAGCCGATCCTTGAGCACAACCGGGCGGGGGCCTGGCGCCATAGTCATGAGCGGCCCTTGGCGTGGGACCGCCCGACGCTGCTGCGGCGCCTGGGGCATATCACCGACGGGTTCTCTGATGAGACTTTGGGGCTGATCGGCGATGTGAGTGGTGTCGATGACGACCTGCTGCGCCAAGTGCATATGGATGGCCTGCCGGTGCCGGCAGGACTGGCTGACACCCTGGAGCGATTCCGGGTCGATCAGGAGGTCGACGACCTGATCGGGCGGCTACGCCGTGGAGCCGGCCTGGACAGCCGCCACGAATACGCCTTGCCCCTCACGGTTGAGTTGGACGGCTGGCCGCCAGGGCGGGTATTGGAAGTGTTTGAGGAGGTAGCCTTCGTGGCGCGCGCGCAGGGCCAGACGGGGCTGGGCGAGGAGGAGGCCAGGCGTCTGCTGGGCACGCCGCAGCGCGGCGAGCAGCCTGGCGCGCCGCTGATCGATGAGTGGGAAGGCGGGCGTTGGGAACCGGCGGGGCGCTCCATTCGCTATGGCAGCCATGCCTTGGCAGATGATGAGTTGCCGACCCTGAAAATCAGCCGGGCCGATTTACAGCACGGCAAGCTCGCTCAGGTGCTGTTGAATGGCCTGAGCGAACAGGAAATCACCGGCCTGCTGGGCAGTGCGTCCAGTTGGAGGGGGCGGCCCAGGGAGCAGGTGTTCAACGAGCGCCTGGCCGATCATGCCCTGCACCGCCAGTCAGCGCTGTTCGACGCTCGGTTATCTGCCAAGGGTGACCCGGCGGTTGACCGGGGGCCATTGCAACGCCGGTTTCCCTCGCTGTCTGCGCGGGCCCGGGAGGAACTCCTGAATAGCGCCAGCCCCCAGGAACTGCGGCGCTTGCAAGACAGCGCGCGGCTGAGCGAGCGTCTGGATCACCAGGCCCGCAGCAGCCTGCACCAGGGGCGCTTGAGCCGAGCGATCAGTGGCCTGCACCGCGACCGACTCGCCAACGCCGACAGCGACCGGCTCGCCTTGCATACCCTGGAGCGCCTGCCCGGATGGCCTTCAGGCTTGCGCCTGGAGATGCGTGTAGACAGCATTCAAGGGCCCTTGGTCGACAGCATTGGCGAGGCGCACGCCGCCACGCGTCGCTACCTGATCAAACGCGGCAATCGTTTCCAGGCCCAGGATCAAGCCGGCAAGCCGCTCAATAGCGCACCGGCCCAGGGCCGTAATCTATTCCCGTCGATCGTCGATGCCTTGCCCGAAGCGGCGCGTCAAGCGCTGGCGCTGACCCCTCATGGGGCGGACTTGCAGCCGGTGTTGGCAGCCTACGCCAGGCGCCACCGCGACGTTATGGCCGATGACATCTTAAAGTTGCGCAGGCCCAGGTCCCGGCCGGCGCTGCGCCTGCCCAGCGGGCGCCTGGGATATGAGTTATCGGGGCGCGGCGGGCCTTTTGCAGCGGATGACTCTCTGATCGCCCAGGTTCGCACGGCGTATCCAAATATCAGCGACACCCAGGCGCAAGAGCTGATCTGGGCGCGCCGACGTGACGGTGAAAGCAACCCGCAAATCTGGCGGTTGTTCGCCAATCGCCAGCGAGAGTTGTTGGGGTTGCGCAACACCCTTGAGCAATGGGCGGGGGCAGATGCGCAGCGCTTGCGTTCGGTAGAGGACGTCATCGAATGCTGGCGCCAGGGCTATGACCGAGACCGCAGCGCCCATGCCACCCTGAATCTGCGCGGGGAGCACGCGCTACCGCAGATGGAGGCCGACTTTTCCCATGTGCGATCCCTGCACCTGTCAGGGGCCAGATTGCTCGCCCAACAAGCCAGCGATTTATTTCGGTCATTTCCCAATGTGCAGTATCTGGAGCTCTACGTGCGCCCCAACAATCTTGGCCAGGTGGCTGAACGGCTGGCGAGCGTGCCCGGCATCACCCGGCTGTCGCTCACCGGGCCATTGCTGACCTATTCGCCTGAAGTGCTGCTGGCGCTCAATCGCATGACTGCGCTTGAACGATTGTCCCTGGCCGGCAACCTGGAAACCCTGGATATCCAAGGCCTGACGGCGTTGCGCCGCCTAACCGTGTCCGGAACCCTGGAAACCTGGCCCCAAGGGCTCCTGGCACTTGAGCACCTGGAGTTTCTCGACCTTGCCCAGACCCAGTTGCGTTCGGTGCCGGCCGAGATGCTGGTCGGGCATCAACGGTTGTGGCGCGGGTTGCAAATGAATTGGGCGGCGTATGAGCCTGAAGACTTCATGCGGGTTTTTGAGTACCTGCATGACAATCCGGCCCATCTGGTCGATGAGCAGCGACTGGTGCAGGCCTACTGCGAAGGGGCCTTGGCTCGCTTGCGACGCGCGGACCCGACATTCGCCGAAAGGGTGTTGCTCAGCTTCAGAACGCAGGGGCTGACGGCCCGCCAACGTCTGGAGAGTGTCAACGCGGTGCAGGCGCAATACCGTAGATTGGTCGATGAGCTGGAGCAATGGTCGGATCGCGATTCAAGCACTGGCCGGGTCGAGTTGGATCGTCAGCTAGCCTCTGAAAAACTCCTGGATTGCTGGCGCGAAGGCCTGGAGCAACGCCTGGTAGCAGAGGCTGAGCCACTTCCTGCCGGGGCGGCGGTGTTGGACCTGTCAGGCGCCAACCTGATTGATTTACCGCGGGTGCCGGCCAACGGGTTTGCCCATGTGCGCAGCTTGATCCTGGAGGATATCGGCGTTTCCCTTGAAGGCATCAATGCCTGGCTCGACCAGTTTCCCCAGGTCGAAACATTGAGCCTGGCCCGCAACAACCTGACCGAGCCGCCTGCGGTACTGCTTACCCATTCGTCCCTGCGCCACCTCGACCTGTCTCACAATTGGCTGGTGATCAACCCGGCGATCCAGGCGCGTTTGAGCAGGTTGACCGGCCTTTTATCATTGCGCCTGCAGTACAACCCGATCAGCCGCCTGGATGTCAGCGGCTTCCACGACTTGCGTACGTTGGACCTGAGTCACAGCGCAATCAGCGAATGGCCCCAGGGTGTGCTTGAGTTGTCGTCGTTGCAATGCCTGGATCTGAGCCACAGCGCCGTAACGGCAATCCCCGAAGCGGCGCTGAGCGGGCATGATAGTTTGCTTTCCAACACCCATCTGCGCGGTTGTCGCCTCAGCGTGACGGCGCGTACCGATGCGCGGACGTTTGCGCGACGCTACGCGATTGAACACCCATCCGTTGCCCTGGAAAACCCGTTGGGCATACCCCGTGAGTTGCTTGCCCAAGGCCTGACCGGGGGGGAGCCTGAGTATTTTCCCGAGAATGTCTTGCGCCGCCCCGACTTGCTCGTGGCACTCCCCACGGCACTTGCCTCGGCTGCACTGGCTCCCGCAGCCCGCATACAACGCCTGGTCCCGGCGCTGGACGAGTTGCAGGCGGTGGCACGGCTAGCCGAGCTGCAAGCCAGCGGCCTCGACTCCGGGCAGATCCAGGCACGCCTCGATGAGTGGGAAGGGCAGTACAGCCAGTGGGTGCAACTGCTCAATGAATGGATAGATGTCCATGGCTACCTTGATGGCGGTTGGGTCAGTGTATTGGATCGTCGTCGCGCAGCGGACCGTGTGCTGGAAAGCTGGCGTCACACCCTACGTGCCACGCCCGGCCTGCCTGAAGTGAATAGCGCCAGCCTGCTGGATTTGTCCGGCCTGCTGTTGGGCGACCTGCCGAAGTTGCCCAAGTATTTCGCTCACGTCACCGAACTGAACCTGAGTCGCGTCAGGCTCACGGCCCAGGGTTCCAACGAGTTCCTGCGGGCCTTCAGCCACGTGCGTACGTTGACCCTCAGTGACAACGGCCTGCGAGCCTTGCCCGATGCCCTCGCAGAGTTTCACGGGTTGAGACGCTTGGACCTCAGCAGAAATGAACTACAAAACGCCTCCCAGCTTCAGGGGCACCTGGTGCGCCTGCAGGCGCTGGAATGGCTGAACCTGGGCGAGAATGTGTTGAGCGAATTGGACCTCGGTGGCCTGTCCAGGCTCGAAACGTTGTACCTGCATACCAACCTGTTGGACGAGTGGCCCATGACAGTGCTTGAGCTTGGGCGCCTGCGCACCCTGGACCTGCACGACAACTGGATCGAGACCCTGCCAGATACAGCCTTTGAGCCGCAACACCGCGCCTTGATGTCGGGGACTGACCTCTCGGGAAACCGCCTTGAGCAGGAAAGCTGTGAGCGTTTGCAGGGGTATCTGGCGCAGACCGGCAATGGCTTGGGGTTTTCCGCCGAGCAGCTTGAGGAAATGATCCAGGGATACCGGGAGCGCGATGAGCGGGGGGCTTTTGACTCCCCTGACTACTCGCTGGATCATCCGGATATCGAAACGCCGCAAATCCAGAAGGCGCGCTGGTTTGCTGATGTCCTGCCCGATTCGCCAAGGCACCCGGATCTGGGACGACCTCAACGCACAGCCGGGGAGCCACGATTTCTTCTTCACCCTGTCGCAACTGCGCAATACCGAGGACTTCCTTGAGGCGCCAGGCGATCTGACCCAGCGCGTATGGGCGGTGTTGGAGGCCATTGGCGGCAACCCGGCCATGCGTCGGGACGTGTTCGCCCGGGCGACGGCGTTGATGCCCGAGTTGACCTGTGGGGATGGCAGAATCCTGATGTTCAACGCGTTTGAAACCCGCGTTCAGGAGTTCGCTGCGTTGAGATTGGCCGAGGCTGGTCAGGATGGCGCCGCCCTGTTGAAGTTCGCCCGTGGCATGCTTCGCCTGGAGGCGGTTGAAGGCATCGCCGAGGACATCATCAAGGCCCATGAGGATATTGACCCGGCGGAAATTCGTTTAGCCCTGCGCATTGGCCTTGCCGAGCGCCTGGACCTGCCCCGGCAGCCCTCTGGCATGCTGTATAGCGAGTTATCGGAAGTGACCCAGGCCGACCTCGACCGGGCATACGCCACTGTCCTGGAGGGCGAGAGCACGCCGGGCTTTGAAGAAAAGCTGGTGGGCCTTGAGTATTGGCGCAATTACCTGAAGAAAAAGTACGCCACGGATTTTGCGACCCTGGCGCGCGAGCTGGAACACCAGACCGATCGCCTGGATGAGCGCTACCCCGAGAGCGGTGCCGACTACTTGCGTGAATACGCGGCATTGGGTGCCTGGATCAAGGAGCAGCGCAGGGCGCTGGCGATCCGCCTGACCCGGCAGGAACGGGCCGAGCTGAAGCTATAAGGCTGCCAGCGGTGTGCCAGGCACCCGAACAGAGTGCCTGGCAATCGCCCCTAGTTGTCGTAACCCAGGTTCGGCGCCAGCCAGCGTTCGGTCACGGCCAGATCCTGGTCTTTGCGTGCGGTGTAGCTGGTCACCTGGTCCTTGTCGATCTTGCCTACAGCAAAGTACTGCGCCTGTGGATGGGCGAAGTACCAGCCGCTGACCGCTGCGGCCGGGAACATCGCGTAGTGCTCGGTGAGGAACACGCCGCTGCGGCCCGCATGCATCTCGTGGGCCTCGGGGTCGAGCAGTTGGAACAACTGGGCCTTCTCGGTGTGATCCGGGCACGCCGGGTAGCCGGGGGCAGGGCGGATACCGCTGTACTGCTCCTTGATCAGCGCCTCGTTGTCCAGTTCTTCATCCTTGGCATAGCCCCAGTAGTCTTTACGGACTTGCTGGTGCAGCCATTCGGCGCAGGCTTCGGCCAGGCGGTCGGCCAGGGCCTTGACCATGATCGAGTTGTAGTCGTCGCCCGCATCCTGGTAAGCCTTGGCCACTTCCTCGGCGCCGATGCCGGCGGTGGTGATAAAACCACCGATGTAGTCGGTTACGCCGCTGTCCTTGGGCGCAACAAAGTCGGCCAGGGAGAAGTTCGGCTTGCCGTCGGTCTTGATGATCTGCTGGCGCAGGTGATGCAGTTTGGCAATCGGCTGGCCGTCGTCGCCGTAGACTTCCAGGTCATCCTCCTGCACCTGGTTGGTCGGCCAGAAACCGAACACGGCGCGGGCGCTGATGAGTTTTTCGTCGATCAGCTTGTTGAGCATTTCCTGGGCGTCGGCGTACAGCGCGGTGGCCGCTTCACCCACCACCTCATCGGTGAGGATGCGCGGAAACTTGCCGGCCAGGTCCCAGGAGATAAAGAACGGCGTCCAGTCGATGTACTCGGCCAGCACCTTGAGGTCGATATTGTCCAGCACCTTGGCCCCGGTAAACGTCGGTTTGACCGGGGTGTAGGTGCTCCAGTCGAACTGCGGCTTCTTGGCGATGGCCGCCGCGTAGCTCAGGCGCTCGGTGCGGGCGCTGCGGTTAGAGGTGCGCTCACGCACGTCGATGTATTCCAGGCGGGTCTTCTCGACAAACCCGGCCTTCAGCTCCTTGGACAGCAACTGGGTGGCCACGCCCACCGCGCGTGAGGCGTCGGTCACGTAGATCACCGCATCGTTGCTGTACTTGGGCTCGATCTTCACCGCCGTGTGCGCCTTGGAGGTCGTGGCGCCACCGATCATCAGCGGCAGGTGGAAGTCCTGGCGCTGCATCTCGCGGGCCACGTGCACCATTTCATCCAGGGACGGTGTGATCAGCCCGGACAGGCCGATGATGTCGCACTTCTGCTCCTTGGCCACCTGCAGGATTTTCTCGGCCGGGACCATCACGCCCAGGTCGACAATGTCGTAGCCGTTGCAACCGAGCACCACGCCGACAATGTTCTTGCCGATGTCGTGTACGTCACCCTTGACCGTAGCCATGAGGATCTTGCCCTTGGCTTCCGGCTTGTCGCCTTTTTCCAGCTCGATGAAGGGGATCAAGTGGGCCACGGCTTGCTTCATTACCCGTGCCGATTTCACCACCTGGGGCAGGAACATTTTACCGGCGCCAAACAGGTCGCCGACGATGTTCATGCCGGACATCAACGGGCCTTCGATCACCTCGATCGGGCGCGCGAACGACTGCCGGGATTCCTCGGTGTCTTCAACGATATGGGTGGTGATGCCCTTGACCAGCGCATGCTCCAGGCGCTTGTTGACTTCCCAGCCACGCCATTCCTCGGTCTCGGCTTCCTTGACGCTGCCGTCGCCCTTGTACTTGTCGGCGATGGCGAGGAGGGCGTCGGTGCCTTCCGGGGTGCGGTTGAGGACCACGTCTTCCACGGCGTCGCGCAGCTCGGCCGGGATCTGGTCGTAGATCTCCAGTTGGCCGGCGTTGACGATGCCCATGGTCAGGCCGTTGCGGATCGCATACAGCAGGAACACTGAGTGGATCGCCTCGCGCACCGGGTTATTGCCGCGGAACGAGAACGACACGTTGGACACGCCACCGGAGGTCAGCGCATACGGCAGTTCATCGCGGATATAGGCACAGGCGTTGATAAAGTCGACGGCATAGTTGTTGTGCTCTTCGATACCGGTGGCCACGGCGAAGATGTTCGGGTCGAAGATGATGTCTTGCGGCGGGAAGCCCACTTCATTGACCAGAATGTCGTAGGAGCGCTTGCAGATCTCTTTCTTGCGCGCCTCGGTGTCGGCCTGGCCGGCTTCATCGAACGCCATCACCACCACCGCCGCGCCGTAGCGCTTGCACAGTTTGGCGTGATGAATGAACTGCTCGACACCTTCCTTCATGCTGATGGAGTTGACGATGCCCTTGCCCTGGATGCATTTGAGGCCGGCTTCGATCACTTCCCACTTGGAGGAGTCGATCATGATCGGTACACGGGAGATGTCCGGCTCGCCGGCAATCAGATTGAGGAAGGTCACCATGGCCTTCTTCGAATCGAGCATGCCCTCGTCCATGTTGATGTCGATCACCTGGGCGCCGGCTTCCACCTGCTGCAGGGCGACTTCCAGGGCTTCGGTGTAGTTGTCCTCGCGGATCAGCCGGGCGAATTTGGCGGAACCGGTGATGTTCGTACGTTCGCCGACGTTGACGAACAACGACTGGCGATCAATGGTGAAAGGCTCCAGGCCCGACAGGCGGCAGGCCTTGGGAATGTCCGGGATCTGGCGCGGCGCGTAGCCGGCCACGGCCTTGGCGATGGCCTCGATATGGCCCGGCGTGGTGCCGCAGCAACCGCCGACGATATTGAGGAAGCCGCTCTGGGCGAATTCTTCGATGACCTTGGCGGTTTGCGCTGGCAGCTCGTCGTACTCGCCGAACTCGTTGGGCAGGCCGGCGTTGGGGTGGGCGGACACGTAGGTGTCGGCCTTGTTCGACAGTTCTTCCAGGTACGGCCGCAACTCGCTGGCGCCCAGGGCGCAGTTCAAGCCCACGGAAATCGGCTTGGCGTGGCTGATGGAGTTCCAGAACGCCTCGGTGGTCTGGCCCGACAGCGTGCGGCCGGAGGCGTCGGTGATGGTCCCGGAAATCATGATCGGCAGTTCCACACCCAGTTCTTCGTACACGCCTTGCACGGCAAAGATCGCAGCCTTGGCGTTGAGGGTGTCGAAGATGGTTTCGATGAGGATCATGTCCGCGCCGCCTTCGATCAGGCCTTTGGTGGCCTCGGTGTAGTTCTCCACCAGTTCATCGAAGGTGACGTTGCGGTAGCCGGGGTTGTTCACGTCGGGCGACAGCGAGCAGGTGCGGCTGGTCGGGCCCAGCACGCCCGCGACAAAGCGCGGTTTGTCCGGGGTTTCCAGGGTCTTGGCGTCGGCGACCCGGCGGGCCAGGCGTGCGCCTTCCAGGTTCAGCTCGTAGGCCAGCGCCTCCATGCCGTAGTCGGCCTGGGACACTTGGGTGGCGTTGAAGGTGTTGGTCTCGAGGATGTCGGCACCGGCATCCAGGTACGCTTTCTCGATCCCGCCGATCACGTCCGGGCGGCTCAGGATCAACAGGTCGTTGTTACCCTTGACGTCGCTGGGCCAGTCGGCGAAGCGTTTGCCACGGTAGTCCTCTTCCTCCAGCTTGTAGCTCTGGATCATCGTGCCCATGCCGCCATCGAGGATCAGGATGCGTTCCTTGAGGGCTTGGTGGAGGGCTTGCAGGCGAGTGCTACGATCGGACATGGGACTACTCTAATCAGGCATTACGGAGGGCGTGGATCATAGCAAACCTGTGCGCTTTTAGAGCATGCCTGGGTTTTGCATGAATATCGCTCATGTTGAGGGCGCCTCGACATCGGTAGAATCGCGGCAATTTTTCAGCGCTCGCATCGACTCGGGACCGGATACATGCAACTTCGCCTCATCACCGGCGCCGCCTTGGCGCTGGTCGCCTGCCTCGCGCAGGCCAACGGACCCGCCCCGGCGCTTTCCTATACCCGCGATATTCAACCGATCTTCACCGAGAAATGCGTGGCCTGCCATGCCTGCTACGACTCCGCCTGCCAGCTCAACCTGGGCAGTGGCGAAGGTGCGGCACGCGGCGCGAGCAAGCTGCCGGTGTATGACGGCGAGCGCAGCCAGGCGTCGCAGCCGACCCGGCTGTTTTATGACGCCTTTGGCAAGGCCGCCTGGCAGCGCCACGGTTTTGCCTCGGTGCTAGATGCCCAGGGCACCCAGGCGGCGCTGATGGCGCGCATGCTGGAACTGGGTCATAAAACCCCATTGGCGCCCAATGCCAAGCTGCCCGAAGAGATTGTGCTGGGCCTGAACCGCGAGAATATGTGCCCATTGCCGGGGGAGTTCGACGCCTACGCCGGCGCGCACCCCAAGGAAGGCATGCCGTTGGCCGTCACCGGCCTGACCGATCAGCAATACCAGACCCTGCAGCGTTGGCTGGCGTCCGGTGCGCCTATTGATGAGCAGGGCCTGGCGCCGAGTGCCCAGGAAGCCTTGCAGGTACAGCAATGGGAAAACCTGCTGAACCAGCCCGGCGCCCGGGAAAGCCTGGTGGCGCGCTGGTTGTTCGAGCATCTGTTCCTCGCTCATATCTATTTCGAGGGCGGTGAGCCGGGGCATTTTTTCCAGTGGGTCCGCTCGCGTACGCCCAGCGGCCAGCCCATCGACCTGATCAACACCCGTCGTCCGAATGACGACCCTGGCACCCGCGTGTACTACCGCCTGTGGCCGGTGCAAGGGGTGATCGTGCACAAGACCCACATTACCTACCCCTTCAGCGCGGCGAAGATGGAGCGGGTCAAGTCGCTGTTCTACAGTGGCGACTGGCAAGCCACGGCGCTGCCGGGCTACGGCCCTGGCCGTCGGGCCAACCCGTTTGAAACGTTCGAGGCGATCCCGGTCAAGGCGCGCTACCAGTTCATGCTGGATAACGCCGAATACTTCGTGCGCACGTTTATTCGTGGGCCGGTGTGCCGTGGGCAGATTGCCACGGACGTAATCCGCGACAACTTCTGGACCCTGTTCCAGGACCCGGACCATGACCTGTACATCACCGATGCCCGCTATCGCGGCCAGGCCACGCCGCTGCTGGCGATGCCGGGGCAGAACGATGACGTGGGCAGTGTGTTGAGCCTGTGGCTGGCCTACCGTGACAAACGCAATGAATACGAGGTACTGCGCCGCGACAACTACGCTGATTTGCCGGCGCCGGGCTGGTCGAGCCTGTGGCAGGGCAATGACAACGCGTTGCTGAGCATCTTCCGCCACTTCGACAGCGCTTCGGTGAACAAGGGCCTGATTGGCGAAGTCCCACAGACGATGATGTGGCTGTTCGACTACCCGCTGCTGGAGCGCACCTATTATCAGTTGGCGGTGAATTTCGACGTGTTCGGCAATGTCTCGCACCAGGCCCAGACCCGTTTGTATTTCGACCTGATCCGCAATGGCGCCGAGCAGAACTTCCTGCGCCTGATGCCGGCGGATTCGCGCGATGGCTTGCTCGACGACTGGTACCAGAACAGCGGCAAGGTCAAGCTGTGGCTGGACTATGAAGCCATCGACAATGACAAGCCCAGCGGCCTGAAGCTGGACCTGCAGGACCCGAAACGGGACTTTGCCAACCAGTTGCTGGCCCGGTATGCCGACTTGAACGCCAGCCCGGACCCGATCAACCGTTGCATCAGTGCCTACTGCTCACGTCTGGGGTATCGACCCGCAACTGCGCGACGTCGAACAAACCCTCAGCCGCCTGACCTCAAGGCCGGCGGCCGGGCTCAAGGTGATCGAGCAGTTGCCGGAAGCCACCTTGCTGCGCATCCAGACTCCGAGCGGCAAACGCGAGGTCTACAGCCTGCTGCGCAACCGCGCCCACAGCAACGTGGCCTTTATGCTCGGCGAGGCTTATCGCTATCAACCGGGCCTGGATACCCTGACGATCTATCCGGGCGTGCTCAGCAGCTACCCCAACTTCATCTTCAATGTGCCGGCCGAGGATGTGCCCGAGTTTGTCGAGGACATGGAGCTGGCCAGGGACGCCAAGCGCTTTGAACGGATTGTCGAACGCTGGGGCATTCGCCGCAGCCACCCGCAGTTCTGGGAGTACTTCCACGATTTATCGCAATACATCCGCGAAACCACTCCGGTGGAAGAGGGTGTGCTGGATATGAATCGCTACGAGAACCTGTAGGTGTGGATTTGCCTGACAAAAATACTAGGACTTTGTACCGTCGCGGCGATTGGCGTAAACTGCCGGCAAGCCTGTGAGGAGTTCCCATGACTGCCATAACCATTACCGACGCCGCCCACGATTACCTGGCTGATCTGCTGTCCAAGCAGAACACCCCGGGTATCGGCATCCGCGTCTTTATCACCCAGCCTGGCACCCAGTACGCCGAGACGTGCATTGCCTACTGCAAGCCGGGCGAAGAAAAGCCTGAAGACACCGCCCTGGGGCTCAAGAGCTTCACCGCGTATATCGACGCCTTCAGCGAAGCCTTCCTTGACGATGCCGTGGTCGACTACGCCACTGACCGCATGGGTGGCCAACTGACCATCAAGGCGCCCAACGCCAAGGTGCCGAACGTCAATGCCGATAGCCCGATCAACGAGCGTATCAACTACTACCTGCAGACCGAGATCAATCCGGGCCTGGCCAGCCATGGCGGCCAGGTCAGCCTGATCGACGTGGTGGATGACGGTATCGCCGTGCTCAAGTTCGGTGGCGGCTGCCAGGGCTGTGGGCAGGCTGACGTGACCTTGCGTGAAGGTATTGAGCGTACGTTGCTGGAGCGGATTCCCGAGCTCAAGGGCGTCCGTGACGTGACTGACCATACGCAGAAAGAAAACGCCTACTATTAAGGTGTTCGCTGCAAACAAAAAAACGGCGTCCGTGAGCGCCGTTTTTTTATGCTTTAAAGTTAGCAAGTTACACGATTTGTCTAACAAATAAGATGAGCTTTTTGAGCTGGCTTGCATGCGATAGCCGTAGGTATCTATACATCTCTTTTATCCAGTGCTTGTTGGGTTTGTGAACATATCCGTTGCTGCGGTCATGGCGGCTATTGGTTCCGCTCTTACAGCGGGTCACTTTTGGAAAAGAGCCCTCCGTGTCAGGCTACCTGTCGCGCTTGTTGATTGACTCAATTATTCAAGAGGGCGAAGGTGTGTAGCAATGTCCAAGCGTTATGACGACGAATTCAAAGACTGGGCCGTTCTGCAAATGATGCCGCCCCTCAATCGCTCAGTGGCAGACCTTGCCGTTGCGCTCAACCTCACGCCACAGTCACTGCGTAACTGGAGACAAATGGCTAGAGATAAAGGTTTGATCGTGCCGGGAAACGGCAAAACCAGTGATCAATGGTCCAGCGCCGATAAATTCAATGCTGTCATGGAAACCGCTCCGTTGAGCGAGGTGGAAATCTCCCAATACTGCCGAATCAAGGGCGTTTATCCGGAGCAAATCCAGCAGTGGCGCGAAGCCTGTCAAAACGCCAATACCCTGGCTGACCTGAAGCCCAGCGCAGAGAAAACTGCCGAACAACGACGAATCAAAGAGCTGGAACGTCAGTTGATCCAATCCGATGCTGGACGTGCTGAGGCGGAGGCTTTGCTGGAACTCAGAAAAAAAGCCAATGCGATCTGGGGCAAGGACAAGGAAGACTGATCAGCGCCTCTGATCGTACGCAAGCCATGCAGTTGATTGCCGAGGCGGTGCTCGGTGGGGCTCGTCGATATCGGGCGTGCAACGAGCTGGGACTGAGCCTGCGCACGGTTCAACGTTGGCGATACGCCGCCTGCGACAAGCGCCTGCTGGCTCAGCGGGCAGCGCCGTCAAACAAACTCAGCGAAGCGGAGCGCCAAGCGGTGCTTGATGCGGCCAGTCAGGCTGGCTACGCCAGCCTCACACCGCACCAAATCGTTCCTAAGCTGGCGGATGAGGGTATCTATCTGGCTTCGGAGTCGACGTTTTATCGCGTGTTAAAAGCGGCTAATCAAAACGTGCGCCGTGGTCGTGCCAAAGCTCCGAAACGCAGGGCGCTGACAACGCATTGTGCTGACGGCCCCAATCAAGTGTGGTGCTGGGATATCACCTGGTTACCCAGCACCGTCAAGGGCCGTTTTTTCTACTGGTACATGGTCAAGGACATCTACAGCCGTAAATTGGTCGCCAATGAGGTGCATGAGGTGGAGTGCGCTGAGCATGCGTGCGAACTGCTCGAAAAGGGCTGCTTACGCGAACACACGGCCGGTCGTCCATTGGTGCTGCACTCGGATAATGGTCACGTTATGAGAGGCTCTTTGCTGCGTGAAAGCATGGTTTCGCTAGGCGTAGAGCCGTCATTTAGCCGACCGCGCGTGAGCAACGACAATGCATACGCCGAAGCACTTTTTCGTACCGCAAAGTACTGCCCACTCTGGCCGGACCAGCCGTTTGATACCCTCACAGAAGCAAGACTTTGGGTACAAAAATTTATCGAGTGGTACAACGAAGATCATCGTCACAGCGCCTTGAAATACGTGACGCCGAACGAGCGCCACGAAGGCAAGGCGACAGCTCTATTACAAGCCCGAGTGGCGCTATATGAAGATGCCAGAGAAGCTAATCCGAGCCGCTGGAGTACCAGGACACGCAACTGGAAGTTGGCAGATGCGGTGTATTTGAACCCAGAACGCCCTGAAGTTAAGGGCGCAATGGGTTAGCCGCAGCAGTACTAAGGCGACAGGTACCTTGACACGTACCGCTCTTTTCCAAAAGTGACCCGCTGTAAGAGCGGAACCAATAGCCGCCGTAACCGCAGCAACGGATATGTACACACCCCCCAGAAGAGAACTATGTAGAGACTCATGCCGCGATAGCGGAGGGTCAGGCGACTTCTCTACAGCCGGTTAAACCGCAATCGCAGGCAATCCAGCCCCCACACTGTCAGGGTCGGTAGAGGTGGGCGTGACCCGCGCGATACAGCGAGGATTCGCTGAAGCGGTCACTGGCCAGCACTCGACCCACCACAATCAGCGCGGTGCGCCTGAACCCCTTGGCTGCCACTTTGCTGACAATATCCGCCAAGGTGCCAATCGCCCAATCCTGATCCGGCCAGGTCGCCCGGTGTACCACGGCAATCGGGCAATCTGCACCGTAATGCGGCAGCAGCTCGGCGACGATTTTCTCCAGGTGATTGACCCCCAGATGCACGGCCATGGTAGTGCCGTGGCTGGCCAGGCTGTCGAAGGACTCCCCCGCAGGCATCGTGGTTTTATCGGCATAGCGGGTCAGGATCACGCTTTGGGCGATATCCGGTAAGGTCAGCTCCGCCTCCAGCAACGCGGCACAGGCGGCCACGGCGGTGACGCCGGGAATGATCTGGAAGGGAATTCCCAGTGCGCGCAAATGGCGGATTTGCTCGCCAATCGCGCCATACAGGCTCGGATCGCCAGAATGCACCCGCGCCACGTCCTGGCCCTGTTCATGGGCATGCTTGATCAACTCAATGATCTGCTCCAGGTGCAGTTCGGCGCTGTTGACCAGGGTTTCGGCCTGATGGCCTTCAAGCACGGCGGCCGGCACCAGAGAGCCGGCGTAGATAATTACCGGGCAACTGCGGATCAGCCGCTGGCCTTTGACGGTGATCAGTTCCGGGTCGCCGGGGCCTGCGCCGATGAAGTAGACGGTCATGGAGGATTCCTGTGAAAAAGCCGGCGAGGCGGGCTGCAGATGAAGACCGCTCATGATCAAGGAGGCGGATTATCGGGAATTCAGCCCGCGCACGCCAATGCAAAGGTGGCTTGCGGGCTTTTCTGGCGGTTGATCAACAGGCGGGCAGGGCGCTGGGCCAAGTGCTCGGCCAGGGCCAGGGCGGCGCTTTCGGCGATGCCGTGGCAGCCGGTATGGGCAAACGCGACAGCAGAGCGGTGGCTCAATTGCGCTTCGTGGATCGCCAGCTGTTCGGCACTGAAAAACTGCAGTGGCAACCTCAAGTGTTCGGCCAGGGCCAGTAACCCTGGCTCATCCTGTTTACGGTCGATACTCGCCAGTGCGCTGATGTGCCGAGGGTCGATTCCCGCGCCAGCCAAGGCTTCATTGAACAGCGCCAATAGCGCCGCGACGCTGCAGCCACGCTGACAACCCAGGCCGACCACCAGGGTCGGCGCGGTGGTGGCTGCTGTCATGCCGAGTGCTGGTCGTCGCGATTGCGTCGGAACAACCAGTCGCTGATCAGGCCCAGGGCCAGCCAGAACGCAACATTGGTCAGCTGCGACGCGATCTTGAACTGCGCTTCCAGGGCCTGCGGGGCGAGCATCGAGTGCACTTCGGGCTGTGGCGCGCCAATCACATGGGGCACCGCCAGGATCGCCACGCCGAGGATCTTCAGCAGCCAGTTGCGACCAAACACAATCAGCGCGATACCGGCGGCGGTGGAGGCTGCCGCGCCGATCCACCAGATCTGCCGTTGCGCCAGGTCCGCCGCAGCGGTGCCGGGCAGTTCCGGTGGCAGGCCGAGGGTCGGTGCCAGCACAAAGGTGGCGTAACCGGCCAGGCCCCAGAGCAGGCCCTGGGCGGTGCGGGTCGGGGCGCGCAGGGTGTACAGGCCGGCGAGCATCAGCGCAAAACCTACGGCGACCACCAGGTTACCGCCAGTGGTGGACAGCACGCGCTGCCAGCCGTCTTCCGGTTCCCAGGCCTCGGCGTCGTGGCTGTGGGCCGCAGCACCAGGCCAGGCGCATGCTCATGCACTTCGGTCGTGGCCGGGGCGTTTTCGTAGGTTTCCGCCTGCTGAATCAGCGGAGCCACCCAGAAACTTTGCAGCAGGGTCAGCAGCAGGGCGGCCAACAGGCCGGTGAAACCTGCGGTTTGCGCAATTCGCTTGATCATGGTTGCAGGTCTCAATGGCACGGGAAGGCGTGCGCTGTGGCGCGTATCGTGGGCGGCGTTGTGCACGGCCTCGATATGGGAGAACCCGGCGAAATACACCAGGCACGCACCGAGGATCGACGCGCCGATAGCGGCGGTCAGGCGTTGGCTCAAGGTGGCGGAGCGGCTGGCGGTGTGTGAGGTGCTGCTGATGATCGACATGGCACGTCCCTTTCGAGTGGCAGGGTGACACGAGCGCATGAAAACCCCGCGAGCCGGGCACGCAGGGTTCTGAACAGCGCCCGCCCACCGCGGGTTTGTTATTTGATTTTTCGGGCCGGTCTCCGGGCTTGCGAGGGGGCTCTCTTGAGTCCTGAAAGCATCGCCTTCCCATGCCAGAAGCACAGTGGCTGTGACGCTTCGCTCGCTTACCGTTGCGGGGGCAGCACCGGATTGGTCATGCATGCATGATTGACCGGTTTCCCGTTTCACCCTGTAAAGGGCACCCGAAACAAGATGTGTAGGAGAGCATGGGCGCGGGATGGCCGTCAATCTGTAGCTGGGCACCGCGGCTCTTCGCATGGTTTTGAATTGACCGTCCCTCAAGCACTGCGTAGCCTTGCACCTTCGAGGTTCTTCGGCTGCGGTCGAAGCTAAGAAGGGAACGCGGTCCAAGCCGCGGCTGCCCCCGCAACTGTAAAGGGTTTATCTGACTGCCACGCCACTGCCAATACGGCGGGAAGGCGCAGCCAGCGCCAGCCGCAAGGCCGGCAAGCCCCAAGCCAGGAGACCTGCCTCGCAACCGATTTTCCATTTCAACCGGGCGGGGTGATCCGGTGACGAATCCAGCACCTGCACGCCGCTGCAGGGCCAGTCGTCCCGTATGCCCGCCCCAAAGGGCATCCGATGAAAACACTGGCCAAACTTCCCGTCACTATCGTCACCGGCTTTCTCGGCTCGGGCAAAACCACCTTGCTGCGGCACATGCTGGACAACGCCCAGGGCCGGCGCATTGCTGTGATCGTCAACGAATTCGGCGAACTGGGTATCGACGGCGAGATCCTCAAACAGTGCTCCATCGGTTGCACCGAAGAAGAAGCCAGCGGGCGCGTGTATGAACTGGCCAACGGCTGCCTGTGCTGCACCGTGCAAGAAGAGTTCTTCCCGGTGATGCGCGAGCTGGTGGCCCGTCGTGGCGACCTCGACCATATCCTCATCGAAACCTCTGGCCTGGCGCTGCCCAAGCCCCTGGTGCAGGCCTTCCAGTGGCCGGAAATCCGCAGCGCCTGCACGGTTGACGCGGTGATCACCGTGGTCGACAGCCCGGCCGTGGCCGCTGGCACCTTTGCCGCGTTCCCGGACCAGGTCGACGCCCAGCGCAAACTGGACCCGAACCTGGACCACGAATCGCCACTGCACGAGTTGTTCGCCGACCAACTGGCCAGCGCCGACCTGGTGATCCTCAACAAAACCGACCTGATCAGCCCTGAAGACCTGGCCCGTGTACGCCTGGAAGTCGCCGAAGAACTGCCGCCAGCAGTGAAAATCGTCGAAGCCAGCAGCGGCCGCCTGCCTCTGGATGTGCTAATTGGCCTGGGTGCCGGCTCCGAGGAGCATATCGACGGGCGCCATAGCCATCACGATCATCACCACGAAGGTGAAGACGACCACGATCACGATGCGTTTGACTCCATCTCCATCGACCTGCCACAGGCTGATGAAGCGCTGCTGCTCGATGCCCTGACGCAATTGGTGGTGCAGCACGGCATCCTGCGGGTCAAAGGCTTCGCCGCGATCCCCAACAAGCCGATGCGCCTGTTGATCCAAGGCGTGGGCACGCGCTTCGACAAGCACTTCGACCGGGCCTGGGGCGCTGACGAAGCGCGCATCACACGGTTGGTGCTGATCGGTCAGGACCTGGATGCGGCGGGCCTTGAAGCGCAATTGCGCGCCGCGCTCAGCGTTTAACCATGCACCTGCTCAGGACCCAGCCCGGTGGCTTCGTCTCCGATGACAACATCGCCGACCTGGGACAAACCCCCGCCGAGCTGGTGATCCTGTGCAGCGGCGATTCCAGCCTGGCGTTGCTGGCCGAAGCCGCCCAGCAACTGCCCGACGACTACCCGAGCCTGCGCCTGGCCAACCCGATGCAGGTGCAGAACCACGCCTCGGTGGACCTGTATGTGGATGAGGTGCTGCGCCACGCCAAGGTCATCCTGATATCCCTGCACGGCGGCATCGGCTATTGGCGCTACGGCATCCAACGCCTGGTGGAGCTGGCCGAGCAGGGCGTGCAGTTGATCCTGGTGCCGGGGGATGATCGCCCCGATCCCGAACTCAGCGGCCTGAGCACCGTGGGTGTGGTGGAGCGTGACCGCCTGTGGCACTTTCTGCGCCAGGGCGGGCTGGGGAATGCGCTGGATTTCTATCGTTGCCTGGCCAGTAGCTTCCTGGGCCGCGATTACCCGTGGGCCGAGCCGCAAACTCTGCCGCGCACCGCGATCTATCACCCGCGCGCCGCCAATGCCCGCCTCAATGACTGGCAGGCGGACTGGAACACCGATTGGCCGGTGGCAGCGGTGCTGTTCTACCGCTCGCACTTGCAGGCGGCCAATACCGGTTTTATTGATGTGTTCTGCCAACGCTTGCAGGCAGCGGGCCTTAACCCGCTGCCGATGGCGGTGGCCAGCCTGAAAGAGCCCGGCTGCCTGACAGTGGTCGAGGATTTGCTGGATGAGGTCGGGGCGGCGGTGATTCTGAACACCACCGGCTTTGCCCAATCCAGCCCCGAAGCGCCCCATCTGCGGCCGTTTCGCCGCAATATCCCGGTGATCCAGGCGATCTGCGCCCAGGACAACCAGCCCGGCTGGGAAGCCAGCGAGCAGGGCCTCGGCCCGCGTGATCTGGCGATGCACATTGCTTTGCCGGAGCTGGACGGGCGCATCATCAGCCGCCCGATCAGCTTCAAGGACCTGGCCTGGCGCAGCGAGCGCAGCCAATCGGACGTGGTGTGCTACCGCGCGGCCCCCGAACGCATGGACTTTGTCGCCGAACTGGCGCGGCGCTGGGTCGAGCTGGCACGGGTGCCGCATGCCGACAAGCGCATTGCGCTGATCCTCGCCAACTACCCGACCCGTGATGGGCGCATCGGTAATGGCGTGGGCCTGGACACCCCGGCCGCGGCCTTGAATATCCTGCGGGCCCTGCAGGCCGAGGGTTATCCGCTGCCGGATGCATTGCCGGCCAGCGGCACTGCGCTGATCCATGACCTGCTCGGCGGTGTCACCAACGACCTGGACAGCCTCGACCTGCGCCCCTGCCATCAAAGCCTGGGCCTGGACGAATACCAGGCGATGTTCAATCGCTTGCCCGAGGCCAACCGCCAGGCCGTGCTGGAACGCTGGGGCACGCCTCATAACGATCCGATGTGCCGCGACGGGCGCATGATGATCGCCGGCCTGCGCCTGGGCCTGACCTTTGTCGGCATCCAGCCGGCGCGGGGCTACCAGGTGGATGCCAGCGCGGTGTACCACGACCCGGACCTGGTGCCGCCCCACGCTTACCTGGCGTTCTATTTCTGGCTGCGCCACACCTACGGCGCCCATGGCGTGATCCACGTCGGCAAGCACGGCAACCTGGAATGGCTGCCGGGTAAAGGCGTCGGGCTGTCCGAGAACTGCTGGCCAGATGCATTGCTGGGACCGCTGCCGAACATCTATCCGTTTATCGTCAATGATCCGGGCGAGGGTGCCCAGGCCAAGCGCCGGACCCAGGCGGTGATCATCGACCATTTGATGCCGCCGCTGACCCGCGCCGAAACCTATGGCCCATTGCGCAGTCTGGAATTGTTGGCGGATGAGTATTACGAGGCGCAGTTGCTCGATCCGCGACGCGCTCTGGAGCTGCAAAAGGACATCCTCAAGCTGGTGCGCGAAACCCGCATCGATCAAGAGCTGGAACTGGATAACGAGGCTGACGCTGCCGTCTGGCTGCCGCGCCTGGACACCTACCTGTGCGATCTGAAGGAGTCGCAGATCCGCGACGGCCTGCATATCTTTGGCGAGTCGCCCGAAGGTCGCCTGCGTATCGACACCTTGCTGGCCCTGCTGCGCATTCCGCGTGGCGATGGGCGGGGTCCGCAATCAAGCCTGCTGCGGGTATTGGCCAAGGCCTTTGAGCTGGGCTTTGACCCGCTGGACTGCGCGCTGGCCGAACCCTGGACCGGGCGCCGCCCCGAGGTGCTGCAGAAGATCGACGGGCAGTTGTGGCGTACCGCTGGCGATACTCGCGAGCGCCTGGAGTTGTATGCGGCGCGGTTGATCGAACAGGCGCTGGAAGGCCCGCTCGAACAGCTTGAGGAGCCGGGCTGGGAGGAGGTGAAATCGGTGATCGAAAGCCTGCGCATCGTCGTCGCACCGCGCCTGGATGCCTGTGGCCCGGCCGAAATGCATGGCTTGCTGGAGGCGTTGAGCGGTCGTTTCGTGCCGGCGGGCCCCAGTGGTGCGCCGAGTCGTGGGCGCCTGGATGTGCTGCCGACCGGGCGCAATTTCTTCACCGTCGACGTGCGTAACCTGCCTACCACGACTGCCTGGCGTATCGGTTTCCAATCCGCAAACCTGATGCTTGAGCGGCACCTGCAGGACCATGGTGACCATCTGCGTCAGTTGGGGCTTTCCGTGTGGGGCACCGCGACCATGCGCACCGGCGGTGACGATATCGCCCAGGCCATGGCACTGATGGGCGTGCGACCGGTGTGGGCCACGGGCAGCCAGCGTGTCGATGATTTTGAGATATTGCCCATCAGCTTGCTCGACCGCCCGCGAGTTGACGTCACGCTGCGGGTGTCGGGGTTCTTCCGCGATGCGTTCGCCAACCTGATCCGCCTGTTCGATGCTGCGGTGCAGGCGGTCGCGGCGCTGGATGAGCCGGACGACCTGAACCCCCTGGCGGCCAAGGTGCGCAGCGAGCGCGAGGCGCTGCGCAAGTCGGGCCTGGATGAAGAGGCTGCGGCCAAGCAGGCCGGCTGGCGCATTTTCGGCGCCAAGCCTGGGGCCTATGGCGCGGGTGTGCAGGGCGCGATTGACGGTCGCCTGTGGCAAAGCCGCGAAGACCTGGCCGAGGTCTACCTGAATTGGGGGGGCTACGCCTATGGCGGTGCGGATGAAGGCACCGCCGCCCGTGAACAGTTCGCCCAGCGCCTGAGCCAGGTGCAGGCCGTGCTGCAGAACCAGGATAACCACGAGCACGACTTGCTCGACTCCAATGACTATTACCAATTCCAGGGCGGTATGCTCGCCGCCGTGGAAACCCTCAGTGGCGCCAAGGCCGCCAGCTACCATGGCGATCATAGCCAGCCGGACTTGCCGAAAATCCGCACGCTGAAGGAAGAGCTGAACCGGGTGATCCGTTCCCGCGCCGCCAACCCCAAGTGGATCGAAGGGGTCAAGCGCCACGGCTATAAAGGCGCGTTCGAGATGGCGGCGACGGTGGACAATCTGTTCGCCTTCGACGCGACCACGGCGCTGATCGATGACCACCAATATGCATTGCTGGCCGATGCTTACCTGCTCGACCCCGACACCCGGGCGTTTGTGCAACAGCACAACCCCGCGGCCTTGCGCGACATGACCGAGCGCATGCTGGAAGCCCAGCAGCGCGGTATGTGGCAGGAACCGGGGGCGTACCGCGAGGCATTGGAAAACCTGTTGCTGGACATAGAAGAAGACAGTTGATGACTGACATCCCCCATTTCCCACTGTCGGCAGTGGTCGGTGCCGACGACCTGAAGCTTGCCCTGTGCCTGACCGCCATCGACCCGAAGATCGGTGGCGTGCTGATCGAAGGCCCACGCGGCATGGCCAAGTCTACCCTGGCCCGCGGCCTGGCGGACCTGTTGGCCAGCGGGCAATTCGTCACCTTGCCGTTGGGCGCCACCGAAGAGCGTTTGGTCGGCACTCTGGACCTGGATGCGGCGCTGAGCGAAGGCCGTGCGCAGTTTTCCCCTGGGGTGCTGGCCAAGGCCGATGGCGGGGTACTGTATGTGGATGAGGTCAACCTACTGCCTGACCATCTGGTGGACCTGCTATTGGATGTAGCCGCCAGTGGCACCAACCTGATCGAGCGCGACGGTATATCCCACCGGCACTCGGCGCGTTTTGTGCTGATCGGCACGATGAACCCGGAAGAGGGTGAATTGCGTCCGCAGTTGCTGGATCGGTTTGGTTTCAACGTGGCATTGAGCGGGCAGACTTTGCCGACCGAGCGCGGGCAGATCATCCGTCGGCGCCTGGATTTCGATAGTGACCCTGGGGCGTTCTGTGCGCAGTGGGCCGACCAGCAAGCGGCGCTGCGTGCGCGTTGCACCCAGGCCCGTGCACGCCTGGAAAGCATCGCCCTGGATGACCAGGCCCTGGCGCAGATTACCGAGCGCTGCTTTGCCGCTGGTGTGGATGGCCTGCGCGCCGATCTGGTGTGGTTGCGCGGGGCGCGGGCCCATGCGGCGTGGCGTGGGGCTTCGGCCATCGCTGAAGAGGATATAGAGGCCGTTGCCGAATTTGCCCTGCGCCATCGTCGCCAGGAGCATTCATCTGCCGCCCACCCGCCGGAAAATGCGCCGGCGCCCAAACCCACTGACCCCAGCAGCGGCCAGGGACAGTGGGGTGAAATGCCTCCGTCTACACAAGTAACGGGTGCCCGCCGTGAAATACCCACCTGGCCAAAAAAGCCCTAGGCATTCGCCCCCGACCTGACGCGGGGGCGGATGCCCGGCCCAAGGCGGGTCGACTGGATCAAGGCAGGCAAGGGCGGGCGCGCAACGGCGCCGAGGGGATGGTCAATTGGCCGGGCACCTTGTTGGGCGGGCGACCACAATCGCGTAAAGACCTGGTGTACTGCAACCGCAGCCGTGCCTCCCATGAGCTGTGGCTGGTGATTGTCGATGCCTCGGCGTCCACTCGGCGGCATCAGGCGCTGAGCGATGCCAAGGGCTTGCTCGCGCAGGTGTTCGACGACGCCTATCGGCAGCGGGCGCGACTGGCGTTGTTGACCGCCAGCGGGCAAGTGCCGAGCTGGCAGGTACAAGGCTTGAAAGCGGCCAAGGGCCTGGGGCGTTGGCTGGATGGCCTGGGCGCCGGCGGAGGGACGCCGCTCCTGGCGGCGTTGACCGAGGCCGGGCATTGGCTGGCGGCGCGGCGCAAGCGCTATCCGGCTGAACAGCAGCGGTTGCTGGTGATTACCGATGGCCGGCTCAAGGATATTGGTCAATTGCCGACGTTGGATTGCCTGGGGCTGTTGGTGGATATCGAACGTGGGCCGATCCGGCTGGGGCGGGCGCGGGAGCTGGCCGCCGGGTTGCAGGTGGATTATCGGCATATTGATAGCCTGTAGCGCTGCTGCTATCGCTATCGCGAGCAAGTCCGCTCCCACAGGTGGCCGCGTACATCCTTTGGAATGCGCTTGAATGTGGGAGCTGGCTTGCCTGCGACAAGGCCTTCAAACCCACCGCAAAACGATCAGCTAGCCCCCGGCACATTCGGCCAAAGATCCGCCACCAGAAACAGCCGCTCCGCTTCCTCCCAATCCCCGCCGTTCTGCATCATGCGCACCAACAACTGCGCCGGCGCCATCGGGTCCAGGTCGACCAGCCAGCGCTGCATCTGCTCTTCACTCCAGATTTCTTCCGCCGGGTAATGCGCCGGCGCCAGCCAGGCATGGCGCGGCAGGGGCTGCCAGCGGCCCGGCGGGCTGGCCTGGATAAAGTCCTGCCAATCGCGCTGATGCAACCAGCGCCCGCGCAAATGCTGGGGATGGGCGCCGAGGGGCGGGGCGGCCTCGCCGGGCCAGGGGTACAACAGGTAGCCGCCGAGCCACAGATGGGCGGTGAACTCCTGGATATCCAGCGTCGCCAGCACCTCCCGGCTTTGCGCCCTGGCCGAGATGGGCAGTTGGTGGTCTGCCAGATGCGCCAGCTTGCGATCCAGGCGGTCGTGACAACCCGGGCCCAGCCATTGCGCGGTGTCCTGGCCGTTGCCGTCCTGGGGGCCGAGGTAAAGCTTGATCGCCAACTCCAGATGATGCACGCCGTCACGGTCGCGCAGCAGCATGTCCAGCTCACCCAGGGTGTGCCCGGCCTGGCGGATCGGCAGGTTGGCCGCCAGCAACTCCACGCCAGGGGCGTGCCGCACGGCAAATTGCCACAGGCGTTCGTAATACAGGCCCAGGCGCCGGGTGCGTGCCAGGCTAAGCCAATGCAGCAGGGCGCTGCTGTCCTGGTCCAGGCGCCTGAGCCATTGCTCCAGGGCCGCAGGCTGCTGCACCCAGTCACTGCCGGCTAAGGGGTGACGTTGTGGCCAGGGCGTCTGCGCGAGCATCGGCGGGGCGAGGATCGCCCACGCCAGGTCCCGCACTGCGGGATGACGCAATTGACGGGGCAGAGGCTGCAGGTCGGGAAACGGATTCATGGTCCGAGCATAGCTGTTTCCTACTCGCCGCGTGACCCCGGGGAGTGTTGAGAACCGTTGTCGTCTGGGACCTGGGGCGACAAAGGATTTTGTCTAATGCGGCCTTTCGCCCATAATCGTTCTTTTTGCCAGACCCAAACCCTGCAGGAGCCCCATGGAGCAATTTCGCAATATCGGCATCATCGGTCGCCTGGGCAGTACCCAGGTTCTGGACACGGTCCGCCGGCTGAAAAAGTTTCTGCTTGAGCGCCACCTGCATGTGATCCTCGAAGACACCATCGCCGAGATTCTGCCGGGCCACGGCCTGCAGACCTCGTCGCGCAAAATGCTCGGTGAAGTCTGCGACATGGTGATTGTGGTCGGTGGCGACGGCAGCCTGCTGGGCGCTGCCCGGGCTCTGGCGCGGCATAACGTGCCGGTGCTGGGGATCAACCGGGGCAGCCTGGGGTTCCTCACCGATATCCGCCCCGACGACCTGGAAGTTGAAGTGGCCAAGGTGCTGGACGGCCACTACCTGGTGGAAAACCGCTTCCTGCTGCAAGCCGAAGTGCGCCGCCATGGCGAAGCCATCGGCCAGGGCGATGCCCTCAACGATGTGGTGCTGCACCCCGGCAAGTCGACGCGGATGATCGAGTTCGAGCTGTATATCGACGGCCAGTTCGTCTGCAGCCAGAAGGCCGACGGCCTGATTGTCGCCACGCCCACCGGGTCCACGGCCTATGCGCTGTCGGCCGGCGGGCCGATCATGCATCCCAAGCTGGATGCCATTGTGATCGTGCCGATGTACCCCCATATGTTGTCTAGCCGACCGATTGTGGTCGATGGCAACAGTGAGTTGAAAATCGTGGTCTCCAAAGACATGCAGATCTACCCGCAAGTTTCCTGTGACGGGCAGAACCACTTCACCTGCGCCCCCGGTGACACCATCACCGTGAGCAAAAAGGCGCAGAAGCTGCGGTTGATCCACCCACTGGATCACAACTACTACGAAGTGTGCCGCACCAAGCTGGGCTGGGGCAGCCGCTTGGGGGGTGGAGGCGACTGATGCTCGATCCCGCGCGTAGCTACGACCTGATTGGTGACGTGCACGGTTGCGCTCATACCCTTGAGCACCTGCTCGACCAGATGGGTTACCACAAGCAGGGCGGCGTCTGGCGCCACCCATCACGCATGGCGGTGTTCCTCGGCGATATCATCGACCGTGGCCCGCGCATCCGTGAGGCGCTGCATATCGTCCACGACATGGTCGAAGCCGGCCAGGCGCTGTGCATCATGGGCAACCACGAGTTCAACGCCCTGGGCTGGAGCACCCTGGCGCCGCCCGGCAGTGGCAAGCAGTACGTGCGCGAACATTCGCCACGCCACGCGCGGCTGATCCACGAGACCCTGACCCAGTTCGAACACCACCCCGGCGACTGGCATGACTTCCTCGGCTGGTTCTACGACATGCCGTTGTTTGTCGATGCCGGGCGTTTCCGCGTGGTGCACGCCTGCTGGGATTCGGGGTTGATCGAACCGCTGCGCCGGCAATTCCCCGACGGCTGCATCGACGAGCATTTCCTGCAGGCGGCGGCGGTGCCGGGCAGTTTTGCCTGCAACGCCTTCGATCGCCTGCTGCGCGGCACCGATATGCGCCTGCCGGACGGCCTGACGCTGACCGGCGGCGATGGCCTGACCCGTTCGTTCTTTCGCACCAAGTTCTGGGAAGACGACCCGAAGACCTACGGCGATATCGTGTTCCAACCCGATGCCTTGCCCGATCCGGTGGCCCGTACGCCGTTGTCTTCGACCGAGAAAAACTCCCTGTTGCGCTATGGCGTCGATGAACCCTTGCTGTTTGTCGGCCATTACTGGCGCAGCGGCAAACCGGCGCCGATCCGCTCGAACCTGGCCTGCCTGGACTACAGCGCAGTGCTCTACGGCAAGCTGGTGGCGTATCGCCTGGATCAGGAAACCTGCCTGGACCCCAACAAGTTCGTGTGGGTCGATGTCGAGCGCCCTGAGGTGATTCATGAGTAACGTGGCCGTTTTACGCTTGCCGCTGACGGTCGACCTGGCTGGCTTCGTCAAACTGTTGCAGCGCATGCAGGTGCCCCATCGCGTCAGTGAAGAGGCCGGCGAGCAGGTGCTGTGGGTGCCGGACGCGATCAGCGAAGACGTGCGCAGTCTGTATCAGCGTTTCCCGGCCGGCGATCCGGACCAGCAGCTGGATATTCCCCAGGAACCGGTAGCCAAGCGCCCCGGCTTCCTCCAGCAACTGCGCCACAGCCCGCTGACCGCGGGTGTGTTGCTGCTGAGCCTGGTCGTCGCTGCGGTCACGATGCTCGGCGACAACTTGCAAGCCATGAGCTGGCTGACGTTCCTGAATTTCCACGTGGCCGGTGAGTACCTGTATTTCACGCCCCTGGCCGACAGCCTGGCGGCAGGGCAGTGGTGGCGGTTGATCACGCCGATGCTGATCCACTTCGGCATCCTGCACCTGGCCATGAACGGCATGTGGTACTGGGAGCTGGGGCGGCGCATCGAGGCGCGCCAGGGCAGTATCAACCTGCTGGGCCTGACGATGCTGTTCAGCCTGGCCTCCAACTATGCGCAATACACCTTTGGCGGGCCCGGCCTGTTCGGTGGCCTGTCCGGCGTGTTGTACGGCTTGCTCGGCCATTGCTGGATCTACCAGTTGCTTGCGCCCAACCCGGCGTATCGCCTGCCGCGCGGCGTGCTGGTGATGATGCTGGTGTGGCTGGTGCTGTGCCTGTCGGGCCTGGTCTCGATGATCGGCTTCGGCGAAATCGCCAATGCGGCCCATGTCGGCGGCCTGGTGGCGGGTTGCATCACCGGTTTGCTCGGCGGGTTGTACAGCCGCCATAAACGTAACGCTTGAATCTCTGCCCATTATTGAAGGAAGAGTCTTATGTCCTCTTTTGCTGAAATGATCGAAAACATCACCCCGGATATCTACCAGAGCCTCAAGCTCGCCGTGGAAATCGGTAAATGGGCCGACGGCCGCAAGCTCACTGCCGAACAGCGCGAGCTGTCGTTGCAGGCCATGATCGCCTGGGAGCTGCAAAACCTGCCGGAAGACCAGCGCACCGGCTATATGGGCCCGCAGGAATGCCAATCGAAGTCGACCCCGGTGGAAAACATCCTGTTCAAGTCGGATGCCATCCATTGATTGAGATTGGCCGTGGTGCAGTCAGCAAGATGTCGGCGCAACTGGGTTCGCCGACCGTTCAATACGCTTTTCGCCTGGGCGACACCGAGGTGCCGGTCAACCCGTTGATTGGCACTCATATACGCCTGGAATACCTCGGTGCGATCCACTGCACCCATTGCGGACGCAAGACCAAGACCAGCTTCAGCCAGGGCTATTGCTACCCGTGCATGACCAAGCTGGCCCAGTGCGACCTGTGCATCATGAGCCCCGAGCGCTGCCATTTCGATGCCGGCACTTGCCGCGATCCGGCCTGGGGCGAGAAATTCTGCATGACCGACCATGTGGTGTACCTGGCGAACTCGTCGGGGATCAAGGTCGGCATCACCCGCGCCACCCAGTTGCCCACGCGCTGGCTGGACCAGGGCGCGAGCCAGGCATTGCCGATCATGCGCGTGGCCACGCGCCAGCAATCGGGCTTTGTCGAAGATGTGCTGCGCAGCCAGGTCGCCGACAAGACCAACTGGCGCGCCTTGCTCAAGGGCGACGCGGCAGCGGTAGACCTTGCGCAGGTACGCGACGAGCTGTTTGTCTCCTGCGCCGATGGCCTGCTGCAATTGCAGGAACGCTTTGGCCTGCAGGCCATCCAACCGGTAACCGATATCGAGCCCCTCGAAATCCGCTACCCGGTGGAGCAATATCCAGCCAAGATCGTCAGTTTCAACCTGGACAAGAACCCGATTGCCGAAGGCACGCTGCTGGGGATCAAGGGCCAATACCTGATCTTCGACACCGGCGTTATCAATATTCGTAAATACACGGCTTACCAGCTCGCCGTGCATCAGTAGAAGGATTTCACGTATGCGCACCGAACAACCGAAGATGATTTACCTGAAGGACTATCAGGCGCCCGAGTACCTGATCGACGAGACTCACCTGACCTTCGAGTTGTTCGAGGACCATAGCCTGGTCCACGCGCAGCTGGTGATGCGCCGCAACCCCCAGCGCGGTACCGGCCTGCCGCCGCTGGTGCTCGATGGCCAGCAGTTGGAACTGCTGAGCGTGGCCCTGGGTGACCAGGAACTGAGCGCCACCGACTACCAATTGAGCGAGAGCCACCTGACGTTGCAGCCGACCAGTGACAGCTTCACGGTCGACACCAGCGTGCGCATCCACCCGCAAACCAACACCGCCCTGGAAGGCTTGTACAAGTCCGGTGGCATGTTCTGTACCCAATGCGAGGCCGAGGGCTTCCGCAAAATTACCTACTACCTTGACCGCCCGGACGTGATGAGCACGTTCACCACCACGGTGATCGCCGAGCAGCACAGCTATCCGGTGCTGCTGTCCAACGGCAACCCGATTGCCAGCGGCCCCGGTGAAGACGGTCGGCACTGGGCGACCTGGGAAGACCCGTTCAAGAAGCCGGCCTACCTGTTCGCCCTGGTGGCTGGCGACCTGTGGTGCGTCGAAGACACCTTCACCACCATGAGCCAGCGCACCGTCGCGTTGCGCATCTATGTCGAGCCGGAAAACATCGACAAGTGCCAGCACGCCATGAACAGCCTGAAGAAGTCCATGCGTTGGGATGAAGAGGTCTATGGTCGCGAATACGACCTGGATATTTTCATGATCGTCGCCGTCAACGACTTCAACATGGGCGCCATGGAAAACAAGGGCCTGAACATTTTCAACTCCAGCGCCGTGCTGGCCCGTGCCGAAACCGCGACCGACGCCGCGCATCAGCGCGTCGAGGCCATCGTCGCCCACGAGTACTTCCACAACTGGTCGGGCAACCGCGTGACCTGCCGCGACTGGTTCCAGTTGTCGCTCAAGGAAGGCTTCACGGTGTTCCGCGATTCGCACTTCTCTGCGGATATGAACTCGGCCACCGTCAAGCGTATCCAGGATGTGGCCTACCTGCGCACCCACCAATTCGCCGAAGATGCAGGGCCGATGGCCCACGCTGTGCGCCCGGACAGCTTTATCGAAATCTCCAACTTCTACACCCTGACCGTGTACGAAAAGGGTTCGGAAGTGGTCGGGATGATCCACACCTTGCTCGGCGCCGAGGGCTTTCGCAAAGGCAGTGACCTGTACTTTGAACGCCACGACGGCCAGGCCGTGACCTGTGATGACTTTATCAAGGCCATGGAAGACGCCAACGGTGCCGACCTGACCCAGTTCAAACGCTGGTACAGCCAGGCCGGCACGCCACGCCTGGTAGTGAGCGAGTCCTACGACGCTACCGCCAAGACCTACAGCCTGACCTTGCGCCAGAGCTGCCCGCAAACCCCGGACAACGTAGAAAAACTGCCATTCGTGATTCCGGTGGCCCTGGGCCTGCTGGACGCCAATGGGGCCGACCTGCCGTTGCGTCTGGCCGGTGAAGCGGCGGCGCAGGGCACCTCGCGAGTGTTGTCGGTGACTGAGGCCGAGCAGACGTTCACCTTCGTCGATATCCCTGAACAACCCTTGCCGTCGCTGCTGCGTGGCTTCTCGGCGCCGGTGAAGCTGAGCTTCCCCTACAGCCGTGACCAGTTGATGTTCCTGATGCAGCACGACAGTGACGGCTTCAACCGTTGGGAGGCGGGCCAGCAACTGGCGGTGCAGGTGTTGCAGGACCTGATCAGCCAACACCAGCAGGGCCAGGCCCTGGTGCTGGATCAACGGCTGGTCAATGCGCTGCGCAGCGTGTTGAGCGACGAAAGCCTGGACCAGGCCATGGTCGCCGAAATGTTGTCGTTGCCGGGTGAAGCCTACCTGACCGAAATCAGCGAAGTGGCTGACGTCGATGCGATCCACGCTGCCCGCGAGTTTGCGCGCAAGCAGTTGGCCGATAACCTGTTCGAAGGCCTTTGGCTGCGCTACCAGGCCAACCGCGACCTGTCGCGCAACACGCCCTACGTGGCGTCGGCCGAGCACTTCGCGCGCCGCGCCCTGCAGAACATCGCGCTGTCGTACCTGATGCTCAGCGGCAAGCCCGAAGTACTGGCGGCGACCCTGGAGCAGTTCGACGCGTGTGACAACATGACCGAACGCCTGACGGCATTGGCGGTGCTGGTCAACTCGCCGTTCGATGCCGAGAAGGCCAACGCCCTGCAAGTGTTTGCCGAGAACTTCAAGGACAACCCCCTGGTCATGGACCAATGGTTCAGCGTCCAGGCCGGGAGCGTGTTGCCGGGCGGGCTTGCACGGGTCAAGGCCCTGATGCAGCACCCGGCGTTCAATATCAAGAACCCGAACAAGGTGCGCGCGCTGGTCGGCGCCTTTGCCGGGCAGAACCTGATCAACTTCCATGCAGCCGATGGCTCGGGCTATCGCTTCCTGGCGGACCTGGTGATCGAGCTGAATGCCTTCAACCCGCAGATCGCCTCGCGGCAGTTGGCGCCACTGACCCGCTGGCGCAAATACGACAGCGCCCGTCAGGCGCTGATGAAGGCTGAGCTGGAGCGCATCCGTGGTTCGGGCGAGCTGTCCAGCGATGTGTTCGAGGTGGTCAGCAAAAGCCTCGCATGACGGCCGACTCACCACTGGCCGCCTACCAGCGGGCCCTGGCCGATGGTTTTGTGGCAGACGACGCGCAACGCCGGGCGGTCGAGGCGTTGCAGGCCTGCCATGGGGCATTGCACCAGGGCGCCGACGCACCGGTCACCGGCGTTTATCTGTGGGGGCCGGTGGGGCGGGGCAAGACCTGGCTGATGGATCAGTTCCACCAGAGCCTGCGAGTGCCCGCGCGGCGCCAGCACTTCCATCACTTCATGGGCTGGGTCCATCAACGTCTGTTCCAGTTGACCGGCACCCCGGACCCTTTGCAGGCCCTGGCCCGCGAGTTGGCCGGGGACGTGCGGGTGCTGTGTTTCGACGAGCTGTTCGTCAATGACATTGGTGACGCGATCATCCTCGGGCGCCTGTTCCAGGTGATGTTCGACGAAGGGGTGGTAATGGTCTGCACCTCCAACCAGCCGCCCGGGCAGTTGTACGCCGACGGTTTCAACCGCGAACGCTTCATGCCGGCTATCGAGGCGATTGAGGCCCATATGCAGGTGGTGGCGGTAGACGGCAGTGAGGATCACCGCTTGCATCCGGGCACCGCCGAGCAGCGCTACTGGGTCGATCAACCACAAGCATTGGCTACGGTTTTCCAGCGTCTGAGCGCTGGACAAGCCTGCAGCGAGGCGCCGGTTATGGTCGGTTCGCGGCGCATTGTTACGGTGCAGTCCAGCGAAACGGTGTTGTGGTGCCGCTACGCTGATCTGTGCGAACAACCGCTGGCGGCCATGGATTTCATGCAGCTGTGTGATCGCTATAGCGCCATATTGCTCGGCGAAGTGCCCGGGCTGAGCGCCTCGACACGTCCTGGGCGGATTGCCCGTGGTACCGAGGATGGTGCCCAGCGCGTGGAGGCGGGCGACCGCGAGCTGCCGGCGTTGTCGGTGCACGATGACAGTGTGCGCCGGTTTATCGCCCTGGTGGATGAGTGCTACGACCGCAAGGTCCCGCTGTACATCGAAGCGAGGGTGCCCTTGGCCGAGTTGTACACCGAGGGTTACCTGGAGTTTGCGTTCCGCCGCACCCTCAGCCGTTTGCAAGAAATGCAGTTGCAACGCTTTGGTCAGTAGTGGCCATTGGCCCACTGACACAATCATTTGCCTGATGGCTTTTTCCCGCGCCAAGTTGTAGTTAATCTCCTTCATCTAACCCCTACACCCCGCTTACAATCGAGCTTTTGCGGGGAGCTCATCCCTGCCGGGCAGTTATCGAGGAAGGAAATGGAAGCCGCAGAAATATTGGTGCTGCAAGCCAGCTACAGCAACTCCGTGCACGCCGAGGCCATTGGCCTGTTGCTCAACCACTATGCACAAGACCCCATGGGCGGTGGCCATGCCCTGTCCGCCGACCTGCTGCAACAATTGCCGGCGGAATTGGCCAAGCGTCCCCATGCCTTCAGCGTGCTGGCCTTTGTTGGCGGCGAGCCGGCCGGGCTTGTTAACTGTTTTGAAGGGTTTTCGACCTTTGCCTGCCGGCCGCTGGTCAACGTGCATGATGTGGTGGTCAAGGAACCGTTCCGAGGCCTGGGCCTGAGCCAGAAAATGCTGCAAAAGGTCGAGGAAATCGCCCGCCAGCGCGGTTGCTGCAAGATCACCCTGGAAGTGCTGGAAGGTAATCCAGTGGCGCAGGCGTCGTACCGCAAGTTCGGCTTCGATGACTCGATCTTCGACCCAGCCCATGGCCGCATGCTGTTCTGGAGCAAGGCCCTCTAAATCCTCAGGTCGTTCCCGCGCTCCCCTTGGGAAGGTTCGACCAGGCAAAAAAAAGCGCCCTGTACAGGGCGCCAAATTGACCTTCACCACCAGAGCATAATGGTGCCGGGTATTACTCGTGCATCAGCCTTTGGGTTGCTCAGCATCCCGCGTGTGTTGGGTGGACCCGGATTCAGCACCCTTGGCGTCGGCAGCCGCCGTCTGTTCGGTGTCGTTGTGGATTTGTTTCTGGGTGAAGCTGAAATTATCGAAGTGCTCCTTCACGCGCTCAGCGCCGCCTTCGGCGAAGGCGGCAGCGGAGGTCAGGCCCAGCAGGCCAGCAAGCATCAAGGTTGAAAGTTTCATCGCAGGTATTCCCATTAAAAGTGATCGTGTCTGCACCGTCCCTGGTCAGATTTATGGGAATAGTCTGTAGGAAGCTAATTAAGTGGGGGTTAACGTCAAGCACATCCAAAGTTAACCGCAGGGGTTAACTCTGGACGGGGCGCGGGTCGTTTACTTCTGGACCACACTCCGGGGTGCAGTACTGGCTTTGGGCTTGATCAGGCTGAAGTCGATCAAGGCCTTCTGTGAACGCTGGTAGGGATCGCCGATCAGCAATGGCCGTGGCTTGAAGCTGTCGCTGACCAGGCTGCGGCTGCGGTCCAGTTCGTCGAAACTCAAGCCGGCCAGGTCGGCCCAGGTATGAATCAACTGCGAGCTGCTGTAGGGCCGTTGTATATCGCCCTGCATGTTCCAGTCGTGCGTGGCGCGCCACTTTGGCGAGGCCCAGGTCATGAAGGGGATGGTGTACATCGGGGCTGTCGGCTTGCCCTCGTTGCGGCCCAGGGTGTCATGGCCCGCCGAGTCGAACACATCCTCGCCGTGGTCGGAGAGGTACAGCAGGAAACCATTGGGGTCGGTCTTGGCGTAGTCCTTGATCAGGCTCGACACCACGAAGTCGTTGTAGCGCACTGCGTTGTCATAGCTGTTGTAGGTCGGCAGCTGGTCGTCACTGACCGCGTCCGGGACACCCTGGCGGTCGGTAAAGGTGTCGAAGCTTGGCGGGTAGCGGTACTGATAGCTCATATGGGTACCCAGCAGGTGCACCACGATCAGCTTGCGCTCGGCCTTGTCGGCCAGGGCCTTGGAGAACGGCTCCAGCACGTCGCCATCGTACTGGCGGGCGTTCTGGTTACGGTTGTTGTTGAGGTACACCTGCTCGTCGGCCTGTTCGGAGAACGTGGTGAGCATGGTGTTGCGCTTGGTCATGGTCTGCTGGTTGGTGATCCAGAAGGTCTTGTAGCCGGCCTGTTCCATCATGCTGACGATGGAAGGGGTCTTCAGATACAGATCCGGATTGTCTTCATCGGCAAAGGTCAGTACCTGTTGCAGCGCCTCGATGGTGTAGGGGCGCGGGGTGATGACGTTGTCGAACACATCCAATTGGTCACGCAGCTTGTCCAGTTCCGGCGTGGTCTTGCGCGGGTAGCCGTAGAGGCTCATGCGCTGCCGGTTGGTGGACTCGCCGATCACCAGCACCAGGGTCGACGGTTGGCCGGCCATGCTGTCCTTGAAGTTGCTCAGGGGCGGGATCTTGCTGACGTTGTCGAGCATGCCCTGCATGTTGTTCAACTGCTGGGTGTAGCGGCGATAGGCAACAATCATCTGCCACGGCACGGCAGGTTCGACTCGGGTTTCGAAGCCATCGATGGCCCGTTCCAGGGTGTCGTTGGTGGCAATCTGCTTGACCAGCGGATAGCCGACAATCGCCAGCACAATGGCCGTCGCCGCGACCATTGCCCGGCCCCGGGGCAGGTAGACCGGGCGCACACGGGTCCAGAGGAAGACGGCCAGGGCGGTGTGGGCAATAAAGGCCAGCACGATCCACCAGGCAAAGTATTGCGTTGCATACTCGCCGGCTTCAGAGATGTTCGACTCGAACATGATGAAGATGACGCTCTGGGAAAATTCCTGCTGGTAAATAAAGAAGTAGCCCAGGCTGGCCATGGAACAGGCCCACAGCACCACACCGATCAGCGCGGCGAGTAGCCGGGCGCGACGCGGGAACAGCAGCATGGGTGCCAACCACAGCGCACTCATGAAGAACGCCTGGCGGAAACCACTGAAGCCCGAGGTGCCGGTCAGTTGGATCAGCAGTTGGGTAATACCGGAGAAATACCAGAAAAACAGGAACATCCAGCCCAGGCCGGCCCAATCAAACCCTTTTGCAGACTTCGTGCTCGCCATGCAGCGCTCCAACCCGATAATTGCCGCCGCCCATGCGTGAGGCGGCGTTCTGGCGCAGGATTATCGGGATGGGCGGGTGAAAAGTTTGTGAGTTGGACCCGGGGTTCAGCAGGTAATGGCTTGGTTTGCCAACTGAGCCTGCAACTGCGCCCGCAGACGGATCACTTCCTGCTGCAACTGCTCGCGTTCGTCTTTCAGCTGGCGCAATTCGTCACGGCGGACGGTGACGTAGAGGGTCTGTGGCGGGCGTGTCATCTGTGCTGTGCGCATTGCTTACCTCGCAAATAGCCGGTGTATCGCGGTGCCAGAGCGCTTGAGTCGAGGCCCTCGGCAGGAGTCAGGGGCGATTCTGATTTCTTTTTGGGCTCAAGGGAACTTTTTTATTTTTCAGGGTCGCTGTGACTTTTCAGCCAGTGATGGTGAAACGATGGCCTCTTTTTGTGATGAAACTAGTGCGATTGGCGCCGGACTAATTCGTCATTGCGCTATAAACTGTGTCACACATTTTTATTTGTAGTTGGGAGCATCAATACATGCAACTGGGGATTATCGGACTAGGCCGCATGGGCGGGAATATTGCGCGCCGCTTGATGCTCAATGGGCATACCACCGTGGTCTACGACCGCAATGAAGCATTCGTCAAAGGCTTGAGTGAAGAGGGCGCGACCGGCGTTGCCGATCTGCCTGCCCTGGTCGCGGGCCTGCAAAAGCCGCGGGCTGTCTGGGTCATGTTACCGGCGGGCGAGCCCACCGAAACCACGATCAACGACCTGAGCGAACTGATGGAACCCGGCGATGTGATCATCGACGGCGGCAACACCTTCTATAAAGATGACGTACGTCGCGGCAAGGCCCTGGCGGAAAAAGGCCTGCACTACATCGACGTCGGCACTTCCGGTGGCGTGTGGGGCCTGGAGCGCGGTTACTGCATGATGATTGGCGGCGACGCCGAGACCGTCAAGCATCTGGATCCGATCTTCGCCACCCTCGCGCCGGGCCTGGGCGATATCCCGCGCACCAAGGACCGTACCGCTACCGACGACCGCGCCGAACGTGGCTATATCCACGCCGGCCCTGCCGGTTCCGGGCACTTCGTGAAGATGATCCACAACGGCATCGAGTACGGCATGATGCAGGCGTTTGCCGAAGGCTTTGACATCCTCAAGACCAAGAACTCGGAAAACCTGCCGCCAGAGCAGCGTTTTGACCTGAACGTGGCCGATATCGCCGAAGTCTGGCGTCGCGGCAGCGTTGTGTCCTCCTGGCTGCTCGACCTCACAGCCGATGCCCTGGCGACCGACCCCAAGCTCGACGGTTACTCCGGTTCCGTGGCCGACAGCGGCGAAGGGCGCTGGACCATCGAAGCGGCCATGGAGCAATCGGTACCGGTACCGGTGCTGTCCAACTCGTTGTTCGCCCGGTTCCGCTCGCGCCAGCAAAGCACTTACGGTGACAAGCTGCTGTCGGCCATGCGCTTCGGCTTTGGCGGCCATGTGGAGACTTCCAAAAAATGACGGCCACCGGCAAGAAACCCAAGGCCGAACCCGCTCCACCCACTACCTTGTTCCTGTTCGGCGCCCATGGCGACCTGGTCAAGCGCCTGCTGATGCCGGCGCTGTACAACCTCGGTCGCGATGGCTTGCTGGGTGAGGGGCTGCGGATTGTCGGGGTGGATCACAACGCTATCAGCGATGCAGACTTCGCCAAGAAACTCGAAGACTTCATCCGCACCGAAGCGGCGAGCAAGGTCAAGGGGAATGCCGAACATGCACTGGACCCACAGTTGTGGGCCCAGTTGGCCAAGGGCATCAGCTACGTGCAGGGCGATTTTCTCGATGACGGCACCTATGCCGACATTGCCAGCAAAATCGCCGACAGCGGCACGGGCAACGCGGTGTTCTACCTGGCCACCGCGCCGCGCTTCTTCAGTGAAGTGGTGCAGCGCCTGGGCCGGGCCAACCTGCTGGAGGAAACCCCCGGGGCTTTCCGCCGCGTGGTCATCGAAAAGCCGTTCGGCTCCGACCTGGTCACCGCCGAGGCGCTCAACGCCTGTCTGCTCAAGGTCATGACTGAGAAGCAGATCTATCGCATCGACCATTACCTGGGCAAGGAAACGGTGCAGAACATTCTGATCAGCCGTTTCTCCAACGTGCTGTTCGAGGCGTTCTGGAACAACCACTACATTGACCACGTGCAGATCACCGCTGCCGAAACGGTCGGTGTGGAAACCCGGGGCAGTTTCTTCGAAAACACCGGCACCCTGCGCGATATGGTGCCCAACCCACCTGTTCCAGTTGCTGGCGATGATTGCCATGGAACCGCCGGCAGCCTTTGGCGCCGATGCGGTGCGTGGCGAGAAGGCCAAGGTGATCGGGGCCGTGCGCCCCTGGTCGCTGGAGGATGCACGGGCCAACTCGGTGCGCGGCCAGTACACCCGCCGGCGAGATCGGCGGCAAGGCGCTGCCGGGCTATCGGCAGGAGGCCAATGTGGCCCCGGACAGCAGCACCGAAACCTTCGTTGCGCTCAAGGTGATGATTGATAACTGGCGTTGGGTCGGCGTGCCGTTCTACCTGCGCACCGGCAAGCGCATGAGCGTGCGCGATACCGAAATCGTTATCTGCTTCAAACCAGCGCCCTATGCCCAGTTTCGCGATACCGAAGTCGACGAGGTCAAGCCGACGTACCTGAAAATCCAGATCCAGCCCAATGAAGGCATGTGGTTCGACCTGCTGGCGAAAAAGCCCGGGCCGACCCTGGACATGGCCAACATCCAGCTGGGTTTTGCCTACAAGGACTTCTTCGAGATGCAGCCTTCCACCGGCTACGAGACGCTGATCTATGATTGCCTGACCGGCGATCAGACCCTGTTCCAGCGTGCCGATAACATCGAAAACGGCTGGCGTGCGGTGCAACCGTTTCTCGATGCCTGGCAGAAGGACGATGGCATCCAGGCCTACAAGGCCGGGGAAGATGGCCCAGCGGCAGCGGATGCGTTGCTGGCCCGTGATGGCCGTGCCTGGCATAGCCTCGGATGAGTGAGGAGACGATTCACCCCATCCGTTTTTTGTTGAGTGATATGGACGGCACCTTGTTGCTGCCCGATCACAGCCTCAGCCAGCGCACCATCGCTGCCGTGCGGGCGCTGCGCGAAGCCGGGGTGTTTTTCAGCCTGGCCACCGGGCGGCCGCCGAGGGCGATGTTGCAGCAGATCGAAGCCCTGGGCGTCGATGTACCCACGGCGGGATTCAACGGCGGCACCCTGGTGAACCCGGATGGCAGCATTCTGGTGGCCCACCACTTGCCGGCAGAGGCGGCGCTGATCACCCTGGCACTGTTGTGCGACCAGCCGGAGGTGGAAATCTGGGTGTTTGCCGATGGTGAGTGGCTGCTGCGTGACCCCTCGGGCCCCATGGTGCCTCGGGAGCAGCATGGCCTCGGTTATGCGCCGGTCGTGGTGGAGAGTTTCGAGCCGTTTCTGGGGCGGATCGACAAGATCGTCGCCGCCAGCGCCAATGCACAGTTGCTGGTCGAGCTGGAAGCGCGCTTGCAGCCCAAGGTTGCAGGCTTGGCTCAGGTTTCGCGTTCGCAGCCGGTCTATCTCGATATCACCGCAATGAAGGCCAACAAGGGCGATGCCCTGAAAACCCTGGCTGCGCACCTTGGGGTGGCGCTGGAGCAGACGGCAGCCATCGGCGATGGTGGCAATGATCCGGCGATGTTTGAAGTGGCCGGGTTGTCGATTGCCATGGGGCAGGCAGAAGAGGTGGTCAAACGTCAGGCCAACCTGGTCACCGGCAGCAATGTCGAGGACGGTGCTGCCGAAGCCATTGAACGGTTGATCCTTCACCGCCAGTAACTGAAGGCTCACTGGAAGATCAAGTGATCATGCCATGGCTGCTATATAAAGAAGGGCGCTACGAAAGTTGCAGGCACGCAAAACCCGTGGCGAGGGTCGAACTCACTCGCCACGGGTTTAATAGTTTTAACAAGTTGCAGCCAATATAAGAAGCGACGGTATGTCGCAGTAGCTGCGTTAACTTACTTGGGCATTGCCCAGGACTGTAGCTGATAGCCTTCGCCATTGAGTTCGGCGCGGGCTTGCAGCAGCAGGGTTTCCAATTGTTTTGGATCGGAATAAGTGCTGCAAGGAATCTGTTTGCGCCCGATGCGGTTTTCGGTGCGGTCGATCACGGTCAGGCTCAGCTCGCCAGTGCCGTCTTGTGGGGCCCAGGCCACGCAGTGAAAGGGTTGGAAAGCACGGTCTGCGATCAGAAGAGCTTCGTTGATACGGAGCGGGGCGTTCATGGGGTCTTCTCTCTAAGTGCCCAATCAAAAGATGTGCCGTCGGTTGGGCTTACCGTTCGGCTAGTACCTGTACTGATGCTCGATGACGGGGTACGGGTCACATGCTAAAACAAGAAAATTCAACTTTTCGTGATTAACGTCATGTAAGCGGCGCTTTTGAAAGGCCGGGAAAGATTCAAATCGCCGCACTAAAGCGGGTTGATCGCCAAATGCCGTATCCCGAGATCTTTTATCGCGAAACGATACAAGCGTAGTGTCAAGATCTTGCTAGGGTTATGAGCAGCTCGCCCAAACTGTTGTTTCTAAATAACTTTAATGTTTTTGACGCCAAGGAACAGTCATGGTTGTTACACCAGCCCTGCGTCGCTTGCTTGTGGTCGATCCCTGTGACGACTGCCACCAGTTATTGCCTGGTTTGCGGGCGGCTGGATGGGCAGTGGACAGCTGTGCCCTGGATGCCTTGGGCGATCGCACCTGTGACGTAGGATTATTGCGACTCCAGCCCAAACACCTGGAGCGACCCGAGGCGGTCAAGGAGTTGATCAGTCGCAGCGGTACCGAATGGATAGCCGTGCTCAGCCCCGAGATGCTGCGCCTGCAGAATGTCGGCGACTTTGTCTGTGAATGGTTTTTTGACTTCCATACCTTGCCGTTCGATGTGGCGCGCGTCCAGGTCACCCTGGGCCGGGCCTTTGGCATGGCGCGCTTGCGGGGTAAAGGCTGCGCCTATGTGGCCGAGCCCGAACATGAACTGTTGGGTGACAGCCGGCCAATCCGCGAACTGCGCAAACTGCTGGCGAAACTGGCCCCTACCGAGTCGCCGATTCTGATCCGTGGCGACAGCGGCACCGGCAAGGAACTGGTGGCCAAGACCTTGCACCGGCAATCCCAGCGGCACGCCAAGCCATTCGTGGCGATCAATTGCGGGGCTATTCCGGAACACCTGATCCAGTCCGAACTGTTTGGCCATGAAAAAGGTGCATTTACCGGCGCCCACCAACGCAAGATCGGGCGCATCGAAGCGGCCAATGGCGGCACCCTGTTCCTCGACGAGATCGGTGACCTGCCGATGGAGTTGCAAGCCAACCTGTTGCGCTTTCTCCAGGAAAAACATATCGAGCGTGTCGGTGGCAGCCAGCCGATCCCGGTGGATGTCAGGGTGTTGGCCGCGACACACGTCGATCTGGAAGCGGCCATCGAAAAGGGCACCTTCCGCGAAGACTTGTACTACCGGCTCAATGTCCTGCAAGTGCTCACCGCACCGCTGCGTGAGCGCCATGGCGATGTGGGGATGCTGGCCAATCATTTTTCCCGGTTCTACAGCCAGGAAACCGGGCGCCGTCCGCGCAGTTTCAGCGAGGACGCGCTGCTCGCCATGGGCAAGCATGGTTGGCCGGGCAATGTGCGCGAACTGGCCAACCGGGTGCGGCGCGGTCTGGTCCTGGCCGAAGGGCGGCAAATCGAAGCGGCCGACCTGGGTTTGCAAAGCCAAAAGGCAATCGCGCTGCCCATGGCTACACTAGAAGACTATAAGCACCGCGCCGAACGCCAGGCGCTGTGCGATGTGCTGAACCGCCACAGCGACAACCTGAGTGTTGCCGCCCGGGTCCTGGGGGTTTCCCGGCCCACCTTCTACCGGTTACTGCACAAACACCAGATCCGCTAGGGCGGGTAAAAAAAGCCCCGTCGCGACCCTTATCGCGGCGGGGCTTTTCCTTATCTCAAACTCGCCATTCCCTGTAGGCGCGTTTAGAAGTAGTACGGAAATTTCAGGCTGAAGGTGAAGTCCGGCGCGTCATCTGTCATGCCGATGGCCAGGTTGGGCACGATGGTCAGGTTTTCGCTGGCGGCAATGGTCATGCCGACGTTGAAGTAGCCCGCGTTGGCGTCACTGGACACAATCGACTGCCAGTCGCCACCGTCGGGTTTGAGCTTACTCTTGCGCTGGATCAGGTCAGACACCGAGAACGACATACTCATACGCTCGTTCAAGGCAAATGCCACGCCGACACCGAACTGGAAGCTGTCGCCCAGGCGTACCTTGCCGCCGACTTTTTCGTTGACCGTGGAGCTGATGTCGTCAAACGAATCTTCGAAGTTGTGGGTGTAGGAGAGCGAGCCGAACAGCACGGCCGGATCGAAGGTCTTGACCAGGGAAATCCCCGGGGTCACCGACCATACGCCATTGCCGGTTGGCAGGTTTCTCCGGCACATAGAGGTTGGTGTTGGACGGCGAGCGTACCAGCTTGATACCGAACGGCTCCTTGCCGGTCGGCGCCTTGACCCGTACCGAGAGTACGGCGTCCGGCAGGGTGGGGGATTCATCGAGGAACTTGTAGGCAACCCCGAAGTTGACGTCGCCGATGGTCGGGTCGCGACTGACCGACTCCTCTGAAGTCGCTGTTCCCGCGCCACCATTGGCGCCCCCGGACTGATAGGTCGATTCGCGGTACACCACGGGGACGTTGACGTCGAACTGCCAACGGTTATCGACGTTGTAGCGGCCCGTCATGTCCAGGGTCCAGTTATCCGCCTTGATGCGATCCAGGTTGATATTGCCGAGGAAGATCGAGTCCAGTGCCAGGAAACCATTGAGGGTCAATTGCCGGGCATCGTAGCGAGCGTAGGTAATGCCCGTCTCAAAGCTGAACTTGCCATTGCCAAAGAACCCGCTGGCCTCGTTATAGAGGTTGCTGACACTCTGTGCCGGCGCCGAATCATCCTTGAGGGCCTGCCCATAGGAGCTGCCGGTTGCACCGCCGGTGCCACTGGCGGCCACCGTACTGCCGCTTTGCTTGAAATCTGCAGGTGACTTGGCCAGGCGCTTGGGCGCGGGTACTGCGGGCTGGTCCTCGACCTGGCGCACCCGTTGCTCCAGGACCGCCAGGGCTTTTTGCTGTACTTCGTAGCGTTGCTTGAGTTCCAGCAGTTCCTGTTTGAGGGTTTCGATATCGGCGTCTGGCGCTGCGTACAACAAACTCGCCGGCAAGAGCGTACTTAAACAAACAACGGCGCGTAGCGATAACGTTCGATGCATGAAATAAGCCGTCCTTTTCTAATGCGTAAGTGTCGAGGGTCAGCGTAGTTCAATAACCGAGAGTGCGTAGACCCTTGAGTTGGTCCAGGTTGCAGTTCAGTGCCACGTTGTTTAGTCCGTTGCTACCGAGCACGACATTCAGTTGGGTCATGTTATTAACGAAGTTGCTATTGCCTTGCAGAATCGTGCCTTGCAGCACATTGCCGCCGCCGATCTGCTGCACGGCGCTGCCCTGATTATGGTTGGCCTGGATCGCCATCTGCAGGCCGCCGTTATTGGCAGAAACACTCACCTTGCCAGCGGCGCTATTACCAGAGATCGAACCGCCGGCGACCAGTACCTGGCCCGACTGCACCAGATTGGCGGGCGCCAGGCCGTTCTCACTGACATTGATCCCGACGTTGTTATAGGCCGTATTGCCATCGCCCGCGGCGCGTACGGTTTGTGTCACGCCGGCGCCGGTACCCAGCCCGGAGCCGCCGATGACCGTACCGGTACCCGTGGGGCGGTCGCTGCCCTTGCCGGTCTCGCCGGTAGTCTGCACATAGAACTGCGGCGTGATGGTGGAGGAGTCGATCTGCATGTTGGCCTTGACGGTGCTGGTATCGCCTGCGGCGTTGGTCCAGGTGGTGCTCATCACAATACCGAAGCTGACAATCCGCCCCGGCATGACGAAGCGGCCGCGCAGTTGGGCCAGTTCAGCATCATTTATTTCAATCGGCTTGAACGCCGAGGCTGCATAAGCGGGCATTGAGGCTGCCAGGCACAGGACCGTCAGCCAACGGTAAGTGTTCATCATCTGCTCCTGGAGCTTCCTGCTCCTTATGGCGCTTCTAGAAGAAGTCGCTCTGGATGAAACCGAAGTCCATCAGCTCGGCGTCGCCCACGGGCCGGAACTCGTTCATTTTGCCCTTGGCGGTCAACGGTATCGGCGGATCGAGCAGGGCGTTGGCCTTGTCGTAGCCTTCACCCAGCACCGCAAACACGATGCCGTTCCATCCGGCGAGGAAGTCGTCCCGCGAGTAGCGTTTGTTGCCCAGTACCGGGTCGCCGATGTAGATCCAGTCTTTCTCTGCGCGCGCTGCATCACCACAAAGTGCTTGTAGCCACGGATATCCAGGAGCACCACCACCGGAATCTTCACCGTTGTCAGGGTGTCCGCCCCGATCTTGTAGCCCCTGGCCCGCATGCCAATGCTTTCGAGGTAGCGCTTCATGTCCAGCATGGAAAAGCCCTGGGTGCGTACCAGGTCCTGGTCGGCGTTGACCAGCATGCCCTTGATGACGTGTTCTTCATCAACATCCAGCCAGTAACCCTGGCGGCAGGATGGTGGCGAGTGCTGCGGCACCGCAGCTGAAATCGGTTTTCTGTTCCACCAGGTTGGCGAACCGTCGCTCGCGGATGCTCTCGACCTTCTTGAAAATCACCGCACCGCCGGGCATGGCGGAAATCGCCATTTGCCCAGCCCAGGAAGGGCCGGTGAGGGTTAACAGCAGGCACAGGGTCGCGAGGCGCATGATCGAATGACCGGGTGGGCACGGGAATAAAAAAGGGCCTTGTTGCCAAGGCCCTCTGCGTCAGGTCAGAAGCGTACGCCGCTGCCAGCTGCGCACTGGGTGCAACCGCTGCCCAGGGACAGGGAGTTGGATTGCTGGTTGCCAGAACCCGCGGAAACGTTGATTCCGATGTTGCCGGAAGCATTGTTGCCCGAGTGGTTGATGGAGGCATCGTTGTTGACGTAGGTCTTGCCCCAGTTGCCGTAGCCTTTGCCAGCCGAAGCAGTGTTGAGGAAGGTGTTGTTCAACGATTCCTGGCTGGTGACGGCCGCAGCGCCAATGTTTTTGCCATCGGAGGTTACGATTGCCAGGTTGTTTTTCTGCTGGTTGCCTTGGCCTGCGGTGACGTTGACACCCACGTTACCCGAGCTGTTGTTCGCCGAGTTGTTCAGCGAAGCATCGTTTTGCGTGCCTTTGTTGGTGAACTTGTTGTCTTTGGATGTTTGCTCGACGTCTACGATCGCGAAAACCGCCAGGGCGTCCTTGGCAGCACTGCTGGTGATGGCAGCGCTGTTGTCTTGTTGGTTACCACTGCCTGCGGCAACGTTGGCGCCCAGGTTACCGTCGCTGCTGTTCAGCGAGCGGTTGGCCGAGGCGTCGTTGTTGGTTTTGGTGTCGTCGAACTTGTTGTCTTTGCTCAGTTGAGTGTCGGTCACGACGGCTGCCACGGTGCCGCTAGGGGCAGGGGTTGGCTTCCACTTATCTTCACTAGCTTGTGCAGCAACAGCCATGAGCGCAGCCAGAGCAAAAACCAGTGGTTTGAGAGCCATTGTAGGTTTCATGGTGTATCTCCTTGCTTCTAATTAGTTGGTTAAGTGTTGGTACGGCCTAACAAACACCTATCAAGCAGTTACTTGATAGTGATACCGAGGGTGTTAGCCATGCGGTTCCCCACCCCTGCACTCTGATTCACCTGTACCACTCCACGGCTGCCGGTGAAGGCCTGGTCGCTGGTAACGACCTGGCGGCTGCCAGTGGTAGAGGAGGATCGGGAGTCTGGTAGCAGCGTCATGTTCTGTTGCGACAGGACGCTGTCATCAATGCTTTGCGGGCCTGGGTTGATGCTGATCCGCACCGCATTGATTGTCTGGTTGTTGGCCCCGGCCGACTGGTTGACGCCCAGTACACCGTTGCCATTGCTGAAAGATGAACCCTGGATCGCCGCGCTGGCATTCAGGGACGGGTCGACCTGGCCATCGAGCCGCTGCACCAGTACGTCAGTGGATTGGCCACCGACCGTAATCGCACGGCTATTGATCTGCTGTTGCTGGTTGCCAGCGGCCTGGTTGATGGAAGCGACGCCGCTGTACTGCTGGCCTGAGCTGTCGATAAGTGCGTTGTTATTGCTGTCTGCCATCGCGGCGCAGCTACCCAGCACGGCGAGCATCAGCCACGAGCGCTTCATTGCTGGCCTCCCATCAGGCTGCCGATGTTGTTCAGCGGGGCCATGCCACGCTCAATCGTCCCGCTGATCTGTCCGCCCAGGCTGCTGCCACCGCTATGGCCCGCAGCCGCGCCGGCACCCAGCCCGGAGGCGCTGCTGCCATGGGTGGTGCTCAAGCCAGGGAGGGTGCCATTGGGCAGGATGGATCGAGTGATGCTGGAACCACTGCTGACCCCTGCGAAGTCGTTGTCGCTGAGTTCGCCGTTAGTCGTCGAGCGTAGAATCTGCGCGCCAGGATTGGCATTGGCCGTAGTGGGATAAGGATCCGGTCCGAAGGAAGAACGCCCGGCCATATGGCCTTGGACGTTGCGCCCGGTAACGATGACGCCGTTTTCGGCGAGGGCGGGCACGCTCACACTGGCGCTGAGTACACAGCTGATCAGCAGGAGGCTCAGTGAGCCTTGATTGAGAGTTGCCACGGCATCATTCCTTGTTCTGTGACGCTGACCCTAAACAGCGCTGTAAGGAATAGAGCAGGAGCTGTGCCGCTTTTTATATTGACTTGTTTTTCAATGGCTTGGGGCTTCTGGCGGGGCGGGCGTAGGGCGAGGTGTATCAGGCCTGAGACGGGACGCCGGGGAATGACCGGCACCTGGCATAGGCAGACTGGGGGGAAGAGGGTGTTTCAGCAATGCAACACTATTGATGACGAACCGATGAATCCACAGCCAGAGGGGCGTTGCGCGGTGACGGGTGTTTCAAAAGTGGACAGTGCGGCGCGCACAGTTGCCCGGCAATGCACGCCGTGCTGCCTTGGCGAAGGTCAGGTCTTGGGGACTTTGCGCGGTATCGAGTTGAGGACGGTGTTGCCATCCTGGTTCTGGGTCAGGTAGACCGGCAGTACCTTGGGCAGGGACGACACCAGGTGGGTGACTTCATGGATATCGTAGATCCCGCCAATACGGATATTGCCGGTACCGGTATCGGCCAGCATCACCGGTTTGCTCAGGTAACGGTTGATCAGGGGCAGGGCATCCACCAGTGCCAGGTTGTCGAGGATCAACTTGCCGGTGCGCCAGGCCAGCGCCGGATCATGGGGGTTGAATGCCTGTAGCTGTGGTTGCGCATCGCCCCCGTGGTAACTGGCCTGCATTCCGGGAGTGAGGCTCACGCCGCTGTGGCTGGCATCGCTGCTGATCTTCACCGAACCCTCCAGCAACATGACCCGCACCTGGTCGTCGTATTTCCAGACGTTGAACTGGGTGCCTGTCACTCGGATCTGCCCGGTACCGGCGCGCACCACAAACGGGTGTTCGCGGTCATGGCTGACCTTAAAGAACGCTTCACCTTTTTTCAGGGTGGCCCGGCGCTCATCTTTATAGTTGCTGTAGACCAGCTCGGTGCCCAGGTTCAGTTCCACTTCGCTGCCATCGGCCAGGGTCACCTGGCGCAAGCCGTCTTCGGCGAGGTAATGCTCATAGGAACTGGGCAGCCAACCCGCTTCCCAGCCCGTGAAAGCGGCCAGGGGCAGGGCCATCAACGAGATGGCGGCAGCCACTGCATAGGTGCGCCAGCGGCTGGGTGGCGGGACCTGCACCGGGGGCGGGGAGGGCACGTTGCTGCGTGGCAAATGGTCGGCCACATCCCAGATTTCCAGCATGGCCGCATATTCGAAAGCATGCAGGGGATGCGCGTCGTGCCACTCTTCGAACGCCTGGCGTTCGGCCGCCGTGCAATCAAAAGCATGCAGGCGCATACACCAATGCGCGGCAGCATCGGTGACGGCGTCATATTCGGCTTCTGAAAGGGGCTGCTGGGTCATTGGTGCTTCCTGATTTCCTACATTCTAACCTTCCGGGCAGGGTGCCGAGAACAGCCATCATGGCGAATGAGCATCAATGTGGAACTAATTCGTCCTGCAAACACCCTAAAAATCTGGATCTGTAAGTCATTCTCTATAACGGAGTAAGAAAATGCTGAAGAAAACCCTCACTGCCATGCTTGCCACTGCCACTTTGCTCGGTGCAGGCGCCGCCCTGGCCGACAAGCCGGGAGCCGGCTGGATTACCATCGAGAAAGCCATTGAAACCGCCAAGACCAAGGCCGGTTACATTGAGGTCTACCAGGCCGAAGCGGACGACAACGGTTACTGGGAAGTAAAAGGTCGCAAGGCGGACGGTGTTGTCTATGAGGTCCGCATCGACGGTGCTTCGGGCAATGTGTTGCGTGACCAGAAAGACTGACCCCCACCGGATCAGTTCATCGAATCCCTTCGATTGAAGGCGTCGGGTCCCACTGACGTCCCGGGCGACTGATCATGAGCGCCGCCGAGTCAACATTCGCTTGCCAGGCGGCGAACTCAGCACATAGACGGAACCGTCGAGCACCCGCTTGACGGTTTCCCATCGTGCCTTTACGGCCTTTTTCCCATGGTGTGCTAACGCTCTCCGGCAGTGCCCGGCGTTTGTTAAATAGCGCTGAAGCCGCGTCGGTGGTTGACAGCCCACTTGTCGCGCGTTGTTAATCAACGAGCGAAATCCAGCAGGCTGTTGCCCCCTCCAATAACAATTCCGGAGCTTCAGATGTCAGCCACACCCACCACTGCCGTGACTACTTCAATTGGCTTCACTGAGCTTGTGACGCTGCTCAAGGATATTTTCAGCCGGCATGGCGCCTCGCCTGAGGTTGCCCGCGTATTGGCCGACAACTGCGCCCGCGCCGAGCAGGATGGGGCGCACAGCCACGGGGTGTTTCGCATACCGGGCTATGTCTCGACCCTGGACAGCGGCTGGGTCAACGGCCAGGCGGTGCCAGTGGTCGAGGATGTGGCCTCGGGTTTCGTGCGTGTAGACGCCGCCAATGGTTTTGCCCAGCTGGCCCTGGCCGCCGCGCGCCCGTTATTGGTGGCCAAGGCCCGCAGCGCCGGTATCGCGGTACTGGCGATCCGTAACTCCCATCACTTTGCCGCGTTATGGCCGGATGTCGAACCGTTTGCCGAAGAAGGTCTGGTGGCCCTCAGCGTGGTCAATAGCATGACTTGCGTGGTGCCACATGGCGCCGATCGCCCGCTGTTCGGCACCAACCCCATCGCGTTCGCCGCACCACGTGCCGATGGGCCGCCGATTGTGTTTGACCTGGCCACCAGCGCCATCGCCCATGGCGATGTGCAGATTGCCGCCCGTCAGGGTGAGCGTGTGCCGCCGGGCACTGGGGTCGACAGCCTGGGGCAGCCGACCCAGGACCCCAGGGCGATTCTTGAAGGCGGCGCGCTGTTGCCGTTTGGCGGGCACAAGGGGTCGGCGTTGTCGATGATGGTGGAGTTGCTGGCGGCGGCCCTGACCGGGGGGAATTTCTCGTTTGAATTCGACTGGTCGAACCACCCGGGCGCCAAGACTCCCTGGACCGGCCAGCTACTGATTGTGATCGACCCCAGTAAAACCGCGGGGCAGGATTTTGCCCAGCGCAGCCAGGAACTGGTGCGACAGATGCATGCGGCAGGGTTGCGGCGCTTGCCCGGCGACCGGCGTCATCGCACACGGGCCAAGGCAGAACGGGAGGGGATTATGCTCGATGGGGACGAACTGGCCCGGTTGCGCGAATTAGCGCGGGGCTGAAGGGCGGTGCGGGCTGACCCGCACCGGCCCAGGCATCCATCAGTTGCGACGGCCCAGCAGCAGGCCAACCACCAGGCCGAAGCCGGCGGAAATGGCTACGGTCTGCCAAGGGTGGCCACCGATATAGGTTTCGGTGGCATCCACCACCGGCTTGCTGCGCTCACGCACGTTGGACACCGAATCCAGGGCTTGCTTGAGTTTGATCGCGACCTGCTCGCGCAGGGTTTCACCTTCTTCTCCCACCAGCGACGCGCTGCTCTTGAGCAGTTTGTCGGACTCTTCGATCAGGGCCTGGAGTTCGCTGAACGCCTGGTCCTTGATTTGCTCTTCGACAGCTTGGGCGGCGGTTTTACGGGCCATTGAGTAGCTCCTTGCGGGTAAGTGGGCAGTGAACAATGGAGTCTTGCAGCAGGCTAAAAGTTGCAGTTTTTTTTCGCCCGGCATCGGGCCGATGAAAAATCCGAATTCGGACCTTTCGACCTACAGTGTAAGATGTCACCTATTTGTGCAGCAGGTAAATCCACATGAGCTTCAATCTGGCCAACAAGCCCCTCGCCGAGCGCGCCGCGCTTGAAGATGAAAAGTCCCGTCTGTATGACCTGTGGCAAAGCAACCTGGGCAAGGCCAAGGGCGAGGGCGCACGGTTGTTTGGCGAGCGCGCCAAACGCAAGGGGAAATGGGCCGAATGGGTGCGTTCCGAGCTGGACGGCATGTCACCGCCGGAATTTGCCAACATGGTGCGCAGTGAAGTCAATCGCCTGATGGCCGCCAAGTAAGCACGGGCTGATCGGTGCCTACAGGGGGTGTTTCAGCCATTCTTCGCGGGTGATTTCCCAGATGTCCTTGGGGAACGCCCCCTCCACGAATTGCCCTTCTTCCGTGCGGATCAAGCGCATCCCGGTTTTTTCGGAAAGCCTGCGTGAGCCCAGGTTAGGCGCTGCCTTGGGCACCCGCAGCACGGGGCGCCCAAGCACCGTGAACCAATACGCGGTCACTGCCGCGCTGGCTTCGCTCATCAATCCCTGGCCCTGCCATTGCGGCCCGAGCCAGAAGCCCCGATTGTTGTCCTGCTCATCCATCAGGCTCACATTGCCGATCAACTGCCCGGGGGCCTCGCGCAGGCGGATCGACCAATGCCACTCGCGGCCCTGGGCCATGGCAGGCAAGACCACCTGTTCCAGGTAACTGCGCGCACCATCGGCCGGGTAGGGCCAGGGCACCAGGGCATTGAGGTAGCGCACCACTTCCCAGTGGGGAAACTGCTGCTGTATGCCCTCGGCGTCGTCCAGGGTCAGCGGTTGCAGGATCAGGCGTTCGGTGTACAGGGTGGGTAGGGTGTCCATGCTATTTACCAGGTCACGGTGTTGGGCAGGTCCAGGGTGCCACGATCGACAAAGCGCATCGTGCCAAACAACCCGCCTGCCAGCTTGCCGCGCAATACATAGGGCAGGTTGTTCAAACGCTGGGTCTGACTCAGGCCCAGGGTCTGACGCAACACCGAAAACGCTGAAACGCTGACCGGGACGGTCAGAACGGTCTCGGAAAAGCGCGGGATGGATCCCTGTTGATCACTCACCCCAGCCGCCAGCGGCCGGCCATTGACCTCCAGGTCCAGCGCCACGCCGTTGTAGTCGATCGCGGTTTCGTTGGGGTTCTGCACCCGCAACTTGACCGCGAAGCGCACTTCCAGATCCTGGCTTTGCAGCGGCTCGATTCCCACTACATTGATATGCAGCGGGTCGCGGTTGGGGAACAAAGCGCAGGCGCTCAGGCTGAGCAATATCAGAGACAGGGTCAGGCCGATCAATCTGCGCATAAGGGTTCCTATTTCGTGGGTTCCGGATCCTGCATGACCTTGAGGGTAGAGGCTTCCGGGTCAAATTCATCTTCTTCCAGCTCTATGAACTCTTCAGGCAGGAAAATGTTCAGCAGGATCGCACAGAACGCACCGACGGTAATCGGCGACTCGAAGATGTTGTGCAAGGCCTTGGGCAGCTCGCGCAGCACTTCCGGTACTGCCGCCACGCCCAGGCCCATCCCCAGGGAAATCGCCACGATCAGCACATTGCGCCGATGCAGGCCGGCTTCGGCAAGGATCTTGATCCCGGCCACCGCCACCGTGCCGAACATGATCAGGGTCGCGCCACCCAGCACCGGCTTGGGCATCAATTGCAGCACAGCGCCAATCATCGGAAACAGACCCAGCAATACCAGCAGCCCGGCAATGAAATACGCCACATAGCGGCTGGCCACGCCGGTCAACTGGATCACCCCGTTGTTTTGGGCGAAGGTCACCATCGGCAGGCTATTGAAAGTGGCGGCCATTACCGAGTTCAGGCCATCGGCCAGCAGGCCGGACTTGATGCGCTTGATATACAGCGGGCCCTTGACCGGTTGCTGGGAAATCATCGAGTTGGCGGTCAGGTCGCCGGCTGCTTCCAGGGGGGAAATCAGGAAGATCACCGCCACCGGAATAAACGCCACCCAGTCGAACGAGAACCCGTACTTGAATGGCACTGGTACGCTGACCAGCGGCACCTGGGGCAACGCCGCCAGATCGACACGCCCCAGCCACCAGGCCACCACAAAACCCAGGGTCAGGCCGATGACAATCGAGCCCAAACGCAGGAACGGGTTATTGAAGCGGTTAAGCACCACGATGGTCAGCAACACCAGGGCCGCCAGCCCCATATTGCCGGCCGCGCCCAGGTCTGCCGCGCCATAGCCGCCGGCCATGTCGGTCACGGCGACCTTGATCAGCGACAGCCCCATCAAGGTGATGATGGTGCCGGTGACCACTGGCGTGATCAGCTTGCGCAACTTGCCGATGAACTGGCTGAGCACCACTTCGATAAATGCGGCAAAAAAGCAGATGCCAAAGATCGTCGAGAGAATTTCATCGGTACCGCCGCCCCGGGCCTTGACCATGAAGCCGGCACTGAGGATCACGCTGATAAACGAGAAGCTCGTGCCTTGCAGGCACAGCAAGCCCGAACCCACGGGGCCGAAGCGCCGCGCCTGGACAAACGTGCCCAGGCCGGAGACGAACAGCGCCATGCTGACCAGGTAGGGCACTTCGCTTTCCAGGCCCAGCACACCACCGACGATCAGGGTCGGGGTAATGATCCCGACGAAGCTGGCGAGCACGTGCTGCAGGGCGGCAAATACCGCAGCGGTGAAGTGCGGGCGGTCTTCCAGACCGTAGATCAGGTCCGATTTATAACGGGGGCGGGGGGCTTGAGCGTCAGACAAGATACGTGCTCGGGTCAGAAAATGGACGCGCAGGATGCCAGAAAGCGTCCACTGTCAAAAGTGTGAAAAAATATTTCTCCAAGCCCCGCAAAAAACCTCAAGTCTGCCGATACCTCCTATAGGCCCACACAACCTTTATAACAGTGGCGCCGAACCGTTATCTCCGCGCGTTGACGCTGAGTGACCGTGTCGCGGCAAGGACGCTCGCAGCCATCCTTTCTTGAGAGCTTTCCTATGTCCCTCCGTAATTTGAATATCGCACCTCGGGCGTTTCTCGGTTTTGCGTTTATTGCGTTGCTTGTGATTGTTCTGGGGGTGTTTGCCGTCAACCGTATGACGCTGATTCGCCAGGCCGCGCTGGATATGGGGGCTAACCAACTGCCGAGTGTCGGTTACCTGGCCAATATGACCGAGAACGTGTTGCGCCTGCGCATTCTGTCGTTTCGGGTCCTGGTCAATCGCGAACCGGCCGCCCTGCAGGAGGCCCAGGTGCGCATCGGGGTGCTGGTCGACAAGGCGCGCCAGGCCCAGGCGGGTTATGCCGCGCTGCCGGCCGGCGCTGAAGAAGCTGCGCTGTACAAGACTTTTGCCGCCACGCTGGACAACTACCTCAAGGCCCAGGCTGAAATGCTGACGCTGTCCCAGCAGAACAAAGTCGAGGAGATGCGGGCCCTGATCAATAGCCGGATCAAAGACGGTACGGATCAGATGGGCGAGCAACTCAATAAGCTGATTGCGATCAACGCCGCCAATGCCAAACAGGCCGGGGAAGACGCCGGGCGCAGCTACAGCGATGCCATCAGCGGAATTGTCGTGGTGTCGGTGGTGGCGGCGCTGATGACCGTATTGCTTGCCTGGTTGTTGACCCGCAGCATCGTCACACCGCTGCGCAAGGCGGTGGCCGCCGCCGAAACCATCTCCAGCGGCGACCTGAGCAAGGTCATTGCGGACGACGGCCAGGATGAGCCGGCGCGCCTGATCGGTGCCCTGGCTACCATGCAGAACAACCTGCGCCAGACCATCCAGCATATTGCCGGTTCAGCCACTCAACTGGCGTCGGCGGCCGAAGAGCTGAGCGCGGTGACCGAGGAGGCCTCCAAGGGCTTGCAGCAGCAAAACAATGAAATCGACCAGGCCGCCACTGCCGTCAATGAAATGACCGCGGCCGTGGAAGAAGTCGCGCGCAATGCGGTGTCCACCTCAGAAGCCTCGACCCAGTCGAACCAGGCCGCGCGGGAAGGGCGCGATCGTGTGGTGGAAACCGTGGGCGCGATCCAGACCATGACCCAGGACGTGCAGGATACTTCGGTGCTGATCGAAGGCCTGGCGACCCAGGGCCGGGATATCGGCAAGGTGCTGGACGTGATCCGCGCGATTGCCGAGCAGACCAACTTACTGGCCCTCAATGCCGCCATCGAAGCGGCACGTGCCGGTGAGGCCGGGCGCGGGTTTGCCGTGGTGGCCGACGAAGTGCGTGCCCTGGCCCATCGTACCCAGCAGTCGACCCAGGAGATCGAGAAAATGGTGGCCGGGATCCAGAACGGCACGGGGGAAGCGGTGCAGTCCATGCAGCAGAGCAACCAGCGCACCCAAAGCACCCTGGAAATGGCCCGCGCCGCCGGCGTGGCACTGGAGCAGATCACCCAGTCCATCAGCCTGATCAACGAGCGCAACCTGGTGATTGCCAGCGCGTCCGAAGAGCAGGCCCAAGTGTCCCGCGAAGTGGACCGTAACCTGGTGAATATCCGCGACCTGGCGACGCAGTCGGCGGCCGGAGCCAACCAGACCAGCGCCGCCAGTCATGAACTGTCGCGCCTGGCGGTGGATTTGAATGCGATGGTGGCGCGGTTTGTGATCTAAGCAGGGAGGACTTGGGTGGCTGGCATACCGCTATCGCAGGCAAGCCAGCTCCCACATTTGATTGATGGTGTGGCCCAGACTTCTGCCCCGCCGAACATCCCTGTGGGAGCGGGCTTGCCCGCGATAGCGGTGGTCCAGTCACTGTTTTCGGTGGCCGACACACGGACATTCGGTCGGGCTGTCAGGCTCCCACATTTGATTGATGGTGTGGCCCAGACTTCTGCCCCGCCGAACATCCCTGCGGGAGTGGGCTTGCCCGCGATAGCGGTGGTCCAGTCACTGTTTTCGGTGGCCGACACACGGACATTCGGTCGGGCTGTCAGGCTCCCACATTTGATTGATGGTGTGGCCCAGACTTCTGCCCCGACGAACATCCCAGTGGGAGCGGGCTTGCCCGCGATAGCGGTGGTCCGGTCACTGTTTTCGGTGGCCGACACACGGGCATTGGATCGGGCTGTCAGGCTCCCACATTTGATTGATGGTGTGGCCCAGACTTCTGCCCCGCCGAACATCCCTGTGGGAGTGGGCTTGCCCGCGATAGCGGTGGTCCAGTCACTGTTTTCGGTGGCCGACACACGGACATTGGATCGGGCTGTCAGGCTCCCACATTTGATTGATGGTGTGGCCCAGACTTCTGCCCCGCCGAACATCCCTGTGGGAGCGGGCTTGCCCGCGATAGCGGTGGTCCGGTCACTGTTTTCGGTGGCTGACACACGGGCATTGGGTCGGGCTGTCAGGCTTTCCATACGCTGGAATTGACCAGGTTTTTCGGCCGCTCGCCCGCCAACGCCGCCAGCAGATTATCCACCGCACACCGCGCCATCGCTTCACGGGTCTCGTGGGTGGCCGAGCCGATATGCGGTGTCGCCACCACGTTGTTCAAACGCAGCAACGGCGAGTCGTGGTTCAACGGCTCACGCTCAAACACATCCAGCCCCGCCGCGCGGATCGTGCGCTGTTGCAGGGCTTCGATCAGTGCCGCCTCATCTACTACCTTGCCCCGGGAGATATTGATGAAAATCGTCTCCGGGCCCATCTGGGCGAATTCCTTGGCGCCAATCAACCCCTGAGTCTGTGCAGTCAACGGCAACGTCAGGCAAACAAAGTCAGCGTGTTGCAGCAACTCCGGCAAGCTGCAGTACCGCGCGCCGAAACGCTGCTCCACCAAAGGTTTGGGCGAATGGCTGTGGTAAATCACCGGCATGCCAAAGCCAAAGTGCCCACGCTGGGCCAGGGCTTCACCAATGCGCCCCATGCCAATGATACCCAGGGTCTTGCCGTGCACATCGCTGCCAAAGTGCAGGGGGCCGATGTTCTGGTTCCAGTTGCCGGCGCGCACCAGATTGGCCAGCTCCACTACGCGTCGGGCGGTGGCGAGGATCAGTGCAAAGCCGGTATCGGCCGTGGTTTCGGTGAGTACATCCGGGGTGTTGCTGAGCAAAATGCCGCGTTGGGTCAGGTAGTCGATGTCGTAGTTATCGACGCCCACCGAAACACTGGCCACGGCTTCCAGGCGCGGCGCCAGGTCCAGCAGTTGCGCATCCAGGCGCAAGCTGGCCCCCAGCAGGCCGTGGGCACTGGGCAGTGCCTCACGCAGTTGCGCCAGGCCCGCGGGGTCGAGGGATTCGATCAAGGTCACCTGGGCCGCTTCATGCAAACGGGCCATCAACGGTGCGGACAGTTTCTTGTACAGCACGACATGCTTTTTCATCAGGTTCTTACCTTCAAATCCAGGGAGTGCAACGGTGCTGCCGGGGACGGCTCCCGGGCACCGGTCTTGAGGAAAATCGTCAGCACCACCGACAGCAGCAACGCGCCGCTCATCAGCAGGTACGACGCACCGGGCGAGCCGGTGCTGCTATTGAGGTAGCCCACCAGGTAGGAGCCGCCAAACGAACCGAGGGCGCCCATGCTGTTGATCAAGGCCATGGCGCCGCCGGCGACGTTGGCCGGGAGGATTTCCGGGACGATGGCAAAAAACGGCCCGTAGGGCGCATACATGCAGGCGCCGGCGATCACCAGCAGGGTGTAGGACCACCAGAAATGCTCGGCCCCCAACAAGTAGGAACCATAAAACGCCACGGAGGCGATCAGCAGCGGTGGCCATACAAAGCGCTTACGCTTTTGCAGCTTGTCCGAGCCCCAGGACACCACCAGCATGCCGATCACCGCCGCCAGGTAGGGCAGCGCCGACAACCAGCCGGCTTCGACCATGTCCATTTTCAGGCCGGCCTTGAGGATTGACGGCAGCCACAGCACAAAGCCGTAGACGCCGATGCTCCAGCAAAAGAATTGCAGCGCGAGGATGATCACCTTGGGCGAACGGAAGGCTTCGGCATAGTTCTTCACAGCCTTGAGCCCGACCTGTTCGGCGGCCAGGGCGGTTTCCAGGTCGTGTTTCTCGCCAGCGCTCAGCCACTTGGCATCGGCTGGGCGCTCATCGGCCAGGCGCCACCAGATAAAGGCCCAGAACACCGCCGGCAGGCCTTCGATGATAAACATCCAGCGCCAGCTGTAATGCTGTACCAGGTAGCCGGATACCACCGACATCCACAGCATGGTCACCGGGTTGCCGAGGATCAGGAAGGTGTTGGCCCGCGAGCGTTCGGCACGGGTAAACCAGTGGCACAGGTACACCAGCATCGCCGGCATCACGGCGGCCTCGACCACCCCGAGCATAAAGCGGATGGCGATCAACATATAGGCGTTGGACACCACGCCGGTGAGGGTCGCCAGGCCGCCCCAGAGGATCAGGCTGACGAAAATCAGTTTCTTCACGCTACGCCGCTGGGCATAGATCGCCCCCGGTACCTGGAAGAAAAAGTAGCCGAGGAAGAACAGCGCACCGAGCAGCGAGGACATGCCCGGGGTGATCATCAGGTCTTTGGCCATCCCGGAGGCGGCGGCGAAGCCGTAGTTGGCACGGTCCAGGTACGCCAGGCTGTAGGTGATAAACACGATGGGCATGATGTACCACCAACGGCGGGTGGCGAGTTTCAGGTTGTTCATGGGGTTGCTCCTGAGCTTGTTGTAGTTGTGGCAACAGGTAACGGGTTGTCGGTCCGGGTCAGCCGGCTTTTTGCCAGGCGGGCAGGTCGGCGCGCAGGGGCAGGCCTTCCATATCGCCGCGACTCTGTACTGCGCGGCTGCCGATCCAGTTGGCGCGCTGTACCGCCTGGGCCAGGCTGAGGTTTTCCAGGAGGGCGCTGATCAGGCCCACGGCAAAGCCGTCGCCGGCTCCCACCGTATCCACCACCTTGGCCACCGGCACGGCGGCGACAAAGCCCTGGTCCAGCTGGCTGCGGTAGTAGGCACCGTGGGGGCCGAGCTTGATGGCTACGGCTTCCACGCCCAGGTCGAGGTAGAAGGCGGCAATATCCCCGGGATCTTCGAAACCGGTCAGCAGCCGACCTTCACTCAGGCCCGGCAATACCCAATGCGCCAGGCCGGCCAGGGCGTTGACTTCGCGGATCATTTTTTGCTCGCTGGGCCATAGCGAAGGGCGCAGGTTCGGGTCAAAGGACACACTGCGGCCGGCCGCGCGCATCTGGCTCATCAACTCGCGCGACAGTTCGGCGGTGGCGTCCGACAGCGCCGGCGGAATCCCGGTGGCGTGCAGATGGCGCGCCGTTAGCAATTCTGGAGTGATTGCGGCGCTGGACAAGTGACTGGCCGCCGAGCCACGCCGGAAATACTCTACCTGGGGATCGTCGCCGCTCTCTTCCCGGGACTTGAGCTGAAAGCCGGTGGGGTGCGCGGGATCCACCGCCACATGCCGGCAATCCAGGCCTTCACGATCCAGGGCCGCGACCACAAACCGCCCCAATGAGTCATGACCGACCCGGCTCAGCCAGGCGACGTTGAAGCCCAGGCGTGACAACCCGATCGCCACGTTACTGTCGGCCCCGGCGATGCGCTTTTCGAAGTGGCCGACCTGGGCCAGGTCGCCGGTTTGCTCGGCGACAAACATCGCCATGGTTTCGCCGAACGAGAGGATATCGATCTCAGACATGGGCATTCTCCACACGCGGTTGGCCAAGGTGGGCGAGGGCGGTGACCTGCTCGGCGGTGACCGCCACCAAGTCGTCGCCTTGCAGCGGGAATTCCACCGCGCGGCTGATACCTTGGGGCATCAACTGCAGCAATTGTTCCCATAGATGCAGGTCGGCGCTGCCGGGCGGCAGGGCTACCAACTTGCCGTCGGCGCGGCGGGCCACGGCCTTGCAATGCAGGTAATCCACATGCCGGCCCAGCAAGCGAGCGGCGGTACGTGCGGACTGGTCTTGCCAGTGCCAGTTGCCGATATCGAAGGTCATTTTCACCGGCACCGCCAGGCGCTCGGCTTCATCGAAGAAGCGTTGCATCGGCTCGATGCGCCCGCCGTGCAGGGTCTGGTCGTTTTCCACCAACAAGCGCACCGGGTGGCGGTTGAGCAGGGCGCTGAGGCTGTGCAGGTCGTTGGTGTCGGTGAAGTAACCCAGCGAAACCTTCAACCAGCGCGCACCGAACGCCTGGGCCCGGTCGAGGGTGGCGGCCAGCTCCGAATTGGCTTGGGCACGCCCGGCGACCCACAGCTCCAGGGGCGACGAAAACACACACTCCAGATCTTGCGCGGCGGCGGCCTGGGCCAGTTCGCCGGGTTGTTCGCTGGTCAGCAGTTCTTCACGCCATTCAATACGCCTGGCCCCGGCAGCGGCCAGCAGCTCGACGAAACTCAACTGGCCGCGCTGGCGAACCAGGTCGGCGCCGTAGCTGGAAAGGCTGATGGAAACGGGATATCTATGCATTTTTATTGATCTCTGAAACCGGTTTCATTTGTAGATAAAAAAATGCCCGTGCAGGCGGTTATGCCTACACGGGTTGGGTTGAGCCTCGCACGATCAGTTGCGGGGCAAAATCCAGGGAACGGGTCGCCGAGGTATCGCCGCGCAACCGCTTGAGCAAGCACTCAAAAGCGCTGGCGCCAATGGCTTCGGTCGGCTGGGCCAGGGCGGTGATGCCGCTGCCTACCAGTGGGTACCACTCCAGGTCATCCAGGGCGATCAAGCCAACGTCCTCGAACAATCGGCAACCCAACTCGCGCAGGGCTTTGCTACAGGCCAGCGCGGCAATGCCGTTGGCACAGAACAAGGCTTTGGGCCCGGCTTGGCCTGCGCCCAGAAACGTCTGCAAACGCTGGGGCAGGTCGAGGTCTATCTCCAGTACAGCGCCGTGCATTTTTTTGCGACGGCTGATCTGGGCCTGGAAACTGTCCATGCGCTCAATCCGCGAGCTGGTGCCATCGGCGGCCTCGCTGATCAGCAAAATATCCCGATAGCCCTGTTGCTCCAGGTGATCCAGGGCCATGCCCACGGCCAGTGGGTTATCCAGGCCCACCAGGTCGCTGTGCAGCGCCTCGACCTTACGGTCCACCAGCACCAGGGGCATTTCCCGTTGCAGCTCCAGTAACTGGTCGCGGTGATGGCCCAGGGTATTCACGATCAGGCCTTCGATGTTATAGGCGCGCAACGCCGCCAGGTGCTGGCGCTCCTGCTCGTCATCGCGGTCGGGTGTTGCACACCACCAGGCTGTAGCCGTGCTGTCGGCAGGCGGTTTCCACGCCATGCATCACGGCAATCGAATAGGGGTTGCGGATATCCGCTACCAGCATGCCGATCAGGCGCGTGCGTCCACGTTTCAGGCCACGGGCCATCTGGTTGGGGCGGTAGCCCAGGTCATCAATAGCCTGTTCGATACGTTGGGCGATGGCGTCGGACAGCAGGGCGCGGTCGTCGCCGATAAAGCGCGACACACTGGCCTTGGATACGCCGGCGCGTTGGGCTACATCAAGCATGGTCACGCGGCTGCGCTGGGCGGCGGAGAATGAAGTCACGGCGGGGCCTTTCTTATTAGTGTGAGGTGGCAGTGCGCTGGGCATTGAAACCGGTTTCAGAAAACACCAGTCAGCCACTCTCGTCAAGAAAATATTTGTTGGGATCGGTATGAAGTCAGGCCGCTCAAACCGACGAGCGGCGAGCGCACCTGTTAGTTCTGACAGTATCCGCAGTACCACAGGAGGTGTTCAATTGCCCCAACAGAGCCGCAAGCGCCGTGATCAGGTGATGCATAGGCGTGTAGAGGGAGGTTTGGATGAGCACCCACAATGCTGGCCAATCGAGCGCGAATGGCCCCCAAGGCCCAGGAGGCAGCCTGGCGATTGACGCGCCCATCGTCGTCGACGCGCTGCCTGATGGGTTGGTGCCGGTGCAATTTTACTTCTCTGATCTACAGCTTTTGATTCCCACTCCCTGGGCGTTTCTACCGGGTCCGGGCAGAGACCAATATGTGGTGTTCGAGTGGAGCGTCCGCGGTGCCCGCCCGGTCGACACGCCACCGGTGTTGCTGCCTAACCCGATGACGGCCGCCGACTTTCCCTACCCGATGCAGATACCCCAGGCATTCCTGCTGAACAGTGCAATTATTGATCTGACGTTTCGCATCCATAACGGCACGCCGAACAGCCCCAGCGTCGATAGCTCTGAGGTTGTGACGATCAGGATCGACCGCGATGCGCCCGGTGGCGGCGCGTTGCTGCCACCGGCCATTTTTCCCATTGATCCGATTACCGAGGCCTACCTGGTCGCCAACCCGCTGGTGCCCATGGAAATCCCGCAGGGATATTTGGGGCGTGAGGTGGGTGATCAGGTGCCGATGTATTTTTCAGACATGAATATCTTGCCAACCGGCGCGCCGACCCTGGTTTCTGCACACCGTTGGCCAGCGCCACCGGCCGCATATTCGTGGACGTGCCCAGCGAGGTGTTCCGTCGTTTTCCGGGGGCGCTCTGGATCTTCTGCTTCTATCGCCTGCAAGACCGTGCCGGCAACATCAATCCGATGTTTTCACTGGTGGCGCAAGTCAGGCTGCAAACCGACCTTCCGCCCTCCAACTACCCTCGGCCCCGTTTCCCGCAATCGGAGTTGCATCCTAACGGCTACTTGACCTGCAGCACCCAGCCTCCGATCTGGTTCGGTGTCGAGGTGTTCATAGCCCCTCACGCGGACATCCGTTCTGGTGATCTGATTACGCTGCGGTTCCAGGGGTACGGGCTGTACCCGGATGTCAATCCAGACCCCAATATCGTGGAAACCCTCACGCATTACTGGGATGAGGTCAGCGATGCGTCCGGCTATGCCTTCTGGATACTCGATGTCGAGCGCTTGATTCGGCCCCTGAAAAAAAACGCCGGAAGGAGAAGCTCATTACACGGTGTCCAGGGGAGGCGTGATCATTGGCCGGTCTGCTTCTAGGTATGTGCCCTTCGATCGGGTAGTGAATACCTCGCCCCCCCCGCCAAACCCCATCTACTGCTGGATTGACGGCAATGGCCCAGAACCCTGATTGCGAGTGCTTTGCGTCATGAGTGTTGGAACACCGCGTACGTTTCACTGAACTTCTGACGGGTAAATCCAAAGTTGGTTTGTTTGGCCGCATGTCATACGGCTGGGAAGAGTGTTGCTGCGATTTCAGTCACCTGGCAGTCACTCAAGCAGCGGGGCGATGGCCGTCCGGCCACTTCATGAGTGTTTGTGCGATGCCTACATTAAGTACTAAGGAGAGACTGATATGAGCAGCAACCCTGACGTCACCATTACATCCGAAACTTTGATTATTGATGCGCCCACGATTGCAGAGGCACTGGATAATGCAACGGGTCTTATTCCAGCGGCCGTTGCTCGTGCGGGTATCACCGTGGAGTGTCGAACCGGGCGGATCTCGGTACCGACCGACTGGCTGGGTATTCAAATTCGCACAACCACCGATCCGGTGCCCACTTGGCGGCCCTTTCTGGAACCATTCCAGATCAACTTGGACCCCGTGCCTGCAATCATCGATAGATACATTCCGGCGCCGTCTCCCGAGTTTGAGTTCCCGCATGGCTTTTATGAGATCAAAGTCGTGCAATACCGCAATTCCAATGGCGCACCAGGTGCTGCGCGGGACGAGTCCAACCCTGCCGCGTTTCGCGTCGATCTGATTGCGCCCTACGCTGTAGCGTCGTCACGTGACAACCCACCGTTCCGATGCTGGCTAATGCGCCAGCGGGGACCATTATCGACAATGCGTTCCTGATAAATCATGGCGGCGTGGAGATTGTTATTCCCCGCAACACCTTCAGTCCCCAGCCTGGGCGATTCGAACCGGGGGACATAGCTAACGTTTACTTCAGCCCGGTAATGGACCCACGACCAGAGTATCTGGTGAGCGGCCCAGGTGTGCCTCTGCTACCACCACCCGACAACAGCACCTTCTTCCTGCCCGCCGGCCAGATCATCTTGAGTGGGCTTTATTATTTTTTCTACACCATGGTTGACCGGGCAGGGAATATCAGTCGCCCATCGTTCAATGAGTTTCGCACGGTCTCGTTACTGACCGACCCCCGTACTATTGGAGCCATTCCTACCGCTTGCGCCGGCCCCACGTGACGGTAGCACTGATGATGTGCTCAGCATTGCGGACTTTGTGCTGGGCATTAAACTCCATATCGAACAGTATCTTAATTTCGCTACAGGACTGGACAAGTTCGAGACGCAATGGGAAAGCCAGCCCTTTGGCCCGCAAACCACTGAACTCACGGGCTTCCCGGTAGTTTTCAGTAATATGAATGATGCGATCAAGGCCGCCTATACCGCGACGCTAGGTCCTCAGACGGTAAGCGTGCGTTACCGGACTGATCGCAACGGTGTGTTCTTCCTCTCACCCGCTAAAAACGTCCGGCTCGACTTGTCGGTAGAAGGGCCTGTACTGCCGGGCACACTGGAACCAGGCGATATGAACCCTGGGCTGAACCCGGCACAAGTGTTTGGCGAGGACTCACAGGAGTTGAATACCCTGCGCATTGGCGATGCGGACCGACCTGTGACTATTGTGATTCGACTCTGGACCATTGCGGCACTGCCTCATCCAGACAATGAGTTTTACCTGTATTGGGGCGCCTCCAAAGAGCGTGTCGGGCCTTTCCCTTTAAGCACTACGGTTCCTGGCGAGGACGCGAGGTTTATCATTCCCTGGGCGGTGGTTGCCCGCCACGGGAACAATCTGCAGCCTGTCAGTTATTCTGTCATTGGCCCCGGCACTATCAATGAGAACCCGTCGCCCCTTACCACGGTCAATGTGATCGATGCCGTGACGGTGGAACTGGCGCCGGCAAGGTATGAGAATCTCATCGCTGGCGAATGGACCTGTCAGTCGCTGGTACAACGGATGCCTGGCTCGCCGCCGGTCCTGGCTGCCATGCTTTTCATTCCGGGCGATGTCAGGCTGGTAGTGGGCAATACTGTGGAGGTTACGGTCACTATCACCAACCAGTACCCCCAGCTCCCACCGGGCCCCTTTGTAGAGCCTATTACAACTGCGCCCTTGACCGCTGCCGATGTGGCCAACGGTTTTTATGTCGATATCATTTACCGTCCATTCCTGGCTCAAGCGCCGTTCGGCCCTTGCGAGGTCACCTACACCACGAACGTGGCGGGTGGAGGCATCGGTCGCGGGCGGTTGGCCGAAGTATTCACGATATTCTCCAACCCTGACTCTTTCTGTGATGGCATACCTGCTTAACCTACGAATCAACGCCTCCAAGTCTACAAACTGCTGAAAGCACAAAAGGGAAGCATGGCTTCCCTTTTGTGCATCTGGTAGCAATGGACTACGGCTTGTGGACGGATCAGTTTGCCAGTTGTGCAGTTTTCCATACCACTGCGGTGTCTATACCTAAGCTTTGCTCGGATTAGTCCTACAGTCATCAGTACGTTCACTACGTAACCTCTGCGCCTTACAGGTGAGGCTTCATTCCACGGGAACGAGCCAAGCCGTTTTTACAGGCGCTACCCAGAGAGTGAACCCCCGATGTCATTACCTACCAAATTCGAGCTCAAGCCCTTGAGCAAGATGATGCATGTTCCAGCCATTAGCGTGCTTCTGCTTGCAGCGATGCACACCAGCGTCCAAGCGGATCAACTGATCGGTGAGTCAAGGACCATTGGCCCCCATGAGATGAAAAATGACTGGCAGTTGGATCATAAGTCCGAGCTGACCGTCAACGGTGCTCGCGCCGGAAATATCCTGGCCAACGACTCGACGCTGAATGTCAATACCGGCAGCCGGATCGAAGATATCCGTGCGACGCAGGGCTCCACCGTCAACGTTGACGGCGCCACTGTTGAATCCAACCACTCGATATGGGGGGCGGTGCGCCTGGATGACAGTGCGGCCATCATCCGAAACAGTGCCATCATCAGCCACACAACTTTCGGTCTGCAGGCGTACCAGAGTTTCAATTCCGACAAGGGCGGCATTGCCCAGGTGTTCAACAGCATCATCCGGGGGGAAAAGAGTGGGGCAGTAGCCACGGGCAATGCTGAGTTGCACTTCAATCAGAACACTGTGGTCGAAGGCACCGGCGCCGATAGTGATGGCGTGTGGCTCGACGGTGCAACGGCGACTGCCAGCCAAAGCAGCATCATCGGCGGCAAGAATGGCGTGTTGTTTACCAACGACGCTGGCAGCAGCGATGCCGGCAAACTGGTGCTGGATAACTCCAGCGTCGAAGGGCGCAACGGCTCGGCCATTGTCGTGGAAGGTCACCCTGGCGCGGAGATGGAAGTTGAAATCGACGTGCGCAACGGCTCAACCCTGACCGGTGGCAATGGCGTGCTGCTGGAAGTCAACGGCGGTGCCCAGGCGAGCATGAATGTCGATAGCAGCCGGTTGAAAGGCGACGTCATTGTCGAAGATGGCAGCACGGCACATTTGAACCTGGAAAACAGCTCCGGGCTCAAAGGCCAGCTGCAGAATGTCACCAGCTTGAACGTAGGCAATGGGTCGTACTGGGAGTTGACCGCCGACAGCCAGGTGGGTGCCTTGAACCTGGTGGACGGTACGGTGATATTCGGCCACACCGATGCGTTCTATCAGTTGGACCTGGACAGTCTCGACGGCAACGGCACCTTCGTCATGGGTACCGATTTTGCCAACGGCGTCACGGACTTCCTGAACATCAGCGGCGAAGCCCACGGCAGTCACAGCCTGTTGCTCGCAGCCAGCGGTACAGAGCCGGTCAGCCCCGAAGCGATTCGTATCGTGCATACCGGCGGCGGTGACGCGCAGTTCTCACTGGCGGGCGATGTCGTCGACGTGGGTGCCTATTCCTATGGTCTGAAAAAGGATGGCACCGATTGGTTCCTCGACCCGAACAACCGCGTGATCAGCCCGGCTACTCGCTCGGTCATGGCGTTGTTCAATACCGCCCCCACGGTCTGGTACGGCGAGGCGACTTCCCTGCGTACGCGCATGGGCGAGCTGCGTTTCGAGCCTGGTCAGGCGGGTGTGTGGATGCGTGGTTATGGCAACAAGTACAAGGTGGCCGAGAGCACCGGGGTTGGCTACAACCAGAACCAGCAGGGCTTTACCCTGGGTGCTGACACGCCGTTGGCCGACAGCCAGTGGCTGGTGGGTGTGATGGCCGGCCATAGTACTTCGGGCTTGAACCTAAAGCGCGGTACGTCGGGCACAGTGAAGAGCTACTACGTGGGTGCTTACGCAACCTGGCTGGATGAAGAGAGCGGTCTGTATTTCGACGCCGTGGCCAAGCTCAACCGTTTCCATAACGAGTCCAAGGTCGGCTTGAGTGACGGCACCAAGTCCAAGGGCAAGTACGCCAACACCGGCGGTGGCCTGTCGGCAGAGTTCGGTCGCAATATCAAGCTGGACGACGGTTACTTCGTCGAGCCGTATGCCCAGCTGTCCACCGTGGTGATCCAGGGCGCCAACTACAACATGAAAAATGGCCTGCACGCCGATGGCGAGCGCACCCGCTCGATCATGGCCAAGGCCGGTGCGACGGTGGGGCGTGACATCCAGCTCGACAGTGGCAGCGTACTCCAGCCTTACCTGCGGGCGGCGATGGTGCATGAGTTTGCCAACAACAATAAGGTCGCGGTGAACAACCATGAGTTCAACAACGACCTATCGGGTTCACGCGCCGAGTTCGGTGCGGGCGTCGCGGTTAAGTTGTCGCAAAACCTGCAACTGCACGCCGACCTAGAGCACAGCAGCGGTGGCCGGGTCGAGCAGCCATGGGGTGCCAACGTAGGTGTGCGCTACAGTTGGTAAAGACTTGACGCTTATTAACGCCCGTATCGAAAGATACGGGCGTTTTTTTTTGCTTTTGCATAATCGATCAACTGGTTACGTCGAAACCGACTTCCAGTGTGTGTGGGTTCCCGTTGACATCTTCATCGGTGGTGCCATTCAGCGTGCCGCTGATTTTGATGATGCCGGCTTCCAGGTTGTTAATGATCAACGTTCCTGTGGAGCAGCGCACGGCGTAATGAATCGTAGGCGACTTGACGGCATACCAGACATTGACCTTATTGGACTGCCACTTATCCAGCTCTAATACCTGCCCATTGCGAATGGTGTCGGGCAGTTCAATCGTGATTTTTTTCACGGTGACTGCATTATCAGCATGTCGTGCTAGAAGGCGGTAGATGGCCGCGTCATGGTCATGCACCAGGGTCAAAGTCTGAAAGTGGACCGATATCGTATCGATAAATGCGTCGAATGTACCGGTGGCGCTGAGGGCCTTGGGGTACAGTGCTTTTTGTTGCGCAGGGGACAACTGTTGCGCTTGTACGCTCATGATCGCTTCTCCATCGCTGATGATTGTGCGAATAACAGAGGTTTCGAGGGCTCTGTTCGAGTCATGAAATAGCAGTGCGCGTGGGCTGTAAACTGTCAGAACTAACAGTATACGAAGGCAGCGACTCATGAGTGATGCGTGGCCTGACTCGGCACCTGGCCTGAAAGCATCAGACGCCTTTGCACGGGATTTTCTACTGTGAGGAATGACAGTCTAATAACCTGCCATTAATACGCTTTAGTTCTAAGCCCGATGCAACTTCAAGCAAAAAGCCCCGCCGCAATATTGATCGAGAACCCCAATATCGCCGTATTGAACAGAAACCCGATCAGCGACTGCCCCAGTACCACTTTGCGCATGGCGCGGGTAGCCACTCCCACATCCGAGGTCTGCACGGCGACGCCGATGGTGAAGGAGAAATACAGAAAGTCCCAGTAGTTGGGGGTCAGCAGCCCCTCGGCAAAGCGCAACGCCGGCGCCTTGCCCTCCCAGGTGTAATACAGGCGAGCATAGTGCACGCTGAAAATCACCCCGATCAGCAGCCACGAACCAATCACCGTCACCCCGGTAAAACCGTAATGCAGCAGGCGTTCGGCAGTGCCCAGGTCCTTGCTGCCGGCCAGGCCAACGGCAATCGTCGCCAGGCTGGCAATCGCCGCAATGCACACCATAAATAACACCAGGCCGGCGTTTTCATCCTCGACCTCGGCGATGCGCTTGACGTCCTCGGCCTTGGCACGGATGGTCAGGCGCAGCATCAGCACCAGGTAGGTCCAGACCCCGACGTTCCAGCCGATCAGGATTTTGCTGAGGATTGAATCGAAGGGCGCCAGGATGCCGATTGCCAGGCCCAGGACGGCGGCAGCGGACAGGCGAGGGTGGGTTCGGGCGAGGAAGGGCATAGTGCTCACAAATGCGGGATGTTTGAGCACCATAGCCTATTCCTGCAGGAGCCGGCTTGCCGGCTCCTGCAGGGGGCTGATCAATCTTTGCGTTTGCGCACCAGTTTCATGACGACCACAAAGAACACCGGCACAAACACCACCGCCAGTGTCGCCGTGATCATGCCGCCAATCACCCCGGTCCCAATCGCCTGCTGGCTCGCCGAACTGGCGCCGGTGGCAATCGCCAACGGCACCACGCCCAGAATGAACGCCAGCGAAGTCATGATGATCGGTCGCAGACGCAAGCGTGCGGCCTTCAATGTCGCGTCAATCAGGTCTTCGCCCTGGTCATACAGGTCCTTGGCGAACTCGATGATCAGGATCGCGTTTTTCGCCGACAGCCCGATGATCGTGATCAAGCCGACCTTGAAGAACACGTCGTTGGGCATGCCGCGCAGCGACACCGCCATGACCGCGCCCAACACGCCCAACGGCACCACCAGCAGCACCGAAGTGGGGATCGACCAGCTCTCATACAGCGCCGCCAGGCACAGGAACACCACCAGCAGCGACAGCATCAACAGCAGCGGCGCCTGGGAGCCTGACAAGCGCTCCTGCAAGGACAACCCGGTCCATTCCTGGCCCAGGCCGGCTGGCAATTGGCTGACCAGACGCTGGATTTCTTCCATCGCCTCGCCGGTGCTATGACCGGGTGAGGCTTCACCCGAAATAGCGATGGCCGGGTAACCGTTGTAACGGGTCAACTGCGCCGGGCCCTGGACCCAGCGCGCTTCGACAAATGCCGACAGCGGCACCATCTTCCCGGCGTTGTTGCGCACATGGATCTTCATCAGGTCTTCGACCTGGCTGCGCTGGTCGCCTTCGGCCTGTACCACCACGCGCTGCATGCGGCCCTGGTTGGGGAAGTCGTTGATGTAGGCCGAGCCAACGGCCGAGGACAGGATATTGCCCACATCGGCAAACGACACGCCCAGGGCATTGGCCCGCTTGCGGTCCACCTCCAACTGCACTTGCGGCGCCTCGGCCAGGGCACTTTCGCGCACATTGGCCAGGATCGGGCTTTTTTCCGCAGCCGCCAGCAGTTCGGTACGGGCTGCCATCAACGCGGCATGGCCGACGCCGCCCCGGTCCTGCAAGCGGAACTCAAAGCCGCTGGAGGTACCCAGGCCATCCACCGGTGGTGGCAGCACGGCATAGGCCATCGCATCCTTGAGTTCGGTAAAGGCCATGTTGGCGCGATCGGCAATCGAGGCCGCCGAATCATCGCTGCTGCGCTCGGACCAATCCTTGAGCGTGGTAAACGCCAGCGCCGCGTTCTGCCCGGAACCGGAGAAGCTGAACCCCATGATCATCGTCGTATCACCGACGCCCGGCTCGGTGGCGTTATGCGCTTCGATCTGCTCGGCCACCAGCACCGTACGGTTCTTGCTCGCGCCCGGCGGCAACTGGATATCGGTGATGGTGTAGCCCTGGTCTTCCACCGGCAGGAACGAGGCGGGCAGGCGGCTGAACAGGAAGCCCATGCCCACCAGCAGGACCAGGTAGATCAGCAGGTAGCGGCCGCTGCGCTTGAGGGCATAGGCAACCCAGCCTTCGTAGCGGTCGGTCAGTTGTTCAAAGCGCCGGTTGAACCAGCCGAAGAACCCACCCTTGGTATGGTGCTCGCCCTTGGCAATCGGCTTGAGCAACGTGGCGCACAGGGCCGGGGTCAAGGACAGGGCGAGAAACGCCGAGAACAGGATCGAGGTGGCCATCGACAGCGAGAACTGCTGGTAGATCACCCCCACCGAACCCGACATAAAGGCCATCGGCAGGAACACCGCCACCAGCACCAGGGTAATGCCGATGATCGCCCCGGTAATCTGGCCCATGGCCTTGCGTGTGGCTTCCTTGGGCGACAGGCCCTCAGTCACCATGATCCGCTCGACGTTCTCCACCACCACAATCGCATCGTCCACCAGGATGCCGATGGCCAGCACCATGCCGAACATGGTCAGCACGTTGATCGAGAAACCCAGCAACAGCATGGTGGCGAAGGTGCCCATCAGTGCAATCGGCACCACCAGCGTCGGGATCAGGGTGTAGCGGATGTTTTGCAGGAACAGGAACATCACCGCAAACACCAGCGCCATCGCCTCCAGCAGGGTGTAGATCACCTTGGTGATCGAGACCTTGACGAACGGCGAGGTGTCGTAAGGGATCTTGTACTCGACATTGGCCGGGAAGTAGCGCGACAGCTCATCCATCTTTGCCCGCACCAGGGTCGCGGTGCTCAAGGCATTGGCGCCGGGCGACAGTTGCACGCTGACGGCGGTGGAGGGCTTGCCGTTCAGGCGCGTGGAGAACTGGTATTCCTGGCTGCCGATCTCGACCCGCGCCACATCACCAATACGCACGGTGGAACCGTCCGGGTTGGCCTTGAGCACAATGTCGGCAAACTCGGCCGGCGTGGAGAGCTGGCCCTTGACCAGAATCGACGCGGTGATTTCCTGGGTATTGGTGCCCGGCAGATCACCGATGCTGCCGGCCGAGACCTGGGCGTTCTGCGCGGTAATCGCCGCATTGACATCGGCCGGGGTCAGGTTGAAACCGATGAGCTTTTGCGGGTCGATCCAGATCCGCATCGCGCGCTCGGCGCCGTACAGCTGGGCCTTGCCCACGCCGTCGAGGCGCTTGAGCTCGTTCATCACGTTGCGCGCCAGGTAATCGCTGAGCGCCACGTCGTCGAGCTTGCCGTCGCTGGAGGTCAAAGTCACCAGCAGCAGGAAGCCGGCGGACACCTTCTCCACCTGCAAGCCTTGCTGGGTCACGGCCTGCGGCAGGCGCGGCTCCACGGCCTTGAGGCGGTTCTGCACATCGACCTGGGCCATTTCCGGGTCGGTGCCCGGCTGGAAGGTCGCGGTGATGGTGGCCGAGCCGAGGCTGCTCTGGGATTCGAAATACAGCAGGTGGTCGGCGCCGTTGAGCTCCTGCTCGATCAGGCTGACCACGCTTTCATCCAGGGTTTGCGCCGAAGCGCCCGGGTACACCGCGTAGATTTCCACTTTCGGCGGCGCGACGTTGGGGTACTGCGCCACCGGCAACTGCGGGATGGCGAGGGCGCCGGCCAGCAGGATAAACAGGGCGACCACCCAGGCGAAGATCGGGCGGTCAATAAAGAACTGCGGCATTGTCTCTGATCCCTTTGATTACTGGCCGGCTGCCTGGGCGACAGGCGCGACGCTGGCATCCACTTCGACTTTTTCGCCGGGGCGTGCGTGTTGCAGGCCTTCGACGATGATGCGGTCCCCAGCCTTCAGGCCGCTGTTGACCACCCAGCGATCATTGATCGCCGCGCCCAACTCCACCGGCTGCTGGCTGACGTTCTGCTCGGCGTCCACGAGCAACACCATGGGGATGCCGGCGCTGTCACGGGTGATTGCGCGCTGCGGCACGCTCAGGCCTTGCTGGTCGACCGCCTGCTCCAGGCGTACGCGGATAAAGCTGCCGGGCAATAGGTCGAGGTCCGGGTTGGGGAATTCGCTGCGCAGGATGATCTGCCCGGTACCGGGGTCTACGGAAATCTCCGCGAACAGCAACTTGCCCGGCAGCGGATAGAGGCTACCGTCATCCTGGATCAGCGTGGCCTTGGCCTGGTCCTGGCCCACTTGCTTCAAATGCCCGGCGCGGAAAGCGCGGCGCAGGTCATTGAGTTCGCGGGTGGATTGGGTCAGGTCGGCGTGGATCGGGTCCAGTTGCTGGATCAGCGCCATGGGCGTGGCTTCGTTCTGCCCCACCAGGGCGCCTTCGGTCACCAGCGCGCGGCCGATACGCCCGGAGATCGGCGCGGTCACGGTGGCATAGCCAAGGTTGAGCTTGGCGCGTTGCACCGCTGCCTGGTTGGCCGCGACATCCGCGGCGGTTTGCCGGGCGGCGGCGCGGGCGTTGTCGTAGTCCTGGGCGCTGATGGCATTGCCTTCGACCAACTGGCTGTAGCGCTGCTCTTGCAGGCGCGCCTGGAAGGCATTGGCCTCGGCCTTGCGCAGGCTGGCCTGGGCGCTGTCGAGGTCGGCCTTGAACGGCGCCGGGTCAATACGGAACAGCACGTCGCCCTGTTTGACGTCATGGCCTTCCTTGAACACCCGTTGAAGCACCACGCCCGCAACCCGGGCGCGCACTTCGGCGATGCGCGGTGCGACGATCCGCCCACTCAGCTCGCTGCTGATGGACAGGGGCTTGGCTTCGAGGGTTTCGATCCGCACCTTGGCCAGGGGCATTTCGGGGGTGTCGCCTGCGGAGTTGCCACACGCACCCAGGGCCAGGGTCAGTGCCAGCAGGCAAAACGGCGCAAACAGATTCTTTGACATGCTCTTATCCCAATATTGACTGGCGCATCCTACGGGCGCCCCCGACTCGGTGCTGTGAAGCTGTGTAGGTGGTCTGTGAAGAAATGTAAGGTACGGCGCACGCCGAGGCGCGTGCGTATATCCTTCACGGCTGTGGATCCTAACAAGCTCTTCTGATCAATGACGATCTAATGTGAAACTGTATTATTTGGAAACACCATGCCCAACATCCTCCTGGTCGAAGACGACGCCGCGCTGTCCGAGCTGATTGCCAGTTACCTTGAGCGCAATGGTTATCACGTCAATGTGCTCAGCCGTGGCGATCATGTGCGCGAACGGGCGAGGCTCAACCCACCAGACCTGGTGATCCTCGACCTGATGCTGCCCGGCCTCGATGGCCTGCAAGTCTGCCGCCTGCTGCGCGCCGATTCGGCCGGCCTGCCGATCCTGATGCTCACCGCCCGCGATGACAGCCATGACCAGGTGCTGGGCCTGGAAATGGGCGCCGACGACTACGTGACCAAACCCTGCGAGCCACGGGTGCTGCTGGCCCGGGTGCGCACCCTGTTGCGCCGCAGCAGCCTCAGCGAGCCACAGGCGGCCAACGACCAGATCCTGATGGGCAACCTGTGCATTGACCTGTCGGAACGCGCCGTGACTTGGCGCGAGCAGACGGTGGAGCTGTCCAGCGGCGAATACAACCTGTTGGTGGTGCTGGCCCGGCATGCCGGCGAAGTACTCAGTCGCGACCAGATCCTGCAGCGCCTGCGGGGCATCGAGTTCAACGGCACCGACCGTTCGGTGGATGTGGCCATCTCCAAGCTGCGCCGCAAGTTCGACGACCATGCCGGCGAGGCGCGCAAGATCAAGACGGTATGGGGCAAAGGCTACCTGTTCAGTCGCTCCGAGTGGGAATGCTGACACCATGTTCCGCGCCCTGATCCGTCTCTACCTGCTGACCATCGTGACCTACAGCGCAGCGATCTACTTGATCCCCATGGGCATCATCGAGGTCTTCCACGACCGCTACATGAACTACAACATCGAGCAGTCCCGTGGCTTGCAGAGCCTGATCGTGCGCCAGTACCACAGCCGGCCGGTGGAGCGCTGGTCCGAGGTCACCGACCAATTGGCACGGGATTTTGCGCCGCTGAAGGTGCAACTGATGCATCGCCAGGACGCCCGCTACACACCCGACGAGGAGCGACTGCTGGAGCAGGGCAAGCCGGTGATCCGCCTGGGGGAGTGGGGCTGGATGGAGGAGATCAGCTCGCCGCTCAATGGGCAGTTGGCGGTTAAATTGACCATCCCCCCCGACCCGCTGGACATGAACCTGCTGTACTGGACCATGAACGTGCTGATCGGCGCGGCGTTGCTGGGCGGCCTGTTGATCTGGCTGCGCCCGCATTGGCGCGACCTGGAGCGCCTCAAGGTCACCGCCGCGCAGTTGGGCCGGGGCCGTCTGGAGGAGCGCACGCATATTCCCCCCAGCTCCAACATCGGCAGCCTGGCGGCGGTATTCGACACCATGGCCAACGACATCGAGCACCTGCTCAACCAGCAGCGGGACTTGCTCAACGCGGTGTCCCACGAACTGCGCACACCGCTGACCCGCCTGGATTTCGGCCTGGCCCTGGCGTTGTCCGAAGATCAGCCGGCCGCCAGCCGCGAGCGCCTGCAAGGCCTGGTGGCGCATATCCGCGAGTTGGATGAGCTGGTGCTGGAGTTGCTGTCCTACAGCCGCCTGCAAAACCCGGCGCATCTGCCCGAGCGGGTGGAGGTGGTGCTCGATGAGTTTATCGACAGCATCCTGGGCAGCATCGACGACGAGCTGGAGAACCCGGAGATCGTGATTGATGTGGTACTGGAGTGCGCCGTGGAGCGTTTTACCCTCGACCCACGCCTCACCGCCCGCGCCCTGCAAAACCTGCTGCGCAATGCCATGCGCTATTGCGAGCGACGGATCCAGATCGGCGTCAAGGTCTGCGCCAAAGGCTGTGAAATCTGGGTGGATGACGATGGCATCGGCATCCCCGAAGAGCAGCGCGCCCGGATCTTCGAGCCGTTCTACCGCCTGGACCGCAGCCGCGACCGCGCCACCGGCGGCTTCGGCCTGGGCCTGGCGATCAGCCGCCGGGCGGTGGAAGCACAAGGCGGCACACTCACGGCCCAGGCCTCGCCACTGGGCGGCGCACGCCTGCGGCTATGGTTGCCCACCTGAAAACACCGGCAACTGTCTGCCTGGAGCGGGTTTGTGTTTTTATGCAGTCCTGCTTTTGGCACATGCACAGCCTTACCGGCCCTGATACACCCTTGCTATAGTTCGGCCCTTATCAGCCGCCAGTCAAGGATCACTGCCATGTCCGAATACCAAGCCTTTGTCGTCGAACTCCACGGCAACGTCGCCCATGTGCAGATTAATCGCCCGGAAAAGATCAACGCCATGAACGCGGCGTTCTGGAGCGAAATCGTCGAGATTTTCCAATGGATCGACGACACCGACGCTGTACGCGCCGTGGTGTTGAGCGGCGCCGGCAAGCATTTTTCCTCGGGCATCGACCTGATGATGCTGGCCTCGGTGGCCAACGAATTTGGCAAGGACGTGGGACGCAATGCGCGCCTGCTGCGGCGCAAGATCCTGCAACTGCAGGCCTCGTTCAATGCCGTGGATAATTGCCGCAAGCCGGTACTGGCGGCGATCCAGGGCTATTGCATCGGCGGCGCCATCGACCTGATCAGCGCCTGCGACATGCGTTACGCCGCTGACGACGCGCAATTCTCGATCAAGGAAATCGACATCGGTATGGCCGCCGACGTCGGCACCCTGCAACGCCTGCCACGTATCATCGGTGACGGCATGCTGCGCGAACTGGCCTACACCGGGCGCACCTTCGGCGCCGAAGAAGCGCGCAGCATCGGCCTGGTCAACCGCACCTTTGCCGACCACGCCAGCCTACTGGCCGGGGTGATGGACCTTGCCGCGCAAATCGCCGCCAAATCGCCGATTGCCGTCACCGGCACCAAGGCCATGATCAGCTATATGCGTGACCACAGCATCAACGACGGCCTGGAATACGTTGCCACCTGGAACGCTGCTATGTTGCAATCCAACGACCTGCGCGTGGCCATTGCGGCCCATATGAGCAAGCAGAAACCCGAATTCGTGGATTGACTGAATATGACCCCAGGCTGGATCACCACAACGCTGCTGGACAACGACGCCCCCGGCGGCTGGGCTGTGGCCCGTAGTCGCGAAGGTTTTTTACTCGATGACAACGGGCCGCTGTTTCCCCGGGAATGGCTCAAGCGCCAGGACCTGTCGGTGATGGCCGAACATGGCATCGGCCATCTGGACGGCGAGCCGGTGTACCTGCTGGAGCTGAACAGCCCTGGCGATGTGCCGGGTTGCCGCTGGCAGGGCCTGCGGGCGTTTATGCTGCAGGGCGATCACCGTCTGTACAAAGTCCTGGGTTATGCCGCGCAAATCGGTACCTGGGCCCGCGAGCACCGCTTTTGCGGCAGTTGCGGCCAGGCGATGGTGCAGGTGCCCCGCGAGCGCGCAATGTTCTGCCAGGCCTGCGACCTGCGCAGTTACCCGCGCATCTCACCGAGCATGATTGTGCTGATCACCCGTGGCGATGAGATTCTGCTGGCGCGTTCGCCGCGTTTCGTCACTGGGGTCTACAGCACCCTGGCCGGGTTTGCCGAGCCTGGGGAATCTGCCGAAGACTGCCTGATCCGCGAAGTGCACGAGGAAGTGCAGGTGCAGGTGCAGAACATCCAGTACGTGGGCAGCCAGTGCTGGCCGTTCCCGCACTCCATGATGCTGGGCTTTCACGCCGAGTATGCCGGTGGCGAAATCGTGCCCCAGGCCGACGAGATTGAAGATGCGCAGTGGTTCAATATCCACCAGTTGCCACCGTTGCCGGCCTCGCGCTCGATTGCCCGCTACCTTATCGACCTGTATGTGGCGCGCCGTCTAGGCCACGCTGAACCAGTGCTGCCAGGCTAGGCGCACGGTCAGGCCGAGGACTACGGTGATAAACACCGGGCGAATGAATTTGGCGCCGCCGCTGATGGCACTGCGTGCGCCAAAGAACGCGCCCACCATCACCGACAGGCCCATGCTCAGGCCGACAATCCAGTCCACCGAACCGTTGAAGATAAACACCGACAGCGCCGCCGCGTTGCTGACGAAGTTCATGCTGCGCGCCACGCCGCTGGCCTTGACCAGGTCCACGGGGTACATCAGCAGGGTGCTGACGGTCCAGAATGCGCCGGTGCCGGGACCGGCCACGCCATCGTAGAAGCCCAGGGCCAAACCCTGGGTCGACTGCCACTTCTTCTTGATCGGCGCATCGGCGTCCAGCGGCGCCTTGGGCGTACCGCCAAACAACAGATAGATACCGCAGGCGAAGACGATCACCGGCAGCATCTTGTTCAGCCATTCGGCGGGCAGGTAATGGGCGACGATGGCCCCCAGCAGCGCGCCGACCAGGGTGCCCACGATCGCATGGACCCACTGGCGCGGATGGAACAGCTTGCGCCGGTAGAAGGTAAAACTGGCGGTGGCCGAACCGAAGGTCGAACTCAGTTTATTGGTGCCCAGTACCAAATGGGGCGGCATACCGGCGGTGAGCAGGGCCGGGGTGGTGAGCAAACCACCGCCGCCGGCAATGGCGTCGATAAAACCGGCAATAAAGGCAACCACGGCCAGAATGGCCAGGGTGGTGAGGTCAACGCTGAGTTCAAAAGGCATGGAGGCGACTTATTTTCGGCGAGGCGCAGAAGGGGTTGCGCGAAAGTCCGATAGCTTACCTATAACCGAATGTTACGGCGACTGTTGCACACGCTCCATCCCTCGCCACGGTGTTGCGCTACCAACAGTGATCTGACAAATAGCCCGCCCGGGCAACATGGCCGATAGGTCGGTCGGCACGCAAACGCCCCAGCCCAGGGGCTTTGCCAACCCTGGCACGTTTGCTGCTCTACCCCTGTACATTCCCTGTGTGCGAGGTGCCGAACGATGACTCAGCAAGCCGTGAAATTTGCCTATTGGGTGCCCAATGTCAGTGGTGGCCTGGTGGTCAGCAAGGTTGAACAACGTACCGACTGGGGCATCGACTACAACCGCAAGCTGGCCCAGTTGGCCGAGGCGGCGGGGTTTGAGTATGCCCTGACGCAAATCCGTTTCACCGCCGGCTATGGTGCTGAATACCAACATGAATCCGTGGCCTTCAGCCATGCGTTGCTGGCGGCCACGACCCAACTCAAGGTGATCGCCGCGATCCTGCCGGGGCCCTGGCAACCGGCGCTGGCGGCCAAGCAGTTGGCGACCATTGATCAACTGACCCAAGGCCGGGTGGCGGTGAACATCGTCAGTGGCTGGTTCAAGGGCGAGTTCCAGGCCATTGGCGAGCACTGGCTGGAGCATGACGAGCGCTATCGGCGCTCCGAAGAGTTTATCCGCGCGTTGAAAGGCATCTGGACCCAGGACGATTTCACCTTCAAGGGTGACTTCTACCGGTTCAACCATTACAGCCTCAAGCCCAAGCCCCTGACTCAGCCGCACCCGGAAATTTTCCAGGGTGGCAGCTCCCGGGCTGCGCGGGACATGGCGGCGCGGGTGTCGGACTGGTATTTCACCAACGGCAACACGCCCGAGGGGATCAAGGCCCAGGTCGATGATATCCGCGCCAAGGCTGCGGCCAATCACCATTCGGTAAAAGTCGGGGTCAACGCGTTTGTGATCGCCCGCGACACCGAGCAAGAGGCCCAGGCGGTGTTGGCCGAGATCATCGACAAGGCCGACCCGCAGGCCGTCAACGCCTTTGGTGATGCCGCCAGGCAGGCGGGCAAGGCCTCGCCCGAAGGTGAGGGCAACTGGGCCAAGTCCAGCTTCGCCGACCTGGTGCAGTACAACGACGGCTTCAAGACCAACCTGATCGGCACCCCTCGGCAGATTGCCGAGCGCATCGTCGCGCTCAAGGCGGTGGGGGTGGACCTGGTGCTGGCGGGCTTCCTGCACTTCCAGGAGGAGGTGGAATATTTCGGCCAGCGCGTATTGCCCCTGGTGCGCGAACTCGAAGCCAAGGCCGCGGCGACCGGCAGCGCCAGGGCGTTACCGGTATAGCACCACCGCCGCCCGCAGCTGACGGCTGCCAAAACGGCACATCCGCTCGAACTCCCCGTGGCTGACCGGCAAATGCTGGCAGTCCATGGGGCGGCGATGCTGGCTATGGTCCACGTCGGGATCATGCAGGTAGACAAACTCTTGATCACAGTCAGTCACGATCACCCAGTGTGGTGACTTGGAGCGCGTCAGCCGGTAGCTGCTGATCAGCACCAGTGGCTGGCCGCCATCACCGAGGACCTGCGCCAGGTCCAACGCACCGCCGAATACCTGCTGCACATCACTGTTGGCCAAATCCTCCTCGAACCCCTCATGCACCAGGCGCATCACCTCTTTTTTATGCGGGTCGCGCACCCCATCGAGAAACAGCGGCCCGCGCACGTTGACCTGCATGCGCACCTTAAACCCCCGGCGCCAGGCAGCCAGGGCCAGGCCTTGGGGGCTGCAGCCGCCGTGGCCGGCGGTCATGAACACGGTGGTTGCTTCGCGCCAGATCTGCAGCTCTTCGCGGCGCAGAGACTCACGCCCAGGTAACAGGGCGCCCATGGCCATCAACAGGCAGGCTGCGCCGCAGGTGAAGTCGGTGGTCTGCTGGTAGTAGGGCACACTCAAGGCCCGCGCGTCAGTGTGCTGGAGGATGCGTTTTTCCAGGCGCAGGGCGTCGGTATGGTCGGCGTAATAATCGTTGATCAGGGCAAAGCGCCGGTAGCCACTGTGTTCATACAGGGCAATAGCGCCAGGGTTGTCGGTGCGCACCTCAAGGCGCAGGTACGCACAGTCGTGCGCCACGGCGCAGGCCTCGATGCGCGCCAGCAATTGCTTGCCCAGGCCCATGCCCCGGGCCGGCGCGGCAATGGCCAGGGAGTACAGGCGCGCCAGCGAGGTGCCGCGATGGAACAGCACCAGGGCATAACCCAGCAATTGCCCGGCGTTTTCGGCCACCAGCAACTGCGCATGGGCGCGGCTGATCATCCACTGGAAACTGCGAGCAGACAGCCGGTCTGTGGTGAAACAGTGCTGTTCCAGGGCCACCAGTGCTGGCAGGTCATCCAGGGTTGCAACGCGAAAGAAAAGAGTCATATAACCGCCGTAAAAGTTGCGTAACTAAACGAGACTTCCGTGAAAGATCGTGCTTAATAGAAAAGGTCAAGTTCTCTAGCGGATCAATCAATATGTCAGCGGTACAAAGTCATTGGCGAGAAGTATCCGAGCAAACCGTCGCGGCGACAATAACTTCCGGCGGATATTTTTCTACACCGCCCAAGAGTGCAAGCCAAGTTGTGATTATTGTAGAACGCAAGGAAGACTGGGCCTCGTACTTCCCCAGTGAAGATATTGTCACTGCCCAGGAATACCTCGAACACCCCCGGGAGAACGAGGCCGGCAAACGGGTACAGGTCATCAACCTGTGCCGCAGCTACAAGTACCTGGGGCATGGCTATTACTGCTCGCTGCTGGCCGAGGCGCGGGGGCACAAGGTGATTCCGTCGGTGCGCACCATCAGCGAATTGACGAAAAAATCGTTGTATGGCCTGGCCCTGGATGACCTGGATAAAACCCTCGACAAAGCATTGAGTCATCACCTCTACAGTAATACCGAAGGTTTTACCCTGACCCTTTATTTTGGTCGAACCAATATTGAGCCGTTGCAGGATTTGGCCCGGCAGTTGTTTGAAGCGTTTCCGTGTCCGATCTTGTTAGTTGAGTTTCGCAAGCATAACGGCTGGCATATCGAAGGTATCAAGTCCGGGGTGCTGCATAAGTTGCGCGATGATCAGGAAGATCAATTCGCCCACGCCCTGGACAACTTCAGCCGCAGGATCTGGCGTCAACCGCGCTCCCGGCGCCTGGCCCGTTATGACCTGGCAATCCTGCATGATCCCCAGGAGCAGCTGCCGCCGTCCAATGCCAAGGCCCTGGAAAATTTCGTGCGGGTGGGCAGGGGCTTGGGGATTGATGTCGAGCTGATTGAGCGCAAGGACTACGCGCGACTGGCCGAATACGACGCCTTGTTGATCCGCGAAACCACCAGTGTCGACAACCACACCTATCGCTTCGCCAAAAAGGCCGAGAGTGAAGGGCTGGTGGTGATGGACGACCCGGCGTCGATCCTGCGTTGTACCAATAAGGTCTACCTCACGGACCTGCTCAACAGCCATCAATTGGGCATGCCCGCTACCGAAATTCTGTACAAGGAACGACCGGAAGATTTCGAACGGGTTGGCGAGCGCCTGGGCTTCCCCCTGGTGCTGAAAATCCCCGACGGTTGTTTCTCCCGAGGGGTGATTAAAGTGGAAAGCCAGGAGGCGCTGCTGGCCGCCACGGCAGAGTTGTTCGAACACTCGGTGTTGCTGCTGGCCCAGGAGTTTTTCTATACCGAGTACGACTGGCGCATCGGCGTACTCAACCGCAAGCCGATCTTTGCCTGCCAATACTTTATGTCCAAGGGCCATTGGCAGATCTACAACCACAAGGCCATCGGCCAGGATATCAACGGCGAGTGCCGGACCCTGGCGGTGCACGAGGCGCCCAAGGCCGTGGTGGAACTGGCGGTCAAGACCGCTAACCTGATCGGTGACGGGTTATACGGCGTGGACCTGAAGCAGTCCGGCAACAAGGTGGTGGTGATCGAGGTCAACGACAACCCGAACATGGACGCCGGGATCGAAGACGCCTACTTGCAGGACGACTTGTACTCCCTGGTGCTGGAGGAGTTCGTGCGCCGCCTGGAGCTCAAACGCCAGGGCCAGGTCTGGTGATCTGCTTTGAGCTCAATGAGGGCGCGCTGCGCCGCACCGAGCGCGAAAGTGCCGAGGTCCTGCTGTTCAGCAACCCCGACAGTGATGAGCGTGAATTGCTGCGCGAGCGCTACAAGGTCGATGAGCATGCGCTGGCGTCGGCACTGGATCCGGACGAGGTGTCGCGTATCGAGTTCCATCCAGACAACCTGTTTCTGATCTGGAAGCGCCCGCAAAACTACTCCGGGGGCAGCAACCTGGTGTTTGAAGTGTCGTCTTGCGGCTTGCTGTTTTCACCGGACCGTGTGCTGGTGATCGCCACCGACGACAGCCAGCTGTCCGGCCTGGGCGCGCGCCGGCCGCTGCATACACCGTTGGATGTACTGCTGGACCTGCTGCTGAACAACATCCATCACTACCTGGGCCACCTCAAGGTGATCAAGCTGGTCGCCCGGGAATTGCAGCAGCAGTTCAACGCCTCCATGAGTAACCGCCACCTGATGCAAATGTTCAGCCTCAGCGAGAGCCTGATCTATTACATCAACGCGCTGCACAGCAACGGCGCGGTCTTGACGCGTTTGCGCAACCATGGCGAGAAGGAGCATTTCAGCCCGCAGACCCTGGGCTTGATCGACGACCTGATCATCGAGAACAACCAGTGCTACAAGCAGGCGGAGATTTATTCCAATGTGTTCTCCGGGCTGATCGACGCCCGGGGCAACCTGATGAACAACAGCATGAACAACCTGCTGCGCAAGCTGACACTGATCAACGTGGTGTTCCTGCCGCTGAACCTGATCGCCAGCATTGGCGGCATGTCCGAGTTCAGCATGATGACGGCCGGCACGCCGTGGTGGGTGGCGTACCCGCTGTTTTTGCTGGCGATGGCGTTGGGCGCCGCAGGGATGGTGCTGGGGCTCAGGCGGATTGCCAGGGGCGGCGACAAAGCAGGGTGACTGGGCCCCACTTTGCTGCCGGTGTGGGAGGATTCAGGCACCCGCCTGCAGCGTCAGCACTTCAAAGCCATCCGCGGTGACCGCCACCGTATGTTCCCACTGGGCCGACAGGCTGTTGTCGCGGGTCACCACGGTCCAGCCGTCCTTGAGGCTGCGCACTTTGGGGCTGCCCTGGTTGAGCATCGGCTCGATGGTGAACACCATGCCTTCGCGCAGGGTGAGGCCGGTGCCCGGGCGGCCGAAGTGCAGGATTTGCGGCTCTTCATGCATTTCCCGGCCAATCCCGTGGCCGCAATACTCGCGCACCACGCTGTAGCCATTGGCCTGGGCATGGCTTTGAATCGCATGGCCGATATCCCCCAGGCGCGCGCCGGGTTTGACCTGGCGAATACCGGCCCACATCGCCTCGAACGTCTGCTCCACCAGGCGCCGCGCCTTGGGCGCGACAGCGCCGACCATGTACATCTTGCTGGAGTCGGCGATAAACCCTCCTTTTTCCAGGGTGATGTCGATATTGACGATATCGCCGTCCTTCAACACATCCTTGGCATTTGGCATGCCGTGGCACACCACTTCATTGATGGAGGTGTTGATGCAGAAGGGGTAGTCATACTGCCCGAGGCTGGCGGGGCGGGCCTGCAGGTCCTGGCGGATAAACGCCTCGACGGCCGCATCCAGTTCCAGGGTGGTCTGGCCGGCCGCGACCCGGCTGTCGAGCATCGTGAACACCTGGCCCAGCAGGCGCCCGGCTTCGCGCATCACGGCGATCTGTGCAGGGGTCTTGATCATCAGATGCGCCCCCGGATCAGGTCGGGTTTGTCGAGCAACAGCTTGTTGATCAGATCGTTGTAGGCCAGGTGTGGATTGAGTTCGGCCAACAGGCCGATCTTGATCCAGAACTCCGCCTGGGCGTTGATGGAACGGTCCATGGCGGCGCTGGCCAGACGCAGTTGTTCATGCAGTTGATCGGTGATCTTGACGATGCCCATGAGCTTCACTGTGTAGGATTGATATACAAAGCGTATATGTTTCGTATATCGCCCGTAAAGCCCTGCAGTTGACTTGCCACAGAGCGCCGGTTAGTTTTGCGCCATGACTGTTCAAACCTATCGTTCCCAGCCAAGCATTATTACCGCCATTCCTCATTTGGCGGGATAGCGTTCGGCTGTACCCAAACCCGCCCTAGAGGCGGGTTTTGTTTTTCCGTCTCCAGGGCTCCGTAAAACGCCAGGAGACACCCATGAGTAGCCCCTTGCTGCTTGAGCAATACGTGAAGAAGATCCTCGCCGCGCCGGTCTACGACCTGGCGGTGCGCACCCCCTTGCAGGCGGCACCGGCACTCTCGGCGCTGCTCGGCAATCAGATCCTGCTCAAGCGTGAAGATCTGCAGCCGACGTTCTCCTTCAAGATCCGTGGCGCCTACAACAAACTGGTGCAACTGAGCGATGAGCAAAAAGCCCGCGGCGTGATCACGGCCTCGGCGGGCAACCATGCCCAGGGTGTGGCGCTGGCGGCGCGTGAGTTGGGAATCAAGGCGACGATAGTCATGCCCAGCACCACGCCTGAATTGAAAGTGCTGGGCGTGCGCTCACGAGGCGCTGAGGCGGTGTTGCAGGGCGCGAGCTTCCCGTTTGCCCTGGCCCATGCATTGCAGTTGGCTGAACAGTCGGGGGGCACCTTTGTATCGCCCTTCGATGATCCCGACGTGATCGCCGGGCAGGGTACCGTGGCCATGGAAATCCTGCGCCAGCAGCAAGGTGCGCTGGACGCGATCTTCGTCCCGGTCGGCGGGGGTGGGTTGATCGCCGGCATCGCGGCCTACATCAAGTATTTGCGCCCGCAAGTGCGGGTGATTGGCGTGGAACCTGAAGGCTCCAGTTGCCTGCTGGCGGCCCTGAATGCCGGTGAACGGGTGATACTGCCCAGCGTGGACAGCTTCGCCGATGGCACCGCAGTGGCGCAGATCGGCGCCCACGGTTTTGAAATCTGCCGTCATTATGTTGATGAGGTCATCACCGTCAGCAACGATGAACTGTGCAGTGCGATCAAGCTGATCTACGACGATACCCGCTCCATCACCGAACCCTCCGGCGCCCTGGCGGTGGCCGGTATCCGCCGCTACGTGACACGTACCGGGGCCCAGGGGCAGACACTGGTGGCGATCAACTCCGGGGCTAATATCAACTTCGACAGTTTGCGCCACGTGGCCGAGCGGGTGGCGGCGCGAGAGCACCGATTGAATGTGGAAGTTGCCGAGCTTTAGCAAAGTCGCCCCCTGTGGGAGCGGGCTTGCCCGCGATGGCGGTGGTTCAGTCACTATTCTCGGCGGCTGACAGACCGCCATCGCAGGCAAGCCAGCTCCCACATTTGATTTGTGGTGTGGCCATACTTTCCTGCTCGCAGAGCCCCCAGTGGGATGGTTCAGTCATTATTTTCGGGGGCTGACAGACCGCCATCGCAGGCTAGCCAGCTCCCACATTGGGTTTGTGGTGGAGCCATACTTTTCTGCCCGCTGAGCTCTCCCTGTGGGAGCGGGCTTGCCCGCGATGGCGGTGGTTCAGTCACAGCAACTGGTGGCTGACGCAGCGCTGTAGCAGGCAAGCCCACACACATTCTGGCTGTGGCGTTACTGCGCGCTCGCCTTCTCGACGGTAGGCGATGCCGACCAGATTCGGTAACGCACTTCGACATCTTTTGGAACATATAAAACGATGGGCAATTTGCTGTTGTAACGCAGCACAAAACCGTCACCGACCACCGGCACAAAACCCTCGTGGGTCTTGCCTTCGGGGCAGGCCATCAGGGTGCTCATGGGGCCGCTGACCTTCTCCAGGCGGTAGAACGGGTAGCCCCAGCCTTCGAGGTTTTTCTCTTCCAGTACACCACCGAGCCGCTGCTGGTTGCAGTCCACCGGCAAGGTTTTACCGGCGAGGATTTCAACCTTGAAGTCCTGTTCCTGGGGCTTTGCCGGCAAGTGGATGACCTGGCGAACCTGGCCGGCATCGGCCTTGGGGTAGGGCGCGATATCTTCCAGCTTGGCGGCATTGGCCTGGGCGGCCAGCACGCTCATGGCCAAAACGGAAAACAGAGTGAAGGGCGAAGAAGTCATGGGACGTCCTTATCTTGGGGTCAATAAAACAGTCGCGGCCACGATGCACGCCAACGTCCGGCAATGCAAACCAGCAGCAACGCATATAAGGGTAGCGGGTGCTTATGAGGAAAGGATCCTACGCCGACAGGCACAAGGAGTAGGCTTTGCAGTTGAACGCGCCTGCCAGGGTTGGCAAGGCGTGCAGTCAACCGTCCTGACGCGGCGGTCAGACTATTGAGAGCTATAAAAATTCATTGGCGGTCTCAAAAAAGGAGAGGTTTAGCCATGTTTTCGGAATTGGAGTTACGCGGCCTTATTGAAGGAAGCTTCCTGCCCAGACGTTGTGAATGCATCAAGGCCCAGGATGCGTCATTGACCATCAAAATCTATGACGACGATGGTACCGACCTGACTGTCACCGGCATCCAGGCCAATAAACTCGACAGCAGTCGTGCCATCTGCAATCTGATCACCGAGTTGCGTGAGGATCTCAAACACGCCCATGCACCCGCCCCGCGCAGGGCGGGCGCCAGGCTCTACTGATCAGCCCACGGTTGGTTTGCGGGCCTGGATAAACCCCAGGCCCAGCACTAACTCCGTGCCCACGCCCAGCAGAATTCCCGGGCCGGCATGGCCATTGAGCCATTCGCCAATCCCTAGCGCGGCCAATCCCAGGCAACCGACAATAAACCCCGATACCAGCGCGCTGCGCGTGGGTGACGGGGCGGTATGGCGCAGGCGATAAAACATGATGCCGATTGCCAGGAACAGCATGGCATTGCGTCGCGCCACCAGGCCGCTGGCATCGGTGTATTCCACTCCCCAGAGCCACAGTAGCAGGTCGGGCCGCACTCCCCAGGCAATCGCAAGGGCCAGGCACAGCGCGGCGGTGAAGGTGGAGAGTGCGTGGAAACTGATGCGCATGGCGAGTCCTTTCGGCCGTTTCAGAAGGGCCCAAGCCTACGCTGTGAGGTAAGCCTCAGACAAATCCGATACGGCAGCTTCCCTTCTCACTGCTAGTGTTTCGCCACATTTTTCGCCAGTGGCTGAGGTAGTGCGTGCAGCAAAAAATCGCAGCAGAATTTCTCGGCACCTTTTGGTTAACCTTTGGCGGCTGTGGCAGCGCCATCCTGTCGGCCGCGTTTCCGGGCCTGGGTATTGGGTTTAGCGGGGTCGCCCTGGCGTTTGGCCTGAGCGTGTTGAGCATGTCCTATGCGGTGGGCAGCATCAGTGGCGCGCATTTCAACCCGGCGGTGACTGTCGGCCTGTGGGTCGGTGGACGGTTGCCGGGGCTGGATGTGCTGCCCTATATCATTGCCCAGGTCGCCGGGGCGACGGTGGCGGCGGCGATTCTCGCACTGGTCGCCAGTGGCCGGCCGGGCTTTGAAATCGGCGAGTTTGCCGCCAATGGCTATGGCGCGTTAAGCCCGGGGCAGTACAGCCTGCTGGCCGCCGTGGTGGTGGAAGGTGTGGGCACCTTCTTCCTGGTGTTTATCGTGATGCGGATGACTGCCCCCGGTGTGGCGCCGGGGTTTGCGCCGATTGCCATCGGCCTGACGCTGACCCTGATTCACCTGGTGTCGATTCCCGTGACCAATACCTCGGTCAACCCGGCCCGCAGCACCGGGCCGGCATTGTTTGCCGGGCCTGATTACCTTATGCAGCTCTGGCTGTTCTGGCTCGCGCCCCTGGTTGGCGGTGTGATCGGCGCGTGGGTGGCCCGGGCAATACGGGAGCGCCCCAATCGCGATTACCCGTGCAATTGATGGCGGTAGGGCAGGTCTGGCCCGGTCTTGCCGCAGGTCAGCGCCGCAGCGCTGATGGCAAACCTGAGCATTGTGTCGATCTGTTCCCTGGTCAGGCTGCGCACACCCTCCACGCAATCCAACTGCTGCTCGGTGAGCCAGGCAATCAGGGCGGCCTGGAAGGTATCGCCGGCGCCCACCGTATCAGCCATCACCACCTTGAGCGCCGGCGCCGACCAATTGCCATGCTGGCGACTGAACACACTCGCGCCATCGCCGCCACGGGTCAGGAAAACCAGCTGGCAACGGTGCTGCAACCAGCCTTGCAGCACGCTTTCGGGGGCCTGGCCTGGGTAGAGCAGGTGCAGGTCTTCATCGCTGACCTTAATCAGGTCGGCATGCTGTACCCACTCGGCCACGCGCTGGCGCCATAGTTCGATATCCGGCTGCGGGTTCAGGCGCACATTCGGATCGAGGCTGATCAAGCGCTTGCCGCTTTCCCGGCGGACCAGGGCCAGCAGGCTGTCGGCGACCGGCTGCACCACCAGGGAAAACGAACCGAAATGCAGGCCGCGTACCCGAGCATCGAGGGCAGGCAGATGCTCGAGCTGCAACTGCCGATCGGCACAGCCTTCACCCCGGAAGCTGTATTGCGGCGAGCCATTGGCCCCCAGGGCGACCATCGCCAGGGTGGTCGGTGCGGCAAACTCCACCAGGTACTCGTCGCTGACCCCTTCATCCCTGAGCACCTGGCGCAGGCGTTGGCCCAGGTAGTCGCTGGACAACCCGGCGAACAGCCCGGCCTCGATCCCCAGGCGGCGCAAACCTACGGCCACATTGAACGGCGAGCCGCCGGCAATCGCCTTGAAATCGACTTTGGAAGCCTGCCCGCCGGCATCCTCCTGGCTGAAAAAATCAAACAGCGCTTCGCCACACACCAGATACATAGTTACTCGCTCTTAAAGGGTTGCCACATGCTGTTGATAGCGTTCATAGGCCTGCTGGTAAGCCTTGACGCTGGCGGCCACAGGCTGAGTGCGGCTGGCCGGGTCGAGACTGACGCAGCGTGTACACAGTGCCTGCAGGCTTTCGCCGGACTGGCACCACGCGGCCTGGATCGCCGCGCCCAGGGCTGCCGCTTCGCTTTGTTCGGTACAGATCACTTCGGTGTCCATGATATCGGCGACCATCTGCCGCCACACCGGGCTTTTCGAGCCGCCACCGATCAGGCGGATACTGTGGCTTTGCAGGCCGGTCTGGCGCAACAGGTCCAGGCCCTGGCGCAAGCCGAAGGTGGTGCCTTCGACCACCGCGCGGCACAGGTTGGCACGGGTCAGGTTGGTCATGGTCAGGCCGTGCAGGCTGCCGGTTGCGTGGGGCAGGGCGGGCACGCGCTCGCCATTGAGAAACGGCAGCATGCTCACGCCCTCGGCGCCAATCGGCGCCTGGGCCACCAGGGCGTTGAATGCCACCAGGTCCAGCTCGAACAGTTCGCGGATGACCCCGGTGGCATTGGTCAGGTTCATGGTGCAGATCAGCGGCAGCCAACCGCCGCTGGAGGAACAGAATGTCGCCACTGCAGCCTGGGCGCTGACATTCGGTTGGTCGGCAAACGCGTACACGGTGCCCGATGAACCGAGGCTCATGGTAATCACCCCGGGAGCAATATTGCCGGTGCCAATCGCCCCCATCATATTGTCCCCGCCGCCACTGGACACAATGGCACCGGGATTGATCCCCAGGCGCTCGGCGATCGCCGGCAGCACAGTGCCCAGTGCCTGATTGGCTTCGATCAGGGTTGGCAACGCCGCTTCCAGGCGCCCGCTGGGGTCGATATGCCGCAGCAACGGCAAATCCCATTGCCGGGTGCGCACATTGAAATAACCGGTACCCGAGGCGTCGCCATACTCGGCGCAGGCACGGCCGGTGAGCCAATAGTTGAGGTAGTCGTGGGGCAACAGGAGATGGGCGATCCGCGCAAACACCTCCGGGTGTTGCTCCAGGGTCCATAACAGTTTGGACACGGTGTAACCCGGTGCGATCGCCACGCCAAGCCGCTCCAGGGCGCCGCTTTCACCGCCCAGGTGCTGCAGCAGTCGGGCGTTTTCCGCGCTGGTTTCGGTGTCGCACCACAGCTTGGCCGGGCGCAACACCTGGCCCTGATCGTCGAGCAGCACCAGGCCATGTTGCTGGCCGGAAACGCCGATGCCGAGAATGTCCTGGCCGTCCACCCCGGCTTGCTGCAAGGCGCGGTGGGTGGATTCGGTCAAGGCGTCCAGCCATTCCTGGGGGGGTTGCTCGCGACGGCCGTTGGCGCCGCTGATCAGGCTGTGTGCAGCAGCGCCCAGGCCCAACACCTTGCCGCTGGCGGCATCGAGGACGATGGCTTTGGTGCCTTGGGTGCCGCAGTCGATGCCCAGAAACAGAGATTGGCGAGTCATGGTGGTTACTCAGCAGGCAGTAGGGTGAAAACCCGATCAATGTGGGTTTCTTCAGTGGGTAAGTCGTTTCAGGGTCTCTGTGACACCGTTATCGCGCAAACTGGCAAAACACCGCTCAAACGCTGCCACAAATTCCGCCGAGTTGGGAATCGCCGTGCCAAAAATCTCTTCTACACCCAGCAACCGCTGACTGATCAATGCGTCATCCGCCACCAGCGCCCGGCAGAAATCGGCGCGGGGATCGGGGATTCGGTAGCGCACGCCGTTCTCATCCACGCCCTGCAGGTACAAGGCCCAGGCCGCCACCACCAGTGCCGCCCGCTCGGTGTCGCGGCCCTCGGCAATCAGGCGGTTGATGGTCGGTACGGTGAATTTGGGAAACTTCGACGAACCATCGGAACACACCCGCTCCAACTGATCGGCAATCGCCTGGTTGGAAAAACGCTGCACCAGGGTCTGCTTGTACTCGGTCAGGTCAATGCCCGGTACTGGCGCCAGGTGGGGGGTCACGTCCAGGTCCATGTAGGCACGCATATAGGCGACAAACAGCGGGTCGTTCATGGTCTCGTGGACAAACCGATAGCCCTTGAGAAACCCCAGGTAGGTCAGGGCCAGGTGGCTACCGTTGAGCAGGCCGATCTTCATTTCTTCATAGGGCGTGACGTCATCGGTGAACTGCACGCCCACCTGTTCCCAGGCCGGGCGGCCGTTGACGAACTTGTCTTCCAGCACCCATTGCACAAAGGGTTCGCACACCACCGGCCAGGCATCGTCGACGCCGTGTTCATCATGCAATTGCAGGCGGTGCGCGGTGCTGGTCATCGGTGTGATGCGGTCGACCATGGCGTTGGGAAAACTCACATTGGCCTGGATCCAGTCATGCAGGTCGGCGTCGCGCAGCGCGGCGAAGGCCAGCAGCGCCTTGCGGGTCACGGCGCCGTTGTGCGGCAGGTTATCGCAGGACATCACCGTGAACGCCGGGATGCCTGCAGCACGGCGCTGGGTCAGGGCTGCGCAGATAAAGCCGAACACCGTGGTGGGGGTGTCGGGGTGGGCCAGGTCGTGTTGGATCTGCGGCAGATGGGCCATAAACTCGCCGTTGCTGTCGTCGATGCAGTAGCCGCCCTCGGTGATGGTCAGCGAGACGATGCGAATCTGTGGGCTGGCCAGTTTGTCGATCAGCGCCTGGGCCCCGTCTTGCGCCAGCAGCATGTCGCTGATGGCACCGATTACACGCACTTCGGTGTCGTCGGTATCGCCCAGTTCGTACAGGGTGAACAGATAGTCCTGGCCGGCCAGGTCATCCCGCGCCTTGCGGTCTTCGGCGCGCAAGCCAACGCCGCAGATGCTCCAGTCGAGGCCGACCCCAGTGTTCATCAGGGCGTCGGTGTAGTACGCCTGGTGCGCGCGATGGAAACCGCCGACGCCGATATGGGCGATGCCCTGGCGCGTATCGGCGAGGGTGTAGGCGGGCAGGCGCACTTCGGGCGCCAGTTGCGTGAGGTTTTGCTTATTGAGTTTCATCAACGGTTCTCGCGAAATCAGGCGGCGGCGCGCAGTGGGCGAGCCACGGCAACACCGTCGGTGTCGAACAGATGGCAGTGCGCCGGGTTCAGGTGCAGTTGCAGGGTTTCGCCATACTGGCTGGCCATATCGCCACGGATCCGCAGGGTCAGCGGCTCGCCATTGGCGGTGAGCACATGGCAGAAGGTGTCACTGCCCAGGCGTTCGCCAACGTCGGCGGTGACGGTCAGGGTGGTATCGCCCGGTGCGGCCAGCTCCAGGTGTTCGGGGCGAATGCCCAGGGTCACTGCGCTGCCGACGCTCAAACTGGCGCTGCTCAATGGCAGGCTGATCAGGGTCCCGGCCTCCAGTTGCACGTCGCAGCCCTGGCCGTCGACACGGGTCACCTGGCCCTTGAGAAAGCCCATTTTCGGCGTCCCCAGAAAGCCCGCGACAAACAGGTTGGCCGGCTGGTGATACAGCTCCAGCGGCGAGCCGACCTGTTCGATGCGCCCGCTATTGAGCACCACCACCTTGTCCGCCAGGGTCATGGCTTCGACCTGGTCGTGGGTCACGTAAATCATGGTGGCCTGCAGTTCTTTATGCAGGCGCGCCAGTTCCAGGCGCATTTGCACGCGCAAGGCGGCGTCGAGGTTGGACAGCGGCTCGTCGAACAGGAAGATCTTCGGGTTGCGCACAATCGCCCGACCGATGGCCACGCGCTGGCGCTGGCCGCCGGACAGCTGCTTGGGCTTGCGCTCCAGCAGCGGCCCCAGCTCGAGGATGCGTGCCGCTTCACTGACTTTGCTGTCGACGATCTGCTTGTCCACACCGGCCAGGTCCAGGGCAAACGACATGTTCTTGCGCACGCTCATATGCGGGTACAGCGCGTAGGTCTGGAACACCATGGCCAGGTCGCGCTTGGCCGGGGTCACTTCGGTGATATCGCGGCCATCGAGCTCGATGGTGCCTTCAGTCACTTCCTCAAGGCCGGCAATCAGGCGCAGCAGGGTTGACTTGCCACAGCCCGACGGCCCGACGAACACCACGAACTCCTTGTCGTTCACTTGCAGGTCGATGCCCTTGATGATGGAGAAACCTTCGAAGCTTTTTTGCAGATTCTTGATTTTCAGGTTGGCCATGATGGGCCTCCTTTTTATAAGGGGTCGTTATTTCACTGCGCCGAAGGACAGGCCGCGCACCAGTTGCTTCTGGCTGATCCAGCCGAAGATCAGGATCGGCGCGCAAGCCAGGGTCGAGACGGCGGACAATTTGGCCCAGAACAAACCTTCGGGGCTGGAGTAGGAGGCGATCAACGCGGTCAACGGCGCGGCATTCGAGGAGGTCAGGTTCAGCGACCAGAACGCCTCGTTCCAGCACAGGATCAGCGACAGCAACACGGTGGAGGCCAGGCCGCCCTTGGCGATGGGCAGCAGCACCCGCACCATTTCCTGCCACAGGGTGGCGCCGTCCAGGCGGGCGGCTTCGAGGATGTCCTTGGGGATATCCTTGAAGTAGGTGTAAACCATCCACACCACAATCGGCAGGTTGATCAGGGTGTAGATGATGATCAGCGCGATGCGCGTATCCAGAAGGCCCATGCTCTTGGCCAGCAGGTAGATGGGCATCAGCACGCCCACCGGGGGCAGCATCTTGGTCGACAGCATCCACAGCAGCGTGCCCTTGGTGCGCTGGGTTTCGTAGAACGCCATGGAGTAGGCCGCCGGCACCGCAATCAGCAGGCACAAGGCGGTGGCGCTGAAGGAAATCACCACCGAGTTCCAGGCGAAGCTTGCGTAGTTGCTGCGCTCGTTGATGTGCAGGTAGTTCTCAAGGGTGGGCGTGAATATAAATTGCGGCGGCGTGGCAAAGGCGTCGATTTCGGTCTTGAAACTGGTAAGCACCATCCAGAAGATCGGGAAGAAAATCACGATCGCGATGGCCCAGGCCAGGGTGCCGAGCAACAGGCTTTGCAGGCGGCGGGATTGTTGAAGTGTCATGGCGCGGCCCTCAAGGCTTGTCAGTCAGGTTTTTGCCGAGCATCCGCACCAGGATGATCGCCGCGATATTGGCAATGACCACGGCAATCAAGCCGCCGGCCGAGGCCATGCCCACATCGAACTGCACCAGCGCCTGGTTGTAGATCAGGTAGGCGAGGTTGGTCGAGGCGTAGCCAGGGCCGCCGTTGGTGGTGGTGAAGATTTCGGCGAACACCGAGAGCAGGAAGATGGTTTCGATCATCACCACCACGGCGATGGGCCGGGCCAGGTGCGGCAGGGTCAGGTGCCAGAAGATCGCAATCGGGCCGGCACCGTCCAGGCGTGCCGCTTCTTTCTGTTCCTGGTCCAGGGACTGCATGGCAGTCATCAGGATCAGGATGGCGAAGGGCAGCCATTGCCAGGACACGATGATGATGATCGACAGCAGCGGGTAGTGCGCCAGCCAGTCCACCGGCTGCGCGCCAAACAGCTTCCACAGCGCCGCCAGCACGCCGGACACCGGGTGGAAAATCAGGTTCTTCCAAATCAGCGCACCGACGGTGGGCATGATGAAAAACGGCGAGATCAGCAGCACCCGTACCAGCCCGCGGCCGAAAAACTCACTGGCCTCCAGTAAGGCACTGATCAACACCCCCAGCACCACGCTGATCAGCAGTACGCTGCCCACCAGCAACAAGGTATTGGTGGCGCCGGGCAGAAAGCCCGAGTCGGTGATGAAGTAAGTGAAGTTCTCCAGGCCCACGAATTGGTTTTCGCCGGGGTAGAGCAGGTTGTAGCGGATCAGCGAAAAGTACAGGGTCATGCCCAGCGGCACGATCATCCACAGCAGCAACAGGGCCACCGAGGGGCTGACCAGGAACCAGCCGGGGTTGCGCAGGCGGCTTTTAGACGTATTCATGACAATCAGAACCCATTGGAGGCAAACAGAATCGGCCTTGGAATGCGGTCAATGTAGGCGCTGGCTTGCCAGCTCCCACATTGACGGTGGTGAGCCTGGGCTATTTGGGGTAGCCGGCGCGCTTCATTTCCCGCACGGTGGTGGTTTGCGCCGCCGCCAGGGCCTGGTCCACGCTCTGCTGGCCGGTCAGGGCGCCGGAGAAGAACTTGCCCACCTGGGTACCAATGGCCTGGAACTCGGGAATGGTCACCAACTGGATACCGATGTAGGGCACGGGCTTGACGGTCGGTTTGGTCGGGTCCGCGACTTTCAACGACTCCAGCGTCACCTTGGCAAAGGGGGCGGCCTGCATGTATTGCTCGCTGTAGGTTGAGGCGCGGGTGCCTGGCGGCACATTGGCGATGCCATCGGTCTTGGCCGCCAGCGCGCCGTACTCCTTGGACGTCGCCCAGGCACTGAAGACCTTGGCGGCGTCCTTGGCCTTGGAGCTGGCCGGGATCGCCAGGGACCAGGAATACAGCCACGAGGTGCCTTTGTCGGTGACCTGCTGCGGGGCAAAGGTGAAGCCCACGTGGTCGGCGACTTTGCTCTGGGTCTTGTCGGTGACAAACGAGCCGGCGACGCTGGCATCCACCCAGATCGCGCATTTGCCGCTGTTGAACAGCGCCAGGTTTTCATTGAAGCCGTTACTCGAGGCGCCGGGTGGGCCGGACTTCTTCATGTTGTCGACATAGAAGTTCAGCGCGTCCTTCCACTCAGGACCATTGAATTCGGGTTGCCACTTCTCATCGAACCAACGCGCGCCATAGCCATTGGCCAGGGTGGTGATCAGGGCCATGTTCTCACCCCAGCCGGCCTTGCCGCGCAGGCACAGGCCGTATTGCTCCTTGCTCTTGTCGGTGAGCTTTTGCGCAAACTCGCCAATCTGCACCCAGGTCGGATGCGCTGGCATGTTCAGCCCGGCAGCCTTGAACAGGTCAGTGCGGTAGTAGGTGATGGAGCTTTCGGCATAGAACGGCAGGGCGTACAGCGAGCCCTTGACCGAAAGGCCGTCGCGCACCGAAGGGAACACGTCGTCCAGGTCGTAGGAGGCCGGCAGATCCTTCATCGGCTCCAGCCAGCCCTTGGCGCCCCAGAGTGCGGCTTCGTACATGCCGATGGTCAGCACATCGAACTGCCCGCCCTGGGTCGCAATGTCAGTCGTCAGGCGTTGGCGCAGCACATTCTCTTCGAGCACCACCCAGTTCAACGTGATGTCCGGATGCTCGGCCTCGAAGGTTTTCGAGAGCTTTTGCATGCGGATCATGTCGCTGTTGTTGACGGTGGCAATGGTCAGGGTTTGCGCGCCAAGGCTGACGGCGCTGAGGGTCATGCAGGTACAGGCAAGCAGAGCTTTTGCTGAGAAATTCATCGCGCACTCCATTTCTGCGCCCAGGGGCTGCAGAAGGACAGTTTTTGTTGTTGTGTCTTCCCAGGCGGCAGGAAGAGTGTGCGTCGATTACAGCCTTCTGCAGGCGCGGTGACAAATCCTTGGGAGCACTTGAAGTGATACTTTTTTGCACTGGGCTGCAAAGCGTTCAATATCTAGCAGGGGAGCGGCGACCTGTTATTTCTGACAGTAGACGGGAAAGAACAGGAGAGGGTTAATAGTTTGGTAAACCTAACCAGGAGATGTTTATGAACTGCTCTCGCGTCAATCCCCAAGGCCACACCCTCTATAAAATCGCATTGGGCTTACTTATGGCGGTTTTTATCGGGGGCTGTAAAACACCACCTCCGGAACCACGCGAACCTCCTTGTACTCAGGCGGGGTATTTTAAAAGTACTGACAGAGTCGGGGGGTTCTACCGATGTGTGTATGACAAAGAGATCCAGCGTTGGATTCAGTATCCTTTTACATGTCCCGTCGGGCTGGAGTTTGACGAGCGTGTGACCGCATGTGTGAGGCCCTGATATTTTCGGAAAGCACTGTCTGTTGGGTGAGCCAACGCATAAAAACCAGGGGATAAGTGCATTGCACCTATCCCCTGGTTTGCGGTAGCTCAACCCGGAAAGTGTCGCTGTTGGATCCAGACGTCATCTATATCGTAGACCCCGCCAGTTGTCGGATTCATAACCGCGATTGAGGCTTGAAAATTACCGCCTTTCCAATAACCCATGTACTCATCGACATAGTTCCATGTATTAAGGTTTGTTACGGTAATGTTGCGCGTCAAATTAGCCAGATGAATATACATGCTGGTTGGCCCACCAATGCTTGCAAACTTGTTGACCCTGTATTTGAACCTGACTCGATAATACCCGTAGTCGACCGGGGTATATATTTTGTAGATTCTGACACCATCCCCTGTCATGGGTCCGTGCCGCAGGTAATAGTTGCCGTCCGCCTCGCGCTGGATGCTTTTCTGTTCGGGGTACTGGCTGATCCAGCCATTCATGAACCCACCGGTAAAGGGCGTTTTGTCTGAGATCAGCAGGCTCAATATGGAATACGTAACCACGGGAAACTCAAGTGCTTGCCACTCATCAGTACTGTGATTGAGGGCCACTTTGAACTGCATTGTCAGTCGAGTGCCGTTCCCCAGGTCTCTCAGGTAGGTATTGAGTACCGTCAGCAATTGATACCCTTGATTCAACCACCCATCACTCACCCGTGCACCCTGGGTACCATCCAGCAGGGTCAAGTTGTGTGCCGTGCCGTCGGGTTTGTTACCGATCAGGCGCAGCCATACGGGCTGGTTCCTGGCAATGAACGGCCAAGTCCCCAACCTTGCTGTTGCATCACCGATCAACTCGTCCACATTGAGTACGCCGTTAGCTGCTTCATCAATACGGATCACGGTTTTGTTCAGTTCGGCCGCAGGAATAGCCTTCAGCGTAACGGTCAACACTGCAGACGAACGGAGTTCGCCATTGCGCCAGACCGTATATTTCAAGGTGAAGGTGGTGTCATGGTTGCCAATATTGGCTGCAATCAGCGCCGCCGGCAGGTCGAAGGTGACCGTTCCATCCGTTTCTCCGTCTTTTGGTCCGATCAGCCCTGAGCCTGCTCCCGGCGCGCCGACCACCTCCAGGGTGAGTCTGTCGGAGGTATACATCGGGCTATACGTCGCGTTTACCTTGGCCCCGTACTGTGCGACGAGTGGCAACAGGGTCACCGAGCTGCCAGAGCCGGTAGCCCCCATCAATTCGGGTAGCGGAAACTGCGCCGGGACGGCCTGGACGGTATACCTGCGTTCCGGGAACCACAGGGCATTGGACTTGTTGTTGGTTTGGTCGAACGTCGCGCCAAAACGCATGAGAAATTGCGAGCCATCCTTGAGCTGGCGCAGCTCAAGTACCGGTGCCGGTGACTGGATACCGTTCTGTTCGCCGGTATAGGTCACCAGATCGCCGTCGAACAGCACAGCGTAGAACGGTGTGTCATTGGCATACGTGCCACTGAGTTCAAACCACATCCGTTGATAGCGACTGATAAAGCTCCAGCGTTCGACCATGGCGCGTTCGGTACCGATCAACCGGCTGATGTCCAGCACGCTGGTGGTATGGCCTTCGAGGTAGGGCAGGGGCAGCACAGGCGCCAGCAGGTACAGGCTCAGCACCGGCGAAGGTTTTTGATGGACACCTAACAAGACGAAGTACTGCACCTCGATGTAGCGCCCGTAGCCATTGAGGTTGGCCCCAATCACCTCTGGGGGCACCTCAAAGTGCACGGTCTTGGAGGTATTGCCATCCTTCGTTTCACAATGGGTCCCAATCTCCGGGATACCGGTCCAACACGCGAGCACCCGATGGCTGGACAGCATCTGCGGGTAGGTGACGGCAATGGTCGCCCCGTGCAGCGCGGCCTCGGGCACCAGTTGGTCGGGATAGCGCTGGGCTTGCAACACTTCCGGCCGCAGCAGGTCCAGGGCTTCACCGACGGTGACGGTCAACACTTCCGAGTAGCGCGTGGCACCGCCACTGGCAGGCACCAGCGAATAGCTGAAGCGAATTTCGCCATTCCTGCTGGCAACGATCAGCGCCTCATCCAGGTTGAACAACACGGGTTTGCCCGCCGTTGCGGAGTTGAGGGAAATCTCGTCACTGGCCGAACCGTTGCTGGTAGCCCCCAGCAAGGTCCACTTGAACACATCGCCTGGGATCGTTCGTGTGTACGGCAGGGTCGCCTGGACCAGGCCGCCTTTTATGCGCGCCGGGTCCAGATTGTTGAACTCGTCCACATATTGCATCTGCGGCGCTGGGAGATCGGCATAGCGCAGGCCAAAGGTCACTTCCAGTACCTCGGACTTGCGTATGGCCTGGATGGCGGGGTTCATGACCTGTGTCGTGCCGTTATCGACGAGGTAGAACACCCGGACGGGGCCAAGCCCGACGAAACGTTCGAATTTTTCCTGGAGGACAATCCGATACCGCTCTGGCGGCGGCTCGGCGCCTGCCAATAAGGTCTCTTCATAAAACACCAGGCCGCCTCCTGACCGCACCGCCTCCATACGCAGTGTCACGTTGTAGTTGCGGTCGTAAGGGGTGTAGCGCGGAAAGATGACTTTGATATAGGGATGTTCAGGGTCAATGTTGCCGCCTTCGTTCTGCTCGATGGTCATCGCCGGCATCGTGCTTTTCGTACCATGAACCGTAATGTTCCGGCGCTGGGAGCGGGCGAGGAACACGCCACCGGCTGTTGTCAGGGTGTATTCGAACTGCATGTGCCCATTGAGCACTGCTTCGAGGTCTTTCAGGTCTATCGGGACGGTGGACGACAGCTCGATTCGCGCTGGAAACGGCGCCAGGGTCCTCTCAAAGGACGCGCCCGCAGCATCGGCCCCGCTCAACGTCACGACAATCAAGGCCCCGGCCGGTGTCAGCGTGCCATCAGGCAGCCTTCTGGGCACCACCATTTCCAAGAAGAAGCCTGAACTATGGATATCGAGATTGACGTCAATGACGGAGTACCCGCCTACCACGAAGTGCGCTGCCGGGAGCAGTTTACGATCCAGATTGCTCACCACCGTGACGGCCTGCGACCACTGCTGCAGCTCACCGGAATAGTTGAACACCTTGTCATACAGCCGGAAGCGAATAATGACCTCGCCACTGCCGCCCAAATAGATAGTTGACTCAGGGATCACCACGGTAATGGGCTTGATGCCGGCGACATGCTCGTCATCAATCCGCAGCTTCGTCGGATGGCCGTTCCAATGCACTTCGGCAGTGTCACCTACCGTGATATTGGGGTAGGGGTCGATTGTCAGTTCCACGTTCTCCTTGGCGCGTTCGGGGTCAAGATCATTGCCCACCAGGTCGGGCGGCAGGTGTATCACCAGCTCGGTGTGATAGGACAATGCAGGATCTTTACTGACCCCGCCCGGGCGAGTGGTCTTGACATACCAGGTCTCACGAGGGGAAGTACTGGGGATGTCAGTACCTCTGCGAGTGACCTCGACAAAACAGGGATAGATAAAGTTTTCCGGAATAAGCTCCGGAAAGATGACCAACTGCAAAAGATGTTTGTCCAGATCCTCATCCCTGACCTGATCCGAGGCGATGGCAAAGTGATCGCTGCCCATATAGAACTTGTAGGAGTCACCTACCTCGAGTTTGGTCCAGCGCTGTAAATGCAAGGTCATCCAAGGCCGGGTTGAGCTGATGCCGAGCCCACGCGCAGCTCCTGGCAGCGGGATCACCTGGTCGCTGACAAAGGGTGGGGCCAACTCGTCTGCATCAGTCGGTTGCCCAGGTTCGGGGTTATGCGGCAGGCGAGGCAAAGCGGGCGGAGTAGGTGGCGCGGGCTTCTTCATCGAGGGTGCTCCTTGTGCAGGAAAACTGGACAAAGACATCACACACCCAAGGTGGTCGTGCAGGTAACTGTCAAAATTGACAGTGGCGACGGGCGGTTGTGAGTGAAGCGTTCTCAGCCGCTCAGGCCAGGTTCTGCTCGGTCAGGCGCTGTACCGCCAGGCGTCGGTAATGCGACGGCGTCATGCCTTTGAGCTGCTGGAAGCGCCGGTTGAAATTGGAGATGTTGTTGAAGCCCGACTCGAAGCACACATCGGTCACGGCCTTATCGCCATCGGCCAGCAGTTCGCAGGACTTGCTGATCCGCAGGCGATTGACGAACTCGATGAAGGTGCGGCCGGTGGCTTGCTTGAACACCCGGGAAAAGTAGGTGGGTTTCATCCCCAGGTAGTGTGCGACTTCTTCCAGGGACAATTCCCGCGCGTAATGGGCAAAAATGTAGTCCACCGCACGGTTGGTCCTGTCGATGCTGTGCTCATCGGCCAACTGCGCGGTGGCTCCTCCCGACAGCACTTGGTAGTCCTCGCAGGCACAGAGCGCCTCCAGCAGCACAAAAAAATGCCCCAGCCGCGCCATCCCATGGGTGTCTTCGATGCGCTGCATCAAGGTCAACGCCTGGGCGATGGTCTTTTGGCAGCGGAACTCAATGCCGTATTGTGCCCGCTCCAACAGCGGCGAGAGGCTCTTGAGTTCAGTGAAGACCTGGCTGCCGCCTTCCAGCAACTCATCGGTGAAATTCACCAACATGTCGCGCTTGGGCACCACTTCGTCTTCCTCCACCTGGCTGATCCAGTTGTGGGGCAAGTTGGGGCCGGTAAGGAACAGGCTTTGCGGGTGGAAGTTGCCGATATAGTCGCCGATAAACACCTTGCCGGAGCTGGCGACAATCAGGTGCAACTCGTACTCCTTGTGGAAGTGCCAGCGCACCAGCGGGCAGGGGAAGCCGTGCTGGCGATAGATGATGGACAGGCCGTTGTGATCGTCCATCAACTCGTAGGAAGGGTCGGTGATGCGCGTTGCTCGGCTCATGCTGGCGTCGCTTTTATTGTGGTTGCGCAGCCGATAATGCCCCGTTGCGCGCCACCTCGCCAGCGTCGGTGTTTAAAGAGCGCGGTTTTTTGCCTCGATCCACTGCGCCATGTACTGGGTACTTTTATGCAGGTGGTGGCGCAACATGCTGCCGGTAAAGTTGTTGCGCCGGTGCTGCGCCAGTTCGCCCAGGCAATGTTGCAGGCGTTCAACCAGTGCGGGCCCGTGGACCTGCGGGGCAAAGCGACGGGCCAGCAGCGCACGGCCATTGGCCTGGGCCTCGGTCCAGGCTTGCCGATCTTCGTATAGCGCCACGGCGGCGGCGGCCAGGGCCGTGGCGCTCTGGGCGACCGTCCCGGGCCAGGGCTGCCCGTCGGTCATGCCTTCGGCGCCGATGGGGGTGGTAATGCTCGGGGTGCCGCAGAGCATGCCATCGGCCAGCTTGCCCTTGATCCCGGCACCGAAGCGCAACGGGCCCAGGCAGATGCGCGCAGCCGACATCACTTGCAGGGCGTCCTCGGCCCAGTTCATCACATGAAAACCCTGGGCCGGATTGTGCAGCGCGGTGGCCTTGGGGGGGGTGTAGGCACCATAGATGTGCAACTGGGCGCCGGGGAGCTGCTGGCGAATCAACGGCCAGAGGCTGTTTTTCATCCAGAGCACCGCATCCCAGTTGGGGGCGTGGCGGAAGTTACCGATGCTCAGGAAATGCGCGCGGTCCTCATAGGGGATAAACCCCTCGCTGGGGGCGTCGATCATCAACGGGCACCAGTGGAGCAGGGCGGCGGGCACCTTGAACTGTTCGGTGAGCAGTTGGATCTCCACATCGGAAATCATCAGGCTGATATCACAGCGGTAGATCGCCGCGATCTCGCGCTTGGCCAGGTCGGTATCGGCCATCCTCTGGAACTCTTCGTCCAGGGCCGGGGCGAACACGGGGCTGAAGTCATCCGCGTGTGGCTGCTGCTTCAGGTAGTCTTTCAGGCGCTGCTGGCGGGCATCGCGCAGGCTTTGCAAGTCCGAGGTTTCCAGGACGCGCAGGGCATCCGGGCAATGCTTCTCCACCCGCCAGCCGAACTGCTCCTCCATCATAAAGCGATCGAACAACACGATATCCGGGGCCAGTTCACGGATAAAGTCGTCGAAACTGCAGTTATTGAGCTCGATGGCGCATTCGCGGATACCCAGTGCCGCCAGGTCAGCCTTGTGTTCACCGATAGCGGCCGGGCTGCTGAAGGTGATGGCCCAGCCTTGCGCCAGAAAACTTTCCAGGATCTGCATCATATGCCCGCCGGCGGCCGAGGAGCGGGGCTCCGGCCAGACGTAACCGATAACCAGGACGTGGGTGGCAGGCTGACTTTTCAACGGTGAATTCCTTCAAGGGCAGGCAAACGCGGCGCAATTAAACCACAGCAGCCCGGCGCGGGCGCAGTCATGACATTTTGTGTTCGGCCATAGGTGTCATTCGCACTTTGTGGTTAACTTCCGCCTCTCGAATTCGTTTCATCTAACCCAGCATAAGGATTCCGTTCATGGCTCAAGTCACCCTCAAAGGCAACCCGGTCCAGGTTGAAGGCCAGTTGCCGCAAATCGGTAGCCAGGCCCTCGACTTTTCCCTGACCGCAGGCGATCTGTCGGACGTCACCCTGGCGACTTTCGCCGGCAAGCGCAAAGTACTGAACATCTTCCCAAGCGTTGACACCCCGACCTGCGCCACGTCGGTACGCAAGTTCAATGCCCAGGCCAACGAGCTGAACAACACCGTTGTACTGTGCATCTCCACCGACCTGCCATTTGCCCAGGCGCGTTTCTGCGGCGCCGAAGGCCTGGAAAACGTGAAGAGCCTGTCGGACTTCCGCAGCGCCGATTTTGCCGTTGACTACGGTGTATCCATTGCCGACGGCGCCCTCAAGGGCCTGACCGCCCGCGCGGTGGTGGTACTGGACGAAAACGACAAGGTGCTGCACAGCGAGCTGGTTGGCGAAATCGCCGAAGAGCCAAACTACGAAGCGGCCCTGGCTGTACTGAAGTAATTGCGGCAGCGCGTTACTGTCGCTTTGCAGTAACACGTATGATGCATGCTTGCGGCCTGGCCTAGTCCAGGCCGTTTTTATTTGTGCTTCAGCGGTTTAGGCCAAATAGCTGATGTTGCCCCACGAAAAGTAAATGTTTGTAAGCCTGAAGGTAAATAGCCGGTAAAGGCGCTTTTCTAAACGCGCCCCAGTGCTTATCTTTCAGCCTCCCACAGTAGAAGCCCTCGCCTCCAATGGTTGATCAATCCATGCAATCGTCCCCCCGTAGTTCCCGCCGCTGGCTGTTTGGCTTGCTCGTCCTGTTGGTTGTTGCCTTCCTGTGCTGGAAATTCTGGCCGACCGGCACCGCCCAGAAGGAGGCCCCGGCAGCCAGGACCAGCAAGACCGGGATGATGCGTCCCGGCTTCGGCGGCTCGGGTGCGGCGGTGCCGGTACGTGTCGCACCCGCGGTCGCAGGGGATTTCCCGGTGTACTACAAGGCACTGGGGACGGTGACGGCCTTGAACACCATCAATGTGCGCAGCCGGGTCGGGGGGGAGCTGGTCAAGATCGCCTTTGAAGAGGGGCAGATGGTCAAGGCCGGCGACCTGCTGGCGGAAATCGACCCGCGCAGTTATCAGAATGCCTTGCTCCAGGCCCAGGGCACACTGATGCAAAACCAGGCGCAATTGAAAAACGCTCAGGTTGACCTTGAGCGTTATCGCGGCCTCTACGAACAGGACAGCATCGCCAAGCAGACCCTGGACACCGCTGCCGCGCTGGTCCTGCAATACCAGGGCACGGTCAAGACCAACCAGGGGGCGGTGGATGACGCCAAGCTCAACCTTGAGTTCACCAAGATCCGTGCGCCGATTTCCGGGCGCGTTGGCTTGCGCCAGTTGGACGTCGGTAACCTGGTGGCGGCTAATGACACCACCGCCCTGGCGATCATCACCCAGACCCAGCCGATCAGCGTGGCGTTCACCTTGCCGGAAAACACCCTGCAAACCGTACTGGCCCGCTATCGCGGTGGCAACAAGCTGCCGGTGCAGGCCTGGGACCGTGGCGACCTGCAACTGCAAGCCACCGGCGTGCTGCAAAGCCTGGACAACCAGATCGACGTCACCACCGGCACCCTGAAATTCAAGGCGCGCTTCGATAACCACGACCAGGTGCTGTTCCCCAACCAGTTCGTCAACGTGCGGCTGCTGGCCGACACCCTGAAAAACGTGGTGCTGGTACCTTCGGCCGCGATTCAGTTCGGCACCAATGGCACCTTTGTCTACGCCCTGGACGGTGACAAGAAGGTCAAGATTCGCACCCTGGTGATTGGTGAGACCGATGGCCAGAACACCGTGGTCAAGGAAGGCCTGGCCGCCGGCGATCGCGTAGTGCTGGAAGGCACCGATCGCCTGAAAGATGGCACCGATGTGGAAGTGGTCAACGACAGCAACCAGGTGCCCACCGGCCCGACCGAACACTTGCAGGGCAAACCCGCGGCACAAGGCGAAGGCAGCCCGACGGCTGAAGCCGGCAAGGCGCAAAAGGCCGGCGCATGAACCTGTCACGGCTGTTTATCCTCAGGCCCGTCGCCACCACCCTGAGCATGCTGGCCATTGTCCTGGCCGGCCTGATCGCCTATCGCTTGATGCCGGTGTCGGCCTTGCCCCAGGTTGATTACCCGACCATCCGCGTCATGACCCTGTACCCCGGCGCCAGCCCGGACGTGATGACCAGCGCGGTCACCGCGCCCCTGGAACGCCAGTTCGGGCAAATGCCGGGCCTGACGCAGATGGCCTCCACCAGTTCCGGCGGGGCCTCGGTCCTGACCCTGCGCTTCAACCTCGACGTCAATATGGACGTGGCCGAGCAACAGGTGCAGGCGGCGATCAACGCGGCCAGCAACCTGTTGCCCTCGGACCTGCCGGCGCCGCCGGTGTACAACAAGGTCAACCCGGCCGATACCCCGGTACTGACCCTGGCCGTCACCTCCAAGACCATGCTGTTGCCCAAGCTCAATGACCTGGTCGATACGCGCATGGCGCAAAAGATCGCGCAGATCAGCGGCGTGGGCATGGTCAGCATCGCCGGCGGCCAGCGCCAGGCCGTGCGGATCAAGGTCAACCCCGAGGCCCTGGCGGCCAATGGCTTGAACCTGGCCGACGTACGCAGCCTGATCGCCGCCTCCAACGTCAACCAGCCCAAGGGCAACTTCGACGGCCCGACACGGGTGTCGATGCTCGATGCCAACGACCAGTTGGTATCGCCCGAGCAGTACGCCGAACTGATCCTGGCCTACAGCAACGGTGCACCGCTGCGCCTCAAAGACGTCGCGCAAATCGTCGATGGCGCAGAAAACGAACGCCTAGCCGCCTGGGCCAATGAAAACCAGGCCGTATTGCTCAATATCCAGCGCCAGCCGGGCGCCAACGTGATCGAGGTGGTGGACCGGATCAAGGCGCTGCTGCCGAGCATCACCGACAACCTGCCAGCCGGTCTCGACGTGACGGTACTCACCGACCGCACCCAGACCATCCGCGCCTCGGTCACCGATGTGCAGCATGAACTGCTGATCGCCATTGCGTTGGTGGTAATGGTGACGTTCCTGTTCCTGCGCCGTTTCAGCGCCACCATCATCCCGTCGATTGCCGTGCCGTTGTCGCTGATCGGCACCTTTGGCGTGATGTACCTGGCTGGCTTCTCCATCAATAACCTGACGCTGATGGCCCTGACCATCGCCACTGGGTTTGTGGTGGACGATGCCATCGTGATGCTGGAGAACATTTCCCGCTATATCGAGGAAGGCGAGACGCCGATGGCGGCCGCGCTCAAGGGCGCCAAGCAGATCGGCTTCACCCTGGTTTCCCTGACCCTGTCGCTGATCGCGGTCTTGATCCCGCTGCTGTTCATGGCCGATGTGGTCGGGCGGCTGTTCCGCGAATTTGCCATCACCCTGGCGGTGGCGATCCTGATTTCCCTGGTGGTGTCCCTGACCCTGACGCCGATGATGTGCGCACGCCTGCTCAAACGCGAACCCAAGGAAGCAGAACAAGGGCGTTTCTACAAGGCCAGTGGCGCGTGGATCGACTGGCTGGTTGCCGCCTACGGGCGCAAGCTGCAATGGGTGCTCAAGCATCAGCCGCTGACCCTGTTGGTGGCCATTGCCACCCTGGGCCTGACGGTGGTGTTGTACCTGGTGGTGCCCAAGGGCTTCTTCCCGGTGCAGGACACCGGGGTGATCCAGGGCATTTCCGAGGCACCCCAGTCGATATCCTTTGCGGCCATGAGCCAGCGCCAGCAGGAGCTGGCGAAGATCATCCTCGAAGATCCCGCAGTGGAAAGTCTTTCTTCCTACATTGGCGTCGATGGCGATAACGCCACCCTCAATAGCGGCCGCCTGCTGATCAACCTCAAGCCCCATAAAGAGCGGGACTTGAGCGCCGTCGAGGTGATTGCACGCCTGCAACCGACACTGGACAAACTGGTGGGGATCCGTCTGTTTATGCAGCCGGTGCAGGACCTGACCATCGAAGACCGTGTCAGCCGCACCCAGTACCAATTCAGCATGTCCTCCCCGGATGCCGACCTGCTGGCCCTGTGGAGCGGCAAGCTGGTACAGGCCCTGAGCCAGTACCCGGAACTCACCGATGTGGCCAGCGACCTGCAGGACAAAGGCTTGCAGGTGTACATGGTGATCGACCGCGACGCGGCCTCGCGCCTGGGCGTGTCGGTAGCCAATATCACCGACGCCCTGTACGACGCCTTCGGCCAGCGGCAGATTTCCACGATCTACACCCAGGCCAGCCAGTACCGCGTGGTGCTGCAGGCCCAGTCCGGCGAAAGCCTGGGGCCGGACGCGCTGAACCAGATCCATGTGAAAACCACCGATGGCGGCCAGGTGCGCCTGTCCAGCCTGGCCCGCATCGAGCAGCGCCAGGCGCAGTTGGCGATTACCCATATCGGCCAGTTCCCCGCAGTAATGATGTCATTCAACCTGGCCCCCGGCGTGGCCCTGGGCAAGGGTGTGGAGCTGATCAACCAGGTGCAGAAGGACATTGGCATGCCGGTCGGCGTGCAGACCCAGTTCCAGGGCGCCGCCCAGGCGTTCGAAGCCTCGCTGTCGAGTACGTTGCTGCTGATCCTGGCGGCAGTGGTGACCATGTATATCGTGCTGGGCGTGCTGTACGAGAGCTATATCCACCCGATCACCATCCTCTCGACCTTGCCATCGGCAGCGGTGGGGGCCTTGCTGGCGTTGCTGCTCACGGGCAATGACCTGGGGATGATCGCGATCATCGGCATCATCCTGCTGATCGGCATCGTGAAGAAGAACGCGATCATGATGATTGACTTCGCCCTCGACGCCGAACGCAACCAGGGCCTGGACCCGCAGACCGCAATCTACCAGGCGGCGTTGTTGCGTTTCAGGCCGATCCTGATGACCACCCTGGCGGCGCTGTTCGGTGCGGTGCCCTTGATGCTGGCCACCGGCTCCGGCGCAGAGTTGCGCCAACCCCTGGGCCTGGTGATGGTCGGTGGCTTGCTGTTGAGCCAGATCCTCACGCTGTTTACCACGCCGGTGATCTATCTGTACTTCGACCGCCTTGGCCGTCGCTGGCGCAAGTCCGAAGCGCTGGAGCCGGTTGAGCCATGAACCTGTCCGGACCTTTTATCCGCCGGCCGGTAGCCACCATGCTGCTGAGCCTGGCGATCATGTTGCTGGGTGGCGTCAGTTTCAGCCTGCTGCCAGTGTCGCCGTTGCCGCAGATCGACTTCCCGGTGATTGTGGTCTCTGCCAGCCTGCCTGGCGCGAGCCCGGAAGTGATGGCGTCTACCGTGGCCACGCCGCTGGAACGGTCCTTTGGCGCGATTGCCGGGGTCACCACCCTCAGCAGTTCGTCCAGCCAGGGCTCGACCCGGGTGATTCTGGCGTTTGACTCCGACCGTGATATCAACGGCGCGGCGCGGGAAGTGCAGGCGGCAATCAACGCCTCGCGCAACCTGTTGCCCAGCGGCATGCGCAGCATGCCCACCTACAGGAAGATCAACCCGTCCCAGGCGCCGATCATGGTGCTGTCGCTGACCTCGGACGTGTTGCCCAAGGGCCAGCTCTACGACCTGGCGTCCACCATCCTCTCGCAAAGCCTGTCCCAGGTACCGGGTGTGGGCGAGGTGCAGATCGGCGGCAGCTCCCTGCCGGCGGTGCGCATCGAGCTGGAGCCCAAGGCCCTCGACCAGTACGGCGTGTCCCTGGATGAGGTGCGCGACACCATTGCCAATGCCAACGTGCGCCGGCCCAAGGGCTCGGTGGAAGATGGCGAGCGCAACTGGCAGATCCAGGCCAATGACCAGCTGGAAAAGGCCAAGGATTATGAGCCGCTGCTGATCCGCTACCAGGACGGTGCCGCCTTGCGCCTGAGCGATGTGGCGAAGATCAGCGATGGCGTCGAAGACCGCTACAACAGCGGTTTTTTCAACAATGATGCAGCGGTGTTGCTGGTGATCAACCGCCAGTCCGGCGCCAACATCATCGAGACCGTCAAGCAGATCAAGGCCCAGTTGCCGGCGTTGCAGGCGGTGTTGCCGTCCAGCGTCAAGCTCAACCTGGCCATGGACCGTTCGCCGGTGATCACCGCCACCCTGCATGAGGCAGAAATGACCCTGCTGATTGCCGTGGCCCTGGTGATCCTGGTGGTGTACCTGTTCCTCGGCAACTTCCGCGCCTCGCTGATCCCGACCCTGGCGGTGCCGGTGTCGCTGGTGGGCACCTTTGCGATCATGTACCTCTATGGATTTTCCCTGAACAACCTGTCGCTGATGGCCCTGATCCTCGCCACCGGCCTGGTGGTGGACGATGCCATCGTGGTGCTGGAGAACATTTCCCGGCATATCGACAACGGTATCGCGCCAATGAAGGCAGCGTACCTGGGGGCCAAGGAGGTCGGTTTTACCCTGCTGTCGATGAACGTGTCGCTGGTGGCGGTGTTCCTGTCGATCCTGTTTATGGGCGGGATTGTCACCAGCCTGTTCCGTGAATTTTCCATCACCCTGGCGGCGGCGATCATTGTGTCGCTGGTGGTTTCGCTGACCCTGACCCCGATGCTCTGCGCGCGCTGGCTCAAGCCCCATGTCAAAGGGCAGGAGACCGGTTTGCAGCGCTGGAGCCAGAAGGTCAACGACCATATGGTCGCGGGTTACGCCCGTAGCCTGGACTGGGTGCTGCGGCACAAGCGGCTGACCCTGCTCAGCCTGTTCGTGACCATCGGGGTGAATATCGCGCTGTATGTGGTGGTGCCCAAAACCTTTATGCCGCAACAGGACACCGGGCAATTGATCGGTTTTGTGCGCGGCGATGACGGCCTGTCATTCAGCGTCATGCAGCCGAAGATGGAGATCTTCCGCAAAGCCGTGTTGCAAGACCCGGCAGTGGAAAGCGTGGCGGGTTTTATCGGTGGCAGCAACGGCACCAACAACGCGGTGATGCTGGTGCGCCTCAAGCCGATCAAGGAACGCCAGCTGTCGGCCCAGGCGGTGATCGAGCGCTTGCGCAAGAACGTGCCCCTGGTACCCGGTGGCCGCTTGATGCTGATGGCCGACCAGGACCTGCAATTTGGTGGTGGCCGCGACCAGACGTCTTCGCAATATTCCTACATCCTGCAAAGTGGCGACCTGGCGGCCTTGCGCCTGTGGTACCCGAAAGTGGTCGCCGCGCTGCGCGAGTTGCCGGAACTAACCGCCATCGACGCCCGCGAAGGGCGGGGTGCGCAACAGGTGACGCTGATTGTTGATCGCGATCAGGCCAAGCGCCTGGGCGTAGACATGAACATGGTTACCTCGGTGCTGAACAACGCCTACAGCCAGCGGCAGATTTCCACCATTTATGACAGCCTCAACCAGTACCGGGTGGTGATGGAGGTCAATCCGAAATACGCCCAGGACCCGATCACCCTCAATCAGGTGCAGGTGATTACCGCTGACGGCGCGCGAATTCCGCTGTCGACCATTGCCCACTACGAAAACAGCCTGGCCGACGACCGCGTCAGCCACGAAGGGCAGTTTGCCTCCGAAGACATTGCCTTCGACATGGCGCCCGGGGTCACGGTGGAGCAGGGCACGGCCGCCATCGAGCGGGCGATTGCCAAGGTCGGCTTGCCGGAAGACGTGATCGCCAAGATGGCCGGCACCGCCGATGCCTTCGCCGCCACCCAGAAAAGCCAGCCCTTCATGATCCTCGGCGCATTGGTCGCGGTGTACCTGGTGCTGGGGATTCTCTATGAAAGCTACATTCACCCGCTGACCATCCTCTCGACCCTGCCCTCGGCCGGGGTCGGCGCGCTGTTGTCGATCTACGTGCTGGGCGGCGAGTTCAGCCTGATCTCGCTACTGGGTCTGTTCCTGCTGATTGGCGTGGTGAAGAAAAACGCGATCCTGATGATCGACCTGGCCCTGCAGCTGGAGCGCAAGGAAGGCATGCAGCCCCTGGAATCCATACGCAGTGCTTGTTTGCTGCGCTTGCGGCCGATCCTGATGACCACCCTGGCGGCGATCCTCGGGGCCTTGCCGTTGCTGCTGAGCACCGCCGAAGGCGCGGAAATGCGCCAGCCCCTGGGCCTGACCATTATCGGCGGGCTGGTCTTCAGCCAGATCCTGACCCTTTACACCACCCCGGTGGTTTACCTCTATCTCGACCGCCTGCGCCACCGTTTCAACGGCTGGCGCGGGGTGCGTACCGACGCTGCCCTGGACACTCCGCTATGACCGAATCAATTGTTTTCCGGGCCCCTGCACTGACGGTGATGTTTTGCGCCGTGTTCCTCAGCGCCTGCGCCATCGGCCCCGATTACCAGCGCCCGCAAGTTGCCGAGCCGGCGCAGTACAAAGAAGCCCAGGGCTGGCGCCAGGCCGCCCCCAGCGATGCCCTGGCCCGTGGCGCCTGGTGGGAGCTGTATGGCGACCAGCAACTCAACAGCCTGGTGGACAAGCTCAACAACGCCAACCAGACCGTGGCCCAGGCCGAAGCCCGCTACCGCCAGGCCCAGGCCACGGCACGCAGCTCCCGTGGCGCGTTCTTTCCGACCGTCGACCTGAGCGCCGGGAAAACCCGCGCCAGCCAGGGCACGGGTAGCAGTAATGCGAGCTTGAGCAGCTCCAGCAGTGGTATCCGCGACACCCTCAACACCCAGTTGGGGGTGAGCTGGGAAGCCGATATCTGGGGCAAATTACGCCGAGGCCTGGAAGCCAGCGACGCCAGCGCCCAAGCCAGCGCCGCCGACCTGGCGGCCATGCGCCTGAGCCAGCAGTCGGAACTGGTGCAGAACTACCTGCAATTGCGGGTCATGGACGAACAGACGCGCTTGCTGCAAACCACCGTCGAGACCTATCAGCGCTCGCTGCAAATGACCCAGAACCAGTACCGCGCCGGTGTCTCAGGCAAGGACGCTGTCGCCCAGGCCCAGACCCAGCTCAAGAGTACCCAGGCCAGTCTGATCGACCTGGTTTGGCAACGGGCGCAACTGGAAAACGCCATCGCGGTATTGATCGGCGAACCTCCTGCCATGTTCAACCTGGCGGTGAGCAAGGACATACCGGCACTGCCGCAGATTCCTGCCAACCTGCCATCGCAACTGCTGGAACGCCGCCCGGATATTGCCTCGGCGGAGCGCGCAGTGATTGCCGCCAACGCCAATATCGGCGTGGCGAAAACCGCCTACTACCCCGACCTGACCCTGAGTCTGGCCGGGTGGTTACTCCAGCAGCACCTATGCCGACTGGATCAGCCTGCCCAACCGCTTCTGGTCGGTGGGGCCGAAACTGGCGATGACCCTGTTCGACGGCGGGCAGCGCTCGGCAGAAGTTGACCGCGCCGAAGCGTCCTACGACGAAACCGTGGCCAAGTACCGCCAGACCGTACTCGACGGTTTCCGCGAGGTGGAAAACTACATGGTCCAGCTCAAGGTTCTGGAAGACGAGGCGGGCGTGAGCAACGAGGCCCTGGAGTCCGCGCGGGAATCTCTGCGCCTGACCCAGAACCCAGTACAAGGCCGGCCTGATTGCCTACCTGGATGTGGTCAACGTCCAGGCGACGGCGTTGAGCAACGAACGTACCGTGCTGACCTTGCTGCAAACCCGGCTGGTGGCCAGCGTGCAACTGATTGCAGCGCTGGGTGGTGGTTGGGATGGCCAGTTGGAGCCAAACGAAAAACCCTGACCCTGTCGGCGATGGTCGTCAACGATAACGGATGAACAGCTGATAAACCCTCAGGGGTTATTGCTGACGCCATCGCGGGCAAGCCCGCTTCCACCGACTGTAGTTTCGCCCCTCCCCAGGCCATACATTTTCAGTAATGGCCTTGTGACAATATTCCACCTGTACGAGAATTATTCTCGCTACAATCCCCGACTTTCCCCCGGCACGGACGCCGTTCGCATCGTCATCCATGAGACGTCACATGCTTACCGGCAGTTATTCCCCCGCGTTGGTCCTGATCTCCCTGTTTGTGGCCATCCTGGCGTCCTATACCGCTCTGGACCTGACCGGTCGGATTGCCACCGCCAAGGGCCGGGCTGTGTACCTGTGGATGGCCGGCGGCGCCCTGGCCATGGGGATTGGCGTGTGGTCGATGCACTTTATCGGGATGTTGGCGTTTCGCCTGCCGATTGCCCTGGGCTACGACATCGGCATAACGGCGCTGTCGCTGTTGATCACCGTCCTGTCCAGTGGCTTCGCCCTGTGGCTGGTCAACCAACCGCGTCTGCCGGCCTGGCAACTGGGGTTTGGCGCCTTGATCATGGGGGCGGGGATCAGCACCATGCACTACACCGGCATGGCCGCCATGCGCATGATGCCGGGCATCGACTACGACCCCACCTTGTTCACCGCCTCATTGCTGATTGCCGTGGGGGCCTCGGCCGCCGCCTTATGGATTGCCTTCAAACTGCGGCGCAACACCCCCTATGTACGCCTGGCACGGAGCGCTGCGGCGGTGGTGATGGGCGTGGCCATCGTCGGCATGCATTACACCGGCATGGCGGCGGCGCGTTTTGCCGATGGTAGTTTTTGCGGGGCGTCGGTGGATGGCCTGAGCGGCACCGGCCTGGACAATCTAGTGTTGGTGACCACCCTGGCAATCCTGGCCTTCGCGCTATTGACCTCCTTGCTCGATGCGCGCCTGGAAGCACGCACCGCTGTGTTGGCCGACTCCTTGAGCCTGGCCAACCAGGAACTCACCCACCTGGCCCTGCACGACACGCTGACCGGCCTGCCAAACCGTACGCTGCTGGCCGATCGCATTCAGCAGGCCACCCAGTTGGTGGCGGAGCAAGGTGGGTGTTTTGCCCTGATGTTTATCGACCTCGACGGTTTTAAACCGGTCAATGACGCCTTCGGCCATCATCTGGGTGACCAATTGCTGCGCGAGGTGGGCCTGCGCCTGCGCGAAGACCTGCGCGGTCAGGACACCCTGGCGCGGATCGGCGGCGATGAGTTCGTGTTGCTGGTGCAGTTGAGCCAGCCCGACGATGCGCTGCGTCTGGCCGAACGCCAGGTGGGATTGATCAACCAATCGTTCCGCGTAGCCGAGCATGACTTGAGCATCTCTGCCAGTGTCGGCATTGCCCTGTTCCCCGGTAACGGCGCAACGCCCCAGGAACTGTTGATGAATGCCGATGCGGCGATGTATCACGCCAAGAGCATGGGCAAGAACGGCTACAGCTTTTTTGATGTGTCAATGAACACCAATGCGCGCAAGCAACTGCAACTGTTGCAGGATTTGCGCAAGGCGGTTGAACAGCAGCAGTTGCGCCTGTACTACCAGCCCAAGTTCGACGCCCTCAGCGGTCGCGCCATCGGTGCCGAAGCCCTGTTGCGCTGGGAGCACCCACAACACGGCCTGTTGCTGCCGGACAAGTTTATCGAGTTGGCGGAAAAAACCGGGGTGATCATCGCCATCGGCGATTGGGTGCTCAACGAAGCATGCCGGCAAATGCAGGTGTGGTTTGCCCAGGGGTACCGGGACTGGCGTATTGCGGTGAACCTGTCGGCCCTGCAGTTCTGCCATGCCGGGCTGGTCACCAGTGTGGCCAACGCCCTGCAGCGCCACCAGTTGCCGGCCAATAGCCTGACCCTGGAAATCACCGAAACCACGGCTATGAGCGATGCCGATGCGAGCATGCGGGTGTTGCAGGAACTCTCGGAAATGGGCGTGGATTTGTCCATTGACGACTTTGGCACCGGCTACTCCAGTCTGATGTACCTCAAGCGCCTGCCGGCCAATGAGCTGAAAATCGACCGTGGCTTTGTGCGCGACCTGGAGCACGACAGCGACGATGCCGCCATCGTCTCGGCAATTGTCGCCCTGGGCCAGGCCCTGGGCCTGCGCATCGTTGCCGAGGGGGTCGAGACCGACATGCAGCAGGATTTCCTCACGCGCCTGGGCTGTAACTCGCTGCAAGGCTACCTGCTGGGCCACCCACTGCCGGCGGATACCTTTATGAGCGCCATCGTGGCCAGGGAGCGCTTGACCCCACCGTGAGATCAATTGACCCCGGTCCATGCAAAACCTGGCAGGCGCAGGTATTCTTGGATCCAACAGCTCAGGTTGAATGGGGAGTCACTACGCATGGACAAAGTCGTCATCATCACCGGTGGCAGTCGTGGGATCGGCGCCGCCACAGCCTTGCTGGCGGCCCGACAGGGCTATCGCATCTGCATCAATTTCCAGTCCGATGAAGCCGCCGCTCTGCGGGTACTGGAGCAAGTGCGCGCACTCGGTGCCCAGGCCATTGCGGTGCGCGCCGATGTCAGCATCGAAGACGAAGTGATCAGCCTGTTCAACCGCGTCGACACCGAACTGGGGCGCGTCACCGCGCTGGTCAACAATGCCGGGACCGTCGGGCATAAATCACGGGTCGATGAGATGTCCGAATTCCGTATCCTGAAAGTCCTCAAGACCAACGTGCTAGGGCCGATCCTGTGTGCCAAGCATGCGCTGCTGCGCATGTCGCCCAAGCATGGCGGGCAGGGTGGCAGCATCGTCAACGTCTCGTCGGTGGCCTCGCGCATTGGCGCGCCCGGTGAGTATGTGGACTATGCGGCGTCCAAGGGCGCGCTGGACAGCTTCACCGTTGGCCTGTCCAAGGAAGTGGCGGGCGAGGGGATTCGTGTCAATGCCGTGCGCCCCGGCTATATCTACACCGAGTTCCATGCCCTGAGCGGCGACCCGGATCGGGTCAGCAAGCTTGAGTCCGGCATTCCCATGGCCCGCGGCGGGCGCCCGGATGAAGTGGCGGAAGCGATTGTCTGGCTGTTGTCGGACAAGGCGTCCTACGCCACCGGGACGTTTATTGACGTGGGGGGCGGCCGCTAGCAGGCCTGCCGTAACGCGTCAAAAGGTGGGCAGCACCGAGTAGCCTTTGCGGGCGAACTGGTCCAGGCGGTCAGCCTCGGAGTTGTGCAGGATGACCACACCCCTTTCGGAAAACCCGTCTATCTTGCCGTTGCGCTCCTCACTACCGTCGAGCTTGCACTCGTCCAGGTTATCAATGAAGCGCAACACCTTATCCAGATCGTAGGCGGCGTTGGCGCGAGCGTCCGGGTCCGGATTGGCTTGCGTCCAGTCGCCCAGATGCCGCTTGAGATCCCGGTCCAATTGCCAGCGATCGTTGCCGTCGACGTAGTCCGTCAACACCGCACTCTGTTCGATAATCCTTTCCGCCGAACGGTGATCCCCCGCAGGGCGTCCCATGGGGCCAGTCAGTTGGCGGACTGCGCGCTGTTCTGCGACCCGCATGTAGTTGGGCGGGATGGGCAATGGAAAATGAAAAAATGGTGGTAGGACATTGTTCATGGCACCTCTCTTTTTTGAGTGAAAAGAGGCGAATGTTAAACCGCGCAATCACGCGGTCCAACGGCACCGTTGAGCTGATCTATTTCAAGGCGTTTTTCAAAACGAACGCACAATCCGCCCCAGCGTCTCCATGGCCTTTTCCGCTGTTTCATCCCAGGGGCTGCCGTAATTCAGACGGATACAGTTACGAAAACGCTGGGTCGGCGAAAAGATCGGCCCCGGTGCAATGCTGATGCCCTGGGCCAGGGCCATCTGGAACAGTTTCAGCGAGTCGGTCTGCTCCGGTAGCTCCAGCCACAGGAAATACCCGCCGGCGGGCTGACTGACCCGGGTTTGCGCCGGAAAGTAACGGGCGATGGCCGCGAGCATGGCACTTTGCTGTTCTTCCAGGGCATAACGCAATTTGCGCAGGTGGCGGTCGTAGCCGCCGTGTTGCAGATAGTCGGCAATGGCCGCCTGGGCCGGCATCGAGGCGCATAGCGAGGTCATCAGCTTCAGACGTTCAATCTTTTGCGCGTAGCGGCCGGCCGCAACCCAGCCTACGCGGTAGCCCGGGGCCAGGCTCTTGGCGAAGGAACCGCAGTGCATCACCAGGCCTTCAGTGTCGAAGGCCTTGGCCGGCTTGGGCGCCTGTTGACCGTAGTACAGTTCGGCGTACACATCGTCTTCAATCAGCGGCACCTGGTGCCCGCGCAACAACTCGACCAGCTCCTGCTTCTTGGCCTCGGGCATGGTCGCACCCATGGGGTTCTGGAAGCTGGTCATACACCAGCAGGCCTTGATCGGGTAGCGCTCCAGGGTCTGGGCCAGCACCTTCAGGTCAATGCCATCACGCGGATGCACCGGAATTTCCACGGCCTTGAGCTTCAAGCGCTCCAACACTTGCAGGCAGGCATAAAACGCCGGGGCTTCGATGGCCACCAGATCGCCAGGCTCAGTCACCGCTTGCAGGCACAGGTTCAGCGCTTCCAGGGCGCCGTTGGTGATCAGCAGCTCTTCCATGGGCAGCATCAAGCCACCGACCATGTAGCGCAGGGCGATTTGCCGACGCAGTTGCGGGTTGCCCGGCGACATGTCCGTGACCACCATGCGCGGGTCCATTTCGCGGCTGGCGCTGGCCATGGAGCGGGCCAGGCGTTGCAGGGGGAACAGCGTCGGGCTGGGGAAGGCCGAGCCGAAGGGCACGGTCTGCGGATCCTTGATCGAATCCAGTACCGAGAACACCAGCTCACTGACGTCCACCTCGGTGGATTCGTGAACATGGGCGCTGACTGCCGGCTCCGAAAACGGGCTGGGCGCGTGGGTATTGACGAAATACCCGGAGCGCGGCCGCGCCCGGATCAGGCCGCGGCGCTCCAGCAGGTAATAGGCCTGGAACACCGTGGAGGGGCTGACGCCATAGGTCTGGCTGGCATAGCGCACCGACGGCACCCGCTGGCCCGGCCCGAGGACGCCGGAGCGGATCAGTTCAGCGATGTCGTCGGCAAATTTCTCGTAGCGTTTCATCGTGATCCTAATGTTCTACAGCGGTCAAAATGTGGGAGAGGGCTAGCCTGCTCCCACAGGGGGATTGCGTGGGTCAGCGGTTCAGCGGCGCGACAAAACGGCTGTCGGCGACACTATAAACACTTGGCTCGTCGATATCCGTCACCTTGAAACGGATGGTTTGCGAGCTGCTGGTCGGCTTGTCACGGGTCAGCGCCACAGACACCGGCACATCCGTGATCTCTCCTGGCTCCAGGCTGATCTCGGTCTTGCCCTGTAGCTGGAAGCCTTCACCATCCACCAGTTGCACGCGGTAATCCTGGCGCTGCTGGGTCTTGTTGATGATCTTCAAACTGTAGATGTTCTCGATCAACCCCTGGCTGTTCTCCCGGAACATGCCACGGTCCTTGGTGACGTCCAGCGAGACCATGGGCCGTTGCACCAGTGCCATCACCAGGGCGGAGATCATCACCAGCAGCACGGCACTGTAGCCGATCAGGCGTGGCCGCAGCAGGTGGGTCTTGCCACCCTGCAACTGATGTTCGGAGGTGTAACTGATCAAGCCCCGGGCATAACCCATTTTATCCATGATCGAATCGCAGGCGTCGATGCAGGCGGCGCAGCCGATGCACTCCATCTGCAGGCCATCGCGGATGTCGATGCCGGTGGGGCAGACCTGCACGCACAAGTGGCAGTCGATGCAGTCGCCCAGACCCACATCGGCCGGGTTCACATCGCGTTTGCGCGGGCCACGGCTTTCGCCACGGGCGGCGTCGTAGGAAATGGTCAGGGTGTCCTTGTCGAACATCACGCTCTGGAACCGTGCATACGGGCACATATGCATGCACACCGCTTCCCGCAGCCAGCCGGCGTTGATGTAGGTGGCGCCGGTAAAGAACAGCACCCAGAACAGGCTGACACCGCCCATCTGCCAGGTCAGCAGCTCCTCGGCCAGGGGCCGGATCGGGGTGAAATAGCCGACAAAGGTCAAGCCGGTCAGCACACTGATTGCCAGCCACAGGGTGTGTTTGGCGGCGCGGCGCGCCAGTTTATTCACGCTCCAGGGCGCGGCCTGCAGCTTGATCCGCTGGTTTCGCTCACCTTCGGTGACTTTCTCGCACCACATGAACAGCCAGGTAAACGAGCTTTGCGGGCAGGTGTAGCCACACCAGACGCGGCCGGCAAATACCGTAATGGCAAACAGCCCGAAGGCACAGATGATCAACAGCGCCGACAACAGGATGAAATCCTGGGGCCAGAAGGTTGCGCCAAAAATATGGAACTTGCTTTCAGCCAGGTCCCACAACACCGCCTGGCGTGAGTCCCAGTTCAGCCACACGGTGCCAAAAAACGCCAGGAACAGAAAGCCTGCACCGCTTATGCGCAAGGTCCGGAACAGGCCGGTGAAACTGCGGGTGTGAATCAGGTTGTCGCTGGATTTGGCCTTCATCTTCTTTGGATGTGCAGGCTCGAAATTTTCTACTAATCGGACGGGGATTCTATCGCTCATGGTCTTTCGCTCATCAGCCTCCATCAGGCGGATGAACTATGGGCCGCGATCTGTTTGCATAACAGACTCAGGTAAAACCATAAAAAGCGGATCAGATGAGTTTTTAGCGCGCCGCTGCGACAATGTGCAGCACCCCGCAAGCCACGGGGCCGGTGCCTGGATCAACAGCACGCAAGGCATGCTGATCCAGGTCAATCAAATCACCGAATCACCGGTGCTGGCCTTGAGGTGCTTGCGCCCGTCAATGGCACCTGCGACGGTCAAGGCGTCGGCCTCGGCTTCGGTGATGTAGATCCGTTGGCGGTCGATCTCGACCGCCGACATGGATTTGTCGCTGTCGGTAATCACCGTCACCTCCAAAACGCTGCAGCGTTGTTCTTCACCGTTGTCGTCGGTCTTGAAATAGCAGGTCTGGTTTTCGATACGTACGGGCATGGTCTTCTCCTGGTTGTTCGGTGCTGTTCATTAGGTGATGCACGCGGGCCAATGGTTCGGCGCAACTGACTGGCGGTCGTTGCTGTCCATCTTCTATCTCCCATGAAAAGGACAGGACCATGGACGCCTGGTGGCAAGAAGTCTGGCAAACCCTGCAAAGCGAATTCGCCGATATCGGCGATGCGCGGCAACTGACGCAAATCACCCTACGCCTGCTGATCGCCGCGATTCTGGGTGGCATCCTGGGCTTTGAGCGCGAACAGAAAGGCAAGGCCGCCGGTGTGCGCACCCATATGCTGGTGGCGATGGGCGCAGCCTTGTTTGTGCTGGTGCCACAGATGTCCGGCTCCCAGGCAGACGCCATGAGCCGGGTGGTGCAGGGGGTGATCGCCGGTATCGGTTTCCTCGGCGCGGGGACGATTCTCAAGGGCAAGGAGGAGGACACTGGCCAGCACGTCAAGGGCTTGACCACCGCAGCCGGCCTGTGGATGACCGCCGCCATCGGGGTGGCGGCGGGGTTGGGCAAGGAGTCCACTGCGGTACTGAGCACCGTGCTGGCGCTACTGGTGTTCAGCGTGATGCCAAGGATTGTGAAACTACTAGACAAGCCTTAGCTACGGGGCTCCTACACGATAACCGGCGGCATAGTCGTAGGCGGCTCTTCCTTTGCCGGTGGCACGCTTTTCGGCGGTTCCTGTTCAGGAATCGGCGCAGGCTCGGTCGGCGGCAAGGTCGGTGTATCAATATTCGGGTCGGGTGTTTCAGCAGGAATCGGGATGTTCATCGCGGTGGCCTCGTTTGTGTTTTTCTCAATCGGTGGACAACCGCCACGGCCGATTGATTCCCGCCCGGTGGCGGCACACCCCTCTGAACGTTCCGCCGGCCATCGGGCTCGGACCTTATGTGGCCGGCTCAGGAAGAGCCCGCCTGCAGCACTGACAATCAAGCACAAGAGCGTCCTACCCGGATTAGCTCAGGGTCTTTCGCTCATCAGCCCCCGCAAGCCGCGGGGCCGGTGCCTGGATCAGCACGCAGGGCGTGCTGATCCAGGTCAGTCAAATTACCGAATCACCTGTGCGGCCCTTTAATCACCGCCGCCTGCTCAGGTCACCAGATCGCTGTAGGTCACTTCACCAAACACCTTGACCACGAACGGTGGCTTCCCGGGATCGCCTGCGATCATCACCACGCTTGTGTGGGTACCCGGGAGGTAGTGAATCTGCATTTCACCGCTGGCGCCTGAGAAGTTCTCTACCAGGTCAAGGGGTTTATTACCCAGTTGGGCACGAACTCCCGAGACATCGAGCTTGTCACGGCCGTGGGCAAAGTTCATGACTTCACTCGGCGCTGCCAGGATCGATTCGCCAATATTGCCGAAGGTGAAGGTTTGGCTGCTGCCTTGGGCAGGTGGATTGTCCCTGGGCTGGGGTGTCTGGGTTGTCTGTATCGGCGGGTTATTCTCCGGTGTTGGCTTTGCCTGGGACGGTGTCTCATCCGTTGGCGTGTCCTGGGGGAGCGCGTTCAATGATTGGCCGAGGCCGGAAAGGGCCTTGGCGGTGCCTGCGCTATCGCGCTTGCGCTGCTTGATATTCACTTCCTCCAGACGCAACTCTTGCTCGACTTCCTGGCTGGCCCTGAAATCCGCCTCGGGGTCGCCGGTGTTCATGCGTGATCTGATTTCATTCTTACTCAACCCAGGGACCTCCACGGCTGCCGCAGTATCTTGCAGGTGCTCGAGGTTTGTTTGGCTCAAGAGTGTCTTGAATTCGTTGAGTTGCCTGATCGTTCCGGCGGCATTGGGGCCATTCTGCATCGTGCGGATATTGGCCGGGCTCAACAACGTGCGCAGTTCGCTGAGACGGCTCCTGGTCTCCATGGAGAACGGCTCGCGCAACATTTGTATGACACTGTCGCGGTTCAATAACTTGCCAACTTTGTCGGCTATTACAGAGCCTACGTCAGGCGTTTGTGGGCGAGGCTTGGCCTGTGCAGTGGCTGCCTCGGACTGCCGGGGGGGATAGCCACGCTCGGCAGGCTTTGCGTCAGGTTGGCGCGTGGTTTTGAACTGTGAGGTAGGCGTTGGCTGCTGACGCGGTCTGTCAGGCGTTTTTGTTCGTGAGGGGGCACTTGGGCCGGCCTTGAGCAAGCGCAGAATCTCTTGAGAATGATTAAGTGGCACTTTTTCAGGAAGCGACGTGATAGGTCGGTACGGCTGATGATTAGCGGGTTGAATTGACATGATGAGCCCTCGCATGGGTTTGACGTGATGCATGCGCAAGTCAGCCTATCTATGGGCGAGGGCGATCGACTTCAGTGCTTTCGGGCTGGTTGGTAGGACGTATCTCTAATGCTTGCCCGATCGCGGGCAAGCAGCGACGCTTTTCAGGCGACGACCGGTGGCGCGGTTTGCGGTGGGTCCTCCATCGGTGGTGGCAGGTTTTCAGGTGGCTCCTGCTCGGGAATCGGTACTGGCTCAGTGGGCGGCAGTGGTGGCTTGTCTATATTGGGCTCTGGGGTTCGTGCGGGGATCGGGCTACTCATCGGTATGGCCTCCTTTGTGCTTTGTTGTATCGGGGACAATCGGCACGGCCGATTGATTCCCGCCCGGCGGGCGGCACATCCATCTGAACTTTCCGCCGGCCACCGGGCTCGGACCTTATGTGGCCGGCTCAGGAAGAGCCCGCCTGCAGCACTGACAATCAAGCACAAGAGCGTCCATGGGGCGTAAGGGGAGATGCTCGATGACGGCTGAAATACCCGGATTACCATTGTCCCAGGCACTGTTGCTGCCCAGGATCGCCATTGAAGACACGATGCCGGTGATTGATGCCGGCGCATTCGCGGTCAAGGCCGTGCAAGGGCAATCCATCCACGTTACCAGCAAGGTGTTCGCCGACGGCCATGACCAGTTGGCCGTGTTGATTCGCTGGCGGTCGCTGAGTGAAGACAACTGGCATCGCGAGGTCATGGCAGACAAGGGCAACAACACCTGGGAAGGCACTTTCGACGTCACCCTGCAGGGCCCGCACCAATATTGCATCGAGGCGTGGATCGACCATTTCGCCAGTTTCTGCTACGAACTGGGCAAGAAACACACCGCCGGGGTTCCCGTCAGCCTGGAGCTGCAGGAAGGTCGCCAGCAGGTCTTGCAAGCCGCTGAACGCAGTGAAGGTGAGCTGCAGGAGCACTTGCAGCAATTGCATCAACAATTGTCCGGGCTGCTGGAAACCGAGCAGGTCGCGTTGTTTCTGCACGAACACAGTGCACAGCTGATGGCCGAGGCCGATTTGCGCCCCTACCTGAGTATCAGCCCGGTGTATCCACTGGATGTGGAACGGCCACAGGCGCTGTTTGCCAGTTGGTACGAGCTGTTTCCGCGCTCGATCACCGACGATGCGGCGCGCCACGGCACCTTCAATGACGTGCATGGGCGCCTGGCGATGATCCATGACATGGGCTTTGACGTGCTGTACTTCCCGCCGATCCACCCCATCGGCCGTAGTCACCGCAAGGGCAAGAACAACTCACTGACCGCCGGCCCCGAGGATCCCGGCAGCCCGTATGCCATCGGCAGCGAGGAGGGCGGCCATGACGCCATCCATTCGCAGCTGGGCACCCGCGAGGATTTCCGCCGCCTGGTAGCCGCCGCCGCCGAGCACGGCCTGGAGATCGCCCTGGACTTTGCCATCCAATGTTCCCAGGACCACCCCTGGCTCAAGCAGCATCCCGGCTGGTTCAACTGGCGCCCGGACGGCACGATCAAATATGCGGAAAACCCGCCGAAGAAATACCAGGACATCGTCAACGTCGACTTCTATGCCACCGATGCGATCCCCAGCCTGTGGCTGGAGTTGCGCGATGTCGTGCTGGGCTGGGTCGAGGAGGGGGTCAAGACCTTCCGCGTCGACAACCCTCACACCAAGCCGCTGCCGTTCTGGCAATGGTTGATCAGCGATGTACGGGCCCAGCACCCCGAAGTGATCTTCCTCGCCGAGGCCTTCACCACCCCGGCGATGATGGCGCGGCTGGGCAAGGTCGGTTATTCCCAGAGCTACACCTATTTCACCTGGCGCAACACCAAGGCCGAATTGAGTGAGTACTTCACCCAGTTGAACCAGTCGCCCTGGCGTGAATGCTACCGGCCAAACTTTTTCGTCAACACCCCGGACATCAACCCGGGCTTTCTGCATGAGTCCGGGCGCCCCGGCTTTTTGATCCGTGCCGCGCTGGCCACCATGGGCTCGGGCCTATGGGGCATGTACTCGGGTTTTGAGCTGTGTGAAAGCGCGCCGGTGCCGGGCAAGGAAGAGTACCTGGACTCGGAAAAGTACGAGATCCGCCCCCGGGACTTCAGTGCCCCCGGCAACATCATTGCCGAGATTGCCCAACTCAACCGCATCCGCCGGCAAAACCCGGCACTGCAGACACACTTGGGCCTGACGCTCTACAACGCGTTCAACGACCACATCCTGTACTTCGGCAAGCGCAGCGAGGATGGCAGCAACTTCATCCTGGTCGCCGTCAACCTCGACCCGTTCAACGCCCAGGAGGCGCATTTCGAGCTGCCGTTGTGGGAGATGGGCCTGCCGGACGACGCCCAAGTGCAGGGCGAAGACCTGATGAACGGCCATCGCTGGACCTGGTACGGCAAGATCCAATGGATGCGCATCGAGCCCCATATGCCATTTGGCATCTGGCGCGTAACCCAGTCTTGAGTCGGATGCAGATCAACTGTGGGAGCGGGCAAGCCCGCACACATTGATCCAGTCCAGTCTGTAAGTTTTCTTGAATTTTCCAGGAGTTTCCAATGGCGAAGAAACCCAAGGCTGCCACCTTTATCAAAGACCCGCTCTGGTACAAGGACGCGGTGATTTACCAGGTTCACGTCAAATCCTATTTCGACTCCAATAACGACGGCATCGGGGATTTCCCCGGGCTGATCGCCAAACTCGACTACATCGCCGACCTGGGCGTGAACACCATCTGGCTGCTGCCGTTCTACCCTTCGCCACGCCGTGACGACGGCTATGACATTGCCGAATACCGTGGTGTGCACAGCGACTACGGGACCATGGCCGACGCCAAGCGTTTTATCGCCGAGGCGCACAAGCGCGGGCTGCGGGTGATTACGGAGCTGGTGATCAACCACACCTCGGACCAGCATCCGTGGTTCCAGCGCGCGCGCAAGGCCAAGCCTGGCTCCAGTGCCCGGGACTTCTACGTGTGGTCCGATGACGACCAGAAATACGACGGCACCCGCATCATTTTCCTCGACACCGAAAAGTCCAACTGGACCTGGGACCCGGTCGCCGGCCAGTACTTCTGGCACCGCTTCTATTCCCACCAGCCGGACCTCAACTTCGACAACCCGCAAGTCATGAAGGCCGTGCTGTCGGTGATGCGCTACTGGCTGGACATGGGCATCGACGGCCTTCGCCTGGACGCGATTCCTTACCTGATCGAGCGCGACGGCACCAACAACGAAAACCTTCCCGAAACCCACGATGTGCTCAAGCAGATCCGTGCCGAAATCGACGCCAACTACCCCGACCGCATGCTGCTGGCCGAAGCCAACCAATGGCCGGAAGATACCCAGCTGTACTTTGGCGACCAGAAGGGCGACGACGGCGACGAATGCCATATGGCCTTCCATTTCCCGCTGATGCCGCGTATGTACATGGCCCTGGCCCAGGAAGATCGCTTCCCGATCACCGATATTCTGCGCCAGACCCCGGAAATTCCCGCGAACTGCCAATGGGCGATTTTCCTGCGCAACCATGATGAGCTGACCCTGGAAATGGTCACCGACAAGGAGCGCGATTACCTGTGGAACTACTACGCCGCCGATCGCCGCGCGCGCATCAACCTGGGGATTCGCCGACGCCTGGCGCCCTTGATGGAGCGCGACCGCCGCCGCATCGAGCTGCTCAACAGCCTGTTGCTGTCCATGCCTGGCACACCGACCCTGTATTACGGTGATGAAATTGGCATGGGCGACAATATCTACCTGGGCGACCGCGACGGCGTACGCACGCCGATGCAATGGTCCATCGACCGTAACGGTGGTTTTTCCCGCGCCGACCCGGCCAGCCTGGTACTGCCGCCGATCATGGACCCGCTCTACGGCTACCAGTCGGTCAACGTCGAAACCCAGGCCCAGGACCCCCATTCCCTCCTGAACTGGACGCGGCGCATGCTGGCGATCCGCAAGCAGTCCAAGGCGTTCGGGCGCGGCACCCTGAAAATGCTCTCGCCGAGCAACCGCCGGATCCTCGCTTACACCCGCGAGTACACCGGCGTCGACGGCAAACAGGAAATCATCCTGTGTGTGGCCAACGTGTCGCGTACCGCCCAGGCGGCGGAGTTGGACCTGTCGGCCTTTGCCGGCATGGTTCCGGTGGAAATGCTCGGCGGCAATGCCTTCCCGCCCATCGGTCAGCTGAATTTCCTGCTGACCCTGGCACCCTACGGCTTCTATTGGTTTGTGTTGGCCGCGGAAAACCAGATGCCCAGCTGGCATGTGGAGCCGGCCCAGAGTCTGCCGGACTTCACCACCCTGGTCTTGAAAAAACGCCTCGAAGAATTGCTCGAAGCGCCGTGCCGCACCACTCTGGAGCAGACTTCACTGCCCAGCTGGCTGGCCAATCGGCGTTGGTTCGCCAATAAGGACTCAACCATCGACCGCGTGCATATCGCCTATGGCGTGCGCTTTGGCGATGCCCAGCATCCGGTGCTGCTCAGTGAGATTGAAGTGACCAGCGGCGGGCAGACCAGCCGTTATCAGTTGCCCTTCGGCCTGCTGGGCGAAGATCAGTTCAGCAGCGCCTTGCCGCAGCAACTGGCCCTGGCACGGGTACGCCGGGTGCGCCAGGTGGGCCTGATCACCGATGCGTTCAGCCTCGACAGCTTCATCCGCGCGGTGATCGAGGGCCTGCGCGCCGAGACCGTGCTTACCAGCAGCGATGGGGAGATTCGTTTCGAGCCGACCCCACAATTGCCCGACTTGCCCCTGGGCGACCAGTTGCAAGTGCGCTACCTGGCGGCCGAGCAGTCCAACAGTTCGGTGGTGGTCGGCGAAAGCCTGGTGCTGAAGTTGATCCGCAAGGTCAGCACCGGGATTCATCCGGAACTGGAAATGGGCGCCTACCTGACCGCCGCCGGCTACGCGCATATCTCGCCGTTGCTGGGTTCGGTGATCCGCCGCGATGCCGAAGGCCAGGACAACCTGCTGATGATTGCCCAGGGCTATCTCAGCAACCAGGGCGATGCCTGGGGCTGGACCCAGAACAACCTGGAACGGGCGATTCGCGATGAATTGGCCGAAGCGATTTCCGAACAGGAACAACACTACAACGCCCTCGGCGAACTGGCGGATTTCGCCGGGCTGCTCGGGCAACGGCTGGGGGAAATGCACAACGTGCTGGCCGCGCCAACCACCAACCCGGACTTCCAGCCCGAAGTCACTACCGTCAAGGACAGCCAGGGCTGGGCCAAGCAGGTGGGCGCGCAGATCGAGCGTGCATTGCAACTGCTCAAACAGCATCAAAACCAATTGAACCCCGCCGACCAGGGGTTGGTCACTCAACTGCTGGCACAGAAAAAGGCGATTGCCAGCCATGTGCAGGCCTTGGCAAAAGCCACGATGGGCGGCTTGCGCATCCGGGTCCATGGGGATTTGCACCTGGGCCAGGTCCTGGTGGTCAAGGGCGATGCCTATCTGATCGACTTCGAGGGCGAGCCCGCGCGGCCGTTGCACGAGCGCCGAGGCAAGCACAGCCCGTACAAGGACGTCAGCGGCGTACTGCGTTCGTTCGACTACGCCGCCGCCATGGCCCTGAATGTGCAAGGGCAAGGGCTGGATCACTCGGCCGATACCGATGCCTCGCGCCAACGCGTGGTAGATCGCTACCTGACTGAAGCGCGCCAGGCATTTATCCAGGCGTATCAACAGGCTACGTCTACACTGGCGCATGACTGGCAGGATGCCAAAGGAGCAGAAGCGGCTCTCGCATTGTTCAGCCTGGAGAAGGCGGCGTATGAAGTGGCCTACGAGGCAGAGAACCGCCCGACCTGGCTGGCAGTGCCATTGCGCGGATTGCACGGGTTGCTGGACGGGCGTTAAAGGCGTACGTCAAAACAAAGCAGATCGAATGTAGGAGTTGTCGAGCTGTCGCCAGGCTACGATGGCGGCGTTAGCTGACACTGCGCCAGCGCTGGCAAGCCAGCTCCCACATTTGATCCTTAGTGTCACAAGCGGTGGGAGAAATCATGAGCTTTACACATAAAGAACCGCTGCAATCGAAATTCGCGGTCATGCCGGCACCCAAGGATATTGAAGCCCTGGTGCGCGCCGAACATCCGGATCCGTTTGCGCTCCTCGGCCCCCACGACGATGAGCAGGGCGGCCAGGTTATCCGCGCATTCCTGCCTGAGGCCTTGAGTGTTGAGGTGCTGGCCCGTGACAGCGGCGACGGGCTTGGCAGCCTGGATGCCACCCCGGTTCCCGGCTTGTTTATCGGGCATTTCTCTACACGCCAAAGCTACCTGCTGAAGATCCAGTGGGCCGGCGGCGAGCAAATCACCGAAGACCCCTACAGCTTCGGCCAGTTGCTCGGGGAAATGGACCTGTACCTGTTTGCCGAAGGCAATCACCGCGAGTTGAGCAATTGCCTGGGCGCCCAAGTGACGAGCGTCGATGGTATCCAGGGCGTGCGCTTTGCCGTGTGGGCGCCGAATGCCCGGCGGGTCTCGGTGGTGGGCGACTTCAATATCTGGGACGGGCGCCGCCACCCGATGCGCCTGCGGCATCCCGCCGGGGTCTGGGAAATCTTTATCCCGCGCCTGCAACCGGGCGCGGCCTACAAATACGAAATTCTCGGCGCCACCGGGATCCTGCCGCTCAAGGCCGATCCCATGGCCCTGGCCACCCAGTTACCGCCCGACACGGCGTCGAAGGTCGCCGCGCCATTGCAAGTGGCGTGGTCGGACGAAGCCTGGATGCAGACCCGGGGCGAACGCCAGGCGCCGAGTGCGCCCCTGTCAATCTACGAACTGCACGTCGGTTCCTGGCAATGCGAGCTGGACGAGTTGGGCGAAGTGTCGCGCCAATACGGCTGGCGCGAGTTGGGGGAGCGGCTGATTCCCTATGTGCAGCAACTGGGTTTCACCCATATCGAACTTATGCCGATCATGGAGCATCCGTTCGGTGGTTCCTGGGGTTACCAGCCGTTGTCGCAATTTGCACCCAGCGCACGCTTTGGTTCGCCCGACGAGTTTGGCGCGTTCGTCAACGCCTGCCATCAGGCGGATATCGGCATCATTCTCGACTGGGTGCCGGCGCATTTTCCTACCGATACCCATGGCCTGGCCCAGTTCGACGGCACCGCGCTGTACGAATACGGCAACCCGCTGGAAGGCTTTCATCAGGACTGGGACACGCTGATCTACAACCTGGGGCGTACCGAGGTCCATGGTTTTATGCTGGCGTCGGCATTGCACTGGCTCAAGCACTTCCATATTGATGGCCTGCGGGTGGATGCGGTGGCGTCGATGCTGTATCGCGACTACTCACGCAAGGCCGGGGAGTGGGTGCCTAACCGCCACGGAGGGCGCGAGAACCTCGAAGCCATTGAGTTCCTGCGCCACCTCAACGATGTAGTGGCCCTGGAAGCTCCCGGCGCCCTGGTAATCGCCGAGGAATCCACCGCCTGGCCTGGCGTCAGCCAGCCGACCCAGCAGGGCGGCCTGGGGTTCAACTACAAGTGGAACATGGGCTGGATGCACGATTCGCTGCATTACATCCAGCAGGACCCGGTGTACCGCGCCCATCATCACAATGAGCTGAGTTTCGGCCTGGTGTATGCCTGGTCCGAGCGTTTTGTGCTGCCGATCTCCCATGATGAGGTGGTGCATGGCAAACACTCGCTGATCGACAAAATGCCCGGCGACAGGTGGCAAAAATTCGCCAACCTGCGGGCCTACCTGAGCTTTATGTGGATGCATCCGGGCAAGAAGCTGCTGTTTATGGGCTGCGAGTTTGGTCAATGGCGTGAGTGGAACCACGACCAGCAACTGGATTGGTACCTGCTGCAGTACCCGGAACACCGGGGTGTGCAGAAACTGGTGGGCGACCTCAATCGCCTGTACCGCGAAGAGCCGGCCCTGCACGAGCAAGACGACGCACCGCAAGGCTTCCAGTGGTTGATTGGCGACGATGCAATCAACAGCGTCTATGCCTGGCTGCGCTGGAGCAAGGACGGCAAGCCGGTGCTGGTGGTGGCCAACTTCACCCCTGTGCCCCGCGAGGCGTACAAGGTGGGGGTACCGTTTGCCGGCAGTTGGAAGGAGGTGATCAATAGTGATGCCGACACCTATTCCGGTTCCAACTACGGCAACGGCGGTGAAGTGTTCACCCTCGCCGAGCCGCACCATGGGCAGCCGGTGTCGCTGGCGTTGAATCTGCCGCCACTGGGGGTACTGATTCTGCGCCAGGAGTAAAGGCGCGCCGCATGGCCATCGTGGCTTGACCACGATGGCCTGACCAACGCTGTTACCAAACCGTCTGGAACATTTTCTTACGTGTGCGCCACACAAGGATGTCAGCGATCAGGCGCAGTTTCCCAGTCCCCCTTCGTTTCGTCGCTGTGCCTGTGTATCACTGCCAGAGACGAACCATCATGACGCCTGTCCACCTCAACACACGATTTGCGCCTGCTGCTCCCACCTTGTCACGCTCCGACACGCCACCACCCAGCGAAGGCAGTGCCGGCCTGACGCTGGTGCAACCGCCTGCGCTAGCGACTCCCTCACACCAGGTGCACGTGCGGGGAAAGCTCGGTGATCTGGACGAAATACTGCGGGTGCTGCACGCGCTGCAAACCCCGAATGCCGTCGTCAATAAAAGCTTGTTTCTCAACAAAGACTCGCCGCTGATACCCGCCAATGGCTCGACCCAACCGGGGACCAATCGGCTGGATAACATGCTCGCGTTTTACGGGATAGTGCCCTCCAACCCCAAGACACCGGAGCAGGTGCAAGCGGCGATTGACGCTGCGCAAGATGCGCGTAGCGAAATCAGCCTGGGCCTGGGTGATCCGTCCAGTGACATGGATGGCTTGCTGGACAAGCGCAATGAGCCCGCTATCCAGGCCTGGGTTGCCGAGCAAGAGGCCAAGTACAAAAAACCGTTGCTCAGCCAGCTGACCGAAGACCTCCCACCCCAGGCTCTGAAAAAAGCCCAGGGCACGCCGGCCGCCGTGCTGGAGCTGATACTCAAATCGCCCAAGGCCAATGAACGGGTTCAGCAGTTGTTAAAAACCCTGGGCGGGGCCGAGTTCCCCCTCGATGGCGTCATAACGCCCGAAGTCAAGGTCAAGCTGTTGCTCAAGGCCCTGGCCTTGAGCCTGGACCCGCTGCAGACGCGCCAACCCGGGCAGGTTGCCGGCTTTAATCTGGCCTCGAGTGACCAGTGGGGCCAAAGCTACCCGTCGATAAAGTCCGCGTTCAGGAAACACCTGGTCGATTCACGGCAGCTTTCCGGGGATCAGGCCCATCTGGCGGCCTATATTCTGCAACCCCTGTTCCCGCCCGACTTTGCCGTGCGTGATACGCCAGCGGATCTACCTTACCGAGGGTCGGCGGTGTGGGTGAACTTCCAGCAAGGCGTCAGTCTGGCTGAAACGATCGCGCCGGGCTCGTCGCGGCGCATGGGCTTTCAACAACTGGTCGATCTGCCTGGCAAGCTCAGCGAGCAAGCTACAACGGACGGTGAGTGGGCGCTCATAACCTCGACCCGTACCCCGGCGGTTCTGGCGTGGGCGGTGACGCAAGGGGTGCTCCCACAGAAGGAAAGCTATTCGCAGGAAGATATAAATAAGGCAGCCACTGCACTGGACGCCCATATCGATAGCGTGGTCGCGGCAACCCAACAGATGGCGGCCGATGTGCCGATGCGCAAAGACTATTTCGAACGGATGCAGAAGGGCACTTCCCGGACCGAGGTGCTGAGCCTGATCAGTCCTGTTTTTGCTCTGTACAGGCACATGAGTGGTGAGAAAATCACCCCCTCGGACGTCAACTATCAATACCCTGTTTATGATGAAGGCCAGTTCCAGGGGGCGTTTGACAAATACCTGGCCGATACCAAGGTCGCCTACGGAACGCTTGTCCGCAGCCAGTTGACCCAGTTGCCGCTAAAGGACCGCGAGGCGATTGAACGGGGTGACGTAACGCTGTATGCCCTGCGGACAAAACCCGGCAGCCCCAATGAAACCGCCGAGGAGAAAAAGGCCGCTGTCACACGCCCGGCGTTTATTCTCAAAGCCAAATACAAGGGCGAGACAAGCTACTACGAAGTGAATCCGGTCAAGGGTATCGCCCGGCGGCGCGACGACTTGAAGCCGATCCTGGAGTCCTACAACCCCACCGATAAACGCTATGGCAAGGATTTCATTTCAATTGACCATTCCGCTGAGGGTGAGCCTTCTGAAGAGCTGGTAGTCCGCCACACCCGCCCCGACAGCAGGGCCGAGTTCAAGCAACAGTGGACGGATTACAAGGCCGGCAAAGGCCCCAAACCCAAGAGCTTTTCCATCGTGGTACCGCAACAGCTCGCGCACTTTTCAGCGGCGAGCAATCCATCGACAGGTGCGGTGCCGCACACCCTGGCGTCCGAACGCTCAGTGGAGATCGCCAAGGCCATTACCACGGATCTGTTTTATGTCGATGAAACCACGCTCAAGCAGTGGGCGGAGTCGGACCCGGCCCGGGAAAGCGCAGCCCATAAAAACGACGACGCCTTTTGGGATCGGGTCAAAGGCGTCGGTCAGATGGTTGTTCCGTTCTGGAGTGGCATCGAAAACCTGGTCAAAGGCAATACCAAGGAGGGCATCAAGGATCTGGTGGTCGACGGCCTGCTGACCTTCGCCGGGCCGGCGGGCAAGTTTGCCGCGGGCTCGGTGCGCCTCCTGTCCACGGCCGGCAAGATTGGCGTAAGGGCACTGCTGCCAAAATTTCTGCCCCTGGTGAAGAAGTTCGCGGTTTCCGTGGCGCACAATCTCAACCCGCTTGACCCGGTGATGCCCGCGATCAATGGCCTGGGGGGCAGGCTCATGAAGTCTGGGCGCGCGGGCCTGAGCAATCTTCAGGCCGGTATTGCCAAGGTCAAGCAATCCGGCTTCCTTAAACTGCCCGGCAGAGGCCGCTACGACATTACCCCGAAGATCCCCCTGACCCCCAGGCCCGTCGCGCAGGGCCTGACCTTGCGGGTCCCCGAAGGCCTCTCCAGTGACCAGGTCCGAGTCCTGCATCGGCACACGTACAGCGACCTGGTTATCGGTGATGATGTCTATCGCTATAACCCGAAAAAGCCCGACAGCCTGATCAAACTGGGCGGCCCGGAGGATACCGAGCCGCTTGAAGGTTTGGTGATGAGCTGTGGCGGCGGGGGCCGGCGATCCAAGCGGGACCTGAATGACCTGTGCTACACCAAACAGATCGAGCCAGGAGGCACGCCGGTCTTTCAGGACGCACAAGCACTCGAGCATCGCCGACTGATCCCGCGGGCCGGCCCAGGAAAAGGGCCGCGCACGGTCATCCATGAGCACCGTCGTTACCGCGTCAATGAGGCGGGCAACCAGGAGCTGCTACCGATGGCGAGTGTAGGACCTGTGACCTACAAACCTCGCACGACCGGCAGCGTGGTCAACGAAGCGGATTTTGGCTATGACGATTTTGGTGTGCCCCGGGCGATCAACCAGGAAACGGTGGTGGTCAAGATGGATGCGATCAGCGACCTGAGTAATGACCAGCGTGTCATCAGGGGGGTCAAGGTCAACCATAATGGCCACCAGTACGTGGTGGTCGAGGCTGATACTGGCGTGCACTATTACGCTGAGCTGACAGGCAACGGGCAACTGGATTTTCACCGGATGACCCGCAGTGATGCGCTGGATGTCGAATTCATCAAGTTCTACGACCAATACAAGGATATCTACGGTTTCGCGGCGCAGGGGCTCCCGGACAATCAGTTGGTGGTACTGCCCAGCCTGGAGACGCTGATCAAGAAAATCGTCGCCGACGAGCCTATGTCACCTGCCGAAATCAACCACCTTGCCAGCGTACTGCAGGGTCTGTCCCCCGAGAAACAACGCGAAGTCCTGATGGCGGTGTACGCATCGGGAAACAACCCCGGACATGTGGTAGTGGCGGCCAAACCGATCCGCCTGGCGCCGATCAACAAGCCTGCTGACTTCGCCCAGTTGCCGGCTGAACAACAGAACCGCGTGTATGCAGAAGGTGCGAGAAAAGCGGTAGACGAGCAGTTTCAGGCCACGGGCATTCGCTCAGCCAATCAACAGGTGCCCGGGCTTGCCGGTGAGGCCACGCGCAACGCCACGGCCACAGAAGTGGTGGGTTGGCTGTACACCCGCACGGGGGCGCCCAATTATTCCGAAATGGTCCTGAAGACCGGCGCCGGCAATTGTGACCAGATGGCCAAGGTCGCCGTTGATACGATCAATGCCAGTGGCGGCAATGCCCGTATCGCGCAAGTCAAAGGACATACCTTCGCGGTCGTCGGCGGGCCCCCGGGCCAGCCCCGCAGTAAAGGGTTTGTGGGGCCGGAGTGGGATCAGGCATGGGTCGTCGACCCCTGGGCCGGTATCACCTGCCGGGCGGCAGACTACCCGGCCCAGTTCAAGGCGCGGATGCAGGAGTGGAGCCAGTCTGGCAGACGCATCCTGATCAGCGATGGAGGAACGCCGCCGCGCTCGGTGTGGAGCGACCCCATGGACCCACGCTGGATAAGCGCCACCGTCGATGGTGAAGCCCAGGTGTTCCAATAATCCGTTGCGCTAAAACTCCATCCTGAGGCCCAGGGTGCCCTTGCGCCCATCCAGTGCATTGCTGTCGAGGTTGCGCGCATAACCCACCTCGCCATACACGCTGACACTGCTGGAAACCTGCAGCGTGGCGCCGGCACTCAGGTCCAGGGTGGTGGATTTCTGCTCGGTATCAATGTCCGTGGCGTCATTGAATCGCACACGATGGGTCCCGGATGCACCGTGCCAGAGGTTGGTGCGGATATAGGGCTGGACTGGCATCGCGGCCAGGGTATAGCTGCCGCGCAATCGGGCCCCGAGCCGGGTGGTGATGGCGGTGTCCGCGGAAAACCCGACCTTGGACACCCCATCATTCTGGCTATCGAGCCTGGTTTTATTGGCGATCAGTTGCACCTGCGGCTCCAACACCCAGTGTTGCCCGACCTGCAGCGGTATGCCGGCTTCTACCGAGCCCAGCACATCGTGACCTTTGGTCTTGAGCTTGAGCCCCCGATCGGATTCGCTGCTGCCATTGAGGCGGGTGCCCATCAGCACCACATCGACGTACCAGCCATACGGGTCGAGCAACGTCCAATACAGGCCCAGGCTGTCGCCGCGTAATGTGGTGTTGCCAGCATCCAGGTGCTGCCATCCGCGGTTGAACCCATCGACATTACCCCTCAGGCGGCTATGCCCGACGAAGAAGCCCAGCCGCTGGGTCTGGCCATTGCCAGTGGTCCAGGCATGGACATCGCTGCCCACCTGGAAGCCGCTGACCGAACCGTCCAACCGTGGGTTGACCGTGCCGGCGTAGGTCTGGCGGCTACTGCTGCCGTAAACCCGGCCCCAGCCTGCCGGGAATGAGCCGGTGGCGGTCTGGCGACTCTGATCGCCCATGCGTTCGTGGTAGGTCCCGAGCATGGCCCGGACGGTCTGCTGCGCCGCCGGAAACAGCGTCGAATACACCGGTACCTCGGGGCGGTAGATCGGGATCGGCGGTTCACCGGGCACCGGCGTTGGCAAGTCAACCGGCGTGCCTTCGCCAGGCACCGGCAACGGCACCGGGGGCTGCTCCGGCTCGGGCAGGGGAGGCGCGACAATGGCTGAGCGCAGGTACCACTGTTGTTCGGAGCCGGCACTGACACCGCCCTTGAACAGGAAGTACTCAAAGGCCCCGGCGGACACCGAACCGCCTGCCAGGCTGAAGGCCCGGTCGCTGCCCGTCGCACCGTTGCGCGCTTCGACCACCTGGATGCCGTTGCTCAAGGTCTCGGCGCCGGCCCCGCCCAGATTGCTGACGTTGAGGGTCGTGGTGCCCAGTAGAGAGCCCTGGTTCACCACCAGTTTGTCACTGGCGGCACCATCGCCGGCCAACACACTTTGCAGCGCCATCTGCCCGTTGTTGCCGGTGTAGGTGCCATTTACCGTCAGGCTGTCGGTGGCGCCGGTACTGCCGGTTGTCATGTCGATCAGGCCGCTGTTGTTGAGGCTTGCCAACTGGCCGGCCGTGAATGGGCTGATGGCCCCCTGACTGACCAGCAGCACACTGCTGCCGTCGATATTCAAGCTGCCGGTACCGCTGCCGCTATCCCCCAGTTTGAAATCCTGCGCCAAGGTAAAGCGCGAGCCGTTGTCCAGGTTGACCGTTTCCCAGTTGACGTAGCGTTCTGCGGTGGCTGCCTGGGTGTTATCGAAGACCAGGGTGTCGGTGCCCACGCCGCCATCGACCAGGGGCGTGGAAGAGAGCAGGGCCTGTGTCAGGTTTTGCAGCAATGCCCTGTCGTTATCCGCGCCCATATTGACCGCTGAATTGATCGTGCCTGCCCCGATCCAGTTGAACTGATCGTTGCCGAAGCTCATCAGCACCTGCCCATTGACCACGCCGCCGGTCAGGGTGAACAGGTCGTCGCCACCGCTGACACTGACGTTGCCGCCGATATACCCCCCGGAAACAGCGATGGTGTCCAAGCCAAAGCCAGTCACCAGGTTGCCGTTGATCCGCCCGCCGAGCAGGGTGTAGAAGTTGTTGTCGAGCTTCATATCCACCCGGCCGATGGTGCCGGCGGATTGGGTGGCCACGTCGCCATCCTCGAATGCCCCGACGATCTCGCCACCGCTCATATAGAACGTATCGCGGCCATCGCCCTGGGCCACGCTGGCCACGCGCCCGCCGCTTTGCGCATAGTTGTCGATGCCGTTGCCCTGATTGATCGCGCCCACGGTGCCGCCGCTGATCTGCACCGTGTCGGCACCATCGCCCTGGGTCACTGCACCCACGACCGCATTGAGGTCCGCGCGGAAAATATTCGCGCCATGGCCCATGTTCAAGGCGCCCATGCTGCCTGACTGGGCTTGCACCTGATCATGGCCGTCGCCAAACGTGACAGTGCCGGTGATCGCGCCATTACCACCGCTGGGAAGACTGAGGGTGTTATTGCCATTGAGGTCGGTAAAACCGGGTGCTGTGCCACTGTCGCAGAGGGTGGTGTCGTCACCCGCAGTGATCACCGGGGTACAGGCCGCATAGGTGGCTGGCGGGAAGGTCCCCATCAGGGCCGCGCTGGTTAGCCAGGCGCCCAGGTACCGCCGCACATATCGCCGTGTGCTCATGATCTATCCTCGCTCGATGGAAGATGACGTCCCGCCGCCCCCAAGGGCAGGCACGGTCCGGACCATGACAACGCAAAAAAGCACGATAACGATAAGGGACAACCGGTTTCCTGTTTCGTAAAACATCGCCAATGCAAGGGGTTGGCATGGCTATCTCGACTGCACCTGAACCTGTGCAGTGCTGGTTCCACGTTAGCAACCGCCGGGAAGGGCCGCCACTGTCAGAATTAACAGGTATAGACCTGTGTCACAGGAACACGATCTCATAGGGCTCACGCATACGCTCCAGCAACACCGGTGGCAGCATGGGCGCCAGGCCGATCAGCGGGTCGCCGAGCAACTGACTGGCGTAGGCGTGGGCGGCATGGCGTTTGCGCGCCACGCTCCAGGTGTCGAGGCGCACCTTGCGCGCGCACTGCCAGGGCATGCGCCCGGCTTCGCGGGCGGGCCAGTGCCAGGCCCAGATCGGCAACTCCAGCAGGCGCGCGCCCGTCAGCGCACAGGCGATGGCGGTGGCACGACCAACCGCATCGTGGTCGTCATTGCCATCATTGCGCCAAGTGGTAAACACCACATCGCCGGGTTGCAGGTAACGCGCAATAAACTGGCTCAAGGGCTGTTCGTGGGCGGCCAGGGCGTTGTCGCAAAAGCCACCACGGATCCATTTCAGGCTGTGCAAGGGCAAGCCCAGGCGGCGCAGGGCCTCGACACTTTCCTGGGGCCGGAACACGCTCAGGCGTTGCGCCGACCATTGGTTGGAGCCCGGATGGCTGGCACTGCCGTCGGTGATCGAGATCAACTTCAGAGGGTAGTCCAGGGCACTGAACAGCTGCAGCAAACCGCCGCAGGCCAGCACTTCGTCCCCAGGATGCGGAGCAACTACCACCACGCGTGAGCCTGGGGGCACCAGCAGAGAAGGGCTGATGGTCGGGATTTGCGCCAGCTGAGGCGCACTGTTCCAGATTTGCGCCGGCACGCGGCGCCCGTCGTGCAGGGGGGCGGGTTTGATCAATGTCACGTCCTTGTCCGTTTGATGCAGGTCGTATCCCGTTGACGGGTCGACTCTCCTTTTTGTCGCGCAGGCGCCAGGCCCGTACGGCACGCTGGCGTTCCGAATCCTGGATTGCCATACCTGAGTATTGTTCATTGGCGGGGATTCGTCGCGCTCCGGCCGGGTAAAATCGTATTTATTTCAGGAAGGCTGCATCAGCCCCTTCAAATAGTCGCCAAATCCGCCTTGCGCACGGCACTCCAGGCGCGCACTGGTAATGACCTGGGGCGCGTGGCTCCAGGCAATGGTTGCGCCGCAACGCTCCAACTGGCGTACCAGTTGCACATCTTCATGACAGGGCAGGGGCTCGAACCCGCCAGCCCGCACATAGGCGCCAGCGCTGACCCCCAGATTGGCCCCATGGATGTGCCGATGCCCGTCACAGGCCTGGTAGGACTGGTGATAGCGGATCTGCGCCGCCTGGTCGAAACCATCGCTCCAGGCGTCCACCGTGACGGTGCCGCACACCGCATCCACGCCCAGCGCCAGTTGCGCCACCAGCCAATCGGTGGCAACACGACTGTCGGCATCGGTACAGGAGATCCAGCGGGCGCCATTGTTAAGCAGGTGCCGAGCGCCCATGCCCCGCACCTGGCCGACATTGCGCGCCTCGACGCTCAGGCTGTGTACGCCGAACGTCTCGGCAATGGCCGCACTGCGGTCGGTACAACTGTCGAGCACCACCAGTATCTGCACTTCTTCACCGAGCAACCCGGGATGGCTGGCGGCGATCAACGCGGCCTTCAGACATTCAGGCAGCAGCGCCTCTTCGTTATGCACCGGGATCAGAATGCCGATCATCGCAAGCCCTCGAGATGGGCGACCGAGGCGCTTTCGCGAGACCACAGGTCGAGTAGGAAATCACTGTCAGCCACCTGCGCCAGGCGGGACATACCCAGGCGTTGGTGCAACACCTGGTGGACCTGTTCCGCAGTTTGCGGGCAACCGTCGATAGCCGGGCGCCAGTGACAGGCCAGGACCTGGCCATCGTCGGTCAGCGCGGCCAGGATCTGCTCGACGAGCAGGCACAGGTCGTCATGGTCGAGGTAATAGCACCACTCGCTCAGCACGATCAGTTCGAACCTGCCGCCCGGCCATTGGGCAGGCAAGCGACGTTGCTCGACCTGGGCATGGGCGAACCCTTGCAGGCGCGCTTGCGCCAGGCTCACTGCGGCAGCGGCGGTGTCGCAGCACAGCAGACGCGCGCAACGTGGCGCCAGTTCGGCGCTCAACTCGCCATTGGCGCAGCCGGGTTCGAAAATCGAGGCATAGCGGGGCTTGGTCAGCAGTCCCAGGGTCAAGGCGCGCTTGCGCTGCTCGTACCAGCGCTGGCGGAAGGCCCAGGGATCGTCATTATCCACAAACAATTGGTCGAAGTAAGCCGTGGCCACACTCATACAAACACCACTTCAAAAGGTTGTAACAGCCGCTCCAGCACGTGGGGCGGCAAGACGGGCGGCAAGTCGATCTGGGGGTCGCCTTCCAGCTGGCTGGTGAAGGCGTGCAGGGCATGACGCTTGCGCGCGACGACGGCGGGCGCCAGGGCAATCTTGCGTGCGCGCTGCCACGGCACCCGTGGGTCTTCGGGGGTTGCCCAATGCCACGTCCACACCGGCAGTTCAATCAAGCGCGCACCGACCGCCAAGGCCGCCTGGGCACTGGCGCGGCCTACCGCTTCGTGGTCGCAATGCCCGTCTTCGCGCCAGGTGGTGAACACCACATCGTCCGGTTGCAGGTGCCGCTGGATAAATTCAGTCAGCGCCGATTCCCGGGCCTGCACCTGACTGTCGCTAAAACCGCCGCGCAGCCAGGTCAGGCGTTGCTGATGCCAACCCAGGCGCTGCAAGGCCTCGGCCGACTCCTGCGGGCGCACCTCGCGCAAACGCTGCTGCGGCCAACGGGGCGAGCCGGGGTGGCTGGCACAGCCATCCGTCACCGAGATCAGCAGCAGTTCGCGGCCCAGCGCGGCCAAGCCTTGCAACAGGCCGCCGCAGCCGAGCACTTCATCATCCGGATGGGGCGCGATTATCACGGCGCGGCAACCATCAGGCACCAATTGCGCCACATTGACCTCGGGCAGGCCGGCGACCCGGGCTGAACCTTGCCAGGCCCGCAGCGGGGTGCCTTGGCCGACAATGGGGTTGGCTTTCATAATTGCCACGTCCCTCCGGACTGGATCGCCACCTGCTTGCCAAGGGCCGCCAGGTCACGCTCGGCATGGCTTTGGCGCAAGTACACCGGCAAGTCGGCCATCAGCCGGGCGAAGTGTTCATCCTTGCAGTAAGGCCCGGCGCCCAAAGCCCGGCCTGTGTGATGGATGACTTGGTTGGCCGCCGCCTCAATCACCGCCCGCGCGCGGCGTGCCAGCAGTTGGGCATTGGCCTGGGGCTGATCGTCGATTTGCCGCGCAGCCGTGCGCAGCACCGTAGCGGCCGCGTACAAGGCCATGTCCACCGCGCCCAGATGCGCCAGCGCATGCGGCTCTTCGCGTTGGTCGCAGTGTTCACGCAGGGCCTCGGCCAAGCGCTGCGCCGCGCCGTACCAACAGGCGGCAATACCAACCCCGCCGTGCCAGAAGCCGGGGCGTTGCAGGTAATCCCCTGGGGCGCCTACGGCCAGCGCCACGGCGTTCTCGAACGTCACATCGACACTCGCGCAAGCGCCCATGCCCACGGCGTTCCAGCCTTCGGCGGTCACAGTTACCCCCGGCTGGTCCATTGACACCGCGACCAACTGCTGGCGCTCCTGCGCATCCCAGGCGGTCAATAACCCGTGGCTGACCACCCCGGCCCCGGAACACCAGGCCTTGCGGCCATGCAGCAGGTACTGCGAGCCCTCACGCCTGACCTGCACCCGTGCCGTCGGCGGTTCGGCGGCCCACATGCCCCAGGTGCTGCCCGCCGGCGGCGCCGCGCTGTTGAGGTCGGCCATGATTGCCAGCGCGTCGGTGTGCCCTTCGAACAGCTTGCACAGGCTCAGGTTGTGCCCGGCCACCTGGGCCAGCAGGCTGAAGCGCAGCAGGGTCTGCCCGCCACCCGGCAATGGCAATTGATCCAGGCCAGCCGCCACCATGGCGCTCAGGGTCTGACCAAGGCCCTCGGTATCGGCCAGACCCTTACGATTGCGTTGCAGGAACCCGTGTAAATCCATTTCACACCTCTTCCTCGTGTTGCAGCTCGAACAGCAGCAGCGAGCGCCCGGTCACGGCATATTCATGGTCAAAATCGAAACGTTCCTGGCCGCGCACGGCCGGCTGGTTGGTATCGACCATGCAGGTCCAGAAACCGCCATCCGGCACCTGGGGCAAGCGGAAGTTCACCAGGTCATGGTGCGCATTGACCACCAACAGCAGCGTAGCATCGGCCCCCGGCCGGCGGATCCCGGTTTCCTGGGCGCGCCCATCCATCAACATGCCCAGGCAACGGCCCTGGCTGTCTTCCCATTGCTCGATGGTCATTTCATTGCCATCGGGGGCCAGCCAGGTCACGTCCTTGACCCCGATGTCCTCGTTATAGTCGCCCACCAGGAAGCGCCCGCGACGCAGGATGGGGTAGGCCAAGCGCAACTTGATCAGGCGTTTGACGAACTTGAGCAGGGACTTGCCATCCTCATCCAGCTCCCAGTTGACCCAGCCGATTTCGCTGTCCTGGCAGTAGGCGTTGTTATTGCCGTGCTGGGTGCGGGCGAACTCATCCCCGGCCACCAGCATCGGCGTGCCCTGGGCCAGCAGCAGGGTGGCGAAGAAGTTGCGCATCTGGCGCAGGCGCAGCGCGTTGATCTCCGGGTCTTCGGTCGGTCCTTCGACGCCGTGGTTCCACGACAGGTTGTTATTGCTGCCGTCCTGGTTGTTCTCGTCGTTGGCTTCGTTGTGCTTGTCGTTGTAGGACACCAGGTCATGCAGGGTGAAGCCGTCGTGGGCGGTGATGAAGTTCACCGAGCTGTAGGGGCGGCGCCCGCGCTGGTTGAACATTTCGCCGGAGGCGGTCATGCGCCCGGCAAAGTCCGCCAACTGGCCGTCATCGCCTTTCCAGAACGCGCGCACGGTGTCGCGGAAACGGTCATTCCACTCCACCCAGCCCGGCGGGAAGTTGCCCACCTGATAACCGCCGGGGCCCACATCCCAAGGCTCGGCGATCATTTTTACCTGGCGCAGCACCGGGTCCTGGCGGCAGGCCACAAGGAAGCTGTGACGCTCGTCGAAACCGTCGTGATAACGCCCGAGGATGGTCGCCAGGTCAAAGCGGAAGCCATCCACATGCATCTCGGTGGCCCAGTAACGCAGGGAGTCGGTGACCATTTGCAGTACGCAAGGGTGACTCAGGTCCAGGGTGTTGCCGGTGCCCGAGTCATTGATATAGAAGCGCTTGTCGTCAGGCATCAGGCGGTAGTAGGAGGCGTTGTCGATGCCGCGCATCGACAGGGTCGGGCCTTGCTCGTTGCCTTCGGCGGTGTGGTTGTAGACCACATCGAGGATCACTTCCAGCTTGGCCTCGTGCAGGTGCGCGACCATTTCCTTGAACTCGGCGATCTTGCCGCTGGCCAGGTAGCGCGGGTCGGGGGCAAAGAAGGCGATGCTGTTGTAACCCCAGTAGTTGGTCATGCCTTTTTGCAGCAAATGCTGGTCATTGACGAAGGCATGCACCGGCAGCAACTCCACCGAGGACACCCCCAGTTGGCGGATGTGCTTGAGCACATCGTCCACCATCAACCCGGCGCAGGTGCCGCGCACCGCTTCAGGGACCGAAGGATGGCGCATGCTGATGCCGCGCAGATGGGTTTCGTAGATGATCGTGCGGTCCCACGGGGTGCGCACCGGCTGGTCGTTGCCCCAGGTATGGGCTGGGTCGATGACTTTGCATTTGGGCACGAAGGGTGCGCTGTCGCGCTCATCGAAACTCAGGTCGGCATCCGGGTGACCGATGGTGTAGCCAAACAACGCTTCGGACCATTTGAGCTCGCCCACCAATTGCTTGGCATAGGGGTCGATCAGCAATTTATGGTGGTTGAAGCGATGGCCGTTGGCGGGATCGTAGGCCCCGTATACCCGGTAGCCATAGATCAGCCCGGGGTGGGCATCGGGCAAGTAGCCGTGGAAGGTCTCGTCGGTGTATTCCGGCAGCTCGATACGTTCCAGCTCGACTTCGCCGGTATCGTCGAACAGGCACAACTCAACCTTGGTGGCGTTGGCCGAGAACAGCGCGAAATTGACCCCCAGACCATCCCAGGTCGCGCCGAGGGGGAAGGGCAAGCCTTCACGAATGCGCGATGGCTCGGTAGCGGGTGTCTTGCTCATGGTGTTGCTCCTGCAGGGTTTTTCAGGCCGAACGGGGCCGTGCTGACATCAGGTCAGATCAATCGTTGAGTGTGCTGCAGGAGCCGGTGGCCGGCTCCTGTGGGAAGGTGGATCAGCCGGCAGGCTTACGCGCCGCCCGTGGCTTTTTGGCGACCGCCGGTTTTTCCGCGGCCGGCTTTGCCTTGGCCTTGGTGCCGGTCTTGGGTTTACTCGGAGTCAGGGCCTCGGCTTCGGCCAGCTTGCGGGCCATTTCCCAATGACGGGCTTCCTGGCCCTCAGGTTTACCTTCGGACTCCCATATCTGATACGCGAATTCACGAACGCGTTTGTCTTCGGTGCTCATCGCAATGCTCCTCACAGAAAATTTCAGCTTTCTTGATCGTCAGAATGGATAAAGACATTTACCGGGAGTACCCCCAGGGCAGCGCTGATCAGTAGCTCCTTGTTGGGTGTGACTGCGCCTGTTTGCAAAAGTCCCTTCCAATTTTGCAGCGTGGCGTCGAACGGTAATGTGATCCGGGTATCGCCCCAAACCTGCGCATCCACCCGGGGCTGGGCGCTGTTTTCAAGCAGAGCGTGGGTCCAGCGTGGCACCACCACCAACAGCCACTGGCCTTGATATTCGCGGCTGAAGGCGACAATCCGTTGGGCATGCCGGCCCAGCACTTGCAGCGGTACATAGCGTCCCCTGGCAAACAACAACGGGTAGGCCTTGCGCAGGTTCAACACCTGGGCAATCAGCGCCTGCTTCAAGTGCCCGTCACGCCAGCGCTCAAGCAAGGCGCCGGGTGCTGCCGCCAATGCCTGTTGCCGGGCATTGAAATCCACCGGCCGCCGGTTGTCCGGATCCACCAGGCTCAAGTCCCAGAATTCGTCGCCCTGGTACAGGTCCGGCACGCCTGGCACGGTGTTGCGCAGCAAGGATTGCGCCAGCCCGTTCAACGCGCCGGCGGGGGCGATGGCCTCGGCCGCCGCGTGGATCGCGGTGCGCAAGGTCAGACCAACGGGCTCGAGCAACAAGCGCCTGAGGAAGGCTTCGACACCTTGCTCATAAATATCGTTGGGGGCGCTCCAGCTGCTGTGCAGCTTGGCTTCGCGCAGGGCTTTTTGCTGCCACTGCCAGAGGCGCTGCTGATAGTCGTCGGTGTTCTCAATGCCCAGGTCCAGGGGCCAACTGCCCAGCAGCACCTGATACAGGATCAGCTCATCACCGGCCGAGGGGATGGCCGGATCATCGCGCAAGGGCGCCGCCAGCCTGCGCCACTGTTGCACCTGCTCGGCATACCAGGGCGCGCACTCGCTGAGCACCGCCAGGCGCGCTCGGCTGTCTTCGCCGCGTTTGTGGTCATGGGTGGCGGTGGCCAGCAGGTTATCGGGGAAGGTCTGCAGGCGCTGCTGGTTGGCGGCATGGAACTCGGCCAGGGGCGCGCTGAACTGTTCGGTACTGAAACCCACGTCATTGCGCGAGAGCAGCACTGCCGAGCGATAGAAAGCGGTGTCTTCCACGGCCTTGGCGGCTGCCGGCGAGGTCAGTTGCTGGAAACGCACGCAGGCATGCTTGAGGATCTTGCGCGGCTGCCCCACCGGGCGTTCGCGCCAGAGTTGGCCGCCGAGCCACTGTTGCAGGTAGTCGAGCACTGGCCAGTCGGCTTCGCTCAAAGTCCCACGGGCACCGGCCAGGGCCTGCTGGAACAGCGCCTCGTCAGCGGCGCTGCGGCCACAGGCGCTGATGTAGGTGCGGTACACCGGGAAGTGTACGATCAGCTCCTGCAAGGCGCGGCGGATCGCGCCCAGGGTCAGGTCACGGCTCATCACATCTGCGCGGGCCACTTGCAGCAGGGCCTGGGCCACGCTTTCAAAATCCCCGGCCAGGGAGCCGTTGAGGATTTGTTGCCGGGCCAGCCAGGCTTCCTCGATAAACGCCGACGGCCGCTCGCTGGCCTCGCTCCACAGCTGGGCCAACGCCTCGAACCCCTGAGGGTCGTGCTGTACCAGCGACACCTGGTTCATGAACTCATAGCCGGTGGTGCCATCTACCCGCCAGTCTTCGCGCAGGGTTTCCCCGGTGCCGAGGATTTTCTCGACAAAGATCGGCAAGTGCCGGCTCGGCGACAATCCATCCACCCGGCGCCGCAACTTGCGGCAGTAGCCACGGGGATCGGCCAGGCCGTCGATATGGTCGATGCGCAGGCCATCGACCAGGCCCTCGCTGATCAGCTGGAAAATCTTGCGGTGGGTGGCCTCGAACACCGTGGCCCGCTCCACCCGCAGGCCGCCCAACTCGTTGACGTCGAAAAAGCGCCGCCAGTTGATGTCATCCGCCGCCGTGCGCCAACTGGCGAGGCGGTAGGCTTGCTGCTCCAGCAGTTGGTGCAACCGGGAAAACCCCTCGGGCTGGCGCGCATCAAACAGCGCCAGGATGTGCTCGATGGCTGTCAGGTTCAGGGGCTCGCGCGCCTCTACGGCCAGTTCCTGTTTCAGGCTGGCGGCCAGGGGCCAGGCATCGGCCTGATAGGCCAGGGCGCTGAAGCGGTCGGCCAGCTCTTTGAGGGGCGGATGCAGGCGCAGGATATCGCCGTAGTCCCTGGGGCAGATCGGGAAGCGGTGCTCGTAGTGCTCGACAAAGAAGCTGCCCTGGACCGGGTCAAACCGCAGGGGCAGGTTGCCGCTTTGCAAGGCCTCACCGTAATCGCTGCCGAGGAAGGGCATCAGCAGTTGGCCCTTGAGCAGCGGGTCGGGGGAGTGCCACTGGATATCGAAGAATTCGCAGTAAGGGCTCAGGCGCCCCCATTCCAGCAGATCCAGCCACCAGGGGTTATCGCTGCCACCGACGGCCATGTGGTTGGACACGATATCCAGAATCAGCCCCATCTCATGGGCGCGCAGGGCCGCCACCAGGCGACGCAAGGCGGGTTCGCCGCCCAGTTCCGGGTTGACGGTGGTCGGGTCGACCACGTCGTAGCCATGCATTGAACCGGCGCGGGCCTTGAGCAGGGGCGATGCATACAGGTGGCTGATGCCCAGGCGGGCAAAATACGGCACCAGCGGCACCGCATCATCGAGGGTAAAGCCTTTGTGAAATTGCAGACGCTGGGTGGCTCGTAGTAAGACGCTGTTCATCGGTCACGCTCTAGGGCTTGATTACGGGCGACCGCCAGTAACTCCAGGCGGCGCGCAGCGTTGTCATCGTCGAGCAGGTGCGCGGCGTCCCCCGGCAGGCGCCGTCGCCAGTTGGGATGGGTGTCGGTAGTGCCGGGCAGGTTGGCTTGCTCTTCGACGCCCAGGGCATCTTCCAGGGGCAGCAACACCAGCGGCGCACGGGTGTGGCCGAGGTAGCGCACGCTGGCATCGAGCATGTGGTCGGTTTCGTTGCGCAGCTCATCGAGAAAGTTCTGCGGGTCTTGAACCAGGGCCCGGCGCAGTGCTTCACGCTCGCGCTGGCGGTGCTCACTCCATTGCTCCACCGTCGGCGCGTCGATCAGTCCCAGTTGCACATTCCAGTCGATATCGCGGCTGTGCCACCAGCCATTGAGCGTCGGCAGGTCATGGGTACTGGTGGTGGCCAGGGCGTTATCCGGCCAGTCGAGGATCGGCGTGAAGCGCCCGCCGTGGTCCTGTTCGAACAGCAATACGCGCATGCCCAGCATGGCCCGGGCGCTGAGTTTTTCCCGCAGGCCCTCGGGCACCGTGCCCAGGTCTTCGCCGAGCACAATCGCTTGGTGCCGGCTGGATTCCAGGGCCAGCAGGCGCAGCAGGTCGTCCACCGGGTAATACAGATAAGCGCCTTGTTTGGGTGAAGCGTCCCTGGGGATCACCCACAGCCGTTGCAAGCCCATCACATGGTCGATACGCAAGCCGCCAGCATGGGCGAAGTTGGCCCGCAGCATTTCGATAAACGCGCGAAAACCGTTGCGTTTCAGGCCTTCGGGAGAGAACGCGGAGATGCCCCAGCCCTGGCCGGCACGGTTGAGGATGTCCGGTGGCGCACCCACCGTCAGGTCGGCCAGCAGTTCATCCTGACGGCTCCAGGCCTGGCTGCCGGCGCCATCGGCACCCACGGCCAGGTCGGCAATCAGGCCGATGCCCATGCCACTGCCGCGGGCGGCTTGTTGCGCACGTTCAAGGCAGCGGGCGATCAGCCATTGGTTAAAAGCATAGAAGCCAATGGCCTCGCCTTGCTCGGCGGCGAATTGTGCCAGCGCGGCGCTGCCCGGATCGCGCCACTCCTCGGGCCACTGGCGCCAGTCGAGGCTTTCGCCGTTGGCGGCGCGCTCGGCCTGGATGGCTTCGAAGCGGCAGTGGTTTTCCAGGGCCTCACCGCCGGCCTGGCGAAAGCTCAGGAAGTCCGCCTGCTGCGGGTGCTCGCCCTGGCAGAAGTCCTCATACAGGGCGCGCAGCAGGCGTTGCTTGACCTTGGCGGCGGCAGGCCAGTCGATCAGGCTTTGTTGTTCCAGTTCCTGCAGCTGATCGGCCAACCCGGTGGACTCGATGGCGCTGCGCACTGCGCGCTCGCCGAGGATGCACCCCGGCGAGGCGTACAAGCTATTGAGGAACAGTCGGCTGGACGGCGAGTAGGGGCTGTAGCGCGTGGTATCGGCGCTGAACATTGCGTGCAGCGGGCTGATAGCCAGGGCATCGACGCCCCGTTCAGCGGCGGCGCGGGCCAGTTGTTCCAGGGCCTGGGTGTCGCCAAAACCGCCGTCGCCGCTACGGCGCAAGGCATACAACTGGGCGCTCAGGCCCCACGCACGGGCAGGCTGGCTGTCCACCGCCTCGGCCACGCTGAAACAGCGCAGGGGCGCGACAGCCAAGGTGAAGGACTGGCCGCCGATCTGTACCCGCTGGTAGCCCACGGGCAAGGTGCCGGGCAGGTTGGCCTCGGCGTCCAGCTCAAGGCTTTGGGTACTGCCATCCTCCAGGTAAACCTGGCACGGCGTGCCGGGAGCAAAGTATGCGGCCAGGTCGAGGCTGCTGCCGACATCCACGGTTAACAGTGGCGCCAGGTGCCGGTCTCGTTGCACACGTTCCAGGTCTTGCAGGCTGGCAGCGATGGCTTCATCGGTGTCGGCGGGGTGGCCAAGGCCGTTGAGCACGGCGCGCAAGGCGTCGGCGCTGACATGTTGCGGACGGCCATTGGCGTCGATCCAATCCACCGCCAGGCCCGCGCGGCTGGCGAGTATTTCCAATTGCGCTTCGCTCAAGGGTGCTCTCCAACAGGTGATGAGGTGTCGCCCGGCGTCAGGCTGACGCGGGCGCAGAAGGGCGTGAGTGACCCAGGGTCGCTGCTGGTGCTGAACAGCTCAGTGATGCCGGCCGGATGGTGCAGGGTGGCCGGGCTCAGGTTGAGGTCTATCTGCAGGATGCTGCCATTGCCCATCCGCCAGCGGGCCGATACCGCGCCCTGGCCCAGGACCTGCGCGCCGAGGGCCATGCTGCCGGGCAGGTGGGGCACGATATGTTGCCGGCGCAGGCCCAGCAGTTGGCGATACAGCGCCGCAGGCGCCTGGCTAAACTGCGGGAGGCAGCGCTCGAAGGTCTGCAGCGCGTTGGGGTCGGGAATCTGCGCGCGGCGCTCGGGGTCGCTGAAGGCGGCGAAGTCAGCAAACTCATTGCGTCGGCCTTCGCGCACGGCCTCGGCCAGTTCGCCGTGATGGTCGGTAAAGAACAGGAAGGGCTGCTCGGCGGCGATCTCATCACCCATGAACAGCAGCGGGATCATCGGCGACATCAGCAACAAGGTGGTCGCCGCCTGCAACGCCTGGAGCGAACACAGTTGATGCAAGCGCTCGCCAAGGGCGCGGTTGCCGATCTGGTCGTGGTTCTGCAAAAACAGCACAAAGGCACTGGGCGGCAAGTGCTCGCTGGATTCGCCACGCCGGGTACCGTGGCGCGTGGTCTCACCCTGATAGATAAAGCCTTCGCCCAGGCAGCGCGCCAGTTTGGCGGTGGGTTCGTCGGCAAAGTCGGCGTAATAGGCGTCGGTCTCGCCGGTCAACAGCACGTGCAGGGCGTTATGCCCGTCGTCGTTCCATTGCGCATCGAAACCCTGCTGCAACAGGCTGGCCTGGTTGAATTCGTTTTCCAGCACCAGCCACACATGGCGGTCCGGGTCCACCTGCTCACGCACCCGTTGGGCCAGTTCCTTGAGGAACGACGGGTCGTCGATGGCATGCACCGCATCCAGGCGCAGGCCGTCGAAGCGGTATTCGAGGAGCCACATCAGCGCATTGTCGATAAAGAAGTCGCGCACCTCGCGGCGGCGAAAGTCGATCCCGGCGCCCCAGGGGGTGTGGGTGTCTTCGCGGAAAAAGCCTTTGGCGTACTGGCCCAGGTAGTTACCGTCGGGGCCGAAGTGGTTGTAGACCACATCCAGAATCACCGCCAGGCCATGCTCATGGGCCCTGTCGATCAGCTGTTTCAACTGCTCCGGCGTGCCCAGGGACGCTTGCGGCGCGTAGGGCAGCACCCCGTCGTAGCCCCAGTTACGCTCGCCAGGACACTGCGCCAGCGGCATCAGCTCAATGGCGGTGATGCCCAACTCGGCCAAGCGTGGCAGGTGTTGCTCTACAGCGCTGTAGCCTCCCAGGACCCCCACATGCAGCTCGTAGATCACCGCTTCATGCCAGGGTCGGCCCTGCCAGGCGCTGTGGCGCCAGGGGTAGGCCAAGGGATCGACCACCACGCTGTCGCCATGTACATCCGCGTGCTGGAGGCGCGATGCCGGGTCCGGCACATCGCGCTCGCCATCAATATTAAAGTGGTAGCGGGTACCGGCCCCACAGCGCACGTCAGCCACAAACCAGCCGGCTGCCTGGGGCAGCATGGGCACCGACTGCCCCCCTTGCAGCTCGACGCTGACATAAAACGCATCAGGCGCCCACAGGGCGAAGCGGGTGTGTTGCGCATCCTGCATGATCGCGCCGTGGGGCCATGTTTCCAGAGTCCGTGACGGCATCTATCCTAACCTCTTTATACTTTTCCTGATTTTCCCAGCGCTTTCGCTACCAGTTGTTCGTAAAGTTCGGCATAGGGCTCCACCGCCTGGCACCAGTTGAATGGCGCGGACATGGCCCGGCAGCGCATGGCGTTGAGCAGGCCGGGGAAGGCAAACACCTTGAAGGCACGGGCGAGGGCGGCTTCGTAGCTTTCGACGGTAGATTCGTCGAACAAAAAGCCGGTCACGCCATCTTCGATGGTGTCAGCCAGACCGCCAGTATTGCGCGCCACCGGCAGCGAACCGAAGCGCTGGGCGTACATCTGGCTCAGGCCGCAGGGCTCGTAGCGCGAGGGCATCAATAAAAAGTCGCTGCCGGCAAACATGCGGCGGGCGTCGGTTTCGTTAAAGCCGATCCGCACGCCGATGCGGCCGGGGAAACGCAGGGCCAGGGCGCGCATGGCTTGTTCTTCTTCCGGCTCGCCACGGCCGATAATGGCAATTTGCCCGCCGTTTTCGACGATAAAGCCGGCGACGGCTTCGGTCAGGTCCAGACCTTTTTGGTAGACCAGGCGAGACACCACGGCAAACAGCGGGCCGCTGGACGCGTCCAGGCCGAACAGCTTGCGTACGTGGCTGGCGTTGACCGCCTTGCCTTGCCAGTCGCCGATATTGAATGGGTGGTCCAGGTGTGGGTCGGTGGACGACTCCCAGCTTTCATCAATGCCGTTGGGGATGCCACTGAGCAGGCCTTGCTGGGTCTTGCTGGCAAGGAAGCCATCCAGGCCGCAGCCGAACTCGGGGGTGGTGATCTCCCGGGCGTAGGTGGCGCTGACCGTGGTGATATGGCTGGAATAGGCCATGCCGGCCTTGAGGAACGACATCTTGCCGTAGAACTCCATGCCTTCCTGTTGCAAGGCATGTTCGGGAATCCCCAGTTCCGGGCACGAGGCCAAGCTGACCACGCCCTGATAGGCCAGGTTATGGATGGTAAACAGCGTGGGGGTGCGCGAACCCCGCCAGTGCATGTAGGCCGGCGCCAGGCCGGCTGGCCAGTCGTGGGCATGCACCAGGTCCGGGCACCAGTGGATTTGCGCGAGGTTGGCGGCGATATCGGCGGCGGCCAGGCCCAGGCGGGCGAAGCGGATATGGTTGTCGGGCCAGTCGCGGCCGTTGTTGGCGCCATAGGGCGTGCCTTCACGCTCGTACAGTTCGGGGCAGATCAGCACATAGATGACCAGGCCGTCCTTGAGGTCCATGCGCCCGATCTTGCACGGTGGCAGCGCGGCATGCCCACCCAGTTCGCCAATGATATGGATCGGGTTGTCGCTGTCCAACACCTGGCGGTAGCCCGGAATCAGCACCCGTACATCGTGCAGGTGGGCCATGGCTCGGGGCAGGGCAGCGGACACATCCCCCAGGCCGCCGGTTTTCACCAGATCAGCCAGCTCCGAGGTCACAAACAGTACTTTCTTGCGATTGGGATTTTGCGACGACACCGACCGCACTGGGCCGGGAAGGTCAACCAAGGTGGTTGGTCCATCGACCGGCTGACTAAAACGCTGTCCCTGAGTTCCCGAAGCGGCACTTATCATTGTTCTCTCCCATGTGTTGGTCAACTGAGCGCCTGAGGCCCCAGCGAAAATCAACCGCGTCCTGCGGTCACGCGCACTAGCACTGCACAGACTGGCAAGGCTTATGCCAATTGCACCGAACTGATAAATAGATTGGATGGGCGGACGTCCGGCTGGCGCCGGTGGCGTGCGTCCTACCTTAAACCTGACCTACGGCAGAGTTGGAAAGTTTCGATTTATTGCGGGGGCTTTTGTTCTGATCGTGACCCATCGGTCATCAGTCTAGGACACAGCCCAGAGCCTGCAAGGGCTGTGGGAAAAATTTGTAGGACAATATCTTTTTTGCGGCGGTGTGGTGGGTGGGCATCGTATCGAAGGCTGGGTGTGTAGAGGCACGAGAGGGGGACTGCTGCGCAGTCCAACGCGGGCAAGCCCGCTCGCCACAGGGGATGGGTGCCTCTTGGCGGGGCGCCGAGGCAGTGCTGCTCGATAGTGGTGCGTGGTCGTACTTAAAGTGATTTATTAAGACTTAATATGGTTATATATCAATGCTTTATAAGCTACTTCTAATGTTTGATCTCAATTCAGGCCGCGCCGTATCTCCCCCGCAGCCCACGCCTGGATGTCTTCAATCATCTGCCCATAGAACTGCCGGTAGTTCTGCTCGCTGACGTAGCCCACATGGGGTGTGGCCAATACATTGGGCAGATGGCGGAATTCATGGTCCGCCGGCAATGGCTCCTGCCCGAACACATCCAGCGCTGCGCCGGCCAATCGGCCATGGCGCAGTGCATCGACCAACGCCGCTTCATCAACGATCGGCCCGCGTGCGGTGTTGACCAGACGTGCACTGGGCTTCATCCAGGCCAGGGCCTGGGCATCCACCAGTCCACGGCTGCGCTCGCTGAGCACCAGGTGAATCGACAGCACATCGGCCTGCTCGAACAATTGGCGCTTGCTGACCCAGGTTACCCCCACGGCGGCGGCGCGTTCCGGGGTAAGGTTCTCGCTCCAGGCAATCACGCGCATGCCAAACACCTGGCCAAACTGCGCCACGCGCTGGCCAATACTGCCCAGGCCGAGGATGCCCAGGGTCTTGCCATGCAGATCGCCGCCCAGCCCTTGTTGCCACTGGCCGGCGCGCAGGGCGTTGGATTCAGCCAGCAGATTGCGCGTGGATGCCATGATCAACGCCCAGGTCAGCTCCGGCGCCGCGTGCTTGTAGCTGTCGGTGCCGCACACCTGGATGCCCAGGGCCTTGGCCGCGGCCAGGTCGATGGCCGCATTGCGCATACCACCGGTGACCAGCAGTTTAAGCGCCGGCAACCCTTGCAACAGCGCCTGATCGAAAAGCGTGCGCTCGCGCATCACGCAAATCACCTCAAACCCCTGCAAGCGAGCGATCAGGGTGGCGGTATCGGCCGGATAGTCGTGCAGGAAATGCACCTGGCCGACCGCCTCCAGCACGGACCAATCCACCACGTCCCGCGCGACGTCTTGCCAATCATCTATGACTGCGATCTGTACTGACATACACACCTGCCTTGCGTTAACTGGGGATGACCGTTACACCCAATGCACAGCCATTGCCACCACCGCGTAACGGGCCGCCTTGGCCAGGCTGACGATCAATATAAAACGCCAGAGCGGCTCCCGCATCACGCCGGCCACCAGGGTCAGTGGGTCGCCGATCATCGGCAGCCAACTGAGCAGCAGTGACCAATGGCCCCAACGACGATAATGGCCGCGGGACTTTTCCAACTGTGCAGCGCTCACAGGAAACCAGCGACGGTCCTTGAACAGCTCGACCGAACGGCCCAGCAACCAATTGACCAACGAGCCCAATACGTTGCCCAGGGTCGCGATGCCGAGCAGTAGCCACAGCGAGTAGCTGCCATTGAGCAGCAGCGCCACCAGCACCGCTTCCGATTGCAGCGGTAGCAGCGTAGCCGCCCCGAAAGCGCTGAGAAACAGCCCGGCATAGCCTGCAAACATAGATCAGTGGGCCGGGTATTCGGCTACCACCACATCTTTGCCGGCGCGGGTCAGGCCAATGACTTGATAGGCGTCGCTCATGCCCTGGGTTTCCATCCCTGGCGAGCCCATGGGCATGCCAGGTGCGGCGATGCCCAATAGATCGTCGCGCTTGCGCAGGGCCAACACTTGATCAGCCGGCACATGGCCTTCGACGAACTTGCCGTCGATCACCGCGGTATGGCAGGACGCCAGGCGCGGAGCCACGCCCAGGCGCTGCTTGACCGAACTCATGTCGGCTTCCACATGATCGTTGACCTTGAACCCGTTGGCTTCGAGGTGGCTGATCCATTTTTTGCAGCAGCCGCAGTTGGCATCGCGATGCACGTCAATCGGGATCAGTTCGGCGGCCTGGGCCAGGCTGGTCATGAACAGGGCGGACAGTAAAGTCAGGCGCAGGGTGGTTTTCATAGACAGGTCCCATCGGTTACGGAGTGCGCAAAGAGCGCGCATTGTCCGCGCTTTTGCGAAGCAGGTGAGGTGGTTATGTTTCGAAATTATACGCGCACGCGACAGTCTCGGAGCTTAGCGTCCGCTGCTGTCAGCAAACTGAGAGAAAGATGACAAGTTTGTCAGCTCAGAACGACTCCAGGCGTTGCTTGAGTTGGTCCATGGCCTGGTTCGACAGCGCCACCATGCGCGCTTGCAAGGTATCGAGCTGCAGCTCGGTCTCATAGCTGAGCACCCGGGTAAACAGGGTGCCGCTGCCACGCGCCTGGAGAAAGTAGTGAATGCTGCCATCCACGGCGAGGGAGGTGAACACGGTCTTGAACTCCCGGGGCGGCACGGCGATCTGCACCCGGTAGCTCATGGGCACTCGTACCCCCAGCAGGTCGATCATTTCGGTGAAGCGCTGGCCAACGGGCAGTGAGCCGCTGGTACCGGTGTCTGCGCTCAACGAGGTGGGGTGCCATTCGTGCCAGCGGTCGGGCTGGGTCACGTAGTCATAGACGGTTTCGATGGGGGCTTGGATATAGCGTTCCTGGCTGATTCGCTCGACGCGGAGCGGGTGCTCAACTGCATTCATGTCACACCTCCTGTGCGGCTAGGAACTGTCAGAATAGTCGCACTCCCGTACAACGCACGGGAGTCTCCAGGCTTTTTTCGACGTAACGCCGGCAAGCGCTATAGCTGATAGTTTTTCAACTCCCGCGCAATCACCATGCGCTGGATCTCACTGGTACCCTCATAAATCTGCGTAATCCGCGCATCCCGGTAGTAGCGCTCCACCGGGTAGTCTTCCAGGTAGCCATAGCCGCCATGGATCTGCATCGCCGAAGAGCAGACTTTCTCGGCCATTTCCGAAGCAAACAGCTTGGCCTGGGAGGCTTCGGACAGGCACGGCTTGCCCGCACTGCGCAACCGTGCGGCATGCAGGATCAGCAAGCGTGCGGCATTGAGGCGGGTCTGCATGTCGGCCAGCAGGTTGGCCACGCTCTGGTGCTCAATAATGGCCTTGTCGAACTGCACCCGGTCACGGGCGTAGGCCAACGCCGCTTCAAAGGCCGCGCGGGCAATGCCCAGGGCCTGGGCGGCGATACCGATGCGCCCACCCTCCAGGTTGGACAGGGCAATGGCCAGGCCCTTGCCGCGTTCGCCCAGCAGGTTGGCTTCGGGCACGCTGCACTGGCTGAGGGTCACGGCGCAGGTGTCCGAGGCGCGGATGCCCATCTTGTGTTCGGTACGGTCCACGGTGAAACCTGGGGTGTCGGTGGGCACCAGGAACGCCGAAATGCCCTTTTTGCCCAACTCCGGGTCGGTCACTGCAAACACAATCGCTAATTTGGCCCGTTTGCCATTGCTGACAAACTGCTTGGCGCCGTTGATCACCCACTGGCCATCACGCAATTCGGCGCGGGTGCGCAGGTTGTGGGCTTCGGAGCCGGCCTGGGGCTCGGTCAGGCAAAAGCAGCCGATGGCCTGGCCGCTGGCCAGTTCGGCCAGCCAGGTTTCTTTCTGTGCCTGTGTGCCGTAGTTGAGGATCGGCCCGCAACCCACTGAATTATGGATACTCATCAGCGCGCCTACCGCGCCGTCACCCGCAGAAATCTCCTCGACGGCCAGGGCGTAGGCCACGTAATCCACATAGGTGCCCCCCCATTCTTCCGGCACTACCATGCCCAGCAGGCCCAGTTCCCCCATCTTGGCGACCAGGCCGTCATCGATCCAGCCGGCCTTTTCCCAGGCCTGGGCATGGGGCGCGATTTCGCCACGGGCAAAGTCGCGCGCCATGTCGCGAATCATGACTTGTTCTTCTGTAAATTCAATATCTTGCATGAGTTAATTCCCGTTCTTCACGAAGTCTTGGAAGAAGCTGTCGACGTGGTGCTGGTCCAATGCCGAGAGCGTTGGCGGGTTCCAGCGCGGGGCTTTGTCCTTGTCGATCAACAACGCGCGCACGCCTTCGATCAGGTCGCCCCGGGCGAACCACTGGCGGTCCAGGTGCAGCTCCAGGGCGAAGCAGTCTTCCAGTGCCAGGTGGCGACCGCGTCGCAGCATCTGCAGGGTGACGGCCATGGCCAAGGGGGAGCGGGTCTGCATCAACTGCGCGGTGCTCAGCGCCCATTCATGGCTATCGGCGACGGTCACTTGTTGCAGTTGTTCGACAATGCTCGGCACATCCGGCTGGGCAAAGAAGTGGTCGATGGCCGGGCGCAGGGCGGCCAGTGGCGCATCCGGCAATTGTTGCACCGCAAGCTTGGCCAGCAAGCCTTGCAGGTCCTTGAGTGGCGAATCGTGCCATTGCAGGTGGTCGAGTTTCTGATCCAGTTCCGCCAGCCTGGCGCTGTCCAGGTACCAGTCGGCGAGCCCACAGTACAGCGCGTCGGCAGCGCGGATCTGCACCCCGGTCACCCCCAGGTAAATCCCCAGCTCGCCAGGAATGCGCGGCAGGAAGTAACTGCCGCCCACATCCGGGAAGTAACCGATGGCCACTTCCGGCATGGCCAGGCGGCTGCGTTCGGTGACAACCCGCAGGTCGGCCCCCTGGACCAGGCCCATGCCGCCGCCCAGGACAAAGCCGTCCATCAGGGCGAGGACCGGCTTGCGGTAATGATGAATGGCCAGGTCGAGGGCGTATTCTTCGACGAAGAAGTCTTCATGCAGGGTGTCGCCACCCTTGAAACTGTCGTATAGCGAGCGGATATCGCCACCGGCGCAGAAGGCTTTCTCGCCGGCGCCGCGCAACACCACGGCATGCACCTGGGCATCCTCGGCCCAGGCGCGCAAATGCGCCGAAAGGCTGCGGACCATGTCCAGGGTGATGGCATTGAGGCCGGCGGGGCGGTTGAGGGTCAGGTGGCCGATATGGTTGCGTACTTCGGCCAGGACGCTGTCCTGGGAGGACTGGGTGCTGCATGTCGCCTGGGACTGAGCCTGAGCAGTCATCTGTAACTCCCTGCTTTTATTGTTCTTTATCAAAATGTTCGCGGGCGAACCATCCCCGGATCGTACCAGTGCAAATTTGCCCAGTACAAGCCGGAATCCTGCAGGTCATCTTTGCATTTATGCAGGGGGTATTCGATAAAAAACCAGGGTGGGCGCGCCTACACCCGGCTGGCCAGCACTTGGCCAATGCTGCGGCGGCGCGCATGGTCTTCGGCGATGTGGATCAGCTCTTCCAGTTCGCTGGGGGTGACGTCGAAAAACTGCTCCATTTGCGCCAACGCCTGCTCCAGGTCCACGGCGGTGATTTTGGCGTCCACCTCCCGAGCGTGCGGTTGCACCATCACCGGCACCTCGGCGGGGCCCTTGGGGTAACGGGTGCGGGTCAGGTTGTTATAGGCCAGGGCCGAGAGCAGCAGGGTGCCAGCCCCCAGCATGACCGGCCCGACTTCCTGCCAGCCCAGGGCGATGCTGGCCGGGTCGGCAAGGACCAGGGTCATGGCCAGGCCACCCGAGGGCGGGTGCAGGCAACGCAGCCAGCACATCAGCATCAACGCCATGCCCGCCGCGAGGCAGGCGCTGCCCAGGGTCCGGCCCAAGACCCGGGCTACCAGCAAGGCCACCACACTGGCGCATAGATAGCTGCCAATAATCGACCATGGCTGGGCGAGGGCCCCCGATGACACCGCAAACAACAGCACGGCAGAGGCCCCCAGCGGACCCAGCAGGTGCATGGCCACTTCCAGGCCATACACCTGGGCGCAGAGCCATACGGTAAACAGGGTGCCCAGGGCCATGCCGATGGCGGCGCGGCTCCATTCGGCGGGACGGGTATTGATAGCAGCGGGTAACCAACGAGCGAGCATTGCGGGGCAGTCCAATCTTCAAAGGCGAGCAGGAAATAATGCGGGATCAGGCAAAAAGAAGGGCTTTGCGGTTTCCCGCAAAGCCCTGCGAAAGTTCCAACATTTGGGGGAGGAACCGGCGAAGTGTGCCGATCAATCAAACCCCTCGCCAATGCATATTAATGCAGGTTAAGTGCAGTATTTTTGCATCAACATCGCTCCTACCCCAGGCTGACCTTGCCCAGCACCCGCTCGTGGTTCTCGGCATTGATCAACGACTTCTGCACACTTTCCCGCAGCCGTGGGTCATTGGCCAGCGGCCCCTTGAGCGCGACCAGGGCGTCGCGCAACTCCATCAGCCGATCAAGGGTGGGCATGGGGATATAGCCGACATGTACCTGCTCAATAGGCAATTGCTCTTTAGCCATGGCGGCGATCCTCTGAGGCGTCTTTTGAACGTTTGGCGGTAACTATGCAGCACAGATGTAAAACCAGTTTAGCGCCGGGGTTATGGGGCTGATAGGGGAGCTGGTACCGGCATTTACGGATACAAACGTAGGAGCTTTCTTGATAGTGCGTGTGGCGCTTATGACCACCCCACAGGGCTTTAAATGCCTGCTATGGCCCAGCCCGCTCCAGACGCAGCAGCACATAGGTGTTTTTATCGAAGGGCCCCGTCAGTACCGGCGTCAATCCGCGCCAGCGTGGCTCATCGAGGCGCTGGAAATCAGCCTGGTCCATCACCAGCCACGCTGGCGCCGGCAACGAGGCCAGGTCGGCAGGTGCCTGGGTAAACAGCGGCACCCGGTCACATTCCACATTGACCATGAACTTGATGGCCTTGGCGTCTTTACCCAAGCCATGCAATACCAGCGGCGCCGGGTCCTGCTGGATCAGCGCATGGGCCTCGCGGGCAAAGGTGCGGGTGTCGTAGAGGCGGCGCTCCACGGGTTCGACCACCAGGATGTACAGGCCCCATACCGCCAGCACCGCGCAAAACGCCGGCCCCACCGGGCGCCAGCGCCACTTTAGGAGCATCCCCACACTCAGGAGCTGCAAGCCGATCAACAGGCCCAACACGCCCTGGAAATGCTCCAGCTGCGCAGCAAAGCGCTGGCGCGCCACCAGCAGCGCGCCGATCAACAGCCCCGGGGTCAGCGCCCACAGCCCCAGCATCAAGCCCCGCAGCCCCTTGAACAGCCGCCCGTCCACCCTGTGGAACGGGTACGCGGCGATAATCGCCACCATCGGCATCATCGGTAACACATAGCGGGCTTTTTTCGCCTCGGGGATCGACAGGCCAAGCAGCACGATCAAACCCGCAGCCGTGCACCCCAGCAACAACTGCCATGCGCTATCAGCGGTGCGCCGGGCACTGAACAGCACCGCCAGTAGCGCCAGCAGGGCCAACGGGTAGGCCGGGGCGTAGTTGCCCAGGGAGCTGCTGAAGTAATACCAGACGCTGCCGGAGCCTTCGCGGCCGTCCAGGCGCCCGAGGAACTGCATGCGGATCACGTCCTGCATAAAGCTTTCGCCACCACTGACCTTGGCCAGCAACAGCAGCAAGCCGACACACGCCAGCAGCAGCGCCAAGACCAGCACGCCGAAGCTGAACAACCGGCGCCACTGACGATTGAGCAGGTAATAGCTGCACAACACCCCGGTGGGGATCACGAGGCCGATGGGCCCGCGAATCGCAAAGCCGAGCAATAACAGGAGCAATAGCCAGGGCAGGCGCCGAGGGCTGGCGAAGTGATCGTGGGCGTAGCCCAGGTAAAACAGCGCCAGGGTCACCGCCGCGAGCATCTGATCCAGGGAGACCGCGCGGGTTTCGCTGATAAATGTGCTGCTGAGCAACAACAACGCGATGCTCAGCAGCGCCCAGCGCTGGGAGTAGGGCGCGGTCAGGCGGTAGACCAGGGCGACGATGACCGCCGAGGCAACGGCGGTCGGCAGCCAGGCACTGAAGCTGGTGACCCGCCCCAGGGGCAGCGACAACAGCCAGGTCAGCAGGGTTGAGGTCGACAGGTAATCGGCATACGGCTGGCCATAGGTGGAGGGGAAAAACCCCGGGCCGTGGCGCAACATCTCCTGGGCGAACAGCACAAAGCGCGAGTCAAAACCGATAATTGCCTGGTCCCAGTTGCCGGCGACAAACAGCAGCAGCGCCAGGAGCCCGACGCCCCAGGATTGGCGGTGCAGGGCCGGGCTGGCTAGCGTGTCCACGCCTCAGGCCTCCAGCAGCCGGGGTACCCACTGTTGCTGGGGGATCGGCAAGTCGCAGGACTGCCCACGCCCCATCGGGAAGTAGTGGAAGCCCTTGCGCGCCAGGCGCTCGGCGTCATACAGGTTGCGCCCGTCAAAGATCACCGGCGCCTTGAGGCGGGCGTGCAGCAGGTCGAAATCCGGGGCTTTGAACTGCTGCCACTCAGTGCAGATGATCAAGGCATCGGCGCCGCCCAGGGTCGATTCCGGGGTGCCCATCAGCATCAGGCGCGGATTATCGCCGTACAGCTTCTGGGTTTCCTGCATGGCCTCGGGGTCGAAGGCCCGCACGTTGGCCCCGGCGGCCCACAGCGATTCCATCAGCACCCGGCTGGGGGCATCGCGCATGTCGTCGGTGTTGGGCTTGAACGCCAGGCCCCACAAGGCGAAGGTTTTGCCGCGCAGTTCGCCCTTGTAGAACGCCCGGATCCGCTCGAACAGTTTGCTTTTCTGCCGCTGGTTGATGGCTTCCACCGCTTCGAGCAGGTCACTGGAGCAATTGGCTTGGCGAGCGCTGTGGATCAGCGCGCGCATGTCCTTGGGGAAGCACGAGCCGCCGTAGCCGCAGCCCGGGTAGATAAAGTGGTAGCCGATCCGCGAGTCGGCGCCGATGCCCAGGCGCACCGATTCGATATCGGCCCCCAGGTGCTCGGCCAGCTCGGCGATCTGGTTGATAAAGCTGATCTTGGTCGCCAGCATGCAGTTGGCGGCGTACTTGGTCAGCTCGGCGCTGCGCACATCCATAAAGATAATGCGGTCGTGGTTGCGGTTGAACGGCGCGTACAGGTCACGCATCACCTCACGCACTTCTTCGCGTTCACAACCGATGATGATCCGGTCGGGGCGTCGGCAGTCGGCCACCGCAGAGCCTTCCTTGAGGAATTCCGGGTTGGAGACAATATCGAACACCAGGCTGCGACCGGCCAGGGCCTTGTCGATATGGGCGCGCAGGGTGTCGCCGGTGCCCACCGGGACCGTGGATTTTTCCACCAGGATTACCGGCTCGACGCGATGGCGGGCCACCGCATCGCCCACCGACAGCACATACTTCAAGTCCGCCGAGCCGTCTTCGTCCGAAGGCGTGCCAACGGCGATAAACAACACTTCGCCATGCTCGACCGCGAGTTTTTCCTGGCTGGTGAAGGTCAACCGGCCGTTTTCCAGGTTTTCCCGGACCAGGCTGGCAAGCCCCGGCTCGAAAATGCTCACATGGCCCTGTTGCAGCAGGCGCACCTTGTTTTCGTCAACGTCCATGCAGATCACATCGTGACCGACCTCGGCCAATACGGTGGCCTGTACCAGGCCAACGTAACCACTACCAAATACGCTGATTTTCATGGGGTATTCCTGGGGCTTGTGTTGCCGATACGACGGGAGTTGATGGTCAGCACACCCAGGATGACCAGAGCCACCCCCAAGGTCCGTGACAGGGAAAAGGGTTCGTTGAAGCCCGGCAGGCTGACCGCCAGCAGGTACACCAGGACGTAGCTGATACTCAGCAACGAATAGGCGCGACCCAGGGGCAGGTGCTGCAGCGCGCCGAGCCAGCACAGCATTGACAGGGCGTAGGCCACGATGGCCAGGGCGACCACGCCCAAGGCCACGGGATCAACCATGGGCGCGGCGAGCCACTCCGCCGGCAATGGCAGGCGCGTCATGCTCCAGCGCATGCCCAACTGGGCCGCGCTGACCAGTGCTACGCTGGATAACGCCAGGGTGAAACCGCGCAACCGGCTCATACCTGACCTCCCAGCAGCAGCACGCCGGCCATCACCAGGGCCACGCCCACCCAGTGGCGGCGATCCACCGGCTCATGGAACACAAAGCGCGCCACCAGGGTGATCAATACAAAATTCAGGCTGAGCATCGGGTAGGCAATCCCCACTTCCAGGCGTTGCAGCACCAGTAGCCACACCAGCAGGCCCAGGCCCAGGCACAGCAGGGCCGACCAGAGCCAGGGCGAGCGCAGTTTCAACGCCCAGCCCGCAGGCTGGCCGCGCCAGCCTTCCACGGCATACTTTTGCGCGATCTGGCCCATGCAGGTCAGCAGGCACGCGGCCAGAAGCAGCAGCAGGGTGATCAAGGCGCCACCTGCGGGAACAGCAGAATCACCATATTGCCTTGCTCGTAGCGCTTGCCGTCTGCGGGCAGCAATGCCAGTTCGCGTTGCTCAGATGCGCCCTTCACGCGCATTACCACGCCCACCGAACCCTGTTTGCGCGCGTCGCCCAGCCACTGCTGGACGCTTGCGAGTTTGACCCGTCGGGCGGCGCTGTCGGCATAGGCCAGGCCGTATTTGACTTCTCCGGTGGTGTTGTACAGCGCCACGTCCGGACGCTTGAGCCGCCACGCCAGGGCCGAGGCTGCGCCCAGGTCGTTGCTCAGCAGGCGCTGGGTAGTCGCCAGTTCTACGGCGTGATCGATAATGAACTGGTCCGGTGTCTTGTTATTCACCACCGAGTGCGGCAATGCCGCCGGCACCAGGGCCACCAGTAACCAACTGCCCAGTGCCGGCGCCGCCCACAAACGCAACGGGCGTAACGCCTGCAGCAGGTTGGCGATGATCCAGCCCAGCAGCACGCTGAATACCAGCACCAGGCTCAGCAGTTCCTGCTGCGGGGCATAAATCGGCTTCTTCAACTGGAAGTACACGATTGCCAGCAGGCCCAGCACCCCGATGATCAGGTTGAGCCAGCCATTGACTTGCAGCACCCGGCCACGGGCCTGGGCCAGCTTGTCGGTCAGGGTATGGCCCATCAGCAATGCCAAAGGCAGCAGGCACGGCAGGATATAGGCCGGCAGCTTGCCCTTGCTCAGGCTGAAAAACGCCAGGGGCATCAGCAGCCAAAACAACAGGAAGCCGATCTTGTGCGTGCGTTTTTCCTGCCACGCCTGTTTCAGGGTGGAGGGCAGCAGGGCCAGCCACGGCAAGCTGAACGCGGCCAGCAACGGCAGGTAGTACCACCAGGCTTGTTCGTGCTGGGCATCTTCACCGGCAAACCGCTGGATGTGCTCGTGCCAGAAGAAGAAGTTCCAGTAGTCGGGCTCCTGGGCATGCACCATCAGCGCCCAGGGCAGGCTGACCGCAATCGCCACCGCCACGGCAACCAGACCATAGGCCAACAGTTCACGCAAACGCTTTTGCCAGACCATATAGGGCAGGGCGATCAATACCGGCAGCAGCCACGCCAGAAAACCCTTGGTCATGAAGCCCATGGCGCAGGCAAACCCCAGCAAGGCCCAGGCGCCCAGGCGGGCGCGTCGGGTCTGGCTGTCGATACATAGCCACAAGGCCACGCCGCTGAGGTTGACCCAGAAACTGAACTGCGGGTCGAGGTTGGCGTAGCCACCGGACATCGCCACGCTGATAAAACTCATGTACAGCACGCTGCAGACCAGGCTCTTGCGCGGATCGTTCCACAGGCGCCGGGCCATGAAGTACACCAGCAATATGCTCAAGCCCGTGGCCAGCGCAGAGGCTACGCGCACGCCGAACAGGTTCTGCCCGAACAGCGCCTGGCCGAGGGCGATCATCCAGTAGCCGGCCGCCGGTTTTTCGAAATAGCGGATGCCCATAAAGTGCGGCGACGCCCATTTGCCGGTCAGCAGCATTTCCTGGCTGATCTGCGCATAACGGGTTTCGTCCGGGATCCACAGGCCATGGGTGACCATCGGCAACAGATAGCACAGGCCGAAGACCAACAGGAGCAGGGGCAGGGCCCAACGTCGGATCATGCCTGTTGCACTCCCAGCCAGCCTTCGCGGCCGCCGAGTACGCCGCGTGTCAGATGCGCCAGGGGGCAGGCTGGCCGGATCGGCCGGCAGCAGGTTGCCCAAGGGTTGGAACTGGATGCCGCGCTGTCCTGCCTGGGCGAGCAGCTGGCGAAATTCATTGGCCATCAGAATCCCTTCTACTTCTGCGTGGATCGTATAGACGTTGAGTGTCGATTCGGTGAACCGATCAAGAATAAAGCGATTGAAGTCCTTGGACGCGACCTGTGGCCCGACCACCTCATCGAAAGTCGGCAAGTCCACCGGGACCTGCGGCGTGCCGGCGCTGCCATCGGCGAGGATCGGGCGGAACAGGCTGGTGCCGCGACAGTCGCTGTTGTAGCGCAAGCCAAAGCCTTGCTTGGCCTGCACCACACGCTCATCGGCCCGCCAGCCGGCGGCGGCAGAACACTGCACCGGGGCGCCGAGGATATCGCCCAGGGTGTCGAGCCCACGGCGTACCTGCTCCACCAATTGCGCATCGCTCCAGCGCCCGGCATTGGCTTGCCAGCCATGGTGATCCCAGGCGTGCAGGCCCACTTCGTGCCCGGCGGCCTTGGCCTGGCGCATCAGGTGCCCGAGGTCGCGGCCAATCGGCTTGCCCGGCCAGGCGGTGCCGGCCAGCAGAATGTCCCAGCCATACAGCCCGGCCGCGTTGGAACGCAGCATCTTCCACAGGAACTGCGGGCGGATCAGGCGCCACAAGTGGCGGCCCATGTTGTCCGGGCCGACACTGAAGAAGAACGTCGCCTTGATGCCGGCCTCATCCAGCAACTCCAGCAACCGTGGCACGCCATCACGGGTGCCGCGGTAGGTGTCGACGTCGATGCGCAGACCTGCCTTCATTATTTGCCTGCTTCGCTGGACTGGGCGATTTCCAGCATCGCTTCACGCAGGAAGAAGTCCAGGGTGTTGCCGATGGTTTCGCTCATCGCCACGCTCGGCTCCCAGTTCAACAGGCGCTTGGCGTTGGCAATGCTCGGCTTGCGGTGCGCCACATCCTGATAACCGGCGCCGTAGAACGCCTTGCTTTCCACTTCGCGAAAGCCCGCGAATGGCGGGAAGTTACCGCGCAACGGGTGGGCCTCGAACTGACGCAGCAGCTCTTCGCCCAACTGGCGGATGCTGGCTTCGTTGTCCGGGTTGCCGATATTGATGATCTGGCCGTTGCACGCGTCGTTATCGTTGTCGATGATCCGCGCCAGGGCCTCGATGCCGTCGGCAATGTCGGTGAAGCAGCGCTTCTGCTCGCCGCCGTCAAACAGGCGGATCGGCGTGCCTTCCACCAGGTTGAGGATCAACTGGGTAATGGCCCGGGAACTGCCGATGCGTGCCGAGTCCAGGCGATCCAGGCGCGGGCCCATCCAGTTGAATGGGCGGAACAGGGTGAAATTCAGACCCTTGGCGCCATAGGCCCAGATCACCCGGTCCAGCAACTGCTTGGAGACCGAGTAGATCCAGCGCTGTTTATTGATCGGGCCGACCACCAGGTTGGAGGTGTCTTCGTCGAAGTTCTGGTCCTGGCACATGCCATAGACTTCAGAGGTCGACGGGAAAATCACGCGTTTGTTGTACTTGACGCAGTAGCGCACCAGCTTGAGGTTTTCTTCGAAGTCCAGCTCGAACACGCGCAGCGGGTTGCGGGTGTATTCGATGGGCGTGGCGATGGCCACCAGCGGCAGGACCACGTCGCATTTCTTGATGTGGTACTCGATCCACTCGGAGTGAATGCTGATATCGCCTTCCACATAATGGAAGTTGGGGTGGCTGCGCAGGCGCTCGATGGCGTCGGAGCCGATATCCAGGCCGTAGACTTCGTAGCGATCGTCGCGCAACAGGCGCTCGGACAGGTGGTTGCCGATAAAGCCGTTGACCCCCAGGATCAGCACGCGGGTACGCCGTGGTTTACCGCCCGATTCGGCGCCGCGCAGGATCGAGCCATCCACCAGGCCCAGCTCATCGGCCAGGGCCGGGCCGGTCAGGTACAGGCCATGGTCATTGCGCTGGCCGAAGTGGATGACCAGAGAGTCTTCACCGCAGGCAATGCGCAGCGGGTTGACGCTGATCACACGGCCGGGCGCCTGGCCTTCGTTGCCCTTGAGTACTTCGGCTTGCCACACGATCAGCTTGTGTTCGCCCACGGCACAGAAGGCGCCAGGGTACGGCTGGGTCACGGCCCGCACCAGGTTGAACAGCTCTTCTGCAGGTTTGCTCCAGACGAGCTTGCCGTCCGCCGGGGTACGGCGGCCAAAGCAGGTGGCCTGGCTTTCGTCCTGGGCGGTTTCGCTCAACGTGCCCTTGGCCAGTTGCGGCAGGGCATCGCGCAGCAACTGGGTGGCCGCCTCGCGCAGCTTGGCGTGGAGTGTCAGGCCGGTGTCGCTGCGTTCGATCATGACTTTTTGCTGGGCGAGAATCGCGCCAGCATCCGCACGCTTGACCATGCGGTGCAGGGTCACGCCGGTTTCGGTTTCGCCGTTGACCAGCACCCAGTTGGCCGGCGCACGGCCACGGTATTTGGGCAGCAGCGAACCGTGCAGGTTGAACGCGCCCTGGCGCGCGGTGGCCAACAACGCCTCGCCCAGCAGGTTGCGGTAGTAGAACGAGAAGATGAAGTCCGGGTTCAGCTTGGCCACACGCTCGACCCACAGCGGGTGGTTGGCGTCTTCCGGGGCGTGCACCGGGATGCCGTGGCGGGCGCACAGCTGGGCGACCGAGCCGTAGAAGGTGTTTTCCTTGGGGTCATCGGCATGGGTGAACACGGCAGCAATCGGGTAGCCCGCAGCGAGCAGGGCTTCGATGCCTGCACAGCCAATGTCGTGGTAAGCAAAAACAACAGCTTTAGAACTCATGACGAAACCTGACTGGAAGAGGAAGGGGAAGACGGGGAGGACGGCAGGCCATCAACGATGACCGTTGGCGCAGGGGCTGTCGGCTCGTTGCGCAGCACCTTTTCAATAAAGAAGCGGGGGCGGGCACGCACATCGCTGTACATCCGCCCGAGGTATTCGCCCAACAGGCCCATGCCGATGAACTGGCCGCCGGTAAACACAAACAGCACGGCGAACAGCACGAACAAGCCATCGCCGGCCCAATCGGCACCAAAGGCCAGGCGCAGCACGATCAAGGCAAACGCAAACAACATGCCCAGGGCCGCCAGGCTGAAGCCGACGATGGACAACAGGCGCAGGGGCGTGGTGGTCATGCAGGTCAACAAGTCGAACATCAGGCTGATCAGGCGCATGGCGCTGTATTTGGATTCGCCGTGTTCGCGCTCGGCGTGGTGCACCAGGATCTCCGTGGTATGGCGCGCAAAGCCGTTGGCCAGGATCGGGATAAAGGTGCTGCGCTCACGGCAGGCGAGCATGGCATCGACGATGGTGCGCCGGTAAGCGCGCAGCATGCAGCCATAGTCGGTCATGGCCACGCCGGTGGAGCGCTGCACGGCCAGGTTGATCAGGCGCGAAGGCCAGCGGCGAAAGGCCGAGTCCTGGCGATTATTGCGCACGGTAGCGACCACGTCGTAGCCCAGGGCCGCTTGCTCGACCAGGCGTGGAATTTCTTCGGGCGGGTTTTGCAGGTCGGCATCGAGAGTAATCACCACCTCGCCCCGGCACTGCTCGAAACCGGCCATGATTGCCGCGTGCTGGCCGTAGTTGCGGTTAAGGATCACGGCCACCACAGGGCTGCCGGGCTCGGTTGCCGCGTCTTCGAGCAGTTGGGCGGAACTGTCGCGGCTGCCGTCGTCTACCAGGATGATTTCATACTCATAGGCCAACTGCTCGCACGCCGCACGGGTACGGCGCAGCAGTTCGGGCAGGCTCTGTTCTTCGTTGTAGACCGGGATAACGATCGACACGCAATGAATAGGGTAGGGTTTCAAAGATTCATGACCTCGGATTAGAGCAACTTTGAGCGTAGAGATGACAACAAACATGGGATTAAAGTGCAGGCGACTCAATAAAAAATGGCCGATAGCATACCCATCCTGAGTAAAGCCCATTACGGCCAAAGATAAAGCATTATCAAGGGGTTAGTCAGCAAAGCAGGGCATTCCCTCAAGTATTGCGGCCAAGGTTAAGCGCAAATTTGTCCAGCGAATATGAAAGGCCGATGAAAAACTCGTTTATTTGGTGGGCAGACAGCTAGTGTTCAGCTAGACAATAAGGAACGCAGACAAACGATAACTGTTTGCGCTGTAGTCATTATCTGTAAGTAATTTAATGCGTATTCACGCTGAATCACTCGGTTTGTTAATCCGTAGCGCCTGAAGAATCTTCTCTGCAACCCTCTGCAAGTCCCGGTAAAGTAAGCGATCTCTTGCCTGGGTAGTCGGATGAACAGCGTGCAGATACGGCCAGTCTTGATGATGTTGTGGATGACGCTCGGCACGGCCCATGCCACCGGGGCGGACGAGGGGCTGAGCCTGACGCCGGTCGCTCAGGTTCCCGCCGGGGTCGAAGTCAGGGGCCGGCAGGTGGCCGCGTATAGCTGGGATGACCGGCAGGGCCACAACCTGTTGGTGTTGGCCGAGCAGGAAGCCGGCGAGCGCGATGACGACGGCACACAATCGGCGGCGATCTATGCTGCGCAGTACCTGCTGGAGGGTGATCGGCCCAAGCGTCTGTGGATGCTGCATGACGATGTGCAGCGTTGCGAATTCGACGCCGGCCTGCATTTCGATAGCGCCGCGACTCACGTCACCGACCTGCTGGGGGATGGCCCCAGCCAAGTGACCGTGGGCTATTCGCGCACCTGCACCAGTGATGTCAGCCCCCGTGAATTCAAGCTGATCATGCATATCGGCAAATCACACAAATACGCACTGCGCGGGGTTGACCGCTATGGCGCCAGTTGGTGGGACGAGGAAGCCGGCGCCCTGCGCGGCATGCCGCTGCCCACCGATTGCAGTGTTGCCGGGCAGCAGGCGTTGCTCAGTCAATACCAGGAGCAGGGCACCGACCTGCCATTGCCAGGCTGCTACAACGACGAGCAGGACTTCGCCAAGGCGCCCGCCCAGTTGTTGGCTTTCATGCGTCAGCAGTGGTTTGCGCTGATGCAAAAACAGAACGCCGACTGGAGCCAGCAGCAAAGCCCGGCACCCGCCGAGGATGAGCCCTAGTTTGGTATGCGGCGCCGACCTGGGTTAGACTCGGCGCTCGCTAAACCACTAAATACTGATATTAAACATAGGCTTAGTCTCTATATTTAATCTCAAGGCTGATCTATTTTGACCGAGATTTCCCGCAACCCCCTGACCCTGTATCTCGCGCGCCTGGCGCCTTCCAGCCAACTGACCATGCGCTACGTGCTGCAAGATGCCGCCGACCGCCTGGGGTTCGAAGAGATCAACCTCGAAGATATCGACTGGCATCTGTTGCAACCGGAACACGTAATGGCCCTGGTCGCCGTGTTGCGCGAAGACGGGTATGCACCCAACACCTCATCGCTGTACGTCAACGCCGTGCGCGGGGTAATGAACGAAGCCTGGCGCATCAGCCTGATCAGCCAGGAACACCTGCTGAAGATGCGTTCGGTCAAAGCCACCGCCGGCACGCGCTTGAGCCAGGGGCGTAACCTGCGTCGCACCTTGATCCGCGAACTGATGGATGTCTGCGCCGCCGACCCACGGCCACAGGGCCTGCGGGACGCGGCGGTGATCGGGATCCTCTACGGTTCGGGGATGCGCAAGTCAGAGTCGGTCAACCTCGACCTGGCCCAGGTGAACTTTGCCGAACGCAGCCTGCGGGTGACGGGCAAGGGCAACAAGGAGCTGCTCAAGTACGCACCGGCCTGGGCATTTGCCAAATTGCAGGCATGGCTGGAGTTTCGCCGCGAGCAGTTAAAGGAAGGGGAGCAGGACGATAGCTTCCTGTTCAACCGCATCCGCCGCGGCAGCCATATCACCCGCGAACGCATCACCAAACATGCGATTTACTACATTGCCCGCCAGCGTGGTGAACAGGTCGGTGTGAAGATCATGCCCCATGATTTCCGCCGCTCGTTTATTACCCGGGTGATTGAAGAACATGACTTGTCCATTGCGCAGAAACTGGCGCACCACACCAATATCCAGACCACCGCCAGCTACGACGTGCGCGATGACAACGAGCGGCGGCGGGCGATTGATCGGTTTGATCTTTGATCAACGGTCACCAGCGGGTTCGCTGCTACACACCAACGCCTGGCGCTCGTAGTTCAGCGCCTTGTCTTGCGCGGGCAGTGCATACGCCGCAGTGCATTGCTGGCCCCCCCACTTGATAGTCAGGCTGCCCTGGTCCTCTTCAACCAGCACCAAGGCGTTACCGCTGGGGTCGGCGATGGCCAACTGCTTGCCGCTGGCGTCTTCCAGTGAGGCGCCAAACGTCAGGCGCTGGTGCTGTGCATCAAACAGCTCAAACAGCACGCGACGCCCGGTTTTGCCGCTGTAGCGGGCCAATACCACCGCACCACGGCGCGGCACCACTTGCTGTGTGGCCTGGGTGATTTCTACATCACCGCCCAGGTCACGGGTGTCGAGGCTGATCCAGTTCACTCGATAAGGTTGCGCCGAGGGGATGACGGCATAGCCGTTGCGTCCGGTTTCGACGCCGCTGTAGCTGCTGATTTTTGCCCCACTGATGCCCGGTACCTGTACCAGGGCGAAGGTCTCGCTGACGGTCTGCCCCAAGTTGATGCCACCCGCATGCGCCACTACCGAGCCGGAAACGTTGAGGTTTTGTGAGTCATAACCACGCCCCTGGCTGTACCCCAGGCTGATATCGGCCATGGAGGTGCGGCTGTTGATGTTGGCCGATCCCGATTGGCCGCCGGTGCTGCTATGGCCGGCCTGGACTGAATAGAACACATCGCTGGTATCTGCCACATAACCGTTGATACCGGCCTGGGTGCTGGTGTCGCCTTGCTGCGTACTGGTGGTGACAAAAGCGCGGGGTGCCCGAGGCTGGCTGCCCAAGGGAAACGAAACAGACAGGTTGAACTGGGTGTCGGAGTCGGGTGCGCCCCAACTGGCGATCTGCTTGGTGCGTGTCACGCCCAGGTTGTAGCTCAGGTCCCCCCAGTTGTTGTTATAGCCGGCCGAAAAGCTCTGGGAGCCGCCACGGTTCCAATAGCGCTGATCGCTGGCGTTCACATACAGGCTGCCGAACTCACGGTTGCGCCCGAGACTTTGGTTGATCGTCAGGTCGGTACGGGTTTTCGAGTTACCGGTACGTTTGACTGCATCTTCGCTGGTGTCCTCGACGTGGTCGGTCAGGGTGCGGTAACCCTCGGTCGAATACCGATACGCGGCCAGCGTAAAGTTGGTGTCAGTGCCAGCAAAGGTCTTGGCATACAACGCACGCACACTGTTGCCCTGGGTGGTTTGCCCCTGGGCGGCGCTCGACGAGTGTGTGACGTCCATGGACACGGCACCCAGCGATGTGTTGCGGCCCACCCCCAGGGAGAACGCCTTGTAGTCTTCACTGACTTGCAGGCCGACAATCCCGCTGAGGTTGCTGGTGAGGCCGTAGGCGAGGGTGCTGCTGACAAATTGCGGGCTCGCCAAACCGTCAGCATTGCTGCTGAATTTACCGGCCGAAACGCTGTATTTGACCTGCCCTTCACGCACCATGATCGGCAGGCTGGAGAACGCCTGCGTGGTCACACGCCGACGGCCATCGGCCTCGATGATGGTGATTTCCAGGTCGCCGTTCGAACCGCTAGGGTAGATATCGTTGATCTCGAAAGGCCCGGGTGCGACGTTGGCGGTGTACAGGATGTAGTCGTTCTGGCGGATTTCCACCGTGGCGTTGGTCTGCGCCACGCCACGAATCACCGGCGCATAACCACGCTCGCTGTCGGCGCGCATGCCTTCGTCGGACGCCAGCTTCAGGCCCCGGTAGCGCACGCTGTCGAACAGGTCGGTATCGGAAAAAATCTCGCCGGCACTGAACTGCCCCTTAAGCGCGGTCACGTCATGCTGCACGTAGCTGCGGTTGCTGGTGAAGGTGCTCGGCCGACCGGTGCCGCTACTCAGGTTCGACTCATTGCGCAGCCGCCAGGCGCCCAGGTTAATGCCGTTGCGCAGCCCCAGGTTGTTGTTGATGCGCGTTTCATAGTCGCCGGCAGTGCGGCTGCTGTTGAGTTGATAGTTGATAAACGCCGCCGGCACACCATCCTCCCACAGCTGGGGATCGACATAGCCACGCATGCCACGTTGCATCGCGACCTGCGGAATGCTCGCCGCCAGGCGCAGGCGACTGGCGTCATAGCGCAAGGTCGCCTGGTCGATCAGTGTCGGCAGGTCGTAGCAGTCCTGGGGCTGGTTGGGGTCGAGCTTGCCCTGGGCCTGCAACAGGCTCATGTCGATGCCCAGTTGCTTGAGCAGGTCCAGGGTCAGGCACGGATCGACCCGGCCGGTCTGTGGGTTGCGCTTGAAGTCGATGTCGCGCCGGCCCACCAGGACCTCGTTGCTGTACAGGTCGACCCGGTAGTTGCCGGGCAGCACGCTGTTGGCCGAGAGCAATTGCTGCAGGTCTACCGACGATTGCGCACCCTGCAAGAAGGTGGTGTTGAAGACGTTCACGGCGGGCTCATCGGCAATCGCCAAAGACGGAGAACCGGCAAGCATGGCCAGTGATAGCGTGCTCAACTTGAGTGATGTGCAAGTTGTCGACACGCGTGAAGTGCGCTCGCTTGATATGTAATGATTGGGCCTGCAGCCTAAAAGAAAAAACATGCAAAGAACCTATATCATTCCTGTTTATCGAACAGGCGAGGCACGCGAGTACGCACTCGAATCGAACCTGAGGGTTTAAGGGAACTACTTATGGCTTGGCGCGAGTACCCGTAGCCTTGGCCGCCAAGTGCGGTACAAGTTGGGCACTGTATTTATCTTGTGCGCCATAGTCGTTAATACTGGAAAAAGACAGTTGTACTGAATCCTGGCGACTCAGTTGTTTAATGCTGAACTGTTTCTCTGCGCCTGGCGCAATCATTGTCGAGTCGGCAGCCAGTTCCGTTTGTTGCCCGGCCTGTAGTTTTATATCGGCCATGGACACGTGATACAGCGTCGGGTTTTTTACCGTCAGTACTGACCCGGCATCGCGCTTGACCAGTTGCCACTCCAATTGCGCGGGTGCCGACAGGGCATCGCCAGGCAACCCGGAGGGGCGGAAGAAAATCTTGATGCGCTGGCGTACGGCCAGTTGCAACGTGTTGTCGGAGGCGGCGGCTTGCGGGATCTCCTGCACATTGAGCCAGACCACGGACTCACGATCCGTTGGCATCCCGGCACCCTGGTAGAGAACTCGCAGTAACTGCTGCTCCTTGGCAAATATGCGTGCCAGTGGCGGGGTTACGGCGAACGGCGCGGCACTGTCTTGTGTATCGCTGGTATCGACCCAAGACTGAATCAAGACGTCCTGATTACCGTTGCGCACGGTGATATTGGCCTCCTTGTGATCGCCATCGAAGACGATACGGGTGGCACTCAGTGAAATGCTGGCGGCAGCCTGGGTCGCCATAAGCAGGGTCAGCAGCCCCAGGCCTGTGGCAATGGAACGAGGTAACATGATGTCTACCGTTTAGTGGTCGGATAAGTGGCGAGGTCCGAAGACCTCGCACGTGACAGGCGCTGCGTGTCGTTTATTCGTATTGCAGGATGAACGGCAGGGTAGCGTCACCGCGACCCGCGGTGGAGGCGCCGGCTGCACCGGTGGTGACGTAGGCTGCGGCAAAGCTCAAGGTTGCATCGCCGCCGTCGCTGCCTTGGCCGTGCATGGCGCTTTCGATACGGGCGGTGGCCGGGGAGCTGAGGTCGATCAGCGCGCCAGTGCTGTCGAGCAGTGCGATACCGACGTTGCTTGCGCTGCCGTTACCAGGGGTCAGGGCGAGGACTTTTTTACCGGTAACCAGGCCTGAACCGCCACTTTTGGCGTCAAAGATCATTGCCACTTTAGTGCCCAGGTTGCAGTTCACGCTGAGGTTGAAGTCCTTGGCGGTCACACGGCCCGACGCTGGGTTTTCAGCGGTGCCCATGTCTTTGATGGAGACGGTGCCCATGTCGACGGAGATCACGCGATCGGCGTTGGCACCATCAACCGAGCAAGCGTCGTTGTTGATCAAACCGGTGAAGGTGATTTTGCCGCCGCCGCCCGGGGTACCCGTACCCGGGGTAGTTTCGGCAAACGCACTGCTGCTGGCGGCGATAACTGACACAGCGATAAGGGCCAGGGAAAACTTCTTCATGATGATGTCCGTTAGTGTTGGTTGTGGTGATGGGTTGAAACTGCCAACGAACAATAGTTAATCTGGGCTTTATAGAGAATAAGACGATTCTTATAAAGCACTTAAAGTGAGGGGTAATCGGTTTTATAGCGGGCGAGGTAAAAGGAGCTTAGTTAAAAATATTGTATTCCAGGCAGTAGGCCAACAAGTCCTGATCGCTGCTTACTTCAAGTTTTCGCATGGCGGAAATCTTCTGCGCGCTGATGGTTTTTGAACTTCTATTTTGGCTGCGCGCGATATCACTGACACTTTTTCCTGAAATAAATAGGCGCAGTATTTCAAATTCCTTGGGCGACAGCGTAGAGAAGCGTTCATCAATAGCGGTCAACGACTCGATAACCGAGGTCTTGGCCGGCTCCAGGCTCCGGTAATGCGCCTGCTGGGCAATGGACTTGAGGGCGACCTGGATTTCCGTATGCAACTGGCTTTTCTGGATCACGCCCACCACGCCCAATTCCTGCAGGCGGGTAAGAATCAGGTGATTGGAGATCATGGTCAGAATCAGGATTTGCACGTCGGGGAAATGCCGCTTCAGGTACTCCACCAGCTTCAAGCCATCGCCGTAGGGCGAATCACCGGGCATGTTGTAATCGGTGATCACAATGTCGATGGGCTGCTGCTCAAGCAATTTGATGAGGCCCGCCGAACAGATCGCTTCGCCGATGACTTGAAAACGCTCGTCTCTCTCGACGAGTTCACGTACCCCCAGAAGCACGATGGGGTGATCGTCTGCAATTACCACAGTGAATGTCTTCATAGGGGGGAGCCGTAATCCTGGTTCAGTAAGTGAGGTGATCCCATGCGCGTGTACACAAGGGCGTGCGGTGCGCTCATAGCTGCGCCCCGAGCAAGGCCGACAGCCTGCCGATAACCTGCTTTATCCGCAGTTCCAGCCCGGCATTGAGCCGACCGACTGCCAACTGGCTTTCCAGCTCGATGCACGCCTGGGCCAGGTCGAGTGCCTGCACGGCACCCAATGCGCCGGCAACCGAGTGCAGGGTTTCAGCCAGGCACCGGCAATCACGCTGCTCAAGAGCGGCACTGATGCGCTGCAAGTCTTGCTGCACGCTGCTGATAAACAACGGGCGCATTTTGTCCGACAGCTGCACCGTGTCAATCACCAGCAGCTCAGCGCGCAATGTCGGTTTGCACAGTTTGATCAATTGCGCACGCAGGGTTTGCAGGCTCAAGGGTTTTACCAACCAGGCATTCATCCCGACCGCCAGACAACGAATGCCTTCCTCGCGCATGGCATTGGCGGTGACACCGATGATAGGCAATTGAGGATCATGCTCCCTGAGGATGCGGGCCAGTTCATAGCCGTTCATCAACGGCATATTGATATCCGTCAGCACCAGGTCAAAGGCCTGGGGTTGCCACAGGTGCATCGCTTGCTCGCCATTGTCTGCCAGCGTCACCGTGCAGCCGAGGGCCTCGAGTTGCTCTTTGATGATTTCCTGGTTCACCGGATTGTCTTCGGCGACCAGAATGCGCAGCTCCAACTGCCCCGCGCTCTGTTGCTCGACACGCAGCGCTGACGCCTGTTTACCTTGCTGTGCCAGCGCAACCACTGACGCAATGGCGCGCACATCATGCATATCCACTTCCCAGCCCTGCGCGGTGCACAGAGGCGGGCTATGCGCGCCCGGCACACACAGCACCCGCGGTCCAGCCCAAGGCTGCAGGGGACCGGCAGGCAGCATATCCACCAGCACCGCCTGCGCACTCTGTTGCTCCAGGGGCAGCGCCGCCAACGTGGCCTGGATACCCAAGCGGTTGAGCCAGTCGCACAGGGACTCCGCCAACTCGCGCACGGGTGCCTGCACATACACAGGAGAAGTACTCGGTTCAATGGGCGTGAGGCCCGGCAGCTCGCTGGTGCCGAGCGGCAAGCGCATCTTCAGGGTAAAACTGCTGCCCAGGCCGGGTTCGCTGACGACCTTGATCTGGCCGTCCATCATCTCGGCCAGCCAGCGACAAATCGGCAGCCCCAACCCTGCGCCGCCTTGGCCGGCGGTGTCCGGGGCCTGGTAGAACAAATCGAACAGCTTGGCTTGCTGCGCCTGGCTGATGCCCACGCCAGAATCGGTCACCTGCCATTCGAGGTCGACGCGATCGTCGCCGCGACGCACGGCCCTGGCCCGAATCACCACGCGCCCGATGTCGGTGAACTTGACGGCATTGCTCACCAGATTGTTGAGGATCTGGCGGATACGCATGGGGTCGCCGACTACGCAGTCCGGCAGTTGCGCGTCAATGCAGCCATACAGTTGCAGGCCCTTGCGCTGGGCGAAGGCGGTGTAGGTGTGCAGCGTGTCTTCCAACATGTCCAGGGGGCAGAACTCGATGGATTCGATTGCCATCTGCCCGGATTCTATTTTCGACACATCCAGCACGTCGCTGATCAGTTGGAACAACGTCGCAGATGAGCGCTGGATCGTGTGCAGGTAGGTTTTCTGGCGTGGGTCCAGGGGCGTCAACCCGAGCAATTCCAGGGTGCCCAGCACGCCATACAAGGGCGTGCGAATTTCATGGCTCATGGTCGCCAGGAACAGCGTCTTGGCTTCGTTGGCCGCGTCGGCGGCCCGCCTGGCATCTTCCAGGGCCAAGGCATCCTCGACATGGCGGGTGACGTCGCTGAACGCATACAGGCGCACATCCTGGCCCTGGTAACGGGTCGAGACAAAGCCAACCTGCAAATGCCGGCCCTCGATCTCCAGGTAGGTTTCGCCGCTCTCGGCACTTTCTTGGATGCGGCCGAGGGCAGCCACCAGCCTGGCCGTGCCCGGCCATTGCTGAGCACGCTGGTTCTCGATCAACACCTGACCATCTGCGCGGCCCACCACACACAGCCCAGTGGGCGCGGTGTCGATGATCACACGGCTAAAGGCCACGCTCTCTGCGATGCGTTCATGGGCCTGGCGCGCCGGGCGAATGACTTGCTTGCGATACCAGCGGGTGCCGGCCCAGGAGATCGCCAGCACCGCACAGATAAACAGCGCCAGGCTGGTCAGCGGCCAAAAGGCATAGCGAAAAAAATGCTTGTAGCTGATCCCATAGATCGCGGTCCACTGCTGCTCGGTGTCGTGGGTAATTTTGAACTCCAGGCCGTTGGCCCGAAAGTTGAGTCCCTCACTCAGCGAAGACGCCAGGACAGACGGCCCCGCCAGCGTCTGGCCGCTGGGTGAGAGCAGGGTGAAGCGGTCGTAGACGGACGACTCGATCGTGCGCTCCACATCGTTGACTTGCGCCATATCCAGCAGGGTGGCCACCAGCACCTGTTTATTGCCTTCATGCCTGCGCATCACCTGGGGGTTCAGGGTAATGCCGATGTAGGCCAGCAGACGCGGAGGCGCAGGGTCTTCGCCGGACGTGACGTAGGCTTCCCAGTAAAGCTGATTGTCCGCCAGAGGCTGAGGCAGTTGCCCCAGCCTTTGTTGCACGGCGTCGGCCCGCTCGGCGGAGGGGCCGTTGTAGGCGGTCTTCCCGCCGCGCTGGTAGCCGACCGCCGGCACCGTTATGTAGTAGTTGACGAGCCTATTGAAGACAAACGCATGGGGTGAAGGGTAGGGCGACGATGACCAGAATGCGCTGTAGTAACTGGCCAGGTGGGTCCCCAGGGCAAATATCTTCTGCTGCTCGCCAGCGCTGACTCGTTGCTCATCGAATCGGCTGCTGAAGGGCACCGAAAAGGCGAACTCGCGGCCTTCAAAACGCGTGTTGTACGCATCCAGCCTTTGCCCCTTGAGGCTGGCCTGGGTGTTTTTGTCACTGATCAGATCGCGCTGGATAGCGGGCTGCGCCAGGGTTCTCAAGAACGTTTCCTGTTCCTGGATATTTTCCATCAGCCGGGCAAAATGAAAACGCACGGCGGCGTACTGCTCGTCGATCACTCGCTGCAGTGCCCAGTAACTGGTGCCCGCCAACAGCAATGCGAGACCGAGCACCACCATCAGCCCTTTATTCAGGCGCAGTGAGCTGCGGGTGAATGCTTCAAGGATGGCGTCGTTGTGCTTCATTAAGGGTTTTCGCAGGCGGATGAGAAATCGGCACTGAATGGAGCTTACTCCTGATAGAGGTTAGACAAATTCGGGCCGCAGGCTAATGAGATGTCGCGGGGCCATCATTGTTCAACAGTTGCTGAAATTGTTCCGAGGAGACTGCCTGAGAGATCAGGAAACCCTGAACTTGAGTGCAGTCAATTTTGCGCAGCAGGGCCAGTTGCTGGGGCGTTTCGACGCCTTCGGCAACCACGGTCAGCCCTAGTTTACGGCCCAGTGCGATGATACTGGCCAGGGCCGACGTCATGCCTTCGTTATCGTGGCAGCCTTGTACCAGCGCCTGGTCGATCTTGAGCTCGGTAAAAGGGGTCGAGACCAGGTTCAGGTATGAGCTGTAGCCTTTGCCGAAATCGTCCTGGGACAAGCCAAACCCCTTGATACGCAGGCGGCAAGCTCCGGCATAGAAGTTACTGATGTCCTGGGGCACCGAGCACTCCATCAGTTCGAAGCAGATCATTCCCGGAATACCCTGGTTATCCAGGACAAAATCCAGCAGGCGGTCTGCCAAGTCATGGCTATTGAGCAGATGGGTCGGCAGGTTGATCGACACTGGAACATCGTATCCGCGCTGACGCCATCGCTCCTGCGCATGAATGGCCTGCTTGAGCACCAGCCACAGCAAGCGCTCCTCCAGTTCGAAGGTCTTGATTGCCGGCAAAAACGCCGCGGGCAACATTAGCCCTTGTTCGGGGTGCATCCAGCGCACCAGCGCTTCAGCGGCGACGATACGGCCGTTGGCCAAGGATTTCTTGGGTTGGAACCACGCCTGGATTTGCCCGTTACCCATGGCCTGGAGCAGCGTATGCCGACCAATTTCCGCTGCGGCGGGGAGCGACGGGTCAGGGCTGCGATCCTTGTGATTGAGTTGGCCGACCAGGCTGCGCAGCGCGTCGGCGGCGACGGGTTTTGAGATCAGACCGATGACTTTCACATCAAGGTTTTTCGCCACCAGGCTGGCCGCCATCAACATGCGCCGCGACGCGGCACTCATAATGGCCAGGGCGGGCTTGCAGCGCAGGGTTGCCAGGCTCTGGATAAACTGCACGCCATCCATGCCGGGCATCAGCAGATCAGTCAGCACCAGGTCGAAATCCCGCTGGCGCAAACGCTCCAGTGCCTCGTTCCCATCCTGGGCGGCTTCAAGCATGAAGTCTCCCAATTCATTGAGCAGGTTCTGCAGGTACAAGTGCTGCAGAGGATGGTCCTCGACGATCAAAATACTATAGCGCTTCATGGGGGATCCGTGCGTAAGGCTCCAGGTAATTAAAGAGGGCCCGCAACGCAAAGGGTTTGACCAGGCAATAGTTCATACCTGCGGCCAGGCACAAGTCGGCCTCGCCGCGCATGGCGTTGGCGGTAGCCCCGATGATGGGCAGCGAGCAACCTTGGTTGCGTAACTCCCTGGCTAATTCATAGCCGTTGACTCTGGGCATATTCACATCCGTCAGTACCACATCGAAGTGTGAGGCCTTGCACAGCAGCAGCGCTTCATGACCATCGCAGGCCAGCTCCACGGTGCAGCCAAGTTCCTCAAGCTGATCGCGCAAAATCAATTGATTGATAACGTTGTCCTCGGCCACCAGCACATGCAGGTTGAGCTTGCGCAGTTCACGCGTGTGCGCCTGCTCGTCGACCCTGGCCACCCACAACCCTTGCGCCTGGCTGACAGCCTGGTGAATCGCGTTCAACTGATTGAGGTTGGCATGCCACGCGCCGGTCTCGCTCTGCTGGCCATTGCTGCTGTTGCTGCTCACCAGGATTACCGGCCCCGGCCAGGCGGGCACCAGCGGCTGTTCGAAACTGCCTGGATGCAGTTCCAGCAGTAACTGGCCCTCGGGGTGGGTCGGCTGGCCGATCTGTGCGCGGGCGCCCCAACGGCGTAACCAGCCGCCGATGGATTGAGCGAGTTCGGGGATCGGCGAAACCACATAGATCGTCTCTGCCAACAAGCTGCTCATGGGCGTACAGGGCGCCTCTTCCAGAGGCAGGGTCAGGCTGAAACTGCTGCCCAGGCCCAGTTCGCTGACCATACGGATATGCCCGTTCATCAATTGCGTCAGGCGCTGGCAAATCGGCAAGCCGAGCCCGGTCCCGGCCACCACGTTGGTGTTGCCTTCGGTTTGGTAGAAAGGTTCGAAAATCATCGCCTGGTCTTCCTGGGCAATCCCTTTGCCGGTGTCGGACACTTGCCACAGAACGCTGGAGCGCTCGTCGTCGCGGTCCAGCAACTTGACCCTTAGCACCACGCGCCCGTAGTCGGTGAACTTCACGGCGTTGTTCAGCAGGTTATTGAGGATCTGGCGAATGCGCGTGACATCCCCGATCAACCGCTCGGGCAACTTGGGGTCAAAGCAGGCGTAGAGCTGCAAGCCCTTGCCCATGGCAGCGGCGGCATAGCCCTGGATGATTTCATTGACCAGGTCCAGCGGCGAGAACTCACTCAGTTCCAGAGCCAGTTGCCCGGCCTCGATCTTCGACACGTCGAGTACGTCGCAGATCAGTTGCAACAAGGTGGCCGAAGAGCCTTCTATTGCATGCAGATAGTCTTTTTGCTGGTTGTCGAGCTGGGTGCGGGCCAACAGCTCCAGGGTGCCCAGTACGCCATACAGCGGCGTGCGTATTTCATGGCTCATGGTCGCCAGAAACAGGGTTTTCGCGGCATTCGCTGCGTCGGCCGACTGCCGGGCCTCTTCCAGGGCGGCTTCAACTTGCTTGCGCGCACTGATATCACTGAAGGCGCAAAACAGCACGTCCTCGCCTCTATAGCGGGTAGGCGCGCTGCTGAGGTAAAGGTGGCGGCCGTCGAGGGTCTCGAAGTAGTCGCAATGCCCGGACGGAGCGCTATCGAACGCCTGGCGGATCCAGCCGGTGCACAGCGCTTCGCGCTCCAGGCCGTTACCCAGCCAATGCTGGGCCAGGGTGTTTTCCAGCACAACCTGGCCATCGGTGCGACGCAGCACGCACAAGGCGACCGGCGCGGTCTGGATCACGTCGCGACTGAAGGCCTCGCTTTCAATCAGTGCCTGAATCCCGTTGATCGAGGGGATGATGAAGCGCTGGTTGACCCGGCGCATCACCAGCCAGATCAGCGTCACACTGAACAGGCAAAACACCAGCGAACCGAGCAGTTCGCGCCACAATCCGCGGACCACATCCCGCAGGTTGATCGAGTACATCAGTTGCCAGTCCGACGACTTGAGTTGCTTGCGAATGACCAGATGATCCGGCAGCAGGCCACTGCCGACAAAACCGAAAAAGTTCGCACCCTGGGGCTCGAGCAATGACTGGTTCAACTGGGGTTCGTGGCTATTGGTAAAGACCAGCATGCCCTTGGAATTGAGCATCATGAACTCGCCCGCACTCTGGTCATTGAGGGTCATGGACACTTCGTGGCTTTCCATTTCCAGGCCCAGCCAGCCGGAATTGGGGTCACGCGCATCCAGCAGAATGAATAGATACAAATGTGAATGCCCTTCGCTCTGGTCACTCAGCCAGAGTTCGCCAGGGTCCACTGGGTTGCGTTTCTTCAGCGTCCTGAGGCGATTGAGCATGCATTGGGAGAACGGTAATACCTGCGCCGTCGAATCGTAGAGTCGGGTTAATTGCGGGTTGGGGCCGGCGGTCACGTAAAGCAGGTTGACCTGTTTGACCTTCAGGTAGTTGCGCATGCGTGAGGTCAGCCAGATGCTCCACTGGTTGCCCGGTGTACTGCCCAACTGCAGGCGCTGCTCTTCGCTGGAAGCCGGATACGCTTGCGCTTTGGCCTGCATGGATTTGCGCACCGCCGACAGGCTCAGGCTTTCGAGCAAGGCTTCGCGGGTAGTGAAAAACGTATGGGCTTCGGCAATCGCGGTGCTCATGTAGCCACGCCGCTGAGAGATGTCATTGTTGAATGTGGACAGCAGAAACGTGTAGACACCGCTAAAGATGCCAATCAACAACACGATGGCGAAAAGACGAAGCAGCCTTCTGGCTGCTTCGGGTCGGGACAGGACGGGATTGATCTGGAGCAGATAACTTTTAAATCGCATCGGCGGATTTTAATGAGCCATCCGCCGCCTGGGCATAAGACGATCCTTAAAAGCGCCCATGGGCTTACTTGTAGAACATATCGACGACCACCGCGGCATCGAACGCACCAGGCTGAGGCAGGGCGCGCCACTTCAAATCAGCCCTGAAGTCTTGGCGGAAGGTCTGGTTGGCACCATTCATTTTGGCCAAGGGGAACCATTCATTGAATGGCAGGTTTTGATGGGTGTAGTCCCAGGATAACGCGATGCCCACGGAGCTGTTATTAGCGGGCACCAACAAACCATCGATCACGCTCCCGCCGCCCGGTGTCGTGGCGAAGCGAGCGCTCACCGTGTACGGAGTGTCACAGGCTTTGCGCAGGCTCAGATTGAAGGTAGCGGTGCTCGCCACTTCACCGACCTTTGCCAGGCGCGAGGGTTTGGGAAAGTTGACGACGCTGGGGGTAATCGTCAGGTCTGGCGTACAGGGCACAAAGCGGATGTCGTTCACGCCGGTGACAATGTAGTTGAGGTTGCTGTTGGGCCGGCTGTTGAGCCCCGTAATCCCGTCCAGTTGAAAGACCCGGTATTGCGACAGGGTGCTGGCCTGGCCGTTTTGCGGCGTGCTACCAAACTTCTCGATAAACACGCTGAAGTTGAGGGTGAACCGGGCCTTGTCCCAACCGACGCAATTTGACAGGTTGCAACCGCGGTCGGAGTAGAACCCTGTACCGTACTTGCCACTGCTTTGGGTGATGGGCACTGAGTTATAGCGGATCCCGGCGCGAATGCCCTTGCCGATACTGACGCTTGCCGGGTTCAGGTAAAAAAACACTTCTTCGCGGCCGTGCTCAAAGTCATCCTTGCAAATCACGTTGACCGAGCGTGGGCCCGACTCCCAGATAATCGTGCCATCCGGCGCATCGGCCGCCACCGCCAATGCGGTACCCAGCGGTGCGGTGTCGGCGACCGAGCCGCTACCGTCCACCCGGCAGGCCAGCGCATAGCTGGTAGCGGGGAGGGCAGCGCTGACAAGCAGGGTGGCCACGAGTAGGTATTTAAGAGGTGACATAGGTCGGTATTCCCCGCGTTCCATCACTTGAGAACCGCGCGATGGCGGGCCTGCAAGCCGATATCGGTGATTTCGGTAAAGTTGATTTGGCTCCCGACGCTGATGGGGGCCTGGGTGCTGAAGACTTTGCGTTCACCGGGCTTGAGCAATAGGTAGTCGTCCAGCATTTGAACCTGGCCGCCTTTGTCGACTTGCACATCCACCAGGGACAGATGAAACGCACTGGGATTGGTGACGGTCAGGGTTTGCCCATCGGTCCGGCTCCATACCAGTTGCGGCACGGCCTCTGACGAACTGCCTGCCAGCCCGGCCGGGCGATAGAACAGCTTGAGGCGCTGGCGCACGGCAAATTGCACGCTGTCGGCGGCTTCCGGCTTCAGCGGGATTTCCATGACGTTAAGCAAGAACATCGACTCCACATCGCTGGGCAAGCCTGCGCCGGCGTACAGAATGCGCAGCAGGTGATGCTGTTGAGCATCCAGGCGAACCAGCGGCTGGACCACGGCAAAGGGCACCGGCGACGTTGCATCATCGTCCTCGCGGGTGACCCAGCTTTGCACCGCCAGTTCGCTGGGGGACTGATTGACGATATTGATGCTGGCTTCTTTATATTGGCCAAAGTAGATCAGGCGCGTGCCTTCAATCTTGACCGTCGCCTGCGCACAGGGCGCCAGGGCCAGCAACGCTGCAATCAGCGCACTGATCCAAAGCAGGGAGCGGCAGAATGGCAAGTGGTTGAGAGGTGACATGAGGGCCCGTAGCTTTCCTGGGTGTGTTGGAGTGGCTTCGGGGTCCATGGTAGGAGGTGGGCGTCAGGGATTCTCTCAGGCGATTCTTAAAAGGGAAAATTGCAGGCTCAGGGCTGGGGGGCTTTGTGTTTGTCACCGCCAAACGTCTCGCGTTGGGATGAGTATTGGAAGCGTTGCCACAGGCCATGGGCAAAATCCGAGGGCAACTCACGACACAGAATCGCCCCCCGTTCGTCGATTCCTACACGCCAACGGGCACGACTGAGACAAATCCTATGTGTTGGTCATCGCCTCCTGAATACCATTGCACCCCAGCTAACTTACCTCTATTTTTCGGTGCATAACGTGTCAAAGTTTACATTTATGATAGTGCTCAGCTATTTGTTTTCGGATTATCTTTTTGCTTCCACAAAACAAAGTACCTCTGGCAAATCCAAATGGGCGAATCAGGATAATAGCGTTGTCAATAAGCCGTCAGGCCATATGGACAATCTTGTATCGCGAGCCCACGAGTTGATTGGTACGCCCTACAAGTGGGGTGGTGCTTCAGTGAGCAAAGGGTTTGATTGCAGCGGGTTGATTGTTTATCTGTTTCGCAGTGAAGCAGGCATCAATATTCCGCGTACGACCGCCTCAATGCTCAGCTCACCGGCTAAAACGATCTACCGTAATCAACTAAAGTCCGGAGATGCTGTTTTTTTCAAGCATAATGGCGCGAACCGCATGCGGCATGTGGGGATTTATATCGGTGGTGGTCGGTTTATTCATTCGCCCAGAACAGGTAAAAGTATCCGCATCGACTCGTTGAACAATAGCTACTGGAATAAAAGTTATTACACAGCGAAACGCTTTCATTGATTCGCCCCATCTAGGTGCGCGGCAGGAGCTGGTCTGGCGACGAATCACCGACCCATCCCCCTATAAAAGCCCGCTCGCGGGCTTTTTTTCATACTGGCATCCTTTCCCCATTGCATAAATCACTCGGACTTGCGCGCGATAATCGCTTGTTCTGCAAGCGCTATTTTTTGCATGGCCAGTCGCGAGAGCTGGCTGACCTCGGGCGCGTCGATATCGGTATTGGATAACAGGTCGGCCTGGATAAGTACGGCAAATGCATCCTTTACTTCATCGACGACCAATGTAAACGACTCGGGTTTATTCTGAAGTTGGGTAAACCGCTCGCGTGCTTCTATGAGCTCAGGCTGTATCGTTGGCTTGGCACATCCGGCCAGGCTCAAGGCATACACGCTAATGATGGGCAGACACCTGTACCACATCATTGCCTGCTGCCCCTGGGTGCACCTTTTGCCCACGGCAGATCTTTCAAACACGCCCAGGGAGAGGGGGGATCAATCTCCGTCATAAAGCGTTCGATCAGTTCAATGTCGGGTGGCAAATGCAGCCAGTCATACAGCAAGGTAGGGCGTGTTTTCCCGGCGGCGGGTTGAGGCTGCGCCGAGGGAGTGCTTTTGACAGACGAAGCCAGCACCTGGTTTGCAATCAGCACATCAAAATAGTCGATCAGGCTATGACTCATGACCTGAAGGTCTTGACTGCTTTGCAAGGCAAGGAGCCTGTAGTAGCCAAGCCTGTTCAAGCATCTTTCGATCCGGATCAGCCTGGGCAGGCTGGGGTCTGCGACCAGTATTCTCAATTCTTTATTGGGCATGTGGATCACCTTGTTCGGCGCGGTTTTCGCTGCCCGTAGCGGGCAGCGAAACACTTGCTCAGTCGCTCAACGTCGAAGCCAATGCCTGGACGCGTAACAGGTCGCCTTTCACCGCTTTGGTGACGCCGGTGCCGTACTCAGGGTCGGCCTTGTACAGGAAGGACAAGATCAGGTGCTTGCTCTTGTCGTCCGCACTGGCCAGTGAGCCGCCGAAGCTTTCGATCAGGTCCTGGCGCTCTTTATGGCTGAAGGAGCGATACAGGTCGCCGGCCTGCTTGAAGTTCTGTTCGCGCTGGATCTTGGCCTGCTGCGTAGTGCCGGTCAGGGGCAGGATGCTGTAGCGCGCCTTGGCCGGCTCTTCACGCGGGAGCAATCGGCTCGGCTGGTAGTTGATGCCCGTCGTGGTGCTGGCGGTGTTCATCGCACCATCCTGGTTACCGTTGTTGACGGGTTTCTTCGGGGCGTTGATCGGCAGTTGCAGCGCGTTGACGCCCAGGCGATGCATCTGGGTATCGGCGTAGGAGAACAGGCGACCCTGCAGCAGACGGTCTTCGGAAGGCTCGATGCCCGGGATCAGATTGGAAGGCGCCATGGCTACCTGCTCGGTTTCCTGGAACACATTGGCCGGGTTGCGGTTCAGCACCATCTGCCCGACTTTGCGCAACGGGACGTCCGGCCAGACCTTGGTCGCGTCAAGCGGGTCGAAGGCGAAGCTGCCCAACTCTTGTGGTTTGAGCACCTGGATATACAGGTCCCACTTCGGGAAATCGCCCTTGTTGATATGGCTGACCAGATCCTGGGTCATATGGCTGTAATCGGCACCTTGTACCTGGGCCACCTGTTTAGGTGAAAGGTTGCGGGTGCCTTGCAGGCTTTTCCAGTGGAACTTGACGTAGTGCACTTCGTTTTTGGCGTTGACGAACTTGTAGGCATGTACGCCGTTGCCGTCCATCTCCCGATAGCTGGCCGGGATGCCGGCGTTGGAATACAGCTCGGTCAGGGTGCGGGTGGCTTCCGGGACATGGGAAAAGAAATCGAAACGACGTGAGTCGTCGTCAAGGTTGGTGCGTGGGTCTGGCTTGAAGGCATGGACCATATCCGGGAACTTGATGGCATCACGGATAAAAAAGGTCGGGAAATTATTGCCGACCAGGTCCCAGTTACCGTCCGCGGTGTAAAACTTGGTGGCGAAACCGCGTGGGTCGCGCAGGGTTTCCGGGGAGTGAGTGCCATGCACCACCGATGAGAAGCGCACAAATACCGGGGTGACCGTGCCGCTGTCAAAGACCTTGGCCTGGGTCAGTTCGCTGAGGTTATCGGTGGCGGTAAACACCCCATGAGCCCCGGTGCCGCGGGCATGCACCACACGCTCGGGAATGCGCTCGCGGTCAAAACGCTGCAACTTCTGGATCAGGTGCACGTCTTGCAGCAGCACCGGCCCTTGGGCGCCTGCCGTTTGCGAGTTCTGGTTGTCGCCGACCGGGGCCCCGTTGTCACGGGTAAGGTCAACGGCCAGCGCCGAAAACGACAGCGTGCCGGTGGTAACAATGCACAACAAGCGTCGCGGGGTAAAAGCATGGAGGGGGAAGGGGGGCTTCATTCTGAATTCCTGGTTATTGGCTGAGAACACCACCGCCCACCCGAATAGATGCCTTGCCGACATGAGAGCCTCAAGCCGTAGTACTTCTATTTAATGGGAAGAGTGCCTTTAAAGGTTTACTCAGAACGACACACTATCAATGTAAGACTTGTCTCAATTCCCGATAATCAAATGTTAAGTGGCTAGCGATCAACGGCCGGGCAGCTTCGGCTCTGATTAAAGACATTATTAGATTGGATGAGGAAGTTACTTTTAGTTAGCGGGTGCTTGTCGCGAACTGCGTAGGAATATTCCCAGTTTTGGGACATGTCTCATATCGACAAAGGTGAACGAGGGCCAAGATTCGTCCTATCCCCTGGTACCGCTTTTTTGAATAGGCGGGCCTTGGATAATTAGGACGTGTCGAAACTTCGGCGCGGTGACCAATCTGACGAATGAAGGCATCACAGTGAACAAAAACGCAGTGAACGTCGCCGTAGTGGACGGCAAAACGATTACCGAATCGGTGGAGCTTCGCACCACCAAACAAGGCGATCCGGTCCGAATCAAAGCGGTCAAGGACGGTAAATACATTATCGCGGAGGCCGGTGAAAAAACCGTTGCCCCCGAGAACCTGACCATCAAGCGCGTCGGCAACGACCTGCATGTGGCCACCGAAGGTACCGACCCTGATCAGCCACAACTGATTATCGAAGGTTTTTACGAGCACCCCGGCCAGTTGGTCGGTGTAGCCGAAGACGGTGCCTACTACGAGTACATCTCTTCCGACGCCGAAGACGATCACGCAGCGGCATTTCTGGCCGATGGCGTGTCGTCGCCACAAGTACTGGGTTCCGAGGAACTGGTAGGTTTCGGTGAAGGCCTGGTTGCCGGTAATGGCATCGGCTGGTTCTGGCCAGCTCTGCTCGGTCTGGGCGCGCTCGGTTTGCTGGGCGCCGCTTACAAGCTGACCCGCGACGATGACAATAACGATAACAAGGATGGCGGTTCGGCTATCGCTCCGAGCGCCCCAACCTTGTCTGACGTCACCGACGATGTCGGCGATGTGCAAGGCCCAATCAACAAGGGCGACTCTACTGACGACCGTACCCCGACCTTCAGCGGCGAAGGCACCCCCGGCAACACCATCATCATCGAAGACAACGGCAAGCCGATCGGCGAAGTGGTGGTGGGTGATGACGGCAAGTGGGAGTTCACGCCTACCACGCCGCTGCCGGAAGGCGAGCACTCGATCATCGTTGTCGAGAAGGACAAAGACGGCAATACCAGCGGGCCTTCGGACGAATTCGATTTCATCATCGACATCACCGCGCCAGGCAAATCGATCATCGACGCCATCAGTGATGACGAGGGTGATCAGCAAGGTGTGATCGCACCAAATGGCCTCACCGACGACAAAACCCCGACGCTGACAGGTACCGCCGAGCCAGGTGCCACCCTGGAAATTTACGCCAACGACGAAAAAATCGGCGAGACCACCGTCGAAGCCGACGGCAGCTGGACGTTCACCCCATCGCCAGCCCTGGAGGATGGTGAATACAGCTTTACCACCATCGCCATTGACGCGGCGGGCAATGCCGGCCTGCCGTCAGACCCTTACATTGTCACCATTGACACCACTGCCCCGGTCAAGCCAGGCATTGGAACCGGTGGCATCGAAGAAGCCATCGACAACGTTGGCCCGATCATCGGCGATATCGGTAATGGCGGCGTCACCGACGACGGCACCCCGACCTTTGGCGGTGGCGGCCTGCAACCTGGCGACAAAGTCACCATCATTGATGACGGCGTGGAAATCGGCGAAGTCATTGTTGGCGAAGACGGTCGTTGGGAGTTCACTCCGGACCCTGAGCTGATTGAAGGCCCGCACCCGATCACCGTGATTGTCACGGATCCTGCAGGCAACAAAAGCGAACCGTCCGATCCGTACATCGTGATTGTCGACACTACCGCGCCAGTCAAACCAGGCATCGGTACCGGTGGTATCGAAGAAGCCATCGACAACGTTGGCCCGATCATCGGCGATATCGGTAATGGCGGCGTCACCGACGACGGCACCCCGACCTTTGGCGGTGGCGGCCTGCAACCTGGCGACAAAGTCACCATTATTGATGACGGCGTGGAAATCGGCGAAGTCATTGTTGACGAAGACGGTCGTTGGGAGTTCACTCCGGACCCTGAGCTGATTGAAGGCCCGCACCCGATCACCGTGATCGTGACCGACCCGGCGGGCAACGCCAGCGAGCCGTCCGATCCGTACATCGTGATTGTTGACACCACTGCACCGGTCAAACCAGGCATCGGCACCGGTGGCATCGAAGAAGCCATCGACAACGTTGGCCCGATCATCGGCGATATCGGTAATGGCGGCGTCACCGACGACGGCACCCCGACCTTTGGCGGTGGCGGCCTGCAACCTGGCGACAAAGTCACCATTATTGATGGCAGCGTGGAAATCGGCGAAGTCATTGTTGGCGAAGACGGTCGTTGGGAGTTCACTCCGGACCCCGAGCTGATTGAAGGCCCGCACCCGATCACCGTGATCGTGACTGACCCGGCGGGCAACGCCAGCGAGCCGTCCGATCCGTACATCGTGATCGTTGACACCACCGCCCCTGTGGCCCCGACCATCGACAGCGTATTCGATGACCAGGGCACCTCGACCGGCAATATCATGCCGGGCGACATCACCGACGATTCCCAGCCGGAAATCCGTGGTCAGGCCGAGCCTGGCACGACGGTGATCATTTATGACAATGGCCGGGAAATCGGCCGCGTACCCGTCGCTGCCGATGGCAGTTGGACCCACACCCCGGTGCCGCCACTGCTCAATGGCCCGCATGACCTGACGGCAGAGGCTGTCGATGCTGATGGTAACACCAGCGCGCCGTCCAACAGCGTCGACTTCGAGCTGGTTGCCGGTGGCCTGCCGCCAGCGCCAAGCATCACCGGTGTGTTCGACGATATCGCCGATAACGTCGGCAACATCATGCCAGGCGAAAGCACCAACGATACCGAGCCACAAGTGAGTGGTACCGCTGAGGCCTTCTCCACCGTCACTCTGTTCGCCAACGGTGTCCCCGTCGGTAGCGTAGTGGCAGACGCACTCGGCAACTGGACTATCACCCCAAGCCCGGCCTTGACGCCAGGTCTGAACAACCTGACTGCAACCGCGACCAACTCGGCCGGCAATGTCAGCCCGGCGACTGGCGATTATCCGATCACCGTGGATATCACTCCACCGGCGGCGGCAGATGCCAGTCAGCTTGAAGACAACGTGGGTGCGATTACCGGTCCGATCAACAGCGGCGATATCACTGACGACAATACCCCGACGTTCAGCGGTACTGCCGAGCCCAACACCACCTTGATCATCTATGACGGTGGCGTCGAGATTGATCGCGTACCGGTGGATGGCGCTGGTAACTGGAGCTACACCCCGGCACGACCGCTGGCCGATGGCTCGCATAGCTTCAGCACTGAAGTCGTGGACGCAGCCGGTAACCGTAGCCCTGAAAGCACGCCGATCGACTTCACCGTCGATACCAGTGCCGTTGCCATCAGCATCGAACAGGCGCTGGATAACGTGGGCCCGAACCAGGATCCTCTGGCCAGTGGCAGCGTGACCGACGACACCACACCGACCCTGCGTGGTCAGGCAACACCGGGATCGACCGTCAATATCTACCTCGATGGCGTGCTGTTGCAGGAGGGTGTAGCGGTCAACAATGCCGGTCGTTGGGAGTACGAAGTTAACCCGCAGCTGCCCGAAGGTAGCTATGCGTTCACCGCAACAGTGGTCACCGCCGCAGGTGGTGAAAGCGCACCGACGGCTGATTTCAACCTTGAAATCGACCTGACGCCCCCGGCGGCCCCGACCATTGATGAAATCCGCGATGACGTGGGCGATATCCAGGACCCGCTGGTGGATGGTTCGACCACCGACGACACCACACCGACCCTGGTGGGTAGTGGCGTAGCCGGCGACACGATCATTATCCGCAACAACGGTAATGAACTGGACCGCGTCACCGTGCAGCCGGACGGTAGCTGGACCTACACGCCAAACCCGGCGCTGAACAATGGTTCGACCAATCAGTTTGACGTAATCGCCGAGGATCCGGCCGGCAACCAAAGCGCGCCGTCCGATCCATGGACCATCATCATCGACACCGCAGCCCCTGTGGCCCCGACCATCGACAGCGTGTTCGATGACCAGGGCACCTCGACCGGCAATATCATGCCGGGCGACATCACCGACGATTCCCAGCCGGAAATCCGTGGTCAGGCCGAGCCTGGCACGACGGTGATCATCTATGACAATGGCCGGGAAATCGGCCGCGTACCCGTCGGTGCCGATGGCAGTTGGACCCACACCCCGGTGCCGCCACTGCTCAATGGCCCGCATGACCTGACGGCAGAGGCTGTCGATGCTGCTGGTAACACCAGCGCGCCGTCCAACAGCGTCGACTTCGAGCTGATTGCCGGTGGCCTGCCGCCAGCGCCAAGCATCACCGGTGTGTTCGACGATATCGCCGATAACGTCGGCAACATCATGCCAGGCGAAAGCACCAACGATACCGAGCCACAAGTGAGTGGTACCGCTGAGGCCTTCTCCACCGTCACTCTGTTCGCCAACGGTGTCCCCGTCGGTAGCGTAGTGGCAGACGCACTCGGCAACTGGACTATCACCCCAAGCCCGGCCTTGACGCCAGGTCTGAACAACCTGACTGCAACCGCGACCAACTCGGCCGGCAATGTCAGCCCGGCGACTGGCGATTATCCGATCACCGTGGATATCACTCCACCGGCGGCGGCAGATGCCAGTCAGCTTGAAGACAACGTGGGTGCGATTACCGGTCCGATCAACAGCGGCGATATCACTGACGACAATACCCCGACGTTCAGCGGTACTGCCGAGCCCAACACCACCTTGATCATCTATGACGGTGGCGTCGAGATTGATCGCGTACCGGTGGATGGCGCTGGTAACTGGAGCTACACCCCGGCACGACCGCTGGCCGATGGCTCGCATAGCTTCAGCACTGAAGTCGTGGACGCAGCCGGTAACCGTAGCCCTGAAAGCACGCCGATCGACTTCACCGTCGATACCAGTGCCGTTGCCATCAGCATCGAACAGGCGCTGGATAACGTGGGCCCGAACCAGGATCCTCTGGCCAGTGGCAGCGTGACCGACGACGCCACACCGACCCTGCGTGGTCAGGCAACACCGGGATCGACCGTCAATATCTACCTCGATGGCGTGCTGTTGCAGGAGGGTGTAGCGGTCAACAATGCCGGTCGTTGGGAGTACGAAGTTAACCCGCCGCTGCCCGAAGGTAGCTATGCGTTCACCGCAACAGTGGTCACCGCCGCAGGTGGTGAAAGCGCACCGACGGCTGATTTCAACCTTGAAATCGACCTGACGCCCCCGGCGGCCCCGACCATTGATGAAATCCGCGATGACGTGGGCGATATCCAGGACCCGCTGGTGGATGGTTCGACCACCGACGACACCACACCGACCCTGGTGGGTAGTGGCGTAGCCGGCGACACGATCATTATCCGCAACAACGGTAATGAACTGGACCGCGTCACCGTGCAGCCGGACGGTAGCTGGACCTACACGCCAAACCCGGCGCTGAACAATGGCTCGACCAACGTGTTCGACGTGATTGCCCAGGATCCGGCCGGTAACCAGAGTGCACCGTCTGCTCCATGGACAGTGATCATTGACACCACGGCGCCGATCACGCAGATCACGTCTGTGATCAATGACGACGGCACCCCGACCCCTATCAATCCGGGCGACGAGACGACGGACCGTACCCCACTGATCAGTGGTACCAGCGAGCCTGGCAGTACCGTGACCATCTTCGACAGTGGCGTGCCAATCGACACGGTACAGGTTGATGAGTTCGGTAATTGGAGTTACTCGGTTGTTACACCGCTGAGTTCAGGTTCTCATGGTCTGACGGCTTCGTCGGTCGACCTAGCCGGTAATCAAGGGCCGGTCAGTGATCAATTTGATCTTCGTATTACGTCGGTTTTTGGCACCTATAGCAACATCGAGAGTTTTGATGGTGCGCCACTCGGCGGTATTGCAGTGGGAAGTGTTCTTGATCTTAAGGCGATGGCGATCACGAACATAAGCGGCTCGAGCGATGTGGTGCCTGTTAACCCTAACACTATCAGCGACCCAATGTTGCGGATCTACGGTAAACTTGATTTTGATTTGAAGGGGGATTCTTCAAGTGTACTTGTTATGGAAGCGTCCGGTCTTGGTGCACAGCATATTAACGAAATTCGATTTTATGACGCGAATGGCGTGCTGATTCATACGGATACCGTTTCTAAAGAGCCAGGCTCGCAGCAGTTTATAATGCCTGGAGGCATGGAGTTTAGCCGATTTGAGATTGAGACTGACGTTAATGCAGGGAGTGGCCTGTTCGTAGACAATCTCATCTTGGCAAATGGCCCGATCAAGACCGAAGGTTTTGAGGGGCTGCCGCTGAATCATAAATTTGATTTGGGTGTTCCGTTTGAGCTCGATTTGTTTACGCTCACAAGGATAGAAAATAATGTTCCGAGGGGGGCTGGTGTTGGCCTTATTAACCAGGGGCATGCTGCTGGGCAGCAACTGGCGATCCTTGGGGCCAAGGTTGAGTTCGACCTGAAAGGCGAAACGGCAAGTACACTCAATTTTAAATTAACGCTTCAAGCCGGTCGTGTGTTGGATACCATTATTACTTTTTACAATGCGGACGGGGAGCTGATTCATACTGAGATTATGCTGGGGGGGTCAGATGGACTGCGGCATATCTCGATGCCTGACGGTTTGGAGTTTTCTAGCTTTGTAATAGACAATCCTGACTCAAGACATTTATATATTAACGAGATATCTTTCGCAGACTTAGCCCTTCCTAACTTGCCGTTGGCGGACGAGTCAAATACAACTTCTGACCATGTCATCTATGTCACCGAGGGTGACGAAGCGGCACTGGTAGCCGAAGGCAGCGATGCCATCGATACGCTGGTGTTGACGGGCGCCAACCAGCTCCTGGACCTGTCGGCCCTGGGCAACCAGGTCTCGTCCATTGAGGTCATCGATCTCACGGGCACTGGTGACAACACGCTGAACCTGTCGCTGTCCGATGTGCTGTCGCAAGGGGGGGACAGCCTGTTCACCGCGGATGACACCACGCAGATGATGATCAAAGGCAACGCTGGCGACGTCGTCAACCTCGACGACCTGCTGGCCGACGGCACCGACCCGGGTGATTGGGCAGGTCAGGGTCAGGTGATCGTGGAAGGGGTGACGTACAACGTGTTCCAACACTCCAGCCTCGATGCTCAATTGCTGGTTCAGGACGGGGTAACCACCAACCTGGTGTAAACGCGAACACCGTGTGCAGGCCCAGCCTGTACACGGCTCGCGCTGCCAATCGGTTGGTTCGCTCCAGCCTTAATCCATTCAATATCTGCGGGCACCTCACGGTGTTCGCGGTGGAGTCATGATCATGTTTAAACGTATCACCGTCTTTAACGCTGCACTGCTGAGTTTGGCGTTGGCCAGTGCCCCGTTCGCCACGGCCGAGGGTTTCACCCCTGGGGCTGTCTCGAGCAAGGTGTTTGGCAATCAATACATGCCTGTGGCCCCGGTCTCTGACCGTCAGGTGCAAGTGGTGTATTACCGCTCAAGTGCCATGGGCACCCAACAGGGCGCCGCCCACGTGTATGTGGACCGCGAGTTTCATGCCGGCCTGTTGCCAGGCGGTTACAGCGCGTTTTGCGTGGCACCGGGCAATCACAGCCTAGGCGCTTATGTAAAAGATGCGCCGCAGTACAAGGGCAAGACCACCGACGTGTTCTCGGCCTCCCTGGACGGCGGCAAGACGTACTTCCTGCGGGTTCGCGAAGACGGTTACGGCGCTCCCCAGGCCGTAACACGCGTAGAAGCCGAGCGCGAGCTGGCCGGCATGCGCAAGCAGGTCCAGGCACTGTCCCGTGCCTCGACCGTGCAGGCGTGTGACTACCAGGCAATGCCGGTGGCGCAGTTCAAGGATTACGCGGTCTCTGGCGACGTGCTGTTTGCCTTTGGCAAGTCGGGCTACCAGGACATCACCCATCAGGGCCGCGAAGCCATCCGCCAGTTGGTCACCCGACTGAAGCAGGAAAACGCCAACCTGGACCGTATCGAAGTGGTTGGCCATACCGATGCCATCGGTTCTGCCGCCGCTAACCGTACGTTGGGCCTCAAGCGCGCACAAACCGTGCGTCGTTTGCTGCTCGACGGCGGCTTGCCGTCTTCGGCAGTCAGCGCCAGCAGTGCCGGCGCGGATCAACCGGTAAGCAATGGCTGCTACGGTTCGCGCTCCGAGCAGATTGCCTGCTACGCCGCCGACCGTCGCGTCGTGGTGCGGGTCGACACGCGTAACTGATACTTCCCAGGCAGATTCCCCTCTCCTGGCTTTTGGCCCGACGCACGGATAGCGTCGGGTTTTTTTTGCCTGTTGAACAGGGAGGGCAGGCCCTTGAGCGGTTTTTGCTCTGTGGAGGAGCGAGCAAGCTCGCTCCTGCAGTGAATTACGGCATTAGGCACTTAACCCCCGTTTTGTCTGGCCATGTGGGCCATTTCTGAGACGGGTCTTATAGCTGCGCAGCGCGGCCTTTCGGATAATTCTGACTCGAACGGTTGGCCATCATTGCCAATCCCATTCCGTTTGTTTTTCCAGGTGCCCGATGGCTGGCGCTGGCGATGGAACCCAGATGAACTTCATGCGAAACACACATCGAGTAGCGCTGCTGGTCGGCGCTACCTTACTCATCAGTTGTCCTGCATTGGCGCAAGAGCCCAAGGCCGGCCAGGTAGCGGGGCGGGTATTTTATGCCGCGTATATCGGGTTGCCGCCAGTGGCGGTGGACCAGGCGCAAGTGGTGTATTACCGCAACAAGGCAGGGGTGCAGCGCAACGGCGCCGCCCACGTCTACATCGACCAGCAATTCCACACCGGCTTGTTGCCCGGCGGGTTCACCAGTTTCTGCCTGGCGCCCGGCAATCATACGCTGGGCGCTTACCTGAACGATGCCCCGACCTACAATGGCAAGCGCACGGACCTGTATCAGGCCAACCTGGAAGGCGGGCGCACTTACTACCTGAAAGTGCGCGAGGACGGTAATACTTTCCCCATGCCGATCGAGCGTACCCAGGCTGAACAGGAGTTGAGCACCACGCGTATGCAGATGCATGCACTGTCCCGCGCCACCAGTGTCGAGGCTTGTCGCTACTATGCGCACTTGAAGGACGATGAACGCTTCAAGCATTACACCTTGGCCAGTGATGTGCTGTTTGCCTATGGCAAGTCGGATTACCGCGACATCAGCCTCGCCGGACGCACGGCCATCGGCCAGTTGCTCGCTGAACTGCAGAGCGATGATGCACAGCTCAAACACGTGCAGGTGACCGGGCACACCGACCCATTCGGCAGTGCCTCCGACAATCAGTTGCTGGGGGAGCGGCGGGCCAATACCGTGCGGCAGATGTTGCTGGATGGTGGCATCGCCGAATCCATCCTCAGCGCCGACAGTGCCGGCAGCCGCGAGCCTGTGGTGCACACCTGCTACGGGCCAAGGCTCGAGCAGATCAGTTGCTATGCACCGAATCGCCGGGTGGCCATCCGCGTGGAGCTTGACCGCCCCCAGCCATAAAGAATTGATCCCCTCTCGAGAAGCTGTGCTTCTCGTCTTTTACGTCGTGCCTGGACCGCGGGCACGGCGTTTTTTTTGCTTGAAATCCAGCCCCTCGATGCATAGGTCTCTACCCGAGTCTTTTGGTGTTGCTTGGGGACGTGTGTAGATGGCCAGCCCTGGCACGCCTACAGGCTAGCTAACAGGTCGACTTCCAGTGACATCATCTCGCTCAACAGGTGGTTGACCTGTTGCTGGCAGACCGTACTGTCGCCCCGCGACGCCGATTCTTCCAACGCCGTGCAGGCCGCAATCAGCGCCTGGGCATCAGCCATTTGTGCACCGCCCCTGATCTTGTGGGCCAGGCCCATGACTTTCTCGAAGTCGTTTTCGTGGGCAAGCGCCTCCAGTTGTGCACCGTCAGCACGGTTGGTCCTGACCAGTTCGTCCACCAGGCCGGGATACGCTTCGGGCGCCAGTACTTTGAGCTTGCCCAGTTCGCCGCCGGTGGTGGCGGCAGCGCTTGCCCGGCGCTCGACCTGGGCCGAGACCACACCGATGTGCTGCGTCAGGGCTTCGATGCCCAGAGGCTTGAACAGGCATTGGGTCATGCCAGCGTCCAGGCAGTCCTGAATGATCTGCGATTGGGCATTGGCGGTGAGGCCGAACACAGGATGGGCGCCCAGGGCACGGGATTGCTCGATGTCGCGCATGCGCCGGGTCAGCTCGTAACCACTCATGTGGGGCATGTTGCAGTCGGTGATGGTCAGGTCGAACGGTGGGACGGCCTTTTCCCATTCCGCCAGCGCGGTGACGCCGTTATCGCAGGCCACGGCGCAATGGCCCAGGTATTCGATTTGCTGGCAGAGCAACAGGCGATTGGCCGCGTGGTCTTCCACCACCAGAATGTTCAGGCGCCGGCCGGTCTGGGCCGTGGTCGCCGCAGGGGCCTGCACGGGTGCCAGCTCAGTGCGTTCGGCAAGAAACTGCAGGCGCAGGCAAGACCCTTCGTTCGGCCGGCTGTCGACACTTAACTGCCCACCGATCATCGGCGCCAGGCGCGTGCAAATGCTCAACCCCAGGCCGGTGCCGCGTCCTTCCCCACCCGTGGGGGCAATTTGAACGAACGGTTCGAAAATCGCTTTTTTTTCCTGCTCGTTCAAGCCACGTCCAGAGTCACGCACCTCGATCACGTAACTGCCCAGGTCAGACTTGGCTTCATCGGGGAGTTGTTTCAGGGATAGCTCGACAAAGCCGTGCTCGGTGAACTTGATGGCGTTGCTGACCAGGTTCGCGACGATCTGGTTCAGCATCAGCGTGTCGATGATCACCTGCTGGTCAGCGGCCTCGATCAGCAAGTCGAACCTGAGGTGTTTGTTGTGTGCGTTGATCTGGAACAGGTGATGAATGGCGCGCAGCACTTCACCGAGGTGGGTCGGTCGCGGTGAGGGGTGCATGGCGCCGGCTTCGATCTTTGACAGGTCGAGGATGTCGCCGATCAACGACAGCAGCGACTGCGCGGACTGATGCGCGACTGTCAGGTTTTCCTCGATCTGCTGCGGGCTGCCACCTCGCACGCGCAGCATTTCGATCAAGCCGATCAGCGCGCTGATCGGCGTGCGGATTTCATGGCTCATACTGGCCAGGAAAATCGACTTGGATTCATTGGCTTCATCGGCCGCTTCCTTGGCCCGATGCAGCTGCGCTGTCAGTTGTTCACGTTCACTGATGTCCAGCCAGCCGCCGATCACCCCGGAGAATTCGCCGACACTGTTCTGAAAGGGGAGGGTCCAGTGATAGATCCGATGCTGCTGGCCCTTCACTTCAATCTCCAGGTCTGCGTAGGTCGGCTCCCCGTGCCGTTGGGTGTCTTGATAGATCTGTTGGTACTGGCGGCCCAGTTGCGGTGAGACCACCCCGGCTTCGAGCAATGTCTTGCCGATGATCTCTTCCTGGGTTGTCTGTAAAAACTCCAGATAGGCCCGGTTGCAGTGGGCCAGTCGGCCGGCTTTATCCCGTACATACAGGGCGATCGGGGACCCGTCGATCAGGGTCTTGCTGAAGGTCAATTGGTCGCTGAGGGCCAACTCGGCGCTGCGTCGTTTCTTGATCTGGATTTGCAGGTAGTAGTTCCAGACCAGAAACGCCAGGACGAAGGCGATCGCGACCCCAATGACCGTGTAGACACTGTCCTTGTAGGTGCTCCAGGAGCTGGAGACAGCCGGTGCCGCATGATTACGCCAGCGATCGCTCAGGGTCTTGAGCTCTTCGGGAGGGATGCCAAGCAGCACCTTGTTGATGATGTTCTTGAGCGGCATGTCGGCGGCGTCGACGGCCATCGCGATACGTCCGGGCGTGGGGCCGATAACCGCTGCAATCTTCAGGTCTGTGCGAAAATGGTGCTTGATGAAGTAGTCGGCGCCAAAGCGGGTGTGCACGCTGGCATCCACATTGCCGTTGGAGAGTTCTTCAACGCCGCGCACTGCTGTGGCGACCGGAACCTGGATGATCTCGGGATAGTGCCGGGAAAGCCAATCGGACAGTGGATTGCCGGACGGGATGGCCAGGCGCTTGCCATTGAGCTCTTCAAGACGCTGAAGGGTCGCGTCCGACTGTTGGGTCACCACCACAAACGGGCTAATGAGATACGGCCGGGTATATTGTTCAGGCGCCAGGCGCAAGTCACCAATGCTCAAGGCGAGGATAAGGTCTGCCTGTTCGCTCTTTAGCTGCTGGAGCATGTCGGGAATGCTGTTGTTGCGAATGATCTCGAACTGCAGGCCAGTGCGTTGCCCGATGATTTTCAGCAAGTCGGCACTCAAGCCCTGGAGTCGATCATGCTCATCGAAAAACGTCAGCGGCGCATAAGACCCGGCGACCAGCACCTTGATCTTGCGATGGGCGGCCAGCCAAGCGGTCTCGGCCGCATCCAGGTGGAGTGGTGGTTGCTCGACCACAAAATTATTGCTCAGCCCCCAACGCGTGGTAATTCGCATCGTGTCGACAGGCGGGATGGCATCCAGCGTGCTGTTGATGGCAGACAACAACAGGGGCTTGCGATCACTGACGGCGAAGTTGATGTCGGCCGAGGTGGGGAGGGCATCGCCGGCAATATAGACGTCGTTGCTGTAAAGCAACCTGATCAGGAATTCAGCGGTAATTGCATCGGTCCACAGGGCGTCAGCCTGGTCGTAGACCAACGAGGTCAGGCTATTCAGATCGTTGCTGTGCTGGATCAGGGTGGCCTGGGGGTATTGCTTGTGCAAAAAAGCGCCGACCTTATCGTCACCGACGTAGGCCAGACGCTGTCCTCGCAGATCCGCAGTGGGCAGCAGGGTCTCGCTAATGCGCCGAACCATGACCTTGCGGTTCAGCAGATAGGGCCTGGATTGGGTAATGGCACCGTCCTGGCCCTCGCTGACGTCATGCAGTGCCAGCATGTCAACCTGGCCTCGCTCCAAGGCTTCCCGCGCCTCGGCGCGGGACGAGAAACGCCAGATTTTCAGGTGTACCCCGGTAGTCTCCTGTATCACGCCCAGGTAGTCCGCGGTAACACCCTCGAATTGGCTTTGCTCAAAACCCATGTGCATGGGGGGAAGCGCGCCGCTCCAGATGGCGACGTTCACCTGCGGGCGTGTGGCGAGCCAGGCCCGGGTTTGCACATCGAATGTGACAGGCGGTGCGGTGATTGGCGCATTGACCAGCAGCTCAACCGGTTGGGGTGTTTGTGCTTGCAGGTTTGCAGCACACAGCAATATCAGTAATCCCAGCAGCCTGGGGAATGAAAAAAAGCGAGTGTTCAAGGGGGGGCGTTCCATTGACAGCACGGCTAGTCGGGCCCGATATAGCATTCACCTGAAGGGAGCCACGGGCATTACACCTTTGAAAATAGCAACCTTGTGCACGCTTGTCCCGGAGTCAATTGCAGAGGGCCGGGCCCGGTGGGGGTGACCGTGAAGCGCTGGCCCTGCGGCGATGGGTTGGTCAGCTCCCCGTACGCAGCCAGCGGGCCAGTGTGCCGGCCCCTGCGTATTGACGCAGAATGGCCTGGTAGCCGTCGAAGCGATTGTTGATCTCGTTGACCTGATTGCCGTAGTGCTCGTTTTCGGCGGTCAGCACGTCGAGCAGCGTACGCTTGCCCAAGTGGTGCCATTGCTGGAAAAAATCCTCACGGATCCGTCCCGACTCTTGCCCCAGGTCCCGGTACAGCTCGGACCTTTCCAGCATCGTGCGAGCATCGTGATCGGCGGTCCGAATCCGAAACTCCAGGTCCCGACGCTGTTGATCGTTGGCGTAACGACTGGCATCGGCGCGTTGCAGGGCTGCACGCTCGGCGGCGCGGGTGGAGCCTCCGCGAAATGCTCCCCAGGTCATTGACAGGTTGGTTTGCCATGGCTGCTCGCGCCCCAGTGAGTCCTCCGCCGTGCTTTTGCTGATCACCCAATTCAATTGCGGCAGCCCGCTTGCACGGACGGCCTTGGCTTGCGCCACGGCGGACTCTGTTTCGGCGATGGACTTACGGATGGTCGGGTGCTCCTTGGCAGCGTCGAGCAGCAAATCCAGGTTGGCCAGGCGAATATTCCATTCCCGTGTGACTGGGATCGGCACCGGGCGTTCACCGACCAGTTTGCTCAGGTTGATTTCGGCGTCACGAGCCTTGGCCGCGGCCGCGTCACGCAAGGCTTGAGCCTGGAGCAGACGCGCCTTGGCCTGAGTCAATTCGCTGGTGCGGCCTTTATCGACCGCCACGATACCGGCGAGCATCTTGACCAGATCATTCATGCGGTCGGCGAATTGCTGGCTAAGGTCCACAATGATGCGCTGTTTGCCCAGTTCGATGATGGTAGTGGTGACTTCGTAGCCCAGGGTTTCCTTTTCTGCCTCGAGGTTTTCCTCGGCGGCGGTCAAAAGACGTTCACGGCTGTCGATCGAATGACCGATTCGCCCCCAATCGTAAACCGGGGTAGTGACCGCTAAATTGATCCCGCTGCTGCCTGAGTCGACATCGGAGCCTTTGCCGATATTGACCGGTGAGGTTTGTGTGCCGACATCCACTTGCGGCCAGCGTTGCCCCTTGGCTTCGTCGATGTCTTCTACGGCGGCTTGTTGTTCGGCTTTGGCCCGGGAAATAGTCGGTGCCCGCAGGATCGCAGCTTCCACAGCGCGATTGAATACCTGGCGCAGCTCGAATTCGGAGGGGCCGAGGAGGGTGCCTCTTTCACTGCTGCGGGCGGCCAGGCGCGGTGGCAATGCGGCCAACGATAGGGCGGAAACGCTGTGGACCTGTTGTTCCGCTTCCCGGGCGACCCTTGAGGTCTGGGTGAATTGCGCAAGGCCGTTGCCCGCGCCAGGCTGAGGGCTGGTAGCCGCAGCTGCCGGTATTGGCCGGGCCGGGGTGACGGTTCGAACAACCGGGGGCGAGGCTATCGGCTCGAAGGTGAGCAAGTCGTTGCTTTTACGACTGACAGACGCCGCTTTAGGCGCCGCGGGTTCAGGCCGGGCGAGGGCAGGAGCCGGCTTGAACACTGGCGTAGCCGTTGCGACCGGAGCGGGCGGCGCTGCCGGTGCCGGTGCCGGGTTTGGGCTGAATGAAATCAGATCGTTGTCGCGACGACGGGGGGCGGCGCTGCCAGGTTGGGTCGCCACGGCGGCGGCAGGCGGCTGCGGTGCAGCCGGCATAAAATTGAGCAGTTCCTCAGCGAATGCCTGCTGAGCGCCCAGACTGCCGAACAGGTAGCAGGAAACCAGCCACGCTGCCGGGGTCAGTCGAAAACGGCGATGCTTGAAAGGCGTCATGCTTATCGCTCCCGGAACGCTTCCCGTGCCTTGAGCACGGGCTTGAGCAGGTAGTCGAGAATGGTTTTTTCACCGGTGCGCACTTCCACCGAAGCGACCATTCCCGGGATGATCGGCAACGATCGGCCACCGGCTTCCAGGCTGCTGCTTTCAGTCAGGACCAGGACGCGGTAGTAGGTATCGTCCGGGCGTCCTGCCGCGGCTTTTTGATCGTCTTTCAAGGTGTCGGGACTGATATGCTCGACGTGCCCCTTGAGCCCGCCATAAATGGCGTAGTCATAGGCCGTGATCTTCACGGTCGCCGGTAAACCGGGGCGCAGGAATGCCACATCGGCGGGGCGAATCTTGCCCTCCACCAGCAACTGGTCCTCCAGGGGGACGATTTCCAGAATGGGTTCGCCGGGCTGGATCACGCCACCCCGGGTGTTGACCCGGACGTTCTTGACGGTGCCATGCACGGGCGCATTGATAGTGGTGCGCTCGACTACGTCCGCACGCCCCACTAGGTTCTCACTGGTCTGCGACAGCTCCAGCTCGAACTTGGCCAGCTCTGAGTTGGCCTCGGCCTGGTAGCGGTTAATACGTTCGACGATTTGCGATTTGATTTCATTGGCCGAACGGCGCATACGCAGAATCTCGACTTCAGACATTAGCCCCTTGGCAGCCAGAGGTTCGGCCAGTTGAATCTCCCGGGCCGACAAGGCATAGCTGCGCTGCAGTGCGTTGATACTTTCGTCCAGGGCGTTTTTGCGCGCCTTGTAGGCTTGCTGTTCCTGCAGAACCACCGCGGGGTCAGTCATGACCATGTCGTCGAACTCTAACGGCTGCTGGTACGCTTCGGCCCGCAAACGGGTAATGCTTGCCTTCAGGCCGATCACCTTGGACAAGGTTTCGCGGTAGCTGGCCTGGGCACGGGTGGGGTCGATCTTGAGCAGAATCTGACCCTTTTCCACCACATCGCCTTCGCGCACATTCATCTCGGCAAGGATCCCGCCTTCCAGGCTTTGAATGATTTGCTCGCGGCTCTTGGAAATAATCTTCGCCTCGCCCAGGGTGATTTCTTCGACTCGCGCGAAGTAGGCCCATATCAGGCCGCCGATCAACACGGCGGCAATGAGCTGGAGGATCAGCCGTGAACCCGGAGTGGTTTGCGCCAGCAGCGACTCCTGAACATCGTTCATGAAGGCGGCATCACCGGGCATAAGGTCCGAGGCAGGTTGGCCCCGACCAAAGAGTTTCTTGATCATTGTGGAGTCACCGCAGGTTGTTCCGGGGGTTTGGCAGGCTCTGCCTTGGCGTCGTTTCTGCTGGAGGCATCAGGTGTCGAGACACGCTGAGGGGCAACCGGCCGCGCCGGGCCGATCTTCACGCCGGCGGGTGGCTTGGCCGGCGTGGAAGCACTCGGTTTTTCCGGGTTTTTGGCGCCGTTGCCATTCAGGGCCTCGAGGATCTTGTCTTTGGGGCCATCGGCGCTTACTTTGCCGTCGTCGACAATAATGATTCGCTCCACCAAGGCGAGCAGGGAGGGGCGGTGTGTCACCACCACCAGGGTCTGGCCTTCGGTGGCACGCTTGAGGTGTTCGAGAAACTGCACCTCGGTCTGGCCGTCCATTGCACTGGTGGGCTCATCGAGCAACAGCAGGCTGGGACGTGCGAGCAGGCTTCGTGCCAGCGAAACCAGCTGACGCTGGCCGCCCGACAGGCCTTCGCCCATTTCGCCGATGGGCAGGTTGATGCCCTTGGGGTGGCGCCCGGCAACATGGTCGAGGCCTGTCAGGCGAATCACCCGCAGGAACTCCTCGGCCGTGGCTTCAGGGCGCCCGATCATCACATTTTCCCGCAGAGTGCCGTAGAACAGGCGCGCATCCTGGCCGACATAGCCAACGGCTTTGCGCCAATCGGCCGGATCAATCTGATTGACGTCCAGGCCGTCAGCGAACATCTGCCCGCTGACCGGCAGATAAAGACGTGCCATGACCCGTAGCAACGTGGATTTGCCACTGCCGATACGACCCAGAATAGCGACGCGCTCACCGGGCTTGATCGCGAGATTGATGCCTTGCAGCACGGCCGGGTTGGGTTGCATGGGAGGGGCGGGATACGCGAAACCGATGTTCTTGAGGCTGATCTGGCCACTGATATCGGGCTTGGGCAAATATTCGCGGGTGACATCACGGTCGACGGGCATCGCCATCAGGCCATTGAGCGAACTCATTGCCGCCTTGGCCTGCTGGAAGCGCAACGCCAGGCCAACGACTTGGCTCAAGGGCGCAGTTGCCCGCCCGGCCAGCATTACGGTGGCGATCAGTGCCCCCATCGTCAGGTCGCCGGCATCAATCAGGTAAACACCGATGACAATCAGCGCCACGGTCTGGATCTGTTGAAAAAACGCCACGCTGCCGGACGCCATGCTGGACAGTTCGCGTGATTTCATCGAGGTGTTGGCGGCCAGCGCGCTGAAGGTTTCCCAGCGACGTTGCATATAGGCTTCCCCACCGATGGCCTTGAGGGTTTCCAGGCCTTCCACGGACTCAATCAACACCCCTTGCTTGAGAGACGCCTCACGCAGGTTTTCTTTCATGGTGCGCGCCAGTGGCCACTGGATGCCCACGCTGATAATCAGAATCAAGGGGATCAACAGCAGCGGCACCCAGCCCAATGGACCGCCGACGGCAAAAATCACTGCCACGAACAGCAGCACGAAGGGCAGGTCGGAAATGGTCGCCAGAGTGGCCGAGGTGGCGAAGTCACGCACCGATTCGAATTCGCGCAGTTGGTTGGCGAATGAGCCCGAGGAGGCGGGCTTGTGTTCCATCTGGATGGACAGGGCCTGGCGAAACAACATCGTGCCCAGTACCAGGTCGGCTTTCTTTCCCGCGAGATCAAGCAAGTGTGCCCGCACATAACGGGCGATGGCCTCGAAGACCATGGCCACGACCACGCCGATGGCCAGCGACCAGAGCGTCACAAACGCCTGGTTGGGGACGACACGGTCATAGACGTTCATGGTGAAGAAAATGCTGGCCAGGGCCAGTACGTTAATCAGCACAGCACCGATAGCAGCACTGCGGTAATAACGGCGATAGCGCCACAGTGTCGAGAACAGCCAATGACCGGCGGCTTGCGGCGTTTCATCGCCGGCGCGCGCATCGATCTTGGCTTTGGGCTTCACGAGAATGGCGAAGCCGGTGTACATCTCGTCCATGGTGGCTTGATCGATGTCCACCGGCGTAGTACTGATCTCCGGTAGGATCACCTGGTAGCGGCAAGCGCGCTTGTCCTCGGCTTCAGTGTCGGGATGGTATCCGAGCAAGATGCAGCCACCGCGATCCTTGCGCAGCAGAATGATCGGCATCAGTTGTTTTGGGAGCGCTCGTACAGGGCGCTCTACCATGCCCGCGGTCAACCCGGCGTTGGCCAGGCTGCGCATCGCCAGTGAGGGCGTCAGCAGGCCGACTTTGGGTAATCCCGCTGTCAGGGCCTGTGGTGACTTCCCCAGGTTGTAGTGATCGCATGTCCAGGACACGCTCTGCAACAGAGTGTCCTGGATCTGTGTTTGAGGGGCAGGCATCGCCTGTGCGTCCACGTCTTTTTCAACGAGCGCGCTATGAGTAGCCATCAGATATAGTCCTGGGCTGGGCTCGCCTTGTGGCGAGCTTATCGGCGTGTTTGTGCAGGGGGACGCTGGAGTGCAACAGCATTTTGATGAGACCTGGAACGTCTCCCGACCATTGAGATAAGTCTGAGTGTTGAGGGGACATGTGTGAACGAGACTTGTCCCAAAAGCCGCGTAGGCCTGGCCGCCAATACAGGCTCTGGGGACGTCGAAGGAGGGGGTGGATCAGGTCGTTTTCAAAGGCGGTCGGAGGGGCGTGTTGGCGCTGTAATACTATGAAAAATCAGGGCTTAACCTATCCATGCTGCGTCGTTGAATTTTTTTTTCAATGGGGGAGATAGGCAAAACTATTTTAAGTTTTCTTTCATTCCACATTTAGGATAACGTTCTTCTGGCGAGGTGAATCTGTAGGAATATTCCTATAGCGCTATCAGAGTTATGGAGTCCTGAGAATGAAGTGGTCGGTTGTTTCACCTCTGCGAATTGTCCTGCTCGATGATCACGCGTTGATTCGAGAAGGTTTGAAAATCCGCCTTTCCTCTGAGTCAGACTTCAAGGTTGCAGGGGTTTTTTCGGGAAGCCCCGAATTGCTCGAAGCGCTACGCAGCGAAACGGCCGATCTGCTGATACTGGATTACCAGTTATCGGACGGCGAACTGGATGGCCTGCGCTTGATCCAGCTGTTGCGTAGTCATTATCCGGATTTACGGATCCTGATTTTTTCTTCAGTGGAGCGACCTGCCACCGTCAATATGGCAATTCGTGCCGGAGCCAATGGTTTTTTTGGTAAGTCCCAGCCGACTGAAGACTTGATGTTTGCAATTCGCACAGTGGCGCTGGATCGGCTGTATCTTTCGCCGTCCATGGCGGCCGAGCTGGACTCGACCCCCAAGGCTCCCGTGGCAGTATCACTTGAAGAGGGAGAGGGGACTGCGCAGAGCAGTGATCCACTGGTCAATTATCCAGCGTTGTCACCCAAGGAGCGCGAAGTCTTGCGTTGTTGCCTGGGAGGGATGTCTGTCTCTCAAATCGCCGCCAAGTTTCTGCGTAGTCGCAAGACCATCAGCGGGCAGAAGCAGGCCGCACTGCGCAAGCTGAATGTGCGCACGGACACCGAGCTGTTCAAGCTGCACCAGGAACTTAAAGACGTTTGAGGGGGCAGGGCCGAGGGATCACGGCTCTGTCAGGCCATTGCGTTTTGCCAGGTCGTAGAGGTCAAGTACGGTGTTTGCATTGAGCTTGGTCAGGATGCGGGTTTTATAGGTACTTATGGTTTTGCCGCTCAACAACATGCGTTCGGCTATTTGCTTGTTGCTCAGCCCCTGAGTCAAATACTGTAAAACCCCGAGTTCCCGTACAGAAAGTGTTCTTAACCTTTCATCTTCGTGATCGGTACCGGCTTCGCGACGCGTGAGGCAAAACGCCTTTTCCGGAAAGTAATTCTGCCCACTCCCCACCGCCCGAATGGCACTGACCAGCTCACACAAATCCTCTTGCTTGCTGACGAAGCCGTGGGCACCCGCTTCCATGCAGCGTATCGCGATGTGGTTCGATATCTGAGCGGTCAGTACGATGATCTTTATCTGGAGATGTAGCGCGGCCAAGCGACTGATAACCGTCAATCCATCGACTTTTGGCAACCCTATGTCGAGTACCACTGTCCCAGGTTGAAACTCGCGGATGAGTTCAATCGCATCCGCCCCATTTTCTGTCTCCCCAACAACCTTGTAGCCTTCACCCTCCAACAGGATGCGGACAGTCATGCGCACCACTGGGTGATCATCGACAATAATTACCTGATTGTTCATGTTGGTCACTGGCGAAAGAAATTTGATTGATTCTTGACGGAAAGTCTGGCAGTTAGCAATTGCTTGAGAGCTTTTTGAGACAAGTCTTGAATTTACAGTTCGGAATGAAAGAGGCGTTTTGTGTGCAAAGAGAAACAACGAAGCTTTATTAATGAATTGAACCAATTCAATCAGCGCAAGAAACATCATTGATATTTAACGTTGCACGTAAAATACATGCCGCCCAATCGTTGCTGTTTTCTTTAATGAATTACGCCATACAGGCCGCACTGCGCGGCTATGAAAGTGCGTAGCCCCATAGGTAATATCGTCATGACGCCCCTCAATGACCCGGGTTGCCACACGTTTCGCCTTCGTCCAGGCATCGTGTTCCTGTGGGGGGAAGCGGGAAACACGATTAGTCCAGGAAAACTGATTGCGTTCATACACAACTTGGCAAATCCCCGAGGTTTGCCAGTCGGCACGGTTCATCGTAACCATCGCCACCGCGATCTGCCCCTCAAGCGGCTCACCGCGTGCCTCATGATAAATATTGAGCGCCAGGCACATCAGCGCGTTCTGCAATGTCATTTGGAAGCTCTCTGATCTGAATGGGAAGTCCATCAGGATTAAGGGCCGTGTAATTGACAGCACCTACAGCAATCGATTTTGTATACCGCGCTATCGGCCAGCCATAGGACCTGTCTCAATTTAAAATGGCACTCCACTCAGTCAGATGGCTAGCGAGCAGGCACGCACTGGCCGTGCCAACAGTTTGGGAGTTGGCTTCTGTTTAGGTTTAACTTCGGATGATTTAATTAAAAGGGTGGAGGGGTTAGCTATCATCATGTGACATCTAATTAACTAAACTAAATAGTCATTTAGTTTAGTTATAATTATCCGCTATTAATGGAGGAGGGTAGCGCATTAAATGAACCAGAGGGCGTTCATCCTTGGTCGCTATCTTCCATAGCATGTGCGATATCTCGCAAAGCTGCAAACAGACACGTGTAATCGGTAACAAGCCACGTATACCGTGGCTTTCACTAAATATCTGGAGCAATGAATCATGGATTCTGAGCCTTTGCCAAGCACCTGGGTCATCGAGGAAGCACGTGCTTTTCTAAGAGCCGCACAGATCCTCGAACAAGGTGCTTCAAACGGAGATTTTCATCTGTATTGGCCAGCCGTCATGAATTCGGCGCTCGCAGCGGAGCTGCTTCTTAAGTCATTCCTTGTCGAGGCTGACCCTCGGTTTCCAAGGACTGAATATGATCCCGAGGGGCACCTTCGTTTGATCGCCGGCTTGCCTGGAAACAGGCATGGCTTGATCGATCTGTACAACGCCATTCCTGCAAAGTTGGCCAACAAGCCGCGTGAAACCTCAGAGCGATTGGCTCCAGGCTTTCCACTGGAAAAATGGATCACGGCTTGTTCGAAGCTTTTTGTTGGCACTCGATATCCATACGAAGCCAATTCGGTTCAAGCTGTTGACCTTGATGTGCTGAAGCTCGCGCCGCACCTGGACCAGGTGCTGGAGGAAATGACTCGTCGACCAGTCAGCAGTTGATTATCAGGGTTTTGATTTTCGCGTCCGCGAAAACGCCGACAGGAGGCAGTGCCAGGCTTCAAATCTGACCGCCAGAGCCCCCCAGCTCCGCATATGACGGTTCGCATAATGTATATTATGTTAAACGACAGGTCATGTCATAGATGTTCATGAGCCACCTAAACCACTGATTCGACAAACCTGCTTCTGACGTCCACTCTGTCAACGGGCCATGTACGTTGTGTTCATGGTGAGACATTGAATGAGGTGGCTGCCGATGAAGCTGATTCAGTGCCGTTTCTCTTCAGGTCAGCGTGTACCGCTGCTCGTGCAGACTGGAGATGCGGCGCCATTGCCCATACTTGTTCCATTCATCTACACCCAACTTAAACTCAGGCACCGCGCTTACAACACGGCTGCGGCACATCTGCGTGCGATCCTCGCTTTCTACTCCTATGCCAGAACCCGAGATCTGGATCAGGCTGGAGTTACTTCCACAGTGGGTTGAACACCGGAAACGTGCAGGATGTACCTGCCGCCGGCCCTGACTACTCAAGGTTGCTTACGGAAGAACAAAGTGATCTGGCCTACCTCCACTCCGAATTTGGTCATGAACGAGCGATTGATCATGGTGTTCTTGTCCATAAGGTACATCCAGTCGTCTAATTCAACCTGATACTCCTTACCATCCACAGGAAGGCTAAGTACGTATTTCCAGCGCAGGGTATTGCCTGCCATCTCACCACGCGCTTCCCCCACCACGTCGTCAGCGGTTCCGCGCCATTGGTTATGACCAACTGGCGTTAGCGTCCACACCCGTTTTTGTTTAGTGCCATCGCTGTAAGTAAATGACTCATCGAGTATTAACTTATTGCCTTCGGACTGGCCATTGATCTCCACGTGGAAGCGCTTGACCACCTCACCTGATCGCTTTTGAAACATGCCCCAAGCTTCGACCCGCCCCTCGAAAAAATCGCGTAGCTCAAGGGTGGGCATCTCCTGGCGGTAAGTATGCACATCTACCCGGCTGCAACTCGCGAGACCAATGCTTAGCAGAACTATCAATACCTTTAACATGTGCAACTCCTCAACGGTCTCAGGGGTTTAGAACCGCCCAGCAATTGGGATTGCAGCTGCGGGCACGCCAAAAGCTATACAAAACAATTAATTTGTACAGCTGAATCCTCAGGTCGGCGTTACAGCCACACAAACGGACTCCGACGGTCTGTCCAAGCGGGGGGGCACGCGCATCCCGCAGAAATGTTGCCTGCGACAGCCACCCATACGCATCACGCCTAGGAACGGCGCACATTGTCAGGTGGTTTTTTTAGGCCTACCCTATACAGAACCTATACAGCGAATTAGATAATGTACAATAAAAACTGACCACTGGCGCTGCAATTTGACGGTGAGAGCAGCATGGCTTCGAGGAATCTTAATGAACACATCAATAGCCGAGCATTACCGTGAAATTCTCGTCGGCGTCGGCGAGAACCCTGAGCGTGAAGGACTGCTGGATACTCCCCAGCGTGCAGCCAAAGCGATGCAATACCTGTGCAATGGCTACACGATCAGTCTAGAGGATTTGATCAACGGCGCATTGTTCGAATCGCAAAACGATGAAATGGTCATCGTGCGCGACATCGAACTGTATTCGTTGTGTGAGCATCACCTGCTCCCCTTCATCGGCAAGGCTCATGTCGCCTACATCCCCACCGGGCGGGTGCTGGGCCTGTCGAAAGTCGCCCGGGTCGTCGATATGTTTGCCCGCCGCTTACAGATCCAGGAAAACCTTACAAAGCAAATTGCCGACGCTATTGCGCACATCACTGATGCGGCCGGCGTGGCCGTGGTCATTGAGGCAAAGCACATGTGCATGATGATGCGGGGCGTGGAGAAACAAAACTCGGTGATGACCACCTCAGTGATGCTGGGCGCCTTTCGCGAGTCGTCCGCTACGCGGCTGGAGTTCCTGCAACTGATTGGGCAACGCAGTTAACGCTCGGAGCTCGCGCAGGCTTGCAGGAGAGACTCAATGAACAGTTCCTTTGAAATGAACGCCTTGGTGATAGGCGCCAGCGGTGCGCTTGGCGCAGCGTTTGGAATGGCTGAAAGCAGATCCACGACGATATCGAGTCGTTACGCATTCCTTTCTCGCTGGCGGCACCCTGGTGAGTCACGTTGCACCGGGGACCTGGCAAATGAGTAAGATTCGCCGACTGTGCCTGGTGCTGGGCGACCAACTGTCTTGGGACTTGGCTTCATTGCAGGGGCTGGATCCCCAGCGCGATGCGGTGTTGCTGGTCGAGGTGATGGAGGAAGCAAGCCATGTGCCCCATCACCCACAAAAAATCGCGTTGATCTTCAGTGCGATGCGCCATTTTGCCGAGGCGTTGAAGCAGCGCGGTATCCGCGTGCACTACGTCAGCCTGGATGATCCGCACAACAGTGGATCGGTGCCCGGCGAGTTACGGCGCTGGCACTCACGGCTTCAACCACAGCAACTGTACCTGACTGAGTGCGGTGACTGGCGCCTGGAGCAGTCGCTCAAGGACTGTCGCTTAACGATCCAGTGGCATAGCGATAGCCGCTTTCTCTGCACCCGCGGCGAATTTTCGTCTTGGGCCGAGGGCAAAAAGCAGCTGCGCATGGAATTCTTCTACCGCGAGATGCGGCGCAAAAGTGGCTTGTTGCTTAATGGCGACCGCAGCCCGGTCGGTGGCGCCTGGAACTTTGATGCCGAAAACCGCAAGGCGTTGCCCAAAGGTGTGAGAGCGCCCTCACCCATGCGCTTTTCGGCCGATGCCATCACCCAGGAAGTGCTGGCGCTGGTGGCAAAAAACTTCTCCGGCCACTATGGCGCCCTAGACACCTTCGACTACCCGGTAACCCACGCCGATGCCCAAGCCTTGTGGGATTACTTTCTCGATTGGGGCCTGGCTGCGTTCGGCGACTACCAGGATGCGATGGCCAGTGACGAACCCTTCCTGTTTCATGCGCGGATCAGCGCCGCGCTAAATATCGGCCTGCTGGATCTGCGCCAGTTGTGCAGCGACGTCGAAGCCGCGTACTGGGCGCAGCGGATTCCGCTGAACGCTGCCGAAGGCTTCATTCGTCAACTGATCGGTTGGCGGGAATACGTCCGAGGCATCTACTGGTTGAAGATGCCTGAATATGCCGACGGAAATGAATTCAGCAACACAAGGTTGCTTCCAGAGTTCTACTGGACAGGCGAAACGAAGATGAACTGCATGCGCCAAGCCATTAACCAAAGCCTTAAGCATGCCTACGCTCATCACATCCAACGGCTAATGGTTACCGGCAATTTCGCTTTGCTCGCAGGTATCGCGCCGAGTCAAATATGTGAGTGGTATCTGGCAATCTACATGGACGCGTTCGACTGGGTGGAGTTGCCCAACACACTTGGTATGGTCATGCATGCAGACGGCGGCTACATGGGATCTAAGCCTTACTGTGCGAGCGGCCAATACATCAAACGCATGTCCGATTATTGTCGTGGCTGCGCATACAAGGTGAGCGAAAGCACCACAGATGACGCCTGCCCTTTCAATGCGCTTTATTGGCACTTCCTGATACGTCACAGCGATCGCCTGCGCAGCAATCACCGTATGGGCATGCAGTATAAAAACCTCGACCGAATGCCTGAATCAAAGCAGCAAGCGCTCTGGCAACGTGGTCAATTGTTGCTCGCAAACTTAGATGACGGTGAATCATTTTGAAAAAGAGTGAACTCCCGGTCAAAACCTGCATGACTTGCGGCCTTCCCTTCCTATGGAGGAAGAAATGGGCGCGCTGCTGGGAGGAAGTTCGTTACTGTTCTGAGCGCTGCCGGCGCAGTAAACCTGCCCAGTGCTGAGCCAAAAAATGGCCATCACAGGCCCTCTTGGACTCAAACCAAAATCACTTGCTTAGCCAGGATGTCGATGTGATGTTAGGCGTTTTAGAACGTCACACCAAAAATCACAACCTGAGCCTACAACGATGTGCGCTATGAAATTTTCAATTAGGAATAAATTGGAAGCGGTAGTAGAAATGTATCAGGTCGTGCGAAGAGGTACCCTTGCATAAGATCTATGCCTAAGCGGAGTAATGCATCACTCTCATCACGGGTTTCAATACCTTCGGCCACAACCACTATATTTAAACGGTTTGCGACTAAAACAATACCTTCGACTATTGCAGTTTTAACCGGGTCTTTGTCAATGTTTCTTGTGAGAGCCATGTCAATTTTTAGCACATGAGGTTGGAACATCGCCAATAAATTCAACCCCGAGTAACCCGAGCCGAAATCGTCGATAGATGTAGTGAAACCTTGACGCTTGTACTCTTCGAAAATCCCCTTTAGATGCATAGGGTCATCAACACGTTCACCTTCGGTCACTTCGAACATTAGTCTCTCTGGAGGGAACCCAAACAGCCTGGCAGCCTCCAGAGTGGCTCGAATGCAGGTTTCGGGTCGATACACAGCATTTGGCAAAAAATTGATACTGAGCTTGCAGTCTGGAATGCCCAGCAAACCTAGTTCCGTCGCTCTCTCGATAGCCTTGACTCGGCATGCTTGGTCAAAGCGGTATCGGTTGTCATCATTAACCTGATCCAAGACGCTCGCCGCCGACTCACCGTTCACCCCGCGTACAAGGGCTTCATAGGCGAAGGTTGTGCGCGTTCTTACGTTAACGATTGGCTGGAATGCCATTATGAAATCGAACCCCAACCCTTCTAGATTTCGGCACTCTGCGCAGCCGACTGATACGAACGTAGAGAACGCAATATTACGGGGCATGGCTGATCCTCCAGATTTTTAGCAACCCTAACCTATAATTTTCGAGCTTTCAGTATGTATCGGCACTGATCTGGCTTCGTTGAAGGCGCATGTTCATCGCGTGCAACGCGCCAGCCTGATAATGCCAGCTTTCGCCACGCCAATATCTTGTTTTGCGCATTTCCAAGCAGAGCCAGCATCACTGGCACCCGCGCGATGAATGCCGGCGTAAGGAGGGGCCGCTGACCTTAACACCGCATGCAATGCAGACGCTGTACCCTGGATAGCCTATGGCTTCCTGCGTCGTTGCTTTTACCGATAATTTCGCGAATCAACGCCAGCTATGCAATGAGCTTGCAAGGTGTCTAGAGAAGCCGGGGCTATTCATCATGTTCCGCGGAGAAAAAAGAGTTCCAGCATCCTAACATCCCAGAATGGCTTATTTGCATCTTCCAGAGAGCTTGATCATCAGAGGCTGATATACGCCGGAATCGACAGAAGAAAACATTGCCATACCTTGGACCGGGGCGCCTACCTTTAATTTTCCGACGGTGAGCGCCTCATCCACAGTATCCAACTTGTATTCTTGGCCTTCAATTCCGTAGGCTTTCAAACAGTAGCCGGCCAAATCAATTTCCCGCCCCTTGAGATTCCCCAGGAAAATATCAAAACTCTGTGTGTAGGCGCTTTTATCGCCCACGGACATAGTGCCGGAAGACTTTTGTGTCGAGACTACTATCACGTGATCCAGACCTTTTGCATGTGCGGTGAGAGCAATCAGGCTCAGAGTGATTGGGGCAATGATACTTGAGAATTTCATAGTGAGTCCGCTGAGGTAAACGTCAATCTTAGATAATTGAAATGTAAGCTAGTATGCTCGCCATGAAAAATGGCAGAGTTATTTCCATAGCAATATATTTCATAGATTAAAAGGAAACCGCACGTCACACAACTCAACCACACTGAACAGTTGTGAAGCTCTGCCGCGAGGCATAGTGAGAGCCTTCACCTTAATGAAGAGGAAGTCGCTGGTAATATTTAATGAGGCGCACTATATACGCCACAATAGGGCGCGTCATGAAGAACTCTGAATTGCGCTGAATGGCTGTATCGGAGTCATTCTACTAGTGGCACTTTAATGCTTCACTGATAACAACATCAGCGTATGTATGACCCACTCACCGCCCTCGAAATGGAAGCGACAAGATGCGCCATCACCAGCAAAAAAACCGCACTTTCGGCTTATCGCGCGTTCATGAAGACAAGGTTGAGCTGACACCGTATTTCGGTTGTCCCTGTCGCTACTGCATCAAGAAATCTAGCACTGTGCGCTGCGAGTCTCAATCGATGAGTGAGGAAAACCTGATCAATGTCGTAGAGTACATACGCAACGACGCACGCGTCACTCAAGCCTCAATCACTGGTGGCGACCCGCTGGTAAAACCAAAGCAGCTGTTCGCGTTGCTGGAAAACCTGGCGAGCATTCCCCATCTCAATAACATTCGTATCGCAACCCGGCATGCTTTGCTTCAACCAGAGTACATTAATGAAGCATTTGTCGAACGCATGGCCAGTTATAACCACGTCGATTATGCCTATCCTCTGCGCTCCACAAGGGTGTCTTTGGACGTTGCAATCAACCACGCCAGCGAGCTGCAACCGGACGTCATCAGGGCACTCAACGGCTTCGCCCGTCGGGGCATCAACGTACGTGGCCACGCAGTACTGCTCAAAGGGATCAACGACGATTTCCACAGCCTTAAAAATCTTATCGATCATTTTCTCGCGGTTGGAATCACGCCTTATCACTTAATGCACTGCGCAGACGCTCCAGGTGGAGCACCGCTGCGCACCACAGTGCAAAAAGGCCATACCCTAATTACCCAATTGATGGCGTTTTCAGGCACCTATGCACTGCCTTATGGGTACGTCACAGCCATAGGTACGCAGTACATCACACCAGGCCAAGTCCTGCGCTACGAAAATATTGGCGGGCAGCGTTTTATTCGCGCCCGCTCACTCTATCCAGCCGAGCGCTATAAAACACTTTCCGGCAACTCGAGCCTGCCGCCACTGCACGAAATTGATGCGCAAGGCTACATCGTCTCGCACTACCCAGATGGTAGCGACGCCCTCCTCGTCTATTGATCCACTAAGCGCCCCAGGTACTGTGGGGCAATTCGACACAGGGCTCAGCGGCCTGCGCCGAAGGCACAGTCAAAACGCCCCGCTCTCTTGTAAGACAGCAGGGCTTTAAGACGATGGCGAATCAGAAACGGTAAGTGACGCCCAAGCCGAAACCATTGGCGCTGTTTTCATACTTGGCCTTGTAGTGCTGGCCAAGCCCATTGGTGCGGTTAACTTTGACCGGCTCTTCCTTAAGATAGGCATAAGCCACATCGACAGTCATGTTCGGCAGCACATCGTAACCAGCACCGAGACTGAAGATGGTTCGGTCCCCGGTAGGAATACGTGGTGAGCGATCCGTGTTGTTGGTCGGCGACTGGTCAAGCGTCAAACCGGTACGCAGCACCCACTGTTTGCTCAGTCGGTAGGACGTCCCCACGGCATAGGCCCAGGTATCGTGCCAGTTTTGCTCTTCTTTAATGGTACTGAGCAAAGCCTGAGCATACGCACCATCGCTGTAACTAACGCCCTCGTTCTTGACCGTGATGTCTTTCAGGCGACTCCAACGTGTCCAGGTGGCCCCGGCATAGAGCTTCCAATCAGCATTCACATCTTGCGTCACAGAGAAATCCCAAGACTCTGGCGTGTCAATTTTGAGCGACGCGTCGTAGCGTCCGCTGCTCAATAATGCGTCATGAACGTTGGCGCCTTTAGTGACTTGAGTGTGCCCCTTCAGCTTGTACTTGACCTGCGAATGGTAAGTCAGGCCTACCCGCGTGCTGTCTGTTGCTTGAAGCAACACCCCAGCGTTAAAACCCAAGGCGGTGTCGTCACCCTTGATTTTGATATTGTTGGACGCGAGACTTGGGTTCGGAAGGTTGATATCCGACTCCAGGGTACCGGAAACTCGGTTGATGGTCGGGCCAAAGCCGATAGACAGCTTATCGTTGAAGGCATAGCTGACGGTTGGCTGGAGCGTGATGACTTTCACCTCGCTCTTACTGCCGAAAGCTTTGCCTTGGAAGCCTTTTTCATAATCGGCGACCATGCCAAATGGCGCGTAGAGACCAAAGCCGGCAGCCCATTGCTCGTTGAGTTTTTGGGTGTAGAAAGCAAAGGGCACGCCGGTAAGCGGCACCATGTTGCCCTTGTTACTGCCACTCGAACTGCCACTGGCCTGGCTGATGTTGCTTGTTGCATCAATAACGGCTAGACCACCGGTGATTTGCTGACCGTCCAGGCGAACCATACCGGCGGGGTTGCCATAGACAGTACTGGCATCTTCTGCCGATGAAGATCGCCCGGCAAACCCTGTTCCCATACCACTGATGCTTTGCTCATTCAGTGCAAAGCCACTGGCAAATACTTGTGAAGATGCCAGAGTAATAGCCAGACCCAGTGTTTTTTTCAACATTACTTTCTTCATTAATTAAAGCTCCGTGGTGATCACCACAGAGGAAAGTAACAATATTTAAATGTCAGTGTTGTAGGGCAACTTGTAGGAAAAAATCTGCACAGGCTAGTTTCGCCCATGCCAACTTACCCATCGGCAACACTTAGTTACGTACCCAGCAACTAAGGGCAACGAAACGCTCGCACATTGGCGTCACCGAAGGGCTGCTCAAGCCCTAAGCTGCGTATCTGCAGAGCGGGACGCTGCACTTGCCTTGCGCGTGCGGCAGCACATATTCGGGCATCGCTATGTTGGAGGCCCGTCGCTTGAGGCGCCCCATAATTGCGATGGCATGACTGATAGAGGCCTTATACTCGGATGCACCCCGGGAAAAGGGCATGAAGTGGTGCAAGTAATACGGATTTACACCATCGAGCGTAACGCCGTCAGGATCTCCTCCGATCAAACAGGACGGGAGTTGATATCACTGTCGCAATTTCGTAAATGACCTAATCCGCGAAACCGTTGCGCTTGGCAACTTCAAACAAATGAACCAGGGAAAAGACATTGAGCTTTTCCAGTAGTCGTACCTTGTAGGTGCTGATCGTCTTGTTACTCAGCTGCAAATAGTTCGCTATTTCCTTATTACTCATCCCTCGCACAAGCAGTTCAAATGTCATTAACTCGCGGTTGGAAAGCGTATTGATAAGTAGGGCCTCATTGGAGAAACTGTCACCGAGCGCAGGCAGTCGATCAATGCCATGAGGCATATAAGCCCTGCCTTTCATCAGCAGGTTGACAGTCCTTTGCAACTCTTCAACTGTGCACGTTTTCGACAAAAACGCCGACGCGCGCCGCACGGCAACGGTTGTAATAATAGCGTGCTGAGCAGGATGTCAGCACCAGAATTTCAATATTCTTATCAAAGCTGTAAATCTTCTGCATCACCTCTAACCCCCCCAATTCCGGAGAGCTGGATGTCCAAAATCACTAAATCAGGTTTATGCTCACGTACCAAGTCAAGGCCGTCGGTACCATTATTAGCCTCTGCTACCCAGGTAAAGTCGTCCGGATTCAGAATGGATTTAATAGCCGCTCGCACAAGCGGTTGTCCATCAATAATAATGACTTTGAACATCAGCACCCCCCAGTGTTTCAGATCAGATGAACTACAGGAAACTTCTCATCCAGCAATCCTACACACGCGGCTGCTGTTACTTAACTAAAATACTAATCGCTTAAAGAAATTAACAAGTTATCACGCACCTCCATTGTGCACCCAGAGCCCTTAAAGCAGCCCAGGTCAATACTGCGCCTGCACCGACGCCCGGAATCCGCAGTTGAGCCAGGCGCGTACCAATCCCGCATTAATTCTCAATTCATGGTTATTCACTTCGCAATGGGTGGGATGTGCCTGATTCTATGACGCGGCCTCACTACCGATCAGAACAGGTGGGGGCATGCCCCTGTGTTGTATAACTCATTCCCTGAGAAACTTATGAAGCTTATTAATATTCTGTCAGTCATCAGCCTGGCCTGCATTACCTCCCAGGTCTTCGCTAACAAGAGTGACTTGACCCTTACCCACTTCAAAGGCCCGCTCTACATCGTTGAAGACAAGGAATATGTGCAGGAGAACTCAATGGTCTACGTTGGCGAGCAACACATCACGGTTATTGGCGCAACCTGGACCCCAGCCACCGCTGAAAAGCTTGAGCAGGAAATCAGGAAAATCAGCCCCCTGCCCATCAAGGAGGTGATCAATACCAACTACCACACCGACCGCGCGGGAGGTAACGCCTACTGGAAGAAGCTCGGCGCCAGTATTGTCTCAACGCAGATGACCTATGACCTGGAAAAAAGCCAGTGGCGCAGTATTGTCGACTTTACCCGGCAAGGGATGGAGCACTATCCAATCCTGGAACAAAGCCTGCCAGACCAGGTATACCCGGGCAACTTCGACTTGCAAAACGGCCATGTTAGAGCACTGTATTTAGGCGCGTCTCACACCGAAGATGGGATTTTTGTGTACTTTCCAGAAGAGCGCGTGTTGTATGGAAACTGCATTCTCAAGGAAAAGCTGGGTAACATGACATTCGCGAATCGCAGCGAGTACCCGAAAACCCCTGAAGAAATTGCAAGGGCTGATCCGCAGTGGTGAATTGCCCGTTGAAGCGATTATCGCAGGGCATAACTCACCGATACAGAACGTTGAGTTGATTGACCATTATCTGACCCTGCTTGAACACGGCGAGCAGTAATATCTGCGGGAATTTTGCCAGTGCCGGCGAGCTCAGCGTGATGAAATATCTCGACTGCGCTCGCTCCCCAGGCACAATACGCGCTCCAGCTCTTTGATATAGAAACACGGCGTATCCGGGTTCAGGTCCAACTTGTAAAAGGTCAATTGTGATGCATGACTTGATATAAATAAGCATAATTAAAGGCAACGTCTCGATCACGCACCGACATGCTTCTAAGCAGCTCATTGCCGCCTACTGGGTTAGTCACAAATCGGGCACTGCCGAAGAGGTTGTTAACCAGTGCAAACGAAAACTTCTGGCTATCATAATTTATTTTCTCAAAATCATGAATTTGATTTCCATGCGACTGAAGCCTGATCAGCACATTTAAGACTTCGCCACTGCTCATAATCATCGAACCGGTGGTGAAACAAGCGCCTTTAAGCACATCCTTACGCGATGCGGATGAATACATCAAATGCAAGGCCACGAGCAACCCGATGCCCACCAGTAGTCCAACACTGCGCTTGTTCACTTCAGGCACCTGTCTAACTGTTCATCGGTCAAGAGTGCTAACTTCGAATTATGCACTGAAACAAATTCCACCGTGCTGCCACTGATGCAAAGGATTTCGTAAAAGCTGTGCATCGTATTTAAAACCACTGTGCCGGGCACTTCCAACAAACTTTCCATGCGCCGTAGCACCGGTGCCATGCTCACTTTTAGCCTCTCGACTTCCGGTGTATTTGCACCGGTGTACCACACAGTCAGCAAGCCCTGAGTTTCGGTTTCTTTGACGAAGTCCGGCTGTAGCCAAAGGTTCCAATCAATCCGCCAAAGAAAACTCATAGCTAATATCAGCGTCGCTCCCATCAAGATATTCTCAGTGCTCAGCCGCCTTGTCAGCCATGAAAGCCTAACCTGCGGCACTTCGGAGCTTGATGCGGCGCCCAAGGTTAAAGGCGCCGGAGCGCTAATGTCGCTAACGTGCCCGGGAGCAACCAAGAACGCGGAGTTGAACTGGTAACCCCTTCGCGGAATGGTCTGGATGATTTCACGATGCTCGTCATCGGCCAGCAGTTCCCGAATCGTTGAAATAGCCTGGTTCAAGCTGTTCTGCCCAACGATACGGTCAGGCCAGCCAAAGGCAAATATTTCATCGCGACTTACAATGGTGCCTGCCCGGTCAATCAGAATTTCCAGGATTCGACTGGAACTGTATCCCAACTCAACTTTTCGCTGGTTATTATGCTCATGAATAACCAACATATTTTGCGAGGGCCAAAATACAACTTGCCGCCCTTCAGAAGCACATAGAATTAACACTTTTTTAGCTTCCGCTTGAATACCCTTATCGCTCGATGTCGGGTCAATCGATGACTGCATGTTCTTTTCCTTGCAACGATAACTGTGAGTACCTATTCTTTTAGATCACTCGGTTCATATCCGGATGAACCAGCGAAAAATACCCATGTACCAAGTCCTCTGCAGTCAAGTCTTTTGCATAAAACCAACCTTGGGCAGTGGTCGCCCCTAAGGTAAGCAGACGCTCCACTTGTTCTGGTGTTTCGACCCCCTCGACGATTACGTTGAGTTTCAGGTGTCTGGCCATATTCAGCAAATGGACCAAAATCGTATTGGCGCGCCCTTGACCTTTTTTGCTCACAAAGCAACGGTCAATTTTAAGAATGTCCAGAGGCAGGCAATCCAGATAAGACAAATTGGAATAGCCCGTACCAAAGTCATCCAAGGCAATCTTATGGCCCTGGGCACGTAATTGATTCAAATGCAGGATGGCTTCGTATTTATCAAGCACGACACCTTCAGTGACCTCAAATACAATGCGCGACGCCGGGATGCCATATTGACTCAATAGTTGTTGAATAAACGCGGGAAACGTGGGGTCGGATACATCTTGAGAAGATAAGTTTATATTGATGTAAAACCCGTCACATGCCCATAGCAGGCATGAATAATCTTCTATAACACGCTGGCAAATCCAACGGGTTGTCAACGGCATGATGCCGGATCGTTCGATCAACGGAATAAATACCGCAGGGCTTATCGTCTGCCCCTTATGGGTCCAGCGTAGTAATGCCTCAGCGCCTACCCATAGGCCAGTGTTCATATTCACTATCGGCTGATAGTGCACGCTCAACTCACCGTTAACCAAGCCTCTGCAAAACCTTGCTTGCATTGAAAAGTAATACGTATAGATCGAACTGAAAACCTTATAGAGGCCGATAATGGTACATACCCCAGCAGCCGACATAGACAATAAAATACAATACTCTATAAAGGCATAGCTTTTAGCCAACAGCGAAGGCCACTCCTCAACGCTAGCCTCATAGTTACCCATGGCTTTCAACTCACTCAGCATGCCAGGCTCAAAACCAGAGAAGTTACCATTGCTCAAATCAACAATATTACTCAGGCGCTCAAAAACATACATTTGCGCCAAATGTTCCACCGAGTATAGCGACGCCCAGACCATCAGTAATGCGACGATCAACCAAAGCGCGACTTGCGCGACTGCTACCTGAGACCACATTGAAGAAATAGAGTTTGCCCATGAGCGCTCAACAGAACGCCCACGCTTAAGAACGCGCTTGATTGCTTTCACGTATCAACCTGTTAGGTAAAGTCATTTCTAGAGCTGCGGGGCTAAATCTGAATAACACTCACAAGTAGGCGAATGAAGTGAACCCGGTCGCTTCATGGCTACGATAATGATTTATTGACTGCCCGATTTGGATGCCGAGCATAGAGCAGATTGGTGTAGAGACGAGGTGATGAGTGGTGAATTCATAATTATTCACCACTCAAGCTTACTACACGCACGAAGGCCGCCCGTCCACCGCGGTCATGCGTGTGCTCTCAGCATCACTTAATAAATAGCGCCGCTATCAGTGAGCACTCGGAGGGTACATCTCAATTTAAAAAGGTTAGCGCTCGGCACCAAAGCAACGTACTGTCTCCAACTCCTTTACATAAAAGCACTGACTGCCTATACGCGCCTTTATTTTATACAAGCTTAATCTGGAAAACTCGTTCGAGTAGTAAGCGTAATTAAAGGCAATATCCCGGTCGATGCTGATCTTATCTTTAATCCACTCGCCATCCCGCTCTTGATTCGTCACAAACCGCGCATTACCGGATAGACTACTCACTTGCGTCAGAGAAAAATCCTGGGTGTTTTTATTAATCGCTTCGAAGTCGTGCAGTTTATAGCCATGGGACTGTAAGCGCTGGCTGCTGTCATACACAACGCCGCTGCTCATGATCAGTACTCCAGAAGCAAAGAACGTGCCCTGCAATATCTGTCTACTCGATTGAGCCGAATACACAATATGCAAAATGATTAATATCACTACTAACCCAGACCAAGTGATCACCCATCGAATATTTAATGGTTTCAATTGACGCACCTGTTCAGTTGTTCATCTGTCAACTGGGATAATTTGGTTTTATGCACCGTCAAAAACTGCACAGATCGCCCCTGATCAATACAGACGATCTCATAAAAACCATGCATTTTATTGAAAATGATGGTTTCCGGTTGTTTGACAAACGCCTGCAAACGATCACGCAAAGGCTTGATATCGGCCTGCAACTGCGTCAGCTCTTCTGGGCTTTCCGAGACATACTGAATGTCTAACTCGCCCAATGCTTCACTTGCACTGAACAAGCCGTGCTGCAACCAAAGCGCCCAGTCGATACGCCAGACTAACGTTGCTGCCAGTGCAATCGTCAGCACACCGAGCAGCAGGTTGGTAGAGCGTGGTAGACGGTCTAATGCAAAAAACGCCTGGCCTTGCTCCGGCTGATTGATACCTTCAGCAGCATCCGCTGCTACCGGAGGCGCTGGGGCAGTGTCATCGCTGACGTTAAACTCTTCGCGGTCCTCGCTCAGGTATGCCGAGTTAAATCGATACCCACGCCGTGGGATCGTCTGGATGATCGTTCGCTGTACATCATCGCCCAGCAGATCACGAATATTGGAGATTGCCTGGTTCAGGCTGTTCTGTCCCACCACCCTGCCCGGCCAACCGTAGGCAAACATTTCCTCGCGGCCGACGATCAGGTCGGCGTGGCAGATCAGCAGTTCAAGCAGCCGGCTTGAGCTGTAACTCAACTCCTGTCCAGTGATAACCCCCCCCTCACTAACCCTCAACAGGTGTTGGCTGGGGGAAAACTCTGCATACCGCGAAACCTCATGAAGCCTGAGTATGACCTTTGTGGGCACCACCGACGGAAGAACACTGCCATCGGTACTTTCAATGGGTTGCATTACTGTCACTACCCCGCGTCTGTCTTTCGATCACGTCAATGGACTACGCTTGCCCAGAACCACTCGATAGCCGACGTATCAGCGGGAGTATAGACAGGTTTAAACGGGCCTCTAAGTGCTGTTTTTGTTTATTGATAGTTGATTGTAAAAATCGCTGTCGCATTCGCCGGGCCGCTGTGTACCGTTGAGTTAGGCAGCCTGAGGTAACGAGCCTTGAGCGCAATGACATAACTGCCACCCTCTTTGGGCTGGAGTGAAATGCCACTGTCAAGCAACGTCGACAGCCTGATCGGCTGGGTATTCTCCAACGCAAGCTGTACACCGATACCTTGCGCCGCCCTCTCAACCCTTGGGCCCTGCGCTGTGAGGCTCAGGATTCCCTCGTCAGGGGACACCGCCCGCTGGGTGGGGTCGATACGGAATGCAATTTTATTGGTTTTGAATACTACGCCTGGCTCAAGTACGTTGGCCCCTGCGGAGTAGTACCCGTAAAACCCCGGGCACTGATTGAGCACGATAGAAAAGTCTTGCCAGGGCGTGTAGCCGGTTTTCTCAAGGGTACCCACAGAGTGTTGGCCCAGACTGACCTGAATGTTCGGCGCCTGGCAGGTTTGCGACACCACCCTCAACTGGCCCGAGAGTCGCACCCTGCGCACCGGCAACTGCCGCCCACGGATTTCGTAGCCGATGTTAACGATTGGCAACGACGCACTCACGACGGGCCCCGCTTGGACATGCGCACTGACCTTGACAAGCGACAGGGTGAATTTATCCAGGTTCGGATCACGAAATACGCAGGCTTGCGGTCCTGGGCAGTCAGGTAGTTTCGCAGTGAATGGAAAGGCGCGGTTATCGACGTCCAGGAAACGCACCCCGATGCCTGCAAGGTTGGTGGGATAGGTATTGCCGTTTACCCCGGGTGGATAACCGGGGATAGACCCAGAGACCATCTCCAGGTTGCGCTTGAGGTTAATATCCCGGGTACCGGGTGCACATCGGATAGATGCGACACCGCCTGGGGTGAAGACTTGACGGTAAACCTCGGTGCCGACGGGGATATCGCGGCCGACGCTGATCTGGCTGATGCGCAGCGGCATTGTCGAATCATTTGCCCCGCCCGCCTCGACCCGTTCGCAGTCCGCCGCCGCGTTACCGGCTATCCATACGACGCTCCACACCAAAAGCGACAGAACCGCGACGTTGCCAAACATATTTCATCTCCTCAGGTCAAACCGGATTAGGGTTGAACCGCTGTGCATAGGCTGTTTCGGCTTTGCAAGCCCGACCCTTCAGCGTCGGGCGCCGGCAGCAGCAGCAGGCACTGCTGAGTGGCCTCTCGCCCCCAACTGACCCTTACTTGATCCACCCCTTCTGGTACCCGCGCATAGAGCTGCCCTCCCTGCCCGACCAAGCCTAACGACGGACCGGCGGCAAGGCTCACGGTGGCACCAAAAGGTACGGGGCTGCCGTCGGCTAAATGCACAGTGAGCAACAGCGCACGTCCCGCATTGGTTGCGAAATCCACCGCTAAAACAGCCCCGGCGGTGGGCACCACTTTGCGGCTTGATTCGTTCAGATCCACACTCGAGGATGCGCCGCGGGGGTCGATGCCCACCTCGTTAAGTTCATAAGGGCGCAGGTAAGGCACCACGGCATTGCCCTGACCATCCAGCTTGACTCCCGGAAAGCCCACCACTTCAGCCCCTTGGGCGCCCTTGGCACTGATTAACGCAATGGTGTCGCTGCGAAAAGGACTCAGCGTAAGCCCCTTGGGATGCCCAACAAGACTGCCGCCGACACTGACACCCAAGGTGGCATAGTCATCGCCCTGACTCAGCGAGCCGCCGAGGGAGGTTTTGTCGCCTTGGTACTGGCCGTTCCACGAAGTGCCCGACGTGCCACTTGCACCATCACGCTGGAGCCCAACGCCGTAACTGTATTGATTGCCCTCGCCGGAGCTACCGCTGAGGTATAGATCTTCGCTGAGTTGCCCTTGGGCATCGCGTGCCAAGCGCGCCGACAGTTGGGCGTAATGACGCGTTGAGCCAAATGCCAATGGCAGGTTAGCGGTGAGCAGGTAGGTGGTGTCCATTGCCCCGAGTGCCTGGCGGCTGCGGTTGGCATTAAGACTTAACCCCACACGCCCCAATCGGGTGCTGTAGCTGAGTTGATACTGCAAGTCACTTCCCGCCGTGCTCCTGTACCACTGGGATGACGCGCTGAGCCCTAACTGCCCCCACTCTCCGATCTGTTGATTGGCGCTCAGTGTCACACGGCGGCTCATCCGCGAAGCCAGGGTCATGGATGAGAGCACGTTCTTCTCAAACTGTAATCGCTGCGACGCATCGTTGAGATTATGGGCGCCAGTGGCCGAATACCAATAGGATGCTGCCGTGAAGTAACTGCCGGTCTCCAGCACACTCTTGCTGTACAACAGGCGCAGGGTATTGCCGTGTTCTGTGCCACTGAGGAAACGGGTCTTGGACTGCGTCAGGTCAAGCGCCAGTGCGCCCAACTGCGTATTCATGGCCACGCCGGTCAACAACGCGGTGTATTTGTCGCTCGCCTGCAGCCCGCCTTCTCCAGTGAACATATTGTTCAAGCCATGCTGGACGGTAGCTTGGGTAAAGTTGGGCGGATCATCAAGGTACTGATTGCGTAACTGCCCCGCCGTCAAGCTGTAACGCGATACGCCGGGGCGCAACAGTTGACTGACCGAAGCGTAGGGTACGGTGAAGCGTTGCTGGCTGCCATCGGCCTCAATAACGGTCACGCTCAGGTCGCCGCCATAGCCACTTGAGTAGAGGTCGTCGATCACAAACGGTCCAGGCGCGACAAGGATCTCGCGCAAAATGTTGCTCTCCTGACGGATAACCACGCGCGCGCTGGTGCGTGCGATGCCGCGAATCATCGGCGCATAGCCGCGTAGCGATTGCGGCAGCATCCGATCATCCGTGGCCAGTTGCACGCCCCGGTAGAGCACGCCATCAAATAACTCGCCCGTGGTATGGGTCTCCCCAAGCGTGAGCTGGCTTTTAAGGCCCGCCAAATCACGTTGCAGGTATGTGTTCAGCGCCTGGTACGCGGCCCCATTAGTCGGTTGCCAACTCACTGAGCCATTATGGCGAGCACGCCAATGGCTCAGGTTTATTCCGGCGTCAAAGCTCAGGTAGGCTGAGTCTTCGCCATGCCCCTTGAGATTGCGGGTTGCGTTAGCGGAGTAGCCGAAAATCGCTGCGGTGGTGCCGCGGTTCCATAACTCAGGGCTGACATACCCTTGGGCATCACGGCGCAATGCGACTTGGGGAACACTCACGCGCAACATCAAGTCTTGCAGGTTGAATGTCGCGCTGGCGCCCCTCACTGTTTCAGGTAACACCAGACAGGACGGGTCTCCTAAGGGCGTCAGATAGGCTTTCGGGCTGACTCCCAATTCATCCAGCAATTGCGCAGTGAAGCAGGGCAACACGCCCCCCCCCGATGCGGAGAACAGGATATTTTTACGTCCGATGGGCTGTTCATTAACAAACACGTCAGCCCTGTATTGCCCTGGCAACACCGCATTTCCCTTTTGAAAAGGCGCCAGGTCCAGGCTCTCTGAGCCCTCAGGCAGAAAAGCACGGTTAAAAAGCACCTCATCTGCGAAAACCTTTTGCCCACACGACATGCCCAGAGCCAACCACCAGCCAACAACAGGTTTGGATAAACGCGAGGCACTGAAGTACCGAGCCACTTCAGCCCAGGAGTCAAAAAGAGTGTTCATGGATTACTCGTATGCACTGTTCGCAGCGATCGCGACTAAGGCGTTAGCGGCCGCTTGATCAACACATCCGCGCCATAGTCATTGATAGCGCTGAGTTCCACTTGAGCCTGAGGCCCCGGCAGGTTTTTTAGCGTGGGCAAAGCAAAGGAGTGCTTGGACCTCGGCGCGAGCATTTCACTGCCGGCCATAAACCGCTGTTTGCCATCCACCACACCCACTTTGGCTACGGTCACATAAAACGCCGTGGGGTTATGCCCTTCCAGTGCCAGACCTCCGGCCTGGTGGACGATGCGCCATTGAACCTGATCAATAGCGTCGGATGCGTTGCCGCTCAACGTTTCAGGACGATAGAAAATCTTGATTCGCGAGCGAAAAGCCATCTGCAACAAATTAACCGGCGTGCCAGTCTCCGCGGGCGCGGTGGGCACTTCGAGCAGGTTGAAATAATAAACCGACTCTTTATCTTCGGGCAGGCTGGCACCGGTGAACATTAACCGCACACTTTGGCCTTTATTTGGGTCCATGCGAAATACGGGGGGGGTTAACAAAAAAGGCGCCGTCGAATGGGTGGGGCTAGAGTTTGGATCTCCGCTGTCGACCCAAGTCTGCACCAGTACCGGGAGCGCACCGTTGTTGTCCAGCGTCACGGTGATTTCTGCTTCTTGTGCCGGGTAGATCAAGCGTGTGCCGGTAATGACCACACTGGCACTCACCTGACAACAAACCATTGACATCAGCACCGCGGCCATTCCTTGGCGTATCGATATAAGGTAAGCCATAAAATCCCTTGCTTGGCTGATCAAGTTCCCAGTGCTGTCTTTAATCACAAAGGCAGCACTGGGAGTGCTGAGCGGTTGCAGCTTATAGATAGCTGATCGAGTATGTGACAGCCCCCTCAAACCTACCCGCCTGCACCGGTGTACCGGTCGTTAGATATTGAACAGTGTATGACTTCGTCATACCGCCGTTGACAAGAGGGCTGTAGTCAGAGAGTGCTGGTGCATTACCAATGACCACTGCCTCGTTGTTGGAGTCTTTAATTTGCAGCACGACGCCCTTCGCTGCAGCAGCCGCTGGTGCGGATGTATTAAGCACATTACCGCCCGCGATGCCCTCGCCGCTCTCGAAAGCGATTGCGGCACTCCCTGCTGCTGCTGTTGTTACCACTGCAGACGAGCAATTCGTGAGCGCAAAATTTAGTGCCGTAGCGCCTTTGACAGCACCTACGGTATCCATTCCTGTCGAACTTATCGTCGGCAGTGTAACGGTTGTTGTACCCGCAGCAGCGCCATTCACTGTGATGGTGCAGGTGGTAGAGCTGATACCACCGATAAAATTAATAGTACCGTCGGAGGCTGCATTCACAACCTGGATAGACGATGCGATCATCAATAACGACACAGCGATTACTTGACGTTTCATTTTAATAACTTCCCTGGTTAAACTTAAGTCAGATGTGGCGCAACATAAGTGAGCCCTACGCACTTCCTATTGCGCAACACAATCAGCAAAACACATGCAACAGCATCAAACAACTCAAAATCCATAAAGCATGTTTTTCACAAGTTTCCAGACTCGCCCCTCCCTCAGCGCAACGGTGCAGCATTTCTACTTTGGTCAGCATGCGACACTCATCAGATCACCCCCCGCTTACTCGTAACTGATTGAATACGTCACACTGGTTTGAAATGGGCCAGAACCTATCGCATCACTATCAGCGATATACCGAACGTAATACTCCATCAAGTCAGCCAAGGGCATGGCGGTCTGATTTAGTTGAGAGGGGTCTCCTACCCTGATGGGATTCATCGACGCGTCGTACAACTGGAGCGCGACCCCGGTGGCTGCGTGGGACGTCAGTTTGTTTTCCAGAGTACCGTTCTCACCCACATTCGATCCACGCTGGAAATACACACGGGCCTTAGTCACCAAACTGGATGAACACCCCGAGAACTTAAACGTGAACCTTGTGCCACCCTTGGTTTCTCCTTCCACCGACATTCCTTTACGGCTCACCCTGGGCAATTGAACTAAAGGCGCAAAAGATGTTGAGTTATTGACAGCAATCGTACACGTTTGCGCCACCAACCTGCCGCCGAATTGGAGGGTACCTTCACTCGCAACCGGTGCGGCTACTACTAGCAGGGCAAACGACATCAACGTCGCTACTAGTGCCCTTACACCGAATTTATCTATCATCAATATACCCCTGGCTGCGTTTACGCTCGTCGCTTAGCAGACTGTTAGGGATGACTTTAGCCCTCAGGCAATCTACCGCCAATGAAGAAGAATGATTCACGACTAGTCACACGGGATCATCCCAGCTTATTGCGAGCCGCTAACGCTTGCAGTTGCGATATCGACTGCAATAACATTTTTTCAAAAATATTGGTTTTATGTACACTGATATGAGGTCTGCCAACATTCATGTGTTCGGCAATTTGCCTATTATTCAACCCCCTCGCCAACCCTTGAAATACCATTAGCTCGCGATCCGTCAACGTAGCAATCAAATCAGTTTCATTGGCAAACGACCGCTCTCGCGTTTTGATAGGTGCGTTAATAAAGTCAAAATAGGCGTAGCCCGAGCGTATGGCCCGAAGAATAAATGCCAGCCCCCGCACATCCCTTGAGACACGTAACGACACCGTCGCCCCGGCACGGCGGTAACGCGCCGAAAAATGCTTGGAGTCTTGCTGTGTCAGCACAATAATTTTCAGTTCGCGGTTGCCGGCACGCAGCTGCCTGATCAATTCAAGGCCCTCAATATTGAAGGTGGCAAGGTCCAGAATTGCAATACTCGCAAGCCGTGTTCGCGCAGCCTCAACAACCTGTGCCGCGCACTCGGTGTTGATCAATACGTTGACAGATTCCGCCTCTAAAATATCGGCCATTTCGCCGCCCATACACCAACGGCCCGACAGCACAACGGCTGATATTGTTTCCATCACTCTTTCCGCCTCTAACACATACTTTTCGAGAACGCTATAAGTGGGCTGCCCTGTGACCAGGCAAGCGCTCGACAAGACGGTCAGCCTAATTCAACACACGCTGCGATTAACCTGAAACATGCTTCTTTTGGCTCATTCACCTTGAGCCTCACTTCAAATCCAATCACGTCAGTGTGCGAGGTGATCAACCGAGCGCATGCCAGGTTTTTCACGGCTTTTGACTTAAGTTAAACGATAGTCAGGTAGATCATGTGCGAACGGAAATATGTCATGGAGGAATCACGCGTGAAAATTATTACACTCAAGGTCGGTGACGCCGGTTGTCTGGGTAGCGACATCAAGATCCGGATACTGACGATCCAAGGTAAGCAGGTCCAATTAGGGTTTGAAGCGCCGAGAGATATCCCTATTTATCGCGCAGAGCTCGTCCTGACGCCGGAAAAACGCCAGCGGCAAAACGATAAGTTAAAGGGTGTAACCTCCGAATAGCCGCTTCTTAGCCTTGCCCCCTATCCTGGTCGTTAATCGACCAGGATAGGGTGTTTTCCCCTTGCAGGATGATGGCACGTAAGCCGCAGACCGCTGTTCTTGCTTAGTTAAACCTCAATGCTCTGGCATACGCATCTGCAATCCGCTGCACCGGTCACTATCTATTGTCGTTCGACAAGAGCGTACCAAGGCAAAACCTCGAATCAATCATAAGCAAAGGTAATGCTGGCTACTGCGTTAGCTTCGCCAGCGGTAATGGAACTGGCAGTTTGAATATACTGCGGGGTCAGTACAAACTGGGCAGTGTTGCTCAGTGTGGCTTTATCCTTCACCCGCCATTGGGCTGCGGAGCTTGAGTCAACAAAGCTCGAGTCAGGTCCATAAATCACCGGTGAACCGCCGTCCTTGAGAAACTGAACGCCTACTCCGGTGGCACTAGCGGTGCCGGGTGTCAACTGCAGCTTATTTGTAGAGTTACTTGAATTATTTTGGTCCGTCATGGTTACCAGAACCCCGATGTCAGGAGTACTGCATTGAAGGCTGACGGTTACCGGCGCGTTTGAAGCAACTGTACTGCCGACCCCGGTGAACAGTAGAGGAGAAACGACGCCCATATTAATGACAGCCGGCGAAAGACTGGCCGTACAACCCCTCTGTTTATACTCCAGTATGAAGGCACCTAAACCCACACTAGCGGTATGTCTGCCAACAGAAAAAAAACTACCGTGCCCGATATCACTCCCACCCAGGTTATATGAGCCAACCTCTATATTCTGACTGACTGCAATGAATTTTATTTCATATGAATAGGCCAGGTTGACATTTGCGTGAGTGCCATCTTCAAACCTATTGTAGTCGTTACCTGTCTGTATATGAGGCCCATAAGTTTTACAGAAGGGAACAAAGATTATGACACCGCATTCTTGTGAGTATGTTCTCAACACAAATCCAATACCTGATGACTCTCCCCCAGGCAGATAAACATTGTATACGGTATAGCTCTTTCCGGATTCTGAATAAGATATATCTGAAGCAGGCGAATTAATGGTCAGACCAAACGAGCCATAAATAGTACCCTGACTATCCACTACTTGCTGCAGACTAGTATTAATCCAACCGGTTAACGCCTCACCTATTATCGAGTTATTGAGCACAGGCTTTTGTATGACAACTTTCTGGGTACCTATGTATGTATGTTTCGTTACAGCAGCCAGAGCGCTGTTAGACGTAAATAACAGCAGCATCGAAAGAACAACTGCACTACCTTTGCTCATCGCCGTCATGAAAGCTCTCATTACTGATACTCCAAAACAAAATTTGCAGTCGCGTTGGCAGGCCCAGCGGTAACCGTACTCGTAGTGGAGCGATACTGCGCATAAAACAACAGGTTATTGTCCCCTTCTACTTTGCTGATCGGAGAAACCGATGCCTGGCTATTAATTGGAATACTTGCACTGTTCATATCGAGTATTTCAATCGCCAGGCCCTTGGCAACGCCTTCTCCCGGGGTAAGTTGCAGAAGATCGGCGTCATCTGCATCGGCATTGCCTTTAAAAGATACCTTCACCGCCGTTGCGTCATCACCACATCTTTCAAGGCCAATCACGAACTTCTGCTTACCCCAAGGAATGCCTTTTGCGTAAAACTGTTTAGTGGCGACATTACCAAAGTCCACCGTCATCTGCTGCGAAGCGAACGAAACCATGCAACCGTTAGCAGCGATCGCCCCGTTGATATTCACCAGCACGTCATAGGCCGCGGCGTGATGACAGAAGGTCCACCCTGCAATCACCCAAAGAAAGCGCTTTTCCATTACACACACTCCGCCGCCAGTTTGCTGATGTCTTTAAGTTCACTGCCCTCGTCCAGCTGGTAGTTAACCGTGCACTGCCCTCCAGGGCCGTCTTGCCACCACACCTTCAATTGCCCCTCCAGAGCAAGGCCGGACAGGAATACCTGACCGTTGTTACCCACAATGTTATCGCCAGGGGTTGCCGCCTGGGTCACGCTCGCACCGAAAGGCACGGGCATACCTTTGTAAGTAATATTCATAAGTGCACGCACCCCGACTCGCACAGCGAAGGTGCTACGCACCAGAGCACCTTGAGTCGGCACGGCGTAGGCGACTGGGTTGTCCAACTCGATGTTATTGGCCAGCGAATTGATATCCAGGGCTACCCTGTTTTGTCGGTAGGTCGAAGCTGAAGGCACCACGGCATAACCGCGAGAATCGGTTTTTATCCCCACACCGCTGGCAAGCTTCACTTCCTTGGCCAGTGGAGCTTTAACCAGGATGTTGGTTTCCCCCAGCGGCTGACTGAACGTCATACCATCCTCATGAGCCACGATACCGCCACTGAAACCATAATTAAGGCGACTACTGCTGTTGCTATTGTTGTAGCTATAGCCGACATTGGCGTTACCGGAAGCCCCCCGATAATGTGCATTCACGTTACTGCTGGCTACATGATCCTTGTCGCTATAACTTTGTTGTGCGCCATAACTCAGATTATTGTGTTCCAGCGCAGTGCCGGTCACGCCCGCGCTGTATAGCGCATGACCTTTGTTATTGAGTGTCTGCCCATAATTGGCATACGCAGAATTGTTTCGCGGACCTCGTTTACCCGTCCATGCGCCGTCGCCCAATGGCAGGGAGACACTCAGCGCAAAGACCTGATCCGTACTGTCAACCCAAGCGCTTTTGTTATAGCTATAAGAAAGGGAATAATTAACCCCTTTCAGCGAGGTGTGATAACCAGCCTGCAGCAGGTCGGTAACTTCCTTGGTATTCCAAAATGTCTGCCGATGACCGCTGACATACACAGAACCAAAGCCGCCCAATGGTTGAGAAACATTGAGCTGTGCACTGCTGCGCTTTGGGTAATTCAAATTGTAATAGTCGTAGAATTCAGGCTTTTGATAAATTTCGCCGTCTTGAGTTATAACCGACGGTCGCCTTTCCATCATTTTACTGGCCGTATCACTGAAGTTATAAAACCCACGAGTGGAATACTGATAACCCGCCAACTTGAAATTGGTACCGGAACCTATCAAGGTCTTGGCATACAACATGCGGATCGAATAACCGGTATGCTGGCTATCGTCCGCCAGAATGCTGTGGGCCGAAGTCACATCCAGCGACAACGCTCCCCAGTCTCCCAGGTTCTGCCCCGCGCCTAAGGAGTACGCTTTGTATTTCTCTGCATTCTGTACACCGCCGTATAGGGTCAGGCCGTGGGGCAGCCCCCAGGCCAAGGTGCCTTGGAGGATAGTTGGGCTGCTCTGGTAATCAGCGCCCCGTAGCGTACCGGCAACCAGATCGTATTTGAGCCGACCTTCGCGTTGCAAAACCGGCAGCGAAGAATATGGCACGCTGTATTGATTCACTCGACCATCCGCTTCACGCACACTGACTTGCAGATCGCCATTGGACGAGCTTGGATAGAGGTCGTTGATCGTAAAAGGCCCGGCCGCTACGTAGGTTTGATAGATTACGTTCCCGCCCTGACGGATAGTCACCTCGGCGTTGCTGTTGGCAACCCCTCTGACTACCGGAGCGAAACCTCTTTCACTGTCCGCCAGCATGTTGTCATCCGACAGCAGCCGCGCCCCTTCAAAGTTGAAGTTGTTGAAAACCGTATTCGATGTCGATGTCTGCCCCAGTATCAGGCTGCTTTTGATCCCCGGTAGCGCACGTTGCGCGTAACTGTTCAGGGTTTTCCAACTGACGCCGGCATCCGAATAGTAGCCATTGCCCTTGTCAACCGTCGAGTCATTCCTCAAGCGCCAGGCACCGATATTCAGTCCGGTATTGAGGTTCAAGAAATAGTTATCACTGGAAGCACTGTTGGAGGCGGTACTGTGGGCGCCCGTGAAGTTGTAACTGACCAAAAGTGCACTAATGCCATTGTCCCACTCTTCTACAGGTACGAAGCCCCTGGCCTTACCGGTCAACATCGCCTGGGGCACACTCACGTCCAGCCGCAACTGTTCCAGGTTCAAGCGACTTTGCGCCTCAGCCATTAACGACTGTAATTGAACGCAGCTACCCGGCAACACAGACTCTAAACCCGGGACAGCGGCAGGGTTGATATTGAAGTCCTTGATCTCCTCAGCGCTGAAACACGCAGCAAGCGCAGGAGCGCCGTCTTTCGAGTATTGATTTTCCTCAAACACCACATCACGGGTATTGATAAACGCGCCATTCAAGTAGACGTCGACTCGATAGGTGCCTGGCTGAATAGCGTCCGCAGCTGAGAATCTGGTAAGGTCTGCAACTTTCGTTTTGGTGTCGGACAGAAAGGCCGGATCAAAGTACTGATCGGCGTGTACCCAACCCCCATAAATCGAGGCGATCAAATACACATAGATCTTGGTATAACGAAAAGCAATCACGTTGACTGCAGGACGCTTAGTGGCTAAATCCATATTAGCCGGTCGGGGACACCATCTCATTCCGCACACCCTAGTTATTTTATCCATATAAATATCGAGGTTTATAAGCCTTCTTCCAGCGCACTATCTGACAGCACCTCACACGAAGTGGCCGGCTTCAATCCGTATCATTTTCAGTAGTGGCTCATGGCTTATTAAAGGACGAACACATACGAATCGCCATTAAGAAGCTCATTGAGTAAATGCAGAAAGACCAGGATTTACCGCTGCTTTATTTCAGTTTTATCAAAGCGCCGTAATCATTTATAAAGGAATAGTGAAGTTCACCTTTGGCATTTTCCGGCACGCGGACCTTCCCTTGTCCATAAGGTGCGACCATGGTGTTGTCCAATACATGCTCGCCAACTGATACTTTGATCAAACTGATGAAATAAGGTGTTGGATTATTGATGGCCAAGGTGTTACCCACACGCTTGACCTCTACTTTCGATGCTGAGTCCTGAAGCCCGTTTGCCAACTCTTTGGGTCGGTAAAAAAGCTTGATGCGACTGACCACAGCCAGCCGGAGTTTGCTCTGCCCATCATCGGCATCCCGCTTTGTCGAAGGGATCGCCTTGACATTGACCCAGAACAGCGTCTCACGATCCTGTGCCAAGGGCGGACCAGCGTAGACCAGGCGCAAGGTATTCTCGGCGGGTGCGCTTTCTGTTGCTTGCTTGATGACAAACAGGGGGGGCGTCACCATGAAGTCTTGCGTGACCCCACCTTCTGCGGTATCAATCCAGGATTGCAGCAAATAGACATTATTTTTATCTGTATTACTAACAGACAGAGAAACCTGCTTGCTGTCTGCCGGATAAACAACCCGTGTCGCTCCCAGCCCTACCCCTCCGGCGAAAGATGCAGTCGAGACTAACGACAGCCAGAGTGCAACACAGGCAACCATCTTTTTTTTGTACGCATTAAAAACGTCCAAAATCTATTCCTCATCAATTTCCACGATGCATTTTTACATCTTTTCACTTACTGATAGACCAGGGTAAAGTCGGCTGTCGCGTTGGCAATCCCAGGGCGCAAAAATTTCTCTACTAATCGGTACTTCGCAAAGAAACTTAAAGTATTCATACCTTTGCTCAACGGCGCATACTCAACGGGATCGGCATTGACTGCTAACAGCTGGTTATCAGCATCAAATAACGCCAGACCAATACCTTGCGCTGCGTCCGTTCCTCCATTAATTGCCAATACCTGCAAATCCTCCTCATTGGCGATGCCGCTAAAGCTGATCCCAACAGACTCACTGACATTACTGTTACAGTCATCCAGCTGAATGGAGAAGGGTACTGCCTGGCTGTCACTGCCAACCCCCGTAAACTGATTACTTCTCACAGTACCCATGAGTACTATCTTGTCGGAGTTACTGATACTGACGGAGCAGGCCCCAGTGGTCACGGCGCCAAACACTGCGACTCTTCCACCAGGAAGTGTTACAACAGTATTAGAGCCGCCTGCAGCATGCACCACTGAATGGGCCGAAATCGTCAAAAAGGCTATCAAAATGCTGATCCATATAGACACTCTATAGACGTTCAAGCTTATACACCCCCTGCCTGCAAGTTCGTTTAGTTATAAAATGCCCGCCCGGGCACTTTATAACCATTCCTCACCTCCGTTATTGATAGTTCACAACGAAGTCAATATTGGCGCTTGCATCGCCTGCTACAACAGCATCCTGCAAAGAAATATAGCTCACTTGAAATGGTAAAATGTTACGACCCGGAATTAACTGGGTCTCCGTACTTACCCCGGTATTGGGAGTAATAACAACGCCATTCTGGTCCCTGATCTGCAAGCCAATGCCCTGGGCCCTGCCACTCCCCATACCCGCATCAAAAGCTGGAAAACCATCGGCGGCGGTTGCTTGAAATTTTATACTCGCAGTTTGCGAAATAACTGTATCGCAGTCCAGCAGCTCAATGGTGAAAGGTGTTCTGGATGCTTCAACCCCCGCCCCCGTAAAGGACGCGAGTCGTACCTGCCCCATATTTACTGTCAATTGCGAAGATGCTGCACTCACTGCACAAGCCGCGTTGACCACGGAACCGGTGAATTTGATTGTGCCTCCCGTTACTGGCGTGACAGCGCTGGCCATGCCACAAGACATCGCTAGAGCCACACCACAGAATGCCGAGATTCCTTTATTCATTACTGATTTCCATCCATTATTGATTGTCATTAAGGGTGTAAGCCTCCCCCTTGATATGAGCGCGGACACCAATGTAGTGTGATCTCCGACCTCATAAAATATGACAGCTAAACAATGCATAAAGAAATCAATCTGAACTTTTTCACAGCTTTTCACACCAATACACTTCTTTTCTCGGTGCTTTTAATACGCCTTATCGAGTGCAGAAGGCGCAGACGCTAAAAAGTTTCAGCGCTCGAGGCGACGCAGGTCGTTATCGAGATGTTAGTTATTTACACCAACACGCGGTGAGAACTACCGACGCAATAGCGTGACCACGCCCGTCGCCAGCACAATGGTCGACAGCGGCAATGCCAGTAATATACCGACAACCCCGAGCCAGGGCGCCAGTATCAGCAAAAATGGAATTTGAATGCACATATTTGCCAGTGTAATCATAGTCGCCCTTCTGCTATCGCTGACTGCTTGATAATACGCCGCGGCGAGTACTAAGAATCCGTCCAGAAACAGCACAAACAGATGGAGGCGAACAGCGTCAATGGCTGCCACATCCAACGCAGGGTCTTCGTCGCTGATAAATATTCGCGTGCCAATGTGTGGGAAGATCAGAATCATCAGTACCAACACCACGCCCGTGCCCACCACCCAGCGCATGGCCAGAAAGAACACCTTACGGACTAAAGCCGATTGCCCCGCACCATGAAAGTAGCTGACCAGAGGTTGCATACCACTGGCCAAGCCTTCGGCCAGCAGATAATAAACCGTCATTAAATACCCGGTTATGGCATAGGCCGCCACGTTCACGGTGCTGCCGTAATGCATCAACGCGGTGTTGTGCAATAACGCGGCGAAACTGGCGTAAAGGTACATCAATAAACTGGAAAACCCATTAAGCAGAATCTGCCGACAGGGTACGGGCTGTAGGCCAAACTCGCGCAGGGCCAGGCTTAATGGCAGGGAACTGTAACGGGTGAACAGAAACACCAAGCCGATCAGCGCCGAGAGGGACTCGCCGGTGACTGTCGCAATGGCCGCCCCCTGCAGACCCCAGCCCAGCTCTACGATAAATACGTAGTCCAGCACTATATTAGTGAGTGCGCCGACAAGCATCATGATGGTGGCCAACATGGGAGCACCCAAGTTTCTGACCAGAATGGGCATGGCAATACTGGCCATTACCAACGGTGAGGACCAACCGATAATTTGCAAATAGCCACTGCCATGGCGCTGCACGGTGGCATTGGCACCTTGCAAAGCAAGCAAGCTATCGCGCCCAGCGATGATCAAGACGCCAACTACAACGCCTAATAATACCAACAGCCACAAGCCTTGTATGAGAAAGCCCTTGGCCCTCTGGAAGTGCCCTTCGCCCTGGGCGATTGAACAATGAACGCCCGCTCCCGCACCAATCATAAGGCCAACACCGGCCATCAGGCCGATCCAGGGCCACGCCATGTTAATGGCTGCCAGCCCTTCGGCGCCCACTACATGTCCAATAAAGATCCCGTCGACGATTTGATACAAACCACTGACCAACATTGCCATGACCGTGGGCAAGGCATAACGCCAATAGGCTGCGGCCACGTTATCAGGCGTAATAGCGATTGAGCGCCTGTTCATATTGCTGACCTGAGCTGATTTGATAGTAAGGGGTTCCAGTCGATTGCCATATGCATCGGCCAGTGTTGTTCTCGTTGAAAATAGATTCACTTCAAATTCAGCGACGTAAACGCGCGGCGCAAGTTACATTAATTTCGAGCAAAAAAAGGCTCAAAAGTCATTAATTCACAATTACTCACACTTAGATGCGACGGGATCCGCTACGTTTCCTGCGGGTATTCTGCTGCGTTCTACGGGACCACCATCTACCGCTGGGTAGGAATCATTTGCCTTGCCAGCGGTGCCGTTTTATACGTCTCGCTGAGAGGCCTTCATGGAAAATAGAGTCCATCATTGAAACCAAGCACACCCATTCATCGCCAATGATAATTCTTCATGAGATTATAGAAAATAAATCAAAAGCTCAGCCTACACTACACATAGATCGAAGAGTTTGTGGTTTGCGATTTATGTGCATCCGACAACTTTCGAGAAATGTAGAGTAAAACCTTCCAAACCTCGCGGTTATTACGTTGATTCTAAAAAGAGCAGATACTTTATCTCCCTCCAACACCTTTCTATGAATCGTACGGGTGCGGACTGTCAAGTCTTCAGGAGCAAACATACTAGTGATTCCCGAAGTCTTTGACGAACCCCGCCCTAAATCTGGAGGGCCATACCCCGCGACAATCTACTCGCATTCGAGCATGAGCTTACCAAGGCCGCCGACAGCGCGGCAATGATAGAAGCCATGACCCAATTGTATCCCGATGCCGGTATGGGTATTGCGCTACAACTTGGGGCCAAGGTTGCAAAAGATGAAATGAAGTGGGGTTGAAAGCAATAACAAACCCAGGACAACGATCCGCTATTTCACTTAGCAATGGAGGTTGGAGCAAGCACCTTTTCTCCCCTTCAGAAAGCTAAACTACTTTTTAACTGGAGAACATTAATGAGCAAAGCAATTAACATACTTCTCGTCGGCTGGCACCCCGACGCGGTGGATTACAGCAAATGGCCAGGACTGACACACGAGAAACTTCAGGCCGCTCTGGACACTGATAAAAACACGTTTGAAAGCCTCGGCTACGCGACTGAACTAGGCTTAATCCAAAGTGAACAGACCGCAGAAACGCTCCTTCTCAGTCTTCTTCAGGAAAAACAACGTGATTGCGTCCTGATCGGAGCAGGCGTTCGTACTGATGCCGCGTATCTACGCCTCTTTGAACGCCTCATCAACACAATTCATGAGCATGCTCCCAAGGCAAGAATATGTTTCAACAGCGGACCATTTGATTCGCTCGAGGCTGTGCGGAGGTGGGCCCCTATGCCCCCACCCATTCACTAGGCAATATAAGCGCCGCTATCATCACTGCGTTCAACGGGGGATAACGCCGTTGAACGACTTCGGCCCAGACCGCTGTATGCGCTTGCTCAAGCACAACCGCCAATATGCACCGCCGTCAATTGAGAAAAACCATTGTTGCGCTGGGTGCTGCTCGCACTGGAGACTGAGCCTCCAAACTGTTCGATGGTTGAATCGCCCCGGATTCTCTAATAGTGCGAGGCGACTACAGTCTTCACCGACCTCGCGCAGATCGTCATGGATTTTGCGATAGCCATAAACGCCGCCGCTCTCCAGCCACGAATGCTTGATCAAACCCGGCAATCGCTGGTCGTCTTTAGCGCGTGCCGATTGCAGCTCAGACAATCAGACGTAATACCCACTGGGTTTACCCAGGCAAAGAGGCTATGCGTCGACACGCGGAGACGAGCCGCTCAATCAGCGACAGGCAGCTTCTTTCGGTCACTTGATTGACAGCTTGCATTTTGAATTCTTCGGGGTAACGCGGGGTTGCTTATGGATCTCCTAATTGGCCTCAGTTTGAGACAACGAGGTGTCTACAAAACCCGAGGCGATTCACCCACCGGTTCGACAAACCCGGCTTATCCAATTGTGCAATTCCTCAACGCCCCCTGGGTTTGGATCCACCCAGCAACTGGGCTCGCAGCTCCGGGTTGCGTGTTCGGGGGTCAAGCCAGATGGCAAAAAAGGCTTTGGCGAAAGCTTCATCCCTCACCACGCGCCTTAGGTTGTCGCCGAAGTAAAACCGTACGCCCTCTCCAGGAACATAAACGCCCGTGATGCGGTCGCCTGCGCGCACATTGACGAACGCGTGCTGCATTTCCCGCTCCCAGCGGCCCATCAGCTCTGAGTTCAGGCCGTAGGGTGACAAGCGACGGATTTCCTTGATGCTGGCCTCGACTAGATCATCGCGGCTAATAGCGCGGCTGTAGGTGAGTTCAAGCGCAAAAGGTGCATCTGCAACCAGCGGCTCACCGGCGATCAGGCGTGGGCTCCAGAACTGCGCGCTGTAGACCGAGAAACCGAATACTCGCATATCCCCGCTGCTCAACAGATGGGCATTGGGGACCGCCTCACGCCAATCGGCAAATATGTCCGCGCTCTGGAGCATAAGAGCAATACAGATAAGGTGGCGGACCAAGCTATCGTTGCGCGTAGCCATGCAAATACCTCGATAAGACTCTTGGATACCTATGCGCTCGCCACGCGTCAATTGCGGGCGCGTAGCCGGATGGCATTGGCCCGTGGTTAACACGCATAAGCATCGCGCACATTGTCAGGTGGTTACTTTAGGCCTATCTTAGATAAAACCTATACAAGGTATAGTGCAATGTACAACAAAAATCCTTGGCCACTGACGCTGTACTTTGACGGTAACTGTCCATTGTGCGCGCGGGAAATCAAGATCCTGCGCCGACACGCCACAGAGGGCCGACTGCTATTTATTGACTTAAACAGCGCTGAATTTGACGCCAAGGCCCTTGGCTTTACGTTCGAGCACATGCAGTCCGTACTTCACGCCCGTTTCGCCGACGGCCGCTGGGTTGAAGGCTTGGACGCCACCCTATGGAGCTGGCGTGCCGCCGGCATGGGATTCTGGGCCAGCCCCCTGACCTGGCGTGCACTTCGACCGCTGCTGGCGTTCGGTTATCGGCTGTTCTGCCGCTTGCGCCCCCATTTGGCGTGGTTGCCTCACCCGGATGGGCGACGTCGATGTGTCGATAACCGTTGCGCAGTGCCGGAATCACAACACGCCCCCGACGCGTCGGACACCTTGAAAACGAGGCAGCCTTAGAGCGCTACTCATGAACAGCCCCTTAGAAATGAACTCACTTGGCGACGGCTATCGCGCCTTAGTAATAGGCGCCAGTGGAGCCCTTGGCACGGCGTTTTGTCAGTTGCTCAAAGAAGATCCACGCTGCTCGGTTGTTCGCGAACTGACGCGTCATAGTCTTCCGGGGTTGGATCTGGAAGAGCCCGAGAGTATCGCCAAAGCCGCCGCCGAATTAGCTGAAGAAGCCCCGTACCAGTTAATCCTGCATGCTGCGGGCCTGCTCCATCGCAAAGAAATCAAGCCGGAAAAGAGTTACTCCGCCATTGAGGCGGATGCGTTTCAGGCAGTGTTCCAGGTCAACGCCCTGGGACCAGCGCTTGTTTTGCGTCACTTTTTGCCATTGCTCGACCCTCGTGGCGCGATGGCGGTGCTTTCGGCCAAGGTTGGCAGCATCGGCGATAACCGTTTGGGCGGCTGGTATGCGTATCGCGCCTCCAAGGCCGCGTTGAACATGTTGATTAAAACCGCGGCGATCGAACTGGCGCGAACCCGCCCGCAAACCCGCTTGCTGAGCCTGCATCCAGGCACCGTTATTTCAGGCCTTTCACAGCCCTTTCGTGGTGCCTCGGCAGCCAGGCCGGCACACATTGCTGCCCGCGAGTTGTTATCGCTGATTGACCGTCTGACTGTTGCCGACAGCGGCAATTTTTTTGCCTATAACGGTGAGCGCCTACCCTGGTAGGCAAGGAGTAAACCTTGAATTTGCAAGCACTGATCGAACAGGCCGCGAAGGGCGAAATACGCGAGCTGGAGTTGCTGTCACTCGAAGGTGGTTTTTATCTGGCACGAATCCGCCTGGATCACGGCCAGTTCACCCTGCTTGATGATGCGGCCAAGCCGATGCGCCTGCGGTCGACCACCCACCTGCGCGACTTGCTGCAGACCGTGCCGGCATTTCCTTGCGTGCTGGTGCAGCAATGCGCACACGACGAAATGTGCGGCCGGGATTCAGGGCCTGTCGAGGAGCTGCGTATCCCGTTTTCGCTCACCACGCCATTATGAGCAGGCAAGCACGCGATAAATCTCAGAAACCACCTGCAATGTTGCCTCTTCAAGCGTTCCCTCGTTGCGGCATAAAGCCCAGCCTTGATCTGCAACCGCTCGCTCGAACGCCTGGGTACAGGCAACATGTTCTTCCAGCGTATGCATCACAGTACTGCTCAGCCCGCGCCGTCGTGCTGCGGCCCTCGCCCATGAAATTTCAGGGGCGGTGACAATCCCGACGTGCAGGTCTGGCACTTGCACGTTGCGATCAATGTTCAACTGGAGAATGTCTGCAAACGGGACTATGCGCCGAAACGCGGCATCAGACGGGTACCAGCGATCAATCAACACAATGCTGCCCGGAGGTTGTTTAGTCAGCACCTGTCGGGAAATCCATGCACGGCTATCCGCAAGGCGTTCACACACCTGCAACTCCAGATCCCGGCAGGGATTTCTGACCAGCTTGTTAACGAGGGTCATTGTTTCCCGTCTAAAGGGATCGCTTTTTTTCTCGCAAAGTCGGATTACCGTTTTGGCGTCTGCCCTCAGTACTTTTGTAACGGCTTCCAACAGTGTGGTTTTGCCGGTGCCCTTGGGCCCATCCAGAGAAACAAACAGCGGAGGATTCATTGTTGCAGTTCAACCAACCGCTGGTTGTAACTGTCACGAATGCAGGCCTGTTTGTCGTCAGCCTTCCAGCAGTCGTTGCGCCCCTTGATCCAGCCACGTTGCTCGGCCTTGAGCATCTTGGCCTGGCTGCCGGCCTTTTTCAGCGCGGTGTTGTAGGTGCTCGCCATCTGGCGATCCAGGGCGGAAAGCGCTTCGCTGCCGCAAATCAGCGTTTCCACGGAACTGGCCATGTTTGCGCTGCACTTGAACGAAGGTCCGGTCTGGGCGTGTGCGCTGATGGCGAAAATGGCGACTGGCAACAGCGCCGCGCGGATGAATGAATGCATAGGAGTGTTCCTGTAAAGGTGTCGATGGCCACATCGATGCGGGCCCACGTTGACCGCTGCAACGCGTATGATTCTGTCACGCTTTCTAGATGTGGCACTGCATAGGTCAACAATGGCAAAAATCAGCGTTAGCAACAAGGCGACCACGCCAGGCCGAAAAAATCTCACGGCTGCCGATCGTCAGCAGCAGATGGTCGAGCGGGCGATCACCCTCTTCGCCCAGAAAGGCTTTGCGCTGACCACCCGCGAGCTGGCCGAGGGGCTGCAGGTCACCCAGCCCCTGCTCTACCGCTATTTTCCCAGTAAGCAATTACTCATCGAACAGGTGTACCAGCAGGTGTTCATGAACCGCTGGGACCCTGAGCTGGAGCAGCAGCTCAAGGACCGCACGCGTCCTTTAAGGGAACGGCTGATTGATTACTTTATCGGTTATACCCGCACCATCCTGAGCAATGAATGGGTGCGGATATTCCTGTACGCCGGCCTGCAGGACCCGGAGTTGAACCAGCGCTATCTCAAACAATTACACGAGACGGTGTTCCTGACGATCATCGAAGAGCTGCGTCATCAGAAGCAACTGACCGCCCCGCTGGATAAACACGCGCTGAGTCTTGAGATCGAAGTGCTGTGGGGCTTCCACAGCAGCTTCTTTTACCTGGGGGTGCGCAAGTGGGTGTATCAGATGTCCGTCCCTGAGAATCTGACCGAACTGATTACCCTGCGGGTCAATGCCTTCCTCGATGGCGCCCTGCATAACGAGGCGTAGTGAAGGCCGTTTACGGGGCGTCGATTTCCGCAAAGAGATACACCAGGCAAAAGCCATCCATGGGTATGACCGGGTTGGTCCAGATCATGCGCGAATGCCGAGCTTGTTCGGCGAAGACTTCGACCAGCACGTCAGACGCGCCATCCAGGGCTTTGGGGTGCTCATGGAAATCCTCCGCCACATTCAGTACGCCTTCCAGCCGATAGACCTGGCGGATACGGCTCAAATCCCCCACCGCATCCTTGAGCTGGGCAATTGCATTCAATGCCGCCAGGCGACAGGCCGCATACCCTTGCTCCAGGTTCAGGTCGCGGCCCAGGCGCCCACGGTACAGCAGCCGGCCATCAATCCAGGGGAATTGCCCGGAGGTCATCAAGGTATTGCCGACAATGCTCCAGGGCACGTAGTTACCCAGGGCCGGGGCGGGAACAGGCAAGGTGATGCCGGCGGCTTGCAGACGCGATTCAGGGGTGGTCATGATCGTTTCCTGTTTTGATTGTGTTCAGGCCAATGGCGCCAGCCAGGAGGCGAGAGTCTGCGGGTTGTTCAGTAGCCAGCCCTCAGCTGCCTGGTCCGCACTTTTACCCTGGCGATTGAGGGCGTAATCCAACTCGGCGACAATCGCATTGCTCAGACGGATGTTATCGAGCACCTGCAATTGCGCCTCGCTGAACCGCCCCAGGCGATCAACCCGCGCCAACAGCACCGCACGGTCGACACTGCCCAGCAGCCCCTTGGGGTCCTTGAGATAACGGATGCGATGACGGAAATGCAGGAACTGCGGATGCCAAAGTGGCACCACGCCCCATCTGCCCTCCTCGACCAGCGCCTCGAACGCGGCCACGCATTGTTCCTGGGTGCCGGTGCGGAACTGGTAGCCCGCCGCCGCAAGGCCGTAGTCCTCCATCATCCGCAGCGAAAACCGGGTAATCCCGGCGCCCGGGCCAATCCCCTGGATCAGCGTGTGCATACGGGCGATAACCTCCGGCTTGCGCAGGTCATCCACGGAGTCCACCTGCGACACCGGCACATAGTCGGGCACACCCCACAACGCATACGGGGTGTAATGCAGGCCCAATTCGCGGGTGGCGACCACCTCTTCCACCCGGGCTTTGTACATCCCATGGCTGGACGGGATCCATGCGGAGGCAATCATGTCGATGCTGCCAGCACGCAACTGCTCGAAATTGGCCTCGTGCAGCGCATACGAACGCTCCACCCCAAAACCCATGCGCTGCAATACCGAAGCAACCACCGCGGCTGTCGCACGATGAAAGGACAGATCAGTCACACCGAGTCGTACCATGGTTGGGCTCCTCTCAGGGTTATTGCCACGGGCCAGCAGCGGCGCCAATAACGCTGCGCTGCCCAGGGCTTGAATCACACGTCGACGTTTGAAGTCCATCAGCGACCTTCCGCAGACGGGCCAATGGCAAGGCTCGCCATGGCCTCGCCGACAATCCGGGTTCCCGGCACATAGTCAAAGATCATTTCGATGGTGATGCCGTTGGGGTCTTCAAGAAACAGTTGGTGCTCGCCAATCTGCGGAATCACCCGTTCGCGAAAGGCGATGCCCAGGGATTGCAGGCGGTTCTGCACGGTTTCCAGCCCTTCACAACGCAGCGAGACATGGTCAAGGGCGCCCGACCCGTAGCCGCCCGGCTTCTCGCCCAGATAGGCCTGCAGATCCTTGTCAACGCCCACGATACTGGCGATGTGCAAGAGCGGACGGCCGCCGGCGTACATCCAGCAGCCAGGGAAACGAAAATCCGGGCGCGGCCCAGGTGACAGGCCAACCACTTGTTCAAAAAACTCGGCGGTCTTGCCCCATTGTTCGGTGCGAATGGTGAAATGGTCGAGCGCTAGGACTCCCATGTTCTCTCCTGACAGTGCGGATTAGAGACGGTACAGCTGCATATTTTATCATTCGATAATTTATTTCAAGGGATAATTTATCGACCGATAACTAGTACGTAGCGTTTACTATCCACGCTGTTCCATTCACCTAGGGCTCCCCATGAGCAACCACGACCTCAGCTTCACCCCCGACCTCGACCCGGATTCGATTTCCTCCGACGTTATCGGCTTCAACGGCATCCTGGTCTCCACACAAATCCCGGTACGCGCCGATGGCAGCCTGGAATTGGGCGATGTCACTGCGCAAAGCGAATGCACCCTGCAAGCCCTCAAAGTCGCCCTCGAACGCGCCGGCAGCAGCATGGACCGGGTCATGCACTTGACCATCTACCTCACTGACATGGCCGACCGCGCCGCATTCAACGAGGTGTACAAGCGCTTCTTCGCCAAACCCTGGCCGGTACGCGCGGCGGTTGGCGTGGCGTCGTTGGCGGTCGAAGGCATGCGGGTTGAAGTCACGGCGATGGCCGCCAAGGGCTGAGCCCGGCGCGTCATTGGGCATCCAGCGGGTGCCCGCCAGGCGATTCACGGCTACAATGCGCGCCTCAACCGTGACAAGCCTGACTAAAAAAACTATGTCCTTGCCCAAGCATCATCTGGAATTGCTCAGCCCTGCCCGCGATGTCGCCATCGCGCGCGAGGCCATCCTGCACGGCGCCGACGCCGTGTACATCGGCGGCCCAAGCTTCGGTGCGCGCCACAACGCCTGCAACGACGTGAGCGAGATCGCCCAACTGGTGGAATTCGCCCGTCGTTACCACGCCCGGGTGTTCACCACCATCAACACCATCCTGCACGACGACGAACTGGAGCCGGCCCGCAAGCTGATCCACCAGTTGTACGATGCCGGCGTTGATGCGCTGATCGTCCAGGACCTGGGGGTGATGGAGCTGGATATCCCGCCCATCGAGCTGCATGCCAGCACCCAGACCGACATCCGCACCTTGAACCGGGCCAAGTTCCTCGACCAGGCCGGGTTCTCCCAGCTGGTGCTGGCCCGCGAGCTGAACCTCCAGGAAATCCGCGCGATTGCCGATGAAACCGATGCCGCCATCGAGTTCTTCATCCATGGCGCGTTGTGCGTAGCGTTCTCCGGGCAATGCAATATTTCCCACGCGCAAAACGGCCGCAGCGCCAACCGTGGCGACTGCTCCCAGGCCTGCCGCCTGCCCTACACCCTCAAGGACGACCAGGGCCGCGTCGTGGCCTTTGAAAAGCACCTGCTGTCGATGAAAGACAACAACCAGAGCGCCAACCTGCGCGCTTTGGTAGACGCCGGCGTGCGCTCGTTCAAGATCGAGGGCCGCTACAAAGACATGGGTTATGTGAAGAACATCACCGCCTATTACCGCCAGCGCCTGGACGAGATCCTCGAAGACCGCCCGGACCTGGCGCGCGCTTCCAGCGGGCGTACCGCGCATTTCTTCCTGCCAGACCCGGAAAAAACCTTCCACCGTGGCAGCACCGACTACTTCGTCAGTGACCGCAAGATTGATATCGGCGCCTTCGACACCCCAACCTTTACCGGCCTGCCGGTAGGCGTGGTGGAAAAAGCCGGCAAGCGCGACTTGCAGGTGATCACCCATGAGCCGCTGTCCAACGGCGATGGCCTCAACGTGCTGATCAAGCGTGAAGTCGTGGGTTTTCGCGCCAATATCGCCGAGCCTAAAGGTGAGTTCGAAGAAGACGGCGAAAAGCGCTACCGCTACCGTGTCGAGCCCAACGAAATGCCGGCGGGCCTGCATCAACTACGACCGAATCACCCGCTCAACCGCAACCTCGACCATAACTGGCAGCAAGCGTTGCTCAAGACCTCCGCCGAGCGGCGGGTTGGCGTGTCGTGGCAGGCCAGCTTGCGCGAAGACCAATTGCAACTGACCGCCACCAGTGAAGAAGGCGTGAGTGTCAGCACCACCCTGCCCGGCCCGTTCGGCGTGGCCAACAAGCCGGAACAGGCGCTGGACACCTTGCGCGACCTGCTTGGCCAACTGGGCACCACCCAGTATCACGCCACCGCAATCGAGCTGGACGCCCCCCAGGCGTTTTTCATTCCCAATTCGCAACTCAAGGCCCTGCGCCGCGACTTAATCGAAGCGCTGACGGTTGCGCGTGTCGAGGCCCACCCCCGTGGTGGTCGCAAGGCCGAAACCACACCGCCGCCGGTGTACCCGGAGTCGCACCTGTCGTTCCTGGCCAACGTCTACAACCAGAAGGCCCGCGACTTCTACCATCGCCATGGCGTGAAGTTGATCGATGCGGCCTACGAGGCCCACGAAGAAACCGGTGAAGTGCCGGTGATGATCACCAAGCACTGCCTGCGTTTCTCCTTCAACCTGTGCCCCAAGCAGGCCAAGGGCGTGACCGGCGTACGCACCAAGGTCGCACCGATGCAGTTGATTCACGGCGATGAAGTACTGACCCTGAAATTCGACTGCAAACCGTGCGAAATGCATGTGGTGGGCAAGATCAAGGGGCATATCCTCGATCTGCCGCTGCCGGGCAGTGGTGTACAACAGCAAGTCGTAGGGCATATCAGCCCGGCGGACTTGCTCAAGACCATTCCTCGCGCACCGCACTGAGTCCCCCTCTGTAGGAGCTGGCTTTGGCTGGCTCCTACAAGGGGCGCTTAGCATGAGAGGGCGAAACATCCGACCTCCAGCGCCACCACCATCCCCGCTGCAACCCCGCCGCCGCCAGCAGAATCGCCGCAACACCCAGCCATTGCGTCCAACCCAGACGATGCCCATAGGCCATCCAATCAACCAGGATCGCCGCAATCGGGTAGATGAATGACAACGCCCCAGTCAATGCCGTCGGCAGTTTTTGGATCGCGCCATACAGCAGCACATACATCAGGCCGGTGTGCACCATACCCAGTGTCAACAGCGCCGCCCAGGCATCAACCGGTGCCGAAAGGCTGTGCCATGAAACCAGTGGCACCAACAGCACCGCACCGGTACTCACTTGAATCAGCGCCAGCAGATGGGGCGGCACAGCCTTCAGGCGCTTGATAATCAGTGCAGCGATGGCATACAAAAGGGCCGCGCCCAGCGCCTGGGCCACGCCCCACAGGTATTGATCACCGCTGCCCTGCTGCTCGCCATGGGCGGTGACGATAGCCAACATGCCCATGAATGACACGCTCAGCCACGCCAGCTTCTGTACGGTGATTTTCTCGCCGAGCAACAGCGCCGCGAGGATCACCAGCATAAATGGCTGAACGTTATAGACCGCCGTGCTGATGGCAATCGACGCTTTTGAATAGGACGCAAACAGCAACAGCCAGTTACCCACGATGGCCACGCCGCTCAACATGGCCCAGCCGAGTGTCGAATAACTCAACCAGGCACTGCGCAGATACCCCAGGTGCCAGCACACCAGCAACAAGGTCAAGGCGCCAATGACGCAACGCCAGAACACCACCTCAATGACCGGCACCCCAGACACCAGCACAAACCAGCCGATCGTGCCGGAGATCAGCATGGCGCCAACCATTTCCCATGAGCCGCGACGTATGGATTTGTCCATGATTAAGCTCCTCGAATGAGGCTAAATTATGGCAATCTGCGTCGATCAGGCTCCAGCGCCTGAGAAAGGCCAATGGCGGTGTTTGCCTATTCTTATTAGGCAAAAATTCAGGTTTACCTAAGGAGCCCAGGATGATTGACGTTATCGACCAGCAACTGCTCGCTGCCTTGATGGACGACTCGCGTTGCTCGCTCAAGACCTTGGCCGGCATAACCGGCCTGTCCTCGCCCAGTGTCGGCGAGCGCTTGCGCCGCCTGGAAGAGCGCGGGGTGTTGAAGGGCTATACCGTGGAGGTCGACCCCAAACATTTTGGCTACTTGCTGCAAGCCATCGTGCGCATCCGCCCCCTGCCCGGCCAATTGCAGGAGGTTGAACGACAGATCCAGGCGATCCCGGAATTTACCGAGTGTGACAAGGTGACCGGCGACGACTGCTTTATCGCGCGGCTGCACGTGCGCACCATGGATCAGTTGGACACCTTGCTTGACCGCCTCAACGGCTATGCCGAAACCAACACCGCCATCGTCAAGAAAACCCCGGTCAAGCGCCGGCTGCCGCCGTTGGCAGGTGGGTGATACCAGAGTTGATGCACGCTCCTCTCGCTTTGGATCACATAACAAGCTGGCTAACTGATGCGGCGCTGACGCTAGGCATCAGCACTGCCTTCGTCAGCCACCTCTTCCTCCTCGATCAGCGGCACTTGCGCATCATCCATCAACGATCCGGGGTCTTCATTGCCCGGATCATTGATCGGTTCCTCTTCGGCTGGAATATGCATGGCCTTAGCCGCCCGGGGTATCAATGTCAGCGTCGGTCTGCGGCTTGGGCTCGCGCTCTGGCTTGAAGTCCGGGCTGTACTCATTGTCCCTGGCCACCTTGTCGGTGGCGGGTTGTGGGTCCTTGGGGGCGGCGGCTGCGGTGCCGGGAGCGGGCACTTGGCGAGTCTCGTCATCGATGGCCGGATCGTTCCTGCCGCTGACGTGTGGGTCTGGGCTGTGACGGGTGCTCATGGGAACCTCTTTATCCGATGGTGTAAGGTTAAGGTGCCGCACTGGTGGATGAAGTTCAGTCCGGATGACCTGTACTGATCAATGGTCACGCCCCTGGATTGTCCACCTGGATATAGAACGCAAACGCCGCCAGCAGTATCCAGAACACCATGAACAGCCACGGCGTGCGCACCGAAAACAGCAAGGACTTGCGATAACCCTTGTGTGACGACTCGGTCTCGCAGAACAGCGGTGACTCATCGTAGGCCATGCCCATCACCGGCTCGCTGCGCAACAACTCGCTCTGCTTGAAGTGCCAGTGATCAATGATGTCGTAGGCTGCGCGGATGCCCGGCCAGGCATTGAGCGAGCTGAACACCCCGAGCATCGACAGCAGCAGTGGAACCACCAGGGTAAACAGCTTGCCCCACTCCGGGTTGAGGTTGCCCATGCACGACACAAAGGCAATCACCAAAAACGACTGCGCCGTCAGGTAGGCATCGGTGCGGTTGGCGAGGATGGTGGTTTCGTACTGGATTTCCCGGCGATAGAAGTCCAGCCGGTCCTTGGGCGAACCGAAAATCTTGGCGTTGTGTTCGGTGTGGTCAGTCAGCGCCGATTCCGGGCTGTGCGGGGAGATGATTCTGGGCACAATCGTTGATCCTCAGAGTGCTTAATCTCCTTAGAAGAACCGCCCATGGCCGAAGTTCAGGTCAATCGCCCGCACCGTTATAGGGCGCAGACTGCGCATATCACGCACTGGACTTGCGCAGGCTGCTCCAGTAACGGGCTGATACACCGTGTAATCCCCATAAACGCGGTTCCGGCACAGCCATTGCTTTACTCCTGTAACCCCCTGCCTGCCCAGGTGAACACAGGAGCAACTGTTACCCCCCGACTCAGAGCCGACTCCAAAAGAAAGTAAGGACCCGGTCCGTTGGCGCCAAAAGCCACGGGCTCATAACAATGCGTTTTCTAAAGCGGCAGTGCCTGCAGCCTTTCACCCGGCACTGACAAGGTAATTGGAATGGCTCGATCTTTCTTTGATGAGATGAATGACGCAAACGGCGTATGCCGTGCGCACTACCAGGATTTTTCCCGCTGGCTGGCCAACACCCCGCCGGAACTGCTGGCCCAGCGCCGCCGTGAGGCCGACCTGCTGTTCCACCGCGCCGGCATCACCTTCACCCTGTACGGTGACGAGCAGGACACCGAGCGCCTGATCCCCTTCGATATCATCCCGCGCAGCATCCCCGCCAGTGAATGGAGCGTGATCGAACGCGGCTGTATCCAGCGGGTCAATGCGTTGAACATGTTCCTCGCCGATATCTACCACGACCAGCGCATTATCAAGGCCGGGATCATTCCCGCCGACCAGGTGCTGGGCAATGAAGGCTATCAGAAGGCCATGGTCGGCCTGGACCTGCACCGCAATATCTACTCCCATATCTCCGGTGTCGACCTGGTGCGCGATGGCGATGGCACCTACTACGTCCTCGAAGACAACCTGCGCACCCCCAGCGGCGTGAGCTACATGCTCGAAGACCGCAAGATGATGATGCGCCTGTTCCCGGAAGTGTTTGCCAAGCAGCGCATCGCGCCGGTGGATCACTACCCCAACCTGCTGCTCAAGACCCTGAAAAGCGCCAGCCGCCTGGACAACCCCAATGTCGTAGTACTGACCCCGGGGCGCTTTAACAGCGCGTTCTTCGAACATGCGTTCCTGGCCCGGGAAATGGGGGTGGAGCTGGTCGAAGGTGCCGACCTGTTCGTGCACGACCTCAAGGTGTTCATGCGCACCACCGACGGCCCGAAAGCCGTGGATGTGATCTACCGGCGCATCGACGATGCCTTCCTCGACCCCCAGGCCTTCAACCCCGAATCCATGCTCGGCGTGCCTGGCCTGGTGGCCGCCTACTGCGCCGGCAATGTGGTACTGGCCAATGCCATCGGCACCGGGGTGGCCGACGACAAATCCATCTACCCCTATGTGCCGGAGATGATTCGCTTCTATCTGGATGAAGAACCGGTGTTGCAAAACGTGCCGACGTTCCAGTGCCGCAAGCCTGAAGAACTGTCCCATGTACTGGCGCACCTGCCCGAGCTGGTGGTCAAGGAAACCCAGGGCTCCGGCGGCTACGGCATGCTGGTGGGCCCAGCCGCCTCGGCGGCCGAGATCGAGGACTTTCGCCAACGCATCAAGGCCCGGCCCTATGCCTATATCGCCCAGCCAACCTTGAGCCTGTCGACCTGCCCGACCTTTGTCGAAAACGGCATCGCGCCACGGCATATCGACCTGCGTCCGTTTGTGCTGTCGGGCAAGGAAACCCGCCTGGTGCCAGGCGGCCTGACCCGGGTGGCATTGCGTGAAGGCTCATTGATCGTCAACTCGTCGCAAGGCGGCGGAACCAAGGACACCTGGGTGGTGGAGGGCTGAGTATGCTGAGTAGAACCGCCGCAGATCTGTATTGGATGTCGCGCTACCTGGACGCGCGGAAAACCTGGCGCGCATGCTGGAGGTCAGCTACTCGCTGTCGCTGATGCCCCAGGCCGGGCGCAGTGATGGCCTGGACGAACTGGCGATGTCGCTGCTCAGCAGTGGCACCCTCGACAGCTACCTGGAGCGCCATCAACAACTGGACGCCGAGCGCATGTTGCACTTCTTCGCCCTCGACGAAGAAAACCCGGCCAGTATCTACAACTGCCTGCGCGCCGCCCGGGGCAATGCCCATGCGGTACGTGGGCGGATCACCGCCGACATGTGGGAAAACCTCAACGCCACCTGGCTGGAAATGCGCAGCATCGCCGCCGGCGGCCTGGCGCGCCATGGCATCAGCCACTTCTGTGACTGGGTCAAGCAACGCTCGCACCTGTTCCGAGGGGCCACGTCCGGCACCATCATGCGCAACGATGCCTATCGGTTTATCCGCCTGGGCACCTTTGTCGAGCGCGCCGACAACACCCTGCGCCTGCTGGATGCACGCTACGAGATGTTTGGCGAAGAGTCCGAAGAAGTCAGCGACCTGTCCGCCCGCGGCTACTACCAGTGGAGCGCCCTGCTGCGTGCCTTGTCGTCGTTCGAGGCCTACACCGAGCTGTACCCCAATGCGCTGAATGCGCGTTCGGTGTCGGAACTGCTGCTGTTGCGCAGCGACGTACCGCGCTCGTTGCATGCGTGTATCGAGGAGTTGAGCCATATCCTCGCCGACCTGCCGGGCAGTTACGGCCGTACGGCCCAGCGCTTGGCGGCCGAGTTTGAGGCGCGGCTGCGTTACACCGGTATTGATGAGATTCTCGAAGAAGGCTTGCACAGCCGGCTGACCGAATTTATCGACACCGTGCGCGAACTGGCGCGGGCGATCCACAGCTCTTACCTGGAGGTGGTTTGACCCCCCATATCCCGCTGTAGAGGTGGGCCCGTTATAGCCATAGGTATCTATTTTTTTAGTGTTTCTTGGGTTTGTGTACATATCCGTTGCTGCGGTTACGGCGGCTATTGGTTCCGCCCTTACGGCGGCTCACTTTTGTAGAGCGCAAAAGTAAGCAAAACACTCTTGCCCCACCACTCGGTGCCTCGCTTAGGCTCGGCATGCCCGCAGTCAGGCATTGCTCCGTGGGCCCGCCGCGATCGGCCATCCATGGCCGTGTCGCGGCTACCCCGGCATCCATGCCGGGGTGCCCACTGCGCAATACCTGCCTGCGGCCATCGTGGTTTAACGGGGCGCCTAAGATCAAGATCAAAAGCCAGATCAAAAGCAGAGCAACAGCAACAGCAATCCCAAAGCGCGAAACTGCATTCCCTGTGGGAGCTGGCTTGCCTGCGATGGCGGTGTATCAGTCGATAAATGTATTGGCCGGTACACCGCCATCGCAGCGATGCGGCGACCCGACAATCCCGCTCCCACAGGTGTGGTGTTTGCTCCAGACATATAACTGTCAGTTTGGATCATTGATCCCACCTCGCGGCGGCTCTTATGGTTGTTCGACACTCATAAGAACAGGTACAAACCATGTCCGACGCTCTGCAATTATCCACCCCGGCCGCCCATACCCTGAAACGCTGGCACACCATGCTGGCCACTGCCGATCTCAAAGCCCTGCCCGAACTGCTGGCGCCGGAGGCGGTGTTTCGCTCGCCCATGGCGCATACGCCCTACCCCGGCGCGCCCGTGGTGTCGATGATCCTCAACACCGTGTTTACCGTGTTTGAAGACTTCCAGTACCACCGCGAACTGGCCAGCGCCGACGGGCACAGTGTGGTGCTGGAGTTCAGCGCGCGGGTGGGCGATAAGCAGCTCAAGGGTATCGACCTGATCCGCTTCAACGAACAGGGGCAGATCATCGAGTTTGAGGTGATGGTCCGCCCCCTGAGCGGGCTACAGGCTCTCGGTGAAGAAATGGGCCGGCGCCTGGCGCCGTTCCTGGCCAAGGCCAAGGGTTGATAGTCAACGCCCGAGGAATTCCAGCAACCGGGCGTTGACCTGCGCCCCTTGCTCCACCTGGATCCAGTGCCCGCAGTTGGCCAGTACCTGCTGTTCCAACTGCGGTACCACCTCAGGCATGCGCTTGAGCGTATGCGCCTCGAATACCCCCACCGGATCGCGGTCGCCGATCAGGAACAGCGTCGGTTGTAACACCTGCCGCCCGGCCAGGAACTCGGTGCGCTGCCAGTTGCGCTCGAAGTTGCGGTACCAGTTCAACGGCCCGCGAAAACCCTGGGCGAAGGTTTGCACATAGATCTCCAGGTCGTGCTGGCTGCACCAGGCCGGCAAGGCGCCCGGCAGCGCGACACCCTCGAGCAAGGTCGCCGTGGCCGGCTTTTGCTGCAGGAATACATCCTGGTCCTGCATAAACAGGCGCAAGGTGCGTTCGATGTCCGCTTCCAGCTCCTGTTCGGCCACGCCGGGCTCCTGGAAGTACAGGATGTAGTTGAACCGCTCGGCGTACAGCTCGCGCATGATCTCGATCACCGGCCTGCGGGAGCGACCGGCAAAGGGCACCGACATTGTGACCAGGGCGCGGATGCGCTGCGGTTCCAGCAAGGCCAGGTGCCAGGCCACCACGGCGCCCCAGTCATGACCGACCATCGCCACCCGACGATGCCCGAACAGGTCCATGGCGCCCTGGATATCTGCGCACAGGGTCAGCAGGTCGTAGTCAGCAATGTCTGCAGGGGCACTGCTTGGCCCGTAGCCGCGCATCTGCGGGACGAACACCCGATAGCCGGCTGCCGCCAGCGCCGGTATCTGCAGTCGCCAGGAGTGCCAACACTCGGGAAAGCCATGGAGCAACCACACCGGCGGGCCGTTCTCGGGGCCGGCGATATGCAGGCTCAATTGAATACCGTTGACCTGGATCGTCTGTTGCTCGATAGCACTCATCACGCGGCTCCATCAGGGGACTGCTGCAGACTGCCCCAGCAGCACGGCCTGCGCCAGCATCATTGATCGGGCAAATACCTCAGGTCACCGACCACCAGCGCGGCAGCAGTGGCCGCACCTTGGGCTCGGCAAAACGGTCATCAATCAGCATCACTACCCCCTGGTCCTGCCGGGTGCGAATAACCCGGCCGGCCGCCTGCACCACCTTCTGGATCCCGGGATACAGGTAGGTGTAGTCATACCCCGAACCGAAGATCGTACCCATGCGCAGCTTCATCTGCTCGTTGACCGGATTGAGCTGCGCCAGGCCCAGGGTAGCGATAAAGGCCCCGATCAGACGCGCCCCCGGCAGGTCGATACCCTCGCCGAACGCCCCGCCCAGCACGGCAAACCCCACGCCCTGGCTATGCTGGGTGAACTGCTCAAGGAAGGCCTGGCGCTCGGCTTCGGCCATGCCCCGTGATTGATGCCAGGTCGGGATCGCCGGATGCCGCTCGGCCAGTAATTGCGCCACTTGCTGCTGGTAATCGAAGCTGCTGAAAAACGCCAGGTAGTTGCCCGGCGTACGCGCAAATTGCTCGGCGATCAACGCCACGATGGGCTCCAGAGACGCCTGGCGATGCACAAACCGCGTGGAGATGCGATCGATGATGCGCACCTGCAACTGCGCAGCCTCGAACGGTGATTCGACGTCAATCCACGCGGTATCCGCCGGTAGCCCCAGCAGGTCGGCGTAGTAATGCCGGGGGCTGAGGGTCGCGGAAAACAGCACGCTGCTGCGGGCTGCGGTCAAACGTGGGCGGATAAATTCGGCCGGCACCACGTTGCGCAGGCTCAAGCGCGAGAAGCGGCGCTTGGCCAGCGGGTCGCGCTGGCTGATATCAAAAATAAACTGCTCGTTGAACAGCTCCGCCACCTTGGCGAACTGCAAGGCCTCGAAGTAAAAGCTTTGCAGTTCGCCCGTGAGCGCCTGCGGGTGGTCGTTGAAATACTCGCCCATGGCGCTGGTGCACAGGGCCAGGGCCTGCAACAGCTTGTCCGGTTTGCTGGCATAGGCCTGGTACACCGTGACCTGTTCCTTGTGCAGCGCATTCCATTCACGGTTGAGCCGCTGCAATGGCTTGTGCAAAGGCTCGGGGGCGCTATCGCGCACGCTCTTCAGGGCAAATTGATCAAGGTCGGCGCTGTACATCGCCCGGCCCCGCTCCACCAGGTTATGGGCCTCGTCCACCAGCACCGCGACCCGCCATTGGTTGAGTTGGGCCAGGCCAAACAGCATCGCGCCAAAATCGAAGTAATAGTTGTAGTCGGCGACCACCATGTCGCACCAGCGCGCCATTTCCTGGCTCAGGTAATACGGGCACACCTCATGGGCCAGTGCCACCTCGCGCAGCGTGGGTTGATCCAGCAGGCGCACCTTGGCTGCGGCCTCGCGCGCGGCGGGCAGGCGATCATAAAAGCCTTTGGCCAGTGGGCAGGAATCACCGTGACAGGCTTTGTCCAGGTGTTCGCAGGCCTTGTCCCGCGCCACCAGCTCCAGCACCTGCAATGGCAGGTCGGCGCTGGCGTGCAGCACTCGCACCGCGTCCAGCGCCAGTTTGCGGCCGGGGGTCTTGGCCGTGAGAAAGAACAGCTTGTCCAACTGTTGTGGCGCCAGGGCCTTGAGCATCGGAAACACCGTGCCAATGGTTTTGCCGATCCCCGTGGGTGCCTGCGCCATCAGGCAGCGCCCGGTACTGACGGCCTTGTACACCGACTCGGCGAGGGTGCGCTGGCCCAGGCGAAAGTCCGCGTGGGGAAAAGCCAGGGCCCTGGCTGCGGTATCACGGGCCAGGCGCTGCTGCGCCTGCTGCTCGGCCCAGCCGAGAAACAACGCGCACTGCTGATTGAAGAACTTCTCCAGCTCATCCGCAGGGCACAGCTGGTTGATCACGGTTTCGCGCTCGCTGACGATATCGAAATACACCAGCGCCAGCCCGATCTCAGGCAACCCCAGCTTGCGGCACATCAGCCAGCCATAGACCTTGGCCTGGGCCCAGTGCAGTTGCCGGTGGTTGGCCGGCTGGGCATCCAGGTCGCCACGGTAGGTCTTGACCTCTTCCAGCACGTTGCGATCCGGATCATAACCATCGGCGCGGCCGCGCACGCTCAGCTGTTGGTAGCCCCCTTCCAGCGCCACCTCACTCTGGTAATGCGCGCTACGGCGGGACGCCACCGTGCGGTGGCCGAGCATGCCTTCCTGGGCACTGGGCGAAGGGGTAAACCGCAGGTCGAGGTCACCGACCTTGGCCGTGAACTCGCACAATGCCCGCACGGCGACCGTATAACTCAAGCGCCCTGCTCCGCCCAGCGGACATAACAGACGGTGACCGGCATCTGGTGCTCGCCACAGAACTCCAGCCAGCGCAATTGGTTGTCCTGCAGGCGGTCGCCCGGGCCTTTGACTTCGATCATGCGATAGGTTTTTTGCGCCGGCCAGAACTGGATCAGGTCCGGCATCCCGGCGCGGTTGGCGCGGATATCCAGCAACAGGCGGTCGAACCAGTGCCGCAGGTGCTCGGCTGGCAGGCAATCGAGGGCCTGCTCGAGCAACTCTTCGCTCAATACATTCCAGAACACAAAGGGTGACTGGATCCCCCATTTTTCGGCGTAGCGCTGGCGGATCGTGGTTTTGTAGCGCTGGTCGTGCAGTTGATCCAGGCAGGCGGCAAACAGTTCGGCGCGGCGCTGCTGGAAGTCCTCACTGTGCAAGTCCACCGGCCCGCGCTGGAACGGGTGAAAAAACGAGCCGGGCAACGGCGCGAAGATCGCCGGCCAGCACAACAGGCCGAACAGCGAGTTGATCAGGGTGTTTTCGACGTAGTGCACCGGCCCCGCGTCATCTCCCAGGTGCGCCTGCACGCAGAACTCCACGGCGGCCAGCGGTTGCGGGAATGGCAGTTCCAGGTCCAGGCGCTGGATCACCGGGGGTTTGGCCTTGGGCAGCGCCGGTTCGCCCAGCTTGCGCCGCAACCGTGGCAGCACCCGCAACAGGTGCTGCTGCTCGGCCGCACTGTGGGGCGCTGCCTGCGCCTCCAGGGCCAGGTCCATGGCCTGGGCGAACGCCTCTTGACGCTCCAGCACCCGGATCAGCCGTGCACGCGCGCCGGGGTAGGCACAATCGCGGTAGATCGCCTCGGCCAGGGCCAGTTCGGCGACCCGTTCGCAATGCTGGCCGACCTGGAACAGCAGCTTGGCCCGGCGCTTTTCCAGCCAGGGGTTATCAGTGGTCAGCGTGGCGATCTGCGCCAGCACCTCCGCCAACGGTTCACCGGCCTCGAAGGCCTGCTGGCATTGGTGCAGGAACAGCAGGCCAGACACATCGTCGCGATGGCGCAGGCCACGGGATTCGGCACAGAACTCAACCTTTTCGTAGGTGTAGATCCCCAGGTCCGCCAGTACAAACTCCGACCAGTCCTGGTACAGGTTGCCGAAAAACATCAGCCGCAGGCGGTCACACAGGTCCATCACCGTAAGGCTGTACAGCCGGTCGTCCAACTGCGGACACCACTGCGCAAACGTCCGCGGCTCGGTAAATTGGCTGGATAAACCGGGCAGCCAATCGGACTTCTTGCCCCTGGGCTGCTCGATCCACGGCTTGAACGCTTGCAGCACCTCGCCTTTTTGCAGTTGCCCCCACACCTCATCAAGCGCCAGCAGGCCCTGCTCATTCACCCAACCGTGAGCCAACAGTGGCTGCACGGCCACGTCGACCGGGCCGATCTCGAGGTAATTGAGCTTGCTCGCCCGAAAATGCAGGCCCTTGCGCATCACCATGCGCACCAGCAACGCCTGGGCCGGTTGCGGCAGCTGGGCGAACTGCGTAACGAAGCGCTGCTCTTCATCGTCCAGCACATCCGCATAGCGCTGCTCCAGCCAGTCGAGCACTTGCTGGAAATTATGCAGGTAGTAAAACGGGTCTTCGAGGGGATTGGACATGACGGGCACTTGGGAAAACACTGGTTATGCATACAGATTGCCGCTGCCAGGCCTGCGTTGCAATCGCTAATAGATCAGTGGCGCACGCAACTTTTTGCATAAAAGTGATCAGATGGGGGTGGATCCGCGTAACATTTGTTGCCCGCAGCCGTTGAGCACGGGGTTTTCGAAGGATGAGAGTAAGGGTTATGAACATGAAGAACTGGGGCCTGCCGCTGGCTGCACTGACGTTTCTGGCATTGGCCGGTTGCTCGACGCCGACCGTCGTGACCTTGCAGAACGGTACGCAGTACCTGACCACAGACACGCCGAATGCCAAGACTCCCGATGGTTTCTACGAATTCACCGATATCGCCGGCAAGCGCGTACGGGTCAAGGCGGCGGATGTCGCGACCGTGCGCAAGGAAGACTGACCGAATCACCGTAGGAGCCGGCGAACCGGCGCCTACGGTTTGTTTCAGGTAATCACAAACGCCTCCGCCGACAGGCTGCCCAGCCCTACCCCCACCAGCGTCACCGAGTTATCGCCGAAGGTCAGCAGCGTATCGCTGCCCACTGCCTTGGCATGGTCGAGGTAGTTGTACTGCCCGTCCACCCCCGCCACGCCCATGAATACCAATTTGTCCGTCGACTGGTAGCCCAGGATCCGGTCCTGGCCGAAGTCGCCGTCGAACAGGAAGGTATTGCGCCCGCCACCCGCTTCCAGCAGGTCATTGCCGGCCCCGCCCACCAGAACATCGTTGCCTTTACCGCCGATCAGGTGGTCATTGCCGTCCAGGCCAAACAACCACTGCCCGCTATCGCCGGCCTTGAGAACATTGGCGCCGGCATCGCCCTTGAGCGACGCCGCGTAGGCGGTCAGGTCCTTGCCCGCCAGCAACCCCTTGTCGGTCACGCTGTGGGTCACCTCTTTGCTGAACAGCAACAGATAGCTTTCCTTACTCACTATCGCGCCCATATCGCGGGTCATGCTGATACCGCCTTGGCCGTCGCGGATGTACAGGGTGCCTGCGCCATCGTTGGCCACTTCGACGTTTTTCAGCGACTGCTGCAAGTCCAGGGTGTTGAACCCCTTGCCGCCCAGCAGGATGTTGTAGCCGCCGCCATCACGGAAGGTATCGTTGCCGGCGCGACCTTCCAGGTAGTCGTTGCCCCGGCCACCCTGGATCAGGTCATTGCCGTCGCTGCCGATAATGAACGTACTGCCCTGGTGGGCTTCGGCGTTGCGGTTGAGGTCCTGCACCCAGGTGTTGGCGCGCGCCGGATCCGACAGATTGGCGACGATGATCGTCGAATCACGGCTGGTCAGGTCATAGAACTTGGATTCGAGGATGCGGTTCATGCCATCGCCATAACCCGTGGGTAAATGGGAAATCCACGTCGGCAGGTTGAGAATGGAAAACGGCAGGATGTTCCAGAGCGTCGAGGCGTAGTGGTCGTTGAAGCTGACGATGTTATCGGCGCTGGAGGCATGCGGTTGGTCATGCACCCCGAGGGACGACAGGTTGAACGACGAACCGTCGAGAGCGCGATAGACCGGGTCGTTTTCATAGCCGATGTTCAACACCTTGTCGCCGCTGCTCTGGGTCGGCGAGGCATAGGCCACATAGTTGGCGTCCTTATAGAAACCCGCCCAGGTGGTGTTGCTCAAGTCGGCCATGCTGTTGACCGCCAGGCCACCGAGGCTATGGCCGCTGACCAGTACATCCTGGCCACTGAGCCCCTGCGCGCTGGCATACGCGGCGACTTTGCCCAGCAAATCGCCAAACGCCTGGCCCGCGTAGTTTTTCGCATAGTCCGCAGGGCCGAAGGCTGCCAGCAAGTCGCTGATCACATCGCCGATTGAATCAACAATCAGGTTCTCCCTGGGCCCCGAGGTGCCACGGAAGGCAATGCCGATTTCCAGCAGTTTGCCGGCGTCATCGTATTTGCCCAGGACTTCCACCTGGGCAGTGGTATAGCCGGTTTTCTCACCAAAGAAGGTGCCCCGGGCATCGACTTTGCCGCCGTAGTCGAGGGTGCTGGCGCTGATGGGGGTCCAACCGGCCTTTTGCACCGCGTCGAGGGCGGCCTTTTCCGAGTCGGGGTTCCATGGGATACCGGGGATCACGCCCTGGGAGTCGGTGCTGCCCAGCAACGCCTGCACCAGGGTCACCGGCAAGCCAAGCCCCAGGCCATGCTGCTGGTAGCCCACGGCAAAGCCGTTATCCAGGTTGTGGTAGGAGTACAACGTGATCGCCATGGCATCGGCGAACAGTGCTTTGGAGTCCTCGGTAGTAAGGTTTTTGTAGTCGTAGACACCCATGGTATTGCCTCTCTTTTGTTGGAATTGTCGAGAAAGCCAAAACAGTTGGAATGCTGTAACTGTGGGAGCAAACCTGCTCCCACAGTTTGGAGCTGCGGTGTTTAGAAGGCCCAGTCCAGGCTCAAGCCCACACCGTGGATTTTCTCCTTGCTGGCCAGCAGGCCGTTGTAGTCAAAGTTCAGCCGCGCGTCCTTGGTCAGCGCCAGGCTGGCCCGCGCACCGACCAATGCCGCATCGCGCACCATCGGCGAGCTTTCCACGGCAAACGCAGTGCTACCCGAAGCAAACGCCAGGTGGCGCTCGGAATCGGTGGCGCTGAGGTTGTGCTGCCAGCCCAGGGTGCCGGAAACGTCGAGGGCCTGATGGTCGGTGACGTTGAAGGTCTTCAAGGCCCGTACGCCCAGGGTGCTGAGCACCAGGTCGCGGGTGTCATCGCCGCCCTTGAGCGCCGCTGCATCGCCTTTCTCGCTGAAGCCATCGCTGTCCAGATGCACATAGGCCAGGTTGGCGAATGGCTCCAGCGCCAGCGGTTGCAGGTTCAGGCGGTAAGCCGCTTCGGTAAAGACCTGGGTGCTGCGGGCATCGACCTTGGCTTTCTGCTTACCGGCGACTTCGCCGTATTGCAGCTCACGCGTCACATCAGCACGGTGCCAGCTGTAGGTTGCCCCGCCGCTCAGGCGCCAGGCGCCGATGTCGTGACCGGCATAGGCGCCAAAGTGGTAACTGTCCACCGATGCCCGCGAATGGGTGCCATCGCCCATGTTCAGCGAAGTGTCGCTGTAGCCGGCGACCAGGCCCAGGCGCGTGTCGTCATCCAGCGCACCGTCCACACCCGCCAGCAGGCCGCCGATGGAGGTGGTGTAGCCCGCCGTATCGCTGGCGCTGTCGGTTTTACCCCAGGCGCCGAGGGCCTTGATCCAGACGTTGCCACGCGAGTCGAGGGTTTGCGCTGAAGTGCCCATTTCCCCCTGCTGCAGGCGCTCGCCTACGGCTTCACGCAGGTAGCGGTTGTCGTTGACCAGCGCGGTTTCCAGGGCGGGGTAGATTTCCCCCGACAACTGTTGGAACGCCCCTTGCGCCGAGGCCGCACTCGGCGCCAGCAGCAGGCTTTCATACACCCCGTTACCTGCACCCAGTTGCTCGGCAGCCGCCGCCACCGCACGTTGGTTATCGGTCGCTGCGACGCTGGCAAAGCTATTGGCCGTGCGCGCAACATCCAGTTGCACGCCGTTGGCGCCATAGTTCAGGTTGCCGCCGACAAACAGGTAATTGGGCAGTACCGAGGCAAAACTACCGGTAATCCCCCCGGCCGCCTGCAGAATATTGTACTGGCGACCAATCAGGCTTTGCGCTTCGGGCTGGCTAAGCAAGGTCGGGCTGTTCTCCAGGGCCAGGGTCACAGTGCCGCCGTTGAGGGTCGCCTTGCCACCGGCGACGATGCGGTCGCTGCTGGTCGTGGACAGCTCTACCGCATAGGTGGAGCCCGCATCGAAATTGACATCCCCAGCCACATTCAAGGTGCCGATGGAGTTGCCCGGCGCGACCGTACCGCCGCTTTTCGCGTTTAGCGCGCCGATGCTACCGGCCCCGCCCAAGACCCCGCTGTTGCTGACAGTGACCTGTGATGTAAGCGAGCCATTGACCGCCAGCAAGCCTTGATTGACCAGGGTCGGCCCGCTGTAGGTGTTGCTGCCGGTCAGCACCAGTGTGCCGATGCCCTGCTTGGTCAGGCCGCCGTGACCGGAAATGTTGTTGCTCCACACGTCCCGCCCGCAGTGCACATCGGTGCACAGGCGCTCGGTGGGCTTGCCGGCATCGACCACCGCCCCAACCCCGGGCAAGTCCGCGACAAACTGGCCGCTGCCATAGCCACCGTCGATGCGAAACTCGGCCGGAATATCCTCGGCGGTGATAAACATCCCCGGGCCGTTGACCGCCTTGCCCAGGTTGATCATGCCCCAGCCGTACAGGGAGTCGATGCCCGGTGCGCCAAGGTCGGTGGCGGTGGTCTTGAGCAGCGTGGAAATCTGCTCGCCGCTCATATACGGGAAACGCTCCATCAACACCGCGGCCGCGCCCGCCACATGGGGCGCGGCCATGGAGGTACCGCTTTTATTGTTCCAGCCCAGGTTCATGTTATCGACGGTGGTGCCGACCATCACCGAGCTGTAGATCGCCGTGCCCGGTGCCGATACGCAGATGCTCGCGGCATACCCGCAACGCGAGGAGAAGGTGCTGATCACATAGGGGTTAGGGCTGTTGACGTCCGGGTTGCGCTGCAACGCCGCCACCGACAGCCAATTGGGCGCGATCTCGGGGACGAAATACGCCAGGCCGGAAATCGCATCGGGGTTGTTCAGGTTGTAGTCGTTGCCGGCGGCAAAGATTGTCAGCACGCCGCTACGCGCCGCATTGATCGCGCCCGAATAAGCGCCCCCTGCAGCGGTGCCCAGCAAGGGTTTGATCTGGTCGAACTGCGCCTGCGCCTCGCTGAGGCCGAAATGGGGGGACGCTGGGTCCTTGCCGCCCTGGGCAAACTGATCGCCAATACCGATGCCCCAGCTGTTGTTGATGATGCGCGCACCATTGGCCACCAGGCTGTCCCAGCCGGCCTGGTACACCGCGCCGTCGTTGCCCAGGATGATCCCGTCTTCGGGGCCGGGGTCGCCGTTCTCGGCGCTGAGGATATGTGCGTTGTAGGCCACGCCGTGCATCGGCCCACCGTTACGGTCGCCGGCGGCAATGCCACCGACATGGGTGCCGTGGTCGCCCAGCTTGCCATTGGAGCCCTGGGACGGTGTGCCGTCATAGCGGAACGGGTCACCGGCCTTTACCGGGATGTACGGGTCGGTGTACTGGCGGATCCCTTCAGTGACCAGGGTCTGCACCTTGCCCGGGCTGGAGAACTCAGGGTGCAAGGCGTACACCGGCTGGTCGAAAATCCCCAGCTTCACGCCCTTGCCGCTGTAACCGGCGGCATACGCCACATCGGCATTCACCGCCCCCAGGCCCCAGTCGGCCTTGAACTCATTGCTGCGCCAACTGGCGACATCCCCCAGCTTGCCGGTTTCGACGTAGGGTGCGGCCTGGGCGGTACCCAGGCTGGCCAGGCAACACAGCAACGCGCCGTATGGCACGCGACTCAGGGCCTTGAGCGGGTAGCCCGGGCCTGTTGGGATGGCGGAGTGAAACCCTCGTTGTTTTACGTTCACGGTGACCTTCCTTAGTTTCATTGCGTTTGTTGTTCTTTTTGTTGGCGCCGCTTCAGAACTGCCAGTCGAGGCTCAGGCCCACGCCCTGGTTGTTCTCCTTCGCACCCAATTGGCCGCTGTAATCGAGGTTGACCCGCGTGGTCTCGCTCAATGCCAGGCTGGCCTTCAAGCCCACCAGCGCGGCGTTGCGCTGCAACGGCGTGCTTTGCACGGCAAACGATGGGCCACCGGCAACAAAGGCCAGGTGCTCCTCGGATTCAACCGGTGTCAGGCTGTGCTGCCAGCCGAGCGAGCCGGAGAGTTCCAGTTGCTGGCGGTCATTCAGCGGCACTGTTTTAAGGGCGCGCAGGCCCAGGGTGCTCAAGGTCGCGTCGCGGCGATCACTGCCGCGCTGCAGGGCGGCGGCATCGCCTTTTTCATGGAAGCTTTCGCTGTCCAGGTGCACATAGGCCAGGTTGGCAAACGGTTCCAGGGCCAGCGCTTGCATGTTCAAGCGGTAGGCCGCCTCGGTGAACACCTGCAGGCTGCGTGCATCCAGCTTGGCCTTTTGCTTGGCGCTGACGTCGCCGTATTGCAGGTCGCGCTGCACATCGCCGCGATGCCAGCTGTAGGCGCCGCCCACACTCACGCGCCAGTTGCCCAGCTCACGCCCGGCATAGGTGCCCAGGTGGTAGCTGTCGACATCGGCCGACGAGTGCGTGCCATCGCCCATGTTCAGCGAGCTGTCGCTGTAGCCCGCCATCACGCCGACGCGGGTCTGTTCGTCCCACTGGCCATCGACCCCCAGCAGCATTCCGCCGATAGAGCGGGTGTACCCCGCGTATTCGCTGCTGCTGTCGGCCTTGCCCCAGGCACCGAGGGCCTTGATCCAGAGGTTGCTTTCGCCGGTCGCCGGCACATGGCGCAGGCGCTCACCGACGGCCTCGCGCACATGGCGGCTGTCGTTGATCAGCATCGCGCCCACCGCCGGGTAGATTTCGCCAGACAACTGCTGGAAGGCCTGGCGCGCGACCACTGCGGAGTCGGCACTCAGCACGCTTTCATACACCGGGTTGCCGGCCCCCAACTGCTCGGCAGCGGAAGCCACGGCAAGCTGGTTGCGGGTCGCCGCGACGCTGGCAAAGCTTGCGTCATTGCGCGCGATAGCCAGTTGCACGCCGTTAGTGCCGTAATCGAGGTTGCCGCCCAGAAACAGATAGTTGGGCAATACCGCAGCAAAACTGCCGGTCACTCCGCCCGCCGCCTGCAAGATGTTGTACTGGCGGCCGATCAGGCTTTGCGCCTGGGGCTGGCTGAGCAGGGTCGGGCTGTTTTCCAGGGCCAGGGTCACGGTGCCGCCGTTGAGGGTAGCCTTGCCGCCCGCGACGATACGATCGCTGCTGGCGTCCGACAGCTCCACCGCATAGGTGGAACCGGCCTCGAAGCGCACATCCCCGGTCACGTTCAAGGTGCCGATGGAATTGCCCGGCGCAATCACACTGCCGCTGTTGGCCTGCAATGCGCCGATGCGCCCGGAACCGCCCAGGGTCCCGCCAGGGTTGACCGTGACCGCCGAGGTCAACGAACCATCGACCTTCAAAACACCGCCATTGACCGTGGTCGGGCCGCGATAGGTGCTGTCGCCACTGAGCAGCAGGCTACCGGCGCCGGACTTGATCAGGCTGCCTTGGTAAATGCGCTGGGCCGCCGCCGCATCCCGGGCCATGCCCACCGCGTAGTCGGTCTGCTCCTGCTGGCTGGCGCCGGCGCCAGGACCATTTTCCCAGCCCTTGTCCTGCACGGTCTGTTGCCATGCCAGGTGTTCGGCGCTGTCTTCCGCCTGGCGCTGCAGCAGCGCCTTGTCGGAAATGCCATTGCTCCACACATCGCCCTGCCCGGCCGCCAGATTGACGTCCATGGCGCCCAGTAACTGCCCCGGTCCATGCATCGCCCGGCCAAGGTCCGGCACGCCCCAGCCGACCTTGGCGTTCGGCGCGTCGGTCACCGAACCGTCCAGTTGCGTGGCCGTCGTCAGCAACACCTGCAAGGCCTGCTCGTTGTTCAAGTACGGGTAGCGCTCCATCACCAGCGCCAAGGCGCCTGTGGCATGGGGCGCCGACATCGAGGTGCCGGACTTGACCGCATAACCGCCGCCCGGGATGGTGCTGTCGATCTTCGCGCCGGGGGTGGAGATGCACCAGTACTTGGCGATGCCGCACTGGTTGTACTTCTGGTTATTGGCCTGATCCAGGCCCGACACCGCTAGCCAGTGGCCTTCCAGCGCCGGCTCAAAGTACGGCAAGGCCGAACGCACGCTGGCGTTGGCATACCCGCTGTTGCCGGCGCTGAACACGTTGATCACCCCGGCGCGGGCCACATCGGCGGCGGCGTCCAGCCAGGTGCCCTGGTTGAAGTGTTGCGCGTAGGCGGCGTGCAGATCACCCAGGGTCTGGTAGCTGACATCCTTGGGCTGGCTGCCCCAGCTGTTATTGATCACGCGTACCCCGGAATCGACCATGGCGCTGTACACCGCCTTGAAGTACTTGGGGTCGGGCGTCGGGCCAAACAGGAAGCTGTCGTTGGCGTTGGTATTGCCCACGTAAATCTGCGCTTTGTAGGCCACGCCATGCATACCGTTGCCGTCCCGCGCAGCCGCCATGGTGCCGGTGACGTGGGAGCCATGGGAGTCGTTGTTGGGGTTCAGCGCGCCGGTGGTGGAAAACGGGCTGCCATCCACATAAGTGCCGCTGGCAGTCACCGGGTGAAAGCGCTGCGGGGAGGCTTCCGGGTGGCTGGCATCAAAACCCGAGTCCAGCGCGCCGATCTTCACCCCGGCACCGCTGATCCCGGCGGCATAGGCTTGATCAGCCTGCATGCGGCCCAGGCCCCAGTCCCTTTGATATTCCGCCGAGCGCCAACTGGCGGGGTCGCCCAGCTTGCCGGCCTCTACATAGGGCGCGGCCTGGGCAGTGCCCAGGCTGGCCAGCCCACACAGCATGACGCAGTGATAGCCTCGTTGTTTCGCGTTCACGGTGACCGTCCTCACTTTTATTGTGTTTTTTATTCAGCGCGGGCCTGGGCCAAAGGCTTCGTCGACCTTGGCCAGGTCGGTGTCACGCAAGTTGCCCGCGTAGTAATGCAATTTGGTCCAGGCCATCAGGTAGTCGTAACGGGCCTGGGCCAGGTCGCGACGGGTGCTGTACAGCTGCTGCTCGGCGTTGAGGGCGTCGAGGTTGACGCGCTCGCCGCCAAGGATGCTTTGCTTGGTCGACACCACCAGCGCTTCAGCCGAGGTCAGGGCCTTTTGATAGGCGCGCAGCTTGCTGACCCCCGACAGGCAGGCACTGAACTGGCGCCGCAGCTCGATCAGGGTCTCGCGGGTCTTGCCCTCCAGCTCGTACTCGGCCTGCTCCATGGAGCGACTGGCCTGGCGGGTGGACGCCGAGACGCCGCCCCCGGCATACAACGGCACGCTGACTTCAATGCCGATGGTGTTGGTGTCGTAGCGCTGGTTGTAGGTGTTGCCACTGTCGGACTCCTGCTGGCGCGAACTGGCGTACGCGGTGATGCGTGGCAGGTGCCCGGCGCGGTTGCGTTCCACCTCATAGCGCGCCACTTCCACGGCCTGGCGCTGGGAGGCCAGGGTCGGGTTGTTGGTCAATGCCAGTTCGTGCCAGCTGTCGTAGTTGGCCGGGGCCAGGGTCAAGGCGGCGAAGTCCTGGTTCAGTGGCGCGAGGTCGGCAATGTCGACGCTCTGTACGCCAAGCAAAGCCCCCAGTTCGCGCAGTGACGCGTCCTGCTCGTCGAGCGCCTGGATCTCTTCGGCCGTCGCCAGTTCATAACGGGACTCGGCCTCCAGAATGTCGGTGCGGGTGCCCTCGCCCTGCTGGAACAGGTGCTGGTTCTGCTGGAACTGTTGCTCGTAGGCCTTCTTCTTGGCCCGGGCGATGTCGATCTGGTCCTGGGCGAACAGGGCCTGGGTGTAATAGGTCAGCACCCGCACCAACAGCGCCTGGCTCTTGTCGCGAAAGCTCTCATCGGCAAACAGCGCCTGGGCCACGCCCTTGCGGTAGTTGGCATAGGCTTCGTAGTCGAACAGCGGCTGTTGCAGGGTGAAGGTCGAACCGAAACTGTTGTAGTTGCGGTCGTCGTGATAGTGGCCGCCACGGCCATCGGGCAGGTTGGCCTGGGAGTTGTTGCGGCCCTTGTTGTAGTTGTACGACAGCCGGGGCAACAGGCCGGCGCGGCCGATGGTGCGGTTTTCCAGGCCGGCGTCACGCTCCTTGATTGCGCCGAGGAAGGCTGGATCGTTACGCAGGGCCTGTTCATACACATCGAACGGGCCCATGGCAGCCTGGGCGCCGGTGCAGGCGAGAAACAAGGCGATGAACACAGGCTTCATGCTCATTCCTCGGTCAACGCAGAGCCGGCACGGTCGAGCAGCGGCTTGAACAGGTAGTTGAGCAGCGAGCGCTCGCCAGTGCGCACGAACATCTCGGCGGGCATGCCCGGCTTGATCACCAGGCCCTGGAGTTTTTCCAGGGCGTCATCGCTGACCGTGGTGCGCAGCACGTAATACGGCACACCGGTTTTTTCGTCGAGCAACTGGTCGGCGGAGATCAGGCTCACCTCCCCCGGCACCCGGGGCGTGCGGCTCTGGTTGAAGGCGGTGAACAGGATATCCACCGGCAGATCGGTGCCGACCTTGTCCACCAGGTTCACCGGCAGCCGCCCTTCGACTTCCAGGCGCGTGCCCTGGGGCACGATTTCCAACAGGGTTTCCCCGGCCCGCACCACCGCACCGATGGTGTGCACGCCGAGGTTGACCGCAATGCCATCGGCCGGCGCGTTGATTTCACTGTGTTGCAGGTCAAAGCCGGCGGAGGTCAGTTGCTGCTCCAGGGTCAGGCTGCGCAGTTGCGCGTCGGCCAACTGGCTGCGGACTTCCTTCTGGTACTCCTCGCTGTGCTGTTGCAACTTGAGGCGCGATTCGAGGATGCCCTGCTCCAGGCGCCCGCTTTCGCCGCTGTTCTGCGCCAGGTCCTGTTGCACCTGGGACAGTTGGCGCTGGTACTCCAGCAGGCGGTTGCGCGGGATATAGCCGTTGTCTGCCAAAGGTTGCAGGTTGGCCAGTTGATCACGCAGCGATTGCGCCTGGGCGCTGAGGTCCGTGCGGGCGCGGCGCATGCCGTTGAGCTGGGCGCTGGCGCCTTCGATATTGGCGCGGATCCCCGATTGCTCGCGGGCAAAGGCCTCGCGCCGGCTGCTGAACAGTTGGCGCTGGCCTTCAAGTACCAGGGCCAGCGCAGGATCGGGGTTGGCACCCAGTTCAGCGGGAAAGGTCACGGCAGGCAAGCTGTCGCGCTCGCTCTGCCAACGGGCGACGCTGGCCCAGGCCATGCGGTACTGGGCTTGCAGGGAATGCACATCGGCCTGGCTTTGGGTCTGGTCGAGGCGAAACAACGGCTGGCCCTGTTTGACCACCTCGCCTTCGCGCACCAGGATCCGGCTGACCACGCCGGGGCTCAGGGTTTGCACGGCCTTGCGCTTGCCGGACACCACCACCGTGCCCTGCACCGGGATCCCCTGGTCCAGCGGCGCGAGGCTGGCCCAGAGGAAGAATCCCCCGGCGCCAACCACCGTCATCACCCAGCCCAAACGGGAGAAAAAGCGCGCATCGCGCTCGGGAAAGGTCTGCTCGAGTGGCAGGCTGTTATCGGTACTCATTGGCCTGGATTCCTTGCCGCAGGATATTGACGGTTCAAGCTGACGCCGGCCTTTTCACGGGGGGGCTCCGTGTGGCCGGACAGTGCCCGCAGCACCTCCTGGCTGGGGCCAAAGGCTTGCAGGCGGCCTTCATTGAGGACCAGCAATTTGTCGGCCTGGGCCAGGGCCGAGGAGCGATGGGTCACCAGGATCACGCTGCTGCCCTGGGCTTTCATCTGCATGATGGCGCTGGCCAGGGCGGCTTCGCCTACGGTGTCGAGGTTGGAGTTGGGTTCGTCGAGCACGATCAGGCGCGGCCCGCCATACAACGCGCGGGCCAGGGCCACCCGCTGTTTCTGCCCGCCGGACAAGCCGCTGCCGTCGTCGCCCAACACCGTATCGTAGCCCTGGGGCAAGCGCAGGATCAGGTCATGCACCCCGGCTTGCTGGGCGGCCTGCACCACCCGCTCGGGGTCAGCCTGGCGAAAACGCGCAATGTTGTCGGCGATGCTGCCACTGAACAATTCGATGTCCTGGGGCAAGTAGCCGATATGGGGGCCGAGGTCGTCGCGGTCCCAGCGATGGATGTCGGCGCCGTCCAGGCGCACCGTGCCGGCCAGGGTTGGCCACACCCCCACCAGCACCCGCGCCAGGGTCGACTTGCCGGAGCCGGAGGCGCCCAACACCCCCAGCACTTCACCGGCCGCCAGCTTGAAGCTGACCTGATGCAAGGTCGCCGCCCGCCGCCCCGGCGGCCCGGCGCTGACCTGCTCGAAACTCACCTGGCCCTGGGGCGCCGGCAACGCCATGGCCTGCGCCCCAGGCGGGAACTCCTGCAACAGCTCATCGAGGCGTTGATAGGCCAGCTTGGCCGAACTCCATTGCTTCCACACGGCGATCAACTGGTCAATCGGGCTCAGCACCCGGCCCATCAGAATGGTGCCGGCAATCATCATCCCGGCCGTCATCTGACCCTTGATCACCAGCAAGGCGCCCAAGCCCAGCACAAGGGATTGCAGGAGCAGGCGCAGGGATTTGCTCAAGGAACTGATCACCGAACCGGTGTCGCTGGCCCGGTTTTGCAGGCCGAGGAATTGTGAATGCACTTGGAACCAGCGACTGCGCAGCGCCCCCAGCATGCCCATGGCCTGGATGGTCTCGGCGTTGTGCAAGTGGCTGGTGGCCAGTTGGGTGGACTGCTGGGAGTAGCAGCTGGCTTCGCGCAACGGCTTTTTGGTCAGGTATTCGTTAAGGCACGCCAGGCCGATAAACAGCACCGCACCCGCCGTGGCCAGCACGCCCAGCCACACGTTGAACAGGAAGATCACCAGCAAGTAGATCGGGAACCACGGCGCATCGAAGAACGCAAACAACGCCGGCCCCGTGAGGAACTGGCGGATATGGGTCAAATCCCCGAGCGATTGCCCGGCGTGCCCCTCACCCCGTTGCAGGTTGCGTTCGAAGGCGGCCTTGTACACCTGCAGGTTGAACCGCCGCTCCAACTGGCTGCCGATACGGATCACGATAAAGCTGCGGACGATTTCCAGGGTGCCGATAAAAGCAAAGAAGCCCACCACCATCAGGGTCAACATCACCAGGGTGGTTTCATTCTGCGAGGACAGTACCCGGTCATACACTTGCAGCATGTAAATGGACGGCACCAGCATCAGCAGATTGATCAGCGCGGTAAAGCAACCGACGCTGATCAGGATACTTTTATAATCGCCGAGGGCTTTAAACAGTGGTGCAGTGGGAGTGGTCTTCGCCATGTTGCCTGATCTTCCCTGGACTGAAATACGCGCAATAGTCTGCCGAGCACCCCAAACAATGGGGCGGGCAACTATTTCAATAGTGTTTAATGCGTTGGAAGTGACAGGTCGATAAAGGTCACGACCAACAAATGTCTCTATACCCGGCAGTTATAAGCATATAACCGCAATACTTAATTAGTGTGTGCGTCGCAGTAACAGCTCTACTCCAGAAGCAGAACGCGCGGTGTATTCGCCTTCTTTCTGTCGATTCAAATGGGTAATACCGGTGCCCTCGGTATTCATCAGCCAAATGCCATCCGGGGTGGGCAGCCAAGTCAGGGGTTTTTGCCCCAGCCACTGTTGCGCGCACTCAATATCACCGGCCAGGCTGTTGGGTTCGGCGATCAGATCCAGCTCGCACACCTGCTCCTGCTGGCGCAGTTGCCAGTGCCCCGCCAATTGCGTGGTGCTGGGTAAAACAAGACTGCTTGCCATTGCGTTGGCTCCTGCCGACACGAGCAATGCCAGGATCAACCAGGCGATTGCGTTGCGAAAATTAGTCATCACCATTACCCGTTTACGGGGCTGTTGCAAGGGAAGAGCAGCGCCGGGGCGCCACCCTTCGTTACGCCTTGATCAAGCCACGATGTCGCTATACATCGCCTGGCCTACGGTGGTGACGAGGAAATCCGCCACGCCGTGCCCGGAGAAGTCCACCGCCAAGGTACCCAGGTTGGTACCCGAGGCATAAGTCAGCACGGCATCACCGATAGCGCCAGTAAAGGCGTTGACGAAATGCAGGCCGCTGCCGTTGGTGATGCCGGTCAGGTCGATCTTGTCCGAACCCGAGGTGAAATCAAGAATCTGATCCGCCGCACCCGGCTTGGAGTCAGAGCTGGCACCGAACACAAAGGTGTCCGAACCCGCGCCGCCCCACAGTTTGTCGGCACCGCCACCGCCGTAGATCAGGTCATTGCCGGCGCCACCCTTGAGGGTGTTGGCCACGGCGTTGCCGATCAGCAGGTCGTTGCCCGAGCCACCAAAGGCGTTTTCCACGGTCACGCCCTGGGCGATCGACACGTTACCCACCAGGCCACCCACGTCGGAGAACGAAGTCGCGTTGAGGTTGATTTTCTGGTTCTGGGTAAAGCCGGAGAAGTCCAGGGTGTCGTTGCCGCCACCGTCCCATACCGAGAACACCAGCTTGTCGGCGTTGGACGTGGCGCTGAGGTGATCGCGCCCGGTGTTGGAGTTGAAACCGTAGGTGGTGTCACCGGCACGGGTGTTGTAGTTGGCACCGTAGAGCTTCTGGATCGCCGCAATATCGTCGATCAGCGGGCCGGACGCATAGGCCTCGACCCCGCCTTTGGTGAAGTTCTGGTTGGTGTTGTTTTCGCCCCAGTAGCTCATGACGCTGTAGCCACGGGTGTCCTGGCCGTAGTCCGCGTCTTTGTAAGACGGGTTGCCGGTCCCGGCGTTGTAGTCGCCAGGGTGATCCAGGCCCAGGGTATGGCCGATCTCGTGGGTCAGGGTCTGACGCCCGTAGTTGTTCAGGCCAGGGTTGATGTTGGCGGTGTAGCTGTTGTTGATCAGGTACCACGAGGTGCCATCCGTGCCACTCGTGTGGTACTTCTCATTGGTGCCAGGCAGGTAGGCAAACGCTGCGGCGCCGTCCTGGCCTGCGCTGTAGTTGCCGAAGGTCATGTGGAAGTCGCCGCCCGAGGCTTTCTCGGTGAAGGTGACATTGGCCACATCGGCCCAGGATTGCATGGCCAGTACGGCTTGGCCTTTTTGCAGGTTGCTGAACTGGCTGAACCCGGAGATACCATGCTTGTTCATGGTCGCCGAGGAAGCCGAGGTCAGGAAGGTGTAGGTCAAGTCGATCCTGCCGTTACCGTCAACGTCCCGGTATGCCGCGTTTTCGCGCAGCAAATGGTCGGCTGCCTGGTCGACAGAGAACGAGGGTTTGCCATTGACCGTGAGATTGCCGCCACGGTCATACAAATGGCTAAAGCTATCGACTTGTGAATAGGCACTACTTGCTTGAGCTGCCGAGACAATAGCTTTGTCTTTTACTTTCGACATAAACGTACTTCCTTGTTTGCAAGTGGAACAGTTTTTGTCCGATAGCGACGTTCTCGGGCGAGATCGTCCTATCACTCGCCTCTTATGAAGGCGAAAGGAAACTGACACAATTCGAAATCACACGTCCAGTATTTTTTTTGTTGGAAAAGTGCGTGGACGGAATAACGACTGCAAACATTGGGAATTAAGTGTTTATATTCTTTGCTTTGGGCTGGATGGCGGCAAGCGGGCTATTTAAATATTAAATAGTGCTAAATAGTTAAATGCCAGACACGTCACACTTTAGAGTGATAAGTGGATCCAATATATTGAGTGGGGTGCACTTTTAAAGTGCCACCGTGTCATTGGTAAATATTAAATAGCCACTGTTTAAATATCGACAGCTTGCGCCCGCTATCACCGGCAAGCCGGCGATAGCGAGGTCACGACTAGCCACGCCACCCTGTTTGGCGCAAGGCCTCCAGCAGCGTCTGCCCCTCCAGCCCTGGTACCAGCACGCCATCGGCGGTGGTCATGTCCTCCCCGGCGAGTATCGCGTTGATGATCGCCTCTTCCACCGCCTCGGCCGCGGCGCTGAACAAGGGCGAAATATGATCGTTATTGACCATGCTCAGCGTTGTGCTCAGGGGCAGGTCCTTGCGCCCGTAATCCGCCGGCGGCAGGTCGTGGTTGCCGGTGGCAAACGCGAGGAACAGATCACCACTGGAATCCTCGGTGCCACCGCCGGTGCGGGCAATGCCGATGGAGGCGCGTTGCGCCAGGCGCTGGCACTGGTGCGGCAGCAACGGCGCATCGGTGGCGATAATCACCACGATGGAGCCCATGCCCGGCGTACCACGCTCGGCAAATGGCGAGGCGATTTCCATCAGGTGCCGCCCCACCGGGTAGCCATCCACCCGCAGCTCCTGGCGCTTGCCGTGGTTGGCCTGCACCAGCACGCCGACAGTCCAGCCGCCCTGCTCCGCTGCCAGCTTGCGCGAGGCGCTGCCGATGCCGCCCTTGAATTCATGGCAGATCATCCCGGTGCCACCGCCCACGGCACCCTCCTGTACCGGGCCGGATTCCGCGTTGGCCATGGCCTGCAGCACATGCTCGGGGCCGATATGCTGGCCCCAGATATCGTTGAGCAGGCCGTCGTAGGTTTCCATCACCACCGGCATGCACCAGTACACCGCCGGGTCCGCCAGGCTGTCGCGCTCCAGGGCAATCAGGGTGTCGCGCACAATGCCGATACTATGGGTGTTGGTGATCGCCAGGGGCGTGGTCAGCAGCCCCGCTTCGCCGATCCACTCAAGGCCGGTGGCGTCGCCGTTGCCATTGAGCACGTGGTACCCGGCAAAACACGGCTGCAGCCGGGCTGCACCGGCCCGTGGCTGGATCAGTGTGACCCCGGTGCGCACCTGTTTGCCGTCGATCTGCTCCTTGAGCGTGCTGTGGCCGACCCGAATCCCGGGGACGTCGGTAATCGCATTCAATTCGCCGGGCGTACCCAGCCCCAACGTGATGCCCAATTGACGTGCGCGCATAACCACTCCTTACAGTTTCTGAAACGCCGGACTCGACCGGCCGCTGATGCAGTACAGGATCACCGACAAGGCCAGCAGGCCGATGATAATCATGATGTCGCGCATGGACGCCGCGCTAAACAAGGTAAACAACAGATAACCCGCGCCCGCCACGGCCAGCAGTGCCGGCACCGGCCACAGGGGCATGCGGTACGGGTGCTCGCGGTCGCGCAACAGCACCCGGCTCATCAGCGCGCTCAGGGCGACGATCAGGTACACCAGCATGATCAACAACACGCTGAAGGACGTCAGGTCTGCCAGGTTGGAGCTGAAGCTGAGCAGTGCCGATGGGATCGCCAGAAACAGCGTGGCCAGCCATGGCGAATCCCAGCGCGGGTGGATGCGGGTGAAGAGTTTATTGATGGTCGGCGTCCACAGCGCATCACGGCCGCTGCTGAACACCACCCGGCCGATCTGGATCACGATGGCTACGATGGCGTTGAACACCGAGAGGAAGATCCCGGCGCTGACCAGGCGTGACAGGGTTTCATTACCATGGCTGGTCAGCAGGTAGCCGATGGGGTCCGGGCTGCTGATCATCTCGCTCAGGGACGGGGCGCCGATCAACAGCGCGGTGATTGGCACCAACTCGATCACCACCACCAGGCCCAGGGACCACAGCACCGCCTTGTGCACGCCCTTGCCGCCGCATTTCATGTCTTCGGCCAGCAGCACCGCCGGGCCGTAGCCGTTGAACGAGAACAGGCCGATGCCCACCGCGCCGATCACCAGGGCCCAGGGCGCCAGGTGCAGCACGCCGTTTTCGACGATCTGCGGTTGGAACAGCACACTGGCCGGCTGTACCGGGTTGCCAAAGCCGATAAACACAATCACCAGCAACGCCGCCACTTCCAACAGCAGGCAAGTGCCGGTGATCCAGGCGTTGAGCTTGATATTGAGAATGCCCAGGGCGTAACTGCACACCACAATCACCAGGGCCACGGTTTGTGAATCGAACTTCGTGCCCAGGGCGTTATTGAGGTAGGTCGCGGCGCCGGTGGCCAGGACCGGCGGGATAAACAGCAGCATCACCAGTACCGTGAGGAACGTCGCGTAGCCGGCCATGCCGCCAAACACGCGCTTGGCGTACACGTATTCGCCACCGGCACTGTTATGGGCACGCCCCAGTTCCGCGTAGCAAAAGGCAAACATCAGCGCCAGTAGCCCAGCCATCACAAATGCCAGGAACACCCCGCTGCCCGCTTGCTGGATCGCGAACGGTGCAATAACAAATACGGAACTGGCCGGGGTTACCGCCGAAACGGTAATGGCCACCACATCGAACACACTCAAGGTAGGTTTCAGCACGCCGTCGGGTGCGGGGGTTGCGCTCATGTCGTTATCCTCGTGGTTATTCTTTTTATTGGAAAGCTGGTTGAGGCAGGAACGAAAAGGGAATGCGTGTGCGGGATATGTTTCCCGCTGAATGCCAGGGAATCTAGGCGCTGCGCCGGCACCCGCCAATTCCCCTATTGGAGTACTCCCCTTGACGGGCTCGTGCAAAAGCCGAACCCTTGGCCGATCTTTCAGCCATCGGAACCCATCACATGAGCCTATTCAGGGAAATCGGCATGCATGCGGGGCTGGGTCGGACGGTGTCGCAAATTGGCACCGAGCGTTTCTGGAAGCAACTGGTGTTGCTGCTGCACCAGAACCTGGCGTTCGATAACGCCCTGGCAATCTTCTACCCGCTGGATGGCCCGCCCCAGGCGCTGGAGGAGTACGACGCGCAGCCCACCAGCAAGCCGGCGTCGATGCTGGTGTACCTCAATGGTTTGTACTTGCTCGACCCGTTCTTCCAGGCCTGCCGCGAAGGCTATGCCAGCGGCGTGTATCGCCTGGAAGAGGTGGCGCCGGACCATTTCCGCCAGAGCGAGTACTTCCTCAATTACTTTCACGACAATGTGCTGGAGGATGAGGTGCAGTTCATCCTGCAACTGCCGGGGGTGGGCACCTTGTCGTTGTCCCTGGGGATGCAGCGGGTGTTTACCGCGTCTGAAACCGGGCTGCTGACCCTGCTGGCGGCGTGGGTGCTGCCACTGATGCAGCAGCACTGGCAGCAGAGCACCCGGCGCGCACCGGCCGGCGAGGCCATGGCCAGCCAGATTCGCGATGCGTTGAGCCATTTTGGCAGTGGGGTGTTGTCCGAGCGCGAACTGGAAATCGCCCGCCTGGTATTGCGCGGGTTCTCATCCAAGGCCATGGCCGAACGCCTGAGCATCTCGCCGGACACGGTCAAGGTGCATCGCCGGCACCTGTACGCCAAGCTGGATATCTCGTCGCAGCCGGAGTTGTTTTCGTTGTTTATCCAGTCGTTGGGGCATGACCTGGATAACCCATAGGGCAGGCACGCGGGAGTGGTGGATCAAGTAAGGATATGTCGACTGGCCTACCGCTATCGCAGGCCAGCCAGCTCCCACATTTGACTTGTGGTGTGGACACAATTCTCTGCTCGCCGAGTTCCCCCTGTGGGAGCGGGCGGTGTGTCAGTCACATTTATCTAACCTGACACTCCAGCCCCCTCCAGGCTAAGCGTGCTGCCTTAGCGCCCGGTACGGATAGTGTTCCATATCCGCGTGCGAACACGGTCGATCTTCATCGGCATGGCTTCGAGGGCGAAGAGCTTGCCCATCATTTCCTCGCTCGGGTACACCTTGGTGTCGCTCTTGATCAACGGGTCTACCAGGCTGTCGGCGGCGCTGTTGCCGTTGGCGTAGTGCACGAAGTTGGTGATGTCGGCCATCACGTCCGGGCGCAGCAGGTAGTTCATAAAGGCATAGCCGGCCTTCTCATCCGGGGCATCGGCGGGCATGGCGACCATGTCGAACCAGATCGCGGCGCCTTCCTTGGGGATGTTGTAGCCGATCTTCACGCCATTCTTGGCTTCCTTGGCGCGGCTTTCGGCCTGCAGCACGTCACCCGAAAAACCCACTGCCACGCAGATGTCGCCATTGGCCAGGTCGCCGGTGTATTTCGAGGAGTGGAAGTAGGCAATGTACGGCCGCACTTTGATCAACAGCGCCTCGGCCTTTTTATAGTCTTCGGGGTTCTTGCTGTGGTGCGGCAAGCCCAGGTAATTCAGGGCAATGGGCAGCAGTTCCGGGCCGTTGTCGAGGATCGCCACCCCGCACTTACTGAGTTTTTCCATGTATTCGGGCTTGAAGATCAAGTCCCAGGAGTTGACCGGCGCGTCGTCGCCCAGCACTGCCTTGACCTTGTCGATGTTGTAGCCGATGCCGGTGCTGCCCCACAGGTACGGGAAGCCGTGTTCATTGCCCGGGTCGTTGGTTTGCAGGGCCTTGAGCAGCACCGGGTTGAGGTTTTTCCAGTTCGGCAGCTGGCTCTTGTCGAGCTTTTTCAGGGCCCCGCCCTGGATCTGCCGGGCCATGAAGTGGTTGGACGGGAACACCACGTCGTAGCCCGAGTTACCGGTCATCAACTTGCCGTCCAGGGTCTCGTTGCTGTCGTACACGTCGTAGCTGAAACCGATCCCGGTTTCCTTCTGGAAGTTCTTGGTGGTGTCCGGCGCGATGTAGCTCGACCAGTTGTAGATTTTCACCGTCTCGGCGGCCTGGGTCAGGGACGCCACCAACATCAAGGGCAACAGGGCAATGGGTCTCATGGTTCGATTTCCTGGCGGTTATAGGGCTGTTTTTATGGCAGGCGATCAAGGATCAAAAGATTAGAGGATCAACACATAGGTCTTGCGTACGGTCTCCTGGATATCCCAGATGCCCGTGCTGTTGGCCGGCAACATCAGTGCATCGCCGGCTTCGATATGCAGGGTTTCGCCGTCATCGGGGGTGAAGGTGCAGCGGCCCTGGATAAAGTGGCAGAACTCCTGGGCCACGATCTGGCGCCGCCAGCGGCCCGGGGTGCATTCCCAGATACCGGTTTCGACGCCGTCGTTGCGCTCTACGCTGAGGGTGGAGGCCACGGCAACCGGGGTGCCCAAGGGCACGGCGACCGGGTTTGAGTCCGGCAAGTGGCGGTTAAGGGTGTCTTTGAATTGGGTAATGCTCATGGTCATACCTGTGGTGATTGAAGCGACTTAGTGCATGAAACCTTCCATGAAACCGGCAATCCCGCTGGCCAGCTTGCGCCGCCAGGGCGCGGTGTTCGGGTCGGCCAGGGTCTGGTCCTCATGGACAAAACTGCGAATGATGGCGTTGTAGCCCAACCAGCGGCACGGCTCCGGCTCCCAGCCCCGGAGGGCACTCAGGCCGCCGTCGCGCAACACCCATGGCTGCTGGACCAGCGGCGTGTCGCGCCCCAGGATCAGGTCAGCCAGGGTCCGGCCACCCAAGTTGCTGGCGCCCACGCCCTTCCCGCCATACCCGCCGGACAAGGCGATGCCACTCTGTTGGTCGCACAGCATGTGCGGCCGGAAGCGCCGCGACATACCGAGGTTGCCGCCCCAGGAGTGGGTGACCCGCACATGCTTGAGTTGCGGGAACAGCTCGCAGAACAGGTAGCGGCGCAGTTCCACTTCGCTGTCGGTGAGGTCGAAGTTGTGGCGCAGCTTGCCGGCAAACTGATAGCCACCGCGCGCCCCGAACACTAGGCGGTTATCGGCGGTGCGCTGGCCGTAGGTGACCTGGCGGCTGCTTTCACCGAAGGCCTGGCCTTGATTCAGGCCGATTTCCTCCCAGGTACTGGCCGGCAGGGGTTCGGTGGCGACGATCAGGCTCTGCACCGGCAGTTGATAGCGACCCAGGGGCTTGAGCGTCGGCGCATAGCCCTCCACCGCCGGCACCACCCACGAGGCGCGGACCTGGGCCTGCTCGGTGCGCAGGCTGCCGGACTGCCAGTGGGTGACCGGGCTGTTCTCGTAGATCGCCACGCCCATGGCCTCGACCACCCGCGCCAACCCGCGCACCAGCTTGGCCGGGTGGATCGTCGCGACGTGGGGGGTGTAGACCGCACCATAGGCCGAGGCGATGCGGATCTGCCCGGCCAGTTGTTCGGGGCTGAGCCAGCGATAGTCGTCGTCGGTCAGGCCCTGGCCATGCAGTTTGGCCAGGTATTCGCGCAGGCTGGCTTCCTGCTCGGGGTACCGGGCGGCGCAGTGCAGTGCGCCGCCTTTGCGGTAGTCGCAGTCGATACCTTCGCGCTGCAACACCTGCCCGACTTCATCGGGGATGCCGTGCAGCAGGTCAAACGAGGCCCGGCGCTGCTCGGCGGGCAGCCCTGCCAGCAAGCGATCTTCGCCCAGCAGATTGCCCATCAGCCAGCCACCGTTGCGCCCGGAAGCGCCAAAACCGGCGGTCTGCGCCTCGATGATCACCACCTTGAGCTGCGGCGCGTGGCGCTTGAGGTAATAGGCGGTCCACAACCCGGTGTAGCCGGCGCCAATAATGGCCACATCGACATCCAGGTCCTGCCCGAGGGACGCACGCGCCTCCAGCGGCTCTTGCAGCTGGTCCATCCATAAACTGATCTTGCGCCATGCCGGCATGCCGAACTCCACCACCAAACGTCGATGGCGTGATCCTAGTGCCTGGCTTCAGTCGTCGTCTTGCGCGCGTGCACGCAGGGAAATTTGTTTGACGTAGGCCTTGGGCGACAAGCCAGTGTGCTGGCGGAAACAGCTGTAGAACGCCGACAAGGAATTGAAACCGGCGGCAAACGCCAGCTCGTCGATACGGATCGGCGGCGTGGCGCCGTCCAGCGCCGCCAGTAAATGCTGCAGGCGGGCCTGATTGACGTAGCGGTAGAAGCTCTGCCCCAGTACCTGGTTGAGCAGGTAGGAAATCTGGTTGCGGCTGTAACCACATTCCTTGGCCACCCGCTGCAGGTCCAGTTCCGGGTCGAGATAGGGTTGCTGGCGCTGGAAGTACTGCTGCAGATCGTTGGCCAGGTAACTCAGTTGCTGGGGCGACAGGCCCAGGCGGCTGACGGTCGGCCGCGTAGCCTGGGACTGGGAGCGGCTGGTGGCGGGCTCGTGCACCAGGGACGCGTATTCGTTGACGCGCCAGATCAGCCCGTCACGCACGGTGATCGCCTCACTGGTGCGAAACGACACCAGGCCCTGGCCGCCACGCAAGGTCACGCGATACTGGATAAAGGCGGTATCGCCGTCGGTGCGAATGCGGTCGGTGTGTTCAATGCCTTCGTCGGGGTCGCGGGGCATGCTGGCTTGCAGGTACTCACGCAACTGGTCGAAGCACACCACGCGGTTCTGGAAGAAGTCGTGGTACTGGATATCCGGGTGATAGTGCGCCATCACCCCGTCCAGGTCCCGGTGTTTCCAGCAAAGATGATGGCGCAACACCACCTCGGCAGTCGCTTGCGTCTGTTGCGGGCTATCGGCCGGGGCGGTCTGTGGCATACAACGCTCGAAAACGGCTAAAGCCTGGAGCTTGCACAACTTTACCAAGGGCTTCAATGGCAACGTGACAGTTTTAAGTGGTGGCCTTTTGCCTAAGTATTTGTAAGACATGACCCACGTCAAACTTCTTGCAAGCAACTGCCGAACGGATAGAAAAAACTCCGCTGCTCACTGCAAGTGAGTGCTATTTTTTAAGCTTCACAGTCAGCACCATTGATGGTTCTGACACCCTTGCCGCGAGCTAAAGGAAGTGCTCAATGAACAAGGTGGGCCACATGAACAAAGTGACGTTCCCCAACGCATGTCAGTTGATGCGCTGGCATTTTCATCCGGTCGGTTTTGAAGGCAGCATGGACGCACCCGGCAGCCTGATTGCGCGCCTGTTTGACCGAGAGAGTGGTGAAACCCTGATTGCCATCGCTGGCATTCCCTGCGCCACGGTGATGAATGCCACGGATGTGGAGCGGATTATCGAAGCGATCGAGGCTGAGCTGGAATCGTTTGTGCGGCCAAAGTTGCTGCAGGCCTGAAGGGTGTGGGAGCTGTCTCGCCCGGCGAGACAGCTCCCACATTTGATTTATTGCGCTTTAATGGCGCGGCGATCATCAAAGAACGCCTTGCCCCCCGCCACCCGATCCGACGCCCTGGGCGCATGCCCCACCTGGCCATCCTGCCCTTCGACATACCAATAGCAATGGCTCACCGCCCGGGTAATCCCGACATAGGCCAGGCGCAGCACTTCGTCTTTTTGCGCATTGTCGTAAGGCTCGGCATCCCCGTCCTTGCCAAGGCCGGCCATGCGGTACACCTGGTTCTTGTAGGGCGAACGGGTCAGGTGCTGGCAGTCGCCGAGCAAAAACACGGCATCCGCCTGCAGCCCCTTGGCGCTGTGGTAGGTCAGTTGCTTAAAGCGGCGCATGCCCGGCGGCAAGCTAGAATCAAGGTTAACTACAGACTGAATATGCTCCTGAATCAATAGCTTATCGCTGCTTTTTCGATACAACATCAATACCGATTCGCCCCGTTGATAGTGCGCCAGCAACTGCTGCGCCAGGCCCGCCTCGTCACGATCCAGCACCTGTACCGGCACCAGCGCCCTGGCTGCGCCGCTGGCCTTGGCCTTCTTGCCGCTGATTGCCGGTGCGGCTTTAACGATATGTTCGGCCGCATCAATGATGTGCTGATGACTGCGGAAGTTCTCCCCGAGCATCACCCGCGTGGTGGTCGGCGACGGGAACTCCTTGTTGAACTCCATGAAGTACTTGGGCGAACTGCCGCGCCAGCCATAGATCGACTGCCAGTCATCACCGACACAGAGCAGCGAAGAATGCTGGGCCGCGCGCCCCACATGCAGCGCCGGCCCACGGCTGCGGATCTCGCGCAGGCTGGCGCGGATCCACGATACGATCTGTGGCGAGACATCCTGGAATTCGTCGATCATCAAGTGCGACAGCGGGCGCAACAGCCCGTCGCTGAGCAGCTTGAGGTTTTCTGGCGTGTTCTCGCCAAACAGCGAAAACATGCGGTTGTAGGTCATGATCGGCGGCGACTGGTCCAGCAGATGATCTTCCAGGGCCTTCCAGAAAATACTCAGGGCCTCGAAGAAGCCGCGATCCGGGTCATCCTTGGCAAAGCTCATCTGGCCCACCGCCGTGGGCACGTCCAGGCCGAGGTTCTCGATAAAGCCGGCGGCGCTCACAAAACAGTCCAGCAATGGCGCCGAAGCCAACTCACCCTTGACCTTGTAATCAAACCCGGGGCCGGAGCTGGCATCCCCCGCCAGGCTGCTCAACAGGCGCTTGGATGATTCGTAGTTATCCAACCAAATCAATGGCTTGCGGCAGAATGCTTGAAACAGGGTGCGCTTGACCGCCCATTCAGCCCGCACCGACAGCTTGGCCCCGGGGCGGGCGATCTGTGGGTTTTCCCTGGCGTCGAAGCCCAGCACCACCCAGGCATCCAGTTCGGCGCTGTAGCCATGGCAATGGAACGACGCACCATTGATTTCAACACGCTGGCGGTTCGGCTCGATGCCCTTGATCGGCCATGCGCCGGCCCGGAACCACAGATCCTCGATCACATCGCACAATTCTTCATCGCGCTTGGCCGCCAACTCGGTGACGGCCACGCGTTTTTGCACATCCGGGTGGTCGCGCTCCAGCTCCTTGAGCTGCAAGGCATGGCGGGCCATCGGTGCAATCAACTCGCGAAAACGTGCATGCCGGCCGTAGAGGCCGTGGTAGCAGGCATTGAGCTGCTGGCGCTGGGCATCGTTGATGCGCAGGTCGAAGGGGTTGCTGTCGGCCTCGTCATCGTAGAGGCCGCTGCGCAGGTTTTCGAAGGCCTGCAACCGCTCAAAGCCCGGAAGGCTGCGAACCATGGGCAGGATGCGCGAGTGAAAGGTCCGCACTACCGCCTGGGCTTCTTTCAAAGCAAGGGGTTGGCCCCACAGGTGGAGAATCTCCATGAGCTTGCGGATAAAGTCCTGGCGCGACTCGCGGGTGAAGGTCACCACGGTCATGGCGCTCAGCTCAAAGCCCAGGTAATGGGTCAACAGCAGGATCCGCAGGACCAGCGAGGTAGATTTGCCAGCCCCGGCCCCGGCAATCACCGAAGTTGAAGGCGTATCGCTGAAGATCATCTTCCACTGCGCCGTGCTGGGCTGCGCATGGGCCGGCAGCAGGCGCGCCACATCGGCTTTGATGCGTTTTTTCAGTTCGGCGGTCAGTGGCAGGCGCCAATCGTCGAACAGGCCGTCATCCACGCCCGGGGCGCGGTGTTCATCGCTACGGAAGTCGCGAATCAACAGGACCTGACGGCCCTCTTCGATGCCATCGCGCCGGCCTTCCTGGTAGCCATACTCCACGCCGGCCTCATGCCCGCTGCGAAAGCCATCGGCCTGACCGTGCAACCACGAAAAACGATGCTGGGCCCGCAGGCGCGTCAACCCGTGGCCAAACAGCCGCGCAGCCAGGCGTTTGAACAGCGGCATTTGCGCCAGGGGGCGCAGTTCGGGAGGCAGATCGGGGGTGTGTTGCGGCACGCGGACTCCTGCGGGGGCTTGAGCGAACAGAGGCCCTATGGTCGCCGGAATCCCCCGACAGTTCCAGCCAATTGCTTTGGCTTCATGCAGTTAGGCGATGAACTGAAGCTGGGGTCTAGTTCTGGGACTGGAAAAACAATCGAATAATCTGATGAGAATTAGGCATTTTTTACGCTTTTTGTCGATGATGCCCTGGCGGATGATAGGCCCATCAACAGGAGACGATCATGCTTGAACTTCGACCTTTTACCTCCCTGGGCGGCGCCAATCACGGTTGGCTGGATGCTCATCACCACTTCTCGTTCGCCGAGTACCATGACCCGCAACGTATGCACTGGGGCAACCTGCGGGTGTGGAACGACGACATCATCGCGCCGGGCACCGGCTTTCCGCAGCATCCGCACCGGGACATGGAAATCATCACCTATGTGCGTGAAGGTGCCATCAGCCACGCCGACAACCTGGGCAACAAGGGCCGCACCGAGGCGGGCGACGTGCAGGTGATGAGCGCCGGTACCGGGATCGCCCATAGCGAATACAATCTGGAAGCCACGGCAACCAAGATTTTCCAGATATGGATCATTCCCAATGAAGCGGGCTTGCCCCCTTCCTGGGGCGCCAAACCTTTTCCCAAGGGTGAGCGCGAAGGGTTCGTGACCTTGGCCAGCGGCAAGCACGGTGACCATGAAAGCCTGCGGATCCGTGCCGACGCACGCCTGGTGGCGGCCAATCTGAAGGCTGGGGAAAGTGCCGAGTATCACCTGGATGCAGGCCGCCGGGCGTACCTGGTGCCGGCGACCGGGGTGATCGAGGTCAATGGTCTGCGAGCGCAGGCGCGTGACGGCATTGCGGTGCAGGATGAGCGGGTGTTGCGGGTGACGGCGGTCGAAGACAGCGAAGTGGTGCTGGTGGACCTGGCCTGATCTCGAGCCAGACTCAAAAACCAATGTGGGAGCGGGCTTGCCCGCGATGACGATGGGTCAGTCACACATGTATTGACTGATCCACCGCCATCGCGAGCACGCCCGCTCCCACATTTTTTACAACTGTGTGTCAGTTCGGGGTGATGGCGCCATCCACCAACACCTGAGCCTCTTCCACCAGGCGCTTGAGGTGATCTTCGCCAACAAAGCTCTCGGCGTAGATCTTGTAGATATCCTCGGTGCCCGACGGCCGTGCGGCAAACCAGCCGTTTTCGGTCATGACTTTCAGCCCGCCAATCGCCTGGTCATTCCCCGGCGCATGGCTGAGGATCTGCTGGATGCTCTCCCCGGCCAATTGCGTGGACGTGACCTGCTCCGGTGCCAGTTTGCCCAGCAGCGCCTTCTGCGCCGGCGTGGCCTTGGCATCCACCCGAATGGCGAACGGCTCGCCCAGGGCGTCGGTCAGGCCACGGTAGATCTGGCTGGGGTCCTGGCCTTTGCGCGAGGTCATTTCTGCGGCCAGCAAGGCCGGGATCAGACCGTCCTTGTCAGTACTCCACACGCTGCCGTCCTTGCGCAGGAACGAAGCGCCCGCGCTTTCTTCGCCGCCAAAGCCCAGGGAACCGTCGAACAGGCCGTCAGCAAACCATTTGAAGCCTACCGGCACTTCGTACAGGCGGCGGCCGATGCGTGCGGCCACGCGGTCGATCAAACCGCTGCTGACCACGGTTTTACCCACGGCAGCATCCGCCCGCCATTGGGGACGGTTCTGGAACAGGTAGTCGATCGACACCGCCAGGTAGTTGTTCGGCGCCAACAGCCCGCCCGACGGAGTGACGATGCCGTGGCGGTCGTGGTCGGGGTCGCAGGCAAACGCTACATCGAAGCGTTCTTTAAGGCCGATCAGGCCTTGCATCGCGTAGCTGGAGGACGGGTCCATGCGGATCTGGCCATCCCAATCCACGCTCATGAAACGGAAGGTCGGGTCGACTTCGGTATTCACCACGTCCAGGTTCAGACGGTAATGCTCGGCGATGGCCGACCAGTAGCGCACCCCTGCTCCACCCAGCGGGTCCACGCCCAGGCGCAGATCGGCGCTGCGGATGGCGTCCATGTCGATGACATTCACCAGATCGGCCACATAGGTGTTGAGGTAGTCATGGCGATGGGTGGTGTCGGCTTTCAGCGCCTGCGCGTGGGTGATGCGCTTGACCCCGGCCAGCTTGGCCGCCAGCAGTTCGTTGGCCTTGGCCTCGATCCATTTGGTGACGTGGGTATCGGCCGGGCCGCCGTTGGGCGGGTTGTACTTGTAGCCGCCGCTCTGGGGCGGGTTATGGGAGGGCGTGATGACAATGCCGTCGGCCAGCCCGCTGGTGCGGCCACGGTTGTAGCAGAGGATGGCGTGGGAAATCGCCGGGGTCGGCGTGTATTCATCGCCTTCGGCAAGCATCACATGCACACCGTTGGCGGCCAGCACTTCCAGGGCGCTGGCGCCGGCCGGCGTGGACAGCGCGTGGGTGTCGAGGCCGACAAACAGCGGGCCATTGATACCTTGCGCCTCGCGGTACAGGCAAATGGCCTGGCTGATGGCCAGTACGTGCCATTCGTTGAAGCTCAAGTCAAAAGAACTGCCACGGTGCCCGGACGTACCGAAAGCCACGCGCTGAGTGGAGATCGCTGCATCGGGCTGGCCGGTGTAATAGGCCGTCACCAGTCGCGGGATGTCCACCAGCAATTGAGCTGGCGCCGGTTTGCCCGCAAAAGGACTGAGAGTCATGCAAAAACCTCTGAAAAGAAGGATTCGGAAAAGGAATGCAGTTTACTGGGTGTTCGACCGCCACGCGACGGTATCTATCCCACAACAATCAGTGATATTTCCCACAAAACCAATTCATCCGTGCTGCCCCTGCCTGAGGGCCTGGGCCAACTCCTCCAGCACCAGGTCCAGGCTGTGATGAGTGCTGACCACATGGCTCAAGCGAAAGTGCTGCTGGTACAGGCCCGTCACGCTGAACAACTCGCCCGGGGCGATCACCACCTGGCGTGCCAGCATGTTCTGGAACACCCGGCGCATATCCACGGCCTCGGTCGAACGCAACCAGAAGGTGGCGCCAGCCTGCGGCGTCCGGTACGTCACGCGCTCGCCCAGATGCTGGGCCAGGCGTGCCTGCATCGCTGCAGCGTGCTCCTTGAGCACCATGCGCAAATCATCCAAGTGCTGGTCAAAGCGGCCACTGTGGTAAAGCCGGGCAATCGCACGCTGGCGAATGGACGATAAACGAAACGCACGCAACAGGAACTGACGCTGCAAGGGCGTGCTCAGGTGCCGCGAGAGTAGATAACCATAGGGCGCCTCCGGGCCCATGGCTTTCTCGAAACTGGAAAACACCATCAGCCGCTCGGGGTTCACCAGGTCCCGCAGGTAGCGGGTGCACGCCTCAAACGCCAGCCCGCCATGGGTGTCGTTTTCCAGCAGCCAGCAGTCATATTGCTCCAGTAACCTGGCCACCTGCGCCTGATCCGCCACACTCAAGGCGTTGCCCGTGGCAAGGCCTGGAGTCGAGGACAGCAGCGCCAGTTGCACCCCCTCGGTCCGCAGTTGCTGCTCCAGATACGCAGGATCGAGCCTGCCCTGCTCGTTGCATGGCCACTCGATCACACGCACTCCGGCATCTTGCAACAGGCGCAGGATAAGCCAGTCACATGGCGACTCCACCAACACCGCCGCCCCTTTGAGCGCCAGCACTTCGATCAGAATGGCCAGGACACCTCGCAGGTCCGCGCCGATGTACACGTCATCCGCCTGCCAGCAACGTGTGGGCGAACGGGTATAGCGCGCCGCCAGTGCCGCACGCAGTTCCCAGATACCACACGGCTGGGAATAGGGTTGCAACTGGCGCGGATACTGGCGCACCAGTTCACGCTCCAGTTGCAGCAGCGGCGCGTCCAGGGACAACAGCTGTGCCGGCTCATCGGCACTGAGTACCAACATCCCCGGCCTGCGTGCCCCTACATACAAGCGTTCCAGCAAATCCCCCGTGGTACAGCACGCAGTGCTACCGGCAATGGGCAAGGCGTAGTAGCCGGACTTGGCTACCGAGTACACCCTGCCCTCCTTTTCCAGGAGCGAGTAGGCGTACTGAATGGTGGAAATCGACACATTCAACCGCTCTGCCAGGTGTCGCAAGGACGGCAGCTTGACCCGGCCTTCGGTGCCCACTTCATTGATCAGGTTGATCATGTAGCGATACACCGCCTGATAGGCGAAGTCTGCCTGTTTATCGTCCCTCATGAGGATTCCTGCCCGAGCAACGGCTGCCGTCGCGCAACCACCCTCAGTACCCTGTTACGCCGCACGGTCCTGTGGCCGGCTCCTCGACATTGATACAGGCCGCATTGGCCGCGACATGGGTGCCGTACAAATGCTGCAAAAGCGCCAGGGGCAAACCGCTGGTATCGACCATCCAATGCTGGATCAGCTCTGCCGACGCCTTGCCCTCAAGGGCTTTGTGCAGTTCGGGCAGCACCACCAGCATGCCCGGGTGACAGCGACGCAAGAAGGCTTCCAGCCGCTGTCCTTGCTGGATAAACGGTGAAAACAACAGGCACACCAGTTGGCTCTCCTCCAGGCCAAAGAACTCGCGGGCGTAGGTCGCCGCCAGCATGCGCCCATCCTTGGTGCCGGCTTGGGCAATCAGCAATTCGGGGATTTTTTTACGGCGCATAAAGCCGCTGGCGTGTTCGATAAAGCGCGTGACGCCCTCTCGATAATCAAGGCCCAGCAGCACTTCAGCCTGCAGGCCATGCATATGCGCCATCAGCAAGGGGTTGGCGTAGGCCGGGGTGCTGAACTGAAAGGCGAATTCATCCTGTTTGTAACCCATAAAATCGTAAAGCAGTGCCGTGAAATCCTGCCCGGCCGCGCGTAACAGATCGGCGACGCCGATATAGGTCAGGTGACGATGCACCTCTTTGGAAGCGTTATCCTCCGACGCGTAATGTTCGCCATAGACATCGCGGTAATAGCCGGCGCTGCAATCATCCATCCGGCAAAACAGGGCATTGAGCGCCAGTGGCTGGCCGGCGTGGCCTTTCATGCCTGCAGCGCGGGTGGTCCTGAACAGCCACGCCAGGTATTGGTTCTGCTGGCGCGGCGAATCACTGCTGACCAGGGCGTGCACCCCACCGTCCCATGCCGTGATACGGCGATAGAAATCCCCCAGGGACAAGTATCTGTCGTTGCACACGCTGGCGCGGATATCCCCTGAACGCTTATGCCCGATCATCAACATGTTGCGCCGGCCGATATCCTGGCCCGCTGCTGAAGCGGGGCGCAGGTGGTTGAAGGGCAGAACTTCCTGGTTTTCCACCATCAGCAGCTCGACCCTGGGGTCGTCGTGGAAAAACAACGCACTGTAGCCCCGATGAATGCTGTCCAGCGCCGCTTGCGTCATCCCGGTATGGCGCAGGGTGGCGACTCGCAATTGAAAACTCCTCGGCGCCCGGCCGGCGATGGTCAATTGGGCGGCGCGCAAGAAGGCCAGTGCGTAACTGCTGCCTTTGCCGCCCCCGTGGGTGACCAGTACTTTGTAGTCGCCGATCTGCTCGATGCCACCTGCCGCTACAATCAACCGCTGAATCAATAACTGAAGTGCGGTGCGCTCCGCTCGCGAGAAGTAGCCCTGCAACCGTTGCAATACCTGCTGGTAAACATAATTCATGGCTTGTTCGTGAATAGCGCTCATAGCTTTACTACCTGAGGTTAACTGTCAGTTCCGAGCAAGCAGTTGCGCGTGCCTGTCCGATCTGCTGTTTGCTTAGAGTTGACGTCTGTTGCGATTAAAGCTGATAGCTAAATGTTAGCACCGCACAACAAAACGCCAGTTGGAACATCCCGACGAAGATGCCACCACCTGCTGAAGAAAGCCCCTACAGCGGCCCAATGACCGCCTTAGGAACGGTCTTACAACTTCCTACTAGTCTTTAATTCAAACATTAAAGAATGATCTGACATATGCAGTACAGGGCAAGGTCGGGATTCAGTTCGCGCGCACCTTAAGCCTCTCTCTACAGGCCAACGTCCTTGAGCCGGTATACAAGACGACTTGTTAGTTACAGCGAACTGCTGTTTGGATTTGATTTCTGCAATCATTGCTCAGTCCTTGAGATGAAAGTGACTGGGCAATTATCAGCGCTTGTTTGATGATTAAAAGATACAGACTCGGCGCAAAAACCAGTGCAGTTTGGCGAGCCGGTGTTTACCGCAGTGCCCATGTAAAACGCCGCTGCTCTGGGATTCAGGGCAGCGGCGGCATTAAAGGCAGGTTTTGCAGGGGAAGAATCCCGGCGGCAGATTCAGCAGGTGCGGAGATCCTGTCCTTCTAAATGGCGTATTTGCCCCATGGCAAACACCGGCGAAATGTCCGTTTACGAACATTCCCACAGATCAAACGGCTTCAACCTGCAACGCCACCCGCTCGCGACATGGGCATTCGTCCATATAGCGATGGGCTTCGACGAACTGGCTGAACGCAAACACTCGGGTCTTGAGCGGCACCAGCATGCCGTCGGCGGTCAACTGGTTGATCTCGCGCAGGGCCCGTTGCAATGCGGCCTGGTCCTGGGCAATGCCCAACTCCGGCTTGCCGGTGAAGTTGCCGATGCAGTGCACAAAGAACTGGATGTTTTTCTGGAACGCGGCACAGGCCGGGAACGGGGTCTGGTTGCCACCTTGCAAGCCATACAACACCAGACTGCCACGGGGTGCGAGCACATCGCCCAACAGCGACATCTGGGGGCCACCGAGGCCGTCGAACACCACATCCACACCGCGTCCATCGGTGAACTTGTTGATTTGCATCAGCAAGTCCTGCTCTTCAGTGACGATGACCTTTTCCGCGCCCAGGGACAGCAGGTATTCACGCTCGTCCGGCGACTTGGTGGCGGCAATCACCCGCGCCCCCAGGGCCTTGCCCAATTGTACGAACGAAGGCCCGGCACAATGGCTGGCATCCGTGACCAGGGCGAATTGACCGGGCTTGACCCGCGCCAAATCGACATAGGCAAAGTAGGCAATCAACAACGGCGTGTAATGCACACTGGCCTGCACCGGGCTCAAGACATCCGGGTAACGGGTCAGGGCTGAACGGGGCAGGACAATCAGTTCGCCGTACACTGGATAGTCATTCGGGCTTTCGGCCGGAAAACTGGCAACCTTGTCGCCAATGGCCAGGTCTTCAACGCCCTCGCCCACTGCCACCACCACACCGGCCATTTCATGGCCAAGGCCCGACGGCAAGCGCGCATGGGAAGACGCCAGGTTCTGCCGCCAGAGAATGTCGTACCAGCTGATGCCAATCGCTTCGACACGCACCTGCACTTCGCCCGGTGCGGGCAACGTGGCTTCATGCTCTTCGCACTTGAGCACCTCGGCCGGACCAAACTTGTGAAAACGGATCGTGCGGGACATCGCAAACCTCGCCAAAGTAACCTCTAATGCCATGAACTTTATCTGGGCTTTCGGGGCAAGGCCACCAGTCGCCATTAATAGTCGTCATGTCTGTCATTGATTCCGCCACCTCGGAAAATACCCCAGGCAGCGTAGGAAATCTGAATTAGCCGGTGCAGAGTACCAGCCTTTCCCCGTAAGATTCATGCCGGCCATTGTTATCATGTGGCCGCTCACGTCAAGTTCGCTGAATCTGCCAGGACACAAGATGAACCGTAACGACCTGCGTCGTGTCGACCTGAACCTGTTGATCGTATTCGAAACCTTGATGCATGAGCGCAGTGTGACCCGCGCTGCCGAGAAGTTGTTCCTCGGCCAGCCGGCCATCAGCGCCGCCTTGTCGCGCCTTCGCGGGTTGTTCGATGATCCGCTGTTCGTGCGCACCGGGCGCAGCATGGAACCCTCGGCCCGGGCGGTGGAGATTTTCGCCCTGCTCTCGCCGGCCCTGGATTCGATTTCCACCGCCGTCAGCCGCGCCGCCGAATTCGATCCGGCCACCAGCACCGCAGTGTTTCGCATCGGCCTGTCGGACGATGTCGAGTTCGCCTTGCTGCCCCCCCTGCTCAAGCGCCTGCGCGCCGAAGCGCCGGGCATTGTGCTGGTGATCCGCCGCGTCAATTACATCCTGATGCCAGGCCTGCTGGCTTCCGGGGAAATCTCCATCGGCGTCAGCTACACCGCCGACCTGCCGGCCAACGCCAAACGCAAGCTGCTGCGCCGCAGCCTGCCCAAACTGCTGCGCGCCGACAGCGTGCCCGGCTCCCTGAGCCTGGACGACTTCTGCGCCCGCCCCCACGCCCTGGTCTCGTTTGCCGGCGACCTCAGCGGGTTTATTGATGAAGAGTTGGAAAAACTCGATCGCAAGCGCCATGTGGTGCTGGCCGTCCCGCAATTCAACGGCCTGGGCACCCTGCTGGCGGGCACCGACATCCTCGCAACCGTGCCCGACTACACCGCCGAAGCCCTGACCGCCGCCGGCGGCCTGCGTGCTGAAGACCCGCCGTTGCCTGTGCGCAGTTTTGAATTGCATATGGCGTGGCGTGGTTCGCAGGACAATGATCCGGGGGAGCGCTGGTTGCGGTCGCGGATACAGATGTTCTTCGGCGACCCTGAGAGTCTTTAGGCGTTGTCGGGCAGGCTGTTTAGCTGATCATTTCTGGCTTTTCATAGGCCATGGAGATCCATTCACTTCCAGTGGATTGCTACATTGGGGGCAAATCTGAGGGCATGCTTTGGATGGTTTGAAAAGGATGCCCCAGGCTGAAGTCCAACAGCCACTTCTCGGAAAAGTCATACGCTGCCGCTCCCAAACCGCCGTCGAGCGCTATCCGATCACCTCAATTTGTAGACTTGAAGCGATCTTCTGGCGCCTCTGAAATCCTGACAATTCCGTCCAGGAACGCCAACTACAGAGGTCGTTGGAAAAAATAATAACGCTATAAATTTTTGATCTGGCGGGTAGAGCGAGTGAATTCAATAAATGCCTTTAGCGGAGCGGGAGTATGTCGCCGGCCAGGGTAGTACAAGTGCAACCCTGGATAGTATGGGCACCAATCGGCTAAGACCTGTTTCAGTCTCCCATCTGCTAAATACTCAGTCACCATGCCTTCAAAGACATAAGCCAACCCCAGCCCATCTATGGCTGGTCCGAGCATAAGGCTGACGTCACCCAGAGTGAGTGGACCGTTAACTTCGATTTCTTGGGCGATTCCCCCCCGCTCGAATTCCCAGCGATAAATCGAGCCACTGGGAAATCGATGGCGAATACAGGGGAGCCGATGCAAATCCTCGGGTTTTTGCGGCGCAGCATGGCGTTCGAAAAGCGAAGGTGCCCCCACAACAATTGACCGCATGTTGGGCCCAATAGCCAGAGAAACCATGTCTGCTTCTAGACGATTACCGAAGCGCACCCCAGCGTCAAACCCTCCAGCTACTACGTCTACAAACGCATCACTTTCGACAATCTCTACTCTGATATCCGGGTACTGCTGGAGAAACGGGCTAACAATTGGGAGCAGCACCAATTCGCAAGCTTGGCGTCCTGCGGTGATGCGCAAACTGCCAGAAGGCTTGTCACGAAAGCTATTGAGATCTTCAAGGGCATCATCGATATCTCGAAACGCAGGCCGCAAACGAATGTACAGCCGCTCCCCCGCCTCCGTAAGGGCGACGCTACGAGTCGTCCGATTGAATAAGCGCACGCCGAGACGACTCTCCAGTACTCGCAGCGAATGGCTCAATGCTGAGGGGGTAAGGCCAAGATCTATCGCCGCTCTACTCAGGTTTAGATGCTGAGCGATGCTCAAAAAGATCGATAAATCGGCGGGAGATGGAGATTTCATTTGTGAGCCGCTTTCACAGAGTCAAGTAACCTTCATGGTATTAACACATCAGTAATGCACATTTAAAGTTGCGTCAACTTATCAGTAAGGCCCGGCAATGCCGCACGGGCTACTGGCAGGAGGAGTTAATATGCGTACTTGGTTCATTACAGGCGCTTCTCGTGGTTTTGGCACACTCATCGCAGAACAAGCTCTGCGTGCTGGTGATGCAGTCATCGCTACCGCTCGCAAGCCTCAAGACATTACCAGTCGCTTGGGAGATCACCCGAATCTGTTGGCTGTACGCCTGGACGTAACCAGTGAAGAAGAAGCACATCAGGCTGTTGCCGAAGGTATCAAGCGATTTGGCCAGATCGACGTGGTCGTCAACAACGCCGGCTTTGGCGTGTTGGGCGCCGTTGAAGAAACCAGTGCTGAAGAGACGGAACGCCTGTTCGCCACAAACGTCTTCGGTGTGCTCAACGTGACGCGCGCTGTTCTGCCGCACCTGCGTCGGCAACGTAGCGGGCACATCATCAATATTTCCTCTGTAGGCGGATATCAGTCGTTTATCGGTTGGGGTGTGTACTGCTCCACCAAGTTTGCTGTGGAAGGCATTACCGAGGCACTGCATCAGGAATTGGCACCTCTGGGAATTCGAGTGACGGTCGTTGAGCCCGGTTTCTTCCGCACCGACTTTCTTGATGAGCAGTCGTTGATCAAGACCGCGCTGGAGCTGTCTGACTACGATGAGACGGTCGGTAAAATGCGGCAGTTTGCTGAGGGCGCTAACCACGCGCAGTCCGGTGATCCATTGAAGTTTGCAGAAGCCATGTTGACGCTGGTCAATGCACCTAACCCTCCACAGCGTTTGACGATGGGTAGTGACACGGTAGCCATCGTTGGCGAGAAGAATCGTTTTGTGAACGCTGAATTGGCTGAATGGAAAGAGCTGTCTATCTCGACCGATTTTAAAGTCTAAACACGCAATGATATGGAAACCGAGCTTGCTCGGTTTTTGCGTATCTTGACTACCCAATTAACGATCTGCTGGAGGGTTTATGAAGTACGTGAAACTTGGTAGTACGGGCCTTGATGTTTCCAGACTGTGCCTTGGATGCATGACCTTCGGTGATCCTGATGCTGGCATGCATCCCTGGACATTGGGTGAGGAAGCAAGCCGACCGATCATCAAGCACGCAGTGGAGCAAGGGATCAACTTTTTTGACACAGCAAACAGCTACTCCGCTGGAACGTCGGAAATTATCGTTGGCAAGCTGCTGAAGGAGTTCACACGTCGAGAAGAGACCGTAATCGCCACGAAGGTATTTTTCCCGGCAAACATGAGGGAATGGGAAGGCTCCGCAAAGCCAAACGAGAAAGGTCTTTCTCGTAAAGCCATCATGGCCGGCGTTGATGCGAGCCTGATTCGCTTGGGCACCGACTACATCGACCTGTACCAGATTCATCGTTGGGACTACGACACGCCTATCGAAGAAACGATGGAGGCCCTGCATGACATCGTCAAAGCAGGCAAAGCCAGGTACATCGGCGCCTCATCCATGTATGCATGGCAGTTCGCTAAAGCACAGCAGGTCGCCATGGCAAACGGATGGAGCAAGTTTGTGTCCATGCAGAACTATCTGAACCTGGTGTATCGAGAAGAAGAGCGGGAAATGATCCCATTCTGCCTCGATCAGGGCGTGGGGTTGATGCCATGGAGTCCGATGGCACGCGGCAGGCTGACCAGACCATACGGCCAGCAGACCGAGCGCACCAAAACCGATCTCTCAGGGCAGTCGTTTTACCAGGCTACTGAAGTCGAAGACGGTCGGGTGATTGACATTGTTGAGCAGATTGCTGGGGAACGAGGCGTGCCTATGGCGCAAATTGCGTTGGCATGGGTGTTAGCCAAGCGTGGCGTCTCAGCACCTATCGTTGGCGCCTCTAAAGCAACCCAACTTGACGACGCAATCGCTGCGCTGGAGTTGGTACTGAGCGAAGAGGAAGTCAAACGCCTTGAGGCCCCATATGTACCCCATGCGGTGACTGGATTCTCCTGATGCGGCAGTAAAAGAGATACCGGCAAACTTATGCCGGTATCAGCTTATCGCCGCTGATCGACTCCTACTCTGGCACAACCTGCGGCATGACTTTCTCGCCTAGCCTCGATCAGATGCCCAATGGATCAGCAACGGCCAACACCCTGGGTTACAGACTTAAACGCTGGGTAGCGCTGACGCGCTACCCGGAAGACGAGGCCGTGCCCATCGACTACAACCCGGTGGAGAACCATATCAGGCCACGGGTACTTGGGCTCTCAAACCGGTGGTTTACCGGGCCGCCGCGTGCAGATCGAAGCTTGCGGCGCCCGTGGGAGACACGCGGGTGCGTGCCTTGTCAAAGGATGACATAAAGCCTCAAGATCCAACTCACCTGATAAGTAATGGCCGCGAGCACCAAAACCATCTGGAGTTTCTTTGAAGTGATTGCTACTGCAATTATGCAAAGGAGGACGAACGCAATCTGTCGGATCAAGTACTCGACCCCGAGTGAGTACAGGTAATCCTCGCCTTTTATTAATGTATCTCCAACATCTAGCAAAAACGCAAAGGCAAGTAGTCCGAAAAACCAGCGCTTGCGCTGCTCGAAGTAGTCCTCGAATCCCTTGTACTCATACATTTGGTCGGGAAACAATAATGCCGTGAGCGCTGCAAACACCATCGCGTAGAAAAGCAGGAACCCATAGAGTGGGAATGTCCAGACAGGGATCCGCGACAAATGGAATTCGTACCACCAAAAGTGCACGATCGTGATGAAGAGGAATATCACCCACCCAAGGTGGACAGGATAAACTTTAATTATTCCTGGGTGCTGTACGAAGCGTGTCAGGCCGTTTACCAGTCGCGCAAGGCTTAGGCCCAAGACCATGCCGATAATCGTGCGCACATGCGAAAAATACTCTGGATGAGTTGAGGCCACTTCCATAGATAGTTCCATCCTTGATGAGCAGTACAGTTTTTGGGGCCAAGCGGCCGAGTATTCCTATATGTAACTCCAACGCGATCTTGCCCGAAAGAAAATTACTCCGGCTCACCGGTCAACCTCCGAGTTTCGGCTTCTATGAGGTATAGCTTTATCAGCCTCCGAATGATTTGCGACGTTGTTTTGTCTTCTTCTTCCGCGACCTGCTCCAGACGCTGTTTAGTCGATGGGGCAATCAAGATTGTCAGCCTTTCAGTATTCTTTTGCATTTGTGTCCACTCCTCCGGCGCCTATATTTCGTCACTCCGCCTAGGCTTTTTGATTGTAGTGCATGCTGCCTCGCAAGCCAGTCCAGCTATTCTGGCTCGGCCATATACCGCTGCCAGCTCTTCCGCTCTTTGTCAGGCAGTTGGAGCAGTTCGGGAAGCACCATGGCGACGCGGGTGGGTATCTGCGATTCGTTTTTCCAGGCGAGGACTTGCGCTTAGAAGGGATATGTAAAACTGCAGGCACCATGAGTAGATATATTTTCCACCGACTAGGTAAAAAGAGCGCCCCGAGGGGCGCTAAAGATTCATCTCTTTCCAAAGGAGCTCTACAGAAAAGCTTCAGAGATGAATATTGCTCGATGTGTAGCTTGTAGACTTGGATGTTTTTATTCGCATTTAACCAGCTTAAAAAAGGTAGAACGTCGTACTTGTACAGCTAAGCGAACGATGAAAATTCTAAAGGCGTGATCACCATTCGATGAACTCTTCGATTTCGACACGCCGCCGGGAATCGATATCGCTTAGTTCTGGGGGCCATACAGGGTGCGGAGCCACCTGCAATTGGTCTTTTTCATCGAAGTCCTCAGCAAGCAACTTTAACGTTTGCCAGAACTGCCGCTTTAACAAGAAATTAGCCCCTTGCACCCTCCTAAATGTCGGAATAACTATGCGTTCAGGCGAGACTACTGACACGAGATGATGCAGAGTGTCGCCAGTGATCCAGGGCATGTCACTAAGAAAGCTCGCCGCTGACAATGCATCCGCGTGCTCGATCGCCCGTATACCACTTAGCAGGCCCTGGCTCCTAGCCCGGGCAGAAACCATGCTGCGTATTACCCATACCCGAGGTGGCGATTCAGTTTCAGGGATCATTGCTTATTACCCACCAATGACTTTCATGATCATGAGGTCGCCCGTGAAATGAGTCGGTTGTTTGTCCAGTAAGGCGTGCCTCGACAATTCGCGAATACGTGACAAGGCAAGATCGCGTGGAAGTTCAAGGGCATCGCCCAAGTAATGGCTTTGGCTGGAGGAAAGGCACCCATGCAGCCACCCGCTCGAACTTAGGCGCACTCGGTTACAACTGCAGCAAAAAGGCGCGCTGGCGTTGGCGATCACGCCGAAGTCACCTCGCCCCGGTATATTGAAGCGCAATGCCGTGGCGCTGGGCGCACTCGGTACTGCGCTGAACGGATGGTGCTGACCGATAACCTCAAGAATCTCGGCCATGCCATAGAACTGCCGACGAAAAGTTTCATCATCGCGCGCCAGATGCCCCATGCGCATCAACTCGATGAAGCGCAATTCCACCCCCCGGGCCAGACAGTACTCAAGTAGAGGTAAGATCTGATCATGGTTGTGCCCACGAAGCGGCACCATGTTGATTTTTACCTGCAAACCAGCCTCCAGGGCCTGGTCAATGCCATCGAGTACTGTGGCCAGATCCCCACCCCGGGCGATGCGCTGGAAAGCCTCTGCATCCAGTGTCTCGAGCGAAATGTTGATACGCTTGACGCCAGCCGCCAATAACAGAGGAAGCTTGCGCGACAGTAATTGACCATTGCTGGTCAGCGATACATCTTCGAAGCCCAGCCGCCCTACTGCCCCGAGAAAGCCATCGAACAAAGGGCTGATCAGCGGCTCGCCGCCGGTGATCCTCAGGCGCCCCAGTGGGTTTACGGTTTTCAGGTATTCCACCGCCAGCAACAACTTGTCCAGCGACAAGCTATCGTTGCGAGCCTGAAGCCGTTTGCCATCAGCCACACAGTAGATGCACGCGTAATTACATGCGCTGGTCAGGCTCAGACGCAGGTTTCCCAAACGCCGCCCTTGCCCATCGACGATCGGTTCAGAGCGCATCGCGTGACCTTCCACGCTGGACTCGAATGATATCCGCCATCACCGCCAGTGCGATCTCGGCAGGCGTCTTGCTGCCCAAGGACAACCCTATCGGCATGTGCAGTCGAGCAATTTGCTTGTCGCTTAACCTCCCGATACGGCGCAGTCGCTCCGCGCGCAGCTTAGAGGTTTGTAGCGAACCCATGACGCCGATGTAGAAGGCCGACGTGCCTACAGCCTCCATCATCGCCAAGTCGTCGATGCGCGGATCATGGGTCAGCGCCACTACGGCAGTGGCAGCATGGCATCCGCCGGCACTGATGAACATCGACGGCAAGATAGTTTTAACCTCTATGCCGGGTAGCTCGACACCTACTAGAGCTTCCTCCCGTGGGTCACAAAGGATGACTTCGAAACCAAGCGTGCGGGCGAACTCGGCGCACGCCACCGATACCGGCGACATACCTGCGATGATCAGGCGCGCAGCCGGACCGATCCGCAAATGCACGATTTCACTTTCGACCTGTTCAACTACCCGCGGGCCAAGGCCGTCGTCGACCTCGAAACGGGCATCGCCGCTGCTTAAGTTGACACAACGCAGCAGATGGCGCTGCCCGCGCAGTGTCGAACGCATGATCTCCAACTGGTCCAGTGTCGCCGGGTCGGCCGGCAGACGCTCGATCAGCACTTTCAATATTCCACCGCAAGGCAGAGTGATTCGCGAATCCCGTGGTCCACCGTGGGCATCCCCGTAACGCACGACCTGAATACGATCCCCGAACTCACCCTCCTGCAAGCGTTCAAGGAAATCCTCCTCGACACAGCCACCCGACAGTGAGCCAACGTAGCGCCCATCGCTGCGGGCCACGAGCCAGGAACCTGGCCCTCGCGGAGAGGACCCGAAAGTGGCGAGCACTGTGCACAGCCAAACATCCTCGCCACTGCGGGTCCAGGTCAACGCTTGCTCAATAACCTGCAAGTCCAAATGCTGCATGGTCAAGCCGACAACTGGTCACTGATAGGCAAGCGCCGAATACGCTTGCCGGTCGCCGCAGCCAAGGCGTTCACCAGCGCCGGCGCGAGAGGCGCAACGGGCGGCTCACCGATACCGCTTGGCGGGCTTGCCGACGGCACTATATGTACCTCGACCTTAGGCATGTCATAGATGCGCAGCGGTTCGTTGTTATGGAAGTTGGATTGATCAATCTTACCGTCGGTCAAGGTAATCGCTTCGTGCATGGCCGCTGAAAGAGCGAAGCCAACGGAGCCCTCGACCTGAGCACGGATTACATCCGGGTTGACCGCAATGCCGCATTCCACCGAGCAAACCACACGGTCCACTTTGAATTTGCCGTCGCTTTGCACCGTAACCTCGACCACTTGCGCCACCACAGAGCCAAAGGCTTCGTGCAGAGCCACTCCCCGGCCACGACGTTCACCCTGCTTGCCAGCTGCCAACGGCGTGTCCCAGGCAGCCTTTTGCGCCACCAACTTGAGCGTTTCGATGTGACGTGAATGCCCTTCGAGCATTGCCAGGCGCCAGGCCACTGGATCCTGTCCCGCCATCTGAGCGAGCTCGTCAAAAAAACACTCAGTGGAGAAAGCGTTATGGGAATGTCCCACTACCCGCCACCACTGTATGGGTACTGGAATATCGCTTGGGGTATGCAGATCAACACGCAGATTGGGGATTCGATAAGGAAGCGTCGACCCTCCCTCTACCGATGTGGAGTCGATGCCATCCTTAATAAACGCAGCGAAAGGTGATCCTGCGAACACGGATTGACCGACCAAGCGGTGCTGCCAGGCCACCAGTTTGCCTTGCTCATCTAGCCCGGCAGTCAGGCGATGATGGTACATCGGTCTGTAGTGGCCGGCCTGCATGTCGTCTTCGCGTAACCACACCAGTTTTACCGGCGCCTTCCCACCGATAGCTTTGACGATATGGGCATTTTCCAAAACGTAATCAGCATCTTTACTAGCCCGCCGGCCGAAACTGCCACCGGCGTAAAGCGTGTGGACCCGAACCTGCTCCGGTTCCAGGCCGAACAGATCGGCCAACACCGTCTGCACATGTGACTGCATTTGCGCACCATGCCAAGTTTCACAACCGTACTTAGTCAGGGCGACCACGCAGTTCATCGGCTCCATGGCCGAGTGGGCAAGAAAGGGAAAGTCGTACTCCGCTTCCAACGTACGCGTTGCGCCCGCAAGACCGGTATTAACATCACCATCGTTGCGGACAACCGTACCCTCCGTTTTGGCTAACTCACGGTAGCGCTTGAACAACTGCTCGGAGCTTTGCTTGAACGCACCACTCTCGTCCCACTGGATCGCTACTGCGTCACGCCCCTTCTTTGCGCTCCAGGTGTCTTTCGCCACAACAGCGACGCCGCTGGGGATCTGCACCACATGTACCACTCCAGGGATGGCAAGCGCCGCCTTGGCATCAAAGGATTTCACCTTGGCGCCAATGCGCGGCGGATGAGCAACCACAGCCGTTAGCATGCCGGGCAAGTGAATGTCCTGGGTATAGATCGCCTTGCCATTGACCTTGTCAGCCGAGTCTTTACGCGCCAACTGCTGCCGACCGATCAGTTTGAATGCACTGGGATCTTTGAGCTTGACCTGGGCCGGGACCGGCTGATCGGCGGCGAGCTTGGCAAGTTGGCCGAATGTTGCCTGCTTACCCGACGCAGCATGCCGCAGTACCCCATCTACCACTTCGATTTCTTGCGCCGGCACTTTCCACAGCCAAGCCGCGGCCGATACCAGCATGGCGCGAGCGGTAGCTCCGGTCATGCGCAGTTGTTCCCAAGAGTTGGCGATGGAGCTGCTGCCACCGGTACCTTGAATACCCAATAGCGAATTTTTGTAACGCGACTCTGCCGGGGCGCTTTCAACACGGACTTGCGCCCAGTCTGCATCCAACTCCTCAGCAACCAAAGTGGCCAGACCAGTGTAAGCGCCTTGTCCCATCTCCAAATGTTTGGAGATGACGGTGACGACATTATCTTCGCCTATGCGCAAGAAAGCGTTGGGTTCAAACTCTCCCTCCTTCTTTCCCACGCGCGCGGTGCTGTCAGCCAGCGACCAAGGCATATAAACGGCCAAAGTGAGGCCTGCTGTACCTTTGAGGAAGCGGCGACGACTTTCGTTCTCGATAGACCGGATCATATTCATTACCTCGTTGCTCAAGCCAGCGACTTGGCAGCATCATGGATGGCCGCGCGAATGCGTACATAGGTTGCGCAGCGGCAGACATTGCCACCCATTGTTCGATCGATGTCGGTATCTGAAGGTGAGCGATTGGTTTGCAGCAAAGCCACAGCGCTCATGATCTGACCTGACTGGCAGTAACCACACTGCACCACGTCGAGCCGTTGCCAGGCCTCCTGAACTACCTTACCGGTCGGGGTCTCGCCGACACCTTCAATCGTGACGATCTTCGCCTCGACTGCTGCCGAGACAGGTGTAACGCAAGAGCGGACGGGCTGACCATTAAGGTGAACAGTGCACGCCCCGCACAGGGACATACCGCAGCCGAACTTGGTACCGGTAAGCTGCAAACTATCGCGCAGCACCCACAGCAGAGGCGTATCGGGGGCAACGTCGACACGCAGGTCCTTGTTATTGATATTAAGCGTGATCATGAAATCCTCCGACCCGTAGGTGTTTAAATGGCTGGCGCCAGGCCAGCCTTGCGAAGCGTTTGCCCGAAGGCTGTTTAAAGGGCGAATGCCAGACACTCGCAGATCGCTCGCCAAAAACTGTTTGGCAGCACATCAATATGTTCATCATTCGGGACAAGGCTGGCCTGCAGCACCCCACACGGTCATGTCCTGCACGTGCGTCTCGAAACTGCCAGGCGGTGTAGAGCGCCCAGGTCCAGGAACCCAGGCCCAGGGAATAAAGCCCTTTATCTTTGCGTCATGATGAAGGTGCTCAACCAGGCCAGCGGCATCACGTCCCCCATTACGCTTGGGGTCGCGCAACTGGGTACAAATCTCCGCGCCGGTCTTTGCGAACCACTCGAACGCCACTGGGGCGAGCTGCCAGGGAAGACCCACATGCGGCGGCATGTTGGGGGCAACGTTTGGTGTGTCCGAACTTGCGTGACAAGCAACGCAAGACACTGTTTCAACGCCTATTCGAGAGTCACCCGCGTGGATATTCATGCCGTGCGGGCGGGTCTTGTTCTCACTGGCGATGGTCCACATTGGAATATTGTTGGGGCCGACGTGACAGTTGGCGCAGCGCGGGTGAGTCACCACGGCTTCAATCCGCTGCCAAGCCTTTAACCCCTCGGCTTTACTGACACTACCTGCCGGAGGCATGGAACTGCCTGCGCTGTCAGCCAGTGCCGTGCCCGAAATAGGCAATGCCAGTAATAATGCGATCAGTCCTATTTTCATTATAAAGGTCCTTCAGGCGAACTCACGGTGTTGGACAGACGGCTTGGTGGATACTTTCTCCAGAACATGCCAGGTTATTCAGGCGGCATCTTTTTGCGCCGCTCTTGATTGATCCGGTGACAGCCAATGGATAACCCACGGCGCAATTTCTGATGATGCAATCACCACTTTGTTGTCCACGCAGATGCTTAAGAGTAGGTGAGCAACGTCTCGACTGTTTGCACAAAAGTTATGATTACTTGCCTGATTAATCGGATTCGGCAATTAGGGACGCGGGAGGCGAATGATCTTGCGATGCTGGACGGCCAGGCAATAACGGTCGGGCATGGCTTGCATCTAGTGGACTGCATTACAACCAATACCAAATTGCCTGATTCTTAGATTTTTTTACCTAAAAGACGGAAATTTCAGGGGGGCTACAACTTCCAGCGGCGCCTGCTGCTACCATTTTCCGTTTAGTTAGCTAAGGAAATTACCAAATGCACGGCGATCAGGGATCTAAAACCGCAAATGTCCCTCAGGCAGTAGAGTTGTCCGCCGCGATTCAGCGCTTTGCCAGCACGGACGGTGATTTCACTACAGCGCTTCCCGCGCTGACGATGCATCGCCGTCATGGCGTTAGCGAGCCGATGCCTTGCATCTATAACCTGGGCATAGGCGTCATTACCCAGGGCTACAAGCAAATCATGGTCGGCGACAAGGTGCACAATTACGGGCCTGGCCAATTGATGCTGTCGACTTTCGACATGCCAGTGACTGCCCACGTCACGCGGGCATCTCGCAGCGAACCACTGCTGGGTATGATGCTGAAGCTGGACATTCGCCAGATTGCGCAAGTGGCCTATGAGATGGAGTTGCCGTCTTCGCCCGAGACCGCCTATGAGCCAATCTCTGTCCACAAGCTGGAGCCTGCTTTATTCGATGCGTTTTTGCGACTGGTACGGCTACTGGACGAGCCGCAATTGGTAAGCCCACTTGCGCCACTGCTTCAGCAAGAAATCGTCGTCCGTTTGTTAGCTGGTCCCCAAGGTTCCCAACTTCGCCACATCATTGCCGATGGCACGCCGCGTCAGCGAATGGCCCAAACCCTTTCCTGGCTCAGGAAGAATTTCAAACAAGCTTTGAATCTGGATGACCTGGCCGCTCACGCGCACATGACTCCATCAACGTTCCGTCAGCACTTTCGCGATATCACCGGTATGAGTCCTCTGCAGTTCCAAAAGCAAATGCGCCTGCAAGAGGCTCGGCAATTGATGTTGAACCAGGCTTTCGACGCAGGCGAAGCCAGCAACCTTGTCGGCTACGAAAGCGCCTCGCAATTCAGCCGGGAATATAAGCGACTGTTTGGCTCGCCCCCTTCGCGCGATATTCGGCGCATGCGTCTTGACGCGGACGTGTCTGAATAGCCGACTCCTTGAGCCAACCTCTTTGTGGCGTCACGCGCGGGAAGCGAAATGACCTATGCGAGTCACGTTGAACATAACTTTTCAAACCACCTTTGATACATGGCGCTTGCCAACGAGGGATCACGCATGAGCACATCGGCGTCTGTTACTAAAGCTCTTCACCATCACCTACGGCGGATGTCCGGGCGCGATCCGCACGAAACACACCGCGTTGCCTCGTCTCTCGAACTATTGTTCGACCTGACCTTCGCGACCTGCTTCGCGTTTGCTGCTACCCAACTCGCACATGCATTGGCAGCAGGCCACTACTCCACTGCATTGATTGGGTTCGGATTCGCGAGCTTTTGCATTTGTTGGGCTTGGACCAATTTCTCGTGGTTCGCATCAGCCTACGATACTGACGATTGGATTTTTCGCATTACCACAATGGTGCAGATGGCTGGTGTCCTCGTGCTGGCGATCGGATTGCCACGGCTGTTCTCCTCAATAGAGGAGGGTCACCAGCTGGATGCTTCAGTTATGGTACTGGGCTACGTGATCATGCGCATTGCGATGATATTTCAGTGGTTGCGAGCAGCGAAACAAGACCCTTCAAGGCGCCGCGCCTGCATCACTTACGCTGTCGCGATCGCGGTGGCGCAACTCGGCTGGATAGCACTTTTCATTTTTCCTCTTTCGATAGACGTCACCATCACACTGTTTTTTTTGTGGTTTCTAGTCGAGTTTGCAGGTCCGATATTGGCGGAACGCAGGGACGGCGGCACGCCGTGGCACGCGGAGCACATTGCAGAGCGCTACAGCTTGTTCGCAATTATTGCCCTGGGCGAAGGGTTGGTGGGGACGGTCGCAGCCCTGTCTGCGGAAATGGAGCATGTGGGATGGACGGCTGAAACGGCACTGGCCTGCGTTGCAGGTGTCGGAATCACCTTTGGAATGTGGTGGGTCTATTCAATTCTGCCATCGGCTAACGTGCTGCACGCTTATCGCTCGCGCGCTTTCGTATGGAGCTATGGGCAAATACTGATTATTGCCTCGATTGTCGCAACGGGTGCGGGACTGGACGTCGCGGCGAACTTTATCGAGAACAAAGCCCACATTGGAGTGCTACCGGCTCTGCTCGCCACAGCTATTCCGCTTGCGATCTTTCTTGGGCTGATTTACGCGCTTCATTATTTTCTAGTGCGCCACTTTGACCTACTGCACGTATGGCTCTTGCTGGCGACCGTTGTGGTCATCGCGGTTGCGATCGGCGCAGCTATGTTGGGCATGAGCATCGTAGTGTGCCTGGTCGTGCTCATGTTTGCGCCTATCATCACAGTAGTCGGTTACGAGGTTCTAGGGCATCGTCACCAGGGAGAAATGCTCAGTGAACGATTAGCGGAGACCGCGTAAGTCGGCGTTATCTTTCGACTCCTTACCTCAACAGCTTGGGCCTGGAGGCAACGATCCCCGCGGGAGAAAAACACTGAGTACCAGCCACTGCCACACTGGAGTTCGTCGGAAGCCGCCCTTCGCGTTCATTCGCGTATTCGGTGCGAGTGGGGGCAAAAACAAACTCGTTCGACCTGGAAACACCGTCCTAGAGCCAAGTCAAAATGTTTTTTGGGGATCCTGAGAGTCTTTAAGACTCGTAGGACAGGCAGTTCTTCTGATCATTTTTGCCTTTTCACAGACCATGGAGCTTCATTCACTTCCAGTGGATTGCTACATTGGGGGCAAATCTGAGGGCATGCTTTGGATGGTTTGAAAAGGATGCCCCCACTGCCCGCAATCTTGCCTAAGCATCAGTGTGTCGCTAAGCGCCAAGAGAACTTTAGCGAAATCATCGGTGCACGATTTCCGGCTGGAGCACCCCCGCTACAGGCATGCGCACTACCCAAGGGAATCGTTTGGGATCGGCCTGTTCGGACTGATTGCCCTCAAGGCGAGGGAGATTCCGCTTGTCATACATTGCCAATCTCTCAACCCTCTGGCCTCGATCACGATGACCTTCTTACGGCTCACTCGGCGGATAGGCCAATGATCCAGGCTGATGGCTGACAGCACTCCAAATGCATTGTCACTCTCACATTCATGGGCACCTTCGGCCAGACCGCATGCACATCAGCGTTACCGAAAAACCACTCGCGACACGAAGCAGAGATTAGAGCAGGTAAATAAGCCCGTCGTTTTTTTCCTTTGGCCTCGTTTTTTGCCACCAGATTTCAGGTTGCTCGCCGATCACTCCGATAGAATCAGGCAATACTAAAATCGAATCAGGCATAGTTCCCAACCACTCCCCGCCCTAGCATAGCCTGACCTTATATATTCAGGAGTGCGCCCCATGCGTGCAGACAAAACCATTTTTATCACGGGCGTTAGTAGCGGCTTTGGCCAGGCCCTGGCTAAAGAAGCTCTCGCTCAGGGCCATCGAGTGATCGGCACTGTTCGCAGCGAATCCTCTCTGGCAACGTTCCAGGCACTCTTGCCTGAGAGAGCCCATGGCGTGGTGCTGGACGTTACCCACTTTAATGCCATCGACGCCGTCGTCGCCGCTGTTGAGGATCAGTATGGCCCGGTGGACGTGCTGGTTAACAACGCGGGTTATGGGCACGAAGGGGTTTTCGAGGAGTCGTCGTTGGAGGAAATGCGCCGTCAGTTCGACGTCAATGTATTCGGCGCGGTGGCGATGACCAAGGCGTTTGTGCCCTTTTTTCGCCAGCGACGGGCGGGGCATATCCTCAATATCACGTCCATGGGTGGCTATATCACCATGCCAGGTATTGCTTACTACTGCGGCAGCAAATTTGCCCTGGAGGGCATCTCTGATACGTTGAACAAGGAGCTTGCACCCTTCAATATTTTTGTAACGGCCGTGGCGCCGGGGTCTTTCCGAACGGACTGGGCAGGTCGTTCGATGCAGCGTACGCCGCGCAGCATCAGTGACTACGATGCGACTTTCGACCCGGTGCGAAAAGCACGTGAGGAAAAAAGCGGCCTTCAACTGGGCGACCCGCAGAAAGCCGCACGCGCCATGATGACTATTATCACCAGCCCTAACCCGCCGGCTCAACTGCTGCTGCTGGGCAGCGACGCCCTGGCTCTGGTGCGTGACAAGTTGCACCGGACGGCGGAGAGTATTGAGCAATGGGAAGCGCTGAGCTGTTCCACGGACGGCTGAGCATAAAAGTGGAGAACGTGCAATCGATGCCGAAACCCAAGAACCCGAGCACTGCGCGTATGGTGCAGTTGATGGGCCAGCTTGCACCGCTGGAGGGTTACAACCTGAGTCCGCTGGATGATGTGCGTTTTCTGCGTTCCAACCGGCCGCTGAAGCGCACGCCGGTTCTATATGAACCGGGCATCGTCATCCTCTGTCAGGGGCAGAAGCGCGGCTATCTGGGTGATGAGGTTTACATCTATGACGCCCAGCATTATCTGGTGGTCTCAGTGCCAGTACCTTTTACAATGGAGACCGACGCTAGCGAGGCGGAGCCAATGCTGGCGGTGTACATACGTCTGGATTTCAATCTGGCCGGCGAGCTGATTCAGCAGGTAGATGAGGTATGGAACATCCGCGTGGCTCAACCTATGGGTATGTACGCCTCGCCCATGGACGAACCGCTGCGCCAGTCGACCCTGCGTTTTCTGGAAGTCATGGGCGACTGCACCGACGCGCAAATCCTCGGGCCAGCGATGTTGCGCGAACTCTACTACCGCATCCTCACTGGCGAACAAGGCGGCACCCTACGCGCGGCTATCGCCCAGCAGGGTCAGTTCGGCAAGGTGACGCGCGCCATTCACAAAATCCACCGCTGTTACCACGAGCATCTGGATGTAGAAATACTCGCCCAGGAAGCGCAGATGAGCGTGCCTAACTTTCATCTACATTTTCGCAAGGTGACCGATTCCTCGCCTATGCAGTACCTCAAGTCGACGCGGTTGCATCAAGCGCGATTACTGATGCTGCGTAACGACCTGACAGCGGCCAAGTCGGCATTTCTGGTGGGGTATGAAAGTGCTTCGCAATTTAGCCGCGATTTCAAGCGCCTCTTCGGACGCACGCCGATAGCGGAGGTGGCGTGGATGAAGCAGGCTTATGCGTTGCCGGCACCGACAATCCCGTCGCCCTTCGTGTCATCACACTGAGTTCCAAACAATCCTGCCTTGCCCGTCGCCAGTAGGCTTGGGAACGTGCGGATGGCGTGACTGCCGACACAGTGGGGGAGTGAAGTTTCACATCTGCGGCCGCATAGATGAACAGGTCGCGGCAGGGATGGCAGTTGCCTGCCACCCCCCGCACAGATCCGTACGTGCGGAACTACCGCATACGGCTCCTGCCGTGGGTGCGTGACGCGAAGCGATCCTCAGGATACGGATGTGCATTCTTTGGGCTCGGTATGTAGTGATCTGTGAGCAACCCGAAGCTAGACCATTGCAGCCGATTTCGCTGGCTGCGTCGCCCGAGAGCCTGACGCCAGTATCGGCATATGGCCTTCCTGAAGCCACTCAATAGCTTCAAGTTTCCTGGCACCGCGTGGTAATTGAAGTAACCACTTACCACCCGAGTGAACCATTGCCCTTGAGCCCGGATGGGTTCGTGACGTCGGCGCTTGAGCTCATCCCGAAATAGCCAGCAGCGTCGCACGCATTCGACGCCCGGTCACCGAAGTTCTCGGTGGTGTTTTCCACGCGCTGGCGGCGGGCGCCCACGGTCCATTGCACGCGGTCATCGGCGAAAGACAGGGTATTGGCCAGTGCATAACTGCCCAGGGTCGCGCGGGTCTGCGAGGTGGTCACGCCATAACCCGGGAAGGTCGGTGTGTCGCCAAAGTCCAGGTTGTCGAAATGGGTGGTACCGGGAATACCGGCCCTGGCGTCCTTGAAGCTGTTGTCGGAGGTGAAACGGGTGGTGGCGAGGGTCCAGGCGTGGCCCACAGGCCCGGTCTGGAATTTGCCCTTCAGGCCAACTTCACCGGATTGCTGGGTGCCGCTGCGGGTCGAGCGAATCGCCGAAGAACTGATGTCACCCACATTGTTGATCAGGGTGCTGGAGTTGATCAGCGCGTTGTAACCCCCATCGCGCTGCCCCCATGCCGCGTAGGCCGTGACGGAATCTGACAGGTCGCCCGTATTGGATCGGATCCCGGCTAGGGCGCGCCCGGCCTCAAAGGCAGTTTGCAAAGTAGCGACCCGGTGTAACACCGAACGTGCGACGAAACAGTGCAATAAAAGCGCTGACATTTTCGTAGCCCAATTCCAGGGCCACACGGGTGACCGACATGTCCGCCGCAAGCATTTCCAGGGCCCTTAGCAGGCGCACCCGCTGACGCCATTCGGTAAAGCTGAAACCGGTCTCCACCACAAAGCGCCGTGTCAGCGTGCGCGGTGCCATCCCCACCCAGGTCGCCCAGGCCTGCAGGCCGCGCTCGTCATCGGGGTGATCCGACAGCGCCTGGGCAATCTTGCGCAACCGGGCGTCCTGAGGTATCGGCAAACCCAGGGCCACCCGGGGCAGAGTCTGTATTTCATCAAGCACTACACCGGCCAAACGCGACTGCGCCTGGTCCAGAGGCTTGGCTCCCCACCCGGCGGCACGGGCAACTACCTCTCGCAAAAGCCCGGACACTGCAAGGATGCATGGCGTTTCAGGTAAATCAATGCACGCCAGTTCACTCACGTAAACGCTCCACCCGGCAAACGGCCCATGGGAACGCAAGCCGTGGGGGATATTGGGCGGGATCCACACGGCATGTGTCGCGGGCACCACCCACTGACTGGTACCGGCATCCACCGAAAGCAGGCCCGACGTTGCGCCAAGCAACTGGCCCCGCGCATGGCCGTGGCGCTCGGTAACCCGTGGTTCAAGCTCCTTGCGGATCACTGCAACAATCAACGGATCCTCGGCCGAGGAGGCCTCGGCGGGGGAAATCAAGGCAGTTGGCATGAGTGGCCTCATTGGGTTATTGATTGTCTTCAATAACGTAAATCAGCCAACACTACGCCCTTATAGTCAAGGTCTTCAACACCTAGCGAGGAAACACCATGCGCGCCGAAGATATGCTGCCCGATGACAAAAACCAGGTACAACGCAACGGCGTCATGATTCGTAAAGGCAGCGTTGGCGCCTTCCTGATCAACGCCAGAGTGTGGACCGCCCCTACCTCCACGCCCGCGGCGCGCAGCGCTGCCGAGCAGGACCTTATCGACAGCCTGCCGGCCCTGCGTGCCCTGGGACTATTTGAAGTGCTTGCGATCCGTGATGGCGCCTTGCAGCGTCTGGTGGATGCACATTGATGGGCTTTTGCCCAGAGAGCTATCCCTTGCAAGGTCTTTTGAAGGGCCAGTTGTACTTGGAGATGGAGACTGACCTGGGTCTTGACCTTAACCTTACTTGAGGTTTTATAAGGAGTGCCTGAATCGCAACGTGGCCTCCCTATGAATACCCACCACACCTCACCAGATCAACGTTCGCAACCGGTACCAGAGGTCGATGATCCTCCAAATGCAGGTTGGGCCACCCTCCTCTCTGGCGCCAATGGCGTGCGCTCCCTGGCGTTGGCAGGGGGCGTCGTGCTCCACGCGATCAACGTCTACATTGCGACTACGATCCTGCCCTCAGTTGTCCGGGACATCGGCGGCATCGACTACTACGCGTGGAACACCACACTGTTCGTCACCGCCTCGATCCTTGGCTCAGCATTGTCAGCCAGGCTCCTGGTCGGCTTGGGGGCACGCGGCGCCTACACCCTCGCCACGCTGGTGTTTGCAGCCGGTGCGCTGATCTGTGCGTTTGCCCCATCCATGCCCGTGATGCTGGCCGGCCGTCTGATCCAGGGGTTGGGTGGCGGTTTTCTGTTCGCGCTCTCTTACGCGATGATCCGCCTGGTGTTCCATGAAACCTTGTGGCCGCGAGCGATGGCGTTGGTGTCGGGCATGTGGGGAGTGGCCACGCTGATCGGCCCGGCGGTCGGTGGCGTCTTCGCTGAACTCGGCGTATGGCGCGCGGCTTTTTGGTCGCTCATCCCTGTCGCCGGGTTGTTCGCCCTGTTGGCTGCCGTGGTGTTGCCCAAACGCAACGCCATCAGATCACAACGCTTGCCGCTCCCTCTGGCCCAGTTGGTGTTCCTGACGTCGGCCGTGCTCGCTGTTTCAGCCGCCAGCGTCTCGTCAACACTCTCCTGGAACATCGCCGGCCTGGGTGCCGCCGCGCTCCTGACTGGCCTGCTGATAGTCACAGAAAGCCGCGCCCGCCATCGACTGCTGCCAACGGGCGCCTTCAGGATCACCTCCGCGCTGGGAGTGCTGTATGCAACCCTGTCCTTGCTGGCGGTGGCCGTTACCAGTGGCGAGATCTTCGTGCCACTTTTCCTCCAGGTCCTGCACCATCAATCGCCGCTCGCCGCCGGCTACCTCGCGGCGCTTATGGCGGGCGGATGGACGCTGGGCTCAATCGCAAGTTCCGGGGCACATGGCAAAGGCATCAGGCGCGCGATCCTTGCCGGCCCAATCCTTGGCTTGACGGGCATGGCTGCACTGGCCGTTTTGATTCGCGTCGAAAGTAGCGGTGGCTGGCTGACGGTCACGCCGATCTGCCTGGCGCTCGTCGCCGTCGGGTTTGGCGTCGGGCTGGCGTGGCCGCATTTGCTGACCCGGGTATTTCAGGTGACGCCTGCCAGCGAGCAGGACTTGGCAGGCGCGTCGATTAATACTGTGCAACTGTTCGCCACCGCCCTCGGTGCGGCCCTCGCCGGCATGGTGGCAAACCTTGCCGGCCTTACGCATCCCGCAGGCATCGCCGGCACGGCCAATGCTGCCGGCTGGCTGTTCGGTGTGTTTGCGGTCGCGCCCGGCGTTGCCATTTTTACCGCCCTGCGGGTGATCCGGTGTTACTCCAAAGACCAGGCAATCACTGCAGGGCACCGGTAGAGGTCACTGCCCAAAAACGCCTTGGTGCCTCAGGACTCCGACATCACCACCATCACTTCGGCGGCGGTGCCATCCTCGCCTTCCGCCAGGTAAATATGGCCGATTGCACTATTGAAATAGGCCGTCTCACGACAGCCGATGCTAAGGGATTCACCGGTTTCAAATTGAATGCGCACGCGGCCTGACAGGACGACCGCGAACTCTTGCCCCGGGTGCCGGATGTAGTCTTCGAATTGACCCAGTTCCCGCGCATAGATCCGCGCATACATGGGCGTCATGCTGCGCCCGGGGAAATCCCCGGCCATCGGGTGATAGTCATAATTGCCCGTGCTGTAGCCGGCCGCACCGTCGATGGCGGTGCTGACCACCGTAGGCTGTTGGGCGCTGACACCTTGTCTGGTCGGGCTGAACAGCTGGGCAATATCTATATTCAGGGCCCGCGCCGCAGCCGCCAGTTTTTCATAACTGACCGACACCTGCGCCAGTTCCATCTTCGACAAGGTCGACAAAGCCACGCCTGAGCGCTCGGACAGTTGTTTGAGCGTCAACTTCTGGTGCTTGCGGATCACACGCAGGCGGGCGCCAACCTGGGCGCGATCTATCAAGGGATGGGTTGTGGAACCCGAGGCGCAATCGGAACTCATGCAGGCTCTCTGTCGTACAAAAAACGGTGCCTGGAGCTGAGCCAGGGCATGGGCAGGAATAATACCTCATGGTTGTGGGTTGACTGGAAAATTCTCATATCTTACATTTCTCTTATCTGAGAATTATAAAAACACAGGAAAGGGCATGTCGTTCCTTCCCCAGAGACAGGAGGTACTCGCAGTGCCCAACAGCGAATGTTTCGATTTCGCCATCATCGGCGGTGGTATTGCGGGGGCCTCCCTGGCTTATCGCCTGGCCGGCCAGGCCAGTGTCGTGGTGCTCGAACGTGAAAGCCAGCCGGGTTACCACGCCACCGGGCGCTCTGCTGCAATGTTCATGGAGAGCTATGGCACGCCACAGATCCAGGCCCTGACCCGCGCCAGCCGAGGCTTCTATGAGCAGCCGCCCGCCGCGTTCACCGAACATGCACTCCTGGAACCGCGCGGCTGCCTGTACATCGCCGGCCAAGAGCAGCAATCCCTGCTGCAACAAGCCTTCGCCACCAGCCGGGCGCAGGCCGGCAACGTGTCATTGATTGATACCGAGCAGGCCCTGGCATTGGTGCCGTGCCTGCGCCCCGAGGCGGCTGCCGGGGCGATGCTCGAGACCGATGCCCGCGACCTCGACGTGCATGCGCTGCACCAGGGCTTTTTGCGGGCCATGCGGCGGGCCGGCGGGGTGCTGCACTGCGATGCCCAACTGAATGGCGCCACCCGCGAAGGCCTTCAATGGCACCTGGTACTGGCCGACGGCCGCCAACTGCGCGCGCGCCACCTGGTCAATGCCGCAGGCGCCTGGGCCGATCAGGTCGCACAGCAGTGCGGCGTGCCGCCCGTGGGGTTGCAACCGTGCCGACGCTCCGCCTTTACCTTCGACGGCCCCGAAAACACGGACTTCTCCCGCTGGCCGGCGGTGATCGGTATCGACGAAAGCTTCTACTTCAAACCCGACGCTGGCCAATTGCTGGGCTCACCGGCCAATGCCGACCCTGTCCCGCCACAGGATGTAATGCCCGAAGAGCTGGATATCGCCACCGGCATCTATCACATCGAGGCCGCCACCTCCTTGACCATTCGCCGCCCACGCCATAGCTGGGCCGGCCTGCGCTCATTCGTCGGCGACGGTGACCTGGTGGTCGGCTGGGACAATCATTGTGAAGGCTTCTTCTGGCTGGCGGCACAGGGCGGTTATGGCATTCAGTCCGCAGCCGGTGTATCGCAACTGGCCTGCAGCCAATTACTCGATCTTCCCCTTCCCGAGACCCTGCGCCACCAGGGCGTCGAGCCACAACGCCTGGCCCCTGGCCGCTTGCGTTAATTCATCCCCCCAATGAGGTGCATAGCATGTCTGACACTTTCCAGCGTTACCCCAGCCACCTGCCCTACCCGTTCTCCAAGGCCATTCGGGTCGGTGATTTCCTGTACCTCTCCGGGCAAGTCCCCATGAACCCTCTGGGCGAAGTGGTGCTCGGTGATATCCGCGAGCAGACCGAGGCGGCCATGGCCCGCATCGGCGAAACCCTGGCCGAATGCGGAGCAAGTTTCGAGCAGGTGATCAAGGCCACCGTGTGGCTGTCGGACATGCAGCATTTCGCGGGTTTCAACGACGTGTATAAGCGCCACTTCGACGGCGGTTTCCCGGTGCGCTCCACGGTCGGCGGCGCCCAATTGGCCTTGGGCGTCGATGTCGAGATCGAAGTCCAGGCGTGGGTCGGCGCCCGTTGATCCACCCCTGCCGTTTGCCAGAGCGATGCCCCGGTAGGCCATGAGCAGTGGCCTTCCCCCCTGAGCGATAACAACAATAATTTGAGGGAAGTCGTCATGAAAGAAAGTCTGAAAATAGCCGGCGCATTTGTCGGCGTCATTGTCGGTGCAGGGTTCGCCTCCGGTCGGGAGCTGCTACTGATGTTCGTGGATTTCGGCGTCTGGGGGCTGCTGGGTTCGGTGGTCAGCGCCGCGCTCTTCATCTTTCTCGGCATGGCGTTGGCGGGCATGGGCAGCCGGCTGCGGGCAAAGTCCCACAAGGACGTAGTGCATGCATTGTGCGGACGCTACCTGGGGACCTTTGTCGACCTGATGATCACCTTTTTCATGTTTGCGGTAACGGTGGTCATGCTGGCCGGGGGTGGCGCCCTGCTGGAACAGCAGTTCGGCATTCCCGCCCTGTTCGGCAGCGCTGGGGTGACGCTGATCGTGGTCGCCATCGTGTGCCTGGATGTGAAGAAGGTCATTGGCATGATCGGCGCCGTCACGCCGCTGCTGGTCCTGACAGCGGCAGGCGTGGCCCTGTATGGCGTCGCCACCCGGGGCCTGAGTTTCGGCGAACTCAACCAACTGGCCAGCCAGCAAGACCCTGGCGCGAGCCATTGGCTGCTGGGCGCGTTGTTGTATGTGTCCTACAACATCGTGGCCGGGGTGCCGTTTCTGGCGATCATGGGCGGTGCCGCAAAGTCCGAGAAACAGGCAATCTGGGGTGGTATTTTCGGCGGAGCATTACTGGGGCTGTTGATGTTGGTAATGAGCCTGGGTCTGCTGTCACGCCTGGACAGCGTGGCGGACCTGCCCATGCCCATGCTGTCCATCGCCACTGAGGTTTCGCCGGCCCTCGGCCTGCTGATGGCGTTGATCATTTTCCTGATGATCGTCAATACGGCCGTGGGTACCTTGTATTCCTTTTCGGCCCGATTGCTGCCGGCAGGCACACGTACATTCCGCATTGGCTCGGCAGCCTTCGGTGCATTGGCATTCGCTGGCAGCCTGGTGGGATTTGTCAGCCTGGTGGGCCAGGTCTATCCGCTGTTCGGTTACCTGGGCTTTTTGCTGATTGGTGCAGTGGTCGTGGGTTGGCTACGCGTAGGGGGATTGTGGCTGGCCAGTAACGGTAGATGATTCGGTACACCTGCGCCGCACACAAAAGCTAACCGAGCAAGGCCTGGGGCCCTGCTCGGTCAGGGTCTAACGCAGCGTCCAGGTGTAACTGAGGATCAGCCGGTTCTCATTGATATCGCTGCGGTAGTTTGAGCGCGCCATCACATTGCGTACCCGAATCCCCAGGCCACTGAGTACGCCGCTTTGCACGGCATACCCGATATCCAGGTCACGCTCGCGGTCCCGGCCCTCGTAGCCGCTGCCGGTGCTGACGTTGTCGCCGGTGATATAGCGCACCGTGGTAGTCAGCCCCGGCACCCCGAATGCCGCGAAGTTGTAGTCATAGCGCACCTGCCAGGAGCGCTCGTCGGTATACGCAAACTCGTAGGTGGGGACTTCGTTGCCCAATGGCGTGACATTGGCAAATACCCGGGGGAAGGCGCTGTCGCCGTACATCGCCTGGTACCCCACGTAAAAGGTATGGCCACCGCGCCTGGCCGACAGCAGCGAGAAAAACGCCTGGTTGTCGATCTTGCCGAGTAACTGCTCGCCCTCCTCGCGCGCTGTGTAGTAACCCAGGTTGGCGCCCAGCACCCACGTCCCGAACGGCTGGCTATGCTTGAGGCCGATAAAGTCCTGGGCGTAGATGTCCTGCAACTGGCCATGCCAGAGGCTGACACTGGTGCGTTCGCGATTAAAGGCGTAGTCGCCGCCGACATAATTGAAGGCATTGCTCTGAGCCCCGCGCTGCGGCACATGGCCGAGCATCGCGATCATCTTGCCGTCACCGGCCTCGTTGCGCAGGCTGGTGGTGCTCAGGTGCCCCGCCTGCAGGGTCAGCCCCGTGATTTCATTGGAGCTGAGACTGAGCCCCTGATAACTCGGCGGCAGCAAGCGTATGTCGCTGAACGCCAGCACCGGCAGGTTCGGCTGCAACTCCCCAACCTTCAGTTCGCTACTGGACAACCGCGCCTTGAAGGTCAAGCCCAGGCGGCTGTAGTCGTCGGCAGCGCGGCCGTCGCCCTTGACCGGCAACAAGCCGCTATTGACCCGGTCCGGACTGCTGTCGAGCTTGAGGCCCAGGGTGCCCAGCGCATCCAGGCCAAAGCCAATGGGGCCGGGGGTATACCCGGATTTGTAAGTCAGGATAAACCCCTGACCCCACTCCTGGGCCTGGGACTGTTGGTTGGCGCCGACAATATCGGAGAAGTCGCGGCTGAAGTAATAGTTGCGGCCCTGCAAGGTAGCCGTGGAACCCGCGAAAAAACCACCCTCGCCCGCCGTTGCCGCAAGGGGCAGCCCTAGCAGGGAAAGCCAGATACGTTGTGTGTGCATGTCGTTGCTCTTTGTTTTTATTATCGACAGGTCGGACAGTTACAGCGCCTGGGCGGCGGGCAACCGGATAGCGGTGCGCCGCTCATTCAAGGCGAACACCGTCATGGCCAGGGCCGCAATGGCACCGGGCACGGCAAAGGCCATGAAGTTCAGTTGCAGCGGCAGCTCGATCGCCATCAGCGCGCCGCCTAACAGTGGGCCGACGATGGCGCCATTGCGCCCGATGCCGGAGGCCCAGCCCAGGCCGGTGGCGCGAATCGACAAGCCATAGAGTTGCGCCGCCCCCGCATACAGGAGGATTTGCGTGCCGATGGTGGTGGCACCCGCAATAAAGATCAGCAGGTACAAGACCGGCATCGGGCTGTTGATGCCCAGCAGGCTGATGGAAACCACGGCGGCAACAAAGAAGCAGATCACCACTTTCACCAGGTTCAGCCGATCCCCCAACCGCCCGCCAATCAACGCCCCGGCCATACCGCCCAGGTTCAGGGCAATCAGGAACGACAAGCTCGACCCGAGGCTGTAGCCAGCCCCGGCCATCAGCTTGGGCAGCCACGAACTCAAGGCATAGACCATCAACAGGCAGCAGAAAAACGCAGTCCAGATCATCGCCGTACGCATGGCCAGGCCATGGCGGAACAACTCCACCACCGACGCGCCCTTGCTCTTGACGTCCGCGATGAGCAGTTCATCCCCGGCGTTGATCGGGGTGTCTGGCGACAGGCGATTAAGCAGCACTCGGGCCTGCTCTACACGGCCCTGGCGGATCAGAAAGCCAATGGATTCGGGCAACCACAGCACAATCACCGGCAACAGCAGCAGCGGGATGACGGCGACAAAAAACATCGACGACCAGCCATAGGCCGGCAACATGAAAATCCCCACACTGGCGGCGAGCATGCCACCCAGGGAATAGCCGCTGAACATGAAGGCCATCAAGGTGCTGCGCACTTTTTTCGGCGCATATTCGTTGATCAGCGCCGCCGCGTTGGGCATCAGCCCACCACAGCCAAGCCCGGCGATAAACCGGCAGATGCCGAACTCCGTGGGGCTGCTGGCAAAGCCGTTGATCACCGTGGCAATGCTGAACAACGCAAAGCAAAAGACGATGCCTTTCTTGCGCCCGAAGCGGTCCGCCAGGGTGCCGAAGATCAGCGCGCCGAACATCATGCCGAACAGCGCATAACTGCCCAGGGCGCCGGCCTGCAGGGGCGTCAGCCCCCACTCGCGCATGATCGATGGCAAGACCACGCCATAGATAAACAAGTCATAGCCATCAAAGATCAACAGCAAGGCACACAGGCTGACAACCAGCCAATGGAAGCGATTGAAAGGGGCATTGTCGATAATCGAATGAACGTCATGGGTACGCATGGCAGTGCTCTCTTTATTGTTGTTGTGAGTCAATGTCTGCAGGTAACGGTGAATCAGCCGAGGTCGCCACCTCCTACCGGCAAGGTCACGCCGGTGATATAGGAGGCCTCGTCAGAGGCCAGGAATAGAATCGCGCCCGCTTGCTCGTCGATGCTGCCGTAGCGTTTCATCGGGCTGCTGTCGAGGGTCTGGTCGACGATCTGCTGGTACCACACGCGCTCCTGCTCGCTTTGCGGCTGGCTGTTGCGCGGGATGCGCCGCGGTGGGGCCTCGGTGCCGCCCGGTGCGGTGGCATTGACACGGATGCCGCTGCCGGCGGTCTCCAGGGCCAGGCACGCGGTCAGGGCATTGACCCCGCCCTTGGCCGCGCCATAGGGCACCCGATTGACCCCGCGTGTGGCGACCGAAGACACATTGACGATGGCCCCACTGCCCTGCTCCAGCATGTAGGGCAGCACGCAATGGCAACACCACAACGTGGGGAACAGCGAGCGGCGCACTTCGGCTTCGATTTGCGCTACCGCGTAGAACTCAAAGGGCTTGGCCCAGATAGTCCCGCCGACGTTGTTGATCAGAATGTCGATGCGCCCAAACCGCACCTTGGCGGCGGCCATGACCTCGGCACACGCGGCATGTTGCTCAAGGTCGGCGATCAGGGTCAGCAGCCGTGCATGCTGCAACTCATGCACCAGCTCCGAGCGATCGACCGCGACCACCCAGGCGCCCTCCGCCAGCAACCGCTCGGCCACGCGCCGGCCGATGCCCTGGGCGGCGCCGGTAACCAGCGCTACCTTGGTGTCAAAACGTGGATTCATGCTGATCTCCTCACGCGGCGTCAGAACTTGCGACGGCATTGGCGGTGAATTTCTCGTAATGGAAGCTGGCCGGGCTCACGCCTTGGTGCTTGAAGTGCTGGCGCACCGCATCGACCATCGGCGGCGGCCCGCACAGGTAGACATCGACATCGCCGTCGTGGAGCGCCTCGCGGGCCATATGCTGGGTGACATACCCCTGGCGCGGGTGCGCGGTCTGCGGGTCGGCCACGCAAGTGACAACCGTGAGCTGGGGCAAGCGCGCGGCGAAGGCCTCCAGAGCCTCAACCAGCACCAGGTCCTGATCCCGCGTTACCCCGTAGATCAGTGTGATCGGCCGGGTTTCCCCGCGCTGTGCCAACACCTCAAGCATCGACAGAAACGGCGCCAGACCGGTGCCGCCGGCCAGTAACAACAGGGGCCGCACCACCTCGCGCAGGTAAAAACTGCCCAGTGGTCCAGTCATCGGCACGCGATCGCCCGGCCGGGCGCGCTCCAGCCAGCCGCTCATCAAGCCGCCCGGCACATGTTTGATCAGGAAACTCGCGTGCGTATCGCCAGGGCGGCTGCTGAATGAATAGGAGCGCGTCTGCCCACTGTCGGGCACACCGATATTCACGTACTGGCCGGGTAAAAACACCGGCGCCTGGTCCAATGCAAAGCTCACCTCCAGCGCGGCATCGGCGTGGCGGGTAATGCTCGCCAGCGTCGCGGCAAACTGCGTGGTGCCGGTCTTGCACGCACTGGACGGCAGCGGCACGGCAATCACGCAATCGGATTGCGGCACCATCTGGCAGGTCAGCACCTGGCGTTCCCGGGCTTCGTCGGCGCTCAGGGCGTCGTCGATATAGTCGTCACCCAAGTCGTAGGCGCCGGTTTCACAATGGCATTTGCAGGTACCGCACACCCCGTCGGAGCAGTCCATGGGCAGGTTGATGCGTTGGCGAAAGGCGGCATCGAGGACCTTCTCTCCCACCTTGCAGTCGATGAAGCGGGTCACCCCATCTTCGAAGTTCAGGGCAATGGCATAGCTCATGGCGGTGTCCTCAGATGTGGTAGATGTCGATGACCTGGTGGATGTAATCGTTTTTCAGCACCACTTTCTTGCGCGTGATCAGCGGCTGCTCGCCACTGATATCCAGGCCATAGAAGGACGTCCCGAAATAGCTGTCCGTGGTCTTGTAGCGGTGGCTGAGGGTGTGCCAGTTGAAACGCAGTTCTACCTGCGCGCCATCGTCGGCCAGCACTTCGAGGTTGCCGAGCAGGTGCACCGTGCGCGGCTCGGGCGTGCTTGCGCTGGATCGCTCGGTCTTGATCCGGAAGATCCGGTCTTCCAGGCCGTCGCGGCTGGGGTAGTAGATCAGTGAGATTTCGCTGTGCGGGTCTTCGGTGAGGGTGTCGTAGTCGTCCCAGGCGGGCATCCAGAACTCCACTTTGGGCGAGTAACACGCCAGCCATTCATCCCACTGTCGGTCATCCAGCAGGCGCGCTTCGCGGTAGAGAAAATCCAGCAGGCGGTCACGGGACAGGCTCATGGCTGCACCTCCCGGTCGCTGGCGATCAGGCCCTGCCGTTCGCGCTCGATTGCGCGCTGCAGGCTGGCGGCCCAATGCGCATGCTGGCGCACGAACAAGCCTTCGTCTTCGGTCTTCACCCCGCTCAGTTGCGGGTGCATGCCCATGGCCCTGGCGTTGTCGTCGGCCCCCTCCACCCACTGTTTGGCGCCACGGCTCAGGTCATTCCACAGGGTGGTCGCCCCCTGGTAGCCGGTCTGGCAGGCGCGGAACTCCTCCAGGTCATCCGGGGTACCCATGCCGCTGACGTTAAAGAAGTCTTCGTACTGGCGAATCCGCGTCGCCCGCTCCTGGGCACTTTCGCCGATCGGCGCCATGCAATAGATGGTCACTTCGGTCTTGTCCACCGCGAGGGGCCGCACCACACGGATCTGCGTGGAGAACTGGTCCATCAGGTACACATTGGGGTAGAGGCACAGGTTACGGGTCTGGTCGACGATAAAGTCCGCACGCGCCTGGCCCAGGCGCTCGGCCAATGCTTCGCGATGGGCATGCACCGGACGCACCTCAGGGTTGAGCAGGCGCGTCCACAGCAGGATATGCCCGTGATCGAAGGCGTAGACCCCGCCCAGGCTTTTCGACCAGCCATTGGCATCGACCGTGCGCGTGCCTTCGGCCTCGTAATTGCGCCGGCCCATGGTCGCCGAGTAGTTCCAGTGCACGGAACTGACGTGGTAACCGTCGGCACCGTTCTCGATCTGCAGCTTCCAGTTGCCGTCGTAGACATAGGATGAACTGCCGCGCAGCACCTCCAGGCCCTGGGGAGCCTGGTCGACCATCTGGTCGATGATAACGCGGGTCTCGCCCAGGTAATCACTCAGTTCCGGCACCGCGTCGCTGAGGCTGCCGAACAGAAAACCGCGGTAGTTTTCAAAGCGCGCCAGGCGCTTGAGGTCATGGGAGCCGTCACAGTCGAAGCTGTCCGGGTAGGCCCCGGTCTTGCCATCCTTGACCTTGAGCAGCTTGCCGGCGTTGCTGAAGGTCCAGCCGTGGAATGGGCAGGTGAATGAGCCCTTGTTGCCCTGCTTGCGCCGGCACAACATGGCGCCGCGATGGGCGCAGGCATTGACCAGGCCATGCAGGGTGCCCTGTTTGTCGCGGGTGATCACCACCGGCTGGCGGCCAATCCAGGTGGTGTAGTAGTCATTGATTTCCGGCACCTGGCTTTCATGGGCCAGGTACAGCCACCCGCCTTCGAAGATGTGCTTGATCTCCAGGGCAAACAGCTCGGGGTCGGTAAAGATGTCGCGGCGGCAGCGGAACACCCCGGTAGCGGGATCTTCCTGAACGGACTCGCGCAGTTGTGCAGCGAGGCGCTCGAGTGTACTGGTCATGGGGCAGGCCCTCCGTTGTTCTTGTATCAGGCGCCCTCACCGTACGTGTTCGTCCTGTTCCTCAATATCCGCTTCCTGCAAATCAGTATCCGGCTGGCGCAAGCCGCTCAGCGATGGCGCTTCCAGGTCTGCGAAGGCAGCTCACCAAAACGTTTGCGATAGGCCTCGGAGAAGCGCCCCAGGTGCATAAAGCCATGGTCCAGTGCCACCTCCGTCACACTGCGCGCGGTAGTCAGTTGTAAACGCGCATGCACCCGCTCCAGCTTGCGCTGGCGCACATAATCACGGGGCGACAGACCCACCTGGCGTTCGAACAGGCTATACAGCGAACGCTCACTGACCTTGGCCACCGCCATCAGTTGCTCGATGCTGATGTCCTCGCCCAGATGTCCCTCGATAAACTCGCGCACGGCCTCAAAACCGCCGCCTTGCGCCGCCTGGGGAACCACCCGCAGCACATTGCTGGCCAGCAGCGCCAGCAGCTTATTGGCCACAATCCGCTCATACAGGCCCTGTACCTCAGGTTCGGCGGCGTTTTCCGCCTCATGGCAGATCAGCCCCAGTAACTGCAGAAAACCGTCCATCTCACTCAGCGCCCGGCGTGCATCCGCAAAGCGAATACCCGGTTGCGGCAGCGTCCAGTGCTGCGCCAGGCAAGCGTTTTCCAACAGACGCACCGGTAACTTGATGATGAATTTCTCGCAGTCGGCGGAATAGGTCAGGTCCACCGGGTCATCCGGGTTGATCAGCAAGATCTCTCCTGGCCCGAAGACCTGCTCCCCGCCCCGGGAGTTGGAGCGGCAGTGGCCTGTCAGCAGGATCTGCAAGTGATAAATGGTTTCCAGCGCCACCGACGTGACCCTGACCGGCGCGCCATAGCTGATACGGCACAAGTCCAGGCTGGAAAAGGTCCGGTGACTGATACTCGCCATGGGCCGGCCCTTGGGCGGCAGGCGGATACAGTGGCTGCCCACATGCTGGTTGACATAGTCCGACACGGCATAGGCATCGGCGCCCTGGAAAATCTGGCTGCGCTCACTCAATAGCACGGTCATGGTGCGCCTCTTTATCGTTATTGGCCTCAGGCTGAGGCGTGATGCCGCGACCGTCCAATATGGATAAGGTCTGACGGGATACCTTGGAGGTATGGTCGGCTTTGCGTGGGGCGATAATCCGCACTAGGCCGGGCATCATGCGGCGCACGACCGCTTGGGGGGCGACATGTCTTGATACGTGTTCCGTAGCGCCTTAGATCAGAAGTGCGCTCATGGGACGTGCTGCCACTTTTTATAAACGGGCGCGGGTTGCGGCCTTCGAGGTGGATTAGTCCCGGCCCTCGACAAGCGGGGTCAATATCTCCAGAAAACCGGAGTTACGAGTACCAACACCGTCAGGATTTCCAACCTTCCCAGAAGCATGCCAACGGTCAGTAGCCATTTTGCGGCATCCGGTAATGATGAGAAGTTACCGGCCGGGCCAATGATTGTGCCAAGCCCCGGCCCGACGTTACACACCGCAGTAGCGGCACCGCTCAACGCGGTTGTCCAATCAAGCCCGATGAGCGCCAGGCCCAAGGCGATGACGGCAATGGTGATGGTGAAGAAAAACGAGAAGGTCAATAGCGAGCGCACGATCTCTTCGTCGATGGGATGGCCGTTGTATTTTTTCTGAATCACGGCTCGGGGGTGAATCAACTGCTTCAAGCTACTGACCAGTAGAGCGGCAGCCACCTGAAAACGGAAGATTTTAAGCCCGCCGGCAGTGGAGCCGGAACAACCACCCACGAACGTCAGATAGAAAAACAGCAAGACCGCGAAGCTGCCCCACAAGGTGTAGTCGCCAACAGCAACACCCGTGGTCGTGACGATTGAGGTCACGTTGACTGCCACGATACGAAACGCATCCCACCACTCGTAATCGCTGTGAAAATGCAGCCAGGTGCCCACAGCCAGCGATGTGACAAGCAAGAATCCAATAAATCCGCGTACCTGGTGATCCTTGATCAGCGCACGCCGATTACCCCGCAATGTGGCGACGTACAAGGTGAACGGCATACTGCCCAGAATCATGATGGCCACTGCCACCCAGTGAATCGTTGGTTGTGTCCAATGCCCGAGTGAGGCATCGGAAGTTGAGAACCCGCCGGTAGAGATCAACGACATTGCGTGGTTGATCGCGTCAAATGGCGTCATTCCAGCGAGCCAGAGCGCGATTGCGCCGATGCCAGTAAGCCCGCAATAGAGCAGCAGGATGTACTTGGCGCCCACATGGGAACGCGGCGTCATTTTCTCTGACCAGTCTGAGGACTCTGTCTGGAACAGACGCATGCCACCCACTCGTAACAGTGGAAGGATCGCCACCGCCATGCCAATAAATCCTATGCCTCCCAACCAATGCAGCATGGAGCGCCAGATCAACAAGCCGGGAGATGAGGTGTCCAGGCCACTGAGTACAGTCGAGCCGGTGGTTGTGATGCCAGACATCGTTTCAAAAAACGCGTCGGTGTAACTGATGTCAGTGATGAACAGCATTGGCAACGCTGCGAAGGTGCACACCACCACCCAACTGCCCGTCGTCAGCAGATACATATCTCTCGGGCGAAGCTGACCAGTATCCGGGCGCCCCCGGACGACCAACAGGAGTCCACAGATGAGGGTAATCAAACTCGACCAGAGAAATGCCGACAGATCGTCGCTACGGCCGGAGACCACCAGCGTGATCATGGGAATAGCCATGCTTATGGCCAGCGTGACCAGAAAAATGCCTAAGATAAATCCAATAAGCCGAATTGCTGCGAGGGACATGAGGAGCGTTCCAAATTATCACCGCGCAGTATTCGATGCCGAACCTGGAAGCTCCGTAAATTTTGCGTAAAATTTTCACGAGCAAGCCGTCAGACTGCGTGCGTCAAAGACAGCTTTTGGCCCAGAGCAATTCAACCAGCAGCATGCTGCCAAACGGGTATGACCTCATCACGTTGCCGGGTACTCGATTCGCTTAAAGCGTCTGCATTTCAGTCGTCATTATTATTTTCCCATTTAATAACGAGAAAGCTCGTTGTAAAGATAAAAAATTATCTGTATTGCCAACATTCAAAACTAGAATCGACCATCCAATTCGCTAGAGGCGAATAGATCGAGAAAAGACATTTCTTAATATTACAGAGCGAAGCACGAATAATTTAGTTAGGCTGGTCCTGTTTTGAACGTATACAACAGGATGTGCCGTGTGAAGCCCCTAGCGACAAACCCAAGATTCGCCATTGTCTTAGCTGTTTTTTATACACTATCAATGGTTCTTGCGGCCAAAGTAACTTACCTGATGATTTTTTCCCATGAATTCCTGGCCAGCGAAGGCCGCAAACGAACAACGCGAATGATTGAAACGATCCCCGTTCGCGGGACTATATTCGACAGATTCAGTCAGCCGCTGGCAGTTTCCACACCGGTGAGCACCTTGTGGGTAAACCCTAAACAGTTTGACCCAACAAATCAGCAAGCAGCCTTACTCAAAGAACATCTTGACATCAATGAATCACTAACAAAAAACCTAACACTAAACACTCAAAACAAATCCTTTGCCTATTTGGCCAGAAGGATTGATCCCCAGCTGGCGAACACGATAATGGAACTATCTATTCCTGGCGTTTATGAACGCCAGGAATACAAGAGATACTACCCTCAATCCTCGATGCTTGCTCAGTCAATAGGCTTCACCAATATTGACCAGAAAGGTATCGAAGGTATCGAATTAATGTATAACCATAAACTTTCTGGCCTGCCTGGCATAGAAGAGCACACGTTAAACCTACACAAGCGAGCCACTCGTGAAATCGTTGTGCACAAACCCTTTACTCCGGGAGACAATCTGCATTTGACGATTGACTCCACACTTCAACATTACGTTGAAAAAGCACTACTGAAAGCCCTCATGAAAAATGCAGCCAAGTCTGCAAGTGCGATCCTTATACACGCTAAAACAGGTGAGATATTAGCACTCTCTACAATGCCCTCCTTTAATCCCAATGCACGCAAAAGCTTCAACGCGGAGCTTATTCGAAATCGCGTTTTCACTGATGTGTATGAGCCCGGCTCAGTGATAAAACCATTCAGTATGGCAGCCGTTCTGACGGCTAAAATAATTGACAAAGACGCCATTATTCAAATAGCACCAGGATTCGTAAAGATAAATGGATATACCATCAGGGATGTAGGCAGAGACAGCCAATTGGATTTGGCGGGAATTATCCGCCGCTCTTCAAATGTTGGCATGAGCAAGGTCGCGATTCCGACAGGTGGAGCAGTCATCTCGCAATTGCTTACTGAGTTGGGATTCGGAATCAACACAGCTATCTACTTCCCCGGGGAAAGCGTCGGGACGGTTCCCGTCAACCGGGTGTGGTCCGACATTGCTACAGCGAGCCTCTCATACGGATACAGCTTGTCTGTCAACTTGGCACAACTGGCTCAAGCCTATACCGTCTTTGCGAATGACGGGAATCTAGTTCCACTATCAATAATCAAAGGCGAGGCAAAGCCGTCACGCAACGTCATAAGTCCGGAGGTCGCCAACAGTGTTCTGAGCATGATGGTGCAGGCCGTGGATGGCCCTGGAGCAGGTGGAAAGCGCGCAGCCATCGACGGTTATACAATTGCAGGCAAAAGCGGCACGTCACGCAAGGCATCCAGCGGCGGATATCAAAACAATAAATATAGAGCCATGTTCGTAGGTATCGCTCCGGCCAACGCGCCGGAATTCATAATGGCCGTAATCGTAGATGAACCCACTGCCGGAGGCTATTTCGGGGGCGCTATTGCTGCACCGATTTTTAAGGAGGTCCTTGAAGACGCTCTTCGGATCAGAAATATTCCGAGTGATGAGCGTCGTTCCACTCGCGCCACGCCTGGGCGTGCGGGGGCCCCATCGCCCGCGATGTTTACGACGCCTATACACTCGCAGCCACCATTGCGAGCCCATATACCCGCGACGGGTTGAACGCTCAGTCTGAACTGGGCAGTAAGCTGGGTTCCCAATGATGAGTTGGATGTGGGCCAGCTTTCCGAGTGCAACTCAATGATCATTGCTAGGGAGCCATTTCTCGCAGCAACGCGGCTCGCGATGAAACGGCAACAGCCCCTAGAGCTGAAAGCGCGAGATGTTCTCTCGCAATGTCACGCTGGTGCGTGCCAATCCTTCGCTTTCCTGCTGAGCGCTGCGGAAGGCTGCAGCGGATTGCTCGGCGCTTTCGCTGACGGTCACGATGCCCCGGCTGATCTGCTCGGCAACGGTACTCTGCTGCTCGGCGGCAGCGGCGATTTGGTGGTTCATGCCGTTGATCCGCTCGATCATGGTGACGATCGTGCTTACCGCGTCACCGGCCTCGGAAACGCCGGACACCGACTGCGCACTGGAGTGCTTGCAGCGTTGCATATGCTGCGAGGTCTCATCGGCAATTTTCTGCAGACTGGCGATCAGCCCCTCAATCTCTGAGGTGGCCTTCTGGGTACGCTGTGCCAGGCTGCGCACCTCGTCGGCGACTACCGCGAAGCCGCGTCCGGCCTCGCCAGCACGGGCAGCCTCGATGGCAGCGTTGAGCGCCAGCAGGTTGGTCTGGTCGGCCACCGACTTGATCACTTCAAGCACGCCGCCGATATTGCCGGTTTCATTCTTCAGCCGACCCATGGCCATATTGGACTGTTCGATTGTCTCGGCCAGTTCGCCGATCATGTTCACGGCATCTTTGGCCTTCTGCTGGCTGTACAGGGCCGCGCTATCGGCCTCGCTGGCGGCACTGGCGGCGGATTCGGCATTGCGCGCGACATCCTGCACGGTGGCGGCCATTTGGTGAACGGCGGTGACGATCTGCTCGACTTCGCACTGTGCCACAGCCACGCTTTCGGCGTTTCTCAGGCTCGATTGGCTAAGCTCCTGGCTGGATTCGGCCACGGTTTGTGAGGACAGGTTTATGCCCTTGGTCATGTCCCGCAGGTTCTCTTGCATGCTCAGCAAGGCGGCCATGATGCTGGCTTGTGGTGGCTCAATCGTGCGCTCGCTAGCGCGCAAATCGCCCTGGGCAACCCGTTGGGCGAGCTGGTTGAGTTCACTCGGTTCGGCACCCAGCGCGCGCAGCAGGTTGCGGCTGATGACGTAGCCCAGTACCGCAGCTAGCAAGACGGCCAGCGCCGTAATGGCGAGCAGCAGGTTGCGTTGTGACAGATAGTTTGCGTCATTTTCGCTGACCTGCAGGTCTGCCTTCTGGTTGGTGTAGCGCAGGTATTCGCCAATTGCCCGGGTCAGCTCGGCCAGCAATGGTGTGCACTGCTCGCTGACCATGCGCATGGCCTCATCGTTTTCACCCTTGAACAGGTGTTCGGCAATGGTGTGCGCTACCGGTTTGTAGCGGCTCTCGACCTGCTCGATGGTTGAGAACAGCTCACGTGATCTGGGCGACACATCATCATGGCTATCAATTGCCTGGCGTAGCGCGGCGAGGCTGCTGGCCACCGTTTGTTCGTTAAGGGCAATCGCGCCCCGCTGCTGTCCTCTCGCAGTGACATTGCTGTTCAAGGCGATGTTACGCAGGGCAATCGCGCGCTGGGCGGCGGCGTCGTTCAGTGTGTTGGCCAGGCGGGTACGTGCATCAACCCCATTAACGTAGAGAAAAAAATCCTTATTGCTGTTAGCCAGGGCGTACAGCGAGATCGCGGCGATCAGCAACATAAACGCGACCAGGCTGGCATAGCCGGCATAGAGACTGGTGCGTGTAGAGAACCGGAGAGTGTGCGATGGCATGATGTACCTGCGTAATGAGAGGAGCAATTAAGGGACACCTGCAAGGGTATGTATTCGCCCCTGGTCCGCATCCTGCGCAGGTATTCTTTTGTTCATCGGCAACGAGTAGCGGCGTTGTTTCCTGGCCAGCGATACTTGTACAAGAATTTATTCCTGTACAACTCTTGTACAGATATATTTGGATGATGTCGTCATGACATCACTCAATCCCGATGAACGGTTAGTCACCTCCGGTTTCTGACAGGCGCGAGAAATAGAGGCCGGGCTGACTGTCGCCAACGTCAGCGATAGCTCGAAAGCGCTCCTTTCTCTGACAACATCGCCCTAGCCCGCGCTCAACCCCCACAACACATCCAGCACATGCTGCGTCGGCCGCTCGACGTCCCCACCACGGTGGGCAATACCGAGTTGACGCCACAATAAAGGCTGTAATGGCCGCATGACGATCCGGGTATCGGGCAATGGTGTGGAGGCTTCATGGGGCAACAACGTCGCGCCGTAACCGGCCGCCACCAGGCTTTTGATCGCATCGTTGTAGTTCAGTTGAATACGCGGCATGGGCTGGCATCCATCACTGGCGAACCACTCCGAGGTCAAGCGCGAAAGCCGAGTAGTGTTGTCATTCAGAATCAATGGCTGAGCGGCCAGCCAACCAGGGCTCACAACATCCGGGCATTCCCAGCGCGCCGGCAAGAAAGCCATGACCGGGTCCCGCCGCCATGGTTCGATCCGCAATGCCTTCACCGGGGTCTGTGGCAGCGCGACCAGACCGATCTCCAAAGAGCCCTCGGCAAGCTTCTTCAAGGTTTCCTGCGACGTGAGCACCGCGACCTGCACATCGATAGCGGGATGGCGTTGGCTCAAGGTCTCCAACGCTTGCGGCAACAACTGCGCGATAGCCCCTGTGGAGGCACCCAGCCGCACACACCCGGCCAAGCCCTGCACCTGACGCTCCACATCCTCAAGCGCCTGCTCGGCATCCGCCAACAGGCGCCGCGCGCGGCCCACCAGGGTTCCTCCAATCGCCGTAGGCTGCACGCGCCCACGCGTGCGCGACAACAGCTTGCCGCCAACCCGCGACTCCAGGTCGGCGATATGCAAACTCACCGTGGGGGGCGCCAGGTGTAGCGCACGGGCCGCCTCGGCAAACGAACCCAGGTCGGCAATGGCCACCAACGTGCGCAGACGGTCTAGGCTGATTTCGCGCATGGTTACTCACCCTTCAGAAAAACTGAATTTCATCGTTTGGAAATTCAACTTTTCCTATCTTAACCCCGCACTGAAGATTGGAACTCCTGATTTCCTATGTCCGAGAGCATTCCATGGCAAGCCCCCTTGTATTCATCGACGGCGACCAAGGCACCACCGGGTTGCAAATCCATCAACGTCTACGCGACCGGACCGATCTGCGGCTCATCACGCTCAGCCCCGAACACCGCAAGGACCCGCAACGTCGCGCCGAAATCATCAACGCCTGCGACATCGCGATTCTCTGCTTGCCCGACCAAGCCGCACGCGACGCCGTAGCGAGCATCGAAAACCCCGCCGTTCGGGTGATCGATGCGAGTTCGGCGCACCGCACTCATCCAGACTGGACCTATGGTTTTGCGGAGATGAACTCACAGCAGGCCCAGCACATCGCCCTGGCGCGGCGGGTCAGCAACCCCGGTTGCTATCCCACGGGAGCGATAGGGTTGCTGCGCCCATTGCTGGAGGCCGGGTTGCTGCCCAGGGACTTCCCGACGAACATTCATGCGGTGTCGGGCTATTCCGGAAAAGGCCGCGTCGGCGTGCAAGAGCATGAGGGAGAAGGCGCGTCACAGGCGCCGTCGTTTCAGGTTTATGGCCTGGGGCTGGCACACAAACATATTCCGGAAATTCAGCAGCAAAGCGGTCTGACGGAACGGCCGATGTTTGTGCCGGCCTATGGGGCTTTTCGTCAGGGGATCGTGCTGACCATACCGTTGCAACTTCGGCTGTTGGCGCCGGGCGTGGATGCGCTGCGGTTGCATGCGTGCCTTATGCAGCACTACATCGGTGCGGAGCATGTACAGGTGATGTCGATGCAAGAGTCTAAAGAGTTGACGCACCTTGATCCTCAGGCGCTTAACGGGACGGACAGATTGCGCTTGGTGGTGTGTGAAAATGATGAGACGGGGCAGGTTTTGTTGGCTGCGGTGTTTGACAATCTTGGGAAGGGAGCCGCTGGAGCGGCGGTGCAGAATCTGGACTTGATGGTTGCAGGAAGCCGTTTGCAATCCAGTCGGGCTCGGGGTTAAACGGTCGTCCACGGCAGGCAGCAATCGGCCAAACTCAGCCGTTCACTGCCTATTGCGGCCATTGCTCAAGCAATATCGAGACGAATTTTTCCGCCGCTGGCGAAAGTGATGATCCGCGGCGGTAGACCAAGCCCAAAGAGCGGTTCACAACCGGTTCGATCAACGGGACGCTGACCAAGGTGGGATGATCTTCCGCCGGCATGGACAGGCTCGGCATCGCCGAAACCCCCAGACCGGCCTCCACCAGGCCCAGAGAAGTGGAGAGATGCTGCACTTCGTAGAACCATTGCGGCCGCCAACTCAACCCAGAAAGGGCATGATCGAGCAGCATGCGGTTCCCGCTCAGGCGCCCTACCCCAATAAGACGGTAATCGCTCAGTTCAGACCAAGTGACCGCACTGCGCCCAGCCAATTCATGATCGCGCCGGCACGCCAGTACAAAAGGTTCGCTGACCAATGGCACGAACTCAATGTCCGGATGCTGCCCACTCATCATGTTGATACCGAAGTCGGCCTCCCCCCGCAGTACCGCTTCAAGCCCCTCATTGGCACTCAAATCCAGCAGACGGATCCGGATTTTTGGGTAGCGCTCGTTGTACAGCCGAATGACTGAAGGCAAGAAATAGAATGCGGCAGTTGGGATACACGCCAGGGTTACCCGGCCAATCTGGCGCTCGGCCAGTTCACGGATATTGAGAATCGACTCATCGAAGTCATCCAGCAACCGACGCGCCTTTGGAAGAAAGTCACGGCCGACGCTCGTGAGGCTGACCTTGCGTGTGGTGCGATCCAGTAAAGAGGTGCCCAACCCCTCCTCCAGTTTTTTTATCCGCCGACTGAGTGCAGGTTGAGACAGATGCAAGGCATCAGCTGCTTCGTGAAAACTGCCAAGTTCGGCAATTTTAACGAAAGATCGAATGTCGTTCAGCTCATAGTCCATGTCTTATCTCATCAGCAGCAGGCACCAGAAGAACACCCAGCGTAAATTTATCATTCGCAAAACGCAATAATCTCTTCAATCTTTGCATTTGATAGATTTTTTAAAGCTTGAGACTCTTGCCCCAAGAACATCAATTGCGTCGATTGATTAACAAGAGTCAGCATCATGCAAAGAATTCCCTGTGTGCTTATGCGCGGTGGCACCTCTAAAGGCCCGGTTTTTCTTGACTGGGACTTACCGGCAGCCATTGAGGCCCGTGACGAACTGCTGCTCAACCTGATGGGCTCCGGCCACGAGCTGGAGATCGACGGAATCGGCGGGGGCAGCCCGCAAACCAGCAAGGTGGCGATTGTCAGCCCTTCGCTGCACCCGGACGCAGACGTTGACTACCTGTTCGTTCAAGTGATGGTTTCGCAACGCCGGGTCGACAGCGCGCCCAACTGCGGCAACATGCTGTGCGCCGTCGGCCCGTTCGCCATCGAACAGGGCCTGGTCAAAGGCACACCGGGCCGCACCCGTGTGCGCATTCGCAACGTAAACACAGGGACCTTTATCAACGCCGACGTGTACACACCGGATGCCAAGGTCAGTTACGAGGGCGACACCGCCATCGATGGTGTGCCGGGTACGGCAGCGCCGGTGCAACTGACGTTCCTCGATGCGGCTGGCAGCAAGACCGGCAAACTTTTCCCTACCGGCAATACACAAGACGTGATCGACGGCATTGCAGTGACCTGCATTGATATGGCCATGCCCATGGTGCTGATCGAGGCCAGTCAACTGGGCAAGCGTGGCGATGAAAGCCCGGCAGAACTGGACGCCGATAAAGACTTCCTGCGGCGCCTTGAGTCATTGCGGCTTAAGGCAGGCCTCGCCATGGGCCTGGGTGATGTCAGCGACAAAGTGATACCAAAGCCGGTGCTGGTCTCGCCCGCCAAAGCCGGCGGTACGATCCAGGTTCGCTATTTCATGCCACATAACTGCCACCGCGCCCTGGCCATTACCGGCTCGATTGGGTTGGCCACCGCGTGCGTGATAGAGGGCAGCATCGTCGCGCAGATGCTCGGCGGGATCAGTACGCCGCGCCTTGAAGCGGTACGTATCGAACATCCGAGCGGCGGGATTGATGTCGTATTGTCCTACACCGGCGTCAACGATGAGACAATTCAAGCGTCCGTCGTACGCACTGCGCGCAGGCTTTTCTCTGGCTACGTCTACGCCACAAACGCTCAACGCCTGGCCGGGTAATTCCGGTGGTCGTTGGCGCTTTTGCATCCGCACAATTCTAAAAATGGGTGATGCCATGAAAGTTGTTAAATCGCTCTACTTCCAGATTCTCTGCGCCGTGGTGCTGGGCATCATGGTTGGGCATTTCTGGGCTCAGCAGGCCATCGCGCTCAAACCACTGGGTGATGCGTTCATCAAGCTCATCAAAATGATGATTGCTCCCGTGGTGTTCTGCACCATCGTCACCGGCATCGCCGGGATGAGCGACAAACGCTCGCTCGGCCGCCTGCTCAGCAAAACCATGCTGCTGTTTTTCGGCCTCACGGTGATCAGCCTGGTGATCGGCCTGGTGGCGGTGTACGTGTTCCAGCCAGGTGCCGGCATGAACATCGATCCCAGCCAACTGAGCACCAAAGGCCTGGCCCAGTACACGGAGTCGGCCGCGAAGCTTGGGGTTGTGGAGTTTTTCATGCACATCATCCCGGACACTTTTATCGGTGCCTTCAGTAAAGGGGAAGTGCTGCCGGTGCTGTTTATCGCGGTGTTGTCCGGCTTCGCCCTGTCATCCCTGGGCGAGCGTGGCAAGCCAGTACTCGACGTGCTCGAATCGGCTTCGCAAATGGTGTTCAAGATCTTCGCTTACCTGATGCGTTTTGCTCCGATCGGCGCCTTTGGCGCCTTGGCGTTCACCGTCGGCCAGTACGGCATCACTTCGCTGGGTTCGCTGGCGAAACTGATCATGACCTTGTACATCGCCTGCGGCTTCTTCGTGTTCGTCGTATTGGGCAGTATTTGCCGGGCCAACGGTTTCAGCCTGTGGAAACTGCTGCGCTACTTGCGCGAGGAGTTTCTGGTGGTACTCGGCACCTCTTCCACGGAACCCGTCATGCCGCGCATGTTGGAGAAACTCGAAGCGCTGGGTTGCAAAAAAGGCGTCGTGGGCCTGGTACTGCCCACAGGCTACTCGTTCAACTTGGACGGCACGGCCATCTACCTGTCATTGGCGGCGATTTTCATTGCCCAGGCCTGCAACATTGACCTGAGCTTTACGCAAATCATCACCATGCTGGCGATCATGCTGCTGTCCTCCAAAGGCGCGGCCGGCGTGACCGGCAGCGGGTTCGTGGCACTGGCCTCGACCCTGACGGTCATTCACGACATCCCGCTGGCCGGCCTGGCGTTACTGATCGGCGTTGACCGCTTCATGTCTGAAGCGCGGGCCCTGACCAGCCTGGCCAGTAACGCGGTCGCGACCGTGGTGATTTCGATGTCTGAAAATGCCTGCCACCGCGAAACGCTGACGCGGATGCTCGACGCAAAACCCGATGAGGCAACAGCCTGGGAAGACCTGAAGGTCGCCAAACGCGTCTAGCGCAAACCGCAAACACCTGACTTGACTGCCCCCCTCCCCGCCAGGCGCCATGGTGCCGCCCGGCGGGCCAGGGCTCGTGCGTCTCGGCGTCAGCCATTCTTACGATAACAACAAGAGAATCGTCCTATGCTCGCTTTCCTTGGCTTGGCCATGGTGGTCGTATTCACCTTCCTCATCATGACCAAGCGCTTGTCGCCGATCGTCGCGCTCACCGTGGTGCCTATAGTCTTCGCCGTGATTGGCGGTTTCGGCGGCACCACCGGCAAAATGATGCTCGACGGCCTGAAAATGGTTGCACCGTCTGCCGCGTTGCTGCTGTTTGCCATCCTGTTCTTTGGCCTGATGATCGACGCGGGGTTGTTCGACCCGCTGATCCGCAAGATCCTCAAACGCGTCAATGGCGACCCGATGAAAATCGCAGTGGGCACGGCCCTGCTGTCCTTGCTGGTCGCGCTCGACGGCGACGGCACCACCACCTACATGATTACCTGCGCGGCGATGTTGCCGCTGTATAAACGCATCGGCATGAACCCGATGATCCTGGCGACCATCTCCATGCTGTCGTTGAGCATCATGAGCGGCATGACCCCTTGGGGCGGCCCCGCGACACGGGCCATCGCCGCGCTGGGCCTGGATGCCGGGGAATACTTCGTGCCGTTGCTGCCGACCATGATCGGCGGCGCCATGTGGGTGGTCTTCTCCGCCTTCCTACTGGGGCGAGCCGAGCGCAAGCGTATCGGCAACGTGCAACTGCAAAGCGGTGGCGGCGATTGCTACATCAACGCGATTCTTGAGGACACCCCTCACAAGCGTCCGAAGCTGGCCTACGTCAACCTGGTGCTGGTGATTGCGGTGATGGTCGCCCTGGTGCTGGGCCTGATGCATTCGGCGATCCTGTTCCTGATCGGCTTTGTGCTCGCGCTGATGATCAACTACCCGCAATTGGACATTCAGAAAGAACGCATCCTGGCGCACTCGGGCAATGCCATGACGGTGGTGCTGCTGGTATTTGCCGCAGGGATCTTTGCCGGGATTTTTTCCGGCACCAAGATGGTCGACGCCCTGGCGCAGACCCTGGTCGACTGGATCCCACCCTCCTGGGGCCACCTGTTCCCGCTGGTGGTTGCGATCACCAGCATGCCGCTGACCTTCGTGCTGTCCAACGACGCCTACTACTTTGGCGTGGTACCGATCCTGGCCAATGCCGCCGCGGCATACGGCATCGACCCGGTGGAAATCGCGCGGGCCTCGATCCTCGGGCAACCGGTGCACCTGATGAGCCCGCTGGTCGCCTCGACCCTGTTGCTGGTGGGCATGGTCGACCGTGACATCGGCGACTTCCAGAAAGCCACCGTCAAATGGGCGGTGCTGACCTCCCTGGTCGTTACCGCCCTGGCCTTGCTGACTGGGGCCATCAGCCTGTTTACCTGATTCATCTTCCTGCTGCCGTTCAACGCGCCTCGCTCACGGGGCGCGTGCTGCCCTGCACCCCGAATAACAACAATGAGACGTTTGCCATGAACCTTATGTATTCCCGTCGGGCCCTTTTTTGCGCGTTCGGCCTGGTCCCCCTCGCCGGTGCCAATGCCGAAGGCTTTATTGACGACAGCAAACTCAAGCTGCAACTGCGCAATGTGTATTTCAACGAGAACTTTCGCGATGAGCACGGCATGAGCGCACGCGCCGCGAGAACGGCCAAAAGCGAGCGCACCGAGTGGGCCAAGGGATTCCTGCTGGACTATCAGTCCGGGTTCACCGCCGGCACCCTCGGCCTGGGCATGGATGCCCTGGGGCTCTATGGCGTGAAACTCGACTCAGGCCGCGGGCGCAGCGGCACGGGGCTGCTGCCGGTTCACGATGACGGCCGCGCAGCCGGTGAATTTGCCAGTGCCGGTGCCACCGCAAAAGCCAGGTTCGCCAAAACCATCGTCAAGTACGGCACCTTGCTGCCCAAGACGCCGGTGCTGATTTACAACGACGCACGCTTGCTGCCCCAGACCTACCAGGGCACCCAGGTCAGCAGCAACGACATCGAGAACCTGACCGTCACCGGTGGGCACCTGGACCGTTTCAAATTACGCGACTCCAGCGACAGCGTACCGATCGTGCCGGATGGCTACAGCGGCGAAAAATCAGGGGATTTCAACTACGCCGGTGCTGAATACAAATGGGGCAAGAACACCCGGCTGAGCTATTTCTACGGTGAACTGGAAAACTTTTACCGACAGAATTTCGCCGGCATCCAGCACGACCTGCCGTTGGCCGGAGGCGTGCTGACCGGCGACCTGCGTTACTTCAACAGCGTTGATGGCGGCTCGGCCTACGCCGGCAAAATCGACAATGACATGCTCAGCGGCCAATTGTCCTACGCGATCGCAGGCCATACGTTCGGCGGCGGCTACCAGACCCTGCGCGGCGATGCCGGTTTGCCCTACATCAGCGGCGCCACCGTGTACTCGTTCAGCAACGCCGGTATCGGCAAGTTCATCGAGGAAGATGAGAACACCTGGATGCTCAACTACGGCTACAACTTCGCCGCCGCTGGCGTGCCGGGCCTGACCTTCTCCACGCGCTACCTGAGCGGCAATGACGGCAAGTCCACGAGCACGGTCAAGGAATGGGAGCGTGACGCCGAGCTGGCCTATGTTGTGCAAACCGGCACGTTCAAGGGCCTGGGCATGCGCATGCGCAACTACGTCTACCGCTCCGAGTTCTCCCGGGGCCGTGACAGCAACCGCCTCTACCTCACCTATGACATCGCACTCTGGTAGGTCGTTGGGCATTCGTCTTTGCCAAAAACGGAGCTTCCCGACCGGCCACAAGCATTTTATCGCCTGTGGCTGCGGAAACCGTCGTAGTTACGGTGCTACGTCAGCGCCGGACAGCTGGGTGATCAGTGCCACCGTAAGGTAAAGCCTCGGAGCAATGCTCGACAGCTCGATGTATTCGTCATCGGCGTGCAATCCGGCACCGACGACACCCATCGTCTCCAGCACAGCCGGTTTCGCGCTCCCTGGCATGTATGCGTAGCCCGCATCGGTGCCAAAGCGCATGGCGATAGGCTCAATGTTGCGGCCTATTTTTTTGTAAAGCGCTTGTGCGGCTTTCGCCAGTTGTTCGGAGCCCGGATTCTTGGCCAGCGGTGGGCGACCCTTTTCCAGGCGCAATGTCACTTCAGTGCCATCGATGAGTTTATTCGCAGCGATGCGTTGGGCGTCGGCGAGTACGCGGTCAGTTTCACTCAGATCGGCGTAACGCATATCTGCCTCGGCCGAGGCGCTGGAAGGAATGATGTTGCGTTTCTCTCCACCTTTTATCAACGTCCAGTTGACCGTGGTGCCTTTGGCCGGATCGCCAAGGTCCTTGAGTTGCAACATCTGGTGCGCGAGTTCCATGGCCGCGTTGTGCCCGGCTTCAGGGGCAGAACCAGCATGCGAAGACTTGCCCTTCACGTCGAGAAACACGCCGTTTATGCCGTTGGTAGCGACGGTTACCGCGTCCCTGTCCGGTGGCTCGTACGAGAACACATAGTCCTGCTGACGAGCGAGCTCGGCGATGATTTTTTTCGAACCCGCAGAGCCGGTTTCTTCATCGGGATTGAACAGCACTGTTAGGGTACCGAAATCCTTGAACTTCTGGTCCTGCAGTATCTGCAATGAATGCAGAATCATCGCGACGCCACCTTTGGCGTCAGCAACACCGGGACCGTAGGCGCGCTCGCCGTCGAGCTTGAACGGGCGTTTCGCCGCTGTACCTGGCCCGAACACCGTGTCGTAGTGGACCATCAGCAGAAAGTTCTTGCTGCCAGTGCCTTTGAGCGTGCCCACGATGTTGTCGCCCGCGGAGGGGATCGCAGGTGTCGTGGTGACTTCAGCACCCAACCCCTTGAGCCGCTCAACTAACATCGCGCTGACAGTTTTCAGGCCGAGCCCATGGCCGGTTCCGGTATCAATGTCCACCAGCTCTTTGACGGTGGCAAGATAGGCTTTTTGTTCGGCCTCGGCTTTTTTCAGCAACTGGGGGGCCAAATCCGTAGCGAACGCGGTACAGGATAAGAATGAACACGCGAGCGCGGCGGCGATGGATGAACGTCGGATAAGCATGCTGTCTCCTTCAGATCATTGCTAATTGAAGCCCCATCTTTACCCCATAAATTTCGTCAACGCCACCTATCGCTGCGGACGTTCACGCAGACAATGCTGGTTACCAGCAATAGTTTCTCTATGAATGCCAACACAGAATTGACCCATGTGCTGACGCATGACTAACCCACCTCCTTATCGGTACAAATCCATTAAGGGCAATGGTTTTCGAGGCGTCAGACCGGGTCAGCAATATCTCGGCAACTGGGTCAATTCGACTTCGGTGCCAACACGAAGTCGACTTTTTCAACAGAATCTGCCGATTGCGGTCCTTCGTAATGGGTAGCTATCGGCCGATTGTGTTGAAAAAGTCGGTACTTCCAGACTGCCCGCTTCCTGACTGATGAAAATGCCTTTTTTGCGCTCAGCTACGCGATATCCGAGCCAGGATTCCTCTGCACAAAGTAAAGATTTCAATCTCAAGCGCTTACTTTCCTGCAGTGGAAACCATGGCCGACTTTTTCAATAGAATCGGCCATAAGCAGACGTTCAGAGGCCACGACTGCCAGGCAAGAGCTGCTCCCCAGAAAGCACCAACAAAGAGCGCTTAAGTAGAAATTCCACTCTTTCTCCATCGCCGCAATGGCGCACTGCCATCATCAAAGAGTCAATATGAGGGAGATCATCATTCTCTATCCGTTACTCGACCAAAATTGTGAATTGATGGCTTGGATTGAACCGGGGCGACGTATTTTCGATTCAGACATGAATTGGATTGCCTACCTTGCAAATAATCATGCTTGGTCTGCTGAAAGCGGTAATAGGCTGGGTGCTGTAAGTGGGCTTTTGTGCATGGATCACGCTGGAAAACCGGTCCTTTGGAATCCGAATGAACGGATAGTAGGAACCGGCCGTCCCGTCCGAGCTGGTCGTGCATCTAGAGTTTCCCGCCCCTCGCGTCGGTCCAGACCTTCGCGACCATCTCGCCCATCGAGACCTGCCCGTCCGACGGGCGGATGGTCCGGATCTCACCGTGTTCAGCTGGCTCGCTCAATAAGAGATGCAATTGTGTATATGGCTCTCGGCGGCGACCCGCCGAAAGCTTCCATCAATTTCGGCTGCTGAAGGTTTCTTTGATGGTCGTCAACTTTGAGTCAATCGCTGCCATTCTTGAACGTTTTTTTTGCCGAAAGCCGCTGTACCAGGCAGACCGCTTTCGGCTCAGAGTGTGTAAAAACGCTTCGCCAAATTTAAAGTGTGTGCGTCTACGTTAAATCTGAAATTTATCGGCACATCTGCCAGATGTGGATTTCGCGTAGAAACGCGATTTCCAGTCCGGTCTGGAGTACCTGACGCGCTCAAAAACGTTTTTACACAGCCTGGACCAATAGCGGTCACTTACGGTTGATTAAGCCGTGGAGGTCCCGCCTCGTCGAAGGCCAAAATTCAGCTTGGTAACGGTGCCATAAAACGCTAGATTTGATGCGGCAAAATGCCATCGCTTACCACACAGCCATAATTTTCAGACAAAGCATAAAGGATGTCACATGGGACGACTGATTGTAGTAAAGGACTCGACGAATTTTAATCCGGACCTCGGAAGTGTAATACCGGTTGCAATGGAGCATGAGGACGGTAGTTTTAAAAGTGTTAATATTACAGATTTCCCCAACTCTGGAATTTTCATATCTAAAGAGTATCGAAAAATCGATGAGGTTTTCAAAGACGACGAGCTATTTATAATTACAGAGTGGCATGAGACTGACAATGAATGGCAGGAAAATAAAAGAAAGCAAAAATTTTATTCAAAAGGAGAGTGGGCGGAAAGGCTTGAACATAACGCACTCATCCCAGTAATAAATATGCCTATGCCAGATATCGATACTGGAAAAGTTAGCTTGGGGTACGATCTACCCAAAAACATTTCGTTTTTTATCGAGGACTCGGGCGCAATCAGCGGTCCCTTTAATGCTACTAAGGACGACGACGATTGGTTTCTGACTACCTCGACAGTTCTAACACCGTTAAATCTTCCAACAGACCACATTGCCAAGTTTGATAAAAGTGTACTAGAAGATTGTGGGGAGCTTCTACGTTTCGAGGTGAGAGGTGTTCTGCGTACATTTATCACATCTCTGAAAAAACTAGAGAGAGCTTCTTTCGAAAAGATTGATTATATTTCCTCTTCAAGACTAATAAAATATTATGCAAAGGCTGGCTTTGGAAAAGGAAGCAGTACATTAGGCAAGAATGAAGCAAACAAACTAACTCAGATAATTGATGCCTACAAAAAAAAGAATAAGGCCATGGATAACGATGGCCGTCTCAAGCGATTGGAAAAGGTGTTAGCCGAGTTTCTAAATGATGAGGGCTACGGCAAGGCGATAATTGAGGAGTTCCTTCTAGATAATATTGAAGGAAAGAAATATTTGGATGGTTACTTTGCGCAAAATAAAGATCTACTAATAAAAGAGAAGATAGAAGAAATTGATGCTCAAACGAATGCACGGAAAGAACAGATTCAGCGGGAAATAAATGATATTTCTCGCGTGGCCGAAACTCGTAAAAAAGAATTAGAAGAAATAGACCGAGGTGTAGCTCGTGCTCGGATCGACGCGGATCTAGAAGTCAAAAGAATCCAAGACCAGTCTGCAGAACAAGCACATCAAAGTTTGCTTGAGAAACAAGCATTGCTAACCAATCAAAATACTGAGCTTGAGCAGAAAATAAAGGAAAATCAGAAATTCTTAGAAGAACTCTTAGAGAGAAATCAAGATCTCAAAAATGTGATTAGGTTGAAAGATGAGATTCAGTTTCAGCAACGTACAAATCAAGACAAACAAAAGGAGACGATTGATTTAGAACGAACGCTGGAAAGTCAAAGAACTCTGATCGCGTCGCCCCAGCTAGGCGAAAAACTTACTGAATTAAAAACCTTGATTCAAATGTTAAATGGAAAGCCGGATTATGAGGCGAAGATGGATGTTAAGTTTTCACAGTTGAAAGTCTCTGAGGTGGAGCTTACGAAGTCAAACAGGGCTGAATACATTCATAATTTGCTCGGCGTTTTTCACTCCGACGAGGGGCGACCGTTTACGTATGATGAAATGGTAAATCTCGTAATCAGCACTACACAGTCTTTCCTTACTATATTATCCGGTCCGCCAGGTACAGGTAAAACCTCAACAGCGATTCGGCTGGCTAATGCTTTCCGCATAGATGGGGGAGAAGGACAAGATGCCTCTAACTTCTTAAATGTGGCCGTAGGTCGGGGGTGGGTCGCGGGTAGAGATATCCTGGGATTCTATAACTCTTTAAAAGATGTTTATCAGCCATCTAGAAGTGGCTTGTACCAATTTCTTCGACACAAAGATAGTTCCGATGATTTTCTAAAGCTGGTGCTGCTCGATGAGGCTAATCTGTCGAGCGTAGAGCATTACTGGTCCGATTTCTTAGGCATGTGTGATACCGAGGGGGCTAAACGTCGTATAGATCTTGGTATTCCCGATGCCGGACAACGTTTTCTAGATGTTGGGCCGCAGGTACGATTTATTGCAACGATCAATAATGATGCTACGACTGAAAAACTCTCACCACGTTTAATCGATCGCGCGCCTATAATTACTTTAGGCGAAGACGTAAGCATGGAAGATGTATCTGATTTTGTGGGGGATGGCGGCTTCAATGGTGCGATTCCTATTACTCAAGTTAATCTTGCCTTCAACATATCATCTGGAGAGGCTGACTTCCTCCCTGATGAGCAAGCCGCATTAGAGCAAGTCCTAGCAATTCTCTCAGCGCCGGTATCTAAGACAAGTTCAATACATATCAGCAAACGTAAGATAAATGCAATACGACGCTACTGCTTCGTAGCTAATGAAGTGGGTGGCATGAGAAACAGGCCTCTTGACTACGCAATCGCTCAACATATCCTTCCCGCGATTGAGGGGTACGGTGCAGGCTTCAGAGAACGACTAGTCAAGCTTGAGCAGAAATTAACAGATCTTGACTTAAACATGTCGAAAAGAGCGCTGAAAGCTATCATCGAGGAAGGAGATAGTTATGCGGATACTTACTCTTATTTCTAAGGTACCTGTATGAAGCTCACTGCGATAATAATAAGCGGCAAGAGGAGCGGTCTGCAGCTCGAACTGAATTCCATCAGTCATCAGTCTTCTAATCAAAATTTCTTCCTAGAGGACGAGGCTCTGGAATTCAGGCTGGAAGTTACCGCCCCATTGGATGACGTTTTTTTGTGTCTTCATGAAAATGAAATATGTGCGACCAGTAGCAAGGAGTTTGACGGTCTATGGATATACGAATGGAAGCCAAAATCCACTTATCGGTCATCATTCGAGTGCTTCTTTCATAACTATTATGGAATGGCGGAGCTTTCGATAGCAACGAGAATTGATGGGGTCGGAGAAAGAGTTATAATCGAGCAATATGCTCCTATTGAAGTGCTCGCAAAAAAATTGAATGCTGAGCGCGCTGAAAAGATGCTCGATTTTTTAGCATTCCATGATAACGACGCATTGGCAGCATTCTTCCGAGTCACTCGTTTAAAAGCGGGATTCAAAGAAGGGGAAAGATCGGTTGGTTTTCTGATAGAACAACTTGAGCGAAATGTATTACTACTGATAACTGAACTGCCGAACATATACTCAAAACCAATTGCAAAACTCACGCCCGTTACTAAAATTGTCGTAGTCTCAGCCAACTCAGCAACAGATGATACTACCCTTGCTTGGGTGGCAGAAAATTCTGACAGTTTATATCCAGTTGATGATCAAGAAAGGGCGATACTGGAACTAGATGGGACCTATTATTCTTCAGAAAAAATACTGGAAAACCATCTAAAGGAGGAGCTTAATATTTATGAAAACCAAGTTGTCCACGGCTTCATAATTTCGCTCATGCGTGCAGCCTCAGAGATCCTGAGAGGTCTGGAAGACTATCCGTCTTCCAAGATTCGTTCGCAATCTGGTATATCCGGATATCTTTCATTTTTTTCGCAATTAAGTAAATTCGCGAAAGCCATTAATAAAAATAAAATTGCACGATGTAAGGAACTGATCGCAAACCTGCAAAGATTGAAACGCACCTTTGATGAGCGAGTCCCTGTATCAAACACTGTTATAGGCACTCCTCAGTTTACAAGAAAAGCTAGATATAACCTTCATTATCAGAAGGTTTTTCACAAAATAATAGCATGGCATAGATATGGTGCGCCCGACTGGAGCGTACAGGAGGAGCTCTTTTCGATCCAAAGCATCCCAAAACTTTTCGAATATTATTTGTTATTTTTAATTAAGTACCATTTTGACAGTGCGCGACTATTAGGAATGACGTTTGACTTAACAAGCAACCCCGTTGTGGAACACAATAACTTCGAATATAACTGGGGAGGTTATACTGTACGACTCATGTATGAAATGAAAGCATGGACTCATGATCATGCAAGTTCTTTTGCCGCGAATTTGATCAACTCCGAAGGGTGGACTATTAACTCTACTAATGGAGACTTGAAGCCTAGGGGACAATATGGGCCTTATGCTAACCGTTCACCAGATATGATCGTATGTATTTCTGCTCCCAACGGCGAACAGAGGCAGTTAATTTTAGATGCTAAGTATACGACCAGTAAAAAAGCATTCACTCACTACCTCCCAGAACTTACGATGAAATATCTTCACGGCATACATGAGAAAAACTCGGGAAAGAGTTTATCTGCTGGACTGATGATTGTGAACCCGAGTGAATCCTGCGAGACTCGGCACTTCCATCACGCGAGGTATAGTATTTACGGGGCAAGCCCAGTCACGCCGGCTTTACTAGTAAGTTCCGTGTCTCCGGGCATGGCGGAGGATCAAAACTCTGATTTCAGAACTAATTTGTCGCAGTTTCTGATCTTAATGAGAACTTCCCTCGGGGGGGAGCAACGACGGCATCTAGAAGTCGTTGCTTAATAGTTTGGAGTCTGCATAGGAAGTTAATTGTACTCACTACCAACTAATGTTTGTTTATGTGATGACTATCGCTCCCCTAGGAGGAGCGGTAGTCAGCGTAGGACTGCCCGTCAACGGTACTTTTAGTCGTAGCGTCTGCCTGACGCAGCGCACAAATACTAACCCCACGATGCCCAGATGCTAGCTAACTTCGCTCTTCAGTGTCGGCATTTGGCCGATTCTGTTGAAAAAGTCGGTTCTTCCAGCCTGCCGGAATATTGACCGCTGAAAACGCCTTTCTTGCGCGCTGCTACGCGAAATCTGAGCCCGGGATCCCTCTACTCAAAGTAGAGATTTCAATCTCAAGCGCGTACTTTTCTGCCGTGGAAACCATAGCCGACTTTTTCAACAGAATCGGCCGGTTCCGGTCTTTCGCGACCGGCTACAATCGACCCATAGCTGCCCTTGATGTATGTGTGTTGTCGCCATATGTTATTGGCATTCATGGAGGATTCTGACCGATGGCACGTGTGGGATTGATACTGACACCCGGTTTTGCGGACTGGGAATACGCTTTCATTGCTGGAACTGCGTCTCCGTTTTACGGGATCGACGTCAGGTTTTTCGCTTCTGCTACGGGGGAGTTTCGCTCGCAGGGTGGATTGGCGGTAACGGTCGAGAGCAGTTTGCAACAATGTCTGGACTGGAAACCGGACGTTGTAGTCGTGATTGGAGGAATGGTCTGGGAACGTGCAGAAGCACCTGATATCCGAGAGTTTCTTCATGCTAGTCGTGCAAGTGGAGCGACAATTGCCGGTATCTGTGGGGGAACGCTGGCACTTGCCAGGGCCAGCCTTCTCGACACCGTTCCTCATACCTCGAACAGCGCCGATTTCCTGCAACAGAATGCCATGGGTTATGAGGGGGGCACGCTTTATCGAAGCAGCCCAGTAGCTGTGGTTGCAGACCGCATCATAACTGCTCCAGGCCCTGCACCCGTTAGCTTCACCTGCGCAGTGTTCGAAGCCGCCGGGCTATCTTCCGAGACCACTTCTCAATTCAGAACAATGTTGGCAGCGGAACATCGGTGACTGCGTCGTCCTACAAAACAGCCGGTTAGGTGATGTGTTCGGATGGCCGCTTCTGGCCGATTATGTTGAAAAAGTCGGTACTTCCAGACTGCCCGCTTACTGACTGATGAAAATGCCTTTTTTGCGCTCAGCTACGCGAAATCCGAGCCAGAATTCCTCTGCACAAAGTAAAGATTTCAATCTCAAGCGCTTACTTTCCTGCCTTGGAAACCATGGCCGACTTTTTCAACAAAATCGGCCAAGAGCCGACAGTGACCGAATCGTTGCGAGCAGCCCATCGACTGTTCAAGGTCGCGCGCTCGCTTACGGACCTTGAACAAACCGACGGGATCAGACGCAAACACTTGGCCGAGGGGCTGTAATATCGGCCGACAATGCTCCAGCCGGTCTCACCCCTTGCTCAGATCAACCAACGGCGTCTGCCGCACCTCAGTCTCCCGCCCATCCTGAATCGCCCTCACCTGCTTCAAGGCCTTGTCCACCGCCACCTTATCCGCCAACAAGCTGTAGCTGATGCGGAACTGCTTGTGTTCCTTGGGCCCAATTGTCGGTACCAGGTTCAGTGGCCGCTGATAACGGCGGTTGTAGGAAAAACTTGTCCCCGGCTCTAGCCCCGTGACATAGCCCTGGCCTTGGGTATCGGTGTTTTTCCACAGGGAAAACACGGGCAGTGTCTGGGTGTTGAAGCCGACCGAAACGCCCAGGCTGCCGGCCTTGTTGTGCAACACGGTCAACGTGTCGCCCTTGGCATCGGCATACGGCACCACGTTGTAAACCGTTTCGTCGTAGTCCCTGGTCGGTGCGCGGTAGGTTTGCCAGTCGGGCAGATCGCCCTTGGCCTTGTCGTTGAACGGCGACACCTGTTTCACCGGCGCGGCAAAACGGGCGCCCTGCTCCAGGAACGGGGTGCTGAAGTTGCTGTGATACAGCGCCTGGTATTCCTTCGGATAGTCGCCGTTATTGGTCAGGGTGTCGTTGAGGGTGAACACGACGCTGCCGGGTTCGGTGACCAGTTCGGTCGCGACTGAGAAGTCGACCTTCTTGAACGCCTGCTCTTTCAGTTCGCCGCGTAGGGTGATGGCGTACGGTGGTTTTTCATCGATATGCAGGGTGACTTTGTTCGCAGGAATGTTGGCGGCCCGACCGTGCAGAGTCAGCAGTTCGCCGTTGTCGATGCCTGGGTGGCCGCCCCATTCGTATCCGCAGCGGGTGACCAGCTCATTGAAACCTTCCAACCAGCCCAGACCACCGCGGCCATTGAGCTCGATGAAGGACGGATTGACCACTTCCTTGACCGGCGAATCCCAGCCCATGCGCACATTGCCGACCGAGGCCTGCAAGACGTTCATTCCGCGAGTCGGCACTACCGAGAGTTTCATCGTGCCGTTGTCGATGTCGACGATGCTGACGCCCTCCTGCCGACCGCCGTGCAAGGTGCGCAGGGTAACGCTGAAGGGTTTGTCGGTTTTTAGTCCGAGTTGCTGACTGGTGATCTGCCAGTTCTGGGCAGCTTTGTCGGTGTCGAGCAGAACGTAATCCCAAGCCATGGCGTGGGAGGCAGCGGACAGTGCGCTGAGGGCAACAAAGAGTTTGAGCGGGGTCATGGCGGCAGCCTTTCTTGGAGTTGTGCCATTTTTATAAACTTGATGAAACGCTTCAGCAAGCTAAAAATCGACCCAACGCCGACGAAGTTGGCAATGCAGCGGCCAGTGCAGTTTGAGATCACTGAGCAAACACGGTCAGCTCTCGTGGCCTGCATACCGCAGCCCCTCTACCCACTCTTCAATACACTCGTATCGGCAAAGGCTGGGTGAAGGCCATAGGCCTTGATATAGATCTGTCCCCTTTTTCTTTTTTGCGGCGTTGTGAAAACGTCTGCTCAGGCCTGGCTGATATCCAGCAATCGAGGCATGGCAATCGCCAGATAATCCTGCGTATCGAGCACCATCGACGCATCCAGCCGCCCCGCGTTGAAGGCTATTTCAGCGTAGCCTGTGGTCAAGGCCGGATCGACGATCAATTGAATCCGCTCATCGAAAACAAAAGGAGGGATGGCGCCGATCCGGCACCCGGTCAGGTCCATGGCGGTTTCGGCCTTCACCAGCTCGGCTTTTTTCCCACCCAGGGCCGCTCCGACTTTCTTCATGTCCAACTTCTGGTCGCCCGGCAGTATCACCAGTGCATAGGGTCCGGCCTGCCCCTTGAGGGAGCAAAGCATGGCCTTCGCGCCTTGGCCGGGCTCGGTGCCACGGATTTCGGCGACGCGCGCCGACTGGCCCTCGGCATCGTGCATCAACACCCGGTAGGAGGCTGAGCGGGCATCGAGTAGTGCCACGAGGCGATCGAACATGGGATGCATGGAGTTTTCCTCTGGTTTACAGGAGCAGGTCGTAGGACAGTTTGCTGATCAGAATCACCAGCAACACCAGGAATAGAGCCCGGACAAAGGGCACGCCTTTATGAACCGCCAGCCAGGTGCCAGTGAGCGCGCCCAGAATATTGAATGCCGCCATGGGGATTGCGATCAGGTAGAGCACGTTACCCGTCGGAATGAAGAACATCAGTGCCGCTACGTTGGTCGCGATGTTCACTAGCTTGGCCGATGCCGAGGCATGAAGAAAGTCGAAGGCGAAGCAGCGGATAAACAGGAAGATCAGGAAGCTGCCAGTACCGGGGCCGAACAGACCATCGTAGAAACCGATGGCACCGCCGATGACGATCGCCAGCAGTTTTTCCTTGGTACCGATACGCATGGGTTTGTGCAGGGCGCCGAAATCTTTTTTCCAGAAGGTGTAGATCGCCATCAGTACAATCAACACCAGCACCGCCGGCCGGATCATCGACTGGGGTACGAACGACACCGTGGCGGCTCCGAAGAAGGCCATGACAAAAGCCGCGCAGGCCGCGGGGATCACAAGACCCCAGTCAATCACCACCTTACGCACGAAGGACCGAGCCGCGAATGCCGTGCCGCAGGCGGCCGCAACCTTGTTGGTACCCAGCAGCGCCGCCGGTTGAGCGCTGGGTAGCACGTTGAACAGCGCGGGAATCTGGATCAGTCCGCCGCCGCCCACCGCCGCATCGATCAGGCCGGCGGCGAAGGCGAACACGCAAAGGATGACAATATCGACCATGAAATCAGGCTCTGACTATGTAGGGTTGATGAGGGTCCAGCGGCACCACGCGTGCCGGATCATTGACCCCGAAGACACGTAACATCCAGCGATCACGGCCGTCGTAACGGGGTGTAAAACCATCCCGGGCATGCAGGGTTTGCTGGTTTTTGAAGATCAGCATGTCCCCTGGTTGCAGCAGTATGTGGTGCACGACATCGGGATGATTGGCAGCGGCGGCGAACAGCTGGAGGGCAAACTGCGCATTGGCGCAGGTCGTTTCGACACTCGCTTTGTTGTAGCGGCAATACAGGCCATCGTTTGCGCTTCTGTACAGCAAGGGGACGTTTTCCAGCACATTCCCCTGTTTGCCGAAGGAGGCCGGTCGGCGAACGGTGAAGTTCGGTCGTGACAATTCTTCTTCGACGCAGGCCGGGAGAATGGCCAGCACCTCGTCAATTGCGACGATGCGCGTCGGCACGTCGAGCTCGCAGCGCAGGCCGGTCAGGGACAGGTACTCCGGACAGGCCGACAACTGCGAGACGGGTTCGCAGGTCAAAGGCAAGTGAGGGTTGTCGACATGCATGTCCAGATCCGCGCGCGAGCCATAGGAACTCTTTTCGGTCTCTCGCTTATGCTTGGGCGATACGTGACGGAACACTGTGTCGTTGCTCTCACCGTCGTACGCCAGCGGATGGGTTTGCAGAGTTTGCAGCACGGACAAAATAGCCCCGGCCAGCGTCGGCACGTTCTCGATACCCGGCTCCAGGTCATAGGGCGTGGCGGGCAGTTGCGGGTCCAGCGGCAGCCCCCTGATGATCATCGCCACTTCAGGCGCCTGTGGAAAATTGCGCAGCTGCTGGATTTTCTCGGTGCACAGGACACTTTCCAGCAACAGCCCCAGGACCGGCATGTGGCGGATACCCGAGGCGCTATCGGTCACGTCCAGCGATGCCAGACCGGCCTGAAGTGTGCGTTGTTCTTCGAGCGACAGATGAATTTGCGGTATCTCCCGTCGGGTCGACGTCACTGAATTTTGTTCCTGCCATTCATGAATTACTTCATCAACACCCGCTGCGGCTTTCCCGATTACTTCTTCCAGCTTCGACACGTCCTTGCGCTCCTGTTTGCCCCATCCTTGTGGGTTGAACGGGAAGGTTAACGGAAGGAGCTTTTTTGTGTTGCAATGCCGCGTTGTGAAAAATGCAATGAGGTGGAGAGTGGCGTTGAATATGTTGGGGGAACTTGAAGCCTTCGCGACCGTGGCTCGCAAGCGCAGCTTCGTCGCCGCGGCACGGACTCTGGGGCGCTCCCCCAGCGCACTGACCCGTGCCGTTCAAGCCCTGGAGGAAAGTGTGGGGCTCAAGTTGTTCCATCGCTCGTCCAATGCCGTGACCTTGACCGAAGCGGGTGAATGCTTATTGCCCCACGCGCACAAAATGCTCGATCTGCAACGTGAGGTGGATGAAGACCTGGCCGGTCTCAGCGGCCTGGCCTCTGGCTGGATCCGTTTTTCCGCCCCCGAGGTTCTCGGACACGGGGTATTGCCCCGGTTGATCGCACAGTACTGCGAGCGTTATCCGGACGTTAACATCGATGTGATTTTCACCGATGAGATCATCGACCCGGCCAAGAGCAAGCTGGACTTCTCGATTCGCGGTGCCTTCCCACAATCCAGCGACTTGATCGGCTTTGCGCTCTGGAGTTACTCACGTTATCTGTATGCCAGCCCCGACTACCTGGAGCGCAACGGCATGCCCGACTCCATCGAGGCACTGGAGTCGCATTCGCTGATCCTGCATACGGCGCCACGGATTCTCAAGGAGTGGAATTTTCGCAGTGAAGAGCAGGCCATCAGCTTTCGGGTGCATCCAAAATTTCGTTTCAGCTCCGGCCTGGCGGTATTCCAGGCAGCCCTGGCGGGCGTCGGGATCGCCCGCTTGGCAGATTGGATGGCGGAGCCCGAAGTGGATGCGGGACGCCTGTTTCGGGTTTGTCCTGAGTACAAGCTCACCTCCAGCAACGGTGAGAGCCCACAGATGCACGCGGTGTACCCGGCCGGAAATTTGCCAATGCGGGTGAAGGCCTTGATGGAAATGATCCGCGGCTTAGGTGAAAGCCTCGAATGTAAACGCGGCTCAGCACTAATATGAGGTTACGGGGCGTTCAGCCGTGTCCGCTCACTCTGCAGTTGATCAGACCTGACACGCTGAACCCCACCCTAGGCTACCGCAGACGAGCATCGACAAGATGCTACGCCGGGGATTTTGTATTAGATCTTTATTGGCGCGATGGCGACTATCGACGCCAGCGATGGGTGAAACGCAGGAAAATGCCTGCTCCCATGTCGGCGCAGTCCCTGACGGAGCGCAATCCCCCAAACAGCAATGCCCCCTGTGGGAGCGAGCCCGCTCGCGATGGCGTGGTGTCAGCCGATATCAATGGAAGCGCTGGCCTCATAGCGAGCACACTGGATTTTTGATGTTTAACGGAAGACATCATGAGCGCTTGGCCGATTGTTGCCTGTCACGAACGGCTGCAATCGGCCCAGAGTGTGTAAAAACGCTTCGCCAAAATTGAAGTGCGCGCGCCTACGTTAAATCTGAAATTTATTGGCACGTCTGCAGATGTGGATTTCGCGTAGAAACGCGATTTCCAGTCCGGTTTTGAGCACCTGGCGCGCTCAAAAACGTTTTTACACAGCCTCGGTCGCAAGCCGCCCCCCACAAATAGCCTTCAACCAATCAAGCCCATTCACAACCTGCAGGCCAGACACCCATCCCATTGCTCCCATCAGGCAGACCACACTACCGCGTTTTTCACTACTTGCCCCCTCCGCGCCCCCTCCCCCGGAAAGCTGATCTGCCACCACCGCCTAGATCCGATGATGTTCCAGCAAAAAGTCCACAAACAACCGCACCCGCGCAGGCATTGCCGATCCGCCTACGAACACCGCATGAATCGGTTCCCGGTCGCCGGGGTTCCAGGCTTGCAGCAGTGGTATCAGGTCGCCGCGCTGCAGATCCTCGTTTACGGTGAACTCGCCGATACGCGCAATGCCGGCACCGACTCGCGCAAGTTGTGCCAGCGCTTCACCGCTGCTGCATTCGATGTTGCCGCTGACCTTCAGGGAAAATTCTTTCCCGTCGCGGATGAACGGCCAGTTGGGCTCGGCACGCCGGAAGTTGAAACCCAGGCAGTTGTGGCGGAGCAGGTCTTCCGGTTCCTGGGGGGTGCCGTGGCGCTCTAGATACTCGGGCGATGCCACCACGACCTCACCGGTGTCGCCGAGCCTGCGTGCGGTCAGCGGGCTGTCGGGCAGATGGCCAAAGCGTATTGCTACGTCGGCTTGGCCGCCAAGAATGTCGACCACTTCGTCGCCAAGGTTGAGGTCGACGACGATGTTCGGGTACTGCGCGCTGAATGCCGCCACCAAGGGAACGATGGTCTGCCGCCCATGGCCAAGGGCAGCGCTGACCCGTAATCGGCCCCTCGGCACGCCCTGGTCGGCGATGGCCTCTTCCATCTCGTTCATGTCCGCCAGGATACGTCGGGCACCGCGCAGGAACGCCTCGCCCTCGGCGGTGAAGATGATCGCGCGAGTGGTGCGCAACAGCAGCCGGGTGCCAAGCCGTAGTTCGGTACGCGCAATGATCCGGCTGACCGCCGAGGGTGTCAGCCCCAATGCACGGGCGGCCGCCGAGAGGCTGCCCTCCTGCGCCACGCTGGCGAACACAAGCATTTCACCGGATCTGCCGTTGAAGTCCATTTGTGCCTCTTGCGCAAAGGTGATTGCCAAAAATGCTATCTACCGCCTCAGAAGTCTGGATCGTAGCATTGGCGGCATAGATAAGGAGCCTTTCATGCGTATCAATCCACCCCTCGTTGCACTCGCCATGGGTGCCTTTGGCATCGGCGTTACCGAGTTCGCCCCCATGGGCATGTTGCCGAACATTGCGGCGGACCTCGGCGTTTCGATTCCTGCTGCGGGCCTGCTGGTGAGCGCTTACGCCCTGGGCGTACTGCTCGGCGCGCCACTGATGACCCTGACCACCGGCAGGATTCCCCGGCGCTACCTGCTGATAGGGCTTATGGCGATTTTCACCCTGGGCAATCTGATGTCAGCCCTGGCGACCGATTACTACAGCCTCATGGTCGCCAGGGTGGTGACCTCACTGAACCACGGCGCGTTTTTTGGCGTGGGCTCCATCGTCGCCGCCAGCGTGGTCGCCCCAGAGAAACGCGCCGGCGCGGTGGCGGCAATGTTTATGGGCCTCACCCTGGCGACCATCGGCGGTGTGCCGCTGGCTGCCTGGTTTGGCGAACTGTTCGGTTGGCGCACCGCGTTCTGGGGCATTACCGGCCTCGGCGTGGTGGCCATGGCCGCGTTGTGGTTCGCCCTGCCCAACCTGAAGGCGCCGCCAAGCGTGGGAGTAATGGCCGAAATTCGCGTACTGGGCCGTGGCCCGGTGCTGGGTGCGTTGGCCCTCACCGTCGTCGGCTCGGGTGCCATGTTTACCGTCTTCACCTACATCGCGCCGATCCTCAGCAGCGAGACCCACGCGTCCACCGCCTACATCACCGCGATGCTGGTGCTGTTCGGCGTGGGGCTGACACTGGGCAACATGTGGGGTGGCAAGGCTGCCGACCGCTCGATAGATCGTACCCTGATCGTATCGTTGAGCGTGCTGATTGCCGTCTTGCTGGCGTTCACCGTACTGATGCGCTGGCCGTTGCCAGCTGCCGTGGCCATCCTGATATGGGGCATCGCCAGCTTCGCCCTGGTACCGCCGCTGCAGATGCGCGTGATGGAAGCCGCCAAGGACGCCCCCAACCTGGCCTCGGCGGTGAACATCGGCGCCTTCAACTTCGGCAACGCGATTGGTGCGGCACTGGGCGGCGCGGTGATCAACGCCGGGTTGGGTTATCCGGCGATTTCCCTGGCTGGAGCCGCAATGGCGGGCCTGGGGTTGTTGATGGTGCTGGGGTTTGCCTGGCGGTCGAGGGCGGTGGCGGCAGCGGCGGTGTGAGGAGGATGTGAGCCATCCCCGGAGGATGCCGTCCCTAGGCGCCGCTACCCGTCAAAGACGGTGGATTTTAATCTGGAGTCCTTCATCCTCGTCCGGGGCCCGAAAGTAGCTAGTGATCAGATCGAACTCAGCATCTGTCGCCGCAAACTCATGGTCGGCGCGGCGGTTGCGGATATGCAACCTGCCTCGACAGGTCTCATCGTCCACCTCAAGGTAGTGGACACAATGGGCAACCCCGGCTGAGTCAGCGAGGCCGCGCAACCATTGTCGATCTTCAGGGGTGTTGGCGGGAAAATCCAAGACCACCGTCACGCCAGTATTCAGCACATCGACGACGAGCGGGCCCACCACCTCTCTAATCTGGCGCGACAGGCGCACGTAATCGGTTACTGACTTGATCTGATTAGGGTAAAGCCGTGACAGCCAATGATCCTCACTCAGCAGAATCGCCGACTGTTCGGCTGCCAAACTTTTGGCCAGCGTTGATTTGCCAGATGCAATCTTGCCTGAGATCAGATGAAGCACGGGTTTGGGCATAGGGGACGTCTCCTTGTCGAACCCTGATGATGCTCATACAAAAGCGTCGAAGCAACCACAGATACCTCATCGGGTCGAATCGGCTAGTCGCCAGCATCGGCCAGAGTGGTTGCCGTATTCGGTGCGGCGAAGACGCACTGCGCTTATCTCTTGGCCATCCGTTACAGATCGGGTACGGCAAATACAGGATGCCGTCGACGGGCTGAAACACACACCGTCGGTCATGTGAACGTGTGTTGGATATACGCTTACTTTTTTTGAGCGCAAATATCAGGTTTTCAGGTGCAGCACAAATGCACCGCCCAGTACCAGAACAACGCCCAGCACCTGCACCTTTCCCAGTCGCTCCTTGAAAAACACATAACCCAAAATTGCCGCGATACCGCCCGACAATGTGCTGATTACTGTCACCACCGAAACTGATCCCGACACCGCTCCATAAGCGAACGCCGAAAAACCACCTAGGTTCATCAGGCTCACGCCCGTTAGCGCCATGCAGTTTTTTAAAGGCGGAAATTTCAACCCTTCCTTGATCTTCAAAACCATAACGAACATTACAATCAGCCCGACCAGATAGGCCAGCCAAAGCATGGTCACTGGTCCGAGGACGGGGAGAACGAAATGCCCCTGCAACCAAAAACTGGTGCCGAAGAACACAGCCGCCAGTAACGCAAAGGAAATTGAACTACTGGCCTGCGTGGTGTGTGGCACTTTCGAGTCAGAGTGAATGCTGGAGAGAATTACTCCGAGCACGCACAAGGCGATGCACAGCAACTGGATTAGACTGATCTGCTCACCGCCAGCCCATGACAGCAATGTCGTAACCACACCGTAGGACGTCACCAGCGGCGCAACGATAGAAGCTTTGCCAAGTGCGAACGCTTTGGACAGGGCCAAGGCGCCGAACACAGTCAAAACGGCAGCGGCGATGCCGATGAGCCAAATATCGAATGGTGCTGCCATGGATTTAAGAATGAAGGTCGGGAACACGATCAGCAGCATGCTCATGATCGCAAAACCCATCGTCTGACCGAAAAACACGGCGCGTTTGACGCCGACTGCGCGAGCGTTTAGGCCCACTAAAAAATCCGTACCGCCCCAGAGTAAGGCAGCCAGCAACCCCATTAGTACATCCACGTTTTGTCCTTATAGATGCTCGCTTTGCACATCGAGAGTCCTTCAGACTCCTAAGTGTTCCAGCGTTGGGCCCTCATGGCCTTGTAGAGTATGCCGATGGTCATCGAGATATTGTCGCCTCGACCCTTGGCCCTACTTTTGAGCAACAGATCATAGCCTTCAGGTTGTAAGTAGCGATAGGCGTCGTAGCCCCCCAAAAAATCGAATGCAAACATTTCTACCAATCCTTTCATCAAATACCTCGCCTCGGCCCCGTCGGAGGCCACTTCGAAGATCGAGGCTTTGTTGTTCTCTACACCGCTTCAACCACTTTGTGACATGGCCACCTGCAACGCATCACTGAACCTGGTGGGATGCTTGATATTTGGCGTTGTTAGCGGTGTGCGCCCAATGGTGATGACCGTCACCTGTCGGCTTTCGGGATTTAGGAATTGCTGGCGCAAAGATGCATGGGGTTTACAGAGGCCGCAAGAAAAAACCGTCCAACAATCTGGTAATAAGCTTAATTGACCGCGCCGGCGCTGGAGATAGTAAATCTAAACTAGCGCGCGACTTTGAAATCAGTCGCCAGACACTTTATCGGTACTTGAGATCTACTCAGGGGACTCCTCAGTCACATCCCGAATCGGCACCCATTTAGTGATTTTTAGAATTCGCCAGTATGTGTTCTTTGGTGTCCTGGTCGATGATAGTGCGCAGCACCTCAAACAGCGGCGCGGCATCTGTGTATTTTTTGCCATAGGCAAGATTGAATTCGTAATCGAAGCCCGTTGGGTTCTTGCCTTGGTTGTGCTGCAGCATCGTTTCCAACTTATCCAGCGCCTTGACGGCTACGGCCTCTGGCGACGAAGCATTTTCATAGTCATCCCAAAGCGCCAGTATCTCGGCCTTCAACGGTTCATCCAGGGCACTGGTCAAGAGCAGGAGATCGTTTCTCTCTTGCTCGCTCTTGTTGGGAAACGAATCTTGATTGACGGCGGGAACATCTCCGTTAATGGCCTCCCCCAAGTCGTGGATAACACACATCTTGAGCATTTTCAGCCGATCAAGATCAGTCAGGTAGTCCCCAAAGACAATGGCCATCAGGCAAAGGCGCCAGCTATGCTCCGCCGTGCTTTCGGTGCGCCCGCAAGAGGTGTGCGCGCTTCTAAGCACGTCCTTGAGCTTTTCCGCCTCGCGTAGAAATTCAAGACGCCCTTTGATTTTTTCGATGTCCATGAAAACCTCTGATTCAGTCGGCGAACCGAATACCGCTCACCTTGTTCACGCCAGACTAAATCTCAAGATGTTCAGCGTCCACGCATAAAATATGCAGGGCGATGCCGTCAGAGCGACTCGACCAAGCGCGCTGTTGTTCCGTCGCACAGGGGCATACGCGTCCAACGACACAGGCTTTGGCTGATCGGAACGATGGACGAATTATTGTCACCCGTCAGAAACTCCAGCGCGGGTGGCGCAAAGGCTTCCCGCCAGCCCAATTTATCCAGAGCGAGCTCGTTGCTGATGATATTGGGCGTAGCGAAGCGCCATAGCGAGCGACCCAACAGTTCACTGATCGGACTCGTGAACTGGGCGGCGCGCGAAGGAGAACAAGCAAGCAGACGGTGCGTCAAATCACAAATGAGATGAACAGGACGCGAGCTTTCCCGCACCATTCGTCCCAGCGCTTGATCAGCCGCGGTGGTGAGACGAGCGGCCAGCAATTGCTCAAGTTTTTTGTGCGCGAGAGGATCCAACTCGAGCACGCCACTCTCCCAACGAGAGATAGTCGATTGAGTGACGTTAAACAGCTCCGCGGCATGGGATTGTTTGACCCGGTGTAACAGGCGCCATCGCCTGAGCATAACGCCGGGTAAGACAGGGCTTAGCAACATGTCAGACATTTGGTATTACGGAAAAGTGGAAGGTCTCGCAAGTTTGCTCTGTGCGAGACCTGCATGCAAATGGGCTAACGAGTGATCGTTTCACCTCGAAAACAGCCGCTCTGCAGCCCTCTCCTGGCGCATGACACCAATCCCCGACCCAGAGCGCCTCAGCCCATCAAAGCCGAAACCGCCCCACCGACTGCGCCAACTGCCCCGCCAGCGCCGACAACTCATCCGTAGTTCCGGCCGTCTGGCCAATCACCCGTGTATTGCCTTCCGACATCCCGGCAATCATCTCGACCTGATGCGCGATCTCATTACTTGCCAGGCTCTGCTCACCAATCGTGCGGGTAATGTCGTTAACCAGCTGCGTAGTATTCAACGTCGCGTCAAGAATCTCACGGATCGCCCGCTCCACATCGGCCGTGACGGCCATGCCTTTATCCACCTGGGCCACCCCCTCTTCCATGCTGGTGACAGCCTCGCGGGTGCTTTGCTGGATGCGCGTGACCATGCTGGCGATTTCCTGGGTGGAGGCGCTGGTGCGCCCTGCCAGGCTGCGCACTTCGTCAGCCACCACGGCAAAGCCGCGCCCCTGCTCGCCGGCGCGGGCGGCTTCAATGGCGGCATTGAGGGCCAGCAGGTTGGTCTGGTCGGCAATGCCCTTGATTACCTGGATAATGCTGTAGATGCCTTCGGACTCCTTGTCCAGGGTGCGGATCACCTGGGCCGAGTGTTGCGCCGAGCGAGCGATGGCGTCCATGTCGCTGACGACTTGGTGAATAACTTGCCCACCGTTTTTGGCCAGGGTTTGCGCCTGGTTGGCCATTTCCAGGGCGTGCTCGGCATGCCGGGTGATTTCTTCGATGCTGGCGGTCATTTGGCTGGTGGCGGCCGACATGGTCCCCGCTGCAGAACTCTGCTGCTGACTGCTGGCAGCCACTTCATGGCATCCGTTGCTCAGTTGTTGGCTCATGCGCGTAACGCCCTGGGCATTGCTGCGCACCACATCGATCATGCCGCGCAGGTCATGCTGCATAACGGCAAGGCTGCGGATCAGCATGCTTGCCTCATCGCGGCTGACGGGTTCGGGAATCGCTTCGCTAAGGTTGCCATGGGCAATGCTCTCGGCAATCTGCCGCGCCAGTTGCAGCGGCCGCATGATGCTGCGGGTGACCCAGTAGCCCTGGGCAACCAGCAACAGCAGGCACAGCACCAGCACCACCGCGAGGGTAAAATTGGCGCTGCGCACGGTTTGACGGGTCTGCTCGCCAGTGGCCTTGGAGTTGTTTTCGATCAGTTCACTGAGGCTGGCCATCCGGCCTTCCAACTGGGTGAAGGCGTCGCTGAAGGTGCCCAGTTCTTGTTGGGCCGCAACCGGATCGTTCAGCGCCACGCCGACAATCCGCTCCCCCAGGGCGATGTAATTGTCGAGGCTGGGCTTGATGTCACTCAGCGCGGCTTCGAGGGTCGGGTTGAGCGGCAGCGCAACGTTATTGCCCAGCGCCTCGCGAAAGTGCGCGGTATGGTCGGTGACGGCTTCAAGTACTTCATCCCGACTGCTGACACTTTTGCCCAGCCCCACCAGCATTGCCGACAGCACATCGGCGCGCAGCGCGTCGTGCATCATGTCGGCCTCCAGATGATTGCTCAGGGCGGTCATGCTGACCTCACTGTCAATCATCGCCGCCTCCATCCGCGCATTCCCCAGGTAGTTCACCAGGCTGATGACCAGCACGGTAAGCACACTGGTGCCGATCAGCAAAAACAGACGAAGTTTTATCGACATCCCTAAGCCCTCTGCGGTTATGGCCTAAAACAAGGTATTGATAGCTGTCGTTTAAAACCCATCGACGCGTTCGTTACCACTGATTTAAGCCTACTTGCAGGTTTTCGCCTTGGTGATGGCGGTTAGGTGTCCTTTGTGACGCCTGACGTCGCCGCCGACTCCTGTGCTGAACGGGATTTATCGGTATAGCAACGTCGCCTGAAAGGCGTGCGCAACCATTTGCTCAGCCGTGTGTTCCCCGTCAATGCGCAAGACCGGCACCGTCTGCCTGGAAATCCACGCTTCATGCCGCGCTCGGTTGCGCCCGGAACAGCGCGGATCGTCATACTGGGAGGCCCATTCGCGAAAGGCGACATGTATCTCGTGCATATCGCCCCCAGGGGCAATGCGCTCGCCAAAGAGGCGCTTTTCACGCAGATCCAACCGCTGAAGGCGCACAGGTGTTGGCGTTATCACGAACACGATCAGGTCCACATGCACCATAAGCGCTTCGCCCCAGCCATCAGAAGAGCCGGTCAGCACCCAGCCTTGGTCACCGAGCGCTTGCTTGATCAAACACACGCGCTCATTGGCTGGCCGCTTGGTGGTGAACGGTGGGTGGGTGGGCAGCCAGTAAAAGTCATCCACATCCACATGGATCAAGCCCAGCGACGCAGCCAGGGCTTGCCCCAACGTCGTGACGCCTGCGCACGAAGCGCCAGTAATGTAGATGCGCACTGTTCTCTCCATGAATATAAGTCGGCGTTGGATTCTACAAGAAATCCAGGGGCGAACCCGTTCACTCAAAATTGCGGTTTTTGCTGACGGCAGCGCTTGACTCTGTCCCTTGGGACAAGCCCTACCCTGCCTTATCTATTTCAGTTTCCGCCGTCAGCGGATAAGGCAACCCATGAGTACGCTATCGTTGGTCACCGGTGCGAATGGGCATCTGGGCAACACCCTGGTGCGGACGCTGCTCGCCCGCGGGCAACAGGTGCGCGCCGGGGTCCGTGACCCGGAGCGAAGCACCGCCCTGGCAGGGCTCGACTGCCAGGTAGTGTGCGCCGAGCTGCAAGATCCGCAATCCTTGCGCCAGGCCCTGCAAGGGGTGGGTGTGCTGTACCACGTGGCGGCGGTGTTCAAGCACTGGGCGAAGGATCCACAGACCGAGATCGTCGAGGTCAATGTGCAAGGCTCACGCAATGTCCTGCGTGCCGCCGCCGAGGCCGGGGTTCGGCGGGTGGTGTATGTCAGTTCCGTGGCAGCCGTCGGGCACAACGGTCAGTTTTTGGATGAAACCAGCTGGAACGCTGATCAGCAAAACCCCTACTACCGTTCAAAAATCCTCTCTGAACGCGCGGCCTGGGAAACCGCCCGGGCCTATGACCTGCCCCTGGTCAGCGTGTTGCCCTCGGCAATCATCGGCCCGCATACCACGCGGCTTACCGACACCATGGGGTTTCTGGCAGCCGTACTGGCGCGCAAGTTGGTACTGGACCCGAATTTTCATTTCAACTTTGTCGATGTGCGCGACGTGGCCGATGGGCTGATCCGCGCGGCGGAAAACGGCAGGCCCGGCCAGCGCTATCTACTGGCCAACCGGCAGGCCTCATCACTGGCGCAGGTGATCGAAGCCCTCAACGCCCTTAGCCCAGGCTACCCATTGCCGCGCCGCGCCCCCAAACCCCTGCTATTGCTGATCGCCTGGCTGAAAGAGCAGCAGGCACGCTACACCGGCCGGCCAGCTGACTTGCTGCTCAGCCAGGTGCAAATGTTCTATGGGGTGCGTCAGGTTTACTGCATCGACAAGGCGGTCAACGAACTGGGCTACCAGCCGCGCTCGCCGCATGACGCCCTCACCCAGGCATTTGCGCATCTGTTGGCACGCTGAGGCTGGGGGCGAATTGCTGGTTGATCTGTTGTTGCAACTGCGTCAGTTGCTGCTGCCGATCCTGCAAGGCCAGGATCTGCGCCTGCAACTCCAAGCGCTTGACCTCGATGCCCTGATTGGCCAGTGCCAGGGGGAACGGTGCCTGGTGTTGCTTGGCAGCCAGCAGCTCACTCAGTTCAGCCAGTTTGAACCCCACCGCCTGGGCGCGGCGAATCATCTGCACCAACCTCAGGTGATGGGCGGTGTACAACCGATAACTGCCACGGCGCTGCGGCGTCAGCAGGCCCAGTTGTTCATACAAACGAATGGCTTTGGGCGTGCATCCCGTCAGCTTGGCCAGTTCACCAATGTACATATACCGTCTTCTCCCTGATGCGACGTCGGACCGCAGTTTACTGGGTTGAGCTTCCAGTGGGTAATACCGGCTTTGGGGGAAACGGCCGAACATCACCACCCCCCACCAAGATGCGGTGAATGTTCAAATGCACCCAATTATTGCGCGGAGGCTTTTCGTGTCGTCGCCATCCACTCCTTCAGCCCCTCACGCCGAAAGCCTGGCCGGGACGTCAATCAGATGATTTCGTACAGGCTAAGAGTCTGGGGGAAGCCGCCCTTGAGGCCCCCTCCCCGTTAAACACCCCGTATTGCTTGATGACTCTCTGACCGGAACCCAAATGGCTGAATCACTCACTGAGTTGAGCGATCAGGCAACCCCCTGATCCCCTCAACAACACTTAGGAATCCAGCATGATCAACAGCGCTCCATATCAGCCATCAACGGCCCTCTCAGCCAATGCTCAACCACAGATTGAAGAGCTGCGCATGCCCCCCGAGCCAGGCATGCCGAATCGGCAAACTGTGCGCGTCAGCGTAGCCAATGAACACGTATTCCCGACGGCCGAAAGCTTTCATAAACTGGCCGATTCACTGGGTATTGAAAACGTCAGCGTGTCAATCGGCGCACCTCACTTCGCTGACTATGTAACCCCACCGAAAAATGTGTGGCCCGTCAGCATTCATTTCAGGCCAGACCTGCCCGACGAAAAGTTCAGCCCTGTGCAATTGGAGAAAGTGAACCGGTTTGATCAGCAGATTGACGCAGAACTGCAGCGAAACAAAATCGTAGATCTGGGGCCGCAGTGATGTCGCGGCGTCGAGAGGATTGAACCGTATTCGTGGCGACTACGCCATGCCCTGAGAAGGCGCTAATTCCAAAAAACCTGTGGGAGCAGACTTGATCTTGGAGGCCTCGCAGGAGCACGATGGCCTCCCTCCCCCCTCGACGAAAGGACTCTCGTTATGTTCCCCCTGGAAATCTGGCTGACCTATACCGCCGCCTGCCTGTTGCTGGTGCTCTCCCCCGGGCCGGACAATCTGCTGGCCATCGCCAGGGGCCTGAGCCAGGGGCGTATGGCTGCCGCCATTTCGGGGATCGCGTCGGGTACCGGGATTCTGTTTCACGTGGCCACCGCATCGCTGGGCTTGACCCTGCTGATGCAGACATCCGCCGTGGCCTTCTGGGTGGTCAAAGTCATCGGCGCCAGCTACCTGTTGTGGCTGGGCATCAAGGTCTTGCGTTCGCGCAGCCTGATCAACTTCAAACCGGCGGCGCGGCAACCGCTCAAAAACATCTTCCTCACCGGCTTCCTTTCGGCGGCGCTGAACCCTAAGCCTGGGCTGTTTGTGCTCGCGTTCATTCCGCAGTTCGTCAACCCGTCATTGGGTTCGGTCACCGTGCAAATGATGGTCTATGGCGCCTGGTTCGCCGCATTGACCGCCCTGGGCTTTGCGCTCATGGGGATCTTTGCGACGCGCCTGTCGACATGGCTGCAGCGCAAGCCAAAAGTGGTCAATGGCCTGAATGTGGGCGCCGGACTGACCTTCGTCGCGTCCGGGCTTTCGGTAGCGGCACTCAGTCAAAAATAGACCGGACCAAAGACTGGATGGCCTGCCTGTGCGCCAGACATTGCAGCGCGCGCTGGGCTTACACGGGGGCGATCCGGCGGGCGGACATGGCGGCCGCGCGCCGGGCTGTGTTTTCGATTACCCTGCACGGCGCAAACAGCCCCCCGTGACAAGGACACCCCGTGACCCGAGAACAACTTGAGCACAACCAGATCCCCGTCTACCTCGTCGCCGTGATCGGCGCGGTGCTCGGCGGTCTGCTCGCCCCACAGGCCGCACCGGCTCTTGGCGCCCTGGTAACCCCGACGATTGCCGTGCTGATGTACGCCATGTTCCTGCAGATCCCGTTTCTGCAGTTGCGCCAGGGGCTCGCCAATAAACGCTTTATGGCGGCACTGCTGATTGCCAACTTTGTCTTGATCCCCCTGCTGGTCTGGGGCCTGACCCGTGGCTTGAGCGAGCGTCCGGCGCTGCTGATCGGCGCGTTGCTGGTGCTGCTCACGCCGTGCATCGACTACGTAGTGGTGTTTACCCATATCGGCAAAGGCGATGCGCGGCTGACGCTGGCCGCCACCCCCGTCTTGCTGTTGCTGCAGTTGGCGCTGCTGCCGCTGTACCTGGCGTTGCTGCCGGGCGTAGAGGCGGCGGTGGCAATCCCCATCGGCCCATTTGTCGAGGCGTTTTTGCTGCTGATCGTGGTGCCATTGCTGCTGGCGGTACTGACCAGCGCCGGGGCCCGGCGCTCGCGCCTGGTCGAACGCTGGAACGACGCCTGGGCGTGGATGCCGGTGCCGGCCATGGCGGCGGTGCTGATCGTGGTGATAGTTTCGCAGATCGCGTTTGTCGCGCAGGAGCTCGAACAGTTGCTGCCGGTGGTGCCGGTCTACTTAGGCTTTATGCTACTGGCGCCAATGGTCGGGGCGCTCACGGCCTGGGGCTTTCGTCTGCCGGCAAGCACCGCGCGTTCGGTGACATTCAGCAGTGCAACCCGCAACTCACTGGTGGTCCTGCCGCTGGCGCTGGCACTGCCGGCAGATATCCGCGCCCTGGCCGCCGCTGCCGTTATCACCCAGACCTTGATCGAGCTGGTGTGTGAGCTGATCTATATCCGCGTGATCCCGGCCCTGGTCTGGCGCAGCCGCTAGGATTGCGCACGTGTCGCGTGCCAGCACACCAGTGAACCGGCGGTCACCAGCACCGCCCCCTGCCAGAACTGCGGGGTGAGGTGGGCGCCCAGCCACAGCGCGGCGAAGGCCGAGGACAGTACCGGCGCGCCATAGGACGCGGTCGCCAGCAACGTCAGGTTGCCGCGTAGGATGCCGATATTCCACAGTGCATAGCCGCCCGCCATGGCCACACCGGTGGCCAGCAACTCCAGGCTGTTGCCCAGGCTGAAGGCCGGCAGCACCTCGGCACTGAAGGCGTATTTCACCCACAGTACGGCGGCGGTGAGGATGAAAAACAGCACCACCAGGTTTTGCCCGCCGGCATAGCGCCGCGTGACGTTGCAATACAAGGCGAAAGTAATCGCGCAGCCCAGGGCCAGGCTGTAACTCAGGGGGTTGGATTGCACATTGGCGACGATGGTTGCGAGCGCCAGGCCATCGCCACTGACCACCCACAGAATGCCAAACAGCGCCAGCGCCGAGCCTGGCACGATGATCCAGCGCGCCCTTTGGCCATTCATGACGATTGCCAGCAGCACTGTCAGGCACGGCCAGAGGTAGTTCACCACCCCCAGCTCAATCGCCTGGTTGCGGTTGCTGGCAAACCCCAGAGCCAGGGACAGGCAGACCTCGTAGGCCACGAACAAGCCACTGCCCATGATCAGATAAGGCCAGGACGTGGCACGCAGGCGCGGCCGCCCCAACCAGGCCAGCAGCAGGATGGCGCCCAAGGTGTAGATCAACGCCGCACCGCCCAGTGGCCCGAACAGCTCACTGACACTGCGGATCAACCCGGCGGCGGTGCTCCATAAAATGATCGCGACCAAACCACACACCGTCGCGGCCCGTTCAACCCTGATCTGCATGGATGCCTCTCTGTGAATGTCCCCAACCGCAGCGCCTGCGGCACAAAGGCCGCAACGGTACACGCTTGGGCTATTGCTTGTCTCCTTGTGGGAACCACAACAAAGGAATCTCATTGAGGGCAGAAATTCTGGCCACGCCACACCTCAAATGTGGGAGCCGGCTTGCCTGCGATGGCGGTGGATCAGTCGACACATCCCTACTTGACCTACCGCCATCGCGGGCAAGCCCGCTCCCACAGGGGGAACTCAGCGAACAGAAGATTGTGGCCACATCACAAGTCAAATGTGGGAGCTGGCTTGCCTGCGATGGCGGTGGGTCAGTCGACACATCCTTACTTGACCTACCGCCATCGCTGGCAAGCCCGCTCCCACAGGGGGAACTCAGCGAACAGAAAATTGTGGCCACACCACAAGTCAAATGTGGGAGCTGGCTTGCCTGCGATGGCGGTGGGTCAGTCGACACATCCTTACTTGACCTACCGCCATCGCGGGCAAGCCCGCTCCCACAGGGGGAACTCAGCGAACAGAAAATTGTGGCCACACCACACCTCAAATGTGGGAGCTGGCTTGCCTGCGATAGCGGTAGGTCAGTCGACACATCCCTACTTGCCCCTCCGCTATCGCGGACAAGCCCGCCCACAGGGTGATCTCTTTAGGGCAGGATTTCTTGGTTGGTTGCAGTTCGCACAACGGTGTCTTGTCATCAATGGGATTGATAGCCCCCTAACGAAACCCCCATCCTAGAGGGCTTGGCCGGCCCTTATATCATTCCGAATGATAGTTACCTTTGTTTCATTCGATTCGTGAGCGAGCACGCTGCCGAGCATGATCCGCCCATCTCAAATACATTTGGCGGATGCACCTCATGGAACAGTCACTCAAACATTTGCGCTATCCCCTGGCCCTTTTGGCCGTGCTGGTGATGAGCGCATGCGGCAAGGCCCCCGAGCAAGCGGCCGCCATGCCCGCCAGCAAAGTCAGCGTTGCCAAGGTCCTGGAACAACCGGTCAATGAATGGGACGAGTTCACCGGCCGCCTGGAAGCCCCGGAAACCGTACAGATCCGCCCACGCGTGTCGGGTCAGATCGACCAGGTCGCCTTTACTGAAGGCGCACTGGTGAAAAAAGGCGACCTGCTGTTCCAGATCGACCCGCGTCCGTTCCAGGCTGAAGTCCGCCGTCTGGAAGCCCAGCTTCAACAAACCAAAGCCGCCGCATCGCGCAGTGACAACGAGGCCCAGCGTGGCGAGCGCTTGCGCCAGAGCAATGCGATTTCCGCCGAACTGGCCGACTCGCGCACCACCGCCGCCCAGGAAGCCCGCGCCGCGGTGGCCGGGATCCAGGCGCAACTTGACCTGGCCCGCCTGAACCTCAGTTTCACCCGCGTCACCTCGCCCATCAGTGGCCGTGTCAGCCGCGCCGCAATCACCGCCGGCAACCTGGTGACCGCCGATGTCACCGAGCTGACCAGCGTGGTCTCCACCGACAAGGTCTACGCCTACTTCGACGCCGATGAGCGCGTGTACCTCAAGTACACCGAACTGGCGCGCCAGGGCCGTCGCGGCGCCACCACCCCGGTGTACCTGGGCCTGTCCAATGAAGACGGCAACCCGCACCTGGGCCAGATGAACTTTGTCGACAACCAGGTCAACCCGGCCACCGGTACCATCCGCGGCCGCGCGGTGTTCGATAACAGTGACGGGCGTTTCACCCCCGGCCTGTATGCGCGCCTCAAGTTGGTCGGCAGCGGCACCTACTCTGCCGTGCTGATCACCGACGAAGCCGTGGGCACCGACCTGGGCAAGAAGTTTGTGCTGGTGATGGACGCCGACAACAAGTCCGCCTACCGCGCCGTGGAACTGGGGCCGAAGATCGAAGGCTTGCGCATCGTGCGCAGCGGCCTGAGCAAGGACGACACCATCATCGTCAAGGGCCTGCAGCGGGTACGTCCGGGTTCGCCGGTTGCCCCAGAAACCATCCCGATGGCCAGCCAGGCAACCCTCGCCGCCCTGGCCCAACAACGACAAGCGCTTGAAGCCAGCAACCTGGAGCAAGTGGCGCCGGATAAAGCCGCGCCCAAGCTCGCCAGTGTCGCGATTCCACGCGGTTAAGGGACTACACACCAGATGAATTTTTCCAAGTTCTTCATATCGCGGCCGATCTTCGCAGCGGTGCTATCGCTGCTGATTCTGATCGCCGGCGCGATCTCGCTGTTCCAACTGCCGATCAGCGAATACCCGGAAGTGGTACCGCCAACCGTGGTGGTGCGCGCCAACTTCCCCGGCGCCAACCCCAAGGTCATCGGCGAAACCGTGGCCTCGCCGCTGGAACAGGCGATCACCGGCGTCGAGAACATGCTCTACATGTCCTCGCAGTCGACCGCCGACGGCAAGCTCACCCTGACCATCACCTTCGCCCTGGGCACTGACCTGGATAACGCGCAGGTGCAGGTGCAAAACCGTGTGACGCGCACTCAGCCCAAACTGCCTGAGGAAGTGACGCGCATCGGTATCACCGTGGACAAGGCCTCCCCCGACCTGACCATGGTCGTGCACTTGACCTCCCCGGACCAGCGCTACGACATGCTCTACCTGTCCAACTACGCGATCCTCAATATCAAGGATGAATTGGCGCGGCTGGGCGGCGTGGGTGATGTGCAGTTGTTCGGCATGGGCGATTACTCCCTGCGGGTGTGGCTGGACCCGAACAAGACCGCCTCGCGCAACCTGACTGCCACCGATGTGGTGACCGCGATCCGCGAACAGAACCGCCAGGTGGCCGCCGGCGCCCTGGGCGCGCAGCCTGCGCCCAACGACACCAGCTTCCAATTGTCGGTCAATACCCAAGGCCGCCTGGTCACCGAGGAAGAGTTTGAAAACATTGTGATTCGCGCCGGCGACAACGGTGAGATCACGCGCCTCAAGGACATCGCCCGTGTTGAGCTGGGCTCCAGCCAATATGCCCTGCGCTCGCTGATCGACAATCAGCCGGCGGTGGCGATTCCGATCTTCCAGCGCCCGGGCTCCAATGCCATCGACATCTCCAATGATGTGCGCAGCAAAATGGCCGAGCTGAAAAAGAGCTTCCCCGAAGGCATGGACTACCGCATCGCCTACGACCCGACCGTGTTTGTGCGCGGCTCGATCGAGGCGGTGGTGCACACCTTGTTCGAGGCGTTGATCCTGGTAGTGCTGGTAGTGATCCTGTTCCTGCAGACCTGGCGTGCGTCGATCATCCCCCTGGTCGCGGTGCCGGTGTCGTTGATCGGCACCTTTGCGGTAATGCACCTGTTCGGCTTCTCCCTCAATGCGCTGTCGCTGTTCGGCCTGGTGCTGGCCATCGGCATCGTGGTGGACGACGCCATCGTGGTGGTGGAGAACGTCGAACGTAACATCGAGCTGGGCCTGGAGCCCTTCCCGGCCACCGAAAAAGCCATGAGCGAAGTGACCGGGCCGATCATTGCCACGGCGCTGGTGCTGTGTGCGGTGTTTATTCCGGCCGCCTTTATCAGTGGCTTGACCGGGCAGTTCTACAAGCAGTTTGCCCTGACCATCGCCATCTCCACCGTGATTTCGGCATTCAACTCCCTGACCCTGTCGCCGGCCCTGGCAGCGGTCTTGCTGCGCAGCCATGACGCGCCGAAAGACCGGTTCTCCAGGTTCCTCGACAAGCTCTTCGGTGGTTGGCTGTTCCGCCCGTTCAACCGTTTCTTCGAAAAGGCCAGCCATGGCTATGTAGGCACCGTGCGCCGAGTGATTCGCGGCACCGGTATCGCGCTGTTCGTGTATGGCGGCCTGATGGTGCTGACCTTCTTCGGCTTTGCCCACACACCGACCGGTTTCGTACCGGCCCAGGACAAGCAATACCTGGTGGCCTTCGCCCAGTTGCCGGACGCCGCCAGCCTGGACCGCACCGAAAACGTGATCAAGCGCATGTCCGACATCGCCTTGAAACAGCCCGGCGTGGAAAGCGCCATCGCCTTCCCGGGCCTGTCGATCAATGGGTTCACCAACAGCCCGAACAGCGGCATCGTGTTCGTGACGTTGAAACCGTTCGGCGAGCGTAAAGACCCAAGCATGTCCGCCGGGGCGATTGCCGGGGCGCTGAACGGCAAGTACGCCGATATCCAGGAAGCCTACATGGCGATCTTCCCACCGCCGCCGGTACAGGGCCTGGGCACTATCGGCGGGTTCCGCCTGCAGGTCGAAGACCGTGGCAACCTGGGCTACGAGGAACTGTACAAAGAAGTACAGAACGTCATCGCCAAGAGCCACAACGTGCCGGAACTGTTTGGCCTGTTCACCAGCTACACGGTCAACGTGCCCCAGGTCGATGCTGCTATCGACCGGGAAAAGGCCAAGACCCACGGCGTGGCGATCAGCGACATCTTCGACACCCTGCAGATCTACCTGGGCTCGTTGTATGCCAACGACTTCAACCGCTTTGGCCGGACCTATCAGGTCAACGTGCAGGCTGAACAGCAGTTCCGCCTGGACCAGGATCAGATCGGCCAATTGAAAGTGCGCAACAACAAGGGCGAGATGATCCCGCTGGCGACCTTTATCAAGGTCAGCGACACCTCGGGGCCGGACCGCGTGATGCACTACAACGGCTTTATCACCGCCGAGATCAACGGCAACGCTGCACCCGGCTACAGCTCGGGCCAGGCAGAGGCAGCGATCGAAAAACTGCTCAAAGAGGAACTGCCCAACGGCATGACCTACGAGTGGACCCGACCTGACGTACCAGCAAATCCTCTCGGGCAACACCGCGCTGTTCGTGTTCCCGCTCTGCGTACTGCTGGCGTTTCTGGTACTGGCCGCCCAGTACGAAAGCTGGAGCCTGCCACTGGCGGTGATCCTGATCGTACCGATGACCCTGCTGTCGGCTATTACCGGGGTGATTCTGTCCGGTGGCGACAACAACATCTTTACCCAGATCGGCTTGATCGTACTGGTGGGATTGGCCTGTAAGAACGCGATTCTGATCGTCGAGTTCGCCAAGGATAAACAGGAAGAAGGCCTCGACCCGCTGGCTGCGGTGCTGGAAGCCTGCCGCCTGCGTCTGCGGCCGATCCTGATGACCTCGTTCGCCTTCATCATGGGCGTGGTGCCCCCTGGTGTTCTCCAGCGGTGCCGGTGCCGAGATGCGTCATGCCATGGGCGTGGCGGTGTTCTCCGGGATGATCGGGGTGACCTTCTTCGGCCTGTTGCTGACGCCGGTGTTCTACGTGTTGATCCGCCGTTATGTGGAGCGCAGCGAAGCACGCAAAGCGGCCAAGGCCTTGCAGCTGGAGACACAGCAATGAGTGTGAAAGTGTTCCTGCCGAGCCTGCTGGTACTGGCGCTCGCCGCCTGTGCCGTCGGCCCGGACTATAAAGCCCAGCAGCTGGAGGCGGCCAATATCACGGCCGCCACCGATGCCAAGCAGTACGACCACGCCAAGTTCGAAGGCATCTGGTGGCAGCAGTTCGAGGACCCGATCCTCAACCAGTTGGTGACCCAATCGTTGAGCGGCAACCGAGACCTGCGGGTAGCGTTTGCCCGCCTGCGAGCTGCCCGGGCGATTCGCGATGACGCCAGCAATGACGCGATGCCGACCATCACCAGCCGTGCCAGCAGCGATTTGGCCAAGGGCCAGATCCCAGGCCAGACCACCCGCCGGGTCAATAGCGAACGCTATGACCTGGGCCTGGACATGGCTTGGGAACTGGACCTGTTTGGCCGCATCCAGCGCAACCTCGAAGCCAGTGACGCTGACCAGCAGGCTGCCGAAGCCGACCTCTATCAACTGCAGGTCAGCATGATTGCCGAACTGGTGGACGCCTACGGCCAACTGCGCGGGGCGCAACTGCGGGAAAAAATCGCCCTGGCCAACCTGAAGAACCAGCAGGATTCGCGCACCATCACCGAAAGCCTGCGAGACGCCGGCGTCGGCGACCAACTGGACGTGGTGCGTGCCGATGCGCGCCTGGCAGCGGTCGAAGCCAGCGTGCCGCAATTGCAGGCCGAGCAGGTGCGCGAGCGCAATCGCATCGCCACCCTCCTCGGCCAGCGCCCGGACAAACTCAGCGTGGACCTGAGCCCGGCCAACCTGCCGGCGATTGCCAAGGCCTTGCCGATTGGTGACCCGGGGCAGTTGCTGCAACGGCGCCCGGACATTCTCAGTGCCGAACGCAAACTGGCGGCCGCCACCGCGCGAATCGGCGTGGCCAAGGCCGACCTGTTTCCACGGGTCAGCCTCAGTGGTTTCCTCGGGTTTACCGCTGGCCGTGGCTCGCAGATCGGCTCATCCGCCGCCAATGCCTGGGCCCTGGGCCCGAGCATCACCTGGGCCGCCTTTGACCTGGGCAGCGTACGCGCCCGCTTGCGCGGTGCGGATGCCGAAGCCGATGGCGCCCTGGCCACCTACGAGCAGCAAGTGCTGCTGGCGTTGGAAGAGTCAGAGAACGCCTTCAGCGACTACGGCAAGCGGCAGCAGCGCCTGGTGTCGCTGATCCGCCAGAGCGAATCGAGCCGTGCCGCGGCCGACCTGGCGCAGATTCGCTACCGCGAAGGCACCGCCGACTTCCTCGTGCTGCTCGACGCCCAACGTGAACGCCTGGCGGCCGAAGACGCCCAGGCCCTGGCCGAAGTGGACCTGTATCGCGGCATCGTGGCGATCTACAAGGCGTTGGGTGGCGGCTGGCAGCCGGAGACGGTGGTCGCCAGCGCAAAATGATGTAAAGAGCTCCTTTGGTTGGTCGCATCCAACCAATTTTTGCCCCGTGGTCCATTCGGTCACGGGGCTTTTTTTGCCTGCGTGAAACCGGTCAAACCCTTTGCTTAAAGACGGTCACAAAGATCAAAGGTGGGAGCTGCGCTGATCCAACTCAGCTGGATTCCGTGAGGATCAAGCTGCGGTAATGCCCGGGATTGGAGCCCGACCATTTGCGAAAGGCCTTGTAGAACGAGCTCACATCGGCAAAACCCAGGCGGCTGGCGATCTCGGCAAAGCTGATATCGGCCTCGGCCAGCCACACCACTGCCAGCTCCTTGCGCACGCTGTCCTTGAGCCCCTGGTACGTCTGCCCTTCTTCGGCCAAGCGCCGACGCAGCGTCGAGGCAGACATGCACAACTCATGGGCCAGGCTGTCGGTTTCCGGCCACTGTTGGGCCGGGCGCTGGCGCAGGTCGTGTTTGATGCGCATCGCCAGGCTGTCCGGGTCGCGGTATTTGACCAGGATGTTGGCGGGCGCCTGGGCCAGGAAGCGCTTGAGTTCCTCGGGGCTGCGCTTGACCGGCAGGTCGAGGCAGTCTGCCGAAAAGATCATGCGGGTACGGGTGCGATCAAAACGCAGGTTGTCGGAAAACATCACCTGGTAATCATCACAAAATGCCGGCTGCGCACTGCGCAATTCGATGGCCAGGATCGGGATGCGTCGGCCGGCCAGCCAGCAGGCGACGCCGTGGACGATCATCCAATAGCAAAAGTAGGTAAACGCGCGCCGTGCTTCCGGCTCAGGTTCCAGCAGCACGATTTCCGCCAGGCTTTGCTGACGCACCAGCTGCGCGGGAAGGTGCTCAAGCATCAACGACAGGAAGCCCAGGCCGGTTTCCAGCGCCTCGCCCAGGGTGGGCTGGGCCATGGAGGCACGACACAAAAACCCCAGGCTGCCCGACTTCAACTTGCGCGGGTCCATGCCAAAGAACTCATCATCCCGGCGCCGCGCCAGCAAGCGCCAGAGCCGCGCGTACGCCAGCGCCGGAACCCGGGCGGCGGGCTGCTCCAGCAACGCGGGGTCGATCCCGACCTTGCTCAGGGCCTCCCACGTCGCCGCACCGGGGGCGCAACTCTGCAACAGGGCTTCACGAACCAGGTGGATGGAGATTGTGTCTTTTTCCGACATGGGCCAGGGCTCAATCTTGTAGGTCGGCCATTGTAGGAGCGTGTTGGCTTGTAAGGAACACATACCCCACGCAGCAACGACATAGAGGGCTGTTCAGGCCGCGTTCAGAAAACGTCAAGATCCTCTGTTTAGCAATGAGTATCATTATGTTACAACTTAGCACCCTAACTAATTACGTTGCGGTGCCCGATGCTCGTCCCCTTTCTCATCATGCTGCGCGAAGGCATTGAAGCCGCATTGATCGTTGGCATCATCGCCAGCTACCTGCAACAGACCGGCCGTGGCCAATGGATGCCAGCGGTATGGATCGGCGTATTTCTCGCCGCCGCTTTGGCCCTGCTGGTCGGCGGTGGCCTGGAGTTGGTCAGCGCCGAGTTCCCGCAAAAACAGCAAGAGCTGTTCGAAGGCATTGTCGGCCTGGTCGCCGTGGGGATTCTCAGCTCCATGGTGTTCTGGATGCGCAAGGTCGCACGCTCGATCAAGCACTCCCTGCACCAGTCCCTGGATCATGCGTTGGCCGGCTCGCGCAACCAGGTGCTTGCCCTGATCGCCATGGTGTTTTTCGCCGTGGCCCGTGAAGGCCTGGAGACGGTGTTCTTCTTGCTGGCGGTGTTCCAACAGAGCGAAGGCCCCGCCGCGCCCATCGGCGCCCTGCTCGGCCTGGTGCTGGCGATCATCGTCGGGTTCCTGATCTACAGCGGCAGCATGCGCCTGAACCTCGGTGCGTTCTTTCGCTGGACCGGGCTGTTCATCCTGGTGGTGGCCGCCGGGATCCTTGCCAACTCGGTGCAGGCCCTGCATGAAGCCGGGGTGTGGAACCACCTGCAAGGCGTGCTGTTCGATTTCAGCGCAACCCTGCCGATGGATGGCCCGCTGGGTTCGGTGCTGGCCGGCATGTTCGGCTACCAGGACGCACCGACCGTCAGCACCCTGGGCGCCTACCTGATTTACCTGGTACTGGCGCTGGCGATGTTCTTTATGCCCGCCGCGCCAGCCACCTCTTCTTCCGTCTCCAGCCAGTAAGGTCGTCCCTTGCCAAACCCAGCCCCTGCCTCACCACCCCGCGCGTTGCGTTGGGCGGTCGCCGGTTCGGTGATCGTGATGATCGCCGCCGGCGGCCTGTTCTACTACGCCGCGCAATTGGCCGCCGCCAAGCGCCAGGTCAATCACAACGAAATCGCCGTGATCATCCACGCCCACGCCTGCGAACCCAACACCCTGACCGTACCGGCGGGCCGTGCGAGTTTTCGCATCATCAACCGTTCGGATCGCGCGGTGGAGTGGGAAATCCTTGACGGCGTGCTGGTGGTCGAAGAGCGCGAAAACATTGCGCCGGGCTTGAGCCAGGTGATCAACGCCAACCTGCTGCCGGGCGACTACGCCATCACCTGTGGCCTGTTGAGCAACCCACGCGGCACCCTGCGTGTAACCCCGACGGCCGAGTCTGACGCCCAGGCCAAAGCCAAGCCCTCGATGGTGGCCTTTATCGGCCCGCTGTCGGAGTTTCGCGTGTACCTGAGCAGCCAGGGTGGCGCTTTGATCAAGGCCGTCAGCGCCCTTGAACAAGCGATTGCCGCCGGCGACCTGGCCCAGGCCCAGGCCCTGTACCTGCCGGCTCGCGAGGCTTACCAACAACTGGCCCCGGCGGCCCAGCGCCTGGCCGAGCTGGACAACGCGATCAATGCCCGCGCCGATTACTTCGAGAAGCGTGAACAAGACCCGGCCTTCAGCGGCTTCCATCGCCTGGAATATGGCCTGTTCGAGCAGCACACTCTCGGCGACCTGACACCGATTGCCCAGCGTCTGCTGGCCGATGTCACCACCCTCAAGCAACAGTTGTTGGCGCAGTCGCTGCCGCCCGAGCAACTGGTCAGCATCCTGGTGCGCAACCTCAACAGCCTGGCCGACGTGCGCGCCGCCAGTGGCGAAGAGGAGCGCTACAGCCACCTCGACCTCAACGGTTTTGCCGCCAACCTGACGGTGACGCGCAAGGTGGTGGACCTGATGCGGCCGCTGTTGACCAAGTCCGCCGCCGACCTGCTGCCGGGAGTTGATAGCGCGATCAACGCCTTCGCCGCGCAACTCGACGACTTGCAGGTCGATGGCCATTACCGCAGCTACAACCGCGTTACCGCCGCTCAGCGCCAGCTGATCGCCGACAAGGCCAAGGCTCTGGCCGCCGCACTCGATGGAATCGACCCAGCCCTTGGCCTCTCCGGCCTTAAGTGAAGACGACCAAACACATGAGTGATTCACCACAGTTCAACGCCCAACGCCGCCGTGTGTTGCTCGGGATGGCCGCCACCGGCGCCGCGATTGCCGGCAGCAGCCTCAGTTGCCCGGCAATGGCAGCCGGCGCAGCCCAGGTCACCACCGCGCCCAGCAGCGAAAAAACCCAGGACCACCAGGCCTTCCACGGCAAGCACCAGAGCGGCATCGTCACCCCGCGCCCGGCCTGCGGCATGCTGGTAGCGTTCGACGTCCTGGCCAGCGACCGCGAAGACCTGGAGCGCCTGTTTCGCACCCTCAACCAGCGCATCCGTTTTTTGATGACCGGCGGCAGCGTGCCGCAAGTCGACCCGAAACTGCCGCCCAGCGACTCCGGGATCCTCGGCCCCGTGGTCAGCCCGGATAACCTGACCATCACCGTATCGGTGGGTGAATCGCTGTTCGACGAGCGTTTCGGCCTGGCCGCCGCCAAACCCAAGCGCCTGATCCGCATGGTCGGCTTCCCCAACGACGCCCTGGAACCGGCGCAGTGCCACGGTGACTTGAGCCTGCAGTTCAGCTCCAACACCCCCGACACCAATATCCACGCCCTGCGCGATATCGTGAAAAACCTGCCGGACCTGCTGCTGGTGCGCTGGAAACAGGAAGGCAGCGTACCGCCCCAGGCCCCTGCCCGTGCCGGGCAACCGGCGCAGAGCGCACGCAACTTCCTGGGTTTTCGCGATGGCTCGGCCAACCCCGACTCCAACGACACCAAAACCATGGACCAACTGGTCTGGGTCCAGCCCGGCAGTGATGAGCCCGCGTGGGCCGCCCATGGTAGCTACCAGGCGGTACGGATCATCCGCAATTTCGTCGAACGCTGGGACCGCACGCCCTTGCAGGAGCAGGAAAGCATCATCGGCCGGATCAAGACCAGCGGCGCGCCCATGGACGGTCACAGCGAAGCCCAGGTGCCCGACTACAGCAAGGATCCGGCCGGCAAACTGACCAAGCTCGATGCCCATATCCGCCTGGCCAACCCGCGCACGGCCGCGACCCAGGCCAACCTGATCCTGCGTCGGCCGTTCAACTACTCCAACGGCGTCAACAAGAACGGCCAACTGGACATGGGCCTGTTGTTTATCTGCTATCAGGCGGACCTGGAGAAAGGCTTTATCAGCGTACAAACCCGGCTCAATGGCGAGCCCCTGGAGGAATACCTCAAGCCAGTGGGCGGCGGGTATTTCTTCACCTTGCCGGGCGCCACCGGGCCGCAGGATTTCATCGGCCGAACCTTGCTGCACAGCACTGCCAAGACCTAACCCTCCACAGCGGAAACCGCCCCATGAACATGTCATCTCTTGCGTTGTTATTGAGCCTTTCTCCGCTCGCGGCCTTTGCCGCGCCGGCGCCCCTGGATCTGGTGGGCCCGGTGTCGGACTACAAGATCTATGTCACCGACAAGATCGAGGAACTGGTGACCCAGACCCAGGCCTTCACCGACGCGGTGAAAAAAGGTGACCTGGCCACCGCGAAAAAACTCTACGCGCCCACCCGCGTTTACTACGAATCCATCGAGCCCATCGCCGAGCTGTTCAGCGACCTCGATGCATCGATCGACTCACGGGTCGACGACCACGAAAAAGGTGTGAAAGCCGAAGACTTCACCGGCTTCCACCGCATTGAATACAGCCTGTTTGCCGAAAACACTACCCAGGGCCTGGGCACCCTTGCCGACGGCTTGAACACGGACGTCAAGGATCTGCAAACCCGCGTTGCCGGTCTGACCTTCCCGCCGGAAAAAGTCGTCGGCGGCGCTGCCGCATTGCTCGAAGAAGTGGCCGCCACGAAGATTTCCGGCGAAGAAGACCGCTACAGCCACACCGACCTGTATGACTTCCAGGGCAATATCGACGGAGCGAAGAAGATCGTCGACCTGTTCCGTGGGCAGATCGAACAGCAGGACAAGGCGTTTTTGGCCAAGGTCGACAAGAACTTCGCCACGGTGAACACCATCCTGGCCAAATACAAAACTGCCGATGGCGGCTTTGAAACCTACGACAAGGTCAAGGAAAGCGACCGCAAGGCCCTGGTGGGCCCGGTCAACACCCTGGCCGAAGACCTGTCGACCCTGCGTGGCAAACTGGGTTTGAACTGACACCTCAACGCTAGCGGCTCTGAGCCTGACCCACCGCCATCGCGGGCAAGCCCGCTCCCACAGGGGTCTCAGCGAGCAGAAAATGTTCGCCACACCACAAATCAAATGTGGGGGCTCAAAGGTGCAGAAAATGTTCGCCACACCACAATCAAATGTGGGAGCTGGCTTGCCTGCGATGGCGGTGGTTCAATCACCGCCCAGAGTGACTGAAGCACCGCCATCGCAGGCAAGCCCACTCCCACAGCTGTAGATCCCTATCATCCGGGTTAATCGCGCTGTGCGTTTAACCGTCTTACCTATAACGTTCCATAGATTCCCACTCACGGAAGATTTCCCATGCCTCATTCGGCCACCCGCCTTGATGCCGCCCCGCCCACTCCCTTCAACCTGCGCCCCCTGCTGCTGGCCAATATGGCCTGCACCATGGCGATGATGGCGTTTGTCTCGCTGATCGGCCCCATCGCGCGGGTGCTGGGGCTGGCGACCTGGCAGGCCGGCGCGGCGGTGACGGTGTCCGGTGTGATCTGGATGCTTTTGGCGCGGCCCTGGGGCCAGGCCAGTGATCGCCTGGGTCGGCGGCGCGTGCTGTTGCTGGGCACCGGGGGCTTCACCCTGGCCTATTGGGCCCTGTGCGTGTTTATCGACGCCTCCCTGCAACTGCTGCCCTCGGCGATGCTGGCATTTATCGGGCTGGTGCTCGGGCGCGGGTTGATCGGGGTGTTTTACGCGGCGATCCCAGTGGGGGGCTATGCGCTGATCGCGGACAATATCGAGCCGGCCCATCGCGCCAAGGCCATGGCCTCGCTGGGGGCGGCCAACGCCTGTGGCCTGGTGTTGGGCCCGGCGATTGCCGCGCTGCTGGCCCGCCACAGCCTGAGCCTGCCGTTTTATGTGATGGCGCTGCTGCCGATGCTCGGGTTTCTGGTGTTGCTGATGAAGCTGCCGCGCCAGGAATTGCACCTCAAACAACCGCCCAAGGCCGTCAACCTCTCGGACCCACGCTTGCGCCGGCCATTGGTCGTGGCCTTTGCGGCGATGCTCTGCGTGTCGATTGCCCAGATCACGGTGGGCTTTTTTGCCCTGGATCGCCTGCAGATGAACCCCGCCGACGCCGCACAAACCGCCGGGATCGCCCTGACCATGGTCGGCCTGGCCTTGATCTGCTCGCAATTGCTGGTGCGCAAGCTGGAATGGCCACCCCTGCGATTGATCCGCGTCGGCGCGCTTGTTTCGGCCCTGGGGTTTGCCGGGAGCATGTTCGCCGATACGGCGTGGATCCTCTGGCTGTGTTTCTTCGTCTCGGCGGCCGGCATGGGCTGGATCTTCCCATCGTTCGCCGCCCTGGCGGCCAACGCGGTGGACGCCTCGGAACAAGGCGCCACTGCCGGATCGGTGGGGGCGGCGCAAGGGCTGGGCGTGGTGGTCGGGCCGCTGGCCGGGACCCTGATCTATGCCGTTGAACCGCGGCTACCCTACCTGGTCGCCGCTGCCCTGCTGTTGCTCATTGCGCTCTGGCCGGCACCGCGCCACTAGAGGATCCGGTAAAGCAAGCGCTCGACTCGGACGCGACTGACCCGGCGCAGGAACTTGCCGACGGCTTCGGGGTAATCCACCAGTGTCTGCAACTGCTGGTAGCCCTGGATCCGCGTGGTGTGCTGGAAAATGTCCTCCAGCTCGCGGCGCCGTGGCGCCAACCACTGGCCCTGGGGATCGTCGATCAGCAGGGCGTTTTCCAGGTCCAGGCGAAAGGCCCGGGGGTTGAGGTTATTGCCGGTGAGCAAGGTATAGCGTTCGTCGACCCACATGCCCTTGAGGTGATAGGTGTTATCCCCGTCGCGCCACAGGTGCAGGTTGAGTTGGCCACTGTCGATCATGCGCTGGTGGCGCTTGGCAAAGCGGCGCAGGCTGATTTCGTAGAGATACGGCAGCGCGGCGATGATTTTGAAAGGCTCGCTGGGCGGGATGTAGAAGTCGTTGGCGGTCTTGTCGCCAACGATGATGTCGATCTTCACCCCACGGGCCAGGGCCCGGTTGATTTCCCGGGTCACCGGCAGTGGCAGGTTGAAATACGGGGTGCAGATGGTCAACTGCCGCTGGGCACTGGCGATCAGCTCGCAGATCACCCGGCTCAGCGGGTTGTTCTTGCCCACTCCCAACAACGGGCTGACCGACAACCCACCAATCCCAGCCTGGCCGGCCGTGGTGTCATAGGTCGCGTGCTTGAGCCGGCTGCGCAGGTCGCCGATGTCATTGCGCAGGCTGCGGGTGGTGGGCAGGTTGGGCAGGTCCAGGCGGTGTACCGCCTTGGCCGCCACCAGGCCGTGTTCCACCAGGTGCTGCATGGAGTCGGCCAATGGCTTGTTGTGGATCAGGTGATAGCGGTCGAAGCGGTATTTATCGAACTTGTGCAGATACACATTGTTCAGGCTGGCGCCGCTGTACAGCACGCTGTCGTCGATCACGAAGCCCTTCAGATGCAGCACGCCAAACAGCTCGCGGGTCTGCACCGCCACCCCATACACCGGCACATGTGTCGGATGTGACTGAGTCATTGCCTGGTACCAGGCGCTGTTGCCCGGCTGCTTGCCCGCACCGATCAACCCGCGCTGGGCACGCAGCCAATCCACCATCACCACAATATCCAGTTCGGGCCGTGCGGCCTTGGCGGCGTGCAGCGCGTCAAACACCTCCTGGCCCGCTTCGTCCTGTTGCAGGTACAACGCGACGATGTAGATGCGGTGTTGGGCCTGGGCGATTTGCTCCAGCAGGCAGCGGCGAAACTCGGCGGCGCCGGACAGCACCTCAATCGCGTCGGTGGCCAGGGGGAAACCGCGCAACTTGGGCAACAGGGAACGTTTGAATAACGACGGCATAGGGCTCGCAATGATCGAATCCGAAGAGCCCGAGAGCTTACACCATGGGGGGTCCTCAGGTCTGCCCACTGGCCACTGAAAATAATTGATTGACCAAGAAGAACGATCGTTCTACTGTTTGCAGTATGAACAATATGACCAGCAGTGAAACCCGCGACATTATTCTGGACGTCACCGAAAAGTTGATCTATCGGCACGGCATTGCGGCCACCGGTATGGATCTGTTGGTGAAAACCGCCGGCGTCTCCAGGAAAAGTATCTACCGCTACTTTGCCAATAAGGACGAACTGGTGATCGCCGCCCTGCAGCGGCGCGATGAGCGCTGGTTGCAGTGGCTGCGCAGCGAGGTCGAGCAATACGCCAGCAGCGGCGCCCGCTTGCTCGGCGTGTTCAGCGCTCTGAAGACCTGGTTCGGCTCTGCGGACTTTCGCGGCTGCGCCTTTATCAATACCAGCGGCGAAACCGGTAACCCGCAAGACCCGGTACGTTTACTGGCCAAGGCACACAAACAGAAGCTGTTCGAGTATTTGCTTGAACTGTGCGAGGCACATGGCACCCCGGCCCCGGAGCAGCAGGCCGCGCAACTGCTGATTCTGGTCGATGGCGCCATTACCATCGCCCTGATCATGGGCGATGTCACCGCCGCTGATAATGCGCAATGCATGGCGCATAACTTATTGGCACTTTGAAAGTTGTACGGGTTTAACAACTAACGATCCAAAGGAGCAGTCAAATGACCGCCAATGCACACGTGCGTCCGCCCTTGCCGCCCTTTACCGAGCAATCGGCCATTGAAAAGATCCGTCTCGCCGAAGACGGCTGGAACTCCCGTGACCCGCAACGCGTGTCGCTGGCCTACACCCTGGACACCCAGTGGCGTAACCGCGCCGAATTCGCCCATAACCGCGAGCAGGCCAAGGACTTCCTGACGCGCAAATGGGCCAGGGAACTGGACTACCGCTTGATCAAGGAGTTGTGGGCGTTTACCGGCAACCGCATCGCGGTGCGTTATGCCTATGAATGGCACGACGATTCCGGCAACTGGTTCCGCTCCTACGGCAACGAGAACTGGGAGTTCGACCAGGACGGTCTGATGTCCAATCGGCATGCGTGCATCAATGACATGCCGATCAAGGAAAGCGAACGCAAGTTCCACTGGCCGCTGGGACGGCGCCCGGATGATCATCCGGGGCTGTCCGAACTGGGGCTGTAACCTTGTAGGAGCCGGGGGGCGTCGAGTCCTTGCCGGCTCCTGCAATGCCCGTCAATCCTGCTTCAACCCCACCTGATACAACACGCCATCCTCCTCATCCGTGAGTACGTACAGGAAACCATCCGGGCCCTGGCGTACATCGCGGATACGCGCCTTCAGTTCGCCCAGCAGGCGCTCTTCGTGGACCACCTTGTCGCCCTTGAACTGCAGGCGAATCAGCTCCTGGCTGGCCAGGGCGCCGATAAACAGGTTGTGCTGCCAGGCTTTGAAGCGGTCAGCGTCGTAGAACGCCATGCCGCTGATGGCCGGTGACTTTTCCCACACATGATGGGGGCCGACCGTGCCTTCGGCTGTCTTGCCACGGGCCTCGGGAATCGGCAGCAAGGAATAGTTGATGCCGTGGGTCGCCAGGGGCCAGCCATAGTTCTTGCCACGTTCGATGATATTGATTTCATCGCCGCCACGCGGGCCGTGTTCGTTTTCCCAGAGGGTGCCAGTCCACGGGTTCAGCGCCGCGCCCTGTGGGTTGCGCTGGCCATAGGACCAAATCTCCGGCCGCGCTCCCGGCTGGCCGACAAACGGGTTGTCATCCGGCACGCGACCATCCGGGTAGATGCGCACCACCTTGCCTTGCAGCTTGTCCAGGTCCTGAGCCGTGGGCCGATCGTTGTTCTCGCCCAGGGTCACAAACAGGTAGCCGTCTCGGTCAAACACCAGGCGCGAGCCAAAGTGATTACCGGTAGAGAGCTTGGGCTCCTGGCGCAGGATCACCTGGAAGTCCTTGAGGCCGCTCAAGTCATCGCTCAAACGGCCACGGCCTACCGCCGTGCCGGCCGTACCGCCCTTGCCGCCACCTTCGGCGTAGGACAGGTAGACCAGGCGGTCTTCCTTGAAATCCGGTGACAACACCACATCCAGCAAACCGCCCTGCCCTTTGGCCCAGACCTGCGGCACGCCACTCAATGGCGCCGATAATTTGCCATCACTGCTCACATAGCGCAGCGCGCCTGGCCGCTCGGTGACCAGGAAACCTTGCTTGTCGGGCAAAAACGCCACCGCCCAGGGATGGTCCAGGCCTTTGACAATCGGGGTCGCGGTGAGGCTGCCTTGCTCGCTGGGGAACTGGCGGGTCTCGGCGGCCAACGCGGGCAGCGCGCTTGCCAGGGCGACAGCGCAGCAGGTCGCTAAAAGGGTTTTGCGTAGAAACATACGTGGGGTTCCTTGCGTTCAGGGCCGGCGATTGCCATTGGCATCTTGTGTCGGGGCTGAAGGTTGGGTGGCAGGGCGTGTGGGCACTGCATCACGTTGCGGATAGCGATTGCCGATACCGCCGTTTTCCAGGGTCGGCGGCCGCGGTACCGGCGCGGTGTAGGTACCGCGGGCGGCGGGCGTATTGGGCTGGGTGCCCTGCATGCTATTGGGATTGGCCCGCTTGATCGGGCTGTTATACGGGTTGTTGTTGCCGGGCAGGTTTTGCGCCTGCAACCCGCCACTCAAGGCAAGGCCCAGGGCCAGTACTGCAAGGCTGCGTGTACGGCTGTTCAAGACAAAACCTCTATAGGGCGAGGAATACCTGCATTCGATAACACGCTACGCCCTGGGTTCGGATTTGGTAACTAAATACTTTCCAGGCAGGTGTAACACGGCTTTTCGAATGCCCCTGTGCCAACCGGCCGACAGCCGAAACTTTTGCCAGCGGCTACAGGTCACCTGAAGACCATTCCCCATCAGGAAGCACGGCCATGCCACGGGCAATATGGAAAGGCGCAATCAGCTTCGGCTTGGTACACATCCCCGTGTCGCTGGTCTCGGCCACCTCGGCCCAGGGCGTGGATTTCGACTGGCTGGACAAACGCAGCATGGACCCCGTGGGCTATAAGCGCATCAACAAGATCACCGGCAAGGAAGTCACCGAGGACAACATCGTTGGCCATTGCGCTGTTCATGACACAGCAACTGCCGGAGCGTTTTACCGCCACCAGCGGCCCCAAAAACCGCATCGGCAAGATCTTTATCGACTACCTGCGCAATGGCCGCGGTGCCAGCACCGTCGCCGCCTATTCGGTACGCGCCCGCCCGGGGCTGCCGGTTTCCGTGCCCATCAGCCGAGATGAACTCGACAGCCTGCGCAGCGCCCAGCAATGGAATGTGACGAATTTGCAGGCGCGCTTAAACAGCCTGAAAGCTGATCCCTGGGCGGGTTATGCCAACCGCCAACGGCTCAGCAAGAAGATGTGGCAGAAACTGGGGGCCCAGCCGCCTGAATAGAGCCCCCCGGTGGCAAGGGGGCTGATGCTCAGATCAGGATAAAAATCACTGCCAAACCGGCAAAGATCGCCCACTTTTCCAGGTAATAGCGGGTGCGGTTACGCTTTTTCAGCTCCTTGCCCCGCAAGCGGATCTTGTACAGGCGGGTGAAGGCGCGGTTCAAGCCACCGGTCTTGTCCCCGGCATCATTGGGTGAGCCGGCGGCCGCCATGACGTTGCGGCTGAACCAGCGATTGAATGCAGCCGCCCAACGATATTTCATCGGCCGCTCGATATCGCAGAACAGAATGATGCGGTTTTGCGCCGTGGTGTTTTCGGCGTAGTGGATGTAGGTCTCATCGAACATCACCGCCTCGCCGTCACGCCAGTAATAATTCTCACCGTCCACGTTGATGTAGCAGCCTGGATCGTTGGGCGTATCCAGCCCCAGGTGGTAGCGATAGGAGCCAGCATAAGGATCGCGGTGGCGGACCAGCCTGGAACCTGGCGGCAGTTCGGCAAACATCGCCGCTTTGATCGAGCCGATACTTTGCACCAGCTCGGTAGTGCGCGGGCACAGCTTCATGGCCGAGGGGTGACTGTCGCCGTACCACTTGAGGTAGAAACGCTTCCAGCCCGATTTGAAAAACGAGTTGAAGCCCACGTCGTTGTATTGGTCGGAGCGCTTGATCTCGCCGGCGCGCATCAGGTTCTGGCCTTCCTCGCGGATCTCCTGCCAATGCTCCTGGAGCGGGCTCAGGTCGGGGAAGTCACTGGGGGCAAGGTACGGCCGGCCGGGCAGCTTGGAGAACAGGTAAAGGAAGCAATTGACCGGGGCGAGGAAGGTGGAGTGGTCGCTTAATTGACGGCCCAGCTTATGTCGCACCCGGCCACGCAGATGGACATACGCAATGGACGTAACGTACAGAGCAACAATAATGAGTTTCACGAGAATTCGTCACATATCAGAAGAGTACAGGCTGCTCCGCCAGGCCCTACCGGGCTGGGGATGGAAAATGCAGCACCTGAAATCACAATTCATTAACAGACCCACGACCGTCTTGGAGACAATTCGGATAGTGGCCAATGGCAGTTATTTTAGCCATAGTTTGTAACCAAAGGTTAACTAAGAATTGTGAAAAGGTGTCTTCCGACTGTATAGCCGCGCCACCTCGAACGGGCGGTGGCGGGAGTGCCGGGCTGCGACGCAGCCCGGGAAAGGTCCGGTGTGACTCAGCCCAATGGCGGCTCATCCTTGCGTTCACGCCGGGTAAAACGGTCATCGTCCAGGCCTGAATAGGCCACAGTCTGGCGCCGCGTCAAGACCAGATGGCGAACCAGCGCAACGAACATCCCCAGCAGCAAGCCGACTGCCAGGCTCAATGCAACCACCAGGACTTTTTTCGGTTTGATCGGGCTCAGCGGCTCTTGCGCGCGCCGGTCAATCGTCACCAGTTTCAACGCACTCATATCAATATTCAGGCCACGCAGGCGTGCCACTTCAGCACGCAAGGGCTCGACGTCCTGCAGGAAAATATCTTCATTGCCCCGCCGCTTCAGGACTTCGACTTGGCGATTGACCTCCAGCAGTTGCAGCTCCTTGCCGATTTCCGCAACACGGCTACTGGTGAAGTCATCGCTGGTCCGCTGCTGCAAAGCCCTGCGCTCGGCTTCGAGGGCGTCGGTGCCGAGGAAGTACAGGGGAATCTGCTGATTATTGACCTCGGTACGCATCACCTGACTGGAGCCACTACGCCCGGCATCGGCCATAGACGAGGGTGTGGTCGGGCTCTTGATACCCATGGACTTGGCAATCGAGATCGCTTCGTTCAACTCTGCCAGGCGGTTGGAACGCTGCATTTTCATCTGTAGGCGCAGGGCACTGAGTTCATCTTCCAGCTGTGCGCGTTTGAGCTTGTCGCCCTCCAGCAGCTTGGCGATCTTCGATTCCTTGTCGGTTTCATAATTGGAGCGCGCTGCATCAATCTTGCCCTTGAGCTCGGTGAGGCGGTTGTTGACGATCACCTTGAGGTCGGCGCCCACCTGCTCACGCTCTTGCGCAATGGCGTAGTCGACAAAACCGTTGAGAATCGCCACCCCGTCAACGTCCGTGGGGTATTGCAGCTCAAGACGAATATAGCTGCTCAGGGAGTCGGATTTTTTCGGGTCGGGCAGGATCAGCTTGATCGAGTTACGGTTGAACGCTTCGAAACTCTGTTCAAGGCTGCGCCCTGGCTCCTGAAACGCCTGGAACAACGCGGGGTTGGCCTTGAAGAAGCTCAGTCGTGCGTCATACGAATCCAGTTGCGCGCCGACTTTGGCCAGTGCGTCCGCTGGTGGCAATTTGTAGACTTCGGAGCGATTGAGGGCATCCAGCTCATTGATAGCCGCCGGGCGCAGCACGCTGCTGACCTGATACTCACGGGGCGCCAGCAACGCATAGCCAACGCCAATCACGCCGGCAAACAGGGTACAACCGATGACTAGTTTCTTTTGTCGCCAGATTGAGTGGAACAGATCAAATAAATCAATTTCATCGGACACCACGGGGGCTTGCACCTGGGGAGCTCTGTTCAAAATGGGGACACCCTTCTAAAAGTGGACGCTGGCTGCCCACTACACGATAGATCTGAATAACCAACTGAAAATACAGGGACAACGCCCTGGATATAGCCAATACGACACGAGGCGACGGTTATCCGACCATTGCGTCACTGAAAAAATCCCTACCGCACTCAGAATGTTTTCCTTCAGAAAAAATAATGTCATATACGGCATTGATCAGCGTAGACGACATATCGGAAACCACCGCGCTCACGATATGTCAGAATCGCTTTAAATATCTGCTGGCAAAGGAAAAAAACCGACCGCAGCACAACTTTGGGAAATTTCCTACAAAATCTTTTAACGGAACTTGCTACGGAGCATTTCTTGCTGTTGGCGGGCCCGCCATTTATATGTCGCATCAAAAAGGATTTTTTACATGCCCTCGTCCCCTTCCCGCACCACGCCGTGCCCGACCGAACAGGACAAACAAGCCCTGCAAGGCACCTGGGAACAAATCGCCCTGGAAGACAGCGGCATCGCCAACCCACCGGATGAACACAGTGCGCCCGGTGCGCTGACCACAATCGAGGGGGATCAGTTTCGGGTCATGACCCAAGATGGCGAGGTATTACTGCAGGGCAGTTTTACCCTGGACGCCAGCACCACGCCCAAGAGCATCACCTGGATCGACGCCATCGGTGCCGACGCCGGAAAGCACCTGCCCGCCAGCTACACCCTGGATGATGAGCGCTTCGTGTTTATCGCGGCGGATGAAGGCATGCCCCGGCCGACGCGTTTCAGTACGACGCCAGGGCAGACAATGCGCACTTTCGTACGCCGGTCATGAACGGATGAGGGGCATTCGTTTTTGCGACAGGATTTTCACGAAGTATTCACGTTTGGCGCGCTAGGTTAGACCCAACTCCTCAGATGAATCCCTTGGCCCGCCGCCCCAGCGGGCCTTTTTTTTGCCTTCAGGCCGGGCGCTTGACGGCGGTCAGGGTGTAGCACATCGGCAGTTGCGCCGGCTGGTTCTCGTACTGGTCGTAGAGCTCTTCGCGATTGGAGTGCGGGTACTCCTGCAGGTGGCTGATCTGCAAGCCTGCCGCGATGGCCGCGCTGACAACCTCGCCTAAGGTGTGCACGAACCAGTAAGACGCCGCGGCTGCGCTGTTACTCGGCCCTTCATAGACAATCGCCTCGTGCTGCACAAAAGGCTCGCGGCGAAAATATGAGGTGACCGGCAGCATCGGGTTCGGCGCTTCGGGGTCGAACACTTCCAGGATCGGATGAGTCTCGTAGATCACCAGCGTCCCGCCGTCTTTGAGGGTGCTGGCGACATGCCCCATGAATAGCCCGATATCCGGCATCCAACCCAACACCCCGATGGTGATCAGGGCGATATCAAAACGCCCCTGCAACCGCTCGGGCAAATGATGAATATCGGCTTCGATAAACTCGGGCGCATGGGGTGAGCGACTGGCCAGCTCCGCCGCCTGTGCCAGAAATGCATCGGACTGGTCGACCCCCACCACACTGCTGGCGCCCAGCCCATACAGCGACAGGCTTTCACGGCCGTTATTGCAACCCAGTTGCACGGCGTCCCGCCCCTTGACGCCCACCTGCATTAACAGGGTGGTCAGGGTGGGATCCAGGCAGGAGAAATCAGGCGCGCCGACATCCGCGAGCAGGCTTTGCCAGTGCTCGGTAGCTTTGTGGTGTTCGGCGGATTCGTTCCAGGCGGCCTTGTTGCTGGCGATTGCCTGTTGAGCAGACAGCGTGTCCATTGCGTCTCCAAACCATTGAACGTGCGCAACACGATGGCGATGAGCGTCGTCAAGAAAACAGAAGGGAGTCCGCCCCGCACCGACAGCCTCGCCATCCTTGAACCGGTAAAGAGCCATCACTGCAGGGCGAACGCTGGAAACTTAATCCACGGTCATTGCATGTTCAACTGTTAACAAACACAGATCGGACGGCCGATACAGTTTCGATACAACTCGATGCTTTTTGTAAGGATTTCCGCAAAAAAAAGACAAACCAGGCACTTCCAGCGGCCCGACACGCCTGCCTGTCATATAACTCACGCCGCACATATGCGACAATGCGCGCCAAATTCCAACATACACCCCATATTTTCTGCTCGGCGACTGGGCTTCACGCCTTGATGTCGCTGTTGACGCATGCCCGTTGGCCCGGGCTCCGAATGGGTCCCGGCCCAAATAAGCGCACCCCAAGCTATTGATAGGTAAAGTAATTGATCTCCACAGCTAACATCACCATGCAGTTCGGCGCCAAGCCGCTGTTTGAGAACGTCTCGGTCAAGTTCGGCGCCGGTAACCGTTATGGTTTGATCGGTGCCAACGGTTGCGGCAAGTCGACCTTCATGAAAATCCTCGGTGGCGATCTCGACCCGTCCGGCGGCCAGGTCATGCTGGAGCCGAACGTGCGCCTGGGTAAGCTGCGCCAGGATCAGTTCGCCTACGAAGAATTCAATGTCATCGACACCGTGATCATGGGTCACGAAGAGCTGTGGAAGGTCAAAGCCGAGCGCGATCGCATCTACTCGCTGCCGGAAATGAGCGAAGAAGACGGCATGGCCGTGGCCGAGCTGGAAACCGAGTTCGCCGAAATGGACGGCTACACCGCCGAATCCCGTGCCGGTGAACTGCTGCTGGGCCTGGGTATCGGCATCGAGCAGCACTTCGGCCCGATGAGCGAAGTGTCTCCAGGCTGGAAGCTGCGCGTATTGCTGGCCCAGGCGCTGTTCTCGGATCCGGAAGTGCTGCTGCTCGACGAACCGACGAACCACCTGGACATCAACACCATTCGCTGGCTGGAAAACATCCTGACCCAGCGTAACAGCCTGATGATCATCATCTCTCACGACCGTCACTTCCTGAACAGCGTGTGCACCCACATGGCTGACCTGGACTACGGCGAGCTGCGCCTGTTCCCGGGCAACTACGACGAGTACATGACCGTGGCGACCCAGTCCCGCGAGCAATTGCTGTCGGACAACGCCAAGAAGAAAGCGCAGATCTCCGAACTGCAATCGTTCGTCAGCCGCTTCTCGGCCAACGCCTCGAAAGCCAAGCAGGCCACTTCCCGCGCCAAGGCGATCGACAAGATCCAACTGGCCGAAGTCAAGCCTTCGAGCCGTGTGAGCCCGTTCATCCGTTTTGAACAGACCAAGAAACTGCACCGCCAGGCGGTCATCGTCGAGCGCATGGCCAAAGGCTTTGACGGCAAGACCCTGTTCAAGGACTTCAGCTTCCAGGTTGAAGCCGGCGAGCGCGTGGCGATCATCGGCCCGAACGGTATCGGCAAGACCACCCTGCTGCGCACCCTGGTCAACGAACTGACCCCGGACGCCGGTAGCGTGAAGTGGACCGATGCGGCCGAACTGGGCTACTACGCCCAGGACCACGCCCACGATTTCGAAGACGACGTCACCCTGTTCGACTGGATGGGCCAGTGGGCTCAGGGCGAACAAGTGATCCGCGGCACCCTGGGCCGCATGCTGTTCTCCAACGATGAGATCCTCAAGTCGGTCAAGGTCATCTCCGGTGGTGAGCAAGGTCGCATGCTGTTCGGCAAGCTGATCCTGCAAAAGCCCAACGTGCTGGTCATGGACGAACCGACCAACCACTTGGACATGGAATCCATCGAGGCGCTGAACCTGGCGCTGGAAAACTATCCGGGCACGCTGATCTTCGTCAGCCACGACCGTGAGTTCGTATCGTCCCTGGCCACCCGCATCATCGAGTTGAGCCCAAGCGGCGTGATCGACTTCAGCGGCACCTATGACGACTACCTGCGTAGCCAGGGCGTGGTGTTTTAAGGGCCGCCAATAGCGGTTAGCCACACGCTGCAAGTAAAAGCCCCGTCAGCAGTGACGGGGCTTTTTGCATTTCCAGGCTCGACCAACGGCGCGTCAGGGCCGATGATTGTTAGCCTGCTTCCTTTTCTTCCAAGCCCTTGCCATGATGCGTTCACCGCCCTGCCGCGAATGAGCCTCCATGCCAGCCGCCCCCAGCTCCCTGTCGATCACCCTGCAGATCGTCTCCATCGTCTTCTATACCTTTATCGCGTTTATCTGCATTGGCCTGCCGATTGCGGTGATCCCCGGCTACGTCCATGAACAACTGGGTTTCAGCGCCGTGGTGGCCGGCGTAACCATCGGTTCGCAGTACCTGGCCACCCTCCTCAGCCGCCCCATGGCCGGGCGCATGTCGGACAACGTCGGCACCAAGCGCGCGATCGTGCTGGGCTTGAGCGGTATTCTGCTCAGCGGTGTCTTGACGTTTTTTGCCACGCTGCTGCACAGCCTGCCCAGCCTGAGCCTGGGAATTCTGCTGGTCGGTCGCGTGTTGCTGGGCGTGGCCCAGGGCCTGATCGGTGTCGGCACCATCAGTTGGTGCATGGGCCAGGTCGGCGCCGAACACACCGCGCGCTCGATCTCCTGGAACGGCATCGCCTCCTATGGCGCCATCGCCATTGGCGCGCCGCTGGGCGTGGTGATGGTTGCGCAATACGGTTACAACAGCCTCGGTCCCGCGCTGGCCGTGCTGGCAGCCCTGGGCCTGGTGCTGATCCGCAAAAAACCCTCGGTGCCGGTGGTGCGCGGCGAGCGCCTGCCGTTCTGGGCGGTGTTCGGGCGGATCGCGCCGTTTGGTGCCAGCCTGTGCCTGGCGTCCATTGGCTACGGCACCCTGACCACCTTCATTGCCCTGTTCTACCTCAATCGCGGCTGGACCGGCGCCGCCTGGTGCCTGACGGTGTTTGGCATCTGCTTTATCCTCTCGCGCCTGCTGTTTATCTCGAGCATCAGCCGTTTTGGCGGGTTTCGCGCGGCGATTGCCTGCATGACCCTGGAAACTCTCGGCCTGACCCTGCTATGGCTCGCGCCCTCGCCCGCCATTGCCTTGATCGGCGCCGGCCTCACCGGGTTTGGCTTGTCGTTGGTGTACCCGGCACTGGGCGTCGAAGCCATCAAACAGGTGCCCAACAGCAGCCGGGGTGCCGGGCTGAGTGCCTATGCGGTGTTTTTTGACCTGGCGCTGGCGATTGCCGGACCGCTGATGGGTGCGGTGGCGTTGAACCTGGGCTACTCGTGGATTTTCTTTTGCGCGGCGCTACTGTCCGTCACGGGCCTGGGCCTGACCTGGCTGCTGATGCGCCGGGCCTACTGATCCGCAGTCTGCATCCCGGCCCGCGAGTGCTGGCCGAGGGTGCGACTGAAAAATCGTCCGGCCTCGGAGATCAGGTCGCGGTGAATATCCTCGCGGTCCACCCCATCGGCATCGGTACAAAGCGCCGGCATCAGCGCCAGTTGCTCGTCATCGCAAGGGGCCATGAAGATAAAGTGCCCAGCCCCGGCCAACAGTTTGAAATCCGGCGGCTGTGGCAGCTTGCGCGCCAGGGCGGCGGCGTTTTTATCCACGGCTACCAGCTTGTCGCCATCGCCGCTGTACAGCAGCACCGGCACATGCACGTCGCCCAGGGTCTGACGACCGAACATCAGGCTAAGCGGCGCCATCAGCATCAACGCGTGGATCCGTGGGTCGGCCTGGGGTTGCAGGTCATCACGGTCGGCCACCAGCTCACCCTTGGTGGTACAGGCGTCGCGGTCTTCGGGACGCTCCTGGCAATAGCGGCGCAAACGCTCGAGATCCGGTTTGGCCCCGGCCAGGATCAGCGCCGTCTCGCCGCCCGCCGAATAGCCGATCACCCCTACCTGGCCCACGTTGACGAACGGCGACAGCATCGGGTCGCCCAGGGTCGCGGTAATCGCCGCAGAAATCTGGATCGGCCGGCCATACAGGTTACTCAAGGTACCCAGGCGGCTGTGGTCCTTATAGTTGTCGCCCGGGTGCAGCACGGCGACCACCACAAACCCCTTGCGCGCCAGCGACGTCGCTAGGTCGTGCAAAGCCAGGGGCGTGCCGGTGTTGCCATGGGACAGCATCAGCAACGGGAAGCGGCCGATGGCGACCTTGGCGTCCTCGGCGGCGGCGACGCGATACGCCCCCACCTGACTGAGATGTTCATCACCCGTGGACGGATAAAACGCGATGGCTTTCATCGGCTGCGAATCCAGCGGGTCAAGAAAGCTCATGCGGTGATAGCCCACGCTCCAATGGGGGTGCGGGGCGACAGCGGCGTGCACTGAAACGAGGCCGCCAAGCAGGGAAACCAGCAAGACTGCACAAAGACGCATCATGGGGATGTCCACCTGTGCCGTGTGACGCCTGCAGGCCGATGCAGGCTCGGGCGGTATAACCCGGTGCTGCATAAGCTGCGCCATATTCGCCGGTTCAAAACAAAAAACTCCGTATTCCGCCAGCATTGAAGCTAGCAGAATACAGAGTTTAGACAGCCCGAATCAGATTGAAAGGCGCTCGTGCTTACGCCGCGACGAACAACTGCTCGCTGATCAGCGCGTTGGCATCGTTCAATGCCTTGCTGCGTGCTTCGTCACCATAGGCCAGGCCGTGGGCCCGTACGAACTCGATATCGGTGATACCGAAGAAACCCAGCAGCACTTTCAAGTAGTCCTCGTGCCCGACGCCGGTCGGTTGGCCAACGTGCAGGCCACCGGCGGTGGAGACCACGATGACTTTCTTGTTGCCGCACAGGCCTTGCGGGCCGGCTTCGGTGTAGCGGAACGTCTGGCCAGCGACGGCAATGCGGTCGATCCAGGCCTTGAGCTGGGTGGGAATGGTGAAGTTGTACATCGGCGCGGCGATAACCACCGCGTCGGCAGCCAGGAACTCGGCCAGGGTCGAAGCGCTCAGGTCGGCTTCGTGCTTCTGTACTGCATCACGCAACTCGGCGGCGGTGCCCAACGCGCCCAGGGTAATCCCGGAAAAATGGTTGATACCTTCGCTGGCCAGGTCACGGTAGGTTACTTCCACACCCGGCTCAGCCGCCTGCCAGGCCTTGACCACTTCGCCGCTCAACTGGCGGGATACCGAGTTGTCACCGAGGATGCTGGAATCAATATGCAAGAGTTTCATGTGGGATCTCCAAGTGAGGATCGCCACCGGCGATCTGATGGGGAGAATCCTACAGATCAATCCAATAGCCGATTAGCCGGTTAAAATGCGATAGTTCGTCCCACTGACAGGACAATAGGCCCAACATGCAAGACCTCAATGACCTCTACTATTTCGCCAAGGTGGTGGAAGCCGGTGGCTTCGCGGCGGCAGGCCGGCTGCTGGGCATCCCCAAGTCGCGGCTGTCGCGGCGCATTGCCGAACTGGAAGAACGCCTCGGCGCCCGCCTCTTGCAGCGCACCACCCGGCAACTGACCCTGACCGCCGTCGGCGAACGCTACCTGGTGCACTGCCAGGCGATGCTGCTGGAAGCGGAAATGGCCGACGAAGCCGTGGTCAACATGTCCAGCGAACCCCGGGGCCGGCTGCGGGTCAGTTGCCCGGTGGGCCTGGCCCACGAAATCCTGCCGACGGTGGTGGCGCAATTCCTCGCGGCCCACCCACTGGTGCAACTGGAGATGATGCTGATCAATCGCCGCGTCGACCTGGTGGCCGAGGGTGTAGACGTAGCTTTGCGTGTGCGCGAGTTGGGGGACGAAGACCCACTGCTGGTGACCCGTCGCCTGCGTCAGGCGCAGACGGCCATGGTCGCCAGCCCCGAGTTTGTGCGCGACCGCCAGATCAACAGCCCGGCCGACCTCAAACACCTGCCGGTATTGGGCGCCCTGGAAGCCGACCGTATGGTCCACCTGCGCATGCTCGACCCTGCCGGCAATGCCACCGACCTGGCGATGGAGGCCCGCCTGGGCATCGACGACTTCCTGGTGCGCAAGGCCAGCGCCCTTGCCGGCCTGGGCTTCACCGTGCTGCCCATGATGTATTGCGAGCAGGAGCTGGAAAGTGGCCAACTGGTGCAACTGCTGCCCGAGTGGTCGCTGCCCGGTGGCTGGCTGCAAGCGGTGTACCCGCATCGACGCGGCGTATCCCCAGCGGTGCGCGCCTGGATCGACTTTCTGGCCCATGCCTTCAACAGTTGCGGAGATCGACTGCTATGAGTACCCGGAGCATGACCGAAGACGACGTCGCCCAGTTCTGCCTGGGCTTGCCCGGTGCACGGGAGGATTACAAGTGGGGCGGTGTGCGGGTGTTCTCGATTGCCGGCAACAAGATGTTTGCCCTGCAGAACCTGCGCGGCGACTCCCTGGCGTTCAAGGTCGACAAGGAACTGTTCCTTGGCCACGTCGACCGCCCCGGCATCCACCCGGCGCCGTACCTGGCGCGGGCGCAGTGGATCATCATGCAGGTGCCCTACCCACTGGGCGGCGAAGAACTGCGCGGCTTGCTGCAGCGCTCCCACCAGTTGGTGGTGAGCAAACTGCCCAAACGCACGCAGATCGGCCTGAGGCTGGACGAGTAAGCCAGCCCAGGTCGTCTTGGACACACCTTGATCATCGAGACATGCACAGCCCCCTGTGGGCGCAGCTTCGCTCTCAAGCCCCGCGCGGCTAGAAGACTGCCAGCAGCGTGCCACCCAGAAACAACCGATCAATCCAGAACACCTGGTGCAGCAACACAATCAGCCAGAACACCACCTGATAAGACACCTTGCGCGTCTTGTGCCGGAACACCTGCTGCGCAACCAAGGCCCCCGGCCAACCACCAGCCAGCTCCATGGCATGCAGGATCTTCTCCGGGGTGCGCCAGCTATCGCTCTGGGCCTTGCGCTTGTCGCTCCAGTACAGGCAAAACGTCACCACGCTGACCAGGCCATAGGCCGCCAACGGGATCAGCGACACCCCGCGATACGCCAGCAGTGCCGCGCCAAACAACGGCACGGCACACAACAGTGCAAACACCACAGCCTTCAAGCGCAGATGCTGGACTGTCATCACGCCTTGGCCGCCGCCCAGTCAATCCAGCCGAACTGCCAGGTGGCCAGGATCAGCAAACCGAACGCAATGCGGTACCAGGCAAACACTGCATAGCTGTGGCTGGCGATGAACTTGAGCAAGCCACGCACTGCAATCATCGCGAAGATGAACGAGACCACAAAACCGACGGCAAACACCGGCAGATCCGCAGGCTGGAACAGGTCACGGTATTTATAGCCCGAGTACACCGCCGCCCCGACCATGGTCGGCATCGCCAGGAAGAACGAAAACTCGGTGGCCGTCTTGCGCGACAGGCCAAACAACAGGCCACCGATAATGGTCGAGCCGGAACGCGAAGTCCCTGGAATCATCGCCAGGCACTGGGCAAAGCCCACTTTCAAGGCGTCTTTCCAGGTGATGTCATCGACGGTTTCGGCATGGATGACATGCTCGCGACGCTCGGCCCACAACATGATCACCCCGCCGATCACCAGCGCAGTGGCCACCGTGATCGGGTTGAACAGGTATTCGTGGATCAGGTCGGCAAAAATCACCCCCAACACCACCGCCGGCAGGAAGGCGATCAGCAGATTGACGGTAAAGCGCTGGGCGTTGCGCTGGGTCGGCAGGCCGGTCACCACGTCGAGGATCTTGCGCCGGAACTCCCAGACCACCGCCAGGATGGCGCCCAGTTGAATGATGATGTTGAACGCCATGGCGCGCTCGCCACCGAAGTCGAGCAAGTCAGCGACGATAATCTGGTGCCCGGTACTGGAGATCGGCAAGAACTCTGTCAGCCCTTCGACAATGCCAAGTATCAATGCCTGAAAGGCGGTCCAAAGATCCATTATTCCCCCAAAGGTCATGCGACGGCATGCCTCGTTGATATTTTCTAGGTGTTCACTAACGATGAGCACGCGGCAAGGCTGCGCGCAGGATCAAGGCTGACCTGCAAAAATTCTGTGAAAAATCAGGCAGTACTCAGGTTTTTTGATTCCGGGCCGAAAGCCTATCAGACAAGCCCGAATTTCGCTTCGCGTTATCACTGGCCGATCAACGCAGCACCGAAAATTATAAGAACGCGGAGTGACAAGACTATGAACAGTTTGCGCAATATGTCGATCAGTCGGCGCCTCTGGATGATCCTGATAGTCGCCGTGTTGATGTTGATGACCCTGGGTTTGTTGATGCTCAAGCAGATCCACGACGACCTCTACCAGGCCAAGAGCCAGAAGACCCAGCATGTGGTGCAGACCGCCAGCGGGATTCTGAATTTTTATCACGGCCTTGAAACCACCGGGGTGCTGACCCGCGAAGCCGCGCAGAAACAAGCCCTGAGTGTGGTGCGCGGTCTGCGCTACGACCAGAACGAATACTTCTGGATCAATGACCTGACGCCGGTGATGATCATGCACCCGGCCAACCCCAAGCTCGACGGCCAGAACCTATCGGCCATACGCGATCCGGACGGCTTTGCGATCTTCAATGAGTTCGTCACCCTGGCCAAGGCCAAGGGCGTCGGCATGGTCGATTACCGCTGGCCGAAACCCGGCGCGGCTGAGCCCGTGGCCAAGACCTCCTATATCCAGTTGTTCGAACCCTGGGGCTGGATCATAGGCTCCGGCGTCTATGTGGACGACGTACAGGCACAATTTCGCGGCCAGGTCTGGAAAGCCTCGCTGATCGGCCTGGGCATTGCCCTGATCATGGCCCTGCTGGTGGTGCTGATTGCCCGCAGCATCGTGCGCCCGTTGCAGGAAGCGGTACAGGCCATGGCCAACATCGCCAGTGGCGAAAGCGACCTGACCCGCAGCCTCGACACCCATGGCCAGGACGAAGTCACGCAACTGTCCCGACACTTCAACACCTTCACCGCCAAACTGCGCCAGGTGGTCAGCCAGTTGCAGGTGTGCGCCAATGCCCTGGCCCAGTCGTCCGCCGAGCTGGGCAACAACGCCAGCCAGGCCCATGACCGCAGCCAGCAACAATCCCAGCAAATGGAGCTGGTGGCCACCGCCATCAATGAAGTGACCTACGGCGTCCAGGACGTGGCCAAGAATGCCGAGCACGCCGCCAGCGAAATGCGTGACGCGCAGACCCAGGCCGAACAGGGCCAGGTCAATATCGACGGCAGCCTGCAACAGATCGACGCGCTGTCCGGCACCATCAGCCAGGCGGTGGAAGTGATCCGCACCCTGTCCACCGAAAGCACGCAGATTGGCGGGGTGCTGGAGGTGATTCGCTCGATTGCCGAGCAGACCAACCTGCTGGCTCTCAACGCCGCCATCGAAGCGGCCCGCGCCGGCGAACAAGGCCGTGGTTTTGCCGTGGTCGCCGACGAAGTGCGCCTGCTGGCCCAGCGCACGCAAAAATCCACTGCCGAAATCCAGAACATGATCGAGCGCCTGCAAGGGCATTCCGAAGCAGCGGTCAAGGTCATCAGCGACAGCCACCAGGCCTCGCAACTGACCATCGAACAAGCCGGTCAGGCGGGCGCCAGCCTGAATGCCATCGGCCAGGCCCTGCGCAACCTCAACGGCCTGAACGCCTCGATTGCCAGCGCGACCCTGCAACAGGCCCACGTGGTGGAAGACATCAATCAGAACGTGACCCAGGCCGCCGGCCTGTCCCACAGCACTGCGCTCGCGGCCCAGCAATCGAGCGAGGCCAGCGTGCATCTGAAGGACTTGAGCGAAGAACTCAACGGCCTGCTGCGCCAGTTCAAGGTCTAGCCCTCCTCCCGGCAGCAGCCCGCTCGCCACAGCGAGCGGGTTTGCCACAGCAATCCTTCTTCCCATAATTAGCCCCCGGCCTGGACAGGATTTTGCCCGGCCGGTTGGGTACAATCGCCCTCCTCTTCGACTCTTCCAAGGAATCCCATGTCCGGGCTTGAACTGTTTGCCGCCGCGCTGGGGGTGATTGCCGTCTGGTTGACGGTCAAGCAGAACCCGTGGTGCTGGCCGATCGGCCTGGTCATGGTGCTGCTGTACACCTGGGTGTTCTTCGAGGTGAAGCTGTATTCCGACATGCTGCTGCAAGTGGTGTATGCCGGCCTGCAGGTCTACGGTTGGTGGCAATGGACTCGCGCCGGCGAGGTCAAGCAAGGGCGCCAGGTCAGCAGTCTTGGCAGCCAGGCGATCCTCCTGAGCCTGACGGTTGGCGCAGTCGGCAGCCTGTTGCTGGGCGCCGCCATGGCACACTGGACCGATGCTGCACAACCCTGGCTGGACGCCGCCCTGACCGGCTTCAGCCTGGTGGCGCAGATGTGGATGGCGCAAAAACGCGTGCAATGCTGGGCACTGTGGATTGTGGTCGATGTGATTTTTGTCGGCCTGTTTGTCTACAAGGGGCTGTACCTGACGGCCGCGCTCTATGCCCTGTTCACAGTGATTGCCGTACAAGGCTGGCGCGAATGGCGCGCCGATCCGGCGTTGCGCACATGAAGGTGCTGGTGATGGCAGGCCCCGAGTCCAGCGGTAAAAGCTGGCTGGCCGAGCAGTTGCAGGCGCATTTCGGTGCGGTGCTGGTGGGCGAGTATGTGCGCTATTTCATCGACCACTACCAGCGTGATACGACCCTCGCCGACATCCCGGACATCGCCCGTGGCCAACTGGCCTGGGAAGATGCCGGCCGTGCCCGGCAGCCGCAACTGCTGATCCTCGATACTCACCTGCTGACCAACAAGCTGTGGAGCCTGACGCTGTTTGGCGATGCCCCCGCGTGGCTCGACGAGGCACTGCTGGCCCGCCATTACGACCTGCACCTGTTGCTGTCGCCCGAAGGCATTGGCTGGACCGCCGACGGTCAACGCTGCCAGCCGGACCTGGCCGACCGCCTGGCCTTCTTCCAGGCCAGCCGCGACTGGCTGGAGCAGCATCAGCAACCGTACAAGGTGATTGGCGGGGATTGGCAGGCACGCCATGACCAGGCGTTTGCCGCCGTGGCACACCTGCTCGACCAATAAAGCCCCTACTCGTGGATCAGTTGCCGTTGATACTGTGGGTCAGCCTTGATCTGCTGTTCGGTAAACGGCAACGGGCTGAGCTTTTTCGCGGAAAACGCCTGGGTCTGGTCCTTGAAGTACGGCGACGCCGGATCGCTGGACAGTGAGAACGCCAACACGCCTTCCGCTTTCGGCCCCTGGTCGTCGAAGGTGACGATCTGCAAGTAACTGCTGCCGCTGACCACCTCACGCTTGCCATCGGCCCTCGGCACGCTTTGCATGGCGTTGTAGATCCCCAGTTCCTGTGGGCCACCGTGCATCGGAGTGCTGCCCGAGACCTGGATATCGCCCCAACGAGTGCCTTCTTTCAACCCCGATTCACTCACCTGCGCCATTGACGCCAGCATTGCCTCACGCAACGCCTTGGCCACCTCCGGCTGCTCGATGAGCAACCCGCGCGGGGTGGTTTGTGGGTGGTCCGGGTCAAACGCAACGCGCCACACCTGCGGCACTTGCTGCAGGTGCTCCATGACCTGGAAGAAATGCACCAGGCCCAGGCCGCTGTCGAGGTTGGCCTTCTGGTCCCAGTCCTTGAGGCGGGTACACAGGGTTTTCAGGGCGGCATCCGTCTGTTGCGCGCAGAACTTGAGCAGATCCGGCATCACCTGCCCAGCCAGGTACACCTGGTTATCCAGCACCATGTGTTGCAAATCGGCGACGGTGATCGGCTGTGTGTCCAGGTCCTGCAAGCGCTGCAAGGCAAAACGCGAACGTGCGCCCAAGGCAATGTGATCCTGGCTGACCACCGGCGAAAAGCCGGCCAGCGGGGCCTTGGGGTTGGCCATCCAGGCCGAGTCGTTGGAGTGCTGCACGTAGTCCCGGCGCGCCAGCTGCGGCAGTTGATCAGCGGCAAAGATCCCCGGCTGGGCGGCGCGCGGGTCGATATCCCAGGCGCAGGCACTGTGGGCACCGTCAAGCATGATCATCTGCAGACCGGCACGCGGGTCGCTGCATTGTTCGAGTTTTTTTGCACTGACGTTCGGCACCACCGACAGGTTCATATACAGGCTCTGCCCCTGATCGTCCGCCGCCAGGGTGTTGACCCAGGGAATCCCTTGCAGGCGGTGTACCGAGGCTTGCAAGTCCTTGAGGCTGCGGGCCTGGTTCATCGCGTACCACTGCTGCAGCACGCGGTCATTGCCCAGGTTGGCGTCGCGCAGGCTGAAAGCGTATTGCCCGTTCCAGTCGAGCTTGCCCGGCCATTGCACCACCGGCCCGAACTGCGAACTGTAGACCGTTTGGGTGTGGGCCTCGGCGCCCTTGACCTGTACCGTTACCTGGGTTTTCTGCAGGGGGATCGACTTGCCGTCGAGCAAATAGCGGGTCGGGTCCTTCGGGTCCAGGGTCAGGCGATACAGGGTGAAATGCTTGGATGTGTCCACCGTATGGGTCCAGGCCACATGCTGGTTGAAGCCGATATTGACCACCGGCAGGCCCGGCAAGGCGGCGCCCATTACGTCCAGCTGACCAGGAATGGTCAGGTGCATCTGATAAAAACGCATGCCGCCGATCCACGGGAAATGCGGGTTGGCCAGTAACATGCCGCGCCCGTTGAACGAGCGCTCGCTACCCACCGCCACCGCGTTGCTGCCGCGCTCCAGGGCAAAGCGTTGCTGCTTCAAGGTGGCGACCTCAAACGCTCGCACATCGCTCTGCACCGCCACGCCTGGCTGGGGTGGCGTCGCCCCCGCCAAGGCCTCGGCGAATTGCCCGACACCACCTTCCACCAGCAATCGGCGGGTCAGCTTGACCAGGTCATCGGTCGTGATCGGCCGCACCCAGGGCGCCCTGGCACTGCATCGGTCGGTCCTTGGCCCCGCGCTCTTGCATGTAGCGGTTGTAACCCGCCGCATAGCCGGCAAGACGCTGCTGCATCTGCGGGGTCTGTGCCTTCCAGAAAGCCGTCACTGCTTCGGGCGTATTGAGCCAGGTAAAGAACACATCGCTGGTCAGGTTGTTGCGCTCTTCCAGGGTCGCCTGCTCGGCACCCGAAGTAGCGGGCGCGCTGGCCATTGACCGTGACCACTTCGTTGGCCAGCAGGCACAGGTTGTCCTGCGCGTAGGCATAGCCGATGCCATAGCCCAGGCCGCGCTCATCGTTGGCGCGGATATGCGGGACACCAAACCCGGTGCGGCGGATATCGGCGCTCAGTGTGCCCGCCTGCACGTCGCTCACCTGGCGGGCCGTCGCACACAGGCTCACCCCCAGCAACACACCCGCCACGCAAACCCTGGACAACCCGTTGGAAATAATCACGCAGACCCCATCATCAAGCCAAATTGAACGCCCAAGGCGGGGCCGACTCGCCAACACCAGCCCATGGATAAAGACGTAGAAATCCGCAGAAATTTAGGCAGCGCGCGCCTTATTTACCGGCGCCAGGAAGGTGACAGACGTGAGACCGAGAAAATTTATCCGGCTTGGACTTCATGATTTGCGTGGCTCATACGTCTTATTAACTAGAGAGCACCATCGTTTTCCTGATCAGGCTCTGATAAGGAGTTTTTGCATGCACAACCCGCAACTGCCCACGGACGGACATTTTATGGCACACGACGCCGCTTTCGGCGCAAGTAACCCAGCCTTCGGCAAGGCCCCCGAGCATCAAGGCAACCAACGCATCCGGCATCTGCTCAAGTGTTTTGGGTTGCGTACCAGCCTGATCCGGCTGAAAGTCATCGACGCCCTGCTCACCGCCGCCGAGAACGGCCGCTCGCTGGGTGTACGGGGTGTGCACAGCCACTTGCTGGAACTGGGCATCCCGCTGTCGTTTCTCAGTGTGCGCGAGGTGCTCAAGCGCCTGTGCAGCGAGGGCGTGATCACCCTCAACAGCGACAAAAGCTACAGCCTCCATGAAGAGGCTGCCAAGGTCCTGGCTGCCAGCGCCTGACTTACAGGTTGGGCTTGACCTTGCGGCGCATGATGCCGTTGATCACCACCACAATCACCGCCACGGCAATGGCGATGTACTGGAACGTCTTCTCACTGATGGCGCCGATGTTCTGCAAATAGGACAGGCCAAACATCGTGCCGAGGACGACCAGGGAAATCAGAATCGAGTAAATCAAGCGTTGCTTCTGGGTCATGACGGGTTCCTGAAACCTGAAAATTGTATCTAGAGCGTATCAGGGCCTCATGTTACAGGCGATAAAGCGCTTTGGCATGACCCTATTTGCCTTGCCAGCGCAACGGTTGTGGCGAGCGGGCTTGCCCGCGCTGGGCTGCGTAGCAGCCCCAATACACCCAGCGCATTGCTTCAGTTGAACACGCGGGGCCGGATTTTAGGGCTGCTACGCAGCCCAACGCGGGCTAGCCCGCTCGCCACGGGGCAGTTGGTCAGGGGCTTATTGGTCCTTGAACTGCGGCGCACGCTTGGCCACGAACGCGGCCATGCCTTCCTTCTGATCCTGGGTCGCGAAGGCGGCGTGGAACACCCGGCGCTCAAAGCGCACGCCTTCCGACAGGCTGACTTCAAAGGCGCGGTTCACGCTTTCCTTGACCATCATGCTGATCGGCACCGATTTGCTGGCGATCAGCGCCGCAACCTTGAGCGCCTCGTCCAGCAGTTCGTCCGCCGGCACAATCCGCGCCACGATGCCGCAACGCTCGGCCTCCACGGCGTCGATAAAACGCCCGGTCAGGCACATCTCCATGGCCTTGGCCTTGCCCACCGCACGGGTCAGGCGCTGGGTGCCACCCATGCCCGGCAGGACGCCGAGGTTGACTTCCGGCTGGCCGAACTTGGCCGTGTCACCGGCCAGGATAAAATCGCACATCAACGCCAGCTCACAGCCGCCCCCCAGGGCAAAACCATTGACCGCCGCGATGATCGGCTTGCGGCGGTTGGCCACACGGTCGCTGTCGCTGAACAGATCGTCGAGGTAGATCTGCGGGTAGGTCAGCTCGGCCATTTCCTTGATGTCGGCGCCAGCGGCAAAGGCTTTCTTCGAGCCGGTCAACACGATGCAACCGATGTCGGGATTGGCTTCCAGGCTGTCCAGGGCCTGGTTCACTTCGCTGACCAATTGCGCGTTCAAGGCATTCAGCGCCTGGGGGCGATTGAGGGTAATCAGCCCGACACGGCCTTGAACGTCGAGCAAAATGGTTTCATAACTCATTGATCCGTTCCTCTTCAAAGATTGCGCGAAATGACCATGCGCTGAATATCACTGGTGCCTTCATAAATCTGGCAGACCCGCACATCACGGTAGATCCGCTCCAACGGGAAGTCGCTCAGGTAACCGTATCCACCCAGGGTTTGCAAGGCGGCAGAACAGACTTTCTCGGCCATTTCCGAGGCAAACAGCTTGGCCATGGACGCCTCCACCAGCGCAGGCTTGCCGCTGTCGCGCAGGGCCGCCGCGTAGTGCACCATCTGCCGGGCCACAGCGATCTGGGTGGCCATGTCCGCCAGGCGAAACGCTACAGCCTGGTGCTCGATCAGCGGTTTGCCGAAGCTTTCCCGCTCACGGGCGTAATCCCGGGCAGCTTCGAACGCCGCACGGGCCATGCCCACCGATTGCGCGGCAATACCCACGCGACCGCCCTCCAGGTTGGCCAGGGCGATTTTGTAGCCTTCGCCCTCCTCGCCCAGGCGGTTGGCGACCGGCACCTTCACATCCTCAAACAGAATCTGACAGGTGTCGGACGCATGCTGGCCCAGCTTGTCCTCGACCCGCGCGACGGTGTAGCCCGGCGAGTCAGTGGGCACGATAAACGCGCTGATCCCACGCTTGCCGGCCGCAGGATCGGTCACGGCAAATACAATCACCACCCCGGCGTTCTGCCCGGAGGTGATGAACTGCTTGCAGCCATTGAGCACGTAATGATCGCCCTCAAGACGCGCGCGGGTTTTCAGGCTGCTGGCATCGGACCCGGCCTGGGGTTCGGTCAAGGCAAACGCACCGAGCATTGCGCCGCTGGCCAGGGGCTTGAGGAATTGTTCTTTCTGCAGGTCATTGCCGAACTTGAGAATGGGCACGCAGCCCACCGAGTTGTGCACGCTCATGATGGTCGAGCAGGCGCCATCACCGGCAGCGACCTCTTCCAGGGCCATTGCATAGGCCAGGTAGCCGGTGTCGCAGCCGCCCCACTGTTCCGGCACGAGCATGCCGAAAAAACCCAGCTCGGCCATCTCAGCGATAGCCTCCCTGGGGAAGCGATGCTCGCGGTCCCACTCGGCAGCGAACGGTTTGAGCCGCTCCTGGGCGAATTGCCGGGCCGCGTCGCTGATTTGCAGTTGTTCGTCATTGGGCAACATAAAAATTCCTTAATCCAGGCATTCGACGGCCATGGCGGTGGCTTCACCGCCGCCGATGCAGATGGCTGCAACGCCGCGCTTGAGGCCCCGCTGGCGCAGCGCTGAAAGCAGGGTCACGAGGATCCGCGCGCCGGATGCGCCAATCGGATGCCCCAGGGCACACGCGCCACCGTGGACGTTGACCTTGTCGTGGGGGATTTCCAGCTTGCTCATGGTCACCAGGCTGACCACGGCAAAGGCTTCGTTGATCTCGAACAGGTCGACATCGCCCAGGTCCCAGCCGGTCTTGCTCATCAGCTTGCGAATCGCCCCCACCGGCGCCACCGGGAACAGCCCCGGCTCATCGGCAAAGGCCGCATGGCCGTGGATCACTGCCAGAGGCTTGAGCCCACGCTTCTGCGCTTCGGACTGGCGCATCATCAGCAAGGCCGCCGCGCCGTCGGAGATCGAGCTGGAGTTGGCCGCCGTCACCGTGCCGCCTTCGCGGAACGCCGGCTTCAAGGTGGCGATCTTGTCCAGGCGCGCCTTGGGCGGCTGCTCGTCATCGGTGATGGTCTTTTGTTCCTTGCCCACGGTGACCTGCACCGGGACGATCTCGGCGCTGAAACGCCCGGCACTGATCGCCTGCTGGGCGCGGGTCAGCGAGGCAATGGCAAACGCATCCTGGGTTTCGCGAGTAAAGCCATTGGCCTCGGCGCAATCCTCGGCAAAGGTGCCCATCAGGCGGCCCTTGTCATAGGCGTCTTCGAGGCCGTCGAGGAACATATGGTCAAGCACCCGGCCATGGCCCATGCGGTAGCCGCTACGGGCCCGATCCAGCAGGTACGGGGCATTGGACATGCTTTCCATGCCGCCGGCGATCACCACCTGCACGCTGCCGGCCAGCAGCGAGTCATGGGCGAGAATCGCCGCCTCCATGCCCGAACCGCACATTTTGTTGAGGGTGGTGCAACGTGTCGATTTATCCAGGCCGGCACCCAGCGCGGCCTGGCGTGCCGGGGCCTGGCCGAGACCGGCGGGCAGCACGCAACCGAACAGCACTTCATCCACGGCGTCGTGGGCGATACCGGCGCGCTCGACAGCCGCACGAATCGCGGCGGCGCCCAGTTGCGGCGCGGTCAGGCCCTTGAGGTCGCCCTGGAAGCCGCCCATGGGCGTGCGTACGGCGCTGACAATAACAATCGGATCGTGAAGCTGAGTCATGACAAATCCTCCTTACTTGGCCGCCATGCGCAAGGCCCCGTCAAGACGGATCACCTCGCCATTGAGCATGCTGTTTTCAATGATATGCCGGGCCAGCGCGGCGTATTCGGCCGGTTTGCCCAGGCGTGGCGGGAACGGCACGCCGGCCGCCAGGGAGTCACGAACCTCCGGGGTCATGCCGGCCATCATCGGTGTTTCAAAGATGCCCGGGGCGATGGTCATCACGCGGATGCCGAAGCGCGCCAGTTCACGGGCGGCCGGCAGGGTCAGGCTGGCAATCGCGCCCTTGGACGCCGCGTAGGCGGCCTGGCCGATCTGCCCGTCGAAGGCCGCCACCGAAGCGGTGTTGATGATCACCCCGCGCTCACCGTCGGCATCCGCCGTGGTTTCGGCAATCGCCGCTGCGGCCAGGCGCAGCAGGTTGAAGCTGCCGACCAGGTTGACGTTGATCACCTGGGCAAAGCTGGCCAGGGCATGGGGCCCATTCTTGCCGAGGATTTTCTCGCCACGCACCACGCCCGCGCAGTTGACCAGGCCATGCAGGGCGCCAAACGCCGCCACCGTGGCCTGTACCGCAGCTTCGGCGGCCGCTTCCTGGCTGATATCCGCGACCACACTGCGCGCCTGCGCACCCAGTTTTGCAGCCTGGGCCGCCACGGCGTCGGCATTCAGGTCCACCAGCATCACCTTGGCGCCTGCGGCCACCAGCATTTCGGCGGTAGCCGCGCCGAGGCCCGAAGCGCCGCCGCTGACCATAAATACCTTGTTTTCAATCTGCATCGTTGTTTCCTTAAAAGGGGATCAAGCCGTGGTCGCTGCCTGGACCTTGGCGATTTCCTGGTTACGCAAAATAAACCGCTGCAGCTTGCCGCTCGGGGTCTTGGGCAAGTCGCTGACAAATTCGATTTCCCGTGGGTAGGCGTGGGCCGCCAGGCGCTTGCGCACATGCAGGCGCAGTTCCTCGGCCAACGCGGCGTCGGCGCGGTACTGGCTGTTGATCACCACAAAAGCCTTGACCAGTTCGGTGCGCTCGGCGTCCGGCTTGCCGACCACGGCGGCTTCGATCACCGCCGGGTGCTCGACCAAGGCGCTTTCCACATCGAACGGTCCTACCCGGTAGCCAGACGTCGTGATCACATCGTCGCTGCGCCCGACAAAACTGATGCTGCCATCGGGGTTCAATTCCACGGTGTCGCCGCTCAAGTAGTACTTGCCGACGAAGGCCTTGGTCTTGACCCCTTCATAGCCGGCGAACCAGCACATCGGTGACTGCTCGCGGTCGATCGCCAGGATGCCGGGCTGGCCGGCGGGCAGTTCGTGGTGGTTGTCGTCCAGTACCACGATGCGGTGCCCCGGCGAGGCAAAGCCGGCGGAGCCGACATGCACCGGGTGTTCCAGTCCGTGGTGGTTGCACAGGACCATGCCCAGTTCGGTCTGGCCGTAATGGTCGTGGATGGTCACGCCCAGGTTATCGGCGAACCAGCGGATCACTTCCGGGTTCAGCGGCTCGCCGGCGCTGCTGACAATGCGCAACCGGCCCTTGATCGAGCGCGCGAACTGCTCGCCGCCGGCGATCAGCAGGCGGTAGGCCGTGGGCGAACCGGTCAGGTTGGTGATCCCGTATTTGTTGATGACCCGGCAGGTGCTTTCCAGGGTGAACGGGCCATCGTAGAAGGTGATCGGATGGCCCATGGACAACGGCCCGGTCACACCGAAATAGATGCCATAGGCCCAGCCCGGGTCGGCGACGTTCCAGAACGCGTCTTCGGGGCGCAGGTCCACGGCGTCGCGGGTATAACTCTGGAACGCAACCAGGGCCTTGAGCGGCACGGCCAGGGCTTTCGACGGGCCGGTGGTGCCAGAGGTGAACATCAGCAGGAATGGATCATCGGCGCCCAGCAGTACCGGTTCGCACACATTCGAATAGTTGGGCAACTCGGCCCAGAAGCTGAAATCGCCGCGCACAATGCCTTCGCCCTTGGCGCCGGCCACGGTGACGATTGTCGGGCAGTCAGCGACTTCGGCAAGCTTGCTGCGGTTGACCGCGTCGGTCACCACCAGCGCCGCGCCGGAGCTGTTCAGGCGATGCTCGATGGCCTTGGGGCCAAAGGCCGTGAACAGCGGTTGATAGACCGCGCCGATGCGCCAGGTGGCGAGCACCGTCACCAGCAATTCGGCAGTGCGTGGCAACAGGCCGGCGACCTTGTCGCCACGCTTGACGCCCTGGGCCAGGAGGAAGTTGGCCAAGCGCGCCGCCTGATCCTGCAATTCGCTGAAGGTCACGGTGGCGCTGCGGCCATCCTTACCCTCCCAAAACAACGCAATGCGCCCCGGCAACGCGTGCCGGTCGCAGCATTCGACGCAGGCGTTGAGCGCCTGCAAGTGGCCGGCCAGTGCGGCCTCGACGGTTTGCTGGTAGTTGAACTGGGTGGTAGCAGCCAAATAATCGCGCATCGTGGCAAATCCCTGTGTCTTTTGTTGTTTTGGGGGGCGTGCTTTTGCGGGGTTGAATCGGGGGAAATAGTGGCGCCAGAGCGGCGCAGGGACAATGGTCAAAGCTTTCAATATGGCTGACTGGTTTGGCCAATGGCGCCTTGGACCAAACCGTTGCGTCATAGAGGCCAACAATCAGCCGGTCAACGCAAGCGATTGGACGCCCCGCCCGCCGGCTTCTAATCTGAGGGCCTGCGCCACGAAGAAGCCCCTCGATGATTGTTCGCCCCAAACCCAACCTATTCGGCATCCTGTTCTCCCTCAAGGGTTCGATTGCCAAGCGTATTGCCCTGCGCAGCCTGCTGGTGACCCTGCTGGCCTCGGTGATCGTGCTGGTGGAAACGCTGCACCCGGCCTACTTCTCCAAGGTCAACGCCACGCCGTTCACCCTGCTCGGGCTGTCGCTGTCGATTTTCATGAGTTTTCGCAACAACGCCTGCTACGACCGCTGGTGGGAAGGCCGCAAGCAACTGGGGCAGATGGTCATTGAAATCCGCTCGCTGATCCGCGAAACCCAGGTTTTTACCCAGCCAGGCGAACGCGAGGGCCTGTTGCGCGGCCTGTGTGGTTTTGCCCATGGCCTGGTGGCGCGCCTGCGCCTGGAAGACGAGGCCCGTGCCACCCAGCCGTGGGTCAATGTCGAGTCCGGCCACCCGAACCTGCCGGACCGGATCCTGCAAACCTTCGGCGCCCACTGCTCGGATGCCGCGCAACAGGGACGGATCAGCGACTGGCGCTACACCCAGCTGGAAACCCGCCTGGTGGGGCTCAGCCAAGTCCAGGCGGCGTGCGAACGGATCAAGAGCACACCGCTGCCCTTCCCCTACACCTTGCTGCTGCACCGCACCATCTATCTGTTCTGCATCCTGCTGCCCTTTGCCATGGCCGAGCCCCTGGGTTGGCTGACACCGATTTTCACCGCCATCGTCAGCTACACCTTCTTTGGCCTGGATGAAATCGGCGATGACCTGGAGGACCCCTTCGGTTTCGACGAGAACGACCTGCCGTGCAATGCCATCGTGCGCACCCTGGAACGGGAGATCCTCGCCGCCCTGGGCGAAACTGCCCTGCCAGCGCCCCTGGAGCCCGTGGACTATGTGCTGACGTGACGCGGGTTTGACACTCGCCGGTGTCTGACCGAAGCTGAGCGCTTTGCACTAGCTGCCCAGCTTTCGGACGCCTGCATGTCAAAGTCACGCCGTTACGCGATCATCGGCCTGAGCGCCCTGTTATTGGTGGTACTGGTTTTTTGGTATTTCTCCCGCAGCCCGAGCGTGTCCGTGCCGCCGGCTGTTGCCCACGGTTACTCCAAAGCCCTGAAAAAAGCGCATAACGGCGAGCCCGGCGCCGCGCGCGTGCTCTATCAGCAACTGGGGCGCCCAGACCTGTCCGACGTGCGCCGCGCCGCCCTGCACAGCGAATTGCACAACTACCCAAGCCCCCAGGCCTTGAAGCTGGCGGACAAGGACTTGAGCCACCCATCCCCCCTGGTGCGCCAGGCAGCCATTGCCAGCATTGTCGGCCTGGTGCCTAGCGGCCAGCGCACCCTGTTGCTGGGCCCGTTGCTCGACGATGACGAGCAAAGCGTGCGATTTGCCGCCGCCAACGCCCTGCTGGGCCTGTCGCCCGACACCCTGGGCCTGTATTTCGGCCCCTTGCAGCTCGTGCTGGATGAGTATGTAAAGTACCTCAAGGCCCAGCCCGAAAGCCCTGATGGCTGGATCCAACTGGCGCGCCTGTACATCCACAGTGCCCTGTTGCCCGAGGCCCAACATGCCCTGGAGCAGGCGCTGCGCCTGGACCCGGACAACCTGCCGGCGGTGGTTTCACGCATCGAGTTGCTGGATAAACAGGGCAAGGTCGATGACTCGCGCCAGATCCTCGCCACCCAACTGCAAGCCCACCCCGAGTCAGCCTATCTGCAACACGCCCTGGGCATGTGGCTGCTGCACCATGGCGAACGGGAATACGCACTGCTGGGCCTGTCCAAGGCGGTGGAGCTGGAGCCCGACAATCAGGATTACCGCTACGACCTGGCCACCACCTTGCATGACCAGGAGGAACTGGAAGCCGCCCAGCGCCAGCTGGAAGAAATCGTCCAGCGCCATCCCGCCAACCGCAAGGCACGGGTGCTGTTGATCAACTACTGGAAGGAAAGCGGCCAGTTGCAGAACGTGCAGGTACTGCTGGCCCAACTGGAGCAGCAAAACCCGGACGATCCCGCGCTGCAGCAGGGCCTTTGAAGCGCTGCAGGCATTGAAAACTGTGGATTGGCCTGCACAAAAACGAGAAAACGTTGAACCGCCCCACAGCCCCACGGTCAAGTGAATATGGCGCGCCTTAGCCGGCACGCCGCTCAACTTATACGTGACCCGAGGGCACTTCTTGTCTACATCCAAAGAGCTGTTCACAGCAAAGGCGGCCACCGGCATTGAAGGTCTTGATGACATTCTTTCCGGGGGGCTATCGCGTAGCCATCTGTTCCTGCTCGAAGGTGAGCCCGGCACCGGCAAGACCACCGTGGCCCTGCATTTTCTCCAGGCCGGGGCCAAGGCCGGGGAACGATCGCTGTATATCACCCTGTCGGAAACCGAGCGCGAGCTGCGCCAGGGCGCCCAGTCCCACGGTTGGGAGCTGGATGAACATATCCATATCTTTGAACTGACCCCACCCGAAAGCCTGCTCAATGCCGAGCATCAGCAAAGCCTGCTGTACTCCTCCGACCTGGAGCTGGGCGAGGCTACCCGGCAGATTTTCGAGGTGGTGGAACGGGTCAAGCCGACCCGCGTGGTGATCGACAGCCTCTCGGAAATCCGCCTGCTGGCGCAAAGCTCGTTGCGCTATCGCCGGCAGATCCTGGCGATCAAGCACTACTTCGTGCGCTACGACGCCACCGTGCTGCTGCTGGATGACCTGACCACCGAATCCCTGGATAAGACCGTGCACAGCGTGGCCCACGGGGTGATCCGCCTGGAAGAACTGACCCCCAACTACGGCGCGGAACGACGCCGGGTCCGGGTGGTGAAGTACCGGGGCCAGAAGTATCGCGGCGGCTTCCACGATTTCACCATTATGCAAGACGGTGTGCATGTGTTCCCGCGTCTGGTGGCCGCCGAGCACCGCGGTGGCTACAACCGGCAGACCCTGACCAGCAGCATTCGCGAGCTGGATGCGCTGCTGGGCGGCGGTATCGAGACCGGCTCCAGCACCCTGATCCTCGGCCCTGCCGGTACCGGCAAGTCGCTGATCTCGATGATCTTCGCCGCCGCCGCGGTGGCCCGTGGCGAAAAAGCCGCCCTGTTTATTTTCGATGAAGAGCTGGGCCTGTTGTTCGACCGCATGAACAACATAGGCATCGACCTGGCCGCCCTACAAGCCACCGGCAATCTGCTGATCGAGCAGGTGGACGCCGCCGAGCTGTCGCCCGGCGAATTTTCCCACCGGGTACGGCGCTGCGTGGATGAGCGCCAGATCAAGACCGTGGTTATCGACAGCATCAACGGTTACCAGGCGGCCATGCCCGAGGAAAACGCCCTGGTGCTGCACATGCACGAGCTGTTGCTGTACCTCAACCGCCGGGGCGCAGCGACCTTCATGACCGTGGCCCAGCACGGGTTGGTCGGCGACATGCAAGCGCCGGTGGATATCACCTATCTGGCCGACACCGTGATCCTGCTGCGCTACTTCGAAGCCCTGGGCAAGGTACGACGGGCCATTTCCATCATCAAGAAACGCACCGGCAGCCATGAGTCGACCATTCGCGAATACCGCATCGGCAGCCAGGGCATGACCATCGGCGAACCCCTGGAAGCCTTCCAGGGCGTGCTGCGCGGCGTCCCCACCTACATGGGTGCCGGCAACCCGCTGCTCAAGGATGAGCGCTTGTGAGCAGCCTGCCGGCCATTTCCGAGCGCGCGATCATTCTCGCGCCCTTGGGACGGGACAGCACGCTGGCGCTGATGATGCTCAACGAAGCAGGTTTCAGCGGTATTGCAACCCCCAACCTGTCATCGCTCTGCGATGAACTGGAACAAGGCGCGGGCCTGCTGATCATCGCCGCCGAAGCGTTGCATGGGGTCGGGCTGGAGCCGCTGCTGGAGTATCTGCAGCAGCAGCCGGCCTGGTCGGACCTGCCCATCGTACTGCTGACCCACCATGGTGGCACCGAACAGAACGCCTCATCGCACTTGAGCGCCAGGCTGGGCAACATCACCTTGCTGGAGCGGCCGTTTCACCCGGTGACCCTGATCAGTCTGGTGACCACCGCCCTGCGCGGGCGGCGACGACAGTACGAAGCCCGCGACCGCCTGATCGACCTGAGCCAGAGCGAACTGCGCCTGCAAAGCACCCTGGAAACCCTTGAACAACAAGTCGAAGAACGCACTGCGCAATTGCGCAGCAACGAAGAAGCCTTGCGCCAGTCACAAAAAATGGAAGCCGTCGGCCAATTGACCGGCGGCATCGCCCACGACTTCAATAACATGCTCACCGGGATTATCGGCAGCCTGGAGCTGCTGCGCCGGCGCCTGGCCCGGGGCCGCCTGGATGACCTCGACAGCCTGATCGACCTGGGTGTGACCTCGGCCAACCGCGCCGCCGGCCTGACCCACCGCCTGCTGGCGTTTTCCCGCCGCCAGTCGCTGGATTCCAAGCCGGTGGAGATCAACCAACTGGTGACCTCCATGGGCGAACTGCTGCAACGCAGCCTCAATGAAAGCATCGTGCTCGACATGCAGTTGAGCGGGCAGCTGTGGACCGCCGAAGCCGACCCCAATCAACTGGAAAGCGCCCTGCTCAACCTGGCCCTGAATGCCCGGGACGCGATGCCTGATGGTGGCCGGCTGGTGGTGGAAACCCGTAATCGCCACCTCGACAACGTGTTTACCGCCGCCTACGGCACTTTAACCCCCGGCGACTACGTGGAGCTGAGTGTCAGTGACACCGGCTGCGGCATGCCGGAAAACGTGATCAGCCGAGCCTTTGACCCCTTCTTCACCACCAAGCCCATCGGCCAGGGCACCGGCCTGGGTTTGTCGATGATCTACGGCTTCGCCCGCCAGTCCCATGGCCATGTGATCCTCCACAGCGAGGTCGGCAAAGGCACCACGGTGAGCCTGTTCCTGCCGCGCTTTGTCGGTGAAGTCACCGCCGATGTCCCCCTCGACTCGACCCTGCCGCCATTCGCCAACGCCGGTGAAACCGTGCTGATCGTCGAGGATGACCCGGCGGTACGGGTGCTGGTGAGCCAGGTGCTGAGTGAGCTGGGCTATGCCTTTGTCGAAGCCGCGGATGCTGACAGTGCGCTACCGATTATCGAATCCAGCCAGCGCATTGATCTATTGATCAGTGATGTAGGGTTGCCGGGGATGAACGGTCGCCAGTTGGCAGAGATCGGCAGGCAGATTCGCCCGGACTTGAAGGTGTTATTCATTACCGGGTATGCCGAGCATGCGGCGGTGCGCGGGGGGTTCCTGGATCCGGGCATGCAGTTGATCACCAAGCCCTTTACCTTCGACCTGCTGACGGCGAAGGTGCGGGAGATGATTGCGACGTGACACGGATGAGCACAGCGGGAGCCAGGCTCCCGCATCGCACAGCGATCAGGCAGCAGGTGCGCGTAGCACGCGGGCCTTGGTGAAGACGACTGCATGCTGATTATCGGCAAGCCAGTGCTGGTTTTTTACTTCACGCCAACAACCGTTGGATATGCTCCTGCAACGTATCCAGGTCAAACGGCTTGGCCAGGATCGGTGCATTGCGCGTAATCGGGCTATTGCAGTCGAGGATCTCCTGCGGATAACCACTGATAAAGATCACCTTCAGCTCCGGCCGCAGCTTGATCGCGGGCTCGGCAATCTGCACCCCGGAAATTCCGCCAGGCAGGCGATAGTCAGTCACCATCAAGTCCAGGTGGGGCTTGGAAGCGAGGATTTCAAAGGCCTGCTCGCCGTTGATGGCCTTCAGTACCCGGTACCCCAGGCCCGAAAGGTACTCGCCCAATACGAACATGATCGACTCGTCGTCCTCGACGATCAGTACAACATCTTGCGCATCTTCACTCATGGGAAGCCTTTGTCCGGTCAATTGCTGCTGATACGACCCTTGGGTCACGCAGAGGTTGCGTCTGGCTGACGATTGATTTCACGCCGCGCCCGCCAAAGGCAGGCACACACGGAACAATGCGCCCTCGCCTATCCGGCTCTCGACTTCAATCGTGCCGCCGTGGGCCGCAACGATCTGCTCAGAGATAAACAGCCCCAGGCCCAGCCCTGCCACCGCATGGTTGGCGGACACCCGCTCGAACTGCTGGAAAATCCGCTTCTGATTGTCTTCGCTGATGCCGATGCCGTGATCCCGTACTTCCACCCTGGCCTCGTCATGTTCGGCGTACACCCGCACCGTCACCGGGCTCTTGGCGCCGTAGCGCAGGGCATTGGTCAGCAAGTTGGAGACCACCTGCTCAATACGAAACTCATCCCACTTGCCCTCCACCGGCTGCGGCGCATCCAGTTGCACCGACGACTCGGCCGCTGCCACTTGTGGGGCAAAGTTCTCCAGCAGGTTGCGCACCAACTGCGCCAGGTCGAAATGCCCCGGGCGGATCGACAATTTGCCGGTGCGGATCCGCGAGACGTCGAGCATGTCTTCGATCAAGCGGATCAGGCTCTGGATCTGCCGCTCATCGCGGTCGACCATGGCGTGCATCTTGTCCAGGGTAAAGGCGGCGGCGTTGTCCCGAGCCAGGTGCATCTTGCGCAGCTGGGTTTCCAGGATCAGGCCGTTGAGGGGCGTGCGCACCTCGTGGGCGACGATCGACATGAAGTCATCGCGCATGCGCACCGCCTGCTCCAGTTCCGCCTGGGTCGCCTGCAGGCGGTTGAGCAACAGTTCCTGCTCGCGGCGACTGTGCTCCAGGGCTTCGACCTGCAGCTTCATGGCCTTGCTCTGGCGATACAGGTCGACGAACACATTGACCTTGCTCTTGACCGCATGGATGTCCAGCGGCTTGTGCAGGAAGTCCACCGCACCGCTCTCATAGCCTTTGAAGGCGTAGTTGAGCTCACGACCGGCGGCGCTGACAAACACGATGGGAATGTTCTTGGTCTTTTCGGTGCCGCGCATCATTTCGGCCAGTTCGAAGCCATTCATGCCGGGCATCTGCACGTCGAGAATGGCCATGGCGAACTCGTGCTCCAACAGCAGCGACAAAGCTTCGTCGGCACTCAATGCCTTGTAGACATGACGGTCCTCGCGCTTGATCAGCGCTTCAAGGGCCAGCAGGTTTTCCGGCAGATCGTCGACGATCAGCAGTTTGGCCTGGATAGTACTTAGCATGGGGAGGGTTCCAGGGAAGCCAGCAAATCGCCAATGCGGCTCAAGGTGAGAATATGGTCAGGGGTATGCAGCGCCAGGGCCGCCATGGGCATTACGGCCACCCGGGCCTCCGCGGGGTCCTGGATGACGGTGGTACCGCCGCGCTGCTTGACCTGGGCCAGGCCGCGCGCGCCATCCTGGTTGGCGCCAGTCAGCAGGATCGCCAGCAGGTTCGGGCCATAGGCGTCGGCGGCCGACTCGAACAGATAATCAATGGCCGGGCGGGAGTGATGCACGCGCTCTTCCTGGCTCAAGGACAGGCTGTGGTCATGCTCCACCGACAGGTGGTAGCCGGGGCTGGCAAAATACAGGGTGCCGGGCTGGATCGTTTCCTTGTCCCGGGCTTCTACTACCGGTATTGCCAGACGCCGATCAAAGACTTCTGCCAACTGGCTGCGACGTTCATCCGGCAAGTGCAGCACGGCGATGATCGGTAGGTTGAACCCTGGCGCCAAGGCCCCGAAAACACTCAGCAACGCCTCGACCCCGCCAGCGGAAGCGCCAACGACAATGGCTTGGACACCCGACACCAAGGCCGGGCTGGCAGCTGCTTCATTCATGATTTGCGGTAGATCCGTTCTTGCTTGACCAGGGGTTCGAACTGTTTGCTGTAGGCGGAGAAGTCCAGGGTTTCCTTACTGCCCAGCACCAGGAAGCCACGATGACACAGCGACTCATGAAACAATCCAAAGGCCCTATCCTGCAACTTTTTATTGAAATAAATCAGCACGTTACGACATGAAATTAATTGTGTTTCTGAGAATACGCTATCCGTCGCCAGGCTGTGGTCGGCGAACGTTACGTTCTCGCGCAGAGTCTTGTCGAAGATTGCGTAATCGTAGGCCGCCGTGTAGTAATCGGCAAACGACCGCTGCCCGCCCGCCTGCTGGTAGTTGTGGGTATAGGCTCGCACACTCTCCAGGGAGAAGATCCCCTGCTTGGCCTTTTCCAGGGAGCTGGGGTTGATATCAGTGGCATAGATGATCGTGCGTTCAAGCAGCCCCTCCTCACGCAGCAGGATGGCCATGGAGTACACCTCCTCCCCCGTGCTGCAACCGGCGATCCAGATCTTGATCGACGGATAGGTCTTGAGCAGTGGCACCACTTCCTGGCGAATGGCCAGGAAGTGCGACGGATCACGAAACATCTCGCTGACCGGAATGGTCAGGAACTGCAGCAACTGCATAAAGGCCGTGGGATCGTGCAACACCCGCTCCTGCAAGGCCGAAATGGTCTTGCAGTCGAACTGGCGCAAGGCATGGGCCACACGGCGCTTGACCGAAGCCCCTGAGTAGTCGCGAAAGTCATAGCTGTACTTGAGGTAAATCGCCTCGATCAGCAAGCGCAGTTCAATATCAGTACTTCGATCCACTTAGTGTATTTCCACTTAAATGCGTTCCATCTTGGGCAACCACACCCGGATCAGCGAGAACAGGCGGTCCAGGTCAATGGGCTTGGCCAGGTAATCGTTGGAGCCCGCCGCGAGGCAGCGTTCCTGGTCGTCTTTCATCGCCTTGGCCGTCACCGCGATGATCGGCAGCTTGCGCCAGCGCGGATCCTGGCGGATCAGGGCGGTGGCTTCGTAGCCGTCCATCTCCGGCATCATCACGTCCATCAACACCAGGTCGATGTCCTCGACCTCATTGAGTCTCTCGATGGCCTCACGGCCGTTACGGCCAATGACCACAATCGCGCCCTTGTGCTCCAGGGCGCTGGTGAGGGCGAAGATGTTGCGTACATCGTCGTCCACCAGCAGCACCTTGCGCCCCTCGAAGACCTTGTCGCGACTGCGGGCGGTCTTGAGCATCTTCTGCCGCTCCTGGGACAGCTGGGATTCGACTTTGTGCAAAAAGAGTGTCACTTCATCCAGCAACCGTTCAGGTGAACGTGCGCCCTTGATGATGATCGAGCGCGAATACTTGCGCAGCTCCGCCTCTTCGTCCCGGGTCAGGTTGCGCCCGGTGTAGACGATCACCGGCGGGAACGAACAGATATCCTCGGTGGCCATGCGCTTGAGCAACTCGTTACCGAGCATGTCCGGCAGCTTGAGGTCGATGATCATGCAGTCGTAGACCGTGCTGCGCAGCAGGTCCAATGCTTCCTGGGCGAAGCCGACGGCGGTGATTTCAATGTCTTCATCGCCGATCAGGCGGGCGATGCTCTCGCGCTGCAAGTCGTCGTCTTCCACCAGCAGGATGCGTTTGACCTTCTGCGTCAGCTTGGCCTCCAGGCGTGCAAACACGTCCTTGAGCTCTTCGCGGGTGGTGGGCTTGACGGCATAGCCGATGGCGCCCATATGCATGGCGGCCTCCACGCGATCCTCCACGGAAATCACATGCACCGGGATGTGGCGGGTCTCGGCGTGCTCCTTGAGGCGTTGCAGCACGGTGAGCCCGGAGTGGTCCGGCAGGCGCATGTCCAGCAGGATCGCGTCGGGCAGGTACTGCTCGGCGAGGTTGTAGCCCTCGTCCGCACCATGGGCCACCAGGCAGTGGTAGCCCAGTTCATGGGCCAGGTCGAAGAGGATCCGTGCAAAGTTCGGCTCGTCCTCCACTACCAGGATGCAACGGGTGGCGAACGGTGCCAGCTCGCGGTCGTCGGCAAAACGCGGGATCAATGCTTCGTCTGCCACCGGCAGCGGCGAAATTTTCACTGGCGCCACGGGTGCCGGGGCAACCGTCACGGCCCGCGACTGCTCGATAGCCGGCGCGTCTTCGTCGCGCTCCACATACTGCTCCGGCAGCACCAGGGTGAAGATACTGCCCTGGCCCGGCTCACTGGTGACATTGATATAGCCGCCAAGCAAGGTGGCCAGGTCACGGGAAATCGACAGCCCCAGGCCCGTACCGCCATAACGACGGTTGGTGGTGCCATCAGCCTGGCGGAACGCCTCGAAGATGCTTTCCTGCTGGTCCAGGGCGATGCCGATCCCGGAGTCGCGCACGGTAAAGGCAATGCCCTCCCCCGGCTGGCGGGAAATGGTCAGGCTGACCTGGCCCTTCTCGGTGAACTTGACCGCATTGGACAGCAGGTTCTTGAGGATCTGCTCCAGGCGCTGGCGGTCAGTGAACAGCATCAGTGGCGCGCCGGCCTGGACCTCCACCTGGAAACCCAGCTTGCGGTCGCTGGCCAACGGCTCGAACATCCCGCGCAAGCCCTCGGCCAGGCGCGCCACGCTGGTGTTTTCGGGGCGCATATCGAGCTTGCCGGCCTCGACCTTGGCGATATCCAGGATGTCGTTGATCAGGTTGAGCAGGTCGTTACCCGCCGAGTAGATCGACTCGGCAAACTTGACCTGTTCGGCGCTGAGGTTTTCCTCGGAGTTCTCCGCCAGCAACTTGGCCAGGATCAGCGAGCTGTTGAGCGGCGTACGCAGCTCATGGGACATATTGGCCAGGAACTCGGACTTGTACTTGCTCGAGCGCTGCAACTCATCGGCGCGCTCCTCCAGCTCGACCTGTACGCGATTGAGCTCGACGTTCTTGCGGTCCATGGCGTCGCGCTGGTCGGCGAGGATCTGGGTCTGATCGGCCAACTGTTCGTTGGTCTGTTCCAGCTCGGCCTGCTGGGTTTCCAGGTGGGCCTGGGACTCCTTGAGGATGCGCGACTGCTCTTCCAGCTCCTCGTTGGCGGTCTTGAGCTCTTCCTGCTGCACTTGCAGCTCTTCATTGAGCTGCTGGGTCTCGGCCAGTACTTCCTGCAGGCGCTGGCGATAGCGCGCCGCCTCGATGGACGTGCCGATATTGCCGGCGATCAGCTCCAGCAGCTCCACATCGCGCTCGTCCAGTGCGCGCAGAAAGCCCAGCTCGATCACCCCGTTGACCCGATCATCATCGCTGGTCGGCACCACCAGCACGCTGCGCGGTGCGCCATCGCCCAGGCCGGAACTGACCTTGAAGTAGTCCACCGGCACATCATCCAGGCGAATCAAGCGATGCTGCTGGGCAGCCTGGCCGACGATGCCCTCGTCGCGGTAGATCGCCTGCTCCTGCTGCTCCTGCTCACGGGAGAAGCCATACGTCGCCACGCGCTTGAGGCCACCGTGCTCCTCGCGCACATACAGCGCGGCCACCACCGAGCCCATGTATTGGGCACAGAACTGCAGGATATTGCGCCCCAGCAGGTTCAGGGTCAGTTGGCCAAGCACCTGTTCGGCCAGCTCGGTCTGGCCGTTGCGCAGCCAGGCCTGCTGTTCCAGGCGCTTGGCAATCTTCATCTGCGAGGCCAGGTTGGCACTGTAACTGTCTGAAAGAGCTAATAGATTCTTCCTTCCGACATAGGCCAGGAAGCCGCTCAAGCCCAACACGAACAGCAAGTAAACCGCCACGCTGAATACCGTGGTGCGGGTCACGTCCTTATTACGCTCGAGCCGGAACTGCTGCTCCATGGCAATCGCTGCGTCGTATTCCTTGCGGATCTCGTCGGTCAGACGCTTACCCCGCCCGGCCTTCACCGCGCCACGGTAGTCGCCGTTTTGCCGTTGCATGTCGATCATCGTCTGGGCGTAGTTGTTCCACTCCAGCTGCAATGACTCCAGGCGCTTGAGACGATCCACTTGCTGGGGGTTATCCGCGACCAACGACTGCAAATTGCGCAGATCGGAAATGATCCGCGGCTTGGCCACCTCGTAGGGGTCGAGGAAATGCTCGTCGCCGGTAATCAGGAACCCGCGCATGCCGGTTTCCTGATCCACCGTCAGTTTTGCGGTCTCATTAAGGTTATTGATCACCCGGTCCGTGTGTTCCACCCACTGGATCACCGACAACAGATAGGTGATCAGGCACACGAAAAACACCGCGCTGAGCACGCCCACACCCAACGGCAAAGCCACGTTGCGGCTCAGGAGTTTGCGGAAGCTGTTTTCATCGACTGACGAAGCGGGAGTCATGGGCGTGCCTTGGCCAAGTGCGGAAAAACCGGAAGTTTGCCCCAAAATCGACCACAAGGGCTATGTTTCTGCCGTATTTCAACGACACAGCCAGGACATCAAGCCTGATTATCGGCACAATGCCCGCCCTGTTTCGGGAACTTGCCGGGATCGACGCAACTCACTAGAGGATGGTCTTTCAACTGCTCAAGACCTGTACCTCCACTATCTGGGAACCCTCACTATGTCCGCAGCCTCCACCATCCTTGTCGTCGAAGACGACGCCATCGTGCGCATGTTGATCGTCGATGTGCTCGAAGAACTGGAGTTCAAGGTGCTTGAGGCGGCAGACGCCGAAGCGGCGCTGGCGTTCTTGGAAGACAGCGCCCATGTGATCGACCTGATGATGACCGACTGGGGCCTGCCGGGCATGAATGGCAAGGAACTGGCGGATAAAACCTGCACATTGCGCCCAGCCCTGCCCATCCTGCTTGCCAGTGGCTATGCCGAAAACATTGAGTTGCCTGCCGGTGTGCAGATGATTGCCAAGCCGTTCTCCATTGAGCAACTGCGCGACAAAGTCAAAGGCATGCTGGTGGGCGGCTGATCGCACCCAGGTGTCCGTAGGCGGCCTTGTTGTGGCGAGGGGGCTTGCTCCCGCTGGGGCGCGAAGCGACCCTGAAACGAGACTGGGGCCAGCCCGCTCGCCACAAGCCACTGTTCGCGCTCGCTATTTGGCCTTGAACTTGGAGTAGGACTGGTGCAAATCAGCCGCCCAGCCGTCTATCACCCCCTTCACGTCAGCCGCTTTCATGACCTGGCTATCGTTCTCCAGCGGCTTGCCAGTGCCTTTGCGCACAACCTGGGCAAGCACCCGCCCACTGCCACCATCGAGAAACTGCGCCTCGGTGCCCAAGGTGGTTTCCTGGTCGCGAATCCCCGTGCCGGTACTCACCGCTGCTGCCACCAAGGCCACCGGAATGAACTCATAGGGCTTGAGGCCTTCAGTCTTGCGACTGACCGCCGTGATCGCCGCCCGTACCACGATCACCCCGGGGCCCGGAGCGCTGGCCAGTGGCAGTGACTTGACCAGCTCACGCTTTAGCGCCTGGTTGTAGTACTCGTTGATGCTGCGCAAGGTGTCTTCGGGGATTTGCGCCGTGGCTTGGGGCTTGGGGAAAAACTGGGTCGGTTCGATATACACCGAGGTGTAGCGCTTCAGATTCAGCTTGGGATCGACCCAGCGCATCACCTCTACGCCCGATGGCGACTTGGCTTCCTTCAACTGGCTGTAGTCCGAAAGAAACCCCGAATACTCGTCCGGCTGTGGGACTTTACTCGCGCAACCGGCCACCCCGAGTGAGGCAATACACAACGCACTGATCATCAGCCCTAGCTTCATGGCGCAACTCCTTGGCGTTTATCGCCGAAACGTGAAGTTACAGGTATAGCCAATTCCTCAGAAATAACCTGCCTCCAGCCCCCCAGTGCGGGTTATTTCGCAGCTTCGATTTGCCCCGCAGTTGGGCGCTCCTGCTTAACCTCAGCGCCGCCGAAACAGCGGCCGCGGCTCAATCACCGAGCGGCCATAGCTCACACTCATGCCCGCCAGGCCCTTGAGCGCGTCAGCGGCCGACTTGTCCTCGCGCACGGCGAACCCATCGAAGCCACACTGGCGCATATGGCTGAGCTGGTCGCGCAGCACATCCCCCACCGCCCGCAACTCACCCTGCCAGCCCAGGCGGGTGCGCAGCAGGTAGGCCTGGCTGTAGGCTCGGCCATCGCGAAAGCTGGGGAAGTCCAGGGCAATCAGCGGCAGCACATCCAGCCACGGCTGCAGGTGTTCCACTTCATCATCCGGGCCGAGCCACACCGCGTCCTGTGGCGGGTCTGGCGCAATGCGCCGGCTCAGCCACAGGACCAGCGGCAGAATCAGCGCCCCCTCGGGCAGCGCTACTTGTGCATCGCGCACCAGGGTCCAGGGGTCATCGTGCTTGATACGCGCCACGCCCTGTTCCAGGCTCAACAGATTGTTCATGCCGGTTGCACCACGCTGCCATACACCCGCTCCTTGAACGGCTCCAGGCCGATGCGTTGCACGGTGTCGATAAAGGGCTCGTCACTCTCCCGGTAGCGGACGTAGGTGGCGATCAGGCGGGAGATCACATCCGGGATTTGTGCCGCACTGAACGCTGGGCCAATCACCTTGCCCAGCGCGCTGGCCTTGCCCTGGGCACCGCCCAGGGTGATCTGGTACCACTCGCTGCCATTTTTATCGACCCCCAGGATGCCGATATTGCCGATATGGTGATGCCCACAGGCATTGATGCAGCCGGAGATGTTCAGGCTGATATCACCCAGGTCATGCAGGTAGTCGAGGTTGTCGAAGCGCTGCTGGATCGCCTGGGCGATGGGGATCGACTTGGCGTTGGCCAGGGCACAGAAGTCGCCGCCCGGGCAGGCGATGATATCGGTCAGCAAGCCGACATTGGCGCTGCCCAGGCCCTGCTCGCAGGCCAGGGTCCACAAGGCATGCAGTTGCGCCTTGGGTACGTCCGGCAGCACGATGTTCTGTTCATGGGCGGTGCGGATTTCACCGAAGCCGAACTGTTCGGCCCACTGCGCCACGGCGTCCATCTGCGCGGCACTCACGTCGCCCGGCGGCGCGGCGATCCCCGGCTTGGTGGACAGCACCACACTGGTGTAGCCGGGTACTTTGTGGGGCTGCACATTGCGTGTCACCCAGCGTGCGAACGCCGGGCTGTCGGCCATGTGCGTGCCAAAGTCCAGGTCGGTATCGGGCAGGGCCTGATAGTCCGGCGGTACAAAGGCCGAGGCCACGCGCTGGTACTCATCCTCGGTCAATTGCGCCGGGCCATCGCGCAGGTGCTGCCACTCCTCCTCCACTTCCTGGGAAAACGCCTCGATACCCAGGGCCTTGACCAGGATCTTGATCCGCGCCTTGTATTTGTTATCGCGCCGACCATGGCGGTTGTACACGCGCAGGACCGCTTCGACGTACGACAGCAGATGCTGCCAGGGCAAGCCATCGCGAATCTGCAAGCCGAGGATCGGCGTGCGCCCGAGGCCACCGCCCACCAGCACGCGCAACAGCATCTGGCCGTCGGCGTCCTGATATAGATAAAGGCCGATGTCATGCATCATGATCGCCGCCCGGTCCTGGCGCGCCGAGCAGATGGCGATCTTGAACTTGCGCGGCAAAAACAGGAATTCGGGGTTGATGGTCGACCATTGCCGCAGGATCTCTGCGAGCGGGCGCGGGTCCAGCAGTTCGTCGGCGGCCACCCCGGCAAAGGCTTCGGTGGTGATGTTGCGCACGCAGTTGCCCGAGGTCTGGATCGCATGCATGTCGACTTCGGCCAGGCGCTGGAGGATGTCGGGCACCTGCTGCAACTCGATCCAGTTGAACTGCATGTTCTGGCGCGTGGTGAAGTGGCCGTAGCCGCGGTCGTAATCCCGGGCAATGCTCGCCAGGGTGCGCAGCTGCTGCGCACCGAGGGTGCCGTAGGGAATCGCCACCCGCAGCATATAGGCATGCTTTTGCAGGTACAGGCCGTTTTGCAGGCGCAGCGGCAGGAATTCCTCTTCGCTCAAGTCGCCAGCGACAAACCGTTCGACCTGATCACGAAACTGCGCCACACGCTCGAAGACCAGAGCCCGGTCGTACTCATCGTACCGATACATCTCGCTACCTCATCATGGCTGACCGCGCTCGACGGCAGCGGTTTCTATGGGGGCGACTATGCACCTACAGCTCAAGACGTCACAGATTCAGCTAAAAACTAAAAAACCATATCAGCCACGGAATACCCCATGTTTTAAGGGATAGACTCTGATCCGTATTAATGTAGTTTTTCTGAGCCTGTTTTGTTTTTCATGGATTTCCTACAGTGCCCGGGACTTGAAACCGTGGAAGACTGACCATGAGCACAGCATCAACCGGGCAGGCCTATAACTATAAGGTTGTCCGTCAATTCGTCATCGCCACCGTGGTTTGGGGCGTTATCGGCATGGCCATGGGCGTATGGATCGCCTCGCAACTGGTATGGCCGGACATGAACCTGGACCTGCCCTGGACCACGTTCGGCCGGTTAAGGCCGCTGCACACCAGCCTGGTGATTTTCGGCTTTGCCGGCAGCGCGCAATTTGCCGCCAGCTACTACGCGGTCCAACGCACCTGCCAGGTGCGCCTGTACAGCGACTGGCTCGCCGCCTTTACGTTCTGGGGTTGGCAGTCGGTGATCGTGATCATGCTGATCACCCTGCCCCTGGGCTACACCACCACCAAGGAATACGCCGAGATCGAATTCTCCGGCGCAGTGTGGATGACTGTGGTGTGGGTGGCCTACGCCATCGTGTTCTTCACCACCGTGGTGCAACGCAAGACCCAGCACATCTACGTCGGCAACTGGTTTTTCGGCGCGTTTATCGTGGTGATCGCCATGCTGCACGTGGTCAACCACCTTTCCATCCCGGTGGACTGGTTCAAGTCCTACCCGGTGTATTCCGGCGCCACCGACGCCATGGTGCAGTGGTGGTACGGGCATAACGCAGTAGGGTTCTTCCTGACCACCGGGTTCCTGGGGATGATGTATTACTTCGTGCCCAAGCAAGTCGGGCGGCCGGTGTATTCCTATCGCCTGTCCATCGTGCACTTCTGGGCGCTGATCACCCTGTACATTTGGGCCGGGCCTCACCACCTGCACTACACCGCGCTGCCAGACTGGGCGCAGTCGTTAGGCATGGCCATGTCACTGATCCTGCTGGCGCCCAGCTGGGGCGGGATGATCAACGGCATGATGACCCTGTCGGGTGCCTGGCATAAGTTGCGCACCGACCCGATCCTGCGGTTTCTGGTGTTGTCGTTGGCGTTCTACGGCATGTCGACCTTTGAGGGGCCGATGATGGCGATCAAGACGGTCAACGCCCTGTCCCACTACACCGACTGGACCATCGGCCACGTCCACGCGGGTGCCTTGGGCTGGGTGGCGATGATCACCTTTGGCTCGCTGTACCACATGATCCCGAAAATCTTCGGCCGCGAGCAGATGTACAGCGTGCCGCTGATCAACCTGCATTTCTGGCTGGCAACCATCGGCACCGTGCTGTACATCGCCTCGATGTGGGTCAATGGCATCACCCAGGGCCTGATGTGGCGGGCGGTCAACGACGACGGCACCCTCACCTACTCGTTCGTCGAGGCCTTGCAGGCCAGCCACCCGGGGTTTGTGGTGCGGTTTGCCGGTGGGGTGTTCTTCCTGGGCGGCATGCTGCTGATGGCCTACAACACCTGGCGTACCGTACGGGTGGCTGACTTGAAGGTGGCGCACAGTGATGCGCAGATCGCCTGATGTGGGAGGTCATTTTCAACCTGGCGGCGGTGATCTGCCTGTATGGCGCCGTGGAGTACTGCCTGCGCGGGCAATCGGGAACCGAGCTGGATGAGGCGAGCCTGATACCGTTTGCCGACGACCCGGAAGTGGCGCGGCGGGTGGAGCTGGCGACGGGCAAGCAGGTCAAGGCGGTGGCGCCTGAAGAGGCCAAGCCGGGCTGGGGTAATGTAGAGCTCTAAAGCTCGGTGTTGGGCTTTTTGTGAGAGCGGGCTTGTGTGGGAGCGGGCTTGCCCGCGATGGCCATAGGTGTCTACACAACTCGCTCTTTTTTGGTTATTGGGAATGAGTACATATCCGTTGCTGCGGTTACGGCCACTTAGGGTTCCGCCCTTACGGCGGCTCACTTTGGAAGAGCGCCAAAGTAAGCAAAGCGCTCTTGCCGGTATGACTCACCCACATGGGTTACAAATCAGTTCACGCACATAGGTAACAGTTATTAACTGGCAGGGTCGATTTTGTGAGGATCTGACCATGCCCTGGGAAGAGCTGAAACCTATGGACCTCAAAGTGATGTTCATCGCCGCCTATTTGGCTGAAAGAGATACCTTTAGCCAGCTGTGCCGCGACTACCAGGTCAGTCGAAAGACTGGCTACAAATGGGTCGAACGGTACGAGGCTGAAGGACCCAGAGGGCTCGAAGAACGTAGCCGGTGCCGGCACAATCAAACCTATGTTGTGCCTCTTGCTATCAGGCAAGCAATTATCGAGCTTCGTTCTATCGGGGAGACTATTCCCGGGCCGAAGAAGATTCAGAACGACTTGCGCCAGCGTTTTCCCGGGCAGGATCCACCCTCGAAAACAACCATTTACAACATCCTCAAGGCCGCTGATCTGATTGCACCTCGACGTGTGCGTCAGCGCGTGGCTGTCTATCCAAAGCCCCTGTGCAAGGCAGAGACCCCAAATCAGCTCTTTAGCGCTGACTACAAGGGGCAGTTTCTGACAGGGGCCGGAGTGTGGTGTTATCCGCTGACGATCATGGACCATGCCAGCCGCTTTCTACTGGCCTGCCAGGGCATGCGCAATACCAACTTCAAAGAAACCCAACAAACCTTCGAGCGTGTTTTTCGCGAGTATGGCTTGCCTGAACGTATTCGGACCGACAACGGCATACCGTTTGCCAGCACGGGCCGTGCAGGGTTATCACAGCTGTCGATCTGGTGGCTGCGGTTGGGGATTATCCCTGAGCGAATTGAGCCCGGCCGCCCAGATCAGAATGGGCGCCATGAAAGGATGCACCGAACCCTGAAAAGCACTTTGCCCCAACCAGCGGCGATTGCTTGGGAAGCTCAGCAGAAACACTTTGATCGCTTTATGCAGCACTATAATCATGAGCGAGGGCACGAGGCGCTTGGCCAGAAAACACCAGCCTCATGTTATTTGCCCTCACCCCGCGCTTACCCGGAAAAGCTGCCTGAAATGGGGTATGCGAGCCACGTGGAGTGTTACCTGGCTGATAGTAATGGAATCATCAATCGAGCAGGTCTTAGGATCTACATAGGCAATCTGCTCAAGCATCAGACCATTGGAATGGAGCTAATTCGAGATGATGTCTGGGAGGTGATCTTCGGGCCTGTGATCCTAGGCCGTGTCGATGCTAGAGACGCAAAGAACGGGTATGTTTCAATCAAAGTGTCACCTATGTGAATGCACTTTTTTGTAACCTATGTGGTTGTCCCGTACATGCCCCACCACTCGGTGCCTCGCCTAGGCTCGGCATGCCCGCAGTCAGGCATTGCTCCGTGGGCCCGCCGCGATCGGCCATCCATGGCCGTGTCGCGGCTACCCCGGCATCCATGCCGGGGTGCCCACTGCGCAATACCTGCCTGCGGCCAGCGTGGTTTAACGGGGCGCCTAAGATCAAGATCAAAAGCCAGATCAAAAGCAGAGCAACAGCAACAGCAATGCCAAAGCCGGGGCGCGAAGCTCCATTCCCCTGTGGGAGCTGTCTCGCCCTGCGAGGCTGCGATAGCGGTGTGTCAGACAACATAAAGGCTAGCAGTGCCGGCGCCATCGCAGCGATGCGGCGATCCGACAAGCCAGCTCCCACAGGTATATGCGCACGCTTCGACGATCAGGTCGGCTGTCAGGCCGCCTCGCTTTGCTTTTGATCTGAGGCGCCCCGTTAAACCACGCTGGCCGTCATCCGATATTGATTTGGGGGGTAACCCGGCAGGACGCCGGGTTAGCCGCGCTGGGCCATGGATGGCCCATCGCGGCGGCCCCCCAAATCAATGTCGGATGACGGGCACACCGAGCCTAGGCGAGGTGCCGAGTGGTGGGGCAAGAGCCCTTTTGGTTACTTTTGGCTGGGCCGGCACTCCGGGCTCTTTTCCAAAAGTGACCCGCCGTAAGGGCGGAACCAATAGCCGCCGTGACCGCAGCAACGGATATGTACACAAACCCAGAAAAGAGTGGTGTAGAGACTCACGCCGCGATGGCGGTATCTCAGGTTAGGAACACTTGCCTGACACACCGCTATCGCGGGCAAGCCCGCTCCCACACAAGCCCACAAAAGCCCGCTACCACATTTGCCCGGGGATCAGCCCCGTTCGCGCGGAATCAGGCTCTGCAACTGCAAGGCCAGAAAATTGGCATCAAAGGTGAACGTGTCCGGGTCTTTCAAACCATTGGTTTTCTTCCACAGCCAATCATCATTCCCCGGCAACAACACCAGCGAAATACTGCCGTAGCGAGCAGCAGTCAGCCCCATGACCGACAACGAAATCAACCCACCCGCCCCCATCACATCCGGCACAAACTCCACCGGTTTGCCTGCGATATGAATGGTCAGTTTCTCGGTCTTGAAAGTCGACGTCTCCACCGGCACGCTTGGGCCAGACGCCACATAAGCCTCACGCTGCACCTCCAGCAAACCATCACGCTTGACCGGCGCCAACCACTGCTCGATCTCGCCGTACAGCTCAGTGATTTTCTGGGTCCAGCGGGCTGACTGCACCTCGAACTGCTGGCGCTTGTGCGCTTCGCTGTCGGCGTAGTGACGAAGCATCTCGCCCAATTGCTGTACATCGTCCATTGCGGTGTTCCTCGGGGACTGCAAACAACGATCATGGCAGATGCAGCAGCGCCGCGTATGACTAACGCTCACTGGTTGGGTAAGGTGTGGCTTTCGCCTATTCGCTTGAGGAGCTTTGCATGCGCACCATCGGCCTAATCGGCGGCATGAGCTGGGAGTCCAGCGCCGAGTATTACCGGATCATCAACCAGCAGGTACGCGACCGATTGGGGCCGCTGCGCTCGGCACAAATCCTGCTGTACAGCGTCGACTTCGGTCCGGTGGAACAGGCCCAGCACGCCGGGCGCTGGGATGACGCGGCGCTGATCCTGCAAGACGCCGCGCGCCGCCTGCAAGCCGGTGGCGCCGACTGCATCGTGCTGTGTACCAACACCATGCATCTGCTGGCGCCACAGATCGAAGCCGCCGTATCGCTGCCGTTTCTGCATATTGCCGATGCGGCCGGCGCGGCGGCGGTCAAGGCCGATACCCTGACCGTCGGCCTGCTGGGCACCGCGTTTACCATGGAACAGGATTTTCTCAAGGCGCGCCTGGCAGCCCAGGGCTTGAACGTGCTGGTGCCCGACGCAGCAGAACGCCACGCCGTGCACCGGATCATTTATGAAGAGCTGTGCGTCGGGGTGATTAGCGAGACCTCACGCCAGGTTTACCAGCAGGCCATTGCCAACCTCGCAGCCCGTGGTGCCCAGGCGATTATCCTGGGGTGTACCGAAATTGGCCTGCTGATCAAACCCGAGCACAGCCACCTGCCGTTGCTCGACACCACCGAGCTGCATGCACAGGCTGCGGTGGCGTTTGCCCTGGGGGATCAGGCGGTCTGACGCAGGCGGGCCATGCTCAGGGCGTCGACAAATACGCCGTCACGCACGGCGTAATCGCGCAGCCGGCCTTCAGTCTCGAAACCGAACTTGCGGTACAACGCCTGGGCCGGCTCGTTGTCGACATACACCGTCAGTTCCACCCGGTGCAGGTTCATCCAGTTGTCGGCCACCTCCAGCGCCGCGCCCAGCAGTTGGGTGCCCACGCCCTTGCCCTGCCAGGCCACGGCCACCCCCATGCCGATACTGCCGACATGGCTTTGCCGACTGCGCGCATATTGCTCCAGGGTGCAGTTACCAATGACCTCGCCCGCCTGCACCGCCACCAGCCTGAGCAGTCGCTCATTGGTATCGGCCAGGCGCTTGCGCCACACCTCCAGCGACTGGAACGGCATCTGCAGCACCTGACGGCACACGGCCGGGTCGTTGTAGAGCGCACGCATGCCTTCGAGATGGCTTTCGGCAAAGCGCTGGATCACGATCGTGGAATCAGGTGTAGGCATTGTGTTTCATCCTTTGAAAGACAAGTGGCCGAGCAGTGTAGGCGGCGACAGCAAGCGCTGTCATCCGCGACTGCGTTGCGCGCCCAAGCGCCACACCCGCGCAATATCCGCCGCCCGCTCACGCAGCAACCGCGGTGCTTCGCTGCAGGCCTGCTCCAGGCTCATCGGCCCGCCAGGCAAAGCAAACGCGGCGTCGACGCCATGGGCGTACATCTGCTCGTAGCCCTCGCCCAGCGTGCCGGCGATCACGATCACCGGAACACCGTGCAGCTTGGCCACCCGCGCCACGCCAAAGGGGGTTTTGCCGCGCAGGGTCTGGGCGTCGAAGCGGCCTTCGCCGGTGATCACCAGGTCGGCGCCGCGCACGGCGTGTTCCAGGCCCACCAGTTCGGCGACCACCTCCACACCCGGGCAAAACTGCGCGCCGAGGAAGGCCTTGGCGGCAAAGCCCAGACCACCGGCCGCGCCGCTGCCCGGCTCGTCGCGCACGTCTCGGGGCAGCACCTCGGCGCAGTGGTCGGCAAAGTGTCCGAGGGCCTGGTCCAGTTGCTCGACTTGGTGTGGGTTGGCGCCTTTTTGCGGGCCGAAAATCGCTGAGGCACCGTGGGGGCCGCACAGGGGGTTGTTGACGTCGGCGGCGATGTCGAAACGCACCTGGGCCAGGCGCGGGTCCAACTGCTCAAGTTTGATCCGCGCCAGCTGCGCCAGGGCCAGGCCGCCGCGCGCAAGGGGTGTGCCTTGGGCGTCGAGCAGTTGCACGCCCAGGGCCTGCATGGCTCCGGCGCCGCCGTCATTGGTGGCGCTGCCGCCGATCGCCAGGATGATCCGCTGGGCCCCGGCGTCCAGGGCGGCGCGGACCAGCTCACCCGTACCGAAGGTGCTGCTGGAGCAGGCATCACGCTGCCCCGGCGGGACCCGTTGCAGGCCGCTGGCTTCGGCCATTTCGATGATTGCCGTGGCACTTTCAGCCAACCAGCCCCAGTGCGCCTCAACGGTGCCGCCCAACGGGCCTTGCACGGTGCAACTGCGCAATTGCCCGTGGCAGGCCGCGAGCACCGACTCCACCGTGCCTTCACCACCGTCCGCCATCGGGCACTGGATCAGTTCGGCATCCGGCCAGACCTGGGCCAACCCTTGGGCAATGGCCTGGGCCACGCCTTCGGCACTCAGGCTGTCCTTGAACGAGTCGGGGGCGATGATGACTTTCATGGGCTTTCTCCGGTTTTTATGACGCCCATGCTGCCAGTTGGCACCGGCAATGACGCCTGTCCAATGCACAAGCGTGGCAGGGGTTTGTTGTTCATTTCTACAAAAGCGCCTCCTACAGGGTTTGCGGCAGCAGTTGCACCCCCAGGTACAGCGCGAGCATGCCATCCAAGGTCAGGGGATCGACACCGCTCAATTCGGCAATGCGCTCCATGCGGTAGCGCAGGCTGTTGCGGTGGATGCCCAGGGCGTCGGCGCACGCTTGGCTTTGCCCGTCGTGTTCGCACCAGCTGCGCAGCGTTGCCTGCAGTTGGCCGTTGGCGTCCTTGGCCAGGACCTTGCGTAACGGGTTGAGCAGTTCGTCGAGGGCGTCGTCGTTGCGATGGCGCCAGAGCATCACCGGCAACCGATAGCGGTTGAGGGTCAGCAGGCGTGACTGGGGCAGTACGTCGCGGCCATAGGCGAGCAAGTCCGCCACCCGCCGATAACAGCGGCGCAAGCCGGCCAACCCATCGGCCTGGCCACCCACGGCGACCCGCAGGATGTTCCAGCCCGAGGCCTCGAGTTTTTCCAGCAGGCGCGGGTTGTCCATCGGCACCGCCGCCGGGCGGCACCACAGCAACGAAAACTCTGCGGAGCTGACGCACCAACTGTCCGGGTATCGGGAGGCCAGCCAGGCTGCCAGGGCTTCGGCGGTCTGCCCCGGGCCCAGTTCAAACAGATAGGGGGTGCGCGGCAACTGCGGCTTGAGCCCCAGTTGCTGGGCCTCATCCACCAGGCGCGGCGATTCGCCGCTGTCGGCCAGCAGCAACGCCAGCAGATCATCACAACGTTGACGTCGCCATTGCTGCTCCGCCTGTTGATGGCGCTGGCTGACCAGCATCTCGGCGGTCATGCGCACCAGTTCGGCATAGGTGCGCAGCAACTGCGGTTCACCACTGATGCCCAGCACGCCGATCAGGCGCTGATCATGCAGCAGCGGCAGGTTGATCCCCGGCGCCACACCCTTGAGGTGCTTGGCGGTCTGGCTGTCGATTTCCACCACGCGACCGTTGGCCAGGACCAATTGCGCGCCTTCATGGCGGGTGTTGATGCGCTCCGGCTCGCCGCTGCCGAGGATCAGGCCCTGGCTGTCCATGACGTTGACGTTATAGGGCAAAATGGCCATCGTGCGATTGACGATATCCTGCGCCAAGTCATGATCGAGTTCGAACATGGGGCTAAATTCCTTGAAAGCGCTGCATTACGCGATTGTTCAAAGGCACAGCGCAATGGATGGATCGCTGTGCGGGGGCACAAAGACATGGCACCGTCCCGTGACCGAGACTCTTGGGGCGATCAACGTTACCCGCGCATCGCGAAAAATCATAATAAAGAGAGAACGCCATGTCACAGAGCGCCGCCGCTACCCTGGCCAACGATGACGACAAAAACGCCGTCTACAAGCGCATCACCCTGCGCTTGATCCCCTTCATTTTCATCTGCTACCTGTTCAACTACCTGGACCGCGTCAACGTCGGCTTCGCCAAGTTGCAGATGCTCGACGCCTTGAAGTTCAGTGAGACCGTGTACGGCCTCGGGGCCGGGATCTTCTTTATCGGCTACGTGCTGTGCGGCGTGCCGAGCAACCTGGCGTTGACCAAGTTCGGTCCACGGCGCTGGATTGCGCTGATGATGATCACCTGGGGCACCCTGTCCACCTGCCTGCTGTTTGTGACCACGCCGACGCACTTCTACACCTTGCGCCTGTTTACCGGTGCCGCTGAAGCGGGCTTTTTCCCAGGCGTGGTGCTGTACCTCTCGCAGTGGTTCCCGACCTTCCGCCGTGGGCGGATCATGGCGCTGTTCATGTCGGCAATCCCGGTGTCCGGCCTGCTCGGCAGCCCGTTCTCCGGCTGGATCCTCAACCACTTCGCGGCGGGCCAGGGTGGCCTCGCGGGCTGGCAGTGGATGTTCCTGCTGCAAGGTGTGCCGACGGTCATCCTCGGCGCCCTCGCCTACTTCCTGCTCAGCGACAGCTTCGCCAACGCCAAATGGCTGACCGCCCATGAGCGCGCAGTGCTCGAGGCCGACCAGGCCACCGACCTGGCCAACAAGCCCAAGACCACCACTGATTCGCTGCTGGAAGTGTTCAAGAACCCGGCGATCTGGGCGTTCGGCCTGATCTACTTCTGCATCCAGAGCGGCGTGTACGCCATCAACTTCTGGCTGCCGTCGATCATCAAGAACATGGGCTTTAGCGATAACCTGGTGATCGGCTGGCTGAGTGCGATCCCTTATCTGCTGGCGGCGGTGTTCATGTTGCTGGTGGGCCGCTCCGCCGACCTGCGCAAAGAGCGCCGCTGGCACCTGGTGGTGCCGATGCTGATGGGCGCTGTGGGCCTGATCATCGCGGTGAACTTCGCCACCACCCCAGCCATTGCGATCCTTGGCCTGACCATCGCCACCATGGGCGCCCTCACCGGCCTGCCGATGTTTTGGCCGGTGCCCACCGCCATGCTCAGCGCCGGCGCGGCCGCGGGCGGCCTGGCTTTGATCAACTCCATGGGCCAGATGGCGGGCTTCTTGAGCCCGTATGTGGTGGGGTTTGTGAAAGACGCCACCGGTTCCACCGACCTGGCGCTGTACCTGCTGGCGGCGGTGATCGTCGCGGGTAGTGTGCTGGCGTTGCGCATGACCCGGACCCTGAAGGCCTGACACGGCACAAAAAATGTGGGAGCGGGCTTGCCCGCGATAGCGGTGGATCAGTCCTATATATTGACTGACACGCCGCCATCGCGGGCAAGCCCGCTCCCACATTGGGTTCGGTGTTTACAGCAAACCGCCGCCGTCGATGTCGATCACGCTGCCGGTCATAAAACCATTTTCCATGGCCATCAAATAACCCGCCGCCACCTCCTCCGCCTGCCCCACACGCCCTACCGGCAACGCCCCACCCGCCTTGGCGAACATGCCCTGACGCTGCTCCTCAGGCATCCCCGCGTATGCCGGCGTGTCGATCACCCCAGGGCTGACCACGTTGACCCGCCGTGGCGCCAGTTCCTTGGCCAACTGCTTGCCCAACGCTTCGGTCGCGGCATTGATGCCGACCTTGATAAATTGCCCCGGCACCCGCTTGCGTCCCAGTTGCCCCGAGGTGAGGACGATGCTGCCGCGCTCGTCGAGAAATGGCAGCGCCTGCTGGATTGCGCGCAAGGCGCCCCAGAGCTTCACATTGAAGTTGTCCTGGGCCAGTTGCAGGTCGGTGTCCTGCAGGTGTTTGGCCTGGACCGCCGGACCCGAGGTGAACACCAGGTGATCAAAACGCCCCACCGCTTCGAACAGGCGCTGCAGAGCGGCGCTGTCGGTGACGTCCACCGGCTCGCTGCGCACGCCGTTGTCGACCGTCGACGACAGGCGTCGCCCGGCCAGTACCACGTGCGCGCCACGGGATGCCGCCTGTCGGGCGACTTCGGCACCAATGCCGCTGCTACCGCCAATCACCACCACGGTTTGGCCCTTGAGGGGAGATGTCATGGGAACTGCCTCGTCCTGAAAAAATGAGCGTTCATCTTCCCAGCTTGGCAATCATGGAAAAATCCCGGTAAAACGACAGGATCTTTAAAGGATTTTTACAAATGAGCTCAATCCTTGACCTGGAAGTGTTTGTGCGCACCGCCGACAGTGGCAGCCTCTCGGCGGCCGCCAGCAGCCTTAGCCTGACCCCGGCCGCCGCCAGCATTGCCCTCAAACGCTTGGAGACCCGCCTGGGCATGCGCCTGCTGGCCCGCTCCACCCGCAGCATGCGCCTCACCGAAGAAGGCCGGCGCTACCTGGACAGCGTGCGGGTGGCCCTGGAAGCACTGGCTGAGGGCGAACAGGCGATCAAGCAACACGGCCAGAGCCTCAGCGGCTTGCTGCAACTGTCCGCGCCCTCGGATTTCGGACGCAATGTACTGCTCGGTTGGCTGGACCAGTTCAAGCGCGAACACCCGAATATCCGCCTGCAACTGCTGCTTAACGACAGCAACGCCGACCTGTTCCGCGAAACCGTGGACATCGCCCTGCGCTTTGGCGTGCCAAGGGATTCCAGCCTGGTGGCGCTGCCGGTGGTCGCCGATCACCGCCGTATCGCCTGCGCCAGCCCCGCGTACCTGGCACGCCACGGCACACCCCAGGTGCCGGCCGAGCTGACGCAGCACAGCACCCTGCGCTACATGCGCCAGGGCCGGGCCAATAGCACCTGGTATTTTCGCCAGGGCACGTTGCTGGAAGAGGTCGAAGTGGGCGGCGACTACCTCAGTGATGACGGGGAAATCGTGCGGCGCTGGGCCCTGGCCGGCCACGGTATTGCCTACAAGGCCAACCTGGATGTAGCCGGCGATATCAAGGCCGGGCGCCTGGTGCCGTTGTTCGGCGAATGGCAAGGCGAGCCCACGCCCTTCAACCTGATGTGCCCCCATCGCCTGCAGGTGTCGGAGCGTGTCAGAGTCCTGCATCGCTTCTTGCAGGCGCGCGCTGGCGAACTGCTCGCCGAATAAGCGCAACACAGCGCAAAAACGCTGTGGCCAACGCGGTTGTAGGCACCGAGCCAGCGACGTCGGGCTTGTTCTAGAGCCTTGCTCTCTGGTATTGCATAGCAACTGTCTGCGCTTTTGAGGAGTCCTCCATGATTTACCGCACACTGGGCCAGTCCGGGCTCAAGGTCAGCGCCTTGACCCTGGGCACCATGATGTTTGGCGAACAGACCAACACCGAAGATTCGCTGCGTATCATCGACAAGGCCTGGGATCAGGGCATCAACTTTATCGACAGCGCCGACGTCTACACCGGCGGGCGCTCCGAGGAAATCGTCGGTGAAGCCATCAGCCGCCATCGCGCCGACTGGGTCGTCGCCTCCAAAGTCGGCTTTGGCCCGCCGGACGGCCTGCCCAACCGCAGTGGCCTGAACCGCAAGCGCATTTTCAACGCGCTGGAAGCCAGCCTCACCCGGCTCGACACCGACTACCTGGACATCTACTACCTGCACCGCGAAGACCACGACACCCCACTGGACGTCACGATTTCAGCGATCGGCGACCTGATCCGCCAGGGCAAGGTCCGTTACTGGGGGCTGTCCAACTACCGCGGCTGGCGCATCGCCGAAGTGGTGCGCGTGGCCGAACGCCTGGGGGTCGACCGGCCGATCATCAGCCAGCCGCTGTACAACATCGTCAACCGCCAGGCCGAGGTGGAGCAGATCACCGCCGCAGCCGCCTATGGCCTGGGCGTGGTGCCCTACAGCCCGCTGGCCCGCGGGGTGCTCAGTGGCAAGTACGCGCCGGATATCAGCCCCGAAGCCGGCAGCCGCGCTGCGCGCCAGGACAAACGCATCCTGGAAACCGAATGGCGCGTGGAATCGCTGCGCATTGCCCAGCAGATCCAGCAATACACCGCAGGACGCGGTGTGGGCATCGTTGAATTTGCGATTGCCTGGGTGCTGAACAACCAGGCCGTCAGCTCGGCGATTGTCGGGCCGCGCACCGAGGCGCAGTGGGATGCCTACACCGGGGCGCTCGATGTGAAGATCAGTGCCGAGGATGAGGCGTTTATTGACTCACTGGTGACGCCGGGGCATGCGTCGACACCGGGGTTCAATGATGTGGGGCACTTTGTTTCCGGGCGCATCCACCGCCCCTGAGCCCCTGTGGGAGCTGGCTTGCCTGCTCCCACATCAGCCCAGCGGCACATCCAGGCTGACCTTGACCCGGTCCATCACCACAATGCTGCGAAACCATTTGATATTGCGGTTCTCGTAGAACAGCGTGCGGGCCAGGGTTTCGTAGGCTTTCATGGTCTCCACCACAATCACCAGCATAAAGTCCGCATCGCCGGTGACGTAATAGCACTGCTGCACCTCGGGGATCGACATCTGCACCTTGAGCACATCGAGGTCTTCGATATGGGTGCGCTCGGCGTGCACCTCCACCAGGATCGTGATCGGCTTGCCCACTGCATCCTGATTGACCACCGCCGTATTCGCGCTGATCGCCCCGCTCTGCTCCATGCGCTTGATGCGCCGCTGCACGGCGGCGGTCGACAGGTTGACCTGTTCGCCAATTACCCGCAGCGCGGTGGTGTTGTCGCGTTGCAGGTGCTTGAGAATCGCGCGGTCGAAATCATCCAGGGGCGGCTGGGGGCTGACGGGCATGCTGGCGAACCTTGGAGGTGAGAAAATTTCCCATAAGATGCCGTAAAACAGAGCAAACGTCTCACCTCAAAAGCAATATATTCCCACCTGAAATTCCCCCCTCTTTTGTTTGAATCGGTTTGGCGAGGACTGTGTGTCTAAAGGTGTTGTTTTATCGGTAGCGGCCTCGGTGTTGTTTGCCGTGATGTATTACTTCACATCACTGCTTGCGCCCTTGAGTGGCCTGGAAATTTTCGGCTGGCGCATGCTGCTGACCGTGCCGTGCATGACGGTATTTATGGTGGTCAGCGGCGAGTGGCGTCAGGTGTGGCAATTGCTGCGATTGCTTGCGGGCAAGCCACGGCTGATCGGTGGGATTGTGCTGTCGTCGGTGCTGCTGGGGGTGCAACTGTGGCTGTTTATGTGGGCGCCGCTCAATGGCCGCAGCCTGGATGTGTCCCTGGGCTACTTCCTGCTGCCGCTGACCATGGTCCTGACCGGGCGCCTGGTGTATGGCGAAAAACTCTCGCGATTGCAGCTGATCGCAGTGGTGTTTGCGGCGATTGGCGTGCTTAACGAGTTGTACCAGGTGGGTGGTTTTTCCTGGGCGACGCTGCTGGTGATCATCGGTTACCCGATCTACTTCGTGCTGCGCAAACGCCTGGGCACCGATCAGCTGGGCGGCCTGTGGCTGGATATGGCGCTGATGCTGCCGGTGGCCTTGTGGTTTGTTCAAAGTGGCGAACAGGGCTTCGCCGTGCTGGATGCACACAAAGGGCTGTATGGATTGATCCCGATGCTCGGGCTGATCAGTGCTTCGGCGCTGGTGTGCTACATCATCGCCAGCCGCCTGTTGGCGTTCAGCCTGTTCGGCCTGCTCAGCTATGTGGAACCGGTGCTGTTGCTGGGGGTGGCGTTGCTGCTGGGGGAAAGCATCGGGCCGGGTGAATGGCTGACCTATATCCCGATCTGGCTGGCGGTGATGGTGCTGGTGTTCGAAGGGTTCAAGCATCTGGTGCGTCAGCGCCGGGCTTGAACGGGAAAGGTGTAGGAGCCGGCAAGCCGGCTCCTACAGGGGGCTAGGTTCAGTCGGTGGTCAACACGCCACGACGAACCTGGTCACGCTCGATCGACTCGAACAGAGCCTTGAAGTTGCCTTCGCCGAAACCGTCATCACCCTTGCGCTGGATGAATTCGAAGAACACCGGGCCCATCAGGGTTTCCGAGAAGATCTGCAACAGCAGGCGCTTGTCGCCGGCCACGGACGAACCGTCCAGCAAGATACCCCGCGACTGCAACTGCTCCACCGGTTCGCCGTGGTTTGGCAGGCGGCCTTCGAGCATCTCGTAGTAGGTGTCCGGCGGCGCGGTCATGAAGCGCATGCCGATCTTCTTCAACGCGTCCCAGGTCTTGATCAGGTCATCGGTGAGGAACGCCACGTGCTGGATGCCCTCGCCGTTGAACTGCATCAGGAACTCTTCGATCTGGCCGGCGCCTTTGGACGACTCTTCGTTCAACGGGATGCGGATCATGCCATCCGGGGCGCTCATGGCCTTGGAGGTCAGGCCGGTGTATTCGCCCTTGATGTCGAAGTAGCGCGCTTCGCGGAAGTTGAACAGCTTCTCGTAGAAGTTGGCCCAGTAGACCATACGCCCGCGATAGACGTTGTGGGTCAGGTGGTCGATGACCTTCAGGCCGGCGCCCACTGGGTTGCGGTCCACGCCTTCGATAAACACGAAGTCGATATCGTAGATCGAGTTGCCTTCACCGAAACGATCGATCAGGTACAGCGGCGAGCCGCCGATGCCCTTGATGGCCGGCAGGTTCAGCTCCATCGGGCCGGTTTCGATATGGATCGGCTGGGCACCCAGCTCCAGGGCACGGGTATAGGCCTGTTGCGAATCCTTGACGCGGAACGCCATGCCGCACACCGACGGACCGTGCTCGGCGGCAAAGTACGAAGCGATGCTGTGGGGTTCGTTGTTGAGGATCAGGTTGATCGCGCCCTGACGGTACAGGTGCACGTTTTTCGAGCGGTGGGTTGCCACCTTGGTGAAGCCCATGATCTCGAAGATCGGCTCCAGGGTGCCTGGGGTCGGCGATGCGAATTCGATAAATTCAAAGCCCATCAGGCCCATTGGGTTTTCGTATAGATCTGCCATGATTTGGCGCCTCATCATCTTTTTTAGAATTAAGTAAATTAACTGCCAGCAAGGATGAGGTGAGCAGGTGGCGCACAGGAAATGCCCCGCACGCTGCGGGCGAGGAAGTCACCGTAGATGAGTTGGAACCCGAGTAGCTTCATGGTTGAGTCATTCTCTTACGGGCGTCTCTGACGGACGAGGCCTGCATGGAAACAGGCGCTTATTCTTGTATGCGTAAACCGATTCTACACAGCGTAAACAGCTTTGTCCGTATTCCTTATCAAATCCCTATGCCCAGGCGGGCGCAAGGGGTTTATTGCCCAGATAGATGCCCGGCAGGATCAACGGGCGCGGGTTGCATCAGGGGTGGCAGGGCAAGATCCAGGCTGGCGTGGGGGGCAACCATGCCCTGCTGATCGCTGGGGACCACCTGCCCGCCCACGACCAACGCGACGTCATGGAACGTCACATGGAAAGGCGACGGGTTGAAGACACGCAGGACCGCCGGTTTGCCGGTGTGCAGCGTCCAGATCAGTTGCCCCGGCGCATCCAGGGGGCTACCCGACAAGCCCTGGGGCCGGAAAAACACCTTGGTGCGAATGCGAAAGGCGAAACGCAACTGGTTCTGGCGCTCTGCAGCCGCGAATGCTTCCGGCTGGCGGGTCGCGGGCGGCACCTCCAGCACGTTGAGCCAGAACAGCGATTCCCTGTCCCTGGGCAGCGGTTCCTGGGTATACGCCAGGCGTATGGCCTGGCTCTTGCCCGGATCCAGGCGAAACACCGGCGGGCTGAGGGTGAACGGCACCTCACTGTGCTCGGCAGTCAGCCGTGCATCACCGCCATCCAGCCACACTTGCACCAGGCGCGCGGCATGCGCATCATCGTTGCTCACCTGCACGGTGATTTCCCTGCGCGGCTCAGGGTAAATCTGCCGGGTGCCACTGATGATCACCCCGGCCTGTGCCTGCCCGAAGACCAGGCACAGGCAGAGCGCTACCTGCAGGCGTGCTACGCAACCCATGGCCCGGGCCCTCGGTCTATCGGGCGATCAGGGAAAGATCACCGAGTACTGCACCGCCGTAGTCACCAGCCCTACCCCCGCCGCCCCGCCCGTGGCGATGTAACGTGCCGCAAAGGGCAAGGTTGCCAGGCCGCCGGTGACCGTGGCCGTGCTCGAAGCATGGCCGGTACGCAAGTCCATCGGCTTCTGGGTGGCGCCGTCGAGAATTTGCACCTCTACTTTGGCGGCAGCGGTTTTGGGGGCCATGTTGCGCAAGTTGCCGGTGGCCGGATTGATCGCCGGGCTGGTGCTTTCATACAACACAGCCACCTTGCTCGCATCCGCACAACTGGCGCCGCCGCCCACATAAATAAAGAATGGCTTGGCGCTGGCGGTTGCCCCCTCCGTCGACAGGGCGCTGGCTTGCACTTTGTCCAGGACCACCGGAAAGTTCGCACCGGAGCCCGCGACACCACCGGTCCCGCCACTGATCGTGCAGGTGGTGCCGGTGATTTCTCCGGTCAGGGTGATGGTGCCATCGGCGGCAGTGGCCAATGGTACGGCAAGCCCGCAAGCAAGCAGCAAGGCAATCGCCAGGACATGGTTTTTCATACACGTGTTCCTAAGGGTTAAGGCGAGCCCCGGTCAGACGACGCGCAGGCACAAGCCCGCCCGCCGAGTTCGAGCTCAATGCAGCAAAACTGTTGGTTCTTGAATGGCAGCCTCTTCACGAGACTGAAGTTTTTTCTGACAGGCACTGATCCAAGCAACAACGCAATAGACCAAACAATTTTTTCTCGTCAAAATATGTTGCAAAGTTTGGCAAGATTAAAAAACACGCACAACTAACCAAGTCGTTAGGTCTACGCTTTGCTAATGCCATAGACCAACTATCATTGTTACTTCAGACGTACTGCCTGTAGCCGCTACCAGGCCCTTCCCTCACTTTGCTACAGGCTGCGTAAATGCCACTTACCCTCAAAGGTCCGCGCAAGCGCGCCGCCCGCTCCTTGATCACGGTCCTGTGCGGCCTGCTGCCGATTCTGCTGGGAGTGGCCATCCTGCACCTCCAGGCCAAACGCACCCTGGAGCACAGCACGTCGCAGACGGCGACCGAGGCCGTGCGCCAATTCGACCTGATGCTCGACAACACCGCCCGTGCCGCCCAGGAACTGCTGCCGCTGGCGGGCAAGGCCTGTGACAACGCGGTGCAACTGGCGCTGCGCGAGCAAGTCACACGGCGCCCCTTTGTACGCGCAACCACCTTGTCGTGGAAAAAATCCATTTATTGCACCTCGCTGTTTGGTGACACCCACGTGTCTGCGGTCAATCCTGACGACTACGTCGAGGGTCGCCTGTGGCTGATGAATGGCAACCCGGTCACCCCCGATACCGCCCTGTTGGTGTACCGGCTGGTGGAGGGCGACAAGGCTGCGTTTGCTTCGATTGACGGTTACCACCTGACCAATGCCCTGCGCCTGATCAGCCGCTACGCGGACCTGGTGTTGCAGGTCGGCCCCAATTGGTTGGGCAGCGACGGAAAAGTCAAAAACAGTGCGCCGCCGGAGTTTCCCGTGGCCCACCAGCACCTCGCCTCCCAGCGCTACGCGTACAGCGTGGAAGCCGGCATGCCCGAAGGGGAAGTCTGGCGGTATATGGAAGCCCGCTACCCGGCGCTGTTCAGCCTGCTGGTGTTTTTCGGCGTGCTGGCCGGCGTGCTGGCGCACTGGGTGCAAAAACGCTCCTCCGCCCCCACCCACGAACTGCAGCGGGCGCTGGGCGCCAATGAGTTCGTGCCGTATTACCAACCGGTGGTTCGTGGCGATAACCTTCAATGGGCCGGCTGTGAAGTCCTGATGCGCTGGCAGCACCCCAAGGAAGGCCTGGTGCGCCCCGACCTGTTTATCCCCCTGGCCGAGCACTCCGGGCTGATCGTGCCCATGACCCGCGCCTTGATGCGCCAGGTCGCCACACAACTGGCGCCCCATGCCGATCGCCTGGGCAGCAATTTCCATGTGGGGATCAATATCACCGCCCGGCATTGCCAGGATCTGGTGTTGGTGCAGGACTGCCGGGAGTTCCTCGCCGCCTTCAAGCCGGGCCAGGTACTGTTGACGCTGGAGTTGACCGAGCGCGAACTGATCGAACCCACCGAGGTCACCCGCCAGCTGTTCCAGGCCCTGCACGAACTGGGCGTGATGATCGCCATTGATGACTTCGGCACCGGCCACTCCAGCCTGGGTTATTTGCGTAACTTCAATGTTGACTACTTGAAGATTGATCAAAGCTTTGTGGCCATGATCGGAGCCGATGCGTTATCGCGGCATATACTCGACAGCATCATTGAGTTATCCGGCAAGCTTGATTTGGGCATCGTCGCCGAAGGCGTGGAAACCCAAGAGCAATGTGACTATCTGGCCGCGCAAGGTGTGGACTTCTTGCAGGGCTACCTGTTTGGTCGCCCGGAGCCTTTTGACGCATTCATTAAATCTTTGCGGCGCGATTGAATATCCATCTAGCATCAGATGAAAAATTGTTATTTATACAAAAGACGTGATTTACTCGTGGCGCATTAACTACTACAATTTTTCCTGCCTGCGCCGAATCGGCAGGAGAACCACTTTTACCGAGTCATGCTGAGGCTCTTGGCTTATAGCTTTGTTTGCAGTGGGTATCAGCCAAATACACTATTGGAGTAAATATTTTGTCCAGACTCGCCGAATTTCGTGCCGCAGAAAAAGCCCTTCAAGAACAGCTCGCCCAGCTGGAATCCCTGAAGAACGACGCTGGCCTGAAGAAAGAAATCGAATTTGAAGAAAAGCTTCAAGGGCTGATGAAAACCTACGGCAAGAGCCTGCGCGACATCATCTCCATCCTTGATCCAAACCCAGGCAAGTCGGGGATCCAAGTGGCAGCCGCCCCCAAAACTCGCCGCGCACGCGTGGTCAAGGTGTATCACAACCCGCACACGGGTGAACTGATTGAAACCAAGGGCGGCAACCACCGCGGCTTGAAGGCCTGGAAAGAACAGTATGGCGCTGCCACTGTAGATTCCTGGCTGCGCGGCTAATACAGGCGCACTAATAAAAAGCCCCGCTGATGCGGGGCTTTTTGTTTTTGCGCCTCGATTTCAAACGCTGCCGCGTGCGAAAGTGAACTTTGAAATACACTCCACTTCGAACACAATCGCCGAACAGCCGCTGTACACCGCAGTCCTGTAGTTATGGGTTTTTCTGTCAATGTGCCATGTCAGGCATCTAGCCATCGCCGATCAAAGTTTCAGGCTTGCACGTACCGAGCTGACTTCTTCCTTGCTCGACTCATAGGCAGCGGCTTGCCCGGCATATGAAAAAACATAGGCCTTATTCGTATCGACAGCACCCACCAGTGTTTGCGAGAGCACATGCCGACCGTTCTCGGTAATCACGCAGGTAGTTTCCAGCGCCTCAAGATGACTTAAGGTGCTTGAGTGAATCTTGTTGCAGACACTTTGATAACCACTGCGGGCAAAGTCCTTCTGGATGGACTTGCGCATATCCAGCAACACCCCTTGCAGATTGACCACATGCCCAGGCTCGATCGGCGTACCCGTCAACTCCATGACCATCAGCGTCTCGCCGTTCTCATCGTTCTTGATCGCGCGCTGGCGCGACACCGGGGACGGCGTGGCCGGCGCATCGGCATCCGCCACCACCTCCTCCACCTGCCAGCCGCTGGGCCAATGAATCTCGGGGTCTGCCGCCAGTGCAACGGTGCTGCCCAAGACAAGGCACAAGGCGGCCAACAATGGTTTGTTCAATCGGCTCATTGCAAAAAACACTCGAAGTTCAAGCCGCAAAGTTTGAGCCCGCCGAGGGGATGGCCGCAAGGCCCGGGTGCGTTTTTCATTTGGCGCGGCCGGTGCAGCTTGCGTATCATGATCCGGCTACACGGATCTGCCGCACGCCAAGGGACCGCTCAAATCACGAGCTGCGTCTGCCCCATTTTTTCTGGAGGGCCCATGAGCCTGCACGAATTGAACACCTTCCCGGGCGTCACCGCCCAACCCGACACCGCCACTTCGAACTTCGTGTTCAACCACACCATGCTGCGGGTCAAGGACATCACTAAGTCCCTGGACTTCTATACCCGCGTCCTGGGTTTTTCCCTGGTTGAAAAACGCGACTTCCCGGAAGCCGAGTTCAGCCTGTACTTCCTCGCCCTGGTCGACAAGGCGCAGATTCCGGCCGATGCCGCCGCGCGCACCCAGTGGATGAAGTCGATCCCGGGCATCCTGGAACTGACCCACAACCACGGCACCGAAAACGATGCCGACTTCGCCTACCACAATGGCAACACCGACCCGCGCGGGTTTGGCCATATCTGCATTTCGGTGCCGGATATCGTCGCGGCCTGCGAGCGCTTTGAAGCCTTGGGCTGTGATTTCCAGAAGCGCCTGACCGATGGGCGGATGAAAAGCCTGGCGTTTATCAAGGATCCGGATGCGTACTGGGTTGAGATCATTCAGCCAGCGCCGCTGTAAACCGGTTTGTTGCCCCTGTAGGAGCGTATCACCGTGGTGTAACGGTCACGTCGAGTCGCCTGTCTCGCAGACCAGCTCCCACAAAAGCAACACCCACAAAAAACCCATGATCACTCATGGGTTTTTTAGTATCGGGCCTTACGCTCGGATCAGGTAATCAAAAGCACTCAGGGAAGCCTTGGCGCCCTCGCCCACCGCAATCACGATCTGCTTGTACGGCACGGTGGTGACGTCACCGGCGGCAAACACGCCGGGCAGTGAGGTCTCGCCACGGGCATCGACAATGATCTCGCCACGGGGCGACAGCTCCACGGTGCCCTTGAGCCAATCGGTGTTAGGCAACAGGCCGATCTGTACAAAGATACCTTCCAGGTCGACGGTCTTGAACTCGCCGGTATCACGGTCTTTGTACGCCAGGCCAGTAACCTTCTGGCCATCACCTTTGACTTCACTGGTCAGCGCACTGGTGATCACGTCAACGTTCGGCAGGCTGTAGAGCTTGCGCTGCAATACGGCGTCGGCGCGCAACTTGCTGTCGAACTCCAGCAAGGTCACGTGGCTGACAATACCGGCCAGGTCGATGGCTGCTTCAACGCCGGAGTTACCGCCACCGATCACCGCCACGCGCTTGCCCTTGAACAGCGGACCATCGCAGTGCGGGCAGAAGCACACACCTTTGGCCTTGTATTCCTGCTCGCCCGGCACCCCCATTTCGCGCCAGCGGGCACCGGTGGCCAGGATCACGGTCTTGGACTTGAGGGTCGCACCGCTTTCAAAGCGAATTTCATGCACCTCACCGGGATTTTTCGCCGGGATCAGGCTGCTGGCGCGCTGCAGGTTCATGATGTCCACGTCGTACTGACGCACGTGGGCTTCCAGGGCGCTGGCGAGTTTCGGGCCTTCGGTTTCCTGCACCGAGATAAAGTTCTCGATGGACATGGTGTCCAGTACTTGCCCACCAAAACGTTCGGCGGCCACACCGGTACGAATACCTTTACGCGCGGCGTAGATCGCGGCGGCAGAACCGGCCGGACCACCACCGACGACCAGCACATCGAACGCGTCCTTGGCGCTGATTTTCTCGGCGGCCTTTTCGATACCGCTGGTGTCGAGCTTGGCGAGGATTTCTTCCAGCCCCATGCGGCCCTGGCCGAAGTTCACACCGTTGAGGTAGACGCTGGGCACCGCCATGACCTGGCGCTCGTCGACTTCCGCCTGAAACAGTGCGCCATCAATGGCCACGTGGCGGATGTTGGGGTTGAGCACGGCCATCAGGTTCAGCGCCTGGACCACGTCCGGGCAGTTCTGGCAGGACAGCGAGAAGTAAGTCTCGAAGTTGAACTCACCTTTAAGGCTGCGAATCTGTTCAATCACTTCGACACTGGCCTTCGACGGGTGGCCACCGACTTGCAGCAGGGCCAGCACCAACGAAGTGAATTCATGGCCCATGGGGATGCCGGCAAAACGCAGGCTGATATCGGCACCCGGGCGGTTGATGGAGAACGACGGCTTGCGCCCATCATTGCCATCGGTTTTCAGGGTAATCAGCGTGGTGAGGCTGGTTACGTCCTGCAAAAGAGCAAGCATTTCCTGGGATTTCGCACCGTCGTCGAGGGAGGCAACGATCTCGATCGGCTGGGTGACCCGCTCCAGGTATGACTTCAACTGAGCTTTAAGATTGGCGTCCAACATACGGGCGATTTCCTATTTCAAATCAATTCGGTAAAAAAAACGCCCGAGCGAATCTCGCCCGGGCGTTTTTGAGGGCGGTGCGGCTTACTTAAGGTGCGGCAATCCGCCCTTGATACTTCACAGACTTAGATCTTGCCGACCAGGTCCAGGGACGGAGCCAGGGTAGCCTCGCCTTCTTTCCACTTGGCTGGGCACACTTCGCCTGGGTGGGCAGCGACGTACTGGGCGGCCTTGATTTTGCGCAGCAGCTCGGAAGCGTCACGGCCAACACCGCCGTCGTTCAGTTCAACGATCTTGATCTGGCCTTCAGGGTTGATCACGAAGGTGCCACGGTCTGCCAGGCCAGCTTCTTCGATCAGCACGTCGAAGTTGCGGGAGATGGTCAGGGTTGGGTCGCCGATCATGGTGTACTGGATTTTGCCGATGGCTGGCGAAGTGTTGTGCCAGGCAGCGTGGGCAAAGTGGGTGTCGGTGGACACGCTGTAGATCTCGACGCCCAGCTTCTGGAATTCGGCGTAGTTGTCAGCCAGGTCTTCCAGTTCGGTTGGGCAGACGAAGGTGAAGTCAGCTGGGTAGAAGAACACGACAGACCACTTGCCTTTCAGGTCAGCGTCCGACACGTCTACGAAGTTGCCGTTTTTGTAAGCGGTGGCTTTGAACGGTTTTACTTGGCTGTTGATGATAGGCATCGTTGACTCTCCGTCAGGGGTTAGTAAGTTGATGGGTGAATCCTACCCAGTCTCATCGCCGATGGCTCATTGCCAAACCTGATGCCGCTGATTGGTTTTGGCTATCAACCAGCTGTATTAATAGAAGAAATCTTAAAGCAGCGGATCGCGGGCCTGAGTCATGCCAAGAAAGGGCGTCGCTTCAACATAGCGCATGGCGGACTTCATGTCCTTCCAGCCGACGTAACTCATCAACGACTTCAAATCCCAACCGCTGCGATGGGCCCAGGTGGCGAAGCCCCGGCGCAAGGAGTGGCTGGTGTACTGCTCGGCAGCAATGCCCGCGCGCCCGAGGGCCTGGCGCAGCAGCGGGATCACGCTATTGGCGTGCACCCCACCCCCTCCTCGCCCAGGTTGCCCCAGCGATCGATCCCGCGAAACACCGGGCCGCGCACCAGGGCCGAGGCACTCAGCCATTCGGTATAGGCCTGCACCGGGCACAAGCGCAGCAGTGCCGGGGTTTGATAGGTCTGGCCGAGGTTCTCGCGGTCACTCTTGCTGCGCGGCAAGTACAAGGTGATGCCCGCGCCTGGTACCGCCTGCACATGCTCGATCTTCTGCAGCCGACACAGCTCATCACTGCGAAAACCACGCCAGAAGCCCAGCAGGATCAAGGCCGCGTCGCGCTTGGCGCGCAGCCAGCGCGGCCGATCGCCCTCTGTCCGCGCCTGCTCAGCTTCGCGCTCAAGCCAATTGACCACCTGCTCCAGGTGCTGGAGCTGCAAGGGCTCGGCCTGTTTTTCCTGGGCTGGGTGCACGGCGCGGATGCCCTTGAGCACCTTGCGCACCACCGGCGCTTTGGTCGGGTCCGGGAAACCCTGGCTGGAATGCCATTGCGCCAGCGCCGACAAGCGCAATTTCAGGGTATTGACCGACAACACCCCGGCGTAAGCCACCAGATAACGGGCCACGCTGTCGCTGGTGGCGGGCAGGAAGCCACCCCAACCCACTTCAAAGTGCTCGATGGCGGCGCGATAGCTGCGTCGGGTGTTATCGCGGGTGGCGGCGTTCAGGTAACGATCAAGTTCACTCATAGCGCTATCGCCAAGGGGTTGGTGTACGGGCATAGGGGATGAATCTGCGTCAAATGGGTCATCACACGGGATAATACGCCAATATCCCATCTGTAAAATCATCAATTTAAAGGCAATTTTATTCGTGATACAGTATGTATATACATAATACATACCACAGTACTAAATCGACGGAGACCCCATGGCTCGCGGCGGCATCAATAAAGCAGTAGTTCAAACGGCACGCCTGGCAATCCTCGCCCGCGGCGAAAACCCCAGCATTGATGCGGTACGCATCGAAATGGGCAATACCGGCTCGAAAACCACCATCCACCGCTATTTAAAGGAGCTGGACGAGAGCGAAACCCGCCTCGCCATTACCGAGGCGCCCATCGACGATGAGCTTGGCGAGCTGGTCGCACGCCTGGCCCAGCGCTTGAAAGAGAAGGCTCAGGAACCCATCGACCAGGCCCTGGCGCAGTTCGAGCAGCAGAAAACCGCCCTGCTCACCCAGGCAGAGGCACTGACCGCAGCCCACAACCAGCTCCAGCAGCAATTTGATATTCAGGCCGCCGCCCTGGCGGAAGAAAGCGCAGCCCTGCAGACCGCCAGCACCAGCCTGCAAACCGAGCAAACCCGTAACGCCGGACTCAGCCAGGCGTGCAGCGACTACGAGCTACGACTCGCGGACAAGGACGAACAGATTCGCTCGCTGGAAGACAAACACCTGCACGCCCGCGACGCCCTTGAGCACTACCGCACTGCGATCAAAGACCAACGCGAACAGGAACAACGCCGCCACGAAGGCCAACTGCAGCAACTGCAGGCCGAACTGCGTCAGGCCCAGCAGAGCGCCATGGTGCGCCAGGACGAAATCACCCAGTTGCACCGTGACAATGAACGGCTATTGATTGAGCACCGGGTCACGGCGAAGGAGTTGGCGACTCTGCAAGAGCAAAACCGCAAGGATCAGGCCCAGCAACTCAAGCTGAGCGAACAGGTAAGCCTGATTGATAGCGAGCGCACCCTGCTCCAGGAGCGTCTGCGGGTTGCCGTGCTGGACAACCAAGCACGGCAGGAGGCCCTGGCCGAGCAGCAGCACAGCCGCAAAACCCTGGAACTGGAGCTGCTCAAGGCCCAGGCCACCATTGAGGCGCTGCGCCTGGCCGCCGTCGTTGCAACGGCGCCAGAGGCAACAGGGAATACCTGATCAGCCAGCGACAGGCGTGCGCATGGTGACAAACTCTTCCGCCGCCGTCGGGTGCACGCCGATGGTCTCGTCGAAATGCTGCTTGGTCGCCCCCGCCTTGAGGGCGATCGCCAGGCCCTGGACAATCTCACCCGCATCCGGCCCGACCATGTGGCAACCCAGCACCTTGTCGGTATCGGCATCGACCACCAGCTTCATCAGCGTGCGCTCCTGGCACTCCGTCAGGGTCAGTTTCATCGGCCGGAAGCGGCTTTCGAAAACCTGCACGTTATGCCCATCGGCCCGCGCCTGCTCTTCGCTCAGGCCCACGGTACCGATATTCGGCAAGCTGAACACTGCCGTGGGGATCATCGCGTAATCCACCGGGCGGTACTGCTCAGGCTTGAATAGACGCCGCGCCACCGCCATGCCTTCAGCCAATGCCACGGGCGTCAGTTGCACGCGACCAATCACGTCGCCAATGGCCAGGATCGACGACTCGGCGGTCTGGTACAGATCGTCAACTTCGACAAAGCCACGCTTGTCCAGCTTGACCCCGGTGTGCTCCAGGCCCAGGTTATCCAGCATCGGGCGCCGGCCCGTGGCGTAGAACACGCAATCGGCTTCCAATACACGACCGTCTTTCAGGGTGGCCTTGAGGCTGCCATCGGCCTGCTTGTCGATACGTGCGATATCAGCGTTGAATTGCAGGTCCAGGCCACGCTTGGTCAGCTCTTCCTGCAAGTGCTTGCGCACCGCGCCATCGAAGCCACGCAGGAACAGATCGCCGCGATACAGCAACGACGTCTGCGCGCCCAGACCATGGAAAATCCCGGCAAATTCCACCGCGATATAACCACCACCCACTACCAGTACGCGCTTGGGCAGTTGCTTCAGGAAGAACGCCTCATTGGAACCAATGGCATGCTCATGCCCCGGAATCTCGGGGATCTGCGGCCAGCCGCCCGTGGCGATCAAGATGTGCTTGGCCGTGAAGCGCTCGCCGTTGATCTCGACCTCGTGGGGGCCGGTCAGACGCGCATGGCCTTCGTGCAGGGTCACCCCGCTGTTCACCAGCAAGTTACGGTAAATACCGTTGAGGCGATTGATCTCGCGATCCTTGTTGGCGATCAATGTCGCCCAATCAAAGTTCGCCTCGCCCAAGGACCAGCCAAAGCCGCTGGCTTGTTCGAAGTCTTCGGCAAAGTGCGCGCCATACACCAACAGTTTTTTCGGCACGCAGCCAACGTTGACACAGGTACCGCCCAGGTAGCGGCTTTCCGCCACGGCCACCTTCGCGCCAAAACCTGCGGCGAACCGCGCCGCCCGTACACCACCGGAACCGGCGCCAATCACATAAAGATCAAAATCGTAGGCCATTTCACTCTCCTCGGCAGGGCATCAGGATACCCGCTTACGCCCAAAAAACCAGAAAGCCACCCGTAGGTGGCTTTCTTGAGACTCAACAGGCGATGCTTAATCAGTAAGCCTTGCCAGTCTTGTAGAAGTGCTCGTAGCAGAAGTTGGTCGCCTCGATGTAGCCTTCAGCGCCACCGCAGTCAAAACGACGGCCCTTGAACTTGTAGGCAATCACGCAACCGTCTTTGGCCTGTTTCAGCAAAGCGTCGGTAATCTGGATTTCGCCGCCCTTGCCTGGCTCGGTTTCTTCGATCAGCTTGAAGATATCCGGGGTCAGAATGTAGCGACCAATGATTGCCAGGTTCGACGGGGCATCTTCCGGCGCCGGCTTCTCGACCATGTCGCGAACGCGGATCAGGCCATCACCGATGTCATCACCGGCGATCACCCCGTACTTGTTGGTTTCCGCAGGGTCGACTTCCTGCACCGCAACGATGGTGCAGCGGTACTTCTGGTAGAGCTTGACCATCTGGGTCAAGACGCCGTCGCCTTCCAGGTTGACGCACAGGTCGTCCGCCAGGACCACGGCAAACGGTTCGTCACCGATCAGTGGGCGACCGGTAAGGATGGCGTGGCCAAGGCCTTTCATCTGGGTTTGACGGGTGTAGGAGAACGAGCACTCGTCGAGCAGCTTGCGGATACCGACCAGGTATTTTTCCTTGTCAGTGCCCTTGATCTGGTTTTCCAGCTCGTAGCTGATATCGAAGTGGTCTTCCAGTGCGCGCTTGCCACGGCCGGTGACGATGGAGATTTCGTTGAGGCCGGCATCCAGTGCCTCTTCGACGCCGTACTGGATCAGTGGCTTGTTTACCACCGGCAGCATTTCTTTAGGCATGGCCTTGGTCGCTGGCAGGAAGCGAGTACCGTAACCGGCTGCTGGGAACAAGCATTTCTTGATCATAAAAGTCCTTAATAAGGGCTGTGCGTACGAAATTCGGCGCAGTCTAATCAGGCCGCAGCCACCTTACAATGGGCGCTGCTGGCGTTGCGATGTCAACATAGAGAAAAAATGTCGGCGTTAGTTCCACCGATCCTGCAATTGGCCCTACCAACGGCAAGCTCAAACCAACCGTGCCCCGCTACTTAAAAGGCCTTCGGTTGTTTTAGCACGCTTTTGGGTGCAGAGCACTGACCTGCAACAACTTGCGCTTGCCCTGCGCGTTTGGCGTTATCATAGCCCGCTTGAACCAGACCACGAGATTGTTAATCGATGTCAGAACCCAAAGGCGTAAACGGCTACCTGATCACTAAGCGAGCAGACGGCTGGCACCTGATCAATTTTCACGGAGACAGCGTCGCCGGGGCATTCGCCACCGAGAGCCAGGCTATTGCAGTAGCCGAAGTGTTTGTGGACGAAGCCGGTCACGCATCGAGCAAAAGACCAAAGGGGAAATAAGCCCCTACGATTGCACATAAAAAGCCCCGATGATCGGGGCTTTTTTGTTTGACAACAGCCATCCCATTGCATTGCCTGTATCTGCGCCCTGGCAGAGCCGACGCACTCACTCAGGAGAGGGAAAATTAGTTCGCTCTCCTCAACATACACTATTGCCTCCAAACACTTGCCAACCTATTTTTATAGCAACTCGCCCCCTCGCCAAACCAAATGTAGTCCAAGTCTTACGGTCATTTCTCGATTATTGAAAAACGGCCATAACTTTCCTATATGCCCCACCACTAAAAGACTACGCAAGCAAGGGAGCCGGACGACTTCCTTACTAAAACTAGTAGCCTAATAATTGCCCCGCCTCGAATGTTCTCCCGAAGTGCAATACAAATAGTTGGAAAACCAGCACTTCGCTGAACACCAACTCAACCGCACCCGGGCTGAGTTTTCTGCGAGCCTCCGCTGAGGCAAAGAGCCGACTGGCCGGACCGTTCCGGCTTGCCGCACGACCCTGGACTGCGCCTATAAAGCGGCGAACTCAATCGCAAGCTTTCGATACCTCAAGAGAAGAGGAGAAATCCAAAGCACTGAAACCTGGACACTTAACTGCACACTTCATAACCGCTTTTTAATAGGTCCTACGCACAGTTGCGGCCGGACTTCTCAACAACACTTACTCTGTAGGTACCTGCAAATGAAAAATAATTTTAAAACTGCACTGCTAACTATCGGACTATTTGCTGGCGCGATCTCTGCCGCTCATGCGGCAGATGGGACAGTTACGTTCGAAGGGTCGGTCCACTCGGGTGCTTGTTCCATTAAGCCTGACTCCGTAGATCAAACCGTTCATCTTGGCGCGATCGCCAAACATCAATTGCAGACAGGGGGGAAATCTGAAGCCCGGCGCGTTCTGATTGAACTTGAAGGCTGCGACCTGGCAGGCCTGACTGATAATACGGTGACGACTACATTCACGGGCGCGCCCTCAAGCGTTGTCCCGGGCGGGTTGGGCACAGTGGGTAGCGCGGGCGGTATCGGCATCATGATGACCCATGGCAGCCAGCCCATTGAGCTGGGTGTCGCAACGACCCCGCAAGCCATTGCCGTCGGTAACAACACCCTGGAGTTTGGTGCCTATGTACAAGGTGCCGCCACCGGCACGATCGTGCCTGGTGATTTCAGCGCGGTGACCAATTTCACCCTGGCCTATCAGTAAGTACGGCCCCCGCCACTTCGGGTGGCGGGGGACTCTGACGGGAGATACAGGTGAAAACATTCCTGAGTTTCGCCATTGCCTCTTCATTGACGGTGCTCATCAGCCCTTGCGTTTTCGCGAATGCGGCGGCGCAAGGTGAGGGGTTAGTCACCCTGGGAGGAGAAGTCATTGACTCCGCTTGCGGGCTGGAACTGGTCAGTGCCGATCAAACCATCGAGATGCCACCCGAGCCCATAGGCCGGCTGCTGCGCAGTGCGATAGGTGAACCTCACCCCTTCCAGTTGCGCCTGGTCAATTGCTCCTTGACCCGCCCTGACCCGTCACGCCCGGATGTGAACCTGCCGGATTGGCAGCACCTGCAAGTGACCTTTGACGGTGCCCGCGATAGAGACGGTCGCTCCTTTGCTGCCTTTGGTGGTTCACAGGGGGTCGCCCTGCATATTTGGGATGCGGCCGGCCAGGAGAGCATTCCGGGTGAGCCGATGCCGTTGCTGCCGTTGGCAGAAGGCGACATGACACTGCACTACACGCTTCGCCTGGTCGGCAACGGGCTGCCGCTGATGCCTGGCGCTCACGGTGCCGCCGTGCGGTTCAAGCTGGAATATTTTTGAACATTGATGAGTCGTTTTTTCATGTTGAATACGTCGAAGGTCAAATATTCGCTGCGTCCAGGCCTATTTAGCGGGTTGATGTCACTGGCTGGAACTGCAATGGCCAGCGGGGATATCGAGTTCAATACGGATGTTCTCGATCTGAATGATCGCACCAATATTGACTTGTCCCGATTTGCGCGCAGCGGGTTTATTCTGCCCGGCACCTACTCAATGGTGGTGCAGGTCAATGCCCAGCCTATTGCTGAGCAGTCGGTGGTGTTCTATCCCCCCGATAATGATCCCAAGGGCAGCCAGGCCTGTTTGTCCCCCGATCTCGTCGAACAGCTTGGCCTCAAGGCGTCCGGCGCAGCAAAACTCACCTGGTGGAATAACGGGCAGTGCCTGGATATCCAAGGGCTGCCAGGCATGGAAGTGAGTGGGGATCTGGCCACCTCGACGCTGACAATCAACCTCCCCCAGGCTTATCTCGAATACAGCGACATCAATTGGGACCCGCCCTCGCGCTGGGATGAAGGTGTGCCGGGGCTGTTGGCGGACTACAGCATCACAGCGCAGTCCAACTATCAAAACAATCGCGGCAACCGCAACAACCTGAGTGGGAACGGAACGCTCGGCGCGAACGCCGGGGCCTGGCGCTTCAGGGCAGACTGGCAGGGGCGTTTCGAGAGACGCCGTGAGGGCGAAGCCAAGGACCAGAAACTGGACTGGACGCGCTACTACGCCTATCGCGCAATTCCTGCGCTGAAGTCGCGCCTCGTGGTGGGAGAGAACTACCTGTATTCGGACCTGTTCGACAGTTTCCGCTTTACCGGCGCCGCACTCAGTTCGGATGAAAACCAACTGCCCCCCAACTTGCGTGGCTACGCTCCGGAAGTCGTCGGAGTGGCGAAAACCAATGCAAAAGTCGTCGTCAGCCAGCAAGGCCGTGTGCTGTATGAAACCCTGGTCGCGGCAGGCCCCTTTCGCATTCAGGATCTTAACGATGCCGTGTCCGGCTCGCTGGATGTGCGGGTGGAAGAACAGGACGGCTCGGTCCACAGCTTCCAGCTAGATACGGCGGGTGTTCCCTACCTGACACGCCCCGGCCAGGTTCGCTACAAGCTGGCAACGGGACGACCGTCCAACCTCCAGTACAACGGTGACGGTGATTTTTTCGGGACCGGCGAGTTCTCCTGGGGGGTCAGCAACGGCTGGTCGCTGTTTGGCGGCGGGATCACGGATAACAACTACCATGCGCTGTCCGTCGGCGCTGGGCGTGACCTGCTCGCGTTCGGGGCCCTGTCGCTGGATGTCACCCAGTCCCAGGCAACCGTCTGGAATGAGCGGCTCGCGGGTAAATCCTACCGCCTCCAATACTCCAAGCACTTTGAGCAGTACGACAGCCAGATAACCTTCGCCGGCTACCGGTTTTCCGAGAAGGGCTTCCTGAGCATGAGTGAATACCTCAACGCTCGGCATTACGGTTTGAATGGCGAACTCGGCGGGCGCGGGGGGTACAACGAGGACGGTGAACGCATTGATGACTGGAAGCCTATCGGCGGGAGCAAGGCCCTTTATACGGCCACGGTGAATAAGCAGTTTCGCGACCTTGGGGCCACGGTCTACGCCAGTTACAACAAACAAACCTATTGGGACCGGCCACACACGCAGCGCTGGAACATGTCCGTGTCACGTTATTTCAATGTGGGCACCGTGAAAAACATGAGCCTGTCCCTGAACATCTATCGCACCCTGGAATACAGCTACAAGGATAACGGTGCGGCGCTGACCGTCAGCCTGCCGCTGGGGCGCACCGGCACGCTGTCGCTGGATGCCTACCGGGCCGCGGGCGATAACAGTTTTTCGTCGCGCTTCAGTGATCGCCTTGATGCGCGCAATAGCTACCAACTCCGTGCAAGCGATAGCTCTGCCAGCGGCTATCTGACCCACATGGGCGATCAGGCCGATATCGACCTCAGCGCCAGCCAACAATCCGGTAACAGCAGCCTCGGCGTGTCTGCGCGCGGCGGTGGCACGCTTACGTCTCACGGCGCTGCGCTGCACCGGACCAACAGCACGGGCGGAACCCGCCTGATGGTCGACACCGGCGGCGTACCTGATGTGCCTGTGCGGGGTTACGGCAGCCCAAGCCGCAGCAATGCCTTTGGCAAGGCGGTTATCTCGGATATCAGCAGCTATCAGCGTACGGCGGCCAGCGTCGACCTGGAGAGCCTGCCGAACAATGTCGAAGCCACTCAATCGGTGACGCAACTGACACTGACCGAAGGGGCTATCGGCTACCGCTCACTGGACGTGATTGCCGGCGAGAAAGCCATGGCGGTTCTTCGCCTGGAGGATGGCAACTCACCGCCGTTCGGCGCGCAGGTCAAGAACATGAAACAGCAGGATACCGGGATTGTGAATGACGACGGCCATGTCTATCTGAGCGGCATACAGGCCGGCGGGCAGATGGCCGTCAGTTGGGGAGGTGCCGAGCAGTGCATCCTCACGCTCCCTGTCGTTTTGCCTGCTGATGGCTTGACCGATGCCCTGCAATTGAGCTGCCGCAAGACCGCTACTGATCAATCCTTGCCCGTGCCGCCGGTACTGAGCGGGCAGCCTACCGATACGGAGAACACATCCTCATGACGCTCAAGACGCGCCTCCCTCTTCCGGCCTTCGCCCTGCTGGCACTGGGCTTGAGCCCGAGTGTAAATGCCGCGGTCGGCCTGGACCGCACCCGAGTGATTTTCGATGGTGGCAAACAGGCCACCAGCGTGAACATCACCAATAACAACACCCAATTGCCGTATTTGGCCCAGGGCTGGATCGAGGATGAAGCGGGCACGAAAATCACCACTCCCCTGATCGTGTTACCCCCGGTTCAGCGCTTGGAGCCGGGGAAACAGAGCCAGGTGAAAGTCCAGGCATTGCCGGCGGCAAAAATGCTGCCGCAGGATCGCGAGACGGTCTACTACTTCAATTTGAGGGAGATCCCGCCGCGCAGTGATAAATCCAATACCCTGCAAATCGCCCTGCAGACCCGAATCAAACTGTTCTACCGGCCGCAAGCCATTGCGCCGAGCCAGCAAGACCTATCCACCCCCTGGCAGGAAAAGCTGACCCTGACCCGCATAGGCGCCAGTTATCAGGTGAATAACCCAACGCCTTACTACGTGACCCTGGTGGATGCGCGCAGCAGCAGGGACGGCAAAACCGTACCGGGCTTCGAGCCGGTGATGGTACCGCCCAAAGGCGCGCTGACGCTGGGGCCATCGGCCGACACACTCGGTACTACACCCTACTTCTCCTACGTCAACGACTACGGTGGTCGCCCACTGCTGGCTTTCACCTGCAGTGGTGAAACCTGCAAGGTCAGCTCACAAACCCCACCGCCCAAATGAGTAGCACCTGCCGCGGGAGAACATCATGAAATCGCACAATGGGAAGGTCTTGGGCGGCCTGTTGTTGGCCTTTGCCTTGGTGGGGGGCGCACACGCCGAGGATGATATCGAGGGCATGAATGGGCTGCTGAACATTAACGGGGCCATGCATGAGACCCCTTGCAGCCTGGAGATGACGTCACTGCACCAGACGATTGACCTGGGCGCCGTGTCCACCAGCCAATTGCAGCGGCCGGGCGACCAGGCAACAACTGTGGCATTCCAGCTGCATTTTACCGATTGCCAGCGCACCGCCGGCAGCATCCGTAGCGAACGTACGGGGAACCTGGCGTGGAGTGCCTTTCAACCAGTGCTGTCGGTGACGTTTGTCGCCCCTGCCGATAACGATGATCCGCGGCTGGTCAAAGTACAAGGCATCACCGGGATGGGCCTGCGCCTGACCGATGACGTGGGGCGGGATGTACGGCTGGGCTCCAGGGGCGAACCACTGTTTCTGGCATTGGGCAGCAGCACCCGGACCTGGAATGTTCAGCCTACGCGCACCTCTGCACCACTGACCAGCGGGGCATTTCGCGCCGTAGTGGATTTCAGGCTCAATTATGACTAAGGGCAAAACAATGGCTAAGTCAATCGGCGCGCAGGCCATTCTTACCGGCGCCCTGGTGTGGGCGGCAGGCCAAGCAGTGTCGGCCGATACCAATCTGATCATCCGGGCACAAATCATCGCCCCGCCGCCATGCGTCATCAACAGCGGGAGCACGCTCGATGTGCCGTTTGGCAATAACCTCCTGACATCACGGGTTGACGGGGTCAATTATCGTCGAAGCGTGCCTTACACCGTGACATGCGACTCGCCCTTCAGCAACGCGATGACCCTGGAACTCAAGGGCACCGGAGCGGCGTTTGACAGTCGCGTGCTCGGCACCCGCAAGGCCGATCTTGGGGTAAAGCTGTTCGTGAATGACGCCGACTGGCCGCTGAATACGGCTGTGAGGTTTACCTATCCAAACTTTCCGATCGTGCAGGCCGTGCCTGTCAAACGCGCGGGCAGCAGTCTGACAGGAGGGGTGTTTGATGCCGCCGCCACCCTTGTCATCGAGTACCAATGAAAAGGAGCGATCAATGACCCGTTGCCAGCAGCGAGCATTGCTCGCCTTGTGTTCCATCGGCCTTTGCAGCAATGCGCTGGCCAACCTGACATTCAGCGGCACGCTGAACGAGCCGCCGCCCTGCACGATCAACGCAGGCAATAGCATTGAAGTCGATTTTGGGGATGTCGGGGTCAAGCGGGTCGACGGAGTGAAGTACCGTCGCGGGCTCGGCTACACCATCAATTGTGCCCCCGCCACGCTGCCGTGGGAGCTTAAGTTGAGTATCAGGGGCACGGCGACAGGGTTTGACGGCGCCGCATTGCAAACCAATGTGCCTGCACTGGGGATCCGGATTTTCCAGAATGACCAGCCGTTTCCACTCAACACACCGCTGGACATCACCCTGTCGTCACCGCCGGCATTGGAGGTTGTTCCCGTCAAACAGCCAGGCACCACGCTGTCCCCTGCACAGTTTACGGCGGTGGCTACGTTGCTGGCCGAATACGAGTAGGAGATGCGTCCATGGGACACGAAACGATTTACAAGGGCTGGCCAAGTGCAGGGCTGGCCTTACTGCTGACCACCGGCCTGACCCCCGAGGGGCAAGCGGCGGACAACCTGCGCTTGAAGGGCAACCTGGTGGAAGAGGCCTGCACTATCCGTCCAGGCGACGAGGCCATCACATTGGAGCTCTGGGACCTGACCAGCAAGCATCTCTACATCAACACCCGCTCCCAGGGTCGGGGTTTCAAGCTGCACCTGGAAGATTGCAACACCACGATCAGCAACACGGTCACCATCACGTTCGGCGGCAGGGAAAACCCGGCGCTGCCCGGATTGCTCGCGCTGGACGCAGGGAGTGGTGCCTCAGGCATTGGCATCGGTATCGAGACACCGAGCCAAAAGCCATTGCCTCTGAATACAGTCAGCGACGAACAGGTGTTGCGTAATGGCAGCAACGTTATTGAGCTCAAAGCCTATGTACAGGGTGAGCCGAATGCCATCAGGGACCAGAGCATTGGCCATGGCGCCTACACCGCGACCTCTACTTTTACCCTGGACTACCCGTAGTTCGTAGGCTCAAAAAACCGATTGATACCCATAGGCTTTCAGGCCAACCAGGTTTACAGCGACTGATTGTTCGCTGGACAGCGCCTGCGTAGAGAAGCAACGAGAGATCAAGATGAAACGACTATATGAAGCCATGGTGCTTCTCCTGCTGATTAGCGTTAGTTCGGCCGCGCTGGCTGTCGATTGCCGGATCAATGGTGGGGAGTGGGCGCGGGTGACCCACCTGACCGTCCCCGTAGACGTACGGCTCGATACAGATCGCGTGAGGATTCTGATGGAGGGCGCCCGGCTCGAATGTCGGTTTACCGCCGGCGCAGGCCCCGTTTGGGGGGAGGATTACTGGGCAACCGGGAATGCCTCGGGAACACCCTGGACGTCCGGCCCCAAATTCACCCGGGAAAGGAGCGGTTTGCGCATCAATGGCAGCTTCCTCGATACGCCGGTTCCGGCGGGTATCCGCGTGGCCACCATGCCCAACAACGGGATCGGCTACCCGATCAATATCACCCCCTATATTCTGGTGCGTAACGATCCCTCCAATCCTATTGATGTGCGCACAGGAGACACCCTCGGCCTGTTGCGCCTCACCAGCTCGAACAATTTCGACGGCACCCGACCGCAACTCACGGTCACTTATACCGCCGCCAACGACTTCACCATTTCCCCGTCAACCTGCACGATCAACAATAACAACCCGATCGAGATCGACTTCGGCGATGTACACCAAAGGGCAATCGGCACCGACCCGCTGACAACCACCGTTCGCCGTGACCGCCGACTCACCTACGCGTGCCCGGACCCGGGGATCACCACGCCGATCACCATTACCTACAAAGGTACCCCTTCATCGTTCGACTCCAGGCTGCTGCTGATGAGCAACCCGGATGTCGGCACGGCACTCGTAAGGAGCGCAACGGCCGTCCAGGTCGGCGGCGCCTTCCTGTCCAGTATTACCAATAGCGTGGGCGGCGACGATGTGACGTTTACCCTCGTCCGGCGAGCCGGCTCCCTGCCCACCCCAGGCCCCGTCAGCGGCAGCGGTGTACTCGTGATGGGTGTGCCATGACACACGCAAAAGGCCAGGGCCGGACACATCGCGGGGGCGCAGTCGCAGACTTTGTTTCTGAGACTGCGCATTAAGTGGCAGTTCGCTATACTCTCGCGCCAACGCCCCACGACAGTGTCAGCGCCCCTCCAACACCCTCGACGACGACCCAACTCATGAACAAAATCCTGGCACTGATCTCGGTACTGGCGCTTGCCGGCTGCACCACCACATCTGATATCTATCTGAAAAATGGCGAACAAGGCCTGACCATCGACTGCTCGGGCGAGGCCAACTCTTGGGCCAGTTGCTATGAAAAAGCCGATGCATCCTGCGCAGGCACCGGTTACCGCATCGTCGGTACCGAAGGCACGCCGGCCTTGCAGGACAGCGACAAGACCCTGGGCGTGGACGTGGGCAATTTCAAGGGCCGCAGTGTGGTGGTGGTCTGCAAGTAACCCCGGGCGGTTACATGTGAATCTCGGCGAACTTGATGCCCAGGCTACGAATGGTATCGATCAGGTCATCCAGTTTCGCAAAGGATTCGACCTCGTCCTGGTCATCCACCAGGAAAAAGCTGCGCCCGCCGCTTTTCTTGAAAAATACAATCCACTCCCCCGAATTGGCCGGATTTTGAATCACATGGGTCGCAGAGATGTGACCCTCTGCATGCCGCTCTCTGACGCGTTCACGTTTCATAATTGCTTTCCAGAATGACAATGCCGCTCAAACCCCGGGGTTTGAGCGGCATTTTTTGTGGTCGGCGGATAGTTTAACGGATGCCTTGGCCAATCAGTACGCCATCAACCGTTTGCCCGTACAGATTCACGCCATCATTGGCGTGGAACTTGACGCGGGTCTTCTCCACCGAGCCGTCCACCAGGCGCGGATCCTGGGGGCGCTCATGGCGGTTGACGTAGGCCGCCACGTCCCAGGCCTGCTGGTCGCTCAAGCTACCGCCCTTGCCCAGCGGCATGTTGTGCTTGATAAAGGAGGCCGCCGTGTTGATCCGGTGCATACCGGCGCCCCAGTTATAGGAGTCCTTGCCCCACAACGGTGGCATCACGTAGCTATCACCGACCTTCTGCCCCTGCCCCTCGCCGCCATGGCACACCGCACACTGTGCCTTGTACACCTCGGCCCCTTGCGCCAGGTTGTAGCCTTTGGCCGGTTGTGGCACATCAGGGTAACCACGCCCAGGCAACTCCACGCCCAGCGGCGCCTTGCTCGCCAGCCAGTAAGCGTAGGTCGACAGCGCGGCAATCTCAGGGCTGTCGGCTGCCGGTGGCGTGCCGCCGTCCATGCTGAACTGGAAGCAACCCTGCAAGCGTTCGGCGAAGGAGTTGACCTTGTCATTCTTTTTTCGATAGGCCGGGTACATCGGGTAAGCCCCCCACAGCGGCGAGGAGTTGGCCAGGCGCCCCTGATCCAGGTGGCAGTTGCTGCAATTGAGACCGTTGCCGACAAACTGCGGCGCCAGGCGCTTGGTATCGACGAACAACGCATAACCCTGCATCACCAACTTGCCGTAGGCATTGTCGGGCAACTCGCTTGCCTGAGGTGGCTGGAACGCCGTGGTGGCAGGCACCGCAGCCGGCACCTGCAGTTGCGACTGATCTTCCATGGCTATCGGTGCGGCCAACGCTGGCACACTGATCAACGCGACCAGCACGGGTGCAAATGACAGGTTCTTCATGGCTTGACCTCCTGGCCAGGCAAGGAGGCGAAATAACCGGCAATCCCCTGCACTTCGTCATCCGTGAGGGATTTGGCCACATGGCCCATCAGGTCATTGGGATCATTGTGCCGGGTGCCACTGCGCCAGGCATTGAGCTGGGCGGCCAGGTAGGCGGCAGATTGCCCGGACAGCGGCGGGAACGCCTCGCCAACGCCGACACCTGCAGGGCCATGGCAACTGACACACGCAGGAATCTGCCGCTCCCAGGCCCCCTGCAGTGCCAGTTTTTCGGTGGGATTGGTCGGGGCCATGCTGCGATGGCCGGTTTGCACGGCCGGCGCCGGCATCGCCGCCAGCGTCTGGGTCACTGCGGCGATTTCTTCATCGGTAAGCGCCTTGGCCAGCGACGTCATCACCGGGTTGCTGCGCGCACCACTCTGGAAGTCATGCAGTTGTTTGCTCAGGTAAGCCTCCGGCAACCCCGCCAGCCGCGGAAACCCCGCAGCCGCCAGCCCCAGGCCATCGGCGCCATGGCACGCCATGCAAGCCGCCGCGCCAGGCTGCGCGCCACCTTCATTGAACACCTTTTTGCCCTCCAGCGCCTGCGCGCTGCCGAGCATGAGCAGCAGGGCGCCACCCATCAACACTCTCTCCACAGACATCATCACGACTCCATTTTTATAGTTATATGCTTAGACCTACAATGCATAAGCCTACAAATGGTAGGGTAATGGGCTGACAGTCACAACCGCTGGCTAAGAAATTTCAGGCAATAAAAAGCCCGGCACTGCAAGCGCAGGCCAGGCTTCTTGATCGGAGTTGATCGCGTATGAGCGGTGAGGTGGACTCAGCCGGAAATGCAGTCTTCCGCAGCTTTCTTCACATCACCCGGACGAATCGGCACATTGGACATGCTCTCGTAGAGCTTGATGCTGCTACCGCTGGAGCGGTCTTCAATCTCGAAAATGGCCGACGGGTCAGCCGAAAATTTCTGCGGCACAATTACCCGCACACCTTCCTTGAGCGGCTCGATCTGCGACGGGCGACGGGTCGCCGACAGTTTCTGCACCACACACGCCGCGTATTCCTGCGGTTTTTTCCCGGAGATAACCGCCAGGGTTGGCGGTGTCTGCTTGATGTCTGAAACCGAAGCACATCCACCTATTGCCAGGGCCAGAACCAATACACTCCACTTCATACAAAACCTCCGATAAAGACCCTACGACAGCGAAGATGGTATTTTTCTCCCGCCAACGTAGGATTTATCCCTGATATATCGGTAAATAACTGTTTTAAATTGTCGAAGACGCCGACGACGACCCGATAATAAACGTGCTGGGGCTGATAAACTCCATCTTAACCCACGTATCGTTCTGATTTTTCAGAAAAAGCCCTTCTGGAGACACCCCCCCATGAAATTCATCCACCAGCGCGAACACTTGAACGAAGGGGACATTGTCGTCATTGAATGCTCGCAGACCTGCAATATCCGCCTGATGAGCGATGCGAATTTCCGCAGCTTCAAAAATGGTGGTCGCCACACGTATCACGGTGGCGCGTTCGACAAATTCCCGGCCAAGATCACCGCGCCAAGCACCGGGTTCTGGAACATCACCCTGGATGTGGTGACACGCCGTGCCATCAGCGTTACCCGCAAGCCGGCCTTGTCCCATAAAATCCGCATTGTTCGCCGCACCAGCACCAAACTCAGCTGATTGCGCTGCCTTACACCACAGGAATGCCCGTGAACCAGACCACCAAATACGTCATCAAGTACAAGCTCAACGGCGAACGCCGTTTTGAATTTGCCCAACTGCAGTCGGCCAGCACCGAAGAGGCCCAGGCGGCCTTGGCGAAAATCCACGATGCCAGTGACGAAATCACTGAGATCACCGTGAGCAAGGCCCTGTAAACCATCCCCAGCAGCGGAGTGATTGTGCAACATGGACCCTCATTCCACCGGCGACCTGTTCAGCGACGAGGCCTTGCAGCAACCGGCCCGTCGCGAGCAAATCGGCGAACAATCCTGCGTCCTCAGGGGCTATGCCCTGCCCTGGCTTGAACGTGTCTTGCCCGAGCTGCGTGCCGTCCTGGTCCAGTCCCCGTTCCGGCATATGGTCACCCCCGGTGGTTTTACCATGTCGGCGGCCCTGAGCAGTTGCGGCGCACTGGGCTGGACCACCAGCCCCCAGGGCTATCGCTACAGCCCCCTCGACCCCGAGCGCCAGCAGCCCTGGCCGAGCATGCCGGCGGTGTTGCGCGAACTGGCGATCAACGCGGCTAGCGCTGCGGGCTTCGACGGTTTTGCGCCGGACGCCTGCCTGATCAACCGCTATGTGCCGGGTGCGAGGATGTCCCTGCACCAGGACAAGAACGAGCGCGACTACAACGCGCCAGTGGTCTCGCTGTCCCTGGGCCTGCCGGCGGTGTTTCTGTTTGGCGGCCATCAACGCAGTGACAAGACGCAGAAGATCTCACTGTTCCATGGTGACGTGGCGGTCTGGGGCGGCGTTGACCGCCTGCGTTTTCATGGGGTGCTGCCGATCAAGGAAGGCGCGCACCCGCGCATGGGGCCACAACGGATCAACCTGACGTTTCGCACGGCCGGCTGAGCCCGGTGAATTCAACCGCAAGCAACGGAGTGTGCGGCCCCTCCCCGGTGATTATCCTGGCCACTGATCCATTGCCGAGCTATTGCCATGAGCACTGAAGATGATCTGCGCTGGGCGGCCATTGTTGCCCGTGACGCTACGGCCGACCTGACCTTCGTCTATGGGGTCAAGACCACCGGGGTGTATTGCCGCCCCAGCAGCAGCGCACGCCAGCCGCTGCGCAAGAACGTCGAGTTCTTCGACACCCCGCAGCAAGCCGAAGCCGCCGGGTACCGCCCCAATAAACGCACCTCGGCCGATCAGACCCAGGTCGCGCAACGCCATGCGCACCTGGTCGCCGCTGCCTGCCGCCATATCGAACAGGCCGAGACCCTGCCCGCCCTGGAAGACCTGGCCAACGGCGCCGGCCTGAGCCCCTTCCACTTCCACCGCGTATTCAAGACCCTGACCGGGCTGACGCCGCGGGGTTATGCGCGGGCCCATCGTTCACGCAAGGTCAGGGCTCACCTGCAGGACAACCAGTCGGTGACCGACGCGCTGTACGACGCAGGCTTCAACTCCAACAGCCGCTTCTATGCGTCTGCCGACCAGTTGCTCGGCATGACACCCAGCGACTACAAGGCCGGCGGCATCCATAACGATATCCACTTTGCCATCGGCGAGTGCTCCCTGGGGGCGATTCTGGTGGCGCAAAGCAATCGCGGGGTCTGCGCGATCCTCCTGGGCGACGACCCGGACCAACTGGCGCGCGACCTGCAGGACCAGTTCCCGCAGGCCAATCTAATCGGCGCCGACCCCGGTTTTGAACAGTTGATTGCCCAAGTGGTGGGTTTTATCGAAGCGCCCGCCCTTGGCCTGAACCTGCCCCTGGACCTGCGCGGCACCGCGTTCCAGGAGCGTGTCTGGCAGGCCCTGCGCGACATTCCGTTAGGCAGCACGGCCAGCTATGCCGAGATTGCCCAACGCATCGGCGCGCCCAGCGCCTTTCGCGCCGTGGCCCAGGCGTGCGGCGCCAATCGCCTGGCCGTGGCGATTCCCTGTCACCGCGTGGTACGCAGCGATGGTCATCTTTCGGGCTACCGCTGGGGGGTGGAGCGCAAGCAGCAATTGCTCCAGCGCGAACGCCGCTCCGTGCATGAACAGGCGCCGGCGTCCAGTGAATAATACAGACTGGCCTTGCCCCGGCCGCCCCTGTTAAAAATGCCGGGCAGCCCTCCCCGGGCGTTCCACCACTGGAGAAGCGAACCATGAGCACCTGGCCAGATACGCGGATTATTGACCTCTTGGGCATTGACCTGCCGATCATCCAGGCCCCCATGGCCGGCAGCACCAGCCCGCAGATGGTGATTGCCGCAAGCCAGGCCGGCGCCCTCGGCTCCATGCCGGCGGCCACCTTGAGTCTCGAGCAACTGCGCCAGGCGCTGAGCACCATTCGCCAGGCCAGTGCCCGACCGTTGAACGTCAATTTCTTCTGCCATCAGCCACCAGTCCCTGCCCCCGAACGTGACCGCCAGTGGAAGGCGATGCTGGAGCCCTACTACCGTGAACTGGGGGCCGATTTTGACGCACCGACCCCGGTCTCCAACCGCGCCCCATTCGACACTGCCAGTTGCGAAGTGGTGGAAGAGTTCCGCCCCGAGGTAGTCAGTTTCCACTTCGGCCTGCCGGAAAAAGCCCTGCTGGACCGGGTCAAGGCCACCGGGGCAAAAGTGCTGTCATCGGCCACCACCGTCGAAGAAGCGATCTGGCTGGAGCAGCACGGCTGCGATGCAATCATTGCCATGGGCTATGAAGCCGGTGGGCATCGCGGGATGTTTCTCAGCGATCGGCTCACCAGCCAGATTGGCACAATGGCCCTGGTGCCGCAGATCGTCGATGCGGTCAGTGTGCCGGTGATCGCGGCCGGTGGGATTGGCGATGCACGGGGCATGGTTGCCGCGTTCGCCCTTGGCGCCTCGGCGGTGCAGATCGGCACGGCCTATCTGTTCACGCCCGAAGCCACTATCACCCCCGCCCACCATCAGGCATTGCACAGCGCCCAGGCCAGCGAAACGGCCCTGACCAACCTGTTCACCGGGCGCCCGGCGCGGGGGATCGTCAATCGGGTGATGCGCGAACTGGGGCCGATCAACCCAGCGGCGCCGGCGTTTCCATTGGCCGGCGGTGCCTTGATGCCTTTGCGCGCCCTGGATGAAGCCGACTTCAGTAGCCTGTGGGCCGGCCAGGCGCTGCGCCTGGGGCAGGACCTGTCCACCCGCGAGCTGACGCTGAACCTGGCCCGGCAGGCCCTGGCGCAACTTAATAAGCGCTGAGCCCCTGAGACAACTTTGCACTGTACCGACGATGGCGAAGCGCTATATATTCCCATACATAGCGATTACCTATAACAAGCCGCCACGTCGGCACCCCAAGGAGCTGCTGCATGATGATTCGCGCCCCAGGCCTGGCCACCCTGCTTGCCCTCTTCACCCTGGGCTCGGCCCACGCCGATGAAGTCCAGGTAGCCGTCGCCGCCAACTTCACCGCCCCTATACAGGCCATCGCCGCCGACTTCAAACAAGACACCGGGCACACCCTGGTCGCCGCCTACGGGGCTACCGGGCAGTTCTACGCCCAGATCAAGAACGGCGCGCCGTTTGAGGTATTCCTCAGTGCCGACGACAGCACCCCGCAAAAGCTCGAGAGCGAAGGCGACACCGTCAAGGGCTCGCGCTTCACCTATGCCGTCGGCACCCTGGCGCTGTGGTCGGCCAAGGAAGGTTATGTGGATGCCAAGGGCGATGTGCTGCAGAAAAACCAATACCAGCACCTGTCCATCGCCAACCCGAAAGCCGCCCCCTACGGCCTCGCAGCCACCCAGGTGCTGGCCAAGCTGGGCCTGACCGACCAGGTCAAGAGCAAGCTGGTCGAAGGCCAGAACATCACCCAGGCCTATCAGTTTGTGTCCACCGGCAATGCCGAGTTGGGCTTTGTCGCCTTGTCGCAGATCTATAAAGACGGCAAAGTCAGCAGCGGCTCGGCGTGGATCGTTCCTGGCCAGATGCATGACCCGATCAAACAGGACGCGGTGATCCTCAATAAAGGCAAGGACAACCCGGCCGCCAAGGCGCTGGTTGACTACCTCAAGGGGCCAAAAGCTGCCGCGATTATCAAATCCTACGGTTATCAACTGTAAATGCCCCTATCGAGTGCCGATTTTTCTGCGATCTGGTTGACCCTGAAACTGGCGTCGCTGACCACCGTGATTCTGCTGGTCATCGGCACTCCGATTGCCCTGTGGCTATCGCGCACCCGCTCCTGGTGGCGCGGCCCCATCGGCGCGATCGTGGCCCTGCCGCTGGTGCTGCCGCCCACGGTGATTGGCTTCTACCTGCTGCTGACCATGGGCCCCCATGGCTACCTCGGGCAGTTCACCCAATGGCTGGGCCTGGGCACCCTGACCTTCAGCTTCGCCGGCCTGGTGATTGGCTCGGTGATCTATTCCATGCCGTTTGTGGTGCAACCATTGCAGAACGCGTTCTCGGCCATCGGCAGTCGCCCCCTGGAAGTCGCCGCCACTTTGCGGGCCAACCCCTGGGATACCTTTTTCACGGTGATCCTGCCCCTGGCCCGGCCCGGTTTTATCACCGCGTCAATCCTCGGTTTTGCCCATACCGTGGGTGAGTTTGGCGTGGTGCTGATGATCGGCGGCAATATTCCCGACAAGACCCGGGTGGTCTCGGTGCAGATCTACGATCACGTCGAAGCCATGGAATACGCCCAAGCCCACTGGCTGGCCGGGGCCATGGTGGTGTTTTCTTTCCTGGTGTTGCTGGCGCTCTACTCCAGCCGTAAAACCAAAGCGGGCTGGAGCTGATGTCGATGATCGAGGTGCGCCTGCAACTGCAGTATTCCGGCTTTGCCCTGGACGTGGACCTGAGGCTGCCGGGGCGTGGCGTCACCGCGCTCTACGGGCACTCCGGCTCGGGCAAGACCACCTGCCTGCGCTGCATTGCCGGGTTGGAGCGGGCCGGTGATGGGTTTGTGCAAATCAACGAGCAGGTCTGGCAAGACAGCCGTAACGGGGTGTTTGTACCGCCGCACAAACGTGCCCTCGGTTATGTATTCCAGGAGGCCAGCCTGTTTCCCCACCTGTCGGTGCTGGCCAACCTGGAGTTCGGCCTCAAGCGTATACCCAAGGCCCAGCGCCGCGTGGACATGATCCAGGCCACGCAACTGCTGGGCATTGGCCACCTGCTGGATCGCCATCCCGAGCATTTGTCCGGCGGTGAGCGCCAGCGCGTCGGCATCGCCCGTGCCCTGCTCACCAGCCCGCAATTGCTGCTGATGGACGAACCCCTGGCTGCCCTCGACAGCCAGCGCAAAGGCGAGATCCTGCCCTATCTGGAGCGCCTGCACGACCAACTGGAAATCCCGGTGCTGTACGTCAGCCATGCCCAGGATGAGGTGGCGCGCCTGGCCGATCACATTGTCCTGCTCAGCGAGGGCAAGGCCCTGGCCAGCGGCCCGATTGGCGAAACCCTGGCGCGGCTCGACCTGCCGCTGGCCCTGGGCGACGATGCCGGCGTGGTGATCAACGGCACGGTCAGCAGCCACGACGCCCACTACCAGTTGCTGACCCTGCAATTGCCCGACAGCCCATTGCAAATGCGCGTGGCCCATACACCGCTGGCGCCGGGCAAACACTTGCGGTTCAAGGTCCGCGCCCGGGATGTCAGCCTCAGCCTGCAACCCGGGGAGCACAGCAGTATTCTCAACTGCTTGCCCGTGACCGTGATCCAGGAGATCCCTGCCGATAACAGTGCCCATGTGCTGGTGCGGCTGGATGCTGCGGGCACGCCGTTACTGGCGCGGATCACCCGTTACTCGCGGGACCAGTTGCACGTGCATCCAGGGCAGGCACTGTGGGCACAGATCAAGGCGGTCGCGGTACTGGCTTGAACGGACGGCGCAACGCTGCGGTCAATCAGCCATACCGGCCTGATTTATTGCCAAGGACTTTGCCCCATGCCCGACTCCACCGTGCCTGCCGACCTGCCCCGTGACCTGCACTACGTTGATGACAGCCAACCGGGCCTGAGCCGCCGCAAACTGCGGGGCAAGTTCCAGTATTTCGACAGCCACGGCCAACGCCTGACCGACGCCGACGAAATCCAGCGGATCAACGCCCTCGCCATCCCGCCGGCCTATAACGACGTGTGGATCTGCGCCGACCCCAAGGGCCATCTGCAGGCCACCGGGCGCGATGCGCGCGGCCGCAAGCAATACCGTTATCACCCACGCTGGCGCGAGGTGCGCGACAGTGACAAGTATTCGCGCCTGCAGCAGTTCGGCAATGCGCTACCCAAATTGCGCAAGCAACTGCAAGCGCAAGTCGACGCACCGGGCTTCAATCGGGAGAAGGTCCTGGCCACCGTGGTGTTATTGCTCGATGCCACGCTGATCCGCGTCGGCAACAGCCAATACGCCCGCGATAACCGCTCCTATGGCCTGACCACCCTGCGCACCCGCCACGTGGATATCAAGGGCAGCGAAATCCAGTTCCAGTTCCGTGGCAAGAGCGGTGTCGAGCATCAGGTCAGCATCAAGGACCGGCGCCTGGCCACCGTGCTCAAGCGCTGCCTGGAGTTGCCGGGGCAGAACCTGTTCCAGTACCTGGACGAAAACGGCGAGCGGCGTACCGTCAGCTCCACCGACGTCAACGCCTACCTGCACAGCCTCACCGGCGCCGACTTTACCGCCAAGGACTATCGCACCTGGGCCGGCAGCGCCCTGGCCCTGGCGGTGTTGCGGGAGCTGGCGTGGCAACCGGAGTCGGATGCCAAAAGGCATGTGGTGGAGATGGTCAAGAACGTCGCCCGGCAACTGGGCAACACCCCGGCGGTGTGCCGCAAGTGCTACATCCACCCGGCGGTGCTGGAGCACTTCAGCCAGGGCGGGCTGGCGAAACTGCCCAGGCCCAGGGTGCGCAAGGGCTTGAAAGCCGAAGAGGTGGGGCTGGCGATGTTTCTTGAGCAACTGCAGACGGCGGCATCACCGATGTAGGAAAAATGACGCAACTGCGCTAGGCTACCGGTCCTTTCCGACCGCAGGACGACCGCCGACGTGAACAACTAAGCCTTCCAACATGTAAACGCAACGAGCCGCCTGGCGCGCTTGTTGGCTTGTGCCACATTGTTCTGGAGGTGCTGATGACTGACGTCAACCGGCTGCCTGTACTTGTTTCCTTGCATCACGTGGGTTTTCAGTTCGCCAATGGCGAGATTCTGCTGGAAGACCTCAACCTGTCTATTGATTGCACCCCTACCGGGATTGTCGGCCGTAATGGCATGGGCAAGAGCGTATTGGCGCGCCTGCTGGCCGGCGTGCTTGTTCCGTCCTGTGGCGTGATCAAATTATCGGCCCGTATCGCCTATGTCCCACAGACCATTGAGCTGTTACCGGGACAGACCGTGGCCCAGGCCAGCGGTTGCGCACAAACCCTGGCCGCCCTTGAACGCATGGCCCGGGGTCAAGCGCAGGCTGACGACCTGGAACTGATTGATGATCGCTGGGACCTGGCCGAACGCCTGCGCCAGGCACTGGACGCCGCTGGCCTGGCCGAGATCAGCCCCGACCAGCCCGCCGAACAGCTCAGTGGCGGCCAACTGGCCAGGGTCGCGCTGATAGGTGCTTTACTTCGCGCCCCGCAATTGCTGATTCTCGACGAGCCCACCAACCACCTCGACAGCGCCGGTCGCGACTGGCTGCTGGCGACTCTCAACGCCTGGCGCGGCGCCCTGGTGGTGGTCAGTCATGACCGGCGCCTGCTCAACACCCTGGGGCGAATCATCGAGCTGTCGCCCCTCGGGGCCCGGCTCTACGGCGGCAACTACGACGACTACCGGGCGCAGCGCGATGCCCAGCAGCACGCCGCCCAGGCCACCCTGGAACATGCCCGCCTGGATCGGCGCCGCGAGCGCCAGCGCCTGAAAAAAGACCTCGACAGCTTCCAGCGCCACGCCGCGAGCGCCCGTAAACATGCCGAGACCGCCAACGTCGATGCCTTCACCAAATCCCGCTGGAAAGGCGCCGCCAACGAAATCGTCAGCAACGTGCGCAGCGCCCACGTGCAACACAAACAGGTGTTGAACGAACGCGTGCGCTCGGCCCACGAACGGGTGGTGGACGAAACACCGACCTTCCTCGCCTTGCCCGGCACCCTCCTGCCTGCTGGCCGCCAGGTGCTAACCCTGACCGACTGCCAACTGCCCTGGCTCGCTCCCCACGCGCCGAGCACCTTTATCAACGCAAGCCTGTGTGGGCCGATACGGGTCGCAGTCCACGGTCCCAATGGTTGCGGCAAGTCCACCCTGCTCAAGCTGCTGGCCGGCCAATGGCAACCGGTCAGCGGCGCCTGCACGGTGCACGTACCCTGTGCCTATCTCGATCAACAGTTGACGCTGCTCGATGACCGGCAGTCGATCGTCGAACAACTCAAACTGATGGACACGCCCCTGGCCGAAGCCGAGCTGCGCACCCGCCTGGCCCTGTTGCAACTGGACGCATTGCGCGTAACCCAACCCATCGGCCAGCTCAGTGGCGGCGAGCGGTTGAAGGCCGCCATGGCGATTGCCTTATGGCGCAAGACCCCGGCGCAATTGCTGCTGCTGGACGAGCCCACCAACCATTTGGACCTGGAGTCGGTAATGGCCTTCGAACAGGCTTTGCAAGGGTTTAGCGGCGCGCTGATTGCGGTCTCCCATGACGCGGCATTTCTGCAGGCACTCAAGCCGACTCACGTCCTGACCTGGGACGCCATGGGCTGGCGCTTGGAGGTGAACTGAAGATGTTCCAAGTCATTGCAGTTCAGAGGAAAGCGTCCTACGGTAGTGGCCGGATAATCTCATTGAGGAACCTCCCGCCGTGCTGCCCTCCTCCCCGAAACCCTTGGTCAATACCGTCCTGCAGCATCAGCACAAATGGCGCGGGCGCATTGGCCTGACGCTGGTAGCCAGCCTCTCGGTACTGGCCGGCATGACTGACGCCATTGGCTTTATGGCCAGTGGCGATTTTGTCTCGTTCATGAGCGGCAACACCACGCGGCTGGCGGTGGCGATCAGTGAAGGCGACCTGGGGCTGACCGGACGTCTGACGCTGCTGGTGGCGACGTTTATTCTGGGGAACGCCCTGGGTGTGATCATCAGTCGGATCAGCAAGCGCCACGCGTTGCCGCTGTTGCTATGTATTGCCACGCTATTGTGCGGGGCAGCAGCGTGGCCGCTGGCCGAACAATTGCCTGCCGTGCTGGCCGCGATCATTGCCATGGGCATGCTCAATGCGGCGGTGGAACAGGTCAATGGCCTGCCCGTGGGGCTGACTTACGTGACCGGCGCGTTGTCGCGGTTCGGTCGGGGGCTGGGGCGCTGGATGCTGGGGGAGCGTCGCGATGGCTGGCGCGTACAGTTGATTCCCTGGGCCGGGATGTTTGTCGGCGCGGTGATCGGCGCTTTGCTGGAGCATCAGATGGGCATTCGCGCCCTGCTGGTCAGCGGCCTGCTGTCGGCGCTACTGGGTCTGCTGTCGCTGAAGATCCCACGGCGTTGGCACTTGGGTTATATGCCACGCTGAAAAGGTGCCCGCCCAACACAAGGCCTCGACGTCCATGTACTGGTAAAGAGCCATGATGTTGGGCGAGCGCGAGAATATTAAGGCAAAGCCGGCGGTGTGTCCGCCGGGCATTTCTGAAGAAATCTAAGGAAACAAACTACAGACAGGTCGCCAAGGCCGCCAGGCGACGCTTGGCAGCGAAATTATCTTCGGCTGCGTAGTAACTGACGGTGGTGCTGGCGCCGGCACTGCGCACATCGACAAAGTAGTCACCGCCCGTGGTGTAGACCGTATGACCACCGCCTTGCGCCGGCTCCATAAAGCCCCCGGCATCAACGCCGAACACCGCTTCGTCCTGCCAACCGAACTGGATGCACTGGGCAACGACCAGCGCGGCCTTGTCAGAGGCCAGGGTTTTATAGGGCGCGCCTGCGCGTGCGTCTTTCATCTTCGAACCTGCGCAACCGGCCAGCGCCGCCAGGACCAACGCACCTATCACCACCTTCCGCATGCCATCGCTTCCTTGAAAAAAACGCGACTGTACCACTGCCTACAACAACCAGCGAAACAGATAGAACAGCGCCATGCTTGATAGCACCGTGGTCAAGACGCTGCGCGTCCAGAACATCAAGGCCACCGCGCAGATACCGGCCAGCAGGTAGGGGTTGGTGGGGCTCAGGTTGAGCTTGTGCTCGGCCAGGAAAATGATCGGCCCGCAGATCGCCGTCAACATGCCGGGCACCGCAAAACCGAGAAACTCCCGGGCGCCGCGATTCAGGCGAACCGGCAAGCGCGGCTCAAGAAACAGATAACGGTTGAAAAACACCGCCAGGCCCATGCCGATAATCATCACAAAAATCATCGCTGCCCCACTCCCAAGCGCTTGCAGGCATAGCCTGCACTCATGCCCAACAACCCCGAGACCACCACCGCCGACTCCCAGTGCCAGTAGCTGAGCAGCACCGAAAACAGCAGGGCCACCGCCACACACACCACCGTCGGCACATCACGCACCACCGGGGTGATCAAGGCGATAAAGGTCGCGGCGATGGAGAACTCCAGGCCCAGTTGATCGAGGTTGGGGATGCTCTTGCCGAGCACGATGCCGGCCAGGGTGAACAGGTTCCAGGCCACGTAGAACGTCAGGCCCACGCCCAGGGCATACCAGCGGTTGAAGGTCTGGCGGTCGTATTGGCTGACCAGGGCAAAGAACTCGTCGGTCAGCAAAAAGCCCAGGCTCATGCGCCACCGCGCCGGCAAAGGCGACAGGGTGCTGCGCATATGCATGCCATACAGCAGATGCTGAGAGGTCAGCAGCAAGGTGGTGAGCAAAATGGCAATCAGGCTCGCGCCGCTCTTGACCATGCCAATCGCCACCAACTGCGCCGCACCGGCAAACACAATGGCCGACAGGCCCTGGCTTTCCAGCGGGGTGAACTGGGCGTCAATCGCCAGGGAACCGGCCAGCAGGCCCCATGGGGCACAGGCCAGCGACAGGGGGATAATCGCAATCGCGCCACGGGCGAAAGCGTAATGCGGTAAGGCAGTAGGCATGGACAACAGGCTCATCGGCAAACAGCCCGTAAGCATGCCTGCCAGCGCAGCGATTGTCTTGAATGATCTTGCGCGCGGCTAAGCCGCCGAATCAGGCCAGCTTGACCGACACCCGCTCCACCGCATCCCTGGCCTCACGCAGTTCGTGGGCGTCCTGGTTGAGCCGGTGGATGGTGTTGAGCAGGCGCTGGCGCAGCACTTCATCGCTGAGTTTTTCGACAGCGCGCATCAAATCGAAGGCCGCGGTTTCGTTGTTGTCCGCGACGGAATCGAGGGTCTTGCGCAGGTTGCGAGTGGCACGGGTCACACGGTTACTTCCTTTTTCATCAATGGCGGGCACTTTAGGACAGTTGTGTTTCATTTTAATTTCAGTCACTTGCGGGCAATCCCCAGACCCTTGACCTGGATCAACGGGATATTCGTTGCACACTACATATGGATATCCGTATATTCGCATCCTCATATGTTTAGTGGCGCCGATCATGAGCGATCCGTTCTCCCCCCCAGACGTTTTTAAATGCCTGGCCGATGCGACACGCATCAGGCTGATCTTGTTGATCCTGCGCGAAGGCGAGCTGTGCGTCTGCGAGCTGATCCATGCCCTGGATGACAGCCAGCCAAAAATTTCCCGTCACCTGGCCCAACTGCGCAGTTGCGCACTGCTGGTAGACCGTCGCCAGGGCCAGTGGATTTACTACCGCCTCAACCCCCAGTTGCCGCAATGGGTGAGCACGGTGCTGGAGACCACCTTGCAAGCCAATCAAGCCTGGCTGCAAAGCGACGCACAGCGCCTGGCTGCAATGGGTGACCGACCGCAACGCGCCAGCACCTGCTGCTGACCCCTGGAGAACACTTTTATGCTGATCGCCTTCGCGATATTTCTCGTCACCATTGTCTTGGTCATCTGGCAACCCAAAGGCCTGGGGGTTGGCTGGAGCGCATCCATAGGCGCGATCCTGGCCCTGGCTTGCGGCGTCATCAGCCTGGCGGATATCCCCGTGGTGTGGCAGATCATCTGGAATGCCACCGGCACCTTCGTCGCCCTGATCATCATCAGCCTGATCCTCGACGAGGCCGGCTTCTTCGCCTGGGCCGCGCTGCATGTCGCGCGCTGGGGGCGCGGCCGTGGCCGCCGGCTGTTCGCCTATATGGTGCTGCTGGGGGCGCTGGTCTCGGCACTGTTCGCCAATGACGGTGCGGCCCTGATCCTGACGCCGATTGTCATGTCGATGCTTCTGGCCCTGCGCTTCTCACCCGCCGCCACCCTGGCCTTCGTGATGGGTGCAGGGTTTATCGCCGACACCGCCAGCCTGCCGCTGGTGGTCTCCAACCTGGTGAATATCGTCTCGGCGGACTACTTCAACATCGGCTTCAACCAGTACGCGGCAGTGATGGTGCCAGTCAACCTGGTCAGCGTCGCCGCTACCCTGGCCGTGCTGCTGTGGTTCTTCCGTCGTGACATCCCGCACAGTTATGACCCCGCCGACCTGCCTGAACCGGCCAGTGCCATTCATGACCCGGCAACTTTCCACGCGGCCTGGTGGGTGCTGGGCATCCTGCTGGTCGGCTGCTTTGCCCTCGAACCCCTGGGTATTCCCATCAGCGCCATCTCGGCCGCCTGCGCCCTGCTCCTGCTGGTGATCGCCGCCAAAGGCCACAAGATTTCCACACGCAAGGTGCTCAAGGAAGCGCCCTGGCAGATCGTGATTTTCTCCCTAGGCATGTACCTGGTGGTCTACGGCCTGCGTAACGCCGGACTGACCACCTACCTCGCCACCTGGCTCAACACCTTCGCCGATTACGGCGTGTGGGGCGCGGCCCTGGGCACCGGGTTGCTGACGGCGCTGCTGTCTTCGGTGATGAACAACCTGCCGACGGTGCTGATCGGCGCGCTGTCCATCGAGGCCAGCCATACCGTGGGCGTGGTCAAGGAGGCGATGATCTACGCCAACGTGATCGGCAGCGACCTGGGCCCGAAAATCACCCCTATCGGCAGCCTGGCGACGTTGCTCTGGCTACATATCCTGGCGCGCAAGGGCATCCGTATTACGTGGGGGTACTACTTCAAGGTCGGCATCGTCCTGACCTTGCCGGTGCTATTGCTTACCCTGGCGGCGCTGGCCCTGCGCCTGAGTGTTTAACGGGAGAATTGTCATGAAAGTCCTGTTCATCTGCACCGCCAACAGCTGCCGCAGTATCCTCAGCGAAGCCCTGTTCAACCACCTGGCCCCGCCAGGGTTCCATGCCATCAGCGCCGGGAGCTTTCCCAAGGGCCAGGTCCTGCCACGCAGCCTGAGGAGTACATTGCAGGCCGCGGGCATCAGCACCGACGGTTTGTACAGCAAGGGCAACGAGGCCTTTGCAGACAGCCCACCCGACATTGTGATCAGCGTGTGCGACAAAGCCGCCCAGGAAGCCTGCCCGGTGTACTTTGGCCCGGCAATCAAGGCGCATTGGGGGCTTGAGGACCCGTCGGACCTACACGGCGATGAGGCGCAGATTGACGCCGCCTTCCAGGCCACCCTGCAGATCATCGAAACCCGTTGCCGGGCGCTGTTCGACCTCCCGTTCAGCCGCCTCGATGCGGCACAGATCAAGGCTGAGCTGGATCGTATTGGCTTGTTATAAGCGGAGAATGTCATGACCACCCTACCCAACCTCGACCTCACATTGAGCACCCCACTCCACGCTGACACCGCACAACGGCCACGGATTCTCCTGCTCTATGGTTCCAACCGTACGCGCTCTTTCAGCCGACTCCTGGTGGAAGAAGCGGCGCGAGTGCTTCAGCATCTAGGCGCCGAGACACGGATCTTCAACCCCGCCGGCCTGCCAATGCCGGACGATGCTCCGAACGATCACCCCAAGGTCCAGGAACTACTGGCCTTGATGCAATGGTCCGAAGGCCAGGTGTGGTGCTCACCGGAACGGCACGGCTCGATGTCAGCAGTGTTCAAGGCGCAAATCGACTGGGTACCCCTGGCACTGGGTGCCATCCGCCCAACCCAGGGCAAGACCCTGGCGGTGATGCAAGTCTGCGGCGGCTCGCAGTCTTTCAACACTGTCAACCAACTGCGCGTCCTGGGGCGCTGGATGCGTATGCTGACCATCCCCAACCAGTCATCTGTGCCCAAGGCCTTCATGGAGTTCGACGATCAGGACCGGATGAAACCTTCAGCCCTCTATGATCGCGTGGTGGATGTCATGGAAGAGTTGGTCAAGTTCACCCTGCTGGTGCGTGAGCATCCGGAACTGGTGCAGCGCTATTCTGAGCGCAAGGAAGATGCTCAAGCGCTCTCTGACCGGGTCAATCAACGGTCGATCTGAACGCAGGTAAACGCGTATGCTTTGCTGCACCCGATGCCACTGAGCCCACCCCATGAGTTCCCTGCACCACGCCTGGCTGGGCCCTTACGAAATCAGCAGCACCACCTGCACCGGCCTGACCTTTGCCCGGCATAGCCACGACGAGTGCGTGATTGGCGTCAACCTGGTCGGCGCCGAGCAGGTGTGGCTGGACCGGCGCACCTTCGAGGCCGGGCCGGGCAGTATCACCCTGTACAACCCCGGCCAGATCCAGGGCGGCGGCGCGGCCGAGGGGGCACCCTGGCACTTTGTCAGCCTGTACGCCGGGGCCGATCGCCTGGCCACCGACCTTGGGCTGGCGCACCTGGAGTTCGATCGTGCGCTGTGCTTTGCCCCGGAACTGGCGGCGCAACTGGCCCAGGCCGCCAAGGGCGCATTAAGCGCCGACCCACTGGTTTGCGGGCTGAGTGAAGACGCCCTGGTGTTGCTGCTGGGCGAAGTGGTCAGGCTCAGTGGTGTGCGCCTGCCCAGTAGCGCCAGCGCCGGGTCGGGGATGGTGGCCCAGGCTCAGGAACTACTCGCTGCGCAGTTACATCAAGGCGTGGCGCTGGATACCCTGGGCGACGAGTTGGGCCTGTCGAAATTCCACGTCCTGCGCACCTTTCAGAAAGAAACCGGCCTGAGCCCCCGGCAGTGGGCCATGCAGTTGCGTACCCGCCGAGCAAAAGGCCTGCTGCGCAGCGGCCTGAGCGCCGCTGAAGTCGCCCATGAAGTGGGCTTTGCCGACCAGAGCCACCTCAACCGGCACTTCCGTGCGGCGTATGGTATTACCCCTGGCCGTTATCAGAGCGCAATCCGGTCCAAGACAACTCAGCGCCCGCAGCCGCAAACTGACCTGTAGCAGCCGACGTGTCGGCGAAGGTGCGTGATTGATTTTGGGGGGGTGATGCTGACAATCTTTTTTTCCGCGCTGGTCTTCGGCTTTGTATTTTGCCTGTCCCCTGGCGCAGTGCTGGCAGAAACCCTGCGCCGCGGCCTGCTGCATGGGTTCGCCCCGGCATTGCTGGTGCAGGTCGGGTCGCTGGTGGGCGATGCGACCTGGGCGGTGATCGGCCTGACCGGCATGGCCCTGCTGATCCAGCACGACGCGGTACGCGTGCCCCTGACCGCCGTTTGCGCGCTGTACCTGGCCTGGCTCGGTCTGCGCAGCCTGCTGGATGCCTGGCACCTGCCGCAACCCGACAGCGCCCCGGCCAGCACCGGGCGCAACGCGCTGATGGTCGGCGCAACCCTCTCCTTGGCCAACCCGAAGAACATTGTGTACTGGGGCGCCCTGGGCAGTGCCCTGGCAGGCATCGTCGGCACCACCCCGAGTCACGGTCAGACCCTGATGTTTTTCGCCGGTTTTATGCTGGCGTCGATCCTGTCGTGTTTTCTGATTGCGGGCTTGGTGAATGTCTTGCGAAAGAACGCCTCGCCAACTTGGCAGCGAATCAGCCATGGCGCCTGCGGCCTGGTATTGATGTATCTGGCGTTATTGGCCGCCTACAGTGTATGAACTTATATATAACGCCAATCTGAATGAAGTCTGAACAAGCGCCCAAACAAGTTCATTATTGATTGACATCCCCTACCTGCCTGAGTAGATTGCCCGTGCCTGCAACTCGGGCCTTATTTCAACCTCACAAAAGAAGCCAATGGACACAGTATCTAGTCGCTGTCCGCTCCCCGTGAATACAGGGGGCGGACGCCAAACCCAGAGTAAAGACGGGACTCGCCTTCCAGGCCGGGTTAGCTGCGCTAGAGCTTGATGCTCCAACGTAACTGCCTTGAGCCGGCGCCAGTCCGGTCCCGAGGTGTGTTATGAATTTCCAGACCCTTGTTCTACCTGATGTACGCACGCTGGCTTCAGCCCTGCGTGCCACGCCGTGCCGTGTTTCCCGGGGCATTGCCCCCGCGCGCACGGCCCTCGCCTGCCCCTCCCCGCGTATCAGCCCGGTGCACCTGCGTGCTCACTGGCGCCTGTGCCCCACCACCGGCCACCTGGTCCAGCAATGGGACCATGCCGACCCTCAAGATCCACAGAGACGGAACGTTTCCAGCCTGCCTGTTCACGTGCGCCTGTTGTTGAGCGCGCACGCGGCATAAGCCGACTGGAAACAGCAACTTCCTGATAGTTGGTCAATTAATTAACTGGCGTTCTTTGCGAACTAAGCCAGCGGCAGTTTTCTGCGCGCCCGTTAATTAACTCACCTCTTTAAAGTTATTAGAACTGATCGCAAAAAATTGCGACTCGGCATGTTCGTGCTCGCCTGCCCACCAGGCAAGTAATGAGTATGTCGACAGGAGTACACACTATGAGCGCCGTAAAAACCACGCAACTGCCCAACAAGCACCGCGCCACCCATGACAGCAAACTGTCGATGCGTGCCGCCCGCGAAGCGCAAAACGGCCTGGCGGCCACCCTGGCCAACGTCCGGGCGACCAAGGACGGCCTGACCGAACTGGATGCCAGCGCCCGCCTGCAACGCGAAGGCTATAACGAAGTGGCCCACGACAAGCCGCCACACGCTGTCGTGCAATTCCTCCAGGCCCTGAACAACCCTTTTATCTATGTGCTGCTGACCCTGGCGGTGATCAGTTTTGTCACCGACTACTGGCTGCCGCTGCGCGCCGGTGAGGACGTCGACCTGACCAAGGTCATTATCATCATGACCATGGTCGCCCTGAGCAGCCTGCTGCGCTTCTGGCAGGAGCATCGCTCGGCCAAATCCGCCGAGGCGCTGAAGGCCATGGTGCGCACCACCGCCACGGTGCTGCGCCGCGAGCAGGTCGGCGCCCAACCCATCCTGCGCGAAGTGCCGATGCGTGAACTGGTGGCCGGCGATATCGTGCAGTTGTCGGCCGGCGACATGATCCCGGCCGATATCCGCCTGATCGAGTCCCGCGACCTGTTTATCAGCCAGGCCGTGCTGACCGGCGAAGCCTTGCCCGTGGAAAAATACGACACCCTGGGCGACGTCACGCAAAAATCCGCCACCCTCAGCGCCGCCGACCAGAGCAACCTGCTGGATCTGCCCAACATCTGCTTCATGGGCACCAACGTGGTCAGCGGCCGCGCCCAGGCAGTGGTGGTGGCGACCGGGCCACGCACCTATTTCGGCTCGCTGGCCAAGGCCATCGTCGGCTCCCGGGTGCAGACCGCCTTTGACCGTGGGGTGAACAGCGTCAGTTGGCTGCTGATCCGCTTTATGCTGGTGATGGTGCCCATCGTGTTTTTCCTCAATGGCTTTTCCAAGGGCGACTGGGGCGACGCGTTCCTGTTTGCCCTGGCGGTGGCCGTGGGCCTGACCCCGGAAATGCTGCCGATGATCGTCAGCGCCAACCTGGCCAAGGGCGCGAATGCCATGGCCAAGCGCAAAGTGGTGGTCAAGCGCCTCAACGCGATCCAGAACTTCGGTTCGATGGACGTGCTGTGCACCGACAAGACCGGCACCCTGACCCAGGACAAAATCATCCTCGAGCACCACGTCAACGCCTTCGGCCAGCGGGACGACCAGGTGCTGTCCCTGGCCTGGCTCAACAGCCATCATCAAAGCGGCATGAAGAACCTGATGGACCAGGCGGTGCTCGCGTTTTCCCAGCACAACCCCAAGTTCCAGGTGCCGTTTGCCTACAGCAAGGTCGATGAACTGCCCTTCGACTTTGTTCGTCGGCGCCTGTCGATTGTGGTCAAGGACAGCCACGGCGATCACCTGCTGGTGTGCAAGGGTGCCGTGGAAGAGATGCTCGCTATCGCCACCCATGTGATGGAAGGCGCGAGCGCCGTGGCTCTGGACGAGCGTCGTCGCCAGGAACTGCTGAACACCGCCAACGAGTTCAACGAGGACGGCTTCCGCGTGCTGGTGGTGGCCACCCGCAACATTCCCAAGGCCCTGGCGCGCCAGCAATACACCCCCACCGATGAACGCAACCTGGTGATCCACGGCTTCCTGACTTTCCTCGATCCACCGAAGGAAACCGCCGGCCCGGCGATTGCTGCGCTGCAAGAGATCGGAGTCGCGGTCAAAGTGTTGACCGGCGATAACGCCGTGGTCACTCGCACCATCTGCCGCCAGGTTGGCCTGGAGCCTGGCGAGCCGCTGCTCGGCGTGGATATCGAAGCCATGGACGATGCGACCCTCAAGCAGGAGGTTGAGCAACGCACGGTGTTCGCCAAGCTGACGCCGCTGCAAAAATCCCGGGTGCTCAAGGCTTTGCAGGCCAATGGTCACACCGTGGGTTTCCTCGGCGACGGCATCAACGATGCACCAGCCCTGCGCGATGCCGACGTCGGCATCTCGGTGGACAGCGCGACTGATATTGCCAAGGAATCGGCCGACATCATCCTCCTGGAAAAGAGCCTGATGGTGCTCGAAGAAGGTGTGCTTAAAGGGCGCGAGACCTTCGGCAATATCATGAAGTACCTGAACATGACGGCCAGTTCCAACTTCGGCAACGTGTTCTCGGTGCTGGTGGCCAGTGCGTTCATCCCTTTCATGCCGATGCTGGCGATCCACTTGCTGCTGCAGAACCTGATGTATGACATCTCCCAACTGGCCCTGCCGTGGGACAAGATGGACAAGGAGTACCTGGCCAAGCCCCGCAAGTGGGACGCGCAGAACATCGGGCGCTTTATGATCTGGATCGGGCCGACCTCGTCGATCTTCGACATCACCACCTTTGCCCTGATGTGGTACGTGTTTGCGGCCAATAGTGTGGAAATGCAGACCCTGTTCCAGTCCGGCTGGTTCGTCGAAGGGCTGCTCTCCCAGACCCTGGTGGTGCATATGTTGCGCACCCGCAAGATCCCGTTCTTCCAGAGCACCGCCGCCTGGCCGGTGTTGATGATGACCAGCCTGGTCATCGCCCTGGGGATCTATGTGCCCTTCTCGCCCCTGGGCACGATCGTGGGCCTGCAACCCTTGCCTTGGGCCTACTTCCCTTGGCTGGTCGGCACCTTGCTCGCCTACTGCTGTGTGGCACAGCTGATGAAGACGATCTACATCCGCCGCTTCAAGCAGTGGTACTGAGTTTGCTGTTGTGACCGGGCTGGGTGTGGCAGACAGGTTTGCCACACCCAGCCCACTCCAACAGCACCATCGCTACAGATAATTCTGTTCATTTGGAGCATGACCCCATGCACAAACACACCTTCCTTGCTGCCTTTGACTGGCTACCGGCATCGCGGCAACGGGCGCTGCGGCGCAACCTGATTTTTATCGGCGCCTTCCTGGTGCTCGGCCTGCTGTCCAAGGCCTTCGCCGCCGGTGGTTCCTATGTGGTGGACGATGGCGCCATCAACGCCCCCGGCGAATGCAATATCGACGGAGGCTACACCCGCTCGACATCGCACACCACCCTCTCCGCCGCCTGCACATCCCGCGCAATGCCCAACCTGCAATGGGGCGCCGCCCTCGAGGATGACCCTGAGCAGACCCAGCTCAGCCCGCAGTTCAAGGGCTCATTGTGGGCCTGGCAGGATGCCGGCGTGGAGATCGCCTGGGCGGCGGCAGCGCATATCGCGGTGGATCGCCGGCACCCATTCGACGGCGCAGACCTGAGCCTGCCGCTGACCTGGCAAGCGTCTCAGACGCTACGCTTGAACCTCAACGCCGGCTGGGCCCATGCCTATGACGATGGCGAACAAAACCACCGACTGACCTGGGGCACAGGCCTGGAATACCGCTTGGCGAACTCGTTGACGCTATTGGCAGAACGCTATGGCCAACAAGGCGGCGACCAGGCCTGGCAAGCCGGGCCGCGGGTGCATTTGGGTCAGCAAGTCGATGTGGACCTGGTGGTCGGACGCAACCTGACCGGGGATCGCGACCGCTGGCTGACGACCGGGGCTACCCTACGGTTCTGAAACACTGGAGGGAGATCAATGTGGGAGCTGTCGAGCTTCAGCGAGGCTGCGATGGCGGCGGTACTGCTGGCATTGATGCTGGCTGAGCCACCGCTTTCGCAGCCTCGCTGGGGCTCGACAGCTCCCACAGGGTTTATCGGGGTTTGCGGGATCTGTGTTCTCGAACGCGGGCGCCCTACAGCGAACACGTTATGCCAGCTGGCACAAAATAATGTGGGAGCTGTCGAGCCCCGGCGAGGCTGCGATGGCGGCGGTATGGCTGGCATTGATGTTGACTGACCCACCGCTTTCGCAGCCTCGCTGAAGCTCGACAGCTCCCACAGGGTTTATCGGGGTTTGCGGGATCTGTGTTCTCGAACGCGGGCGCCCTACAGCGAACACGTTATGCCAACTGGCCACAAAATAATGTGGGAGCTGTCGAGCCCCGGCGAGGCTGGCGGGGGGGGGGGGGGGGCGGTATGGCTGGCATGGATGTTGGCTGAGCCACCGCTTTCGCAGCCTCGCTGAAGCTCGACAGCTCCCACAGGGTTTATCGGGGTTTGCGGGATCTGTGTTCTCGAACGCGGGCGCCCTACAGCGAACACGTTATGCCAGCTCCCACAGGGTTCGTCGGTGTTTGCCGGGACTGCGGACCTTACCGCGGGCGCCCTGCAGCGAACACGTTATGCCAGCTGGCACAAAATAATGTGGGAGCTGTCGAGCCCCAGCGAGGCTGCGATGGCGGCGGTATGGCTGGCCTTGATGCTGGCTGAGCCACCACTATCGCAGCCGCACTAGGGCTCTGCAGCAAGCACACGCTTCAAGTTGCCTCGGTATCAGGCCGGTTTGGCTTGCTGCTCAAGGTGCAGTTGCAGCTCCGGCTCGATGCCCAGCGCACCTGCCAACTCGTCCAGGTAGTTGCGCTCGGCGTCCTGTTGGTCATCCACCAACATGACGCTGGCCAGGTAGACCTCGGCAGCCACCGCCGGGTCATTGGCATATTCGGCAAAGTCGGTTGCATCCAGGGGCTTGGCGACTTGAGCGTCGAGCCATTGCTGCAAGTCCGGATCGTCGGTGTGGCGCCCGATCTCCTGGGAGATCAAGGCCTTTTCTTTCTCATCAATCCGCCCATCCGCCTTGGCCGCCGCGATCAATGCACGCAGTACCGCATGGCTATGGGCCTCGACATCGGCGCCAGACAACTGGTCAACCGTCTGCAGCGCCTGTTGCGGCGCCGAGGCCTGTTGCCGTTGCCAAGCCTGATACGCCTGGAACGCCATCATCCCCAGTGACTCCAGGGCCGCGTAGTTGGTACCGCCAGTGCGCGCGCGGGTCGATCCGCCCGCCTGGGGCCCGCCCAACATGCCACCCAGACCACCCAGCAGATCGCCGAGGCCGCCACCGCCCGACGCCGTTGCGGAGCCGCCGCCGCGCAGCAACCCACCGAGCAGGCCGCCCAAGCCACCGAGCCCTCCCGCGCCACCCTGGGGTGCCGCCGAGCCGCCTTGCTGCGCCATCGAGGCTTGGCCTGCACGGAGCAGTTGTTCCAGTAGAGCACTGGTGTTCATGGTATCGCCCTCCTTTGGGCTGTGCGCCAGACAATCAACAATAGTCCCTGGAACCGGTAACGCCAAGGCCGCCCAGCAGGCACGGAGTTGGCGACCTGAACGCGCCCCAGCAAACCCGGCGCAGGCCTTTAGCCACCGTGAGAATTCTTCAGATTCGGCACACCAAGACGGGTGGTGAACGTCAGCGCGCGCGTGGGGTCGGAAATATAAGGGCTCGGCCTCAATCGGCCTGGCCTTGAGCGCGAGCATCAACAGATTAGCGGTGCCGCGTACCCTCACAGAAGGAGACGCTGACATGGTCACTCACTTCAAGGTCGCGGGGCACCTCGCTTGCGGCCATCACGGCAATAACCTGACGTCCACGGTGGAACTGAACCGGGTTAAATGCCGCACCTGCCGCAACACCGATGCCTACAAGGAAGCCCGCCGTAACCAGCGCAACGCATCGCGCCGCGCAGCACGCAGAGCCCGCTCCGGTAGCCCCCACAATGACTGGCGCAGCGCCTGGACCCAACGCCTGACCGAGCTGCCCGGCCTGCAGCGCCTACCACGCGGCTTCAGCGGCCAGCCCTTCGTCTGACCCGGTGCGGGGGCCACAAAACCGGCCCCCTCCAAGGTTATGGGATCGGCCGTGGCCGGGCCTTGTAGCCCGGCAAGGTCGCGGCATAGGCCAGCGCCTGTTCGCGGGAGCTGAATGAAGCCAGTCGATCATCCTTGGTGCAGACGCGCCATGGGCCGCTATTGACCCGGACAATTTCATAGCCATTGAGCTGCATCTTGTTCAACAGGGGAACGCTCATAGTCACCTCTCCTCTTCCAGAGATAATCCACGGGTTGCCCGGTCCACCATACTCCCGATCCCGGCCCTGCGGCCTACCGAACGTCGCTGACTGCCGCTCGCGCTCACCATGATCCTGCCAAGGGTACATAGACGATCGGGCTCAGTTTCAACCAGGCATTTATGGTAAAAAACAGCGGCATCAAGTCAACGCACAACCCCTTCCCCTTGATAGCAATGGAGGCTTCATGAAACTGGTTGGCATGCTGGACTCGCCTTATGTACGCCGCGTGGCAATTGCCCTGGATCTGTATGGGGTGGACTTTGAGCAGCAATCCCTCTCGGTGTTCAGCACCTTCGACGAATTCGCCAGGATCAACCCGGTGGTCAAGGCCCCGACCCTGGTGCTCGACGACGGGACGGTGCTGATGGACTCCAGCCTGATCCTGGATTATTTCGAAACCTTGGCACCGGCCGATAAAAAACTCTTGCCCCAAACCGCTGCGGCCCGTGCACGGGACCTGCAAGTGATCGGCCTGGCATTGGCCGCCTGTGACAAGAGCGTGCAGATTTACTACGAGCACAACCTGCGGCCCGCAGAGAAGCTGCATGCGCCATGGCTCGATCGGGTAACCGGGCAACTGCTGGCGGCCTATTCGGGCCTGGAAAAACTCTTGGCCAACGCTCCAGGCGAGCCCTTGACCCAGGCGTCGCTGAGCGTCGCGGTGGCATGGTCCTTTAGCCAGTACGCCGTGCCCTCGGTGGTCAAGGCCGAGGACTTTCCCAACCTGCAACGCCACGCCCAGTTGGCCGAGCAACACCCGGCATTCGGCAAATACCCTATCGAATAGGCGGCAGCGCCGCGCCGATCAACCCCGCCAACCCCAGCAGGCACGCCAGGCCAACGCCATAGGCCAGGGTGCGCCAGGGTTGGCGGCGACCCAGGTACATCAAGGTATGTAGCACCCGCGCGACGGTGAACAGGGCAAACAGCCAGGCCGTCGCCACCCCAGGGGTGCCCAACGCCACGCACAACCCGCCCAGTGCGAAGAACAGCGGAATATTCTCCAGGTCATTGGCCCAGGCCCTGCTTGCCCGGCTGACGGCGGACAGTTCGTGCACCAGGGCATCGCGCTTGAAAAAACCGGCATCCTCGGGGTTGGTGAACGCCCGGTGCCTGAGGCGGAAAAACCCCTGGTAACAGGAAATCGCCAGCATCTTGGCAAATAACACCAGCACGCACAGGGCAAACACATGCAGGCTGCTGCTCATTGCCGGCCCCTGGCAAAGCCGTTGACCACGATGTACAGCAGCGGGCCGACTGAGACAAAGACCGCCGTCAGCAGCCAATAAGGCAACACACTGGCCAGCGACCGACCCTTGGCCCGGGCGTCGCGGTACATCCACACACACGCCAGGGCCGCCATCAGGTACAGGTCGATCACCACCTGGGCGGTATCGGGCCTGGATAGCAGCTCAAGGCCGAACGCCAGCAGCGACTGCTCGGCCCAGAGCAGGGTGCCCAGGGTGTACAGGGAGAACGCCAGCAGGCTGGCGAGGGCGATGTAGGGTCTGTGCATAGGGTCCACCACGCAGGATTGGGCAAGCCGCAGATTAGTGATAACGTCGCCGCCATCTCAATGACCTGCGAGGTCATGGACGCCCCCCGCCCCGCCCTGCCAGAGTCCATCCATGAACCGCCCACCCTTCCCCCGCGCCAACCCCGAGACCGACGCCGGCACCCAACTGCGGCTGTTGCGCCGTCAGGCGAAGTTGAGCCAATTGCAGCTGGCGCTGATCAGTGGCATTTCCCAACGCCACTTGAGCTGTATCGAAACCGGCCGCGCCAAGGCCAGCCCGGGCACCTTGCATAACCTGCTCAGCGCCCTCGAGGTGCCCCTGGAGCAGTGCAACAGCCTGTTCCTGGCCGCCGGCTACGCCCCGCGCTACGAAGCCACGCCGCTCGCAGCGCCGGCAATGGATGCCATTCGGGATGCCATCAGCCATGTACTGAAGGCCAACAATCCGGCGCCGGCGATCGTGCTGGGCAGTCACTGGGAAGTGCTCGCCGCCAATGCCAGCACCCAGGTCTTGTTCGACCTGGTGGGTTTGGCGCCAGACGCTGCACAAGGCCTGAACCTGCTGACCACCCTGCTGCAACCGGGGGGCCTGGGCGACCATCTGCTCAATGCCGACGAGATCCGCAACCTCGCTTGGCAACGGGCTGCCCGTGAAGCACTGGGCAACCCGACCCTGGCCACGCTGCTGCAAAGCCTGCCCGTGCCGCACGGCTCGACACCCCAGGCCAATCAACTGCCGCCGCTGGTGCTGACCCGCGTGAATTCACGGCACGGCGAGCTGGATTTCATGTCCACCTTCACCACGTTCGGCATGCCCCAGGACATCACCGTCACCTCATTGCGCATCGAGCACCTGATCCCGGCCAATCCCCACACTTGGCAGGTCATGACCGCAGCCTACGAACATTCCCTGGACCGCTAGGCGCCGCTGATCAGAACTTGGTCACCACGCCCATGCGCAACGTGCGCCCCGGCGCCGGCATAAAGCTCTGGGCCAGCGGGTCCAGGTAGTAACGGTTCGTCAGGTTGTCCAGCGACACGTTGAACTGGGTGTGGTCTTGCCATTTGTAGTCGAGGAACAGGTCCACCAGCGCCACTTCGCGATAAACCAGCTGCGGCGTGGTGGCGCCGGTCTGCCAGGATTTGTCGGCGGTGACGGTCGGGCCCGAGGTGTAGGTCAGGCGCCCGCCCACGGTCAGGGTCTGGTCAAAGAAGCGCAGGCCCGAGGTCAGGTTACCGGCGACCCGTGGTGGGTTCTGGGTGTTGGTGTACGAGCCCATGAAGCTGCCCGCGGTGCAGTTGGGGGTGTCGTCAAGCTTCCGCCAACGGTTGGAACTGGCCCGCAGGCGCGCGGCGAAGGCCGAGTCACAGGTTTCGGTCTTCAGGTAGTAGGTCGAGGACAGGTCGGCAAAGACCCAGCCGGCATCGTATTTCGATTGCAGTTCCAGGCCGCTGGTCTTGAAGCTGTCGGTATTGCTGAAGTTCATCAGGCCCATCAGGCCAGGGCTTGGGTCGTAGTAGCGGGTCACGTAGTTCTTGATGGTGTTATTGAAGTACGCCAGTTTGATCGCCGCCGTGTCGTTGTCCGCCAGCAGGCCTTTTTGCAGGGTGCTCGCGCCGATTTCCCAGTTGCTCGAACGCTCCGGTTTCAGGCCCTTGCCAGGCATGGTCTGCAGGGTGCCCTGGCTGGTTTCGAACAACGAGGGCATGCGCAGGCCCTGGGTGTACGAGGCATAGATGAAGGTATCCGGAGCGATCTCGTAGTTGATGCCGATGGCCGGCGAAAAGGCGCCCTTGCTGTCGCTCTGCTTGCCCGAATAGGTGTAGCCGGTGACCACTTCGCCCACCTGCGACGGATAGACGAGTGTGGCAACGCCCCCATAGTCGTTGTAGCGCGGGCCATCAAACGGGTTGTTGGTGTCGCTGAACACAATCCCGTTGTTCAGGCGCGGGTCGGTGGCGTCGGTGTATTGGCCGTTGGCGTCGGGGAACCACAGCATATTGCCGTAGCTGCCCGGCTTGATCACGTTCACGTAGCGCAACTCACGCTCCTCGCGCTGGGCGGTCGCGTGCGGTACATGGTCCTTGGTGCGGTAGTAGGTATAGCGCCCGCCGCCCCACACCGTCAGCTCATCCACCGGTTTGTACTCCAGCTTGCCGTTGAGGCTGAATTCCTTGCGCGAACCGTCACGCAGGCTGCGGTTGGCGTTGATATCGTTCTGTGTGGTGACCACGCTCTTTTGCGGCTGCAGTTCCTCGAGCTGGAACGAGCCGCCCAGGTCCAGCTTGAAATCGCCATAGTGCGTATCAAAACGCGAGGTATTGGCCAGTTCACCACCGATGCGTCGGTCATCCTGGCGCGTCCAGTTGCGGTCCGAACGATAGGCCTGGGATTTGGGCGCCAGCACCGAGGTCAACTGGCTGGTCTTGGCATCGGTCATCCACAGGCTGGTCGTCAGGTCCACCAGCATATTGCCCGTGGGCAGGTAGTGATAGCGGGCGGTGTAGGTGTCGATCTTGGTGCTGCCGCGCGGGTACTGGTAGATACCGCCGGTGCCGAAACGGAAGATGTCCGAGGGCATGATCTCGCCTATGCGCCCATCGTAACGGATGTAGCCGAAGTCGAAGGTGTGGTCATCGGCCGGGCGCAGGGTGGTCTTGAGCAGGATCGACTCGGTCTCTGCCGAGGAGTTGAGCACCTCTTCGCCGGCGTTGTAGGTAGTGGCCACCGTCATGTTTTCCTGGCCATAGCGGTCAAAGGTGCGGTAGCGGTCCTGGCCGTGCTTGCCGGAGAAGTAGTTGCCCTGGTTGCGATGGGCGTAGGCGGCCACCACATCAAACAGGTCATGGGTATAGGCAAACGCCGCGCTGCCCGATTCCGAGTCGGAACCGAACAGGCCGCCACGGTTCTGGTGCGGTTCGGAGTACAGGTCCTCGGTGGTCGAATGGCTGTTGCGCGAGGCCGGCTCGACGCCGTTGTTCCACAGATCGCCCTTCAAGCGCAGGCCCACGTTCTTGCCGTCGCGCAGGATGTCATCGACACCCAGGGTGCGGATTGCCACCGTGCCGCCGATGGCGCTGGAGGTCAGGCTGGGGCCTTTGTCGATGGACACGTCGCTGATCAGGTCGGGGTCGATGTAGCTGCGCTGTTGCGTGCCCGCATAGCCGCGATAGACATCCAGCGCCTGCTGCGAACCGTCAACCGTGACCGCGACCCGGCTTTGCCCCTGGATCCCGCGGATATTCACATCCAGGCCACCGCCATTACGGCTGTCACCCACCTGCACCCCCGGCTGGCCCTTGAGCAGGTCGCCGGCGGAGATCACGCCAAAGCGGCGCACTTCTTCGTTGGAGATATACACCAACGAACGTGGCTCGGTGTACACCGCTTTTTTCTCAAGGTCATCGCCAGTGACTTTCTGCGACGGCAGCACCACGGCACTGGTCGCCGGCCGGATGCAGTTCAAAGCTGCCATCGGCCTGGCGCTGAAAACTCAAGCCCGTGCCCGCCAATAACTTTGCCAGGCCGGCTTCGGTGCTGAAATCGCCGTGCAGGCCGTTGCTGCGCTTGCCCGCCGTCAGCGTCGAGCTGCCCGCCATGCTGATACCCGCCTGCACGCCGAAGCGCGAGAGTGCCTGGTCCAGCGGGCCGGCTTCGATGCTGTAGGGCTGGCGCTCGGCCTGGGCGAAAACCGCCGTGCTGTACAGCGGTTGCAGGCTGAGTAACAACAGACCCAATGTGCGGGTGCGCAAGACACTTGCGGGAGAAATCATGCAGGGCTCCTAGAGGTGAAGGCCCACCTGTTTCGGTGGGTTATTCCTAGAGGCCAAGCGAGTCTGGAAAAACTACGGGGGGGAACGTAAAAAAATATTCAGACCGGCACCACAGTCACCCAATAGCGGGTCCGCCGCTCGATACGCACGGGCAATGCATGGGCGACCAACGCCAACGCCGCATCGGTATCGTCCAACTGGAAGCTGCCGGTCACGCGCAACGCCGCGACCTGCTCGCTGCATCGCAAGACGCCCGGCCGGTAACGGGACAGTTCGGCCAGCAGCACATCCAGGCGCATGCGCTCGGCGGGCAAAATCCCGCGCAGCCAGGCCTGGGCCAGAAACCCATCGGTTTGCCGTGGCGTACCCACACCCTGGCGATCGACCTGGGTCTGCCAACCTGCCGCCACTGATACCGGTGCCGGGTGGCGCGGCGAACTCACCTCGACCAGCCCGCGCACTACGGTAATCCACGTACCCTGCTGATCATGGCGCACCAGCAGATTGGCATCCTGGCTACGCAGCAGCGCATCCGGTGTGAGCAGTTGCAGCGGGCGCGATTCAACCCGAGCATCCAGCGCCACTTCGCCCTCGATCAACTGCACGCGCCGCAACTGCGCGCTGAAGTCCAGGCTGACAGCGCTGGCAGTGTTCAACCACAGAGAGCTGCCATCGGCCAGGGTCCAACGGCGGCGCTCGCCGGTGGCCGTGCGGTACGTGGCAAAGGCTGCGCGCACCAGGGTCGATTCCGCGCCCTGCCAGGACAAACCACCGAGCAGGCCCAGGCCCAACAAGCACTTGAGCACCTGCCGGCGCCGTGCCGGGTCAGCCCCGGCCGCCTCCAATGCCCGCCGCGCGGTGACATCGGCCAACAGGTTGGCGCCGGGCTGGAGCATCAGCGGCAAACTGGCGACGCGTTGCCAGGCGTATTCGTGCTCGGCGTTTGCCTGGCGCCAATGCTGCAACGCCTGCTGCTCGGCCGGGCTCATCATTCCGGACTGCACGCGGACGATCCAGTCGATGGCCGTCTCGCGGACTTTCGGTGCAACCGGCTTACCAGTCATTCAAAACGGCTCGCGTAGCACACGCTGAAAGCCTTGCCCATCGCCCGTTGCACCTGGGCCACGCTCAAGCTCAACTGCGTGGCGATCTGCGGGTACGTCAGGCCATCGAGCTGGGACAGGAAGAAGATCTTGCGCACCTGCATCGACAGGCCCACCAGCAGCGAGTCGAGCTGCAGCAGGGTTTCGATCATCAGGTAGCGGGTCTCGGGCGATGGCTCCTCACCTTCCGGGCGGGCGGCGAGTGCTTCCAGGTAAGCCCGCTCAATCGCCTGGCGGCGCCAGCGGTTGATCAGCAAGCCATTGGCAATCGCCGCCAGAAACGCCATGGGCTGGCGCAACTCCCGCACATCCTGCTGCGTGCGCAACACCCGGATAAACGTGTCGTGGGCCAAGTCTTCGGCATCGGCGCAGTGCCCCAGGCGCCGCTGCAACCAGCTGCGCAACCAGGGGTGATGACGGGTATAGAGTTGTTCGACGGGCGAGACGAGACTGTCGTCGTACATGTCAGGTCCAATGAGCAGCGAATGATAATACTTCTCATTTTAGTGTCTGGACCTGATGCTTGTACAGCCTCGACTGCTCCCATAGGGGATCTCTAACCTTACACACATCACACATCAACTGTGTGTGGCTTGCCTGCGATGGCGGTGTGTCAGATACCAGAAGTAGCGCCTGAACCACCGCCATCGCGGGCAAGCCCGCTCCCACAGGGGGGGCGGCTGGGCACGCAATTTCCACCACATAAAGCACTACCGCGCGCCCTTCCCGACTCCATTATTTTTCCCACGCTGCCTTGGGAATCAGCAAACCATGGTTGCCGTTGTACGCCGCGCGCGCAGGCGATTCCCAGCCGTGCAGCAGGGCCGCGTCGAGCCGATAGATCTCCACGCCCAGCGGGCGGCACACGGTCAGCGGATCCTGGGCATCCGGGCCCCACATCGGCAGCGACAGGTCGCCGCCCGGGCAAGTGGACAGTGCGCACAGCAAGTCGATCTCGGCAAAAAACTCCAGATAATCGCCCTGTTTGGCCGGGCATGCCTTCATGAAGTACATGTCGTCGTGGTTCAGGCCGGTGCACTGGAAGATGTTCAACACATCGTGCACATCGAACTCGGTCAGGCCGTGGGGCAAGATGGCGCGGGTCAGGTTGGAGTGGCAATGGTGGTGGAAGTCCTCGCCGGTGAGCATCTTGTTCACGTATGGGTCGCAGCGCGTGCCCAACAGGTCGTGCAGGCGCCCGCCGTGCTCGTCGATACCGTAGCCGGCCAGGCTGTCATCGGTGATGGTGACCATCGGCCGCAGGAACGGCAGGTTCGACCACAAGCGGTCATAGGTGCTGACGTGAGCGCCTTGCAACTGGCGGGTGCGGGCCGCCCACATGCGCTCGCGCGGATCATTGGCATTCCACACATTGAAGTCGCCAACCTGCGGGCCGACCGGGGTGGTCACGCGGAACACATGGCCTGCCGGCACTTTCCAGGCGCGGCCGGTGCGGATCGGCACTTCAAACTGCTCGACCAGGGTGCGCTCGGCCTCGCGCACGCGATCATAAAATGCCTGGTCGACCTGCAAGGCAGCACCTTTGCTGACTTGGTAGGCGGCGGGATAGTCCTTGTACATGGGGGTGCTCCGTTGCAGGGTTTTGCAAGACCATACAACGTGGCATGTGGCGTGCGCCATGCACACAACCCGAAGTGGGAGGGCTTTTGTGGGAGCGGGCTTGCCCGCGATGGCGGTGTGTCAGTCAATTGGTTTTAACCTGACACACTGCTATCGCGGGCAAGCCCGCTCCCACAAGGGGATCTGCGTTGTTAGTTGAACTCGCCAGAAACCTGCGACCACAGGCTGACCTTCTGCCCGCGATTCTTGAAGAATTCAATCTCGCGCTTGATCCCCGAACTCAAGTCCCAGCCCGGCAGATCGAGGATGATCAATTCTTCCATCATGTCCATGAACAACGCATCCACCGGCGCCCACAGCTTGCCGATGGTTGCGTTGTCCTTGCCTTCGAACGCCAGGTTGATCGGGTGCGACATCGACACCTGACTGAACACCCCATGACCCGCCTCGATAATCGTGGCCGCCACCTTGTTGCACTGGATAAAGCGCTCGTGGGTGACGGACGCATCGGCATGGCTGTAGGGGCAGGCCAGAAAGATCTTTCTCATTGTTACCTCAGGGCAATGCAAGGGCTCGCACCCTTGCGATGGTTGAACAGTGGGCGTCAGACCGCCTGGGCAGCGGGCACACCGGGAGCATCGGCCTCTTCGCGCTCGCGTTCCTGCGCTTCATAACGCTGGGCGGCGGGCACCGAGATCTTGATCGCGATCGCCACGGCGAGCAGGCCGCCAAACAGCTTGGCGAGCAGGATCGGCATGATCAGCGTCGGCTGGAAGTTCGCGGTAAAGGCAAGGTGATCGCCAATGGTGGCCTGGGCACAGACACCCAGCGCCACACACAGGACCTTATCCCGGGCATTCATTTTCTTGAACAGGTGGTAAACCGCGATGATGTTGGCAAACACCATGACAAACGCCGCCGCACCATCGGCCGACAGCCCGATGTGCTTGCCCAGCACTTCCATGGGTTTCTTGCAGTAGCGGTTGAACAGGTAGCAGATCGGGAACGTACCGGCGAGCATGATGCCGATATAGCCAGCAATCTCGATGGCACGGAACAACTCCTTCTCGTCGGCGAACATCGGGTCAAAGCCCCACACACCGAAATTCTTCATGAAGAACCCGGTGAAGTGCTCAACGATGGCCAACGCCAGGACGATCTTGATAAAGGCGTCCATCAACTTACCGAACACCAGGAACCCGGCCACCATCCACGCCGCCCGGTAGCGCAGGCCGGCAGCCAGCAGGAAGCAGAACACAAACAATGGCGCGAGCAAGCGCACGCAGTCGACAAAACCCAGGCTCAGGTAATGCAACGCCGGCGACGTGGTGGACACAATGTCCCGCACCGGCAGGTTGAAGGCGGTGATCATCATCAGCGACGCAAGCACCGCGAACGGGATGCTGATCAAGCCCGCCATGGCCCCCAGCGCCAGGTACTTGTGGTCCTTGCGTTCGAGCATCATCAGGCCGACCGGGATCAGGTAGACAATGGTCGCGCCGGAGGTGTAGCCGACGATCATGGCGGTGATCCACATGTCGCGGTTCGCCGCCAGGGCATCGGCCAACTGGTAGCCGCCCATGTCCACGGCAATGATCGACAGCGCCGCAATCGACACGTCTGACCCCATCGCACCAAAGTACGGCCCCAGGGCGACCTCGATGAATTTGGACAAGTACGGGATCGCCACCATGATGCCCGCCTGCGCCAGGAACACCGGGCCGATGGAGTGGATGCCGTTGACAAACTCCTTGCCCAGGCCGCTGTCCGGCTTGATCACGGATGCAAACGCGCCAACCACCGCGCCGATCATGATCAGGTAAATAACGTAGTTGCCAAATTCCGCCATTGCTTTCGCTCCATCTGTACTGAATCAATTATTTTTGTAGGAGTACGCCCCAGTTCGGTCGCTCCATTGGCCAAACGCGTTTACAGCTCCATTTGCGGTGTTTTCACACCCTATTACTAACCACTTCCCATGCCAATCGTGTGTTTTATGTGGTTTTGCGGGTTAAACACACTGGAATCGGTCAATTGTATTGCGTAATCTCTGGTCACACCTTTCAAGGCAGCGGACTTTACGGCCGTGAACGACAAACGCCAATACCACGTTCACCTCCCTGCCGCTGGCGCTCAAACGCCCCAGCGCTAGCGACTGCGGCATCATTTGAGTGCCTCGGTAACAGCGCCGCGCCCCTGTGGCGCATTCACGTAGCATCAAGAGGATGATTACCCATGCGCCCCAATGAAAGACGCCAACATATCCTTGAGTTACTACGCCAACGTGAACGCATTTCGGTCGACGAGTTGGCGCGCACCCTCGGCACTTCGCAAGAAACCATACGCCGCGACCTCACGGCCCTGGCCGAAGACGGCCAGGTCACCAAGTTCCATGGCGGTGCCTCACTGCCCCCCAGCGGAGAGCACGAGAACGCTTTCCAGACCCGAATGAATGAGTTCTCCCACGAGAAACGCGCAGTGGCGCGCTTCGCCGCCGGGCTCTACGCGCCGGGCGACAGTCTACTGATTGATACTGGCACCACTACCCTGTTCTTCGCCCGTGAACTGGCAAAACTCAACCGCATCACAGTGATCACCAACTCCTTGTTGATCGCCGCCGCCATTGGCGCCAGCGGCAATCGCGTGTTCATGATCGGCGGCGAATACCGCCCCGAATCGGAACAGAATATCGGCGCCCTGGCCATGGAGCAGATCGCCCGTTTCAACGCCGAACATGCCGTGGTCACCATTGGCGCCCTGAACACCGACGGCGCCTTCGATTTCTCCATCGAAGAGGCGGAAATCACCCGCGCGATGATCGCCCGCACACGCTACCTCACGGTGATTGCCGACTCTTCGAAGATGGGCAAGCGTGCGCTGTTCCAGGTGTTCCCCCTGGAGCGCATCGACCGACTGATCATCGACCGCGCGCCCCTGGGCGAACTGGCCAAGGCCCTGGCAGAAGCCCAGGTTGAAGTGCTGCAAGCCCCTGCCCTGACCCGCCCGGAGTGGTGACTGGTTAACGCCAGTCGCGGCACCGCGTCACCGCGTCACTGAACGTGGCACGCCACTGCTGGGCCTGGGCGGCACTGACTTTCGGGTGGAAGCTGGTGCTGGTATTGCGCGGCGGCTTGAGCGCCACGTCAAGCCCTTTGGCCGCCAGCGCGGCACAGCCGAACGCGGTCAACTCATCGAAACGCTGAGTGACGATGCAACGCTGCAAGGCATCGGCGAGGAACTGCGCAAAGTACGGGCTGCGCGCCAGGCCGCCATCAATCGACAGGTGATCGGTGACGCTGAGAAACCCGTCCATGGCCGTGATCACTTCAACACTGCGTAACGCCACGCCCTCCAGCACCGCCTGGCACATATCCTGGCGTGTGGTGCTGCCGTTCATACCGACCCATAGGGCGGTCGCGCTGCGGTCCCAATGGGGGCAAGCCAGCCCGGACAGCGCCGGCACAAACGCCAGTTGGCGGCCAATGGCCGGAGGCTCGTCAAACGCCGCCAGCTCCGAAAAATCCGTGAACAAGCCGAGCCGCCCGGCCCACTCCACCGCCGCGCTGGCATCGTAGACACCACCGTCCATGGCATAGGTGGGCTTGCCGTCGATCTGCCAGGCAATGGTTGCCAGCAGGCCCTTTTCCGGCGCGCGGATGATCTGCTCGCCGGTCAAGGTCAGGGCAAACGCGCCGGTACCGTAGGTGATCTTGGCGTCGCCTTCATTGCGGCAACCATGGCCATAGAGCGAGGCCTGCTGGTCGACAATCGACGCGGTGACCGGGGTGGCACCAATCTCGCCAAAGTGCCCAACGGTGTCGCGGATCTGCGGCAGGGTTTCCATCGGCACGCCAAACAGCTCGCAGAGCTGGCTGTCCCACTGCCCGGTCGCCAGGTTCATCAGCGAGGTGCGCGAAGCGGTGGTGACATCGGTGGCAAAGACCCCGGTCAGACGGTCGAGAAAGTACGCATCGGTGGTGCCCAGGCGCAGCCGCCCGGCGCGCAATGCGCTCTGCGCGGCCGGCAGGTTGCGCACGATCCAGGCCAGCTTGCTCGCCGAAAAATACGGGTCGAGCGGCAAACCGGCGCGCTCCAGGGTCAGGGCCTCGCCACCGTCGCCGCGCAACTGGGCGATCTCGGCCGAGGTGCGATTGTCCTGCCAGACGATCACCGGGGATAACGGCTCGCCGGTCTGGGCATCCCACGCCAGGCAACTCTCGCCCTGGTTGGCAAGGCCGATGGCGTCCACCTGGCCGGTGGCCTCCAGGCAACGCTGCAGGTTATTGAGCAATTCCAGTGGATCATGCTCCACCCAACCAGGATGGGGATGGTGTTGCTGATGGCGCAACGAGAGCTGGATATCAGCAGACCCATTGTCACTCACCACCAGCACGCGGGTGCTGGTGGTACCTTGATCGAGCGCGGCAATGCGCATGTTAAAGACTCCTCGGCAGGTCTTGTTATGGGCCGACAAAGTCGACTTCGAGTTGCTGTACGCCCTGGGGCAGGTTCAGGCTGGCGATGGGTATCAAGATCCGCCGCTCGGGCAGCGAACTGTCGGCGCGCGACCAGATCTCCTTACCGTCGGCGCGAACCACCAGGCGCCCTTTCACCCCACGACGAACCCGCAGTTGCAGGTGCTGCAGCCCCGCCACGGCAGACGGGCTCAGGCGCTGCGGTACGCAGAGTTTCAAGTCGCCCCTGCAGGCAATTTCGATACTCGACGCAGCAGACGGTAATTGCCCCTGCAGGTCACGGGCGATCATCGTAGCGATCTTATGGCCTTCGCGAAACGACCAACCTGCCGTCTCGACGGGGCGCAGCAGGTTGCCGGCGGCAAAGTACGCCGGGTCGGAACAGCGCCCGTACTGATCAATATGCGGGCCGCCGCTGTTGGGGTCCAGGCGCAACTCGCTCAAACGCACCAGGCTCGATTCGGGGGTGAACTGGCCGGTGAGCAGCACGCCGTCACAGTCAAACGTCTGGGTCTGCCCGTTGGCCAGGCGCACCGTCGCGCCCTCGACCCGCCCGGTGCCGTGGATTTGCAGGAGTTGCGCGCCAAAATGCATCGGCACCCCGCACAGCCGGGGGAACAGCGACAACGGCCAGCGCGCCGTGGCCCGTGGGTTGACCTCGATCATGGCCACCGGCCGGATCCCGGCACGCCGGCAACTCATGACCGCCGACAGGCTGACCAGCTCGGTACCGACGATCAATGGGCGTTCAAAGGGCTTGAGGTGCTCCAGGTACAGATAGGATTGGAACGCACCGGTATTGATCACCCCCAGCGGGCGGTCGCCACCCACCAGGCGCGCCGAGCGCGGCGTTTCCCGGGCCCCGGTGGCGATCAGCACCCGACGCGCCTGGATCACCTTGGCGCCCTGCGGGCTGACCACCTCCAGGCGTCCGCCCTGGCCCATCTGCGTCACCGAGTGCTTGACGCGGATATCCACGCCCGCCTTCACCGCCTGCGTGACATTTTTGCGCGCATACGCCGGCCCCGTGTAGACCCGGCCATATTCACGCAGACCAAAGGGTGGATGCCCGCAATGGCGCGGAATACCGCCAGCCTCGGGCTCACGCTCGAGCACCACCACCGTGCCCACACCCAGCTTGCGCAGGGTGATCGCCGCCGACAGTCCCGACGGCCCGCCACCGATAATCGCGACATCAATGTTTTCGACTTCAATGGGCTGCATGACAAACACCTGTTGCAAGGGGAATGGCCAGATGGCCAGCGCTCAGCTCGGCCAACCGCGCCCCACAATAAAAACCCTGGCAGCGCCCCATGCAGGCCCGCGTGCGCCGCTTCAACCCGCCCAGGTCACCGGGCGGCAGCGCGCTGGCCAAGGCATTCTGGATTTCCCGCAGGGTCACCATTTCACAGTGGCAGACGATTTCGCCGTAGCCCGGCCGGTGGTAGTCGCGTGGCAAATGTTCGGCGAGGTTAGGCAGCGTCGGCCATTGCAGGATGGACGCGGGGACTGGCGTGTGCTCGCGCTGATATAGGCTGAACACGTGCCGGGCGATGCCCAGCGCCGCCGTCAGGCCGGTGGAACGGATGCCGCCGACGCTGATCCAGTTCTTACCTTCGACCCGCTGCACCCGATACTCTTTCTTTTCCGTGGCCGGGCGCAACGCAGCATAGGTGGCAGTGACCGGCATGCCGTCGAGCGCGGGAATGCGCTCGACGGCAGCGTCCACCAGTTGGCGCAATACCTCGCTGTCGAGCCCCGCGTGCAGGCGGTCTTCCTGTTCTTCGGCGGTAGGCCCCACCAACAGGTTGCCGTAGACCGTGCGCGTCAGGACGATGCCCTTGGTGCGCTCATTGGGCACCGGCAGGATGATATTGCCCAGATAGCGCGCGGCCGCCTTGTCGAACACCACGAACTGGCCTTTGCGCGGGTGAATGGAAAAGCTCGATGCGCCCAGCAACTGTTGCTCCAGCACATCGCCGAACAACCCGGCGCAGTTGATGATCGTACGGCCGCGGATAAACCCGTTGGTGGTCTCCAGGGCCCAGAGATCGCCATCAAAATAGCCGCCGTTGACCTCGGTGTTGAGGCGCACCTGCGCGCCATGCATCATCGCCTGGAGCAGGTACCCCAAGGGCGCCGACCACGGGTCGATAAGGAATTCGCCAGGCACCTCGACCGCGCCCAGGGCATTGTGCGCCAGGTTCGGTTCCAGGCTGCGCAGCCGCTCGCGGCCGATCAGGCTGACATCGGCAATGCCATTGGCGTGTGCCTGCTCGACGATGCCTTGCAGCTTGCCCAGGTCGTCCTCGTTCCAGGCCACCACCATCGCGCCGCTCTTGAGCAGCGGCAGCGACATCTGCTGGTGGATCTCCAGGTATTCCTGGTAGCCATCCTTCATGCACTGCAGCTCCAGGCTGCCGGTGGGCGCATCGAAGCCGGTGTGCAAGATCGCGCTATTGCCTTTGCTCGCCCCAGACAGGATATCCGGGCTCTTTTCCAGCAACAGCACCCGCGCCCCCTCCAGGGTAAAGCGCCGGACCATCGCGCATCCCACCACGCCACCGCCCACAACGATGACGTCGTAGATACCGCTCTGATTCGGGAAGGGTTTCGTCATGATCAAGCCTATGGGTGAAGTGAACGCATGGAATGCCTTGAAGGGGTGCAGGGCATATGCCACTGACCGAACCGGGGTTGGAATGACCGATTGGCCATGGCGTTTCTCGCAGTGCCCAAGGGCTCTGCGCCAGGACAAGCAGTCACAGCCATGCCAGCGCCTAATGTTTATGGGGATCCGAGCTTTAAACACAACGTGGAAAAGGCTGACCGGATCGGTGCGCACAGAGCGGACTCTGTCAAAAAGACGTTACTGTGGATTCGGTCAATACGCGCAAAAGCGCTACCTAAATACACATAAATCTTAAGTATGGTTACTTTTCAACACCTACCAAGCATGACCCAGACCGCTTTCCCACGGCCATATCGCGCTCTACCAGCGCCGATCAGTCAATAAAACCAACAAAAAATGACTGATACCCAAAATTAACCACATGAAATCCGCGTATTAACGACGTGAAGCCATCTTTCTTCGAGTCCTTCTATTAAAGACGTTGAAAGGGGCTGCGCTGAGACCAAGGTGCCCCTCGCCCGAGCAGATTCTGTAGGCGGCACAGGTGCTCAAAGCGATTGACCGGGTGCGCCAACAGCCGAAGGCGACCGCAACAACCAACTGCTGGAGCCCTCCGAAGGCAAGAACCGTGATGCTGACTACCCGCTGGGATTTCTGATCCGTAGCTGATGGAAATAAGAGGTAAATCAACAACTGCAGACGCAAGGGAATCATCCGGCGTTAAACCGCTACACAAGGCTAATGCCACGGTCGCTGTTTAACCCCGGACCCATTTCCAAACCTTCAGGCAGTCGCCCTTATGCTCAGTATTCCCAAGCACGTGAACCCGCAACGTCAGCCAATTCTTGCCTCCAACATCCTCCCCGTACCGCCGCCCTCCCGGCAAAAACGTGAAGCCCCCGACCCCGAAGGCCCCAACGAAAACCCGCGTATCGCAGGTGATCGCGAGCTGGCGATGGAGTACCACTCGGCGCTGTTGCTGGCCGCCAATGGCCAGAGAAACGTCACGATCAACACCCTTGCTCCCGAGTCCACGTTCGGCCAGTGGTGGGCGCAGCTGTCAAATGCCTTCAAATCGCCCGACATCCGTCAATGGATGCAAGACAAAGGCATCAATCCCCGCTCGATCGAACTGCATCCGCAATCCGGCAAAATCTCCTTCAAGCTCCAGCAGCACCTTGATCCCGAGCAGAAGCGACACACCGTCGGGCAAGACGACGCCCGCTGGGCCGCCATCAGCGGGCCCGTGCTCAAGGCCGGCCAAGTCATCGCTGCGGGCGACAGCGATACGGCCTTCTCGCCGCCGGCAAGCGACCTTATCGAGCCCGTTCCCTACTGGTTGGTCGGGCGCTTTTACAATGAGCGGCTGGACCTCACCGCCCCCTCAATGCGCCAGCGTGCTGCGCAAATCGACCAGAACCAAGGCTTCACACCGCTCGATCCAGCCACCTCGGCCCCCTTGATCAAGTCGCGCAGCGAAGATGAACTGCAAAACCAGGAAGCGCATCTGGGCGACATTGACCACCGGCACCAGGCCATCGCCGAGCTTCGTCACCTGGCAACGTCGGTCGAGCACGACATCGACTATGCCGGGCAGATCAGGAACCAACTGCACAAAAGCATGATCGAGCTGTCCCCCAACAGCACCTACCAGGCCAACCACACCGAGCAATCGAACAAGGTCAGCCTCCTGCAATTCATCGAAGACCATGGCTGGGACGTGCCCACCACTCACGAGCAGTTGGCAAACCTTGCAACCGCCCTCGCTACGCCAGCCCCCAAGGCACCGGCCAATGGCAACCTGGGTGGAGCGCTGGCCTGGCCCGAACCCCTTGACCGCGCCAGCCAGGAACAACTGCACTCGGACCTACGCGCCGGCAAGTTCGGCGATACCACGCTGAGTCCGTTTAACCATGTGCTGGATTATTTGCTGAACGGTAGGCAAATCTCGGCCGAGGAACAAAAACACCCACGGCAGTTGATCGATACCTTGCTCCATTCGCCCCGGGGCAAGGCACTGGGTAGCGCCATCCAGGCCACTTTCGAGGCGCGCGGCGTCAAAGGCAGTGCCACGGACTGGCTGTTGGCGGCCTTGAACATCGAGAGCGGCAAGCACCTGCATAACCCGTCACCCGGACAGATCGAGGGCTATCGGCTGGTCTCGGAGAACAATACGGGCAAGCCCGCCTCGGCGATCATCAAGGAACTCGCCGCGCACTTGCTCGCCCAAGGCAGCGCTTCGTCCCCTGAGAGCGCGGCAGTCAAGGCCCATCTTTTGCTGGCCAGCCGGGCACCGGAGTTCCTGGTCAAGGGCATTCCGAATCAGGTGACGCCGGGCACCCATAGCTGGGTCAGCCTGGTCACGGCAACCGCGCGCCTCGAAGCAAAAGCGCCAGGCAGCACGGCGACGATGAGCTACGCGCAAATCATGCTCGACGCCGCAACCGCCCCCATCACTGACGAAGAACGTCGTATTGAGTACACGGCGCAGAGCGAGGCGATCAAAGACTGGGGAGCAGCCAACGGCATGGGTTACCCGGCAACACCCACGGCCATAAATACCGTGCGCGAGGAGTTCAGTGCGCAGATTCGCGAGCTGAAAGAGGCCTCCGAAACCCAACTTGCGCAAATGCCTACCACCAAGGCAATTGCCCTCGAGCAACTGAAGAAAGCCCTGCCGGACATGGACCCGGCACTGTTCGACAAGAAGTGCATTACCTCGCAACCCTCCAGCCGTTATTTCCCGGGCCCCTACTCGATCCTCGACCTGTATATCGATGGTCGCGCGCTCAGCGGGGCTCCCGACTCGGCCGACAATTGGGGGGAGCATGGCCGTGCTTTTGTAAAAGACCTGACGTTTGGGGCGATCACCCTCGAGCCTGATGGCAAACCTGCGGCATGGGTTTCCTCATCTGAGGCGATCAACATCAGTGCTGTCATACCAAAGCTTAAAAACCTGGCGCGCCCGGTGGAGGCCTTCAACGAGACATTTGCGGGCTACGCCAATACGGTCAAGAAAGCCACGGCCACCCAGATCAAGCTGCTTATTTCAAAACTGCCGCCGCAAGACCGGGAGAACCTCGAGTTTGGCAAAATATCCATCAGCAAGGAGGTTCGCTACACCCGGGCCGATCACCCCATTCTCGTTGAACCGGGTGTGCTGCTGGTCAAGACCGAGCGCAACGGTAAGGTCATGACCTATGCCATTGACCGATTGAAAGGCACGGTGACCAGGCGACCGAACCAGAGTTACCAGGAGTACGCCCCCACCAGCGGCTTTTTACACGCATCAGGCGGCAAGAGATTCGATGCAGTAAAACCGGCGGGCCCGCACCCGCCTGGCATAACCGATGAAAACAAGGGGGCACAAGGCGCGCCCAACAGCTTCAACAGTGCCCGGACCCGCTACATTGCTGACGCAGTGATCGAGGCCATGGACCTGCCTGCTGTAGAACGCTACGCCAAGGGCGCCACCACCTTTGACACTGAACTACCGTTCTATAAGGCGCTTGAAGAAATCGCCCTGAACCTCATTCCATTTCGCTCAGCCATAAAGAACTTTATAGACGGCAACGTTGGCGAGGGCATTACCGACCTGGCGTTTGATATCTTCGGTTTTGCAATTGGCCTGGGCACCGCAGCCAAAGGTGCCAAAGCCCTCGCAGCCGGAGCATCGGCCCTTTCAAAACTGGGGCGTGCCGGCAAGATCATCGGGCGCGCGGCGGTTGGCGCACTGAATCCCGTCGGGGGGCTTGATGACCTGGCGCGCTCGGTAGCGAAGCTGGGGCGTACCGCCTACAAGGGGGTCAAATCCTTGCGTGGCTCCTACCGCAGCGTGAACCTGCTGGAGTTGGCGAAAAAACCTGATATCGCCGAAGGCACCTACAAGGCAGCCAATAGCGCACTTGAAAACAAAGCCTTGGCCAAGTTCGATGAGGCGAGCCAAAAATGGTATGCCTTTGACCCGCACACCCAGCGGGCGTACGGCAAAGCCCTGGACAACTTTGTGGTTACCCCCGACAACCCGATTGCTCTCGGCGGCGACACAACCCAGATCGCCAGCCAGCGGCACGGCCTGGCAGCAACCGGCACGTTCAAGGTTGGCCAGGAGACGACCGAAGGTAACGTCGTCATGTTTCAAGGCAATTGGCATCAATACGACCCACTCAAGAAGCGAGCCTTTGGCCCCCCGATAAAGGAGTTCAAGCCGCACCGGGTAGCGGCCAATGGAGAGGTGAAATCCCTGAATGCCGATTTATCCGGGTATGAAGTCAAACATATCGCCCTGTCAGAACTAAAGATCAAGGGCCGACAGGGCAATGTGTATGTCGGGGGCAGCAATAAAGAGTATGTAAAGGTTGACGGAGCGCTGTATGAGTCACGCGTGAAAGATGGCCAGCGCGTGATCGTGCGCGCGGGAGGCGCAAGCCCCGATATCCCCGTCAAGGATCTGGGCGTTGCTGGCTGGGAACCCGTGTCCAGGGGTAACCGTCTGCTGGGCGGTGCCGGGAGCCCGCCCACGCCGTGGCGGCTCGACGAACATACTTATGTCGTGCCGATAGACGATGTCAAAACAACCGGGCGCCCACCCTCCCCCTACACGCTCAATTACATGGGCGTGGAGCATAGCGTCACGTTCAATAGTTCACTCGGTGCCTGGAAGGCAACGAATACCTCTACCGGTGTTGAAGGGGTTACTGACCAGTATTTCTGGAGAACCGGCAAAGGCAAGTGGCAGCGGGGAACCCTACAACAACTCGGCAAAGCCAAGAAAATCGACGCCCATAGATTCCAGTTCGTGGATGTCAGCCCGCCGATCTCCATACATGTCCCGAGAGATGCGAGGCCATTACCCAAACAACTGCATTATTTCTGGGCAGGCCAGGACATCCCCACCAACCTGGTGGAAAACATGGCCAACAATGCCAAGAAAGCCCCAGGCTACCAATCTGTTCTCCACGTAGATGCCGACAACCCAGCCATTTTCCAACAGATAAAAAGCAAGCTGCAGAGCAAGGCTCCCGACCTGACGGTGGTGAATCTCAATGAGGACGAGGTTTTCAAACAGTTGAAAAATGGCGAAATGTACGACTACTTTCGCCAAGGCCAGGGGAAAAACCTGGCCGCCGCATCGGACGTCGCACGCTATCCGATCATGAATAAATACGGCGGCATCTATCTTGATACCGATGATGTGATTCAAGCCGATATCGGCAATGTAGTTTTAAAAGCCGGCGCCAATGACGTTCTTCTTAACAAGCCTGTTGCCCATAGCCTGACCGGCTACAACCCGTTCTATAACACCAGTAACTTTGCAACGCAGCCGGGCAATCCCGTGCTGACGGACATGATCACAGAAATGAACCAACGTTTTTCCGCCAACAAGTCGTATTTCGCCGCCAATCGGCCCACGGTTTCCAGGGGCCCCAATGGACGGGTCCAATTCACCCCCGAATTCAATGCCTATGAGCGCAAGATCTTTGAGACGGTAGGGCCCAACCTGTTCAATGACATACTTAAAGCGAAACGACCCGACATGTACGACCTAGGGTTTGACGGCATTGCCAAAGAATCAAAAGTCGTCGGCAACAAAGTTGTTTCATCCGGACCGAGCGTCAATATCGAAGACGGTCTACGCGAGTTTTACGTGAGCAAGGGCATTGTTCCATCCAACCTGCTGGGTGTGAGGATCAAGGAAATGAAGGAACACTACCTCCCGCTGTTTCACAAATTCAACATCAAGGTGGGTGCTGAGCATTCCTGGATCGACGGCTGAGCCCTCACTCGGCGGATGGTCATTCGACCACCCGCCGCACCTTGAGCAATGCCGCGCGCAACGCCCCCTTATCCACCGAGCCCAGCGCCAGCCGGATCGCATGGGGCACCTGCCCCGACACCGAAAACGGCTCGGCAGTGGACACTGAAATCCCCTCCCGCGCCAGGGCCATGGTGACCTGGTCCGCGCGCACCTCCTCCCCCAGAGGCAACCAGAGAAAGTACGAGGCGGGATGGCTGATGTACGCCAGCCCGGCCAGCACCTCGGTCGCCAGCGCCTGGCGGGCCCGGGCGTCCTGGCGTTTTTGCGCCTCCAGCTGTACGACCGTGCCGTCCTCGATCCAGCCTACCGCGATGGCCGTCATCACCCCGGGGGCATTCCACACCGTGGCCATGAGCGTGCGCTCCAGCGCCGGCACCCATTCCAGGGGCGCTGCGACGAAGCCCACACGCAGGCCGGTGGCGACGCTCTTCGACAGCCCGCCCACATACACGGTGCGTTCCGGCGCCAGCTGCGCCAGCGGGGGCGGCGCGTGTTCGGCGAGGAAGGCATAGGCGGCGTCTTCGATGAGGATCAGCCCATGTTCGCGGGCGATGCGTACCAGTTCCTCACGCTGCTCGAGCCCCAGTACCCAGCCCAGGGGGTTGTGCAGGGTCGGCATGCAGTACACAGCGCGCACCGGGCGCCGGCGACAGACCTGGCGCAGCGCGGCCAGATCCGGCCCGTGCGGCGTAACCGCGATGGCGACGATCTCCAGGTGCAGGGCCTCGGCCAGCACCTTGAAACCGGAATAGGTCAATGCATCCACCGCCACCACATCGCCCGGCTTGAGCAATGCCATCATGCTCACCGCCAAGCCATGCTGGGCCCCGCCGACCACCAGCACCTGCTCGGCCGCCACGCTCAGACCACGGTGCAGCAGATGCCGCGCCATGGCCGCCCGCTCATGGGGGCGCCCGGCATGGGGCTGGTAACGCAGCAGCGCTTCCAGGTCGCCGGACAACGCCAACTGGCGCAAGGCGGTGCGCAGCAGGTCGGCCTGGCCCGGCAAGGACGGGTAGTTGAAGTTCAGATCGAGCATGCCCGCCGCCACCGCCATCTGACCAATGCCCTGCCCGGGCGCCAGGGCAATTTCCCGCACAAAGGTGCCGCGCCCGGTCTCGCCGCTGACCAGGCCCATGGCCTCCAGCTCGCTATACACCCGGCTGGCCGTGACCAGGGCCAGGCCATGGCTGGCCGCCAGTTGGCGGTGGGTGGGCAGGCGGGTGCCGGGCACCAGGGTTCCAGCGCGAATATCCCGGGCAAAGGCATCCACCAACGACTTGTAACGGGCACGGGGCATAGGTGATGTATCCATGACAATTTTTTGATTGTCACAATCTTCAGCCCTAGGATGCGCCAAACGCAACCCCGCCCCCTACGAGCACACCCTGCATGGAACAGACCTCTCGGATTATCACCCCTGCGCACAGTCGCAGCGGTTGGATCAATGGCTTGATTGGCGTGCTGATTTTCAGCGGCTCGCTGCCCGCCACCCGCGTGGCGGTGCTGGAGTTCGAGCCGGTATTTCTCACCGTGGCCAGGGCGAGTATCGCCGCCGTGCTGGGCCTGTGCCTGTTGTGGCTGTTCCGGGAACAACGCCCCGCGCGCCACCAGTGGCGGCCGTTGCTGATTGTTGCCCTCGGTGTGGTGATCGGTTTTCCGCTGCTGACCGCACTGGCCTTGCAGTACGTGACGTCGGCCCATTCCATCGTATTCATCGGCCTGCTGCCCCTGGCCACCGCAGTGTTTGGCGTACTGCGCGGCGGCGAGCGACCGCGCCCGGTGTTCTGGCTGTTTTCGATCCTCGGCAGCCTGCTGGTGATGGGCTATGCCCTGACCCAGGGCCTGAGCGCCGCCCCCGCCGGCGACCTGCTGATGCTGTTGGCGGTGCTGGTGTGCGGGCTCGGTTATGCCGAAGGAGCCACGCTGTCACGCACCCTCGGCGGCTGGCAGGTGATCTGCTGGGCGCTGGTGGTGTCGCTGCCGGTGGTGGCGCCCCTGACCTTGCTCCTGGCCCCCGCCTCCTTCAGCGGGATCAGCCTGCCGGCGTGGCTGAGCCTGGGTTATGTGGCGCTGTTCAGCATGTTGATCGGCTTTGTGTTCTGGTATCGCGGCTTGGCCCAGGGCGGTATCGCGGCGGTCGGTCAGTTGCAGTTGCTGCAACCTTTTTTCGGCTTGGCGCTGGCGGCCAGCCTGCTGCATGAACAGGTGAGCCTGGGCATGCTGGCGGTGACTGGCGCGGTGATTGCCTGTGTGGCCGGGGCGAAGAAGTTTGCGCGGTAGGGGGCTGCGCCATTAGGCTCATGGATTGGCCAAAAACAATAAGGATCCACGATGCACAGCCCTTCCCTGCAAGACACCACGGCGCCAGACGGCGTCTGTTACGGCTGCGGCCCACGCAATGCCCACGGGCTGCAGATCAAAAGCCGCTGGGATGAAGACGGCGTGCATATCGTCGCCGAGCACCTGCCCGACGCCCAGTATTGCGGCTGGCCCGACCTGGTCTACGGTGGCCTGATCGCGATGCTGGTGGATTGCCACTCCAACTGGACCGCCATGGCCTATCACTACCGTGCCGAGCAGCGCGAACCTGGGGAGGCGCCGCGTATCGACTGCGTGACCGGCAACCTGGGCATCAAATTTATCAAGCCCACCCCCATGGGCGTGCCACTGACCCTGCGCGCCAGGGTCGAGGGCGAGGTCGGGCGCAAAAGCCGCGTGGTCTGTGAGGTGTACGCAGGCGATGTGCTGACGGCGATTGGCGACTCGATCTTCGTGCGCGTCGATACCGGGCAGTTGGCGGCGTCGGCCCATGGCCGGCCCGCCTGAGAATGGTCTACATTCAACGCCACGTGCCGAAAAAAGGAACCTGACGATGACGCGCCTGACCGCCAAAGACTTTGCCCCCGAACTGCTGGAACTCTACGACGGCTATGCCCACGGCAAGATCAACCGTCGCGAGTTTCTCGACCGCGCGGCCCTGTTCACCTTTGGCGGCCTGACCGCCTCGGCGCTGCTGGCCTCCCTGAGCCCCAACTACGCCCTGGCCGAACAGGTGAAGTTCACCGACCCGGACATCGTTGCCGACTACGTCACCTACCCTTCGCCCAAGGGCAACGGCCAGGTGCGTGGTTACCTGGTGCGTCCGGCAAAGGCCAGCGGCAAGCTCCCGGCGGTGGTGGTGGTCCACGAAAACCGTGGGCTCAACCCCTATATCGAAGATGTCGCACGGCGCCTGGGCAAGGCCGGGTTTATCGCCCTGGCACCCGATGGCCTGACCTCGGTGGGCGGCTATCCCGGCAATGATGAAAAAGGCGTGGCACTGCAACAGACCGTCGATCCGACCAAGCTGATGAATGACTTCTTTGCCGCCATTGAGTGGCTGATGAACCATGACGCCAGCACCGGCAAGGTGGGCATCACCGGCTTCTGCTATGGCGGAGGCGTGACCAATGCGGCGGCCGTGGCCTACCCGGAACTGGGCGCGGCGGTGTCGTTCTATGGACGCCAACCCGAGGCCAAGGATGTACCGAAGATCAAGGCACCGATCATGTTGCATTTCGGCGAGTTGGACACGCGGATCAACGAAGGCTGGCCGGCCTATGAGGCGGCGTTGAAGGCCGCTGGCACGACCTATGAAGCGTATATCTACAAAGGTGCCAACCACGGTTTCCACAACGACTCGACCCCGCGCTACGACGATGCTGCGGCGAACCTGGCCTGGGAGCGTACCTTGGGCTGGTTCCGTAAATACCTCGTGTAATTGCGGCGGTGGTTTCTCGGACGCCATCGCGGGCAAGCCCGCTCCCACAAGGGATCTTTGCCGGGCACACATTTGCGCCGCATCACAATTCAAATGTGGGAGCTGGCTTGCCTGCGATGGCGGTATACCAGCCACCAAAAATAGCGCCTGAACCATCGCCATCGCGGGCAAGCCCGCTCCCACAGGGGACTTTTGCCGGACACACATTTGCGTCGCATCGCAATTCAAATGTGGGAGCTGGCTTGCCTGCGATGGCGTCCGAGAAGCCACCGACACCAGCAAGCCAGGCGCCTACAGGCCCTTCACCTGCTCCAACAGCCATTGCTTGAATGCCAGCATCGCCGGGGTTTCGGCGCGTGACTGCAGGCGCGTCAGCCAGTAGCTGCCGGTGCTGATGCCTACATCGAAGGGCTGGCGGATCACGTCCTGGGCCAATTGCCGCGAGAACATCATCGCCGGCGCCAGCGCCACGCCACTGCCCTGCAACGCCGCTTCCATCATCGCCAGGGACGAATCGAACACGATACTGCGCGGCACCAGGGTGTCGGCGGGCAAGCCTGCGGCCTGGAACCAGAGGTTCCATTCATCCGCCCGGTAAGAGCGCAGCAATGTGTGCTTCAACACATCGTCCGGGCCTTGCAACTGGCGGGCAATCGCCGGCACGCACAACACCGTCAGCGGCGCCTCCAGCAACTCACAGGCATGGGTGCCATGCCAGGCGCCAGCGCCGAAGCGGATCGCGTAATCCAGGCCCTCGGCCGCCACGTCCACGCGGTTGTTATGGGTCGACAACCGCAGATCGATAAACGGGCAGCGCGCCTGGAAATCCGCCAGGCGCGGTAGCAGCCAGCCCACCGCAAACGTGCCCACCGCCCCCACCGTGAGCACCTCACGGTAATGCCCGGCCTGGAACTGGCCGAGGGTCTGGGCGATACGGTCAAAGGACTCGCGCAGCACCGGCAGCAGCGTCTCGCCCTCGCGGGTGAGCATCAGGCCACGGGGCAGGCGCTTGAACAGGATGACGTTGAGTTGTACCTCCAGGCTCTTGACCTGATGGCTGACCGCCGCCTGGGTCACGCACAGCTCGATGGCCGCCCGGGTAAAGCTCAAATGCCGGGCGGAGGCTTCGAAAGCACGCAATGCATTAAGGGGTAAATGGGAACGCAGCATGGTCTAAGGCCAAATTTTTCTAATGACTGGGGCGAGATATCATCGGTTGTCCGGGGCCGGCAAACTGCCTATCTTGGCGGCGCCTGCGCAGGCAGTGATTAACCCGACCCTCCTCAAGGAAGCGACCACATCATGTACCAACATGTGCGCAACGTCACGATTCTCAGCCTATTGCTCGGTGCCGGCAACTGCATGGCCGCTGCCGACCTGCGTCAGGTGGTAGACGCCACCGTCAAGCCGCTGATGCAGCAGCAGGCAATTCCCGGCCTGGCGGTCGCCATCGTGCAAGATGGCAAGGCCCGATACTTTAACTACGGTATTGCCGCCAAAGACAACCAGCAACCCGTCAGCGAGAACACCCTGTTCGAGATCGGCTCGGTGAGCAAGACCTTCACCGCTACCCTGGCCGGCTATGCCCAGGCCACTGGCAAGCTGCAGCTCGCGGAGCCGGCCAGCCACTACCTGCCAGCCTTGCGCGGCAGCCTGTTCGATCACATCAGCGTGCTCAACCTGGGCACCTACACCGCTGGCGGGCTGCCGTTGCAGTTCCCCAGCAAGGCGGACAATGCACAGCAAATGATCGGCTACTTCCAGCACTGGAAAGCCACTTTTCCCCCTGGCACCCACCGCCAGTACTCCAACCCCAGCCTGGGCCTGTTCGGCTACCTGGCGGCGCAGAGCCTTCAGCAACCGTTCGATGTGGCCATGGAAAAGACCCTGTTGCCCAAGCTCGGCCTCCAGCACACCTATCTCACAGTGCCCAAGGCGCAAATGGGTCTGTATGCCCAGGGCTACGACAAGGCCGGCAAGCCGTTGCGTGTCAGCCCGGGGGCGCTGGACAGCGAAGCCTACGGGGTGAAGACCAGCCCGGCGGACCTGGCCCGCTACATGGCGCTGAACATGGACCCGACGCCGTTGGAACAACCGCTGCAACAGGCCATCGCCGCCACCCATACCGGCTATTACACCGTGGGCAACACCACCCAGGGCCTGGGATGGGAGATGTACCCTTACCCGCTGAGTGTTGACGAACTGCTCGCCGGTAATTCGACGCTCATGGCCACGGAGCCGCACCCGGTCACCTGGCTGAAACCCGCCCAGCCGCTGCGCGCCAACACCCTGGTAAACAAAACCGGCTCGACCGGTGGCTTTGGCGCCTATATCGCTTATGTGCCGAGCAGAGGCATCGGCGTAGTGATCCTGGCGAACAAGAACTACCCCAATGCCGAGCGGGTGAAAGCGGCCCATGCGATCCTGCAGGCCATGGAGCAATAGCCCAGCTTTTTTGAACCCGGCATGTTCCCAATGTGGGAGTGGGCTTGCCCTAAAGCCGGTCAGTTAAGCGAACGCAATGCTCAAAGCAGTGAAGATCAAATGTGGGAGCGGGCTTGTCGGATCGCCGCATCGCCGCGAAGACGTCGGCCCAGCCAACATTGATGTTGACTGACCCACCGCTTTCGCGAGCAAGCCCGCTCCCACAGGGGATCTGCGCCAGCGCTATCTCACGCCGCCAAGCCTTTACCGGCCCGCTCCAGATTGCGCCACAACCAGGGCGGCAGCACATCCGGGTCGAGGCTGTCGATCAGGTTCTTCAGGCCCAGCCCCAACTCCGTATCCCCTTCGATCACCAACCGCCGACGAAAGAACAAGGTGTCCGGATCTTCCTGACGGCTGGCCAATAACAGGAACTCGCGCCAGTTGCCGCTGATGGTCACCTGCGCCTCGGCCTTTTCGGCAATGCGCAGTCCGTCCCGGCCCAGGGTCAGGTACCAGCGCAAGCCCAGGTCGGGAATGCGCAGGCACATCCAGCGCCCACGCAGCAGTTCAAAACCGCCATCGCGCAAAGGTTCGGCCAGGCAGCGATTCAGCGCCTGTTGCAACGCCAGGCGCTGCACCACAAAGGGCACCTTGCGCATCAGCGGCAGTAAGCGGTCGGCGCCCTTGAGCAGCCATTGTTTGCGATTCAGCACAGCCCCACCTCCTCGACCCGCAACATCCCGGCCTGGCCGTGCCAGTAGCCATTGCAACCTTCGACAAACAACGGCGGCGTGGCCCCCTGGCGGACCCGGTCAAAGGCTTCGACGATGCCCACCATGCCCTGGGCCCGTGGGCTCAGGCGCAGCAGGTCGGCGCCGCAACTGACCAGCCCCGGATAGTCGGCCAACAGGTTGGTGACATCCGCCGACATGGTCTGGATGCCATTTAACGTAAACAGCGCCTGCCCTTCCTGGCTGGTCAAGGCCATGCCATCCGGGTAGTTGAGGCAGCAGAACTGGCAGTCATCCTTGGGCCGGTTTTCCGCCCGTGCCGTAAAGCAGCGCGCCGAATAGGCCAGGGGCAGATGCCCATAGGCGAACACTTCGACTTCAGGCAACGGCCGGCCCAGTTCACGCACCTGCTCCAGCACATCGCCAATCAGTGCGGCCGAACATTCCACCGGCGGCACCCAGCGCATCATCCCCGCATCCAGCAATTGCACGAGAGCGTGGCCGTTATACAGATTCAGCGCCGGGCCGCCGACAAAGGGCAGCTTGCGTTCGGCGAGCAGTTGCACGGCGCCCATGTCATTGGCTTCCACCAACACCTCGCCGTTGTCACACAGGCGACGCAGGCTCGACAGCTCCGACGCGGCCTCGATCAGGGTCAGGCTCGACAGCACGATTTGCGCGTTACCCGCCGAGCGCAATTCGCGACCCAGGCCCAACCATTGATCGAGGTTGAACGCGCGGCGTTTGGAGCACACGGTTTCCCCCAGGTAGATCACATCCAGCGCCCGGCTGGCCATCTCGGAGTAGAACTGCCCCAGTTGTTGCTTATCCCAGTAAAACAGCACCGGTCCCAGGCTGAGTTTCATGTACGGCTCCTCATTGCCACGAACGATGGTAGGCGCCCAGGGTGGTCTGGCTGCCTTCGGATAGACCGGCCAGCACACTGCGCCACTGGTCCTTGACCACAAAGCGTTCCGGCGCGCTGCGGTGGGCGTCCAGCGCGGCGCGCCAGACCCCGGTGACTTGCTCGACATACGCCGGGCTGCGCTGGCGGCCTTCGATTTTTACCGCAGCGACGCCCATGGCGATCAACTCGGGGATCAGGTCCAGGGTGTCGAGGCTGGTGGGTTCTTCGAGGGCATGGAAGCGCTTGCCATCGACCATGAAGCGGCCCTTGCACAGGGTCGGGTAGCCTGCCGGTTCGTCAGGGGTGTAGCGGTCGATCAGCACTTCGCTCAGGCGCGCACTCAGGCCGTCGGCGTCTTCACTCCAGCGCACCGCCTTGGCCGGTGAGCACACGCCACACAGGTTCGGCGATTCGCCAGTGATGTACGAAGACAGGTGGCAACGGCCCTCGGCCATGATGCACAGGCTGCCAAAGCCAAACACCTCAATCGGCACCGAGCTGCTGGCGGCCACATGCTTGACCTGGGCCAGGGACAACACCCGGGGCAAAACCGCACGACGGATACCGTAGCGCTCGGCGTAGAACTGCAACGCTGCCGCATGGGTTGCCGAGCCCTGAACGGAAAGGTGCAAGGCCATTTGCGGATGGCGGCTGCTGGCGTACTGCAGCACCCCCGGATCACCTGCGATCAGGGCATCCACGCCATGGTCGGCAGCGCGGTCCACCGCCCGTTGCCAGCGCTCCCAGCCCTTGGGCTGCGGGTAGGTATTGACCGCCACATACAGCTTGCGCTGGTGCTGGCGGATATGGGCGACGGCACCGTCGAACTGCTTGTCGTCCATATTCAGCCCGGCAAAATGCCGGGCATTGGTGTCATCGCGAAACCCCACGTACACCGCATCGGCACCTTGGCGCACGGCGGCTTTAAGCGCAGGCAGATTGCCTGCCGGGCAGACCAGTTGCATGGTTGATCCTCATCAGAAAATTCATCACCAACACCGCCCCCACAGTGATTTCCATCAAAGGGGGTTACTGCATCAGTTCGGCAAAAGACACGAACCGCACCAGCCCGCCCTTCTCCACTAGCTGATCACGCTCCACAATCGCCAGGCCATCGGCCCAGCATGCGGCGCTGAGCATCGCCGAGCTTTGCCGGGGGTGCAGCGTGACCCGCGCCTGGCCGTCGAGACCCGGGGTCAGACGTGCGCGCAGGTATTGGCGACGGCGGTTGCGCTGGGCCCAGATAAAATCGGCCGGCACCAGCAGCGGCACTGACGTGACCTCGGTCACACCCTGAGCGCGCAACAGAAACGGACGCACCACCACCAACGCGGTAATCAGTGCGGCCGAAGGGTTGCCGGGCAAACCGATCCATGGTTTGCCGGCTACATCGCCAAACGCCAGGGGCTTGCCCGGCTGAATCGCCAGGCGCCAGAAATCAACGTGGCCCAGTTCCTTGATGGCTTGCTTGAGGTGATCTTCCTCGCCCACCGACACTCCGCCGGAGGTCAGCAGCAGGTCGCATTCCGAGGACGCCAGGCTCAATGCATCGCGGCTGACGGCCAATTCGTCGGCCATCACCCCATAGTCATGCACCTCCACGCCCCAGCCTTGCAGCAAGGCCGCCAGGCAGTGGCGATTGCTGTTGTAGATCTGCCCTGGAGCCAGGTGATCGCCCGGCTCGCGCAGTTCATCACCACTGCTCAACAGGCACACCCGCAACGGTCGATAGACTTTGACCTGGGCCAGCCCGGCAGCCGCCAGCAGGCCCAGTTCCTGGGCGCGCAGGCGCTTGCCGGCCGGCAGCAGCAAGGCGCCCTGGGGTCACTTCTTCGCCTTGCTTGCGCACATGCTCACCCGTGCGCATCGGCGGGCACCAGATGCGTTGGCCATAGACCCGGCAACGCTCCTGGGGCACCACGGTGTCGGCCCCGGCCGGCAAGGGTGCGCCGGTAAAAATGCGCATGGTCTGCCCGCTGCCCAACGCCGTCGCGGCCTCCTCGCCAGCGGCAATCCGCCCGGCCAGGCGCAGGTAACCGCCCTCGGCCGGCAGGTCGGCAGCGCGCAAGGCGTAGCCGTCCATGGCGCTGTTGTCCCAGGCCGGCAGGTTTACCGGGGAAAAGATGTCGCCGGCCAACACCCGGCCCAGGGCCTGGGCGGTTTTCACCTGCTGCGTGGACGGCGGTGGCGGTGCCTGGGCCAACAGGCGTTCGATGGCCTCATCCACCGGGATCAGTTCGCCGCTTTCACACACCGATGTAGTCATGGCCGAGCCTCACAAGGTTCCAGCACTTGCGCGGCCTGGGGCTTGAGGTGCGGGGCGAAGTTACAGGGCCCGGTGCGGCTGTCCAGTTGCCCCAGGAGGATCTTGTCCCAACCGGTGCGGCAGGCGCCGGGCGAACCGGGCATGCAGCACACCAGCACGCCATTGCTCATGCCGGCCAGGGCGCGCGATTGCAGGGTCGACATGCCAATCTCTTGCAGGGACACCTGGCGGAACAGTTCGCCAAAGCCTTCGACATGCTTGTCCAGCAGTGGCAATACCGCTTGCGGGGTGTTGTCCCGCGCGGTAAAGCCGGTGCCGCCGGTGGTGAGGATCACTTGCACCTGGGGGTCGGCGATCCATTGCGAAATCTGTGCGCGGATCTGGTAGATATCGTCCACCACCAAGGCCCGGTCAATCAGCGCGTGACCAGCGGCTTGCACGCGGTCGCACAGGGTTTGCCCCGAGGTGTCGCTGTCAAAATTGCGCGTATCGCTGATGGTCAGTACGGCGATATTCAGTGAGACGAAATTGCGTTGAGTCAGATGTGCCATGGTGAAAATCCCGGAATAAATGAGCAATGGCGCCAGCCTGCACCGCAAACGCCGGCGGGCCTATTCCTCCGAGGAGGTACCTCTAGGTGAATTCAGGGGGCCAGGCGGCTGCGCTGCCAGGTGCCGTCGTGCAGGCGGTAATCGAGGCGGTCGTGCAGGCGATCGGCGCGGCCCTGCCAGAACTCCACACGCTCGGGTTGCAGGCAGTAACCGCCCCACTCCGCCGGGCGCGGCGGTGGTTGCCCGGCAAAGCGTTGGGTGGCATCGCGCAGACGGCCTTCCAGCTCGGCGCGATGGGCCAGGGGCTGGCTTTGCGGCGACGCCCAGGCGCCGACCTGGCTGGCCAGGGGCCGTGAGTTGAAGTACTCATCGGACAGCTGCGGCGCCAAACGCACGACCGTGCCTTCGATGCGCACCTGGCGTTCCAGGCCCGGCCAGAAAAAGGTCATGGCCGCGCTGGGATTGCTCGCCAGCTCCTGGCCCTTGGCGCTCTGGTAGTGGCCGAAAAAGGTGAAGCCTTCAGCGCTGAAGCCCTTGAGCAAGAGGATCCGGCAATGGGCACGGCCCTGGGCATCGACGGTGGCCAGGGCCATGCTGTTGGCCTCCACCGGCGCCACTTCAGTCTTGCGCGCCTGCTCCAGCCACTGGCCGAACAATACGAGGGGATCGTCCTGTACCAGGTCATCCCGCAAACCGTACAGGGTGTAGTTGCGGCGCATCTGCGCCAGGGAAAGGGGCATGGGGCGAACCTCCGGTCAATTCGCCACAGTCTGATCAGCCGCCGCCCTGCGCACCTTGATCGCGATCAACTGCGCGCCGCGGCATGGCGTCGCAGGCCGTTACTTGAGCCCCAGGCGCCGCGCCAGTTTGTGCAGGTTGCTGGAGTCCAGGCCAAGCATGCGCGCAGCGCTGGCCCAGTTATCGCCGGACAGGCTCAACGCCTGGCGCACCTTCTGGCGCTGGCAGTCGTCCACCGCATCGCTCAAGCTCTGGAACGCCGGCGCCGGCACTTCAGGCACAGGGGCCTGGGCCAAGGTGGCGCTGTCGAGATCCAGCAGCTCGGCTTCCAGGGTCATGATCTGGTTGCGATTGCCACCCCGGCTCAACTGCTTCAGAGCGGCGCGGCTGATCACGTGTTCCAGCTCGCGGACATTGCCCGGCCAGGCATAACCGAGCAGGGTCTGCTCGGCCGCCGGAGACAGACGCAAACCGCGCAGGCCCAGGCGCGCCCGGTTGAGCTCCAGGAAATGCCCGGCCAGCAGCAGCACATCGTGGCCACGCTCGCGCAGCGCCGGGATCGGTACCGGGTACACCGACAGTCGGTGGTACAGATCGGCGCGAAACAATCCTTGGCGAATGCTCTCGGGCAGGTGGCGGTTGGTCGCGGCGATAATCCGTACATCCACATGCAACGGCTTGTCGGCACCCAGGCGCTGGATCTCGCCGTTCTGCAAGGTGCGCAGCAGTTTGGCCTGCACACTCAACGGCAACTCGCCCACTTCATCGAGGAACAGCGTGCCGCCGTTGGCCGCATCAAAACGCCCGGCACGGTCGCTGGTGGCGCCGGAAAACGCACCTTTGACATGCCCGAACAACTCGCTCTCGGCCAACGACTCCGGCAGCGCCGCGCAGTTGACCTGGATCAGCGGCTTTTTACTGCGCCGCGACAGGCGATGCAGACGGCGCGCAAACAACTCCTTGCCCACCCCGGTTTCGCCGAGCAGCAGCACCGGCAGGTCCGAATCGGCGAGCACATCCAGCTCGTTGAGCAGTTGATGCAGCACCGGGCTCTGGCCGAGGATTTCGCCATCTTCGACGCTGGGCAAACCCGCCAGTGGTTCATTGCGCGACAGGCGCAGGCTGCGGTTTTCCTGCTCCAGGCGTGTGACCCGCACCGCGGCCTCGATCTGCAAGGTGCAGCGCTTGAGTTGCTCGCGGGCATTGGCGTCGAAGGTCCCGGCATGCAGCGCGTCCAGGGTGATCGCGCCCCAGGGCCGGCCTTCGACGAACAGGCTCACGCCCATGCAGTCATGCACCGGCAGCGGTTCGCCGACCTGGGTATCGAGTAACCCGTCATACGGGTCCGGCAGGCGGCTGTCGGGTTCGAACCAGGTCGGCTCGCGGGACGCCATGATCGCCGCCAGCCGCGGGTGCTGGGCAATCACAAAGCGTCGGCCAAGGGCCTCATGCACCAGCCCCACCGTGGCCACCGGGCGCAGGCTGTCGTCGCCGTCCAGGCGCAACAGGCCCACGGCGCCGCTATGGAAATATTCACGCAGGGTCTGCACCAGGCGTTGCAGGCGCACAGCATTGGGCAGTTCGACAATCAGATCGGCCGACAGACTTTCACGCAACATGGTCATTACTACCCTTGTATGGTCGGTTCTACCGTGCAGCATCAGGGTGTTCCTGACCACTACAAAAAATTAATCGCGTTTTTTCAATGACTTGCCGGTGGCACAAGGCATGCAATCACCGGCTTATCTGTTCACTTGATGAGGAAACCCGATGAACGCCATCGCCCCGGACAGCCTGCCCCAAGCGCAATTGATCGAGCATTTGCTGCAGCGTTACCACGCCCGCCACCGCGAACAACTGCCGGAACTGATCCGCCTGGCCAGCCGCGTCGAGCAGGTCCACGGCCATCACCTGGCCTGCCCCAATGGCCTGGCCGACTTGTTGCGGGATATCGAGCAGGAACTGGAGGGCCATATGCTCAAGGAGGAACAGGTGCTGTTCCCGATGCTGCAAATGGGCATGGGCCCCCAGGCCGCGCCGCCGATCCAGGTCATGCGCTATGAGCATGAACAACACGGCCAGGCCCTGGAGCAGTTGCTGGCGCTGACCCATCGCATCCAGCCGCCGGCTGACGCGTGCAATACCTGGCGCACCCTGTATCAAGGGCTGGAAGCGTTTCATGCAGACTTGCTGGAGCATATTCATCTGGAAAATGACGTGTTGTTTGTTCGTGCGCTAACAGCCTGACCCCTCTCCGTAGGAGCGAGCTTGCTCGCGCCTACAGGACTCAGCGCAGCATCAGCTTGGCCAGGATCACGATCAGCACCATATGCCCAAGGATGCTGCGGCGAATCCATACCGCTCGCAACGGGCTCAGGCGCTTTTGCGTCAGCCAGTACGCGAGCAACAGGTAATGCCCGATGATGCTCAGCGCCAATACGATCTTCAGGCTCAACATCGCCGAAAAATGACTGGCCCAGGGCGCGCCCAGCACGCCGCGGTAATGCCAGGCCAGGCCGACGCCCGCGCCATACAACAGCACCACCACCCCATGCAGCACCTGCCGCGAACGCCGGGCAATGGCTTGCTCGCTGGTGAACTGCGCCGACCAGGCCAACTCTTCGCGGGCGCGGTGCCAGATGAAAACCTCGAAGAACAGCGTGCCGATAAAGGCGATGGCCGCCAGCAGATGCACAATCAATAACCACGAATAGAGCATTGCCGTTCTCCTAGCCCGGATGGCCGTCAACCCGCGCACGCCACAGCATTGGGGCATAGCGCCATAGATACAGGCCCAGGCCCAGGGTCCAGCACAGGCCCGCCAGCCACAGCGCGGCATACGGCCAGATCAGCACCAGCAGCACCCGGCTCAGGCAGGCCAGGTTCAACAGCGCGAAAGCCAGGGTCATGCCCTTGGGCGGCGTCAGAGGCCGGCCGGTATGACCGAGGCTGACCCGCGCGATCATCGCCAGGATCAACCCGCCCATTGCCCCGACCGTCAGCGCATGCACCGCCAGGCTCGGGCTCAGTGGCACGCCCACGTGCCACAGCGCCATACCCAGGCAGGCCACAGCCAGCCAGGCATAGGCCAGGTGCAGCGACCACAGCAGCGGCACGCGCCACAAGCCTGGGTCGTGCCAGCGCACCAGGCGCAGCAGATGACCGAGCCCCAGCAGGGCAAACAACAGGCCGACCCAAAGGCTGGGCATCAGCGCCACGCCGCTGGCATACAGCAGCGCCACCAGCGCCGAGCCTGCCAACAGCAGGTAATCCAGCCACGGCCAGGGCTTCACTGCTTCAGTGCGCCCCAGGCCTCGCTGAGTGAAGAACGGAATCACCCGCCCGCCGATCAAGCCCATCATCGCCGCCACCAGCCACAACCCGGTCAACACCGCCTGGCGCTGCCAGCCTTCGTCAGCGCGCAGCAGGCCATACAGGGACAGGCCATCGGCCAGGGCCAACAACAGCAGGACCAGCACAATCGGGTAGTTGCGTTGTTGCCGCACTTTCCACAGGGTCCAGCCCATCAGCCCGGCGACCGCCAGGGGAAAGCTCAGCTCCAGCACCGCCAGCAGCGGCCACGGCAGGTTGAACAGCCAGGCCAGGCGTGCGGCCAGCCATACCCCGGCCAGCACCGCCAGGGGCATGCCGCTGATGCCGGGGCGGCCGGTCCAGGTCTGCACCGCCGTCAGCAGGAACCCGCCGATGATTGCCAGGGCAAAACCGAACAGCAGCTCATGGCGATGCCACGCCAGCCAACCGCCCGCCGGCTGCCAGCCCGCATCGCCGGCCAGGGCCAGCAGCCACAGGGGGATCGCCAGCAGCGCCAACAGGCAGCCACCGAGGAAAAATGGCCGGAAAGCCAGGCGAAACAACGGGGTAATCGACATAGCCTTGCGTCGATCCAGCACTTGCATACCACCACTCCTCAAGTCATTGCCGGCCCGATCATCCGGGATTGCCCGCCCCTGGCCCTTGTCGCAGATCAAGCGGGGTCCAGAGGCGGCGCACTATCCTTGGGGCCGTCGCGCAATCAGTGTTGCAAGGGCCGGGCCGAATTCCCCGGTGCGCCGCCCCACCCCTGTGGGAGCTGGCTTGCCTGGGATGCAAACACCTCGGTCTGGCGGTTACACCGCAGCGATGCCATCGCAGGCAAGCCAGCTCCCACAGGGGGGCGGTGTTGTATATGAGGGTTTAAATAACCATTAGAGGGTTAAAAGAACCCTTATAGGCCAGGTCATTTTGACCCTCAAGGCGCTACAGCCCAGGTTTTACAAGGCCCGTGCCTTGGCCCAGCTCTTGCTCTACTCGGTTATCCCTTATTACCGCCCCCACGGAGTCACCATGAAAAAAGTCATCCAGCCCCTCGCCTGGTTCGTGATCCTCGGTTCGATGATGGCGGCGGCCAGCGGCCTGTCGTTGTGGCTTGTATGATCCCGTCCCTGAGCTGTTCCAAGGATGCACCCCGGGTTTTGCACCGCGTGCATCATCAGATCCTGCGCAGCCATCACCTGTTCGAGCCGCTCAACGAAGAGCAGATGGATGAGTTGATGGCCAGCAGTCAACTGCTGAGTGTCGACAAGGGCGAGCCGTTGTTCCGCCAGGGCGAACCGGCCGATGCGTTTTACTTCGTGATTGCCGGCGCGGTGAAGATCTACCGCCTGACCCCGGACGGCCAGGAAAAAGTCTTTGAGGTGATCGGCGAACGACAGACCTTCGCCGAGGCGATGATGCTGATGGACACCCCCAACTACGTGGCCTGCGCCGAAGCGGTGTGCCCCACGCAGTTGTATCGCCTGTCCAACGCCACCTATATGCGCCTACTTCACAGCAACAGCCGCCTGACTTTCGCCCTGCTGGGCAAGTTGTGTGTGCGCCTGCACCAACGGGTCAACGAGATCGAGACCCTGTCGCTGAAAAACGCCACCCACCGGGTGGTGCGCTACCTGATGACGCAACTGGTGCGCCTGCACAGCGTCGACAGTTCATTCGAACTGCCCATGGCCAAGCAGTTGATCGCCGGGCACCTGTCGATCCAACCGGAGACGTTTTCGCGGATCATTCGCCGCTTGATCGACGAAAAAATCATCACCCAGGACGGGCGCCAGATCGCCATTCTTGACCGCCTGCGCCTGGAGCAATTCGAATGAACGCCGTGCGGGCCTGCCTGTATTGCCAACATGCCAACCCGCCGACGCAGACGGCCTGCGAACGCTGCGCCATGCCCCTGCCCGCCTCCACCGCATACCTTGAGGCGCGGCGGCTCAAGCGCTTCCAATGGTTCTGCCTGGGGCTGGCCGTGTTCTGCATCGTGATGTTTTTCTGGCTGCCCCGGGACTTCTACTGATCTTCGGTCAACTGCCGGTAGAGCTGCGGCAAGCGTAACGGCAGTTGCTCCGGCTGACGGATCAGGGTGTAGCCGTGGGCGCCGAACATGTACGGCAGGTAATCCCCGGCCTGTTTGTCGATGGTGATGCAGAACGGCACCAGGCCCTGACGCCGCGCTTCCATTACGGCCTGGCGGGTGTCCTCCACGCCATAGCGCCCCTCATACAAGTCCAGGTCGTTGGGCTTGCCATCGGTCACAATCAACAGCAGTTTGCGCCGTTGCTTGCAGGCCCCCAGGGTCTGGGTGGCGTGGCGGATGGCTGCGCCCATGCGCGTGTAGTAACCCGGTTTCAGGCCCTGAATGCAGCCACGGGTATGGTCGTCGTAGGGTTGCTGGAATGACTTGAGCTGTTGCAGGCGCACCTGCTGGCGACGCAAAGACGAGAAGCCATACAAGGCAAACGCATCGCCCAGGCCCGCCAGGCTTTCGCCAAACAGCAACAGGCTGTCGCGGATCACGTCGATGACCTTTTGCGTATCGTTCAAATGGGCATCGGTGGACATCGACAAATCGGCCAGCAGCAAACAGGCCAGGTCCCGCCGGGTGCGGCGCTGCTCCTTGAACAGGCCACGTTCGGCGCACGCTCCGTGTTGGCGTTCGACATGGAAGTCCAACCACGCCTGCAGGTCCAGCTCTGCGCCCTGGGGCTGTTGGCGCAGCCATTGGCGGTCGGTGCGCAGTAGCTGGAACTGGCGGCGCAAGCGCGCGGCCTGGGGCAACAGGCGCGCCGGCAACGGCTGGGGCGCACTGTCCCGGGGTTGCATCAGTTGCAGGTTGACGAAATTCGCTTGCAGGCACTGTTGGCGGTAGTCCCACTCGGGCAGTTTGATGCCTTCGCCCAGGGGGATATCGTCGACGTCGGCCGGGGGCAGATCCAGGTGCAGCTTGAGCCCGCCGCTCTTGCGCACGCGCTGGCGCGACAGGCTCAACTGGTCGAGGTCTTCGGCGACTCGCGCGGCATCTTCGTCCTCGGAATCGTCGGCCCAGCGGTCCAGATCGACATGCTCGGTCCAACTGAACAGGTTTTCCAGGCGCACCACCAACAGGCCGCCGTCGCGGCTGTTGTCGTCGACCCGGTTGGCCTGTTTAGGCGCGCCCTGCTGTTCGCCGGGCCGGGTTGCCAGGTCGTCGCCCTCTTCGTCCTGATCTGCGGCCTGCGGGCTGTGCAGGTGCAAGGGTGGATACAGCCACAGCGGCAACGGCCAGGCGGCACGCTCGCTGCGGGGTAACTGGCGGATGCTGCCGGGTTCGCGCAGAGCCTTGCGCAAGGCTTTTTCTACGGCAGCTTCGGCGGGGTTGAGGGTGGCGGGATCGGGGCGCAATTGCAGGTGGGCGTCCACCAGGCGCTGATAACTGGGGAGCATGGCCGGGTAGCGCTGCAACAGCAGCCAGGTCCAGCGCTGGTTGTCCCGGGCCCAGTGGGTCATCGGCCCGGCGTGCGCGGCCAGCAGCGCCAGCCAGCGGTACAGTTCCAGGTTCAGGGCGGCCGAGGGAAACACCGCCAGGCTTGCCGGCAGGCGCAAGCGATGACCATCGCACGAGGCCAGGGGAGCCTGCCGGCAGGTGCCGGCGATGCGCATCAACAGGTTGCGCCGCAGCAGCAGATCGCGCTCGCTGGCGGCTTCCACGGCTATCCCATGGGCGCCGCCCAGGGCGCGAAACAACAGGGCCAGGCTGCGCTGGCGGTCGACCAGATCGACCCGCGCCTCGGGGAAGTCGGCACTGGCGCGGCGGGTGATAAAGCGGTGCCAGACACTGCCGACCCACTCTTCCAACTCAAGGGTAAAGGCCATGTGAAGTGCTCCAGACGTAAAACGGCCCGCAGAACCTGCCGGGCCGCCCTCTTGGGGATTGACGTTTACCGGTTAAGCCGTCACGGGAGCGGCAGAGTTCAAGCCCTTGCCCCGCTGCCGGAAGCTCCACAGGTAGCAGAGCAGGCCGAGCAGGAACACCACGCCACTGGCCAGGCGTGCCCAGAACAGCACCGTCAGGTGGTCCATGGTGGCCATGAACGGCAGCGCCACACCGTCCACTTGCCAGCGTTGCAGCCAGACCTGCACGGCACCGGCAGCGGTGAGGAACAGGGTGATCATCACCATCGACAGGACCATCATCCAGAAGCCCCAGATCTCCAGGGTCTGCGAGCGTGCATCCGGTGCTTCACCAATACCGCGCAGGCGGGGCATGGCGTAGCTGATCAGGGTCATGACGATCATCGCGTAGGCACCGAAGAACGCCAGGTGGCCGTGGGCGGCGGTCAGTTGGGTGCCGTGGGTGTAGAAGTTGACCGGTGCCAGGGTGTGCAGGAACCCCCAGACCCCGGCGCCGAAGAACGCCGTGACCGTGGTGCCCTTGGCCCACAACGTGGCTGCCCGGTTCGGGTGCTGGCGGCGACGCTGTTTGACCATGGTGAAGGCAAACATCACCATCGCCAGGAAAGGCAGGGGCTCCAGGGCCGAGAAGATCGAGCCGACCCACAGCCACACCTCAGGCGCGCCGATCCAGAAGAAGTGGTGACCGGTGCCGATGATCCCGGTGATCAGGGCCATGGCGATGATCACGTACAGCCATTTTTCCACGACCTCACGGTCGACGCCGGTGACCTTGATCAGCACAAAGGCGAGCATCGAGCCCATGATCAGCTCCCACACGCCTTCCACCCAAAGATGCACCACCCACCACCAGTAGAACTTGTCCCGCGCCAGGTTGCCCGGGTTGTAGAACGAGAACAGGAAGAACACCGCCAGGCCGATCAGCCCGGTCATCATCACCATGCTCACGGTGGTCTTGCGGCCCTTGAGCAGGGTCATGCCGATGTTGTAGAGAAAGCCCAGGCAGACAACCACGATGCCCATTTTGGTGATGGTCGGCTGTTCCAGGAACTCACGGCCCATGGTCGGCAGCAGTTCGTTATGGGTCAACTTGGCCAGGGCCGCATAGGGCACCAGCAAGTAACCGAGAATGGTCAACACGCCGGCGGCGGCAAACACCCAGAACAACAGGATCGCCAGCTTGGGACTGTGCAACTCGCGGTCGGCCTCTTCCGGCACCAGGTAGTAGGCGGCGCCCATAAACCCGAACAGCAGCCAGACAATCAGCAGGTTGGTGTGGACCATGCGGGCCACGTTGAACGGGATCAGCGGGAACAGGAAGTCGCCGATCACGTATTGCAGGCCCATGATCAAACCGAACAGCACCTGGCCCAGGAACAGGATCAGCGCGAATACAAAGTAGGGTTTGGCGACGGCCTGGGATTGGAATTTCAGATATGGATTGACGGTACGCATCCCTCAGCCCTCCTTGTTTGGCGGCCAGCCATTGGTGTTGATCTTCGAGCTCCATTTGAGGAACTCGGCCATATCGTCCACCTCCTGATCGCTGAGGTTGAATTGCGGCATCGCGCGCCGGCCCGGAACGCCCAAGGGTTGCATCTTCATCCAGGCGTGCAGGAATGGCTTGAACGCTTCATCGCCGCCACGGCGGTTGAACACATTGCCCAGTTCCGGCGCAAAGTACGCGCCCTCGCCCAGCAAGGTGTGGCAGCCGACGCAGTTGTTGCGCTCCCAGACGCCCTTGCCGCGGACCACGGATTCGGTGAGTAGCTCCTGATTACTGCGAGAGGGAAAGGTTTGTTCGGTGTGGTAGGTCAGGGCCAGGAATATCAGGAAGAAGAACACGCTTCCTCCGAAGTAGATATTCCTGGCCATGCCCTTGGTGAAGGTCTCTGACATGGTCGCTTCCTCATTGCTTGGCAGGGACCATGATAGGAAGTGAGGGGGTAAAAGCTGCTTGATGGCGATCAAGAAATGCTGATGGTTTTGGTCGGGTATTGGGTGGGGTTGGGGTTGGGTACATATCCGTTGCTGCGGTAACGGCGGCTATTGGTTCCGCTCTTACAGCGGGTCACTTTTGGAAAAGAGCCCGGAGTGCCGGCCCAGCCAAAAGTAACCAAAAGGGCTCTTGCCCCACCACTCGGCACCTCGCCCAGGCTCGGTGTGCCCGTCATCCGACATTGATTTGGGGGGCCGCCGCGATGGGCCATCCATGGCCCAGCGCGGCTAAACCGGCGTCCTGCCGGTTTACCCCCCAAATCAATATCGGATGACGGCCAGCGTGGTTTAACGGGGCGCCTCAGATCAAAAGCAAAGCGAGGCGGCCTGACAGCCGACCTGATCGTCGAAGCGTGCGCGGACTCCTGTGGGAGCGGGCTTGCCTGCGATGGCGATGTATCAGTCGATAAATGTATTGGCTGATGAACCGCCATCGCAGGCAAGCCAGCTCCCACAGGGGAAGGCAGCTTCGCACCCCGGCTTTGCTGTTGCTCTGCTTTTGATCTGGCTTTTGATCTTAGGCGCCCCGTTAAACCACGATGGCCGCAGGCAGGTATTGCGCAGTGGGCACCCCGGCATGGATGCCGGGGTAGCCGCGACACGGCCATGGATGGCCGATCGCGGCGGGCCCACGGAGCAATGCCTGACTGCGGGCATGCCGAGCCTAGGCGAGGCACCGAGTGGTGGGGCAAGAGCCCTTTTGGTTACTTTTGGGGCTCTCCCTCCGTGTCAGGCTACCTGTCGCGCTTGTTGATTGACTCAATTATTCAAGAGGGCGAAGGTGTGTAGCAATGTCCAAGCGTTATGACGACGAATTCAAAGACTGGGCCGTTCTGCAAATGATGCCGCCCCTCAATCGCTCAGTGGCAGACCTTGCCGTTGCGCTCAACCTCACGCCACAGTCACTGCGTAACTGGAGACAAATGGCTAGAGATAAAGGTTTGATCGTGCCGGGAAACGGCAAAACCAGTGATCAATGGTCCAGCGCCGATAAATTCAATGCTGTCATGGAAACCGCTCCGTTGAGCGAGGTGGAAATCTCCCAATACTGCCGAATCAAGGGCGTTTATCCGGAGCAAATCCAGCAGTGGCGCGAAGCCTGTCAAAACGCCAATACCCTGGCTGACCTGAAGCCCAGCGCAGAGAAAACTGCCGAACAACGACGAATCAAAGAGCTGGAACGTCAGTTGATCCAATCCGATGCTGGACGTGCTGAGGCGGAGGCTTTGCTGGAACTCAGAAAAAAAGCCAATGCGATCTGGGGCAAGGACAAGGAAGACTGATCAGCGCCTCTGATCGTACGCAAGCCATGCAGTTGATTGCCGAGGCGGTGCTCGGTGGGGCTCGTCGATATCGGGCGTGCAACGAGCTGGGACTGAGCCTGCGCACGGTTCAACGTTGGCGATACGCCGCCTGCGACAAGCGCCTGCTGGCTCAGCGGGCAGCGCCGTCAAACAAACTCAGCGAAGCGGAGCGCCAAGCGGTGCTTGATGCGGCCAGTCAGGCTGGCTACGCCAGCCTCACACCGCACCAAATCGTTCCTAAGCTGGCGGATGAGGGTATCTATCTGGCTTCGGAGTCGACGTTTTATCGCGTGTTAAAAGCGGCTAATCAAAACGTGCGCCGTGGTCGTGCCAAAGCTCCGAAACGCAGGGCGCTGACAACGCATTGTGCTGACGGCCCCAATCAAGTGTGGTGCTGGGATATCACCTGGTTACCCAGCACCGTCAAGGGCCGTTTTTTCTACTGGTACATGGTCAAGGACATCTACAGCCGTAAATTGGTCGCCAATGAGGTGCATGAGGTGGAGTGCGCTGAGCATGCGTGCGAACTGCTCGAAAAGGGCTGCTTACGCGAACACACGGCCGGTCGTCCATTGGTGCTGCACTCGGATAATGGTCACGTTATGAGAGGCTCTTTGCTGCGTGAAAGCATGGTTTCGCTAGGCGTAGAGCCGTCATTTAGCCGACCGCGCGTGAGCAACGACAATGCATACGCCGAAGCACTTTTTCGTACCGCAAAGTACTGCCCACTCTGGCCGGACCAACCGTTTGATACCCTCACAGAAGCAAGACTTTGGGTACAAAAATTTATCGAGTGGTACAACGAAGATCATCGTCACAGCGCCTTGAAATACGTGACGCCGAACGAGCGCCACGAAGGCAAGGCGACAGCTCTATTACAAGCCCGAGTGGCGCTATATGAAGATGCCAGAGAAGCTAATCCGAGCCGCTGGAGTACCAGGACACGCAACTGGAAGTTGGCAGATGCGGTGTATTTGAACCCAGAACGCCCTGAAGTTAAGGGCGCAATGGGTTAGCCGCAGCAGTACTAAGGCGACAGGTACCTTGACACGTACCGCTCTTTTCCAAAAGTGACCCGCTGTAAAAGCGGAACCCTAAGTGGCCGTGACCGCAGCAACGGATATGTACCCAACCCCACCCCTGAAGAACCCCACATTACTGATAGCGAACGTTGCACACACTGGCCTTTGCCTGGATCACAACTCCCGTCTTCCAGAGCAGACGCAGGCAGTCTTGCAGGACCAGCAAGAAGCAACTGGTAGAGCACCGAACTACAAAGCCCGCTCCATCTTGATGATCTCAATGGACACCGGGCTATTGCCCCGGCTGAATGTTCCCTCGCCAATCTTGCGGAAGCCATGCGAGGCATAGAATTTTTCGGCGGTCAGGGTCGCCTCCAGATAGGCCCTGTCATGCCCAGCTGCGGCGATCCGCTGCAAAGCCTCGGCCAGCAGACGCGCACCAAGCCCCTGCCCGGCTGCCTCTCCACGAATAAACAACTTGCTGACTTCATGGCCGTCGATCTCCACGAAGCCCTGGAGCCTGTCGTTGCAAGCCAACCACAGGTTGCCCGCGTCGATGGCCGAGCGGTAGGTCTCAGGTGAGCGACCGTCGAGCCACATGGCGATCTGCTCGGGACCGTAGTCGGCATTGCACAGGTTTTCGACGGAGTTTTTATGCACCAGGAAGATGCTCTCGGCGTCTTCTGGGGTCGCTGGGCGGATCAGTAGATTTTTCATTCCCTTGAGATTCCGAGTGTGGCCAGTAAACCCAGGCGTTATAGCCGATCTTGCGCCGGGCAGCGACCGAAGACCGCACATGTTGTGCGTTGACCAACTTTCCGACACACCATATAGTGTGCCCACCCAGGCAGCCGACCACTACATAGTGTGCGAAGCCGGTAATCATCGAGTTTTCTGGACGGTTTCATACGCCGCCAGAACAGACCAGGAAGGAGTATTTCATGCTGAGTTGGGACGAAGTCGACAACGAAGACACCGGTGCAGCGGTCATCCGTGGCACCAACGCCGGCCACGCCACCGAAGCCAACATGGACCGCCTCGACGGTGCCGGCGCTGCCGCCGCCATCGAAGCCCGCGCCGTCACCGCCAACGACTCCGCCGCCATCGTGCGCGCCAAGGCTGCCCTGGACAAACTCGACGTCGCCGAAGGCCTCGCCGAACTCGAAGGCGCTTCCGCCCGTGTCGCCGTTGACGAAAAGCGCATGATCAACTGCCGCGCCGACCTCAACCAACTCGTACCCTTCAAGTACGACTGGGCCTGGCAGAAGTACCTCGACGGCTGCGCCAACCACTGGATGCCGCAAGAGGTCAACATGACCGCCGACATCGCCCTGTGGAAAAACCCCGAAGGCCTGACCGACGACGAACGTCGCATCGTCATGCGCAACCTGGGCTTCTTCTCCACTGCGGATTCGTTGGTAGCGAACAACCTGGTGCTGGCCGTGTACCGCCTGATCACCAACCCGGAGTGCCGCCAGTACATCCTGCGCCAGGCCTTCGAAGAAGCGATCCACACCCACGCCTACCAGTACTGCATCGAATCGCTGGCCATGGATGAAGGCGAGATCTTCAACATGTACCACGAGATTCCATCGGTCGCCAAAAAGGCAGCCTGGGGCCTGAAATACACCCGTTCGATCTCCGATCCGAAGTTCGAAACCGGCACCGTCGACACCGACAAAGAGCTGCTGCGCAACCTGGTCGCCTACTACTGCGTGCTGGAAGGCATCTTCTTCTACTGCGGTTTCACCCAGATCCTGTCCATGGGCCGCCGCAACAAAATGACCGGCGTGGCCGAGCAGTTCCAGTACATCCTGCGCGATGAGTCGATGCACCTGAACTTTGGCATCGACGTGATCAACCAGATCAAAATCGAAAACCCACACCTGTGGGATGCCGACATGAAGGAAGAAGCGACCCAGATGATCCTGCAAGGGACCCAGCTGGAGATCGAATACGCACGCGACACCATGCCGCGCGGCGTGTTGGGCATGAACGCGGCGATGATGGAGGACTACCTCAAGTTCATCGCCAACCGTCGCCTGTCGCAGATCGGCTTGAAGGAAGAATACCCAGGGACCACTAACCCGTTCCCGTGGATGAGCGAGATCATGGACTTGAAGAAAGAGAAGAACTTCTTTGAGACCCGCGTGATCGAGTATCAGACTGGTGGGGCGTTGAGCTGGGATTGATCCAATGCTATCGCCGGTTTGCCGGCGATAGCGATCTATCAGGCGCCACGCATCAGTTCGAGACTTGCTCAAGAAAGATCAGTTTCAGGGGTTCCTGGAGCAAGTCATCCGCCGTGGCGGCAAAGCGCTGGAAGTACGGCATTGCGAAATGCGCATCGAGGGCCGCCTGGTTTTTGAACGCTTCACGCATATAGAACGTGCCCGGCTCATCACGCAGTTCGAACAACACGTAATCCAGGTTGCCAGGCTCGGTGCGGGTTGGCTCGACCAAGGCCAGCAGGCCTGCCTTGAGTGCTTGTTCCTGGCCTGGCTTGGCCTTGAGTACGGCGATGGATATCAAAGGTTTGGTCATGCTGGCGACTCCGTTGGTAGGTTGGCTGGCACATGCAGCGAGCATCATACACAGCGATAAGCCCATGGCTTTGATCAGGGTGTTCATTGGAAATCCTCAAGCACAATCTTGCCCCGCGCCTTGCCGCTTTCGACCAGGGCATGGGCGCTGCGCATATTGGCCGCGTTGATCGCACCGAAATGTGCGCCCAGGGTGGTGTGCAACACGCCCTGGTCGATCAGTTGTGCAACCCGGTTGAGCAGGTGGTGTTGCTGGATCATATCCACCGTTTCAAACAACGAGCGGGTGAACATCAGTTCCCAGTGCAAGGACAAGGATTTGAGCTTGAGCGGCATCACATCCAGGCTGGCGGGATCGTCGATCAACCCCAGCCGCCCTTGTGGGCGAAGCACTTCGACCAGTTGCGGCAGGTACTCCTCGGTATGCGTGAGGCTGGCGACATGGCTGACCGCGTCAATGCCCAACGCTTGGAGCTGGGCCAGCATCGGCCGGCGATGGTCGATCACATGATGGGCCCCCATGCGCTGGACCCACCCAATGGTTTCCGGGCGCGAAGCCGTGCCGATCACCGTCATGTTGGTGAGTTGACGGGCCAGTTGCACCAGGATCGAACCCACGCCGCCGCCAGCACCGACCACCAGCAGCACATCCCCCTCGCCGCCGCCTTCGGTCACGCCCAGGCGGTCGAACAGCAGCTCCCAGGCGGTGATCGAGGTCAGCGGCAAGGCGGCGGCGTGCGCCGCATCCAGTGTGCGCGGATGATGGCCGACGATGCGCTCATCAACTACCTGGAACTCGCTGTAGCTGCCGGAGCGGATCAGGGAGCCGGCGTAGTACACCGCGTCGCCCGGTTTGAACAGGGTCACGTCGGCGCCCACCTGGCGCACGATGCCCGCCGCGTCCCAGCCGAGGATTTTCGGCTCCTTGGCAAAGGTGCCGGAACGCACCTTGGTATCGACCGGGTTGACCGCCACGGCCTGCACTTCCACCAGCAGGTCCCGAGGGCCCGGCTGCGGGGCTTCGATATTCACATCAATCAGCGAGCGCGGGTCGTCGATGGGCAGGCCATGCTCGGTAAAGGTAATTGCTTTCATGGGAACTCACGAGTGATGAGGGGCGATGGCCCTCGATGGCTTGCATCTTTACCGTTCCCAGGGAGAAGAAAAATCGACAAAATGCAGCAACACTTTCATTGTTGGAGTGAAAATGATCCGCATCGATGATCTCGGGCTGTTTCTGCGCAGCGCCGCCCTGGGCAGTTTCACCGCCGCGGCCGTGGAGGCCAACCTGTTGCCGGGCCAGGTCGCGGCGGCGATCAAGCGCCTGGAGCGGGAGCTGGAGGTGCGCCTGTTTACCCGCACCACCCGCAGCCTGCGCCTGAGCGCCGAGGGCGAACAGTACCTGCCCACCGCCCGTGGCGTGCTGGAGCAATTGGAGCTGGGCCGCGAACGCTTGCGCGGCGATGACGCGCCACTGCGTGGCACCTTGCAGATCGCCGCGCCGTCGGACCTGGGGCGCAATATCCTGCTGCCGATGCTCACCGAGTTTCGCCGCCAGCACCCTGAGTTGAGCTTGCGCTTTCTGGTGTCGGACCAGGTCACCAACCTGTTTCGCGACCCGGTGGACGTAGCCCTGCGTTATGGCTGGAACGAGGACGCCAATTACATCGCCCTGCCCCTGGCGCCCTGGAACCGCCGGGTGCTGGTGGCATCACCGGACTACGTGGCGCGCCACGGCACACCGACATCCGTCGACGACCTGAGCCGCCACCCGTGCCTGCTCTACCTGCAAAACGGCCGCCTGCATGACCGCTGGGAGCTAGGCGAACAGACCGTGCAAGTCACCGGCCCCCTGTTCAGTGACGACGCCGATGTGGTGCGGCGCTGGGCCGTCGCCGGTGAAGGCATCGCCTACAAGACCTGGCTGGATGTGTATGCCGATGTGCAGGCCCAGCGCCTGGTGGTGCTGTTGCCGGAGATTCCCGGGGATGTGTACCCCTTGAGCTTCGCCTGCCCCCATCGCGGGCAGATGTCGCGGGCGGTCACCCAGTTGTATCAGTGGTTGAACCAGCAGTTCAGCGCTCTGCAGCGCCTGTGAACCCTTTTGTAGTGGATTAGGAAAGACGCGGTTTTTATGCCCAATCAAACCATCAAGACGCCGTGCGTCGGCCTGTGTTCCACCGTGTATGGCGACCTGGTGTGCCGTGGCTGCAAGCGCTATCACCATGAAGTCATTCAGTGGAATGGCTACAGCGCCGAGGAAAAACAAGCGGTCTGGCTGCGCCTTGAGCAGTTGCTGGTGCAGGTCATGACCAGCAAGCTGGAGGTGTTTGACCCGGCGCGCCTGCGCCAGCAACTGGAAGAGCGCAAGATCCGTTTTATGCCGCACCAGTCGCCTTATTGCTGGGCCTATCAACTGATTGCCCGGGGCGCGCGGGTGATTTCCAGGCTGGATGCGTATGGCTTGGCGTTGCTACCGGAGTTTCGCGAGCGGCACCTGGCGGATTTGCGTGATGCGATTGATCGGGAGTTTTTCCTGTTGTCGCAGGCGCATTACCAGCGCTACATCGCGCCGGATTTTTTGCGCGAGGCGTTTGGGCCGGCGTTGATTGCTACCCTCTAAAGCACACCCAACCCCCCCTGTGGGAACGGGCTTGTGTGGGAGCGGGCTTGCTCGCGAAGGCGGTGGATCAGTCACCTATGCACCAACCGACACTACGCCTTCGCGAGCAAGCCCGCTCCCACAATTGGTCCTCATTTACCTTAAGGTGTCAGTGAGTCCACGACGCCGCACGCTCGGTGTGCAGGCCGTATCGCTCAATCGCCCGCTGACACACCTGCGCCTCCAGGCTGCCCTGTTCCACCAGGGCGGCCAGCGCGGCGAGCACGATGTGGTGGCGGTCCACCTCGAAGAAATCGCGCAACGCCGCACGGGTGTCGCTGCGCCCGAAGCCATCGGTGCCGAGCACGGTGTAGTGGGCCCCCAGGTAGGAACCGATCATCTGCGGCACCGCCCGCACGTAGTCCGAGACGGCAATCACCGGCGCGCCGTCGGGCAGGCAGGTCGCCAGGTGGCTGCGCTGCGGGATTTGCAGTGGATGCAGGCGGTTCCAGCGCTCCACCTCACGCGCATCGCGGGCCAGTTCGCTGAAGCTGGTCACGCTGAATACCTCGCTGTCGATCTGCCAATCGTCCGCCAGTAACTGCGCGGCGGCCTGGGCCTCGCGCACCAGGGTGCCGGAGCCGAGCAGGCGCACCTTGGCCCCGGCACTGCCCTCAAGGCGGTACATGCCCTTGATAATCGCCGCCTCGACGCCTTCGGGCAGGGTCGGTTGCGGGTAGTTTTCGTTCATCAGGGTCACGTAGTAGAACTCGTCCACATCGTGCTCAAGCATCTGGCGCATGCCGTGGTCGAGAATCACCGCAAATTCGCCGGCAAACGCCGGGTCGTAAGCACGGCAGTTGGGCACGGTCGCGGCCATCAGGTGGCTGCTGCCGTCCTGGTGCTGCAGGCCCTCGCCGCCCAAGGTGGTACGCCCCGCCGTGGCGCCGAGCAAAAAGCCCCGGGCGCGCTGGTCGGCGGCGGCCCAGATCAGGTCGCCCACGCGCTGGAAACCGAACATCGAGTAGTAGATGTAGAACGGCAGCATGCGCAAGCCATGCACCGAGTAGCTGGTGGCCGCCGCGACCCAGGAACTGATAGCGCTGGCTTCACTGATGCCTTCCTCAAGGATCTGCCCGTCGGTGGCTTCGCGATAGCTGAGGATCGAACCGATATCTTCCGGCTCGTAGCGCTGACCGACGCTGGAATAAATGCCGATCTGCTTGAACAGGTTGGCCATGCCGAAGGTGCGTGCCTCGTCGGCGACAATCGGCACGATGCGCGGGCCCAGGGCCTTGTCTTTGAGCAGGTTGCTGAGCATGCGCACAAAGGCCATGGTGGTGGACATTTCCTTGCCTTCGGCCTGGGTCGCAAAACCGCCGTAGCCACTCACTGGCGGCACAGGCACCGGTTCAGCGCTCTGGCTGCGGCTGGGCACATAACCGCCCAAGGCTGCGCGGCGCTGGTGCAGGTAGCGCATTTCGGCGCTGTCGGCGGCGGGTTTGTAGAAGCTCAGGGATTCGGTCTGCTCGTCGCTCAGGGGCAACTGGAAGCGGTTGCGAAAGCCGATCAGCGCGTCGCGATCGAGTTTTTTCTGCTGGTGGGTGGTCATCTTGCCCTGCCCGGCCTCGCCCATGCCAAAGCCTTTCTTGGTCTGGGCCAGGATTACCGTAGGGCGCCCCTTGACCCGCCGCGCGGCGTGATAGGCAGCATGGATTTTCAGCATGTCGTGGCCGCCGCGCTTGAGACGGTCGATCTGCTCATCGCTCAAGCCGGCCGCCAGCTTGGCCAGGGATTCATTTTGGCCAAAGAAGTGCTCGCGGTTATAGGCACCGTCCTTGGCGGCAAAGGTCTGGAACTGCCCGTCCACGGTCTGGGACAAGGTGCGCACCAACGCGCCGTCCTCATCCTTGGCCAGCAAGGCGTCCCAGTCCGACCCCCACACCAGCTTGATCACGTTCCAACCGGCACCGGCAAACAGTGCCTCCAGCTCGTCGATGATCCGCCCATTACCGCGCACCGGGCCATCGAGGCGTTGCAGGTTGCAGTTGACCACCCAGGTCAGGTTGTCCAGGCCTTCGCGGGCGGCCAGGGTCAGGGCTGACATGCTTTCCGGCTCGTCCATCTCGCCATCGCCGAACACACCCCAGACGTGCCGGTCGGTGGTGTCCTGCAAGCCGCGATGGTGCAGGTAACGCATAAAGCGCGCCTGGAAAATCGAGCTGATCGGGCCTATGCCCATGGAGCCGGTGGGGAACTGCCAGAAGTCCGGCATCAACCACGGGTGCGGATAGCTCGACAGGCCACGGGCGCCGGCCTTGACCGCGCCCAGCTCCTGGCGATAGTGGGCCAGGTCCTGCTCGCTCAGGCGCCCCTCAAGAAAGGCCCGCGCGTAAATACCGGGCGCGGAATGCGGCTGGTAGAACACCAGGTCGCCGCCAACGTTGTCGTGACGGGCACGGAAAAAATGGTTGAAACCCACCTCGAACAGGTCCGCCGCGCTGGCATAGCTGGCGATATGGCCGCCAAGTTCGCCATAGGCCTGGTTGGCACGCACCACCATGGCCAGGGCGTTCCAGCGCACCAGCGAGGCCAGGCGCTCTTCGGTCGCCAGGTCGCCGGGAAAGTGTGGCTGCTGGTCTACGGCGATGCTGTTGATGTAGGGCGTGCCGTGGCGCGGTTTCCAACCGATGGCTGGCGTATTGCCGGCATCGGCCAGCATATCGAGGATCTCCCGCGCGCGCTCCGAGCCGGCATGCCGTACCAGGGAGTCCAGGGCGTCGCGCCACTCGGTGAGCTCCTGCTGGTCAATGGCTGTTTGATTGACTGTCTTTACGAAACCGTTCATGGGCACCTCCGAGCTGTTTTTTCCAGTTTATGTCTGCCCAAAAGGATTTTTTAACTGTTCTGGGTAGGTCAAAGGGCGATTTGCAGCACAAAACGCTTAAACATGGCTGATTAAAAGCACGTTGTGCTTCCTTCACCTGAGTCAACGCAATTGTGTTTAAAATGCCGCCCGTTTAATGATCGACGCTGCCCGATGACCCCAGACGCCCTCGCCCTGCTCCACACTCACTTGCTGACCGCCCTGCGTGACGTGCCCGTGGAAACCCGTCGCCTGTTCCACGGCCGGGGTCGTTGCTGGCCGGGACTGGAGCAGTTGACCGTGGATTGGCTGCAAGGCGTGGTGCTGGTTTCGTTGTTCAAGGAGCCTGAGCCCGCGCAACTGCAAGCCTTGCAACACCAACTGCGCGAGCTCTGCGAAAGCCGCGAATGGCAACAGGCCGGCGCCCACACTCTGGCCCTGCAACATCGCTACTTGCCGCAAAGCACCACCGAATGGCTGTGGGGCGAGAGGGTCGAGGAATTGACCATCACCGAAGGCGGCCTGCGTTATCGCATCGACCTGGGCAAAAAGCAGAACAGTGGGCTGTTTCTGGATATGCGCTACGGCCGCAACTGGGTGCGCGAACACGCCCGTGGCTTGCGAGTGCTGAACCTGTTTGCCTATACCTGCGGGTTTTCCGTGGCCGCCATCGAGGGCGGGGCCGAGCATGTGGTCAACCTGGATATGGCCCGTGGCGCCCTGAGCCGGGGTCGCGACAATCACCGGCTCAATGGCCATGACCTGGGCAAGGTGAGCTTCCTGGGGCATGACTTGTTCAAGTCCTGGGCGAAAGTCACCAGCAGCGGCCCCTATGACCTGGTGATCATCGACCCGCCGTCGTTTCAGAAAGGCAGCTTCCTGCTGACCAAGGACTACCAGCGCGTGCTGCGTCGCCTGCCCGACCTGCTGACACCCCAAGGCACGGTCTTGGCCTGCATGAATGACCCGGCGCTGGGCGAAGGCTTCCTGATCGAGGGCGTCACCCGCGAAGCGCCGGGGCTGCGTTTTGAGCTGCGCCTGGCAAACCCGCCGGAATTTCCCGACATTGATCCGCAAAGTGGTCTGAAGGCCCTGGTGTTCCGTCAGGGCTGATGCCGAATCCTTCTGCGCTTGCTACGCTCAACCCAAGGCCTTGGTGGTGAACCTTATCCCCTCCTTCCCGGTCGATACCTGCATACCTTGGCCAGATTCGACGCTCAACCGCCGTCGGCTGCCCCGTTTCACCTTTTGGAGAACGCCCCTGTGATATCGACCCTGCATGTAGCCAGACTCAAAGCCTGGGGCGCCCATGGCTTTACCGCCACCGGCGTGGTGCTGGCCTTCCTTGCGACGCTGGCGCTGCTGGAGAACCAACCCAAGGCCTGCCTGCTGTGGCTGGGCCTGGCGTTGATTGTGGATGGCGTGGACGGGTCGCTGGCGCGGCGGGTCAATGTGCAGACCGTGCTGCCAAGCTTCGATGGCTCGGTACTGGACCTGGTGATTGACTACCTGACGTATGTGTTTATCCCGGCACTGTTTATCTACCGCTATATCGACCTGCCGGACTTCACCCACCTGTTCACCGTCTCGGTGATCCTGGTGTCGTCGTTGTTCTGCTTCTGCAACGTCAATATGAAGAGCAAGGACAACTACTTCCAGGGCTTCCCCGCGGCCTGGAATGTGGTGGCGCTGTGTGTCTACATTATCGACCCGGACGCCTGGATAACCTTGGCCACGGTGATCGGCCTGGCGCTGCTGACGGTGACGCCGATGAAGTTCCTGCACCCGTTCCGGGTCAAGCGCTTTATGCCGATCAATATTGCGGTGACCACGGTGTGGCTGCTGTGCAGCCTGTTGCTGGTGATCGACCAGCCGTACACCAACAAGCTGACCATGGGCTTGTGGTTGTTGATGTCGGCGTATTTCCTGGGGATTTGTATCTGGCGTACGGCGATGGAGTGGTTGGATAAATCGCGCAAGGCATAACCCGTGAAATGTTGTGGCGAGCCGCCCTCGCCACAGCAACCCAGCGCGAGACCGGCAGTCAAAACGCCAGCTTGAAACCAATCAACCCCAGCATCACCGCCAGGCACGGACGCAGCAGCTCATCCGGCACCCGGCCGGACATATGGCTGCCGAAGTAGATACCCGGCAGCGAGCCCATCAGCAAGAACCCCAGCAAATGCCAGTCCATATTACCCATGCTCGCATGCCCAAGGCCCGCGACCAGGGTCAGGGGGACTGCGTGGGCGATTTCGGTGCCCACCAGGCGCTTGGTGGCCAAAAACGGGTACAGGATAAACAGCGCCACGGTGCCCAGGGCGCCGGCACCGATGGAGGTCAGGGCAACCATGGTGCCGAGGATCGCCCCAGTGAATACCGTCAACCCATTCAGGTTGCGCGGGCTCATATGGTAGTTGTCGCCCGCATGGCGCTGGGCAAAGGCCAGCAATCGCTTCTTGAACAGAATCGCCAGGGCCGTCAGTAACAGCACCACTCCCAGGGCTTGCTTGATCACTTCGTTCATCGCGCTGGGATCGGTATGCAGGCTCTTGAGGAACCACAGCGTCAGCAACACCGCCGGCACACTGCCCAGGGTCAGCCAGCCGGTGATGGTCCAGTCGATGTTCTTGTTCTTGCCATGCACCAGCACCCCACCGGATTTGGTGATGGCGGCATACAGCAGGTCGGTACCCACGGCGGTCGCCGGGTTGATGCCGAACCACAGCAGGATCGGGGTCATCAACGACCCTCCACCGACGCCGGTCATGCCGACGATAAAACCAACAATCAGGCCCGCCACCACAAAACCAAAATTACCCACATCCATTACAGCTACCTGCGGCCTTATAAAATTCTGGCGGCAGCATAGCGATTTTTCTTATAACTACTTATATCAATACGATCTGACTTTATTCCTTTTGTGTTTTGCAGATTTATTTGCCGCGCCGTGCATCCAATCGGCCACGCCGTGAGTAGTACAGGAAGCAGCCGCAGCGCTGCTCAGCTGTTCACCCTTACGGAGACACACCGATGAACGCTAAACCCCTGCTCTGCCTGACCTGCCTGCTGATTGCCGCACCGGCGGCCTTTGCCCAGACCAGCCTGCCCGACAGCATCAAGGTGCCGGACGGGCACAAGCTGATCCTGGAAACCACCGGTGTCGGCGAAATCACCTACGAATGCCGCGACAAGGCCAACGCTGCCGGCCAGACCGAATGGGTCTTTGTCGGCCCCAAGGCGGTGCTCAACGATCGTAGCGGTAAGCAAGTGGGTACCTACTTCGGCCCGCCTGCCACCTGGCAGGCCAAGGACGGTTCGAAAGTCACCGGCACCCAACTGGCCGTGGCGCCGTCCAGCGCCGGCAACCTGCCCTATCAGTTGGTCAAGGCCAATCCGGCTGAAGGCCAGGGTGCCATGACCGGCGTCAGCTATATCCAGCGCGTGGCGCTCAAGGGTGGCGTGGCGCCGAGTGCCGAATGCAGCACCGCCACCAAGGGCCAGCAGCAAGTGGTGAAGTACCAGGCGGACTACCTCTTCTGGGCGGCCAAATGATCCGCCCGGCCAGAAAACTCGTCTAAGCTGCTGCGATAGCACCCCGGCCACTCTGGGCCGGGGGTTGACCCTGAAATGGCGGCCCCAGTCCTTGCCCGAACTTCTCTTTGACTATGAAGCCTGCCTGTTGGCCTGCGCCCGTGGCGAACAGCAAGCCTTGCGTCAGTTGTATGAACACGATTGCGCCCGTCTGCTCGGCGTGGCCAAGCGCATCGCACGGGACACGGCCCTGGCAGAGGACATCGTGCATGAGGCATTTATCAACATCTGGAACGGCGCCAGCGGGTTCGACCCGCGCCGGGGTTCGGCCCGTGGCTGGGTGTACAGCGTGACCCGGCATATGGCGCTCAACGTTATGCGTAAAAGTCAGCGTGAGGTCGCGCTCAGTGATGAGCACGAACGCACACTGGTGGCTGAGCCCACAGCCGAGCACTTCGAGTACCGCGCCCGCAGCGGCAAGGTTTATCAGTGCCTGGAGCATCTGGAACCGTCGCGTCGCAGTTGCCTGTTGCATGCGTATGTCGATGGCCTGTCCCACAGTGAAATCGCACAGAAACTGGACACCCCGCTGGGGACTGTCAAAGCCTGGATCAAACGCAGCCTCGCGGCCTTGCGTGAGTGCATGGCATGACACCCGACGAATTGGACGAACTGGCCAGCGAATACGTGCTGGGGACCTTGGCCGCAGATCAACGTTTGCAGGTGCAGCAACGCCTGGAACACGACGCGCCCTTGCGCGCGGCGGTGGATGCCTGGGAACAGCGCCTGCTGCCCCTGACCGAACTGGCCGAGCCGCTGGCGCCGTCGCCCTACCTGTGGCGACGCATTGAACGCAGCCTGGGCCATCACACCCTGGGCGATGCGCGGTCAGTGCCGTGGTGGAACCTGCTCGCCCTGTGGCGTGGCCTGGCCGGTGCAGGCTTGTTGGCCAGTCTGGTGCTGGCCACACTGCTGCTGACCCGCCCCGCCGCCGTCAACCCGACCGCCTACGTGGTGGTGCTGATGGCGCCACAGAGCCAGGCGCCGGGCTGGGTGATCCAGGCCAGCAACGATCAGCAAATCCAGCTGATCCCCCTGGGCGTGGTGCAGATACCGGCGGACAAGGCGCTGGAGTTCTGGACCAAGGGTGATGACTGGCAAGGCCCGGTTTCGCTTGGGTTGGTCAAGCCGGGGCAAAGCCTGTCGATCCCCCTGGATAAACTGCCGCCGCTGGCACCCAACCAACTGTTCGAGCTGACCCTGGAAGGCCCCAATGGCTCGCCGACCGGCAAGCCGACCGGGCCGATCCAGGCGATTGGCCGTGCGGTAAAGGTGATCTAGCACTGGATTAAAACGCCGACTCGCGCCATCCTCCGCGTTTTACGCCGCCTTATCTGCGGCGCTTGACGCTCAAAGGATATGTTCATGCACGACCACGCCCTCGCCCCTGCCGATTTCGAGTTCATCGAAGACATTCTGCTCAAATACGGCGACGACAACTCGGTGTTGAACCTGGCCGAGCTCGACGGCTACTTCACGGCCCTGGTGTCCGGCCCGGCGCCGGTGGACGTTGCCATCTGGTTCCCGGCCATCTGGGGTGGGCAGGTCCCGGCCTGGGAAAGCAAGGAAGAACTCGGGCAGTTTATCGACCTGTGCACGCGCCATCTCAACAGCCTTGCCCTGCAGTTGGCCAGCGATGCCCAGGGTTTTGAGGCACGCTTTGAACAAACCGAACACCAGGACCAGCCGCTGACCCTCGCCGAGGAGTGGTGCTTTGGCTATATCCGTGGCGCCGCGATCAGCGAATGGCCGCCGCTGCCGAGCGAACAGGCGGCACAGTTGGAAGCCATCTCCTGGTGCGCCGAGCAGGACAACTTCGAATTGCCGGCCGACCTGGATGTCGCCGCCCATCAGCAGCAGGTGGCGCGCATCGAACCGGCCGCCAGGGCCTTGCATGCCTATTGGCTGAGCCAGCGCGGTTAAACCTGCGCCACGATTTGACCCTGCCGTGCCGGATGGTCGATTATTCGTCTCCGCCAGCCGGCCACTCCCAGCCACCGCGCCTTGAATCAGGAGCCTTGTACCTTGAGTTCGCAGAAAACCGTGACCGTGACACCGCCCAACTTTCCATTGCACGGCAAGGTAGCGCCTCCCGGCTCCAAATCCATTACCAACCGTGCCCTGTTGCTGGCGGCCCTGGCCAAGGGCACCAGCCGCCTGAGCGGCGCGCTGAAAAGCGACGACACCCGACATATGTCCGTGGCCTTGCGCCAGATGGGCGTAACCATTGATGAGCCGGATGACGTGACCTTTGTCGTCACCGGCCACGGCAAGCTGCAACTGCCGGCGCAACCCCTGTTCCTGGGCAACGCCGGCACCGCAATGCGCTTTCTTACGGCCGCCGTGGCGACCGTGGAAGGCAGCGTGGTACTGGATGGCGACGCGTACATGCAAAAGCGCCCGATCGGCCCGCTGCTGGCGACCCTGAACCAGAACGGCATCCAGGTTGAAAGCCCCACCGGCTGCCCGCCCGTGACCGTGCATGGGGCGCAGCAAGGTGCAGGCCAAGCGCTTCGAGATCGACGGCGGCCTGTCCAGCCAGTACGTGTCGGCGCTGTTGATGCTCGCGGCGTGCGGCGAGGCCCCTATCGAGGTGGCCCTGACCGGCAAGGACATCGGCGCCCGTGGCTATGTCGACCTGACCCTGGATTGCATGCGCGCGTTCGGCGCCCAGGTGGACGTGGTCAACGACAGCACCTGGCGCGTGGCCCCCACCGGCTACACCGCCAACGATTATCTGATCGAACCCGACGCTTCGGCGGCCACCTACCTGTGTGGGCGGCTGAAGTACTCACGGGCGGCAGCATCGACCTGGGCGTCGCGGCCCAGGACTTCACCCAGCCCGACGCCAAGGCCCAGGCCGTGATCGCGCAATTCCCGCAGATGCCGGCCACAGTGGTCGGCTCGCAGATGCAGGACGCCATCCCGACCCTCGCAGTGCTGGCGGCGTTCAACAACACCCCGGTGCGTTTCACCGAACTGGCCAACCTGCGGGTCAAGGAATGCGACCGCGTCCAGGCCCTGCATGACGGCCTCAACGAGATCCGCCCGGGGCTGGCGACCATCATCGGTGACGACTTGCTGGTGGCCAGCGATCCGGCGTTGGCGGGCACTGCGTGCACCGCACTGATCGACACCCACGCCGACCACCGCATCGCCATGTGCTTTGCGCTGGCGGGCCTGAAAGTCTCGGGCATCAAGATTCAGGACCCGGACTGCGTGGGCAAGACCTATCCTGAGTACTGGAACGCCCTGGGCAGCCTGGGCGTGCAACTGACCTACTAAGCCGTCAGCACCAGCGTGGGGAGGGAGTGATCATGACAATTCGCCAACCCTGCCCACCGGCTGTGTGTGACTGCGAGCGCGAGCAACTGCTCGAGGCCCCCGGTGCCGACCAGCGCATCCTGCAACTGACCCGCCAGGAAGAAAAAAAGCTGCTCGAACGCCTGGAAAACCTGCAAAGCCTGGCCGACCTGGAACGCATGCAACACCTGATGCACCAGCAACTGGGCATCCGCGTGCATATCGCCCCGGGGCATACCGAAGTCAAAAGCATGCGCGGGATCCAGATCGTCATCGACGACCTGCCGGGGCTGTGTCGCAAGACGCGGCAGTCGATTCCGGCAGCCATTCGCAAAGGGATGGAGAAACGGCCGGAGATTGCTTATCGGTTGCTGGATGCCCATGACCTGTTTCGCGACAGCCCGCCGTTGTTGTGAGCAACGGGCTTGATCAGACCCGTTGCCACAACAGCCGCCGGTCAGGCCAAGCGGTTTTGCACAAACACCTGGGCCTTGCGCGCCATCTGATCGAAATGCCGGTCCCGCTGTTTCTCGGCGTCGATCATCGCGCGCTTGCCGTGTTTGTTTAGCAAATAGGTGTGAATCTGCCGCACTTCCAGGGAGCTGTAGATCGACGCCACATCCAACACGCCCATCAGGCCATCGGTGCTGTAGTCACGGGTATTCATCAATACCTGAGTGCCACGCACGCCGCGCACCTGAAAGCCCATGGCTTCGAACGCCGGGACTTTTTCCACCGCGCAGGTCAGTTCGCCGTGGGGGTAACGGCCGAGCATGTCATCCATCATCGCCCGCGCCACGCCCTGGCGGCGGTGGCTGGCATGCACGGCCATATAGGTCGCGCCACAGGCCTCGGGGTCATCCTTGACCGGCAGGTACAGCAGGAAGCCAATGACCTTGGCCGGATCCTGCTCATCCATCGCGACAATCAGCTCAACCGCAATGCCCTTGCCCCCGCCCAGCGCTTCCAGGTACAGGTGCACTTCGTAGCCGATTGCATATTGGTAGATGTTGTACAGCAGGTTGCTCGGCGGGATGGCGACCATGCTGATATCGGTCAGGTAGTCGACCACCATCTGCAGAATCTGGCTGTTGACCGGCTCGGGGCATGGGCTTGCGTAGTGGGTAAGGGTGAACATCGAATTCCTGTTTCCTGGTATTTCGCATCAAGGCTGGCGGGATTGTACCCGTTCTGCGCCACACACCTCGCGCAAACAGCCACGCAACCAACGATGCGCGAGGTCGGCATCCAGGCGTGGATGCCAGAGCATCGCCACGCTGAACTCCGGGACGTCGACCGGCAGGGCAAAGCTGAACAGACCATCGCGCAGGCCATGGGTATAACGCTCTGGGACGCTGGCGATCAGGTCGGTCCTTTGCGCCAGTGCCACGGCGGTGGAGAACCCGGTGACGATAGTCGCCACGTCACGCGTGAGGTGCAAGGCCTCAAGGGCATCGTCGATCTGCCCGCGCTCGCGCCCGCGCCGGGACACGTAGATATGCCGGCCGGCGGCGTAGCGCGCAGGGGTGATGGGCCCCTGGCTCAGTGGATGGCCGGCGCGGACCACGCCGATAAAACGGTCGCGAAACAGTAACTGGGTCAGCACTTCGGGGTTGGCCGTGCTATCGACCACGCCGGTTTCCAGGTCCACGCCGCTGTCGCGCAGCGGTGTGCCGGGCTTATGCACAAAGTGCAGGCGTACGCCGGGCGCCTGCGCGGCGATATGGGCCAGCAGCGCCGGGCCAAAACTCTCGACAAACCCTTCGCTGGTGCGCAGCACAAAGGTTCGCTGCAGGCTCTTGAGGTCCAGGACCTGCAGCGGACGCAGCAGTGCTTCGGCGTCCTGTACCAGTTGGCTGACCCGTTCGCGCAGTTCCAGGGCGCGTGGCGTCGGCACCAGGCCTCGGCCGGCGCGCACCAGCAACGGGTCACCGGTGGTTTCACGCAGCCGCGCCAACGCCCGGCTCATGGCCGAGGGGCTCAGGCCCAGGCGCTGGGCGGCACGGGCGACGCTGCCTTCGGCGAGCAGCACGTCCAGGGTGACCAGCAGATTGAAATCGGGAAGCGACACGGCAGCAATCCTCATCAGGCGTTTGACGCAGGTATAGAGTGCAACTGCTGCGTCTTCCGCCATGCTAGGCGAGACCATAGAGTGCAGGCAACGACTAGGTGCAGCACAAGGAAAATCCCATGACGTCCCCTACCCCACGCGGCGCGCTCGCCGGTTTATCGTTGTGCATGCTCCTGGCTGCACTGGGCACCAGCATTGCCAATGTCGGCCTGCCGCAGATGGCCGAGGGCTTTACGGCAGCCTTTGCAGCGGTGCAATGGGTGGTGCTGAGTTATCTGCTGGCGATCACGGCCGTGCTGGTGGGTGTGGGCCGCCTGGGGGATCGGTTCGGCCATCGACGCCTGCTGCTGGCGGGTGTGGCGGTCTTCGCCGTGGCATGCGCCCTGTGCAGCGCCGCGCCCTCCCTCGGTGCCTTGGTCGCGGCGCGGGCGCTGCAAGGGCTCGGCGCAGCGACCATGATGGCAATGACCATGGCGCTGGTCACCGCCACCGTGCCCAAGGAGCAGACCGGGCGCGTCATGGGTTTGCTGGGAACGATGTCGGCGGTGGGTACCGGCTTGGGGCCGGCCATCGGTGGCGCACTGATTGCGGCGTCGGGCTGGCGCGCGCTGTTCCTGGTGATGCTGCCGTTGGCCGCCCTGGCGTTCGTGCTGGTGCAGCGCACACAGGCCGACAGAGATCCGCCACCACCCGCTGGCGGCCGCGTCAGTGTCTTCTCGGCACTCCATGACCGAGCCCTGGGCGCCGGGCTTGGCATGAGTACGCTGGTGGCGGCCGTGATGATGACCACCCTGGTCGCCGGGCCGTTTTACCTGAGCCATGGCCTAGGGCTGGATCCCACGCCAATGGGCCTGGCCATGGCTGTCGGCCCTTGCGTCGCGGCGCTCGCGGGCATACCGGCCGGGCGCCTGACCGACCGCTGGGGCAGCTATGCCACGACGCTTGGCGGCCTGTTGTGCATGCTCGCCGGCTGCTTGATGTTGGTGTTGCTGCCCTTGGGCGCTGCAGGTTATATCGGCGCGCTGGTGATCCTCACCCTGGGCTACGCGCACTTTCAGGCGGCCAACAACACAGCGGTGATGAGCAATCTGTCGGCGGACCGACGCGGCGTGATCGCGGGCTGGCTGAACCTGTCGCGCAATCTGGGCCTGATTATCGGCGCCTGGGCCCTGGGCGCGGTGTTTGCCTGGGGCACTGGCGATCTCCAGTCAGCCCTCCCCGCAGCAGTCGGCCAAGGCTTGCGCGTGACCTTTGCGGTGGCCGCAGGGCTGGTTGTGCTGGCGCTGCTGCTGGCCTTGGGGCGCCAGGTAAAAACGCTGCAAGCCACAGCGGCGCCTTGACAAGGGAAAATCGTAACAGCTATTGTCTGACAACCTGATCACCTAGGTTTTGCCATGCTTGAGCTTCAGCGTCCAGATTCCCTCGTTGTGCGTGTTGTCAGCGCCATACGGGCCGAGATTGACTCCGGACAACTGGCGCCCGAGTCGCGCCTGCCCACCGAGCAGCAATTGGCGGAACAGTTGAATGTCAGCCGTTCGGTGGTGCGCGAGGCGATTGCCCAGCTCAAGGCCGATGGCGTGCTGACCGCCCGCCGTGGCCTGGGCTCGTTTATTTCGCAGACCCCGGCCGGTACGGTGTTCCGCTTTCCGGAAAAAAATGGCCGACGCCCTGACCTCGCGCAAATGTTCGAAGTGCGCCTGTGGATCGAAACCCAGGCGGCCTCCATTGCCGCCCAACGCCGCGACGCCGACGACCTGCAACGCATGAAACGTGCCCTGCAGGAAATGCACGATAAGCGCGCCGACTTTGAGGCCGCTGCACTGGCCGACGTGGAGTTTCACCGGGCCATCGCCGACGCCAGCAAAAACGAGTATTTCGTCGCCTTCCACGACTTTCTGCGCAGCCAGTTGGCCAGCGCACGCAAGACCGCCTGGGAAAACTCGGCGTCGCGCTTTGCCAGCGGCTCGGCGGACGCCACCCAGGAACACCAGGCGCTGTACCAGGCCATCGTCGACGCCGACCCCCAGGGTGCCGCCGCCGCCGCCGAGGCGCATTTGCGTGCCGCCGCCAAACGCTTGCAACTGGAGCTGCCGGCCACCCATTGATCCATCGAACACCTATAAAGCGTGCCCGCGGGCACGCTGTTTTTTTAACAAAAACATTAGTCTGACAACCTGATAAGCAGACTGAAATGTACTGATTTAGGTAGCCCACATGATTTATGACTTTTGCATCATCGGTGGCGGCATTGTCGGCCTGGCCACCGCGATGGAGTTGCTCAAGCGCCAGCCCAACGCGTCCCTGGTGATCCTGGAAAAGGAACCAGTGCTGGCCAAGCACCAGACCGGCCACAACAGCGGCGTGATCCATGCCGGCATCTACTACGCACCCGGCAGCCTCAAGGCCGAGTTGTGCAAGCGTGGCGCCGAGGCCACCAAACAGTTCTGCAGCGAGCATGGGATCAAGTTCGAGGTGTGCGGCAAATTGCTGGTGGCCTCCACGGCCCTGGAAGTGCAGCGCATGGAAGCGCTGTATGCGCGCTCGCAGCTCAACGGGATGAAGGTCGAGCGCCTGGACGCCGAGCAACTGCGGGCCCGCGAGCCGAACATTGTCGGCCTGGGCGGGTTGTTCCTCGATGCCACCGGGATAGTCGACTACCGCCAGGTCTGCGAAACCATGGCTACAGTGATTCGCCGCAACGGGGGTGAGATCTGCCTGGAAAAAACCGTCACGGCGATTGCCGAAGACACCGACAAAGTCACCGTCAGCACCCACGACGGCGCCTGGCAAGCGCGGCACCTGGTGGTGTGCGCAGGCCTGCAATCGGACCGCCTGGCGACCCTGGCCGGGATTGATATCGACCACCAGATCATCCCCTTCCGTGGCGAGTATTTCCGCTTGCCCGCGTCGAAGAACAACATCGTCAACCACTTGATCTACCCGATCCCGGATCCGGAGCTGCCGTTTCTGGGGGTGCACCTGACCCGCATGATTGATGGCAGCGTCACCGTCGGCCCCAATGCGGTGCTGGGCCTGGGCCGGGAGAACTACAAGAAGTTTTCCGTCAACTGGAAGGATGTGGCCGAGTACGCGCGCTTCCCCGGCTTCTGGAAAACCATCTGGCAGAACCTCGGCTCCGGCAGCGTGGAAATGAAGAATTCGTTGTTCAAGTCCGGCTACCTGGAGCAATGCCGCAAGTACTGCCCGTCCCTGGAACTCGAAGACCTGCTGCCCTACGAAGCCGGGATCCGCGCCCAGGCGGTGATGCGCGACGGCAGCCTGGTGCACGATTTCCTGTTCGCCCAGACGCCGCGCATGTTGCACGTGTGTAACGCGCCGTCACCGGCGGCCACCTCGGCGATTCCGATTGGCGAAATGATCGCCGACCGCATGTTCACCCCCAACTAAACACCCCCTGTAGGAGCTGTCTCGCCCCGCGAGGCTGCGATGACGGCGGCGCAGGCAACCAATGTATCGCCTGACCCGGCGCTATCGCAGCCTCGCCAAGGCTCGACAGCTCCCACATTTGATCGCGTTCGCAACACCCTAATAAATATAATGACTGAGAAGGAAGTACAGCATGACGGCAAAAGCCCACACCCCGGCCACGGTGGAAACCCCGGCACAAACCAAGAAGCGCCTGCGCAAGGTGGCTGCTGCCACCATCTTCGGTTCGATGCTGGAGTGGTATGACTTCTACCTCTACGCAACCATGGCGGCGATTGTCTTTTCGAAGATCTTCTTTGATAACAGTGACCCGAAAACCGCGACCCTGATGGCGTTCTCCACCTTTGCCATCGGCTTTATCGCCCGCCCCTTCGGCGGCATCCTGTTCGGCTACCTGGGCGACAAGTTCGGCCGCAAACATGTGCTGGTGTTGACCTTCTGCATGATGGGCGTGTGCACCACGCTGATCGGCCTGATCCCCAGCTATGCCTCGATTGGCATCTGGGCGCCGATCATTCTGGTGTTTATCCGCATCATCCAGGGCCTGGGCGCCGGTGCCGAGCTGTCGGGCGCGGCGGTCACTTCCTACGAGCATGCTTCAGAAGGCAAGCGCGGCAGCCAGGGGGCCTGGCCGGCGCTGGGCTTGAACCTGGGCCTGCTGCTGTCGTCGCTGACCGTGTACCTGCTGACCATCAATGGCAATGAGTTCCTGTTGGCCGGCGGCTGGCGCATCCCGTTTATCTGCAGTATCGCCCTGGTGGGTGTGGGCCTGTGGGTGCGTAACAGCATCCCGGAAACCCCCGAGTTCAAAGAACTGAGCCAGGAGCCGGCCAAGGCCAAGGTCTCGCCGCTCAAGGCCCTGTTCAAGAATGACCTCAAGGGCCTGGCGGTGGTGTTCTTCGTGGCCATTGGCTACAACGCCCTGAGCTACATCTTCAAGACCTTCTCCCTGGCCTATCTGACGCAGTTCAAGGGCGTTGATGTGCACGTCACTTCGCTGTCGGTGACCATCGCCAGCCTGGTGGCGATTGTCGCCGTGCCATGCTTCGGTTGGCTGTGTGACAAGTGGAGCAGCAAGTCGGTGCTGGTGCTGGGCGGCGTGCTGTCGCTGATGTTCGCCTACCCGTTCCTGGCGCTGTTGAACACCGGCGAAAGCCTGATGATCTACCTGGCCATCGGGATCGGCACCGGGATCCTCGCGCCGATGATGTTCGCGCCACAGGGCTCGTTCCTCAGCCGTCAGTTCCCGACCCAGACCCGTTCTTCGGGTTTCGGTACCGGCCGTGAAATCGGCACGGCTATCGCCGGTGGCCTGGCGCCTTTGGGGGCCTTGTCGATGGTGGCTGCCTCGGCCACTCACTCGACAGACGGCGTGGTGATCATTCTGGCCATCGCGTCAGTGCTGGTGGTGGTGTTTGCCCTGTGTGACCAGGGTCGCAAGCACTCGGCATTCAAGAACTAAGGGCAAAATATCGCCCAAGGGGTGCATCTGCGCCCCTTGATCGCGCATCATGGGCACTTTCATGCTCAAGGGAAACGTCCATGCGCGTTCTGTCATTGATGATGGGTGTTACCACGCTGGCCGCCAGTCTGGTGTTTTGCGCCACCGCGTCGGCGAGCGAAGAGAGTCAATTGATCGACTCGATCAACCAGTACCGCAGCCAGGTGCAGCGCTGTGGCGACCAGGGCTCCCAGGAGTTGCCGCCGCTGGCGGTCGACCCACGCCTGGTGTTGCCGGTCAATAATGTCGGCGATTTGCAGCAGGCCCTGGCCCAGGTGGCCTACCCGATGGTCAACGTGCAGGCGATCAGCCTGTCCGGGCCTCGCGACTCGCAATCGGCGATGAAAGCGGTGCGCGAGAGCTTCTGCCGGGTGGTGCTCGACCCGCAATTCGTCGATATTGGCGTCAGCAACAGTGGCCAGGACTGGCGCATTGTCCTCGCCCGCCCACTGTTGAGCCGTGGCTTGGCCAGCTCCCAGGACGCCGGCCCGCAGTTGCTGGAGATGGTCAACGCCGCCCGCAAACAACCGCGCCAGTGTGGCGAGCAAGCCTTCGCGGCCACCACGCCGCTGGCCTGGAACGCCCAGTTGGCGAGCGCCGCCGACAGTCATGCACGCAATATGGCCAACCACAACTTCTTCGACCACCTGGACCGCGACGGTCGGACCCCGGGCGACCGCGCGGAACTGGCCGGTTATGTGGCGCAACAGGTCGGCGAGAACATCGCGGCCGGCCTGGATACGCCGCGCAAGGTGGTTGACGGCTGGCTCGCCAGCCCCGGGCATTGCGCCAACCTGATGAACCCACAATTTCGCGAATTGGGCGCCGCCTATGGGCTGGATCCGAAAAGCGATGCGGGGATTTACTGGACGGCATTGTTGGGCACGCAATAGCGTCGAAACGAACAAGGTATTGAGTCGATGACAGACTGGCTGCAAGGCGGCGGTGAGATGGCCGAACGGGTTCGCCGCCATGACTGGGCCAACTCGCCCCTGGGGCCAATAGAGCAATGGCCGGACGTGCTCAAGACCACGGTGTCCCTGAGCCTTGCTTCCCGTTTCCCTCAGGCGGTGGTGTGGGGGCCCGAATTGATCACGCTGTATAACGACGCGTTCATTCCGGTGCTGGGCAACAAACCAGAGGCACTGGGCCAACCCTTCAGCACGATCTGGCAGGAAGCCTGGAGCCAGATCCGCCCGATCGCCGATGCTGCATTCGACGGCCAGGCAACGTTTATCGAAGACTTCCCACTGATCGTCGAGCGTGGCGCGGCGCCGGAACAGGCTTATTTCACGTTCTGCTATAGCCCGATCCGCGACTCCACAGGCAAGGTGGTGGGGATGCTCGACACCGTGACCGAGACCACCAATACGGTGTTTATGACGCGCCGCCTGGCCGTGCTGGATGCCATCAGCCTCGGTGTGGCCAACGCCACCGATCCGGCGGCGATCATGGCGGCCACCACGCGGGTGCTGGCGACCCACCTGAACCTGTCCAACTGCGCCTATGCCGACATGGAGGCCGACGAAGACGGTTTTACCATCCGCGGCAACTGGGCCGCAGAAGGCTCGCCCAGCATCGTCGGGCATTATCGCCTGACGGACTTCGGCCAATTGGCGGTCGAGCGCCTGCAGGCCGGCGAGCCGTTGATCATCAATGACAACCTGACGGAGCTGACGCCCGAGGAGGCCGCGACCTTCCAGGCCATTGGCGTGACGGCGACGATTTGCATGCCGCTGATCAAGTCCGGGCGTCTGACCGCGCTGATGGCCATTCACGACCGCGTCCCGCGGCGCTGGTCTTCCTACGACCTGGCGCTGCTGGGTGAGGTCACGGAGCGCTCCTGGGCCCATATCGAACGGGTGCGGGCCGATGCCATTGTGCGTGAGGGCCTGTCGGCGCTGGCCGATTTGAATGCGACCCTGGAGCAACGGGTCATGGAGCGCACCACCCTGCTCAACCAGACTGAAGCGGCGTTGCGCCAGTCGCAGAAGCTCGAAGCCATTGGCCAGTTGACCGGCGGCGTTGCCCACGACTTCAACAACCTGCTGACAATCATCCGCTCGTCGGTGGACTTCCTGCGCATGCCCAACCTGCCCGAAGAGCGCCGCGAGCGATACATGAGTGCGGTGACCGATACCGTAGAACGCGCCAGCAAGCTGACCAGCCAATTGCTCGCCTTCGCCCGGCGCCAGCCGCTGAACCCACAAGTGTTCAATGTGGGCCAGCGCGTGCAAAACATCGGCGACATGCTGGAGACGCTTACCGGTGCGCGGATTCACGTCCGCGTCCAATTGCCGGAACAGGCGTGTTACGTCTGCGCGGATTCCAGCCAGTTTGAAACCGCGCTGATCAACATCGCCCTCAACGCGCGGGATGCAATGAATGGCCAGGGTACGCTGGTGTTACGCCTGGACCGGGACCAGCCGTTGCCATGCATTCGCGGGCATGGCGGCTCCGGCAAACCCTTCGTCGCGATCTCCCTGGCGGACACCGGCAGCGGGATTGCCTCGAGTACCTTTGAACGCATCTTCGAACCGTTCTTCACCACCAAGGAAGTCGGCAAAGGCACCGGACTTGGGCTGTCGCAGGTATTCGGGTTCGCCAAGCAATCGGGAGGTAATGTCGATGTCGCCAGTGTGCTCGGCCAGGGCACCGTGTTTACCCTGTACCTGCCGCAAGTGGAGCCGGAGACGATCCTCGACAACGTGGTCGAGGCGCCGCTTGAACTGGCCCCGGACGCCGGGCGACGGCGCATCTTGATCGTGGAGGACAACCTCGAAGTGGGCCGCTTCGCCAACCAGATTCTGCAGGACCTGGGCTACCAGACAGTGTGGGCCACCCATGCCGAAGAAGCCCTGGAAATGATCGGCCCGGATGCCCGGGCATTCGATGGGGTGTTCTCCGACGTGGTGATGCCCGGCATCGGTGGCGTGGCGCTGGCCCGGGAGTTGCGCCGGCGCCGGCCCGATCTGCCGGTGATCCTCACCTCCGGCTACAGCGAGGAACTGGCCAAGTCCGGTTATGACGGCTTTGAGTTTCTCGCCAAACCCTACTCCGCCGACCAGGTCTCACGGGTGCTGGCCAAGGCTATGGGCAAGGACTGAAGCCTAGGACGCGACCACCACCTGGTTGCGCCCCAAGGCCTTGGCGCGGTACAGGGCTTTGTCGGCCGTGTTCATCAGGTGCTGCAAGTCGTCGCCCACGGCATGCGTCGAGGCCACCCCCAGGCTCGCACTCAACACCTGTACCGGGTCAATGGTCAAACCGGCAATGGCGCGGATCAGTTGTTCGCCGATATCCCGTGCTACCTCAAGCGTGGTGTCAGGCAACAACACCGCAAACTCCTCGCCCCCCAGGCGGCCGTAGATATCCGTCTGGCGAAAGGAGGCGCTGATCACCTGGCCAATCTGCTGCAACACCCGGTCACCCGTCTGGTGGCCGTAGGTGTCGTTGATGGCCTTGAAGTGATCCATGTCCAGCATCAGCGCACACAGGGGCTGGTGAGTGCGTTTGCATTGGTCATACAGCACCTGGGCCTTTTCGAAAAATGCCCGGCGGTTCATCAGCCCGGTGAGTTCGTCGGTCTCGGCAGCGCGCGTGGAAATACTGTGGGCCCGCTCTATTTCGCGGGTCAGGCGAAAGGCCTTCTCCAGGGCCTCGGACAATTTCCGTGAGGCGCCTACGACAAAGGATGAGAACACCAGCACTGCGATAGCCATGCCCATTTGCATCTTGGAAGGTTGAAACAGCAACCACAGGGTGCACGGCAACAGCACCAGGGCCATGGACACCATGGTCATGTAGCGGTAGGCCGAGTAACACGACACCGCGCTGACGGACATCCCCACGGTAAAGAGGATGACCAGCGCCTGGGTCAAGCGGTCATCGGTGGGCATTATGGCAAGGGCACCGGCGCCCCAGATCCCCGCAGAAAGCACCAGCGTAAGCCAATAATGGAGCTCCCAGCGGCGCGGCGTGCGCTCACTTCTGGGGCTGCGAAAATACTGGAAAAACATCAAAAAGCGCAGGAGCGACGAGCCGGACAACAAGATCAGCCAGCCGATCATCAGGTCGCGATCAAGGCGGTCCCAACACAACCAGCACAACATGCCGGCGGCCAGATAGCTGCCGAAAACCGCAGAAAAGGATTGGCGAAACAACTGATGCAGGCAATCACTCCGCACCTGCGCTTCGATGAAAAAATCCTGGTCCTGCTCACGCCCAAGGCCATTCATTTGATTCGCCTGATCAGTAGTGCCGCGACAAAATGGCATTGTGGCACCCTGCCAGTATCCAGAACAGCGAAATCCGCTGTAGGTACCGCGTAAACGCCCATGTTAAAGCCATCGCGCCTCTGTAGGAGCCAGCTTGCTGGCAATGGCGATATGACTGTGAGCTGCAACGCCACGTCGCCCGGCGTCGACAGCTACTGCGGGTTTTCAATCCTGAGCCACGACCAGCGGGCCTGATAGCTTCTGGCCTTCTGCTGAAACAGATCCGGCTGCGGGGTGATGGGGTTGAGCCGAAGTATTCCCTGCTCGATGTCGGCCAAACCGAAAGGCGCATAAATTTCGCCCGTGTCTACGGCCAAGGCGATGCAGGTGCCCGCCACCAAATAGCGATCCACCCCATCCATGGCCGAGTGCAACTGGGGATAAGGCATGCCGAACCGCTGCGGGTACCAGAGGTGCACACGCGCCTGATTCTTCACTTCAATGTTCGCATGCAGGTCGCGGAAAAGTTCGGCGGTGCGCTCAATCACCGCATTCTCGGCTTCCCAGGACAGATCGGGATCGAAGTAGAACACGTCGTAATCCTTCACGCCCCAATCGGCGCTCAAACCGGCCTGATGATTCCACACCGCCTGGAACAGGCAACCGGCCGTCAGCAGGCATTGATCCAGGCCAAGGGCTGGCAGGCGCGCGGTCATTTCAGCATTGATGGGGTTGGTCATCGCCAACTCAACCAGCCTCTGGGTCGTCAGTCTCATGTGCAGTCCGTTGCCATTGCTCGTGTTGAGGGCAAAGGTTATACCAGGGTTTCGTTACCCCTTGAGCGCCGCCTCGATGGCCGCGATGTCGATTTTCACCATGCCCATCATCGCCTCGAACGCACGCTTGGCTGCGGCCGGATCGGGGTCGGTGATCGCCGCCGTGAGCACCCGCGGGGTGATTTGCCAGGAAAGCCCCCACTTGTCCCGGCACCAACCGCACGCAACCTCCTCGCCACCATTGCCGACAATCGCCTGCCACAGGCGATCCGTCTCGGCTTGGTCGTCAGTGGCGACCTGGAATGAAAACGCCTGGTTGTGCTGGATACCCGGCCCGCCATTGAGGCCCAGGCACGGGATGCCCATGACGGTGAATTCCACGGTCAGGACATCGCCCTGCTTACCCGCCGGATAGTCACCCGGGGCTGTATGTACGGCCTCTACGCTGCTGTCCGGGAATGTCGCGGCATAGAACCTGGCAGCGTCCAGGGCGGCGCCGTCGAACCAGAGGCAGATGGTGTTTTTGTGGGTCATCTGGATACTCCAAAAAAGGCCATTGACCGCTACAGTCTAGCCACGCCCGGAGCGGGCGTCGCAGGCCCGGTGACGAGCAATCAGAGCGTACCGCACGACACCGACTTCATGCCCAGCCAGGCCAGCGCACGCGTGGCACTCATGGGCCGCGCGCAGAGGTAGCCCTGGCCCAGCTCGCAACCGAGCTTGAGCAAGCCCTGGCGCTGGCTTTCGTGCTCGACGCCCTCGACCACCACCGCCATATCCAGCGCTTGAGCCAATGCCAGGGTGCTGCTGATCACTGCACGGTTACGGCTGCTGGTTTCAAGGTCGCGGGCGAAACGGGCATCGAGTTTGATTTCGGTAAAAGGCAGTTGGCACAGACGCTCCAACGACGAATAGCCGATACCAAAATCATCAATGGACAGGCCGGCGCCCATCATCCGCAAGCGAATCAAGGTTTGCAGCACCCCGGGCGAGACCTCCAGTAATCCGCTTTCAGTGATCTCGAAGGTCAGGCGCGAAGGCGGGATGGCGTAACGCTCCAGCGCTGCGCACAGACGCGGGAGCAAGGACTTACAAGCCAGTTGCCCGGCCTCCAGATTAAACGCCAGAGAGAGCACATGCCCCTGCTCCTGAGCCGTCTGCAGGAACGCCAACGCCTGTTCCAGCAGGCTGAAAAACAGTTCATCCATCAAACCGAAACGCCCTGCCTGGGCGAGGAAATCAGCCGGGGGTAACACGCCAAACTGAGGGTGTTCCCAGCGCGCCAGCACTTCAAGACTGTCGCTTTTACCGGTCATCAGATTGAACTTGGGCTGGAAGAAAGACTTGAGCTCATCCCGTGCAATGGCGTGCTCCAAACGTGCTTTGCTCGCGCGGGTATGGCGCGCCTGCCGAGAGACGGGATGCCCGTTAGCGACCGTGGTTTCCAGGTATCGGGTCAACAGCGCCGCAATCGCCGCCGCTCGCACCGGAGCATCGACATATCCCAGGAAACTTACGCCCAGCAGGCCGAGCATCCGTTCGATGGCGTCATGCAGATCCTGGGCATGGCTACTGCAAATGATCATGGACCTGACCCACCGGGTGCGGCTGAGTGCTTCGAGGGTCGTCAGCCCTTGCAGTCCTTCCTCCTTAAGGGTGCACAGCACGATATCCACCGGCCCTGTGCGGTCGAGCAGTTCCAGGGCCGCGGCCACGTCGGCCACGCCCATCACCCACTCACACCCCGAGTCCTTGAAGACCTGAGTGGCAACGAGCTGCTTGAAGGGGTGCTCTTCGACGACCAGAACACGAATTGGTAGAAAGGACATGACAAATCACAGACGACAGGGAAGTACGGCCATTCTCGTCACGCTTCCTACCGGCGTATTTAGGAAAAGTCTTAAATGGAAAACGAAAACTCCATGGTTTGAATACGTCGCAAATCAACTGAGAGCGCTGGCTTACCTGCTCCCTCAGTTGATTTGCGCATCACTGCCCTACATCTCGTAACGCAACGCCAGGCCCACCGTGCGCGGTGCGCCTACATCGACGATATCGCCACTGCGGTTGTTGGTGATGTATTCCTTGTCAAAAGCGTTTTTCACGAAGCCGGAGACCGCGATATTTTTGCTGACTTTGTACTCGGTGTTGAAGTTCATCAGCCAGTAGTTGTCGCTCCGGCGCTCGCCCGTGACGTTGCCTGCGGTATCAAACCTGTATTCCGAGGGCGCGGTGCTTTGATACACCAGGTCGGTGTTCAGGGTCAGGCGATCATTCCAGCGGTAGGTACCGCCCAAGGACAGTTTGTACTTGGGCGAGTTGAGGAAGCTCTCGCCGCTCATATTGCGGCCGTCGCCGGTCACGAAGTCCTTGTACTTGCCCGCAGTGATCGAGCCGCCTGCCGTCAGGGTCAGTTGTTGGCCGAGGTCTTTCTCGACAAACACTTCCAAGCCCTTGATATCGCTGCTACCGGCGTTGAACACCTGGACGAAATCGGTGTGGCGCTCCAGCACACTGACCTGCTGGTCTTTCCAGTCGGTGTAGTACAGGTTGGCGCGGGTACGCAGAGTCTTGTCGAAGAACGAGCCACGGTAGGACAGCTCGTAATTGGTGGTGTATTCCGGGTCGTAGCCCTCGTGGCCGCCACCGGCGCGGACGTTGACGCCGCCACCGCGATAGCCCTTCTGCACCATCACGCCAAGGTATTGGTTGGCAGCCAACTCATAGTCGAGGCCCAGTTTCGGCAGGAGCGCATCAAACGATTTGCTGACTTTTCCAGGGCTGGAGAAATCGTCCTGCTTGATGTTGGTGTCGTTGGTTTCGTGGTCGTAGCGCAGCCCGGTGATCAAGGTCCACTGCGGGGCGAATGTCCAGTTGATTTCACCGAACACGGCCTTGCTTTCAACGGTGGTATCGCCCTTGGCGGTACCAAACAGGACGTTGTCGAACAACAGGCGGTCGTGGAAGTTGTTGGTGTTGTGGCCGTAGTAGGCGCCGACAAAACTCTTCAGCGTGTCGCCACTGTAGTTCAGGCGCAGTTCCTGGCTGAACAGGTCGCCGTCCTGGGTGCGCAACACTACCTCGTTGGCGTCGGCTGACTGGTCGAAATCCAGGCGTGCGTCGTAATCGGAGCGAGTATTGGCAGTCAGGCTGGTCAGCGACCAGTTGTCGTCCAGGCGATAGTCCACCTTGGCGCTGAGCGTGTCCTGCTCAAGCTTGTCGTAGGCCCTGGTGTTGGACGTGATCTTGTAATAACGGATCTTGTCGTTCTGGCGCATGGCAGCGTTGTCGCCCTTGCGGCTTTCGCCATGGGCGTAGGTCAGCAACACATCCAGATCGTCGTTGGGCAGGATCAGTAGCTTGCCCCGGGCATTGCCGGTACGGGTCGGGTTGGCGTCGTCATGCAGGGCAACGTTGTCGATGTAGCCGTCGCCGTCCTGGTAATCCACGGCGATACGCGCGGCGATCTTGTCATCGACCAACGCGCCCCCACCGGCCACCGCTGCACCGCGCTCGCCATAAGTGCCCATGTTGGTGCGCGCGGAAAAACTCGGCTCGAACGTTGGGTTGCGGGTCTGGATCACCACTGCGCCGGCCAGCGAGTTGCGGCCCTGGGTGGTGGATTGCGGGCCGAGGAACACTTCGACCTGGTCGACGTCCCACAGCGGCATCGGGCTGAGGGTCAGGGCACGATTCGGTTGCACGGCGCCATCGACGAAGACCGACACCGCACCGTTGAGCGTGGCAGGGCCCTGATCATCGAAACCGGATACGGGCACGCCGCGAATCCCCCAGTTTTCATTGCCGGACTGGTTGTACACACCTGGCGTACGCGCAAATACGTCCACCAGATCACGGTCCTGCTTTTCACGCAGTTGCTGGTCGGTCACCACCACCACGCTCGACTGGGTCTGTTCCAAGCTGCGGTTGATCTTTTCACCGGTGACGGTGATCGGCGCGATCTCCAGAGCGCTTGCCGGTTCCGCGGCCCACGCACCGTTGCACAGGCAGATAGCCGAACCCACCGCCATTGTCGTTTTCTTTAAATTCACGCCCTGCTCCCCTACGCCTGTTTTTTGTTTTTTCTCGTGCCCGGAACGCTGTTTGTGCCCAGCCGGCGGGAGTCTAATTCAATCTTGATGTTAAAGAAATACAATTGATAACACATCTCATTCGTGGAATTTAGTGTCATGTAACGATGCTGATATCCCCGAACGTTTGCCGTACGTTGACCATTTCTGGAGCAGTGGTTATTATTCGAAAACCTACCGACCGGTAGGCAGTTTTTTTACGTTGGAGGCTGTATGAATTCGCAACCCACCCACAGGGTTCCCCTGAGGCTGGCTATTGGTCTGGGACTGATCGGCGCCCTCGGCCCGTCGGCGGTCGATATGTACTTGTCGAGCCTCCCGCAGATTGCCCACGAGTATCAGAGCAGCTTCGCCAGCGTGCAGTTGACCTTGACGTTCTTCCTCCTGGCCATGGGTGCAGGCCAGTTGATCTTCGGGCCCATCGTCGATGCCTATGGCCGGCGCCGCCCCCTGCTGGCCGGCCTGCTGTTGTTTACCCTGTGCTCATTAGGCGCGGCGTGGGCACCGACCCTTGAGACATTGATCGCTCTGCGTTTCGTCCAGGGACTTGGCAGCGCACTGACGCTGGTGGTGATCATGAGCATGGTCCGGGATGTCAGCGAAGGCGTGGCCGCAACCAAGCTCTTTGCGTTGCTGATGACCATCGAAGGGGTTGCGCCCATCTTCGCCCCGGCACTGGGTGGGATTATCGACACCCATTACGGATGGCGCGCGGTGATGCTGGTCCTCGCCGGGTTTGGCCTGGCCGTGCTCGGCAACAGTTGGCTGTCGCTGCCGGAAACCCTGGCCCCCAGCCAACGGGAACCGCTGCGCCTGGGCGCGGCGTGCCGGACTTACCTGACCATCGCCAGGGACCCGCACTTCCTGCGCCCGACCCTCGCCGTGGCCGCGGTGTTCTTCTTTCTGTTTGCCTACATCGGCGGTGCAACCCTGGTGTATCAGCAAACCTATGGCCTGAGCCCGCAAGCGTTTGGCATGCTGTTCGGCGTCACGGGCGTGGCCATCCTGATCGGGGCCATGAGCGCCGGGAAACTGGTCAGCCGCCTTGGCTTGAACCGTCTTTCCTTGATTGGCGTGTCGTGCATGGCGGGTGGCTCGGCAATCGCCCTGGTTTCCAGCGTTACCCTCCTGAGCCTGCCCGGTATAGTGGCGGGCATGGCGGTTGCCCTGTTTGGCCTGGGCATCGCGGAGTCCACGCTAATGTCGCTGGTAATGTCCTCGCAAAAACGCGCGCTGGGCTCCACCGCCGCACTGTTGGGGGCATTTCAACTGTCGATCTCCGCCAGTGCGACGCCGATCTCGGCCTTGGCGCTGACCTATGGACCAGTAGCTTGGGCCGCGTTGCTGCTGGCCAGCGCGTTGCTGACTTGCCTGCTGACCACCACCAGCCTCCCCCGGGGTGCTGGGCAAACCTATGACCTGACCGGGCACTGATCAAGGAGCAGCACCATGACATCCACCATCCTGACCTCGGCCGCCGAACGCATCGCACAACTGGCCGTGGAGCAATTTGCCGAGCATGGTTACGACGCCGCCTCACTGAATGACATCGCCGTTCGCGCAGGCATCAAGAAGGCTTCGCTATACGCCCACTTTGCGAGCAAGGACGCGCTCTACGTGGTCGCACTCGAACTCGCCCTACGGGCCGAGCTCGATTACGTGCAAAGCCAATTTGCCAGGAACTCGCGGTCGATCAAGGCCCCCGGCGAGGTCTATATCAACAACCTGCAACGCCGCCACAGCGCCAATCAATCCCTGCGGTTCTTGTTACGGGCCGCGTTCTACCCGCCGACGCCGCTGAGGGACGTGGTCATGTCCGGGTTCAATGACTATATGGCGACGATCCGCGGCCATTTCCAACAGGCGCTGCTTAAGGCCTATCCGGACGTAGACGAACAGGCCATGCAAGTGTTGGCAGAGGCTTACCTGGTGATGATCGACAGCCTGCATGTAGAACTGACCTACGGTGATGCGCCGGCCTACGCACGCCGTCTGGAGGCGCTGCAACGGTTGTCGCGGGCGGTGGGTTACGATGAGATTATTCTTCGGTTACGGGGGTAAATACCTGAACGGCCTTGGCAGATTCAAGTTCCGTTTTGGTTCTCATCGGAATGACGCCCAGGCCACTTCCCGAATCGAACATAGGTGATCGCAATGCCATGTGTTAAACAGCGACTACAAGGCCGGTGGAGTGCCCGCCGTGGTGACGTGCCGCCGAGTCGCATGCCCCCCCAGGAAAATGTAGATCACTGATATGGCGGGCTTTTTTTCAAAGCTGGCGCACGCATTCCAGCAGAAAAAGAGCGCATGCAAACTTGCGCCAAGGTGCCTGGATCTATATATTCCCTAGCCTGCTGCACCGCTCAAGCGCTTTGTTCGACAACGCCCCCTTGAGCAGCTTCATCGCGCTGCCGCCCGAATGGCGAAACTGGTAGACGCATGGGACTTAAAATCCCCCGCTCGTAAGGGCGTCCCGGTTCGATTCCGGGTTCGGGCACCATAGATATCAAGGGCTTGCATGATGAACTTCGTGCAGGCCCTTATCTTTTCTGCTCCGCAATTTTAGACTCTGCTCCGCAATTATCCCTCCCTCGGCGTCCTGCCGACCGAACACGAACTACCAAATTGCCCACGATTCGTGGTGCTTGTCGTATGGCCGCGTTCGGCCAGAAGCGAGAATTCAGGTCATGGAAAATAAATCTGTCCCGTTATGACTGGTTCCGTTATTACTGCATCGCTTAGATACAGTGAAAAGTTCGCGACCGAGAGCTCGTGCAGTGTCCATATGAACCTTCGGATCCTGCATTTCTGACTCGAGTAGGAGTTCGGACGTCACTACGCATGCGCCGCAATAGTCGAAGATCCCATGGTCAATCTGCGTCTTCATGGCGTCGGCATAGCCGTGCCGCTCATAGGTTCCCCCATCGGCACCGCCGACACCGACAAGATGAACGCGCAGGTGACGAAGCTTCTTCACCAGCTTGGCATCCGAACTGTAATCAAACGCCCAGCCATTGGCGAACACGCGATCGATCCATCCCTTGAGAAGCGCTGGCATCGACCACCAGTAGATGGGATAGACCAGCACAAGGGCATCGGCGCGATCGATCCGCGCCTGCTCGGCGGCAACATCAGCGGGAGGCGGTTCCTCCCTGTGATGGACAGCGAGATCAGCCGCAGTGAACCTTGGATCGAACGCTTGCGCCGAGAGGTCCGCGATTTCGAAGGAGTTGCCGGGATCTGCCAGGGATACGCCTTCGGCGATTTGCGAAGCGAGGCTATGGGTGAGGGACTGGGGATCGTGATGGGCAACAACGATAAGCGCGTGCATGTCGAAAACTCCTGCTACTGATTGAGGGCGAAAGGGCGAACCCTATATACTATTGGTAAGTTACGCACAGTAAGTTACTTTTGGTATATAGCCATGTCAAGCATCGAGACAAGAGAGCAGGGTTCCAGACCGCAGCCGCGTCGGCGCATGTCAAGGGAAGAAAGGCAACGACAGTTGCTGGACGTCGCCTGGCGGCTAGTCCGGGAGGAAGGCACGGAAGCCTTGACGCTTGGACGGCTCGCCGAACAAGCTGGCGTGACAAAACCCGTGGTTTACGATCATTTCAGCACGCGGCCCGGGTTGCTGGCGGCGCTCTATCAGGAGTTCGATGCTCGCCAGACCGCACTCATGGACGCCGCGCTTCAGACGAGCGAACCCACCTTGCAGGACACGGCGACGGTCATCGCATCGTCTTACGTCAACTGCGTGCTTCTTCAGGGCAACGAGATACCCGGTGTGATCGCGGCGTTGGCCAGCTCACCAGAGCTCGAAAAGATCAAGCGCGAATACGAAGCGATCTTCATGAACAAGTGCCGGATGGCCCTCTCCCCATTTACCAGAGAGGGTTCTATCGCGCCCGCGAGTCTTCGAGCGATGCTCGGTGCGGCCGAGGCCCTATCCCATGCCGCCGCAACCGGAGAAATCACACCCGAGCAGGCGCAGGGCGAACTCTTCGAAACGATCATCGCAATGGTCGACAGAAGCGCGCGCGGTGGCACGTAAAGTGTCGACGAGAGCGGTGAGCTGAGCGTTTAGTGAATCGGAGGGCCAAACACGAATCTATCGGACGTTGCACCGGACGTCCGAAAAGGGTCGATTGTAGCCGGTCGCGAAAGACCGGAACTGGCCGATTCTGTTGAAAAAGTCGGTTCTTCCAGCCTGCCGGAATATTGACCGCTGAAAACGCCTTTCTTGCGCGCTGCTACGCGAAATCTGAGCCCGGGATCCCTCTACTCAAAGTAGAGATTTCAATCTCAAGCGCGTACTTTTCTGCCGTGGAAACCATAGCCGACTTTTTCAACAGAATCGGCCAGAAGCGAACACTCAACATAACTCCTAGTCACCATGGTGCAGAATGCCCTTCCAAAGAGCGGCGGCCTCGATTACCGCCGCCATAGATGATCCTGATACCAGCCATCAAGGCAGATAGCCCGGCAGCATAAAGCGTTGGCGAATGCTGACTCAGCCATGCAAGCACGATGAGCCAGGTGTCTGGTTTGTCTGGCATGTTGGGCGTCGTAGCTGCGCTGATTAAAGGTAAGTCGCTGATAAAGTTCAGGCTCGGAGAAGAGCATATGGCCACGTGTTACGATCGGCTGCGTTAAACGGATATGTCCCCCAGGGGAACCTGGTACACGATCTAATGAGCTGCAAAATGAGAGGCGAAATATGCAATTTAGAAAACACTACCCAATACTGATCGCTATGAGCTGTCTTCTCTTAACAGCGTGTGACACGAGGAAAGATCAGATTTATCAGGTCGTCCGTTGCGTTATGGCAACAGAGACTGTGGCCGGCGGCGCCCCTGGTGAAGTGGGGATCAAAACCGGGCAGGCGGTTGCTCAATATCAGAAGGACCATGGCCTAGATATGAACTACGAAGAAATTAAAGATCTCGCAGAAAAAGCACGAATAGAAATAACAGGAAATCCGGAGTTGCCAATGCCTGCTCAGATTGATCGAGCAAAAAAAATCATGGCTTCGGATCAATGCAAAAATAGTCATCCCTGATTAATTTGCTTCGCAAAATAATTTCGCAAATAAAAAAACCGACTATGTGGTCGGGCCTCTATCAAACTCGCCGTAGGCAAAATATTAACTATGGGGAAATAATGTTCTCAGCCGTGCGGGAATTCAAGCGGCCTCATTCATCTTGTAAGTTATCCCACCAATTGGGCGTAATGCCTTGGCGTCAATGTCATAGCAGGCATCGAAGCAGAGCTGCACAAAAGGCTCCCAGTCCCTCCCCCAAGCTGCCGGTGGGAGCTTGATGCCGTACTCCCCTTCCAACCAGGCACGAAAGATCTCTGGCTTGATGAATGGATCAGGGTTCGAAGACTGCCCGCCCTGGTGCATGTATCGATAGCGGCGAAATACACCCTTAGCGACGTACGCAGCACGATCACGCTTGCTGGCAGTCATGCGCTCTACTCGGGAGCAAGCCTGGTTGAAAACTGCCTCTTCCGCATCCTCCCGATCATCATCGATCGCCGACTGGATGTGACCAGCAAGCGCTCCGTGCACCGCGTGATTTGCAGTAGGTCCTCGCTGGGTACTCTGCACCACTACTCCAAGCTCTGCGGCATCTGAGGATTGGCCAGGCGCTGGGTTGTCGTTGCAGTCATGCCATGCCTGGCGCGCTGAATTAATCTTCATGCGACAGCCCTCTTCAGCTCTCTAGTCTTCGCTCGGTAGTCGGCGGTCATCGCCTTTAACTTTTCGACCGTGTACTTCTTGGCCTCATGAGGTCCCTCCAACCACTCAACTGCCTCAGCGCCTAGCGCTATTGATATGTGGCTGATCGAGAGCGAAACGCTCGAACCGTGCGAATGACCTGGCAAGCAATGCGCCCCGCGAATCCCAGCGGAAGAAGGGAGATTCAACTGAACAGAATTAGCGGTCCCGATAGCCTCGGCTGGGAACACCGGACCTCATGCACCCTGCCCCACTCAACCAGGGCATTCAGAGCTGTAGCGTGCATTTTGTAAGGGCCTTTTGCCCAGGGATTCACCTCGAAAGAGATCGCCCGGGAGGCAGGCATTGAGGGAGGCATGAGTGTTGACGAATACAGGTGAACATCCGGGACAACCGGCTGGCCGTCAAGCAGGGTAAAACCATCAACCATCACGGGGCTTACGAACTGGGTTGAGCAGCAAGGCGGCACAGAAATAGCCGACAACGTTCGCGGCGCGTTGGATTCATGTTCGACCAGTTGCTGGGAGCAGATTGTTACAGCAAACTCAATCCGCTCGCCCCACCTAAAGGAACTGAAATCACATGAAGGATCAACCCAGCCCTATCCCCCTGGTTATCCTTGACGTTCAGGACGCCATTGATCGCCCGAACTGGGACGGAAAAAATAATCCTGGGTACGTGGCGGTAATCCAACGCCTTCTTGATCTATGGCGATCAAACGACTGGCCAGTTCTGCACGTGAAGCACGATGAACGAACTCCTACATCTAGTTATTACGTCCATGGCCCGTGGAATGGCATCAAGGAAGTCGTTGCCCCGATAAAGGGAGAAGTCGTCATCATCAAACATGAAAACTGCGCCTTCATTGGCACCGAGTTGGACGCCACTCTCAAAGGGATGAAAGCAAAGCAGTTGGTGCTAACGGGGGTCGTCATTCATAACAGCATGGACGCCACGGTCCGTGCGGGGAAAGCACTCGGATACAGCATCATTCTTCCCTCAGACGCCACAACTGCTGTGCCCGTCGTCGGGGCGAATGGAAAGACCTGGGACGCCAAAACTGTTTACGACCTGACCTTGGCAATACTTGGTGATGAATATGCCGATGTTATGTCATCGGACGAAGTGATCGCACAGTTCACGTAAGGCTAAGAGGCTTCCTCAACCGCCCTGCCTCAGTATGAAGGCACCTATTGATGCGATAACAGTCGCTAGCGCCAGATGCAAAAAGCCCAGCGCTGGTTGGGCGGTTGGCTACCACAGAGCAACTCGAAAGCTACTGATATCTCGAATGCTCGCACGCTGCCTTCAGTCGTTGCATCGCATCCGGCGCCATAGGCGCGGTCATCATTGACCTGTAGGTCATGCACTCTTGAGTTTCATGGGGCTTTGGAATATCAACGTGACTCGAAGCGCACCCCGCCAGCAGCACCACCGCTACCGCCGCTATAAAAATCCGCATGTCGTTCCCTCTGTGGTTTGGCGGGACTGTAGCACTTATAGGACTGCGCAAAAGCTCGGCCCCTAGTCGTGTTTTACCAATCACATGAATGTTCAGTAAGCGGCTCATCAAACTGGACAAGGACGACTCGCGTGTAGCTACGGGCATTCATCACCCCCAGCAAAAACAGCGTCCTTTCTGCTGAGCCGCACGGGGTGTTTCCCGGCAGTCGAACCTCGATGTGCGCAGAGAGCAGCATTTTTTCCATAAGCTGGAAGTTTGAAACCTCTATACCTCAAGTCACGCAGATTCCACTACCAAGTCTGTTAATGGAACCGCACAGCAGGTCAAGACATGATTGCTCATTTGCTCTTCTGCAGATACCGCTGATGCACTTTGTTGGTCAACGCACCCAGAAACGACTCTCACTTTACATTGACCACAAAACCCTGCACGACATCCATAAGGTAATTGCACACCCGCTTGCTCAGCCTGACGCAATAAAGGCTGCTGATTATCGCCTAAGAAGGCGACTCCATTGACTATCAGGTTAACAGGCCTAAACTCAGCCTGAGGGATAATAGCAACATTGAAGGTTTCTTGATGATAATGTGACTTAGGCACACCGAGCTTCAATAACTCACACCGAGCATATTTCATGAACTCATCAGGACCACAGGCAAATACCTGCCGTTCGCTTACCTTAGGAATCCCCTTGAGCAACTGAGTATCTAAGCGTCGCTTTGGCCCGCCCCATAATTCATCAGGCCGAGTTAATGCGACAATAACTTTCAGATTAGGGTTAACGCTCTTAAGATAATCAATCTCTGACTTAAAAGCTATGTCTTCCCGAGTGCGGCATTGATAGTAGAGATAAATATCAATATGCCTTTTATTATCATAGAGGTAACGCAGCATAGAAATCATTGGTGTGATACCGCTGCCCGCAGCAAGCAATAGAAGCTTATCAGCAGTAATATCGAGATAAAATTCACCGACAGGTGATTCCATAGCTAACTTGTGCCCCACCTGCAAGCGATCATGTAACCAGTTCGAGACACGCCCACCGGGTGCTCGTTTTACCGATATTGCATATAGCCCCGCGCGCGAAGGCGTTGACGATAGCGTATAGCGACGCGTGAAATACTGACCGTCTATTTTAAGCGTTATAGGAAGATGTTGCCCTGGAAGGTATGAGGGAAGTAAATTGCCGTTTCCAGATTCAAACCAGAAAGTACAAATATCGTGAGAGACGTTCTCCCGCTTAACACAAATCAGACTTAGGCGTTGAGTGGCACTGACGTTAAATACCTCCCGGGGCTTCTCTTCTAAAACCTCGATAAAATCCCCTACTCTAATCACTCCCTCGTTGAGGGCAACAAGATTATGCCCGAATTTAATATTTCCTTGTTCATCGCTTCTGAATTCAGACAGTGTTTTTAACGGCTCTTTTTTTGCATCGAAGATTGTGCTTTTCGGATCAATCGTTGTCAGAATACATCGCGTGCAGGGTTTAACTCCCTCAAAGATAACGTCACCAATACGAATTCGCTTCCAGCTATCCTCATCGAAAGCATTCGTTCCACTGACCACTAGATTAGGTCTAAAATGGGTCATTGAGACATTCTCGATGCTGCGCTCATTCAGCGCGGCCAGAGAGGCCTCACTGATAATAAGCAAAGGGTAACCGTCAGCGAAACTGATGTTAAATGGAATAGCCTCACGCGTTCTATTCGATTGTTCACCGGTATAAAGCAGTTGCACCGGGGCACTCAAAATAGCCGAAAACCATTGATTCGCCTCATCGGTGGTAGTAAAGGCAATAAAGTTATCCTTGAACACATTGGTGCCAGCCTCAAGCATCATAAAATCCGAATACTTTAATACGAGACGTTTGCATTGCGCATAGGTTAAATATAATCCTTCCGCAAATAGCGCAGCGGTTATATTAAGTAACTGCGGGAACTCACGGGCCGTTATCATCTCGCCATCTTCACGCGCCACCATAAAGCGGCGATCGAACGCAATCCCCTGCTTCTCAACCCACACCTGTGACTGGCTGATTCCACCCGTCGATTTAACAGGATAAAATGTTATCTCAGTTAAATAAGGTTTATTCGTCAAGGTCACCTGATCCTCCGGATATTTTTAGACCGAATTAAATTATCAGATCGAAGAGTAGTTTTCCAAGCTATATCCGCGGGATATTATTTCTTTCCTGAGCGCCAGGGAGGTCAAAACATCAATCTCTTTAACCCGAGGGTAGCAATATGAACTCCTTAGAATGACATCATCTAAAAATGCGGGATGACACATTATCTCAAGACTCATACAACCTCGCTTATCGGCATTCTCTAGTATTTGCAGGATAAGCGCCTCTGAAACGGCCTCTCCATAAAAACTGGAATCGAAATAATTGGTGGCACGGGAAGTATTTACTTGAATATTAAATTTTTTAGCTTCAGTGCGGTCTATCCGCAAAGGCAATGATTTACTGCTTGCGAAGCTCTCAACCACGGGATAAATTTCTGGCAGCATATGCACAAAATGATGGCTGTCCAAATGTGTAGGGACCCTCCCAAAAACCTCTATAAACTTCTCAAATTGCGCATTTAATTCGACTGCTATCTCTGCGGGCTCCAGCATTCCCTTTTCTGCATATCCCCACAACCATTTACCTAGCTCCCCGGTTTCATTAACCAGACTTTTCATAGCCGTTAACGGACGTCCATAGGTCAAAACAAGGTGAAGCCCGACACCTAAACCTGGGTTTTTCTGACTCAGTTCAGCTGCGTGTAACGCATAAGGAGAGGTAACCATGGCGGTTGTCGACGTGACGATGCCGTTATTGTAGGACTCAACTATCCCGTAGTTCTGGCCTTTGCTCATGCCAAAGTCATCGGCATTAACAATTAAGATTTTTTTCATTTTGCTCCTCTCGTCATGTTCAATACTCCTCTGAATAGCGGGCTAAAGCAGAGAAGCGGAGCCTAGGGGAGATCTGAAGTAGCCAGCGTTTTTGATGCCGTCGTTGATTGGGGTCAAAAAAACGCTGCAACGCCATCCGGTCTCAAAACACGCATTTATAGGCCCGACGGAAATTTCGGCGGTTTGGGCATACCACCCCTTTAAGCGCCCGCCCCGGTCTGTTGAGCACCGACCAAGCACTCAAGCGCCTCACCCAAGCCTGTGGCCTTGTCACCAATCAACAAGTGCCAAACACCGCTTTCCAGCTGGCTGAGACCTTGGCAACCCAGCGCAGTGAGATCAGCTTCGGACAACCCCGACTCATCCCCCAACTCCACCCGCAACCGCGTCATCGCCACCGCTTCCAACTGCCGCACATTCCCCCTGCCACCCAACGCGCTCAGCCATTTCTCGGCTTCCTGCACATCCACCGCCATCGGCTTATCCAAGGGCGCACCCGTCACAGGTGCTCTGACAACAAACGAAGGCATGGCCAACCGAATTTCATCAGCAATGCAATCCGCCATCGGCCCGACCACCACCTGCAAACTCCCGCCGCTCCCTGGCCGCACAACAGCTATCGCGCCGAGTGCTTTCAGCTCCGCGTCCACCGCCTTGTTGCGGTCGACCATGTCCAGGCGCAGACGGGTGGTGCAGGCGCCGACACTGAGCAGGTTGTCGGCGCCGCCCAGGGCGCGGATATAGGCACTGGCCCGCTGGCTATCACTCATTGCTTGGGCCTGTACCACCTGGATATCTTCACGGCCAGGGGTCTTCAGGTTGAACCGACGAATGCAGTAGTTGAACACGCTGTAGTAGATCACCGCGTAAGCCAACCCCACAGGAAACACCAACCAACCATTGCTGGACTTGCCCCAACCCAGCACCATGTCGATAACCCCTGCGGCGAAGGTAAAGCCCAGGTGGATATCCAGCATATTGGTGACAGCCATCGACAGGCCAGTCAGCACCGCATGGATCAGATACAGGAATGGCGCCAGGAACATAAACGCGAATTCAACCGGCTCAGTCACTCCGGTCAAGAACGAGGTCAGCGCCATCGACAGGAAAATCCCGCCCATCACTTTGCGGCGTTCAGGCAGCGCATTCCGATACATCGCCAAGCACGCAGCGGGCAGGCCGAACAGCATCACCGGGAACATGCCGGTCATGAATTGGCCGCCTTTGGGGTCGCCCGCGAAGTAGCGAGCGAGGTCGCCAGTGACCACGGCGCCGGTCACCGGATCGGTAAAGGTGCCGAACACAAACCACGCCATATTGTTGAGGATGTGGTGCAGGCCAGTGACGATCAGCAGGCGGTTGACCACCCCAAACACAAACGCGCCGAGGCTGCCGCTTTCCATCAGCAGCACGCCGAAACTGTCGATACCGTGCTGGATCGGCGCCCAGATCAAACCAAAGATCACCCCCAGTCCAATCGCGCTGAACCCCGTGATAATCGGCACAAACCGCCGCCCGCCAAAGAACGCCAGGTACTCCGGCAACTTGATGTCCTTGAAGCGGTTATACAGCGCGCCTGCCATCAAGCCACTGGCGATACCCGCAAGCATGCCCATGTTGATGGAGGTGTCCATCCCCTTGAGCGTGGAGACCATCACCAGGTAACCAATCGCACCGGCCAAACCCGCCGTGCCGTTGTTGTCACGGGCGAACCCCACGGCGATGCCGATGGCGAAGATCAGCGCGAGGTTGGCGAAAATTGCCTGCCCGGCGTCGTGCATCACCGCGATGTTCAGCAGGTCGGTGTCGCCCAGGCGTAGCAGCAGGCCGGCGATCGGCAGGATAGCGATTGGCAGCATGAGTGCCCGGCCCAGGCGTTGCAGGCCTTCGATGAAATGTTGATACATGGTATGTCTCCTTTTGTTGTTGTTATCAGCTCAGCGGCCAGTGGTGTTGACAGGCTTGGCGGACGGTTTTGGCACTGCTCAGGTCGAGCAGGCCTTGGCTCAGTTGCCGGCATTGCGCCGCGTCCAGGTGGCGGACGCGGTCCTTGATTTCACCGATCTGCGGCGGGCTCACCGACAGCTCGCTGACGCCCAGACCGACCAGCACCGGCGTAGCCAGCGGGTCGGAAGCGAGGGCTCCGCACACGCCGACCCAACGCCCGTGTTTAGCCGCGCCGCTGCAGGTCTGGGCGATCAGGCGCAGCAGCGCCGGGTGCAACGCATCGACCCGCGCGGCGAGGCCGGCGTGGTCGCGGTCCATGGCCAGGGTGTACTGGGACAGGTCATTGGTGCCAATGGACAGGAAGTCCGCGTGCCTGGCCAGTTGCTCGGCCATCAACGCAGCGGCGGGCACTTCGATCATCACTCCCAGTTCGGGGCGCAGGGTCAGTTCCAGCTCTGCGCACAGCTCATCGAAGCGCTGGCGGATGTGCAGCAGCTCGTCGACTTCGCTGACCATCGGCAGCAGGATGCGGCAACGCGCCAGCGGGCTTACCTGCAGCAGGGCACACAGTTGCTGGTCGAGCACCTCAGGGCGGACCTGAGCCAGGCGAATACCGCGCAAGCCCAGCACCGGGTTGGTTTCAATCGGCAGCGGCAGATAATCAAGCTGCTTATCGCCGCCCACATCGATGGTGCGGATAATCACGGACTTGTCGCCCATGGCATCCAGCACGGCTTGGTAGGCCTGGCGCTGTTCCTGCTCATCCGGCGCGGTGCGGCGGTCGACGAAGAGGAATTCGGTGCGCAGCAGGCCGACACCATCGGCGCCGCTTTCAAAAGCAACCTGGGCTTCGGCGCTGGAGGCGACGTTGGCGGCCACTTCGATGGTCGTGCCATCAATGGTGTTCGCCGGCTGTTGGGCCTGGGCCTGTTGCTGTTGGCGACGCAGCTTCTGTGCGTCGCGAATCTGGTGCACTTCGGCGCGGCGCGCTTCGGTGGGTTCCAGTTCCAGGCGACCGTTGACGGCGTCGAGTACCACCCATTGGCCTTGGGGAACATCGAGTACTTCGGCGCCCAGCGCTACCACACACGGCAAGCCTTTGCCACGAGCCAGAATCGCCACATGGGAAGTCGCACCGCCTTCGGCCATGCAGAGGCCGGCAGCCTGCTGGGCACTCAATTGCAGCAGGTCAGACGGCGTCAACTCGTGGGCGCTGACGATCGCGCCGGCAGGCAATCCGAAGTGCCAGGCTTCACCTTGCAAAGCTCGCAATACGCGTTGTTGCAGATCCCTTAGATCATTTGAACGCTCGGCGAACAGTGGCTTGCCCAAGGCCAGCAATACCCCGCATTGCGCCTGGATCGCATCGTGCCAGGCGTGGGTAGCGGCGCTGCCGTTTTCGATGGCGCCGGTAGCCGCCTCCAGCAGTGTTGGGTCTTCCAGCAAGGCGAGATGCGCCGCGAAGATATCCTCTTCCTGGACGCTCTTACGCTGGCGGGCATGCTTCAGTGTCGTGCGGATTTCGCTGCGCACTTGCTCCAACGCTGCGTCCAGGCGTTGCAGTTGTTCGTCGGCGGAATGGTTGCCGGTGTCGGCCGGCAGTTCGATACCGGTCAGGTGAAACAACGGCCCGTAGACCAGTCCCGGCGCAGCACACACACCTTGCAGCACACCGGCTTCACTGTTTGCCCGGCGTGGAGCGACGATGGCCGGGGCGTGGTGTTCTTCTTTAATGACGACGGATAAGGCCGCGACCAACGCCTGCAGCGCCGCGTCGGCATCCTTTCCGACACAGTTCACACGGACTTCATCACCTTCGCCAATGCCCAGCCCCATCAAGCCGATCAGGCTGGCGCACGACGCCGATTTGCCGGCGAAATGCAGCTGCGACAGGCTGCTGAAACCCTGGGCGGTCTTGCGGATCAGCGCTGCGGGCCGCGCATGCAGGCCGCCGCGATGGGTGATGCGCACGCTGGCACTGGCGTGCGCCTCGGCGGTGTCGGCCATCACAGGCTGCACGACGCCAGCCTGACGCGCAACGATGCGCAGCAGGGCTTCGCCGACCTTGACGGCGTTCACGGCCACGGGGCGCAGTTCGAACTGCTCGCCGTTAGTGAGGATGATCAGGCTGACCAGGCTTTTGCACTGGCGGGCGATGCGATCCAGGTCAAAGCGCACCAGGGGCTGCCCATTGCTGACCCGTGCGCCTTGCTGGACCAGCAAGGCAAAGCCTTCGCCTTGCAGTTCGACGGTGTCGATGCCCACATGCAGCAGCACCTCGGCGCCATTGTCGGCGCGGATAGTCAGGGCGTGGCCGGTACGGGCAACGTGGATCACGACCCCGGCACACGGCGCATGCAGGCAATCGTTGAGGGGGTCGATGGCAATCCCGTCGCCCATGGCGCCACTGGCGAACACGTCGTCAGGCACATTGCCCAGGGTCAGCACTGGCCCGCTGAGGGGGGCGCTGAGGGTGAGGTCATTATTATTGTCGGGCATGGGCACGGTACTCATCAGGAAACGACAGAAATCAACTCAGTGGGTGCGAGTGACTTTGCTCAGGTGGCGGGGCTGGTCCGGGTCCATGCCCCGGGCCTGCGCCAGGCCGGCGGCCATCACGTAGAAGCTCTGGATTGCCAGGATCGGGTCCAGGGCCGGGTGTTCGGCGCGGCTGAGGGTCAGGTCGCGTTCGGCGATATCGTCGGGCGCGGCCAGCAGCACCCGAGCCCCGCGCTGGCGCATTTCTGTGGCCAGGCTCAGCAGTCCCGGCTGTTCGGCGCCGCGTGGGGCGAACACCAGCAACGGGTAGTTATCGTCGATCAAGGCCATCGGCCCGTGGCGCACTTCGGCGCTGCTGAAGGCTTCGGCCTGGATCGCCGAGGTTTCCTTGAGCTTGAGCGCGGCTTCCTGGGCGATGGCAAACCCGGCGCCACGGCCGATGACCATCAGGCGCTGGCAGTCGCGCAGGGCGTCGATGGCCAGGCTCCAATCCTGGGTCGCCGCTTCGCGCAGGCCGGCAGGCAGGGCGTGGCAGGCTTCGAGCAGGCCGTCTTCCTGGTTCCAGTGCCCGACCAGCTGGGCGCTGGCGCTCAAGGTGGCGATAAAACTCTTGGTCGCGGCCACGCTACGCTCGGGCCCGGCGCACAGCGGCACATGGAATTCGCAGGCGGCTTCCAGGGGCGAGTCTTCGGCGTTGACCATCGACACACTCAAGGCCCCGCGCTTGCGCAGCAGGCGCAGGCTGTTGACCAGGTCCGGGCTCTGCCCCGACTGAGAGAAGCCGAAGGCCGCCTGGCCGCTGACTTTCAGCGGCGCCTGCGCCAGGGTCACCACCGACATCGGCAGCGACGCCACGGGAACGCCCACATGCTGCATGGTCAGGTAGGCGAAGTAGCTGGCGGCGTGGTCCGAACTGCCACGGGCGACGGTCATCGCCACTTGCGGCGGCTGGCGGCGCAGGCGGCCGGCGACCTCGGCCAGCAGCGGGTCGAGGCATTGCAGTTGGGCCGCGACGGCCTCACAGGAGGACAGGGCCTCTTCAAGCATTTTTGAAGTCAATGGTTTCTCCTTCGACCATCGTCGGTGAGGTGCAGGGAGCGGTCCAGGCGCACGCCGCCCAGGCATTTGGACACGGTGTGGCTGCCCAGCTTGTATTCGCCGTCGGGCATGCTGGCGGTGCCGGGAGCGAAGCCCACCAGCTTGGCGGACTCATCTGAGGCGTTGATTGCCTGGATGTGCTGCGGGGCACGCACCACGGAGGACGCTGTCAAAGTTGGTTTTGTGAGGATTAACTTTTCGCTATTCCTCACCATTAATCACCCATGACCATTAGTTTCAGTGGCAATTCGACTTTCTTCTGAGCACTACCGGCGTGCAGGTCTAGCGTTATATTGATCCGAGTCTTTGGCACTTCATTTTGGAAACTATTTGAAGCCATACCCCCCTCCCCTCCAGGCTTTTTTGCAGCAGCAAGTGCTGAAGCGAAACCAATACTGAAACCAGTGCATATAGCCGACGCGTCAAATAGCACACCCGCCATAACACATAAGTTCCATTCCTAAAGAGGGCATAAAGCGCTTACACGTTGCTCGCTTTTGCCCGGCCAAGACCATGGTGAATAATTTCAAATGGTGATTACCTAGCCTTCACAGCGCGCCAGGGATCATTCAGAACAAAAATTAGGAATTATCCTACAAACAAACTGATTAACATTCGGAACCCGCTCCGTACTTGTAGGAGGGGTATGACTCACTCACATGGGTTACAAATCAGTTCACGCACATAGGTAACAGTTACTGACTGGCAGGCAATTACTGATCGTCGGGTACCTTCAACTACCTACAAGACACCGACCAAAGCTGATCAAGTCTTGTCGTATAGCTCTGACTCATAAGCTCCCGCCGCATCGCCCCGTCAGGATTCGCCGGCACTCTGGCTGAACGCAACGAGCCCCGGCCCCAACAACCATTAATCTGATCCAGCACGCTCATCACCCTGGACACGTTTACAGGTTGCGACACTGCAAACAAATCTTCAGTGTACTGGCCTCAGTCATTGAGGCAGGCTGTCCTCGTGCCGGCTCATTTGATTTTCTCGGTATCCGGCGCACGGGAAAGGCTAGACCCGGTCACGCTCAAGAAGCGTGCCGAGCAGAGGGTGTTGCGCCAGGGTAAGCAGGTCGTGGGCAACGTCAGGAACAAAGGGCCGGTTCTGAAGCCCTGACATACGCCTGGCACGCCCGCAGCGCGATCAATCCTTGGTCGTAGGTGTTGATATTGCCTATACTCGGCGACCTCAAGATAAAGACAAAGGAGCAAATTTGAACAAGAACTCGTATCGTTATCTGGTGCCTTTGATTTTTGGAACGCTGCTCTCTGCTTCCTTGCTTGTTACATGGCATAGCCATATTTACTCCAGAACCTTCTTCAAGCCAGATCTACAACAAAGCTTCCTTATCGCCTCATCAGTACTAGCAATCATCACTTCGCTGGGCATGTTATTATTTAAATCAAACATCACACCAGGCAACACTCTCAAAAATATAAAAATCATTATCTGCACTCCAATAGCCGCACTTATAGTATGCATGCTTATACTGGTCATTCCATTTTCACTTTCAATCTACCTTTCCACTGGAACTCAAAGCAGCTACACGACTGCCTATAAAAAAACCTCAGGCGGCAGAAGAAGCTGTAGTGGGATTGAATTCTTCGAGCCAGAACTAAATAAGGAAATCAAAATATGCCGATCAAACGTTATCGACAATACTGGACAGGTAAGCGTTTACAAAACCAGTACTCATAACGGCATAGTCATAATAGGCACAAAAATTTAATGGCGTTCTTAGGCAGAGGGTTCATATTTTAGGGAGCTGTAAACTATCCCCTCCCCTATCCGACAGGGTGAACACCTGACCCTGGGCCCAGTCAGTCATGCCCCGGTAGATCGCCGAGATGTCACGCAGCAGCGACCAGGCATCAGCCTTGTTCTGCAGGTTCAGGTTGCAGATGAAACGCAGCTCCAAAGGCCGAGACTTTGACCGGCCTGCCATCACCCGCAATGACAGGAAAACTGCACGAAAAACCGAGCATGGGTACAACAATCAGTTTGCGCAAAACGCCACCTGTCGACCCAATACTGTTCACCCTCCTCCTCCCGGAGCCCCAACACCCTGCAAGCTGGTGAACTCCAGAGCGACGGTAAAACGCTGCTGCTCAAGAATTACATCAATCTGCCAGCCCAATTTTGCACATAACTGACGCATCAACTGCAGCCCCAGGCCGTAGCCATAATCGCTGGATTCCTCCCTCGGCTTGGCCTCCCTGATGTGGTTGGCAATTACCAGGCGCGGGTAGTTGAAGCTGATTTCTACCTGGCCCTCTTCCGCGTATTGCAGGGCGTTGCGCAGAAAGTTACCGATCACGATGCGGCACGCGGTGGGGGGTAGTCGGCAGGGTTCGCTGTGGATGTCGACAAGCAGCTCGATATCCCGATTGCCGATCAGGTAGCGATGTTTGTCAATCAGCTCGCCGACCAACGCGCTCAGGTCTATATCTTCCTCAGGCAATGGTTCGGGGCGTTCGCGGCTCATCCACAGCAAGGTCTCGGCGATAAGTTGCATGTTCAACACCGAGCGCTCAATGCGCTGCAGGGAAGATGGCAAGACACCGCCGGCCTGCAGGGTCAACAGTTCTATATTGGCCTTGAGCACCGCCAATGGGGTTCGCAGTTCATGGCTGGTGTAGCGCAACAGGCGGCCTTCACGCTGGCTGGCAGCTTGTACTTGCTCAACACTCTGGGCCAGGGCATCGGCCAGGGTATTGAACTCCTTGAAGCTGAAATCCGGGCGCTCGCCGGCCCGGGCATCCGGGTTGTTCAGGGTACTGGACCATTGGGCCAGGCGTCCGAGCGGCCGCACCAGCCACCAGACCAACAGGGCGATGATAATCAGCGCCGGCACGAACACCGCCAGGCTGACAAACACGACGCCCTGCAGTACCTGGTCAAAGTAGGCATCGGACAGCGGCGTCTCGACCTCACCGCCCTCTTCGTGATCATGGTCAATGTCATACATATAAAGGGTCTTGCCGTCACCCAGGGGCTGGGTGAGGACTGCCCGGATCTCAGCATCGTCATCATCGGAGTCTGTATCACCGAAGACCTGAACGGCACCGAAGGACATGCTCGGCGGAGCCTCGAGCAGTTGGCGCACGCTCGCCGGCAAGGCTTCCTTGCCGATGACGGCCTCGAAGAAGTAGTTGCGCGGCGGTGGCGTGGTCGGATCCTTCTTGTAATGCCTGACGAAATACTGAGCCTCTTCTTCCATCATCGCGCTGGCGGTGTAGAGCAGGCCACGCACGGTGTATACCGGCAGCAGTTGGCTGTAGATCAGTAACACCACAGCAATCAGGAACAGGAAGCTGCCACTGATCACCCACTTCAGACTCAGGCGGTTACGCATGGGGCTTCACCTGAACACCGACCCCAGGCAGGGTGTGGATCAGCGGTCGGTCAAAGGGTTTGTCTACCGCCTTGCGCAGCCGGTGCATATGGACTTTAAGCGTGTTGCTGTCCGGTGGTTCATCGCCCCAGATCGTGGTTTCCAGGCGCTCCCGGGGCACGAGCTCAGGGCTGGCGCGCATCAGGTACTCCAGCAGGGTCCAGCAAATGGGTGACAAATGCAGCTCCTGCCCGGCGCGGCTGACTTTGCGGGTGGTCAGCTCCATGACCAGGTCGTCCACCTGCAGGCGGCTGGTCTGGCCACTGCGGCGCACGCTCAGGGCGCGAATCCTGGCGACCAGTTCGGCCAGCTCGAAGGGTTTGACCAGATAGTCGTCGGCCCCCGCCGCAAAGCTGGCGAGCTTGTCAGGGAGCGCGTCCAGTGAAGTGAGCATCAGGATCGGCGTCTGGCTGCCTTGCTGGCGTAGCCGTTCGCACACTTGCTGGCCGTCCAGGCGCGGCAACATGATGTCCAGGAGAATCACGTCGTAATGCTGGTCGAGTGCCAGGTTAAGGCCGGCCTGGCCGTTAGTGACGTGGTCGCAGACCATGCCGCTGATTTCCAGGTACTCGATGATGGTCGTGGCCAGGTCAAGGTTGTCCTCGACCAGCAGCAGGTGAATATGCACGGAAAAGTCCCCTCGGACAGGTGTTGCGCAGAGGGTTGAAGGATAACGGAAGTCGGGCGATTTCCCGTGGATGTTTACCTCGCGTTAACCCGGCACTCTCTAAGCTGGGGCTCTTCCTATCCTGAGCTCATCACCGTCATGAACCTTTACTCGATGGTTAAAAGAGTCCTGTTGGCTTTGATTCTATTCGGCCTGATGGCCAGCGTCCTGCCGTCTCGCGGGCAATTGGTCAACCTGGGAGGCGGCAGCCGGTTTCTGGTGGGCGAGCATCTCGAGCAGGCAGCTGCGTGCTGTGTCGCCAGTGCGTTCCGATAACGTAGGCGCCAGTTACAGCTGGCAGGTGCTGATATGCCTGGGGCTGATTGTGGGTGTGTCGATTGCGATGGGTAGCTACATCGTTCATTTGAATGCGCGCATTGATAAGCAGCGAGAACTGTCGCCGGTGTATCTGCACCAATGTGGCAACGGGCGCGGGGGGTTTATTGTGTACCCCGACGGCAGGCGCAGCAGTGATGACTGCTACCCCGCCGATGACCTTGAATCGACGAGCACTGATCAGCCGCAGGACGTACCAGGCACACCCCGCGAGCAATGGCTCAAATACATCCTGCCTGCCGTTGAAGGCCTGCGCAGAATGACCTCCAACAGTCTGATCAGCACCTCCATGCCCCGGCCGAAACCCCGGCACGCCAGCCTGCCAGGCACATCTGATATGCTTTTTTCTTTAACACCTGCATCTGTACCGAACAGTGCACAACCCGGACAATGGCTCATCGGCAGGAACTCCCCGGCCGCCCTTCTTCCTTTTGGAGGCCCCATGGCTAAGATGGCATTTTTTCTTTTAGGGTTTCTGGCACTGACCGTTGGCATTGGCCTGCTGGCCACGATCTCACCGGTCTGAGCCCCGGCCCGTAAAGGCCTGGACTCTTTAGCCGGCAAAAAACATCGGGTACAACGACAGCACCAACAGCCCCGCCATCGACCCGTTGAACAGCTTCAACCAGCGGGGCTCACGCAGGACATTGCGCAAGCCGGTGCCACACCCCGCCCACACGCACACACTCGGCAGGTTGACCACGGCAAACACCACGGCGATGACCAGCACGTTAGTGAAGTAGCCTTCAGCCGGCGTATAGGTGGTGATCGCGCCCAATGCCATGACCCAGGCCTTGGGGTTGACCCACTGGAACACCGCAGCGGCGAGAAAGGTCATGGGTTTGCGCTTGCCGTCGGTGTCGTCCGACATTGCGCTGGAGGTCGCTATCTTCCACGCCAGGTACAGCAAGTAAGCCGCCCCGATATAGCGCAACGCGGTGTACGCCCATGGCAACGCCTTGAACACCTCCCCCAGGCCCAGGCCGACCGAAATCACCAACAACATAAAGCCCACGCTGATCCCCAGGGCATGGGGAATCGAGCGGCGAAAACCGAAGTTCACCCCCGACGCCAACAGCATGGTGTTATTGGGGCCAGGGGTGATCGAAGACACGAAGGCAAACAGCGCGAAGGCCGATAGCAAGCTGGTGGACATGAACATGGTGCGTCATCCGGCGAATTATTGTCGCCTTGACAGTAGAGGGTTATGCCGCGCCTCGCCCCGTACAGCTAGGGGCAGATCGAGAGATACAATTCATCAAGGGTGGGAGCTGTCGAGCCCGGCGAGGCTGCGATGGCGGCACAGCCCCCAGCACGATGACAACTTCGCCAAAGCCTGACAGCAAATACGAAACAATTGACGCTTAAACCGGACTTGGCACCTGCCGATAGGTGACTGTTTGCCCCAGCGCGATGGCACTGGCCTCAAGCCGCAGACGCTCGGCGTCAAGAAAGCCATGCAACGTTTTGAGATGACCGATCTTGAGTTGAATCTCAGCCATTTTGTCGGCCACCAACGCAGCGCCCTGGGCACAGTCAATCGTACTTTGCCGCTTGGCTTCGAGGATTTCGCCGACTTCAGCCAGGGAAAACCCCATCTTCTGCGCCATCTGAATAAACGCCAGGTCCAGTGCCGTCTGCTCACTGTAAACGCGGTAGTTATTGGCTCCCCGCTGCACGGTGATCAGCCCCAGCGCCTCGTAATACCGCAAGGTATGGCGCCCAAGGCCGCTCCTACGCTCAAGCTCTGCGACTTTCACGGTAAATTTTCCTTGACTGTAGAGGTAGCTCCACAGTTTAGCCTGCGCACCTTATCCAACCAAGGAATGCGCCATGCGTACTCAATGTTTTGTCACCGGCGGCAGCGGATTTATCGGGCAGCATTTGCTGGCCCACCTGAGCGCTACAGGGCACGAGGCCTGGGTGCTGATGCGCCACGCCGCAAACCTTGAATCGCTCAGGGAGCAGGTGCGTCTACTGGGGGGAGAACCCTCGCGCATTCAGGCCGTTCAAGGCGACCTCAATCACCCGAACCTGGGGCTGAGCGCGACTGACCGCCAGCGTATTGCCTCAGCCCGCGTGGTATTCCACGTCGCCGCCCAGTTCGCCTGGGGCCTGTCTATGGAGCAAGCCCGCGCGGTCAACGTCAAAGGTGCTCTGGAGGTTGCCCGGTTATCGGCAAGCCAACACAGTCGGCTGCTGATGGTGGGAGGCTACATGCTGCAAAACAGCGCGCACTTGACCAGCATTGGCATTGATCAGCAACGTCCAGAACACAGCGATTGGCCCGCCGTGTACAGGCGTGTGGGTGGGTACGAGGCAAGTAAGCTGGAAGCGCATTTTGCGGTCATTCGCTACATGCAGGCGCAACGGGCCGACTACACCATCGTGCACCCGGCAACGGTCTGCGGGCATAGCGAGAGCGGGCATATCCTGGCTGGTCAGCCGGTAGCAGAGCTGATTCGCAACCTGGCGACGGGCAAGTTGACGGCGATTCCTGGATCAACCCGCCACTGGCTGCCATTGGTCAGTGTCGATTACCTGGTGGCGTTGATGGTCGCGGCGGCATTCGACCCGGCAATGGCAAATCAGCAGGCCCTGGCACTGGACGAGCTCAGCCCCAATCTGCAAGGACTGGTCACACACATCGCCCACACCCTGGAAGTGCAGACTCCCCGCCACCACCTACCACTGGGCCCACTCAGATGGCTGCTGAAAATACCGGGCGTGGCTAAGCACTTTGGCACTAGCCCGGAATCCCTGAACTTCATCCGCACCGAGCGATTCGACATGACTCATAGCCGCAAGCTGGAAAGCCGATATCAGCTCAAGCATGCTGATTTGGCATTAACGCTGGAGAAAACTGCGCGATTCGTCAGGCATGGACTTCTGAACTGAAGGAAGTTTTGCCCCCCAACAAATGACATGAGCACTGTTGAGTGCTGGCGTAGAATCCAGCCCAAAGCACAATCATATTCAGGGAAATCCGGATAATGCTCTTCGAGAACCTCGCGCTGTTTTTGTTGATTGTCGAGAAAGGCGGATTGTCGGCGGCAGGCCGCGAGGTCGGGCTTTCGCCCACGTCTGTGTCGGAGCGGCTCGGGGCCTTGGAAAGGCACTACGGCGCGACACTACTGACCCGTACGACCCGCTCAATCAGCCTGACGGACGAAGGGCGGACGCTGATGGAGGGCGCCCGGCGCCTGCTCGCAGAAGCTGAAGACATCGAGAGCACTATCAAACTGGGCACCGAACGAATCTCGGGGCTGATACGCCTGAGCGCTCCCGTCGACCTGGGCCGCAACCGCATCGTGCCCATCCTCGATGATTTTCTGCAGAAGCATCCCAACGTCAGCCTCGACCTGAACCTGACCGATGGCTACCTGGATCTCGCGGGGCAAGGGGTTGATTTCGCCATTCGATATGGCGCCCTGTCCGACAGCACCCTGCGCGTCAGAAAACTCAGCGAGGGCCGTAGGGTCGTGTGTGCATCCCCCGCCTATCTCAAGGCCCATGGCACGCCCCAACACCCATCGGACCTGGCGCAGCAACAGTGCATCCTGATGCGCTTTGGCAGCAGCATCCACCGTGAATGGCAGTTCCGCGCCGCTGGCCGTACGTTCAAGGTGCTGGTGTCGGGCAGGCGTATTGCCAATGATGGCGATCAGGTGCGCCAGTGGTGCCTGGCCGGCCACGGCATCTGTATCAAGTCCTACATCGATGTACGTGATGACTTGGACGCCGGCCGACTGGTCGAGGTGCTGGAGACCTACTCCCTGCCGGGCGTGGACTTGCAGATTGTCTACCCTTCCGGCCACGCAATGCCGCGCCGGGTCAAACTGCTGATGGACGAAATCTCCTTGAAGCTGGCGACCTGAGCGCGCCCCAAGGAGATTCTTTGGACCTGACCTACCGCTTTCAGCCCTACTGAGCCCAGGCGGCAAAGTCCGAGTAACCACGTTCGGTACCGCCAAACAACTCAGCGCCTTCCAGACCGGCTAACGGGTAACCCTTCTCCAGCCGCAGTGGCAGATCCGGGTTGGCCACAAACTTGCGTCCAAAGGCGATAAAGTCTGCGTAGCCTTTTTCCAGGACCCACTCAGCAAGTTCCAGGTCGTACTTACCGGCCACCACAATCGCATTACGAAAGCGCTCGCGCACGGCCTGGCGGAAGTCTTCGGGAAACTTGGGGGCATCATCCCAGTCCGCTTCGACCAGGTGCAGATACGCAATATTTTTGCCCTGCAAATAGCGGGTCGCTTCCAGCAACGTCGGCAGAATGTCCGGGCAAGCCATGCCACGCGCCGTAAGAAACGGCGCAACCCGGATGGCTGTGCGATCGGCCCCCACTTCATCAATTACCGCATCCATGACTTCCCTGAGAAAGCGCAGACGGTTCTCGCGCGATCCGCCGTACTCATCCGTACGCGTGTTCGACGTGGTGCGCAGGAACTGGTCGATCAGGTAGCCGTTGGCCCCATGCACTTCGACACCGTCGAAACCTGCCGTCATGGCATTACGCGCAGCCTTACGATAATCGTCGACGATGGCGTGGATTTCGGCGCGCTCCAGTGCCCGTGGTGTCGGGCACGGGGCCATACTGCCGACACCCGACGCAGAATCTACTTTCCAGATGCTGCCATCAAACGCAATTGCAGACGGCGCGACCGGTAATTCGCCATTGTGGAAGTCGGGGTGCGACATGCGCCCTACATGCCACAACTGCAGGAAAATTCGTCCGCCAGCGGCATGCACCGCATCGGTCACCAGGCGCCAGCCGGCGACCTGTTCGTCACTGTAAATCCCTGGGGTGAATGAATAACCCTTGCCCTGGGGCGAGATCTGCGTGGCTTCAGTCACAATGAACGCAGCCGACGCCCGCTGCGCGTAGTACACCGCGTTCATAGCGTTCGGCACATCGCCAGGCTGGGTGCTGCGCGAGCGAGTCATGGGCGCCATGACGACACGGTTGGGCGTGCTCAGTTGACCAACAACGCCTGGGGTAAAGAGTGTGGACATCGGTGTCTCCTCGTAGATAGTCGGTGGTGCCAATGACCACAGCGTATCTGCGAGGGGATTTCTTGATAATCGACTCAGTTCGGGAAACATATTCCGGTTAATCCGGATAATGCGATGGTAGGCAGACGCAAAGCCCGCATGATCAAAAGACGGTCGGCAACTCAGGCGCCAAAATTAAAGGCAATAGAAATGCGCGGACGCGCGCCTTCAAAACGTCTTACGGAATGCATCAGCCACGACGGAAACATAATGAACGTTCCACTGGTAGCGGCATAAGTCGTACTAAAGCCAGCAGTAACACAATCTTCCACCCTCATGCGCAGCGCAGGATTGTAGATCGATGCAACCATCCCGCGGGGGTCGATAAACTCAAGGTCACCGCCAACAGCCGGATCTTCCTCTCGCCCGCCGGCATCCACCCAATAAACCCCCGACCAGAATGCCCCCGGGTGGCCATGCAACGCATTGCTGTGCCCTGCCTGGTTAACGTTTGCCCAGGCATTGAGTTTCCATGCAAAACTCGGCTCAGTTAAGCCGTACTGCTCGCTATGCACCGCCGTCAGTTGAGTGGCGAACTCGGTGGCAAAGCCAACCAACGCATCGCAGGCCTGCCCGCCCCATTCCGGGAAGTCGCTCGCCGACTGCCAGCCGCCGTCATTACTGCGCTGCGTGCCGCCCAGATCGTCCGCCATGCGACAAGTGATCAGGGTTTTCAGCTCTGTATTGAGTTTTTCTGCATCGGGGTACTGGAGACTGGCCAGGGGAGTTGCAAACAGCCGTCTGATGTTTATCAGTTCAGGGTTTAGCGGGTTATTACTGGAGTGCATTGCGATGCTGACCAAGTTGCGCTAGTTGCAAAAACCTTACCGGACGAACTAAATAACAGCTGTAAACCTTTGTTAAAATTTACTGGGCATTAGTTAACCACACCCTATCAAGTTGCCGAAAAGTCGAATTCAACCTCAGTCCATATAAGCCCCCACCGACACACTCAAGCTGAATACTGAGTGATTACCAGCAGTATCCCGAAGCTCACCAGCAAGGCGCCAAAAGCCCGGTCAATCCATTGTCGTGCAGCCATCAGTTTTTCGCGCACCCTCCCAGCGGAAAAGCACAGCGCAATAAGGCTGAACCACAGCACATGCGCCCCCGCGATAAATAGCCCATAGGCCATTTGCACGGTCAACGCGGTGTCCGGTCGTACTACCCCCATAAACAGACTGACGATAAAAATCGATGTCTTGGGGTTCAACGCATTCGTGAGAAACCCGGTACGCAACGCTTCCAGGTCAGACATCGCGGCAGGTGGCGCGTCCAGCTGTTCAGTCGCAGGCCGGGAACGCAGCATCTTGATCCCCAAGTAGACCAGATATGCCGCTCCAGCCAGCTTCAACGCATTGAACAACCAAGGAGTCTGTTGCAGCACCAACCCTAATCCGAGCAGCGTGTAGCCCACATGAACCAGCACCCCCAGGCCGATTCCCACAGCGGTGAGCACACCTGCCCGCCGGGACAGGAGCAAGCCGTTACGAGACACCATGGCGAAGTCCGGCCCTGGACTGATGCATGCAAGGAGTGTGATGGTGATTACTGCTATCCATTCGCCCATGTTGTAGCCTTTGAATTATTGGTTGTGTAAGGCAATATTTGCAGATCCTCTGCTTGGGTAATAACGATGATTTCTGAAGAAAATAGTGACTACAACTCACTGATTTCTGAGACGCGCATGCCCTCCCTGCTTGCATTGCGCTGCTTCGAATCCGCCGCACGCCTGGAAAACTTCGCCCGTGCGGCTGACGAACTGCACCTGACACCCGGCGCCATTAGCCGCTCAGTGCGCCTGCTGGAAGAGGATTTGGGCGTTGACCTGTTCGAGCGACGCAGCCGAAGGGTGTTTTTAACGGAGCCCGGAAGACGCCTGGCAAAAGCCGTCAGTGAAGGGCTCGGGTTGATGAACCAGGCCGTGCGCGCGATACGCAGCGACGCCCGTCGAGCGCGCCGGCTTGTCTTATCCTGCGAGCCAACGCTGCTGATGCGTTGGTTGATCCCTCGCTGGAGCGACTTCCAAACACATCATCAAGGGCTGGACATTCACCTGGTTGCCGGCGGTGGCCCCTTCTCATTCAACCAGGGCATCGACCTGGCCATACGGCGGGACGATTTCCCACGGCCTCCCGGCTACCATGCCGAGACACTATTCCCAGAGAGGGTCGGCCCTGTATGCCGGCCAGACAAAGTAGCTGAGTGGTTTGGTAAAAACGGCAAATCCCTGCTCGCCTCGGCCCCGCGCCTACAGACGACTAGCCGGCCTACGGCTTGGCAAGAGTGGGCCAACGCAAAAGGCCTGCCCACTCCGACCATGGAAATGCAATCCTTTGAGCACTTTTACTTCAGCATCCAGGCAGCGGTTGCAGGCCTTGGAGTAGCCATTGGTCCGTGGCACCTGGTGCGCGACGATATCGAAAGCGGTGTATTAGCCGCGCCATTGGGGTTTGTTGAAGATGGCTCGCGGTACTGCCTGCTATCGCCGGCAGCCCCCAAGCCAGGCAGCATGGAAATGGCGTTACTTAACTGGTTGCAGGAGCGATCCTAAATGCCAGGCAACATTCACCCAGCGAAGGACAGACAGTGCTTATCGTATTCAGCGGCCTTCCCGGCACCGGAAAAACCACTCTCGCCAAGGACCTCGCCGCGACGACAGGCGCCGTCTACCTGCGCATCGATACCATTGAGCAAGCAATCCGAAACTCCGGAACGCTTGCCCAAGACGTGGGACGCAGTGGTTACGTGGTCGCTAATGAGCTTGCACTGAGCAATCTCCTGCTAGGCCGCACCGTCATCGCCGACTGTGTAAACCCGGTAAGCGAAAGTCGAGTAGCCTGGAGCGAAACCGCCTCAAAGGCCGGTGTTCGGCTAGTCAATATCCAAGTGATTTGCTCTGATAAAAATGAACATCAGCGACGGGTAGAAACACGGAGGGTGGATATTCCGGGGCTGACGCCACCCACCTGGCAGTCGGTACTCAATCATGAATATGAAGCGTGGGACCCCGCCCCGTTTTGCATAGACACTGCCCTGGCTTCGCCGGCGCAAGCGGTGTCGATGATCACAAACCAATTCCTGCCCAGGGGAGAAGGTGTGATTAGCGAGCAATGACATCGACAGGGCTGTAAATGTGGGATTTATGCAAAATGGTCTGGAGAGGCATATGGACGTTGCAACACTCGCATTATTCCTGCCCGCCTGCTTTGCACTGAATATGGCGCCGGGGCCCAACAACCTGCTGTCCATCAGCAATGCAACGCGCTACGGATATCGCACAGCCTGCATCGCAGGCGTGGGGCGCTTGCTGGCATTCGCCATCATGATCGCACTTGCTTCGGCGGGCCTGGCGGTGGTGTTGCAAACGTCAGAGCTGATCTTCTACGGGGATCAAAATAGTCGGCGCGGCGTACCTTTTCTACCTGGCGTATCAGCTGTGGAACGCCGCACCGCAAGCAGCAGCCGAATCAGAAACCTCTGGGACGGGGTTGTGGGGGCTGGCCAGGCAGGAGTTCCTCGTCGCTGCCGGCAACCCCAAAGCCATCCTGATCTTTACCGCGTTCCTACCTCAATTCGTTGACCCAACGGCAGACGTTGGCGCTCAGTTCCTATTGCTCGGATTGCTGTTTCTGATACTGGAGTGGATCGCCATTTGGCGCCTATGCCTATATCGGGCTGCATATGCGCCGCTGGTTTACGCAGCCTCGCGGCAAGAAGATTTTTAATCGTTGCTGTGCCGGTTTGTTGTCTGCGGCTGCCTCGGCTCTATTGATGGCGCGGCGTACCTGATCCTAAAAACAGGAGCGTTTTATTTTCGAAGCAACTGCACCAGTGCCCCGAACGCATTGTGTTTAGCACACTAGGGCGAGTGCCTGTGTCAGGACGCTGGCCCGATGGCAATGGATTCTTGCTCTGCCACAACCTGGTTACGCCCCTGTTGCTTGGCGCGGTACAGCAATTGATCTGCCTTATGGAACACATCACCCATCGAGTCGCCGGATCGCCAGAGCGCAACCCCCAGCGAGACAGTAATGTGACCAACAGTCTCCAGGGCGGTGGATGCGATCGAGAGTCGCAAACGCTCTGCGATGTCTACAGCGGCAGCGATTGAGCTATCGGGAAGCAGCAAAACGAACTCCTCCCCCCCTACACGGCAAAGCAGATCGCTCGGCCGAGAGTTCTGTTTCATCAGTCCTGCTACCGATCTGAGCGTCTCGTCACCTACGTCGTGGCCAAAAGGTATCGTTCACTCGTTTGAAATGATCAATATCCACGGAAATCACAGCAATCGTCTTCTTCGACTCCAACCACACCGTGAGCGCGTCTTGCATTGCGCGACGGTTTGCCAGCCCGGTGAGTGGATCACTTTGAGCCTGGTGGTTGAGCCTGCCGATTTTTTCCTGCAGTAGGCTCACGCTAAGCAAAAGTGCCCGACGTAACTGCCAGCTTTCCAGGTAGTCCACAGGGATGGCGCTGATGCGCTCATAGCTTTCCGGGCACGTCCAGGCGTCCGGCGCTGTCCGCCAAGCGGGACAACGGGTTGGAGATTCTCGACCCCGCCCACCATATTAGTAGCAAACCCAGCAGGCCCAGTGGCACGATCCCTTTAGCCACCTTCAGCGCGGTAACGCTCAAAGTTTCCTGAACAACGGCCATTGGCTGTTGCGAGACAATGCCCCAACGGCTGCTGGGTATGCCCGCGTAACCCGCAAGCATTTCATTCCCATCCCGGTCGACCGCCTGGAGTGAACCATTAGCCTGACTCAGTGCAGCATCTACAATCCGATCATGGTCAATGAGCCTGCCGATTTGTTGCGGGTCAGGGTGGTAGAGCACACGTCGCTGACTGTCTACGAGATAGACATATGCCCCATTTTGTCGACGGTTCAAATCCATCAGCGCTTGAAGCGTATTCTGCTGCTCCAACCTGAGAGTCCCGCCCACCAGCCCGAGGTACTGCCCACTTGCATCGAAGACCGGCTGGGATACGAAAACCACCAGATTGCCAGTGATAGAGTGAAATGCATTACTGACCATTGGCTTACGCCGCTCGAGCGGTTCACGGCGTTGAAGAGATTGGCCGTTTAGCTGCAACCGCTCTGGCGCAGATGCGACGATAGTGCCGTCGGCGTTGGCAATCAGCACTGAGTTGAAGCTGTTGTCTTGCTCAAGCAGCCGTCGAGCCTCGACAGCCAGCAGCTGGCGGTCAGAGAAGTTCTTTGAAAGGATGGCCGAGCCATATTCAAGGCGGTCTAGATCAGAACTCAACACCCCTTCTACCGCTGCTGCGATACGAGCAGCGTAAGCTCGGTTGCCTTCCAGCGCGTTTTCAATGAGCTCTCGCTTTTGGATCTTGAACATTACCCAGAATGTATTGGCAAGAGTGACTGCGGCACTGAACAGCGCAAAGGTGAGCAGTACGATGCGTAGGTTCAGTCTGGGTTTCGGCTGAGAAGGCATTCGGTGTTCCAAGGATATGCAGGTGTAATTTGCTGAAGTCTCAGCCATCGGGTAGAGAATGCACGTCCGAGTGCTTCTAGCTATTGGACAACACCTGCAGGATCTTAAATGGTGCAACGTCAATGGTTAGTGTCTCATGCAAAAGCCCCAGTCACCAACGGCTAGTCCCTGATGAACAGGCCTGCCAGCAACTAAGCACCGTGGTTGAGGCGATTGAAGGCGTCGCCCTCGAGCCAATCGCCAACCGACCTAGAAGCCTCATGCCTTGAGCAAACTCGGCTAGGCGCGTTCACGTCGGTATAGCGGACTCTACTGGCGACCGTACTTCCAGGAGCTTTTCCAGTGTCTGACATGCCGACCCATTTTGCTTACACACAACGCTTCAACGCCGTGCTCGCCTACATTGATGCCAATCTCGAAGGCGACCTGTCGGTGAAGACGTTAAGCGGTATAGCAAACTTTTCGGCATTTCACTTCCACCGACAGTTCACCGCGTTCGTTGGCGTGCCGGTCTCACGATATGTGCAACTGATGCGCCTACGCCGTGCGGCACATCGCCTGGCGGCCGTCGCTGATCATTCGGTACTGGACGCCGCACTCGACGCCGGCTTTGAAAGTCCCGAGGCATTCTGCAGGGCGTTCAAGCGGGCGATCGGTATGACGCCGAGTGCGTTCAGCAAGGAACCGAACTGGCAAGTCTGGAATACGGTGTTCGCAATCCCTCACTTTTCCAGGACTATCATCATGCAAGTAAGGATCGTAGATTTCCCTGAGGTCAAGGTAGCAGCGCTTGAGCACCGCGGGCCAGCAGGGCTCGTCAGCGAGAGCGTACGCAAGTTCATCGAGTGGCGTATGCACAGCGGACAGTCACCGCAGGCATCGAGTCGCACCTTTGGCATTCCCTATAACAACCCCGATACGACACCTCCACAAGCGTTCCGCTTTGCGATCTGCGGTGAGATTCATGAGGCTGTGGCGCCAAATGAGTTTGGCGTGCACGCCCTCGTCATTCCTGGCGGCCGCTGCGTCGTGGTGCGCCATACGGGCTCACCGGATCATATTGGCGAAACGATCTATCCGATTTACCGCGACTGGCTTCCCACCAGTGGAGAAGAACTTCGTGACCAGCCGCTGTTCTTCAATTACCTGAGCGCCTACCCCCAGACACCGATGGATCAATGGCAAACAGATATTTATGTTCCACTGCAGTAGGGGAATAAGCTGCCTTCGACCTTGAGTTGACGGTAGCGAGCGAAAATCGGGGCAGATGTATTTTTAGAGGTAAATCTGCCCCTTTTCACTCACATATCCCCCAACGCTCTCGCAATCAGATCGACAAAATGGAGGTTGATGTGGAGGATCGTAAGCAAAGCCGAGTCGTCGTCATAGGCGCGGGCATAGTGGGCGCGTCCCTGGCTTATCACCTGGCAGGCAAAGGTGCAGATGTTACGTTGGTAGACGCCGGAGATATTGCGTGCGGCGTGACGGGGACCTCATTTGCATGGATCAACGTTTCTCACAGCGGGTTCGACCCTATTGCGCAACTGCGCAGCTTGGTCATCAATGAGTTTCGTCGACTCGACATGGAATTACCCGACCTGAACGTTCGATGGACAGGTGCCCTAACTTACGGCACGAACCTGGATGAAACGCTGCAAAGGGCAGGCAATACAACTGCAGAACATTTAGTGTCCCGCCCCCAGATTGTCGATATTGAACCCAATCTCAAGCATCCCCCTGAACAGGCCTTATACGAAACCCAAGCAGGTGCCTTGGATGCGGTACGAGCAACCCACGCCTTGATTGCAGGCGCCAAAGCGCATGGGGCCAATGTATTAACCCATACACGGGTTCTCGGATTTAGAATGCTGAATACTCGAGTTACAGGGCTCGAAACCACAGCGGGAATAATTGACGCCGATATCGTTGTAATCGCAGCGGGGATTGGTACCAAGAAACTCACCGACATGCTTAACGTTTCTCTTCCTATAGAAGAATCTCCAGCCATTTTTATTCGTTACAAGGCACCCGCCAACCTGGTGCAGACCATAATTTCCAGCCCCGCAATGGAAGTCAGACAAGAACAGGATGGGACGTTGCTAGCCGCAGAGGATTATCTGGGTGATGCCCTGGACAACCAGGCAGAAGCGATTGCGCTACGAACAGCCCAGGCCATCCGGGACGAACTTCATGGGGCTGATTCCATTGAGCCGGAATTGGCATGTGTCGGGCTAAGACCATTTCCCGCTGATGGCATTCCCATTGTCGGTTACTTGCCCACAGTCAGCGGTGTATATGTTTGCACAATGCACCCTGGCGTTATCCTTGCCCCGATAGTAGGCCGTCTGGCCAGCGAAGAGATAATGGACGCCACTCTGGCCCCTGCCCTCGGCCCTTGCCGCCCTGACAGGTTCATTCAACCTTAGTCCGTGCTGGTTGACACCACCATGGCCACTAACTTTCCATGCCTGAGGCTGTCGGCTACCAGTACATTGTTTGCCAGCAGCAGCCCATGACCGGTGATCGCAGCGCTCACTGGGTTTTGAGGGTGGGCTAGTTCTACTGTGGGTGCCACTGGTGGCATGGTGGCTGGAAATTTCCTGGTGGGCTGCACTGGTCACCGATCTGGGGCTGTTCGTTTTCTTCTTCTTTTACGCGCTGGCGTTTCAGTGGGTCTTTGATAGGGTGTTTGATGTACCAGAGTCCGCGAAGGAGCAGGTTTCGGTTAACCCGTAATCCGCCCGGAATCCCGATTGGCCCACCTGTAGCAGCACTAGGATTTGTGCATGAAAAACGCCACCAAAGCGATTGAGAACTACATCTTCGGCAAGGACGGAAATCGGCCTGACTTGTTGCGGCATGCTTTCAGTCCAGACGCAACTCTTACCATGCTGGTGCAGACAAGCACCATCCAATTTCCCCCCAACGTCCAGGGGCGCGAAGATATTGCTGAAGTACTGGTACGCAGCTTTAGCCTGCAATATGAGAACGTTTATACATTCTGCTTCGGTGCCCCTCCAAAGCCCGAAGCACATGCTCATAGGTGCAAATGGCTGGTTGGCATGTCAACAAAAGCAACTGGAGAGTTGCGCGTAGGCTGTGGGGAATATCATTGGGTCTTTTCACCGCAAAGCGGCCTGGCCATGCAACTGTCCATTACTATCGAACACATGTTGGAGTGCCCTTCCCAGCATATGCAGAAAATAATGGATTGGCTTCAAGGTCGCAGCTATCCATGGTGTGAACCTGCCGACATGCTCGATTCGGCACCGCCACTCACTTGCCTCCAGCCGGTTCTTGTCTACGTTGCTGCATGACCCCTATGGTTGTAAACGTTCGCGAGCGTACGCGTTCTTTCGTGTAGCCAAACTGGCGCTTGATCACACGAAAGGCATGTTCAACCTTGGCCCGCACCTACGCTTTGGCGTATTCAATCTTGCGTCGCATACAGCCCGATCAAGCTCTTTTTTCCGCGCCTTCTATAGCTGCTAGGACGCGCGGCGATCGCCCACATCATCGCGCGGTTCTGATGCTCGGCACGCTTCTCCTCACCGGTACAACCCGCATCGCCGCACACATACGTTTGCCGGCATACTCGGCATCGGCGAAGGACATCTGTTTCTCGGTGCAAAAGCGCCTCGCATAATGGACGTTATGGCTAAATTCAGCGCCGATACTTCGCTATTATCCCAGCGCTAAATGCCTCGATTCCGACGGCATAGCGACCATAACGTCACAGACATTATGCTTAACACCGATAGCGACCTGGAACACCGCGCGCCAGATTCAAAAGCAGCCACCGTAGTCCTCGGCTGACCGGCCTTCGTTTGGCCTTTGGGCCATCGGACTTTTACGGCTAGTCAGCACACCGTTCACCAACACTATGGTGAACTCGATAACTTTGCCCGTCGTAACGCAGCACTGGAAAACACAAGCCCGGGCCACCGACCTCAACATCAGGCCAACCATTACTGCCTTTGCTAGCGAGAAACTCAGCGACACCGCTTTCTTTGAGCATGAGTTTCCAGTGGCCGTCAGGCTGCTGACTTACCAGATAAAATCCAGTACCTGCTTGCCCATAACAGTAAGTGCTGCCTTCGGTAATCAACGCATCCGGTCGGCCGTCACCGTTCAGGTCCTCAACCAATTCCATGGTTACCGGCCTGTAGCTACCAGTTTCCTGAATTTCACACTCCGACGTCTCTTGGTTAAATCCAGCAGCGTGGAATGCTTTTATCTGCTCGCTACGCGGTAGTTCATCTGCCTGCGCCGTAACACTGCTCACGAAACATGCCACCCATAGACCTAACGTAAAACTTCCCTTCATATCGACCGTCCCTTTATGATGCTCAACGTTATTAAGTATCGTGCATGTACCCACACAAGCATCTTGGATAAGTTGGCCGTTTCACATGGGTGCGCGTGCGGTACAGCATGCCTTCCGCAGTACCAGCGACGCTAACGACACCCTCAGGAAAAACAAGACCACGGACTGCATTTTTACAGGTGCCAATGATCATTTCGACCGCACCCAAGGCTCGGCCTTCACGGAGGTAAAACCGGCGATTAAGCCACCCTCCAATGGGTAACCTCGCAGCTGATGCGCGCAAGGTCACGGTCAAGCCGATTAACTCAGCACCGTCGTACCTAAAGCTCTTCCTTGCCAAGCCGATAGCCCGACGAAGCTCTAATAAAGCCGCGTCGATAATAAACGCTTCGTAAGGACGACCTCCATGCCCACACTGCGCTCCATCCAGACCCGCTACACCCTGTTCCTGGTGCTGTTCGTCCTGGTGTTATCGGTACTAACCGTCGTCGGCATCGGCCAATTGGTCGCCCCCACGTTAAAACACACTGAAGAACAGGTGGTGCTCAACCGCATCGCCGAGGTAGCTGTGCAGATCCAGGGCGAACTCAACAAGGTTCAAGCCCAGCAACGCAGCATCACCCAAACCATCCCGCTGCTCGACAGTGACGCCATCGACAAGGTGCTGCCCGGCCTGGTGGATCAGTATGGCGAGCTGAAAGTCTTCGGCGGCGGTATCTGGCCGCTGCCCAACCAGCGCACGCCGGGGCGCAACAAGCACAGCACGTTCTGGCACCGCGATGCCTCGGGCAAGCTGGCGGTGAATACGTTCTGGAACAGCGACGCCGCACCCAATTATTACGACCAGAGCTGGTACAAAGGCGGCCTCGCCTCGCCCCGTGGCCAATGCGCCTGGGCCGCCGCCTACAAGGACGACGCCAGCCAGGAGCCGCGCACCAACTGCGCCATGGCCATCCAGCGGGACGGCGCGGCCTACGGCGTCGCCACCATCGACGTGACCCTGGGCTTTTTCAATGAGCTGGTGGCCAGCAAGGAAAAAGACATCGGCGGCCAGATGCTGATCGTCGAAGGCGACGGCAAGATCATCAGCAACAGCACGCGCATCAGTAGCCCGGTGGTGCTCAAGAACATCAGCGAACTGACCGGCACCTCGGCGTTTGCCGCCCAGGTCAGCAAGGCCCTTGCCCATCGCGACCAGGCCCTGCAGCGCGGTGAATTCGACAACCAGGGAGTGGCCAGCACCTTTTACATGCGCCCAATCGAGGGCACCCCGTGGTTCCTCGCCACTGCCCTGCCCACCTCGCTGATCACCGCCCAGCGTGACGATGTGCTCGGCAGCCTGGCGCTGCTGCAAATCCCGATGGTACTGCTGCTGGTGCTGCTGGCGTTCTATGCGATTCGCAATCTGGTGCAACGCATGAAGTCGCTGCGCACCAATATCGACTCGCTGTCTGCCGGAGATGCCGACCTGACCAAGCGCATCACCATCCGTGCTGAGGATGAAATGGGCGCCATCGGCCACTCGGTAAACCGCTTTATCATCTACCTGCAGAACATGATCGGCGAAGTGACCCAGGCCACGGGCGCCATGGCCTCGGGGCTTGAGCAATTGCAGCAGACCTCGGCGCAGACCAACCGGATTCTGGTGCGGCACGCCTCGGAAACCGATCAGACGGTCACGGCCATCACCGAAATGAGCTCCACCGCCGACACCGTCGCGCAAAACGCCGCTGAAACCGCCTCGTTCACCCAGCGCGCCAACGAACACGCCGACCGCTCCCGCGTGGTGGTGGGCGAAGCCTCGACCAGCGTCAGCGCGCTGATCGGCGAAGTGGCCAGCGCCACCCACACCGTAGAAAACATGCGCCAGGACGCCGCACGTATCACCGAAACCCTCGGCGTGATCGGCGCGATTGCCGGCCAGACCAACCTGTTGGCACTCAACGCGGCCATTGAAGCGGCGCGTGCTGGCGAACAAGGCCGTGGGTTTGCGGTGGTCGCCGACGAAGTCCGGGCGTTGGCCGCACGCACCCAGGCCAGCACCTCGCAGATCAACGAGATGTTGGCGCGCCTGACCACTGGCGTGAGTTCGTCGGTGACGGCAATGGAAAACACCCAGGCCAGCTGCCAGTCAGCGGCGGATGCCACGGCACGCGTCAACACTGGGTTGGACGAAATGGCCGGCTCTGTCAGCCATATCAACAACCTCAGCACGCAGATCGCCACCGCGGCCGAGCAGCAAAGTGCGGTGACCGAAGAGATCAACCGCAGCATGGTGCAGATCCGACATATGGTCGAAGAGCTGGTGGAAAGTGGCCATGCCACTGAAACCAATACGCAAAGCCTGCTGGATGCCAATGGCCGGGTGATTACGTTGATGAGCCGCTTCAAAGTGCGCTGATAAATGAGTGAAACACTCCCGTGCAAACCACGGGAGTGGGACTATTCTGGCAGATCCCAGTGCGAGATTTCGCCACATAGGCGGTGTGTCATGCATGCTGCTGGGCATTCTGTCCATGTGGAGCGGTCAGTCGACTAAAGCGATCAGAGAGCTTGAGCTTGGGCTCCCCAAGCTACACCGCGTAACGATGCAAGCCTCGTCATTGAACCTGGAAATCGAAGGGCTGATTTTTATTCCAGACCAGAATCCACTGAGGGGCCAGAACTGCCGGGGCGCAACAACCGCCCCCATCACAAAGCCGGAGGTGTGCGCCACAGCAGCGCGCGCCATTCCTGCCGATAACGCAAAGATCGTTTGCCTCTGCTCCGCTGTCAGGTCGTTATTGCTCACCTCTCCCTACAGCTGGTTAGCCTACCGCTACCCAATGCTCGTTCCCCAAGTCCTGAAACTTCTGCGCCGGCGCTTCAAAGCCTTTTGACTTGATCGGGCTTGGTTGCTCGAACTCATGCAAGAGCGCCTTGAAATCGCGCTTACGGTCAACGTCCGGCATTGGGACGGCGCTGAGCAGGCGCTTGGTGTAAGGATGTTGAGGGTTGCCCAGGACCTGATCGCGGCGGCCAATCTCGACGATCTGACCGCCGTACATGACGGCCACACGATGACAAATGCGCTCGACCACCGCCATGTCATGGGAAATGAACAAGTAACTGAGCCGATGCACCTCACGCAAATGCTCAAGCAATTCCAGCACCTGAGCCTGAACCGAAACATCAAGGGCCGAAACGGATTCGTCGGCGATGATGACTTTCGGGTTGAGCGCCAGCGCCCGTGCGATACAGATGCGCTGGCGCTGGCCACCGGAGAACTGGTGGGGGTAGCGATACATCGTGTCGACTGGCATGTCGACTTGGCGAAGCAGTTCAGCGACCCGTTCCTGGCGTTGCGCCAGGGGCAACTGGTGGTGAATCAACAAAGGCTCGCCCACCAGTTCCAGGATGTTCTTGCGTGGGTTCAAGGCCGCATAGGGGTCCTGAAACACCATCTGGATATCCCGCCGCACCGCATGAAGGTCGGCGCCTTGCAGGCCGTTGAGCTCTTTGCCGAACAACTTCACGCTGCCCTGGTAAGCCTGCATGTTCATCAGGGCCTTGCCCGTACTGGACTTGCCGCAACCGCTCTCCCCCACCAGCCCCAGCGTTTCGCCCTGGCGCAACTCGAAGTTGACGCCCTCGACCGCATGCACTTGCCGGTTCTCCTCAAACCAGCCGGTACGCACGGGAAAACGTACGGACAAATCGCGAACCTGCAAAATCACCGGCTGCTGGCTGATGTTCTCCGGTTGACCCACGGTGCCCAACACCGGAACGGCTGCGAGCAATTTACGCGTGTAGTCTGCCTGCGGCTCTGTAAACAGTTGACGCACCGGTGCCTGTTCTTCGGTACGGCCATGATTCATGACGACCACTTGGTCGGCCATTTCCGCGACCACGCCCATGTCGTGAGTGATCATCAGCAAGCTGGTGCCGTACACCTGCTGCAACTCGCGCATCAATTCCAGAATCTGCGCCTGAATAGTGACGTCGAGTGCTGTGGTCGGTTCATCAGCAATCAACACCTTGGGCCGGCAAAGCATGGCCATCGCGATCATCACACGCTGGCGCATGCCACCGGAGAGTTCATGGGGGTACTGCTGTAGACGTTTTTCGACCTGCGGCATGCGTACCGACGCCAGCATTTCCTTGACTCGCAGGCGTAGGGTCTGACGCCCCAGCGGTTCGTGGCGCAGCAGCGTTTCCTCCAACTGCTGACCAACGGTCATCAGCGGATTCAGCGAGGTCATCGGTTCCTGGAAAATCATGCCAATCTCTTTGCCACGCAACTGCTGAAGTTCGCGCTCAGGCATCCCGATCAGGTTGCGCTCGGCAAACCTGATAGCACCCTCCGCCACCCGCACGGCCTTAGGCAACAGCCCCATGATCGCCAACGACGACAGTGATTTTCCGCTACCGGACTCTCCGGCGATACACAGCGTCTGTCCCGGATACAGGTCGAAATTAAGGTTATCGACCACCCGCCGGGGCGTGGCCCCCAGGCCGACATCAATGGATAAATGCTGCACCGACAGAATCGGCTTGGAGATCCCGTTACTCATCAAAGCTCCTCGCGATTGAAGCGGCATACATCAAGCCGCTCGCAATGAAAACGCATCAGGCAAACACGACTTTCGGGAAGTAGAACGACACCACCCAGTTGGGCAGGTCGACAACTTCACTGATACGCAGATCGCCGCATACCGAACACAACATATAGGCCTGCTCTGCCGGCATAGCGTGTTCACGGCACAGCCAGTCGATGGTATTGCTCACGGCTTGACGCGCCGCTTGCATCAGGTCCGGGCCGATCCCGGTGAACGCTTCGTAGCCGGCAGAATCGAGGTGGCGTGTGACCGGGCCAGGTGTGCTGAAGCGCGGGGTTGCCAGCGGGGTATCCTTGATCAGGTCGATTTTCACCACCACGTCCATGGCGCTTTCAATCGCGGTGCCACACACCTCTCCATCACCTTGTGCCGCGTGGGTATCACCGATCGACAGCAATGCGCCACTGACCTCCACCGGCAAGTACAACGTGGTGCCAGCGGACAGGTCCCGAATGTCCAGATTGCCGCCGACCCGGCGTGGTGGAACCACCGAATGTAACCCTGCCTGCGCTGGGGCCAGGCCGATGGTGCCAGCGAAAGGTTTGAGCGGAACACGGGCAAAATCACTGAACGCCGCAGGGGCCAGGTTGACCTTGTCGTAATGCCACAGGGCCAGGGCCGGGTCCTTGAACTGGTCGGCCAGCAGGCCGAAGCCCGGAATATTCGCCGTCCAGCCAAAGCCGCTGGGCTTGAAACTGTCGAGGGTAATTTTGAGCACATCTCCTGGTTCAGCCCCTTCGACGAAAATAGGCCCGGTAACCGGGTTGATTTTGTCGAACGGTACCTTGCCCACGTCACTCACCACCGAGTTGGGCGTAAAGAACCCGTTGGACGAATCAAGGCAGCAGAATTCAAGCATAGAGCCCGGCGTTACCTGTGCGGTTGGTTCGAAGCGGTTGTCCCAGCCAAAATGGCTGTTGACACTATGAATGGTCTTGACCAGGCAGTTCTGGCACATAAGGGAAGGTCTCCGCGTTGAAGGCCACGCCTTTTGGCAGGCGTGGCAAAGGCTGATCGTCAGGTCGACCGCGCGTTACTTGAGGTAGATGTAGTCGTAGTTGACCGGCACGTGAACCGGGTCGACGTACAGCGAATCGGAGCCGCCCATGCGCGCAGAACGCACGGTGAAGCGCTGCTCGTTGAAGATTGGCACCCACGGCGCGTCAGCCATCACGTCGATGAAGATTTTCTTCCACAGCGCGATGCGCTCGGCTTGTTGCTCCGGCTTGGCCATGCTGTCGGCTTTGGCCGCCAGTGCATCCAGCGTCTTGTTGCAATACAGTGCCCAGTTCCAGCCGCCGTCAATCGCACCGCCGCAGCCCAGGATCGGCCCGTAGAAGTTCGACGGGTCCGGGAAGTCGGCAATCCAGGCCATGCCACCTGACCACACCATCGGTGCCTGATCCTTGGAACTGCCGGCTGCAATCACGTTGGCTTGTGCCAGGGATTTGATCTGCGCCCGGATACCGACCTTGGCCAGGTCTTGCTGGATGGCTTGGGCGATACGCGGTTGCGGATCGGTGTTCATCACGTACAGTTCGGTGTCAAAGCCCTTGGCGAAACCGGCGTCTGCCAGCAGTTTTTTCGCCGCCTCGACGTCGTAGGCATAGCCTTTATAGTCCTTGTCGTAGCCCGGCATGGCCGGCGGCAGCGGCTGGTTGGCCGGGACCGCACGACCATTGATGATGCGCACGATACGATCCTTGCTGATCGCCATGTTCACTGCCTGGCGTACCTTGAGGTTGTCGAACGGCGGCATCGTGGTTTTCAGGGTCAGGTAGCCGGTTTGCAACTGGTCACCGGTCACCACCAGGTGCTTGAACTTTGGATCGTTCTTGAATTCCAGGAACTTGGCGGGCGGCACACCGTCACCGGCGATGTCGACTTCACCCTTTTGCAAGCGCAGCAGGGCGACCATCGGGTCCTGGCCCACTTCAAAGGTGATGCTGTCCAGGTGCGGCAGGCCAGCCTTGAAATAGTTGGGGTTTTTCTTGAAGACAATCTGTTGTCCAAGCTTCCACTGCTCCAGGCTGTAGGCACCCGTACCGACCGGATGCTTGCCGAAATCGGCGCCCCACTTCTCGACTTCTTCCTTGGGCACCACAGAGGAGAAGTTGATCGCCATCACATGCAGGAACGTCGCACTCGCCTCCTTGAGGGTGATCTTGACGGTGTAGTCGTCCACCACTTCAATGCCCGACAAGTGTTCGGCCTTTTGGGTGCTCATTTCGTCATAGCCCACGATCGGGCTGAAGAAGCCGGCGCCCGGGCTCTGGGTTTTCGGGTTGACGGTGCGCTCCAGGGAGTACTTGACGTCGCTGGCCTTGAGCTCGCGACCGTTCTGGAACTTCACGCCTTTACGCAAGGTGAAGGTGTAGACCGTGCCGTCATCGGAGATGGTGTAGTCCGATGCCAGGTCCTTGACCAGCTCCGTGGTTCCGGGCTTGTAGTCCATCAGGCTATCGAACAGGCTTTTGATCATCGACCAGTTCTGCCAGTCGTAGCCAATGGCGGGGTCAAGTGTGGCCACGTCGTTCTGATAGGTAATGACTGCGGCGCCACCGTCTTTTGCGTTTGGATCGAAGTCATCGGCCAGAAGATTCCCGGCGAACAATGCAGCCGCGATGGCCAAGGATAATGCTTTGCGATTCATGCTCCAGCCCCTTACCTATGATGTGTTTTTTAGTGTTTTTGGATGTCGATGCGCGGATCGACCCATGGGATCACCAGGTCTGCGACCAGATTGCCCAGCACGATGGCGACCGCTGAAACCGTGGTCACGCCGACAATCACCGGAATGTCCACCTGCTGAATGGCTTGCCACGTCAACTGGCCGATTCCCGGCCAGCCAAAGACCGACTCGACCACCACCAGCCCACCCATGAAGATGCCGATATCGATGCCGATCATCGGGATCACCGGCACAATGGCGTTGGGGAGTACATGCCGCAGAACCACGCGCACCCGGCTCAGGCCCTTGGCCCGGGCGGTGCGAATGAAGTCCTGATGCAACACCTCGATCATCGAGGAGCGCACCATGCGCGAATACCAGCCGCTGCCGAGAATCCCCAGGGTCAGCGCCGGCAGCAGCAGATGCTCGAACCCGCCATAGCCCCCTAGTGGAAACCAGCCCAGTTTTACGGCGAAGAAGTACAGGAAGAGCATCGCAGCGATGAATTGCGGGGCTGACACGCCGATGAACGAGAGCGCCATAAGCGCCTTGTCGGCCCAACTGTCGCGCCGCAACGCCGCGATCACACCCAGGCTGATGCCGATCAGCAATTCGAAACCAATACCGGCAGCCATCAACTCAAGCGATGGCCGCAGGCGCGAGCCGATCAACTCGGTCACCGGGCTGCGCTGGATATAGGAGCGCCCCAGATCACCTTGCACCAGGTTGCCCAGGTAGTTGGCGTACTGCCGATAGAACGGCAAATCCAGGCCCAACTGCGTACGAATCCCCGCCACCACTTCCGGTGTGGCACTGCGCCCGGCAATCTGGCGCGCAGGGTCGGCAGGCAGCATGAACAGCAACAGATAGGTGATGAAGGTCACGCCGAGCAAAATCAGCAACGAATAGCCGATGCGACGAGTGATGAAGGCGAACATTCAGCTTCTCCCTTGCAGGGTAGGATCGAGTTCATCGCGCAGGGCATCACCGACCAGGTTGAAAGCCAGCGACAGCAGGACAATCGCGATACCGGGGAAGAACACCAACCATGGCGCGGAGGTGAAATAGGTCTGGCTTTCAAAAATGATGTTGCCCCAACTTGGCGTTGGCGGCTGGACCCCCACTCCCAGGTACGACAGGGTGGCTTCGAGCAGCACCGTGGTCGAAATACCCAGGGTCGCCCATACCAGAATCGTCGGCAGCAAATGGGGCAGCAGGTGCGAAAACAGGATGCGCAGCGAGCTCGCGCCCAAGGTCCTCTCCACCGCCACGAAGTCACGGGCACTCAAGGCGATGGTCTCGGAGTAGATCACCCGGGCAATCTGCACCCAGTTGACCATGGCGATGACCAACGCAACGATCCACACGCTGGGTTGGAAAATCGCCGACAACGCAATCGCCAACAGCAGCGCCGGGAACGCCATCATCAAGTCGGTAAAGCGCATCAGCGTGCTGCCGATCCAGCCCCGCAGAAAACCTGCGCTCAAGCCCACCAAGGTGCCGATCAGCACGGCCAGGCCGTTGGCAAGCAGGCCGATGAACAGTGAGGTACGTGCGCCGTAGATCAGGCGCGACAGCAAGTCGCGACCCAGCAGGTCAGTGCCCAGCCAATACGGCATATCTGGCGGTAGCGGCGCGCCCTCCATTGACAGGCCTTCGACAAATTGCTCGGACGGATCGTGAGGGCTCATCCACGGTGCAAACAGCGCCAACAGCACCACGATGACGATGTACAACAACGACAACGCCACCGCGGGCCGGCGAATCAAGGCGCGCAACACTTTCATTGGCACGCCCCGCCTTGCTGAAGATAATCGGCGGCCATGCCCGCACACAGGTCATCCAGGCTGCGATTAAGGTGCATCGACAGGCTGCGCAGGCGCTCATAAGCCTCGCGCTCGTCAATCTTGTGCTCAACCATCAACCGCGCCAATGCCTGGGCCAGCAGAGGTCGCGCATCGAGGCGCTGGCGCAGCGCTTCGAGGGTTCGCGCATCACTGTCCAATCGCTCACGCAAACTGATCGCCATCATCAGCGTAGTGTAGACAGAGCCCTGGGTAATCGGTTTGTTCAACAAGGCGGTCGCCCCCAGCTCGATGGCGCGCTGGATCTGCGACAGGGTTTCGTGGGGCGTCAACGCCACGATTGGCACACCGGTGCTGTTAAGCCGTTGCAGGGTGGCGGGACTGGCGAAGTGCTCCAGATCGACCACGGCGGCAAAGCAGCCTTCAAGCGAATCCTGCGCGTCTTCAAACAGCGCCTGCGGCGTGATGCCCAGGCGTTGCAGGCTTTTCTGCAGACTGGCCAACGTACGCGGTTCGCAGTCAACCAACAGCAATCGACCACTTTCGAAGTCCGGGCGTTTGAGCAGGCTCATTTGACGATCCTCAGGCGGGGCGCTGGCGCAATCGTGCGCAGGCGTTGGAATTCACTCAGGTCAGTGGCAGTCAGGTAGGGATCGGCTGGCAACGATTGCGCTTCACTGTGCAGTACCACAAAGCGCCCTTCGCGCAATTCGGCGATATGGCAAGGCTGGCTGCAGTGATTGTTGTGCGCAGAAATGTTTAACGTGCCGAGCACACTGTGCTGGGGGTGTTCGTAGAGGTAGTTACAAATGAGCTCGGGATCGTCGCTGCCACACTGGTCCAAGGCCTTTGCAAACAAGTGCAAGGCGACGTACATCCCGGTGTAAAAATGCGACAACGGGTACAGTCCATGTTGGCGGCGTTGCTGCTGGCTGAAAGCCCGGTCTACATCCTCAAAAAATGGGCCGCACGACAACAGGCGCAGGCTCCGCATGACGCCGACTTCAGGCAGCTCGGCTTCCGTCAGGTTGCAGCTCAACACCGGTAGATTCAAGCCGACGGCAAGACACGCCGCGTCCAATTGCTGCAAGAAGACGTAGGAGGACTCACCGACTAGATTATTGAGCACAAACGCCGGTTTTTCAGTTATCAGGGTCTGGATAAGCTCACTGAAGCGAGTCGTGCCCAAATGCACGTACTTTTCCAGAAGCACAGTGCCGCCTGCGACATCGAGCACTTCCCGTGCGACGCGGTTACTTTCCCAACCCCAGATGTAATTCGAACCGATCAACGCAGCGCAAGAACCAAACGCCTGCAAGGCATACCGCAACAACGGGATCAACGTCTGATTCGGACACCCGCCCAGATAAAGGACGTTCTCACTGCTTTCAAAACCTTCATACGGACAGGCGTACCACAACAGGCTCCCGTTCTGCTCGAGGTCCGGAATGATTTCCTTGCGGCTGGCCGAGGTCGTCGCACCAAAAATATGCCGAACCCCGGCCTGCATCAATTGAACAGCGCCTTCGCTGTAACTGTGCAAGAAGCCCTGCGGATTGATATGGGTAACTTGTAAGGTAAATGGGTAATCGGGATTGGCATTGATTTCCTGCAGTGCGTGTGTGGCCCCTGCCAGAGCATTCCGGCCTATGCACTGGTAAGTCCCATCGATAGAGAGCAAGAGTCCGACATCGATTGTGTGGCGCATTTATTCACTCCCAAAAAAAAACCTGATAGACCAGTGGACTGGTCGATCAGGCTTCATTACCTGGCGCTTGGGCGCATGATGTAGGCAAGACTTAAAGGCCGGGGCCTGGCTTACTCGTTTATTTCTCTATGGAAAAAGTGTGCCAAATTGGTTTTTTGCTGAAAATCGGCCTTATCCTCAATGCTCATGACAGCCAGCGCACCGGTCTGAGCCGTAGCACTGTATTTTGCACCTAAGAGGTGCACATCAAATGTGAGGTTTTTGACGGGAACACTGCCCGCTTTATGAATGGGTGTGTAACGTAAATTCCCAGGTCGCCGACCTTGGAAACTGACAAACCTCAATAGCCGGTGTGACGCAACGTAATAAAGGGCACGCTGATGTAGTACGCGCGGCGTAGCAGAAGCGAACCGCCCTTGTATCAATCGGGTGTGGGTTCCATCTAAGACGAAGAACACTAAAAATTAACGCTTTGAATCGCCCCGGGTTTCGTAGACGCCCTTGGTGTCCGTTTTTGGCGGTTAGTGGATGTTTAGTCTCCTTAGTCTCGAGCACAACCCCATGTCCAATCTAGGAGAGGCATAGCGATAACGGCGTCTTAAATTTCTCGAAAGACGGCAGGGTTGCGAAAGCGATCCGAAAAATTGCGGAAGCGATGACCAAATGGCAGACAATAAAAAACCCCGTAGACGTTAATCTACGGGGCTTTCAAGAATGGAGACCGAGGTCGGAATCGAACCGGCGTAGGCCGATTTGCAATCCGATCTGGAAACGTAAGCGGGCTGTGACCTGTAGAGATATTTACTTCCGAAACCAGCACAAAAAATCCCCTCTGGAGACCGCGTAGAATGCGGTCTATCTTCTTTATTTGGGAACTGATTTGCCCCTCCCCTAGCGTCCTGCCGACCGAACACAACCCACCACCAAGCAACCCAACTGCTACGCTGTTCACTCCAAGGAGGAACACCGATGCCGAACTCAGACCTGCTCCCTTACCTGGTGCACCGTCGCCCAGATCGCCTGAAACAGAAGGAGGCGCAGACGGAGGATCACTGGACCCAGGTCGAAGAGCTTGGGTGAGCCTGACTGGCGGCCATGGTGCTGATCGGATTCATAAGACCACTACACACTCTTTCAGGCGTGGATGGCGTCACCCAGTACCTAACCGAGCCAGAGCAGAAACGATGCGGGCCCCCTTCCCTATGCAGGACGATGAAGCAATACCGAGGGCATGGCAGCGTCCGCCACCTATCCGCGTACTTAAATCGGCACCTTCTACTGCATTGCAAACCTTCCTCGCCTGCTTATAATTAAGATCAATTCTTATCCGCATCTTGTAACTAGGAAGATCTAGGTGTCCTACCCTCAGTCGCCCGAATCCTCCCCCCAGGATGATATGCATGCGCTCTATCGCGACCATAGCCAATGGCTTCAGGGCTGGATTCGTCGGCGCCTAGGTGATGCAGATCGTGCGGCGGATATCACCCAGGACACGTTCTTGCGCCTGATCAGCAGCGCACTGCGCCAGCCATTGAGAGAGCCGCGCAGCTTCCTGGCCACGGTGGCCCGAAGGGTGATGATCGACCAATTGCGCCGACGCAACCTGGAGCAGGCCTACCTTGAGTTTCTGGGCAGCCAGCCGCTCCTCGAGGAGTGCTCCCCCGAACAGCGCCTACTGATGCTGGAAACCCTGATGCAACTGGATGCCATGCTCGACGGCCTGGGCCAGAAAGTGCGAGATACCTTCCTGTACGTACAGCTCGATGGCCTGAGCTACCCTGAGGTCGCGCAGCGCCTCGGGGTGTCCGTCAGCTCGGTGACCAAGTACATGGCCAAGGCGACAGAGCGGTGCCTGCTGTTCGCTTTCGATGCGCACTATGAATCCTTCCGATCAACGCAAAGCCCTGCGCGAGGCGGCGCAATGGCATGCGCGCCTCCACGCGGCGCGTGACTGTGCGGATAACCGCAGGCAGTGGCAGGTCTGGCTCGATCAGTCGCCGTTGCACGGTTGGGCGTGGGAGCGCCTTGAGCGGTTGCAAGCAGATCTTGCCGGTGTTCCCGGTCCGCTGGCACGGCACACCCTTGTCGCAGGCCATGGGGAACTGGGGCGGCGTACGCTACTCAAGGGCCTGGTGCTGGGTCTTGGCGTTTCAGGGGGCTGTCTGGACGGGTTATCGCCACTCGCCGGTTTGGTTGGCCGACGTGCGCACCGTCAAGGGCGAACGCCGCAGCCTGACCTTGGAGGACGGTACGCGGCTGACGCTCAATACAGATTCTGCCGTCGATATCCGCTACAGCGCAGACCAGCGGCTGATAGAACTGGTCGAGGGAGAGATTGCCGTTTACACCGCTAGCGACCCACGCCCGTTGCGCGTGCACACGGTGCATGGCCGAATGCGCGCCCTCGGTACCCGCTTCAACGTGCGCCTGCATGCAGACCGCACAGAGCTGATCGTCATCGAACACGCTGTCGCGGTGCACAACGCCGCAAGCGAACACGAAGTGCGGGTCGATGCTGGCATGGCCCTGACCTTCAACAGCGGGCCGCTATCCGAGCCCCGTGCGGCTGACCTTGCTAGCACTGAGTGGCGCGAAGGTCAGTTGGTGTTGGACGGCTGGCCGCTGCGCCGCGCTCTGGCCGAACTCCAGCGTTACCGCCCGGGCGTGTTGAGCTGTAGTGACGATGTGGCGCAGCTGCGTCTCGCCGGGGTGTACCCGTTGGATGACACCGACCGCGCACTGGTGGCAATCGCCGGGGCGCTAAAGCTGAAGGTCAATACCTGGACGCGCTATTGGGTCAGGCTCACCCCGGCCGCTTAAACAAAACGAATGAAAAAAATTCTCAGTTGCATTGTCGGATTGGCCACTCTCGTACGAGCTCTTCTGAAAACCGCCCAAACAGGCATTTTAAGGAGCTGTCATGTCTAGAGCGACAATCTACCCACACGCGCGCCGAAAACACCTCACCCCCCTGCTGCTTGGCAGCGCCATAGCGCTGCAGGTCGGGATGCTGGCCCCGCTGCTGTCAACGGATGCCCAGGCCCATGCCGAACAGGTCAGCCGCGTTTACGACATTCCCCCGGGGCCGTTGGTAGCAACCTTGAACCGCTTCGCCCGCGAGGCCGGGGTGCTGCTGTCGTTTGATGCGACGCTGACCCAGGGACAACAGAGTCGCGGGCTAAAAGGTCGCTTCAGCACCGAGCAGGGGTTTGCCCAACTGCTGGCTGGTAGCGGGCTGGAAGCTCTGCTGGTGGGTAACAATTGGGTGCTTGCGCCTCAGGCGCAGGCCGGTTCAGCGCTGCAACTGGATGCAACCAGCATCACCGGCCAAAGCTTGAGCGTCACCACAGAAGGCAGTGGTTCCTACACCACCGGCGCAACTGCCGCCGCCACACGCCTGGACCTGAGCCTGCGCAAGACTCCACAGTCAATCAGCGTAGTGACACGCCAGCAGATGGACGACCAGAACCTGCAAAGTGTTTCCGATGTCCTGAAGCAAACCCCTGGCATCACCGTCAACCAGGAAAGCTCCGAGGCCTTCACTTTCTATTCGCGCGGTTTCAAGCTGGATAACTTCCAGTTCGATGGCGTGCCCAGCCTGTCCTCGGACGGCGGCTCATTGCGCGACAACTACAGTATCGGCAACAGCCTGATCTATGACCGAGTCGAAGTGCTCAAGGGTGCGACCGGCCTGGTCAACGGCTCCGGCAATCCTTCGGGGGTCATCAACCTGGTGCGCAAGCGCCCGACTGCCGAGGCGCAGGGCCATATCAGTGTCGGCGCAGGCTCCTGGGATAAATACCAGGCCGATTTTGACTTCGCCGGGCCGTTGACCGACAGCGGCAATATCCGTGGCCGCATGGTCGCGGGTACGCAGTCGCAGCGCAGTTATGTCGATTACCTGACCGGCGAACAAAATACCTTCTACGGTGTGCTGGAAGCCGACTTGAGCGAGAAAACCCTGCTCACACTCGGCCATGACGTACAGAAAAACTATGACAACGGCAGCACCACCGGTGCCCTGCCCGCGTTCTTTATGGATGGCCGCAGGGCCAAGTTCGATCGTGACACCAACGCTGCCGATCGCTGGACCTGGCGCAATCAGGAAACCCAGCGCACTTTCGTGGAGTTGGCCCACAGCTTCGACAACGACTGGGTCCTCAAGGGGGTCGCCAGCAGCCGCGACTACCGTTCGAGGGAGCTGATCTCGGGCATCAGCAGTGAGGCCATTCAGGCCGACGCAAGCATCTCCCACGGCTTCATCGCCGGCAACGTCGACCGCGCCAGCGGCTATGTGAACAACAGCGGCACCGCGAGCAAGTTCAACACTACCAGCAAGGAAAAAGGCCTGGACCTGTATGCCCGCGGCCCGTTTTCGCTGGGTGGTCGCATGCACGAAGCCGTATTCGGCTACAGCATCGCCCATACCGAATCCACGTCCAAGCGCCACGACGGGGTTACCAATGGCATCATCAACGATGTATTCCAATGGGATGGCTATGGCGATACACCGAGGGACTTCGAATGGTGGTCGACCTTCAATATCGAAGCACGGCAGAAAGTCGGGTTCGCGGCCACCATCCTTAAACCGACCGACGCGCTGGCAGTGATCCTGGGCGCCCGTATCGTCGACTACAAATGGGACATCGACACGATCAACGCCATCGGTCGCCGCCTTCCGGCCAGCGCCACCAACTCCAGCGAAATCGTGCCTTATGCCGGTATCACCTACGATCTGGACGCCTACCACACGGCCTACGCTAGCTACACCGACATCTTCAAACCGCAGGCCTACAGCCTCGGCCCGGACGGTAAACCTATCGACCCACTCTCCGGCGAAAGTTATGAGGTCGGCATCAAGGGCGCCTACTTCGACAACCGCCTAAATGCCAGCATGGCGCTGTTCGAGCTCAAGCAGGACAACTTCGCCGTACCCACCGGCGGTAGCACACCGAGCGGTAGCAGTGCCTATCGAGCAGAGAAAGGCGTCACGACTCGCGGCGTCGAGCTGGAGGTGAACGGCGAACTGATGAATGACCTGCAGGTGATGGCAGGCTACACCTTTGCCGAGTCCCATAACGCGGATGACCGGCGCGTGGCCACCAACCAGCCGCAGCACCTGCTCAAGATGGCAACCAACTACCGCTTGCAGGGCGATTGGCACAAATTCACCGTGGGCGGCAATGCCTACTGGCAGAGTTCGACGTTCTTTAAGCCAAGCGACGAGGATTGGTACGAGATCAAAGACCCCACCGCCAAATTCGAGCAGAAGTCTTACGCACTGGTGGGGCTGGTTGGCGGCTATGATGTCACCCGCGACCTGAAGGCGACTCTCAACGTCAACAATCTGTTCGACAAGCACTACTACAGTGGTATTGGCAATTACGGCACAGTGTTCTGGGGGGCGCCGCGCAACGTGATGTTCAATGTGAAATACAGCTTCTAGGCGGTTTCTCGGTAGTACGCTTACCCCCTGGGCCAAGGCGCCGGGGGTACGACGAGTACGTTCAGGCCTGGGAAAATTTAGCTCAAGCGCTTGAGGCCACGCCGAAAACACTTTTGAATCGCCCCTTATTTCATCGACGCGTTCAATTGTCTGACTTTTGCCAATTAGCCTGTTCTGAATGACGGAAGCGGGTCATAAGCCGCCTGACCCGATCGGCGGCTTTTGGCCGATTCTGTTGAAAAAGTCGGATTTTCAGATCGCCTGAACTCAGGCACGACCACCACCGGAGAACCTACTCACCACATTGAGTGGTTTTTCGGCCCTTCGGTGACCTTTGCTGCTCTGTTATTGGGTTAATTTGAGGTTTTTTGCTTGGTGCAGGCGCACCTATCCCGTGACTGGTGGCCCTTGAGATGAAAATTTGGCCAGCCGTCGCAGGTTCTGCACCGCAGCGGCCAGCGTGAATTCATCCGTCGCACCACTCATGCCACGTAGTCTCAGGCGATCCAATTTCAGGATGCGCTTGAGGTGGGCAAACAACATTTCGACTTTTTTACGTTCGTGGCGAGAGCGCTGATATGCCGGCGTTGCTGCAATGCGCCGAGCCACATCGCGAGCGGCTTCATGGACGCTGCGAGCGATCTTGCGGAACGAAGTGTTCGGGCAGCACTTGGCTTTCATCGGACACGTAGCGCAGTCGGTCTGCCGGGATCGGAAGATGATGGTGTTGGCTTTGGTGACATGTGAACGCTCATTCTTGAAGGCTCGCCATTCGCTGCGTAATGGGTTGCCGGCCGGGCAGCAGTATTCCTCAGTCTCTTCATGCCAGTGGAAATCGTTGCTCGAGAAACTGTCGTTCTTGCGCTCGGTTTTGTCCCATACCGGCACATGCGGCTCGATGTCCTTTTCCTCCACCATCCAGGCCAGCATCGGCGCTGTACCGTAAGCGGTGTCGCCAATGAGGCGTTCCGGCTTGATGTCGAACTGCGTTTCGACCCGATCAATCATCGTCTTGGTACTCTCGACTTCTGCGGTTCGATGAGCCGGTGTGGGTTCCACATCCATGATCACGCCGTACTCTGTATCGATCAGATAATTCGTGGAGTAAGCGTAGAAAGCTGGGCCTCCTGGAGCAGCGGTCCAGCGGGCTTTAGGATCAGTCAGCGACAGGCGCTTCGGTAGCGTTTCGGCCAGAGCCTCTTCATCGAGTGCCTCAAGGTACTCACGCACGGCGCGGGTGCTCAGAGATGGATCGCTCCAGTTGACCTGTTCATCTCCCGGTACGCCGCGCTGCCGACTCGCATCTGCTTTGATAATGCTGGCGTCCACTGCAAAGCCTTCGCCCTTGACCAGACCGGCGTCCATGCAGCGACGCAGCACTTCATTGAACAACCAGCGAAACAGATCACTGTCCCGAAAACGGCCGTGTCGATTTTTGGAAAACGTCGAGTGATTGGGTACTTCATCTTCAAGGCTCAACCGGCAGAACCAGCGATACGCCAGGTTCAAATGGGCCTCTTCGCACAACCGCCGTTCGGAGCGGATGCCATAGCAGTAGCCGACGATCAGCATGCGGATCATCAGTTCAGGATCAATCGACGGACGCCCAATCGGGCTATAGAAATCGGCGAGGTAATGGCGCAGGTCGCTCAGATCAAGACACCGATCAATGTTGCGTAGAAGGTGAGTGGCTGGGATGTGATCTTCAAGGTTGAACGAGTAAAACAGCCGCTCCTGCCCACTCGATAACTGTCCCATCATGTTGCGTGCTTCCCTGCTGGCCAATGCGGAGATTTTGCCGGAGGCCAGCCAGGGGAGCTACTTTTTCAACAGAATCGGCCAGAAGCGGTCATCTAAGTTGCGCGCTCTCCGGAATGACTTAGGCCTCGACGTTAAACCTGCTCAACAATGCGGCACCGTCAGTGACACCAAGAATCTGATCGATTGCAGCGATTTTAAAGCTTGCCTTGGCGATCTGAAAATCTGCGTTGTTGTATGCAGCCTCCGCCTCATTGTGGAGCGCATAGGCCATATGTGCCGCGACACGGACACTCATAGGAGCATCTACATCTCTGCCCAGGTAATCGGCAAGCAATGTCCTGATCTCAAGCAGTGCGAGCGCGAGTAGCTTGGTCTGGTCAGTCTGCATAAAGTGATCCCGGATTCTAAAAGCGAGAGTGCTAGCGGATTCGTGAGGTTACATAAACTCTTGGTCAGTCAAAAGCGGACGCTAATGAACGGGAATGCTTAACTATTAACCGATTAAAGACCTGATGCCCACAAATTCGTATCCTTAATGTAGAACTTGTCACTTTTCTCCTTTGCCCGTGTTGAGCTACTGGCACTCGGCTCAAGACTCGTGGATTACATACGACGAGGGACGGCCTGCGACACAGGTGGCGTAAAAAATTTATCATTTGTATCGCCCACTTCTAGTTAGGTGTTGAGACTATGCGCATCCAAGATCATAAATTGGCGTGGCGCTGGACCGATCCAGCGTATGCCGTGTTGCCAAATAAAGTCCTCGCGCAAATGCACTCAGTGACCTCCGATGAGGCGAAGGCGTTGTATAAGCGGGCGCAAGGGTTCATGGGTAATCACGGCCTGAGCACCGAGCTACGTCCTGAAATGGTCAGCGCCGAAGAGGCCGCATCGGAGGCCGGTTCCAATTGGCTGAAGCAACATCAGCCACATTTAGAGCAGCCAGTATCGCTTTCTTGGGATTCAGAGACCGCGCTGCGTACAACCTGGGGAGTGTTCATTTCATACTGGCCGGAGTTCTGCTATCCGGCTTCAGACGATCTGGTCGTGTTTCCAGAGTCAGAGGCGTGGATGCTCTTGTACCATCATGAGCGTGAGTTTCACTTTGGTAGACGAGCCGCCAAAGCCTAGCCAGTTGTTCCAACTGAGTACTCCGCCGCCGCTTTACTCCAACGCAGGATTCCACGCATGCATCACATGAAAAAGGCAATTGTTGTACTGGCAATCACGGGCCACATCGCAGGGTGCCAAACCTCCAGGCCGCCAAGCTCCTTTGAACAAACTCTGGCCAAAGTCCAATGCATACTTTTTGAGGGCGTAAAAAGCCCCACTGCAGAAGATGTTCAATACATTCGTAAAGCCAGCGATGACGGCAATGTGCGTTGTAAGATCGCGCTCGGCGGTTTGTACGAATCCGGCCGTGGCGGTCTGCCACAAGATTTTGGCAGGGCCAAATCGCTCTATGAATCCGTCGCTGCCGTAGATGGCGTCGGTAACGAGAGACTGGCGCGCATGGCCGAAGAGGGGCATGGGCAAGCACGCAACGACGTGGAAGCGCGACGGCTTTATCAGTTGGCGCTGACCAACAGCGACAGCGATAAAAGTAAACTCGCATTGGCCAGATTGATGGAGGAAGGCCGCGGTGGCCCGCAGGATTTGTTCGGGGCAATGATGTATTACGTGGAAGCCAGCCAACATTCCGGCGATGTTGCCTGGAAGGGCATTCAGCGGATCCGCTCTCAAGGGTTGGTGCTGACGGCTGCACAGACACAGCGCTACAACGACGTCTGGAGCGATACCAGCCGCAAGAGTCTAAACCGTACGACATTGGACATCGAGATTGCCTTGAACAAGCAATTCAAACGCGGCAGCGCCAGCAAACCGGTGACGCTGCAAGTGCAAGGCAAGCCGGGTTCAAATGTGCCGAAAATCGCATTGATAGAAAGCTCGGGCAACGCCGACGTAGACCAGGCCGTCGTCAAGGCATTCGGTAAATACCGCATTCCTGCCGAACCAACATTGCAAGCAGGCCAGGACTCCTGGTCTTCCGAGCGGTCCATCAAAGTCGGCTTGAATTGAAGCGCTAGCGCCGTTTGCCTAGACCGAAAAGGAGACGGATTTATTTGTTTCTTAAGTCCGCTGTCGCTTAAATGAACCCGCCTTCTTTTGTCTTTAGGTTGATGTCGCTCGCTTGTGCATGAAGCTGGAAAAGGCGTTCTGCGGGAAAGGGGGCCGGGGTGGATGTTGACGCATAATGCCCGGCCGCTCCTTTTACTTCGCTGTAGAGACTTCTTTTGCGTAGGCCTGACAGGCTCGCCGCGCGATCAATCCTTGATCGCCGCTGTCGGTAATGGCGATAATTCGTTGAGCATGCGCTGGGGCAAGTTGGGCTCGACGGGCTGCATGAACCACGCCGACGCCGCCGGTGGTGGCAGGCACGTTGAAGCCACTGGCTGAATCCGTGGCCTCGAGAAGGACTGACAGCCGCACATCAGCAGTAGCAAGGCGGTCACGCAGGAGAGCCTGGTTGCGTTGAGCATCGGAAAGTTCTCGGGTGTGTTGCTGATCGGATGTGGCCAGCGTCTGCTCCAGGGCCAGGCGCCCGCCCTGCTCAACGCTCACCTGCTTGGCGGCGGCCGCGCTGACGGCAGCCAGCTCGCCCTGGCGCAGGCCGACCTGCTCGGACAACCTCTTGCCCGTGCGCCATTCCTGCACCTGCCAGGCGGAGCCGGCGGCGCTGGCCATCAGCACCATCAGCCCGGCCAGCTTCTGCACGGGCGTCATCACGGCACATCCTTGAAAAAAACGTGATGCCCGAAGCGCAACGTCTGCTTGGCCTTCGCCGCCCAGGCCGGAGCCTTGGGCATCGTGGTTGCGTAGTAGTGCGTGGCCCCGCCGGTTGGATCCGGTATTGATCAGCTCCGCTTCGCTCCGGACGCCATGGACGAAAAGATCAAGGCTGCCGAGGCAACGCCAAAACGCGAGGTTTGGCGAGTCTGTCGTGGCAGCGTATGCGTGGGCAACTACCCAGAGGATCAGTACGAAAAAGCAGCCGACCACCTGCTGCGCATCTTCAAACCGAAATTCATGGAAGAGGCAGCGGGCTACGTGAAGAAGCCCTACGGCACCGAGACGTTCCGCCGCGAACTGCCAAGCATCGAGATCAATGCGAGTTACCCAGTTCGAATACGATACCGAGTGGCTCCCCTCCAAATCCTAAACCACCTTCTGCTGCCCAGCGCAGCAAGAACGGGGATGCGCGTGTCTCAACAAATGCTGCGTAACAGGTGGGACGACGCCCGAGAAGCTGCTCGCTCCTTGGCCGCCAGTGAGGGACGAGTTGATGACGCGGAGAGGATCCAACAGTTTCAGTTCAAGGATATCCGACCGAAGGCGGCATCCGAAATTACTGATATCGCAGACGCCAGCCTCCTGCTCGGGCACTCGGAGCAGGAGATCACCAAGCGCGTTTACAGGCGCATCGGTGCGGTCGCGCAGCCTTCAAAATGAGATAGTTTCGGAACTCCACTCTCTAAAGTTTCGGAACTCCAGCACTTTCCTACAGGCAATAAAAAACCCCGTAGACGTTAATCTACGGGGCTTCTAAGAGTGGAGGCCGAGGTCGGAATCGAACCGGCGTAGGCGGATTTGCAATCCGCTGCATAACCATTTTGCTACTCGGCCTCAAACGATCAATGCCCAAACCACTGACATTCACCGCATATAAACTTGAGTGGGCTATGTGAAGCTTGCCTCTACTCTATCTCATTGAAAACATTGAAGTTTTTTATGCTTCAGTGCGTTCGATGGCGGCAATTATGTACTGATTTGCCGGGGCTGGCAAGCCCTTGATTTCAAAAAATATTCTTCCGTGGAGCAGAACAGGGGCGGTTGGCCCCTGCTCTGCCTGGGCTTAGTAGCCCAGGGACAGTCCGGTATTGCGCCGTGGGTCGTTGGCGCCGTAGAAGCGGTTGTTGCCCACGGGCTTGCCGTCCAGGGACGGGGCGCCGACGAGGATGGCGGCCAGGTGGTTGGCGTCTTGGGGGCCGGCGAATTTATGGCCCCAGCTTTCGAGGATTTTCTGGGTGTCGGGGCTCAGGGCGAAGGTTTCGAGGTTGGTGGTGTCGGGCATCCATTGTTGGTGGAAACGTGGGGCGTTGACGGCTTCCTGGATGTTCATCTTGTAGTCGATGACGTTGAGGATGGTCAGCAAGGTGGCGGTGATGATGCGACTGCCGCCCGGTGTGCCGATGACCATCACGGCCTTGCCGTCCTTGGTCACGATGGTCGGGCTCATGGACGACAGGGGTGCCTTGCCCGGGGCGATGGCGTTGGCTTCGCCCTGGACCAGCCCGTACATATTGGGCACGCCGACTTTGACGGTGAAGTCGTCCATTTCGTCGTTGAGGATGACCCCGGTCTTGCTGGCCATGACGCCGGCGCCGAACCAGTCGTTGAGGGTGTAGGTCACCGATACCGCGTTGCCCCATTTGTCGACGATGGAGTAATGGGTGGTGTTGCTGCCTTCATGGGGCGCAACGCCGGGTTTGATGGCCATGGAGTCGCCGGCTTTTTGCGGGTCGATGGCGGCGCGCAGTTTGGCCGCGTAGTCCTTGTCCAACAGGTGTTCCACCGGGTTCTGCACGAAGTCGGGGTCGCCCAAGTAACTGTTGCGGTCGACGTAGGCGTGGCGCATGGCTTCGATCTGGTAATGGGTGCCCTGGGCCGAGCCGTAGCCCAGTTCGGCCATGGGGTAGCCTTCGAGGATATTCATGATCTGGCAGATCACCAGGCCGCCCGAGCTCGGTGGTGGTGCCGAGACCACGTGGTAGCCACGGTAGTCGCACTCGATGGGTGCCAGTTCGCGGGTCTGGTATTTGTCCAGGTCGGCCTGGGCGATGATGCCCTTGCCGGCCTGGCTGGAATCGACGATGGCCTTGGCCACCCAACCTTTGTAGAAGCCATCGGTGCCCTTGGCGGAAATTTCCCGCAGGGTCCGGGCCAGGTCTTTTTGCACCAGCTTCTGCCCGACCTGCAGCGGCTCGCCTTTATTGAGAAAGATGCCACGCAGGTCCTGGTCTTTTTTGAACTCTTCGGTGGCGCTGTGCAGCATGTCGATATCGCCCTGGTCGAGGGCAAAGCCGTCTTCCGCGAGCTTGATCGCCGGTGCGATCACTTGGGCACGTTTGAGGGTGCCGTATTTGCTCAGGGCCAGTTCCATCCCGGAGACGGTGCCGGGCACGCCGACCGCCAGGTGGCCCTTGGCGCTGAGGCCGGGGACGACATTGCCATCCTTGTCCAGGTACATGTCGGCAGTGGCCGCCAGCGGCGCTTTTTCACGGAAGTCGAGGAAGGTCTTGCGCCCGTCCGCCAGTTGCACGGTCATGAAACCACCGCCGCCGAGGTTGCCCGCAGCCGGGTAGACCACCGCCAGGGCGTACCCCACCGCCACTGCCGCGTCCACGGCGTTACCGCCAGCCTTCAGCACGTCCACCCCCACATGGGTGGCCAGATGCTGGGCCGTCACCACCATGCCGTTTTCGCCGGCCACCGGGGCCTGGGAGGCGGCCTGCACGCCACTGAATGTCAGGACCAGGGCCGTCGCTATCAAGGTTCGGGTAAGGGGTTGGTAGTTCATCCGTGGATACTCTGTTTATTAGAAGCATTAAACGTAGCTTCTTTCGCACGGCAACCCCAGTCAGGTGGCGCGTTTCAGACAGAGCGTGTCGGTGACGGAATGCTATATTCGCCCCGCCCTCCTCATTGCCCTGAGACACACCGATGCCCACGGTCGCCGACCCGATTCACGCGCTGTACCACAAGATCACCTGGAAGCTGATCCCGTTCCTGTGCTTCTGCTACCTGGCTGCCTACCTGGACCGCATCAACATCGGTTTTGCCAAGTTGCAGATGCAAGACCAGCTGCAGTTCAGCGAAACCGCGTTCGGCCTGGGCGCCGGCCTGTTTTTTGTCGGCTATATCCTGTTTGAAGTACCCAGCAACCTGATCCTGGAGCGCGTCGGCGCGCGGATCTGGATTGCGCGCATCATGATCACCTGGGGCCTGCTGTCGGCTTGCACGTTGCTGGTCACCTCCACCACGCAGTTCTATGTGCTGCGGTTTTTGCTGGGCGTCGCCGAAGCCGGGTTCCTGCCGGGGGTGTTGTATTACCTGACCACCTGGTTCCCCACCCATCGCCGGGGCCGGGTGATTGCGCTGTTCATGATCGGCCTGCCGCTGTCCAGTGTGATTGGCGGGCCGTTGTCCGGCTGGATCATGGGCCACTTCGACCAGATCGGTGGCCTGCGCGGCTGGCAGTGGCTGTTCCTGCTTGAAGCCTTGCCCAGCGTGCTGTTGGGGGTATTGGCGTTCTGGGTGTTGCCCAATACCTATCACCAGGCCAAATGGTTGTCAGCCGCCGAAAAGACCCTGCTGCAACAGCAGTTGCAGGCCGATGACAGCCAGGCCAGTCAAAGCCCACGGCGTTTTCGCGAAGGGTTCTTCAACCTCAAGGTGTGGATGCTTGGCGGGATCGACTTTTCGATCCTGCTCAGTGCCTACGCCATGGGTTTCTGGATGCCGACCCTGATCCGCAACGCGGGGATCAGCGACACCTTCCATATCGGCCTGCTCACCGCCCTGCCCAGTGTGGCCGCGCTGGCCGGCATGCTGCTGATCGGCGCCAGCTCCGACAAACACCGCGAGCGCCGTTGGCACATTATCGTGCCGTTTGTGGTGGGCGCCGTGGCCATGGCCGGCAGCACGTTCTTCACCCATAACGTGGTCGCCACCGTGGCCCTGTTTGCCGTGGCCTCGGCAGCAATCCTCGGCGCCGTACCGGTGTTTTTCAGCCTGCCGGCGACCTTCCTCACCGGCACCGCGGCGGCCACCGGCTTTGCCCTGGCCTGCTCCCTGGCGAATATCGCCGGGCTGGTCAGTAACTCGTTGATGGGCCTGGCGATAGATATCACCGGCAGCAGCGCCGGGGCCATGTGGTTCTTTGCCGCCAGCTTGCTGCTCAGTTGTTTGTTGGTGATTGCGTTGCCGGCGAAATTGGTCAACCGCTAGGAGCGAGCACGAAGCTATACACCCCTGTGGGAGCGGGCTTGCTCGCGAAAGCAGTGGGTCAGTCAACATCAATGCTTGCTGGGCCGACGTCTTCGCGGCGATGCGGCGATCCGACAAGCCCGCTCCCACATTTGATATTCACTGCTTTGAGCATTGCGTTCGCTTAACTGATCGGCGTTAGGGCAAACCCGCTCCCACAGGGGGGCTCAATGACCGCTATGGCCCATGCCATTCGGCTGCTGCAACAGAGCCAGGTCAATCTCCTCGAAACGCAGCACCCGCCCGCCGGTATCGGCCGCGATTTTCTGCGCCACCGCCTGCTCGGCAAACGAGGCCAGCACCACGCCCATGGCGCCCTTGAGCCCGGTGCCGAGCACGTAGTAGGCGGTCTTGGCGTCGATCAGATGGGCATCGTCCGGGGTATCCCAATGGCTGCGCCCCATGTCATGCACATACAGCTTGGACTGGGCATGATGGTTTTCCGGCTGCAACCACCAGCCGAGCATTTCTGCCGTAGAGCAAAACTTCTTCGCCGCGCCCTGCTCCACCACCTCGCCCTTGGGCCCCGGGAACTCGCTGATCACCATGCCACACACATGGCACTCATCTGCAGGATGGAACGCCACCGGCCCGTCACCCGCCCCCGCCGCCACCGGTTTGTCACAACCGACCAACAGCAGGCTCAACAGTAAAACCAACCCCATCTTCATGCTTACATGCTCCACCGATAAAAAATTCATGCCGCGCGCCGGCCGAACAGCCAATAGGCCCAGACCAATGGCCCGGCGACCCACGCCGCCAGGCACAGCCACAACGCCGCCTCCGGCACCGCCAGGTCTGCGCCCAGGGCCATTACGCCCATGGACGCGGGGCCGGCATCGAAACCCGACAGGTTGATCAGGCGGTACACATCCGCCGGGTTGAACAGCAACAGCCAGGGCAGCAGCGTCGGGCTGAACTGGCCTTCGCTGAGCACCAGCAGCGCCAGCAACGCCAGGTCGAAGACCAACACAAAAAAGAACCACACCCCCAGGGCCAAGCCGGCCGCCGTGGATTTCTCCGCCGAGACGCTGCTCAACACATACGCCAGCCCCAAAAAGCCCCAGCCAAGCAAGGTCGAGGTCAGCATGAACCGGCCAAAGGCCCAGAGCAGTAGGCTGAACTCGACGTCATCCACCAGCAGCGCAATGGCGAGCATGGCGCAGCCGAATCCGATAAAGGTCGCCAGCGCCAGGATCAACCCGTGCCCGACAAACTTGCCGAGCAGGATCTGCCCGCGCCCCAGGGGATAGGTGAGCAATAGCAGCAAGGTGCCGCTTTCGTCCTCGCCGACAATCGCGTCATAGGCCAGCAGCAGCGCAATCAACGGCATCAGGAAGGTCGCCAGGCTGGCCAGGCTGGCGATGGTCGCCGGGATCGAGGTAAAGCCCAGTTGCCCGGACGCCGCGGCCCCGAGCCAGGCAATGCCGATGGCCAGCACCGCAAACAGCAGGCTGATGGCCAATAACCAACGGTTGCGCAGGCCATCGCTGAATTCTTTGCGGGCCATGTTCCAGATTGGCGTCATTGGGTACGCTCCACAGGGCTGTCCATGTAATGGCGATACAGGTCTTCCAGGGACGGCACGACAATTTCCACATCGCTGGGGCTGTCCTGGTCGAGCAACTGGCGCAGCAGGTCCAATTTATTGCCATTCAACGCCGCCACTTGCAGCCCTTCCGCGCCCCAGCGCTGGGTCACGTGGCCAGCCTCGCTCCAGCGTTTTTGCAAGTGCGCCGCACGTTGCAGGCCGCTGCTGCGGATCAGGGTGGGCAGCCCGGCCTCTTCGCGCAACGCCGCCAGGGTGCCGAGGGCCAGCAGACGGCCCTGGGTCAAGATGGCGGCGCGGTTGATATGGGCCTCCACACCGGGCAACACATGGGAGCAGAGAATGATGCTGGTGCCCTGCCCGCGCAGGCGGTCGAGCAAGCGATACAGGTCCTGGGTGGCAATCGGGTCGAGGCCCACGGTGGGCTCGTCGAGCAGCAGCAGGCGCGGCTCGCCAAGCAGGGCCTGGGCCAGGCCGAGGCGCTGGCGCATGCCCTTGGAATAGGTCTTGACCCGCCGCCGTGCCGCCACCGTCAGGCCGACGTCTTCGAGCAGGGTCTGGACCTGGCTCATCGGCGCGCCCTTGAGCCGGGCGAAATGCTGCAAGGTTTCCAGGCCGCTGAGTTGCGGGTAGAACGTGACGTTTTCCGGCAAGTAGCCGAGCATCTGCCGCACATGAGGGTCGCTGGGCGCGCGACCGAACACCCGCACCTGACCACTGCTTGCCTGCAACAAGCCGAGGATCAGTTTCATGCTGGTGGTCTTGCCCGCGCCGTTATGGCCGAACAGGCCCAGCACTTCCCCGGGCGCCAGGCTCAGGCTCAAGTCGTGCAGCACAGTGGCGTGCCCATAACGCTGGGTCACGCCTTCGATTTCGACAACGGGCATCATGCAGGCTCCTTGAGCAGGGAAAGCGTGGGGTCTTGCATCAGCGGATGGCTGTCCATCACCCCCGGCGACTTGATCACCGGAAACGCCCGCTGCACCCAGCGCAGCAACTCGATGCCGGGGCTGTTCATCAACAGGCGCACCTGGGGATACAACCACAGCAGGCGGTCGACGTTATCGTTGGGCTCGTAGGCCACATCCCCGAGGCCGTCGTTATTGCGGTCCCAGCCCAGGTAGTCGCTCCAGTAATTGCCGCGGCCATCTGCCGACCATTCCTGCAAGCGGGTGGCCACGTACTTGACCTGGCGCTGGTTGCCGACAAAGGCATTGTTGGCAATCCGGTTGTCTTCGGAGCCGGCCGTGAGGTGAATGCCCACCGCGCTGTGCCCGAAGTGGTTGTGTTCGATGCTGTTGAACAGCGAGTTGTAGATAAACAGCGCCTTGCCTTCGGCCCCGGTGATCATGGTGTCGCCGGTTGTGCCGTCGCGCACGTCGTTGACCACGTTGTCGCGCAAGGTGGAATAGGTGATGTAGTTCATCAGGATCCCGTAGTTCTGATCCTCCTCGGAGCGATTGCCGATCACCGTCAGCTTGCGGCTTTGCATCAGCGCATAGCCGGTGCGGGTGCGGCGAGTAATATTGCCGAGCACCTGGTTGTCGTTGGCGAACATGTAGTGGATGCCGTAGCGCAGGTCTTCCAGGGTGTTGCCTTGCAGCAGGTTGCCGTTGGAGGTGTCGATGTAGATGCCATCGCGGGCATCGCGCACGTGGTTGCCGATCACCCGCGCGCCTTTGACTGCGTACAGGTGGATGCCATTGCCCCGGTCCTGGGAGCGCATGGTCGGGTCGCCCTGGATCTGGTTGTCGATCACGCTCACATCCGCCGTGCCATCGACCCACACACCAAAACCCTGGCCGTGCAGGCGGTTATTCTTGATCAGGGCGCCGTGGGCCTTGGGCTGGATGAAGATGGCGGCGTTCATCGCGGTGAGGTCATGGCCCCAGTCGAGGAAGGTACAGCCCTCGACGGTGACGTCGGCAGCGTTGATCAGCAAGCCATTGCCCAGGCCCTGGCTGTGGATCACCGCACCGGGTTCGCAGGTCAATTGCAGGGGTTGGTCGATGCTGAAGGAGCCCTGGTAGTCACCGGCAGGCAGGCGCCAGTGCTGCGGGCCTGCGGCGACCAAAGGCAGGTCGGTAATGGGCAGTACAGCAGCGCCGGCGGCGGCCGAAAATAGCAGCCACACACACCCGGTCCATAACGTGCGGGGTCGAGCCACGGAGTCTTCCTTTTGATCAAAGCCCAATCTGTGGAGCGACACAGATCTGGTGTGAGAGCTGGCTTGCCTGCGATGGCGGTGTACCAGCCACCAAAAACAGTGGCTGAACCGCCGCTATCGCGGGCAAGCCCGCTCCCACATTGGTTGGTGCTCGCCGTTAAGCCCGCTCGACCAACATCCGCCCCACCATCTCCATATGCAGCGCATGGCAGAACCAGCTGCAGTAGTACCAATGCAGCCCCGGTTTATCGGCAATGAAGGTGATGGAAGAGGTCTGCTGCGGGCTGATTTCCATGCTCACGCCATGGTTGGTCATGACAAAGCCGTGGGTCACGTCCTCGATCTGGTCGATGTTGGTGATGGTCACGGTGACCTCATCGCCATGCTTGACGGTGAACTCCGTCAGGCCATAGGTCGGCGCCATGGACGTCATGTACACCCGCACTTTCTTGCCGTCGCGGATCACCTTGTTATCGGTCTCCAGCTTGATCCCGTCCTTGGCCGCAATGGCCACGGTTTCGGCGAAGAAGGGGTCGTTGCGTTCCCAGATTTTCTTGGTCTTGATCTGGTCGCGCCGCGCCATCACACAGTCGTGGGGTTCGGCGAAGGTCGGGCCGTCGTGGACCAGTTTCATTTCATCGCCCGAGATGTCGATCAACTGGTCGTTTTCCGGGTGCAGCGGGCCGGTCGGCAGGAAGCGGTCCTTGGAGAATTTGCTCAGGACCACCAGCCATTGGCCGTCGGCATCCCGGGTCTCGGTGAGCGAGGCGTGGTTGTGGCCGGGTTGGTAGTGCACATCGAGCTTCTGCTTGATGTAGTTGACCTTCTCGCCGCCGTAGGCACGGATGGCTTCGGCGATGTTCCACTTGACCACCTGGCTGTCGATAAACAGCGTGGTGTAGGCAAAGCCCCGGCCATCGTAGGTGGTGTGCAGCGGGCCCAGGCCCAGCTCCGGCTCGCCGACCACCACGCCGCGCGGGTCTTTGATCTTGTCGCTGAACAGGTCGTCGAGCTTGTCGATGGCAATGATGGTGCAGGTCGGCGACAGCTTGCCGTTGGCGATAAAGTACTTGCCGTCCGGCGAGGTGTTGCAGCCGTGGGGGTTCTTCGGCACCGGGATATAGCGGGTGAATTCGCTGTCCTTGCCATCATCGCCCTTGCGCCCGTCCACCACCGGCACCTTGACGCCGTCGAGGTTGATGAACTTGCCGGCCTTGATCGCCGCCTCGATGCGCGGGATGTTGAACACCACCACCCAGTCGCGCTCGTTGCGCATCATGCCGCCCAGGTCGGAGGCTTTCTCCGAGTTGTAGCAGGTGGCCGCCGCGTATTTGCCGGTGTAGTCCATGTCGGCGTTGTCGAGGTTGCCGTCAACGATGACCTGGAAGGCCATTTCCATCTTCTCGGCGTCGATCGCGTTGAACATAGTGAAGCTGTTCTTGTCCTGCAGGTCGAAGGTGTGGCCGTCATTGGGGTGCGGGATGATGAACTCGGCGTTGCAGAACACGTACTTGGTGTACGGCACCTTTTGCAGGCGCAGGCCGTGGATCGCCTGGGCGTTGGGCACGGTGACGATCTTGTCGCACTTCATGATGTCCAGGCGGATCCGCGCCACGCGGGTGTTGGCCTTGTCGTTGATAAACAGGTATTTGCCGTCGTAGCGGCCATCGGTGGTGGACAGGTGCGGGTGATGGCAATCGCCGTTCTGGTACTTGGCGCCCTCGCCCAGGATGCGCTTGCTCTCGTTGGTCAGGCCCCAGCCGGTGGCGGAATCGACGTTGAACACCGGGATACGCATCAATTCACGCATCGACGGCACACCGAGTACCCGCACCTCACCCTGGTGGCCGCCGCTCCAGAAACCGTAGTACTGATCCAGCTCCCCTGGGCCCACATGGATCTTCGACTTGGCTTCTTTGGCCGCCGCCGCAAAGGACTCGCGGGTAAACACCGTACCGCCGAGGGCCGAGGCCCCTGCCAGCACCGCGCCGGTGACTGCGCCGGTGCCAAGGAAGCCACGCCGGCTCATGCCTTCAGGTTCCGGGGTGGCCCCGGCTTTTTTCGATTCGCTGTCGTTCATGATGTGCTCCAGATGGGAAAAGTGAGTGCCCAAGGCCGTCATTCAGGCACCGCCACCTGCACCACCGGGATCAATTGCCCAGTGGCGGGTGCGGCCTTGTTGCGTTTCTTGCGCTTGTTGATCAGTGGCGGGCATTTGTGGTCGTTGTGCCAAGTTATCTGGCAATCCAGGCAGTAGTGGCATTCATTGGCGTTGATATGGCCGTCGGGATGAATCGCCTGGATCTCGCATTCCTTGGCGCACAACTGGCACGGATCGCCACACTCTTTGCGCCGTTTGAGCCAGTCGAACAGCCTGAACTTGCTGGGGATCGCCAGCGCGGCGCCCAGCGGGCAGATGTAGCGGCAGTAGACTTTGCGCGTGAACAGGTTGATCACCAGCAGCGCCACCGCGTACAGCACGAACCACCACTGGCGATCGAAATGCAGGGTGATGGCGGTCTTGAACGGCTCCACTTCGGCAAACCGCTCGGCGGTGGCCATCGACTCCAGAGACAAGCCAAACAGCCCCAGCAGGATCAAATACTTGATCGCCCACAGCCGCTCATGCACGGCAAACGGCAGCTCGAACTGGCGCACCTTGAGCCTGCGCGCCGCCTCGTTGATCAACTCCTGCAGCGCCCCGAACGGGCACAACCAGCCGCAGAACACACCTCGGCCCCACAGCAGGATGCTGGCGGCGGTGAATACCCAGAGCATGAAGATCAGCGGGTCGGTGAGGAACAGCTCCCAGCGGAACTGCTGGAACAGCGCATGCACAAAGGTCAGCACATTGACCACCGACAGCTGCCCCAGGGCGTACCAGCCGATAAACACCACGGTAAACAGCAGGTAGCCACGGCGTACCCAATGCAACAGGCGCGGACGCCGGGCCAGGCTGTCCTGCAAAAACAGAATCACCGTCAGCAGTACCAGGGCTGCGCCCAGGATCAGGATCTGCACGTGTTTCTGGTACCAGATCGTCAGCCACATCGGCCGATTCGCTTCGTCGATGGCAGCCTGCTCGGCGGCGGTCGGCAACGGGCGCTCCAGATACGCCTCGGGCATCTGGTAGGGCAATTCAAAACTGCTGAAGGTGCCGCTGACCGGGCCGGTCTGGCGCCGTACCAGCAGTTCCAGGGTCCAGGCCGAGCCAGGGTCGAACCCGGCCTGGGGGCGCACGATAAACACCGACATCTCGTCGAACTCGGGCATGCCCTCGGCGAACACGTCATACAGGCGCTGGTGGTCCATATCGCGGAAGCTGATGACATTGCCGAACTGGCGCAATTGCACCCGATCAAAAATCCCGCCGCGCACGTAGCCCGAGCCCTTGAACGAAAACAACCCACGCCCCAGCACCGCAATGGCCTGCTCGCCGGGCTTGAGGCCCTGCATCAGCACCCGGTATTGCGCGTCTCCCAATACGTTGCGGCCGATGGTCGGCGCGTTGAGATCGGCCACATACAGGTCAATAAAGGTCTCGTCGACCTGCCCCGGCGCCGCCACTTCCACGCCTTCGGCCTCGGTGCCCTTGAAGGCCGCGTCCACTTGCCCGCGCGTCAGGTGCAGGCGGCGCACCGCGCCGTTGCCGGTCAACTGCGCCCAGTTGGCCGGCTCGAACAGGTCAGCGCGCACCAACGCGACTTTCTGCGCGGTACTGGCCTTGTCCTCGATCAGCTTGAGCGACACCGCCACCTCGTGGGCGGCGCGCATGATCACCTCATTGACCACCATGGCCGTGACAGTAGCGCCGGCCACCGCATCCACAGTCACCGCCTGGCTGTCGCTGGAGTGCCCCACCACCACCCGTTGCTTGACGTTGATCCCGCTATAGCGGGCGGTGAAGTCATGCAGCTTGGCCTCGGGAATGCCGATCAACAGAATCGGCTCGTGGTGCTCCAACACATAGGCATCACGGATCACCCCGGCCGGGTCGAGGATCACCTGGGTGTTGATCGGTTTGCCGGAATACGCCGGGATGTCCACCACGTCCAGGCTCTGGAACACATAGCCGATGACCGCGCCTTTGGCCGACAGCGTGCGCACCTTGAACTTGCCTTCGGCGGCGGAAATGGCGTCGGTCTGCGGGAAAATCTTGTCGATGCGCTGTTGTTCAATCGCGCCGTAGGACTTGGCCTGGGCCGGGCCGGCCAGGCTGAACAGCAGCACCAGGACAACCAACCAGGTGACGGGACTTGCGGCCAGGGTAGCGAGGGCCGAGGGCTTGGTGCGGTTCATGGGCTCACTGACTTCAACGGCCGGAATATGAAGTCGATGGTAGGTGGCAGCTGGCCAGTGAGCCCTTGATTGAAATCAAGTCTGGGGGCGGTGCGGCGTTTGGGCGCTGGGCGTTGCGCCCCCACTTAACAGTCTTTGACAGTTTCCCGACAAAGCTGTCAAAGACCCCTGCCCACGCCGTCCCTAGGATTTGAGCCTTCCTTGGAATGACGAAGGCCATCATGCGTTCAAAAACGATTTACCTCGCTGCCACTTCTGTGTGCCTGATCACCTGCACCCAACTGTCAGCCGCCGCCGACTGGCAATACAGCCTGCAAGCCGGGGCGGCCAACCTGCCGCGTTACAGCGGCAGCAATGAGCGTATGACCGCGCCATTGCTGGGCGCAAACGTCGTCAGCCCGTGGGGGATTTTTCTCGATACCAACAAGGGGCTGGGCTGGGGTTATGAGGATGACAACCTCAGTTTCAGTGCCTATGTCGGCGCCAGCACTGCGCGCAAGGACCAGAAGAAAAGCACCAGCCTGGGCTCCGACCGGCTCAAGGGCATGGGCCAAATCAAGTCGCGACCGCAGTTCGGTGTGAGTGCCAGCTACACCTTGGGCACGGCCGTGCTGGGCGCGACCCTGGAACATGCGCTGGAGCAAGACGATAAAAAAGACAGCGGCAAGGCGTTTACCTCCCTGGAGCTGAGCATTGGCACCAACCTGTATGACGGTGACTACGGCACCGTGGACGCCAGCCTCAATAGCCTCTTTGGCGATGGCAACTATGTGCGCACCTGGTACGGCGTCACCCCCGGCCAGGCCCAGCACAGCCGCTTTCGCGCGTATGACGCCAAGGGTGGGATGGTCAGCCGGGGCTTGAACCTCGATTGGAGCGTGCCGCTGGGCGACCACACAACCTTCTCTACCTTGCTGGATGTGCAGTATTTGTCGGGGGATACCGGCAAAAGCCCGATTGTGGAACGCCGGATGCAAACCTCGGTGATGGGTGTGCTGAACTACAGCTTTTGATTTGCAAACCCGATCAGACAGGGGGGGGGCTGGCTTGCCGGTCGCTCCATTGCTGCGATGGTCATTCGCTCTTTTTGGGTTGTTGGGGGGGGGGTGTACATATCCGTTGCTGCGGTCACGGCGGCTATTGGTTCCGCCCTTACGGCGGCTCACTTTGGAGAAGCGCCAAAGTAAGCAAAACGCTTTTGCCCCACCACTCGGTGCCTCGCCTAGGCTCGGCATGCCCGCAGTCAGGCATTGCTCCGTGGGCCCGCCGCGATCGGCCATCCATGGCCGTGTCGCGGCTACCCGGCATCCATGCCGGGGTGCCCACTGCGCAATACCTGCCTGCGGCCATCGTGGTTTAACGGGGCGCCTGAGATCAAGATCAAAAGCAGAGCAACAGCAAAGCCAGAGCGCGAAGCTGCATTCCCCTGTGGGAGCTGGCTTGCCTGCGATGGCGGCCCAATAGATCGCCACAGAGTGTCAGGTACCCAACGTCATCGTTTACGACCATCGCAGCGAGGCGGCGACCCGACTAGCCAGCTTCCACACCCGCCAGCCCCCACATTTACAACCTTTATGAGTTTGCAAAAGGTTAGTCGGCGTACGCCCAAGTCATCCGGAACGACGCCCCGCCCCACTGCGAGTCCAGCACCTGCACCTGCCCGCCATGCCACTGGCTGACCCGCTGCACCAGCGCCAGGCCCAGGCCAAAGCCGCCGGTGCGGCGGTCGCGGCTGGCGTCCAGGCGCATAAAGGGTTGGAAGATTTTCTCCCGGCCGTCCTCGGGTACGCCGGGACCGTCGTCGCAGACGCGTACTTCATAACCACTGCCGAACTTGACCAGCGACACCTCGACCCGATGCTCGGCGTAACGAATGGCATTGCGCAGCAGGTTGATCACCGCGCGTGCCATAAACCGCGGTTCGATCTGGATGAAGTCGACTTCACAGGTGCCCAGGGACAGTTGCACGCCTTCGGCCTCGGCTTCCAGGGCCACACTGCCGATCACACTGTCGAGCCAGCTGTGGGCCTCGATGTTCTCGCGGGTGACCTGTGTCGCGCCACGTTCAAGGCTGGCGTAGGTCAACAGTTCGGAAACCATGTCCTCCAGTTCGCCTAGGTCGGCGTACATATCGCCGATCAACGCGCGGCTCTGGCGCGGATCGGCCTCCTGTTTGAGTTGGTCGAGTTCAAACGACAAGCGCGCAATCGGCGTGCGCAGTTCATGGGACACCGCATTGGTCAGCTCGCGCTGATTGGCGATCAGGTGTTCGATGCGCTCGGCCATCTGGTTGAAGTGCCCGGCCAACTCGCGCACGCTCGAGCGCCGTGGCAGGAGGATGCGCGAGCCCAGGTCATTGTCACCAAATCGCTGGGCCGCCAGGCGGATATGCTCCAGGTCGCGCCAGTGCGGGCGTACCCAGAAATACAGGACAATCGCCAGGCACAGGCCCAACAAGCTATAGGCCCACAGGTACAGCCAGCGCGGCTCCACCGGCAGCTTGATCTGAAGCAGCTGCGCGCCACCGTCGATTTCGGTGATGAACTCCATAAAGTCGCCGCGCACCACCAGCTTGCCGTCAGTCAGCAATTGTTGCTCGCGGGAGGTGAGTGCCGCAGCGTCCCGGGCAATCAAGGCCAGGCGCAGGCCATAGTGCTGCTGCAGCTCGGCCAGGCGTGCCTCGCGGGCCACGCCAGCCGGCAGCGGGCGCAACTGCTCCACCAGGCCGTAGGCCGGGCCGCGCATGGCTTCGCGGTTGTAGGTTTCGTTGGCTTCGGGCAGCAATTCGTCGAAGGTGTAGTTCACCAGCCAGATTGCCCCGGCCAGGCCCAGGGCCAGGATGATGTACAGACGCAGAAACAGGCGCAGCATCGGGCTAGGCCTCCCAGGCAAACGGGTTGAACAGGTAGCCCTTGCCCCAGATGGTCTTGATGCACACCGGCTCGCGGGGGTTGTCATTGAGCTTGTTGCGCAGCTTGCTGATATACACATCGACACTGCGGTTGAGCCCATCGAAGGCGATCCCGCGCATGCGGTTGAGGATATCGTCCCGCGAGAGGATCTTGCCCGCGCTGCTGGCCAGCAGCCACAGCAGCTCGAACTCCATGGTGGTCAGGTCGATCTTCTCGTCACCCAGGCTTACCCCCCGACAACTGCGGTCAATCGCCAGTTGGCCGAACGCCAGGGAACCACGCACCGTCGGCTCGGGCAGATGGCGGCGCTGCAAGGCGCGCAGGCGTGCCAGCAACACCGGCGGCTTGATCGGTTTGATCACATAGTCATCGGCGCCGGATTCCAGGCCGAGGATATGGTCCAGGTCGTCTTCCTTGGCGGTGAGGATCACGATGGGGGTGTCGGACACATTGCGGATCTCGCGACACACATGCAGGCCGCTCTGGCCCGGCAGCATCAGGTCGAGCACGACGATCTTCGGTTTGAACGCCAGGAACACCGCCAACGCCTCATCGCCCCGGTGCACCACGCGCACTTCAAAGCCATGCTGTGACAGAAAATGCGCGATCAGCCCTGCCAGCTTCTCATCGTCCTCAACGAGTAGGACCTTGCCCAGACCCAGGTTTTCCATACGTTCTCAGTGTGCAAAAGCGGATTGAAGAGCGAGCATTATAGGTGGCAAGCTGTCCGGCAAAAGCGCCTGGCCAGCAGCGGCTGACGAAGCTTCATGTTTTTAAGAGTTTTTAACAATTAGCCTGCAATGTTTAACGCCACCCACAGGGAGTTGTATGCGCAAGGATTACCTGGCGTTCTTTGTTTCGCTGTTCCTGTCCCGGCTGGCGGACCAGATTCTGCTGTTTATCGTGCCGCTGATCGTATTTCAGACCACCAACAGCGTAGCGTGGGCCGGGCTGGCGTTCTTTATCGAGTCGCTGCCGCGATACCTGGCGTTCCCGGTGTGCGGGGCATTGTGCGACAAGTTTTCGCCCGTGCGCATCCTGCATATCAGCCAGGCCTACCGAGCGCTGGCGTGCCTAGTGGCCGTGGCGCTGTACGCGATGTTCGGCGGCATCCATTGGCTGGTGATCCTGTCGGCGCTGTGTGGAGTGCTGACGACCCAGGGCATCATGGCGCGAGAAGTCGTCATGCCGCATATTTTCAAGCATTACACCTACGCCAAGACCCTCTCCTACTCGCAAATCGCCGACCAGAGCGGCCTGGTGCTAGGGCCACTGATTGCTGCGCTGATGCTGGAGGTGTGGGCCTGGCATTGGGTGGTGCTGGGGATTGCCGGGCTGTTTGTGCTGGCAGACCTGGCAATGCTGGTTTGGCAGCGCACTACCACGGTGAATCTCGAAAACCACGCGCAACACCGGGATATCTGGCTGCAACCGCTACGCATCGCGCTCGGGCATATCCGTAACCTGGCGGAGCTCAAGCGCATTATCGCCCTGGCAGTCGGCGTGAATTTGATTATTGGCGTGACGCTGGCCACCTCCGCCGCCATGGTGACCGGCCTCTACGCGGCCGACAAGGATGCCTATGCACTGCTGCAGGCCGCCGGCGCGGTGGTGACCATCGTCATCCTGTTTTACCTGGCGCGCTCGAGCCTGGCGTTGAAAGTGCTGGGCGGGCTGTCGTATTCGGTGATTGCGCTTGGGGCATTGATCATGGCGATCAGTCCCAACCTCTGGCTGTACACCCTGGGCTTTCTGCTGGTCACCGGTTTCGACAAGATGTTCAACGTGTACATGCGCAGCACCCGTCAGCGGGTCATTCCCGTGCAGGATTTCGGCAAGACGGTGGGCGTGATCACCTTGTTCAATAACCTCGCGCAGCCATTGGCGGGCCTGGCAATTGCCGTGCTGGCGGCACCTTTTGGCACGCAAACGGTGATCCTGCTGCTGACCGGGATCACCGCGCTGATCGGCGTGGCCGTGGCCTCAGGCTGGCACGCCACTGTGAAAGCGGAACTCGATATCGGGTGATTCGATCAATTCCTGCTCGGCCGCCCTCACCCGCTCGATGACCTGGGCAACATCCTTGGCATCACCGTATTGATAGGCCAGCTTCAGATAGCCCTGGAAATGCCGTGCCTCGCTTTTCAGCAGGCCAAAGTAGAACTTGCCGAGTTCTTCGTCCAAATGCGGCACCAGTGCTTCGAAACGCTCGCAACTGCGCGCTTCGATAAACGCCCCGACCACCAGGGTGTCCACCAGCTTCACCGGTTCGTGGCTGCGTACCACCTTGCGCAAACCCGAGGCATAGCGGCTGGCATGCAGCTGGCGCAGCTCGATCTTGCGCTTTTTCATCAGGCGCATGACTTGCTCATGGTGCACCAGCTCTTCGCGGGCCAGGCGCGACATCATGTTGATCAGGTCGACATGGGAGTGGTACTTGGCAATCAGGCTCAAGGCCGTGCTGGCGGCCTTAAATTCGCAGTTTTTGTGGTCGATCAGCAGGGTTTCCTGGTCGGCCAGTGCGGCCTGGACCCAGGCATCGGGGGTGCGGCAACCGAGGAAGTCATGGATTTCGGGCAGGTTCATCGGGCTCACGGGCAAAGGGTCACAAAAGGCCGCCGATTATACCGACCCCGCCGCAGACCACCAGTCACGGGGCTTGATGTGCATCAACATGCTGTACGGCGGGCAACAACTATAGTTGTTCGAAGCCTTGCCCTTCCCACCCTTGGAGATCTCGCTCATGAACGAAATTGGCAAAATCCTGGTGATCATTGAGCCCGAACACTCGGAAAGCCTGGCCCTCAAGCGCGCCAAGCTGATCGCTGGGGTGACAGGCGCTCATTTGCATCTGCTGGTGTGCGACAAAAAGCATGAGCATTCGGCGCTATTGGCCTTGCTCAAAGAGCAATTGTCGGCCGATGGCTACAACGTCACAACCGAACTGGCCTGGAACAACAACCTGCACGAAACCATCATCGGTGTGCAGCAGGCCGAAGGTTGCGCACTGGTGATCAAGCAGCACTACCCCGACAGCCCGCTGAAAAAGGCCCTGCTGACGCCGGCGGACTGGAAACTGCTGCGCTTGTGCCCGGCCGCTGTGCTGTTGGTCAAGACCGCGACCCCATGGACCGACGGGGTGATCCTGGCGGCCATCGACGTGGGCAACCTGGATAACGAGCATAAAGACCTGCACGCGGCCATCATCGACCATGGCTTTGACATCGCCAGCCTGGCCAAGGGCCAGTTGCATGTCATCAGCGCCCATCCCTCGCCCATGCTGTCGGCAGCCGATCCGGTGTTCCAGCTCAAGGAAACCATCGAGGCGCGCTATCGCGAGCAGTGCAAGGCGTTCCAGGCCGAATTCGACATTGACGACAGCCGCCTGCATATCGAAGAAGGCCCGGCGGATGTGCTGATCCCCCATACCGCCTATAAGTTGAGGGCGGCCGTCACGATCATTGGCACCGTGGCACGCACCGGGATTTCCGGGGCGCTGATCGGCAATACGGCGGAAGTGGTGCTGGATGCGCTGGAGAGCGATGTGCTGGTACTCAAGCCCCAGAGCATCATCGACCACCTGGAGGAACTGGCCAGCAAGGCACAGTGAAGATCAGACATGTTCGAGCGGGCTTGCTCGCGATGGCGGTGAGTCAGTTGATACATCCCTGACTGAACTGGCGCTATCGCGGGCAAGCCCGCTCCCACAAGGGATCTTGGCAGGGCAGGATATTTTGACCACACCCCAGCTCCCAAAGGGGATCTTGGCAAGGCAGGATATTTTGGCCACACCCCAGTTCCCAAAGGGGATCTTGGCAGGGCAGGATATTTTGGCCACACCCCAGCTCCCACAAGGGATCTTGGCAGGGCAGGATATTTTGGCCACACCCCAGCTCCCACAGGGGATCTTGGCAGGGCAGGATATTTTGGCCACACCCCAGCTCCCACAGGGGATCTTGGCAGGGCAGGATATTTTGGCCACACCCCAGCTCCCACAGGGGATCTTGGCAGGGCAGGATATTTTGGCCACACCCCAGAACAAAAGTGGGAGCTGGCTTGCCTGCGATAGCGGTGGGTCAGTTGATAGATGCCTGACTGACACGCCGCCATCGCGGGCAAGCCCGCTCCCACATGTTGATCGGCGACAGTCAGTGACCTAGTGCATCCTTGAGGAAGCCAGGGGCGATATAGCGCTGGTAATGCGCCTCGGACAGGATAAAAAACTCCCGATCAATGGCATCACGCAGTTCCGGCAGGTTCCAGTCGCGAAACTCCGGCATCAGCACCATGCCATAGGCTTCCAGGTTGTTGATCACCCGCGCGCCACGGGCGATCAACTGGTAGGCCCAGCAGTATTCCGACTGGTGCGGCACAAAGCGGATTTTTCGCTGTTCGAGTTGCCAGCGCAGCCGTTTGGGGTCGAATACTTCCAGCTTGCCCGCCATGACCTGCACCAGCAGTTGCTCAAGCCGCAGCCAAACTGCGCGTTTTTCTTCCTCGCCATAGCCGTTCCACTGGATCACTTCGTGGTGGAAACGCTTGCAGCCGCGGCACACGAGATCGCCGTAAACCGTGGAGCACAGGCCGATGCAGGGGGTCTTGATGGTTTGGTTGGGCATGGGTGACAACGCACAAATCAGCGAAACAGTGGCCCATGTTAGCCCTTTGTCTAAGGTTCATCACCCTGCAAACTTGCTGCGGCAACTTACCTTTAGAAATTTTTTGCCGTAGAATCATCCGGCCTTGTAAGGCGCCAAATAATCCGTTGGAAGCTGTTTTCAAAGCGTCACGAGCACAGTCGTTCCTTCAGAACGGTGTTGGCGCTGGTTATTTACCCTCCAAATGACCAGCACCAACCCTCATCAGCTCCGTTCTGCAGGCGTAAAACTTTGAAAGCAGCTTCTGTGAGAAATGCCGGCAGCGCTGGCTCTACGGCCCAAAAAGCCCCCGAGCGCATGCGTGCCGTGCATGTCTGGATGAGCGTCCCGTGGGACCACTGATGAGGGTAATAACTGTGCTTGAAGCCTACCGCAAACATATCGAAGAGCGTGCAGCCCTGGGTATCGTTCCCCAGCCGCTAAACGCCGAACAAACCGCAGGCCTGGTCGAGCTGCTGAAAAATCCCCCGGCTGGCGAAGAAGAGTTTCTCGTTGACCTGATCACCAACCGCATTCCACCAGGCGTTGACGAAGCTGCCTACGTCAAGGCCGGTTTCCTGTCTGCCCTGGCCAAGGGCGAAGTGTCTTCCCCCCTGATCGACAAAAAGCGCGCGGTTGAACTGCTTGGCACCATGCAAGGCGGCTACAACATCGTGACCCTGGTCGAGCTGCTGGACGACGCTGAACTGGCCGCCGTTGCTGCTGCCCAGCTCAAGCACACCCTGCTGATGTTCGATGCATTCCACGACGTCGCGGAAAAAGCCAAGAACGGCAACACGCACGCCAAGGAAGTGATCCAGTCCTGGGCCGACGGCGAGTGGTTCAAGAACCGCCCGACCCTGGCCGACAAGATCAGCCTGCGCGTGTTCAAGGTCACCGGCGAAACCAACACCGACGACCTGTCCCCTGCTCCCGATGCCTGGTCCCGTCCTGACATCCCGCTGCACGCCCTGGCCATGCTGAAAATGGCCCGTGAAGGCATCGTGCCGGACGAGCAAGGCAAGACCGGCCCGATGAAGCAGATCGAAGAAATGCGCGGCCAGGGCTTCCCGATCGCTTACGTCGGTGACGTGGTCGGTACCGGTTCGTCCCGTAAGTCGGCAACCAACTCGGTGCTGTGGTTCTTCGGCGACGACGTCCCGTACGTGCCTAACAAGCGCGCTGGTGGCTTCTGCTTCGGCAGCAAGATCGCTCCCATCTTCTACAACACCATGGAAGATGCTGGCGCACTGCCAATCGAATTCGACGTCACCAACATGCACATGGGCGACGTGATCGACCTGTACCCGCATGCTGGCAAAGTCTGCAAACACGGCACCGACGAAGTCCTGACCACCTTCGAAATGAAGACCCCGGTCCTGTTGGACGAAGTCCGTGCCGGCGGCCGTATCCCGCTGATCATCGGCCGTGGCCTGACCGACAAGGCTCGCGCTGAGCTGGGTCTTGGCCCTACCGACCTGTTCAAGCTGCCTGAAGCACCGGTCGACACTGGCAAGGGTTTCACCCTGGCCCAGAAAATGGTCGGCAAGGCCTGCGGCCTGCCGGAAGGCAAAGGCGTTCGTCCAGGTACCTACTGCGAACCGAAGATGACCACCGTGGGTTCCCAGGACACCACCGGTCCAATGACCCGTGACGAACTGAAAGACCTGGCGTGCCTGGGCTTCTCCACCGATCTGGTGATGCAGTCCTTCTGCCACACCGCGGCCTATCCAAAGCCGATCGACGTGACCACCCACCACACCCTGCCTGACTTCATCATGACCCGTGGCGGTGTATCGCTGCGTCCAGGCGACGGCATCATCCACAGCTGGCTGAACCGCATGCTGCTGCCGGACACCGTGGGTACCGGTGGTGACTCCCACACCCGTTTCCCGATGGGCATTTCGTTCCCGGCCGGTTCTGGCCTGGTAGCGTTCGCCGCAGCCACTGGCGTAATGCCACTGGACATGCCTGAGTCGATCCTGGTGCGTTTCAAAGGCAAGATGAAACCTGGCATCACCCTGCGTGACCTGGTTCATGCCATTCCTTACTACGCAATCCAGTCCGGCCTGCTGACCGTTGAGAAGAAAGGCAAGAAAAACGCCTTCTCCGGCCGCATCCTGGAAATCGAAGGCCTGAACGACCTGACGCTGGAGCAGGCTTTCGAGCTGTCCGACGCCTCGGCCGAACGTTCGGCTGCCGGTTGCACCATCAAGCTGTCGAAAGACTCCGTCACCGAGTACCTGAACTCCAACATCACCCTGCTGCGCTGGATGATCGGTGAAGGCTACGGTGATGCGCGTACCCTGGAACGTCGTGCCCAAGCGATGGAAGCCTGGGTTGCCAACCCTGAGCTGATGGAAGCCGATGCCGACGCCGAATACGCCGAAGTCATCGAGATCGACCTGGCCGAAATCAACGAGCCAATCCTCTGCGCGCCAAACGACCCGGACGACGCCCGTCTGCTGTCCAGCGTTGCTGGCGAGAAGATCGACGAAGTGTTTATCGGTTCGTGCATGACCAACATCGGTCACTTCCGCGCTGCCGGCAAGCTGCTGGAACAGGTCAAGGGTCAGCTGCCAACCCGTCTGTGGCTGTCGCCGCCGACCAAGATGGACGCTCACCAACTGACCGAAGAAGGCTACTACGGCATCTACGGCAAGGCTGGCGCGCGCATGGAAATGCCGGGCTGCTCGCTGTGCATGGGTAACCAGGCACGTGTTGAGCCGAATTCGACCGTAGTATCGACTTCGACCCGTAACTTCCCGAACCGTCTGGGTGATGGCGCGAACGTCTACCTGGCATCGGCCGAGCTGGCGGCAGTCGCCTCCACCCTGGGTCGCCTGCCGACCGTCGAAGAGTACATGGGCTACGCAGCGAAACTGGACACCATGGCCAGTGACGTCTACCGCTACCTGAACTTCGACCAGATCGCCGAGTTCCGTAAAATCGCAGCAAGCGCCAACATTCCGGTGGTTCAAGCCTAACGGTGTGTTGATGTGAAGAACGCCGCGTATCGCAAGATACGCGGCGTTTTTTTATGCCTGGAAAAACCTGCCGGGCACTGGCTGTCGACGGCCTTTCTCCAACGACCTACCAGATCAGGTAGTTGTCCCGCCGCGCCTTGAAGGCCGAAACTCTCCACACCCTGATGCCCGCGTCATGGGATCCGCCTGCTTTGGATGTACTCGCGCTGTATGCCGTACGACTTCTAATAAAAACAGCCAAGCCTCGTCGTCGATGCCCGTACCCGGTGGCAGGGGCGCTCTCACCCGTTTTTAAGTGCTTAATGGAGGTGTGTTATGTGGCGCAATCAATATGTGATCAAGAACGTCTTCAAGGACTATGCGGTGTCGGTGGAACAAATCGGCGATGCCCCCGATAAAAAGAATGTGCTGCTGGTCAATGGCGCCATGGCCACAACCTCGGCCTTTGCCCGTACCAGCAAGTGCCTGGCCGAACACTTCAACGTGGTGCTGTTTGACTTGCCATTCGCCGGAAACTCCCGGGCTCACAACCCGAATCGGTGCCTGGTGACCAAGGACGATGAAGTCCAGATCCTGCTGGCCTTGATCGAAGGCTTCAATATTCACCATCTGGTTTCCGCATCCTGGGGCGGCCTGTCGACCTTGCTGGCCCTCGCCCAGAAGCCGGACAACGTCGAAAGCTCGGTGGTGATGTCATTCGCTCCCGGCCTCAATGGTCCGATGCTCGACTACGTCAGCGGCGCCCAGGCACTCATGGCCCGGGATGACAACGCGGGTATCGGGCACTTGCTCAACCAGACGCTGGGCAAGCACCTGCCGCCCCGCCTCAAGAGCGCCAATCAACAGCACATGGCGCAGTTGATCAACGCCGAGCAGCATCAGGCGCGATTCCATATCGACCAGGCCCTCAAGCTCAATGAAGGGGCATACCTGCCCCAGCTTTCGAACATCGACAGCCACGTGCACTTTTTGAACGGTGCCTGGGACGAATACACCAGCGCCATGGACGTGCAGCGCTTCAAGCAGTACATCCGCGACTGCAGCTTCTCCACGGCCGAGAGCAGCGGGCACTTTCTGGATCTGGAATCCAGGGCTGCGGCCAACGGCGTGCACCGCGCGTTGCTCGGCCATTTGCTGACGCATCGCGACGCCCGGCCAGAGGCGTTTTGCATGGCGCCCCCTCACCGAACGCAGTTGAGCTTCGCCTGAGCACTTTTGAACAAGGATGTGGATGATGCGAGTAATCATGATTGCCATCGGTTCGGCCGGCGACGTTTTTCCCTTTATCGGCCTGGGCGCAGCACTGACCCTGCGCGGTCATCAGGTGACCTTGTGCAGCATGCCGGCGTTTCAACACACCATCGAGGCCCGGGGCCTGGACTTCGTGCCGTTATGCGATGAGGCGACCTACAACGCTGCCATGGGCGATCCCCGCCTGTGGGATCCGAAGACTTCCTTCAGCGTGTTGTGGCAAGCCATCGCAGGCCTATTAGAGCCGGTCTACGATTATGTAACCGCGCATAACACTGATGATATGGTAGTGGTCGGCTCGCTGTGGGCCCTGGGTGCACGTATTGCCCATGAAAAATACGGTTTCCCTTACCTCTCGGTCCAAGTGTCCCCTTCAACCCTACTGTCGGCACATTTACCGCCTGTACACCCCACTTTCAATGTGTCACGTCGCCTGCCCTTGACGGTGCGCAAATTGCTCTGGCGCGGGATCGAATACCTGAGCCTGGACCGGACCTGTGCCCCACAAATCAATGCCCTGCGCCGCAAACACGGATTGCCGGGCGCGGTGAAGAACATCTTCAGCCAATGGATGCATGCCCCCCAAGGCGTGATTTGCCTGTTCCCCGAATGGTTCGCCCCCGTCCAGCAAGACTGGCCGCAGCCCCTGCACATGGCCGGCTTCCCACTGTTCGACGGTGGCACCCTGGGGCTCGATGAACAGACTCGGGCCTTCCTCGATGCCGGACCGGCCCCCGTGGTTTTCACCCAAGGTTCCACTGAGCACTTTGACCAGCAGTTTTATCGCTTTGCCCTGGAAGCGCTGCACAGGGTCGGCGCACGCGGTATTTTTCTGACCAGTGATCGGCCGGTCACCAGCGATTTGCCGCCCACGGTGATGCAACGTCCGTTTTTGCCGATGAGTTCGCTGCTGCCCCGCGCAGCCGGGCTGGTCCACCCCGGCGGCATTGGCGCCATGAGCCTGGCGCTGGCTGCCGGCATCCCACAGATTGTCCTGCCGATCGCCCATGACCAGTTCGATAACGCCGAACGACTGGTGCGCATGGGGTGCGGAATACGTCTTGCCCTGCCCTTGGACAGACAAGACCTGCAAGGGGCGATCACAGCGCTGCTACACGACACCCGATTGCAACAGGCCTGTGCTCGGGCGAGCAGCCTGATGCCCGCCGATGCGGCGTCCTGTGAAACAGCGGTCAAGGCCATTGAACAGTGCCACGCGCACCATTCAATACCTCGCCTGCGCCAAGCGTCATAAACACCGGCCTCTTGGGCAAAAGTGCCGTGCCAGAGCCGTCGGCAAAGCACCGGAAAAGTTTGACAGAAAGATCACGTGGGCTAGATTGCCAAAGGTTCCAGGAATCGAGGCGACTGTCCATGGAGAAGGAAAACGACCTCATCCGCTGGTGGAATCGCTTGCGGATAGAGATGCTCAAGCAACAGGGAGGAGCACAAGTGTTCGCGCTGCTTGAGCGGGAAGTGTTGCAATTGGGGTTCGAGTATTACGCCTATGCCGTACGCCACCTGACCCCTTTTACCCGACCAAAAACCGAGATTCACGGCTCTTACCCCGAAAGGTGGCTGGAACATTACCAGGAGCAAAACTACGCGGCTGTCGATCCGTCGATCCTCAGTGGCTTGCGTTCCACCGAGATGGTGCTGTGGAACGACGCACTGTTTGAAAACAGCCGCAAGCTATGGCTGGAAGCTCGGGACTGGGGTCTGTGCATCGGCGCCACGCTGCCGATTCGCAGCCACGATCACTCGCTGCGGGTACTGTCCGTGGCCCGGCGCCAGGATCCTATTTCGCGGGCTGAAAGCGACGAGATTCAATTGCGCCTGCGCTGCATCCTCGAACAGGTGACGCTGCGCCTGACAGATCTGGGCCATAACGAACGCGCCCACCCGTCGGTCTGCCTCAGCCTGCGTGAGCGGGAAATTTTGCAGTGGACCGCCGACGGCAAGAGTTCAGGCGAGATCGCGCTGATCCTGACCATCTCCATCAACACGGTGAACTTTCACCTCAAGGCCATCCAGAAGAAATTCGGCGCAGCCAACAAGACACTGGCGGCTGCCTATGCCGCCGCACTGGGCCTGATCTAGGCCCGACGATCACGATAAGGACATCCAATGATCAGCATCATCACCCGCCATCACCATGAACTGTCTGCAGCCCTTGAGGACGACCTGGGCCGCTATCGACACGAAGTGTTCATCGAGCAACTGGGTTGGCAGCTGGACTCCACCCACGCCCGGCCCCAACGTGAATTCGATCAGTTCGACCAGGCCGACACGCGCCATATCCTCGCCCTGGACACAAAAGGCCAGGTCTGCGGTTGCGCACGGCTGTTGCCGACCACCCAACCTTATCTGCTGTCGGAAGTCTTCGGGTTTCTGTGCGACCAGCCAAGCCCGCGCAGCCGTGACACCTGGGAAGTGTCGCGCTTTGCCGCCCGCGCCCTGGAGAAAGGTACCCTACCGATGCGCGTCTGGTGGAACAGCCTGCACCATGCCTGGAGCCACGGCGCCAATCAGGTGGTGGCAGTGACCACTCCAGCGCTGGAGCGTTATTTCCTGAAAAATGGCGTGCAATTGAGTCGCCTCGGCGCCCCGCAACGCGTGAACAACGACCATGTGGTAGCACTGAGTTTTCCGGCCTGGCAGAAAAACGGCCGAATCGCGCTGCACGCTGATTCGGCCGTTGCCTAGCTAGAGATATGAGTAACGCCGAGGTCGCCGGCGCTGATCACATCAAGGGATCAGCGAGTAAATCAGCGAGGAGATGGCGACCAGGCCGACCAGGGTCACGAACACATTGGACATCTGCCCACGGTACTTGGCCATGGCCGGCACCTTGCGGATCGCGTACATCGGCATCAGGAACAGGATCGAAGCAATGATCGGCCCACCCAGGGTCTCGATCATCCCCAGGATGCTCGGGTTCAGGGTGGCGATGATCCAGCACACCACCAGCATAAAGCCAGCAGTCATGCGGTCCAGGGCCTTGGCGCCCGGGCGGCGGCCGCTCTTGACGATCAGGCCCTTGAGGCCTTCGCTGGCGCCGATGTAGTGGCCCAGGAACGACTTGGCAATCGCCACAAACGCAATCAATGGCGCAGCAAAGGCGATGGTCGGGTTATCGAAGTGGTTAGCCAGGTAAGACAGGATCGACAGGTTCTGCGCCTTGGCTTCGGCCAGTTGGGCCGGTGACAGGGTCAGCACACAGCTGAACACGAAGAACATCACCATCGCCACCATCAACAAGTGGGCAAGGGACAGGATCTGCGAGCTGCGCTCTTCGGCGTGGGCGCCGTACTGGCGTTTCTGGTCAACGGCGAAGGCCGAGATGATCGGCGAGTGGTTGAACGAGAACACCATCACCGGAATCGCCAGCCACAGGGTGTGCAGCAGCGCCGACGGTGCCGGAACGGTGCTGGCCGTGCTGAGGATGCCGCCATTCCAGTGCGGAACCAGGTACACCGCCAGAAACAGCAAGGCAACAATAAACGGATAGACCATCAGGCTCATGGCCTTGACGATCACCTGCTCGCCGCAACGCACCACGGCCAGCAGGCCCAGGATCAGCACAAACGACAGCAGCGCCCGTGGCGGTGGCTCGATGTGCAGTTGGTGCGACATAAAGCTTGCGACGGTATTGGTCAGCGCCACGCTGTAGATCAGCAGGATCGGGAAGATCGCAAAGAAGTACAGCAAGGTGATCAAAGCACCGGCCTTGATGCCGAAATGCTCTTCAACCACCTCAGTGATGTCCGAGCCCGCACGCCCCGACAGCACAAAGCGGGTCAGGCCACGGTGTGCGTAGTAGGTCATGGGGAACGCCAACAGCGCGAGGATCAGCAACGGCCAGAAGCCGCCCAGGCCTGCGTTGATGGGCAGAAACAAGGTGCCGGCGCCAATCGCCGTGCCGAACAGGCCAAGCATCCAGGTCGTGTCCTGGCGGCTCCAGCCCGTGAGGGTTACAGGTGTCGTTGCGTAGCGTTCATCGACGCTATTGGCCTGATCATTCATCCGCTCGGTTCTCCACTTTCATACGATCGCGGCGAGTCAGAAAAACCTGACAGGCAGCGCCACGACCGTAACAGGGGCGCGATTGTCCGGGATTCACTTGAATAAGCAAAGACTTAGCTGAGGAATGGTTGTACGGAGCAGAGCCAGTCGATTGACCACAAATTGTTGGAATCAGGAACGTTACGCCCCCATCGCCCACTCAGTGCAAGCTCTACTACAAAACCTGGAGATTCAAGCATGACGACTTCAAGCCTGAACATTTTCAACGCTGGCCAGTTGGTCGATAGCGTATCGACCCACATCGCCGATCAAATCGCTACCCAAGACAAGCCCAAGCAACAACAGTCTGACACCTTCACATTCAACGGCATTGAATACGCCGCCGCGCCCAAGCCTCGCAACACACTGATACCCACCCCGCGAATCGGCTAAAGATTGGCGAAACTGAGGAATGGGGGTGGCGCAAATGCGTTTAATCAGGCAACAACCCTATAGATAGCCGCCCCTTTAAACATAGAATTTATATACTTATCGCAATCTATATCTCACCAGCTTATTTGTAGGAATCCCCCTACTTCACAGCGAGCATTTGAATATTTTTTAAATGATTGCCCATGGATTTGTTACAAACATATACCCAGGCATTGATAGCACCTGCCAGCACATTTATATTCCGTCACTGCCGGGCCCAAGCAATACCCAACCAAATACAAGAATAAAAACCCATGCCCCATGTAGGAATTATCTAATGCGAAAATGCCATGCCGTTTTTACAGGTCTACTTCTCGCTGGACTGCTCGCTCCACTTTCCAGCCAGGCACAATCGACAAACTCCGACATCCGCGCACTCGCTTCTTCGCCCCAGTGGCTGACCACCAAAGTCTATATAGAAGGCGCCCCGCAAATTGACGTCAAGGACAAGTATCCGGGCGTGGTTGGCATCTCCATGTGGGACCCCGAGCGTAATCGCTATGAGTTTTTCTATGCCGACACCGGGCTGTCAAAGTATGACAATGGCGGTGGCGGTTACTTTCTGGTCACAGGCGACAAAACCACCCATATCCTGGTACCAGACAAGGGCCCTGCCAGAACAGTGGTCAGGCGGCTTGAGGTCCTCAACAACCAAGAGTTCACCTATTCGCGGGAAGTGCCCCGGGACATGGTCGAGACCAACGAGAAAGTTCGTATCTACGTGGTCCATGCGCCTTACAACGGGCCGATCAAAACCTCCACCTCCCACTGAGTATTCTTGACCTGCCAGATACCATCAGGCTTTGACTACTTACTTCAAAAATCCATAAAACAATAAAAAGACGCCTCTTATGAAAACTCAACTCAAGTCGTTATTAATATCCACCGTATGGTTGTCCGCCCTTCTTTCCAGCGGCGCCAATGCGCAACCCTCAGCCCCCGCGACAGCAAAAATACCGCACGCCACACCCGAAAATGCAATTATGTTGACGGTATTTCTCAAACATGATCAATCCCGCCCATTAAGCGAACTAAGGGCGCAACTCGCCAAGCAGGATTTCTACAAAGTATTTCCACCGGAGGGAGTAGAAGTCGTCAGTTGGAACATCACCATGGGAATCGGCCAAGTCATCGTCCTGCGCCTACCCGCCTCTCGGTTGTCAGCGGTCAATCTGGCACTGGAAAATGCTGCATGGGGCACCTACCGGACCGAGTTTTTCCCCACCTATGATTTCCGGGAAATCGCCCAGGCAGAACAGAACAAGGTAAGACAAACCCAGTAACGCCCCCCACGAATGCCCAGCGTCTGCAGCCTGCGCCGACGCTGGCATCCCCATGCCAAGGCCTCCCATCGAGGAAGCATCTTTCATCTGCGGGCATTCGTACTACAAAAAATACCGCATACTCCAGAGATCAAACCCCACAACAAGAGCTGCCCCATGCCCGCCACTGTTCTGGTCCTGGTTGAAACCATCAATGAATACCTGCCCATCATCGAGAGCAACGACTTTCATGTGATTCTGGCGCCAACCCCCGCAGAACGCGCCCAGGCGATCAAGACCCATGGCGGGCAGATCCGTGCCGTGCTGACCCGTGGTCCACTGGGGTTGTATGCCGAGGAGATCGCCGCCCTGCCACTGCTGGAAATCATCTGCGTGATCGGTGCCGGCTATGAGCATGTCGACCTGCAGGCGGCGAGCAATCGCAAGATTGTGGTCACCAACGGTGCCGGGGTAAACGCGCCCTCAGTGGCCGACCACGCCATGGCCTTGTTGCTGGCGCTGGTACGCGGCATTCCCCAGACAGACGCGGCCGTGCGACGTGGCGAATGGCCCAAGGTGATGCGCCCGTCCCTCGCCGGCAAACAGCTGGGCATCCTCGGCCTCGGCGCGGTAGGCCTGGAGATCGCCAGGCGCGCCGCCCTCGGGTTTGGCATGGAAGTCAGTTATCACAACCGCCAGCCCCGCGATGACGTGGACTACACCTACTGCGCCAGCGCCGTGGAACTGGCGCGTAACTCGGACTTTCTGGTGCTGGCCACCCCCGGCGGCGTCGGCACGTACCACCTGATCGACCGCCAGGCCCTGGACGCCTTGGGACCCCACGGCTACCTGGTGAACATCGGCCGCGGCAGCGTGGTGGTGACCGCCGACCTGGTGGCCGCCCTTGAGCAACGCCGTATCGGCGGCGCGGCCCTGGATGTGTTCGACGACGAGCCCCAGGTGCCCGACGCCCTCAAGCGCCTGGGCAATACGGTGCTCACCTCCCATGTCGCTGGCCTGTCGCCCGAAGCGGCCCATGACACCGTGCAAAGGGTCGCCGAAAACCTCGTGGAACACTTCGCCGGGCGCCCGGTACTCACACCGGTTGCCTTGCCCCCGCCCGAAAAATGACCGATCAGGCACGCTGATTGTCGTCCAACACGCTAGCCTATTAAGCCACCACAGCCTTGTGGCAGGTTGGCTGTGCGCATTAGATTAGCCAATAGTCCAAGGCCTCAAGAATAAGCAAAAGGGATAAGCATGGCGCTCAATGACCAATCCACCCAGATTCGCCCAGGCGAAGAACTGGATGCCAGCCTCATCGACCCCTACCTCAAGGCCCATATCCCAGGCCTGAGTGGCAGCGCCAGAATCAGCCAGTTTCCAGGCGGCGCCTCCAACCTGACCTACCTGCTGGAATACCCCGAACAGGAATTCGTCCTGCGCCGCCCGCCGTTTGGCCACAAGGCCAAGTCGGCCCATGACATGGGCCGTGAGTTCCGCATCCTCAACCAGCTCAAGGATGGCTTCCCCTATTGCCCCAAAGCCTACGTGCACTGCACCGACGAATCGGTGATCGGCGCCGAGTTTTACGTGATGGAACGGGTCAAGGGCATCATCCTGCGCTCGGACCTGCCGCCGGAGCTGGGCCTGGACGCGGCGCGCACCGAAGCCTTGTGCAAGAGCTTTATCGACAAGTTCGTCGAACTGCACCAGGTCGACTACAGCGCGTGCGGCCTGGCCGACCTGGGCAAGCCTGAAGGTTATGTGCAACGCCAGATTCGCGGCTGGAGCGAGCGCTACGAAAAAGCCCTGACCCCCGACGCCCCGAAATGGGAAGCCGTGCGTGCCTGGCTCAACGACAAGATGCCCGCCGATCATCCGACCTCGAGCATCGTGCACAACGACTATCGCTTCGACAATGTGATCCTCGACCCCAACAACCCGATGCAAATCATTGGCGTGCTGGATTGGGAGCTGACCACCCTGGGCGACCCGCTGATGGACCTGGGCAACAGCCTCGCCTACTGGATCGAAGCCGCCGACCCGGCGCCCGTGCAACTGATGCGCCGCCAACCGAGCAACGCCCCCGGCATGCTGACCCGCCGCCAGTTTGTCGATTACTACGCCGAGCGCTCCGGCATCCAGATCGACAATTTCGACTTCTACTACACCTACGGCCTGTTCCGTCTGGCCGGCATCGTGCAGCAGATCTACTACCGCTTCTTCCATGGCCAGACCCAGGACAAACGTTTCGCGCAGTTCATCCGCATGAACACGCTGCTGGAACAGATGAGTCTGAACGTCATCCACAAATCCACCCTCTGACCCGACAAGGAACCACCATGTCCAAGACTCATCTGTTCGACCTCGATGGCAAGATCGCGTTTGTTTCCGGGGCCAGCCGTGGCATTGGTGAGGCCATCGCCAAGCTGCTGGCCCAGCAAGGTGCCCACGTGATTGTCTCGAGCCGCAAGATCGACGGCTGCCAGCACGTGGCCGATGCAATCATCGCCGCCGGCGGCAAGGCCACGGCCATTGCCTGCCATATCGGCGAGATGGAGCAGATCAGCGAGGTGTTTGCCGGCATTCGCCAGCAGTTCGGGCGCCTGGACATCCTGGTCAACAACGCCGCGACCAACCCCCAGTTCTGCAACGTGCTGGACACCGACCTCGGCGCGTTCCAGAAAACCGTCGACGTGAACATCCGTGGCTACTTCTTCATGTCAGTGGAAGCCGGCAAGCTGATGCGTGACAACGGTGGCGGCAGCATCATCAACGTGGCCTCGATCAACGGCATTTCCCCGGGGCACTTCCAGGGCATCTACTCGGTGACCAAGGCCGCCGTGATCAATATGACCAAGGTGTTTGCCAAGGAATGTGCGCCGTTCGGCATCCGCTGCAACGCCCTGCTGCCGGGCCTGACCGACACCAAGTTTGCCTCGGCCCTGGTGAAAAACGAGTCGATCCTGAACATGGCCCTGGCCCAGATCCCACTCAAGCGCGTGGCCGACCCCAGCGAAATGGCCGGCGCGGTGCTGTACCTGGCCAGCGATGCCTCGACCTACACCACGGGCGTTTCGCTGAATGTGGACGGTGGCTTCCTCTCCTGACCCACGCTTGTGTGGGAGCGGGCTTGCTCGCGAAGACGTCGGCCCAGCAAACATTGATGTTGACTGACCCACTGCTTTCGCGAGCAAGCCCGTTCCCACATTTTTGATCGGCGCGGCCTGTACATACGAGTAACCTTGGCAGAATTGGCCGCCTCGGAATGAAACATGGAACTGCACGTCGTCATCCAGGGCCGCAAGGACCTGGCCGAACAGCTTTACCAGCAACTGCGCGACGCGATTGAATCAGGACGCCTGGCCGCTGGCGCGCAGTTGCCCCCCAGCCGCTTGCTGGCCGAGCAGTTGGGGGTGTCGCGCAAGACCGTGTCCGACACCTACACCACCCTGACCTACGAAGGCCTGCTGATCGGCAAGATCGGCCGTGGCACCTTCGTCACCCCCCATGCGCTGCGGCCAAAGGGCCTGCAAAGTGCGGCCGACCTGGCCTGCGCCGCCAACCTGGCCAAGTGGCAGGCCCTGCCCTCGCCCATGCGCCATCCGACACGCGAAAGCACGTTGCGCTGCGAGTTCATCGGTGGCGCCACCACCCGCAGCCTGTTCCCCCAGGACGAATGGCGACGTTGCACCCAGGACGCTCTGCGCCGCATTGCCAAAAACAGTGGTTTCTACGGCCAGCCCGAGGGCTTGCCGGCCTTGCGCAATGCGATTGCCGGGCATATCGCCTTTTCCCGTGGGGTCAACTGCTGCGACGACGACATTGTGGTGTGCAACGGTGCCCAGCAGGCACTGGACCTGATCGCCCGCGTGGTGCTGGAACCGGGCAGCATCGTCGCCATGGAAGACCCCGGCTACGCCCCGGCGCGCCTGCTTTTCGAAGCCATGGGCGCCACGGTGGCCGGCGTGCCGCTGGACGCGCAAGGGATCCAGGTCGAGTTGATTCCCGAAGGCACCCGACTGATCTACGTCACCCCGTCCCACCAGTTTCCATTGCGTATCCCCATGAGCCTGCCGCGCCGCGAAGCGCTGCTGAAACGGGCGCTGGCGCTGGGCGCAATTGTCATCGAGGACGACTACGACAGTGAGTTCCGCTACGAAGGCCGCCCCACTGACGCCCTGCAAAGCATGGATACACGAGGCATCGTCGCCTATGTCGGAACCTTCTCCAAGACCCTGCTCCCAGAGCTGCGCCTGGGCTACACGGTGTTGCCACCGGCCATCCGCGGCGCGGTACTCAAGGCCAAGCAACTGAGCGACCAGCACAGCTCGACACTGCCGCAATGGGCCCTGGCCAAGTTCATCAGCGAAGGCTATTTGCTCAAGCACATTCGGCGTTGTCATGCGGTCTACACCACCCGCCGCGAACGCATCCTCAGCCGCCTGGCCGGCGACCTGTCGCCCTGGTTCGAAGCCGTGCCCAGCGTGGCCGGGTTCCACTTGGCCGCGCTGTGCAAAGTGCCCGTGAACATCCCCCTGCTGATCGAACGGGCGCGCCAGGTGGAAGTCGGCCTGTATCCACTGGACGTGTTTTTCCATCAGGCGCCGGTGCGTAGCGGCTTGATCTTCGGCTTCGGCGCCATCGAGACCCTGGATATCGACCCATCCCTGGACAAGGTGCGCGATATCCTGTTGCAGATTGGCTGAGGAGTAAGGAGGCCCTGCCAGTTCAGGACTCAGGGGCGCCTGAACTGGCGGCGCAGGTCTTCAATCGGCTGCCGACAGGCGCAGCCTTCCAGGTGGTCATTGACCATCCCCATCGCCTGCATGAATGCATACATCGTCGTCGGCCCGACGAATGTCCAGCCGCGCTTCTTCAAGGCCTTGGACAAGCGTACCGACGCCGGTGACGTCGAGTTGCCCGTCCAATAGGCCATGTCCACCAACGCCGGGCGCTCGTCGGCCGCCGGCTCGAATGCCCACAACCAGGCCGCCAGCGAGCCGTATTCATCCACCAGTTCACAGGCCCTGCGCGCATTGTTGAGGGTCGAGAGGATTTTCGCCCGGTTACGCACAATGCCGGGGTCGGCCATCAAGCGCTGGATATCCTGCTCGGTGTACTGCGCCACCCGGCGAAAATCAAAACCCTCGAACGCCCGGCGAAAATGCTCGCGCTTGCGCAGGATGGTGATCCACGCCATGCCGGCCTGGAAGCCTTCCAGGCAGATTTTCTCGTACAGCGCCCTATCATCGGCAACCGGTACACCCCATTCGTGATCGTGGTAATCGGGGTACTCGGCAGCGGCCGTTCGCCATGTACAACGGGTCAGTCCCGTTTCATCGGTTGTCAGTCCAGGCTTGTCCATGCATCACCTCAGCAGCCAAGCCGGGGATGATAAGCGAAAAATTTTCCAGACCGCCAACCGCTCAAGCATCACGGTTACCGAGCAACTGGTAAGACCGGACAAGCTAAACAGCCCCTCCCCCCCTTGTAGTTTGCAAAAAACCGAGCGTAGACTGGCCGCGCACTGGACTTACCGGTAAGACCACAACAATTAAGCCCTGGACCCACCAGGGCACCGAATAGAGATCCTTCCCATGCTCAGATGGTGCTCGCGTTCGATTTTCCTGCAAGTCGTCATAGGCCTGATGCTCGGCATCGCGTGCGGCTTGGCCCTTCCCGAATTCTCCTCACAACTCAAACCCCTGGGTGACGGCTTTATCAAGCTGATCAAGATGCTGATCGGCCTGATCGTGTTCTGCGTGGTGGTCAGCGGCATTTCCGGTGCTGGCGACCTGAAAAAAGTCGGGCGCATCGGCCTCAAGTCGGTGATCTATTTCGAAATCCTCACCACCATCGCCCTGGTACTGGGCCTGGTGCTGGCCTTCAGTACCGGGATCGGTAGCGGGGCCAATATCCATCTGGAACAGCTGTCTTCCGCCGGCCTCAATGAATTGGCGGATCGTGGCCAACATATCAAGGGCACTAGTCAGTTCCTGATGGACCTGATCCCCAACTCGGTGATCGGCGCCTTTGCCGACAACAACGTACTGCAAGTGCTGTTGTTCTCGGTGCTGTTCGGCAGTGCGCTGAACCTGGTAGGGGAAGCGGCGTCGGGCATTTCACGACTGATCAACGAACTGAGCCATGTGATCTTCCGCATCATGGGCATGATCGTGCGCCTGGCGCCCATCGGCGTATTCGGTGCCATCGCCTTTACCACCAGCACCTATGGCCTGGATTCGCTACAGCACCTGGGCAGCCTGGTGGGTCTGTTCTACCTGACCTGCATCGCGTTTGTCGCGCTGATCCTGGGCGCGGTGATGCGCCTGTCGGGCCTGCGCATGCTGCCGCTGCTCAAATACCTGCGCGAAGAGCTGCTGATCGTGATGGGCACCGCGTCATCCGATGCAGTGTTGCCACAGATCATGCGTAAACTGGAGCACCTGGGCATCGGCAGTTCCACCGTCGGCCTGGTGATCCCCACCGGTTACTCGTTCAACCTCGATGGTTTCTCGATCTACCTGACCCTGGCCATTGTGTTTATCGCCAACGCCACCGGTACGCCGTTGTCGATGACCGATCTGCTGACCATCCTGCTGGTGTCGCTGATCACCTCCAAGGGTGCCCACGGCATACCGGGCTCGGCCCTGGTGATTCTGGCCGCGACCCTCACCGCCATTCCCGCCATCCCGGTGGTGGGCCTGGTGCTGGTGTTGGCCGTGGACTGGTTTATGGGGATTGGCCGTGCACTGACCAACCTGATCGGCAACTGCGTGGCCACCGTGGCCATTGCCCGCTGGGAAAAGGACATTGATCTGCAACGGGCCAACAAGGTGCTGGAGGGGCAGCAAGGGTATGCGTTCCAGGCCAAGAAGCCGGTGTTGCCGGCTCACCAGGAGTTCTAGCGCAGATCGAGTGTGGGAGCGGGCTTGCTCGCTCCCACCGTTAATCGTCGCCATTTTTACCGTTTGTGTTTGCAACATAAGGAGCCCGGCGTGATCAGCACCTCAACCGTCGTCAATTCAGTCGTAGAAAAACTACGCGCCGCCCTGGCCCGAGGCCAATGGCGGCGTGGCGAAATGCTCCCCGGCCAGCGCGAACTGGCCGAACAATTGGGCATCAGCCGCCCGAGCCTGCGCGAAGCCGTGATCGTCCTGGAAACCCTCGGCCTGGTGCGCTCGATGCCCGGCAAAGGCGTGGTCGTGCTGGAAACCAGCGTCAACGAGCCCCAAGCCCATGATGCCGTGGCCGACGCCAGCCTCGCCGACATCCTGCAACTGCGCTACACCCTGGAGCCGTTTATCGTCGGCCTGGTGGCCCAGTCCATCACCAGCAAGGAAATCGGGCAACTGCGCCTGACCCTGATGGACATGCGCGAAGCCCTGGACGCCAACGACAGTGAAGCGGGGATGAACGCCTACATCGCCTTCCACGAAGAACTGTTCGCCCTGACCTCCAACCCGATCTTCCAGAACGTGGTGCAGCAGACTAGCAACGCCCTCAAGCAAAGCGCCCAGGTGTTGCGCAACTCCCCCGAACACCTGGCCGAGCGCCTGCAGGAAAACGAAGCGGTGGTGCGCGCGATCCGCAGCAAGAACAGCGCCCAGGCCAGCGCCGAAATGCGCCGCCATATCCTCAACGAAGGCCAGCGCATGGGGACCGCCCTGAACATTCCCGACGACCATCTCGGCAACTGACTTTGGAGGCTGGCCATGAGCGCTCATGCCCTGCAACGCACTAACGTTGTCACCGCCCCGCCCCCCATGCGCCTGGTGCCCGGTAAACGGCCCTCGGTGGATGACCTCTACCCACGGCTGTTCGATGCCATCCTCGAACAGCGCATCGTGCCCACCAGCCGCTTTACCGAAGAAGGCCTGGCCGAACAATTTGGCGTCAGCCGCAGCGTACTGCGCCGGGTCCTGGCGCGCCTGGCCGAGCAGCAAGTGATCATCCTGCGCCCCAACCTGCGTGCCCAGGTGGCGGCGCCCGATGCGCAGCAGGTGCAACACATTCTCGAGGCGCGGCGCTTGATGGAAGTGACCGTGGTGCAATTGGCGTGCGCACAGGCCAGCCCCGGCCAGGTGCGGCGCTTGCGTGAACTGGTGGCGCGCCAACGGGCGTGCGTCGAACAGGGCCAGCAAGGCCCGGCCATCCGCCTGTGTGGCGAGTTTCACCTATTGCTGGCGAGCATTGCGGGGAATCGGCCACTGGCGCAGTTTCTCAATAGCCTGGTGCCGTTGACCTCGCTGGTCATTGCGCAACAGGGAACGTTCGCCGGGACCTGGCGTGAGCAGTCGGCGATGATCGAGGCACTGGAGCGCAGGGATGGGGGCACGGCCGTAAGCCTGATGACCCAACATCTGGATCATCTGCAAGCACAACTCTCGTAAGCCAATGGAGATTCAACTGTGGGAGCTGGCTTGCTTGCGATGGCGGTGGGTCAGCCGCCAGCAACAGTGACTGGACTGTCGCTATCGCGGGTAAGCCCGCTCCCACAGGGGATCTGCGCGGGGCAGAGAATGTTGGCACCACCACAAATCAAATGTGGGAGCTGGCTTGCCTGCGATGGCGGTAGATCAGTTGCCAGAAACAGTGACTGGACTGCCGCTTTCGCGAGCAAGCCCGCTCCCACAGGGGATCTGCGCGGGGCAGAGAATTTTGGTACCACCACAAATCAAATGTGGGAGCTGGCTTGCCTGCGATGGCGGTAGATCAGTTGCCAGAAACAGTGACTGGACTGCCGCTTTCGCGAGCAAGCCCGCTCCCACAGGGGATCTGCGCGGGGCAGAGAATGTTGGTACCACCACAAATCAAATGTAGTAGCTGGCTTGCCTGCGATGGCGGTGAGTCAGCCGCCAGCAACAGTGACTGGACTGCCGCTATCGCGGGCAAGCCCGCTCCCACAGGGGATCTGCGCGGCGCAGAGAATGTTGGTACCACCACAAATCAAATGTGGGAGCTGGCTTGCCTGCGATGGCGGTAGATCAGTTGCCAGAAACAGTGACTGGACTGCCGCTTTCGCGAGCAAGCCCGCTCCCACAGGGGATCTGCGCGGGGCAGAGAATTTTGGTACCACCACAAATCAAATGTGGGAGCTGGCTTGCCTGCGATGGCGGTGTATCAGCCGCCAGAAACAGTGACTGGACTGCCGCTTTCGCGAGCAAGCCCGCTCCCACAGGGGATCTGCGCGGGGCAGAGAATGTTGGTACCACCACAAATCAAATGTAGTAGCTGGCTTGCCTGCGATGGCGGTGAGTCAGCCGCCAGCAACAGTGACTGGACTGCCGCTATCGCGGGCAAGCCCGCTCCCACAGGGGATCTGCGCGGGGCAGAGAATGTTGGTACCACCACAAATCAAATGTGGGAGCTGGCTTGCCTGCGATGGCGGTGGATCAGCCGCCAGAAACAGTGACTGGACTGCCGCTTTCGCGAGCAAGCCCGCTCCCACAGGGGATCTGCGCGGGGCAGAGAATTTTGGCCCCACCACAAATCAAATGTGGGAACTGGCTTGCCTACGATGGCGGTGGGTCAGTTGCCAGAAGTAGTGACTGGACTGCCGCTATCGCGGGCAAGCCCGCTCCCACAGGGGATCTGCGCGAGGCAGAGAATGTTGGCACCACCACAAATCAAATGTGGGAGCTGGCTTGCCTGCGATGGCGGTGGTTCAGCTGCCAGCAACAGTGACTGGACTGTCGCTATCGCGGGCAAGCCCGCTCCCACAGGGGATCTGCGCGGGGCAGAGAATGTTGGTACCACCACAAATCAAATGTGGGAGCTGGCTTGCCTGCGATGGCGGTCGATCAGTTGCGAAAACAGTGAGACTGGACTGCCGCTTTCGCGAGCAAGCCCGCTCCCACAGGGGATCTGCGCGGGGCAGAGAATGTTGGTACCACCACAAATCAAATGTGGGAGCTGGCTTGCCTGCGATGGCGGTGGGTCAGCCGCCAGCGACAGTGACTGGACTGCCGCTATCGCGGGCAAGCCCGCTCCCACAAGGGGCACCAGGGGCAGCAAATTTTGCATACACCCCACATTGAATCGAGTGAAAACAAAAAGCCCCGTCTCTCGCGAGACGGGGCTTTGTTTTAACGCGCTAGCAGCCGATTACAGCACCGCTTGACCACTCATGGCCAGGTCCAGCAGTTCCCGGTTGGCCACCGCGTACATGGCGTAGTCCGTGCCGACCGCAGCCCGGATTTCCACCATCATCGCGCGCCAGCGTTCGACCATGCTCGCGTTCTGCTCAAGCCACAGGGCCACGCGGGCTTCCATGTCTTCTGGCGCATCGGCCATTTGCAGAACCTTGATGGTGATCGCCCGTTGCTGCCAGTCCACGTCATCGCGGAAGGCTTCGCGGGCCTGGGCCTGCCAGTTGTTGCCCACCGGCAGATCGCTGATCTGCTGCAGGTACCACGGCAAGTCCAGGGCGCTGCCCACGGCGAAGTAGGCCTTGGCCACATCGGCAGCGCTCTGACCGGTAACGTCAGCAGCCTCGATGATCGGCAACAAGGTGTACAGGTGCGTGGTGCCAGCAACCATGCGCGCCAACAGCTCAGGCACACCGGCTTCGACATAGGCCTGGTAACGGTTCTGCCAGCCTTCGCGGGTCGGGCCTTCCAGCAGTTCGTCGAGCTTGAGGCCCAACGCCGCCAGGTGCGGACCGAAGTGCGCCACATCACGCGCGGCATCCTGCTCGTTGCGACGGCTGCGCAGGAACCAGCGGGTAGCCCGACGGCCCAGGCGCATCAGTTCGTCCATCAGCGCCAGTTGCACTTCAGCCGAGACCTGGTGATCCAGGGCTTCGATCTGACGGAACCAGTGCGGGAGATGGAAGATGTCGCGCACGATCACATAGGCGCCCGCCACGTTCGCCGGGCTCATGCCGGTCGACTCTTTGAGGCGTTGCACGAAGGTGATGCCCATGTGGTTGACCAGGTCGTTGGCGATCTGGGTGCTGACGATCTCGCGCTTGAGGCGGTGGCGACGCATGGCCTCGCCGAACTTGGCCACCAGGCTCGGCGGGAACGCGGTCTCCATGTCGCGGGTCAGGTAGTCGTCATCCGGTACCAGGGACTTGAGCAGCGCTTCCTTGAGGTCGATCTTACTGTAGGAAATCAGCACCGACAGTTCCGGACGGGTCAGGCCCTTGCCGGTCGCGGCGCGCTCGACGAGCTGCTCCTCGGTCGGCAGGTACTCGATGGCGCGGTCCAGCTTGCCGCGGCCTTCCAGGTCGCTCATCAGACGCTTGTACTCGGCCGCACGCTCGTAGGCTTTGCGCGCCGCCAGGGACAGGGCCTGGGTCTGCTTGTAGTTGTTGCCCAACACCAGGCTGCCGACTTCGTCGGTCATGCTCGCCAGCAACTGGTTGCGTTGCTTGTCGGTCATGTCGCCAGCCTGCACCACTTCGTTGAGCAGGATCTTGATGTTCACTTCGTGGTCGGAGCAGTCCACACCACCGGCGTTGTCGATAAAGTCGGTGTTGGAACCGCCGCCATTGAGGCCGAATTCCACGCGACCCAGCTGGGTCATGCCCAGGTTACCGCCCTCGCCCACTACTTTGCAGCGCAGCTCGTTGCCGTTGACGCGCAGCGCGTCGTTGGCCTTGTCGCCGACATCGGCGTGGCTTTCGGTGCTGGCCTTGACGTAGGTGCCGATACCGCCGTTCCACAACAGGTCCACCGGCGCCTTGAGCAAGGCGTTCAGCAGCTCGGTCGGGGTCAGCTTGTCGGCCTGGATGTCGAAGCGTTCTTTCATCTGGGGCGAGATGGCAATGCTTTTGGCGCTGCGCGAGAAGATCCCGCCGCCTTCGGACATGATGCTGGTGTCGTAGTCCGACCAGGCCGAACGCGGCAGCTCAAACATACGCTGGCGCTCGATGAAGCTGGTTTCCGGGTTCGGGTTTGGATCAATAAAGATATGCAGGTGGTTGAAGGCCGCGACCAGTTGCAGCTTGTCGGACATCAACAAGCCGTTGCCGAACACGTCACCGGCCATGTCGCCGACGCCGACCACGGTAATGCTGTCTTTCTGCACATTGATGCCGCGCTCACGGAAGTGACGCTGCACACCGACCCACGCGCCCTTGGCGGTGATGCCCATTTTCTTGTGGTCGTAACCGGCCGAACCACCAGAGGCAAACGCATCGCCCAGCCAGAAGCCGTAGTCGATGGCGATGCCGTTGGCGATATCGGAGAAGGTCGCGGTGCCTTTGTCGGCCGCCACTACCAGGTACGGGTCGTCGTTGTCGTGGCGGACCACGTTCAACGGCGGCACCAGGGCACCGTCTTTCAGGTTGTCGGTAATGTCCAACAGACCGGAAATGAAGATGCGGTAGCAGGCGATGCCCTCGGCCGCGATCTCGTCCCGGCTGCCGCCCAATGGCAGGCGACGCGGCAGGAAGCCGCCCTTGGCGCCGACCGGCACGATCACCGAGTTCTTCACCTGCTGGGCTTTTACCAGGCCCAGCACTTCGGTGCGGAAGTCTTCTTCACGGTCGGACCAGCGCAGGCCGCCACGGGCAACGTTACCAAAGCGCAGGTGCACGCCTTCGACCCGCGGCGAGTAGACGAAGATTTCAAACTTCGGCACTGGCTTGGGCAACTCGGGAATAGCGTGGGGGTTGAACTTGAAGCTGAAGTACGACTTGTTCTGGCCGTTGGCATCCGCCTGGTAGAAGTTGGTGCGCAGGGTGGCCTTGATCAGGTCCAGGTAGCGCCGCAGGATCCGGTCTTCGTTAAGCACCTGCACATCGTCCAGGGCGTTGAGGATCGCTTGCTCCAGGCGCTGCTGCTTGTCTTCCAGGTCGTCGGCAGTGAGCTTGCGCGCCAGGTAGAAGCGCGTCTTGAACAACCGGGTCAACTCGCGGGCGATGTCGGTGTGGTTGTTCAGGGTGCTGGCGATGTAACCCAGGTCGAAGCCCAGGCGGATCTGCTTCAGGTAACGGGCATAAGCACGCAGCAGCGCCACGTCACGCCATGGCAAGCCGGCAGTCAGTACCAGGCGGTTGAATGCATCGTTCTCGGCATCGCCATTGACGATGTGCACGAACGCATCCTGCAGGGTGTCGTTGAGCTGCTGGATATCGAGGTTCAGGCCTTCGGCGGCGGTGAACGCAAAGTCATGGATCCAGAACTCGCGGCCATTGGCGTGGCGCAGGCGGTACGGGAACTCACCGAGCACGCGCAGGCCGAGGTTCTCGAGGATCGGCAGTACATCCGACAACGCCAGCGGAGTGTCAGCGTGGTACAGCTTGCAGTGCAATTCCTGCTGGCCGGTCACGTGGCCCAAAGGCTGATAGAAGCTCATCACCAGTGGCTTGGCTTCGGTCAGGTTCAACAGGTGCTGCATGTCGACCACGGCCGAGTGCGCGGCAAAGCGCTCGCGGTAGCCTGCCGGGAAGCCTTTCGGGAAATCCGCCAGCACATTGGTGCCGTGGGCTTCGCCGAAGCTTTCGACCACCAGGCTCGCGTAGTCGTCCTGCCAGCTGCGGCAGGCCTGCACCACTTCTTTTTCCAGGAGCAGCGGGTCGATATCCAGGCGGTTCTTCGGATCGACCCGCAGAATCAGCTGGACACGGGCCAGTACGGACTCGGAGAAGAACGTCCAGAATTCGCAATCCGAGGCTTTCAGGCGATCCATCAGCACTTGCTGGATCTTCTGGCGCACTTCGGTGGAGTAGATATCGCGCGGCACGTAGGCCAGGCAGTAGCAGAAACGGCCGTACGGGTCTTTGCGCAGGAACACGCGGATCTTGTTGCGCTCCTGGATCTGCACGATCGACATCACGGTGCTGAACAGCTCGTCCACCGGGGTCTGGAACAGGTCGTCGCGGGGCAGCACTTCAACCACCTGGGCCAGCTCCTTGCCCAGGTGCGCCTTGGCCTGGAAGCCCGAGCGGCGCTCGATTTCCGCGACCTTGCGGCGGATATAAGGAATCACCCGCACGTTTTCGCCGTACACCGAGGAGGTGTAGAGGCCCATGAAGCGGCATTCCTTGACGACCTTGCCGTCAGCATCGATCTGGCGGATCGACACGTAGTCAGGGTAAGCCGGACGGTGTACACGGCTTGGGTGCGCGGCCTTGGCGAACGACAACACGGTCGGCTCGCGCAGGTAGGCCACGGCGTAATCTTCGATGCGCAGGTCTTCAGCGGTGAGGCCGGCGCGCAGCAGTTTGGTCAGGCCGAGGAAGGAGTTGGCGTCATATTCCAGATGACCGCCGTCCTTCTCGTCACGTACCACAAATTCTTCGTAGCCGAGGAAGGTGAAGTGGTTGCCCACCAGCCATTCCAGGAAACTTTTGATCTCGGCCTTTTCTTCACCGTCGATGGTCAACGGGCTGTTATCGATGCTGTCCAGCAACTCCTGGACCTTGGCTTTCATCGGCTCGAAATCAGCCACGGCCACCCGCACTTCGCCCAGTACCTGCTCAAGTTCCTTGCTCAGGACGTTCAGCTCGGCGGCGTTGGCGCAGCGGTCGATCTCCAGGTACATCAGGGATTCTTGCAGGACGTCTTCGCCCTGGGTGCCCTTGGGCAGGATTTCCAGCAACTCGCCCTTCTTGCCACGGCGCACGCTGAGTACGGTGGTTTGCAGGGTATGGATGCTGTAGCCGCGACGGTTCAGCTCAGTGCGCACCGAATCCACGAGGAACGGCAGGTCATGGTGCAAGACCTCGACCGCAGTGTGGGTCGACTGCCAGCCGTGGCGTTCGTAGTCGGGGTTGTAGACCCGCACTTGCGGCTGGGTGTGATCAAAGCGCTCAAGCAGGCGCCAGGCAGACAGGGTGCAACCGGCCAGGTCGGACATGCGACGCTGGGTCAGCTCGTCCAGGGAAATGATGCCGAAGAATTGTTCAGCGAACAGCGCCACTTGTGGCAGTGCCTGTTCACTGATGTGCTGCGCCAGTGCCGCTTGCAGTTGATGCTGGAAGTCGGCTTTGCTGGCTGCGGTGAAGAACGCCATCTGTGGTACTCCGCTTGGGCTTGTTATTGATGGAAGCGTCGCGTGTTGTCCCCTGATGGGGAGGCCGTCATGTCTGTTCGCAGGTGCTGATGATAAGCACCATAGACGAATCAGGGTGACAGGTGGGTGAAGCTGGACAAGACCCTGAGGTCACATTCGACGTCCACTGGATGCACCACCGGCGGATGACGACACGACGGGCAGGCCAGAGTCACGCAGAAGGTACACCCGTTGCGCAGCTTAACGAGTGCGGCGAGCAGGCTGCTTACTGCACTGCGACATATTCGGTCAACACCCGGCAATGGGCGGTTGCACCAAGAGCAACCCCTCCCGCCAGTAAAGGGGTGGCTAGCGATTGAAAGTGGGTGGCCATGCAGGCACGGCGAGAGTGCTGACAGGTAAATATTCATACACTCGTACAATCTAATTCCCAGCTCCACGCAGGAACCGTATTTCAAAATTCAGTCACTTAGTGTGCGTAGGCAGTCATACCCATAAAGGCCCTATTACCACTCAACGAGGCTCAATTGAACGTACACTCTTCCGCCCTTAACGTCCCACCCGGTGGGAACCGTGGCTCTTTCTTCCAGCCCACTGCACGATCAAGTTCGGACAATGCCCCCGTTGCCTCCACGCCGCACTTTCCGGTGCCCTATTTCAAAGCGCCCCTATCCAGCAACAAGGCCGTCGAACAACTCATCAGCCAGTACAAGCAGCCCAAGACGGCAGATGAAATTACATCCATGGAAGTAAAGCGTCAGATAAAGGAAAAGTTCGGTAAAGATATTGACCCCGATAACACCTACTTAGTGAGCATTCAGTATGATCACCGCACCAATACCCCACCTTACAGCGGGGTCATTGTTCAAAAAATATCCCTGACCCAGGCAGCGAGGCTCAACCAGCAGGAAGAGCCTGACTTCCACGGGGCGATACGTTCAAAAGAGGACGGCCCTTTTGAAATAAGGAAAAGTTCAAAACATACAGATAAGCCTGACGCCTTTGGTAGGTTCCCGCGCCCAAATGAGACAGGGTTCACCAGCCACTTTCAAGGGATTTACACGGAGCCGCAGCAGGGGTCTGCGAATACCTATGATGCGAGCAACAGGGTCGATATCCCGGCAACTGAGTTCAAACAGATGGTATGGGATAACAGTTATAAATCCCCTTATGACCAGTACCTTAACAATTACTGGAACGGCAACTCCCGCCATGCCTACTCCGAAGCGGCGAGAGGCGCGTTTTTGAAAGCGTCACACGTTCAACACCATGACAAGTCTCTTACCGAAAACGATCGCCAGATTGCCATGGGTGTCGCGGGCATGCCGGCCGACAAAAGTTACCTATCCCTTAATCAAAATGACCTGACACAGCCCTACAAGGCTGACCCGAATCTGGAAACCAAATTCCTCACATTCAAAGGTTTCCCCATGCGCGCTTTTTACACCCAGGATAAGACCACGGGCAGGGTCTTGTTGTATCTACCTGGCCAGGCGTCTCCGTTGAAAGGCTTCGACTCCAAGAAAGAAATGAATAAATGGCTGGCCGAGCAAATGAAAGATCCGCAATTCGTCGAGAGTTTCAAACTTTACTTCCGCCCCGAAGACCTCGGTAATGAATTCCTGTCCAAAGGCATTGATGCACTCGTAGACAACACCCGCAATGTACTTAACGGTGACCTTCCTGCCTCCACGCAAGAAAAGCTCGGTTATTTTGACGAGGGTGGCCTATTCGATGGCCAGGTTGTCCAGGGAAGTCCATTCGAGGAACTCCAGCATCGCACCGAGGTAGACCTGAAAAGCGCCACTCGTTTTCAATTCGTCCTCAATCGCGACGTCAACGCAAAGACTGCGTTCAAGTACTTGAACTGGGCAAAATATGGGCTACTTCTTTTAGCCCCACTCGGAATCGCTTTCCCGCCGCTGGGCATTGCCCTGACGGCCACAAGCACAGCGGTGGGCACCGCGCAACTCGGCATTGGCATAGACAGCTATATCCACAGGCGCCCTGGGGCAGACAAGCTCATTGGCGAAGGTTCCGTGAAAACCCTTCTTCCTGTGTTCACCAGTGGTTTGGGGAATGCCTTTAAACCGTTAAGCAGCGCAATCAGTGCCTGGGCCTCCAAAACCTGATGCCCGCTTGATACAAAAGCCGACACAAAGCCCGATGCAATGGCAGAATCAAGGCCTGCCGGCCTTGAAGCCGCCTTTCCAGACAGGACTCTACATGCAACTGACCACCACCCACCTGCTCGCCACCCCCTGCGACGACGAAGAAGACAACATGGCCATGCTCTGCTGCCACGGTACCCATGGCGAGATGTTCATGCTGTCGCGTTATCCAGATGAGGACGAGGTTGAACTGACCTGGGACTACGAGCCTTCGACCCTGGAAGGCTTGAAGATCACCCTGAGCGCGACCACCCTCCTGGTGGAAATCGGTGCGGCGGACAAGGACGCATTGGGCGGCAGCGACCACCTGCAGATCAATCACGGTACCGCTGAGGCGGACTTGGCCGAGGTAGAAGAAACCCTGCAGAACATTCTCAAGGGCACTGGCACTTATATCCGCACGCCTTGATGGGCACCTGCTAAATCGCCATCGCGGCGATGCGGCGACCCGACAAGCCCGCCCCCACCTGTGGGAGGCCGGGCTTGTCGGGTCGCCGCATCGCCGCGATGAGACCCTTATAAACGCCAAAAACCTCAGACCTTTCCTACAGATCGCAAAAAAATACCCCCTGGTTCATTAGTCGCCAGCCCCTCCAATGCATTAAAGTAGGCCCCCCAGGCCTTGGCATTTTTCCCAATCCCCAGGCTCATCTTTCCAGGAACCGTCCTTGATGGAACATCGTGAAGCGCTGCTCGCGCTGCGAACCTTTCTTTCTACGCAGATTCTCGGCCAGGAAAAACTCATCGAGCGTTTGCTCATTGCCCTGCTCGCCGACGGCCATATGCTGGTAGAGGGCGCTCCCGGCCTGGCCAAGACCAAGGCCATCAAGGAGCTTGCCGAAGGGATCGAAGCACAGTTCCATCGTATCCAGTTCACCCCCGACCTGTTGCCCGCCGACATCACCGGCACCGAGATCTATCGTCCGGAAACCGGCAGTTTCGTGTTCCAGCAAGGGCCGATCTTCCACAACCTGGTGCTGGCGGACGAGATCAATCGTGCTCCGGCCAAGGTCCAGTCGGCCCTGCTCGAAGCCATGGCCGAGCGCCAGGTCAGCGTCGGGCGCAGCACCTACGAGCTGTCGCCGCTGTTTTTGGTAATGGCCACGCAGAACCCCATCGAGCAGGAAGGCACCTATCCCCTGCCCGAAGCCCAGCTCGACCGCTTCCTGATGCACGTCAAGATCGGCTTCCCCGATGCCGCCGTGGAGCGGCGCATCCTGCAACAGGCCCGTGGCGAAGCGCTGAATGGCGAGACAAAGCCCGAGCGGCGGGTCAGCCAGCAGGCGATTTTTGCCGCGCGCAAGGAAATCCTCGGCCTGTACATGGCCGACGCCGTGGAGGAATACCTGGTGCAACTGGTCATGGCCACGCGCACCCCGGCCAAGTTCGACGCGGAAATGGCCGAGTGGATTGCCTATGGCGCCAGCCCCCGGGGCTCGATTGCCCTTGATCGCTGCGCCCGCGCCCACGCCTGGCTGGCCGGGCGTGACTTTGTCAGCCCGGAAGATATCCAGGCGGTGCTGTTCGATGTACTGCGCCACCGCATCATTCTGTCGTTCGAGGCCGAAGCGGCCGGCATCGACCAGGACCGCGTGGTGCAGCGTATTCTCGACGTCGTAGCCGTCGCTTGATCTCCATGAATGCCGGCGACGGGATCCATGTCAGCCTCAGCGAATTGATCGAGATGCGCCACCGCGTGCGCGAAGTACAGCTGTTTTCCACGCCCAGCCAGCGCAGCCCGTTGATCGGCCTGCACCACTCCAAACTGCGCGGGCGCGGTGTGGACTTCGATCAGGTGCGGGTGTACCAGGCCGGCGACGATGTGCGCACCATCGACTGGCGCGTCACCGCCCGTACCCAGGAGCCCCACACCAAGCTGTTCCACGAAGAGCGCGAACGGCCGATCTTTATCATGGTGGAGCAAAGCTGCCGGCTGTTTTTCGGCTCCGGACTGATGTTCAAGTCGGTCCTCGCCGCCCAGGCCGCCAGCCTCATCGGCTGGGCCGCGCTGGGCCACAACGATCGGGTCGGCGGCCTGGTGTTCGGCGATAACGAGCACTACGAAATCAAGCCCCGGCGCAGCAAGCAAAGCCTGCTGCAACTGCTCAACCGCCTGGTACGGGTCAACCAGAGCCTCAACACCGAGAGCCGCCCCGAAGCCGACGCCCTGGGCATGGCCCTGCGCCGAGGCCGCGAAGTGCTGCGCCCCGGCAGCCTGGTGATTGTGATTTGCGACGAGCGCGCCCTGACCGAGGGCGCCGAGCAGCAACTGAGCCTGTTGTCGCGCCATTGCGACCTGTTGCTGCTGCCGGTCTCAGACCCGCTGGACCACGCACTGCCCGCCGCCGGGCTGCTGCGTTTCGCCGAGCGCGGCGCGCAATTGGAAATCGACACCTTGAACTTCGAGCTGCGCCAGGCTTACAAGGCCCAGGCCGAAGCACGCATCGCCCGCTGGGAATTGCTCGCGCAAAAACTGCGGGTACTGCTGATGCCATTGAGCACCCAGAGCGAAATGGTCGAGCAACTGCGCGAATACCTCAACCCGCAACGCCCGGTGAAAAAGCCATGAGCAGCCTGGACCAGTTGCAACCGCTGATCGCCCCACCGGCCATTGGCTTCTGGCCGCCGGCGCCGGGCTGGTGGCTGTTGCTGGCGCTGATCCCCCTGGCGGGCTGGGGCTTGTGGTGGCTGCGGCGCTTCCTGCCGAGCAAACGCCCCCTGGCCCGGGCCGAACAGCCCCTGGACCCGCTGCGTATTGCCGCCCTCGCGGAACTGGCGCTGATGCCCAAGCCCTACGACGGCGCACCGGCCGGCGCCTGGCTGCAGCAGCTCAACGGCCTGCTCAAGCGCCTGTGCCGCAACGACTACCCCTACAGCCAGAGCCACACCCTCAACGGGCGCAAATGGCTGGCCTTTCTCGATAACCGCTGCCCCGCCGCCGGCCTCACGCGCTGGATGGTCCTCGTCGAGGGCGCCTACAAACCCGAATGCAAGCTCGACGACAAGGCCATCGCCGGCCTGACGCAAGCGGTCGACACCTGGATTCGCAAACATGTTTGAGTTCGCCTGGCCGTGGGTCTTTGCCCTGCTGCCCCTGCCCTGGCTGATGCGGCTGATCCTGCCGGTGGCCGACAGCGGCGAGCCGGCCTTGAAAGTCAGCTTTCTCGGCGACCTCGAAGGGCTGGCCCGGCGCCGCGCGCGCATCAACCTGCCAGGCTGGCGCCAACAAGCGCCGTTCGTGGTGCTGTGGTTGTTGCTGCTGACCGCCGCCGCCCGCCCGGAATGGCTCGGCGAACCGTTGCCGATTGCCGCCAGCGGCCGCGACCTGTTGGTGGCGGTGGACGTGTCCGGCTCCATGGACTTCCCCGATATGCAATGGCAGGACGAAGACGTCAGCCGCCTGAACCTGGTCAAGCACCTGCTTGGCGACTTTCTCGAAAGCCGCGAGGGCGACCGCGTTGGCCTGATCCTGTTTGGCAGCCAGGCCTACCTGCAGGCACCGCTGACCTTCGACCGGCGCACCGTGCGCACTTGGCTGGATGAGGCACGCATCGGCATCGCCGGAAAAAATACCGCGATTGGCGACGCCATTGGCCTGGCCCTCAAACGCCTGCGGCAACGCCCGGCACAAAGCCGGGTGCTGATCCTGGTCACCGACGGGGCCAACAATGGCGGCGAAATCGACCCATTGACCGCCGCCCGCCTGGCCGCCGAAGAAGGCGTGAAAATCTACCCCATCGGCATTGGCGCCAGCCCCGAACAGACCGGCAGCCTGGGCATGCTCGGCCTCAACCCCAGCCTGGACCTCGACGAGCCGGCGCTCAAGGCCATCGCCCAGACCACCGGCGGGCAGTATTTCCGCGCCCATGACGGCGCCGAGTTGCAAGCGATCAAACAAACCCTCGACCAGCTGGAGCCGGTGGCGCAACAACCAACCCAGGCCCGCCCGACCCAGGCGCTGTATAGCGGGCCGCTGGCCCTGGCGCTGTTTCTCAGCCTGCTGCTGGTGATCCAGGAACGCTGGCCGGACAACGCCCTGCAACGGCTGCTCAATAAACTCTCGACCAAGGGCCATTTCCTGCAACAGCACCCGCAATGGCGGCAACGCCTTAAACGCCTGCGCTTGCGGAGGCGTCGATGATCGCTTTATGGCCGCACTGGTTCCGCCCCTGGTGGCTGTTGCTGCTGCCCGTCCTCGGCTGGTTGCTGTGGCAACTGTGGCATCGGCAAAAACGCGCCGGGCGCTGGCAGATGATCCTGCCGCCGGCCTTCCACGCCGCCCTGCTCAGTGGCGGCAATGGCCGGGAAAGCAAGTCACCATGGCTGTTGCTGGGCCTGGCCTGGCTGCTGGCGGTGCTGGCCTTGCTCGGCCCCGGCTGGCAGCGGGTCGAGCAGATCAGCCAGAAGCCCGCCGACCCGCTGGTGGTGCTGCTGGAGCTGACCCCAGAGATGCTTGCCACCGACAGCCCGCCCAATCGCCTGGAGCAGGCGCGGCGCAAGCTGGTGGATCTGCTGCAGGCGCGCAGCGATGCGCAGACCGCCATCGTCGTGTATGCCGGCAGCGCCCACACGCTGGTGCCACTGTCCGACGACCTGGCCACCAGCCGCAACCTGCTGGAAGCCCTGCGCCCGTCGATCATGCCCGAGGCCGGCCATCGTGCCGACCTGGCAGTGGAAAAAGCCCTGGGCCTGCTCAAGCACGGCGGCCTGGGCCAGGGTCGCCTGTTGTTGATTGGCTCGTCGCTGTCCAAGCAGGAACGCCAGGGCATTCGCCTGCTGCTGCAAGGCCAGGCGCCGAGCCTGTCGATCCTCGGCATCGGCAGCCGCGAAGGCACGCCAGTGACCCAGGAAAGTGGCGAGTTCCTCAAGGACGAACAAGGCGCGATCCTGATCCCGCGCCTGGACAGCCCGACGCTCAAGGCCTTTGCCAGCGAAATGGGCGGCCGCTATCGCCAGGCCCGCCTGGACGACAAGGACCTGCGTGGCCTGGGCCTGCTGGACGGCCCGCAAAACCTGCGCGACGACGGTCAGCGCCTGCAACTGGACACCTGGGCCGACCAGGGTTACTGGCTATTGCTGCCCTTGCTGCTGCTTGCCGCCTGCGCCGGGCGCCGTGGCTGGCTGTTCTGCCTGCCGTTGCTGCTCCTGGCCGCGCCGCAGCCGAGCTACGCGTTCAGCTTTGACGACCTGTGGCTGCGCCCCGATCAACAGGGCCAGTACCTGCTCAAGCACAAACGCCCGGCCGAAGCCGCCGAACACTTTGAAAACCCGCAATGGCAGGGTGTCGCCCTGTACGAGGCGGGCAACTATGCCGAGGCGGCCCGGCGTTTTGCCGAAGGCAGTGATGCCTATTCCCACTACAATCGTGGCAATGCCCTGGCCCGCACCGGTGAGCTGGAAGCCGCGATAGACGCCTATGAGCAAGCCCTGGAAGCCCAGCCCGACTTGCAGCCCGCCCTGAAAAACAAAGCCCTTGTCGAGAGCCTGCTGCTGGAAGAGCCAGAACCTGAGCCGCCCGCACCGGAAAAAAACGAGGATGACGAATCCACCCAACCCGGCCAAACTACGCAATCGGGCGACAGCGGCCAACAGGCCAACGGCGGCGAGCAATCGCCCCAGGGCGCGGGCCAGGCAGGCACGGCTGACACACAAACCGGCACCCCGCCCGTTGCCGGCAACAACGAAGTACCCGGCAGCGAACTGGGCGACGAACAAACCACGACGCCGCCCTTGCGCCCCACCGAGAGCCACCTCGACGAGGAGCACCGCCAGGCCCTGGAACAGTGGCTGCGACAGATCCCGGACAACCCCGGCGAGTTGTTGCGACGCAAATTCTGGTACGAACAGCAACAACATCAGGACAAGACTCGATGAGCCGCTGCACCCCCTTTGTCTTATTGCTAGCGCTGTGGGCCGGTCACGCCCAGGCGGCCGACCTGGCCGCCAGTATCGACCGCAGCCGCGTCAATTCCGGGGAAACGGTGGAGCTGACAATCGAGTCCAACGACGTCACCCAGTTCGGCAAACCGGACCTGGCGCCCCTGGACCCGCTGTTCGACGTGCGTGGCACCCGCCAGATCAACCAACTCACCACCCTTGACGGCAGCAACCACGCCACCACTCGCTGGATCATCACCTTGCAGCCCAAGACCACCGGCACCGTGGTGATCCCGCCGCTGCAACTGGGCGAACTCAAGACCCAAGCCATCAGCCTGCAAGTGGACGAAACCCTGGGCCAGGACAGTGACAATCAACTGGAACCGGTATTCATCGAAGCCAGCCTCGATGAGGGCAGCGTCTATGTACAGGCCCAGGCCCTGCTGACGGTGCGCATCTACCACTCGGTGGCGCTGTATGACGACAGCAGCCTGACGCCGTTGCAGTTGTCTGACGCGCGGGTCGAGCAGGTGGGCGATTCGCGCACCTATGAAAAAGTCATCAACGGCGTGCGCCACGGCGTGATCGAAATGCGCTATGGGATCTACCCGCAACACAGCGGGCAACTGCTGATCCCGGCGCAAATATTCAGTGCCACCCAAGTCGAACCGCGCCCGGCCCAGGGCACCACGCCCCAGGCACCCAGGCCCGGCAAGCTGTTGCATGTCAATTCCACCGAAATCCCCCTGACGGTCAAGCCCAAGCCGGCCCTGTACCCCGCAGACGCCCCCTGGCTGCCGGCGCGCAGCCTGAGCCTGGGTGAAAGCTGGAACCCGGAACCTACGAACGTGCAGGTCGGCGACTCCCTGACCCGCATCCTCACCCTCAAGGCCGAAGGCTTGGCCAGTGCCCAGTTACCGGCGCTGCCGAGCACCGAAATCGCCGGCCTGCGGCGTTACCCCGACCAGCCGGTGTTGAGCAACCAGAGCAGCGAGCGCGGGGTGATCGGCAGCCGCGAAGACCGCGAGGCCCTGGTGCCCAACCGCGCCGGCGCCCTGGAGCTGCCGGCGGTGGAGGTGGTGTGGTGGAACACCCATGAAGACCATCTGGAACGCACCAGCCTGCCGGCCCGCACCCTGCAAGTGGCGGTCAACCCGAGCCTGGTGGTCGACACCCCGGCCACCCCCACCGTAATCACCGCACCGGACGATGGCCGCCTGTGGATCTGGCAACTTACCAGCCTGCTCCTCGCCGGCACCACCCTGCTCGGCTTCGGCCTGTGGTGGCGGGCCCGCTCCCGCCCGGCAATCCAGCGCGCCGCACAAACCGGGCCCAGCCCCCGCACCTTGCTCGACGACCTCAAGCGTGCGAGCCAGGCCAATGACCCCCAGGCCACACGCCAGGCGCTGGATGCCTGGGCACGCCAACAACCGGAAACCCTGGCGGACATGGCGGCGCGGTTTGTGCCCTTGTCCGATGCCCTGGATGGGCTGAACGGCGCGCTCTACAGCGAAACCGGCCAGTATTGGCAGGGTGAGGAGCTGTGGCGGGCGATCAAGGCCATTCCCATGGCCGAGCGCGAACAGGCGCCGGTGGCCGACAGCACCAGCTTGCCGCCGCTGTATCCCAAGTAACTGCCCATGCTGTAGCGACATTGGGCTCGGCGCAGGCATATTCGTTGGGGCATGCGTGGACTGCTGTGGGAGCTGGCTTGTTGGTGATGGCGGGGTTGTGTACATATCCGTTGCTGCGGTCACGGCGGCTATTGGTTCCGCCCTTACGGCGGCTCACTTTGGAAGAGCGCCAAAGTAAGCAAAGCGCTCTTGCCCCACCACTCGGCACCTCGCCTAGGCTCGGTGTGCCCGTCATCCGACATTGATTTGGGGGGCCGCCGCGATGGGCCATCCATGGCCCAGCGCGGCTAACCCGGCGTCCTGCCGGGTTACCCCCCAAATCAAAATCGGATGACGGCCAGCGTGGTTTAACGGGGCGCCTCAGATCAAAAGCAAAGCGAGGCGGCCTGACAGCCGACCTGATCGTCGAGGCGTACACATATACCTGTGGGAGCTGGCTTGTCGGGTCGCCGCATCGCTGCGATGGCGGTGTATCAATCGATAAATGTATTGGCTGATGAACCGCCATCGCAGCGATGCGGCGACCCGACAAGCCAGCTCCCACAGGGGAATGCAGCTTCGCGCTCTGGCTTTGCTGTTGCTCTGTTTTTGATCTGGCTTTTGATCTTGATCTCAGGCGCCCCGTTAAACCACGATGGCCGCAGGCAGGTATTGCGCAGTGGGTACCCCGCCATGGATGCCGGGGTAGCCGCGACACGGCCAGGGATGGCCGATCGCGGCGGGCCCACGGAGCAATGCCTGACTGCGGGCATGCCGAGCCTAGGCGAGGCACCGAGTGGTGGGGCAAGAGCCCTTTTGGTTACTTTTGGCTGGGCCGGCACTCCGGGCTCTTTTCCAAAAGTGACCCGCCGTAAGGGCGGAACCAATAGCCGCCGTGACCGCAGCAACGGATATGTACACAACCCCGCCATCACCGACAAGCCAGCTCCCACAAAGCCCCGTAGCTTCGCGCTCTGGCTTTGCTGTTGATCTTGGGCGCCCCATTACCATTTACAGGTAAACTCCCCTCCTTTCCCTATTCCCCACGGAGTTCGCCTTGCGTCTGTTTCACACCTCCGACTGGCACCTGGGCCAAAACCTCCACGGCCAGGAACGCGACTTCGAGCACGCCTGTTTTCTCGAGTGGCTGCTGGGCCAGATCAAGCTGCACTGCCCCGATGTGCTGTTGATTGCCGGCGATATCTTCGACACGGTCAACCCGCCGCTCAAGGCCCAGGAGCGTCTGTATGACTTCATCATCAACGCCCATGAACAAAACCCCGACCTGACGATTGTGATGATCGCCGGCAACCACGACTCCGGCTCGCGCATTGAGCTGCCGGCGCCGTTGATGCGGCGTTTGCGCACCCATGCCCTGGGCCGGGTGCTGTGGCTGGATGACGGGCAACTGGATGTGGAGCGCTTGCTGATTGCTCTACCGGACAAAACCGGGGCTGTGGCCGGCTGGTGCCTGGCGCTGCCGTTCCTGCGCCCGGCCGAGGTCACTGGCGCACTGCTGGGCGACGATTACCTCAAGGGCATCGGCCAGGTGCATGAGCGCCTGATCGCGGCGGCCAACGCCAAGCGCCAGCCGGGCCAGGCGCTGGTTGCCATCAGCCACGCGCATATGGCCGGCGGCTCGGTGTCGGAAGACTCCGAGCGCAGCCTGATCATCGGCAACGCCGAAGCGCTGCCGGCCAGTCTGTTCGATGCCAGTGTCAGCTATGTCGCCCTCGGCCATTTGCACAAGCCGCAGCGGGTCAATGGTGAGGAGCGCATCCGTTATTGCGGCTCGCCGATCCCGCTGTCGTTCTCCGAAATCGGCTATCAACACCAGATTCTCGACGTGCAACTGGACGGCGACACCCTGGTCAGCGTCGAATCGCGCCTGATCCCCCGCGCCGTGCATCTGCAACGCCTGGAAGCCGCACCCCTGGCCGAGATCCTCAAGCAACTGGCGGAGCTGCCCGATGTCGACCTGCTGGCCGAAACCCAGCGCCAGCCGTGGCTGGAGGTGCGGGTGCGCCTCGACGAACCCCAGCCCGACCTGCGCCAGCAAGTGGAAAACGCCCTGCTGGGCAAGGCCGTGCGCCTGGTGCGCATCGCCGCCGAGTACGCCGGCAGCGGCGCACGCCAGGACCATGGCCAAGAGCAGTTGATCGAACTCGACCAGCTCACGCCCCAGGAACTGTTCAGCCGTGCCTGGCAGGAAAGCTACGGCAATGACGTGGACGAACAGACCCTCAAGGATTTCGCCGTGCTGCTCCAGGAAGTACAACAGGAGGAGCAACTGCCATGAAGATCCTCGCCATCCGCCTGAAAAACCTCGCGTCCCTGGCCGGGCCATTCGAGATCGACTTTACCGCCGAGCCCCTGGCCAGTGCCGGCCTGTTTGCGATCACCGGGCCCACCGGCGCCGGCAAAAGTACCTTGCTCGACGCCCTGTGCCTGGCGCTGTTTGGCGCCGTGCCACGCCTGGGCGATACCGGCCAGGCGAAAATGCCCGATGCCGATACCGATATCTCCATCGGCGACCCGCGCACCCTGATCCGCCGCGGTACCGGCGGCGGGTATGCCGAGGTGGACTTTATCGGCGTCAGCGGCCGGCGCTACCGCGCGCGCTGGGAAGCCAACCGTGCCCGCGACAAGGCCAGCGGCAAGCTGCAGAACAGCCGGCAAAGCCTGATCGACCTGGACAGCGAGCAACTGCTGGCCAGCCAGAAAACCGAATACAAGACCCAGCTGGAACTGGCCCTGGGCCTGAACTTCGAACAGTTCACCCGCGCCGTGCTGCTGGCGCAAAGTGAGTTCAGTGCCTTTCTCAAGGCCAACGACAATGAGCGCAGCGAACTGCTGGAAAAGCTCACCGACACCGCGCTCTACACCCAGTTGGGCCAGCGTGCGTTCGTCAAGGCACGGGAGGCCAAGGAAGCCCACAAGCTGCTGCAAGACCAGGCTACCGGCGTCACGCCGTTGCCGGCCGAGGCCCGCGCCGAGCTGGATCAACAGTTGAGCGCAGCCCAGCACCAGCTCAAGACCCAGCAGGCCCAGCTCAAGCAACTGGAACTGCAGCACACCTGGCTCAAGGAGCTGCGCGAGTGGCAAGAGCGCCAGCACAGTGCAGTCGAACAGTTGCAGCAAGCCCAACAGCAATGGCACAGCCAAGGCCAGCAGCGCCAGGACTTGAACCACCTGGAGCAACTGGCACCGCAGCGTCATCATTTCGCGCGGCACAGCGAATTGACCGGCCAACTGGCCCCCCTGGCCGTGCAGATCCGCCAGCACCTTGAACAACAAAGCGCCCTGCACACGCGCCAGGAGCAGCTGCAACAGCAGCAAGCCAGCGCACACAGCGCCTTGGCCACAGCCCTGCAACAACAGACCGACGCGGTGCCGCTGCTGCGCCAGGCCTTCGAGGAACAAAGCAGCCTCGCCCGCCTGACCCGTGAGCTGGCCCAAAGCAACGAACAACTGCAACTGGGGCAAACCGCCTGCACCGAGGGCCAGGCCGCGCTCGATGCCTTGCACGCCCAGCAACAGCAGGTCGCCAGCCGCCTGCAACAACTGGCGGCACAGCTTGAGCGCAGCGCCGGGCTGGCGCCCTTGAGCGACGCCTGGAACGCCTACCGCGACCGCCTGCAACAACTGATGCTGATCGGCAATCGCCTGAACAAGGGCCAGGCCGAACTGCCGCAACTGGAAGAACGCGCCAACCGCGTCAGCGAGCAATGGACTCAGCAGCGCGCGGCCCTGGACCTGCTGTATCAGGAAGCCGGCGCCGAACCCCATGCCGTGGCCGAGCAGATCCAGTTGCTCGACAGCCTGCTCAAGGACAATCGCAAGCAGCAACGGGCCTTCGAAGACCTGACGCGGCTCTGGGACAGCCAGCAGCAGTTGGAGCAGCAACAACAGGAGTTGGCCCTCAAGCAGGCCACCGCCCAGCAACAACGCGAGCAGTTGAACCAGACCGGCCTGCAAGCCAAGGCCGAGCTGACAGTGGCCGAGCAGACCCTGAGCGTGACCAAGCAGTTATTGGAGCGTCAGCGGCTGGCACGCAGCGCCAGTGTCGAGGAGTTGCGCGGGCAATTGCAGGATGATCAGCCCTGCCCGGTGTGCGGCAGCGTCGAGCATCCTTACCATCAGCCCGAAGCCTTGTTGCACAGCCTCACGCGCCACGATGAAAACGAAGAGGCCACTGCACAGCTCGCCGTCGAGACCCTCAAGGAAAAGCTCACCGACCTGCGCGGCGAAGTTGGCGGCTTGATCGCCCAGCAGAAGGAGTTCCTGCAACAGCAGGAGCAGTTGGCGACCCAGCGCCTGGCCCTGGCGCCGAGCCTCGAGGCCCATCCGTTGAGCGCCACGCTGTTCAACCAGGACAGCGGCAAACGCAGCGCCTGGCTGGCGCAGCAACTGAGCCAGCTCAGTCAGAGCATCACCCAGGACGAACAGCGCCAGGGCGCCCTGCTCAACCTGCAACAAAATGCCGGGCGCCTGCAGCAACAACTGCAAGCCGCCCAGGATGCCAGCCAACAGGCCCGCCAGCAGTTGATCGACCAGCAACGGGAGCTGGCCAGCGACCGCGAGCGCCTGGATGAAGAGCTCAATGCTTTCGCCAGCCTGCTACCGGCCGAGACCCTCGAAGGCCTGCGCACGGAGCCCGCGGCCACGTTCATGCTGTTGGACCAACAGATCAGCCAGCGCCTGGAGCAGCTCGGCTACCAGAAGGATGAACTGGCCGAGCAGCAACAGCGCCAGCAAACCCTCGAAAAAGAACAGGACCGCCAGCAACATCGCCAACAACAGCTGGCCGTGTTGCAGCAACAATTGGTTGAACTGAGCGCCCAACAGCAGGCCGCCCAGGCACAACTCAGCGCCCTGGTGGGTGAGCACAGCAGTGCCGAGCACTGGCAGCAGCACCTTGAGCAGGCGGTGGAACAGGCGCGCCAGAGTGAGACCCAGGCCAATCAGCAGTTGCAGGACACCCGCAGCGAACTGATCCAATTGGCCGCCGACCTCAAGGCCCGCCAGGAGCGCCAGCAAGCCCTGGACAGCGAACTCCAGGCGTTGCACAGCCGTATCAGCGAGTGGCGCGCCCAACATCCGCAGCTTGACGACGCCGGCCTGGCGCACCTGCTGGCCTTCGACGAGGCGGCTGTCAGCGCACTGCGCCAGCAGGTGCAGCACAGCGAAAAAGCCATTGAGCAAGCCAAAGTTCTGCTGCAAGAGCGCGAGCAACGCCTCAAGGACCACCAGGCCCTGCACAACGGCAACCTCGACGCCGAACAGCTGGACGCGGCCCTGGCCGACCTTAATCAGCAATTGCACAACGCCGAGAAACACTGCGCCGAACTGCGCGCCCAACAAGCCGAAGACCAGCGACGCCAGGACGCCAACCAGAGCCTGGCACTCACCACCGCCAAGGCCTATGAAGAGTGGCAGCGCTGGGCGCGGCTGGATGCGCTGATCGGCTCGGCCACCGGCGACAAGTTCCGCAAGTTCGCCCAGGCCTACAACCTCGACCTGCTGGTGCACCACGCCAACGTGCAACTGCGCCAACTGGTACGCCGTTATCGCCTCAAGCGCGGCGGCAGCATGCTCGGCCTGCTGGTGCTGGACACGGAAATGGGCGATGAACTGCGCTCGGTGCACTCGCTGTCCGGCGGCGAGACGTTCCTGGTCTCCCTGGCGCTGGCCCTGGGGCTGGCGTCGATGGCCTCCAGCACCTTGAAGATCGAGTCGTTGTTTATCGACGAAGGCTTCGGCAGCCTGGACCCCGAATCCCTGCAACTGGCGATGGATGCCCTCGACGGCCTGCAGGCCCAGGGGCGCAAGGTGGCGGTGATTTCCCATGTGCAGGAAATGCACGAGCGGATACCGGTGCAGATCCAGGTCAAGCGCCAGGGCAATGGCCTGAGCACCCTGGAGGTCAAGTGAGCGAGACGCTGCTGTTTTCGTTCCGTCGTTGCCCCTACGCCATGCGCGCGCGAATGGCCCTGCGGTATTCAGGGGTGGCGCTGCGGATTGTCGAGGTCAGCCTCAAGGCCAAGCCGGCCGAGATGTTGGCGCTGTCACCCAAGGGCACGGTGCCGGTGTTGTGTGTGGGTGGCCAGGTGATCGACGAGAGCCTGGCGATCATGCACTGGGCGTTGGCGCAGAACGACCCCGAGGACTGGCTGCTCGAGGCTGATCCGGCGGCGCAGAGGTTGATGGCGCAATTGATTGGCGAGAATGACCAGGCCTTCAAGGTGTATTTGAATCGCTACAAATACGCCGAGCGCTACCCGGAGCAGCCGATGGAACACTATCGCGCCGAGGGCGAGGTGTTTTTGCGCCAGCTGGAGGGATTGCTGGCGCAACGTGATTACCTACTGGCCGATCACCTGAGCCTGGCGGACGTGGCGCTGATGCCGTTCATTCGCCAGTTTGCCCATGTGGATCGGGAGTGGTTTGCAACAACGCCGTATCCGCGTTTGCAGCAGTGGCTGCAGCGTTTTCTGGCGGCGCCGTTGTTTACCGCAGTGATGGCAAAAACCTGAAGCCGAGTGCTGCTCACTGCGGGGTCTTGTGATCCAGGGCGGCGTAGAAGTTGGCGCTCTGTTGCAGGTATTTCTGGGTGTAGGCGCTGGTGCTGGATTTTTTGCTGCTGATCTCCACGCTGGCGCTGGCTGGCAAGGCGACGGTGGCGGAAACAGCGGAAGCGGCAATGATCGAGAAGAGATTGAAGTTCATGGCGGTAACCCTTGTGTTCAGTTGGCTGGATGGCTTGTGAAGGCCTTGGAGCAAACTTACGCCTGGGTTCCGGCTCGCTGAAATGCTTTGAAACAGTAGCCGTTATCACTGGGATTAATACAAGGAGTCAGGCCCCGTACACCGGGGCCTGTGGCTTATTGACGCACCAGGAACTTGAGATCGCTGGGAGCATCAATCGGCAGTTTTTGTACCGTTTTGCCCAGTTGGCCGGTCTGGCTATCGCGCTCGATCACCACGATCTGGTTGCTCTTCTGGTTGGCAATCAACAGGAACCTGCCGCTCGGATCCAGGCTGAACTCACGGGGATGATCGCCGTCCACGGCGCGGCGCTGGATCTCTTTCAGCTGTGCGTTGGCCGGATCAATGGCGAACACCACGATCTGATTGGCGGTGCCACGGTTACTGACGTAGAGGAACCTGCCGTCGCTGGAGGCGTGCAATGCCGCGCCGGCCTTGTCCGACAGCGGTTGCCCGGCGGCAAAGTCCACCCGTTGGCGTTCGCTCAGTTTGCCGTCCTGGTAGTCGTACACCGCGACCTGCGCGCTCATCTCGGTGGTCAGCCAGGCATGCTTGCCATCGGCACTGAACAGCAGGTGACGCGGGCCACTGCCCGGCGGCAACTGCACGGAATCCGGATCGGCGGGGGTCAGCGGCCGCTCAGGGTTGGCCTTGGGGTCGTAGCGGTAGGCAAAAATCCGGTCCGCCCCCAGGTCCTGTACAAACACGTACTTGCCATCCGGCGACGACACCACCGAATGCACATGGTTGGACGCCTGGCGCTCGGGGTTGACGCCGCTGGCCGGGTGCCCGCTCAGTTGCACCGGTGGCGCCAGCCTGCCCTCGGCATCGACCGGCAGGGCCGCCAGGCTGCCGCCCGGATCTTGCAGCACCGAGTAGTTGGCAACAAACAGGTAACGCCCATCGGCGGCCAGGCTTGAGTGGGTGGGTTCGTTGCCCAGGCTCTGCACCTGGTTGATCAGGGTCAGTTGGTGGTTGGCCGGGTCAATGCGATAGCTGCTGACACGCCCGACTTCGTCCTGCTGGCCCGGGCCGTTTTCATTGACCACGAACAGGCGTTTCTGGTCCGGGGACAAGGTCAGCCAGGACGGGTTCTGCGCCTTGGCCGCCAGCACCGGCGGGCCGCTGAACTGGCCGGTACGGCTGTCGAACTGCAGGCGATAGATGCCTTCGCTGGTGCCGGCGGTGTAGCTGCCCACCAGCAGATCAAAGGTATCGGCCGTGGCGGCCTGGACCGACATCGCACCGACACTGCCGGCCATCAGCAGGGGCCAGAATTTACGCATCAGCATGTTCGTCGTCCTCGTCTTCGTTGCTGCCGGTGATGGCGCTCAGGCACACCAGGCGGTGCTCGCCCGAGTCACCGGTGAGCGTCCAGCTTTGCAAGGCTTCATCAAACGTCGCGGCCTGCACCTGGGCGATGCTGAACGTCCAACGTTTCTCGGCCCGACCGTCCATGCTCTTGATCAGCAACTGCCGGTCATCGAAGGTGAAATCAAAAGCATGCAGGCCATCGATTTCGAGCATGTCGCTGGTGTGGAGTGCAGTAGGCAGAGTGGCAGCAGTCATCAGGATCATTCATCAGTGGAAAAACGTTGATGATAGGCCAAACCGTGTTCGCCGTCGTGTCGCGATAACCGGCTACCACACTGCGGCCCCAGCGGCTTGCCATTCTGCGGAGGAACCCCATCGCGCAGAACGGAATCTTTTATGCCGGACACTTTACCCGCCCCACCCCCTGGCCCATCGCTGTTCACTCACCGCAGCAACACCCCGGCCCTGGCCGTCGCCCGCCAATTCGCCGATCGCCCGGGCTTGCGCCAGGTGCTTGAGCAACACCTGCAGGAACGCCTGCTGGAACACTTCCCGGTGCTGCGCCTGGATGTGTCTACGGTCAGGCTGGCCACCCCCAACCAACGGCGCGGCTGGGATCTCAAGCGCCTGATCGACGTCGTCCTCGATCACCTGGGCAAGGGCACGGCCCTGAACCTGACCCTGGTCATCGACGAACGCCGCTGCTTCCTGTCCCAACGACCGCCGTCGCGCCTGACCTATGAGGCCAATGGCCCCCGCGAGCCGGATATGACCGTCATTGAACGGGTGATTCTGGACCTCGCCTTTACCCTGCCTATCGCTTTGCAACACGCCCTGACGAGCTACTGGAACCTCGACGCAGAAACCGGCGTCAGCCGCTGGCAATGGCTTGGCGACCTGCTGTGCGACACCCTGAAAAACACCGCAAGCCTGCTGCCGAGCGGCCCCGCCCGGAACATGCTCGATAGCGTGACCGGCGAGCCCGATCGCCGCGAGCGCCAGGCCGCGCCCGCAGGTTTCGTGCATGCCTACTGCCTGCAAGCCTGCGTGAGCAACCAGGACCGCGAAGCGCGCCTGCTAAGCACCGACCTGCTGTTGGTGCAGGGCACCCAGATCCTGCTGTGCCAGGCGTCGGGCAATGTCGAGCCCTTTGCCTCAATCGAGGCCTTCACCCACACCTGGGGCCAACGCCTGGTCAGCCGCTTGCAAGCGGACACGCTGGTGGTCAAGCGTTACGAGCCCGATGGCAATCTCTTCGATACCCAGGCCGCCTTACTGCTCAACCAGCAACTGGACGACCTTCAAGCCATCCGTTTGCCGGCTACCGAAGGGGTACGCGCCCTGGAGCAGCAGGTCGCCGACGCCAGCGACCCTGTGCCCTTGTTTATCGCCGCCCCCGCGCCGGACCCGACGCTGCAGCCTGTCCTGCAGGCGGCGCTGCCCCCCTGGCTGCTGGCAGCCGATGCCGAGCAGCGCTTTGCCTATCGCCAAGGGCTGTTGGACCAGGCGCGCCTGCAACGGCAAACCGGCGGTGCATCCTTTCTGAGCGGCGTCGAAAACCTGCAAGCCTTCACCACCCGCACCCTGCGCGAGCAGATGCGCCGCGACCACCCCGAGTCCAGCGTGGAGCCGGACAACCTGGCGCTGACCTTCCATGTCCCAGTGGGAGACCTGCGTAGCGGCTATCTGGCACAGCAGACCATGAGCCTGAGCGAACTGGCGATCAACAACCTCGCCGCCGCGCCCCAGGGTCGCCTGACCCTGCGCGACACCTCGGGGGCGGACGTTCCGCAGTGGCTGACCGAAGACTACGTCCTGGGGGAAAAGGGCCTGCTCCATAGCACCCCAGGGCTGATCCGCCAGGTGGACATCGGCCGGCACTACCCGCAGATAATCCGCGAACAGCTGTTGGGAGACACCGCCCAAGCCCGTCGGCGTGAAGCGCTGTTCGGCCAGGAGCTGGCGGTACAGTTGCCGCGCCAAGCCCTGGAGTTGGCGATTCGCGGGCAACAGGGGTTTACCTTCCTGGGTTATCGCTACGTCAAGGCGGTACTGCACAGCAACCTGTCGGGGCGGGTGGTGGATGCCCAGGACATCGTGATCCGCCCTCTGGCCTTCGCCCATAAGCCCGGTGCCGTGCCGGATATCGTCAGCAACATGTTTATCATCGAACCGCGCGCTAGCGACGCCGGGCCGCCGATTCTCTACCGCCCGTTGTACCAGGACGCGCTGCAGCAATTCAGCAGCCGTGCGGCCCTGTTCGACGCCATCGCACAACCCGGCGCGCTACAAGACAGCGTATTGTCCTGGATGACGGACAAGGCCCGGCCGATCTACAGCCATAATGGCTTTCACAGCCCACATATCCTGCGCTTCGGCCAGGGTGACGACAGCGTGCAATGGCCTGCCCCACCGCCCGCCCAGTTGGCGCAGGACAGCCATGGCGGCGAAATCCCCGGTTCCCTGGCGCAGGCACTGGCCACGGGCAACCTGACCCAATACCTGTACGGCAGCAATGCCCGGGCACTGGTGGACCTGGCAGACCGGGACTCGGTGTCCAATGCCGAAAGCCGCTGGAAAGTGCTGCTGGAAGGTGGCTGGCTGCTGTTCAACGCTCTGCTGCTGCCGCTGCTGCGCGGGCCGGCAATGGCGGCGGGCTGGATGGCACAACTGGCGGTCAGCCTGCGCCACGATATTCTCGCCCTGCAAGGCAATGACGCCGCTGCGCGGGAACTGGCCTGGGTCGATGTGCTGCTCAACATCGGCCTGATTCTGTTGCACGTGGCCTCCCGGCCCACCCCTACCCTTGAGCAGGCGGCGCACACCACCGAGCCGGCCTTGGCGCTGACCCTCGCGGCACTGCGCCGCCCGGCGACGACGGCCCACCCGCCGACAGTGATCGAACAAGGCACGGTGGGCCTGCCCGCCGAGCCACCGGCCGGCGACCAGACCCTGGTGGACTTTATCCACTCCAACGCGCGGGACAGCAGTCGCCGACGCCTGCTGGAGGCCCTGCACGAACTGCATGTACCCTGGCCGGTGCCGCCGCCCTTACCGGTGAGCATCGGCGCCTTCAAGGGCCTGTACCGCATTGATCAGCAGTGGCATGCCTCGGTGGCCGGCCTGCTGTTTCGCGTGAATGTCCTGCCGGACCTGGGCCAAGTGTTCCTGGTTCATCCGCACAAACCGCAGCACCCCGGCTTCCAGCTGACACGCAATGCCCAGGGTCGCTGGAGCCTGGACCTGGGCCTGAAACTGCGCGGTGGCGGGCCGAAGAACCGGCTCAAGGCCAAGCTGGCGCAAATCGATCAGCAACGCAGCCAGGTGTCGGAGGAAATTAATCGCATCGGTGATCAGATCAGCGTCCTGATCAAGCGCCTGCAACCGATCGACCAGGTGCTGGATGCCGCCCGCTTGAAGTTCGAGCAAGCGCATAACGCCTTGGGCAAAACGCGCCTAAGCTTGCGCAGCAAACCGGACGACCCGGCGCTGATAGCCGAGCACCGCGACAAAGTCGCCCAACGCTCCCGGACCAGGACCGCCTTCCAGCTTTTTCAGGAGCGCTTCGATCAGGCCGCCGCCGAATTGCTGCAACAGCGGCGCGAGCTGATCACGGCCTATGGCCAAATGAAAGAAGTGGACAGTCGCTTCGACTACGAAGGGCAGTGCGTCGAGCAATATCAGTCGATTCTGGCCACCGATGAAATCCGCGTCAGCCAGTTGTCATCCCTCTACCTGGCAACATTCATTTCCGAACAGGGCGAGTCGCTGATCGAACTGCAAGGCGCAGCCCACGATGTCGGGGCGATGCGCTATGTCAAGGATCTGCTGGAGACCAACTTTGCGGTTTCCGAGCGCCACGCCCAGGCGATGACTGCCATTGAGAACACCCTGGAGGAAATGGCCGCACGCTTGAAGACCGGCCCCGCGCAACGCCTCAAGTACCTCAATGGTCACCCCAAGCGCCGGTTCTACAACCGCCTCAACGCCACCCTCGAATCCCTGGATGTGCTGACCGAGTTGAGCATCGACCAGACGATCCCGGCCACCACGCCCCAGGAACACTACTTCCTGGCGCGCCATGAACACCTGCAATCCTCGCTGTCGCCTCTGGAAGACTCACACCTGGAGTTACTGACCACCGAAGGCTTCACCCCAGCCGAGCGCAAGGCCGTGCTGAGCAACCTGATCAAGCATTACCGCCGCCGACTGCAGATTTACCAGAGCCTGCTGGAACTGGACTCACCTCTGGCACACCCACGGTATATGCCGCTGCTGATCGAGCGCCTGCACACCGCCCGTGACAGCGCCGAGACGGATCTGGCGGCCCTGTTGCGCGAGGATGAATTCCTGCCGCCACAACCGACGCCGTTTAAACCGGTACGCACGACGTCGCGAACCAAACGCGTATTCAAATCACGGGACAAGGGTGCCCTGGTCGGCGAGTTGGAACCCGCGCAAAGCGACATCCCCTTCCCCACCATCGTGACCCGCAACCCGATTACCCAGCAGGTCAGCGGGCGCTTTATGGAGCATCCCAATGAGGGCTGGGTAGAGATTGTCGACGCCCAGCCCACCGCGCCGGTCGAGCCATCTCCGGCGCCGTCCCTGGCGACCTTGCGCACCCAGGCACAACGGCTGCTGGAAGAAGTGCCCGGTATCGAGCGCTCTATCGAGTTCCAGAAAAAGAAGCTCAGCGACCCGACACGCCGCGATGAACTCAACCCGCAAGACTGGCGCGACATGCTCGCGCACCAGGCCGAGCGCCTCGAAGCGGTCGCGACCGAGTTGACCAACCACCATGGGGACAAGCCGGACATGCCGCAGACCGTGGAACGCTTGCGCCGGCGCGCCAGCGACTTGCGCAGCCAAGGCACGCAGCAGTGCATCGAGGGCTACAAGGCCCAGCGCCCGCGCCAGGAACACATCGAGTTCCTGCGTAGCCACGGCGCGATTGATATCGGCCTGGTCCACGGCGCCCAACGTACCGCGTCCAGGGACTACGTGTCAGAGTTCGCCGTGCGCGAGAAAAACAGCCTCACGGTGCTGTGGTACGCCCACTTCCACTACAGCCAGGCCGACAGTTTGCCCAGTGCCTACACCGCCGCCCATCTCAAGCGCCCCGAACAGCGCTTTGTGACCCTGCGGGACTTGATCGCCCAGGCCGGTGCAGACAGCCAGGCCATCGTGCGAGACCTGTACCACCCGATCACCGCGCCGTTTGACCAACGCCTGTTCCTCAGCCTGTTGCCCGCCTAGAACCCCGCCATGAAGGCATCTACTGCCAATAAAAAGGATGTTTATGCAAAACCTCACCCCCTCCTCCATCGCCCATGCCGTGAGCGCTCGATTTGCTGATCGCCCCGCGCTGGAAACGGTGATCCGCCAACAACTCGCCGCGGCCATCGGCGCCCGATACCCAACGCTGACGATAGACCTGAGTCGCACGCGCCTGGCCCGGCCGCAACGCCGCAGCTGGCTGTTACAGCCATTTATGCCAGTGGTACAGGATGCGCTGGCCAGTGGCATAGCGCTGGACTTCAGCGATGTGGACAACGTGCCCTGGTACCTCTCCGACGAGCCGCCAAAACGTCTGAAACTGCCCGGTTTGACCGGGGAACAACTCAATATGCAGGTCATCGCACGCCTGGTTGGCGAACTGCCCCAGACCCTGCCCATCGCCCTGCAAAATGCCTTGGCCGAGTATTGGGACGCCGGGCATTGGCGCTGGCTTGCGCACGTGCTGATGGACACCTTGCGCGTATCCGCCCTTCGCCACACAGGCCTGGATGCCCAGGCGCAGGAGGCGATCGACCAACTGGTGGCCATCCCCGACCGTGAAGCGCGAATCGCCCGCCATGGCCAGGGTGTGGTGTTCGCCTATGGCCTGGAAGTCACCCTCAAGAGCGGGGAACAGAGCAGCCACCTGCTGAGTCCGGAACTGGTGCTGGTCCGCGCCGTGAACGGCAAGATGCCGGTGCTGCTGTGCAGCCCCGGCGGCGGCATTGAAGTGTTCGCCTCCATGGATGGGTTGGTCCAGGCCTACGGCCAGCGCCTGGGCAGCCAATATCAGGTCGACGATATCCTCATCCAGCGCTACGAGCCCGACGGCGATATCTTCGAACACCAGGCGGCGATGATCCTCAATCGCCAGTTGGCAGACCTGGGCAACCTGCGCCTGCCCACGGCCCAGCCCTTCAGCGCCTGGCAGGCGCTGTATGCTGAACTCACCGATCCCGGCCGGTTTTTCCGCGACTCGCCGGCCGCCCCACCCCAGGCCCTGGACACCCTGCGCCCACACCTGCCGAGCTGGCTGCAACAGGCCAGCGCCGACGACCGCGCGACTTACCGGCGTTATGCCCTGGCGCTGGCCAGCGCCAAACAGCGCGGCGGCGGGCGCCACTTCCTCAGTGATCTGGACGATATCCGCACCTACACCGTCAAGACCCTGCTGCAAACGCTGCAACACGACGCCGTGAACTTCGATTCCCTGTTGCCGACGCCGCCGTCTGTCGCCGCGCTGCACCCCGACGACCTGCAACTGACCTTCGCCGTCACCGCTGGCTATCCGGGCACCGTCGGAATTATCCGCCACGAGCGCATGAGCCTCACGGACATGGCCATCGACAACCTGGCCAGCCGCCCCAGCGGCACCGTGACCCTGACCCATCGCCACGGCCTGGCGCTGCCGTCGTGGCTGACCGCCGACTATTTGATGGGCGCCGGTGGCCTCATTGAAAAGGTCGATATCGGCCAGCACTACCCCCGCCTGCTGGAGCAGCACCTGCTGGGCGACAGTCCCGAGGCGCAGCAGCGTGAAACGTTGTTTGCCGATCAGCAGGCCGCGCAACTGCCGTTGCTGGCGCTGGAGTTGTGCCTCAAACAACAGGCCGGCGTAAGCCGCCAGGGCACGCGCCTGGTGGCCGCGCTGATGCAGGGCAATGTTGCCGAGCAGCAGGTTGATAACCGCCAGGTGGTGATCCGTCATCTGGCGTTGGTGCGAGCCCCTGGCGCCTCTCCCGACAGCGTCAGCAACATGTACTTGATCGAAACGCGGGACGCCGAGGTCGGCCCTCATCTGCTGTACCGCCCGTTGTATGCCCAAGCGCTTCTGGAATTCGCCAGCCGCGAGGCGCTGTTCGAGGCCATCGCCCAGCCCGGCGAGCTACAAGACAGTGTGCTGACCTGGCTGAGCGACAGCGCCCGGCCGATCTATGCCCACGGTGGCTTGCGCGAACCGCATTACCTGCGCTTCGGCCAGGGCGATGAATTTGCCCCCCTGAATAAGCCGGTGCCGGCGCGCCTGTCCAGCGATGGCATCAACGATGAATTACAACAATGCCTGGTGACCGGGCGCCTGATGAGCTACCTGTTCAGCGACCACGCCCGTGGCTTGGTGCAACAGGCCAACCGCGAGTCGGTGTCCAACAGCGAGAGCCGCTGGCGGGTACTGCTGGAAGGCAGCAGCCTGTTGTTCGGCAACCTGCTGCTGCCGTTGCTGCGTGGTCGGGCGATGCTCACCGGCTGGTTGATGGCCCTGATGGCCAGCCTGGACCAGGACATACCGGCGCTGGATGCGCCCGACCGCCAGACCCGGGAACTGGCTGCCGTCGATCTGCTGCTCAACCTCGGCCTGCTGCTGTTCGAGGCGACGCCCGAGGTGACCGCGTCTTACCCGCCCCTGGCTGCCGGGCTCAAGGCGCGTGCACTGCCTTCGGCCCTCGCGCCGCGTATTGCCGAACAATGGCCGGTGCCCGCGGCGCCGACGGTTCGCGAGGGAGCCGTGGCCCTGCCAGGTGTGTTGCCGGACACCCGCCGCAATGTGCTGGACTTCAGCTTTGCCCAGACCCGTCAACGCCTGACGCCAGCCCAGCGCGTGCGGCTGAGCAGCTTCAAGGCCATCCGGCCGACGCCCCTGCCCCGCCCCGTGCTGAATGGGCCACGCAGGGGGCTGTACCTGGTTGAAAACATTTGGCACGCCGAGGCGAACGGCGAGTGGTTGCAAGTGAGCCTGGAGCCGGAGGGCGACATCAGGGTCGTCGCCCCTGGCGACCCCAACCGCAGCGGCCCTTACCTGCGCAGCGATGCCAACGGCGTGTGGTCGGTAGACACCCGCCTGCGCCTGCGCGGTGGCATGCCCCCCAGGCGAATCGCCGCCGAACGCCAGCGACGGGCTGAACGGGTCAGCCAACTGAAGCGTTCTTACGAACAGTTCATCCAGGGTCAGGTGGCCCGGCAAAACCGGATCGAGATTATCCTGGGGGTGATGACCAGGACCGCCGAAGACCCACGCTTCAGCGAAGCGCAACAGGCTGACAGTCGCCAGCGCTTCGATACGGCCCTGCAGGAACAGACATTGGAATACCAGCAGCAGTTGGACAGCCTGAAAGAACGCAGCGAGCTGGGGATTGCCTTGCCACCCGAATCGGTGGCGAGCTTGCTGGAAAACATCGTCAACAATACGCGCAAGCATGTGGTGGTGGCCGAGAAAGATCGCGGTGCGCTGTACCGCAACAACAGTCACTTCACGTCCCGAAGCACACGCCTGGCCGAGGCTGTGCTCAGTGACTTTGCGGCTTACCAGCGGTTCATCCGCGAAATGATTGCCATCAATGAGCGTTCGATCCACTGGCTGGAGCTGCGCGACCGCTACCTGGACCAACTGTTCAACCTGGGCACCGCCGGCAGCGAATACTACAACCGTCTGACCTGGGACCGTCCGCAGGAAATCAGCGCCCTGGCCGTCAAGGATTTGCTGATGCGCAACTACGAACTGATGACCCACAAGTACCCGGATCATCCACTGGTCGATGTACTGATCGACATCCTTGAGCCCCTGCAGGAACACTTGCGTACCCACAGTGAGCTGAACGACCTGGAACTGACGGCCGAGGACCGCGTCAGCGTGCTGGAAAGCCTGGTGGAACACTATGGCCGGGGCCTGGATTCGTTGCAGGGGCTGGGTATCGTCAATGCCGATGAGCTGGACAGCGAATATTTTGCCAAGCTGGTCACGCTGGTAGAGGGACTGTACCAGGACGCCGCCAAGCAACTGGCCGGCGAAATCAAGCCCGTCGCCCAGCCCCCCAGGCGCCCGAGCCGACGCAACCCGGCAATGATCGGCAAGCCTCTGAAAAAAGTGATCCGTACCCCGAAAAAGGGCACCTTTATCGGTGAGGTCAAGCCAGTGGGCTCGGTGGAAACGGTGGAGGTTCGCTCCCAGGTCAGTGACCAACTGCTGGCCATGTATTCACAACGGGGGGACCAGTGGATCGAATACAAGGAGTCGCGACCACCGGCCTCTGCGCCAGCACCGCGCAGTCTGAGCCTGGTCAAGGGTGAAGCCCGCAAGCTGCTGGCCATGCTCGAAGAACACCTGCGCCGTGGCGAGCAATACCGGAGAATCTCCCGGCACCCGCAAGAAGTGCAGGAAGTGCTGCAATTTGAAGCGGTGCGTTACGACAGACTGGCCAACGAACTGCATCTGGCGATTCAGGCCCAACCCGCCGAGGCGCGTACGTCAGCGGATCAAACCCTGGTTAACAACATGCGCCAGGCGGCGGTGCGCTTGAGTGAGCAAGGCCTGGCGCTGCGTACCCAGCTGTGCCTGGACCTGCCCCCGACCCACGGCAACCTCGAGTACCTGATCGAACAGAAGCGCGCCAACATAGGGTTGCTGGGGGAGCGTATCCAACTGAGTGGCGAGCGTCGGGATTTTGTCCAGGAGTATGCGGTGAACGACCAGGGCGGCTATCCGTTGTGGTATGCGCACTTGCACTACCCGGCGGCCGATACGCCCAAGGAACTGTATACCGCGGCCCACCTGAAAACCCGGGAGCAGCGCAAGCAGAGCTACTACTCGCAACTGGCCAGGGCGCAAAGCCCCCAGGCAGTCGTGGATGTCCATCGCGGGTTGATCGGCAAGGCGTTGGTGCAGCGCTGGTTCCTGCCGCTGGCTCCCTGACCGGCTGTGGCGAGCGGAATTGCCCGCTCGCCACAGGGGGGGGGTCTTGGGTCAGTGGGCGAACAAGGAGTTGCCCTTCTGCCCCGCCAGTTTCTCCGGTTTGATCAGGAACCGCGCCAGTGCCGGCAGCAGCCACAGTGCACCGAACATGTTCCACAGCAGCATGAAGGTCAGCATCAGGCCCATATCGGCCTGGAACTTGATGGCCGAGAAGATCCAGGTGCACACGCCGATCGCCAGGCACAGGCCGGTGAACAGTACTGCTTTACCGGTGGATTTGAGGGTCTGGTAATAGGCTTCCTGCAACGGCAGACCGGCGCGCAGGAAGCTTTCCAGGCGGCTGTAGATGTAGATGCCGTAGTCCACGCCAATCCCCACCCCCAGCGCCACCACCGGCAGGGTCGCGACCTTGACGCCGATGCCCATGAACGCCATCAGCGCGTTGCCCAGCACCGAGGTCAGTACCAGCGGCAGCACGATGCACAGGGTCGCCGCCCAGGAGCGGAAGGTGATCATGCACATGGTCGCCACGCACAGGTAGACCAGGATCAGGATGGTCAGCTCGGCTTCCTTGATCACTTCGTTGGTGGCCGCTTCGATCCCGGCGTTGCCGGCGGCGAGGATGAACTCCAGGCCTTCCTTGTTGTTTTCCTTGGCGAAGTCCTGCACCGCATGCACCGCACGGTCGAGGGTCTCGGCCTTGTGGTCGTTGAGGAACACCAGCACCGGCGCCAGGGAGCAATTGTTGTTGTACAGGCCATCGGCACGGGCGATGGAGTTGTTCAACACATCCGGGTTACGCGACAGGGTTTCCCATTTCAGGTTGCCCTCGTTCATACCCTTGATCATCTGCTTGGACACGGTCACCAGGGAGATCGCCGACTGCACCCCCTCGGTGTTCTGCATCTTCCACATCAACTGGTCGATGGGTGCCATGGCTTCGTAGCGCGAGCAGCCTTCTGCCTTGGTCTTGACCATCACCACCAGCACATCGGAGCTGGTGGAGTAGTTGCTGATGATGAAGTTGTTGTCTTTGTTGTAGCGCGAATCCGGGCGCAGTTCCGGGGCGCCCTGGTCGAGGTCGCCGATCTTCAGGTTCTGGCTGTACCACAGACCGCCACCAAAGGCGATCACGGCCAGGGCGACGGAGATCGGCGCGACTTTCGGGCTGGCGAAGTTCGACAACAGGCGCCAGAACGGATGGTCGCGGTTGGCGTCCTTTTTGCTCTTGGCAATCGCGCGTTTGCTGATGCCCACATAGGAGATCGCGACCGGCAGCAGGATCAGGTTGGTGAACACGATCACCGCCACACCGATGGAAGCGCCGAAGGCCAGTTCACGGATCACGCCGATGTCGATGATCAGCAGGGTGATAAAGCCGACCGCATCCGCGAGGATCGCGATCATCCCCGGCAGGAACAGTTGCCGGAACGTGCGGCGGGCTGCCGTCAGGGCGTTGTCGGCCTCACTGGATTGCAGGGCGATGCCGTTGATCTTCTGCACGCCGTGGGAAATGCCGATGGCGAAGATCAGGAACGGCACCAGCATCGAGTACGGATCCAGGCCGAACCCGAAAAAGTGCATCAAGCCCAGTTGCCAGACCACTGCCACCAGCGTGGTAATCAACACTGCGATGGTGCTGCGTACGCAGTTGGTGAACCACAGCAGCAGCACCAGGGTGATCACGAACGCGACACCGAAGAACAGCACCACCATGATCAAGCCGTCGATCAGGTCGCCGACCTTCTTGGCGAACCCGACGATATGGATCTGGACGTTGGGGTTCTGCTCCTGGAACTTGGTGCGGATCTTGTCTTCCAGTTCGTGGGAAAACTTCTGGTAGTCCAGGGCCAGCAACTTGCCCTGGTCCTGCGGGTCCGGGTAGGACTCCAGCAGCGGGATATCGACGATGCTCGACTTGAAGTCGTTGGCCACCAGGCGCCCGACCTGGCCGGACTTGAGCACGTTGTTGCGCAACTGGTCGAGGCTTTCCGGCGAGCCGTTGTAGCTCTGCGGGATCACTTCGCCGCCGGCAAAGCCCTCCTCGGTCACTTCGGTCCAGCGTACGCTGGGGCTCCACAGGGACTTGAGCCCGGAGCGGTCGACACCGGAGATGTAGAACACTTCGTCGTTGATCTGGCGCAGGGTCTCCATGTACTCCTTGGAGAAGATGTCACCGTCCTTGGCCTCCACCGCGATGCGCACGGTGTTGCCCAGGTTCGCCAGGTCGTTGCGGTGCTCCATCATCTTTTCGATGAAGGGGTGTTGCAGGGGGATCATTTTTTCGAAGCTGGTGGACGGGCGAATCAACGTCGCCTGCCAGAACAGGAAAATGCTCACCAGCAGGCAGATGACGATCACTGCCGGGCGGTTATTGAAGATCAGGCGCTCAAGAAAGGTCGCTTTATCGTTGTGATGACTGCTCATTCTGTCCCCGCCTTCTTATTGTTTTTTGCGTTCGGCGCCGGTTGGCTCGGCGACGCGCACGCCACCCTGCCCCACCAGAATCAAGTCGCCATTGCCCGCCGCCGTCACTGCCGAGAGTGAAATGCGGTCCGGGCGATTGAATACGCTGAACGTCAGGCCATCGTCGTGGCTGACCACCACGCTGCCGCCGTTACCCACCACCACCAGGGTGCCGTTGTCGAGCAAGGTCGCGCCCGACAGGCCGAACTCCAGGGCGCCACGGGCGGCCTTGAGCGCCACCGGCTCCCAGGTGTCGCCAAAATCGGTGGAACGGAACAGATTGCCGCGCAAACCGTAGGCCAACAGGGTCTTGGGCTGGGCGGTGCCGATCACGCCAAACAGCGAGCCCTCGTAAGGGCCTTCGAGTTTTTCCCAGGTCTGCCCCTCGTCGCTGGAGCGGAACATGCTGCCCTGCTCGCCGACGATAAACAGGCCGGCGTCCTTGACCCGGGCAATGGCGTTGAGGTGGTACTGGTCTTCGTTGTCGAGGCGGTCGCTGACATCCTCCCAGGTCTTGCCGGCGTCGGTGGTCTCGATCAGCGCACCGTAGGCGCCCACGGCAAAGCCGTGGTTGGGGTCGTTGAACAACACGTCCAGCAGCGGTGCTTCGCGGCTGAGGTCCTTGAACTGCTCGCTCCAGGTGGCCCCGGCATCGCTGCTGGCGAGGATCTTGGCGTCATGCCCGACCGCCCAGCCGTGCTGGTCGTCGATAAAAAACACCGCCGTGAGCAATTGCCGGGTCGGCACCTTGGCCTGCACCCAGGTGGCGCCCTGATCATCGGAATAGAGGATATGCCCGCGATCACCGACCGCCACCAGGCGCTTGCCGGCCTGCACGACGTCGATCATCAGGCCTTTTTCGGCCCTTGGCGATTCAATGGCAAATGCCGCAGGTTCTGCGGCGTCGGTTGCAGCCTGGGCAGCCGTCGACAACGCGACAACCCCCAGCAGCGAGAGCGCTGTAGCCAGCACCGCGACCTTGCGCGACGCGAGCGGGCGGCAAAAACCCACACCCATGACAGGCTCACTCATAGACCTTTCTCCCATTTATTATTGTTAGGTCGTAACACCTTCCAGGGTGTTCGCAGTGCGCAAACCTGCAATCTAGAGCCCCTTGAGGAAGCAGGGGCCATCCTATCGGGCTTTCGAATCGTCTGACAATCGGCGCTACGTTATCTTTTGTTAACTAAAGGCCTTTTGCCCTCGCGCTGAATATAGCTGCATTCGCTGAAATGATGAGTTGCCCGCATCCTCTAGGCGATATTTTTATTCCATATATTGATCATTGGGAATTTTTATTCTATTAATTGCGCTCCTGAAACAATAATTCAAAAGGACCACCGCCATGCGCTCACTCGGAATCGGCCTGATCGGTACAGGCTTCATGGGCCGTGCCCACGCACTGGCGTTCAATAACGCCCGTGCGGTGTTTGAGCTTCCCTTCAACCTGACGCTGGCGGCCCTGGCCGATGCCGATACCAAGCGCGCGCAACGTTGCGCCAGCGCCTGGGGCTTTGCCCAGGCCCATGGCGACTGGCAACAATTGATTGATAACCCGCACGTGGACCTGGTCGCTATCACCACCCCCAACCACCTGCACTACCCCATGGCCATGGCCGCACTGGCGGCGGGCAAGGCGGTGTATTGCGAAAAACCCCTGGCGACCAGCCTGCAGCAAGCCGACGCCATGCGCCTCGCCGCCTACGAGGCTGGAGTGGTGACTCGGGTCGGCTACAACTACCAGCACAACCCGATGATCGCCCTGGCGCGACAGATGATCGACGCGGGCGAGTTGGGGCAGATCATCAGTTTCCAGGGCGAGTTCAGTGAAGACTTTATGGCCGACCCGGCGTCGCCCTGGTCCTGGCGCTGTGAGGTGGAGCATGCCGGCGGCGCCCTGGCGGACCTGGGCAGTCATCTGCTGGCGATGGCGCGTTATCTGGTGGGCGATGTGAGCAAGGTGTGCGCCGACAGCCAGACCGTCCACGCCCAACGCCCGGCCAGCCCTGGCAGTACCGAGTGGCGTTCGATTGCGGTGGATGATCAGGTACATGCCTTGCTGCGTTTTGCCAATGGCGCACGCGGCACCGTCAGCAGCAGTTGGCTCAAGCACGGCTACAAGAATCACTTGAGCTTCGAGATCAGCGGCACACACGGCACCCTGGCGTTCGATCAGGAGCGATTGAATGAGTTGCGCCCTGTTTCGCGCCGGTGAACAGGGGTTCCAGCGTTTACTGGCGGGCCCCGCCCTGCCCGGCTATGCCGCGTTCAGCCCGGCGGCGGGGCATCAGTTGGGGTACAACGAACTGAAAACCCTGGAAGTGCAGGAGTTGATCATGGCCCTGGCCGGGCAAGGTGCCGCGGGTACTGATTTTGAAGCGGCGTGGGAGGTGGAGCGGTTGGCGACAGCGCTTCGGCTGGCGGCGCGGGAGGAGCGGTGGGTCAACGTGAGCGAAATTTAAAGACCTGCACCGATTGATGTGGGCTTGTTCGCGATGGGCATAGGTAGCTATACAACTCTCTTCTGGGGTTGTGTACATATCCGTTGCTGCGGTTACGGCGGCTATTGGTTCCGCCCTTACGGCGGCTCACTTTGGAAAAGAGCGCCAAAGTAAGCAAAGCGCTCTTGCCCCACCACTCGGCACCTCGCCCAGGCTCGGTGTGCCCGTCATCCGACATTGATTTGGGGGGCCGCCGCGATGGGCCATCCATGGCCCAGCGCGGCTAACCCGGCGTCCTGCCGGGTTACCCCCCCAAATCAATATCGGATGACGGCCAGCGTGGTTTAACGGGGCGCCTAAGATCAAAATCACAAGCAAAGCGAGGCGGCCTGACAGCCGACCTGATCGTCGAGGCGTGCGCGTGTACCTGTGGGAGCTGGCTTGCCTGCGATGGCGGTGTACCAGCCAATAGATTTATCGACTGATACACCGCCATCGCGGGCAAGCCCGCTCCCACAGGGGAAGGCAGCTTCGCGCTCTGGCTTTGCTGTTGCTCTGCTTTTGATCTGGCTTTTGATCTTGATCTCAGGCGCCCCGTTAAACCACGATGGCCGCAGGCAGGTATTGCGCAGTGGGCACCCCGGCATGGATGCCGGGGTAGCCGCGACACGGCCAGGGATGGCCGATCGCGGCGGGCCCACGGAGCAATGCCTGACTGCGGGCATGCCGAGCCTAGGCGAGGCACCGAGTGGTGGGGCAAGAGCGCTTTGCTTACTTTGGCGCTCTTCCAAAGTGAGCCGCCGTAAGGGCGGAACCCTAAGTGGCCGTAACCGCAGCAACGGATATGTACACATACCGAAAAGAGAGTTGTGTAGCTAATCATGCCGCAATGGCAGACTGTCAGTCAGCAAATGTACTGACTAGCACTCCGTCATCGCGGGCAAGCCCGCTCCCACATTAAACCGCATCAAGTCAGCGCAATGCGCGGCGCAGGACCTTGCCCACCGTAGTCTTGGGCAATTCCTCGACGCGAAACTCGACAAACTTCGGCACTTTGTACCCCGTCAGGTATTCCCGGCAATGCGCCAACAGCTGCTCCTGGGTCAGGCTGGGGTCGCGACGCACCACGACAATCTTCACCTTCTCTCCGGTCACCCCATCCTCCACGCCAATCGCCGCCACTTCCGCAACGCCCGGGTGCAACGCCACCACGTCTTCGATTTCATTGGGGTACACGTTGAAACCCGACACCAGGATCATGTCCTTCTTGCGATCCACCAGGCGGATGAAGCCCTGTTCATTCATCACCCCGATATCCCCGGTGGACAGCCAGCCCTCGGCATCCAGCACTTCGGCGGTTTCCTTGGGGCGCTGCCAGTAGCCCTGCATCACCTGCGGGCCGCGCACCTGCAGTTCACCCGGTTCACCGATGTCGGCGAGTTCACCGTCCTCGCGAATAAAGCGCACCCAGGTCGACGGCAGTGGCACGCCGATGCTGCCGGTAAATTCCATCTCGCGCATGCGCGAGATGTCGATAGGGCTGATGCTCACCACCGGCGAGCACTCCGTCAGGCCGTAACCCTCGATGATCGGCAGCCCGGTGACTTCCTTCCAGCGCTTGGCCACCGCGGTGTGCGTGGCCATGCCGCCGGCGATGACCAGGCGCAGGTCGGAAAAGTCCCGGGCACGGAACTCTGCGTTCTCCAGCAAGCCGTTGAACAACGTGTTGACCCCGGCAATGCCGTTGAAACGCTCCTTGCGCAGGATCATCTGCACCCGCTTCACGTCCCGTGGGTTGGCGATCAGGATATTGCGCCCGCCCAGGCACATGAACATCAGGCAATTCACGGTCAGGGAAAAGATGTGGTACAGCGGCAACAAGGTGACGTTGGTTTCCTGCTGGTTCTGGTCCAGTTGATCACCCACCCACGCCTTGGCCTGCAACAGGTTGGCGATGATATTGCGGTGGCTGAGCATCACGCCCTTGGCATCGCCGGTGGTGCCGCCGGTGTATTGCAGGAACGCCAGTTCTTCACGCGCCAGCGGCACCGGCGTATGGGTCAGGCCCCGGCCCTGCTTGAGCGTCTGGTTGAAACGCAGCGCACCCGGCAGGTTGTAGGCCGGCACCTGCTTCTGCACTCGGCGCAGGATGAAGTTCATCGCCGCGCCCTTGAAGGTGCCGAGCAGGTCGCCGATGGCCGCAATGACCACGCGCTTGACCGTGCTGCCGGCCACAACTTTTTCCAGGGTGTGCGCGAAGTTCTCGAAGATCACCACGGTCTCGGCGCCGCTGTCCTTGAGCAGGTGCTTGAGTTCGTGGGAGGTGTACAACGGGTTGACGTTGACCACCACCGCACCGGCAAGGATGGTGCCCAACAGGCAGATCGGATACTGCAAGCAGTTGGGCATCATCAACGCCACGCGATCGCCCTTGCGCACGCCCTGGGCCTGCAGCCAGGCGGCAAAGGCGATGCCCTGGGCCTGCCAGGTGGCGTAGGTCATTTCGGTGCCGATGCTGACGTAGGCCACGCGGTCGCGGTATTTGTGCAAATGTTCGAGAAACACCTCGCGCAACGACGGGTAGTCCTCGATGCCGGCGTCGATGTCGCTGGGCACCCCAGGCAGATAGGCGTTCAGCCAGATACGTTCGGTTTGGTCCAGGCTTACAGCGTTCATCGCAGTCTCCTTATTGTTGTTGTACGGCTACTTTTCAACGATGGCGGTAATGCCCAGGCCGCCGGCGGCACAGATAGAAATCAAACCGCGCCCGCCACCGCGCAGGTGAATGGCCTTGGCCAGCGCCGCCAACTGGCGGCCACCGGTGGCGGCAAAGGGATGACCGCAACCGAGCGAGCCGCCATTGACGTTCATCCTGGCGCGGTCGATGGCCCCCAGTGGCGCCTCCAGCCCCAAGCGCTCACGGCAGTAATCGGCATCTTCCCAGGCCTTGAGGGTGCACAGCACCTGGGCGGCGAAGGCTTCGTGGATCTCGAAGAAATCGAAATCGGCAAAACTCAGGCCTTCGCGTGCGAGCATGCGGGGCACGGCATAGGCCGGGGCCATCAGCAAGCCTTCGCTGCCGTCGACGAAGTTCACAGCGGCGGTTTCGCCGGTACGCAGGTAGGCCAGCACCGGCAGGCCACGAGCGGCGGCCCACTCCTCGCTGGCCAGCAGCACCACCGAGGCGCCATCGGTCAGCGGCGTGGAGTTACCGGCCGTGAGGGTGCCGTTCTGCCGATCGTAGGCCGGGGACAGGCTGGCGAGCTTCTCCAGGCTGGCATCGGCGCGCAGGTTGTTGTCGCGGGACAGGCCGCGATAAGGGCTGATCAGGTCGTCGAAGAAGCCATTTTTATAGGCCGCGTCGAGGCGCTGGTGGCTGGTCAGGGTCAGTTCGTCCTGGGCCAGGCGCTTGATCTGCCAGCGCTTGGCCATTTCTTCGCAGTGCTCGCCCATGGACAAGCCGGTACGCGGCTCGCCATTGCGCGGCAGCAGCGGCTTGAAAAACATCGAGGGGCGCACCTGCAACAGGCTGCGCAACTTGTTGCCGCTGCCCTTGGCGCGGTTGGCCGCCAGCAGCGTGCGGCGCAGGGATTCGTTGATGCCGATGGGCGCGTCGGAGGTGGTATCGGCGCCCCCGGCAACCCCCACGTCAATCTGGCCGAGGGCGATTTTATTGGCCACCAGCAACGCCGCCTCCAAGCCGGTGCCGCACGCTTGCTGCAGGTCGTAGGCCGGGGTCTCGGCGGACAGGGTGGTGGACAGCAGCGACTCGCGGGCCAGGTTGAAGTCCCGCGAGTGTTTGATCACCGCGCCGGCGGCGAACTCGCCCAGGCGCAGGCCGTGGAGGTTGTAGCGGTCCACCAGGCCTTGCAGCGCGGCCACCAGCAAATCCTGGTTGCTGTCGTGGGCGTACACCGTATTGGAGCGGGCAAACGGAATGCGGTTGCCGCCGACAATCGCCACGCGGCGCGTCGGGGCGGGGCTGAAGCTGTAGTCACTCATGAACGACTCTCATCAAAACGCGAGGTCCAGATAAACAGGCCACGCATGTGGGGTTTGTCCCCGGCCGGATTGCGCACCTCGAATGCACGGCGCGGGCCGTCTGCCGGGGCATTCCACAGGGCGACCTGGCCGGGCAGGAAGATCGGCAACTTGAAATCGCAATGGGCCTCGGCCACGTCCAGCCCGCCTGGGGGTTGCTGGGCGGCCAGGGCGCGGCCCAGGGTCCACATGCCATGGGCGATGGCCCGGCGAAAACCGAACAGCCGCGCGCCGATCAACGAGGTATGGATCGGGTTGAAATCCCCCGACACCTTGGCAAAACGCCGCCCCAGGTCCGCTGGCAACACCCAACGCTGGGTGCGCCGCACGCCCTCTTCGGGCAATGCCAGGCTGTCGCCCCATGGCTCGCCCACCGGGTTGGCGACATCGCGACGCAGGTACAGGCTTTCGCTTTGCCACACCAACTCGCCCGCGCTGTAAGCGTGGGTGGCAATACTCAAGGCCTGGCCCTTGGCATGGGCCACCCAGCGCTCGGCAAACACTTCCAGGCGCAGGGCCTGACCTTCCTGCAGGCGTCGATGTTGGCGAATGCGATTGGCCAGATGCACCATGCCGCTGGCCGGGTACGGAAAGCTCGGGCGCGTCAGCAACATCAAGTGCAAGGGGAACGCCAGCACATGGGGGTAGGACAGCGGCACCCCTTGCTCGCGCCGAAAGCCACAGGCCCGGCCATAAGCCGCAATAGCATGGGCGCTCAACTCCACCGCCGAGCGCACCAGGCGCTCCCGGGGCAACGTGGGAGCGCCTTCCAGCCTGGGTTTGCGCATCGCCAACAGGCCGTCCAGCAGCAGGCGATTGCGCGACGGTGGCGGGTCGATAATCTGCGTCACGTCGTCCATGCTCAGGCTCCCAACAGGCTTTGGCCGCACACGCGCACCACCTGGCCGTTGACCCCGCCCGAAGCCGGGTGCGCCAGCCAGGCGATGGTTTCGGCGACGTCGATGGGCTGCCCGCCCTGGGACAGGGAGTTCATGCGCCGCCCCGCTTCGCGAATCATCAGCGGGATTTTCGCGGTCATCTGGGTCTCGATAAACCCCGGCGCCACGCCGTTGACCGTGACCTGCTGCGACGCCGCCACTGGCGCCAGGCCCTGCACCAGGCCAATCACCCCGGCCTTGGAGGTGGCGTAATTGCTTTGCCCCAGGTTGCCGGCGATCCCGGAGATCGACGACACGCAGACAATCCGCCCACCGGCCTTGATCCCCTGCCCTTGCAACAAGGCTTCACTCAACTGCAACGGCGCGTCGAGGTTGACCGCCAGCACACTGCGCCAGGCGGTTTCGGTCATCTTGGCGATGGTCTTGTCGCGGGTGATCCCGGCGTTGTGCACCACCACATCAAACGCGCCATGCTCGGCCACATAGGCCTGCAACTGCTGCTGCGCATCGGCGCCGGTGATGTCCAGCGCCCAGGCCTGGCCGCCGACGCTGCTGGCCGCCTGCTCCAGGGAGGGCAGCGCTTGCGGCACATCCACGCACACCACGTGCGCGCCGTCACGGGCCAGCACCTGGGCGATGGCCAGGCCGATGCCACGGGAGGCCCCAGTGACCAGGGCGCGGCGGCCGCTGAAGGGTTTGTCCCAGTTGATGGCGGGGGCGGCATCGACCGGTTTTTCCAGGCGCACCACCTGCCCCGAGACATAGGCCGAACGCCGCGACAGGAAGAAGCGCAGGCTGCTGTCCAGGGCCTGCTCGGCACCCGGCGCGACATAGATCAACTGCACGGTGATCGCCCGCCGCAGCTCCTTGGCCAAGGATCGCACCAAGCCCTCCAGGGCTCGCTGGGCGATGGCCTGGGGCAAGTCCTGGCAGTGTTCGGGCGCGGTGCCCAGCACCACCACCCGCGCGTGCGGCCCCAGGCGCCGGGCGTTGGCATGGAAAAATTCGTAGAGTTCGTCCAGTAGCTTGAGGTCGACCACGGCGCTGGCATCAAACACCGCGCCCTGGACCTTGACCGTTGACGGCGCCTTGAGCGTGGCGGCCTGGGCCGGCACAGTGTCGGTGGCCTTGAAGAGGCGCCGCACTTCGTCCGCCAAGCGCCCTGCCCCAGCGATAATCACCGGGTTGGCCAGGCCCTGCTGGCCGCTGCGGTGACGTTGCAGGGCCAAGGGTTGCGGCAAGCCGATAGCCTGGGCCAGACGACGGCCCCAGGCAGAATTAACAAAAGAAAGGTAGCTGTCGCTCATAAATCAATCCGTTTTCTTGACCTGCAAATCCAACCCCTTGTGGGAGCTGGCTTGCCTGCGATGGCGGTGGATCCGATTGCATCTGTGGCGCAGATACACCGCTATCACAGGCAAGCCCGCTCCCCCGTTGAGCGCGCTCGTTTCTAGTTCACCGGGGCGTTTTCACGTTTTTTGCTGCTGGGTTTGGCCGCTTGCTCCAACGTTTGCTGGCGCTTTTGCAAGGCCTCCAGCAACCCGAAGTCCTGTGGGAAGTCGTCCACCTGGATGCCGTGATCGGCGTATTCCACATAGCGCGCCAGCAAGGCGTCTTCGTCGGCGCTGATCAAATCCAGGGCGCGGGCCTTGATGCGCCAGGCGGTAAAGGCCGTGCTGCTGATCGGCATCGGGCCGAGGGTGCCTTGCTTGACCGCCGCCTTGAGCCGCCCTTCGATCAACTCCACCTGGGGTAGCAGGCGGAACGCCAGTTCGCCATAGGCCAGCTTGTCGACTTCCGGACGCGGGATGTAGGAATTGGCCAGCAAACGGTCGCGGCTTTCGCCCGGGATCTGCACCAGCTCGGCCACCTGGGCCAGCAGGCGGTCGGAGGGTTTGCGCTGGGGAATGCCGAACGGGAAGCTCAAGCCACGCATCACTGCCGCAGCCGGCGTCGAAGGATAATTGTCGAGCACCTCGGCCAGGGCTTCATGGGCCCGCAACAAGGCATCCTGGGCCGACCAATGCACCAACGGCAGGTCGGCCTGGGGCCGGCCATCGTCCTCAAAGCGTTTGAGCACGCAGGACAGGATGTAGAGCTGGGACAGAATATCGCCCAGGCGCCCGGTGATGCTTTCCTTGCGCTTGAGCGCGCCGCCCAGCACGCCCATGGAAATATCGGAAATCAACGCCAGCACCACCGACAGCCGATTGGCCTGGCGGTAGTAGGACGCCAGCGCCGGATCCGTCTTGGCCGGTACGCCAATCAGCCGTCCGCCTGTCAGGGAGTGCACTGCCGCACGTACGGTGTTGGCCAGCACAAAACTCAGGTGACCGAACATGGCGCTGTCGAACTCGAGCAACGCCTGGCGATTATCAGTGTTGCGCGCCGCTTCCATTTCTCGGAACACGTAGGGGTGGCAACGGATCAGGCCCTGACCGTAGATGATCAGGCAGCGGGTCATGATATTCGCGCCTTCCACCGTGATCGCGATGGGGCTTTGTTGATAGGCACGGGCCAGGAAGTTGTTGGGCCCCATGCAAATACCCTTGCCGGCGACGATGTCCATGCCATCGTTGACGATGATCCGCGCACGCTCGGTGACGTGGTATTTGGCAATTGCCGAGATAACCGAGGGTTTCTCGCCGGCATCCAACGACGCCACCGACACTTTGCGTACCGCATCGCAGGCATACAGGTGCCCGGCCATACGTGCCAGGGGCGCCTGCACCCCTTCAAACTTGCCAATCGGCAGGCCGAACTGCTTGCGCATCGCCGCGTAGGCCGTGGTACCGCGTACCGCCACCTTGCCCAGGCCGACGTTGGCCGACGGCAGGGAAATCGCGCGCCCGGCGGCCAGGCATTCCATCAGCATGCGCCAGCCGTTGCCCACTTGCTCGCGGCCGCCGATCACCCACTCCAGGGGGATAAACACGTCCTTGCCGGTGGTCGGGCCGTTCTGGAACACCGCATTGAGGGGCCAATGGCGGCGACCACTGTTCACCCCGGGATGGGAAGTGGGGATCAACGCGCAGGTGATGCCCAGCGAGCCGGGCTGGCCCAGCAGGCCGTCAGGGTCTTCGGCGCGAAAGGCCAGACCCAGCACCGTGGCGATGGGGCCGAGGGTGATATAGCGCTTGTCCCAGGTCACGCTGAAGCCCAACACTTCCTGGCCTTCATGCATACCCTTGCAGACGATGCCCAGGTCGGGAATCGCCCCGGCGTCGGAGCCGGCATAGGGGCTGGTCAGGGCAAAGCACGGGATGTCTTCGCCACGGGCCAGGCGCGGCAGGTAGTAATTGCGCTGGGCGTCGGTGCCGTAATGCAGCAACAGTTCGGCGGGGCCCAGGGAGTTGGGGACCATCACCGAAATCGCTGCCGCCGAGCAACGGGTCGACAGCTTCATCACCACTTGCGAATGGGCATAGTGGGAGAAGCCTTTGCCGCCATATTGCTTGGGAATGATCATGCCGAGGAAGCCGGCGTCCTTGGTGTACTGCCAGCCTTCGGGCGACAGGTCCTGCCAGACCTGGGTGGTTTCCCAGTCGTTGGCCATGTCGCAGAGGGTTTCTACTTCGTTGTCGAGAAAGGCCTGTTCTTCGGCGCTCAAGCGTGCCGGCGCGGCTTGCAGCAGGCGCGGCCAATTGGGTTTGCCGCTGAACAACTCGGCGTCCCACCACACGGTGCCGGACTCGATAGCCGCGCGTTCAGTGTCGGACATGGCCGGCATGATCGTGCGAAACAGGCCCAGGGCCCTGCTGGTCAACAGTGTGCGACGCAGGGGCTTGATGCTCATCAGCAGCGCCGGTACCACCACCAGCAACGCCGCAACGCTCAGGCCAAACCCTGCAACCACATTGAACAGATAGCCGCCCGCCAACCAGGCCAGGCCAGCACCCAGCCACAGGGTGGCTGCCGCTTGTCGATACGCCAGGGCAGTCGCCACAGCGAGTCCCGCCAATAACCAGATAACCATGGAGATACCTCTACTTATTATTCAGGGCACGGCACGCACAGCAGCAGGTCGGTACGGCCTGCGACTGATCACCACACTACAAACTTGAAAAGCCAAATTCAAATTTTGTTTTGAAATTTTTATTTAATGTCTTTGCGAAATAATTCTCGGCCGAACGCGTCAGCCGAAGTGTTAAAGGGAGAAGGAAATCACCAGGGGTCGCGTGGGCGCCCCACAGGTGGAGCACCGGGTAAACGCAGTAGAAAGATGCGCTGACTACGCGTTTACCCAGGCACTACGCAGATACAACCCCAGGTCAGAAGGCGTAGGTAGCCGACAGGCTGACCACTTCGCCCTTGGCCTCGGATTTGCCATCCAGCGACGCTGCGCCAAGACGGTCAACGTTCTTGGTCTTGAGCTTGACGGTCTCCACAAACTGGCGGGAATACGCGCCGTCGATGCTCAGGCCCGGAATGGCGCGGATGTTGTAGCCAAAGCCCAGGGAAGCGAAGGTGCGATCCCCATCCGGGATACGCGGGTCACGGGTGGAGTTGCGGGTTGGGGTCTGGTCGAAGGCCACACCGGCACGCACGGTAAAGTCATCCGTGAGTTTGTAGTCACCGCCGAACGAATACATCCAGGTGTTCTTGTACTTGTACGGGATCGACACGATGGTGCTGCCATTGGACTTCAAGGTCAGCGCCTCGAAGGAGGACCATTGGGTCCAGGTCACACTGGCGCCCAGGGTCAGGCGGTCAGAGAAGTCGTGTACCCAGTCCAGGGACGCGTTGGCAGGGATATCCAGTTGCGTGGAGGCATTGGCACCGCCCGGATACAGTTTCAGCCCAGGGTAAGCCAACTCGACCAGGGTTTTACCGTCGACCACCGGGGTGGTCATCAGCCCTTCCGAGCCTGGATCGGCGTACATGTTGTACTTGCCCTCCAGCTTGTTCTTGATCTTGGCGTGATAGTTCAAGCCCAGGGTGTCCTGCGCCGTGGGTTTCCAGGTCATCCCCGCAAACCAACCCAGGGAGTTATTGTCGACTTTGACCCGCATCAAGGCGAAGCCCTGGCCGGCCGGGAACGGAATCATCCCGAAGTCCGGCGACTGCGCAGCAGCGGCATACAGATCGACGTTCTGGCTCACAAAGCCTTTGGTGTGCTGGAGAATCGCACCACCACCGATGGAAAACTCATCATTGACCTTGAACGACAGGGAGCCGGTCAGGCCCACGGTTTCGATGCGGGTGTCCACCGCGAAGTCGCGACCTTTCCAATCCTCATCCCAGGTTGTGCGCGCGCCCATCGGCACCACTTGGCTCAAACCAAAGGCAAAACGATCGTTGATCGGGATCACCATGAAGCCAGTGGGTACCCACGCTTCGAAGCCGCCTTGGCCGCCATTACCGGTGCGAGGTGTCGATGTTAACTCGCCAGTATTGGGATCATAGACCGTGTTGGACGTCGGATTGCCAGCGTAGTCATACGCCGACCCTTTGTATTTGATGTCGATGTTTGCGTAGTTGATGGTGAACTGCGAAATGGTCTTGTCAATGAAAGCCATGGCAGCAGGGTTGTTGTACGCCGATGACGGGTCGTTCTTGAACATCGACCCCCCACCAAACGCCCGGCCCCAACCAGCAGTGTTTGCGGTTGGCGTCATGAAACCACCCGCCTGAACGGTTCCCGCTGAGGCGATCAGCCCGCCCAACAATGCCAGGCCTAACAACGCCTGGGCCTGCTGCTTCATATTATTCATGCGTCACTCCTTATTGTTTTTATTTGTCACAGCCGGTTGGACCGAACGGCTTTACCTCAACAGATGCCTCTGACGAGGCACCTGTTTTTCACCGGGTGATCAAGCCTATTTCCGAAGTCCCGGCATCAAGGAACAATGGTGACGCCGGTAGCGCCTACGTTCAGTGTCACCACCGTGCAACTGCCGCTAAGCGGCTGGTTGGTCGCAGCAAGAGTGATACTTGGAGACGGAGCTGGGGTTGAGGCCAGCGCTACATCGATAGCCGTAGGGCCGCAGTTGGTTGGAGGGAACGAAGTGATCGTGTAACCAACGTTGTAAGCTTTACCGGCACTTGTGCTGGTGGCTTCCAGCAACCAAGGCAAACCAGTGATATTGGGTAGGTTGCACAGCACGCTTGATCCTGGAGAGATCGTTACTTTGGTGATATCTGCCTTACCATCAGGGCGCACCTTGCCTTCGAATACAGCCTTACATGTTACGGGCTGCTGAAACGACGAAGGTGATTTAACAACAATGCTCCCAGTCGCCCCTGTAGTAAACGTCGCTCCAATTGGACTAAAAGACGCCGCACTGGCCATCGAAGCCGCGCCAAAGCACAGAGCAAACGAACTTACACAAACGAGGGTTTTCAAACTTTTCATTATTTTTCCTCACATGTATGGCGAGTCATTTCGCCGGGGTAATGGCCATGATCGAGAGGTCACGGAGAAACAGCAGAACTTCCCTTTCCAGCCAAATTTCAATTCATTTACCGCTACAAATTCGGGGGTTTACTCGACGACTTTGAACGTCGGCGGCATCTTGATCGACACGGTTTTGATCTTGCAGTCTTCGCCAATCGGCACATTGACCGCTTCCAACTTGCCGGTGGCGTTATCCCAGGTGCCTTCGGCAGTGGACGGGCCACACTTGCCGCCCAGGCCAAAGGCGTGCACATCGACGCTGATCTTCGACATGGAGCCGCTCCTGGCATCCTTGGCCACTAATATCCACGGCAGGTTGATGGCTTCGACGCGGCTGCACTTGAGGCCACCGTCGAACTCGACTTTGTCGACATTGACTTGCGAACCATCGGCCGCGACCTTGCCGGCCACCTTGATGGTGCAGTCGGCGCTGATCAGCGCGCCCTTGGAAAAGCTGATGGGGCCCTGGGCAGTGAAGGCGCTGCCGGCGGGTTCGATACGGGCGGCCTGGGCCTGGTGATAGGCAATAAGCCCCAGTGCAGCGAGCACGATATGCGCAGTGAACTTGGCAGGTGTTTGCATGGTGTACGTCCTTCCCTTGATTTTATTTTTGTTAGGGTCAAACAACTTTCTTGCAACTAAGCAGCACTCGAAACCGGCAAACCGTGGGCGATGAAAACCTGCGCGATACACAGATCCCGAGTGCGCCCTACAACAGTTAATTCACATTAGAAGGTGCTGGTCTTGCCGTACTTCTCCAGTATCTTCAAGCGTTTGGATGGCTGGATATTGGCCAGGGTGACATCCCCCGAATAATGCCGTAGTACCCGGTGATCCATACGCCGGCGCCATAAGTAAGGGATATAGGCCCAGACAATCATGCTGGCGTAGCCATACGGCAGTTGCGGCGATTCATCAAAGTGGCGCAACGACTGATAACTGCGAGTCGGGTTGGCGTGATGATCAGAGTGGCGCTGCAACTGGAACAGAAAGATATTGGTGACAATACGGTTACTGTTCCACGAGTGGCGCGGCGAACACCGTTCATAACGGCCGTTAGGCAACTTCTGGCGTTTAAGCCCGTAGTGCTCGACATAGTTCACCACTTCCAGCAACGAAAAGCCGTAGATGCCCTGGATCAACAGGAAGGGAATCACCGCCATGCCCAGCCAGGCGATCATCGCGCCCCACAACACCACGCTGTACATCCAGGCGCTGAGTACGCCGTTCTTCCAGTGCCACGCCGGCAGGCCGAGCTTGCGCAGGCGTTCGCGTTCCAGGTTCCAGGCCGAGCGCGCACTGAACCACACCGAGCGCGGCAGGAAGGCCCAGAAGCTCTCCCCCAGTCGCGAGCTGGCCGGATCTTCCGGGGTGGCAACGCGTACGTGATGGCCACGGTTGTGTTCGGTGTAGAAGTGCCCGTAGAAGGTCGGCGCCAGGGTGATCTTCGCCAGCACAATCTCCAGCAGGCGCGGCTTGTGCCCCAGTTCATGGGCGGTGTTGATCGCGATACCGGTGGCAGCGCCGGTGGACATGGCCATGCCCAGGTAGGTAAACCCACTGACCTCACCGTGCAACTGCACCCGGGCCGTCAGGAAGCTGGCGGTTTGCGCCATCCAGCTCGAAGGATCGAGGGAGGCGGTAAGTTGCAGCAGCCCGCCGCTGATCATCCAGTCGATGCCGCTGACGGCCAGCCAACCGGTGATCACCACCGAGGAAATAACGAACAACACCCCGGTGTAGACGATCCAGCGGTAGTACTTCTGCGATTCAAGGCCGCTGACAGCGGATTCCGGCGGGTTGCTGACGTCTTCGCCGAGCAGGCCGTCGATCAGCGGGATCAGGCCGAAAATCACCAGTACACCGACCCACCACAGTTGTTGTACGCCGGTAGTGATAGCCAGGGCGCCGGACAGCAGCGGGGTCGCCAGAGGCATGATGCCGAGCCACCACAGGTGGCGCTTGCCGTCGGTCCAGACGTGGGGGGCGGCCAGGGTCTGATTCATGGCAACCTCCGGGCGCACTGCGCGGCAGAGAGTGAGAGCGAAGCAAAAGAGGCAGAAAAGCGGTTCAGGCGGCACTGACGGCCACTTGAAACAAACCATGCGATAAAAGGCGTTTTTTTCATTATTTTATTCGCTCTTAGGCATTTCAAAAATCATTTCAAAATAAATATTGAAATATTTTTTTTTAAATAAATAGCGCGGAATCGATAGGTCGTCAACTACTTTTTCGGGGCCTTTTTTACGTGACCGGCCAGTCTCTTTTTCATCCGTTCGGTCAGGTGTCTAGGGCAAGCGTCAGCGACTTTCGACCACGCCGTGGGGTTCACGATTATTTACTCGCCAGCGCAAACGGCGGGTGCAACACCGTGGCGCTTGCCACCGGCTTGCTGCGCTTGGCCACCTGCTCGACCAGTGCCGCCACGCGCTCGGTGGCGGTGATTGGCAGCATATGGCCACGGCCTTCGACCAGCTGCAGCTTCAGCCCTGGCACCTTGTCTGCCAGGGCCTGGCCGTGCTTGCGAAAGTCCAGCACCTTGTCCCGCGAGCCATAGATCAGGCCGATGGGCAGGCGCAGTTGCGGGTAGCGTTTGACCATCTCGGGCAGGTAATCGTTGACCAGACTGATTTCGGTGGAAGCGGCATAGAAGTTATCGGGGCGCATCCCCAGCAGGCCGCCGCCACGGGTGGCGAAGTCGGCCGGCGCCGGGTCGGGAGCGAACACGCCCTTGACCACCGCACCACTGGTGAGCATGCCGATGGGCACCGTCAGCGTGCGCGACACCCAGCGCCGCAGCCAGGCCGGGCGCACCGCCAACGACAGAAACACCAGGGGGAGCATGCGCTGGGGATGGGTCAGGGGTGCCACCAGCACCAACCCGGACACCGCATGGGGATGGTCCAGGGCCAGGGCCAGGGAGATCGCCCCGCCCAGGGAATGCCCCAGCACCAGGGGCTGGCCCAGGTCCAGGGTCTGGATAAAGGTCGCCACTTGCCGGGCCTGGCTTGGCAGGTCGGCACCGGTGCCTTTGCGGCGGGTGGAATAGCCTGAGCCGGGTCGGTCCAGGGTGATCACCCGAAAGTGCTCGCGCAATTGTGCGGCCAAGGCATAGGTCAGGTTACGACTGCTGCCCATCAGGCCGTGGATCATCACCAGCGGCGGGCCCTTACCCTCGTCTACATAATGAAAGCGCTCGCCATCCACCTCCAGAAAGCGCCCGTTGCTTGGAACAGCCACTTCGATACGGCGCGTCATCCAGGCACTCAAGCCCCATAACGCCGCACTGGCAGCCATAAACACACCCGCAGCGACAACCCATTCGACAGCCATAGCTCGGTCCTCTGCTTCCCTGCTGCTGGCGATCTGACCGGTATTGGTCAAGACCTCAGCCATCGTCCACACCCTGGACTTCAACTGCGCGCGTCAAGCGTTCGTCCGTCGGACAAATCGCACATAAAGGACAAGGGTCTAGCGTAGACGACATTTTCAGGTAGATTATTTAAAATTTTTTTTAAAATAATAAATACAATTTTTCTTTGCAATGGTGTTCTATCTAAAAGCCAAAACAAAAAAGGAGCACATCCGATGTCAACACCCGTAAGGCGCCCACAGCCCACGAGGGACACCCTATGAATGCCTCTACCCAGCCAAGCGGCCCGGCAGATTGCGTCGATATCGCAATCATTGGCTCAGGCTTCGCCGGCCTGTGCATGGCGATCAAACTCAAGCAAGCCGGGCTCGACGACTTCTTTATTGCCGAACAGGCCGACTCCCTGGGCGGCACCTGGCGCGACAACCACTACCCGGGCTGCGCCTGTGATGTGCAATCCCACGTCTATTCGTTTTCCTTTGCGCCCAACCCCGACTGGACCCGCCAGTTCGCCCCCCAGGCGGAAATCCGTGCCTACCTGGAACATTGCGCACAGCGCTTTGAGTTGGCGCCGTACCTGCGTTTTGGCATGGGCCTGCAACAGGCGGTGTTCGACGAGCAACTGCAACGCTGGCAATTGCAGTTCAGCAATGGCCGCCGCGTCAGTGCACGGGTACTGGTGTCGGGGATGGGGGGACTGTCCCGCCCGGCACTGCCGGAAATTCCGGGGTTGGACAGTTTCAAGGGCAAGCGCTTTCACTCCCAGCACTGGGACCACGACTATTCACTCAAGGGCAAGCGTGTGGCGGTGATTGGCACCGGCGCCAGTGCGATCCAGTTCGTGCCGCGTATCGCCCCCCAAGTGGCGCACCTGGACCTGTTCCAGCGCACCCCGCCGTGGATCATGCCCAAGCCGGACCGCCCCATTTCAAGTTTTGAGCGCTGGGTGTTCAAGCATCTGCCGTTCACCCAGCGCCTGGTGCGCGGGGCTTTCTACTGGGCTCTGGAAGGTCGGGTGGTGGGCTTTGCGCTGCACCCGCGCCTGATGAAAGTGGTGCAGAAAATCGCCGTGCGCCATCTGCACAAACAAGTGGCGCGCCCTTCCCTGCGCAAAGTCCTGCGGCCGGACTACACCATCGGCTGCAAGCGCGTACTGATCTCCAACGACTACTACCCAGCGCTCTCACGCAGCAATGTTGAAGTGGTCACCGACGCTGTACTGCGAATCGAGGCCGACGGGGTCGTCACCGCCGATGGCATCAAGCACCCGGCTGATTGCCTGATCTTCGGCACCGGGTTCCAGGCTACCGATCCCCTGCCCCGCGACTGCATCATCGGGCGCGGCGGCATTGACCTGATGGAGGCCTGGAGCGATGGCGCCCATGCGTACAAGGGCACCACCGTACCGGGCTATCCGAACCTGTTCCTGATCGTCGGGCCCAACACCGGGCTGGGCCACAACTCGATGATTCTGATGATCGAGGCGCAGGTCACCTACATCCTCGATGCCCTGCAACAGATGCGCCGCCAGCAAATCGCCACGGTCGAGGTCAAGCCAGCCGTGGAAAGCGCCTACAACCAGCAAATCCAGGCAAAACTTCAGCGCACCATCTGGAACACCGGCGGCTGCCGCAGTTGGTACCTTGACCCGCGCACCGGCAAAAATACGACGTTGTGGCCCGGCTCGACCTGGCGCTTCAAACAGGTCACCCGCCAGTTCGCCCTGCGCGATTATCAGGTCACGCCACTATTGACCGGCGCCACACCGCGTCCCGTCGCGCCACCCCATGCCACCGCAGAAGGAAGCCTGTCATGAAGTCATTCAATGGCCGCGTGGCGGCCATCACCGGTGCCGCGTCCGGCATGGGCCGCGCCTTGGCCCTGGCCCTGGCGCGCGAGGGTTGTCACCTGGCCCTGGCGGACAAGAACCAGGCCGGCCTGCAACAAACCGTGGAGCTGATCCAGCGCAGCAGCCTGGCGCCGATCCGCGTGACGTCAAGGGAGGTGGATGTTGCCGACCGCCAGGCCATGGAGGATTGGGCCGCCAGTTGCGCGGCAGAACACGGCCAGGTGAATTTGGTTTTCAACAATGCCGGGGTGGCCCTGTCGAGCACCGTGGAAGGTGTGGACTACGCCGACCTGGAGTGGATCGTCGGCATTAATTTCTGGGGCGTGGTGTACGGCACCAAGGCCTTTCTGCCCTACCTCAAGGCCAGCGGCGAGGGGCATGTGGTCAACACCTCCAGCGTGTTCGGCCTGTTCGCCCAGCCCGGCATGAGCGGCTACAACGCCACCAAGTTCGCGGTGCGCGGCTTTACCGAGTCCCTGCGCCAGGAGCTGGATTTGCAACGCAGCGGCGTCTCGGCCACCTGCGTGCATCCCGGTGGGATCCGCACCGACATCTGCCGCAGCAGCCGGATCGACGCGAACATGACCGGGTTCCTGATCCACAGCGAACAACAGGCCCGCGCCGACTTCGAAAAACTGTTTATCACCGACGCCGACCAGGCCGCCAAGGTCATCCTGCAGGGCGTGCGCAAGAACAAGCGCCGCGTGCTGATCGGCCGCGACGCCTACGCCCTGGATCTGCTCGCGCGCTGGCTGCCGGCGGCCTATCAAGGGCTGGTGGTGTTCGCCAGCCGGCGCATGGCACCGAAACAGCGCAAGGCCCTGCCACCCTCCCCCCTCTCTGAACAGGAGTCGCCATAATGCTGCCCATTCGCCGCGACCTGCGTTTTACCCTGCCTGCCGAACGCATCAAGGACTGGCACGAGCAAGGCCCGTTCATCACGCACTTTTTCAATGCCCTGTCGTTGCTGTTTCCCCAGGGCGAATTGTTCTTCATGGACAGCGTGCGCCACTATCGCCAGCGCATCGACGACCCGGCGTTGAAAAAGGAGATCCAGGGTTTTATCGGCCAGGAGGCCATGCACAGCCGCGAGCACGTGGCCTACAACGAGCTGCTGCAAGCCGCCGGGCTGCCGGCCCACCTGCTGGACCGCCGCTTGAAATTTATGCTCGACCTGCAAAAGAAGCACTTGCCGCCGTCCTTCAACCTGGCGGTGACCATCGCCCTGGAACACTACACGGCGATGCTCGCGGAAATCCTGCTCAGCGACCCCACGCGTTTTGGTGATTCGCTCAAAGGCTACCAACAGATGTGGTACTGGCACGCCCTCGAAGAAACCGAGCACAAGGCCGTGGCCTTTGATGTGTGGAACAGCGTGATCAAACCAGGGCCCAAGCGCTATCTGCTGCGCACCGGGACCATGCTGTTCACCACGGTGTTTTTCTGGCTGGTGGTGTTTGATTTCCACCTGCGCCTGCTGATCGCCGATCGCCGCGCGGGCGGGCATCTGAAGGGTTTCTGGCGGATGCTGAAGTTTCTCTACGGGCCCAAGGGCGTGTTCCCGCGCATGGCGCGGCCGTGGCTGCATTATTTCAAGCCGGGGTTTCATCCTTGGGATCACGACAACCGGGCACGGTTGGAGGGGATTGATAAGCTGGTGGAAGAGATTGAGCGCACCAACGGCGCGGCAGGCGCCTATACCTGAGCCGTGGTGAGGGGGGGCTGTGGCGAGGGGGCTTGTCCCCTCGCCACATGGGTGGATTCGGTGGTCAGACCGTGCGGGAAAACTGCCCCTTCTGCTGCCCACCCAGGTACGCATCAAACGCCATCGCCACGCTGCGCACCATCAGTTGCCCCTGGGGCAGCAACTGCACCCCATCGTCCTCGACATGCAGCAAACCATCCGCCACTTGCTCATCCAACTGTGACAACGCCTGGGCAAAGTATTCGGTAAAGCGGATCGCATGCCCCGCCTCGACCCCGGCAAAGTCAATGCGCCCATGGCACATCAGGCCGTTGATCACGTCCCGGCGCAACACGTCATCGGCGTTCAGGCGGTAGCCGCGCTGCACCGGCAACAACCCGGCGTCGATCCGCGCGTAGTACTGGGACAACTCCTTGACGCTCTGGCTGTAGCTGTCGCCCACCTTGCCGATGGCCGACACGCCCAGCCCGATCAGGTCGCAATCGGCATGGGTCGAGTAGCCCTGGAAATTGCGCTGCAAGGTGCCATTGGCCCGGGCCAGGGCCAGTTCGTCGTCGGGCAAGGCAAAGTGGTCCATGCCGATGTACACATAACCCGCTTCGGTCAGCCGGCGAATGGTCAACTCCAGCAGCTCCAGCTTGCGCTCCGGCGGTGGCATGTCTTCGGGGCGGATCATGCGCTGGGCGCGGATTTGCGTGGGCAAATGCGCGTAGCTGTAGGCCGCCACACGGTCCGGGCGCAGGGCAATCAGCTTGCCCAGGGTCACGTCGAAACTGGCCACGGTCTGCAATGGCAGGCCGTAGATCAGGTCCACGCTGATGGACTTGAAGCGTGCCTGCCGGGCGGCCGCGACCAACTGCACAATCTGCTCTTCGCTCTGCACGCGATTGACCGCCGCCTGCACATCGGCATCAAAGTCCTGCACGCCAAAACTCAGGCGATTGAAGCCCAGCCCGCGCAGGTTATGGATGCGTTCCACGCTGATGGTGCGCGGGTCGACCTCAATGGAAAACTCATGGTTGTCGCTGGTATCCAGGCTGAAGCCCTGCGCCAGGCTTGCCATCAACTCGGCCAGTTGTGCATCGTCCAGGTAGGTCGGCGTACCGCCCCCCAGGTGCAACTGGGTCAGGGGCCGCGTGCGATCGAACAGCGCGGCCTGCATCTGGATTTCGCGCTTGAGGTAGCTCAGGTACTCCACGGCGCGATGGGTCTTGCGCGTGATGATCTTGTGGCAACCGCAGTAGTAACAAAGGCTCTGGCAGAAAGGTATGTGGATGTACACCGACAACGCCTTGGGGGCCGCCCCCTGGTTGCTGGCCGCTACTGCCTGCCGGTAGTCATCCAGGGCAAACGCCGAATGAAACTGCGGCGCCGTCGGGTACGAGGTGTAGCGCGGCCCCGGGCGGTCGTATTTCTGCACCAGGGCCCGGTTGAACTCAAACGCTTTCATGGTCGATGGTCTCATCGTTGGAGCAAGGGGGAACCGCGCTGCCTGCCCGGTCAAACAGCGCGCAGAGGGCTTCGACCCGCTGCCGGCCCGCAGGCAGCACACAGAGGAAGCGCTCGGACAAGTCGATCAGGCCGTCCTGGTGCAGATGCTCCAGCAACGGCCAGATCGCCGAAAAGTAGCGGGAAAAAATCACACCATAACGGCGCTCCAGCGCCTGGATATCCAACTCCAGGTCACAGGCCAGGCGCTCCATGACATGCTGACGGATCTGATCGCCCGCCTCGCAGCGCCAGCCGCGGGCGGTGGGCAACAGGTCGCTGTCCAACTGCTGACGATAGCGCGCCAGGTCGTCGGTGTTTTGCGCATACAGGTTGTCGAGCTGGCTGATGGCGCCCAGGCCAAAGCCGATATGGTCGCAGTAACCATGACGGGTAAAGCCCTGGCAATTGCGGCTCAGGCGTCCGTGTTCCTGGGCCAGCGCCAGGTCATCGTCAGGGCGTACGAACTGGCCCAGGCCAATGTAGTGATAACCGGCAGCTTCCAGGTGCTGGAAGGCGATCGCGCGCATCGCGCACTTGTCGGCATTCGACGACAGCGCCCGCGCCCGTTGCTGCTGGTAGCGCCGGGGGGCCTGGGCATAGTCGAACACTTGCAGGCGGTCCGGCTCGAGGGCGATCAGGCTGGCCAGCTTGGCTGCAAAGCTGTTGCAGGTCTGCCAGGCGTGGCCATACCCGAGGTCGACATTCACCGAGCTAAAACCCAGGGTGCGCGCCGCGTCGATCAGCGACTGGATGGGCGCCGGGTCTTGATAGCCGGCCACCGAAGGTGTGACGTCGCTACTGGCATCCGACACGCCGATATTGATGTGATTGAAGCCCAGTTCACGCAGGCGGCCCATGGTCGCCCAGTCGGTGTGCAGCGGGTCGAGGTCGAGGCTGTAGTCACCCTGGTCATGCTCGAGAAAATGCAGGCGACTGCGCAGGTGCGCCATCAACCGCTGCAGGTCGGCCATCGCCGGGGTAGCGCCGCCCAGATGGAATTGATCCACCGGCTGGCGCCCGCCCACGTGGCAACCGACCAGGTGGATTTCCTGCTCCAACGCGTCCAGGTAGTCATCGGCCACCAGGCCCGCCGGCCATTGCAGGTTCAGCGCCAGGGGGCGTTGGCGTTGGCGACTGCTGCGCATGGCGCGCAACAGGTCGAGGGAGCCGATCCCCGTATGAAATTTGCCGATGTCGACCTGGCCCTGGTCCAGCACGCTTTGGTCACGGCGCAGGCGCCACTCGCGGGCGGGATGAATGACAGTGAGCATGACGGCCTCCGGGTCTGGCTACGGTGGATCATTGTGCGGTGCGACCGGACAGCGCACCTTGATATGCATCAAGGCCAGGGAATACGAGGGGGGTTACCAGGTGATGTAGAACATGCTTTTGGCCAGCAACACAATGGCGACCATATGGCAGAACAGGCTCAGATGAACGAAGCGCAAATAGGCCGCGCTGACCCGCCCACGCCGCATCAGCCACACCGTCAGCAAAAAATGCATCAGCACACTGGCGGCGAGGATCAACTTGAGGGTCAGCAAGGCGCCGAATGCCGAACTCGATGGCGCCGCCAGCACCGGCAGATAGCGCAACCAGACCATGCCGATACCCGCGCCGAACAGCACCAGCAGCACCCATGGCATCAAGGCCCTGGCACGGTTGCCGATGCCCTGCTCCACCAGCAGCATGACGCGGGCCGGCAGTTGCTTGTGCACGCTGGCGAGGATCAGTACTTCAAAGAACACCGTGCCGATAAACATCAGCGCCGCGAACAGATGGGCCAGCAGAAACAGGAGATAGAGCATCAGCGCCTCACAGTGGGCCGGTCCGTATGGCGTGACTGTGCCCCAGGCCGGGGGGACGCTGCCTTGATGCGGGTCAAGAGCCCTGATAATCGTTGAAACATTTGCCCAAAGCCTTGTACGCCGGGCGTTTCAAGGCGTCTGCGACAGTGTGCCACAGACGCAATCGCCCCCTCGGCTGGTAAGGTGGCGACCGCCCCTGTGGCAGAACGTCGCAGATTATCAAGCGTGATCAACACCGGTAGACTACCCACCCTGCTTGTTCACCGCTTTTCAAAGCCTGACTGACCTGTTATGCGCAGCCGTCAGGCGCTTCACGGGACGCCCACTTCATGAATACGTTACTCACCCGCCGCAAGGTCCTCACCGGTATGGGCCTGCTGGGCCTGGGCCTGCTGAGCGGCTGTGACACCGGCCCCAAGCTGAATTTCAAGTACGGCAAGGATCTGAGCAACAAGATCATGGGCCGCACGTTCAAGCTCAAGAATACCGCCGGCGAAACCGTGACCCTGACTTCGTTTCGCGGCTTGATGCCGGTGGTGTTCTTCGGGTTCACCCAGTGCCCGGCCGTGTGCCCCACCACCCTGGCGCGCATGGCCCAGGCCAAGAAGCTGATGGGCCGCGACGGCGAAATCATGCAGGTGATCTTTATCACCCTGGACCCGGAACGCGATACGCCCGAAGTGCTCGACGCCTACGTCAAGGCCTTCGACCCCAGCTTCGAAGCGCTCTACGGCACGCCGGAAGAAATCGCCGTGGCCGCCAAGGAGTTCGGGATCTTTTATGAAAAGATCCCCGCAGGCGACACCTACACCCTGTCCCACACCGCCACCAGTTTTGTGTTCGACACCCGCAGCAACCTGCGCCTGGGCCTGTCGGCATCCCTTAACGCCAAAGAGTGCGCAGAAGACCTGCTCACCGTCATGGAGGTCTGCTAATGACTGCTGTCCACACCCTCAAGCGCATCGCCCTCGGCCTTTCCCTGCTGGGCCTCGCCGCCCACGCCAGCGCCCAGGTCCAGGTCAGCGATGCCTGGGCCCGCGCCACCGTACCGGGGCAGCATTCGAGCGGGGCATTCATGACCCTCACCGCCGACAGCGACAGCAAGCTGCTGAGCGTCAAGTCGCCGGTGGCCAAGGAAGTGCAGATTCATGAGATGAGCATGAAAGACGACGTCATGCGCATGGGCCCGGTGGATGCCGTGGCACTGCCGGCCGGCCAGGCGGTGAAGCTTGATCCCGAGGGTTATCACGTGATGCTGATGGGCCTGACGGGCCAGATCAAGGAAGGCGACCAGGTGCCGCTGACCCTGACGGTGGAAGATGTCAAGGGTGACAAGCAGACCCTCGAAATCCAGGCCCCGGCCCGCAGCCTGGGTAGTGCTGGTGGTCATCATATGAACCATTGATCCTGAGGGTGGGAGCTGGCTTGCTCGCGGTGGCCATCGGTATCCTCTTCTGGGTATGTGTACATATCCGTTGCTGCGGTTATGGCGGCTATTGGTTCCGCCCAACGGCGGCTCACTTTTGGAAAAGAGCCCCAAAAGTAACCAAAAGGGCTCTTGCCCCACCACTCGGCACCTCGCCCAGGCTCGGTGTGCCCGTCATCCGACATTGATTTGGGGGGCCGCCGCGATGGGCCATCCATGGCCCAGCGCGGCTAACCCGGCGTCCTGCCGGGTTACCCCCCAAATCAATATCGGATGACGGCCAGCGTGGTTTAACGGGGCGCCTCAGATCAAAAGCAAAGCGAGGCGGCCTGACAGCCGACCTGATCGTCGAAGCGTGTGCGTACCCCTGTGGGAGCTGGCTTGCCTGCGATGACGGTGCATCAGCCAATACATTTATCGACTGATACACCGCCATCGCAGCGATGCGGCGACCCGACAAGCCAGCTCCCACAGGGGGGAATGCAGCTTCGCGCCCCGGCTTTGCTGTTGCTGTTGCTCTGCTTTTGATCTGGCTTTTGATCTTGATCTCAGGCGCCCCGTTAAACCACGCTGGCCGCAGGCAGGTATTGCGCAGTGGGCACCCCGGCATGGATGCCGGGGTAGCCGCGACACGGCCAGGGATGGCCGATCGCGGCGGGCCCACGGAGCAATGCCTGACTGCGGGCATGCCGAGCCTAGGCGAGGCACCGAGTGGTGGGGCAAGAGCGCTTTGCTTACTTTGGCGCTCTTCCAAAGTGACCCGCCGTAAGGGCGGAACCCTAAGTGGCCATAACCGCAGCAACGGATATGTACACATACCCAGAAAAGGATACCGATGGCCACCGCGAACAAGCCAACTCCCACAGGGGATCTTTGCCGAGTGCAGAGCTTTGTGCCACACCGCCCATCAAATACGGGAGTTGTGCCGAGACACCAAACTCTGAAAACCCCACGATGGATCCATCTCAGCCGATGGACGACTAATCAATCCACAATAAACAGCCTGGCCCCGGTGGCTGTGCTCGACCGGTGCCCGTCCCTGTCGTTGCCCACCTGATAACTCATCCCCGCCGTCAGGGTGAACTGGCGGCCATCCTCCAGTTCAGTCTGCAACTCCCCCTCCAGGCACAACAACACATGACCGCGCCAACACCAGTGGTCAGCCAGGTAGCCAGGGCTGTATTCGACCATGCGCACGCGGGTGGTGCCGAAATGGCAGGTGCGCCATAGGGCGCTGCCGGTTTCGCCAGGGTGCAACTCTGGTTCGATGGTCGACCAGTCGGTGGTGCCAAAAGGGGTAGCCAGTAGATCCATGATTGCCTCAGCGTTAAAGCAAAGAGCAGGACAGTACCCACAAGACCCGCCCGTCGAAAGACACAGATCGCGCCCATTTCTGGGATACAGGGGGTTGCCTTTGGTATCCTGCCGGCCCGACCTAGGTGCCCGGCCATGCACATTGCTCCGTCCCATATCCTCCACGAAACCGAACACTGGCTGCTCAACCATCACCTGGCCTCGGCCCTGCCCGGTTATTTGATGCTGGGGGCCAAGACGCCAATCAGCTCGCTGGCTGACCTGCCCGACGCGGCCCTGGCGGAAATGGGTGGCCTACTGGCGAAAACCCAGCGGGTGATGGAAGTACAGCTCCAACCCAAGTGGCTATACATCAGCCGCTTTGGGCATATGCCCGGTTTCCCGCTGCATTTTCATTTGATCCCGGTCTATGACTGGGTCGAAACGCTGTTCTGGGAGGATGAGCGCTACCGGGTGCTGCAAGACTTCGGCACTGGCAGCGACGGGCAAGCGGCGACGGATGGGGCCGAACTCACCCTGTTTATCTGGCGCGAGTTCGGTGAGAACCCGACGCCACCCGCGACGGCCGGGCTCACGGTGCCGGACGTGATCGAGCGGCTGCGGGCGGCGTTCAAACAGTCAGGCGCTTGACCATCGGGATACACGCCAGCTCCAGCCCCGAAGGCGAATGATAGATGGACTGTTCGCAGCCTTCATAACCACGCCTGCGATAGAACTGCGCGGCATTCAACGTCGCGTCCAGCACCACCTCCTCAATCCCCAACTCCAGCGCCACTTGCTCCAGGTGCTCAAGCATCTGCCGGCCAAAACCGCGCCCGATAGAACCGGGCAGCACAAACAGCGCTCCCACTTCCCGGTGCGCCGGGTCAAGCATGCCCGTGGCGACCGGCTCGCCATCGACGCAGCCCAGGTAAAACGGCTTGGCCATTAGCGCGGTATAGCCGTCCTCGGCCGCGCCACGGGTCCAGGTCAGCATCTGTTCGGCGGTGTAGGCGCCGATGCATTGGCCGCGGATCGCCTGACGGCGAATGTCGAAGGCGATGGGGCCATCGTCGTCGGTGGCGCGTCTGATTTGCAGCATGCGAATCTCCCTGAATTAACTCTGTTTGCCGTGACCTCAAGGTGCCATTAGCACACTTGTGCTAATCGACCCCGCAGGCCCCCGGCGCTATATTCCCCGGTACTCCAATGCTCCCCGCCAGCACGTCGAACCCGCCGTGCAAGGGATCGTTGTGCGTTGAAAACACTAAAACAACCCCAAGGAAGACACGCCATGAAACTGCACTCCCCTGTCGCCCGCCTTGCCCTGTTGGGCGCCCTGATGCTCGGTGTTGCCGGTTGCAGCAATATCAAGCCCACCGAAGACCACCTCAAGACCCTCTCGGAAACCAACCTCGGCGAGCCGGTCAAGCGTGTCTCCAATGTCCGCAGCGACTCCATGACCACCTATTACATCGCCAGCACCGCCTCCGGTGACTACAACTGCTCCGTGCCCAGCGGTGCCAGCGGCGGGATGTTTGCAGTGGCCAGCTTTGGCATGATGAAACCCGCCGCCTACTGCCAACCCAAGGGCGCCCGGGGTAACGGGTTGACGCCGTTTAACTAGTAACCGGCCCCTGGCTGAGGTCGCGCAGGGTGCCCCGTAGTTCAGCGGGGCGCACTGGCTTGGACAAAATGGCGATCTGCCGGTCGTGCAGCGCCGCCTGGATCTTCTCCACCTCATGCCCGGTCAGAATCAGCGCCGGCACCGCCACGCCACGCTGTGCACGCAACCGGTCGATGCACTCGATACCGGTGGCGTGGTTGCCCAGGTCATAGTCGGCGACGATGATGTCGCAATCGCTGACCAGGTTATGCCCGCTCGACTCCGCCTGCACCTGGCAGCCCCAACGCTCCAGCAATGCCTGGGTGGCCAGCAGCACGTTGTGGTCATCTTCCACCAGGCACACTTTCAGGCCGGTCAACAGCCCCGCCTGGCGTGCATCGTCGCGCACCGGGGGTTGATGGGGCGCGGTCGCCAGGTGCAACCCGCGCAGGCTGACGGACGTGCCATGGCCCACCCGGGAGCGCAGCACCACGTCCATGTCCATCAACTGCCCCAGACGCTTGACGATGGACAAGCCCAGGCCGACCCCTTCGACGTCCTTGTCGCGCAGGTGGCGGACGCGATAGAACTCCTCGAAGACCCGCGGCAGATGCTCCTCGGCAATCCCCCGGCCCTGGTCGTGAATCTCCACCCGCACCTCGCCGCCGCGCTGGCGCACGCCGATCAGTACCGGGCGCTGGCCGCCGTACTTGAAGCAATTGGAGAGCACGTTCTGCACCATCGTTGCCAACAGCGCCGGATCCACCCGCACCCAGTGGGCGCAGGGGCGCAGGCGCAGTTCTACGCCGGCCCAGCGTGCGGCTTCGGCGTTTTGCCGCAGCAGGTCGGCCAGCCACTCACCCAGGTGCACCACCTGGTATTTGGGCAGCAGCCGGCCGTTATCCAGGGTGTAGAGATCGAGAATGGAGCGGAACAACTGCGAGACGTTGAGCAGCGAACGGTCGATATTGTCCACCAGCCGCCGCTCCTCATCGCCCAACCGCGCTTCACGCAGGCACGCCGTAAACAGGCCGATGGAGTGGATGGGCTGGCGCAGATCATGGCTGGCCTGGGCGAGGAAGCGCGACTTTTCCAGGTTGGCGGCGGTGGCCTCTTCAGACGCCTTGCGCGTGCGCTCCAGCAGCAGGTGGGCGTAGACCGGGATCACCGTGCTGGTAATCATCAGCATCAGCACCATAAAGGGCTGCGCCTGCCACAACGGGGTCAGCCGATACACAATCAGCAGCGCCAGCAACGCCAGGCCCGTGGCAATCGCCAGGTAGCGCGAGCCATAGCGCATGCCATTGCCCAGGTTGACCCAGACCATCACCGCATACAGCGGCAATGCCGCCTCGCCGCCGACTACCAGGCCGAACGAGGTGCCGGTGTAGTCGTGGATCATCCCGAAAACCCGTCGCGCCGGGTAATGCCCGGGCCAGCGTGCAATCACCTGACGCAGCACAACCGAGACCAGCAGAAACAGGCAAATATAAATAATCACCGGCACATAGCGGTCCATCGACTGCCCCGGCAAAAAGCCCAGCAGGCTGATGTACACAATGGCGCAGACGGCCACCACAATACGCAGGTTGGCTTGGTCCAGTTCGGCGTCTTTCACGAACTTCATGGGCAACGTCCTTGTACGGTCATCGTCTAAACTGTGCCCCCAGCAGGCAGGCGCTGAGCAGAGTGGTAAAGTAGCACGCCACACAACCTGGCCCCAGGGAGGAGCACACCATGACATGCCGGATCATCATCGCCGACGACCATCCCATGTTTCGCGAAGGCATGCTGCGCACCGTGCAACGCCTGCTGCCCGAGGCCCGCGTGGAACAGGCCGGCGATCTGGATACAGTGCTGCACCTGCTCAAGAGCGGCAGCGAAGTCGACACCCTGATCCTCGATTTGCGCTTCCCCGGCCTGACCTGTATCAGCCAGTTGGGCGAGCTGCGCCAGCAACTGCGGCGCACCACGCTAATCGTGGTGTCGATGGTCGATGACCCGGGGTTGATCGAACAGGTGATGGCGCTGGGCGCCGATGGTTTTATCGGCAAGAACATCGCCCCCGAAGAAATCGGCCAGGCCCTGCTCGCCATCCGCCAGGGCGAGGTGCTGGTCAAGTTCGCCCCCTCGGGGCTGTTGCCCCTGGACACCAACACCCTGACCGCGCGCCAGCAGGAGGTGTTGCGACTGATCGCCCAAGGCAAGACCAACAAGGAAATCGCCAAGGCCCTGGATATTTCGCCGTTTACCGTACGCATCCATGTGTCGGGGTTGTTGAGAAGTCTGAACGTGCCATCGCGGGCAGCGGCGGCAGTGAAGTACAACACCCCTCTTTAGGAGCAGCACCATCAAAGCCCTCTCCATCGTGCGCCCCAGCGGCAGCCGCATCGCCGCAGGCGAAAAAACCCTGGAAATCCGCCGCTGGCAGCCACAACTGGAGCCTTCCCAGGACCTGCTGATTGTCGAGAACGGGCGCTTCCTGCATACCGATGGCGATGAAGATGAAACCGGCGTGGCCGTCGCCATCGTACGGGTAAAAGCAGTGCGTGCGTTCACCCCCGAGGACGTGCCAGCGGCCTGCGCCAGCTATTTCGAGGAAGGCTGGCTCGCCTGGGAACTGAGTGATGTACGGCCGCTCACCCGCCCCTTCACCGCCCTGGCGGCACGCGGGATCTACGACGTTGAATTCATGGATAACGGCGAGAACTGCATGAACAGCCCTATCAGAGTCGCCACCCCGGCAGATATCGACGCCATCTTCGACATTCGCACCAGCGTCAGGGAAAACCACCTGTCCCACGAGCAGTTGGCAGAAATGGGCATCACCCCCGATGCCATCCAACTAGCCATGCAGCAAGCGCCCTGCGTCTGGGTCGCCGAGGTGCAAGGTGTAGCGGTCGGGTTTGCCATGGCCGATATCGACGACGGCTGTGTATTTGCCGCCTTCATCCGCCCCGAATTCGAAGGCCGCGGGCTGGGCCGCAAACTGATGGAGCAGGCCGAAGCCTTGTTGTTCCAGCACCATCGACAGATCTGGCTGGAAACCGCCCAAGCGAGCCGGGCCAGTGGGTTTTACCAGCGCCTGGGCTGGGTGGAGGTTGAGCAATTGGCGGACGGGGATATTCGGATGGAGAAGCACCGGCAATAAGCCTGCCGCTGGGATTTTCGCCAGCGCACCGACCCCGCTATCATGCAGCCCCTCGTTCAATCGCCCAGCCCAGGAATCCCCATGCCCGCCCTCACCTTGCGCAACGCCACGCCGGCAGACGCCGCCCGCTGCTACGAGATCGAAATCAGCGCCTATGAGGGCGATGAAGCCGCGACCCTGGAGAAGATCGCCACGCGTATCGCCCTGTACCCGCAAGGCTTCCTGATTCTGGAAGCGGACGGTCAGGTAGTGGGCTTTATCAACGGCGGTTGCGCCCATGATGTGGTGATGTCGGATGAGGCCTTCAAGGAGTTGGTGGGGCACTCAGCGGATGCGCCGAATGTAGTGATCATGTCGGTGGTGGTGGACCCGGCGCACCAGGGCAAGGGCTACGCCACGCAATTGATGACAGCCTTTGTGCAGCGCATGCGCGGGATGGGCAAACAGACCATCCACTTGATGTGCAAGGAGCAGCATGTGCCGCTGTACACACGCATGGGTTACCAGTATGTGCAGCCCTCGGCGTCAGACCACGGCGGGATGGCTTGGCATGAAATGGTGATGACGCTCTGAGCCGGCACGGGGCCTCACCAGCTCCCTGAGGCCCCACCGCCGCCGCTGGAACCGCCGCCACCGGAAAACCCGCCACCGGAGCTTGAACTTGAGCTGGAGCTGGAGCTTGAACGGTCACTGGAACCGGAGCTCGACCCGCCCGTGCCCTGACCATAAATGAACAACGCCGCGAACGAGCTGATAGGCCAGGCGAACAACCAGCCATCAAGCCCCATCTCCAGCATGTACCCCGCCGCGCCATAGACCCCCAGCACCATCACCGATTGCACGCAAAAACCCAGCCGGCTGTGTTTCCAGGCGGCTTTCATCACCGCGAACAGGATCAGGTACAGGCCCAGCACCGCCAGCGCGGCCAGCGGCCATGCCAGCCAGTTCATAAAGGACACTTCAGTCAGGTAGTGATCCACCAACCCCAGGCCGATGCTGTAGGTCATCAGCCCCACTACGCAATAAAACACCGCCTTGGCCTGCCATAACGCGCCAAACAGAGCCGCGCTGATCGACATACAAAACGGCAGCGCCAGCACATAGATCGGCCAGGCCTTGCCATTGATCGCGGCCAGTGCCGTCAGCAACACGGTCAGCACCAGGCCGGCAATCAGGCCGCGGCGCCAATGCAGCTTGCCCGAGGCCAGCAGCACCCCGCCGACAGCCCCCAGAATCAGCGCCAGCAACACCGCAGTTTCATCCACTGTTTCGCGGGTCTGGTCTACTGCCGGCAAGTCACCCCCCTCGACCAGCACGGTCAGGGCGTCCACGGCGCGCTGCACACCGCCAGCGTAATCGCCCTGGCGAAACGCCGGGTTCAGTTGCTCCTCGATAATCCGGTGGCTCAACAGGTCCGTGACCACCCCCTCCAGGCCGTAACCGACTTCGATCCGCACAGTGCGGTCGTCCTTGACCACCAGCAGCAAAATACCGTCGTCGATGCCCTTGCGCCCCAATTTCCAGGCGCGAAACAGTTGGGTGGTGAATGTTTCGAGGTCAGCGTCGCCCGTACTCGGCAGCAGCATCACGGCGATTTGCGCGCCTTTGCGTTGTTCGAGGTCTGCCAGTTGCTCAGTCAGACGCTGCTGGGTCGAGGTATCCAGGGTATGGGTCAGGTCGATCACCCGCTGGTTCAGCGGCACATTCTCCAATGCCGGAGGCGCCGTTTGCGCCACGGCCAGCGTGGTGAACACCATGACCAGCAGGACCAAGACCGATTGCCGTATAAACTGCCCCATCGTTTGTTACCTGACGTTTCATCCTGAAGACGCCGACTTTACCTGATCAACCCGCGTTGAATCTCCAGGCTGACGCGAAAAGTTCGTGGCAACACGCCCCTGCGAGCCGGACCTTCGACATCGCGACAATCAGGGATAACTCAGCGTCACCAGGTAAGCCCCTGAACGCAACGGTTTGCCTGCCGCATCGCTCAAGTTGTATTGCCGATCGAAGTAACGACCATCGCGCGTTTCAGTCACCATCTTGACCTTGACCACCGAGTGGTCCAAGGCACTGACGGTACGCACCGGCTCGACACCCTGGGCGCTGACGTTGCTTGCGGGTACAAACTGCGGGCAACCACTCAGGGCCAATGTCGCCCCCGCCCCATCGCCCGTAGTGCATGTTGCCTCGACGATGCTGCCGCGGAAATGGATAACACCGTGGCTCACGGGCGCCGCCTGGGCAGTGCCACTGACGAGCGCGAAAAACAGGCTGATACCGACTGCCAAACGTTGACTGCTCATATTGAACGCTCCTGGGTATGTACCCATCACGTCGGCAAGCTTGGTCGGTTTCTTGAGTGTTTGAGAAATGCCTGATGGTTAATTTTTCAAGGATGCCAACCGGGTCTCATATTGCGCCTCGCTGCGCACCTACAGGACCGCGCCCAGAGCCTTCAACAGCACGCCATCGCGGCCATAGATATCCGGCGCGTACAGCAACGCCCCCTGGCTATCCACCTGCACCGTCCAGTACCCCAGCAACACCGGGACCGGCGTAGCCAGGCGGAACTCATGGGTCAGCCCGGTCGCCAGCAATTCCTCGGTCCGCGCTTTTTCTGCCGGGTTCACCAGCAGATCGCGCAGCAGCATCGGCTGCTCCACCCGCACACACCCCGAGCTGAACGCCCGTGGCCCCTTGCTGAACAACGGTTGGCTGGGCGTATCGTGCAGGTACACGGAGAATGGATTGGGGAAGCGCATGACGATCTTGCCCAGCGGGTTGCGCGGGCCGGCGTCCTGGCGCAGGAGGATGTTGCCGGGGTGCGACCAGTCCACCTGCTCGGGCGACAGGGCGCGGCCTTCACTGTCGAGCACTTTGAGGTTCTGTTGGCGCAGGTACTCCGGGTTCAGGCGGATGGCCGGCAGTTTGTCCTCGCGCATGATGGTCGGCGGGATGGTCCAGGTAGGGTTGAGGGTCAAGCGTGTGATGCGCGACTTGAGCAGCGGCGTCTGCCGTTCGGCGCGGCCCACCTGCAGGCGGGTCTGCCACACGGGCACACCACCCTGGTAGACACTCAACTGGGCCGCCGCGACGTTGACCAGAATGCCATCCGGCTCCAGGTCCTGGGCCAGCCAGCGAAAACGTTCGAGGTTGACCCGCAGTTGCTCGCGGCGCACCGCCGGGCTGACGTTAAGCTCGGCCACCGTGCCCGGGCCGATCACCCCGTCGGCTTGCAGCGAATGGCTGGCCTGGAAGCGCTTCACCGCCGCCACCAGCTCATTGCCGTATTGATTGCCCTTGGGCACGCTCGCCAACTGGCCGCCACTGACCAGGCGTCGGGCCAGGGCCGGTACCCGTGGGTCTTCGCCGCCGGGACGCAGCAATGGGCCGTCGGCAATCACACCCCACTGCGGCAAGGGTTGCAGGCGTTGGGTGGCATAGGCCGCGCGCAGGCTACGATACAGATCGGCTGCGGGCCGGGCCTGGTCGAACGCCGCCGGCATATCCGCAAGCCCCGCGTTGGCCAGGGCCAGCACCGCAACGGCCGGATCCTCAGTTGGCGGCTGGGAATGCCACAGCGGCTCGTAATGGGCCTGCTGCAAACGGCCATAGTGCAAGTCATGCAGGGCCTGCAGGTAGTGCTGGCTGGTTGCGAAGTCGGTACACAGCACATTGCTGGTGGTTGCCACGTCGGGCAGCCGGTAGTGCGCCGGATCGAGGCCGTCGTCGGCCAGCAACAGCAACTGGCCCTGCAGGGCCGTTCGGCGATCGTCCACCGACCACAGGGCAGCATTGCCTTGTTGCTGGTAAAAAGCCTGCAGCCGCAGCTCGGCCGGTGTATCCAGTTGGGTCGCCAAATCGGGGCAAACACTCGACAACTGCCCAAGTGCCAGCTGTACTGGGTTTGGCGGCTCGACTGGCAGTTCATCGGCCATGGCGACCAATGGTGCTACGAGCAAGCAAAGGCTCAAGTAACATGCGTGTTTTTTGAACAATGGCTTAGCTCCAATCTACGGCGGAGATGCTTGATAAATGCTGAATATTTACTGCCGACTCGGCCTGATCGCCGCCACCCTGGGCGCGTTCTGTACGGGTGCCTTCGCAGAGAATGCCAAACCTCATACCTTGTATAACAGCCTGGCGCGCTCGGCTCCAGAACTCAATCCCACTGTACTTAAAAGTGCCCTCAGCGCGATGCAGTGTGCTGTCAATAACGGCCAGGAACGCTCTGAACGCCTGGCCGTGATCGACTACTCGCAACCTTCGACCGCCCGTCGCCTGTGGATTTTCGATCTGCGGCAAAAAAAACTGGTGCTACGCGACCTGGTAGCCCACGGGCAAAAATCCGGGGAAAACTTCGCCACCCAGTTCTCCAACAGCGAAGGCAGCCATCAATCCAGCCTCGGGTTGTTCCGCACCCAGGAGAGCTACCAGGGCACCCATGGCTACTCGCTGCGCATGGACGGCCTGGAGCCGGGGTTCAATGACCAGGCCCGCGACCGTGCCATCGTGATCCACGCCGCCGACTACGTCAGCCCCTTGTGGAGCAAGCGTGAAGGCCGCATCGGCCGCAGCCAGGGCTGCCCCGCCGTGCGTCCGCAGGTGGCGCGCCAGGTGGTGGACAAACTCAAGGATGGCCAGTTCATGTTTTCCTGGTACCCCGACCAGCGCTGGCTGAAATCCTCGCCCTACCTCAATTGCAAGCCGCGCCAGATCGCCAGCGCCGGTTGAGGTAGTATCTGGAAGGCCGAGCCTGACCAGAGAGAGAACCTCCAATGCTTTTGCACCAGTCAACGTGGATCGAGATAAGCCAATTTCTCGACCGTAGCCGCACCGTGGTGATTCCTATCGGTTCCAATGAACAACATGGCCCTACCGGCCTGTTGGGCACCGATTGGATGTGCCCGGAAATCATTGCCCATCACGCGCAAAAAGACGCCGATATCCTGGTCGGCCCGACCTTCAATATCGGCATGGCCCAGCATCACCTTGGGTTCCCCGGCACCATCTCCCTGCGCCCGTCGACGTTTATCGCCGCCATCGGTGACTGGACCCGCTCCCTGGCGGCCCACGGCTTCGAGAAAATCCTGTTTCTCAATGGCCACGGCGGCAATATCGCCACCATCGAAGCCGCCTTTTCCGAACTGTACGCCGAGGCCAGCTTCGCCCGTCGCCCTGCCGGCTTTGCCTTGAAGCTGTGCAACTGGTGGGACCTGGAAGGTGTTGGCGAACTGGCGCGCGCGCAGTTCCCGACGGGGCATGGCACCCATGCCACCCCTTCCGAGATTGCGATTACCCAATGGGCTTATCCGGACTTGATCAAGACCGCCGACTATTCACCACAGATCGCGTCTTCCGGCCCGATCCGCGAGGCCCAGGATTTCCGCGCCCGCCACCCGGATGGTCGGATGGGTTCCGACCCGGCCCTGGCAACGCCTGAGAAAGGTGCTGAACTGGTGGTGCTGGCCGCCAAGGGCCTGGTGTCCGCAGTGGAGGCTTTCAGCCGCGAAGCCATGCCACACTGACGGTTGCGACACCGGCACACAATAAAATCTATAAGAAGGACCTCTCCATGAAACCCCATCAGAAGACCTTTGATCGCATCCGCAACGCCGTCCTGCCAGAGTATCGCGAGCGCGTTGCCGACTATTTGATCGAGTACGAAAACGTCCTGCAGGACCCGACTGCCGATGCCGATCAGGCCAGCGCCGCCGCCCAGCAGTTGCGCGGCTACATACGCGGCCTGAACACCACCCGGGTGCTCGGCATGGAAGACTGGGAAGACCTCGACCGCCGAGTCGCGCAGGAATGGCCGCTGGGCGCTACAACGCCGGACGTGCCTGGTTGACCCAGGCCTGTACCGATGGCCGCTGCCACTGACGCTGGGCATATGCCACCAACCGCGCGGGCACCGGATCGCCATTGAGGATCAGCCGGTTGAGCATCACGGCCAGGTCCACATCGGCAATCGACCATTGGCCAAACAGGTAGTCGTCGCCCTCGGCCAACCATTGCTGCGCCGCCGCAATCAGCTTGTCGGCCGCCATCTGGGCCTGGGTTGATAACGGGCCATACTGGACCCCGCAAAACACCACCAGTGTGGAGCGTTCCTGGCGGATCGCCAGCAGGTCGCTGCGCAACCATGCCTGAATCTGCCGTGCCCGCGCACGTTGGCGCGGCTCCCTGGGATACACCGGCACCTGCGGGAACACATCCTCCAGGTACTCGGTAATCGCCGACGACTCGGACAAGGCAAACCCAGCCTGCTCCAGGGTCGGCACCCGCTGGGTCACGGACAGCCCGGTAAACACCGGCGACTGCTGCTCCAGCGCGTCAAGGTCGAGGGGGCGCACCTCGAACGGTAGGCCTTTTTCCCGCAGGGTCACAAACACCGACATTGCATACGGGCTGGTGAACAGGGCATCGACATATAAGCGCATCGGCAGGTCAGTCACGGTGGCATCTCCTTGGGTGAGCAGCCACGCTACGAGATGTGCAGCGATAAATACAATGTCGCTTTTTTATCGGCCCATTCCCGCAAGGAATACTAGCCAGAAAATCCGCCGCCCGTGAGGAACGCCTGCTCCTGCTCAGTCGTCACCCGGCCCAACGCCGCGTTGCGGTGCGGAAAGCGACCGAATCGCTCGATGATCTCGGCGTGTTCCTTGGCCCAGTGATAGGTACTGGCGTCGAGCTGCTTGTTCAAGGCCAAAGACCGTTGTTGGTCCTCAGGGCTTTCGGAATGTTCGAAAGGCAAATAGCAAAACGCCCGCAATGCCGGGTCAATCAGCCGATCCATCCCGGCGTCGATCATACGTGCGGCATAAGCCCTGGCCAGTGGATCGGTCGCGAACATATGGGCGGTACCCCGGAAGGTGTTGCGCGGGTATTGATCGAGCAGGATCAGCAGCGCCAGCGCGCCTTCGGGCTCGTCCATCCAGTGTTCCAGTTCGCCCCTGGCTGCCTGGAAGTGCGCCTCGTGGAAGCGGGCGCCAAACTCGGCATCGAACTGTGGATCTTTCTTGAACCAGCGTGATGGGCCCGCCGCCATCCAGAATTGCACGACAGCCTTGATATCAACGGGGACGCTCATAAGTCACTCCAGGGTGGTCAAAGTCTGCGCCCTACCCTAGCACCTGCAGGGCCCGATTCCGACTGAGAAATCCACAGCTGCCGACCAATGTTATAAGATAACCGCCCCTACATTCCCGCCGGCGACCCTGCACCATGACCGACGCTGTTCCCGCTGCCCGTTTACGCCAACGCCTGCTCTCCATCGACGCCCTGCGCGGCCTGGTGATCCTGTTCATGTTGCTCGACCACGTGCGCGAGACGTTCCTGCTGCACCGCCAGGTCAGTGACCCGATGAACATCGACAGCACGGAGCCGGCGCTGTTTATCAGCCGCACCCTGGCCCACTTGTGTGCGCCGGTGTTTGTGTTGCTGACCGGCTTGTCGGCGTATCTGTACGGCGAAAAGTACCAAGGCCGTGGCGATGTTGCGGCGTTTCTGTTCAAGCGCGGGCTGTTCCTGGTGGTGCTGGAATTTACCCTGGTGAACTTCGCCTGGACCTTCCAACTGCCCCCCAGCGTGATCTATATGCAGGTGATCTGGGCCATCGGCGTGAGCATGATCGCCCTCGCCGCGCTGGTGTGGCTGCCCCGCCCGCTGCTGATCGGCCTGGCGCTGGTGATCATTGGCGGGCATAACCTGCTCGATGGCGTGCATTTCGCGGCGGGGTCGGCGTGGCATATTTCCTGGACGATCCTGCATGAGCGCAGCTGGATCGAGGTGAGCGACACCCTGCGCCTGCGCACGACCTACCCGGTGTTGCCGTGGATCGGGGTGATTGCCCTGGGTTACAGCCTCGGCCCGTGGTTTTCCGGGGCGATGCCGGCGGCGCGGCGTCAGCGGTATCTGTTGCTGGCGGGCATTTGCGCGCTGGTGGGCTTTGGGGTGCTGCGCGCGATCAATGGTTACGGTGAGGCGCCGTGGCACAACTATGACAGTCCGGTGCAGACCTGGATGAGCTTCTTCAACATCACCAAGTATCCGCCGTCCTTGCTGTTCCTGGCGCTGACCCTGGGCGTGGGGCTGGTGTTGCTGCTGGCCTTTGAACGCGCCGGGCAGCGGCGCTGGATCGACATACTGGCGGTGTTCGGCGCGGCGCCGATGTTCTTCTACCTGCTGCACCTGTATGTGCTGAAGGTGTTGTACGTGATGGGTGTGGCGCTGTTTGGCCTGAATCAGGGGACGCACTTTGGGTTCGACAGCGTGGGGGCGGTGTGGCTGGTGGCGTTGTTACTGCCGCTGGCGTTGTACCTGCCCGTCCGCTGGTTTGCCCGGTTGAAGGCCCGGCGGCGGGATATAGCGTGGCTCAAATACCTCTGAGCACAAAGATCCACATGTGGGAACTGGTTTGCCTGGGATGGCGGTGGGTCAGTTGTCAGAAGTGGTGACTGGGCTGCCGCTATCGCGGGCAAGCCCGCTCCCACAGGGGATCCGCGCGTGGTAGAGAATTTGGGTATCGCCACAAATCAAATGTGGGAGCTGGCTTGCCTGCGATGGCGGTGGGTCAGTTGCCAGAAGTGGTGACTGGGCTGCCGCTATCGCGGGCAAGCCCGCTCCCACAGGGGGGTCTGCGCGTGGCAGAGAGTTTTGGTGCCGCCACAAATCAAATGTGGGAGCTGGCTTGCCTGCGATGGCGGTGGGTCAGTTGTCAGAAGTAGTGACTGGACTGCCGCTATCGCGGGCAAGCCCGCTCCCACAGGGGGGTCTGCGTGTGGTAGAGAATTTGAGTACCGCCACAATTCAAATGTGGGAGCTGGCTTGCCTGCGATGGCGGTGGGTCAGTTGTCAGAAGTAGTGACTGAACTGCCGCTATCGCGGGCAAGCCCGCTCCCACAATGGGATTTGTGTCAGCCGCAGTTACGCCCATTCAGCGCGCAATTGCCGGGCAGCTGTAACCATGTGAATCAACGCCGCTTCCGTCTCCGGCCAGGCGCGGGTCTTCAGGCCGCAGTCGGGGTTGACCCATAGGCGCTCGGCCGGGATGCGCTGGGCGGCTTTGCGCAGCAGGTTGGCCATTTCCGAGGCGTCGGGCACCCGGGGTGAGTGGATGTCGTAGACCCCCGGGCCGATGTCGTTCGGGTAAGCGAAGGCTTCGAACGCGTCCAGCAGTTCCATGTCCGAACGGGAAGTCTCGATGGTGATCACGTCGGCATCCATCGCCGCGATGGACTCGATCACGTCGTTGAATTCGCTGTAGCACATATGGGTATGGATCTGGGTTGCGTCACGCACACCCGAGGCGCACAGGCGGAACACTTCGGTGGCCCAGTCCAGGTAGTGCTGCCACTGGGCCCGGCGCAGGGGCAGGCCTTCACGGAACGCCGCTTCATCAATCTGTACGATCTTGATGCCCGCCGCTTCCAGGTCCACCACTTCGTCACGGATCGCCAGCGCCAGTTGCCGGGCCTGCACTTCGCGGCTCACGTCTTCGCGGGGGAATGACCACATCAGCATGGTCACCGGGCCGGTCAGCATGCCCTTCATGACCTTGTCGGTCAGGCCTTGGGCATAGCGGATCCACTCCACGGTCATGGCTTTCGGGCGGCTCAGGTCGCCGAAGATCACCGCCGGTTTCACGCAGCGAGAGCCATAGCTCTGCACCCAGCCAAAGCGGGTAAATACATAGCCGTCCAGCTGTTCGGCAAAGTACTCGACCATGTCGTTACGTTCGGCTTCACCGTGCACCAGCACGTCCAGGCCAAGGTTTTCCTGCACTTCAACGGCGTGCTTGATCTCGCTGTGCATCGCCTCGACATATTCGGCCTCGCTTAACTTGCCGGCCTTGAACGACTGGCGCGCCAGGCGGATCGACGCGGTCTGCGGGAACGAACCTATGGTGGTGGTCGGGAACAGCGGCAAGTCGAGGCCGGCGCGCTGCTGGGCGATGCGCTGGGCAAACCGCGACTGGCGCTGGCTGTCCTTGGCGGTGATAGCCGCCACGCGGGCCTGGACCGCCGGCTTGTGGATACGCGGCGAGGCCCCGCGGGCCGCTTGCACGGCGCGGCTTTGGGCCAAGGCAGCAAGCACCTTCGGCGCTTCGGGCTGGTTGATGGCCTGGGTCAGCACCGCGACTTCTTCACACTTTTGTACGGCGAAGGCCAGCCAGCTTTTCAGCTCGGCGTCGAGCTTGTCTTCACGCCCCAGATCCACCGGGCTGTGCAGCAGCGAACAGGACGGCGCCACCCACAGGCGATCACCCAGGCGTTCATGGGCGTGCTGCAAGGTAGCCAGGGCATTTTCCAGGTCGCAGCGCCAGACGTTCCGCCCGTTGACCACCCCCAAGGACAGCACCTTATAGGCCGGCAGACGGTCGAGAATCGTCGGGTACTGGTCAGGTGCACGCACCAGGTCAATGTGCAGGCCATCGACCGGCAAGTTGGCCGCCAGGCCGAGGTTTTCTTCGAGCCCGCCAAAGTAAGTGGCGACCAGTTTTTTCAGCGGGTCACGCTGGATCAGGTTGTAGGCGCGTTCAAACGCGTTTTTCCAGTCCTGGGGCAGATCCAGCACCAGGATCGGCTCGTCGATCTGCACCCATTCCACGCCCAGGTCCGCCAGGCGCTGGAAGATCTGCCCGTACAGCGGTAGCAGGCGGTCGAGCAGGTCGAGCTTGTCGAAGTCACCGCCCTTGGCCTTGCCCAGCCACAGGTACGTCAGCGGCCCGATCACCACCGGCTTGACGGTGTGCCCCAGGTCGCGGGCCTCCTGGACTTCTTCGAACAATTGGTCCCAGCCCAGGTGGAACTGCTGGTCCGCGCTGAATTCAGGCACCAGGTAGTGGTAGTTGGTGTCGAACCACTTGGTCATTTCCTGGGCGTGGGCACCGCCGCAGCAGCTGTCGCTGACGCCACGGGCCATGGCAAACAGGGTATTGAGGGTGGCATGCCCATCAGCCGGGCGGAAACGCTCGGGGATCACACCAAACATCAGCGAGTGGGTCAGCACCTGGTCGTACCAGGCAAAATCCCCAGCCGGCAGCAACTCGATGCCGGCCTGTTTCTGCAAGTCCCAGTGGGTCTTCCGCAATTCACGGCCGACGGCGCGCAGACCGGCTTCGTCCAGCTCACCCTTCCAAAACGCTTCCTGCGCTTTTTTCAGTTCACGATCGCGTCCAATGCGCGGAAATCCAAGGGAATGAGCGACAGCCATGACAAAAACTCCAATGTGTTGGTATGGGAGCTATTGTCGGCAGCGGGTCATAATGAGACAAACTCATTTTACTGTAGATGATCACGAATCTCGCTCATAATCGGCCTGCCCCAGGCTTTTTATGGAGACGGCTGAACGTGACGGAAGTCCCACCAACTGGCAGAAACTGGTTTTTTCTTGACCTCGGGTGGATAGAGCGAGCGGACAAAGTTGATATCACCCTCGGAGAGCTCATTGTTGTCCCCAATAGCATCTCCACTGTTGAGCCAGGATGAATTGAAACCATAATGCATGATGGATTTACGATCATAGTCAGATGACACAACATCGGAAACCAACGGCCCAAAATTCGCTTTTAGTTCTTTCTCCCCACCTTTATCCATGTAGGTTTTCTTGACTTCGGACCAATTGATATCCAAATCATTGTTTTCGTGCTGATGTTCATGTTGCAACCCCAAAACATGACCGAACTCATGCTGGATCGTACCGGCGTTATAAGCATTCGGCCCACCCTTGAGGCCGATGACCATTGTAGGTTTGTCGGGCGGTACATAGAGCGAGCGGGTACCCAAGTACGAATGCCCACCGGAAATATCGTTGTCTGCGGCAATCCGGATATCCCCGTCGGCGGCGTCAGTGAACTCAAAGTGCAGATTGACGTGAGGCGCCCATTTGTTGATGTTGGCTTTGGTAAACTCTTCTTGCGCTTTACTCATGCCCATCAGGGAAATTCTTATGACTGAGTGTTGTGGCCATAACGCCGAAGCTGACGCCACCCCACGCTTTTGCCTGGAAGACGCAGCAACCTCCCCCTTGGCAGTTTGATCGGCGTTCTCGTTGGGCAGGTAGTCCGGTGGATAGACAGATAAGTGAGCGTTCAGTTGGACAGTCAAAGTCGTAGCTCCAGCAGCGATGTATTTCCCATTACGTCGTAATTCGGCGCTATAGGTTCCACTGGGGCCATGACAAGGGTTTACGCGTGACGATCAAGCGTGCGCCTGGCGACTAAACCACTGCCTGACCGCCTGGCCACAGGGTTATGGACCCATTTGCTGACCAATACCTGAGTGGCCTGTAGGCCCAAGCCTGCAAATTCCGCTGACTAACCTTTCGATCCTGAGCAAGTGCGGGCACAATGCCTGTCCTTTTTTGGCAGGCTCCGCCGCAGGCTCTGAAAAATGATCAAAACCCCGTATTACCTCATCGACAAACAGAAGCTTCTGGTCAACATGCAGAAGATCGCCTACGTGCGCGAGCAGTCCGGCGCCAAGGCGCTGCTGGCGCTCAAGTGCTTTGCCACCTGGTCGGTGTTCGACCTGATGCAGGAATACATGGACGGCACCACGTCCTCGTCGCTGTACGAGCTCAAGCTCGGTCGCCAGAAGTTCGAAGGTGAAGCCCACGCCTATAGCGTGGCCTGGGCCGACGATGAGATCGAGGAGATGCTCGACAACTGCGACAAGATCATCTTCAACTCCATCAGCCAGCTGCAGCGCTTTGCCGAGCGCAGCGAGGGCAAGACCCGCGGCCTGCGCGTCAACCCGCAAGTGAGCAGCTCCGATTACCTGCTGGCTGACCCGGCGCGCCCCTTCAGCCGTCTGGGCGAGTGGGATCCGGTGAAGATCGAAGGCGTGATCGAGCAGATCTCCGGCTTCATGTTCCACAACAACTGCGAGAACGGTGACTTCAACCTGTTCGACCAGATGCTGAACACCATCGAAGAACGTTTCGGCGCACTGCTGCACAAGGTCAACTGGGTCAGCCTCGGCGGCGGCATCCACTTTACCGGCGAAGGCTATGCCATCGACGCGTTCTGCCAGCGCCTCAAGGCCTTCTCGCAGAAGTACGACGTGCAGGTGTACCTGGAACCCGGCGAAGCAGCGATCACCAACAGCGCCTCCCTGGAAGTGACCGTGCTCGACACTCTGTACAACGGCAAAAACCTCGCCGTGGTCGACAGCTCCATCGAAGCCCACCTGCTGGACCTGCTGATCTATCGCCTCAACGCCAAACTGGCGCCAAGCGATGGCGAACACACCTACATGGTGTGCGGCAAGTCGTGCCTGGCCGGTGATATCTTCGGCGAATATCAATTTGATCAGCCGCTGGCCATCGGCGATCGACTGTCGTTCATCGACACGGCAGGCTACACCATGGTCAAGAAAAACTGGTTCAACGGCCTGAAAATGCCGTCCATCGTAGTGAAACAACTCGACGGTACAGTCGAAGTGGTTCGTGAATTTGGTTACGACGACTACCTGTCCAGCCTTTCGTAAAGCGGACAGATAAAGGAGAGATAAAGCAATTGAAAAAGAACGTTCTTATCATTGGTGCAGGAGGTGTCGCCAAGGTGGTGGCCCACAAGTGCGCGCAGCACAACGACGAACTCGGTCGTATTGCTATCGCGTCGCGCAACATCTCCAAATGCCAGGCCATCATCGACAGCGTCAAGGCCAAGGGTAGCCTCAAGGTACCCGCGCAGATCCAGGCCTTTGCCCTGAACGCCCTGGACGTGGAAGCGACCAAGGCACTGATCCGCGAAACCGAATCGCAGATCGTCATCAACGTCGGCTCCGCCTTCCTCAACATGTCGGTACTGCGTGCCTGCATCGATACCGGCGTGGCTTACCTCGACACCGCCATCCACGAAGAGCCGGGCAAGGTCTGCGAGACCCCGCCGTGGTACGGCAACTACGAGTGGAACCACCTGGAGGAATGCAAGCAGAAGAACATCACTGCGATCCTCGGTGTGGGTTTTGACCCAGGTGTGGTCAACGCCTATGCGGCGCTGGCGCAACAACAGCATTTTGACCGAATTGATTCGATCGACATTCTCGACGTCAATGCCGGCAGCCACGGCAAATATTTCGCCACCAATTTCGACCCGGAAATCAACTTCCGCGAATTCACCGGGCAGGTGTGGAGCTGGCAGAACAGCCAGTGGACCAGCAACACCATGTTCGAAGTAAAACGTACCGACGACCTGCCGGTAGTGGGTTCACAGAACCTGTACCTGACCGGCCACGATGAAGTGCACTCGTTGTCGAAAAACCTCGACGTGCCCAACGTGCGGTTCTGGATGAGCTTCGGCGAACACTACATCAATGTGTTCACCGTACTGAACAACCTCGGCCTGCTCTCCGAGAAACCGGTCACCACCGCCGAAGGCCTGGAAGTGGTGCCTTTGAAACTGGTCAAGGCCGTGCTGCCTGACCCGTCCTCGCTGGCACCGGGCTACACCGGCAAGACCTGCATCGGCGACCTGGTCAAGGGCACCAAGGATGGCCAGCCACGCGAGCTGTTCATCTACAACGTGGCCGACCACGAAGACGCCTTTGCCGAAACCGAAAGCCAGGGCATCTCCTACACCGCCGGCGTACCACCGGTAGCCGCTGCGCTGCTGGTGGCCCGTGGCGAGTGGGACGTGCAACGCATGGCCAACGTTGAAGAACTGCCAGCCGAGCCGTTCCTCAAGGCACTGGACGTGATGGGCCTGCCGACCCGTATCAAGGACGAAAAAGGCGACCGCGCCTGGGATGCTATCGCCTGATAGCGTCTTGATCGACGGATCGCTCCCACGTCCTGTGGGAGCGATCAAAAACATTGCCCGGATCGTTGCATGGGCGGATATCAATGTTGCCAGTGCCTAAGCTATCGCAGGCAAGCCAGCTCCCACAGGGTTTATCGGTGTTTGCAGGATCTGCGCACATTCACGTGGGCGTCCTACAGCGAACTCGTCATGCCAGCTGGCCCAAATTAATGTGGGAGCTGTCGAGCCCCAGCGAGGCTGCGATGGCGGCAGTATTGCTGGCATTGATGCTGGCTGACCCACCGCTATCGTAGCCTCGCTAAAGCTCGACAACTCCCACAGGGTTTGTCGGTGTTTGCGGGATCTGCGCACCTTAATGCTGGCGTCCTACAGCGAACACGCAATGCCATCTGGCCCAAATCAATGTGGGAGCTGTCGAGCTCCAGCGAGGCTGCGATGGCGGCGGTACTGCTGGCATTGATGCTAGCTGACCCACCGCTATCGTAGCCTCGCTAAAGCTCGACAACTCCCACAGGGTTTATCGGTGTTTGCGAGATCTGCGTCTTTGAACGCTGGGGCTCTGGAGCGAGCACGCTATTAACGCTGCCCCAAAACAATGTGGGAGCTGTCGAGCCCCAGCGAGGCTGCGATGGCGGCGTTACTGCTGGCATTGATATTGGCTGACCCACCGCTATCGTAGCCTCGCTAAAGCTCGACAACTCCCACAGGGTTTATCGGTGTTTGTAGGATCTGCGCACCTTAATGCTGGCGTCCTACCGCGAACACGCAATGCCATCTGGCCCAAATCAATGTGGGAGCTGTCGAGCCCCAGCGAGGCTGCGATGGCGGCGGTACTGCTGGCATTGATGCTGGCTGACCCACCGCTATCGTAGCCTCGCTAAAGCTCGACAACTCCCACAGGGTTTATTGGTGTTTGCGGGATCTGCGCACCTTAACGCTGGCGCACCAGATGCTTCCTACATCCGTTTCAGGTTGTCCCTCGGAAAGGTGCTGACTAACCTTCCCGTTGCCGCTGCCAAATCAGCGGCCGGATTTGACCGTCCGACCAAACCAGTACGCTACAGCACCCCAGACCTATTTCAGGCGTTTTTCTTATGTCTGATGTATCGTGTCGCGGCAGCTGTGCGCGGGATACCTTCGGGTATGCCGGAATCACTGGTTTCCGGTCGGTCAACCCGCGTACAGCTGCCACCCTACTCGTTTGACCGCGAACGGTGGCAGCTCCACCTACCAGGAGCTTCACCATGATCAAACACAGCCCCAACCCCCCACCCAGCTACGATGCCAGTCTTCTGCGCGATGCGGCGGATCGTGCGATCAACCACTATCTGCACCCCGAGCCCCCCACCCCAACCGCTCAACCCAGCGACCCGGCGTCAGCAGCATTGTTTACCGTGCGCACCGACCTGGACGCCGAAACCCTGCTGATCAATGCCTCGCAAGACCTGGCGTCGATCAACGTGATCGCCACGCACCTGGCCTTTGAAGTCGACGGTACGCACCGCAGCGTGGCGCTGGGCCTTTGCCGGATGCTCGAAGGCGTGCAGCTAATGGTCGACCAGGCGCTGGATGGCTGCGCACAACCGGCCCTGTAGAGCTGGAATGCCGTTTTATGTAGGAGCGAGCTCGCTCCTACAACTACCGGTTGTTGCACCCCCCCTCGCACAAAAGGTAGTATTGAGAACGATTCACAATACCACCCTGAGAAAGTCGACCCGTGCAGTCACCTCCAATCCGCAAGCTGGGCTTCTTTTTCAACGACCATCACCGTTGGCTGCTGCAACATATCCAGCATCGCGTGCGTAACCATGCCGATGCCGAAGACACCGCCGCCGATACCTTCTGCCAGATGCTCGCCGCCCGGGTCGACCCCGACAGCATCGAGCAACCCCGGGCCTATCTCTCGACCATTGCACGCCGGCTGATTTTTGATCGTTACCGCCGTAGCCGTCTGGAAACCGCCTACCTGGAACGCCTGGCCGCTGCCCCCGAAGCCTTGGCGCCCTCCCCCGAAGACCAATTGCAACTGATCCAGGCCCTGGTGGCGATTGACCGTGCCCTCGACGGCTTGCCGCTGATCGTCAAGGCCACGTTCCTTTATAGCCAGCTGGACGGCATGAGTTACGTGGCGATTGCGCGCAAGTTGCAGTTGTCCGAGCGCACCGTCAGCCGCTACATGAAACAGGCCCTGCGCCAGTGCTACCTGGCCGAGCTGGCCCCGTGAGCAAGGCGCGCCTGGACCCGGTCAGCGAGCAGGCCATCGACTGGATGGTGCGCCTGCGCGCCGGCAAACCGGATGCGCGGATGCAGGAGCGCTTCAATGCCTGGCTGGCCCTGGACCCGGCTCACGCCCAGGCCTGGGCCCGTTTGCAGGAGCGCCTGGGCGGCTCGTGGAACACCCTGCGCACCCTCGAAAAACGCCTGCCCGGTGAAGCGCGGCAAGTGCTGTTGCAGCCCCATGGTTCGCGGCGTGACGTGCTGCGCGCCATCGGCGGCCTGGGACTGCTGGGCGGCGGCCTATGGCTGGCGGCGCGCAGCCCGCTGGGCGACAACCTGTTGGCCGACCTGCACACCGCGCGCGGCCAGCGCCAGACATTCACCCTGGCCGATGGCAGCCGCCTGAGCCTGAATGCGCAGAGCGCGGTGGATGTGCAATTCGACCCACACCAGCGCCTGATCATCCTGCGCCACGGCGAACTGGTGATTCAGGTGGCGGCCGACGCGCAACGGCCGCTGCGCGTGCGCACTGCCCAGGGCAGCATCCAGGCCCTCGGCACGCGCTTCCTGGTGAGCCAGGAACCGCAGGCTACACGGGTGGTGGTGCTGGAACACTCGGTGCAGGCGACCCTGCGCAACGGCGTGCAGCGCACCGTGCTGGAGGGCCAAGCCGTAATGCTGCAGGCCGATCGCATCGAGCCGCTCGCCGGCAACCAAGGCTTCCGGGCCGACTGGCTCGCCGGGCACCTGAGTGTGCTGGACGACTCCCTGGAACAGGTGGTCAACGCCCTGCGTCCGTACAGCCGTGGTTTTGTGCGCGTCGATCCTCAGGTGCGCGACTTGCGCGTGCAGGGGGTGTTCCCCCTCAACGACCCGCACCGCGCCTTCGGCGCCCTGGCCGAAACCCTGCCGATCCGGGTCGATCACTACAGCCCGTGGCTGACCCTGATTCGCGCCAAATAACCCGGCAACATTTTTTATGCAAATAACTCTTATTTGTGTCCGGTTTTCATTTTTCGTCCCACCTATCTCCTGACACGTCCACACCTTCAGGAGAATGCTGTGCTCAACCCTTGGCCCCACGCCCTTTCTGTCGCCGTTGCCCTGGCAACCCTGGCGAGCCCTGCCCTGGTGCAGGCGCAAAGCCTGTCTTTCAACCTGCCGGCCGGCCCGCTGGCGCAAACGCTGAACGCCATTGCCAGCCAGAGCGGGCGCATTGTGTCCCTGGACCCGGTGCTGGTGCAGGGCAAGCAGGCCAATGCCGTGATTGGCCAGATGCCGGCCGAACAGGCCATGGACCGTGCGTTGTCGGGCAGCGGCTTGCAGTTGCGCATCACCGAGCAAGGTAATTTCAGCGTCGAGCCTGCCACCGACACGGGCAGCGCGCTGCAATTGGGCGTGACCTCGATTGTCGAGCACAGCATCGACCCCACCACCACCGAAGGCAGCGGTTCCTACGCCGCACGCGCGGTGACAATCGGCAAGGGCACCCACACCCTCAAGGAAATCCCCCAGTCGATCACGGTGATGACCCGCAAGCAAATGGATGACCAGGACCTGGTCGACCTCAAGGACGCCGTCAACCACACCACCGGCCTGGTGGGCGTGCAAGGTGTGGGCAAAGGCATGATCATCACCTCCCGCGGCTTCCAGATCGACGACTGGCAGTACGACGGCGTGCCGATCCCGCGCAATACCTACGCCCTGGGCAACTGGGCGACCCAGGACATGATTTTCTTCGACCGCCTGGAAGTACTGCGCGGCGCCTCCGGCCTGCTGCAGGGCACCGGCAGCCCCGGTGGCGCAATCAACCTGGTACGCAAGCGCGGGCAGACGGCACCCACCGTGGCCCTTACCGCCAAGGCCGGCAGTTGGGACCACTACGGCCTGCAACTGGACGCCGGCGGCCCGCTGAACCAGAGCGGCACGATCCGTGGGCGGATGGTGGCCGACGAAGACCAGAGCGATTCGTTCATCGACTACGAATGGAGCAAGACCCACTCGCTGTACGGCGCCCTGGACTTCGACCTGCAGGAAGACACCACCCTGGGCCTGGCCGTCAGCCGCACCAATGCCGAATCCCGGCCGATGCTGCGGGGCCTGCCGCGCTACAGCACGGGCAAGTCGATTGACCTGTCACGCTCCACCTTCAGCGGCTCGCGCTGGAACCACTCGCAGATCGACGTCACCACCCTGTATGCCGACCTGGAGCATCGCTTCAACGACGACTGGAAGTTCAAGGTCGGCGCGGTGCGCATGAGCGAAGAAAACACCTCCACCCACCAGCGCGTGCAGAGTACCGGCAACGGCATCAACGCCGACGGCACCGGGTTGACCTATGCCGATTGGTACACCGATTTCGACGGCACCAAGATCGGCCTGGACACCCACCTCACCGGGCGTTTCGAAGCACTGTCCATGGCCCAGGAAATTACGCTGGGCGGCAACTATTCCAAATACACGTCCAACGACATCATTGCCCGGACCTTCAATAAAAGCACCGACAACATCTTCGACATCGACAACAACCGCCCCGAAATCAGCTACGAGGGTCTGATGAACACCCCCGGCGGCAGTGCAACACCGAGCAAATACGACATCCGCCAAAAAGGCCTGTATGGCAGTTGGCGCGTCAAGCCCATCGACCCGTTGACCCTGGTACTCGGCGCCCGTGTCAGTTGGTATGACTACAGCTATACCTCCTCGGGCATCAAGGCGGTGACCCACGCCACCACCGTCAACGACCCCAGCACCACCAACGAAACCGGCGAAGTCACGCCCTACGCCGGGATCGTCTACGACCTGAGCCGCGAGTGGGCGGTGTACGCCAGCTACACCGACGTGTTCGAGCCACAGACCCAGCGCAACCTCAGCGGTGCGGTGGTCAAGCCGGTGATTGGCAGCAACTACGAAGTCGGGCTCAAGGGCGAACTGCTGGACGGGCGGGTCAATACCTCCCTGGCGCTGTTCCGCTACGACCAGGAAAACCGTGCGATCACCGACTACTCCCTGGGTGAAATCTGCGGCGGCACGTACTGCGCCACAGGCTCAGGCAAAGTCCGCAGCCAGGGCCTGGAAGCTGAAATCAGCGGTGAAGTGTTGAGCGGCCTGCAACTGTTTGCCGGCTATACCTACAACACCACCAAGTACCTTGAGGACCGGGATAACAAGGGCAAGGTATTCAGCCAGTGGACGCCCAAGCATATGTTGCGGGTGTGGGGCGACTACCAGTTCAGTGGCGACTGGAGCAAGGTCAGCGCCGGGTTGGGCTTTACCACCCAGAGCCATACCCTGGGGTATGAGTACAACTATGACGTGGCGGGCTACACGGTCTGGAACGCGCGGCTGGCGTATCAGATGACGCCGGAGGTGGGCTTGGCGGTCAATGCCAACAACCTGCTCGACAAGACCTACTACGCCTCCGGGTACAACCAGTTGAATGGCAACAACTTCTACGGTGATCCGCGCAATGTGATGTTCAGTGTGAAGTACACGCCGCAGTTCTGATGGGCTGACACAGCGATGGCGTTCCTGTGGACGCCATCGCTGGCGGGCTGGCTGCTGCGGACGCCGCTCACCTTATTCCCGTGGTCCACCCTGCCCAAACCGATAGATCGACAGGCAGTACAACCCCAGCGCCGCCACCGCCAGCAAGCCCCCCGCCGCGCCGATCCAGGCAAAGCCAAAATGCCCGCCGACCCAACTGCCCAGCAGCGCGCCGCCGCCGATGCCGATGTTGTAGATCCCGGAAAACATCGCCATCGCCACATCGGTCGCGTCCGGTGCCAGCACCAGGACCTTGGACTGCAGCGCCAAGCCAAAAGCCATGATCGCCATGCCCCAGAACACGCTCAGCACCACCAGGTACGAAACGTCACCACTCAACGGCAACAACAGCCCCAGGCACAGCGCCAGCACCGACACAGCCACCAGCAGAAAGCGGTAAGGGTTGAAACGGTGCAGCAAGCTGAACAGTAACGACCCCATGATCCCCGCCCCGCCAAACACCAGCAGCCCCAGGGTCACCGCATTGCCCCCCAGGCCCGCGACGCGTTCGACGAAGGGTTCGATATAGCTATAGGCGGTGAACTGGGCCGTGACCACCATGGCCGTCAACACGTACAGCGCCACCAGCGCCGGGCGCTTGAACAGCATCGGCAGGCTGCGCAGCGAGCCGGAGTTCTGGCTCGGCAACAGCGGTAAGGTGCGCGCCAGCCAGAACACCAGCACAGCGGCGAATCCGGCGATCACAATAAAGGTGGTGCGCCAGCCCATGGCCTCGCCCAGCAGACGGCCCAAAGGAATGCCCAGGACCATCGCCAGTGAGGTGCCCGTGGCCAGCAAGCCCAGCGCCTGCACCTGCTTGCCCGGCGGCGCCAGGCGTACCGCCAGGGAGGCGGTGATCGACCAGAACAGCGCATGGGACAAGGCAATGCCGATGCGACTGACCATCAACAAGCCAAAACTGTTGGCCACGCTGGAGAGGATATGGCTGGCGATAAACATGCCGAACAGCACAATCAGCAACTTGCGCCGCTCGACGTTGCGGGTCAGCAACATCACCGGCAGCGACGTCAATGACACCACCCAGGCATAGATGGTGAGCATCAGGCCGACCCGGGCGATCGGCATGTCGAAGCTGGCGCCGATGGCACTGAGCAGGCCGACCGGGACGAACTCAGTGGTGTTGAACACAAAGGCCGCCAGCGCAAGGGCGATGACCGGCTGCCAGTTGGCTTGAGGTGTGGTGGTGGAAGTACTCATCGACAGGTCGTTTTACTCAGTTGCGCGCCGATCCTGACGGCCCGATGCCTGCCCTTGAGCGGCGCCGAAAAATAGTAACACGATGGCTCAGGGATCGACTTGCGCCATGATCTCGGGAATCGACTCCGGGCGCTTGGCATAGCGCTGGGCCATTACCGCGCAGACCATCAACTGGATCTGGTGGAACAGCATCAGCGGCAGGATCAGCACGCCCATGGTGCTGCCGGCAAACAACACCTGGGCCATTGGCACCCCGGTGGCCAGGCTTTTTTTCGAGCCGCAGAACAGGATGGTGATGCGGTCTTCCTGGTTAAAACCGAACGCCTTGCCCAAGAGCGCGGAAGCCATCAGCACCAGCGCCAGCAGGATGCAGCAGGCCACCACCAGGCCGCCCAGCTCCCACAGGGGGATCTGGTGCCAGATGCCTTCGTTGACCGCCTCGCTGAAGGCGCCGTAGACCACCAGCAGGATCGAACCCTGATCGACGAATTTCAGCCAGTTTTTATTGCGCCCCACCCACGCACCGATCCAGCGTCGGGCGATCTGCCCGGCAATAAACGGCAGCAGCAATTGCACGCTGATCTTGAGAATCGCATCCACCGTGGAGCCGCCGTCGCCATGCACATTGAGCAACAAGGCCACCAGCAACGGCGTAAGGAAAATACCGAACAGGCTGGACGCCGCCGCGCTGCAAATCGCCGCCGGGATATTGCCCCGCGCCAGGGAAGTGAAGGCAATCGCGGACTGCACCGTGGCCGGTAGCGCGCATAAGTAGAGCATGCCCATGTACAGGTCTTTGCCGATCATCGGCGACAACAGCGGCTTGAGCGCCAGGCCCAGCAGCGGGAACAGCACGAAGGTCAGGCTGAACACCAGCAAATGCAATCGCCAGTGCCCGGCACCGGCGACGATGGCCTGGCGCGACAGCTTGGCGCCATGCAGGAAAAACAGCAGCGCGATGGCCAGGTTAGTCACCCAGCCAAACGCCACGGCGGCCTGGCCGCTGACCGGCAACAAGGAGGCGAGAACCACCGTGGCAATCAGGATCAGGGTGAAGTTATCAGGTAAAAACCGGGGGCGTTTCATTAGCTGTTCTTCCAGGGGTTGCCAGGGCGTCGTGGCGACTCTAACGTAACGGCTGCTTACCGACTAACGCCAATGAGCCAGTAAATGCCGCCAAAAGGACATGAAAAGGCCGTTCGCCGCAGCATCCCCGGGCTCGCCAGCCTGCCGCGCCCGGTGTATGGCCGCACCGAATCCCTGCCCAACCGCGCCCTGACCCGCCGCCATAGCCACCCGTGGGTGCAGTTGTCGTATGCGATTTGCGGGGTGCTGGAGATCCACACCAGTGCCGGGCGCTTTGTCGCCCCGCCGCAGCGCGCGGTGTGGATCCCGGCGGGGGTGCCCCACCGCGTGTTCAGCTCGCCCCACACCGAAATGCGCAGCCTGTACCTGGACTGCAGCGTGACGAGCTGGGCCGTGGAACGTTGCCAGGTCCTGGCGGTAAGCGACCTGCTGCGCGAGTTGATCCGCCGTTTCAGCGAACTGCCGGTGGAATATGCCGAAGACGGCCCGGACGGGCGCCTGGCCCAGGTGCTGCTGGACCAGTTGGCCGCCGCGCCGCAGGTTGACCTGATGCTGCCCCTGCCTGTGGACAGCCGGCTGCGACAGATCTATCGCAGCTTGAGCCTGCACCCGGAACAGGCGACGACCCTGGGGCAGTGGAGCCAGAAGTTAGGGGTCAGTGAGAAAACCTTGAGCCGGTTGTTCTTGCGCGATACCGGCCTGACCTATCGCGCCTGGCGCCAACGGCTGCGACTGCTCAGCGCCCTGCCCGACCTGGAACGCGGGGAACGGGTGACGGATGTAGCGCTGGGCTGTGGGTATGAATCGGTTTCGGCGTTTATCGCAGCGTTTCGCCAGCAGTTTGATGCGACGCCAGGGGAGTTTTTTCGCTGATTGAATACCGCGGCTTTTGACCGTCCACAATCCCCCTGTGGGAGCGGGCTTGCTCGCGAAGACGGTGTGTCAGTCGATAAATTCAGTGACTGAACCACCGCCTTCGCGGGCAAGCCCGCTCCCACAGGGGATCTTGGCCGGGCACAGCATTTTGGCCACACCACCCATCAAATGTGGGAGCTGGCTTGCCTGCGATGGCGGTGTACCTGTCATCAATGAGAGTGACTGGACCACCGCTATCGCGGGCAAGCCCGCTCCCACAGAGGATCTTGACCGGGCACAGCGTTTTGGCCACACCCCCCATCAAATGTGGGAGCTGGCTTGCCTGCGATGGCGGTGTACCTGTCATCAATGAGAGTGACTGGACCACCGCTATCGCGGGCAAGCCCGCTCCCACAGGGGATCTTGGCCGGGCACAGCGTTTTGGCCACACCCCCCTTCAAATGTGGGAGCTGGCTTGCCTGCGATGGCGGTGTACCTGTCATCAAAGAGAGTGACTGGACCACCGCTGAATCGCGGGCAAGCCCGCTCCCACATTTTTGACGTCAGCGCAACAAAGACGAACTCGCCCGCACCTGCAGCTGCGGCGCCACCTTGATCGACTCGACAGCCTCGCCCTCGATGCGTTTGAGCAGCAGTTCAACCGCATGGCGGCCCATCTCTGCCAAGGGCAGGCGCACGCTGGTCAGGGGAACCATCAGTTCATTGGCCAGCGGTATGTCATTGAAGCCCACCACGGCAATGTCCTTGCCCGGCATCAAGCCCTTGTCACGCGCGGCGCCCATCAGGCCGATGGCCAGGAAGTCATTGACCGCAAAAAACGCCTGGGGCCGTGGGTTCAGGCTCAGCAGATACTCGCCCTGGCGATGCCCGGTCAGGCTGTCAAAAGGACCATTGAGCGTCCACTCCGGGCGTAGCGTGATGCCTTGCTCACGGTAATAGCGGGTAAACCCACGGGTGCGATCCGCCCCGGTCGAGGCGTGCCGCTCACCCGCCAGAATGGCCACATCGCGACAGCCCAATTGGTACAAGTGCTCGGCCGCCAACCAACCGCCCAACTCATCGTCACTGCACGCCGCCAGATGCCCGGCAATCTGCCGGCTGACCAACACGTAGGGGATGTGCTTGCGCGCCAACAGGTCGAGCAGCGGCTGGCTTTCGCCCACATGGGAGTCGCCGACGATCAGCCCGGCCACCGAGCGGCGCAAGGCGTGCTCGGCACGCGCCATCTGGCGTGGCTGCTGGTCGTCGGTATTGGAAACGAAGGTGAGGTAGCCGGCCTGTTCGGCGGCACTGTCGATGCTGTCATAAATGGTCGCCATCACCAGGTCGGTGAGCCTGGGCATGAGCACACAGATTTCCTGGCTTTTGCGCAACTTCAGGCTCGATGCCTGGGTGTTCGGCCGGTAATCCAGCTCTTTGGCCAATGCACGAATGCGCGCCACCACTTCGGCCGAGGCCGCTCGCTCGACCCCGGCCGGGTCGCCATTGAGTACCCGGGACACCGTGGACACATGCACACCCAGTGCGGTCGCCATGGATTTCAGGGTGGCAGGGCGAGATGGGCTCGGCATGGTGGAGAGGCTTCCAACTGTCTGATATTTAGCGCGCAGATTCTACCCGAACGGGCGTGTCGCAGCCGCAGGTAAATTTTTACCCAAACGTTTGACTAAAATTTTTACGAGCCTTACATTTCGCCAACCCAAACGTTTGGGCAAACAATAAAAAATACGCCGGACGCGGCCGACTTTTTGACTTCTGCCATCATTTTGAAGAGTCAGATCCTTATGAACAGCCCCGCTATCCCGTCTTTCCGCTACCAGATTTTCTTCCTGATCATGCTGATGGCACTGCTCAACTACATCGACCGCGGCGCGATTGCCTATGCGTCGGCGAGCATTCTGCCCGAGTACGGTTTCGACAAGGCCGACTGGGGCAACGTGCTGGGTTACTTCGGCTACGGCTACATCCTGGGGGCATTGGTCGGTGGCATTCTGGCCGACCGTTTTGGTGCCAAGCGCATCTGGCTGATCGCCGGCGCCACGTGGTCGATCTTTGAAATTGCCACGGCCTTTGCCGGTGACTTCGGGCTGGCGTTCCTCGGCGGCTCGGCCATGGCCGGTTTCGCCACGATCCGCGTGATGTTCGGGTTTGCCGAAGGTCCGGCGTACTCGGTGATCAACAAGAGCGTGGCCAACTGGGCCACGCCCAAGGAGCGCGGTTTTGTGGTTTCGGTCGGCCTGCTCAGCACCCCCTTGGGGGCACTGCTCACCGCACCGGTGGCCGTGGGCCTGCAAACCCTGACCGGCAGCTGGCGCAGTATGTTCGTGGTGCTGGGCGTGGCCAGTCTGGCGCTGCTGATCTATTTCATGACCCGTTTCACCAACACCCCGGATGAAAACCCGCGGGTGTCCAAGGCCGAACTCGACTTCCTGCGTAAAGAGCGCGCCGAAGCCTCTAATGCCTCGACCCCCACCACCAGCGTCGCGCCGGTCTGGCACTTCTTCAAGAACAAGGACCTGCTGCTCAATGCCGTCGGTTACTTCTCGTTTGTGTACGTGACGTTCCTGCTGCTGACCTGGACCCCCAAATACCTGCAGGATGAGTTCCACTACAACCTGTCGTCGCTGTGGTACATGGGCATGATCCCGTGGACCGGCGCCTGCTTCACCGTGCTGCTGGGCGGCAAAATATCGGACTGGCTGCTGCGCCGCACCGGCAACCTGAAAGTCGCCCGCAGTTGGCTGGCCGCGACCTGCCTGCTGCTGACAACCCTGTGTTTCATCATGGTGTCCCAGGCCCAGACCGTCTGGGGCGTGATTGCCTTGATGACGTTGGCCAACGCCTTGAACGCCCTGCCCAACTCGGTCTACTGGGCCGTGGTGATCGACACTGCGCCGTCCAATCGGGTTGGCGCCTACAGCGGCATGACGCACTTTATCGCCAACACCGCTTCGTTTATCGCCCCGATGCTCACGGGCTACCTGACCGTGCATTACGGCTATTCGTCGATGTTCGTGGCCGCCGCAGTGGCCACGGCGCTGGGCATGAGCGCAATGCTGATGGTGCGCCCAGGCGGTCGCCAGGTCGCCCCACCCTCTGTACCCGCAGCTGTTTGATGGAGTTGTTTATATGAGCCTGGTGAAGCCTACCCACGCTGGATATTTTTGCGGTCAGTCGATCATCACGCTGGCCGCGCGCCTGCGGACTGGCAGCGTGACCAGTGTCGAGCTGACGCAAGCCGCCCTGGACAGCATCGAGCGCTTGAATCCGCGATTAAATGCGTTCGTTCAAGTCGATGCCTGCGTCGCCCTGGCCCAGGCGCGCAAGGCCGACGCGCTGTTGGCCCAAGGCCTGGACCTGGGCCCGCTGCACGGCATGCCGGTCGCGGTCAAAGACAACATCGACACGTTTGACTACATCACCACCTACGGCTCCGCGCATTTCGAGGGTTTCCAGCCGGACCGCGATGCCCTGTGCGTACAGCGGGTGCGCGAAGCCGGGGCGGTGATTATCGGCAAGACCCTGACCCACGAATTCGCCTACGGCCCGACCGGCGACCGCTCGTTGCAAGGTGCTGCACGCAACCCGTGGGATGCCCGTTGCATCACTGGCGGCTCCAGCGCCGGCAGTGCCGCGGCGGTGGCCAGCGGCATGGTGCCGCTGGCCCTGGGTACCGACACCGGCGGCTCGATCCGGATCCCTTCGGCCTTGTGCGGCACGGTCGGCTTCAAGCCCTCGTTTGCCTGCGTGCCGGTGGACGGGGTGTTCCCGCTGTCATCGAGTCTCGACCACGTAGGCCCCATCGCCAACCATGTCGAAGATGCGCGCCTGTTGTTCGAGGTGTTGGCCGGACGCGCCGGTACGCCTGCAACCCACCCGCAGCCGCTGCGGGTTGGTTGGATGACTTGCCCCAGCTTCGGCCCGGTCGACGCCGATGTGCATCAGCAGATCTATGGTGCAGCGCAGCAGCTGTTTGGCGACGCACTGCAGGAGACCGACGAACTGCACCACATGGCGGCGGGCATGAAAGACACCCTGCTGACACTGCAACGTGCCGAGGCCTTCGAGGTGCATGCCGAACGCATGCGGGATGCGCCGCATAAGTTTGAACAGGAGGTACGCGAGCGTCTTGAGGTATCGGAGGAAGTCAGAGGCTGGCAATACATTCGCGCACAGGCCAGCCAGGCGCAGTACAAAGCGGCGATGGCGCGCCTGTTCGAACACTATGACTTGCTGGTTTCGCCCAGCGTGCCGATTACCGCGACTGAGGTAAATGCACGCAAGGTGCGGGTGGGCGAACAGGACATTGATGTACGCGCCGCCGTGCTCAGCTATACCAGTGCCTGGAACCTCACCGGCCTCCCCGCGCTCAGCCTGCCGGTGGGGCACGTGAGGGGCATGCCGGTGGGGTTGCAGGTGATTGGCGCCGCTGGCGCGGATGATCGGCTGTTGCAGGTGATGAGCAGGCTGTTTGTGCGGGAGTGAGGGCAAGACCCCACAGGTTGAATGTGGGATCAGGTCTTCAGCCTATTCGCCTGACGAAGCCAGAATCGCCTGCAACAACACATCCGCCCCCGCTGTGGACCAGTGCGGGTGGATCTCTTCCGCCTCGTTATGGCTCAAGCCATCCACACACGGCACAAAAATCATCGCCGTCGGCGCGACCTGGTTCAGGTAGCAGGCATCATGCCCGGCTCCGGAAATCATGCGCCGATGGCTATAGCCCAAGGCCTCGGCCGCAGCCTGCACCACGTCCACGCAGTCTTTGTCGAAGGCAATCGGTGCGTACTGGAAGATCTGCTTGACGCTGGCCTGCAAGCCAATCCCTTCGGCGATGCGCGCCACTGCTGCGTGCAGTTGCTGATCCTGCACGGCCAGCACCGCTTCATCGGGATGGCGGAACTCGACGCTGAAAAACACCCGCCCCGGCACCACGTTGCGCGAGTTGGGGAAGATATTGGCCATGCCCACCGTTGCCCGCCCTTCGGCGCCTTGGGCCAGGCCGATCTGGTTGACCGCCTCCACCACCCGGGCAAAACCCAGCAGTGCATCCAGGCGGTGATCCATGGGCGTGGTGCCGGCATGGGCACTGCGCCCGCTCAGCTCGACTTCATACCAGCGCTGGCCCTGGGCGCCGGTGACCACACCGATGGTCAGGTCCTGGGCCTCAAGGATCGGGCCTTGCTCAATATGCAGTTCATACGCCGCATGCACCGCCTGGCCGCCCACGGGGTGCGGGCCGGCGTAGCCGATCTGTTGCAGTGCCTGGCCGATGCTTACACCGGCCTTGTCTTCGCGGGACAAGCCGTACTCCAGGTCGAACACCCCGGCATACACCCCCGAAGCAATCATCGCCGGGGCAAAGCGCGAGCCTTCTTCGTTGGTCCAGTTGACCACCTCGATCGGCCGGTCGGTCTCGATGCCCAGGTCGTTCAAGGTGCGCAGCACTTCCAGGCCGGCGAGTACGCCGTAGATGCCATCGAACTTGCCGCCCGCCGGTTGCGAGTCACCGTGGGAGCCGGTCAGCACCGGGGCCAGGTGCTCATGCCGGCCGGCGCGGCGGGCGAAGATATTGCCCATGGCGTCCACACGGATGCTGCACCCGGCCGCCGTGCACCAGGCCACGAACAGGTCGCGGCCGCGCCGGTCTTCGTCGGTCAGGGCCAGGCGCGAGACGCCGCCCTTGGGCGTGCCGCCGATCTGCGCCATTTCCATCAGCGAGTCCCACAGGCGCTCGCCGTTGACCCGGGCCAGGGCGCTCACGAGCGCGGCTCCCGGGGCTTGGCGTGGTAGCGGAAGTCACAGCTTGGCGCGCCGCCCATGATGGTCTGGGTGCGCGTCAATTCAATATTGGGGTTGTAGCCGACGATAAACAGCTCGTCGCGGTTGCACGACAACAGGTGGCCGATCTCGCCCAGGCCCATCTCGTGGTACATCTCGGCATAGCGGCAGCGCTTGACGTCATAGTCGTAATGCTCGGCGTCGCTGGCGATGATCTCGACTTTCAGCGCGTCGTCCTTTTCCCACAGCACTTGCAGCTCAACGAAGCTCTTGAGGTCGGCGCCCTGCTCTTCCTGGGCGGCAAAATGCTTGCCGGCCTGGATCGCGGCGTTGCCCACCGCTTCGCCAATCACCGCTGCGGCAAAGGCCTTGCCCTGCTCGCGCACGAGGATTTCGTAGATCGGTTTGATGATCTCGGCTTCGATGCGCCGGCGGGCCAGGATGCCCAGTTCACCTTCGAGTTTGCTCATTGCGTGCCTCATTCAAATGGCTACGAAGATCCAATGTTGGTGCTCCACATGGGGGAGCTGTCTCGCCGGGTGAGACAGCCCCCACTTGGGACGCTCCTACGCTTAGATCCAGCGCGTTACTTTTTGCCGCCAGCCACGCTTACCGGCTGCCATTGATTGGCCTTGACCTGGTAAACGGTGAACGACGGGTTCTTTAGATTGCCCTGGGCATCGAACGCGAGGGTCCCGGTCACGCCCGGATAGCTGATGGCGCGCAGGACCGGCAGGTACTTCTGCGGGTCGGTGGAGTTGGCCTGTTCGATGGCGGCGATCAGCACGCCGACACCGTCATAGGCAAACGGCGCATGCAGCTCGATATTGCTCTTGAAACGCGCCTTGTAGGCGTCTTCAAAGGCCTTGCCACCCGGCATCTGTGCCACGGCCAGGCCCGGCTCCAGTGCGATCACGCCCTCGCCTTCGTTCTGCGCCAGTTGCAGGAAGGTCTGGCTGACAAAGCCGCCCGCGCCCATCAACGGTGCCTTGATCCCCAACTGCTTGATGCGTCGGGCCAGCGGTGCAGCCTGGGAGTCGACGCCGCCAAAGAAGATCAGGTCGGGGTTTTGCCCACGGATATTGGTCAGCACCGCACTGAAATCGATGGTCTTGTCGTCCACGTATTCACGGGCAACCACCTTGGCGCCACCGGCCTCGATGGATTTGACGAACTGGTCCGCCAGGCCCTGGCCGAATGCGGTGCGGTCGTCGATCACGGCGATACGCTGCGCCTTGAGGGTCTTGAGCGCGTAGTCGCCGGCGACCTGGCCGCCGTCATCGTCATGGCCCATGATCCGGAAACTGGTGTCGAAACCTTGCTGGGTATAGGCGTGACCGGTGGCCACAGGCGCGACCTGGGCAATCCCGGCGTCATGGTAGACCCGCGCGGCCGGGATGCTGGTGCCGGTGTTCCAGTGACCGACCACACCGACTACGCCTTCGTCCACCAGGCGCTGGGCCACGGTGACGGCGGTGCGTGGGTCGGACTGGTCGTCTTCGGAAACCAGTTTGTACGTGACCGCTTCGCCGTTGATTTTCGGATGCTTGGCGTTGGCCTGGTCAATGGCCAGTTGCGCACCGTTCTCCAGGTCTTTGCCGATCCGCGCCGACGGGCCGGTCAAGGGCCCGGCCAGGCCGATCAGGACCGTCTGGTCGGCCTGGGCCACACCGCTCAGGGCCAGGCTCAACAACAGTACGCGTTTGAAGGGGGCAGTCTTGTTCATCAGTTTTTCCTGTTTCTCATCAGGCCCTCATGGCCTGTGGGGTGGGCGAAACACGCCGGGCGTCCGGTGGCGTTTGTTATGGGGTTATTCACCGAGGTAGGCACTGCGCACCTCGGGGTGGTCGAGCAATTGCGCGCTGGCGCCGCTGAGGCTGATGCGCCCGGTGTCCATCACATAGGCGCGGTCAGTCACTTGCAGCGCAAGGCGCGCATTCTGCTCCACCAGCAGCAGGGTCATGCCCTGGCGGCAGACATCATCAATCACCTGGAACAGCTTTTCGACCATGATCGGCGCCAGGCCCATGGATGGCTCGTCAAGCACCAGCAACCGCGGCTTGGACAGCAGCGCACGGGCCAGGGCGAGCATCTGCTGCTCGCCCCCGGAGAGCAAGCCGGCCGATTGCTGCAAGCGTTCTTGCAGGCGCGGGAAGTGCTCGAACAACTGGCGGATTTCCAGGTTCACCTGGTGCGGGTCGCGGCGCAGGAACGCCCCGGCCTGAAGGTTTTCCAGCACGCTCATGCGCGCAAAAATGCCGCGCCCTTCGGGCACCATGGCGATGCCCAGGGTCAGGCGCTCATGGGGCGCCAGGCTGAGGATCGAGCGCCCGGCAAAGCGGATCTGCCCCGCAGCGGCCGGCAGCAACCCGGTCAGGGCCTTGAGGCTGGAGCTTTTGCCGGCGCCATTGGCGCCGATCAGCGTCACCCGTTCGCCTTCATTGATATGCAGGTCCAGGGACTTGACCGCCTCGATGGCGCCGTAGCGCACCTTCAGGCCGTCAATCTGCAACAACGCTTCAGACATGGGCGCCGGCTCCCAGGTAAGCCTGGATCACTTGCGGGTGGCGGCGCACTTCGGCAGGCGCGCCCACGGCGATCACGCGGCCGTAGTCCAGCACGCTGATGCGGTCGCACACGCCCATTACCAGCTTCACGTCATGCTCAATCAGCAGCAGGGTGTGGCCGTCATCGCGGATCTTTTCCAGCAGGCTGCGCAGCTGCACTTTCTCGCTGGCATTCATCCCGGCAGCGGGCTCGTCGAGGGCAAGCAGGCGCGGCTCGGTGGCCAGGGCGCGGGCAATTTCCAGGCGCCGCTGATGGCCGTAGGACAGGCTGTCGGCGCGGTAGTGGGCAAACCCGGCGAGGCCGACATAGGCCAGCAAGCGGTGGGCGTGGGCGCGGGTCTGCGCCTCTTCCTCGCGCCCACGCGAGTGCCCGCTCAAGGCCGCCCACACGCCGTTATGGGTGCGCACATGGCGCCCGACCATGACGTTTTCCAAGGCGCTCATGGCGTTGAACAGGCGGATATTCTGGAACGTACGCGCAATGCCGGCGCGGGCCACCTGGTGCACCGCCGTGGGCTGGTACTCCTGGCCGTCGAGTTGAAAGCGCCCGGAATCCGGGGTGTACAGCCCCGTCATCACATTAAAGAAGGTGGTCTTGCCGGCGCCATTGGGCCCGATCAGGCCGTAGATTTCCCCGGCCTCGATACTCAGGCTCACGTCATCGAGCGCAGCCACGCCGCCAAACTGTTTATTGACCTTCTCGATCTGCAATAACGGATGATTCAAGGTGCACCTCCTGTGCGGCTCGGCCAGAGGCCGGCGGGTCGATACAGCATCGCCAGAATCAGCGCCAGGCCGTAAAACAGCTGGCGGATAATCTCCGGGTCCACCAGCACCTGGCCAAACAGCGCCTGCTGCAAGGGGCCCATGCTGGCGCGTAACGCTTCGGGCAAGGCTGCGAGCAACACGCAGCCCAGAATCACCCCGGGGATATGCCCCATGCCGCCGAGCACCACCATGGCCAGCACGGCGATGGACTCGTTGAGGGTGAAGGATTCCGGTGAAACAAAGCCCTGGAACGAGGCAAACAGCGCCCCGCTGATACCGCCAAACGCCGCGCCGATGGCAAATGCCAGCAGCTTCAGGCGCAAGGTATTGAGGCCCATGGCCTGGGCCGCCTCTTCATCCTCGCGGATCGCCATCCAGGCGCGGCCGATGCGCGAGCGCTCTAGGCGAATGCAGGCAAACAGGATCAGCACCACCAGCGCGGCGAACAGGTAGTAATAGAGGTAGACCGAGGGCAAGCGCAGGCCGAACAGTTCCTGGGTACGCCCCAGGTTGACCCCCAGTAGCGTCACCGGGTCGACCTGGGCGATGCCCTTGGGGCCATTGGTGAGGTTCACCGGGCGGTCGAGGTTGCGCAGCAGGATGCGGATGATTTCGCCAAACCCCAGGGTGACGATGGCCAGGTAGTCGCCGCGCAGGCGCAGGGTCGGCGCCCCCAGAATCACGCCGAACCCGGCCGCCAGCAGCGCGGCCAGCGGCAAGATCAGCCAGATCGAGGTGTGCATGCCCTCCGGCAGCAGCGCCAGCAAGGCTGGGAACTGTTGCACCAGATGGGGCGATGACAGCAAGGCCGCCAGGTAGGCGCCCACCGCGTAGAAGGCGATAAAGCCCATGTCCAGCAAACCGGCATAGCCCACCACGATATTCAGGCCCAGGGCCAACATGATGTACAGCAGGGCAAAGTCCAGGGTGCGCACCCAGGTATTGCCGCCGGCATGCCCGACAATCCAGGGGGCCAAGACCAGGGCCAGGGCGAACAGCAGCAGCCCCAGGCTGGCGCGTTTGCTCGAAGGGCTCACAGCGGTTGCCAGGCTCATGCGCGGGTCGCCAATCGTTCGCCCAACAACCCCTGGGGCCGCAACACCAGCACCGCGATCAACACGATAAACGCGAACACGTCCTGGTAGTTGGTGCCGAACACACCGTTGGTGGCAGCCCCCAGGTAGCCGGTGCCGAGGGCTTCGATCAGCCCCAGCAGCAGGCCGCCGAGCATCGCGCCCTTGAGGTTGCCGATGCCGCCCAGCACCGCCGCGGTAAACGCTTTGATCCCGGGCAAAAAGCCCATGTAGAAATGCGCGCTGCCATAGTTGCTGGCCATCATGATGCCCGCCAGCGCGGCCAGGGCGCCGCCGATGGCGAAGGTCATGACGATGATGCGGTTCGGGTTGATGCCCATCAGGCTCGCCACTTGCGGGTTCTCGGCCACGGCGCGCATGGCCCGGCCAAAGCGCGTGCGCTCTACCAACAGCAACAACCCGAGCATCAGGCTTAACGCCACGCCAATGGTGGTCAGTGCGGTGGCATTGGTCACGGCAGCGTGGGTGGCATCGCCAGCGAGTACTTCGATAGGTTCCAGGGGCAGCAATTGCGGGAACATCTGCGGGTTACGGGTCCAGACCAGCATCGCCACGGTCTGCAACAACAGCGACACGCCGATACCACTGATCAACGGTGCCAGGCGCGGCGCGTTGCGCAAGCGCCGATAGGCAACACGCTCGATCACCACCGCCAGCACCGCACAAAAGGCCATGGCGATCATCGCCGCCGTCAGCAGCAACAGCACCGGCGGCATATCCGGCCAGGCTGCCTGCAGCACGCGGATCACCGACAGGCCCACCAGTGCGCCGATCATCAACACATCGCCATGGGCAAAGTTGATGATGCGCAAAATGCCGTAGACCATGGTGTAACCCAAGGCGACCAACGCGTAGAGACTGCCCGACAGCAAGCCGTTAAGCAGTTGCTGGATAAACGCATCCATGAGAACCATCAACTCCCTTTACAAAAAACGTCGTGGCCAAGGCGCGCCGACTAAAAAGCCCGAGCGCGGAACACTAGTTATTTATTCTGTTTTTATCAAATATCTGAAGGGAATATGGTTATACCAACTACAAAAGCCCCTATACACGGGACCTTTTTGCGCTTTATTTATCTTTTTACTTAGTATTTAATTCAATACATGAATAATTTAGAACAGTTAGCCAACGATCCGCCTCTACGGGCCGTGCGTACTTTCGAGGCCTTTGCCCGCCACGGTGGTGTCAATGCCGCCGCCCGCGAGCTGGGGGTGTCGCCCTCGGCTGTCAGCCATCAGTTGCACTTGCTCGAGAGCTTCCTGCAACAGCCGCTGACGATGCGCCAAGGCCGCAACCTGGGCCTGACCGAAGAAGGCCGCGAGTACTACCGGGCGATTCGCTCGGCATTCGCGGTACTGCGCAGCGCCACCGAACACGTGCGCGAGAAAAGCGCGACACGCCAGGTCACCATCAGCCTGATCCCGATGTTCGCGACCAACCTGTTCATCCCGAGCCTGGCGCAGTTTTTGAGCGCCAACCCGGCGCTGGATATCAACATCACCTACGCCAACCACCGCAGCTACCCCAGCGATGCCGCCGACCTGTCGATCCGCTTCGGCACCGGGCACTGGCCGGGTTATCACAGCGAGCCCCTGATCAGCGGCGCGGTCACGCCGTTCTGCAGCCGCGAATTCCTCCAGCGCCACGGCCCTATCGACAGCCCCCAGGCCCTCAGCGAACTGCCCCTGCTGCACGACGAAGAGCGTGGTACCTGGGGCCAATGGTTCGATGCCGCCGCGATCAGCCACAGCAACACACACAACGGCCTGCTGCTGGAGGACGGCCAGTTGACCCTGGTCGCCACCCGCACCGGCCTGGGCTGCTCGCTGCTGCGCGCGCCGTTGGTGGCGCCACTGGTGGCTACGGGTGAGCTGGTGCAATTGTTTGACCTGCAGGTGGATGACGGTCGCCAGTATTACCTGTGCCGCCGAGCCACCAGCGAGCTGTCGAGCGAGGGCAATAACCTGTATGACTGGATCAAGGACCGCTTGGGCCATAGCCCCGTGTAGGAACACCTCATGCACGAACGGCATCCCTGTGGCGAGCGGGCTTGCTCGCGCTGGGTCGCGTAGCGGCCCTAAAAATGGGACTGCTGCGCAGTCCAACGCGGGCAAGCCCGCTCGCCACACTTTATTTGTGCTTACCAACTGAACAGCATCGCGTTTTCCGGCCCGTGTATCATCAGTGCGGGCTCGCCGGTATGATCCGAGGCTCCAGAGCCTCATTGGACCCACCCTTATGCCCGGCGCCTTTACCCGCCCCACTCCCGCCCCCTTGCTCAGCCAGGGCGAGACGGTGGTGCTGTTCGACGGGGTCTGCAAACTGTGCAATGGCTGGGTCAGGTTCCTGATCCGCCATGACCGCCACCGGCGTATTCGCCTGGCGGCCGTCCAGTCGCCCGAAGGCCAGGCACTGCTCGCCTGGGCCGGCTTGCCCCTGGATCAATTCGACACCCTGGCGGTGATTCGCGACCAGCACTACTGGGTCCGCTCCAACGCAGTCCTGCAGATCATCGCCCTGCTGCCCATGGCCTGGCGGCCGCTACAGTTGCTGCGGGTACTGCCACGGGTACTTCGTGACTGGGCCTATGACCGCATCGCTCGTAACCGCTATCGGCTTTTTGGCCGGTACGACAGCTGCCTGCTGCCCGATCCTGATCATGCGCAACGCTTCTTGAAAACCCCGCGATGAGTACGGATCGTGCTGGTATGATGCCGCGCTTTGAAAAACCAGCTGTAGACCTGCGAGGAAATGCACCTTGAGTAACGACGCAAAAATGACCGGCGACCTGTTCGAAGTGGACAAGCGCCTGTCGCTCAAACCCGTGGTGGACTTCAATAGCTACCTGCAGGCGGCTTTTGGTGATGGCCCTTGCACCTGCACGCGCTGCGTGGCCAGCGCGGGTGACGAGAAAGGCTACGAGTATCAGCACAGCTTCGACTTCCAGGGCCAGGTAACCCACCGCCGCTTTGCGCTGACCGCTGGCAGCGATGTGTTGCAGATGCTGAAGAAGGCCTGGCTGTCGTACACCAAGGCGGAACTGCCGGGTCACGGCGAGCTGGCGTTGGACACGGTAAAGGAGTTTGTCGAACCGCAGTTGCACAAGCGTCTGCTGCCGTTGTTGCTGGCCAGCGGGTTGGTCAAGGATGTCGAGGGTGGGTTGCACATTCAGCCTGTAGTCGCCTAGGGACCGACCCGGGATACACGCGCCCGGAACGACACCAGACCACTGAAACGATTTACTGTTAATAGTGACAGTAGATCCCTGGTACTCCTCAAGTTATTAATTAACCGTAAAGCCTCTACGAACGGTTTAAATCAACTCTGAGGATTCACTAATGCCAACCCCCCAACCGCACAATACAACCGGCCATTTAACGGCGGACATTGATGGCCGCGCCTACACCGCCGAGTCTGTTTCACTTAACCTTTATAGTTCATCCATTATTGCCGGCGGTCCGATTGAAGGTATCTTGAAAGAGGGGATTTTCTTTACTTTCCCGGACCACATCAAGCCGGGCACATACGAAATGAACAGGGATACCCTTGTAGGTGCCTGGTACAACCCAGGGCAGAATCAGAATAGCTGGTACGCTGACAACAACGATGAGGACAAGATGGAGGTCATCTCTGTTTCATTGGAAGCCGAACCTTCATTAGAAATTTCTTTCAAGTTTTTTGCGGTCAATTCTGCGGACACGCAACAGCGTAAAAAAATTATCGGCGTCGCGAAGTTCGAAGGCGCCTCGCAACAAGGTACGGTGCAATACAAGACTCAATAACACTATGAGCGCCCAAGTCTGTCTATCGCTGGAATATCCCATTTGTAAAAAGGGCCGCGCTTATTAGCGCTGGCCCTTTTTATTGTTCGCGCCATTGAGCGGCGTCAGCCAAACCACTCCCGCCGCTCCTCAAAGGTGTTGACCACCATTGCCACAATCATCTGCACCTCCTGTGGATGCGCCGCCGCGGCATTGACCGCCATCCACACCTGGCGCTGCATATCCTGGGCAAACAAGCCCGGCAACGCCATCAAGCCCCGGTCGAAACAACTCATGTAACGCGGCAGCAAGCCAATGCACGCGCTGCAGCGGATCATCTCCAGCATCAGCGGATACGCCTGCACCTGCACCACCCCCGCCAAGCGTTGTTGCACCACCCGGTTCCACGGCGCCAATGCCTCGACCAAGCCGTCAGGCTGCCATTGCACCAGCATGTAGTCCGCCAAGTCATCCACACTGTCCGGGCGTGCGGCCAGGCGTGAGTAGCGTTTGGCGATATGCGGCAGGTAATCCAGGCAGGCCAGTGCCTGCGGTGGGTGGGTCGCAAAGCCCGGTCCCGGCTGCGGCGAGTCGACGCCCGCCAGCCACAGCACCACGTCGGCTTCCACTGTCTGCACGGCCTGCGGACTGTCGATACAGACAATCTCCAGGCGCACACTGGCATTGCGGCGCAGCAGGGAGATCAGGTCGCGCCCGAGGATGTCATGCAGGATGGTCTCGGCCACTGCCAGCCGAATCAACGGTTGTTCCTGCACCGGCACCCGCCGTTCATTGGCCAGGGTCACCAGCCGCGCCTGGAGCTGCAGGCCGTCACGGCTCAGCGCCAGGACATTGCCCTGGTAGCTGAACAGTGAACGGCGCATCTGTGCTTCCAGTAACGCCAGGCGTTTGCGCAGCAATGTGGCCTTGATGTTCAGGCTGCGGGCCGCCTGCATGAAACAGCCGCAGCGGGCGCTGATCAGGAAGTAGCGCGCCACCTCCGGGTCGATGCCCGCAGCCAGGGCCAGCCAGGCTTCCCGGGGTTCGCCGGGCGCGCGGTAAGGCGTCATGCCGTGGGGTGCTGCAGGTTCTAGATAGTCCATGGGGGGAACTCCCTGTCTTATTGGGTCTGTGCATCCATGCGTACAGCCTGTTTATTCCAGTACTTTGTTCAGTTGCGCCCCGTCGATGCTCAAGGTCGCGGTGTTGAGCATGCCCTCCAGATAGGCCTTGGCGATCTGCTCCTGGCGCTGGGCGCGCAGGGCCTCGGTCAGGCGTGGGCGCAGTTCTTCGAGGCTGGCGGTGCGCGCCGGTTGGTGCTCGGTCAACTTGAGCACATGGAACCCCGCCGCGCTGTGCACCGCATCCGATACCGCACCCGGCTTGAGCCGCGCGACCACGTTGCGCACCTCTGGTACCAGTTGCTGCAAGGGTTGCAGGCCCGAATCACCGCCGCGCCCGGCGCTGCCGGCGTCCTGGGAGTACTGGCTGGCCAGCCCGGCAAACTCCGCCGGGGCCGCCTGGGCCCGGCGGCTCAGTTCCTGGGCCTGGCGCCGCACGGCCTCGGCATTTTGCGGGTCGTCCACGGCGAGGAAGATCTGGCTGACCCGGTACAACGGCGGTGTCATCCACTGGGCCTTACCGCTGTCATAGGCCTGCTGCAACTCGGCGGCGCTGGGGTAGTCGGCCGGCACCTGGCTGACCGACAGCAGGTAGTCGCGAAACACGATCTGCTCGGTGGCGGCGCGGGTCAGTTGCTCGACGTCCGGGCGTTGCCGCCAACCCTGGGCATCGGCCTGTTCGAGCACGGCCTTTTGCGCCAGGCGCGAGCGGATCCAGGTTTCCAGGGCACCCCGATTGGCGCGCAACTGCTCGCGCGATTCGGCCGGCAAGGTGGCCAGCAATGCCTGCAGTTCCGGCACGGCCACCTGTTGATTGCCCAGGCGTGCCACCGCCGGGCCCTCTGCGCCGATCACCGGGGCCGGTTGCTGGGCCGCGACCGGGTCGCTGCCCGAGCGCAGGCCCAAGCCCACCGCCACCCCCAACAGGGCCAGCGCAGCTACCACCAGGGTTGGTTTTTTCACAGCGCCGACGCCTCTTCGCGGGTTTCAACCTCAGGTACACCCTGGGCATGCAGGTGAGCGGCGGTCTGGCTGTATTCACGCAGGTAGACGATAAATTCCTGCAACAGCCGATCCCACAACTCCAATTGGCTGCGCAGGTACAGGGCACCGACGCCAGCCACCATCACGTCCATCTCCATCAGCAGGAACTCCCCCTGCACGGACAGCCGGGCAAAGCGCCGCGAGGTGTTCCAGACCGGGGCCAGGCCTGCGGGCAACTCGCCCTGGACCCGCAGCGCGCAACTGTAGGTGAAATCCACATAGGCGCCCTGCTCCGCCGCCGGGTTGCCGAAGCGCACGGCAAAACCGATGCCCTGGCTGGCGCTGAGCAGTTGCACGATGCCGTTCTGCTCGCTCTGGTTGACCCGGTAGCCGGCCTCTTGCAGCAACTCGGTCAGGCGCTGGGGGGTCACGCTGCTCATCAATTCGCTCATGGTTAACTTCTTCCTTGGTTGATCAGTGATTAAGCGCCGCCTGGGGCGCATCGAAACGGCTGTTGTACAGGCCATCGCCAAAACCCTGGGCCAGTTCTTCGAACTTGACCCGCGCGCCGCTGGCGAACGGTTGGCGAATGCTCATGACCTCGGCCACGTCGATTTTTTCGTAGGCCGCGAGCAACGCTTGGGCCACGCCATACATCTGTTGATTCTTGGCTGAACATTGCTGCACTTGTGTGTCACGCTCAGCCAGTTGCGCCTGCAGGCGCGCGCGCTCGGTTTCTTTGCCACGGGCCAGCACCAGCAGCTCGTCATAAGCCTTTTTGAACTTGCCAGTCTGCTCGGCACTCGCCGCCACTTGCGCCTGGGCCTGGCTGTGCAGGCTCTGCTGCTGGCCGGCCAGTTGCTCGGCCATGCCTCGGGCCTTGTCCAGCTCCAGGCTCAACTGCTTGATCTGCACCTGGGCCTGCTTGGCCTGGTTTTCAGCGGCAATCCGTGCAGCGGCGGCCTGGGCCTGTTCGCTTTGCAGTGCCTGCAGCTGCGCGGTAGTGCTGCGCAACTGGGTGCGCAGGCGCTCCTCCATGCCTTCGGCCGAGGCGCCGGTGGCGACCAGGGCCAGGACCAGTCCGCAAATTCGCATGTTCATGGGTATCTCCCGGCGCGTCAGAAGCGCGTATTCAGTTCCAGTTGCATCACATCGACTTCAAACGGCGCGCCATACACCTCTGAGGCGCTCAGCCAACGGGCGCTGGCGTAGATGTTCTTGTCGATGCCGTAGTTGCCGCCAATGAAGTAGCCCTTGGCGTTGGTGCCGCCGAGGTGGAAGGACGAGTCGTTGAAGCCGTCCGGCAAGGCATCCGGCTGGATGTACTTGTAGCCAGCCAACAGGTTCCAGTCGCCGGCCTTTTTCATCTCCAGGGCGCTGCCGAGGGTGAACTGCACCATCAGCGCATTGCCGCCACTTTCAAACTGGCCCTTGCTGTTGATGTTGTTGACGATCTCGCCTTCGCTGCGCTTGAGCATCTCGCCCTCGTCGTAGGCCAGGTTGTGAATGAAGTTGGCCTGGCTGCGCAGCTTGAAGTCTTGGGGCAGTTCGCTGTCCCACACCAGGTTCAGGTCCAGCACATCGAACTTGGAGGCCAGGCCCACGTATTGCGGTTGCGGGGTCAGGCCCGGGGTCGCCGGGTTGGCGTTGATATTGCGCAGCAGGAACACGCTGTTGCCCTTTTGCATAAAGGCCACGCGCGAGCCGTCGGTGTCGCAGCCCGGCGCGCCGGCCCATGGCGAGCAAGGGCTGGAGCGCTGGCCTTCGATGTCGTCGAAGCGGTAGTAGGCCAATGCGCCCTTGAGGCTGTTGCTGCGGTTGATCTTCCAGTTGGCGCCGATCTGCCCGCCGAACAGCCATTTGGTGTCGCTGTCCTCCTTGTCGAAACCGTTGCTGCTGGCGGTGTCGGAGGTGTACTCCACCGGGAACGCGCCCAGCGTGCCGAACAGGCCCCATTCGTTGTTGAGGCTGTGGTTGAAGATCGCCGCCACGCCGTCAAAGTTGAGGTCGCTGGAGTACATCATGTCGGTGGAATAGAACGGGTTGGCGATCCGCCCGCCCGTCAGGGTCAGGTCCTGGGTGGCCTTCCAGGTCAGGTAGCCCTGGTCGAGCCAGATATCTTTCTTGCCAAAGCCGCCGCCCAGGGTCTGGGTGGTGGACACCGGGTTGTTGTCGGAGCCGGTGCCGATGCGGATGCCTGCGGTCCACTCCGGCGAAATGATCGCCTTCATCCCCAGGCGTGCGCGCAGGCGGAACAGGTTCTCGCGGTCTTCACGGGTGTTGAGCAATGGCGGCAGGCGGGTGTTGGTGTCTTTGTTGACGTCGTAGGGGCCGTTCTCGTTGAGCTTGGCGTAATCGACGATTTCGTTGCTGTTGTTGCCAGAGAAAAACCGCGACTCGTCACGCAGACGGATGTCGCCATCGAAGCTGATACGCGAGACCCAATCCGGGAAGGTGTTGGGCTGGGCCCAGTTTTCCTGCTTGGCAGTGGCCATGACTTCGGCCTTGACCTGGTCGCGGATCTGATCACGCACGGCGGCCGGCACGTACTGCACCCGCACATCCCCAGGGGCCGCCGCAGGCCCGGTGGCGGCCACTGCGGTCTGGCGCGCCTGCACCGCCTCTTTCTCGGCCTGGGCGATCAGCCCCTCGGCCTGTTCCTGCTTGAGCACACCTTGCTGCACCAGCAGGCGGATCAGGTTGATCGTGGCGTTTTCCGAAGGCCCGGCCGGGGCGGCCGTTGCCTGGCCAACCAGGGTCGCGATGACCATGCCGACCGCCAGGGTCACTCGATTCACGTGGGAAATCATCTGCACACAACTCCTGTAGAAAACTGCAAAAAAGGTTGGCTCACTCCGGGCGTCGGCCCTTGAGGGACAGGCGCACCGGCAACGTCAGGGAGGCCGGTGTGCGTTCTTTCAAACGGGGCGTGGCCCGCAGTGCCGCCAGTACCTGGGCGTCGGTGTCGGCATCGCCGCTGGACTGGGCCAGCTCTACACGCGTGACCTCGCCATCGCCGCTCAACCACAGGTCGGCCTGCACCGCATAGGCCTTCTTGCGCAACTCCGGGTCTTCGCGCAGCAGGCGCTGGAACACCCCGGCCAGGTACTGCTTGAACGTGCCCGTGCCCAGGCCGCCCCCACCGGACCCGGCCATGCCGCCGCCCTTGCCGGCCCCCACGTTGAAACCGTCGTTACCGGCCTGGGCATCACCGTCGATCTGCATCGGGTTGGCCAGGTCGTCGGCAGGACTCGGGGGTGCCTCTTGCTCCGGCTTGACCTCCTCCGGCGCAGGTGTGGGCTCAGGCTCGGGGATCTTTTCCTCGACCTGGGGCTCGGGCTCCTTGGGCGGTTCCGGGGGCGGCGGCGGTGGTGGCGGCAACGGGATAATCATCGGCACCTTGGGCGCTTCGCGGCGCACGCCGCTCATGTCATTGGCCCACTGCCACAGGAACCACGCGGCCACGGCGCCCACCAGCAGGCCGGCGCCCCACTTCAGCGGGCGCAGCGGCGACTTCTTCACGGGCGTGGGTGGGATCGGCATCTGTGCGGTCATGATGGTTTGCCAGTGACCAGGCCGACCTGGGACAGCTCCAGGCGGCGCAGCAAATCAAGCACCTCGATGACCTTCTGGTACTGCACCGTGGCATCGCCGCGCACAATCACCGGAAACTCCGGGTTCAGGGCTTTCTCGATGCGCAGGCGTTCTTCCAGTTCCCCCAGGGTTACCGGGTAGGCGTCGAGGAATACCTGGCCGCCGTCATTCACCGAAATCGCCTTGGTCTTGGCCTCGGACAACGACACCGAGGCGCTGGCCTTGGGCAAGTGGATCTGGATCCCCGAGACCTGAGCCGTGGCGGTGAGGATAAACATCACCAGCACCACCATCAGCACGTCCACCAGGGGCGTGATGTTGATGTTGTCGACGGCGGCGTCTTCGTCATCGTCGTGGGAGGCATTCACAGAAGCCATGCTGATTCTCCTCAGGCCGGTACGTGGGCTGGCTGGGCGCGCCGATGCCCGGCTTCGCTGGACTGGCTCTCGCCGTGCATCTCGGCCAGGCGGGTGATGAACTCATCGACGAACACCCGCATGTCGGCACTGACCTCCTTGTTGCGGGTGATCAGGCGGTTGTAGCCAAACAGTGCGGGGATCGCGACAAACAGGCCCATGGCGGTGGCCAGCAACGCAGCAGCCATGCCCGGGGCGATCGCATTGATGTTCACGTCGCCGGCCATGGCCGTGCCGAGGAACACCACCATGATCCCCAGCACCGTACCGAGCAGGCCGATATACGGGCCGCCGGCAATGGCGTTGGACAGGGTCGAGAGCTTGGCGCTGAGCTGCTGGTTTTCCCGGGTGCGCACGCCGTCCATGGAGCAACGGATGGCTTCGATGGTGGCTGCCGAGACCGAGCTGGTGTCGGCGCCCTGGGCGCGGCGGGTGCGGATTTCCTGGACGGCGACGCGGTACAGGCGCCATAACGACGAGTGGCTGAGGCGCTCGGCCAGGATCTGGTCGTCGTAGTACATCTCCAGGCGGGTGCCGATCTGCGCGAACTGCTCGCGGAAGATCTCGTTGGCACTGCTGACGCGGCTGACCATGCGGTTCTTGCGGAGCATGATGACCCACGACTGGACCATCATCGCCACCAGCACCAGGATGATCACCCAGGCGTCGATAGGCACGGCCTTGAGCAAAAAGCCCAGGCTGCCGAAACCAAAGCCCGACTGTTCTTCATCCACGCCATAGGCCAGCAGTTTCGACTCAGAACCCTGGGCGCTGGCATCGGCCAACAACGCCCCCGCCGGGCGTGCGACTTTGGACAGGCGCAGCTCATCCATCGCCCCGGCAAAGGGCAGCAGGCCGCCGGTGGACTCCGGCAGGTCGGCGCCAATGGCCAGCTGGGAATTGAACGCCGGCATCGCCAGCGCCAGGGTCGCGGTTTCGCGGCCGTTGACATACAGGGTCACGGCGTTGCCAGCGGCCGTAAAGGCCAGGTGTTGCCATTGGCCGGGGTTCAGCGGCTGGGTCGATACCGCACGCTGGCCGTCGATCTCGACAAACGGCATGCCCTGGTTCAGGCCCAGCACCAGGCTGCTGCTGCCTTCACGGCGGGCCAGCACCACTTGCTCACCGGCGGCCTGGTCCAGGCGCAGCCAGGCACTGAAAGTAAAGGCGCTGCTGGCGGTGTGTTGCAACGACGGACTGGCCGGCAACAGCAACGGCTGGCCGCTGAACTGCAAGGCCCGCCCGATCACGCCGTCGATGCTCGCACCGGTGGCGTTCAGCGCGGTGTTGCCATAGGCCGTGGTGTCACGGGCCGGCGTGCCGTTGGCGCCCTCGAAATGGTAGAGCGCGGTGTAGCTCGGATCGAACGTCAGTTGGCCGTTGCCGGTCGCCGGGGCCTTGTCGTTGCCGTAGTACATCCACAGGTCCTGACGCTGGCCGCCCTCGATCTTGGGCACATCGACCCAGATCAACGCCATGCCCATCAGCGGGTCGAAGCTCTCGATCTGGTGATTGAACACGGTCTTGTCGTCGGCGCTGACAAAACGCAGGTCGGCGCCGTCTTCCTTGACCCCGTCGAAGGTGAAGTTGCCGGTGTGCAAGCGCACCAGCAAGGCAGTACGGCCCAGCGCCTGATTGATCGCGGCGCCTTGGGGGGTGGTGTCCAGCGAGATCTGTTTACGGTAGTGCCAGTCGTCCTGCCACCAGGCTTGGGCGGTGGCCGGGAGCACGAAGCCCAGGCAGATCAACAGGCTCAGAAATAGGCGTTGCATGTGAAGGGTTCTCCGGAAAAAAGGGTCAGAAAGTCGCCTGCACACTGAAGTGCAGTCGCGAGTCCTGTTTCTGGGTGTTCGGTCCATCGAGCAGCGGGTAGCCCCAATCCAGGCTGCCGGACAACCACTTGCTCAAACTGGCACGGGTGCCGAGGCCGACGCTGGCCAGGCTGTATTCGTCTTCCTGCTCGGGCAGCGGGTCATGCAGGCGCAGGCGCGCGCCTTCGGCAAACGCGTAGAAGCGCCACTCCTGCACATAGCTGCCGAGGAACTTGGCCAGGGATGGCGTACGCAATTCCTGGGAGAGCAAGTAGCCCTCATCCCCGGTGCGTTCAGCGGCCAGGTAGCCACGGATCGACGTGGCGCCACCGGCCGAATACTGCTCGTTGGAGACCAGCGGGCCAGACGCCAGTTGGAACGCGGTCTTGGTCGCCGACTGCCAGTCGCCGGTGAAGGTGTAGGTGTAATTCAGGTCGCCCTTGAGCACGGCAAAGCTGGGGCTGGCCTGGTCGCGTTTGTACTGGAATTCTTCGGCGTCGCTGCCGTAGCCAAAAAACGCACGGGTGCCGACCACCAGGTTCAGGCCCAGGCCCAGCTGCGCCTGCTCGGTGTAGCGGTAGCCGTTGTAGCCGAAGGTCAGCGGCGCGTACTTGAGCGGGATCTGGTCGCGGCTGGCGCCGAACTGCATCTGCTCCTCGAAGTCCTTGAAGTCCACCCCCACCGATAACGAGTTGGCCCAGACACCACTGGCCGGCAGGTTGTAGATCGCCGAGACGCCGTAGGAGTGACCCTTGCCCAGCACGTTGCTGCCGCCGATGGTGGCGATATTGCTGTCGGACTGATAACCGGAGAACTGCACGGTCCAGCGCTCGTTGAGCGGCGCGCTGTAGGCGCCGGACCAGACCTTGGCGTTTTCGCTGTCCTGGGGCGCAGTAAAGAAGGTCAGGGACACGCTGTGGCCCAGTTGCCAGAGGTTGTCGTAGCCCAGGGTCGCGACACTGCGCAGTTTCTCGGTGTCGGCGCTGTAGTCGTTGTTCAGGCCGAGGCTGGCGTGCCAGGGGTTCTGGTCCTCCACTTGCAGGTCCACATCCATGGTGCCGGGGCGCTGGCCCTCGCGCACCAGCGGCGTGACCTGGCGCCCTGCCCCGCGATTGAGGCCGGCGAGCTGGGTCTGCACCGTGGCAAAATCCGGCACCGCCCCCTCCTTCAGCGCCGAAACTTCTTCGCGGATCTCTACCGGCGAATAGTGCTTGGCCCCCACCACCCGCACTCGGCCGACCTTGGTCTCGCTGACTTGCAGGTAGACGATGCCGTCATCGACCTTCTGCTCGGGCAACTCGACAAACACCGACTGATAACCGCGCGCCTGGTAGATCTTCTGCAAGGCATCGCGGGCGCCTTCGATATCGCTCAAGGTTTTTTGCGGGCCCAGGAACGGGTACACCGCCTCTTCGATCGCCCGAGCGTCGAGCACCGTATTGCCGCGCACAAAGTACTCATTGACGTCCACCCGCCGCACCGCGGCCTCGGACGCGCCACCTGGCTCATCGGCTGACACCGGCAGCGCCAGTGTCAGCCAGCACAGCGCCAGCGTTGATTTGAACAGATGCGTCACACCGCCCCCTGGATTACTCGAATGGCTGGCCTTCACGGTTGTTGGCACCGCGTTCGGCCGACTCAATTGCTGGATGTCGAGGTATTGGCATGCCGTGCCAGCCAGGTATGCAGCAGCGCGAAGTTCAAGGAGAACTCCGGCATGTGCAGCAAGGCGCCACAGAACACTTCACCGATGATTTTCTGGATCAACTGCACCGCCCGTGGGTTGCCCAGGAGCGTGGCGATATCGCGCTGCAGAACGTGGATGCCCCACACCCGCTGGGTCAGGTCGAGGCCGACGAACCAGCGGAACAGCAGGTTGTAGTTGAGTTGCTCGTGCAGTTGCTGTTCGCTGGGCACCGAATAGAGCAGTTGCAGCAGCAGAATCTGCAGCACCGTGCGCGGGGCGATAAGCATGCCAGGCTCGGCATTCAGGGCCTGCAGCAAGTCGTGGTGCTGCTCCAGCACCTCGTCGATCTGCGGGCGCAGCAACACCAGGGAGTGACCGGCAGGTATATAGCTGGACACCTCTTTCAAAGCGCCTTGCCAGTCCTCCTGGGACACGATCCAGACCCAGGGCGCGCCATAGCGATAGACCGACACCGGCTTCTTGCGGGCGGCTTCGACGATCTTCGACAGGCGCTGATCGAGTTCCTGCATGCCTACTTTCGAGTAGCGTTCCATAGTTCCCATCCGCCCCACTCCTGGCCTGTTTCGCGTGCTTGAGCGCGTTACATAGGCAAGACGGAGGGACGGGGGGACTACCGAACTTTTGTCATAAAAGCTTCATTCCGCAGGGCTGATTGTCGGGCGTCGTCAGCAACCCAATGTGGGAGAGGGCTTGTTCGCGATGGGCGTAGGTCGCTACACAGCTCTTTGGTGGTTCTTTGGGGTTGTGTACATATCCGTTGCTGCGGTCATGGCGGCTATTGGTTCCGCTCTTACAGCGGGTCACTTTTGGAAAAGAGCCCGGAGTGCCGGCCCAGCCAAAAGTAACCAAAAGGGCTCTTGCCCCACCACTCGGCACCTCGCCTAGGCTCGGCATGCCCGTCATCCGACATTGATTTGGGGGGCCGCCGCGATGGGCCATCCATGGCCCAGCGCGGCTAACCCGGCGTCCTGCCGGGTTACCCCCCAAATCAATATCGGATGACGGCCAGCGTGGTTTAACGGGGCGCCTAAGATCAAAATCACAAGCAAAGCGAGGCGGCCTGACAGCCGACCTGATCGTCGAGGCGTACGCGTACCTCTGTGGGAGCTGGCTTGCCTGCGATGACGGTGTATCAGTCGATAAATGTATTGGCTGATGAACCGCCATCGCAGCGATGCGGCGACCCGACAAGCCAGCTCCCACAGGGGAATGCAGCTTCGCGCTCTGGCTTTGCTGTTGCTCTGCTTTTGATCTCAGGCGCCCCGTTAAACCACGCTGGCCGCAGACAGGCATGCCGAGCCTAGGCGAGGCACCGAGTGGTGGGGCAAGAGCGCTTTGCTTACTTTGGCGCTCTTCCAAAGTGAGCCGCCGTAAGGGCGGAACCCTAAGTGGCCGTGACCGCAGCAACGGATATGTACACACCCCCCAAGAACCACGAAAGAGTTTATGTAGATACCTATGCCACAAACCGCGCGTCTACAGATCCGGAGGCAAATGCTGCACACCCTGCAGCGGCAGTTCATAAGACTTCTTCACCGTGCGCACCACCAGCGTCGACGAATAAGTGCGAATCGGAATATCGCGGTAAGTGTCGAGAAACCGATAGATATATTCGGTGTACTCCGTGGCATCGCGAAACTTGGCCACCATCACAAAATCGAACTCCCCGGTCATCAGGTAGCAGTCCTGAATCTCCGGGCGGGTGGCCAGGATGTGTTGCATCTTGCGATCAATGTCGTTGCTGTCCTTGTCGAGCTTGATCAAAAAGAACGCCGTGACCTGGATCCCCAGCTTTTTTTCATCCAGCACCGCGACTTTCGCCTTGATGATCCCCGCGCTCTCCAGGCGCCGGATGCGCCGGTAACAACTGGTCGAGGACAGCCCCACGCTGTCGCTGAGCAGGTCCAGGCTCTGGGTACAATCCTTCTGCAATTTGCCGAGAATTTTCAAATCCATGGCGTCTGTCATTATTTCCACTTCTTCCTTGAGAAAACTGCAATGAATCCGCCGTAACGGGCGGCCAATTTGCACAAATCACTGCACAGTGGCCCGTTACTATCAATTCCAGCTTAGCAGCCCCGAAAGATCCAGCATGGGGCGGCGTGAGAGGGATCTTATGATAGTTGCGAAACCGACATGGACCGCTGATATCCAAGGGCTTTTCACCGCGCCTTACTGGATACCGCCCGCCGAGCGCGGCCAGGTCGCAGGCTCGTGGGTGCGTTGCATGAATGCCTACGACGTGTTCCTGGAAGACCCCGATTCGGTCAAGACCTGGTCCGAAACCATCTACCAGCACCTGGCCTCACGCAACATGCCGCTGACCCTGGATGACCGGCAGTTCTGGCCGATCGACGCCCTGGAAACCTTCCGGTTGTGGGTCAACCAGGGCTGGCGCCTGAACAGTTTTTCGCCGTTCGATATCGCCGAGCGCATCCCGCCGCCAGACCTGCCGCACCCGGTCAGGCGCGTGCGCCAGGACATCCGCGCGCTGAGTCAGGAACAACTGGACCTGTACCGCGCGCGGCTCGATGACGTGATGCAGATCGGCAACCCGGACAGTGGCTCGCCGTGGCAGCGCTATGCCTATATCCACAGCAACTGGTGCCTGCATTATCAGGAGGCCTTTGCCCTGTGGCATCGCGCTTACCTGCTGTACCTGGAGGCCTTGATTGACTACCCGATCCCGTACTGGGACTGGATGGCCGAAGACGCCAGTGTCGACGGCAGCCCCCAGGCCGGTTTGCCCCAGGCGTTTCTCGATGAAACCTATGTGCACCCCCGCAGCGGCGAAGTGCGGCCCAACCCATTGCGCTATGCGGCGGCCAAGGATGGGCGCTCGAAGGTGTGTGCCTCGGGCAATGTCGAGGGCGTGGATTGCCGCTTTGTGCAACGCAACCCGCTGTTCTACACCCAGGGCGACTCACAACGCCTCAAACGCACCCAGTTGTATGGCATGAGCCGGATTTTCCAGCAGCAGGTGGTGGATGCCTTGACGTTCAAGACCTTCAGCCAGCCCCAGGGCGTGCCGGGGTATCCCTGGGCCAATATCACCGAGTTCGATCCGCCGCAAAAAGACGAGTTGTATCCCAATCGCACACTGAATTTCGATGGTCTGTACGAACAGCCCCACGACAACTACCACGGCTGGATCGGCGGCGATATGGCCGATAACGCCTACACCGCGTTTGACCCACTGTTCTGCTCTTACCACGCCAATATAGACCGCGTGCTGGAGATCTGGATCCGCGCCAACCCGGCGGCGCAGTACACCACCCAGTGCCTGCTCCAGCCGTTTGCCGGCAACCAGGCCGAGACGGTCACGTTCACCAGTGCCGATGCCTGGCGCTACACCACCCTGGGCGATATGGCCCAGGACAGCCGGCACATCGGCTACGACTACGGCACCCCGGTGGCGCCGCCGTTCGGTGCACGACGCGCCAGCGCAAAAGCGTGCTGCCCGCACAGTGCCGCGCCTGCCCAGGAGCAGGCCCAGGCCAGCGGCCCGTGGGTAGTGTTCGACCATGTGCGCTGCACCCACGACACCTACCTGATCGACGTTTTCCTCAACCAGGCCGACGCCACGCCCCAGCAGGTCAGCGCTGAGAACCCGCACTACGTCGGGCGCTTCAGCCGGATCGGCATGGGCCTGGTGGATGACAAGGGGCGCTGCATCCCCCATGGCGTGTGCCGCGCGCTGAATGCCGCGCGCAGTGTCACGGCATTGCACCTTGGCCCCACGGACGCGCTGCAGTTGAGCCTGCTGGTCACCCATCTCGATAGTGGCCGGGTATTGGCGCCGCAAGAGTATGCGCCGCTGCCTGGCTTTATCGCCCAACTGGTGTGGGACGACCCGCGCCAGACCGTTGCCGACCCTCCCCCGAGTGCCGGTTGCTGCTCCGTTTCTACCCCCCATGGAGATCTGACATGAGCACGCCCTTCAAGCAATTCACCTCCCCCGCCGGGCAAGCGCCAAAGGACTACAACAAGCTGGGCCTGGAAGACCAGTTGCCGCAATTTGAAACCGACTGGAACAACGACGTCACCGGCTGGACCGAAGCGGCGATCATCGGCAACCCATGGTCGGGCCTATACGACGCGCCACGCTCGGGCTATTACAACCCGCTGGTCGAGGGCTATGGCGACACCACCCCGCCGGCGATTACCTGGCAACCCTTTCCCAACCGGCTGTGGACGTTTTTTTATAGCAACGGCACGGCGGTGATTCCGCAACTGGGCGGCAAGGCCATGACCCTGCAACAGGTCATGGAGCTGACCGACAATGGCCAGATCACCATCAACAACACCCTGTACACCCTGTACGACCCGGACAAGAAAGGCACCCTGCTGCAACTGCCGGTGACCCGTTGCCCGAGTATCGACTGGTACGGCAAGTACAAGGACTTCTCACCCTCGGGCCCACGGGGCTGGCTGGACGAGTATTGCGAGTGGTCGATTGTCCGCGATGCCAATGGCGACATGCGCAAAATCACCTTCACCAGCGAAAACCCGGCGTACTTCCTGGCCATGTGGCGCATCGACCCGAATGCCGTGCTGGGACTGTATCGCGACTACATCGACCCGAACGTCCAACTCGAAGACCTCTACCTGCGCTACGCCACCAACTGCCCGACCGGCAATGCCGGGGATCCGGTGATTGACCCGACCACGGGCCTGCCCGCCTACGACACTGTCAACAAATGGAACGCCGGCACCGCCTGTACGCCCGGCCAGTTCGGCGGCGCGATGCACCTGACGTCCGGCCCCAACACCCTCAGCGCCGAGGTGTACCTGGCGGCGGCGGCCACGATCATGCGGCCCCTGAAAAGCAGCCAGAACCCTCAGTCGCTGATCTGCTGCGCGCAATATGGGCAGAACTATCGCAACTCCGACCCGCATATCGGTTTTGCGGCCAATGAGGCGGCCATCAGCAACCGTATCTCCCTGACCAATCCCATCGCCCTGTACCTGCAGCAACCGACCAACTTCAGCGCGTGGAAAGGCCCGCAGGGGCAGGATGTGAGTCAGTACTGGCGCATTACCCGCGGCACCGCCAAATCGGCGATCAACGGCTCCGACCAGATCCTCCAGGCGGTGTTCGAGGTGCCGCAAAGCGCGGGGTTCTCGATCAATGACATCACCATCAACGGCCAGGCCGTGGACTATGTGTGGGTGATTGCCCAACAACTGCTGGTGGGCCTGAGTGTGACCGTCATGCCGAGCACCACGGCGGCGCCGTCTCCTTGCGTACAAGACCGGGTCAATGGCCTGCAACCCTGGCCGGTGCAGTTATTGCCGCTGGACCTGTTCTACGGCCAGTCGCCTACCGACCTGCCGGCCTGGCTGGCCCCTGGCAGCAGCGGGCAGTTTGTCCTGGTGGTGCAAGGCGCCGATCTGCAGACCACCGCCGCCACGGCGAGGATCCAGTTCAGCAATCCGGGGGTGACGGCACAGGTCACGAAGTTCATGCCCGATGCCTCGGCCATTCCCGGCCAGACCAACGCGGGCGGCACCCAGGGTTACATCATGACCATCAGCGTCGCGGCGAACGCGGCGCCGGGGCTGGTGACGGTACGCGCGCTCAACCCGGGCGAGGCGGATAACGTCAGCGCGGCGGACCACCCGTGGGAATCCGGGCTGGCGCTGGTGCCATCCACCTAAGCCCCCCCTGTGGCGAGGGTGCAAGCCCCTCGCCACAACAAGCCCCCCTCATTTCTGCAAGGAGCGCGATGATGTCCAGGTTTCGCTTGAGTCGTCTGCTGCTGGTCAGCACCCTGCTGTCACTGTTTATCCTGCCCTTGGCCCACGCGTCCGATGCCGATAACTGCGTCCAGCAGCAACTGGTGTTCAACCCCAAGAGCGGCGGGTTTATGCCGGTCAACAACTTCAACACCACCGGCCAGAGCTTTATGAATTGCTTTGGCTGGCAATTGTTCATCGCCCTGAACTGGCCGGTGGACCCCGGCTGGCCGGCCAATGCCAGCCTGGCGGGCGAGCCGGACAGAACCATCACCGTCGCGCAATTCGGCGTGCCCACCACCGCCGGACAGCCCATGAGCGTGGCGCCGGTATGGGCCAGCTACAAAGACGCCAATGAGATTTTCCTGCCCGGCGCACCCAAGCCCAGCGGTTGGGGGGTGCAAACCCTGGTGCCGCCCAATTGCAGCAGCCAGGACAGCCTCCAGGCCCTGTCGGTAGGGGCGCGTAAATTTATGAATGCCACCTCGGAAAGCGCGACCAACGCCAGGCATCGCTTCCACTTGTCCAGCGGCACCCTGGCGTCGATTCCCGACCCGATCATGGAAGCCGCCGGTGGCTGGCTCACGGACCAGACCGGCAACCTGGTGTATTTCGAACGCAAGGTGGGCAAGGCCGAGTTCGACTACATCGTCGACAACGGTCTGTACGATGCCGCCAATCAACTGATCGTCGCGCAAAACAGCGATGGCAAACACCCAGCCGGCCTGTCGCTGCCCGCCGGTGAGCTGATGCGCTCGATGCACCACCCCGCTACCCCAGGAACAACTGGGCGCCCTGGAACTCAAGGCCGCCTGGCGCATCCTCACCGGCCAGCCCCAGCTCTACGGGCGCTACCTGACCACTGTGGCCTGGCTCAAGAACCCCGGCCACCCTGCAATGCACCCAACAGGTGGTGGGCCTGGTGGGCCTGCATATCATCAACAAGACCCAGAGCTCACCGAACTTTATCTGGACTACCTTCGAGCACGTGGACAACGTACCGGAACCGGGCCAGGTGCCCGCGCAACAGCTGCCCCCGGACGGCTACACCTTCAACAATCCCAACTGCACCGGCGGCCCCGATGTGTGTACGCCGAACGTGGCGCGCATCCAGTGCAAACAGCACCACCCGGATCGCGAATGCACCGAACCCTATCCACGGGACCAACCGGTGCAGACCACCCGCGAACACCCACTGTCGTCGGACATGCAGGCGCTCAACGGCGCAGTGCAGGCCAGCTTCGCCCAACAGACCAACGGCCAGTCGGTGTTCCAGTACTACAAGCTGATCAATGTACTGTGGATCACCGCCCCGACGCCGCCCGACCCCGAGCCGGGCCCGAATGCGAAGGTTCCCCTGTCCTACGGTGCTTTTATCAGCGACAGCAACGTACCCGTGGCCAACACCACCCTGGAGACCTACGTCCAGGGCATGAACTGCAATGACTGCCATCAGCAAGCGACCATTGCCGGCAGCGCCACCCTGGCCTCGGACTTCTCGTTCCTGTTCAACAACGCCGATTCGGCCAGGCAAACGAGCCTGATCAAACGCGTACATGCCTTCGAAACCCTCAAGGACGGCCAACCATGAAACGCTCCCTCGCCACCCTGCTGCTCACCCTGTCAATGGCCCTCGCCCCCCAGGCCTTTGCCCATTCGGCCCATGAACTGCACGCCCTGAACAACGGCGCCGATGCCGATGCACCGGGCAACCACGGCATGTTCATGGTCGGATCGCAGACCCTGTTCCTGGTGCACATGCCGATGTTCACCACGGAAAAGCACATGTACCAGATCGTCCTGCAGGCCAGCCTGCCGGCTGACGTAATGGCCAAGTACCAGGCCCTGCGCGCGGCCAACCCGAGCAAGCCGTATAACCTGATCAACGTCGATAACGACACCTTCACCCTGCCCCAACTCAAGGCCGGCGAAGTGACCGCGTTCAAGGCGACGATCTATGACGGCTACTCCAATGATGGCGGCGGCACCCCGGGGCCGGTGCTGTTTGACAACGTGCCGGTGACGGTCGAGGCGGTGGTGATCTACCGGCCGTTCAACCTGGGGATCGAGCGGCCCAAACAGATGGTGTACACCCTGTTTGGCCGGGGTAATGAGGCGCACCTGACGCACTACATCGCCCAGGATCCGGACTTCCAGGAAATCATCACCCTGCCTGGGCCACCGGCGCCGTTTTCGGCGGCGCAATTGGTGTCTACGGTGGATTTGAATTTCACCACGGTGCAGTCGTTGCCGATTGTGTGTCAGTCGCCGCTCAAGCCTGGGGTCTATCCGACCTTGCTGGAGGGGCGTGTGGATGCGCCGGTGGCGCTGGACCTGGGGCCGGCGGCGCAGCGTGTGTGGTATTCGACGGGGAATTTGTTGAACAGGACCGATCCTTGCCAGCCTTGAGTGGGTATAAGGCAGCTTCCACATTTGATGTGTGATGTGGCAGGGGTTTTTCTGCTTCGCCCGGGTCGCGGTGGGAGCGGGCTTGCCCGCGATGGCGGTGGGTCAGCGGCATCGCGGCATAGGTATCTACACAGCTCTTTTCTGGGGTTGTGTACATATCCGTTGCTGCGGTCACGGCCACTTAGGGTTCCGCCCTTACGGCGGCTCACTTTGGAAGAGCGCCAAAGTAAGCAAAGCGCTCTTGCCCCACCACTCGGTGCCTCGCCTAGGCTCGGCATGCCCGCAGTCAGGCATTGCTCCGTGGGCCCGCCGCGATCGGCCATCCATGGCCGTGTCGCGGCTACCCCGGCATCCATGCCGGGGTGCCCACTGCGCAATACCTGCTTGCGGCCAGCGTGGTTTAACGGGGCGCCTGAGATCAAGATCAAAAGCCAGATCAAAAGCAGAGCAACAGCAACAGCAAAGCCGGGGCGCGAAGCTGCATTCCCCCCTGTGGGAGCTGGCTTGCCTGCGATGGCGGTGTATCAGTCGATAAATGTATTGGCTGATGCACCGTCATCGCAGGCAAGCCAGCTCCCACAGGGGTACGCACACGCTTCGACGATCAGGTCGGCTGTCAGGCCGCCTCGCTTTGCTTTTGATCTGAGGCGCCCCGTTAAACCACGCTGGCCGTCATCCGATATTGATTTGGGGGGTAAACCGGCAGGACGCCGGTTTAGCCGCGCTGGGCCATGGATGGCCCATCGCGGCGGCCCCCCAAATCAATGTCGGATGACGGGCACACCGAGCCTGGGCGAGGTGCCGAGTGGTGGGGCAAGAGCCCTTTTGGTTACTTTTGGCTGGGCCGGCACTCCGGGCTCTTTTCCAAAAGTGACCCGCTGTAAGAGCGGAACCAATAGCCGCCGTTACCGCAGCAACGGATATGTACACAAACCTAGAAGGTTGTGTAGCTACCTATGCCCATCGCAGACAAGCCCACCGTGTGAACCTTACAAACTGATCTGCCCCCGCTCCTCATCCGTCAACCGTGCCTTGGCCTGTTCGCTCAACGGCCCCGCCCCCAGCACCTGCACCGGGCTGTCGGGGTTGTAGGTCGGCGCCCGGCGTGCTTCTTCCTCCCGGCGTTGCACCGGCTCGGTGCCAAACCCCAGCACTTCCACCGTGACGATCGACGCCCGGCCCTGGCGCGCTGCAGCCTGTTGGTTGCGGGCCGCGTCTTCGGCGGCCTGGGATGCCGCTGCCCCCGCCGCGCTGGCTGAGCTCATGGCCGCGGTGTTGACCGCCGCCGACACCGGCACCCCCGACGATTTACCCTGGGTCTGGATATTCGCCGCGTTGACCACCCGCAGCGCGGCAATGTTGATATTGCCCGACACACGAATCCCCGCTTCACCGGCGTCGATGGTACCCAACGGCGCAATCAGGTCGATATCCCCTGCCGGCACTTCCGGGATCGGGTTTAGCGTGGCGATCCCCGCACCGGTACTCGGCACCGACGGCGACAGGCTGACGTTGCCCCAGTTGTCATACACACGCCGTGGCGGGGTGTAGACCACGGTGGTCTTGGAACCCCGCCCGGCGTTGATATCGCCTGCGGCGGACCAGCCCATGATCGAGCCGCCAAAGGTGGTCATAATCCGGCTCTGGCCCAGCAGGATGCTGTCCAGGGAATACAGCTGGATATCCCCCGCGCCCTGGGTAATGACCCCGGCGGTGGACGGCGGTGCCGCCCCCTCGATGCCGAATGTCTGGCCACCACCCGGGGTGAGCATCTGGATCGAGCCACCGAAATTGGTGTGCACCCCGGCACCGCCGAACAGGGTGATATCGCCCTTGTAGGCGATGGCATTGCCGGCCACGTCCTTGTCCGGGAACAACCCGGCAATCGCCGCCCGCCCCCGCACATAGCTGCCCTCGCGCACGCCGCCAGCCTGGTTGTATTCGCGACCGGCGGCCTTGAGTTCGGCAAAGTACACCTCACGGGCAAACACCCGCTGCTGCTGCGCCGACAGCGCCGCGTAGTAGGCGCGGGCCTGTTCACTGTCACCGACAAACCCGAAGCGCTCGGCCAGCCACCCGGCCAGTTCGCGTTCGTAGGTCTTGGCGACTTTGCCTCCCAGCAGCGTCAAAGGCTCGCCCGTCTGCAGTTGGTTCTCAGGATTCAGGTAAGTCTCGACAAAGCGCCGGTAGTCCGGACCGTTGGGGCCAACACCCGCCAGCATGACGATGCTCGCGCCGGGACGGCTGTCACCTGCGGCCACGGCGCCAAGGCTGTTGACGCTGACCTTGTCCTCCATAAGGAGGTTGCGCCCTGCCGTCAACTCCAGGGTGCCGGGCCCTGCGACATTGAAGCTGCTGTAGAGCATGTCGCGCCCGGCACTGACAATGGAGATGTCAGTCAGGCCGTTATGCACGAACAGGTTGGCGTCGAAGGCATATTCACCGGTATCCACTTCGCCACCGCTGGCGCCCCCCAGGCGCGTGCCGCTGCTGACGATGTCACGCCCCGCCCGCATCCAGACCGGGCCTGCGCCCTCATAAAACGTTTGCCCCACACGCGGGTCTCCGGCGCTGGTGATGGTCAGGGCACGCCCACTGTTGACGCCCAGCAGGTCACCGCTCAACGCATAAAAACGCGCAGGTTCCAGGGTATCGCCCCACGACGTGCTGGCCGTGTTGGCACCGAAGGTGAACAGCGGGGAAAGCCCCAGGCGTGCAATGTTGCTATCGCCGGAAAGGTTGCCGCTGCCCGCGATGGGCAGGGAGTTGACGAAGCCCAGGAACGCCGGGTTGAGGATCGTCGCCATGCTGTCCGGCGCGGCGCTGGAACGGCTGACGGTGAGGTCGCCGCCATAGATCGAATCCCCAGCCAGCAATTGCAATTGACCGTTGGCCGATGGCGCCAGCACCAGTGCCGCCAGCGGTGGCAGCGAGCCAGGGTTGGCGGTCGCGGCACGCCCGTAATACAGGCTGCCGCTGGCGGCCACCGCACGCAATGTGGCGGGATAGACCGCCGCCATATCCGTCTCCAGCGTTTGCGTCAGCGGCGTAAGGTTGCCACCGGCCGAAAACAGGTCCACTGCCGTGTTGCGGGTCCACAGGCTGAACCAGCTCTGCCCGACGCCGTTGACCCCGTCGTTAACGTAGGCCAAGGCATTTGTCTGTGCGACGCGCCCTGGATCGGCCACATCCTGCAGCACCAGGTCGCCACGGGTGGCCAGGTTGAAGGTGGCATCACCGGGTAACAGGCTCAAGCCACCGGCCGCCGCGGCTGACGTGGCGCGCAGTGGATCATAGGCGCGGACTTCGCCGGGGCTCTGGTCGATCACCCGGCTGCCATAACGCAAGGTCAGGCTGCCCAGGGCGCCGCCGGTCAGTTGCACGTGCCCACGCAGGTTCACCAGCGTGCCGTTGAGGTGGTCCTGGGTAATCTGACTACCTGGATTCACGGCACCGCCGACCCGCAGGTTCAAGTCGCCACCGCCGGTCAGTTGCAGGCTGCCGTCAGCCGCCACGCGCCCGGTGCTGCCCACCGCCAACACCAACCCCTGGCTGCGCAAGTTCACCGCCTGGGGCACATAACCGGCAGCCAATGGCCGGATGATCCCGGCATCGCCGCCCACGTCGACATTCAGGTTGCCCCCGCCCAACGTACCGAAGCCGGTGAAGCCGACCATCTGGTCGGCGCCCCCCGCCAGGGCGAGGTTGCTGGCGTAGGTACCAAAATTGATCCACCAGGCCGTCGCTTGTGCCGCCGAGCCACTCAAACCATTGCCCTGGCGCCATAACCAGTTGCCGACATTCGCCGAATCCTGGCCGCGATCGTTGCGGACCGGACGCCCCGAGGCACTGAGTGACGGGCTGGTGATGTTACCGGTCAGGTTCCCACCCACTTTCAACGACAGGTTGCCGCCTGCCTCCGGATACCAGGCGCGGTACACACTGTCTGCGCCGCCATTGACCAGTTTCTCGTTGCCACCCACGCTATTGCCCAGCACCTTGGCGTTTTCGCCAAGCGCCCGCGGCAGGTTGTAGGGGTCGTTGGCCGAGGTACCCGTGGAAGAACTGCCAGCGGTGTAGACCCCGTACAGCGACTCCATGCTCAGATTGCCAGCGGCCAACAAGTCCAGGTCAGCGGCCCCGGTGCGCACCACACTGAAACGGCTACTGCCCCCCGCCACCAGGCTGTAGGCATCGCCGCCCGACTCACAGGAACCGGGGTAGTCCGTGCAGGTTCCAAGGTTGCCAGGGCTCACGGGCTCGCCGACCATGCTGGTGTCGCCGTAATTGTCGATGGAGCCCTGCTCGGTCCAGACCAGCACGCCCTGGGCGAACATGCCGTAATGGCTGTCGGCCAGACGCAGGTTGCCGGTCACTGGAGAAACTTGCAGCCTGCTACTGTCGGCCGCCTGGGTGTCGGCCCCGGCCACCAGGCGGATCGCCCACGCCTGGGAGCCTTCCGTCAGCATCGGCGCAACGCCCCAGTTCTTGCCCTGGCGGCCGGCCTCCTCGACCCGCAATTTCACCGACTTCGCATTGCCTGCCAACTTCACATTGGTGCCGGCCGGCAACAAGGCGCCACGGGGCAGTGCCTTGCTGCCATTGAGGGTCACGAACGCAGTGCTGCCCAGACGCCCGGGCAATGGCACGCCCTTGGGCCAGATCATCGCCCTGACACTGGTGTTGCTGGTCAACAGGGTACCGGCCCCCAGAACCGTGCCGGCCTCCAGGGTCTGGCTCTGGCTCAGCAGCGTCCCTGCCGCGAACAGCTGCGTGCCCGAGCCGTCGAGTATCGCCGCCGCCAGTACCGTACCGGCAGGCAGTACCAGGGGCTGGCTGAGGGTCACCGGCACCGGCAACCGCGTACCGTTCGCCAGGCTCAGGGCCTTGATCGACACATCGAAGTTGAGGATCGCGCCCGCCGGAAACCTGGTGCCGTCGGCCAGGGTCACGCCCGTGCCCGGCACTACTTGGGTGCCGCCGGTGTAATTGATCCCGGGGAGCAGCACCCAGCCGTTGTCATCGTCGCTCGGCGGTGGCGGGGTAAAGCCGTCGTTGATGCTGCCGTAGATATTCAAGTCGCCGCCGGCGCGCAGGGTCAGGCGGCCGACTTCGCCGGAACCATACACATCCGGGTTTTTCTGGGTATGTGGGTTGAGGCTGGCGTAGCGATAACCGGACAGGTCCAGGTCGCCCTGCACCACCAGGTCACCCTGGGGCGTCTTGCTGACAATCTCTACCCCCGGCCGCAGATGCAAGGCGTCGGCGTACGTGGCGTTATTCAGGCCCGCGAGCTTGTTATTCAGTAGGTCGTGGTTGCTGAGGGCTGCGTTGATAAACAGCACGCTCAGCTCATGTTTTTTGTCCAGGTACTTCTGGTCGATCACCTGGTACGGACGCCCACTGGCCGTGGCATCGGTCTTGGTCGGCGCATCGTCGTAGCTGATCATGCCGTTGAGGGCAATCGAGCGCGCGCCCTGGATATCCAGGCGGCCACGGGCATCAATGGCAATGTCATCACTGTTCAGGCGCGGAGCATTGAGCTCCAGGGTGCCACGGCTGCGACCGTCATGGCCCACGCCCCCATCGGTCCCGTGACGCAGGTCGATACGCGCGCCATCGGCCAGGGTCAACTGGCCCTGGCCCGAACCCAGCACCACCATGGCGCGGTTCGGCGCGTCGATGATCTGGCCATGGCTGTCCACCCGCAACTGGCTGCCATGGGCATCGAGCACGGCGCTGCCGTCCAGGGTCAGGCCGGTCTTGGCCGTCAGGTTGATGCTGCCCACCCGCTCGCCACTGGCATCCACCCGCCCGGTGACGCGCAGGCTGCCGTTGTCCAGCGAGACACTGACGCTGTTGGCCTTGACCTCATTGCCGATGCTCAGGTCGCCCTGCTTGAGCTGGAAGCTGCGCGCCCCAAACACCTGGCCCTGGTTGAGCCGTTGGTTGAGGGCGGCAAACTGTTCGTCCAGGATGCCGCTGGTGCCCAGGCGCTGGGCCTGGATCTCCACCGCACCGGCCAGGTACGGCACCCGAGTGCCACCGGCATCGTAATAACCGCTGCTGCCGGCCAGAAGCTTGCCTGCCAGGTCAACCACACCGCCTGTGTCCCCCACGGCCACTGCCCGCAGCGTGCCCGCCTGGTTATGCTGCGCCGACAGGTCGATGGTTGAGCCGGTGGCCTGCAGCACATTGCCTTCGCGGCTTTGCAGCGATACCTCACCCCCCGCGCCATATTTGGTCAGGTCGTTGAAGACGATGGCGCGACCGGCCACATCAATCAGTGAGTCATCGGTCAACACCACGTCGCCACGGGCGTCGAGGGTGACCTTGCCGCTGGGCAGCACCACCGCGCTGGCCAGGCGAATGCTGTCGCCCTGCAGCGACAGCTCGCCGCCCAGGCCCTCGACCTTGCCCCGGGCCCCCGCCGAGGCGCCGATATCCAGGGTGCCGCCGGCGGTGATGCGGTTTACCGAGCCCGCCTCGCCGGTCAGCAGTGGCGTGAGAATGCTCAAGTCGCCGCCGGTATAGGCAAAACCCTTGAGCGGATCATAGGCCCCCTGGCGCTGATAGACCGACAGGCTGCCCTTGTGGTTGGCGGTGATGCGCTCGCTGGCACTGAGGTTGACGTGGGCAAACCCCAGCGCCAGGCGATCGAAGCGCTTGGTCGTGCTCGGCTGGGCAAAGTCGCCATAGCCGAATTCGATGCGTTCGGCCTGGATATCCAGGCGCCCATTACCGCTGCCAGCGCCGCCGTCGATGGCGGCAACGGCCGGCGTTTCAGCGCCGAGCCAGATCAGGTTGGCGGTGTGGATGCTCGCCACATCACTGGCGCTGCCGGCGCCGTAGATCGCCGGGGCAGACAGCATCAGGCGGCTGAGCAACGACTTGCCGGTCACCGCGTCATAGGTGTCGAGGGCACTGGAGCCATAGAAGTTGAAGCTGTCGCGGGCCGAGAGTTGCAGGGTTTCCAGGGCCGGCGCGCCGAACTGCGTGTCACCACGCAACAAGCGGTCCAGCACCTGCTGGGTCAGGGTCATGCCGGCCGGCAGGCGATTGCCGGCCGCCGCTGCAGCCAGGGCTTCAGGGCTGCCGACGTTAATGCTCGCCAGCCCCAGGTTGAGGTGACGGGTGCCGTAGCGCACCTCATCCCCCATCTGCAATGTCTTGTCGGTCAGGGCGACGATACTGCCCTCGGAATACAGGGCAGTCTGGCCGCTACAGGGCGCGCTGTTGCACGCCCCCAGATTGATCCCGCCACTGGCGGCGCCGCCCGCTTGCACAGCGTTGACCACGTTGAGCAAACCGTTGGAGACCGCCAGCATATTCGCCACCTGGTAGACGAAACCGTCCCGTGCGTCATAACTGGCCTTGCCCCGGCCAAGGGTATTGATCGAGGCGCCCTGCTCCATGACGATCTCGCCGGTGGAACTCACCAGGAACACTTCCGGTGCGGCCAGGCTCGCCCCTTCACGCAAGGTAATAGAGCTACTGTTGGCGCCGACCACGTTGATGTAGTTGCCGCTCTGGCCATACGAAACCTGGGTCATCCCGCCAATCATCAGGCGTGCCGCGCCCAGCGCATTGAGGCTGGCTGCCCCCACGCTGACGCCCTCGAACCCCTCCGTGGCGGCCTTGCCTGGCGCCATTACTTCGATCCCGCCGGTTCCCATGTTCATCACTGCAACAGTGCCGGCAAAACCGTCGGTGGCCGCCTCAAAGCGGCCGATACCGGCGAACGAAAAGGCGTTCGCCCCACCACCGGGGTGCAACGCCAGTTTCAGGGTCTTGGCATCCACCGGCAGCAACGCCCGTGGCACGCCGAGCTTGGCCGCATCAGCCACGGCGAACTGCGCATAGCCGGTTTCGTTGTACTGGGAGTAGCGGCGCAGGGTGTCGGCCGAGGTCAGGATTACCTGGCTGGCGACCCGGTTACTGATCCCGGTGTTGACGATGGACAAGCGCCCGGCAGCCGACCAGGAGCCATTGCGCAGCGCCTGTGGCACCTCTTCGGTGCCGCGCCCCGCGAGGCCGTTGATTTCGACACGGAACGCCCCCGGCATCAGCGCATAGGTGGAGGGCATCAGGGTATAGGTGCCTGCGGCCAGCCCCGGGACGCCAGCGTCCAGGGTGATTTGCTGGCCGAGCAACGGATCGACTGCGCCCCCCTCCGGGGCCACCGGGGCATAACCCGGTTGCGCGCCGGGCACGATGGCGTACACCGGGTTACTGCCCAGGCCCGGCAGGACAAAGCCGCCGTGGGTGCCGACCTGCATCAGTGGGTTATAACGCGCATCGGTGGAGCCGCCACGGCCGGAAATAAACCCGGCACCGAGCAGTTCGCCGCCGCCGGACAGGTCCAGCGTGGCCTCTGGCAGCACCGCCACCGATTGCCCACCGAGGATTACCCCCACGTTGAGATCGCCATTGAGGTTGGCAATCGCCCCCTGGCCGAGGAACGACACGGTCTCGCCGTTGTACTGGTAGACCTGGCCATCCACCGTGCCGCCGTAGGGCAGCACCAGGCCCTTGCCGCTCACCGAAGTCAGGCTGCCGGGCAGCAGTTCGACCTTGTGGGTGCCCAGGATGCCGACCTCGATCAACCCCAGGGGCGCACGCACCACCCCGCCCTGCCTGATGCTCGGGCCGCCCAGTTGCAGGCGACCGAAGGCCGAGTAAGGCACCGCGCCCGTCTCGTTGCCGGCACGGGCGATGGTCAGGGTGCGCGTCGGGTCGTAACCGTCAACCCCATCCAGGTAACCGGCCAGCACCCGCGCGCCGACTTCGGTGGCCGGGTACAACTGCGCGGCCTGCAGGGTCATGTCGCCCCGGGTCATGATCTGCGTACTGATCCCCTGGGCGACCGCATCGGCGCTGGCCCCCGCGAGAAAACGCAGGTCGCCCTGGCTGCTCAGCTGCACGTCATCGAAACCACGGCGGTCGACGCTCAACTGGCTGTTGTCGGCCTGGGTCAGGTTGCTCTTGTTGCCGAACAACACATTGCCGCGCACCTCCAGCAGATTGGCACTGGCAGTGAACTGCGCCTGGCTGGCGCGTTGCGACATGGCGCTGGTCAACACCGGATGCTGGTATTGGTCCTTGGCCTCCAAGGGCGCAAGGATGCCCGCCAGCAGCAGGTGCGGTGCCGACAGATTGACCCGGGCATTCTGCGCAGCCTGCTCACTCAGCCCCAGAGCGCCACTGTACAGACGCAGGCTCTGGCCCATGTGCAGCGACAGATCACCGTCAACACTCAGCAGACCATTGCTCAGCAAGGCCAGGTTGTCGAACCCGCCGGCGCTGACCTGGTCCACGCCCAGGCGAGCATGCCCGTACTCCAGCTCCGCAGCCGCGGCCTCGGCAGTGCCCGCCAGCGTGCTGGGCTGGTGGGTCTGGCTGAGTAACAGCTCCCGCGCCTTGAGCACGCGGTCGCTGACCGCGCTCCTGAGGTAGTAAGGGCTTTCCAGGGCCAGGGCCAGGCTGCCGCCCGAGGCCCCGGCACCACCGGCCCGGGCCACAAAGCGCCCGTCCAGGTACAGGCCATTGTTGGAGGCAAGGCTGATACTGCCGCCATTGCTGGCCACCGGTACCCGGCCCTGGCCCGGCAGGTCCAGGTCCGCCTGGGCCCCGGACGCCTCCAGGCGCGCACCGTCACGCACCACCACAAACACATCACTGGCCTGGGCAATGCCGGTAGCGAGGTTGATCGTGCCACCGAGGCTGATACTGCCGCCATTGCGTACCAGGCCATAGTGGCGGCCACGATTGTCCACGGCGCTTGCCGCCCGCGCCGCCACGTCGATCAGCGCCTGCTCGCCGACCCAGATCGAACGCCCATGACCTGCGGCATTCACCGCCTCGGAACTGGCCACGTTCAGCCCGCCCAGGCTGACGCTACCGCCCCAGGCGTTGAGCGAACCGTTGACGGTCAACTGGCCGACGCTGCGCAAATTGATGGCCTGGCCCGGATCGACCGTGATAACCGCGCCCTGGCCGACGCTCAGCGCGGTGCTGGCCAATTGCGCAGCGCTGGAGTCGAGGTGCCCGGCCGTGAGGCTCAAGCTGGCACCGCGCCGCTGGCTCAGCACGCTCTTGAGCGCGTCCTGCTGATACAACTCAGGTGTCCACACCTGCATCAGACTCGCCGGATCAGTGCCGCTCGGCAGCGTCTGCACCTGCTCGCCAACCCGGTACACCGGCACCTCGACCCCGACCTGGGTGCCGTCAGCAACAATCAACCCTTCGTTGCCGGTGATGTCATACGCCGAGAACCCTTTCTTGAAAAAGTCCCCCGCCAGGTGCAGGGTGCCCGCGTCCAGGCTGCCTGCATCGCCGATCAGTACCTGGCGCGACTGCAACGCCAGAGTGCCGCCACCGCTGACGCCATAACCGCGAATCTCACCGCCCAACACCAGGGCGCCCTGCGCGCCCAACGTCACGCTGCCGCCCTTGCCACCGCTGACCTTGCCATCCTGGCCGACCGTAGCGCCCGAAGACACCTGCACCAGGCTCTGTGCCCCCAGGCTCACATCGCCGGTGCCACGCAGCGCCACCTTGCCGCCATTGGCGTAAGCCACACCCTCGGTGAGCGACGGCTGCAGGGCCAGGTTGTTCCAACGCCCGGACGCATCCAGCACCACCCCGGCGGCCACCGCGACGTGCCCGCTGCCCGCCAGAATCACCTCTTCAACGGCATTCTGCCGATCGAGGTTGACCTGACTGAGCACGTTGCCGGCGTGGAGGCTGCCACCGTGGGCGGTCAGATTGGCGTTGACCGCCACCTGGGGCCCGTACAGGGTGATATCGCCACCGTCGGCCACCGACAACCCACCATTGACCGTAATCTGCTGCTTGGCGCCGACCTTGATCGCGCCCAACTGGAAGCCGTTGAGTTGCGCGCTGTCGAGCACCAGCGTGCCCTGGCGCCCGGCCGGCAGCGCGGTGCCCAGGTCGAGGCCGGCGGCGATTTTTTGTGTGCCGCCTTCGATCAGCACCTGCTCCATACCCGGCGTCAGGGCGTAACGCAGAGTGCCGGTGCTTTTGTTGAAGATCGGCGTGTACTGGCCAATGATCAGTTGCGCACGTTGGGCCTGGGCCTTCTGCGACTGCTGGTAACCGTCGAGGTTGATGTTCGGCGCCTGGGTCTGGCGCTCGCCCTGGAACACATCACTGATCAACTGCCCTTCAAGCACCGCATTGCCGGTACCGATCACCAGCTTGCCGGCATCGCGGCCCACGGTATAACCAGCCTCGAAACGTCGCTGGGGAGCGATCAGCGGGTTGTAGTACAGATCGGTACGGCCCCAGCGTTCGCTGGTGTCTGCAAAGCCTTTGTAAAGCCCGGTGTAGAGAATATCGCCCGGTGCCTTCGACAGCTCATACAAGCGCCCGTCCGGGCCCTTGAGCCAGGTTTGCTGGACATAACCGCCCTGCACATCCACGGTGCCGCCCGACAGATTGATCTGCGCGCCCTGCTGGGTTACCACATCATCCCCCGTGAACGTCACGGTACCGCCCTGGGCCATCCACTCGCCCACCGAGTGCCCTTGCGTGCCCAGATAGCCACCGACTTCCAGCAGGCCGCCGGCGGTGTACCAGCGGTCCGTCGCGTAGCCGTTGGTACCCGCCGGTACAAACACCAACTCGCGCAGATCGACCCACACATCGTTGTTGATCAATTGCCCGCCATCGCGGTTGACCGGCGCATCGCGCTGCTCGTTGCCCTGCACGTTGATCTTGATGTTGTTGGCTTGCATCGCCACCTTGACGCCGATGGCGCCGGACACGTCGATCATCGCCCCCTCGCGCACCAGGCTGCGCTGGCCGGCGCTGACCGCGACCTGGCCACCGGTGGCGAGGGTTATCGAGCCTTTCTGGAAGTCCACGGTGCCGCCGCTGACGATCTCGATGCGCGACTGATCGGTACGGTCGGCCACCCTGCCCAGGTTATTGAACTGCCCGCTGGCCTGGGGGTTCACCAGACCGTCGAGATTGACCAGGCCATTTTCGCGCTGGTTGTTGAGCGCGGTGGTGCCGCTGCTGTCGAGCAGGATCGCAGTGGTGCTGCCTTCGCCCAGGCTGACGCTGCCGGTGGTGTCGCTGGCCGAGTTGAGTAAGTGAAGGGTGCCACGGGTGTCCACCGACGTGCTGGCCAGGGCTACGCCGTTTTGCTGCACGGTGTGCCCGGTCAGGGTGATGTCGCCGGTAGCGGCCATGATCAGCCCGCTGTTGGTCACGCTGCCCGCGCTGCTGCCGGCCTTGAGGCTGCTGGCGACTTCATTGCCGCGTGTGGTGGAACGGGCATTGCCGGCGGTACCCACGCCCTTGCGGATGTAAAAACTGTCGCCGGCGGCCAGGGTCGTCTGGCCTTTGGCGGTGATGAGGGTGCCGGCGTTTTCCACTTCCGTACCCAACAGCAAGGCATAGCCACCGGCATCGGTGGACGTCGCCGCGTCATGGGTCTGGATCAGCGCCCCCCGCTGCACCTGGACCTTGCCCGCGGCATCGGTGAACGTTGGCTGGGTGCCAGTGGCGTCGAAGTAGATCCCGCGCTGGGTGAATTGCTCGTCGGTGATCGCCGCCGCCGCCGCCACCAGGTTGCGCACGTTGACCTGGCTGCTGCCGCTGAACACCACGCCATTGCGGTTGATGATCATCACGGTGCCAGCGCCCTTGATCTGGCCCTGGATTTCACTGGGGCGCGCGTTGGGGTCATTGACGCGGTTGAGCAAGGCCCAGTTGGACTGCTGCTGGAAGTCGACGGTGGTGTTGCGCCCGACGTTAAAGGTCTCCCAATTGAGGATGGCCTTGTCGGCGGTCTGTTCGATGCTCACCGTGGTCTGGCCACCGGCCTGGCTTTGGGTCGGGCCCTTGGCGTTGATCCAGCCTTGGGTCAGGCTGTTATCGACCTGCAAACCGCCCTTGCCCAAGCCGTCGGGAATCGTCGAGACCTGGCCCAACGCGGCCTGGCGCCCGGCCGCCTGGGCAGCCTGCTGGGCAGCAATCGCCGCGACGCTGTTGTTGAGGGTGCTCAGTGAGCGCTGCATCTGCTGGTTGACCCGCGCCTGCTGGGACAACGGCGGCGGCATCCCCGGTACCTGCGCCCCCGGCCGCGCCGCCGTGGCTGCCTGGGACGCGCCCTTGGCGGCAAACCAGCCGGAACTGAACGCCGTAGCCCCCTGGGCACTGCCCGCCACCAGCAACAAGGCAATGGCATGGGCCAGCGGCTTGAGGCGCAAGACAGTCTGGCCGCTCGGGCCGCGGGCATTCAGGTTTACCGGTGGTTTGCAGCGGACCATCTGGAATCATCCTTCTGTGTGGAGATGCACATCACGTATGGGAGGTAGGCGGTTGGCGAGGGGCAGCACTGAACTTCTGTCATGGAAAATTCATCTGAGGCTCGGCAGCGGCTACGGGGTGAGCCAATAAAAAATCAGCAACGGCACAGGCCGTTGCTGATCAGGGGTTGCAGGTCGAGGAACGCGGGCGTTACAGCGGACGACCGATACCGTTGCAGACGTCGGTCTTACCGATGCTCAGCGGGTTGCTGGCGGTCAGGAAGCTGCTGCGGATCGCGCTTTTCCAGGAGTCTGGCAGTGGCACGAAACGGTTGGCGCGGATGGCGTCATCGTTGTTCACGGTCTCGCCGTAGTGCTGGGCAAAGAAGTCACGGACCTGGTTGGACTGGGTGCCGTTGATATAGCACTGGCTGAAGATCAGGTTGGTGAAGCCCAGGATCGGGTAGCCCGACGTTGGGTAAGGCACCACGCCGGCCACGCCGTTTTTACCGAACACAGGTACCCACTTGTCCGGGTTGCCACGGTCAGCCACGGCGGGCACCGAAACGTTATCAATCGCCTCGGAAACGTTATCCGGAGCAGGCGATACACCTTCGGTGTTGCTTGCCACGTCCTTGCCGACGCGAGCGACCTTGGTCGCGTCGTCCAGGCCTTCCAGGGTGGTGGCCGCGTAGTCAGGGCTCATGTAGGTGATACGGCCTTCGGCGACAGTCGTATCGTTCAAGGCATTCATCACGCCCTGGCTGCCGGCAGCCGCAACGGCACCGGCCGGCAGGCCACCGCTGTAGCTGTTGGCAAAGGTGGTGGTAACGGCGAAGCTGCCGGTTTCAGCGCACTTGGCGTTCAGGAAGCGCGTGAACAGTTCGGTGGTGCCGCTGCTTTCGCTGCGGTAAACCACGGTGATTGCACCGCTACGGCCAGCGCCGGTGATCTGGCTCCAGTTGTTGATACGCCCGGAGAACACACCGCACAGCTCGTTGACGCTCAGGTCAACCGCATTGGCACCGCTCTTGCGGAAAGGAATGGCCACCGAAGTGGCCACCGACGGCACCTGGATCAGCTTGCCCCAGCCTGGCTGCTTGGCAGAGGCATAGGTGGACAATTCAGTGGCGCTGAGCTTGGAGTCGCTGCCGGCCCAGTGCACGTTCTTGGTGGTCACGCCGGGTACGAGCTTGTCGTATTTGTTTTCCAGGAACGCGGCCTTGCCGTTGCCGCTGCCGACACCGATGTAGGCGGCGAAACCGGCAGTCAGTACGCCGGGCGTCTGGTACAGCGGCTGTGGCAGGGTTGCGCCACCGCCGTTGACATCAGCGAATGCAGCCTGGGCCGAGCAGAGGGCCGCGAGGGTCATGGATACCGCGAGAACGTTGCGCTTAAACATGAAGAAGCTCCTTTCGTCGTATTCATACGTTGAGGTAGATGGCTCTTGCATGACGCCATGGCACTCGGTTCACACGCCGTGATCCAGCGGGCTTGCGGGGCGAGGCCATGGACACGAAGGTCGCAGTTTCCGATGACAGATAAGGGAAAAAACCTCGGGAGGAACAGCTTGATTTTTAAAAAGATTCTCGGGTGTTTTGGCAATGATTGTGGCTTTTATCGGGGTGGGTGACAGCGAGGTTTCAGGGAGTGTTTCGACGATGGCGGGCGGGCCGTGCGCAGGGGGGCAAAGATGACGCAATGACGAACCCGAGGCGGGGTGATGGGCGGGTCGGGTAATTGACTTGCAGCCAGTCACCACCGATACAAATGTGGGAGCTGGCTTGCCTGCGATAGCGGTGGTTCAGTCACTGTTTCTGCCGGCTGATACGCCGCCATCGCAGGCAAGCCAGCGCCCACATTTGCACCGGCGCAGTCTTCACAGGTCAGGTAACCAATTGGTTGATCTCGATGATCGGCAACAGCACCGCCATCACGATCACCAGCACCACCGCGCCCATCACCACGATCATCAACGGCTCCAGCAATGCAGTCATGCCCATGGCCCGCCGTTCGATATCCCGCGACAGGGTCTGCGCCGCCCGCTCCAGCATCGGCGGCAGGGCGCCGGTTTTTTCGCCGCTGGCGATCAGGTGGATCAGTACCGGCGGGAAGACCTTTTCCACCGCCAGGGCCGGCGCCAGGTTAACCCCTTCGCGAACCTTGGCCGTGGCATCGCTGACACACTGGCTCAGACGGTCGTTGGACAGGGTCTGGCGCGCCGCTTCCAGGGCGCGCAGCAAGGGCACGCCGGCACCGCCGAGGATGGCCAGGGTCGAGGCGAAACGCGCGGTGTTGAGCCCCAGCACAAACCGCCCGAGCAGCGGCAGGCGCAAGACCCGGCTGTGCCAGTTCAAGCGCGCCACGGGGTTGCGCAGGTACAGGCGCCAACTCCAGAAGCCCGCGACCAGCCCGGTAAAACACAGCCAGCCCCAGGCGCGGATAAAGTCACTGGCGTTGAGCATTGCCAGGGTCAGCCCCGGCAGGTCCTGGCGCGCCTGGGAAAAGGCGCTGACCACCTGCGGCACCACGTAGCTCAGGAGGAAAATCACAATGCCGATGGATACCAACCCCACCACCCCTGGATAGATAAAGGCCGTGAGAATCTTGCCCCGCAGGTTGTTGCGCTCTTCGATGTAGTCGGCCAGGCGCTCCATGACCTGGGCCAGGTCGCCGGACTCCTCCCCCGCCGCAATCAACGCCCGGTAAATCGATGGGAAGTCCCGTGGCCGCGCAGCCAATGCATCGGCCAGGCGCATGCCGCTGCGCACATCGGCGCGCACTGCGCTGAGGGTCTGGGCGATATGCTTTTTTTCCGCCTGCTCCACTGTGGCACTCAGCGCCGCCTCCAGGGGCAGGCTAGCACCGAGCAGGCTGGCCAGTTGGCGGGTGGCCCAGGCCAGGTCGTTGTCCGACAGCTTGGCACTGAACAGGCTGCTGCCTGCCACGTTGGCGTTGCCTTCGAGCTGCACCAGCAACGCGGTCAGACCACGACTGCGCAGGCTGGCAAAGGCCGCGCCCTGGCTCTCGGCCTCGAGGTGCCCGGCTTCCAGTTTGCCGCTGGCATCGGCGGCCTCATAGCGATAGCGATTCATCAGGCGTCCCGTGTTACACGCAAGATTTCTTCCGGCGCAGTGGCACCGCTGCGCACCCAACGCTCGCCGTCTTCACGCATGCTGAACATTCCGGCGTGGCGTGCCGCGACGCGTATCTGCTGCTCGCCGGCCCCCTGGTGGATCAGGCCGCGCACCGCGTCATCGACGCAGAACAATTCATGGATGCCGGTGCGGCCGCTGTACCCGACCTGGTTGCACTGGCCACACCCCACCGGGCGCCAGGTGCCGGGGGCCGCCGGGTCAGGCTGTTTGCAGTGCGGGCACAGGCGGCGCACCAGGCGCTGGGCCAATACACCGAGCAGCGACGAGGCCAGCAGGAACGGCTCGACCCCCATGTCGATCAGGCGATTGACCGCCGACACCGCGTCATTGGTGTGCAACGTGGCCAGCACCAGGTGCCCGGTGAGTGAAGCCTGCACGGCGATCTGCGCGGTCTCCAGGTCGCGGATTTCGCCGATCATGATGATGTCCGGGTCCTGGCGCAGGATCGCACGCAGGGCCAGGGCGAAGGTCATGTCGATCTTGGCGTTGACCTGGATCTGGCTGATCCCCGGCAGGTCGTATTCCACCGGGTCTTCCACGGTGAGGATATTGCTCGTGCTGGCGTCCAGGCGCGCCAGGGCGGCGTAGAGGCTGGTGGTCTTGCCGCTGCCAGTGGGCCCAGTGACCAGCACGATGCCGTGGGGCTGGCGAATCAGGCCATCGAGACGCGCCAGCAGCTGCGGGTCCATACCCAGGGTTTCCAGTTGCAGGCGCCCGGCCTGTTTGTCGAGCAGGCGCATCACCACCCGTTCGCCATGGCCGGTGGGCACCGTCGACACCCGTATATCAATCGGCCGCCCGGCAACCCGCAGGGCGATGCGTCCATCCTGGGGCAGGCGTTTTTCGGCGATATCGAGCTGGGCCATGATCTTGATCCGCGACACCAGCGCGCCATGCAGGGCTTTGCGCGGCGACACCACATCGCGCAGGGTGCCGTCGACGCGGTAGCGCACCACGGAGTGGGTTTCGAAGGGTTCGATATGGATGTCACTGGCCTCGTCGCGGGCGGCCTGGGTCAGCAAGGCGTTGATCATGCGAATCACCGGGGCGCCGTCCTGGGTGTCGAGCAGGTCGGTGATTTCCGGGATGTCCTGCATCAGGCGGTCGAGGTCGACTTCGTTTTCGGCGGCGCCGACCACGGCGGCGGCACTGCCGGTATCGGCGTAGGCGCTGGCCAGCAGGCCGTCGAGCTCATCGTCGCGCACCTGCTCGATGGCGGCCTCGCCGAATTGCCGGTGGACCTCGCTGATCGACCAGCCGGGGGTCGAGGGGCAGATGGTCAGGCGTGGGCCTTCGGGGGTGGGCTGCAAGAGGATGCGTTGGGATTTGGCCCAGGCGTAGGGGAGCAGGCTCATAGGGACCCGCCCTTGCGGCGGCTCAGCGCACAGTAAGCCAGGGCTGCGCCCATGCTCGGCAGCCCGATTCTCGAGGCGACCGCATCCCCCTGTGGGAGCTGTCGAGCCCCACAGGGGGAGTGGGTGCGACTCACGGGCGTGTACTCCCCGGCATCGCCTTCTCCACCGCCGGCAACTGCGGCGCCTGCACATCCGGCAGTGCCCAGCTGTGCTGCGGCTGCAAGCCACCCTGGGCGCGGCGCATAAAGTCGTAGCGATTGCGCGTAATGCTGCGCCCCGCGCCGCTGTCGCGAATGATGTAGGGCCGCAGGAACACCATCAGGTTGGTCTTGTTCACACTGCGCGACTCGTTGCGAAACAGTGCGCCCAATCCCGGGATGTCTGATAGCCACGGCACTGCGTCGTTGCTCTGGGTATAGCCATCCTGCAACAGCCCGCCCAGCACCATGATCTGCCCGTCATCCAGCAAGATGCTGGTATCAATCGCGCGCTTGTTGGTCACCGTGCGCGCATCCCCCGACGCCCGGGTATCGACGCTGCTGACTTCCTGGTAGATATCCAGCTTCACCGTACCGCCCTCGGAGATCTGTGGCCGTACGTTCAACTTGAGCCCCACTTCCTCACGCTGCACGGTCTGGAACGGGTTATTGCTGGTGCCGCCCCCGCCGGTCACGTAGCTGCCGGTGATGAAGGGAATGGTCTGGCCGACGAAGATACTCGCCGCCTCATTGTCCAGGGTCAGCAGGTTCGGCGTGGATAACACATTGGTCCCGCCCTTGCTCTTCAACGCCCGCGCCAGGACTTTGAGGTCCAGCACCCGGCCGATCCCTGGAATATCCACGGTGCCGTCCACCAGGCCGATGTTCAGGCCCTTGGGCAGCACGTCGATGCTGGTCTTGCTGGTGGGGGTGCCGTTGATCCCGCTGCCGCCCAGGTTGACACCGCCAAAACCACCCTTGCCCCCCAGGTTGCCGGCCTGCCACTGCACGCCGAATTCGCTGGCATCGTCTTCGTTGACTTCGACGATCAGGCTTTCGATCACCACCTGGGCGCGGCGCTGGTCGAGCATGTCGATGACTTCGCGCAGGTTGCGGTACAGCGGATCCGGGGCGGATATCAGCAGGGTATTGGTGGTCGCATCGGCCTGGATCGTCACACCGCCGGCACTGAAGGCGGTGCTCTGCTCACTGCCGGCAGTGCTTGCGCCGGAGCTGTCCTTGGCATAACCGCTGGATGGCGCCGCGCTGGCGGTCGGCGTGCCGCTGCTGTTCTGGGTGCTGCCCTGGCTGGTGCTACCCGCGCCGCCCATCGCACTCAACTTGGAGCGGGCCTCGTCACTGACGCCACTTTCGCTCTCACCGGTCAGCATGCCGCGCAGGGATTGGGCCAGCTTGCCGGCCTGGGCGTTGCGCAGGTACACCACATGCATGTTGCTGGGGTTGCTCTGGGCATTGTCGAGCTTGTAGATCAGGTTGCGCGCCAGCTCCGTGCGCTCCGGGCTGCCGGCACGGATGATGATCGAGTTGGAACGCGGGTCGCCGATCACGGCGATTTTCTGGGTCTGGTCGTTGCCCTGGGTTTCCAGCAACTCGGCGACCATTGCCGCGATATCCACGGCGATGCCGTTTTGCACCGGCACCACGTCGGTGTCGATGGCGCTTGGGGTGTCGATGCCGTCGATGATTTGCCCTACCCGTGCGAGGTTTTCCGCGTAGTCGGTGATGACGATGCTGTTGTTGCCGGGGTAGGCGTTGATCGGGTTGTTCGGCGAAACGATGGGGCGCAACACCGGAATCAGGTTCACCGCGTTTTCGTATTGCAGGCGGAAGGTGCGGGTCTGCATGCCGTTGCCACTGGGGCTGGCGGCGTTGTAGATCGGCCCGCCCAGCAGTTTGGCGTCGGCTTCCGGGACCACCTGGGCCACGCCCCCCACGTCGACCACGCTGAAGCCCTGCATGCGCAGCGCCGCCAGCAGCATGTCGTAGGCCTGGTGCGCCGGGACCTGGCCTTCGCTGACCAGGGTCAGGTTGCCCTTGACCCGGGGGTCTACCAGGAACTGCTGGCCGGTGGCGCGGGACAAGGCGCGTACCACCGCCTGGATCTCGGCGTCGACGAAGTTCAATTGCACCGGCTGGTCACCCAGCGGGTTGCGCACCTTGGCCGGCGCGGCGACCGGGCCACGGGCGCGGTTGCTCAGCGGGTGCTGGACCCGCGGCTGGGGGCTGATTTCGCGCTGGCGATCGGGCAACGGCACGCCATTGCGCCGGGTGTCGGCCAGGGGCTGGCCGAGTTCGCTGTCCACCAGCAAGGGCGCAGGTGTGGGCGCCGGGGTGTGGCTGCAGGCACTGAGCGCCAGCAACAGCAGCGGCGCCACCTGGCGAAACGGCGCTGAACGGGGAAGTGACCACTTCATGAAGCTTCCTTAGCGCCAGGCGCCTGATCCATGCGAACGGTCCCGGACACGCTGCCGGCCGGGTTTTCTGGGGTATCGCCCACACGCTGCAAGCGCGCGTGGGACACCTCCAGGGAAAATGCGCGCGGGCTGGCGAGCAGCCAACCGACCAGCGCATCCGCCGGCGCGTCGGTAAAAGTCAGGCGCCAACCGGCAGGCGCCACGCCCTGCAACTGATAGCGGTCTTTAAGTCCGGCAGCGTCGAGCGCCTGGCGCAGCGCGCCTTCCAGGTCTTGCCCGGCGCGCGCACCGGCACTGGCGCCCTGCAGCAGCACCTGCAAGGTGGCGGCCTGGGTGCGCAGCTTGGGGGTTTCGGCCTGCCAGAAATCAATCTGCTGCAAGGGCGGCTCAATCAGCAGCAACCACACCAAAAAGCCCGCCAGTACCGCCCCGCTGCCGCCCAGCAGGCGCTTTTCGCGCAGGGCCAGGCCGCTCCAGAATCCCTGGAGCTGGCCGCGCAGGTACGGATAGCCGAACTTACTCATCGGCGCCTCCCGTGTTGTCGAGCGGCCCGAGGGTCCAGCCGTGCTCATCGCGGGTGGCAGCGAAACCCGCCTCGGTCAACGCCGCCTGCCACTCCCCTGGGGCGGCCGGGCTGCGACTGTCGGGCAACAGCTCCAGGTGCAACCGGCCTTGATCAAATGCCAACGCCTGGACGCTGCCGACCATAAACGGCAGGTGGTTGCCCGCCAGTTGCAACAGGCTGCTGAAACGCTGGCCGGGATCGGCGGTGGCGCCTTGACCGGCGGCCAGTTGCTGCCGGGCCTGTTGCAGCGGATTGAGGATCACTGGCAAGTGCGGGAAGGCCTGCTTGACCTGGGCAATCATCCGCGCTTTGAGCTGTTGCCCTTCGTCCACCTGGCGCGCGGCATACAGGTTCAGGCCCAGGGTCCAGACCGCCACCGCCAGGGCACTGAGCCCCAGCGCCCGGCCCCAGCCACCGCTGCTGGCGCGCTTGAGGTGGCCATGCAAGCCCCAGGCGGGGACCACACCCTGCCAGCGCGCGGGCGTGTGTTCATCGACCTGATGCAACTGCGCGCCAGCCTGCACCAGTTCCGCCAGGGCCTGTGGCCCCAGGGGGTGCAAGGCGCTCTGGTGCAGGCTCTGGCGCAGCAGCAGATGCCCGTCGACGCAGGCCACGCTCAAATGCCCCGCCGGCGGCACAGGCAAGGCATAGGGCGCCGGGTACAGGCCGCGCAAACTGATAGGCACCTGGGCCAGGACCCGCTGCAGGTGTTCCAGGCCAGCCGTCGGCAGCCAGCCCACTTGCACCTGGCCGTTGCTCTGCCGTGGGCTGTGGACCACCTGCATTTGCGCGACCGGGCCGAGGATCAGCGCCTGGGCCGCGCAGGCCACGGCTGCCGCCACTTTAGCGGGCGGCAGTTGCGGCAACTCCAGGCTGCTCAGCAAACTGTCCCGGGGATGCAGGAAACACTCGGCTGCCAGGCTCTTGCGCGGTTGCGCCAACTGCCCAAGGCTGGCCTGACCTTGCCGGCTGACCTGCCCGGCGCGGTCCAACCAGGCGTAGTGCACCAGGCTCTCGGCGCTCAGTTGGGCCAGCGGCGGCAAGGCAATGCGCAAGCGCGTCATGCGCCCACCCGCCACCAGATCACTTGGGGTTGCCGGTCTTCAGGGCGATACAACAATGCTTCGACTGCCACCCGCCGCTGCTCGCGCCGCGCGCGGCCGTGCCAGCGGAACCACTCACTGGTGATTCCCACCTGCACCGAGTCCACCAACAACTGCGGCATACGCAAGCGGTTGACGAAATCCCCGCGGTTGATAAACCAGCGCCCGCTGTCCCGCTCGGCCACCAGCCCCTGGGCCTGGGACAGGCTGAGCCCCGGCACCACCGCACTGAGCACTTCGGCGCTGGCCGTATTGCCATTGACCCAGGTGTTGTCGGGCAACACGCTGACATAGGCCGCCAGGCGTTGCTGCACACCCGGCTCAAGGGCAAGGTCGTCAAGACTTCGCAACATCGGCGCCCTGGCCGGCAGCAAAGTCTGCGCGGCCTCAGGCGAGGTGCTACGCAGGCTGCTCACGTCACTGCCACCCGCACGCTGCGCATAGGAGGCAAGCACCCGTTGGCTGATGAGCTGGCTGACGCTGGGGTCGATGCCGAGCAACTGGCACAGACGTTGGAAACTCTGCAACTGCGCCACATCCGGCTGCTGCTGGCTGACCAGATTGCGCAGGTTGAACTTGCCCTGCTCGTCATCCAGGCGCCCTTCGACCACCCCGGCAAAGGGGCGCGCCCAGGGCTGGTCGAGACGGGTCAGCACCTCTTTGCGCCGCGCGTCCCACAACTGTTGCCGGCTGGCCTGCAGCGCGCCCTGCAACAACCAACTGCCCTGGACCCGCAGTTGTTCGGCCTCAAGGCTGCGGGTGAACACGCTCTGGCGGGTGAGCATGGCCCCGGCAAGCACCGCCACCACGGCGGCGATCAGCAACGCGCTGATAATCGCCATGCCGCGCTGCTTCGCCGCTCTGGGCAAATGGCTGTTCATGGCGCGCCTTACAACTGCCAGGAGCCGATATCGGCATTCACGCCCTCACCGTCCGGTTGGCCGTCGGCGCCCAGGGAGAACACATCGACTTCACCGTTGGCGCCAGGGTTGAGGTACTGATACGGGCGGCCCCAGGGGTCGTTGGGCAAGCGTTCGAGGTAGGCGCGCCAATTGCTGTTCTTCCCATCGGCCGGGCGCTCGACCAGGACCTTGAGACCCTGGGTCAGGTTCGGATAGCTGCCGTGGTCCAGGCGGTAGAGTTTCAGCGCCTGCATCAGGCCACCGATGTCTTGCCGGGCAGCCGTGGCCCGCGCCTGGTCGGGGCGGTCGAGCACCTTGGGCACCACCATGGCGGCGAGGATCCCGAGAATGACCACCACCACCATGATCTCGATCAGGGTAAAGCCACGCTGGCCACGAGCGCCTCGCGGGGTGGATGTGAAGTGCGCGATATCCATCTCGACATTCCTTGGCTTGAGTGCTTTTCGTCGCGCAGTGTTGCAAGACAACATGTCAGGCGTATTGAAAATCCTCGGGAGCTTTGGTCGCCAATCGGTCAAGTGCAGGGGCTAGTCTGCGGGCCTGTTTCCCGGCATTGAGCAAGCCATGCGCGCCCGCAATAGGAACCAAGGTTTCACCCTGATCGAGGTGCTGGTGGCCCTGGCGATTATCGCCGTGGCCATGGCGGCGGCTGTGCGGGTGGCGGGGTTGATGACCCAGAGCAATGGCCTGTTGCGCGACAAATCCATCGCCATGCTGGCGGCCCAGAGTCGCCTGGCGCAACTGCGTCTGGAGGGCCGCGCCAGCCCCGGGCGCAAGACGTACGAGTGCGACCAGGGCCGCTTGAAACTGCGCTGTGAACAGGTGGTGGCAGGCGCTGGCGACCTCTGGAGAGTCAGCGTGCAAGTGCTGGACGCCACACTCGAGGCGCCGCCCCTGGCGCGCCTTGAGACCCTGGTGGCCCGCGCGCCGGCGTTAAAGCAGGTTACGGCCGAGTGAGCCGGGGCAAGGCCGGGGCATCGGGCAACTTGTCGAGGTTGACCCGGACCTTTTCAGCGCCGCGCTCGATCACCACCCCGTCGCCCTCGATGGCCGCCAGGCGCACGCCGGGACTGAGGCGTTCACCCGCTAGAAAGCTGCGCGGCGGCCCGTCGTTGAGGCTGAGAATCGCCACCGCGCCCTGGGCGCCGGCCAGCACCCCGGAGACCTTGATCTGCAGGGCCGCCGGCATGTCGGCAAACCATTGCAGCGCCGGGTTATCACTGCGCGCCGCCAATGCCTGGGGGGCAAGCGCCGGGGTATGGGACTCGGCAGACGTCAGCAACAACGGTGTCCATGTAGCGACCCCGGCCAGCGTCGCCAGCACGGCCAGGGCCTGGATGCCGTGGGCGGCAGATACGCGATGGATGAATGCCATGGGCGGGACCTCCTGTTTGTCCGTGCAGACAGCTTACAGGGCAATTCTCACGGTTTTATTTCAGTGGCAGATCCCGTTGAGGGCACACCCATGACGAATCGCCGGCAACAGGGGTTCACCTTGATCGAGTTGATGGTGGTGCTGGTGATCATCGGCATTGCCAGCGCGGCCATCAGCCTGAGCATCAAGCCCGACCCCTTGCACCGCTTGCGCAAGGACGCCGAGCGCCTGAGCCAGGTGCTGCAGATCGCCCAGGCCGAAGCCCGAGCCGATGGCCGCACGATCACTTGGCGCGCCGATGCCAAGGGCTACCGTTTGAGCCGCCGCCGCGACGATGGCCGGGGGCTGGAGGACTTCAAGGATGACCCACAACTGCGCCCACGGGCCTGGGATACCACGCCGATGCTGGTGCGGATCGAACCCCGGCAGACCCTGGTGCTGAATGCCGAATGGATCAATCCGCCGCTGCAGGTGTGGCTCTCGGACGGGCAACACGGCCTCAGCCTGCAACGTGATGCAGCCGGCACCTTGCGCGTGGTGAGCCAGCCATGAACCGCGAGCAGCAAGGCTTTACCCTGATCGAAGTGATGGTGGCGATCATGCTGATGGCGGTGGTCAGCCTGATTGCCTGGCGCGGCCTGGACAGCGTAACCCGCGCCGACGCCCACTTGCAGGCCAGCACCGAACAGACCCAGGGCCTGCTGCGCGCCCTGAACCAGCTGCAACTGGACGTCAGCCTGCGCGCCGGGGTGGAACTGGCTGCGCCACCCACCGAGGACCAGCCTCCCGCCGCCGACGCCTTGCCGGCGGTGACCGTGCGCAGCTCCGACAGCCAGGGCTTTCGTCTGGAGCTGATCCGCAGCGCGCCAACCCCCGGCGACGGCCTGCAACGGGTGCGGTGGTGGCTCAAGGGCGACACCTTGTACCGCGCTGCCGCACCGGCGCGGGATCGCTACCCGCTGCCGGCGCCCAAGGAGGCGGTGGCGGTGTTGAGCCAGGTCAGCGACCTGCAAGTGCGGGTGTGGGACAACGAGAAAGGCTGGCGGCAGTTGAGCGGCAATCGCCAGGACAATCCATTGGGGATGGAAATCACCCTGGTGCGCCAGACGCCCCAGGGGGTGGAGCGCTATCGCCAAGTGCTGGGGCCGTTGGACTGAACCTGTGGCGAGCGGGCCCCCGTCTCCAGGGCTAGCTGAGCAACACCACCCCGCCCGGCAGTTCCGTGCATTTGGCCCCATAGGCATCGCGGATCAGCAACGCCACGCCCGGCAGTTGTTCGAGACTGAAGCGCGCCTGCACCCGGCGCTTGCCCAGTTCGCGGTTGAGCAATACCAACATCCCTGGGCGGTAGCGGTTGATCTCGTCGATCACCGTATCCAGTGTGGCGTTATTAAATACCAGCACCTGTTCCCGCCAGGCGATCACGGCTTCGGTGTCCACCGTCACCACGGGGCCCAGCCCGGCCGCGTCATAGGTCAACTGGCGCCCGCTGTCCAGGCGCACGCTGCGCCCCTGCACTTCAACCGCCAGCCAGCCTTCAATGCAGGTCACGCACACACTGTGGTCGGTGTTGCGCACATTGAAGCGCGCCTGGCTCGCGCTCAGCCAGCCCGCCCCTGCCTGTACGGTCAGCGGCTGTGCCACCTGCACCTCGACCTCGCCTTCAAGCAATTCGATGCCCTGCTCGCGCCGGCTGATGCGGGTCTGGGTGTTGAGCTCCAGGCTGATGCCCTCGCGCAAGTCCACCCGCCGCTGCTCGCCCACTGCGGTGTGGTAGTCGGCGCTCAAGCCGGCAAAACCACCGGGCACGCTGATGTGCACCATCACCAGGGCCGCCGAGGCCGCAAGCGCCCCGCCGAGGAACGCCCGCCGGCCAAAGTGCCGGGGGGCCTGGGCCTCGGTCAGCGCCGGGGTCAATTGTTGCCACAGTCGCTTGGCCTGTTCGAAGGCCTGGGCATGCTCGGGGCTCTGGGCGCACCACTGGCGCAGGGCCTTGGCATCGGCCACGGTTGCCTGGCCCGAGGTCAGGAGGACCAGCCAGTCGCGCGCTTCACCGTGCAATCGGCTGTCGGGCGTGTCCCGGGCAGTGGGAAAGCTAAAAATATTCAAGCGCGCAGGTACTCACGGATTATCAGGGACTCAACACTAAGACGGTTTTCCGGCGCCGGGACCGAACCGCTGGATGACTTTTCTTTCCAGACGCTGGGCGCAATGCCCCAGGGCGGCCTTGATTTCCTTCTCGACCATGCGTGTGGAAATGCCGAAACGCTGGGAGATTTCCAGGTGTGGCGCTTCCTCCAGGCGCGCGGCGATAAGGATCTTGCGGCGCCGGGCAGGCAGTTCGTAGAGGGCTTTGAGCAGGGACTGGATTTCTTTCTGGCCACCCACCACCCGCGAGGGGTCCAGGGCTTCATCGCTGATATTGAGCAACTCCTCGACTTCGCTGCCGGTCAGCAGGCGGGCATCGGCCTGGCGCCGGTCGGCCGCAATGTTCAGGGCCATGCGGTACAGATAGGCATTGGGTTGTTGCAGGTTCGCCGGCATGTCCATGCGGTCGACCCGCAGGTAGGTTTCATGCAGGACGTCATTGGCCAGATCCTCCGACCCCAGGCGCTTGCGCAAACGCACCTTGAAGTCCTCGTAGGAGGCCAGGAACAACCTGACCATTGGCGTGTGCCCGGTATCCTTCATGCCCCGGAAGCTCCTTGCCGTGCTGTGCATTCCATGCGTTTTCCTGTGGTATCGGGCATTAAAAGCAGGGTCAACGGCAACCGCATCGAGCTGGGTGCCGGGCGCTCTATCCAGGTGCTGCCGAGGCTGCGCACCAGCGCTTCATCACGCAGTACATCGCCGGTGGAGCTGACCAGGCGGCTGTGTTCAATCAATCCGTCACGGTTGACCCAGACCTGCACCAGCGCCCGAAAACTGCCGGGGCGGGTCAAGGGTGAACGGCACAGGCTGGCTTCGACGGCCTGCTGCACGGCGCTGGCATAACTGCGGTTGAGCCGTGCGGCGTTACGTGGCGACACCCCGCGACTGGCCAGCGGCTGGCTGACTTCAGGCACCTGCAGGGTGAATGCATCACTGCGTGCGTAACGCGCCATCAGGCCACTCCCTGTCAGTAACAGGCCCAGGGCCTGCTGGGCGCTGTAGTGCCCGTGCACACCCATCGAACGTCGTCCATCGCTCAACTCGCGGTCCACCAGCACAGCCATCCCGGTGGCCCGGCTGAAAGCTTCCAGGGCGGGCGCCAGGTCTTGCGCAGGCAGATCCAGGCGCAACAACGGCGGCTCACCCGCCTGCACCCTGGGCAGTGGCAGCCACATCCAGGCCAACAGCAAGACCAGGCAGCAGTGCGTGCGCCTCCAAGCCCACCGTTCGACCCCTGCTCTGCCTTGTTGCACGGCTGCCGTGTCCTGGGAAAAGCGTCATCCTGAGGCCAATTTATGAACCTGATGTTACGGTGATGGCAAAAAAAACATCACGGTTTCGCCAGCGCCACCGGGCTAGACTGGCAGGCACTAGCGGCCCACTCCCCAGGGCCTGCCAGGAGGCTCTGATGAAGCGGTTGCTGATGCTGTTGTTATGCGCGGGCCTGGCGTCGACCGTGCACGCCGAAGAAACGCCGGGCGGTTGTGTCGAGGCCAGGGTGGATGGGTACAAAGCGCCTGACTATGGATGCCTGAGCCAGCAGATGGGCGCTAAGGCAGCGCAGAAAAACCGCGAGGCGCGGGAAAAACCGGTGCACCAGCGGCCGCCGAACCAGATGGGCTTGTCGACGCCGGCGGCGACCAGTGTGCGGATGGGCAATACGTTCGGTACGGGGGTTAAGCCGCAGCGGCCGTGATCTGGGGGCCTGCTAGAAGCGCCACTCCTCGGCCCTAACCAGTTGGCAGAACGGCCCATCCAGCGTGGCATTGTGATGAGCGACGATATGCTCGGCTTTCATCACGGGAGTGTCCGAACAGGTATGGCCATCGGCGATAAGTACCGCATCGAAGCCAAGGTCACGGGCAGCACGGCAGGTGCTGTCGACGCAGTATTGCGTTTTCATCCCGGTGACCACTACACCGCTAGCGCCGCATGCGCGCAACTGGTCAGCCAGGTCGGTCGACTCAAAGACGTTGGGCCGGCGCTTTTCGAACACCTTTTCGCCACCGAGCAACTTCAGTTGCGGTACCACCTTCGTCAGCGGGCTGCCGGGTTCGATGGGCGAGCCCACGGGCCCGATATGGCGCGCCAGAAAAATCGGCGCACCGGCGTGGCGGGCCTTATCCATCAGGCTATTGAGTGTTTCCAACAACGCTTCGCAGCGCCATGGTTTTTCCGGGCCGTGAACTAGCCCGACTTGCATATCGAGAATCAACAGGGCGTACATGGGTGCATCTCCTTGCGTTTGAGCCAGCGACACAAGGACAAGAAAAAAGGCCCTGTCCATCGCTGGCGGGCCTTTGAAGTTCGTCTGCTATTGGCTCACGAAACCTCGCACGCTCCGCTTGCAGCGGTCGTGGTGGTGGTCGTCGAGGTGAGGCAATAGGCAGTCATGCGTCGACACTAGCAATACCGCAAAGCCCTGACAAGCCAGGATCTTGAAGCGCCCCCCGAGCTGCAAACGTGTTCAGTGCTTAAACCGAAAATGCGGCAATAAAGCGCAATGGATAGGAATATGGCGGGACTTTTGCCAGAATGCGCAACTTAGAAACATTCGCATTCGCAGGAAACTTCCATGCACGCCCCCCACCCGCTCCCCGCTGCGCGCCGCATCCTTGCCGTCGAGGATGACCCGTTGCTCGCCGCCCACTTGCACAGCCACCTGGGCCAGCGTGGCTTCGAGGTCACGTTGCGCCAGGATGGTGGAGGGATTGTCGAGCTGGCGCGCACCCAGGATTTCGACCTGATCCTGATGGACATCATGCTGCCCGGCAGCAGCGGCCTGGAGGTGCTCGCGCAACTGCGGCGGCATCAACGGGTACCGGTGATCCTGATGTCGGCCCTCGGTGCCGAGCAGGACCGCATCACCGGTTTCAGCCAGGGCGCCGACGATTACCTGCCCAAGCCGTTCAGCATGTTGGAGATGGATGTGCGCATCGACGCGATCCTGCGCCGGGTGGCCTATGAACATGAGGTGCCTGGCACGGCGCGCAATGAAGATCCGCAACTGACGTTCGACGAACAGCGCACGGATGTGCACCTGGATGAACAGTGGGCCGACCTGACCACCACCGAATACCGCGTCCTGGAAACCCTGGTGGCCCATGCCGACGAGGTGCTGACCAAGGCATTCCTGTATCAGCAGGTCATGCACCGCGCCTATTCGCGGCATGATCGCAGCCTGGACATGCATGTCAGCCGTATCCGCCGCAAGTTGCAGGCCATCGGCTACACCGCCGGGCGCGTGGAAACGGTCAGGAGCACGGGCTATATGCTGACCCGGCTGGAGCCATGAGGCTGCCCAACCGCCACTCGCTGTTGTGGAAATTGATCGGCTTGCTGGCGGTGTTGTGCCTGCTGGTGGTCAGCCTGCAAGTGGATTTGAGCCAGCGCCTGCGGGAAGCCACCGCCCGGTTGCCCGCCCCTACCCGGCAACTCCTAACCGATTACGCCCGCCAAGCCGAAACGGCCTGGCAAGCCCACGGCGCGGCGGGGGTCGATGAGTTCCTGAAGACGTTGCGGGCCCGCGAGCAGGTGTGGGCAGTGGTGGTGGACGAGCACCATTCGCTGTCTTCCCAGGCATTGACCACGATCGAACGCCGCAAGCTGGATTTCGTGCGCCGCATCGACTGGCCGGTGGGCCGCCCCGGGGGCCGGCCAACGTTCTACATCCCGTTCAGCGACGGGGCTTCGCGCCTGGTGATGGAACTGCCCCTGCACCTGGACCCGCGCAAGGACAATGGCCGCTGGTCCATCCTGCTGCAACAGGGACTGCCGACGGGCCTGGCCCTGCTGTTTGGCGTGCTGTTGTACCGGGTGCTGATTTCGCCGCTGGTGATCCTGCGGCGCCAGGCCAATGCCCTGAGCGCCGGCGACCTGGCGGCGCGGGTCGGGCCCCAGGTGACGCACCGCCGTGACGAACTCGGTGAATTGGCCCGGGCCTTCGACCATATGGCCGAGCGCCTGGAAAATACCGTGGTCCTGCAACGGCGCCTGCTGCGGGACTTGTCCCACGAACTGCGCACGCCCTTGAGCCGGCTGCGGGTGGCCGGGGAGCGCGAGCCCGATCCAAATGCCCTGCGCCAGCGCCTGGAGCGCGAAGTGCAAGGCATGGAACGCTTGATCGGCAGTACCCTGGAGCTGGTCTGGCTGGATACCGAACGCCCGGCGATGCCCGTGGAAGCGGTCGAGATGGAACCGTTGTGGGACTTGCTGCGCGAAGACGCCTGCTTTGAAAGCGGCTGGCCGCGGGAGCGCCTGCCCTGCGAACTGCCCGCCGACTGTTGGGTGCTGGGCAACCTCAATGGCCTGGCCCAGGCCCTGGAAAATATCCTGCGCAATGCCATCCGCCATTCCCCCGAACACGGTGTGGTGCGCTTGACCGGAGCATTGGAGGGCGATTTCTGGCACTTGTGCATCCAGGACCAGGGCCCAGGGATCGAGCCGGACAAGCTGGAGCAGATCTTCCTGCCCTTCACCCGCCTCAACGCCGCCCGCCCCGGCGGTGACGGCTATGGCCTGGGGTTGTCGATTGCGCGCAGCATCGTGCAGTTGCAAGGCGGCCAGTTGTGGGCACAGAACACCACGCCCGGGCTGTGCCTGCACCTGCGGCTCAAAGTGTATAAGTTGTAAATTGCGTTTACTCCCATATGAGAATCACTAGCATTCGAGCCATACGTTTCTTGTGACCCACTCGGTCTATGTGGGAGCTGGCTTGCCTGCGATGCAGACGCCTCGGTCTAGCAGGTCATTCCGAGGAGATGCCATCGCAGGCAAGCCAGCTCCCACACAAACCTGCCCCCCAGGGCAATGGTGTTGCCTGGCCTGATGCTGATGAGCCCTCCATGAAAAGCAAATCCCCTGCCTGGCCGACCCTCTCGCGGGTAGTCGCCGCGCTGATCGGCGGTTACCTGTTTACCTATGCGTTTACCGCCGCCCTGGCGCGCCTGTTGCCCATGGACAAGGTGGATGCCCTGGTGGTCGCCAGCCTGCCGTCCTTCTTGATCTACACCCTGGCGATCCTCTGGGCCTTTGCCTGTCGCAACGCCTGGCGTGCGTGGGCCGGGATGGCCCTGGCGCTGCCCCTGGCTGCCGTCGGTTTCTGGCCACACTGGCGCGAGGTGCTGGGATGAAACGCAAGACCCTGACCCAGGCCATGGCCTGGCTGCATACCTGGAGCGGGCTGGTGTTCGGCTGGCTGCTGTTTGCAATCTTCCTGACCGGCACCCTGGCGGTGTTCGACAAGGAAATCGACGGCTGGATGCGCCCGGAAATCCCCACCGCGACCCTGTCGCAAAGCGCCGCCGCGCAGCAGGCCCTCGACTACCTGGCGCGCCAGCACCCCGAGGCGAAGACCTGGAACATCGGCCTGCCCGGCGAACGCTCCGACACCCTGACGGTATCGGCCGGCGAACAACGACGTGGCGGCGGCACCGCGCTCGACCCACACACCGGCGAGCCCTTGGCCGTGCGCGAAACTGCCGGGGGCGGGTTTTTCTTCCGCTTCCACTTTACCCTCAACCTGCCGCGCGACCTGGGGATCTGGACGGTCGGCCTGGCCGCCATGGCGATGCTGGTCGCGTTGGTCAGCGGGATCGTGATCCACAAGAAATTCTTCAAGGAGTTCTTCACCTTCCGCCCCGCCAAGGGCCAGCGCTCATGGCTGGATGCGCACAACGCGACAGCGGTGCTGGTGCTGCCCTTTCACCTGATGATCACCTATACCGGGCTGGTGATCTTCTATTTGATCTACATGCCGGCGGCGGTGGACGCGCTGTTTGACGGTGACCGCGACAACCTCTTCCGCGCCCTGCGTGGCGCGCCCGCCGAACAACAAGTGCGCGGCGAACGCCCCAAACACAGCGAAGCAGCCGAGCTGACGGCACTGGAACCGCTGCTGGCCGAGGCCGAGCGGGCCATGGGGCCGGTGTCCAGCTTGTCGATCCACAACCCCGGCCGCAGCGACGCACGCATCGAGGTACGGCCGGTACTGGGCAACCGCATCGAGCTGACCAAGGGCCAGAGCATGCTGTTTGACGGGGTCAGCGGTGCCGTCCTGCGCCAGCCTGCGGTCAGTCGGCCCAGCCTGTTGACCCAGAAGGTCATGGCCGGCCTGCACTTTGCGCAGTTCGGCGGCTACTCCATGCGCTGGTTGTACTTTGTCTGCGGCCTGGCCAGTTGCGCAATGCTGGCAACCGGCGTGGTGCTGTTTACCGTCAAACGCCGCCGGCGCCACGATGGCGAAGGCGCTCTAGGCGCCCTGCTCTACCACATCGCCGAACGCCTGAATGTGGCGGTGGTGGCCGGGCTGACGGTGGCGTGCGTGGCCTTGTTGTGGGCCAACCGCTTGCTCCCAGTGGAACTGGCCCAGCGCGGTGGCTGGGAAGTGCGGGTGTTTTTCCTGGTGTGGCTGTTGAGCCTGGGCCATGCGATTGTCCGCCCCTGGCGCAGTGCCTGGCGCGAGCAACTGGGCCTGGCGGCAGTGCTGTGTATCGGCCTGCCGGCCCTGAATCTGCTGGGGGAAAGCCTGGGTGATTACGTCTACCTGGAATTGACCAGCGTCGCCCTCGGCCTGCTGCTGGCCTGGCCGTGCTGGAAGCTGTACCAGGCGCCCAAGGAACGCAGCACCCGGCGCGTGGCCAAGCACGCTGTGGCAGAGGTCAATTGAGATGGCGTTGATAGTCGCGTTGTTGCTGGCCTGCGCAGGGATGGCGGGGTTATGCCTGGGCTTGGAGCGCCATTACAAACAACTTATGCAGCGCCTGCCCTCGCCGGTGCTACGACGTGGCCTGCGAGTGCTGGGCTGGGGGATGCTGGCGGCGAGTTTTGCCGTCAGCGTACTGGGGTGGGGCTGGGCCATGGGGCCGGTGGCGTGGTTCGGCTTGATTTCGCTGGCTGGGCTTGGCGTGGTGTTTCTGTTGCCCTACACCACCCGCTGATGGGCCAAAAAACCTTGTAGGGGCTGGTTTACCGGCGATTGCGCCGGGTTATCCGATACATGCGGCGACTGATACACCGCCATCGCAGCATAGGTATCTACACAACTCTTTTCTGGGGTTTTGTACATATCCGTTGCTGCGGTTACGGCCACTTAGGGTTCCGCCCTTACGGCGGCTCACTTTGGAGAAGCGCCAAAGTAAGCAGAACGCTCTTGCCCCACCACTCGGTGCCTCGCCTAGGCTCGGCATGCCCGCAGTCAGGCATTGCTCCGTGGGCCCGCCGCGATCGGCCATCCATGGCCGTGTCGCGGCTACCCCGGCATCCATGCCGGGGTGCCCACTGCGCAATACCTGCCTGCGGCCAGCGTGGTTTAACGGGGCGCCTCAGATCAAAAGCAGAGCAACAGCAGAGCCAGAGCGCGAAGCTGCATTCCCTGTGGGAGCTGGCTTGCCTGCGATGGCGGTGTATCAGTCGATAAATGTATTGGCTGATGCACCGCCATCGCAGGCAAGCCAGCTTGTATGGTTAGACTTGTAGGGGTGGTGGGACTAAAAGCCAGCATCTGACTCTAGCCAGTACAGACCGTGGGAGACTTCGTCCCACCCCTTCACCAAAGCGCCGATAAGGAATGCATCGGCCATGACCGACGATAGAAGCAAGCCAGCGCAACGGTGAAGCCCCGACAAGCCCGTAAACCCTAACCCGGAGCTTTTCTCATGGCAATGACTGTCTCGCAATCAATCATTGGAGTGGATGTCGCTAAAGCCGAAGTAGTTGTTTATCAAAGTGAAACTGCTGAAACAAAGATCGTATCGAACAAGAAAAGCGAGCTGAAGGCATGGCTGAAGTCTTTGCCTGCGGGCAGCGCCATCGCAATTGAAGCCACCAATATCTATCACGTGGATACCGTCAACTTGGCTCATTCGATGGGCCATATCGTTTACGTGATTGATGGATATCGCCTTAGCCATTACCGCAAAGGCACAGGTGGTCGCGCTAAAACAGACTTCAGTGATGCGCAGTTGCTGGCTCGCTACTTGAAGAATGAACAGGCTGATTTACGCGCCTGGAATCGCCGCCGAAGATTTATCCAAGCTTCAAAGCTTGCTGCGTCGACGCGCAGCGCTGGTGAAAATGCGTGTTGCACTGAATCAGAGCTGGGCGGGCGAGCCATCACTCAAGGCCTCGTCCAAGAGCATTTCAGCGTGTCTTGATAGGCATGAGGGGCTCATTGAGAAAAGGATATTAGATGCTGTTACTGAGGCGGGGCTTTTGCATCAGGTCAAGCGCTGCCAAGCCGTCGAGGGCATTGGGTTTCTGACAGCAGTTGCCCTGGTAATGGCGTTTCAGCGAGGAGAATTTGAAAGTGCTGACGCTTACATCGCGTTCTTGGGAATGGACTTGAGAGTATCCGATTCTGGGCAAATGAGCGGACGCCGCTCATTGAGCAAGAAGGGAGATTCAGAGATACGCAGATTGCTGCATAACGCGGCGTCAGCAGGTATCAGGTCAGAAGCCTGGAAACCTTTATACGAGGGTTATCTGGCCAGGGGCCTGAAAACGACTCAAGCCCTGGTCATCATTGGCCGCAAGCTGGCGCGCATCGCCTTTTCGCTCATGAAAAACCTGAGCGAATACCAGTCAAAAGCGGTTTGGGGGGCTTCCCCAAAACCATAGAATCTCCCACAGGTATATGCGCACGCTTCGACGATCAGGTCGGCTGTCAGGCCGCCTCGCTTTGCTTTTGATCTGAGGCGCCCCGTTAAACCACGCTGGCCGTCATCCGATTTTGATTTGGGGGGTAACCCGGCAGGACGCCGGGTTAGCCGCGCTGGGCCATGGATGGCCCATCGCGGCGGCCCCCAAATCAATGTCGGATGACGGGCACACCGAGCCTAGGCGAGGTGCCGAGTGGTGGGGCAAGAGCGCTTTGCTTACTTTCGCGCTCTTCGAAAGTGACCCGCCGTAAGGGCGGAACCAATAGCCGCCATAACCGCAACAACGGATATGTACACAACCCCAACAACCCAAAAAGAGCGCTGCGTAAAGACTCATGACCATCACAAACAACCCAGCGCCCACCGCCAGATTAAGGTCAGGCCGCCTGGATCTCGCGCTTGAGGCTGTCCATGTCGATCACAAAACGGTACTTCACATCGCCCTTGAGCATGCGCTCGTAGGATTCGTTGATGCCCTGGATATCAATCATCTCGATCTCCGAGACGATCCCGTGCCGGGCGCAGAAGTCCAGCATGTCCTGGGTCTCCTGGATGCCACCAATCAATGACCCCGCCAGGCTGCGGCGTTTGAAGATCAGGTTGAACACCGAAGGCGACGGGTGCGGGCTGTCTGGCGCGCCCACCAGGGTCATGGTGCCGTCGCGCTTGAGCAGGTTGAGGAACGCGTCCAGGTCATGGGGCGCGGCCACGGTGTTGAGGATGAAATCCAGGCTATTGGCGACCTTGGCCATTTCGTCCGGGTTCTTCGACACCACCACCTCGTCAGCCCCCAGGCGCAGGCCGTCTTCGCGTTTGTTCGGCGAGGTGGTGAACAACACCACATGGGCGCCCATGGCATGGGCGATTTTCACCGCCATATGGCCCAGGCCGCCGAGGCCGACCACGCCGACCTTCTGTCCAGGGCCGACCTTCCAATGGTGCAGCGGCGAGTAGGTGGTGATCCCGGCACACAGCAGCGGCGCCACGGCCGCCAATTGCGCCTCATCGTGGGAAATGCGCAGGACGAACTTCTCCTTGACCACGATATTGTCGGAATAGCCGCCAAAGGTGTTTTCACCGCCAAACACCGGGCCGTTGTAAGTGCCGGTAAAGCCGTTCTCGCAGTACTGCTCCTCGCCCTCGGCGCAGGATGCGCAGTGCTGGCAGCTGTCGACCATGCAGCCGACGCCGGCCAGGTCACCGACCTTGAAGCGGCTGACATTGGCCCCCACCGCCGTCACCCGGCCGACGATTTCATGGCCCGGCACCGATGGGTAGAGGGTGTTGTTCCACTCATTGCGCGCCGTGTGCAGGTCGGAGTGGCACACTCCGCAGTAGAGGATGTCGATTTGAACATCGTCGGCCCCGGGGGCGCGGCGCTCGAAGGTAAAGGGTTTGAGGGCGTCCTTGGCGTCACGGGCGGCGTAGCTGTAAGTCTTGGCCATTGCGGTCACCTCTTTGCGTCGACATTGAAGGTCAGTTGACCAGCATAGCCGCCCAACCGTTCAACCCACGTAAATCAGCGGTAATTCAAACAAACACATACCCTCTGTGGGAGCGGGCTTGCCCGCGATAGCGGTGGGTCAGTACCGAACACATCCACTGATACACCGCTATCGCGGGCAAGCCCGCTCCCACACGAGTCCGCACGGACTGCGTCAGTGAACAACCGCCCGGGTCACCAAAAAGCTCAGCAACTGCGGCTCATCATCCAGCTCGATGGCCTGCACCGGGCGCGGCAGGTTGTCCAATACGCTGCGCCAGAACGCCTGGGACGCCTCGTCCTGGTCATAGAACCGCACCAGCCAGTCCGTCTCGCCGCTGGTCAACACCTGGGTGGCCAGGGCGCGGCCTATGCCCTTGCGCCGATAGCGTTTCAAGATAAACAGGTCAGCCAGTTCCAGGGCATTGATCCCCGGCAGCTCGCTGCGCTCGATCAACAGGAAACCGGCGATGTAACCGTCCACCAGCAGCAGATTGGCGCTCCATTGCGGCTCTTGCCAGTAGCGCGCCAGGTGTTCCTCGTGGATATAGAAACGGCCGTCCTGCTCGACGTCTTCCTGCTCCCAATCGGAGGATTCATAGGCATAAAACTGGTAGAGGTTGCAGATCAGTTCGGCCTGTTCAGGGCCGGTCTGGATCAGTTCGACAGTGGTGTCACTCATGGCGGGGCTCACGCAGGCGGGGCGCCACAGTAGCGAAGGCCGGCGCCCCAGGCAAGCCGCTAGGCTTGCTGTTTGACCTGGGGCAGCGCGCTCAACCATTGCTCAAGCTCACGATGAACCTGGGGCGCCAGCAGTTGCCGATCCGCCATCCATTGGTCGTTGAACACCGTGTCGAGGTATTTTTCGCCGCCATCGCACACCAGTGCCACGATCACGCTGTGGGCCGGGGCATGCCAGGCCTCGCGCAGGGCCTGGTAGATCACCCCGCCGGCCGAGCCGCCGAGCAGCAGACCGTAATGCCGCGCCAGGTAGCGCGCGGTTTCGAAGGCCTGGGCGTCGCTGACAGTCAGGCCTTTGTCGATCAACGCGTAGTCGACCACGGCGCCGATTTCTGCGCCCTCCGGGGTGCCGGTGCCGGACTGATGATACGGCGCACCGGGGCCGCCAAAGATCACCGAGCCGCAGGGTTCGACGCCGATCACCTGCAGGCCATGGGCATGGCGTTTCAAGGCACGCGCAGTGCCGCACAACGAGCCGCCGGTGCCCACGGCGCCCACCAGGTAGTGGATTTCATCGCCCAGCACTGCGCGCAATTCCGCTGCCAGCTGCGTGTAGCCATTGGCATTGGCCGGGTTGTGGTGCTGGCGGGTCCAGTAGGCGCCCTGCTCCGTGGCAATACGCTCGGCGGTAGCATCGCGGTCGGCGGTGGACAGCCCGCCACCGGGGTCGCCGACCCGCACCAACTGCGCACCAAAGGCTTGCATCGCCCGCAGTTTGTCGGGGCTGGCGTGTTCGTCGACCACGGCAGTGAAGCGGTAGCCGCGCTCGGCGGCCAGCAGCGCCAGGCCCAATCCGGTGTTGCCCGAGGTCGACTCGACAATCCGCCCACCCGGCTTGAGCTGCCCCGAGGCCTGCGCCTCGTCGAGCATCTGCCGGGCCATACGGATCTTGGCGGTGCCGGTGGGGTTGAATTGTTCCAGCTTGAGCAGCACGCAGCTGCCGTTTTCAGTGACGCACAATTTGAGCAGCGGTGTATCGCCGATCAGTTCGGACAGGCAAGTCTTGATCATGACAACCTCTGGGCAGTATGAAAAACCGGCGCGGCGCTTACCCGGCCAGGGTCGCGACGGCGCGTTGCAGGCTGGCGAGAAACGCCTGGTTTTGCTGGGCCAGGCCCAGGGACACGCGGATAAAACTGGTGTATCCCGGCTCGCGCCAGGCCTTGACGATGATCCCGTCCTTGAGCAATTCGTCGACCACCTCCAGGGCGTTGCAGGCGGTGTCGATGAACAGGAAATTGGCCTGGGACGGTGCCACGCGAAAACCCGCGGCCTGCAACCCCTGGGTCAGGCGTTGGCGCTCGATGGCGACGAACTCGCGGCTGCGAATCACGTGTTGCGGGTCCAGCCAGGCGGCCTTGGCGGCCTCCTGGGCCGGTTGATTGACGTTGTACGGCGTGCGCACCCGGTGCAGCGCATCAATCAGGCTGTGGTGCGAAGCGATGCCATAGCCGATCCGCAGCCCCGCCAGCCCATACGCTTTGGAGAACGTGCGCAGGATGATCCACGGCCGCGACTGCGCGTCGAGGATCGCCAGGGCGTCAGCCGCGTCCTCGACGAATTCGAAATACGCCTCGTCGATCACCAACAAGGTGTCGGGGTGAGCGGCGGCGACCAGCGCCGTCAGTTCAGCGCTGGACAGCGCCGTGCCCACCGGATTGCAGGGGGTGCTCAGCATCAACAGCTTCGCCGGTTGCTCGAGGGCCGTGGCCCAGGCCTGCAGGTTAACGCTGAAATCCGGGTTGAGCGGCACCTTGTCCACCGTCGCGCCCATCATCAATGGCAGGCTTTCATGCAGGCTGAAACAGGGCTGCTGGGTCACCACCCGGTCCTCGGGATCGAGCAGCGCCAGGCACAACAGTTCGAGGATATTTTCCGAGCCGTTGCCGAGGATGACCCGCGCAGGATCCACATCCAACTGGCCGCCGATCAGCTGCCGCAGGGCCCGGCCACTGGGGTCGGGGTAGCGTTCCAGCCCTGCCCCGCCATGATGCGCCAGCATCGCTGCAGCAGCCGGCGACATGCCCAGCGGGTTTTCGCAGTTGGACAGCTTGATCACCGTCGGCGTACCGAGCTGATGTGGATCGGCGCCCGGGTCGTACAGGGGCAAACGTCGCACGCTGGGGCGCACCAACGCCTCGACGCGGTATGCAGGGTCGTCTTGATGCATGGAACACCTCCTTGTTATGACAGTGCGACGGCGCCCGCGCGGTCCAGCGCCTTGAGTTGCCGTTCAAACGAGACAATCAGCAGCAACGCGGTAGCCGCCAGGCCTATCGCCAATCCGGCCCACACGCCGAAGATCCCGTAAGGACTGACGATGCCCAGCAGCCAGGCAGCGGGCAGCCCCACCAGCCAGTAGCCGAACAGGGAAATGCGCAGCGGTCCCGCCGTATCGCCGATGCCGCGCAGGATGCCGTTGCCGATGTTCTGGCTGGCGTCGAACACCTGCAGGACGATGGCAATCAACAAACCGGTGGTGGCCAGGCGCACCGCATCCAGGTTGTTGGCGTGCTCGGTGCTGATAAACAGGCCGATGACCTGTTCGGGTAGCAACGCGTAAGGAATGGCGAACAGCAACATGACCAGCACCCCAAGGCCCAGGCCCAGGCGCCCCAGTTGACGCGCGCGCTGATACTGCCCGGTGCCGCAGGCCTCACTGATGTGGATCGAGGCGGCATGGGAGATGCCCGCAGAGAACATGAACACGATGTAGATGATCTGGTTAAGCACGGTCTGCGCCGCCAGCGCCTCCATGCCCAGGGTGCCGATCAGCAGGGTCAGTACGCTGAAGAACCCGGCCTCGCTGGCATAGGTCCCGGCAATCGGCAGCCCGAGCTTCCACACGGCCTTGATCGCCGCCGGCGAAAAGCGCAAGTGCGCCAGTTTGAAGTAACCGGCCAGGCGCCGATGGGTCAGTACCACCGCGAAGAACATCAGGAACGACAGCAGGAACACCACGGCGCTGGTGATTGCCACCCCCGCCAGCCCGTAGGCCGGGACGCCGAACTTGCCGAACACCAGCACGTAGTTGAGCGCCGCCGTGAGGAAGATCGACACCAGGGTGATCGCCAGCAACGGCCCGGGGAATTTCAGGCCCACGGTAAAGTGGCGCAGCGCCTGGAACCACAGGCAAGGCAGCAGGCCAGGAGCAATGATCATCAGGAAGTCCATGGCATTGGCCACCACGCTGGCATCCTGGCCCAGCCAGGTCAGCGGCTGGCGCAACCCCAGCAACACGCCCATAAACACCAGGCCGCTGACGGTCGCCCAGAACAGCCCCGCCACCAGCAACGCCCGCACCTGGGCTTCATCGCCCCGGGCATTGGCCTGGGCCACCAGGTTGCTGACGCCGGTGACCAGCCCGGTGCCGGTGGTGCGAAACTGGTTGAACAGCGCGATGGCCAGGCCACCGGCTGCCAGCTCCTTGGCACCCAGCATGCCGAGCACCACGATGTCGATGGTGGTCAGGGCCACATAGGCCAGGTTGGTCAGGATCAGGGGTAGCGCCAGCAACAGCAGAGCCCGGCTGTCGGCGCGCCAGGCGCCGGGTTGTGCGGCAGTCAGGCCGACCATAGTTGGACCCTCTGCCCACGGTTCTGCGTCAGGGCGCGGTCGGCCATCAAGCGCCCGAGGGCGACATCGGTCACCACCATGCCGCTGTTGTAGGCGAACACCACATCGTCGGGATGGCGGCGTGCGGGTGCCAGGCCCAGAAGGATGTCCGGCAGCTCGGCGTCCACCGCGGGCAGGCTGCCGTCGGCGGCCGCCAGGTCGGCGCTGGTGACTTGCATCTGCGCGGTGTCGGTAGCAATGCGGTAGTCGGCGCCATGCAATACGTCGGCGTCAATCCCATAACCCACCAGCACCGCCACGGCGCCGGGCTTGAGCCAGGCCCGCTGCACTTGCTGGCGCGCCGAAAGCCCGGCGACGCCAAGGATGATATCGGCCTCGCCAGCCGCCGCCGGCAGGTCATCGACCACCACCACATCGCGCAGCGGGTAGTGTTTGTGCAGGGTGTCTTGCACCGCGCGCAGGCCTTCGGCGTAGTGCCCGTAGACATACAAACGCTCCAGGTCCGGCATGGCCGCGAGCAACATGGGCAACGCCACCTGCCCCTGCACGCCGGTACCGACGACCAGGGCACTGCGGGCATTCGGGCAGGCGGCCCTGGCCATCAACGCCGAGGTGGCCGAGGTGCGCAACGGGCCGAGCTTGACCACGTCCATCAAGGCAATCGGGCGGCCGGTGCGGTCATCACACAGAAAGATAAACGAGTGGAACTGATAGGCATCGCGGGTGCGCTGCGGGTCATGCTCGTACACCACCTTGAAGCCCACGGTGTGGCTGGCGCCATCCCGGCCAACCATCGAGTAGCTGATGGAATGGCGGTCCATCGGTTCGACAATGGTCTTGAGCGGGTTCTGCGAGTCGCCATTGCGCAAGGCCTTGTACGCCTGCTCGACTACCTGCAGCACTTCACGGTAACTCACCCCCAGGTCTTCGAGCGCCGCCTGGGGCAGCACCCATAGGTCGGCGGGGGCAGCGGGTTTATTCAAACTGTTCACTCGAGGCTCCTTGTTGAGTGGCTTTACGATTAAGCCAGGCTGTCCAGCTTCCAGCGCAGGTGTGGGTTACGCAGCTCCAGCACCACTTTGTGTGGCAAGGGCGCTTCGTGAAAAGGCGACTCGTTGGAGTCCATCTGATAGCCGGCGGTATTGAGGTAGATAAGCAAGTCACCCGCCTGGATCGGGTAGTCGAAGGCGACTTTGCGCCAGGTCAGCATGTCCGACTCCAGGCAGGTGGCCCCGCCAATACACGCGACAAACGGCGACCGCGGCCGTGGCGAGGCCGGCAACAGCAGCGGGTCGGGTAGAAATTCGCTGTTGAACCACTGTTCGGAGAGGTTGAAGCTGCTGCCCTGCACAGTGACCTGGGCATAACCATCACTGGCCGTGCGGTCCTTGACGCCCTGCACGCGGAACACGCTGATACCGGCCTGGTCGAGCAAGGCGCGGCCGGGTTCGATAATCAGCCGCACGCCGTGTTCGATGACCTTTTGCGCCAGGCTCAGGCCGGGGCTGACGGGCGTGGCGAGGATATCGTCAAGGGCCTCGGCCCCCGCGCGCAGCGCGCCATAGGGATAGAAGCCGGCGAAGCCCTTGTCGTTGTGATAGCGCTCGGCGCAGTCCTCGGCCAGAAAGGCCTGCCACTGCGCCGGGTCGACATAGCGCACGGCAAAGCCACCGCCCAGGTTGACCGTGCGGCAGTTGTCCAGCTCGCTGGCCCGGCACAGGTCGACCAAGTGGCTGGCGACGTGTGCACGCTGGGCAGTGTCGTAGCCGCCCAGATGAAACGAGAAGCCTTGCAAGTCCAGGTTCGCCACGTGCTGGCGGCAGAACACCAGGGCCTGGTCGCACTCCCGTGGGTTGAGGCCGAAACGACTATGGGCCTGGCTGCTGGGGCAATAGCGCAACAACAGACGCGCACGTTGGCGCAGGGATAGCGCCAATTGCTGGATACGCAGCAGTTCCTCCAACGAGTCCACCGCCAGCAGGCATTGATGACTCAGGCCCAGCCCGAGCAGCTGATCGCTCTTACGTGGCCCGGACACGCCGATATCAGTGCCAGCCACCCCACCCGCCAAGGCCTTTTGCAACTCACCGACACTGGCCACATCCACGCCAATCGCACACTGCGCGCAGGCCTGGATAAAACAGTTGGCCTTGTTGGCCTTTTTCGCAAACAACACGCTGCCGCGCACCTGGGCCTGGGTAAAGCTGTGCTGGAAGGCTTCGACATTGGCGTGAAAGACCTGTGGGCACACCAGATGCAGCGGCGAGCCGAGGCCATCGACCAACTCGGTCAACGTGCCCGCGTGCCGCTCAAGCAGGCGCTCGACCCACAGGTGGCGCAGGCCGGGCAATGAACTGGAATACGTCATGGTTCTAGAACTCGAACTTGGCCGACAGGAACACTTCGCGCTCGCGCCCCACATCCAGCCCGCCCAGGTAATAGGCGCTGGCGTAGTAGTACTTGTTGGTCAGGTTCTTGCCGTGCAGGCGATAGGTCACCGGGGTATCCGCCAGTTTCGAGCGGTAGCTGATACCGGCGTCGAGCAAGGTGTAGCTGGGGATGTAGCCGCTGTTCTGCGCATCCACCGGGCGGCTGCCGACATAGCTGAGGGTGCTGTCCAACGACAGGCCAGGCACAGCGGCCACGGTGTACAGGGCGCCGACCGCGCCTTTCCACTTGGGCACGTTCTCAGTGCGCTTGCCGTCCACGGTGACGTCATCCACATCTTCCATGCGCGTGGTCAGGTAGGCGGCGTTGGCGGTGAGGGTCAGGGCGTCGGTGACGCGATCGGACAGGGTCAGCTCGGCGCCACGGTGGTGGTATTCGCCGTTGCTCACATAGGTATTGCTGGTGTTCAGGTAACTGGCCTTGCGCCGGATATCGAACACCGCCAGGCCCAGGTTCAGGCGATCGTTAAGGTCCAGCTTCAGGCCCACCTCGTATTGCTGGGACTCGATGGCGTCGGTGGGCTGGTTGGCGTTGGTCGCGTGTTGGGGGGCGTAGTCGCCTTTTTCAAAGCCTTTGGAGTAGCTGACGTAGGTCATCACGCTGTCCCAGGGCCGGTAGATCAGCGCAGCGCTGGGCACAAACACGTCGTGGCTCTGCGAAGGTGCGGTGGCTGAGAGTTTATCCGCGCGGTACCAGATGTAACGCCCGCCTACCATCACCTGGAACTGTTCGGTAAGGGAAATCAGGTCGCTGGCGAAAACCGAGGTCTCCTTGATGGAGGACACAAAGTCAGTGGGCTGTTCCGAGCCGAAGTGCCACTTGGGCGGGTTGACCGGGTGACGGATATTACCCACCGAGACATCGCCAATGCCGATGCCTGGAGTGCCACTGTCGACCAAATCCCAGAACGGGCTGACGTCCTTGAACTGCTTGTAGCCGGTGCCGAAGAACACGTCGTGATAGATGTTGCCGGTGGCGAACTTGCCGGCCAGGTACGACTGCAGCGACCAGGTGCTGAACACTTCACCACGGGACACGTAAAAGTCGGCCGAGCCGATATCGCCGTTGGGCTTGATCCCGAACAGGTCGTTATAGCCGCCGTGGCGCTCGACCCGCGAGTAGTTGCCCTGGGTCACGGAGGTCCAGTTGTCATCCAGCTCGTATTCGAACTTGGCGTCGAGGTTGGCGCCTTCGGTCTGGTGACGGAACCAGGAGCCGGTCAATAGATCGCGGCGATTGACCTTGGGTGGCAGCACGTAGCTGGACGGGTCCAGAGGGTTGGCGCGGCCGCTCTGGTCGGCACGCAGCAATGGGTCGGCGACCGTGGACTTGCGCGACCAGTCGGCGTTCAACTGCAACAGGGCGCGGTCGCTCAGACGGAAGTCGGTGGCCAGGCCGATAAACTTGCGTTCCATGTCGCGGGCGTGGTCGAAGTCGCCGTTTTTCTCGTAGCCGGCATTCAGGCGATAACCAAAGGCGCCGTCGTTGAATGAATCGCTGGTATCAATCGCCACGTAGCGGCCGAGCAACGACGAGCCTTGCACGCTGACATTGAGCAGCGGCTCCAGGGTCGGGCGCTTGAGGATGTAGTTGATGGTGCCGCCCGGCGAGTTGAAACCGTAGAGGAAACCCGATGGGCCCTTGAGCACGTCGATGCGCTCGACGTTTTCCAGGGGTACGTCGTGGTGCGGGGCCAGGGTCAGGCCATCGCGGCGGATGGTGTTGAAGTTGTCCATGGCAAAGCCGCGCAGGCGGAAGTTGTCAAAGCCGCTGCCGCCCGACGAACTGAGCACCGAGGGGTCGAGGCTCAGCACATCCACGGCGGTGCGCGCGGAGCTGTCGGCGATGGTCTTGTTGGAATAACTCTGGATGGCCAGGGGGATTTCCATGGCGTCCTTGGCGCCGAAGCCACCGGCATTTACTTCCAGGGCCTTGTTCAGCGGCGCGCTGACTCGTATGGCTTCAAGCTCGGTGACCGATTCTTCGCGATCTTGCGCTGCAGCAGCAGGTAGGCCGGTGAGCGACGACACCAAGCCCACCGCCAAAAATGTGGGAAACCGCGGAGCTATCCCGTGCAACTGGTTCATCTGCAATCCCTTGAGCCGAAAATAAGCGGGGCGATCTCAAGCGCGAAACGCCTGAGAATCGTTATCAAAAGATACAATATAACGTTTCTTTTAAACTCACAATCGCACGATCATTCAATACTTGCTGCCGCGCTGCATTTAAGGTCTGGCCTTTCCCGGATCAACAGAGATAACGGACATGCCCTCCTATACCGCCGTCAACTTTGCGCACAAATACAGCCTGTTCAGCGAGCAATGGACACCCAAGGTCGTCGCGCAGATGAACGACTACCAATTCAAGGTGGTGAAGATCGAAGGGGATTTTGTCTGGCACAGCCACGCGGACACCGACGAGACCTTTATCGTCCTTGAGGGCGCGCTGCGCATTGATTTTCGCGATGGCGCGGTACAGCTCGGGGCTGGCGAGATGTTCGTGGTGCCCAAGGGCATCGAGCACAAACCGTATGCCGAGGGCGAGGTAAAGCTGCTGCTGGTCGAACCCTGCGGCGTGTTGAACACTGGCGATCAGGGCGGCGAACGGACCCAGCGCAATGATGTGTGGATCTAGATCACCACGTTGCGGATAAAGCGCACCGCCACTGGCCCGTCATTGCGATAGGCATGGGGCTGATGGCTGGGGAACATAAAGAACTCGCCAGCGGCGATGGTGGTTTCGACGTCACCCACCACCAGGGTCAGGCTGCCCTCGAACACGAACAACTGTTCGCTCCAGCCTTCCAGGTCGGGATCCGGGCAATAGTGGTCGCCCGGCTCCAGGCGCCACTCCCACAGTTCCACCTCCCGCCGGGCGCTGGCCTTGGCCAGTAACACGGCCTTGCTGCCATCGATTTCACCGGCCCAGGCCAGTTCGTTGATGCGGCTGTGGTCACGGGCATCAGGGGCCTGGATCAGGTCGCTGAAGGCCACGTCCAGGGCTTCGGCCACGCGGTCCAGGGTGGACAGGCTGACGTTCTTTTCACCGGCCTCGATGGCCACCAGCATACGCCGGCTGACTCCGGACTTTTCCGCCAGGGCTGTCTGGCTCAGTTCGGCCGCATGGCGCAGGCGTCGAACGTTCTGGCTGACGTGCTGCAGGACCGAGGCCCGTTGCGGATTTTCTTTGTGCACTATATTGCTCACTCGGTGGGGTTGCGCAGTATACTGCCCAGCTGCGGCGCATTGTGCGTTCCGCGCCCTTCCTGTGCAAGACCAGAGCCGCCATGACCACCTCGACCGCCTCCCCGCTGTTTTCCCGCTTCAGCAAAGCCGAATGCGTGCTGGTGCTGATCACCATGATCTGGGGCGGTACGTTTATCCTGGTGCAACACGCCATGACCGTCAGCGGGCCGATGTTCTTCGTCGGCTTGCGTTTTGCCGCAGCGGCGCTGGTGGTCGGCCTGTTTTCCTGGCGCAACCTGCGCAGCCTGACCCTGTTCGAGCTTAAGGCGGGCGCCTTTATCGGCACGGCGATCATGTTTGGCTACGGTCTGCAAACCATTGGTCTGCAGACCATCCTCAGCAGCCAGTCGGCGTTTATCACCGCGCTCTACGTGCCGTTTGTGCCGCTGCTGCAGTGGCTGGTGCTGGGGCGACGCCCGGGGTTGATGCCAAGCATCGGCATTATGCTGGCCTTCGCCGGCCTGATGCTACTGACCGGCCCGGCCGGCGCATCACTGAATTTCAGCCCCGGGGAAATCGCCACGTTGATCGGCGCGATTGCGATTGCCGCCGAAATCATCCTGATCAGCGCTTATGCGGGCCAGGTGGATGTACGCCGGGTGACCGTGGTGCAACTGGCCACCGCCTCGCTGCTGTCGTTCCTGCTGGTAGTGCCCACCGGCGAGGCATTGCCGGGCTTTTCCTGGGTGTTGCTGTTCAGCGCCGTCGGCCTGGGCTTGACCAGTGCGGTGATCCAATTGGCGATGAACTGGGCGCAGAAAAGCGTCTCGCCGACCCGTGCCACCCTGATTTATGCCGGCGAGCCGGTGTGGGCCGGGGTGATCGGACGGATTGCCGGTGAGCGCTTCCCGCCGATGGCCATGGTGGGGGCGGTGTTGATTGTGGCGGCGGTGATTGTCAGTGAGATCAAGGCGCGAGAGCGAAAGCCCGTCTCCCTGTAGGAGCCCGCACCTACACCACGACAGATAGGCATTTACGGTCCATCTTGTAGGATCCTGCCACAGGTTGCCGTTTGGTAATCCGGTTTCCGGCACGTATGATGCATCCCAAACCACCGCAGATTAGAAGCCTATGTCCCTGATAGTTCTACTGCTTCTGCCTTTTATCGGCAGCTGTCTGGCGGCCTTGCTGCCGCACAACGCACGTAATACTGAATCCCTGCTGGCCGGCCTTGTGGCCCTGGTCGGTACTGTACAAGTCGCCCTGCTCTACCCCCAGATCGCCGACGGTGGCGTGATCCGCGAAGAATTCTCCTGGGTGCCCGGCCTGGGCCTGGACTTCGTGTTGCGCATGGATGGCTTTGCCTGGTTGTTCTCGATGCTGGTGTTGGGCATCGGTAGCCTGGTGTCTTTGTACGCCCGTTATTACATGTCGCCGAATGACCCGGTGCCGCGTTTCTTTGCGTTTTTCCTGGCGTTCATGGGCGCGATGCTCGGGTTGGTGATCTCCGGCAACCTGATCCAGATTGTGTTTTTCTGGGAACTGACCAGCCTGTTCTCGTTCCTGCTGATCGGCTATTGGCACCACCGTTCCGATGCGCGCCGGGGTGCCTACATGGCGCTGATGGTCACCGGTGCGGGTGGTTTGTGCCTGCTGGCGGGGGTCATGCTGCTCGGCCATGTCGTCGGCAGTTACGATCTGGACCAGGTGCTCGCCGCCGGTGACCAGATCCGTGCCCACTCCCTCTACCCCGTCCTGTTGACGCTGATCCTGATCGGCGCCCTGAGCAAAAGCGCGCAATTCCCCTTCCACTTCTGGCTCCCCCACGCCATGGCTGCACCGACCCCCGTGTCGGCCTACCTGCATTCGGCCACGATGGTGAAAGCCGGCGTGTTCCTGCTGGCCCGCCTGTGGCCCTCGCTGTCGGGTAGCGAAGAGTGGTTCTGGATGGTCGGCGGTGCCGGCGCCCTGACCCTGTTGCTCGGCGCGTATTGCGCGATGTTCCAGAACGACCTCAAGGGCCTGTTGGCCTACTCCACCATCAGCCACCTGGGCCTGATCACCCTGCTACTGGGCCTCAACAGCCCGTTGGCCGCCGTCGCGGCCGTGTTCCATATCCTTAACCACGCCACGTTCAAGGCCTCGCTGTTCATGGCCGCCGGCATCATCGACCACGAAAGCGGCACCCGTGATATCCGCAAGCTCAGCGGCCTGGTGCGCCTGATCCCGTTTACCGCGACCCTGGCCATGGTTGCCAGCGCCTCCATGGCCGGGGTGCCGTTGCTCAACGGTTTCCTGTCCAAAGAGATGTTCTTCGCCGAAACCGTGTTTATCTCCTCGACCCAGTGGGTAGAAATCGCCCTGCCGGTGATTGCGACCATCGCCGGCACCTTCAGCGTGGCCTATGCCCTGCGCTTCACCGTGGATGTATTCTTCGGCCCGGCTGCCACCGACCTGCCGCACACGCCCCACGAACCGCCACGCTGGATGCGTGCGCCGGTCGAGCTGCTGGTGTTTACCTGCCTGCTGGTGGGGATCTTCCCGGCCCAGGTGGTGGGCTCGATCCTCGCCGCCGCCGCCCTGCCGGTGGTCGGCGGCGTGTTGCCCGAGTACAGCCTGGCGATCTGGCACGGCTGGAATGCCCCGATGATCATGAGCCTGGTGGCCATGACCGGCGGTGTGGTCCTGTACCTGCTGCTGCGCAAGCAACTCAAGCGCGGGCGCTTCAAGTACCCGCCGATCATCAGCTACTTCAACGGCAAGCGCATGTTCGAGCGCTGCCTGGTGGTGATGATGCGTGGCGTGCGCAAGATCGAGAAACACATCAGCACCAAGCGCCTGCAGACCCAGTTGTTCCTACTGGTGCTGGTGGCGGTGATTGCCGGGATGATCCCCATGCTGGGCAGCAGCCTGAGCTGGGGCGACCGGCCGAAAATCCCGGGTTCCATCGTGTTCGTCACCCTGTGGCTGTTGGCGATCGCCTGCGCCCTGGGCGCCGCCTGGCAAGCCAAGTACCACCGGCTGGCAGCCCTGACCATGGTCAGCGTGTGCGGCCTGATGACCTGCGTGACTTTTGTCTGGTTCTCCGCACCGGACCTGGCATTGACGCAACTGGTGGTCGAGGTGGTGACGACGGTCCTGATCCTCCTGGGCCTGCGCTGGCTGCCACGGCGGATCGAAGAAGTCTCGCCACTCCCGAGTTCGTTGCGCAAGGCGCGCATCCGACGCTTGCGCGACTTGCTGCTGTCGACCGTGGTCGGTGGCGGCATGGCGCTGTTGTCCTACGCGATGCTGACGCGCCAGACCCCCAACGATATTTCCTCGTTCTACCTCAGCCGCGCCCTGCCTGAAGGCGGCGGCAGCAATGTGGTGAATGTGATGCTCGTCGACTTCCGGGGCTTCGATACCCTGGGCGAGATCACTGTGCTGGGCGCCGTAGCCCTGACCGTCTATGCGCTGCTACGCCGCTTCCGTCCGCCCAAGGAAAGCGAGCAACTGCCCGCGCAACAGCGGCTGTTGGCGCCGGACGTGGACACCGATCTGGTCAACCCACGCCAGGCCAGCGACACCGCCCTGGGCTTTATGATGGTGCCCGCGGTGCTGGTGCGCCTGCTGCTGCCGATTGCCCTGGTGGTGTCGTTCTACCTGTTTATGCGCGGCCACAACCAGCCGGGCGGCGGCTTTGTCGCCGGGCTGGTGATGTCGGTGGCGTTTATCCTGCAATACATGGTCGCCGGTACCCAGTGGGTCGAGGCGCAGATGAACCTGCGGCCGATGCGCTGGATGGGCTTTGGCTTGCTGTCGGCGACACTGACCGGACTGGGGGCGCTGTTCTTCGGCTACCCGTTCCTCACCACCCACACCCTGCACTTGAGCTTGCCGGTGCTGGGCGACATCCATATCGCCAGCGCGCTGTTCTTCGACGTCGGCGTGTACGCCATGGTGGTCGGCTCGACCCTGCTGATGCTCACCGCCCTCGGCCACCAATCGGTACGGGCCCATAAACCCGGCAACCAGGCGAAAGCCGCCGCCACGCCACCACAAGGAGCTGCTGCCTGATGGAAGAAGTCATCGCAATTGCCATTGGGGTCCTGGCGGCCTCCGGCGTCTGGCTGGTGCTGCGGCCACGGACGTTCCAGGTGGTGATGGGCCTGTGCCTGTTGTCCTATGGGGTCAACCTGTTCATCTTCAGCATGGGCAGCCTGTTTATCGGCAAGGAGCCGATCATCAAGGACGGTGTGCCCCAGGACCTGCTCAATTACACCGATCCCCTGCCCCAGGCCCTGGTGCTGACGGCGATTGTGATCAGCTTCGCCATGACCGCGCTGTTCCTGGTGGTGCTGCTGGCGTCCCGAGGCCTGACCGGCACTGACCATGTGGACGGCCGGGAGCCCAAGGAATGAGCTGGATGAACCAACTGATCATCGCGCCGATCCTGCTGCCGCTGCTGACCGCTGCGCTGATGATGATGCTGGGCGAGAAACACCGCCCGCTCAAGGCCAAGATCAACCTGCTGTCGAGCATGACCGGCCTGGGCATCGCGATGTTGATGCTGTACTGGACGCAAAAAGGCGGCCCTGCCTCCATTGGCGTGTACCTGCCGGGCAACTGGCAGGTGCCGTTTGGCATCGTGCTGGTGGTGGACCAGTTGTCGGCCCTGATGCTGGTGCTCACCGGGATCATCGGCGTCAGCGCCCTGCTGTTCGCCATGGCCCGTTGGGACCGCGCCGGCACCAGCTTCCATGCGTTGTTCCAGATCCAGTTGATGGGCCTCTACGGGGCCTTCCTCACCGCCGACCTGTTCAACCTGTTCGTGTTCTTCGAGGTGCTGCTGGCTGCGTCCTACGGCCTGATGCTGCACGGTTCGGCCGGGCGCGGGTGTCGTCGGGGCTGCATTACGTCTCGATCAACCTGCTGGCTTCATCGCTGTTCCTGATTGGCGCGGCGCTGATCTACGGGGTCACCGGCACCCTGAATTTCGCTGACCTGGCGCTGAAGATCCCGCTGGTGCCAGAAGCCGATCGCGGTCTGCTGCATGCCGGCGCGGCGATCCTCGCCACGGCGTTCCTGGCCAAGGCCGGGATGTGGCCGCTGAATTTCTGGCTGGCGCCCGGCTTACTCCTCGGCCAGTGCGCCGGTGGCGGCGATGTTTGCGATCATGACCAAGGTCGGCGTGTACACCGTGTTGCGCCTGTGGACCCTGCTGTTTTCCGGGCAGGCCGGCGCCTCGGCGCTGTTTGGCGGTGACTGGCTGGTGTACGGCGGCATGGCCACCATCCTCTGCGCCGCCCTGGCGATGCTTGCCGCCCAACGCCTGGAGCGCATGGCCAGCCTGAGTATCCTGGTCTCGGCCGGCATCCTCCTGTCGGCGGTGGGTTTTGCCCAGCCCAACCTGACCGCCGGCGCGCTGTTTTACCTGGTCAGCTCGACCCTGGCCCTGAGCGCGCTGTTCCTGCTGGCGGAACTGATCGAACGCTCGCGCTCGGCCAATGAGCTACCTCTGGACGATGAAATCGAAGTGTTGCCACCGCCGGTGGAATCCCTGCATCCACCCAGGGGCACCAACCTCGACGATGAGCAAAAGGCCGTAGTCGGCCAGGTCATCCCGTGGACCATGGCCTTCCTCGGCCTGAGCTTTATAGCCTGCGCCCTGCTGATCATCGGCATGCCGCCGCTGTCAGGCTTTATCGGCAAGCTCAGCCTGCTCAGTGCGCTGGTCAACCCCCTGGGCCTGGGCCATGCCGTGACGGAGCCGATCCGCCCGGCAGCCTGGGGCCTGTTCGCGCTGCTGATCTTCTCGGGCCTGGCCTCGCTGATCGCCTTTGCGCGGCTGGGCATCCAGCGCTTCTGGACCCCGGAAGAACGGCCTTCGCCGCTGCTGCGCCGCTTTGAGTGCATACCGATCTTCGTCTTGCTCGGCCTGGCGATTGGCCTGACCTTCAAGGCAGAAATGCTCATGCGCTTTACCCAGGACACCGCCAACAGCCTGAACAACCCCGAGCACTACGTGATGGCCGTCATGGCCACCCGCCCGGTGCCGGGCCCGCAAGCCCAGGCCGCCGCCGTGGAGGTGCAGCCATGAAACGCCTGTTTCCTGCCCCGTGGCTGTCATTGGCACTGTGGGTGCTGTGGCTGATGCTGAACCTGTCGATCAGCCCCGGCAACCTGCTGCTGGGGGCGATCCTTGGCTTCCTCGCACCGCTGATGATGGCGCCGCTGCGCCCGCTGCCGGTACGGATCCGTCGCCCAGGGGTGATCATTCGCCTGTTCTTCCTGGTCGGCCGCGATGTCTTCATCTCCAACCTGCACGTGGCCTGGGGCGTCTTGACCTGCGGCTCGCGGCCGCCGCGCTCGCGCTTTGTAAAAATCCCCCTGGACCTGCGCGACGCCAACGGCCTGGCTGTGCTGTCGATGATCACCAGCGTGACCCCCGGTACCGTGTGGTCGGAACTGGCCCTGGACCGTAGCATCCTGTTGCTGCACGTGTTCGACCTGGATGACGACGCGCAGTTTATCGAGCACTTCAAGCAGGCCTACGAGCGGCCCCTGATGGAGATCTTCGAATGAGTGCCCTGCTCGCCAATGCGATCCTGCTCAGCCTGTTCCTGTTTTCCCTGGCCATGGTCCTGACCCTGGTGCGCCTGTTCAAGGGTCCTTCGGCCCAGGACCGGGTCCTGGCCCTGGATTACCTGTATATCCTGGCCATGTTGATGATGTTGGTGCTGGGCATACGCTATGCCAGTGACACCTACTTCGAAGCGGCACTGTTGATTGCGCTATTCGGCTTTGTCGGCTCGTTTGCCTTGGCCAAATTCCTGCTGCGTGGGGAGGTGATCGAATGATCAATGTCAGTGAACTGCCACTGTGGGTAGAAATCCTCGTGGCGATCCTGCTGGTGCTCAGCAGCCTGTTTGCGCTGATTGGCGCGCTAGGCCTGTTGCGCATGAAGGATTTTTTCCAGCGCATGCACCCGCCTGCACTGGCCTCGACCCTGGGCGCCTGGTGCGTGGCGCTGGCGTCGATTATCTACTTCTCGACCCTCAAGTCCGGGCCGGTGCTGCATGGCTGGCTGATCCCGATCCTGCTGTCGATCACCGTACCGGTGACCACCTTGTTGCTGGCGCGCACGTCGCTGTTCCGCAAGCGCATGGCGGGGGAAAATGTACCGGCCGAGGTCAGCAGCCGCAGGACTGACAGCGGTAGCTGATCCCTCTGAATATACGCGCCAAACAATGTGGGAGCGGGCTTGCTCGCTCCCACATTTGGCCCTGCATACCGTCAATCAGGCCCAGGCCACGACCAACAGCCCAGTCCCCAGCATCAGGCACAGCGGCGAATAGAAAAACGTATCCAGCCGCGCAAACCGCGACCCGCCGACTTTCTTGAAGAACCCCACCAGCTCCGAATCACCAATCGCCCGCGCAAACATGATCAAGGCAATCGCGCTGATCCCCCACTGCAGGGCCTGATGCCCCACTGGCTGGAAAAACAGCCCCGCCCGCAGGCTTACCAACAAGGCAATCAGCACCAACCCCACCGCCACCAGGAAGGTGCCCAGCGCTGACGGTTTGAACGCCGGTCGCGGCCCGCTGGCGAACTCGCCGGGCAGTTGCGGGATCGCCGCCGTACTGCCTTGCTTGCCGCCTGCGGCCCAGTACACATGGACCATGCTGATAAACGTAAAGACCCCGACGACCCACCTCGCAATAACAAAGCTCATGGCTGGACACCCCTGGAAAAGTGCGAAAGAGGATAGTCCCTTTCAGATTTTTTGCAGGGATTTTGTCGTCTGATGCTAAAGTGCCGGCCCATGAAACTCGCCCGTGCCGACCGCTCGTTGATTGCCTGGATGCTCTATGGCTGCGTCCTGTTCAACGTGTTCGCCTGCAGTATTGGTCATGGGCAAATGGTCGGCATGCAGCTCAACGGCATTGGCGGCCAGTTCTGTACGGTAGACCCACGCACCCAGGCGCCAGCCCCCGTCAATACGGGCGATGAGTCGCTGCCCACGCTGTCCAAGGCCTTCGGTTGCCCGCTGTGTTCCACCGGCGGCATGGGCCCGGCGCTGAACTCCAGCCTTAACGTCGCGGTCCTTCCCCAGCCCCATGCGCCACCTCCGGCGGTGGTGCTCACCGCTGACATTCCCACCCGTTTTACCTGGCCTGCGGCTAATCCGCGCGCCCCGCCCGCCTACGCCTGATACCTGCGCTTTTTGATCCGCACACCGCGCAGCTTCCCCCCGGAAGCGCGGACGGCTGTGCGCTGCTTCCAAGCCCTGCTTTTCAGGATTTACCGATGAAACATTTACCTCTACTGGCGGGCCTGTTCGGCTGCCTGCCTTTCAGCGCCTGGGCCCTTGAGCTGGCCCCCACCACCATTGACGGCGCCGCCACCAACGAGCCTGGCCTGGCCCTGGACCAATCCAGCGGCATGGCCTCGCGCCTGGGCCTGAGCGTGCGGGAAACCCCGGCTTCGATCAGCATCGCCGACCGCCACGATATCGAACGCCGTGGCGCCAAAACCTTCCAGGATGCGGCCAACACCCTGCCTGGGGTCAACGCCAGTGCGCCGCCGGGGTTTGGCGGGTTTATCTCCTACCGGGGCTTTACCAGCAGCCAGATCACCCAGATGTTCAACGGCATCAACGTCGCCAGTGGCCTGGCGCGACCGGTGGATGCCTGGATTTATGACCGGGTGGAACTGGTGGGCGGCCCCTCCTCGCTGATCAACGGTGCCGGCTCCGTGGGCGGTTCGCTGAACTACGTGACCAAGCTGGCCAACCGCGAAGAACAGGCCGTCGAAGGCCAGATCAACTACGGCAGCTACGACACCACCGGCATCGCCCTGGGCCTCAACCACGCCCTAACCGAGCCCGGCGCCGAGGTCCAGCACTATGCGCGCCTGGATGTCAGCCGCAACACCAACCACACCCATATCGACCGCCAGCAACGGGAGTCCTGGAGCGTGGCGTTTTCCCTGCTCAGCGACCTGACGCCCAACCTGTCCCACACTCTGGCCCTGGAATACCAGGACGAACACGAAGACAGCCCGTACTGGGGCACCCCGGTGCTCAACCCCAAGGCCGGCGAGCTGAAGATCGACAAGTACAACCGTTTCAACAACTACAACGTCGCCGATGGCCGCTACGAACAACGCACGATCTGGGCCCGCTCGATCATCGACTATCGGATCAACGACAGCACCACCCTGCGCAACACCCTCTACCACCTGGACAGCCAGCGCGACTACCGCAACCTGGAGACCTACCAGTACAGCCCAGACAACCGCGTGGTGAACCGTTCGACGGCCTATCAGGTACGGCATCAGGGCGAACAGAACGGCAACCAGTTCGAGCTGCGCCATGACAGCAGTGTGTTCGGCCTGGCCACTACCTGGTCCGGCGGTTTCGAATACAAGGTCAACAGCACCACCAACAGCCCGTTGAACGTATCCCCCAAGAACGCGGTGGACCCTAACCACTACGATCCGGGGCATTTCTACGACCTGCCCGGCACCCGGCCCGGCTTTATCAAGGACAAGACCACCGACGTGACGACCAAGGCGCTGTTTGTCGAAAACCGCCTGGGCCTGACCGACACGCTGTCGCTGCTGACCGGCCTGCGTTATGACGCCATCGATCTGGACGTGACCAGCCACCGCGACAACCTGGGTAACGTCAAGCGCCGTTGGGAGCCGGTCACCGGGCGGGTGGGCCTGACCTACCAGTTCATCCCGTCGGCCAATGTCTACGTGCAATACAGCACCGCCGCCGAACAGCCCACCAGCACCACCCAGGTGTTTGATGTCTCCACCGGCAAGCAATGGGAAGTGGGTAGCAAGTTCGATTATCTGGACGGGCGTGGTTCAGCCACCGTGGCCGCTTACCACATCGAGCGCAAAGACTTTGCCGTGACCGATCCACAAGACCCCACCCGCAGCATTGCGGTGGGTGCGCAGTCGTCCAAGGGCATCGAGCTGGCCAGCTCATTGCGCATCACCCCCAAGCTATTGGCGGAAGGCAACTTCGCCTGGGTCGACGCGCAATACGATGACTTCAACGAGAAAACCGCCAGCGGCGCAGTGGTGTCGCGCAAGGGCAATACACCGACCAACGTACCGAAACGGGTGGGCAACCTGTGGCTGACCTATGACATCGCCCCCGCCTGGCAAGGTGGCGTAGACGCGCGGTACGTGGCGCAGGTGTATGCCGACAATGCCAATACCCTGACGGTGCCGGCGTATACCCTGTTTGGCACGTTCCTGACCTATAAGGTCGATCAACACACCTCGGTGACGGGCCGGGTGCGCAACCTGACCAATGAGGTGTATGCGCAGTTTGCCCATGTGTCGCCAGCGTATTACCTGGGCTCGCCGCGCACCTTTGAATTGGCCGTGCAGACCCAGTTCTAAGGCTGGAATGCAGTTAAAACTGTGGGAGCGGGCTTGCCCGCGATGGCTGACTGTCAGTCAATACATTGGGCTGCTGAACCACCGCTATCGCGGGCAAGCCCGCTCCCACACAAGCCCGCGCCCACAGTTTGATCCTCATATGAAAGGTTATTTGAGGCTGGCCTCGACCTTTGCAGCCACTTCCTCCGTCAACCAGGCCTTCCACACCTGCGGGTGATCCTTGAGAAACGCCTGCGCCACTTCACGGGGCGGGGTGTGTTTCTCGCTCATCGTCGCCAGGGCTTGATTGAGCGGGCCAATCGGAAAGTCGACTTTTTCAAAGAACTGCGCAATCTGCGGATACTGCTGCTGGAACGGCGTGGACACGCCAATGCTCAGCTTGGACGCCAACGAACGCGTGGGCTTGGGGTTGGGATTGTCGGCATCGGTCAGGGTCTTCCAGGCCTCGGCGTCGAACGCCGGCTCCTCCAGCTGGACCAACTTGTAACGCCCCATCAAGGGGGTTGGCGACCAGTAGTAGAACAGGATCGGCTTGCCACGGCGGATCGACGAGGCAATCTCGGCATCCAGCGCCGCGCCTGAACCGCTGCGAAAGTTGACGTAGCTGGCGTCCAGGCCGTAAGCCTTGAGTTTTTGCTTATTGACCACTTCCGAGGTCCAGCCGATGGGGCTGTTGAGGAACCGCCCCTTGCCCGGGGCTTCCGGGTCCGCGAACACGTCCTTGTAGCGCACCAGGTCCTTTACGCTACGCAGCTCAGGTGCCAGCGGCGCAATGCCCTTGTCCGGGTCGCCCTTGACCACGTATTCCGGCACCCACCAGCCTTCGGTCGCACCCTTGACGGTATCTCCCAGGCCAACCACCTTGCCTTCGGCTTGCGCCTTGATCCACACCGGGCTGCGGCCCGCCCACTCCTCGCCAATCACCTGGATATCATTTTTCGCCAGGGCGGTTTCCAGGGTAATGGTGGTTCCGGGCAAGGTGTCGGTGGGTAAATCGTAGCCTTTCTCGACAATAAACCGCAGAACTTCGGTGATCAGGCTGCCACTTTCCCAATTCAGGTCGGCAAAGTGAATGGGCGCCTGGGCAGCCGCTACCGGTGCGGCCGCCATCGACAGGCCCAGGGTGGTAATGGACGCTGCCAACAGCGCGCGAATTGCTTTCATGCCTTTGAACCTCGTGTATGCATAGCCAGGGTGGATGGCTTTGCTGTCACGCCGCGAAAGCCTCTGAACAATTAAGTCCACTGAACTGTAGTAGAGGTTCAAACGGTTGCCGATATTCAGGGCTGCTGATGCAAACGCTGTAGTTCCCGGCGCACCATGCTGGCGTACTCGGCAGGCCGCAGGGCATACAGTTGGCTGGCCACCCAGTTCAACCAGGCACCTTGCAGATCATCTTTGCGGGCAAACAGTTCAGCAGCCTTGGCTTGGGCATCCGCCAGGTGTTGCTGGTGAAACTGTGCCCGGCCTTCGCTCATTATTCGCTGGCCTTGAACGTCACCAGCTCACCTTTGCGCCACTTGGCGGCTTTGCCGGTCACGGCCTTGAGGGTCTTGCTCAGGCCTTCCTGCAATTGTTCATTGGCGGCGAACACCAGCATTACGCTGTGACCTTCCTTGAACACAATGCCCTCGCCCTGCGCGGTGGACACAAATGCATAGTCGCCCAGGCCATAGACCGTCAACTTGATGTCGCGAAACTTCAGTTCGAACTTGCCACCTTCACGACTGGGCAGGACTGCCGCACGAAAATGATCGCCGACCTTGAGTTCCAGTCGAGGCTTGTCATCTACCACCAGCGCTGTTTCAGTATCTATTTCGGCAATGTAAATGCCTTCAGGGGTTTGTTCCGTGATGTAAACAAACCGCGACTGAAATTGTTTAACCAACTTCGCGCGCAAATCACCCAGCACGAACAATGCGTGCATATCCAGATTACTGACTGCCAAGGAAACGCCCCCACATCTAAAAAAGCGCTACCCGCCCGAGGCAGGCAGCACAAAAAAGGCCGATACGGCTCGACACATTGAAAAAACATACTGAAGTTGATTCCCGCCAGACTCGTGCAGCCGGGCATGACAGTCCTTGTACAAGGTCGTCAGGCTTTGCAGGAAATCACAGGTTTATCGGCCAGAGAATACTGGACGCCCCACTTCAGAGAATACCCCACTTGAAAGGGTGGTTTTCCGACAGCCAAAAACCAAGGAAAAACGTTGGATGGAACCGAACGTGAGCTGCCGACAACAATATTAGAACAGCAACACAGCTCAAAACCACCCGAAATGCTGCAAGCAGGTCAATAGATCGAAAGGAGCTGGTCATGCAACGAGTTCAACGCCAACCGACACAGACTTCCGGTGCCTTATCACGCAAGGATAGCGCGCTATTCTACAGCGTGTATGCCAATGGCGTGTGCGCAGATTTCGCCTTGTACCGCGTCGTCCCCGCGGGAAGGAATTTTTTCCATATCCTGGAAGTGCCCAGCGGCCGGATCAAAGGCTTTCGCAGTGATCACAACAAGGCCTGCGCCCTGGCCAAGGAATTGGAAGCCCTCCTCTGCCCCCCTGCCCGTTGAGGAGCGGCTACAGCCAAATCGAACTATGCGCGCTGGCACACCTCCCATACGAGTAGAAGCTCACTCTTTTGGAGAATGAAATGGACGCGCCAACGCACACCCTACACGACCTGTTCGAACAATTGGGCCTGGAAGCCTCGCCTGCAGCCATTGACAAATTTATCGGTGAACACCCCCTGCCAGAGGATGTGAAGCTGATCGACGCGCCTTTCTGGACCCCACAACAGGCGCAGTTCCTCAAGGAAGAGCTACGCGAAGATGCGGACTGGGCGATTGCCGTGGATGAGCTGAACCAGCGTCTGCATCAGAGCGCCTGACCGGCCCTCAGTGCAGGCGGTCTGATTGCTCGAGGTCCATCAGGGCCTGCCAGGCGGCGCGGCACTCCTGGGCTTCGTCGCGACTGGCGAAGGCCGTGCCGCGCTGTTCCCCGTTGAGCAACACCACCCAACAGGCGCGCAGGCCCAGCGCACGCAGGGTCTGTGGCACCCCACTGCCAATCATCACCGCCACATCGACTTTGTTTTGCATGGAAGCTCTCCGCCAGATTAGTTAGCCAGCTAACGATATGCCGCATCTTAAGCGGTTCCTTTCACCGGAAAAAGCGACCGGCGTAAAAGCTTCCTTGCATAACACGCAACAATCCTGGCCAGGGTCTAGCGCGCCCCAGCCTGCCCTTCAGGCTTATAGCCCAGGCGCAAACCGCCCCAATGCCGGCCGTTGACCATGATCGGCACGGACAGATCGTGCATCAACTCCCCGGTGTCGCGGGTATAGGTTTGCAACAACACAGCCTGCTGGTGGCTGCCACAGCGGATCCCGGTGCGGTCTTCAAACTTGCGCTTGGTGCGATTGTTCACGGCATCAACCTGGGCATCCCCGGTCAGTGCCTGGGAAAACGCCTTGTTGTGCGTCGGCACATAGCCCTGTGGTGTGCAGGCAATCGCGAACACCAGCCCTTCATGACGGGGCAGCAAGGCTTCCTGGATAGCGGGCAAGACCTGATCGGTGTAGCCGTCGAAGCGGCTGTGATATTTGGTCGGGTGGCTGTTGGCTATCGGCGTGTAGCTGCGATTGAACAGGTCATCGAGGCTGATGCGGTTCTGTTGGATATCCGCCTCGAACTGCGCGGCGATCTGGCTGGCGCCTTCGCGGGCGAGGTCGTAGATACGCTGGTGATAATCATCCAGACCGACTTCGGCCAGGCGCTCGCTGATGGTTTCGGCCTGCCCTTCCATTTGCACGGCGGCCTGGGCCAATTGCTGGGTCTGTTGGTCGCTGACGGTCAAGTCGCTGCGCATCTGCTCCACGGCATGGAACAGGCTGTCGAGTTGCGCACGGTTGGTCTCGGTGCCCTGGGCAATCTCGCTGACCTGGCCCTCCACACCCGCCGCCAACGTGGCAATGCTCTCCAGTTGCTCGCCGGCATGCTCCACTTGCTCGACGCCGGCCTGCAAATCCACGGACAGTTGGCGGATTTGCTCCACCACCTGGGCGGTACGCTGCTGGATATCCGCGACCATCACCCCCACTTCATCGGTGGCGGTCGCCGTACGGCCCGCCAGGCCGCGCACTTCGTCGGCCACCACGGCAAACCCACGCCCATGCTCACCGGCGCGGGCGGCTTCAATGGCGGCATTCAAGGCCAACAGATTGGTCTGGCTGGCAATCGACTGAATCACCAGGGTCACCCGCTGGATTTCTTCGCTGCGCTGACTCAGGGCCTCGATCAATTGCCGGCTGTCGCTGGCACGCTGGCTGAGCTGATGCATGCGGCTGATGGATTCCCCCAGCACCGCACGCCCTTCGGTGCTGCGCTGATGGGCCTGGCCGGCCGCCCCCAGGGCCTCGCGGCTGAGCTGGGAAGTGACTTGCTCGGTGCCAATCATCACTTCGGCACTGCTGACGATCTGCTGGGCCGCGCTCAATTGCGATTGCAACCTGGCGGCCAGTTGCTTGACCGAATAGGCCACGCCAGCGGCCGACAGCGCATTATGGCTGGTGGTGTAGGACAGATCGCGAGTCAACGCGCCAATGGCATCCTCGCCAACATCAGGCGCTGGGCTGCGGGCCGGCCTTTTCAGGCACGGCAGCCAGATCAGCAACAGGGCCACGGGCAGGCAGAGGTAGATCGACAGGTTGGCGAACGCCAGGCCCGACAGTATCAGCACCAGGGCGATGCTTTGCAGCAGCGGAGTCACCCAGCCAGGCAGCCGGCGGTTCACCGCGTGCGGCACCACGACGGCGCCCATCAGAGATCCATCCCCGGCCATGTTTGTCACCCCACTGCTTGTCATTATTGTGTCTGCATTAAACGCCACTATCTGGCCATTATCTATGGGCCTTTGGTGTTAGGGCTTGCAGCAGATCAATAGACGGGGGGATGACACGCGGGGATCTGTAGGGGCCGGCTCGCCGGCGCCTACAACATCAAACAGATCAGGCCTGGCGCTGATGCTTGTCGATTTGCTCGTGGCGCTCTTGCGCTTCGATGCAGTACTTGGTGGTCGGGCTGATCAGCAGGCGCTTGAGGCCGATAGGCTCGCCGCTGTCGTCACACCAGCCAAAGGAATCTTCCTTGATACGGCCCAGGGCCTGTTCAAGTTGCGGCAGCATGCGCTGGTCGCGGTCGATGGCGTTGACCAACCAGGTGCGCTCTTCTTCAACCGAGGCGGCGTCAGCCGGGTCAGCCGGGGTGTCCAGGCTTTCAATGGCGATGCGGTTTTGCTCAATGCGCTCGTGGTGCTCGACTTTCATGTCTTGCAACAACTTCTCGAAAAAAGCGTGCTGCTCGGCATTCATGTAGTCATCCGCCGGCATGGCCAGCAACTTTTCCTTTGTCATTGATTTCTCTATAAAAAATACGTGCATTAAGGCGAATAAGGGAGCGTTCCGGCCAACCTCTGGAGGTCGGGGAAAGACGCCGTCCATTCCAAGCGCCACCCGGCACTCAATTTACGAGGGGCGGCAGTCTACGGCCGACTTGAGGGCGCAGCAACTGAAATGACAGGCAATTTGTCCGACATTCCCCTAAAAGGCACCAGGACGGGCTTGGCAGGCGGTTATCGGAGTGCGTTTATAGCAAGAAATTCAGTGTCATGGAGCTATATAGAAGACAAACGGTTATGTGGGAGCGGGCTTGCCCGCGATAGCGGAGGGTCAGTTGATAGAAATTTGACTGACCCATCGCTATCGCGGGCAAGCCCGCTCCCACACAAACAAGCCCCACTTTTTGATTCAAATCTCGCTCAGCGCTTGAGTTTGCGCTTGTTGCGATACTGGTCGATCACCACCGCCACCACAATGATCAGGCCCTTGATGATGTCCTGGATATAGGCATCCACCCCGACAAAGGTAAACCCACTGGCCATCACCCCGAGGATCAGCGCGCCAATCACCGTGCCGGTGATACGCCCCACCCCGCCCGCCAGGCTGGTGCCGCCGATGACCGCAGCCGCGATCGCGTCCAGCTCATAAGACATGCCCATCCCCGCCTGCCCGGTAGCCGCCCGTGCCGAGGCAACCACACCGGCCAGCCCGGCCAGCAGCCCGGCGATGCTGTAGACGATGATCAGGTGGCGCTTGACGTTGATCCCCGAGGTGCGCGCCGCCTGCATGTTGCCGCCGATGGCGTAGGTGTACTTGCCGTACTTGGTGTAGCGCAGGGCAATGTGGAAAATCACCGCCACCACCAGAAAGATGATCACCGGCATCGCGCCATGGCCGATGGCCGTGTAGGAATCCGAGAGCATGCTCACTGGCTGGCCTTCGGTGTAATAACGTGCCAGGCCACGGGCCGAGACCATCATGCCGAGGGTCGCAATAAACGGCGGGATGCCGGTTATGGCGATGATGCTGCCATTGATTGCCCCCGCCAGCAGGCCCACGCCCAGGCCGGCGACCACCGGGATCCACACCGGCAAGTCCGTCAACGATGGAAACACCGCCCGGGAAAAGTCCGAGGTCTGCGCCAGACTCGCGGCGATCATCGCCGACAACGCCAGCACCGAGCCCGAGGACAGGTCGATCCCCGTGGTGATGATCACCTGGGTCACGCCAATCGCCAGCAAACCGATGATCGACACTTGCAGGATCATCAGCACCAGGCGCTGGGAGTTCATCAAAAAGCTCTGGTCCCGTACGATCCAGCCAAACAGTTCGAACACCAGGCCGATACCGATCAGCACCAGGAAAATGCTCAGTTCGGTAGGGAACCGCCGCCGGCTCTTGACCGGTGCCGCGGCGGGCTTCTTTTCCTCGGGTTTGCTTTCCAGTATTGCGTTCATTGCCCGTCAACTTTTTATTCGTTAGTGGACTGCCGTCATACCGGAAGCCAACTGCATGACTTTTTCCTGGGTGGCCTCGGCCCGATCCAGGGTGCCCATCAAATCGCCTTCGTGCATGACCATCACCCGGTCGCTCATACCCAGCACCTCCGGCAGTTCCGAAGAAATCATGATCACCGCCATGCCTTCACTGGCCAGGAAGGCAATCAAGCGGTAGATCTCGGCCTTGGCGCCGACGTCGATACCACGGGTCGGTTCGTCAAGGATCAACAGCCGTGGATTGGTCATCAGCCAACGTGCCAGCAGGGCCTTCTGCTGATTGCCACCAGACAGGGTGTCGATGCACTGCTCAAGGGAGGGGGTTTTCACCCGCAGTTTCTTGCACATGTCTTCGCACAAGGCGCGCAGGGCTTTTTGCTGGATAAAGCCATTGCCCGAGTAATGGGGCAGCACGGCCATTTCCATGTTTTCCAGGACCGACAGGCACGGGAACAGGCCACTGAGCTTGCGGTCCTCGGTCAACAGTGCAAACCCCTGCTGGATGGCCATATGCGGGTCGCTGATACGCAACGCCTGGCCGTCGAGACGGATCTCGCCGCCGTCGCTGGGGGTAATGCCGAAGAGCGTTTCCGCCACGTTGGTGCGGCCCGAGCCCATCAGCCCGGCAATACCGAGGATTTCGCCGGCATGCAGATCAAAGGACACGCCCTGGAACACTCCGTCCAGGCGCAGGTCGCGCACCGACAGCAACAACTCGCCGATGGGCGTCTCGCGCACCGGGAACAACTGGCTCAATTCGCGCCCGACCATCATCGAGATCAGGCTGTCGCTGTCCATGCTGTCGGCCCGTTGCAGACCGATGTAGGCGCCATCGCGAAACACTGCCACTTCATCGGCGATGGCGAACACTTCATTCATTTTGTGGGTGATATAGATGATGCCTTTGCCCTGGGCCTTGAGGTCGGCAATGATCGAAAACAGGTGGGCCACTTCCTTGTCGGTAATCGCCGACGTCGGCTCATCCATGATCAGGATGTCCGAGTCGTAGGACACCGCCTTGGCAATCTCCACCATCTGCCGCTCGGCAATGCTCAGGTTGCCGACCTGCTCCTCTGGGTCCAGGTTGATCCGCAGGCGCGCCAGCAACTCGGCAGTGCGGCGATGCATGGCGCGGTGATTGACCAGGCGCAGGCCGTTGAGCTGTTCGCGGCCGATCCAGATGTTCTCGGCGATGCTCATATGGGGCATCAGGTTGAGCTCCTGGTGGATCATCGCGATGCCCGCCTGCAAAGCCGCCAGAGGCGTGTCAAACACCACCGGCTTGCCCCGCAGGCGGATTTCCCCGGCGTCGGGCTGGTAGATGCCGGCGATGATTTTCATCAGCGTCGACTTGCCGGCGCCGTTCTCTCCCATCAGTGCCAGGACCGAGCCGGGGCGCACCCGCAGTTGCACATCGGCCAGGGCCACGACGCCGGGAAAGCCTTTGCTGATATGGGCGATTTCCAACAGGTAGGGTTGTTCTACACCTGCGGGCTGCGCAGCAGTCGCTTGAGCAAGCATATCGGGGCTCCATCGGCAGGGCGGCTGTGGCCGCCCTGCCCGCTTATTGTTGTGATTGAACGCTACTTGAATGACGCGACGTTGTCCGGGGTGATCAGCTGGAAAGGCACCACGACGTTTTGCTCGACCGCCTCGCCCCTGGCCATTTTCACGGCCGCCTCCACCGAACCGATCGCCTGCCCCTTGGCATCCTGGAACACCGAGAGCGCCATCTCGCCCTTGGTGATCGCATTCAACCCGTCGGGTGTGCCATCGACGCCGCCAATCAACACGCTGCCGGGTTTCACCCCTGCGGTTTTCAAGGCCATGGCGGCGCCAATTGCCATTTCGTCGTTGTTGGCCACGACCGCATTGAACTCGCGGCCCTGGGTCAGCCAATCGTTCACCAGGGTCATGCCCTTGTCCCGCAGCCAGATCCCGGTCTGTTCCTGTTCAATCTTGATGTCCGGGTATTTGTCGAGGATCTCCTTGACGCCCTTGGTGCGATTGGTCGTCGAGTTGTTGGCCAGGTCACCCAGCAGAATCACGATTTTGCCTTTGCCGCCCAGCTTCTCGGCCACGTACTGCATTTGCAGTCTGCCGGCCTCGACGTCATTGGACGTCACCGTCACCACCCCTTTGGGCAAGTCGGCCTGATCCGGACGACGGTTGACGTAGACCAGCGGGATACCCGCCGCCACCGCCGCTTTAGTGATGCGCGCGGTGGAGGCCGTATCCACCGGGTTGACCACCATGGCATCGACTTTCTGGCTGATAAAGTTCTCGACCTGGCTCAGTTGCTTGACCACGTCGGCACGGGCGTCCTCGAATTGCAGTTGCACAGCATCGCCCTTGGGGTAGGACTTGGCTTGCTTGTCCATATCCTCACGCAGGTAGGTGAGGAAGGTGTCGTCGAACTGCGACATGCTGACGCCAATCTTGATATCGGCGGCTGAAGCCACGCCACTGCCGAGCATCATCGACAAGGCCAGCGAGGCGAAACGGATCTGGGTCTTCATGAACGGTCTGTCTCCACTTTCTTGTTGGTTTTCTGGACGTAGCGTTTATCAGAGCGAGGGGGCCGCGGCAGGCAGCCGGACCACCGGCGCTCCCGGAATGCAGCACACCAGGGCACCCTTGCTTTCCACGCAAAGGACATTGAGAAAAGAGAAATAGAAGGGCCGTGCGCGGGGCAGGAAGGCAGAACGTAACACTCGCAGTACAGCGCTGAAGATTTTCATCTGACGGTACCTGGTTGTTTTATCTTGTTTTTGTTGAGTCCCCCGGCCCCCTTATAAAGGAAGGTCGAGATGGACTTTCGGCAACCTGGAAATGACTTTATTGGAAAATAATTTCCATATCAACTCATTTTAGAATTTTATTCTATTTCCATTCTCCGCCCTCCACCGTCACCATCTCCACCACTTGCCGACGCTCGGCGCTGAGCCTGGCGGCATCCAGCACGCGCGTGGTTTCCCAAGCATCCATGGCCTGCACCGGCAGCGCGCCCTGGCCCTGGATTGCACTTTGCAACTGGCGATAGAACTGGTTCCAGGCGCCCTTTTCCGAGGGGATACGCTCGCGTTCCGCACCTTGCTCGAACCAGCCCCAGCGTCGATGTTCTTCGGCGCCCCAGTGCTCGCCTTCGGTCTTCGGACTTTTGCCGGCCAGCAGCGCTTGCTCCTGGCCGTCCAGGCCGTCGACGGTGTAGCAGCCCGCCGTGCCATTGACCCGAAAACGCGGGCCTTGGCAGTTTTGCAGGGCGCTGCCCCACAGGTGGGAAATCACCCCGTTGGCGTGGGTCAGGCTGACAAAAAAGCCATGATCGAGGGTGGGGTGCTCGGCGCTGTACTGCAATTGCGCATACACCCGCTCCACCGGACCAAACAGCTGCAGGGCCTGGTCCACCAGGTGGCTGCCCAGGTCACGCAGGAACCCGCCACCGCTGGCGTTGCCCAGGGCCTGTGGGCTGTAGCGCTCCACCCGGGACTCAAAGCGGGTGATGCTGCCCAGGGCGCCGGCGTCGATCAGCTTGCGCAGGGTCAGGTAGTCCGAGTCCCAACGCCGGTTCTGGTAGACGCTGAGTGCTACCCCCTCGCGTTCGGCGGCACTAATCAGCGCCAGGGCCTGCTCGGCATTGCTGGCGAAGGGTTTGTCGCTGACCACCGCCACACCGTACTCAATGGCCTCCAGCACCAGGGCCGGGCGCCCTTTGAGGGTGGTGGAAATCACCAGCACCTCCACCCCGGCTTCGACGATCTGCGCAATGCTGTCGAAGGCCGGCACCCCGGGATGCTCCGTCGCCAGTTGCTGGCGGCGCTCGGGGGAACGGGTCACCACGCCGACAAACGTCGCCCCGGGCAATGTGGCGATCAGCGGGGCATGAAAAAAACGGCCGCCATGGCCGTATCCAACCAGTCCGATTCGCATGAACCAACTCCTTCTTGGAATGGAAACCCAGTCAAAGAATGTGGGAGCTGGCGTGCCTGCGATAGCGGTGTTTCAGGCCCTACCTCTGTTGCTGATCCACCGCTATCGCAGGCAAGCCAGCGCCTACACTGACCGCGCTAGCCGTAGAATGCCGGGCGCTGCGACAGGCTGACCGCAACGATCTGCCCACTGCCCTGGGCCTCGATACACGCGTCCGCCGCCACCGCTGCGGCAAAGCCATCCCACGCCGAAGGCCCACCTACCTGGCCGGCCCGCACGCCATCAATAAAGGCCTGCAACTCGACGTCATAGGCCGCGATAAAGCGGTCTTTCCAATCCATCAGAATCGCATTCGACAGCTTGGCGCCGCTGCGCAATTGCACCTGGGACGGCTCTGGCAATTTGGCAATGCCGGTCTCACCCACCACCTCGCACTGGATGTCGTAGCCGTACTGGCAGTTCACAAACACTTCCACATCAATCCGCGTGCCCCTGGCGGTTTCCAGCAGCACGATCTGCGGGTCGCGCAAATGGCTCAGGGCCTTGCTGGTTTTACGCGGGAACACCACCTGCACCGACACATAGTCATCGGCCAGCAGCCAGCGCAACACGTCCAGCTCGTGGATCAAGGTGTCGGTGATGGCCATGCTGGTGTTGTAGTTCTCACCCACGCTCGGGTTGCGATGGGCGCAATGCAGCATCAACGGTTCGCCGATCTGGCCGCTGTCGAGCACCGCCTTGAGGGCCTGGTAGCCCTGGTCATACGGGCGCATAAAACCGACCTGGACCAGGCGTTTGCCGTGGGCCACTTCCGCCTCGACGATCTTGCGACAGCCCTCGGCGGTGACGGCCAGGGGTTTTTCACAGAACACCGGTTTGCCGGCCGCGATAGCCGCCAGCACAAATTCCTCATGGCTCGGCCCCCAGGAGGTGACCAGCACCGCCTCGACCTGCGCCGAATGGATCAGCGCATGACCGTCGGCGTACACCTCGGCGTTCAGTTGCAGGTCAGCCACCACCTGGGCCGCCTGCTCAAGGTTGATATCGGTGACCGCCACCACCTGGCTGTTGAGCAAGGTCTGGCTGCAGCGGCGGATATGGTCCCGGCCGATAGCGCCCGTACCGATCACACCCAGCTTCAAAGACATGGCAACACTCCTCTTATTGTCAGTACTGCCGGGCCTTGGCCAGGCGTTCATTAAGTTGTTTGGCGCAGGCGTTGGTGCGTTCGCTGGTGGAGACCTGCGCCACACCGACCCGCCACCACGACAGGTAGCCGTGAATCATGGTTTTGGGCAGCACCTTGATATCAATCAGCGTCGACACGCTTTGCGCGCGTGCATCGGCCAGCGCGGCGTGCAGTTGTTCCACGGTCGTGACCTTGTAGGTCTTGCAGCCATAGGCCGCCGCGCTCATGGCGAAATCCACCGGCACCAGGCCGCCATCGAGCTTGCCGCTGTCGGGGTTGCGGAAGCGGAACTCGGTGCCGAAGCTGTCCATGCCATTGCCCATCTGCAGGTTGTTGATGCAACCGAAGGCCATGTTGTCCAGCAGCACCACATTGATCTTGCGCCGCTCCTGGATCGAGGTCGCCAGCTCCGAATGCAGCATCATGTACGAGCCATCGCCGACCAGGGCATAGACCTCCCGCGCGGGCTCGGCCAGCTTCACGCCCAGGGCCGCATTGATCTCGTAGCCCATGCACGAATAACCGTACTCGACGTGGTAAGTGTTGACGCCCTTGCTGCGCCAGCTGCGCTGCAAATCCCCCGGCAGGCTGCCGGCGGCGGCGACAATCACCGCATCGTCGGCCAGGGTTGCGTTGAGCACGCCGAGCACCTGGCTCTGGGTCAGGCAGGAACCGGTCAGCTCGATGAATTCGCGCAGCACCGCCGGATCCATATGGTCGTTGACCTCTGGGGTGAAGTCGGCGTCGGTGTAGCGCGCCTGATGGACCCGGTCCACCTCGGCATCCCCCTGCGCACGGGCCTGGCGTGGCTGCTCGCCCCATTGCGTGGCGTAATCGCCCAGCGCGTCGGTCAATGCTTGCAGCCCGACCTTGGCATCTGCCAGAACCTGGACCCCGTCGAGTTTCAGTACATCGCCGGGGCTGATATTGAGGTTGAGAAACTGCACCTCGGGATGCTGGAACAGCGACTTGGAGGAGGTGGTGAAGTCGGTATAGCGCGTGCCAATGCCGATGATCAGGTCGGCGTCCCGAGCCAGCAGGTTGGCGGCCAGGCAGCCGGTTTCGCCGATACCGCCGACATTCAGCGGGTGGCTGGAGACGATGGCGCTCTTGCCGGCCTGGGTCTCGGCAAAGGGGATCTGAAAGCGCTCGGCAAAAGCCTGCAGTGCGGCATTCGCGCCGGAGTACTTGACCCCGCCACCGCAGATAATCAGCGGTTTGCCCTTGGACTTGAGCAGCGTGACAGCGTCGCGCAGCATCGCTTCGGTGGCCGGGCGGCGCTCCAGACGGTGCACGCGCTTTTGCAGGAAATAATCGGGGTAATCCCAGGCCTCGGCCTGCACGTCCTGGGGCAAGGCCAGGGTCACCGCGCCGGTTTCGGCCGGGTCGGTCAAGACACGCATGGCGTGGATCGCCGCACTCATCAACTGCTCGGGACGGTTGATGCGATCCCAGTACTTGCTCACCGCACGAAACGCGTCGTTGGTGCTGATGCTCAGGTCATGGAATTGTTCGATCTGCTGCAACACCGGGTCCGGCTGGCGGCAGGCATACACATCGCCGGGTAGCAGCAACAAAGGGATGCGGTTGGCCGTGGCGGTGGCGGCGGCGGTCAGCATATTCGCCGCGCCGGGGCCGACCGAAGCGGTGCAGGCGTAGACCTTGCGCCGCAAATGCTGCTTGGCAAAACCAATCGCGGCATGGGCCATGCCCTGCTCGTTGCGGCCCTGGTGCACCACCAGGTCGCCACTGTCTTGCTCCAGGGCCTGGCCCAGGCCCAGCACATTGCCGTGGCCGAAGATGGTGAACACCCCGGCGACAAACTTGCTCTGCACGCCATCGACTTCGATGTACTGGTTATCGAGGAACTTCACCAGGGCCTGGGCCATGGTCAATCGGGTGGTGGTCATGTTGGGTCCCCTCGGCGCCTACGGGTTAAAGGTCCAGCAGCCAACTGTGCTGCGGGTCATTGTGAAAGTGCCAGGCGCGCTTGGGGCCGGCCATCACATTCAAGTAATAGGACTCGTAGCCATAGGGCACGCTGACGGGGTGATAGCCCTTGGGCACCACCACCAGGTCGTGGTTTTCCACGGCCATGGCCTGGTCGATGCTGCGGTCGTCGGTGTACACCCGCTGGAACACAAAGCCCTGGGACGGGTTGATCTGGTGGTAATAGGTTTCTTCAAGAAAGCTCTGGTGCGGCAAGTCATCGGTATCGTGCTTGTGCGGCGGGTAGCTGGACGAATGCCCGGACGGCGTGCGCACCTCCACCACCAGCAACGAATGGGCCGGCTCGCTGTCGGGCAGGATGTCGCAGACATAACGCGTGTTGGCGCCCTTGCCACGCACGCTGCGTCGACACTGCTCAGGGCGGATCAGCCGGGGCGTGAAACCGCCGGCCGTGGCGCCCGGCGCGGCGCAGACGGCGATCTGCACATCGCTCAGGGCGATCACCTGGGCAAGCGTGCCCGGTGGCAGGTAGGCGGCAAACGGCGATTTGTCTTCAAATACCGATTGGCGATCACCCAGGTTCTGCCAACTGAACCCTTCGCCCTCGATCGTGACCCGGCCACTGAGCAGCACCAGGCACAGCTCGTTGTCGTCGGCGCTGACCGGCAATGTTTGCCCCAGGCTCAGGCGGTAAGCGGCAAACCCTACATATTCCAGGCGCCCCTCTGGCAGTGCGACCATGGTTGGCCCGCGCGGGGTGCTTTTGACCAGCAGGCTCATTGTGCAGCCCTCGCATCCAGCAGCGCGCGCAAGGTATCAAAGCCTTTTTTCGCATAGATATAGCTGGGTGCCACGGCCGGATCCTGCTCGGCTTCCACCACCAGCCAGCCACGGTAGCCGGCGCCCAGCAGCACATCCAGCAACTCGGCGAAGTCGATATCGCCATCGCCCGGCACGGTGAAGGTGCCATTGACGATGCAGTCGGGGAAGCTCCACAGCTGGTTGCGCGCCAGTTGCACCACCGCTTTGCGCACATCCTTGAAGTGCACATGGCACACACGCCCCAGATGCTTGCGTAGCACCTCGACCGGCTCGCCGCCGCCCATATAGCAGTGCCCCGAATCGAACAGCAGGCCGACCTCCGGGCCGGTGAGGCGCATCAGGGTGTCGATGTCCTCCGGGGACTCGACGTACGCGCCCATATGATGGTGGTAGGCCAGGCGCACGCCCTGGGACAGGGTAAAACGCGCCAATTCGGTGAGTTTGTCGGCATAGGCTTGCCATGCCTGCTCGCTGTGAAAACGCGGGCGTTCGATCAGGCGGATCGGCGAGCCCTGGATCGAGTCGGCCACTTCGCCGTAGACCAGCACCGTGGCGCCGTTCTCGCGCAGCAGTTGCACATGGCTGGCGATGGCGTCGATTTCCTCGGCCACCGAGCGCCGGGCCAGGCGGCTGGAATACCAGCCGGAGACCAGTGCCAGGTCGTAGGGGCGTAACACATCGCCCACGCCCTTGGCGTCCTTGGGGAACTTGCCGTTGAGTTCAAAACCTTCGTAGCCGATGGCCTTGCCTTCGCTGAGCGCGGTGCTCAAGGGCGTTTCGCCGCCCAGGGCCGGCAGGTCGTCGTTACTCCAGGAGATGGGGTTGATGCCAATACGGATTGCGGGCATGGCTGCACCTTTTATTGTTTTAACCTTAAGGCTGCTGATATCTGCTTCTGTGGGCGCTGGCTTGCCAGCTCCCACCTTTGAGCGTGTTTAAATTCTGGAGCTGCGCCAAGCCTGGATCAGTTGTTCGAAGGTTTGCTGCACCTGCTGGATCAGGGTTTCATCATCAATCTCCCCCGCCATCCACGCCCTGCTCGGCTCCTGGAAAATCGTCCGACCCACGGCAAACCCGCGGCAGGTCCGGCTCTGGCTGGCCTGCTGGAACCCCTCGGCCAACGCTTGCGCCGAGGCATTCAGGCCCAGCAATACCACGCCCCGGCAATAAGGGTCGCGCTCCTCGATCAGCTCATCAAGCTGCCGCCACTGCTCGGCACTCTGCGCCTCGATCTTCCACCAGGCCGGGTAGATGCCCAGGTTGTACAGGCGCTTGAGGCTGCGATAGAGCACATCCGGGTAGTTCGAGGGATGATCCTTGGGCGGCACCACTTCCAGCAGCAGTTCATGGCCACTGGTTTGCGCGGCCTGATACAGGGCCTTGAGCTGCGCCTCCTGCTCCAGGCGAAGCAGCGGCTCGTCGTCGGGGTGAAACTGCACCAGGCACTTGATGATCTGCTCCTGGGGCCAGGCAATCAGGTTGCTGCCGATCGAGCGGCCATGTTCGAACGCCAGCGGCCGCGAACCCTGTACCTCTACCGGGCGCGCCACCCACCAACCACGGCCGGTGGCGGCGTTCAGCGCATCCTGGCCGAAACGCTGGTCGGCCAAAATACCCACATCGGCCTCCACCCCCTGCTCGCCCAGCTTGCTCTCCACACGCTCCACTGCCTGGATAAACAGCTGCTTGATCGCGCTGACCCGCGCCGGGTCCTGGCCGCCTTTTTGCGCCAGTTCCAGCAATTGCCAGCGATGGTCAAAAGCGAACACAAACAGCTGCTTCCAGGTTTTGCGCGGCACACTGACCTGATGCAAACGCTGCAGTACCAAATCCTGATCCGGCCGGGTGATAGGCACCGGGCTGTTGAACAGATACTCAAGCTCCGCCGGAGTCGGCATTGCCGGGGCGCAGGCATGGCGCGACACCACCAACCCGCCGCAGGCATTGGCCAGCTGGCAGCAACGCGCGTCACCGGCGTCGTTCAACCAGCCACTGAGGAAGCCCGACATAAACGCATCGCCGGCGCCCAGCACATTCAGCACTTCGACGCGCACGCCGGGATAGATCGCACCGTCTTCGAGGCGCGCCGGTATATCCCCATGAATCACCGTGCACCCTTGCGGGCCGAGCTTGACCACCAGGGTCGCCGCCGTCAGTTGGCGCACGTTACGCAAAGCGCTGAGCAGGTCGTGGCTGGCACCGGCAATCAAAAATTCCTCTTCGGTGCCGACAATCAGGTCAAAGCGCGGCAGGATGCCTTGCAGGTGCTGGCTGACGTTCTGGTCGGCGACAAAACGCGTCTCGCCGTCAGCCTTGCCTGCCAGGCCCCAGAGCACTGGGCGGTAGTCGATATCCAGCACACGCTTGACGCCGTGCTGCTCGGCGTAATCCAGGGCCTGGAGGCTGGCCTGGTACACGCCGTCGGTGGAGAAATGGGTGCCGGTGATCAGCAGCGCCTTGCTGCTGGCGATAAAGGCTTCGCGAATGTCCTCGGCACGCAGGGCCATGTCGGCACAGTTTTCGCGGTAGAACACCAGGGGGAAGGTTTCGCGGTCCTTGAGGCCCAGCAGGACCATGGCAGTCAGGCGCTGCGGGTCGAGCGTGATACCGCTGACATCACAGCCCTCGCGCGCCAGGGACTCTACGAGGAAGCGCCCCATATGATCGTCGCCGACCCGGCTCAGCATCGCCGACTTAAGCCCCAGGCGCGCCGTACCGAAGGCAATATTGGCGGACGATCCACCCAGGTACTTGGCGAAACTGGTGACATCTTCCAGCCGCGCCCCGACTTGCTGCGCGTAAAGATCGACGCCCATGCGTCCAAGACAAATCAGATCCAATTGACGACCACTGGCAAAACGAGTCTGGCCCATGCTGGCTCCTGTTATTTTTATCAGCCCGCGCCTGCCATCGTGACGGCGACGCTCTTGGTGGATGCAGACTAGGACGTCCGGCGCCATCAATCAATATTTATTCTATAAATTTTTTATGTGGAATATATTTTCCATTAAGATATTTTTTGCCGCCTTCCCTGTAGACTTGTGCCCATTGACCTATTGTCAGGGGCGACGTGCCAGCCGCATGCTCCGTAAGAACAAGCCAGAAGGATTGCCTATGTCCCGCACCGATCAGCAGGCTCCCGCCGAGACCGAGGTCACCGAGGTTCTCGCCAGTCCTCCGATCAATGCCGAGCGTCTGTTGCAGTTGATCACCGATGAATACGAAAGCCTGCCCCGCCAGCTCAAGCGCATCGCCAGCTATATGAGCCAGCAGAGCGATCGGATCATGGTCGACCGCATCAGCGATATCGCCCGGGAATGCGAAGTTCACCCTTCGGCCATCGTGCGGTTTTCCCAGCGCTTTGGTTTCAGCGGCTTCAGCGAAATGCAGGCGTTGTTTCGCGAGGCGTATACCCACAAGACCACGCCGGTGCAGAACTACCAGCAGCGCATCCGCAGCATGATCGCCAACAAGTCGCAGAAAGCCAGCGGCGGCGACCTGGCCCGTGAATGCGTGAATGCCACGCTGTCGGGCATCGAGCGCCTGGGCTTGGAGCTGGACGACGCGGCCTTCGAGAAAGCCGTGGACCTGGTGGTCAACGCCGACAATATCTATGTGGTCGGCGTACGCCGCTCCTTTGCGGTGGCCGACTACCTGGTCTACAACCTGCAGCACACCAACAAGCGTATCCACCTGGTCTCGGGCCTGGGCGGCAGCTACCGCGAACAGATGCGCAGCGTGCGCGCCAATGACTTGGTGATCGCGATCAGCTTCACGCCCTACGGCAAGGAAACCCAGCACTGCCTGCGTATCGCCCAGCACCACCAGGCCAAGACGCTGATCATCACCGACAGCAACCTGTCACCGCTGGCCAAGCGCGCCAACACGGTGCTGCTGGTCAATGAAGGGTCGTCGTTCGCGTTCCGCTCGCTGAGTGCCACGCTGTGCCTGTGCCAGGCGCTGTTTATTGCGGTGGCGTACCGGCTGGAACTGAAGGTTGATGAGATTCACGAACAGGTAGGGTTTGACGACTAAAAAAGGCCGCCCTGCCATGCAGGAGCGGCCTCGATCAAGCGGGTACGCGGGTTAGTGCATGAAGATCGCGATCAGGATAATGACCGGGATCGGCACACCGAGGAACCACAGCAGTAATGAGCGCATGACGTTCTCCTTGAGTTAACGAATGGTTTCCAGATACACCACGGCGTCGCGGCGGCGACCGCCGAAGGTGGCGGCGAAACTGGCGAAGAAAGCACCGAGCAACAGTGCGACAAAGGTCCACAGCGAGGTCACGGCGGCGATTTTGCTGGCGGTGTCGGCGGCCTGCCTGGCTTTCAACTTGGCCTCTTCCAGGGCTTTGCGGGCGTCACCGTAGACCTGGTCGACGCGCCGTTCGGCATCGGCCTGGCTGAGGTTGGTGCGCTGGCTGATCAACTGCGCCAGGTAGGCACGGTCCTGCGGGGCCAACTGGCCGTCATTGCCCAGAGTGCGGGCGAAGATCCGCGCCACCACACCATGCACTGCGTCATCACTGGCGGCTGCCGGGCGATCATCGCGGAACAGGCTGTCAACGTAATAGCCGAAATCGTCGCCATTGGCCGCATTGCCGGCGGCCTGGGTCAAGCCGCTGGCTGCGCCCGAGGCCACACTCGCACCGGCCTGCACCCCACCACCGACGATGCTGCTGACCGAGCCGACCACCAGGGTCGCGGTCACCAGCGTGGCCACGGCCCAGGCGAGAAAACCATGGGCGGTGTCGCGAAAGTACACCTCATCGCCATGCATATTGGCCCACTTGACCCGCAGCCGACCGGCGAGATAACCGCCCAGTCCCGCCGCGACAATCTGGGTGAAGGCCAGCCAGATAATCGTGGAAATGCCCAGGCCCTTGGCGCTGATGCCACTGTCGGCCCACGGCGACACCGCCGAAAAGCCCAGGCCGAAGCCCAGCAGCACCAGGACCAGGGACAACGCAGCGGCGGCCGCAGCCCCGGCAAAGATCGCCCCCCAGGAAACCCCGGAGAGCGTGCTCGACTCTTGCAAAGTGGATGAGGATGTCATCATTGTTGTTGTGCTCCAGGCATTGAAAAATGGTGTTACATCTGTCGAAACGGACAGTGCAGACGCCGTGCCAGTCGCCTTAAAAATAAAAACCCATTAATTTCAATCAGATAAGCAAGTTGAACTTCCAAGAATCATGCAACTTGCAAGAACCAGGCATAGAGGGCGGGCGTTATGCACTCCCAGGACCGGCACCGCCAACCCCTGTGGGAGCGGGCTTGCCCGCGATGGCGGCGTGTCAGTCACCGAATGCTTGGGCTGATCTACCGCTATCGCGAGCACGCCGGCTCCCACATTTGACCGAGGCGACCTTGAGAATGGCCTACATGAATTTTCTTTTAGAAACCTCGCTGGCATTTCTTGGCAAAATGCCCCACTCCCGTGTGACCAGGTAACCTGTATGACCCGCATTTTGACCATCGAAGACGACGCCGTGACGGCCCGCGAGATCGTCGCTGAGTTAAGCAGTCATGGACTGGACGTGGACTGGGTCGACAACGGCCGCGAAGGTCTGACGCGGGCAGTCAGTGGCGATTACGACCTGATCACCCTCGATCGCATGCTCCCGGAGCTCGATGGCCTGGCCATTGTCACCACCTTGCGCACCCTCGGCGTGTCGACGCCGATCCTGATGATCAGCGCCCTCTCCGACGTGGATGAACGGGTACGCGGCCTGCGCGCCGGTGGCGATGACTACCTGACCAAACCCTTTGCCTCCGACGAGATGGCCGCGCGGGTCGAGGTGCTGCTACGCCGCAACAACGCGGTCAAGGCCGCGCAAACCGCACTGCGCGTGGCTGACCTGGAACTGAACCTGATCAGCCGCGAAGCCAGCCGTGCCGACCAGCCGCTGAGCCTGCTGCCGACCGAGTACAAGTTGCTGGAATTCCTGATGCGCAACACCGGGCAGATCCTCTCGCGGATGATGATCTTCGAGGAAGTCTGGGGTTATCACTTCGACCCGGGGACCAACCTGATCGACGTGCACATTGGCCGCCTGCGCAAGAAAATCGACCCGCCAGGCCTGACGCCGCTGATCCGCACGGTACGAGGTTCGGGCTATGTCATTGCTGAACCCGTCTAACGGCTGGCGCTCGTCCAGCAGCCGTCTGCTGGCACTGTACAGCTCGCTGTTCGTGGCCTGGAGCTGCATCCTCATGGGGGTGCTGTATTACGAGGTCTCGGGTTATCTGGGCAACCTGTCGCGCCACTCGCTGATGCAGCGCCAGCATCTGTTCCAGCGTTTCAACGGCGCGCAACTGGATGAAGCCCTGGCCACCAGCATGACCTTCGATATGAAGGGCATGGATGCCTATGGCCTGTTCGATGGGCAACAGCGCCCCCTCAGCGGCCCGCTCCAGCAGATCCCCGCAGGCTTGCCCCTGGACGGGCGCATCCATGCCTTGGCCAACTGCATCGAATCGGATGACCCGAAACTGCCCCGGGGCAGCTGCGACGCCGTGGCGACCCACACCCAGGATGGCCGCTGGCTGGTGCTGGTGCGCGACAACGGCTCGTTGCTGGGCGTGACGCGGATCATCCTGCAGGCCCTGCTCTGGGCGATCTCCCTGACCATCATCCCCGGCGTCGCCGGCTGGCATCTGCTGCGCCGGCGCCCTTTGCGGCGGATTCGCGGGATCCAGGCCAGCGCCGAAGCCATCGTCGCCGGCGACCTGACCCACCGCCTGCCGCTGTCCAACCGCCGCGATGAACTGGACATGCTCGCGGCCATCGTCAATGCCATGCTTGAGCGTATTGAAAAGCTGATGAACGAGGTCAAGGGCGTGTGCGACAACATTGCCCACGATCTGCGCACCCCACTGACCCGCTTGCGTGCGCAGCTGTACCGGATCAAGCAGCAGACCGATGAAGGTTCGCCGCAGGCCCTGCAGCTTGATGAAGTCATCAGCGAGACCGACACCCTGATGGCGCGCTTTCGCGGCCTGTTGCGCATCTCCGAGCTGGAAGACCGTCAACGACGCTCCGGTTTCCTGGTCTTCGATCCCCTGCCCTTGCTCCAGGAACTGCATGATTTCTACCTGCCACTGGCGGAAGAAGGCCAGTTGGAGCTGCTGCTGCAAGTCCCCGAATCATTGCCGCCGATCACCGGTGACCGCGCACTGTTGTTCGAGGCCCTGGCCAACCTGCTGAGCAATTCGATCAAGTTCACCCCGCCGGGCGGCGAAGTGATTCTGCGCGGGCTCGACCAGGCGGGCAGTGCGCGCATCGAGGTACTGGACTCCGGCCCGGGAATCCCGGAAACGGAACGCGCGGCGGTATTCCAGCGGTTTTACCGGGTCGACGGTGGTCAGCAGGGCAGCTTTGGCCTGGGCCTGTCGATTGTGGCGGCGATCGTCAACCTGCATGGCTTCGGCCTGGAAGTCGGCAGTAGCGAGCGTGGGGGCGCGCGGTTGACCCTGGAGTGCCGCGCACAACAGCCGCTGTAGGAGCCGGCTTGCCGGCGGATCAGGCCGGGAAGTTTTTGCGCAGGGCCTCGACGCCGCCGGTGTAGACGCCGCTGAACAGCTCTTCCACCTCGGCATCCGTCACACCGGCAATCGGAGTGAACACACCCGACCAAGTGACTTTGGCCGAATGCTCACCCAGCGCTTCAACCTGCAATGTCGCCAAATAGGCACTGACCGGAAACGGCGATTCGCTGATGGTGTAGCTGTAGGTGCGCGCAACGTTGTCAAAGGTCTGCAAGTGCTCGACCACCACGGCGCCATCCGCCGTTTGCAGGTGACGCACGCGCCCGCCTTCACCCGGCTCGCTCTTGGCAATCAATGGCAGCCAGTCAGGCAACGAGTTGAACCCGCCGACCAGTTGCCAGACTTGATCGGCCGAGACCGGGATTTCAATGACAGCAGCTGCTTTGGCCACGATAAAACTCCACGACAGGGGAAAAAGTCAGGCAGCTTACGCTGCCTGGTGGTGTTGGCGCTATTGGCCGATCAGCCATGGGCCGACTTGGCACACTCGCAGCCGGTCGCCGATTCGCACGGCTCGCCATGGGCATGGTGCTCGGCACAACCCTGGCAGCAATAGCCCTTGCCGTCTTTGATCACAGCGTTCGGCCCCAGTACACATTTGCAATGTGGGCAAGCACAGGTTGGATCTGGCATGTTAAGACTCCTTTTTCATGGTCGTCCTGGTGCAGCGAATGCTGGCACCTTAAGCAGTGACTCCCGCCCGCCACCCAAGGTTCAGCGCCGTTAATCAGCCTGGCGTGCACTGCTGCGGTACATGAACACCAGTGCCAACGCCAGGCACAGCATCGCCAGCACCCGGCTGCCGGACAGTTCGATGGCGGTGTTGCCCAGCCAGCCGAAGTTGTCGATCAGCATGCCCATGGCCAATTGGCCGACGATCACCGCGACCGTCGCCACCGCCGTGCCCACGATCGGCACCGCACCGACCATCACCATCATGTACACCACACCGAACAACGCCCCGGTCAGTTGCCACTTGGGCACCTCCAACAGGCTGACGGCCTGGGCCGGTTCGAAGAACAGGATCAGCAGGCCAGTCACCAGCGTGCCCACCGAGAACGTCACCAGGCTGCTGCGCAGCACACCGACGGTTTGCCCCAGGCGCCCATTGATCGCCGCCTGCACACTCAACACCGCGCCGGCGGCAACCACCAGCACCAACAATAGAAGCAGATTCATCGCCTTAACCCCGCGCAATCAAAACAAGAGCCACCACAATCAACAGCAACGCAATCCAGCGTTCACCGTTGACCCGCTTGCGGGCAGTGCCGAACCAGCCAAAGTGGTCGATCAGCACACTCTTGCCGACCTGCCCGGAGAGGATCGCGATCATGGTCATGGCAATGCCGATATGGGGCGTGGCCAGGGTCAGCACCACCACATACATCGGCCCCAGGAACCCACCGATCAGCTGCCAGCGCGGCAGCTCGTTGAGGGCCGGACCTTGTTGTGGGCCGCTGAACAGCAGCAGCAACAGGAGGATCGCCGTGCCCACCGCGAAGATGCTCAAGGTCGCCCACAAGTGCCCCACCTGGGCACCCAACGGCCCCAGCAACCCGGCCTCCACCGACAGGCCCATGCCTGCCAGGATCACCAGCGGCAACAGCAGCAGCCCCAGGCGGTTTTTTGGTCGAGCCTGGGCCGCGGCCTCAAGAGAAGAACTTTGCATACAGCACCTACAGGTCAGAAGAACAATGACGCGCATTATCCGGTGGCACACCTGTGCGATAAATGGGAGCATGCCGACAACACCTTTGCGCAATACGCACAGCATGGAGTGACGATGCAGGGCTTCAACGAGCTGAGTTTCAAGGCGCTACGCCTGTTTGTCGCGGTGCTGGACCACGGCAGCTTCTCTGAAGTCGCACGCCGCGAAGGCCTGGCGCCCTCTTCCATCTCCCGGCAGATCCAGTTGATGGAACAGGCCCTGAGCCAGCAATTGCTGTATCGGCATACCCGTGCGGTCAGCCCCACGGAAGCCGGGCGCTTGCTCGGGCATCATGCGCGCTTGATGCTGCAACAGCTGGAAGAAGCCGGGCAGGCCCTGCAGGAACAGGAAAGCGAGCCCAGCGGCCTGGTGCGCATCAATGCGCCCATGGTGTTCGGCCAGCGCCACCTGTCACCCCCTGGCTGGCCGAGTTGTGCCAGCGATACCCCAAGCTGCAACTGGATATCCAGCAGACCGACACCTACGTCGATCCCCTGCAGGAAGGCGCCGACTTGTTGTTCCGTATCGGTGTGCTCAACGATTCCGGAATGCAGGCGCCGTATTTTCGCGCCCCAGCGCTACCGGATTGCCGCCAGCCCCGACTACCTGGCGCGCTTTGGCACTCCACGCCATCCCGATGAACTGCTCAATCACCAGTGCCTGGCGTACAAGGGCGTGAACGGCCAGCAGCGTTGGTTCTTCCGCCGCGCCCAGGACGACTGGACGCCCTATACAGTCAAGGGCCCGATTACCGGCAACCACGCCGACACCCTGGCGCGCGCCGCCGAACAGGGCCTGGGGTTCGTGGTGTTCCCTTCATGGCTGATCGGCGACAGCCTGCGCGCCGGACGCTTGCAGGCGGTGCTGACCGAATATGAAGTGGCCACCACCCTGGAGCCGCAGCAGATTGCCGCGCTGTGGCCCGGCAGCCGGCGGTTGTCGGTGAAGGTGCGCACGGTCATCGACTTCTTTGTCGAACGCTTCGGCAGCGTGCCCTACTGGGACCGCTGACTCAGAACAGCCACTGGCCGATCAGCCAGGCGTTGGCGCCGCTGATCACACTAAACAGGCTCCAGGCCAGGATCCTGGTGGGCAGGCGATTGACGAACGGCCCCATCAGTTGCCGGTCGCCGGTCATGCGGATCAACGGGTACAGGGCAAAGGGCAACTGCAGGCTGAGCACCACCTGGCTGAGGATCAGCAACTTGCCAATGGCATCATCGCCCATCAACCACACCCCGAGAAACGCCGGGATCAGCGCCAGGCCACGGGTGATCAGGCGGCGTTGCCAGCAAGGAATGCGCAGATTGAGGTAACCCTCCATGATCACCTGGCCGGCGATGGTGCCGGTGAAGGTCGAGCTTTGCCCGGACGCCAGCAAGGCAATGCCGAACAGGATACTGGCAAAGGCGCCGCCCACCAGCGGGTCCAGCAGGTGGTAGGCGTCCTGGATTTCCACGACCTCGGTATGACCGCTCTGGTGGAATGCCGCGGCGGCCAGCACCAGGATCGCCGAGTTGACCAGCAAGGCCAGGGCCAGGGAACCGATGGTGTCGATACGCGCCAGCTTGACCGCGTCCTGGCGGCTGGCCAGGTCTTTGCCGAACAGGCGGGTTTGCACGATGGACGTGTGCAGATACAGGTTATGTGGCATCACGGTGGCCCCAAGGATACCAATGGCCAGGTACAACGGCGCCGCATCGCTGATCGCCGAGAGCGACGGGGTGAAGCCACGCATGACATCCGGCCAATAGGGTTTGATCAACACCAGTTCGACAAAGAAACACACACCGATGGTCGCCACCAGCGCCAGCATGATCGCTTCCAGGCGCCGGAAGCCGCGGTTTTGCAGGGCCAGGATCAGCAGCGTGTCAAACGCGGTAATGACAATACCGGTGGTCAGCGATACCCCCAGCAACAGGTGGAACGCCAGGGCGCAGCCGAGGACTTCGGCCAGGTCGGTGGCGATAATCGAGATTTCCGCCAGCACCCATTGCGTGCGCGCTGAACGCCGGCTGTAGCGCTCGCGGCACAGCTGCGCCAGGTCCTTGCCGGTGGCGATGCCCAGCCGCGAACACAGGCACTGCACCGCCATCCCCGCCAGGCTGGCGAGCAACACCACAAACAGCAGGTTGTAGCCATAGCGCGACCCGGCCTCGATGGCCGTGGCCCAGTTGCCGGGGTCCATGTAGCCGATGGAAATCAGCAGGCCGGGACCGGCAAACTGCAGCACCCGTTTGAAAAACGGCGCACGGGGATCGACGGGGATGGTGCCCGCCACTTCCGGAGGGCAAAACGGGGCGGTCGCAATTTTCGGCAGGCTGAATTTCACGCGGGGTACCCGGCAGACACACAAGACAAGGACGCAGCTTAGCAGTCAGGCGAGACCGTGCGCATCAGCGTTTCCCGGGGCAGATCAAGCGCCTCGACCACCTGCACCACCAGGTCCATTTCCTGATTCAGCGCCTCGCGCTCCATGCGCTGGCGAATCACCCCCAGCACCAGAACCGCCAGGGTCGTGATGGAATACGCCGGCCCGGAAAACGCCCGTACCCCGCTCACCAGCAGCATGGCCGCCGCCAGCGCCTGCCCCACCACCGGAATCGCCGTGGCCGCACCGCGCCGCAGGATAAACCCGGTCAACCCGGCCAGCGCCGTTCCGCTCAATGCGGTGGTGGCCGAGCGGCCAACATCGAAACGGTGGAAAAACCCCTGTTCCTTTTGCGCGGCGGCCCGGAGTTCGGCCTCGAACACCTGGCGGTCGGCCTGGCTGAGTTTGTCCTTGTACTGTTCGATCAGGGTCTCGGCGACCCGCTCTTCCAGGCTCACCAGGGCCACGCTGTCGATGGGCTGGTCAAACTTGATACCGACGCGCAGGGCCACGTCCTGGGCCAATTGGCGGTAACTCACGCCGTGCCCACGGGCCAGGTTCATAAAGCTGTCACCGCCCATGCGCTGCAACTCGATGGCCAACTGCAGTGGGTCGCGCACATCCGCAGCGATGGTCGCACTGCGCTTGGCGGCCATCAGCTCGGCGAGGAACTGCAACTCTGGCGCCCGTGCCTGGAGCAGCACCGGATACAGGTCCACATCCTCTTCGGCAAAGCGCACCTCGGCACTGCGCTGGTCCGCACGGATCATGCCCCGGCGCTCTTGCAGCAAGTCGGTGTACTGCACCACGGTCTGCAACTGCGGCCAGTAGGCAGCGTGGTCGAACGTGACCAGATGCACATTGGTCACTTTGCCCTTGAGGGATGGCGTCAAGGGGATGGCATAGCGGCCAATACAGCGCTCGGTATCCGGCTTGAGCGCCAGGGCCCAGTCCTTGCTGGAGTGGCAATTGATCACGCGCCCCTTGAGCGGTGCCGACACCTGCTCCCAGGGGCTGGACGTGCAAATCGCCCCGCCCATCAACAACAGGTGATTGAGGGGCAGTTCCCGGGCCAGCTCCGGGCTGGCCAACAGGCTCTTGACCAGCAGGCGTGCGCCCAGGGAGTGGCCGATCAAGTTGATCTGACGGACCTCGATCGACTCGGCGTGCAGGTAGTTGGCCAGCTCCGCCAACAGCGTCCTGGCCACCTCGTCCACCCGCGCCTCGACACTTTTGTAGTGATCGAGAAAATAACCCACCGCCTTGCCCAGACCCACGGTCGCCGCGCCCAGGCTGCCGCCGCCGAGCATCGAGGCAATGATGTCCTTGAAGGGGGCGAAGAGGTTTTCCAGGAAATGCCCGGCCGGCCAGAACAGCATCAGGTTGGTCGAACCCTCGATCCCCGCCAGCTGCGCCTGGAAACTGGCCAGTTGTTGCTGGTTGAAAAACGCAGAATAACCATGGACATAGAGATTGAGCACCTGCCCCTGGGGCTCGCCGCACAGCACGAACGAGGGCTTGCGGGTGCGGTGCATTTCATCCCACTGGTGTTGCATGAGGCGTTGGCTCCTGGTGAAAACGCAGGGCGATAGTAACAAGAATTGGCGCAGGACCTGGCCCTGTAAAGGACTGCATCCAGCACATCAGTTGGCGAAGTTGTCGATCTTGACCTGCCCGTCCGGGAACGTCGCCCGGATGTAGTTGCGCAAGGTGCTGATGTACCTATCGGTACGACGCTCCATCTTGGAAACCGCCGCCTGGTTGATATCTAATGCCTTGGCCAGGCTTTCCTGGCTCAACAGGCGCTGGCGCAATGCGTCGTGCCTTGGCAAAAATTCAGATTCAACAGCGTAAAAGCGCGCTCTAATAGCGCCCTGTCGATTCGCCTCAAAGATTCTGGAGTAAGCGATGCCCCATGAAGGCAACCTGTTACAAGCGGCCGTAGTTTTCCTGTTGGCGGCGGTGCTGACCGTGCCTCTGGCCAAGCGCCTGCAATTGGGCGCGGTGCTGGGCTATCTGTTCGCCGGTGTGATCATCGGCCCCTCGGTGCTGGGGTTGGTGGGCAACCCGCAAAGTGTCGCGCAGTTCTCCGAGCTGGGGGTGGTGTTGTTGCTGTTCATCATCGGCCTGGAACTGTCGCCAAAACGCCTGTGGGTGATGCGCAAGGCGGTGTTTGGCGTGGGCCTGGCGCAGGTGCTGCTGACCGCGATGGTGATAGGTGCAGTAGCGCTCTGGGCCTTTGGCCAGTCGTGGAATAGCGCGATTGTGCTGGGCCTGGGCCTGGCGCTGTCCTCCACCGCCTTCGGCCTGCAAAGCCTGGCCGAACGCAAGGAACTGAACAGCCCCCACGGGCGCCTGGCCTTTGCGATCCTGCTGTTCCAGGACATCGCGGCAATCCCGCTGATCGCCATGGTGCCGCTGCTGGCCGGCAGCGACCACACCACCACTGCCGCCCAGGACCTGAACCACGGTTTGCAGGTACTGGGCAGCATCGCCGTGGTGATCATCGGCGGTCGCTACCTGTTGCGGCCGGTGTTTCGTATTGTCGCCAAGACCGGCCTGCGCGAAGTGTCCACCGCCACCGCGCTGCTGGTGGTGATCGGCACCGCCTGGCTGATGGAGCTGGTGGGCGTGTCCATGGCCCTCGGCGCATTCCTCGCCGGCCTGCTGCTGGCCGACTCGGAATACCGCCATGAACTGGAATCGCAGATCGAGCCGTTCAAGGGCCTGCTGCTGGGGTTGTTCTTTATCAGCGTGGGCATGGGCGCCAATATCGGCCTGTTGTTCAGCACGCCCTTTGTGGTGCTGGGCCTGACCCTGCTGCTGATCGCCATCAAGTTGCCGCTGCTGTACGCAGTCGGGCAGATGGTCGGCGAGCTGAACCGCGAGAGCGCGGTGCGCCTGGGCGTGGTCCTGGCGGCCGGCGGTGAGTTTGCCTTTGTGGTGTTCAAGATCGGCCGCGACCAGGGCCTGTTTGCCCCGCACCTGTACGATGTGCTGGTGCTGACCATCACCCTGTCCATGGCCCTCACCCCGCTCCTGCTACTGCTGTGCCCGAAGCTGTTCCGGCCCAAGACCAAGCCGGTGGATGTGCCGGAAGAATACCGCGCGATCGAGAGCGATGCGCCGCGCGTGGTGATCGCCGGGATGGGCCGGATGGGGCAGATCGTGGCGCGGATCCTGAGGGCGCAGAACATTTCATTTATCGCCCTCGACACCTCGGTGGAAACCATCGATCTGACCCGCAGTTTCGGCGGCATGCCGGTGTTCTACGGCGATCCCCAGCGCCCAGAGATCCTGCACGCGGCCAAGGTCGACCAGGCCGAGTACTTCGTGATTGCCATGGATGATCCGGAAATCAACATCAAGACCGCCGAGCTGGTGCGCAATCTCTACCCGCACATGAAGATCATCGCCCGCGCCCGTAACCGCCAGCACGTGCACCGCCTGGTGGACCTGGACGCGTCACCGGTGCGCGAAACCTTCTATTCCAGCCTGGAAATGAGCCGCCGCACCCTGGTCGGCCTGGGCCTGAGCGAGACCCAGGCCGATGCGCGGATCAACCGCTTCAAGCACCACGACCTGCAATTGCTGGCGGCCCAGCACGCGGTGTACGACGACGCGGCCAAGGTGATGCAGTCGGCCCAGGAAGCCCGTGCGGAACTGGCGCGGTTGTTTGAAATGGACCGCCTCGAAGAGGAGTCCGCAAAGGTCTGAGGATGGATCCGAACGAAATTGCGAATTTTCTGACAGAATATGGCGCAATTTCGTTCATCCATTGGAAGACCTCATGCTCACCCTCAGCAAAATCGCCACCCGCCTGGCCCTGGCGCTGACCGTCAGCCTGGGCGCCAGCCCGCTGTTCGCGGCAGCCAAGCCGGCCGCCGCGCCGCCGGACGACTTCCAGATCGTCTCGACCCTGGACGGCAAATTCACCTTCACCCTGCCCAAGGGCTATGTCGCCGATGCCCTGCCTGCCGGCGCGCAAGCCCAGGGCACCGCTGGCGCCAACGGCACGATGTATATCAACCAGGCCTCAAAAAGCGTGGTGGTGGTGGCCCAGACCCTGCGCAATGACGGGATCGACTTGAAGGACGACGAACCGCTGTTTCTCGACAGCGCGGTCGAGGGTTTCCTCAAGGACGTCGGCACCAGCCTGCCGGACTACAAGAAACTGGCGCAGAAGAAACTGCTGATCAAAGGCGTGGGCCTGCGCCAGATTGATGGCACGGCCACCATGGGCGGCGGCAAGACCTTGAACTCGACCTTCCTCGCAGGCTCCGGCAACCGGTTGCTGGTGATCCAGGCCATTTCCCGGGCTGAGGATGTGACGGGGCATGGGCTGCTGGTCAGGCAGATTACCAGCGGCAAGTGACATCCCCCTAGGAACCACACATCCAATGTGGGAGCGGGCTTGCCCGCGATCGCGGTGTATCAGCCAATACATAGGCTGACTGACACGCCGCCATCGCGGGCAAGCCCGCTCCCACTTTGTTTATTGCATTCCCCCCTACGGCTTGCGTAGCAGGTAGGTATCCATGATCCAGCCATTGGCCTGGCGCGCCGCCTTGCGCACGCGCTCGATTTCCTCGGCCACCTCGGCCACCTTGCCGCTGATCAGGATTTCATCCGGCGTGCCCAGGTACGCGCCCCAGTAAATCTCCAGGCCCTGGTCCGCGACGCTGCGGTAGGAGTCCTCGGCGTCGAGCATCACCACCAGGGTATCGGCATCGCTGGCCTGCCCCGCCGCGAGCCGGCGCCCGGTGGTGATCTCGATGGACCGGCCAATGCGGTTCAACGGCACTTTGTGCTGGGCCGCCAGGGCCTGGACGCTGGTAATCCCGGGGATGACCTCGAACTCAAACTCACTGCCGCCACTGGCCAGGATCGCCTGCAGGATGCGGATGGTGCTGTCGTACAACGCCGGGTCGCCCCAGGCCAGGAAAGCGCCCACTTCGCCGTCGGCCATTTCCTGGTTGATCATGCGCTCGAACGTCTGTTGCTTGTCGCGATTCAGATCCTGCACGGCCGTGGTGTAGTCGATCTCGCCACGCACACGCTCGGGGCAGTCGGCTTCGACAAAGCGATAGGTGCGGTCGGCGTCGATATAGGTCTGGCAGATTTCCCGGCGCAGGTCGATCAGCTTGTCCTTGCTCTGGCCCTTGTCCATCAGGAAAAACACGTCGGTGCGGTTAAGCGCCTTCACCGCCTGCATCGTGATGTAGTCGGGGTTGCCGGCGCCAATGCCGATGATCAGGATCTTTTTCATGAAGGGGTTCTCAGTGCGGGGCTGCGATTTTGCCATGTTCGCGCGGCTCAGGTCTCGCGTGTTTCCAGGCGCAGGCGCCACACACCGTTGAAACGCAGTTCGGTGGAGGACAACGGCTCCACATCTATCCGGTTGAACATCGCCAGCGGGCCTTGCATGACGTAGAGCAACGCGGCGCGGATCACAAAGGGGTGGGTCACCGCCACGACATGGCCCGGGATCTGCTCCAGGGTGTGCAGCCACTGCCCGACCCGTTCACACACTTGTGCAACGGATTCGCCGCCATGGGGAGCGGCCGTGCTGTCCGTCAACCAGGCCTGCAAAGCCTCGGGTTCGGCTTGCTCTATCTCATCCAGGCGCTGCCCTCGCCATCGCCCGAAATCACAGTCGCGCAGGGCCTCGTCTACCTGCGGGTGCTCGCCAAACAGCAGGGCCGTCTGCCGGGCGCGCAGCTCGGGGCCGCACAGCAAACGGGGGGCGCGCTTGAAGCGCTTTGCCTGGGCCAACGGCATCTGCTGCTCCTCCGTCTCCAACGGTTCATCCAAGGCAAAACGCGAGCGTTTGCGGGCCTGGGTGCTGGCGTGGGCAATCAGGGTCAAGCGAGTGGCCGGCATACAAAGCTCCACGGGTTAAGTGATTTCTAGATGTCACAGCGATCCAGGCAAGTCGCGCCACTGTAGGCCGCCCACACGCCGTAAACCAGCCCCTGTGGATCGCACTTGAAGGCGCTTACAACCTGCAGCGGAACTGATGCTCGTCGCTCATCACCCAGTCATTGCCCTGGCCGCTGAATCACTGCGTTCAAAGAATCATCCCCCCCTTATTTTCAAGGACGTGTCCATGAATTCTATCGAATCACGCCTACCTAGTTTTTCCAATGCCACACGCTCCTTCGCAGAACCCCCGCCGGAATCGGGCGCAGCCCACTCGTCAAGTCGATCCCGGCGCGACCCCGTGGATGTGACTGCCCACGAACTGGAGAATGCCCGGCAACTTGTGCAAGACAGTGACCGCGAACTGGCGAAACAGTACGCCCTGACCCTGGCCTTTCACGAGACATCCAACGAGCCTGCTGCAGACTTCGACCCGAGCAAAATGACCGTTAACAACATCCCGCCCTACTCCACATTCGGCAGGGCCTGGAAAAAATTCAACGACGCCTTGAAAGCAGAGCCTTTTGCAACATTTGCCAAAAACAACACCATCAATACGCAAAACTTTACCTGGACCCCCAGCTCAGCGTCGCTGGACTTCGAAATTCGCGGTGCGTCTGGCCACTTCTCGAAATACACCCCCGGGTGGGAAGCGGCATCCGCAGACGTTGCCGCTGCAGCAAGAGCACTGGAACCCAGCGCTGAGCACTCCTTCGCGCATACCGGGGAACACAGTGCTCCGCTGGCGCTGATCGGCGACTTCTACGGCCATGACGCCTACAGCACCAAAAGCCAGCGGTCAGCCTCAATCGAGCAGTTGCTGACCCAGCAATCGTTTCCCTCCCTCCTGCCGGCAAACACCAATAGCCTGCAAGCTGCACATATCGTCGAACAGCAACGCCAAACCGCAGAGGTCCTCGCCAAAGAACCCGCCTCAGTGCCTCTTGAGCAAACGCCGTCCGCGCAGGTTGATGAGGCTGACCGGGAGTTGGCGCAGAACACCGCGACAGCCCTGCTGACGCTGCGCAAAGAAACGCGCCCCGCTGCTGCCCTGCCCCCTGCCAGGCGCCTGTTTCTGGAACTGCCGCCCCTTTCGACACTGGCCCAAACATTCAAGGCATTTAACGAAGCCCTCTCCAGTGAGGCTTTTTTGGATTTCGTCGAAAAAAACAACCTGGTCGTTGCCAACCTCAGGGTGGACCCGACCACCGGCAACCTGCTGGTCCGCAGCCCCAAAGGCTCCGATGCGCCGCCCAAGATGTTCACGCACGATGACTCGTCAGGCTGGGCGCAGGTGGCCCCGGCCATAGTGGCGCTGGCGAAAAAACTGAGTGCCGGAACCGGGGCGCTCGTACCGTGCTTCAACGTTGAAACCGCAAGCCTGGGCCAGGTTCTGAGTTTCTATGGCGAGCCGCCAGCGGATCCCAGCCTGCAAGGCGTGCTCAAGCAGAGCTCGGCCCTCAATCGCAACGGCTTCAGCGCGTTGACCAACGCTGCGCACGACCCGCGATCACGGGAGGTCAAGCAAAACCAACTGGCCGTCAAACAACAACTCGATCAGCAAGCTGCCGCCGATAAACCCATCACCATCCCTCCCCGCCGCTCCCCGACCGCCGAGATTGCCAGACAGCAGTTTGCCGGCGAGCCCGGTTTGCAAGCGGTCGTGGGACGGCTGCTGACGGACGCCATAAAGAGTGCATCACCCGGGCTGGACTTCGACATCAATCAGGTCGACTTGGCCCAGCCCGACCCGGACAACCCGGGTCAGTTCAAACGCAAGCCGCTGACGACGCTGGCCCTGGAATACCTGGTAGACGGTGCGGTCCCCGACTTGCCCGCCAACAGCAAACTGGTCGACACCCGCCCAGACGTCCTGACCCATACCGGCAACACCCCGGACACCCCACTCGCCGTTGACATGGGCGCGATCCAAAGCGCATTCCGTGCGCTGCCAGGCCAACTGGCGCAGGCGTTGACAACCGACGTATCCAACTATTGGGACCAGCCCGCCTTCGGCGCCCCCACCCGTGCAAGCCTCAGCCCGTTTGCCGGCAGTCGCCGGACACTGATCAGTAACCTGTTACGGGACAACCTGCGACTGGCCCTACTCAAGCAGCCGGGCCTGGACGATCTGCAGCGCGAAACCCTGGACCTGGTGGTGCGCTACCCCAACGGATCGACGCGCCCAAGCTCCAACGACAGTGCCGAGGTGACGGTATTCAACCTCGGCAGCATTTCAGAGCCCAACCAGGGCGCGATAGAGTCCACTTCAGCCAACCTGCTGATTCAGCGCCATGTCGGCGAGCGCACGATTCTGCTGCTGTGCGAACCCAGCGGCAAAGTCACCCCCTATGACTCCTACGCGGCGTTCAACGCGGCACGGGAGCGACAGCTCAAAGCGCAGGCCCCTGAACAACGGCTTCTCAACACCTTGCGTAAGGTCGACGGCAATGCTTTCCAGACCCAGGCCGAGACGGTGATCACTCAGCGTCTGGATAACAGCCTTGCTCCCGACCCCAGCTGGCTGAACCTGGACACACTGGATCAGCCTTCACGCAAGATGCCCAGTTGGGTCAGCAACGCCACCGAGGCCGAGCGTGTTGTCTTGCGTGAACTGAGCCTGCAACTGGCGAGTATCACCCAGCGCAATAAAGGGCGGACCTACAACAGCGATATCCCGGATATCCGGCCCTTTGCCGAACAGGCTTTCGATCAACTGAAGGCGGTGAGCCACCCGGCGAAAAACCTGGAGGTGGTGTTCAAGGTGCCCGTCGGCGGCAACTCGCCAGGTGGGGTGGTCAGCGGCAGTCTCCATCGCGAACGCATGAGCATGACCGATGTGCTCCTGAAAAACCTGTCGGGGCTGCCCAGCCGCGACGTGGAGGTTTATCTCAAACCGGGTAACACGCGGGTTCCGGAGCTGGAAAAGGATGGCGAACTGCAGAAACTGATCGAGAAGGTCGACGTGGGTAAAAGCTACCCCGAGCTGCTCAAACGCGAACTGCTGGACGATCCCGTCAAAAAAGCCCAACGCCAGTCCCTGTTTGCCCAGCAAGTCCGCGTGGAACTGCAGATCAAGGCCCTGGAGCTGGCGGTTAACAAACAATCGGGGGTCGATACCACAGGGTTGCGCTACGTGCAGGCGGCCGTCAACCCGCAACCCGGTGCGCAGACCGTCGATGGCAAAGAGATCGTCGTCCGCCCGCTGGCGTTCATTGCCGGGCCAGGCGCCACACCCGAGGTGGTCGACAACATGTACCTGATCGAACCCGAGGACAGCAGCGGCGGCCCGCATATTCTCTACCGCCCATTGATCGCCGACGCACCGCTGCTGCAATTCCCCACCCGCCAGGCCTTGCTGGAGGCCATCCAGCAACCGGGGCGCCTGCAAAACGACATCCTGGCCTGGTTTCCCGACAACGCGACCCGCGACTACTACAAGGCATGGAGTTTCAAGGAGCCCTCCACCCGGACCACCAGCCTGTTTGGCGTGGGCGACGGAGAAACCGTTCCCGCTGCGCCCACACTGGCGGTGGGCGGCTATGCCGCTGCCGATGCCCTGAAGGCCAAACTGCAAACCGGGCAATTGATGAACCACCTGTACGACGCCAATGCCCAGGGCGTGATCAGCATGGCCGAACAACAATCTGTCTCCGACGCCGAAAGCCGCTGGGCAACGCTCAAGGAAGGCGGCTATCTGTTGCTCAACGCGGTACTGCCGGCCCTGCGCGGCCCCGGCGCTGCCATTGGCACGGCGCTGCAGTTCCAGGGCATTCTCAGCGACCTGCAAACGCTGGCGGACAACGCCACGCCGGACAAAGAAACGGCCATGGCGGATTTGCTGCTCAACTTTGCAATGCTGGTGACCCACTCTCGAGCACGCTCCTCACGCAGGCCGGTCGATCCCCCACCGACGCCGGAGGTGACCCAGGCAGCGCTGCGCAGTGGCAGCCACAACAGCATCATCGAGGCGCCGAATGGCGAAAAGGTCCGGCGCCTGATCGTGATGAAGGGCAACATGCAAAAGATGCAACTGATCAAAGGCAACCTGTTCAGCTTTGAAGATGAATACAAAGGCAAACCTCGGCTCAACATCAACGCTCATGGTCGCGACCTCAGCTTCAGGGAACAACTGTCCGGTAAAAGCTCGACCATCCTGTATGACGGTGCTGAGCATACCGCCGAGCAACTGCATGCCCACTTGCTCGCCAAAGGCATTGATCCCAGCCAGTTCGACAACGTTCGCTTGCTTGTCTGCTACTCCGGCAATGGCGCCGAGAACTCCTTCGCCGCCGAGTTCCAGCGGCTGATCAACAAGCCGGTAAAGGCCTTCGTGGGCACCGTGACCGTGACCCCAAGCCCCGAACTGGTCACCGCCGAGTTCAAGACCGGCATCCAGATGCATGGGACGCAGAAAGGCCCAAAACTGGTGAGTGACACCTACGCCCAATACGACAGCGTGGACACGGTCAAGGACCGCACGGGTATTTCCCTGATCCGCAACCCGCTCGAATATGTGCTCTTCTCCTACTACCCCGTGTATTTCCCGCCCCGCACCGGCGCCACCGCGGCAAACCGCTGAGCATCAGCACACTGGCGGCACTGCACAATCGCTGCGCCAGATTGACGAAAGGGCCTGCGAATGTTCAGATGCCGCCCTGTTTCAGGTGCCTTATGCCGCCGTGCATAGGGTGAAACGGGAAACCGGTACGCTCGTTCGAGCAAGTCCGGTGCTGCCCCCGCAACGGTATTCGCGTGACCCCTTCGACACACCACTGTGGCCAGAGCGCCATGGGAAGGTGAAGGGTTCGATACGCGAGAGCCCGGAGACCGGCCTGGAATTTCTGTTTGGCATAATCCTGCGGTGGGCGGGCATGGGCCGGTATCGGTGTGTGCCCGGTGCCTTCTCCTGCGTGCTTCTGCGAAGATACTTTCGAGAAGACTATGATTTTCCAACGTTCCTCTACCTCTGGCCCGACCCTGCTCCTGGGTTGCCTGTTCAGCCCGCTGCTGCTCGCCGATGACACAGCCCTGGTGCTCAACCAGCAGATCGTCTCTGCGCCGTCGGTGGAATCCACCACCGTGGCCGATATGGCCCAGTACGGCAGCAAAGTCGAGATTGTCAGCCGCGAACAGATCGAACGCGCCGGCCCCAGCGCCGATATCACCCGGGCGATGCAGATGTTTATTCCCGGCTTTTATGTCGCGCCGAAAAACGGCCCCTTCGACTACGGCACCTACTCCCTGCTAGGCGGGCGCAATGACGACACCCTGATCCTGCTCGACGGCGTGCGCCTGAACAACCGCCTGTACGGCGGCCTGTACCTGGACACCCTGCCGGCCAACGCCGTGGAGCGCATCGAAGTGCTCAAGGGCGGCCAGAGCCTGTTGTTCGGTACCCAGGCGGTGGCGGGTGTGATCAATATCGTCACGCGCAGCCCGCAGACCCGTGACGTGTCCGGCGAAACCAACCTGGGCGTCGATACCTTTGGCGGCACCACCGGCGATGCCCGGGCCGAGCGGATTTTCACTAACGGCCTGGGCGACCTGGGCCTGCTGGCGTACGTCAGCCACAACGTGTCCGAGGGTTACCATCCGTTTCGCAACCGTGACATGAGCAACGTCAGCGACAAGAAACGCTCCTACGAAGTCACCACCTTCGGCGCCAAGGCCATCCAGTCCCTGGGCGATGATTCGCGCCTGGAGCTGTTCTACCAGTACTCCGACGCCAACCTGGACTTCGCCGGCGCCACCAACAACCGCAAGACCACCAACGACCGCGTGCAACAGATCGCCACGGCGACCTACGAGCAACGCCTCAATGAGCGGCTGAGCTACTTCGTCAAGGGCCATATCAACGATTGGGACACGCGTTACTCGCGGGTCAACAACACCGCCGACGGCGGCACCGTGGTGCGTAACCACGATGACTACTGGGGGTTCACCGACTGGGGCGTGCAGGCCGAAGGCAAGGCTGAGCTTGAAGGCGGCCATGTGCTGGTGTTCGGCTCCGACAACCAGTGGTTCAAGGGCCAGGACGATGTACTGATCATCGACAACAACAAGGCCGAAGCCCACGCCCTGTACAGCCAACTGCGACCGCAGATCGACGCCCTGCCCGACTGGCACCCGAGCATCGGCCTGCGCCACGAAACCATGAGCGGCGGCGACAGTGCCACGGTCGGCATGCTCACCTCGCTCTACGACCTCAATGCCAACTGGGCCCTGCGCGGCCAGTACGGCAGCGCCTACAAGCTGCCGAATGCCGAGCAATTGTTTGTCAATGAACCCGGCGACGAGATCGGCAACCGTAACCTCAAGCCGGAAAAAAGCCGCAACGCCGAGCTGGGCCTGGACTACAAGGGCCTGCTGGCCGACCGCGAGTTCAGCGCCAGCGTGACCCTGTTCAAGCGCAAGATCACCGACCTGATCACCCTCGACGATAGCCACTGGGTCAACGGCCAGGGGCAGATCCAGGTGCGTGGCTTCGAGGCCGACGCCAAGCTGGCGCTCAACCACCAGTGGAGCCTGCAGGCGGACATGACCCGCAACCTGACCGAGTCGCGCGCCGGCGTCACTCTCAATGATGTGCCAAGCTTCTTCGCCCGTTCACGGGTGGGTTTCGAGTCGCAGAATCGCCTGTGGGGCGCCGGCGCGGCCATCCGCTATATCCACGATGTGATCAGCTCGAAAAGAGTCGAATACGGCCACTATTCGGTGGTGGACGCCGATGCCTACCGCTACCTCGACAACGCCCACCAACACCGCGTGAGCCTGCTGGTAGAGAATCTGTTCGACCGCGACTATGTCACCAGCCGCTCCAGCAATGTCGACAACCTGGGCCGGCCGTTCACCACGGAGGTGCGTTACACGTATCGCTTCTGATGACTGAAATCACACAAATCGACGGGGTGGACAGCCACCCCGACTGGTCCCATATCCCCGAGCATGCCCGCCATGTGCTGCTGTGCACCGGCCCGCGCTGCACCCAGCGCGGCGCCCTGCAGATCTGGAAAACCCTGCGCCGACGGCTGCTGGAGCACCAGCACATCGAAGTGCCCGGCGGCGTGCTGCTGACCCGCACCCATTGCCAGTTCCCCTGCAACCTGGGGCCGGTGCTCACGGTGTACCCGGAGCGCTGCTGGTACGGGGTGCGCAGCAAGGCCGATGCCGTACGCCTGGTGGATGTGCACCTGGTGGGCGGCGAGGTGCTCGAAGAGTTATTGATCCGGGAGCGCCCATGAAACGCTTGGGAGGATTTGCCATCGCCCTGGTGTGCAGCGCCTCGGCCCTGGCGGACAGTTATCGCAATTGCCAACAGGAGTGGCACCTGCCCCATACGCCGCCGGCGCGGATTGTCGCCCTCAACCAGCACGCCGCCGATATGCTACTGGCCCTGGAGGCCGGCCCGGCGCTGGTGGGCGTGGCGTACCTGGATGACAACGGCGCCGCGCATAAGCAGAGCACATATTTCGCTGTGCCGGTGATTGCTCCGCGCTACCCGGCCAGCGAGGTGCTGTACGGGCAACAGCCGGACCTGGTAGTGGGCGGCTTTGCCACGGCTTTTGGCAGCGGCATTACTTCACGCACCGGGCTGGCGGGTAATGGCGTGGCTTCGTATCTGCTGGAATCGGCGTGTGCCGGGCATTCCCTGGATTACTTCGGGCACATTCGCAATGACTTGCTGACCCTGGGCAAGCTGCTGCATACACCGCAGCGGGCCCGCGAGCTGATTGACGCCCTGGACGCCGACCTGGCCAGCGCCCAGGCATTGGCCAAGCCCGCCAAACCCCTGTCGGTGTTTTACCTCGACAGTGAAGTCAACGGCCTGGACAGCGAAGGACGGCAAGGTTTCGTCACCACCCTGCTGGCGGCTGCCGGAGCGCACAATATATTGGCTGGGATCAACCAGTACCGGGTCACGGTCAGCAGTGAGACGTTATTGATGAGCGACCCGGATGTGATCCTGCTGGCCGACGCCGTGTGGTCCCCTGCCAGCCGCAAACGCCAGTTGCTGACCCGCGACCCGGTGCTGTCGCGCCTGCGGGCGGTGCGGGAAAACCGCATGATCGATATCCCGTTTACGCACCTGGTGCCCACTGTCGGCAGCGGCAAAGTGGTGCTGGAGTTGGCCCACGAGCTCAACACCCTGTAGGCGCGGGCCACTCATGACTTCTGGTCAAGAGTCATTTGAACAAGCATGGGTGTTTCGCCTGGCGCCGGCAGCCGATACTCAACGCCATTGTCCATGCCACAACAGGAGTCACACATGTCTATTCCCGCATTCGGCCTTGGCACTTTCCGCCTGCAGGGCCAGGTGGTCATCGATTCCGTCAGCACCGGCCTCGATCTCGGCTACCGGGTCATCGACACCGCGCAGATCTACGACAATGAAGCCGAGGTCGGCCAGGCCATCGCTGCCAGCGGTATCCCCCGCGATGAACTGTTCATCACCAGCAAGATCTGGATCGCCAATTTTGCCGAAGGCCAGTTGATCCCCAGCCTCAATGAAAGCCTGCGCAAGCTCCAGACCGACTACCTGGACCTGACCCTGATCCATTGGCCGTCGCCAGAAAACCAGGTACCCGTCGCCGAGTTCATGGGGCAGTTGCTGGAAGCCAAGCGCCTGGGCCTGACCCGGCAGATCGGCATCTCCAACTTCACCGTAGCGCTGATGGAAGAAGCCATCGCCGCCGTCGGTGCCGAGAATATCGCCACCCACCAGATCGAGCTGCACCCCTACCTGCAAAACCGTAAGGTGGTGGATTTCGCCACGCGTCACGGTATCCAGATTACGTCCTACATGACCCTGGCCTACGGCGAAGTGCTGAAAGACCCGGTGATCCAGGCAATCGCCACACGCCACCAGGCCACACCGGCACAGGTCGCCCTGGCCTGGGCCATGCAGCTGGGGTATGCGGTGATTCCGTCCTCGACCCAGCGCGCCAATCTGCAGAGCAACCTCAAGGCTGTGCAACTGACGTTGAGCCAAGCCGATATGGCGCAAATCGAAGGCCTTGAGCGCGGCCATCGCCTGACCAGCCCCAAGGGTATTGCGCCGCAGTGGGACTGAGCTAAACCGCCGGGTTGCGCGCCAACTCCCGCAGCCAGGGCAAGACCCGCAAGCCACTGGCCGGTGACGGCGGGTCGACGATGTCCATAAAGTGTTCCAGGGTGATGCTGTCGGGCGCTCCCGGCAAACGCACCAGGGCCAGGGGCACCACGCAAGCAGGCGGCCCCAGGTCCTGGTCGTCATACACCAGCACATGGCGCACCTGCGGATGTTGCTGCTGGAACGCCAATGCGCCGCCCGCGGCGGCGGCCAGGCCGGCATGGATAATCAACACGTCAAATGGCTCAGCCGGGATATCCGTCAGGATCAGCACTTCATCGAAGGTCTGCACCGGGACGATCCGGTAATAGCCCAACTGGTTGAGCATTTTTTCGATGTGCAACCGTTGCAGGTGCCGTTCATCGGCAATCAGGATGGTCAGTGCTTTGGTTGGCATCGCAAGTCCCTGAGCAGGCATCGCTCGCGGAAGGAAGGAGCGGCCTACTTTTCCAGACATATTTCGACGAAAAAATCAGCGTAGTTCCCTCTACATGTAGGAGTTCTCCCAAATTCCCTGCGCCGGACCTGCCTCTATGCCTGGTTGCAGTAATCCGTCAGGGCTTGATGCAATTGATCAATGGCCTCTTGCACAGCCGCCACTGCACAAACCAGTGCCTCGGGATCGCGCTGTTCACAAGCCGCTTCCAGGGCTTCGCAGTGGTTCACCAAGGTCTGCGCCTCGACCAGACGCGCCCCGCCCTTGGTCCTGTGGGCCAGGTCATGTAGCTGGGCGTAGTCGTGTTTTTCAAGCAATGCCTGAAGTTGCGTACGGTCTGCAGCAAGGCTGTCGAGCAGTTGTGCCAGCAGCTCCTTGACGGCCCCCGTGTCGGAGCCGGTCAGCTTCAACAAGCGGCTCAAGTCGAGGGCCTTGACCGGGTCGGCCTGCACCGGCTCATTGACCGAAGGCATGGCCGTGCGAGAAGCCAGTGCGGCATGCAGGTCCTCAAGCCCGGTGGGTTTGAACAGGCAGCCGTCCATCCCCGCCGCCAGGCAACGCTCGGTTTCCTCCGGCTGCGCATTGGCGGTAAACCCCAGCAACAGGCAAGGGGCCAAGCCGCGGGCCCGCTCATCGGCACGGATGTCTCGGGCCAGCTCATAGCCATTTTTCAGCGGCATGTTGCAGTCGGTGATCACCCCGTCAAAACGCTCGGTCTGCCAACGCTCCAGGCCCTGCACACCATCGTTGGCGGTAGTGATCCGGTGCCCCAGGAAACTCAGTTGGCGGGTCAGCAATTGACGATTGGCGGGGTAGTCGTCCACCACCAGGATATTCAACGCATGGGCTGGCGGCGCCTCCAGGGCAACCGGTTCGGACGGTGCGCTGGCCGAGGTGGCCACCGCCAATGGCAGTGTGACCTCGACCCGTGTGCCCTGCCCCAGCACGCTGCTCAATTTCAGCTGGCCCCCCATCATTTCACACAGGCTGCGGCTGATCACCAACCCAAGCCCTGAGCCACTACGCGCCGACTGGTCAGTGTTACGCCCTTGAATAAACGGGTTGAACAGGCGCATCTGGTCCTCGACGCTGATCCCGATGCCGCTGTCCTCTATCACCAGCCGCAGGCTCAGGTAACCATTGGCAACTGCCGGCGAGCCACTGGCACTCAAGCGCACATGGCCCTGGGCGGTGAACTTGATGGCATTGCTCAACAGGTTAGAGACCACTTGCTTGAAGCGCAGCGGATCAATCAACACGTAGCGATCGACCAGCGGGTCCAGCTCCACCTGCAACACCAGGCCCTTGGTGCGCGCCAGCCCTTCGAAGATTCGCCCCACCGAAACCAGCAGCTCGCGCAGGTTCGACGGCTCCAGGGTCAGGGACAAGTGGCCGGATTCAATCCGCGCGATATCGAGAATATCGCCGATCAATTCCAGCATGCCGCGCGAAGCGTCGGAAGCCACTGCCAGGGCGTCATGGTCGATACGCCCTTGCTCGGCATTTTTCAAGGCCAGTTCGATCATGCCGATCACCGCATTCATCGGCGTGCGGATCTCATGGCTCATGGTCGCCAGGAAGGTGGTCTTGGCGCGGTTGGCGGCGTCGGCCCCTTCCTTGGCCTCCTGCAACTGCCCCAGCAAACGCTGGCGCTCGCTGACATCGACCCAGCCGGCAATCATGCCCACGACCCTTTCGTCCCCGTCACGGTACGGCAGCATCCAGTGATAAATGGTCAGGGTCGCGCCGCCGGGCACCTTGAGTACCCGGTCGTGAATCTGCGGTTCGCCGCGCTCCATCAAGCGCAAGTAGTCTTCATGGTAGGACTGGGCCTGGGGCTGGTTCCCCGTGTCGGTCTCCATCACGGTCTTACCGATCACGTCTTCAAGGCGGAAGCCGAAAACATTGAGATAGGCGCTGTTACAGGCCATCAACCGCCCCAGGCGATCACGCACGTAGATCGGGTGCGGCGTACCGTCGATCAGCACGCTCATAAAGCGCATCTGGTCGCTCAGGGCGCGCTCGGCCTGGGCACGTTTGCGGATCAGGCTGCGCAGGTAAATGGCCCAGCCCAGGGTGATCAGCAACAACACGGCGGCCAGGGAGAAGCCCTGGATAATCGTGTTGCGGTGGCGTAGCCAATAGCTGTCATCGATCAACAACTCGCTGCGCCAGCGGTTGGTCAACTCATCCATCTCCTGGGGGGTGATGCTCAATAGCGCCTTGTCCAGGATCGAATACAACTCCAATTGGCCGCGCCCCACGCCAAAAGCGATTCGCGCCGGCTGCGAGCCCACCGTACTGGTGATGCGCAGGCGGTCACGGTATTGATGGGCAATCATGTAGCGCGCAATGATCAGTGCGTTGACCGTGGCATCGACACCCCCGCTGGCGACCAAAGCCATGCCCTGCGCGGAATTCTCCACGTTCACCAACAGAACGTTGGGGTAGTCGCGGCTAATGATTTCCCGCTGCACGCTACTGCCAATGACCGCCAGGCGCTTGCCCGCCATATCGTCGAGTGTGACCGGTGTGCTGCCATCGTCACGCGTGATCAGCACGAATGGGTTGCTCAAATAGGGCCGGGAAAAACGAACCTTTTCCTCGCGAGCCACACTCGGTGTGATGAACGCGATCATCTCTGCCTCGCCATCGCTGACCTGCTGGATTTGACGGGGCAACGAACCTGCGCGCACCACATCGAACTTCAAGCCCGTACGCAGGCTGATCTGGGCCAGGACATCGGCACTCAAGCCCCGGAATTGCCCTCGATCATTGAAAAACGACAACGGCAGGAACTTGTCGAGTGCCGTCACCCTGACCCTTGGATGCTTGTCCAGCCAGCGCTGTTCACTGTCGCTCAGACGCAGGCGTTCACGGCCAACGATCCCCAGATTACCGGCACTCCAGCGGCGCAGGATCTCCATCTGTTCATCGGCCGGAATCACCGCCAGTGCCGCATTGATGATATGCAGCAGCCGGATATTGTCCCGGGCAAGCGCGAACGCGAAAGGGTTGACCTCCAAGCTGGAAAAGTCCGCCATCCGCACGTTGTTGAGGTTGTTCTTGTTAATCAGATAGTTGGTGCTGATTGCATCGCCCAGATAGACATCCGCCTGGCTAAAGGCCACGGCCCCAATCGCCTCGAAAGTCGACGGGTAGGTCTGCAAGGAGGCATTGGGATAAAAGGCCGCTACCACCTCGGGCTGCATGTAGTGGGAGAGCATGGCCAGGCGTTTACCGTCGAGATCGGCACTCAGCGCCTGACTGTCATCAATACGCGTCACCAGGGTTGGCTGGTCGTTGGCGTACGAGCGCGAAAGCGCCAACTGAGGGTCCGCCGCCTCATAGCCATTGGCCGTGCCTACAAAGTCCACCTCGCCGCGTTTAAGGGCTGCAATGAGTCGATCCCGGTGCTCGTAACACTGCACCTGGATCGGGATGCCGAGTAGCTCAGCGAGCAGCGCCGCATAATCAGCGGTGATCCCCTCCAGTTCGCCGTTGCTGCCCGTCACATCGAAGGGGACATAGTCGGGGGCGGAAACCCCCATCACCAATGTGCGGCGCTCGCGCAGCCAGCGCCAGTCCGCCTCATCCAGGTTCACTTGCAGCGTGTCAAGGGTGGAGTGCCCCAGCAAACGCAGTGGGTGTGGCTCACCCTGAGCCACACTGACGGTGAGCGCCAGACCCACCAGCCAGAGTGCGGTGAGCCATTTCCCCAGAGATCTCGACATGTCAGATCAGATGATTACGCTGGGCGAACTTGGATAAGTGCACCACCGACGACATACGCAGTTTCTCCTTCAACCGGGTTTTATAAGTACTGATGGTCTTGTGACTCAACAGCATGTCCTTGGCGATTTCATTGTTGCCCAAACCCAGGGCCAACTTCTGTAGCACCATCAACTCCCGGTCAGAGAGTGCTTCTACCAGTTGCTGTTCCGTGGTTTGCAAGTCGTCCTTGCGTACGGAACTGGTGGGCAGGCTGGGGAAGCAGCTGTAGTTGGACATGACGGCCTTGATGGCTTTTTGTAGCTCATCCAGCTCGCCGGTTTTCGCGACAAACCCCATCGCCCCGGCCCGCATGCAACGCGTCGAAAAAAACACCGCCAGATAGGAGGTCAGGACCAGTATTTTGCAGGGCAGGCCCAAGGCCTTGATCCGGCTGATCACTTCCAGCCCGCCCAGCTTGGGCATGGCCAGGTCGAGAATGACCAGGTCTGGCCGTTCCTCCCTGGCAATCTGTAATGCATCGGCACCATTGGCAGCCTCGAAAATCTTCTCGAAACCCTCCTGGCGCAACAGGTACTTGACGGTTGCACGAATGAACGGATGATCATCCACAATTAGCGCTTTGCTCATGCGACTCCCTGGCAGAACACCACGACTGTTTAGTTGCTTCATTGGCGACCACTCATTTCAGGGCGCCAATACCCTTACACATCACACGAAACCCCTGTACCTGTGAGAAGTACCAGTTCCGACCAGCGGTACTGTCTACACAGAACGTTTCAACGGAATTTGGTTAGGTGCAACGGCTCAACATTAACAACGGAATGATGTTTCGCCCGAAGGGAAAATCCGGCGCATATGTAGGATTAATCCTCACTAAAGCGTAGTCAAAATCACCGAAAAAAACCGCCCCCCATGACGGGAGGCAGCTTTTCCAGCCGAACAAAGGGGGGTTGTCAATCAGTGGTGCTGGGACTCCAGAAGGCTTGCACCACCAGGGTCGACTGGGAGATCCGCGCCACCAGGGCATCCAGTTCATCACCATCGACCGAATTGGCCGCCAGGGTGGCCTCGATCTCCACTTCCTCACTGCCAAAGGGCCGCACATCGACATCGCTGGCCGGGTAGTTACAGCGCGCCAGTTCCGACTCCAGCAAAGCCATTACCGCCTGCTGCTGGGCACGCCGCGCAATCACGTAGAGGATGTTGGTGACCTCCGCCGACACCACGTCCAGGGGCTGGCGGTTGATGTTGTTGACGATCGGCCGCAGCAAAGTGTTGGCCGCCAGCACAAAACAGGTGCCCAGGAACGCCTCGAGGATCAGGTCGGCACCGGCGCAGGCGCCCACGGCGGCAGAAGTCCACAGCGTCGCGGCGGTATTGAGCCCGCGTACGTTGCCCTCCTCGCGCATGATCACCCCGGCGCCGAGAAAGCCAATCCCGGACACCACATACGCCACTACCCGCACGGCCCCTTCGGCCCCGGCCAGGCGGTTGGCCATGTCGACAAAGATCGCCGCCCCCACCGCCACCAGCACATTGGTGCGCAGCCCGGCCGTGCGCTGGCGGAACTGGCGCTCAAAGCCGATCAGCCCACCCAGGATAAAGGCCGCACTGAGGCTGACCACGGTGTCGATCAAGGAATCCAGATTGATATTGTTGAGGGCTTGCATGGTAAATCTCCCTTTGATTGCCCGCAGAATCAGCGTCGAAAAAAGGGGGATCAGGCAGGAACCAGGACGGTTCGCTACCGAAAGGCCGCTTCTCGCTTGCTCGGCGAGGCAACGGCATGGAGATGCGCGTCAGCTGGCCAAGCCTGGTCGACAACTGTCACTCGAAAGTCTGTTCACGAAGGTCTGCGCTATGGTTGAAAACCGGCGCAGCTTACGCCTGCAGTCTGCAGGAGGAAAGTGACAGCGCGGCGAATCGTCGGGTTCTTCAGCAAGGGTTCAGCCAGGGTCGCCCCCGCAGGCGCGGGAGCGACCGGCAGCCGGTATCAGCTCGCGGTGGCCAGCAGCACGTCACGCACCGAACGGTCCTGGCCGCGGCTGCGATCATGCTCATGCAGCGACGCGGCAATCTCGTCGGCGCGAATCGGCAGGATCGACAGCAAGGTATCGCTCAAACCATGGCTGGCCTGGCTGAAGCCCTGCATGTAGATACCCGCCTTGCAACGCTCGTCGGTGACCACGCGGTAGTCGCGGTTCACTTCAAAGTCACCCATATAGGCCTCGAGCGGCGCCAGCAACTGGCGATGCATCTGGCGCTCATAGCCGGTGGCCAGGACCACCGCATCGTAGTGATTGAGCACCGTCTCACCGGTGGCGTTATGGCGCACCAGCAACTCGATGCCCAGGGGCCCGGCGCTGGCTTTTTCCACGGTGGTCAGGGTGCGGAAGGCGTGACGGGCGATGCCGGAGACTTTCTGGCGGTAGAAAATCCCGTAGATGCGCTCGATCAGGTCCAGGTCCACCACCGAATAGTTGGTGTTGTGGTACTCGTTGACCAGGCGCTCGCGCTCGCTGCTGGGCTGCTGGAACACCAGGTCGGTGAACTCCGGGGAGAACACTTCATTGACGAACGGGCTGTCGTCGGCAGGCTTGAGGGCCGAACCGCGCAGGATGATATCCACCTGCACCGAGGGGAAGCTGTCATTCAGATCAATAAACGCCTCGGCCGCGCTCTGCCCGCCACCGATGATTGCAATGCGCATCGGCTTGCCCTCGACACACGGCTGCTGGGCCATGCGCGCCAGGTACTGGGAATGGTGGAACACCCGCCCATCGTCCTTGAGCGCCTTGAACGCCTCGGGAATCCGTGGCGTACCACCGGCGCTGACCACCACCGAGCGCGCGGTGCGTACCAGTTGCTCGCCCTGGGCATCACGGGAGATCACCCGCAGCGCCTCGACCTGCTGCTGATGCAGGATCGGCTCGATGGCCAGCACTTCCTCGCCATAGCGGCTCTGCGCGGTAAATTGCCCGGCGACCCAGCGCAGGTAGTCGTTGTACTCCATGCGGCACGGGTAGAACGTGCCCAGGTTGATGAAGTCCACCAGACGCCCATGGACCTTGAGGTAGTTGACGAAGGAATAAGGGCTGGTGGGGTTGCGCAGGGTCACCAGGTCCTTGAGGAAGGAAATCTGCAGTTCGCTCTGGCTCACCAGGGTATTGCCGTGCCAGCGGTAGTCGGCCTGCTTGTCGAGAAACAGCACATCGAGCTTGCCCTGGGCTTTCTCGCGCTCTTGCAGGGCGATGGCCAGCGCCAGGTTCGAAGGACCGAAACCAATACCGATCAGGTCGTGAACCGCGGGCGATGCAATTGCCTGTGTCATTCCAGTGTCCTCTGGATAAGCCCCGTGGCAGTGGGGCGGAAAGCCTGGGCGACCTGCTGAACAACAGGCCATGTGTTGATAGGAAACGAGGACAATGAAAAAAAATTTAAGCCCGGTGCAGGATTCGTCCGGGCAGGCGTGGCGGCGACGGCTGTGGCAATGCAGTAATGGCAGTTTGAAGTCATCTAACTTAGAATTATTCTCATGTGGCTTTAAACAGACTGGTAAACGCGCTCGAATACTGGCGTTTCGCCCAGCTGTAACGCCGTATGTAAGCACTTAAATTTCAGGGCAAATACCTCGTTTACCTGACAGCTTCCCGCTTCTGTCTCTGCCCTCAAGGGCGTTTGAGCAGCGGTCCGAACTTTCCTGGCTGGAACCCGTGCATGAACCGTCCTCGACACACCCGGCGCGCGCTGCTGGCAGCACTTTGCCTGATCCCCGTGGTCGCCTTCGCCGCCTGGCAACTGATCCCGCCCGGCCGCGATCAGTTCGCCACCCTGGAAGTGCGCCGGGGCGATATCGAAAGCAGCGTGACCGCCCTCGGCACCCTGCAACCACGGCGTTACGTGGATGTCGGCGCGCAGGCGTCCGGGCAGATCCGCAAGATTCACGTTGAAGCCGGCGCCCAGGTCAAGCAAGGCGATCTGCTGGTAGAGATCGATCCGGCCACCCAACAGGCCAAGCTCGACGCCACCCGTTATTCCATCGCCAATCTGCAGGCGCAACTGCAGGAGCAGCACGCGCAAAACCGCCTGGCACAGCAGAAATACCAGCGCCAGCAACGCCTGGCCGCCGGTGGCGCGACCCGCGATGAAGACGTGCAGACCGCCCAGGCCGAACTGGACGCCACCCAGGCGCGCATCAACATGTTCAAGGCGCAGATCAGCCAGGCCCAGGCCACGCTGCGGGTTGATCAGGCCGAGCTGGGCTACACGCGCATCTATGCACCGATTTCCGGCACGGTAGTCGCCGTGGATGCCCGCGAAGGCCAGACCCTCAACAGCCAGCAGCAGACGCCGCTGATTTTGCGCATCGCCAACCTGTCACCCATGACCGTCTGGGCGGAAGTTTCGGAAGCCGATATCGGCCATGTCAAACCGGGCATGCAGGCGTATTTCACCACCCTGAGCGGTGGCAACCGGCGCTGGACCAGCACTGTGCGCCAGATCCTGCCGGTGCCACCCAAGCCCCTCAACGAAACCAGCCAGGGCGGCGGCAGCCCCAGCAGCTCGAGCAAAAGCGGCAGCGGCCGGGTGGTGCTGTACACCGTGCTGCTGGATGTGGATAACGCCGATAACGCACTGATGGCGGAAATGACCGCCCAGGTGTTTTTCGTCGCCAGCCGCGTCACCGATGCGCTGACTGCGCCCGTCGCGGCCCTGCAAGGCAGCACCCGGCCCGACACGCAACTGGCGCGAGTGGTGGCCAAGGACGGCAGCATCGAAGACCGTGAAGTACGGGTGGGGATCAGCGACCGCCTGCGCATCCAGATCCTCGATGGCCTCAACGAAGGCGATCACCTGCTGATCGGCCCCGCCGAAAGCAGCGGAGGCTGAATGTTGACGCCGCTGATCGAACTTCGGGATATCCGCAAATCCTACGGTGGCGGTGATACGCCCCAGGTCGACGTATTGCGCGGGATCGACCTGTCGATCCATGCCGGGGAATTCGTGGCGATTGTCGGGGCCTCCGGCTCAGGCAAGTCGACCTTGATGAATATCCTCGGCTGCCTCGACCGCCCCACCGTCGGCCAATACCTGTTCGCCGGGGAAAACGTCGCGCAACTGGACACCGACGAACTGGCCTGGCTGCGCCGCGAAGCCTTTGGTTTTGTGTTCCAGGGCTACCACCTGATCCCGTCCGGCTCGGCCCAGGAAAACGTCGAGATGCCGGCGATCTATGCCGGCACGCCGGCCGCCGAACGCCATGCCCGCGCCGCCGCCCTGCTCACCCGCCTGGGCCTGGCCGGGCGCACCGGCAACCGCCCGCACCAGTTGTCCGGAGGCCAGCAACAACGGGTGTCGATTGCCCGAGCCTTGATGAACGGCGGGCATATCATCCTCGCCGACGAACCCACCGGCGCCCTCGACAGCCATAGCGGCGCCGAGGTCATGACCCTGCTCGACGAACTGGCCAGCCAGGGGCACGTGGTGATCCTGATCACCCACGACCGCGAAGTGGCGGCCAGGGCTAAGCGCATCATCGAGATCCGCGACGGCCTGATCATCAGCGACACCCCCAACTCCCACGCTGGCGCCGACGCCAACCCCAAGGCCTTGCAGGCCGTGGACCTGCGCCAACGCCTGGCCGATGGCGCCGAGCACAATGGTGCGTGGAAAGGCGAACTGCTGGACGCGGTACAAGCAGCCTGGCGAGTCATGTGGATCAACCGCTTCCGCACCGCCCTGACCCTGCTGGGCATCATTATTGGCGTGGCCTCGGTGGTGGTGATGCTCGCCGTGGGCGAAGGCAGCAAGCGCCAGGTCATGGCGCAGATGGGCGCCTTCGGCTCCAATATCCTCTATGTCAGTGGCTCGGCGCCCAACCCGCGGACGCCGCCCGGCATTATCACCATGAACGACGTCAGCGCCATGGCTGCCCTGCCCCAGGTCAAGCGCATCATGCCGGTCAACGGCGCGGAAGCCGGGGTGCGCTTCGGCAATGTCGACCACATGGCCTATGTCGGCGGCAACGACACCAACTTCCCGGCGATCTTCAACTGGCCGGTCGTCGAGGGCAGCTACTTCACCGAAGCCGACGAACGCAGCGCCGCCACCGTCGCGGTGATTGGCAAACGGGTGCGCGACAAGCTGTTCAAGGACCTGCCGAGCCCCATCGGCCAATACATCCTCATCGAAAACGTGCCGTTCCAGGTGATCGGCGTCCTCGCCGAAAAAGGCGCCAGCTCCGGCGACAAGGACAGCGACGACCGTATCGCCATCCCCTACTCTGCCGCGAGTATCCGCCTGTTTGGCACCTACAACCCCGAATATGTAGTGATTGCCGCCGCCGACGCACGCAAGGTGCATGAAGCGGAAAAAGCCATCGACCAACTGCTGCTGCGCCTGCACAACGGCAAGCGGGATTTCGAACTGACCAACAACGCCGCGATGATCCAGGCCGAGGCCCGCACCCAGAACACCCTGTCGCTGATGCTCGGCTCGATTGCCGCCATCTCGCTGCTGGTGGGCGGCATTGGCGTGATGAATATCATGCTGATGACCGTGCGCGAACGCACCCGGGAAATCGGCATCCGCATGGCCACCGGCGCCCGGCAGCGGGACATCCTGCGCCAGTTCCTCACCGAAGCGGTGATGCTCACGGTGGTCGGCGGGGTGGCGGGGATCGGCCTGGCCCTGCTGGTCGGCGGCGCGCTGATCCTCAGCAGCGTGGCCGTCGCCTTTTCGCTGCCAGCCGCCCTTGGCGCCTTCGCCTGCGCGCTGGTCACCGGCGTCATCTTCGGCTTTATGCCGGCCCGCAAAGCAGCCCGGCTCGACCCGGTCACGGCCCTTACCAGTGAATGATCGCCCTATGAAAGCGCACTTGACCCTCGTTGCCGCCAGCCTGCTGCTGGCCGCGTGCAGCAGCCCGGCGCAGCGCCCGGAGAGCGGTTTGCAGCCACCGCCCGCGTGGGACACGGCGAGCAAGGCCCAGGCCCAGCACGTCAACCAGCAATGGTGGACGGCATTTGCCAGTCCGCAACTCGACCAATTGATCGAACAGGCCCGCGCTGGCAGTTACGACCTGGCCAGCGCCATGGCCCGGGTACGCCAGGCCCAGGCCAGCGCGGTGGTCGCCGGCGCGCCCTTGCTGCCCGCGCTCACCGGCGGGCTCAACGCCAGCCGGCAGAAACAGCTGCGTGGCACGGGCAACAACCCACCGCAGAGCAACAGCAACAAAGACGCAGGGGACTACTTCAGTACAAACCTCACCGCCACCTACGAAATCGACTTCTGGGGCGGCAAGCGTGCTGCACGCGACAGCGCGGAACTGGCCGTGCGCGCCAGCGAATTCGAGCGCGCCACGGTGGAGTTGACCCTGCTCAGCGGCGTGGCCACGACCTACACCCAACTGCTGGCACTGCATGAACAACAGCGTATCGCCGAACTGAACCTGGCCAATGCGCAAAGCGTCCTCAAACTGGTGCAGACCCGCCATGACGCCGGCTCTGCCACCCAGCTGGAACTTGCGCAGCAAAAGAGCCTGGTCGCCGCGCAACAACGGCAGCTGCCAGAAGTCCGTCAACGCACCGAAGCCGCCCGGATCAGCCTGGCCGCCCTGCTCGGCCAACCGGTACAGACCCTGCCATTTACCGATCAATCCTTTGACCAACTGCGCTGGCCCAGCATTGCCGCCGGAGTACCCAGCGACCTGCTCAGCCGTCGCCCGGACATCGCCAGCGCCGAAGCGCAACTGGCTGCGGCCCAGGCCGATATCATCGTCGCCCGCGCCGCCATGCTGCCCACGGTCACCCTGACCGCCAACCTCGGCTCCGGCGCCAATCGCACTGCCGATATGCTGCGCAACCCCGTTCTACAACCTTGCGGGCGGGCTGGTCGCGCCAATCTTCAACAACGGTCGCCTCGGCGCCGAACGCGACAGAGCGACGGCACGCCAGGATGAATTGCTGCACACCTATCGCGGGGCGATCATCAATGGCTTTGCCGATGTGGAAAAGGCCCTGAGCAGCATTCGCCAGCTCGACGAACAACGCCAGTGGCAGCGTGAGGAGTTGAGCCAGGCACAGACCGCCTTCCGCATCGCCCAAAGCCGTTATGAGGCCGGCGCGGAAGACTTGCTGACGGTGCTGGAAACCCAGCGCACACTGTATGCCGCCCAGGACCTGAACGTGCAACTGCGCCAGGCGCGGCTGGAGGCCAGTGTGGCGCTGTACAAGGCGCTGGGTGGAGGCTGGCAGGCACCCGACCTTCAACGATGAAGATCTAATGTGGGAACTGGCTTGCCAGCTCCCACATGGTTTAGTGTGCATTCAGGTTGATGGCGCGTCGGTCAAATGATCCGCTCCCTGACCTTCAAATGCCGCGCATACCACGGCCGTTTCGGCACCTTGCGGAACAAGTCCTGTAACTTGTCATCATCAGCGCCAAAGGTGATGCGCAAGGCCAGCTTCATGGTTTCCGGATCCATCTCCACGGTGCGCCCCATCTGCAATCCCGGGGTGGTACTGCAACCATGGGTGTCCGGCCCCAGCCACGGATCACCCACCTCGACCCAGCGCCCCGGCGCAAACCACGGCACACCGTTGACCTCCAGGCGGCTCAGTTCACCCGGGTGAAAGCGCTCATGGGCGCGAAACCAGTCCTCGAGCCGATCATCGATCCAACCATGAAAATGCCAGAACACCGGGTTCACATGGGAGGAAAACGGATCGCCCAAAAAGTCATTCTCAGGCTCATACCAACGCGCCGCGAAGTCCGCCGGATCTCGCGCAAATGGCACGGGCGCACCATTGGAAGGATCGCGCGGCACCGAAGCCCAGCGCATATGCAACCAATCGTGCAACCCCAACTCAAGCTCCGAGCCGAACTGACCCAGAGTCAACTTGGCCAGGTAACGCGGGTCACGGTATTGCGACTCCCACACCTGGAAGTTGCTGTGATAAGTCTCGGCCGCCTTGATCTCACTGACCCACTGGGTGTACTGCTCGTCACCGCTGGCCATCCAAGTGGGTGGCAGCGCAAAGCCATCGTGATTGTCGAAGTAGCGCGCAAAACCCCGGCGATCAGCCTCAAGTGCCGGCTGCGGCCCAGGGAAACGTGGCCATGACGGCAAGTCCTGCATGGAGCGCGCAGTACCGAGCATGTGCCGATGCATAAAGAAAAAGTCGATCCCCGAACCGTTGCGGTCCTTGCGCGGGCCACGGGCGTCGCGCTCTTTATCTCGTGGCCCGGGCTGCCAGCCGATACCGCGCAGGGCATTACGCTTGTCTTCAGGGAGCTTGTGCCACTGGTCCCGCGAGGCGTGCCAGAGCTGATGAAACAGGCGGTGCTCGGGCGCAACCAACCACGCCAGCAGCGTCGGGTTCAGGCCGATACGCTCGCGGGCTTCGGGAAAAAGCTGCTTGGTAGCGACAAAACGGTTGTCCCGCTCCAGCAGCGCCAGCGGGCGGTCGAGACTGAGGATCTGCCCGCTAAGGGTGCCGCTACCGGCATTGCCGAAGCTGCCCCAGACTTCGTCCAGGCGCATCTTGAATTCATAGGCCGGCCTGCCGTCTGGCGAGTCGCGGTCAATCAGGCGCCAGTACAGCAGCGCCGCATTGCCTGGCGCCAGGTCGCCGAGCACCTGATAGCGCGGCTCACCCTCTGCGCGCAGTTGCCCGGCCGTATCCAGGTAGCCACGCAGGCCTCGGCCACGCGGCGCGATATCAAGAAACAGTTCCAGGCCGTCGAGGGGCAAGCCTTGCAGCCCGGCATCAGCCCCTTCCAGGCGCAGGCTCCAGACACCCCGCAGGCTGTCCGCCAATTGCTGGCCGGCGGTGTCCGCCAGGTCCACCGTGGCCTCTTCGGGCGTGATGGGGAATTCCTCACGCGTCAACTCACGATGGGCATAAAAGGCCGCAGGTACGGCGGCGCCGGTCAGCGCCAGGCCTGCGATAAACCCTCGTCGAGAAATCGTCATGTTCCTACCTGTGTCAGCCTTGGAGCAGGCTTTATCCAAGCTAGAACGTTTAGCCGGGTGGCAAATTTACTGTAGGCGCCGGCTGCCCGGCGATGGCGGTCTTCCTGTCGATGCATCACTGCCTGACCCACCGCTATCACCGGCAAGCCGGCTCCTGCAGGTGATCGTTGGCGCGCTTAAATTTCCCTGCCCATCACTCGTTCTTCCCAGATAGCAAAGGCCCCTTGCGCCTGCACCTCAAAGGCGAACCGACTGAGATGGCAATGACAAAACCACGTTCGAAAAAGGCTCTATACATCGGCCTGCCCTTGGCCCTGGCCATTGCTGCCGGCGCAGGCTTTGCCTGGGATCACTGGTTTCGCGGCAATGCCGGCTACCCGCTGGAAGTGATCAAGCAAGCCAATGAACTGCAAGATCGGTTGATCTCGTTCGACAGCCATATCACCGTGCCCCTGGACTTCGGCACCGCAGGCCATGAAGCGGACAAGGACGGCAGCGGCCAGTTCGACCTGGCCAAGGCCAGTCGCGGGCGCCTGTCGGGGGCGGCGCTGACGATATTCGGCTGGCCCGAACTGTGGAACGGCGCCAACGCGCCCCACAAACCGACTGCAGGCTTTGTCGACGAGGCCCGGCATCAGCAAGAGGTGCGCTACAAGATCATCGCCGGTATGGTCCGCGACTTTCCCAACCAGGTCGGCATTGCCTATACCCCCGCCGATTTTCGCCGCCTGCATGGCGAAGGCAAGTTTGCGATTTTTATCAGCATGCTCAACGCCTACCCGCTGGGCAATGACCTGAACCTGCTGGACATGTGGACCGCACGCGGCATGCGCATGTTCGGCTTCAGCTACATCGGCAACAACAGCTGGTCGGACTCTTCGCGCCCACTGCCATTTTTCAACGATTCACCGGACGCCCTCGGCGGCCTTTCGGATATCGGCAAGCAAGCCGTACAGCGCCTGAACGACCTGGGCGTGATTATCGACGTATCGCAAATGTCGACCACCTCCCTCGAGCAAGTCGCCCAGCTTAGCCGCACCCCCATGGTCGCTTCCCACTCTGCGCCCCGCGCATCGGTGGATATCCCACGCAACCTCAGCGACAAAGAACTGCAACTGATCAAAAACAGCGGCGGCGTGGTGCAAGTGGTGGCCTTCGGCGGTTACCTGCGACCGTTGAGCCAGCCGATCCAGGACAAGCTCAACGCACTGCGCGCGCGTTTCGACCTACCGCCACTGCCCAACCTGGCGATGGCATTGATGCCGGGGGATCCGATCATCGCCGCCTGGCCAGAACAGAAGTTCGGTGAATACGCCAGCGAGCTCTACGCCATTCTCGAAGAGGAACCCAAGGCCAGCCTCAAGGACCTGGGGGACGCCATCGACTACACCGTGCGCAAGATCGGCATCGACCACGTCGGCATTGCCTCGGACTTCAACGAAGGCGGTGGCGTCAAGGGCTGGAACGATGTCAGTGAAGTACGCAACGTGACCGCCGAACTGATCACCCGCGGTTACTCCGAAGCCGATATCGCCAAGCTGTGGGGCGGCAATTTCCTGCGGGTGTGGGAGCAGACGCAAAAATCCGCCAAACCTGGCGTCTTGCCAAGCGAGCCGACGCCATGACCGACCGCCGTACCTTTCTCAAGCAGGCCGGCATCCTCGCCGCCAGCCTGCCATTGGGGGCCGGCCTTGAGGCCCAGGCAGCCCCCATCCAGGCACCCGCAGACAAATGGACGGGCCTGCGCCACCTGTTCGACCAGGACCCAAGCTACATCCACTTCTCCAACTTCCTGATCACCTCACACCCAAGGCCCGTGCGCGAGGCCATCGAACGGCACCGCGCCGCCATTGACCGCAACCCCGGCCTGACCATGGACTGGGACCTGCAGGAACCCTGGAAACGCGAACGCCAGGTGCGCGAATGGGCAGGTCGTTACCTGCAAGCCAAACCCGGCCAGATCGCCCTCACCAGCAGCACCACCGAGGGCTTGGCGATGATCTACGGCGGTATCCATGTGCGGCCCGACCAGGAGATCCTCACCACCGAGCACGAGCATTTTTCCACCGACAGCATCCTGGGGTTCCGCACCCGGCGCGACGGCACTCAGGTGCGCAAGATCAAGCTGTTCGCCAACGCCAATCAAGTGTCGATCGATGAAGTGCTGGCGGCCATCGAGCGCAATATCCGCCCCAACACTCGGGTGCTGGGTATGACCTGGGTGCAATCGGGCAGCGGCGTGAAGCTGCCGATCGGCGAAATCGGCCAACTGGTCAAACGCCATAACCAGGGGCGCGAAGAAAAAGACCGCATTCTCTACGTGGTCGATGGCGTGCATGGCTTTGGCGTCGAAGACCTGGCCTTCCCCGACATGCACTGCGATTTCTTTATCGCCGGCACCCATAAATGGATGTTCGGCCCACGCGGCACCGGCCTGGTATGCGCCGCGTCAGAGCAGGTGACCACCCTCACCCCCTGCGTGCCGACCTTCTCCGAAGACAGTGATTTCGCCACCTCGTTCTCCCCCGGTGGCTATCACGCCTATGAACACCGCTGGGCGCTGGACGAGGCCTTCAAGCTGCACCTGCAACTGGGCAAGGCCCAGGTTCAGCAGCGTATCCACAGCCTCAACACCTACCTCAAGGACCGCCTGCAAGCGCGACCGAACATCGAGCTGGTCACCCCGTACAACCCGCAGCTCTCAGCCGGCTTCAGCTTCTTTCGGGTCAAGGGCCAGGACAGTGACAAGGTGGCCGCCTACCTGATGCGCAACCGTGTGGTCAGCGACGCAGTGAACCGCGACGTCGGCCCGGTGGTGCGCACCGCACCCGGCTTGCTCAATACCGAAGATGAAGTCGACCGCTTCCTGGTCCTGCTCGACAAAGCCCTCTGACACCCTTTTTTCTTGCCCACGAGACGACTCATGAACGATGAACCGCTCACCCCGACGCTCCTCAAATCCCTGGCCCTGACGGCATTGATGGCCTGCCTGTTGCCGTCCGCCCAAGCCGCGACGCCGCCCAAGCCCGGCACCGTGTTCAAGGACTGCAAAAACTGCCCGGAAATGGTGGTGCTGCCTACCGGCACGTTCAAAATGGGCACCCCGGATGATGAAGTCGGTCGCCAGCCCGATGAAGGGCCGATGCATGACGTGACCTTCGCCAAACCCGTGGCCATCAGCCGCTTCCAGGTGCTGGCCGGCGAATGGGACCGTTACGTACAAGAAACCGGCTACAAGATGCCCGACGGCGACGACCGTCCAGGGCGCAAATGCACGGCCGGCAAACCCACCTACAAGACAAGCCCCAAACATCCGGCAGTGTGCATGGACTTTGCCGAAGCCAATGCCTATGTCGCCTGGCTGTCGAAGAAAACCGGCAAGCAGTACCGCATGGTCAGCGAGTCCCTGCGTGAATACGCCGCCCGTGGCGGCACCTCCGGCCCGTTCCCATTTCCATTCGATGAGGGTAAGGAATACAGCATCGCCAAGCACGCCAATACCTACGGGCCGGCGGATGGCTACAGCTATACCGCACCGGCCGGCAGCTATGCGCCCAATGCGTTCGGCGTGTATGACATGCATGGCAACGTCTACGAATGGGTCGAAGACTGTGAAAACGACAGCTATGTCGGTGCGCCCAGCGATGGCAGCGCCTGGCTGACCGGGCAGTGCGAAGTGCGGCAGATTCGCGGCAACGACTGGGGCGAAGCGCCGGTATTTTCCCGCTCCGGCAACCGCAACAGCCTCAACTCCAACGTGCGCGGCGACTGGCTGGGCTTTCGCGTGGCACGGGATCTCTGAGCTACGCACCTCGGGACGCGGCTAAATCGCGCCCCGCCCGACTCGTCCTCCTACTATCGGCCTGCCAACGGTAAACCTCCGCGCGCAGGCCTTCACTTGCCCACAGCACGTAGCCACGTCGCGATCGAGGTAGTTTCATGACCGCAGCACCGCGCAGCGCCATTCGAGAACTCTTGAGCCTGCTCAAGCCCTATCGGCGGATTGTTATTTCTTCCATCACGCTGGGCATCATCGGCGGCCTTAGCGTCACGGCGCTGCTGGCCACGGTCAACCGCGGCCTGCACAGCGCCGACGGCATGGGCACCGGCGTGGTGCTGGCCTTCGCCGGGCTGTGCCTACTGGCCCTGCTCAGCAGTATCGGCGCCGACATCGGCACCAATTTCGTCGGTCAGAAGGTGATTGCCAAACTGCGCAAGGACCTCGGCGCCAAAGTGCTCGCCGCCCCCATCGAACAGATCGAGCGCTACCGCACTCACCGCCTGATCCCGGTGCTGACCCACGACGTGGACACCATCAGCGACTTCGCCTTCGCCTTCGCCCCGCTGGCGATTTCCACCACGGTGATCCTGGGCTGCCTGGGCTACCTGGCGGTGCTGTCCTGGCCGATCTTCCTGATGACCCTGCTGGCCATCGGCATTGGTTCGGCGGTGCAGTACGTGGCTCAAAGCAAAGGCATCAAAGGGTTCTACGCGGCACGCGACGCCGAAGACAACCTGCAAAAACACTATTCGGCGATTGCCGAGGGTGCCAAGGAACTGCGCATCCACCGCCCACGTCGGCATGCCATGCACACCCGTAATATCCAGGGCACCGCCGACAAAATCTGCGACACCCACATCCGCTCGATCAATATCTTCGTGATTGCCAAGAGCCTGGGCTCGATGCTGTTTTTCGTGGTTATCGGTCTGGCCCTGACCCTGCAACAATTCTGGCCCAGTTCGGACCCGGCGGTGATGAGCGGCTTTGTCCTGGTGCTGCTGTACATGAAAGGTCCGCTGGAAAACCTGATCGGCAACCTGCCGATCATCAGCCGCGCGCAAATTGCCTTCCGCCGCATTGCCGACCTGTCGGAGCGTTTCTCCTCGCCGGAACCACACCTGCTGCTCGATGACGCCGACAAAACCGTGCCCGTGATGAAGCACTTGGAACTGCGCAACGTGCAGTACGCCTTCCCAACGGTCGAAGGCAGCGAGCCGTTCAAGCTCGGGCCGGTCAACCTGAGCATCGAGCCTGGGGAAATTCTGTTTATCGTCGGTGAAAACGGTTGCGGCAAGACCACCCTGATCAAGCTGCTACTGGGCCTGTACACCCCGCAGCAAGGTGAAATCCGTCTCAACGGCCTGCCCGTGGGCGCCCTGGGGCTGGATGACTACCGGCAGATGTTCACCACGATTTTTGCCGACTACTTCCTGTTCGACGACCTGGTGCAGAACGACAAGGCCTTGCCCGACGACGCCACTCAATACCTGGAGCGCCTGGAAATCGCCCACAAGGTCAGCGTGCGCGACGGCGCGTTCACCACCACCGACCTGTCCACCGGGCAACGCAAGCGTCTGGCCCTGGTCAACGCCTGGCTCGACGAGCGCCCGGTGCTGGTGTTCGACGAGTGGGCGGCGGACCAGGACCCGACCTTCCGGCGGATTTTCTACACCGAGCTGCTGCCGGACCTCAAGCGCCTGGGCAAGACCATCATCGTCATCTCCCACGACGACCGTTACTTCGACGTCGCCGACCAACTGGTACGCATGCAGGCCGGCCGAGTCATCACTGAAAAAGCCTGCGCCTGACCTCCCCTGTAGCAGCCGGCTTGCCGGCTACTACAACGCTCCCCGCCTGCTATTGCACCTAAATCTCATTGATCGAACTTCGTCTTCCTGACACAGCTTATTTCCTCTGCCGACGGCGACGAGATCGATCATGAACCAATTGAACCAACTTCCCGATGACGACCTGCTGGCCTTGTTGCTGGCCGATGAAGCCGGCGCCGGGCAGTCCATCCAGAGCCTCGCCGGGCGTGATCCGGTGCCGCTGTCGTTCGCCCAGCAGCGTCTGTGGTTCCTGCAACAGTTCGATCCGCAAAGCCATGCCTATAACCTGCCACGGGCGATTGCCATCAAGGGACCGGTGGACGCGTGCGCCCTGGAAGCGGCCCTTAACCAGGTGATCAATCGCCACGATATCCTGCGTACCGCCTTTCGCAACACCGACGGCACGCCCCTACAAGTCATCGACCAGGGCGCACAGCTGAACCTGCTCGAAGAGGACCTGAGCGCGCTGGACAGCGTCCAGCGCGAACAGCAAGTGCAAGATCGCATCCGCCAGCACGCCACCCAGCCCTTCGACCTGAGCCAGGCGCCGCTGATTCGTAGCACCCTGCTCAAGCGCGCCACGCAGGATTATGTGCTGCTGCTCAATATGCATCACATCGTCTCGGACGCCTGGTCCAATCCGATCCTGATGCACGACCTGGCAAGCGCCCTTGGCCAGCCAGGCCGGGCCCTGCCGCGCCCGTCCATCCAGTACGCCGACTACGCCCAGTGGCAACGCCAAGACTACCCGCTGACGCCGCAACACGCCGCAGCCGCCCAGTATTGGAAGGCCATCCTTGGCAAGGATATCCCGGCCCTGACATTGCCTCGCGAGCGCCTGGAAAACCACGCAGGTGCCGGCCATCATGCCCACACCCTGCCTGCACACTTGAACGAGCAGCTCCAGAGCTTTTGCCAGCAACAAGGCCTGACCCCGTTCGTAGTGCTGCTCGGCACCTGGCAATTGCTGCTGGGACGCTACAGCGGCCAGACCGACTTCACCGTCGGCGTGCCCAACGCCACACGCAACCAGGCACAGATCCAGGACCTGGTGGGTTTTTTCGTCAGCAGCCAGGTGTATCGCGCGCGACTGGCACCCGAGCAATCGTGCAGCGCGTTCCTCCAGGCCCTGCGCCAGCAATCCCTGGCCGCCCTGGAACATGCCGACTACCCCATCGAGCTGATCCTCGAAGACCTCCACCTGCAACGCAGCCCCCAGGCCAACCCGCTGTTCCAGACCCTGTTCAACTGGCGCGCCGGCGCCGCGCAGGACGCGCCCCTGCACCTGGGCCCGTTGCAACTGACGTTTATGGACAGCCACCCGTTGCAGGCCAAGTTCGACCTGTCGCTGGACGTGGAGTACAGCCAGCAGCAGATCACCGCGCATTTCGACTATGACGCCGGGTGCTTCACCCCGGCGACCATCGCCACTCTGGCCGGGCACTGGCAGAACCTGTTGCAAGCCATGGTTGAGCAACCGCAGGCACTGATCGGCGAGCTTGCGATGCTCAGTGATGAGGAGCGTGAGCGGCAGTTGGGGCAGTGGAATACCACGGCCGTCCACTACCCGAACGCAGCCCCTGTGCATGTGTTGGTCGCGGAGCAAGCCGAACGCCTGCCACATGCCGTCGCTGTGGTGCTCGGCGAGCAGCAGTTGACCCTGGATCAGCTCAACCGTCGCGCCAACCAACTGGCTCACAAGCTGCTGGAGCTGGGCGTTGGCCCCAACGTCTGCGTGGGCCTGGGCCTTGAGCGCAGCCTGGAAATGGTCATCGCCCTGCTGGCCGTGCTCAAGGCAGGCGGTGCCTATGTACCGCTGGACCCGGCCTACCCCGCTGACCGCCTGGCCTACATGATCAACGACAGCGGCATCGGCCTGCTGCTGACCCAAAGCAGCCTGGCATTGCCCGCCCCGGACAGCCTGCCGTCCCTGTGCCTGGACCAGGACAGCGACTGGCTGGAAGGCTATGACAGCGCCAACCCGCAGCTAACAGTCAGCGCCGATAACCTGGCCTACATGATCTACACCTCCGGTTCCACCGGGCAGCCCAAGGGCGTGCAGGTGCGCCACGGCGCTCTGACCAATCATATGCTGTGGATGCAGGGCGAATTGGGCCTGAACGCTGCGGACCGGGTCTTGCAAAAAACCGCCTTCAGCTTCGACGCCTCGGTGTGGGAGTTCTGGTTGCCCTTGCTCCACGGTGCGCAGTTGGTCCTCGCCTCCCGCGAGTTGTCCGACGATTTGTCAGTGCTGTGGTCGGAAGTAGCCGCCCAGCGCATCAGCGTGCTGCAAATGGCCCCTTCCCTGCTGCAAGCCTTGCTCGTCGACGAACAGGGCGCGCAGATGCAATCCCTGCGCTTGCTGCTGCTGGGCGGCGAAGCCTTGGGTACTCCGCTGGTCGCACAATTGCGCGAACGCTGGAACGGCCGCCTGTGCAACCTTTATGGCCCAACCGAAGCCACTATCGACACCACCTTCTTTGATGTCGCCAGCCTGCCCGAAGGCGCCATCGCCCCTATCGGCCGCCCCCTCGCCAACGTGCGTACCTACCTGCTCGACCACGACCTGCAGCTGTGCCCGGTGGGCACCAGCGCCGAACTGCTGATCGGCGGCGACTCCCTGGCACAGGGCTACCACCAGCGCCCGGGGCTGACCGCCGAACGCTTTATTCCCGATCCGTTTGCAGGCAACGGCGCACGCCTGTATCGCAGCGGCGACCTGACGCGCTACCGTGCCGATGGGGTCATCGACTACATCGGGCGCATCGACCATCAGGTAAAAATCCGCGGCCTGCGTATCGAACTGCGAGAGATTGAAGCGCAACTGCTGCAACACAAGGCGGTGCGCGAAGCCGTGGTCATCGCCCACCCAACCCCGGGCGGCCCGCAGTTAGTGGGTTATGTGGTGCCGACGGAACCGGCAACGGACATTACCCGCCAGGACGCCTTGCGCGAGGTCTTAAAAGCCTGGCTCGGCGAACAGCTGCCGGACTATATGGTCCCAAGTCATTTGCTGATCCTGGCGCAACTGCCCCTGACCCCCAACGGCAAACTCGACCGCAAGGCCCTGCCCGCCCCCGACGCGAGCCAGGCCCTGCACGCCTACGTGGCCCCGCAAAACGATCTGCAACAACGCATCGCAGCCATCTGGCAAGACGTGCTCAAACTTGCAAAAATCGGCCTGAACGACAACTTCTTCGAACTGGGCGGCGACTCGATCATCTCCATTCAGGTGGTCAGCCGCGCCCGCCAGGCCGGCATCCACTTCACCCCCAAGGACCTGTTCCAGCACCAGACCATCCAGGGCCTGGCCAGCGTGGCGAAAACCCACGGCCAGGGCCTCGCGATCGATCAAGGTCCGGTCACCGGCAGCGCACCACTGCTGCCGATCCAACACCTGTTCTTCGATACCGAGATCCCCGAGCGCCACCACTGGAATCAGTCGGTACTGCTCAAGCCCGCCACGGCCCTGGACCCGCACCTGCTGGAACAGGCCCTCAACGCCCTCATCCAACACCACGACGCCCTGCGCCTGAGCTTCACTCAGGCTGATTCTGGCTGGAACGCCGAATACCGCCCGGCCACGGCGTCGGTGTTGTGGCAGACCCGGATTGACGACGCAACGCAACTGCAATCTTTGGGCGACGAAGCCCAACGCAGCCTCAACCTGCAAGACGGGCCGCTGCTGCGCGCGGTGCTGGTCAGCCTGGGTGACGGTAGCCAGCGCTTGCTGCTGGCGATTCATCACTTGGTGGTGGATGGCGTGTCGTGGCGGATTTTGTTTGATGATTTGCAAACCGTGTACCGGCAAGTGCAGACGGGCCAGGCGATTGAATTGCCGGAGAAGACCAGTGCGTATAAAGCCTGGGGCCAGCGTTTGCAGGAATACGGTCAAAGTGCCGGACGGCAAGGGCAAACCGCCTACTGGCAGCAACTGGCCGACGACTACGCCGACCTGCCGGTGTTGCACGCGGGCGCCAGCCTGAAGAAAACCGACAGCCTGACCGTCCATACTCATCTCAACCAGGACCTGACCCGGCGCCTGCTGCAAGATGCCCCGAGCGCCTACCGCACACAGATCAACGATTTGCTGCTCGCCGCACTGGCACGGGTCATCAGCCGCTGGACCGCCCAGCCTCAGGTACTGATCCAACTGGAGGGCCATGGTCGAGAAGCGTTGTCCGACGAAATCGACCTGACCCGTACCGTGGGTTGGTTTACCACGGTATACCCGGTGCGCCTCACACCGCAGGCCGAGCTCGACGCCAACGTCAAACAGATCAAGGAACAATTGCGCAGCGTACCGAACAAAGGCCTGGACTTTGGTGTCCTGCGCTACCTGGGCAATGCCCAGACGCGGCAAGCGTTGCAGGCATTGCCGGTACCACGCATCACCTTCAACTATCTGGGCCAGTTCGACACCGACTTCAACGCCAACGACAACGCACTCTTTGCCCTCGCCCCGGAAAGCAGCGGTGCCGAACACAGCCCAGAGGCCCCGCTGAGTAACTGGCTGACCCTCAATGGCCAGGTGTACGACGGTGAACTGAGCCTGGGTTGGACCTTTAGTGCGCAAATGTTCGAGCCGGCGCGCATGCAAGCCTTGGCCGATGATTACGCCCAGGAACTGGCGCAGTTGATCGAGCACTGCTGCGACCCGCGCAACCGTGGCGTGACACCATCGGACTTCCCCCTCGCACACCTCGACCAGTGGCAACTGGATGCATTGCCGGTAGACGTCGCACAGATCGACGACATCTATCCGTTGGCGCCTATGCAACAGGGCATGCTGTTCCACTCGCTTTACGAGCAAAACGTCGGCGCCTATGTCAACCAGATGCGCCTGGACGTGACCGGCCTCGACCCACACGGTTTGCGAGATGCGTGGCAACAGGCGATGGACGCTCACGATATCCTGCGCACCTCGTTCGTCTGGCAAGGTGATCTGCAACAACCGGTACAAGTGGTGCACAAGCAGTTGACCCTGCCCATGACCCTGCACGACTGGCAGCAGTACCCAGACCTGCAGCCGGCCCTGGACCAATTGGCCCTGGAGCGTTTGCAACAACGCTTCGATCTGGCCCACGCACCCTTGCTGGACGTGCAGGTGATCAAGACCGGCGATGCTCAACATCACCTGATCTACACCGTGCACCACATCCTGATGGATGGCTGGAGTAACTCCCAGCTCATGGGTGAGATTCTCCAGCGCTACGCCGGCCAGGCCCTACCGGCCAAAATGGGGCGTTACCGCGACTACATTGCCTGGCTGCAACGCCAGGACAACAGCGCCAGCCAAACCTGGTGGGCAGACCAATTGGCGACACTGCAAGAGCCGACCCGGCTTGCCAGTAGCCTGCCAAGTGTATCCACCACGGCCAGCGGCCACGGCGACCACTATCAGCATTTTGGCATCGTCGAGACCCGCTACTTCAACGAGTTCGCGCGCCACCAGAAAGTCACCCTCAACACTTTACTGCAAGGCGCCTGGCTGTTGCTGTTGCATCACTATACCGGCCAGGACAGCCTGTGTTTCGGCGCCACCGTCGCCGGACGTCCGGCCGAAATCGCCGGTATCGAGCAGCAGGTCGGGTTGTTCATCAATACCCTGCCCGTGATTGCCACGGTGAATCCGCAGACCCGGGTCGACCAATGGCTGCAGAGCGTGCAAGCGCAAAACCTGTCGTTACGCGAACACGAGCACACCTCGCTGGCCGATATTCAACGCTGGGCCGGGCACAACGGTGAAGCGCTGTTCGACACTCTGCTGGTGTTCGAAAACTACCCGATTGCCGATGCCTTAGAGCAACAAGCCCCCAAAGGCCTGGAGTTTGGCAGCGTCGATACCTTCGAACAAACCAACTACCCGCTGACCCTGGCCCTGAATGCCGGAGAAACCCTGTCGCTGCACTACAGCTTTGCCCACGACGCCTTCAGCGAAACCGTGATCGAACGCATGGCGCAGCACCTGCATAACCTGCTGTTGCGCCTCACCGAACGGCCCGACCGGGCCATTGGCGAACTGAACCTGCTCGGCGACAGTGAACGTACACAGGTCATCCACCGCTGGAATGACACCGCCAGGCACTATCCGCTGGGTTACCCAGTGCAGACCCTGATTGAACATCAGGTCAAGCAGACGCCTGATGCTCCGGCACTGATCTTTGCCAATGTTCGGCTGAGCTACGCCCAACTCAATGCCCGGGCCAACCAACTGGCCCATCACCTGATCGCCCTGGGTGTAGGCCCGGACCGGCTGGTGGGAATTGCGGTCGAACGCAGCGTGGAAATGGTGGTCGGCTTGCTCGCTATCCTCAAGGCCGGCGGTGCCTACGTGCCGCTGGACCCTGAATATCCGGCTGATCGCCTGGCCTACATGATCGACGACAGTGGTATCGACCTGCTACTGACCCAGCAATCGCTGATCAGCACCCTGCCATTGCCAGCAACGCTCAACACCTTGAGCCTGGACACTCTGGCATTGGATACCTTGCCGGACACCAACCCTGGCGTCAGCGTGGATGCGCAAAACCTCGCCTACGTGATCTACACCTCGGGCTCTACCGGCAAACCCAAGGGCGCGGGCAACCGCCACAGTGCCCTGACCAACCGCCTGTGCTGGATGCAGCAAGCCTACGGGCTGAACAACGACGACACCGTGCTGCAAAAAACCCCGTTCAGCTTTGATGTGTCGGTGTGGGAGTTTTTCTGGCCGCTGATGACGGGTGCCCGCCTGGCCGTGGCAGGTCCTGGGGATCATCGCGACCCGGCCAGGTTGGTGCAGTTGATCACCGAGCACCGGGTCACCACCCTGCATTTTGTACCCTCGATGCTGCAAGCCTTCCTGCTGGACGACAGCAGCGAGCGTTGCACCGGCCTGACCCGGATCATCTGCAGCGGTGAAGCCTTGCAGGTCGATACGCAACAGCAGGTGTTCGCCCGCCTGCCTGGTGCTGGCCTGTACAACCTATATGGCCCAACCGAAGCGGCCATTGACGTTACCCACTGGACCTGCCGCGAAGAACCGGCCCATACCGTACCGATTGGCCAGCCTATCGCCAACCTCAGCACCTTCATCCTCAATAGCGATCTCGCGCCATTACCGGTCGGTGTGGTGGGCGAGTTGTACCTGGGCGGCGAAGGCCTGGCCCGTGGTTACCACCGCCGCTCAGGCATGACCGCCGAGCGCTTTGTCGCCAGCCCCTTTGCCAACGGCCAGCGCCTGTACCGTACCGGCGACCTGGCACGGCAACGGGCCGACGGCGTAATCGAGTACATTGGCCGTGTCGACCATCAGGTCAAGATTCGTGGCCTGCGCATTGAACTGGGAGAGATCGAAGCACGCCTGCTGGAACAGGATGAAGTTCGCGAAGCTGCCGTCCTGGCCGTAGACAGCGGTCGCGGCTTGCAACTGGTCGGTTACGTGGTGCCAAGCGCCAATGCCGGCGGGGACCTACGCGAAACCCTCAAGACCGGCCTCAAGACACACTTGCCGGATTATATGGTCCCGGTCCACTGGGTGTTCCTCGACGCCCTGCCCCTGAGCCCCAATGGCAAACTTGACCGCAAGGCCCTGCCAGCGCCAAACACCAGCCAGATGCAGATCCAGTACATCGCACCACAGAGCGCACTGGAACAGCAAATCGCCAGCATCTGGCAAGACGTACTGAAGGTGCAGAATGTCGGCCTGACCGATAACTTCTTCGAACTGGGCGGAGACTCGATCATCTCCATCCTGGTGGTCAGTCGCGCGCGTCAGGCCGGGATTCAATTCAGCCCCAAGGAGCTGTTCGAAGCCCAGACCGTGCAACAACTGGCGCTACTGGCTCGCACCGGCACGCCGGCGCAGGAAATCGATCAACAACCGCTCACGGGACCGACCCCGCTGCTACCGGTGCACCAGGCGTTTTTCCAGCGGGCGATCCCCGAGCGTCACCATTGGAACCAGGCGGTACTGCTATCGGCCCAGGCACCTTTGCAGGCCGATGCGCTTGAGCAGGCGCTAAGGGCCCTGATCATCCATCACGACGGTTTGCGCCTGAGCTTCAGCGAAAACACCGCCGGCTGGCAGGCCCACTATCGTTCGGTGGCGCAACAGCAGCAGGACTGGCAACAGGCTCCTGCCTTGCAACAAGCCAGCGCCTTATCTACCACAGAACTGGAAGATCTGTGCAATCAGGCCCAGGCCAGTCTCGACCTGAGCCAAGGCCCTCTGCTGCGTGCAGTCCTGGTGACACTGGCCGATAACAGCCAGCGCCTGCTGTTGGCAGCCCATCACCTTGTGATCGATGGTGTGTCGTGGCGCATCCTGTTTGAAGACCTGCAGAACGCCTACCAACAAGCATCAGCCAGGCAGACCATCAGCCTCCCGGCGAAAACCTACTCTGGCAAATCCTGGGCCGAGCACCTGCAACGCCACGCCACCCAGGGGGCCCTGGCAGAGGAACTCACCTACTGGCAAGCCCAGTTGCAAGAGACCAAGTGCGACCTGCCCGGCGCACGCTCAGGCGCCAGCCTGGAAAACCGCCACGGCCATAGCGTCAATACGCGACTGGACAAAACCCTCACCCGGCAATTACTGCAAGAGGCCCCCGCCGCTTACCGCACACAGATCAATGATCTGCTGCTGACTGCGCTGGCACGGGTGATCGGCCGCTGGACCCAGGGCCAACACTGTCTGATCCAGCTCGAAGGACATGGTCGCGAAGAGTTGTTCGAACCATTGGACCTGACCCGCACCGTGGGCTGGTTCACCAGCCTGTTCCCGGTGGCCTTGACGCCGGTTGCCGATAACCTGGGTGCGTCGATCAAGCAAATCAAGGAACAATTGCGGGCCGTACCCAACAAAGGGATCGGTTATGGCGCCTTGCGCTACCTGGGCGATGCTCAGGCCCGGGCGACCCTGGCGGGCCTGCCTGAACCGCGCATTACCTTCAACTATCTGGGCCAGTTCGATGGCAGCTTCAACGCCGAGGAACAGGCCCTGTTCCGCCCGGCCAACGAGGGCACCGGCGCAGAGCAAAACCCTGAGGCGCCGCTGGGTAACTGGTTGACGCTCAACGGTCAGATCTACGCCGGTGAGCTGAGCCTGAACTGGTTGTTCAGCCGCGAGATGTTCGACGATGCCACTATCCAGCACCTCGCCGATGAGTACGCCAGTGAGCTCAAGGCCCTGGTCGCCCATTGCATTGATCCGGCCCACTGCGGCCTGACCCCTACCGATGTGCCGCTGGCCAAGATCAGCCAAGCACAGCTCGATCGCCTAACAGTGCCCGCCGCGCAGATCGCCGACCTCTATCCGCTGTCGCCGATGCAACAGGGCATGTTGTTCCACACTCTGTACGAACAAAGTGCTGGCAACTACATTAACCAACTGCGCGTGGATATCGACGGGCTCGACCCGCAACGCTTCCAGCAAGCCTGGCAGGCGGCTATGGACAGTCATGACATCCTGCGCACCGGGTTTGTCTGGCAAGGGCTGGAGCAACCTCTGCAACTGGTACTAAAACAGGCGCAGATTCCGTTCACCGTACACCCGTTGGGCAGCCACGATGCACAGCAACTGGACTCACTAGCCCTGGCCCAATTGCAGCAGCCATTCACACTGGATCAAGTACCGTTGCTGCGCCTGACCCTGGTACAAACCGCTGCCGAACGTCACCACCTGATCTACACCGCCCATCACATCCTCATGGACGGCTGGAGCAACTCCCAGCTCATGGGCCAGGTGTTGCAGCACTACAGTGGGCAAACCGTGGCCGCCAACCCCGGACGCTACCGTGACTACATCGCCTGGCTGCAACAGCAGGACAGCACCACCAGCCAGCGTTTCTGGCAAGAACAGCTGCGTGACCTGGAGTCGCCAACCCTGCTGGGCCAAAGCGTGGTGCACGTACCTGGAGAAGGCCATGGTGAATACCGCAAGGTAATCGACACCGCCACCACCGCACGCCTGAACGCCTTTGCCCGTCAGCAGAAAGTCACCGCTAACACCCTGGTGCAAGCGGCGTGGCTACTCCTGTTGCAGCGTTACACCGGCCAAACCACGGTGTGCTTTGGCGCCACCGTAGCCGGGCGCCCGGCACAGCTCAACGGCGTAGAACAACAGATCGGCCTGTTCATCAACACGCTGCCTGTCGCGGCCAGCCCCCGCCCCGAGCAAAGCGTTGCGCAATGGTTGCAGCAAGTCCAGGCACAAAACCTGTCATTGCGTGAGCATGAACACACGCCGCTGTTCGAAACACAACGTCAGGCAGGTGTGGGCGGCGAAAGTCTGTTCGACAATATCCTGGTGTTCGAGAACTACCCGATCTCCGAGGCCCTGGAAAAGGGCGCACCACAGGGTCTGGGTTTTGGCCCGGTGCACAGCCAGGAGCAAACCAACTACCCATTGACCCTGAGTGTTGGCCTGGGTAGCAGCCTGACCCTGCAATACAGTTATGTGCGGGCAAATTTCAGCGATGCGCTGATCGAGCAAATTGCTGCGCACCTGGATCAACTGTTGAACGGTTTGATCGACAATGCCGACCGCGCACTGGGCTCGCTGCATCTGCTGGGCAAGGCCGAAAAAACGCTGATCCTCAATAAGTGGAACAGCGCTCCTCTGTCGGTTGCCGATGAACAGTGTATTCACCACCTGATCGTCCGTCATACCCAGGCAGCGCCTGGCCAATTGGCTCTGATCGACGGTGAACAACGCCTGAGTTATCAGCAACTGGACCAGCGCGCCAACCGCCTGGCCCACAAACTCATTGAACTTGGGGTTGGCCCGGAAGTGCGGGTTGGCGTGGCGATGCCGCGCAACAGCGACCTGCTGGTAGCGTTGCTGGCGGTACTCAAGGCCGGTGGCGCTTATGTGCCGCTGGACCCCGACTACCCAGCTGACCGCGTGGCCTACATGCTCGAAGACAGCCGCGCGCACCTGCTGCTGGTCGGCCAGCACCTGCCGGACGAATTGCGCGCCAGCGCAACCACCCAAGTGCTGGCCATCGAACCCGGGGATGCCTGGCTGGGCGGTTACAGCGATCACCCGCCCATGACCACGGTAAGCCCTGACAACCTGGCCTACGTTATCTACACCTCCGGCTCCACCGGCTTGCCCAAGGGCGTGGCCATCGCCCACCGTAACGTTTCGGCCTTAGTCCGCTGGTCTGCGCAGGTCTATTCAAGCGATGACCTGCAAGGGGTACTGGCCTCGACCTCGATCTGTTTCGACCTGTCAGTGTGGGAGCTGTTTGTGACCCTGGCTTGCGGTGGTCATATCGTCCTGGCGCGTAACGCTCTGGAACTGCCAACCCTGTCGGCACGCGAGCAGGTGCGCCTGATCAATACCGTGCCTTCGGCGATCAACGCGTTGCAGCGCGCCGGGCAGATCCCAGACAGCGTGCGCATCATCAACCTTGCCGGTGAACCACTGAAGCAGACACTGGTAGACACGCTCTATGAACACACCAACGTCAACCATATCTACGACCTGTACGGCCCGTCGGAGGACACCACCTACTCCACCTGGACCCGTCGCGAAGTCGCAGGCTCGGCAAACATCGGCCGCCCGGTCGGCAACACCGCCAGCTACCTGCTCACCCAGGATCTGCAACCTGCTCCCCTGGGCGTAGCAGCCGAGTTGTATCTGGCTGGTGCCGGCATCACCCGGGGTTACCTGGGCCGTGCGGCGCTGACTGCGGAAAAATTTGTGCCCAACCCGTTTTCAGGCAATGGCCAGCGGCTCTATCGCACCAGTGACCTGACCCGCTATCGCCAGGATGGCGTAATTGAATACATCGGTCGCATCGACCACCAGGTGAAAATCCGTGGCTTTCGTATCGAGTTGGGCGAAATCGAAAGCCGCCTGCTGCAACACCCAGAGGTACGCGAAGCCGTGGTACTGGCCCAGGAACACCTCGACGGCCAACAACTGGTGGCATATGTCGTCGCCCGGCAGTCGTTCCCAGACGCAGCATTCCAGGATCAACTGCGCACGGCGATCAAGGCTCGACTCCAGGAAAACCTTCCGGCCTACATGGTTCCGGCGCACCTGCTGTTCCTCGATCAACTACCGCTGACGCCCAACGGCAAACTGGATCGAAAAGCGTTGCCAACGCCTGAGGCCGCCCAGTCGCAACGTGCCTTTGTCGCCCCCCAGACTCCTTTGCAACAACAGATGGCGGACATCTGGCAACAGGTCCTGGAGCTTGAGCGCGTCGGCCTGGACGACAACTTTTTTGAACTGGGCGGCCATTCCCTGCTGGTGGTGCGCGTGGTCTCACGCGCGCAACTGGAGCTGGGCATGCAACTGACCCCACAACAACTCTTTCAATTTCCCACACTGGGCGCATTCGTCAATGAACTGCAAAGCACCGGTGGGCAATTCGATACCGAAAAACTGAGCAAGCTCGAAGCGCTGCTTGACGATATGGAGCAACTGTAATGGACAAGAGCGTCGCCACCCGAATCGCCAAGCGTTTCATCACCCTGCCGCTGGACAAGCGCACGCTGTATCTGGAAAAGATGCTGGCCGAAGGCGTCTCGCCCGCCAACCTGCCGATCCCCGAAGTACGCAGTGAGTTCGAGCTCATCCCGCTGTCGTTTGCCCAGGAGCGCCAATGGTTCCTCTGGCAACTGGACCCTACCAGCGCCGCCTACCACATCCCCACCGCCCTGCGCCTGCGCGGCGCCCTGGACGTGCCAGCGCTGGAGCACGCGTTCAACGCCCTAGTGGCGCGCCATGAAAGCCTGCGCACCACCTTCCAGCAGGTCGACGAACGAGCGGTGCAAGTCATTGCCCCCCACCTGACCCTGGCGGTGGAACTGCTCAGCCTCGACGCACACCTGAGCGACAACGAGCAACAGCAGCAGATCAAAGAATTCGTCGAACACGAAACCCAGCAACCCTTCGACCTGCACAACGGCCCACTGCTGCGGGTCAAACTGCTGCGCCTGGCCGACGACGACCACGTACTGGTGCTGACACAACACCACATCGTCTCCGATGGCGCCTCCATACAAATCATGGTCAGCGAACTGGTGCAGGTTTATGGCGCTTTCGTCCAGGGCCAGGACACGACCCTGGCACCGCTGCAGATCCAGTATGCCGACTATGCCATCTGGCAACGGCACTGGATGGAAGCGGGCGAGCGTGAGCGGCAACTGGCGTACTGGAACAAGCAATTGGGCGGGGAGCAGCCGGTACTGGAATTGCCAACGGACTATCCGCGGCCGGCGGTGCAGAGTTTTCGGGGGGCAAAATACTCATTTGAGTTGAGCGCTGCACTGGGAGCGGCTCTTAAAAAGCTGGCTCAACAGTACAACGTCACACCGTTCATGATTTTACTCGCCTCGTTTCAAGCCTTGCTTCACCGTTACAGCCGACAAACAGACATCCGGGTTGGCGTACCATCGGCCAACCGAAACCGAGTGGAGACCGAAGGGCTGATCGGCTTTTTCGTCAATACCCAGGTGCTCAAGGCAGATATCTCGCCCCTTTCGCCCTTCAGCGATTTACTGGCCCAGGTCAAACAAACATCCCTTGACGCCCAAACCTACCAGGAGTTGCCCTTCGAACAACTCGTCGAAGCGCTGCACCCCGAGCGTAGCCTGAGTCATAGCCCGCTGTTTCAAGTAATGTTCAACCACCAGAACGCCAACGTCGCTGATCACGATGAGCGCAGCCGTCAACTGTCCGGCTTGACGATGGAAGGACTGAGCTGGGAAAACCCGACGGCACAATTTGACCTGACCCTGACTACGGTGGAAAACCCACAAGGGTTCTGCGGCTCCTTCACTTACGCCACCGACTTATTCGACCCCGCCACTATCGAACGCATGAGCCGCCACTGGCAATGCCTTCTGACAGCGGTCGTGGCCAACCCGCTGCAATCCGTCGCTCAGCTACCGATGCTCGATGCTGCGCAACAGCAGTTAATACTTGAAGAATGGAATTGCAGTACCGTCGACTACCCCCGCGAGCTGCGGATTCACCAGCTAATCGAGAACCAAGCCGAACGCTTACCCAACGCCATTGCAATAGTGTTTGCAGAGCAACGACTGACCTACCAGCAACTCAACAGCCATGCCAACCGCCTCGCAGGCAAATTGATTGAGCTGGGTATTGGCCCAGACGTACTGGTAGGCATCGCCGTCGAGCGCAGCGTAGAAATGATTGTCGGGTTGCTGGCTGTGCTTAAGGCCGGCGGTGCGTATGTGCCGCTTGATCCCAGCTATCCCGAAGACCGCCTAGCGTACATGATGCAGGACAGTGGGGTCGCCTTGTTGCTGACCCAGAGCTTCGTCCTGCCCCGCATGCCGGTTCCCCATGGTGTTCAGACCTTGATTCTGGATCAAACAAAAAACTGGCTGGAAGATTACGCCGACGTCAACCCACGACAACCGCTTTTTCCGGAGCATTTGGCTTATGCGATCTACACCTCCGGCTCAACAGGCAAGCCAAAAGGCGTGATGGTGCCCCACGGTGCCTTGAGCAATTTTGTCGCCAGCATGACCCAAGCGCCCGGAGTCAGCAGCCAAGACCGAGTTCTTTCACTGACAACCTTCTCGTTTGATATTTTCGGCCTGGAGATCTATGTACCGCTTTCCATTGGCGCCCGTGTGGTGTTGACCGGCCAGGCGATCAATCAAGACCCAGACGCGCTACTCAAACTGGTACATAACGAGGAGGTAACGGTTCTGCAAGCCACCCCTTCGACCTGGCGAATGCTGCTTGACAGCCCAGATAGTCAGGCGCTGCGCGGGTGCAAGCTGCTCTGCGGAGGCGAAGCGCTGCCTGAGGAGCTGGCGCAACGCATGCTCGCCTTGTCGGATAAGGTGTGGAATCTCTATGGTCCCACAGAAACGACCATCTGGTCCGCCCTCCACGCTCTCGATCAAGCGCATGCCCAGCCTTACCTGGGCCGTCCAATTGCCAACACCGTACTGTTTCTGCTGGACGATGATCTGGGTACAGTGCCCATAGGCGTAGGGGCCGAACTGTTGATCGGTGGTGAAGGTTTGGCTCGCGGTTACTTCCAGCGGCCGGCACTGACCGCAGAGCGCTTCGTGCCCAATCCATTCGGGGCTCCAGGAGAACGCCTGTACCGCACCGGAGACCTGACACGTTACCGTAACGACGGCATTATCGAATACATAAGCCGCCTCGATCACCAAGTGAAAATCCGGGGCTTTCGTATCGAACTAGGCGAGATCGAAGCGAGATTACTCGAGCACCATGACGTTCGCGAAGCCGCTGTTCTGGCACAGGAGGGGCCGGGCGGGACTCAACTGGTGGCTTACCTCGTCCCCAATTCGCTGTCGGTTGAAAGCGAGCTGCGTCAAACCCTCAAGTTGCATCTCAAGCATGGCCTGGCGGATTACATGGTCCCGCCTCATTGGGTATTTTTACCAACCCTGCCACTCACCCCCAACGGCAAGCTTGATCGCAAGGCTCTGCCTAGCCCTGACGCAGATCAACTGCGAAAAAACTATATAGCACCGCAAAACGAAGTAGAACGAACGGTGGCCAATATCTGGGCAGAAGTGTTGAAGCTCAACCAAGTCGGTATGACGGATGACTTCTTCGAACTGGGCGGCCACTCATTATTAGCGACCCGGGTAGTTTCCCGTGTCCGTCGGGCGCTCAAGTGCGATGTATCCCTGAAAAGCCTGTTCGAACACAGTGAGCTACAGGCCTTCGTGAGAGCGCTTGAGGCTTCATCCTCTGATCACTCCCAACTGATACCACAAGAGCGCGGCAGTTCTCTGCCATTGTCATACGCCCAAGAACGTCAATGGTTCCTCTGGCAGTTGGACCCTGACAGTGCGGCCTATCATATTCCCGCAGCGTTGCGTCTGAAGGGTGAGCTCGACATCCCGGCTCTGGAACGCAGTTTCAGCTCGCTGATCGAGCGCCATGAGTCCTTGCGCACCACATTTATACTTGAGGGCGAACACGCCGTCCAAGTCATCGCCCAGGCCACACCACTGAGCATCAAGCTGGATACGTTGGTATCCATCAACGAGCCAGAACAAGCTATCAGGAAGTACGTTGAAACGCAGATTCAAGAACTCTTCGACCTGCAGTCAGGACCACTACTGCGGGTGAAACTGCTGCAATTGGCTACGGACGACCATGTGCTGATTATCGTTCAGCATCATATCGTCTCCGACGCCTGGTCGATGCAAGTCATGGTGCGTGAGTTGATTGAGCTGTATGCCGGACAGAGCCTGGGGCTGAATGTAACGCTGCCAGCATTGCCGGTGCAGTATGCCGACTACGCGATCTGGCAGCGCCAATGGATGAACGCCGGTGAGCGCGAACGTCAACTCGCGTATTGGTCACAGCAACTGGGAGGTGAACAAACACTGCTGGAACTACCACTAGACCATCCTCGCCCGATGGAGCAGAGCTTTCGTGGCGCGAAGGTGGAGTTTGCCTTATCCGACACCCTGAGTTTGTCACTCAAACAGCTCGCCAAACAACTGAACGTGACGCCGTTCATGCTATTGCTCGCGTCGTTCCAGACGCTATTGCATCGCTATAGTCGACAATCCGAAATTTGCGTTGGGGTGCCTATCGCCAATCGCAATCGCCTGGAAACAGAAGGACTCATCGGCTTCTTCGTTAATACCCAGGTACTTAAAGCCATTATTGATGGCCAGTTGCCGTTTAGCGAGTTCGTGCAACAGGTCAAGCGCACGGCGTTGCAGGCACAAGCACATCAAGATCTGCCTTTCGAGCACTTGGTCGAGGCATTGCGCCCGGAACGGGCCCTGAGTCACAGCCCGTTGTTCCAGGTTCTATTCAATCATCAAAACAGCGGACAATTATCCAAGGAACACCTGACGAAACTCTCCGTTGAAAGCCTCCCATGGGAGACCCAGACCGCGCAGTTTGATCTGACCCTCAATACCTTCGAGTCGGTTGATGGCTTTTCCGCTGCACTAACTTACGCCACCGACCTGTTTGAGCCGGCAACCATCGAGCGTATGGTCAACCATTGGCAAACATTGTTACACGCTATTGTCAAATCGCCCCAAAAGCGTATCGGCGAGCTGATGCTACACACTGCCAGCGACCTGCAACTGACGCTTGAAGAATGGAACCCTGGCGTCACGCAATATCCGGCGACTGGCTGCCTGCATCAGCTCATCGAAGCTCATGCCGCGCATGCCCCGCACGCCATAGCGCTGACGTTGGGCACGCACCAGTTAAGCTACGAACAACTCAACACCCGCGCGAATCAGTTGGCCCATCAACTGATCGAGCAGGGCGTAGGTCCCGATGTCATGGTAGGGCTTGCTAGCGAGCGCAGCCTTGAGATGGTCGTAGGTTTGCTGGCAATTCTCAAGGCAGGCGGTGCCTATGTACCTCTTGACCCGGCTTACCCAACTGATCGGCTTGCCTACATGATCCAGGATAGCGGCCTGACATTGGTACTTATGCAGGCGGTCCTGCGTGAACAGATCCCTGTTCCGTCCAATGTCCGCACCCTGCTGCTGGAGTCCGACAAGCTCATTCACTACAGTGTGGAAAACCCACGGATCAAGATAGAGGCAGAAAATCTCGCCTACGTCATCTACACCTCGGGCTCTACCGGTCACCCTAAGGGCACCCTACTTGCCCACCACAATGTGCTGCGACTCTTCAGCGCCTGCGAGAGCGAATTTTCCTTCAGCGCCCAGGATGTCTGGTGTCTGTTCCATTCCTACGCCTTCGATTTTTCGGTTTGGGAGATTTTTGGCGCGTTGCTGTATGGAGGACGACTGGTAATAGTGCCCCATGAGGTCAGCCGCTCACCGGAGGACTTCCATGCACTGTTGTGCGAACAGCAGGTCAGCGTACTCAACCAAACACCTTCGGCGTTCAAGCAATTGATGCAAAGCGCCTGTGAAACACAGGCCACAGACAAAAAACTGGCACTACGTTACGTCATATTTGGCGGTGAGGCGCTCGAGATCCAGAGCCTGCGCCCTTGGTTCGAGAAGTTCGGTGATCGCTCACCGCAATTGATCAACATGTACGGCATTACCGAAACCACAGTGCACGTGACCTATCGACCTATCAACCTGGCCGACCTGTCGAACGACACCACCAGCCCAATTGGGCGGCCACTGCGTGACCTGTCTTGGTATTTGCTGGATGCTGACCTCAATCCTGTAGCCAAAGGCTGCATCGGCGAGCTGTACGTAGGCGGCGCAGGACTGGCGCGTGGCTATCTCAACCGTACGGACCTGAGTGCAACGCGTTTTATCGCTGATCCGTTTTCCCACGACGGCGCGCGCCTCTATCGCACCGGAGACTTGGCTCGCTACCGGGCGGATGGGGTGATCGAATACATCGGGCGTATTGACCACCAGGTAAAAATTCGCGGTTTCCGTATTGAGCTTGGGGAAATCGAAGCCGTCTTATCGAGCCTGGAGGCTGTACGTCAAGTTGTCGTTCTGGCGCAAAAGGGTCAAAGCGGACAGGTGCAACTCGTTGCCTATATCGTCCCAAGCCACACAACAACCCAGGACATCATGCGTGAAACCTTAAAGGTGCACCTGAAAGAGAACTTGCCTGATTACATGGTGCCAAGCCACCTGCTGTTCTTGCCGCAGTTGCCGCTGACGGCCAACGGAAAACTCGACCGCAAGGCCCTGCCCTCGCCGGATAGCGGCCTGCTGCAACAAACCTACATCGCGCCACGAAGCGAGATGGAGCAACGTATTGCTGCGATTTGGCAGGATGTCCTCAAGCTCGAAAGAATCGGCATGAGCGACAACTTCTTCGAGCTAGGCGGTGACTCGATCATCTCCATCCAGGTCGTCAGTCGCGCCCGCCAGGCAGGTATTGGCTTTACTCCAAAAGAGCTGTTCCAGCATCAGACTATCGAGGGCTTGGCTCGGGTAGCAAAGGTTGGCACCCAGGCTGTATCGGTCGACCAAGGAGCCGTCAGCGGACCTGCACTGCTGCTACCGATTCAACAAATGTTCTTCGAGACCGAAATACCCGAACGCCATCATTGGAACCAGTCGGTATTGCTCAAACCGAACACTTCACTGCAGGTTGGTTTGCTGGAAAGTGCCCTACAAGTGCTGATCGAGCATCACGATGCGCTTCGCCTAGTTTTCCTGGAAAACAATCAGGGTTGGCAAGCAAGCTTCCTGAACAGTGGCGAAGTCCCGGCGGTGCTTCGACAGGTAGTTGCACGGGATCCTGATGAGATTGACCGGATCTGCACTGAGGCGCAGCGTAGCCTGGACCTAAGCAAAGGCCCGCTGCTGCGTGCGCTGTTGATTGATCTGAACGATGGCAGTCAGCGTTTGCTATTGGCAGTTCACCATCTGGTGGTTGACGGTGTTTCCTGGCGCATCCTGTTTGAGGATCTGCAATCCACCTACCAACAACTGCAAAACGCACAACCGCTGACATTACCCAGCAAAACCAGTTCGGTGCAATCCTGGGGCGAGCGACTACGCAAGCATGCCCACAGCGATGCCTTGCGCCAACAACTGCCCTACTGGCAAGAACAACTTTCCGACGCCGCTGTGGCCTTACCTTGCCATGACGACACTGGCAGCCTGGAGCGCACTCATAGCCGGGGGGTACAGACCCGATTGGACGCTCAACTCACGCGTCGATTACTGCAAGATGCCCCGGCTGCGTATCGTACCCAGATCAATGATCTACTACTTACTGCACTGGCCCGCGTCATTGCACGGTGGACCGCGCGTCCCGACTGCGTGATCCAACTTGAAGGCCATGGTCGTGAAGATTTGTTTGACGACATCGACCTGACCCGTACTGTCGGCTGGTTCACCAGTGTTTTCCCGGTAAGACTATCTACGACCGACGACTTGGGTGAGTCCATTATCGGTGTCAAAGAACAACTGCGCCGCATTCCCGACAAGGGTACTGGCTACTCCGCACTACGTTATCTCGGTGATGAGCGGACACGTCTATCGTTGAGCGCACTGCCTACTCCGCGACTCACCTTCAACTACCTGGGGCAGTTCGACAGTAGTTTTGACAACACTGAAGGTGCGCTTTTTGCACCATGCAATGACAGCGCTGGCGCAGAACGCAGTCCAAAGGCCCCACTGGATAACTGGTTGAGCATCAACGGCCAAGTGTATGGCGGTGAACTAAGTCTTAACTGGGGCTTCAGCGTAAAGATGTTCAATGAAAGCACTATTAAGCACTTGGCAGATGATTACGCCGACGAGCTGAAAGCCATCATTGAGTATTGCTGCAATGGTATCCATTCAGGCGTCACGCCATCTGATTTCCCACTCGCAGAGCTCAGCCAGCAGCAACTGAATGCATTACCTGTACCCTCGCAAGACGTCGAGGACATCTATCCCCTCTCCCCGATGCAGCAAGGGATACTGTTCCATACACAAGAGTCGCCGGAAGCTGCACTTTACATCAACCAAATGTCGGTCCCTGTCGAAGGTCTGGACAGTAGCCGTTTCATCAATGCCTGGAACAGTGTGATCCAGCACCATGAAATCCTGCGAACCGGTTTCTGGTCCTCCAGCGATTTGGCTGAACCGCTGCAAATTATTTACCGCCAGGCTAGTTTGCCCGCTCAGATCATTGATTGGCAGAATCTAGCCGTCTCGCCGCAAGACCTTGAGCAATTAGCCAAGGCCGATCTAGAAAAAGGATTTGATTTATTACACGCACCACTGATCAGACTGACATTGATCAAGCTCGATGAAAAACGGATGCATCTTATCTGGACCAGTCATCACATATTGATGGACGGCTGGAGCAGTTCTCGTCTGCTGGGTGAAGTGTTCCAGATCTATAATGGCCAGACTCCAGCCGCCAAGCGCGGAAGCTATCGGGATTACATCCAGTGGTTGAGAACTCAGTCCCAGGCCAACCTGGAAACCTTCTGGAGAGGCAAGCTCCAAGGGTTCAGCGGCCCGACGAGCCTGACCAACAGCATCGCGCCGCGCGCACAATCGGACCTCGAAGGTCATGCGGCGCTATATATGATTTGGGACACGGAGCGGACCCAGCACCTGCGGGAGTACGCGCAGCGCCTGCGTGTTACGCCCAACACGCTAATCCAGGCCACGTGGTTGTTACTCTTGCAGCGCTACACCGGACAAGCCACCGTATGCTTCGGCGCCACCGTCGCTGGCAGACCAGCGAGTTTGCGCGGATCCGATGAAATGCTCGGGTTGTTCATCAATACCCTTCCTATTATCCAGACTCCAGAGCCAACGTCATCCGTCTGGCAGTGGCTACAAGCGCTGCAAAACTACAATCTAGAGATACGCGATCACGAACATGCTTCTCTCGCCGACGCGCAGCGCTGGTTGGGCCAGGGCGGAACGCCGCTGTTCGACAGCATCGTGGTGTTCGAGAACTACCCGGTGGATGAGCGCTTGCAAGAGGCCGAGCACAACCAGTTACGTTTCGGCAAAATCAGCACCCGCGACGTCACCAACTTTGCAATGGACTTGGCCATCAATCTGGGCAACACCCTCACAATCGAGTTCCTGTACCTGCGCAATCGTTTCACCCCAGAAGCTACGGAACAGATCCGCACAAGCTTCGAAACCCTGCTATGCGCGATGCTCGACAACCCGGATGCAACGCTGGGCAGCCTGAACATGCTCAGCAACAACGAGCAGCAACGCCTCAGCCAACGTAACACCCTGGCGCCTTTGCAGGAGACGCTGCCGCTGCTGGCCGAAGTCATCCGAAACCACGCAGTGGCCACCCCAGGCGCCGTCGCGGTGGTGTGCGCCGAAACCCAGTTGAGCTATGGGCAACTGGAGTCCCGCGCGAACCGACTCGCCCATCACCTGATCGCCCAAGGGATAGGCCCGGAGAGTTTTGTCGGGATTGCCCTGGAGCGTTCGGTGGACGTCATCGTCGCGTTCTACGCGGTCATGAAAACCGGTGGTGCCTATGTACCACTGGATATCGACTATCCCCAGGAGCGCGTGCAATGGATCGTCGAAGACTCCGCCATGAGTTTGTTGATCACCCACGAAAGCCTGCATTCGCGCTTCAATCAACCGTGGGCTCCGACACTGATAGCACTCGACGGCCTGAGCCTGGACAGTCAGCCCGACCACTGCCCTGCCAGCGCCGTACTGGATGACAATCTTGCCTACCTGATCTACACCTCCGGCTCCACCGGTAAGCCCAAAGGTGTGGCGGTCAGCCACGGGCAGATCCGCATGCATTGCCAAGCCATTGCCCGGCGCTACGACATGGATGCCAATACCCGCGAATTGCTGTTTATGTCGTTTGCCTTCGACGGTGCTCAGGAGCGTTGGCTCTCGACGTTGGCCAGCGGCGCTCGTTTGGTAGTGCGCGACAATCGGCTGTGGACCCCTGAAGAAACCTGGCAAGCCCTGCATCAGCACGCCATCAGCATCGCCTGCTTCCCACCGACCTATCTGCAACAACTCGCTGAGTTTGCCCAGACTCAGGAACAGGCCCCACCACCGGTACGCATCTACTGCTTTGGCGGTGATGCGGTAGCCGACGCCAACTTCGAACTGGTCAAGCGCGCACTCAAGCCGCAGTACTTAACCAACGGTTACGGGCCGACTGAAACCGTGGTGACCCCACTGCTGTGGAAAGTCCCGGTAGACGCCGTGTGTGGCGCGGTTTATGCGCCGATCGGCAAGCGTGTCGGCGAACGTACCCTGTATGTGCTGGACGATGCCCTCAATACTGTGCCGGACGGCATAGCAGGTGAGCTGTATATCGGCGGCGAAGGCGTAGCGCGCGGTTATCACCAACGGCCCGGATTGAGCGCCGAGCGTTTTGTCGCCGACCCATTCTCAACCACCGGCGCACGCCTGTACCGCACCGGCGACCTGGTGCGCCAGCGTGCAGACGGGGTGATTGATTACCTCGGTCGCTTGGACAATCAAGTAAAAATCCGTGGTTTTCGCATCGAACTGGGAGAGATCGAAGCGCGTCTGCGTGATCTTTCCGATGTTCAGGACGCTGTAGTGGTTGCCCGGGAAACTGCCGGTGGCAAACAACTGATCGGCTATGTGGTCGCCAGCGACGTGGCCGGCCTCGGTGAGCGCCTGCGTGGCGAACTGCAACAGGATCTGCCGGACTATATGGTGCCTGTGCAAATCCTCGTACTGGAGCGCTTCCCACTCAACCCCAACGGCAAACTAGATCGCCATGTCCTGCCCGACCCGGACTTCAAGGGACGCCAGTTCATCGCCCCGCGCAACGCGCTGGAAAAAGCCTTGGCAGCGATCTGGCAAGAGGTGTTGGAGGTAGAGCAAGTCGGGGTCACCGACAACTTCTTCGAGCTGGGCGGCGACTCGCTACGGGTGCTTAAAGTGTTGTCCAAAGTGCGTAGTCAACCGGAACTGGGGCTGAGCCTGAAGCTGCGCGACATGATGGGCAAACCGACCATTGCCGAACTGTCGGGCTACACCCCGAGCGAGCAGAACCTAGACCCGCTGTTGCTGCTCAACAATCGTGTGGCCAATGCTGCGCCGCTGTTCTGCCTGCACGCCGGTTTCGGCACGGTATTCGACTACGAGCCCCTGGCGCGGCGTCTGGACGGCCAGCGCAGTGTCTATGGCCTGCAATGCCGAATGCTGCTGGACCGCGATTGGGAGGATGAATCCTTGCAGGCCATGGCCATCGACTACGCCCAGTACATCCGGCAGAAACAGGCCGATGGTCCGTACCACCTATTGGGCTGGTCCCTCGGTGGCCCATTGGCGTTACTGGTGGCGCAGGAGCTGGAAAGCCAGGGCCAAGTCGTGGAGTTCGTGGGGTTGGTCGATGCCTTCACCCCGACTGCAGAACAGACGCAGCCTGAGGACGACTGGAGCGATGACTTGCGCGGTTTCCTCGCGGTCATCTTCGATGTGGCTGGCGAGCGTTTACCGGCGATTGAAATTCCGGCGGGCAGCGACATTGCGCGCCTGGAACAGTTGATCGCCTCGGTGCAAAGCAATGTCGCTGGCGACTCGGCATACAGCAGCATCAGCACCGAAGAATTGGCCCATACGTTTATCGTGGCGATGAAACTCAAGGCGTTGTCCGCACAATTTCAGGTCCTGCCAGATACCAGCTGCCGTCCCCATTGTTGGTGGGCCAGCACGCCGCAAGCGGACTTCATCAGCCCGATGCCTGGTGCACTGAGCGACGAACTGATTGCCGCTGGTCACTACGACATCCTGAAAAACCCGGACTGGCTCCATGACCTGCTGCAGCAACTGCCGCAAAACGAAGCCGTGACCAACTGAACCCAACGCCGCCCCTGCACAGGGGCGGCACTGTATTGAATCAATAAGGAACACGTAATGCCCCTGGACCCCGATCTCGAAGGTTTTCTGGAGTTGGCTGAAATGGGCCGCCTGAGTGGCAAGAGTCAGCCCATGCATGCCTTGAGTGTGAGTCAGGCACGGCAGGAGTTCGAGATGAGCTCGCAGATCCTCGACCCTTCGCCGCCCGCCAGCCTGACGATTACAACCTTGCACATCCCGACACGCGACGGCGCAAAGATAGAAGCCCGGCTATATCGCTCGGCACATCATGCCCAACCTTCACAACCGAGCATTCTGTATTTCCACGGCGGCGGCTACGTGGTCGGCAGCCTTGACTCCCATGACTCGATTTGCCGCCGCCTGGCATCCAGCGGACGCCATGCGGTCCTGGCCCCGGCTTATCGGCTGGCTCCGGAGCATCCGTTCCCCACGGCCGTCAACGATGCCCTGGATTGCGCCAACTGGCTGGCTCGCGAGGCGCACACCCTGAATCTGGACCCGGACAATGTCAGTGTCGCCGGCGACAGTGCCGGCGCCACCCTGGCCACGGTACTGGCCATCAGCGCCGTGCAGACACCCGAACACCTTGCGCTAAAGCCCAAGACCCAGTTGCTGTTTTACCCGGTGGCCGACACTCAGCGTACGCGCCCTTCCCACCAGTTGTATGCCGAAGGCTACCTGCTGGAAAGCGATACCTTGCAGTGGTTCTACCAGCATTACACTCCCGACTCCGAGCAGCGCGGTGACTGGCGTGCATCACCGTTGTTGGCAAAAGACCTTGGGCCGCTGGCACCGGCCTACGTTAGCCTGGCCGAATATGACCCGTTGTATGACGAAGGCTTGGAGTATGCGCAGTTGCTACGCGCCACTGGGACGGATGTCACCTTGTTGACCCAGGGTGGGTTGACCCATGACTTTCTGCGGATGTCTGGAATCAGTACTGACATCGGCGTGATTTATATGGCTGTCGAAGGTTGGTTGGAAGAGCACACGGCCTGAACGTATGACCTTACTGTGGACACAAGGCACAAAAAAGGGACATCTCGCGATGTCCCTTTTTCGTTTCAAACCGCGCTTACCAGAAGGTACCGCGCAGGGTCAGCATGTGGTTGCGCTCGTCACCGTACCAGTTGCCCGATGCCGAAGATCCCAGTTTGCTGTAGTACTTCTTGTCAAAGAGGTTGTTGGCGTTGTAGATCACACTCCAGTTCTCATTGACACGATATTCGGCCATGGAATCCCATACGGCGTAACCCGCCTGAACGTACTTATAGTTCTGCTCCACATCGTTCACGAAGGTAGTCCCACTGACGTAGGTAGCGCTTTGCAAGTTAACACCACCTCCGACTTTCACGTCGTTGAATATGCCCGGCAAACGGTAGGTTGACCACAGTTTGATCTGATGTTTTGGCGTAATGCTGCTGAATACCTTCGCCGCAGTGCGGTTACGATTGTGGTTATACGTATAGCCCGCCAGAACGTTCCAGTCCGGCAGGACTTCACCGGTAAACTCCATGTCGACGCCTTTGCTGACGACCTTGCCCTGAGGCAAGTAGCAGCAGTTGCCGCCAAACAGAACACTAGATTCTTCGTAACGAGGATCCAACACTGCCTCGTTGTTACGCGAGGTGTAGTACAACGCAAAGGAAGTATTGACGGCTCCGCCCCACAACTCGCCCTTGACGCCGGTCTCGTAAGTCTTGCCGGTTATAGGCTCCATCGAACTGCCCGGCAATGGTCCCTGCATCGTGCTTTGTTGGGGCTTGAAGATTTCGGAGTAGCTGGCATAGGTCGACCATTCATCCGTCAGGTCGTAGACGATACCGCCATAAGGAACCAGTTTGGTTGCTTCGCGGGTCGATACATCCGACTGCACCTTCCAGGCTCCATTTTCGATCGCCTGGTACAATTGATCAAATTTGTACCGCTGCGCACGAGCACCGATGATCAAGTGAAGTGGGTCCGCCAGTTGTAAGCGCAACGTCGAGTACAGGCCATACTGGGTCTGACTGTTGGGACTGTAGTTACGAATAAAGTTCTTGTCTGTTCCTGGTTGTGGCCAGGGTGTCGCATCCGGGTCAAATACATTGACCGGATTACCCGCCCCGTTGGACGAGGCAGTCCCCTCCCACTGGCTGGTGATTTTCTGATGATCCATGCCGACCAGCAGCTCGTGCTCCAAGCCTGCGTACACGAATTTCCCTGCTAGGTTTACATCGAGAAGCTTCTGATCGCTGCGATACTGATTGTTGGTACCTCCGGTTTTAGGCCCCGTGAGTGTTACCGGATCGACAGCACCAAAGCTGAAAGCCGCCTTCGAAAACCCGGAGTCCAGCGTTTGGGTATATGAAACATTGAGCTTCCAGTCATCGTTAAGCTCATGGTCGACCTTGGCAAAAATTTCTTGGGATCGCCCGTCCAGATACGACCATTTTTGGGTCAAGCTAGTACTTCTGGACAGACCAAGGTCCTTGCCATTCACATCGCGCGGCAAACCGATCCCCGATCCCGTTTCATGAATACGCTCCGAGCGTCCACCCAAAGTCAATCGTGTATCCGGGAGGATATCGGCTTCCAGAATCCCGTAGAAAATCGGCTTCTCTGTACCACGATCATCCACCATGTACTGACGATCCGTGTAAGCCGCGACCATCCGGCCACGCAGCTTGCCATCAAAGCCCAATGGCCCTGTGACATCCATTTGTGTGCGGTAGTTGTCCCAACTGCCCGCCGACATATCGACTTTCAACTGATAGGCATCCAGCGGACGTTTGCGCACCAGGTTGATCATGCCGCCCGGATCGCCCGTACCGCCAAAGAGACCGGAAGCACCACGCAGGACTTCAACATGGTCGAACTCAACCAGATCGTAGTTTTTGTTGGAATAGAAACTGCCCGACGTAGTGCCTAATGCCATCGGGGCAGCACCGTCGATTTGAATGTTTTCAATCTTGAAACCGCGCGACGAGAAATCCGACAAACGGAAGTTGTTGTTAGTGACCGTGATACCCGGCGTCACTTTCATGGCTTCAGCCAGGTCAGTCATGCGTTTTTCGTCAATAACCTGCGACGTCACTACCGACACCGACTGCGGCGTCTGCCGCAGACTGGTCGGGGTCTTCGAACCGATACTGGTCAAGCCGGTGGTGTAGGAGCCGGAGTTCTCCGTCATCTCCCCCATGCCCTGGCCCTGGATGGTGGTGGCACCCAGTTCAAGGGCTGAACTCGTACCATTTTCGGGACCGAGAATGACCGTATTGTTTTCAACCCGGAAAGTCAGGCCCGCGCCTTTCAGCAATGCTTCAAGAGCGGCCTCGGGCTCCAGGGTGCCTTTGACGGCAGTGGACTTCTTGCCCGCGACCATCTCCGGCCCAAAAAGTACTTGCAGGCCGGTCTGCTTACCTAGCTCGGTCAGAGCCTTGTCCAGAGACTGGGCTGGCACATTGACCTGGATTGGTTGAGCGAGCGCTCCAGTGGAGACACTGAGTGCCAACCCCAGGACCGCCACCGATACGCCATTGCGGCAGGAAGCCAGGGGGGTGTGGAAGAGTTTTTGCCTGAACCTTGTACTTGCGCGCTTCATTGTTTTGTTTAACCCCAGAGATGTCATTAATGTCGAAGGCCTCCCACTCTTCGGGCGGAATGGCCTGAATATAGTTAAACCGTCCGGACTCCACTCCCTGTTGCAGAGGGACGGTTTTGACTTGAATCGGTGTCGAGCCATTAATGAACGTTTGGGAGAAAAATAATTTAGAAGGATTCTCAATCACTTTGTAACAGCAGCAAAAACCTTGCCTTCGGCCGACACTTTATCTTGTTAGGCACCCTGGGAAACTCTCACCTTTAAATCATTCGAGAGCCTGGCGCACGCAAAAAAAATCACCTCAGGTGAGGTGATTTTTTACGGCGACGGAGAAAGCCTAGAACGTACCCCGCACAGTCAGCATGTAGTTGCGCGGCTCACCGTAGTAATTGCCGTACTCGGAAGTTTTCAGGGTCTCGAAGTACTTGCGGTCAAACAGGTTGTTGCCATTGAGGGCGACGGTCCAGTTCTCATCGACTTTGTATTCGACCATGGCGTCCCATACGGCGTAGCCGCCTTGAGCAAAGTCAAAAGGCGTCTCACGGGAAACGTCATAGTAGTTACCTGTAGGATTCTTTCCATCAATCCGATAAGCAGTACCGCTGGCATAACTGGCGCTCTGCACATTGACACCACCGCCGACCTTCCAGTCGGAAAGGCGATCAGGCAGGGTATAAACGGTCCACAATTTGGCCAAATGCTTAGGAGTAACCGTGGTGAGGAAAGTATCTTTAGTGCCATTCTCGATAAGGTTCAGGGTATATCCCCCCATCACCATCCAACCAGGTGCTATCTCGCCGTTCGCCTCAAGCTCGACACCCTTACTGATAATCTCGCCTTCAGCCAAGTAACAGCAACTGCCGCCATATAGAACGGCCTGTCGTGGATACCTCGGGTCCTCAATCGCTTCTTTTTCACGCTTGGTGTAGAACACCGCGGCTGAAACGTTCAGCGTCCCGCCGTAGAGCTCACCTTTAATACCTGTCTCGTATGTCTTGCCAACCATCGGCTCCAGTACTGTGCCGGAAGCCACTGGGCCTTGCAGTTGATGAGCCTGGGGCTTGAAGATTTCCGAATAGCTGGCGTACACCGACCATTCATCATCGAGGGCATATACCAAACCACCGAAGGGCACCAGTTTAGTGGGTTCACGATGATTACTCTGGGACTCAAGGCCCCATGCGCCCGTATCAGCATTTACGGCCATGTAGGTCTGTTCGAACTTATAGCGCTGCACCCTGGCCCCGATTATCAGCTTAAGCGGATCCGTCAGCTGTAAACGCAAGGTCGAGTACAGACCATATTGCCTACGGGTATTGGGGCTGTAATCACGCTCAAGCTTGTTGCCAATGCTGTCGGAAGGTAGAGGCGTGAGGTCTGGATTGTAGACATCAATAGGATAGAAGCCCTGCATAGCTTTCGTTGAGCGCCAGCGACTGGTCACCTTCTGCACATCAGCACCGATTAGCAGTTCATGCTCACGATTGAACGCCGTAAATTTCCCGGACACGTTGCCATCGAACAGCGTCTGCTCACTCCAGCTTTTAATGTAACTCCCTCCCCAGGTCGCACCTTCAAGCGTTACCGGATCAGGTGAGCCCCACAGGAACGCACCTTTGGTCTCGGATTTATCAAAGGTACTGGTCAAGGACACATTGAGCTTCCAGTCGTCAGCCAGTTCCTGGTCGTACTTGGCGAAGATTTCTTGGGAACTGTTATCGCTATAGGCCCAGTTCGGCGAGTACCAAGTGCTGCGGCTGAGCTTCAAGTCCTGCCCGGTGCTGAAGCGCGGCAGCCCGTCGCCAGTACCATTTTCATGAATCTTCTCGTAGCGCCCCCCAACGGTAACCCGGACCGTATCCGATACATCGGCCTCCAACACCCCGTAGATGAAAGGCTTCTCGGTACTACGGTGATCCATGAAGTACTGCCGGTCGGTATTGGCGACCACAACACGTCCGCGAAGCTTGCCATCAAAGGCCATTGGCCCCGTCACGTCGACTTCAGTACGGTAGTTGTCCCACGAACCTGCCGACGTATTGAACTTGAGCTGGAAGTAATCCAGCGGGCGCTTACGCACGGCGTTGATGATGCCGCCCGGATCGCCGGTGCCGCCAAACAGGCCAGATGCCCCCTTCAAAATTTCGATATGGTCGAACTCAGCCATGTCATACGTTTTGTTGGCGTAGAAGGTACCGATACCAGAACCGATATCCATCGGCGAGGCACCATCAATCTGAATGTTATCAATACGAAAACCACGAGAGATGAACTGCGGTAGACGATAATTGGCGTTTTTGACGGTGATGCCCGGCGTGCGTCGCATCGCATCGGACAGATCGACAATGCGCCGGTCTTCCAGAAGCTGCTGGGTGATGACAGACACCGACTGCGGCGTGTCCTTCAAACTCGTAGGCGTTTTGGAACCGGCGCTGACAAGGCCGCTGGTATAAGACCCCGAATTCTCCGTCATCTCCCCCATCCCCTGCCCCTGAATGGTGGTAGCCCCCAACTCCAACGCCCCACCCTGTACCGGTGCCTTCTCAATCAAAATCACATCATCACTCAATAGGGCAACCAAGCCGCTGTTCAGCAACAACCGATCAAGTCCCTGCTGCACCGGGTAGCTCCCCTTCAACCCGTCCGACTGCTGACCAGCCACCAATTCGCTGACAACCATCAACCGCAACCCGGACTGCTCGGCAAAGCGCGTCAATACCTGGTCAAGTTGACCGGCCTCGATAGCGTAGGTCCGGCTGTCGCTCTTCTGCTGCTGCGCCGCCTGTGCCGGCAGGCTCATACCCACGGCACTGGCCGTGGCAAGTGCCAGGCTCAAGGCGGTGTGCCTGATCAGATGCTGCATAACGCTCCCCTTGCTGAAATCAGCCAAATAAAAATCAATCTCAACAGGAAAGACGTCAGTCCTCTGAAACCCGACAGCGGCGGCAAGTGTATTTTTTGCAAGCTGAGTTACTGTCGCGGCGAGTCGTCGCGCTCGATCACGGTCAGCCACGGCAGCAAGCGCACTCGCAGCGGCAAGGTGCGTTGCAGCAGTTTCAATTGGGCGTCGGTGTCGTCGGTGGCGATGATGCCGGTCACGGGCAGGTCGCGCAGGCCGCTGTCACGGACCCAGATTACGCCGCGATGGTAGCGGCCAAGTTGCTCCAGCACATCACCCAGGGGCTGGCGGTTGAACACCAGTTTGTCGCGGCGCCAGGCCGTGGCGGTGCCGACGTCGACTGGCTGGGTGCGCGAGAGACCTTCCGGGCCGTATTGCACGGCCTGACCGGCCTCGACATCGGTGGTCTGTGGATCGTCGTCCAATGTCACGCGCACCGTGTGTTCGGTGACGACCATCCGCACCTGCTCGCCTTCGCGCCGCACGTCGAAGCCGGTGCCCAGCGCTCGCAGGCTGCCACGGCCGGCGCGTACTTCGAATGGGCGCTGGGCATCGGGGGCGACCTGGACAAAGAGCTCCCCGGTATAGAGATGCAGCACACGACGATTACCGTGCATTGCGATATCCACACGCGTGCGTGGCGCCAGTTCCAGGTGTGAGCCGTCGGCCAGTGTCACACGGCGGTGCTCACCCAGGCCGGTCACCTGGTCCGCCATCCAGCCTTGTTGCTCCGCCTGCCAGGACAAACCGCCTGCCAGGCTCAACGCCACGACAAGTCCCAGTTGCAGCAAGCGGCGTGACGACGCGGGCGGACGCTCCAGTGCGCTGCCCAGGCTCTCCCACAACCGCTCCGCCGCCTGGGCGGCGCGTTGGTGCTCCGCGGAGGTTTCGCACCACTGCAGGTAGGCGTCCCAAGACGGTGCCTCGGCACTGCCCGAATGCAGGTCGACCAGCCACTGCAACGCTTGCTCGGTCAGCAACGGCGAAGGTTTACTCGGGGCAGGGTCGCGTGTCACTCGGTCATCCCGAGGCGACGGGCACAGTGCAGCACGGCACTCATGATGTATTTGCTGACCATGCTGGGGGAAACCCCAAGCTGCTGGGCGATGGCGGCATGGCCCAATCCATCGAGGCGATTGAGTAACAAGGCCTGGCGGCTGTTCTCGGACAATTCACTCAACGCCTGATGCAACAGTTGCAACTGCTGGCGCATTTCCACCAGTGCCGCAGGCCCCGGGCACGGATCCAGCAGTTCGTGCTGCACATCCTCCAGCGAGTCCATCGGCCCGCGCCGCGTACGGCTGCGCCCAAGGTCAATGATCAGGTTGCGCAACACGCGAATCAGGAAAAACCGTGGGTTGATGATCGTATGGGTGCGCTGCTGTCGATCCAGGCCAACGTAACGCACGAATGCGTCCTGAGCGAGATCGGCAGCCATCTCCCTGTCGCCCAGGCGACGGTAGGCAATCTGCTGCAGTTCGCGATGATAGAGGCGAAACAACCGGTCCAGATTATCCAACGCACACTCCATGAGCATCCGTGTGCAGGGCACACATAGGGGGCGCTAGACTACAATTTATGAGAATCGTTCGCAACAGCATAAAACTTGCGAGCGCTGACTGACTGGCAGCGCCCGCAACCGTTTTAGCTCTGCACCGCCGCCTGTTGGCGCGCCTTCTCCAGCAGCGCGGCCTTCTCCTCTGGACTCATTGCGTCCAGCCGCAAACGTGCCTGGGCCAGTTTCTCCAACTGGCCTGGGCTATCTTCCTGGGCGCGCAAGGCCTGGGCCAGTGCGCCGGGACTTGGGTGATCGAACACGATGCCGGGGTGGACTTCGCAGTGCAGCAGTTTGCGAATCCCGGCGACCAGCTTGATCACCAGCAGCGAATGGCCACCGGCGGCGAAGAAGTCGCGGTCGCGGCTCAAGCGTTCGCGCCCCAGCAACTGGGCCATGCGACTGGCCAGCAAGGTTTCAAGGGCGTCCAGGGGCTCGATGAAGGTGTCGTCTTCTTCGACCAACTCCAGATTCTGCAAGGCCTGGCGGTCGACTTTGCCGTTGCCCAGGCGCGGCATGTGCTGCACCACCTGGTACTGGTGCGGCACCATCACCGCCGGCAAGCGCTCAGCCATTTGCTGCTTGAGGGTTTGCAGCCAATCCGCAGGCGCGTCCTGGCTCGGCAGTACAAAGGCGACCGGCTCATCGTGCGCCAGCAGCACCACGGCTTCGCTCACGCCTGGCACGCGCAGCAGTTGTTGTTCGATTTCTGCCAGTTCGATACGGAACCCGCGCACCTTAACCTGATGGTCACGCCGGCCATACAGCGCGATACCGCCTTGTGGCAGGTAGCGGGCCAGGTCGCCGCTGCGGTACAACCGTTCGCCAGGGTTAAACGGACTGTTGATAAACGCTGCATCGGTCTGCGCCGGGTCGTTCAGGTAGCCACGGCACAATTGCTGGCCGCCGATATACAGCTCACCCAGTTCGCCGCAGGCCACCAGTTGCAGGCCCTCGTTGAGGACGAACAACTGGTTGTTGGGCAATACCCGAGTCAGGGGAATGGCCAGGTGTTGCAAGTCGTCCGGGCTGATTGTATGCACGGCGACGCCAACGGTGGTTTCGGTGGGCCCGTAGTGATTGAACAGACGGCAATCGGCGCGCAGGTTGAAGATGCGCGCAACCGTCCCCTGGCCGATGGCTTCGCCGCCGAGGATCAGGGTGGCCGGCACCTTCGGCTGCGGTGCTTCGAGCAAGGCGGCAAGATGGGACGGCACGATTTTCAGGCAATCAATGCCCTGGGTGTCGATGAAGGCTGCGAAGGCTTCGGGATCCTGCATCGTCGCCTCGTCAACGATATGCAAGGTGGCGCCGTTGTACAGCGCACCAAACAGGCTGGTGTTACCCAGGTCCGCCGCGACAGTGGAGCCTTGGGCGAAGTGCCGGCAAGCAGCCAGCTCCAGCTCACTGCTGACGCCCGCGACGTAATTGAGCAATTGCCGATGCTCGACCACCACGCCCTTGGGCACCCCGGTGGTGCCGGAGGTAAACAGTACATAAGCGGCGTCCTGGCCTTGCAGGGTTGCACTAGGTCCTTGCGCCAGCGGTTGCTGCATCTTTTGATCGAGGTCCAGTACTGCGCAACCGACTCCATCCAAAGCCATACCCTGGGTGACCAGTAGTTGCGCGCCGGCCTGTTCCACCAGTTGGGCCTGGCGCGCCACTGGCCAGTTCGGGTCCAGCGGCAGATAGGCAGCGCCTGTGCGCCAGGTCGCAAGAATAGTCAGCACCTGGGCCACGCCACGCGGCAAGGCCAGGGCGACAATGCTGCCCGGGGCTACACCCTTTTGACGCAGACGGCTGGATAATTGACGCACGCCGGCATCCAACTCGGCGTAGGTCAGCGACTGCTGCCCCGCGACCAATGCCAACGCGTCCGGGGTGATTTCGGCCCAATTGAGAATATGCTCAGGCAACAGCACCCGCTCTTCCAGCACTTGCGGCGCGGGATTGAACGCCAGCAGGCGTTGGCGTTCCGCCTCACCCAACAGGCTCAGGGTTGCGATGGCCGCGTCCGGCTGCTCCAGCAGACTGCCCAATAGCACTTGATACTGCGCCAGCAGCGTCTGCATCGCGGCCTGGCTATAAACGGCAGCGGCATAGTCCAGCGACAGGCCGGAGACAGCGCCGCCCTCCTCCATATCGACATTCAGCGCCAGTTCAAACAGCGGCCGAAGATCAGCACTGTAGGCGCCGCTCCAGGTGCATGTCCCCACTGTGCGCGCTGCCGGTTGCTGGCGCACACCAAAGCCATGGGTCAGCGGCAGGCCGGCGTCGAGCGGCGCATATTCTTGCCAGGTGCCATGGGTCTCCAGCACACCGGTCAGCTCAGCCAACACACGCGTGAACGATGCTGTCGGCGCCAGGTTCAGGTTCAACGGCAGGGTTCTTTCCAGCAGGCCCACGGTGGGTGCGAAGAACTCATAGTCCTGGCGCGCGTCATGCCGCAGGCCCGCGACAAAACCTTCGCGCCCACTGACGCGCGCCAGCAGCACCCACCAGGCTGCTTGCAATAGCGTGGTCACCGGCGTGTTGTGCTGGGCTGCCAGTTGGCTCAGGCGCTCCAGCACACGTGGGTCGAGGGCGGCAGTCAGTGTCTGCCCACCGGCCTTGCCCGGCGCAGTGTCCGCGTAGCGCACCGGCAACTCCGGTGCCAGCACCCCAGTGCTCGGCAGGCAGGCTTGCCAATAGGCCTTGGCAGTATCGGCATCTTCGTCGAGCACTACTTCGGCATGCCACTCCAGGTACTGGGCAAACTGCCCCAGCTCCTCATCCACGGCGCAACTGCCCTGCTCATACGCCGTACACAGGTCTTGATAAAGAATCCCCAGGCTCGCCTGATCCCCCACAAAACCCGCCAAGCCCAGGGTCAATTGCCAGTGTTGCGCGTCGATACGCTGCAACAGGCCCTCGAAAAACACCCCGGACGCCAGGCTCACCGGGCGTTGGCACCACTGCACCAAGACCTGCGCGGTGTCGCTGGACTCATCCACCGCCAATGCCACATTCGCCGCACCGGCCTCAAAGAACTGCCGCAGGCCACGATAACCGGGCGCCGTCGCCAATCGGGCGAGCAGCGCGGTGTGACGCTGGCTCAAACCGTTAAAAGCCGCTTGCAGGCGTGAAACGTCGAGCACGCCCTTGATCTGGATATGCAAAAGGTGCGCGATATCACCCCAGCTCGCACCGTCCTGTGCGTCCAGCACCCGCTGTTGTTGTTCCGGGAGCAGCGCCAGGCCTGCATCGTTAAGCGTACTCATGCCTCAGTCCCTTCAGTTTGCATACGTGTATAGGGCGTTACCGTTTCCAGGTCGCGCCGCTCGATCATTTCACCCATGGCCACGACGATTTTGCGTGGGCCTTCAAAGGGGTCGCGGGCGTGGGCGGCAAGCATGTTGTCCAGCAGGATCACATCGCCCTTGCGCCAATCAAAACGCACCGCACAGGCCTCGTAGAGTTCGCCCAGGAGTTGCATCACCGCGTCTTCAATCGGGCTGCCATCGCCGTAGTACACGTGGCGCGGCATCCGCTCGGGACCGAACAGGCCCAGCAGGTCGTCGCGCACGTCAGGGTCCAGGCAATAGATGTGGTGCAGTTGCACCTGGTTGAAGAAGGTTTTCTCGCCCGTGGTCGGGTGGGTGATGATCGCCGGGCACGGGGTGCGGATTTGCAGTTCGTCGTTGTCCAGCCAGGTCCATTGAATGCCAGCCAGCGCGCAGCGCTGCTCGACCTGGGCGCGGTCTTCGGTCTTGAAAAAATGCTGCCAGGACACGTCGAGCTTATCGGCGAAGGTGCGCACATACAGCAGGCCCTTGCTTTCGAATGTATCGCGCAACGCTTGCGGCAAACGCAGGTACATCTGCCGGCAATCGACCACCGGCGTGGCACCGCCCACGGGCGACGGTTGCTCGCAGAAGAACAGTTGCTTGCGCGGCCAGCGATCCTGATGCGAGCTCTCGTTGTGGAACAGGATCATTTTCTTTTCCGGGTACGGCGTAGAGCGGTAGGTGTTCTTGCCGCCCTCTTTCTTCGGCAAGTCGCCGTACTGGCCGTACAGGCCCGGCTGGACCGCTTCGGCAAAGGCCTCGAAGTCGTGGATATCACGCATGGCAAAGCCTCGGAACAGGATCCCCGCATGCCGCGCCAACTTCTCCTCGACCAAGGCGCGATTGGCCTGGACCCACGTCACCAGGTCGAGCCCCGGATCATTGGGCTCCATCAGCAACGGGAACACCTGGTCGGCGTTCAACAGCGATTCACGCATCGCCGGCAGCGGGACCTTGGCCACCGGGCTCGACGGTTTCTTGAGGAACTTGCCCAGTTTGTCGGCTTTCGGGCTGGCAGGTGCGGCAGGAGCAACAGCGGTATTCGACGGCATGATGATGTCCCCTAATCGGATGTCTGGATCCATGACAATCTGTTGAAGAATTCCCATCCAGGCGCTCACAAGCTCGGTAATGCGCTCTTGTTTGAATAAGTCATTGGCGTACTGCCAGGTGCCTTGCCACTGCCCGGCTTCTTCGTCGATGAACAACGCCATGTCGAACTTGGAATAGCCGCCCAGGCTGGGCACCACCTCCACGGCAATGTCCGCCAGGCCAGCGCTGTGCACCGGCAGGTTGTTCATCACAAACAGCACTTGCACCAAGGGGTTGAAGCCCCGGTGCCGGGGCACGTTGCTGGCTTCGGCGATCATGTCCAGGGGCAGGTCCTGATGCTCGAATGCCGTGAGGGAGGTTTCCCGCGCAGCAGCGAGGAAATCACTGAACCGGGCCTTTGCGTCGAAGCGCGAACGCAGGGGCAGGATATTCACGAAGAAACCAATCAAGCCTTCCAGCTCGGCATGCTGGCGCCCCGCGACATCAGCGCCCACCAGCAAGTCGTCGCTGGTGCCCAGGCGATGCAGCAACACCTGGAATGCCGCCAGCAAGGTGGTGTAAGGCGTAACGCCGTGGCGGCCGGACAAGCCTTTGAGTGCCTCGCCCAATGCCGGCGGCACGCTGAACGACTCGCTGGAGCCTTCAAAAGACGGTACTGGCGGCCGTGGAAAATCAGTGGGTAACAGGAGTTGGCCGGGATGACCGGCCAGGGCGTCCTTCCAGTAGCGGGCCTGTTGCTGCAAGACCCCGGCCTGCTCCAGCGCCAGTTGCCATTGGGCATAGTCGCTGTATTGCACCGGCAGCGGCGGCAAGTCGATGCCACGGCCGTGCTTGAGCGCGGCGTAGTGTTGCACCAGTTCACCCACCAGCACCGCCATCGACCAACCATCGGAAATGATGTGGTGCATCGAATACAGCAGCACATGCTCATGGGCACCCAGGCGCAGGATCTGCCCACGCAACAGCGGCGCTTGTGCCAGGTTGATCGGGTGTCGGGTGTTGTCCAGCGTGGCCTGGGCGACCTGGGCTTCCTGTTCGATACGGTCCAGGTGCGACAGGTCGACCAGGGCGAAGTCCAGTGCCACCTCTGGCGAAATCACCGCCAATGGATCGCCGTCATCGTCTGCTACATAGGCGGTGCGCAGCACTTCATGACGCTGCACCACGCACTTGAGGCTTTCGATCAGCAACGGCACCGAGACTTCGCCACGCAAGCGCAACGCCAGCGGCATGCCGTACGCGCCGTTGCCGGCCGAGAACTGTTCGGCCACCCACAAGCGGCGCTGGGCCAGGGACAAGGGCGCAGTGCTGCGCGGGCCATGGGCGCGCAAGGCGATCTGCGCCGGTTGCGCGGCCGAGCGGCCCGCCAACACGGCGGCAAAGTCTTCCAACACCGGAGCATTGAACAGGTCCCGCAAGCCAGGGTCGCTGGCCAGGGTTTGCTTGAGCCGCGCAATCACCTGGGTGGCCAGCAGCGAGTGCCCGCCCAGTTCGAAGAAGTTGTCGCTCACCCCCACCTGCGCCAGACCCAGCACCTGTTGCCAGACCTCGGCAATCTGCTGCTCCAAGACATTGCGCGGCGCGATGTAGTGCTGCTGCAAGGCACTGGCATCCGGCGCCGGCAACGCCTTGCGATCGAGCTTGCCGTTGGGAGTCAGCGGCAGGCTGTCGAGGAAGACCCAATGGCTGGGCACCATGTACTCCGGCAGGTCGCCCTTGAGCTGACGCTTGCACGCCTCACGCAGCGCCTGTTCATCGCTGACCGCTTGCACGGCAACCACGTACGCCACCAACTGCGAATGACCGGCGACATCGCGAGCGACCACGGCGGCTTCACGCACCTGCGGCTGTTCCAGCAAGCGCGCTTCGATTTCCCCCAGTTCGATCCGCAATCCACGGATTTTTACCTGGTGATCCACCCGACCGATGTACTCGATCACCCCGTCCGCGCGGTAGCGCGCCAGGTCGCCGGTGCGGTACAGGCGCGTACCGGGCGCACCAAATGGGTCAGGCAGGAAGCGTTCGGCGGTGAGTGCCGGGCGCTGGAAATAACCCCGCGCCAGGCCATCGCCGCCAATCAACAATTCACCCGCCACCCCGACCGGCACCGGCGCCAGGTTATCGTCGAGGATATACAGGCTGGTATTGGCAATCGGCCCGCCCAGCCACGGCTGCGGCTGGGTTGGCGTGAGCGGGTACTGCGCCGACCAGATGGTGGTCTCGGTCGGCCCGTAGAGGTTCCACACCTGGGGCGAAAGCGCCAAAAGGCGGGTCGCCAGTTCCAGGGGCAGCGCCTCACCGCCGCACAGCAGTTTGCAGCCCTTGAGCTCATCGGCCTGCGGGTGATCGAGCAGCATGCGCCAGGTCGAGGGCGTGGCCTGCAACACGCTGATGCGCTGCTGTTTGACCAGGGCAAGCAAGGCTTGCGGGTCGAGGTTGATGCCCTGTCCGGTCAGCACCAGGGTTGCGCCAGCCAACAGTGGCCCATAGATTTCCAGGCCGAAAATATCGAACGAAAAGGTGGTCAGCGACAGCAGCCGGTCATTGGCATCCAGGCCCGGCTGGCGGGCCATGCTGCACACAAAGTTGGTCAGGGCGCCATGGCGCACCATCACGCCTTTGGGCTTGCCGGTGGAGCCGGAGGTGTAGATCACGTAGGCCAGGTGTTCGGCCGTGGTGCGCGGCAGCGGGTTTTCGCAGCTGTAGCCATCGAGCCACGCATCCGGTTGGTCCAGGGCCAGGGCACTGACCCCGGCCGGGATCGGCAAGCGCGCCAGCAACGGTGCCTGGGTCAGCAGCAGGGCCAGGCCGCTGTCTTGCATCATGTAGGCCAGGCGTTCCTCGGGGTACGCCGGGTCCAGTGGCACATAGGCGCCACCGGCCTTGAGAATCGCCAGCAGCCCGACCACCAGGTCAACGCTGCGTTGCACCGCAATTCCCACCAGTACATCAGGGCCGACACCGGCCGCGATCAGGCGATGGGCCAGGCGGTTGGCCTGCTGGTTGAGTCGGGCAAAGGTCAATGACTGGGTGTCGAAGACCAATGCTACGGCATCCGGGGTGCGGGCGGCCTGGGCTTCGATCAGGTGGTGGATGGCGCTGTCGCGAGGGTAGTCGGCAGTGCTGGCGTTCCAGGTTTGCAACGCCAGGCGCTGTTCAGTGGCGTTGAGCATCGGCAGTTGACCGATGCGCTGCCGTGGATCATCGACCATGCCCTGCAACAATCTCTGCCAATGCCGCGCCATGCGTTCGACGGTCGAGGCGTCAAAGATATCGGTGGCATAGGTGAGGACCGCCGACAGGCCATCAGGGCCGTCGAAGGTATTGAGGGTCAGGTCAAACGGCGCACTGAGGTTCTCCGAGTCGACTGGCGTGCACAGCAATCCGCCCAGGGGTTGGCCATCGGCAAACCGGCCAGTTTCCATCTGATGGTTGAACATCACCTGGAACAGCGGCGTGTGCAGGCTGTTGCGCTCGGGCTGCAGCGCCTCCACCAACTGCTCGAACGGCAGGTCTTGCCAGGTCTGGGCCTCGTGGGCCGCCGCCTTGACCGTCTGCACAAAGTCCGCAAAGGGCTGCTGGCTGTCGAGCGTGGCCTGCATCACCTGGGTATTGACGAAAAAGCCGATGACCCGCTCGGTCTCGGCCCGGTTGCGGTTGGCGGTGGGTACGCCGACGCGAATGTCAGACTGGCCGCTGTAGCGGTGCAGCAGCACCTGGAACGACGCCAGCAACAACATGAACGGGCTCACCCCTTGCTGCTGCGCCAGGCCCTTGAGGCCGTCGCTCAAGGCACGATCCAACGCCAGCGGCAGCGTCGCCCCACGCTGGTCCGGTGGCCCCAGGCGTGGGCGATCCACCGGTAGTTCAAGCAAGACGTGCTCGCTGCCCAATTTACCGCGCCAGTAATCCAGTTGCCGGCGCCCTTCCCCGGCCTCCAGCCATTGCCGTTGCCAGGCGGCATAGTCAGCGTATTGAATGATCGGTGCCGGCAACGCGCAAGGCGTGCCCGTGACCTGGGCAATGTACAGCGCCAGCAGCTCATCGATCATGATCTGCATCGACCAGCCATCGGTGATGATGTGGTGCAACGTCAGTACCAACACGTGCTCATCGTCCGCCAGACGCAACACTGCGGCGCGCAGCAGCAGATCGTGTTCCAGATCGAACGGCTGGCTGCTCTGCACCTGGACAAACGCCTTGATTACGGACTCGGGATCGCCTGCCGGGGCAGCCTGCACCGCAAGCTCCACGGCTTCGATGGGCCGCATGATGCATCGCACCTGCTCGCCTTGCTGCACAAATCCGGCGCGCAGCCCTTCATGGCGCGCCAGCACCTGCGACAGGCTGCGTTGCAGCGCCTCGACATCCAGCTCCCCCTTCAAATGCAGCGCCGTACAGATGTTGTAGGCACTGCCCGTTGGGTCGAACTGCCAGAGAAACCATTGCCGCTGCTGGGCATACGACAGTTGCTGGGGCCCGGCTTCGCTAGCCGGCACAATCGGGAAACGCGCGACGTTGACGCCCTGCTGCTCCAGCTTGCGGAACAGTTGCGCACGCTTGGGTGCGCTCAAGTCCTTGATGCGCGCCACCAGTTCTGCGGTTTTGGCCCCGCCTTGCTTAAGCATTGGTTTCCTCCAGGTTTTCCTGCTCCAGCTCATCAAGGGCATCGAAGATCAGGTCAAAGTCATCATCCAGGCCATCGTCCCGGGTCGCATCGACCAGCGATTGGGCCAAGGCCCCGAGGCTGTCCTGCGCGTAAAAGTCCTTCACGGCCACGTCTACCCCAAGCACTGCCCGCACACGGGACAGCATCACCACCACTTGCAGGGAGTGCCCGCCCAGGTCGAAGAAGTTGTCGCCAAGCCCCACGCGCTCGACCTTGAGCACCTCTTGCCAGATCCCGGCCAGTTGCTGCTCAAGTTCCGAAACCGGCGCCACATAGGCTTTTTGCGTCTGGCTGACATCCGGTGCCGGCAAGGCCTTGCGGTCCAGTTTGCCGTTGGGGGTCAAGGGCATCTGCGCGACGAATACCAGGTGCGCAGGGATCATGTAGTCGGCCAGATGCTGCTTGAGCCCGGCCTTGATCGACTCGCGCAACGCCGTATGTTGCTCGGTGCTGTCCGTCGATTCGGCGAGCACTACGTAACCCACCAGTTGCGGGCCGCTGGGTCCATCGAGGGCCACCACGGCCGCTTCGCGCACAGCATCCTGGGCCTGGATGCGCGCTTCGATTTCCCCCAGTTCGATCCGGTAGCCGCGAATTTTCACCTGGTGGTCCAAGCGCCCGAGGTATTCGATCACCCCTTCGGCGCGATAGCGCGCCAGGTCGCCGGTGCGGTACAAGCGCTGGCCGGGCGCACCGAACGGGTCGGGCAGGAAACGTTCGGCAGTCAGGCCTGGGCGCTGGAAGTAGCCGCGCGCCAGGCCATCACCGCCGATCAACAGCTCGCCGGGCACGCCGACCGGGGCCAAGGCACCGTTCTGGCTGACGATGTACAGGCCGGTGTTGTCGATCGGCCGCCCCAGCCATGGCTGGCCGTCGAGACGATGGGCGGCTGACCAAATGGTGGTTTCGGTTGGCCCATAGAGGTTCCATACCGCTCCACCGAGGGCGAGCATGCGTGCCGCCAGTTCATCGGCCAGGGCTTCGCCACCGCAGAGCAAGGTGCAGCCCTGCAACGCCGCCACCTGCGGGCTGTCGAGCAACATGCGCCAGGTCGAGGGCGTGGCTTGCAGGGTGTTGACACGCTGGGTAGCCACGGTGGCGAGGATCGCGTCCGGGTCGAGGGTGGTGTCTTTGTCCACCAACACCGCACAGGCGCCAACGGTCAGCGGCAGGTAAATCTCCAGGCCGAAGATATCGAACGAGAAGGTGGTCAGAGACAGGATCCGCTCTCCCACCGCAAGCCCCGGCTGGCGGGCCATGCTCGCAATGAAGTTGCCCAGGGCGCCATGGGGCACCATTACCCCTTTGGGCTTGCCGGTTGAACCGGAGGTGTAGATTGCATAGGCGAGGTTGCCCGGTCCGGCCGATGGCTGCGGGTTGTGGCTCGGATAGCCCGCGAACCAGCCCGCCTCACCGTCCAGCACCAGCGCCTCAACACCGCCTGGAATTGGCAGCGCCCCCAGCAGCGGCGCCTGGGTAATCAGCAACCTCAGGCCGCTGTCTTGCATCATGTACGCCAGGCGATCAGCCGGGTATGCCGGGTCCAGCGGCACATAGGCGCCACCGGCCTTGAGGATCGCCAGCAGGCTGATGATCATCGGCAAGCCGCGCTCCACCGCGATCCCCACCAGACGATCCGGCCCGACACCTTCGGCCAGCAACCGATGCGCCAGTTGGTTGGCCTGTTCGTTGAGCTCGCGATAGGTCAGCGACTGCTGGCCGAACACCAGGGCGACGGCATCGGGAGCGCGCTCAGCCTGGGCCTCGAACAGTTGGTGGATGCATTGCCCGCGCGGGTAATCGACCGCCGCCGGGTTCCATTGCGCGACCATCTGTTGTTGCCGCGCAGCGCCTTGCATCGACAAATCACCCAGCGCCAGCTCGGGCTGATCGAGCATACCCAGCAGCAGGTGGCTGAAATGCCCGCTGAGCTCGCTGATGGTGTCGGCGCTAAAGTGCCCATGGCTATAGCGGTAATGCACACTCAGGGTCTGCCCCAGACTGACCGACAGGCTCAACGGATAATGGGTCTGCTCATGACTCTGCACTTCGCCGAACACCAAGCCTTGCGGCGCGCCGCGCTTGAGGGTTTCGGCCACCGGGTAGTTTTCAAATACCAGCAGGCTGTCGAACAGTGCGTCACCGCTCTGCCCGGCCCAACGCTGGATATCGAACAACGGCGTGTGCTCATGCTCGCGCAAGGCCAGGTTTTGCCCCTGCACGACCTGTAACCATTGGCTGACGGTTTGCTCGGCGCGCGGGCTGGCAACCACCGGCAAGGTATTGATGAACAGCCCAACCTGCTGCTCGATACCCGGCAAGTCAGCCGGGCGACCGGCGACCGTGGCACCAAACGCCACGCAGTCCTGCCCAGTGTAGCGCTGCAACAGCAACAGCCACGCGGCCTGCACCAAGGTGTTGGAGGTGACTTTTTGCTGGCGGGCAAACTCGCTCAGGCGGCGGGTTTGCTCCCCATCCAACATCAAGTGATGGTCGCCGTGACCGGCGGCGGCCTGCCCCTGGCCACTGACCGTCTGTGCCAGCAGGGTCGGCTCCTCCAGTGCCGTCAGGTTGGCGCTCCAGAATTGTTCACTGGCCTGTTGATCCTGGCGTTGCAGCCAGGCGATGTAATCGCGATAGCGCCCAACGGACGGCCCCGGCGCCTGGCCGTCATAACGCTGCAGCACCTCACCCAGGAGTTGGGAATTGCTCCAGCCGTCCATCAGGATGTGATGGTTGGTGTAAAGCAGTTCGCAACGACGGTCATCCAGGCGCACCAGTACCAGGCGTAATAGCCCAGGCCGGTTCAAGTCAAAACCCTGGGCCAGTTCGGCAGCAGCCAGCGCTTGCAGCGCAACTGATTGATCGTCGCGCGCGCGCCAGTCGAGCACGGTAAAGGGCACATCAAGCTGCTTGTGCACCACCTGCATCGGCTGCGGCAAACCGCCCTGCCAGGCAAAGGCCGTGCGCAGAATGGCGTGCCCATCGACCACCGCCTGCCACGCTGCGCGAAAGCGTTCTGGGTCCAGGCCGTCCACCGATACTTGCATCTGATTGACGTAATCGCCGCCGCTTTGCTCCAGCAAGCTGTGGAACAACATGCCTTGCTGCATGGCCGAGAGCGGGTAGATGTCTTCGATGGCTTCAGGCGCGCCGGCAAGCACATCCACGTGGGCCTGTGTCAACGCCGCCAGCGGGAAGTCCGACGGTGTCACGCCGTGATGACCGGTTGTGGTGCAGTGCTCAATCACAGCCTTGAGCTCTACAGCCAGGGCGTCGGCCAGTAGCTGGATGGTCGCTGCGTCGAACATCTGCTGGCTGAACGTCCAGCCCAGGCACAATTGGCCTTCAAATACCTGGCCGTTGAGGGTCAACCAGTTACCCAGTGGTGCGTCCGGATGCTGCTCAACCCCGGCATGCTCGCCACTGGGCAAAAACAACGCCGTTTGCTCGCCTTCAACGGTGCTGTCGAATTGGCCCAGATAGTTGAAGGTGATACGCGGCGCCGGCAGTGCCGCCAGGGTTTGCTGCACGGCAGCGTCACCCAGGTAACGCAAGACGCCAAAGCCTGCGCCCCGGTTGGGAATGGCGCGCAGTTGTTCCTTGACCTGCTTGATTGAATCTCCCAGCGCCTCGGCAGGCGCCAGACGCACCGGGAACAGGCTGGTGAACCAACCCACGGTGCGGGTCAGGTCCTGGTTGTCGAACAGCTCTTCACGGCCATGGCCTTCGAGCTGGATCAGCACCTCGCTGCGTCCCGTCCAGCGCGTGATGACTCGCGCCAGCGCGGTCAGCAGCAGATCGTTGACCTGGGTGCGGTAGGCCGCTGGCGCATCCTGCAACAGGCGCCGGGTCAGCTCGGCATTCAGGCGTGTATCAAGCGTGACGCCGTCGCGACTGCGCAAGCTGGCATCCGGCTTGGCGCCCGGCAGATGGTTGTCGGTTGCGCCCAGTGATTGCCAAAACGAAATCTCGGCTTGCAGCGCGGGACTGCGGGCAAGACCTTGCAGTTGCTCGGCCCAGGTTTTGAACGCGGTGGTCTTGGCCGGTAAGCCCAGGGCGGGCTGACGGTAAGCGTCCTGCAGATCTTGCAAGAGGATGCGCCATGACACGCCGTCGACTACCAGGTGGTGAATCGCCACCAGTAAGCGCTGGCTGCCATCGGCACGCTCAAACAACACCGCGCGCAGCAGCGGGCCTTGTTGCAGGTCCAGGCTGGCCTGGGCCTGATCGGCCACCGCCTGGAGCTGGGCTTCATCGTTGACCCGATGCTGCCACAGCAGCTCAGGGTTCGACGCCTCGCCATGGCTGGCGACCCACTGCTCGCCGTCGCGGTAGAAATTCAGGCGCAAGGCATCGTGATGGGCGACCAGCGCCTGCAAGGCCTGGGCGAGTCGTGCGCCGTCCAGGGGTTGCTGGGGCGCAAGCAGCACGGATTGGTTCCAGTGATGGCGCTGGGGAACATCCTCCTCGAAGAACGCCTGCTGCACCGCCAGCAACGGCATGACGCCGGCCACCGGCCCTTGGTCGATGGTCGGCACGCCTTCACCGCTGCGCGTTACGCTGGCCAAACCTTGAATCGTTTGCTGCTCGAACAACGCTTTGGCAGTGAAATGCAGCCCCGCCTGACGGGCGCGGCTGACCACCTGCATCGACAGGATCGAATCGCCTCCCAGCTCGAAGAAGTTGTCGTTCAAACCCACGCGCGGCAGGTTCAACACTGTTTGCCAGATATCGGCCAGTTGCTGTTGCAGTGCCGTGACCGGTGCCACGTAGTCCTGTTGCAACAGGCTGGCGTCCGGTGCCGGCAGGGCCTTGCGGTCGAGTTTGCCGTTGGAGGTCAGTGGCAAGTGGTCGAGCACCATCCAATAGGTCGGCACCATGTAGTCCGGCATGCTCGCCTTGAGACTGGCCTTGAGGCGCTCGCACAACGAGCGCTCGGCCTGCGCCGGCACGATATAGGCCACCAGTTGCTGGGTACTTGCGCCTTGATGGGCCAGGACCACCGCGTCACGCACACCGGATTGTTGCAACAGGCGCGATTCGATTTCGCCCAGTTCGATGCGAAAACCACGGATCTTCACCTGATGGTCGATCCGCCCGCAGTAATGCACCATGCCCGCCGCGTCGCGGCGCGCAAGATCGCCAGTGCGATACACGCGGCTGCCGGCCACGGCGGCTAAAGGATCGGGAATAAAACGCTCGGCGGTCAGTGCCGGACGCTGGTGATAACCCTGGGCCAAACCTTCACAGGCGGCGAGACACAACTCACCCACCACGTCATCGGGCACCGGGTTGGCGTCGCGGTCGAGCACATACAGCGCTCGCCCCGGTAAGGCACGACCAATCGGTACGCCATTGGCTTCATCGACATCCTCGAGCTGGCACAAGTGGGTGCTGGACACTACCGTGGCTTCGGTCGGGCCGTAGGTATTGAGCAAGCGCACGCCGCCAAGGCCTGCGGCGTGCCAGAGCTTGAGCCCCTCCACCGACATCGCCTCACCCCCCACGTGCACCTGGCGCAGTCGCCCGCGACTGCGCTGCGGGTCCGCCGCCCAGTCCTGGGCCAGCAGGAACCAATAGGCTGCCGGCAAATCGGCCAAGGTCACGCCGTGTTCGATGATCTGCTCGTACAAGGTCGCCGTGTCCCAGGTTTCATCGCCGCGCAGCACCAGGCAGGCGCCTTCGCACAGCGGCGGGAAGCACTGTTCGACAAAACCGTCGAAGCTGAATGTTGCAAATTGCAGTACCCGATCCTGGGACGTGAGTTGTGAGTATTCGGCGGCTATCGTGCAGAATTCGCGCAGCGCGCCATGGGCGATGGACACGCCCTTGGGCTGCCCGGTGGAACCGGAGGTGTAGATCACATAGGCCAGATGCTCGGCCTGCGCCAGGTTGGCCAGGTTGGTGCGTGGGTAGTCGCGCTCCGAACCGTCGAGCAGCAGGCACGGCACGCGTGCATCGGCCAGGACGTCGTCGAGTACGCCGGGTTGGCGCAGCAGCAGGTCCATTGCGCTGTCATCAATCATGTAGGCCAGGCGCTGGGCTGGGTAATCGGGGTCCAGTGGCACGTAGGCGGCGCCTGCCTTGAGGATCGCCAACAGGCTGGCAATCATCGCCCCACCGCGACGCACCGCCAGCCCGACGCGCTGGCCGGGCATTACGCCCTGCTCACGCAAGCGATGGGCCAGGCAGTTGGCGCGCTGGTTGAGCTCGGCATAGGTCCAGCGCTCGTCACCGCTGATCAAGGCCAGGGCATCCGGGGTCGCTGCCGCGCGGCGTTCGATACGCTGGTGCGCCAGCAGCGGGTCGAGTGCCGGCTGTACTGCGGTTTGCTCCAGGGTTGGCTCGCGCAGGCTCAGGTTGCCCAGTGCTTGCTGGTTATCCTCAACAAACTGCGCAAGCAGTTGCAGCAGGCTTGTGCCGATAACGCGTATCTGCTGCGGGCTGAAATCGGCCCGGGCGTAGCTGAAGTCCAGGCTCAGGGTTTCACCCAACTCGATGCCCAGGGTCAGCGGATAGCTGGTCTGTTCATGGTTGTGCAGCCCGCTGAAGCTCAAGCCGGCCGGCGCACCGGCTTGCAGCGCCTGGGACACCGGATAGTTTTCAAACACCAGTAAGGTGTCGAACAGCGCACTACCAGGCTGCCCGGCCCAGCGTTGAATGTCGTACAACGGTGTGTGCTCATGCTCACGCAGGAGCACACTGTGCGCCTGCACGTGCTGCAGCCAGTTGGCGACGCTATGGGTGGCATCCGGGCTGCAAATGATCGGCAAGGTATTGATAAACAACCCGACCTGCTGCTCGATCCCGGCTAAATGAGCCGGACGCCCGGCCACTGTGGCGCCAAAGGCCACGCTCGACTGGCCGCAATAACGTTGCAGCAAAGCCGCCCATGCCGCTTGCAACAGGGTATTGAAGGTGACCTTGTTGTGCCGGGCAAACTCACCCAGGCGCGCGGTGGTGGTTGCGTCCAGCAGTACGTGGTGACTGGCATGGCCACTGCCCTCGCGCGGCGCCGGCAAGGCGTTGCCAAGCAAGGTCGGCGCGGGCAGCGCTTGCAGTTGCACGCGCCAGAATTGCTCGCTGGCGTCGGCGTCCTGCGCCAGCAGCCAGCCCACATAGTCGGCATAACGCCCGGTGGCCGGTGGCGGCACTTGTCCGGCGTACCGCTGCAAGACCTCCCCCAGCAGTTGGGCATTGCTCCAGCCATCCATCAGGATGTGGTGGCTGGTGTAGATCAGCTCATAACGCCGGGCCGCCAGCGGTACTAGCACCAGGCGCAACAACGGCGCCTGATGCAGGTCGAAGCCTTGTTCGCGCTGTTCAAGGGCCAAACGATCGAGGTCGTCAGGAGCGCTCTCCAGCACTGTCAGCGGCAATTGCACCGAGCGCTGGATCGCTTGCATCGCCTGCGCCTGGCCTTCCCAGATACATCGTGCGCGCAGCACTTCATGGCGCTCCAGCACCGCCTCCCAGCACTGGGCAAACCGCGCCACGTCCAGGCCTTCAATGGTCAGGCGCAGTTGATTGATATAGGCGCCGGGCTCGGCATCGTAGGCGCTGTGGAACAGCATGCCCTGCTGCATCGGCGACAGCGGATAGAGGTCCTCGATCTGCGCCAATGGCAGGCCCAGGCCTTCCAGTTGTGCCTGGTCGAGGCTGACCAGCGGGAAGTCCGAAGGCGTCGCGCCGCCCTGTTGTGGATCGAGGCAGTGTTCAATCAGTTCGTGCAAGGTGCGCGCGCAGCTGTCCACCAGGGCCTGGATGGTGTCCCGACGAAAGACTTCGCCACTGAAGCTCCAGTCCAGTTCCAGTTCACCGGCGTAGACCCGCCCTTCCACACTCAGCCAGTTGGCCAAGGGTGCGCCCAGGCTCTGGGCCTGGCCGCCGCCTTCGCTGGCCGGTACGAACAACGCATCCTCACCAAATTGCTGGTCGAACTGCCCCAGGTAATTGAAGGTAATCCTTGGCTGGGCCAGGACCGCCAGTTCATTGGCCGCCGCGCCGTAGCGCAACACACCATAGCCAATGCCCTTGTTGGGTACCTGGCGCAACTGTTCCTTGATCGCCTTGAGGGTGGCACCCAGCTCGACGCTTGGCGTCAGGCGCAACGGGTAGAGGCTGGTGAACCAGCCCACGGTGCGAGTCAGGTCGATGTCATCGAAAAGCTCTTCACGACCGTGGCCTTCCAGCTGGATCAGCACCGAAGGGTGTCCGGTCCATTGACAAATCGTGCGCGCCAGGGCCGCCAGCAACAGGTCGTTGACCTGAGTACGGTACGCCGCTGGCGCCTGTTGCAGCAGTTGACGGGTTTGCTCGCGGTCCAGGCGCCAGCGGATATGTTCAGCCACTGCCTGGGTTTGCCGGCCCTGCGGGTTATCCCGGGGCAAGTCGTTTGCCACGCCCTGCAATTGTTCGCGCCAGTACGCCAACTCAGCCAGCAGCGCCGGGCTGCGGCTGTAGTCGTCCAAGCGTACTGCCCACTGCTGGTAGGCGCTGGTCTTGTGCGCCGTGGTCAGCGGTTGGCCGGCCACGCCTTGGCCGTAGCCGCGATGCAAGTCTTCCAGCAACACACGCCAGGACACCCCATCCACCACGAGGTGATGCAGCACCAGCAACAGGCGCTGGCTGCCGTCGGCCATGTCCACGAGCAAGGCCCGCATCAACGGGCCGTGCTCCAGGTCGAGGCTGGCCTGGGCGAGATCACAGTGCTCACGCAATTCCTCGACGCTGGCGGCCTGGCGCTGCCACAACTCCACAGTTGCCGACGGGGCATGAGTCTGTTCCCAGCCCTCCCCGCGCTCGACAAAGCGCAGGCGCAAGGCATCGTGTTGCGCCACCAGCGCCTGCAACGCGCCAGCCAGTGCCGTGACGTCTACCGGCTGACGCGGAGTCAGCAGCAGCGACTGGTTCCAGTGCTGGCGTGTGGGAATATCCTCGGCAAAGAACCATTGCTGCACCGGGGTCAACAGCACCGGCCCCTGGACCGGGCCTTGCTCGATGGCCAGCGCCGACACTTCACGCGCGGCAGCGGCCAGGCTGCGTAGGGTCTGGTGGCGGAACAGGTCGCTGGGCGCCAGTTGCAAACCGGCCTGGCGGGCACGGCTGACCACCTGGATCGACACGATGGAGTCGCCGCCCAGTTCGAAAAAGTTGTCATCCAGGCCAATCTGCGACAGCCCAAGAATGTCTTGCCAGATCCCGGCAAGCAGCAGTTGCCGTGGATCCTGCGGCGCACTGAACGCCTGCACCTTGGCCTCACCGGCCCGCGGCAGCGCCTTGCGGTCCAACTTGCCATTGGGGGTCGAGGGAAACTGTGCCAAGGCCATGGTCACCGTTGGCAGCATGTATTCAGGCAAAGTTTCGGCCAGGTACGCATGCAACGTTTGCGTGAATACCTCGTGATCCTGGGGCATTGCTGTCGGCACCACGTAAGCCACCAGCAAGCGTCCATCCTGGGCGATCACCAGTGCTTCCTTGATTTGCGGGTGACTGAGCAGGCGCGCTTCGACCTCCCCCAGCTCAATCCGCAGACCACGGATCTTCACTTGATGGTCGATCCGCCCGACGTACTCGATCACGCCATCGGCGCGATAGCGGGTCAGGTCGCCAGTGCGGTACAGCCGTTCGCCAGTACTGGAGAACGGGTTGGGTACGTATTTTTCGGCAGTCATCGCGGCCCGGCCCAGATAGCCCCGGGTGAGCCCGGCGCCGGCCAGGTGCAGCTCGGCAGCGACCCCGGTAGGCACCGGTTGCAGGTCGGCATCGAGGATATAACCCTGGGTGTTGCTCAACGGCCGGCCAATGGACGGCTGGCCCAAGGCTTCGCGAGGGGTCCAGGTGGAATAGGTGGTGTCTTCGGACGGGCCGTACAGATCAAAGACCTGCTTGATCGACGGTTGCTGATAGAGGCGGTCCACGAGGGATTGCTTGAGCGGCTCGCCGGCCAGGTTGATGATGCGCACACTCTCGGGGATCTGCCCGGCACGCTGCAAGGCATTGATGGCCGAGGGTACGGTGTTGATCAGGCGCACCTGGTCACGGGCCGGCAGCTCGGGCAGTTCCAGGGCATTGCGGGCAAGGATCAGCGAGCCGCCGTTGGCCAGGGTGACGAAAATCTCCCACACCGAGAGGTCGAAACACACCGAAGTGGAAGCCAGCACACCCTGGATATCTTCGCGACTGTAGACCTGCTGCGACCAGTGGATCAGTGCCAGTACGTTGCCATGGGCAATGGCTACGCCCTTGGGCTTGCCGGTGGAGCCGGAGGTGTAGATCACGTAGGCCAGGTTGTCGGGGGCAACCTGGGTGACCGGTGCGCTCAACGGGTAGCCAGCCAGTTGATCCATCTGCAACACCTGGGCCTGGGTCTGAGGCAAGTCGGCGAGCAGCTCGGCCTCGGTCAGCAGCACCTGAGCGCGACTGTCTTGCAGCATGTAGGCGACGCGGTCAGCCGGGTAATCCGGGTCCAGCGGCACATAGGCGCCGCCGGCCTTGAGCACGCCAAGCAAGGCAACGATCAAGGCGTCGGTGCGCTGCATGGCCACGCCAACGCGCACTTCGGGGCCAACGCCCAGCTCGATCAGCTTGTGCGCCAGTTGATTGGCCTGGCCGTCCAATTGGCGATAACTCAGAGTCTTGCTGCCAAAGGTCAGGGCCAGAGCGTCGGGCTGGCGCTCCACCTGCTCGGCGATCAGTCGATGGATGCTGCGCGCTTGCGGGTACTCAGAGGCGGTGGCGTTCCAGCCATGAATTTGCTGCTGATAGTCGCTGGCGTCGAGCATCGGCAACTCAGCCACGCGCTGCTGTACGTTGTCGATCATGCCGCCGAGCAAGTGGCTCCAGTGGCGGGCCATACGCTCGATGGTGGCGGGCGTGAACAGGTCGGTGGCGAAGGTCAATGCAGCGCGCAGGGTGCCGCCCTTTTCCCAGGTGTCGAGGCTGAGGTCGAACTGAGTGGTGCGGCTCTGCCACTCGACCAGGCTCAGGGAGAGTCCGGATTCCAGCACCAGCGCTTCTAGGTCTGCCACTTGTGGCTGGTGGTTGTAGAGCACCTGGAACAGTGGCGTGTGGCTCAGGCTGCGCTCCGGCTTGAGCGCCTCGACCAGGCGCTCGAACGGCAGGTCCTGGTGGGCCTGGGCGCCATTGACCACATCCTTGAGCCCCTGCAACAGGTCGCTGACCCGCGCCTGCCCATCAACGTGGGCAGCCATGACTTGAGTGTTGACGAACAGCCCGATCAGGCCCTCGGTCTCACCGCGATGCCGGTTGGCAATCGGCACGCCTACCCGCAGGTCAGTCTGGCCGGTGTAGCGAAACAGCAGGATCTTGAACGCTGCCAGCAGCACGGTGAACAACGATACGTTCTGCTGGCGAGCCAACAACCGCGCACCGTCGGCCAAGGCTGCCGGCAAGGCGAACTCATAGCGCTGGCCCTGATGGCTGGCCACGGCTGGGCGTGCAAAGTCCGTTGGCAACTCCAGCACCGGGTGTTCATCGCCCAACTGTTCGCGCCAGTAATCCAGCTGCCGCGCCTGCTCCCCCGCTTCCAGCCAGCGGCGCTGCCACAAGGCGTAGTCGCTGTACTGGATCGGCAGGTCTGGCAGTTGTGGCGACTGGTTGCGTTCAAAGGCGTCATAGCATCGGATGAACTCGTCGATCAGCACGTTCATCGACCAGCCGTCCGAGACGATGTGATGCAGGGTCAGCAGCAACACATGCTCTTGCTCGGCGAGTTTGAGCAATTGCACGCGCAGCAAGGGGCCATTGGCCAGGTCGAAGGGTTGCAGCGATTGCGCGGTGGCGGCAGCCATCACCGCCTGTTCGCGCTCAGCCGGCGGCAAGTTGCCAAGATCCAGTGGTTCAATCGCTAACGCAGGCTGGCAGGGCACTTGCACCAGGCGCTCATCGGCCTGGCGCTGGAACACTGTGCGCAGGGTTTCATGCCGCGCGATCAGGCTGGCAAACGCCTGCTCGATGGCCGGCAGGCTCAAGGTGCCCTTTAGACGCACCGCTCCCGGCAGGTTATAGGCTGCGCTGGCAGGATCCAGTTGCCAGAGAAACCACATACGCTGCTGGGCGTAGGACAACGCCTGGCGATCCTCGGCCTCGACCTGGGCCGGAATCGGAAAACGCGAGAAGTCGATCCCTTCCTTTTGCAGCGCCTGGAGGAACAACTGGCGTTTTTCCAGGGGCAACCCGATAAACCGGCGAGCAAGTTTCAAGGAGTCTTCAGCGTTCATTTCTTGGGATCCGGAGCAATAGGCAGGAAGCACAAAGGCACGTCGTCCCTATAAAACGAATCCAGGCGGGAAAAATTAGCGCAGGCGATTGCAGTCATCGGGCGTTACATCAAACCCGGGAGAAGTCCGCGAAGCGGCCCTATCATTGACGGAGCACTGTATTTGCAACTACATTTAGTTACACGCAGGGAACGCCGTGTCCAAAAATGAAAAGCTGCTCGCCAAACTGCTTAACCTGCAGATGGCATTTACCTGGCCTGAGCTCGTGACATTGTTAGGCTGGCTGGGTTACCGACAAATCGAAGGGGCTGGGAGCCGCGTCAAGTTCGACATAGGCGACCCGAGTGCAATGATCACCTTGCACAAGCCCCACCCCGGCAATGAACTGAAGTACTACATTCGGCGCCAGATCATTGAACAGTTGGAATCAGGAGGCTTGATTCAGTGAGCAACCAGTTGAAATACAAAGGTTACATCGGCTCCATAGAAGCCAGCGTCGAGGACAATTGCCTGTTCGGCAAGCTGCTGTTTATCCGCCCCCTGGTCAGTTACGAAGGGCAGACCGTGGCCCAGTTGGAGGCCGCCTTTCGCGAGGCCGTGGAGGATTATCTGGCTACTTGCCAGACCCTGGGCCAGGCACCGGAAAAGCCCTGCAAAGGCTCCTTCAATGTACGGGTCGGCCATGATCTGCACCTGGCTGCGGCCCTGGCGGCGACGCAGAAAAAGGTCACGCTCAACGACCTGACACGCCAGGCGCTGAACGAGTTCCTGCGCCATCACCGTACAGACAGCCACCCCGCCCTGGGGTGACTCATCCCAGGCGGCGGTAGCCCAATAAAGCGGACACCAGCACCACTGCCCCGGCCATCAGCGCCACCCAGAACCCGCTGGCGGCGCCAAAGTGGTCGATCATCCAGCCGGAACTCGCGGCACCGATGGCCACGCCGATACTCAAGCCGGTGATCAGCCAGGTCATGCCTTCGGTCAGGCGGCTGGGTGGCACGACCTGCTCCACCAGCGCCATGGACACAATCAAGGTCGGGGCAAAAAACAGCCCGGACACAAACACCGCCAATGCCAGCCCGAGGATATCCCCCACCCACAGCAGTGGCAGGGTTGTCAGGGCAGTTGCCAGGCCACAGAGCAGGAACTGCCGGGGCAAGGGCATGTTCAGCTTCAGCGCACCGAAGGCCAGCCCCGCCAGGCACGAGCCGATGGCATACACCGACAGCACGATACTCGCGGCAGCCGGCTGGCCCTGGTGCTGGGCGAACGCCACGCTGACCACGTCTACCACCCCGACAATGGTGCCCATGGCCACCAGTAGGATTATCAACACCAGCACCGACGGCTGGGTGATCAACCAACTGCCCTGGTGCTCAAGTTGCGCGTGAATGGCAGGCTCGGTCTGTTTTTGCAGAACAAAGGCGGTCACGCCAACCGCCAACAGGATCGCCCCCACCAGCGGCCCCGCCTCGGGAAACAGCAGCACACACAATCCCACCGACAGCGGCGGGCCGAGGATAAAGCACACCTCGTCGAGCACCGATTCCAGGGCAAAGGCTGTTTGCAAACGTGGCTGGCCACGGTAGATCTCGGTCCAGCGCGCCCGCACCATGGCCGACATGTTGGGCATGCAACCGGCCAGGGCGGCAAAGATAAACAGGGTCCAGTCCGGCGCCTGCAAACGGGTACACAGCAACAGCAGCAACAACGCCCCACCGCCGATCATGGCTGCCACCGGCAAGACGCGGCCCTGGCCATAACGGTCTACCAGTCGCGAAACCTGCGGTGCGCAAAAGGCCGTGGCCAGGGCAAACGTTGCCGCCACCGCGCCCGCCAACCCATAACCGCCACGCAGTTGGGACAACATGGTGATCAGCCCGATACCGGTCATGGATATCGGCATGCGAGCGAGCATGCCGGCCGATACAAAAGCCCTGGAACCTGGCGCCTGGAACAGCTCGGCGTAGGGGTTTGCCATGGTGCGTGACCTCTTGCTGGGAGCCCTGGAGCTTGCCATTCAATGCAATCCGGGGAAAAGATATACGGTGCGTATGTGACAAATCATGAGTAACATACGCGGCGTATGTCAACCACTCACCCACAACTAGCGAGCGTTTTCCATGAGCCGAGCCCGCGCCGAGATGATTGAAGAAACCCGCGCCCGCCTGTTGGCCAGCGCCCGCCATGCCTTTGCCACCCAAGGCTTTGCCAATACCTCGATGGATGATTTCACCGCCCGCGCCGGCCTTACCCGTGGGGCGCTGTACCATCACTTTGGCGACAAGAAAGGACTGCTGGCCGCGGTGGTCGCGCAACTCGACAGCGAAATGGATGACCGTCTGCAACAAATCAGCACTCAGGCCAACAACCCCTGGGACGGTTTTTGCGAGCGCTGCCGCGCCTACCTGCACATGGCCCAGGATCCCGAGATCCAGCGGATCGTGCTGCAAGATGCACCGGCGGTGCTGGGTGCAGACGTGGGGGCCCAGCAGCACTGCATCGAATCATTGCGTCGGCTGCTGGATGAATTGATGCAGGCCGGGCTTATCGAGCATGCCCCCAGCCTGGCACTGGCCCGGTTGATCAATGGCAGCCTGGTAGATACGGCGCAATGGATTGCCCATGCCGAACGCCCGGACGAATGCCTGGAGCAAGCGCTGCAAGGCCTGGAGTTGCTGCTGCGGGGGCTGAAACCCCATCGCTGAGTTGCTCGCCACAACACGAACCCGCGACAGCGATCAAGTGCGGCGAAGCAGCAACGCCGCCACCGCACACAAGGTCAATGCCACACACGCCAGGTAGAACGCGTCGCTGTAAGCCATCAAAAATGCCTGGTGCCGCACGCTCTGGTCGAGCAACCCCAGCACTTGCTGCTGCTCCGGCCATTGCTCCTGCAACAAGCCGCCGTTCGGCAAATGTTGCTGTAAAGCCGGTTCGAAAATGCTCAGCGACTCACCGATGCGCGCCGAATGCACCTGCTCGCGCACCACCACCAGTTGCGCCAGCAGGGCCGTGCCCACCGCGCCGCCCAGGTTGCGCAACATCGAGAACACTGCCGAGGCCGAGCCGGACTGTGCCTTGGCCAGCCCATGCACCGCCAGCACCGACAGCGCCACCATGATCAGCGGCTGGCCAATGCCGCGCACCACGATCGAGGGGATGATCACGTTGCTGGCGCTGTCTGCCGACAAGTGCGCGCCCATCCAGCAGCCCAGGGCCATGATCGCAAAACCGGAGGCCACGAGAATTTTTGCGCTCAACCACTTCATCAGTCGTGGCAGGAACGGCGCCAGCACCAGTTGCACCAGGCCATAGGCAATCAGGCTGACGCCAATTTCACTGGCGTTGTAGCCCTGCATCTGTGACAGGTAATTGGGCACCAGGAATACCAGGCCGTACGTGCTGGCACCGAAGATAAACATCGCCACACTGGCCACGCCAAAGTTGTAGTGCGCCAATAGCCGCAGGTTGATAAAGCTTTTGCGGCCCCACAATTGTCGGCCGACAAAGCCCACCAGGCCCACCGCCGCCGCCAGGCTCATCCAGCCGATAAACGCCGAACCGAACCAATCCTTGCGCCCGCCCTCCTCCAGCACGATCTGCAACGCGCCCAGGCCCAGGACCATGCAGGCGATGCCCAACCAGTCGCCCTGGCGCAACAGCCCAAGGTTCATCGGCTGGCGGTCAATGGACCAGGCCACTGCCGCCAACAGCGCGATACCGGGAAACAGTTGCAGGTAGAAGATCCAGCGCCACGAATACACATCGGTCAGCCAGCCACCAATGGACGGCCCTGCGGCCTGGGCCACACTGTTGGCCAGGCTGAACAGGGCCATGCCCAGGGGGATCTTGCTGGCAGGCAGTTCGGTGATGATCAACTGGAACGATAACGGAATCAGCACCGCCCCCGCCGCCCCCTGAATGACCCGGATGATGATCATCACCGGCAGGTTCGGCGCCATCGAACAGGCCACCGAGGCCACCAGGAAAACCCCGGAGCCCCACAGCATCACCCGCCGCAACGAGAACACCTGCACCAGCCACGCGGTGAGCGGGATCATGATGATTTCCGCCACCAAATAGGCCGTGGAAATCCACGAGCCCTCCTCGAACGTGGCCCCCAGCGCACCTTCGATTTCCGGCAGGGCGGCGCTGGTGACATGCACATTCATGCCGGCCATGAAGCAGCCGAACAAACCACCGATCACCGCGACCCAGGCGCGAAACGAAACGTTCGAGGTGCGCCCATCAGCCTCCATGGGAACCGTCCTGCTGGCTGGCCGGGCGGGTGTCCACCGTGGCGATCACGGACATCCCCGGCAAGATCACGGGTGCATTCGTCTCGTCGGCCACCAGGCGGATCTTCACCGCAAAGCGCTGCACGATCTTGGTGAAATTGCCGGTGGCGTTGTCCGGGGGCAACAAGGCGAACACCGCACCGGAACCGGGGGCGATGCTTTCGATCTGGCCGCGCCAGTGCTGGCCGGAAAAACTGTCCACCGCGATATCGACCGCCTGCCCCGGCGCCATGTGCTGCAACTGGGTTTCCTTGTAGTTGGCGATCACATAGGCCTGTGCCACCGGCACCACCGCCAACAAAGGCAGGCCCGGCATCACATACTGCTGGCGGCGGACCTTGCGCTGGCCCACTACGCCGTCGAACGGCGCGCGGATCGCTGTGTCATTCAAGGCATTCTGGGCCAGGGCCAGGTTGGCCTGGGCCTCGCCCACCCGGGCCTGGGATTCGGCGATCCGCGCCTTCGCCTGCTGGCGGCGCGCCTGCAGCACCTGGCACTGGGCCTGCTGCCGGGCCACTTGGGCACGGGCCTCGGTCACCGCTGCCAATGCCTTGGCCCGCCCGGCGCTAGCGGTTTCCAGGCGCTCGCGGGTGGCGATCTGTTGATCCACCAGATCGCGGTAGCGCTGGAAGTCCAGGCGCGCACGATGGGCCTCGGCCTCGCTGCTATGCAGGGCAGCCTGGGCCTGGGCGATACGTTGCTGCTGCTCGTCGAGCCGTGCGTCGAGAGTGGTCAGGCTGGACTGGCGGGCGTTCGCCGCCGCCCGGGCTTGCTGCAACCGCGCCTGGGTGCTGCGCAGCTGCTCGACAAAATCACGCTCATCCAGGCGCACCAGCACATCCCCGGCCTTGACCGGCTGGTTGTCCTCCACCAGCACCTGGGCCACGTAGCCGGCAATCCGCGGGCTGACGGCGACCCAATCGGCGCGCACGTAGGCGTCGTCGGTCTCTTCCAGAAATCGCCCCAACTGCCACCAATACGCGGCAAACAGCCCCGCCCCCAACAGCGTCACCAGTGATGCGCCCGTCAGCAGGGCGCGGCGATGGCGCTGCATCAAGCTGGGAGTGGATGGCAGGATCGCGGGTTCAACAGCCTGGTTCATGGCTTGGCTCCAAGGTCAGCAAGGGGTAAGGGTTGAGGTTGATCATTGCGTTGCCAGCCACCACCGAGCGCCTGGAACAGGTCGATCTGGCGGTTGATCAAGCGCAGGTCGGCCTGGGCCACGCGGGCCTGGAGGTTGACCAGGTTGCGCTCGCTGTCCAGCAGTTGCAGGGCATCAAGGGCTCCGGCCCGATAACTGCGGGTGGCCAGCTCATGGGCCTGCTGGCTGTTGTCCAGCGCGGCCTGCAGGGCTTGGCGGCGCTGTTGTTCGCCCTGGTACAGCGCCAGGGCTTGTTCGACTTGTTTCAAGGCACGCAGTACCGTGCCGTCGAAACGCGCCTGGGCCTCGCGCGCCTGGGCCCGGCGCTGGCTCACTTGGGCCTGGGCAACGCCGCGCTGGGGAAAGCGCCAGGACAGCAACGGCCCCACGGAGTACACCAGCGCTTCACTGGTCCCCAGCTTGCCCAGACTGCTCGCGGAGGACTCCAGCGCGGCCCCGAAGGTCACCCGTGGATACAACTCGGCGCGAGCGACACCGATGGCCAGCGTGGCCGCTTGCAGTTGGCGCTCGGCACGGCGGATATCGGCCCGCCGCTGCACCAGCGCCCAGCCATCGCCCACCGGCAGCGGCGCCTGCAATTGTGGGCGCCGGGCACAGGTTTGCCGGGCCACCTCCAGGGGCGGCACGCCACTGAGCACCGCCAGCTCATACAGGGCCGCCTGATAGCGCGCGGTCAACATCGGCAGCGGCGCACGGGTTTCTTCCAGCAGGCCATTGAGGCGCGCCAGGTCCAGCGCCGTCGCCGCGCCGGCCTTCTGCAGTGTGCGAGTGACGTCGACACTACGCTCCAACACCTGCACCGAATGACGCTGCACCTGGCGGCTGAACGCGTAGACACAGGCCTGCCCATAGGCCCGGGTGGTCTGCGCGGCCACGGTCACCCGCCATTCGTCTTCCAGCGCCCGCGCCGCATCCGCATCGGCACGGGCGGCGGCCAGGCGATAACGCACCTCGCCCCAGAGGTCGAGGGTGTAGCTCAGGGAGAATCCAGGGGCGTGGCTCCACTGGGCCTCGGCCTGCTCATCGCGGGCCTGGGCCAGGGTCTGGTCGTCTCGGCTGCGGCCGTAGCCGACGCCGTAGGCCAGAAGAGTCGAGGGTTGGCGTTCGCCATCTACCTGCTCCAGGCGCGCCAATAGCGCGTCGACATGGGCGGCGGCGGCAGCAAGGTCTTGGTTATGGTTCAGGGCCTGCGCTACAAGCCGGTCCAATTGCGGGTCACGGTAAAGCTGCCACCAGCGCTCGGGCAGCGGTTGGGCCGCTGACCCGCTGGACAAGTGCGGCGCCGCCCGGGCCGTCAGCTGCGCTGCGGGCTCGTCGGGCAGGCCACGGCATCCGGCTAGCGCACCCAGCAAAAGCAGGGTCAGGACTGCCGGGGGGCGACTGCTGGTGGAGGGATGAACGACAAGGCTGGGCATCACAAAGCTCGCTGAAGAATGAGCTTTGCAGATTAGGCATGCGCCCTGGCGGATTCGCCCGCGCCAGGGCCATGTATCGTCGCCAAACGGACAATTGGGTTACATGAAGCAACATCAGGCCTGGGGACGAAAATGACTCGGCGGGTAACCCAGCGAGCGGCGAAACATCGCGCTGAACGCACTCGGGCTCTGATAACCATGTTCCAGCGCCACCTCCAGGATCGAGGCGCCCTGGGCCAGCAGCTTCAGGCTCAGGGCCAGACGCGCACGCTTGCGCCATTCGCCAAAGCTCATGCCCAGTTCCCGCTGGAAAATCCGGCTCAGGGTGCGCGCACTCATGTTCAGGGTGTCGGCCCAGGATTCCAGGCTGCTGTCATCGGCCGGGTTGCGGATAAACCGGGTACACAACCTGGCCAGGCGGGCTTCGCCAGGCACCGGCACATGCATGGCCACCACCGGCGCGGCCAGCAGCTCCATGCGGATCACTTCCACCATGGCCTGCAAGCGTGGGCTGTTGACTTCACCGGCGATCAGCGTCGCCGCCACGATCAGCTCGCGCAGCAGTGCCGAGACCTCGATCACCTGGCAGGTGCGGCCCAGGCTCGGCTCGACTTCGGGCATCAGGAACAGGGTGCGCATATGCACTTCGCCGGCCATGCGGATCTCGTGGGGCGTCCCGGCGGGTACCCACAACGCATGCCCGGACGGCACCAGCCAACTGCCCTGGGCCGTACTGACCACCATCACCCCGGTGACGCCGTGGATCAATTGCGCCTGGGTATGACAATGGGGATGGACCACTTCGTCGTTGCGGTAGTTGTCGGCATAAGCCTCAAGCCAAGGCCGGTGCACAGTTGTCATGGGCTGCGTCTCACGTCGTTAAGCCACTGATTCTAACTAAAAGCCCGTTGGCGAAAACGATAGATATAGACAGCCATCGTCGCATTCCAGACAGGCCACTGAACTTGTGCCCCACGCCGTCAGTCAGCTGAATGGACTTCTGGAATAAAGGCTGGATGGACAATGCGCATCTCGTTGGAACAACAAGTCGCCGTAGTCACCGGCGCCAGCTCCGGCATTGGCGCGGGGGCCGCCAGGGCGCTGGCTGCGGCCGGCGCGGCAGTCGTGGTGAACTACAACAGCCAGGCAGAACCCGCCCAGGCCCTGGCCGCGCAGATCAACCAGGCCGGTGGCCGGGCCCTGGCGATCGGCGCCGATGTGTCCAGGGAAGCCGATGTCGAACGCCTGTTCGCGCAGACCCTCGACGCCTTCGGCCACCTCGACATCCTGGTGGCCAACTCGGGCCTGCAAAAAGACGCCGCCATCAGCGACATGACCCTTGAGGAGTGGAACGCGGTGATTGGCGTCAACCTCACCGGCCAGTTCCTCTGCGCCCGCGCCGCCCTGCGTATTTTTAACCGCCAGGGCGTGCGAGCCGGCGTATCCCGGGCCGCCGGCAAGATCATCCATATGAGTTCGGTGCACCAGTTGATCCCCTGGGCCGGTCACGTCAATTACGCGGCCTCCAAGGGCGGCGTCGAGATGCTGATGCGCAGCCTCGCCCAGGAAGTCAGCCACCAACGGATCCGCATCAACGGCATCGCGCCGGGGGCGATCCGCACCGCCATCAACCGCGCTGCCACCGAGGGCGATGCCGAACAGCAGTTGCTGAAATTGATCCCCTATGGGCGCGTCGGCGACGTCGAAGATGTGGCCAACGCCGTGGTCTGGCTGGCCAGTGATGCCTCCGACTATGTGGTGGGCAGCACCTTGTTTATCGACGGCGGCATGAGTCTCTACCCGGAGTTCAAAGACAATGGTTGATCTGAAAAACGAAGCGCAAAGCGCCATCGACGCCCACGGCATTATCGGTGACATGCGCAGTGCGGCGCTGATCAACGACCAGGGCAGCATCGACTTTTTCTGCTGGCCGGAATTCGACAGCCCGTCGATCTTCTGCTCGCTCCTGGACTCCCCCGCCGCCGGGATTTTCCAGTTGACCCCGGACCTGCCCCAGGCGCGCCGGGAACAGATCTACCTGCCGGATACCAATGTCCTGCAAACCCGCTGGCTGAGTGATGAGGCCGTGGTGGAAATCACCGACCTGCTGAGCATCAGCGATGACGTTGATGACCTGCCCCTGCTGATCCGCCGGGTGCGCGTGGTGAGCGGCAAGGCCACCCTGCACCTGCGCTGCGCGGTGCGCCATGACTATGCCCGGGCACCCACTCGGGCCACCGCCGATAACGCTGATGTGTGCTTCGAGGCGCCGGGCCTGCCTGGGTTGCGCCTGGCCAGTAGCGTGCCGTTGCAGATCGCAGATGACGCCGCCGTCGCCTGCTTTACCCTGGACCAGGACCAGGGGGCCGAATTTGTCCTTGGCGACCGGGAAGACATACGCGTGGCCAGCGACGGTACCGACCTGCACCTGCAGCACACCCTGAAATTCTGGCGCGGCTGGCTGGCCCAGTCCAACTACCGCGGCCGCTGGCGGGAAATGGTCAATCGCTCGGCCCTGGCCCTGAAGCTGCTGACCTCACGCAAACACGGCGCGATCCTCGCAGCGGCCACCTTCGGCCTGCCGGAAGCCCCCGGCAGCGAACGCAATTGGGATTACCGCTACACCTGGATCCGCGACGCCTCGTTCACCGTCTACGCCTTTATGCGTCTGGGTTTTGTCCAGGAAGCCAATGACTACATGCGCTGGTTGCGCGGGCGCGTCAGCGACTGTTGCGGGCAGCCGATGAAAATCAACATTCTGTATGGCATCGACGGCCGCCAGCAATTGCCGGAAACCGAGCTGAGCCACCTCAGCGGCCACGGCGGCGCGCAACCGGTGCGCATTGGCAACGAGGCCTTTGACCAGGTGCAGCTGGATATTTTTGGCGAACTGATGGACGCGGTGTACCTGGTCAACAAGTACGGCGAAGCCATCTCCCATGAGGGCTGGAAACACACCCTGGAAGTGGTGGACCAAGTGTGCGAAACCTGGAACCAGAAAGACGTCGGCATCTGGGAAATGCGTGGCGAGCAACATCACTTCCTGCATTCGCGGCTGATGTGCTGGGTGGCACTCGACCGCGCGATCCGCCTGGCCTCCAAGCGCTCGCTGCCGGCACCGTTCGCCCGCTGGGACCAGACCCGCCAGGCGATTTATGAAGATATCTGGAGCAACTTCTGGAACGCAGAACGCGGGCATTTCGTGCAGCACATCGGCAGCACTGCCCTGGATGGTTCGATGCTGTTGATGCCGCTGGTGCGTTTTGTGGCGGCCACCGACCCGCGCTGGTTATCGACCCTGGACGCCATCCAGAAAAGCCTGGTGCGCGATGGCATGGTCTACCGCTACCGCAATGACGACAGTCAAATTGACGGTTTGCAAGGCACAGAGGGGGCGTTTACCGCCTGTTCATTCTGGTACGTCGAATGCCTGGCCCGCGCGGGGCAAGTGGAAAAGGCCCATCTGGAATTCGAGCAACTGCTGCGCTATGCCAACCCGCTGGGGCTGTATGCCGAGGAATTCGACAGCCAGGCGCGACATCTGGGGAATACACCGCAGGCATTGAGCCATTTGGCCTTGATCAGCGCGGCGACGTTTCTGGATCGCAAGTTGAGCGGGGAGAAAACCGTGTGGCAACCTTGAGAATCAAGCAGCGAAGTGAAACCCTCGTAGGCGCTATCAGGCAACTTCAACATTGGCTGTACTGACGTCATCGCAGCCTCGCTAACGCTCGACAGCTCCCACCTTTGATCTTTGCGACCTTGAGCGAGCTATCTGTCTGCCTCCTCCTGTATTCAAGGAACGAATATGAACCCGCCCCTGGCGCCCGAAAATGTTCAGTCGATACCTATGCCAACCGCACCACACCACGTGGATACTTTCCCCACCCTGCACACCGAACGCTTGCGGCTCCGGGAGTTGACCCCCCACGACGCCCCGGCGCTGTTTGCGATCTATCGCGATGCCGAGGCCATGCCTTGGTTTGGCATCGACCCCATGACCGACATATCCCAGGCCCACGCCCTGATCGCCACCTTCGCCCACTGGCGAACCCAGGCCAATCCGGGCACGCGCTGGGGCCTGGAATACGCCGGTGAGTTGATGGGCACCTGCGGGCTGTTCAAATGGAATCGCCAGTGGAACAGCTGCGCCCTCGCCTGCGAACTGACGCCGTCAGCCAGGGGCAGCGGTTTGATGAGCGAGGCTTTGCGCAGCGTGCTCGACTGGGGCTTTGCGCAGATGCAACTGCACCGTGTCGAAGCGCTGGTCCATCCGCGTAACCTGCCGTCCCAGGCACTGCTGGGCCGGCTGGGCTTTACCCGCGAAGGCGTGCTGCGCGAGGCCGGGTTTTGGGCCGGTGGCTACCAGGATCTGCACGTGTTTTCGCTGCTGGCCCATGAACACGTAAAGGTTTCGCGCTAAAGTCCAGGCTCCCTGCTGTGACCCGAACGGAGTCCCAATGAGCCCCTCGATCGCGCTGCTGTATATCCGCACTCCCATGCTCGATATCGCCTACGAAGCCCATGGCCCGGCCGACGGTGAAGTGGTGATTCTGCTGCACGGTTTCCCCTATGACCCTCGCGGCTACGATGCCATCGCGCCGGTGTTGGCCGAGGCCGGTTATCGCGTGCTGGTGCCTTACCTGCGCGGCTACGGCCCGACCCGGTTTGTGCACGCCCAGGTGATGCGCTCCGGCCAACAGGCGGCGCTGGCCAAGGATCTGCTGGACTTCATGGATGCCCTGGCCATCGACCAGGCCGCCCTCGCCGGTTATGACTGGGGTGGGCGCGCCGCGTGCATTGTCGCGGCGCTTTGGCCCGAGCGCGTGCGCTGCCTGGTCACTGGCGACGGTTACAACATCCAGGACATCGCAAAGTCCATCCAGCCCCGCGCGCCAGTCACCGAGCATCGGTTGTGGTACCAGTTTTACTTCCACACCCAACGGGGCGTCGATGGCCTGACCGCCAACCGCCGCGAGTTGTGCGAACTGTTGTGGTCGCTCTGGTCGCCCTCCTGGGCTGCGGGGCCGAGCCTTTACCCGCAGACGGCACCCTCGTTTGATAACCCGGACTTTGTGGAGGTGGTAATCCACTCCTATCGCCATCGCTTCATGTATGCCGAGGGTGATCCGGCGCTGGAAGTGATTGAACAGGCGCTGGTGCAACCACCGCCGATTTCGGTGCCCACCATTTCGCTGTGCGGTGCCGACGACGGTGTCGGCCCGGCTCCCGAGGTGGATGACGATGTGGGTAATTTCAGCGGATTCTATCGGCGCCGGGTGCTCGCCGGGGTGGGCCACAATATTCCCCAGGAAGCACCGCAGGCCACGCTCGATGCACTGTTTGAACTGCTTGAACAGACTCAGGCCGGCGCCGAAAACCGCTCGCGATAAAGCTGCGGGGTGATCGACAAGGCGCGGATAAAACTGCGGCGCATGGTTTCTTCGCTGCCAAAGCCACATTGCGCGGCGATGCGTTTGATTGCCACGGCGCTGTCGGCCAGTTGCCGGCGTGCGGTTTCCACGCGGATCAGTTCCACCGCCCGGGCCGGGGTCTGGCCGGTTTCGGCGCGGTAATGGCGTACGAAGCTGCGTTCGCTCATGCCGCACGCGGCCGCCAGGGTCGCGATGTTCAAGTCCAGGTGCAGGTGCTCGGCAATCCACCCATGCAATTCGCTGAAGCGGCTACCGCCCTTTTGCAGGGACAGGGTGACGCTGAACTGCGACTGGCCACCGGGGCGCTTGAGAAACACCACCAGGTGCCGCGCCACTTCCAGGGCCACCGCGCGGCCCAGGTCCTGTTCCACCAGGGCCAGGCACAAGTCGATGCCGGCCGTGACGCCCGCCGAGGTCCAGAGCGAGCCCTGCTGGATAAAGATCGGGTTGGCCTCGACCTGCAACCTGGGGTATTTGCGCGCCAGTTCCTCGCAGCGCGTCCAGTGGGTGGCGACCCGACAGCCATCGAGCAGGCCACTGGCGGCCAGCAGAAAGGCGCCGGTGCACACCGAAGTCATGCGCCGCGAGTGCCTGGCTTTTTGCCGGACCCACTCCAGCAGTTGCGGATCCTCGGCCGCCCCATACACGCCCCAGCCGCCAGCAATCACCAGGGTGTCGCAGGGCGTGTCGGCGCCAGGCAACGGCTCGGCCACCAGGGCCAGGCCGGCGGAGGTCATCACCGGCTCGGCCTGGGCGGCAATCACGTTGACCGCATAGGGCAACGGCAAGCCTTGCTGGCGCGCCAGGTCGTTGGCCGAGGCAAACACTTGCAACGGTCCGGTGACGTCGAGCACCTGCACATTGGCAAAGGCGAGCACATGGATGATTTTCGGCATGATTGGCGTGATTAGTGGGCTCAATGGCGTATGCGCCAAAGCCTAGGCCACTAGAGTGAAGCCGTCCATCCCTCTTCCTGGAGTTTGACCATGACCTTGCAGATCGGCTTTGTGTTGTTCCCCGGTATTCAGCAACTGGACCTCACCGGCCCTTACGACGTGCTGGCGTCGTTGCCGGAGGTGCGACTGCATCTGATTTGGAAAGACCTGGCGCCGATCACTTCCAGCAGCGGGTTGGTGCTGTCGCCGACCACCACCTACGACGACTGCCCTACCCTGGATGTGATCTGCGTGCCGGGCGGCTCGGGGGTTGGGTCGCTGATGGAAGATGAGCCGACCCTGGACTTTCTGCGGGCGCAATCCCAGACCGCACGTTATGTGACGTCGGTGTGTACCGGCTCGCTGGTGCTGGGCGCTGCGGGTTTGCTGCGCGGGCGGCGGGCCACCACGCATTGGGCCTACCACGACATGCTGGCCACCCTCGGCGCCACGCCGGTGCAGGAGCGCGTGGTGCGCGACGGCAACCTGTTTACCGGGGGAGGCATCACTGCGGGGATCGACTTTGCCCTGACCCTGGCGGCCGAGTTGTACAGCGAGGCGGCGGCGCAGTTGGTGCAGTTGCAGCTTGAATATGCGCCGGCCCCGCCCTTCAATGCCGGCCGCCCGGACACTGCACCACAGCAGGTACTGGACGAGGCGAATAAGCGCACCGCTGAATCACGCAAGACCCGGGGCGAAATTGCCGCACGGGCGGCGGCGCGGCTGGGCTGAAGGCCGAACTATTTTCCCCTGTGGGAGCGGGCTTGCTCGCGAAGACGTCGGCCTAGCAAACATTGATGTTGACTGACCCACTGCTTTCGCGAGCAAGCCCGCTCCCACAGGGGATGTGCGTCGGGGCAGAAGCTTGGGCCACACCACAAATCAAAGGTGGGAGCTGGCTTGCCTGCGATCGCGGTGTGCCAGCCTCCAAAAATAGTGGCTGAACCGCCGCCATCGCGGGCAAGCCCGCTCCCACAGGGGATGTACGTCGGAGCAAAAGCTTGGGCCACACCACAAATCAAAGGTGGGAGCTGGCTTGCCTGCGATAACGGTATACCAGCCGCCAAAAATAGTGGCTGAACCGCTGCTATCGCGAGCAAGCCCGCTCCCACAGGGGGTGTGCGTCGGGGCAAAAGCTTGGGCCACACCACAAATCAAAGGTGGGAGCTGGCTTGCCTGCGATAACGGTATACCAGCCGCCAACAATAGTGCCTGAACCGCCGCTATCGCGGGCAAGCCCGCTCCCACAGGGGGTGTGCGTCGGGGCAGAAGCTTGGGCCACACCCCAAATCAAAGGTGGGAGCTGGCTTGCCTGCGATGACGGTATACCAGCCGCCAACAATAGTGCCTGAACCGCCGCTATCGCGGGCAAGCCCGCTCCCACAGGGGGTGTGCGTCGGGGCAAAAGCTTGGGCCACACCACAAATCAAAGGTGGGAGCTGGCTTACCTGCGATGGGGGTATACCAGCCGCCAACAATAGTGGCTGAACCGCCGCTATCGCGGGCAAGCCCGCTCCCACAGGGGATGTGCGTCAGGGCAAAAGCTTGGGCCACACCACAAATCAAAGGTGGGAGCTGGCTTGCCTGCGATGACGGTATACCAGCCGCCAACAATAGTGGCTGAACCGCCGCTATCGCGGGCAAGCCCGCTCCCACAGGGGATGTGCGTCAGGGCAAAAGCTTGGGCCACACCACAAATCAAAGGTGGGAGCTGGCTTGCCTGCGATGACGGTATACCAGCCGCCAACAATAGTGCCTGAACCTCCGCCATCGCGGGCAAACCCGCTCCCACAGGGGGTGTGCGTCGGGGCAGAAGCTTGGGCCACACCACAAATCAAAGGTGGGAGCTGGCTTGCCTGCGATGGGGGTATACCAGCCGCCAACAATAGTGGCTGAACCGCCGCCATCGCGGGCAAGCCGGCTCCCACAGGGGATGTGCGTCGGGGCAAAAGCTTGGGCCACACCACAAATCAAAGGTGGGAGCTGGCTTGCCTGCGATGACGGTATACCAGCCGCCAACAATAGTGCCTGAACCGCCGCTATCGCGGGCAAGCCCGCTCCCACAGGGGGTGTGCGTCGGGGCAAAAGCTTGGGCCACACCACAAATCAAAGGTGGGAGCTGGCTTGCCTGCGATGACGGTATACCAGCCGCCAACAATAGTGGCTGAACCGCCGCTATCGCGGGCAAGCCCGCTCCCACAAGGAGAGGCACCTGCCGTCTACAAGGTGCGTGGCATCAGCGCCAGGCGCACGGCCAATACTGTCAGCACCGTGGCCAACCCCCATTTCTGCAAGCCGGCGGTTCTTTTACTGCCGGCGAAAAACCGGCTGATCGCCCCGCCAAAAACCCCGAGCACGGCATGAAACACCCCGGCAATCAGCGTCAGGACCAGGCCCAACTGCACCAATTGCAGGGCAATGGGCCCGGCCTCGGGCTTGACGAACTGCGGCAGGAACACCATGAAAAACAGCAGCGCCTTGGGGTTGAGCAGGCTATTGAGCATGGCGCGCATAAACACCCCGCCCAGGCGTACCCGCACAACCTGGGCGGTGTCCAGGGATGGCTTTTTTTGCAGGGTCTTGAACGCCAGCCACAGCAGGTAGACCACGCCGGCATAGCGAATCAGGTCAAAGGCCGGCGGCCAACTGGCCACCAGGGCGGTGACGCCGGTGGCGGTCAAGGCGGTCAGCAGCAGGTCCGCCACCCCGATCCCCAACCCGGCCGCCACTCCACCCCGCCAGCCATAGCTCACGCCATGGCTGATGACAAAGGCCATGTTCGGCCCGGGCGACAGCAGCAACAGCAGCACGGAACCAGAGAAAACCGCCAGGGTTGCGAGATCGATCATGCTCAACTCATCCGCCAGGGAAAACCCAAGATTAGTCTCACCGCGCCCCCCGCGACCAGCCTCCAGGCACAACACCTGAAGATAGGTGATTGCCCAATGCCACAGGCCACGTCTAGAATGCGAACCGTTATCAATTAAGACGCCTGCGCCAGGACGACTATGTCGAGCGAATACCCAGCGGATCATGCGGCAATCGGCCAGCTCTACCAGGCCCACCATTCCTGGTTGCATGGCTGGTTGAAGCGGCGCACCGGTTGTCGCGAGCATGCCGCCGACCTGGCCCAGGAAACCTTCGTCCGCCTGCTCAATAGCCGCAAGCAGCACAGTTTGCTGCAACCCCGGGCCTACCTGAGCAGCATTGCCCGCAGCCTGATGATCGACCAGTATCGGCGGCGCGAACTGGAACGCGCCTACCTCGACAGCCTGGCCCATTTCCCCGAACACCAAGCCCCTTCGCCAGAAACCCGCCTGCTGATCCTCGACAGCCTGGAGCGCATTGACCGCCTGCTCGACCAACTCAAGCCACGGGTGCGCGAAGCCTTTTTGCTGGCGCAACTGGACGGCCTGACCTGCCCGCAGATCGCCCAACGCCTGGGGCGTGTCCAAGGCCACCGTGGAGCGCGACCTGGCCAAGGCCCTGCACGCCTGTTATCGGTTGCGCTATGCCGACTGCTGACCCGCGCCTGGTGGACCAGGCCATCCAATGGATGATCAAGCTGCGCTTCAACACCACCGATGACGCCAGCACCGCCGCGTTTGAACGCTGGCTGGCCAGCAGCGCCGAACACCAACTGGCCTGGCAGCGGGTCGCGACGATGAATGATGATTTTCGCCATCTGCCCGCCCAACTCGGTCGCCAGACCCTGGACAGCGCGCGCCGACGAATCAGCCGCCGCGAGGGGCTTGAAGCTGCTGGGCCTGGTGGCCGGGGCCGCCGGGTTGACCTGGCTGGGCCGCGACTACACGCCGCTGCCGGGGCTGCTGGCCGAGTACCGCACGGCCACCGGTGAGCAGCGCTGGATCAGCCTGGATGACGGCAGCCGTATCCAACTCAACAGCGCGAGCGCCATCGACACTGCGTTCAACCGCGAACGGCGCCTGGTGCAGCTGCGCCAGGGCGAGATGCTGATTGATACCGGCAGCGATGGTCGTTCGCCCCGGCCCTTCTGGGTACAGACCCACAACGGTTATCTGCGGGCCCTCGGTACGCGCTTTATGGTCCGCGAAGAACCCCAGGGCACGCTGCTCGCGGTGCAACAGGGCCAGGTCGCGGTGTTTGCTGGGCACGCATCGGGCGCTGCTCGGCAAGTCGTCGCGTCCGGCGAACAGGTGTTGTTCAACCGCCTCGCAATTTATCCGCCACCCGCCACCGGCCTCGACCCCTGGGCCTGGAGCGACGGCGTGATCAGCGCGCGCAATATGCGCCTGGATGACTTCCTCAGCGAACTGGATCGCTACCGCCACGGCGTGTTGCGTTGCAGCGAGGCCGTCGCCGGCCTGCATGTGTCCGGCACTTATCAGGTGGGCGACACCGATCAGGTGCTGGCGTTGGTGGCCCAGGCATTACCGGTCAGTGTCACCTACCGCAGCCGCTATTGGGTCACGGTCACCCCGCGCACCGCCCGCTCCTGAAAAATAAATGAGGTGAATTCTCATTGCCGTTCGACCTGTAAGGAAAGGCCGATCAACAGGCCCGTTCTGTCCACTTCCTTCAGGAGCAACCCGCGGTCATGCAAGCGTTCCCCTCAAAAAAATCCCCCCTGCGCCAAGCCGTCAATGCCGCCCTGCTGGGTGCCTGCCTGGCAAGTGCCCTGCCCGGCGGCGCCCTGGCCCAGGAGCCGGCGCGCGACAGCCAGACCCGCGCCTGGAACATTGCCCCTGGCCCACTGTCCAGCGCCCTGGATCAATTCGCCCGTCAGGCCGGCATCAGCCTGTCTTTTGACGCCAACAGCGTGGCCGGCAAGCACAGCGCGGGCCTCAACGGCGCACTCGACAGCGAGCAGGCCCTCGGCCAACTGCTCCAGGACCAAGGCCTGCAAGCCCAGCGCCAAAGCGACAACAGCTGGTTGCTGCTCCCGTCGGTGGGTGAATCCGGCGCGCTGAACCTTGGCGCCACCACCGTCACCGGCGAACGCCTGGGGGCCACCACCGAAGGCAGCGGTTCCTACACCACCGGCGCGGTGACCATCGGCAAGGGCCAGCACAGCCTGCGGGAAACCCCGCAATCGGTGAGTGTGATGACCCGCAAGTTGATGGATGACCAGAACATCCACACCATCGACCAATTGCTGGAGCGCACGCCGGGGATCACCACCTACGAATCGCCCATGGGCGGCAAGTATTTCTATTCCCGCGGCTTCAAGATGCTCGGGCAGTACCAGTACGACGGCGTGCCGCTGGATATGGGCAAGGACTATGTCCAGGCCGACAGCTTCACCGCAAACATGGCACTGTATGACCGGGTGGAAGTGCTCAAGGGCGCCGCCGGCATGCTCAAGGGTGCCGGCACCGCCAGTGGCGCGGTGAATTTCGTGCGCAAGCGGCCCCAGGACAAGCCCACCACCAGCCTCACGCTGTCGGCCGGCACCTGGGACAACTACCGCGCCGAAGTGGATACCGGCGGCCCGCTGAACGACAGCGGCACCGTGCGCGGCCGGGCAGTGGTCAGCCAGCAGAATCGCGGTTCGTACATGGATATTGCCAAGCGCCAGGACCAGGCCATCTACACCGCCCTGGACATGGATATCAGCCCCGACACCACCCTCGGTTTCGGCGCCAGCTACGAAGACGTCGACGCCACGCCGTGCTGGGGCGGCATCCCGCGCTACAGCGACGGCAAGAGCATCGGCCTGAGCCGCTCCACCTGCCTGGGCCAGTCCTGGAACGACTGGCAAAGCCGGCGCACCACGCTGTTCGCCGACCTGACCCACCACTTCAATGACGACTGGAAACTCAAGGTCAGCGCCGTCCACAGCCGCAACCTGCAAGACATCAAATACGCCGCCAGCGAAGGCACCGTGGCCTATGGCGATCCGGCCCCCACGGCCAACAGCTACGCCGCCCTGTTTGACTACGATCACAAGGACTATGGCCTGGACGCCTACATCGACGGCAAGTTCGAAGCCTTTGGCCTGGAGCATGAGCTGATCCTCGGCGCCAACGGCAGTCGTGGCAGCCAGGACGATGTGTACGCGATCCGCAACCTGCCCCAGCGCCAGACCATCTACCAGCCCAACCATCACTTCCCGGAGCCGGCCGACGACACGTTCTGGCCGAACATGTACCGCGGCGGCACGGTCAAGGAGACCGCCACCCAGTACGGCACCTACGCCACCCTGCGCCTGCGGCTGGCCGAGCCGTTGCTGCTGGTGGTCGGCAGCCGCGTCAGTTGGTTTGAAAACCGCCGCCAGTCCAACAACCTGGCCTGGGGCGAGTGGAGCGTGCAGGATGCGCGCACCAAGGAAACCGGTGAAGTCACGCCCTTTGCCGCGCTGATCTATGACCTCAACGACAACCTCTCGATCTATACCAGCTACGCCGATATCTTCCAGCCACAAAGCTCCTACGCCACCGTCAGCGGCGCGGCCCTGAAGCCGAAGATCGGTGAGAACTACGAGCTGGGGATCAAGGGCGAATGGTTCGACGGGCGCCTCAACAGCTCCCTGGCACTGTTCCGCGCGATCGAGAAAAACGCTGCCGAGACCGACTACATCGCCCACTGCGGCACCTCGGCCGACGGCTTCTGCTACAGCGACACCGGCAAGGTCCGCGCCCAGGGCGTCGAGGCCGAGATCAGCGGCGAACTGCTTGAACGCTTGCAAGTCTTCGGCGGCTATACCTACACCCAGACCAAGACCCTGAACAATATCGACAGCCAGGCCGAGGGCCGGGCCTCCACCAGCTACGTGCCACGCCATATGTTCCGGCTGTGGGGCGATTACCAATTGGATGGTGCCCTGTCGAAATGGACAGTGGGCAGCGGCGTCAGCGCCCAAAGCAGCAACTATCGGGTCCAGACCATCAAGCTGGAACAACCCGGCTACGCCTTGTGGAGCGCACGCCTGGCGTATCGGGTCGATAACACCTGGACCGTGGCGTTGAACGGCAACAACCTGTTCGACAAAAACTACTACCAGACCGTGGGGACCGCGTCCTGGGGTAACTTCTACGGCGAGCCGCGTAACGTCACCGTGAGCCTCAAAGGCGACTTCTGATCCCCATCCCCCTGTAGGGGCCGGCCAGCCGGCTCCTATCCCCGTCAAAAAAGCTTTGCCCGCCCAGCAGGATAATTGGCGTTTTTGTTCCTACACTGCAAAAAGCCATCACTCATTCTCAATAAATCTGAAAAACCCAACAACAAATGTCAACAAACCGTCACAACAAGAGTATCTTATGACACTCGACGGCAAAACCCTTACGAAATGTCAAAACCTTGACATCGCACCCATAAGGAGCCATCATTTAGCCACTATTTAGCAAAGCACCTGCACCTAGACAGGTTATTGCGCGTTACCCAGCGAAAGCAGTCGTTCGCATTGCGCCACTTATAAGCAACTGCCTTATGGATGAGCAAACGAACAGGGAAGTCCTGGTGGTGCATTGAGGGATGTTTTATGCGTGAGAAGTCGTCAGTCGATAGCCTGTTTCTGACTCGTACCGGTTTTGTTGAATTCTTTGTGGTTTTCGTCAAGTTAATCCACGGCCTGACGGCGGTCCTGCCGGCGATGATCCTGTTGTTCTACCCGGATCCAGTCGACCCGCAAATGCGTGGCCACTACCTTGGGCTGCTGCTGTTTTTTGCGATCCTGACCATTATTCTGTTCCAGGCCCTGGGGGTGTACTCCGAGGACCTGTTCAGCAACCGCCTGCGTTTTCGCGTGATGCTGGTCGCGTGGATCTCGGCGTTTTGCATCCTGCTGTTCATGTACCAGATCCTGCTCCTGTTCCCGCAGTTGAGCCCGCGCAACCTGATGTTCTGGTTCAGCCTGAGCCTGGTGCTGTTTGGTGTGGAGCGCATCCTGATGCTGCGCCTGTACCGCAACCTGATGAAGAACGGCAAGTTCCTGCAGCGCACGGTGATCCTCGGCTTTACCGACACCGCCATCCATGTGGCCGAACACCTGTCGCGCAACAGTGATATCCGCTCCGGCCTGATCGGTTTTATCGACGACCGCACCGAACGCATTCCCAAGGAACTGAGCAGCCTGCCGTTGCTGGGCAACACCCGCGACCTGGAAAAGCTGATCAGGTCCGAACAGGTCAACCAAGTGATGATCACCCTGCCCTGGGCCGCCGAGCAGCGTATCAACGGGCTGGTCAAGCGCCTGCGGCAGATGTCGGTCAACGTCATGCTGGTACCGGACATGGCCGCCCTGCGTTATGGCCACAACCGCATTACCGATGTCGGCGGCATCTTGATGTTCAACACCTCGCAACTGCCGCTGCGCGGTTGGTCACCGTTTATCAAGCGCTGTGAAGACCTGCTGCTGGCCGGTGCCGGCCTGCTGCTGTTGTCACCGATCATGTTGGTGACCGCCATTGCCATCAAGCTCGACTCCAAAGGCCCGGTGCTGTTTCGCCAGAAGCGCTACGGCTACAACGACAACCTGATCCGGGTGTTCAAGTTCCGCTCGATGTACGTCGACCAGACCGACTTCAACGCCGAGTGCCAGACCACCCGCAGCGACCCGCGTATCACCCGCGTCGGGCGGATTATCCGCAAGACCAGCATCGACGAGCTGCCGCAACTGTTCAATGTGCTGCTGGGCAACATGTCGATGGTCGGCCCGCGCCCCCATGCCACCGCCACCAAGGCCGCCGGGATTCCGTTCGAGGAAGCGGTCAGCGAGTACAGCTCGCGGCACCGGGTCAAGCCGGGCATCACCGGGTGGGCGCAGATCAATGGCTACCGGGGTGAAACCGACACCCTGTTCAAGATTCAGAAACGGGTCGAATACGACCTGGAATACATCGCCAAATGGTCGGTGTGGTTTGACCTGTACATCGTTTTCATGACGGTCCCGGCCGTCCTTTCCACCAAGGAAGTCTATTGATGAACCCTCTCAACGGATTGATTCCCTGCATCATTTCCGGTGGCTCGGGCACGCGGCTGTGGCCGGTTTCGCGGCAGAACATGCCCAAGCCGTTCATGCGCATGCACGACGACCAGAGCCTGTTGCAGAAAACTTTCCTGCGCGCCAGCCACCTGCCGGGGGTCGACAGCGTGCTGACGGTGACCAACCGCGACCTGCTGTTTCGCACCCTCGACGATTACCGCGCGGTCAACACCGGCCAACTGGGCCTGGATTTGCTGCTCGAACCGTTTGGCCGCAACACCGCAGCGGCCATCGCGGTCGCCGCGCTGCATGTGCAGGAGTTTTTCGGCGCTGATGCGCAATTGCTGGTGATGCCGGCCGACCACCTGATCCTCGATGAAAGCGCCTTCGCCCAGGCCGTGGCCCAGGCCCGCGAATTGGCCGACGCTGGCTATCTGGTGACCTTCGGCATCCAGCCCGATCGCCCCGAGACCGGCTTTGGCTATATCGAACAAGGCGCGGCGCTGGCCCAAGGCTTCCGTGTCCAGCGTTTCGTCGAAAAACCCGACCTGGCCACCGCCCAAGGCTACCTGGACGGCGGCAAGCACCTGTGGAATGCCGGAATGTTCTGCTTCAAGGCCGCCACCGTGCTCGACGAGCTGGCGACCCACGCCCCGGCCGTACTGGACGCGGCCAAGGCGGCGCTGGAGCACAGCACCAGCCTGCAGAACAGCAGCAGCCGCCAGCGCGAACTGAACCCGCAAGGCTTTGGCACCGCGCCGGACATCTCCATCGACGTGGCCCTGATGGAGAAATCCGCCCAGGTCGCCGTGGTGCCCTGCGATATCGGCTGGAGCGATATTGGCTCCTGGGAAGCCCTGCGCCAACTGACCCCCAGTGACAACAACGGCAACCAGATCAATGGCGAAGCGATCCTGCACGACGTGCACAACTGCTATATCGACTCGCCCAAGCGCGTACTCGGTGCGGTCGGGGTGCGTGACCTGATCATCGTCGACACCCCCGACGCGATCCTGATCGCCGACGGCAACCGCAGCCAGGATGTGCGCCATATCGTCGCCGAGCTCAAGCGTCAGAACCATCCCGCGTTCAGCCTGCACCGCACCGTCACCCGGCCCTGGGGCACCTACACGGTGTTGGAGGAAAGCACCCGTTTCAAGATCAAGCGCATCGTGGTCAAGCCCAAGGGGTCGTTGTCTTTGCAAATGCACCACCACCGCAGCGAACACTGGGTGGTGGTCAGCGGCGCGGCAATGATCACCAATGGCGAGCGCGAGATCCTGCTCAACATGAACGAGTCCACCTATATTCCCGCCGGGCACAAACACCGCCTGACCAACCCCGGCATCATCGACCTGGTGATGATCGAGGTGCAGAGCGGCGAATACCTGGGTGAAGACGACATCGTGCGCTTCGATGATATCTACGGCCGCACGCCCGCCAGCGAGCCCAAGCCCTGATGCGGACTTCCCTGATCATCCCGACCCGCAACGCCGCCAGCCACCTCGACCGGCTGCTGCCGGCGCTGCGCATGCAGACCCTGCAACCCGACGAGATGCTGGTCGTGGACAGCGCGTCGAGCGATGCCACGGTGGCGCGCTTTCGCGAGTTCGGTGCGCGTGTCGAAGTGATCGCCGCCCGCGACTTCAACCACGGCGGCACCCGTCGCTGGGCCAGCGAGCACGTGGGCGGCGACGCCCTGATCGTGATGACCCAGGACGCGATCCCGGCCGAGCCCGAGACCTTTGCCAAGCTGCTCGCCGAGCTGCAACAGGACCCACTCAACGGTGTCGCCTATGGCCGCCAACTGCCGCATCCCGGTGCGGGGGTGTTGGGTGCGCAGTCGCGCCACTTCAATTACCCGGCCCACAGCCGCAGCAAAAGCCTGGCCGATGCGCCGCAGCTGGGGATCAAGACCTGCTTTAGCTCTGACTCGTTTTCCGTGTACCGGCGCAGCGCCCTGGAGGCCGTGGGCGGCTTCCCCGCCGATGTGATCGGCAGCGAGGACGCCTACGTCGCCGCACGCATGCTACTGGCGGGCTGGAAGGTGCAGTACGCCGCCAGCGCCCAAGTCTATCACTCCCACGATTACCGACTCATGGATGAGTTTCACCGCTACTTCGACATTGGGGTGTTCTACGGCCGCGAGCCGTGGATCCGCCAGGCGTTTGGCGACGCCGGCGGTGAAGGTAAACGCTATGTACTGGCCGAATTACGTGCCTTGCGCGAGGCCAACGCCTTGCACCGCGCCCCCGAAGTGGTGGTGCGCAGTGCCTTTAAATTGCTGGGCTATCGCCTCGGCCACCTTGAACGCTACCTGCCCAAATCGCTCAAGCAGCGCCTGGGCATGTTTTCCACCTACTGGACTTGAGCCGTCATGAAGACTACCAACCGACGTTCCCGTCTTACCCTGTTCAGCCTGTTGAGTGCCTCGATCTGGCTGGCTGGTTGTTCGACCCCTGCGCGGGTGCCGCTTCCTGACAACAACACGCTCAAGGCCGGCCACCAGGCGGCGCTGACCTTGGCCGACCTGCCGCCCCCGCAGGTGCTGATCCAGAGTGGCGACCTGTTGCGCATCGTGCGCGATGCCCAGGAGCCGGCGGCGGCCGACGACATGACAGTGTTCGTCGTACGCCCCGACGGCGTGATCTCCATCCCCAACATCGGTCGCGTCAAGGCGGCATTGCGCACGCCGGAAGACCTGGGCAAGGAAATCACCGACAAGTACAAGCGCATCTACCGCGAGCCGGCAGTGACGGTGAACATCGCCAGCGCCCCGAGCAACAAGGTGTTTATCGGTGGTGCGGTGCCGAACCCGGCGTTTTTCGACCTGGCGGGGAATGTCAGTGTGGAGCAGGCGTTGCTTAGTTCCGGGGGGGTGTTGTCCTCGGCGGATGCCTCCAACGTGGCCCTGATGCGTACGGGTCCGGATGGCAAGTACAAGACCTACTTCATCAGCTTGAACAACATGCTGACCGATCCCAATCACCCACGGGTGGCCCTGCAGCGTGGCGACCTGATCTATGTGCCGCAGTCGGGCATCGGCGCCACTGTGGAAGCCGTGGATATGTACTTCACCCGCCTGTTCCCGATCAACAAGGGCATTGGTGTGGGCCTGAACTACGACCTCAACGACAGTGGCGTGAAGAACAGCGGCAACACCATCTACAACAACCCAGTCATCAACGCAGGCCAATGATTATGGACCAGGCTTCGTATCACTCGAACCGACTGTTCCCGTCTGGCGTACACCACATATTCAATGGAGTGATCCTGTGATCGAAATCCGCTCTCTACGCGACCTCTTGCGGTTGTTTTTCATCTTCCGCCGCGAGTTCAAACTGGCCGTGATCACCACGATTGTGGTGGCCGTGTTGGGTGCCTTCCTGTTGCCGGCTCGCTACGAGTCCGACGCGCGCTTGCTGGTCAAGCCAGGACGGGACAACACCACGTTGCCGATCGAAGCCGCCAACCGCCAGACGCTGATTGCGCCCAGTACCCAGCACGACCCGATCGTCGATGAGGAGAAGATGCTCACCGGCCGGCCCATCGTACACATCGTTGCCGAGCGCTACCTGGCAATGACGTCCGAGCCGCCACAGGGCTTCTGGAAAGTCACCAAGTTCTACGTCAAGAAAGCCGCCGGTGAAGTACTGGATGCGGTGCGCAGCGTCCTGCAATTCGTCGGCCTGGCCGAGAAGCAAAGCCCGCTGGAACGCCTGGCGACCAAGCTGGAGAAGAACTTCGAAGCCGGCCACGAACCGGGCTCCTCGGTGATCGAAATTTCCTTCACCTGGGACGATCCGGCCATCGCGCAGAAAGTCGTCGAGACCTGGGTCGATGCCTACCTGGAAGAGCGCGCGCGGATTCTCGGGCGCAAGAGCCTGCATACCTTCTATGAAACCGAACGCAGCAAGGTCGCGACCAACATCCAGGGGCTCAAGGATGAACTGCAGGGCCGCTTGAAGCAGATCGACTCGATCAGCGTGGACGCGCGCCTGAAAAACCTGACCAACCAGATCGACCGTGTCACCGACGCCAAAGTCACCGCGCAGAACCAGATCGCGGGGATCCGCAGCTTCCTGGCCAACGCCAGCCAGCAGATCAAGAACCAGCCGGCCGAAGTGGTCACTGGCCGGGAAACCAGCCTCAACCCGACCCAGTTGGACCTCAAGCGCCAGCTCAATGCCCTGCAAGTAGAACGGGCGCGCCTGCTGCGCACCTATCTGCCGAACACACCGCAGGTCAATCAGATCGAGCAGAACATCCGCGACATGGAAGCCCTCAGCGCCCAGGAAGCGACACGCCTGGAACGCTCGCAAAACACCGCGCCCAACAGCCTGGTGATCAACGTCAAGCAGCAGATCATCGACGCCCAGTTGCAGGAGCGCAAACTGGCCGGGGAAATCGAGAACTACGACAAGACCCTCGCCGAACTGCGCGCCCAGCGTGACCAGGCGATGACCGATGAACCTGAGCTGAACAAGCTGACCCAGCAACTGCGCACCGCCGAGAAAAGCTACGCGTTGTACTCGGAAAACCTCGAACAGGCGCGCATCGACCACGCACTGGACAGCAGCCAGATCAGCAACATCGCCCTGATCGAACACGCCACCCTCAACCCGGCGCGCGTGTTTCCCAAGAGCCTGCTGATTCTGCTGTTCACCATTCCTGCCGGCCTGGCCGTCGGTTTGCTGACCATCTACGTGCTGTACCTGCTGGACCAGCGCATCCACGACGGCGCGCGCTTGCAGGAAGTGTTCGGTGTACCGCTGTGGAGCAGCATCCCCGATGTGCAGCACGCGACACCGGCCGCCCTTACCGCCAGCATCTATCGCTTGTACAGCCTGCTACCCGCCGAGCGCATCGCCAGCGAGGGCTTTGCCCTGGGCCTGACCTCGGCACGGCACGGCGAAGGCGTGAGTTTTATCATCGAGCAACTCAAGCGCCTGCTCGAAGAGCGTGGTCACCGGGTCTCGGTCAACGGCACTGAAGCGGCAAAGCCGGGTGAAGTGTTGCTGCTGGACGCCTCGGCCCTGTCATCCAACCCGCAGGCGTTCCTCACCCTGCGCCGCGCCGAGCAGATTGTGCTGGTGATCGAAGCCCGCACCAGCACCGTGCCGACCATCGAGAACGCCCTGTCGCTGCTGACCACTGCGTTCGGCAAAGTGGATGGGATGATCCTCAACCGCCGCCGTTTTGAAGTGCCGGCCAATGTCCTGGCACGGCTCAACAGCTGGCGCGGTGCGGCCTGATGCGCATTGCGTTGCTGGCGCCACTGCCACCGGAGCAGACCGGGATCGCCGACTACGCTGCGCACTTGCGCAGCGCGTTGCGCGAACGGGGCCTGGAGGTGCTGACGCCTCTGGAAGGTTGCCTGGACCTGGCTGAACAATTGCGGCGCCTGCAGGCCTTTGACTGGCGCGGTGTGGACCTGGTGCATGCCGAGCTGGGCGGCGGACGCTTTGCCGAGTTCCAGGCCCTGGACTACTTGCGCCGGGCCCAGCCGCAATTGCCGCTGACCGCCACTGTGCATGATCCGGAGCGCCTGATCTGGCGCCGGGCCAGGCTGTTTTTCCCGCTGACCCTGCTCGAACGCCTGCCCCACCCGCTGCCCCAGGCGGCGGCGCTGCTGGCCGACCCATTGACTCTTTTCGAAGAACGACGCCTGGCCAAAAGCATGCGCCGCCTGATCACCCTCACCCGCCTGGGTGGCGATTGCTTGCGCCAGCGCATGGGGCTAAAACCTGAGCAAGTGGCGGTGATTGCCCACGGCAACCTGCCCATCGCCCCTGTGGCCTTGCCGCCGTTGCAACCGTTGCGCCTGCTGTATTTCGGCTTTATCTACCGCGGCAAGGGCATCGAAGATCTGCTGCAGGCCCTGGCCCGCTCCCTGAGCGCCCACCCGCAATGCCGTGGCCAGGTGCGCCTGACCCTGGCCGGTGGCACCGCGCCGGAGATGACCTTCGACCCCGCCGGCAATTACCTTGAGGGCCTGCGCCAACTGATCACCACCCTGCACCTGGGCGATGTGGTGGACTGGCAACTGGACCTGCCCTCAGCCGACATTCCCCATACCATCCAGGCCCACCATGTGATGGTGCTGCCGTACCGTGAATCGAAAAAACTCGGTTTCCTCGGCCAGATGCGCGGCACCAGTGGCGCGCTGTCCTGGGCCAACGCCTGCGGGCGCGGAGTGATTACCTCCAATGCCCGCGCCTTCGCCGAAGAAGTCGCCGGTGGCAATGGCATCACCTATCAACAGGGGGATATCGCCTCGTTGAGCGATGCCCTGAACCGCCTGATCCTCGACCCGCAACAGGCCCGCCAATGGGCCGACCACGCCGCCGACATCGGCCGGCAGCGCCAGTGGGCCAGCACCGCGCAACGCTTTGCCGAGTTGTTCCAGGCCGCAGTCAAGGAGCCTTTGTGATGAATGTTTCGTCAACTCGCCGGATGTGGCGCTACCTGCCACTGGTCATTGCAATGGCCGTGGGCGGCGCACTGCTGCTCAGTGAAAACGTCGACGCGGAGCCCGTGAACCTGGCGCCCCAGCGCACTGTGGAGTGGCGCGAGTTCCTCGGGGTGAACGCGCATTTTCTATGGTTCAAGCCCGAGCAGTACCAGAAGCAGATACGCCAATACCAGAAACTGGGGCTGGACTGGGTGCGCGTCGACCTGCACTGGGACCGCCTGGAGCCCAAGGAAGAAGATTATCAACTGAGCACCTTCGATGAATTGGACCGCACCCTGACTGCCGAGAAAATCCGCTCGGTGTTCTACCTGGTGGGTTCGGCGCCGTTTATTACCACCGCCCCCAAAGGCGCAGAATTCCAGGACCAATACCGCCCGCGAGACGCCAGTGTGTATGCCCTGCGTCTGGCCCTGTTGGCCAAGCGCTACCCGAATATCAACGCCTGGCAGGTGTGGAACGAGCAGAACCTGCCGAACAACTGGCGCCCGCAAGTGAATGCCGAGGAATACGCGCGCTTGCTGCTGGCCAGTCACCAGGCACTGAATATCGCCGCACCAGACAAGATCCAGGTGATGGGCGGCATGGCCTACTACAGCCAGATGCCCCCGCGCGGCAAAACCCTGATGTTCGAAGCCCTCGGCGCGCTGGGCGTGCAAACCCTGGGCATGGTCGCGGCGTATCACCCGTACTCGATGACCCCGGAAACCGACGAGCCGGGCAAGAATGAAGTGCTGCTGCGCGGCGACCAACTCAACGCCGTGCTGCACGGTGCCGGAGTCAAGGATGTGTGGGCCACCGAGTGGGGCTGGTCCAGCTATGCCGGGCCCAAGGAGATGCAGGACCTGATCGGCGTCGACGGCCAGGCCGATTTCACCTTGCGCCGCCTAGCGCTGATGGCGTCCCAGGATTACCAGAAGATTTTCCTGTTTGCCCTGTCCGACCTGGATGAACGCGCCTCCGTACGTGACCAGCACTATGGCCTGCTGGACCTCAACGGTGAACCGAAGCCGGTCTACAGCGCCCTCGCCCGCTTCCTGGAGATCACCGGGCCGACGCTCAAGCCGGGGGTCACCCCCGTGCTCGAGGACGTACCCAAGACTTTTTACAGCGTGGCCTGGACCCGCGAAGACGGCAAACACCTGTTGATGTACTGGAGCGCGGAAGGCACCCGCATCACCTTGCCCAAAGTGCAGCACGCCGAACTGCTGGACCCACTAACGGGCGCCAGGCAGACCCTAAACGATTACAACGGCATTCGCCCCGTGGTGAAACCGTCGTTGCAGATATTGGTGTGGTAGCACGCCCAGGCATGGAGAGTTGCACGTGAGAATCCTGTGGATTGTGCCCTATCTGCCGTGGCCGACGACCAGCGGCGGCAAGACCCGGCAGTACCATTTGCTGCGTACCTTGAGTGAGCGCGGGCATCGCATCACCTTGCTGGTGCAATCGAAGACGCCGGCCGATGCGGCTGTGCACGCGGCCCTGGAGCCCTTGCTCGAGCGCCTGATCGTGGTGCCGCGCCGGGCCCTGAAACACCCCATGACCCTGCTCGCCGGGGTGTTTGCGCCCTGGCCGCTGCTGACCACGGTCAACGGCCTGTCGCCGGTGTTGCAGGCGCGCTTTAGCGAACTTTTGAAGGAAACCTGGGATGTGATCCAGGTCGAGCACAGCTACAGCCTGCAACCGTACTTCACCCTCTTGCAGCAGCAAGCGCGGGATTTCGTGCTCACCGAGCACAACCTGGAATCGAGCCTGGGCGGCGCCACCTATGACCGCTTTCCAAAATGGGCCGCGCCGTTCGTGCGCTACGACCAGTGGCGCTGCCAGCAGTGGGAGCGCAAAGCGTTTGACGCGGCGTGTCATGTGGTTGCCGTGACCCAGGCCGATGCCCAGGCTATCGGGCAACTGACCACGACCCCGGTGAGCGTGGTGGTCAATGGGGTCGACAGCCGCGCATTCAGCGACGTCAGCGCCGACCCGCAGAGCCAGCGCCTGTTGTTTGTCGGCAACTACGAATACGCGCCGAACCTGGACGCGGTGCAGTGGCTGCTCGACGACATCTTCCCGCGGGTCTGGTTGCAATGCCCCAACGCCCGCCTGGCGGTGGCCGGCTTCGGCTTGCCCGCACACTGGCGCGAGCGCTGGGTGGACGATCGTATTGAATGGCAGGGTTTTGTTCCCGACCTCACCGCGTTGCAGCGCCGCTGTGCAGGGTTTGTCGCCGCGCTGCGCCATGGCGGCGGCTCCAAACTCAAAGTGCTGGAGGCAATGGCCGCCGGCCTGCCGCTGGTGAGCACCGCCCAGGGTGTGTCCGGGCTGGCGGTTGAGCCGCAGGTGCATTACCTGGCCGGCGAAAGCGCCGAGGCCCTGGCCGATGGGATTGTGCGCCTGCTGGACGAACCGACGCTGGCCCGCCAACTGGCGCAGGCTGCGCGGGACTATGCGCGCAACCATCACGACTGGGCGGTGGCCGGTAATGAACTGGAGCAGATCTACCGCACCTTGCCCACCCAACAGGAGCCTCAAGCATGCGCGTAGCCCTGGATTACCGCCCGGCCACGGTCGCGCCTTCGTCGGGCATCGCCCGCCAGGTGCTGGCCCTGGAACACGCCTTGCGCGCCCGGGACAACACTGAAGTGGTGCTGTTTACCGAAGCGCCGCTTGATCATCCTCAGCGCGACACGGCGGTTTGCCCGGCCTGGGCCAGCCCCCTGGAGGGCCTGCAACGGCCTCAGGTGCGCTGGCGCTTCGAGCGCGGCTTCCTGCCCCGGGAAATCCACCAACAGCAGATCGACCTGTACATCGCCACGGCCAACATGGGCCTGCCCTTGTGCCGCAAACCCGCCGGCACCCGCTATGTGCTGGTGCTGCATGACCTGTTTCAACTGACCCACCGCAACTTCCATCGCTCCCGCCTCAAGGCCCTGGCCTACCGCCTGATCGACGGCGCGTCGATTGCCTGGTCGGTGTGGCAAGCCGACCGGGTGTGGTGCCCGTCGCAGTTCTCGTGCGATGAGGCTGCGCGCCTGTTTCCCTGGGCGCGGGCCAAGTTCCGCGTGTTGAATAACCTGGTGCCGGAGTTCACCGAGGCCCCCGAGCCGTTGCCCGAAGGCATTCCGCCGCGCTACTGGCTGGTGGTGGGTACCCGTGAGCCGCGCAAAAACATGGCGTTTTTCCTGGCGCAATGGCAGGCCAGCCGCGCCCAGGACCCGAACGTGCCCGACCTGGTACTGGTCGGCCACGGCAGCGATGTGCCGGCGTCCCTGGGCGAGTTGCCCGGCCTGCATTGGCGCAGTGGCTTGTCCGACGGCCAGTTGCAGGCGCTGTACCGGCATGCCGCGTACCTGTGGCAGCCGTCCTATGCCGAGGGGTTTGGCTTGCCGGTGGTGGAAGCGCTGAGTGTCGGCACGCCGGTCGCGGTTGCCCGTGGCTCGGCCCTGGATGAAGTGGCGCCGCCCACCGCACAGCGTTTTGCCCCCGACGACGCCGGTCAACTGCAAACGTTGATGGTGTCACTGGCTGCACCGGGGGGCACGGTCGACCCCGAACTGCAACGCACATGGGCCCGGCAATTTGCCGAACCGGCCTATCGCCTGCGCCTGGATAAACTGCTCAAGGAATTGAACCGCTAATGCTGCCAGGAAAACTCGTTAGTCTGCTCCTGGGCCTGGTCTTCGGCGGCCTGCTGTTGGCACTGCCGCCGATGAAGGTCTTTATGATCGTGGTCGGCCTGGGCGTGGCGCTGACCCTGATCCGCAAACCGCTGTGGGGCTTGCTGATCTTTGCCGTCTTGGCCACCAGCATTCCCTACACCACCTTGCAACTGGGGATCCGCACCACCATCAGCGAGGCGGTGCTGGGCCTGACCTGGGCCGGGGTGTTCTGGCAATCGTTTATCGGCAAGACCCGTGGTTTCATGGTCTGGCGCCCCACGGAACGGGCGTTGATGTGGCTGATGCTGTTCAGCACCATCCCGTTTATCTGGGGCATGATCATCATCCACGCCGAGGGCAACGGCCCGGTGAACTGGGTGCGCTGGCTGATGAACCTGTCGCTGCTGTTTATCGTGCCGCTGCTGCTGCGCACCGATGCCGACCGCGACAAGGTGGTGGTCGCTCTGCTGCTGGGTAACCTGGCGATGCTGTTGCTGTCGATTTTCATGTTCCTCAAGACGCGCAACGCGATGTCGATGATCGACATTCTCACCGACCTCAAGTACGCCCACCCGGAGGCGGTGAAGGATATTTTCTCGGCCAACTACAAGCGCATGGCCTCGCCCTGGGTTCACCCGAACCTGACCGGTGGCGTGCTGGTGCTGTTTATCCCGCTGGCGCTGTTCTACGGCTGGACCCGCACCGGCTGGCGCCGCGCCCTGGGCCTGGCGGTGGCGGTACTGGGTTGCGCCGGCCTGCTGCTGAGTATCTCCCGGGGCGCGATTGTGGCCCTGGCGCTGATCCTGATCTGGCTGACCTACAAGCGCGTGCCTCACAGCGGGCGGATCATCGGTATCGGCGCGGCTTTTGTGATCGCCCTGGTGCTGTTCTATCCGCCGCTGCAGGACCGTTTGATGACGATGTTCTCGACCACCAACGCCAGTACCGAGATCCGTTTCGACGAGTACGCCGGGTTCCCCGATGTAATGGCCAAGTACCCGTTGGGGATCGGTTTCAAGATCGACCCACCGGTGCCGGGCAGCAACTTGCTGGGGATTTCCAACCTGTGGCTGAACTTCATCTACAAGATTGGTATTCCGGGGATGCTGCTGTTCATCGCCGTCACCGTGCTGTGGTGGCGAGAAGTGCGGCCATTAGGGATGGTACGCAAGGTCACCGCCGACAACGCCCTGTGGCTGGGTTGCGTGTGCGGCGTGCTGGCGGCGCTGCTGACCGGGATTTTCGACCACTACTTCAGCTTCACCTTTGTATTGATCGCGCTGTTCTGGCTGTTGATGGGCATCAGCCTGCAACAGGTGCGCCTGAGCCCGACCATTACTGCTCCTGTTTCCGTGCCAAAGGATGACCGACCATGAAACATCGCACTATTCACTCCCCCGACCTGCGTGACCGCCTGCCCGCCCTGGCCAGCGAACTTGGTGCAAGCCTGGAAGACTTGCAGGACGGCCTGGCCTGGTGCCTGGCCAACGAGGTGGTTTTTGAAGAGGGCGAAGGCGAGAACAAGCGCTTCTGGATGACCTCTTTCGATGTGGAACCGACTATCGAGCATCCGGTGGCACGTCGGCTGTTCCATCGCATGAAACAGGATGTCCCGGCGCAGTTCCTGCCGATTTATGGCAAGAACTGGGCTACCCTCAAGGACCGCTGGCGCAGTGCCTGGGACATGGCCTACAACATCCTGATCAACAAGATCCCCAGCCACCACATACGCATCAGCTGGCTGCGCCTGGGCGGCGCGAAGATCGGCAAGGGGTCGAGCCTGTGGCGCAACACTGAGGTGCTGGGCATCCACAACCTGAGGGTCGGCGACGACACGGTGATCGGCTGGCATTGCCAGGTGGATGCACGCTCTGGGCTGGTAATCGGCAACCATGTGGCGATTGCCTCCCATGTGCTGATCATCGCCGGCAGCCATGACTTGCAGGCGCCGGAGTTCTGGTCGATTTCCGGGGCGATTTATATCGACGACTATGTGTGGATCGGCAGCCGTGCGCTGATCGGTTTCGGCACCCACCTGTGCGAAGGCTCGGTGGTGACTGCCAATACCGTGGTGGCGAAAACCGTCGCGCCGTACAAAATTGTCGGCGGCACCGGTGCCAAAGTCATGGGCGAACGCGTTCGGGGGCTCAACTACAAGGTGGGTGGCAAGGGCCTGTTCACCCTGTTCCACTGATGTTTGGCAGCACCCTGTGGCTGACCCTGGCGACCCTCGCCGGGCTGGTGGCCGGCTTTGCCCGGGAATGGCTGCTGGTCGCAGCCTGGGGCGCGGGCAGCCGCAGCGACGGGTTTCTGGTGGCGGTGTTTTTGCCTGAGGCGCTGCGCATGACCCTGGCCGCCGGTTTGCTCGCTGCTGCGGCCCTGCCCCTCTATCAACAACGGGATGCGCAACGCCAGCAAGCCTGGTTGGCCAGCCTGTCGCCGCGCCTGCTCGGCGTCGGCCTGGGCCTCTTCGCTCTGCTGGCCCTGGGCGCGCCGCTGTGGGTACGCCTGATCGGCCCGGGGCTGGACGCCGCCGCCCACGACCAGGCCGCCGCCAATCTGCGCTGGCTGGCCGCCTGTGCGCCGGGGCTGGTGATGCATGGCCTGTTCAGTATTCCGTTGCAGGCGCGCCAGCGCTTTGTGCTGCCGGGGCTGGGCTCGCTGCTGTTCAACCTGCCGCCGGTGCTGTACCTGTTTATCCGCGGCACGGCCAGCGACAGCGCGGAACTGGCAAGGTGTTTTTTTGCCGGCAGTGTGTTGATGTGCCTGCCCTTGCTGGCACCGGTCTGGTCGTTCGGCTGGCGCCCCTGGCAAATCAAGGGTGATGCCCTGGCCGGCCGCGAACTGCTGGGGCGTATCGGTCCGCTGTTGGCGAGCAATCTCGCCAGCCAGGGCCTGGCCTTGCTCGAACGGCTGATCGCCAGCTACCTGGGCGAAGGTGCGGTGACCTGGGTCAACCTGGCGCGCAAGCTGATCAACCTGCCGCTGATTGCGCTGATGAGCCTCAACCAGGTATTGCTGGGGATGATGAGCGGTGAACAAGGCCAACAACGCCTGGCCTTGCTGCGCCGTGGCCTGGACGCCGCCACCCTGCTGAGCCTGCCCGCCGCCCTCGGCCTGATTGGCGCCAGCCCGGTGCTGATTCACCTGCTGATGCCCGCGCAAAGCGCCGACGGCCCGCTGCCCGCCCTGCTCGCCTGGTTCGCCACGCCCCTGGTGTTCGGCGCCTGGAACGCCATGCTCGCACGCTATGCCTACGCCAGCGGCGACACACGCCTGCCACTCAAATGTGAACTGCTGGGCAGCCTGGTCAACGCAGGCCTGTTGGTATTGCTGCCGTACTTCTTCGGCCTGCCAGGCATTGCCTTGGCGGCCCTGGGTGGGGTGATCGTCACCAACCTGCTGCTGATGCAACGCCAACACCTGCTCGGGCAACTGGGCTGGCCGTTGCAGTGGGGCTTGAGTGTGGTGTTGCTGGGTGTGGCGGCGCTGGTGCTGCACCCGCTGCATAACGATGGCTGGCAGCTGGGCTTAAGTACCTTGGCGGGCGCCGGGGTACTGGTGGGATTGGGGCTGTGGTTCAAGCCGTGGAAGGCTTGAGCTGCGAAAGCAAAGGCATAGCAAAAGCCAGCGCGCGGAAGTGCTGACTGCGATGGTGGTGTGTCAGCTAGCAGAAACAGTGCCTGGACCACCGCTATCGCGGGCAAGCCCGCTCCCACAGGGGGGCTCTGCCGGGCATAGAGTTTTGGCCACACCATAATGCAAATGTGTGTGGCTTGCTCCCACCGGGGATAGTGGGCAGGTCTAGAAGTCGTACTTGACGCTGGTCATCAGGTTGCGCGGCGCACCATACATCCCATGGTTACCGGCATAGCTGAAATACTCACGGTCAAACAGGTTGTTGAGGTTGACCGACGTACTCAACTGCGGCGTCACGTCGTAGCGCAGCAGCAGGTTGGTGATGGCGTAGCTGCCCTGGCTGAATGTGTGCAGGTCCTCACCAACCTTGCTCTGCCAGTTCACCCCGCCGCCAACCGTCACTTTGTTCAAGGCCCCCGGCAGACGGTAAGTGGTGAAGGTTTTCAGGCTCTGGCGCGGCAAGGTGGTGACGATGCGTTTGTCGTCGGCATCGGTGCTGACCGCATAGGCGTAGCCCGCAGAGGCTTGCCAGCCTTCAGCCAACTCACCGTTGAGTTCCAGCTCGACGCCCTCGGTAGTGGTGCCCTTCTCGTTGCGATACGTATTGCCGCCCGGGGTGTCGATCCAGATCGCGAGGTTGTCCTGTTCCAGCTTGAACAGCGCCAGGCTGGTGTTGAGTTTTTCGTCGAAGAAACTGCCCTTCAAGCCCAACTCGTAGCCCTTGCCTTCCATGGGTTCCAGGGCCTTGTTGTTGATATCGCGTACCCAACTGGCCTGGGGGTTGAAGATCTTGGTGTAGCTGGCATAAGCCGACCAGTTGTCAGTCAGGTCATAGACCACGCCGGTATAGGGAATGTACACGCCGGTTTCCGACTCATCGGTGCGGGTGGCGACGCCGCCGTAGGGGCTGTCTGCGGTTTCGCGCTTCCAGTCGATGACACGGCTGCCGAGGATCACGCTCAGGTCGTCGGTCATGCGCAGGCGGGTGCTCAGGTAAGCGGCGTACTGGCTTTCATCCACCGAGGATTTGCCGGTCACCGGGAAGTCCGGCTTGGCCAAGTGCCCGTCCCAATTGAACAGGTTGTCGATGGCGCCCGCCGGGGAGCCGGAATACGCGTAGTTCCAGCCGCCATGGCTGGGCACGTTTTCCTTGTATTTGGACAGGGTCACGCCGGCGATCAACTCGTGCTCACGGCCCAGCAGGTCGAACGGCCCGGTGGCGTACAGGTCGAGGTTGTCCTGGCGCGGCGTACCGGAGAAGCGCACCGGCAACTGCGTGGTGCCGCTGCCATCGCTGTCGAGGCTGCCATTGACGTAGTTGAACACCTCATCGAACTTGTTTTGCGAATGGGTGAACTCGGCCTTGGCGCTCCAGCCGCTGTCGAACTTCTGCTCGATGGAGGTAAAGAAACTGGTCTGCTCATGGTCGTTATAGGACCAGGCCGGCGCAGTATTCAGGGAGCGCCTGAGGTTGCTGCGCGAACCTTCGGTAAAGCGCGTAGGCAAACCGGAGCGCGCCGGGGCATCGACGTCGGTACGCAGGTAGCTGAAGCCCAGGGTCAGCAAGGTGTCTTCGGTCAGGTCGAATTCAGTGATGCCCTACAGCAATTGGGTCTGCTGCTTGTAGCGGTCGACCCAGGCATGTTCGGTCTTGTAGTCGGCCACCAGGCGCCCGCGCACATTGCCGGTTTCGGTCAGCGGGCCGGACACGTCGAGGCCACTGCCGTAGCGGTCCCAGTTGCCCGCTTCAGCGGTGACACTGGCCCGCGCCTCGGCCGTCGGGCGCTTGCGGATCAGGTTGATGGTGGCCGAGGGGTTGCCCATGCCGCTGATCAAACCGGTGGCGCCGCGCACCACTTCCAACCGGTCGTACATCGCCATGCTCTGGGTGTAGTTGTCCATGCGCGCAACGGTAGGCACACCGTCGATTTCGAAGTTCTGGATCTGGAAACCACGGGAGAAATAGCTATCGCTTTCCGACCCCAGGCCATCACGCAACACGATGATGCCGGGGGTGGCATCCAGGGTATCCGACAGGTTGGTCAGGCGCTGGTCGGGGCTGTAATTCACATCGACAGCGGTGTCGGTATTGAGCTGGATTTCGCTGTTGTCCGCCAGTTCGATGCGCCATTGCTCACCGACCGAGGTGCTGAAATCGCTGGTCCAGGGTTGCAGCAGGCCGGCGTCCCTGGCGGTCCACGCCACACTGCCGGCCGCCAGCAACAGGGCTAGGTTTTTAATCACCCGACGCCGGGATATCGTCGGCAACAGGGTGGCGCTGACCAGCGCCTGATGTGCCGGGTCGCGCACCTCGTGCATACGCTGGAAAAATCGCTGGGAATGCTGCCAGACCTGCTCGTTGAGCGGATCCAATTGGCGCCACGCCAGCCACTGGGCGCGGGTCTGTTCGGTGACATCCGGCGCCTGCAACTCCAATTGCCCCGCCAGGGCTTGCAGGTAGGCCTTTTCCAGCTTTTGCCGACGAAAGTGATTGGACAACACGCTTTGTGCGACTTTCGCCAGAAAGCTGCGGGGCGCCTGGACTTCAAGGGGTTGGTTCTTGGCCAGCAGACGCAGGAACCAGTGTCCTGGGCCAGGTCGGCGGCGCTCTGCGAACAGTTCAGGCGACGCCACAGCCAGTGCTGCAGCCAGCGATGTTGCTGCTGATACAGCGTGGCCAGGTCAGTAGGGCTTGTCGCAGGGGTCGGGGGCATGGAGGGCGCGCGCAGAGGGTAAGCCGCAAATGATAACGGTTATCACATGCTTCATGGCGCAATGCCCGCAAGTGCCACACGACTTGTAGGGTTCGCTGGCCCCTCCCCTGTAGGCGCCAGCGAGGAGCATCAATCTTCCGGCGGTTGCGGCGCGTGCTTGCCAGGCTTGCCCGCTGCCGGGGCGGCGGGTTCAGGCTCGGCGGGGGCGGCGGCTTCTTTTTCTGCCATGGGCATCTTGTCGACAGCCGCAAAGAACTCTGCAAGGTCAAGGGTATCGGGCGGCACGGTCTTTTCGACTTTCTTCTCGCCGTCCTTGCCCACCAGGATCACTTTGGTGCCGACACTGGCCCCCAGCTTCAAGGCGCGGATCAACGCGTTGGTGTCCTGGGCGCCGAGGTCCTTGCCGTCACGCTGGCCGACGGTGCCGATGCTCGTGTAGTTCACGGTGTAGAGCACCATGTTGCGCTCGGTGAACTTCTGTTTGTTCTCAGGCTGTTCAAGATCTTTCTTGAGCTGGACCTGAGTCGGGTCGATGGAGCTGGGTGCAATCACGATCAGCGGGCGGAATTTGCCTTGATCCTGTTCCAGCGGGCCTCGGTTATCCGCAGCCAACAACGGCCCCGTAAACGCCATCAAGGTAGCCAGGGTCAGCGACCGGACGAGCATGCGTACCTCCTTCCAATTCCATGCAGAGTTTTTGAGTTTCATGTCTGCGACAGTCAATTTCAAGGATGATTCCTACGCGACTATCAGAAAGAGTAGGCCAGGACGCCCGTGACGCAAGGGCTCGAGGTGCTTCGAGGCTCATTGTTTCTTCTGATTGCCAAGGCTCACTCCTCAGGCCAATCCGGCCAGTGCCGGGCGAACACCGGGGCCACCTGCGGGTCGGCGTCCACCTGCGCCAGGGCCTGGGCGCATGCGGGGTGGGAGTGTTGCAGGACGTCGCGTACACCCTCCCAGCGGGACACCGCCGCCGCCATGATGCCCAGGGCATTGGGCAACCCCTGTGGGGTAAAGAGTTGCCCGGCAAATTGCTCGGCAAATACCTGCCAGGTCCGGTGCAGTTTCTGCTGGGTGCCCGCGATCAGTTGCGCCTGCACCGTCTCGTCGGCATCGGCGAGAAAGCGTTGAGGGTAGTCGATGATGGTGATCGCCGAGTAGCAGTTGGCGGCGATATACACCAGGCCGCGAATGATCTGCGCACGGTGACCGGACAGCAAATCGCTGGCCGGATACGCCAGGCCCAGGTGGATCAGGATCGCCGCGCTTTCCGTCAACACGCTGCCGTCGGGCAGTTGCAGGGTGGGGATCTGCCGCAGCGGGTTGATCTGCCCAAGGGCCTCCATCCCCGCCCCGCCACCCCAGGGGCTGGCATCGACCTGCTGCCACGGCACGCCGCAGCGTTGCAGGGCGATTTCGATGATGCATGAACCAGAACTTTGCGTGCCGTAGAGCGTGTACATGGGCATTCCTCCTGGAGATTCAGCGTCCAGAGTGAAACGTTTTCCCAGGGTTAAAACAAGCCCATCTGACCACCGACCAAGGTGCTGAAATCATCATCGACAAACGGCAGGATCGCATCGGCCACCGGCTGTAATTGCCGGGTGACGTAGTGGTCGTAGTCAATTGGCGCCTGGCGCACTTCCAGGGGCTCGGGGCCGTTGACGGTGATCACGTAGCGAATCCAGCCACCGTTCTGATACTGGCGTGGACGGCCCTGGCGGTCGTTGTATTCATCCGCCAGGCGCGCGGCCCGCACATGGGGCGGCACGTTGCGCTCGTAGTCGCCCAGTTGCCGGCGCAGGCGTTTGCGGTAGATCAGCAGCTCATCGAACTCACCACTGAGGGTGCGGCGCACATAGTCACGCACATAATCCTGGTGGGGCTGGCGGTGGAAGATGCGCTGGTACAACTCCTGCTGGAATTGGCGGGCCAGGGGCGACCAGTCGCTACGCACAGTCTCCAGGCCTTTGTAGATCATCTCTTCACTGCCATCGGCACGGGTCACCAAGCCGGCATACCGTTTCTTGCTGCCCTCCTCCGCCCCCCGAATGGTCGGCATCAGGAAGCGGCTGAAGTGGGTTTCGTACTGCAGTTCGAGGGCGCTTTGCAGGCCGAATTCGTTGTGCAGGCGTTCGCGCCACCATTGGTTGACGTGTTGCACCAGGTCCTGGCCGATGCGCGTGGCATCCTCCTGGGAATGGGCACTGCCGAGCCAGACAAACGTAGAGTCGGTATCGCCATAGATCACTTCATAACCCTGGGCTTCGACCAGTTCGCGGGTCTGGCGCATGATCTGGTGGCCGCGCAGGGTGATCGACGACGCCAGCCGCGTATCGAAAAACCGACAGCCGCTGGAACCGAGCACGCCGTAGAAGGCATTCATGATGATCTTCAGGGCCTGGGACAACGGCGCGTTATGCTCGCGCTTGGCCACCTCGCGGCCTTCGGAAACCCGCGCCACAATCGACGGCAGGCAATGCCGGGTGCGGGAAAAGCGCGCACCGCGAAAGCCTTCCACCGACTCGTTGTCGTCGGGGTGCCGCAGGCCTTCGATGAGGCCCACGGGGTCGATCAGGAAGCTGCGGATGATCGACGGATACAGACTTTTGTAGTCCAGCACCAGCACCGACTCGTACAGCCCCGGCCGCGAGTCCATGACAAAACCGCCGGGGCTGGCCTGGGGCGGCTTGTCCCCCAGGTTGGGCGCGACAAAGCCCTGGCGATGCATCAGCGGCATGTACAAGTGGGTGAACGCCGCCACCGAACCACCGTTGCGATCCGCCGGCAGGCCGGTGACGCTGGCCCGCTCCAGAAGGAACTTGAGCAGCTCGGTCTTTGCGAAAATCCGCGTCACCAGCTCGCAGTCCTTGAGGTTATAGCGCGCCAGGGCGGGCTTGTCCTCGGCGAACATGCGGTTGATCTCGTCCATGCGCTGGTAGGGCGTGGAGATCGACTTGCCTTCCCCCAGCAGGGTCTGGGCGACATTTTCCAGGCTGAATGACTCAAAGGTCCAGGTCGCCGAACGCAGGGCCTCGATACCATCAATGATCAGCCGGCCGGCAGCGGCGGCGAAGTAATGGTTGCGGCTGCCGTGCTCGCGCCAGGCCATGGCCTCGCCGCCACGGCCGAGCAGCAATGGCACGTTAAGCCGTTGGGCATGCTCGTGGAGGACCCGCAGGTCGAACTGCACCAGGTTCCAGCCGATGATCGCGTCGGGGTCGTGTTGCGCCAGCCACTGGTTGAGGCGCTCCAGCAGTTGGGCGCGGCTGTCGCAGTATTCGAGCTTGAAATCCACCGCGCAGGTTTTGTTCGGCGGGCCGAGCATGTACACCTGGCGCTCGCCACAACCTTCCAGGGCGATGGAGTACAGCTCGCCGCGCGCGGTGGTTTCGATATCCAGCGACACCAGTTTCAATGCCGGGCGGTAGTCGGGCGCGGGCTTCATCTGCGCCTCCAGCAACATCCCGCCCTCGCCGGGGGTGCCGTCAAATGCCACCGGCGCGGTGATGAAGCGCTCCATCATATAGCGCTCGGGCGGGCGCACATCGCCTTCGTAGACATCCACGCCGGCCTGGCGCAGGCGTTTTTCCAGGTCCATCGCCTGGCGATGCTGACGGGTATAAAGGCCCAGGACCGGGCGGTGGTGGAAGTCACACAGTTGCAGCGGGCGCAGTTCCACGTCGCGCTCGCCCTTGAGCACCCGTTGCGCGTGCTCGCGGTGGGCCAGCGGAATAAACATCACCGAAGGCTGTACCGGTAGACGGATATACCGCGGCCCCTGGTCGGTCGCCAGCCAGAAGCTGACCTCCGTGCCCGCCGGGGTGTCGCGCCAATGCCGGGTCAGGACAAAACCCTGCTGTAAATCCACCTTGCCGCACCTCAGGAATCGCTTTCAGGGCGCGATTCTACTCGGCATCCGCCATCAGGCCTTAATAGAAATTTCTGGCCTTCAGATACGTCGTACCTCACACACTAGTTTGTAAAGCGCCATTGAGCTGACCCAGGGCGATCCACGGGTGGCCAAGCTGTCGGCGAGCATCGAGTTCTAACCGGCACTTTACTCAAGGCAGCAAAGGTCAAAGGTGGGAGCTGTCGAGCCCCGGCGAGGCTGCGATGGCGGTGGGTCAGTCACCATCAATGCTGGCAGTGCCGCCGCCATCGCAGCCTCGCCGGGCTCGACAGCTCCCACAAGGGATCGGCGGTGCCTCCAAAGTTGAGTCAACAGCATATGTCCAATGTGTGAGGGGCAGATGATTGGACAGTCCCGCCCCAACTGCGTAGTTTTCACAGACCGCGCACAAGGACTCTGGCATGGCCCCCGATCTCACTTCCATCGAGCTGTTCCTCAAGACGGTCAAGCTCGGCAGCCTGTCCCGGGCGGCCGAGCAGTCGCACCTCTCGCTGTCTGCGGCCAGCCGGCGCCTGTCGTTGCTGGAGCAACACTTCAAGGTCGCCCTGTTGCACCGCTCCTCCACCGGCGTCTCGCCCACGGCGGCCGGCGAGGTGTTGGCCGAGCATGGGTTGGCGATTTTGCGCGCAGTGGATGTGATGCACGCTGACCTCGCCGACTACGCCAAGGGCGCCACCGGCCGCGTGTGCCTGTATGCCAACAGTTCGGCGATGAGCCAGCAACTGCCCAGCCAATTGACCCAGTGGAACGCCCAACATCCCGGTATCCGCCTGGATATCCGCGAGGAGCGCAGCCGTGAAATCCTGCAGGCGGTGCGCGATGGCGTGGCCGATGTGGGCATCGTCACCACCCAACCGGGCGGCGAGGACTTGCGCTTTGCCCCTTACTGCCAGGACCGCCTGTGCCTGCTGGTGCCCGATGATCATCCGTTCAAGATGCGCCATGCGCGCTTTGCCGATTTGCTGGGCTATGACTTCGTCGGCCTGGAGGACAACGCCGCCATCACCGCACTGATCACCGAAGCCGCCGCCGCGATTGGCATGCCGTTGCGCCTGCGGATCCAGGTGCGCAGTTTTGAAGCCGTGTGCCGGCTGATTGCCGCCGGGCAAGGGGTTGGCGTGCTGCCCCAGGGCGCGGTGCAGATCTTTCGCAAGGAAATGGCCTTGCGCTTTATCGAAATTGACGACCCGTGGGCCGACCGCCAGATGTACCTGTGCATGCGCCAGGAACAGCCTTCTCCTACAAGCCAGGCATTATTCGACTACCTCGCTGCCCGCCACTGCGCCTAACCGCGAGCCTTCGAATTTTGCGAAGGCCACTTCCATAATCAGCAATTCCACCACCGTGGCACCTGTGCCAAGAATGTCCCCGCCTCACTGACAACAACAAAAACAGGAGACACGGCGTGTCCAATTCCACGACCAGCACCCCCCATCGGATTGCCGTGATTCCCGGCGACGGTATCGGCCGCGAGGTAGTGCCCGAAGGCCTGCGCGTACTGCAGGCGGTCAGTCGGCGCTTCGGCATTGCCTTTGAGTTCGATCACTTTGCCTGGTGCAGCGAACACTACTTGGCCCACGGCACCATGATGCCGGACGATTGGGCCGAGCAGATCGGTAGCCATGACGCGATCTTCTTCGGCGCCGTGGGCGCCCCGGACATCATCGCCGACCATACGGCGGTGTGGGAGTCGCTGCTGAAGATCCGCCGTCAGTTCGACCAATACGTCAACATTCGCCCGGTGCGCCTGATGCCCGGCGTGCCCTGCCCGCTCGCCGGCCGTGTGCCGGGGGATATCGACTTTATCGTGGTGCGCGAAAACACCGAGGGCGAATACTCCAGCGTCGGCGGGCGGATGTGGGAAGGCACGCCGCGTGAGATCGCAGTGCAGGAGTCGATCTTCTCCCGCGAAGGCGTGGACCGGGTGGTGGACTATGCCTTCAAACTGGCCCAGCAGCGACCGCGCAAGCACCTGGTGGCCGCCACCAAATCCAACGGTATCTCCATCACCATGCCGTTCTGGGACGAGCGGGTGAACCTGATCGCCCAGCGCTACCCGGACGTCAAGACCGCCAAATTCCACATCGACATCCTCTGCGCACACTTTGTGCAGCACCCGGACTGGTTTGACGTGGTGGTGGCCTCCAACCTGTTTGGCGACATCCTCTCCGACCTCGGCCCGGCCTGCACCGGCACCATCGGCATTGCGCCGTCGGCCAACCTCAACCCCGAGCGGCGCTACCCGTCGCTGTTCGAGCCGGTACACGGTTCGGCACCGGACATTGCCGGGCTGGGCGTGGCCAACCCCATCGGACAGATCTGGTCGGCCGCATTGATGATCGAGCATCTGGGCAATGGCGACCCGCTTTACCAAGAGGCCGCAGCAGCCATTGTCTCAGCCATCGAGACGGTGCTTGCGCAAGGCCCGCGCACCCGGGAAATGGGCGGCAGCGCCAGTACGATTGAAGTGGGCGTGGCCATCGCCGAATGCATCGCCGGGAACAGGAGCTGAACATGATCAACGCACATTACATCGCCAACCAATGGCAAGCCTCGACATCCCTGGAAGACATCCCGGTGATCGACCCCAGCAGTGGCGAAAGCTACTCCAGCATCGCCCGTGGCACCGCTGCCGATATCGACGCCGCCGTCAGCGCCGCGCGCCTGGCCGTGGGTAAGACCTTCGACGGGCCATGGGGCTCGTTGTCGGCACTGGAGCGTAGCCGCCTGCTGGCCAGGCTGGGCGCAGCGGTGTTAGCGCATCACGAAGAGCTGGCGCAGATCGAAGCGCGGGACACTGGCAAGGCGCTGAAAGTGGCACGGGCCGATGCCACCGCCCTCGCCCGTTACTTCGAGTATTACGCCGGCGCGGCCGACAAGTTGCACGGCGAGACCCTGCCCTATCAAAACGGCTACACGGTGCTGACGGTGCGCGAGCCCCATGGGGTCACCGGGCATATCATCCCGTGGAACTACCCGATGCAGATCTTCGGGCGCAGCGTCGGTGCGTCCCTGGCGGCAGGCAATGCCTGTGTGGTCAAGCCGGCGGAGGATGCCAGCCTGTCGTTGCTGCGCCTGGCGCAGATTGCCGCCGAGGTGGGCTTCCCGGCCGGCGCGATCAATGTGGTGACTGGCTACGGCTACGAGGCCGGCGCGGCGTTGTGCAGCCATCCGGGGATTGATCACATTTCGTTTACCGGTTCCACCACGACCGGCACGGCGGTGTCCAAGGCCGCTGCTGAGCGGCACTGCCCGGTGACCCTGGAGCTGGGCGGGAAATCGCCGCAACTGGTATTCGCCGATGCCGACCTGGACGAAGCCTTGCCGGTGCTGGTCAACGCCATTGTGCAGAACTGCGGGCAGACCTGTTCGGCGGGCAGCCGGTTGTTGGTGGAACGCAGCATCTATGAGGCCCTGGTGGAGCAACTCAGCCAGCGCTTTCGCGAACTGCGCACCGGGCCTTCGGCGCTCGACCTGGATATGGGCCCGCTGATCAACCAGAAGCAGCAACGCCAGGTGCGTGAGTTCGTGCGCGAGGCCGAACAGGCCGGGATCACCGTAGCCGCCCGCGGCCAGGTGGTGGCCGAAGCCGGCAGTGGCGGTTACTTCCAGGAAGCAGTGCTGTTTCGCGATGTGCCGCCCGACAGCCGCCTGGCCCGGGAGGAAGTCTTCGGCCCAGTGTTGGCCGTGATGCCCTTTGACGATGAAGCCGAGGCCATCCGCCTGGCCAACGGCACCGAATTCGGCCTGGTCGCCGGCGTATGGACCCGCGACGGCGCCCGGCAGATGCGCCTGGCGCGCAAGCTGCGCTGCGGCCAGGTGTTTATCAACAACTACGGGGCCGGCGGCGGGGTTGAACTGCCCTTCGGCGGCGTCAAGGCCAGCGGTTATGGCCGGGAAAAAGGCTTCGAGGCCCTGCTGGGCTTTACCACCTTGAAGACCATTGCGATCAAACACGGCTAAGCCATTACAACAACAAGAAAGGAGCACACTCCATGCGTCTAGCAAACAAAGTTGCCATCGTCACCGGCGCTGGCTCCGGGTTTGGCGAAGGCATCGCCAAGACCTTTGCCCAACAGGGTGCGCGGGTTATCGTCGCCGACATGAACGCCACCGGCGGCCAGCGGGTGGTCAATGAGATCGCCGCCAGCGGCGGCCATGCCCATTTCGTTGAGGTCAATGTGGCCAACGACGAAAGTGTGGGCGCGCTGCTGCGCGCCACCCTGGAGCAATTCGGCGGGCTGGATATCGTCATCAACAACGCCGGCACCACCCACCGCAACCGGCCGATGCTGGAAGTGGACGAGGCCGAGTTCGACCGAGTGTTCGCGGTCAACGTCAAAAGCATCTTCCTCAGCGCCAGGCATTTTGTGCCGCATTTTCGCGGCCAGGGCGGCGGCGTGTTCGTCAATATTGCCTCGACCGCAGCGATCCGCCCGCGCCCGGGACTGGTCTGGTATAACGGCAGCAAGGGTGCGGTGGTGGTCATGAGCAAAACCATGGCGGCGGAGCTGGGGCCGGACAATATCCGCGTCAATTGCGTGAACCCGGTGGTCGGCGCAACCGCGTTGCTCAGTGAGTTCATGGGCGTGCCGGACACCCCGGAAAACCGCCAGAAGTTCATGGCGACCATCCCCCTGGGACGTTTTTCCACCCCGCAGGACGTGGCCAATGCCTGCCTGTACCTGGCCTCGGACGAAGCGGCCTTTATCACCGGCACCTGCCTTGAAGTCGACGGTGGGCGCTGCGTGTAACTCAACGACCAAAGGGATCGGAGTCGATATGTGTGACTTACATAACAAGAACGAACCGAACACCAGGCAATTACTCGAAGGCCTGCCCAAGAACTGGGGCAAATGGGGACCGGACGATGAAGTCGGCGCCCTCAACTACCTGACCGAAGCCGAAGTACTGCGCGGTGTCGCTTCGGTGCGCCAGGGCAAGACCTTCACCCTGCAAGTGCAGATCGGCCATCCGGGCGGTGACCCGATGTGGCCGGCGCGCAACCCGTCGATGCGCTTCAATACCCTGGATCACAGCCACTATCACTTCGGCAAGCAACCCGAAATGACCGGCGGCGCGGCGTATTGCGACGATGTGATCTTCATGCAGTTGCAAGGCTCGACCCAGTACGACGCCCTCGGGCATGCCTGGTACGACAATCAACTGTGGAACGGCTACGACGCCATGAGCACCGTCGGCGGCATGGCCAAGGCCAGTGTGCTGGCGATTGCCGAGCGCGGCGTGGTCGGGCGTGCGGTGTTGATCGACATGGCCCGCCATCGCGGCAAGAAATACCTGGGCCGTGGCGAAACCTTCAACCACCTGGACTTGCTGGCCGCCGCCAAGGCCCAGGGGGTGACCATCGAAAAACGCGACATCCTGATCATCCGTACCGGCTCCATGGGCGCGTTCTACGAGTATGGCAAGACCGAGTTCTTCAAGGACCTGGTGGAACCTGGCCTGACCTACAGCCGGGAACTGGTGGAGTGGTTCCACGCCATGGAAATCCCCAACCTGGTGACCGACACCATCGCCAATGAGGTGATCACCGATCCGGTGTCGGGGGTGCAGATTCCATTGCATTGCGCGCTGATGCGCAACCTCGGCATCGCCTTTACCGAGATCGTGCTGCTGGAGGATCTGGCCGCCGATTGTGCCGACGACGGCCAGTGGAAGTTCCTCTACACCGCCGCGCCGTTGAAGATTGTCGGTGGCAGCGGCGCGCCGGTGAATCCGGTGGTGATCAAGTAGCTCACCAATCGTAGGACACGGCCAGGGACGCGGTGCGCTCCTGGCCGTAATAGCAACCAAAGGAGTAGTTGCAGGACGAAACGTACTCGCGGTCAAACAGGTTCTGCACGTTGAGGCTGGCTTCGGCCCCCTTGAATGTGGGGCTGACGCGGCTCAGGTCGTAGCTGACGGTGGCGTCAAAGACCACGAACGACGGGGTCTTGAAGGTGTTGGCCGAGTCGCCGTACTTCTTCCCGGTATACCGCGCACCACCGCCTACGGTCAGGCCGGCCAGGGCATCGCTGGCAAAGTGGTAGTCGGCCCAGGCACTGGCGCTCCACGGCGCCTGCGCCTCGCTGCGGTTGCCCTCGTCGCCGTAGTTGCTCTTGGTATAGATCGCGTCCAGGTACGACAGCGCACTGATCAACTCCACCTGGCCAAACCGGGCCTTGCCTTCAAATTCCACGCCCCGCGAGCGCACTTCGCCTTCCTGCAACTGGTATTCGCGATAGATCAGATCGCCGGTCAGGACGTTTTTCTGTTTGATCTGGAACACCGACAAGGTCAGCAGCGACTGGTCGTTGGGCTGGTATTTGAGGCCTGCCTCATACTGCTCGCCCTCCACCGGTTTATAGGCGCCGCCGCCACGCGCCGGGGCCAGCCGGCCGACGCTGGGCAGAAACGACTCGGCATAACTGACGTAGGGCGCCAGGCCGAAGTCGGTGAGGTAAGTCAGGCCGACGCGACGCGTGAGCTGCTTGTCTTTCTGCGACACCGTGCTGTGGTCCAGCAGGTCGCGATTGATTACTTCGGCCCAGTCTTCACGCAGGCCCATGGTGAGGATGAAACGGTCGAACTTGATCTGGTCCTGGGCATAGAGGCCGGTCTGCTTGACCGTGTTGTTCCACTTGGTGGTCAGTTGCGGCTGGCCAAAGGTGTGGTAGTTGGACGGCTGGTAGAGGTCGATGATTTCTGCGCCGTAAAGGTTGTAGCCCTGATATTTACGGGTGAACTCGCGGTGATCGAAGCCCACCAGCAAGGTGTGTTCCAGGGCACCGGTGGCGAACTTGGCCTGCAGGTTGTTATCGAGGGTGTAGGCGCTGTTGTGTTGGCGCCAGTCGAGCTTGGTGCGGCTGGCGCGGGTGTCGTCGGTGCTGCCATCGGGCAGCTCGACGAAGCGGTTCAGGTAGAAACCTTTGTAGCGGTCGTTGACGTCGGTAAATCGCGCGGTCTGGCGGTATTCCAGGTTGTCGTTGAAGGCATGGGAGAAGTCATAGCCCAGCACATACTGATCGCGAATATAGTTGTTCCAGTCGGAGTCGCCGAGGAAGGTATCGCGGTCGATATGCTGGCCTTTGGAGTTGCGGTACAGGGTGCCGATGGCCGGCAACGCCTGGTAGTCGGCCAGGGATTTGTCACGTTGGATCTGCGCATAGATCGTCAGGGCAGTGTCATCCGTGGGCGCCCAGGTCAGGCTGGGGGCCAGCAAGGTGCGGCTGTCGGTGGCATGGTCGACCATCTCGTTACCGTCGCGGACCAGGCCGATCAGACGGTAGCTCAAGGTTTTTGCCTCATCGAGGGGGCCGCTGAAATCGAGGGCGCCATTGACCCGGTCGTAACTGCCCACGCCAAACTTGACCTGGTGCCGGGCTTCAGTGGTGGGCCGCTTGGACACCAGATTGATCATGCCGCCCGGCTGGTTCTGCCCAAACAGCACTGAGGCCGGGCCCTTGAGCACTTCAATGCGTTCCAGGGTGTAGGGATCAATCTGTGGCGCACCACCGAGGCTGCCGGCGTAAGGCAGATAAGCGCCATCGAGATACAACAAGGTGGGCGCGAAGCCACGGCTGGTCAGCTCGTCGGCGATGGTGTTGCGATCGGTGTAGCCGTTGGTGTCGACGCCTGGGGTGTAGCGCAGGGACTGGGTCAGGTTGCGTGCGCCCTGGACCTTGACCTGGTCGGCGGTGACCACGTTGACGGTCTGCGGGATCTCCAGGATCGGTGTATCGGTCTTGGTGGCCGTGGCGCTGCGAGTGGCCACATAGCCATCCACCTGGCCCCAGGCATCTTCCGCGACCAGGCCGGTGACGGTGGTGGCGCCAAGGTTCAAGGCGCCGCCTTCGGGCAGCAGGTACAGGCTCCAGGTGCCATTGTCGGTGACGGTCAGGCCCAGGCCGCTGCCGGTCAGCAAGTGTTGCGCGGCCTGTTCGGGGCTGTATTGGCCCTGCAACGCCGGCGCGCGGCGGCCTTGCAGCAAGGCCGGGCTGACCGACAGCGTGCGTCCGCTTTCCCGCGACAGCCGGCTCAGGCTATCGCCGAGGGCTGCAGCGGGCAGATTGAAATATTGCTGGGTGCTGGCGGCCGTATCGGCCAGGGCGGCCACGGGGTGGCCGACCACAGCCAGGGTTACGGCCAGGGTCAACAGGCAGGGACGGATCATCGAGGGTGCCATAGGGTGAGGATGCTCATTGTCAGGTTGGCGTTCCCTAACCTTGACTCGCGAGATCGGCGACCCCCTCACGCTGAGTGAAAATAATTCCCATTGGCTGCTCAGCGCACGTCAATCAGGGTCAACCAGGGGCCGTAGTGACTGATGCGCAGAGGGAAGGTCTGGGCCAGCGACTCCAGGGTTTGCTCCGGATCATCCAGTGGGTACACGCCATAGACGCGTACTTTTGCGGCTTGCTCACTGACCCGCAGCACGCCCCGGCGATACGGCCGCAGGGCGTCGATCAGCAGGCCTAGGGGCTCATCACGGATATCCACGCGACCGTCGCGCCAGTCCGTGCGGCTGCGTACCGAGAGCGGTACCGGGCGCACATCGACATCGCTGAACCACGCCGCCTCCCCCGCCTCTACACGGCGCTGGCTGCCGCCGAGCGTGGTGACCTGGACGCTGTGCAATTGCACCGAGGTCAGGCTGCCGGTGGCCTCCTGGCGCACCATGAATTGCGTGCCCAGGGCCTGGACTTCGCCCTGGGCGGTGGCGATCACAAACGGCCGGCGCGGGTCGGCGGCGACGTCCACGAACACTTGGCCCTCACGCAGGCGCACCAGGCGACGGCTGTCACTGAAGTGGATGTCCACCGAACTGCGGGCATTGAGACTCAGGCGGCTGCCATCGGCCAACGCGAAAGTCTTGCGCTCACCGGTGGCGGTGTGGCGGTCGGCCCACAGGCCATTGAGCGGCTGGGCGCGATCAAAGATCGCCGCACCGCTGACACCGAACAACACCAGGGCCAGGCCACCGCGCAACACCTTGCGCCGCGATTCGGAATCCGGCGTCGCCAGGGCCTGGGTAACGGCGCGCAATTGGCCGGGACTGCGGGCTTCGACGCGCTGCAAATCAGCAATCGGCTGCTGCAGCAAACTGCCCACACGCTGCCAGGCAACGGTGTGCTGGGGGTTGGCCCGCAGCCAGGTTTCGAAGGCTTGGCGCAGCACAGGGTCGTCATCCCCAGCCTCAAGGCGTAGCAGCCAATCCACGGCGGCGCGAGTGGTGGCGTCCACCTTGGGGTAGCTCATGTCAGGTCCGCCGACTCGGCCAGGCAATGCAGGAAAGCCCGGCGCAGATCGCGCTCTACCGTGGCCAGCGACACGCTCAACTGCTGGGCGATGACGGGCTGCGACAAGCCTTCGAGGCGATTGAGCATAAAGATTTGCCGGACACGCGGCGGTAGGCCGTTGAGCAGGCGATCGATGCTTTCCAGCGCTTCGCGCACCAGGGCCAGGTCTTCTTCCGAAGGGGTATAGGCGTGCGGCAACTGCGCCAGGCTGTCGAGGTAGGTCTGCTCCAACCGCTTGCGCCGCCAGAAGCTGAACAACAAGCGGCGCGCCACGGTACTGAGAAACGCGCGGGGCTCCTCGAGTTGATGGAGCTGGCGCGCGTCCAGAATGCGGATAAACGTGTCCTGGGTCAGGTCCGCCGCATCTTGCGGGCACTTGAGCTGACGATACAACCAGGCGCGCAACCAGCGATGGTTGTCGTCATAAAGCGTTGCCAGAAGGACCTTGGGATCGGTAGGAGTAGACACGCGGGCAGCCAAGCACGTTAATGATAATTCATCTCATTATCTGCGCAGACTGCGGCTAAATGCAATTGCTTATCTACCCAGCGAAACCTCGCCCAAGACGGCTTGACGATACTGGCGTTAGACACGAGGGTCGCCCGATGTCTTGGCCGGCGTGGCGTACTGCGGTTTCAGGTGGCCTTGTTGATCGAGCAACCAGGCATCCATGATCTGGCGCACCACCGGGCCTGCCACGCGGCCGCCCGCCTCGCCGTTTTCAATCATCACTGAAATCACGATCCTGGGGTGCTCGGCCGGGGCGAAACCGACGAACAATGCGTTGTCGCGGTTGCGCTCGCGGGTCTTCAGGCGGTTGTAGCGCTCGCCCTGCTTGATTGCCACCACCTGCGCGGTACCACTCTTGCCCGCGATCCGGTACTGCGCACCGGCGGCCGACGCCCGGGCAATCCCGCGCGGGTCGTGCATCACCATTTGCATGCCGTGGTTGACCTGATCCCAGTCGCGCGGGTTCTTGAGGACGATATTGGGCATAGGGTTTTCGTCCGCTGGCGGCACGCCGTCGATGGTTTTAGCCAAGTGCGGGCGATTCCACACGCCCTTGTTGGCGATCAGCGCCGTGGCCTGGGCCAGTTGCAACGGAGTGACCTGCATGTAGCCTTGGCCGATGCCGAGAATCACGGTTTCACCCGGGAACCAGGGCTGGCGACGGGTTGCACGCTTCCAGGCCTGGGACGGCATCAGGCCGGCGGATTCTTCGAACATATCCAGGGAGACTTTCTGCCCGAGACCGAATTCGGCCATGTAGTCGTGCAGGCGATCGATCCCCAGCTTGTGGGCCAGGTCGTAGAAGTAGGTGTCGTTGGAACGCATGATGGCGGCGTCCATATCTACCCAGCCATCACCACTGTGGTTCCAGTTGCGGTATTTGTGATCAAAGTCCGGCAGTTGGTAGTAACCAGGGTCGAAGACCCGGGTCTGGGCGGTGACCACGCCGCTGTCGAGACCGGCGATAGCCACTTCCGGCTTGATCGTCGAGCCCGGCGCATACAAACCGCGCAGCACCCGGTTGAACAAGGGGCGGTCGAGGGAATCATGCAACGCGGCATACTCCTTGAAACTGATGCCGGTGACGAACGAGTTGGGATCGAAGCTGGGTTTGCTGACCATCGCCAGGACTTCGCCGGTTTGCGGGTCGAGGGCCACGACTGAACCGCGACGATCACCCAGGGCTTCTTCGGCGGCTTCCTGGAGCTTGATATCCAGGCTCAGGACGATGTTTTTGCCGGGGACCGGGTCGGTATGCTTGAGCACCCGCAGGACTCGGCCCTGGGCATTGGTCTCGACCTCTTCATAACCCACATGGCCGTGCAACTGCGACTCATAGAAGCGCTCGATGCCGGTTTTACCAATCGACTGCGTGCCACGGTACTCGACCGAATCCAGCTCCTTGGACTCTTTCTCGTTGATGCGCCCCACGTAACCAATGGAATGCGCAAAGTGTGCACCCAGTGGGTAGTGCCGCACGAATTGCGGCTCGACCTCCACGCCGGGCAGGCGGAATTCGTTGACGGCCAATATGGCGATCTGCTCTTCAGTCAGCTCATAGAACAACGTCACGGGCACGAACGGGTGGCGCGCTTGCTTCAGGGCCTTGTCGAAGACGGCGCGGTCTTCGGCTGGCAGGTGCAGCAGAGCGATAATCGAGTCCAGCTCCCCTTTCAGGTCGGTAGCCCGTTCGCGGGTGATGGTCAGGTTGTAACTGGGACGGTTATCGGCCAGGACCACACCGTTACGGTCATAGATCAAGCCGCGAGTCGGAGTGATGGGCAGAACATGGACACGGTTGTTTTCGGAGATAGTGGAGTGATAGTCGAACTCCACCACTTGCAGGAAATACATGCGGGCGACCAAGGCGCAGCTGATGCCAAGCACCAGTATTGCGCAGGCCAGCAGGCGCTTGTTGACCAGACGGTGCTCTTTTTCGTGGTCTTTGATCGGTATGGCTTCGGGCATTTCTACAGCATCTCGTTGAATAAGGGCGATGCCGCATCCTGCGGTAGAAAAGTCGGTCCCTGGGAAAAGCTGCTGCACCATACCAAATATGACGAAACACTTTGTATTGAATTGACCGAAGGGTAATTGAGGTGGGTAGCGGCAGAGTTGCGGCTAGTTTGTACGTGCGCCTTTTCGACCGCCCAAAACAAAACCCCAACTGCTTTCGCAATTGGGGTTTCGGAATTTAATCTTGACGATGACCTACTCTCACATGGGGAAACCCCACACTACCATCGGCGATGCATCGTTTCACTACTGAGTTCGGGATGGGATCAGGTGGTTCCAATGCTCTATGGTCGTCAAGAAATTCGGGTACTGAGTCGTGACCAGATGGTCTCGCTTCAGCAAATTGGGTATGTGACAGCTTTCGGTGTTTTGTGAGATTCGAACTTTCGGTTCATTTCGTCTTCACACACCGCAATCTGATGCTTTTGCTTGTTTCCAAGTCAAGAGTAGTCAAATTGCTTGGGTGTTATATGGTCAAGCCTCACGGGCAATTAGTATTGGTTAGCTCAACGCCTCACAGCGCTTACACACCCAACCTATCAACGTCGTAGTCTTCGACGGCCCTTCAGGGAACTCAAGGTTCCAGTGAGATCTCATCTTGAGGCTAGTTTCCCGCTTAGATGCTTTCAGCGGTTATCTATTCCGAACATAGCTACCCGGCAATGCCACTGGCGTGACAACCGGAACACCAGAGGTTCGTCCACTCCGGTCCTCTCGTACTAGGAGCAGCCCCCTCAAATCTCAAACGTCCACGGCAGATAGGGACCGAACTGTCTCACGACGTTCTAAACCCAGCTCGCGTACCACTTTAAATGGCGAACAGCCATACCCTTGGGACCGGCTTCAGCCCCAGGATGATGAGCCGACATCGAGGTGCCAAACACCGCCGTCGATATGAACTCTTGGGCGGTATCAGCCTGTTATCCCCGGAGTACCTTTTATCCGTTGAGCGATGGCCCTT
>NZ_CP117427.1:735000-2097500 GCF_030687335.1 Pseudomonas sp. FP818 | reverse complement strand
TTCTATCGAAGAGCCCAGCAACTCTCAAAAACCTCGCCTTCTATATAGAAGGCCCAAGAAATTGAGCAATATATTGCTCAATTGCCAGCAGTTGATCATCATAGTGCCCTCTGCCTCTATATGAACCTGGACAAACACCCCCAATGACCACCTCATCCCGCAGCCTGGGCTCGGCGCTGTTTCCTGTCGGCCTACTGCTGATTGCCATGGCCTCTATACAGTCGGGCGCTTCACTGGCCAAAAGCATGTTCCCGATTGTGGGCGCCCAAGGCACCACCACCCTGCGCCTGGTTTTCGCCAGCATCATAATGCTGCTGTTGCTGCGCCCCTGGCGCGCCAAACTCACCGCCAGGTCACTGCGTACCGTCATCGTGTACGGCATGGCGCTGGGCGGCATGAACTTCCTCTTCTATATGTCATTGCGCACCGTGCCCCTGGGTATTGCGGTAGCCCTGGAATTCACCGGCCCACTAGCCGTTGCCATCTATGCTTCCCGGCGTGCCGTCGACTTCCTGTGGATAGCCCTGGCCATTATCGGCCTGCTGCTATTAATACCCGTCGGTGAAGCAAGCCAAGGCATCGACCTGACCGGCGCCGCCTACGCATTGGGTGCGGGGATCTGCTGGGCCCTCTATATTCTGTTCGGCCAGAAGGCTGGCGCGGACAATGGCGTGCAAACCGCGGCTCTCGGCGTAATGATCGCCGCACTGTTCGTCGCCCCCATCGGTATCGTCCATGCCGGTAGCGCGCTGCTGACACCCGCGCTGATTCCGATCGCCATTGGCGTGGCGATTCTTTCCACCGCCCTCCCCTACACCCTGGAGATGGTCGCCCTGACCCGCCTGCCCGCGCGCACCTTCGGCACGCTGATGAGTATCGAGCCCGCGTTCGGTGCGCTTTCCGGGCTGTTTTTCCTCCAGGAATACCTGTCCCTGGCGCAATGGCTGGCGATCGCCTGCATTATCCTGGCCTCCGTGGGCGCAACGCTGACCATGCGTAGCCAGTCAAAGCCAATCATCGCGGCAGATTGAGACAGGATTTAACGAAGCTCTGGCATTTGCCGCTCAATTAGGCCATGTTTAGGCTGTAACTCAGTGTCAGTCATGGAGATTTTCGAATAAGGACATCCACCGACCCTACACTTGAGAGCGAGCAAAGCCAGCATCGGGCATTCCAACGGCGCGGCTATTAAGGATGGTAATGAAGCGAATTTTGATACTGCTTGTCGTCATCGCCTTGGCTGGGTGTGCCGCAACCACCAAGACAGAAGTCAAACGCGGAAAGAAAGGGCTGCATATCAACTGCTCTGGCCTGTCCTCCTCTTGGGACCAGTGCTACACCAGCGCAGCCAACTCGTGCGGCAAGAAAGGCTACAGAGTGATCGCCAAATCCGGCGACAACAGCGAGGAGCCGGGTGACTACCCCTTCGGCATCAACCCGGCCGGCTATACCAGCCGTAGCATGATCGTGCTCTGCAAGTAAGCGCTCATTCCTGCGAAATTCTCTGACTGAGCTCTTCATAGCTCGATGCAAGTACCTGCGCCTGAACCTGCGGGTCGACCATCATCCTGGCCACCACCAGTGCACCCACACACTGGGATAAGATCGCCCAGGCCAGGCTTTCGCTCTCCAAGGTCCGCGCCCAATTGGCCTGCAGCCGGCAAATCCACTCCTGGGCGTGTTGGCGTACCGCGATATCCGCACGGGCAATTTCCGCGCCCATGCTCGGCAAGGCGCAACCGTCTTGCACTTGCTCCACATGGGCCATGCTCAGATAGAACTTGAGGCAGCGCTGCAGGCGCTCCCGACTCTGCACCTCGCCCACACTCAAACGCTCCAGGCTTTGGCTCAACTCATGCTCGACGATGGAGCTGAACAGCGCGTCCTTGGACGAAAAGTGGCTATAAAAAGCCCCGCCACTCAGGCCAATGGCTTTCATCAGCCCATCTACGCCAACGCTGGCAAACCCTTCTTTTTTCGCCAGGGCCGCACTGCTGTGCAGGAGCTTGTCCCTGGTTTGCTGCTTGTGACTGACTGAATAGCGCATCGCCTCTCCCCTTGAAGACACCACCTTGACGCCTGCCGAATCGTAGCATAACGTTCGTTTAGTTAACGATCGTTTAACCAAGGACTTGCCATGACTGAGAATAAGAAAATCGTACTGGTCGTCGGCGCAGGCGACGCTACAGGCGGCGCCATTGCCAAGCGTTTTGCCCGCGAAGGTTATGTGGCCTGCGTCACCCGACGCAGTGCCGACAAGCTGCAACCCCTGGTGGACAGTATCCAGGCTGCGGGCGGCGAGGCTCACGGCTTTGCCTGCGATGCACGCAAGGAGGACGAGGTGATCGCGCTGATCGAGCAGATCGAAAGCGAGCTGGGTCCGATTGAGGCATTCGTGTTTAACATCGGCGCCAACGTGCCGTGCAGCATCCTCGAAGAAACCGCCCGCAAATATTTCAAGATCTGGGAGATGGCCTGCTTCTCAGGCTTCCTCAATGCCCGTGAAGTGGCCAAGCGCATGGTGACCCGCCAGCGCGGGACGATTCTGTTTACCGGGGCCACCGCCGGGTTACGCGGTGCCGCAGGCTTTGCCGCCTTTGCCGGGGCCAAACACGGTATTCGCGCCCTGGCCCAAAGTATGGCCCGCGAGCTGGGCCCGATGAACATCCATGTGGCCCACGTGGTCGTGGATGGCGCCATCGACACGGACTTCATCCGCGACAACTTCCCAAGCAAATACGCGCTCAAGGACCAGGACGGCATTCTGGATCCCGAGCATATCGCCGACAACTATTGGCACCTGCACCGCCAGCCACGGGATGCCTGGACCTTCGAACTGGACCTGCGCCCCTGGAACGAAACCTGGTAAGCACGCCAACATAACAATAAGCAGCGAGCATCCAACATGAGAAAAACCCTGGAATTTTTCTTCGACCTCGGCAGCCCCACCACCTACCTGGCCTACACCCAACTGCCCGGAATCTGTGCCGAAACCGGCAGCCAACTGGTGTATCAGCCCATCCTGCTGGGCGGCATCTTCAAGGCCACCGGCAATGCCTCGCCCGTCACCATCCCGGCCAAGGGCCGCTACCTGCTGCAAGACCTGGCACGCTACGCCAAGCGTTACGGGGTCCCCCTCAAGTTCAATCCGCACTTCCCCATCAATACCCTGACCCTGATGCGCGCCGTCACCGGCATTCAACTACGCCAGCCAGAACGCTTTATCGACTTCATCGACTGCCTGTTCCGGGCGATATGGGTGGAAGGGCGCAACATGGGGGATCCGGCAGTCGTAGCGGCGGTGCTGGCGCAACACCACTTCGACCCTGCCCAGGTGCTGGAGCTGACCCAGGATGAGGAGGTCAAGGACGCCCTCAAGCACAAGACCGAAGAGGCGATTGCCCGTGGCATGTTTGGGGCGCCTGCCATGTTTGTCGGCCAGCAACTGTTCTTCGGCCAGGATCGCCTGGACTTTGTCCGCGAAGCTTTGAGTTAAGCCTGCAAGCCGCTCGCCGGCCCACGCCTGCGAGCGGCCAGGCCTTATATAGCTGCCGTGCGCAACTGCAACCATTCCAGCGCGGCGCCGCTGAGCAACGGGCTCAAGCGTTGATGCACCTCGGCATGGTAGTCGTTGAACCACTGTCGCTCCTCGATCGTCAGCAGGGACGGTACCAGGCAACGGGTATCAATCGGGCACAGTGTCAGGGTTTCGAACTTGAGGAACTCGCCGAACTCGGTCTTGCCCGCCTCCCGGTTCAACACCAGGTTCTCGATACGCACCCCCCAACGCCCTGGGCGGTAGGTACCCGGTTCAATGGAGGTGATCATGCCCGGCTGCATCGCAGTTTGCGGCGCGGCCGCCGCCTGGTAGGCAATCACCTGCGGGCCTTCATGGACATTAAGGAAGTAGCCCACCCCGTGACCGGTGCCGTGACCATAATCCACGCCTTCGGCCCAGATCGGTGCGCGGGCGATGGCGTCCAGCAATGGCGAGAGGATGCCCTTGGGAAACTGCGCGCGCGACAAGGCAATCACGCCCTTGAGCACCCGCGTGCAATCGCGCTTTTGTTCCTCGCTCGGCGTGCCGATGGGCACCATCCGCGTGATATCTGTGGTGCCGCCCAGGTACTGGCCGCCCGAATCAATCAGCAGCAGGCCATCGCCTTCGATCACCGCGTGTTCTTCTTCGGTGGCATGGTAATGGGGCATCGCGCCATTGCCATTGAACGCGGCGATGGTATTGAAGCTCAACGACACATAATCCGGACGACGGGTACGCGCGGCCGTCAGGTGTTCATCAATGGTCAGCTCAGTGATGCGCTCGCGGCCCAAGGCCGAGTCCAGCCAGGCGAAAAACTCGCACAACGCCGCGCCATCCTGCTCCATGGCCCGGCGAATATGCTCGGCATCCGCCAGGCTTTTACGGGACTTGGCCAATGTAGTCGGGTTGAGGCCTTCGACCAGCTTCACGCCACTGGCCAGATTCTCCAGCAGCCCCGCCGTCACGCGTGCAGGGTCCACCTGCAGGCTGGCCCCGTCCGGCACTTCAGCCAGGGCCGCGGCCACTTCACTGTAGTCCCGCAGCGTCACGCCATCCTGTTCCAGCACCCCACGCAACTGGGCATCGACCTTGCCGAGGGCAACAAACAGCGTGGCCTGCTGCTGGTTGATCAGGGCGAACGAGACAAACACCGGGTTGAACGAAACATCTGCGCCGCGCAGGTTAAACAGCCAGGCGATGTCATCCAGGGTGGCAATAAAATGCCAATCCGCGCCCTTTTCCTTCAGGCTGGCGCGCAGTGCCGCGAGTTTTTCGCCTCGGCTGACGGTGGCCTGGGGCGGCAGGTGCTGGTAGATCGGCTGGTTGGGCAGCGCTGGGCGGTCGGTCCAGACCTCGCTCAACAAATCAATATCGGTACGCAGGCGCGCGCCCCGCTCAGCCAGCTTGCCGCCCAGGGTACGGGCCGACGCAACAGCCATCACCGCGCCATCCACGGCCACCACCCCGCCTTCCGGGGTTTGCTCCCCCAGCCACTCCAGCGGGCCGGGCTGCCCCGGTTGCAACTTCACCAACTCAATGCCGCTGCCGTTGAGTTCCTTGGTCGCCTGCTCCCAGTAACGGCTGTCTGCCCAGACGCCGGCGAAATCAGCCGTGACAATCAGCGTGCCGACCGAGCCATGAAACCCCGACAACCATTGCCGGCCCTGCCAGTAGCCCGGCAAGTATTCGGACAGGTGCGGGTCGGCCGATGGCACCAGCAGGGCATCAATGCCCTCCCGCTTCATCAACTCGCGGGTGCGCGCCAGGCGCTGGGGAACCGTTCCATGGGGCAAAGGCTGCGTACTCATCATCTCTCCTGCTAAGCACTCATAATTGTTATGTATTTCAAACCGCCCAAAAGGCCGGTGCGCTGGCCAACGAGTTCTTGATCAATTGCACCGCCTGATCGATATCCTGCCCGGTGGTAAACCGCCCCAGGCTCAAGCGAATGGTGCGACCGGCACTGCGCGCATCATGCCCCAGGGCAAGCAGTACATGGGAGGGCGCATTGCTGGCCGAATTGCAGGCAGAGGTCGCCGAAAAAGCGATCCCGGCGCTCAAGACCGCCGAATTGAACTCGCCTTCGCTGAAGGTCAGGCTCAAGGTGTGGGGGATCCGCTGGGTGGCGCTGCCGTTCAGGCGCACGCCGGGAATGTCCAGCAATTGCTCAAGCAAACGCTGGCGCAGGGCGACAATACCTGCCGACTCTTCGGCAAAGGATTGCGCGGCCAACGCGAAGGCACTGCCCATGCCTGCAATCTGGTGAGTCGCCAGGGTTCCCGAGCGCAGCCCGCCTTCGTGACCACCGCCATGGATCTGCGCCGTGACGTTCTGCTGCGCCCGCGGCCCGACATACAGCGCACCGATGCCTTTGGGGCCATACAGTTTATGCGCCGAAAACGACATCAGGTCCACCGGCCAGTGCGCCAGGTCGATCTCGACTTTGCCCGCCCCTTGCGCCGCGTCCACATGCAGCAGCGCGCCATGCTCACGCACCCGCGCACCAATGGCCGGGATGTCGTTGAGCGTGCCCAGCTCATTGTTGACCAGCATCAACGACACCAAAAACGTGTCTTCGCGCAGCGCCTGGCTGACCGCCTCGACGGTAATCAGGCCATCGGCATCCGGCACCAGGTAGGTCACCGCAATCCCGGCTTGCTGCAATTGGCGGGCGGTGTCCAGCGTTGCCTTGTGCTCGATCTGACTGGTGATGATATGGCCACCGGCCACGCCCCGCGCCTGGGTCACACCCTTGAGCGCAAGGTTGTTGGATTCGGTAGCACCCGAGGTCCAGACGATCTGCTCGGCCTGGGCGCCGACCAACTCCGCCACCTGACGGCGCGCCTGCTCGACCGTGTGCCGGGCCTGTTGGCCAAACGCATGGGAGCTGGACGCAGGGTTACCGAAATTGGCGTTGAAACCCAGGCACTCGACCATGACCTGGATGACCCGCTCATCCACCGGGGTGGTGGCGGCGTAGTCAAAATACAGAGGACGTTTATTCATGACGTTTAGAGACCCGCAGAGCATGTTCCCGAGATCAGCGTCTCAGGGGCAGCGACCAGTACAGAGTTCGTCAGGTTAACCTGATCGGATGCCGTTAAAGAAAGACCACTTTATTTAAAAGTGCGTAGGAACGCTCCTGAAATTGAGCTTAACAGGCTCGACGAAAAGGATGGAAAACAAAAAGCCCGAAGTTCCTGTACGGAACCTCGGGCTCTGGGACGCCGCAGTTTGTCTCAGCTCGGACGGTCATGCAGGGTAACGTTGCGCTCGGCATTCATTGCACCCTGGCGATCAAAGCCCATTGGCGCCTGTGGCCGGGCTGCGAGTTCAGTTTTCTTCTGTTGATATTCATCAAACGACAAACCCCGCCGGTTCAGCCCTTCCATTGCCAATTGCCGGCTCTCCTCGGCGGAGTACGGGCGCAATTCAGGCGCCGGATGGGTCGCACAACCAGCAAGAAAAGAGGCGACCAGCAACAAGGCAACAGAAAGTGAATGGTTCATGACGAAGGTCCTGCGAATTGGGCGTTGAGGCAATGGACACAGGCTACTCCCGCCTTTGCATCGGGAAAAATCATCCTCTGTGATAGTCGCTATCAGTCAATCCTTCATATTTCTTTTTGTTCTATAAATATATAAACACATTTGTTTGCGGAATAAAAAAGACCCTCTATAACAGACTCCCAGCGTCGCAACTGCCTCCACGAGCCGCTCGGCCTCGCCACTGAACGCCTGCAAGCGGCGCAGGCCTGGTACGAGGTGGCGCACCGCGTTGGGCCAGCCCCTGCCGACATCCACGTCCTATTCCTTGAGGTGCCCATGCAGCTTTTGACCCTTGCGCCCTCGCCCGCACTCGCCACGTCGATTCGCGCCACCGCGCAAGTCTTCGAAGACCCCAAATCCCGGGCCTTGCTCGCGCATATCCAGCAAGTGGCGCCCAGCGAAGCCAGCGTGCTGATCATCGGCGAAACCGGCACCGGCAAAGAGCTGGTGGCCCGCCATATCCATAACCTCAGCGCCAGGCGCAACCGACCGTTCGTGGCGGTGAATTGTGGGGCGTTTTCCGAATCCCTGGTGGAAGCGGAGTTGTTCGGCCATGAAAAAGGCGCGTTCACCGGCGCTCTCGGCGCCAAGGCTGGCTGGTTCGAGGAGGCCGACGGCGGCACCCTGTTCCTCGATGAGATCGGTGATCTGCCCATGGCCATCCAGGTCAAGCTGCTGCGCGTCCTGCAAGAACGCGAAGTGGTGCGCCTGGGCTCACGCAAGAGCATTCCGATTGATGTGCGGGTGCTGGCGGCGACCAATGTGCAACTGGAAAAAGCCATCAATGCCGGGCATTTCCGTGAAGACCTGTACTACCGCCTGGACGTGGTCAGCCTGGAACTGAGCCCCTTGCGCGAACGCCCCGGCGATATCCTGCCCCTGACCCGGCACTTTATCGACGCCTACAGCCAGCGCCTGGGCTACGGCCCCATCACCCTCAGCCCCGAAGCCGAGCACAAGCTCAAAGGCTACAGCTGGCCGGGCAATATCCGCGAGCTGGAAAACGTCATTCATCACACCTTGCTGATTTGCCGCAATGGCCTGATTGAACGCGATGACCTGCGCCTGTCGAACATGCGCATCGAGCGCCAGGATGATAGCCAGCACAGCCTCGACCACAGTGCCGAAGCCTTGCTGGAGCGTGCCTTCCAGAAACTGTTTGACGAACAGGCCGGTGCCTTGCATGAGAAAGTCGAGGACGCATTGCTACGCGCCGCCTACCGCTTCAGCCACTACAACCAGGTACACACCGCCAACCTGCTGGGCCTGAGCCGCAATATCACGCGTACGCGCCTGATCAAGATCGGCGAACTGGCGGTCAACAAGCGCCGCCCAGAGGGAAGCCTGCAAGGTGAGCGCATGCTGCATCTATCGATATAGGCTGCACGCCAACGCGTTGTCGGCGCTGCGCTCGATACTGCGCAGCACTTGGAATGAGCCAAAGGTCACGGCAGTGGCCCGATGGGCACGAATCAATGCCCAGAAGTTCTCGCCCTCGCGCTCCAGCCGCTGGAACGCCGTATCACCGTCTTCGCGTGCCTGCCATTGCAGGTAGTTGAGCACCCGCCGCCCGTCATCACTGACCAGCACACTGGCACTCAGAAACCCCTCATGGCCTTGGGCCAGGCGCTCGGTCTGCTCGGACAGCGCCAATACCAGCGCGGACTGCTGCCGGGGCTCGATCTGAAACTCGATCACTTGGGTAAAACCATGACTTTTCACTGAAGCTTGCATGACAAATCCCCTTTAGCTGTAGGTGCCACGCAGGGTAAAACCTCTAGTTAAGTTAAGGTCAAGCCTCTGTTTGAGAAACTGTTGAATGCACCTTTACAGGGCAGTCGTCGGTTGCCCGCAGGCCACGAATGGCCTGACCTATAGTGAAAAGACCGGAAGACCCGGCCCCTCCCCCCCCCTCAAGGAGAGCGAAATGAGCGTTAAACCCATTCCCGATGGCTACCACAGCATCACGCCCTACCTGGGCATCGACAAGGCAGCTGAAGCCATCGAGTTCTACCAAAAAGCCTTCGATGCCACCGTTTTCATGCGCCTGGACATGCCAGACGGCAAGGTCGGCCATGCCGAACTGCGCATTGGCGATTCGCCGATTATGCTGGCCTCGCCCTGTGATGAAATGGCCTTCGGCAGCCCTGGAGCGCACCCCACCAGCGTTGGCCTGCATCTGTATGTGAAGGACGTCGACGCACAGTACAAACAGGCGATCGCGGCAGGCGGCACGGCTATTTCCGAACCCAAGGATCAATTCTACGGCGACCGCTCCGGCACGTTGAGGGATCCCTTCGGACACGTCTGGTTCCTCGCCACTCATATAGAAGAGCTGACCGAGGAACAGATTCACAAGCGCGCCAAAGAGCTGTTTGCATAAGCCCCGATCCCCTAAAGCCCGCGCGGGGCTGCGTAGCTGCCCCGACCAGCAAGACCACCTGACTCTTGCAGAAACATCGAGTAGCCAGGTTTTGGGGCTGCTGCGCAGCCCAACGCGGGCAAGCCCCCTCGCCACACTTTTTTGTGCTGACTAACTGAACAGCAATGAGCCCCAACAGGGGGTTCCCGCGCACCTGAAACATTTGCTTTCATTTGCGCCTTAGGGTTTTGCGATTCTCATCCGTCTTAACTTAGATACAGCCCGTCGCGTAAGCAAAAGCTACGACCGGCCTTTCCCGGGCCTTTTCTGCCCTCCTCCGATCAAGACCCCCATAGACATGTCGAAGAAGTCACGCTCCAAACTCTGGTTTCTCGTCCACACAGCTGGCTGGCATTGCCCATCTGGTTCTTCGTACTGATCGTCTGCGTCACCGGGACCCTGGCGGTGGTCAGCCAGGAAATCGTCTGGCTGGCCAACCCGGAAATGCGCGCCAGCAAGCCATCGGACGATGCCGAACTGCTCACTTACGACCAGATCCTCGCCGCGATCAAGCAGGCCGAGCCAAAGGCCATTGTCGAGTCCATCGTCCGTCCGGACGAATCGCATTTTGCGCTCGACGTCGACATCAGCTACCCCGACGGCCGCTCCGTGGCGGTCTACGTCAACCCGTACACGGGGGTCATCCAGGGCATCAGCCCATCGTTCAACTTCCGCCAGTTCACCCGCGCCTTGCATGGCTGGTGGCTGGTGCCGTTTACCAATGGCTTCAGTTGGGGCTGGTACCTGGTGTCGTTCCTCGGGCTGCCGATGCTCGCCTCGCTGGTCACAGGCCTGGTGGTGTACAAACGGTTCTGGAAAGGGTTCTTCAAGCCAACCCTGCGCTTCAAGCATGGGGCGCGGATTTTCTGGGGCGACTTCCACCGCCTGAGCGGCATCTGGTCGATCTGGTTTATCGCGGTGATTTCCATCACCGGCACCTGGTTCTTGATCCAGGCGCTTCTCGCGGACAACCAGATCACCATCTCCAGCCAGCCGATCGTGCCGGTGATCTCCCGGGACAAGGTGCCGCTGTCGGCCCCCGGTGTACCGGCACCGATGATCGCCCTGGACGATGCCATCAACATTGCCACCCAGCGTATCCCCGGCTTCGACGTCAGCTTCGTCGGCCTGCCAAGCAATGCCTACAGTCACTTGAGCATCGGCGGCCGCGGCTGGTACCCGCTGATGTTCCAGACGGCCGACATCAACCCCTACAACGGTGAAATCGCCGCCACGCACCTGCTGTCCGACCGCTCGGGCCTGGAGTTCGTCACCGAGTCCATGCGCCCGCTGCACACCGGCGACTTTGGCGGGATCTGGATCAAGCTGGTCTGGTTCTTCTTCGGCCTGTTGCTGAGCATGATGGTCCTCAGCGGTCTGTTGATCTGGAGCAAGCGCACGGCCCTGGCCACGCTGCACGCGCTCAAGCGCAGCACCAAGGCTACGCGCAATACGGCGCCGGCCAACCCCATCGGCGCCATGCAGGCTGAAACCTCGGAGGGCAAATAATGAGCAAGGCCACCACCGTTCAAGCGCCCTCGCCACTGCGCGCCTTCTGGCTCAAATGGCGCTTTCACATCAATATCCTGCTGTTGCTGGTGCCCCTGGGCTTTATGCCCAAGTACTTTGCCGACGTCGCACTGTTTCGCGGCGACGCCGGCCTGGGCGAGCGCGAGGTCGGTGAAGTGCAGGTCGGCCCGTGGAGCATTACCCTCGCCGAGTTGCGCAATGAAGCGCCCCGCCCCGACCCGGCCGGCCCGATGAAATCCTTCAACGCCGCCCTGTGCGCCACCTGTGGCGACCAGGTCAAGGCCACCTACCTGCGCATCGGCAAGCCCCGCAGCCTGCGGGCCGCCGGGGTGATTTTCTTCGGCACCCCGTACCGCATGGGCGCTGTGCTGCCGATCCCGGAACGCACCCCGCCCGACGCCGAACTGTGGATCACCATGGAAGGCTGGGACGGCAGCATGCAGCAGGCCTCCATTCCCTTGAGTCAGGCTTCGCCTGCCACCGTCGCCTGGTTGAACAAGCAAGGAGTTAAACCATGACTTTACTGCGCCTGACCCGCGCCTGCGCCGTGCTGATCCTCAGCCTGGGTGCAAGCAACTACGCCCTGGCCCACAACCCGATGTGCGAATGCAAGGAGATCCCCGGCGAACAGATCCAGTGCACCGGTGGTTTTTCCGACGGCAGCGGCGCGCCCGGCGTGACCCTGGATGTGATCGGCTACGACGAAACCATCCTGGTGCCCGGCAAGCTGGGGCCCGACTCGACGTTGACCTTCAAAAAACCTGCCGCCGAATTCTATGTGCTGTTTGACGCCGGTCCCGGCCACGTTGTCGAGATCGACCAAGCGGATATCCAGGCGCCATGACCCCCATGAACCCAGGCAGCACCCAGGTAATCCGGCCCGCCGGTGCCGGGCACGAAACCCTCTACGTCCTGCTGCTGTGCCTGATCATCCTGGCCGTCGCCGGCACGGTGGTGTCCCTGCACGGCGAAACCCAGGCCGTCGAGGCCGTGGCCAGCCACCAGCTGGACGCCCGCCGCGACCTGAGCGCGGCCGAGCAAGGCATCTATGCCGACCTGCGGGTGACCCTGGATGAAATCCAGTTGCTGGCGCAGGAACAAAGCACCCTGCCGACGCCGGCGCAACTGGCCGAAGAAGGCTTCGCGCCCTTCGCCCAGGACGCCAGTTCGGTCAGCCGTGGCGACCACCACTGGCAGTTGCTGGCGCCAGCGGCGTACCTGGGCCTGAGCCAGGCCAACGACACCAGCGGCTCACTGCTGATGCGCGTCAACGGCGCCGAGCCGGATATCTGGCTCAACCGCAGCGCCAACCTGGCCGCCCCCACCGACCTGAGCGACCAGGGGCTGATCGCCGCTGGCTGGCAGCAGGTCGTTGCGCAATTCGACGCTGGCGTCACCCGCCAGCATCGCCACTGAATTCATGCTGTCTCCGAGAGAAGATCGATTACCCATGTCTATGTCATCTCCCTTACTCCGCCTGCTGCTGGTGGGCCTGTTCAGCGTGTTGCTGAGCCCCCTGGCCAATGCCGAGGCGGCCAAGCGCCTGCGTATCGGTATCACCCTGCACCCTTACTACAGCTACGTGGCAAATATCGTCGGCGACAAGGCCGAAGTGGTGCCGCTGATTCCGGCCGGCTTCAACCCCCATGCCTACGAACCGCGCGCCGAAGACATCAAGCGCATTGGCACCCTGGACGTGATCGTGCTCAATGGCGTCGGCCATGACGATTTTGCCGACCGCATGATCGCCACCAGCGAGCGTCCGGACATCCCGGTGATCGAGGCCAACGCCAATGTGCCGCTGCTGGCCGCCACCGGCAACGCGGCCCGCGGCGCCGGCAAGGTGGTCAACCCGCACACCTTCCTGTCCATCAGCGCGTCCATCGCCCAGGTCAACAACATCGCCCGGGAACTGGGCAAGCTCGACCCGGACAACGCCAAGGCCTATACCCAGAACGCCCGTGCCTACGGCAAGCGCCTGCGCCAGATGCGCGCCGACGCCCTGGCCAAGCTCACCAGCGCGCCCAACGCCGATCTGCGGGTGGCCACGGTGCACGCCGCCTACGACTACCTGTTGCGCGAGTTCGGCCTCGAAGTGACCGCCGTGGTCGAACCGGCCCACGGCATCGAGCCAAGCCCGAGCCAATTGAAGAAAACCATCGACCAACTGCGCGAGCTGGACGTCAAGGTGATCTTCTCGGAGATGGATTTCCCGTCCTCCTACGTCGATACCATCCAGCGTGAGTCGGGGGTCAAACTGTACCCGCTGTCGCATATTTCCTACGGCGAATACAGCGCCGAGAAGTACGAAGTGGAAATGACCGGCAACCTCAATACCGTGGTCCGGGCGATCCAGGAGTCGGGGGCATGACCGCGGCTGAACACCTGAATGTGGCCAGCATCGGCCCGACGATTGAGTTCGATAACGTCTCGCTGACCCTGGGCCGTACCGCGATCCTCGATAGCGTCAGCTTCCAGGTACAACCGGGCAGCATCCACGCCCTGGTCGGCCCCAACGGCGGCGGCAAGAGCTCGCTGATCAAGACCCTGCTGGGGCAGACGCCACACCAGGGCCAATTGAGCCTGCACTGGCCGAACACTCCCGGCACCATCGGCTACGTGCCCCAGGCCCTGGAGTTCGACCGTGGCCTGCCAATGACCGTCGACGACTTCATGGCTGCCATGTGCCAGCGGCGCCCGGCGTTTCTCGGCTTGTCCCGGCATTACGCCGGGGCGATTGGCGAGGCGCTGGAGCGCGTGGGCATGCAAGACAAGCGCAAGCGCCGCATGGGTGCGCTGTCCGGCGGCGAGCGCCAGCGTGTGCTGCTGGCCCAGGGTTTGATCCCGGCGCCGCAACTGCTGGTACTCGATGAACCGATGTCGGCCCTCGACGAAGCCGGGATCCAGGTGTTCGAACGCCTGCTGGGCGACTGGCGCCAGGCCGGGATTACCGTGCTGTGGATCGAACACGACCTGGAGGCCGTGGGCCGCCTGGCGGATCGCGTCACCGGCCTGAACCGCCGCCTGCTGTTTGATGCCACGCCCAAGGAGGCACTGACCCCGGAACGCCTGCTGACGCTGTTTTCCACTCACCCACGGAGCGCAGCCCAATGAGCTACGAAGCCTTTCGCTTGATGGTCCAGGGCTGGGCTTCCTCCGGCTACTTGCCGGAAGCCCTGGCCTATGGGTTTGTGGTCAATGCCTTGCTCGCCGGCCTGTTGATCGGCCCGGTACTCGGTGGCCTGGGCACGCTGGTGGTGGTCAAGCGCTTTGCGTTTTTCTCCGAAGCCGTCGGCCATGCTGCACTGACCGGCGTGGCCGTGGGCATTCTGCTGGGGGAACCCTACACCGGGCCTTACGGCAGCCTGTTCGGCTACTGCCTGTTGTTCGGCATCCTGCTCAATTACCTGCGCAACCGCACCGGCCTGGCCCCCGATACGCTGATCGGCGTGTTCCTCTCGGTGTCCCTGGCCCTGGGCGCGAGCCTGTTGCTGATCCTGGCGGGCAAGATCAACGTGCATATCCTGGAAAACGTGCTGTTTGGTTCGGTCCTGACCGTCAACGGCAATGACCTGGCGGTGCTGGCGGTGGTCGGCTCACTGGTGATGGCCCTGGCGTTGCCGCTGTACAACCGCATCATGCTCGCCAGCTTCAACCCGCAACTGGCTGCCGTGCGTGGCGTGGCGGTGAAGACCCTGGACTACCTGTTCGTGATCCTGGTGACCTTGATCACGGTGGCGGCGGTCAAGGTCATCGGTGCGATCCTGGTAGGCGCACTGCTGGTGATCCCGGCCGCCGCGGCTCGGCTGTTGAGCCAGTCACTCAAGGGCTTCTTCTGGATCTCGGTGGTGATTGCCACGCTCAGCACCCTGTGCGGGATTCTGTTGCCAATCATCTTCGACCTGCCTATCCCGTCCGGTGCCGCGATCATCCTCGTCGCCGGTATCGCCTTCGCCCTGGCCGCCATCGCGCGCGGCACGGTCCCCAGCCTGAAAGGGAATCTCGGATAATGCGCCCCGTTCTACGCCCCCTCGCCCTGGCCATCGCCTGCCTGATCAGCACCCCGCTACTGGCAGCCGAAACGACCAAACCCCTGCCGGTCGCCGCCCACGCCGCCAAACCGGTCAAAGTCCTCGCGGCCTTGCCCGTGACCTACGGCCTGGCCGCCGCCCTGCTCAAGGGCACTGCGGTCAAGCTGGAGCGTGCGGCACCGGCCAACCTGCCGGGTTCGCGCCAGACCTCGTACTTTACCGGGCGTGGCGCGCCCGCCTTGCATAGCCTGGCGCTGGACGCCGATGCGGCGATCGGCCTGCGCTCACTGTGGCCGGATGACCCGCTGTACCCAGTGGCCCGGCGCAGCAATATCCGCATTGTCGAAGTGGACGCGGCGCGCCCGGTAGACGGCGGTCTGCCAGGCGTGGCCCTGCAACCGGGGACTGTGGATGGCCTCAATAGCCAGCCGTGGCAGTCGAGCAACAACCTGGGGCGCATGGCCGATGTCATGGCTGCCGACCTGAGCAGGCTGGCGCCCGGCGCCAAGGCCCAGATCAACGGCAACCTGGCCAGCCTCAAGCAACGCCTGCTCAAGCTGACTGCCGACAGCGAGGCCCGCCTGGCCCAGGCCGACAACCTGAGCGTGGTCAGCCTGAGTGATCATTTTGCTTATTTGGTAAGTGGGTTGAATCTGGAGTTGGTCAGCACCGATCCGCGGCCGGATGCCGAGTGGTCTGCGCAGGCGCTACAAATGCTGACGACCAGCCTGAAGGACAACGACGTGGCGTTAGTGCTGCACCATCGCCAACCGGCTGAGGCGGTGAAAGCGGCTATCAGTGCAGGGGGGTCGAAGTTGCTGGTGCTGGGTACTGACGGTGCGGACCCGGTAGCGGAATTGGAAGGGAATGTGGATCAGGTGATCAAGGCCTTGGTGCCCTGAAAGCAAGGCAATACCCCTGTGTGTGTGCGAGCTTATGTGGGAGCGGGGTTGTGTGGGAGCGGGCTTGCCCGCGATGGCGGTGTATCAGTCAACTAATGTATCGACTGACACTTAGCCATCGCGGCATAGGTATCTACACAACTCTTTTATCTAGTGCTTATTGGGTTTGTTTACATATCCGTTGCTGCGGTCACGGCCACTTAGGGTTCCGCCCTTACGTGAACTGCCCCCCGAATGTTGGACAGGGACGCTATTGATTCAGCGTCTGGATACGAAATTGTACCGGACTCAAGCCATTCAGTCTGAGGCTTATGCGGTCTTGGTTGTAGTAGGCAATGTAATCCTCTATGCCTGATGCCAGCTGCTCCACACTCTCAAATGATTCCAGATAGAAAAACTCGCTCTTGAGTGTGCCGAAAAAGCTTTCCATGGCGGCATTGTCCAAGCAATTACCCTTGCGCGACATGCTCTGCTCGATGCTCTTTTCGGCCAGCATATGTCGGTAGGTAGGCTGCCTGTACTGCCAACCCTGGTCAGAGTGCAGTATTGGTTTTTCATCTCGACTCAGTCGCCCGAAGGCTTTTTCATCATCGAGACCATCCTGAATTCGGGACGTCGGTTGATCTGGTAGGCCAGGATCTCGCCGTTGTACAAATCCATGAGAGGCGAGAGAAACAGCTTTTGCCCCTTCACCTTGAACTCCGTCACGTCGGTTACCCATTTCTGGTTAGGGGCTTCTGCCTTAAATTCGCGCTTTAGTAGATCAGGCGCAACAAGCCCTTCAGCACCTCGGTAAGAGCGATATTTCTTCACTTTGACCAGCGACTTGAGGCCCATTATCTGCATCAGCCGATGCACCTTTTTGTGATTGATCAACTCACCACTGTTTCCAAGGGTCGCAGTGATACGGCGGTAGCCGTAACGCCCCTTATTCCCGTGAAAGACGCTGCGGATGCGATCTTTAAGGTCGGCATGCTTGTCGGTTAGCAGTGTTTTGCTTTGGTAATAGAAGGTGCTGCGTGCAAGTCCCGCTGCACGTAGCAACAGAGCAAGTGGATGCTCATGCCTCAATCCTTGGACGGCCTGCGTTTTTTTGGCTGCGCAGTACGGGGATCCGCTTGGATTAAGGCATCGAGCTTTTTTAAATAGGCATTCTCCGCGCGCAGATAGGCCAGTTCTGCGAGCATTTGTTCAGGGGTCAGCTCTGCGTCCGCAGGAAGAGCAGGACTTGCTTTGGGTTGTCTGGAAGGTTTGCGGGGCATGCTGGACTCTTGAAGACGATGCGGTTGTAGCGCTTCTACGCCGCCCTCATCGTACAGCTTTTGCCACTGCCTGATACTGCTTGGGCCACGGATATCAAACTGTATACAGGCCTGTTGGGCCGACAGTCCGTCTTGTTCGATGCACTGCAAAACCTTCAATTTAAACTGGGCATCGTAATGGCTGTACTTAGCAATCAAGCCAGAGGAACCGTGCTTTTCAAAACCCTTGATCCAGCGCCGCAGTAGCGATGGACTCAAGCCATGCCTGAGGGCCACCTCATGAACGCTACTGGCAGACAGACACTCTTCAATCAGTGATTGCTTGAGCGCTAGGTTGTATTTCGTCATGGAACACCCTCCCGAGGGGTCAGGTGTCCAACATTCGGGGGGCAGTTCAACGGCGGGTCACTTTTGGAAAAGAGCCCGGAGTGCCGGCCCAGCCAAAAGTAACCAAAAGGGCTCCTGCCCCACCACTCGGTGCCTCGCCTAGGCTCGGCATGCCCGCAGTCAGGCATTGCTCCGTGGGCCCGCCGCGATCGGCCATCCATGGCCGTGTCGCGGCTACCCCGGCATCCATGCCGGGGTGCCCACTGCGCAATACCTGCCTGCGGCCATCGTGGTTTAACGGGGCGCCTGAGATCAAGATCAAAAGCCAGATCAAAAGCGGAGCAACAGCAAAGCCGGGGTGCGAAGCTGCATTCCCCTGTGGGAGCTGGCTTGCCTGCGATGGCGGTGTATCAGTCGATAAATGTATTGGCTGGTACACCGCCATCGCAGGCAAGCCAGCTCCCACAGGTACACGCTCACGCCTCGACGATCAGGTCGGCTGTCAGGCCGCCTCGCTTTGCTTGTGATTTTGATCTTAGGCGCCCCGTTAAACCACGCTGGCCGTCATCCGATTTTGATTTGGGGGGTAACCCGGCAGGACGCCGGGTTAGCCGCGCTGGGCCATGGATGGCCCATCGCGGCGGCCCCCCAAATCAATGTCGGATGGCGGGCACACCGAGCCTGGGCGAGGTGCCGAGTGGTGGGGTAAGAGCCCTTTTGGTTACTTTTGGCTGGGCCGGCACTCCGGGCTCTTTTCCAAAAGTGACCCGCCGTAAGGGCGGAACCAATAGCCGCCATAACCGCAACAACGGATATGTACACAAACCCAGAAGATTGTGTAGCTACCTATGCCCATCGCAGGCAAGCCCGCTCCCACATTTGCTTGTGTTCAGCCAGCAACAACCTGCGCATCCATCTTCTGGCGCAAGCTCAGCGGGCGCATATCAGTCCAGACTTCTTCGATGTAAGCCAGGCACTCTTTCTTCATCCCGCTTTTACCCACGGTGCGCCAGCCCTCTGGCACGGCCTTGTAGTCGGGCCAGATGGAATACTGTTCTTCATGGTTGACCACCACCTGGAACAGGATGTCTTCGCGGTCAAATACTGAGGTCATTGCGGTTCTCCGTCACTCAAAGGCTGCCACGCACTGCGCGTGGCTGATGTATGTAGGAACGTATAGCGGCGCAGGAAAATTAGAGGCTGGCTACGGCCGCCGCCAAAGCCCGGCCGAAGATCTCTGCCACGCGGTCGATTTCTGCGGCGGTGATGACCAGCGGCGGCAGGAAACGCACCACGCTGCCATGGCGCCCGCCCAGCTCCAGAATCAACCCGCGCTTGAGGCACTCGCGCTGTACCAGCGGCGCCAATTGTCGATGGACCGGCGGGTGCCCCTGGACATCCGGCGTGCCGCTCGGGTTCACCAGTTCCACGCCCAGCATCAGGCCGCGCCCGCGGATATCCCCCAGTTGTGGAAAGTCCCGCTGCAGGATGCGCAGATGTTCACTCAAGCGCTCACCCATGGCGGCGGCGTGGTCGGCCACGTTGTGCTGCTTGAGGTAGCGCATCACCGCCGACCCCGCCGCCATGGCCATCTGATTACCCCGGAAGGTGCCGGCATGGGCGCCCGGCAGCCAGGTGTCGAGCCACTCGCGATAGACCACCACCGCCAGCGGCAGGCTGCCGCCAATGGCTTTGGACAACACCACCACATCCGGAACAATGCCGGCATGTTCAAAGGCAAACATCTTGCCGGTGCGCCCGAAACCACTCTGGATCTCATCCACGATCAGCGCCACCCCGGCCTGCTCGGTAATCCGCCGCAGGCCGCGCAGCCAGTCGAGGTCGGCCGGGATCACGCCGCCCTCGCCCTGCACCACTTCGACGATCACCGCCGCCGGTAGCAATACGCCGGCCTCCGGGTCGTTGAGCAGGTTTTCCAGGTAATGCAGGTTGACCTTGACCCCCTCTGCCCCACCCAGGCCGAACGGGCACCGGTAGTCATAGGGGAATGGCAGGAACTGCACGCCGTTGGCCAGCAAGGCACCCAATGGCTTTTTCGGCCCCAGACAGCCCATCAGGCTCAACGCGCCCTGGCTCATGCCGTGATAACCGCCCTGGAACGACAACACCGTGCTGCGCCCCGTGGCGGTGCGTACCAGCTTCAGCGCGGCTTCCACTGCATCGGTGCCGGTGGGCCCGCAAAACTGGATCTTCGCCTCCCGCGCCAGTTCCGCAGGCAGCAGGCCGAACAGATCCTGCACAAACTGATCCTTGACCGGCGTGGTCAAGTCCAGGGTATGCAGAGGCAACTCGTCCTGCAGCACCTGCTGGATCGCCTCGATCACCACCGGGTGGTTATGCCCCAGTGCCAACGTACCGGCCCCGGCCAGGCAGTCGATAAAACTGCGCCCCTCGACGTCCTCGACATAAATGCCCTTGGCCCGCTTGAGTGCCAGGGGGATACGCCGTGGGTAACTGCGGGCATTGGACTCCTGCAGGCGCTGGCGGGCCAGCAGCGGTGATTCATCGAACTGGTAAAGCGTTTCCGCCGGCGTCGGGCTGGCCGACACCTGCAAATCGTCAATGCGACTGGTAGCGACTGACATCTCTAGATCCCTCAATACGCGGATGATGGTGACCAAACTGCCAACCCGTTGACGTCTGGCCCCCAAAGGGCATGCGCACGGATTTCCTGTTCTGGAAACGCTTCAGCGGCGTGAGGATTTACACCTGGGTCGTTGAAAAAACGGCGAATGGCTCACTCGCCGGCACTGCTGTACCTTTCGTTCAACGCATAGAGAATCGCGCAGGTGTCGATATCCAGTTGCCCACGATAGTCGGCTGGCCGGAAGTGCATCTGGAACGCACGCACCCGTTGCTGGAACGCCTGGCGGTTTCGTGCCGGGGCGTAGCCGTAGCGCTGAAAGGCCCGTTCGATCTCCACCTCCTGGGGCAAGCCCATGCGAAAGCGGCGCACATAGGCGTTTTTGACCTCTTCATCGAACCAGGCGCCAATGCCCGCCTCGAACAAGCCGTGCCAGGGCAGCCGTGGACCCGGGTCACTTTTGCGCCAGAACGCCACATCCGAATGGCCGACGATATCGGTGGCGCCGATCTGCGGATGACGGGCGCAAATGTCGTGGATCAGCGCGATCAGTACCTCGATTTGCTCCGCCCCGTAGGCAGGAAAGGTAAAAACCCCACCATCGTCGCAAGCCAGATTGACGATCTCGATGCCGATGGAGCGCGTGTTGACGTTATCGCGGCCCGCCCAATGACTGGCCCCCGCATGCCAGGCGCGCTGATGTTCATCCACCAGTTGAAATACCCGCAACTCGTCGTAGCCGGCGTCTCGATAACCCGCCTCGAGGGGGTCGGGCAGCAGGTAATGGGCACTGACACCCTGCTGCGTCAGGGTGCGCAGGGAAGAGGCGAAGGGCGCGGCGGTGTAATGCACCACCAACTGGCGCACGGCTTCGCCATTGCGTTGATTAAAATCCTGGGCGGGATAAGTGGAGTCGATGACCAACATAGGCGCTGTCCTTTTCAATACAGGCTGAGTCATTCAGCCGGCAAACCTGCAAACACAAAAATTAACGCCATCCTGAAGCACCGGGCCTGAGGATGGCGGTAGTTATGTGGGTGCAAGGAAAGATCAGCGTCGCAGCGGCATCCCCAGGTCGACCCGCAGGCCGTCGGGCTGGCTGTCGAAGGCCAGGGAACAGGAACAGCGCTGGACAATCGCCTGCACGATGGCCAGGCCCAGGCCACAACCACCGCTGTTGCCATTGCGCCAGAAACGTTGAGTCAGATGTTGCAGGTCTTCGCTGGAGATCGGCGCGCCGTGGTCGCGCACGCGGAACACCACCTGATTGCCCTGGGTAAACACACTCAATTCCACCCGCGTATCGGCCGGGGTATGGCTCAGGGCGTTATCCAGCAGGTTGCGCAAGGCGGCAACCGCCAGGCCCACGGGCATTTCCACCGGATTATCGGGCAGGTTGTCCGGCAAGATCAGGTCGATGCGCCGGTTGTCGCCGGCGTTGGCGTCCTGGATCGCCAGGCGCGCCACCTGCTCGGCGCTGGACTGCAAGCCGTCATCAAACGACAGGCTGCCCTCGACCCGCGCCAGCAGCAGCAATTGCTCAAGGGTGCGATGCAGGCGGTCGGCGCCCTCCTCGGCATGGGCCAGGGATTGGTCGCGGGCCGCGCCGTCGGTCATGCGTGCCACTTGCAGGTGGGTCTTGATCGCCGTAAGGGGGCTGCGCAGTTCGTGGGCGGCATCGCCCGTCAGCCGGCGCTCGCGCTCAATGGCCTTGGCGATGCGTTGCAACAGCTGGTTCTGAGTGTCGAGCAACGGCTTGAGCTCGCTGGGCAACGGGTGAATCTGCAAGGGCTCGAGGGAGTCGGCGCTGCGGCGCATCAAGGCATCGCGCATACGGTTGAGTGGCACCAGGCTCTGGCCGATCCCCAGCCACAACAGGCACAGGCAGCCCAGCAGAGCCACGCCCACCGGCACCGAGGCCGCCAGCAGGATCGACATATTCAGCGCCTCGCGCTCCACCTGGCGGTCGGCGGTGGTGATAAACAAATCGCCCCGGGCCAGGGTAAAGCTGCGCCAGGCGGCGCCGTCGATGATCTGGTCGCGAAAGCCACTCTGCCGGGATTCCAGGCCCTGATCCGGGGTGGTATGGCTGCGCGCCAGGACTTCGCCACGCAGCGAACTGACCTGGCACGCCATGCCCCCCGGCACATTCAATTGCTCGGCGCCAAAGCGTTTGCCCTCGCCCACACTGGCCAGGCCGGGCATCTGCTCCATCAGCCCGGCCACCATGCGCGCCGACGCCACCAGCCGCTGATCCAGGGAAAACATCATCTGGTTACGCAGGTCGTTGAGCATCCAGGTCGCTGCCAGCACCCAGATCAGCACAAAAGCGGCGCCCAGCTTGAACGTCAGGCGCAGACGCAGACTCATCACGAAGCGTCCTCTCCACCGTCCGCCGGGCCCAGGCGGTAGCCCAGGCCACGCACGGTCTCGACAATGCCATTGCCCAATTTGCGGCGCAGGTGGTGGATATGCACGTTGAGGGCGTTGCTTTCCAACTCGTCGTTAAAGCCGTAGACGCTGTCTTTGAGCTGCTCGCTGGACAGCACCCGGCCACGGTTGTGCAGCAGTGCCTGCAACAACGCCTGTTCACGGCGGGACAAGTCCACCGATTGGCCGCCCAACAGGGTTTCCCGGCTGCTGGGGTTGTAGGTCAGCCGGCCATGCTCGATCAGGTTGACGCTACGCCCGGCCACCCGGCGCAGCAGGGTTTGCAGGCGGGCCGCCAGTTCACGCAAGTCGAAGGGCTTGAGCAGGTAATCGTCGGCGCCGGCCTGCAGGCCGTCGACCCGATTGGTCACCGAATCCCGCGCGGTGAGGATCAGCACCGGAATCTCCAGGCCTGCACTGCGCTGTTGTTGCAGCAGTTTCAGGCCGTCTTCATCCGGCAGGCCGAGGTCGAGCACCATGATGTCAAACTCCGCCGCCTTGAGCATCGCCCGCGCGGCTGCGGCCGTGGCTACGCGCTCGACCGTAAAGCCCTGGGCGCCGAGACCGGCAACGATGCCACTGGCAATCAGGTCATCGTCTTCACAGACCAGTACGTGCATGCTGAACCCTTTGCAAAAATGCTGATTTAAAGGAGGGCGGATTAAGCGCGCATTATGCCGGCAAAAGAGGCGCGCCTCGAAAATCCCTACACTCTAGAATAGCCCGGTTAATCATCGGTTAATCAGCACCCCACATTGTGTGCCCCACTTGCATCGAACTAAGGCTTGACCATGCGGCATCTGTTTATCTTCCTGTTGGTGTTGTTCACCGGATTGGCCCAGGCCGCGCCTGGCAACAATCCGTTCGAGACCAAGGCCGAGTTCCTCCCGGTAGGCAAGGCCTTCACCTTTACCTCCGAGCGCCTGGCTTCCGGTGAAACCCAGCTGTATTGGCAGATTGCCGACGGTTATTACCTGTACCAGCAACGCATGAAATTCGAAGGCCTGGCCGAACAGCCCGTGCTGCCCCAGGGCGAAGCCCATAGCGACGAGTTCTTCGGCGAGCAACAGGTGTACCGCCAGGGTCTGGAAGTGAAGCTTCCGGCCGGTGCCACCGGCAAGGTCAAGCTGGGCTGGCAGGGCTGTGCCGATGCCGGCCTGTGCTACCCACCGCAATCGCTCACCGTGGACCTGGGTGGTAACCCCGCCGTGGCCGCCACCGCCGAGGCCCAGGATGAAAGCCTGGCCAGTGGCCTGCAACAACGCAGCCTGGGCTGGAGCCTGTTGGTGTTCTTCGGCCTGGGCCTGCTGCTGGCGTTCGCCCCGTGCTCGCTGCCGATGCTGCCAATCCTTGCTGGCCTGGTGGTAGGCAGCGGTGCCAGCCCACGCCGTGGTTTTGCCCTGGCCAGCAGTTATGTGGTGTGCATGGCCCTGGTGTATGCCGCCCTCGGCGTGCTGGCCGCGCTGGCCGGCAGCAACCTCGCCGCGCTGCTGCAAACCCCGTGGATCCTCGGCAGTTTCGCCGGGTTGTTTGTGATCCTCGCCCTGCCGATGTTCGGCTTCTTTGAACTGCAACTGCCGGCCTTCCTGCGCGATCGCCTGGATAACGCCAGCCGCCAGCAAAACGGCGGCAGCCTGGTCGGCGCCGGGGTGCTCGGCGCCTTGTCCGGCCTGCTGGTGGGCCCGTGCATGACCGCGCCCCTGGCCGGCGCCCTGCTGTATATCGCGCAAAGCGGCAATGCCCTGCACGGCGGCCTGATCCTGTTTGCCATGGGCATCGGTATCGGTGTGCCCTTGCTATTGCTGGTGACCGTGGGCAATCGCTTCCTGCCCAAGCCGGGCACCTGGATGAACGTGCTGAAGGGCGTGTTTGGCTTCCTGTTCCTCGCGACCGCCGTGTTGATGATTCGCCCGGTCGTCGACGAAAGCCTGTGGCTCGGCCTGTGGGGTGTACTGGCGCTGGTCATGGCCTACTGCGGCTGGAGCCTGGCCCGTGAGTACGGGCTGATCGCCAAGGCACTGGGTGCCGGCTCCCTGGTCCTGGGGCTGTGGGGCGCGATCCTGGTGATCGGCGCCGCCGGTGGCAGCGACGACCTGTGGCAGCCGCTCAAGGTCTTCGGTGGCTCGACGGTGGCCGGCGCGCCGACTGCCCATGACAGCTTTATCACCCTCAACGACCCGGTAGCCCTGCAAGCCCAGCTCGACAGCGCCAAGGCCCAGGGCCAATGGGTGCTGCTGGACTACTACGCCGACTGGTGTGTGTCGTGCAAAATCATGGAAAAACAGGTGTTCGGCAAACCCGAAGTGATGGACGCCCTGAAGGACGTGCGCCTGCTGCGCCTGGACGTCACCGCCGACAACGCCGCCAGCCGTGAGTTGCTGGGTCGCTACAAAGTCCCTGGCCCACCGAGCTTCGTCTGGATCGGCCCCGACGGTGCAGAGCGCCGCGCCCAACGCATCACCGGCGAAGTGGATGCCGCAGCCTTCCTGCAACGCTGGACCCAGACCCGGGAAGCACTCTGATGCTGACCTTGACCATCGGCACCTTTGCCATTGCCTTGAACCATCTGCTGCTGATCAGTGCGCTGATCCTCGCCACAGTCGTGGGCTGGCGCGTGGCCAAGCGGGGCGGCGAGAACCCCGAATCGGTGCTGTTCAGCCTGTTCCTGCTGGGCATGCTCAGTGCGCGTATCGGCTTTGTCTTGATGTACTGGTCGTACTACCGCGACGACCCGTTGCAGATCGTCGACCTGCGCGACGGCGGTTTCCTGGCCTGGCCTGGGGTGATCGTGCTGATCATCGCCGCCCTGCTGTGGAGCTGGCGCCGCCCGGCCCTGCGCAAACCGCTTAGCGCCGGTGTGGTCAGCGGCCTGGCCTTCTGGGCACTGGCCAGTTTCTCGTTGAACATCTACGAAAAAGGTACGCGCCTGCCGGACATCGCCCTGCGCAATGCCGATGGCGAAACCGTGCAACTGGCTGACTACCAGGGCGGCCCGCTGGTGATCAACCTCTGGGCCACCTGGTGCCCGCCCTGCCGGCGGGAAATGCCGGTACTGGAAAACGCCCAGAAGCAGCGGCCGGACGTGACCTTCCTGTTCGTCAACCAGGCCGAAAGCATGCAAAGCGTCAGCACCTACCTGGCTACCCAGGGCCTGAACCTGGACAACGTGCTGTTCGACGCCAGTGGCCGCCTGGGCCAGGCCGTGGGTTCCATGGCCCTGCCGACCACCCTCTTCTATCAAGCCGATGGCCGGCTGATCAACAGCCACCTGGGCGAACTGTCCCAGGCCAGCCTGGCCCGCGCCATGGAATATTTCGACCCCATGGACAAGACTGCCGCCAAGACGGCCCCTGCAAGGAAACCCTTATGCCCCGCCTCCGCCACCTGCTAACCCTGCTGCCCCTGACCCTGGCTGCCAGCCTCGTCCACGCCGAAGAATGGCCGGCGCCGATCAAACAGATCGAAGCCAAGGGCGCCAAGATCATCGGCAGCTTCGACGCGCCGGGCGGGCTCAAGGGCTATGCCGCGCAATACCAGAACCGCGGCATGGCGCTGTACCTGACCGCCGACGGCCAACACGTGATCGCCGGCAATCTGTATGACGCCAAGGGCAATGACCTGAGCACCGCGCCCCTGGAAAAACTGGTCTACGCCCCAATGGCCAAGGAAATCTGGGCCAAGATGGAACAGAGCAGCTGGATCCAGGACGGCGATAAAAACGCGCCGCGCACCGTCTACCTGTTCAGCGACCCCAACTGCCCGTACTGCAACATGTTCTGGGAACAGGCACGGCCCTGGGTCAAGGCGGGCAAGGTACAGTTGCGCCACATCATGGTCGGGATTATTCGCGAAGACAGCCCGGGCAAATCGGCGGCGCTGCTGGCAAGCAAGGACACAGCCCAGGCCCTGGAAGAACATGAGTCTGCCGGCAAAGCCAGCAAGCTCAAGGCCCTGACCAAGATTCCGGCCCAGATCCAGGCCAAGCTCGATGCCAATATGAAGTTGATGGAAGAGCTGGAGTTGTCGGCCACGCCAGCGATTTTCTATCTGGATGACAAGGGCCAGTTGCAGCAACAGCAGGGGGCGCCGTCGCCGGATAAGTTGGGGAAAATCCTCGGGCCCAAGTGACTCGGATTAACCACACGCCACTAACAAGAATGCCCGCACAAAGCGGGCATTCTTGTATCTCGTTGGTCCAATACCTAACGGCCGAACCCGAGCGTTTGCTCACCCCTTTTCTGCAGGGCGGGCATTAGCTCAATGACGATAAGTCTCGCCACCATGCCAGATGGTTAGCGAATCAATCGCTCCATGCACCAGACACAAAACGTCAATACGGACTATTTTTGCTCCGTTTTCAGCCTCGAAATCGACCCAGGTCCTAGTCGCTGCCTCACGTGTCCCAAGTAGCTGATTATTTTCACCAAAGAACCTGAACGTCGCGATATCGGTGCCGGTATTTGCATAACCGAATCTCACCCGCGCGCATCTGAACTTAAACTTCAGACGTGATAGCTGCATTGTATTAGCGCTACCGCAGCGCACTGCCAATGCCTTGCCCTCAATCATTCCCGGCACCAGTTCTCCGGCAGTTCTGACTGGATGAAGCCCAATTCCAGGGGGAGATGAGGCTGGTAATTCAAAATCCAATAAGCGCGTATTGATGATAGTCCCTGCCCCCAGATACTCCTGGTTCGGATAACTCTCAAAATCATCAAAATCGGTTAAGAAATTGGCCCGGATAATCAGCTCCAGAATCGGAAACGCCAGCGCTTCACTTTCATGGGTACTGCCATCGGCGGTCACCTTACAGGTAAACATCAGGCGGCTGAGGTCCTTCAAGAGCTCAAGTTCGAAACGCTGTAGCGCCTTTTTCAAACCTGTACTCGCTTCACCTGCTGTCACCCCCTGCCCCAAGTAAACGTTGATCGTATAAGGGTTGCCATTCTTTTGGGTACCGACGCCCCGCAACCATACTTTCTGGTCCGGCAAGATAAACCACCAGGGTTCAACGGTGATATCCGCGTTCCCATTAAAGGTGCGCAAGTCCAGAATATTGTTGGTTGCCTGCGGCACCACCGGCGCTGGCAAACGTACCGGCACACTGATTTGCAGATCGAAATCCGGGGAAGTCGCCACTTTGCACAGGCTGGTAACGGTGTAGTTGATCTTCACCGTCTTGCCAATCCCACGAATCACCGCCTCCCGGGGGATATGGAAATCCACGTAATCCGGGTCATTGCTGCCAGGCTTCGAGGTCAGCGGCAGGCAGGTACCGTCTGCGCGTTTCCAGCACACGCTGATTGCATGGCCGGGGCTGATCAGGTCATAGGCCACTCGCACCGTCACGCCATCGCGGCCGTTGTATACCGTGAGCTGCGAGCCTACCGCTTCGCGCACCTTGGGCGCTTCGAGTACCAGGTCCTCCTGGGCAATTTCGAGGGTCAGCGATGCAAATTCCTTGGCGCTGGCCTTATCGGACTCGCCATTGAAGTTCACCGCGAAATGCACTTCAAAGGCACTGCAATCCGCCAGTTTTTGCAGTTCGTTGCGCGCCAGTGCCGCGGTGACGCCACCGGCCAGCCATTCCTCGGTTACCGCCTGACCTTCCAGCACCTCAAAACGGTAGGGGCTGCCATCCTCCAACTCACCCGTCACCCACAGCCAGCAAGGTTGGCCCAGGGCCAGATAGAACCAGGTAGCCACCATCGCTGTGGCATCGCCCCCAAAGGTATTAAGGTCCAACGTGCTGCCCGTGGCCTGTTCCACCGCAGGCGAGGGCAGGCCGCTCAGATCCAGGACCTGCACCTCTTTCACCGGCGACTCCCAGGAGCCACCGCAGGCACGCGACACATTGTAAGAAACCGATATTTTCTGACACAGGTTGGCGCTGATCGCAGAGGCCGGAATCGGGAACACCATGTTTCGCTCATCTACACCGACAGTACGACACTCCAACGCCGGCGAACCGAGCCCTGGTGTGCCGGTAAACGTCGGGCACACCCAATCCCCCGGACACATATGCCCGTACGCCACCTGAAGATGCGCGCCCTCCACCGTGTTCACCGGGTTGAGTAGCCAGCCGTCGGCGCCGCAGTCTACGGACTCGACGAGATGGGGGGCCGTCAACTCCAAGTGGGGCTCGGTGAGCAGATTCACCAGCAGTGAAGGAAAAGACCTGTAGACCGGCCTTGAATCCTTACGCGGAAGAAACTCGACACTAAAGAGAACATACAACTGGCTGTCATGTTTGAGCGCCGCCAGTTGGGCCCGAGACAAGGTTCTGGTCCAACCGCTACGCACGTCTTCTTCAGTAATCGGCGCCTCATCAAAAGGGAGCAGCCGGGCTTTCGAGCCATCCGGGTAAACACCACCGATAAACAACTGAATAACCTGGCTGGTGCCGATAAACGGCCAAGGCGCGACATGAACAGTCACCGGGTCATCACAGCACATCCCTCCAAGGTCCAGGGTGTTGAACGGCGCTTCGAAAATCTGCGGCTGGGGCAGGTTGGCCGGCAGTGGGATCCTGACCACACCTTCAGGCGACGTGTGCGGCTCCCCATCCCGGGTCACGGTATAGGAGAAATGCGCGAAGTTATCCAGGCGCATGCCCACGTATTCCGGCGGCACATGGAAGTCGATGCACCCCTCCTCTACGCCATACTGCGGTGCAATCGGCGCGCAATCACCGAAGGTGGATTCCCAGCACAGGGCAATATGGTCCGTGCTCTGCATATCCTCGTAACAAACACGTACCGTGGCCCCCTCCAACAACTTGAGGGGATCAACCTGGCCCTGGCCTTGCGCCTCGACCAATGTCGGGGCTTGCAAATGCAGGGAGGTATCGACAAACAACAGCGCCGTGTTGCGAGGATGAAACTCGTGGGCGTTTTCGGGCAGTCGGGTTTCGTAGATCGGATCGACCGGTACCGGCGGCTTGGGATCGGTGCCATCAAAGATCACGGCGATATGAAGGGTCAGTGCCGAATAGTCTTCCCGTCGCGCCATCCAGCCCCGTGACAGCTTGAACTCAAAGACATGATCGTCATGGGCTTCGGCCTCCATGACCACATGGTCCCGCGCCACCCAGCTAAACGCGAACGGCGGCTTGTGCTGATCACCGGCCACATTGATAAACAGGCGCTGCCCGGCCTGAATCATGGGCCAGGCGTTAAGGCGGATGGTCTCATCGCCCCTGAATGTCTTCATATCCAGTTGCCAGGTGCTATGGACATACTGGGCATGCTCAAACTTCGGCAGCGACTCCTTGAGGTCCGCCTCCCTGATCTGCTGGACCTCCAACTCCAGCACCAGCGATTCCTTCAACTGGCCCGCCACCCGCGCGGTGTACCAGACCAAAACCGTATGCCCAATGCTGGTGCTGACCGATTGCCAGGGAACCTGAATATCAATACTGCCGCTGGTACTGCCCGGTTGCACAACAGGTTCAAACACCGGCTCGTCCTGGCCCTTGATCGCCCAGTACAAGGTGATAGGACCCGTGCCCATCCCCGTAAAAGCGACGGTCGCGACAGTGCCGTTTTTCGCCTTGATGGGGTCCAGGGTGTTGTTATTGACGGCGTAGCGAATCTGCGGATAGGGCAATTCGACAGCAACCTCGGCAGGTGCCTGGGTAGCCGCCAACGGTGGGCTTTGGGGGGTGGTTTTTTTGACCATGATGCGACCTCCTGTCTGGGAAAGATAACCAGCAAGCCTGCTGGGCAGGCCCAAATCTGCAGGTATCTAGCCCCGGAAACAGGAGGTTTGCCTACTGTCAGAATTGACAGTTCGCACCCCAAAAATGTGCAAAACCGACCAATGGCGTGCCGCCTGTGTGGCGGCCCGTTCGCCGACTCAAAGCCCCTCCAGCTCCGCCATCAAATCGCTCAGGCGGTCCACCGTGCCGGCACTGATGTCACTGGCCGCCAAGCCCTCGATGTACGTCGCCAACTCCGCTACCGTGCTGCATTCGAACATCGCCCGCAGCGGCACATCCCGTTGCAGGCTCTTTTGCACCCGCGAGGCGATTTGCGTGGCCAGCAACGAATGCCCGCCCAGCTCGAAGAAGTTATCCAGCACGCCCACCTGCTCGACCTTCAGCACCTCGGCCCAGATTGTGGCCAGGGTCTGCTCCAGCTCGCTGCGCGGCGCCAGGTAATCCTGGCTGTGCAACTGACCGATCTCCAGAGCCGGCAAGGCCTTGCGGTCGAGCTTGCCGTTGGCATTCAACGGCAGGCGCTCCAGCCACAGCCAGTGCAACGGCACCATGTACTCCGGCAGTTCGCTGCGCAGGCGCTGCTTGATGCGGTCCAGGCGTTCGCCAGGGTTAAGGCTGGCATCGCTCGCCACCAGGTAACCCACCAAGTGCTTGCCATTCACGCCCTCCTGCACACCCACCGCCGCGTCGCGCACCTCGGGCTGCTCGTGCAGGCGCGCCTCGATTTCACCGAGTTCGATGCGGTAACCGCGGATCTTCACCTGATGGTCGATGCGCCCGACGTACTCCAGCACCCCATCGCTGCGCCGCCGCGCCAGGTCGCCGGTGCGATACAGGCGTTCTCCCGGCGCACCAAATGGATCCGCCACAAACACTTGCGCAGTACGCAGCGGGTCGCTGACGTACCCGCGCCCTACCCCGGTGCCCGCCACACACAACTCACCCACCGCCCCTTGCGGCACCAACTCCAGCGCGCCGTCGAGCAGATACAAACGGTTGTTGTCGGTCGGCGTGCCGATCGGCAGGTAGGTGCCACGGGTCGAGGCCAGGTCGACGCAAAAGAACGCCACGTCATCCGAGCATTCCGCCGGGCCATAGGCGTTGACCAGGCCGATATCCGGGTAACGCAGCAGCCATTGGTGCGCCAGCTCTGGCGGCATGGCCTCCCCCGTCGGCAGCATCCAGCGCAGGCCCTGCAGGCTGATACGCTCCTGGGCAAGCATGCCCTGGATCAGCGACGGCACGCTTTCCAGCACCGTGATGCCCTGGGCCTGGACATGGGCCAGCAGGCCCTGCGGATCATGGGCAATGGTGTTGGGCACAATGTCCACCCGTGCGCCAAACAACGGCGCGGCGAGGAATTGCCACACCGAAATATCGAAGCTTTGCGACGCGGTCTGGGCGATCACATCCTGCTCGCTCAACTGCAGGTACGGCACCTTGCTCAACTGGTTATTGAGCATGCCGCGCTGCTCGACCATCACGCCCTTGGGCAGCCCGGTGGAGCCGGAGGTGTAGATCACATAGGCGAGGTTGTCCGGGGCACTGTAGATCCCCGGATTGCTATCCGCGCCCGCCAACTCCTCCCACACCAGCAGCTTCGGCCGCGCGCCGCAGGCAAAGTCTTCGAGCAACACCTGCGCCTGTTCAAGGCAGGCTGCCGTGCACACCAGCAGCGGCGTGCGGCTCAGGTCGATGATCCGGCTCAGGCGCTGGGCCGGCAGGCCGGGATCCAGCGGCAAATAACCGGCACCGGCCTTGAAGCTGCCGATGATCATGCCCAGCAGTTCCAGGCCGCGCTCGGCCAGCAGCGCCACCGGCTGATCCAGGCCGACACCCGCCGCGACCAGGGCATGGCCCAGGCGGTTGCTGTGCTGGTTCAGCTCGGCATAGCTCCATTGCCGGTCCAGGCAACTGGCGGCAATGCGCTGCCCATGCTGCGCCACCTGCGCTTCAAACAGTTCAACGTAGCTGCTTTGCAGCGGGTAGTCGTGGGCGCTCTGGTTGCAAGCGTGCACCAGGAACTCACGCTCCTGCTCGCCAATCAGCGGCAGGTCGGCCATATCGCCATGGAAGCCCTGCACCAGCGCCAGCAGCAGGCGCTTGAACTCAGCAAGCATGCCCTGCACGGTGCTTTCATCGAAATAACGCTGGTCGTAGGACAGGTGCAGGCCCAGGTCATCCCCCGGGTAACACACGGCGGTCAGCGGGAAGTTGGTGTGGGTACGGCCCGAGTCCGAGGTGGCGTTCAGGCTTTGCGCACGGTCCAGTACCGAGACTTCCACCGGAGCGTTTTCAAATACAAACAGGCTGTCGAACAGCGGCTGGCCCTTGGGCAGTTCGCTGTGCTCCTGGATTGTCACCAGCGGCAGGTATTCGTACTCGCGCAGCTGCATATTGCTGTCGAGCAAGGCGCTCAACCACTGGCGCACGCTGCACGGCTGATCGTCCTCGGGCAACTTGACCCGCAGGGCGATGCTGTTGATAAACAGGCCGACCGTGCGCTGCATGTGCGGCATGTCCACCGGGCGCCCGGCCACCGTGACGCCGAACAACACGTCACGCTCGCCGCTCAAGCGCCGCAGCACCAAGGCCCACGCCGCCTGGGCGAAGGTATTGACGGTCAGTTGATAAGCCTGGGCCAGCTCGCGCAATTGCGCACCGTCACGGGCATCCAGACGGGTATAGCAATCCCCCACCACCATGCCGCCACTGTGGCCGGCGTGTTCACGCAGGAATGGCCGGTCGCTGGGGATCGGCGTGGTGCGCTCAAACCCTTGCAGGTTCTGCTGCCACCACTGCCGCGCCTCCGCCAGGTTCTGACGTTGCAGCCAGGCGATGTAATCGCGATAGCGTGGCGGCGCGGCCAGTTGTGCTTCTCGACCTTCACCCAGGGCGGTGTAGATATCGAAAAAATCATTCATCAACAACGAACGGCACCAGGCATCAATCAGGATGTGGTGGTTGCTCATCATGAACCAGTAGCGGGCCTCGCCGACGCGGATCAGGCGCAGGTGGAACGGCGCCTGATTGAGCAGATCGAAACCGGCCTCGCGCTCGCTTTTGAGCAGCGCTTGCAGGCGCGGTTCCTGTTGTTCGGCCGGGGTGCCGGTCCAGTCCAGGTATTCGATCGGCGTGCTGCCGGGCTTGTGGATCACCTGCAACATCGCTTCGCCGACGTTCCAGCAGAACGACGCACGCAAGGCTTCATGCCGGGCGATCACGGCTTTCCAGGCCAGGGCAAAGCGCTCGGGGTTGAGCTCGCTGTTGATGCGGTAGCGGTCCTGCATGTAATAGAGGCCGGTGCCCGGCTCCAGCAGGGTATGCAACAGCAGGCCTTCCTGCATGGGCGTCAGCGGATACACATCCTCGATGGCGCTGGCCGGCACCGGCAACGCGTCCAGTTGCACCTGGGTCAGGTGCGCCAGGGGGAAGTCGGACGGCGTCAGGCCGCCGGCATCATCGCGCAGGCAATGGGCGATCAGGCTCTGCAACTCGCCCAGGTAGGCCTCGGCCAGCTCGCTGATGGTCTGGTAGTCGTGGCGCTCGCGGCTGAAGGTCCAGCGCAGCAGCAGTTCGCCGCCGTACACCTGGCTGTCCACACTCAAGGCGTTGGGCAGTGGCGCATCCGGGTCATGGGCCGGGCCGGCAGACACGTCCAGCGGGTGGAACAGCGCCTGGCTGTCGAAGCTTTGGTCGAACTGCCCGAGGTAGTTGAAGGTAATCGAGGCGTTCGGCAACGCCGCCATGGCCTGGCGACAGGTACTGTCGGTCAGGTAGCGCAGCACGCCATAGCCCAGGCCTTTGTGCGGCACCGCGCGCAGTTGCTCCTTGATCGCCTTGATCGACGCGCCCTGGCCGCTGGCCTCCTCGATATCCAACGGGGTCAGGCGCAGCGGGTAAGCGCTGGTGAACCAACCGACACTGCGGGTCAGGTCGATCTCATCAAACAGGCTTTTCGCGGCCGTGGCCTTCCAGCTGGATCAGGGTCGATGCGTGGCCGCTCCAACGGCACAGCACGCGGGCCAGTGCAGTCAGCAACAGGTCGTTGACCTGGGTGCGGTAGGCGCTCGGTGCCTGTTGCAGCAACTGCCGGGTGCGCTCGGCATCCAGGCGCACACTGACAGTCTCGGCGTCGCGGTTGCGCAGGCTGCCGTCCGCCCGGTCCACCGGCAGTTCAACCGGCGGGCCAGCCAACTGTTGCTGCCACAGGCTCAGTTCTTCACGCAGGGATTCGCTAGTGGCATAGGCCTGCAAACGCGCGGCCCAGTCGCGCAGGGCGCTGGTCTTGGCCGGCAGGCTGACGGCCTGGCCGTCGCTCAATTGGCGATAGACGTTTTGCAGGTCTTCGAGCAATACGCGCCAGGACACGCCATCCACCACCAGGTGATGGGATGGCGATCAGCAAGCGTTGCTGGCCGAGCGGCCCGTCCACCAGCAAGGCGCGCAGCAGCGGGCCGCGCTCCAGGTCGAGGCTGCTCTGGGCATCGGCGAACAGCGCCTCGCACTGCGCCATATCCGCCACCTGGGCCAGCCACAACACGCCACCTTCCGGCACGGCCAGATGCTCGGCGTGCCATTGCGCGTCGCGCTGGGTGAAGCTCAGGCGCAAGGCGTCGTGGTGTTCCAGTACGGCCAGCAGCGCCTGTTCCAGGCGGTGCGGGTCCAGGGCCTGCACCGGCGCCAGCACCAATGCCTGGTTCCAGTGCTGACGCGCCGGGATCTCACTGTCGAAGAACCAATGCTGGATCGGCGTCATGCCCGAGGGGCCGGTCAACAGCCCTTGCTCGGCAGTGACCTGCTCACTGCACGTGGCCACTGCGGCCAGGGCCTGCACGGTCTGGTGCTGGAACAGGTCGCGGGGGCTGAAGTGAATCCCCGCCTGCCGCGCCCGGCTGACCACCTGGATCGACAGGATCGAGTCGCCACCCAGTTCGAAGAAGTTATCGTGCAGCCCGACCTGCTGCACATTGAGCACCGCACACAAGATCGCGGCCAGGCTCAGTTCCAGCGCATTGCTCGGCGCCACGTACTGCTGCCGATTGGCCTCGGGGTCCGGTTGCGGCAAGGCGCGGCGGTCGAGCTTGCCGTTGGCGGTCAGCGGCATGCTGTCTAGCACCATCAGGTGCGCCGGCACCATGTAGTCCGGCAGTTGCGCCTTGAGGTGGGTCTTGAGCGCCTCGCGCAAGGCGGCGTGATCGCGGGCATCGCTGACCAGGTACGCCGCCAGTTGCTTGCCACTCGGCGCATCCAGGGCCAGGACCACCGCTTCGCGGACCGCCTCATGCTCAAGCAGGCGGGTTTCGATCTCGCCCAGTTCGATACGGAAACCACGGATTTTCACCTGATGGTCGATCCGCCCCAGGTACTCCACCAGGCCATCGGCACGCTGGCGCACCAGGTCGCCGGTACGATAGAGCCGCCCGCCATCGGCATACGGGTCGGCCACAAAACGTTCGGCGGTCATGCCCGCACGCTGGTGATAACCCTGGGCCAGGCCGGCGCCGCCCACGTACAGCTCGCCAGTCGCGCCTTGGGGCACCAGCGCCAGGTCGGCATCCAGAATATAGGCGACCCGCGCGCCGATGATGCTGCCGATCGGCACGCTGCCGGCGCCCTCCTCCAACACCTCAGGGGCCAGGCTGGCCAGGGGCATGACCACCGTTTCGGTCGGCCCATAAGCATTGAAGAACAGCGCCGGCTGGAACGCTGCGCGGATGCGCTGCAGGTGCTCGCCAGTCAACGCCTCGCCACCGGTGATGCACATGCGCACCGGCAGGGTCTGGTTTTGCGTGGCCAGCCATTGCGCCAACTGGCTGCCATAGCTAGGGGTGAAGCCGAGGATATTGATCCGATGCTCACGGATCAGCCCGCAAATTTCTTCGGCATCCCATTGCCCCTGGGCGCGCAACACCACCTGCGCACCACTGAGCAGCGGCACCAGCAGGCGCTCGGTGGCGGCGTCGAAATTGATCGAATAGAAGTGCAGCTCGCAATCGTCGGGGCGCATGCCAAAGCGCTCGATCACCGCCTGGCAATGCATGGCGATTTCACCGTGGGACACCACCACGCCCTTGGGCTTGCCGGTGGAGCCGGAGGTGTAGATCAGGTACGCCTGATGCTGCGCCAGGCTGATCGCCGGCAGGTCACCGGCCGGGTAGTTGGCGAGCACCGGCAAGTCATCTTCCAGGCACCAGCAACTGACGCTGGCGGGTAACTCACCAAGGGCGTCGAACATCGCCGCATCGCTGAGCAACAGGCCGATGCCGCTGTCTTCGATCATGTAGTGCAGACGGTCCAGCGGGTATTCCGGGTCCAACGGCACATAGGCGCCACCGGCCTTGAGGATCGCCAGCAGGCCGATGACCATTTCCAGTGAGCGTGGCAGCGCCAGGCCGACCCGCACCTGTGGGCCCACCCCACGCTCGCGCAGCATCCAGGCCAGGCGGTTGGAGCGGCTGTCCAGCTCGCGGTAACTCAGGGTTTGCCCGGCGAAGGTCAGCGCGGGCGCATCCGCACGGGCCTGCACCTGGGCGCTGAACAGCGAATGGATGCACTGGTCGAGACGGTGCTCGCCGGCCTCGATACCGAGGCCGTCTTGCAGGGCGCGTTGCTCATGTGCCTGGAGCATCGCCAACTCGCTCAAGCGCTGTTGCGGATCGGCGATCAGCGCCTCCAGCAGGTTGCGCCAATGGGTGGCCATGCGCGCAATGCGCGGCTCGTCGAACAAGTCGGTGCTGTAGGTCAGGCAGCAACCCAGGCGATGATCGAGGTCGGTGACTTCCAGGTTGAGGTCGAACTTGGTGGCACGCGCATCGTTGGCCAGGTACTCGACGGTCATCCCGGCCAGTTGCCGGCTTTGCTGGAATTCCCAGCGCTGCACGTTGCACATCACCTGGAACAGCGGGTTATACGCAGCACTGCGCGGCGGCTGCAGGGCTTCCACCAAGTGGTCGAACGGCAGGTCCTGATGGGACTGGCCTTCGATTACGGTGTGGCGCACGTGCTCAAACAGCTCAGCAACGCGCATCTGCCCGTCGAGCTGGCAACGCAGCACCTGGGTGTTGAGGAACGCGCCGATCAGCCCTTCGCTTTCCGGGCGGATGCGGTTGGCCACCGGCGCACCGATGCGCAGGTCGGTCTGGCCGCTGTAGCGGTAGAGCAGCGTCGCCAGGGTCGCAGTCATGGTCATGAACAGGGTCAGGCCATGTTCGGCATTGAAGGCGCGCACCTTGGCGGCGAGTTCATCGCCAAGGTCAAAACGGTACAGCTCGCCCTGATGACTTTGCACCGCCGGGCGTGGCCGGTCGCTGGGCAATTCCAGCAGCGGATGCTCGTTGCCCAATTGCGTGGTCCAGTAGTCGAGCTGGCGCTGGCGTTCACCGGCCTCCAGCCATTGGCGCTGCCACACGCTGTAGTCCAGGTACTGCACCGGCAACGGTTCCAGGGGCGATTCGCGCTCGTCGATAAAGGCTTCGTACAGCGCGCTGAGTTCACGGGCAAAGATGTCCATGGCCCAGCCTTCGGTGACGATGTGGTGCAGGGTCAGCACCAGGTAGTGTTCCTGCTCGCCGGCCTTGACCAGACAGGCGCGCAGCAACGGTCCGGTTTCCAGGTTGAACGGGCGGTGGGCTTCCTGGTCGGCCAATTGCTGCACGCGCAGTTGGCGCTCGGCTTCGGTAAACGCCGAGAAATCCTGCCAGTTCATGCGCACGCTGCTTTGCGCGGCGACGTTCTGCCGGGCCACACCATCGACACTCGGGAAGGTGGTGCGCAGGGTTTCGTGGCGCATGATCAAGACTTGCAACGCCGCCTCGAAACGCCCCACATCCAGCACCCCGCGCAAGCGCGCCATGCCACCGACGTTATAGGCCGGGCTGTCCGGCTCCATTTGCCAGAGGAACCACATGCGCTGCTGGGAATAGGACAGCGGCACCGGCTGGCGGCGATCCACCTTGCCGATCGCGCTCTGTTGGTTGCGTTGGCCGCTGGCCTGGATCAGGCGCACCTGTTCGGCAAACGCCCCCAGCTCACTGGCTTCGAACAAGGTACGCAGGGGCAGCTCCACATCACAGGCCTGGCGTGTGCGGGAGATAATTTGCGTGGCCAGCAGTGAATGGCCGCCAAGGGCGAAGAAGTCGTCGCGCAGGCCGACACGCGGCAGGCCCAGCACTGTGCGCCAGATCGCGGCGATCTGCTGTTCCAGGGCGGTGTGCGGCTCGACATGCTCACGCACCTGCCACACCGGCTCCGGCAAGGCGCGGCGGTCGACTTTGCCGCTGGGGCTCAGGGGCATGACATCTAGGCGGATCAGTTGCGCCGGCACCATGTACTCCGGCAACTCGGCGGCCAGTGCGGCTTTCACGTCCAGCTCATCCAGCTCGCCGCTGGCCGTGTAGTAACCGATCAACTGCGCACCGCCGGCGGTCTCGCGAATCAACACCAGCGCCTGGGCGATGCCCTCCTGGGCCAGCAGCCGCGCCTGGATTTCTTCCGGCTCGACCCGAAACCCGCGCAGCTTGACCTGCTGATCCAGGCGCCCGAGGTACTCCAGCACGCCATCAGCCGTCCAGCGCACGCGGTCGCCGGTGCGGTACAAACGGGCGCCCGCCGCGCCCAGTGGGTCGGCGACAAAACGTTCGGCGGTCAGCCCGGCACGCCCCAGATAACCACGGGCCAGGCCAATCCCGCCGATGCACAGCTCACCCGGCACCCCTGCGGGCAGCAGGTTGAACTGCTCGTCCAGCACCCGGCAAAGCACGTTGCCCAATGGGCGGCCGATTGGCGAGCGCTCGCCGTCGGTGCGCTGACAGTGCCAATGGGTGACGTTGATTGCCGTTTCGGTCGGGCCATAACGGTTGTGCAACTGCACCGCCGGCAATTGCGCGAGGAGCCGATTGCGCAACTCGGCGGGCAAGGCTTCGCCCCCGGAAAACACCCGGCGCAGGCTGATGCATTCGGCCGCCAGCGGTTCATCGACAAACAGCTGCAGTAGCGGCGGCACAAAATGCAGGGTGGTCACGCCATGCTCCTGCACCAACTGTGCAATGCGATGGGGGTCGCGATGCTCGCCGGGGCCGGCCAGTACCAGGCGGCAACCGCTGATCAGTGGCCAGAAACACTCCCACACCGACACGTCAAAACTGATCGGTGCCTTTTGCATCAGCACATCGCTTTCATCCAGCTGGTAAGTGGCCTGCATCCACTGCAAGCGCTCGGCCAGGGCGCCATGGGTATTACCCACGCCCTTGGGCTGGCCGGTGGAGCCGGAGGTGTAAATCACATAGGCGAGGTTGTCGGCATTCAAGTGCAGGCCCGGCGCCTGGGTCGGCCAGCTGTCAAGCTTGAGGCTGTCCATGGCGATCACCGAAACGCCCTCGGCCACCGGCAGCTGTTGCAGCAGATGGGTCTGGGTCAGCAACAATTGCACGCCACTGTCGGCCAGCATGTAGGCCAGGCGGTCGGCGGGATAGTCCGGGTCCAGTGGCACATAGGCGCCGCCGGCCTTGAGGATCGCCAGTAAGCCGATCAGCAGTTGCGGCGAACGCTCGGCGGCAATCGCCACGCACACGTCCGGGCCGACGCCTTTGTCGCGCAGGTAATGGGCCAGGCGGTTGGCCTGGGTGTGCAGTTGGGCGAAGGTCAGGCTGGCGCCCTGCCAGACCAGGGCGGTGCGCTCGTCGCTGTGTTGGTTGAGTTGTTCCGGCACCAGGCGCTGCGCCGGGGCGCACGGGGCCTCGCTCCAGTTGCATTGCTCGGTGTGCTCGTCGGCCTGCAGCAGCGCAAGGTCGCCCACCGCTTGGTGCGGTTGCGCACAGGCCGCTTGCAACAGGTTGATCAAATGCGTGGCCAGGCGCGCGATGGTGCTGGCGTCGAACAGCTCGTCAGCGTAGTCGAATGACAGGCTCAGGCGCCCGTTGCGGTCTTCTTCGCTGTGCAGTTGCAGGTCGAACTTGGCTTCGCGGCTGTGCCACGGCAGCTCTTCGGCCAGCAGGCCCGGCAGGCGGCGCAAGGCACTCAGGTCACGCTGCTGGTGGTTGAACATGACCTGGAACAGGCCTTGTTCCCGGGCTTGGGGGAAGGCTTCCAGCAGCTGTTCGAAGGGTAAGTCCTGATGGGCCTGGGCCTCGGTGGCGGCCAGGCGCGTCGCCGCCAGCAGCTCGCTGAAGGGCAGGCGCGCATCCACCTCGGCGCGCATCACCAGGGTATTGATAAAGAAGCCGATCAGGCCCTGGGTTTCGTGGCGTGTACGGTTGGCGTTGGGCACACCGATGCGGATATCGCGCTGGCCGCTGTAGCGGTACAGCAGGCTCTGGAACGCCGCCAGCAACAGCATGAACGGCGTGGCCTGGTGCGCTTGGGCGGTCTGGCGGATCGCTTCGCCCAGGCTGGCGTCCAGGCGCACGCTGTAGCGTGAAGCGCTGCGCCGTTGCTGGGCCGAGCGCGGGTGGTCGGTGGCCAGGCTCAAGATGGGATGTTCGTCACCCAGTTGCTGCTGCCAGTAGGCCAACTGGCGCTGGCCCTCGCCTGCGGCCAGCCATTGGCGCTGCCAACTGCCGTAGTCGGCGTACTGTACAGCCAGGGCCGGCAACTCGAGGCGCTGGCCCTGGGACGCAGCAGCGTAGAGGCGCGAGAACTCGTCGATCAATACAGTCAGCGACCAGCCATCGGCGATGATGTGGTGCGGGGTCACCAGCAACTGGTGATCTTCATCGTCCAGGCGCAACAGCGTGACCCACAACAACGGGCCTTGCTCCAGATCGAACTGGGTGCGTGCCTCGTCCTCGCGGATCTGCGCGGCGCGGGCTTCACGCTCGGCCAGCGGCAGGTCGCGCAGGTCGATGACTTGCACGGCAAACTCACGCTGTGCATCCACGCGCTGGTAGCCCTGGCCGTCGCGCTCATAGAACCGCGTACGCAGCGCTTCGTGGCGCTGGATCAGTTGCGCGAAGCTTGCGTGCAGCGCGTCTTCATCCAGCTCGCCGCGCAGGCGCAGGGCACCGGGGATGGTGTAGGCACTGCTCTGCGGGTCCAGTTGCCAGGTGATCCACAGGCGATTTTGCGCCAGGGATTGCGGCATATCCTGCTGGCGTGACAAGGCGCTGATTGCGCCCTGGGCCACGCCCCCCTCCGCCTGCAATTGGCCGACACTGGCGGCGAATTCGGCCAGCACCGGCGCCTCGAACAGCAGGCGCAGATTGAGTTCCAGGCCCAGGGTTTCGCGCAGGCGGGCAACCACTTGGGTGGCGCTGATGGAGTTGCCGCCGAGCAAGAAGAAGTGATCATCGCCAGCCACCTGCGCCACCTGCAACTGTTCGCACCAGATCGCGGCGATCTGCTGTTGCAGGTCTGACGCCAGTGCCCCATCGCCCGCCTGCGCGCGCTGATCGGGGAACTGCGCGTAGCTGTCGAGGCTGCCATCGGCCAGGCGGGTGCGGCAGGCCGAACGCTGGACCTTGCCACTGGAGGTTTTCGGCAACGCGCCGGGGTTGAGCAGCACCACCACGCAGGGCGCTTCTTGATAGGCCTCGGCCACTGCCTGGCGAATGGCTTTGATGAGGGCTTCCGGCGGCAGGATCTTCTGCACGCTGCGGCTGATTTCTGCGGCGATGCCGATGCCTTCCAGGCCCTGGTCATTCACCGCAAATGCCGCGACACGCCCCTTGCGCACCACTTCCACTTCGCGTTCGACGGTTTGCTCGATGTCCTGCGGGTACAGGTTGTGCCCGCGCACGAACAGCAGGTCTTTCAGGCGCCCGGTGATAAACACCTCGCCGTCGCGGATAAAGCCCAGGTCACCGGTGCGCAACCAGGTGCGACCGGCGTGCTGTACAAACGTCTCGGCGGTGGCTTCGGGGTTGCGCCAGTAGCCGTGGGCAATACTCGGGCCGGTGGCCCAGATTTCGCCGACGCAGTTGTCGTCCAGCTCGGCGAGAGTCTGCGGCTCGACGATCAGCACCGCGTGCTCGGGCTGGCTCGTGCCACAGCTCATGATCGCGGTGCCCTGCCCTGGTTCGGCACGGTTGGCGGCCAGCGCCTGTTCGTCCAGGCGCAACGCCGGGATGCCCTGGCCACGGGTGCCGCCGGCGACAAACAGGGTCGCTTCGGCCAAGCCATAGGAGGCGAAGAAGTTGTTCGGGGTAAAACCGCACGGGGCGAACTTCTCGGCGAAGCGCTCCAGGGTGTCGAGACGGATCGGCTCGGAACCGGAATAGGCCACGCGCCAATGGCTCAGGTCCAGGCGCTCAAGGGCCGAGTCGCTGACCCGCTCGCTGCACAGGCGGTAGGCGAAGTCCGGGCCACCGCTGATGGTTCCGCGGTATTGGCTGATCGCTTCCAGCCAGCGCAACGGGCGGCCAAGGAAGTACGCTGGCGACATCAACACGCAGGGCACGCCGCTGAAGATCGGTTGCAACAGGCCGCCGATCAAACCCATGTCGTGGTACAGCGGCAGCCAGCTGACAATCACGTCATCGGGGTTGAGGTCGATGCCAAAGCCGCGACGGATCAGCAATTCGTTAGCCACCAGGTTGCCGTGGCTGACTTGCACACCTTTGGGCAAGGCGGTGGAGCCGGAGGTGTATTGCAGGAAGGCGATATCGTCGTCCTGCAGGTTTGGCGCGACCCAGCCGGCGGCGATTTCGCTGTGCAGTTCATCCACACAGAGCAAGGGCGGCGCTTGCTCGATCTGCCCCAGGGCGTCGCGCAAACCACTGCTGGTCAGCAACAGCTTGGGCTCGGCATCGGCGATGATCGACAGCAACCGCTCCTGGTGATGCCGGCGAGTAGACTCCGGCGGATAGGCCGGCACCGCGATCACCCCCGCGTACAGGCAGCCAAAGAACGCCGCGACATAATCCGGGCCGCTGGGGAACAGCAGCACCGCACGCTCACCTAGCCCGGCCGAGGCCTGCAAGGCGGCAGCGATGGTGCGGGCGCGCAGGTCCAGGTCACGGTAGCTGAGCACCACGGTCTCGGCGGCAGACTCAGCCAGAAAGCGCAGGGCCACCTGGTCCGGGGTCTGCGCGGCGCGGCGCTGGAGAGACTGGACCAGGGTGCGGGGAAGTTCGAAGGCGTCCATCATGAGGGGTTCCTGCCTGAAATCGGCTTACGGGGAAATCGGGGATAGAGGGCATGGGCGCGCGGCGGCGTGTTCAGCCGGTCGCCAGGGCCGCCCGCCGTGCAGCGCTATGGCGCCAGCGGGTCAAGTGTTCGTCGGCGTAGCGGCGCAGGCAGCGCAACAGTGAGCTTTCCTGTTGCACCAGAAAGAAATGGTGCCCCTCGAACATGTCCAGGGAGAAACCACTGGCGGTGTCTTCCTGCCAGTCGAGTAACTCGTCGGCGCGCACGTCATCCTGCTTGCCGCCAAACACATGGATCGGCATCGACAACGGCTCGCGCTCGCCATACTGGAAACTGCCGCACAACAGGAAGTCGGCGCGCAGGATCGGCAGCGTCAATTGCATCAATTCGCGGTTGGTCAACGCGTCTTCGGGCGTGCCCTTGAGCTTGCGCAGGCGCTCGATCAGTTGGGTGTCGTCTTTTTCAATGGCGTATTCGCTGACATCCCGTCGCGCCGGGCCGGCGGTGGCCGAAGCAAACAGCGCCAGCGGTTCAGGCAGCCCGCGTTCACGCAGGGCATGGGCCAGCTCGAAAGCCAGCAAACCGCCCAGGCTATGGCCAAACAGGGCGTAAGGGCCGTCGAGTTCGGCGCTGATCTCATCCGCCAACTGCGCGGCAAGCACCTTGATATCGCGCTGCAAGGGCTCGTCCATGCGCATGCCACGCCCCGGCAACTCCAGCGGGCGCACTTGCAACCACTCCGGCAGTGCCCGACGCCAGCGGCTGTAGAACATGGCGCTGGCGCCCGAATAGGGCAGGCAAAACAGGCGCAAGCGGGTCGATGTGCTCATCTCAGACCACCCCTGCCTGGATCGCTGGGTTCTCGCGATAGAAACGCATGTCGTCCTCCTCCGGGTGCAAATCCATGGCCGGCGTGTTGGCTGGCCTGTCACCAATGAGAACGGATGGCCCGGCAAAATAATTAGTCTGCCTGCCAGGGCCGGCACACAAAGAGAAGCGCCTCACAGTTTGTCTTTCGGTATAAGATTAGTTCCACTTCTCATTTGACAATCATTATCATTAAGCATAATTTGTTGCCCGATGTGTAGGAGGCCTCAGCAGGGATGCCCTCCACTAACCATATTTGCAGCAAGGTGATTTCCATGACGGAACAAGTATCCACAAGCAGGTGCGATTCACCGTTACTCCAGGCGTTTGTCGATAATCGACTGATCCTGGTCAAGATCGCGGCGCGCATTACCGGCTGCCGTTCCCGTGCCGAAGACGTGGTGCAGGACGCCTACTTCAGACTGCAATCGGCCCCGCAGATCACCTCATCGTTCAAGGCTCAACTGAGCTACCTGTTCCAGATCGTGCGTAACCTGGCTATCGACCACTACCGTAAACAGGCCCTGGAACTGAAGTACTCCGGGACGGAAGAGGAAGGCTTGAATGTGGTTATTCATGGCGCTTCACCGGAAACCTCGCACATCAATTTTTCCACCCTGGAAAACATCGCCGACGCCCTGACAGAGTTGCCCCAGCGCACGCGCTACGCGTTCGAGATGTACCGCCTGCATGGCGTGCCACAAAAGGACATCGCCAAGGAACTGGGGGTGTCGCCAACGCTGGTCAACTTTATGATCCGTGATGCGTTGGTGCACTGCCGTAAGGTTTCGGGGACCCATAGCGATACGTTTGCCCGACGGGTCTGACCACCACGCCATTGCAATGAGGCATGAGCTTGTATGGCAGCGGGCTTGCCCGCAATGGCATTGGATCAGCCAGTCAATCCAGTGGCTGACACACCGCTATCGCGGGCAAGCCCGCTCCCACACAAGCCCCCACAGTTGATCTTCATTACCCCCAAGGTCTCAGGCCAACCCACACCGCTCAAAAAACCGCTCCCGCCCCAGCATCATCAGCGCCGCGCGCTTGTGGGGGAAATCGAACTCCTTCTCGCAGTGGAAACACTGGTTCTGCATATACCCAATCATCTTCGCGTTGTCGGCCCTGGGCTCCGCCACCACCCGCTGGGTGCGCGGGTCGTCGAGAAACAGGTAGTGCACCAACGTCGCCAGCCAACTGGCCACCTTGTGCGGCCCGCGGTGGTGCTCCTCCCCCACCAGCATATGGATGCCCCGATCGTAATCGTCCACCTCATAGAACGGCGCAATGCGATCCTCCCTGGCCCAATACGCCTCGAAATAGGCAAACGGCTCATCGTCGAAACAGCCGATCAGCGTCAAGGCATGTGGATCAGCTGCAAGCTTCTCCAGATAGTCTCGATGCTGCTCCAGGCTGCCGCTTTCCTGCCAGAAACTGGCGACCCGCGCGCTGTTCTGCCAGCGATTGAAGCGGGCCAGGTCCACGTCGATCTCCAGCGTACGCAGTGAAATCCACGCGCCCAGGCGCGCGTCGAAACGTCGGTAGACTTCGCCGCACGGTTTGGGCGCACGCACCGGATGGCGCTTGCCATTGCTGAGGATCATTTGCTGCGGATAAGCGCCACTCACCGGCTGGCCCAACCACGGCTGTGGCAATTGCCAGAACAGAGTGCGCTCGCAACGGAACTGCCCTGCCACATCCGTGGCCAGCAGCAGGCCGCTGCGCAGGGCCTCGTCAGGGGCGTATTCGAGGTGCCAGGCCAGTTGCTGGCGCTCAGGCTCCCGGGCAAACAGCCAGTAACAGGCGGCCCACAAGGCCTGCACCGACGGCACCTCACCGGGGCTTTGCAACTGCAGGTGCAGCTCTTCGCCGCGCGCCAGGCGCAGGCGCACCAGCGGCTGGCCTGCGAGAGTCAGGGTCAGGCGGCCATCGCTTTCGTCTGCGTTAAGGGCAGGCCCTGCCGGGAGTGGCAGGACTGACAAGTCTTGGGGATTGGGCATGGAGGGGGCTCACGATAATCGTCGACAGTTAGACGAAGTGACGTGAACCAGCAGCAAAAATTTAAGCGGGCGTTGCCCGGATCAGGGCGCGTCAGCTACCGGCAGCACATCAATGCGGTACGGTTCGAAGATCTTCAACAGCTCGCCGCTGTCGCGCAGATCCTTGAGCAATGCGGCAAACGCCGGGCCGCTGATCGCCGCCTTGGGCCGCAGCAAGGCGTAGTGGTGGTACACCTGATCAATGCGCTCCGACACCAGGAACTGCCCGGCGGTGTCGGCATTGCGCACCATAAAGTCACTGAGGTAAGAACGTGTGACCAGGGCGATATCCGCGCGGCCACGGGTCACCATCAGCAAGTTGCTGTCATGGGAATAGGTCAAGGTGGCGTTGAACTGCGCGGCCATGGCCTTGGGGTCGGGGTTGAAGTTGGCGAAGGCGTAGTGATAACCGCTGAACACCGCCAGGCGCTTGCCCGTCAGATCGGTGAAATAGCCCTGGCCGCGATCGGTCTGGCGCTGGGCAACGAATATCTCGGCGTCCTCCAGGCCCATGTCGACACTGGCATGGGGGATATCCTGCCAACCCCACTGCGGGTTCTCGAAGATGGCCATATCGATCCGGCCCTGCTGGAAATCACGAAAACGCCGGGGAATGGAGGTGGGTACCAGCACAAACTGGTACTCGCGCTGCGCACGGTTCAGCGCTTCCAGCAATTGCGGGAGCAGCCCGCTGTCGGCGCCCTGCTCCGGGCGCACCGTATACGGTGGAAAATGCGCAGCACCGACCCGTACCAATTGGGCCGCCGAAACCTGCGCCTGCCACAAGGTGCCCATTGCCAATACTGTTAATCCTGCAGCCAGCCGCAATGGCGAAAACATCAGGCACGCACCGTTCAAAATCTGGATCTCGCTAAGCTAGGCGTTTTTGTCTGGGGAGACAACTTCCGGCCCGACAATTAAATCGCTTGCTTTACCCGCCTAATCCGCCTTCAGCACCAGCAGCAATGCTTCATCGGCCAATTGCTCGAGGGTCATGCTGCCCTGGGCGCGGAACCAGGTCGTGGTCCACGACAGCGCCCCGGTCAGGAAACGCCGAGTGATAAATACATCACCCTTGATATACCCAGCCTGCTTGGCCTCCCCCAATACCTGCAACCAGATCTCTTCGTAGACATCACGCAATGCCAGCACCTGGGCCTGCCCTTCTGCCGACAGCGAACGCCATTCATACACCAGCACCGCCATGGCCTCGCCGCTGCCGCCCATGATCGACTGCAACTCACAGCGAATCAGCGCCAGCACCCGTTCGCGCACGCTGCTCGCCTCGGCCAGGGAGGCGCGCATCAGCGCGGTGTTGTAATGGATGGTTTCCTCCATCACCGCCCGCAGGATTTCGTCCTTGCTCTTGAAGTGGTGGAAGATGCTGCCGGACTGGATCCCCACCGCACTGGCCAGGTCGCGCACGGTAGTGCGTTCATAGCCCTTGTTGCGAAACAGGTGAGCCGCGGTCTGCAGCAGCTTGCCCCGGGCGCTGTCGGGGTCGGTCAGTTGCCCGCCGTCCACCATGGTGCGCATCACCTCCAGGGCTTTTTGCTCATCCATGCTGCTCTCCTCAACTACTTTGATTGCGTCATGGCCGGCAATTTAGGCCGTGGCAGCCACCCAAGCAAGCGCTTGGGCACAAGTTGTGTACGTAGTTTACAAACCAAGCGCTTGCTTGGTAGTCTCGACCCAGCGATTTTGCAGAGAAGGACGTCCCATGAACAAGACCGTTCGTATCGGCTGCGCCAGTGCATTCTGGGGCGACACCTGCACCGCCGCCGCGCAGTTGGTGCAAGGCGGCGCGCTGGGCTACCTGGTGTTCGACTACCTGGCCGAAGTCACCCTGTCGATCCTCGCCGGGGCGCGCATGAAAGACCCCCAGGCCGGCTACGCCCCGGATTTCGTCGAAGTCCTGGCGCCGTTGCTCGGTGATATCCAGCGCCAGGGCATCCGGGTGGTGATCAGCAACGCCGGCGGCATCCACCCCCAGGCTTGCGCCGCCGCCTTGCAGGCCGCCTGCGACCAGGCAGGGGTGCCGCTGAAAATCGCCGTAGTGCTGGGCGATGACTTGCAACCGCAGTTCAAGCAACTGCAGGGCATCAGCGATATGTTCAGCGGCGCGCCTTTGCCGGCGATGTGCGTATCGACCAATGCCTACCTCGGCGCGCCGGGCATCGTCCAGGCCCTGCAACTGGGCGCCGATATCGTCATCACCGGGCGCGTGGTGGACAGCGCAGTGGTCAGCGCGGCCCTGGTGCATGAATTCAACTGGGGGTGGCAGGACTACGACCACCTGGCCCAGGCCGCACTGGCCGGGCATATCATCGAATGTGGCGCGCAGTGCACTGGCGGCAACTTCACCGATTGGCGCGAGGTGCCGGACTACGAGCACATCGGTTTCCCGATTGTCGAGGTCAGTGCCGACGGCCAGTTCACCGTCAGCAAAGTGCCGGGCACAGGCGGCCTGATCAGCGAACTGAGCGTCGCCGAACAACTGCTGTATGAGATCGGCGACCCACGCGCCTACCTGCTGCCGGATGTGATCTGCGACTTCAGCCAGGTCACGCTGGAGCAACAAGGCGAAAACCGCGTGCGTCTGCGCGGTGCCAAAGGGCTGGCACCCACCGACCAGTACAAAGTCAGTGCCACCTACCCGGACGGTTTCCGCTGTACCGCCAGTTGCCTGCTGGCCGGCATCGACGCGGTGGCCAAGGCCGAACGGGTCGGCCAGGCGATCATCAACAAGACCTCGCAGTTGTTCAGCCAGCGCGGCTGGGCACCCTATACCGAGGTCAGCATCGAGTTGCTCGGCAGTGAGGCCACCTACGGCGCCCATGCCCGGCGCCAGGATTGTCGCGAAGTGGTGCTCAAGCTGGCGGTGCGTCACCCAAGCAAACAGGCCCTGGTGCTGTTCGCCCGGGAAATCGCCCAGGCGGCCACCGGCATGACGCCGGGCCTGACCGGCATTGTCGGCGGCAGGCCCACGGTGTATCCACTGATCCGCCTGTTTTCGTTCCTGATCGACAAAAGCGCGTGCCGCCTGAGCGTCGACGTCCAGGGGCAATCCCACCCTTGCGAACTGCCTGCCACGGCCGCCCTGAGCACGCCCCACGCGCCCCTCGACCCGCCCAAACCCGAAGGCCGCGCCGAGGCCAGCGTGCCCCTGGTCAAGCTGGCCGTGGCGCGCTCCGGGGACAAGGGTAATCACAGCAATATTGGCGTAATCGCGCGCCGGCCCGAATACCTGCCATGGATTGCCGAGGCACTGACCCCAGAGGTGATCGTCGACTGGATGAGCCATGTACTCGACCCACTGCACGGGCGCGTCGAGCGCTGGTACCTGCCGGGCAGCCACAGCCTCAACTTCCTCCTCGAAAATGCCCTGGGCGGCGGCGGTATCGCCAGCCTGCGCATCGACCCACAAGGCAAGGCTTTCGCCCAGCAACTGCTGGAAATCCCGATTGCCGTGCCCCGCCACATCGCCGATCAACTCACCTAAGGGACTCTCGCCGTGGCCTTCGACTCGATCTTCAAAGCCGACCTGTTCCAGGGGCAGACCCTTATCGTCACCGGTGGCGGCAGCGGCATTGGCCGTTGCACCGCCCATGAACTGGCGGCACTCGGCGCCCATGTGGTGCTGGTGGGGCGCAAGCCGGAAAAGCTGCAACGGGTCACCCAGGAAATTACCCAAGACGGCGGCCACGCCAGCTGGCACGCCTGTGATATCCGCGATGAAGAAGCGGTGAAGGCGCTGGTCAGCCAGATCATCGAGGCACACGGGCCGATCCAGGGTCTGGTGAACAATGCCGGCGGCCAATACCCCTCGCCCCTGGCGTCGATCAATCAAAAAGGCTTTGAAACCGTAATGCGTACCAACCTGGTGGGCGGTTTCCTGATGGCGCGGGAAGTGTTCAATCAGTCAATGAGCAAGCACGGCGGTGCCATCGTCAACATGCTGGCCGACATGTGGGGCGGCATGCCCGGCATGGGCCACTCGGGCGCGGCGCGCGCGGGGATGGACAACTTCACCAAGACCGCCGCGTTCGAATGGGGTTACGCCGGGGTGCGGGTCAACGCAGTGGCGCCGGGCTGGATCGCCTCCAGTGGCATGGACACCTACGAAGGCGCGTTCAAGGCGGTGATCCCGACCCTGCGCGAGCACGTGCCCCTCAAGCGTATCGGCACCGAATCGGAAGTCAGTGCGGCGATTGTGTTCCTGCTCAGCCCCGCCGCCGCATTCGTCAGCGGCAGCACCTTGCGCATCGACGGCGCCGCCAGCCTGGGCAGCCGCGCCTGGCCGCTGCACAAGGCGCAGCCGCCGAGCCCGTCGTTCAATGGTTTTCACCGCGCCTACCTGCCGGATGTGCTCAAGGAGGGCCAATAAACCATGCCGGTCATCGACTCCCTACTCGACACCCACAGCCCGCAGTTCGCACAGAACCGCGAGGCCATGCTCACCGCCATCCATCATCTGCGCCAACTGGAACAGAACCTGTTGGACAAGGCCGCCGAGGCCAAGGGCAAGTTCGACAAACGCGGCCAACTGCTGCCCCGTGAGCGCCTCAACCTGTTGCTCGACCCCGGTGCGCCCTTCCTCGAACTGGCAAGCCTGGCCGGTTACAAGCTGCACGACGACAAGGATGGCAGCGCGGCCGGCGGCGGGCTGATTGCCGGTATCGGCTATGTCAGCGGCGTGCGCCTGCTGGTGGTGGCCAACAACAGCGCAATCAAGGGCGGGACGATTTCCCCCAGCGGCTTGAAAAAATCCCTGCGCCTGCAACAGATCGCCATGGAGAACAAATTGCCGGTGGTGACCCTGGCCGAAAGCGGCGGCGCCAATCTTAATTACGCGGCGGAGATTTTCGTCGAAGGCGCGCGCAGCTTCGCCAACCAGGCGCGGATGTCAGCCATGGGCCTGCCGCAGATCACCGTGGTGCACGGCTCGGCCACCGCCGGCGGTGCCTATCAGCCGGGGCTTTCGGATTACGTGGTGGTGGTGCGCGGCAAGGCCAAGCTGTTCCTGGCCGGCCCGCCGCTGCTCAAGGCCGCCACCGGCGAAGTGGCGACGGACGAGGAACTGGGCGGCGCCCAGATGCATGCGCAAACCGCCGGCACCGCCGAATACCTGGCGGAAAATGACGCCGACGGCGTGCGCATCGTGCGCGAGATTGTCAGCCTGCTGCCCTGGGACGACCGGCTGCCACCCCAGCCGGCGCGGACCTATACAGAGCCGCTGTATCCGATTGAAGAGCTGCTGGGCCTGATCCCCTCGGACCCGAAAAAGCCCTATGACGTACGGGAAATCATCGCGCGTATCGCCGATGGCTCCAACTTCCTGGAGTTCAAGGGCGAGTTCGATCCCCACACCGTCTGCGGCCACCTGCACATCCAGGGCCGGGCCTGCGGGTTTATCGGCAACAACGGCCCGATCACGCCCAAGGGCGCGAGCAAGGCCGCGCAATTTATCCAGCTGTGCGACCAGAGCCAGACACCGCTGCTGTTTTTCCACAACACCACCGGCTTTATGGTGGGCACCGAATCCGAGCAACAAGGCGTGATCAAGCACGGCGCGAAGATGATCCAGGCGGTGGCCAATGCCCGTGTGCCCAAGCTCACGGTAGTGGTCGGCGGTTCCTACGGCGCCGGCAACTATGCGATGTGCGGGCGTGGCCTGGACCCACGCTTTATCTTCGCCTGGCCCAATAGCCGCACCGCCGTGATGGGCGGCGCCCAGGCCGGCAAGGTGCTGCGCATTGTCACCGAGGCCAAGCAGTTGAAAGACGGCCTGGTGCCCGACCCCAAGGTGCTCGACATGCTCGAGCAGGTCACCGCGCAGAAACTCGATAGCCAGTCCACGGCCCTGTATGGCAGCGCCAACCTGTGGGACGACGGGCTGATTGACCCGCGGGACACCCGCACGCTGCTGGGCTACCTGTTGGATATCTGCCAGCAAGCCCAGGTGCGCCAATTGCAACCCAACAGCTTTGGCGCCGCGCGCTTTTAACGATCAGGAGAACAATAAAAATGATCTTCACCCAGGAACACGAAGAGCTGCGCCGTACCGTACGGGGTTTTATCGAGCGCGAGATCAACCCCCACGTCGACGAATGGGAAAAAGCCGGGCGCTTTCCCATCCACGAGATTTTCCGCAAGGCCGGCGATCTCGGTCTGCTGGGTATTTCCAAGCCAGAGAAGTTCGGCGGCATGGGTCTGGACTACAGCTACTCGATTGTCGCCGCCGAAGAATTCGGCACCATCCGCTGCGGCGGCATCCCGATGTCCATCGGCGTACAGACTGATATGTGCACCCCGGCGCTCGCACGTTTTGGCTCCGATGAACTGCGCGACGAATTCCTGCGCCCGGCCATCAGCGGCGAACAGGTGGGCTGCATCGGCGTCTCGGAGACCGGCGCTGGCTCCGACGTGGCGGGCTTGAAAACCCACGCCCGCAAGGACGGCGACGACTACGTGATCAACGGCAGCAAGATGTGGATCACCAACTCCCCCAGCGCCGACTTTATCTGCCTGCTGGCCAACACTTCGGACGGCAAGCCGCATATCAACAAATCACTGATCATGGTGCCGATGAACACCCCTGGGATCAGCGTCAGCCCTCCCCTGGAAAAGCTCGGCATGCACAGCTCGGAAACCGCCCAGGTGTTTTTCGATGATGTGCGTATTCCACAGCGCAACCGCATCGGCCACGAAGGCGCGGGCTTCATGATGCAGATGCTGCAGTTCCAGGAAGAACGGCTGTTTGGCGCGGCCAATATGATCAAGGGCCTGGAGGCCTGCGTCGACAGCACCATCGCCTACTGCAAGGAGCGCCAGACCTTCGGCAAGGCCCTGATCGACAACCAGGTGATCCACTTTCGCCTGGCCGAACTGTCCACCGAGATCGAGTGCCTACGCGCCCTGGTCTACCAGGCCACCGAGCAATACCTCAAGGGCCAGGACGTGACGCGGCTGGCCTCGATGGCCAAGCTCAAGGCCGGGCGCCTGGGCCGCGAAGTCAGCGACAGCTGCCTGCAGTACTGGGGTGGCATGGGCTTTATGTGGGACAACCCGGTGGCCCGCGCCTATCGTGATGTGCGCCTGGTGTCGATTGGCGGCGGCGCCGACGAGATCATGCTGGGGATCATCTGCAAACTGATGGGTACGCTGCCGGGGAAAAAATCGTGAACGCCTGTGAAACCCTGCTGCTGGAGCCGCACAACGGCGTGTTGCACATCACCCTCAACCGCCCGCAGAACCGCAATGCCATGAGCGTGCAGATGGTCAGCGAACTGCGCGCCGTGCTGACGGATGTCGCCCGTGACGAGCAGGTGCGGGCATTGGTGATCAGTGGCGCTGGCGGGCACTTCTGTGCGGGCGCCGATGTTAAGGACATGAGCCGCGCGGGCAGCCGCGAAGGCTTGCGTGATTTGAACCGGGTGTTTGGCGCGCTGTTGCAAGAAGTCGAAGCCCTGCCCCAAGTGGTGATTGTGGTGTTGCAGGGCGCGGTGCTGGGCGGCGGTTTTGGCCTGGCGTGTGTCAGCGACATCGCCATTGCCGACCACCAGGCACAGTTCGGCTTGCCGGAAACCAGCCTCGGCGTGCTGCCGGCGCAGATCGCACCGTTTGTGGTGCGGCGCATCGGCCTGACCCACGCCCGGCGCCTGGCGCTGACTGCGGCGCGGTTTGACGGGGTCGAGGCGCAGCGCCTGGGGGTGGTGCATTTTGTCGAGCATGCCCCCCAAGGATTGGCGCAGCGCCTGGATGAGGTGTTGGGGCAGGTATTGCGCTGTGCACCGCGCGCCAATGCGCGAACCAAGGCGTTGTTGCTCCAGAGCCTGGATCAGCCGCTGGAGCTGCTGCTGGATCAGGCTGCCGATTGGTTTGCCGAGGCGGTGACCGGGGAAGAAGGCATTGAGGGGACGCGGGCGTTTGTCGAGAAGCGCAAGGCCAGGTGGGTGAGTTGATCTTGAAAACGCCACATCCCCTGTAGGAGCTGGCTTGCCTGCGATGCGGGCACCTGGATCTGTCAGGGATACCGAGGTGATGCAATCGCAGGCAAGCCAGCGCCCACACAAGCCCGCGCCTGCGAAACCAATCAAACAGGGACCCAAAATGCCCAGTTTCAATAAAATACTGATCGCCAACCGCGGCGAAATCGCCTGCCGAATCCAGCGCACCGCCCAGGCCCTGGGCTACCGCACCGTGGCGATCTATAGCGCAGCCGACGCCAACGCCCTGCACGTACAAATGGCCGACGAAGCGGTGGATATCGGCCCCGCCCCCGGTGCAGCAGTCTTACCTGAACATCCCGGCGATCCTCAATGCCGCACGCCTGACCGGCGCCGATGCGATCCACCCCGGCTACGGCTTTCTCTCGGAGAACCCCGAGTTCGCCAAGGCCTGCATTGCCGCCGGCCTGGTATTTATCGGCCCCAGCGCCGACGCCATCGAGTTGATGGGCAGCAAGCGCCTGTCAAAAAATCGCCATGCTCGACGCCGGGGTGCCGTGCATTGCCGGCTACCAAGGCAGCGCGCAGGACGACACCACCCTGCAGAGCGAAGCCGAGCGCATCGGCTACCCGCTGATGATCAAGGCCAGTGCCGGCGGCGGCGGACGCGGCATGCGCCTGGTGCACGCGCCGGCGCAGTTGCTCGAACAACTGCACACCGCACGCTCCGAGGCCCTGAATGCCTTTGGCAGCGACGAACTGATTCTGGAGCAGGCGCTGATCGAACCGCGCCATGTGGAAATCCAGCTGTTCGGCGATGCCCACGGCAACCTGATCTACCTGGGCGAACGTGATTGCTCGGTCCAGCGCCGCCATCAGAAGGTCATCGAAGAAGCACCCTGCCCGGTCATGACTACCGAACTGCGCCAGGCCATGGGCGAAGCGGCGCTCAAGGCCGGACGCGCAGTGGCGTATGTCGGCGCGGGCACTGTGGAGTTCCTGCTGGACCGGAGCGGGCGGTTCTATTTCCTGGAAATGAACACCCGCCTGCAAGTGGAGCACCCCGTCACCGAACTGATCACCGGCCTGGACCTGGTGGACTGGCAACTGCAAATCGCCGCCGGCCAGCCCCTGCCCTTGCGCCAGGACCAGGTGACGCTGAGCGGGCATGCCATGGAAGTGCGCCTATACGCCGAAGACCCGGCCCAGGGTTTCTTGCCACAAACTGGCGAGGTGTTGCGCTGGGAGCCGGCAGCCGGGGTGCGGGTCGATCATGGATTGCAAGCCCCGCAGCGCATCAGCCCGTTCTATGATCCGATGCTGGGCAAGATCATCGCCCATGGCGCTACCCGCGAAGAGGCCCGGCGCAAGCTGCTGCGGGCGGTGCAGGACTGCGTGCTGCTGGGGATCCCCAGCAATCAGCGGTTACTGGTGGACCTGCTGGGGCATGCGCAATTTGTCGCGGCGGATTTCAGCACCGGATTTATTGCCGAACACTTCAGTGACATTGCCCGCCCTGCCGTCAGCGAAGAAGACCTGGCTCTGGCCGCCGCCCTGTTTTATCGGCACAGCGCGGCAGTGCATGGCCCGGCCCTGGCAGGCTGGCGCAACAATGCCAGCGTGCCCTGGACCTACCGCCTGGGCGTCGATGAGCACCGCCATGAGGTCAGCGCCCGCTTACTGGCGGAGGATCATCTGCAAGTCGGCAACATCGACATCCACCTCCTCGACAGCGACGGACGCTGGGCCAGCCTGGTCATCAACGGCATTCGGCGGCGGATTGCCTATCACCTGCAAGGCTCCCAGCTCTGGCTGTTGAATGCCGGCACCAGCCTGTGCGTGAGCAACCAGACGCAAACCGTGGCCAGTCGTGAAGCGCCCGTCAGCAGCGGCACGGTCAAGGCGCCGATGGACGGTGCCATTACCCTGCTGCAGGTGCGCGAAGGGGATGTGGTGAGCAAGGGCCAACTGCTGCTGGTGCTCGAAGCGATGAAAATGGAGCATCCGCTCAAAGCGGGCATCGACGGGGTGGTCAAGGCCATTCACGTCAGCGCCGGTGATCAAGTGCGCAATCGCCAGGTATTGCTGCAGATCGAGTAGCCCTGGGCGGAACTACCAGGCTTGGCTACGCTCTATCCCCATCAGAAAGGGATGAGTACGGGAACCTGCGATGCCTCATTGGCTGATTATTGATCTTGAAGCCACAACGGATGACGGCGGCTGGCCCGTGTCGGAGATGGAAATCATCGAAATCGGCGTGAGCCTGGTCAACCGTCAGGGCCGCGAGCTGGACCATTTCCAGCGCTTCGTGCGGCCCTTGCGCCGCCCGTTGTTGACGCCGTTCTGCCGCCAGCTGACGCACATCAGCCAGGCCAGTATCGACAGCGCAGCGCCCTTGACCGAGGTCTGGCCGCTGTTCGAACGCTGGCTGGGCCAGCATCATCCGCGCCTGGAAGGCTGGGCCAGCTGGGGCGACTATGATCGCCAGCAACTGGAGTTGGAGTGGCAGCGCCATGGCTTGGCCAGCGCGCTAAGCCAGACACCCCATGTGAACCTCAAGCAACGCTTCGCCAAGGCCCGACGCCTGGACAAGCCGTTGGGGCTCAATGGCGCCTTGCAACTGGCGGGCATGCAGTTCAACGGCCAGCAACACCGGGCACTGGAAGATGCGCGCAATACCGCGCGTTTGCTGCCGTTGATTTTGCCCGTGTAGAAGGCATACTGGCCGACCTTTCTTGCCCCTTTTTTCGAGGATTCGCCCATGTTCAAAGTCAATGAGTACTTCGACGGCACCGTCAAGTCGATCGCCTTCGGCACCCCTGAAGGTCCGGCGACCATCGGCGTGATGGCTCCGGGTGAATACGAATTCGGCACGGCCCAGCGTGAAATCATGCACGTGGTCTCGGGCGCGCTCACCGTCAAGTTGCCAGGCAGCGACGCCTGGGAAACCTTCGCCGCCGGCAGCCAGTTCAATGTGCCTGCCGACAGCAAGTTCCAGCTCAAGGTGGCCGTGGACACTGCCTACCTCTGCGAATACCGCGGCTAAGCTTTTTCCGCGCAAAAAAATGCCCGCCTCCCAAGAGGCGGGCATTTTTCATGGGCGACGGTTATTCGAGGATCGTCACCGGCATGCCGACTTCCAGGCGGCCCGCGCCGTCATTGACCAGGTTCTGGCCGAACATCACGCCATCGGGCTGTTTGCGGTAGGTTTCCAGGGTCGCCAGCGGCTGGCGATCGGCACTGCGCTCCCCGGTCGCCCGGGTCGATGGTGGTGAGGATGCACCGCGAGCAGGACTTGACCACCCGGAACTCCACCTCACCAATGCGCACGCGCTTCCAGCCATCCTCGGCAAAAGCCTCGCTGCCTTCGATCACCAGGTTGGGGCGAAAGCGCAGCATTTCCATGGGCCGGCCGACGCGTTGCGACAAGTCGTCGAGAGACGCCTGGCCTATCAGCAACAAGGGGAAACCGTCGGCGAACGCCACCTGGTCATCGTCCTTGCCGTAGCCGGCCGCCGTGGTGCGCGCGCGCTCCAGCGGGACTTGCACCAAGCGTGTCGGTTTGCCGATGAACTGGCTGACCCAATCGGCGGCCTCAGCACCGGCGTCCGGGACCCGCAGGGTGTCGCGCCAGATGGTGACACCACGCAGCTCGGCATCGGCGCCGGGCAACGCCACATCCAGGGTGGGCAGGCCTGCAGCGCTCAAGGTCAGGCCACCGGCGGCATTCCACAACGCCGACACAGCTGGCTCATCTGCGCCACGGCACGCTGGGTCAGGAATCGCCCACTGGCCTCGTCCACCAGCATCCAGCGTCGGTCCCCGTCCAGCCCGAGTTTATCCAGGCCGATCTGCGACAAGGTCTCTGCCTTGCCCGACTTCAAGGGGTACCGATACAACGCGCTGAGACGAAGCATGAGCGTGGGTTCCTGTGAGCAAAAGCGTCACCCTATACGAGCACGCCGGCAGAATCAAAATTTCCCCCGGCCGGCAATTAGAGGCCCCCTCGTCACAGGCCGGAATCAGGCCGGCACTTCGTCCAGCATCAGGCGCTGGCGCACCACATCCACCAACTTGTCGGGCTGGAATTTGGAGAGGAAGTTGTCGCAACCGACCTTCTTCACCATCGAGTCGTTGAAGCTGCCCGACAAGGATGTGTGCAGCACCACATAGAGGCCGCGCAGACGCGGGTCGTTGCGGATCTCGGTAGTCAGGCGGTAGCCGTCCATCTCGGGCATTTCGGCGTCGGTGAAGATCATCAACAGTTTGTCGGTCATCACCTGGCCGCTGTCCGCCCATGCCTTGAGCATGTTCAAGGCCTTGAGGCCGTCACTGGCGATATGCATCTTCACCCCCAGTTGCCCCAGGGTGTCGCGCAGTTGCGACAAGGCCACGTTGGAGTCATCCACCAACAGCACTTCGCGACCACGGGCACGTTCGAGCACCGGATCCTCGAGTTTTTCCCGGGAGACCTTGGCGTTGTAGGGCACGATCTCGGCGAGGACTTTTTCCACGTCGATGATTTCCACCAACTGCTCATCCACCTTGCTGATGGCCGTGAGGTAGTGCTGGCGGCCGGCGCTCGCCGGCGGTGGCAGGATCGACTCCCAGGTCATGTTGACGATGCGGTCGACGCCGCCCACCAGGAACGCCTGTACCGAGCGGTTGTACTCGGTAACGATAATGGTGCTGTTGGGCCCCGGTACCAGCGGACGCATGCCGATGGCCTGGGACAGGTCGATCACCGGCAGGGTCTGGCCGCGCAGATTGACCACGCCGCAGACAAACGGGTGACGCTGGGGCATCAGGGTCAGCTTGGGCAACTGCAGGACTTCCTGCACCTTGAACACGTTGATTGCGAACAACTGGCGCCCTGCCAGGCGAAACATAAGGATCTCCAGGCGATTCTCACCCACCAGTTGCGTGCGTTGATCTACCGTGTCGAGAATGCCAGCCATTGAAGACTCCTGGGGTGTGCTGAAAGATTTGCTGCTTACTGGAGAAAGATATCGGCAGACAGTGCCAAACCTTGACCCCCCGGTAAAATGCCACGCAAATGCATTGATGTCACACTGACATCATGCTTTACTGGCCTCACCTTGCCGTCCGGTCGTCAAGCCACGCCGCACGACCCTCAAACGGACATAAGGTTCCGCCATGTAAGGGATTCCCCTAGTCGCAATCAGGTCCAACCTGATATTCGCGATATCCAATAGCCATTAATGTGACGCCATTCTCATTGCATGAACGGAGTCAGGCTTTTGTTTGCTATCGCAAGCCCACGGCCCAAGGGCCTTCCAGGCATTAACGCCTGGGCAATCGAAGTAATGCGAATGCCTCTGGTTGTTCCCACTGCAAGCAGCGCCAGCAGTCGCGACGCTGGTCATTCAAATAAAAGTACTACTCAAAATTCAGAAATGAACTACAGATCTCGGTCATATTTCGGCGCTAGTTTTAAGCCGTTGCTCCGGTATTACATCTCATTGTCTGACCGTACGTTGTGGAGACTTTCATGATGAACGACGGTAAAGAGTGGCAAGACGCACTTCCCGAGTTCCTCCTGGAGGCAGAAATGCTGCTGGCCAAGTCTGAGGAATGCCTGAGCCACCTGCATTTGATCCGCAACGATAACGATGCCATCGACTGCATGAAAAACAGCCTGGTCAAACTGGCAGAAAAGGCCGATGCCATGGCGCTGGACGCCATTGGCAACTTTTCCCGGCATATCCAGGACCTGATCAGCAACGCCCAAAGCCCGATGCAGCTCCACGATACGGCACTTGCAGCCCTGCATGACTGCCTGACGCTGCTGGCCTGGCAACTGGAACTGATCGACGTCAAGACCGGCAAACTCAGCCTGGATGACGCGGAGCAAACCACGTTGATTGAGACGGTTGCCCAGCAGATCCCCCAGAAGGATGTTGGCGCTCGCCATCGCCACTCCATGCCCTACGCCTCCTGAACCTGCCGTGCGGTTAATCCAGGCCGCCGGCGGGCGCCCAACTAATGCTCGTCAAATATTTAGCCAGCCAACTATCATTAACCCAATATGGGTAATAGCGATACAAAACCAAATTAATAGTACAACTAGACGCCGCTGAACTAAGCCTTGTAGCAGGCGACCAACGGTAATTGTTGGTGGTACTATTAGCGCGCTCGAAGTGGCCGACCGTGAATACGTAATAAATCTGAGAAGCGCCTCGAACCAAGACTAAACCCAATCGCTTTCCAAACAGAGCCCGGCCAGCGGTCATGACCGGTCTACCCGCAGCGAACACCCATCGGCTCCATCTGCTATGTACGCCAGCCTCAAGTCACTCATCGCCAGGTTCGTCCTCTCGGGCAATACCCGTTGGATCACCCTGGGTCTTTGCCTGTGCGCGACTCTGGTCAGCCTCTGGGTCTATGCCCACAAAGCACCGCTGCCGCTGTTTTTGCTGTTGCTCAACCTCGCCGCCCTGACCGCCGCCGGCCTGCAGCGTTGGCGCTCGCGCAAGTCGATCAAGTTCCAGCCCCAGGAATTGGCCGACCGCCTGCTGCAAGTCCAGGAAAACGAGCGCCATCGTCTCAGCCGCGAGCTACATGACGATATCGGCCAACTGCTGACCGCTGCCAAACTGCAAAGCGACTGGCTGCAACGCCGCTCGCCGGCAGAGTTGCAGGACCAGTGCGGCGTACTGTGCAACACCCTCAACGAAACCCTGGCCAAAGTGCGGGACGTCTCGGCCATTCTCAATCCCCGGCAACTGACCAGCCTGGGCCTGGAGGCGAGCCTGCGCGCGCACCTGCTCAAGACCCTGGCAAACACCCCGGTGCATTGGAGCCTGGAATGCCAGCAACGCCTGACCGGGATTCCCGAAGAGATGGCGGTGGCGGCCTTTCGTATCACCCAGGAAGCCGTGACGAACATGTTGCGCCATGCCCAGGCGCGCAACCTGCTGGTGCGCCTGCAACGTTTGCCACAGGGGTTGTCGCTGTTTATCAGCGATGACGGCCGGGGGTTCTCCCCCGCCACCGACCCGGCCCTTGCGGGGCAACGGGGCATGTCAGGCATGTGCGAACGCATTGATCAACTGGGCGGCATGCTGACGGTCAATAGCCAACCCGGCTTTGGCACGCGAATCGAAGCGCTGTTCCCCTGGGCGCCCCGTACCCTCGAACGGGCCAATTCCCCTGAGGTTCTAGAGTGACCTGCAATTTACTGCTGGTAGATGACCACGCCCTGATCCGCGCGGGTGTGCGCGCGCTGATCCTGGATATCCCAGGCTATGCGGTGATTGGCGAGGCCACCGATGGCGCGCAACTGCTCGCACAATATACCGCCTTGCTGCCCGATATCGTCTTGCTGGACCTGTCGATGAAGCACACCAGCGGCCTGGATGCGTTGCAGCAACTCAAGCACGCCTACCCCAAGAGCAAAGTGCTGATCCTGTCGATGCACACCGACCCGCAATTGATCATGCGTGCCCTGGAGGCAGGCGCCCACGGCTACCTGCTCAAGGACACCACCGCCAACGAGCTGGAACATGCGCTGCTGGCACTGCGCAACAACGAGCGCTACCTGAGCCCGGCCATCGCCCACACCGTGATCAACCAGGCCTTGATCCACAGCCAGTCCCACCCGGAGGCGCCCGTGCAGCGCCACAACCTGACGGCGCGCCAGCTGGAAATCCTGCGCCTGATCGTACGCGGCAAATCCACCCGGGAAATCGCCCACGGCCTGGGCCTGAGCATCAAGACTGTGGAAGCTCACCGCTCGCAGATCATGAAGCGCCTGCAGATTTTTGATGTGGCCGGCCTGGTGCTGTTCGCCGTGCGCGAACAGATCATCAGCCTGGACGATTAGCCAGCAACGGTGAGTCCACCGGCAAGTGCACCTGCAAGGCCTTGGGCAAGGCGCTGAAGCGCAGGTCACTGCCCTTGAGCGGTTCGCCATCCAGGTTGATATCCAGTCCTTCGGCCACCTTGATTTCCACCCACGGCAGGCGTGCCCGCACAAACAGGTTATCCAGGCCCCAGCCGTCGGTCATCAGGCTGCGCAAGGTGCCGACCACTTCCTGAGGCGCCGGCAGGATGCTGATATCCAGCAAGCCATCATCGGCCATTGCCCCCGGGCACAGCTCGTGCCCGCCACCGGCCTGGCGACCGTTGCCGATGCCCAGGGCCAGTAACTCGCCGCTCCAGTGAAAGTCCGGCCCCACCAGCTCCCCATAAGCCGCCCGCAACTCGCTGAAACGCGACAAGCCGGTAAACAGATAGGCCGCACCGCCCAGCACCTTTTTCAGATCCTCGGAAGTGTTGGCCGTGACCTGGCTGCCAAAACCGCCAGTGGCCATATTGAGAAACACCTGCCCGCCAACCTCCCCCAGGTCGATAGCGCGCGGCGCAACGTCCAACAGCGCCAGGGCCTCACGCGGCTCCAACGGCACGCCGGCCGCACGGGCGAAGTCATTGGCAGTGCCCAGGGGGCATCAGCACCAGGCTGGCGTCGGTCTTGGCGCGGGCCATGGCCTCGGCCACATCACGCAGCGTGCCGTCGCCGCCGCCCGCGATCAGGCGTGTGTAGCCGGCATCCAGGGCTTCACCCACCAGGCGTTGGGCATCGCCGCCCTCCCAGGTGACGCGCACCGCCAGCTCCCACCCCTGCTCGCGCTTGCCTTGCACTGCCGCCCGCACGTCTTCGTTGAGGGCTTGCTTGCCGTGCAGAATCAACAGTGCCTTGGGTTTACTCATGGGGTGAAGCTCCTATTGTTGGAGGGGACCTGAGGAATGTTGACCTTCGGCAGTCAGAAAAAAGCCATTGGGCTGTAAATAAATTCTTCAGCCCAACACTTCACTCAGGGGAATGAAATTCACCCGATCACCGATGGCCAAGGTGCTGCCCTCCACCACTTCCACCAAACCCTCTGCCCAGGCGGCACTGCGCAGCACACCGGAACTCTGGTTCGGGTAGATCACCGCCCGCCCCTGCTCCAGGCGCCCGCGCAGGTATTCGCGACGGTTGCCCGGCTTGGCCCACACGAACCCTGCCGGCACCTCGAAACGCAACGGCTGCACCACCGCGACACCCTGACGGCGCAACAGATACGGGCGCGCCAGCAAGGCGAACGTAACCAGAGTGGACGCCGGATTCCCCGGCAGGCCGATCACCGGTACGCCGCGGAAATGACCGAATGTCAAAGGCTTGCCAGGCTTGATCGCCAGCTTCCACAAGGCCAGTTCGCCCTCCTCGCGCAATGCGATACCGAGGAAGTCCGCTTCCCCCACCGAGACTCCGCCGGTGGACAGGATCAAGTCCACCGAACCCAGTGCGCCCAGGCGGGTGCGGGTCAACTCCAGGTCATCGGGCAAGATACCGGCGTCGATCACCTCGCAGCCCAGGCGTTGCAACCAACTGCACAACACCCGCCGGTTGCTGTTGTAGATCTGTCCCGGCCCCAGTGGCAGGCCCGGTTCGATCAACTCGTCGCCCGTAGACAGCACCGCCACACGCACGCGGCGCACCACCGCCAACCGGTCGCGCCCCAGGGACGCCGCCAGGCCCAGTTCAATCGGGCCGAGCCGTGTACCGGCAGCCAGGACTTCCTCACCGACTGTAGTCTCCTGCCCCTTGGATCGGATGTTTTGCCCTACGCGCAGCGCCTGGGTAAAGCTCACGCGCTGATCGGGTTGCAGCTCGGCGTTTTCCTGCATTTCCACACAGTCGGCCCCGTCGGGTACCGGAGCGCCGGTGAAGATCCGCGCACAGGTACCCGCCGCCAAGGGCTCAGGGGCCTGGCCAGCGAAAATACGCTGGCTCACCCGCAGCGGCTCGCCGGTCCAATCGGCAGTGCGCAGGGCGTAGCCGTCCATGGCGCTGTTGGGCCACGGCGGCAGGTCGAGGGTGGAAACCAATGCCTCGGCCAATACACGCCCATCGCACGCGGCCAATGGCAGGTGTTCCTGCTCACGGATCGGCGCGGCCTCGGCCATGTTCAGCAGCCGTTCCAGGGCTTCTTCCACCGGCATCAGGGCGCCGGTCTTGCCCGGCTTATCCACGGGATTCACACGGCTCGGCCAGCTTGAGGTGCGGCACAAAATTGCATGGGCGATGGCGGGCATCCAGCTGTTCGGCGAGAATCCCGTCCCAACCTGTACGCACCGCATTGGTGGAACCCGGCAGGCAGCACACCAGGGTGCCATTGGCCAGGCCGGCCAGGGCACGGGACTGCACGGTAGAGGTGCCGATATCGGCGACCGAAATCTGCCGGAACAGCTCGCCAAAGCCGTCCACTTGCTTGTCCAGCAAGCAACTGACCGCTTCGGGGGTGCTGTCACGGCCAGTGAAGCCGGTGCCGCCGGTAATCAGCACCACTTGCACCACATCCTCGGCAATCCAGTGGGCGACTTGCGCACGGATTTTGTAGAGGTCATCTTTGAGCAATACCCGTTCGGCCAGGCGATGCCCAGCAGCGAGCAGGCGGTCAACAAAGACCTGCCCGGAGGTGTCGGTTTCCAGGGTGCGGGTGTCGCTGACGGTCAGTACAGCGATATTAAGAGGTACGAAAGGCGCATCAGCCTTGGCTTTCATGGCTCGGTCCGGTTGTCGAAGGAACAGCCCGATGTTATATCACAGCCCCCTATTTCACTGCCGCTGCGGAGCCGTCATGCCACTCAATTCTTCGCCCCTGCCCTGCTCGATCCTGTTGCTGGCCGGCGGTCGCGGCCAGCGCATGGGCGGCCTGGACAAGGGTCTGCTCGACTGGCACGGGCAGCCGCTGATTGCTCACCTGCACCAACTGGTGCGGCCGTTGACCGACGACCTGATCATCTCCTGCAACCGCAACCAGGCGCAGTACGCCCCGTACGGCGACCAGTTGGTGAGCGACGACAGTCCGGACTTCCCGGGCCCCTTGGCCGGTATCCGCGCCGGCCTGGCCGCCGCGCGCCATGAACATCTATTGATCTTGCCCTGCGATGTGCCGCATATCGACGGGCAACTGTTGGCAGACCTGCTCGAAACCGCGCGGCAGCACCCCCAGGTACCGGTGATGATCCGCCATGGGGCGTTCTGGGAGCCTTTGCTCTGCGTCATACCGACGCGCCTGCGCGACGCGGTGGAGGACGCCTGGCTGGCTGCAGAGCGCAGCCCGCGCCAGATCCTGCTGAAACTAGGGGCCCAGGCGCTCGATTGCGCCGAGAACGACCCTCGCCTGGCCAACCTCAATACACCAGAGTTGTTGCGCCCACGCCCCGGCGTGTCAGAATGAGCGCTAGACAAGGAACTTTGCCGACGTTGCATACGTCACAAGGTCAGAACTCAACACAGTATTACTCTCGGAGAAGACTCATGACCCAACGGACCATCGCCGCTCTCATGCTTGCACTGGGCCTTGCTACCCTCGCCGGTTGCGCCTCGCCTACAGTGATCACCCTGAATGACGGTCGCGAAATCCAGGCTGTCGATACCCCTAAATTCGATCAGGATTCGGGCTTCTACGAATTCGAACAACTGGATGGCAAGCGTACCCGCATCAACAAGGATCAGGTTCGCACCGTTAAAGACCTGTAAGTCTTAACGCCAGATACAACAAAGCCCGCTCTTAAGCGGGCTTTGTTGTATCTGGCGCATGGGAAACATCACCACTCAAGCACGATCCGGCTGCTGAAGTCGCGCTGCTCGCCGGTCACCGGGTCGATAAACCGTACGCCCTGGGCCAGCAACTTGAGCGGGTTGGCGTAGTCATCCACAGCATCCTTGATGACCTCGGGATAAAACGGGTCATTGCAGATGCTCGCCCCCAGTGCCGTCATATGCACGCGCAGTTGATGCTTCTTGCCCGTCACCGGAAACAGGCCATAGCGCCACAGGTCACCATTCTTCTCGCGCACCTGCACCGCCGTTTCCGTGTTGCTTGCACCAGGCCCTTCCTGCATGCGGAAGAACGGTTCGCCCTCCACCAGGCGACTCTTGTGCACCAGTGGGAATGTCAGCGCGGGCAAGGCCGGGGCAATGGCTTCGTAGAACTTATCAATCTGCCGGGTGGGGAACAGTTGTTGATACGCCGAGCGGCTTTGCGGGTTGGCAGAGAACAGCACCAGCCCGGCAGTATGGCGATCAATGCGATGCAGCGGCACCAGCGACGGGTTATCCCAGGCGGCGGATCAGGCGGCGCAGTAAAGTCTGCTCGACATATTCGCCGGCGGGCGTCACTGGCAGGAAGTGTGGTTTGTCGGCCACCACCAGATGCTCATCGGCATACAGGATGGTCTCCTGCACCGGGATCGGCTTCTCATCCGGCACTTCGCGAAAGTAGTGGATGCGCAAACCTTCCTTGTAGGCCAGATCCACGGCGACGGGCTGGCCATTGCCATCCAGCACCCGGCCACGGGCGATGCGGTCCAGCCACTGCTCGCGGCCGATGGCGCGAAAGTGCTCGCACAGGCAGTCGAGCACCGTCGCCCAGGGCCCAGGCGGCAGGTACAGCGTACTGGCTTGGTTCTGGGCAGCGGAAAAACCGGTATCGGACATGCGTACACTCAAGGGCCTGGAAATACTAAGGGGGCATTATCCCCCAGAATCTCAAGCCCTGACCAATTCGGCCCGCAGCACCGGCGAGGCGCTGGCAGCCTCGGTAAACTCCTTGAGCCAACGCAGGACGTCCACCGCCTCCCAGCGGCCGGGATCGTACAGTGCATACAGCAAGCCCTGATACCCCACCACATCCAACTGCTTGTGATAACCGGCGCGCTGGAACAAGGCTTCGATTTCGGCAAAACAGGTATTGAAATGCACTTTGTTGAACGGCGTCTTGCCTTCCGTGACCAGGCCATCGAGCCGCAGTTCATTCACCGCATCGCGTACGATATCGACGGACATGCGGTTGACGCTGCTTTTCAGTTGTTCGACATTCACCACGGGCGTTCCCTCTCACTCAAATCGCTGTACAAACATACAGTAACCGAATAATCAGCAACCTGCCACGGGATTAGCGCTAACTTAAAAAGGCGACCACCTGTTCAGTTTCGAACGGCCAGCCCAGTTCCGCCCCGGTATCCACCCGGCGCAGCACCGGAATACTTAGGCCATAGACGTCAAACAGCGCTTGTGAATCGGCGATATCCACCAACTCGACCAACAGCCCGCATTCGACCAACGGCATGATTTCAGCTTCCGCAAGCTCACACAGATGGCAGCCCAGGGTGCCGAACAACTGGCATTCAGGAGGCATGGCGTAAAGACCCGATAAGAAACAGGTACCCATTCTAGGCCGCGAGAAAAACCTCGTCGAGTCATGCCAAAGACCTGATCCAGATCACCATGGCCTATAACTGATTCAGCGATTCTCGCGGCTTTTTTCCTGCAACACCCCGACGGAGATGTCTGTGTTTGCCAACCTGCTGATCATTCTTGCCTCATCCCTGGTCGTCATTGCGCTGTTCCGTCGGCTGCAACTGCCTCCGGTGCTCGGCTACCTCTGCGTGGGCCTGGCCGTAGGGCCGACAGCCCTGGACTGGGTCAATGACAGCGAAGACCTGCCAGACCTCGCCGAACTGGGGGTGGTATTCCTGCTGTTTTCCCTGGGCCTGGAGTTCTCCCCTGTCCAAGATGCTCAGCCTGCGCCGGGTGGTGTTCGGCCTCGGCAGCCTGCAGGTGCTGTGCTGCGCGGTAGTGCTGGGTGCCCTGCTGCTGTTGATGGGCATGTCGCCGGTGGCCGCCTTGCTGCTGGGGGCCGGGCTGGCACTGTCATCCACCGCCATTGTGAGCAAGGAGCTGACCAGCCTCGGGGAGATATTCAGCACTCATGGGCAGAATGCGATTGGCGTGCTGTTGTTCCAGGACGTGGTCGCGGTGCTGTTGCTGACCCTGGTCCCGGTGTTCGCCGGCAGTAGCGAGCAGGCCTGGTACTGGGCACTGCCCCTGACCCTGGGCAAGACCGTGGTGTTGTTCTTCGGTCTGCTGCTCGCCAGCCGCTGGGTGCTGCCGCGCCTGTTCCATGAAGTAGCCCGCCTCGCATTCGGCGGAACTGTTCGTGCTGCTGGCCCTGGTGATTGTGTTGCTTACGGCCTGGCTCACACACCTGCTGGGCCTGTCGCCGGCCCTCGGCGCGTTCCTGGCGGGCATGCTGCTGGGGGAAAGCCATTACCGGCACCAGATCGAAGCGGATATCCGACCGTTTCGCGACATCCTGCTGGGGTTGTTTTTTGTCAGTATCGGCATGCTGATCGACTTGCAACTGTTCGTCAGTCACAGCCTGCAGATCCTCGGGCTGACCCTGGCACTGATGTTGATCAAGGGCTGCATTGTCGCCGCGCTGGTCAAGCTGCGCGGCAGCGACAGCGAGACCGCCTGGCGCAGCGGCCTGGCCCTGGCCCAGGGCGGTGAGTTCTGTTTTGCACTGATGGCGCAAATGCAGTTGAGCAATATGCTGCCCGGCGAAATCAGCAGCCTGCTGCTGGCCGCGACGTTCTGCTCCATGCTGCTGACGCCCCTGCTGCTGCGGGCCGCGCCCTCTATCGCCCTGCGCCTGCATCGCAAGCCCAACCAGCAAGTGCAACTGGAGGCAATCACCGCGCTCAACGCCGAGCTGCGCGGGCATGTGCTGATCTGCGGTTATGGCCGGGTCGGCCAATCCATCGGGCGTTTCCTGCGCCGTGAACAACAGGCGTTCATTGCCCTGGACGATGACCCCGAACGGGTGCAGGAAGCCGCCACCGAGGACAGCAGCGTGCATTATGGCGATTGCCGGCGCGGCGCCCTGCTCAGCGCAGTCGGCCTGGAGCGCGCACGCCTGGTGGTGATTGCCGTGGACAATAGCGACGTGGCCCTGGTGGTGCTCAAGGAAGCGCGACGGATCAACCACAAAGTGCCGATCCTGGTGCGCACCCGCGACGACAGCCAGTTGACTGAACTGAAGGCCGCCGGGGCCAGCGAGGTGGTGCCCGAACTACTGGAGTCGAGCCTGATGCTCGCGTCGCACGCAATGATCATGCTCGGCCTGCCCGACCAGCAGGTGCGCGACCGCGTCGACGAAGTACGGCGCAATCGCTACCGCTTGCTCCACGGTTTCTACCAGCATACCGACGCCAACCGTGAAGCCCCGATCAATCCTGACTGACTGCACCAATCTTATGGATCGACAAGTCCGCGCCGTAGTACTCCTCTTCCTGGCTCAAGCGCAGGCCGCAGAGGCGCTTGAGCACGCCGTACACCAGCAACCCGCCCGCCAGGGCCACTACCACCCCCAGGGCGGTACCGATCAACTGGCTGATCAGGCTCACGCCGCCCAGCCCACCCAAGGCGCTCTGACCGAAAATCCCGCAGGCAATCCCGCCCCACACACCACACAAGCCATGCAACGGCCAGACACCCAGCACATCGTCGATCTTCCACAGATTCTGGGCGGCGATAAAGCACCACACAAACAGGCCACCGGCCACCACGCCGGTGACCAGCGCGCCCACCGGATGCATCAGGTCGGAGCCCGCGCAGATCGCCACCAGCCCGGCCAACGGGCCATTGTGCAAGAAGCCCGGGTCGTTACGCCCGATCACCAGTGCCGCCACGGTCCCACCGACCATGGCCATCAACGAGTTGACCGCCACCAGCCCGCTCACCCCGGACAAGGTCTGCGCACTCATCACGTTGAAACCGAACCAGCCGACGATCAATATCCACGAGCCCAGTGCCAGGAACGGAATGCTCGACGGCGCAAACGCCACCAGACGCCCGTCGCGGTAACGCCCCTGACGCGGCCCCAGCAGCAACACCGCCGCCAGCGCCAGCCAACCGCCCATGGCATGTACCACCACCGAACCGGCAAAGTCATGGAAGGATGCGCCGAAGGTCGCCAACAACCAGGCTTGCAGGCCAAAGTTGCCATTCCACACCATGCCCTCGAAAAACGGGTAGATGAATGCCACGATCAGCGCCGTGGCACACAGTTGTGGAACAAAGCGTGCACGCTCGGCAATGCCCCCGGAGATGATCGCCGGGATGGCTGCTGCGAAGGTCAGCAGGAAAAAGAACTTCACCAGGCCATAACCATGGTCGGCACTGAGCACGGCGGCCGGCTGCATAAAGCTGACCCCGTAGGAGATCCAATAGCCTATAAAGAAATAGGCCAGGGTCGAGACCGCAAAATCACTGAGGATTTTCGACAACGCGTTGACTTGGTTCTTCTGCCGTACCGTACCGACTTCCAGAAACGCGAAGCCGGCATGCATCGCCAGGACCATCACCGCGCCGATCAGAATAAACAGCGTATTGGAGCTATGGACGAGAGTGTCCACCGCGCTTTGCACATTTTCCATGGGGATTGGCAGGCCTGCAGTTCAGGAAAAAGCACCAAAGCAGTTCATTGCCCAACAATCGCGCACTAAATTGGCACTGCGCGTTCTACCCTTCTTCAGAGGGAATGAACCGCTTTGGCGCGACGACAATCGAATAAGGCAGTGACTTGCGGGTTTTTCCACGGGTTTTAGGGATTTAGGGTAAGGTTTTTCAAGGCGTTGGCCGAAACCGCCCACAATGCGCGCAAGCCTTGCGGCTGGCGCACCAAGGCAAAGCAAAAGCTGTACCAGACAATTGCAGTGAACCTTCACCAATACCGGTGACTCTCAAGCAAAACCCTGTAAAAGCACCAGACAGCCACTCACGGAGATAACCATGGCCAGAAAATCGGCAAAGACTGCTCAAGAAATATTGATGGAAGATTTCCAGACCCTGGTCAGCGATACCGAAAAGCTGCTGGACGACACCGCGATTCTGGCCGGTGACCAGGCTGACGAGCTGCGCTCGAAGATCCATGACAGCCTGCTGCAGGCCCGGGAAACACTGAAGTTGACTGAGGACTCCCTGCGCGAACGCGGCAAGGCAGCAGTCACCGCCACCGAGGACTACGTGCAGGCCAACCCTTGGCAATCCGTTGGCATCGCTGCCGGCGTGGGCTTCCTGATCGGTCTGCTGGCTACAAGGCGCTAATCATGTCTATCGGCGAAACCGGCTCGTCCGCGGGCCCAAGCTCCACATCGCGGCGCCTCGGCGCGGCTGTCCTGGGCTTGCTGCACAGCCATGTCGAGCTGTTCGGCATCGAGTTGCAGGAACAGAAAGCACGCACCGTCAGCCTGTTGCTGTTTGCCGGGCTGGCACTGGTGTTCGCCCTGTTGCTGCTGGTGGGGTTATCGGCGCTGGTCATGATCCTGGTCTGGGATACCTACCGCCTGACCGGGATCATCAGCCTTTGCGTATTTTACGTTCTGGCCGCAGGGTTCTGCGGGTTGCGCTTGAAGGCGGCGGTATTCGATGAATCCACGCCTTTCCACGCCACACTCGAAGAGTTGGCCAACGATCGGGAGCGCCTGCTGCCATGAGCCTGACTGAATTGCCGCACACCAACTCCCGGCGAGAAATGCGCAAGGCCTTGATCCGCCTGCGCATGGAAATGCACCGCCAGGAAATTCGCCACGAGTCCCAGCAATTGCTGCTGCCCTTGCAAAAGGTGCGCAACATGGGCCAAAGCTGGCAGGACGGGTTTGGTATCAAGCATGCGCCGCTGTGGGGCGTCGCCGCTGTGACCCTGCTGGGATTCTTCACCGGCAAAGGCGCCAAGGGTGGCGGCATCGGCACCATGACCCGTCTGGTACGGCTCGGTGCGGGCCTGATCCCGTTGATCAAGCTCGCCATGCAGGGTGCGTCCCGCAAGTCCTGACGTAACTGGCTGCATTCTTGCAAACGGATCTGGCCCGGCGCCCTCTCTGCAGGGGCCGGGCCTTTTTCATGCCGAAGCACCTAAGGAGGCTCTGTGATTGACGGGCAACCGCTCGCCTGTTTTCAACCGTTTATCGACACCGCCACCGGACGCATCGCCGGGGTGGAAGCGCTGGGCCGCCTGCTCCAGGCAGATGGGCAACTGCTCTCGGTAGGCCCACTGTTCGCCGATGCACGCACGCCCACCTCGGCGTTACGCCGCCTGGACCGCAAGATCCGCGACAATGCCCTGAGCCGCCTGCATGAAGCACCTGAAGACTGGTTTCTGAGCCTCAATATCTCGCCCCGCTGGATCACGTTGCTGCGACCCGGACAAGCCCTGCCCAGCCTGAAGCAGTTGCAGGCCCATGACGTCGATCCAAATCGCATCGTGTTTGAGATCACCGAGCTGGGAGGCGACAGCCAGCGCCTGGCCGAAGTCGTCGCCCGCTATCGTGAAGCGGGCGCACGGATTGCCATTGATGATTTCGGCGCCGGGTATTCGCAACTGGATCGGGTCCTGGCCCTGCGCCCGGATATCCTCAAGCTGGATATGCGCCTGTTCCAGGCCGCGGCACTGGGTGGCCCGAGCGGCGAGGTGGTGCGCGCCCTGGCGCAAATGGCGGAAAAAACCGGATGCTGGATCATCGCCGAAGGCGTGGAAACCGAAGCGCAACTGAGCTTTGCCCTTGAGTGTGGCGCACGTTATGTCCAAGGCTATCTGTTTGCCCAGGCGCAACGGGACTGGTTCGCCGCCGATGCCTTCGTCCCGCGCTTTGCCGTGCTGCGCCAGGCTTATGTGCAGCAGAAACTGACGGAGCGCGGACGGATCATGCAATTGCGCCAGCAATTGATCGAACTGATGCAGATCCTGCAAGGCTGGGCCCTGGCCCAGGCCCCCCTGAGCCAACTGCCATGGCTGCCGGGTTTTCCCCGGTTACTGCGGTTTTATCAGTGCGATAGCCACGGCACCCAACTGACCCCCAACTTCGAATGGCGCCAGGATGCCTGGCAAGCCGACAGCCGCTACCTGGGCCACAACTGGTCATGGCGCCCCTACTTCTATCATCTGCTGGCCGAAGGCTGGGAAGAGCGGCGCCTGATTCTCTCCAACACCTACCGTGATGCCACGACCAATCAACACTGCCTGACAGCAGGACAATTCTTCAGTAACGGTCAGCGCTTGCTGTTAATCGATATTGACGCCGCCGGACTGTAGTTTTTCGCTTGCTCCGGGCGCGCCGAACCGGGAAGCTGAGGGCCGACATTCATCCTATGGAGAGCCCTCGCCTTGGATTGGCCTACCCTGCTTACCCGCGAACGCCTTGGAAAACCCCTGCACAGTCCGGAAGAACTGGGCCGCAGCCCGTTTCACAAAGACCATGACCGGATTATCTTCTCCGGGGCCTTTCGCCGCCTGGGCCGCAAGACGCAGGTTCACCCGGTGACCAGCAACGATCATATCCATACCCGGCTGACCCACTCGCTGGAAGTCAGTTGTGTGGGGCGTTCCCTGGGCATGCGCGTCGGCGAGACCATTCGCAGCGCCCTACCCGACTGGTGCGACCCCAGCGACCTGGGGATGATCGTGCAGTCGGCCTGCCTGGCCCACGACATCGGCAACCCACCGTTCGGTCATTCCGGCGAAGATGCCATTCGCCATTGGTTCCAGCAGGCAGCCGGCCGTGGCTGGCTGGATGACATGAGCAGCGCCGAACGCAATGACTTCCTCAATTTCGAAGGCAACGCGCAAGGCTTCCGCGTGCTGACACAGCTGGAATACCACCAGTTCGACGGCGGCACGCGCCTGACCTACGCCACCCTGGGCACCTACCTGAAGTACCCATGGACCGCCCGCCACGCCGACTCCCTGGGCTACAAGAAACATAAGTTCGGCTGCTATCAGAGCGAGCTGCCGATCCTTGAACAGATCGCCCAGAAGCTCGGCCTGCCACAACTCGAGGAACAGCGCTGGGCGCGCCACCCATTGGTCTATCTGATGGAGGCGGCCGACGACATCTGCTACGCCCTGATCGACCTGGAAGATGGCCTGGAAATGGAGTTGCTGGAATACGCCGAGGTCGAGTCGTTGCTGTTGAACCTGGTCGGTGATGACCTGCCGGAAACCTATCGGCAACTGGGGCCCGAGGATTCCAGGCGACGCAAACTCGCGATCCTGCGGGGCAAGGCGATCGAGCACCTGACCAACGCCGCCGCGCGGGCGTTCGTCGAACAACAGCCTGCGCTGCTGGCCGGGACCCTGCAAGGCGACCTGGTGGAACACATGCACGGCCCGGCCAAGCGCTGCGTACTGAATGCCAAGGACATGGCCCGCAAGAAGATCTTCCAGGACAAGCGCAAAACCCTGCATGAGATCGGCGCCTACACCACCCTGGAAATCCTCCTGAACACTTTCTGCGGCGCGGCCCTGGAGCAACATGGCGGCCGTACGCCATCCTTCAAGAATCGACGCGTCCTGGATCTGCTCGGCAACAGCGCCCCCCATCCTGACTGGCCACTGCATCGTTCATTCCTGCGCATGATCGACTTCATCGCCGGCATGACCGATAGCTACGCCAGCGAGATGGCCCGGGAGATGACCGGCCACTCAAACCCTCAATGACCCACACCCCGGGCAGGTTTTCCTGCCTGGGTGCTTGCCTCAAAGAATCCACCTACGCAGGCACCAGAGCAGCCTGATCGAATTCACCCCAACACCCGATGAATAATCACCCCTCTCTTATCCGCTCCAACGATCAGCTCCTACACTCACGCAAACCCACGATAGCCCAGCGCCTGACTCACCGAGCAAACAGACACAGGCATCGGCCGACGTGTTTCCGGCTGCTGCTACTTCCACGGAAACTCCTATGCCCGAACGAAAATTGCGCATCCTGTTGGTGGAAGATCACCCTTTTCAACTCCTGGCCATTCAGTGCCTGCTCAAGAGTTTCGGCTTCCACCAACTGACCCCTGCCGAGAGTGCGGAGCAGGCGATCAAGTTGATGAGAACAACCGAGGCCCCCTTCGATATCATGTTATGCGATCAATGCCTGCCGGACCTCACCGGGTTGGAGCTGGTGGAGATAGCCTGCCATACGGGCTTTGTCAAAAGTGCTGTATTGCTAAGTGGACTGCCTGCCCTCGAACTGGAATGTTTGAAAACCCTGGCAATACAACGTGACTTGCGCCTGCTTGGATATTTGGCTAAGCCCTTGAATAAAGAAGCCTGGATCGAATTGATCAGCCAGTCGGGACTTGCCGATGATTAAAGAGTGCGACCTTGCACTTGCCCAGCAACCATCTGACCAAACTGCTCCCCCACTACATCAATACACCGAGCCTGGCCAAAGTAATTTTCAAATTTTGGCGTAGGACATTAAACACTCTTGAAACTGAAACATTACCTTAATTAAAGCGGCAAATAACACCGCACAACTTTCCAATCCTTCACCTAAGAAACTCTTACAACACGACCAATAAAGCCTTAGTGTGTCGTAGTCCAATACCTTTTTGGCCGTAGGAATTTTCCTGTTTTATATCTACTCAGCCTTCCCTTCATGCTCCTGCCCTACCTTCTGAGCTAATGTGCGCGCTTATTTGCACTAGTATGGAATTGGCTCATGAATACAGTTTTTATTATTGACGACCACCCGGTCATTCGACTTGCAATCCGAATGTTGCTGGAACATGAAGGTTACAAAGTAGTCGGCGAAACAGATAACGGTTGTGATGCAATACAAATGGTCCGCGAATGCCTCCCAGACCTCATAATTCTTGACATCAGTATTCCAAAACTCGACGGACTGGAGGTTCTCTGCAGGTTCAATGCAATGAGCACGCCAATGAAAACCCTGATCTTGACGGCCCAATCGCCGACACTTTTTGCGACACGCTGCATGCGTTCCGGTGCTGATGGCTATGTTTGCAAAGAAGGCGACCTAAGTGAACTGCTAAGTGCTGTCAGAGCTGTACTTTCAGGTTACAACTATTTCCCAAGCCAGGCATTAAACAGCACCGGCACCGATGTGGGCGAAAACGAAGAATTGAATCTTTTCAAAGCCGTTAATGATCGGGAACTTATGGTCCTACAACTTTTCGCGCAAGGCCGTACAAACAAGGAAATTGCCAAAGGCATGTTCCTCAGCAACAAAACTGTTAGCACTTATAAAAAACGACTTATGCAAAAACTTAAGGCCAAGTCCTTGGTAGAACTTATCGAGATGGCAAAACGCAACGCGTTAGTGTGAGAAACAGGATGCCAAGGCGTTTAAAGGACTATCTAATCATTTTGAGTACCGGGCTGTGCTTGAGTACAGCCGTGCCAGCCACTCAAACCGCTCCAGAACGCTACGCACTGCTGAGTCGTGCCGGCATCGTTCAGTTGGACACTCAACTGACCCCCACGCAGCGCCATTGGCTACAAAACAAACGGGAACTGCTGCTGGGAGCCTCGACACCCGACTACCCACCTTTCGACATCACCGCCAGCGGTCGTGACTATGAAGGTATTACTGCCGATTACGCGGGCATCCTCGCCAAAGCCCTGGCATTGCCCGTCTCGGTGGTGCGCTACCCCTCGCGGGAGGCGGCAATCCAGGCACTGGAAGAGGGGAAAATCGACCTGCTGGGCAGCGCCAACGGATTTGAAGCGAGCAACACCGACATCGTCCTGTCAACACCCTATGCGGTCGACCAGCCGGTACTGGTCACCCGTGACACAGAAACCCGCCCGCTCGATGACGGGCTGGCGGGCCTGCGCTTGAGCCTTGTCTACCACTACCTGCCCTTGAAAGAAGTCGAAGCGCTGTACCCCAATGCGATCATCCAGATCTATCCGTCCTATTTGAATGCGCTGAATGCCGTGGCCTTTGACCAGGCCGATGTGTTTCTCGGCGATACCATTTCCACCCATTACATGATCAACAAGGGCTACCTGAAGAACATCCGCATGGCCAATTTCGGCAAGCACGAAGCGTACGGCTTCAGTTTTGCCGTGCACCGCGACCAGCAGACCCTGCTGGGCATCATCAATACGGTCCTCGCCGGTGTCGGGACCTACGAGCGGGAGAACATCGCCAAACGCTGGAGTGCAGGCAGCGATATCCTGCTGACCGACCATAAGTTGCAGTTGAGCCAGCGTGAAGAGCGCTGGCTCATGGATCACCCAGTGGTGAAAGTGGTCATCAACGAAACCTTCGCGCCACTGACATTCGCCGACTCAGATGGTCAACTGCGGGGCATGACCGCCGACCTGCTGGAGTTGATCCGGCTACGTACGGGCTTGCGCCTGGAGTTCCTGAACACCCGCAACGTCAAACAGATGATCGAGCAGGTGGAAAACGGCAATGCCGACATCATTGCCGCCATCAGCCCCAGCCGCGAACGCGAAACCAAGCTCAATTTCAGCCGCCCGTACCTGCAGAACTCCTATGTCCTGCTGACACGCAAGGAACCTGGGGCACCCTCAAGCCTTGAGCAAATGGCGGGGAAAAAACTGGCAATCACCGAAGGCAACCCCCTGGTGGGCTACCTGCGCCGCGAGTTTGCACAGATCACCCTGGTGGAGGCCAGCGACACCTTCAAGGCCTCGGAAATGCTGGCCCAGGGGCAAGTGGATGGGGCCGTCAACTCGTTGGTGGTTGCCAACTACTTCCTCTCATCCCACTTCTTCCAGGGTCAGTTGCAGGTCAGTTCGAGTATCGGCACGCAACTGGCTTCTTTTTCCCTGGCGACGTCACGCAGCGCCACCGAACTGGCCTCCATTCTCGACAAGGCCCTGCTCAGCATCGCGCCGGACGAACTTGGGGTCATCAACAACCGCTGGCGTGGCTACACGGCCGCCTCCGACAGCTATTGGCGCAACTACCACCGTCTGATTATCCAGATCGTCAGCGCCGCCGGGCTGCTGCTGCTTACATCCCTGGCCTGGAACGGCTACATGCGCCGACAGATCAAGCAGCGGCAGATGGCGGAAAGGGCCCTGAGCGATCAATACGAATTCATGCGCGCCCTGGTCAATGAGACCCCTCACCCGATCTACGTGCGTGATCGCAATGGTTTGCTACAGACCTGCAATGACAGTTACTTGCAGGTCTTCGGCGTCAAGCGCGAGGACGTCATCGGCAAGAGTGTCATGCAGATCAACCTGGAAAACGAAGCACAAGCCAGTCAGTACCATGCCGACTATCTGCGGGTAGTCGCCGAAGGCAAGCCGCTGATCCTGGATCGCGCCCTGCATATTCATGGGCAGCACCTGACGATCTATCACTGGATCCTGCCGTACCGCGATTCGGTCGGTAAGGTCCAGGGCATCATCGGCGGCTGGATTGATATCAGCGAACGCCGCCAATTGTTCGATGACCTGCGCAGCGCCAAGGACCGTGCCGATGAGGCCAATCGCGCGAAAAGCACATTCCTGGCGACCATGAGTCATGAGATCCGCACCCCCATGAACGCGGTGATCGGCATGCTGGAGCTGACCCTCAAGCGTGCCGACCATGGGCATCTGGATCGTCCGGCCATCGAGGTGGCCTACAACTCGGCCAAGGACTTGCTGGAGTTGATTGGCGACATCCTCGACATCGCACGCATCGAGTCGGGTCGCCTGAGCCTGGCGCCGGAACGCGTCAACCTGCGGGAACTGATCGAGTCGGTGGTGCGTGTGTTCGATGGGCTGGCACGCCAGAAGAGTCTCAATTTGCTACTGGAGTTCAATCCCGGCGTTGAAGAACGTGATGTGCAGATCGACCCCCTGCGCTTCAAACAGGTCCTGTCGAACCTGGTGAGCAATGCCATCAAGTTCACCGAGCAGGGCGAAGTGAAGATCAGGGTGGATATCCAGGCCACCGGCGAGCCACAGCAAATCGAGATGAAACTGGTGGTCGAGGACACCGGCATCGGGATCAGCCGAGACGATCAGCAGCGCCTGTTCGAACCGTTTTCCCAGGCCGACAATTCCGGGCACCTGGCCAGGAGCGGCGCAGGTCTTGGGCTGGTCATCTGTCGTAGCCTATGCGAAATGATGGGAGGGCAACTGACCCTGAGCAGCGTGCCCAGGGTCGGCACCCAGGTGTTTGTCTCGCTGCAGATGACCAGCCTGCCACCTGCCTACCCGCTGATCGAGCTCAAGCCTGCGACCCAGGATGCTGCGGCGGTGCTCAATGTGCTGGTGGTGGACGACCATCCGGCCAACCGCCTGCTCATGTGTCAGCAACTGGGTTTCCTCGGGCACCGGTTCACTGCAGTCCAGCATGGCGCGGCGGGGTTCCAGGCCTGGCGCCAGGAGCACTTCGACCTGATCATTGCCGACTGCAATATGCCGATCATGAACGGCTATGAACTGGCACGGTCGATCCGCGAACATGAACAACGGGAGGACATCACGCCCTGCATCATCCTGGGCTTTACCGCCAATGCTCAGCCGGAGGAAAAACAGCGCTGCCGGGATGCAGGCATGAACGACTGCCTGTTCAAACCCATCAGCCTTACCACACTGGAGCGCCATCTGGCCGAGATCACCCCACTGTCGCCAGGGCGGATCTTTGACCTCGATAGCCTGAACACCCTCACCGGTGGTGATCCACTGTTAAGCCAGCGTCTGTTGGAAGAATTGTTGAGCAGCAGCCGGCGTGATCGCGAGGAACTCATGGCAATGCTCGGACAAGGCACGCCTCAGGACCTGATCGACCAGGCCCACAAGATCAAGGGCGCTGCCAGGATCGTCCAGGCCCGCACACTGGCCAAGCAATGTGAGGTGCTGGAACAGGCAGGTGAGGCAGCCGACCCGGTGCAGGTCGAGATTTGGATCAAAGCCATAGAACAAGCCATGCTCGACCTTGAGCACGTGCTGCAAGAGCAGTTGGACAATATGGCGCCATTGTAGGGGCGGGATTGTCGGGTCGCCGCATCGCGGCGATGGTCGTTAACGTAGACGTGGGGCCCCGCCCCCACTGTTCTACCCGACGCCATCGCAGGCAAGCCAGCTCCCACAAGGAATGCAACTGCGCTCACTCAGCAGTCAGTCAACCGCAGGAAGATTGCCGCCAGTTGCTCAATCCCCATCTGATCCTCAAGCCTGAAACGCGCCAGTTTCGGGCTATCCAGATCCAGCACCCCAATCAACCGCCCATCCTTGATCAATGGCACCACCAGCTCACTGTTGGAAGCACTGTCGCAAGCAATATGCCCGGCAAAGGCATGCACATCTTCCACCCGCTGGGTTTGCCGTGAAGCCGCCGCCGCACCACACACCCCTCGACCAAACGGGATCCGCACACAGGCGATCTGCCCCTGGAAAGGCCCCAGCACCAGTTCCTCATCACGATTGAGATAGAAGCCCGCCCAGTTCAAGTCATCGAGTTGGTTGAACAGGAACGCCGAAAACTGCGCCGCGTTGGCGATAAAGTCGCGCTCATCGGCCAGCAGCGATTCCAGCTGCGCACAGAGCATGGCGTACCCATCAAGGCCGCTGCCCGACTGTTGCAAATCAATCATGGCTGACGCTCCAGCAATTTAAGCCCCACCCAGTAGCGGGCGAACTGGTAGGCGCAACGACCGTTGCGATTGCCACGGCCGGTGGCCCAGCGCACCGCAAGGATGTCGAGTGCTTCATCGCGCTGCCACTGCAAACCCGCTTTGTTGGCCAACTCGCCGATCCAGTGCTCCACCACGTCCAGGAAGTGCTCCTGGGTGAAAGGATAGAACGACAGCCACAAACCAAAACGGTCGGACAAGGCGATCTTGTCTTCCACCGCTTCACTGGGGTGCAGTTCACCGTCCACGCGTTTCCAATTGTCGTTGTCGCTCTGGTTTTCCGGTACCAGGTGACGACGGTTGGAGGTGGCGTACAGCAGCACGTTTTCCGGGGCCTGCTCCAGCGAACCGTCGAGCACGCTCTTGAGCACACGGTAATCGCCTTCGCCGGCCTCGAACGACAGGTCGTCGCAGAACAGGATAAAACGCTGGGGCAGCTTGAGCAGTTGCTCGACCACCCGCGGCAGGTCGGCCAGGTGGTCACGCTCGATTTCGATCAGGCGCAAGCCGGCTTTGGCATGCTGGGCCAGCAAGGCGCGGACCATGGACGATTTGCCTGTGCCCCGCGAGCCCCAGAGCAACGCATGGTTGGCGGGCAGGCCGTCGAGAAATTGCTGGGTATTGCGGGCCAATTGCTCGCGCTGCTTGTCGACTCCAATCAGGTCGGACAGGCGCATATCCAGGCTGACTTCCAGGGGCAGCAGAAAGCCGCTGCGCCCCTCACGCTGCCAGCGGGCCGCCAGGCAGTGGTTCCAGTCAATCACCGCGCGAGGCGCTGGCAACAGGGGTTCCAGACGAGCAAGCACCGCATCGGCCCGCTCAAGAAAGGCATTCAATCGAGAATCCATGACTATTCCTGTGGCAAGTTCTTGTAAAAGATGGCGTATTGGCAACCCTGACGCAGTTGCCAGACGGCTGCACCTGAAAAAACGATTCATACCGGGCAAGGCCGACGCTGAGGATGTTCAGCTATGCTTGCCGGGCGAAGGGAAACGTAAAGTGGCTCAGCACCCAATGGATATCAAGTTCGCCCACCGCTTGTCTTATAAACAAGCCAGACTGACTGTGCTGGTCGGTTTCGTATTGGGAACCTTGCTCAGCCTGATCCAAATCGGCATTGATTATGCCAGCGAAGACGCGTCCATCAACCGTGAAATACACGCGCTGATTGAAATCAGCCATAACCCTGCCTCACGTATCGCCTACAACATCGACGCCGAACTGGCCCAGGAACTGACCCTGGGCCTGCTGCACTCCCCCGCCATCACGCGGGCTCAGTTGGTCGACAATAATGGCCTGGTGCTGGCTGACGTTGATCGGCCGCGCAAAGAGAGCAGCTACCGCCCCATCAGCGATTTTTTGTTCGGCGCCAACCGCCAGTTCGAAAACCGGTTGTATCTTACCCATATGCCCGGCGAATCCCTCGGCGTATTGCGCCTTGACGTCGATACGTACGCGTTTGGCAGCCGATTCCTACGCCGAGCGGAGATCACCCTGCTCAATGGCTTTGCTCGCAGCCTGATCCTGACCGGCATCCTTCTGGGCCTGTTCTACGTGATGCTGACCCAACCCCTGGTGCGGATCATCCGCGAGCTGAGCACCCGCAGCCCCGGCAATGGGCCCCAGGCTCGCCTGGACTGCCCGTCGGGGCACGAACACGATGAGATCGGTGTGCTGGTCAATGTCGCCAACCAACAGTTCGAGAATATGGAGACCGAAATCCAGCAACGGCGCCACGCCGAGGACCGCCTGACCGAGTACCTCGGCCAACTGGAAGATATTGTTTCGGCGCGTACCACCGAGCTCAAGGCGATCAACCAGCGGCTAAGCCAGTCCAACGAGGAACTGGAAGCGTCGAAAATGACTGCCCTGGGCATGGCCCAGGCGCGTGCGGCCTTCCTCGCCAACATGAGCCATGAAATCCGTACCCCGCTCAACGGCCTGCTCGGCATGATCGCGCTGTCCCTGGACAGCACGCTGAATGCCGAGCAGCGCCAACAATTGTCGATTGCCCATGACTCCGGCAAGGTCCTGGTAGAACTGCTCAACGATATTCTCGACCTGTCCAAGTTCGATGCCGGGCAACTGGAACTGGAGAGCATCCCTTTCGATCTCGGCTCCCTGGTGGAAGACACCGCCAACCTGCTGTCGCAGAACGCCGCCCCCAGCGTCGAATTGACCTGCCTGATCGACCCGCAGTTTCCCGCCCAGGTCGTGGGTGATCCGACCCGGGTGCGGCAGATCGTCAGTAACCTGCTGTCGAATGCCTTGAAGTTCACCCGTTTCGGCCGCGTCGACGTACGCCTCAGTGCACAACCCGATGGCGTGCGCATCGAAGTGTGCGACACCGGCATCGGCATTGCCCAGGAGGCCCAGACGCGGATTTTCAAACCCTTCACCCAAGCGGGCGCCGGCATTACCCGCCAGTTTGGCGGGACTGGCCTGGGGTTGGCGCTGACCCACAACCTTTGCGAGGCCATGCGCGGGCGGCTGACCATCAGCTCGGAAACCGGCTTCGGCAGCCAGTTCTGCGCCGAACTGCCACTGGCCGCCCACACACCGGCGGCGCGGCTGGGGCCGTTGACCGGCGAGGTCGCGGTGATTACCGGGGCCAGCAGTGGCCTGGCAGAACTGCTGCTCAGCCTGCTGCCGCACTGGGGATTGTCCCCACACTGCTACACCATCGACGACGACTTGACCGGCCTGGCGCCGGACATCCTGATCACCGACTGCCCCGAGTGCCTGTTCCGCCTGCGCCCGACCGTCAGCGCACCGATCCTGCTGATTACCGCCTACGGCAACTTCATGCCCAGCGAAGAAGTGGCTGCCCTGGCGCCCCTGCAACAGCAGGCTCGCCCGCTGAGCCGCGCTGCGCTGTATCAGGTACTGCACCGCACCCTGCGCGCCGACAGCGAAATCGTCCTCGACCTGGCCCAACTGGAAACCGGCCCGGTCGCGCATCGGGCGCGCATCCTTTTGGTGGAGGACAACCCGGTCAATCAACTGGTGGCCAAGGGCATGCTCGGCAAGCTGGGCTGCGAGGTGGTGGTCGCGGCCCATGGCGGCGAGGCACTGAAGCAACTGGAAGAACAGCGCTTCGATATGGTGCTGATGGACTGCAACATGCCGGTGATGGATGGCTACGAGGCGAGCCGGCAGATTCGCCGTAGCGGGCGCTGGCCGGAGCTGCCGATTGTCGCGCTGACCGCCAATGCCCTGGCCGAGGAGCGCGAACGGTGCCGGGCCGCCGGTATGAACGACTACCTGGCCAAACCCTTCCGCCGCGAAGAACTCAACGCCCTGCTCGACCTCTGGGTGCCGACTACGACAAGTCTGTGATCTGCCGGAGCAACTGGTCGAGGCCATGGCGCAAGGCATCCGCCTGGCTCAGGTCCACACCACTGTCACACAACAGGCGGGCCTTCAGCGGCTGGACGCGCTCACGCAGCGCCTGGCCCGCGTCGGCAAGACACAAGTGCACTTCGCGCTCATCCCGGGTACTGCGCCGGCGCGTGATCAACGCCAGCTGTTCGAGGCGCTTGAGCAACGGCGTCAACGTGCCGGAGTCGAGCAACAAGCGCTCTCCCAGCGCCTTGACCGTCGGCTGGGGCGGCGCAACGGCGTGCCACTCCCACAACACCAACATGGCCAGGTATTGCGGATACGTCAGGCCCAACTCGTCGAGCATCGGTTTGTAGGCCCGCGTCACCGCCCGGGAGGCGGCGTACAGCTTGAAGCACAACTGGTCATCCAGGGCCAGGGATACGGCAGGCAAGTCGGTCATTTGAGCAACGCTTCGATCTCTTGGGTCAGTTCCTGAGGTTTGGTGGTCGGGGCAAAACGCTTGACCACCTGACCGTCGCGACCGATCAGGAACTTGGTGAAGTTCCACTTGATGCCCTTGGAGCCCAGCAGACCCGGTGCGCGCTGTTTCAATTGCACAAACAGCGGGTGGGCCTCGCCGCCGTTGACATCGACCTTCTTGAACAACGGGAAACTGACGCCGAAATTCAGCTCGCAAAACTCCGAAATGGCCCCCTCGTCACCCGGTTCCTGCTTGCCGAACTGATTGCACGGAAAGCCCAACACCACCAGGCCCTGGTCCTTGTACTGCTGCCAAAGCTGCTCAAGGCCTTTGTACTGCGGGGTGAAACCGCACTTGCTGGCGGTATTGACCACCAGGATCGCCTTGCCGGCGAAGTCCGCCAGGGTCTTTTGCTCGCCCTTGATGGTGGTGCAGGGGATGGTCAGCAGGTTGTTGCTCATGAGAACGCCTCGGATGCAGAGAAGGTTGTGAAAACATAGCGAGCAATTAAATTGCATGCAATTTAATTGACCAGACTGATAACCCGACATCAGCGTGTGACGAGGGGGGGCTTGCCCCCTCATCACCACAGCCCCTCGCTACAGGGGATTTCAGCGGGGAACCAGGTCCAGGCACACCGAGTTGATGCAGTAACGCAAGCCAGTAGGCGGCGGACCATCCGGGAACACATGCCCCAAGTGCGCATCGCACCTGGCACAGGTCACTTCAGTACGGATCATCCCGTGGCTGACATCACGAATCTCAATCATCGCGCTATCAGCAATCGGCTGATAAAAACTGGGCCAGCCACAACCGGCATCGAACTTGGTCTTTGAATCGAACAGTGGCTCATTGCAGCAAATGCAGTGATACACACCATCGGTCGTAGTCGCGTTGTAAATGCCGGAAAACGGCCGCTCGGTGCCCTTGAGACGGCACACTTGATACTGCGCCGGGTCGAGCATTTCCCGCCATTCATCCAGGCTCTTATCCAACTTTTCCATCAATCCACCTCGACAACTGAAAAAGCCTGATCTGTGTCTTTTCCATGGATCAGGCGGCACGTATGATTGCGCCTCTTCAAAGCGCCAGTCTGGCACCCGCGTTATCGGCATTCAAACGTATTTATGGGTCAGGCCACACGCAGGATTCCCAGCACGGTAGTCTTCACATCGTCTGGATCGTTCATTTTCGGGATCACATCGCCATGCAGGTCAGCAAATCGAACAAGCTCGCCAACGTCTGCTACGACATTCGCGGCCCAGTGCTCAAGCACGCCAAACGCCTGGAAGAGGAAGGCCATCGCATCCTCAAGCTGAACATTGGCAACCCGGCGCCCTTTGGTTTCGAAGCACCGGACGAAATCCTCCAGGACGTGATCCGCAACCTGCCCACCGCCCAAGGCTATAGCGACTCCAAAGGCTTGTTCAGCGCGCGCAAGGCCGTGATGCAGTACTACCAGCAAAAGCAGGTGGAAGGGGTCGGTATCGAAGATATCTACCTGGGCAACGGCGTCTCCGAGCTGATCGTGATGGCCATGCAGGCCCTGCTCAACAACGGCGACGAAGTGCTGGTGCCGGCGCCTGACTACCCGCTGTGGACGGCGGCCGTGACCCTGGCGGGCGGCCATCCGGTGCATTACCTGTGCGACGAGCAAGCCAACTGGTGGCCGGACCTGGCTGATATCAAGGCCAAGATCACGCCCAATACCAAGGCGCTGGTGATCATCAACCCGAACAACCCGACGGGCGCAGTGTATTCCAAGGAAGTGCTGCTGGGCATGCTGGAACTGGCGCGCCAGCACAACCTGGTGGTGTTCTCCGACGAGATCTACGACAAGATCCTCTACGACGACGCCGTGCACATCTGCACCGCCTCCCTGGCCCCGGACCTGCTGTGCCTGACCTTCAACGGCCTGTCCAAGTCCTACCGGGTGGCGGGTTTCCGTTCCGGCTGGGTGGCCATCTCCGGGCCCAAGCACAATGCCCAGAGCTACATCGAAGGCATCGACATGCTGGCCAATATGCGCCTGTGCGCCAACGTGCCGAGCCAGCACGCGATCCAGACCGCGCTGGGTGGCTACCAGAGCATCAACGACCTGGTACTGCCGGCCGGCCGCCTGCTGGAGCAGCGCAACCGTACCTGGGAACTGCTCAACGACATTCCCGGCGTCAGTTGCGTCAAACCCATGGGCGCCCTGTATGCGTTCCCACGGATTGACCCGAAGGTCTGCCCGATCCACAACGACGAGAAGTTCGTCCTCGACCTGCTGCTGTCGGAAAAGCTGCTGGTGGTCCAGGGCACGGCGTTCAACTGGCCGTGGCCCGACCACTTCCGTGTGGTGACCCTGCCGCGGGTGGATGACCTGGACATGGCCATCGGGCGCATTGGCAACTTCCTGAAGTCCTATCGCCAGTAACCCGGCTTTCGCTGTACGGCCCGCAAAAGGTCGTACAGCGAGTATCTGGCAACACATTCTGTACCCAGATACACCTTCTGCTCCGCCCGCTTCCCCTCTACCCTGTACTTACCCGCAATCGTGGGGCGCAGACGCCAGCCAAGGGCAATTTTCACGGGTCCCAAGCCTCGGAAAATCCCTGCAAGCCTCTACATTCATGCTGTAGGACACAGTTTGAAATAGTCGCCCGGTTGAATAGCCCACTGCCGCACCTTATATACCCCGCAGTACGCGACATATTAAGCATGAGGAGAATTCTACAACCATGATGCGCATCCTGCTGTTCTTGGCCACTAACCTGGCGGTCGTGCTGATTGCCAGCATCACCCTGAGCCTTTTCGGCTTCAACGGGTTCATGGCGGCCAACGGGGTTGATCTGAACCTCAATCAGCTGCTGGTTTTCTGTGCCGTCTTTGGTTTTGCCGGCTCGATCTTCTCGCTGTTCATCTCCAAGTGGATGGCGAAGATGAGCACCAGCACCCAGATCATCACCCAGCCACGCACCCGGCATGAGCAATGGCTGCTGCAGACCGTCGAGCAACTGTCCCGCGAAGCCGGGATCAAGATGCCCGAAGTCGGGATCTTCCCGGCCTACGAGGCCAACGCCTTCGCCACTGGCTGGAACAAGAACGATGCTCTTGTTGCCGTCAGCCAGGGTTTGCTGGAGCGTTTCTCGCCCGACGAAGTGAAGGCCGTGCTGGCCCACGAGATCGGCCACGTCGCCAACGGTGACATGGTCACGCTGGCGCTGGTCCAGGGCGTGGTGAACACCTTCGTGATGTTCTTTGCACGGATCATCGGCAACTTTGTCGACAAGGTGATCTTCAAGAACGAAGGCGGCCAGGGTATCGCCTACTACGTGGCGACCATCTTTGCCGAACTGGTACTGGGCTTCCTTGCCAGCTCCATCGTGATGTGGTTCTCGCGCAAACGCGAATTCCGCGCCGACGAAGCCGGCGCGCAACTGGCCGGTACTGCCGCCATGATCGGCGCCCTGCAACGCCTGCGCTCCGAACAGGGCCTGCCGGTGCATATGCCGGACACCCTGAATGCCTTCGGCATCAACGGTGGCGTCAAGCAAGGCCTGGCGCGGATGTTCATGAGCCACCCGCCACTGGAAGAGCGGATCGACGCACTGCGTCGTCGCGGCTGACAGCCAGCGGGTAAAAAAAGGGGCGATTGAATCGCCCCTTTTTTGTGGGCGCGTGATTTACAGCCGCGCCAACCGGTAAACCCGCTCCTCCAGCCGCGTGACACCGCCCTGGGCGAACTTCGGGCTCTCGGCCAGGATATCCCGCTGCGCCAGGACGCTCAGGCGCCAGCGCACTCCCAGCAGCCCACGGACTTCATCGTCGCTCACGGCAAACGGCGGGCCTGCCTTCAGGGCCTGCTCATAGTCCAGGCTGATCAGCAGGCCACTGTCCACCTGCGGCGCAATCGCCTGCAAATGCGCGGCATAGCGCTCGCGCATCAACGGCGGCAAGGCGATCAGCGCCGCCCGGTCGTAGAGGGCCGTGCAGCCCGCCACATCTTCGCGGCTCAACTCGAAGAAGTCACCGCACCACAGCTCGATAGCGCCTGCCTGATACACCTTGAAGCTACCCCGTTGGCTGACTTGCGCAACCAGGCGCTGCTCCTGGAAAAACTCTTCAATGGCCTTTTCCGACAGCTCCACCCCCAGGACTCGATGCCCCTGGTTCGCCAGCCAGACCAGATCCAGGCTCTTGCCACATAGCGGCACCAGCACCCCCACCCCGCTGGCCAACCCCAGGCCCGGCCAGTGTCGCTGCAAATAGGGATTGACCTCGGGCAGGTGAAAGCCGATCTGATTACGTGCCCAGCGGTCATGCCAAAAGGTGGAGTCCATGAATAATCCTGAAAATTCGATCAAATAGCGCTAAAACTTATATTAGATTTAGATCAATGATCTGATTGAAGATGGTCCCATCTTAACCTTGAGGACCCCACTCATGCTGCCCAGCCTGTTTATTTCCCACGGCTCGCCCATGCTTGCCCTGCAACCCGGCGCCAGCGGGCCGGCCCTTGCACGCCTGGCGGCGGACTTGCCACGCCCCAAGGCAATCGTGGTGATGTCCGCACACTGGGAAAGCCGTGAACTGCTGGTCAGCGCCAGCCCCGCCCCAGAGACCTGGCACGACTTCGGCGGCTTCCCCCGCGAACTGTTTGCCGTGCAATATCCGGCACCGGGTGATCCGGCACTGGCCCAGCAGATCGTCGAGTTGCTCATCGCCGATGGCTTGCAAGCCCGCCTCGATCACCAGCGCCCGTTCGACCATGGCACCTGGGTGCCGCTGTCGCTGATGTACCCGGCGGCCGACATCCCTGTGGTGCAGGTCTCCCTGCCCAGCCATATGGGCCCCGTCCTGCAAACCCGCATCGGCCAGGCACTGCGCGGCTTGCGCGAACAGGGCGTGCTGTTGATCGGCTCGGGCAGCATCACCCATAACCTCGGCGAACTGGACTGGCAGGCCGGGCCGCAAAGCATCGAGCCCTGGGCACGGGAGTTCCGCGACTGGGTCGTCGACCAACTCGGCGCCGAGGATGAAGCTGCCTTGCACGACTACCGCCGCCAGGCACCCCATGCAGTGCGCAGCCATCCCAGCGATGAGCACTTGTTGCCACTGTATTTCGCGCGCGGTGCGGGCGGGCAGTTCAGTGTGGTCCACCAGGGGTTCACCCTGGGAGCCTTGGGGATGGATATCTATCGTTTTGCTTAACCACGGTTTTTTGTAGGGCCCCGGGGAAACCCAGGCAAAAAAAATCCCCGAACCAGTCGGGGATTTTTTATGTTCGATCAATCAACCCGAGGGCTGATCAATCTTCGCGATAGCGACGCAGCTTGAGCTGCTTGCCGGCAACGCGGGTGTCTTTCAGCTTGGCCAGCAACTTCTCCAGGCCATCTTCCGGCAGCTCAACCAGAGAGAAGCTGTCACGCACCTGGATGCGACCGATCGCTTCACGTGCCAGGCCACCCTCGTTGAGGATAGCGCCCAGCAGGTTCTTGGCAGCGATGCCATCACGCGCACCCAGCGCGGTACGGCAACGAGCACGGCCTTCGGCCAATGGAACCGGCGCACGACGCTCACGATCACCACGGTCCGGACGGTCGCCAGTACGCTCTGGACGATCACCGCGCGGGGCGTTGTTCGGCACCAGTGGACGTTCTTTCTCGATCGCCGCCAGGGTCAGTGCCTGACCGTTGGTAGCCTTGCGCAGCAGGGCTGCAGCCAGGGCGCGTGGGGTGCAACCGATATCGGCGGTCAGGCGGTCCAGCAGGTCGCCGTGGGTCGATTCAGCGTCAGCCACCAGCGGCGACAGGCTGTTGGTCAGTTTCTTGATGCGGGCATCGAGAACGGCCTGGGCATCCGGCAGGCGGACTTCGGCAACTTTCTGACCGGTTACACGCTCGATCACTTGCAGCATGCGGCGCTCACGCGGAGTCACCAGCAGCAGTGCACGACCTTCGCGACCGGCACGGCCGGTACGGCCGATACGGTGAACGTAGGACTCTGGGTCGTACGGCATGTCAACGTTGAACACGTGGGTGATACGTGGAACGTCGAGACCACGGGCAGCTACGTCGGTCGCCACAACGATGTCCAGACGGCCATCCTTGAGAGAGTCGATGACGCGCTCACGTTGGTTCTGGGCAATGTCACCGTTCAGCGCAGCGGCTTTGTAGCCTTTGGCTTCCAGGGCACTGGCCAGGTCCAGGGTCGCTTGCTTGGTGCGCACGAACATGATCAGGGCGTCGAAATCTTCGACTTCCAGCAGGCTCAATACAGCCGAGGTCTTCTGGTCAGCGTGAACCAACAGGTGAGCCTGTTCGATCGCGGTAACGGTCTGGGTCTTGGTCTGGATCTTCACGTGTTGCGGATCGCGCAGATGGCGTTCGGCAATGGCACGGATCGACTGTGGCAGGGTAGCCGAGAACAGTACGGTCTGACGGGTCGGTGGCAGCGCCTTGAAGATGACTTCCAGGTCATCCATAAAGCCCAGCTTCAACATTTCGTCAGCTTCGTCGAGAACCAGGTGGTTCACGGTCGACAGGACTTTTTCGTCACGACGCAGGTGGTCGCACAGACGGCCCGGCGTGGCGACAACAATCTGTGCGCCATTACGGATTGCTTTCAGTTGTGGGCCCATAGGCGCGCCGCCGTAAACGGCCACAACGGTAACGCCCGGCATTTGCTTGGCGTAGGTTTCGAAAGCGGTTGCTACTTGCAGCGCCAACTCACGGGTTGGCGCCAGGATCAGGGCTTGCGGCTCGCGCTTGGCAGGATCGATGCAGTGCAGGATTGGCAGGGCGAACGCGGCGGTTTTACCGGTACCGGTTTGCGCCTGGCCAATCATGTCTTGGCCGGCCATGATGATCGGGATCGATTGCTGCTGAATAGCCGAAGGTTCTTCGTAGCCGGTCGCAATGACGGCAGCAAGAATGTTCGGGTTAAGATTAAAAGCGGCGAAGCCGCCGGTTTCCTGGGTCATGGGTCTGCCTCTAAGTGCATCCGCAAAGACCCATGCTCCAAAGCTGCGCATGCCGTGTTGAGACTCAAGAGTCGCCCTGGCTGCTTTGTCGGCGGGGATTTGCGAAAACGAATGAATGAAAAAGATTCGTCAAGGGAGAGTCCGCTGTGCGGACGTGCAGCCGAAGCTGACTTCGGGGAATTGCGCTACCTAAACGCGGCCCGGTTAAAGGCCGGCGCGCACTATACCGGAAATCCCTGAAAAAGGGAGCTTTTTTTATCGGAAAAGGCCATTCCACTGCTCTGTGTCACTGGCTTTGCGCATCTTCGCAGGAACGTCTATTTTTCAAAGGCCCGGCCCCGTTGGTCATTGCGCTTAAACGCTTCACCTTTTGCAGTGGGCCCTTCGGTCCGAAACTGCCTTTCGCGCCCGAGGATGCCCCCATGAGTCAAGCCAGTAGCAGCCGCGTCAGCCGTGAACTACAAGGGCATGTCCTGCTGCTGGGGCTCGATCGGGTAGCCAAGCGCAACGCCTTTGACCTCGATCTGCTCAACGAACTGAGCCTGGCCTATGGCGAATTCGATCGTAATGAAGAAGCGCGGGTGGCCGTGGTGTTCGGGCATGGCGAGCATTTCACCGCCGGACTGGACCTGATCAACGTCGCCCACACCATGGCCCAAGGCTGGCAGCCGCCGCTGGGAGGTTGCGACCCGTGGGGCGTGTTCGCCGGGCCCAGGGTCAGCAAGCCGGTGATCGTTGCCGCACAGGGCTATTGCCTGACCATCGGTATCGAATTGATGCTCGCGGCAGATATCAACCTGTGTGCCAGCAATACGCGCTTTGCGCAGATGGAAGTGCAGCGCGGGATCTTTCCTTTTGGTGGTGCCACCCTGCGCCTGCACCAGATCGCCGGCTGGGGCAACGCCATGCGCTGGCTGCTGACGGGCGATGAGTTCGATGCCCATGAAGCTTTAAGACTGGGACTGGTGCAAGAGGTCATGGCCAGCGAGGACCTGCTGCCTCGAGCACTGACCCTGGCCAACCGGATTGCCAGCCAGGCACCGCTGGGCGTGCAGGCGACGTTGACATCGGCGCGCCAGGCGCGGGATGAAGGCGAGAGCGCTGCGGCGGCCGGGTTGCCGGTGCTGGTCGAAAAACTGCTTAACAGCGAGGATGCCAAGGAAGGGGTGCGGGCGATGCTGGAGAAGCGGCCGGGGGTATTCAAGGGGCTGTGAGCAGGCAGTGATGGCCTCATCGTGAGTAAGTCGAATCGGCGCACCGTCCCATTTGACTGCGTACACCTGTGGGCTTGCCCGCGATGAGCATAGGTCTCTACACAACTCTCTTCTCGGTATGTGTACATAGCCATTGCTGCGGTAACGGCGGCTATTGGTTCCGCCCTGACGGCGGCTCACTTTCGAAAAGCGCGAAAATAACCAAAGCGCTTTTGCCACCACTCGGTGCCTCGCCTAGGCTCGGCATGCCCGCAGCAACAGATATGTACACAAACCTGAGAAGCACCAAAGAGATGTGCAGAGACCTGGGCCGCAATGCGGCCAGTCCAGGCAACTAAGTCGCCGGACGAACCGCCTTGATCAAGGCCTGCAACGAATACCCCAGGCGCGGCGCCAGCGCCTCGGCCCGCGCAGACACCGCCGCCAGGTCCAGCGTCTGGTCCAGCTCCGCCGGCACGATCAGGATCACATTGCCCTCCTTCACCGGCAGCTCCCAGTAATGCCGATGATAAAGCCCACGCAACAACGCAGCGCCCAGGGGCTTGCCATCATCGGTGGCCCATTGATTGATCACCAGCCAACCACCAGGGTTGAGCTTCTTCTGGCAGTTCTCCAGGAAGGTCCAGGCCAAGTGGCCAACCCCCGGCCCAACATCGGTATACAAGTCGACGAAAATCAGGTCCGCCGGCTCCGCCGTCTCCAGCAACTCCAGCGCATCGCCCACGCGGATGTACAACCGCGGATCATCATCCAGCCCCAGGTATTCGATGGCCAGGCGCGGTACATCCGGGCGCAGTTCAATGGCTTCGACATCTTCCAGGGGCAGGAACTTGAGGCAGGCCTGGGTCAGCGTCCCCGCCCCCAGGCCAAGGAACAGCGCACTTTCGGGATGCTCGTGGCACAAGGCGCCAATCAACATGGCACGGGTGTAGTCATACTCCAGCCAGCTTGGATCGGCGGTGAACACACAGCTCTGCTCGATGGCATCGCCAAACTCGAGAAAGCGGTAATCGGCCACTTCCAGCACACGGATCATGCCGAAGTCATCGTGGACCTCAGCCAACAGGCGCTCGACGCGCTCCTCAGTCATTTCATCTCCTAATGGGCCCGGGCACGGGTTCAAGCCGCCTGGTAGCAAGCGGGAAAGGCGCGATTGTCGGCCAAGCGGCGCCAGCAGGTCACGCACTAATTGCTGATAACATGCACGTTCCCGACATTCATTCGAGTTCACGATGAGCCAACCCTGGAGCCCCGACAGCTGGCGCGCCCTGCCGATCCAGCAACAACCCCACTACCCTGACGCCGCGCACTTGCTGCAGGTCGAGCAGAGCCTGGCCAGTTACCCGCCGCTGGTGTTCGCCGGTGAAGCCCGGGAGTTGCGCCGCCAGTTTGCCGAAGTGACCCAGGGTCGCGCATTCCTGCTGCAAGGTGGCGACTGCGCCGAGAGCTTTGCCGAGTTCTCCGCTGCAAAAATCCGCGACACCTTCAAAGTGCTGCTGCAGATGGCCATTGTCATGACCTTCGCCGCCGGCTGCCCGGTGGTCAAGGTCGGGCGCATGGCCGGCCAGTTCGCCAAGCCGCGCTCGGCCAACGATGAAACCATCGACGGCATCACCCTGCCCGCCTACCGTGGCGATATCGTCAACGGTATTGGCTTCGACGAGAAAAGCCGCGTCCCGGATCCGGACCGCCTGTTGCAGTCCTACCACCAGTCCACCGCGACCCTTAACCTGCTGCGAGCCTTCGCCCAGGGCGGTTTTGCCGACCTGCACCAGGTGCACAAGTGGAACCTGGACTTTATCGCCAACTCTGCGCTGGCCGACAAGTACAGCCAACTGGCAAACCGCATCGACGAAACCCTGGCCTTCATGCGCGCCTGCGGCATGGACAGCTCGCCACAATTGCGCGAGACCAGTTTCTTCACCGCCCACGAAGCGCTGCTGCTCAACTACGAGCAAGCCTTTGTGCGTCGTGACAGCCTGACCAACGACTACTACGACTGTTCGGCCCATATGCTGTGGATCGGCGACCGTACACGCCAGCTCGATGGTGCCCACGTCGAGTTCCTGCGCGGGGTGAACAACCCGATCGGGGTCAAGGTCGGCCCGAGCATGAACCCCGAGGATCTGCTTCGCCTGATCGACATTCTCAACCCGGACAACGACCCCGGCCGCCTGAACCTGATCGCACGCATGGGCGCCAACAAGGTCGGCGACCACCTGCCCAACCTGATTCGCGCCGTGCAGCGCGAAGGCAAGCAGGTGTTGTGGAGCAGCGACCCGATGCATGGCAACACCATCAAGGCCAGCAGCGGCTACAAGACCCGGGATTTCGCGCAGATCCTCAGTGAAGTGAAGGAATTCTTCCAGGTCCATGAAGCCGAAGGCACTTATGCCGGCGGGATTCATATTGAAATGACCGGGCAAAATGTCACCGAGTGCATCGGCGGTGCGCGGCCGATTACCGAGGATGGCTTGTCGGACCGGTACCACACCCATTGCGACCCGCGGATGAATGCCGATCAGTCGCTGGAGCTGGCGTTCCTGATTGCCGAGACGTTGAAGCAGGTCAAACGCTAGGCAAGTGTGGCCTGAACCAACGCTATCGCGAGCAAGCCGGGCTCCCACCACGGTCAATGTGGGAGCCGGGCTCGCCCGCGATAGCGTCCTATCTGCCAGCCTCCATTGCCAGCATTGCCACCCGCAACCGGGCTGCGCTGTGCCGCTGACAATTGATCTGCACCTGCTCCAACCCCAGCCAATCCGCCATCTGCCGCAGGCTCAACGCCAGCGCCAACATCCCCGCCTCATCCAACCCTGGCTCTTCCTCATGCACGGCATGCACTGCCAACCGCGCATTGGCACGCTCGGCGCGCAGGTCCACCCGTGCGGCGATGCGTTCGTTGTGCAGGAACGGCAGCACGTAATAGCCGTACACCCGCTTGTCCTGCGGGGTGTAGATCTCCAGCCGATAGCGAAATTCGAACAGGCGCTCGGTACGGCTACGCTCCCAGATCAATGAATCAAAGGGCGACAGCAAGGCACTGGCTGTCACCTTGCGCGGGACCGTTGGCTCGGGCAGGCAATACGCCGGCTGTTTCCAACCCTGGACCTGGCAGACCTGCAATTGCCCATCCTCGACCAACTCGGCGAGGCGCCCACGACTCTCTGCCGGGGTCAGGCGAAAATAATCGCGCAGGTCCTTTTCCGTGGCGATACCCAGCGCCGTCGCGGCATGCAGCAACAGGCCACGCTGGGCACTGTGCTCGCTCAAGGGTGCCTGTTGCAGAATCGCTGCCGGGATAACCCGCTCCGGCAGGTCGTACAGCCGCTCGAAACCACGGCGCCCGGCCACCGTCACCAGCCCTGCGGCAAACAGCCATTCCAGGGCCTGCTTTTCATCACTCCAGTCCCACCACGGCCCGGCGCGCTCTTCACGGGTCGACAGGCTGCCCGCCCCCAACGCACCCTGCTGTTCGACGATGGCCAGCACGCGGCGGATGGTCGCCTGTTGCTCGCGCCCAAAACGCGCCATCTGCTGATAGATCCCCTGCCCCTCGGACGCCCGCTGCATGCGCCAGCGCATCAGCGGATACAGCGCCATCGGCAGCAGCGAGGCCTCATGCCCCCAATACTCGAACAGCGTACGCTTGCGCCCCTGGCTCCAGGCCGCCTGCTCCAGCAGCAACGGCGAGTAATGACCCAGGCGGGAAAACAGCGGCAGGTAGTGGGAGCGCACCACGGCATTGACCGAGTCGATCTGCAACACACCCAGGCGCTCGATCAGACGATTGACCTGGGCTGCCTTGATCTGTGCGGGCGGCTGGCGCCCGGAAAAGCCTTGGGCCGCCAGTGCCAGGCGGCGTGCTTGCTTGAGGGAAAAGCGCAGTTCTGCGGGCATGTGCATCTCCTGATTACGCCCGCAGACTGTAGCGCGGTGGCCGTCATTTACCCAACGGGTCATTCCACACAGACCGGTGGCGTTCATGCTCGACATCCGCCCGGGTCAAGCCAATATCCTTGAGTGAGTCATCACTCATTTCTGCCAGGACCTGACGCTCGCGCTGCACGGCGTACCAACGGCAAACCCTTTGAAACACCCCGGCCAACGGGCGTTTCACCAACAACACATAACCTCTTTGACCCTTCATCATCTCGCCCTCCAGTGGGGATGACTAAAGTCTGGGCCTGGGGCTATGATCAATCCAACGAATGTTTTTTATGCAACACATCTCAGAGATTGATCAATTGAACAACTACCCGAGCATTGATACCGACGTGCTGCGCACCTTCGTCGCCATCGCCGACCAGGGTGGTTTCACCCGCGCCGGCGAGAAGGTCAACCGCACCCAATCGGCGGTCAGTATGCAAATGAAGCGTCTGGAGGAGGACGTGTTGCAGCGCAAGTTGTTCGAGCGTGATGGCCGGCAGGTCAGGCTTACGCCCGAGGGGCAGGTGTTGCTGGGGTATGCGCGGCGCATCCTGAAGCTGCACAGCGAGGTGTTCAATACCTTGCGCGAGCCGCATATGGTCGGGCTGGTGCGCATCGGCACCCCGGACGACTACGTGATGCGCTACCTGCCCGGTATCCTCAAGCGCTTTTCCAAGGCCTACCCGCTGATCCAGATTGAGATGCACTGCGAAGGCACGCCCGTGTTGATGCAGCGACGTGACCTGGCGTTGACCGTGGTCAGCCGTGAACCGGGGAATGAAATCGGCGAACAGCTGCGCAACGAGCGCATGGTCTGGGTGGCGTCACCGTGCTTCTGCGTGGATGAACACGAGACCCTGCCCCTGGCGATCGCCGGCCTGGACAGCTTTTGCACGCAATGGGCGCGCGCCTCGCTGGAGGCCGTGGGGCGCGAGTATCGCCTGGCCTACCACAGCTCCAACGGTGCGGCGATCCAGGCCGTGGTGGGTGCGGGGCTGGCGGTGACGGTGATGATGGAAAGCCTGGTCCCCGACGATCTGCGGATACTCGGCAGTGACGAAGGTTTCGGCCCACTGCACACGGTCAACTTGCGCCTGCTGCGCAACCCGAACATGACCTCGCCCATCACCGAGTGCCTGGCCGAATACATCCTCGAAGGCTTCAGACTTTAAAGGTCAACATCACCGCGCATACCACCAGGAAGCCGCAGAACAAACCGCGCAGCAGACGCTCCGGCAACGCGTGGGCGATTTTCACCCCCCAACTGATACTCAGCAGCCCGCCGACCGCCAAGGGCACGCCGATCAGCCAATCCACTTCCTGGTGCCAGGCATAAGTCACCAGGGTGACGCCGGTGCTGGGCAAGGCCAGTGCCAGGGACAGGCCCTGTGCAACCACCTGGGTGGTGCCGAACACGCTGGTCAACACCGGTGTGGCAACCACCGCGCCGCCAACACCAAACAGGCCCCCCATGGATCCCGACGCCGCGCCCAATACCCCCAGCCACGGCCAGGAATAGCGCATCTGCGCCGAAGGTGGCGCATTGCTGGTGACCATGCGCACCAGGTTGTACGCCGACAGGGCCACCAAAAATGCGATAAAACCAATGCGCATCACGCCCGCATCAATGCCTACCGCCCAGATCGAACCCAGCCAGGCAAAGCAAAACCCCGTGATGCCAAGCGGCAAGGCATGGCGCAGCTCAATGCGGTTGCGCTGGTGATAACGCCACAGCGCCAACATCACATTGGGCACGACCATCACCAGCGCAGTGCCTTGGGCGATTTGCTGATCCAGGCCAAACAAGACGCCCAGCACCGGAATCGCGATCAGCCCGCCACCAATGCCAAACAGCCCGCCGACGGTACCCAGGGCTATGCCCAGCACCACATACATCGCCATATCCACCACAACCGTACCCCTGCACCGTCTCAAGCCCTGCATGCTACGCAGTCCACTCTGGCATGGAAACGCACAGCAACGCACAATGGCTATGCCAAATCCGCACAAGCGAATCCCCCCATGAACCCTACGACCTTGACCGATCAACTGGGCCTGTTCCTCGACGTGCTGGAGACCGGAAGCTTTTCCGCAGCGGCGCGGCGCCATCCGCTGACGCCCTCGGCCGTGGCCCGGCGGATCGACAGCCTGGAAAGCGCCCTGGGCAGCCAGCTGTTCCTGCGCAGTACCCATGCGGTGCTGCCTACCCCTGCCGGCCTGGCATTTGCCGAGCGGGCGCGGCGGATTGTCCGGGAGTTGCAACTGGCGCGAGCCGAGGCGGTATCACTCAGCCATGCGCCCGAGGGCCTGATTCGCGTGGACGCGCCCGCCGCCTTTGGCCGGCGACACCTGGCACCGGCAATCGCGGACTTTCTGACGGTCTATCCGGGCCTAGACGTGCACCTACATCTGATCGACAGTTTTGTCGACATGCAGGGCGAGCACCTGGGCAAGGTCGACCTGGTGCTGCGGGCCGGACATATCGTCGACACACGGCTGATCGCCACGCCTTTGGCCAGCATCGTGCGAATCGCCTGCGCCAGCCCGGCCTACCTGAAAAACCGTGGCACGCCGGCCCATCCCAGCCAACTCAGCGAACACGACGGCCTGGACTGGGAAGGTCTGGCGCCGATGTTCGCCTGGCGTTTTGAACTGGATGGTCGCAAGAACACCTACCGCCCACAGCGCATCCGCATGAGCGCCAACAATGCCGAAGCCCTGCTATCGGGCGCTCTGGCCGGACTGGGCATCGCTCACCTGCCCACCTGGCTGACCAGTGAGTACCTGGTGCGCGGCGAACTGGTGCCGTTATTCTGCGAAAACGGCCTGCCGACCGCAGAAACTGCCGGCATCTACGCCCTGCGCCTGGAACAGCAAGCCAATGCTCGCAGCCGTCTGCTGCTGGAGTACCTCAAGAGCCGTTTCAGCCCCGTCCCGCCGTGGGATCTGGCGTTGCAAAGTGGCTGGGGCTGACTGCGGCTGCAGAATTGTCTGGCGCGTTAAAGGTTTGGCCGCTAGATTCCAGATCAAATACGCTTTAAGGCACTGCCATGACCCACTCTTGCGACGCCCTGCTCCTCGACAACCAACTGTGCTTCGCCCTGCACTCCACCTCGTTGTTGATGACCAAGGTCTACAAACCCCTGCTGCAGGCCCTTGGCCTGACCTACCCGCAGTACTTGGCCATGATGGTGTTGTGGGAACAAGATGGTTTGACCGTGGGTGAAATCAGCAATCGCCTGCTCACCGATCCGGGCTCACTGACCCCACTGCTCAAGCGCCTGGAAGCCGAAGGCCTGTTAAGCCGCACCCGCAGCCGCGCCGATGAGCGTGTGGTCGTGGTGGAGTTGACCGAGGCTGGCCGAGCACTGCGGGACAAGGCCATGGATGTTCCTCCCTGCATCCTTGGCGCCAGCGGCTTGCAGATGGAGCAACTGCAGAAGCTGCAAGCCGACTTGCTGGAGCTGCGCAGGAATCTGCAGGCCAGCGTCTAGCCGCCCCCAAAAGGTGATCACGATCACTTCAAAAATTTATATTGCGCGCTAAACATTTGCGCGATACATTCATCTCGCCACTTATTTTGCGCACAAATTTTTAGCGCAAACACCAGCGAGGAATCCCTGATGCAAACCCTCTATACCGCAGTAGCCACCGCCACCGGCGGCCGAGATGGTCGTGCCGTTTCCAGCGACAGCATCCTCGATGTCAAGCTCTCTACCCCTAAAGAGCTGGGCGGCGCGGGCGGCCAGGCCACCAACCCGGAACAACTGTTCGCTGCTGGCTATTCGGCCTGCTTTATCGGCGCCCTGAAATTCGTCGCCAGCCAGAGCAAACGCAAAATCCCCGATGATGCCTCGATCACCGCCCACGTCGGCATCGGCCAGATTCCCGGTGGTTTTGGCCTGGACATCGACCTTCACATATCCCTGCCCGGCCTGGCGCAAGATGAAGCACAGAGCCTGGTAGACGCTGCGCATCAAGTCTGCCCGTACTCCAACGCTACCCGTGGCAATGTGGATGTGCGCTTGCATGTCACGGTGTGACAGGTAAACAGGCATAAAAAAACCCGACTCTTGGTCGGGTTTTTTTTTGGTAACACCAGAATTACTTCTTGGCGCGACCTTTGTACGAACCACCTTCACGGGTGTCGATTTCGATCAGGTCGTCGATTTCGATGAAATCAGCAACTTGCAGTTCGGTACCGTTAGACAGCTTGGCAGGCTTCATCACTTTGCCCGAAGTGTCGCCGCGAGCGGAACCTTCGGTGTAGGCAACCTTACGCACGATGGTGGTCGGCAGCTCTACGGAAACCAGGCGCTCTTCGAAGAAAATGGCTTCGCAGACGTCTTCCATGCCTTCTTCGATGAACGGCAGAACAGCTTCGATATCTTCAGCGTTCAGCTCGTACATGGTGTAGTCGGTAGTGTCCATGAACGTGTAGGTGTCGCCGCTGATGAACGACAGGGTCGCTTCTTTGCGGTCGAGGATCACGTCATCCAGTTTGTCATCGGCGCTGTAGACGATCTCGGTCTTGTAACCGGTCAGCAGGTTCTTCAGCTTGGTCTTCATGATTGCGCTGTTACGACCAGACTTGGTGAACTCAGCTTTCTGAACCAGCCAAGGGTCGTTTTCGAGACGGATCACTGTACCGGGTTTCAGTTCTTTACCAGTTTTCATTACGAATATCCGAAATTTGGATGGGATTTACAAAAATCAAGGTCGCGTATCATATCCAATTTTCATAAAAGTGTACCAGCGCCGTCGCAAGATCGGCCTGCAAGGCCTGTTCCAGACACCATTTTTCGGCATGTGCGGTCACCTCAGGCCAATGCTCAAGGAGCATTTTCCAGTTGGCGCCCATGTCAGCGTCCGTGTTCCAGGCTTGCCAAAGGGCAATCAGTGCACCTTTGGCTGCGGGTGACAGGCCCTCGGTGTAGCGCTCAAGGAATGCATCTAGCTTGTCCAGGTGAATGTCTTCATCCTGACGGTAGATATGCCACAACAGCGGGCGCCCGGCCCATTGCGCACGGACGAAGGAATCCTCGCCGCGCACCGCATTGAAGTCGCAGCACCACAACAGGCGGTCGTACTGCTCCTGGCGCACGAACGGCAGCACCTGCACCGTCAGCGCGCTACGCAGGTGTACCTGCCCCACGCCCAGCGCCTCGACGCCCAGCCAGCGCTGCACATCACCAAGGATGCGCCCTTCCGGCACCAGCAGATGGGTGGGCTGCCCGTCGGCCGCCAACACCTCCAGCCAACTGGCCAGGCCGGCATTTTCGTAGGCAAACAGCGAGATCAATCGTGCGCCCGCCACAGGAACAACGCCCAAGTCCTGTAGGAATTGTTGCTGAGCCTGGGAATCACGCTGAAACGCCTGACGCTGCTCGATCAACCCGGCCTCACGCAGCAAGCCCCCGGTCCCAGGACGGAATCCCGGAAAGAAGAAGTACTTTTGCACGCCCTTGAACTTGACCGACGGCAAGCCATGGCAACCGACCACCCACTCCTCGGCGCTCAGGTAATCCAGGTTCATCCACAGCGGCGTGCGCTCGCGAGCGGCCATGGCTTCCATGTAGTCCGGGGGCAACTGGCAGGCAAAGGCGGCGATCACCACGTCCGCCGCCGGCGTGGTGGGCCAGTGCGCCGGCCAGTGGCGCACGTCCACGCCCTCCTGCCACTGCTGCGCCGCCTGCACATCAACCTCAGGGCACATGCGCTCGAACGCCCGCAGGTCATCGACCCACAACCGCACCGCACAGCCCTGTTCCGCCACCAATTGCCGGGCCAGGCGCCAGGTCACGCCGATGTCGCCGTAGTTATCGACGACGCTGCAAAAAAATATCCCAGCGGGCTTTCATTCCGGGCTCCATCAGTCAAAGGCTCGATTGTCCGCATAATTGCCGCCATGCAGAAGGGTTGATCGCGATTATTCTGCACGCTGGCTATGCGACAATCCCCAGCTCGCCGCAAACGCCCGCCAGGAGGCCGCCATGTCCGATCGCCCGTTGTCGATGTTCAAACTCAGTATTGCCGTGGCCCTGGGCCTGTGGCTGGGCTTTGTCGCCATCGCCCTGACCGGCTGGCTGGCCTCGCGCTACCTGCTTGAACAACCCGTGGCCACCGTCACCCAGGCCGTGCAGCAACTGGGCAAACCACCTGCCGTGACGCCCGAGCCACCGAACCGGATGTTTGAGCAATACCAACAAAACCTGCACAAGCAGGAACAGCAGCAGGTGCTGGATCAGGCCCGGGACAACCCACGCAACCTGTCCAACCCCAAATGCCAGTTCTGGCTCCAGCAGGACCAGAACGCCCCCAGCGACAAGAGCCGGGCCAACGTCCTGCAATTTTGTGATTGAGCCGAAAACCGCCCATGAATAAACACGCCGTCCTCCAGTTGATCCTGGAAAAACTCGTCGCCGATCTGGATGTGGCACAACGCGCCGCGCAAACTGCCTACGAAACCGCAACCCACGAAGAAAACATCGCCGAAAACAAGTACGACACCCTGGGCCTGGAAGCGTCTTACCTGGCTGCCGGGCAAGCCAAACGCGTCGAGGAGATCAAGCAGTCACTGGCGCTGTGCCAGAACCTCAACCTGCGTCCCTACGATGAACAACGGGGTATCGAGGTGGGCGCCCTGCTCGGCCTGGAAGATGACGACGGCCGCCAGCAATGGCTGTTCCTGGCGCCGGACGCGGCAGGCCTGAAAGTCTATGTGGTGGGGCAATTGGTGACCGTCATCACCCCTCGCTCGCCGCTGGGCAAAAGCCTGCTGGGCAAGTTCGAGGGAGATGAGGTGGAGATTACGGTGGCGGGCGCCCGGCAACAATTCGTGGTGACCGAGGCCCGCTAGGCCGATCAGTGAACCGGCAGTTCAATGCCGTCGAACAGCTCTTCCAGTTCCTGCTTGTTGTGGCACTGGATCGCCTTGGCCATGATTTCACGGGTCAGGTGCGGGGCGAACTTCTCGATGAAATCGCACATAAAGCCACGCAGGAACGTGCCACGACGGAAGCCGATCTTGGTCACGCTGGACTCGAACAACTCGCTGGCATCCAGTACCACCAGGTCGCTGTCGAGCTTGGTATCGACGGCCATCTTGGCCACGATACCGACGCCCAGGCCCAGGCGCACGTAGGTCTTGATCACGTCGGCGTCAGCTGCGGTAAACACCACTTTGGGCGTGAGGCCGCGATGGCTGAAGGCTTCGTCGAGCTTGGAGCGGCCGGTGAAGCCGAACACGTAGGTGACAATCGGGTATTCCGCCAGCGCTTCCAGGGTCAGCTTCGGCAGTTTGGCCAGTGGGTGGCCCTGGGGTACCACGACGCAACGGTTCCAGCGATAGCACGGCATCATCACCAGGTCGCCGAACAGCTCCAGGGCTTCGGTGGCGATGGCGAAGTCGACGGTGCCGTCAGCTGCCATCTCAGCGATCTGCATCGGCGAACCCTGGTGCATGTGCAAGGCCACGTCCGGGTACTGCTTGATGAACGAGCTGATCACCGGCGGCAGCGCATAACGGGCCTGGGTGTGGGTGGTGGCGATCGACAGGGTGCCTTTTTTCTCGTTGGAGAATTCCTGGGCGATCTGCTTGATGCTTTCTACCTTGCGCAGGATTTCGCCGGCAGTGGTAATGATGCGCTCACCGGCAGGCGTGACGCGGGTCAGGTGCTTGCCGCTGCGGGCGAACACTTCGACGCCCAATTCGTCTTCAAGCAGGCGGATTTGCTTACTAATACCCGGTTGCGAGGTGTAGAGGCTTTGAGCCGTGGCGGAAACGTTGAGGTCGTGGTGCGCCACTTCCCAGATGTAGCGCAGTTGTTGAAGCTTCATATGTGTCCCTCAAAGCAGATAGACGCCACGGATATCAGCGACGGTATATAACTATATTAAAGGTTGGATTGATAAATCTAGAACTTTTTATCGTTTACACCCCATCACACATCATCACTGCGTCGACGTTGCAGCAAAGGCACCAGATAGACCGGCACCTGGGACAACTGCAACACCCGCGCCGCCGTACGCCCCAACGGGGTCGCAGCTCCTGCGCCCTGGCTATGACTCCCTACGATCAACAAATCCACCGAGAGTTTCTGCGCCTGGTCGAGAATCACTTGGGCGGGATCCCCCTGGATCACCCGCACCGAACGAATCACCTGCAAGTCCTGCTCACCGTCCTGCAACTCTTCACGAAAACTGTCCAGCACCCGCTGTTCGATGTTTGCCATCACTGTATTGAGGCCCTGGCTCTGCCATTCGCTCAGGGCCTGTTCATCAAGATAGGTTTGCAGCACCGATTCTGCGAACAGCCCGATCGGCTCCACCACATGAATCACATACAGCTCCGCCTTGAATGTGCGCGCCATCGCCAGCGCATGTTGCATCACGTAAGGCGCATATACACCCAGGTCTGAGGCATACAACATCGACCGAATCATAGAACCTCCTGGACTGCCAGGATGGCGGGGATTGTTTCAGCTTAGCAGCGCCTCCGCGACTGCGATGAACTTAGCTCTCGACCTGGACTTTCGGCTCATTGCTCACGCCATGAGGCACATGCCCGGTGGCCACCACCTCCCTGGCTTTCTCGCAATGGCCGGCCTGATCGTCAAAAAACACGTCGGCGGCGAACGCTTCAAGGAACGCCGATTTTTCCAGGCCGCCAAGAAACAGCGACTCGTCCAGGCGGATATCCCACTCACGCAAGGTGCGGATCACTCGCTCATGGGACGGTGCCGAACGCGCCGTCACCAGCGCGGTGCGGATCGGGCAAGACTCATCGGGGAACTCGCGCTGCAGCAGATTGAGGGCCGCCAGGAAGCCCTTGAATGGCCCACCGCGCAACGGCTCGCGGGCCGCTTGCCGCTCGCTGGCCTGGAACGCTTCCAGGCCGCCGCTTTGGTAGACGCGCTCTGACTCGTCGGAAAACAGTACCGCGTCACCGTCGAAGGCAATCCGCAACTCAGCGCTGGAAGCCCGACGGGCGCCGCCGGACAAAATGGTCGCCGCCGCAAAACCGGCATCCAGCGCGCTGCGCACATCTTCGGCGTGGGTCGAGAGGAACAGGTGGCTGCCAAACGCCGCCAGATAAGGGTGGGGGTTACGCCCACCGACAAAGGCGGCGCGGGAAATATCCAGGCCGTAGTGCTGGATCGAATTGAACACACGCAAACCGGTGTCGGCGCTGTTGCGCGACACCAGCACCACCTCGACCCGCGCGCGGCCGAGGCTGGCATTCAGGGTCAGGAGTTTCTTGACCAAGGGGAAGGCATCCCCCGGCTCGAGGATTTCTTCCTCGTGGTCGATCTGATATTTGCGGTAGGCCTCGACGCCCTGGGCCAGATAAACCTTATGGCTTTCACCCAGGTCGAACAGGGCGCGCGAGGAAATCGCCAGCACCAGTTTGTCGCTCATCCCTTTGGCCATGTGTGTTCCTCAGTCGTTGCGTCGATCAATAAAACTCAAGGCCTGGTACAACGCCTGCATCCGCGGCAACTCGCAGCCCGCGGCCCTGGCAGCAGCCAGCGGGCGAGCGTAGATCGCGGCCAGTTCCAGGGGTCGCCGGTGCAGATGATCGTGATACATGCTGGGCCAGTAATCCGTCAAACGCTCGGTCATGCTGAACATCTGCTCGGGGTAGCCGGGCGCGATCTCATGGCCGCACGCCTGGGCGCCCTGCACTACTTCGGCCATCAGGCCCTGGATCAATTCCCGGCTGGATTCGTCGGCCATCAACTGCGAGGTATTGGCACCGAGCAGCACCGACAGGCCGTTGTACGGCACATTCCACACCAACTTATGCCAGCGTGCCTGATCCAGGTCGGGCATGGCCTGGGCGTCGATCCCGGCGTGGCGGAACAGCCCGGCGCCCTCTTCGACAATCGCCTGGCGGCGTGCAGCATCAGCCATGGCAGTGCCGCTGTGATAGCCAAGACTGACCCGGCCCATGGCCTGGTGCTCGACGATCCCCGGCCCGGAACGGTGCACGCAGATATAACAAAGCCCGCCAAGCAGGTGCAGGGACTCGGGCAGATACTCGCGCAGGCCGTCCTCGACGGCGAGGCCGTTTTGCAGCAATACAACCTTGGCATCGGGCGCCGCGACCTGGGCAATGGTGGGCGCCAGTTCAACGTTACCGGTGGTCTTGGTGCCCACCAGCAGCCAGTCGCAAGGCGGCATGTCGGCCGCGCTGGCATAGGCCTTGACCGGGTGCAGGCGCAAGGCGCCATGCACCGCACTATTGAGCTGCAAGCCACGCTCACTGACCGCCGCAAATTCACTGCGCAGCAGGAAATGCACATCGAAACCGGCGCGCGCCAGCATCAACCCGTAAAAACCACCAATGGCACCGGTACCGATAATCCCAATGCGTGGCCCTGGCTCAACTGCACTCGTCATGGCAACTCCTCTGGTTCTCGTTTGAGCGCTTCTTCTATAGCCTCACGTAGGTCGCCGGCATTCAGACCCGTCTGCAATGCGCCGTGGAACTGACCCTCGCACACCACAAACAGCGCCGGCAAATGAAAGATCCCGTAGCGCTGCACCGCGCCGCCATTGTTCCCGGCGTCGATCCAGCAGATGCGCGCAACCGGCAGCTCCCAGCCGGGCAACTGCTGGCGCGCCCAGCGGCAACTGGAACAGCCGACACTGGTAAACACCAGCAGCGAAGCACCCGGCAACGCCAGCAACTGCTGGTCGATATCCAAATCCGTCAATTCAAACGCTTTCACTCGATCTGCACCACACCCTTTAACCAGGCAACACACTATCAGGCCGCACGACACCGCGCGCAATTGCCCATTGTCGAGCCGGCTTGTACGCGCTAAGGTTCGGCTCCCCGCTGCATTTAAATCATGCTGTGCTCCGCCGCACGGGGTTCGCTGGCGGCCGGCACCCGTGACCCTGACGAGTAACACGATGGCTGATTTACCGATCAACGACCTAAACGTCGAATCCAACGAGACCCTGATCACGCCCGATCAGCTCAAGCGCGAAATCCCTCTGAGCGACGCTGCATTGCAGACCGTCACCAAGGGCCGCGAAGTCATTCGTGACATCCTCGACGGCACTGACCACCGCCTGTTCGTGGTGATCGGGCCCTGCTCGATCCACGACCTCAAGGCTGCCCACGAGTACGCCGAACGCCTCAAAGTGCTGGCTGCGGAAGTATCCGACACCCTGTACCTGGTGATGCGCGTGTACTTCGAGAAGCCGCGCACTACCGTGGGCTGGAAAGGTCTGATCAACGATCCGTACCTGGACGACTCGTTCAAGATCCAGGATGGTTTGCATATCGGCCGCAAGCTGCTGCTGGACCTGGCTGAAATGGGCCTGCCAACGGCCACCGAAGCCCTGGACCCGATTTCCCCGCAATACCTGCAGGACCTGATCAGTTGGTCGGCGATCGGCGCGCGCACTACCGAATCGCAAACCCACCGCGAAATGGCCTCCGGCCTGTCCTCGGCCGTGGGTTTCAAGAACGGTACCGATGGCGGCCTGACCGTGGCGATCAACGCCCTGCAGTCGGTTTCCAGCCCACACCGTTTCCTGGGGATCAACCAGGAAGGTGGCGTGTCCATCGTCACCACCAAGGGCAACGCCTATGGCCACGTGGTCCTGCGTGGCGGCAATGGCAAGCCCAACTATGATTCGGTCAGCGTGGCCCTGTGCGAACAGGCACTGACCAAGGCGAAGATCAAGCCGAACATCATGGTCGATTGCAGTCACGCCAACTCCAACAAGGATCCGGCCCTGCAACCGCTGGTGATGGAGAACGTGGCCAACCAGATCCTGGAAGGCAACCAGTCGATTATCGGCCTGATGGTCGAAAGCCACCTGAACTGGGGCTGCCAGGCGATTCCAAAGGATCTGGCCGACCTGCAATACGGCGTCTCGATCACCGACGCCTGCATCGACTGGTCCGCCACCGAGACCACCCTGCGCAGCATGCACGCCAAGCTCAAGGACGTATTGCCCAAGCGCAAACGTACCTGACGCACACAAAAACGCCGGGCTAAGCCCGGCGTTTTTTTATGCCTGCCTGTTTGCTTTCACAGCTTCGCGGCATGGCGCTGGTGGCGCTCCATGTAGCGCTCGACGTAGGAGCAGGACGGAATCACCGTGTAGCCCATGCTCTCGGCGTATTGCAGCGCTTCTTCGGTCAGCGCAGCGGCAATGCCGCGCCCACGCAGGGCATTGGGCACAAACGTGCGGTAAATATCCAGGGTCTGCTTCCCCAGGTCCATGTAGGTCAGATAGGCACGATGACCGTCCACATTGGTCTCGAACTGATGACCAGCCTGGTCATGGTGGATGGACAACGCCTCGCTCATCACTACTCCTCGCGGGTCTTGGTTTCTGACCCCTACCTTACCGATGTTTTTCCGGCGAAGGAACATCTACGCCACCCCGTGCCGGTTTCGACAACGAGAAAAGCCCTACAGCACTCACGCCCCGCACGCAGGAATAGTAGGCACCAATCCTGTCATTGCTCAAGGGACACTCGTCATCCATTTGGCTCGCGAACATAGAAAGGGCTGATCGAACATCCTGTGGTCGATAGCCTGAACATTGCCGGCAGTTGAAGCGTGAGACGAACCAGCGCTTTTAAAGTCACCTCTACATGCGCGAAAGATGCCCGGCAACCCCGGGACAATCTGAACAATAGTATGAGGGCAGATATATAAATTGACATCGGCTTACAACGTTTAACACTTGCCAGGCGGCGCTTTCAGCCTGGATCCAATCTTTGACCAAGCGTCAAAAACTGGATATTTTTTATACAGACCCTCTAAAGATTAGCCAAAACAGATTCAGCACAAGAATTTTTTTGCTTCTTGCGCTACGTCAGTTTACTTACTACAAGTAATGGGTAGTATGTACGCCGGCTATTAGCTCACTCTGAGAAATTAGCCATTAATTAGAAAGTCCTTGAAGGGGAACACGATGAACAACGTTCTGAAATTCTCTGCTCTGGCTCTGGCCGCAGTTCTGGCTACCGGTTGCAGCAGCGTCTCCAAAGAAACCGAAGCTCGTCTGACTGCAACTGAAGACGCAGCAGCTCGCTCCCAGGCTCGTGCAGACGAAGCCTACCGTAAAGCTGATGAAGCTCTGGCTGCTGCTCAAAAAGCACAACAGACTGCTGACGAAGCTAACGAGCGCGCTCTGCGCATGCTTGAAAAAGCTAGCCGCAAGTAATAATCCTTCGGGGTTGTTATCTAGCCGATCCATTTTGGATCGGCTTTTTATTGCCTGGGATTCGGCTACGGATCCCAGGCAATAAAAAACCCGCCAGGGGCAATCCGTGGCGGGCTTCGATGGGAGACAGGCGTTACTGCTGCAGATCGACCGGCATGCTGCTGACCATCGGCGCCGCGCCCGGTTCGCCAATTTGCGCCGGCAAACCATCTTCGGCCGCCACCACATCACGCACTTGATCCCAATCGACCCGCAGGTTATTGGCCAGGTCTTCGCGCTTGAGCATCGCATTGATGACTGCCGTGTGCTTGTCGACCACCGACGGCGTGCCATCGTCGTTCAACGGCGCATGCGCCTCCAGATAGACCTTGCCGCCGCTGATGCCGAATTTGTAGGCGTCATTGATGATCCGCACCGACGTGCCCACCGGAACCATCTTGGCCATCTCCAGCACGTTGTTGTTGAACATGCGGAAGCAACCATGACTGGTACGGGTACCGATACCGAACTTCTTGTTGGAGCCATGAATCAGGTAGCCCGGCGTGCCCAGGGTAAACTTGAATGGCCCCAGGGGATTGTCCGGACCTGCCGGCACTACGTTGGGCAGCGGGTCACCGTCTGCTGCGTGTTCGGCCTTGATCGACGCAGGAGGAGTCCAGGTCGGGTTGGGTGTCTTGGCAATGATGCTGGTGTGGGCAATCGGCGAACCCCAACCCTCGCGACCGATCCCCAGCGGGAAGGTGTACACCACGTCCTGGCCCTTGGGGTAGTAGTACAGACGGTACTCGGCGAGGTTGATCACGATGCCTTCGCGGGGTCCCGGCGGCAGGATGAAACGGGTCGGCAGCACAATCTCCGCGCCGGTGCCCGGTAGCCAGGCATCCACGCCGGGGTTGGCCGCGACCATCTCCGAATAGCCCAGGTCGTAAGTCACGCCCAGGTCGGCAAAGGTGTCTTCGTACTTGGCCTTGATCACCTGGACCTCGCCGACAATGTCTTCACCCGGCGGTGGCAGGGGCAGTTGCAGAGCCGCAACAGGACCGGCTGCACATAAGGCAGCGAGAGACAGGCAACGGGTGACGACAGGCAGACGCGACAACATCCGGAAAATCCTTCGCAGATCGACGGGGGTAAATGGCGATTGTAGCGTGTAGCAGCCCTTAAAGCTCGAAGCGCAGTTCAGGCCAGATAGGCGGTGTGCCACGCTTTTGCGATTCGAGAATCGCCCGGCACAAGGGGCACAGGCGCTGGTCCTGGAAGATCGAGCGATCCACCGAAGACCAGCGTGGCTGGGCCGGCAGCAATGTGCCGCAGAGCGTACGGTCGATCGTGCCGCCCAGCTCCAACTGGCGCGTGACCAGGTGCACCTTCACTTCCTGGCAGGCGAACAGATCCAGCTGCTCGTCAGGCTCGATCAGTTGGTAGGCAAATAGGGACCAGGCAGGACGCGACGACATCGGGGGCTCCAAATCGGGGGCGCCACCTTAGCCGAAAGACCGCTGCTAGAAAAGCGTCATAACAGCGGTTTTAGCGTCGGCCAGACATTTTCCAGCAACTTGGCCTGGGCGCCGACTGCCGGGTGCAGTTGATCCGCCTGCATCATCTCCGGATGCCCCCCCCACCCCTTCAAGAAAAAACGGTACCAGGGGAACGTTTTTTTCCTTGGCCAGCACGCCATAGACTTCGGCAAATGCCGTGGTGTAGCGCGGGCCATAATTGGGTGGCAACTGCATCCCCAGCAGCAACACCTTGGCGCCACCGGCCTTGGACTGGTCGATCATCGACGCAAGATTTTGTTGCAATTGTGCCGGGGGCTGTCCACGCAAGCCGTCGTTGCCGCCCAACTCGATCACCACCACGTCCGGCTTATGCTCTGCAAGCGCCGCCGGCAGCCGCGCCAAGCCTCCGGCACTGGTGTCGCCGCTGATGGAGGCGTTGACCACTTTATCGTCGAAACCCTCCTGCTTGAGCCGTTGCTCCAGTAGTGCTACCCACCCTTTGCTGGTATCCAGGCCGAAACCGGCACTGATACTATCGCCAACGATCAGGACAGTACCCGCCGCTGCGTTCTGGGCCATGCACATCAGGGCCAGGCCAGCACTCAAAAAACCATATTCGCATCGGATTCTCCATGGGCGCATGCATTCTCACCGCGCAGAACCTTAGCAAAGTGGTTCCCAGCGCGGAAGGTGAACTGACCATCCTGCACGAACTGAGCCTGGAACTGAACAAGGGCGATAGCCTGGCTATCGTCGGCAGCTCCGGCTCGGGAAAATCAACGCTCCTTGGCCTGCTGGCCGGGCTCGACCTGCCCAGCAGCGGTGAAGTCACCCTCGCCGGCCAGGCCCTGAGTGTCCTGGACGAGGATCAACGGGCGCGCATCCGCGCCGAACACGTCGGCTTTGTGTTCCAGTCATTCCAATTGCTCGACAGCCTCAATGCCCTGGAAAACGTCATGCTGCCCCTGGAGCTAGACGGTCGCAAAGACGCCCGCGAACGCGCCCGGCACTTGCTCGAACGGGTCGGCCTGGGCCAGCGCCTGACTCACTCGCCCCGCCAGCTCTCTGGTGGCGAGCAACAACGAGTGGCCATTGCCCGTGCATTCGCCGCCGAGCCGGACGTACTGTTTGCCGATGAACCCACCGGCAACCTCGACAGCCACACCGGCGAGCGCATCAGCGACCTGCTGTTCGAGCTCAACAAAGAGAACGGCACCACCCTGGTGCTGGTGACCCACGACGAGCGGCTGGCCCATCGCTGCCGACGCCTGATCCGCCTTGAAGCCGGCCAGATGGTCGAGCCCCTGGAGCCTTGATGGCACGTTTGCCGCTGTTGCGCCTGTTCAGCCTTGCCCTGCGCCAATTGCTGCGCGATGCCCGCGCCGGTGAGTTGCGCGTCCTATTCTTCGCCCTGCTGGTGGCCGTAGCCGCCAGCACGGCCATCGGCTACTTCGGCGCACGACTCAACGGCGCGATGCTGTTGCGCGCCACCGAGTTCCTTGGCGCCGACCTGGTGCTGGAGGGCAGTTCCCCGGCCCGGCCCGAGCAGATAACCAGTGGCACGCAACTGGGCTTGGCACATGCCAGGGTGGTGGAGTTTTCCAGCGTCATCGCCACCGACAACGGTATTCAGTTATCGAGCATCAAGGCGGTCAACGAGCAGTACCCGCTGCGCGGCCAGTTGAAAAGCGCGGCCGAACCGTTCGCCGAAGACACCCCGGGCGGCGGGCCGAAATCCGGCGAAGCCTGGGTCGAGGCCCGCCTGCTGACCGCACTGGACCTGAAAGTCGGCGACAGTATCGACGTCGGCCTGAAGACCCTGCGCCTGGCCCGCGTACTCACCTATGAGCCGGATCGGGCCGGCAACCTCTACAGCCTCACCCCGCGGGTGATGATCAACCTGGCCGACCTTGAGGCCACCGGCGTGGTGCAGCCGGGAAGCCGGGTCAGCTACCGCGAGTTGTGGCGTGCGCCGCCAGCCAGTGTCGCGCTGCAAACCTACCGCGACCAGATCACCCCAGGGCTGGCCGCCAACCAGCGCCTGCAGGATGCGCGGGACGGCAACCAGCAGATCGGTGGTGCCCTGGGCAAGGCCGAGCGCTACCTGAACATGGCCAGTCTGGTCGCCGTGTTGCTCTCCGGCGTGGCCGTGGCCCTGTCGGCCAACCGCTTTGCCAGCCGCCGCTTCGACGCCAGTGCGCTGCTGCGCTGCCTGGGTCTGTCGCGACGGGAAACCATGCTGCTGTTCAGCCTGCAACTGACCGTCCTGGGCTTGCTGGCCAGCCTCGCCGGTGCAGCTCTGGGCTGGTTCGCCCAACTGGGCCTGTTTTACCTGTTGAACGACCTGTTGCCGGCAGACGTGCCACCCGGCGGATTGCTGCCGGCCGTCGCCGGCATCGGTACCGGCCTGGTGGCCCTGGCCGGCTTTGCCCTGCCCCCTCTGGCGGCCCTGGGCCGAGTGCCGCCGTTGCGGGTGCTGCGACGCGACTTGCTGCCGATCCCCTCCAGCACCTGGATGGTGTATGGCGCGGCGCTGTTTGCCCTGGGCCTGATCATGTGGCGCCTGAGCCTGGATCTGGTGCTGACCTTCGCCCTGCTGGGCGGCGGGGTGATCGCCGCGCTGCTGCTCGGTGGCCTGCTGCTGTTGCTCTTGCAAAGCCTGCGCCGCCTACTGGCGCGTGCTGCCCTGCCCTGGCGCCTGGGGTTGGGCCAACTGTTGCGCCACCCGCTGGCGGCGGCGGGCCAGTCCCTGGCGTTCGGCCTGATCCTGCTGTCGATGGGTTTGATCGCCCTGCTGCGTGGCGAGTTGCTGGACACCTGGCAGAACCAACTGCCCAAGGATGCCCCCAACTATTTCGCGCTTAACATCCTGCCGGCCGACAAGGACGCCTTCGGTGCCCGCCTGCTTGAACTGCAGGCACAGGCCGCGCCCTTGTATCCGGTGGTGCCGGGACGCCTGATCAGCATCAACGGCGAACCGGTGCAGGAAATTGTCAGCAAGGACTCCAGTGGCGATCGGGCGATACAGCGAGACCTGAGCCTGACCTGGGCGGCCAACCTGCCCCCTGGCAATACCCTGACATCGGGCACCTGGTGGGCGGATCAGCCGAGCGATGAAATACCGGGGGTCTCGGTCGAAGCCAAGGTCGCCGAAAGCCTCAAGCTCAAGCTCAACGACCACCTGATCTTTACCGTTGGCGGGGAAAACCGTGAAGCCCGGGTCACCAGCCTGCGGGAGATCAACTGGGACAATTTCCAACCCAACTTCTTCATGATCTTCCAGCCTGGCACCCTGAAGGACCTGCCGGCCACGTACCTGACCAGCTTCTATCTGGCCGCCGGCCATGACCAGCAGATCGTCGACCTGTCCCGGGCCTTCCCGGCCGTGACCATCCTGCAGGTCGAGGCGCTGCTGGCCCAACTGCGCAGCATCCTGGCCCAGGTCACGCTGGCCGTGGAATACGTGCTGCTGTTTGTCCTCGCGGCAGGCATGGCGGTGCTGTTCTCCGGCCTGCAGGCCACCCTGGACGAACGCATCCGCCAGGGCGCCTTGTTGCGCGCCCTGGGCGCGGAGCGCAAGTTGCTGGTCAAGGCCCGGCGTATCGAGTTCGGGCTGCTGGGCGCGGTCAGCGGGTTGCTGGCGGCACTGGGTACCGAGCTGGTGACCCTGGTGCTGTATCGCTACGCATTCGACCTGGTCTGGCACCCTCACCCATGGTTGCTGGTGCTGCCAGTGATCGGTGCAGTGCTGATCGGTGGTGCCGGAGTGTTCGGTACACGCCGCGCGTTGAACGCCAGCCCACTGGCGGTACTGCGCGAAGGCTGAAACAAAAATGGCCCGCTTCCTCCTTGGGGAGCGGGCCACTCACAGTTACTTGATGTATTCGATACCTGTGATCCACCAGCACATTTCGCCATTTGGCGTCTGCACAATGGCCTCATCATCCACTTCTTTGCGCAGCAAGGCCCTGGCCATGGGGGAGTCGATGGAGATGTAGTCCATGCGCTCATAAATCTCGTCATAACCCACGATGCGAAAACGCTTGGTCTCGCCCTGCTCGTTCTCGATATCCACCCAGGCGCCGAAAAACACCTTGCCCTCCTGCTCGGGCATGTACTCCACCACCCGCATATCTTCCAGGCGTTTGCGCAGGTAACGCACCCGGCGATCGATTTCACGCAGCAGCTTCTTGTTGTACTGGTAGTCGGCGTTCTCGCTGCGGTCTCCCAGCGAAGCAGCCCACGTCACCTTGCGCGTTGTATCAGGACGTTTCTCTCGCCACAGGTAATCGAGCTCTTTTTTCAGTGCCTCATGACCTTCTTTGGTAATCAGCTTGGTACTCAAAAGCGTCACATCCCCAGGAAATATCCATTGGTTCAAACCCCCTCTGCATCAGCCAAGGATGCATTGGCTGCCTGACGGCAATCGGCCGGGTCTGATGATAAATGAACGCCAGAAAGTAGCCAGGCCTGATTCCCCGGTCAATCGGCACCAAGCAATTTACTGGATTGCTGCTCAACATTTTCCTCAGGAAACAGGGTGCCATCCAGGCGATAAAGCAGTGCCTTCAAGTCGCCCCTGAAGCCCGACAACTGCCCCAGCCCGGTCGCCAGTTGCTCAGCCTGTTGCTGGGATGCCCGGTCCTGCGCCTGTAGCCTGAACGACTCATCTTCCATCTGTTGAGCCCAGCCCTCCAGGCGGCGTTGTTCTGCCTGCTGCAACTGCGCATCCCGGGCCAGGTGCTCCTCCCGGCTATTCAACACTTCGGCTCGCTGCTGCAAAGCAAGCTCCTGCGCGGCCAACTGTTGATTGGCCTGCTCCAATGTGGCCTTTTCCCGTAGTAGCTGGTCCCTTTGCAGTTCAAGCGCCTCCTGCTGCTGGAGCACTGCGCGTTTCTGTTGCGTCAACTCATGCGCCACACGGGCAAGATTGGTCAGCGTGGTGTCTACTTCATGCAGGGACGACTGATCCGCCGCCACGACTGGCGGGACGCCTGCGGGCGGTGCAACAGGCTGCGGCTCCGGGGCCTGCGGTGCAGGTACCTCCTGTGCCTCCGGTTCCTTCGGCGGTGGAGGCAATGGCTCAGGCAAGACGACCACTGGCTCCTCATGGGGCTCCTGCGTCATATCCTCACGATTTGCCGTACCGGGTGGCGATACCATTTTTGACGAGAAGCGAATAGACGGCACAATCAACTCGGTGCTCTCTATCGCGGGCAGACCAATGACTGAAGTGCCCAGGGTGATCACCTTCATCACCAATGCCTTCTTGATCATCAGCGAGTGGTGATCCTCCGGTCGGGCCGTCGGTAGCTTGCTGCCCTTCAGGTCAATGAAATGATAAGGCACCTGGGGCCCGGCGGCATTGCCCCCAGATGCCGTGGCAAGGGTGATGATCTGCTTGAGGACGCTCATTGCCAGTTGCAGGCTCTCCTTGGACTCGATGCTTCCAAGAAAATACCGCTCGGACTTTTTGCGCAACGCGGCGATGTAGACCCGAGAGCTTCCGGGCTCGACCTCCTCGTCCAGACTGTAGACAAGAAAGTTCGAAGCAATTTGCGGTATCGCAAAACAACAGAGCAACGCACCGTTAACGGGGGAATCATGACCAGAGTGTTCAAGAACAAGAGTACGTAGAAGCATCATGAGTGTCGGACTCCATTACCGTAGTACTTCATATACACGCCATTTTTCAAATCAAAATCAACAATCCTGCAAAAACAACGCAATTGTTTCAGCGAGTGATTGAGGCACATGTAGGACTTACCTTATTCAAGCGCTTTAGCGTTTCCAAGCGCCCCTATTGAACGTACCATTTTTTAACAAAGCCGCACCTGAAACACTTGATCAATACTTTTCATTTTCCACCCTCGGCAATTCTCAACCTGAACACACAGGCTTATTGAGCCCCCTGCATATTCAGCATGCCCCGGCAAACAACCAAGCAGAAAAGCCTAATGATCGAAATAACCAATCTAACAAAAAAAACGGGACGAGCGATTGCCATCGACAATATGACATTCAGTGTCCGCCCTGGGGAATGCCTGGGGTTGTTCGGACACGATGGCGCTGGCAAAAGCACACTACTCAAATTGCTCTCAGGCGCAACTCCCGCAACTTCCGGCAATATAAAAATACATGACATAGATATCGCGACCCATCCGATAAGGGCAAAAAAAATAATAGGCTACCAGCCTGAATTCGCCCTCAGCCACGGCAATATGAAGGTAAAAAGCTTTCTGGGTTTCATGGCCGAAGTTCGCGGACTTCGTGGCCTGGAAAAGCGCAAGATGGTTGACCGCGCCATCACCCGCCTGGAACTTTGGCGAGTACTTGACTCACCTGTCGCAGCCCTTCCCCCAGGGCACCGGCGCAAAGTCGCGCTGGCCCAGGCCATCTTGCATGACCCCAAACTGCTGCTGCTCGATGAACCCACAGAGGGCCTGGACACCCTGCAAAAACAGAAGGTCGGCACCCTCATCCAGTCGTTGACCGAAGACATGACGGTCATTGTCGCCTCGCGCAACCCGGAGGAATTCTCCTGCATCTGCCAACGGGCGCTGGTCCTGGCCGAGGGCCGGTTGCTCGCCGACGCCCCTGTCACCGAGTTGCAGCGTAGCTCGCGCCATTACCAGGCAATCACCCTGGCCGCCGATACCCCCCTGGACCTATTGGCGCTGGCCGTGCTTCCGGGGGTGGCTGGCATCGAAGAAGACCGGCACGCCTACGGCAGCGTGACGGTACTCGCGATGCCAGGGCAGGTCATCTATCCCCACATCAATGCCCTGGTCGCCAACCGTCGCTGGAAGATCAATACCTTGAGCCTTGAGCCGGGACGCCTGAGCGACGTCATCCACCACTTGAGCCAGGAGGCACCCAATTGAAACGTCTACCCGTGATATTCAAACGGCAACTCAACAACTACTTGTCGAGCCCGGCCACCTATTTTGGCGTCGCTATGTTTCTGATCACTAACACCACACTAGGTTTTTATGTAGGAAACTTCTTAAACGGAAATCCGACAGATCTTCACGCCTTCTTCCAGTTTCACCCCTGGCTTTATCTTTTTTTCATTCCATTTATTTCCACACTGCTCTGGTCGGATGAGCACAACGAAAATGCACGCTCCTTTACAAATACCTTGCCGGTCTCAGCCCTCGAACTGACATTGGGCAAGTTCCTGGCCGCTTGGACCGTTTGCGCACTCACGCTAGCCTTGGACTTCCCACTGGTCATCATCATTAACTATCTGGCCATGGCGGACAACTCAACCATTCTCGGCCAATTCATAGGGAGTTGGTTACTGGCAGGCGCTTATCTCTCATTCTCCTGCCTTGTCTGTGTAGTGGCCTATAATCGCCTGATTATTTTCGGCATCACACTCGCATTATTATTGCTCACCAGCACTTTATCGTCAGTGCTGGACATGCTGACCCATCAGGCCCCTATCTGGGTGATCGACAGCTTGATTTCACTCAACCCGCGGGTACGGTTCAGCGCGATAGACAGTGGCCTCCTGACCCTGCATGACACGTCGTACTTCATAAGCATGATCATCGCTTTCCTCACCGCAACCACCCTAACTTTAAACTTCAGAAAAGGCTGAGAAAGGAAATCCCCATGAGGAACCTTATAAACTTCGGCGTGACGTTGAGCGTCATCGCCCTGCTTTTTCTCGCCTTCAATCTGGTATGGGTACTGAAACTGCCCAACTATCGACTGGACCTTTCAGAGAAAAAAATCCACACCCTGTCACCTTCGACCGACGCCCTGCTCGCGGCACTTGAAACCCCCATGGATTTGTATTTTTTCAATGGCAGCCATCCCCGCAAAAGTGACGCCCTGAACAACCATGGCGAGTACATTGCCCTGTTGCTCAAGGCCTATGAAAGTGCGTCGAAAGGCAACGTTACGCTGCACCTGATTGATCCTGCCCCCTTTTCAGAGGACGAGTACAAGGCTGAGTTACTGGGCCTGGATAGCCAACAAGGACTGTTTGGACTCATCGGCACCCGCGCCAACCATGAGCCGCAGAAAATCGAACGATTCGACCCCGCCCAGGCGAGTTTCCTGGAATATGAGATCAGTCGCCTGATCCACAACGTCGCCCGCGAGGAGCAACCCACCATCGGCCTGATCTACGGATTAGCCATGGACGGCAACCTGAATGGACGCACCCAGGAAGCCACGCCGCCGTGGCAGTTATTCAAGGAAATACGCAGCCAGTTCAATCTGATGACCCTGGGCAGCGACACCTCGCGCATCCCCGCTCACATCAAGACCCTGATGGTGGTCCAGCCCTCTAGGCTGCCGGAACAGGCACTTTTTGCCATTGACCAATTTGTCCTGGCAGGGGGAAAGCTGATGATGTTTGTCGACCCCTTGAACGATCAGGACTCAACCGCCGACACCACCGGCCTGCAAACCCTGCTCGCCGCCTGGGGCGTGCAGATGCCGGCGAATAAGGTATTGGCGGACAACCTCTATGCAACCCCGGTGGTCGTGACCAGCGGCCAGCCGCCCGTACGTCATCCCGGGGCGCTCACCCTGCCCCGAGAAGCGATGGCGCAACAGGACGTCAGCACCTGGGGCGTTGACAGCGTGACACTGTTGAATCCAGGCACACTCGTGCCGCTGAAAAAAAGCCGCACCACATTCACCCCGCTGCTCCAGAGTTCCGGGCAGGCCAGTACGTTCGATGGGGTACGCTTCACTCAACCGGACGAATTCGCCTCCATGATTGGCGAGGCCGTCAGTCGTGGCCGGCCGAATGTGATCGCAGCCCGTATCGAAGGGCCCGCCTACTCCGCATTCCCTGACGGCAGCAATGGCCAGAAGGCCACACTGCAAAAGGCGACCAATATCCATGTGGTGGTGGTCGCTGATATTGACATGCTCAGCGACCGCGTCTGGCTGGCCGCACGCAATGCCAACGGACAAAAAGCGCAGCGCCCGGGCAATGCCCGGTTTGTCTTGAATACATTGGATAACCTGGCGGCGCCCGACACCCTGAGTGCTATCAGCCCTCGTGCAAGCGACCGGCAACAGCCCGGGTTGCTGGACAGGCTGCGCCACGAGGCCGCGCAATCCTACCGAAAAAAGGCTGCCCTGCTGGAGCAACGGCTGGCCCAGACGGAAAAGGAATGGCGGTTGCTGAACACGCCGCCCTCCATGCTGGAGACTCAGGCCATCTCTTCAAATACGCTGTTGCAAGCGCTAAACAAAGAACGCCTGCGATTACGCATGGAGCTTCACACCCTGGAAAAAGAAGCCTACAAGAGCGTCCGCCGGTTGGAACTCGCTGTGGTGGTGCTCACGACGATCACCGTGCCACTGATAGTGAGCCTGCTGGGCCTGGGGATCTTTATCTCACGTCGCCGTCGCCAACATCCACCTGCCGCAGCGTTCTACTGAACGTGGTTCTCTCAGCCTCGATTAACGCCGGGTAATCAAACCCTGGCGCGCCACGCGGGTCAGGTGGTGAATAAACTCGTTGGCATCCTCAGCGTTCGGCGCCTGGATTACCGCCAGGTCAAAGCTGTTTGTGGCAAAGCGCGCCAGGGACTCGCCATCTTCGACAAACTGGATCAGGAACGCCGAAGGTCGGCCAGTCCGCCGGGGCCAGCCATCCAGGTAACGCAGCAACGTCGGCTGGTGCTTGCCGCCAAGGAGAATTTTCGGATTGCGTTGAGTCAGGCCCGCAGTGATCGGGGCCAGGCGTACAAGAGGTCGTAGTGCATTCATCGTGTCGTGTCTCTGCCTCAAAAGTCTGCGGGCAGGTGAGAGGCAACACCGAACCAGCGCTTTAGCGGTATTTCGAAACCTGGAGCAGGCTTCTGTCGGGACTGCAGCGAGTCCCTGTGGCGCCCCGCAATTAGCTGTTTAAATCGGCGCATGCAGCATCCTAGAGAAGCCGGTGGGGCAGTGTCAAGAATCCCGTACAACGAAAAAGGCCCGCGCGGGGCGGGCCTTTAACAGGTGAGCTGCGCGATCAGTTGGCGATGGCACGGTCGGCAGACAGCTTGCCAGCACCTTCAAACAGCACCGCCACTGTGCCGCCCAGCAGTGCCAGGGCGAACTCATAGCCGTTGTTGGCCATGAACAAACCGTTGCTGATATGCACCGAGAAAATCGCCACCAGCGAGACGATGGTCAACCCCAGCGCCGCCGGGCGTGCCAGCAGGCCAATGATCAGCGCCAGGCCGGCGAAGAACTCAGTACCGCCCGACAACAATGCCATCAGGGTACCCGGGGCCAGGCCGATGCTCTCCATCCACTGCGCCGTGCCCGCCAGGCCGCCGCCGCCAAACCAGCCAAAGAGTTTTTGCGAACCGTGGGCGGCAAAAATGATACCGACAAAAATCCGCAGGACGGTCAGGCCATAGCCGGCACGGGTGGACAGGAGGTTTTTGATCATTGGGCTCATATTGCTAATCCTTTTCGATGAAGGGGGTTGGTTGGCCGCTATATTAATCAGTTTAGATAATGATAAAAGCCGAAAAAAGCGCTAATCAATATCTAATAATTAGATTATTTGCGTGAGACGATCTTGGACGTCACCGGCTCCAGGGAGTCCCGTTCCCGATCAAAGGCCAAGTAGTACTTGTTCACGCTATTAACATAGCTGACGCCGCCCATTCCGACCTGCTCCATGGCGATGCGCTCGACCTGGAAGAACCACTGATTAGGGTTCAAACCCCGGCGGCGCGCCTCGGCACGCATGCCCTGCACCCGCTCCGGCCCCATGTTGTAGGCCGCCAGGACGAACGCCATACGCTCGCGCTCGTTCAGCTTGGGGCTGGCGAAGAACTTGCGGCGAATCAATGCCAGGTAACGCGCCCCTGCCTGCACATTGCTGTCCAGGGTCTGGATATTGTTGACCCCCACCCGCTGGGCCGCTGAAGGGGTGATCTGCATCAATCCCGTCGGCCCGCTGCCGCTTTTCGCGGCGGGGTTGAGGGACGATTCCTTGAAGGCCAGGGCCGCCAGGTTCAGCCAGTCCATGCCTTGTTCCCGGGCGTGTTTCTGCAGGACCGGGCGCAGTTTCTCCAGGCGCTGGCGATCAGCCCGCGCCAAGGGGTAGCGCACCTGATAGAGACGACGATAGATGCGCTGGAAGGCCACGTCCTGGTCCGACGGAGTCTTGTAGGTTTTCAGGAAGCGGTCGATGCTCGCCCGCAGCATCGAGGCATCCTGGCGCACGAACCAGTACTCCTCGCCCGGCTCGCTGATCGCCACTTGCTTGTCGAAACGCAGCTTGGGCAGGATCTTTGACCAGCGCTCCGCAATCGGCCGCTCGACAATGGTCAGGTGGAAGATCCCCGCCTGGACCATCTCCAGCACATCTTCCACCGCCAGGCTGGGGTCCACCCATTCCACCTTGACCGGCGGCAGCTTGCGCAGTGCCAGCTTCTGATTGATCTGGTTGACCGCCTCCCCCGCTGCGCTGCCCGTGGTCAGGGCCAGGGTGCGCCCAGACAACTGCTCCAGCCGGGTAAACCGCCGCTCGCCCTTGAGGCCCACCAGCCATAGCGGCACGTCGCTGGCAATCGGATCACTGCTGCTGATCTTGTGCGCCCCCGTCGTATCCAGCAGTTCGCCGGGCGCCACCAGGTCACCTTCGCCACGGGCCAACGCCCCCAGCAACTGATCCTTGGCCTTGGGAATGATCTTCAGGTTGATTTCCTGGCCGTCGCGGGCGCGGCCGTTGAGGTAGTGTTCGAAGGCGCGCAGGCGGTGGTACTCAACGCCAATCGACTGGCCCTGGACTTCACCGGAGCTGTTGCGGCTCTGGTTGACCAGCACCCGCAAGGTGCGGCTGCTGCGGATTTCTGCCAGGTCACGGACTTTGCCCGACTTGGTCACTTCCAGCGGCCCGTCCAGGCGCGCAACCGCCGCCGTGGGCAGCAGCAGCGTCAGGCACACCATGAGCAATGCCGAGGGTCGGATCATCCGCTCTCCGGAAAGAACAAGGCCCCATGCACCGCGAAAAACGCCGCATTGGGGGACAGAAACAGAGCGCCAGAGGCGCAGACTTTGGGCGCAAGGGTGGCACAGCAGCAGGCCTTCGGCCAACCACAGTGTAACTTGCGACGTTCAAAGACAGCGATAACTCGTTGTAGTTCTTGGTTTTTCTTATAAATCTACAGCTCTGATAGACTTTCCGGCCGCAGGCGGAGATAGCACCATGCAACTCATTGATATTGGCGTCAACCTGACCAACTCCAGTTTCGACGACAAACACCAGGCCGTGCTCGACCGCGCCTATGCTGCCGGCGTGGGCCAATTGGTCGTCACCGGCACCAGCGTGCAAGGCAGCGAACAGGCCCTGGAGCTGTGCCAGCGTTGGGACCAAGGCGCCCGACGGCTGTTCTCCACCGCCGGTATCCACCCCCATAGCGCCAGCGATTGGAACGCCGACAGTGCCCGGCAACTGCGTGACCTGCTCAGCCAGGAGCGGGTACGTGCCGTGGGGGAATGCGGGCTGGACTTCAACCGGGACTTTTCGCCCCGCCCCCAGCAGGAAAAAGTCCTCGAAGCCCACCTGGCACTGGCCGTCGAATTGCAACTGCCAGTGTTTCTCCACGAACGGGACGCCAACCAGCGCCTGCTGGAGATCCTGCGCGATTACCGCGATCAACTGCCCGCCGCCGTGGTGCACTGCTTCACCGGCGAACAACGCGCGCTGTTCAGTTATCTCGATCTGGACCTGCATATCGGCATCACCGGCTGGATCTGTGACGAACGGCGTGGCACGCACCTGCACCCACTGGTCAGGGAAATCCCCCGGGGCCGCTTGATGCTGGAAAGCGATGCGCCCTACCTGCTGCCACGCACCCTGCGCCCCAAACCGAAGAACGGGCGCAATGAGCCGGCCTATCTGCCGGAAGTCTTGCGCGAAGTGGCCCTGCACCGAGAAGAAAGCCTGAAAGACCTGGCCCAGCACAGCACCGCCTGCGCCCGTGCGTTTTTCGGCCTGCCTGTGCCGGATTGACGCGGTGCATTGACCCATATCAACACCCCTTTTCCGGATAGCGGCACAATACTGGCACCTTGCCAATACTGTTTCCGCTATCAGAGAAAACCTTCCATGGGTGCCTGGCTTAGCAATATCTCGCTGAAGTACAAATTCTGGGCCGTGAATGCGGTCGCTTTCATCACCACCCTGCTGCTGGTGCTGTATGCCGTGCAGCTTGAACAACAGGCCCGCAGCCATGCCGCCCAAGCCTCGGCACAAGCCCAGGGCCGCTTGCTCAGCGCCTGGCCGGCCGGGCAGCCGCTGCCCCAGGGCGAGCACTGGCTGGCGTTTGCCCGGGGCCAGGCGCCCGAGTTGGCGGACCAGGACCTGTCAGCCCTGAGCGAAGCCAACGGTTGGGTCGAGTTCAATCATATGCCGCTGTTCGGCGAAAACCCGTTGCAGGGCGCCGAAGTCATCTCCCGCGCCGGTGGCCAACAAGTCGCCGTGCTGGCCTATGCGCCGAGCCTGAGCCAGGTGTTTACCGAGCGCTTTACCAACTACGCGGTGGCGGTGCTGATCCTGATGCTCGCCATGCTCTGTGCCTCGCAACTGTTGATCCGCTTTTTGCTCGCCCAACTCAACACCTTGAAAGACGTGATGCTGCACGTTGAGAAAACCGGCGACCTCTCGGCCCGCGTGCCCCTGGCGTGCAAGGACGAGGTCGGGCAGATGGCCAGTGCCTTCAACGCCATGCAGGCCGGCTACCAGCGGGTGGTCAGTACGGTAGCGCGCACCGCCAAACTGTTGGATGACGGCGCGGCACGCCTGGCCAGCAGCATGAATGAGGTGCAGCACGGCATGCTCGGCCAGCAAAGCGAGACCGATCAGGCGGCGACCGCGATCAATGAAATGACCGCCACCGTGTATCACATCGCCCAGCATGCCGGTGCCACTCGCGATTTGTCCCAGACCGCCGACACCTTGGCCGGCAGCGGTCAGGAAGTGGTAACCCGGGTTCAGCGCTCGATTGCCGGGTTGTCCACCGGTGTGCAGCAAACCGCAGAAATGATCCAGAAGCTGGCCGAGGACAGCCAGAAAATCAATGGCGTGGTCGGCGTGATCCACAGCATTGCCGAACAGACCAACCTGCTGGCCCTCAACGCCGCCATCGAAGCGGCCCGCGCCGGGGAAATGGGGCGCGGCTTTGCGGTGGTGGCCGACGAAGTGCGCAACCTGGCCAAGCGCGTGCAAAGCTCCACCGATGAAATCACCCGCATGGTCTCGGCCCTGCAGGCCGGCACCCGGGATGCGGTGGACTTTATGCAGGAAAGCTCGTTCAAGGCTGACGACTGTGTGCAACAGGCCCAGGAAGCCGGCGCTTCACTGGCCGAAATCACCAGCGCCGTGGCGCAGATGCGCGAGAGCAACACGCAGATTGCGGTGGCTGCCGAGCAGCAGAGCCATGTGGCCGAGGAGATGAACCGCGCGGTGGTGAGTATTCGCGATGTCACGGAAAACACCGTGCAACAGACCGTGGATTCGGCGACCACCAGCAATGAACTGGCAACCCTGGCCGGCGAGTTGAGCAAGGCCATCGGCCAACTCAAACTGTGACGTTTGACCGATCAGCCAGCGCCTGCCGCTGGCGGATCGATCAAAACGCTATAACCCCCATAGCCAACCCCAATTCGCCGCCCCTGCCCGCCCGACCTAAACTCTGTCCATCGAGTTTCAATGGACAGAGGATTTATCATCATGGGCAAACGTCACCCCAATCTCCCTGCCTGGCAATGGCGCGCCTACCCGCAGAACCATCAGCACCCGACCAACCTGGTGCTGCACCTGATTGCCGTGCCGCTGTTCATCGTCGGGTTTCTGCTGATTGTGTCCGGCGTGTTCAGCCTGAGCCTGGCCAGTTTCGCCATCGGTGTGGTCGGCGTACTCGCCGGCCTGGCGCTGCAACGCCACGGTCATAGCCTGGAAGCCCAGGCCAGCGAGCCGTTCAGTGATCGTAAAGATGCAGTGCAGCGCCTGGTGGTCGAGCAGTTCGTGACCTTTCCGCGTTTTGTCCTCAGCGGTGGCTGGTGGCACGCCTGGCGTCAGCGCCACCGCCACTGAGGCCGGGTCAGGCGAAGACCACCACCGTCTGGCGGCTGATAGCGATCAACTGGCCGTCAGGCCCCCACAACATCGCGGCAGCATGACCGTAACCGTCACGGGCATGCTCGATATGGACGTGGTACTGGCACCAGTCCAGGGTCGTCAACTGTGCCAGGGGCTGGATGAATTCGATGGTCCAGGTCAGCGTGCTGCCGGGTGCCGGCCTCTTCAGGTGCGGTAAGAGCGCCGGCGGCCAGGCATCCACCAGCGCGAGGATATGGGCTTCGGTCAAAGGCTCTTCTTTCACATCCCCCCGCAAGCGCACCCAGCCACCCATTTCCCGGGATTTATTGCCGGTGAACGGCAAGCCACCGACGCTCCAGCGCATCGCCAAGTGGCGCATGAACTCAGGCGTCACGCCTTTGATATAGGGCAGTTCCTGGCACTCGTCCCAATGTTTGAAAGTCGGCGCGGGCAAGGCCGGCACGTCGATCTCTGAAGGTCGCGATGCGCCGAAGCTGGCCTGGGCCAGGGTCATCACTTCACCGTCCTGCACCACCCGCCCCAGCAACTGGCTGACGGCCTTGCCTTCGCGCAGTACTTCGACTTGATAACGGGCGGAGACGTCGGGCGCCACGGGCCCGACAAACGTCACGGCCAACGAACGCAATGGGCGATCAGCCGGCACCTGGGCGCGCAACGCTTCGTATTGCAAGGCGGCAACCAGCCCGCCAAACGTGGCGCGACCCTGGGCCCACTCGGCCGGAATAGACACGTCCAACGGGTTGTTACGGGCAGCGTCGAGCAAATCACTAAAGCGCATGGCGACCTCACATCAAGAAAACCGATGAGCGATCTTAACCAGCGCGTCAGCCCGGTACAGCACTTATTCCGGCCAAATACCCAGACAGATAAGCCGCAGGCTCAGAAACAATCCGCCGCCAGCTTGTCGAGTACCCGATCGGCTTTGCCTTCAGCTTCGGCCATGGTCCGATGCCAGACTGCAACGCAAGGTTGCAAGTCTGCCTGGAGCCTGGCTTGCGCCAACCATTGCCAGCAGTCGTGCCAATCGCCCAGGGCGCCTTGGGCGGACTTGAGACGGGACATGGCCTTGGCCGGTACCTGGCCCAATTGCGGGTAGGCCTCGGCCGCGTAGCGCACGCGCTTGATCAACAAACGCAGGCGATGGCGGTCGTGGTCGGGATCGTGCAACGCCACCTCGAGAGCCTGCCATTGTTTGCCCAGGCGTTTTTCGATACGGGCGCGCAGGCGCTTGAGTAGTTTTTGATGCTGGGAGGCGCGGATAAATCGCGGAAAGGCGGCCATGATCTGCAACAGCTGCGCCAATTCCGCGCTCTGGGCCACCTGCCGATAAGTCTGCGGCTGCTGGCGCAGACGCCGGGCCGCCGCTTCGTGATGGCCATGTTGCTGCAGGTAGGCCGCCAGCACTTCGCGGTCGCGCAGTGGCGTGGTCAATTGGCCGACCGCGCTGGCGGCGGCCTCCAATTGCTCGACGCCGGGCAGCCCGCGCAAAGGGCGCAACAGGCTGCGCAGGCGGCGCACGGTGGTGCGCAGGTCGTGCAGCGCCTCGTCGTCGGTCACCGCCGCCAGGCGCGCCTGACAACTCAACAATCCGACTTCCAGGCCGATGACCTGGGCGACTAACTGATCCACCAACGCCGACATGCTGTTTCCCCTGTCAAACAACCGCCATACACCCGCACAAAACAGGCGCCTGGGACCACCTTAACCACTCCAACAACGCGTTACGCTGACGCGGATCAACGGCCCGCGCGCGACTCACGAATATAGAAACGGGCTTTTTGCGCTTTGCTGGCACAGCCTTCGAACGCTTCGAATTGCTGCTGGGTCTTGGCGCCAGTCAGCAACGACAGGGCCTTGGAATAGCTGACCGTACCGGCAAAACCTTCGGCCTTGGCCAGGTCCAGCTCGTGCCACGCGGCATCCAGCTGGCTGCCGCAGCTATCGCGATAGGCCGTTTTGCCGGCACAACCGGCCAGGGCCAACACAATCACAGGCAAACACATCCAGGCTTTCATCAATGACACCTCAAGAAAAGAAAACAGTCGTGGGATGTAGACGTTGCCTACATCGAAAAGTGCCTTATCACACAGCCTGAAATGCCCAGCGCCGATAGACAAAGCATACCCGAGCAAATAGCTCGGCTTACGAAAATTATCGTTCTGCTCCGCTAGGATTGAAGCAGCCCCCTGCTTGGGTGCATTGTGGACAGCTGTTTTACGAAGGATCCAGTCATGAAAAAACGCGTTGCATTGGTCCTGGGCTCAGGCGGAGCAAGGGGTTATGCCCATATCGGGGTGATCGAAGAGATCGAAAAACGCGGCTATGAAATCGCCTGTATCGCCGGCTGCTCCATGGGGGCAGTGGTGGGCGGGATCTATGCCGCGGGCAAACTGCAGGACTACCGGAACTGGATCGAAAGCCTGGACTATCTGGACGTGCTGCGCCTGGTGGATGTGAGCTTTCGCCTGGGGGCGATACGCGGCGAAAAAGTCTTCGGGCAGATCCGCAAGATCGTCGGTGAGATCAATATCGAAGACCTGCGCATTCCCTACACGGCGGTCGCCACCGACCTGACCAACCAGCAGGAAATCTGGTTCCAGGAAGGCTGCCTGCACCAGGCGATGCGCGCCTCGGCAGCGATCCCCAGCCTGTTCACTCCGGTGATGCAAGGCAACCGCATGCTGGTGGATGGCGGCCTGCTCAACCCGCTGCCTATCGTGCCGGTGGTGTCGAGTCATTGCGACCTGATCATTGCGGTCAACCTCAACGCCACCAACCAGAAACACTACAGCCTGCCGGTGATCCAGCGCCCGCCGGCGTTCAAGAGCCGCTTCGACAACCTGGTACGTTCACTGGGTTCCCATCTGCCGTTTCGGCGCAAGCAGGCCGAACAATTATTGTTGCTGGAACAGGAAGCGCTGCAGGCGCAGGCCGCCGATATCAACCCCTGGCTCGAAGGCGCCGAGCCGGAAGCCCAGCAACCGGCCGCAGCCCCGGAAACCGCTGGCGCCCCCAAGTCGGCAACCGGTTCGTTCATCATCGACAACGTCGGGCCGGCGTCGCTGCTGGATTTGATCAACCAGAGTTTCGAGGTGATGCAGACGTCGTTGGCCCAGTACAAAATTGCCGGCTACCCGCCGGATGTGCTGATCAACGTGCCCAAGCGCGTGTGCCGGTTCTTCGAGTTCTACAAGGCGCCGGAATTGATCGCGCTGGGGCGGGAGATTGCCAGCGATACGCTGGATCGGTATGAGAGTGAGCAGAGTTGAGATCTTCGCTGGGGCTTGAGGCCCTATCGCGGCATGGGTATCTACACAGCTCTTTCGTGGTTCTTGGGGTTGTGTACATATCCGTTGCTGCGGTCACGGCGGCTATTGGTTCCGCCCTTACGGCGGCTCACTTTTGGAAAAGAGCCCGGAGTGCCGGCCCAGCCAAAAGTAACCAAAAGGGCTCTTACCCCACCACTCGGCACCTCGCCTAGGCTCGGTGTGCCCGTCATCCGACATTGATTTGGGGGGCAGCGTGGTTTAACGGGGCGCCTAAGATCAAAATCACAAGCAAAGCGAGGCGGCCTGACAGCCGACCTGATCGCCGAAGCGTGCGCGTACCCTTGTGGGAGCTGGCTTGCCTGCGATGACGGTGTCTCAGCCAATACATTTATCGACTGATACACCGTCATCGCAGGCAAGCCAGCTCCCACAGGGGGAATGGAGCTTCGCGCCCCGGCTTTGGCATTGCTGTTGCTGTTGCTCTGCTTTTGATCTGGCTTTTGATCTTGATCTTGGGCGCCCCGTTAAACCACGATGGCCGCAGCCAGGTATTGCGCAGTGGGCACCCCGGCATGGATGCCGGGGTAGCCGCGACACGGCCATGGATGGCCGATCGCGGCGGGCCCACGGAGCAATGCCTGACTGCGGGCATGCCGAGCCTAGGCGAGGCACCGAGTGGTGGGGCATGTAGCGTTTTGCTTACTTTGGCGCTTCTCCAAAGTGAGCCGCCGTAAGGGCGGAACCAATAGCCGCCGTAACCGCAAAAACGGAGATGACACAACCCCAAGAACCACGAAAGAGCTGTGTAGATACCTATACCGCGATGCCGCCGGCCCAGCAACCACAATCCCTCAGCCCTCAGCAGCCCCCAACAACCGATACCCCACCCCCGCCTCGGTCACGATAAAACGCGGCTGGGTCGGGTCATCCGCCAGCTTCTGGCGCAAGTGCCCCACCACAATCCGCAGGTAGTGGCTGTCTTCGGTATGGGTCGGCCCCCAGATATCCTTGAGCAACTGCTGCTGGGTAATCACCCGCCCAGGGTGGCGCGCCAGTTGCGCCAGCACCGCGTACTCCTTGCGGGTCAGGGCCACGTCGACACCCTCCAGCAGCACCCGCCGATAAGCCAGGTCGACCATCAGCGGGCCAAACTGCAGGGCGGCCTGCTGCGCCTCGCCGGTGGGCGCCTGGCGCAACAGCGCACGTACCCGGGCGAGAAACTCCTGGATGCCAAACGGCTTGGTCACGTAATCGTTGGCCCCACCGTCCAACGCCTGGACCTTCTGCCCTTCGCCGGCACGTACCGACAATACCAGCACCGGGGCCGTCGACCATTCGCGCAACTCGCGCAGCACCTGTTGACCGTCCATGTCCGGCAGGCCCAGGTCCAGCACCAGCAGGTCCGGCTTGCTCAAGGCCGCCTGGGCCAGCCCTTCGGCGCCGGTCCCGGCCTCGATTACTTTGTAGCCCTGGGAGGCCAGGCTGATGCGCAAGAACTTGCGGATCTGCGGCTCGTCATCAATGACCAAAATCGTCGCAGTCTGGTTCATGGTGTTCCATCACAATCACTGAAAAAAGTTAAGAGTAGCGCACCGCGTCTCACGCTTCACTGTCCGGGCTCGGCTGGGTCTGCAACGGCAGGAACAGGGTGATGCACGTGCCCCGCCCGTCGATGCCATCGGTCACGCTGATATGCCCGCCGTGGGCGCCGACCATACCCTGGCAGATTGCCAGGCCGAGCCCGGTGCCCTGCCCGCCCCGGTCGCCCCGTGCGGCGGTGTAGAACATATCGAAAATCTTCGCCCGCTCTTCCTCGGGAATACCCGGACCTTCATCACTGACGGAAAAAAACACCGCCTGCTCGGCGACGCCAGCACGCAGTTGCAAGCGGCCATGGGGCGGTGAAAAACGCGCGGCGTTTTCCAGCACATTGACCAACGCCTGCTCGATCAAGGCGGCATGCACATACAGCAATGGCAACTCTGGCGGCACATCGGTACTCACCTGCAACGGCGCCAGCACTGCACGCAAACGGCCGAGGGAGCTGCCGACGATATCGCCGGGCGACACCCAGTCCCGCGCCAGCTTCAAGGCGCCATGGCCGAGGCGGGTCATGTCCAGCAGGTTCTGGATATAGCGGTCCAGGCGCTCGGCTTCGTCGCGGGTGCCTTCCAGCAACTCGCGGCGATCTTCCAGGGGAATGGCTTCGCCCAGGGCCAGCAGGCTGTCGATGCTGCCGCGCATGGAGGTCAGCGGCGTGCGCAAGTCATGGGACACCGAGGCCAGCAAGGCACTGCGCAGTTGCTCGGTCTCGCCATGCAAACGGGCGGCCTCCAGGTTCTGCGCCAACTGGGCGCGGGCCAGGGCCTGGGCCAATGGCTGGCTCAAGGCCGTGAGCAGGCGCCGACGTTGGCCACTGAGCTCCAGGCCAGCTTTGGGGCTGACGCCGAGCAGGCCCAGCGGACCGTTTTCAGCAGACAACGGCCACCACCACCAACGCCCAAACGGCAAGGTACCGGTGCCCATGCCCGCTGGCTGGTCGTGCTGCCAGGCCCAGTCGGCGGCGGCGCGCTCGGCCTCGGTAAAGATGAGTGGCCCGCCGGTCTCGACCTTCCACTCACCGGGCCCGTCGCGATTGACCAGGCACAACTGCAAATCGCTCCAGCCCTGCAGATGATGAGCCGCTGCGCTGATCACCGCCTGGCGATCAGTGGCAGCGGTGAGTTTGCGCGACAGGTCGAGCAGTTCGCTGGTTTCTTCCTGGGTGTCGCGCAGGGCCTGCAATTGCCGACGCTGGCGGGCGGCGAGGTTGCCGGTCAGCGCCGCCATCAGCAGGAAGAACAGCAAGGTCAGCACATCTTCTTCACGCTGGATAGCGAAGGAGAAATTCGGCGGAATAAACAAAAAGTCATAGGTCAGGAACGACAGCGCAGCGCAGGCCAATGCCGGACCCAGGCTGCTGCGCACCGCCACCAGCAGCACTGCGGCGAGGAACACCAGAGAGATGTTGGGCAGCGGCAGGACACTCGACACCGCCCACGCCAACGCACTGGCCAGCACCGTTGCCAGCAGCGCCAGGGCGTAATCGAACCACACTAGGCCACGCACATCGGGCAAACGCGGCGCGGCGGGTGTTCCATCGCTGTCGAGGATATTGATTTCCAGGCCCCGGGCATTGCGCAACAAACGCGCCGCCAGGCCGCCACCGAACAGCCGGCGCCGCCAGCGCGGGCGCGACTGCCCCACCAGCACCAGGCTGGCACGGCGCTCGGCAGCATGCTGGATCAGGGTCTTGGCCACCTCGCCGGCACGCAGCAACACCACTTCGCCACCCAGACGCTCGGCCAGTTGCTGGGCATTTTGCAGCCTCAACCGAGACTGTTCGTCACGCACCCGGCCGTTGTCCACATGCACCAGGCTCCAGGGCAGATGCCGGCGCTGGGCCACACGGCTGGCGTGACGCACCAGGCGTTCGGCCTCGGCGTCGCCATCCACCCCCACCAGCAAGCGCCCGCGCACCGCGGGCGCGGCCTGGCCCAATTGCCGGTAGCCCTGGGCCAGATCGTCATCGACGTGCGCGGCGGCAGTCTGCATCGCCAACTCGCGCAGGGCCATGAGGTTGGTCTGGGTAAAGAATGCGTCGATGGCCGCGCGCGCCTGCTCCGGCACATAGACCTTGCCGTCGCGCAGGCGCTCCAGCAGCTCGCGGGACGGCAGGTCGATCAGCAGTAACTCATCGGCTTCCTGCAAGACCCAGTCCGGCAGGGTTTCGCGCACCTGCACGCCGGTGATGCCACGTACCTGATCGTTGAGGCTTTCCAGATGCTGGACGTTGACCGTGGTGAATACGTTGATGCCGGCGGAGAGCAGCTCCTGAATGTCCTGCCAGCGCTTTTCGTGGCGGCTGCCGGGGGCGTTGCTGTGGGCCAGTTCGTCCACCAGCACCAGCTTGGGCTTGGTGGCGAGCAAGCCGTCGAGGTCCATTTCTTCGAGCATCACCCCACGGTATTCCGAGCGCAGCAGCGGCTGCTGGGGCAAGCCACTGAGCAAGGCCTCGGTCTCGGCACGGCCATGGGTCTCGACCACCCCGGCCACCACTTTGACGCCCTGGCGCAACTGGGTGTGGGCGGCCTGGAGCATGGCGTAGGTCTTGCCCACGCCCGGTGCGGCACCGAGGAATACCTTGAGCCGGCCACGGCCGTGCTTGGGTAGGTCGGCTAGGAGGGCGTCGGCGCGGCCGGAGTCACTCATGGGGCAGTCTTCTTTCAGTTAGGGATGTTGGGTACATGCAGCCGCCATCGCGGGCAAGCCCGCTCCCACATCCGGAATGCATTCCAAGTGTGGGAGCGGGCTTGCCCGCGATGGCGGCGCAACGGTCTACAACTTTTCCAGCGCCATATTCAGCGCCAGTACATTCACCACCGGCGGCCCCACCAGCGGCTGTTCGATATGCTCGTCCATCAAGCGCTCCAGGGTCGACACCGGCAACTGACGTGCCGCCGCCACCCGCGCCAGTTGATAGGCAATTGCCTGCGGTGGCAAGTGTGGATCAAGACCGCTGCCGGAGGTAGTCAAGAGTGCCAGGGGCACCGGGCCCTGGCCGGGGCCCTGGATTTTCGCGGCGTCGTCAAACACCCGCGTTGCCAGCGCCGGGTTGCTCGGGCCGAGGTTGCTGGCACTGCTGGACACGGTGGCAAACGCACCCGCCGAAGGCCGCGAGTGGAACCAGCGCTCGCCGGTAAATTCCTGGGCAATCAGGCTGGAACCGCGCACCTTGCCTTCGGCGTCACGCACCAGGCTGCCATTGGCCTGGTCGGGAAAGGCCACCTGGGCGACGCCGGTCACTACCAACGGATAGGCCACGCCCGTGATCAGGGTCATCAATACCAACAGGCTCAAGGCCGGACGGATCATGCTGGACATTTCATCTTCCTCAATTGATTCGTGACCTGTAGGAGCCAGCTCCTACAGGGTTGGGTCAGACCAGGTGCAGCGCTGTCAGCAGCATGTCGATCGCCTTGATCCCGGCGAACGGCACCACAAGCCCGCCCACGCCATAGATCAACAGGTTGCGTCGCAGCAGCGCCGCCGCACTCGCCGCCTGCACCCGCACACCGCGCAGGGCCAGGGGGATTAGCACCACGATGATCAGCGCGTTGAACACAATCGCCGAAAGGATCGCGCTCTGCGGGCTGTTCAGGTGCATCACGTTAAGCACCCCCAGTTGCGGGTAGATCGAGGCAAACAGCGCCGGCAGGATGGCGAAGTACTTGGCGACGTCGTTGGCAATCGAAAAGGTGGTCAGCGCACCACGGGTCACCAGCAATTCCTTGCCGACCTGCACCACGTCCAGCAGCTTGGTCGGGTCGCTGTCGAGGTCGACCATGTTCGCCGCTTCGCGCGCCGCCTGGGTGCCGTCATTCATGGCCATGCCCACGTCCGCCTGGGCCAGGGCCGGGGCGTCGTTGGCACCGTCGCCACACATGGCCACCAGGCGCCCGTCGTTCTGCTCGTGGCGGATGCGCGCCAGTTTCTTCTCCGGCGTGGCTTCCGCCAGCACATCATCCACACCCGCTTCGGCGGCAATCGCGGCGGCGGTCAATGGGTTATCGCCGGTCACCATCACCGTGCGGATCCCCAGCTTGCGCAGCTCGGCAAAGCGCTCACGGATACCCGGCTTGACCACGTCCTTGAGGTGGATCGCGCCGAGCAATTTACCGTCGGCACACACCAGCAACGGAGTGCCGCCGCTCTGGGCGATCTTGTCGACTTCCCGGGACAGCGCGGGCAGCAGGTCTTGGCGTTGCTGACCGATAAACGCCAGCAGCGAATCGACAGCGCCTTTACGGTAGACGCGGCCCTGGTAATCCACCCCAGACAAGCGCGTTTCGGCGCTGAACGGCACGCCGGTCAGCTCTTGCACGGAGGGCTCGGTGTAAGGATGCAAGGCGCGCAGGTATTCGACGATGGATTTGCCTTCTGCCGTATCGTCCGCCAGCGAGGCCAGCAGCGCGCCTTCGGCCAATTCCTTGCCATTGACGCCAGGCGCGGCATAGATGCCTGCACAGCGCCGGTTACCGAAGGTGATGGTGCCGGTCTTGTCCAGCAACAGCACATGCACGTCCCCCGCCGCTTCCACGGCGCGCCCGGACTTGGCGATCACGTTGAGGCGCACCAGGCGGTCCATGCCGGCGATGCCGATGGCCGATAACAGGCCACCGATGGTGGTGGGAATCAGCGTGACCAGCAGCGCCACCAGGAACACCAGGGGCAGGCTGCCATTGGCGAAATAGGCGAAGGGTTGCAAGGTCACGACCACCAGCAGGAAGATCATGGTCAAGCCGATCAGCAGGATATCCAGCGCCACTTCGTTGGGGGTTTTCTGGCGTTTGGCGCCTTCCACCAGGGCGATCATGCGGTCGAGTGTCGATTCACCGGGGTTGGCGGTGATACGAATCACCAGCCAGTCCGAGACCAGCCGGGTATTGCCGGTGACGGCCGAGCGGTCGCCGCCGGATTCGCGGATCACCGGTGCGGATTCACCGGTAATCGCCGCTTCATTGACCGCCGCAATACCCTCGATGACTTCGCCGTCGCCAGGGATCATTTCCCCGGCCGCAACCCGCACCACATCACCTTTGCGCAGGCTGGTGGCGGGCACTACCGTAAAGCTGCCGTCTGCCTCCTGGCGTCGTGCACTCAGGCCTTCACTGCCAGCCTTGAGGCTGTCGGCACGGGCCTTGCCACGGCCCTCGGCCAGGGCTTCGGCGAAGTTGGCGAACAGCACGGTGAACCACAGCCACAGGGCGATCTGCACTGCGACAAAAGTCGGCACGCTGCTGTCCGGCACCAGGCACAGCACCGTGGTGAGGATTGCGGTCAGCTCGACCACCAGCATCACCGGCGAACGCTTCAACTGGCGCGGGTCCAGCTTGACGAACGCCTGGATCAGCGCCGGGCGCCACAGGGCCGAGATCGCGGTCTTGGCCGACTCCTGAGTCTTGACCGGAGCAGCATTGTTTACAGGCATATTCATGTTCATACCCCTTAGAAGCCCATGCTCAGGTGTTCAGCGATAGGGCCCAGTGCCAGCGCCGGCAGGAAGGTCAGGCCGCCCACCAGCAAAATGGTCACGGTCAACAACGTCACGAACAACGGGCCGTGGGTCGGGAAACTGTCCTGGCCAATCGGTGCGCTTTTCTTCATCGCCAGGCTGCCGGCGAGGGCCAGGATCGGGAGGATGTAGCCGAAGCGCCCGATCAACATGCCCAAGCCCAGCATCAGGTTATGAAACGGGGTATTGGCGCCCAGGCCACCAAAGGCCGAACCGTTGTTGGCACTGGCCGAGGTGTAGCCATAGAGCAACTGGCTGAAGCCGTGGGGGCCGGGGTTGCTGATGGTTGCAGCAGTGGCCGGCACGCTGGTGGCAATCGCGCCGAGCACCAGTACGCCAACGGGCATCACCAACAGGGTCACCACCAGCAGTTGCACTTCCCGGGCCTGGAGTTTCTTGCCGAGGTATTCCGGAGTGCGGCCAATCATCAAGCCGGCGAGGAACACCGCGATCAGCACGTTGAGCAGCATGCCGTACATACCGGCACCGACGCCGCCGAAGATCACTTCGCCGACCATCATATTGACCAGCGCCACCATCCCGCTCAGGGGGCTGAGGCTGTCCTGCATGCCGTTGACCGAACCGTTGGACGCTGCCGTGGTGGTCACCGACCACAACACGGTGGCGGTGGTGCCGAAACGCACTTCCTTGCCTTCCAGCGGTGCAGTCTGCTCGACGGCCGGGTTGTTCAGGGTCGGATTGGGCTGGTGCTCGGACCACAGCGACACCGAGCCGCCAATCAGGAACAACGCGAGCATGCAGCCGAGAATCGCCCGGCTCTGGCGCAGATCCTTGACGTAATGGCCGAAGGTAAACACCAGAGCCGCCGGGATCAGGATGATCGCCGCCACTTCAAACAGGTTGGCCCAGGCCGTCGGATCTTCGAACGGGTGCGCCGAGTTGACCCCGAAGAAGCCACCGCCGTTGGTCCCCAGTTGCTTGATCGCAATCTGGCTGGCGGCCGGGCCGAGTGGGATCACCTGATCAACGCCTTGCATCGTCAGGGCATCAACATAGTGAGCGAAGGTCTGTGGCACGCCCTGCCAGACCAAAAACAACGCCAGCACCAGGCACAATGGCAGCAAGCCATAGAGGGTGGCGCGGGTCATATCCACCCAGAAATTGCCCAGGGTGCTGGCGGACTTGCGACCAATCCCACGGCAAAGGGCGACAAGCACCGCCAGGCCGGTGGCGGCACTGACAAAGTTCTGCACGGTCAGGCCGGCCATCTGGCTCAGGTAGCTGAGGCTGGCTTCACCGCTGTAGGACTGCCAGTTAGTGTTGGTCATAAAACTGACGGCGGTATTGAACGCCTGCGTCCACTCCTGCCCAGGCAACTGCTGCGGGTTAAGCGGCAGGTAGCCCTGAAACAACAGGATCGTAAACAACAACAAAAAGCCCGACAGGTTGAAAGCCAGCAGGGCCAGGGCGTACTTCTGCCAACTTTGCTCTTGTTGCGCATCGACCCCGGCCAAGCGATAACATACGCGCTCGACCGGCCCGAACACTGGCGTAAGCCAAGTGCGCTGCCCTTCCATCACCTTGTAGTAGAACCGCCCCAGAAATGGCGCTGGAACCAGCACCACGGCAAAGAAGGCGATGATCAGCCAATAGTCATAACTGTGCATAGCCGCTCCTAGCCCCGATCCGCGCGCAACAGCGCGACCAGCAGATAAATGAATAGCGCCACGGCCAATAGCAGTGACACCCCATCCAGAACACTCATGGAAGTTTCTCCGTCAGACGGCGACTGCCGCGTATGGAGGTATTGTCCGCAGAAGGGGCGTAAAGGAACGAGGGCGAGGGGGTGGAGGGGGCGTAAAGATGGCGTAAAGAGTGGGTTGGGCGTGAGGTTTTCGGGGCTGTTGAGGCCGCTATCGCGGGCAAGCCCGGCTCCCACAGTTGACCGGGTGCATCCTTGGGAATACGGCCAAATGCGGCAGCCGGGCTTGCCCGCAATAGCATCAGCCTATCCGCCGCCGCCCTACCCTGGTGCACGGAATTACGGTCGCAAACAACAAACTATCTCCCGGGCGACAGTTCCTGCCCTTTACGACGCCCTTTTCCAAGCTGGCATGGCCGCTGCAATGTCCTGAAACATTCCAAACCGTTCTGGGAGCAGCGCAATGAACACCCAACTCAAGCCCACCTTGGGCACCTTGCATCTGTGGGGCATCGCCGTGGGGCTGGTGATCTCCGGCGAATACTTTGGCTGGAGCTATGGCTGGGGCGTGGCCGGGACGCTGGGCTTTTTGGTGACGTCATTGATGGTCGCTGCCATGTACACCTGTTTCATCTTCAGCTTCACCGAACTGACCACCGCAATTCCCCATGCCGGCGGGCCGTTTGCCTACAGCCGGCGGGCGTTCGGCGAGAAAGGCGGGCTGATCGCCGGGCTGGCCACCTTGATCGAGTTCGTCTTCGCGCCTCCGGCGATTGCCCTGGCCATCGGCGCCTACCTGAATGTGCAATTCCCCGCACTCGACCCGAAACACGCAGCGGTCGGGGCGTACTTTGTGTTCATGGGCTTGAATATTCTCGGGGTGAAACTGGCCGCGACCTTCGAGCTGGTGGTGTGCGTGCTGGCCGTGGCCGAACTGTTGGTCTTTATGGGCGTGGTGGCACCGGCATTCAGCTTCAGCAACTTCGCCCTCAACGGCTGGGCGGGTGCCGACACCTTTGGCGCGCCGGCGATAGCCGGGATTTTTGCCGCGATCCCCTTCGCCATCTGGTTCTTCCTCGCCATCGAAGGCGCCGCCATGGCCGCCGAAGAAGCCAAGGATCCCAAGCGCACGATTCCCAAGGCTTACATCAGCGGCATCCTGACCCTGGTGTTTCTAGCCATGGGCGTAATGTTCTTTGCCGGCGGCGTGGGCGACTGGCGCACCCTGTCGAACATCAACGACCCCTTGCCCCAGGCAATGAAAACCGTGGTAGGTGAAAGCTCCGGCTGGCTGCACATGCTGGTGTGGATCGGCCTGTTTGGCCTGGTGGCCAGCTTCCACGGCATCATCCTCGGCTACTCGCGCCAGTTCTTCGCCCTGGCCCGCGCCGGCTACCTGCCCTCCTCCCTGGCCAAGCTGTCACGCTTCCAGACACCCCACCGGGCGATCCTCGCCGGCGGCGTGGTGGGCATCGCCGCCATCTACAGCGACGGCCTGATCAACCTCGGCGGCATGACCCTGACCGCCGCGATGATCACCATGGCCGTGTTCGGCGCCATCGTCATGTACATCATGAGCATGCTCAGCCTGTTCAAGCTGCGTAAGAGCGAACCGTTGCTGGAACGCACCTTCCGCGCGCCGGGCTACCCGATCGTGCCGGCCATTGCGCTGATCCTGGCGCTGGTCTGCCTGGTGGCCATGGCGTGGTTCAATACCCTGATCGGCCTGATCTTCCTCGGGTTCATGGCCGCAGGTTTCATCTACTTCCAACTGACCGCCCAAGACCGCGCCGATGCGCCAGCGGATGCGATGTTGACCGGGCTCTAAACCAGCGAGGCAGAACGGGCCTACAATGGAACGACTGACGAAAGCCGTCACTCAAAGCTGATAGTGCCGTGGGGAATCTTCCCCATGGCAGTCGGCCTCAAGGAGAGCCCTATGCCCTGGTATGCCTGGTTGATCATGGTGGTCGCCATCGGTTCGATCGTTGGTGGCTTGCTGATGCTGCGTGACAGCGCCAACAAAGTGGAACTGACCGACGAACAACGCAAACGTGTCGCCGAGCGCAATGCTCAGGCCGACGCCAAGGACGCGCAGGATCGCTGAAACAAACGCCCCGTGCTGACCGTTACCGGCAGCACGCCAGGCGAGTCAATCTAGATTAAGGCAAATTTGTAATCGCTCCGCGAAACAGCACCAAACCTTGGTTAATATGGCCCCATGTTTCAGAGGGCCCTCTCATGCGCTACTCGCACAATCACAAAGCTCAAACCCACCAGCGCATCATTAAAGAGGCGTCGGTGCGCTTTCGCCGCGACGGCATTGGCGCCACCGGCCTGCAACCCCTGATGAAAGCCTTGAACCTGACCCATGGCGGGTTCTACGCCCACTTCAAATCCAAGGACGAACTGGTGGAAAAGGCCCTGCAAGCCGCCTCCGCCGAACTGGACGCGCATTGCGCGATGCTCTTCAGCCAGGAACGACCGCTGGAAGCCTTTATCGACAGTTACCTGTCAGAGTGGCATCACACCTCCCCCGACCAAGGTTGCCCGTTGCCCACCATGTCCTCGGAACTGGGACAGCGCGGGCAACAGAGCCCCACCACCGATACAGTCCTCGACGCCCGGCTCAAGCAAATCGAAACCGCATTGGGCAGCCCCAATGCCGACGAACAAAGCCTGGTGATGATGTCGACACTGGTAGGTGCATTGGTCCTGGCGCGCAGTGTCGAAAACCCGGAACTGGCGACACGCATTCTCGACGTGGTGCGAGAAAGCCTGAAAACCGGGGTCAATACAGCCCCTGCCGACATAAAAAAGGCCGGTCAATGACCGGCCTCCTGCCTTGATTACTTAACCTCCAGCCTGTCGCGATTCTTCTCCAGCAGCGACTTGCCAATCCCCTTCACTTCCAGCAACTCATCCACCACCGTGAACGATCCATTGGACTCGCGATAAGCAATGATCGCCTTGGCCTTGGCCGCGCCAATGCCAAACAGATCACGGCGCAGGGTTTCAGCGTCCGCTGCGTTGAGGTTGACCTTGGGGGTGGGTTGTTCGCTTGCGCTCAACTGAGCCGCGAGCGGCTGCGGCGCCTCAGGCTTGGCCGATGGGGCGGCGATCGACACGGCGGACAGGCTGGTGAGGAAGGCAAAAAGCAGGGAGGAAAAAACGGATCTACGCATTAGAGACGCTCCATGACATCAGTGGGAAAAGCAGCTTTCCGAAGCTGCTTTTCAAACTTAGGTGATGTGGGGGGATAGTCAAAAATGGGTGAGTTACAACATATGGCAGCCGAAAATAAGCGCCGCCCTCCTCCAGCAACCACGTGGCCAGGGGCTGGAGAGACAAAGTAAAATCAACACCTGCCTGAAATATCAACGCTTATCTAAACGCCCTGTGTCGGAGCAGGCACTGATTGCTTCATCTTGCCAGGTGAATTGGATATCATGGAATTTTTCGAAAAGAAGCGAGCCGGGACGAAATGCGAATGTCGACAGACCTGTACTCTGTAGCGGTAATTGGAACAGGCACTATGGGTAAAGGAATAGTACAGATCCTCGCGCAGTCGAATCAAATCTCGACCGTATTCTGGAAAGGGCGCAGCCTTGCTTCTGTTAATGACTCTCTAGTTGAGTTGGAAAACCAATGGAGTCGCCAAGTAAAAAAAGGCCGCCTGGAAGAATCACTTGCCCGTCAATACCGCGAAAAAATAGTTACTGCTGAGCATTACACTTCACTGTCTGACTCAAAGCTAATCATTGAAGCTATTGCAGAGAACATGGATGCCAAACAAGCGATATTCAAAGAACTTTCGACTATTTCCTCATCCGAAATGGTCCTGGCTTCAAATACATCCTCGCTGTCAATCACCGGACTAGCCTCGCTGTGTGCCTTCCCTCAAAACGTAGTTGGCCTACACTTCTTCAATCCAGCGCCGGTCATGAAACTGACTGAAGTTATTGCTGGACTGGCCACTTCAAGTGACACGCTTGATTGGGCGGTTAATTTTTCCAAGGGCTTGGGGAAAGAGCCTGTCATTGTTAACGAAGCCCCCGGATTCATCGTCAACCGCATGTTGATTCCAATGATCAACGAAGCCATCGGTATTCTTGCAGAGGGCGTCGCCACGGCCGAGGAAATTGATAAGGCGATGCGCTACGGCGCCAACCACCCAATAGGCCCGTTGGCACTTGCGGACTTGATTGGCAACGATGTGAATCTCTCGATCATGGAAACACTACACAATGAAACAGGCGACCCAAAATATCGTGCCCATGCGCTGCTGAGAAAAATGGTCAGAGCCAATCATCTCGGTAGAAAAACAGGCCAGGGTTTTTATAAATACTAATTCGTAAACAATGCGCTTTCAAAGTGCGTTGCAGAAGGGAGATATCAATGATACATGCAACCGCACTTATAGATGATGGTGCAAAAATTGGAAACAATGTCAGTATTGGCCCTTACAGTATTGTTCATAAAAATGTCGTTATCGGTGATAACACCGAGATCGGGGCTTACTGCGAAATTGGCTTGCCGACAAAGCTTGCAAACGGACGCCCGTTGATCATTGGCAAAGACGCCGTCATCCGCTCTCACAGCGTATTTTATGAAGGCTCGACTTTTGGTACAAACCTAGTTACAGGCCATCGAGTCACAGTAAGAGAGCTGACAACAGCTGGCGACGGTTTCCAGATTGGCACTTTGGGCGATATCCAGGGCCACTGCGAGATTGGCGACTATGTCAAATGCCATAGTAATGTTCACATTGGACAGCACTCGACAGTAGGCAACTACGTCTGGATCTTCCCCTACGTGGTCCTGACCAACGACCCTCACCCGCCGAGTGAAGTGATGGCAGGCGTAACAATCGAAGATTTCGCGGTCATCGCCACCATGTCGGTCATACTGCCCGGCGTTACCGTCAAAAAGGGTGCCTTGGTAGGTGCCCACAGCTCCGTGAATAAGGACGTCGCTCCAGATGCCGTGGTTGCCGGCTCGCCCGCAAAGTTTATTTGCGGCACGGAGAAGATCAAATTGAAGGATGGTTCGGGGAATAACGCCTATCCATGGCGTCGCCATTTCCACCGCGGCTATCCAGAGAAAGCCGTCGCTGAATGGATCAAGGAATTTTCGTAAGACCCGCTGACGTCGGCTCATCGGTAAACCTTTTCACAGGTCTCACCGATGAGCCAGATAGTACTTCAAGGCTCCAGGCGACGCTGCTGGTAGATCCAGTCCACGATCTCACCATCCGGAGCATATCCACTGACCGTATCGCGTAGCAGTTGACGGACCCGGCTGTAGTCGTCCGCATCAACCGCTGCCAGTAGTTCTGTCAGCTTCCCTTTGAGTATCTCCCAATCCAGATGATCCTCGTTGGCACTCATAATCATCGGATGCTGGGTGGCTACTACGTTGTCGCCAATCAGCAGCTCTTCGTAGAGTTTTTCACCGGGACGCAACCCGGTGAACTCAATGGCAATATCACCATGAGGGTTTCTATCCGAGCGAACACTCAAGCCAGACAGATGAATCATCTTCTCTGCCAACTCGACGATTCTCACCGGCTCGCCCATATCGAGCACGAACACATCCCCGCCCTGCCCCATTGAGCCCGCCTGGATCACCAACTGGGCCGCTTCAGGGATAGTCATGAAGTAACGCGTGATCTTCGGGTGAGTGACCGTGAGCGGTCCACCTGATTTGATCTGCTTGTGAAACAACGGAATAACCGAGCCGGACGAACCCAATACATTGCCAAAGCGAACCATGGTGAAACGGGTCTTATTGACGCGGGAAACATTGGTCTTGTCGCCAAACAATACCGGTGCCAACTCACGGCTCAACGCCTGCAACGTCAATTCGGCCAAACGCTTGGTACTGCCCATTACATTGGTCGGGCGCACAGCCTTGTCCGTGGAGATCAGCACAAAGTTGGAGACCCCCGCCTGCAGCGCTGCCTGGGCGGTGTTCAATGTACCAATGACATTGTTCAGAACACCCTCTGCAATGTTGTGCTCAACCATCGGTACATGCTTGTAAGCTGCCGCATGGTAGACAGTATCGACATGCCAGGTTTTCATCATGTCGAGCAATTTTGCCTGGTTGCGTACCGAACCTAGGATCGGCAGCAAGCGAACTGGCAGCGACTCACGGGTAATACGCTGCTCAAGCTCGGACAAGATGCTGTAAAGGTTGAACTCACTGTGTTCGAACAGCAACAAAGTAGTCGGACGCAACGCCAGGATCTGCCGGCACAGCTCTGAACCAATAGAACCTCCCGCCCCCGTCACCAGGACGCTCTGTCCCTTGATGCAATGCTCCAGCAGGTCGCCCTGGGCCGGCACGGCATCACGCCCGAGCAAGTCGGCAATGTCTACTTCCTGAATGTCATCGACCTTCACCCGGCCACTGGCGAGATCCATGAAACCCGGCACGCTGCGTACGTGCAGCGGAAACCCTTCCAATAGGCCGAGAATCTCACGACGCCGCGCACGATTGGACGACGGAATGGCCAACAGAATTTCCTGGGCCCCCGTGGTGTCGATCATCTGTTGAATGTGCTTAGGCTTGAACACTTGGAGGCCGGAAATGACGCGATCCGAAATGCTGCTGTCGTCATCAATAAAAGCCACCGGGCGCATGACCCGTCCCATGCGAAGTGCGGCAACCAGTTGATTACCGGCAGCACCTGCGCCGTAGATCGCGACCTTGGTCAGGCCATCATCACGACTAGTAAACGGTACATGCTGGGCTGCCGCAAACCAGTCACCCAAAAAGTACTGGCGCATGGCCAGGCGCAAACCACCAATCATGATCAGACTGAGCCACCAGTAGTTGAACACGATAGAGCGTGGCACGACATTTTCGTGGTTGCTGTACCAATAGACGACAACCCCGAGAATTAGCGCCGACAGGCTGACCGCCTTGATGATAGCGATGAGCGCATCATTACCGAAGTACCGCATTACGGCGCGATACATGCCAAAACGGATAAACAGCGGGATCGAAACGATGGGTGCGCTGATGAACAGCCATGAATGCAAGACGATGGGGTTGACCAACTCGTCTATCCCGAGACGAACAACAAACGCCATCCACAGGGCGATCCAGACCAGCACGATATCGGCGATGACCTGGAGGATCCGTTTGCGTCTGCGAGGAAGACTCAGCAAATATGCCCGTAATTTATCCATGTTGTTACCGACTACCCCTTACTACAAACAATTGAAAAAACGCTTGACGGGCGCCGTCCACCCGTCGCTCTGATGAATTAACACGCCTAATGTCGTGGTTTTCACGGCATCATCAGAGTCCCACGCCCAACAAATCATACAGACTTAAGTATCCAAGCCAAAAAAATGCCCCCAGCCGTCTGCCTAGTTGACGGGGCTGGATGTGTATCCTGTTTCAACCAGCTTTCTGATAATCAACGGGCCCAACGCCTTTTCGGAAAAATACACCGATGCCAGGGGCGTCAAATGACCATAGTCGAACGTTACCAGGCCGGTTTTTCGGTCATCTCCCAGATACGTAAGGCAGCCGTCCTGATCACAAAATACGCTGATCGCCGACAGATACTCAAAACCTCCGGCACCCTGCGTGTATTGCTGCGCCAAGAGTTTATCAGTCTCAAGCGGCACAGGCAGAAGGTTACTGGATATCCGGCGCGGGGTTTGCGACCAGTATTTCCTTATGACCAATTGATACAAGTTTTGATCAAAACGGGGAACCGGCCCTACGACAATAACTCTCTTCACTCCGGCCCCTGTGGCTTCGCGTGCGAGTTCCTTAAAACTGTTGACCGAGTCATGGCCTTCAAGTTGCGCGATAACCAACACGTCCGGTTTTTCCTTGCGCATCACCTCCAGCGCAAACTCGTTTGATCGGTCGCAATACTGGCGCCCCCCTGTAGCGCGCCCTGGCAGGTTTGCCTCGCAACCTGAACTGGCTACCTGAAGGAGAGAGACATCGTGGGGTAACGTTTCCCTTAAACCGTACGAAAACTGCTGGGCATGGGAGTCGCCCCAGACCATTACCTTGGTATTGCTGACCGGGGTGTAGCAGCTCGCATCAATCTGTTGACGTGGTGTCATCGTCGCATTGCCCGCCCGATAGCTGTCGACATCAAAGAAGTCGCACTCGAACCTATACTTTTCAAACAGTCCGTGTTTGCTGGAATATGCCCAGCCGGGCAAGGAGTTCTCAAAATATTGAGCAAACCCCTCTCGCTCCTTGAGCGAAGACGGCAATCCAAAACGGTCAACAAAGCCGTTTTTTACAAAGGTCATGCCTCCGACTACGGCAAGTGTACCGCCGATGACAAGTAGCACTGGGGCCTTGGGGAATTTCGGGCTGATCTTGCGTAGCGGTAACTCGAGGAACCTGTAAGTCACATAAGCCAGCAAAACACTGACGCCTACTGCGAACATGCCGGAAAGAAGATTTAACTCATCCCCCCCTATGATCCGAATGAAGGTAATGACAGGCCAATGCCACAGGTAAAGGGGGTAGCTGATTAGGCCAATCCATACCAAAGGCTTGCTGGCCAGGAGCTGGCTATTCAGCCACGCCCGTGGACCTGCAAGGATCATCATCACGGCACCGCTGACCGGCATCAACGCCCAAAAACCTGGAAAAGCCTTGTATTTATCGATCAGGACAACCGAGGCGAACAAAAAGAACAGCCCCAGTACGGAGAGAATATTGCTGGCGCGCAATGAACCTATTGCGACTCCCGGCACTGACTTACCGAACACAGAGAAGTACGCGAGCAGGCTACCGGACAGTATTTCCCAGAACCTATATTGCGGCATGTAGAAGGCTGCGGAAGGGTTCACCGACAGTTTATAAAGGCCTGCGCCGAAGGAAATCAACGCCATGCCGATCAGGAGTGGCAGTACCAGGACCCGCCGCCGCCAAAAAACCCAAGCTGCCAGAGGAAACAAAATATAAAACTGCTCTTCGACACCCAATGACCATAGGTGAAGCAGGATTTTTAGTTCTGAAGATGTATCGAAATAGCCTGACTCCTTGTACAGCACCAGGTTTTGGATAAACCCGATACCACCTAGGATATGCTTGCCCAGAAACTTGAACTCCGCCGCCATCAGCGCAAACCAACCTACCGCGTAACAGGCGAGCAGAACGATGATCAACGCAGGAAAAATGCGGTTAACCCGGCGTTTGTAGAAATCAAAAAAACTAAAATTACCGGCCTCAAGGCCTTTAAAAATAATGCTTGAGATCAAATAACCAGAGATGACAAAAAAAATATCAACACCAATAAATCCGCCACGCATATAAGCCGGAAAGGCGTGATACAAAACAACTGAAATGATCGCGAATGCACGTAACCCATCGATATCAGGCCGGTAGCTCAAATGGGATGCCAATGAGTGGTTTTTTTTCACTTCCTCATTGTGTCCTTGGATCATTGCCCTGCCACCCATCTAACCGAACTCCCGAGATAAACACTCTAAATGCCGCATTGATTCACTTGCTCCAATTGCACACCGGCGGCGCTACTCTCTCTGCCCAGCCCTGTATTTGACTGCCAGGAACACCAGTGGAAGATACGCAATAACAGTACCCAGCCCTGCGTCCAGCCCAAAAAGCGCCACCGCCAATGCCAACGGCAGCAACCACACCAGATTGATGACAGCTACCGTGAGGCTGACGGGCAAATGGCGTCCATATTGACGGCTTGCAAATTGGTAAGCATGACTGCGATGGGCTTCATAGACCTTATCGCCCCGGGCAAGGCGCCGAATGAGGGTAAAGGTCGCATCCACGATAAAGACCCCCAGCATGATCAGCCAGGCGAAGAAAAACTCACTGCCGGCCCAGGCAGCCTGAATAGAAAGACCTCCCAGAATGATCCCCAGAAACCCACTGCCTGCGTCGCCCATGAAAATACGGGCTGGCGGGAAATTCCAATACAAGAAGCCAGCCACAGACACGCTCAACAACAAGGGCGCCCACATCATTGCCGGCTGCCCACTCAAAAAGTAAATCAGCGTCAAGCCGAGACAGGCACAGATGGCCTGCAGACTGGCAAGACCATCAATACCGTCCATGAAGTTGTATAGATTCAGCATCCAGACCAAATAAAACACGGCTAGGACATGACCTGCCCAACCAAGATCGAACGTAACACCAAAAGCGGTAATTGCCGGTAGCCCTTGCATCCAGGACAAAGTCCAGATCGCGGCGGAAAAATGCCCCAACAGGCGCCAACGGGCAGCAATATGACCATGATCGTCCATAAAACCGATGACAGCGACCAACAACCCAGCCCCCAGCAGCGCGGCACTCTCAGCAACCGTTATCAACTGGACAAACGCCAGCCACACGAGTGCAAGCGCAAACGTCAGTACAATAGCCACTCCACCGCCGCGTGGGGTCGGGACCGTGTGCGAACTACGGGCATTAGGAATATCAATGATGCTGCGGCGCAACGCGTATTGACGCAAGAGTGCCGTCAAGGCCAGGGAAACCAAGGCAGCAACGGGAAAGATGTACCAGTAGTTCATTCAGTACGCTCGCTGAAATAGTGCTGCGCAGTAACATCAAGACCTTGCTTGAGTGTCATTGGCGGCTGCCAACCCAACACCTCGCGCGCCTTGGTAATATCGACTTGCAGCGAGCCGCAAAGACGTTGGGACAGCGCTTTTTTGCCTAACAACGTCGCCCCCCAGACCAGCACCCATTGTGGAACCGGTATAAGCCTGGCAGGTGCGCCGAGGGATTGTGCAAGTTCGCGTAGCAGTTCAGTAGTCGACACATCCTCCCCGTCACTCGCCAAAAAGGTCTCATTGGAAGCAGCCGGGTGAGTCGTACAGGTCAAGATCAGGCTCACGAGATTATCCAGCGCAACCAGGCTTCTTTGGTTGCGTATGGCACCAAATGGCAGAGGAACACGCTTCACGAGCCATTTCATCATGCTTTCAAAGTTCGCTTTGACTCCCGGCCCATACACAAGAACCGGTCGGATAATCACCACCTCAAGCCCAGTCTCCAGCGCAAGGGCCTTCAGCGCCTCCTCCGCCTCCATCTTGGATACACCGTAAGGATCAACGGGCGCCGACAGATCGGTTTCGCGAAAAGGGCGACCTGGAGCGGTTTGCTCGCCGTTGACCTTCACTGAACTGACGAACACAAAACGCCTGGCTCCCGCGGACGCGGCACTCCGGGCCAACGCAAGGGTGTGCCCGACATTAACCCGCCGAAACGCCGCAAGTGGATCCGCTTCGGTGTCGTTCATGACGTGAACACGCGAGGCGAGATGAACAACAACATCTACGCCCTGCAAGGCTGGGTGCTCTGGTGACACAGCCGAGAAATCGGGAAGCACCACGTATTCAACATCTGACGCCAAAGCATCCGGCAGACGACGGATAAGGGCACGCACCTGATAATCAGTGCTCCCCTGCAATTGTTGAATCAGATGACGGCCGACAAAACCGCTGGCGCCGGTGACCAATAACTGGGTTTTCATTTCTTTTGCCTCAAAACCGCCAACACCAGACACAAACCAGCGAATACCAACTTATCCCGTGGGCGTCTGCGGCACTTCGCGGCACTGGTCGCCAAGCGCAGCAGGTCCAGGCGCCCCAGCCCGATCCAGCGCCGGACAAAAGGTTCGTTAGCCATACCGACCATGCCGGCGATCAGTGCTGCTTGATTCAGCCACCAACCATCTAACACTTGGGAAAGGCGTTTCTTGAACGCCTTTGAGCCGCTATTCACCCCGACCTGGTTACCACCGTGCTGGCGATAGCGCATATAAGGCCGGCTATCGATCACCCACTTGAATCCGTGTGAACGGCTATACGCATAACAATACCAATCATGCAACGTTACACCCTGTACTTGTACAAAACGACCGTTGATATGCTGTTGAAGCTCAACAAACAGACGCCGGGAAAAGACGTAAGTGCACCCAGGCCCGGCCGCTTCAAACAAATGATCGAACGCAACCTGAGGTTGCGATTTGACAATGATCGACTCACGACCATCCGGCCAGAATGCCGTTACATTGCCGGAGTAGCCGTCAGCCCCAGTATCGTTCATGTGCTGCGTGGCGCTGGCAAGTTTGTCTGCCAGCCATATATCGTCCTGGTCAGCGAATGAAAAATAATCAAAGCCATCAGTGGGTGCTTCATTGACCAGGCGGAAAAAATTTCGTGCCGCACCGCCAAATTTTTCACCGTGGGCCAGACATTTGACTCTTGAGTCTCTCTGGCACAGTTGATCGACCCATTCTTCGGTACCGTCGTTGGAGCTGTCCACGCTGATCAGAATCGAAACGGATACGCCAACTTGTCCTAGGATCGAATCGACCTGCTCGGCCATCCAACGCATGCCGTTATAAGCAGCAAGCAGAACCAGAATACGTGGCTGCATCAGAATCCACCCTTAGTACTTAACCCAAAAACAATCCTTGGAATATCACGTCCTAAAAACGACATTCAACGTACCCCGCCCAACTTTTTCTGCCAGCCATGGCTTGCACCGCGAATCATCATTCTGAGTGATTTGAGCTTACTGTCGTCAATCAGCAGATTAACGAAAAAGCGTAGTATCAGCGCAGAGAACATACGTTTTCTCCAACATGCCGGCGTATGGCGCATACGGCAAACAGCGACAGTATTACGGAAGAAAAAATAACGACGCACGGGGGAGTATCTAAAAAAGCTCAAGCCAAAAATCTTTACGGGGGGAGCATCAGACAATGCATGTCCCATTTCCACATTCAGACAACCGTACAAGGTATAGCCCTGGTCACGGACCCGAAAGCACCACTCTGTATCCGTAAAATCGACGAACATGCCCTCGTCATAGCGAATACCTTCGATCCACGCCCGAGTACTGATGAACATACCCGAGGTAATGAGCGCATCCGCCTTCACCAGGCCATGCTCATCATCAGAACTGAAAACCGGCTTGATAACCCCGTCGACGGAACTGTAAAAAGGAAAGTTAATTTTCTTTCCATCACGACGATCAAAAAACGCCGGGCTGACCGCAATACAACTGGCATCCTTTGCCTTGGCGCTCATCATCGCCTGATACAGCCTTGCAATCAGATCGGGTTCCGCATGACTGTCCTGATCGAACGTCACGACGTATTGCATACCCGCTTCAATCGCCATTGCGAAGCCAGTATTGAGTGCGGCGCCCAACCCCTGGTTGCCATTGAGCGAGACATAATTGACCCGCGCGCGCACTTCAGGTGCCTGAGCCAGAAATGATTCGCTCCCGCCGTTATCGACCAACACCAGAAACTCAACCTGCGCTGCCAGGGAAGTCAGCAACTCATCAAGAACCTCAATATCGGGATTATAACCGACGACTATTGCTGCAACAGTATCCAACTTACCTCCTGACTTCAGCGTGCAACGCCGAAGGTTCATGATTTTTTATCACAACAGACCAGTACCACAATATCACCAGAAACCCGAAGGAGTTAAAGAGAACGGGATTACTCAATGACATTAGCAGGTACATAAACATTATCAGACGGCTGGATGAGCCTTGCACACTCGCTAAATACTTTCGATTAGGAAAGAGCAACACACTGAACAGCAGCAGTGACAACGGAAGCCCTACATATCTAACAGAGTCCATCCAGGTAATTTCAGTTTGAGCAGCCAGCTCACCATAACCTTCGGTATAGTAATATGTTCCAAGACCGTTACCGAACACCAGCATTTTCCAATCCGCCACATTCAGAAAAGATATAACGTGGCCAATTTTTATGTTATTTGACTGTTCATCGGAGCTGAACATACTGGTTTCTGTTAACAGGTAGCCCACACCCAGAATGATTACCGGCACCAGAGCACACAACATCAACAGTCGCGCAGACCAATTTTTGTTGTAAAAATACAGCACCAACATGGAAACAGCGGCCATTACGATCAACCCCCTAGAGGCGGACCAGATAATAGCCATTAAAATAACAACCACAAAGAAGAGTGACCAAAAACGTTTCACTTGTAGAAAATCAAGAAAAAACAATGACAGCGGAAGCAATAGAAACGGGGAAGAACGGTGATGAAGCATAAACATATCTAACCCGCCAAAGCTGCGCAGACCGTAGTATCCAAGCTCATTGGCATTGTAAAAATCGAGCAGCATCACACTCAAAGACGACCCTGGCTCAACCATCAGCATAAAAGAAAATACGCACATGATAAGTGCAAATATAGCGCCTACCGCCTTCACAATCAGCGCCATATCAACTTTAAATTCGACAATCGAATAGATAAGAAATAACGAGACAGCCCCCAATATCATTTGCCGGGAAAAATCAGCATCGGCGCCGCCTAACAAACCTAGTAAAAAACCATATAAAAAAATCAAAAAGACAACAACTGGCGCAATTGTTTTAATAGGTCGACTAATAAAGACGTACACCGCCATTAAAAACAGAGGCACAAAAAACAGCTTGTTTAATACAAATACCGGCAACAAAACCGTCGATAGGCAATAAAAAAACAGGATCCACTTTACAATCCGACTAGTCATGAAAAACTCGCGAGCGACTTACAAAAATAGCATTCATCGAAACTTCCTCGCCAAGATCATTTTCGCCAGCAGCTTTATTTTCTTCCCAATAGACATCGCGACGAATAAACGGATAGCGAGCCCCCCCTGAAGCCGGGACAGTAGCAAAAACGTATCCAAGGAAATATCCACTTTCAAGGAACCTTTTGGCTCCTCAAAAAAAGCTGTATCTCCCAGCCCGTCACCACTTGAAACCAGCGGGTTAGCGTAAACCTGCCCGTCGTACAAACATTTCAGATAGCGCTCTTTTACCGAGTCAAAGGCATTAACCTTCTCAATAGCACAAAGCACCTCTTCGTCGTACCTATAGTCCGCTATAGAACCCATCACAGCATCAATATCAGTTCGCTTAAGCCTGTCCGCTGGTGAGTAGCCTTGAACCGGAGAGAGCAGCCCCACACACCGCTGCCCTTTGACGAACTGCTCTGCGAACGCAGTCCCACCTGGCAACGGGTGGCTATCAACGTAAAAATCCGCCTTACTGACCAATTCACTGTACTCCTGAAAATCAAGGTGTGCCCTGATACTCAGTCTGGAGCGATATCGGAGTTTTAACGGCCACCACCAAAACGCTTTTTTAACATCACTGCCGATAACCAGGAATGTTGAGGCAGGATAGTCATCAAGAATACGTGCTACCAACTTAAAAATACTGAAGCCTTTGCGGGGTTTGTACTTTATGTCTGAGCCCGCAGAAATGAAAAGCAACGGGGCATGCATTGCTGGTTTAAAATTATTGGCCATAACGCCGTGAGGGATGTTCACCGGGATTCCCAGGAAGCTCTTTCGCCCCTGAATATGCTTGGTCAAATCAAAGCGGCAACCATGGCCACTGAGTTCGAAGTAATAGTCTGCAATCGAGCTCCCATAGGAGAAAACGTGGTCGGCATGATTGACAAAATACACTTCAAGCCCAGAAATGCGTTTTGCTACGCCACACGCTACGACCACCAGAATATCGTCAGGATGAATATGCAGTACGGCCTTTTCATAGCTCAGCAACAAACACACTATCTGCGTCAGCGCATCAACAGGACATGTAGCAATGACGACGCTGGTCTTATCAAAAAATCTGCAAACCTGGGCTTTCGCATCTGGTGCGGCCTGGCGTGAGATCAAAAGATCGGTACGTTCAGGGTGCATAGAGGCAAGTTTTTCCATCAATCTCGTATGCCCACCTGTCATGTAGGGCTCGGTCACGACATGCAAAACCCCTCCACGCTCATTGGGCGTAGCCCCGAAGGTTGAGCCCGCCATTGAGAGACAGCGTTCAATCAGGTTCGCTTCAACAAGCGGCGCATCATGAATCCCTACATCCGCAAACCAAAGCAGGTTGCCATAAGCACTCGCTAACGCGAGCGCCTGATTCAGATCAGCCGTCCCATTAATGGCAGTTTCAAAGTCCTTAAATAGTTTTTTCAAGCGTGATGTTCCAGCTTCTTATGAAAATAATCATCAAGCCTTAGATATACAAAAACATACATAACCAGACTGTAAACCGCATAATTTACCGCATAAGCCCAAGTAGCAGCTTCGACCCCCCACCATTGCGTGAATGCAATGGTCAATAAATACAAGGAAACACAAAATATAATTTCAGTAGTAATAAAGACCTTGACCATAGCCCGACTGAGCATGACATACGCCATAATCCAGCTGAATATCTTCAGGCAGTCGCCCACTACTTGACCAGCAAAAAACATCCTTACAGGGTAGAAGTCAGAGGTAAACAGCACGGCCACGACGAAGTCCCGAAGCACATACATTGCGGCGGCAGCTAACAGGGCAACCGGAAAAATCAGTTTATAACCTTGTATTATTTCTGTTTTTACTTCTGCCGCTGTTTTCAACTCAGAAAGCTTGGGCAGGTAATAGACACTCAACGTGGTCGTTACCAACAAAAGATAAGCGGCACTCAGGCGCCACATAGCCTCCCAGTAGCCAGCCATCTCCCAGCCGTACACCGTACCGATATGATTCCTGACCAACATCTGCGCCAATGGCGCACAAGCAGCAGAAACAACTGCCATCAAAAAAAAGGCAAATAATTTTTTCGCAATTTGCTTGTCTGGGCGTCCAAACAAAAACGAAAGTTTAAACCAGTGCGTTCGCAAGCATAATAATAATGTCACGACAAAACTGATGGATTGATAAACTACCAGCGCTACAAGCGCACCATACAAACCAAAACTGGTTGCCAGGTAAAACGTCACGCCAAAGGATAAGAAGCTACCAGCGATATTCGCGACGATGTACAGTACGATTTCCTTTCGCCCGTTCAATATCGCCAGCAGCAATATGTTCAACGAGAAAAAAACCACGACACCGGCAAACCAAAGAAAAACACCGCCCAAGGCGGCATCTTTCAGGAATAGAGATGCAAGTTCTTTATTATATAAAGCGACAATTAATGCGACTACAAGACTACCCAGAATAGCTACAAACCCTGCTGTTCTCCACAGTTTGATCTGTTGCTCAGGCTCCTCATGATATTCAGCAGTGTACTTGACGACGCCATTGGTAATGGCGCCGCCTGTAAATATCGTGATGACCTGCAAAGCATTCTGAAACTGCCCTATTGCAGCATACCCAGCTGGCCCCACATAGATAGCCAAGACCTTATTAAGACCCAGCAAGGTAAGCATTTTAATGGCAACAGCAATACCATTTAACAAGCTGGTCCGAACAAGATTCATACGGCGTCCGGTTTAAAACTATTGCAGGCTTCGACTACAACCCGAGCCTCATCGATAGATAGCGTGGGTCCTATTGGCAAGCTGAGAATTTGCTCGTGTATTTGTGTCGATACCGGGAGTTCCTGATCCTTCAGCTCAGCATATGCCTGCTGGAGGTGAGGTGGGATCGGATAATGGATGAGCGTCTGTATACCTTGAGCCGCAAGGTGAGCTTGAAGCTTATCTCTCTGAGCACAGAGCACCGTATAGACATGCCATACATGGCATTCGTTAACCGAGGCGTTGAATGCTGCATCAGCTGGCAAGGTAATCGCCGGGTTGATGATCGACTTACTGTACAGCTCAGCGAGTTCACGACGATATGCGGTTTGTTTGTCCAGGTGCTTTAACTTCACGGACAAACACGCTGCCTGCATTTCATCAAGTCGGCTGTTTACGCCGCGATAGAGGTTTTTATATTTTTCATAGGAACCGTAGTTCCCCAGCGCACGAACCGTTTTGGCCAAGGCTTCGTCATTGGTCGTAACGGCCCCCGCATCACCCAATGCACCGAGATTTTTTCCAGGATAGAAGCTAAATCCAGATGCATGCCCCCAACTGCCGGCCTTTTTTCCGTCGACCTTCGCGCCATGTGCTTGCGCCGCATCTTCAAGCACCAGCAAGTCATGGGAACGGGCAAGCTCCATAATTTTAGGCATATCGGCCAGGCGACCGTAGAGGTGAACCGGTAAAATCATCCTGGTTTTTGATGTGATCGCGGCTTTTGCATTAACCGGGCAAATATTGAATGTCTTCGGATCAGGTTCGACCAATACAGGAACCAATCCGTTTTCCGAAATGGCAAGGATACTGGCGATGTAGGTATTGGAGGGAACGAGAACCTCATCACCTTCACTGAGGCGGCCCAGCTCTTTCCAGGCACGAATGACCAATACAAGGGCATCCAGTCCATTGGCAACGCCAATGCAGTGCTCGGTACCACAATATTGGGCAAACTCATGCTCGAATGCCTGGAGCTCTTTCCCACCGATATACCAACCGGAATCAACAACGCGTGTACAAGCAGCTACCAGCTCATCGCGGCACAGATCATTTATAGACTTCAAGTCAAGAAATTTTATCATTTACCAAGCACTCGTTTACTTTGACAGAGCCAGAGCCCGCTTCAACTATCGCCCCAATTAGCCGGCAGTTCTCAGCAGAAAATCAGTGTACTTTCTATATTCTAAGACTGATTAACCAGGCTTTTGAATACCGAATAATCCCTTATATAATCACGCTCGTCATAAACGGCACTTGCCAACACCAGCAATACGCAATCCGGACTGAAATCATGCATTTCTCGCCAGATCATACGATCGATAATGATAGCCTTGTCAGGAGCGTCCAGCCACACCTCCTCCTTGTTCACGCCATCATCAAGCTTCATCAGGCAGCGCCCAGACACGCATACAGCCACCTGCATCAATTCCTTGTGCGCGTGAAATCCTCGTGGAACACCTTCTTTTGTTTCAGTGAGGTAGTAAACTCGTTTAATTTCAAACGGAACATGATTTTCATATTCCAGCGCGACCAACTGGCCCCGCTCATCACCTTTGGAGGTGATATCCAGAAACTTGATCAAACTCATGCTTGCTTCTCCGAGAGGCTATCGGATGTCGGAGCCTTTTCATCTTTTTCGCTAACGTTAAAGCCGCCGGTTGCAGGCCAATTTATCCCAAGCCTTGCATCACTCCAATGCAGCGCCCCTTCAGAGTCTTTATCGTAATAATCCGTGGTTTTATACAAAAAGTGCGTGTCATCTTCCAACGCAACAAACCCGTGAGCAAAACCCTCGGGGATCCACAGCATCAAGTTATTTTGGGAGCTTAGTTCTACACCGACCCATTGCAGGTACGTGCTGGACTCAGGCCGAATATCCACCGCCACATCAAATGCAGCCCCCCGCACCACACGCACGAGCTTGCCCTGGGCATGGGGAGCGCGCTGGAAGTGCAGCCCCCTCAGCACGCCCTTTGCCGAGCAGGAGTGATTGTCTTGAACAAACGCTCGCGGAACGGACAGCCCTAACTCTTTAAGTGCTGTATGAAACCGCTCTTCGTTAAAGCTTTCCATAAACCAGCCGCGATCATCGCCAAAAATTTTTGGCTCAATGATTACAACGTCAGGAATAGCAGTCTGAATCAGTTTCATGCCTTTGAGGCCTCTTCCAGAAGTTTCTGCAAGTACTGGCCATAGCCTGTCTTTTTTAGTTTTTCCGCCTGAGCACCCAGTTGCTCTGGGGTGATCCAACCTTTGTGGAATGCAATTTCTTCAAGACAGGCGACTTTCAACCCCTGGCGGTGCTCAATGGTATGGACGAAATGACTCGCTTCCAGGAGCGACTCATGAGTACCTGTGTCCAACCAGGCAAAACCACGGCCCAGCATCTCCACGGTTAATGACTTGTCATCCAGATAGGCGCGGTTGACGTCAGTGATTTCAAGCTCGCCACGCGGCGACGGCTTGATGCTCTTGGCAATGTCCACCACTCGATTGTCGTAGAAGTACAAGCCTGTAACTGCATAGTTGGACTTCGGTTTCGCCGGTTTTTCTTCGATGCTCAATGCTCGACCAGTGGCATCGAACTCAACAACACCAAAACGCTCAGGATCTGATACGTGATAACCAAAGACTGTCGCACCTGATGTCTGGGACATGGCGGAGCGCAAGTTATCGGAAAAGTGCTGACCGTAGAAAATATTGTCGCCAAGGATCAGGCAGCAAGGATCGTCACCAATAAACTCCTCGCCAATCAGGAAGGCCTGGGCCAAACCGTCCGGACTGGGTTGCTCGGCATAGCTGAGCTGGATGCCGTACTGGCTGCCGTCTCCCAGGAGCTTTTTAAAGCAAGGCAGATCTTCAGGGGTAGAGATGATCAAGATTTCGCGCATGCCAGCCAGCATCAACACCGACAACGGATAAAAAATCATCGGCTTGTCGAAAATAGGCAACATTTGCTTGGATACACCCAGGGTCAGCGGGTGCAAGCGCGTCCCGGAGCCGCCAGCGAGGATGATGCCTTTGCGTTTGATGTCCGTCATATCTTTAGAACTTCCTTAAATATCTGCATTACACCAGGCCAACACGCAGGTTGACGGGTGAAAAATAGCGCGTAGCTTCTCGGTATTGAGCCACAATTTCAATGCCTGTGGCCGGCAATCCGACATCGCCAATATGAAAATTTAATCTTTTCTGGGCAGAGCCCTCACCTGCTCCAGCCTCCTGCGCAACGCAGACAACTGTCTACGCCGGGAAATAACCGCCCAGGCCAGGTTGATCGACCTGCGTGATTATGAGCCATCCGCCGCAGGTCGCCGCCGTTTTTTTACATGAAATAACCCGACAAGCAGGAAGACCGACCCACAAATGCCAGTCACACCGGCCGGCTCCAGACCTCACACAAGACCTGAAGCCGAGAAACCCTTATCCGGTGCGCTATAGACAACAAGTTGCGAGCTAGTTTCCAAATGAAATCAAATCTCGCACTGTCCGGGGAGCGCAGTGCAGATCGCGGTACCTATTGCGATCTGTTCAAACCTGTATCGCTACCCACCATGGTCGGTGAACCCGGTTGCACGGACAGCATTACCGACTGGGGCTGAGGCTGGCGGGTTTTGACGAGATGACGAATTACCGCAATGAAGGCCCCGACAAAGCCACCCAAGACCAGGCCAAGCAGGATAATCAAGGCTTTCTGAGGCTTGACCGGGCGCAAAGGCTCCAGCGCCTGCTTATCGATAGTTACCAGCTTCAGCCGGCTCATATCAATGCTTAAGTTACGCAATCGAGCCACTTCGGCGCGCACCGGCTGAACACCAGCCAGGAACAGATCCTCGTTTTCACGACGACTCAGCACTTCAATCTCGCGGTTTGACTGGAGCAATTGAAGCTCCCTGGCAATCTGCGCGATACGACCCTCAGTAAAATCATCGGACTTACGCTGCATCAACGCAGTGCGTTCAGCCTCGAGCGCCTCGACGCCCATGAAGTACAGAGGGATTTGCTGATTGTTTATTTCGGTACGCATCACACTTGATGAGCCATTACGGTCTGACTCACCCAGAGCGGAAGGCGTGCTGGGTTTTCTGATTCCCAGGGACTTGGCGATTCCGATGGCCTCGTTCAACTGCGCCACTCGGTCAGTGCGCCCAGTCTTCAGCTGTGCTCGCAATGCTTTGAGTTCATCCTGCAACTGCGCACGTCGCAAGCTGTCCGTTTCTCGCAGCGATGCTATCCGCGCCTCTTTATCAACCTCGTAGCTGGAACGGGCGGCATCAATCTTGCCCTTGAGTTCGTTCAATCGATTTTTTACGATAACGTCCAGATCCGCCGCAATCTGCTCACGCTCCGTGGCAATCGCGTAATCGATGAAACCGTTGAGAATGGCGACGCCATCAACACCTTTCGGATAACTCATCTCAAGCTTGATATAAGCACTGAGGGAGTTGGCTTTTTTCGGATCGGGCAGACTGAGCTCGATAGAGTTGCGGTTGAACTCTTCGAAACTCTGCTCCAAGGTCCTGCCAGGCTGTTCAAAGGCCTTGAACAGCTTCTGGTTTGAACGAAAAAAACCCAAGCGGGTATCGTAGGACTCCAATGATGCGCCCACTCTGACAAGAGCATCACCAGGAGGAAGGGTATATATCTCGGAGCGATTCAAAGCATCCAGCTCGTTGATTGCGGCCGGGCGCAGCACACTACTGACTTCGTACTGAGGAGGCGTGAGGAACGCATAGATAGCAGCAATCAGCCCGGCACCTGCGGTAGCGGCCATAACTAACTTTTTCTGCTTCCAGATAGCCTGAAAAAGCACAACGAGATCAATCTCGCCGGACGAGGGAATCGGGGGCGCGCGGAAGCTACTACTCACAACAAAAACCTGCCTTCAAAGAGAAACTGCGGGCTCGTTATGCAGACGATCTTGTGGTTTTTTTGTATTTATAAGGGTCGGCCAAAAAGCCCAGCGTCGCTGCCAGGCCCTGGACACACAAAATGACTGGAATCGAGAACAGGTTGCATTTTGCCATCTCGCGACAACATTGCAAGACTTGACATGACTGTAAGGCAATTCCTATTTATTGAGGAATCTTCAGGAAAAACACGTCAGAGGAGCTCTAAAGTCACTATTTCCTGAATACAGAGAAGCGTTTAACGCACTGTAGTCGAGGTAGCCAATCCCCAACGCATGGCTTGAACCTGCAATACAGGCGACAGACGGTCTACGCTGTCAGATTGACCTTACAATACGGGTTTAGGGTGCCTCTTGCGCCGCATCAGCAGACTCAAGAGCGGCCCCACCAACATCCCGACAATCAACGCCAACGTCACAAACACCGACACCGGCAGCTCCGGCGTAGACCACCCCAAGAACGCCAGGGCGACGTCTTGCTGGTTTTCCAGTACGAATGCCAGGATCGCCAAGGCGACGATCAGCACTATCAGTACCAGGGCGACGCGCTTAACACCGCGCATAAACTTCTCCTATCCCCAAAAAAGCTCAGACGCCGTCTTCTTCGTCTTCGTTCACTCGATCACGCAATTCCTTGCCCGGCTTGAAATGGGGCACGAATTTGCCGTCAAGGCTGACCGACTGGCCGGTTTTTGGGTTGCGGCCCACGCGTGGTGCGCGGTAGTGCAGCGAAAAGCTACCAAAGCCGCGGATCTCTATTCGGTCACCCGTGGCCAGGCACTGGGACATTTGTTCAAGCATGGTCTTGATGGCCAACTCCACATCCTTGGATGAGAGCAGCCCTTGATGGGTGACAATTCGTTCGATCAACTCCGACTTCGTCATATTTTTCCCTTCTTTTTCAAGCAGCTAGGAAAAGCGCTCCGAAGGTTTTAGCATGACCAGATGAATTTGAACAGCCTGTGGCTTGACTTATCTTGCGCAAACTATGGCAGCCCTCACAGAATCCGCGATAACAGCAGATAGCCCCCAGGAAGCCACAGCAGACGTCTTACCGACAAACCGCTGTCAGTGCCGGAATCAGCAACCCTAAGCCCGTACGCAGCCTCAGCCCGCCCCCATTGCGTAGACCAATCGCACCCAAGGGCAAAACCCAAATTCCAGACACAAAAAAGGGCGACCGAAGTCGCCCTTTTTCTATGGTCTGACAGAACTTAGTTCTGTTTTTCCATCTGTGCACGCAACAGGTCGCCCAGAGTGGTCGGACCCGAAGCAATGTCAGAGGTAGCTGGCTTGTCGCGCAGGCTCTGGATTGCTTCTTTCTCTTCGATCTCGTCTTTCGACTTGATGGAGAGTTGGATTACGCGGCTCTTGCGGTCAACGCTGATGATCTTGGCTTCTACTTCCTGGCCTTCTTTCAGAACGTTACGCGCGTCTTCAACGCGATCACGGCTGATTTCGGAGGCTTTCAGAGTCGCTTCGATATCGTCACCCAAAGTGATGATGGCGCCTTTAGCGTCAACTTCCTTCACGATGCCTTTAACGATTGCACCCTTGTCGTTCTCTTGAACGTACTCGGAGAACGGATCGCTTTCCAGTTGCTTGATACCCAGGGAGATGCGCTCGCGCTCTGGGTCAACCGACAGGATAACGGTGTCCAGCTCGTCGCCCTTCTTGAAACGACGAACAGCTTCTTCGCCAACTTCGTTCCAGGAGATGTCGGACAGGTGAACCAGGCCGTCGATACCGCCGTCCAGACCAATGAAGATACCGAAATCGGTGATCGACTTGATGGTGCCGGAGATTTTATCGCCCTTGTTGAACTGGCCAGAGAAATCTTCCCATGGGTTAGATTTGCACTGCTTGATGCCCAGGGAGATACGACGACGCTCTTCGTCGATGTCCAGAACCATAACTTCCACTTCGTCGCCGACTTGTACGACTTTCGAAGGGTGGATGTTCTTGTTGGTCCAGTCCATTTCGGAAACGTGTACCAAGCCTTCCACGCCTTCTTCCAGCTCTGCGAAGCAGCCGTAGTCGGTCAGATTGGTAACACGCGCGGTTACGCGAGTGCTTTCTGGGTAACGGGCTTTGATAGCAACCCATGGATCTTCACCCAGTTGCTTCAGGCCCAGGGAAACACGGTTGCGCTCGCGATCGTATTTCAGAACCTTGACATCGATCTCGTCGCCAACGTTGACGATTTCGGAAGGATGCTTGATGCGCTTCCAAGCCATGTCGGTAATGTGCAGCAGGCCATCGACGCCACCCAGATCGACGAATGCGCCGTAATCGGTGAGGTTCTTGACGATACCTTTGACTTGTTGGCCTTCCTGCAGGGATTCCAGCAGAGCTTCACGCTCGGCGGAGTTCTCTGCTTCCAGGACGCTGCGACGGGAAACGACAACGTTGTTGCGCTTCTGGTCGAGCTTGATGACCTTGAATTCGAGCTCTTTGCCTTCCAGGTGCGTGGTGTCGCGCACTGGACGAACGTCAACCAAAGAACCTGGCAGGAACGCACGGATGCCGTTAACGTCGACTGTGAAGCCGCCTTTAACCTTACCGTTGATAACGCCCTTGACCACTTCTTCAGCTGCGAAGGCTGCTTCCAGAACAATCCAGCATTCAGCGCGCTTGGCTTTTTCACGGGAGAGCTTGGTTTCACCGAAGCCGTCTTCAACCGAGTCCAGAGCAACGTGAACTTCGTCACCGACATTGATAGTCAGGTCGCCAGCGTCGTTGTAGAACTGCTCAAGCGGGATGAGTGCTTCAGACTTCAGACCAGCGTGAACGGTTACCCAGCGAGCTTGGTAATCGATATCAACGATAACACCGGTGATGATGGAGCCAGCCTGAAGATTCAGGGTTTTTAGGCTTTCTTCAAAGAGTTCCGCAAAGCTTTCGCTCATTTTAATTCCTGTTGATAAGGGCGAAGAATACGCCCATCTGCCACACCCCAGACGGTGTGGGTTACGTTCATATAAGAGAAGAAGCGCAGGTCTAGGACTGGTCCCCTGCACTTCCTCTAAGTCATCCGGCGATATCGCGCAGGGCGATTTCACTCAAGATGCGTTCCAGCACCTGCTCGATGGACAATTCCGTGGAGTCCAGCTGTATGGCGTCAGCCGCCGGTTTGAGCGGGGCTACCGCACGCTGGGTGTCACGCTCATCGCGCGCACGAATCTCATCTAGCAGACTCGACAGACTAACACCATCCACCTTGCCCTTCAACTGCAAGTAACGGCGGCGCGCCCGCTCCTCGGCGCTGGCCGTCAGGAAAATCTTCAGCGGCGCCTCGGGAAACACCACGGTGCCCATGTCGCGACCATCGGCCACCAGGCCCGGCGGCTCCTGGAAAGCCCGCTGGCGCTGGAGCAATGCATCACGCACGGCAGGCAATGCAGCAACCTGGGACGCCCAGGAGCCGACCTGCTCGTTGCGCAGATCATCCGTCACATCATCCCCTTCCAGGATAATGCGCAGGGAGTGACCTTCGGTCGCACCGACGAACTGCACATCCAGGTGCGCCGCCAGCAGCACCAACGAGGCTTCGTTGGTCAGGTCGACGCCGTGATTGCGCGCCGCGAAAGCCAGCAGGCGATACAACGCCCCGGAATCCAGCAGGCACCAACCCAGGCGCTTGGCCAACAGGCCCGCGACAGTGCCTTTGCCAGAGCCGCTTGGCCCGTCGATGGTAATCACCGGTGCTTTGATATTCACAATTGAGCCTCTTGGGCAACACGCATGCCGACTTGGGCAGACAGTGTAAGAAAATTCGGAAAAGATGTAGCTACGTTGGCACAGTCATGGATACGAATCGGCGCAGTGGCGCGCAGGGATGCCACGCTGAATGCCATGGCAATCCGATGATCGCCGTGGGCATGCACCTCACCACCGGTCATGCCGCCGCCATCAATGATAATCCCATCAGGGGTCGGCACACACTTCACCCCCAGCGCCAGCAGACCGTCGGCCATCACCTGGATGCGATCGGACTCCTTGACCCGCAACTCTTCGGCGCCACGCAATACCGTGCGCCCTTCGGCGCAGGCAGCGGCGACAAACAACACCGGAAACTCGTCGATAGCCAGGGGCACCAGGGCCAGGGGAATCTCGATACCCTTGAGCCGTGCGGCGCGCACACGCAGGTCTGCAACCGGCTCGCCGCCCACTTCACGGGGGTTTTCCAGGGTAATGTCTGCCCCCATCAGGCGCAGGATATCGATCACCCCGGTGCGGGTCGGATTGATCCCCACATGCTCCAACAACAACTCGGAACCCTCGGCAATCGAAGCCGCCACAAGGAAAAACGCCGAAGAGGAAATATCGCCCGGCACCTCAATGCGGGTTGCCACCAACCCATGACCTGACTCAACCGCTGCCGTCGCCCCCTTAACCTCCACCGGGCAACCAAAACCGCGCAACATGCGCTCAGTATGATCGCGGGTGGGCGCAGGCTCGGTCACCGCCGTCCGGCCTTCGGCGTATAGCCCCGCCAGCAACAGGCTGGATTTGACCTGGGCACTGGCCATCGGCAGCGTGTAATTCATACCCTTGAGCACCTGCCCGCCACGAATAGTCAGCGGCGGCTGCCCCTGGGGCCCGGTCTCGATCACCGCACCCATTTCTCGCAACGGCTTGGCCACACGATTCATCGGGCGCCTGGACAGCGAGGCATCACCGGTCAGGACGCTGTCAAAACGCTGCGCCGCCAATAAACCGGACAACAGACGCATGGACGTACCCGAGTTACCGAGATAAATCGGACCCGGCGCAGGCTTCAAGCCGTGCAGGCCAACGCCATGGATAGTCACCCGCCCATGGTGCGGGCCCTCGATCACCACGCCCATGTCGCGGAACGCCTGCAGGGTCGCCAGGGCATCTTCACCCTCGAGAAACCCTTCGACCTCGGTAATACCCTCCGCCAGCGACCCGAGCATGATCGAGCGATGGGAAATGGATTTATCCCCCGGCACCCGGATATTGCCGCTCAACTGCCCGCCCGGATTGGCGACAAACACCACATCATCCGCATTGGCGGCAGCATCCATATACGCCCGGCGCGCGAGAATCTTGCTGAAGTGCTCCCGCGCCACTCGCGCCCGGGTAAAGACGCCCAGCAACTGGTGCCCATCTCCCGCATCGACCGCGTCGCGCAAGGCGTCGAGGTCACTGCGAAAGGTGTCCAGGGTGCGCAACACGGCCTCGCGGTTGGCGAGAAAGATGTCGTGCCACATCACCGGATCGCTCCCGGCAATTCGCGTGAAATCGCGAAAACCGCCGGCGGCGTAACGGAAAATCTCCAGGTTCTCGTTGCGCTTGGCCAGAGAATCCACCAGGCCAAAAGCCAGCAGATGCGGCAGATGGCTGGTCGCCGCCAGCACTTCATCATGGCGCTCGACCTGCATATGCTCGACATCCGCGCCCAGTTCGCGCCACAGCCGATCCACCACGGCCAGGGCCGCCGGGTCGGTTTCTGCCAGCGGCGTGAGGATCACCTTGTGCCGCCGGAACAGCTGGGAGTTGGACGCTTCCACCCCACTCTGCTCGGAACCGGCAATCGGATGCCCCGGCACGAACCGCGCCGGCATGCCGCCAAACGCCAGGCGCGCCGCGCGCACTACATTGCCCTTGGCGCTGCCGACATCCGTGAGGATCGCCTGCCCCAGATCCATGCCGGCCAACAACGCCAACAGTTTTTCCATGGCCAGGATCGGCACCGCCAACTGAATGACATCAGCGCCCTGGCAGGCAACGGCCAAGTCCGCCTCACAGCGGTCCACCACCCCCAGCTCTACCGCCAACTGGCGCGATTGCGGGTCCAGGTCCACACCGACCACTTCGCCACACAGGCCGCTTTCGCGCAGGCCCTTGGCAAAGGAGCCGCCAATCAATCCCAGACCGACCACCACCAGGCGACCGATCACAGGCACAGCAGGTTGCATTGCAATCACATCAACCACGGGCCAGGACCTTGGCCAACGCCTCAAGGAAGCGACTGTTTTCAGCCGGCAAACCGATGGTGATGCGCAAGTGGTTCGGCATGCCGTAATTGGCCACCGGACGCACGATCACGCCTTCGCGCAGCAGACCCTGGAAGACCGGGGCGGCCTCTTGGGCGAGATCCACGCAGACAAAGTTGCCCTTGGACGCAATCCAGCTCAGACCCAGTTCGCGGAAGCCTTGCTGCAGCTGCTGCATGCCGCTTTCGTTGATCCGTCGCCCCTCTTCCAGGTACTCGGCATCCTTGAGCGCCGCACAAGCCGCCGCCAATGCCAGGCTGTTGACGTTGAACGGCTGGCGCACGCGATTCAGCACATCCGCGACGACAGCTGTGGATAACCCGTAGCCGACCCGCAGCGACGCCAGGCCATAGGCCTTGGAGAAGGTGCGCGATACCAGCAGGTTCGGGTAGGCCGCAAGGAAGTCCAGGCCGTCGGGCAGGTCGCCGCCCTCGGCATACTCGATGTAAGCCTCGTCCAACACCACCAGCACATGCTCAGGCACATCCTGCAGGAACTCGTTCAGCGCGTCGGCACCGAACCAGGTACCGGTCGGATTGTTCGGGTTGGCGATAAACACCACGCGGGTCTGGGCATCAATGGCCGCCAGCATGGCCGGCAGGTCATGCCCCCAGTCCTTGGCCGCAATCACCCGCGCCTCGGCACCGACCGCCTGGGTGACAATCGGATACACCGCAAACGCGTGCTCACTGAATACCGCGTTCAGGCCAGGGGCCAGATAGGCACGCGCCACCAGTTCCAGGATGTCGTTGGAACCGTTGCCCAGGGTGACCTGGCTCAACTCGACCCGGCAGCGCTCGGCCAACAGGGACTTGAGCGTAAAGCCGTTACCGTCGGGATAACGGGTCAGCTCCGCCAATTCTTCACGGATCGCGGCCAGCACCTTGGGGCTTGGGCCCAACGGGTTTTCATTGCTCGCCAGCTTGACGATCTTCGCCGGATCCAGATTCAACTCGCGCGCCAACTCGTCCACAGGCTTGCCCGGAACGTAAGGCGAGAGTTGTTGCACGCCCGGCTGCGCCAGGGCGAGGAAGTTGCCACTCATGTCAAAGCCTCACAAAACCGCTTTCGGGTAAGAGCCCAGCACCTTGAGTGCCACGGCTTCCTGACTGATTTTCTCCAGCACACTCTTGACCAGCGGATCACGGTGGTGGCCGACGAAGTCGATAAAGAACACATAAGTCCATTTACCGCTGCGCGAAGGACGCGTCTCGATGCGTGTCAGGTCTATCCCGTTGTCGTGGAACGGCACCAGCAGTTCATGCAGCGCGCCAGGCTTGTTGCTCATTGAGACAATGATCGAGGTCTTGTCGTCGCCGGTTGGAGGCACTTCCTGGTTGCCGATCATCAAAAAGCGTGTGGAGTTATCCGGGCGATCCTCGATTTTCTCGGCCAGGCGCGTCAGGCCGTACAGGCCAGCCGCCATATCCCCGGCAATCGCCGCCGAGTTCCACTCACCCTTGACCCGCTTGGCCGCTTCGGCGTTGCTGGACACCGCCACGCGCTCGACATTCGGGTAATGGGCATCCAGCCACTTGCGGCACTGGGCCAGGGACTGGGCGTGGGAGTAAATGCGGCTGATGCTGTCGGTCTTGGTGTTTTCACCCACCAGCAAATGGTGGTGAATACGCAGCTCGACTTCGCCACAGATCACCATGTCGTGTTCAAGGAAGCTGTCGAGGGTGTGGTTGACTGCGCCCTCGGTGGAGTTTTCCACCGGCACCACACCAAAATTCACTGCGCCAGCGGCCACTTCACGGAACACTTCGTCGATGGCGGCCATCGGCTTGCTGATCACTGCGTGACCGAAGTGCTTCATGGCCGCCGCCTGGGTGAAGGTCCCCTCGGGGCCGAGGTAAGCCACTTTCAAGGGCTGTTCAAGGGCCAGGCACGAAGACATGATCTCGCGAAACAAGCGCGCCATTTCTTCATTGCCCAGCGGCCCCTGGTTACGCTCCATCACGCGCTTGAGCACCTGGGCTTCGCGCTCCGGACGGTAAAATACCGGCACTTCGCCTTCAGCCAGGGAGGCCATCTTGACCCGCGCCACTTCCTGGGCACACCGCGCCCGCTCACTGATCAGCTCCAGGACTTTGGTGTCCAGGGCGTCAATGCGCACACGCAGGGCCTTGAGTTCTTGCTCAGACATTAGCCGTGTTCCTTTTCGAACTCTGCCATGTAGGCCACCAGCGCCTTGATGGCATTGATGTCGACGGCGTTGTAGATCGAGGCGCGCATGCCGCCTACCGAACGATGGCCCTTGAGGTTCAACAGGCCACGCTCGTCGGCACCGGCCAAAAATGGCTTGTCCAGGCGGTCGTCGGCCAGGCGGAACGGCACGTTCATCCACGAGCGGGCGCTCAGGCTGATCGGGTTGCTGTACAGGCCGCTGGCGTCGATGAAGTCGTACAGAGTGCGCTTCTTCTCTTCGTTGAGCTTGCCCATGGCAGCCACACCGCCCTGCTCCTTGAGCCACTCGAACACCAGGCCCGAGAGGTACCAGGCAAAGGCCGGCGGGGTGTTGTACATCGAGCCGTTGTCGGCCGCGACCTTGTAGTTGAGCATGGTCGGGCACACCGAGCGAGCACGCCCGAGCAGGTCTTCACGGATGATGTTGACCAGGATGCCGCTTGGACCGATGTTCTTCTGTGCGCCGGCGTAGATCATGCCGTAGCGCGACACATCCATCGGGCGCGAGAGAATGTCCGAGGACATGTCGCACACCAACGGGACATCACCCACTTCAGGCACCCAGTCGAATTCCAGGCCGCCGATGGTTTCGTTCTGCACGTAGTGAACGTAGGACGCGTCCTTGGACAGCTTCCACTCGTTCTGGCCTGGAATAGCAAAATAATCGTAAGGCTTGGCCGTACCGGCCACGTTGATATTGCCGTAGCGCGAGGCTTCTTCAATGGCCTTCTGCGACCAGATACCGGTGTCGATATAGTCGGCACTCCCGTTTTCGGGCAACAGGTTCAGCGGCAATTGGGCAAATTGCTGGCTCGCGCCGCCCTGCAGGAACAGCACCTTGTAGTCCGACGGAATGTCCAGCAGGTCACGCAGATCCTGCTCGGCCTTGGTGGCAATGGACACGAACTCATCGCTGCGATGGCTCATTTCCATGACCGAGAGGCCTTTGCCATGCCAGTCGAGGAGTTCACCCTGCGCACGCCGCAGGACTGCTTCAGGAAGTGCCGCGGGACCAGCACAGAAGTTATAGGCTCTCTTGCTCACATCCAATCTCGCTCTGATCTGGTGGTCACATAATTCGTGTTCGACACATAACCCCATGTGGGAGCGGGCGTGCTCGCGAAGGCGGCGTGTCAGGCCACACATGCGCTGACTGATACACCGCCTTCGCGAGCAAGCCCGCTCCCACAAGGGAATGCGCAGTATTGCAAATTTTCAAAGGGGACAAATAACAAGGGGGCGAATCTTCATCCGCCCCCTTGGTTGCCCGCTTATTCCTGCGGTTCTTCTTCGTCTGCGGCAGCATCGAGGGTTGGCTCGTCGACGCTGTCATCGCCGGCTGCGATCACCTCGCCATCGAATTCCTCGCCTTCCAGCTCCTCGCCTTCGACTTCCGATGGCTCCTGGACACGCTCCAGACCCACCAGGGTCTCGTCGCTGGCCAGCTTGATCAAGGTCACGCCCTGGGTGTTACGGCCCAGGCTCGACACTTCATCAACACGGGTACGTACCAGGGTGCCCTGGTCGGAAATCAGCATGATTTCCTCGCCATCGAGCACCTGGACCGCGCCGACCAGGCGGCCGTTGCGATCGTTGCTGACCATGGCGATAACACCCTGGCCGCCACGCTTGTACTCGGGGAACTCGCCGATGGCGGTACGCTTGCCATAACCACGGGCCGAAGCGGTGAGGATCTGGCTGCCTTCTTCCGGGATCAGCATGGAAATCAGCTTCTGCCCTTCCGGCAGACGCATGCCGCGCACACCACGAGCGGTACGGCCCATGGCACGCACGTCGGATTCCTTGAAGCGTGTCACCTTGCCGCCGTCGGAGAACAGCATGACTTCACGCTCGCCATCGGTAATGGCTGCGGAAATCAGTACGTCGCCTTCGTCCAGCTCCAAGGCGATCAGGCCCACGCTGCGCTGGCGGCTGAAGGATTCCAGCGGGGTCTTCTTCACAGTGCCCTTGGCGGTGGCCATGAAGATGAAGTGACCTTCGGTGTATTCCTCGACCGGCAGCATGGTGGTGATGTATTCATCAGTGTCCAGCGGCAACAGGTTGACCAGCGGACGACCACGGGCGGCGCGGGACGCTTCCGGGATCTCGTAGGTCTTGAGCCAGTACACCTTGCCCTTGCTGGAGAACAGCAGCAGCGTGGTGTGGCTGTTGGCTACCAGCAGGTGAGCGATGTAGTCCTCATCCTTGACGCCCGTCGCCGACTTGCCTTTACCACCACGACGCTGGGCCTGGTATGCAGCCAACGGCTGGGTCTTGGCGTAGCCACCGTGGGAAATGGTCACCACGCGCTCTTCTTCCGGGATCATGTCACCCAGGGTCAGGTCGAGGCGCGCATCAAGGATTTCAGTGCGGCGCACGTCGCCGTATTCGGCGCGGATCACTTCCAGCTCTTCGCGGATCACTTCCATCAGGCGCACGGCGCTGTTGAGGATGCGGATCAGCTCGCCGATCTGGTTGAGGATTTCCTGGTACTCGGCCAGCAGCTTTTCGTGCTCGAGGCCGGTCAGGCGGTGCAGGCGCAGTTCCAGGATAGCCTGGGCCTGTTCCGGCGACAGGAAGTACTTGCCATCGCGCAGGCCGTATTGCGGGTCCAGGGTCTCCGGACGGCACGAATCGGCACCGGCACGTTCAACCATCGCTACTACCGCGCTGGATTCCCATGGCATCTTGATCAGTGCTTCCTTGGCTTCCGACGGCGTCGGCGAAGCCTTGATCAGGGCGATGACCGGGTCGATGTTCGACAGTGCAACCGCCTGGCCTTCCAGGATGTGCCCACGTTCACGGGCCTTGCGCAGTTCGAACACGGTACGGCGAGTAACCACTTCGCGACGGTGACGGACGAAGGCTTCCAGCAGATCCTTGAGGTTCAGGATGCGCGGGCGACCGTCGATCAGGGCCACGACGTTGATACCAAACACGCTTTGCAGCTGGGTCTGGGCGTAGAGGTTGTTGAGGATCACCTCAGGCACTTCGCCACGACGCAGCTCGATCACCACGCGCATACCGTCTTTGTCAGACTCGTCGCGCAGTTCAGTGATGCCTTCGAGTTTCTTCTCTTTAACCAGCTCGGCGATCTTCTCGATCAGACGCGCCTTGTTCAACTGGTAAGGCAGCTCGGTGATGACGATCTGCTGGCGGCCACCGACCTTGTCGATGTCTTCGATCATCGAACGGGCGCGCATATAGATGCGGCCACGACCGGTACGATAGGCTTCGATGATGCCGGCGCGACCGTTGATGATTGCGGCGGTCGGGAAGTCCGGGCCGGGGATGTACTGCATCAGCTCATCGACGGTCAGCTCAGGGTTGTCGATAAGCGCCAGGCAACCGTCGATGACTTCACCGAGGTTGTGTGGCGGGATGTTGGTGGCCATGCCCACGGCGATACCGCTGGAGCCGTTGACCAACAGGTTGGGAATACGGGTCGGCATGACCGCCGGGATCATTTCGGTGCCGTCGTAGTTCGGCACCCAGTCCACGGTTTCTTTATGCAGGTCGGCCAGCAGCTCGTGCGCCAGCTTGGTCATGCGTACTTCGGTGTATCGCATGGCTGCGGCGTTGTCGCCGTCCACCGAACCGAAGTTGCCCTGGCCGTCTACCAGCAGGTAGCGCAGGGAGAATGGCTGGGCCATCCGTACGATGGTGTCGTACACCGCAGTGTCGCCGTGAGGGTGATACTTACCGATCACGTCACCGACAACACGGGCAGATTTCTTGTACGGCTTGTTCCAGTCGTTACCCAGCTCGCTCATCGCGAACAGCACACGCCGGTGCACGGGCTTCAAGCCATCGCGCGCATCAGGCAGTGCCCGCCCGACAATTACGCTCATTGCGTAGTCGAGGTAGGACTGTTTCAGCTCGTCTTCGATATTGACCGGGAGGATTTCTTTGGCCAGTTCGCCCATGAGAAGCCTGATTCCTTTTTCGGGTGAAACCTCGTCGCGTCCATATGAGACGAACGAAGCTCGCCGCTGCCGGCAAAGTGCCTGACAACGACTTACGACAAATCAACGAGTTATGACACGGATCTGCACGTTATAGGTAGCCCCTCGGGGCGACCCTGGAAACCGCCGAATGTTATCACAATCGCCGCCACGCACCTATCCCCCTGATGCGCATGGAGTGTAGTTAGTTGACCAGTGACAGGCTGAATGGAGCCGAGAGGCGCTCAGAGACCCAACGGCCTCGCAATTGAGCCCGCAATTGGCTGTATTTCGCCGCGCAAACGCCAATAGGCCTATAAATTGTCAGGCCCTTCAGGCCGACGCGCAGGAGAATGGGTGACATCCAACTCAATTTCCACATCCGGCGCAGCCGCCCCTGAAAACCATCCGCGCCTGCCCGGCGCCCTGAGAACCGTGGGCTGCCCGGCCCTGGCGTCGCTGATGCGCACGCCAATCCCCCCGGTAAGCTCGGCAATTCCCGGCACGCCGTCGGTGGTATTCATGTGGGCTGCTCCAACCCACGCGATCCATCTGCCGCCGTCTTCTGGGTGATAAGCCTGAATCTGACGAACAGCGAAGTAATTCATGTCTTCAATCCGGCTCGACATATCAATCGAAGGCCTGCCGGTGTAGCGATCCCTGCGCAGCGTCAAATAGTCATCATCCAGCCCACGCACCCTCAGGCCACAGGCCTGGGCCCTCCTTGACACCACGCTGCGCGCACTCACCGAACCGGGCGAAACCAATAGCATGGGCGACCCGGTGGCATGGCTACCCTCGATGTACAGCGTGCGAAAGCCGCGATCATAAAGCGCCTGCATCTTATCGGTCAGAAACGTGACACTGGCTTTTTCCGCATGGTTTTCCCCCAGCACCAAACCTTGCACCGATTCCGGCCACCCGCGAATCAGATCATCCACCGTGGCCGACGCCCCCAGAGAAAGCGCCTCGGGCCGAGGAGGTATCTGCACCGTCTCGAAGAATCGCCGACGATCCCGAACAAACCAGGCGTCATAGTAATCGACCGTTGAAGCAGGTAAACCGTGGAAACCGTGGCTGTTGAATCTGTATTGATCTGTTGTCAGATACTCCTCCACAGGCAATTCCATCGAGAGTTTCGAGCCGGATTTCCCCGCGCCCCTGACCCCGATCGAGTGCCAGTGCCCAGACCTGCCGGAGCGCAGAAAACCCACCTCGGTGCGCCGCTGGGCATCAATGACCTATACGGTCAAACCGCCTTCGCCGTAGAGCTTGAAATCGCTTTTTATGCGCAATACCACTGCATTGCCCTGCCTATCCACCGGGCGAATCAAATACTCACCCGCCTGGGTGCGGTAAATACCCTTGGCATTAGGTTCCAAACCTCGGAGCAACACGACCGCTTCGTCGCGAGGCACGGCACTGGCCTTCCACGCCTCGGGGATGAGCGAGGCTGGCGTTGGCGGGCGCGACGCCTGTAGAAGGGACCGCGCAGGCACTGCCGGCGGGCTGAAAAACGGACTGCGGATCGCCAGGGGCCTGACACCGAGCACCTCGCCCCCCTCAATTACAGCATCCATACTCAGACGCCATCCACCAGGCCCATCACGCAGAACCAGCCCCGGAATAGCCTGACCGCGCGCCCGAAAATTACCCACCGCAGAGTGCGCCAACCGGCTCCAGAGCCGCGGGATCGAAGAGCCCCAATGAAGCCCCCAGGGCAGCATATCCAGCAGCATCCCTGCCACCTCTACCCCAAACATCAACTTATTGAAGGTCGATTGACGACTGACTTGCGCATTCGTATTGGCACCGCGCTGCGCAAGCTCTACCAAGCGAAAAACCTGCAAGTAGTACAGGGCTTGCAGCAGGGACGATCGACAAGGCACCAACTGCACATTCAAGGGCGGCAGACGCTCCAGTGGCTTCACGCCACTGAGGAAAAAAGTCGCCAGGCCCTCAGCGAAAAGCTGATATTTCAAACCCGACGAGACCAGGCTTTCAATCACTTGCTGGGACTTTACGCACAGTCGCTCCAGGAGATAGGCCCGCCACTGCGGCCTGCCGATCAATGCTATCAGCTCGCTATCTCCGGCCAACTCCCGCAAGTCCAGGCCGTCGGGCGCATTGGGTGCATAAAGCACCCGCTCGGCATCTTCTGCGGTCGAGATCACGACCAACCCCTGCACCCACTGGCTCCCCCCGCGCTCAGGCTCGGCGTCAGGCCCCCCTAACATCAGGATATTTGCCACGACCGCCCGCCCCTCCACCCGAGGCCGAGCAGCGGGTGCCCATGCCGCCAGCACCGCCTCCACCCATTGCTGCGCACGTTTTTTCGCAGGGTCAGCCGTTAATACCGTTTTATAGATGGCTGGATTGAGCCGTGCCGACTGGGCTGCATACTCCAACGTGGCAGCCTGGCCCGCCATCCATGCCTGTGCCAGCCGCTCGGCCGCCGCCGAGGTGGCAGGCGGCGCGAATGTTTTCTTTAGAACATCCTCGCAATAATGATGACCGGCATCGATTTCTTTTACCCAGCGCTCAATCGTCTCGCGCGACAGCTTAAGCGCCTCGCCACGCACGTCGAACACGCGTCGCCCGTCGGCATACGTCAGGGACGCCTCGATACTGACCCTCGACGTCCAGGCGATGCTCCCTTCCCATGGTTTGAGGTTCTTGAGGGTCAGCTCAGTCAAGCCCATACGTTCGACGTACACGCTTTCAACAGGCGGCGTCACGCCCGGCTGGGACACATAGGTAACCCGAACAGCCTCGGTGCGCACGACGATGATCTTGTCCGGATCGATCTGCTCCACTGCAGAACCGGGCAAACCACGCGCCTCCAAAAAATCTCGCAGCCTGCCTCTGAGCTTCTGCCTGGCATATCCGTGCAACGACTCAAGGCCCTCAAGCAACGCTGCCAGAGCCTGGTTTTTTTCCTGCGCGACCAGCGCCGCCTCCTGCAAGCGCTCCCGATCCGTTGCCGCCAACGCCTTTTGCCAACCCGGCGCCGCCTGTTCTTCCAACAACTGGTTACGCACTACAAAAGCTGGCGCCGTATCCAACTGGGGCGCCAGGTCAATGACTCTGTCCACCGTTCCAGGGCGCAGGCGATTATCAGCCTCAAGCACCAGGCGCAGATCTCGCTGCTGTTTGCTCAGCAAGGCTTCAACCCCGTGGGCGACAAAATCGCCTTCTATTACCTCCGGGACGAGTGCAAGCCGCCCCGTCCAACGGCCGGTTTGCTGGCCACGCACATCGGCTGGCAGGCCACCGGCCAACTGGAGACCTTCAGGTGCACCCTCGTCAAGGCGCCGCCCCACCTCGGCATTAAGGCTGCCCAGGCTCGAAAATGCCTCAAATCCCTGGGCAACCGTCCACAACACCAGCGGCCCGCTGGGCGGGCTGACACTGTCCGGGCTAAGCATAAACGCCGTGGCAAATCGCTCCCCGCCGGTCAAGGTCAGACTGTAGATTCGGGGGCGTTGCGCAAGGGGAAACGCCAGCTCGCGGGCGACAGCAGTGGGGTATTTCAATACCTTGTCGATCAGTTGCCGATGGGACGAGGTCAAAGTGCCATCCATCGTGCGCAAGGCCGATTCGGTCGCCAGTATTTGCTTGCGCACCCGCGTCAGCAAATCGACGGGCGCGCCCTGGTCGCGCTGAGCCGTACTCCAAAATTCGCCCAGCAGCCCGGCAAATTGTTGTTTCAGTGTCGTCACCAGGCTGCTCGGCGTGCCGACCTGCTGCAGCCTGTAACCTTCATCCAGGGTATTGGGTTCTACGTAAAACGCGCCGTCCGCATAGTCTTCAGTACCACCGCCCTCCCATAGCGTATCGAGCAGCGATTCCAGCGTCTGGGACGCATATGGCTGCCCATCGGGTCGAGAACGGGTGAAAAAGATCTGCAGGGGGCTGATCTTCCCGCTGAAACTGGGGAACAGTGTTTTCAACTGCTGTTGGAAAAACCCATCAAACCCGGGCGCGCCCGCAAGCAATTGCCCCGTCAAACGGTTTAGCTTGTTTATCTGCCGTATCAGGTTCTGTTGCTGGTCGCCCACGGCAATGCCAGCAGAGGGCACCACCGGCAACGTATCAGGGCGAAGCGGGCGCCGGAGCAGGTCCCCCGGCAAGCCTGTGGGCAGCGCCAGCACCTGCGCAACCCGGGTATCAATCCCCGACCGGAGGGGCAAAAAAGCGGCGCGCGCATTGACCCGTTGCTGGGCCAGTTGCTCGTCCAGGACCTGCCCCAACAGAGAACCCCGGGCATCCGGGAGCATCCCCACCAGCCCCCAATACGCGCGCCGCTCCCGGCGCAAGGCAAGCACTTGCTCGCGCTCAGGCTGCGCAACGTTTACGAGGATTTCATCGCGCTCCCCCGCGATTGCCTGCCGCAAGCTGAGAGCGGCCAATATCGCAGAGTCGCTGGCAAACTCCTCCAGGCCGCGCTGCGGGGTATAAAGCAGCACCGGCCGACTTTTGGTCAGCCCTCCCCGCCACGCCAACACAAACGCAGCCGACAGATTGATATCCTGGCCCGCGCCTCTGAGCACCAGGCGAAACATTGCCACCTTGGGCGGGTCGCTCGCGGGTTGGGACTGCGGCAAGCAGGCTGCGCGCCAGGGCCCAGCCATCGGCCGTGAGCCCAACCGTCGGATCCGCCAGGTTATCGGCCCTGCGTAACGCCGCTTCTGCCGCCAAGTTCACCCTGGCGATAACGCAGCCAGGTGTCACGCGAGGTCAACTCATTGCCTTGGCGAACAGGGTTGTACCAGAACCGGTCCAGGTGCTGGCGGAAATGCTCGAACAGCCCCTGAAGATGCTGATTGAGCACCTCGACGAACGTTTCAGGATCAATATCGAGCAGGCTCTGGTGGCCCGTTGCAGGGTTAATCGCAGAAAAACCGTTTATGGAGGAGTCGAGCGGGGCCGCGCCTGACACCAGGGCCTCCTGCATCGCCTGGGTCATTGAACGCGGCGTGACACCGGATGGCAGCTCCTCCAGCAGCCACACCGTATCAGGGTCGATTTCCAGCTCGGGAAATTGGCGATCAAGCGCCTGTTGGAACGCTTCGCCACTGATGCGCGCCAGCGACGGCTGGTGCCGCACCAGGCGTTCGCAAAATGCACTCTCGGCTTGCAGCTGTTGCAGATGCCAGGCCCGGCTGGGCACTGGAAGGACGCCCATCAACTCACGGTCGTCAATGAGCGGGTCAGGCATGGAAGCAGATGTAACGGTAGACATGAATAGGTGCCCCGAAGGTGATCATGGGCCACGGCCACATCGTCATGCTCGCGGGCGCTGACGCCCACACTCAGAAATGCCGTGACATTGATCACCATCCTGCGAGAACCCCTCGCCCAGACGGCCTTACACTTGTACTACTGACCGCCTCAATGCAGACGCTTGCGGCACATCAACTTTGCCAATTTGGCCGTATCCGGGCGCTCGACGATGCCTTTTTCAGTCACGATCACGTCAATCAAGTCGGCCGGGGTCACGTCAAATACCGGGTTAAAAGCCGCTACATCGGCGGCAAAGCGCTGCCCGGCGACTTCCAGCAACTCGCCGGCATCCCGCTCTTCGAGGGCGACGTCATCGCCAGTAGCCATCATCAAGTCCAGGGTAGAGCTGGATGCCACCACCATGAAGCGCACGCCGTGGTGCATGGCACACACCGCCAACTGGTAGGTGCCGATCTTGCTGATCACATCGCCATTGGCCGCGATGCAGTCGGCGCCGACAATCACCCAGGTCACGCCCTTGGTCTTGAGGATATGTGCGCCGGCCGAGTCGGCATTCACCGTGACCGGGATACCCTCGCCCGCCAATTCCCAGGCGGTCAGCCGCGAGCCTTGCAGCCAGGGGCGAGTTTCGTTGGCATAAACCTGCTCGACCATGCCTTCCAGAAACGCCGCACGGATTACCCCGAGCGCAGTACCCACACCGCCGGTGGCCAATGCCCCCGCGTTGCCATGGGTCAGGATGGCCTGAGCATTGCCCTGGTGCTTGCGGATCAACTCGACGCCCAGTTGCGCCATGGTCAGGTTGGCTTCGCGGTCACTTTCATGGATCGCGATGGCTTCGGCCTCCAGCACCGCCAATGGGTCGGCGTGGTTCTTGAGGCGGTCGAGGCGGTCGCGCATGCGCTTGAGGGCCCAGAACAGGTTCGACGCGGTGGGCCTGGAGTCGGCCAGCAGCGCGTAGTCTTCTTCCCACGACGCCTGCCAGTCACCGCCCTCGGCGATGCGCTCGCGGGCGGCGAGCACCAGGCCGTAGGCGGCACTGATGCCGATCGCCGGCGCGCCGCGCACCACCATCGCGCGAATGGCTGCAGCCACCTCGTCGACCGTCGCGCATGTCACCCAGCTTTCCCGGGATGGCAGCGCACGCTGATCGAGCAGGTGCAGTGCGCCATCACGCCACTCTATGGCCTTCACTTTCTCTGCTGCCAACAGTCGATCGCGCATCCATCACCCCGTACTCATCAACAAAAGCCGCCGATTATAGCGATCCGCCCGCCAGGGCGCTCGGGTATACTTCGCCCTCTTTATATGACCGCCCCGGACGATGCTCGCTATGACACCACCCGCCGCCCCGCTCGACTTATTGCTGCTGCCAAGCTGGCTAGTACCGGTCGAACCTGCGGGCGTGGTGCTCAAGGCACATGGCCTGGGCATTCGCGATGGGCGCATCGCGTTTATCGGCCCGCGCGACCAGGCGCTGAAGCTGGCGGCCCATGAAGTGCGCGAGTTGCCGGGGGTGCTACTGAGCCCGGGCCTGGTGAATGCCCACGGCCACGCGGCCATGAGCCTGTTTCGCGGCCTGGCCGACGACCTGCCACTGATGACCTGGCTGCAACAGCATATCTGGCCGGCCGAAGCCAAGTGGGTCGACGAGGCCTTCGTGCGCGACGGCACCGACCTGGCAATTGCCGAGCAAATCAAAGGCGGCATCAGTTGCTTCTCGGACATGTACTTCTTCCCCAAGGTCGCCAGCGAGCGCGTGCATAACAGCGGCATGCGTGCGCAGATTGCGATTCCGATCCTCGACTTCCCGATCCCCGGCGCGGCCACTGCCGACGAGGCAATCCGCCAGGGCGTGGAGCTGTTTGGCGACCTCAAGCATCACCCGCGGATCAAAATCGCCTTTGGCCCCCATGCGCCCTACACCGTCAGCGATGCAAACCTGGAAAAAGTCCGGGTCATCGCCGAGGAGCTGGACGCCGCGATTCATATGCACGTCCACGAAACCGCCGGTGAAGTGCAGCAGTCCGTCGAACAGTACGGCGAGCGGCCCCTGGCCCGCCTTGCACGCCTGGGCTTGCTCGGCCCGCGCTTGCAGGCCGTTCATATGACCCAAATCAGCGAAGAAGACCTGGCGTTGCTGGTAGAAAGCAACAGCAGTGTGATCCATTGCCCGGAATCCAACCTGAAACTGGCCAGTGGCTTCTGCCCGGTGGAACGCCTGTGGCAGGCCGGCGTCAATGTGGCAGTAGGCACCGACGGCGCGGCAAGCAACAATGACCTCGACCTGCTGGGCGAAACCCGCACCGCCGCGCTACTGGCCAAGGCCGTCGCCGGCTCGGCCAGCGCCCTGGATGCCCATCGCGCGCTGCGCATGGCCACCCTCAACGGCGCACGGGCCATGGGCCTGGAAACGGAAATCGGCTCGCTGGAAGTGGGCAAGGCTGCAGATATCGTGGCCTTCGACCTCTCGGGCCTGGCCCAGCAACCGATCTACGATCCGGTGTCACAGCTTATATATGCCACTGGGCGCGATTGTGTGAAACACCTTTGGGTCGGCGGCAAGCAACTGCTCGACGACCGGCAACTGACGCGCATGGATGAACAACAGCTGAGCGCCACGGCCATTGCCTGGGGCCGGCGCATCAGCGGACACCACGAATAACGCCGGCCCCGGATCGAAATTCCTGGCCAGGCAAAACGTTTTATCGGATTTAGAGGACTACCCATGAGTAACGTCGACCACGCCGAAATCGCCAAATTCGAAGCCCTGGCTCATCGCTGGTGGGACCGCGAAAGCGAGTTCAAGCCCCTGCACGACATCAACCCGCTGCGGGTCAACTGGATCGACGAGCGGGTCAACCTGGCCGGCAAGAAAGTCCTCGACGTGGGCTGCGGTGGCGGCATTCTCAGCGAAGCCATGGCCCAGCGCGGCGCCACGGTGATGGGTATCGACATGGGCGAAGCGCCCCTGGCCGTGGCCCAACTGCATCAACTGGAGTCGGGCGTGAGCGTCGAATACCGGCAGATCACCGCCGAAGCCCTGGCCGAAGAAATGCCCGAGCAGTTCGACGTGGTGACCTGCCTGGAGATGCTGGAGCACGTGCCCGACCCATCGTCGGTGATCCGTGCCTGCTTCCGAATGGTCAAGCCCGGCGGCCAGGTGTTCTTCTCCACCATCAACCGCAACCCGAAGGCCTACCTGTTCGCGATCATCGGCGCCGAATACATCATGAAGCTGCTGCCGCGCGGCACCCATGACTTCAAGAAGTTTATCCGTCCTTCCGAGCTGGGCGCCTGGAGCCGTCAGGCCGGGCTGACCGTCAAGGACATCATCGGCCTGACCTACAACCCCCTGACCAAGCACTACAAGCTGGCCAGCGACGTCGACGTCAACTACATGATCCAGACCCTGCGAGAGGAATAAGCCTGTGAAGTTGAAAGCGGTTCTTTTCGACATGGACGGTACGCTGCTCGATACCGCGCCGGACTTTATCGCCATCTGCCAGGCCATGCGCACCGAGCGCGGGCTTGCACCGATCAACGACCAGCATATCCGCGATGAAATTTCCGGCGGCGCCCGGGCCATGGTCGCCGTGACATTTTCCATGGACCCGGAGTCTCCAGGCTTTGAAGAGCTGCGCCTGGAGTTCCTCGAACGCTACGTCAAGGGCTGCGCGATCCATAGCAAGCTGTTTGATGGCATGGCCGAACTGCTGGAAGACATCGAGCGCTCCAAGCTGATCTGGGGCGTGGTGACCAACAAGCCCCTGCGCTTTGCCGAGCCGATCATGGAGCAACTGGGCCTGGCCCAGCGCTCGGCGCTGCTGATCTGCCCGGACCACGTAAAAAACAGCAAACCCGACCCGGAGCCGCTGATCCTGGCCTGCAAGATGCTCGACCTGGACCCGGCCAGCGTGCTGTTCGTAGGCGACGACCTGCGGGATATCGAATCGGGCCGCGACGCCGGGACCCGTACCGCCGCCGTCACCTATGGTTATATCCACCCCGACGACAACGCCCGCAACTGGGGCGCCGACGTTGTGGTCGATCACCCGCTGGAGCTGCGCAAGGTGCTCGATAGCGCACTCTGCAGCTGCTGACACTGAAACACTGAGATCAATGTGGGAGCTGGCTTGCCAGCGATAGCGGTGAATCAGCTGCCGCTTTATTGACTGACACTGCGCTATCGCGAGCAAGCCCGCCCCACATTCAGACTGAATTTTTGTTGAGGTCGATTATGTTTGATTACTCCGCACGCCCAGAATTGCTCAAGGACCGGGTCATCCTGGTCACCGGCGCCGGCCGCGGGATTGGTGCAGCGGCGGCCAAGACCTACGCCGCCCACGGTGCCACCGTGCTGTTGCTGGGCAAGACCGAGGCCAACCTGGCCCAGGTCTACGATGAAATCGAAGCCGCCGGCCACCCGCAGCCGGTGGTGATCCCGTTCAACCTGGAAACCGCCCTGCCCCATCAATACGACGAGCTGGCGGCGATGATCGAAAAAGAATTCGGCCATCTCGACGGGCTGCTGCACAACGCCTCGATCATTGGTCCGCGCACGCCGATCGAACAGCTGTCGGGCGAGAACTTCATGCGCGTCATGCATATCAACGTCAACGCCATGTTTATGCTGACCGCCACCCTGCTGCCCCTGCTCAAGCTGTCCCAGGATGCTTCGGTGGTGTTCACCTCCAGCAGCGTCGGGCGCAAGGGCCGGGCCTACTGGGGCGCCTATGGCGTGTCGAAGTTCGCCACCGAAGGCCTGATGCAGACCCTGGCCGACGAACTCGACACCGTGGCGGCAGTGCGCGCCAACAGCATCAACCCCGGCGCCACCCGGACCAGCATGCGTGCCCAGGCTTACCCTGGGGAAAACCCGGCCAACAACCCGCTGCCGGAAGAGATCATGCCGGTGTACCTGTACCTGATGGGCCCGGACAGCTCGGGGATCAATGGGCAGGCGTTCGACGCGCAATAATCTTCGGACATGACATTACGCCATTGTGGGGCTTGTGTGGGAGCGGGCTTGCCCGCGATGGCCTTAGGTACAGGGATCTACACAACTCTTTTCTGGGGTTGTGTACATATCCGTTGCTGCGGTCATGGCGGCTATTGGTTCCGCTCTTACAGCGGGTCACTTTTGGAAAAGAGCCCCAAAAGTAACCAAAAGGGCTCTTGCCCCACCACTCGGCACCTCGCCTAGGCTCGGTGTGCCCGTCATCCGACATTGATTTGGGGGGCCGCCGCGATGGGCCATCCATGGCCCAGCGCGGCTAACCCGGCGTCCTGCCGGGTTACCCCCCAAATCAATATCGGATGACGGCCAGCGTGGTTTAACGGGGCGCCTAAGATCAAAATCACAAGCAAAGCGAGGCGGCCTGACAGCCGACCTGATCGTCGAGATGTACGCATATACCTGTGGGAGCTGGCTTGCCTGCGATGGCGGTGTATCAGTCGATAAATATATTGGCTGATGAACCGCCATCGCAGGCAAGCCAGCTCCCACAGGGGAATGCAGCTTCGCGCTCTTGCTTTGCTGTTGCTCTGCTTTTGATCTGGCTTTTGATCTTAGGCGCCCCGTTAAACCACGATGGCCGCAGGCAGGTATTGCGCAGTGGGCACCCCGGCATGGATGCCGGGGTAGCCGCGACACGGCCAGGGATGGCCGATCGCGGCGGGCCCACGGAGCAATGCCTGACTGCGGGCATGCCGAGCCTAGGCGAGGCACCGAGTGGTGGGGCATGTACGGGACAACCACATAGGTTACAAAAAAGTGCATTCACATAGGTGACACTTTGATTGAAACATACCCGTTCTTTGCGTCTCTAGCATCGACACGGCCTAGGATCACAGGCCCGAAGATCACCTCCCAGACATCATCTCGAATTAGCTCCATTCCAATGGTCTGATGCTTGAGCAGATTGCCTATGTAGATCCTAAGACCTGCTCGATTGATGATTCCATTACTATCAGCCAGGTAACACTCCACGTGGCTCGCATACCCCATTTCAGGCAGCTTTTCCGGGTAAGCGCGGGGTGAGGGCAAATAACATGAGGCTGGTGTTTTCTGGCCAAGCGCCTCGTGCCCTCGCTCATGATTATAGTGCTGCATAAAGCGATCAAAGTGTTTCTGCTGAGCTTCCCAAGCAATCGCCGCTGGTTGGGGCAAAGTGCTTTTCAGGGTTCGGTGCATCCTTTCATGGCGCCCATTCTGATCTGGGCGGCCGGGCTCAATTCGCTCAGGGATAATCCCCAACCGCAGCCACCAGATCGACAGCTGTGATAACCCTGCACGGCCCGTGCTGGCAAACGGTATGCCGTTGTCGGTCCGAATACGTTCAGGCAAGCCATACTCGCGAAAAACACGCTCGAAGGTTTGTTGGGTTTCTTTGAAGTTGGTATTGCGCATGCCCTGGCAGGCCAGTAGAAAGCGGCTGGCATGGTCCATGATCGTCAGCGGATAACACCACACTCCGGCCCCTGTCAGAAACTGCCCCTTGTAGTCAGCGCTAAAGAGCTGATTTGGGGTCTCTGCCTTGCACAGGGGCTTTGGATAGACAGCCACGCGCTGACGCACACGTCGAGGTGCAATCAGATCAGCGGCCTTGAGGATGTTGTAAATGGTTGTTTTCGAGGGTGGATCCTGCCCGGGAAAACGCTGGCGCAAGTCGTTCTGAATCTTCTTCGGCCCGGGAATAGTCTCCCCGATAGAACGAAGCTCGATAATTGCTTGCCTGATAGCAAGAGGCACAACATAGGTTTGATTGTGCCGGCACCGGCTACGTTCTTCGAGCCCTCTGGGTCCTTCAGCCTCGTACCGTTCGACCCATTTGTAGCCAGTCTTTCGACTGACCTGGTAGTCGCGGCACAGCTGGCTAAAGGTATCTCTTTCAGCCAAATAGGCGGCGATGAACATCACTTTGAGGTCCATAGGTTTCAGCTCTTCCCAGGGCATGGTCAGATCCTCACAAAATCGACCCTGCCAGTTAATAACTGTTACCTATGTGCGTGAACTGATTTGTAACCCATGTGGGTGAGTCATACCGGCAAGAGCGCTTTGCTTACTTTGGCGCTCTTCCAAAGTGAGCCGCCGTAAGGGCGGAACCCTAAGTGGCCGTGACCGCAGCAACGGATATGTACACAAACCCAGAAAAAAGTTGTGTGATACCTATCGCCATCGCAAGCAAGCCACAATGGGCCTGCGCCAAATTTCCACCGCGCCTTTTCCTCAATAAATCCCATCCCCTTGTTTTATAAGCACAAAAAACTAATTGCACTAAATGGCACGCTTTTCGCTCCAATTTGCTTAAGCAGGCAGCGCGACATCAAGACGTGCGGCATGGGATCAGGGGTTATAACCCCCGGTAAAGCGGACTAGACTGTTACCCAAGTTTTACGGAACTGAAGGAACAGTAAGGCGCCCGCCAGTAACCGCTCCCATCGAGCCTGTAAGACAGCATTCTGTGCTTAGAGGCCTGCCCGTTTATGAAAACACCGACCCAGACCAACGCAATTGACTTCGACAGTGCCAAATTGCAACGCCTGGGCTTTGGCCAGCCTTCCATCGTCGCCCGCCGACCCATCAGCCTTGCGCAACTGCGCCAGCAACTGAATCTGCAATTGCAGACCAGCCTGGAAGCGGAGCGGATCCTCGGCCTGTTCTTTCGCGAAGTGCAGCGCCTGGTGCCCCTCGACGCCCTGCAATACCGCCATGAAGCCAGCGACCTGCGTCTGGAATATGGCCAGCGCGGTCATCACTCCGTGAGTTACAGCCTCAGCCATCAGGGCGAGCACCTGGGGGAGTTGGTGTTTCGCCGCAACCAGCGCTTCAGCGAAGAGGAACAGGGCAACCTGGAATCACTGTTGGCCAGCCTGCTGTACCCCATGCGCAATGCCTTGCTGTATCGCGCCGCGACCCGCAGCGCCCTGCGCGATCCATTGACCGAGACCGGCAACCGCGTCGCCATGGACCAGACCCTGGGCCGGGAGATCGAGATGGCCAAGCGGCATCTGCATCCGCTGTCCTTGCTGATGCTCGACATCGATCACTTCAAGCGCATCAACGACAGCCACGGCCACGCCACCGGCGACAAAGTGCTCAAGGCCGTCGCAGCCTCGATCAAAAGCCAGTTGCGTAATGTGGATATGGTGTTTCGGTTTGGCGGGGACGAGTTCCTGATCCTGCTTTCCAACACCAGCCGCGATGCCGCCACCATGGTCGGCGAACGCTTGCGCCAGGCAGCACAGGCCCAGGACTACTGGGCGGACACCACGCGTATCGAATTGACGGTGAGCCTGGGTTGCGCGACCTTGCTGGTAGGCGAGTCGGCCGAAAGCTTGCTGCGCCGGGCCGACAGCGCCTTGTACGTGGCCAAGCGCGAAGGCCGCAACCGCCTGGCAATGGCGGGGTAACCCCTACCCCGCCCTGCCGGGGTCAGGCTTCGCTGGCCGCCAGTACCTGGCGTTCGCGGATCACCGGGGTTTTCTCCAACTGCATGCAACGCTCCAGGAACAGGTACATGTAGTCGTAGCTCTTGCACACGGCCTGGCGCAACTCCACTTGCAACGCCTTGCTCGGGTTCATCCCCGCCAGGGTGCAGATGATTTCCAGCGCTTCCCACGGGTGGGCGTCGTCGTACTGGGCATGCATCTTCAGCCACTTCATGGCGCGCTTGCGATCTTCTTCGGGGAACGCTGCGGCATACACGCCCGTCGAACACACCAGCGCAGACCACTCCCCAGAGGCCCCCTCGATGGCGTAGTTGGTAGCGGCAATCGCAACAATCAACGAATCGGCCGAACTGGTGTGCCAGCACCAATGACTCAGTGCGTGCAACTCGGGCGGCACGTTCTGCGCTTGCAGTTCTTCCAGGCCCACGCCATGGGCGCGTGCCCAATGCATCCAATAGTCGGCATGGTTCAGTTCCACGCGAATATTGCGCATCAACCAACGTCGCGCCATATCCTCGCCAGGATGACGGGCAAACTTGGTCTTGGTCAGGTTTTGTGCCATGTACAACGCGAACTGTTCCACCACTGGCCAGACACCAATCAGGTATTGGCGCATGGTCTTGGCACTGAGCTTGTTATCGCGCATGCGCTGGTACAGTTCGTGTTCGACAACTCGGCGCTTGCTCTCGCTACAGTCCTGGATCAATTGCTGAGCCCAGGTGGGGTAACTTGAGGCTTCCATAAGCGGGCCGGTTCTGCTGAATGTGTCGATCACTGTCGGGCTCCTTTTGATGTGTGATGTGTACAGACCAGCAGATGTTTCAGCGGAACGTGCCGGGCGCCCGGAATAACAGAGGCTGCGGGCGCGCAGGTCGACACTGCAAACTATCGAAGGTAAACAATTGCGGGCGCTCAATCAGGTAGCCCTGAGCGTAGTCCACGCCGATCTCAAGCAATGCCTGCTCGATGTGCGGCGTTTCGACAAACTCGGCAATAGTGCGTTTACCCATGACATGGCCGATGTGGTTGATCACTTCGACCATGGCGCGGTTAATCGGGTCGTCCAGCATATCCTTTACGAAACTTCCATCGATCTTCAGGAAGTCTACAGGTAAATGTTTGAGGTAGGCGAATGAGGACATTCCGGCGCAAAAGTCGTCCAGGGAGAAGAAACAGCCTAAGGCCTTGAGCTCATTGATAAAACGAATCGCACTGCCAAGGTTGGAAATGGCACTGGTTTCGGTGATTTCAAAACAGATCATGCTCGGCGGAATGCCATAGGCGTTGAATTTCTCCCGCAGGAAGCTCAGGAAGTCGTCATCGCCGATGGTGATGCCCGACAGGTTGATCGCACACATCGCCATGGGCCTGCCCGGTCGCTCGATCATGCAACGGGCAATCAGCTTGAATACGTTCTCCACCACCCAGCGGTCCAGCGAAGTCATCAACCCATAACGCTCGGCAGCCGGGATAAAGCTGTCGGGCAAAATGATCCGCCCCGCTTCGTCGTGCAGGCGCAACAGGATCTCGATATGCCCGGCACCCGCCTCGGTATGGCCCAAGGCCGCGATTTCCTGGGCATACAGGCAGAAGCGGTTCTCCTCCAAAGCCATGTGCAGGCGCTGGATCCAGGCCATCTCGCCAAAGCGCAAGGACAACTCGGAGTCATCGGCGTGATAGACCTGCACCCGGTTACGCCCCTTTTCCTTGGCCATGTAGCAGGCCATATCCGCGGCGCGCAAAGAAGTTTCCAGGGTGGTCGGGATGTGCGAGATATGGACCAGGCCGATACTGACCGTGGTGACAAACGGCCGGCCTTTCCAGACAAAGTGCAGGTTTTGCACGGTGCGACGCAGACTTTCGGCGATTTTCTCGGCCACCAGTGGCGGGCAGTTCTCGAGCAGAATGCCAAACTCATCGCCCCCGAGGCGAGCCAGCGTATCGCCTTCGCGCAGGTCCGATTGCAGCAGCGCGCAGATATGCCGCAACAACTCATCGCCCGCCGCGTGACCACAGGTGTCGTTGACCAGCTTGAACTGGTCCAGGTCGAGGAACATCAAGGCATGCCCCGACTGCTGGCGCCCGATGCCATGCAACACCTGCTCCAGGCGGAATTCAAATTCACGGCGGTTGGCCAGCCCGGTCAAGGCATCATGGGTCGCCTGCCAAGACAGGTTGGCAATGTATTGGCGCTCTTGGGTCATGTCGTGCAACACCAACACTGCCCCGCTGACCTTTCCGGCACTGCGGATCGGGGCACCTACCAGGGTCACGGAGACCGTGCTGCCATCCAGACGCTGGATCAGCTTGGAGTGTTCGCTGCCGCCGGTGAGTTGACCGCCAAGAATATGCTCGATCAGGGCAAACCCTTCGGCCTGGGCGTTTTCATCCAGCAGATTGAACAACGCCGCCAGGGGCAGGCCCTGGGCCTGGGCAGCCTTCCAGTGGGTCAGGGACTCCGCCGCCGGGTTCATATAGGCGATAGCCCCGTCGACATCGGTGGTAATCACTCCGTCGCCGATGGACTCCAGGGTGATCTGCGCCCGCTCCTTCTCCACTTGCAAGGCATCGGCAAACGCATGGCGCTGGGCCAATAGCTTGCGGGTGCGCAACAAGGCCAGGGCAATCAGGCCGAGGGCGGTGGCCAGGTTAGTGATCAGCAGCAGGCGCAGAATCATCCTTGAGCCTTCACCCAGGGCATCGCTGAAAGCCTTGGCCGCCGGCGTCACGCTATCGTTGATGGCGATGATGCGTTCTTTCCAGGCATGGATGTCGGCGCTGGTGGCTTGGTTGGCAAGGATGTCCCGGTGCATTTCCTGCGCCAGGTCGTCGAGTTGCACTAGGTAGCCATCGCCCACGGTCCACAGCTCGATGGCTTTTTCCAGGTAACTGAAATGGCGGAAATTAAGGTACAGCCAGATCACGCTCGACACGTCATCCGGATGGTTGCCGCCCTTGAGGATCCCCTGGCGCGCGGCCGCCAGGTCAGGGTTGGGGCGGTCCAGGGCGATGCGCAGCTCGTGCCCGCCCTGGGGCACGGCAATCGCGTTCTGGTATTTGAGAAAGGTCTTCTGGTCGCGGTTATCGGCGTACAGGGTCAGGTAATAGATGGCATCTTTCTGGCCCTTGGACCACAGGCTTTCGCCCGCCACATAACCGCGCACGGCCGAGAGCATATAGAGGCTGACGCAGCCCAGTAATGCCTGGAACAGTACAACCGCAATAAAAGGCCAGACAATGCCCAGCAAACGGGGTGTTCCGAAAGTTCGCTTCTGCTTCATGAGATCCCTTGCATCAGCACAGGCGAGTAAAAACTGCTCCTGACAGCACAGCCGAGGCCAAACACGATCCCTCCAGGATCGGTACCGGGATCGTTTCAGCGAACTTGTTGCAAGTGTCCGTAAAGCTTGGCGTACAAACCGCCGTCGGCTATCAGCTGCTGGTGGTCGCCGTCTTCGGCTATATGCCCACCGTCAAACACCAATACCCTATCAGCCTGCTTCACCGCCGACAAACGGTGAGCAACGATCAGTGTAGTACGCCCACTGAGAAACCGCGCCAGTGCCTGGTGCAGGTTGTATTCGGTGGCCGCATCCAGGGCCGAGGTGGCTTCGTCGAGGATCACCACTTTCGGCTCGGCCAGCACCATCCGGGCAATCGCCAGGCGTTGGCGCTGGCCGCCGGACAAACGTACGCCCGAGCGCCCGACAATACTGTCCAGGCCCTGGGGTAACCCCTTGACCGTAGCATCCAACTGGGCAATTTCAAGGGCCTGCCAGCAGGCTTGATCACTGCGCTCGCGGCCCATGGTCAGGTTGGCGCGCACCGTGTCGTTGAACAGTGCCGGATGCTGCAGCACCACCGCGACATGCTCGCGGATGGTTTCCAGGCCAATCGCCTGCTGGGTTGCGCCGCCGAAGCGGATCGTGCCCGCCTGCGGGGTGTAGAGCCCCAGCAGTAATTGCACCAGGGTACTTTTACCGCCGCCACTGGCGCCGACAATCGCCACCTTCTCGCCGGGGGCGATGACCAGGTTCAACTGATTGAGCACCAGGTCTTCGCCATAGCCAAAGTCCAGGCCCTGCACCTCGATACCCACGGTTTCGCGCCCGGTAAACGGATCTTCGCCCCCTGCGTATTGCGGTTCGTCGGCGCGGGCCAACAGTTCGTTGATCCGCGTCAGCGCGCCACCGGCTGCGTAGTAGGCGTATTGCAGGTTCAGCAGTTGCTCCACCGGGCCGATCATGAACCACAGGTAGCTGAACACCGCGAGCATCTGGCCGATGGACAAGTCGGAAAACAGCACCGTGAGCATCGCCGCCGCGCGGAAGATATCAATGCCGAACTGGAACAGCAGGCCACTGGCGCGGCTGGAGGCGTCGCTTTTCCACTGGGAGTTGATGGCAAAGTCGCGCACTTCCTGGGCACGCTGCCCCAGGCGCCCGAGGAAAAACCCCTGGCGATTGCCGGCGCGCACTTCCTGGATGGCATCCAGGGTTTCTGTCAGGGCCTGGGTAAACCGCGAGGTACTGTCGTTTTCGAGCTTTTTCAGGTGTTTGACCCGCTTGCCCAACTGCACCGTGGCGTAGATCACCAGGGGGTTGAACAGCAGGATCAACAGGGCCAGCTTCCAGTGCATCCACATCAGGATCCCGGAGGTGCCGACCAGGGTCAGGGTGGCCACCAGGAACCGGCTCAAGGTTTCCCCGACAAACTTGTCCACCGTGTCCAGGTCGGTGACCAGGTGTGTGGTCACGGTGCCACCGCCCAGGCTTTCGTATTCACTCAGGGAAATACGCTTGAGCCGCTCGATCAGACGCACGCGGATGCGGTAGACAATGTCCTTGGCCAGCCCCGCAAACAGGCGGGCCTGGACCACGTTGAACACCAACGCCGCGCAGCGCAATACCAGGGTAATCAGCAGCATCAGGCCGATATACCCGGCAGCCTGCTGCCAGGCCGTCGGCAACGCGTGGTTCATCACCTGCAACGCCGCATCGCCATTGCCCAGCAGCACTTCGTCCACCAGCAACGGCAGGAGCAAGGGAATCGGTACGCTGCACAGGGTCGCCAGTACGGCGACACCGTTGGCAATCCACAGGGATTTTTTATGGCGCAGGGCCAGGCGACGGATTTCTGCCCAGGTCAGCCGATCAACCCGTGGTGTTGGCTGATCATGCACAGGCAGCTCGCTCCAGCCAGCGACCGAGCAGCGGCGACAGCTCGGACAGCGGCTGGTAGCCATTGGTCAACAACGCCAACTGGCCATTGCGTTCGGCCAGCAAGGTCGGGAAACCGGCGATGCCCAGGTCCTGGACCCAAGTGAAGTCGGCGGCCGTGGCGGCATGTTGTTCGGCGCGGTCAAAGGCCTCGGCAAACTCGATACGCGGCACCCCGGCAGTCTCGGCCAGCTCCACCAGCACACTGGCGCGGGTCACATCGCGACCCTCGACATAAAAGGCCTGCTGGATCAGCCCGAGCAAGGTCCAGGCGCAATCCGGCGCCAGGCCACGCGCAGTGACCAGGGCCCGGCAGGCCGGCTCGGTGTCATACACAAACCCTTCAGGCAAGGCGCCCTCCAGGCGGAACGGCTGGCCCGTGGCCTCGGTCACCGCCTGCCAGTGCTCCAGGATATAGCGCCGAGTAGTCGGTTCCAGCGCCGCACCACTGCCGGTACGCAAGCAGCCCACCACCAGGTGCAATTCCACGCCAGCCGCCTGGGCCTGCTCAACCAGGGCCTTGGCCACTGGGGCAAAACCCCAGCACCAGGAACACATCGGGTCCATTACATAGAGCAGGCGCGCAGACATGGTTCAAGCCTCGGTGGATGATTGCTTGTAGTTGTAACCAATCGGGTGCGGCATATTGCGGGCCTTGGCCAGCTCGATCTGCTTCTGGCGGTCGATCGCACTGCGACGGGTCTTCTCGGACAGCTTATCCCAGCAGTGCGGGCAACTGATGCCGGCCACGTAGTGCTCGGATGCGCGGTCCTCTACGCTAACCGGTGTACGGCAGGCATGACATTGATCGTAGTCACCTTCGCTCAAGTCGTGGCGCACGGTCACGCGGTTATCGAAGACAAAGCAGTCGCCCTGCCATTTAGTCTCTGCCTGGGGCACCTCTTCGAGGTATTTGAGGATGCCGCCCTTGAGGTGATACACCTCGTCAAAGCCTTCGCTGAGCATATAGCTCGAGGCCTTTTCACAACGAATCCCGCCGGTGCAGAACATCGCGACCTTCTTGTGCTTGGCCGGATCGAAGTTGGCTTTGATATAGTCGGGAAATTCGCGAAAACTCGTGGTTTTCGGGTCGATTGCGCCTTCAAAGGTGCCGATCGACACTTCATAGTCGTTACGGGTGTCGATCAACAGCACTTCTGGATCGCTGATCAACGCGTTCCAGTCTTGCGGATCAACGTAGGTACCGACTTTCTTGTTCGGGTCGACGCCTTCGACACCCAGGGTCACGATCTCTTTTTTCAGCTTGACCTTGGTGCGGTAGAACGGCTGCTCATCGCAGTACGACTCTTTGTGGTCGATATCGACCATGCGTGGGTCGTTCTTCAACCAGGCCATCAGGCCATCAATGCCTTCGCGGCTACCGGAAACGGTGCCGTTGATGCCTTCTTCGGCGATCAGCAAGGTGCCCTTGATGCCATTGTCGACCATGGCCTGCAACAGGGGCTCACGCAGGGCGACGTAATCTTCGAGGGTGACGAACTTATACAGTGCCGCCACGACGATGGGGTGTGTCATGGGTGTTCTCTCCAGGTGGCTACCCTCGTAAAGGGTGAACCGGATGCAAAAAAAACGCGCCGACTAAGCGGCGCGTTGCGGATTCTAGCAAAACATAGGCCCTTGTAGCAGCCGGATATCAGTGTTTGCTACCGCCAGCGCAGGTCGGCGAGGCCGGGGCTGCGTCGGTTTTTGCCCATTCTTCAGGCGTGTAGGTATGCAGCGCCAGCGCATGGAACTCGCTCATCAGGTCGCCCAACGTGGCGTAGACCTTCTGGTGGCGCTTGACGCGGTTGAGCCCCTCGAACTGCTGGCTGACCAGCACGGCCTTGAAATGCGTCTGCAATCCACGGCTGTGCATGTGGCTTTCGTCCAGCACACTCATGTGTTCCGGGCTCAGGGCGGCAAGTGCCGATTCGATACGCTGCTGCATGGTCATTGCTTACTTCTTCTTGGCGGGTGCGGCTTTGGGGGTCAGCTCGTTGGTCATGTCTTCCAACAGCTTGTTCACGACAGGTACCGCGCTTTCCAGCTTGGCCTGGGTCAACTGGGCCGATTGCTGGGTCAGTTGCGGCATTTTCTCCAGGACTTTCTTGCCCAGTGGCGATTTGTAGAAGGCAACCAGGTCTTTGAGTTCGGACTCGCTGAAGTTGCTGGTGTAGAGCTTGACCATGTCCGGCTTGAGCTTGTTCCAGCCAATGGCCTGGTCCAGGGCGGCGTTGGCCTTGGCCTGGTAGGTGTCGAGCACGGTTTGCTTGGCGGCAGGCGCCTTGGTCTGCTCGAAACGCTGGGCGAACATTTGCTGCACTTGCATGTACACCGGGGTGCCCAGCTTGTCCGCGTGAGCCAGGGTCAGGAAGGCTTCGGCACTGGCGTTGTGGCTGGCGGTATCGGCAAAAACCTGGCCGCTGGCACAGACCAGAGCAACCGCGGTACAGATGGCACGAAGACGAGTCATCGAGTTTCCTTTCTAGCAGGCGAGGTAATACCCCAAGGGCGACCATTCTGCGCCTAAAAAACGCTGGCACTCAACCCCACGCCTTATAGCGCCTGGTTTTGCGGGGGGTTGGCCGATGAAATGGCTTTTATGGAACCCAATCGCCCCCCCAGGGCCTAAACTGCGCAAACCGACTACAAGGAGAGTCCCTGCGATGAGCCGTATCGAAACCGACAGCCTGGGCGAAGTACAAGTCCCGGATGACGCTTACTGGGGCGCACAGACCCAGCGTTCACTGGTCAATTTCGCCATCGGCGAACAACGCATGCCACTGGCGGTCCTGCACGCCCTGGTCCTGATCAAGAAAGCGGCGGCGCGGGTCAACGACCGCAATGGCGACCTGCCCGCCGATATTGCCCGGCTGATCGAACAGGCCGCCGACGAAGTGCTCGACGGCCAGCACGATGACCAGTTCCCCTTGGTGGTCTGGCAGACCGGCAGTGGCACCCAGAGCAATATGAACGCCAACGAAGTGCTCGCCGGCCGCGCCAACGAGCTGTCGGGCGGGCCCCGTGGCGGCAAGAGCCCGGTACACCCCAACGATCACGTCAACCGCTCCCAGAGCTCCAACGACTGCTTCCCCACCGCCATGAGCATCGCCACGGTACAGGCGGTGCACGAGCAGTTGCTGCCGGCGTTGCGCGAACTGTCTGGCGGGCTGGCGGAGTTGTCGGCGCGCCATATGAAGCTGGTCAAGACCGGCCGCACCCATATGATGGACGCCACGCCGATCACCTTCGGCCAGGAAGTCTCCGCGTTCATCGCCCAACTGGACTATGCCGAGCGCGCCATTCGCAGTGCCCTGCCCGCCGTGTGCGAGCTGGCCCAGGGCGGCACGGCGGTAGGCACCGGCCTGAACTCGCCCCACGGCTTTGGCGAGGCGATTGCCGCAGAAATCGCTGCGTTGTCCGGGCTGCCGTTTGTCACCGCGCCCAACAAGTTCGCCGCATTGTCGGGCCATGAGCCGCTGACCACCCTGTCCGGCGCCCTGAAAACCCTGGCCGTGGCCTTGATGAAAATCGCCAACGACCTGCGCCTGCTGGGCTCGGGGCCACGCGCTGGGCTGGCCGAAGTGCGCCTACCGGCCAATGAGCCGGGCAGTTCGATCATGCCCGGCAAGGTCAACCCGACCCAGTGCGAGGCGCTGTCGATGCTGGCGTGCCAGGTGCTGGGCAACGACGTGACCATCGGCATTGCCGCCAGCCAAGGGCATTTGCAGTTGAACGTGTACAAGCCGGTGATTATCCACAACCTGCTGGAGTCGATCCGCTTGCTGGCCGATGGCTGCCGCAACTTCCAGGAACATTGCATCGCGGGCCTTGAGCCCGACGCCGAGCAAATGGCCGCGCACCTGGAACGGGGTTTGATGCTGGTGACCGCGCTGAACCCGCATATCGGCTATGACAAGTCGGCGCAGATTGCCAAGAAAGCCTATGCCGAAGGGCTGACGCTACGTGAAGCAGCGCTGGAGCTGGGCTACCTCACCGATGCCGAATTCGACCAGTGGGTACGCCCGGAGAATATGCTCGAAGCCGGGCATTGACCTAAAGGTGGGCCAACCTTGCGCGCCGGGCCTTGAGCCCGGCGATCAAGGACGGCGCCAACGCCACCGACGCCGACCCCAATACCACCAGCACCGCACCGCCGTAACCCAGGCCATTGATCTGCTCGGCATGCACATAGTCAGGCCACAACCAGGCCGCAATCGCCACCGCCACAAAGGTCACCAGCGGTGTAATCGCCAACGTCGCACTGACCCGCGACGCTTCCCAGTGAGCCAAGGCTTCGGCAAAGGCGCCATAGGCAATCAGCGTATTGAAACAGCACGCCAGCAACAGCCAGCCTTGCAATGGGCTCAGTTGCAGCGCCTCCATGGGATGTACCCAGGGCAACAGGAGAAATGCGCAAGACAGGTAAATCACCATCATCACCTGCAGTGAATTCCACACCGTCAGCAATTGCTTCTGGCCCAGGGCGTAGAACACCCAGATGGTGGTCGCCAGCAGAATCGTCAGCACCCCGGCGGTGTAAGTGCCCAGGGATGTCAGCAGCTCCGCCAGGCGCTGGTTGAAGAACAGTGCAAAGCCGATGATCAGCACCAACAGGCCTACCCCCTGCCCCAGGCTGAAACGCTCCTTGAACAGAAACACACTGGCGATCATCAAAAAGATCGGCCCCATCTGCACCACCAGTTGCGCCGTGCCGGGGCTCAACATCTTCAGCCCCACCAGATAGAGCACGTAGTTGCCCAGCAGCCCACACACCGCCATCGCCACCAGCCAGCCACCGCGCTTGCCCAAGACTTTCGGGCTGGGCAGACGCTTGACGGCGGCCAGATAAACGAACAGGCAACTGCCGGACACCATCAGGCGAAACCAGGTCACTGTGATCGGGTCCATCACCTGCAGCACCTGTTTGAGCTTGATCGGCAGAATGCCCCAGAGCAGCGCGGTCAGCAGGGTCAGGGATAAACCGTAGACCCAGCGGCCGGAAGAGATGTGCATGAGTGCCCCAAGAGCCAGAGGTAGAGGAAGCCGCATTCTAGGGGGATGTGGGTGGACCTTGGCGAAGTTTTTTATCAGGCATACCGCAAATCAACTGTGGGAGCTGGCTTGTGTGGGAGCTGGCTTGCCTGCGATGCAAGCACCTCGGTACATCAGTTGCATCGCGGTGACGCTATCGCAGCATGGGTATCTACACAGCTATCCTCTGGGTATGTGTACATATCCATTGCTGCGGTCACGGCCGCTATTGGTTCCGCTCTTACAGCGGGTCACTTTTGGAAAAGAGCCCTGTACGGACCGGACACATAGTGGACACATGTGCGGGGACATAGTTGACACATTATGAACCATAGTCCGGTTTGCTCACGTCGATCGTTCGTAGGAAATGGTGGCAGAAGTAGACGTCAAAGAGCCCGTCACTTTCAGGGTTAGGCCGAACTGCGATGTGCTGCCCAACCAGCCCCTTGGCAATGCTGAAGTAACGTTTCTGAAAGCGAAATCGGCTGTGATAAACCTTGGCCAGCACATCATCCGGCCCATATTCAAACTCCGATAGCTGCTGCGGATAAGCCCAGGGGCTTGCTCGATACCGGTCCATAGGCACCTTGTAGTCCAGTGCTTGGTGAGGGCGTTTTAAGTTATAGACCTCACGCCATTGATCAAACGCTGTTTGAGCATCCTTGATCGTGGAGAATTGACGCCCATCAAGCACCTCGGCTTTGAGTGAACGATGGAAGCGCTCAATCTTTCCATTGGTTTGAGGGTGATAAGGACGACTGAAGCTGATCCTGATCCCCAAGCGAATCAACCAGATACTTAATTCTGTGATTTCCCCAGGGTTGCGTGGCGAGCCCCATGGCGGCCCATTGTCAACGTTGATGCGAGCCGGTAAACCAAAGCGCTGGAATACCTCGATCATCTTTTCCTTCACTGTGATTCCACGCTCGTTATCACAAGCTTGAATCGCCAAATTGAATCGTGAGTGATCGTCCAACAACGTCAGCGGATGGCATCGGCCTTCTTGCGTCGGGAAGTGCCCTTTGAAATCCATCTGCCAAAGATCGTTAGGTGCATCGTGTTCAAATCTCAGCTTTGCTTCTTGTTCCTTCTGAACAGGCTGAATCAGCCCGCATCGGTGCAGAACATTGGTGACAGTGCTAGGAGCAATCTGCTTTTTCAAAAGGCTGCTGATTGTACGTCCGCCCCAAGCGGGATGTGCTCGCCTAAGCGCTATGACTTCCGCTTCCAGAGCTGGCGCGGTTAGCTTTGGGCTAGTCGCAGGTTTTCGGGACTTCTCTTGCAGTCCAGACTGCCCCTGCATTTCATAGCGTTTCAACCACTTATAGGCCGTTTGCGGACTGATGCCGAACCGTCGACACAGCTCTCGTTTATTGCTGCCGGGTTGCCGTGCTAAGGCAATGAACTCTTCTTTCAGGCTCATGGTATCTCTCGTGTCCCAGGGCATGATGGCTTTCCGGCGAAGTTGGCTCGCCAAAAGTGTCCACCATGTCCCCGCACACCCGTCAACCATGTGTCCGGTCCGTACAAAAAGAGCCCCAAAAGTAACCAAAAGGGCTCCTGCCCCACCACTCGGTGCCTCGCCTAGGCTCGGCATGCCCGCAGTCAGGCATTGCTCCGTGGGCCCGCCGCGATCGGCCATCCATGGCCGTGTCGCGGCTACCCCAGCATCCATGCCGGGGTGCCCACTGCGCAATGCCTGCCTGCGGCCATCGTGGTTTAACGGGGCGCCTAAGATCAAGATCAAAAGCCAGATCAAAAGCAGAGCCAGAGCACGAAGCTGCATTTAATAATTGGGCCCCCAGGGCCAGATCAGCGCACAGCTTCAAACAGCCCGGTTGCCCCCATCCCACCGCCCACGCACATGGTGACGATGCCATAACGCAAATTGCGCCGTTGCAGCTCCCGCACCAGGTGCCCGACCTGCCGTGACCCGGTCATGCCGAACGGATGGCCAATGGAGATCGAACCGCCGTTGACGTTGTACCTGGCATTGTCGATCTCCAGACGATTGCGCGCATACAGGCACTGGGACGCAAACGCCTCGTTGAGCTCCCACAGGTCGATGTCCGCCACTTGCAGGCCACGGGCCTTGAGCAATTTGGGCACCGAGAACACCGGGCCGATGCCCATCTCGTCCGGCTCGCAGCCGGCCACGGTAAAGCCACGGAAAAACGCCTTGGGCTTGAGCCCCAGTTCCAGGGCTTTTTCCAGGCTCATCACCAGGGTCATCGACGCGCCGTCGGACAGTTGCGATGAGTTACCCGCGGTCACCGAACCATCCTCGGCAAACACCGGCTTGAGCCCACTCAGGCTGGCCAGGGTGGTGTCCGGGCGGTTGCAGTCGTCGCGATCGACCACGCCGTCGAGGATCTGCACCTCGCCGGTGTGCTTGTCCTCGACCTTGTACTTGACCGCCATGGCCACGATTTCATCGTCGAACAGCCCCTCGGCCTGGGCCTGGGCGGTGCGCTGCTGGCTTTGCAGGGCGTACAGGTCCTGCTCTTCGCGGCTGACGTTATAGCGGCGGGCAACTATTTCGGCGGTCTGGCCCATGGGGAAGTAGATGCCCGGCACCTGCTCCTTGAGCAATGGGTTGATCAGGTTGTCGGTATTCACGCTCTTCATGGTCAGACTGATGGACTCGACACCACCGGCGACAATGATGTCGCTGCACCCCGAGGCGATCTGGTTGGCCGCGATGGCAATCGCCTGCAGCCCCGATGAACAGAAACGGTTGAGGGTCATGCCGGCGGTGCCGGTGCCCAGGCGCGACAGCACCGCCACGTTGCGGCCGATGTTGTAGCCCTGGGCACCTTCGTTGGAGCCGGCGCCGACAATGCAATCCTCGACACTGGCCGGGTCGATGCCACTGCGTGCCAGCAAGGCGTTGACGCAATGCGCGGCCATGTCATCAGGACGGGTCTGGTTGAACTTGCCGCGAAAGGACTTGGCCAGGCCGGTTCGCACGCTGTCGACGATCACTACTTCACGCATGGGCTACCTCGATCTTGTCGTTATTGGGAGACAGATCGAGGATAGATCCGGGGCCTGGCGATCGCGACGATCATTCACCTGGCGTATGCAAAAGCATGGCGCTATTTGTGCTTCTTCTTTTTGTCGTGCTTGTCGGACTTGGCGAACGCCTCTTCCAGCGCCAGGTTGATGGTGCGCAGCACCTTGACCCGTGCCCAGCGCTTGTCGTTGGCCTCCACCAGGGTCCAGGGCGCGATCTCGGTGCTGGTGCGGTCCACCATGTCGCCCACCGCGGCCCGGTAGACATCCCACTTGTCGCGGTTGCGCCAGTCGTCTTCGGTGATTTTGAAGCGCTTGAACGGGATCTCTTCCCGGGCCTGAAAACGCTCCAGCTGGGTCTGTTTATCAATCGCCAGCCAGAACTTGACCACGATCACCCCGGCGTCGCGCAATTGCTCCTCGAAATCATTGATCTCGGCGTAGGCGCGCATCCAGTCGGCCGTGGTGCAAAAGCCTTCGACCCGCTCCACCAGCACCCGGCCATACCAGGAGCGGTCAAACACGGTAAACATGCCCCGCGCCGGGATCTGCCGCCAGAACCGCCACAAGTACGGCTGGGCGCGCTCGTCTTCGGTGGGCGCGGCAATCGGCACGATGCGGTACTGGCGCGGGTCCAGTGCCGCCGCCACGCGGCGGATCGCCCCGCCCTTGCCCGCCGCGTCATTACCTTCAAAAACCGTGACCAGCGCGTGTTTGCGCATGCGTTTGTCGCGCATCAGGCCCGAGAGCCGCGCCTGTTCGGTAATCAGTTGCTCTTCGTAGTCGTCCTTTTCCAGGCGCTGGGTCATGTCCAGGCTGTCCAGCAGGCTCATCTGGTCCACCGAGGATGGCAAGGGCGCCGGATGGATGCCGCTGGCCCTGGCCTTGGACAGCTTCAGGGCATTTTGCAGGCCCTCCAGAAGGATCCTGGCCACGGTCAGCCCGCGGTAGTTGGCATCCACGCCTTCGATCACATGCCAGGGTGCATAGTCACGGCTGGTGCGGCGCAGCACGCGCTCGCCGAAATGCACAAACTTGTCGTAGGTCTCGGACTGCTGCCAATCCAGCGGGCTGATACGCCAGCTGTGCAGCGGGTCGTCCTGCAGGGCCTTGAGCCGCGCCTTCATTTGTTTCTTGGAGAGGTGGAACCAGAACTTGAAGATCAGCGCCCCTTCATCGCACAGCATCTGCTCCAGGCGCTCGGCCCCGGCAATGGCCTGGTCCAGGCGTGCGTCCTTGATCTGGCCATGGACCCGCGCCTGCAGCATCTGGCTGTACCAGTTGCCGAAGAACACGCCCATGCGCCCCTTGGCCGGCAGTTGTCGCCAGTAGCGCCAGGCCGGCGGGCGGGCCAGTTCTTCGTCGGTCTGCTGGTCAAAGGTGCGCACCTCGATCAGGCGCGGATCCATCCATTCATTGAGCAGCTTGACGGTTTCGCCCTTGCCGGCGCCTTCGATGCCATTGATCAGCACGATCACCGGGAAGCGTCCCTGCTGGTGCAACTCGAACTGCGCTTCCAGCAAGGCCTCACGCAAGGCCGGGACTTCAGCGTCGTAAGTGTCCTTATCGACGGCGTGACCAATTTCGGCGGATTCAAACATGGGCGACTCCCTTCCAAGATGGATCAAGACTAGCGGATTGGGCAGCACGGCGGGCAAGCAATTCCACGCCACTTGCCGTGGATCAATTGACCGGGCTGCGGCTCAGACCTCGGGCACGTAACAAATATCCAAGTCATGGTGCTTCATTACTTCCTCGGTCAATCGCTCCACCACCTCGTCGACGGCTTGCCGGCGCGGCGCGCGCAGGGCTTCCATCTGCGCGAGGTATTCCCCGTCGGTGAGGCTCTGGCTGCTCTCGAAAAGTTGTTGCTGGCGCGCATCGAAGGGTTGCGTCGCCGCGAGGAATGTCGCGGGAAATTGCTGCTTGAGGTGAGCTTGCCAGAACGACAACTGCGTCAGGAAACGCAAGAGTGCCGGCGACAACTCTGCCGTGCGCACCTGGGAATGCGCGGCGTCCAGCCCCTCACGGGTCACATTGGCAAACGAGACATACTGCGCAAACTTGGGCTGCCCCGGCAGCTGCGTGAATGTGTGGGTTAAATCGTCCTGTACCGACATCAGCAATGTCCCTTATTGCCTAGGGTTGAACGCCTAACGATACCCTGCGCCAACCCGCCGGATTAACGCTGATTGTTGATCGAATCGGGGGCTATCGCCGGGAGTTTTTCCATGTATGAAGTAGCCGGCTAACACCCGGTTCAACCCTGCCCCCCGTGATCGACTAGAATGGCCGCCTTGTCTTTGCCGAGTTGCCCATGAACCCCGTACAGCCCAATGCCCAGCTCGACTGGGACGACCAGGGACGCCCACGCTCGCGGGTGTTCGACGACGTGTATTTCTCCGACAAGTCGGGCCTGGATGAAACCCGCTACGTGTTCCTCGAGCAGAACCGCCTGCAGGAGCGGTTTGCCGCGCTGCCCGTGGGCGGGCGCCTGGTAATCGGGGAAACGGGGTTTGGCACCGGGCTGAACTTCCTGTGTGCCTGGCAGCTGTTTGAGGAGCACGCGGTACCGGGCGCGCGCCTGCATTTTGTCAGCGTGGAAAAGTACCCGCTGCGCCACGCCGACCTGCAACGCGCCCTCGCCCTCTGGCCAGCGCTCAAGCCATTGGCTGACCAATTGCTGGCGCAGTACGTCGCCATTCATCAGGGCTTCCAGCGCCTGATCCTGGCGAACGGGCGCGTGACGCTGACCCTGCTGATCGGCGATGCCCTGGAGCAACTGCCGCAACTGGATGCGCAGATCGACGCCTGGTTTCTCGACGGTTTTGCCCCGGCGAAAAACCCCGACATGTGGACCGCCGAACTGTTCGCCGAGCTGGCACGGCTGGCGGCCCCGGGCTCGACCATCAGCACCTTTACCAGCACCGGCTGGGTGCGACGCCTGCTCAACAGCGCCGGGTTCAAGATGAAGCGCACACCGGGCATTGGTCACAAGTGGGAAATCCTGCGCGGCGAGTTTCTCGGTTGGCCGGCCGACGCGCCGCTACCGGCCCCGATCAAGCCCTGGTTCGCCAGGCCGACGGCCCTCAAGGGAGAGCGCCGCGCCCTGGTGATCGGCGGCGGCATGGCCGGCTGTACCAGTGCTGCGAGCCTGGCCGCACGGGGCTGGCAGGTGAGCCTGCTGGAACGCCATGAAGGCCTGGCCCAGGAGGCCTCGGGTAATCCGCAAGGGGTGCTCTACCTCAAGCTGTCAGCCCACGGCACCGCCTTGTCGCAGATGATTGTCAGCGGCTTCGGGCATACCCGGCGCCTGCTGGAACACCTGCAACGAGGGGTGGATTGGGACGCTTGTGGCGTGCTGCAACTGGCGTTCAACGCCAAGGAGGCCGAACGCCAGGCCCAATTGGCCCAGGCATTTGCTCCGGACTTGCTGCACCTGCTGGACAGGGATCAGGCCCAGGCCCGAGCCGGGGTCGGCCTGGCGTATGGCGGGCTGTTTTTCCCCGAGGGTGGCTGGGTGCATCCGCCCGCCCTCTGCCAGTGGCAGGCACGCCAGCCGGGCATCACCGTGCACGTGCTGCATGAAGCCCTGGAACTGCGCAAGGTAGACGAGCAATGGCAGGCCTGGGACGGTGACAGGTTGCTGGCCAGCGCCCCCGTGGTGGTGCTGGCCGGGGCGGCCGAGGTCAAGCGTTTTGCCGCCAGTGCCGAGCTGCCCCTTAAACGTATTCGCGGGCAAATCACCCGGTTGCCGCAGACCGCCGACAGCCAGGCGCTGGCCACGGTGGTCTGTGCCGAAGGCTATGTCGCGCCGGTCCGCCTGGGCGAACACACCCTGGGCGCCAGCTTTGATTTCAAGAGTGATGACCTGGCGCCGACCGCTGCCGAGCATGCCGGTAACCTGGCGCTGCTGCAGGAGATTTCCCCGGACCTGGCCCAGCGCCTGCGCGCCGACAGCCTGCCCCCACACACCCTGGAGGGGCGCGCCGCGTTTCGTTGCACCAGCCCGGACTATCTGCCGATTGTCGGGCCGCTGGTCGATCCCCAGGCGTTTGCCCAGGCCTATGACGCCCTGCGCAAGGACGCCCGGCATACGCCGGACATCGCCTGCCCATGGCTGGACGGCCTGTACGTCAACAGCGGCCACGGCTCACGGGGCCTGATCACCGCCCCCCTGTGCGCCGAACTGTTGGCCGCGTGGCTGGACAACGAACCGCTGCCCCTGCCCCGCAGTGTCGCCGAGGCCTGTCATCCGAGTCGCTTCGCCCTACGCGCGTTAATTCGCAGCAACGTGACGAAAAAACCTCAGTGAGCACTCCCTCAAACGGCCGGCGTTAGCTCGCAGGTGCCCAGGTCGTCGAGTTTCAACGCCTCATGGGTCAGGCGTTCAAGCTCGGCGAGCTCCGCCTTTTCCTGCTCATCCTGTATCTGGCTCATCTGACTCCGGTAGTCGGCGTCAGCCAGCGTCTCTCGCTGCGCCCACACCGCCTCGACGCGCTCACCGAAGGGCCGGTTCAGGGTGTCGAATGAACCGCTATGGATGCGCCGCAGATAACTGCTCCAAAACGGCAGCTTCACCACATACTTCAACAACTGCGGAGAAAGCTCAGCCATCTTCAACTGCATTTCAGCGAGCGTCAGCATATGCTCGGTCACCCCACCGAGACTGGCATAGCGCATATGGCGGGGTTGCCCGGGCAGATGAAAGCGCCCGGCCAACCCGGTGCGATAAGCCAGGCTGACCTCCAGCGGATCCAGCATCGGGTGCTCGGCGCTATGGCTGCGGGCCATATGCTCCAGTCGGTCGAGGCGAAACAACCCCTTGGCCAGCCTCAAGAGCGGCTTGGCCGTGACCTGACCGCCCACCACCCGCTGCGAAGCCTGGTGGATTTCAACCAGCACTTCCAGGTTACTGAAACTCACTGCAGCAGCATCATCACAGTTCAGGGGCGTGGCCGCCCGTTCAAAGATCTCTTCGCGCAGCCGGGCATCCATCGCCGCGGCGTCCAGCACGCGCCAGACCCGGCGGCCCATGTCCTCCTGCACGTGGGAGGTATCTGCGACACTGCCCAGGCCGGCCAGCAGCTTGAACAGAGCGTCGGAGCCCAGCTCATCCTTGAGTCCGGTCCAGGTCTCGACCCGCTCGGCGTAGCGCGCCATGCGCTCATCCCCCAACCATAAGTCCCGGGCGGTCTGCTCATTGAGCCGGGCGATATCGTCCTCCATAAAGCCCATGCCCACGCCAAGGGTGTCCCGGTAGTTCTGCAACAGCAGGCGGCTGGGGGAGTCCAGCGGGTTATGGCGCAGGTTGATGATTTCAGCGTGCTGGCGTGGCACCTCGAACAACCACTGCGGCAAGGTGGCGAGATCATTTTCCCGCAGGTCCAGGTGCTCCAGATAAGGCAGACGCATAAAGCCGGAGGGCAAGCGCTGAAGCCGGCAATTGCGCAAGACTAGGTGACGCAACTCAAACATGTTGCTGACCAGCGGCGGGTCTACCAGGGGGTTGTTGCTCAGGTCCAATACCGTCAACCCTCGCAGGTCACCGAGTTTGGTCCGCGTATATTCCGTCAGTTGCAGTTGGTTATTGGCCAGGTACAGCCGACGAAGGTGCTTCATCTGCTGCAGCACTTCCGGCAGTCGTGTCACCTGGTTGTCCGTCAACTCCAGAGTATTCAAGCCTTTGAAATGCTTGAGGAAGTAACCAACATCATCGTTGAGCCCCATGTTCCTTAACGACAACTGGCGAACATGCTCGAACTTGACTTCGGGCGGCAAGGTCGGCAATGCCCCGATCACCATGCCATCGAGGGAAAGATTCGGGACTTGCCGATGGGACTCATCCGGGATCAGCGAGGCATATTGCCAACTGCGCTCGATGAGCTGGACGGCCTGGTGACGGGCCAGGCGGTAGTCCCGCAGGGCAACGTCCGAGCGCCCCTGCCCGCCCCCCTCCCTGGCCCACACCTTGAGCGTTCGATGCAGTGCTTCATATTGCTGCTCAAGAGCACGCACGGCTTTGGCCCGGGACAGCGGATCGTGACCCAAGTCCTGCAAAAAGGTCGCTATGCGCCGCTCATCAAACAAGGGGTAGAGCTTGCGGACCTTGCGCACCAGGCCGGCGGGTTGTCGCGGCGGCTCCACGGGCATTGCTTGCACGCACGACACAGGCGGATCTTCGGGCACCGGCCGTTCCGGCCATAGATAACGGCTAATCCGGCGCCGCTCATCCTGGGCCTTGCCAATCAGGCTATTGCGCAAATGGCTGGCCCTGCCGCTCGCGGGCAACTGCAGCTGGTCGAGCTCAGCGGGGGGCAAACTGTTAAGCAACGCCTCATAGAACCCCTCCGGGCCCTCGGCCATCGGCCCCAGCGGCGCACCTTGTCCGTTGTAGGCGCGCCACCCCAGGTTCGACTGGACCAGCGTGCGAGTGGTGGCGGCAGATGCGTTGCCCACCTGCCCCATGACACTGCCGTCCAAGCTCTCCTGGCGTATTTGCATCAACACATCTTCGGGCCAGCCCGGAACCCGCGGCAGTAACCCCAGCGCTATACGCCGAGTGGCGTCGGTGGCCAGTTCCGGCAGGTACAGACCGCTCAGGGCATCGTCTTCGTTAAGTATTTCCAAGGTCTCCCGCACCCATTGGGCGATCCGCAAAGGCACCCGCCCGGTATCGCGCAGCCGCCAACGCTCGGCCGTGGAGGCCTGGGTCATGATTTCCCAGGCAAGCCGAATGGGCAGTTGCGGATAGCGATGCTTGAGCACGCCGTGATCGGTCTGGTCGGGAAAGTCGACATCGGCACGCAGCCTTTCGTAAACCGCCTGGTGATTGTCCTTGAGTGAAGCGGTCAGCCGCCGCGCCAGCACCTCTTGCGCCTCTTCTGGAGGGAAGGTGCCGCCGAGCAGGCGCGCGGTCTCCTCGGGGTCGAGGGCCTCCAGTAGGCTGGACAGGACTTGCCCGTGTTTCAGATGCCCCGTGGTGATGTGGATGCTCAGGTCTTCGTAGTCGAAAGGCGCGGTGTCGGGATGACGCTCCAGCAGGTACCCCTGCTCGTCCAGCAGTTCGAAAAACCGCCCCTGGGGCCAGCCTTCCATCAGCGGCAGGGCCAGCATCTGCACACGCGTGGTCGCCGCGTCGAGCGGTGCCTGATGCTCCATCTGCCAGATCAGGTCGCGAACCTCCTGATTCTGCCTGAAGCGCAGCGCACGTTCGCGCAAGCGCTCCGGCAATGGCAGGTTTTGCCTGGCTATTTGCTGCAGGCGGGGCAAGGTCGCGTCAGTGATGGCGGCGATATCCCGTAGATGCCCGGCTGGAAGGGTACCGAGGCTGGGGTCCAGTCGGCCCAGGACATAGTCCGGGTTCTGCCATTCTTGCGGTTGTTCGAACGAGAACTGCCAACCGCCCTGGTAGTTGTGGACCAGGGGCGGTCGATACGCTGAATCACGCTGCGGATGTCGGGCCCGCCAGCGGCCGGTACCGGAGTCAAAGACAACCGAGTAGGTCGAACCGTCGACATTGACGTAGGACTGGCCGTGAGCCTGGTAGACCCCACGGGGACTGGCAACCGTCCCTTCGAGCGAAACGGTGTGGCGGTACGGCTCGGTGCGGCTGCGCCACAAGCGCGTGGTTCTATCCGGCATGCGCACCGCCTCGAACCGTTCGTAAAACCCCGAAGCCGGCGGCGTGGTTCTCCAGAGCCGGCCGGCCACTTTTGCACCCGCCGCGAACAACGCCATGGCCGCGAGGTTCTCAGCAATGTTCGTCAGGTGCCGAAGGGCACCGAGTTTGTCCTGGTGTACCCAGTCATCCACCCCTTCGAACACTTCCCCAAGCAGTTGCCCGACCGCCACGCCCGTCATCAACTGGCCCAGTACCGGCACCACAAACGCGGCGACGTTGAGTACCGTCAAGCCCGCATCCAGGTAATCCTGGGTGCGCTGGCGGCGTGCGTCGTCATCGGCCTGGGCATTGGGAACGGCGAGCACACGGGCATCAATCTGGATTTTGCCGACACCGGCATTAAAAAAGAACGTCGAAAAATTATCCGTTACAGGTAGCGGTTCTACGCGCACCAGGAGGTTGTACTGCTCAAACCGCTGAAAAAAACCGAAACGCTCGGACTCGTCCAGGTAGCCCATGAAGAAGTGTCGATAACGACTCACGTGGAGCTTGAGGCTGAGGTAAAGCTTGAACTGCTCCAGGGACACGTAGCGGTACCACGGCCGCACGGGCTCATTGGGCATGTACACCACGATCGGGCCGTTGGAAAACCCCTCGGGGGAGGCGCCGGAAAACACCAGCACGCCCCACAGGCACGCCCCGTCGATGTTCAAGCCTTGCCAGGTCAGCGGTTGGTTGTTGAACCACAGTTGCCGGGTGCTGCTGGCGGGCATGTCCGCCTTGACCAGGCCCAGCAACAGCTCACGGGTCGGTTGATCAATATCGCCTTTGGCATAGGCGATCTGCAGGTCGATCAGCATATCCATGCACCGGGACTGACCCATCGTCCTCACCGCCGGGCTATAGCCGCCGTCCGGGTCCGTCAGGTTAAACACCTCGCGCACATGGGTTTGATAGGCCTCCCCCAGATTAAGCTCGCGGCAGTAGCCGATAAATGTCTGGGCGCTGATATCTTGCGCAACCCTGCGCTTAGCCCCAACGCGGACCACGGCATTGATCGGTATGCCTCCCGGTTCGGCCCCGGCCTGGGAAAAATTCTGCATCGCCGCTTGCAGCAGGCTGTGTTTCTCCAGAGTAACGGTCTGCACCAGCATGCCGCCCAGGTCCGGATTGACTCCCCTGAAGGTACGCCTAGGGAGCTCCAGCGAGTCGTTCTCGATATCCAGCTGGGTGTGGCCTTTGGCGGCCAGAAACGCCGTGAGGCGTTCGGCACAGAACGCGTCCAGAGGGGTCAGACGGCTCAGCAGCCGTTGCAGGTTTGCCTTGGGCCGCTCGCTGTCGGCATACGCCTGCTCTATGGCCTGGAGTGCCTGGGGATCGGCCTTGACCAGCCAGGCGGGCAACGTGTCATGCAAGACCTGCGCTTTATCCAGGTCGCCGGTGCTGTCCAGCAGCGCCTTCATCAATTCGTCCGAGGTCACAGGCTGCACAGCCTGGCTCAGCTTTGCTGTTTGCGTCATTCGCAACGGTCCTTAATCGCGTTGAACATGACGCATCACCATAAGCTCCCCTGCACCGCAGAAGGGTTCAAATAGCTGGGGGGTTGCCCTTGGAAACGCGCCACTATTTGCATCAGAGCCAGACCTAATTACCTCCACTTTGCCCCGCGCCCCACGGGCCGCAGAACGGCGTGCGCGGGGGAGCGGCCGTTTGCCATATAACTTATTGATCTAAAACTCCAGGTATAGCCTCGGGTCAGTCCTTGGGTACCCGCCGTTTTGGCGCGTGCCTTTTACCCCCTCCCCAACGGAAAAACCGGTAAGGACTTTATGTGCGGATTAGCTGGAGAACTGCGTTTCGATCATCAACCTGCCGACCTGGCAGCGGTGGAGCGAATCACCCATCACCTGGCACCACGCGGACCTGACGCGTGGGGCTTCCATGCCCAAGGGCCGATTGCCCTGGGCCATCGTCGCCTGAAAATCATGGACCTGTCGGACGGCTCGGCCCAGCCGATGGTCGACGCCCAACTGGGCCTGTCCCTGGCGTTCAACGGCGCGATCTACAACTTCCCGGAACTGCGCACCGAGCTTGAAGCCCTGGGCTACGCCTTCTATTCCGGCGGCGACACCGAAGTGCTGCTCAAGGGCTACCACGCCTGGGGCGAAGCCTTGCTGCCTAAGCTCAACGGCATGTTTGCCTTTGCCATCTGGGAGCGCGACAGCCAGCGCCTGTTCATCGCCCGCGACCGCCTGGGCGTCAAGCCGTTGTACCTGTCGCGCACCGGCCAGCGCTTGCGCTTTGCCTCGGCGTTGCCGGCGTTGCTCAAGGGCGGCGATATCAACCCGATCCTCGACCCGGTGGCGCTCAATCACTACCTGAATTTCCACGCCGTGGTGCCGGCACCGCGCACCTTGCTGGCGGGCATCGAAAAGCTGCCGCCGGCCACCTGGATGCGGATTGAGGCCAACGGCAAGACCGAGCAGAAAACCTGGTGGACCCTGCCCTACGGCCCCCATGACGATGAAAAACACCTGACCCTGGAAGACTGGACCGACCGCGTGCTCGACAGCACCCGCCAAGCCGTGGCGATTCGCCAACGCGCGGCGGTGGATGTCGGCGTGCTGCTGTCGGGCGGTGTGGATTCGAGCATGCTGGTGGGCCTGTTGCGCGAAGTCGGCGTACAGGATCTGTCGACCTTCTCCATCGGCTTCGAAGATGCCGGCGGCGAGCGTGGCGATGAGTTCCAGTACTCCGACCTGATCGCCAAGCACTACGGCACGCGGCACCACCAACTGCGTATCGCCGAAAGCGAAATCATCGAGCAACTGCCGGCCGCGTTCCGCGCCATGAGCGAGCCAATGGTCAGCCATGACTGCATTGCCTTCTATTTGCTGTCGCGGGAAGTGGCCAAGCATTGCAAGGTGGTGCAAAGCGGCCAGGGCGCCGATGAGCTGTTCGCCGGTTACCACTGGTACCCGCAAGTGGACGGCGCCAGTGACCCGTATGCGGCCTATCGCGAGGCCTTCTTCGACCGCAGCTACGACGACTACGCGGCCACCGTCGCCCCGCAATGGCTGACCGCCAATGACGCCGCCGGCGACTTTGTGCGCGAGCATTTCGCCCAGCCCGGCGCCGAGGCGGCTGTGGATAAGGCCCTGCGCCTGGACAGCACGGTGATGCTGGTGGACGACCCGGTCAAGCGTGTGGATAACATGACCATGGCCTGGGGCCTGGAAGCGCGCACGCCGTTTCTCGACTACCGCCTGGTGGAGTTGTCGGCGCGGGTGCCGGGCCAATTCAAGCTGCCGGACGGTGGCAAGCAAGTGCTCAAGGAAGCCGCGCGCCGGGTGATCCCCAGTGCGGTGATCGACCGTAAGAAAGGCTACTTCCCGGTGCCCGGCCTCAAGCATTTGCAGGGCGACACCCTGCACTGGGTGCGTGACCTGTTGCTGGACCCGAGCCAGGATCGTGGTCTGTTCAACCCGGCGATGCTCGACCGTCTGCTCACTGACCCCCAAGGGCAATTGACCCCGCTGCGCGGCTCCAAGCTGTGGCAATTGGCGGCGCTGAACCTGTGGCTCAGCGAACAAGGAATCTGATTGATGAAACCTCACGCCACGGCCTACAGCCAACGCCTGCTGCGCGGCCAGGCACCGTCCTACGAGCGCCTGCAAGCGCGCCTGGCCGAAGACGGCAGCGAACCCAGCGCCCAGCCCATCGCCGTGCATTGCGGATGGGGCCGCTTATTGATTGGCCATACCTTCCCCGACCCGGCGAGCCTGGCCCTGGAGCTGCTCAACGAGCAGCCCGGGGAACGGGATATCGCCCTGTATGTGGCCGCGCCCCAGCAGATCCTCGGGATTGATCCGCAACAGTTGTTCCTCGACCCCTCCGATACCTTGCGCCTGTGGTTCACCGACTACCGGCCGGCGACCCGGGTGTTCCGTGGCTTTCGCATTCGCCGGGTACAGAGCGAAGCCGACTGGCAGGCAGTCAATCGCCTGTACCAGGGGCGCGGCATGTTGCCGGTGGATGCCAACCTGTTGACCCCGCGCCATCAAGGCGGCCCGGTGTACTGGCTGGCCGAGGATGAAGACAGCGGCGCGATAATCGGCAGCGTCATGGGCCTCAATCACCATAAAGCCTTCCATGACCCGGAACACGGCAGCAGCCTCTGGTGCCTGGCCGTCGACCCGCAATGCTCGCGGCCCGGCGTCGGCGAAGTGCTGGTGCGCCACCTGATCGAGCACTTTATGAGCCGGGGCCTGAGTTACCTGGACCTGTCGGTGCTGCACGACAATCGCCAGGCCAAGAGCCTGTACGCCAAGCTCGGTTTTCGCGCCCTCACCACCTTTGCCATCAAGCGCAAGAACGGTATCAACCAGCCGCTGTTCCTTGGGCCGGGGCCGCAGGCGGGGTTCAATCCCTATGCACGGATCATTGTCGAAGAGGCGCACCGGCGCGGTATTGATGTGCAGGTGGACGATGCCGCAGCCGGGCTGTTCACCCTCAGCCATGGCGGGCGCCGGGTGCGCTGCCGGGAGTCACTGAGCGACCTGACCAGTGCGATCAGCATGAGCCTGTGCCAGGACAAGAGCCTGACCCACAAGGTCTTGAGCGCCGCCGGCTTGAAATTGCCAGCGCAACAACTGGCAGCCAACGCCGACGACAACCTGGAGTTTCTCGACGAACACCAGCGCATCGTGGTCAAGCCGCTGGACGGAGAACAGGGCCAGGGCGTGGCCGTGGACTTGCAGACCATCGAAGAAGTGCAAGGCGCCATCGAAGCGGCGCGCCAGTTCGACTCCCGGGTTTTGCTGGAGAGTTTCCACGAGGGCCTGGACCTGCGCATCCTGGTGATTGGTTTTGAAGTAGTAGCTGCCGCGATCCGGCGCCCGGCGCAGGTGATCGGCGACGGCAAGCACCGCGTCGGCGCCTTGATCGAAGTGCAGAGCCGACGCCGCCAGGCGGCCACAGACGGCGAGAGCAAGATCCCGATGGATGACGAAACCCTGCGCACCCTGAAGGCGGCAGGATATGACTACGACAGCATCCTGCCTTCGGGTGAAGTGCTGGCGGTACGGCGCACTGCCAACCTGCACACTGGGGGCTGCCTGGAAGATGTCACGGCGATTCTGCACCCGACGCTGGCGGATGCTGCCGTGCGTGCGGCGCGTGCCCTGGATATTCCGGTGGTCGGCCTCGACTTGATGGTGCCGGCCGCTGACCAGCCGGAGTACGTATTTATCGAAGCCAATGAACGGGCCGGCCTGGCCAACCATGAACCACAGCCCACGGCAGAACGGTTTGTGGATTTGTTGTTCCCCCACAGTCAAACCACGGCTTGAGACATGAGCTGACTGGACGGGCCTCATCGCGGGCAAGCCCGCTCCCACAGGTTGCTGTGTGAGCTGGCTTGCCTGCGATGAGGCCAGCCCGGCCAACAAATCCCCAAGCCCCTCATCGAAACCATCGATGCCCTCAACTCATCAGGAGTTTCCATGACCCGAGCCATCCCCGAACCGGATCTCAACTACCTGCAAAAAGTGCTGCTGGAAATGCTCGCCATCCCCAGCCCTACCGGGTTTACCGACACCATCGTGCGCTACGTCGCCGAACGCCTGGAAGAACTGGGCATCCCGTTTGAAATGACCCGGCGCGGTACGATCCGCGCCACCCTCAAGGGCCAGAAAAACAGCCCGGACCGTGCCGTCTCCGCGCACCTGGACACCATTGGCGCCGCCGTACGGGCGATCAAGGACAATGGCCGCCTGACCCTGGCCCCGGTGGGTTGCTGGTCCAGCCGCTTTGCCGAAGGCAGCCGCGTCAGCCTGTTCACCGACAATGGCGTGATCCGTGGCAGCGTGCTGCCGCTGATGGCCTCCGGGCATGCCTTCAACACCGCCGTGGATGAAATGCCGATCAGTTGGGACCATATCGAACTGCGCCTGGACGCCTACTGCGCCACCCGCGCCGATTGCGACTCCCTGGGGATCAGCGTCGGTGACTTCGTGGCGTTCGACCCGCTGCCGGAATTCACCGAAAGCGGCCATATCAGCGCCCGCCACCTGGACGACAAAGCCGGGGTCGCAGCCTTGCTGGCGGCGCTCAAGGCCATCGTCGACAGCGGCGAACCGTTGCTGATCGACTGTCATCCGCTGTTCACTATCACTGAAGAAACCGGCAGCGGCGCGGCGGCGGCCCTACCCTGGGATGTCAGCGAGTTCGTCGGCATCGACATTGCCCCGGTCGCCCCCGGCCAGCACTCCAGCGAACATGCGGTGAGCGTGGCGATGCAGGATTCCGGCGGCCCTTACGACTATCACCTGTCCCGGCACCTGCTGCACCTGGCGGCGGAAAACGACCTGCCAGTACGCCGTGACCTGTTTCGCTACTACTTCAGCGACGCGCACTCGGCGGTCACCGCCGGCCACGATATCCGCACCGCGTTGCTGGCCTTTGGCTGCGATGCGACCCATGGTTACGAGCGCACCCATATCGACAGCCTGGCGGCCTTGAGCCGCCTGCTGGGCGCCTACATCCTCAGCCCGCCGGTATTTGCCAGCGATGCGCAACCGGCCCAGGGTTCCCTGGACCGCTTCAGTCATCAACTGGAACACGAAACGCAAATGGAGAGTGACACCCGCGTGCCCTCGGTGGACAGCCTGATCGGGCAGAAATCCTGAGGCTGGCAACTATGATCCCGGCACAGTAGGATCGCCGGGATCCACCATTTGAGGCTTGTATGCTGATTCCCTACGATGCACTTGAAGTCGACACCCTGACCCGCCTCATTGAAGACTTCGTGACCCGCGACGGCACCGACAACGGCGACGACACGCCCCTGGAAACCCGCGTACTGCGCGTGCGCCAGGCGTTGACCAAGGGTCAGGCGCTGATTGTTTTCGACCCTGAAAGCGAGCAGTGCCAGTTGATGCTCAAGCACGACGTGCCCAAGCACCTGTTCGACTAAGGGTTGGGCACCGCCACCGCCTGCCCCTGCAGGCGGCGGATCTTTTCGTAGACCTCCGCCCGGTGCACATTGACCCCTGCGGGCGCTTGCACACCGAGTTTCACCTGGAGGCTGTTGACCTCCAGGATCCGCAGGGTGATGTGATCGCCGATGGAAATGATTTCGCCTACCGCGCGGCTAAGTACCAGCATGGCGTGTGTCCTTTGGAAAGTTACCGGACCGCGACCATGCGCCCTCCCCTACGAGCCATCAATGACCTGCCAGATAAACAGATCCGCCCTACAATCCAGGGTTGGATTTACTGACAGACGAATATCAAACAGCCCAGTAGGAGCGCAAAAATATAAACGCATTGTTTATATCCCTCAGCCTTTGACCGACTGAGCCTTGGCGCGCATTTTTTCCGACATGCTGGTCATCTCGTCATACAGCAATTGCGGGTTTTTCTGTTTCAGCGCCCAGGCCATGCGTCCCTGTTCGTGGGGCAGGATCATGAACTCACCGGCGGCCACACGCTGGTAGATGTAATCGGCAATGTCTGCCGCACTGATCGGCGAGCTTTCCAGCAGTTTGCCAACCTGGGCCTTCATCGCCGGGGTGGGGCCGCGGAACGAGTCCAGCAGGTTGGTCTGGAAGAACGACGGGCACACCACGTGCACCCCGACTTCCTGCTGCTTGAGCTCCACCAGCAGGCTTTCCGAAAGCGCCACCACACCGGCCTTGGCCACGTTGTAGTTACTCATGGCCGGGCCTTGCATCAGGGCCGCCATGGAGGCGATGTTGATGATCCGGCCCTTGCTCTTTTCCAGCAGCGGCAGGAAGGCCTTGCAGCCCTTGACCACCCCCATCAGGTTGATTGCGATCTGCCAGTCCCAATCCTCCAGGGACAGCTCGCTGAAGAACCCACCAGAGGCGACCCCGGCGTTGTTGACGATCACGTCGATGCCGCCCAGCTTGACCTCGCAGGCCTGGGCAAAGGCGGTGAGCTGGCTGTAGTCACGCACGTCACAGCGCTGGATAAACCCGTCGCCACCGGCCTGGCGCACCCGCGCGAGGGTTTCCTGCAAGCCCGGCTCGCTGACATCCGACAAGGCCAGCTGCCAGCCCTCGCGGGCCCAGCGCAGAGCGATTTCGCGACCCAGGCCGGATCCGGCGCCAGTGATCATCATGCGATTTTGCATAGGAAGTAGCCTTGTGATTCAGGGAAGAAGTACGCGCCAGTGTAGCGAAGGTTATTCACCGCCCCATGCACCATCAAGTTGCTGAATGCCCGGGGCAAACCAAAGGCCCGGTCGGATGCCGGGGCGTGGGGTAAGTTCAATCTTTTTAAACTAAGTGCGCAACAACACAACAATTAAAAACGAAATAAGCCAGCGGCCAAATCGGATTAAAAAAACAGGGAATTTTCTGCAAAGTGCAGGAGTCGGATTGATTAAGGCGGCCGTTTTAAAGGTGCGGCTCTGACAATTAACAATCAGGTCTTTTCAGAAGACGAATAAGGAAAACAAACTATGAGCCTCATTCTTATCATTGTTCTGATCCTCCTGCTGGTCGGCGGCCTGCCGGTATTCCCGCACTCGCGTAACTGGGGTTATGGGCCGTCGGGTATTCTCGGTACGGTGCTGGTGGTGCTGTTGATTCTGTTGTTGCTGGGCAAGATATAACCCCCCAGCGTTAAAAAAGATGCAAAAAAAAGAGGCCTTGAAGAAGGCCTCTTTTTTATTGCCGGGCGATTAGTCCGGCTTGCCGTCTACCACGCCTGCGGTGTTATCCAGCAGGCTCTTGGTCGCGGTTTGCAGGAACGACTCAAGTTTCTGCTTGAGTTGCGCCTCATCCGCCGACTCGGGAATCACCTTGCCGGTCGGGTTGGCGCCCAGTTCGTATTGCCACAGTTTCGGTGGCATTTCCTTGGGCAGTACCAACACACGGTCGGCAGTGAGCAACGCCACGGTCTGGTCGCTGCCCGAGGGCTTGATCACGCCAAAGCCCTTGTCGCCTTCCGGCAAGTTGAGCAGGTCGCGGCCCCAGCACTGGTGGCGGGTTTCACCGCCCAGGCGGCCCATGATGGTCGGCACGATGTCGATCTGCGTTCCCACGGTGTGGTCACGCACGCCGAACTTGTCCTGCACGCCCGGTGCGATCAACAGCAGCGGCACGTTGAAGCGCCCCAGGTCCATTTCGGTGATCTGTTGCTCGTTACCGAAACCATGGTCGCCGACGATCACAAACAGGGTGTCCTTGAAGTACGGCTCCTTACGGGCCTTCTCGAAGAACTGGCCCAGGGCCCAGTCGGAGTAGCGCATGGCCGTCAAATGCTCGTTGAGACGGCCACGATCAGTCACCGGCGCGACCGGCAACGGCGTCGGCAAGGCATACGGCGTGTGGTTGGACAGGGTTTGCAGCAGGGCATAGAACGGCTTGCCGCCTTCGCGCGCCTTCAGCTCCTGCAGGCCCCGGTCGAACATGTCCTGGTCGGACACGCCCCAGGTCGGATCGGAGAACACCGGGTCGACGAAATCCTTGCGGCCAATGAAGTTGGTCATGCCCTGGTTGCTGAAGAAGCCCGACTGGTTGTCCCAGGCGAAGTCGCCGTTGTAGACATACACGTCGTCAAAATCACGGGCGCTGAGCAACTGCGGCAAGCCCGACAGCTTGTGGCTGCCTTCCGGGGTCTGCATCAGGTATTCGAAGCCTGGCAGGTTCGGGAAGCAGGCCATGGTGGCGAACATGCCCTGGTGGGTATGGGTGCCATTGGAGAAGAAACGGTCGAACAGCAGGCCTTCCTTGGTCAACTCGTCGAAGTACGGCGTGATTTTGCCGCCACTGCCCAGGGCGCCCACCGAGTGACCGGCGAAGCTTTCCATCAGGATCACCACGACGTTCTTGATCGGCAGGGTCTTCTCGGCCGGCGGCGTGAAGTCACGGCGCACGGCGGCGGTGTCGGTATCCACCAGTTTTTCGTCAGGCAGCACCAGCATGTCACGCACGGTCTGGGTCGCCAGCGGCTGCTCCAGGGTGGCTTTCCAGACGTTCTCGCGATGCTCGGAGAAGCGCGCCTTGGCTGCACCGATCAGCGACAACGTACCGTTGAGGCCCAGGTGGTTGGCGAAGTTCGAGTCGGTGGTGTACACGTCACCCCAACGCAGTGGCGGACCCTGGCGCAGGGTGCCACGCGCGGCGACCACGGCAATCAGCAGGCACACCACGAACACCGCGATGCGGCTGTACCACGGCGCGACCTGGCGGGTGCCGACGGTGCCACCGCTGAACGGGCCACGGGGGCGCGTCGCACGGTCGGCGCCCTTGAAGGCGATGCTCAGGATAAAGGTACCGACGGCCCAGCCCAGCAGGTAGCGCACCACCGGGAAACCGTACCAGAGCATGCTCATCACGGTTTTCGGGTCTTCCTTGACGTACTGGAAGACCAGGCCGTTAAGGCGCTGGTGGAACTCGCGGTAGAAGTCCATCTCCATCAGGCCAAGGAACAGCGCGCTGCTGGAGACCACGGTCAGCCACAACCGGAAGAACCCACGGGCGGCCATGGCGCGCACGCTGAACAGGGCCAGGATCAGCGGGATGCTCAGGTACACCACCAGGCGCAAGTCCAGGCGCAGGCCATTGACGAACGCTTCAAGGAAGGTCGAGGCCGGGGTGTCGAGCATCATGTCGCTGTTGTACACCAACAGTCCCAGGCGCAGCAGGGAGAGCATCACCATCATGACCAGGGCGCAAAGCAGCGTGTAGGCCAGGTGGGACTTGACGGTCGGTTGCAGCAGACGAGTAGAAGCTCGCTGCTGATTCAGGGCGTCCGGGTTTGCCATGTTGTTTGAGGACCCATTGGAGGTTTAAGTGACGAAAGAATGCAGCGGCGTCCTGCCCCGGCCAGTAAAGGCACAGGGGTCCAGGGTATTACGCAGTGGGCAGATGCTGCCCGATCAACGTCGTCAACGCTATCGATTACTCATCGCGCAGCGCTCCTGTCGGCACAGACTGACCGAGGCAGGAAAATAAAGCGGGGGAATTGTCTTGGATGAAGTGTGAAAATTTTGTGCAGCGAATAGATGGACACAAAAATCTACAGGACACGCCGCAGACAAATGTGGGAGCGAGCTTGCTCGCGACAGCGGTGTGTCAGCCAATCAATCTGGTACTGATACACCGCTGTCGCGGGTAAGCGCGCTCCCACATTATTTACATGCTTGTGCCCGCAGAGGATCAGAGCCGCACGTTGCCCCGTGGCCCGGCGATGGCCCAGATAATCAGGCCCAATACCGGCAACAGCAGGATCAACAGGATCCACAACACTTTGGCCCCGGTGCTGGCGCCGCTTTTGAACACGTTGATGATCGCCCAGATATCCAGTGCCAGGATGATCAACCCGATCAGACCATTAAATGTGGAACCCATGGTGTCGCTCCTAAGTGAGGGCTTGCCTGTTTAGGATAGCCAGCCCTGGCCAGGGTTCCGTTTTATTTCAGACGTGGACGGCAATGCGCAGGGCTTCCAGGGACGGTTCGCCCTTGATCCCGACTTCGGCACACAATTCCAGCACCCGCGGCACGTCATTGCCATAGACCAGCACGGCCTGGATTTCGTCATCGAGCAACTGGCTGAAATTCATCAGGGTGTAGCCGCCGTTTTCCGGGTTCATGGCGCCGAGCTGGATCTGGATGCGATTAAGGGCCGTCAGCGCCTCGGTCTTGGCCAACTGCTTGGGCTTGAGGTTGAACGCAACGTCGGGACCAAAGGAAGCAACGATCTGGGCGAACAGATCCTGGTAGGTGTCGGCCTGGAACAGCACCGTTTCCGGCAGGCTGCCGACCACAATCCACTCGCCCAGCGGGATGGGGAAGGTGTCGTCGTAGTTGATATCAGGGTTGGCCGCCAGGAACCCATCGGCATCGGCGTAGGCCTGGCTGGCCTCATCGGCGATCCGCACGATCTCGGCGTCGCCCAGGCAACCGGAACTGATTTTAGTGATGAGTTCGACGAGCGCGGTGTTCATGGGCGAATCCTGTGGCAAGGCTGATTTTGAGGGCGCAAAGCCTACACCAGTTTTTGCAACTGCGCCGTCGTATCCGCTGCCCCCATGGTCTGGGCCGCCACCAGGGCCGTTACCCCCTGGGCATCCGTGGCCTTGGGGTTGGCCCCTACGCTGATCAGGTACTCGACCATTTCGGTGCGATTGAACATCGCCGCCATCATCAGCGCCGTGCGGCCATCGGCAGAGGCGCCGTCAACCGGGGTGCCGCCTTCAATCAACGCCTTGACCACCGCCAGGTTGCCCTTGAACGCTGCACCGGCAATCGGCAGTTGGTTCTTGTCGTTGGCGATCTGCGGATCGGCCTTGAACTCCAGCAGCACTTTCACCGCCTCGGCGTGCCCGTGATAGGCGGACAACATCAACAAGGTATCGCCATTGTGATTGCGCAGATTCACCGGCAAGCCCTTGGCCAGCAGCGCAGCCAGCATGGCGGCATCACCGCGGCGGGCCACGTCGAAGACCTGCTCGGCAAATTCGGCGGCTTCTTCTTCGGTCATTTGTTTGGCTTGATCAGACATCTGCGGCTCCCTGTGAGGTGTGGCGTAAGGCCGTCAGTTTCCCGAGCAGCGCCGCGCCTGTCACCCCTTTTTTGCCGAAAGCCACAATAGCCAGGTTCTATCGAGCCGCCCTAGTAGCGATATTTTCCGCTCTGGATATCCGCCAGCACCTGCACGGTCACGGGCACATAGGTATCGCTGCCCGGTAACCAGGCGTAGAGCGGATCGTCCCCCACCTTGTGCGGGTCGAAGGCCTCTTCCTTAAGACGGACCTTCTGGTACTTAAAGGTGCCGGTGGTTTCCATCTTCACCTTGACCCGCAGGAACAGCGGCACCGCATAGGCCGGCATCTGGCTCTGGGCGAATTGCAGCAACGCCTGCATATCCAGGGTGGCCAGGGATTCGGACGGGGTAATCGCCGCCATCCCGGCGCGGCCATTGGTGTTGGCGATTTCCACGCCGTAGGCCACCGCCTCGGTGATCTGCGGGTGCTGCATAAAGATGTTTTCCACCTCGGTGGTGGAGACGTTCTCGCCCTTCCAGCGATAGGTGTCGCCCAGGCGGTCCACGAACTGCGCATGGCCAAAGCCAATGCTGCGCAACAGATCGCCGGTGTTGAAGTAGCGGTCGCCCTTTTCGAACACGTCGCTCAAGACCACCTTGCGGTTCTTTTCCGGGTCGGTGTAGCCATCGAACGGCGCCTTGTCGTCGATCCTGGCCAGCAGCAGGCCCTGGCCGCCCTTCTGCACTTCACGCATAAAACCATTGCTGCCACGGATCGGCTCGCAAGTGTCGTGGGCGTAGTCCACCAGCGCCCAGTGCATCAGGGAAAAGCCGATGGTGTTGTCGAAATTCAGCACGTTGGTGAAGCCGATATTGCCGTCACTGGCGGCGTACAACTCGCAGATATGCCCCACACCAAAACGCTCCTTGAACGGCCCCCACACTCCCGGACGCAAGCCGTTGCCGATCATCTTCACCACTCGGTTGTCGCGGTCGCGTTCGCTGGGCGGCTGGTCCATCAGGTAGCGGCATAATTCGCCGACATAGCCCAGGGTGGTCGCGTTGAATTTGCGCACATCGTCCCAGAACTGGCTGGCGCTGAATTTGCGGCGGATGGCAAACCCCGACGCGCCGGCAATCGCCGAGCCCCAGCACACACAGAGCCCGGTGGCGTGGTACAGCGGCAGAGTGCAATAGACGACGTCCTCCGGCCCCATATCCAGGGCGATGGTGCCGAAGCTGGCCGAGGATTTCATCCAGCGCCCATGCTTGAAGATACCTGCCTTGGGCAAACCGGTGGTGCCGGAGGTGTAGATATAGAAGCACGGGTCGTTGAAGTAGATCTGTTGGCTGCTGGCCGGGTTATCCGTGGAACAGTCTGCGCTGGCGGCCATCAGGTCGATATAGCCCTGGGGCACAGGCGCCACCTGTTGATCGGCGACATACCAGGTGCGCTGCGGATCAATCGCCACCTGCTCACGTACCGCGTCGTAGGCGTCGACCAGTTCGGCGCCGACCACAATTGCCACCGGGTTGACCAGGGTCAGGCTATGCACCAGCACCGCCTGGGTCTGCGCGGTATTGAGCATGGCGCAGATGCCGCCGACCTTGGCCACCGCCAGCACGGTCAACAGCAGTTCGGGACGGTTTTCAATAAACAGCGCGACCACATCACCCTTGCCAATGCCTTGGGCCTGCAGATGATGGGCGATGCGATTGGCGTGCTGGTTGGCCTGGCGGTAGCTGAGCACCTGGTCGCCAAACAACAGCGCGGCGCCTTCGGGGTTGCGCTGGGTGGCCTGTTCGAAGGTCCAGCCCAGGCCGCACGGCTGGTCGGGGTCAGTGATATTGGCGACACGGATACCGCGCACCAACCGTGGCAGGGCCCGGACAATGGTCGGCACCTTACGCAACATCATGCCGAGGGTAATCATCTCGCTATGGGGATTGCTCATGCACAGAAGTCCTTTTTCTTATTATTCGTAGGGTCCACGGGCCTTCATGCGGTGTAGGACCACTCCTGAATGCCTTGCAGGAAAATACGCCAGCCATTCCTTGGCTGTACACGCGGGATTTGCAATGTTTTGTATCCCAGGCACCGGTGACGCACGATACCGTTCGTCATCGCCCAATAGCGCAAAATGCAGGATGCACGATGGCCATTCATGCATATTGCACGAAAGTGAAAAGTTCTATTTTTTGTAAGTCACTGACTTATAAGGTTTTTGTATAAGTCGCGATACTGGCACAATCACTGCACCTATCACTCCATGCCGCACAACACGAGCCAATGGAGCCGATAGACATGAGCCTGATCCAAGATAAATTCGCTTCTGTATTCTCCAACTACGACGTCACCACCCAGGCACGTCCTGACGGTGGGATCCTGCTGACCCTGCGCAACACCGAAGGCAAGCAGATCAAACGCTCGATCTCGTACCAGCAGCTGCACACTGCCGACCAACTGACCTGGGTCATCAGCGCTATCCGCCGCGACCTGGCAGAACAAGCCAGCGAGTTGCCGCAGATTTCGATGTTGCAAAGCCAGCACCGCTTTGCCCTGCCGACCTACCATTCGGCATAAGTACCACTGCGTTTCCCAGGGCCGTGAAGCCATTGCGCTTCACGGCCCTTTTTTATCCGCACAACCCGCGCCTGATCGCTTCACTCACCGCCTGGACCCGGTTATTGACGTGCAACTTGCCGTAGATATTGCGCAGGTGAAACTTCACCGTGGCCTGTGAGACACAGCGGATCCGGCTGATCTCCCACACTGTCTTGCCCTCCGTGGCCCAGCGCAGTATTTCCAACTCCTTGGCCGTCAGCGGCTTATCCGGCAACGACTGTGCGTCGCCTGCCCTGTCGTCGCACGCCTGCTCACAAACATCTGTTGCCACACTGACCGCCGGCCCAGGTACGGATGGGGTGGGCTCCTCTGGACTGCTCATGCTGCCTCTCCCTTTCGTAGTGGTTTGCACTGTCAATATTCGGACAACTCCTATTGACAGATAGGTACACAGCGACGGGAGAGTTACATAAAGCCAAGGGTTAACACATCGACCCTCAGACAAATAGCTGGAACTTACAAACTATAGAGTTCATTCCCACAAACTTATCCAACTTGAGCATATTGAATAAGTTTGCGGATAGTGAACTAAGGTCAATCATCCAGCCCCGGGAAACCTTGGGCGATCCCGCTGCCGGTCACTTGCGCCTCAGCCCCGGACGCCGTCTGGAACAGACTGATCGCGACCACACGCGGCTCCTCCCCCAGGTCAAACCAGCGTGGCATGCCGGCCGGTATGCGCAGCAGGTCGTGTTTTTCGCAGAGCACCGTGTAGACATAGTCGCCGATATGCAGGCCGAGCAAACCACGGCCGGCGGCGAACAAGCGGATCTCATCAGCCCCGTGGTAATGCTCATCGCGCAAACCTGCGGCAAGGGCAACCTTTTGCGGGTGCTCGCGGTTCACGCTCAACACTTGCACCTGCGCGTAGCCCTGTGCCGTCATCCAGCTGTCAATTTGCTCCTGGTACGCCGCCGTCACTTCGGCAGCACTGGCGCCGGCCTCGACACGGGTGCTGGCCTGCCAGCGTTCGAAGCCCACGCCCTGCTCGGCCAGGGTCGAGGCAATATCGTCAGCGTGGGTCAAGACCTTGTTCGGGGTGTCCGGGGTAGAAAGGTGATAAACGCAAAGAATGCTCATAAAAGGGGTCCTCGGGCGGTAAGAGTCTGCAGATGATGGGCCGGGCTCACGGCTGTTCCTCGGGCAAGCGCAGCGCCATGATCAACGCGGCGGCCAGGGCCGCGAGGCTGGCGATACTGAAGGTCAGGGTCGGCCCCAACTGGTTCCAGCTGTACCCGGAATACAAGGCGCCGAGCGCGCCGCCGGTGCCGGCCAGCGCCGCATACAAGGCCTGGCCCTGGCCTTGCTGGCGCGCACCGAAGCTGCGCTGCACAAATTGAATGGCCGCCGCATGAAAGCTGCCAAAGGTCGCGGCATGCAGCACCTGGGCGAGCAACAGCACCCACAGGAATTCGGCGAACGACCCCAGCAACAGCCAGCGTAACGCGGCCAACAGGAAACTGGCCACCAGCACCCGGCGCACCGAGAAGCGCGTGAGAATCCGGCTCATGGCCATGAACATCAACACTTCCGCCACCACACCCAAGGCCCACAGCAGGCCGATCACACCGCGGCTGTAACCGAGGTTTTCCAGGTGCAGGGTGAGGAAGGTGTAGTACGGGCCGTGGCTCATTTGCATCAACGCGACACAGGCGTAAAACGCCAGCACGCCAGGGCTGCGCAGTTGCCGCAGGAAGCCGTCGCCGGCACCGCGACCACCGGTGGCAGCCGGCTGGGCATTGGGCACCCACCAACTGGCACCGATGATGCCGGCCATGATCAACACGATCGCCACCGGGTAGATGTCCAGGCTCAGGGCCTCGAACAGGCGCCCCAGGGCGACGACCGCGAGGATAAACCCGACGGAGCCCCACAAGCGGACCTGGCTGTAGCGCGAGGTCTGACCTTGCAGGTGCGCCAGGGTGATGACCTCGAACTGCGGCAGCACCGCATGCCAGAAGAACGCGTGCAGGGCCATCACCAATGCCAGCCAGGCATAGCTCTGGCTGACAAAGATCAGCGAAAAACTGAGCAGCGTGCACACCGCGCCAAACCGCACAATGGCCAGGCGCCGCCCGGTGTAGTCACCCAGCCAGCCCCAGATATTGGGGGCCACGCAGCGCATCAGCATCGGGATTGCGACCAACTCGCCAATGCGCGCGCTGGAGAACCCCAGATGATGGAAGTACAGCGCCAGGAACGGCGCCGTCGCCCCCAGCAGGGCGAAATAGAACAGATAGAAGCTGGAAAGTCGCCAGTACGGGAGCGCTGTCACGGTCAGACCGTCACAGCTGGCCCAGCACCGGAGTAGTCACGCGCACATCGGCATTCTGCCCACGGTGCCGCAGCAGATGGTCCATCAGCACAATGGCCATCATTGCTTCGGCAATCGGCGTGGCGCGGATGCCGACGCACGGGTCATGGCGGCCCTTGGTAATCACATCCACCGGGTTGCCATGCACATCAATCGAACGCCCCGGCGTGGTGATGCTCGAGGTCGGCTTGAGCGCCAGGTGCGCCACAATCGGCTGGCCGGACGAGATACCGCCGAGAATGCCACCCGCATTGTTGCTGACAAAACCTTCGGGGGTCAGCTCATCGCGGTGCTCGGTGCCGCGCTGGGCGACACAGGCGAAGCCGGCGCCGATTTCCACGCCCTTGACCGCGTTGATGCTCATCAGCGCGTGGGCCAGTTCGGCGTCCAGGCGGTCGAAAATCGGCTCGCCCAGGCCCGGCATCACCCCTTCGGCGACCACGGTGATCTTCGCGCCCACCGAATCCTGGTCGCGGCGCAACTGGTCCATATAGGCTTCCAGTTCCGGCACCTTGTCCGGGTCGGGGCTGAAGAAAGCGTTGTCTTGCACGCTGTCCCAGGTCTTGAACGGGATTTCGATCGGGCCCAGTTGGCTCATATAGCCACGAATCAGGATGCCCTGGGTTGCCAGGTACTTCTTGGCAATGGCTCCGGCGGCCACGCGCATCGCGGTTTCCCGCGCCGAACTGCGGCCGCCGCCACGGTAGTCGCGCTCACCGTATTTATGGTGGTAGGTGTAGTCGGCGTGGGCCGGGCGGAACAGATCCTTGATCGCCGAGTAGTCCTTGGACTTCTGGTCAGTGTTGCGGATCAGCAGGCCGATGGCGCAACCGGTGGTGCGACCCTCGAACACGCCGGAGAGGATCTCGACTTCGTCGGGCTCCTGGCGCTGGGTGGTGTGGCGGCTGGTGCCGGGCTTGCGGCGGTCGAGGTCGCGCTGCAGGTCGTCCAGGGACAGCTCAAGGCCGGGCGGGCAGCCGTCGACAATGGCGACCAACGCCGGACCATGGCTTTCGCCCGCGGTGGTGACAGTGAACAGCTTGCCGTAGGTATTGCCGGACATGCAGAGCGCTCCGTGAAATCAGTTGAATCAACTCAACCGTGATAACTAAGCGCGCCAGTATACGCAGGCTCACCCAGTAGTTCATCCTCGAAACCTTCCCGGTAGACGTTGGTCCAACCGGCACCTTCCTCATGATGGCGCGATGATGCTGCGAGTTTTGCTGTTTACCCTCACCCTGTTCTGTAGCGTCGCCCACGCCGCCAGCCCTGTCGTACTGCAACGACCCATCAGCCTGGACACCGGCAGCGGCGAGCTGTTTGGCTCATTACTGCTGCCCCAATCCGACAAACCCGTGCCTGTAGTGCTGATCATTGCAGGCTCCGGCCCCACCGACCGCAACGGCAACAGTGCCGAAGGCGCGCGCAATGACAGCCTCAAGCGCCTGGCCTGGGTGCTGGCGCGCCATAACATTGCCAGCGTGCGCTACGACAAACGCGGCGTGGCCGCCAGCCTCAAGGCCACGCCAGACGAGCGCAACCTGACGCTGGACGCCTATGTGGCCGACGCCGTGGCCTGGGGCAAATCGCTCAAGGCCGATCCGCGCTTCGGGCGCCTGGTGGTGTTGGGGCACAGTGAAGGCGCGTTGGTGGCTGCCCTCGCCGCCCCTGAACTCAATCCCGACGGGGTGATTTCCCTGTCCGGCAGCGCCCGCCCGGTGGACCAGGTGATTCGCCAGCAATTGGCGGATCACCTGCCGCCGGCCCTGCTGCTGCGCAGCAACCAGATCCTCGACAGGCTCAAGGCCGGCCAGGTGGATGCTGATGTGCCGGGCCCGCTGCAGGGTATTTTCCGTCCCAGCGTGCAGCCGTACCTGATCAGCCTGTTTCGTGCGGACCCCGCAGCGGCGTTCGCCCGCCTGACGATGCCGGCCCTGATTGTCCAGGGCACCACCGACCTGCAAGTAGGGGTCGCCGATGCCCAGAAGCTCAAGCAGGCCAAACCCGACGCCGAATTGGCGGTGATTCCCGGCATGAACCACGTCATGCGCATCGTGCCCAACGAGGTGAAGCAGCAGTTGAGCTCCTACAACAATCCACAATTGCCCCTCGCCGATGCACTGGGTAGGCGTCTGGTTGGCTTTATCGACGGACTTCGCCACCGATAACCCACTATTTACCCTCCAGTCCTGGAAAGAACGGCCGATAAGCACAAGGTCGACAGCAAAAAGCCTGTCGACTAGCTGGGCTTGGACAGGATCGCGCCGAATGACGAACACCGAAGCAGTACCACAACCTCCCGCCGAAACCACCGCCGACACCGAAGCGGCGGCTGCGGCTGCGCTGCCGTGGGCAGAGGTTGAGGCCGAACACTTCAAAATGCTGCGCCTGGCGCCCTTGGCCACCGATCGCGCAACCGGCGCCCGGCCCTTGCGCTTTGTGCAGTTTGGCTACGCCGAGCGCAACAACAAGGACCACAGCCTGCTGCGCATGGTCATCCAGTTGCCTGCCCAACGGGTGCGGCGCGAACAGAATCACCTGGATGTGTGGGTCGATCATGCCACCCACCGCGTGCACTTCGGCCCAAACAACAGCCTGGAAATCGAACCCGCGAACCGAGGCCTTGGCCGCTTCCTGGTAGCCCAGGGCGCTGCGTGGGCAAAAAAGAAGTGGTCGCACTATCGCGTCGACGGCGTCGACCTGGCGAACAAGGACGCGCTGAACGAAGCCACGCGCCTGCGTCGCGACCACTTTTTGCGGATCCAGGGTTTTGATGTGGCCTATGCCGATGTCCAGCACCTGAAAGGCCATGTGCAGCCGGGCAAGGTCAGCGAAGTGCTGGACAGCTGGAACACCGAGAAGGTGCAGTTCGTGGAAATCCTCGAAGCGGCGCAGATGCTGCAACAGGCCGAACAAAACCTGGCCGAGCAGGAAGTGAAGCTGCGCCACGAGGAAGAAAAGGTCATCAAGTTCAAGCGCGAGGACAGCGGCTTGCGCTTCACCATCACCTGCCTGGTGGCGTTTACCGTGTTCCAGGCGGGATTATTGATCTGGATTGCGACGCATCGCTGACCACTCGATTTCACTGAACAATACAAATCAAATGTGGGAGCGGGCTTGCTCGCGAAAGCGGCGGATCAGTCGGTACATGTATTGACTGATCCATCGCTTTCGCGAGCAAGCCCGCTCCCACATTCAGTTCCGCCTGATCAGACGCGAGAGGCAAACACCGCCTGATGGGCCCGGCACTGCTCCGCCGTCAGCATGAATACGCCATGCCCGCCGTTCTGGAACTCCAGCCAGGCAAAATCCACTTCCGGGTACAGCGCTTCAACGTGCACCTGGCTGTTGCCCACCTCGACAATCAGCAAGCCCTTCTCGGTCAGATGATCGGCCGCCTCGGCCAACATCCGGCGCACCAGGTTCAAGCCATCGTCACCGCAGGCCAGGCCCAATTCGGGTTCGTGCTGGTATTCATCGGGCATGTCGGCAAAGTCTTCGGCATCGACATACGGCGGGTTGGACACAATCAGGTCAAAACGCTGGCCGGGCAAACCGTCGAAGCCATCACCCTGCACGGTGTACACGCGCTCGTCGGCGCCATGGCGCTCGATGTTCTGGTTGGCGACTTCCAGCGCTTCGAAGGACAAGTCCCCCAGCACCACTTCGGCTTCCTGGAACTCGTAGGCACAGGCGATGCCGATGCAACCGGAGCCGGTGCACAGGTCAAGGATGCGCGCCGGCGGCTGGGCCAGCCAGGGTTCAAAGCGGTTTTCGATCAACTCGCCAATCGGTGAGCGCGGGATCAGCACGCGCTCGTCGACGATAAACGACATGCCGCAGAACCAGGCTTCTTTCAACAGGTAGGCAGTGGGCACGCGCTCGTGGATACGACGATGCAGCAGACGCTGTACGTGGGAAATCTCTTCTTCTTCGAGGTTGCAATCCAGGTAGCTGTCGGCAATTTCCCAAGGCAGGTGCAGTGCACCCAGTACCAATTGCCGGGCTTCGTCCCAGGCATTGTCCGTACCATGGCCAAAAAACAGGTCTTCCCCATGGAAACGGCTGACAGCCCAACGGATATGGTCGCGCAAGGTGCGCAGGCGGGAAGTGATCACGGGGGCAAGCTCCAGGAAAAAACGACTGGCAATTCTAACAGCCTTAAGCTGTACGGACGATGTATGAAAAACTGCGACGGCGCGTCAGACTCAACCTGATTCAAGGTTTTTCTGTTATACCGCTGTCCCTCTTGACATGGCTGTAGGCCAACAACGGCGCACCTTACGTTAGTAGCGATTCACAGAACCGCTCAGCCAGAGGACAATGTCGCAAAAGCCCCACTCACAGGAGCCCCAGAATGTCCGTTCCAAAGACGATGTTTCAACTCAGCGGTCGCGGTTACGCACCGGCCAATTTGAGCCACGCGACCCTTGTGATCATCGATGCCCAGAAAGAATATTTGAGCGGCCCGCTCGCCCTGTCGGGCATGGACGCCGCCGTGGAAAACATCAAGCAACTGAGTGCTGCCGCCCGCAAGGCCGGGCGCCCGATCGTGCATGTCCGTCACCTGGGCACCGTCGGCGGCCTGTTCGACCCTCAGGGCGAGCGCGGCGAATTCATCCCCGGCCTGGAGCCGCACGATGACGAAACCATCATCGGCAAGCTGCTGCCCAGCGCTTTCCACGGCACGCCGCTGGAAAAAACCCTGCAGGAGCTGGGCTCCCTGGACTTGATCGTCTGTGGTTTCATGAGCCACTCCAGCGTCAGCACCACGGTGCGCGCAGCGAAGAACCTGGGCTTTCGTTGCACCCTGGTGGAAGACGCCTGCGCCACCCGCGACCTGCCTTACAAGGGCGGCATCCTCAGCGCCGAACATGTGCAGCAAACGGAAATGGCCATCATGGCCGACAACTTCGCCACCCTCGCCTTGACCCAAGATCTGATCTGATCGCACTGTTGATGAGCGGCGCGGCCACCTCAGGCCCCGCTCATCCGCTAAAGCCTGTCATTTACCGCAATTGCCTCCCAGCCCGGAACAAGTTGTTTATCTTCCGGTCGAAGGGCCGATACCCTGGAGGAAAGGTCGGAATGAAGATATCCGATGGTTTTGACGCTCGTCGCTTGCGCCCCAAGGGCCCGAGCAACTGGCGTCTGCGCCTGGGCGTAGCGTTTGCTGCGTTGCTCGCGCTGTTTGGCTTGCTGCTTTCGTTGGCGGGTGCAGCCGCGCTGCTGGGCCATTCGCCCGCGCTCGGCGAGCTCAATACCAGCCCCGGCGGCGCGGCGCTGCTGTTGGCCGGCGGGCTGTTGATCCTGTGGCTGGGAATTTGGTGGTGGCGCCGTTGCCGGCGCCGTATGCACCAGCCGCTGTCCCTGAACATCGCCTCGCACCTGATGAAAAAGCACGATTGAGGGAACACTGATAGCGTTTTGTCCCGCATCAACCGCCTCGATTTGGGTAAACTGCCCGCCCTTCGCGGAGGCTGACATGCAAGACGACGATTTTTCCCTGTTCAAAAACGAGCTGCGCGGTGTCAAGCCGATCAAGCACGACCGTGCCGACACCGGCAAACCCAAGACCGACCGCGCACAGATCGCCAAACTGCGCCAGGCGGCCACGGTGCGTACGGATGCCACCACGGTGGACGGTCTGTCGGACCAGTTCGTGATTGACGTCAGCCCCGAGGACGAGTTGATGTGGTCCCGCGACGGGGTCCAGGAAAGCCAGGTGCGCAAGCTCAAGGCCGGACAGATCCCCTTCGAAGGCAGCCTCGACCTGCACGGCATGACTGTGGAAAAGGCCCGGGAAACCCTCTGGGCCTTCCTGGCCGAAGCCACCAAGTTCGAAATCCGCTGCGTGCGCGTGACCCACGGCAAGGCCGTGCGCCTGGACGGCAAGCGCCCGATGATCAAAAGCCACGTCAACACCTGGTTGCGCCAGCACACCCAAGTGCTCGGTTTCACCTCCTGCCAACCGCGCCATGGCGGTGCCGGGGCGGTGTATGTGATGCTCAAGCGCACGATGCTCGAAGGGCGTGACGAGTAACCCACGCTTGCAGCGATCTGCCGGCCACCGTACCCTTGCACTTTGCGAAAATCCCACAGGTAGTTTCATGTCCCTGGAACAGAATTACACAGCGATTTTCAATGGGTAGTGGTAAGTAGTAGAAGCCAATGAGTCCGGGGGTTTGCTCCCTCAGAAACACCCGGATTTACCCTGGCAAACACGGTCATTGGTACAAAAAGTGGTACAAGATTAACCCCCTCCCCCGGCGTCCTGCCGACCGAACACAATCCACCACCAAGCAACCCAACTGCTACGCTGTTCACTCCAAGGAGGAACACCGATGCCGAACTCTGACCTGCTCCCTTCCCTGCTGTCCAAAATCAACGAAAACCAACTCGCCCTTGAAGCGGCCATCATGGAGCTGACAAATTGGGTTGAGCAGCAAGGCGGCACCGAAGTGGCCGACAACGTTCGCGGCGCATTGGACACCATCGACCGCAACGAAGAGTTCATCAAGCTAACCTTGGCCGTTTTCAACGCTCCCTGACTGATCGTCGGGAACACCTGCAGTTCGTCGCCTCACATCGCACAACCCGCAAACCTCGATTACTGTATGCACATACAGCATTCGGATTGCCCCACAATGAACATCGACGAAGACACCTCGACGTGGCTTGGGTGCCCTACGCCCCTGGAAATGTACAAGCACCAGTGCGCGCTACTCGAGGACGAGCTCACAACCGCCTATCGCCTGCTGAGCAAAGCGCGGGAGAACGTTGCGGGCCTGGTCCAGATGAATGACCTGCTCGCCACCGGAAAAGCGTCGGCAGAGACGGCACTGAGGGACGCCCTTGAGCGCATATCGGCGATGGGCAATGACCAGACTGACAAGAGAAGCTTTCGAAGCGTCGACCTGGTGACCGATCAACGCGACCACCTCTTCAGGGAGAATCAGCGGCTGCTGCTGGAGTTGAAAGTATTGAGGGGGCCACAGCCCTGACATACGCCTGGCACGCCCGCAGCGCGATCAATCCACCCACCGAACATTCGACATCCCGCGAATTATCGAGGTTACATGTTGAAAATACTCCAACTCGATGGCGGATTTGCCATGAGTCAATTTTCTGTGGAGTTCATCCTCGGGAGAAATCACAATACTCACGCCAATTTCCTGCATTAGATCGTCAAGCTTCTTTGATAAATGGTCTTCGGGTTCGGGCAACGCTGTTGATGGATCAAGTCTTAATTGGTTGGCGTAACCATCATACTTTGCCCAGTATTTATTTTGGGCCTCCTTAGCCTGCAACTTAATAGTTGAAACCAAGTCTTTTAATACGAGCCTATCCACACTTTTAAGTCGTGACAAATCGTACGAATTTAATACATCATCAATACACCCTGCGATATCTTTAGAGAACGATGCTCCGTCCTTTGCTTGACCCAAGGCTAGCTGACGCCAGCCACTACAATTAACAGCCTCATCTACAAGGTTACTCACGTCGGCGGTACGGACCCTAATGTAAAGGTCTGAAATCTGCTTGTTTAGCATATCCAATTCAAGTTCTTTTTTGGCGAGAGCCTCCTCAAGCTGAGCACTTTTATAAAGTGGAATAACTGTAAAATACAATGTAAGCAGGGTAACTACAAACAACCCTATCTGCACTACACTAGTAGCCCTAGACAGATACACATCTATTTTATGATTCACATCAATTCTCAATGAGTTCTTTACCCACCTCTAATAACACGCGGTTACAGCTGACAGCAATACCCGCTCATATCCGATTCTCTGCCTACGTTCGGCCAAAAGCGCCCTCACCTTGAGCTCCAAGCTGTCTGATTTATGGAGTCCTGCTGCCGCCCAGGCCGGGACGTCCACCATCTTCGTCTTGCAGGGCACCAGTACCGGCACCTCCACTCGCACAATGCGCACCTCAGGGTCCTTGCCCGCACACCCCGCAAGAAGTACCAATACAAACCCCATTATCAGAAATTTCATAACCCCAACTCCTGATCGATGATCAATGAAGCGGCCTGGGCCGGATCGCCGCCGGTTCGCCCCTGCAAAAGCTGATTGGCTGCCGCGTAGTCGGGCTGGGCCTCCTGCAGGGCTTTCTCATGCGCTAGTGCGGCGTTACGCTCCCGCAATTCGCCAGCTAGCACCAGGTCGCCGAGCTTTCTGCCCTGCTCCCCTGCCAACGCTTCAAGGTTGTCCCGGGCTGACCTGGCGGCGGCCAAGTCAGTGTTCGCGGCATCCAGCATCGGCCTGTAATGCCGTGCGGCCAGCCACACACCACCGCCCATACCAAGAATCACCAGCAGGATGGTCGCCAGGATGAGTCCTGCCAGCTTCTGGACGGGAGTCATCACGGCACGTCCTTGAAAAAGATGTGGTGCCCCAGGCGCAGCGTTTGCTTGGCCTTCGCCGCCCAGGACGGAGCCTTGGGCATCGTGGTTGCGTAGTAGTGCGTGGCCCCGCCGGTTGGGTCAGGCACCGCGCCGGCCATCACCTGGTCAGCAGCACACTGTGCCTGTGCGAACTGCGCGGCCGGGATCGGCTTCGCGCCGCTGAGGTAGGCGTAGTTCGGGTCGTTCTGGTTCCAGCAGCTGAACTGCCATGGCTTCAGGCACACGCCGGCGTAGCCCTCCCCCCACCAGGACTTGGCCTTACCGTCGAGCACGCGGTTGCGGATGGTCCAGGCCACGGCGATCTGGCCGGCCAGCCCCTCGCCACGGGCTTCACCCCAGAGCGTGCGCGCCAGGATGTCCCGGTCTTTTTCGGAAGTGGTCATGCTTTTCTCCAGGCAAAAATAAACCCGCTCGATGGCGGGTGGCGGTGTACAGCTAAAACTCAGTCGCTCACGGTCTCGGCGGCGGCTGGCAGCGGGAAGCGTTGCTTGATCGCCGCTACGGATGCCAGCCACTCGGCGTAGTCGGGCTCCAGCCCCTGGCTTAAGGCGTCGTAATCAGCTTCCAGGCGCAGCGGATCCGACTCGGAGAGGTACGCCGCCCGCCGCGAAGCCAGGGCAGCCTCCAGCGCCTCACGCTCACGCTCTTGCTGCAGCTGCTCGGCCGTCTTCATCATGCTGTAATCGATATTGCTCACTGGGGAAGCCTCACATTGCCATCAGGTGGATTGATGATGTCGGCCGGGTACAGCGCCGCTGCCGTTGCCTCGGGCCCAACCGGAAAACGAATGGTGATAATCAGCTCACCATCTACGCGGCGAACAGGTTGAGAGATCCACGTCCCGGAGATAGCCTCCATCGGAAGCGTAGCCCCTTCCGGAAGGGGCCTGAAGTCGTAACGCTCACCGTTGATTGTGAGTACGTCGCTGCGCTTTTTGATTTCAAGCGTTGCAGATGGATCAATCGGAGAATATGGAGACAGTTTAATAATCATTACTTCCACCTTCCCATTGCGATATAACCGACCATGTAAGTGTTGTTTTCTCCAGAAGTAATCTGCAATAAGGCCTGAGTACCGCCTATGGCCGTACCGGTGAACCGCTTAACAGTAGTGCCATTACCGTCAGAAACAGATGGATACTCAAGCGTCGGCACAAGCGTCGGAGTCTGGATAAAATCAGCCGGAAAGGTTGGGTAAAAATCCGCCCTGACATTTGCGACAACAGAAACAGACATCCTTGTCCCAGAACAAAACATCGTGCCATCGGGAAACTTGACGAATGTACCGTTGGCATTAATACCCCACACAATGGGATCAGAAATACCAAGTGCAGTTTTGGCCCCTGCAAGACTGTTAGCGCCCGTGCCGCCCTTCGATAATGGAAGAGCCCCAGGGAGCGCGCCGCTTCCGTCAGCACCAAGCGCAATATAAAGCTCTTGCGTCATATCGTTAATTTTTATGTTCGCAGAACGCGTAGTATCGCCCCCTGCACCGTTCGGCAATACGCCGAGGTTAATTGCCTGTCTGGCCATGGGTGGGTTCTCTTGATCTAATTTAAGAAATCGGCTTCGCAAAGACTACCGAGATATACTGCGCGGTCGGTAGGTCTACTCCAGTAGCTTGAATCACCAGCCTGTTCCCGCCGTAATCCCAGACCGCTTGGACTACGCCCTGTCTTGATACCGTGCCCGCCATGTCCATGGCGATATTGTTTAAAAGCATGTAGTCGCCAGTGTTGATCGGTGAAAAAGCGGACCAGCTATACCTGTAAACTCCTGGCTGTGTTTGCTCTGCCCCGAGGTAGTTCCAGGCGGATATGGTGCGAGTGAATTGCGCGCACGGCGTCCCGCTATCAAAAATAATCTTCGAGGTTGCATCCCATAGCCTTAGACCGTAATCAGCAATTGGCGAGGACTTGAATGCAGCGATAAACCACTTCCCGCTTGAATGACTTCCCTTCAGGGTGTTGAACCTAAAGGCGTGCCAGTTCCCTGGTTCGCCTTGCACCAGGCAGAATGCAAAGTAGTCATCTTGATCTGGCCTGACAAAAACTAAAGGGGGCTCATCGGTTGTAATTACACTTGAAAATGCAATCCCTATCCCGCCGCTTCCGCCCCATGTGCCGCTATCAAGAATTACAAGTCTTGCGAATTCAGAGTCAAGCGTTACTACGTTGTCGTTGTTTGTGAATGTAAGTCCGTACGTCATTACCTATACCTCGTGACTATAAGTCTCTGGGTAGTTGTTCCGGTCGGCCCCGTAGTTGCTGCTGGGCTTCCGAAAAAAACCCTTACATATCCCTCGTAGACGTACGGCGTGAAAGCTATTGCGCTTACCTGCTGCCCAGTAGTTAGGTAGGGGACCACAGGGATGCACACGCAAGAATCCTTGCTTGGCGTAACCCCGGGTATGGGTATATCAACAAAGCGCCCAGCCGTTTTTGGTACGAGCGCCGAATAAATAACCCTGACAGTAAAGGATGTTTCATCCAGCTGGAGAGCTCCGTCAGCCCCCCATATCCTTATTCCATAACTCATGCGGAAAGGTCTCCCCACTGGTATCGTTTAACACCATTTTCGTCATAGACCTTGCCACCTCGGTTATTAATCACCTGCCTGGCCTGCCCACCGAATGCGCCATTAATCTCAAACGTCCCATCGAAGAACAGCTTCCAGCCACTGGTACCAGCAACGTAGTTGTTCGATTGGATGTAGTTGCCGATCTTGGCATTGGTGATGGAGGCATCTTGGATAAACGCGGCTTTAATGAACGTCTGACCGTCCGTTACAGCAAACGGAATTGTGCCGCCCTGCCCAATGGCGAACATGTCCGCGTCGATAATGAACTTGGACTGTAAGCCGCCAGGGCCGTTTTCTAGGCCGAGCCCCACACCGGCATATTTATATTCACCTGTAGCCGAGGTGTACTGCAGGCGCACCGACCATGTAGCAGAAACCTTGCCGTCGACGTCCTGAATAGCTTCGGCGTTCTGTGCGATCGACAGGTTGGCCCCATTGAGATTGGTTTCTACGGTCGTAATTTGCTGGCCAAGCACCCCATCTGCCGCTACCCGAGCCGCCGTTTCCGTTTGTATAGCGGTAGAGTTGCCCCCAACTTGTGCGCCAAGAGTAGTGATTTGTTGAGCCAGGGCAGTGTCGGCAGAGACTCGCGCCGTGGTCTCGGTTGATATCGCGGCAGTGTTGGCGTTTACCGAGGCTTCAACCAAGTCAGTGCGCTTGCTTTGAGCGTAATCACCCTCGGCAATTGCAGACCATACGGACCACACGCCCGCGCTGACAGTGTTGTCGCCGGCGTTGGTGGTCGTGTCGCCTGCATAGGTTGGATTGACCTGAGCGTAAACCCCATCAACCTTTTCAGATGTTGCAACCAGCTTGCCATCAACCTCGGCGATATCCAGGGTGTTCTGGTGGACCTCGCCCGCAAGCGCATTGGCCTCTTCGAGAGTTGAACCGATGTCCTTCCACGGAGCTGCCGGAGGAGCGATCCCCGCAGCTACAGGCCCTTCTGCCTGATAAATCCGCTGTCCTTGGCGTACCATATCGCCTTTAACGTAGGGCTTCTCAGGGTCGTATGCCAGAGCGTCGGCGAAGTCTTGAACGGCCTGATCGATCCTCGCGTTGACGGATCCGGGGCCACTACCGTCGATCAAGTCGATTCGGTCGTTAAGCTCTTTGCCGATCGCGCTCTCGTCAATTTTCCCTTTGATCTGCTCAAGAATCGGCCCTGCATCAGAACTGGCCTGACCCATCACGCCATTACCGATCGGATAGAACGGCCCCACGTTGCCGGTACGATCCACCAGGCGCGCCCAGAAGAACAGGGTTGCACCAGCCAGCAGCGATTGCATGCGATAGTCAGCCTGAGGGTATGCCAGGTCGGCCAGCTTGGTCGACGCGCCCAGGTCGTTCGCAGGGCCATACCAGATCTCGGTACGCTGGGTGTCTTCTGCACCTGGTGGGAAACCCCACTTGATGCTGATCCCGAACAGTTCGCTGGTTGTGGTCAGGAACGCCACCGCCGGCGGCAAGCCTACCTTGCCTTCCAGGCTGGTCAGCGCTGACGTGACAGGGATCGACGAAACGTTGAGCGCACTCACCGCCCGCACCCTGGCCATGTACTGCCCGGAATAGATACCGCGCACATCGGCCATCAGTTCACCGGTACGCGGTACCGGAACCCACTCGCGAGCGCCCCACTTCCATTCGACGTCATAACCCACGGCGTTTGGCGCCGCGTCCCAGGCAATCGACATGACGGTGACAGCAATGCCCTGCTCGATCACTACGTGCTGGCTCAGCATCACTCGCGCCGGGGCGTCCTGGGTACCGACAGGAATCCCGGTGATTGGCCGGGTGTCGACCACGGCGCCGTTGTCGATAGCGTCGAATTTGCTCGGGTCGTGCTGGATCACTTCGAACTGGAACTGGTGCCACTCCGGCCGCGTGACGTTGCGGACGTAGAACTGCATCAGCTTCAGGTCTTCGTAATCAAGAATCCATCCGCTTTCCGCCTGGGGCTGCTCGCTGAAATCCGCCATCACGGTCACGTCACGACCGGCAACAGACTTCACTACCCGTCCCTCAGACTTGCCGCTGGGTAGGTTGACCATCAGACGAGCGCCCACCGGCACGGTGGTGTCACGGTCGAGCGTCACCACGCGCCCAGCCGCCGCCGATATGCGCCCGCCATTGTTCCGGCCAACCAACATCGGGTCCGCCACGGCGATGACTTGACCAGGCTTCGGGATGTCACCATCGAGACCAACACGGAACACGCCGCCTTGGGTCTGTAGCTTTTCGGTCAAGGCCGCCCACTGCCCAGCGCGCTGGGCCTGGCCCAGAGAGGTGCATCCAATAGCGCCGACGGTGGTTTCACGGACCATGCCGCCGAGCTCGACCATTGCCTCATCGTCGAATACCGGCTCCTTGTCGGTTTCGAAACCCTGGTCCGGGTTATCCCAGGACACCATGTAGAGCGTATGGCGGTCGCGGGCCCGGGTGCCTTCGTACTTGATGGCGCCGTTGTTCAGGATCTGCGTCTGGTTGTAGGTGTACACCGGATCACCCGGCATATCGGCATTGACCACGATCTGGCTGCCGTCCCAAAAGGCCAGGCCGTGGAAGATTGAGGCCAGGTCCTGCAGCACCGCATAGGCTTCGGCCTGTTTCTGGAAGTACAGATTGCAGGTAAAGCGCGGCTCCGTGCCGCCCTTGCCGTCCGGCACCATCTGATCGCAGTACTGCGCGATGCGGTAAAGCGACCAGCGATCCACCATTGTCGCGTCGATTCGGTCACCAAGACCGTAGTACGGGTGCAGCACCAGGTCGTAGAAGATCCAGGCGGGGTTGTTGGTATAGGCCTCTTTAAACGTGCCATCCCAAATACCATTGCTCGTACCGGTGCCGGATGTTGCGTAGGTTCGGGTCTCCGCGTCGTAGTTGGAGGGCACACGAATAATGCGCCCGCGCATCAGAGCCGCAATCTTGGCGATATCGCCGCCGAAGGTCTGGGCGTCGTACTCGATGCTGCTGACTGCTGTGAGCGGGTATTCCTGATCGCTATCGACAACCTCGGCGATGGCCTTGACGACCATCTGGTCAACCACCAGATCGCCGTTGGCGTTGGGAGTCAGGCGCCGAACACGGATAGTCCAGCGGCTGCCCGCCGGCAACTCCAGGCGGTGCGCGCGCTCGTACTCTGTGACGTTCTTGCGATCAACAAACGAGACCAGAGCCTCGACGTAGGGCCCGTTATCGGTGGAGATGTCCACGGCATAGTCAATGCGCACGCCGTTGATGTTGCCGGCGGCATCCTGGCTGCGAAGGGTTGGCCAGCTCAGGCGCAGGCGAATCGCATCAATCACCGAATTGGTGATGGTGTGCAGCCAAGGCGTGCCGAAGATCAGCTCCTGCTTTACGTCGATCTCGTTGCTGGACTCAGTGTTACCTTCCAGCCGCTCTTGATTCAGCTCGCCATTACGGAACTGCCATTTAACGCCCGGGTAGTTGATCGTCCCGTCAGGCGCTTGGATCGGCGTGCCGTCCAACTTGAGAGAGCGCAAGCCGTCAACCAGCCCAACAATGGGGCCCCAGCTCCACAGATAGACGATGCGAGCAGTAGAGATCGACGGAACGCTGTTCTGCGCAATGCTCGGCTTTTTCTGTTTGGCCTGGCCGCCCTTGCTGCCGATCACGGCGCGGCGCGTGCGAGGGGCTACACGCCGCGCCTTCTTTGCTGCTGCGCTCATGCGCCCTCCAGAATGCAAAAACCCGCCGAAGCGGGTTGGGATGTTGGGATTGGTTAAATGTTGTCTTGGGTGTAGACCCCGCCGGACTCAACCGCCCCGCCGATCTCCCGCTCTCCATAAAGCAGCGGGTAGGGGTTGCCCTGGGCGATAGTCGTGACAGCGCCTCCGAAGCCGTAGCTCGGATTGTTGCCGTCGTCATTCTTGCTCTCGGCGCTGGCTTTGGTGGTAGGCGACAACATCTGCACAACACCGCCCAACCCGACAGCGGCGCCGGCGGCCAGAAGGCCCATGCCGAGCGTCGAGGTGGTACCTCCAGTGAACAGGCCGGCCACGATCAGCACCACGCCGAGCAGTGTCTGGAACATGCCCGCCTGCTTGCTACCCTGGACGATTGGCTGAATACGGATGTCGCCGTTGTTGCTGCCCACCAGGTCAAGCTCCTGCTCGCCAAGATTGCGCTCGTCGACGAAGACAGCGAACACCAGACCGCGCTCTTCGGCAGTGCGCAGGTACTTCTCAAAGCCCGGCTTCATCATGCACAGCGCCGCCATGGCATCCCGGAAGCTGTGAACATCCAACGTGAACTGCTTGCCGAACTTTTTACCCAGCACACCGCCGAGCTTGATGGTTCGCATAGTCATGGGCGGTAGTCCTTGTGACGGAGAATCAGCTTTACCCGGTTGGCCATCGACCAACCGTAGATTTCACGGGCGGCCAGGCGGCCGGGCATGTGGTGGTAGATGAACGGCCCAGACCCGCCAAGCTTCGGCGCCGTCTCGCTGATCAGCGCCGGCTCATCGCCCAGGTAAATCGCTGCATGGTTCGGGAAGTAGCACTCCCGGCCGGGCGTGGGGATCTGCAACACCAGCATGTCACCCCGCCGCGCCTCGTTGACCTGGTAGAAACCGGTGGCCGCGAAGTTGTCCTCGTACAGGCTCGGCCCATCCTTCTGCTCCCACCACAGATCGGCGCGCTCGAAGTTCGGCAGTTGCAGGCCAACCTCCCGGGCGTACCAGTCGCGACACGCCGCCCAACAATCAAGCAGACCATGGGAGAAGTCGCGGCCCAGCAGCGGCGCCTGGAAGCCTGACGGCTTGAACCACTCAAACTCACCGCCGGGCCAGCCCACAATGCCCCAGGGCAGTTCGTGCAGCTCGCAACTGACGCGGTCAGCCATGCTCGGCGTCGGGGCCAGGTCCGGGTGGCTATGGATGATCGCCAGCACATCCCCGCGATCCTCGGCTCTGGCCATGTCCTTGTGGTCGATCTGGAAGTTCTCGCGGGCAGTGGTGGCCAGGTTGGTGCAGGGCACGTACTCACGGCCAGCAGCGGTCTTGATCAGCACCCCGCAAGCCTCGGCCGGGTAGACACGTTCGGCGTGCGCGCGGATCTCGTCCTGCAATTTCTGATTGATCCGCATGACTACCTCGAACTTGCGATAAGGCTCGCGCCCATGGATCCGCCGAAGCGGCGTGTGTTGCCCCGTAACTTGCAACTGCTCCACCAGCCCCCGCAGCGGTCGAGCGCCGGGTTGTCCGTGGGCTGATTCTTCTTGTCGAACATGGCAGTGCCGGCATAGGCGCACGCCTCCTGCCGGTACCCGCCACGGCAGGCCCACCGGCAAAGCTTGGTGATCTGCTGGGAAGGCAACATCTGCCCTTCCATGTCCGTGGGGCTGGACAGGGAGAAGGTGACCGAGATGCTCGGCAGCGCCTCGGTCTTCTGCTCGATAAACCAAAGGTTCGTTTTCGATTGGTCGCTAGCTTCCGGGTTGCCGTCGGGGAAGTTGGCGGCGTCCAGGAAGTGGCGAAACGTTTCAATCACCTTGACCCGGGCGCCGGCCAGGTCGCGGAACTGGAAGCACAGGGCAGTGATCGCCCCGCGCACACCGCCCAGCTCGTCGTCCACCTGCAGCGTTGGAGTGGCCGGCCTGCCATCGCCACGAATGTCGAAGCCTTTGGCCTCGATCTGTAGCGGCGAGTAGAGCTGCCCCTGCCAGATGATGTCGCCTTCATGGGCATGGCCGTGGAATCGCCAAATCGTGGCACCCAGGCGCGTAGCGTCCAGTTCATACAGCCGGATCTGATTGCCAGGCTCGAGCTTTTGAATATCAGTGTTGTAATTCATAGACCCCCACAAACGCAGAGCCCCACTTAATGCGGGGCTCTGGAGTGCTGGACAAAAGGACAGTAACGACGAATCGATAAGGCGTAGTAGCCTCTCGCCTTCATGCAATGGATTCACCCAGTCCTTTGCCTGCAAGCCCAAGGACTGGGGTCTGCGCCACTTCCGGCGCACTTATGACCTGGAGGTCAAAATGTCACAGCAAGAAATAAGCACCGAGCACGCTATTGCTCAACTCACCAACTTGGTGCTGGCCCTCGCGCATACCCAGGCCGCCTCCAACCCCGATCATGCATTGGCTAGGATTGGCGCTGCGGTCTACGCCTGTCGCAAACAGGGGGTCGGAGACTTCTACCCCCTTCAGGTTTTCAAAACAGTCTTCCCTGGCAAAAATCTCCCCGTCGTTTTAACTGACGAAGAATATGCAGCGAAGCTGGCCGAAACTAAGCGCTAAGCTTCAAGCGCCGGATGGCGCCTTGATCAACAGCCTTCTGGCTTAAGAGAAAGCTGCCGTCCGGCATCAGGATCCACATCGGATTACCGCCCGAATCCTTAGCATCACTGCAAACTACCTTTTCCATTTCTATCTCCTGCGGCGCGGCCGCGGTTGTCGGTGCTACAAATAAGAAACCCCGCACTTGGCGGGGCTTGGTAAGGGTTAGGGTGTGTAGGTCTGCTTGAACGTAAACGAGAGCGTCCAAAGCCCCGCGCCGAGCGGCTTGGACTTGTAGCCCTTGCATCGGTATCGGCCCTGAATGCCACCGGGAGGGGTCCAAAGGAAAGCCTTGTAGCCTTCGTGCCGGTCTATGAAATCTCGCACCGCAGGCAGATCCTCACCGGGAGCCATAACCCCGGAGTGGGTGAGATTCCATATCTCGCTCTTGGTATTAATGCCGATGCCGCCGGCCTGGGTGTATCCGTCGCCGAAATCATTCTCCCAGGTGCGCTGGTCAATCTCTCCATCGCCGCCCAGTTGAACGCAGTAGCTGAATGTTTCCGCCATCAGACTCGCCTCCAGAGCATGCCGCCCTGCCCCATTTCACCCTGAAGCACGCGGCGGATTTCAGAGACCAGGCCCTGCCCCATCGCCTCGCCCTGTTTCCGAGCATCGTCGCCACTCATACCTGGCTGGGCCTGGACGCTCACAGGAGCACTGATGTGGATTCCCCCGCCAGCGCCACCGCCGGAGTTGGCTCGCAACTGATCAAGCGTCCTGTCCAGCTTGGCACTGGTCTCGGCAGTGGTGACCCGCTCGCCCTTCTGGAGCAACCAGGTGCCCGTCTCCGGCACCGCATCGATACCGTCGTGCGCCATACCTGCAAGAGCAGCACTGGCAACACCAGCCACCATCGGGGCAGTTGCTGCCGCAGCAGCCGCAGCAGCGGCCGGCGCGGCTGCTGGACCGACGATAGGAATAGCCGCAGTCGAGGCGAACGCTGCCAGACTGGCCTGAAACGCAGTTGCCTGGGCATTGGCCACCAGGGTTGGGACCGCGCTTGCCTGCGTGGTCTTGCCCACCAGCATTTGCACTGCCTGATACACCAGCCACTGGGCGGCCATATCAGAAAGGGCCTGCAGGGTGGACTTGGCAAAGTTGGCAACAAGATCGCCAAGAGCGTCGTCAGCATCTTCGGCGCCGCTGATCACATCAGATATGAAACCGCCGAGTTCGCTCCTTGCACTATCCAGCACCGAGGCCGTGGCATCGGCAGCCATTCCAGAGTAATCGGTCGCGGCGTCGACGTAGTTCTGCCATGCATCACTCACCCCGGCCATCCAGTTGTTCTGGGCCTCATCGACCTGGTTGTAATAGTCCTGCTGAATGACCATCCGCTCGGCAAGAGCCTCTTCGAGCAGAGCGGTTTCCTTGTCGTACAGCTCCTGGCTGATATCGCCAGAGTTACGCTGCTCAAAAAGGTCAGCGACCTGCTTGTCATGCTCCTGCTGAATTTTGAGGTCTGCCTTTAGGCGCTCTCTCAACTTGTCGCCTGAGCCGGCGCCGGCAAGCTCAACCTCAAAACCCTGCTTGATGGTTTGGTTGCTGTCTTTGAGGTTGGCCCCAAACGCCGCGAGCTTTGCGGCGTCTTCGTTGGCCTTCTTGAGCCCCTTCAGCGCGTCCAGTTCGTCAGCGAGCCCCTTCAGCCGTTCTTTCTGCTGGCCGCTAAGGCCGGTCAGTTTGCCGGACTCGAACTCAAACTGGAGCTTGGCGGCTTCGGTCGCATCCTTTCGGGCGTCAGTGGACGTGTTGATCAGTTCAATCTGGCGCTTGAGCCCGGTCTCAGTTGATTCAAAGGAGTCCTGTATTTTCTTCGCGGCTGCTACCTGGTCGGGCGGGATGACATTCAACGTGCCCTTCGGGGGATTCCGGAGTTTCTCCAGAAGGTCAGCCAGGGCTTTTACTTGGCTGGTAGCACCAACATCTGCAGGCTTGTCGAGGGATGCCAGCAGATCGCCGTACCCAAGAGCCGTTTTATCCATTTCCACGCCGGCCTTGGCTAACGTTTCTTTGACTCCGTCAAAGTTCTGAATCATTCGATAGATTCTAGCCGGCGGCACCCACCTCTCCCAATAGGAGCTGTCCTTCATCGAAGCATCATCGAGATCCGAAAGCGTCTTAATGCTTTGACCGAGAATATGAATCCCGGCAACGGCCCCCAAGGCAAACTTGGCCAGGCCCTTAAAGGCTCCAGCCAAGTCATCGGCGACCTGCTTACCCAGTAGGCCATTGGCAGAAGTGAGGTTTAGCTGAGTCGAAAAGTTTGCCAGTGTTGGCAATAGCGCTGCGCTGATTTGGTTTTTCAGCCCGGAAGCTGACTGTTCAACAAGCCATGTCGCAGCGCTCATCTCCTTGGCGGCCCTGATTGTCTTGTCATCAAGGATTGCGCCAGCAGCCTCGGCTGCATCCCCAAACGCTCTAAATCCCTCAGCGTTGTTTTTGAGTAGCGGCAGCAGCAGTGTTGCGTCGTTTGCGATCGACTCCAGGTAGAAAGTCATATCTGCCTGGCTGGCCCCCGCCTTCTCCAGGCTTGACACGAACAACCCCAGCGCCTCCGGCCCGGACAGATTTCTGAACTCATCCGCGGTGACCCCAACAAGCGGGGCGATATTTGTGAAGAAGTCCTTTAGTTCGCCACCGCCGGTATTAAGAAAGTCGCCAACCTTATCGTTAACATCCTTGAATATGTCGGACAGTTTTTCCTGACTGATACCCACAAGGTTTGCGCCAGCGGAAAGCTTTTGAAACTCCGTTGTGCTGGTGTTCGAGATTGCAGCAAAGCGGGAAATTTCTTCTGCTGCCCTAACAGTGTTCACAGCCAAAGCAGCCAACGCGCCCACGCCTGCCGCGACTCCTGCGCCAATGGCCGCGCCAACCAATTTCGCGCTCTTCTCGGTTTCTTGCTGCCACTTCTTCGCGTTACGGCCGGCCTGGTCAAGCGGACCAGTAAATCCACCGATCCTTGCAATCAAGTCGAGGGTTAGCGTGCCTAGTGATTTCGAGGCCATTCAATTTCTCCAGGCATAAAAAAACCCGCACTTGGCGGGCTTCATTAATAAAGAACTTCACATCGCTTTCACGCAAGCAAGGTACATCTCATTTTGGAATTGAGCGACTGCCTTGGCTTTATTAGCATCAGAGGAAAATGCAGGAGACTCGTAAGCGTCAATAACCATGTCTTTCATGACTTTCTTAATTTCATCAGGAGCATCTCCACCAGAAAACACTCCCATTACTTTCGCCATAGGCGCCTCATTCTGCCTGGACTTCATTATGCTTTCCGCAAGATTAGACACCCATAAACAGGGGTCTCGCTGCTCCTCCGCAATTGAGCTTAACGAGGTCAGCCCCATTAAAAGACCAGCAATTACTTTATTGCGCATACCTGCCACCACCGTCCTAAATCAAAACACTGTAGCAGCAGGCATCGCATTCCAAAAACAACCGCCATGGCGTACGGTGACATAGGACCACTTCAAAGACTGCTCGCTGATTCAAGCCCATGACTCCATCGCCTGCTCCAGGCTGGGTGGCTTCTCAGCGTCGTGCGGCATGAAGTCATACACCGTGTAGCCGCCATTCTTCGTTTTAAAGTTTGCATACAGAGTGGCCAGCAGCGCGACTGACCTCTCTACCCGCATGCCAACATTCAACGATCCGCGCAGTTTTCGATACTTAACCCATTGCCGGAACTCCGGCATGCTCAGTCTTTCTTGGGCTTCCGCGACCGTCGCACCGAGGGTGATGGCGAGTTCGTGCCAGAGCTCGTCGGTGTCACTGAGCTCATCGTCTTTCCCATGTTGTTGACCTCGGCGATAACCATCATCAACGCCACGGTCAGGTTGCCGTCCAGGGCCCCGCGCTCTGGATCGGCATCACCAGTGATGTCGCCCACGGTGAACACTGGCTGGCCGGACTCATCACAAATGCTGGCCGCGATGCGTCCGGCGTAGCTTTCGACCTTACCAGTGGCCGAAAGCACGTCATTGACCGCAGTGCGGTAGCCCAGCGGGCGAACAAAGACCGTTGCCGACATCTCCTTGCCGCCCTGGGCCCACTTGATCTCCCGCTCAACAGGGCGCCCGGTGAAGGCGCCCATTTCTTTCAACCCACTGATACTCAGCTGCATGATTGATCCTTAAGGAGTGGTGGTTTTGCGGATCCAGGCAGAACCGCCCGAGCGCTGAATGGTTGCAGCCGTGCTGACCACGGCGTTAGCCGCGAAGTCGAACGGGAAGTCGGAGACGTAACCACGGAAAACAAACCAGGTGCGAGACTCTGGAAGATCAAAGCCGTCCTCTTTGTTGACCGAGGCTGTTGCAGTGGCCCCGGTTCCGGCCCCGGTGAAAGCCACGGTGGGCGCGCTGGTGTAACCGCTGCCCGGGTTGGTGATAGTGATACCGGTAACCGTGCCACCCGAAACAGTTGCCGTACCTGCAGCGCCAGTACCCCCGCCGCCAGTGAAGGCCACGGTAGGCGCCGTGGTGTAACCGGTGCCACCACTGCCAACGGTTGCAGAATCTACGGTGCCGCCGGCGATGACAGTCGGCACTGCGGTACCGTCAGACCAACCCACGGCCCAGTCGATGGTGGTATCACCATTCGCTTCGGACATCTGGTGGAGGCGGACATGGCTCGCGTTGCTGGGGTCAGCGTTGACTGTCAGCGAAGCCTGGCCAGGAGTCCGCAAACCTTTTTTGTAGCTGCGGTCTTTATCTTCCAGGCACGTATCTTCGATCTGATCAGCAGGCGCACCGCCCGGGCTGAATGCCGTAGCGCACTCAATGGCAAGCACGGTCTTTGGGCCGGTACCGGACACCGGCGGGACGAGTGCGAAGATCTGGGTTCCTTGGGAAAGGATCGACATGGGCGTTCTCCAAATGTCGGGCATAAAAAAACCCGCACTTGGCGGGCTGGTTTTGGGTTTGAAGCGTTATCGCAGAACGATCCAGTTCACATCGAAGCTGTACCGATAATTCTTGGTCACAGGGTCTCGACTGTCTCCACCCCATCGGGTGATGTTGCAATGAAGCTCGATAGCATCGCGTAGAGCCTTAGCCACTGCTCGGGCATCCTTGCCTGACTCCGCGTAAACGTCGATCTGTAGCGAGTAACCGTCAGCATCCGGGCGGCCTGCCAGGTAGTTCTCCGGATCGCCACCGATGGTTTGCCAGACTGCGTAGGGTTTGGGCACGTTCTGCGGGGCATCACCGAACGCATAGAACCGCTGAGGCACTGACCCGAGCAGCGCAATCACTCCAGCGTCCAGGGCGCATACGGCGTTGATGGGTGCGAACATCAGCTGCTACTCCTTGATCTGGATTCACGGCGGATAGCCCTGTCGAGGCCTTTCTCGAACTGAGTGGCGAACTCATTGGTGATTTCGCCGATATGATCTTCCAGGGCTGGGCGGGCCACCGGGTCAGCAGCAATATGCTCTGTACCGAACTCGAGAAGACGCCAATGGGGTGTCGGGGCGCTTTTTTCAGTGCTGCCATTCTTAACCAGCACCGCCCCGTGCAGCACGCCAACGCGAAAGCCCAGGTCACCAGTACGGCGAAACAGCCGGCCGTTCCAGCGAAGGACGATGTTGTCGGCAATCGAGCGCCCTGTGTCCGGGTCGTCCCAGCGCCTGGCGCCCTCTTTGAAGTTTTTGGCAACCATCTCAGCAGCGCGCCGAAGCGCGGTGCGCCCAGTCTTGCGCTTGACCTCATCGTTCACCGTGGCCAGTTTTGAAAGCAGGCCGTCAATGCCGACAAGGCTGAACTGGATGTCGTCAGCCATCGTTCACGCCCTCGGAATAGGGTAGCGTCAGGTAGTCCAGGCCGGACTTGGGGTCGGGCAGGACGCCTTGGATGTTGTAGATCCGGCCCCGGTACACCCCGCGCATCTGTGCCTTGATGTCGGTACGCCGACGAATCACGATTCGACCCACGACCTCGGACTGAACCGCCTGAGCACCGATGAACTCCCTGCCACTCAACGGCTCGATAGAGGCATAGACCATTGCAACGTCGACCCACTCGCCTGCTGTAGGCTCTTGGGTTTCAGGGTCGACTCCCGGGGCCAGCTTCTGAAATTGCATGCGGTGCCGCAGATCGCCAGCCCTCATGGCTCATCCTCCGGCTTAAGGTCGACAACACCGCGCCAATTCCTTGAGGCCCAAAGAAGCGAATCCACAGCCAAGGGCAGTTCGGCGGTAATGGTGCCGATCACGACCGCTTCACGAGTCGCGTACGCATTCCCTAGCAGCAGCAACAGCGCAGCCTTGAAGGACGCAGGGAAATCAGCCACCAACTTTAGCGCCGGGTTGTCGCAATACCACAGCGCCCAAGCCAGGGCAGACTCAGCATAGAGCTCGATCAGGTCGTCATCGTCTTCATGGTCGACGCGCAGATGCTTGCGCATCAAAGCGATCGGCAGCAGATCGGTGACGGGGATGCTCATTTTTTACCGCCTGCTTTCTTGGTTGCATTGGTCGCAGGTGCTTCTTGCTCCTGCTCCTGCTCCTGCTCCTGCTCCTGCTCCTGCTCCTGCTCCTGCTCCTGCTCCTGCTCCTGCTCCTGCTCCTGCTCCTGCTCCTGCTCCTGGATTGGATCGGCCTCTACCTCTTCTGCCAAGTCCAATCCGATCAATGCCTCTGCATATTCGTCCTTTACCTCACGGACCTCGAACTGGCTGAAGTTGCCGGCGTGGTAGTGCGAGAACTGCCGCAACGCGCGAATCTTGATCATGACGCAATCGGGGCAGTTGCCTGCCCCGCCCTCGATTATGGTGCGGTTGCGAAAGGACCGGTGATGATCGCGGTTGGCCGGTAGTGGGCCAGGGCCAGGCGCTCTTCACAGAGGATGGTCAGCATGTTCTTGACGAAGTTATCGCGATCTTCGCGGCTGACTTCGACGGTTGCGTCCATGCGGTCCCAGACCTGGGAGGCCAGATCAAAGCCGCCGACAGTGAACGTCCCCAGGGCCTGGGCCTTGGTTGCAACCACTGGCAGCCCCCACATGACCTTGGCGGCGAAGGCAGCCGGACCGCCGAAGATGTAGCGGCCATCAGCATCTTTCAGCAACGCAATGGCGTGCCAGTCGCGCGGGTTGAGGATGATGCCGGAGGCTTCAAACTCAGACTCACTGGTCTGGAAGATCGCGTGGGCAATCTTGTCAGCACGGGTGTCACCGGTAACGTTCAGCGCTGCGTCGTAGGCCGTGGCAACCTTGTTCAGGCCGGTCAGGTTGTCACCAGTACCGTCACCGTTCAGCAGTTGGCCTTCTTCGACCAGGGCCAAGCCGAACAGCAGGCGGTTGTTTACGTAGGATTCCAGCATTGGCGCATCGTCCATGACCTGGCGCGAAGCCTGAATCCAGTGGGCGATGGTTTTAACGTTCGCTGTTTCCTTGGTGAAGGTCAGGTTGGACTCAGGCTTCAGCGTGCCCTCGGCGACCGGCGCCGCGCTGTTGGTGAAGATGTTCTCGCGAACATATTCCAGCGAGTTCGAGCTGATACGGCCTTGTGCCAGCAGGTCGCGAATGGTGAGGCGGCGCAGGCCAGGCATCAGGATGCCAGCGTTGCGCTGAGGCTCGATCAATGCGCCAGCCGAACCAGCGCCGCTGCCAAGCTGCTTGTTGAAGCTTTTAACGTCAACCTTGCCCGAGGACTTGCCGTCCCAGGACTTTTGAAGATCGAGCGCTGTTTGCTCGGCAAACGACTTCTTGGTTTCTGGGTTGTCCAGATTGCCGGACGCCAGCTTCTGCTCCAGGTCAAACAGTCGGGTGCCGGACTTGGTCAGCTCTTCCTGGACGGTTTGGAGGTCGGACTGCAGCTTCTTGCTAACAGCACCAGTCTCGGTGATTTCCTTCTTCTGCGCGTCGAACAGTTGGGTCATGTTCGTCTGCGCGTCTTCGATTGCCTTTTGGATTTGGGCCAATTCGGACATGGTTCAGTTTCCTACAGTTGGGAAGGTTTTAAGGCGATTGAGAATCGCGGTGATTTCGCCACCTTCGGAATCACTCCGAACTGCGGACTTGATCCGGGCGATAAGGCCCAGGGCTTGCGACTTCGAGAGGCCGGCCGAATCCCTCAGCCAGTGCTCAACGTCGCGAATAGTTGTGATCGACTCCATGGACTTCATGGACTCAATAGTTGCCAGCTCATTGGCGGGGAACGTGCAAATGCTGATCTCGCGAAGGGAAGCCACGTTCTTGAACGCGCGGCCGGTGGCGATCATGTCGAAGTCGTTTTTCATCACGGTGAAGCCAACAGACATGCCCTCGACAGTCTTGTGCTCCATCGCGGCGCGAAGGTCGTTAGAAACAGAAAGACCTGGCGTCAGTTCGCCTCGAACGATCAAGCCTTTGCTGTCCTCTTCAAGCGACTGCCATTTACCCACCGGCAAACCGTAGGTTTGGTGGTTGAAGAACATGCCAACCTGCCGGCTCTGCGTGTTCAGGGCTTTTTTAAACGCGCCCGGAAGGATGATGTCGCCATCCGAATCGATCACATCGAAAACGCTGGCATACCCCTCGAAAACCCCTACCTTTCCGCCGGAATCGAATTTGATCTCAGCCTCAGCGAAGGCCAGGGTCTTTTGAATGTTTGACATTTGGCAGCTCCAGAAAAACTAAACCCCGCTGGGTGCGGGGTTTGTTTGGCCAAGTTGGGTAAGCGGTACGTTTTGCGACTGCCTGGTGGCGACATCGCCGCCATCAACGGGTGGCCGGTTGTTGACGCGCCTGCCTTCGTTGATCGTCAGCAAGCCGGTATCCACCAGAGTTTTCATGTAGTTCGCCCTGGCGGTAGAGTCGCCACTGAGAAGGCCATCGCGGTTGTGCTCAGCATGAATCCTGCCGAGGTCGGACGGCTTTACCAGCCAGCGAAGGATGCTGCACTCCCAGATCTCCAAGTAGGGATCAAGGGCGTACTGTAGAAATCCGAGGTTTTGTTGCTCAATACCGGAGCCCCAACTGGTGGACTTTTCAACATCGCCCACCAGATGGGGAGGCACTCCAAAGAACCTGGCCAGCTCGCTCACCTGAAACTTGCGCGCCGCCATCGTTTCAGCGTCCTGCGGGCTCACCCCAATAGCCTGGGTCGTAAAGCCACCCTCAAGGATCCACAGCCGCTTTTTCACCGGGCCGCCGGATATCTCCTTGAAGTTCTCTTCAACCTGAGCGCGCTGTTCTTTATTGAGAACCTTGCTATCACCGGTCATCAACAACTGCGGAGACTTCGCACCATTCGCGTAGAAGTCTCGCTGCTGATCCTCCATGGCCACCGCGACACCAGCGCTCTTGGCCGCAAATGCGATCGGGGAAAGCCCTACGAGACCATTGAAGCCGAACCCCTTGAGGTGGAAAATTTCTGTTTGTTTGAAGTCCGCATATTCATTGTCGCGACGGTATCGATACACAACCTTGCGACCCTCGAGCCTGACGTCCATGTTGGCTGAAAGGAGCGGGACAAGACTGATTACATCTCCGGCGCTGTTGCGCTCGATCAGTGCATACGCGTTGCCGTAGTAACAGAGCTGCATCGTCATCGACACACGGAAGTCGAATGCGGTCATGAAAGAGTTGGGGCTATACCGCAGCAAGCGTGCCAAAGGATTATTGAGGTCCGCCTTCCTGCGGTCATCACCCTTTGTTTCAAATACGTCCAAGGGCATGCACGCTGTGACGCTGGATATCAGCCTTACACACGCGAATACCGTGGATATCTGGAGCGAACGCTCATCGTTGACGACCGAATCCCCTACTACCCCTGAAGCTGATACGGGGCCGGTCTGCGATCCCTTGTCCGGAGTAACCAGGCGACCGCCGACAAAGAAGCTCGCCATACGCGCCCAGAAGGGACTGCGCGTGCGCAGGTCAATGCTGTAGTCGGTATCTGCCATTACATGCTCATCGGTCTGGATAGGAAGTCGTCAACAGAACCTTGCACCTCAGCATTCGCCAGGACTCGGCCTATCGCCATAATCAGCGCAACAGCGCCGTCGATCTTGTTGTCATCGCCCTGCTTAATCGGGCGAACCACGTCATCGTTACCTGGCAAGTTCTTGCCGATGACGTTGCCGATACACCAGGTCATGATCGGGTTTCCGTCGTGATGAAACCGGCCAGCCTCAATAGCGGCTTCCAGCTCTTTCATGGGGTCCGACATGTTGGTGTAGTTCTGGGTGATCGTAATGGGGTTGAACCCCTGGTCATCCAGGTCATGGCTGAGGCCGGTCGCGCCGTGAGGGTCGATTGGGCACTCACGCACTGGTGCGTGATGGTTGGCCTCTTTCGTGTCCTCTAGGATCTCGCGGTAATCAATCTCGGCACCGTCCGTTACCTCAAGGTGCTTGGAGTGAATCCAGGCCTGAAATCGCTCAGACATACGCTTGTTGTCGGTGTTGAAGGCGGTGTCATAGGGAACCCAGAACTTCGCAACGCTGTAGTAGTGGATTTTCCCGTAATCATTCGCCAGAACAGGCGAGCCCTTGAGTTCATGTCGAGCTTGCGCGCCAGGTCGAAACCCGCATTCCACTCTTGGCCCTCGAACTGCTCCAGGGTCAGCGTGGTGTCCTCGCAAGCCTTCCAGCTTTCCATGTTGTAAAAGCCGGACTTGGCACTCACCCAGAGATTGAGGTGCTTTGTCTTGAATGTGTTGGTGAACCGTGCCGAGCGAATTGCCCGGGCCTGCTGGCTTTCCAGGTACTCCTGGAACACAGAGACCCCGTGATTAGGATTGGCCTTGGCCAACATCTTCGGGTCAGTCCAGTCATCCCCCTCGTCCAGCGTCCAGATCCAGCCGAACAACTCATCATCGGGCACGGTGCCCTCGAGCATCTCGATCACCTGGCGGCGCTTGTCGTAGCAAGGCCCCTCAATGTCGGCGCCGGCGGTGGTGATGATGAACATCAACGGCTGCCGCCTGGCCCCCATGCCGGTGAGCATGGTGTCGTATTGGGCTGACGTTGGGTGTTCGTGATATTCGTCGACGATGGCACAGCTTGGTGAAGCACCATCGCCTGGGTTACCGATCAGCGGCTCGAAACGGCTGAAGTCCGATGGGATGTTCATGTTCGAGGCGTTCACCTCAATGCCGGCGGCCTGCACCAGCATTGGCGACTTGGTGACCATCAGCTTCGCTGGGCGGAACACTTCCCAGGCCTGCTTCTCTGTCGTGGCACCTGCATACACCTCGGCACCGTACTCACCATCGGCGACGAACATGCTTATGCCAACACCACCAGCAACGACTGACTTTCCGTTCTTGCGGGGAACCTCCCAATAGCTTTCGCGGAACCGCCGGTAGCCACCCTTCTTCCTGACCCAACCAAACGTCACCGCAATGCCGAACAGTTGCCAGGCCTCAAGAGTGATCAGCTGTCGCTTGAATGCCCATTCGCCTTTGGTGTGCGGCAACAGTTGCATCAGCTTGAGCTTCTTCTCAGCCTTGGCTGGATCGAACTTGAAGCGGAATGCGCGCTTGCGACTGGCAGCCAAATCATCGAAGTGGCGCTGCACCGCCTGGTGGATGTAGCGGCACGCAGGAACCTTCCCGCGCAACAGAGACCTTCCCCACGCCATCGCCTTGTCGACGTTGGGGTGAGCGGACTTGGCCATTTAAGATCTCAATAGTTGGGCGAATTCGTTGGTTTCTTTCTCCTTGTTGCCGCCGATCAGGCGCGTCCGGCTGGCCGGATCTAGTCCGAGCATCGAGCCAAACGTGACCAGTTGGCGCATCGTTTCGTTTGCAGCAGTCAGTGCGGGGTTCTTTATTGGGCCACCCTGGGCGCCCGTAACGACGATCCCGTTCTTTTGAACCGACTCTTGGGCCATGCGCCAGTTGTCATATGCAACGCAAAACGCTTCGACGTTGTGCAGATCGGTGATCGCTACCACGTTTTCGCGGAGCAACTCCGGGACAACCATGCGCCACATCTGGGCAGCGCGGTCAGTCAGCCACTCGGGCGGATCGACATTAGTGATCTTTGAAAACTCTGGCTCGGCCTTGTTGAGTGCTCGCTTGCCAGGATTTCCGGCGAGCAATTTCTTGGCCGTCGGCTTGGGTTTGCGACCACGGCCGGCGACCGTGGCGGTGCCTCCCATCGCGCAACTCCTGGATTTTTAATTTCGCGGGTGTAAAAAAACGACTGAGGGCGCGGTCTAGAAGCGAAAGGGCCCAGACTTTCGCCCCTCCCCCTCCCTTTCTGCCTGAAGCGTCCTGATTTGGCCGTTTTTCACTGTTTTTTTGCAGTTTTTCTGTTTTCAGCGCCGGGAATTGCCGAATCCACCATCCTCGGAGGCAGTCTTGCTGGAGTGGCACGGCCCGCATAGGCTCTGCCAGTTGTTCCGATCCCAGAACAGTGTCATGTCGCCCTTGTGCGGAATGATGTGATCAACATCAGTGGCAGCAACCACTTTCCCTTCCGCCTGACAGCATCGACACAGCGGATGCTTTGCCAGCCAACCTGCGCGAGCCTGCTGCCACTTGTAGTTGTAGTGACGTTTGGTACTGCTCTCGCGAGGCTTGGCCCATGCCGAGCTCTTGAGCAGGTGAGCATGCTCATCACAGTACCGAGGGTTGCGGGTCAACTTGTTGCAGCCTTGGGCGTTGCACGGCTTCTGGGGCCTCAGCGGCATGGTGAGCCATCCATGTAGGTCATTGGCGGCACATCGGGATCCTGCTCGGCCTGCTCCTCAGCCAGCGCCTGGATCAGTAGGCCCTGCTGCTCTGCCATCCTTTCGAGGATCGCTGTCTGCTTCTTCTGCTCATCAAGGATGGCTTGCAGCACCTGGGCAAGTGGCGCGGTCATGCTCCTACCCTTGCATGCTTACACGACTGCGACTGCAGGTCAGTGATGTCCACCTCGACGATGTGCGCCTCGGCATCCACTGCCTGGATGATCTCGGGCAGTACGGTGATGGTTGCCTCCCACACCCCGCCCGCCTTAGCACTCAACGTTACTGAGGTGACGCCTGACAACTCACTGCCATCACTCAGCATCACCTTCGTGCCTTGCGCCATCTGGGCGCTGCCCGGCTTCTGGCTCGGCGGGGGCAGGATCGTGACCACGCTCAAGGAGTTCTTTGGCTCGCTCATATGCAATCTTGCTCCACTTGGATATCCATTCGCGCCGGGCGGCGCATCCGCTGCAAGCCATCAGGCCCACCGCTTCCAGTGCCGCAGCACGTCGCCAAGCTGCAGCAGCTCATTCATTGCTCTGGTTCGGAGTGGACAGATGCTGTTTAGGCGCCTGCCGTGGTAGTAGTCAGCCTTGGCCATCGACGCATTGGCATACCCTATCAACCACTGCGGCGCGCCTGACTTGATACAAGCCTTCAGGTCGCTTGCTGTCCGGCGAAACAAATCTCGGTACCGCATAACCATCCTCCAGCCTTCGAAAACGTGGCGCGGATTACTGTCCCGCACCGCGCCGAGGAAACTTGAAGTCGGCGACCCGATCAGCAAAATCGGCCAGCTTCTTAACGCCCAGAAATCCGATAAACACACCGGCAGCCGTCGCAAGGTTCTGCGGGAGCCCGAAGTACTCAAGGACAGGGATCAGGCCAATCGTGATCAAGGTGCAGATCGCCGCCTCAAGCAGAGCCTGGCGCCGGGTACCGCCGCCATAAATGATCCTGATACCAGCCATCAAGGCAGATAGGCCTGCGGCATAAAGCGTCGGCGAGTGCTGACTCAGCCATGCAAGCACGATGAGCCAGGTGTCCGGTTTGTCTGGCATGTTGGGCATCCGCTGTCCTCCCCGATGTGGGGGGCGATTAGGTCCGGCTCCAGCAGCACTCCCAGCTCAGAGCAATGGGCGTGGTGGAGCCGAAAACGAAAAAGCCCCGGCAAATGCCGAGGCTCGATGAACTGTAGAAAGCAAAAAGCCCAGCGATGGCTGGGCTTTTGGTGTCGTCTCTCATAACGCGCAAGATCGACATTATGGGGTTAATTTACGGCCAGTCGGCCAACAGGTCAAGCGGCATCTACAAAGATTTGTTCGCTTTCGAATATCTCGGTCGCGTGGATAACGGCCTGCTCTTCGAGCTTCTCCAAACGTTTGTGGATTCCGCCTCGCCAGTTGCGGCGTGTGCGCTCAGGAGAGCCCGCCAAGTCCCAAGTGTTCATGTCGTAGAACTCGGCAGGAAGCACGATCATGTCGGTGGAGCGCTTGCCAACCTGCACACCCTTCAGCTTCGGTATGGCCCAGGCAGTCAGCGCCTTATAGATAAACAATTGAGGCGCCGGTGAAACCATGCGGGCCACCAGCCGGCCAATAGCACCAACCTTGTTGGCCTTGTGCGTGGAGTACTTGGCCACCAGCACATCCCACTGCGCCGGATCGAGCTGCCGGTGCAGCAGCGCGTAGAGGCAGCAGTCGTAGTCGAACTTGTCCCGCACCGACAGGGTGCTGCCGGTGCCGCCCTGGCGCAGATCGGCGTCGATCAGCTTCTGCCACGACTGCTTGGTGCTGTTGTCGATGTTGTCTGCTGCCAACACCCGCACCAGGGTGCCCATCACGTCCTTATACATAGCCATGGCTCAATCCCCTGTGTAGTTGGTGGCGCCAGGGCCACGGCGGTTGTTCTCGTTGTACTGATCCTGGGCTCCACCAATCGCCGGCGATCTGCCCAGCCTGCCCCGGGCCTGGCGAACGACACGACCCAGCTGAACCACCAGGTCATCCATGTTCAGTGGCTCCAATGTTTGAGCATGGACAAACCCAGATGAGTGGCAACCGGTGCAGTCGAGCTCATGGAGAAGGCCGGCGATCAAACCTTTCCCGGCACATGCTGGGCACTCAGTCATCGGTATCAACCTGCGCACCAGGGCGGGGCCATGCTGCTTTTTGATCATTTTTAAACCTCGCCTATGGTTGTTTCTTGAATGGCCTTGCAGCCCATATGCACCGTGGCTTCCAGCGAATTACCGGAATCTCCGAATCTAACGCCGGTCAACCCATGAATCAGGGCAAAGCCACGCTGATCTAGATGCGCGTGCCACTTCTCCAGGGCATCGCGCTTGCGGGCCATCACATCCGACTGGATGTACACCTTCACGTTATGGCCCATGGCGTGGTTGATCAGCAGCTCACCGATCAGGTGATCGATTCCGATGTCTGCCCATCCAGTCCTTGCCACCTTGCGCAGGTCGTGGCTCGTCCACTCACCCTGGCCCAGGCGCGTGAACACGGCACTGGCCTGGCCTTCGCTCAGTGGCTTTCCATTGCGCGCCGGGAACACGTACTGGCCGGTGTAGCCATTGGCGTACTGCCAATCTCGATAACGCTTCAGGATTTCGCACATCTGCTCGGTCAGCGGTAGGTGATGCTCGACGCCGGTCTTGGTGTGATCGCCAGGGATAAACCACTCACGCTCGGCCAGGCTGATGTGTGGCCACTGGGTCAATCGGCTTTCACCGATGCGCGTGCCGTGGCACAGCATCAGCAGGGCCAGCATGGCGTCACGCGGGGTCGAGACGAACACATCGGCAAGCTGCTCAAGCAAGTCAGGCAATTGGACACCGCGCAGTCGAGACGGCTTGATCCCAACCTTGGCCTTGGAGAAGTCGCTGAACTTGATGCCGGCCATTGGGTTGGAGGAGATCAGATCTAGTTTGAACGCCTGACGGAAGGCCAAGGCCAGCAACTGGAACACTAGGCGCACGTAGTCAATGGATAGCGCCTCCTGCAGCGGCCACATCAATTGGCTATCGAGAGCGGCCTTGTCCAGGCTGGTCAGCGGCAGATCGCTCAGGCGCGGGATCAGGTGGCACTTGATCGCCGATGCGCCGGTCTTCTTGCGCTTGCTCGACAGATTGCGATCCCTGGCCATGCGCTCTGCGTACCAGCCCAGTAATTCACCCACCGTCGCCCATTTCGACAAATTGGCACCCTCACCCGCGTCCAGGCGCAGGCGAATCGCAGGCAGCGCCGCGACCACCTGCTTGGTGCTCAGCTCAGGAAAGGTGCCGATGCGGTACCACTGACGTTTGTTCACCAAGTACCAGGAGCCCCGCTCGCGATTCTTGGTGAACCGAAAGTGCAGCGCCGGGTGACTGGCGTCCCGGAGGTCACGCACATGCTCAAGCTTGGCATTGCGGGCGATCTCGGCATCCGACAGCTTCACCGTCAGGGTTTTGATTTGGGTGCTCAAGCGCTCACCTTTCCTTCTTTGATCAAAATGGCCTGAGTCCGCAAGACGGCCTCGGCGTGATAGAGGCGGATCTCGTCGTAACTCATGCCCAGGTTGTTTCGGTTGGTGCGGCCATCACTCAGGCTGTGGCAGTACTCGCAGGCCCAGGCCCCTATTAGGTCTGGTGGCTTCATGCCCGCTCCGCAAATCCCCGCCAGGCGGTAATGGGCCAACACAACGGTTTCGGTATCGCCTGGGCAGCCCGGCAGACGGACCTGACAATCTCGACCGCGTGCAGCCTTGGTCAGCTTGGTTTGGCGGGTCATGGGGCAACCCTCTGGGAGGTACGCAGATCAATCACTTGGTACGTCTCAGGCCACATCCCGCAGCCGTATCGAGCAGCCATGTTGCGGTCAGCGAAAAGCGCCATGGCGTGGTCTGGGGTGTCGCCCAGGTCGAACTTGAACGAGCAGCAAAAGACTGCGTATGGGTACAGGTGAGGGTCGGGCGTTGCCAGCAGACGATCAACCACGGGAACCTCCGGCGCGGCATGCGCGCAGTTCAGCCAAGGCCCTATTGCCTACATCGGGGGTAATTTTTGGTTTAGGCGCAGCAAGCTCGGCGACCGGAACGGGCTCAAGACTCTCGCCCTGCCAGATTCGACGGCATTGGTTTAGGTACTGCTTTTCGAAGCTCGCCAGGCCCAGCTCACGGGAGAGCAGCGGCAGGCTGTGGAAGCCGGCGGCCGCCGTTGCGTGGTAGACGGCTGGGTGATACCACTTGGAACAATGGCGCATGGCGGGATGGCAGTTGCGGAGCGCCTGCGCGTAAGCAGATTCGACACTCGGAAGGCCCAGCCCTTCAGGGGCAAAGCACCAACTGACAAAAACACCGGGCGCCGGCACAAAAGCTGACTTGCTCGCACTCACTACCCGCATGCCATGGTCGATCTGCTCCATACGACTGATGCCTGAACGCATGAACTCGCCGAGCCACTCAAGCTTAGAGGCGTTCATGACGGCCTCGGTGGGCCAGGACTGTCGCCAAGCGCCGCATGCCCCACGCAACCGAAGGAATAGGTCGTCGATGACAGCCTGGGTGGATGGGTCGACAGGAACAACGGCCTGAGCCTGGTCAGGGCCCTGGTAGGTTGGATCGCATTGACGGCGAGCAACCAACTGGCTTGCCATCACAGGTTTGTTGGCTCGGTTCATAGCCGTACCCCTTTCGATGCCCAGTCTTCACCGGCAGGGCCCTCTTCCACCGAGGCGGATCCGGCGGCCTGGGCTCGCTCGCGCTTGATCCAGCCGACCAACTTGAAACACCAGCCAGCAGCGGTATCGAGTACGGATGTTTTGGCGACGAAGAAACCTTTGAAGCCGGCCAGCAGTTCGTCGGTCATCGAGTCGACTGGCAGGCCCGCGATTTTCAGTTGAGTCTGCAGCGCGTCTTCGGGCGGAACGAATTCGGCGAACATGGCGAAGCGCTGGCGGTCATCTTGCGATTCCAAGGCCTGGCGATCTTGATCGGCAATCAATTCCGCAAGCTCGCGCTGCTGCTCTTCGGTTAATTGATGGTTAGATGATGTATTGGGTGCAGTGGCTGCACCCCGTTCTGTCGCAGGCTGCACCCCGTTCTGACCAAGGCTGCACCCCGTTACATCTGGACGGGGTGCAGGTGCTGCACCCCGCTTGATCATGAGGTCATACACAACCGGGCGACGGTCATGACGGTCGATGTACACCGCAGCCAATGCCTGATTTCCGCGAACGATCAGGCCGCACTCTTCCAGCAGGTCGAGCTTGATACGGACTGTTCGCTCGGAAAGACCGGTGTCATCGGTAAGGGTTTTTGCCGAAGGGAACGCGCCAGCACCATTTGAGCCGGCGTAGTTGGCCAGGCACAGCAGTACGTGCCGAGCGCTGGAGTCTTTTAGTGATTGGATGGGCAGAGAAAGCGCCCATGACATTGCCTGGACGCTCACAGCGAGCTCCCTTTGATGATTTGATTGACCGCAGGGGATGAAGTGAGGTGTCGCGACACATATTTAAGATGGGCTGAAGGTGTCGCGACGTTCATGGAGGTGTTGACTGTTCTGTCTTGATTGATCATTATTGACCCCGTTAAACGCTGTACTAAGCCGCCCTGCCAGGCGGTTTTTTTATGCCTGCGATTCAGGCGTTATGGGTGTCCGGTGCATCCGTGGTAGCTTTTTGCTTCCACACGAAAAGGTCACGGAGACCGGACATATGAAACTCAGTCGGATGAATCACCGGGCGCGCTGGTTTGAACTGGTGGGACAGTGCGAAGAGCAAATCAAAAACAGCCAGGATCTGCGCTGGCCAGGCCAACACCAACTTCAAGCTGAGTACGAGGCACTGGGGTACTACAAGCTCTCCTGTTTCGCAGAGCGAATTGCAAAGGACCCAAGGGCTATTTGGTCGCACTTGACTGCGGCCCAGGCGCTCAACCTGTATTTGCTTAACAAGCACCACTGGAGTCCTGCTGAGCCTGCGGACATGTCTGAGGACGACTATCTGTTTCTTCTTCGGGATGAACTGATGCAGATGAAGCTGACGGTTGAAGAGTCGGCTCCAATTCGCTCGACGCTCGCGCACAGGCCGGACGCTCTTCGAGAGCTTGAGGGGCATCTGGATTAAATCGGCACATACGAGCGTCAAATCGATCGGCTCTTTCCGCTTGATCAGTGGCGGCATTTAAAAGCCAATCAGCCTGCTGCCTTAGTGTTGTATCGGCGGGCCACACCACAATCGGCAGGTGACAACCATCCAGCACCGCAACACCTGCCAACACCTGTTTGGCCGCCTCAACTGGAGAGCCCCCCGCGCGTGCAGATACTGCTGCGATAGCGATTTCTCGCTCTCGTGGCGTGAGCATCGGCCGCGAAGCGGGGAGGATTTCTGACTCTGGAAAAGTGCGCTGATCGAGGCGTTCGGCAGCACTTGCTGGAATACTGATTTCTTCGTTCTTGCCTTCCATCTCTATTCCCTTCCTATGCACTGTATGAATTAACAGCTAACCCAAAATCTCTATCTGCCTTTCCCGTCAAGGCGGAAAATAGCGACGTGTAAGGGTTATGCCGCCGCCAGTTCCGGCCAGATCAGATTCCAATCGTCCGGCCTCAGCGACCTACGACTCAGAGCGCCAGACGATTCGCGCTCAAGCGACATCGCGAGCGCGGCAGAAGCCTGCTTGTTTCCATAGGCAATCTGTCTTAGATAGCCGCGAGAGGTCCCAGTACGCCCGACAGCATCGTCAGAAGCGCTTTTGAGCCACTCCAAAAGCTGGGTGTGCTTCGTTCGCATCACGGATCTCCTATGTGATGCGCAATTATTACCTCACGGTAACCATATAATCAATACCGAATGGTCATTTACCAATGAGTAATGACCCGTAGAGAATCGCAACATGGATATTCGCGACGTGCGCAGGCACAACTTAAAAAAGCTGATGGACACTAAGTACGGGGTTGGCGCTCGCGGAGCTCAGTCGCGCCTGGCAGAAAAGCTGAAGAAGCCTCAGAACTTCATTTCAAGATGTCTTTTCGACCCGGAAAAGAAGGGCGCAAAGACCATCGGGGAGGATTTCGCTCGGGAAATCGAGGCTGAGTTTGAGCTGCCCAGGTATGCGCTAGATGCACCGATTGGTGATAGCCCTGCCAAGGAAAGCAACGTGATATCAATTGGCTCGCGACGAAGGTCTCAGGATCCAAGTTTCATCACGATCCCTCAGCTGGATGTAGCTGGCTCAATGGGATCGGGAAGAGTGCCGCCCGACCATATCGAGGTCATCAGAGACATTACAGTCCATCTCGATTGGCTAAAGACTCAGGGCTTGTCATATTCCAAGCTGGAGAACCTAGCCATCATTGATGGCGACGGTGACAGCATGGAGGGCACCTTCCGTAACGGCGACGCCCTGCTGGTAGATCGCGGCATTACCGAGATTCGCACCGATGCGATCTATGTCTTCACTTTGGATGGAGAGCTTTTCATTAAAAGACTCCAGCGCCTGACTGGCGGCTCTTTGCGAATGATTTCAGACAATCCTGTGTACCCGGCAATCATGATTGAAGGTGACATGCTTCCTAGAGTTCACATCCAGGCTCGCGTTCTTTTGGTCTGGAACGCCCGAAAGCTATAGGGTTTGGGGCGGCGGAGAGTTGTAGGAGTTGCCCGCGCATCTGAAAAATAAAAATTAGCCTACTAACGGAGTAGCATGGCCAGTCCAGACAAAACACCTTCAGCCTCATGGGTTGATGTGCCCGGGATCATTGACGCTGTTACAAATCTTTATAACGCCGTAGCTGCTAAATCGCCCCTTGTAGCCGATACTGTCGTGATATTGGCTGCACTTCTCCCGTTCTATATTGCTTACATATGGAGCATCGGATTGAAGGGAAAGGAGAAAAAAGCTGATACGAAGGTCAAAGTGGGAAGGAAGGCTACAAAAAAGCTAGGGAAAGGCCAATCAGGAGGTAAAAAACCATGAGTCAACTGCTGTTACCACTGCTAGGGGCTAGCATAATTGTTGCCTACTGGGTTGTGTGCAGACGCAGGTCTCTTGTTTATCGCGAGCGCGCTGCAGACCTGCTTGTCGATTATTTCGGGAAGCATGGCATCACAGACGCAGAGAAGGATTCCGCTGAACGATTTTACCTAAACGCTCGCTTCTGGCTGTTCCTACCGGTAATGACCGTTTTGGCCTTCCCGGTAATCTTGGTAAGCGTTTTGGCAAAACACCCCACGGCCGTCGTCAGCAAGGAGCGGATGGCGATTACTGACGCAACCATGAAGATGTATTTGACCAGAAACCCCTTGACTGGCACCGTTTGTCTTTTGGTGTTTTCGGTTACTGCGTTGCTGGCAATGTTTGTCGGACTGCTAATAAACCGAGTCAGATTTATTCCAAGTCCGGCGGCGATCTACATGACGACCTCCAAGGTGTATCCGCATTTCAAGCGTCACGCGCACTGAAGTCAGGGCGCCCTGATCTAAAGCCCGGCCCAGCGCCGGGCTTCTTGTATTTAGCCCTACCGATCTGAATCTTGAGCCCGCCTAGTGCGGGCTTTTTCACGCCCCTCACATTATTATTACCAATAGGTATTGACTTGAATTATTACCGTGCGGTAACTTTAATCCATCGCCGGATAACAACCGGCCAGATGGAAGGCAGCGATGAACCGGCCTCAACGGTTCAGAGGGTTGGCAACTGACCCGGGTGTGCAGCGTAAAACACCAAGACGAGTTATCCAGCGGGAGAACAAGCCGAAAGGCCCGCGGCTGGAGAGACATTTGATTCAAGCCGGTGACCGACGCCAGTAGCGGGTCACGGCGGAAAGCATCACTGAGCAGCCTTCTCGCGAGGGCTGCTTGGGATGATTACCGAGGGAGAGCTATGAAATTGACCGCTGCACAGAAACAACTCTGGGTTCCGCTGGCGACTTTTGTCGTCTCGGCAGGCCTTTACGCTTATCTGCTCGGAAGTATTTGGGCGCTTTTTGCGGTGCCCTCATTGGCGCTTTCGGCGGGCATTTTCGGGTTTTACAACTTTGAGCGATTGACCAAACGCTTTCGCGACTGGATGGGTAGAGACGATTGACGGACCTTTTCACTGATGCACCTGGTGACGGGTGCAGCGGGAAAACAACCGGGAGTCACAACGATGGAAGCAACAATCGTTAACGGCGCATGGAAGGGTCATCTCGGCCATGGTCTTGCGCCGCGAGAACTTCAGTATTTGCTGTCCGCTGCCCAGGGCAAGACGGCAAAGGAAATAGCCAGGCTGCACGGCGTGGCGGCCTGCACCGTGGCCAAACGCCTTTCCTGCGCAATGTTCAAGCTCGGCGTGAACCGCCAGACCGCGATGGTGGCCGAGGCCATGCGCCGGCAGATCATCTCGCCGATGTGCTTTGTCTTGGCCAGCCTGATCGCCATGCACACGATGATCGGCGACGACGCGATGCGCCGGGATCGCCGAACGCCGGAGCGCCGTACCGCCCAGGTGCGAATGGTGCGCCAGGCTGAACGACCAACCCTCACCGCATAACCGACAGCATCACTTCTGCACCTTGGCGACAGGGTGCAGCGGGATGTAACCCAACCCAGAGGAATCACCCATGTTCGGCAGAATATTTGGCAAGAAATCCGGCGAAGCGCGTCAGGCCCTGGCCGTGATGACCAATCGCGACCTGATGCAGGCTTCGGTCTACGGCGTGTTCTACGTCGCTTCGGCTGATGGCGATATCGAGAAGGAAGAGCTGGAGAAGATCGAGAAGCTGATCAACAACTCTGCCGCCCTGAAGGGTTTCGGCGCAGAGCTGAGCAACACCATCGACCGCGCCAAGGCCGACTTCAACGACGGCGGCCCGCGCATCATCCGTCAGAACGCCGAAAAGGAACTGAAGGACTTGGCTCACAGCGTTGACGACGCGGCCACAGTCCTGAACTTCATGCTCACCGTGGCCGAGGCTGACGGCGAGATCGAGCCAGCCGAGATGGTGGTGCTGGAGAAGGCAGCCAAGATCATGAACCTCAACCTGAAAGACTACCTGTAACCATGCTGGGCAGGCTCAGCAGCAAGGCCCGCACCCTGGCGGCCTATGGGCTCGCCGGCGGTGTTGTCTTCGTCGACTCGGCAAGCCGCATTCTCTCAATGGTTGGTGACCTGGTACTGGTCGCTCTGCTGCTGGTGGTGCTGATGGCCGGCAAGGGGAATTATCGTGAAGAAAAATAGCAATTCAAGCACCAGCGGCGGCATCGGAATTCTTGGTCTGCTCGGAGTTTTGTTCGTAGGCCTAAAGCTCACGGGTTACATCGACTGGTCGTGGTGGTACGTGACCATGCCGTTCTGGGGAGGATTGGCCGTTGCCCTGGCAGTAATCGTTCTGATCTTGATTGGATGGCTGCTAACTCGGCTGTTGAGCACCAAGCGCTAGGCATCACCTCTGCCCATTCGCTGAGTGGGCTTTGGGATGCGGACGAAATCGCGGCCTATAACCGCCCACCTGCATGCAACAAGCCTTAGAGAACGGTGGCCACTGCCAACCCAGTGAGCGAACAAAGAGGGATACAGCCATGAAATAACCAGGATGAGTTGACACCCCTGCGTGACATAGGGAGGTCTATGTAACGCAACGAAAAGCCCAGTCCCTACTGGGCTTTTTTTCATCTCGCGTTTACCCGTCAGCACCCTCCCCTGGCCCACCGGCACCCGCCAGGCGGTCAGGGTGCTGACGAGTACACGCAACCCACTGAGGTATCCACCATGCACGCATCAATTCAACAGCGCGTAGACGGGGTTGCGGCCCTGCACGTGCGTTCCCGCATCGCCACCGCCGAGTTCTACGCCCTGATCGGCAGGGAGGCGCCTGTGCAGAAGATTCGCTTTCAGATCCGCAACGCCGGCAAGGCATACCACATCGTGGAGATCGCCACCGGCAAGGTAAAGGGCTTCCGCTGGACCTGGAAGAAGGCAAACAACTTCGCCCAGGAGCTGGAATCGCGTGCAGATGGCGTGAAAGTAACGCTTTCAGGCGGTGCGCAGTGATCGGCGTACCGATGGCCAACCCGAAAGACGCAGTGATCGCGGATCTGCATCGCCAGATGGACGCATTCTTCGGCGCCGGCAACAAGGCGGAGCAGATTGCCAGCGGCGTCAGCGGTGAGGCTGGAGGCCCGATCAAAAGCACCCGCAGCATCAAACTGAAGGCTGCCCGCGACAAGGATGCGCCCAGGCTGAAGGAGCTGGCTGAGGCAGGCCTGACTGCTATCGAGGCCGCCAAAGAGTTCGGCACCGACAGCAAGCGGGCCAGGCTGATCGCTCAGGAAAACGGCTTCAAGTTCGCCGACAGCCTGTGAAACGCATCAACAACCAGGTGCGGCAACGCCGGCGGCAGGCATGGCTGGATTTGCCTGCACATCAAACCGAAGAGGTAGGCCATGGCCGAGGAAGAGCAACAGCCGACGGCGGAAGCCTTGAAGCAGCGACGCAAGCGCGAGAAGGCAGCAGCGAAGGACGCTGCATTGGGCGTCGAGAAATTTACGATTGAGGTGGCCGGAATCTTCAAGGCCGACCTCAAGCGGCTGATGAAGCAGCACGGCTTCAACAACCAGCAGGAGGTTTACCAGACCCTGCTGCGCAACGTGATCGCCGCGAACTTCGAAACGGCGGCGCAGATGCTTAAGTGTGTCACGACACCTTTTGTTGTTACTGAAAAGGTGTCACGCCTCATCCGGGAGGCAGGGTTGAGGTCGCTCGCCGATGACCCGCCGGAACCTGACGACGAAATCGAAAGACCAGCATAACCCACCCTACTCGCTGCATCCGGTAACCGGAGGGCGGCGCCTACCTGAGGTAAACGCAATGCCCGTACTTCACAGCGCAATCCACAAGATCGACAAGAAGCCAGACGGCACCCCGGCCGTTCTGTTCCTTGGCGGCGCCGAGCAAGTCGAAAGCCAGGCCCGCGATGATCTGATGCACCAGTTCAACGAAAGCTACAACGCCACCGCCGGTAAGGGTTGGGGGTTCTTCCATGCTGAATCGGGGGCCTTCCCACTCAGCGGCTGGCTCGGCAAGTACCTGGCTGGAGTCGGTGACTTCCTCAAGTTCAGCACCATCGCTGTCGAGCACCTGGTCAGGCTGATGGAAGAGTCGAACCTCACCACCGGCGGGCACGCCCTCTTCTGCCACTACCAGCAAGGTCTGACCGAATACTTGGTCATCGCCCTGGTACAGGAGACCGAAGCGGTGACCATGACCGAGGAACTCAGCCTGCTGACGGTGAAGCGCCTGGACTTGGACCACATCCGCCTGGCTGCACGCATCAACCTCAGCGAATGGAAGAGCAGCCCGCAGTCGAAGCAGTACATCTCCTATATCAAGGGCAAGCAGGGTCGCAGGATCAATGAGTACTTCCGCGACTTCATCGGCTGCCAGGAAGGGATCGACGGCCCAAGCGAAACCCGGACCTTGCTCAAGGCGTTCAGCGACTTTGTTGAAAGCGAGGATCTGCCAGAAGAGTCGGCACGCGAGAAGACACACACGTTGGTCAGCTACTCCATGGCCCAGGCCAAATTGGGCGAGCCCATTACCCTGGGTGAGCTTTCGGAGTTGATCGACGAGGGCCGCCCGAAGAACTTCTACGACTTCATCAAGGCGAAGGACTACGGACTTTCCGAGACCCTGCCGCCGGATAAGAAGACCCTCAACAAATTCCGGCGGTTCACCGGTCGGGCTGAGGGTATGTCGATCAGCTTCGAAGCACACCTGCTGGGCGACAAGATCGAGTTCGACGAAGCCGGCGGCACGCTGACGCTGCGCGGGCTGCCGACCCAGCTTACTGAGCAGCTCAAGCGCGCGTCGTCCTGAAACCACACGTAGCGCCGCGCTCTCGTGGAGGCGGCGCCCGCCAGAGAAATACGGTCAGCGGATCATTACTTGTACTTCGTAGCCTTTACCGGTTGGCCAATCTTCGCGAACCACCTCGACAACGCCCTTGCCGACCTTCGCAGAGCCATGCTCTCCCCGCTTTATTAGAGCTATGACAGGTTCGGGCAATGGGGCTCCAAGCGCTCGCTGAGACAATTTACTGGCGGCTGCAAGTAGGGCTTTCGTTGCGGGCCCGGATTGAGACGGCTGGTTATAGTTGAGCACCAGCTTCATCTCCATCACGTACTGGCTAACCCCGGTGACGTAGAAAGCCAGGTTATTTGCCAGGCCGGTCGCCGAACCGATTTCCTTGTAGTCACTGGCACAGCCAGAAGAACCATCTCCGTAATCGTCTACCCATTTGCGCCCCTTCAGACCTACATCAGCAAGCAATGAGCATGCTTTTGGTGTCGGTTCAAGAATTTCAGCAAAGGATGACGAGGCGAACACTGCAGCCGCAAGAAACAAAAGCGTTTTTTTCAAGATCAACCCCTTTTTCGGCTCCATGCCGGTCACCCGTAATACCCCATATCAACGAATCACGCCAGCCGGCGAGGATCCCCTATGTCCGCACAACAGAAGAAACACCCCTTCGACTTCAAAACCCAATACGGACTCGGCTTCAACCCTCAGGACGATGAGATCGTTGTCGACTTCTTCTGTGGTGGTGGCGGCGCCGGTACCGGCCTGGAGATTGGCCTGGGTCGCGCGGTGAACGTGGCGAAAAACCACAGCCCGCAGGCGATCAGCATGCATACCGTTAACCACCCCGGCGCCCAGCACTTCACAACCGACGTTTTCGAGGGTGACCCTGACACGGAGTGCGGCGGCAAGGCCGTGGGCTGGTTCCACATGTCCCCGGACTGCACGCACCACAGCCAGGCGGCCGGCGGTCAACCGCGCAAACGCGAGATCCGCAACCTGTCGTGGATCGGCCTCAAGTGGGGAGGCAAGAAGCGGCCCAGGGTGATCAGCCTGGAGAACGTGAAACAGATTTTGCAATGGGGCCGGTTGATCGCCAAGCGCGACAAGGCCACCGGGCGCGTGGTGACGCTGGACCAGGTACCGCACCCATCCAAGAAGGGAAAGACCACCAACCGTGTGGCAGCGCCGGGTGAGCAAGTCCCGGTGTCGAATCAGTTCCTTGTGCCTGACCCAAAGCAACGCGGCCGCACCTGGCGCCGCTTTGTAGCCCTGCTGGAAGGCATGGGGTACGTCGTAGAGTGGAAGGTGATCAGGGCGTGCGACTTCGGCGCCCCGACCAGCCGGGAGCGCCTGTTTATGATCGCTCGGTGCGACGGCCAACCGATTGTGTGGCCTGAGCCAACTCACGCAAAGATCCCGGCCAAAGGCCAGCAGAAGTGGAAGACCGCCGCTGACTGCATCGACTTCAGCGACCTGGGCAAAAGCATCTTCGGGCGCAAGAAAGACCTTGCTGACGCCACGCTGCGCCGCGTCGCCAAGGGCATGAAGAAGTTTGTCATCGACAGCCCGGCGCCGTTCATTGTGCCGATTGCGAACTGGTCAGGTGAGTCGGTGCAGTCCGCCGGCGAGCCGCTGCGCACGATCACATCCTATCCCAAGGGCGGTGCCTTCTCGGTTGTCAGTCCGGTGATTGCACCCGCAACGCACCAGGGCAGCGACCGGATCAACGACCCGCTCGACCCCCTGCCCACGGTGACATGCGCCAATCGCGGCGAGCTGACACTGATCAGCCCAGTAATGGTTGGTGCTGGTGGGCCGGTGTATGCCGGTCACCCAGTAGCAGCAGACCAACCGGTCGGCACGATTATGACTCGCAGCCACCGCGCGTTGGCATCAGCCTGCATCGTCCAGGCCGGGCACGGCGAAGGCTCGGGCGCAAATAAACGCCGCTCCCACGGGGTGAACGATATCTGCGGCCCGGTGGGCACCGTCACTGCCAGCGGCGGCGGCCAGTCCGTCAGCACCGCGGTAATGATCCAGGCCAACGGCGGATTCAACACCGTGCACGCCAAAGATATCCGCGACCCAATGACCACGGTGACCAACACCGGCAGCCAGCAGCAACTGGCGACGGCGCACCTTGTGCATATGCGCGGCAATTGTGATGCACGGGACGCTAACGACCCGCTGCACACAATCAGCGCCGGCGGCCAGCACCACGGGTTGGTCAGCGCATTCATGGAGCGGGCATTCGGCGGCAGTATTGGCCAGGGCCTGGAAGAACCGGCACCGACCATTACAGCAGGCGGTGGCGGCAAGAGCTCCCTGGTATCGCTCACCCTGTCGCCTGAGCATGAAGCTGGTGCGTTGCGCGTTGCAGCCTTCCTGATCAGCTACTACGGCACCGAGAACGTCAGCGCTTGCGATGCGCCGGCTCCCACGATCACCACCAAGGATCGCCTGGCACTCGTCACGGTGATGGTCCAGGGCACGCCATACGTGATCGTCGATATCTGCCTGCGGATGCTCAAGCCGGCTGAGCTGTACAAGGCCCAGGGGTTCCCAGCCGACTACATCATCACCCACGGCGCCGACGGCAAGCCCTTCACCATCACCCAGCAGGTGCATATGTGCGGCAACAGCGTCAGCCCGCCGCCAATGGCTGCCCTGGCGCGGGCCAATGACCCGTGGAGAATCGCCGAGCGTCAGGCGGCTGCGGCTTAAACGCGCTCAGCAATCAGCTTGGCCCCGACCTCACGCCCAGCAACCTGAGCCAGGCCACGGTCAACATAGGTTCGGTCACCCGCAACAACCGGCACCACCACCTCACCACCGCGCTTTATCTCGACGTTGATTCGCCAGGTCTCCCGGCCTTCCTCGTCCTTGTCGCACTCCATGTAGTTCCAAACCTGAAAGCCTTCGATCTCATCGTAAATATCGTGCTTGGTCATGGTCCAGCCCATTTAGAGGAAGGGGCCATCGTAGCACCACACCGCCCGGGCATGGCCCGGCAAGGACTCCCCATGCCTACAGTAAACAAAACCATCGGCCAGCAGCGCCTGGACCGGATCATCGCTGCGAATGAATTCCTCAGGGTGATCGCCAACTGCGGCCGGTGCTTCTTTCGTAACAAGGGCGCTGGGCACGATGCATACCTCGCTCTCAATGGCCGCCGCAACATCGTCTGGCTGTTCGATGACTACACCGGGGCCCGCATCAACGTTACGAGAGAAGGCCCGTGGGATGGCTTCTCGCACGGCGGCACACTGAAGAGCCTGGCCGGGTCTATCGGTGCGTTCGTACTCACTGGCAAGACGATGCGATACGGGTATTTCCAACCCGTGATGGATAACGGTTTCGAGAATCCGTGGGGCTATGGCGACGACATATTGATTGTTCGCGATGAAGGCGTGCGCCTTGGCTTGATCCGCAAGCCGGAAGAGCAAAAGGAGGCCGCATGAAGCGCATCTACCTCAGCGGCCCCATGACCGGCCTGCCCGGCCTCAACTTCGCCGCCTTCCACTCCATGACCACCAACCTGCGCGCCGGCGGACACACCGTCACCAACCCCGCCGAACTGAACCCAGACGGCGGCACCTGGAACGACTGCATGCGCCGCGACATTGCAGCCCTGATGGACTGCGACACCGTGGCCACCCTGCCCGGCTGGCAAGAATCGAAAGGCGCCCAGCTCGAAGTCCTGATTGCCCAGCACCTCGGCATGACGGTTGTGAATGCCCATGATCTGGTAACGAGGGAGGCTGTATGAGCCGATTCTGTTTTTGTAACTGCCCTGCTGGCTTCTCCGCTGCCCCTGAGCGACATGCCCCAGACTGCCCTGGTCGATCCGGCGCAGGCAAGACACGGACTCCAGTGCCAGCCACCACTCCGGCGCTGAAGGTGACCGCCGCCGAAGAACTGGACGCAGTGCTGCACTGGCGTGGCAAGCACTCGATCGCGGTCAGGGAGCGTGATGGCCTTCAGTTAAGCCTGAACACGGCAGATCAAACCATTGATGATCTCAGCGCAGCTGTTTCCCGGCGCACGAAGCGGGTTCGAGATCTGGAAGCGCAGCTGGCCTACGCCGTGGACGCCCTCAATGAGGTGGTCAAGGCCTCAGCTATGTACGAAAGGCCATTTGAAATTGCGACCTTGGCTATCGGTGAAATGTCTGCCGTCATAGAACAGCCCGCGCCGGTAGCGGTGAATAGTCAGGCGATGACCGAACTGCGCTGGATCTTCGATTCGAACAAAGGCGCTGACGGAACCTTGGTGATCAGCAAGAAACTCGCCGCACAAATCCTCAACCCCTCTCTGTAACCCCTCCCCCTTCAAAGTCAGCCGCTATAGCGGCAAGGACGAAGTCATGCCTGAAATAAAGGAACGCCCCATCCTGTTCTCGGCGCCGATGGTGCGCGCCATTCTGGAAGGCCGGAAGACGGTCACGCGGCGGGCAATCAAGGTTCAGCCGCATATCGATGCCAGCGGCAATTTCTGCGTAGGCCGCTCCAACTACGGCCAGGACGGTTACGGCAAACCTGTGACCAAGCACTTCGTCAACGGCTGCTGCCCCTATGGCAAGACCGGCGACCGGCTATGGGTGCGCGAGACCTTCGCCTTGCTCGGCAACGAGGACGGCTGCTGTATCGACTGGCAGGACAACTTGGTCAAAGGCGACGAGCGGGGAGCGGCACGGATCTACCGGGCAAGCTGTCCACCGGGCGACTACGGGCTTAATCAGATCCCAGCGAAAGCGGAATGGAAGCCAGATACTGAAGCCATGGAGTATGACGGCGCATGGCGCCCCAGCATCCACATGCCACGCTGGGCCAGCCGCATCCTGCTGGAGATCACCGGCGTGCGCGTCGAGCGGGTGCAGGAAGGCGAAGGCGAGACAGCCTTCGAAAGCCGCTACGTCGCCGAAGGCATCAACCGAATCCACCAGGGTGACGGTGATTACGCTTTCCACCCATTCAAATCTGAACCGGGCCCAGGCAACTGGACTGACCCTTTCGACGCCTGGCGCGAACTGTGGGTGTCGATCAACGGCGCCGAGTCGTGGAATGCCAACCCGTGGGTATGGGTGGTCGAGTTCAAGCGGGTGACGCCATGATCGCCCCCCTCTGGTTCGCCTACGTCTTCATCTACAAGGGGCCGAGGCCATGAGTACGACCGCAGTGAAAACGCAAGATCTGACCGGTGCGGCTCTGGATTGGGCTATGGCGATTGCTGTGCATGGCAAGGTGTATCGCTACCCAGATGGCGGCCTGTGCCCACCCGAAGGCACCGTCTCTCTCAATGAGGACGACAACAGCCTGTGGACGAACATCGGCGGATTTCATCATGGCGACCGGTGGTCACCGTCAACCGACTGGGGTCAGGCCGGGCCTTTGATCGAAAGAATCAAGATCGGGTTCGGTCCGGTCCGACGCGCGGGATGGGTGGCACACCCGCATCGTCCAAACGCGCCTACCGAATGGCTTGAGGCTGAAGAACCGCTGGTTGCGATCTGTCGCGCCATCGTCGCTGACAAGCTTGGCATGGTCGTGACGGTTCCAGCCGAACTCATCCAGTAATAGCCCCCCCCTACATGCCTGCCGGTGAGCGGCGGGCAGCGAATCACGCAAAAGAGTTCACCCAGCCATCTGAGGCCACTCAGCGTTTGCTTTGAAACATCTGGCTGGGCGAACAACAGAAGACTAGCTGCCTTTGATGGCCGCGTCCCTATCCACTTTCTGAACAATTCACCCTCACCTTCTGCCGCCCAGCGCGGCAAGGACACCCCATGTACGCAACGAAACTCACCCTGCTCATGACGGCCATCGTGTTGTACGTGGCGGGGTCCACCTTCTGGTTTTTCTGGCAGGTGCCGGAGCTGCTCTCCACCGGTACCGAGCAGACCCTGGTCGCAGCATTCGCCGGCACCGTCGCCTGGATGCTGCTCACCTTCGGTTTCATCATCCACATCATCAAGACAGCGCGGCCTACAGCGGGCGGCGGGAGGTAGGCATGGCAGCAGCCGAACAGCTGGACGAACCGCTCAGGTCGGACAAGATCCCGGAAAAGGAATTCGCCTTACTCGTCGGCACCACGAAACGCGCTCTCGAAGGGAAGCGTCAGCGGGGAGTTATCCCCAGGGGTGTTTGGAATGAGTATGACGGGAAGATTTACTATAGCTTTTGGAGATATGAGAAATGGCTAGAAAGCCAATGGGAATGCCCGCCGGCGTTGAGCTTGCCGGACAGTCCGTCCGGATTCGCTTCACCTGGAAGTTTCGTCGCTGCGAAACCCTCCCCTATCCCCAAACGCCAAAGGGCATTAAAGCGGCCGCAGATCTTCGCGCTACAGTAACCAGCCTGATTAAGCACGGCGTGATGGACGAGCAGCGTTACGCCGAGCTGTTCCCAAACTCGACATACTCCACTTATTCAGCCACTCCACTGTTCGGGGAGTATGCCCAGGCGTGGCTAAATGGGCGGGAAGTGGTAACCGGAACCCGAAAAAACTACCGAATTTCGCTGAACCTCTACTGGATGCCCCACCTGGCGCTGATCCCCATGGATCAAATCACGTCGCCGATGCTCAGAAAGATCGTGAGCGAAACAGAATGGAAGTCGCCAACCGTCAAGCGGTCGGCAATTCAGCGGCTTACCACACTGCTTGAGACGGCCGTGAAGGATGAGCTGCTCACGCGCAACCCCGCAAACTCAATTGAACTGCCGACGAAGGCAAAAAAGGCTGTGGATCCTTTTACGGTAGAGGAAGCAGATCGGGTTATTGGGCACCTGTATCAGGTGCTGACCGGTTCAATGCGGGTGTACGCAGCCTACTTTGAGTTTGCGTTTTACACCGGCATTCGGCCTGGTGAGATAGCGGCGTTGCGCTGGGGTGAGGTAGATAAAGAGGCCAGAGTGGCCAATATCTGCAGAATTGTTGCTGACTACAAGATCGAAGAGCGGACCAAGACCCGGGAATCGCGCCGGGTGATGCTCAACAGTCGAGCCCTGAATGCTATAGAGGAAGCGGAGAAAGTCGCCGCACTGCGAGCCAAGCAGAGCCGCCGGCAGCACAAGCAATCGCCGTATGTGTTCCCGCCGACCAGGAACTTTGAGTACATCCAGCAGGCCAGCGTGACCGACAAACACTTCCAGGCGGCTCTGGTAGAATTGAAGATCCGAAGCCGTCGGCAATACAACTGTCGGCACACGTACGCTACTATGTGCCTAATGGCAGGCATGAACCTCGGGTTCATAGCAAATCAGCTTGGTCACAGCGTGCAAATGCTGCTGTCCACTTACGCCCGATGGATAAACTCCAGCGAAGATTGGAGCGAGCTCGGGAAGCTTGAACAAAGCCTGAATGGTACAAAATTGGTACAGGCAGAAACCGTACCGCTCTGAAACCCATACGGAATACCGCCCTGTGACTTTGGAACAGAATTACACAGCGATCCTCGGCCAAATCGGCGAGGACGTTTCCCGCGAGGGCCTGCTCGACACGCCAAAACGTGCCGCCAAGGCCATGCAGTACCTTTGCCGCGGCTACGAGCAAACCCTGGAAGAGGTCACCAACGGTGCCCTGTTCAGCTCCGATAACAGCGAAATGGTGCTGGTCAAGGACATCGAGTTGTACTCGCTGTGCGAACACCACCTGCTGCCGTTCATCGGCAAGGCCCATGTCGCCTATATCCCTAGCGGCAAGGTCCTGGGCCTGTCGAAGGTCGCGCGGATTGTCGATATGTATGCCCGTCGCCTGCAGATCCAGGAAAACCTCAGCCGCCAGATCGCCGAAGCGGTCCAGCAGGTGACCGGTGCCCTGGGCGTTGCCGTGGTGATCGAGGCCAAGCACATGTGCATGATGATGCGCGGTGTGGAGAAACAGAATTCGTCGATGATCACCTCGGTGATGCTGGGTGAGTTCCGCGAAAACGCGGCGACCCGCAGCGAGTTCCTCAGCCTGATCAAGTAACAGGCTGCGTCAGAAAAAACCGGCATTCATCGCCGGTTTTTTTTCGCCTGTAAAAATCAGGTAAGCTGCGGCCCCTTCTGTCCTGGGCAAGAGGTTTCAGCCATGTTCGTCAAAGCACTTCGAGTGGGCCTCGGCCACGTCATCATCGCGGGCGACTTACTTACCCGCCCGCGTAAAAAGCAGCGCCCCGCCGAGCAACAGGCACAGGTCAATGAAGCGGCCAAGGGCCTGACCCTGTACCAATTCCACGCCTGCCCGTTCTGCGTGAAAACCCGCCGCACCCTGCACCGCCTGAATGTGCCGGTGGCGCTCAAGGACGCGAAGAACAACGAGCAAGACCGCCAGGCTTTGCTTACCCAAGGCGGCAAGATCAAGGTGCCATGCCTGCGCATCGAAGAAAATGGCCAGACCACCTGGATGTATGACTCCAAGGTGATCATCGACTACCTGGACAAGCGCTTCGCCGCGATCTGACAGAAAACGCAGTGCACATGTGGGAACGGGCTTGCTCGCGATGGCGGTGTGTCAGTCAATATTCGACAACTGACCCTCCGCCATCGCGGGCAAGCCCGCTCCCACATTTAGGTCGCGCCTATCAGTCGAGCATCGGCACATGCCGGGGATGGCTGGCCACGCGCGCAAGCCAGGCTTGTACGGCCGGATAAGGGCTCAGGTCAAAACCACCCTCATGGGCCACATGGGTGTAGGCATACAGCGCAATGTCGGCGATCGAATACTGGTCGCCCACCAGGTATGGCGTGGCTTGCAGCTGTTTTTCCATGACCCTCAGCGCCTTGTAGCCGCCTTTATGGGTGGTCTTGTACTCCTCCAGCCGATCCTCCGGCAGCCCCAGGTAAAGCTGGATAAACCGCGCCACGGCAATGTACGGTTCATGGCTGTACTGCTCGAAAAACTGCCACTGCAACACCTGGGTGCGCAGGCGCGGTTCGCTGGGCAGGAACTCGCTGCCGTCGGCGAGGAAGTTGAGGATGGCGTTGGATTCCCACAGGCAGGTGCCGTCTTCGAGCTCCAGGACCGGGATCTTGCCGTTGGGGTTCTTCGCCAGGAACTCGGCGGTCTGGGTGTCGCCGTTCAAAATATCGACATTCACCCACTCGTATGCGATGCCGAGCAGGTTGAGCATCAACTTGACCTTGTAGCAGTTGCCCGAGCGGTAATCGCCATAAACCTTGTACATGAAGCTCCCCTTATGCCGCTTGCGCGAGCTGTGCTTGACGGATCACCGCCGCGAGACGCTTGAGACCTTCGTCCAGGCGCGTCGGGTCGATGTGGCTGAAATTGAGCCGCAGGTGCCCGTGGTGCTGGTCCGGCTCGGAAAAGAACGGTTCACCGGGCATGAACGCCACGTCCTGGTCGAGCGCTGGTGCCAATAAAGTGCGGGTATCGAGGGGCTGTTTCAAGGTCAGCCAGAAGAATAATCCACCCTGGGGCACTTGCCAGTCCGCCAGTTCCTGGAAATGTCGCGTCAGTGCCAGCTGGAATCCATCGCGCCGCTCACGGTAGAAACTGCGCAATTGCCCCAGGTGTTGCTGGTAGCGCTCGGTGCCGATCCACTGCATGGCCTGCCACTGGCCGACGCGGTTGGTGTGCAGGTCCGCCGACTGCTTGAGCTTGAGCAGGTGGGGAAACAGGTCGGGGCTGGCGATCAGGTAGCCGACCCGTAAACCGGGGAGCAAGGTCTTGGATACGGTGCCAGTGTAGATCCAACTGGCCTTGCGTAACCGGCTGACAATCGGCCGCGCACTGCCGCCGTCGAAGGTCAGCTCGCGGTAGGGCTCGTCTTCGATCAGGGTCACGCCGAACTCATCCAGCAGCGCCGCTACCGCATCGCGCTTGGCTTCGCTGTAGCGCACCGCCGAGGGGTTCTGGAAGGTCGGGATCAGGTAGATGAACGCCGGGCGATGGCGTTCCAGGCGGCTGCGCAGTGCCGTCAGGTCCGGGCCATCGGCTTCCAGTTCCACGGTCAGGCAATCGGCGCCGAACAGTTGGAAGATCTGCAGGGCGGCCAGGTAGGTCGGGCCTTCCAACAGGATCTGCGTGCCTTGGTCGATATACAGCTTGGCCGCCAGGTCCAGGGTTTGCTGCGAGCCGCTGACCACCAGGACCTGGCTGGCATCGCAGGCCACCCCCAGCGCCCGCGCTTCGGCCGCCAGCAACTCGCGCAATTGCGGCTCGCCTTCACTCATGCCGTACTGGCCCATGGCCGGTGGCATAGCTTGCCAATCCAGCGCCGGCAGCATGGCTTCGGCTGGCAGGCCACCGGCAAATGACATGACCTGCGGGCGCTGGGCCGCCGCGAGGATCTCACGGATCAAGGAGCTTTTAAGGCGCGAAACACGTTCTGAGAAAGCCATGGGGTCACCGGTAGCAAAGCCTGGGGAAAATACGTCAAACTGGTTGACCAAAATTACGACGACCCAGGTAGATACGTCAATATGCTTGACCTTAAAAACCAGACCTCGCAGCAAGCCGCCATGGAAGCGTTCTTCTTCGGCTACCAGGCCTTTACCGCCAAGGCCGATGAAATGCTGGAGCGCCGAGGCTTGAGCCGGGTGCATCAGCGCATTGTGTTTTTTATCGCCCGCTACCCGGCCTTGAGCGTCAAACAACTGCTGGAACTGCTGGGGGTGAGCAAGCAGGCGCTGAATATGCCGTTGCGCCAATTGCAGGAAATGCACCTGGTCGACAGCTTGGCCTCGGACACCGACAAACGTAAGCGCCTGCTGCACTTGACCGAGGAAGGCCAGCGCTTCGAACACGCCCTGCGCCGCGAGCAAGTCAAGTTGCTGCAGCGCGCCTTTGCCGAAGCCGGCGAGGACGCGGTGAATGGTTGGCTGGCGGTGAACAAGGCGCTGACCCTGCCTTGAAATTGGCCTTTCATCTTTTTTGCACACATAATCGCAAACATTATTTGCTTTATTTGTATACAAAAGCATAATTCGCTTCGTGCGAGTTCCTGACCTACTGGTCAACAAAGCCCGCTGGTACCTCAAAGCGCCGCTGCCCCACTCATGTGTCCGGCGCTGGAAATAACAATAAAACTCTTGAGGAGTACTTGCTGTGGAAAGCCATAAATCCGACGCCCCGACCCTGGACCTCAGTCCGCCGCATCTTGCGACTACAAAGCAGGGTTGGCTGGAACGCCTGTTCAAACTCAGCCTGCATGGCACCACAGTGAAGACCGAACTGATCGCCGGCCTCACCACGTTTATCACCATGGCCTACATCATTTTCGTCAACCCCAACATCATGGCCGACGCCGGCATCGACCACGGCGCCGCCTTTGTCGCGACCTGTATCGCCGCCGCGCTCGGTTGCCTGTTGATGGGCCTGTACGCCAACTGGCCGGTCGGCCTGGCGCCGGGCATGGGCTTGAATGCGTTTTTTACCTACACCGTGGTCGGCACCATGGGCTACACCTGGGAGACCGCGCTGGGTGCGGTGTTTATCTCCGGCGTGCTGTTCATGATCCTGACGCTGTCGCGCATCCGCGAATGGCTGCTCAACAGCATCCCGGTGAGCCTGCGCCACGCCATGGGCGCCGGGGTGGGTCTGTTCCTGGGGGTGATCGGCCTGAAAACCGCCGGCATCATCGTGGCCAGCCCCGCCACCCTGATCAAGCTCGGTTCCCTGCATGAGCCGGCGCCGCTGCTGGCGGCCGTGTGCTTCCTGCTGATCGCGATCCTCAGCTATCACCGGGTGTTCGGCGCGATCCTGATCAGCATCATCGCCGTCACCCTGGCCGGCTGGGGCCTGGGCCTGGTGCAGTACCAGGGTATCGTTGCCGCACCGCCGAGCCTGGCGCCCACCTGGATGGCGATGGACGTGATGGGCGTGTTCAACGTGAGCATGATCAGCGTGGTATTCGCCTTCCTGTTTGTACACATGTTCGACACCGCCGGCACCTTGATGGGCGTCGCCCAGCGTGCAGGCCTGGTGAAGGCCGATGGCAAGATCGAAAACCTCTCGCGGGCCTTGAAAGCCGACAGTGCCTCCAGCGTGTTTGGCGCGGTGGTCGGTGTGCCGCCGGTCACCAGTTACGTGGAAAGCGCTGCGGGTGTGGCGGCCGGTGGGCGCACCGGGCTGACGGCCGTGACCGTGGGCGTGCTGTTTGTGGCGGCGATGTTTTTCGCCCCGCTGGCGGGCATGATTCCTGCGTATGCCACGGCCGGTGCGCTGATTTATGTAGCGATGCTGATGATGAGCGGCATGGCCCATATCGAATGGGACGACGCCACCGACAGCATTCCGGCGATTGTCACGGCAATCATGATGCCCCTGACCTTCTCGGTCGCCGACGGCATCGCTCTGGGCTTTATCACCTACGTGGCGCTCAAGGCCGGCACGGGCAAGTACAAACAGATTTCCATCAGCCTGTGGGTGCTGTGCGCGATTTTCATCGCCAAGTTTGTGTTCCTGTAACGCGAAAGCTGGCGAAAACCGCCTCACCTCCGGGTGGGGCTTTTGCATGTATGGAGGAATGTAATGAGCGTGGAAACCTGGCTGCTGTTCAGCGGCGCTGCTTTGATCGTGATCCTGATTCCGGGGCCGCTGTCGCTGCTGATGATCAGCAACAGCCTGAACTACGGCCTGCGCCGTTCGTATCCGGCGTTTCTGGGCGGGGTGTTCGCCTCGATCTGCCTGTTGAGCGCCTCGGCCCTGGGCCTGGGCGCGCTGTTGCTGGCGTCGGAGCAGTTGTTCAGCGCCCTGAAGATCGTCGGTGCGCTGTACTTGTTCTACCTCGCCTGGCAGAGCTGGCAGCAATCGCGCCTGCCGTCCAAGGGCGCCGTGGTACCGGACGCAGCGCCTGTGCCGCGTTTTCGTGCACTGTTTGGCCGGGCGTTTGTGCTGGGCGCCAGCAACCCCAAGGACATTCTGTTTTTCGCCGCCTTCCTGCCGCAGTTTCTCAGCAGCCAGCAACCGTTCCTGCCACAACTGCTGATCATGATCGCCACCTGGACCGTGCTGGACCTGCTGTGCAAACTGGCCTATGGCCTGGGTGCCCACGGCGCCGCGCGCTACCTGCGCACCGGCAAGGGCCAGAGCTGGTTCAATCGCTTCAGTGCCGGGCTGTTTGGCAGCGCTGGGGCGGCGTCGCTGCTCAGGGGCTAACACACAACCCTGTGGGGCTCGACAGCTCCCACAAGGGTTCCTCTGGTTCGCTGGCATTGGCTCATGACCCGCCTTTTGGCGGGCAAAAAAAAGCCCGCAGTGTGCGCGGGCGAAACCAACGAAGAGCATTTGGGGGTGTGAAGCCAGGTGACGACTCAGCTACCGCGATAGGTGGAGTAGCTGTAGGGCGAAATCAGCAGGGGCACATGGTAGTGATCCTGTTCGGCGCTGATGCCAAAGCGCAGCACCACCACATCGAGAAACGCCGGCTGGGGTAATTGCACACCACGGGCGCGGTAGTAATCCCCGGCACTGAACTGCAACTGGTAGACACCACTGCGGTAGTCATCACCTTGCAGCAACGGGGCGTCGCAACGGCCATCGCTGTTGGTCAGGGTGCTGGCGACCAGTTCCAGCTGGGCGCCTTCGACGCGATACAGTTCAACCTTGATGGCGCTGCCTGGGCAGCCGTGCGCGGCGTCCAGTACGTGTGTGGTCAGTCGTCCCATGGATCGGAGCTCCCAAGTCATCAGTTAATAAGCGGCCGCACCTTTGCGGGGCACTGAAAAGCCGGCGATGGCTGATTAAGACACTTTTCAAAAAAATTGTACACAATAAATTCAACAAATCCCCTTCCCCCCTGCAGCAGCAGGCTTGTCGACCGTGCCGGTGTATCCCTCAGCAATGCCGTCACTCGACGTTGGCCATCGTCGGCAAGCCAGGGCCTACAGTAAAGCTGCGTCGTAGGTTTGCATATTTTAGTTGACCAGTCGGGCAAGTTTCTTGCAAGGATAGGTCGAGGCGACCGCCTGGAAAAAATGCAAAAATACAGGCTTACAAAGTGAGCATTAAGTTGTATACAATCAGTCCATCGCTGTGACGCAACAGCCGCCACACCCTTGATCACGAACAAGAAGGAAGACTGCAGTGAGCGCTGACTACCCACGCGACCTGATCGGTTACGGCAGTAACCCTGCGCACCCACACTGGCCTGGCAAGGCGCGTATCGCCCTGTCGTTCGTACTCAATTACGAAGAAGGCGGTGAGCGCAACATCCTGCATGGCGACAAAGAGTCCGAAGCCTTCCTCTCGGAAATGGTCTCGGCCCAACCGCTGCAAGGCGCGCGCAACATGAGCATGGAGTCGCTGTACGAATACGGCAGCCGTGCCGGCGTGTGGCGAATCCTCAAGCTGTTCAAGGAATTCGACATTCCGCTGACCATCTTCGCCGTGGCCATGGCCGCCCAGCGCCACCCCGAGGTGATCCGCGCGATGGTCGCCGCCGGCCACGAGATCTGCAGCCACGGCTACCGCTGGATCGACTACCAGTACATGGACGAGGCCCAGGAGCGTGAGCACATGCTCGAGGCCATCCGCATCCTCACCGAGCTGACCGGCGAGCGCCCGCTGGGCTGGTACACCGGGCGCACCGGCCCCAATACGCGGCGGCTGGTGATGGAGGAAGGTGGCTTTCTGTATGACTGCGACACCTATGACGACGACCTGCCCTACTGGGAACCCAACAACCCCACCGGCAAGCCGCACTTGGTGATCCCCTACACCCTGGACACCAACGACATGCGCTTTACCCAGGTCCAGGGGTTCAACAAGGGCGATGACTTTTTCGAGTACCTCAAAGACGCGTTCGACGTGCTGTATGCCGAAGGGGCAGAGGCGCCGAAGATGCTGTCTATCGGCCTGCATTGCCGCCTGATCGGCCGCCCGGCGCGCCTGGCTGCACTCAAGCGCTTTATCGAATACGCCAAGGGCCATGACCAGGTGTGGTTCGCCCGCCGCGTCGATATTGCCCGCCACTGGCATGACGTCCACCCTTTCCAGGGAGCCGCCAAATGACTGCTTTCCAGACCTTGAAACCATCGACCCTCGGCCGCGACGCATTCGTCGCAGCCTTTGCCGATATCTACGAACACTCGCCATGGGTGGCCGAAAAGGCCTTCGACCTGGGCCAGGACGCCTCGATCGACGAGATCGAAACCCTGCACCAGCGCATGAGCGATATCCTATTGAGCGCCGATCACACCAGGCAACTGGCCCTGATCAACGCTCACCCGGACCTGGCGGGCAAAGCTGCCGTCCAGGGCCAACTGACCGAAGCCAGCACGAATGAACAAGCTGGCGCCGGTATCCACCAATGCACGGCCGAAGAGTTTTCTCGCTTCACCGAGCTGAACGACGCCTACAAGGCCAAGTTCAAGTTTCCCTTCATCATGGCGGTAAAAGGCAGCAACCGGCATCAGATCCTCGCCGCGTTTGAAACGCGCATCCACAACCCGGTCGACACCGAGTTCAAGTGCGCGCTGGCAGAGATCAACAAGATCGCGTTGTTCCGTTTATTGACCCTCTAAACGACCATCCCCAGCCACTCTATCTAAGGCAGACAAGAAGAATGAAAGCTTACGCCGTACCTTTCGAAAAGTTCGTCAACCTGGCCGACGCCCGCCTGGGCACCAAGATCATCTCGGTGACCGATGACTGGTTCGCCGACGCCAACCGACTGTTCCAGCCGACCCCGGCCGTATGGAAGGAGGGCGTTTTCGATGATAACGGCAAGTGGATGGACGGCTGGGAGTCACGCCGCAAGCGCTTCGAAGGCTTCGACAGCGCAGTGATCCGCCTGGGCGTACCGGGTTCGATCAAGGGCGTGGACATCGACACTTCATTCTTCACCGGCAACTTCCCGCCATCGGCGTCCCTGGAAGGCTGCTTCCTGGCTACCGGCGAGCCCGATGACAACACCCAGTGGGTCGAAGTGCTGTCTGCCGTGGAGTTGCAGGGCAACAGCCATCACTTCCACGAGATCAACAACGACCAGGCGTTCAGCCACCTGCGCTTCAACATCTACCCGGATGGTGGCGTGGCCCGTCTGCGCGTGTACGGTATTCCGTTCCGCGACTGGTCGGCCGTGGGCGACAACGAACAAGTGGACCTGGCCTCCTCCCTCAATGGCGGGCGTGCCCTGGCGTGTTCCGACGAGCACTTCGGGCGCATGGGCAACATCCTCAACCCGGGCCGTGGCATCAACATGGGCGATGGCTGGGAAACCGCGCGCCGTCGCACGCCAGGCAATGACTGGGTAATCGTCGCGCTGGGACATGCCGGCGAGATCGACAAAGTAGTGGTCGACACCCTGCACTTCAAGGGCAACTACCCGGACACGTGCTCGATCCAGGGCGCGTTCGTCAAGGGCGGTACCGACAGCCAGATCGAAACCCAATCGCTGTTCTGGCGTGAACTGCTGCCAGCACAGAAGCTGGAAATGCACGCCGAACACACCTTCGCCGAGCAGATCAAGGCACTGGGCCCGATCACCCACATCCGCCTCAACGTGTTCCCGGACGGTGGTGTAAGCCGCCTGCGGGTGTTCGGCAAGGTCGCTAAGTAAGCGGTGAACCCAATCGCGGGCAAGCCCGCTCCCACAGGGGAATGCATTCCAAATGTGGGAGCGGGCTTGCCCGCGATAGCAACAGCCCCAACAACACAGCATTCGGATAAGAAGACAGCCATGCGCACACTGATGATCGAACCCTTGACCAAAGAAGCCTTCGCCCCTTTCGGAGACGTTATCGAAACCGATGGCAGCGATCACTTCATGATCAACAACGGCTCGACCATGCGCTTTCATAAACTGGCGACGGTTGAAACCGCCACGCCAGAAGATCACGCCATCATCAGCATCTTCCGCGCCGACGCGCAGGACATGCCGCTGACCGTGTGCATGCTGGAAAGACACCCGCTGGGCAGCCAGGCCTTTATTCCGCTGCTCGGCAACCCCTTTCTGATCGTGGTCGCGCCCATTGGCGATGCACCTGTATCAGGCTTGGTCCGCGCCTTCGTCACCAACGGCAGGCAGGGCATTAATTACCATCGCGGCGTCTGGCACCACCCGGTGCTGACGATCGAAAAGCGGGATGACTTCCTGGTGGTTGATCGCAGTGGCACAGGCAATAACTGCGATGAGCATTTTTTCAAAGAGGATGAGCGGTTGATCCTTGCCCCCCACCAATAAGAGAAGGTCCGATCACCCGACAACAAGGGTGACGGGCGAGAGGTAAAGACTGTGGAAGCACATCTGTTGGAATGGCTGAACCTGAGCGTGCGCTGGGTTCATATGATCACTGGCGTGGCCTGGATCGGTGCGTCTTTCTATTTTGTATGGCTGGAAAACAACCTTAACCGCGTCAACCCAAAAAGCGGCCTGGCTGGCGATTTATGGGCGATCCACGGTGGCGGTATCTACCACCTGGAAAAATACAAACTGGCCCCACCGACCATGCCGGACAACCTGCACTGGTTTAAATGGGAAGCCTATTTCACCTGGATGTCGGGCGTCGCGCTGCTGTGCGTGGTGTTCTACCTCAACCCGACGCTGTACCTGCTCGCCCCCGGCAGCAGCCTCAGTGGTACCGAAGGCGTGTTGCTGGGCATTGGCTCACTGTTCGCTGGCTGGTTCATCTACTCCTTTCTTTGCGACTCGGCCCTGGGCAAACGCCCTGCCCTGCTCGGTTTTATCCTGTTCGTCCTGTTGATCGGCGCGGCCTACGGCTTCAGCAAGGTGTTCAGCGGTCGCGGTGCATACCTGCATGTGGGTGCGATCATCGGCACCATCATGGTCGGCAACGTGTTCCGCATCATCATGCCGGCCCAGCGTGCGCTGGTGGCAGCGATTGCAGAAAACCGCACGCCAGACCCGGCACTGCCGGCCAAGGGCCTGCTGCGTTCGCGACACAACAACTACTTCACCCTGCCCGTGCTGTTCATCATGATCAGCAACCACTTCCCGAGCACCTACGGCAGCCAGTACAACTGGTTGATCCTGGCCGGGATCGCGGTGGCGGCGGTGTTGGTGCGCCACTACTTCAACACCCGTCATGACAGCCAGAAATACGCATGGACCCTGCCGGTCGGCGCCCTGGCGATGATCTGCCTGGCCTATGTCACCGGGCCAAAACCTGTGGCGACTGCACCGGATGTGGCCAAGGCGCCAGCGGCCATCGAGTATCAGCCGTTGCCGGAAACCGCAGTGGGCGGTGGTCTCAAGCCAGCCGCCCCTGCCGCTCCAGCCCCGGCCGCCGAACCGGCTCCGGCCCAGGCTTCGACGGACTTTGGCAAGGTCCACAGCGTGATTGAACAACGCTGCACCGTGTGCCATTCGGCCAAGCCCACCAGCCCGCTGTTCAGTGCCGCGCCGGCCGGGGTGATGTTCGATACCCCGGCGCAGATCCAGCAGCAGGCGGCGCGCATCCAGGCGCAGGCGGTTGCCAGCCAGATCATGCCACTGGGCAACATCACCCAGATGACCCAGCAGGAGCGGGAGTTGATTGGTAGTTGGATCAATCAAGGAGCGCGCACCAATTAACTGATTAGCGCAGATCACACTGTAGGAGCTGGCAAGCCCGCTCCTACAGTTGAGAGGTGCAGTGTTTTGAAGATTGGGTTTCACCTGGCAATTGACTGCCAAACAACACAAAAATAAAAAAGATCCGAGGTGTTGCATGTCCGAGTTAGCCGAGCCGCAGATTCCTGCCGCACCCGCCATGGTGCGGCTGCCCCTTTTGCAACTGATCCTGGTAGGCCTGCAACATGTACTGCTGATGTACGGCGGCGCAGTAGCCGTGCCGCTGATCATCGGACAAGCCGCGGGCTTGAGTCGTGAAGAAATCGCCTTTTTGATCAACGCCGACCTGCTGGTGGCGGGGATCGCGACCATGGTCCAATCCTTCGGGATCGGCCCGCTGGGCATCCGTATGCCGGTGATGATGGGCGCCAGTTTCGCCGCAGTCGGCAGCATGGTCGCCATGGCGGGCATGCCGGGTATCGGCCTGCAAGGGATCTTCGGCGCAACCATCGCCGCCGGGTTCTTTGGCATGCTCATCGCGCCATTCATGTCCAAGGTGGTGCGCTTCTTCCCACCGCTGGTGACCGGCACGGTGATCACGGCCATCGGTCTTTCGTTGTTTCCAGTGGCGGTGAACTGGGCTGGCGGTGGTGCTACCGCCGTGCAATTCGGCTCGCCGATCTACCTGGCCATCGCCGGCCTGGTGCTGGTCACCATTCTGTTGATCAACCGTTTCATGCGTGGCTTCTGGGTCAATATCTCGGTACTGATCGGCATGGCCCTGGGCTACGCCTTGTGCGGACTGCTCGGCATGGTCGACCTCGGCGGCCTGGAGCAGGCGCCGTGGGTGCAAGTGGTCACGCCCTTGCACTTCGGCATGCCCACATTCGAATTGGCACCGATCCTGTCGATGTGCCTGGTGGTGGTGATTATCTTCGTCGAATCCACCGGCATGTTCCTCGCGCTGGGCAAGATCACCGGCCAGGAAGTCACCCCGAAAATGCTGCGACGCGGCCTGCTGTGCGATGCCGGCGCGTCGTTCTTTGCCGGGTTCTTCAATACCTTCACCCATTCTTCTTTCGCCCAGAACATCGGCCTGGTGCAGATGACCGGGGTGCGTTGCCGCTCGGTGACGATCATGGCCGGGGCCTTTTTGATTGTCCTCAGCCTGCTGCCCAAGGCGGCGTTTTTGGTGGCTTCGATTCCTCCTGCGGTGCTGGGCGGCGCGGCCATCGCGATGTTCGGCATGGTGGCCGCGACCGGGATCAAGATCCTCCAGGAAGCCGACATTGCCGACCGGCGCAACCAGTTGCTGGTGGCGGTCAGCATCGGCATGGGCCTGATCCCGGTGGTACGCCCGGAGTTCTTTGCCCAGTTACCGTTGTGGATGAGCCCGATTACCCATAGCGGCATTGCCATGGCCACGCTTAGCGCGTTGTCGCTGAACGTGCTGTTCAACATCCTGGGCGGCTCAGAACGCCCCGCAGTTGCCCATACGCATTGATTCCTTCGTTACGACAAAAATAACAACGAACAGGGAACATCCACATGCACACCCTAGACCTGGGGCCGGCCACACGCCGTGCCCCATTCTCGCCCCCCGCGCTCTTTTACAGCGCACTTGAGCACAGGCTCTGGAGCCAGTATTCTCCGCGCCCGCTCGAATCGACTCAAAAAAAAACAGCGAATGTAAAAGCTGACTTAAAGGCCAACTTATCCCGGCCTTATGTTGGCTGCCAAAGTGCGCAAAAGTCCTCTGTATCCGACTGCATCCCATGTAGCCGGCGGGGATTTTTTGGCTTTTCAAACACTTTGGCGCAGCTCTTGCTAAAAGCATTAAAGCTGACCGAACAGACGATTTTTGCAGCGAACCAAAAGGCGCCACACCAGAGCGCCTGCGTAGAAGAAAAACCACAAAACTTTAGCTCGGGAGCAACCGAATGAAACGTACCGTGAACAGCCTGATGTTGGCCGGATCCCTGCTGGCCGGGGGCCAGGCAATGGCGGGTGACTGGCTGCAGTGGCAGAACAACAGCCTGACTTACCTGTGGGGCAAGAACTTCAAGGTCAACCCAGAGATCCAGCAAACCGTCACCTTTGAACACGCCGATGCGTGGAAGTACGGCGACAACTTCTTCTTCCTCGACCGTATCTTTTACAACGGCAAGGAAGACGGCAACGTCGGCCCCAATACTTACTACGGCGAGTTCAGCCCACGGCTGTCGTTTGGCAAGATCCTGGATAAGGACTTGTCCTTCGGCCCGATCAAAGATGTATTACTGGCGTTCACTTACGAGTTCGGCGAAGGCGACAACGAGTCCTACCTGGTAGGCCCGGCCTTCGACCTGAACATCCCCGGCTTCGACTACTTCCAGTTGAACTTCTACCAGCGCCAGACCGAAGGCAATCGCCCGGGTGATGGTGTCTGGCAGATCACGCCGGTATGGTCTTACACCATTCCCGTGGGCAACTCCGACGTGCTGATCGACGGCTTCATGGACTGGGTGGTGGATAACGACAAGAACGCCCGTGGTACTTACCACGCCAACTTGCACTTCAACCCGCAGGTCAAGTATGACCTGGGCAAAGCCATGAACTGGGGCGCCAAGCAGTTGTATGTCGGTTTTGAATACGACTACTGGAAGAACAAGTACGGGATCCAGGACAGCGGCGCGTTCGAGACCAACCAGGACACGGCCAGCCTGTTGGTCAAGTACCACTTCTAAGGCCTCCCCTGTGGGAGCGGGCTTGCCCGCGATAGCGGAGTGTCAGCCAGCCCAAGTATTGGCTGATTCACCGCCATCGCGGGCAAGCCCGCTCCCACACAAGCCCGCGCCCCGATTCAGTTCGGGGTCAGGCCCAGGAACCGCTGCAACTCCTCGCGCTTGGCCAATGCATCGCGGCGCCCCAACTCGATCAACTCGCTGCAATACCCTGCCTCGAACAACAGATAGCTGAGCACCCCTGCCCCGCTGGTCTTGGTCGCCCCTGGCCCACGCAAGAACAACCGCAATGCCGCCGGCAGTTCCTGGCGATGGCGGGCCGCTATCTCGTCGATCGGCTGGCTGGGCGCAATCACCAACACATCGACCGGTGAAAGCCCCCGCGCGGCGCTGTTGGCCGGTTGCAGATGGCTGAACTGGTTAAGACGCTCCAGCAACTCGATGTCACTCTCGAGGCTATCAATAAAGGTGCTGTTGAGCATATGCCCACCAATCTGCGCCAGGGTGGGCTGCTGGCCGGTGTAGCTGCGCTCCTGCGGCGCCGAAGGGTCAGGGGAACGCGGGTTGCCACTGACCCCCACCACCAGCACCCGGGTGGCCCCCAGGTGCAGCGCAGGACTGATGGGCGCTGATTGCCGGACGGCACCATCGCCAAAATATTCCTGGTCCAGTTTGACCGGCGCAAACAGCAATGGGATCGCCGAACTGGCCAGCAGGTGCTCCACCGTCAACTGCGTGGGCAGGCCGATGCGCCGGTGGCGCAGCCAGGCATCGATGGTGCCGCCGCCCTGATAGAACGTCACCGCCTGGCCCGACTCATAGCCGAACGCCGTCACCGCTACGGCATGCAGGTGCTTGTGGCGGATCGCCTCATTGATACCTTCAAAATGCAGCTTGTCTTGCAGCAACTCCCGCAACGGCGAGCTGTCGAGCAGCGCCACTGGCACCGGCGAGCCCAGGCCCAGCAGGCTGCGGGAGAGGAAACGGCTGGCCTGGTGAATCACCCCCGGCCAGTCGCTGCGCAGCACCAGATGGCTGCGAAAGCCCTGCCAGAATGCGGTGAGGCGCGCGATGGCGGCAGTAAAGTCCATGGCGCCACTGGCCAGGCTCACCGCGTTGATCGCCCCGGCCGAGGTGCCGACAATCACCGGGAAGGGATTGGCGGCCCCCGGAGGCAACAACTCGGCAATCGCCGCCAGCACCCCGACCTGATACGCCGCACGCGCCCCGCCGCCGGAAAGAATCAAGCCTGTGACCGGTTCAGTGGGGCGCATTGCATAACTCCATGGGCGAGGGACAATCCGTTTGTTCAGCGGCGCTTTTCGTACAACTTGGGTTCGCCCGGTGGCCGGCTCTTGAAGCGGCGATGGGCCCACAGGTATTGCTCGGGGCACTCGCGCACCGCAGTTTCCACCCATTGGTTGATGCGCAGGCAATCGACTTCGTCGGATTCACCGGGGAAGTCGCGCAACGGCGGATGAATCACCATGCGGTAGCCGCTGCCATCGGCCAGGCGCTGCTGGGTAAAGGGCACCACCAACGCCTTGCCCAGGCGCGCAAACTTGCTGGTAGCGGTGACAGTGGCGGCCTGGATGCCGAACAACGGCACGAAAATGCTTTGCTTGGCGCCATAGTCCTGGTCCGGCGCGTACCAGATCGCCCGGCCGGCGCGCAGCAGCTTGAGCATGCCGCGCACGTCTTCACGCTCTACCGCCAGGGAGTCGAGGTTGTGGCGCTCGCGGCCACGGCGCTGGATAAAATCGAACAACGGGTTGCCGTGCTCGCGGTACATGCCGTCGATGGTGTGCTTCTGGCCGAGCAAAGCCGCGCCGATCTCCAGGGTGGTGAAATGCAGGGCCATGAGGATCACGCCCTTGCCTTCCAGTTGTGCCTGCTTGAGGTGCTCCAGCCCTTCAACATGGGCCAGGCGCGCCAGACGCTGTTTGGACCACCACCAGCTCATGGCCATCTCGAAAAAGGCGATGCCGGTGGAGGCAAAGTTTTCCTTGAGCAAATGTTTACGCTCTTGCGCGGACATCTGCGGGAAGCACAGTTCCAGGTTTCGCGCGGCAATGCGTCGACGTTCGCCGGCCACCCGGTACATAAACGCACCCAGTACACGACCAATGCCCAGCAGCGCCCGGTATGGCAGTTGGGTAATCAGCCACAACAGGCCGAGCCCCAGCCATAGCAGCCAGAAACGCGGGTGAAAAAATACAGCTCGAAAACGCGGGCGATCCATTACAGATTCCGGTAAAGACAGGGCCGCGCATTCTACAACGGTTCGACCCGGCTTGCGGCTAGCGGTTGTTCTCGTTATAAGTCTCGACACTTTTCGTGACAAGCCGCTTTGCCGACCATGAGCCAAACTGAATCGCTAGACCAAGATCCCGTATTCCAGCTCAAGGGCAGCATGCTCGCCATTACTGTGCTGGAACTGGCCCGTAACGACCTTGACGCCCTGGACCGCCAGCTCGCCGCCAAGGTCGCCCTGGCGCCGAATTTCTTCAACAATGCGCCGCTGGTGCTGGCCCTGGATAAATTGCCGGCCGGCCAGGGCGCGGTTGACCTGCCCGGGCTGATGCGCGTTTGCCGCCAACATGGCCTGCGCACCCTGGCCATCCGTGCCAACCGTATTGAAGACATCGCGGCGGCCATCGCTATTGAATTGCCAGTATTGCCACCGTCCGGTGCCCGCGAGCGTGTGCTCGACCCGGTAGAAGCTGAAGTGAAGAAAAAACCGGAAAAACCGGCAGAGCCGACGGTCAAGCCTACAAGGATCATCACCTCTCCCGTACGCGGTGGGCAGCAGATTTACGCCCAGGGCGGCGACCTGGTGGTGGTCGCTCCGGTCAGTCCCGGCGCGGAACTTCTCGCCGATGGCAACATCCATGTATACGGCCCAATGCGCGGTCGGGCACTGGCTGGGGTCAAGGGCGATACCAAGGCACGGATTTTCTGCCAGCAATTGAGCGCTGAGCTGGTGTCGATCGCCGGCCAGTACAAGGTTTCGGAAGATTTGCGCCGTGATCCGCTGTGGGGGGCCGGGGTACAAGTCAGCCTGTCGGGCGATGTGTTGAACATCATCCGTCTTTAACGGATACTGCCGCATTTTCCAAGCATCTCTGGACTCTGATAGCACAGCGAAACCGGCAAGACTTGTGTAGGAATAATTGAAAGCTGGCGTTTCCCTTACGGGAGGCACATCTTTTTCCTACGAAGGCTGTCCGCCTGCAGCGAGTTTCAAGAGATGTTTTTCAGGGACTGAGAGGTCCTTTTTCCTTAGGGGTGAAACACCTTGGCCAAGATTCTCGTGGTTACATCCGGCAAGGGTGGTGTGGGTAAGACCACCACCAGCGCCGCTATCGGTACCGGTCTCGCTCTGCGCGGCCACAAGACAGTCATCGTCGACTTCGACGTCGGTTTGCGTAACCTCGACCTGATCATGGGCTGCGAACGCCGCGTGGTGTATGACTTCGTCAACGTGGTCAACGGCGAAGCCAACCTGCAACAGGCCCTGATCAAGGACAAGCGCCTTGAGAACCTGTATGTACTGGCCGCCAGCCAGACCCGCGACAAAGACGCGCTGACCAAAGAAGGCGTGGAAAAAGTCCTGATGGAACTCAAGGAAACCTTTGAGTACGTGGTCTGCGACTCCCCGGCTGGTATCGAGACCGGTGCTCACCTGGCGATGTATTTCGCCGATGAAGCCATCGTCGTGACCAACCCGGAAGTGTCCTCGGTACGTGACTCGGACCGTATGCTGGGCCTGCTGGCCAGCAAATCCCGGCGCGCCGAGAAGGGCGAAGACCCGATCAAGGAACACCTGCTGCTGACCCGCTACAACCCTGACCGTGTCAGCAAGGGCGAAATGCTCGGCGTTGAAGACGTCAAGGAAATCCTGGCCGTGGCTCTGCTGGGTGTGATCCCGGAATCCCAGGCGGTGCTGAAAGCATCCAACCAGGGCGTACCGGTCATCCTCGACGACCAGAGCGACGCCGGCCAGGCGTACAGCGATGCCGTTGACCGCCTGTTGGGAAAAACCGTGGAACACCGCTTCCTCGATGTCGCGAAGAAGGGATTCTTCGAGCGCCTGTTTGGAGGCAACTAAACAATGAAATTTCTCGACTTCTTTCGCGCCAACAAAAAGCCAAGCACCGCATCGGTAGCGAAAGAGCGTCTACAGATCATCGTGGCGCACGAACGCGGCCAACGCAGCACGCCGGACTACCTGCCAGCCTTGCAGAAGGAACTGGTCGAGGTGATCCGCAAGTACGTCAATATCGGCAACGATGACGTGCATGTCGCCCTGGAAAACGACGGCAGCTGCTCGATTCTGGAACTCAATATCACCCTGCCTGATCGTTGATCGAACAGGCGGTCGCCACGGCGGCTCCGTCACCTTGATCCCCTTTGGGGAACCGGGTGGCCGAGCCGCCGTTGGCGTTTGTTACGAGGCTGTTTAATGCCGTTGTCCAATATCCATATCCTTCACCAGGATGACGCTGTCCTGGTGGTGAACAAGCCTACCCTGCTGCTGTCGGTGCCAGGTCGCGCCGACGACAACAAGGACTGCCTGATCACCCGCCTGCAGGAAAACGGTTACCCAGAGGCGCGTATCGTTCATCGCCTGGACTGGGAAACGTCGGGAATCATCCTGCTGGCCAGGGATGCCGACACCCACCGCGAACTGTCCCGCCAGTTTCACGACCGAGAAACAGAAAAGGCCTACACCGCCTTGTGCTGGGGCCAGCCGGAACTGGACAGCGGCAGCATCGACCTGCCGCTGCGCTATGACCCGCCGACCAAGCCGCGACATGTGGTGGACCATGAGTTCGGCAAACATGCGCTGACCTTCTGGAAAGTCCTGGAGCGTTGCGAGGATTGGTGCCGGGTCGAGCTGACGCCGATTACCGGGCGTTCGCACCAACTGCGGGTACACATGCTGTCCATCGGGCACCCGCTGCTCGGTGATGGCCTGTATGCCCATGAACAGGCCCTGGCCGCCTGGCCGCGCCTGTGCCTGCACGCGAGCATGTTGAGCTTTACCCACCCGCAAAGCGGCGAGCGCCTGCGCTTCGAGTGCCCTGCGCCTTTTTGAAGTGGTAACCCGATCCCCTGTGGGAGCTGGCGTGCCTGCTCCCATAGAGGTCTTGTGTTGCACTTAAGAAAGTAGCTTCAAGCCAAATCCTGAGCCAATACGGTAAACTCCGCGCATTGCTGTCTGGAGCTACTTATGCGCGAAGCGTTGAATCAAGGCCTGATCGACTTCCTCAAGGCCTCTCCCACTCCCTTTCATGCCACTGCGGCCCTCGCCCAGCGCCTGGAAGCTGCCGGTTTCCAGCGCCTCGACGAGCGCGAAACGTGGACCACCGAGGCCAACGGTCGCTACTACGTGACCCGCAACGACTCCTCGATCATCGCCTTCAAGATGGGCCGCCAGTCGCCCCTGCACGACGGCATCCGCCTGGTCGGCGCCCATACCGACAGCCCGTGCCTGCGGGTCAAGCCGCAACCTGAACTGCAACGCCAGGGCTTCTGGCAGTTGGGTGTGGAAGTCTATGGCGGTGCGCTGCTGGCACCGTGGTTCGACCGCGACCTTTCCCTCGCCGGCCGCGTGACGTTCCGGCGTGACGGCAAGGTCGAAAGCCAGTTGATCGACTTCAAACTGCCGATTGCCATCATCCCCAACCTGGCCATCCACCTGAACCGTGAAGCCAACCAGGGCTGGGCGATCAATGCCCAGACCGAGCTGCCGCCGATCCTCGCGCAGTTTGCCGGTGATGAGCGCGTGGACTTCCGCGCCGTGCTCACCGACCAACTGGCCCGCGAACATGGGCTGAACGCTGATGTGGTGCTCGACTACGAGTTGAGCTTCTACGACACCCAGGGCGCAGCGGTGATTGGCCTGCATGGCGACTTTATCGCCGGTGCCCGCCTGGACAACCTGCTGTCGTGCTATGCCGGCCTGCAAGCCCTGCTCACCAGCGAGACCGACGAAACCTGCGTGCTGGTATGTACCGACCACGAAGAAGTCGGCTCCTGCTCGGCCTGCGGTGCCGACGGCCCGATGCTGGAACAGACCCTGCGTCGCCTGCTGCCTGAAGGTGATGAGTTCGTACGGGCGATTCAGAAGTCGCTGCTGGTGTCTGCCGACAATGCCCACGGCATCCACCCCAACTATGCCGACAAGCATGACGCCAACCATGGCCCGAAACTCAATGCCGGCCCGGTAATCAAGGTCAACAGCAACCAGCGCTACGCCACCAACAGCGAAACCGCCGGGTTCTTCCGCCACCTGTGCATGGCTGAAGAAGTGCCGGTGCAGAGCTTCGTGGTGCGCAGTGACATGGGCTGTGGCTCGACCATCGGCCCGATTACCGCCAGCCACCTGGGCGTGCGCACCGTGGATATCGGCTTGCCGACATTCGCCATGCACTCGATCCGCGAGTTGTGCGGCAGCCACGATTTGGCGCACCTGGTAAAGGTGCTGAGTGCGTTTTACGCAAGTCGCGACCTGCCCTGAAAGGGGCGGCGCTTGCCCTCAAGCCGATCAGTTAAGCGAACGCAATACTCAAAGCAGCGAAGATCAAATGTGGGAGCGGGCTTGCTCGCGAAGACGTCCGCCCAGCAAACATTGATGTTGACTGACCCACCGCTTTCGCGAGCAAGCCCGCTCCCACCGGGGATCTGCGCTTAACTGAACGGCATTAGGACTTGCCCGCGATGGCGATTCCCACCGCACTGCGGCGCTATCTGACACACATCAAGGCACCCCGCGCCAATCCCGCCTAGACTGACACTCATCCCTCAACGACAAGGCCGTCCCCACCATGATCCCGATGTCCGCCTTCCACGCCATGCTCATCCCCATCCTCACGGGCATGATCCTGCTGGCCGTTGGCTTCAACTTCCGCGACAAAAACCTCGGTGTATTTGGCATGTGGATCGGCATGCTGCTGATCCTCGCCACCATCGTCTACCGGATCCTGGCGAAACTGGCCGAATAATAAATGCACTCGCATTGGGCATAGCGCCCTCGTACACTCGGGCGATCCATCGTATTCAAGGTTGACCGCCTCGTGCTTGCCCGTCTGTTTGCTCTGCCACACTGCCTGCTCCTTTGCCTGCTGATCCTGTTGCCCATCGCCCCTGCCCAGGCGGTCGGCCTGCCCGGCATGCTGGGCAGCACCACCAAAGCCCAGCCACAGGCCGACGTGCCGCTGGGGCAGTCTTTGGACGAGGTGATCAAGACCCTGGAAAACGACCAGCAGCGCACCAAGCTGCTGGCCGACCTGAAAAAGCTGCGCGAAGCCACGAAAAAAGCCCAGCCGGCTGCCGAGCAAGGGGTGCTGAGCCTGATCGGCGGCACCCTGGCCAGCCTGGAGCAACAGCTGTCCGGCGCCGACAGCCCACTCAATCGCTGGTCCGTCGAATTCGCCCAGGCCAGGACCGAGCTGGGCGCGCTGATGCTGCCCGCCAGCGAATGGCTGCCGATTATCTTTGGCTTTGCCGTGGTGCTGATGCTCTGGAGCCTGCTCGCGGCCGCGCTGATCTGGCTCAGCCATCGGGTGCGCCTGCGCTTTGGCCTCAGTGAAGAATTGCCGCAACACCCCAAGACCTGGGACATGCTGCGCTTTGCCCTGCGCAAGCTCGGCCCCTGGCTGATTGCCCTGGTGATCACCGTCTACCTCAGCTACGCCCTGCCCTCGTCCCTGGGCAAATCCCTGGCGATGGTGCTGGCGTACGCGCTGGTGGTCGGCACGTGTTTTTCAGCGATCTGCGTCATCGCCTTTTCCGTGCTCGACGGCCCGCACCGTCACCGGGCGCTGTATATCCTGCGCCACCAGGCGTTTCGCCCGCTGTGGCTGATCGGCAGCTTCGCCGCTTTCGGCGAGGCCTTGAGTGATCCGCGCCTGACCGAAGCCCTGGGTACCCACCTGGCCCACAGCGCCGCGACCGTCGCCAATGTCCTCGCGGCACTGTCCACCGGCGTGTTTATCCTGCGTTTCCGCCGGCCCATCGCCCACCTGATCCGCAACCAGCCACTGTCCCGGCGCCTGACCCGCCGCGCATTGAGCGATACGATCGAGATCGTCGGCACCTTCTGGTACCTGCCCGCGCTGCTGCTGGTGGGCATTTCGCTGTTTGCCACCTTCGTGTCGGCCGGCGATACCAGCACCGCCTTGCGCCAATCATTGCTGTGCACGGTGTTGCTGGTGCTGTGCATGGTGATCAACGGCCTGGTGCGCCGCCACGCCCTCAAGCCCCAGCGCGGGCACAAGCGCCATGCACTGTATTCCGAGCGCCTGAAAAGCTTTGTCTACACCCTGGCCCATCTGATGGTGTGGCTGGTGTTTATCGAACTCGGCCTGCGGGTCTGGGGCTGGTCGCTGATCCGCTTTACCGAAGGCGACGGACATGAAATCAGCGTCAAGCTGTTCGGCCTTGCCGGTACCCTGCTGTTTGCCTGGCTGATCTGGATCCTCAGCGACACCGCGATCCACCACGCCCTCACCCGCTCGCGCAAAGGCCTGGCCAATGCGCGGGCGCAGACCATGATGCCGTTGATCCGCAACGTGCTGTTCGTGACCATCTTCATCATCGCCGCCATTGTCGCCCTGGCGAACATGGGCATGAACGTCACGCCCCTGCTGGCCGGTGCCGGTGTGATCGGCCTGGCCATCGGTTTTGGTGCGCAGTCACTGGTGGCGGACTTGATCACCGGCCTGTTCATCATCATCGAAGACTCCCTGGCCATTGATGACTATGTGGATGTCGGCGGCCACCTTGGCACCGTCGAGGGCCTGACCATCCGTACCGTGCGCCTGCGCGATATCGACGGCATCGTCCACACCATCCCGTTCAGCGAGATCAAGAGCATCAAGAACTACTCGCGGGAATTCGGCTACGCGATTTTCCGCGTAGCGGTGCCAGCCAGCATGGACATCGACACCGCGATCAAGCTGATGCGCGACGTCGGCCAGAAAATGCGCGCCGACCCGCTGCAACGCCGCAATATCTGGTCGCCCCTGGAGTTCCAGGGTGTGGAAAGCTTCGAGTCCGGCAACGCCATCCTGCGTGCGCGCTTCAAGACCGCGCCGATCAAGCAGTGGGAAGTGTCGCGGGCGTTCAACCTGTCGCTCAAGCGCCACCTCGATGAGGCCGGGATGGACCTGGCGATGCCGCGCTTGAGCGTGCAAGTGGTGACGGCGGCGAGTGGGCCGCAGGAAGCTCAGGTCACATCCACCCCGACATGAATCGCATCATGGCGCCAGAACTCCAGATCGCAGTCGATCAGGCGCTGATGCTGATCGTAATTGACCCGGGCGATCCGCAGCCCGGGGCTGCCCGCCGAGACTTTCAAGGCGGCTGCCGCTTCTACCTGTAGAGAAGTCGGCACAATCTCAAAGCGCACGCGACCGTAGTGCAGGTCGTACTTGCGGGCGTACAACTCGGTCATCGACTCGTTCAGGTCACACGCCAGGATCCCCGGAAAATACTGGGGGTTGAGGTAGTGCTCCACATACAGCACAAGCCGCCCATCAATACGCCGCCGCCGGCAGATCTGGATCACGCTGGACAGTGCCGGCAGTTGCAGCCACGCGCAGACCGCGGCCGAAGCCGGTTGCAGGCGTGCCGAGATGACTTCGGTAGAAGGCACTCGCCCCTGGGCGCTGACCATGGCGTGGAAGTGGCTGCGCTGCATCAGGTTGTAGGCCAACCGGGGCGGCGAGACAAACCAGCCACGGCGCTCCTCGCGGTAGATCTGGCCCTGGGCCTCCAGTTGCAGCAAGGCCTCGCGCACCGTAATGCGGGTGGTACTAAACAACTCACTGAGTTTGCGCTCGGCGGGCAGTTTGCTCGTCGGGCTCAACAAACCGTGGCTGATCTGCTCTTGCAGCGCCAGGCCAATGGCTGTCACCGCTTTGGTTGCCTCATCACGCATCAACGTTACCTATCTGGACTAGGCCAGCACTGTTTGGGTGCGCCAAATGCCCCTGGAATGAGCGGCGGCTGTTGCGTGCCAGCCTAGGCATCACACATGACCGACAGATGACAGCGCCTCGTGACACTGCCCCACACGCCCTGCAATACATCGGCCAAGTCCAAGAGTTACGGGGGCCTGGCCTTGGTCTACGCTTACCCGGCAAGTACCTGCCCAGGCGCTTTAAAAACGACACCGACATAAAACTGTCATCCATCGCGCCTAAATTGGCTCGTGTATTGCTGACCTAGACCAAACCCACCGCGCCATCAAAAAATCGCAGCGTTGAAAACGCCCAAAGGAGCTTCGGATGAAACAGCTTTTCCTGGCATCACTGTTAGGCTCGACCATTGCCATGTGCACCGCCGCCATGGCCGCTGACACCGATTTGAAAACCCTGGAAGCTGCCGCCAAGGCAGAAGGCGCTGTGAACAGCGTCGGCATGCCCGATAACTGGGCCAACTGGAAAGGCACCTGGGAAGACCTGGCGGCCAAGTACGGCCTCAAGCACATGGACACCGATATGAGCTCGGCCCAGGAAATCGCCAAGTTCGCCGCAGAAAAAGACAATGCCAGCGCCGATATCGGCGACGTGGGCGCAGCCTTCGGGCCGATTGCGGTCAAGCAGGGCGTGACCCAACCCTACAAGCCAAGCACCTGGGAACAGATCCCGGACTGGGCCAAGGACAAGGACGGCAACTGGGCCCTGGCCTACACCGGCACCATTGCGTTTATCGTCAACAAAAAGCTGTTGCACGGCTCCGAAGTGCCGACCAAATGGTCTGACCTGAAAACCGGCAAATACAAGGTTTCGATTGGTGACGTGAGCACCGCCGCCCAGGCCGCCAACGGTGTACTGGCCGCCGCCCTGGCCACTGGCGGCGACGAGAAGAACATCCAGCCGGCGCTGCTGATGTTTGCCGAAATCGCCAAGCAGGGCCGTATCTCCCTGGCCAACCCGACCATCGCCACCATGGAAAAGGGCGAAGTGGAAGTGGGCGTGGTCTGGGACTTCAACGGCCTGAGCTACAAGGCCAAGATGGCCAACCCGGATGACTACGTGGTGCTGATCCCCTCGGATGGCTCGGTGATTTCCGGCTACACCACCATCATCAATAAATACGCCAAGCACCCCAACGCGGCCAAGCTGACCCGCGAATACATCTTCAGTGATGCCGGGCAAATCAACCTGGCCAAGGGCAATGCGCGGCCGATCCGTGCCGAACACCTGACCCTGCCACCTGAAGTGAAAGCCAAGCTGCTGCCTGACGAGCAATACAAAGGCGTGACTCCGATCAAGGACGCCGATGCCTGGGAGAAGACCTCCAAGGCGCTGCCGCAGAAGTGGCAGGAAGAAGTCATCATCAATATGCAATAAGCCCCGGGTGGGAGCTGGCTTGCCGGCGATAGCGGTATGACATTCAGCACGTGTATCGGCTGATGCACCGTTATCGCCGGCAAGCCAGCTCCCACAGTTGATCCGTTTCCGGAAGATCCACCGAATCAAGCCCAATTTGTCGCGGAGCCCCTGCCCCTATGAAGCACAACGTCATCCTTGTGGTGCTCGACGGCCTCAATTACGAGGTTGCCCGGCATGCCATGGGGCATCTCCAGGCCTACGTCGGCGCCGGGCGCGCAGCGCTGTACAAGCTGGAATGCGAATTGCCCGCCCTGTCGCGCCCGCTGTACGAATGCATCCTGACCGGCGTAACGCCGATCGACAGTGGCATTGTCCACAACAACGTCTCGCGCCTGTCCAACCAGCGCAGCATTTTCCATTACGCCACCGACGCCGGCTTGACCACTGCGGCGGCGGCCTACCATTGGGTCAGCGAGCTGTATAACCGCTCGCCGTTTATCGCCGCCCGCGACCGGCATACCGACGACCCGGCGCTGGCAATCCAGCACGGGCACTTCTACTGGAGCGATCATTACCCCGACGCTCACCTGTTTGCCGATGCCGAGAGCCTGCGCCTCAAGCACGCGCCGAACTTTTTGCTGGTACACCCGATGAACATCGACGACGCCGGCCACAGGCACGGCCTCGACACCGCGCAATACCGCAACAGCGCCCGCTCGGCGGACGTCATCCTCGCCGACTACCTGCAAGGCTGGCTCGACACCGGCTACCAGGTGCTGGTCACCGCCGACCACGGCATGAACAACGACCGCTCCCACAACGGCCTGCTGCCGGAAGAGCGCGAAGTGCCGCTGTTTGTGTTCGGTGATGCCTTCAGCCTCGAGCCCGAGGCCCAACCCAGGCAAACCGATATCTGCGGCACCGTCTGCGCCCTGCTTGGCGTTGCCCACGACAAACCTGTCTGCCAGGAGCTGTTGAAGTGAGTTCAGTGATCCGTGGTAAGTGGCTGGCCGCCTTGTGCCTGGTGCCTTTCGCCCTGTTTTTTATCGTGTTCCAGATCGCGCCGCTGTTCTGGGTGATGGTCAACAGCCTGCAATCGGAAGAATTCGGCTGGGGCCTGGCCAACTTCAGCAAGATCTTCAGCTCGAAGTTCTACTTGCAGGCGATCCAGTACAGCCTGGAGCTGAGTTTCTACTCCAGCGTCTTCGGCATCATCATTGCCGTGCTCGGCAGTTACTCGTTGCGCAAGGTGGATTCGCCGCTGCGCAACTTCGTCACTGCCTTCGCCAACATGACCAGCAACTTCTCCGGCGTGCCCCTGGCCTTTGCCTTCATCATCCTGCTGGGGTTCAACGGCAGCATCACCATCATGCTCAAGCAGGCCGGGATCATTCAGGACTTCAACCTGTACTCCAAGACCGGCCTGATCATCCTGTACACCTATTTCCAGATCCCCCTGGGCGTGTTGCTGCTGTACCCGGCCTTCGATGCCCTGCGTGAAGACTGGCGCGAGTCCGCAGCACTCCTGGGCGCCAATGGCTGGCAGTACTGGCGGCATATCGGCCTGCCGGTGCTGACGCCGGCGTTGCTGGGCACCTTCGTGATCCTGGTGGCCAATGCCCTTGGCGCCTATGCCACGGTGTATGCGTTGACCACCGGCAACTTCAACGTGCTGCCGATCCGCATTGCGGCGATGGTCTCCGGCGATATTTCCCTGGACCCGAACATGGCCAGCGCCCTGGCCGTCATCCTGGTGGCGCTGATGACCGTGGTCACCGTGGTCCATCAACTGTTGCTCAAGAGGAGCTACCATGTCTCGCGCTGAAGCCAGCCCCGTCGCCCTCTATCATCGCGTGGTGGTGTACCTGCTGTTCGCGATCCTGGTGCTGCCGCTGATTGGCACCCTGGTGTACTCCCTTGCCAGCAGTTGGTCGGCCACCATCCTGCCCGCCGGTTTTACCTTTGAATGGTATGTACAGCTGTGGAGCGACCCGCGCTTTTTGCATGCCTTTGGCCAATCGCTGCTGGTGTGTGTCGGCGCACTGATCCTGTCGGTGGTGCTGATCCTGCCGCTGCTGTTCGTGGTGCACTACCACTTCCCCAGGCTCGACGCGCTGATGAATATCCTGATCCTGCTGCCTTTCGCGGTGCCACCGGTGGTGTCCTCGGTGGGCCTGTTACAGCTGTATGGCTCGGGGCCGCTGGCGATGGTCGGCACACCGTGGATCCTGATTGGCTGCTACTTCACCGTGGCACTGCCGTTCATGTACCGCGCGATCACCAACAACCTGCAGGCGATCAACCTGCGTGACCTGATGGACGCCGCCCAACTGCTCGGCGCCAGCACCTGGCAGGCGGCGATCCTGGTGGTGCTGCCGAACCTGCGCAAGGGCTTGATGGTGGCGTTGCTGCTGTCGTTCTCGTTCCTGTTCGGCGAGTTTGTGTTCGCCAACATCCTTGTCGGCACGCGCTACGAGACCTTGCAGGTGTACCTCAACAACATGCGTAACAGCAGCGGCCACTTCACCAGCGCCGTGGTCATCTCCTATTTCCTTTTCGTGCTGCTGCTCACCTGGGCCGCCAACTTCTTGAACAAGGACAAAAGCCAATGAGCTTCGTCAGCGTCCAGCACCTGCAAAAAAGCTACGCCGCCACCCCGGTGTTCAGTGATATCAACTGCCAGATCGCCAAGGGCGAATTCGTCACCCTGCTTGGCCCGTCCGGTTGCGGCAAATCCACGCTGCTGCGCTGCATCGCCGGGCTGACGCCGGTGGACAGTGGGCAGATCCTCCTGGACGGCCAGGATATCGTGCCGCTGAGCCCGCAGAAGCGCCATATCGGCATGGTGTTCCAGAGCTACGCGCTGTTCCCCAACATGACCGTGGAACAGAACGTCGCCTTCGGCCTGCGTATGCAGAAGGTCAACGCCGATGACAGCCACCAGCGGGTGCAGGAAGTGCTGCAACTGGTCGAGCTCAAGGACCTGGCCGGGCGCTATCCGCACCAGATGTCCGGCGGCCAGTGCCAGCGCGTCGCCCTCGCCCGCTCCCTGGTCACCCGCCCGCGCCTGCTGCTGCTCGATGAGCCGCTGTCGGCACTGGATGCGCGGATTCGCAAACACCTGCGCGAGCAGATCCGTCAGATCCAGCGCGAACTGGGGCTGACCACGATTTTTGTGACCCATGACCAGGAAGAAGCCCTGGTCATGTCCGACCGCATCTTCCTGATGAACCAGGGCAAGATCGTACAAAGCGGCGACGCTGAAACCCTGTACACCGCCCCCGTGGACGCCTTCGCCGCCGGTTTTATCGGCAACTACAACCTGCTGGACGCCGAGCAGGCCAGCAAGCTATTGCAGCGTCCGGTCAGCAGCCGTATTGCGATCCGTCCCGAGTCCATCGAACTGAACCGCAACGGTGAGCTGGACGCTCTGGTGCGCAGCCACAGCCTGCTGGGTAATGTGATTCGCTATCGCGTCGAAGCCCGGGGCGTTGAATTGGTGGTGGACGTACTCAACCGCTCGGCCCAGGATCTTCACCCAGACGGGCAACGCCTGGCACTTTCCATCGATCCCAGCGCACTGTGTGAGGTAGCCTGAGGATGCAGTGTTTATTGAGGAAGCATGACTGATGGCTTTGGTAATTTTTGATCTGGACGACACCCTGATCCACGGCGACTGCGCCACCTTGTGGAGCGAACAAATGGGCCGCCTGGGCTGGGTGGACCCCGATTCGTTCATGCGCAAGAACAACGAACTGATGGCCGCCTACAGCCGCGGCGAGCTGGCCATGGAAGAGTTCATGGACTTCAGCCTGGAACCGATGATCGGGCGCACCCCGGAAGAAGTCGCGCACCTGGTCGAGCCGTGGGTGGAAGATATTATCGAGCCGCTGATCTACAGCGACGCCACCAAGACCATCGCCCGCCACCGGCAGAACGGGGACCGGATCCTGGTGATCTCGGCCTCGGGCACGCACCTGGTCACGCCGATTGCCGCACGCATTGGCATTGATGAAGTACTGGGGATTGAACTGGACGTAGCCCACGGGGTGTACAGCGGCAAGACCGTGGGTGTACTGACGTACCGTGAAGGCAAGGTCGCCCGCTTGACGCAATGGCTGGAGCAGGAAGGTGAAAGCCTGGAGGGTGCGTATTTCTATTCGGATTCGCGCAATGACTTGCCGCTGTTGAGCAAGGTCGATTTCCCGCAGGTGGTGAACCCGGACCCGGTGCTGCAGGCCCACGCAGAACAGGCCGGATGGCCGATCCACCAGTGGGCCTGAAGGCCCATTTTGGGCATTGAAACCCAATCAAATGTGGGAGCTGGCTTGCCTGCGATAGCGGTGTATCAAGTTAAGGTCTGTTACTGACACACCGCTATCGCAAGCAGCCCCGCTCCCACCTTGGGCTGCATTTCAACCCTGGACTGGCCTCAAACCAGGCTCTCGTCGATCACCAGCACCAGCTTCCCGGAAATCTGGTTGGTCGCCAGCTCCGCAAACGCTGCTTCCGCGTCCTTGATCGGGAAGGTCTTGGCCAACTGCGGGCTCAGCCGCCCTTCGCCAAACAACGGCCACACTTGCTGGCCCAGATCGCTCAACAGATCCGCTTTGAATTGATCATCACGGCTGCGCAAGGTCGAGCCCAGCACCTGCACGCGCTTGGCCAGCACCTGCGCCAGGTCCAACTGGGCCTCGCGCCCGCCCATCAAGCCGATCAATACCCAACGCCCATCGCGGGCCAGGAGTTTGAGGTTAATGGCCGCATAGTTGCCGCCCACCGGGTCGAGAATCACGTCGAACGGGCCAAAATCCCCCAGGCTCTCGATGCCGTCGGTACGTACCACACCGCCCTGGGCGCCGAGGTCTTCACAATAGGCCAGGCGGTCCGCCGAGCCGACGCTGACCCAACACGGGCTGCCAAAGGCCTTGCACAGCTGGATCGCTGCCGAGCCAACACCACTGGCACCAGCGTGCAACAGCACCTTTTCCCCGGGCTTGAGCGCCGCCAGTTGGAACAGGTTGAGCCAGGCGGTGCTGTACACCTCGGGCAGCGCAGCGGCTTCGGCCAGGGACAGACCTTCCGGCACCGGCAGCACGTGGCGCGCATCCACCACCACTTCATGGGCCATGCCGCCGCCCGCCAGCAGCGCACAGACCCGGTCCCCCACTTGCCAGGACGAGCCGGCGCCAACCTCGCTGATTACCCCGGAACACTCCAGGCCCAGCACCTCGCTGGCCCCGGGCGGTGGCGGATAGAGCCCTGCACGCTGTAATAAATCCGCCCGATTCAGGCCGGCTGCCGCCACCTGAATGCGAACTTGCCCTACATCGCACGTAGGACTCGGGGTCTCAACCCACTCCACATGACCTTCAACGCCTTGCAATGCTTTCACAGTGCCTCCATAGTGAGTCTGGACTGAGCCCGTTGCTGTAGCGCCGGGCTTTTTGCATTATGCGACCGGCCCAAATGGAACCGGCGACTTCAAAGACGGCCTAATATGCGTTATCAATTGCCCCCGCGTCGAATCAGCATGAAGCATTTGTTCCCCAGTACCGCCCTCGCTCTTTTCATTGGTCTCGGCCTGTTGCCGCTGTCGACCAATACGTTCGCAGCCAACAGCTGGGACAAACTTCAGCCTGATCGCGATGAGGTGATTGCCAGCCTTAACGTCGTTGAGTTGCTCAAGCGCCACCATTACAGCAAACCGCCGTTGGACGATGCGCGCTCGGTGATTATCTATGACAGCTATCTCAAGCTGCTGGATCCCTCGCGCAGCTACTTCCTGGCCAGCGATGTGGCCGAGTTCGACAAATGGAAGACCCAGTTCGACGACTTCCTCAAGAGCGGCGACCTGCAACCTGGCTTCACCATCTATAAGCGTTACCTGGACCGTGTCAAAGCGCGTCTGGACTTCGCTCTGGGTGAGTTGAACAAAGGCGTCGACAAGCTCGACTTCACCCAGAAGGAAACCCTGCTGGTGGATCGCAAGGAGGCCCCATGGCTGACCAGCACCGCCGCCCTGGATGACCTGTGGCGCAAGCGCGTCAAAGATGAAGTCCTGCGCCTGAAGATCGCCGGCAAAGAGCCCAAGGCGATCCAGGAGCTGCTGACCAAGCGCTACAAGAATCAATTGAGCCGCCTGGACCAGACCCGCGCCGAGGATATCTTCCAGGCGTATATCAACACCTTCGCGATGTCCTACGATCCGCACACCAATTATCTGTCGCCAGATAACGCGGAAAATTTTGATATCAACATGAGTCTGTCCCTCGAAGGCATCGGGGCCGTGCTGCAGAGCGACAACGATCAGGTGAAGATCGTGCGCCTGGTGCCGGCAGGCCCTGCGGACAAGACCAAGCAGGTCGCCCCGGCCGACAAGATCATCGGCGTGGCCCAGGCTGACAAAGAGATGGTCGACGTGGTCGGCTGGCGCCTGGACGAAGTGGTCAAGCTGATCCGCGGGCCCAAGGGCAGCGTGGTGCGCCTGGAAGTGATTCCCCACACCAATGCGCCAAATGACCAGACCAGCAAGATCGTGTCGATCACCCGCGAAGCGGTGAAGCTCGAAGACCAGGCTGTGCAGAAGAAAGTCCTCAACCTCAAGCAGGATGGCAAGGACTACAAGCTGGGCATCATTGAGATCCCGGCGTTCTATCTGGACTTCAAGGCCTTCCGTGCCGGCGATCCGGACTACAAGAGCACCACCCGCGATGTGAAAAAAATCCTCACCGAGCTGACCAAAGAGAAGGTCGACGGCGTGGTCATCGACCTGCGCAACAACGGCGGCGGCTCGTTGCAGGAAGCCACCGAGCTGACCAGCCTGTTCATCGACAAGGGTCCGACCGTGTTGGTGCGCAACGCTGACGGCCGCGTGGATGTGCTCGAAGACGAAAACCCGGGTGCCTTCTACAAGGGCCCGCTGGCACTGCTGGTCAACCGTCTCTCGGCCTCGGCCTCGGAGATTTTTGCCGGCGCGATGCAGGACTACCACCGCGCGCTGATCATCGGTGGCCAGACCTTCGGCAAAGGCACAGTGCAGACAATCCAGCCGCTTAACCATGGCGAACTGAAGCTGACCCTGGCCAAGTTCTACCGGGTTTCCGGCCAGAGCACCCAGCACCAGGGCGTACTGCCGGACATTGATTTCCCGTCGCTCATCGACACCAAGGAAATCGGCGAAAGCGCCCTGCCTGAAGCCATGCCGTGGGACACCATCCGCCCGGCTATCAAGCCGGCGTCCGATCCCTTCAAGCCGTACCTGGCCCAGCTCAAGGCCGAACATGACCTGCGCTCCGCCAAGGATGCCGAGTTTGTGTTTATCCGCGACAAGCTGGCCCTGGCCAAGAAGCTGATGGCCGAGAAGACCGTCAGCCTCAATGAAGTGGACCGTCGCGCGCAGCACACTGCGATCGAGAACCAGCAACTGGCCCTGGAAAACATCCGTCGCAAGGCCAAGGGTGAAGACCCGCTCAAGGAGCTGAAGAAAGAAGACGAAGACGCGCTGCCGACCGAACCTGAAAAGACCAAGCCGGAAGACGACGCCTACCTGAGCGAGACCGGGCGGATTCTGCTGGACTACCTGAAAACCAGTAAGGCAGTCGCCAAGCAGTAGATGATGGCAATTTAATGTCTCCGCTCCACTGAGCGTCATCAAACAGACATCATTCTGTCGTGAAATAAAGGACCGGGTACCCCAGGCACCCGGTCCTTTTTTTTCGACCGAGATCATCATGACCATGACCGAACAGCTGCATGCCCTGGGCTCCATCCTGGCTCAAGGCAGTCTGCACAGTCTGTTCCAACCGATTATCAGCCTCAGCGAACGCCGTATCCTTGGCTACGAAGCCCTGAGCCGCGGCCCGTCCAACAGCCCGCTGCACTCGCCCCTTGCGTTGTTTTGCGTGGCGCGCCAGGCCGGACGCCTGAATGAACTGGAGATAGCCTGCAGGCAAAGTGCCTGCAAGCGCTTCAGCGAGCAGGCGCTGCCAGGCAAGCTGTTTCTCAACGTCTCACCCGAGTCCCTGCTGGAAACCACCCATCAACCGGGGCGCACCCTGCAGATGCTGCGCGAGTACGGAATCGCGCCCAGCCAGATCGTGATCGAACTCACGGAGCAAGCGCCGACCGACGACTTCCAACTGCTGCAGACCGCCCTGCACCACTACCGCGACATGGGTTTTTCGATTGCCCTGGATGACTTGGGCGCCGGTTACTCCAGCCTGCGCCTGTGGTCTGAGTTACGCCCGGACTACGTGAAAATCGACCGGCACTTTATCGACGGCATTCATCAGGATGCGCTCAAGCGCGAGTTCGTCGGCTCGATCCTACAGATCGCCAAGGCCTCCCGCGCACAGGTGATTGCCGAAGGCATCGAGTTGCCGGAGGAACTGGCGGTGCTCACGGAAATGGGCGTGGACCTGATCCAGGGCTACCTGCTGTGCCGTCCCCAGGAACATCCGCCGATCGAAGCAAGGTTGATGCTGGCCAAGCCTGACAGCACCAGCGTCTCGCTCAATGAAGACGCCAGTGACCTCAGCGCCCTGCTCAACGAGCAACCGGCCGTGGCCCAGGACACCGCCACAGCAAAAGTCCTGGAAGCGTTTCGCAGCCAGGCCAATCTCAACTCCCTGGCGGTCCTGGATGGGCGCGGCCAGCCCATCGGCATCGTGCATCGGCACTCGTTGTCCGACGTCCTGCTCAAGCCATTTGCCACCGACCTGTTTGCGCGCAAGCCGATCAGCCGCCTGATGAGCGACGACTTCCTGGCCGTGGAGTTGAGCCAGTCGTTGCAACAGGTCAGCCGCCTGCTGACCAGCCGCGCGCGGCAGCGCATCGAAGAAGATTTCATCATCACCCAGAACGGCAACTACCTGGGCCTGGGACGAGTGATCGACGTGCTCAAGCTGATTACCGAACTGAAAATCCAGCAGGCGCGCTACGCCAACCCACTGACCCTGCTACCGGGCAACGTGCCGATCCAGCAGTGCCTGACGCGACTGTTGCAGCAGCAGCGCGAATCGGTGATTTGCTATGTGGATATCGACAGTTTCAAGCCGTTCAATGACATCTACGGCTATGGCCGAGGCGATGAGGTATTGCTGTGCCTGGCACAGTGCCTGAACGACCGGGTGGACCCCAGCCGCGATTTTGTCGGGCATATCGGCGGCGATGATTTTCTCCTGGTACTGGGTGCCCAGGACTGGCGCAAGCGTCTCAACCAATTGGTGGACGATTTCCAGACCCAATGCCGGCGCTTCTACCGCAGCGAGCATTTGGACGCGGGCTGTTTTATCGCCCTGAATCGCCAGGGGGTGCGCCAGGAGTTTGCCTTGCTGTCGCTGTCCATTGGCGTGGTGCACCTGCATCCGCTGAGCTGTGGATATCTGGATGCCAGCCAGTTGGCGGAACTGGCCTCGCAGGCCAAGCATCACGCCAAGAACGTGGCCGGCTACAGCATCCACGTCCTCGACAGCCGCGAACTTCTGTAAGGCCGGCCCTTACAACTGCTCCAGGCGTATCTGCGCCAGCGGATGCCCGGCCTTGGCGGCAATGGTCCACCAGCGTGCGGCTTCGGCCGGGTCTGGGGCCTTGCCCAGGCTGCCCGCCAGGCTCAACACCCCCACCTGATAAGCGGCCTTGCCATCACCGGCCTGGCCCGCCAGGCGCAGCAAGCGCACGCCCTCTTCCCGCGCGCCAAGCCCTTGGCCGCGAAAGGTCAGGATATGCCCATAGAAACTTTGGGCCTCGACATTACCCAGGTTGGCCATGCGCGCAAACTGACCCTCCAGCCAGTGCCAGCCACGGGGCTGACGCACAAACCATGACCAATGAAACAACCTGCGGGCCAACCAATAGCTGGCGTACGCTTTAAGCTTCCAGAACACTCAGGCCTCCGCTGACTCAGGATATTCGTACTCGAACACACGCACCACTTCCGAGGCATGCCACGACGCCGCAGCAACGCCATCGGACGGTCCGCAAAAGCGCCCGAGGCGCTCGACACATTCAAAAAAACCGGTGCGCGGCAAGCGGCTGGCGCCCTGGCTGATCACCAGTGAACTGCGCAGCGGTTGATCCGCCTTGGCATCCAGAGCCGCCAGGTGCTCCAGGGCGGCGGTCAGGGTTTGCATGGCTGGCGTGGGGAATTGCAGACGCTCCAGCAACGCACGGTAGGTCAAAAGATGTCGCTGGCGACGGGCCTGATCGAGTTCATTGAGCAACCCATCCCAATGTTGACGACTGATGCGCACACTCACACTTCATCCCTCCAACCCGCAATCCCCAACTCCCAGGCCAGGCTGCGACGAATCGCAGCATCCGGCTGGCGCTCACCACTTTCAATCAACCCCAGGTAGGACGGGCTGATGCCCACGGTGCGGGCCAAGGTCTCGATGGCCAGGCCTTTGGCTTCGCGCAGGCTGCGCAATTGTGCCAGGGGACGCAGGTCCTGCTCGGTAGCGACGGGAGGGGTCTGTGCAGAAGAAGTGGCGGGTTGCGGCACACCGGCGGCTTTTAGCAGCGCCTGGTACTGAGCCCATGGCAGAACCGCGTATTCGGGTTCGCCATCCCGTGAAATGATTTGTATATCCATGACTGCCCCGTAGGATCACAACACTTACGAAGTAAGTACTTTCCTTAGGAGTGTAATCCTAACAGCCCCAAAGAGCGCAGGGGGATAATCCGCGCCTTCAGTTTTTTTTCGGGTTTTCCTGCTCCAGAAGCTGCGGCGTTGCAGGCAGACGCTCCACCACCACCAGCTTCTCCGGGCGCTGGCGTTCACGCCAGGCGCGGAAGGCACTCAACTCGCCGTCCAGGCTCTTCATGACCCAGGCCAGTACCGCAATGTCATCGAGCATGCCGAACATGGGCAAGAAGTCCGGGATCGCATCAATCGGGCTGAGGAAGTACATCAGCCCCGCCACCACCGAGATCAGCGCCTTGGGGCTAATAGCCCGGTACTCGCCACGCCAGTAGGCCAGGCACAGCGCCTGAAGCAGCTTCAGGTCGTCCTTGAGCTTACCCAGGCGATTGCCCTGGCTTGAGCCTTTGGCAGCCACAGCGAACAACAGGGTGGGCAGGCGCCCACGCCCGATCAGGCGGGCGGCCAACGGTAGGAAGCGGGTGAAATTCCAGGGTGCTTTCATCGTCACTCCAGTTCCAGGCAAGAGAAAAGGTTATCCACACAACTTGTGGATAACCTTGTGAACAGAGCCCATTTTCGCGGCTGAAAGCCACGTAATACAAGGCCCTGAGTCAGATCGGGCGTTTTTTGCGCACATAAAAAAAACCCAAGAATTCATTGACTTGAAGCGCGCCTGCGGCTAGCCGTGCCGAGGTATTGCATCAGACTGCTCTAAGTCGCAGGTGTTCGTTTTGATTTGCCCCACGGTCAACTGTGGGAGCTATCGAGCCCCAGCGAGGCTGCGATGGCGGCGGCATGGCCAACAGGAGTGTTGCCTGCACCGCTATCGCAGCCTCGCCAGCGCTCGACAGCTTCCATACGGATTGGATCAAGCCCCACACCAGAAACAACAACGCCCCGTAAAACGGGGCGTTGGGTGTTTTGCAGCGGCTTACTTGGCAGCCGGTGCCTCAGGCGCATCGGCCTTGGCCGGGTCCTTGATTGCCAGCAGCTCCAGGTCGAAGACCAGTACGGAGTTGGCTGGAATTGCCGGGCTCGGGCTCTGGGCGCCATAGGCCAGGTCGGACGGGATGTACAACTCGACCTTCTCACCCACGTGCATCAGTTGCAGGCCTTCGACCCAACCCGGGATCACGCCGCTGACCGGCAGGTCAATCGGGCTACCGCGATCCACGGAGCTGTCAAAGGTGGTGCCGTTGGTCAGCTTGCCGGTGTAGTGAACAGTCACTACGTCGGTTGGCTTGGGCTGGGCGCCTTCGGCTTTCTTCACGATCTTGTACTGCAGACCGGAAGCGGTGGTGACTACACCGTCTTTCTTGGCATTTTCTTCGAGGTATTTCTTGCCGGCAGCTGCCGACTCTTCACTCATCTTGGTCATGCGTTCTTCAGCACGCTTCTGCAGTGCGGAAAACGCTTCCACCAGTTCTTCGTCTTTCAGCTTCTGTTCTTTCTTGCCGACGGCATCTTCGATGCCTTGGGCCACGGCCTTGGAGTCCAGGTCGTCCATACCTTCCTGAGCCAGGCTTTTGCCCATGTTCAGGCCGATACCGTAGGAAGCTTTCTGCGCCGGGGTTTTCAGCTCTACGCTGGTTTGCGAATCACAACCCGCAAGTACCAGGCTAACCAGGGCCACCGCCGCCGCCAACCGATGCTGTTTCATGCTATTTCCTTGTTCATGCGCCAAAAGGGCATTCGAATAAAGTCGCGAGCTTATCAGGCGGCCACGACCAATGGCTACCGGCATGTGAGCAGGAAACTTCTGATAAGTTCACGTGTTTAAAAGCATTTTCATCTGCCCCAAAGCCCGGCGAAGGACAGCAGGCAAGCCGAAAACCGCCGCAACAGACCGATCATGGCTACTTGCCGCCTGCTACGCTCGGTGGCATAAGGACGCAACAACTCGACAAGGATAGTTATCTTGCGCATTTTTTCCCGTGTTTTACTCCTGATCCTGTCATTTATGGGACTGGCCCTGGCCGTGGTCCTCTATTACGTGGTCAACCCCAAGCTGCCGGATTACGTGCCGGTGCAGCAGGTGCACTACCAGGACCAATGGACCGCCACCGACCGCCAGGTCTACTACTTCACGCCCCAGGGCACCCAGGTCAAGGGCCTGCGCTATAACTGGTTCACCGCGCTGGAGCTGCCGTTTTCCCAGCAGCGTTTTGCCGAACCGGCCAACCTGGCGCGTTTCGGTTTCCTCGTGGACCCGCGACAACAGGCCACAGCCCAGAACCCTGGCAACCTGCCCGTCGGCTTCGCCCGGCACAAGAATGCCGGCAGCGACGACGAGTTTCTCGATATCACTTGTGCCGCCTGCCACACCGGCGAATTGCACTTCAATGGCCAGGCCCTGCGCATCGACGGCGGCGCTGCACAGCATGTGCTGCCCTCCAGCGTGCCGACCCTGCGCGGTGGCAGCTTCGGCCAGGCGTTGGTGGCCAGTCTCGCCTCCACCTATTACAACCCGCTGAAGTTCAGGCGCTTCGCCCACAGCGTGCTGGGGGATCAATACGACGCCCAGTACGATCAGTTGCGCCAGGACTTCAAAAAGTCCCTGGACAACTTCCTCAAGGTGGCCTGGAACGATACCCACCGTGGTCTCTACCCCACCGAAGAAGGCCCGGGGCGCACCGATGCGTTCGGCCGCATCGCCAACGCGAGCTTTGGTGATGCGATTTCGCCGGACAACTACCGCATCGCCAACGCGCCGGTGGACTACCCGCAACTGTGGGACATGTGGACCTTCGACTGGGTGCAATGGAACGGCTCGGCCCAGCAACCCATGGCGCGCAATATCGGCGAAGCCTTGGGCGTAGGCGCGACCCTGGCGTTCTTCGACAACGCCGGCCAGCCGCTCAAGGGCGATGCACGCTACCCTTCCAGCGTACGCGTGCGTGACCTGAACCGCATCGAAGAAACCCTGCAACGGCTCAAGCCGCCGACCTGGCCTGAAGCGCTGTTCGGCACCATCGACAAACCCCTGGCCGCCCGTGGCCGCGCGCTGTTCGCAGAGAACTGCGCAGCTTGCCATGTGCCCAGCGTGAGCGAAGTCAACGGGCGCCCGGTGCAGCAGTTGAAGATGCTGCCAGTGGACTACATCGGCACCGACCCAGGCACCGCCAGCAACATTGCCGACCAGCGCTACGACCTCAGCGCCCTGCAATGGGACCCGGCCGAACTGGCGCAGTTGAATGTGGAGTTGCACCCGACGCCGACCGAACCGCTGGACTTGCGCAGCCTGTCCGTGGCCAAGGGCCTGGCCTATGTCACGGCGTTTGTCGAAGAGCACGCCTACCGCGCCGCCGGCATCACCCCGGCCGAACGCCCGCGCCTGGACGGCTACGGCCTGCCTATCGGCGTGCGCGAACTGCGCGCCTACAAGGCCCGCCCCCTGGCTGGCGTGTGGGCCACGCCGCCGTTCCTGCACAATGGTTCGGTGCCGACGATCTACCAGTTGCTTTCGCCCCAGTACGAGCGCAGCCGCACCTTCTATAAAGGCACCTTCGATTACAACCCGCGTCACCTGGGTTATCGCACCGAAGCCTTTAAAAATGCGTTCCTGTTCGATACCCGCATCACCGGCAACCACAACAGCGGCCACGAATTCCGCGCCGGCAAGCGTGGCAATGGGGTAATTGGCCGGGGCCTGGAGCCTGAGGAGCGCTGGGCGCTGCTGGAATACCTCAAAGTACTGGGCGGCCCCCTGGAGCAACAACTGCCATGACTTCCCCATTTCGATACAAGGACCGTTCCATGCTCGCTCGACTGTGGCTGCGCCTCGGCGCGTTTCTCGGCAAGACGCTGTTATGGCTGGTGGGCCTGGGCTTGCTCGGCTGGTTGCTGGCGACCCTGTGGTTTGCCTGGCACCACCGCGGCCCGGTGTCGGCCGATGAACAGATTCCACCCGGCGAAGCCGCCATGACCCAAGGCATCATTCAGACGGCCGTGCGTATCGTCGACCAGCACCGCGAAGGCACCCGCTACCTGCGTGATGCCCATGCCAAGGCCCATGGCTGCGTGAAGGCCGAAGTCAGTGTGCTGCCAGGTCTCGACCCGGCGCTGCGCCAGGGCGTGTTCGCCGAGCCGGGCAAGACCTGGCAGGCGATGATGCGCCTGTCCAACGGCAACGCTTATCCACAGTTCGATAGCATCCGCGACGCCCGCGGCTTGGCGATCAAACTGCTGGACGTGCCGGGCAAGCAACTGCTGTCCGATCAGCAGGCGCGCACCGAGCAGGACTTTGTGATGTTCAGCCACCCCAACTTCTTTGTCAGCGACGTGGCGGAATACGCGCAGAACGTCGGGGCCCAGGCCGATGGCAAGAAGGCCATGGCGTTTTTCCCCAGCCTCGACCCGCGCAGTTGGCAGGTGCGCCATCTGTTCATCGCCCTGGCGACGTTGGCGCCGGCCCCCGCCAGCCCGACCGAGGCGACATACTTTTCGGTATCGCCCTACAAATTTGGCACGGCCAACGCCAAGTTCCGCGTCGCCCCGGACCCGCAAAGCTGCCCGGAGTACAGCTTGCCCAAGCAGAACCAGGACTTGCCGAACTTCCTGCGCAGCGCCTTGAGCCAGCAGTTGTCCACCGACCGGGTCGACGCGTGTTTTGTGTTGCAGATCCAGCGCCAGAACCCACAGAAATACATGCCCATCGAAGACACCAGCATCGAATGGAAGGAAAGCGACGCGCCCTACGAGAGCGTGGCAAAAATCCGCATTCCGGCGCAGGACTTTGATACCCCAGCCTTGAACCTGGCCTGCGACAACCAGTCGTTCAACCCATGGTTTGGTGTGGAAGAGCACCGGCCGATTGGGGGGATCAATCGGCTGCGCAAGGCGGTGTATGAAGCGGTGAGTGATTATCGGCATAGCCGCAACGCCCCGTGAACAACGCCCGCGCTGACGTCAGCAAGAACGCCTCACCGCGTCATCGTTAACGATCATCGCGGGCAAGCCCGCTCCCACCGAACAGCCCCTGCGGCGTTGTATCGGACGCCGTCAGCAACCATTGCTGAAAACTACGCGCTGCCGAAGGCGGGTTGCGATGCTGTGGTTGCATCAGTTGCAGGCGGCCACGGCTGTGCATGTGGTGCGCCAAGGCCAGTTGCAGGCGCCCGGCAGCCAGCTCGCCTTCGAGCAAGCGCTTCCAGCCCAGGGCCACGCCATGCCCCATCACCGCCGACTGCATCAGCAACTGATAGCTGTTGGTGCGCAAAGCGTGCCGGGGCGTGTGGTATTGCGCGCCGATATCGGCGAACCAGTCGGTCCAGGTCAACCAATCGTGATAGTGGTCCTCGACGATCAACAAGGTATGGCTGTGCAACAGGTGTTGGGCGTCGCGTATCGCGCCATAACGCTCGATGTAGGCGGGGCTGCACACGGCGATGACCTGCTCGCTGGCAAACACCGGGGTCAGTTCCAGGCCAAGGGGCGCCGGCAGTTCGTCGAGGTGGTAGAACAGGCCCAGGTCATATTCGCTGACATCCAGGTGGCTCGGGCTTTCACTGCACAGGATGCGGATATCCAGGTCCGGGTGCGCATGCTGGAACGCCGGCAGCAGCGCGGCGAGCCAGATCGAGCTGATGGTCGGCGTGCTGGCCAGGGTCAGTTGGCGATCGGCACCGCGTCGGCGCAGCTCCGCCGACTCACGGTCGAGCTCGCGCAGCAGGCGCTGGATGGTGCGAAAGTAACGCACCCCGGCCGGGGTCAGGCTCAGCCCCAACGCCAACCGATAAAACAGCGGCCGTGCCAGGTCCTCTTCGAGGCGCTTGATCTGCCGGCTCACCGCGCTTTGGGTCAGGTTCAGTTCGTGGGCCGCCTGGGTAAAGCTCAGATGACGGGCGGCCGCTTCAAACGTCTGCAAACAATTGAGCGGTGGAAGGTCGACATTTCGGCGCGACATGCAGGGATCCGTGGCTGATCAGATGAGCAGGCATCCTGCCATTTGCCCGCTCACAACGCGACCCGCGCGACCCGTTTGCTCCAGGTGCGGTGATGCACCTGCACCCCGTTTTCCAGGGCCTGCTGCTGCGCCTCAATGTAGAACCACTGGGCGTCGGCGCGCACCTGCAGGCGGCTGTCGACCGCCACCGACCACGGCGCTCGCTCGACGCGGTACTGCCAGTGGATATCGGCCTGGGTCGACAACGGGTCCCAGGGCAAGGTGCGATATTGCTCGGTACAGCGCTGGTCCACCGCCAGGCCATGCTCGGTGAAACGCACGGCGCCCAGGTCGTCCTCGATGGTGACGCAGACTTCGCCACTGCCCACATCCTCGCTCAAGGTGCGTTTAGGCGCTGCCGCCCGCAGCACCTCCAGCGCAACCGGGCTAGCCGCTTGCGGGGCCTCGAACGGGCACGGCACGGCCGCGCCGCTGAAGATCGGCAATTGCACACGCTGCACGGCGGGCAGCACAGTCAGGGTGGTCAACTCGCGACTGGGCCACAGCAACGGGAAGCTCGCGGTACTCAGGGCCAGACGCAGGCGGTGGCCGGCCGGCACGCGCACGCCGACGTGATCCAGGTTCAATTGCACGTCCATGGGCTCGCCCGGCACAGGCGGCGTCAGACGGGAGAAATCTTCACGTAGGACAAGGTTAAGCACGCCGTAGGTGATCTGCGTGACTTGGCCGTCGGGCGCCACCGCATTCAGACGTGCCACCAGTTGCCCGCAGGGGGTATCGCTGGCCAGGCGCAGGTGCAAGCGCACATCCCCCAGCAGCGCCAGGGGTTCAGCCAACGGCGGCGAGTCGAAACACAGCGACTGCGCATCGTCGCGACGCTGATCGGTGGGGCCATCGGGGCCGAACCAGATGGCGCAGTACTCGCCCTGGTGCAGACCGGTGGTCAGTGGCGAACAGATACTGCGCGGGCCGCCCAGTGCCTGCTGGCCGGGGCTGAGGCCATGGTCGTTGAGGCTGTAGTCGGTCCATTGCACCTGGGGATCGGGCCAGCCCGAGGTCTGCACCCAGATCCCTGGGCGCTCGGCATAACTGCCCTTGGGTGCCAGCACATCCTGTAGGTAAAAGGTGCAGGCAGCGTCGTCCATCACCCGATTGTCGATACCTTTAAGCCAGTGGTCCCACCAGCGCCTGGCCTCCTGCAGGAAGCCAATGGCCGGGTTGGGCACGGCGAAGTGCGGGTACTTGTGAATCCACGGGCCGATCATGGCTTTCTTCGGTCCCGGCAGATGTTGCATCAGGCGCGGCACCGCATTCTTGTAGGCATCGCCCCAACCGCCCACGGCATACACCGCCGCCTTGATCGCCGAGTAGTCCTCGCAGACCGAACCGTGACGCCAATAGGCATCGCGGGTCTGGTGCTGCAGCCAGGTCTCGGCCAGCAGCGGCATGGCGTCGAGGCGTTGTTGCCACAGGCTTTTCCAGGCATCGCCGACCAGCAGCGGGTCGGGCGCCGCCGCGCTGAAGTTGAGCATGGTCGCGGCCCAGCCGAAGTTCTCCAGCAGCAGGTTGCCGCCCTTGTAATGGATGTCATCGGCATAGCGGTCATCGGTGGAGCACAGGGTGATGATCGCCTTCAATGCTTCGGGCTGGCGCGCGGCGACTTGCAGGCTGTTGAAGCCGCCCCAGGAGATGCCCATCATTCCCAGGTTGCCGTCGCACCAGGGCTGCTGGCACAGCCAGTCGATCACTTCGAGGGCGTCATCCTGCTCCTGCAACAGGTACTCATCGGCCATCAGGCCCTGGGATTCGCCATTACCGCGCATATCGACCCGCACGCAGACATAGCCCTGCCCCGCCATCCACGGATGGGTCAGCGCATCGCGTAGCGCCGTACCATCACGCTTGCGATAGGGCAGGTATTCGAGGATCGCCGGGAAGGCCTGCACACTGGCGGTGTCAGGCAGCCAGATACGCGCTGCCAGTTGCGTGCCGTCGCTCAGGGGGATCAGGCAGTGCTCGATTTCAAGGACCTTGTAGGCAAATTCGGTGACGATTTCCATCGGTAACTCCAGCAACAAAGAGGCAAGTCAGCGGGCAAAATCCGCCACGGGGCTGGCACCACGCAGGCCAGGTTCGACGTGGACCGCAGGGGCCTTTACGTCCAGCAGCGCGGGGTTCTTCAACCAGTAGAGCAACGACGTGCTGGCCAGCAGCACCAGGATCATTCCCGGCAGGCCGCCGAGGTTGGAGAGCATCTTCACCCCGTCGATGCCGACAAAGGCCACCATGACCCACGACACCGTGCCGATGATCACGCCCCAGACAATCTTCAGCAGCGGGTTGCCGTCCAGGTCCGAATCGGCGGTGACGCCTTTGCTGCACAGGTTGGCGATCACGTCGGTGCTGGAGTCGGCGGCGGTGACAAAGGAGATAAAGGCAACAAACAACAAAAACGCGATCATCAGGCCGCTGGCCGGCAACTGCTGGAACATCTGGTACAGCACATGCTCCACGCCTTGCTCGTTGAGCACGCGGTTCAAACTGCCATCGCCGAGGGCATCGAAGTACAGGCTGCTACCGGAGAAAATGCAGATCCACAGCGCGGTAAACAGCGCCGGGTACAACATATTGATCTGGATAAATTCGCGCACCCTGTAGCCCCGGCCGATCTTGCCGAGGAACAGCGCACTGACCGGGGCCCAGGCGAACCACACCGACCAGTAGAACACCGTCCAGCTCTGCGGCCAGCTGTCGCCACTGGCGGCACCGGTGGACAGGCTGCGGCTGAAGAAGGTGTCGAGGTACACCCCCAGGGACTCGACGCCCAGGCTGAAGATGTACAGGGTTGGCCCACACACCAACACGAACGCGCCCAGGGCCAGCATGATCCAGGTGTTGAACGACGACAGCATGACGATGCCGCGCTGCAGGCCGCTGGCGGCCGAGGCGACAAAGGTGAACACGATCACCGCGATGATCAGGCCCAGGCGCAACGGCGTGGTCTCACCGCCGATGTACTGGCTCAGGCCACCGGACAGGGTCAGCGCCCCGGTGCCCAGGGACGACGCCATGCCTGCGACCAGGGCGAACATCGCCAGGGTGTCGATCAACCCGGCATAGCGTTTGACCCGCTCGGCGCCGAGCAAGGGTTGCAACATGGCGCCAATCGAGAAGTGGCTGCGCAGGTTGTAGAACACCAGGGCAAACACCAGGGAGGGCACCAGGTAAATCGCGTAGGGCGTGAGGGTCCAGTGCAGGAACATTGTCGACAAGGCAAAGCTCTTGGCCGCCGCGCTGCCCGCCTCGATCGGCAGGCTGGAGGGTGGCGAGTACAGATGGTAGAGCGGTTCGGCCGTGGTCCAGAACAGCACGCCCACCGCCAGGGTGGTGCACAGCGCGACCATGAACCAGCGCCATTTGCTCAACAGCGGCGTGGCGCCCTCCCCGCCGATACGCACCTGGCCCAGGGGCGAAAAATACACAATGGCCGTGAGCACCAGCATGGCGAAAGAACCGGCACTGAATAGCCAGGAAAAGTTTTGCAGGATCACCGTATTGAGCTGTTTGCTCACGGCGAGGAATGCGGTGAGGTCAACGTAGCTGGCGATCACCGCCGCCAGCAAGATCAGAAAGGTTGGCCAGAAGACCAAAGGACGCAATGGGTATTTCATCTCGTGCGCTTCCCCAGACAGACTATTTTTATTGCCTTTGCAGGCCATTGTTAGAAGCGGGCACTGTGCCGCCTTGAAGTCTTCGCGTGGCTATAGATAAGCGTGGGTGCCGGCCGCGGTGCAATCGACCAATGGGTATGGGGGTATTCCGTCAGGTCATGGCTGAGCAAGAGCAAAACCGCGATTGCTGTGGCGAGCGGGCTTGCCCGCGTTGGGTCGCGCAGCGGCCCCAGTAGGGTCGCGCCGAGTCTTCCAGGTAGACCGGGGGGATGGCTTTGGGGCTGCTACGCAGCCCAACGCGGGCAAGCCCGCTCGCCACAACAAGCCCGCTCGCCATAATTGAGTCTCAGGTTTTAGGGTTTTTATCCGCCCCCTGTAAAGAGTTCATATAGTTTGCCTGTTCACCATAACGTTTACGTCGCCGCTATTGAGTAACTAAGTCCAAACCCTCTACCGTCACCTCCTACCCCAACACCCGTAGGAAGTTATCGTGGAAAGTTCAACTTTAGGCATGGTCGTCCTGTCGATGATTGCGCTCTTCGGCACTGCCGCGTTTTGCTTCGAACACCTCGCCACCCGCAGCGAGAAGAAAAAGAAAACCAAATAAGCGGGTCGTCAACCTCAGCAGCACCACAGCGTTTAAATGACGGGGCTCGCCGTACTGATGGGCAAATGGCTGACCCGGGGCTTCACCGGAACCCACCATGCCTTGCCGGAACGTTATACCTATCGCCTGCTGGGCATCGACCCACAGGAAACAATGGGCTGGGCCCGCTTCGGTTCGGCGCTGTTGTTATCGAACGCGGCGTGCTGGAACTGGCCCAGCGCGATCGCCTGAACGACCCACAGGAACACCGCCTGGTGGAAGCCTGCATGAGCCAACTGGCGATTGCCCTGGAGCGTGTGCATTTCGTCGAAGTGGCGCAAAGCAACCTGGTGCAGATGGAAGGCGAAAAAATGCGCAACACCCTGCTCGGTGTCGCCGGGACCGCCTTGCGCCTGAACCGCCAATGGCACTCGCTGGAAGAAATCGTCGGCAGTGCGCCGGCCAATCTGTCATATTGCGCATCTACGGCAAAAGCTGGAGGTGGATCCGGCGCAGCCGCAGTACTTTATTACCGAATTGCAGGTGGGCTACCGGCTGGTGGGGTTGTAGGACAGCAAATCCCAGGCACAAAAAAGCCCGCTCAATGAGCGGGCTTTGCGTGGTGACCTGGCGTTCAGCGTTCCAGGTAACCTAATATGGCGCAGCGGACGGGACTCGAACCCGCGACCCCCGGCGTGACAGGCCGGTATTCTAACCGACTGAACTACCGCTGCGCGTAGCGTTGGACGTAATGGTGGGTGATGACGGGATCGAACCGCCGACCCTCTGCTTGTAAGGCAGATGCTCTCCCAGCTGAGCTAATCACCCTTTACGTTCGGTGCGGGGCGCATCATATACGAAAAATCCGCAATGTGTTGATTTAAATGCAATTTATTTTAAATATTTTTTCGCCGGCAGCCTACACCCCGGAAAACCGGCGCGTGTAGCGGGTAGATGCGAGTCTATTGGTTACCCCGCCCCAACCCCACAAAAGAACGACGCGGCGCTCTCAGGTGCTTCGCGAGCAAGCCCGTCCCCACAGAAAGGCAAACCCCAGACAGCAAAAAGCCCGCTCGATGAGCGGGCTTTCCGTGGTGACCTGGCGTTCAGTGTTCCAGGTTACCGAATATGGCGCAGCGGACGGGACTCGAACCCGCGACCCCCGGCGTGACAGGCCGGTATTCTAACCGACTGAACTACCGCTGCGCGTAACACATGAAGCGAATGGTGGGTGATGACGGGATCGAACCGCCGACCCTCTGCTTGTAAGGCAGATGCTCTCCCAGCTGAGCTAATCACCCTTCGTTTCGGTGTGGCGCGCATTCTACGGAGCGTCCCCTGGTCTGGCAAGCACTTTCTTAAATCTTTTTTTTCAGCCCTTCCAATGGCTTAGGCAGGGTTGGCCTCAGGCCTTATCAAGAGAATAATGCCCCACTTTGTATAAAGGAGAGACTCACCCCATGTGGTTCAAGAACCTGCTTATCTATCGCCTGACCCAAGATCTGCCTGTTGATGCCGAGGCGTTGGAAACTGCAATGGCCACCAAACTGGCGCGCCCTTGTGCAAGCCAGGAGTTGACCACTTACGGTTTCGTCGCGCCTTTTGGCAAAGGCGAAGACGCGCCCCTGGTGCACGTCAGCGGTGACTTCATGCTGATCGCTGCGCGCAAGGAAGAACGTATCCTGCCGGGTAGCGTGGTGCGTGATGCGGTGAAGGAAAAGGTCGAAGAGATCGAAGCCGAGCAAATGCGCAAGGTCTACAAAAAGGAGCGCGACCAGATCAAGGATGAAATCATCCAGGCCTTCCTGCCTCGTGCGTTTATCCGTCGCTCGTCGACCTTCGCTGCCATCGCGCCGAAACAGGGCCTGATCCTGGTGAACTCGGCCAGCCCCAAGCGCGCCGAAGACCTGCTGTCGACCCTGCGTGAAGTGATCGGCACCCTGCCGGTACGCCCACTGACCGTGAAAACCGCGCCGACTGCGGTGATGACCGACTGGGTCACCACCCAGAAGCCAGCCGATGACTTCTTCGTGCTCGACGAATGCGAACTGCGCGACACCCACGAAGACGGCGGCATCGTGCGCTGCAAGCGCCAGGACCTGACCGGCGAAGAAATCCAGCTGCACCTGACCACCGGCAAAGTCGTGACCCAACTGTCCCTGGCCTGGCAGGACAAGCTGTCGTTCATGCTCGACGACAAAATGACCGTCAAACGCCTGAAGTTTGAAGACCTGCTGCAAGACCAGGCCGAACAGGACGGCGGCGACGAAGCCCTGGGCCAACTGGATGCCAGCTTTACCCTGATGATGCTGACCTTCGGCGACTTCCTGCCGGCGCTGGTGGAAGCATTGGGTGGTGAAGAGACCCCGCAAGGCATCTAAACGCGCACGTTCAATGTAGGAGCTTGGCCTGCGATGGCGGCGTATCAGTTACAGAGTCACTGACTGACACACCGCTATCGCAGGCAAGCCAGCTCCCACAGTTGATGGGGTTACCACTCCCAGTACTCTAATAATAAGGACATCGCCATGCGCGCACTCGCCGCCTTGAGCCGTTTCGCCGGCACTACCTTCGCCTACTGGGTGCTGATTTTTGCTGTGCTCGCCTTCCTTCAGCCCCACTGGTTTATCGACCTGAAAAGCGCCATCGTGCCGCTGCTGGGCCTGGTGATGTTCGGCATGGGCCTGACCCTCAAACTGGAAGATTTCGCCGAAGTCGCGCGCCATCCGTGGCGCGTGGCCCTGGGCGTGATCGCGCAATTTGTGATCATGCCCAGCGTGGCCTGGCTGCTGTGCCAGACCTTCAACCTGCCAGCGGAAATCGCCGTTGGCGTGATTCTGGTCGGTTGCTGCCCTAGTGGCACCTCTTCCAACGTCATGACGTGGCTGGGCCGTGGCGACCTGGCGCTGTCAGTGGCCATCTCTTCCATCACCACCCTCCTCGCCCCGCTGCTGACGCCGGCCTTGATCTGGCTGCTGGCCTCGGCCTGGTTGCCGGTGTCGTTCATGGACCTGCTCTGGTCGATCCTGCAAATGGTGTTGCTGCCTATCGTGCTGGGTGTCTTGGCGCAGCGTCTGCTGGGTGAGCGCGTACGTCATGCCGTCGAGGTGCTGCCGCTGGTCTCAGTGGTCAGCATCGTGACCATCGTCGCTGCCGTGGTGGCTGCAAGCCAGGCGAAGATTGCCGAGTCGGGCCTGCTGATCATGGCGGTGGTGATGCTGCACAACAGCTTTGGCTACCTGCTGGGTTACCTCACCGCCCGCGTATTCGGACTGCCACTGGCCCAACGCAAGTCATTGGCGCTGGAAGTCGGCATGCAGAACTCGGGGCTGGGCGCCGCATTGGCCAGTGCGCACTTCTCGCCACTGGCGGCGGTGCCCAGCGCGTTGTTCAGTGTCTGGCACAATATTTCCGGGGCGTTGTTGTCGACGTATTTCCGCCGGATGAGCGAGAAGGAAGATCGCAAAGCCCTCGCCGAAACTTGATCGGCTGCGGGCTTTTCGGCACTCTACGAACCTTCGCGGGGACGACCCCGCGACTCGTTTGAGCACTTACCAGGGGACGACCCCACTTCTAAAAGGAAGGTCTTTATGTCCTGGGTCATTCTGTTTTTCGCCGGGTTGTTTGAAGTTGGCTGGGCCGTCGGCCTGAAATACACCGACGGTTTCAGCAAGCCAATGCCCACCGCCCTGACGATTGCCGCCATGGCCGTCAGCCTTGGCCTGCTGGGGCTGGCCATGAAGGAGCTGCCGCTGGGTACCGCCTATGCCATCTGGACCGGCGTCGGTGCAGTGGGCACGGTGATTGCCGGGATTATCCTGTTTGGGGAGTCCATGGCGCTGTTCCGACTGGCCAGTGTGGCGTTGATCATTGCCGGGTTGATCGGGCTCAAGATTAGCGCGTAAGCCACTAACGCTATCGCAGGCAAGTCGAATCGTCGACTTGCCTGCGATGAGGCCCTTAAATCCGAAAACCTACCTGACACTCCCCCGCAACGCCCCAACCTGTTCCTGCAAGGCCTGTGGCGTCGCCTGCTCCACCGCCAACGGCGGCCCCGCCACCAACGTCACCCGCGACCAGATCCGGTGAAAGATCCCCTTGTTCGGGTCACGGCTGAAAAAGCTCCCCCACAACCCCTGCAACGCCATGGGAATCACCGGTACCGGGGTTTCCTCGAGAATCCGTGTCACACCACTCTTGAACTCGTTCATCTCACCGTCGGCAGTCAACTTGCCTTCGGGGAAAATGCACACCAACTCGCCATCCTTCAGGTACTGGCTGATGCGCTGGAAAGCCTTTTCGTAGATCTGCAGGTCTTCATGGCGTCCGGCAATCGGAATGGTGCCAGCGGTGCGGAAGATAAAGTTGAGCACCGGCAAACGGTAGATCTTGTAATACATCACAAAGCGAATCGGCCGACGCACCGCGCCGCCAATCAGCAGTGCATCGACAAACGACACATGGTTGCACACCAGCAACGCCGCGCCTTCGTCCGGTATATGTTGCAGGTCGCGATGCTGCACGCGGTACATGGAGTGGCCGAGCAGCCAGATCATGAAGCGCATGGTGAACTCGGGAACAATCCTGAAGATGTAGGTGTTGACCGCGATATTAAGCAGCGACACCACCAGGAACAGCTCGGGGATCGACAGCTTGGCCACACTCAACAGCACGATGGTGACAATCGCCGAGACCACCATGAACAGCGCATTGAGAATATTGTTGGCGGCAATCACCCGCGCCCGCTCGTTTTCAGCGGTACGCGACTGGATCAAGGCATACAGCGGCACGATATAGAACCCGCCAAACACCCCCAGGCCGAGGATGTCAGCCAGCACCCACCAGGCCTGGCCGTACCCCAACACCGCCAGCCAGTCGTTGGCCTGGACGTTTTGCGGGAAGCCGCCGGAATGCCACCAGAGCAACAGGCCAAACACCGTCAGGCCGAATGAACCAAAGGGCACCAGACCGATTTCCACCTTACGCCCGGAGAGTTTTTCGCAGAGCATCGAGCCCAACGCGATACCGACCGAGAACACCGTGAGAATCAGGGTCACCACGGTCTCATCGCCATACAGCCACTCTTTGGCGTAGGCCGGGATTTGCGTGAGGTAGATCGCCCCGACAAACCAGAACCACGAGTTGCCGACAATCGAGCGCGACACGGCGGGCGTCTGCCCCAGGCCCAGGCGCAAGGTGGCCCAGGACTGGCTGAAGATGTTCCAGTCCAGGCGCATCTGGGGGCTGGACGCCGCGGCGCGCGGGATACCCCGGCTGGCCAGGTAACCCAGCACGGCAATCGCGACAATCGCAGTCGACACCACCGGCGCGTACTGCGCAGAGGACATCATGACCCCGGCCCCGATGGTCCCGGCGAGGATCGCCAGGAATGTGCCCATTTCCACCAGGCCATTGCCGCCCACCAACTCATCTTCGCGCAAGGCTTGCGGCATGATCGAGTACTTCACCGGGCCAAACAGCGCCGAGTGGGTGCCCATGGCAAACAGCGCCAGCAGCATCAGTTCCAGGTGGTTGGTCATAAAGCCGACGGCCCCCACGGCCATGATCACGATCTCGCCGAGCTTGATTGCGCGGATCAACGCATCCTTGTTGAATTTCTCGCCAAACTGCCCGGCCAGGGCCGAGAACAGGAAGAACGGCAGGATAAACAGCAAGGCGCACAGGTTGACCCAGATCGAGCGGTCACCTTCGATGGTCAGCTTGTAGAGAATGGCGAGGATCAACGACTGCTTGAAAATATTGTCGTTGAACGCCCCCAGGGACTGGGTAATGAAGAACGGCAGAAAACGCCGTTTGCGCAGCAAAGTAAATTGCGAGGGGTGACTCATCGTCAGTGTTCCTGCGTGGCCTGAAGGCTTTATTGATTTTTCAGGCCACGACTTTACCTAATCCTGCTTACTTATTCCCCAATCCTGCAATGCACGGTGAAACAAACAGCTCACCTTTATAGGCACCCTGCACCGTGCGCTTGCTGACCACCAGCCACATCAGGGCCAGCGCGGCGACCAGCACGCTGCCGGTCACGCTGAAAAATGCCAGGTGCAAGGTACTGCCCAGTTTCAACGTGGTCAGGGCATACACCACCAGCGGGAAGGTAAAACCCCACCAGCCCAGGTTGAATGGAATCCCGGCACGCAGGTAACGCAGGGTGATCAGCACCGCGATCAACATCCACCACAGGCCCAGGCCCCACAGGGTGATGCCGGCAACCAGCCCCAGGCCGGCGGCAATCTCGCCGATACCGGCAAAGCCATTGGCGGCGAAGATCGCCGGCGCGTCCTGGCCCAGCAGCAACATGCCCAGGGCGCCGGTGCCGATCGGGCCCAGGGCCAGCCAGCTCGACGCGGCCATGTTGGCGTGGGGCAGTTTATGCAGGGCCATGCGCAGCATCAGGATCGTCAGAATGCTGAACGCAACCGGCAAAGAAAACGCCCAGAGCACGTAGCTGGTCACCAGCATCACCAGTTGCGAATGGGCGTCGACCAGATGCGGCGCCAACAGGCCACCACTGGCGGCGGCGACTTCGGCAGCCACCACCGGCAACAGCCAGACCGCTGTCATCTGGTCGATGCTGTGTTCCTGGCGGGTAAACATCATGAACGGGATCAACACCCCGCACGCCAGGGCCATGGCGACGTCCAGCCACCACAGGGCCTCGGCCAGTTGCACCACGCCCTCGCCCCAGCGCGGCAGGCCAAACAGCAGCAGGCCATTGATAATGGTCGCCAGGCCCATGGGGATGGTGCCGAAGAACATCGAGACCGTGGAGTGTCCGAAGATTCGCCGCGCCTCGTGAAAAAACATCACCCAGCGCGCCGCGTATAAACCGCTGAACAACACAAACAAAACGATCGTCAGCAGCCACAGCCCTTCGGCGATGGCATAGACACCCGGCAGTTGCACCGGCAATTGCGCCAGGGCCAACGCCAGCACGCCGGTGCCCATGGTGGCGGCGAACCAGTTGGGGGTGAACTGGCGAATCACTTCCCTGGGGGCGGCCAAATGGCTGAAAGGTTTGTAACTGGGGGTGATGCTATTGGGGCAGGTCATGGCTCAATCCTCTTCCTCGTATGAGGTTGAGCCCATGATAGAAGCTTAAGGAATATCTATATAACGGGTAATATCTCTAACTGTTATCTGTTTTACCTATATGCAGACTTGGCCGGCGCTTGCCTCATCAAGCCAATCAAGGCGCCGAGGGCCAATACGATCAACACCCCGCCGTAGCCATAAGTGGTAGCGATCAGGCCAAAACTGCGGGTCAGGTTGCCCGCCAACAGGGTCGGCAGGCAGAACGCCAGGTAACTGAGGACGTAGAACGCCGACATCAACCCGGCCCGCTCATGGGGCAAGGCCAGGGGGACTATGCTGCGCAACGCGCCGAGAAAACCTGCGCCAAATCCGCTGCCAGCCACCAGCGTGGCGAAGAAAAACAAGCTCAGGTTGGCGCTGTGAACCGCACCGAGGATCAGTGCGACGCCCACGGCCAACAGGCCGGCTCCCAGGCGCAGCACCTTGTCCGCCGGGCGATTGCGCAGGCTGAAAATCATCACCGCACCGCTCAAGGTCAACACCGCAACCAGGCCGCCACCGATCAGGTTGGAGGTGGATCCGGTCGCCGCCCTTACCAGCGACGGCGCCAGCGACAAGTAGAAACCGCTCATGGCCCACACCGCGATATCCACCGGCAGCGACAGCCACAAGGCCCGGCGCGCCTGGGCCGGCACATGCAGGGTCGGCCATAGCGAGGCGAGCGCGCCAGGGATGGAGCTGACGCTTTCCGGCAAGCGCCAGACATACAGGCTCTGCAACAGCATCAGCGCGAACAAGGCCAAATAGATCAACTGGGTCGGCAGCGGCGCGAACTCCACCAGCACACTGCTGCCCATGGCGCCACAGGCCATGCCCAGCAATGGCGCGACACTGTTGACCAGCGGGCCCTGCCGACGGTCGGTGTCGAGCAACGCAGCGCCGAGCACGGCGGTGGCCATGCCTGTGGCAAACCCCTGCAAGGTGCGGGCGGCAATCAGCCAGGCGACACTGTCGGCGTAGATAAACAGCAGCATCGCCAGCATATTCAGCACCAGCGCGGCGAAGATCACTGGCTTGCGCCCCAGGTAATCCGACAGCGAACCGACGGTCAACAACGCAGCCAGCAGGCTCAAGGCATAGACGCCGAAGATCAGCGTCAAGGTGCCAGCAGAAAAGTGCAGGCCCTCCTGGTAAAGGTGATACAACGGCGTCGGCGCGCTGGAGGCGGCGAGAAACGTCAGCATGGTGCTCGCCAGAAACACCAGGCTGGAACGATGAGAAGTGACGCTGGACATGGGCACGCTCCGCTAAAGCTAATATTTTGCTTTTGTGCAGTGTGCTACTGGGTCGCGCTTAAAGCAAATTCTTTGTGTTAAGGTTTTGGCATGGCGATAAAAGAAGGCCTCCGCCCGGGGGGCCGTAGTGCCCGGGTACAAGAATCGGTTCATTCGGCGGTGCGCCAGCTACTGCAAGAGCAAGAGCGCGCCAGCGTGACAGTACCGCAAATTGCCACACGGGCCGGGGTCACGCCGTCGACCATCTACCGGCGCTGGGGCGACCTCGCAGCCCTGCTCGCCGACGTCGCCCTGGCCCGCATGCGCCCCGACAGCGAGCCCGCCAACACCGGCAGCCTGCGCGGCGACCTGCAAGCCTGGGCAGAGCAGTACCTGGACGAGATGAGTTCGGAACCGGGGCGCACGATGATGCGCGATGTGCAGTGCAGCCAGACGCCGGGGTACTGCGTGACGATTCTGGGTGGGCAACTGCAGGTGATCCTGGACCGTTACCAAGGCAGCGGCCAGGCATTGCCCAGCGTGGATCGACTGATCAATCTGCTGGCGGCGCCAACGGTGTTTCGGATTCTGTTTGACGCGGCGCCGATGCAGGTTGAGGAGTTGCATGAGCTGATTGAGATTGCCCTGCACACCTGACCCGACTGTGTGTATGCGGGCTTATGTGGGAGCGGGCTTGCCCGCGATTGCAAGGTGTCAGTCAATACCTCTTTAACTGACCCGCCGCTATCGCGGGCAAGCCCGCTCCCACACAGGCCCGTACATCTTTAGACCTGGCTTAGGTACGCATCCCACGCCCGCTCACCAGCAGCCGTGCGCAGCCCAGATACAACACCACCGTCGCCACGATCATAAAGGTGATCGCCACGCTGATCTTGATATCCGACACGCCCAGGATCCCGTAGCGGAAGGCATTGACCATATGCAGCACCGGGTTGGCCAGCGACACGGTCTGCCAGAACGGCGGCAGCAGGGTAATCGAGTAGAACACGCCGCCCAGGTAGGTCAGCGGGGTCAGCACAAAGGTCGGGATGATCGAGATGTCATCGAAGTTGCGCGCAAACACGGCGTTGATAAAGCCCAGCAGCGAGAAGATTGTCGCCGTGAGCACCACCACCAGGATGGTCACCCCCAGGTGATGCACCTGCAGGTCGGTGAAGAACATCGACAGCACCGTCACAATCGCCCCGACCATCAAGCCACGCAGCACGCCGCCCAGGGTGTAGCCGATCAGGATGGTGTGTGGCGACACCGGCGAAACCATCAATTCCTCAATGGAACGCTGGAACTTGCTGCCAAAGAAACTCGACACCACGTTGCCGTAGGAGTTGGTGATCACCGACATCATGATCAGCCCAGGCACGATGTATTCCATATAGGTGAAGCCACCCATATCGCCAATCTGCCGGCCGATCAGGTTCCCGAAGATCACGAAGTACAGAACCATGGTGATCGCTGGCGGCAGCAGGGTCTGCGGCCAGATGCGCATAAAGCGCTTCACTTCGCGGTAGACGATGGTGTTGAGCGCTACCAGATTGGGTTGGAACTCGGAATTCATACCGCCACCTTCGCCAGATTCTTCTCCACCAGGGACACGAACAACTCCTCCAGGCGATTGGTTTTGTTGCGCAGGCTCTGCACTTCAATGTTCTGCAAGGCCAGTTGGCTGAACAGCGCGGTGATGCCCACGGTTTTATCGACCTGCACTTCCAGGGTATGGCTGTCCACCAGGCGGTTGGGGTAGCCGATCAACGCAGGGGGCGCGGACAGGTTGTTTTTCAGGTCAAGCAGGAACGTCTCCACATGCAACTGGCCCAGCAAGTTACGCATGCTGGTGTTCTCGACAATGGTGCCGTGGTCGATGATGCCAATGTTGCGGCACAGCTGTTCAGCCTCTTCCAGGTAATGGGTGGTGAGGATGATGGTGATGCCTTTCTGGTTCAGCTCGGTGAGGAAGGTCCACATTGAGCGGCGCAATTCGATGTCCACGCCGGCCGTCGGTTCGTCGAGGATCAGCAGGCGCGGCTCATGCACCAGGGCGCGGGCGATCATCAGGCGCCGCTTCATGCCGCCGGACAAGGAACGTGATGGCACGTCGCGCTTGTCCCACAACCCCAGCTGGGTCAGGTACTGCTCGGCGCGCTCCTTGGCGATTTTCGGCGGGATGCCGTAGTAACCGGCCTGGGTCACGACGATATCGAAGGTCTTTTCAAACTGGTTGAAATTGAACTCCTGGGGCACCACACCAATGCAGCGCTTGAGCGCGGCCGGGGATTTATCCAGGTCATGGCCAAAGATATTCACCGTGCCACTGGTCTTGTTGACCAGGGTCGACAGAATACCGATGGTGGTGGATTTGCCGGCACCGTTGGGGCCGAGCAATGCGAAGAAATCACCTTCGGCGACATCCAGATCAATACCACTCAGGGCCTGGAAACCGTTGCCGTAGGTTTTGGTTAGCTGCCGGATGGACAGAGCGGAACTCATATCGGATTACGCACCAAGGAAGGGAATAGAAGAAATAGATAAGGGCGCGCCACACCTAATACAACCGCAGCGCACGGCAAGCATGGTGCTTGCCTGCGCCGCACAAGTACAGTCACCTGTATTAATAGTCAGTATTAAGTCAACGCGGTCATTACCGCTTTTTGATAGGCCGGACGTTGCTGCAAACGCCGGTACCACGCCTCCAGATGGGGCATCGCCGGGCGTTCGATCGGCATCTCGAACCAGGCATAAATAAAGCTGCCCAGGGGAATATCACCCATGCCGATCTCGTTGCCGGACAGGTAGGGCTGCTCAGCCAGGGCCTGGTCCACGGTTTTCAACACCTCGATACAGGCATTGCGCCCGGCATGGATGCTGTCCCAGTCCTGCCGCTCGGCCGGCGTGCGCAAAATGCCCCAGAACACCGTCTTGAACGGTTCGGCAAAGGTCGAGGTGGTCCAGTCCATCCACTTCTCGGCATTGGCCCGCGCCTGCAGATCGGCGGGGTACCAGCTCGAAGCCTGTTTGGCGCAGAGGTAACGCACGATGGTGTTGGATTCCCACAACACAAACTCGCCGTCCTCGATCATCGGCACCCGGCCATTGGGATTCAATGCCCGGTACTGCGGTGTATCGACCACACCAAAGGCCCCGCCCGCATCAATTGCCTCATAGTCCAGGCCGAGTTCCTCGGCGCACCACAGTGCTTTCCTGACGTTTGACGAATTTTTACGACCCCAGATCTTCAGCATGACCGCCTCCCAGTGGATGAATGCCGGAGCAGCATACGCCGGTTCAGCCGCGACTCAAATCGCTCTGCATATCACCTAACAATTGCGGCGAATGCTCGCCAAACAGGTGCGGGTAACACTTTTCCAGGTGGGCAAAGAAGAATTCCTCGGGCACCTCGGCAAATTGCCCATGGTCCACCACATACTCCATGGAGCGCTGGCCCTGGCGGTTGAACGGGTGGAAAACGCTGTCGTTGATTCCGTCGAAATCCAAGGGCGGCACATCGAACAATTCGCACAATTGCTGGTTGAACGCCGGGGTCGCCTTGACCCAGCGCCCATCCAGATACAACTCCGTGTAGCCATGCATGGCGAACACATCACTCTTGAGCAACTCGATCAGGCGCGGGGTCGACAGATGGTTGCGCACATCGGCCAGGCCAATGCGCGACGCTATGCCGCAATGCCGGGCGCACGCCGCCAGCAGGGTGGCCTTGGGCACGCAATAGCTCTGCCCGGCAGCCAGGGCGTAGCTACCACGCAGGGTTTGCGGATCGCGGCTGAAGGTGTAAGGGTTGTAGCGTACCGCTTCGCGCACGGCGTAATACAGACTGACTGCCTGGTCACGGGGATCACGGCTCGAACCGCGATGTTTTTCGGCGAACTCCACCACCGTGGGGTGGTCACTATCGATGAAGCGGCTGGGACTCAAGTACGCATTCATGGGGATTTTCTCCGAGGCGAGCCTGGAGTCTAACCACAGGCCCGACCGAAGGTTAACGACGATTCGGCCAAATGTCGGCGCCTGCTGCCTGTGACTGTCGAGCACTTCCCGCCACACCACGTAACACCCTCAGGCACCGCTTTTCCGGATGCCGGCTAAGCTCTGAGGGTGCTTCTGCCCCTGGTTTCACGGAGGATTGAATATGCTGTTGTTGTGGATACTGGTTCTGGTGCTCGGCATTGCCTACCTGGCACACCGTCGTACCGCGCCCCTGCCCGCCCTGGGCGTGGTCGCCGTCTACCTGTTGGCGATGGGCGCCTTCAGCCATGCACCGGGCTGGTTGCTGCTGGTGTTCTGGGTGCTGCTCGCGATAGTCGCCGCCCCCCTGCTGCTGCCCGACCTGCGTCGCCAGTATTTCACCGCACCGCTGTTCAACTGGTTCCAGAAAGTATTGCCGCCGATGTCCGAGACCGAGCGCGATGCCATCGACGCCGGGACCGTGTGGTGGGACGGCGAACTGTTCAGCGGCCGTCCCGACTGGGACAAGCTGCTGGCCTACCCCAAGGTGCAGTTGACCGAAGAGGAACAGGCTTTTATCGACGGCCCCACCGAGGAGCTGTGCGCGATGGTCACCGATTGGGAAATCGGCCAGGCCATGGACCTGCCGGCAGCGGCCTGGGACCATATCAAGCAACACGGTTTCTTCGCCCTGATCATCCCCAAGGAGTTCGGTGGCAAGGGCTTTTCCGCCTACGCCCACTCCCAGGTGGCAATGAAACTGGCGACCCGCAGCGGCGACCTCGCCTCCACCGTCATGGTCCCCAACTCCCTGGGCCCGGCCGAGCTGCTGTTGCACTACGGTACCGACGAGCAACGCAACCACTACCTGCCGCGCCTGGCCCGTGGCGATGACATCCCGTGCTTTGCCCTGACCGGCCCGCTGGCCGGCTCCGATGCCGGCGCGATGCCCGACACCGGGGTGATCTGCAAGGGCGAATGGCAAGGCAAGGAAACCCTTGGCCTGCGCCTGAACTGGGAAAAACGCTATATCACCCTGGGCCCGGTCGCGACCCTGCTGGGCCTGGCCTTCAAGGCCTATGACCCGGACCATCTGCTGGGCGAGGAAGAAGACCTGGGCATCAGCCTGGCGCTGATCCCCACCGACACCCCCGGCGTGGAAATCGGGCGCCGTCATCTGCCCCTCGGCGCGGCATTCATGAACGGCCCCAACTCCGGCAAGGATGTGTTCATTCCCCTGGACTTCCTGATCGGTGGCCAGGAAATGCTCGGCAAGGGCTGGATGATGCTGATGAACTGCCTGTCGGTCGGCCGTTCGATCTCCCTGCCGGCGGTGGGCACCGGTGCAGCCAAGTTCACCAGCCTGGTGACCGGCCAGTACGCCCAGGTGCGCGAGCAGTTCAACGTACCGCTGTCCGCCTTCGAGGGCATCCAGGAAGCCCTGGCCCGTATCGGCGGGAATGCCTGGTTGATGGACAGTGCGCGGATGCTCACCGCCAATGCGGTCGACCTGGGGGAAAAACCTTCGGTGCTCTCGGCGATCCTCAAGTACCACCTGACCGAGCGCGGCCGCGAGTGCATCAGCCACGCCATGGACGTGCACGGCGGCAAGGGCATCATCATGGGCCCCAACAACTACCTGGGCCGCAGCTGGCAGGGGGCGCCGATCTTCATCACCGTGGAAGGGGCGAATATCCTTTCGCGCAACCTGATGATCTTCGGCCAGGGGGCGATTCGCTGCCATCCATTCGTCCTCAAGGAAATGGCCCTCGCCGGTCGTGAAGATCGCGACCAGGCACTCAAGGAGTTCGATGGGCTGTTGCTGCAACATATCGGTTTTGCGGTGAGCAACGCCGCCAGCACCCTGGTGTTGAACCTGGGCCTGGGCCACTTCGAAAAAGCCCCGGGCAACCGCTTGAGCCAGGGTTACTTCCGCGCCCTCAACCGCCAGGCCGCCGCGTTCGCCCTGCTGGCAGACCTGAGCATGATGCTGCTGGGTGGTGAGCTGAAGCGTCGTGAACGCCTGTCGGCACGGCTGGGGGATGTACTCAGCCATATGTACCTGGCCTCGGCGGCGCTCAAGCGCTACCACGACCTCGACTCCCCGGATCATCTGGAACCGCTGTTTGCCTGGGCCATGGAAGAAAGCCTTGGCCAATCGGAACGCGCGCTGGATGAGTTACTTAGCAACTTCCCCAACAAAGTGCTGGGCTGCCTGATGCGGGTCATCGTGTTCCCATTCGGGCGTCGCCATAAAGGCCCGTCCGATGCACTGGACGCTGAAGTCGCCGCAGTGATTGGCCGAGCCAAGGGCGACCCGACCCTGGAAGAACTGCTGGCTGGCTGCTATCGCCCGCAATCGGCGGAAGATCCGGTCGGCGCGTTGCAACACGCCTATGACCTACTGGGTGCCAGCCACCCGCTGCAAAAGAAACTCCACAGCGCCCTCAAAAGTGGCCAGGTCAAGCCGCGCGCCGGGGAACACGCCATCGACGCCGCACTGGAAGCAGGCGTGCTGCAACCGGCTGAAGCGCAAACCCTGCGCGACGCGGAAGTGGCGCGGCGCAAGGTGATCGACGTGGATGACTTCAGCAAAGAGGAGCTGGCCCAGGCGCCCGGCAGAGTCCGCTGAGACCAACCGTCATATAAAAACGGGCGCGAGAGCTATATACTCTCGCGCCCGTTTTTGCTTTTGAGGACTTACTCTCGTGTCCAACGTCGTTGCCGATCATCTCGTCTTGCTCGACCACCTGCGCAGCATCCTGGTTGCCGTCGGCGAAGCCGAACAGGTTCCCGAGGAAAGTCACGCGCTGTTCCTGGAACGCTTTGATGAACTGCGGGCCCTGCTGCCCATCGACCCGATCGAAAGCCAATACCTGGGCCAGGACATGATGAGCCAGGTCATCCTGCGCTACCCGCAGATTGCCCATCTGGTACCGCGCGACCTGTTGTGGTTCTTCGGCGGTGACTGCCTGCACTTCATGCCCGACGATGAACTGGACCTGTACCAGGCCCTGGAAGAACGTCGTTTCGAAGCCGAACAGAACGACGAACCGTTCGACTGGAACCAGGAAAAGCAATTGCTGGCCATGTCCAACGACCAGCCCAAGCACTGATCTCAAAAGCACCAAAGATCCAAATGTGGGAGCGGGCTTGTGTGGGAGCGGGCTTGCCCGCGATAGCGGTGTATCAGTCAACCAATGTATCGACTGACACTCAGCCATCGCGGGCAAGCCCGCTCCCACACTAACCTGCTCCACATTCTCGATCGCGCGCCTACCGCCGACGCAATGTAGGCTCCTTAGCCATGCACTCCACCAGATAATCAATAAACACCCGCAATTTCGGCGGCAGGTAGCGTGTGGGCGAATGCAGCAACCAGGCATCCCCATGGTACGAGGCAATGAAATCCCATTGCGCCAGGACCTGCACCAACCGCCCCTCCTCCAAGGCATGCCGCGCGGTGAAGTACGGCAAGCTGCCAATCCCTACATCCTGCAACACCGCATCCAGCCGCACCCCCGTGTGATTGGCCGCATAACGCCCGCGTACCCCTACCGTCACTGTCTTACCCGCCTGGCGGAATTTCCAGCGCGCATCCCCCGGCGTTTCGCCCAGGTAGATGCAACTGTGCCCCAGCAAATCATGGGGATGCAGCGGCGTACCGTGGGCGGCCAGATACTGCGGCGTGGCACACAATAAATGTTCAATCGGTAATAACTGGCGCCCTACCAACCCCGGTGGCGGGCTGTCGGTGATGCGGATGCTCAGGTCGACATTGTCATCAATCAAATCCACCTGCCGATCTTCGAGGATCAACTGCACATCGACCTTGGGATAACGCCGCAAGAACTCCGGCATATGCGGATGCACCACAAACCGCCCGACCGCCTTGGGCACACTGACCCGCACCAGCCCTTCGGCTTCGTGGGTGTACTGGCCGCTGATTTCCATCACCGAGCGCGCCGCGCTGACCATTTCCTGGCAGCGCTTGAAGACCTCTTCGCCACCTTCGCTCAAGCGCAATTTGCGTGTGGTGCGCTGCAGCAGCCGCGTGGCCAGGGCCTGCTCCAGGCGCGAGATGCTGCGACTCACCGCCGATGGCGACGCCCCCAGTTGGCGAGCCGCCTCGGAGAAGCTGCCGGTTTCCACCACCTTGACGAAAATCGCCATTTCGCCCAGCAGCGGCAAAGGAAGATTGATGCTCATGACGCACAAGTCCATTGAGATTTCAGCGGATTATCACCCATTGGCGCACTACTTATACTGCTGTTTAGAGCCCTGATGCGGATGTAGACGATGACCCAGCGCCTGTTTTTTACCCATGACCACCTGGTTGCCGATGTTGATGTGCTGGAGTGCACGCCGTTTGAGCAGCAGTTTGCGGTGGTGCTGCACTCCACCATTTTCCACCCCCAGGGTGGCGGCCAGCCTTTTGATACGGGGTGGCTGGGAGACAGCAACGTGTTGAAAGTGGTGCAGGAAGCCGAGCGCATCGTGCACTACGTGGACCAGCCCGTCGCACTCGGGCTCCAGCAAGCGCGGGTCGACGGCGAGCGCCGCGCCCTGCATACACGCCTGCATTCGGCAGGGCATCTGATTGGCAACGCCGGTGAGACCCTGGGCTGGATGCCGATCAAGGCCCACCACTGGCCAGGCGAAGGCAAGATCAGTTTTATCCGTGGGGAGTTCGCCCAGAACATGGAGGCCGATACCCTGCAACAACAGGTCAACCAATGGATCGCCGCAGATTTACCGCGCCAAATGACGCTGCAAAGCGGCTCCCGGGAAGTAGGTTTTGGTGATCTGCCGCCCTACGCCTGCGGCGGCACTCACGTACAGGCCCTCGCCCAAGTCGGCCAGGTCACGATCCTCGGCCTGTCGGAGAAGAAGGGCACGTTGTCGGTGCGCTACAGCCTCGACTGACAGATTGATGGCAGGCGGCGTTTTATTATTGAGATAGGACATCACCGCGCAAGGGGCTCCCCTGGAGCTTGTGGGTGATGCTAGTGTGTGAAAATGTTTCCGACATAAAAATCGGAAACCTCCTACTCACCACCTGCAAAGGAATGCCCCCAGCAATGGACTTCTCCCTCAAGCACCTGGCCGCCGCCACCCTGATGGTCGCCAGCCTGTCCGCCGTTACCGCACCAGCGTTCGCCAATATCACCCCGCAACAGAGCGCGACCATCCTCAAGACGTTCAATGACGCCTCGATCAAGGACTTCCGCACCTTCCTCGGCAGCCTGGCCAAAAGTGAACTGGGCAAAACCGCCGACTTGGGCCCGGCAATCAGTGCTTTTCTCGATAACAAACGCCTGTCCGCCGAACAGCAAAACGAAATTCATCGCCTGCTGGGCCTCTACGCCCGGGTGAAATACGGCGCGGCGGCTACCGAGACCCTGCGCGAGCTGGTGGCCATACCGACCTTCCAGGTAGAAGGCGTAGCCCAGCACGACAACCCTGAATTCATCAAGATCGCCGACAAGATCAAGAGCCTGGCCCAGGCGTTCAACCTGAAGTTCCGCAATATCGACAACCGCGTCTACGAAATTTCCCTGGAAGGTGCCGGCGACGAAGTTGTGGGCATCCACGCCCACGCCGACGTGGTGCCGGTGACCCCGGAAAACTGGGTACTGGCCGATGGCACCCGCCTCGACCCGTTCAAGGTCACGCTGATTGGCGACCGCATGTACGGCCGCGGCACCGAGGATGACAAGAACGGCATCGTGGTGACGCTGTATGCGATGAAAGTGATCAAGGAAGAAAACCTGCCCCTGGCACGCAACTTCAAGCTGCTGGTGGACACCACCGAAGAAACCACCGGCGACGCCATTCCCTACTACTTCGAACACAACCCGACGCCCAACTACAACCTCGCGCTGGACGGCGGCTACCCGGTCGTCATCGCCGAAAAGGGTTATGGCACGGTCATGGCCACCTTTGCCAAGCGCAAAGCCGACGGCAAAGGCGCCGAAATCATTGCCATGACCGGCGGCCTGGCGACCAACCAGATTCCTTCGGCCTCGGTGGCCACGTTGCGTAGCGACAGCCCCGCCGAACTGGCTGCCAGCCTGCAACAGGCCGGGAGTGCATTCGCCAAGGCCAATGGTGGCGATTTCACTGTAGATGCCAAGGTCGTCGACAAAGACGTCAAGCTGACCGTCACCGGGGTATCGGCGCACTCTTCCGAACCCGAATCGGGCATCAACCCGGTGGCGCGGATGCTGGTCTTTATCAACAGCCTGGACGGCAAGGTTGCGTTCAAACACAACGAGATTACTGACGCTGCCCGCTATGCCGCCGATAACTGGGGCCTGGATTACCTGGGCGGCAAATTGGGCGTGGGCTTTGCCGATACGTTCATGGGGCCACTGACCACCTCGCCGACCTTTGTCGGCATGGACGAAAAAGCCTTCAAGCTGGCGGTCAACCTGCGGGTGCCAAAAGGTAAATCCCCAGAAACGCTCAAGAAAGAGATCGCTGACAAGCTGAGCGCCTGGAGCCAAAAGACCCATATTGCGCCAGCCTTCGATTACTCGGTCGCCGCGCCGATGTACCGTAACCCCGAGGGTGAATGGGTCAAGGCGCTGCTGGCCGTGGCCACGGAAAACCTGGGCATGAAGCCTGAGTACGGGACTTCGGCTGGCGCAACCTCGGTGCATGACCTGCCCAATGGCGTGCAATTCGGCCTGGCCCGCCCCGAGGTCAAATACACCGGGCACACCGACAACGAGTTCAAGACCACCGAGCAGTTCCTGCTGGACCTGCAGATCGTGACGGAAATGATGGGCCGTATCGGGCAGTTGCCGAAACTCTGACCCAGCACCTGGACCCGCTTGTGCGGCGGGTCCATTTGCGCAGGCTTGAATTGCAGACAAACAAAAACGCCGCTCATCACTGAGCGGCGTTTTTGTTGAATATGGAGCGGGAAACGAGACTCGAACTCGCGACCCCGACCTTGGCAAGGTCGTGCTCTACCAACTGAGCTATTCCCGCAAATGGCGTCCCCTAGGGGACTCGAACCCCTGTTACCGCCGTGAAAGGGCGGTGTCCTAGGCCACTAGACGAAGGGGACACGCTAACTGAAACACATGGTGTGCATTCCAGTGCCCAGAGGCCTTGTCCGAAGACTTGGTCCTGGTTTCACTCAGTGCCGCCCGAAAGCCACACTGTTTAAAAATGGAGCGGGAAACGAGACTCGAACTCGCGACCCCGACCTTGGCAAGGTCGTGCTCTACCAACTGAGCTATTCCCGCAATGGCGTCCCCTAGGGGACTCGAACCCCTGTTACCGCCGTGAAAGGGCGGTGTCCTAGGCCACTAGACGAAGGGGACACACGTACAACATTCACTCCCTACCGCGTTTCGCTGTGTGCTTTACGCTGTAAGTGGCGCGCATTCTATGGATGGATTGAAAGGTCGTCAACCCCCAAGGATAAATTTATTTAAATCAATGACTTCGCCCCGCTTTACCGCCACTGTCGGAGTTTCTCGCCGTCCAGGCTTTGGCGCCTATATTCTGGCGCCCGACAAGACGTTATAGTCCTGACCCGCGAATGGTGGCAATGTGCATCTATTCAGAGTTACTACATATACAGATGAAAGCACTGACTCATCTCGTCGAAGAGTCCTATCCGCCGCAAGCGCCAATCACTACACTTCAACGCACATCCTACAAAGAGGTCACACCGGTGACACCACTCATGATCACCCTGCTGGTAATAGCCGGGATCGTAATACTGATCGCCATTGGCTACATGAACCACGTGGTGGAAAACAACAAACTGGAAAAAGCCCGGGCCCAGATTGAGCTCAATGATCGGCTGCGCCGCTGTGGCGAGATCACCGAGACGTTCCCCGGCCAACTGATGACGCCGCAGCTCAAGCTGCTGCTGACCCGCCTGGAACTGAACGTCAACCAACGCATGCTCAACCTCAACAAATCCAGCAGCACCATCAAGGCCCGTATTGCCGAGTTGGAAGCACTGGTAGGCCAGGGCGAGTCGATCCCGGTGAACAACCCTCCAGGGCCGATCCAGACCGAAGCCAAGGCCAAGGATGTACGCTTCCTGCTCGAAGCCCTGCATGGCCAGGTCACCCGCGCCGCCCAGGACGGCTTTTTGCCCACCAACGAGGCCAAGCACTGGATCCGCGAAATCCGTCACCTGCTGGTGCTGCTGCACATCGAGTTCTTCAACAATCTTGGCCAACACGCGCTGCAACAGGCGCAGCCCGGCCAGGCGCGCCTGGCATTCGAGCGCGGCGTGCAATACCTGCGCAAGCAGCCTGAACCGGCCACCTACAGCCAGCACCTGCAACTGCTGGAAAAACAATTGGCGCGTGCCAACTCCATGGTGCTGACCAACAGCCAGCAAACCGCCGAAGAGACCAATGAGCTGACCGCAGGCTTGAAAGCCGATGACGCTGATGCCGAGTGGAAAAAGAAAGTCATCTACGACTGATCCCCTCCTGCCTTGATTCGCCGGGTGCATGCTTTGCACCCGGAGCCATCATCCTGCCTCTACCCCTCGCTGCAATAACTCGCGTACAAAAGTGCACTTCATTCCGTAAACGAAAGAGGCCTTCATGCCAAGTGTCATCATTGATGGTCAGCCCCTGCACTACGTGGACCAGGGCGCGGGCCCTGCTGTCCTGCTCGGCCAGAGCTACCTGTGGGACCAGCACATGTGGGCACCGCAGATCGCCGCCCTGTCGCAACAGTACCGAGTGATCGTGCCAGAGCTGTGGGGTCACGGTGAGTCTGGCCCGCTACCGGCACAGACCCGCACCCTGGACGACCTGGCACGCCAGGCCCTGGCCTTGCTGGACCATCTGGAGATTGCCCAGGTCAACCTGGTGGGTTTGTCCGTCGGCGGCATGTGGGCTGCGCCGCTGGCGTTGCTGGCGCCCGAGCGGGTCAACAGCCTGGTATTGATGGATACGTATCTGGGCGCAGAGCCTGAGGCCACCCGCGAACAGTATTTCGCACTGCTCGGCGCAATCGAGGCCGCGGGTGCTATTCCAGATGCCCTGCTGGATATCATCGTGCCGATCTTCTTCCGCCCCGGCATCGACCACGACTCTGCGCTGTATCAGGACTTCCGCCAGTCCCTGCGCGACTTCCCCAAGGATCGCCTGCTGCAAAGCATCGTGCCCCTGGGTCGCCTGATTTTCGGTCGTGGGGATGCGCTGGAAGGCTTATCCCGCCTGAATGCTGATACGACTCTGGTGATGTGTGGCAACGAGGACCAGCCGCGCCCACCCGCAGAAGCGCAGGAAATGGCCGATCTGATCGGCTGCGATCTGGTATTGATCCCGGACGCAGGGCATATCTCCAGCCGGGAAAATCCTGATTTCGTCAATGAGGCACTGCTGACCTTTTTGGCCAATCACGCCTGATCACACCTTGAGTATCTCCAATGTAGATGAGATGCCGAGGCGCGCAGCTACACTCCCCCTGTGGGAGCGGGCTCGCCCGCGATGGCGCCCGTGAGTACACCTCAGGGTGTCAGCTCCCCCAGGGAACTCGTTCCGGCCCTGAATATGATCACAGCCGGAAATGCCCCACCATCCCCTTGAGTTCCGCCCCCAGTTGCGCCAACTCGATACTCGATGCCGCATTACCCTGCATGCTCAGCGCCGATTGATCGGCGCTGGCGCGGATACTGGTGACGCTGCGGTTGATTTCTTCGGCCACCGAGCTCTGCTGCTCGGCCGCGGCCGCGATCTGCTGGTTCATCTGCTGGATCAGCGACACCGCCGCGGCAATGCTGCCCAACGCACTTTCGGTTTCCAGGGCATCGCTGACAGCCAGCTTCACCAACTCGCCGCTGTGCTGGATATCCCGCACTGAAGACTGCGCCGCGCTGCGCAAGGTGCTGACCAGACGTTCGATTTCCTCCGTCGATTGCTGGGTGCGCCTGGCCAGGGCGCGCACCTCATCGGCGACCACCGCAAAGCCGCGCCCTTGCCCCCCAGCGCGTGCCGCCTCGATGGCGGCGTTGAGCGCCAGCAGGTTGGTCTGCTCGGCAACACTTTTGATCACCTCCAACACGCTACCGATATTCTGGATTTCGGCGCTCAGGCTTTCGATGCTGGTGCTGGCAGAGGTCGCCGAACTGGCCAGCAGCTCGATGCGCTGCAGGCTCTGGCGTACCACCTGCTGGCCAGTGTCGACCTTGTCGTCGGCGGTCTGCGCCGCTTGTGCGGCCTGCTCGGCATTGCGTGCCACATCGTGCACCGTGGCGGCCATCTGGTTCATGGCGGTGGCGACTTGCTCGGTTTCTTCTTTCTGGCTACTGACTTCGAGATTGGTCTGCTCGGCCCCCCTGGACAATGACTGGGCCGAGCTGGCCAATTGTTCAATCCCCGCCTGCAGCCCGCTGACCATATTGCTCAGGCCCCCGCCCATCTGCTGCATCGCCTGCATCAACTGGCCCATCTCGTCCTGTCGGCTCACCTCCATGCGCCCGCTGAGATCCCCGGCCGCAATCTGCCGGGCCACGGCAATCACGCTGCGCAGCGGCATCACGATCAGCCGGGTAATCAGCCACGCGGCAATCACCCCGACCAATAAAGCTAGGGCCGATGACACAATGATCAGCAAGCTGCTCTTGGCCAACTGCGCCTGCATCGACTGGTCCTGCGCGGCATAGGCCTGGTTGACCTGCGCCACCACTTGCGCGGCCCGCTCATGCAACTGTTGGTAGACGATTTTTTCCTGGGCCAGCAGGCCGGTGTATTCGGTGAGTTTTTCGCTGAAGGCTCCGATATGCCCGACCACTTCATTGAGCACGGTCTGATAGCCAGGATCCTTGACCAGGGTCTGCAGTTGCCCGGCCTGGGCCAGGGCCTGATCGGCCTGCTCGATGTGGCCTTGCCCGGCACTGTCCGCGTCGCCCTTGCGGCTCTGATCCAGGCGCACATGGGCTTCGTTCATGGCCTGCAACATCAGGCGCGAAACCTGCCCCACCTGCCCGGCCTGCTCGATAAACTCGGCGCCCTCTTTGCCTTGGCTTTCCTTGAGGTTATAGGCCCCATCGTCGGCCAGGCCGGCCTGCAATACATCGAGGTTGTTGGCGACACTCGACACCGACCAACTGGCCATTTCCAGCGCCAGGTCCTTGGCCTGGGTCAGCTCGACAAATTCGTCAAATGCCTTGCGATAGGCGCCCAGCGCCTGCTCGACCTCGCTCATGTTGAGCGCCTGGGCTTCGGCCACCAGGCTATCCACCCGTTGGTGCAGGACCTCGACCGTACTGGCATCGCTGCGCAATGCATACTCCTGCTCAATCAAACGCACATTCAGCAGCCCCTCATTGAGCGAAGACATGCCCTTGAGCCCCACAAAACGCTGGCCAACGGTTTGCAGGGACCACACGCCAATCGCCGCCACCAGGGCCGTCAACAGCAATACCAGGGCAAACCCCAGCCCCAGCTTCCTGGCCAGCCCAAGGTTGGCAAATCGTCGTTGCACGGCCGAAATCATTGCGCAAAGTCCTCTTGGGGTGGCGAACGCCAGCAAGCCCGGTATCCATGGAACGAGATTCGCAATCCCGGGCCCTGCAACACAAGACGTTGGCGCCACAATAATGGCAAAAAGCTACATCCCCGTCGTTTTCAGAATGGTGGAGGTCGATCCTGTGGGGCCCATGGCCTTGAACAATGCCAGGGCCCGATGATCGCAAGCATAGGCCACATTGATCCGCAGCCATTCAGCGTGCTCGCCGGTCGGGCTGAACAACTCGCCGGAAGACAGCAAGACCCCAAGCTGTCGGGCCCTTGCGTGCACCCTTGAGCCATCCCCTGAACCCGGGCGCGCCCACACAAACATGCCACCTGCGGGCACCGCAAAGACCTCCCACTCTTCATCCTCCAGCACCTGCAAGGTCTTCGCCATCTCCGCGCTCAGCCGTCGGCGCAGGCGCTGTACCCATTTGCGGTAGGTGCCGTTGGTCAGGAGACTGGCCACCATCGCTTCGGCAAAGCGTGAGGTGCCCATACCGGTCAAGGTCTTGAGCTTGAGCAATTGGCTGATGAGGGCCGTGCTGGCGGTGAGATAGCCAACCCGCAGGGCGCTGCTCAGGGTCTTGGAAAAGCTCGAGACATAGATCACCCGATCATCATGGGCCAACGCCGCCAGACGGGTACAGGAAGCATGTTGCAGGTCGCCGTAGACATCCTCCTCGACAATCAGGAAGTCCCGAGTGTGGGCCAGGTGCAACAGACGCTCGGCGACCACCCGCGACAGGCTGGTGCCCGTCGGGTTGTGGTAGAGGCTGTTGATGAACAGGCACTTGGGGCGGTGGCGGGCCAGCAGCGTTTCCAGGGCCTGGATATCCGGGCCGCTGCGGGTTCTGGGCACCTCCAGCAACATGACACCGTGGAAAGCCAACTGACGATACAGGTTGCCGTAGCCAGGGCTCTCGACCACCACCGTGTCACCAGCCTTGAGCAAGGTGCGGATCAGCAGGTCCTGGGCATGGCTCGCGCCGTGGGTGGTGAGGATCTGCTCGGCAGTGCTGGCCACCTGGATCTGTGTCAGGCGCTTGTGCAATTGCTCACGTAGCGCTGGCAACCCCAGGGGCGTGCTGTAATTGAAAACCCCAGCGGTATCGGTACGGCTGATTTCGCGAATCGCATAACTGATGTCATCACTTTCACGCCAGGAGTCCGGCAGCCAGCCGCACCCCAGCTTCAATTCTCCCAACTGGTTATCGGTAAAGGCCCCCCACCTGCGTTCTGCCCCCTCATACCACTGGCACTCCGCCAATGGGCTGCTGGCCACCGGTTGCTCGGCGATAACAAACCCCGAACCGGCCCTTGAGGCCAAGACCCCTTCGGCCACCATGCGCTCCAGCGCCTCGATCACACTGGATTGACTGAGCAGGTTGTCCTGGGCCAGTTGCCGGATGGAAGGCAGGCGCGTTCCGGGGCTGACCCCGCTCTCCCGAATCCATGCGGCAATGGCGCTGACAATTTGCTGAACCACCGGTACAAGGGCTTGTCGATTGATCCCTAAATCCATGAGCCACCCCCCTTCAACTGTTTGGCATTTAACTCAAAACAGTTAAGCACAGAAGGCCAGGATCACCCTGTTCATAAATTTATTAAATCATTGATTTTATTGGATTATTTACCTATTGAAACACAATAACCCAGGGCATTTTGCCACCTGCGGAAACGCCCCACAGCACTGGAAATCACTTTCTCAGTGGTGCACGACGACCCGCCCTAAATAGCCGTCGCACCGCCATCCACGGCCAATGCCTGGCCAGTGGTGAACGCCGCGCCATCGCTGCACAGATACAGCACCGCGCTGGCGATTTCCCCGACCGTGCCAATGCGCCCGACCGGGTGCATGGCGGCGGCAAACTCGGCCTTGCGCGGGTCGGCTTCATAGGCACGACGGAACATGTCGGTGTCGATCACCGCCGGGCACACGGCGTTGACGCGGATTTTCTTTTTCGCGTACTCGATGGCTGCCGACTTAGTCAGGCCAATCACCGCATGCTTGGACGCCGCATAAATACTCATCTTCGGCGCAGCCCCCAACCCCGCCACCGACGCGGTATTGACGATCGCCCCACCGCCCTGGGCCAGCAGCAACGGCAACTGATACTTCATGCACAACCACACGCCCTTGACGTTGACCCCCATGATGGCGTCGAACTCATCCAGGGTGCCATCGGCCAACTTGCCCTGTTCAATCTCGATGCCGGCATTGTTGAACGCATAGTCCAGGCGACCATAGCTGTTCAGCACTTGCTGCATCAGTTGCTGCACATCCGCCTCCAGGGTGACGTTGCAGCGCACGAACAACGCCTCGCCGCCCGCCTCGCGGATCAACGCGACGGTGCCCTCACCGCCCGCCACATCCAGGTCGGCGACCACGACCTTCAAGCCTTCGTTGGCGAATGCCAGCGCCGTGGCGCGGCCGATACCGTTGGCAGCGCCGGTGACCAGGGCGACCTGGCCGGAAAACGTCATGCTCATTGCTTATATCCTTGGATGAATGCCCGTGGGCCCAGCATAGCCAGGGCCTGGCGCCACGCGTCAGCACTATCAGAGGGCCGGTTGAGCGCCCATGCACGGCAGTGATAAGCCTGCCGGGCCCACTATCAAGCCAGCCTATCGCCGGGCATTCGCAGGTATCGGCCGACCTTGCTCCTGGCGCCTGGAAGGTCTATCACTTGAGGTTCATTTATCCAGAGTCCTTGCCATGACTGCCCAGACCAACCGCCAATTCCTGCTTGCCAAACGCCCGGTCGGTGCGGCCACGCGGGACACCTTCACCTACCAGGAAGTGCCGGTGGGCAACCTGGCGGACGGCCAGGTGCTGGTGCGCAACGAATACCTGTCCCTCGACCCGGCCATGCGTGGCTGGATGAATGAAGGCAAGTCCTACATCCCGCCGGTTGCCATCGGCGAAGTCATGCGCGCCTTGGGCGTAGGCCAGGTCATCGCCTCGAACACGCCGAAATTCGCGGTCGGGGACTACGTGAATGGCGCCCTGGGTGTACAGGATTACTTCCTCGGCGAGCCGCGCGGTTTCTATAAGGTCGATCCGAAACTGGCGCCGCTGCCGCGCTATCTGTCGGCGCTGGGCATGACCGGCATGACCGCCTACTTTGCCCTGCTCGACACCGGCGCGCCCAAGGCCGGCGATACCGTAGTGATTTCCGGCGCCGCCGGGGCGGTGGGCAGCATTGCCGGGCAGATCGCCAAGATCAAAGGCTGCCGCGTGGTAGGGATTGCTGGCGGCGCCGACAAGTGCAAGTTTTTGCTGGATGAACTGGGGTTCGACGCGGCCATCGACTACAAACACGAAGACGTGCCGGCGGCCCTCAAGCGCGAATGCCCAAAAGGCGTGGACGTGTATTTCGATAACGTCGGCGGCGATATCCTCGACGCCGTGCTCAGCCGCCTCGCGTTGAAGGCGCGGGTGGTGATCTGCGGGGCCATCAGCCAGTACAACAACAAGGAAGCCGTGAAGGGGCCGGCCAACTACTTGTCACTGCTGGTCAATCGGGCGCGCATGGAAGGGTTTGTGGTGATGGACCATGCGGCGAACTTTGCCGCCGCCGGGCAGGAAATGGCCGGCTGGATGGCGCAAGGCAAGCTCAAGAGCAAGGAAGATATTGTCGCGGGACTGGATACGTTCCCTGAGACGCTGATGAAGCTGTTCAACGGCGAGAACTTTGGCAAGTTGGTGCTGAAGGTCAACTGACACCCCACAGCGCCCTTGTGGGATCGGGTGCCAACCGGCACACCGTAAGCAACTGTGGGAGCTGGCTTGCCTGCGATAGCATCACCTCGGACTGACTGAAAAACCGAGGTGCCTGCATCGCTGGCAAGCCAGCTCCCACATTTTTAGCGCAAAGGCATCAGGCGATTTCGGCAACCACCGCCGCCAGGGCCTTGGCCGGATCGGCCGCCTGGCTGATCGGACGACCGATCACCAAGTAATCAGAACCCGCATCCAGCGCCTGGCGCGGCGTAAGAATCCGCCGCTGATCGTCCTGGGCGCTGCCCGCCGGACGAATCCCCGGGGTCACCAGTTGCAGCGTAGGATGGGCAGTCTTCAACGCCTGGGCCTCCAGCGCCGAACACACCAGGCCATCAAGGCCGGCCTTCTGCGCCAGGGCCGCCAGACGCAGTACTTGCTCCTGGGGCTCGATATCCAGGCCAATACCGGCCAGGTCCTCACGCTCCATGCTGGTCAGCACGGTCACACCGATCAACAACGGCTTGGGACCGCTGCGCTGATCCAGCACCTCACGGCACGCGGCCATCATGCGCAGGCCGCCGGAACAGTGGACGTTGACCATCCACACGCCCATCTCGGCCGCGGCCTTGACCGCCATCGCGGTGGTGTTAGGGATATCGTGGAATTTCAGGTCGAGGAACACCTCAAAACCCTTGTCACGCAGGGTGCCGACGATTTCTGCGGCACAACTGGTGAACAGCTCCTTGCCGACCTTGACCCGGCAGAGCTTGGGGTCCAACTGGTCAGCCAGCTTCAGTGCGGCGTCACGGGTGGGGTAATCCAGGGCGACGATGATAGGAGTCTGGCAGACGGACATTGGAATGGGCTCTCAGGCAAGTCGAAATCGGCGCGGATTGTAGCGCAAGCAGCGGCTTTGCGGGATCCGATGATCGGTAAATCCTCGGCAAGCGCCTATTTTTCTGGGAGAACCGACTAATATTTCAAAGTAGATACATTCACGACACGCCTGCAACATGCCCCGACAGTAGCCTCGCCCGCAGGTGACGGCAAAAACGTGACTACCCTGGACCTAGCCATTGCCGGCTTCTACAAAGGATCAGCTCACCTTGTCCTCGCGACGAACCTGCGCCTGAGTCGCGCTCCAATCCGTCAACAGGCTATACGCCACCGCCAACAAGGTCGGCCCGATAAACAAGCCGATAAAGCCAAACGCGATCAAGCCACCAAATACCCCCAGCAACACGATCACCAGTGGCAGGTTACCGCCGCGGCTGATCAGGTAGGGCTTGAGCACGTTGTCTACGCCACTGATGATGAATGTGCCCCAGACGCCGAGGAACACCGCGTAGGTGTAATCGCCCTTCCATACCAGCCAGGCCGTGGCCGGGATCCAGACCAGGGGCGGGCCCATGGGGATCAGGCTGAGCAGGAAGGTGACGATGCCCAGCACCAGTGCCCCCGGGCACGCCGGCAATCAGGAAGCCGATCAGTGCCAGCAATGCCTGGGCGGCGGCGGTGCCGATCACGCCGTTGACCACCCGTTGCACCGTACCGGCCACCAGGTCGATGTAGTAGCCGGCGCGATCACCGATCAAACGCTCCAGCAGCCGGTGAACGAACATCGCCAGGCGTGGCCCGTCGCGGTAGAAAAAGAATACAAACACCAGGCTGAGGGTCAGTTCGAGGATTGCCGCCGCCGATCTGCGCGCTGCGGGCCAGCAGCCAGTTGCCGACCTGCCCCAGGTAGGGCTTGATCGTGACCATCAAAGCCGCGCCCTGCTGGTCGATACTGTCCCACATGGCCACCAGCCGCTCTCCCACAAACGGGATCGAGCCCAGCCAGCTAGGTGCTTCGGGCAGGCCGTCGACCTGGAGGTCCTTGATCAGCGCCACAGCATCGCGCACATGGTCGGCCAGGTTGAAGCCCAACCACACCAGTGGCACTGCCACCAGCAACATCCAGCCCAAGGTCAGGATCCCCGCTGCCAGGGACTCGCGGCCGCCCAGGGCGCGGGTCAACAGGCGCATCAGCGGCCAGCTGGCAAACGCCAGCACCGCGCCCCAGAACAGCGCCGACCAGAACGGCGCCATCACCCAGAAACTGGCACCAAACAGCACCAGGAGCAGGATCTGCACCAGCAGGCGATCATTGTTGAGCATGTGCTTTCTCGAAAAGAAGTCTGTTGAGGGAGAGCTTAGGCGAACGGCGCGGGTCCGTTCGCCCTGGAACGATCAGCGGATCACTTGCAGATGCAGGCCCTGGGTCTCGCCAGTAGCGGTTTCCAGGCGCGCCGCACGCACGCCCTTGTCGATCAGGCCCTGGCGCCAGGCTTCAGCGTTGGGTCCGCTCAAACTGACCCGCAAGGTGGTGTCGAGGTTCAATCCACGGGAAATCAGGGTCAACCATGTTGCGTCGGGCTCAGCCCCCAGCAAAGGGAAATCCAGGTCGCCGGTGCTTTTCAGTTCGCGCAGCAGTGTGGCAGAGGTCGGCAGCAATTGCCCCAATGGCGCGCTGGCGTCCATTTGCTCAACATGCAGGTAAGCCCGGCGATTGCCGCGGGTGATGCCGTACAGCGCCACCAGAGAGTTGTCCTGAGGGGCGGCCAGGCGCAGCAAGAGGAATTCCTGCTGGCCATCGGCGCCGACCAGCTTGGCATTGCCCAACACTTCATTGGCCCAGAGGCTGCTTTCGCCACAATCACGGGCCTGGCACCAGAACAACAACTGCGCGCCCTGTTCTTGCAACGCCTCGCGCGTGGCTTTGAAGGCCGTGCTGGAACTGTGCTCGGCAGGCAGTTCATAGGTGATGGCGGTTACTTGGCCACGGGCCGTGGCCTGACCGTCGTAGCGCAACTTGCCACTGATCTTGCGGATCGCGCCCATGGGGTAGATGCGTTCTTTTTCTTCGGTGGGACGGTAGTCGACAATCTGCGCATCCACCTGACGGGCCACGCTGGGCAGATCCTGGCTTCCCGGTAGATCAGCAGCGAAGACCAACGGGCTGATGCAGCACAGCCCAAGCACACGGATAATTCCCTTGGCACTACTCATCGGATCGGTGCGCCTGGGCCGGTGGATGCCTTCGCGGTATTCGGATTGTTCATGGTTGACTCCCTTTCAATCCGCCCAGCCTCGACAGTTGCCCCCGCCAAGTCAAGGCGCGGTGAAGAACCGATTGAAACAGTCTGCAACAAGAACCGCTCCCGACTCGTCATTCAGGTGCAAATGATGGCCACCTGCAAGGGTGGTGACAGTGAACGGCACCTGCGCAAGCAGCTCGGGATGTTTGGCCAGCATGCCTTCTTGTGCGACCACCAACTGTGCAGGGCACGCCACTCGACGCACGAAGGCCATGGCCTGTTCTTCCGTCAGGCGTATTGGCGAGGCCAGGGTCAGGCGGCTGTCACTGCGCCAGGTGTAGCCGCCCGGCACCGGCATCAAGCCGCGCTGGGCCAGGAGTTCCGCGGCTTCACGGCTGACGGCCACCACGCCTTTCATTCGCGCTTCCACCGCCCGGTCGAGGGTGCCGTACACCGGTTTGCGTTTGTCCTGCAGGTTGATTTGCGCCTGCAGGGCCATGCCCAGGCGCTCGGCGGGGTCCTCGCCGGTGGCGGTCGGCGGGATCACGCCGTCGATCAACGCCAAGTGCGTCACGCGCTCCGGCAAGGCCCCGGCCAGCACCGTGGAAACGACTGCCCCCAGGGAGTGGCCAAGTAATGCAAAACGTTTCCAGCCCAGCTGTTCGGCCACTTGCAGCACATCAAACACGTAATCCCACAAGGCGTACCCCGCCCCAGCCGGGCGGTGGGCCGAGTGGCCGTGACCGGCCATGTCCAGGGCGACAATGCGCAAACCCTGCAGCTTGGGCGCCAGGCGCGCAAAGCTGTTGGCGTTGTCCAGCCAGCCATGCAGGGCGATCACCGGCAGGCCGTCTTCCGGGCCGAACAGATGGGCCGCCAGCTCAATGTGCGGCAGGCTCAGGCGCACTTCTTCGACAGGCGTGGTCATGCGCAACTGCGCTCGCGGGCTTCCCAACGGGTAAACAGGTTCTTGATCAGGGTCGCCGTGTCCTGCGGCCGCTCCAGGGGAAACATGTGGCCGCCGGGCATGGTCAGCATCTCGCCCATGGGCAGGCGTGCGACGCCGCTGGCGTGATGGCGCATCACCACCCGGCTTTGCCGGCCGCGTACTACGGCCAGTGGCACTTTCAATTGGCGGGTCTGGCCGGGGCTGGTGTGTGGCACGCCCCGATAAATGCTGATTTCCGTGGCCGGGTCGAACCGCAGGCGCAGGCGATCGCCGACCTGGTGCAGACCATGTTGCAGGTAGGCCTCCAGGCAGTCCGGGTCAAACCCGCGAAACAGTGTCTTGCCGGAAAAATACTGACGCGCGGCGTCCAGGTCGCTGAACTCTTCGCGCCGGCCCAGGGTGCGGCCAGCCGGGGTCAGGCGGTCGATCAGGCCAAAACGCTTGGCCGCGCGGATCACCCAGCGGTCGGCCAGGGTCAGCACCGGCGAGTCGAGCATCACCACCCCGCGATACAACTGCGGGCAACGCAGGGCCGCGTGCAAATGCAGCACCCCGCCCAATGAGTGGCCGACGCCCCACACCGGCTCCGGTTGCTGCTCCAGGTGGTGGATCAGTTCGTCCACCAGGTTCTGCCAATTGTCATCCACCGGAAACCGCGGGTCGTGGCCGTGCTGCGACAGGTGCGCCACCGCGTACTCCGGGGCCAGGGCATCGAACAATTTGCCGTAGGTCGCCGAAGGAAAGCCATTGGCATGAGTGAAAAACACATGTTGCGACATAACCAACCCATCATCCAAAACAGAATTCGATTGTCCTCACGCCTGGCCGCTACAGCAATGACTGTAACTGCCAGGAATGATGACACTCACGCCACACCTATCGCGCCGGCGGGTTCTCGCCCAGGGGCACCACGGCCATGGTCAGGCGCGACACACAACTGGCCTTGCCCTCGTCACTGGTCAGGCGGATGTCCCAGACATGGGTGGTGCGCCCGATGTGGATCGCCCGGGCCACCGCCGTCACCCGCCCGGAACGCAGGCCGCGCAGGTGGTTGGCGTTGATTTCCAGGCCCACGCAATAGAACTTGCTGGCGTCGATACACAGGTAGCTGGCCATGGAGCCAACCGTTTCGGCCAACACCACCGAGGCCCCACCGTGCAGCAGGCCATAGGGTTGATGGGTGCGGTGGTCGATCACCATGCTGGCGGTCAGGGACTGGTCGTCGAAGGTCTCGAAACGGATATCCAGTACTTCACCAATGGTGTTTTTCTGGATGGCATTGAGTTGCTCGATATTGGGGAGGGTGCGCCACAGGCTCATTGCAGTGTCCTTGTTAATTTTATTTGGGTGCTCAATCCTGCCACAGCACTGCCTCGGAACGTGCGCTCCAGGCCTGGAACTGTGGGCCGTAGGTTGACTCGATCACGTTGCGCTTGATCTTCAGGGTCGGTGTCAGAAAGCCGTTTTCCACGGCCCAACTGTCTTTCACCACCACCAGTTGACGCAAGCGCTCATGTTTATCCAGCACCTGGTTGACCTCTTCCAGCAGGCGCTCCAGGCTGCCATGCAACGATTGCCGGGCCTCGCCGGCGGCCTCCTGCAGGCCCACTGCAGACAGCACGCACAAACCCATCGGCGCGCTCAGGCCATCACCCACCACACACACCTGCTCAATGCGCCCGTGCTCCGCCAGGCGGTTTTCGATGGGGGCCGGGGCGACGTACTTGCCCTTGCTGGTCTTGAAGATCTCCTTGAGACGCCCGGTCAGGCGCAGGCGGCCTTCGGCATCCTGCTCGCCCTTGTCGCCGGTACGCAGGAAGCCGTCTTCGGTGAGGGTCTCGGCAGTCTTCTGCGGGTCCTTGAAGTAACCGAGCATGGTCGCGCCGCTGCGCACCTGGACTTCACCGGCCGGGTCAATGCGCACCTCCACGTCCGGGCACGGCAGGCCGATCCAGCCAATCTTCTGCTGGCCGGGGCGACAGACATGGGAATAACCACAGCTTTCGGTCATGCCATACACCTCCAGCACATCCAGGCCCAGGCGCAGGTACCAGCGTAGCAACGCCTCAGGCACCGGCGCCGCGCCGGACAGGGCCACCCGCACGGCGTCCAGGCCAAGCCCGGCGAGCACCTTGCGCCCGACGCGCTTGCCGATAAATGGCAGGCGCAATAGCAGCTCCAGGCGTTTTTCCGGGATTTTGCCGTACACCCCCATCTGGAACTTGGTCCAGATCCGTGGCACGCCAAACAAGGCCGTGGGCCGGGCGCGTTGCAGGTCGGTGAGGAAGGTGTCGAGGCTTTCGGCAAAAAACACCGTTTGCCCGGTGTAGATCGCAGCCATCTCGACAAACATGCGCTCGGCCACATGGCACAGCGGCAGGTAGGACAGCAGCCGGTCGCCCTCCCCCAGGCCGAACAGCTCGGTGCCTCGGGTTGCCGCAAACGCCAGGGCGCCGAAGGTGTGCATCACGCCTTTGGGCAGGCCGGTAGTGCCGGAGGTGTAAATGATGGTGGCCAGGTCCGTGGCAGCCGGCGCCGGGTCATCCTGGATCGGTGAGCAGGCCTGCAGGTCGGCCCAAGTGAAGTCGAACGGGCCCTCGGGGCACAGCGGCAGGCTGATGGTCGCAAGCCCGGCCTTGATGCCTGGGGCCATGGCCGGCCAGTCGTCGAGCTTGCCGATAAACACCAACGCCGCCTCGGAGTGCTCCAGCACATGGGCCACGGAGTCGGCGGTGAGGTTGGGGTACAGCGGCACCGAGACATGCCCGGCCATCCAGATCGCCAGGTCGGCGATAATCCAGTGCGCGCAGTTTTTCGAGATCAGGGCAATGTGCGAGCCCTGGGGCAACTCCCGTGCCCGCAGCCAATGGGCGGCGCAACGGGCCTGGTGGCCGACCTCGCCCCAGGTGAGGGTCTGCACCTCGCCGCCACCCGTGGGCTGGACCAGGAAGCGCTGGCGCGGATGGCGCGCCTCACGTTCAAAGAAGACCTGCAGCGGCAAACGAAAAGCGACAGACATGGGACGCGCTCCTGTGTGTTCCGATGGTAGCCAACCAAGCACTTGCTTGGTGGACTATTCCATGCACACAGGAGCACTGCAAGTCGCTTGCAGGCAGAATGCAATCAAACTGTGGGAAAGGGCTTGTGTGGGGGTGGGCTTACTCGCGATTGTGCCGTGTCAGTCGATACATTTAGCGACTGATACATTGCTATCGCGGGCAAGCCCGCTCCCACATTGTGCCCAGGTGCGCCTTGGGAACTAAGGGTTTTTCACGTTGTTGAGGCTCATCAGCCCCGCCAGCGGGAAGTCCCCTTCCAGCTCCGCCAGGCTGGCGGTGTGCATCGGTTGCGGCTGGCGCTGGTGCCCGTGCTGCAAAAAGCTGATCAGGTTGCCCACCAAAGGCTGATGGCTGACCAGCAGCACATTGTCATCGGTGTCGAGTTTTTCCAGGACTTGCAGGGGGTTGCCGTCCGGCGTCAGCCACGACACGGTGCGGATTTCTGGCACAAACCCCAACGCCTCGCGCACCAACTGGGCAGTCTGTTGCGCCCGCACATAAGGGCTGGCGATGATCGCGCTGATGGGCTGGCCGATCAGGTGCGCGGCGCTGTGCAGCACTTCTTCGCGGCCACGCTCGGTCAGGTTGCGCTGGGCATCGCTGGGTGCATGGGACTCGGCTTCACCGTGACGCAACACCCACAGCTTCATAGCTTGGGCTCCTCATCGCGCACCGGGTGCGGGGCTGGCGGCACGCTGTGGGCGGCTTCGCCTTCCGGGGCACGCGGGGTTGGCCAATCGGCAAAGGGCCAGGGTTTCTGCTCGCTGTGGAAGCTGCCAAAACGGCCAATCTGCGCGAGGAACTGGCTGAGGCTGTCGCCAAAGTTCATCAGGCCCAGGTTCGGTGCGCCGTAGATCAGGCGGTAGATCAATTGCACCACCACCAACGCCCCGAGGATGAACTGCGCCACTTGCCAGACCAGGGCAAACACCAGCATCCACAGGATGCGCAGGGCAATGGATTCATACTTGGGTGCTGCTTTCGGATCGTTCATCGCGGGTTCCTCAGTTGAAACCACTGGTGGAAATAAAGTCGACATCAGTCTTGGGCTCGGCACGCATCAGCAACTCGATGACCTGGTTCAAGGTGCGCCCTTCGAACAGGATCGCGTGCAGGCCGGCGACCAACGGCATATAGACCCCGGTTTCCTGGGCCTTGGCCTTCAGTACTTTGAGAGTATTGACCCCTTCGGCCACTTCACCCAGGCGGGTGACGGCATCTTCCAGGCTCAGGCCCTGGCCCAGGGCGAAACCGACCTGATAGTTGCGGCTTTTCGGTGACGAACAGGTGACGATCAAGTCGCCCACCCCGGCCAGGCCAAGGAAGGTCATGGGGTTGGCGCCCTGGTTGACCGCAAAGCGGGTCATTTCCGCCAGGGCGCGGGTAATCAGCATGCTCTTGGTGTTTTCCCCCATGCCCAGGGCCACCGCCATGCCGGCGATGATGGCGTAGACGTTTTTCAGCGCGCCGCCCAGTTCTACGCCAAAGCGGTCAGCACTGGCATAGACACGGAAGGTACGGCCATGCAGCACGGCCTGCACCTGTTCGCACAGGGCTTCGTCTTCACTGGCGACCACCGTCGCGGTCAAGGCATGTTCGGCCACTTCCCGCGCTAGGTTCGGCCCGGAGAGCACACCAATGCGCGCCTGGGGCGCGATTTCTTCGAGGATTTCGCTCATCAGCTTGAAGGTCTGGGCCTCGATACCTTTGGTCAAGCTGACCAGCATCTTGCCCGCCAGCCGCTCGGCATGGGGCGCCAGCACCGAGCGCAGGGCACTGGAGGGCAGCGCAACGAAGCACAGGTCGCAGTCATCCAGGGTGGCCTGCAGGTCCGTGACCGGCGTGACCGCAGCGTGAATCTTGATGCCCTTGAGATAACGGGGGTTTTCGCGGTTGACCCGGATGGCCTCGGCCTGTTCGGGATCGCGCATCCACTGGCGCACCTGATGGCCGTTTTCGGCCAGCAGATTAGCCACGGCGGTACCAAAACTTCCGCCTCCCAGGACCGCAATTGGGCGCTGTTCAGTCATATGCAATCCGTTAATCCATAAGCAGTGGCGATGGCGGCATTATACGGGCCGGCCAGACGGCGACCAGCCCTTCTGTGTTTTCCGCATTTGTCGGAAAATGGCCGAATAGACCACAGTAATTGCGATGGTGCCGACTGGCAAAAGCGCCCGCCTCAGTTAACATGGGCGGCTATCCGCAATTATCAAGGCCGTGCCGTGTATTTGGGCCCTCCTCCTCGTTCATCTCTGTTTCTGGCGCTGTTGGTCAGCACGCCGTTGCTGGCCGACGATCTGTTCCTCGACAACCAGCCACTGCCCCAGGTCCTGACGGCGACCCGACTCAAGCAGTCGGCCGCCGCCGTACCTGGCAGCATGACGGTGATCGACAGCGAACTGATCAAGGCCAGCGGCGCGCGGGATATCGCCGAGTTGCTGCGCCTGGTGCCGGGGATGATGGTGGGCTACACCTCGGGCAACCAGGCTGCCGTCAACTATCACGGCACCAACGCCAGCGAAGCGCGGCGCATGCAGGTGCTGATCGACGGCCGCTCGGTGTACCGCGCCGGCCTGGCCACGGTGGACTGGAGCGATATTCCGGTGGCCATGGAGGATATCGAGCGGATCGAGGTGTTCCGTGGGCCCAATACCGTCAGCTACGGCGCCAATGCGCTGATGGCGGTGGTCAATATCCTCACCCGCTCGCCGGCCAACAGCCAGGGCACCCGGATGAAAATGATCCGGGGCGAGCGCGGGATCAACGATTGGTATGCCAGCCAGGGCCTGGGCTGGGACACCGGCAACCTGCGGCTGTCGCTGTCCGGGCAGCAGGATGACGGCTTTGACAGCGACCGCGTGGGTGCCGACTACCGCGACAGCCGGCGCCTGAGCCGCTTCAGCCTGAAGGTCAGCCAGACCCTCGACCAGCAGCAAAGCATCGACTGGCAGATCAACGCCAAGGAAGGGACCAACCAGCGGCCATACACCTACAAGCCGGTATTTGCCGGGATTACCGATGGCGGTACCGATTCCGACGTCAGCGCCAAGGACTACGCCGCCTCCCTGCGCTGGAACTTCGATTTCAATCCCGACCACAGCCTGTATATCCAGGGTTCGGCGCAGCAATGGGATCGCCGGCAGATCTGGAAGGCCTGTGATGCCAAGGTCTCGTTCAGCCCGCAGTTGACGCAACTGTGGCAAATGAACCCCAACTACGCTGAAAAGTTGGCGCGGCACATAAAGGATTTTGAAAACGGCAGCCCACCACCCGGCTCCCCTGCCGAGCAGGCATTGGCCGAAGAAGTCCTGAAACAATGGAATGAAGGCGGCAAGGAAAGTGTCTGCGGCAATATCGACCAAAGCACCAAGGAAAGCCGCTACGACCTGGAAGTGCAGGACACCCTGAGCCTGTCCGACAGCCTGCGTCTGGTCAGCGGCATGAATTACCGCTACGACCGCGCCGACTCCGACACCTACTTCAATGGCCGGCTGGACGACACCACCTGGCGCCTGTTCGGCCACCTCGAATGGCGCGCCAGCGAACACTGGCTGTTGCAGGGCGGGGCGATGTATGAAAACACCCAACTGAGCAATAGCTCGCTGACGCCCAGGGTCGCGATCAACTATCTGATCAACCCGCGCCACGGGCTGCGGGCGGTGTACTCCGAAGCCATCCGTTCGCCGGACATGTTCGAGAACAACGTCAATTGGAGCTATAAGGTCACGAACCTCAGCTCCCCCACCTACGGGCAGAACGCCGGCCAGTATTTCGTCAAGACCCGGGGCCCGGGCGACCTCGACAGGGAACTGATGCGCTCCCGGGAACTGGGCTATAACGGCTTTTTTGCGGATATCGGGCTGAACCTTGACGTCAAACTGTTCTATGACGAAATCACCGGCATGATCAGCGAGCCCCTGCGCAATAACCAGTACATCGCCAGTAACAGTAACAGCTCGCGGTTTACCGGCACCGAAACCCAGCTGGACTGGCACCTGAGCGCCGCCGACCGCCTGCGCCTGACCTATGCTTACGTGGATGCCCACGCCAGCAACGCGCTGGACCGGCAACAGACCGCGCGCAACAGCGGCTCGGCCGGCTGGATGCGCGAGTGGGGGCAAGGCTGGTCCAGCGCGTTGTTCTATTATGGCAACGATGCACTCAACCAATATCGCTTTGAACGGGTCGATATGCGGGTCGCCAAACGCATCGCCCTGGGCAAGGCCAACTTGGAGCTGGCCGGCATGCTGCAACAACGCCTTGACCGCCAGCCCACTACCCATGTCGACAATAACTACGACCAGCGCCATGTCCTCTACTTCAGCGCGGAGCTAGAGTTCTGACATGAACCCTGCCCAGTCAAGGATGACCGCCCTCTTCCGCGCCAAGTTCTGGCGCCGCTGCCTGCTGCTCGTCAGCCTGGCATTGGCCGTGCCCGCGTGGAGCGCCGAAATCCTGCTGACCGCCGCCGAGGATGGACCCGGCGTGCAGGCATTCACCCAGGCCCTGCGCGAACAGCGCCCCGCCGATAGCGTCACCTTCAAGGCCCTGCAAGACATGCCCGCCCCCGGCCAATTACCGACCAGCACCCGCCTGATCCTGCTGGACCTGCCGAGCCTCGACTGGCGCCTGCAGGACCCCCAGGGCCCGGCCACCCTGGTGCTGCGCATCAGTCGCCTGCAAGCCCGCGAGCGCCTGGGCAGCCATGTGCCCGGCAAGATCAGCCTGCTGTGGAGCGATCCGCCCCTGGACCGGCAGCTGCGCCTGATCGCCAATATCCTGCCCCAGGCCCGGCGCATTGGCGTGCTGTACGGTAGCGACAGCGAATTCCTGCTGCCGGAACTGCGCCAGCATGCCGCAGCCCTGGACCTGGAAATCGTCGCCCAGCACTGGGACAACATTAATGACAGCCGCCCGCTGCTCAGCCTGTTTAAAAACAGCGATGTGTTGTTAGGGCTGGATGATCCCCAACTGTACAACCCGAAAACCGTGAAAAACCTGCTGTTGAGCAGCTACGCCAGGCAACTGCCACTGATCGGCCCCAATGCCGGCTTCGTGCGGGCGGGCAGTCTGGCCAGTACCTACAGCGATCAGGCCGACTGGCTGAATGTGCTTGACCGCCTGCTTGATCACGCGCCGGCCGGCTGGCCGCGCTCGCTGTACCCGGAACACTTTAAAGTCGTGGGCAACCCGCAAGTGGCGCGCTCGCTGGGGATCGAAGTGGTGGACGAGACCACCGTCGCAACCCGATTGGCCGAAGGGGAAAAACACCCATGACCTTGGTTCGCCGCTGGGATATCAACACCCGCACCCAGATCATCACCCTGGGCCCGGCCCTGTTACTGACGCTGCTACTGATCAGCTTCTTTACCTTCGTACGGATCCAGGACTTGCGCCAGGAACTGGACCACACCGGCCAACTGATCGCCAACCAGTTGGCCCCGGCCACCGAGTACGGGGTGATCTCCGGCAACAATGACGTGCTCGACAGCCTGCTGCGGGCGACGCTGGCCACGCCCCATGTGCGTTTCCTGGAAATCCAGGACAGCGCGGAAAACATCCTGGTGTATGTCGAGCAGCCGTCGGAAAAGCACGACCGTTCGCTGTCGGTGAAAGTTTTCCAGGCGCCGATTCGCCTGCAGCATATCCAGTTGGGCAACGATTTTTTCCAGGACAGCACCGCGCAGCCCAAGGCGCCACAGGCCGACTATCTGGGGCGGGTGATTGTCGGCATGTCCAATGACGCCTTCAGCCAGCGCCAACAGGAAATCCTTTTTAAGGCTGGGATCCTCGCGCTATTCGCCCTACTGTTCACCTTCCTCCTGGCGCGACGCCTGGCCGCCAGCCTGTCGCAACCGATCAGCGCCATGGGCCATGCGGTCAACGCGATCCAGCAGGGTGATTACAAGACCCCGCTACCGATTGTCGACGACTCCGAGCTGGGCGACCTGTCACGGCATATCAACAACCTTGCCGAAGGCCTGCACCATGCCAGTCGCGAACAGCAGCAGGCCATGGCCCAGTTGATCCAGACGCGGGAGGAAGCCGAGCGCGCCAACAGCGCCAAATCCGACTTCCTGGCGATGATGAGCCATGAACTGCGCACGCCGATGAATGGCGTACTGGGCATGCTGCAACTGCTCGAAACCACCGCCATGACCGACGAGCAGACCGAGTACGCCGCGCTGGCCTCGGAGTCCACCGAGCACCTGCTCAAAGTCATCAACGATATCCTCGATTTCTCGCGTATCGAACGCTCGGCCCTGGAGCTTGAGCATATTCCGTTCAACCTGGTGGACCTGATCAACAGCTGCGCCCAGGCCTTCCAGCACAGCGCCATACAGCGCGGGCTGGTCCTGGAGTTGTCGATCCCGCCGGGCATGGAAGCGCTGCGCGTGCAGGGCGACCCGACGCGGATCCGGCAGATCCTGGTGAACCTGATCGGTAATGCGCTGAAATTCACCGAGCAAGGCACGGTCAGCGTCGAGCCGAACTGGCAGACCCTGGACCACGAACTGCTGTGGTTCACCTGCACCGTGCGCGACACCGGGATTGGTATTTCGGCCGAGCGACTGGAACTGATGTTCGACGCCTTTCAACAGGCGGACAGCTCTATCTCCAGGCGTTACGGCGGCACCGGCCTGGGCCTGCCGATTGCCCGGACCCTGGCCGAGCGCATGGGTGGCACCTTGCGCGCCCAGAGCGACGAAGGCCTGGGATCGGTGTTTACCCTGGAAATCCCCCTGGCGATCTGCCAGCAGAGCCTGCCGCAGATTGCTCCGGACGCGCAGCACAAAGCCGGCGCCGGTGAAGGCCGCCATGTGTTGCTGGTGGAGGACAACCCGGTCAACCGCACCGTGGTCCAAGCCATGCTGCGTAGCCTGGGGTTTGAGGTGAGCGTCGCCACCGACGGCGCCGAAGCGATCCGCAGTGCCGAGAGCCTGATCTTCACCGCGATCCTGATGGATTGCCGGCTGCCGGTGATCGACGGCTATGACGCCACCCGCCAGATCCGCCAATTGCCCGGCTGCGCCGACCTGCCGATCATTGCCCTGACGGCCAATGCGCTACAGGGCGATCGCGAAGCCTGCCTGGCCGCCGGAATGAACGATTACCTGGCCAAGCCGTTCAAACGCACGGATTTGCAGCAAATCCTACAGCGCTGGGTGCATTAGATGGGCAGCATCAGCCAACTGCGACTGGCGTGAAAGACGAAAGTGCGGCAGTCTTAGGCACCCGAGCGGGCCTATAAATGAGTCCGGTTTAAAATTTCAGTGCACAAGTGTACATTCATGTCCTTGATGCTGTGACTTTCACTACAACGCAATAGTCTACCTGTAGGCTGCCGACGTGAGGCAAGCACGCTTCAGTCGGTCGGGAAGATTTACCCGGCCCTGCCGCATGGGATTATTGAGGAGCTCGCATGACCAAACAAAACGCCTTTACCCGGGAAGACCTGCTGCGCTGCAGTCGCGGTGAGCTGTTCGGCCCAGGTAACGCGCAACTGCCCGCCCCCAACATGCTGATGGTGGATCGCATCACCCTTATCAGCGAAGAGGGTGGCAAGTACGGCAAAGGTGAATTGGTCGCCGAGCTGGATATCACCCCGGACCTGTGGTTCTTCGCCTGCCATTTCGAAGGCGATCCGGTGATGCCGGGCTGCCTGGGCCTTGATGCCATGTGGCAGCTGGTCGGCTTTTTCCTCGGCTGGCAAGGCCTGCCAGGTCGCGGTCGTGCCCTGGGTTCGGGCGAAGTGAAGTTCTTTGGCCAGGTCCTGCCGACCGCCAAGAAAGTCACCTATAACATTCAAATCAAGCGCGTCCTCAAGGGCAAGCTGAACCTGGCCATCGCCGATGGTTCGGTGAGCGTCGACGGTCGCGAGATCTATACCGCCGAAGGCCTTCGCGTCGGCGTGTTCACTTCCACTGACAACTTTTAAGGGTTATCCGCATGCGCCGCGTCGTTATCACTGGTCTGGGCATCGTTTCGTGCCTGGGCAATGACAAAGAGACCGTCTCCGCTAACCTGCGTGCAAGTCGCCCTGGCATCCGCTTCAACCCGGAATATGCCGAAATGGGTCTGCGTAGCCAGGTTTCCGGCTCCATCGACCTTCCCCTCGAAGAACTGATTGATCGCAAGATCTATCGCTTCGTTGGCCATGCCGCAGCTTATGCCTACCTGGCCATGAAAGACGCGATTGCCGACTCCGGCCTGAGCGACGACCAGGTGTCCAACGTCCGCACCGGCCTGATCGCCGGCTCCGGCGGCGCGTCGACCTTGAACCAGATGGAAGCGCTGGACATCCTGCGCGAGAAAGGCGTCAAGCGCGTTGGCCCGTACCGCGTCACGCGGACCATGGGCAGCACCGTTTCCGCGTGCCTGGCCACGCCCTTCCAGATCAAGGGCGTGAACTACTCGATCTCCTCCGCCTGCGCCACCAGTGCTCACTGCATTGGCACTGCGGTCGAGCAGATCCAGTTGGGCAAGCAGGACATCGTGTTCGCTGGTGGCGGTGAAGAAGAGCACTGGAGCCAATCGTTCCTGTTCGACGCCATGGGCGCATTGTCCACCCAGTACAACGAAACCCCGGAAAAAGCCTCCCGTGCCTACGACGCCAAGCGTGACGGTTTCGTCATCGCCGGCGGTGGCGGCATGGTGGTGGTCGAGGAGCTGGAACACGCTCTGGCCCGTGGCGCGAAAATCTACGCGGAAATCGTCGGCTACGGCGCGACTTCCGACGGCTACGACATGGTCGCGCCAAGCGGCGAAGGTGCCATCCGCTGCATGCAGATGGCCATGGCCACCGTTGATACCCCAATCGACTACCTGAACACCCATGGCACCTCCACTCCGGTGGGCGATGCCAAGGAAATGGAAGGCGTGCGTGCGGTATTCGGCGACAAGGCTCCGGCCATCAGCTCCACCAAGAGCCTGTCGGGTCACTCCCTGGGCGCCGCAGGCGTTCACGAAGCGATCTACTGCCTGCTGATGATGGAAGGCAACTTCATGGCCGGCTCCGCCAACATCGACGAGCTGGACCCAGCCGTTGCCGATATGCCAATCCTGACCAAGACCCGTGAAGATGCCACCATCAACACGGTCATGAGCAACAGCTTCGGCTTCGGTGGCACCAATGCCACCCTGGTGCTCAAGCGCTGGCAGGGTAAGTAATACCCCGCAGGTTGTGCTTATGAAAACGCCCCGACTGGTTCGGGGCGTTTTTTATGGGGTGGGGTTAACTTTAGACCGCGTCGGCTTCATCGCAGGCAGGCCAGCTCCCACATTGATCGCATTCCAACTCGGTCGAGTGTGGGCTTGCCTGCGATGGCGGTCTTCAGCCCTACACCGAAAACCTCGCCACCATGGTGTTCAGATCCACCGCCAAGCGCGATAACTCCTGGCTCGCCGAACTGGTTTGATTCGCCCCTGCCGACGTCTGCATCGACAGGTCGCGGATATTCATCAGGTTACGATCCACCTCCCGCGCCACCGCTGCCTGCTGCTCCGAGGCGCTGGCAATCACCAGGTTGCGCTCGTTGATCAGGGTAAACGCCGAGGCAATCTCCTCCAACGCCGTGCCCGCTGACTTGGCAATCTCCAGGGTCGCACGCGCCCGGCCATTACTTTGTTGCATGGAACTGACCGCCTGATCGGTGCCCTGCTGAATCCCGCCGATCATCTGTTCGATTTCCTGGGTCGATTGCTGGGTGCGATGGGCCAAGGCCCGCACTTCATCGGCGACCACCGCAAAACCACGCCCGGCCTCGCCGGCCCGCGCCGCCTCGATCGCCGCATTCAACGCCAGCAGATTGGTCTGCTCGGCAATGGAGCGGATCACATCCAATACCTTGCTGATGCCGTACACCTTCTGCGCCAAATCCTCGACCTGGGTGGCATTGGCGGTCACATCGTCGGCCAGTGACTCGATCGACAGCACCGTCTGGTGTACCTGTTCGCGCCCGTGCTGGGCAATGCGATCGGATTCGCGCGAGGCCTGTGAGGTAGCTACCGCGTTACTGGCCACCTCCTCCACCGCCGCCGTCATCTGGTTGACCGCCGTGGCGGCCTGTTCGATTTCCTGGCTTTGCTGGTGCAGGCCACGGGTGGCGTCTTCGGTGACCGAACTGAGCTCCTCGGAAGCGGAAGCCAGTTGGCTGGAGGACTGGGAAATACGCTGGATGGTCTCGCGCAGGTTTTCCTGCATGCCCTTGAGCGCCTGCTGCAGGCGCGCTGGCTCGTCCTTGCCGCTGACGGTGATCTCGCCGGTCAAGTCGCCGCTGGCCACCCCTTGGGCGACCCTCAGCGACTGCGCCAGTGGCGACACGATGCTGCGGGTCAACAACACGGCCAGGCCGATGGTAATCAGCGCAGTCAGGGCAATCATGCCGATCACCCCTATCCGGGATTGACTGAACACTTGCTGGGCCAGTGCCGCCGCCTGATTGGCGCTGACCTTGTTGAGAGTGACCAATTCGCCCAGGGTACCGGCCATGGTATCGGCCAGATGATTCATCTCGCCATTGACCACCTCGATCGCATCTTCCAACTGGTTCTGCCGGGACAACGCCATGACCTGCTCCTGGCGTTGCAGGTACTGTTGCTGCTCAACCTTGAAGCGGTCGAACAGTACCTGGTCTTCGGGCAGCACAATCAACGCTTCATACAGCAACTGCGCGGTGTGCAACTGCTTTTTGATTTCGAGGATTTTTTGCTCATTCTGCGCCACCGCCTGAGGGTCGCGATTGACCAGCAGGCGCAGGGTCAAAGCGCGTATGCGCAGCAGATCCTGACTCATTTCACCGGCCGCCATCACACTGGGCAGCCAGTTGGTTTCCACCTGGTCGGACTGCTCGCGCATATTGGCCATTTGCAGCAAGGCGAACCCGCCCAGCACAAATACCATCAACGCCACCAATCCAAAACCCAGGCCTGCACGCGGAGCGATATTGAGACTTCTGATACTCATTGCGCTGATTCCTTTCAAGAGCGCTGCATCCACCTGCAGCGAGTTGCTCTTGAAAGGTATCGGCGTCTTCGGCTTTTTGCGTAAGACGAAAACGCGATATCAAAACGCCTTTATCTACTGAGTCTATTAGTGTAGCGATTCAGCGCACGGTAAAGCTCTTCTGGGTCAGCAGGCGATCACCCTGGAACACCATGAACCGCCACTCGCCCGGCACCACTTCGTGGCTTTCGGTGAACTCGTAGGCCATCACGTCCTGAGGCGCACCGGGCACCAGTTTCTGGGTCACTTCGAACTTGTCATGCCGCTGGCCATCGGCCGTGCGGATGCCTGGAGTGAAGTAGAGCAAAGTCAGCGGCGTGTCTTCGGCCACCTTGCCGAACAACTGGTAACGCAGGCCAAACTTGGTCCCCAGCTTGGCCGGCACTACGGTGGTGGCCTGGATCTGCTCGTTGCTACGGCGCAACACGCGCTCGCCCGATTGCAGCTCGGCTTTCGGGCCTTCGAATACGCCGAATTCCACCGGGCCTTCGATACGGACTTCGGCACTGGCCAGGCCGCTGATCATCATCAATGCCGCCAGGGCGCTTAAACGGGTGAGGTGCATAGTGGGCTCCTTGAGTGAGATGGCGGGAGCTTATGACACCGGTATGACGGGACGATGACAAACCCGATCAACGCGCCTTGGGCAAAATCGCCAGGAAATTGTCCCGTGCGACTTTTCGCGCAACGTCTTCAGGCAAGGCATCGAGGAAGGGATTAAAGCTGCGCATCTCCTTACCCAACTTGTTGAACCGCCCTACTACATCAGACCCCAGCATAAAGCGCTCCGGGAAGCGCTCTACCAGCGCCAGCCATTGCGGACGGGGCTTTCCCGCCTCGTCCAGTAAATACGGGGTGAGCACACTCCAGGACAGGTCGATGTACAGGTTGGGATAGGCCTCCAGCATGCGGCTCAAGGTCGGCAACAGGAAGTCCAACTGCGTCTGGTGCCGGTGGATCTCCATGCTGGTGCCGGCATGGGCCCAGATAAACCGGGTATGCGGATGATTACGCAGTGGCTCTTCGATCTCCGCCAGGTACAAGGGGTTGCGCTCCCGCTTGGAGGTGATGTTGGAGTGCACCAGCACCGGCAGGTCATTTTCGGCGGCCAGGTGATAGATCCGCGTCATGGCCTCGTTATTGGCCCGAGGTGTGTCACCGGAGGTCAGCGCAGTCAGGTCATCATGGCGGGTGAAGACTTCGCCAATGCCCTGCCACAGGCCCGGATACAGGTCGAGCATGCGCTGGATATGGGCCTCGGAGTTCTTGTCGTTGGGGTTGAAGCCGCTGAGGAACGGGTGGAAATGCTGGCGCTGTTCGGGGGCCAGCTCGCTGACGGCTGCCGCGACGATTACATCGGTGGCGCTATACCAGTAGGCACCCGCGTCATCTCCGGCGTAATAGCGTGGGCGCTTGGGTTCGTCTTCGTGCCACTTCTTCGCAACCGGGACGCCGGAAATCATCACATGCTCGATGCGATTATCGGCCATGGCCTTGAGCAGCTTGTCCATGCCGGCCGTCTCCTGGAAGAAGTCGACGTAATGCAGGTGCGCGTCGCTGTAGGCATAGTCGCGGGCGTGTACGGTAAGGCTGCTGGCGGCGAGCAACAGGGCAAGACTCAGGCGGGTCCAGGGCACGATACAACCTCAATAAGGGATTAGTCAGGTAGACCAGCGGCGGCCTGCCGGGGTTCAGCCGATAAAAACACGGAACACTCAGGTGCCAGCATGCTCTATAACTGCATGATCTTCATCCTGCCACCCTGTGAGGTTTACCATGCCTGTTATCGTTAATACGCTGAACACCGAGAACTTTCGCCATAGCGTCAACATCAATAACCATGAGCTGTTTACCGACCTGCCCAAGAGCCTGGGTGGCGACGACTCGGCGCCCTCGCCCCACGATTACTTCGACGCCGCGCTGGCCTCATGCAAGGCCCTGACCGTCAAACTGTATGCGCAGAAAAAGGACATCCCCCTGACCGGCGTGACCGCGGAAGTCACCCACGACAGCACCGAGGAGCAAAAGGGCAAGTACAAGCTCAACGTCAAGCTGACCCTCAAGGGTGTGCTCACCGATGAGCAACGCACTGAGCTGCATCGCGTGGCCGACAAATGCCCGGTGCATAAACTGATGACCACCGCCGAGATCAGCATCGAGACCAAACTCGCCGAAGGTGCGTTCAGCCAGTAACACCGATTCCCTGCCTGGCGGGTTATGCTCAAGCCCTACAAACCCGCTCAGACAGGGATGCTCCATGACCACCGTGACTGTGATCCGCCCGCGCGCCGAAGATGTCGAAGGCCAGCCCATCCTGCGCCCGCTGCCCTCGCGGGAATGCCGTAGCGTCGGGCCCTTCGTGTTTTTCGACCATATGCTCCAGACCCGCTATGCCCCTGGCAACGGCATGAATATCCGCCAGCATCCGCATATTGGCTTGTCCACCCTCACCTACCTGTTTGAAGGCGAACTCCTGCACAAGGACAGCCTCGGCTCCGATCAAGTGGTACAGGCCGGTGACGTCAGCTGGATGACCGCCGGCAGCGCCATTGCCCACGTCGAACGCACGCCCGACGCGCTCAAGGCCAAGGGGTTCGATCTACATGGCCTGCAGGTGTGGCTGGCCTCGCCCAAGGCACACGAGCAAGGGCCGGGGCATTACAGCCATCACCCTGCCGCCAGTTTGCCGGTCAGTGACAACCTCGGGGTGGTGATCCGCATGATCGCCGGCAGTGGCTTTTGCCTGGAATCACCGGTGCCAGTGCTGTCACCGACGCTGTATGCCGAGGTCCATATGCAAACCGCCACCACCCTGCTGATTCCGGATGAGCATGTGGAGCGGGCAGTGTATGTGCTGGAAGGTGATGCGCAGCTCGAGGGCGAACCCGTGGAACCCCATAGCCTGGTGGTGCTGCCGGCGGGCCAGAGCATGGCGCTGTTTGCCGAGACCGACTGCCATCTGGTGGTCTTCGGCGGTGCGCCACTGGATGGGCCACGGCGGATCAACTGGAATTTTGTCGCCAGTGACCCGGCATTGATCGAACAGGCTCGCCAGCGCTGGGCGGCCGGGGATTGGCCGACAGTGCCGGGCGAGGCAGGGAGAATTGAGCTGCCTCTGAGATAGCTATCGCGGGCAAGCCCGCCCTCACACTTGGAATGCCCTCCAACATGTGCGGGCTTGCCCGCGATGGGGCCAACTCAGGCGCTAAATATTCAGCCCTTGAACACTTCATCCAACAAATTATGCATCGCCTGGAACGCTCGCCCAGCGGTCTTGGCGTCGTACATCATCTTGCCCGGCACATTCGCCTGCGGGTCAGTGAACGAATGCACCGCGCCACCGTAGCTCAGCAATTGCCAATCCACCCCGGCCGCGTTCATCTCGTCTTCAAAGGCAGGCAACTGCTCTTTGGGCACCAACGGGTCAGAAGCGCCATGCAGCACCAGCACCGAACCCTTGATGTTCTTCGCGTCTGCCGGGTTGGGCGTGTCGAGGGTGCCATGGAACGACACCGCCGCCTTCAGCGGCGCGCCGGTACGCGCCAGCTCCAGAGAGCAGCAACCGCCAAAGCAGAAGCCAAAGGTCGCCAGCTTCGAGGTATCGACAGCCGCTTCGGCCTGGCCTTGCAGTTGTTCAAGGGCCGCCTGCATGCGCTTGTTGAGCAGCCCACGGTCATTCTTCAACGGCATCATTGCCGCGCCGGCTTCATCACCGTTCGACGGGCGCACCTGTTGCCCGTATAGATCGGCGATCAACACCACATAGCCCTTGCCGGCCACGGCCTTGGCGATCTCTTCGGCGCCTGCGCTGCCCCCCATCCAGTTCGGCGCCATCAACAGGCCCGGCAGCGGGCCCTGGTGGCTGGCATCGAAGGCCAGGCGGCTTTCATAAGACTGGCCATCAATCTGATAGACCACGGAACGCACGGTGACTTGGCTCATCATTTTCTCCGGTTGATATCCATGAAAACGAAAAACCCCGCCGAAGCGGGGTTTTCTTGCAGCGTTGTTAAACCGACAGTTCAACCAACAGCTTGTTCAGTCGGCGCACGTAGGCGGCCGGGTCTTTCAAGCTGTCCCCTGCGGCCAGGGCCGCCTGGTCGAAGAGGATGTGCGACAGGTCGCCAAAGCGCTCTTCACTCTGCTCGCCGTCGAGTTTCTCGATCAGCGGGTGAGCCGGGTTGAATTCGAAGATCGGCTTGGAATCCGGCACCTTCTGCCCGCTGGCTTCAAGGATCTGGCGCATTTGCATGCCCAGGTCCTGCTCGCCAATGGCCAGGATCGCCGGGGAGTCGGTCAGACGGTGGGAAACCCGCACTTCGCTGACAGCATCGCCCAGGGCGGTCTTGATGCGTTCAACCAGGCCTTCTTTGGACTTGGCCACTTCTTCAGCGGCTTTTTTGTCCTCTTCCGAATCCAGGTTACCCAGGTCCAGGTCACCACGGGCCACGTCGACAAAGCTCTTGCCGTCGAAGTCGCTGAGGTAGCTCATCAGCCACTCGTCGATACGGTCGGTGAGCAGCAGCACTTCGATGCCTTTCTTGCGGAAGACTTCCAGGTGCGGGCTGTTCTTGACCTGGGCGTAGGTTTCGCCGGTCAGGTAATAAATCTTGTCCTGACCTTCCTTGGCGCGAGCCAGGTACTCGGCCAGAGACACCACCTGCTCGCCGTCTTCGCCTTGAGTCGAGGCAAAACGCAGCAGGCCGGCGATTTTTTCCTTGTTGGCGAAATCTTCAGCCGGGCCTTCTTTCATGACCTGGCCGAAGTTTTTCCAGAAGCCCTTGTACTGCTCAGGCTCGTTCTTCGCCAGTTTTTCCAGCATGTCGAGTACACGCTTGGTCAGCGCCGACTTCATGGAATCGATGATCGGGTCTTTCTGCAGGATTTCCCGCGACACGTTCAGCGACAGGTCGTTGGAGTCGACCACGCCCTTGATAAAGCGCAGGTACAGCGGCAGGAAGGATTCCGCCTGATCCATCACGAACACGCGCTGCACGTAGAGCTTCAGGCCTTTGGGCGCTTCACGCTGGTACAGGTCGAACGGAGCACGGGCCGGGACGTAGAGCAGCGAGCTGTATTCCAGCTTGCCTTCGACCTTGTTGTGGCTCCAGCTCAGTGGGTTCTCGTAGTCGTGGGCGATGTGCTTGTAGAACTCCTGGTATTCCTCGTCCTTGACCTCGGTACGCGGACGGGTCCACAGGGCGCTGGCGCGGTTGACCACTTCCCATTCCTGGGCTGGAGCCTCCTCGCCTTCGGCCGCCGCTTGTTCTTTCGGCAGTTCGATCGGCAGCGCGATATGGTCGGAGTACTTCTTGATGATATTGCGCAGGCGCCAGCCATCGGCGAATTCGTCTTCACCGGACTTGAGGTGCAGCACGATGCGGGTACCGCGGTCGGCCTTGTCGACGGTGGCGATTTCGAATTCGCCCTCGCCCTTGGAGGCCCAGTGCACGCCTTCGCTGGCGTCGAGGCCGGCGCGGCGGCTGAACACTTCAACTTTGTCGGCGACGATAAAGGCCGAGTAGAAGCCCACGCCGAACTGGCCGATCAGGTGCGAATCTTTCTTCTGGTCGCCCGACAGGTTCTTCATGAAATCGGCGGTGCCGGATTTGGCGATAGTGCCCAAATGGGTAATCGCATCTTCACGGCTCATGCCGATGCCGTTGTCTTCGAGGGTGACGGTCTTGGCGTCCTTGTCGAAGCTCACACGGATTTTCAGTTCCGCGCCACCTTCCAGCAACTCAGGCTTGGACAGGGCTTCGAAACGTAATTTGTCGACAGCGTCAGAGGCGTTCGAGATCAATTCGCGAAGGAAGATTTCCTTGTTGGAATACAGCGAATGGATCATGAGGTGCAGCAGCTGCTTCACCTCGGTCTGGAAGCCCAGGGTTTCCTTTTGAGTTTCCACACTCATGGTCATCAAACTCCAATTGGATGGCAGTGGCCGCACCCGAAAGGGTTAGCGGCGGGTTGTCATCAAAGTTGGGGGCTAAGACCAGGATTTCAAGGGCGGGCCTGCTCCTGAATCTTGAAATGCGCGCGAGCGGTCGCGATAGGTTCGGCCGGGGTGCTTTGCCAGGCAGTGATTGCCACATTGGCCACCCGCCGTCCCTGGCGCCAAACCTGGCAGGTGGCAAAGGTGTCGCGAAACTGCCCGGCCCGCAGGTAATCCAGGGAAAAATCGACGATCTTGGGCAAGCCTTTTTCAACCCCTGGGGTGCCCGTGGCCACCCATAAATGAAAGGCCGCCGACAGCTCCATAAAGCCTGCGATCACACCGCCATGGATGGCCGGCAATATCGGGTTACCAATATTGTCCTTGTTGGCCGGCATGCGAAACAGCAACTCATCCCCCAGGCGCGTGCATTCAACACCGATCAGCCTGGCGTAGGGGATCAGTTCGAGCAGCGCCTTATAGTCGCCCCGGTGATGGGCCTGTTGCATGCGGGTCTTGAATTGATGGGTCATGCCTGTTCTCCCTTGATGCTGCTGCCCAGTCCTTTGGTGCCCTTCAGGCGTTTGCCCATGCGCATGAACGTGCCCACCACATGGGCAATCGGCTGCTGGGGGTCATCCTGATAAGCGAAGCCACGGGTGAAAATCACATCGGTGGTCACCCGATAGCATTGGGCAAAACCGAACACCGCCTTGTGCGGCTCGGCCGGGTGCATGTAATCAATGCGCAAATCCAGGGTCGGGCAGACCTCAAACTCCGGGAGCACACACAGAGTGGCCATGCCACAGGCCGTGTCCATCAGGGAGGTCAGGGCGCCGCCATGGATAATCCCGGTTTGCGGGTCACCTACAATCTGCGCGCTATAGGGCAAGAGCAAAGTCATGCCCTGGGGGCTCGCATCATGTACTTGGATGCCCAGGACCTGACAGTGACGCAGGGCCGAAACAAAACGTGCGGCACGCTCTAAAAGGGGGCTATCGGTCATTGGATAAAGACTCTTATTAGTAGTGATCCGGCGAAACAAATACCCCGGAAGAAAGTTCCTGAGCGAAACAGCCTATATATCTGTGGGATTAAAGGAACTAATGCGTGCACCCCATGCTCGAAAGGCCAGTAGATATCTTCAATAAGGAGAAACACCCCATGCGCAAGACTTTCGCTGTTTCCTTGATGTTGGCTGCCGCCCTTGGCCTCGCTGCCTGCGATAAAAAATCCGAGGACAAAGCTCAGGATGCCAACCAGCATGCTGAACAAGCTCAAGAAAAAATGAGCGAAGCTCAGGATAAAGTGAACGACGCTGCAAAAGAAAACGCCGAAGCCGCCAAAGCCCAAGCTGAATCTGACGCCGCCGCCGCTAAAGAAGCTGCTCCAGCTACACCTGCAACCGGTTCCTGATACCGCGGTTTAAATACCACGTTGCAAAAGAAAGCCCGCTTAATAGCGGGCTTTACTTTGTGCGGAGCTTTTATCAAATCAGCAAAGTGCGAAATGTCGGACTAAGCATCAACAACAGTGAACACAGTAACCCCACCACCCACACCAGGCTGCGCTGCCATGCCAAGTCGGCCCAGTAGCACGCAAGATAGACTACCCGCGCAATCACAAAGATGATCGCCAGCCAATCAATCAGGTAGCCCTGGGTCTGAGTGGTATGGGCCATCAATACACCCACTGCAAACAAGATAAACGCTTCAAAACTGTTTTGATGAGCGGCCACTGCCCGTGCGCCGAAGCCGGTCAATTGCGCTTGCTGGCTGCGGGGAAGGTGGTTGTCATACCCGCCCTGCTCTTTCATGGCCTTACCCACGGGCATACGCGCCACGAAAATCAGCAGTGCACTGATAAATACACACCAGAACGGAATACTCACGATGTTGCCTCCTTGGTCGCTTCAGGCATCGGTGCCTCTGTAGGGGTATAGACCATGACCTCCAGAACGTCGGAATGAAATTCCCGGCGATACAACACCAGCACCACCCCGCTGCTCATCAGCATGAACAGCCAGGGGCTGACAAACCAGGCAAGCATGGTCATGCCGAAGTAATAGGAACGCAGGCCGAAGTTGAACTGGTTGGCTGCCATCGAAATCACCCGCGCAGCCCGTGAGGCGAACGCCTTGCGCTCCTGCTCGGAGACGTGGCGTTCACCGACCATCGGCGCCGAGCCAATCAGGATCGCCGCGAAGTTGTACTGGCGCATGCACCAACTAAAAGTAAAGAACGCATAGACAAACACCAGGGCCAGGCACAGCAGCTTGATCTCCGACATACCCTGGGACGCCTGCTGCACCATGGGAATGTCCGCCAGCAGCGAGACCGCCCGCTCCGAAGCCCCCAGCACGGTAAGGATACCGGCGAGGATGATCAGGGTGCTGGAGGCGAAGAACGAGGCATTGCGTTCCAGGTTGCCGATCACGCTGGCATCGGCGATGCGGTTGTCGCGCAGGAGCATGCGGCGCATCCAGTCTTCGCGATACAGGTGCAGCACACTGGCCAGGCAGGCCGTGTCCCGGGCTTTCCAGCTGGCGTAGCGGGTGTAGCCGCCCCAGCAGATGACGAACCACAGTGCAGCAAACAAGTGAATCAGGTTGGCTTCGACAAATGACATGCGGGTCCTCTAAACAATAGGGCTGGCTAACTCGGTCAGTATGGGAGCAGGCCGGCCCCCACACTGACCGTGCTCCTGATCTGGAAAATTCATCACCCTTTCGACGTTAGCCCACAAAAAAAGACACTGCCCACCGCCCATAAAAAATGCCCCGGATCGTTTGATACGGGGCATTTCGATGTCAGCGTGTGACGAGCGCTTTAGGCGATGGCTTCGCTGCGCTTGCCGAGCATACGGTCAACCCCGAATGCAGCCACCAGGGTAATCACACAAGGCACCAGCCAGGCCAGGCCTTGCTCGCTCAATGGCAGGTTAGCCATTTGCGCAGGCATCCAACCCGCCAGCCCCGCACCCTTAAGGGCGTCGATGGTGCCAAAGATAAACGACACCAACATCACCGGACCCAGGATGCGGCCATGCTCATGCCAGAAGTCTTTGCAGAAGCTCAGCGCCACCAGCACGATGCACGGCGGGTAGATGGCGGTCAGTACCGGGATCGAGAACGCGATCAGCTTGGTCAGGCCCAGGTTAGACACCAGCAGCGAAAACGCAGCAAGGATCACCACCAGAGTCTTGTAGGACAGTGGCAATACCCGGCTGAAGTACTCGGCGCAGGCACAGGTCAGGCCCACGGCGGTGACCAGGCACGCCAGGGAGATCAGTACCGCGAGGAAACCGCTGCCCAGGGAGCCAAAGGTGTGTTGAACATAGGCGTGCAACACGGCTGCGCCGTTGGCTGCACCGGCGGCCACTTCGTGGCTGCCCGAACCGAGGCGGAACAGGCTGATGTACACCAGCGCCAGGCCCAGGCCGGCAATCAGCCCGGCAATGATCGCGTAGCGGGTGATCAACTGCGGCGACTCGACACCACGGGAGCGGATAGCGTTGACGATCACGATGCCAAACACCAGCGCGCCCAGGGTATCCATGGTCAGGTAACCATTGATAAAGCCCTGGGAGAACGGTGCGGCGACGTACTCAGGCGTAGCAACGCCGATATCACCCGCAGGCAGAGCAAAGGCCGCGATACCCAGGACCGCCAGCGCAATGATTTTCAGCGGCGCGAGAAAACGGCCGACGGTATCCAACAGGCGCCCTGGGTACAGGGAGATGAAGAACACCAGCAGGAAGTACACCGAGCTGTAGAGGAACAGTGCCAGCGGGCTTTCGCCGGTCAATGGCGCCAGGCCGACTTCAAACGACACCGTCGCGGTACGCGGGGTGGCGAACAATGGCCCGACTGCCAGGTAGCACGCGGCAGCCAGGATGCCACCGGCGACCTTGCCGATAGGGCTGCTCAACGCGTCCATGCCACCGCCGACCTTGGCCAGGGCGATGACCGTAACCACCGGCAGACCGACTGCGGTGATCAGGAAACCCAGCGCCGCCATCCAGACATGCGGCCCGGACTGCAAACCAACGATAGGCGGGAAGATGATGTTGCCGGCGCCCACGAACAGGGCAAAAGTCATAAAGCCCAACGCCAGGATATCCTGGCCTTTCAACACTTTCATTTGAGGAAATACCACACTACTGAATCGGAATTTAGAGGGGGATTCCCTATGGATGAGGGAAATACTGCCGGCCCTTATGGGGACCGACCGGTCTAGCACGCGGCTTCCTTTTGGGATGCAGGCGCATAAAGAGGCGGCAAGAGTACCGAATTTGTCTGACAAACGCACTGTTGCGGGGCGAGCTGTCCGATAAGCGACACTTTGATGTCGCGTTTTCATACTTAATTTGGCAATGCTGTCCACTGTGGGAGCTGGCTTGCCTGCGATGCAAGCGGCGCGGTGATACAGGCAAGCCAAGGTGATGCAATCGCAGGCACGCCAGCTCCCACAGTGGATGGCAGAATGCACAAAGGCCACCCGAAGGTGGCCTTTGTGTGGTGAAGCGTCAGTTAAGCGCGAGGCTTACTTGATCGCCCAGCCAGTCAGCTCGGACAAAGCCTTGCCGATGTCTGCCAGCGAACGCACGGTTTTCACGCCTGCGTCTTCCAGGGCAGCAAACTTCTCGTCTGCAGTACCCTTGCCGCCAGAGATGATTGCGCCAGCATGGCCCATGCGCTTGCCCGCAGGGGCAGTCACACCAGCGATGTAGGAAACAACTGGCTTGGTCACGTGTGCCTTGATGTAGGCAGCCGCTTCTTCTTCAGCCGAACCGCCGATCTCACCGATCATCACGATCGCTTCGGTCTTCGGGTCTTCCTGGAACAGTTTCAGGATGTCGATGAAGTTCGAGCCTGGGATCGGGTCACCGCCGATGCCGACGCAAGTCGACTGACCGAAACCGGCGTCAGTGGTCTGCTTCACAGCTTCGTAGGTCAGGGTGCCGGAACGGGAAACGATACCGACTTTGCCTGGCAAGTGAATGTGACCTGGCATGATGCCGATCTTGCATTCGCCTGGAGTGATCACGCCTGGGCAGTTAGGGCCGATCAGGGTAACACCCAGCTCGTCGCACTTAACTTTAGCGTCCAGCATGTCCAGGGTAGGAATGCCTTCGGTGATGCAAACGATCAGCTTGATGCCGCCGAATGCCGCTTCCAGGATGGAGTCTTTGCAGAAAGGAGCTGGAACGTAGATCACGCTGGCGGTGGCGCCAGTTTGAGCTACAGCTTCTTTCACGGTGTTGAACACTGGCAGGCCCAGGTGCTCGGTGCCGCCTTTGCCCGGAGTTACGCCACCAACCATCTTGGTGCCGTATTCGAGGGCTTGCTGGGTGTGGAAGCTACCTTGCGAACCGGTAATACCCTGGCAGATAACTTTGGTGTCTTTATTGATCAGGACGCTCATTATTTGCCCTCCGCAGCTTTGACAACTTGTTGAGCAGCGTCGGTCAGGCTGGTTGCAGCGATGATGTTCAAACCGCTTTCTGCCAGTACTTTAGCGCCCAGTTCAGCGTTGTTACCTTCAAGGCGTACAACAACCGGGATTTTCACGCCGACTTCTTTCACTGCACCGATGATGCCTTCGGCAATCATGTCGCAACGAACGATGCCGCCGAAGATGTTGACCAGTACTGCAGCGACGTTGGAGTCGGACAGGATGATCTTGAATGCTTCGGTAACGCGTTCTTTGGTAGCACCGCCGCCTACGTCGAGGAAGTTGGCTGGTTTGCCGCCATGCAGGTTGACGATGTCCATGGTACCCATGGCCAGGCCAGCACCGTTGACCATGCAACCGATGTTACCTTCCAGGGCTACGTAGTTCAGTTCGAACTTGGCAGCGTGCGCTTCGCGCGGATCGTCTTGCGACGGATCATGGAAAGTCTTCAGCTTAGGCTGACGGTACATGGCGTTGGCGTCGATGTTGATCTTGGCGTCGAGGCAATGCAGATCGCCGTCAGCCTTGATCACCAGCGGGTTCACTTCCAGCAGGGCCAGATCGTGATCCTGGAACAGTTTGGCCAGACCTACGAAGATCTTGGCGAACTGGGCAACTTGCTTTCCTTCCAGACCCAGCTGGAAAGCCAGCTCGCGACCCTGGAATGGCTGAGCGCCAACCAGTGGGTCGATAGTGGCTTTCAGAATTTTTTCTGGGGTTTCGTGAGCGATCTTCTCAATGTCCACGCCACCTTCGGTGGAAGCCATGAACACGATGCGACGGCTCGAACGGTCAACGACAGCGCCCAGGTACAGCTCTTTAGCGATATCAGTGCACGATTCAACCAGGATCTTGGTGACTGGCTGGCCATTGGCGTCAGTCTGGTAAGTCACCAGACGCTTGCCCAGCCACTGCTGTGCGAAGGCCTTGGCGTCTTCTTTGCTGCGAACCAGCTTAACGCCGCCCGCTTTACCGCGACCACCAGCGTGGACCTGGGCTTTGACAACCCATTCAGTACCGCCGATTTTGTCGCAAGCTTCTGCTGCTGCTTCCGGGGTGTCTACTGCGTAGCCCTTGGAAACTGGCAGGCCGTACTCAGCGAACAGCTGCTTACCCTGATACTCGTGAAGATTCATGCTTTTTACCGTCTTCGTTAGGTACTGCGCATTCGGCGCTGCGCTCATTATGAGTGCCGCGCCACCTGTGACTGCTGCTTGCCCAGCTCCACCGCCCTAAGGCCGGCAAAGCTGCGCAAGACTGCGTCCAGCGGATATTCCGCGGTGAGTCTTGCGCGCAAGGCTCACGACGGGCAACCGCCGTGGTTTCTTATTATCTTGCTTAGCGCTTCTTCTTGTTGGCAATGTGGATGGCATGGCCATTCACTGCCAACGCGGCTTCGTGCAGCGCTTCAGACAGGGTCGGATGGGAGAAAACCATCATGCCGATGTCTTCGGCGCTGGTGCCGAATTCCATACCGATAGCGCCCTGCTGAACCAGCTCTGCGGCGCCTGGGCCAATCACGTGGACACCCAGTACGCGGTCAGTCTTGGCATCAGCGATGACTTTGACAAAGCCGCCAGTGTCGTTCGCTGCCATGGCACGGCCAGAAGCGGCAAACGGGAAGGTGCCGACGTTAACTTCAACGCCTTCAGCTTTCAACTGCTGTTCGTTCTTACCAACCCATGCAATTTCCGGGTGGGTGTAGATGACCGAAGGGATCAGGTCGTAGTTCATCTGGGTCTTGTGACCCTTGATGCGCTCAACCACCATGATGCCTTCTTCGGAAGCCTTGTGCGCGAGCATCATGCCGCGAACCACGTCGCCGATGGCGTAGACGCCAGGTACGGTGGTAGCGCAGTGATCGTCAACATGGACAAAGCCACGCTCGTCGATGGTCACGCCGCTGTCAGCTGCCAGCAGATCAGTGGTCACTGGACGGCGACCAACGGCAACGATCAGCTTGTCGAAAGTGATGGTCTGTTCGCCATCCTTGTCGGTGTAGGTTACGACAACTTCTTCGCCGTTGACTTTCGAACCGGTCACGCGAGCGCCCAGCTTGATGTCCAGACCTTGTTTGGTCAGGGTTTTCAGCGCTTCTTTGGACACTGCGGTGTCGGCAGCCAGCAGGAACGTGTCCAGGGCTTCCAGCACGGTCACTTGCGAACCCAGACGGGACCAGACCGAACCCAGTTCCAGGCCGATCACGCCAGCGCCGATCACGCCCAGGCGTTTTGGTACCGCTTGGAATTCCAGGGCGCCGGTCGAATCGACGATCACGTTCTGATCAACAGGAGCAGGCGGAATGTCGATTGGACGCGAACCTGGAGCCAGGATCACGTTTTCGGCTTCGATGATTTCAGTCGAACCGTCTGGCTTGGTGATTTCAACTTTCTTGCCGGCCAGCAGTTTGCCGTGACCTTGCAGGGAAGTGACGCCATTGGCCTTGAACAGGGTAGCAACGCCAGAGGTCAGGCCTTTGACGATGTTGGCCTTGCGGCCGACCATTGCTGGCACGTCCATGGTCACGCCAGCGTGGTTGATGCCGTGGATGGCAAAACCGTCCTGGGCTTCGTGGAATTTCCAGGAGCTGTCCAGCAGCGCCTTGGAAGGAATGCAACCGACGTTCAGGCAAGTACCGCCCAGGGCCAGTTTGCCTTCCTTGTCGGTGTATTTTTCGATGCAGGCAGTCGAGAGGCCCAGTTGAGCGGCCTTGATGGCGGCCACGTAGCCGCCAGGGCCCGCACCAATCACTACAACGTCAAATTTCTGAGACATGAAAATAGATCCTCTATTTTAGCGACAAGCTTCAAGCCTCAAGTTGCGAGCCAAGCTGCTCATTCCGGCAGCTTGCAGCTCGCAACCCGAAGCTGCTTCTATCAGATATCCAGGAGCAAGCGAGCCGGGTCTTCCAGCAGATTCTTGATGGTCACCAGGAACGTCACGGCTTCTTTACCGTCGATCAGGCGGTGATCGTAGGACAGTGCCAGGTACATCATCGGACGGATCACGACCTGGCCGTTGATGGCCATCGGACGCTGGATGATGTTGTGCATGCCCAGGATCGCAGCTTGTGGCGGGTTGACGATCGGGGTCGACATCATCGAACCGAAGGTACCACCGTTGGTGATGGTGAAGGTACCGCCGGTCATCTCGTCGATGGTCAGCTTGCCGTCACGGGCTTTCTTGCCGAAGCCGGCGATGCCGCCTTCGATTTCAGCCAGGCTCATCAGCTCGGCGTTACGCAGGACCGGTACCACCAGGCCACGGTCGCTGGACACGGCAACGCCGATGTCAGCATAGCCGTGGTAGACGATGTCGCCGCCGTCGATGGAAGCGTTGACTGCCGGGAAGCGTTTCAGGGCTTCGGTGGCCGCTTTCACGAAGAACGACATGAAGCCCAGGCGCACGCCATTGTGGGACTTCTCGAACAGGTCCTTGTACTTCGAACGCAGGGCCATGACTTCAGTCATGTCGACTTCGTTGAACGTGGTCAGCATGGCCATGTTCGACTGTGCTTCAACCAGGCGCTTGGCCACGGTGGCACGTACGCGAGTCATCGGTACGCGCTTCTCGGTGCGGTCGCCAGCAGCGAATACAGGCGCAGCGGCAGCTGGAGCAGCAGCCTTGGCAGGTGCGGCAGCCGGAGCGTTTTTCTTGGCTTCGACAGCAGCAACCACATCTTCCTTGGTCACACGGCCGTCTTTGCCGGTGCCTTTGATGGAAGCCAGGTTGATGCCGTTTTCTTCAGCCAGCTGACGCGCAGCCGGTGCAGCGATTGGATCTTCACTACCCGCAGCCGGAGCGGCAGCAGCAGGTGCGGCAGCCGGAGCAGCAGCGGCGGCTGGAGCAGCGGCAGCAGCACTGCCCTCTTCGATCGAACCCAGTACCTGGTTGGACAGGACGGTAGCGCCTTCTTCGGCAACGATGGCGCCCAGGACGCCGTCGGCTTCGGCCAACACTTCCAGAACAACCTTGTCGGTCTCGATGTCGACGATCAGGTCGTCACGCTTGACGGCTTCGCCTGGTTTCTTGTGCCAGGTGGCAACGGTGCCATCGGCAACCGATTCCGGGAATGACGGGGCTTTGATTTCGATAGCCATTATCTGTGGGTCCTTAAAATTCGGTTTCAGTCAGCGCGAAGGCGTTAAACAGTGAAAGCATCTTGCAGCAGTTTTTCCTGCTGCTCGGCGTGCATCGACGCATAACCACACGCAGGTGCAGCAGAAGCATCACGGCCGGCATACTCCAGGCTCAGGGCCTTGTTGTGGTTACCGATGCTGCGACGCAGATGATGCTGGCTGCTGTACCACGCGCCCTGGTTCATCGGTTCTTCCTGACACCACACCACGTGGGTGAGGTTGGTGTAAGGCGCGATGGCCTCCATCAGGTCGTCTTCCGGGAACGGGTAAAGCTGCTCGATACGCACGATGGCGATGTCTTCGCGGCCTTCGGCACGACGTTTTTCCAGCAAGTCGTAGTAAACCTTGCCGCTGCACAGGATCAGGCGAGTGACCTTGGCTGCGTCCAGGGTGTCGATTTCCGAAATAACGGTCTGGAACGAACCGTCGGCGAGATCTTCCAGGGTCGAGATGGCCAATTTGTGACGCAACAGCGATTTCGGAGTCAGCACTACCAACGGCTTACGCAGCGGGCGGATCACCTGGCGACGCAGCAAGTGGTAGATCTGGGCCGGGGTAGTCGGCACGCACACCTGGATGTTGTGCTCAGCGCACAATTGCAGGTAACGCTCCAGACGGGCCGAGGAGTGCTCCGGACCCTGACCTTCATAACCGTGTGGCAGCAACATGGTCAGACCGCACAGACGGCCCCACTTGTGCTCGCCGCTGGTGATGAACTGGTCGATCACCACCTGGGCACCGTTGGCGAAGTCGCCGAACTGGGCTTCCCAGATCACCAGCGCGTTTGGCATGGTGGTCGAGTAACCGTATTCGAACGCCAGAACCGCTTCCTCGGACAGGAACGAATCGTACAGGTCGAAACGTGGCTGGCCTTCATACAGGTTCCGCAACGGGATGTAGGTGCCCGCGTCTTTCTGGTTGTGCAATACCGCGTGACGGTGCGAGAACGTACCGCGGCCGATGTCCTGGCCAGTCATGCGGATCGGGTGACCTTCGAACGCCAGGGTCGCGTACGCCATGGTTTCAGCGTAACCCCAGTTGATCGGCAGGCCGCCGGCTTGCATCTTCTGACGGTCTTCGTAGATCTTCGCAACCTGGCGCTGTACGACGAAGCCTTCTGGAATTTCCAGCAGCTTGGCGGACAGTTCCTGCAGGGTTTTCAGATCGAACGAGGTGTCATGACGTGCAGTCCAGGCGTGGCCCAGATACGGACGCCAGTCAACGAACAGCTCTTTGTTCGGCTCTTTGACCAGGCTTTTTACTACATGCAGACCATTGTCCAGGGCGTTGCGGTATTCATCGATCTTCGCCTGAACACGCGCGTCATCCAATACACCGGCCTTGGTCAGGCTTTCGGCGTACAGCTCACGGGTGGTGCGCTGCTTGGTGATCTGCTGGTACATCAACGGTTGGGTGCCGCTAGGCTCATCCGCTTCGTTGTGACCGCGACGGCGGTAGCAAACCAGGTCGATGACCACGTCACGCTTGAACTGCATGCGGTAGTCAATGGCCAGTTGGGTCACGAACAATACGGCTTCCGGATCATCCCCATTCACATGGAGGATCGGCGCCTGGATCATCTTGGCAACGTCGGTCGCGTACTCGGTAGAGCGTGCGTCCAGCGGATTGCTGATGGTGAAACCAACCTGGTTGTTGATAACGATGTGAACCGTGCCGCCGGTCTTGAAGCCGCGAGTCTGCGACATCTGGAACGTTTCCAGGACCACGCCTTGACCGGCGAAAGCCGCGTCACCGTGGATGGAAATCGGCAGAACCTTCTCACCGGTGGAGTCGTTGCGACGATCCTGACGAGCACGCACCGAACCCTCGACCACTGGAGAAACGATTTCCAGGTGGGACGGGTTGAACGCCATGGCCAGGTGAACTTCACCGCCGGTGGTCATCACGTTGGACGAGAAGCCCTGGTGGTATTTAACGTCACCAGAACCCAGCTCGACCTTCTTCTTGCCTTCGAACTCGTCGAACAGCTCACGCGGGTTCTTGCCGAAGGTGTTGACCAACACGTTCAGGCGACCACGGTGAGCCATGCCGATCACGATTTCCTTGGTGCCGTAGGAGCCGGAACGCTGGATCATCTCGTCAAGCATCGGAATCAGGCTCTCGCCGCCTTCCAGGCCGAAACGCTTGGTGCCTGGGTATTTGGTGCCCAGGTATTTTTCAAGGCCTTCGGCAGCGGTGACGCGCTCAAGCAGGTGGCTGCGCACATCGGCGGACAACACCGGACGGCCACGCACGCTTTCCAGGCGATGCTGGAACCAGTGGCGCTGCTCGGAATCGGTGATGTGCGTAAATTCAGCGCCGATGGTGCGGCAATATGTCTGCTGCAACGCTTCGTGAATTTCGCGTAGGCTCGCTTCCTCTTTGCCGATGAACAGGTCGCCGGCACGGAAGGTCGTATCAAGATCGGCATTGGTCAAGCCGTAGTGATTGATCGACAGGTCCGCAGGTGCAGGACGCTGCCACAGCCCCAGCGGATCAAGCTGGGCTGCCTGGTGGCCACGCATACGGTAGGCCTGGATCAGTCGCAGTACTTCAACTTGCTTCTTCTCGTGCTCACTGCTCACGCTTCCGGCGGAAACCGGCTGGGCGCGGCGCTGGTTCTTTGCCAGCAGCACAAATTGATCGCGAATTGTTGCATGCGATACATCGGTGGCAGCGTTGCCGTCTGAAGACAACGTCTGAAATTTGGTGCGCCATTCTTCTGGCACAGCGTTAGGGTCGTGCAGGTAGAGCTCATAAAGCTCTTCCACATAGGCAGCGTTACCACCTGAAAGATAGCCGCTGTTCCACATGCGCTGCATCACGCTTTCTTGCATGCTTGGTCACCCTCGATTTGGGGACACCACCGGCGAAAACACCGAGTTTGCTTGCAAAAGGCCAAGTGCAGCGACCAAAACAAGCCACTTAGGATCACGCTGATAGTTCGGGTACCAACCCGAATGCCCCTGCTTGTCTCATTTCTTCAAAATAAGAGCCGCGGCTTTGTAAGTCGCTGCTCAAGTTAAAACTACGGCGCCGGTTGAAGCCTGCGCCGTAGCATTTACGGGCACAACGGTCCTGCTTTTACTACAACGTCTTACACGCCGCTTTGCAGCAGCATGTTACGGATGTGACCAATGGCCTTAGTCGGGTTCAGGCCTTTGGGACATACGTTGACGCAGTTCATGATCCCGCGGCAGCGGAATACGCTGAACGGGTCATCCAGTGAAGCCAGACGCTCGGCCGTCTTGGTGTCACGGCTGTCTGCCAGGAAGCGATAGGCTTGCAGCAGTGCAGCTGGACCCAGGAACTTGTCCGGGTTCCACCAGAAGGACGGGCAAGAGGTCGAGCAGCAAGCGCACAGGATGCACTCGTACAGACCGTCGAGCTTTTCGCGCTCTTCCGGGGACTGCAGACGCTCGATGGCCGGAGCCGGCGTGTCGTTCTGCAGGAATGGCTTAACCTTTTCGTATTGCTTGTAGAAGATGCTCATATCGACGACCAGGTCACGGATAACCGGCAAACCTGGCAGTGGACGTACAACAAGCTTGTTCTTCTTGACCACGGCCGACAGCGGCGTGACGCAAGCCAGGCCGTTTTTGCCGTTGATGTTCATGCCGTCGGAGCCGCAGACACCTTCACGGCAAGAGCGACGATAGGAGAAACCCTCGTCCTGCTCTTTGATCAGGGCCAGCACATCCAGCACCATCAGGTCTTTACCACCGGTATCGACCTCAAATTCCTGCATGAACGGCGCAGCGTCCTGATCAGGGTTGTAGCGATAAACACTGACTTTCAACATGGCAGCCACCCTTAGTAAGTCCGAATCTTCGGTTCAAACGTCGGAACCGTCTTCGGCGAGAAGTTCACGGCACGCTTGGTTACGCGCTTGTCACCCGGGAAGTACAGGGTGTGGCACAACCAGTTTTCGTCATCGCGATCTTCAAAGTCTTCACGAGCGTGAGCACCACGGGATTCTTTACGAACCTCGGCGGCAATCGCAGTCGCTTCAGCCACTTCCAGCAGGTTTTGCAGTTCAAGGGCCTCGATACGAGCGGTGTTGAACGCCTGGCTCTTATCGTTGATCTTGACGTTGGCAATCCGCTTGCGCAGGTCTGCCAGCTGGGTAATACCCTTCTGCATGTATTCGCCAGTACGGAATACACCGAAGTAGTTCTGCATGCAGCTTTGCAGCTCGCGACGCAGGGTTGCTACGTCTTCGCCATCAGTACGCTCGTTCAGAGCATTCAGGCGTGCCAGGGCAGCCTCGATGTTGGCGTCGGTCGCGTCATCGTATTCGATGCCGTCGGTCAGGGCTTTTTCCAGGTGCAGGCCGGCAGCGCGGCCGAATACCACCAGGTCGAGCAGCGAGTTGCCGCCCAGACGGTTGGCACCGTGAACCGATACGCAAGCCACTTCGCCTACCGCGAACAGACCATGAATGATCTCGTCCACGCCTTCGGCGTTCTGGGTGATCGCCTGGCCATGAATGTTGGTCGGCACGCCGCCCATCATATAGTGGCAAGTTGGAACCACTGGTACTGGAGCAACCACCGGGTCAACGTGTGCGAAGGTCTTGGACAGTTCGCAGATACCTGGCAGGCGGCTGTGCAGCACTTCTTCGCCCAGGTGATCGAGCTTCAGCATCACGTGGTCGCCGTTCGGGCCGCAACCGTTGCCGGCGATGATTTCTTTAACCATCGAACGGGCAACCACGTCACGACCGGCAAGGTCCTTGGCGTTCGGAGCATAACGCTCCATGAAACGCTCGCCGTGCTTGTTGATCAGGTAACCGCCTTCACCACGGCAACCTTCTGTAACCAGTACACCGGCGCCGGCGATGCCGGTTGGGTGGAACTGCCACATTTCGATGTCTTGTACCGGCACGCCTGCACGCAGGGCCATGCCAACGCCGTCACCGGTGTTGATCAGGGCGTTGGTGGTCGAAGCGTAGATACGACCTGCACCGCCCGTCGCCAGCACGGTAGCCTTGGCGCGGATGTAGGTGGTTTCACCGGTTTCGATGCAGATAGCGATCACGCCGACGAATGCGCCGTCCTGGTTCTTCACCAGGTCAACCGCGTAGTACTCGTTCAGGAACGTGGTGCCGGCTTTCAGGTTGCCCTGATAAAGAGTGTGCAGCAGCGCGTGACCGGTACGGTCGGATGCCGCGCAGGTACGGGCAGCCTGGCCGCCTTTACCGTAATCCTTCGACTGGCCGCCGAATGGACGCTGGTAGATACGACCCTGTTCGGTACGGGAGAACGGCAGACCCATGTGGTCCAGCTCGAACACCGCAGCAGGGCCTTCCTGACACATGTACTCGATAGCGTCCTGGTCGCCGATATAGTCGGAACCCTTGACGGTATCGTACATGTGCCAGCGCCAGTCATCGTTCGGATCCGCAGAAGCGATGGCGCAGGTGATGCCACCCTGGGCCGATACGGTGTGGGAACGGGTCGGGAACACCTTGGTGATCACGGCAGTCTTGTGACCACCCTGGGCCAGCTGCAGTGCAGCGCGCATGCCGGCGCCGCCGCCACCAATAATGATGGCGTCAAAAGAAATCGTTGGAATGTTAGCCATGAATCAGATACCCCAGAGAATCTGCACACCCCAGACGAAGTAAGCGAACATCGCGACGCCGCATACTGCCTGGAAAAGGAAACGTACTGCAGTCGCGGACTTGCCCAGCGCCATCGGCGTCAGGTAGTCGGTCGCGATGGTCCACATGCCGACCCAGGCGTGAGCGCCCAGGGCCACAAGGGCGAGCAGACTGAAGATACGCATCCCGTTGTGGGAGAACAGACCGTGCCATTGGGCGTAGCCAATGCCAGGGTTTGCAACGAGGTACCCGATCAGGAAAATGAAATAAGCCGCGAGAACGACCGCAGACACACGCTGCGCCATCCAGTCATAGAGGCCTGAACGCGATAGGTTCGTAACGCTGGTTACCATATCCAAACTCCTGCCAGAACGATCAGCACCACGGAAATGGCGATGATGATTTTCGAGCCCAGGCGGCCGCCTTCCAGCGTCTCACCGATGCCCATATCCATGATCAAGTGGCGCACACCGGCTACCAGGTGATACAGCAGAGCGGACAGGAGGCCCCATGCTACGAACTTGGCCAGCGGGCTGGTCAAGCATGCCTTCACCTCGGCGTATCCTTCCTCGGAACCCAGGGATTTGCTCAATGCATAAAGCATGATGCCCAAGCCCAGGAACAGGATGATGCCGGAAACACGGTGCAGGAACGACGTAACGCCGGTGATGGGGAGTTTGATGGTCCTTAGGTCTAGGTTTACAGGTCGTTGGCTATTCACGGCTTTTTTTCACACTGAAGAGCCCCTAACAATCAGGGCAAAGTTGTTGGGGAGTGCACTGGTCAGGTAAGCACCACCCAGGGAGTGCGACCCCCAATGAAAGCAAGCCCAAAAGCCCTTGGCGGTCGGTGGCCGAGTATAGACAGTTAGGCTACTAATGACAACGCGCACTCCTCACCCTAATAGCTGATTGCGCTGACGGGATAAAAGGCGTAAACGGCAGGCAATTTCGAGGAAAAAGTACGGTTAAAGCCTTCTGGAGCAAGACTTTAGGCAAATTGACATCTGGATTTATATCAATATAGTGGTGCGGGCCCTGCGTGGGGGGTCTGTCTGATGATTTGAAGCATAAATAGGAGGCCACATGGCTGACAAAAAAGCGCAGTTGATCATCGAGGGCGCAGCCCCCGTCGAGCTGCCCATTTTAACCGGCACCGTTGGTCCCGATGTTATCGACGTACGGGGCCTGACGGCCACGGGCCGTTTCACTTTCGACCCAGGCTTCATGTCGACCGCTTCTTGCGAGTCGAAGATTACCTATATCGACGGCGATAATGGCATTCTGCTACATCGCGGCTACCCGATCGAACAACTGGCCGAGAAATCGGACTACCTGGAAACCTGCTACCTGCTGCTAAATGGCGAATTGCCAACAGCCGAGCAAAAGGCCCAGTTTGTCAGCACCGTGAAGAACCACACCATGGTTCACGAGCAGTTGAAGACCTTCTTCAACGGCTTCCGTCGCGACGCGCACCCAATGGCCGTCATGTGCGGTGTAGTCGGCGCCCTGTCGGCCTTCTATCACGACTCCCTGGACATCAATAACCCGCAGCATCGCGAAATCTCCGCGATCCGCCTGGTTGCCAAGATGCCCACCCTGGCCGCAATGGTTTACAAGTACTCCATGGGCCAGCCCATGATGTACCCGCGCAACGACCTGACGTACGCGGAAAACTTCCTGCACATGATGTTCAACACCCCGTGCGAGATCAAACCGATCAGCCCGGTACTGGCCAAGGCCATGGACCGGATCTTCATCCTCCATGCCGACCACGAACAGAACGCCTCGACGTCCACCGTGCGCCTGGCGGGCTCCTCGGGTGCCAATCCGTTCGCCTGTATCGCCGCGGGCATCGCTGCACTGTGGGGCCCTGCCCACGGCGGTGCAAACGAAGCCGTATTGACCATGCTCGATGAAATCGGCGATGTGTCCAACATCGACAAGTTCATCGCCAAGGCCAAGGACAAGAACGATCCGTTCAAGCTGATGGGCTTCGGTCACCGGGTCTACAAGAACCGCGACCCGCGCGCCACCGTCATGAAGCAGACCTGCGACGAAGTGTTGAAGGAACTGGGCATCAACAACGATCCGCAACTCGAACTGGCCATGCGCCTGGAAGAGATCGCGCTGACCGACCCGTACTTCATCGAACGCTCGCTGTACCCGAACGTCGACTTCTACTCGGGGATCATCCTCAAGGCGATCGGCATTCCAACCAGTATGTTCACCGTGATCTTCGCCCTGGCGCGGACCGTGGGCTGGATCTCCCACTGGAAAGAAATGCTCTCCAGCCCGTACAAGATTGGCCGCCCGCGCCAGCTGTACACCGGCTACGAGTCGCGTGACATTACCAAGCTGGAAGACCGCAAGTAAGCATTCAACTGCTTAGCTGCATTGAGAACGGCCTCCCTTAGTGGAGGCCGTTTTGTTTGTGCTGCCTGACATACCGCTTTCGCGAGCAAGCCCACAGTTGACCGCATTTCAAAGGATGAACGCGGTCAACTGTGGGCTTGCTCGCGAAGGCAATAGCGCAGGCAACACAGAACCCCAGGCAAAAAAAACCGGCCTTTCGACCAGGGCATTTCTTACTGAGCTACAACCTAAGTGGTTGACCGCCCCGCTCGCCCCAGGCCAGTCTGCGAACGCACAAACTGCGGGAAGCGCTTTCACTGCCGCCACCGACTTATCGGTGATGGAGAAGAGCCAGTGATCATCCAGAACAGCGCCGGGTACTCCCATAGCTGACCGCATCGCCCGGGCGAACATCATTCAACTGTGGGAGCCAGGCTTGCCCGCGATGAGGCCGACCCAAACACTACAAATCATCCAGCCAAAAAAATGCCCCGGCCTTTCGACCGGGGCATTTCTTATTGAGCTACAACCTTAGTGGTTGACCGCCCCGCTCGCCCCCAGGCCAGTCTGCGAACGCACAAACTGCGGGAAGTACAGCGCCCGTTCTTTCACTGCCGCCGCCGACTTGTCGGTGATGGAGAAGAACCAGATACCCACGAACGCGATGATCATCGAGAACAGCGCCGGGTACTCGTACGGGAAGATCGCTTTTTCATGGTGCAGGATCGAGACCCAGATGGTCGGGCCCAGGACCATCAGGCCAACCGCACTGACCAGACCCAGCCAGCCACCAATCATCGCGCCACGGGTGGTGAGGTTTTTCCAGTACATGGAAAGCAGCAGCACCGGGAAGTTACAGCTGGCGGCAATGGAGAACGCCAGGCCGACCATGAACGCGATGTTCTGGCTTTCAAACAGGATACCCAGACCAATCGCCAGCACTGCCAGGGCGATGGTGGTGATCTTCGACACGCGAATCTCATCCTTCTCGTTGGCCTTGCCTTTCTTGATCACGCTGGCATACAGGTCATGGGACACCGCCGAAGCACCGGCCAGGGTCAAACCGGCAACCACCGCGAGGATGGTGGCAAACGCCACGGCCGAGATGAAGCCCAGGAAGATACTGCCGCCCACCGCGTTGGCCAGGTGCACCGCCGCCATGTTGTTACCACCCAACAGAGCGCCTGCTGCATCCTTGAACGCCGGGTTGGTGCTGACCAGCAGAATCGCGCCGAAGCCGATGATAAAGGTCAGGATGTAGAAGTAGCCGATAAAGCCAGTGGCATACAGCACGCTCTTGCGGGCTTCTTTAGCGTCACTCACGGTGAAGAAGCGCATCAGGATGTGTGGCAGGCCAGCTGTACCGAACATCAGGGCCAGGCCCAGGGAGAACGCCGAGATCGGGTCTTTTACCAGGCCGCCAGGGCTCATGATCGCCTCACCTTTAGGGTGAACCTTGATCGCCTCGGAGAACAGCAGGTTGAAGTCGAAGTTGACGTGCTTCATCACCATCAGTGCCATGAACGAAGCACCGGACAGCAGCAGCACTGCCTTGATGATCTGTACCCAGGTGGTCGCCAGCATGCCGCCGAACAACACATAGAGGCACATCAGGATACCCACCAGGATCACCGCAACATGGTAATCAAGGCCGAACAGCAGCTGGATCAGCTTGCCGGCGCCGACCATCTGCGCAATCAGGTAGAACGCCACCACCACCAGCGAACCACAAGCCGACAGGCTGCGGATCTGGGTTTGCCCGAGGCGATAGGACGCTACGTCGGCAAACGTGTACTTGCCCAGGTTACGCAGGCGCTCGGCGATCAGGAACAGAATGATCGGCCAGCCCACCAGGAAGCCGATCGAGTAGATCAGGCCATCGTAGCCAGAGGTGAACACCAGTGCGGAAATCCCCAGGAAGGACGCCGCCGACATGTAGTCGCCGGCAATCGCCAGACCGTTCTGGAAACCGGTGATCTTGCCGCCAGCGGCATAGTAGTCAGCCGCCGAATTGTTACGCTTGGACGCCCAGTAGGTGATGCACAATGTTGCGCCGACAAAGGCGACAAACATCAGGATCGCCGCAACGTTCAACGGTTGCTTGTGCACTTCACCGGTCAATGCGTCCGCCGCCCAAACGGCAGGAGCAAAAAGCGAAGCGCCGAATACAGCCAATAGACGACGGATCATTGCGCAGCCTCCTTGAGAATCGCATTGTTCAGGTCGTCGAATTCGCCATTGGCGCGTCGCACGTAGATGCCTGTGAGCACAAAGGCCGAGACAATCAGCCCAACCCCCATCGGGATCCCCCAGGTGATGGACGACTCAGGGCTGATCTTGGCCCCCAAGACTTGTGGCCCATAAGCAATCAACAGGATGAATCCGGAATACAGCCCGAGCATGATCGCCGAGAGAATCCAGGCGAACCTTTCCCTTTTTCTGACCAGCTCCTTGAAGCGCGGGCTGTTTTGAATCGAGAGGTAAATGCTGTCGTTCATTGTTTTTATCCTCGCAGCACAGCTTTTTATTATTGGGACATATCCACTGTATGCGGCTGCGGGAGAGGTTCCAGACGACCTTAGTCTTAGAACCAGTGTAACGAGGGTTTGGGAGGTGACAGAAACAATTGCGGGAGGGAGCTTATGGGAGAGCTGGCTTGCCCGCGATGGCGGTGAATCAGTCAGGTATCCATCAACTGATCCACCGCCATCGCGGGCAGGCCAGCTCTCACACAAGGCCCATCACCAATACTTTTCAGGGGGTCAAGGAGCGGTCCACTCAGCCACACGCTCAGGGTGCTTGGCCACCCAATCCTTGGCCGCCGCATCTGGCTTGGCACCTTCCTGGATAGCGAGCATTACTTCGCCGATTTCATCCTTGGAGGCCCACTGGAATTTCTTCAGGAATGCCGCGACTTCCGGGGCTTTCTTTTCCAGGCCCTTGCTGCCGATGCTATTGACCGTCTCGGCGGCGCCATAGATGCCTTTTGGATCGTCAAGGAAACGCAGCTTCCACTTGGCGAACATCCAGTGTGGCACCCAGCCGGTCACCGCAATGGAATCCTGCTTGTCTTCGGCACGGGTCAACTCAGCGATCATTGCCGCCCCGGAACTGGCCTGCAGCTTATAGTCCAGGCCATATTGCTTGATGGCTTCGTCAGTCTTGAGCATCACGCCTGAACCGGCATCAATGCCAACGATCTTGTTCTTGAAGGTGGTGTCGGTCTTCAAGTCCTCGATGGACTTGGCCTTGACGTACTCCGGCACGATCAAACCGATCTTCGCATCCTTGAAGTTGGGGCCGTAGTCGACCACTTTGTCCTTGTTCTTGGTCCAATACTCGCCGTGGGTGACCGGCAGCCAGGCCGAAAGCATGGCGTCAAGTTTGCCGGTGGCCACGCCCTGCCACATGATCCCGGTGGCAACCGCCTGCAGTTTCACGTCATAGCCCAGTTTTTGCTTGATCACTTCAGCCGCCACGTGGGTGGTGGCGACACTGTCCGACCAGCCGTCCACATAACCGAGGCTCAGGGTCTTGCTGTCGGCGCTGGCCAGTGTGGAACTCATCGCAACTACCAAGGTGGCAGCTGCGCCCAAGAGTCGTCGCATCTTCATAGTGCTTCCCCGAAAGTGCTGCGCCCGACGGATGCCGAGCGACGTCAACCTGTTGTCATGTGGTGCCGTTCGATCATCAACCTGCTGAACCTGTGGACCTGCTCTGACTACGACCTCAGCGGAGCAAGAAACGACATCACAACGCCAGCAGGAAAATTCCTAGGACGCAGCGTCAAAATCCCGCCCGAACTTTGCATGTCAAAATTATGCGGTCCCCCTGAAAACCGGCAAATACAGGTAAGATGCGCGGCTTTGTTCCCACACGGCCTGACCATGACCGCGACTGCCCGCTTCCCCTTCATGCCTTATGTATTTGCCTTGCTGCTCGGCCTGTTCGCGCTGGGCGGCTACTGGTATGGCCTCGGCCAGCCAGTAGTGCTGCCGGACGTCGCCAGCGCCAGCCACAAGTTGCAATGCGCGTCCTACACGCCCTTCGACAAGGACCAGTCACCGTTCGACCAGCCGTTCAAACTGCGCCCCGAGCGCATGGACGCCGACCTGGCATTGCTGGCCACGCGCTTTGAGTGCATCCGCACCTACTCCATGACCGGCCTCGAAGCCCTGCCGGACCTGGCGCGCAAACACGGCCTGAAGTTGATGATCGGTGCCTGGATCAACAGCAACCCGGTGGACAACGCCAAGGAGGTCGACCTGCTGATCGCCTCGGCCAACGCCAACCCTGACGTGGTCACGTCGGTGATCGTCGGCAACGAAGCCTTGTTGCGCAAGGAAATCACCGCCACGCAGTTGGTGAAGCTGATCGAAAAGGTCAAAAGCCAGATCCAGCAGCCGGTCACCTATGCCGATGTCTGGGAGTTCTGGCTGCAACACCCGGAAATTGCCCCGGCGGTGGATTTCCTGACCATTCACTTGTTGCCGTATTGGGAAGATGACCCGGCGGGGATCGACCAGGCCCTGCGCCATGTCGGCGATATTCGCCAGACCTTCGGCAACCGCTTCGCCCCCAAGGACGTGATGATTGGCGAAACCGGCTGGCCCAGCGAAGGCCGCCAGCGGGAAACCGCAGTGCCGAGCCGGGTCAACGAAGCCAAGTTCATTCGCGGTTTTGTCGCCATGGCCGAAGCCAATGGCTGGCATTACAACCTGATCGAAGCCTTTGACCAGCCGTGGAAGCGCGCCAGCGAAGGGGCGGTCGGCGGTTACTGGGGGCTGTTTGATGCCAATCGCCAAGACAAGGGCATCCTGGCCGGCCCGGTCATCAATGTGCCGTACTGGCCGCTGTGGCTGGGCGTTGGCGGGCTGATCCTACTGGGCACCCTGGTGCTCGGCGGGCGTGTGCGCAGTACCCGCGCCGCGTTGTTGCTGCCATTACTGGGCGCGGTGGCGGCGGGCTCGATTGGCAGCTGGGCCGAACTGACCCGAGTGACCGCGCGCTTCACTGATGAATGGATCTGGGCCGGGCTGTTGCTGGCCCTGAACCTGTTGGTGCTCGCCCATGGGGCCCTGGCCTTGAGCGCTCGCCAGGGTTGGCGCGCACGGGCCTACGCCTGGCTGGAGCAGCGCGCTGGCTGGTTGATTGCATTCGCAGGGTTCGCCACGGCGGTAATGATGCTGGCACTGGTGTTCGATCCACGCTACCGCAGCTTCCCCACTGCCGCCCTGCTGCTGCCGGCGCTGGTCTACCTGCTGCGCCCGGTCAGGGGGCCACGCCGGGAAATAGCCCTGCTGACCTTCATCATCGGCGCCGGCATTGCACCGCAGCTGTACCGCGAAGGCTTGATGAACCAGCAGGCCCTGGGTTGGGCGCTGGTCAGTGTGTTGATGGTTGCAGCCTTGTGGCGTTGCCTGCGGGTGCGCAATCCATAAGATCGCTATCGCACCGCTCCCACATTTTGATCTGTGAATACATTCAAATGTGGGAGCGGGTTTGCCTGCGATGAGCATAGGTATCTACACAACTCTTTAGCTTATTGGGTTTGTGTACATATCCGTTGCTGCGGTCACGGCCACTTAGGGTTCCGCCCTGACGGCGGCTCACTTTGGAGAAGCGCCAAAGTAAGCAAAACGCTCTTGCCCCACCACTCGGTGCCTCGCCTAGGCTCGGCATGCCCGCAGTCAGGCATTGCTCCGTGGGCCCGCCGCGATCGGCCATCCATGGCCGTGTCGCGGCTACCCCGGCATCCATGCCGGGGTGCCCACTGCGCAATACCAGCCTGCGGCCATCGTGGTTTAACGGGGCGCCTAAGATCAAGATCAAAAGCCAGATCAAAAGCAGAGCAACAGCAAAGCCAGAGCGCGAAGCTGCATTCCCCCCTGTGGGAGCTGGCTTGCCTGCGATGGCGGTACATCAGCCAATACATTTATCGACCGATACAGCGCCATCGCAGCGATGCGGCGATCCGACAAGCCAGCTCCCACAGGTATATGCGCACGCTTCGACGATCAGGTCGGCTGTCAGGCCGCCTCGCTTTGCTTGTGATTTTGATCTTAGGCGCCCCGTTAAACCACGCGGGCCGTCGGCTTTTCCAAAGTGAGCCGCCGTCAGGGCGGCCCCCTGAGTGGCCATGACCCCAGCATCGGATATGTACACAAACCCAATAAGCTAAAGAGTTGTGTAGATACCTATGCTGCGATTGGCCCTATCAGGCAGCCCGAGGCGCCCTGACCAACCGCAACCCGGCAATCACCAAGGCAAACACCGCAAAATTGGTGTTGTACAACGCCAATGCCGGAATCCCGAACGCCAGCCCCAACACCGCCAAACCCCAACCGGCACGGCCTGGCAGTACAAACGCCAGCACCGCGGTGACCAGCGCCGCCCAGCCCATGACCTTGAAGTGGATCATCAAACCCAGGTTCGCCCGTAACTGGCACTCCCAGCGGCTGGCATCGTCAACGCAGATGCCCACCCACTGCCCGTCCTCCATAAACCCATAACGGGCGCCATAACTGGCAGCCAGCCATAACGGCAAGGCCAACAGCAGCAGGATCAGCGGCAAACGACGGGACATAAGGGCACTCCGATAGACGAAAACGGCGCCCAGCTTAATCTCCCCAGGGCCATTGGCAAGGGTTGCGCACAGATAACTATTCATCAAAGCGTGCCAAAGTGTATCGTCTGCATACTATTACCTCGATTCCTATGTTTTTTCCGATATTAAGTGCCGATGGCTGGCACTTCGGCGATAACGCGGTGGTCATAGCCTGCGAACTTCATTAAGCACGTTTCCTCTTAGGGATTTAGTCATGCTCCGTTCCTTGCGCTGCGCTGCCCTGTTGGGTGGCCTTTTTTTGAGTGCGTCAGCACTGGCGGTCGACGTCGACCCGGCCAGCTATGGCTATCCTTTGACCAACCCGTTCGAAGCGACCATCGCCACAACGCCACCGGACTTGCGGCCGGATTTGCCATCCATTGATGACATCAACCAATCCGACTACAACCTGAACATGCGCCCGGAGCGTGAATTCAGCCTGCCCGACAACTTCTGGGCGGTGAAGAAGCTCACCTACCGCATTGCCAAACAGGATCGCGCCGCGCCACTGATCTTCCTGATCGCCGGCACCGGCGCGCGTTTTGACAGCTCTCTCAACGAATACCTGAAAAAGCTGTACTACAAGGCCGGCTACCATGTCGTCCAACTGTCGTCGCCCACCAGCTTCGACTTCATCAGCGCCGCCTCGCGCTTTGCCACACCCGGCATCACCCAGGAAGACGCCGAAGACATGTACCGCGTGATGCAGGCCGTGCGCGCACAAAACGCCACGCTGCCGGTCACCGACTTCTACCTCACCGGCTACAGCCTGGGGGCGCTGGACGCGGCGTTCGTCGCCAAACTGGACGAGACACGACGCAGCTTCAACTTCAAGAAAGTGCTGCTGCTGAACCCGCCGGTCAACCTCTATACCTCCATCACCAACCTCGACAAGCTGGTGCAGACCGAGGTCAAGGGCATCAACAACAGCACCACCTTCTATGAGCTGGTGTTGAACAAGCTGACCCGCTACTTCCAGCAAAAGGGCTATATCGACATGAACGATGCCCTGCTCTACGACTTCCAGAACTCCAAGGAGCACCTGACCAACGAGCAGATGGCGATGCTGATCGGCACCTCGTTCCGCTTCTCGGCGGCCGATATCGCCTTTACCTCGGACCTGATCAACCGTCGCGGCCTGATCATCCCGCCCAAATACCCAATCACCGAAAGCACCAGCCTCACGCCGTTCCTCAAGCGTGCGCTGCAGTGTGATTTCGACTGCTACCTGACCGAACAAGTGATCCCGATGTGGCGCGCCCGCTCCGACGGCGGCAGCCTGCTGCAACTGATCGACCAGGTGAGCCTGTACGCCCTCGAGGATTACCTGCGTGACAGCCCGAAAATCGCCGTGATGCACAACGCCGACGACGTGATCCTCGGCCCTGGCGACCTGGGCTTCTTGCGCAAGACCTTCGGCGATCGCTTGACCGTCTACCCGCTGGGCGGCCACTGCGGCAACCTCAATTACCGCGTCAACGCCGACGCCATGCTGGAGTTTTTCCGTGGCTAAACATCTCCTGCTTCTTGCCGCCTTACTCTGTGCAGGCGTTGCCAACGCGGACAACAGCAAGGCTCATGCACCGACCGTGATCGACCAGGATGGCTTCAAGGAGCCCTTGAGCAAGCTCAAGTTCAACCCTGGCCTGGATCAGCGCGAGTTCGAGCGCTCGACCCTCAACGCCCTCAACGTCTATGACCCGCTGGAGTCGTGGAACCGTCGGGTGTACCACTTCAACTACCGCTTCGACCAATGGGTATTCCTGCCCGTGGTCGACGGCTATCGCTACGTCACCCCCAGCTTCCTGCGCACCGGGGTGAGCAACTTTTTCAACAACCTGGGCGATGTGCCCAACCTGATGAACAGCCTGCTGCAACTCAAGGGCCACCGCTCCCTGGAAACCACCGGCCGCCTGTTGGTCAACACCACTATCGGCATCGCCGGGCTGTGGGACCCGGCTACCGCCATGGGCCTGCCGCGCCAGAGCGAAGACTTCGGCCAGACCCTGGGCTTCTACGGCGTACCGGGCGGCGCCTACCTGATCCTGCCGATCCTCGGCCCATCGAACCTGCGCGACACCGGTGGCCTGCTCGTCGACTACACCGCCGAATCGCAGATCAACTACCTCAACGTGTCCGAGGTCAGCTCCAACCACCCGGAAATCTGGGCCCTGCGCGCAGTAGACAAGCGCTACCAGACCAGCTTTCGCTACGGCCAGATGAACTCGCCGTTCGAGTATGAAAAAGTGCGGTATGTGTATACCGAGTCGCGCAAGTTGCAGATTGCCGAATAACTTTACCCAGCGTGCAAAAAGGCCATCGAAACGTTCGATGGCCTTTTTTTTCGGCTGTCAGCAGCCCACCCCTCGGAACCAGTTCGTACGCCCCTGCCACTTAAAGTCCAGGCCCCCATGCTGATAAGCCCGACACAAAACAGGCTGACCGCACTCTGCCCACCTCGAACTTTCCAGTGGAACTTCAACATGACGATATCGGTTTCCCAACCCACCCTCACGGCACCCACCCTCGCCGCGCCCCCGGCGGCTGAATCCCAAGCCTCAACAAAACCTCATCTGGACGCCCCCAGAGGCGCCTATGGCCGACCGCGCGGCGATAATCGCAGCGCAGGGCAAATCTTCAAAGACACCCCGATCCTCAAGGACATCCTCAAACAAGATGGTCCTTTTGCAAGCAACTTCATCAATCAGCTTAAGCAGCAAACCGGCGATTGGAGCGCAGCCAATCGCGACCCCGAATCACGTGCCAATGCCGCCTATAACCTGGCCAAAGTGGCAACCTATATTGATGGCCGCGAGGACTTGGAGCGTCAGGGCCCAGCCCAGCAAAACGATCAGCACGTACAGGGTTTTGGCCAGTTCGGCAGTGTTTCCGCAGGCTCGGAAGCGCAGCTGTTCAAGGCGTTCAGCGAAAAAGGCTACAGCGCGCTGCAGTAACGCCTAGCCCCTCAAGGCGCGCCACGCCTTGCTCGCTACAGACACCAGCGCCAGCACCACTGCCCCGGCGATGATCCCCGCGACGGCATTGAGCAGGGTCGACACCAGCCAGGAGATGCCACCGATACTCTGGCTCACGCTTTCAATCCAGTGATGCACCGCGGGCACGCCGTGGGTGAGGATGCCACCGCCGACCATGAACATTGCCGCCGTGCCGATCACCGACAGGCTTTTCATCATGTACGGTGCGGTTCGCAGAAGTCCGTTGCCGATATCACGTACCCACTGGCCGGGCTTTTGCGACATCCACAGGCCCAGGTCATCGAGCTTGACGATACCGGCCACCAGGCCGTACACGCCGATGGTCATGACCAGGGCGATGCCCGACAGCACGATCACTTGCTGCATCAACGGCGCATCCGCCACGGTGCCCAGGGTGATCGCGATGATTTCGGCCGAGAGGATAAAGTCGGTGCGGATGGCGCCCTTGATCTTGTCCTTTTCGAAGGCCACCAGGTCCGTTGCCGGATCGGCCACGGCTGCGACCAACTGGGCATGTTCGGCCTGATCTTCAGCCTTGCTGTGGAGGAATTTATGGGCGAGCTTTTCAAAGCCCTCGAAACACAGATAGGCGCCGCCGAGCATCAACAGTGGGGTGACCGCCCAGGGCGCGAAGGCGCTGATCAACAGCGCGGTGGGCACCAGGATCAGCTTGTTGATAAACGAGCCCTTGGCAACCGCCCACACCACCGGGATTTCCCGCTCGGCGCGCACGCCGGAAACTTGCTGGGCATTGAGCGCCAAGTCATCCCCCAGCACCCCGGCGGTTTTCTTGGCGGCCATTTTTGTCATCAGGGCCACGTCGTCGAGGACGGCGGCGATGTCATCAATCAATACCAACAAGCTGCTTCCTGCCATGAATCGGACGTCCTTAATGTGGGATATTTCTCAGCATAGCGTGGTACAAAGCGTCGCGGGCAGATTCTTGAGGCCCGCGGATCGCCGGTGCTACCATGCGCAACCGCCTGTCCTGGCAAGGAATCATCTGGTCTATGAGCACCATTCGCGAGCGCAACAAAGAACTGATCCTGCGGGCAGCCAGCGAGGAGTTTGCCGACAAGGGCTTCGCCGCGACCAAAACCAGCGACATCGCCGCCAAGGCCGGGCTACCCAAACCCAACGTCTATTACTACTTCAAGTCCAAGGACAACCTCTACCGCGAGGTGCTCGAAAGCATCATCGAGCCGATCCTGGCCGCCTCCACCCCCTTCAACCCGGACGGTGACCCCAAGCAAGTGCTGAGCAGCTATATTCGCTCGAAGATCAGCATCTCCCGCGATCTGCCCTTTGCCTCGAAAGTGTTCGCCAGCGAAATCATGCACGGCGCGCCACACCTGAGCCCCGAGCAGGTGCAGCAGCTCAACGCCCAGGCCAAGCACAACATCGACTGCATCCAGAGCTGGGTCGATCGCGGCCTGATCGCCGCCATCGACCCCAACCACCTGATGTTCAGCATCTGGGCAGCGACCCAGACCTATGCCGACTTCGACTGGCAGATCTCAGCGGTGACCGGCAAGGCCAAGCTGGATGAGGCCGATTATGAAGCGGCGGCGCAGACGATTATTCGGCTGGTGTTGAAGGGGTGTGAGCCGGACTGAGGGACCGTGGTGTGGCCAAGATTCGCGAGCAAGCCCGCTCCCACACTAGAACTGTGCCAGACACAAAATGTATGAACAACGAAGATCCCATGTGGGAGCGGGCTTGCTCGCGAAAGTGCCCTCCCAGACACATCCTGCCAAAAGCCTGCCCATCAGCCTCAAACTCCTCGATCTAGCCTCTCAAGACCCCATCTGAAGAGAGGCAACGGAATGCCTGATCGAGCCACCTCACACCGCCTACGCATTGGCCGGTTCAGCGAAACCAACCGCATCTACCTAATCACCACCAACACCCACGAGCGCGTGCCGATCTTCAGCGATTTCCACCTGGGCCGCCTGGTGGTCTGGCAGTTCAGGCTTGCCCACTATCAAGGGCTGGCGAACTCTCTGGCCTGGGTGGTGATGCCCGACCACTTTCACTGGCTGATCGACCTGCAAAAGGGCTCCCTGGGGGACTTGATGTGCCAGGTAAAATCCAAAAGCACCCGTTCAGTCAATGGTGCCACTGGCCGCAAGGGAAGGCTTTGGCAAACCAGTTTTCATGATCGCGCGCTGCGCAAGGAGGATGATCTGGTGAAGATGGCTAGGTATGTGGTGGCCAACCCATTGAGGGCGGGATTGGTGGAGAGGATTGGCGACTATCCGTTGTGGGATGCAATTTGGGTTTAGGTTTAAGACCGAGTCGCCCCTATCGCGAGCAAGCCCGCTCCCACATTTTGACCGTGTTCACAGGTCAAAACGCGGGCTTGCTCGCGATGAGGTTCTTACAAGCCCCGAGAAATCAAGCACTCACCCCCGCATCCGCCAACAACCCCACCCCTTCAATCGCGCTGATCGCGCACTGCTCATCAATATCCGACGTATCCCCACTGATCCCGATCGCCCCCAGCACCACCCCTGCCGGGTCCCGGATCAACACGCCGCCCGGCGCCGGCACCACGCCGCCCTGCCCCAGGCTGTTCAGCGCGGCGATAAATGCCGGGCGTTGCTGGGCATCCAGGGCCAGCAGGCGCGAGCCCTTGCCCAGGGCAATCGCGCCCCAGGCCTTGCCGATAGCGATTTGCGGGCGCAGCAGGCTGGCGCCGTCTTCGCGTTGCAGGGTGATCAGGTGCCCGCCGCTGTCGAGCACCGCGATGGTCAGCGGTGCAGCGGCAATGGTGCGGCCAGCGGTGATGGCCTGGCTGACCAGGTTGACTGCGACTTTCAAGGTTAGAGCGCTCATGGGTGCCGTCCTTATCTTGTTATTGAGAAAGCCTTTGGGCTCTGAATGATCAGAAGCCGGATACAACAAATAGAACACAATAGATTTATTTTTTGTATACAATATTTCGAAACATACGCACCATACGTCGAAATAATCCCGCTAAAAAGCCTTCCGACGAATGCACAGGCGTGAGAATAAAATGGATTGACCTGCGCCGCTCGCCGTGAATACACTTTGAAGCAACACCACTTGTATACAATTACAAAACGCAAGAGGCACCAAAACCATGAGCAAAATGAGAGCAATCGAAGCCGCCGTTCTGGTGATGCGCCGTGAGGGTGTAGACACCGCCTTCGGTATCCCAGGCGCCGCGATCAACCCGTTGTATTCGGCCCTGCAAAAGGTCGGCGGCATCGATCACGTCCTCGCTCGCCACGTGGAAGGCGCTTCGCACATGGCCGAGGGGTATACCCGCACCAAGGCCGGCAATATCGGCGTGTGCATCGGCACTTCGGGCCCGGCGGGCACTGACATGGTCACCGGCCTGTACAGCGCCTCGGCCGACTCGATCCCGATCCTGTGCATCACCGGGCAAGCGCCCCGTGCCCGCATGCACAAGGAAGACTTCCAGGCCGTGGACATCACCAGCATCGTCAAGCCAGTGACCAAGTGGGCGACCACCGTGCTCGAACCTGGCCAAGTGCCGTATGCGTTCCAGAAAGCCTTCTATGAAATGCGCTCCGGGCGCCCCGGCCCGGTGCTGATCGACTTGCCGTTCGACGTGCAGATGGCCGAGATCGAGTTCGACATCGACGCCTACCAGCCACTGCCGTTGGCCAAGCCACTGGCCACACGCATCCAGGTCGAGAAAGCCCTGGCCATGCTCGACCAGGCTGAACGCCCGCTGCTGGTCAGCGGCGGCGGCGTGATCAATGCCGACGCCAGCGAGCTGTTGGTGGAATTTGCCGAACTGACCGGTATCCCAGTGGTCCCGACGCTGATGGGCTGGGGCACCATCCCCGACGATCACCCGCTGATGGTGGGCATGGTCGGCCTGCAAACCTCACACCGTTATGGCAACGCTACGATGCTCAAGTCCGACGTGGTATTGGGCGTCGGCAACCGCTGGGCCAACCGTCACACCGGCTCGGTGGAGGTGTATACCGAAGGTCGCAAGTTCATTCACGTTGACATCGAGCCGACGCAAATCGGCCGTGTGTTCACCCCGGACCTGGGCATCGTGTCCGACGCCGGTGCCGCGCTGACGATGTTTATCGAAGTGGCCCGCGAGTGGAAAGCCGCCGGCAAGCTCAAGGACCGCAGCGCCTGGTTGCATGATTGCCAGCAGCGCAAAGCCACCCTGCACCGCAAGACCCACTTCGACAACGTCCCGGTCAAGCCGCAACGGGTGTACGAAGAGATGAACCAGGTGTTCGGCAAAGACACCTGCTACGTCAGCACCATCGGCCTGTCGCAGATTGCCGGTGCGCAGTTCCTGCACGTCTACAAGCCGCGCCACTGGATCAACTGCGGCCAGGCCGGCCCATTGGGCTGGACCATTCCGGCCGCACTGGGCGTGGTCAAGGCCGACCCGAGCCGCAAGGTGGTGGCGCTGTCCGGCGACTATGACTTCCAGTTCATGATCGAAGAGCTGGCCGTGGGTGCGCAGTTCAAGCTGCCGTACATCCACGTGGTGGTAAACAACTCCTACCTGGGACTGATCCGCCAGGCCCAGCGCGGGTTTGAAATGGACTACTGTGTGCAGTTGTCTTTCGACAACCTCAACGCCCCGGAACTTAACGGTTATGGCGTCGACCACGTTGCCGTCGCCGAAGGCCTGGGTTGCAAGGCCCTGCGTGTGTTCGAGCCGGGCCAGATCCAGCCCGCGCTGCGCAAGGCCCAGGAAATGATCGAAGAGTTCAAGGTGCCGGTGATTGTCGAGATTATTCTGGAGCGCGTGACCAATATTTCCATGGGCACCGAGATCAACGCCGTCAACGAATTTGAAGATCTGGCACTGGTGGGCAACGACGCACCGACTGCCATTTCATTGCTCGATTAAGGAGAACCCCATGCCGCGTTTTGCTGCCAACCTGTCCATGCTGTTTACCGAACAGGACTTTCTCGCCCGCTTCAAAGCCGCCGCCGATGCCGGTTTCAGTGGGGTGGAATACCTGTTCCCCTACGAGTTCAGCTCCGCCGAAATCAAGGCACAACTCGACGCCCACGGCTTGACCCAAGTGCTGTTCAACCTGCCGGCCGGTGACTGGGCCAGCGGCGAGCGCGGCCTGGCTTGCCACCCGGACCGGGTCGAAGAGTTCCGCGCCGGGGTCAACCTGGCCATCGCCTACGCCCAGGTGCTGGGCAATACCCAGATCAACTGTCTGGCGGGGATTCGCCCCGCCGGTGTGGATGACGCCACCCTGGAAAAAACCTTCGTCGCCAACCTCAAGTACGCAGCCGACAAGCTGCAGGCGGTGGGGATCAAGCTGGTGATGGAAGCGATCAACACCCGCGACATTCCAGGCTTCTACCTGAACAACACCGCGCAGGCCCTGGCGATTCGCGAACAGGTGGGCAGTGCCAACCTGTTCCTGCAGTACGACATCTATCACATGCAAATCATGGAAGGCGACCTGGCGCGCACCATGGCCACGCAGCTGGATCAGATCAACCATATCCAGCTGGCGGACAACCCGGGGCGCAACGAGCCAGGCACCGGGGAGATCAACTACCGGTTCCTGTTCGAGCATCTGGATCGCATTGGCTATCAGGGGTGGGTCGGCTGTGAGTACAAGCCGTTGACCACTACCGAGGCTGGCCTGGGTTGGCTCAAGAGCCATAACGCCATCTGAGCGACCCCACAGGGGGCAGTGCCAGACCTGCACAACTAATAAAAAGAGGATTTCATCATGGCTAAAATCGGCTTTATCGGCACCGGCATCATGGGCCAACCCATGGCCGCGAACCTGCAGAAAGCAGGTCACCAACTGTTCCTCTCCGAGCACCACGGCAAGGCGCCCGCCGAGTTGATCGCCGCCGGTGCCGTGGCCCTGGCCAACCCGCAGCAAGTGGCCCAGGAAGCGGAATTCATCATCGTCATGGTGCCCGATACCCCCCAGGTCGATGACGTGCTGTTCCGCGCCGACGGTGTTGCCGCAGGCCTGTCGCCGAACAAAGTGGTGATCGACATGAGTTCGATCTCACCCACCGCCACCAAGGCCTTTGCCGCAAAGATCAACGCCACCGGCGCGCAGTACCTCGACGCCCCAGTGTCGGGCGGTGAAGTCGGTGCCAAGGCCGCGACCCTGAGCATCATGGTCGGCGGCGAGCCGCAAACGTTCGAACGCGCCCTGGCGCTGTTCCAGAGCATGGGCAAGAACATCACCCTGGTGGGCGGCAATGGCGATGGCCAGACCGCCAAGGTGGCAAACCAAATCATCGTGGCGCTGAACATCCAGGCGGTGGCCGAAGCGCTGCTGTTCGCCGCAAAGAACGGTGCAGATCCGGCCAAGGTGCGCGAAGCGCTGATGGGTGGCTTCGCCTCGTCGAAGATCCTCGAAGTGCATGGCGAACGGATGATCAAGGGCACCTTCGATCCGGGTTTCCGTATCAACCTGCACCAGAAGGATCTGAACCTGGCCCTGGCCGGCGCCAAGGAGCTGGGGATCAACCTGCCCAACACCGCCGGTACCCAGCAAGTGTTCAGTACCTGCACCGCGATTGGCGGCGGCAACTGGGACCATTCGGCGCTGATCAAGGGGCTGGAGCATATGGCGAATTTCTCGATTCGCGATAAGTAACCCCCCCTTTCGGAATGCAATCCCTGGTGGGAGCTGGTTTGCCTGCTCCCACATTTGGCCCTCATTCCACGCGTCAAACCCAATAACAAGAATCCGGGAGCCCGCTTATGTCGGTCGATCCGCAACACCTGCTTCGCGAGCTGTTTGCCACAGCCATCGACGCTGCCCACCCCCGGCAAGTCCTCGAACCTTATCTGCCCGCCGACCGCAGCGGCCGGGTGATCGTGATCGGCGCGGGCAAAGCCGCAGCCGCCATGGCCCTGGTCGTGGAAAACAGCTGGCAGGGCGAGGTTTCGGGCCTGGTGGTCACACGCTACGGCCACGGCGCACCCTGCCAGAAAATCGAAGTGGTCGAAGCAGCGCACCCCGTGCCGGATGCCGCCGGCCAGGCCGTGGCCAAGCGTGTGCTGGCGCTGATCAGCAACCTGGGCGAAGACGACCGGGTGATCTTCCTGCTGTCTGGCGGCGGTTCGGCCCTGTTGGCGTTGCCGGCAGCGGGTATCACCCTGGCCGACAAACAAGCCATCAACAAAGCCCTGCTCAAATCCGGCGCGACCATCGGCGAGATGAATTGCGTGCGCAAGCACCTCTCGGCGATCAAGGGTGGGCGCCTGGCCAAGGCCGCCTGGCCGGCCACGGTCTACACCTACGCGATTTCCGATGTGCCGGGCGACCAGGCCACGGTGATTGCCTCCGGCCCGACCGTAGGCGACCCGAGCACCTCGCAACAGGCGCTGGCGATTCTCAAGCGTTACCAGATCGAAGTGCCGGCCTCGGTGCGCAGCTGGTTGCAGAACCCGGAATCAGAGACGGTCAAACCCGGCGACCCGTGCCTGGCGCGCAGCCATTTCCAATTGATCGCACGGCCGCAGCAATCCCTCGAAGCGGTGGCGGTGAAAGTGCGCCAGGCCGGTTTCAGCCCACTGATCCTCGGTGATCTGGAAGGCGAAGCGCGGGACGTGGCCAAGGTCCACGCCGGCATTGCCCGGCAAATCGTGCAGCACGGCCAGCCACTGGCGGCACCCTGCGTGATCCTGTCCGGCGGCGAGACCACCGTGACCGTGCGCGGCAATGGCCGTGGCGGACGCAACGCCGAATTCCTGCTGAGCCTGACCGACAGCCTCAAGGGCCTGCCCGGCGTCTACGCCCTGGCCGGTGACACCGACGGCATCGACGGCTCAGAAGACAACGCCGGGGCAATCATGACCCCCACCAGCTACGCCCGCGCCGAGGCCCTGGGCCTGTCGGCCAGCGATGAGCTGGATAACAACAATGGCTACGGCTATTTCGCGGCACTCGACGCGTTGATCGTCACCGAGCCGACCCGTACCAACGTCAACGACTTCCGCGCCATTTTGATACTTGAGACTGCTGCCCATGACGCCTGACAAGAAGGTCAAAATCCTCGCCACCCTGGGGCCGGCCACCGACGGTATTGATGACATCCGCGAGCTGGTGGAAGCCGGGGTGAACATCTTTCGCCTGAACTTCAGCCATGGCGAGCACGCCGACCATGCCCAGCGCTACCAATGGATCCGCCAGGTTGAACGCCAGCTCAATTACCCCCTGGGGATCCTGATGGACCTGCAAGGGCCCAAGCTGCGGGTCGGGCGTTTCGCCGAAGGCAAGGTGCAACTGGTGCGTGGCCAGGCATTGCGCCTGGACCTTGACCCGACACCGGGCGATCAGCGCCGGGTCAACCTGCCCCACCCGGAAATCATCAAGGCCCTGGAGCCGGGCATGGACCTGTTGCTGGATGACGGCAAGCTGCGCCTGCGGGTGATTACCAAGCATGCCGACGCGATCGACACCACAGTGTTGAATGGCGGCGAACTGTCCGACCGTAAAGGGGTGAACGTCCCACAAGCCTTGTTGGAACTCAGCCCACTGACCGCCAAGGACCGCCGCGACCTGAGCTTCGGCCTGGAGCTGGGCGTGGACTGGGTGGCGCTGTCGTTTGTGCAACGCCCCGAAGATATCCGCGAAGCCCGCGAGCTGATCGGTGACAAGGCGTTCTTGATGGCGAAGATCGAAAAACCCTCGGCGGTGCGCTACCTGCAGGAAATCGCCGAGCTGAGCGATGCGATCATGGTCGCCAGAGGGGACCTGGGCGTGGAAGTGCCGGCCGAAAGCGTGCCGCAAATCCAGAAAGACATCATCAGCACCTGCCGCCAGCTGGGCAAACCGGTGGTGGTGGCCACACAGATGCTCGAGTCCATGCGCTTCTCGCCGGCCCCCACCCGCGCTGAAGTCACCGACGTGGCCAATGCCGTGGCCGAAGGCGCCGATGCGGTGATGCTGTCGGCCGAAACCGCGTCCGGCGAATACCCGTTGGAAGCGGTGCAGATGATGAGCAAGATCATCCGCCAGGTGGAGAACGGCCCGAACTACCAGACCCAACTGGATGTAAGCCGACCCAAGGCCGATGCCACGGTGTCCGACGCCATCAGCTGCGCGATCCGTCGGATCAGCAGCATCCTGCCGGTGGCGGTGCTGGTGAACTACAGCGAGTCGGGCAGCTCCAGCCTGCGTGCAGCACGGGAGCGCCCGGCGGTGCCGATCCTCAACCTCACGCCCAACCTGTCCACTGCGCGCCGCTTGAGCGTGGCCTGGGGTGTGCATTCGGTGGTCAATGACCGCTTGAGGCAGGTGGACGAGGTGTGTTCCACCGCGCTGGAAATCGCCCAGGCCCAAGGCATGGCACAGCGTGGGGATACCTTGTTGATCACGGCGGGGGTGCCGTTTGGGCAACCGGGGTCGACCAACTCGCTGCGCATTGAGACGTTGATCTAGCGTCTGTTCGGGCCTTATCGCGAGCAAGCCCGCCCCCACATTTGATTGGGTTCGCCAATCAAAATGGGGGAGCGGGCTTGCCTGCGATAAGGGCAACTCGGTCTCCCTGACTCCCTCACCATGCCCAACCCAACCTGCCCCGACTGGGCCGAAGCCCTGCTCAACGGCTTCAGCCAGATATTCCTGCAACGCCACCCGCTGTGTGGCCTGCTCTGCCTGCTGGCGATCCTCACCTGCGCCCCGGCCCTGCTCGGCGGTGCGCTGCTGGGCGGGGTCGCCGGCCTGCTCACGGCCCAGCGCCGCGACTATCCCAAGGCCGAGCGCCAGGCTGGGCTCTATAGCTACAACGGTGTGTTGCTGGGATTACTGATCAGCCAGCATTTCGCCTGGTCGGCCTTGCTGCCGCCGCTGATCCTGGCCTGCGGCGGCCTGAGTGCGATCCTGACCCGGCAATGGGTCAAGCGCACGGGCCATGGCGATGACTTGCCTGCCTATACCGTGCCCTTCGTCGGGTTAGGCTGGCTGTTGCTCGGCACGGTCGCACCTGCCGCGCTGCCTATCACTACGCCGGACACCCTGGACTGGCTAAGCGCTCCGCTGATCGGCCTGGGGCAGATCGTGCTGCTGGATCAACCACTGGCCGGCGTGCTGATCGCCCTTGGCCTGCTGCTGGCCAGCCCTCGCGCAGCGCTGTGGGCCGTGGTGGGCGCCTGCAGCGGCATGGCACTCGGCCTGCTGCTCGACGACCGCGCTGGCGCCCTGCTCGGCCTGCACAGCTATAACCCGGCGCTTGCCGCCCTGGCCCTCAGCCAGTACCGACGCCAACCCTGGCTGCCCCTGCTCGGCATCCTCCTGGCATGCCTGCTTGCCCCAGGCTTCGCCGGCCTGCACCTGGCACCGCTGACTGCGCCGTTTATCCTCGCCTGCTGGCTGGTGCGCGCCACCCTGCGTCTGCGGCACCGGTCCAACATGGACAGCCCGTTCGAATCCCCCTAGGCTTCGCAGATCTTCGATTCAGGCGGACTTCATGGACAGTAACAACGACTGGCGCCAGCGGCTCTACGTCATGGTTTTCCAGAGCGACACGGCGGCCGGGCGGCGCTTCGACGGCATCCTGTTGCTGATCATCCTCGCCAGCCTGGTGATCGTGATGCTCGACAGCATCGACGTCGTGCACCAGAACTACGCCGATGTGCTGGCCTATATCGAGTGGGGCTTCACGCTGATCTTCGCCATCGAGTACGGCCTGCGCCTGTATTGTTCGCCCAAGCCATTGCGCTATGCCTTCAGTTTCTACGGGCTGGTGGACTTGCTGGCCATCGTCCCCGGCATCCTCGCCCTGTACTACAGCGACGCCCAGTACCTGCTGATTATCCGCATCATCCGCATGTTGCGGATCTTCCGGGTGCTCAAGCTCAGCCCGTACCTCAAGCAAGCCAACTACCTGATGTCGGCGCTGCGCGGCAGCAAGCAAAAGATCGTGGTGTTCCTGGTCAGCGTCTGCACCCTGGTGACGGTGTTCGGCACCCTGATGTACGTGATCGAGGGCCCGGAGCATGGCTTTACCAGCATTCCCAAGGGCATCTACTGGGCCATCGTGACCCTGACCACCGTGGGCTTTGGCGACATCGTGCCCAAGACCCCGCTGGGCCAGGTGATCTCGTCGCTGGTGATGATCACCGGCTACTCGATCATCGCCGTGCCCACCGGGATCTTTACCGCCGAACTGGCCAACGCCATGCGCGGCGAGCAATTGCAACACGACTGCCCGGTGTGCAAGAAAAGCAGCCACGAACCCAACGCGGCCTTCTGTTCGCGCTGCGGCAACGGGCTCTATAAAAAAGTGGAATAAGCAAAGTTCTTTTTAATCTTTAAGCGTCTATGCCACCGCGGCTATAGTCGTGGGGTATAAGCCACCACCTTCGCGAACAACAAGGAATGAGCAGTGAAAAAACTCGTTAGCGCTTCGCTCCTGGCCGCCGGCCTTGCACTGTCTATCGGCGCCCAGGCCGCCTCGACCACCCTGCTCAACGTCTCGTATGACGTGATGCGTGACTTCTACAAGGACTACAACGCGGCGTTCCAGAAGCACTGGCAAGCCGAACACCCGAACGACAAGCTGACCTTGCAGATGTCCTTCGGCGGTTCCAGCAAACAGGCGCGCTCGGTCATCGACGGCCTGCCGGCTGACGTGATCACCATGAACATGGCCACCGACATCAACGCCCTGGCGGACAACGGCAAACTGGTGCCCGACAACTGGGTCACCCGCCTGCCGAACAACAGCGCGCCATTCACTTCCGCCACCGTATTTATCGTACGCAAGGGCAACCCCAAGGCCCTGAAAGACTGGCCGGACCTGCTCAAGGATGGCGTACAGGTGATCGTGCCCAACCCCAAGACTTCCGGTAACGGGCGCTACACCTACCTGTCGGCCTGGGGCTATGTGCTGAAGAACGGCGGCGATGAAAACAAGGCCAAGGACTTTGTCGGCAAGCTGTTCAAGCAGGCACCGGTGCTCGATACCGGTGGCCGTGCCGCGACCACCACGTTCATGACCAACCAGATCGGCGACGTGCTGGTGACCTTTGAAAACGAAGCGGAAATGATTGCTCGTGAGTTCGGCCGCGATCAGTTCGAAGTGGTTTACCCAAGCGTTTCCGCTGAAGCCGAGCCGCCGGTGTCGGTGGTCGACAAAGTGGTCGAGAAGAAAGGCACCCGTGCGGTGGCCGATGACTACCTGAAATACCTGTGGTCGGCCGAAGGCCAGGAAATTGCCGCCAACAACTACCTGCGTCCACGTGACCCAGCGGTGCTGGCCAAATACACCGACCGTTTCCCGAAAGTTGACTTCCTCTCGGTAGAGAAGACTTTTGGCGACTGGCGCACCGTGCAGAAAACCCACTTCAATGATGGCGGGGTCTTCGACCAGATCTACAACGGTCAATAACTGACAAAACTCGTTCAAAAAATGTGGGAGCGGGCTTGCCCGCGATAGCGGTGTATCAGCCAGGTATTTCTAACCTGACACGCCGCCATCGCGGGCGAGCCCGCTCCCACATTAGGTTCTGCGCAAGGCATTAATGCCAGGCATGACTGAAATCATCAGTAACACTTTACCCCCTCCCTCGCCTACCCTTTAACCTTCACGCCATCCTTCCCCGTTTTAACGAGAACACCATGACCGCTACCTCACCCGCTACCGCCACCATGACCCGTGGCATGGTGCTGCTGTTTGCGTTCTGCTGCGGCGCCATCGTCGCCAACATCTACTACGCACAACCGATCATTGAGTTGATTGCCCCGGACATCGGCCTGACACCCGCCATGGCCAGCCTGATCGTGTCCCTGACCCAGATTGGCTATGCCCTGGGCCTATTCTTCCTGGTGCCGCTGGGCGACCTGCTGGAAAACCGTCGGCTGATGATCATCACCACCGTGGTCGCCATCGCCAGCCTGTTGGGTGCAGCCTTCACCAAAGAACCGAACCTGTTCCTGTTGGTGTCGTTGCTGATTGGCTTCAGCTCGGTGTCAGTGCAGATCCTGATTCCCCTGGCCGCGCACTTGGCACCTGCCGAGTCCCGTGGCCGGGTGGTGGGCAGCATCATGGGTGGCCTGTTGCTGGGCATCCTGCTGGCACGGCCGGTGTCCAGCCTGGTGGCGGACCACTTCGGCTGGCGGGCGATGTTCATGGCCGCAGCCGCGATGATGGCCATTATCAGCGTGGTGCTGTTGTTGACCGTACCCAAACGCCAGCCGGACCACAGTGCCAGCTATGGCCAGTTGTTGCGCTCGTTGGCCACCCTGCTGCGCGAGCAACCGTTGCTGCGCCAACGGGCGTTCTACCAGGGTTGCCTGTTCGCTGCCTTCAGCCTGTTCTGGACCGCCGTGCCCCTGGAACTCTCACGCAACCACGGCTTGAGCCAGAGCCAGATCGCCCTGTTTGCCCTGGTCGGTGCCCTCGGCGCCATCGCAGCACCGATCAGTGGGCGCCTGGCAGACGCCGGCCATACCCACCGCGCTTCGTTGCTGGCCATGTTGCTGGCGGCCCTGAGTTTTCTACCGGCGCTGGTACATCCGGCCTACAGCGTCATCGGCTTGATGGTCACGGGCGTGGTCCTGGACTTCTGCGTGCAGATGAATATGGTCCTCGGCCAGCGCACCATCTATGCCCTCGACGCCCACAGCCGCAGCCGCTTGAACGCGCTGTACATGACCAGCATCTTCATCGGTGGCGCCTTTGGCTCGGCGATTGCCAGCAGTGTGTATGAACACGGCGGCTGGCTTGGGGTGATCCTGGTGGGTAGCGCGTTCCCGTTGGTGGCCTTGCTGCGCTTCTTGAGTGTGTCCAGGGGCGCGTCGACCGTAAGAGCCTGAACCCATCAGGTGCCAACCCTCACCTACCGATGCCCTTGCCCTGCCTGGCCCTTCTCAAATAACCGAATGAGCCCCTGCAACAGCATGAGGGTACTCTGGAGCACACTCGTCAAGATCGCGAGTAGGGATTCAGCGGGAGCGGGTGCCGGCATAGGCGGTGGGGTCGGAGTCGGGGGCGGCACAGGGGTTGGCGCCGGGGTGGGTAAGGGGGCGGGCCCGGGGGTTGGCGTCGGTCCTCCCGTCACGATATCGGTGGCTTGGATTTTACCGGCAGTGGTCAATAGCAAGTCAGGTTTGCCGCTACCGTTCATATCAATCGCCAGACTGCCACGCCCCGTACGCGCGTCATAACCCAGCACGGCATTGCCTGGCTGCCCATTGAATTGACTGGAGAAGTTGAGGTGTTTGATACCGGCTTCTCTCAAGGCGCCAGAAACATCGACTTTGTCGGTGCCGCTGGTGAAATCCTCGATCAGGTCGGGGTTCTGCGGCGTGGATTCACTGGCCTTGTCGTAGACGAAGATGTCCGCCCCGCCGCCTCCGCGCAGCTTGTCTGCCCCCCTGCCCCCCTTGAGGCGATTGTCTGCATCATTGCCGGTCAGCACATCATTGCCTGCACCGCCGACGGCATTTTCCAGGGTCACGCCCTTGGCGATGGAAACATTACCTTTCATTCCCCCGACGTCCGAGAACGATTGCACATTGAGGTTGATGTGTTTTGGTCCTGGGAATAGCCGGAGAAATCCAGGGTGTCGTTACCGCCGCCGTCCCAGACACAAAAAACCGCTGAATCCGCAGCGCTCTTGATGCTCAGTACGTCACGCCCGGTATTGGAGTTGAACCCATAGGTCGTGTCTGTGTTGCGGGTAGTGTGGTTGGCACCATAAAGACGCTGAACCGCCGCGATGTCATACATCATGGGTGCCGAGGGCATCCGCCCCTTGAAGTCATGACCCGCGTTCTTGTGCTCTGCCCAATAACTCATGACCGTACCGGCCCGGGTGTCCTGCGCAAACTTCGCATCCCGCTCGTACGATCCGCCACCGTTGTAGTCACCGGGATGCGCCAGCCCCAGGCAATGGCCTATCTCGTGAACCATCGTAGTGTGGAAGTAACTCCCCTCCTTGGGCGCATGTGAGGCACGCCGTGTACCGATCGTGGCTTTCGCCGCGGGATTGTGCCGTGTCGGCCCCCATGCCACGCCACTTTCCATGCGATGGGAGCCGGACACCTCTATAGATCCATCCGTCTTGCGGGCGTTCTCATGAAAACTGATGTTGGCCACGTCTTGCCAAGCCTCCATGGCCCGGCGAGCACAGGTTTTCTGCTGCTCGGTGAAACCCTGGAGCTTGTAGGAAACCTGCGTCTTGCCGTCCCCGTCCCGATCGTTAAAACGCGTACCGCTGCGCGTAAGATGCCCGGCAACCTGATCAGTACTGAGGGAGCGTTTCCCACGGGCAGACATGGGTTCCCTGGACGGCCCGTGCATACCTTCAGGACAGCAGCCAGGATGAGCAGCAGTGTTGTTGATTTGACTCATGGCGATCTCCGATTCGATTAAAAACTGGGATATCAGGGTCCAACTGCGCCGCCTTTCATCGCAGAAAGCCGTCTCGGTCCCCGTCATCCGTGCCTAATCTTTCATGCAGGAAATCACCCCGCCACCGGGGCTTTGAGTCTTATTGAAACGCTTTGGCCGCTTGTTCGGTTTACTGACAAAACACATGGATCCTTACAATCCCCAAGGGTTATGCCGTCTTGAAAAAGCCCATTCAACTTGCTGATGGCCCTTGGAAAACGCAAAAAAGACACACGTTTCTTAATCCAAATCCTCGCCGTCCCACGAAATATCCGCTCTACATTTTAGCTTCGACGCCCCACCACCGAACTCACCGATTTTAAGAACGCACCAACTTCTCCAGCGCCGCATCCGCCAGGAATGACGAGCGACTTTTGACCTTGTGCTCGCGCACATAACGGTCAATACGCTGGATCACATACCCCGGCAACGTGACATTGACCTTCTCGGTCTTGCCCAGGTAAGGCGAGATATCGAGCTCGAGCATCCCCCAGCCCATCCCGGCGTACTCCTCATTGCCGTGGTGCGTCGCCACCGAGGTCGGCATGGGAATCGCGTGGCCTTCGCCAGCCAGCTCCTGCAACAGGATGTGAGCCACTTCGACGGCGGCGTTGTAAGCCTCTTCAAAACTGTCCCCGGCCGTCACCGCGCCTGGAATATCAGGGATCTGGATACCGGTGGCGGTAAAGTCATCGCCCCATTCGATACAGATTGGGTATTGCATGAATATTCTCCTGAAAAAACCGACCTAGAACGAAAACAACCCGGCACGCTGCCGGATACTTCGCACGGTGCCCAAGGGCAGATCCTTCTTGGGATGGGGCACCGGTATCGTGGACGGGTTATAGCGATGGGTGAAAATGTGATGGCTGCCCATGACCCGATCCAACACCCAGCCCGCCTCTTGCAGTTCCTTGATCAATAGCCTGCTTTGCACCACAGCCTCCTTGCTCCGGCCCGAATAAAAATAACTCCAGAGTTACCTTTACTCAAGCACAGATTTTTCAGAGCAGACTGACGGTTGTTTTGCCGGATATTGAAAAGCCCCAGGCATGGAGCTAAAGCACCCGCCCATCCCAGCCCACCGTCACATGCGGTGGCAGTTCACCGCGATGCTGCAACAGCCAGGCATCCAGGGTGTGCCCGACGTGGGTCAGCACGCCAAGCTCGGCGCCGCACGCGTCGATGCATTGCAGGGCCAGGGTCAGGTCATTGTGATTGCGCGGCGCCTGGGGTTGCGGTGGCATGGAGCAGTCGATGACCAGTACGTCCAGAGGCTCGCGCCGCAACCAGTCGAGGGTCGCCGGGGGCAGGCCCGTGGTGTCGGTCAGGTAGGCCAGGCGCCGTCCCTGCCCTTGCAGCAGGTAGCCCAAGGTCGGCTTGGAATGTTGCAGGGGCAACGCGGTGACCGTCAGCTCGCCAAACTGGCGGGTCTCGAACTCGGCGAAGGGCTGGCTGAAATCGAGGATGCCGGGATGCTTGTAGAGGTCCGACAGGCCCTCGGGGTCTGCCGGGCCATGCACCGGGATGATCAGGCCCTGGCCCCAGCGCAGGTGCAGCAGGCCCTGGGCGTGATCGGCATGGTAGTGGGTCTGCAGAATGCCGTTGAAGCTGCGTGGCGGGAAACGCTCGGTGAGGTCCGTCAGCCCGCTGTCGATCAACCAGCGTTGCTCACCGCACTCGATCAGCGCGCTGCACTCGCGGCGGCGCAGGCGTTCATCGCTGCGCGCCAGGGTGCAGGCCGCGCATTCGCAGCCATACACCGGGACTTGGCGAGCGTCGCCGGTGCCCAGCAGGGTCAGGCGCATGCCGAGTGCCCCTCCTCCAGGCAATCGAGCAACCGGGCGACGGTATGCACCAACGGCCCGGAGTTATCCAGCAGGAACACCCCAGGCGCAGCCTGCAGGCTGTCGCTGAACTGCGCATTGCGTGCCAGGCGCGCGTCGATGTCTGCCACCGACTCACGGCCCCGCGCCAGCAAACGCTGGCGCAACACCGCCTGGTCCACCGTCAGCAGCACCACCAACAGCGTCGGATAACGTGCGCGGGTCTGCGCCAGGTGGCCACGGGAGCCATTGACCAGCACATCGTCGCCGGCCGCCAGCCAGTCGTCGATCTGCCGTGGAATGCCATAAGACAGGCCATTGGCATGCCAACTGAGGGCAAAGCCGCCCTCGGCTTGCAGCGCGGCGAATTGCGCGGGGCTCACACCTTGGGCGGCCTCGCCTACCGCTTCCGCCGAACGGGTGATGACCCGTCGCACGATGCGGCAACCGCGCTCGGCCAATGGCCCGCGCGCGGCTTCCAACAGGCTGTCCTTGCCCGAACCCGATGGTCCGATGAGATAGATCAACCTGCCCACCATCAAAACACCCTCTTGGCTTGTCGCCAGACTTGTTGGACTACCGGCAGCCCGCCCTGGGCCCTGGCTTGCACCAGGTCCGCACGCAGGCCGACGGCAATTTCCCCGCGATCCTTGATGCCCGCCGCCTGTGCAGGGGCCAGGCTGATCATCTTGATCGCCTGGGGCAGATCGCAGTCATTGTCCTGGGCCGCCAGGGCAAAGGCCGCTGGCAACAGGCTGGCCGGGTAGTAGTCACTGGAAAGTATATCCAGCAATCCTTCAGCAGCCAGGCCGGCGGCGGCCACATTACCCGAGTGGGAACCGCCGCGCACCACGTTCGGCGCGCCCATCAGCACTTTCATCCCCAGTTGCCGGCAACCGCGCGCCGCTTCCAGGGTGGTGGGGAACTCGGCGATGTTCATGCCATAGCGCGCCGACTCCTCGACATGGGCCAGGGTCGCGTCGTCATGGCTGGCCACCGACAGGCCACGCGCCAGGCAATGCTCGACGATCGCGGCGCGGTAGCGGTCGCTGTAGGCCTTGGAGTTGGCCATTTGCAGCAGCACGAACGCGTCCATGGTTTCATCATTCAAATGGTATTTGCCCATGTAGTACTCGCGGTACTTGGACTCCAGCACAAACTGGCGCTGGCCCGGCGAGTGGTCCATCACCGACACCAGTTGCACCAGCGGGTTTTCCACCAGATCGCGGAACACACTCAAGGTGTCCGGGTGGCACAGCTCGCAACGCAGGTGCAGGCGGTGTTCGGCGCGGGTCAGGCCGGCTTCCTGCGTCGAGGCAATGGCATTGAGCATCGCCGGCAGCTTCTGCATGCGATTGCCCTTGGGGTTCACGTCGCCGATGGACACCGCATCGAACACCGTGGTGATACCGGCCGCGATGATCTGCGCGTCATGACTGAGCACGGCCGAGGTCGATGGCCAGTCCACGCCGGGGCGCGGGGTCATGTGTTTTTCCAGGTTGTCGGTGTGCAACTCCACCAGCCCCGGCAGCAGGAAATCACCGCCCAGGTCCTGGGCGTGGGGTAACTGGCTGCGGCCTTCGGCGAGGTCAACGATCACCCCGTCACGCAGCAGCACACTGCCGAGAAATACACGATCAGCAGTGACCAGTTGGGCATTGCTGAGGATCTGTTCAGCGGGCATCGGCGTAGTCCTCGTCGGTAATCACAGCGGGCGTCATGTCCAAATGGCGGTCAGCCACCGCCTCACGGGCGGCACGGTCATGGAAGATGCCAATCAGTGCGGCACCGCCGGCCTTGGCTTCGTTGATCAGTTCCAGGACAACCTGACGGTTGCGGTCATCCAGGGAGGCCGTCGGTTCGTCGAGCAACATCACCGGCCAGGCCACCATGAAGCCGCGCGCGATATTGACCCGCTGCTGCTCGCCCCCGGAGAAGGTGCCCGGCGCCAGTTGCCACAGGCGCCGGGGGATATTCAGGCGCGCCAGCAAATGCTCGGCACGGGCCTGGGCGTCAGCCTTCGTCCAGCCACGGGCCAGCGCGGGCTCCATCACCACATCCAGGCAGGCGACCCGTGGGATCACCCGCAAAAACTGGCTGACATAGCCCAGGGTCTGCTGGCGTACCTCAAGAACCTCCCGGGGTGCAGCGCCCACCAGCTCCAGCCATTGGCCGGCATGGCGCACGCGGATGCTGCCCCCGGCCGGCAGGTAGTTGCCATACAAGGTGCGCAGCAAGGTGCTTTTACCCGCTCCGGACTGGCCGTGCAGCACCAGGCATTCACCGCCCTGCACGCTGAACGCCACCCCGCGCAGCACGTTGAGCACCACGCCGTTCTGCTGGTGCAAGGTGAAGGTTTTCGAGAGGTCACGGACCTCGATCAAGGCATTCGTCATGGCTGCAATACCGAAGACACCAGCAGTTGAGAGTAAGGGTGCTGTGGATCGTCGAGGATCTGGTCCGTCAGCCCGGTTTCCACCACCCGCGAGCGGCGCATCACGATCAGGCGATCGGCCAGCAGGCGCGCCACCGCCAGGTCATGGGTGACGATCACCACCGCCAGGTCCAGCTCACGTACCAGGCCGCGCAGCAGGTCGAGCAGGCGCGCCTGCACCGACACGTCCAGGCCACCGGTGGGCTCATCCATAAACACCAGGCGCGGGCTGGAAACGAGGTTGCGGGCGATTTGCAGGCGCTGCTGCATGCCGCCAGAGAAGGTGCGCGGCAGGTCGTCGATGCGCTGCGGGTCGATCTCCACCTGGCCCAGCCAGTCCAGGCCGGCGCCACGCAGTTGCTGGTAATTGCGCACGCCCTGGGCCATCAGGCGCTCGCCAATGTTGGCGCCGGCCGACACGCCCATGCGCAGGCCGTCGCGGGGGTTCTGTTCAACGAAGCCCCATTCGGTGCGCAGCAAAGTGCGGCGTTCGGCTTCGCTGGCGCTGTAGAGGTCCAGCCATTCGCCGTCCTTGCTGCGATAGCCGACGCTGCCGGCCTGGGGCGGCAAGCGCCCGCTCAGCAGCGAGAGCAAGGTGGATTTACCCGAACCGGACTCGCCGACAATCCCCAGCACCTCACCGGGGTACAGATCAAAACTCACGTCCTGGCAGCCCTTCTCCAGGCCGTACAGCAGGGACAGGTCGCGCACTTGCAATAAGGGCTGGCTCACTGGTTGTTCTCCTTGACCCGTTGGGCGCAGTACCAGGTGTCGGAACACACAAAACTCTGGGTGCCGGCGTCGTCGAGGATCAGTTCATCGAGGAACGAGTCATGGCTACCGCAGATGGCGCAGTGGTGGTCCCACGTCTGCACTTCAAAGGGGTGATCCTCGAAGTCCAGGCTGCTGACCTGGGTGTACGGCGGCACCGCGTACAGGCGCTTTTCGCGGCCGGCACCGAACAGCATCAGCGCCGGGCTCATGTCGAGTTTCGGGTTGTCGAATTTGGGGATCGGCGAAGGGTCCATCACATAGCGCTCGTCGACCATCACCGGGTAGGCATAAGCGGTGGCGATATGGCCGAAGGTGGCGATGTCTTCGTAGAGTTTTACGTGCATCACCCCGTAGTCGTTGAGGGCGTGCATGGTGCGGGTCTCGGTTTCCGAGGGCTCGATAAAGCGCAGCGGCTCGGGGATCGGTACCTGGTAGACCATGATCTGCCCGGCCTGCAGCGGGGTTTCCGGGATGCGGTGGCGGGTCTGGATCACTGTGGCGTCGGGGGTGGCTTCGGTGGTGGCGATACCGGCGGTGCGCGCAAAAAAGCGCCGGATGGACACGGCGTTGGTGGTGTCGTCGGCGCCCTGGTCGATGACCTTAAGCACGTCGTCGGCACCGAGGATCGCCGCCGTCAATTGCATGCCGCCGGTGCCCCAACCATAGGGCAGCGGCATCTCGCGACCACCGAACGGCACTTGGTAACCGGGAATCGCCACGGCCTTGAGCAAGGCGCGACGGATCATGCGTTTGGTCTGTTCGTCGAGGTAGGCGAAGTTGTAGGCGGCGTCATTCATGGCGGGTGCCCTCGGCCGGTTGGCGCAGTTTGCGGATCAGTTCCAGTTCGGCCTGGAAGTCCACGTAGTGAGGCAATTTGAGGTGCGAGACAAAACCGGCGGCCTCAACGTTGTCGCAGTGGGCCAGCACGAATTCTTCGCGCTGGGCCGGCGAGACAATCTCTTCGCTGTACTCCTCGGCACGCAGCGAGCGGTCCACCAGAGCCATGCCCATGGCCTTGCGCTCGGCATGCCCGAACGCCAGGCCATAGCCGCGGGTGAACTGCGCCAACTCGGTGGCCGAGCCGACAAACTGGTTGACCATCTCGCACTCGGTGACTTCGATGCTGCCCAGGCAGATGGCAAAGCCCAGTTCTTCAGGATCGACCCATACCTCGACTTCACCGATGCGAATCTCCCCGGCAAACGGGTGATTGCGCCCATAGCCACGCTGGGTCGAATAGCCCAGCGCCAACAGAAACCCTTCATCGCCGCGAGCCAGGGCCTGCAGGCGCTCGGCACGGCTGGCAGGGAACTCCAGCGGGTCGCGGGTGATATCGGCGACGCTGGCGTGGTCGTCGGCTTCGTGCTTGATCAAGCCCTCTTTGGCCAGCAACCCCAGCACCCGTGGACACGGTTCGAGGCGCGCATCCGCCGTGGTCTGCGGGCCTGGATACTCACCCTCGGCCAGCAGCGCGAAATCCAGCAGGCGATGGGTGTAATCGAAGGTCGGGCCGAGCAACTGGCCGCCGGGCACGTCCTTGAAGGTGGCTGACAACCGTCGGCTCAACGACATCTGCGCGGTGTCGATCGGCAGGCTCGGGCTGAAGCGCGGCAATGTGGTGCGGTAGGCGCGCAGCAGGAAGATCGCTTCTACCAGGTCCCCCGCCGCCTGCTTGATCGCCAGTGCCGCCAGTTCTTCGTCGTACAGCGAGCCTTCACTCATCACCCGCGCCACGGCCAGGGGCAGTTGCTGGCGGATCTGCTCGACACTCAGTTCGGGAACCCCCGTATCGCCCCGGCGTTTTTTCGCCAGCAGGCGGTGGGCATTGTCGATGGCCTGTTCGCCACCCTTGACGGCTACGTACATCAGGCGTGCTCCTGTGTGATGCGGCTGCTGCGCGGCAGGCCGAGCAGGTGATGGCCGGCGCTGAACAACACGTCCAGGCCACGGGGGAAGGCCTCGCGGCGCTGGCGCTCCAACCAGAAAGCCGACGGCACCGGCACCTGCACCCGGCGCTGGGCCTGGATGCCCGGGCCGCGCCAGAGCAAGGCGCGCCCGGCCTCCAGGTCGCTAAGCTGGACCAGCAAGGTGCAGGACTGGTCGGGGTAGCGATCATTGCCGTGATCGAAGCCGCTGAGGTCGAGCAGGTCCGGCTCGCCGAGCAAGGCAAACGCAGCCTCCTCCCGACGCGCAACCAACGGGCAGCCACAGTGGAAGGCCAGGTTGGCGCGGATCAGTGGCGTGTCGAACGCCGGTGCCAGCCATAGCGGCGTGTCGACATCCAGCAGCGCCAGGCACAAGGCATAGGTGGCGGGCGCCAGGCCATCGAGGTGCGGGGCTGCCGGCAGGTGCTGGATCAAACCCGGTTCGGCCAAGGCCTTGAGCGCCGCGCGAAAACTGCGCTGGGCATCCAGCACCGGGTCGACAAACGCCGGCTGCAATAATTGAGCGTGCATCAGTTTTCTCCTCGCACCAGGGTGAAGAACTCGACCTTGGTCGCCGCAGTGTCGGCTTCTTTTTGCGCGCGGCGCCGGGCTTGGGCCTGGGCCAGTGCGCTGATCAAATCGCTGAGCCACGGGCTCGGTTGCGCGTTTTGCAGATGGGCATCGGCCAGGGCCGCCAGTTCGGCATGGACCTTGTCGCGCCCGGCCAGGTAGCTGTAGCCGGTGCGGCCATCTGCCAGGCGCACCACACAGCGGGTCACCGTCATTTCACCGACGTTGAACGGCGCGCCATTGCCACCCATGCGCCCACGCACCAGGGTCATGCCGATTTCCGGGGCGCGGATCAGTTGGTACTCGGCGTCCTTCAATGCCGCTTCGTGGGGTTGCAGTTCATTGAGCTGGGCGCGGGCAAGTACGCCAATCCAATGCTGACGCGGGGACAGATTCATCGGGGTCTCCATCAAGTCACCACCTGGTACTGGAAGCGATCCGAACGGCTGGTGGACTGCGCCAGCTCCACCGGGCGGCCATCGCGATCGCGGGAAAGGGTGAATACCGTGAGTGCAGGCAGATGCCGGGGCATCATCAGCAGCGCGGCTTCGTCGCGGTTGGGCAAGCGCGCACCGATCAGGCTCTGGGTGCGGGTCAACGGCAGGTCGCGCTCGCGCAGGTACTGACGCAGGGAGCCGCCGTTGTAATCCGCCAGCAACGGCGCGTGGCTGGCGCAGTAGCGATGACGGATCAGGCTGACGGGCTGCTGGTCGAGCTTGCGCAGGGTTTGCAGCTCAATCATCGGCGCCATTTCGGCGATGCCCAGGTGCTGCGCTTCTTCGCGGCTGGCGTAGCAGTAGCGGCGCTTGAGCAGCAGCGCCTGCACGCCATGGCCCTGGGCCGACAGCGATTGGCTGTAGGCGGTGTCGGCGCCCATCGGGTAAATCAGCGGCCGGTCCAGCACCTGCGTGCCTTTGCCCTGCTGGCGCAGCAGACTGCCTTCGAACACCAGCTCATCAATGGCGCGGCGCAGGGTGTGGCGGTTGACGCCAAAGCGTTCGGCCAACTGCACTTCGCCCGGCAGGAACTCCCCGGCCTGGTAGCCGCTGAGTTCACGGCGCAGGATATCGGCGAGTTCGCGGTACACCGGCTCATCTTGTCTAGACAACTGCATGCTTTAAAAAAAGCGCCCGCAGGCACCCCTCCAAGGTCAGATAAACCGCTTGCGCAGGCGTTGGGACAGCACGTCGATCAGGCTCACCACCACGATGATCACCAGCAGCACCGCGCAGGTCTGTACGAACTGGAAGGCGCGGATGTTCTCCCACAGGATCACGCCGATGCCGCCAGCGCCGACCATGCCCACCACCGTCGCCGAGCGTACATTGGCCTCGAAGCGGTACAGCGCGTAGCTCACCCACAGCGGCATGACTTGCGGGATCACGCCGTAGATCACCTCTTGCAAGGCGCTGGCACCGGTGGCGCGTACACCTTCCACGGGGCCGGGATCGATGGCCTCGACGGCTTCGGCAAACAGCTTGGCGAGTACCCCGGTGGTGCTGATCCACAGGGCCAGTACCCCGGCAAACGGACCAAGGCCGACCGCCACCACGAACAACATGGCGAACACCATTTCGTTGATCGAGCGAAAGGCATCCATCACCCGGCGCAGGGGTTGGTGAATCCACCAGGGCGTAATGTTGTCGGCGCAGAGGATGCCCAGGGGCACCGAGCAGACAATCGCCAGCACCGTGCCCCAGAGGGCGATTTGCACGGTGACGATCATTTCCTTGAGGTAGGAGCGCCACTCGTGGAAGTCCGGCGGGAAGAAGTCAGCGGCGAAGGTCGCCATGTTTCCCGAATCGCGGTACAGCGCCAGCGGGTTCATTTCCGCGCCTTTCCAGGCCCAGGCCAGCAGCACCAGGAACAGGCCCCAGCCGAGGTATTGCGGCCAGGTTCTTTTACCCACGGCTTCAGCGTGCAAGGTCGTCATGGATCACTCTCGATAATTACTGGAGCGGGGGCCTATGGGGGAACCCGCTTGTGTGGGAGCTATGTGTGTGTGGGAGCGGGCTTGCTCGCGAAAGCGGTGGGTCAGTCAACATCAATGCTTGCTGGGCCGACGTCTTCGCGAGCAAGCCCGCTCCCACATTTGATCTTCGTTGCTTTGAGCATTGCGTTCGCTTAACTGACCGGCATCAGGGCAAGCCCGCTCCCACATAGGCCCAGCTCCAACAGGGGGTTAGCCGTTGGCGTCGGGTTTCTTGTCCAGCTCGCTCAGGCGCTGTTGCAGCGTGGCCAGGTCGGCGTCGATCTGCGCCAGCTTCTTGGCTTTATCCGCCTCGGCCAACTTGCTGTCGGCGCTGATGGTGGTGCGCTGCTTGAACAGCTCCAACTGGCGGATCGGCAGCAACTGGTCGTCGTTGGACGCGAGGAACTTGCCCAACTGCATGTTCTTCAACACCGCTTTCTCTGCCTCGGTGTCACCGTAGTTGGCAAAGAAATCGCGGATCTTGGTCTTCTCACTGTCAGTCAGGGCCTTGCTCCACACCATCGGGTCGGCAGGAATCAGCGGCGACTTCCAGATCACCTTGAGTTGCGCGGCCTTGTCCGGCTGGGTCACTTCCAGGCGGTCCCAGCTTTCGGTGTTGAAGGTAGCCACGTCCAACTGCCCCTTGGCCACGCTCAGTGCGTTGACTTCATGACTGGAGTTGAGGGTGCGCTTGAAGGCGGTGCCGGCATCCACGTTGTTCTTGGCGAACACGTAGTAGCCCGGCACCAGGTAGCCGGAGGTGGAGTTTGGGTCGCCATTGCCGAAGGTCAGGTTCTTGGCGTTCTTGAGCATGTCTTCGACGGAGTTGAGCGGGCTGTCCTTGCGCACGATCAGCAGGCTCCAGTAGCCGGCGGCGCCGTTGGCGGCAGCGGTCTGGGCGAAGATCTCGCCGTTGGAGCGGTCCACCGCCTCCATCGCTGCCTTGTTGCCGAGCCAGGCCACATCGACCTTGTTGAAGCGCATGCCCTGGATCAGGCCAGCGTAGTCGGAGGCGAAGGTGGCGTTGATGGTCAGGCCGGTCTTCTTGTGCATGTCATCGAGGAACGGCTGCCAGATGCTCTTGAGGTTCTGCGAAGACTCGGTGGACATGATGCCGAAGTTGATGGCCTTGTCAGCGGCCTGGGCATTGCCCAAGGCGACGCTGGCCAACAACACGGCAGACAGGAAAACATGACCGATACGGTTCAACATACAGGCGACTCCTAGGGATCGTGAATGGAGGTTCAAGCGCGGGCCAGGGCCAGGCGCTGGGGAAGTTCGGAACGGCGCGGCGGCTCGGAAAACATCAGGCTGGTGTCGACGTCGGCACCGTACAGATCGTTGAGGAACTGGCTGCTCATCTCGCGGCCCTGCCCGTCGAAATGAATGCGCCCGCCCTTGAGCGCCACGGCCCGTGGGCAATAACGCATGGCGTAATCGACTTGATGCAGGGTCACGACTACGGTCTTGCCGTCGCGGCGGTTGATATCGGCGAGGATCTCCATGACCTTGCGCGCCGACTCCGGGTCCAGGGAGGCAATCGGCTCGTCGGCCAGGATCACTTCGGCACGCTGGGTCAAGGCCCGGGCAATCGCCACGCGCTGCTGCTGGCCACCGGACAGGGTCGAGGCCCGCTGCTGGGCCAGGTCCGCCAGGCCAACCCGCGCCAGGGACTCCATGGCACATTGCTTTTCCTCGGCATTGAACAACCCGAGGTTGCCGCGCCAGCGCGGCATGCGGCCCAGGCAACCAAGCAGCACGTTGTCGATCACACTCAGGCGATTGACCAGGTTGAACTGCTGGAAGATATAGCCAATATCCGCGCGCAACCGCCGCACCTTGCCATTCAACCGCCCACTGGCCTGCACCTCTCGGCCCAGCACCTTGACGCTGCCGCCGTTGCCCTTGTCGCAACAGGCCAGCCCCGCAAGGTGGCGCAACAACGTGGACTTGCCGGAACCGGATGCACCGATCAGGGCGACCATCTCGCCGCTGGCGATGGTGAGTTCGAGGTCGACCAGCGCGGTTTTCTTCGCAAAGGTCTTGTTCAGGCGATCGACATGGATAGCGGGAGTCATGGGCTTCTCTGTCTGGTTTGAACAGCCTTGCGTGGCTGCGTTTGAGTTCAAACGACAGTAGGCGCGGGAGGTGTCAGGGCTATGACTTGCACATGACTGCAGGAGGGCGGTTTGATGAAAGTTTTATGAAAGGTTGGAACAACTGAAGGACAATTCCCATGCATATGAGGATCGCTCCCATGCTCCATGTGGGAATGATCAAAACAGGACTTTCCCTACGGCTCATCATTTAACAGGCACACATCATGCTGGGCGAGCTGTACGCAGGAGGGCCCAGCCCTGCCAGGTCTCCATTCCTCGGTCGTCGCCCTTTTTCACGCAGCTATATGGCGGCTGTGCGCGGGGCACCTTCGGGTGCGCCGGGGTCCTGGAGTTCGGTCTTCCACATTTGGATTGGAGTTCAAGTCATAAAAAAGGCGACAGGAAAAGGTTCGGTCATCCAACCAAAATACGACCCCCCTGGTATACCGAAAACCCCATCAGGAGGCCCCCGCTGACCCGGTTGAACAAGCTTAGGTTCGGAGGGTCGGGCAAACGCTTTTTGATAAGCCCGCCCCCCACGGCATAAACCATCTGGCCTAGAAATGAACCAGCCAGAAAGCCGATTAAACACCAGTAAAGTCCATACCCTTGAAGGGTAATCCCACTGGCAATGGCGTAAGAAGAAATCGCAACGATGGTGAAAGGACTGGTCAACGTCAGCAAGAAAACAGGGATAAAACCCGCCGCGCTCTTCACCTGTTTTGGTGAGAGGTGTCTTTTGAAAGTCATCGCACCCAGGTAAAAAATATAAGCAATCGCCAACCACGTTAATAGGTGACTGTTTGCCAACCAAACCCCTTCGACTGTCTTCAAGCCTGTAAAGGCGACGGCTGCAAACACTGCATCTGCAACCGCCGCACCTGATGCTCCGGGTACTGCGCTACGTAGGCCATGGGTGATGGACTGCCTAAAAATAATGAAGGCTACGGGTCCAAAACTTAGCGATAAAATTGTGGCAAACGCCGCAGAACTCAGAATTTCTTGCACCTACTCCAAAGCCTCCCTGAACATTTTTTTATTTGCATGGCAATGCGGGCACTTAAAGTCCTCACCTATCTGCTCCCAAGTTGTCCCAGCCACTACATCAGCTAAGGGCTCCCCAGTAAGCTCCGAATAAACATAGTGACAAATTTGACACTCGTAAGATTTTGACATAGCGAAAACCCTTGAACTTATTAATTCAAACAATCGTCAGGCGTTGATTCAACGCAGCAAACATATGTTCAAATCCATCCATAAAGGCCATTGCCCCGCGCATCGCTTGCGGAGCAATACTTGGATTTTATTCCAAATAAGAAATTATTATTTCTCGCCCTGTCGCTACATGCATAGGTTCGACTTCACAATGAATAGCAAAAAAGGCCAGGACCGGGTCATCTTCACCCCTTAAACCATAGGAGGCTGCGTACCTCTGAAACCCTTTGGGAAAATACTGAAACTCCCGCGACGACGTCATCTCCGATGCGAGATGAAAACCCAATGCCTCGCCTAAAAGTTCAGAGCGGTACGATCGATAGGTGTTATTTCCCATGGCGGTACCCTCCGGAAGAATGTAGTGAGGGTTGAATAATTCAGCATCAGATAAACCCAAGTGGGTCGTCAGCGCCTTGAACATCTGGTGATGGGTTGGCAGCATATGTTTGTTATGTTGATGTAACCCATACTCGTCCACAGATGCGTAGAGAATATGAGCAGCTTTCGCAGTTCCATTCCATCTATCTTCCTTGATCCACTCATCTGTAACCCGTGCAGCCAATGCCACGATACCGGCTGGGACATCTTTGAAAAACGCCCATAGGGTTCCAAAGAACGTGGCCAGTCCCTCATGGCTCAAGGGTTGGGCAGAAAGGATCTCACCAAACCTTTCAAGCTCTCGAAGTGCGCCGTGCCTGATGATTGCACTGGCAATTTCGTTATATCCAGCCTCACATACTCTATATATTTCGTTCTTGTCAGTTCTTTTGGCAGATCCAAACTCGGACGAAGACTCAATATTCATACTTGACTCCCTCTGCACACCCTAAGTTTATAAATCCATTACCCCCTTACCTCCATATAAAAATTATTATCCACGTAGAAAAAATGTCAACCAAGCGAAGAAATATTTCTCATCCCGCTAAAACAGGCGAACCAGAGCCATTCTTTCCAAAACAAAAAAATCCAAGACTACAATTCCGTTTAATATATAAATCTACTCCCACAGACTATTCGCAGGACAAACAAAGAAAACTCCTATTTTAGCGAAGGGTAATTCCTACAACAAATTAAGCAACACCAAAAACAATCATAAAAAAGGCGACCGTTCAAAGGTCGCCTTTAGGAACTCATTCCCACGCAGCGTGGGAACGATCACTCACAGGCAGTTCATTTTGCGTACTGCTTGCTCAACCCCGGCGGTACGCCCTGCACATTCGTCTCTTCCCATGGCCCATTCGGGCTGATGGAGCGGCTCCAGCCGTTGCTCCAGCGGTAGTAGGTGCGCTGGCGGTAGAAGGTGTCCGGTTGCTCGTCCAGCACGTACACCTGCATCTTGCCGTCCCAGTGGCTGGCAGCGCCGGGGGGTGGGGCGAAGGTTGGGGACTTGCTGGGCAAGGGCTTGGCGGGGGCGGTGACCGGGCCGGAAGGTTTGGTTGCCGGCTGGGTCGAGGGGCCCGACGGTGGAATGGTCGGGCCCGTAGGGGCTGGAGGTGGCCGATGGACCGCGCAAGCGCTCAAGCCCAAGACCAGGCTGAGCAGGGTGATACGAGCGATGGCGGTCATGGGGATTTCCTCGAAATTATTGATCCGGACTGTCGATGGTCAACTGCTGGGTCGCGGTGGTGCTGCTGGCCAGGGGTTGACTGCGGCCGATCCACTCGCCGGCAGTCGGTTGACCGGCCCGTGAGATGCGCGCAACCAGTTGGACTTCGGGAAAGTTGGACAGTTTCAACTGCGGCATCATCGCATCGGCATCGCCCAGTTCGACGGTCACCGGCAGGTCGGCCACGGTGACACGCTTGGCGGCCAATGGCGCTGGCGGGCCGGAAACGGCGCGGGCGAAGATGAATACGCTGTCAGTCGGCAGAGCGCGGGCTTTGACGTCGGCCGCCAGGTCCACGCGTACTTTCATCACGGCGGTCTTGGCAATTGGCGCGACGGCACCGCCGCCCTCTTTCAACTTCTCGGCCGCGCGGTCGATGCCGCCTTGCAGCGCTGAGCGGGAGTTGTCTTTCTCCGGCAACAAGGCCAACAGACGGTTCCAGTAGTCGATGGCTTCCTGGTAACGCTGCCCTTCAAAGGCGGCGATGCCCAACAGGCCAAGGCTGGTGACTTCCTTCGGGTCGAGTTTCAACGCTTCGTCAGTCAGGGCCTGAAGCTGCGGCGACCACTGCTTGTTGTTGGCAAAGTACTGCGCCTGGGCCCACTGCCCGAGCAACTCGGGCTGGCGACCGGCCAGGGCCACGGTGCGCTCGAAGACCTTGGCCGCGTCGGCCGAACGATCCTGGGCCATGTAGGCGCGACCCAGGAAGTACAAGCCTTCGGCCGAATCCGGTTGCGCCGCCGCAGCCCGTTCCAGGCGCTGGGTCATGTCGGCAAGGGAGACCGGCGGCTGGGCGAATTCGCGGGTCAGTTCAACCTTGTCGATGGCGCCGTAATGCAGGTACAGCCCCAGGCCCAACACCGGCACCAGCACGGCGGCCAGCAGTGGCAGCGGCTTGCCCAGGCGCGATTCGCGGGGCTTTTCCACGCCTTCGGTATCGGCCAGCAATTCACGGGCGGCTTCGGCGCGGCCGGTATCGAGTTGCGCCGCGTTGAGCACGCCTTCGCTTTGTTGGGTTTGCAGTTCAGCAACACGTTCCTGATACAGCGCGACGTTCAACGCGGTGCGGTCTTCTTCACGCTGGGCGCGACGTACGCGCAACACCGGGATCAACAGGAAACTCAAGGCAACCAGGAGCAGCAGGCCAGCTGCGAGCCAGAAATCAATCATCAGTTTTTTTGTCCAGCAGTTGGTCGAGGCGTTGGCGCTCTTGGGCAGATAGCGCATCAGAACCATCGGTAGGCGCCGCACGGCGACGGCGGACGATCACGGCCATGACCACCAGGCCACCCAGCAACAGGGCGGCGGGGCCAAACCAGAGCAAGGCGGTCTTGCTGGTCAGCGCCGGCTTGTAGCGGACAAAATCACCATAGCGATCGACCATGAAGTCGATGATCTGCTGATTGTCCTTGCCCTCGCCCAGCATGCGGAAGATCTCTTTGCGCAGGTCGGCGGCAATCGGTGCGTTGGAGTCGGCGATGTCCTGGTTCTGGCACTTGGGGCAGCGCAGTTCCTTGGTCAGCTCGCGGAAACGCTCACGGTCGCCATCGCGGGCAAACTCGTAGGTGTCGATGGCGGCATGGGCCACGCCCACCAGGCCCAGGGCCAGTACTGCGGCGGTCAACCAACGCTTCATGGCTTGGCCTCATCCACCAGGGCCTGGTACTTGGCCGCCAGTTGTTCGCGCCAGACCACTTCGTCGATCACCCCCACGAACTTGTCGCGGATCACGCCCTTGGCGTCGATAAAGAAGGTTTCCGGGGCACCGTAGACGCCGAGGTTCAGGCCCAGGTTGCCGTCTTCATCGCGCACGTCCAATTGGTACGGGTTGTGGAATTCCGCCAGCCACTTCAAGGCCGCTGCATTGTCGTCCTTGTAGTTGATGCCGTAGATCACCACGCCCTTCTCCGCCAGCTTGTTCAGCACCGGGTGTTCCACGCGGCAAGAGATGCACCAGGTGGCCCACACGTTGACCAGAGCCGGCTTGCCGATCAGGTCTGCCTGGGTCAGGGTTTTATCGCCCTGCACCGTAGGCAACGAGAACGCCGGGAACGGCTTGCCGATCATCGCCGACGGCAGCTCGGCCGGGTCCAGGTACAGGCCGCGATACAAAAACACCGCGACCAGCAGAAACAACGCCAGTGGCAATACCATCAACCAACGCTTCATACCGCAGCTCCCTGCATGCCGAGGGCTTCACGCACCCGGCTCTTGACCTTGACCCGGTAACGCCGGTCCATCGCTGCCAGCAAACCACCGAAGCCGGTCAGCAGGCCGCCGAACCAGATCCAGCGCACAAACGGCTTGACGTGGACCCGCACGGCCCAGGCGCCCTCGCCCAGGGGTTCGCCCAAGGCGACATACAGGTCACGGGTGAACCCGGCGTCGATCCCGGCTTCGGTCATCATCGAGCTCTGTACGGTGTACAGGCGTTTTTCCGGGTGCAGCACGGCGATTTGCTTGCCGTTGCGCAGCACACGCACGGTGCCTTTGTCGGAGGTGAAGTTCGGCCCTTCGAAGTGCTTGGCGCCTTCAAAGACGAACTGGTAGCCGGCCAGGTCCATGGACTCGCCAGGGGCTAGGCGCAGGTCGCGCTCGGCGCTGTTCTGGCTGGACAGCACCACGCCCAGGGCGCACACGGCGATGCCAATGTGCGCGATCTGCATGCCCCAGTAGCTGCGCGTCAGGGTGGGCAGGCCTTTGATCAGGCCCTTGTGCCGGGTCTTGTCGAAGATATCGCGCACGCCGGCCAGCAACACCCAGGCCGCGAGCATAAAGGTGGCGAGCACTGCCCAGTTGAAGTCGCCGTAGGCAATCCCGGCAACCACCGACAGTGCAGCACTGCCCAGCAGCACGGGGATCAACATGCCCAGCAGCCATTTGACCGGGGTGTCTTTCCAGCGCACCAGCACGCCGATGGCCATTACCACCATCAGCAGGCCCATCAACGGGATGAACAATGCGTTGAAGTACGGCGGGCCGACCGACAGCTTGGCGCCGGTCAGGGCATCGAGCACCAGCGGATACAAAGTGCCCAGCAGGATCATCGAGGCCGCAACGATCAGCACCAGGTTATTACCCAGCAGCAGGGTTTCCCGCGACCACAGGTTGAAGCCGACGTGGCTCTTGACCACCGGCGCGCGCAGGGCAAACAGAGTCAGCGAACTACCGACTACACAGAGCAGGAAGATCAGGATGAACACACCACGCTCAGGGTCGGCGGCGAACGCGTGCACCGAGGTCAGCACGCCGGAACGCACGAGGAACGTGCCCAGCAGGCTCAGGGAGAAGGCGGCAATGGCCAGCAACACAGTCCAGCTCTTGAACACGCCGCGTTTTTCGGTGACGGCCAGGGAGTGGATCAGCGCCGTGCCCACCAGCCAGGGCATGAAGGAGGCGTTTTCCACCGGGTCCCAGAACCACCAGCCGCCCCAGCCGAGTTCGTAATAGGCCCACCACGAGCCCAGGGTGATGCCGATGCCGAGGAAGGCCCAGGCGACGATGGTCCATGGCCGCGACCAGCGCGCCCAGGCGGCGTCGAGACGCCCGCCGAGCAAGGCGGCGATGGCAAAGGCGAAGGCCACGGAGAAGCCCACATAGCCCATGTACAGCATCGGCGGGTGGACGATCAGGCCGATATCCTGCAGCAACGGGTTGAGGTCGCGACCGTCCATGGGAATCTGCGGCAGGATCCGCTCGAACGGGTTGGAGGTCATGATCAGGAACAGCAAAAAGCCGATGCTGATCATGCCCATCACCGCCAGCACCCGCGCCAGCATGACTTGCGGCAACTGCCGGGAGAACACCGACACGGCAAAGGTCCAGCCGCCGAGGATCAGGGCCCACAACAGCAGGGAGCCTTCGTGGGCGCCCCACACGGCGCTGAACTTGTAGTACCAGGGCAAGGCGCTGTTGGAGTTGCTGGCCACATAGGCGACGGAAAAGTCGTCGGTCATAAACGCGTACGTCAGGCAACCGAAGGCGAACGCCAGGAACGCGAACTGGCCCCAGGCGGCGGGCTGCGCCAGGCTCATCCACAGCCGGTCGCCGCGCCAGGCGCCCAGCAGCGGGACGATGGCCTGGACGATGGCAAAGCACAGGGCGAGGATCATCGCCAATTGGCCCAACTCGGGAATAAACAATGTAGAGGTCATTGCTTAACCCTCCTTGGCTGGGGTGGGCGCGGATTGGCCGCTGTCTTTGAGGGCCTTGGTCACTTCCGGCGGCATGTATTTTTCATCGTGCTTGGCCAACACTTCATCGGCCACCACCACGCCCTGGGCGTTGATTTTGCCCAAGGCAACGATGCCCTGCCCTTCGCGGAACAGGTCCGGGAGGATGCCGCGGTAGGTGATGGTCACGGATTTGTTGAAGTCGGTAACCACGAAGGTCACGTCCAGGGAGTCGCCGGAACGCTTCAGGGAGCCGGCCTCGACCATGCCACCGGCACGGATCCGCGTGTCTTGCGGCGCTTCGCCATTGGCGATCTGGGTCGGGGTATAGAACAGGTTGATGTTCTGCTGCAGGGCACTCAAGGCCAGGCCTACGGCTAACCCGACGCCCACCAGGATGGCAAGGATGATCAACAGACGCTTTCTACGCAGCGGATTCACTTATCGGTCTCCCGGCGCAGACGACGCGCCTCTTGTTGCAGGTAACGCTTGCGGGCCAGGATCGGCGCAACAACGTTGAGGGCCAGGACTGCCAGGCTGATGCCATAGGCTGTCCAGACGTACAGGCCGTGGTGGCCCATGGCGAGAAAATCACTGAAAGAGGCGAAACTCATCCACGGGCTCCCAGGCTGTTTTGCACTTCGACCTTGACCCAACTGGCGCGGGCTTCACGCTTGAGCACTTCGAGGCGCATGCGCATCAGCAACACTGCGCCGAAGAAGCAGTAGAAGCCCAGGACCATCAGCAGCAGCGGCGCCCACATTTCCACGGGCATCGCCGGTTTTTCAGTGAGGGTGAAGGTGGCGCCCTGGTGCAGGGTGTTCCACCACTCCACCGAGTACTTGATGATCGGGATATTGATCACGCCGACAATCGCCAGCACCGCGCAGGCCTTGGCGGCGCTGTCACGATTGCTGATCGCGTTGCCCAGGGCAATCAGACCGAAGTACAGAAACAGCAGAATCAACATGGACGTTAGTCGCGCATCCCAGACCCACCACGAGCCCCAGGTCGGTTTGCCCCAGATTGCCCCGGTGAGCAGCGCCACCGCGGTCATCCACGCACCGATGGGCGCCGCGCATTGCAGGGCGACGTCGGCCAGCTTCATCTTCCACACCAGCCCGACAATGCCGCACACCGCGAGCATCACGTAGCAGGACTGGGCCAGCAGCGCGGCGGGCACGTGGATATAGATGATGCGAAAGCTGTTGCCCTGCTGGTAGTCCGGTGGTGCGAAGGCCAGGCCCCAGACCAGGCCGATACCGATCAGCAGGAAGGCGGCGACGGCGAGCCAGGGCAGCATTTTGCCGCTGATCCCGTAGAACCACTTGGGCGAGCCGAGCTTGTGAAACCAGGTCCAGTTCATTGCTGTTTCCATCACGGTTGCTTCTTGTCGTTGCAAGAAGCTTAGGGTCTTTACTGACGCAGTGAAAATACCGGGTCAGACCTCATTATTCGCCGACGCTGATCTTCAGGCCGGCCGCTATAGCAAAGGGTGTCAGGGTTACCGCCAGGGCGGTCAGGCTGCCAAGCCACAAGAGGTAACCGGTCGCCGGCATCCCCATGAGCGCGGCCTGCAAGGCGCCGCTGCCCAGGATCAATACCGGGATATACAAAGGCAGAATCAGCAAGGCCAGCAACAGCCCCCCACGTTTCAGGCCCACCGTCAGTGCTGCACCCACCGCCCCCAGCAGGCTCAGCACCGGGGTACCTAGCAACAACGAGGCCAGCAAGACGGGCAGGCATTCGGCGGGCAGGCCCAGCATCATCGCCAGCAGCGGTGCGAGCAGGACCAGCGCCAGGCCGGAGAAGGCCCAGTGTGCCAGTACCTTGGCCAGAACCAGAAGAGGCAGAGGGTGCGACGAAAGGACCCACTGTTCAAGGGAACCATCTTCAAAATCACTGCGAAACAGCCCGTCCAGCGAGAGCAGGACGGACAAAAGGGCCGCGACCCACACCAGTCCCGGAGACAAGGTTTGCAACAGTTTAGTCTCGGGACCGACCGCCAACGGGAACAACGCGATGACAATCGCGAAGAACACCAGCGGGTTGGCCAGTTCAGCCGGGCGGCGACACAGCAAACGGGCTTCGCGGGCGACCAACAGGGCAAATACACTCATACCGACCACCGTCCCAGGTCCAGGTCGCGGTAACCGGCAGGCATGCGGGTCAAGGTGTGGTGGGTAGTGAGGACCACCATGCCGCCTTGCTCGCAGTGCCGGGCCAGGTGTTCTTCGAGCTGCGCCACGCCCTGCTTGTCGAGGGCGGTGAAGGGTTCGTCGAGGATCCACAACGGCGGGCCCTCCAGGTACAGGCGGGCCAGGGCCACCCGGCGCTGCTGGCCGGCCGACAGGGTATGGCACGGCACATCTTCGAAGCCCTTGAGCCCGACGGCCGCCAGGGCGTGCCAGATGGATGCGCGCGAGGCCGGATGATGCAGGGCGCTGAGCCAACTGAGGTTCTCTTCGGCCGTCAGCACATCCTTGATCCCCGCAGCGTGGCCGATCCACACCAGATTGCGCGCCAGCTCCGTGCGTTGCTCTTGCAGCGGCTTGCCATTGAGGCGCACCTGGCCTGCCGTGGGCTGCATCAAACCGGCCAGCAGGCGCAGCAGGCTGGTCTTGCCACTGCCGTTGGGGCCGCTGATCTGCACCATGTCGCCCGCCGACAGCCGCAACTCGAGGTGTTCGAACAGCATCCGCAGGTCTCGCTCACAGGCAAGCGCAACGGCTTCAAGTAGGGGGCTGGTCACAAGATCGCGGGCCTTTACGGTTCAAGTCGGCGGTGGAACGGCCGTTAAAGAGATGCACAATAACTGCATTGGCGGCCTGTTTTAGAGAGCTGGATCAATCAGTTGAGATGTTTTTGACCCGCTCTTTGAAGACGGGCGGCATTATACATGTGATGCCCTACTCTAAAGAGGGCAATTTCCTTGAGACGGCGGCCACGATGACCGGTGACATCAACCTTCCGACCCTGCCCCCTGCCCCGGCTTCCGGGCCCAGGCCTGCGCCTGCGGTGGGCGAACTGCTGAAACTGCTGGAGCCGCAGACAGGGTTGATCGACGCCGGCAAAACCGTGAACGCCGAGGTCCTGGCGCTCAAGCAAGGCGGTGAAGCCTTTCAGCTGTTGCTCAAGCTGACCCTTGAAGGTGGCCGGCAAACCCTGGTGCAGGCCGCGAGCAGCCAGCCACTGCCCCTGGGCAGCAACGTGGCGGTGAGCCAGACGGCATCGGGCGACCTGGCGATCAGCCTGCAGCAGGCCCTCAGCGCCAATGTTGCCGCCCTGACCCGCATCGACACCCACCAGTTGCCGGTGGGCACCTTGCTCCAGGCCAAGGTGCTGACCTCGCAGATGCTGCCCCAGGGCACCGGGCAACCGGCGCTATACCGTTCGCTGGTGTCGGTGCTCAACAACGCCCTGAGCGGTACCACCCTGACCCTGGAAAGCCCGCAGCCGCTGCGCGTCGGTAGCTTGTTGAGTGCCGTGGTGCAGGGTGCGCAGACCCTGGATTTCGTGCCCCTGAGTGGGCTGCGCGATCAACTGGCGGTCAGCCAGCAACTGGCCGCCCAGCAAAGCCGCCAGGCCTCGCTGGAGGGCGTGTTCAATGCCCTGAAAAACCTGCCCGATGACACCTCCGCACAATTGCGCGCCGCCGTCGATCGCCTGCTGGCCGGGCTGCCGGATGTGGCGCAGGTCAGCAACCCCAGGGTGCTGGCACAACTGCTGCACAACAGCGGCGTGTTCCTTGAAGCCAAGCTGCTGGCCGGGCAAAACCCGCAAGTGCCACCGCTGGATATGAAGGGCAGCCTGCTGCGCCTGGTCAACGAATTGCTACCCGCCCTGCCCGCCAACACCAACCTCAATGCAATCCTGGCCGCCAATACCCTGGCGCAGATGCTACCCAGCTTTGTCCGCAGCCCGCTGGGTACCCTCGGCCAGGTGGGCGCCCGCAACGCGCCGGGCGGCTTCCCATTGCCGGAGCGCCTGCTGCAGCGCCTGGACGGTGAAAACAGCCTGGAAAACCTGCTGCGCCTGGCCGCCGGCGCCATCTCGCGCTTGCAGAGCCATCAACTGTCGAGCCTGGAACAGAGTGGCACCACCGCCGATGGCCGCCTGCAAACCACCTGGCAACTGGAAATCCCCATGCGCACCTTGCAAGACATCGTGCCGCTGCAGGTCAAGTTCCAGCGCGAAGAGCCGGCGCCGGACAAGGACGAGCCGGAACGCAAGATCGAACGCGACGCGAAGAAGATGCTGTGGCGCGTGGAACTGGCCTTCGACATGGAGCCCCTGGGCCCCTTGCAGGTCCAGGCACAATTGAGCCAGGGCAAACTGTCCAGCCAGCTATGGGCCACCCGCCCCTACACCGCCAGCCTGATCGAAAGCCACCTGGGCAGCCTGCGCGAGCGCCTGGTGTCGTCGGGCCTCAATGTCGGCGACCTCGACTGCCACCTCGGCACCCCGCCCCGCGGGCCAAAGACCGGGCTGGAACAACGCTGGGTGGATGAAACCGCATGAAAAACCCCAACCCACCACGCCAGGCCATCGCCCTCAAATACGACGGCAAAGCCGCCCCCGCCCTGACCGCCAAAGGCGACGACGCCCTGGCCGAAGCCATCCTGAAGTTGGCGCGCGAACATGAAGTCCCGATTTATGAAAATGCCGAGCTGGTGAAACTGCTGGCGCGCATGGAGTTGGGTGACAGCATTCCCGAAGAGCTGTACCGCACCATCGCCGAGATTATTGCGTTTGCCTGGACGCTCAAAGGCAAGTTCCCCGCGGGGTATGACCCGAATGCCGAGCCAATGGAGCGGGATGTGACGGCGCGCGGGGATGATTACTGACGTTTCGAGGATGCACACAGATCAAAAAATGTGGGAGCGGGCTTGCTCGCGAAAGCGGTGGGTCAGTCGGTACATGTATTGACTGACCCACCGCTTTCGCGAGCAAGCCCGCTCCCACATGGGAATTGCGGCGGGTGCTGGAAGTGGGGGCGGTAAAAATAAGTGTGGGCTGGCTTGCCTGCTCCCACATTTGAATCAATAGAGTGTCAGCTTTTGTGCAACTCCCACATTGGAACTGCGGCGAGTGCTGGAAGTGGGGGCGACAAAAAACAAGTGTGGGAGATTCTATGGTTTTGGGGAAGCCCCCAAAACCGCTTTTGACTGGTATTCGCTCAGGTTTTTCATGAGCGAAAAGGCGATGCGCGCCAGCTTGCGGCCAATGATGACCAGGGCTTGAGTCGTTTTCAGGCCCCTGGCCAGATAACCCTCGTATAAAGGTTTCCAGGCTTCTGACCTGATACCTGCTGACGCCGCGTTATGCAGCAATCTGCGTATCTCTGAATTCCCTTCTTGCTCAATGAGCGGCGTCCGCTCATTTGCCCAGAATCGGATACTCTCAAGTCCATTCCCAGAACGCGATGTAAGCGTCAGCACTTTCAAATTCTCCTCGCTGAAACGCCATTACCGGGCAACTGCTGTCAGAAACCCAATGCCCTCGACGGCTTGGCAGCGCTTGACCTGATGCAAAAGCCCCGCCTCAGTAACAGCATCTAATATCCTTTTCTCAATGAGCCCCTCTGATCAAGACACGCTGAAATGCTCTTGGACGAGGCCTTGAGTGATGGCTCGCCCGCCCAGCTCATTCAGCGCAACACGCATTTTCACCAGCGCTGCGCGTCGACGCAGCAAGCTTTGAAGCTTGGTATAAATCTTCGGCGGCGGATTCCAGGCGCGTAAATCAGCCTGTTCATTCTTCAAGTAGCGAGCCAGCAACTGCGCATCACTGAAGTCTGTTTTAGCGCGACCACCTGTGCCTTTGCGGTAATGGCTAAGGCGATATCCATCAATCACGTAAACGATATGGCCCATCGAATGAGCCAAGTTGACGGTATCCACGTGATATTGGTGGCTTCAATTGCGATGGCGCTGCCCGCAGGCAAAGACTTCAGCCATGCCTTCAGCTCGCTTTTCTTGTTCGATACGATCTTTGTTTCAGCAGTTTCACTTTGATAAACAACTACTTCGGCTTTAGCGACATCCACTCCAATGATTGATTGCGAGACAGTCATTGCCATGAGAAAAGCTCCGGGTTAGGGTTTACGGGCTTGTCGGGGCTTCACCGTTGCGCTGGCTTGCTTCTATCGTCGGTCATGGCCGATGCATTCCTTATCGGCGCTTTGGTGAAGGGGTGGGACGAAGTCTCCCACGGTCTGTACTGGCTAGAGTCAGATGCTGGCTTTTAGTCCCACCACCCCTACAAGTCTAACCATACAAGCTGGCTTGCCTGCGATGGCGGTGGGTCAGTCGGTACAGCCTTGGCTGACACACCGCCATCGCGGGCAAGCCCGCTCCCACATTTGAATCAGTAGAGTGTCAGCTTTTGTGCAACTCCCACATTGGAACTGCGGCGAGTGCTGGAAGTGGGGGCGACAAAAAACAAGTGTGGGAGCTGGCTTGCCTGCGATGGCGGTGGGTCAGTCGGTACATGTATTGACTGATCCACCGCTTTCGCGAGCAAGCCCGCTCCCACATGGGAACTGCGGCGGGTGCTGGAAGTGGGGGCGGTAAAAAACAAGTGTGGGAGCTGGCTTGCCTGCTCCCACATTTGAATCAGTACAGTGTCAGCTTTTGTGCAACTTGCTCATCAACTGTGCCTCGGCCTGGGTCAGGCCACAGGATTGGGTCAGTTCGTCCACCGTAGCGCCCATGCCCACCAGTTTTGCCGCCTGGGCAAAAGACAGGTTGGCCGGGTCGCGCTGTTCCAGTGCCGACAGTTTGTCGGGCAACGGGGCGAGGATGGCGCGCAGTTCGTGCACGTCCTCCCCTACCCGCACGGCGCTTTGCTGGTAGTTGTCCACGCGCTTGGCCATCTCGCGCAGGCGCTGGTCACGCACGGCGTCGCGCTCGGCCTGTTGCAAGGCCAATTCACGTTGCTGGCGCATATGGCGCAGCAATACCACTACAGTCCCGACCCACAGCAGGGCCAGGACGATTACCGCTACCTCAAGCATCAATCAGATGTTCTCCAGGTCCGACCACTCTTCTTCGCTCATCATCTTGTCCAGCTCAACCAGGATCAGCAACTCGCCGTTCTTGTTGCACACACCCTGGATGAACTTGGCCGATTCTTCGTTGCCGACGTTCGGCGCGGTCTCGACTTCCGATTGGCGCAGGTAAACCACTTCAGCCACGCTGTCGACCATGATCCCGACCACTTGCTTGTCGGCTTCGATGATGACGATACGCGTGTTGTCGTTGACTTCAGTCGGCATCAGGCCAAAACGCTGGCGCGTGTCGATCACGGTCACCACGTTGCCGCGCAGGTTGATGATGCCCAGCACGTAGCTCGGCGCACCCGGCACTGGCGCGATTTCGGTGTAGCGCAGCACTTCCTGCACGCGCATCACGTTGATGCCGTAAGACTCGTTGTCCAGCTTGAAGGTTACCCATTGCAGAATCGGATCATCCAAACCCTGTGCGGACGCTGACTTATTCATACCCCTGACCCCTTCAAATACCGTTGATAACGGCGTGTGTTCTTCTTTGGCAGCACCGTGGTACTGCGCCTCTTATCAAGTACGTTTGTTACCTGGCAGATCTTTTACCGCGCCGCTGGCTATCAGCTCCGCCAATTCGGCGACATCCAGCAGCGCGCACATATGTTCGATCACGGTGCCCGCCAGCCATGGCCGCTGGCCACGGTGGCTGCGCCATTTGATTTCATTGGGGTCCAGGCGCAGCGAACGGCTGACCTGATGCACCGCCAGCCCCCATTCGTAGCCCTGCACCGAGATCACGTATTGCAGGCCCTGGCGGAAATCGTCGCGATAGCGGTCGGGCATCACCCAGCGCGCAGTATCCAGCACCTTGAGGTTGCCGGCCTGGCTCGGCAGGATCCCGAGGAACCACTCCGGCTGGCCAAACAACGGCGTCAATTCCTGGCCTTCCAGGGAGTAAATCGACCCCAGGCACACCAGCGGCACCGCCAGGGTCAACCCGGCCACATCGAACAGCAGGCATTCGAACGACTCGGCAGCCCACGCTGGCCGACCATCGGTTTCCACCGGTGGCGGCGTAATGCTCGGCGGTCGATGCACCTCGGCCACCGGCGGCACCAGCACCAGAGGTGCAGGCGTTTCCACGACCGCGACGGCGACAGGCACCGCCAACGCATCACGGGCCTGCTCTTCGAGGACCGCCAGTTGAAACTCATCCAGGCTGGCCTCAGCCTCGACCACAGGCACCGCCAGGACTTCATCCAGCACCAGGATCGGCTCGGGCAGCACTTCCTCGGTCGCATCCTGCAACAGTGCGTCCAGGTAGGACTGCAGCGCCAGTTGCGGCCGGGTCTTGATATCGACAGGACGATTCATCTGTATGCCCACGCGCGCGCACCGTTAACCGTGTATTCAAAGGTTATCGGCCTGCCCGCGCTCGGACTTGAATCAAAAGTCCGTGACATCAGGCAAAACCCATCGCGGGCAAGACTCGCTCCTACAGGGTTGTTCATTTCACGCCACCTGCGCCACAAGTTGCTGGGCCAGCAGATGCTTGAGCAAGGCGCGGTACGCCAGCACGCCACGGCTTTTGCCATCGAATTGCGAGGGCGCGAGGCCGGCGCGGCTGGCGTCACGCAAGCGCGTGTCCACCGGGATATAGCCTTGCCAGATGGTCTCGGGGTAAGCATCGCGCAGTACGCGCAGGGTGCCGAGGGAGGCCTGGGTGCGACGGTCGAACAGGGTCGGCACGATGCTGAACGGCAACGCCTGTTTGCGCGAACGGTTGATCATCGCCAGGGTATTGACCATGCGCTCCAGGCCCTTGACCGCCAAGTGCTCGGTCTGCACCGGGATCACCAACTGCTGGCTGGCCGCCAGGGCATTGACCATCAGCACGCCAAGCAATGGCGGGCTGTCGATGATGGCGTAGTCGAAGTCCTGCCACAGTTGCGCCAGGCTCTTGGCGATCACCAGGCCCAGGCCGCTCTGCCCCGGCGACTGGCGCTCGAGGGTGGCCAGGGCGGTGCTGGAGGGCAACAGGGAAATCTTCTCGTTGCTGGTGGGCAGCAGCAGTTGCCCGGGTAAGCCTGCGGGGACGCTGCCCTTGTGCAGGAACAGGTCAAAGCAGCTGTGTTCCAGGGCATCGGGGTCGTAGCCGAAATAGCTGGTCATCGAGCCATGGGGATCCAGGTCGACAATGACCACGCGCTTGCCCGCCTCGGCCAGCAGGCCGGCTAAGGCGATGGAGGTGGTGGTCTTGCCGACCCCACCTTTTTGATTGGCAACTGCCCAGACTCTCATTCGGATTGTTCCTCCCGGCAGGCACTGGCTCGACCGAGAAATAGCACGAGGTTATAGAGCCGGTGACAGAGAATTGACGGCACTCTCACGAACCGGCGGCTTTACGGGCGTCGGTGCAGTTTGTGTGCCAGCCCGCTTCATTGCGGCATCAGGTTGTGCATTGGCCGCACCGGTGGCAGTCAGGCTGCGCCGCACATCGAGGTTGCGCGACACCACCAACACGACCCGCCGGTTGCGCGCGCGACCTTCGGCCGTCGCATTATTGGCCACCGGCTGGAATTCGCCGTACCCCACCGACGCCAGGCGCCCGGGGTTCACGCCCTGCATCGCCAGCATGCGCACGATGCTCGCCGAACGCGCCGACGACAGTTCCCAGTTGGTGGGGAATTGCGCGGTATGGATCGGCTGGTCATCGGTAAAGCCTTCGACGTGGATCGGGTTGTCGAAGGGTTTGAGGATGGCCGCCACCTTGTCGATGATGCTGAAGGCTATGTCGCTGGGGATGGCATCGGCGCTGGCGAACAGCAGGCTGGAGTTAAGCTCGATCTCCACCCACAACTCATTGCCACGAATGGTCATCTGGTTGGAGCTGATCAGGTCGCCAAACGCCGCGCTGATATCGTCGGCGATGCTCGTGAGCGGGTCGCTGCCGCCACTGATGCCGGCGTCGGTCTCGTCGCTGTCCTTGACCAGGGGTTTGGCCGGGGTGGTGGTCTTGGGCCGTTCGTCGCCAATGGGAATCGGTTTGAGGGCCCGGTCCGAATCGGTAAATACGCCTACCAGGGCTTCGGAGATGACCTTGTACTTGCCTTCGTTGATCGAGGAAATGGAGTACATCACCACAAAAAAGGCGAACAGCAAGGTGATGAAGTCGGCGTAGGACACCAGCCAGCGCTCATGGTTGACGTGCTCTTCAGGCTCGCGGCGGCGACGGCTCACAGGCAATACCCCCCATCAATCCATGAAGCCCTGAAGCTTCAATTCAATGGAGCGTGGGTTCTCACCCTCGGCAATCGACAGGATGCCCTCCAGCAGCATTTCCCGGTAACGGGACTGGCGCATGGCAATGGATTTGAGCTTGCTGGCAATCGGCAGCAGCAAAAGGTTGGCACTGGCCACGCCATAGATGGTGGCGACGAACGCCACGGCAATGCCGCTGCCCAGTTGCGAGGGGTCGGCCAGGTTGCCCATCACGTGGATCAAGCCCATCACCGCACCGATGATGCCGATGGTCGGCGCGTAGCCGCCCATGCTTTCAAAGACTTTGGCCGCGTTGATATCGCGGCTTTCCTGGGTGTAGAAGTCCACTTCGAGGATGCTGCGGATGGCTTCCGGCTCCGCGCCGTCCACCAGCAGTTGCAGGCCTTTGCGTGCGTAGCTGTCGGGTTCGGCATCGGCCACGCCTTCCAGGCCCAGCAGGCCCTCCTTGCGCGCGGTGAGGCTCCAGTTGACCACGCGGTCGATACCGCCGGCCAGGTCCACGCGTGGCGGGAAAATGATCCACACCAGGATCTGCATCGCCCGCTTGAATGAGCTCAGGGGCGACTGCAACAGCGCCGCGCCGACGGTGCCGCCGATCACGATCAGCGCCGCCGGACCGTTGGCCAGCGCGCCAAGATGGCCGCCTTCCAGGTAGTTGCCACCGATAATGGCGACAAACGCCAGAAGGATCCCAACCAGGCTCAACACATCCATCAGTGACAGGCCTCCACCAGGTGCTTGCCGATGTCATCCAGGCTGTAGACCGCGTCGGCCAGGTCGGCCTTGACGATAGCCATGGGCATGCCATAGATCACGCAACTGGCTTCGTCCTGGGCCCAGATCGAGCTACCGCCCTGCTTGAGCAGGCGCGCGCCTTCACGACCGTCGGCGCCCATACCGGTGAGGACCACCGCCAGAACTTTGTCACCGTAGGACTTGGCCGCCGAACCGAAGGTGATATCCACGCACGGCTTGTAGTTCAGGCGCTCGTCACCCGGCAGGATTTTCACCGCGCCGCGACCGTCGACCATCATTTGCTTGCCACCGGGGGCCAGCAACGCCAGGCCCGGGCGCAGGATGTCGCCGTCTTCGGCTTCCTTGACGCTGATGCGGCACAGCTTGTCCAGGCGCTCGGCAAAGGCCTTGGTGAACGCGGCGGGCATATGCTGGATCAACACGATCGGCGCAGGGAAGTTGGCCGGCAACTGGGTCAAGACGCGCTGCAAGGCCACCGGGCCGCCAGTGGACGTGCCAATGGCCACCAGCTTGTAGGCCTTGCGCTTGGGCGCGGGCGACGAGGCACTGGGCGTCGGCGCACGCGTCGGGGCCACGGCAGGCCGTGCCACAGGGGCAGGAGCCGGGCGCCCGAAACTGCTGCTGGTCGGTGCCGGCGCCGCTACCGGAGCGGGAGCCACCGGCGCGCGGAAGCTGCTGCGGTTGCTGCGCGAGATGCTGTGCACCTTCTCGCAGAGCATCTGCTTGACCTTTTCCGGGTTGCGCGAGATGTCTTCGAAATTCTTCGGCAGAAAGTCCACGGCGCCAGCGTCCAGCGCGTCGAGGGTCACCCGGGCGCCTTCGTGGGTCAGCGACGAGAACATCAAGACCGGGGTCGGGCAACGCTGCATGATGTGGCGCACGGCGGTGATGCCATCCATCATCGGCATCTCGTAGTCCATGGTGATCACGTCCGGCTTCAATGCCAGGGCCTGATCAATCGCCTCTTTGCCATTGGTGGCCGTACCGACCACCTGGATGTTGGAATCCGCTGAAAGAATTTCCGAGACGCGGCGGCGGAAGAAACCCGAATCGTCCACCACCAGAACCTTGACTACCATAACCACTCCGTTAGGCCGGGCGAGGGACAACCGCCCTGCCCGGGCCGAATCAAATACGCCGTGCGGCGTAACGCTTGAGCATGCTCGGAACATCGAGAATCAGCGCGATCCGACCGTCACCGGTAATGGTCGCACCCGACATGCCTGGCGTTCCTTGCAGCATCTTGCCCAATGGCTTGATGACCACTTCTTCCTGGCCAACCAGTTGATCGACGACAAAGCCGATACGCTGGGTGCCCACGGACAGGATCACCACGTGGCCTTCGCGCTGCTCCTCATGAGCGGCAGACGCCACCAGCCAACGCTTGAGGTAGAACAGAGGCAGGGCCTTGTCCCGCACAATCACCACTTCCTGGCCGTCGACCACGTTGGTGCGCGACAGGTCGAGGTGGAAGATTTCGTTGACGTTGACCAGCGGGAAGGCGAACGCCTGGTTGCCCAGCATCACCATCAGGGTCGGCATGATCGCCAGGGTCAACGGCACCTTGATGACGATCTTCGAGCCTTGGCCCTTGGTCGAGTAAATATTGATCGAGCCATTGAGCTGGCTGATCTTGGTCTTCACCACGTCCATGCCCACGCCACGGCCGGACACATCGGAAATCTCGGTCTTGGTCGAGAAGCCCGGGGCGAAAATCAGGTTGTAGCACTCGGTATCGGTCAGGCGGTCGGCGGCGTCCTTGTCCATGACGCCGCGTTTGACCGCGATGCCGCGCAGGATATTGGAGTCCATGCCTTTGCCGTCATCGGTGATCGACAGCAGGATATGGTCGCCTTCCTGTTCGGCCGCCAGGATCACTTTGCCCAGGCGCGGCTTGCCGCTGGCTTCGCGCTCTTCCGGAGTTTCCACGCCGTGGTCGACCGCGTTGCGCACCAAGTGGACCAGCGGGTCGGCCAGGGCCTCGACGAGGTTTTTGTCGAGGTCGGTCTCTTCACCCACCAGCTCCAGGGCGATCTCTTTTTTCAACTGCCGGGCCAAGTCACGCACCAGGCGCGGGAAGCGCCCGAAGACTTTCTTGATCGGCTGCATGCGCGTCTTCATCACCGCGGTCTGCAGGTCGGCAGTGACCACGTCGAGGTTCGACACGGCCTTTTGCATGGCTTCGTCGCCACTGCTCAAGCCCAGGCGTACCAGGCGGTTACGCACCAGCACCAGTTCGCCGACCATGTTCATGATGTCGTCCAGGCGCGCGGTATCGACCCGCACGGTGGTTTCGGCTTCACTGGCCGGGGCTTTGTCGGCAGGTGCCGGAGCGCGGGCTGGCGCCGGGGCGGCGGCACGGGCGGGAGCCGGTGCGGCGGCCTTGGCAGCAACGGGTGCCGGCTTGGCCACCGCTGCGGTGGCGGTCGCGGCGGCTGCGGCGGCAGGTGCCACCTCGGAAAACTTGCCCTTGCCGTGCAACTCATCCAGCAGGGATTCGAATTCGTGATCGCTGATCAGGCCATCCGCCGCCGGTGCGGCAGCCGGCGCCGCAGCCGGTGCAGCCGCAGCCGCCGCAGCGACTGCCGGCAACGCCTCGGCAGCAAACGAGCCCTTGCCATGCAACTGATCCAGCAGTGCTTCAAATTCGTCGTCGGTGATATCGGTGCTGGCCGCTGGCGCAGCAGGCTCCACCGGCGTCGGTGCGGCTGCCACGGCGTCCGGGGCGAACTGGCCCTTGCCGTGCAACTGGTCGAGCAATGACTCGAACTCGGCGTCGGTGATGTCTTCGGTGGTCGGCACCATCGGCGGCGCAGCTGCGGCCGGGGCTTCTGCCTCGGCCTTGACCGCATTGAGGGAGTCCAGCAGTTGCTCGAACTCGCTGTCAGTGACGTCGGGTTCGGCCACTGGCTCAGGCGCCGCCTCAACCACCGGGGCGGCAGCTACCGCGCCAGGCTCTGCCAGGCGCGCCAGGGCGGCCAGCAGTTCCGGGGTGGCAGCCGTAATGGGTGCGCGTTCGCGCACTTCATTGAACATGCCGTTGACCGCGTCCAGGGCTTCGAGGATCACGTCCATCAATTCCGAATCAACGTGCCGCTCACCCTTGCGCAGGATGTCGAACACGTTTTCGGCGATGTGGCAGCACTCCACCAGCTCATGGAGCTGGAGGAAGCCGGCGCCCCCTTTTACAGTGTGAAAACCGCGAAAAATTGCATTGAGCAGGTTCGCATCATCCGGTCGGCTTTCCAGCTCGACCAGTTGCTCGGACAACTGCTCTAGAATTTCGCCGGCCTCTACAAGGAAATCCTGAAGGATTTCTTCATCGGCGCCGAAGCTCATATTGCGTGCTCCTTAGAAGCCTAAACTGGACAGCAAATCGTCTACGTCATCTTGACCTGACATAACGTCTTCACGTTTATCGGCATGAATCTGCGGACCTTCACCCTTGGCGAGGTGTTTTTGTGGATCTTTTTCCGAGAGGATCGCTTCGCGGTCGTGTTCGATGCCGGCAAAACGGTCGACTTGGCCAGCCATCAGCACCAGTTTGAGCAGGTTGCTTTCCACTTCGGTGACCAGCAGGGTCACGCGCTTGATCACCTGACCGGTAAGGTCCTGGTAATCCTGGGCCAGCAGAATGTCATTGAGGTTGCTGGAAACCGTACGGTTTTCCTGCTCGCTGCGTGACAGGAAGCCTTCGACCCGACGCGCCAGGTCACGAAATTCTTCAGCGCCCACTTCGCGCCGCATGAAGCGGCCCCAGTCGGTGCTCAACGCCTTGGCCTCGTTGGCCATGCCGTTCACCAGGGGCGTGGCGTTTTCCACCAGGTCCATGGTGCGATTGGCTGCCGCCTCAGTCAGCCTGACCACATAGGACAGGCGTTCGGTGGGCATCAGTGATCTGCGAGATTTCCTCGGCCTGGGGCATGTGCGGGTCGATCTGGAAATTGACGATCGCACTGTGCAACTCACGGGTGAGCTTGCCCACTTCCTGATACAGGCCGCGGTCGCGGGTCTGGTTGAGCTCATGGATCAACTGCACTGCGTCGCCGAACTGGCCTTTTTCCAGGCTTTCGACGAGTTGGTGAGCATGTTTTTTCAGGGTCGACTCAAAGTCGGCCTGCGATGATTCTTTAATGCTCCATAGCTCCCCCGTGGCAGCATCAATGACCGATGCGTTCGAAGATTTTTTCAATCTTCTCTTTCAAGGCCAGTGCAGTGAATGGCTTGACCACGTAGCCGTTGACCCCGGCCTGGGCGGCTTCGATGATCTGTTCACGCTTGGCTTCAGCGGTCACCATCAGCACAGGCAGGCTGCGCAGCTTTTCATCAGCGCGCACGTGGCGCAGTAGATCAATGCCGGTCATGCCAGGCATGTTCCAGTCAGTTACCAGAAAGTCGATGCTCCCGCTGTTGAGGATCGGAATCGCCGTAATGCCGTCATCCGCCTCGACCGTGTTAGTGAACCCAAGGTCACGCAACAGGTTTTTTATGATCCGCCGCATCGTTGAGAAGTCATCAACGATGAGGATTTTCATGTTCTTGTCCAATTCGACCTCCAAGCAGTCTTAAACGCGTCCAGCACCTGGGCGCGCCATATCATTCAACAGGCATTACACAAAAAGGACTGCTGGGCACATCACGGGCCGCTCCCGCCGGGCTTGCGCCCTGGCGGTTATCGTTCGCAGTGTCCCCACACTGCCTGTCAGCGCGCTCGCCACTCTCCCAAACGCCCCCGCAAGCGGGCCGCGCATTGGCTATGAAGCTGGCTGACCCGCGATTCGCTGACCCCCAGGACCTCACCGATTTCCTTGAGGTTCAGCTCTTCGTCGTAGTACAGCGCCAACACCAGCCGCTCACGTTCCGGCAGATTGGCAATCGCCTCTGCCAGGGCGCCCTGGAAGCGTTCATCTTCCAGGTCGCGTGAAGGCTCCTGGTGAGCACTCGCGCCATCCTCATGCAGCCCTTCATGTTCGCCGTCCTGTAGCAGGTCGTCGAAACTGAACAGGCGGCTGCCCAAGGTATCGTTCAAAATCCCGTAGTAATCGTCGAGACTCAATTGGAGTTCGGCCGCAACTTCGTGATCTTTAGCGTCGCGACCGGTTTTTGCTTCAATTGAGCGAATTGCGTCACTCACCATCCGGGTATTGCGGTGGACCGAACGCGGCGCCCAATCACCTTTACGCACCTCATCGAGCATCGCGCCACGGATACGGATACCCGCATACGTCTCGAAACTCGCACCCTTGCTCGCGTCGTACTTGGTCGACACTTCGAGCAGGCCGATCATGCCCGCCTGGATCAGGTCTTCGACCTGGACACTGGCGGGCAGGCGTGCCAGCAGGTGGTAGGCAATGCGCTTGACCAGGGGCGCATAGCGCTCGATCAATTCGCCCTGGCTGTCACGCGCCGACTTTTTGTAAAGGTTGTAGCCGCTGGCTGTCATAGCACCGGTCCTGCACTCGTCTGATGCACCAATCGCTCGACGAAAAACTCCAGATGCCCCCGGGGATTGGCGGGCAGTGGCCAGGTATCGACCTTCTGAGCAATTGCCTTGAACGCCAACGCGCATTTCGAACGAGGGAACGCTTCATAGACTGCACGCTGCTTTTGCACAGCCTTGCGCACACACTCGTCATAGGGAACTGCGCCGACGTATTGTAAGGCGACATCGAGGAAGCGATCCGTGACCTTGGTCAACTTGGCGAACAGGTTGCGCCCTTCTTGCGGGCTCTGGGCCATGTTGGCCAGCACGCGGAAGCGGTTCATGCCGTAGTCGCGGTTGAGCAGTTTGATCAGGGCGTAGGCGTCGGTGATCGAGGTGGGCTCGTCGCAGACCACCAGCAAGACTTCCTGCGCGGCGCGCACGAAGCTGACCACGGACTCGCCAATCCCGGCGGCGGTGTCGATCACCAGCACGTCGAGGTTGTCGCCGATATCACTGAAGGCCTGGATCAGGCCGGCATGCTGCGCCGGGCTCAGATGCACCATGCTCTGGGTGCCGGAGGCGGCCGGGACGATACGAATCCCCCCAGGCCCCTGCAACAGCACATCGCGCAGCTCACAGCGGCCCTCAATGACATCGGCCAGGGTATGTTTGGGCGTCAGTCCCAGCAGAACGTCAACGTTCGCCAGGCCCAGGTCGGCATCCAGCAGCATGACGCGGCGGCCAAGCTCTGCCAGGGCCAGGGACAAATTCACTGACACGTTAGTTTTCCCGACGCCACCTTTGCCGCCGGTCACCGCGATCACCTGTACGGGATGCATGCTGCCCATGTTCTTTCTTTACCTTGTCTTGCTTAGCCGCAGGCTACATAGGGTGGCCGCGGTAGCAGACCATCAATGTAGGTACATTGCACTGTGTTCATGTTGCCTTTCAGCCGACCCGTTTGGCTGGGTTGTGATAGAGGTCGGCGAACATATCCGCCATCGCCTCTTCACTGGGTTCATCCTGCATTTGCACACTGACCGCACGGCTGACCAACTGATGACGGCGCGGCAGATGTAAGTCATCCGGGATCCGCGGCCCGTCGGTCAGGTAGGCGACCGGTAATTCATGGCTGATGGCAAGGCTCAACACTTCGCCCAGGCTTGCGGTTTCATCCAGCTTAGTCAGGATGCAACCGGCCAGCCCGCAACGCTTGTAGCTGTGGTACGCAGCAGTCAGAACCTGTTTTTGGCTGGTGGTTGCAAGTACCAGGTAATTTTTCGACTTGATCCCGCGCCCGGCCAGGCTTTCCAGTTGCATGCGCAATGCCGGGTCGCTGGCTTGCAGGCCGGCGGTATCAATCAGCACCACGCGCTTGCGCAGCAGTGGGTCGAGGGCGTTGGCCAGGGACTGGCCCGGGTCGACATGGGTCACCGGCACATTGAGGATCCGGCCCAGGGTCTTGAGCTGTTCCTGCGCGCCGATGCGGTAGCTGTCCATGCTCACCAGGGCAATGTTGTGGGCGCCGTACTTGAGAACATAACGGGCGGCCAGCTTGGCCAGGGTGGTGGTCTTGCCCATGCCGGCAGGGCCGACCATGGCAATCACGCCACCTTCTTCAAGGGGTTCGATTTCCGGGGTCTGGATCATCCGCGCCAGGTGCGCCAGCAACATGCGCCAGGCTTGCCGAGGTTCTTCAATGCCGGTGGTCAGCTCCAGCAGGTCGCGGGACAACGGGCCGGACAGGCCAATGCGTTGCAGACGGCGCCAGAGGTTAGCCTGTTGCGGCTTGCTGCCCTGCAACTGGTTCCAGGCCAGCGAGCCCAACTGCACTTCCAAAAGCTCGCGCAGACCATTGAGTTCAAAACGCATCGAGTCAAACACGCGCTGGTCAACCGCAGCGGCCGGTGCTGGCGCGGCGGGACGTGGCGGCTCGACAAAAGTCGGCTCTACCAGTGGCTCGGCCGCCGTCAGCGGCAGGCCGGCAAACAATTGGCGATTAGTGGTCGCATCGCTGTCGCCCCGCATGCTCAGCTCGGCCTGGGCCGAGACAATGCGCGAGGCGGTCTTGCGCAACTCGTCTTCGAGTTCCATGTTCGGTACACGCGGCGCCAGGGCCTGGGGTTTGTAATCCAGGGCAGCCGTCAGCTCGACACCGCCGGCAATGCGACGGTTACCGATAATAGCCGCGTCGGCGCCCAGCTCATCACGAACCAGCTTCATGGCCTGACGCATATCGGCGGCGAAAAAACGCTTTACTTGCATAACCCACTACCTCAGCCGTTGGGCCCTACTGTCGCGACGATAGTCACTTGCTTATTGTCAGGAATTTCCTGGTAAGCCAAAACGTGCAAATTCGGTACTGCCAGGCGTCCAAACCGCGACAACATCGCTCGGACGGGGCCTGCCACCAGCAGAATCACCGGTTGGCCCTGCATTTCCTGACGCTGTGCGGCGTCGATCAACGAACGCTGCAGCTTTTCAGCCATGCTTGGCTCCAGCAGAACGCCCTCTTCCTGGCCTTGCCCTGCCTTCTGGATACTATTGAGCAATATTTGTTCCAACCTTGGCTCCAAGGTGATTACAGGCAGCTCAGAGTCAAGCCCTACAATGCTTTGGACGATTGCACGCGACAATCCGACGCGCACCGCCGCCACCAGCGCGGCAGTATCTTGACTCTTGGCGGCATTGTTGGCGACAGCCTCGGCAATGCTGCGAATGTCCCGCACCGGCACCTGTTCGGCCAACAGCGCTTGCAACACCTTGAGCAGTTGCGACAGCGACAATACCCCCGGCACCAGCTCTTCAGCCAGCTTAGGCGAGGCTTTGGCCAGCAATTGCATGAGTTGCTGGACTTCTTCGTGACCAATCAGCTCGTGGGAGTGCTTGTACAGAATCTGGTTGAGGTGCGTGGCGACCACGGTGCTGGCGTCGACCACGGTGTAACCCAGGGACTGTGCCTGGCTACGCTGGCTGACTTCGATCCACACCGCGTCCAGGCCAAAAGCCGGATCTTTGGCGGTTATGCCGCTGAGGGAGCCGAATACCTGGCCGGGGTTGATCGCCAGTTCGCGGTCGGGGTAGATCTCGGCTTCGGCCAGGGTCACGCCCATCAGCGTCAGGCGGTAGGCGCTGGGGGCCAGGTCGAGGTTGTCGCGGATATGCACGGTGGGCATCAAAAAACCCAGGTCCTGGGACAGCTTCTTGCGCACGCCCTTGATCCGCGCCAGCAACTGGCCGCCCTGGTTACGGTCCACCAGGGGAATCAGACGGTAGCCGACTTCCAGGCCGATCATGTCGATGGGGGTCACGTCATCCCAGCCCAACTCCTTGGTTTCCTGGGCGCGGGCCGGCGACGGCAGCAGATCCTGCTGGCGCTCCACCTCTTTCAAGGCCTGGACCTTGATGATGTTTTGCTTCTTCCAGAACAGGTACGCCCCGCCGGCGGCCAGGGCGGCCATGGTCAGGAAGGAGAAGTGCGGCATGCCCGGCACAATGCCCATGATCGCCATGATGCCGGCCGCCACGGCCAGAGCCTTGGGCGAAGCGAACATCTGGCGGTTGATCTGCTTGCCCATGTCTTCGGAGCCGGACGCACGGGTCACCATGATCGCCGCAGCTGTAGATAACAACAGTGATGGCAATTGCGCCACCAAACCGTCACCAATGGTCAGCAAGGCGTACACCTTACCTGCATCGCCGAAGGTCATGCCGTGCTGGAAGATACCGACCGCGATGCCGCCGATCAGGTTGATAAACAGAATCAGCAGGCCGGCAATCGCGTCGCCGCGCACGAACTTGCTGGCACCGTCCATGGAGCCATAGAACTCGGCTTCCTGGGCCACTTCCGAGCGGCGGGCCTTGGCCTGGTTCTGGTCGATCAGCCCGGCGTTGAGATCGGCGTCGATCGCCATTTGCTTGCCGGGCATGGCGTCGAGGGTAAAACGCGCGCTCACCTCGGAAATCCGCCCGGCGCCCTTGGTCACTACCACGAAGTTGATGATCATCAGGATCGCAAACACCACGACACCGACCACGTAGTTACCGCCGATCACCACCTCGCCGAAAGCCTGGATCACCTTACCGGCGGCGGCGTGGCCGTCCTGGCCGTTCAGCATCACCACCCGCGTAGAGGCCACGTTAAGGGCCAGGCGCAGCAGCGTGGCAACCAGCAAAATGGTGGGAAAGACCGCAAAATCCAAAGGCCGCAGGGCGTACACGCAAACCAGCAGCACGACGATGGACAAGGCAATGTTGAAGGTGAAGAACACGTCCAGCAGGAACGGCGGTATCGGCAACATCATCATTGCCAGCATGACCAACAGCAACAGCGGCACACCCAGATTACCTCGCGAGAGGTCCGTCAGGGTGCCACGGGCTGTGCTGAGCATATTAGAGCGATCCACCGGTATTCCTCGTCACCTTGAAGCAAACTTTTGACGCCGAGAGGCGTCCTGAAGGCGGTATTGCAAGAAGCCTTCCAACTTTTGCTTCAGGGACGAGATCGTTCCCACGCAGGAGCGTGGGAACGATCATCAGAGTGGACGCACGTTTGATGCCTGCTTGCCTTTCGGACCCTCTACGACTTCATATTCCACCCTCTGGCCCTCCACCAGCGACTTGATGCCGCTGCTTTGAATGTCCGAGAAGTGCACAAACAGGTCCTCTCCTCCGGCGTCTTGCGTGATGAATCCAAAGCCCTTTGAATCGGTAAACCACTTCACTGTGCCAGTGGCCATTGCCCTTCTCCCGAATCCGCATGTTCCCGGTCTATCAAAGCGCCATGCACGGGGGCTGGCTACTGTCAAAGTTGACAGGTCGGGAGGGAGTTGGACGAACGGCAAGCATCTGTTCCGACGCCATCGCGGGCAAGCCCGGCTCCCACACTGGAATGCGATCAAATGTGGGAGCCGGGCTTGCCCGCGATGGCGTCGGAATAGGCAGCAGAAGACTCAGGAATCGCGACGCAAATCCGGCGGAATCGGCAAGTCCTTGAGCGGATCCGGACGTTTGCCCTTGCCGGCACGGTATTGGCGGATCTGATACACGTAGGCCAACACCTGGGCCACCGCCAGGTACAACCCGGCCGGAATCTCGTGATCCAGATCGGTGGAGTAGAAGATCGAACGCGCCAGCGCCGGCGATTCCAGCAGCAGGATGTCATTGGCCTGGGCGATTTCGCGGATTTTCAAGGCAGTGAAGTCGCTGCCCTTGGCCAGCAGCAGCGGCGCGCCGCCCTTCTCCGCGTCGTACTTGAGCGCCACGGCGTAGTGGGTCGGGTTGGTGATGACCACATCGGCGTCGGGCACCGAGGCCATCATCTTGCGCTGGGACATTTCGCGCTGCAGCTGGCGAATCCGCTGCTTCACTTCCGGTTTGCCTTCCTGATCCTTATGCTCGTCGCGCACTTCCTGCTTGGTCATCAGCAGTTTCTTGTGGCTTTCCCACAGCTGGATCGGCGCATCCACTGCAGCAATCAGGATCAGGCCACATGCCATCCACAACGCACTCCAGCCCACCAGTTGCACGCTGTGGATGATTGCCAGTTCCAGTGGCTCATGGGCGATGCGCAGCAAGTCGTCGATATCGGACTCCAACACCACCAGCGCCACAAACAGGATGATAAAGAACTTCGCCAGGGCCTTGAGCAACTCCACCAGCGCCTTGGCGGAGAACATACGCTTGATCCCGGCCCCGGGGTTCATCCGGCTGAATTTGGGCGCCAGGCTGCCAGCCGCAAACAGCCAGCCCCCCAGGGAGATCGGCCCGATGATTGCCGCCAGCAACAACGTGATCAGCACCGGCTGCGCGGCCAGGATCGCGATTTTCCCCGAGTGCAGCAGGTAGATGCCCATGGCGCGTGGGTCCAGCAGCACATCCCTGGGCAGGGAGAAATTGTGCTTCATGATCTCCATCAGGTCCTGGGCCAGGCCGCCGCCGTAGATCAGCAGGCCACCGGCCCCGGCGAGCATCACCGCCAGGGTATTGAGCTCTTTGGAACGGGCGATCTCGCCCTTTTCCCTGGAGTCTTTTTTACGTTTCTCCGTGGGGTCTTCTGTTTTGTCCTGACCACTCTCGCTCTCGGCCATGGCTCAGCGCGCCCGTGCCAGATCACGTAAAAACTGCAAGGCGTCACTGGCCAGCGGTTGATACTGATTGAGAATGTCGGCCAGGCCGATCCAGAAAATCCCCATGCCCAACACCAGGGTCAGCGGGAAACCAATGGCGAAGATGTTCAGTTGCGGCGCGGCGCGGGTCATCACCCCAAAGGCGATGTTGACCACCAGCAGCGCGGTGATCGCCGGCAATACCAGCAACAACGCCGCGCCCAGCACCCAACTGAGGCGCCCGACCACTTCCCAGAAGTGGTTGACGATCAAGCCCTCGCCCACCGGTAAAGTGGTGAAACTCTCGGTAAGGATTTCAAAGGCCACCAGATGGCCGTTCATGGCCAAAAACAGCAGGGTCACCAGCATGGTCAGGAACTGCCCGATCACTGCCACCGACACGCCGTTGGTAGGGTCGACCATGGAAGCAAAGCCCATGCCCATCTGGATCGAGACGATTTGCCCGGCAATCACGAAGGACTGGAAAAACAGGGTCAGGGAGAACCCCATCAAGGCGCCGATCAGAATCTGTTCGGCGATCAGCAGCAGCGCACTGAGGTCCAGGGCATTGACCGGCGGCATCGGTGGCAGTACCGGCACGATGACCACGGTAATCGCCACTGTGAAAAACAGCCGTATGCGCTTGGGCACCAGGGTGGTCCCGAACACCGGCATGGTCATCAACAAGGCGCCCACGCGAAACATCGGCAGGATAAACGAGGCCACCCAGGTGCTGATCTGAGTGTCGGTCAACGCCAGCAAGGACTGCATCGGGTCAGCCAATCAACTGCGGAATACTGCCGTACAACTGCAGGATGTATTCCATGAAACTTTGCACCAGCCAGGGGCCGGCCACGATCAGGGTGACCAGCATCACCAACAGGCGCGGAAGGAAGCTCAAGGTCTGTTCGTTGATCTGGGTCGCCGCCTGGAACATCGCCACCAGCAGGCCCACCAACAGGCTGGGCACCACCAGCACGGCGACCATCACGGTGGTCAGCCACAGGGCTTCACGGAACAGGTCGACTGCGACTTCAGGTGTCATGCGCTAAACCCCGCCAAAACTGCCTGCCAGGGTGCCGATAATCAGCGCCCACCCATCCACCAGTACAAACAGCATGATCTTGAACGGCAACGAGATAATCAGCGGCGACAGCATCATCATACCCATGGCCATCAGCACACTGGCCACCACCAGGTCGATGATCAGGAACGGGATAAAGATCATGAAGCCGATCTGGAATGCCGTCTTGAGCTCCGAGGTGACGAACGCCGGTACCAGGATGGTCAAGGGCGCCTGATCCGGGCTGGCGATATCGGTGCGTTTGGACAGGCGCACAAACAGTTCCAGGTCGCTGGAGCGGGTCTGGGACAGCATAAAGTCCTTGATCGGGCCCTGGGCCTTTTCCACCGCGTCCTGGGCGGTCATTTTCTCCGCCAGGTAGGGTTGCAGGGCTTGCTGGTTCACCTTGTCGAATACCGGCGCCATGATAAACAGCGTCAGAAACAGCGCCATGCCGGTAAGGATCTGGTTCGATGGGGTCTGCTGCAGGCCCAGGGCCTGGCGCAGGATCGAGAACACGATGATGATCCGGGTGAAACTGGTCATGAGCATGACGAAGGCCGGGATAAAACTCAGCGCCGTCATGATCAGCAGGATCTGCAGGCTGACCGAATACTCCTGGGCCCCGGCCGCATTGGTGCCCAGGGTGATCGCCGGGATCGACAACGGGTCGGCGCCGAACGCCAGGGGCGCTGCCAGTAACAGCATGAGCGCCAATAGAACGCGCATTACTTCTTATCCTTCTGGTCCTTGCCCATCAGCTCCATCAGGCGCTGGGCGAACTCCGGTGTGGCGGCCTCGGTCTGGGCCACGCTCACGGGATGCTTGAGCACGTGCAACGGGGTAATCCGGCCGGGGGTGAGACCGAGCAGGATCTGCTCTTCGCCCACCTGCACCAGCACCAGGCGATCACGCGGCCCCAGGGCCCGCGATCCCACCAGTTCGATGACCTGGGCATTGCCCGGACCAATGCGCTGCACCCGGCGCAACAGCCAGGCGAGGAAAAAGATCAACCCCACCACCAGCAACAGGCCCAGCACCAACTGAGTCAATTGCCCAGTCACGCTGCTGCCGGCGGCCGGCGCGGCGACCTGGGCCACCGGTTCAGCCGCCATCACGGCCAGCGGCAACGCCCACAACAGTCCCAACCACCGGCGACTCATCTCAGCGCAGCTTCTTGATACGTTCGCTGGGGCTGATCACGTCCGTCAGGCGGATGCCGAACTTCTCGTTGACCACCACCACTTCGCCATGGGCGATCAGCGTGCCGTTGACCAGCACATCCAGCGGCTCGCCGGCCAGGCGGTCGAGTTCGATCACCGACCCCTGGTTGAGTTGCAGCAGGTTACGGATATTGATTTCGGTGCTGCCCACTTCCATGGAGATCGATACCGGGATATCGAGGATCACGTCCAGGTTGGGCCCATCCAGCGAGACCGGCTCATGGTTCTTCGGCACGCTGCCAAACTCTTCCATAGGCAGGCGATTGCCTACTGGTGGGGTGGCGGCATCGGCCGCCAGCAAGGCGTCGATATCGTCCTGGCTGGCATCGCCGGTTTCTTCCAGGGCAGCCGCCCATTCGTCAGCCAGGGCCTGGTCTTCGGCGGAAGTGTTTTCGTGTTCGGTAGCCATTACATGTCCTCGGCGCAGCAAAAATCATCAATTAGGGGATGCATCAGCGACGGTTGATCGGCTCAACCACTTGCAACGCCAGGTTCCCTTTGTGGGAACCGAGCTTGACCTTGAACGACGGCACGCCATTGGCGCGCATAATCAATTCGTCTGGCAGTTCGACGGGAATCACATCCCCCGGCTGCATATGCAAAATGTCCCGCAGGCGCAGCTGGCGGCGCGCCACGGTGGCGCTCAGCGGTACGTCAACGTCCAGCAAGTCTTCGCGCAGGGCCTTGACCCAACGCTCGTCCTGGTCGTCCAGGTCGGACTGGAAGCCCGCATCGAGCATCTCGCGCACCGGCTCGATCATCGAGTACGGCATGGTCACGTGCAGGTCGCCGCCGCCGCCATCGAGTTCGATATGGAAGGTGGAGACCACAATGGCTTCGCTGGGCCCGACGATGTTGGCCATGGCCGGGTTCACTTCCGAGTTGATGTACTCGAAATTGACTTCCATGATCGCCTGCCAGGCTTCCTTCAAGTCGATAAAGGCCTGTTCCAGCACCATGCGCACCACACGCAACTCGGTAGGCGTGAATTCACGGCCTTCAATCTTGGCGTGACGGCCGTCACCGCCGAAGAAGTTGTCCACCAGCTTGAACACCAGCTTGGCGTCGAGGATGAACAGCGCGGTGCCACGCAGGGGCTTGATCTTGACCAGGTTGAGGCTGGTGGGCACGTACAGCGAATGCACGTACTCGCCAAACTTCATCACCTGCACACCGCCCACCGCCACGTCCGCCGAGCGGCGCAGCATGTTGAACATGCTGATACGGGTGTAGCGGGCAAAACGTTCGTTGATCATTTCCAGGGTCGGCATGCGTCCGCGGACGATGCGATCCTGGCTGGTCAGGTCATAACTTTTGACGCTGCCGGGCTCGGCAGCCATTTCGGTCTGTACCAGACCATCGTCGACACCATGCAACAGCGCGTCGATTTCATCCTGGGACAGCAGGTCTTGCACGGCCATGTCGTGATCCTACTGCAATACGAAATTAGTGAAGAGCGCCTGCTCGACCACGACTTTGCCCAGTTCTTTCTGGGCCACTTCCTGCACGCTGGCAGTGACTTTCTGGCGCAGCATTTCCTGGCCCACGGGGGTGGCCAGGCTGTCGAAACTCTGCCCGGAGAACAGCATCACCAGGTTGTTGCGGATCACCGGCATATGCACCTTGAGCGCATCCATGTCCGCCTGGCTGCGCGCCAGCAAGGTAATACTCACCTGCAGGTAGCGTTGCCGACCGTTCTGGTTGTAGTTGGCAACAAAGGCCGGGAGCATCTGCTCGAAGATTGCCGGTTGCTTGACGTTGCTGGCGGTCTCGGCCACAGGTACCGGCTTGCTCTGGGCACTGTGCATAAAGTACCAGGTAGCCCCCACCGACACGCCAATGGCCAATAACAAGGCCACGACAATCAGCAGGATCATCTTGAGCTTGCCCTTGCCTGCTGCAGGTGCTGTTGCTGTCGCTGCGTCGTCACTCTTCGCCATGCCAATAATCCGTCACTATTCGGGGTTTCATAGATCCACGGGAAGGCAAGAGCAAGTGTTATGCCAGAGTTGTCACGGATTTCAGCAACAGCGCAAAACCAATGTGGGAGCGGGCTTGCTCGCGATAGCGGTAGATCAGCCAGCAACTAGGTAACTGACATACCGCTATCGCGAGCAAGCCCGCTCCCACATTTTGATCGGTGTTGACCTCAGGTCAGGCGTAGTAGTCCACGGCGCTGGAGCCGATGACGGATTGGGCTATCGGTGCCGCCACTTCAGTGACTTCGCCCGCAAGACCTGCGTCCTGCCCATCGCTGTGTCCACCACTGCCACTGACACCTCGCGCCTGGTTCTGCTGTTGCTCCTGACCCTGGCCCTGCCAGCCACGGGACTGGTCGGACACGTTCACATCGACCTGGCCCATGCCCTGCTGGGCGAACATTTCCCGCAGGCGCCCGGACTGGCTCTCCAGGGCCTCGCGCACGGCGGCATGGCCGCTCATGAAGTTCACTTGGGCCTGCTGGTCGGCGGTGATGTTCACGCGGATATCCAGGCGTCCCAGTTCGGCCGGCTGCAATTGGATATCGGCAGATTTGAGGTTGGCGCTGGACAGGTACATGACCCGGTTCACCACCTCCTCGGTCCAGCCCCCCTGATGCATGGCCAGCGGCTGGTTATTCAGGGGCAAGGCGTTGGTGGTCTTGGGGGTGGCAGCCTGGGTCAAGGCTGCCAGGCGATTGGCGAAGTCATCGACGCGAGTGTCACTGCTCGCGCCCTTCAAATCCTTGAGGCCATCTTCGATCAGGCCGCTGAAAGCCTTCTCGCCACCCTGGTCGGTGCTGTCCTTGGCCGCCTGCTGGTCAACCATGGCCGCCAGGCCGTTGCTGAAGTTCTGCGCGGCGGTGGGCTCAGCCTGGGTCGGCAGGTTCTTTTGCGCTGCCTGGCTGCTGGCAGACACATGACCGCCCTGCTCCATCGCCAGGCGCACGGCCGGCAATGAGTCCAGTGGATCGGCTTCGGGGTCGAAAGGCACGACCTCTTCAGCGACCGCAGGGGTAGTCACCAGCAACGGCGCGGTGGCGTCATCCGCTACAGCGGCCTGGACCGCTACCGGAGCGGGTGTCACCGCCGCGACCGAAGCCGGATCGACCGGTGGCGGCGGGGTTTGCGCCAGATCCTTGTCCGCACCTTTGTCGTCATCGCCGGGGGCTGCCGCGTCGGCCTTGGCGGGCGGCGTGGCAGGCAAAGTCTTGCCGCTATCGGCAACCGCTGGAGTGCCAGCGGCAGGCTTGTCGTTGCCAACATCTTTCTTGGCGCTGGTGCTGGCTGGCTTGTCATGGCTCGGCTTGGGTGCCATATCCACAGCCCTGGCCGGTGCCGTCTTGGACTCCTTGGCGAACACCTGTGCAAAGCCTGGCGCTTTGGCCCGCGTGTCTGCGGCCGTTGCCTGCGCATTCGCGGAGGACGCCTGGGGCTTGACCGCAGGAGCGGCTTGCAGGAGCGAGTTGGGGGCTAGAGGCATAAGTCAGGTCTCCGCTGCGCAGGGTCGAGGGCGCAGGCAGAAGATAGATAGCAAAAGTCGGGCCAGATTTTCAGGGCGGGCCTGCCGAGCCTAGAAGCGCTGGCGCTCCGACTCATACAGCGGCTTGACCAACGCAAACTCGTGATCAATCTGGTCGACCAGTTTGCCCAGGTCGGTAACCTCTTCCTTGGCCGACTCAGCCTCCAGTCGCTGGCACAACAGCGCCAGGCGCACCGCACCGAGGTTGCCGCTGCTGCCCTTGAAGCTGTGGGCGATACGCCCCAGGGCCTTGGCGTCATCGCGCGCCTTGCGCAACGCTTCAACGCGCTTTTGCGAGTCATCGAGGAAGGTGTCGAGCAAGTGGGGGTATTCACCCTCCATCACTTCCTGCAAACCCACCAACACTTCAGGGTCCATATGTATCTGCGTCACTTGTTCGCTCCTTGATCAAGAATCGACGGATTATGCCAGAGCCTCCCAGCAAAACTCCACGCACACACTGCGCCCGCCATCTGTCCAACGTACATTGCTGCTCAGTTGCCGGACCAGGTTCAGCCCGCGCCCGGACAGACGGTCGATATCCAACGGCCGCGCCAGGACTGTTTCGACATCGAACCCGGCGCCGCTGTCTTCGATACGCAGGCTCAGGCAACCACCCGCCTCGGTTGGAACCACGTTCACATGCACACGCACGTGGCCGCTGTTCAACTGGTCGAGCCGCTCATTGCGCTGGCGATAATAGCTGGCAAAGCCCTGCACATCGCGTTTGAGTCGGGAGTCCAGGCCCAGCACGCCATGCTCCAGGGCATTGGAGTACAACTCGGCCATGACACTGTACAGCGCCCCGCTCTGGCCGCGCAGGCCATGTATTTCCAGGAGTAACTGCAACAGGTATGGCAATGGGTTGTAACGCTTGAGGGTCTCGGCACGAAACTCGAAGCTCACCGACCAGTCCAGCGGACAGGACTGGCCGCTGTCGGTGTACTGCAGAGGTGGCGCCAACAGCGATTGCTCGGCCAGCAGGGTGATTTCGACCAAGCTGATATCGTCCCGCACCTGCCCTCGGAATGCGGCAAGCGCCTGTTCGATTTCAACAAACAGTTGCTCAGGCTCACGGTTGGCGGCAAACACCCGTTGCAGGCGCTCGACCCCAAACAACTGGTCGTTGGCATCGGCGGTATCAATCACCCCATCGGACAGCAAGAACACCCGGTCGCCCAAGGCCATGGGCCAGACCTCGGTGCGGTCGTCAAAGACCTCGGGCGCCAGCACGCCCAGGGGTAAATGCCGCGACACCAGCGGCGTACGCCGCCCCGTGGCCACTTCATGCACATAGCCATCAGGCATGCCGCCGTTCCATACCTCCACCACCCGCCGCTGCTCACTGAGACACAACAGCGTGGCACAACAGAACATATCCACCGGCAGGATGCGCTTGAGCTTGGCGTTCATCTCCCGCAGGGTCTGCGCCAGGCCATAGCCCTTGGCGGTCATGCCGTAGAACACCTCGGCCAGGGGCATCGCGCCGACCGCCGCCGGCAAGCCATGCCCGGTGAAGTCGCCCAGCAGCACATGCATATCGCCCGACGGCGCATAGGCCGCCAGCAGCAGGTCGCCATTGAACAGCGCATAAGGCGATTGCAGGTAACGGATATTGTGCGCCGCGTTCAGGCAACCAGAGTGGGCGACCTTGTCGAACACCGCCTTGGCCACCCGTTGCTCATGCAGCAGGTAGTCATGGTGACGGGCGATCTGGTCGCGCTGCTCAAGCACGGTGGCCTGCAACCGGCGCAGGCGGTCCATGGCGTTGATCTTTGCGGCCAGGATGATCTGGTTATAGGGCTTGGCCAGGAAGTCATCGCCACCGGCATCCAGGCAGCGCGCCAGGGCTTCGCTCTCACGCAGGGAGGTGAGAAAAATGATCGGCACCAGTGCTTCGCCGGCCAACTGCTTGATCTGCCGGGCTGCCTCGAAGCCGTCCATCACCGGCATCAGTGCATCCATCAACACCAGTTGCGGACGCTCACGGGCGAACACCTCGACCGCTTCCTGGCCATTACTGGCACTGAGCACCCGATGCCCCTGGCGGCGCACGATGGTCGACAGCAGCAGCCGGTCGGCAGCGCTGTCCTCGGCGATCAGTACCGTGAGGGTGTCCAGAGCCTGGGCACTCAACTGATGTCGAACAGTTTGTCGAAGTTGGAGATAGCGAGGATCTTGCGCACATCGGAGTTGCTGTTGATCACGCGCACATCCGCGTCATCACCAGCGTGATCACGCAACAGCAGCAACATGCCCAGGGCCGAGCTGTCGAGGTAAGTGGCCTCTTTCAAGTCCACGACGTAGGTTTCGGGAACCTTGTAGAACCGCTCATAGGAATCACGAAAGGATTGATGACTGCCGAAATCGAACCGGCCCTTGATTGCGATCGTCAATTTCTTCCCATCCAGGGATACTTCTGACTCGACTGACATACGACTGCTTCCTTGTCGTGGGTATGTGCAACAAGGTTTAGCAGGTGATCGGAGAGTGGGCAACAAACGCAATCAAATGTGCGGTGCGCTTGTGTGGTGTGGGCTTGCCTGCGATAGCGGCTTATCAGAAAAAATGAGCGACGGATCCGCCGATATCGCAGCATGAGTATCTACACGACTTGCTCTTTTTGGGTTGTTGGGGGTGTGTGCATATCCGTTGCTGCGGTCATGGCCACTTAGGGTTCCGCCCTTACGGCGGGTCACTTTTGGAAAAGAGCCCCAAAAGTGACCAAAAGGGCTCCTGCCCCACCACTCGGCACCTCGCCTAGGCTCGGTGTGCCCGTCATCCGACATTGATTTGGGGGGCCGCCGCGATGGGCCATCCATGGCCCAGCGCGGCTAAACCGGCGTCCTGCCGGTTTACCCCCCAAATCAATATCGGATGACGGCCAGCGTGGTTTAACGGGGCGCCTCAGATCAAAAGCAAAGCGAGGCGGCCTGACAGCCGACCTGATCGTCGAGGCGTACGCGGATTCCTGTGGGAGCTGGCTTGCCTGCGATGGCGGTGTATCAGTCGATAAATGTATTGGCTGAGACACCGTCATCGCAGGCAAGCCAGCTCCCACAGGGGGGAAGGCAGCTTCGCGCTCTGGCATTGCTGTTGCTCTGCTTTTGATCTGGCTTTTGATCTCAGGCGCCCCGTTAAACCACGCTGGCCGCAGGCAGGTATTGCGCAGTGGGCACCCCGGCATGGATGCCGGGGTAGCCGCGACACGGCCATGGATGGCCGATCGCGGCGGGCCCACGGAGCAATGCCTGACTGCGGGCATGCCGAGCCTAGGCGAGGCACCGAGTGGTGGGGCAAAAGCGCTTTGGTTACTTTCGCGCTCTTCGAAAGTGACCCGCCGTTGAACTGCCCCCCGAATGTTGGACACCTGACCCCTCGGGAGGGTGTTCCATGACGAAATACAACCTAGCGCTCAAGCAATCACTGATTGAAGAGTGTCTGTCTGCCAGTAGCGTTCATGAGGTGGCCCTCAGGCATGGCTTGAGTCCATCGCTACTGCGGCGCTGGATCAAGGGTTTTGAAAAGCACGGTTCCTCTGGCTTGATTGCTAAGTACAGCCATTACGATGCCCAGTTTAAATTGAAGGTTTTGCAGTGCATCGAACAAGACGGACTGTCGGCCCAACAGGCCTGTATACAGTTTGATATCCGTGGCCCAAGCAGTATCAGGCAGTGGCAAAAGCTGTACGATGAGGGCGGCGTAGAAGCGCTACAACCGCATCGTCTTCAAGAGTCCAGCATGCCCCGCAAACCTTCCAGACAACCCAAAGCAAGTCCTGCTCTTCCTGCGGACGCAGAGCTGACCCCTGAACAAATGCTCGCAGAACTGGCCTATCTGCGCGCGGAGAATGCCTATTTAAAAAAGCTCGATGCCTTAATCCAAGCGGATCCCCGTACTGCGCAGCCAAAAAAACGCAGGCCGTCCAAGGATTGAGGCATGAGCATCCACTTGCTCTGTTGCTACGTGCAGCGGGACTTGCACGCAGCACCTTCTATTACCAAAGCAAAACACTGCTAACCGACAAGCATGCCGACCTTAAAGATCGCATCCGCAGCGTCTTTCACGGGAATAAGGGGCGTTACGGCTACCGCCGTATCACTGCGACCCTTGGAAACAGTGGTGAGTTGATCAATCACAAAAAGGTGCATCGGCTGATGCAGATAATGGGCCTCAAGTCGCTGGTCAAAGTGAAGAAATATCGCTCTTACCGAGGTGCTGAAGGGCTTGTTGCGCCTGATCTACTAAAGCGCGAATTTAAGGCAGAAGCCCCTAACCAGAAATGGGTAACCGACGTGACGGAGTTCAAGGTGAAGGGGCAAAAGCTGTTTCTCTCGCCTCTCATGGATTTGTACAACGGCGAGATCCTGGCCTACCAGATCAACCGACGTCCCGAATTCAGGATGGTCTCGATGATGCTGGAAAAAGCCTTCGGGCGACTGAGTCGAGATGAAAAACCAATACTGCACTCTGACCAGGGTTGGCAGTACAGGCAGCCTACCTACCGACATATGCTGGCCGAAAAGAGCATCGAGCAGAGCATGTCGCGCAAGGGTAATTGCTTGGACAATGCCGCCATGGAAAGCTTTTTCGGCACACTCAAGAGCGAGTTTTTCTATCTGGAATCATTTGAGAGTGTGGAGCAGCTGGCATCAGGCATAGAGGATTACATTGCCTACTACAACCAAGACCGCATAAGCCTCAGACTGAATGGCTTGAGTCCGGTACAATTTCGTATCCAGACGCTGAATCAATAGCGTCCCTGTCCAACATTCGGGGGGCAGTTCACGTAAGGGCGGAACCCTAAGTGGCCGTAACCGCAGCAACGGATATGTACACCCCCCCAACAACCCAAAAAGAGCAAGTCGCGTAGATACTCATGGCTATCGCAATTTTTGCCTACCGACGCGGCTAGTATTGATCCTGGCGCGGCAGGCGCTGGGACAGTTCATCGAGCAACTTCTGCTCGCGCTTGTCCTCCAGGGCCCGCGCCTCATCGATGTAACGCTGCACCAGCTTGCGCAGGCCCTCGACCCGGGCGTAGGCCTGTTGCCAGCCTTCGCGGGCTTTGTCGAGGTTGTTCTGGTGCCAGGCCAGGCTCTGGCGCTGCTGGCCGACGGCGCTTTCCAACTGGTTGAGAAAGTGCTGATAGTTCATCAGCCACTGACCGGAAACACCCTTGCTGCCGCGATCAATCCACTGCTGTTGGTACTCGCCGCGAAAGCGCTCCAGGTCACCGAGCTTACTCTCGGCCAGGCGCACCTGGCCCTGGAAATGCCCCAGGCGCTGGGCGGCGGTGCGTTCGGCGCTTTCGGCCATCTCCACCACGGGAGCAAGGCGCGCGGCGCGACTGGTTGCCATGGCCGGTTAACCGCCAGGCGCAGGGGCGAACACCGACGCCAGGTGCGCTTCGCTTTCGGCCATGCTGATATTGTCGTTCAGGCCCTGGCGCAGGTAGGTCACCAGTTGCGGTTGCAGGGCAATCGCCAGGTCGGTCTCGCGGTCGCCACCGGCCACATAGGCCCCCACGCTGATCAGGTCGCGACTCTGTTGGTAGCGCGACCACAACTGCTTGAACTGCTGGGCGCGGGTCATATGCTCGGCGCTGACCACCGACGGCATCACCCGGCTGATGGACGCTTCGATATCAATGGCCGGGTAGTGCCCTTCCTCGGCCAGGCGCCGGGACAGCACGATATGCCCGTCGAGCACACCCCGCGCCGAGTCGGCAATCGGGTCCTGCTGGTCATCGCCTTCAGAGAGTACGGTGTAGAACGCCGTGATCGAGCCACCACCGGCCTCGGCATTACCCGCCCGCTCCACCAGCTTGGGCAGCTTGGCAAATACCGATGGCGGATAGCCCTTGGTTGCCGGCGGCTCGCCAATGGCCAGGGCGATTTCCCGCTGGGCCTGGGCGAAACGGGTGAGGGAGTCCATCAGCAACAGGACATTCTTGCCCTTGTCGCGAAAATATTCGGCAATCCGCGTGCAGTACATAGCCGCGCGCAGACGCATCAGCGGCGCATCGTCCGCCGGCGAGGCCACCACGACCGAGCGCTTGAGGCCCTCTTCACCGAGGATGTGCTCGATGAACTCCTTGACCTCACGGCCCCGCTCGCCAATCAGGCCGACCACGATAATGTCGGCTTCGGTAAAGCGCGTCATCATGCCCAGCAGCACACTCTTGCCCACACCGGTACCGGCGAACAGGCCCAGGCGCTGGCCGCGACCAACCGTCAATAAACCGTTGATACAGCGAATACCCACGTCCAGCGGCTGGCTGATGGGGTTGCGCTTGAGCGGGTTGATGGTCGGGCCGTCCATCGGCACCCAGTCTTCGGCCTTCATCCCGCCCTTGCCGTCGAGGGCGCGGCCGGCGCCGTCGAGTACCCGGCCGAGCATGCTCATGCCCATCGGCAGGCGCCCGGTATCGGCCAGTGGCACGACCCGCGCCCCCGGTGCGATACCGGCGAGACTGCCCACCGGCATCAGGAATATCTTGCTGCCGGAAAAGCCCATGACTTCCGCTTCCACCTGCACCGGGTGGTAGCTGTCATCGTTGATCACCAGGCAGCGGCTGCCCATGGCGGCGCGCAGGCCCTCGGCTTCGAGGGTCAGGCCGACCATGCGCAGCAGGCGGCCCTCAAGGATCGGTTGGCCGGGCAACTCGGTGGCTTCGGCATAAGCGCCCAGGCGTTTGGCGAAGCTGGTGCGGTCAAGGCGCATCCGGGGCGTCCAGGTCGATGCTCAGGTCGGGCGCCGCCGGATGCAGCACCTGCTCGTGCAACTGGTCGAACAGCTTGGCCATGATCTGCGCAATGCGCGTCTCGACCGTAGCGTCGATACGACTGTGCTCGGTCTCGACCCGGCAACCGCCAGGCTGCAACGCGGCATCCTCGACAATCCGCCAAGTCTCCTCATGGCGCTCGCGCAAGGCTTTGACCTGCTCGAAATCCTGGGGGTTGATGTACAGCCGCACATTGCCAACGCCCAGGGGCAGCAACTTGAGGGCTTCGCGCATCACGCTTTCAATTTGGCTGGAGTCCAGCACCAGCTCACGCTGGATAACCTGGCGGGAGATGTGCTCCACCAGGCCCACCATGGACTTTTCCAACTGCGAATCCTGCTCGGCAATCGGCGCGAACAGGCTGCCCATCAGGCGTTCCAGGCTGGCCAGCTTGGCACTCAGGGCCGCGTCAGCTTCCTGGCGGACCTTGAGCGTGGTGCTGTGAAACCCTTCTTTCTCGCCGGTGGCAAAGCCTTCGTTGTAAGCCTCCTGGCGGATGCTTTCGAGCTCTTCAAGGGTCAGTGGCTGGACTTCGTCCAGGGGCACTTCTTCCATCTCCACCGGCACTTCTTCGACCGGCTCAGGCTCGGGCTCAGGCCTATGCGGGTCGAAGCTGGGCAGCGACCAGACGTCGAACCCGCCGACGTCCCGGGCGCGAATCAGATCGCTGGGCGTCTCATCATTGTTCGACATGCGCTGCGCCTTAAATCATTTCTTCGCCGCCCTTCCCGCCGAGAACGATTTCTCCGGCTTCGGCCATACGGCGGGCAATGGTGAGGATTTCTTTCTGTGCGGTTTCCACGTCGCTGACGCGCACCGGGCCCTTGGCTTCGAGGTCGTCGCGCAACAGTTCCGAGGCACGCTTGGACATGTTCTTGAAGATCTTTTCCTTGACGCCCTCGTCCGAGCCCTTGAGGGCCAGCACCAGCACATCGGAGGACACTTCACGCAGCAACGCCTGGATGCCACGGTCGTCGACATCGGACAGGTTGTTGAACACGAACATGAGGTCTTCGATCTGCACCGACAGGGTGTCGTCGATCTCGCGGATCGAGTCCATCAACTGGCCTTCCACCGAGCTGTCGAGGAAGTTCATGATGTCGGCCGCGCGCTTGATACCACCCAGGGTGGTACGGGCCGCGTTGGAGTTGCCGGAGAACTGCTTCTCCAGAATGGTGTTCAGTTCTTTCAAGGCCGCCGGTTGCACGGTGTTCAACGACGAGACGCGCAGGATGATGTCCAGGCGCACCTTGTGGTCGAAATGGCCGAGCACTTCGCCGGCCTGGTCCGGGTCCAGGTAGGCCACGACAATCGCCTGGATCTGCGGGTGCTCGTAACGGATCACGTCCGCCACCGCCCGTGGTTCCATCCACTTGAGGCTGTCGAGGCCGCTGGTGTTGCCGCCCAGCAGGATGCGGTCGATCAGGCCGTTGGCTTTGTCTTCGCCCAGGGCCGAGGTGAGCATCTTGCGGATGTAGCTGTCGGAGCCGACACCCAGGCTGGTCTGGTCGCCGACGATCTCGACGAACTCGCTCATCACCTGCTCGACTTGCTCGCGGTGCACATTGCGCATCTGCGCCATGGCCACACCGACCCGTTGCACTTCCTTGGGGCCCATATGGCGCAGCACTTGGGCAGCGTCGGTCTCACCCAGGGACAGCAGCAGCACGGCGGCTTTGTCGACCCGGGTCAGCTTGGCAACAGAGGCTCGATTATCACTCATCTGCGTTGATCCACTCTTTCACGACCTGGGCCACACGACCCGGGTCTTCTGCCACCAGACTTTTGATTGCATTCAACTGCGCGTCATACCCTTCACTCGGGCTTGGCAGCAGAATGCTCTGCGGCCCGCCGAGGCTGACGCGGTCGTTGGCCAGTTCGCCATCCAGGCCGCCCATGCCACCCAACTCGACATCGCCGAACGGCGCCAGCTGCTTCTTGCCGTGGCCGGTGATGTTGTTGAGCACAGGGCGCAGCACGCCGAACACCAGCACCAGGATGAACAACACCCCCAGCACTTGTTTGACGATGTCCCAGAACCAGGGTTGAGAGTAGAACGGAATATCGGCGATCACCTCAGCGCGCTCCAGGGAGAACGGCATGTTGATCACGCTGACACTGTCGCCACGGCTGGCATCGAAGCCCACGGCGTCCTGCACCAGGCGCGTGAAGCGCGCCAATTCATCGGCGGTCCACGGCGCGCGGGTGGTTTCGCCGTTGGCGGCGTTGATCTTGACCTGGTCATCCACCACCACCGACACCGACAGGCGGTTCAAGCGCCCTTGCTGTTGCTTGGTGTGGCTGATGGAGCGGTCCAGCTCGAAGTTCTTGGTGGACTGCTGACGCTTGTCAGCCGGGTATGGCGCGAGCATTGGCTGGCCGGTGGCCGGGTCCATGATTTGCTGGCCGTTGGCGTCCAACAGCGGCTGGCCGGGCTGGATCGCGCTGGCGGTCGCGGCGGCGCCACCGGTGGTTTGCGGGGCACTGGCTGGGGCTGGCGGCTGATTGCTCAGGGCGCCGGGTACGCCTTGCGGAGGACCATTGGCGGCAGTGCGCTGTTCGCTGGTCGATTGCTCGCTGCGCAGGGCCGGCTGGTCGGGGTTGAACTGCTCGGAGGTCGACTCGACAGCGCTGAAGTCCACGTCGGCAGACACTTCGGCCTTGTAGCGGTCGTTGCCCAGTACCGGCTGCAGGATGTTGTGCACGCGCTGGGTGAGCATGCTTTCCATGCGGCGGCTGTAGTCGAACTGTTTGCCGGCCATGGTCAGCGCGGAGTTTTCCGCCTGGTCGGAAAGCAGGTTGCCTTTCTGGTCGACCACGGTGATCTGTGATTTGCTCAACTCGGGAACGCTGGTCGCCACCAGATTGACGATGGCCAGGACCTGACCCGGTTCCAGGGAGCGCCCGGCAAACAGCTCGACCAGTACCGAAGCGCTGGGCTTGCGTTCGTCGCGTACGAATACCGAGCTTTTCGGGATGGCCAGGTGCACACGGGCACCCTTGACGTTATTCAGGCTGGCGATGGTACGTGCCAGCTCGCCTTCCAGGCCGCGACGGTAGCGGGTGGCTTCCATGAACTGGCTGGTACCCAGGCCCTGGTCTTTATCGAGAATCTCAAAACCGATATTGCCATCGGTCGGTGCCACGCCGGCGGCGGCCAGCTTCAAGCGGGCACGGGCGACGTCGTCGGCCTTGACCAGCAAGGCGCCGGAGTTGGGCTCGACGGTGTAGGCAATATCGGAGGCGGCCAGGGTTTCCATGACCTGCTTGGCGTCCATTCCCGCCAGGCTGCCATACAGCGGCCGGTAATCGGGCTGCTGGGACCACAACACCACGGCAAAACCAATTGCCACGCTGGCAGCCAGGCCGACCATCAGGCCCACCTGACGCAACATGGTCATTTCGGAGAGGTTTTCCAGGAACGACAGGCCAAACAGCGGCGGTTTGCCGTCTGTCTTGGCGGGTACGTTATCCACGACTGCTTCTGCCATGACTTAAATCTCGTCCTTAAACCGGCATCTGCATGATGTCTTGATAAGCCTGAACCAGCTTGTTACGCACCTGGGTCAAGGCCTGGAAGGAAACGCTGGCTTTCTGCGAAGCGATCATCACGTCGGTGAGGTCCACGCCGGTCTTGCCGATTTCAAAGGCCGTCGACAGTTGGCTGGAGGCCTGCTGGGTATCGCTGACTTTGTTGATGGCTTGACCGAGCATATCGGCAAAGCTGCTTTGGCCCAATTCCGGCGCTTGTACGACGGATTTCGGCTGGGACATGGCGTCCATTTGCATGGATCGCATATCCAACATCAACCGATTGAACTCAACACCTTGGCTCATGAACTTCTCTCTCCGACGACCCGCAATTTTTTGACACTACGCAGCGGTTAGTACGGGTAGTAGCAACAAGGGTGCCAGCTCCTTGGCAACTCGTAAGAAAAGCCGACAAACCTTGTCAGCTGATGTGTATCTCAGCTCGCGAAAAGGAATGCTTCCACATCCATCCCGGCATCGCGCATTTGCGCCAGCTTGTAGCGCAGGGTGCGCGGGCTGATGCCCAGGCGCTCGGCCGCTTCTTTGCGGCGGCCACGCTCGGCGCGCAGGGTGTCGATGATCATCTGGAATTCACGGCGACGCAGGTCGTCACCAAGACCGCCAGCGGCCTCGGCCGGGGCGCTTTCCTGTGGGGCCGGGGCCAGGCTCGGCATTGGCGCGCTACCGGCGCCGACGGCCAGGCAGAAGTCCTGGGGCTGGATCAGGCCGCCCTGCTGCAAAATCAGCGCGCGCTGGATCGCGTTGTCCAGCTCGCGCACGTTGCCGGGCCATGGGTAACTGATCAGGCAAGCCTGGGCTTCGGCCGACAGGCGCGCCTGAGCGTGCTTCATTTTATTGACGTGCTTGCTCAACAGGCGCTCGGCCAGCGGCACGATATCGGCCGGGCGTTCACGCAACGGGCGCCAGGCCAACGGGAACACCGAGAGCCGATAGAACAGATCTTCGCGGAAGCGCCCTGCTGCCACTTCGCCAGCAAGGTCGCGGTTGGTGGTGGCGACCACGCGGATATCCAGCTGGATCGGCTTGCGCGCGCCCACCCGCTCCACTTCGCGCTCTTGCAGCACGCGCAGCAGCTTGGCTTGCAGGCCCAGGGGCATTTCGGAGATTTCGTCGAGCAGGATGGTGCCGCCATCGGCCTGCTCGAACTTGCCGGCCTGGGCGGCGATGGCGCCGGTGAACGAGCCCTTTTCATGGCCGAACAAGGTGGCTTCGAGCATGTTGTCGGGGATCGCCGCGCAGTTGATCGCGATAAACGGCTGGCTGGCGCGGTGAGATTGCTGGTGGATGTAGCGCGCCAACACCTCCTTGCCGGTGCCGGACTCGCCGGAGATCAGCACCGTGGAATCACTGCGGGCGACCTTGGCCGCCAGCTCCAGCAATTGCGCACTGGCCGGCTCGACAGCAATCGGGCCCTCGCCGTCTGCAACACCCACGACGCCAAGCGCATGGCGCGCCACCAGCTCAATCAGGGCCTTGGGTTCGAAGGGCTTGACCAGGTAGTCTGCCGCGCCCTGGCGCATGGCATCGACGGCGCGCTCCACCGCGCCGTGGGCGGTCATCAACAGCACCGGCAGTTGCGGCTGGCGTGCGCGCAGCAGGCCTAGCAACTGGTGGCCGTCCATGCCGGGCATGTTGACGTCGCTGACCACCAGGCTGAAGGACTCTTGCTCCACGGCCTGCAAGGCTTCCTCGGCCGAACCGACCGCCCGATAGTCATGGCCCGCCAACAGCAGCGTGTCAGCCAGTGCTTCACGCAGGGCGCGATCGTCTTCAACCAGTAAAACCTTGATAGCCATTTATCCTTACTCCCATCCTTTTCAAGGTTTTTGAAAAGGCAGCTGCATTTGGTGCCCCGTGGTGAGGGGGGCAAGCCCCCTCGCCACAGGTCGTATGCGTGTTCTTTACTCCGCGCTGGCCGCGCCGGAAAACAGCGGCAGCGTTATCAATGCACAGGTGCCGCGCCCCACACGGGAACGCAAGTGCAATTCTCCCTGATGGGCACGGGCCACTGCCTTGACCACGGTCAGCCCGAGGCCGGTGCCATTGGTCTTGGTGGTAAAAAAGGGTTCACCCAGGCGCTGCAACACCGCCGGATCAATCCCACTGCCGCTGTCACTGATGCACAGGCGCAGGGTTTGCTCACGGCTGTACAGGTGCACTTTGAGGCGCGCACCCGGGCCGCTGGCCTGGCTGGCGTTTTCGATCAGGTTGAGCAGCGCACCCACCAGGGTGTCGCGGTTACACAGCAACTCACCCCAATGACTGTCGCACTGCCAGCGCACCGAGGCTTCCTGGACATGGGTGGCAGCGGCGGCCTGCAGCGCCTGCAGCAAGGCGGCAGGCGTGACCCGGTCGGTCAGCGGCAACTCGCCCCGGGCGAAGACCAGCATGTCGCGTACCTGGTGCTCCAACTCATGCAGGCGCTCCTTGAGCCGTCCGGCAAACCGCTGATGGGTGGCGGCCGGCAATTGTTCATCAGTCAAATGACTGGCGTAGATCAACGCGGCGGACAGCGGTGTGCGAATCTGATGCGCCAAAGAAGCAACCATCCGCCCCAGGGACGACAGGCGCTCATGGCGCGCCAATTGGTCTTGGAGGTGCCGGGTTTCCGTCAGGTCGTTGAGCAGCACCAGTTGGCCGGGCTCAGCGTCCAGGGAACGGGTGGCGATGGACAGGCGGCGCCCATCCTTGAGGGAAATTTCGTGGCCGTCGTCTTCACGGGGGGCAAAGCAGCGCGTGATGACATGGCGCCACAGCTCGCCTTCCAGCGGCAGGCCCAGCAGGTCGCAGGCCGCGGGGTTGGCTTCGCGTACGCGGCCCTGGTCGTCGATCACGATCACGCCACCGGGTAACAGGTCGAGAAGGTTTTGCAGACGGTTGGCCAGGCGCTCTTTCTCGGCCAGCTCTTGCATGCGCTGGGCACTGACCACCGCCAACTCGCCCTTGAGCTCCGAAACCCGGGCTTCCAGCAAGCTGTAGGAGTCCGTCAACTGGCTGGACATCTGGCTGAACAGCGAAAACGCCTGCTCAAGCCCTTGCCGGCTGATCTGCTCTACGGACGGGACAAGTCCCTGGGTGTCAGGGACTGAAGAAAGGTGGGCGGCGTGGGGCATCGTGCTCTCTCGCTTGGCTGACCGTCAGTTAAACGGAACGTTGCGAGTGCTATAGCAATACCCGTGCCGGAAAAAATATCCTTATTTTTCAGTAGGTTAAAAAACAGGCGTCAATCATCCGCCTGTTCATCACCTTCACGACGGCTCATGCCGTACTTGCGCATCTTCTCTACCAGCGTGGTGCGGCGGATGCGCAGGCGCTCGGCGGCGCGGGCAACGATGCCATTGGCGTCGTCCAAGGCTTGCTGGATCAGCCCTTGTTCGAGGCTGCCGAGGTAGTCCTTCAGGTCCAGGCCTTCGGGCGGCAGCATGGCGGTGGCGCCGAAGTTCGGGGTATGGCCATTGATCGCCACCCGCTCCTCGAGATCACTGCGCAGGCTGTCCACCAGCTGTTCGTCTTCGTCATCGACATAGCGGAACTTCTTGGGCAGCTCGACCACGCCGATCACCCCGTATGGATGCATGATTGCCATGCGCTCCACCAGGTTGGCCAGCTCGCGCACGTTGCCCGGCCAGCCGTGGCGGCACAGGGACATGATCGCGGCGGAGTTGAAACGGATCGAGCCGCGCTTTTCGTGTTCCATGCGCGAGATCAGTTCGTTCATCAGCAACGGGATGTCTTCCACACGCTCGCGCAGCGGGGCCATCTCGATGGGGAATACGTTGAGGCGGTAGTACAGGTCTTCGCGGAAGCTGCCGACCTCGATCATGCTTTCGAGGTTCTTGTGCGTCGCGGCAATGATCCGCACATCGACGCTCTGGGTCTTGTTGCTGCCCACGCGCTCGAAGGTGCGCTCCTGCAACACGCGCAGCAGCTTGACCTGCATCGGCAATGGCATATCGCCGATTTCGTCGAGGAACAGGGTGCCACCGTTGGCCAGCTCAAAACGCCCGGCACGGCTGGTGATCGCCCCGGTAAAGGCGCCCTTCTCGTGGCCGAACAGTTCGCTTTCGAGCAGTTCTGCCGGGATCGCCCCGCAGTTGACCGGCACAAAAGGTCCGTCGCGGCGCTTGGAGTGGTAATGCAGGTTACGTGCGACCACTTCCTTGCCGGTGCCTGACTCGCCGAGGATCAGCACGCTGGCGTCGGTATCGGCCACTTGCTGCATCATCTGGCGCACGTGCTGAATCGCACGGCTGGTGCCGACCAGGCTGCGGAACAGGTTGGGTTCGCGGTGACGTCCGCGCTCGCGGGCCTGGTCGTACATCTCGCGATAGACCTGGGCACGGTGCAGGGAGTCGAGCAATTTGCTGTAGCTGGGGGGCATTTCCAGGGTGGAAAGTACACGGCGGCGCTGGTCTTCCGGCAAATCCACGGAAGAAATATCACCCATCAGCAACACCGGAAGGAACTCATCCCAGGTTGAGAGTGTCTTTAACAGGCCCAGAACTGCGCCAGGAGCGTTTACCGTCCCGATCAGCACACAGATGACTTCACGGCTCGACGACAAAGAGCTGACAGCCTGCTGCCAATCATGGCTGCCGCAGGGCAAATTTTCTTCGCCAAGAAAATTCAAAATCACCGCCAGGTCGCGGCGGCGAACGCTATCGTCATCGATCAGCAGAATTTTGGTTTCACGCCACATGCAATAGCAACTTCCCTAGTAAAACTCAAATGCCCTCGAATCGGGGCAATCTAGATAGCTGTAGGCGTTTTCTGCGCTACGGATACCTGACGTCTGAAAATAGCACTAGTTAAGTCAAAATTATGCGAACAGTCAAATTTATGACGCACCATGTTCGGATTAACTGAGCCAGATCAGCCGAACAGATGGTAAACCTTTGACGCATTTTTCGCTTGGTTGATCTGCGACATCTCTTCAAATATCGCCTGGCGCTCGCCGGTCGTCACTTCCAGCAACTGCTGGTAGACCGCTAACAGGCTCTCCAGCTTCTCCCGCAGCGCGTCCTCGTCCACCGGCGCTTCGCTGAGCACCTCGTCGATCCAGACACGGCAGCCCATGTCCAATTCGCTGATCGCATCCCAATTGCGCTCTGCCAGCGCGCCAACCAAGGCGTCGCGGGTTTCGTCGATCCGTTGCAGTGCGTGGCTCATGCTGTGTTCCTCAAGGCCGACGGCCCTATTGTGGCGCGATGGCATCCCAGCCACTTTTGACAGTAATCAACAACCGTGCGACTTCGTCGATCATGTCGGCATCGTTGACGCCATTGGCCTCAACCAGACGGTTACTCATGTACTCGTACAACGCATCCAGTTGCTGCACCGCCGCTGGATCTTCGGCTTTTTCCGGCTCCAGGCCATCACGCAGGCCGGAGATGATTTCAATCGCCTTGCCCAGCATCAGGCCCTTCTGGGCGATATCACCACGGCTCAATGCGCCCTTGGCCTGAGCCATGCGATCGAGGCCGCCTTCCATCAGCATCTGCACCAGACGGTGCGGGCTGGCTTCGGAGATCTGGGCGTGGGAATTGACCTTCTGGTATTGGCGAAGGGCTCTCATAGGGTTCATGTTGCTACCTCGTTACAGGCCACAGTCAAATAGGATTGCTTAAGTAGTTTTTCGACTGTACCGAGAAAAACTTTAATCCCTCACCGAGTGCCCGGGCCCTTTTTCAGGGCCTGCGGGCGCACCATTCATCAGTTCGACTTAGGATTGTTCAGCGCGTTGAGGGTGGTCATGATGCTGGAACTGCGGGAGTTGATCTGCGCGATCATCGTGTCCATGGCGGTGTACTTGGCCGACAGGGACTTCTGCAGGGCTTCCATGCGGCGGTCCAGGTCAACCTTTTCAGTGGTCAGATCAGTCAGCTTGTTGTTGAGATCTGTCGCACGGGTCGCCAGGGTGCCGGTGGTACCGACATAGCTGCTGGTCGCCTTGTTCATGCGCGTGATCAGGCCGGTGTCGCCGGTGAACATCTTGGCGATATCGCCTGCGCCCTTGACCACAGCCTTGTCCCACGCCTTGTCTTCCAGGCTCAACAAGCCGGTTTTCTGGTCAGTGGTGATGCCCATCTGGGCCAGACTGCTAATGCTGCCCACACCCTTGCCGTTGACCAGCTCGGAACGCAGGCTGGAGACCAACTGACGCATCGACGCATCACCGGTCAAGGCCCCCGCTGTAGTGGTGGAAGCATCGCCGGTGGCGGTGACCTTGGTCTGGGTGTTGATGGCAGTCATCAGCGCGTTGTAGGCGGTGACGAACGACTGCACCGAGGTCTTCAGGGTGTCGGTGTTGCTGGCTACGGTCAGCGTAACCTTTTTTTCCAGGTCACCATCCAGCAGCTCCAGGGTCACGCCGCTGATCGCGGAAGTGATCTTGTTGCTGGTGGACTCCATCACGACATCATCGATGGAGTATATGGCGTTCACCGGCGACGTACCCTTGTCATAACCGACCGCCAGCTCCGAGTCACCACTGAGGGTGATGTCGGTGCCTACACCGCTAGTGCTGGAGGTCAAGATCAGGCGCCCGCCGTTGGAGTCACTCAGAACGTTGGCACTGATGCCCTGGGCAGAAAGCTGGGTATTGATGGATTCGCGAACCTCTTGCAAGGTCGCGCCTCCAGGCACCAATACATCGTAGTTTTTACCCGACTGGGTAATCGTCAGCGTCTGAGTCTCATCGCTAGCGTTGGCCTTGCCCGAGGCGCCACCTTCGATGACTTTGCTGGAGACCTTGGACGAGGTCGCCAGATTCTCCACCTTAAGGACGTATTTGCCAGGGGCCGCGCCGTCACCCAGGGTGACCTTGGCGTTTTTTTCTTCGGAGGTCGTGGCGGCCAGACCATTGAAGGCGGACTGGTTGTTCAACTTGGTGATTGCCGCCTGGTAGGCTTCCAGCGCCGTTTTCACAGAGCCCACGGCCGACAGTTTGACGGTGGCGTCTTTCTGCTGGGCGGTGATCTGCGCCTCTTTGGGCGCGCGTTCGGCCCCCACCAACGCCTTGACGATGGCTTGGGTGTCGTAGCCCGAACCTGGGCCGGAAATCGTTGAACTAGCCATTTGCTACTCTCCTTGTCCTGCGGTTGCCGCTTTTTTGGCGTACGAACGCCCAAGCAGCAATCAGAAACATGTTTCGTGCCAACTCAAGCCCTTGTATCAAACAACAGGCTGCTGGCATCGCTCAGGTTCTGCGCCAGCTTCAGCGCAGTCTCCGATGGAATTTGTCGAATCACTTCGCCACTGTCGGTAGCGATCACCTTGACCACTACTTTGCCGGTGGAGTCATCGATGGAAAAATCCAGGTTGCGCTGTGAAGCCTGCACAAACTCACGCATATCGGTAACAGCTTTTTCCAATGCCACGCGCTGTGGCTCCTCGGCGGGTTCGGTCTCGGCCTGCGGGACAGGCTTGGCCTGGGTCGCAGCCGTGGCGGGAGCCTGGGTGGTAGCAGCAGGGTATGACGCGTTCAGCTTGATGCTCATGTCCATGTCATCACCTCCAAACTGAAAAAACGGAAGGGCACGTTAGCACCCCCCCGTTGATTAACCGCTAGCCGATATTACTGAAGCAGCTTCAGTACAGCGGATGGCAGTTGGTTGGCCTGGGACAGGATCGCAGTGGAAGCCTGTTGCAGGGTTTGTTGCTTGGTCAGTTCAGCGGCTTCGGAAGCGAAGTCAGCGTCTTCTACGCGGCCTTTGGCAGCCGAGGAGTTCTGCGAAATGCTCTGCAGGTTGGCCACGGTGCTGGCGAAACGGTTTTGCACCGCACCCAACTGCGAACGCTGGCTGTCGATCTGCTGCATGGCGTCGTCCAGGGCCTGGATGGCTTGCTGGGAAGAAGCGGCGGACAGGATGTTCAGGTCGGAAACGGTGGTTTCCAGAGTCACAGCGTTAGTGGTGCCAGCTGTCAGACCCAGCTTTTGGAGGCCAGTGCCCGCACTACCGTCGGCGATAACGATGTTCTTGTCAGCGAACAGCGACAGAGTACCGTCAGCTGCTTTGGTAGCCATCACACCGGTGCTTGCGCTGTTGATCGAAGCTACGATTGCGTCAGTGGTATCGCCTTTCTTGAACTTGACTTCAACTCCGTTCAGGCTGATAGAGGTGTCTTCGGTCAGTTTGGCTTGGGAGGTACCTGCAGCCAAGCCCAGTTGCGACAGCGAGCCGCTGACAGTGTTGCTCAGCTTAACGTCGTTGCCATTTTCCGAAGTAACCTGGATACGGCCTTCGGTACTGATGGTTGCGTTCGCGATACCGTTAACGTTACCAATTTTGGTCAGAACCGACGCGATATCATCAGTTGCAGTCCAAGTTACAGCAGTACCGTTTACAGAGATCCCACCAACAGCGCCCATGTCGGTAGCGCCGGTTTTAACAGAAGCAGGAGTTACCGGAGTAGTAGCAGCGACCAGACCCAGCGAGGCCAAAGGAGTACCGGCGCCATTCGCAATGGTGAAGGCCTTGTCAGACTTCAAGCTCAGCACACCAGCGTCTACCGAAGCAGTTACACCAGTAGTAGCTGTGGCAGCGTTAATTTTGCTGAGGGCTTCAGCAATAACATCTGCACCACCAGCAGAGGCAGCAGCAGCACCAAACGCGATGACAGTGCCATTGATGGTCATTGTATCTGTGGCAGCCAGAGTAGCAGTGGCTGACACTGCGGCACCGCCGGCAACGCTTGCACCAGCAGGGCTACCCAACACAGAACCAGTGGAGGTTGCGCTCAGGCCAGCCATCGCACCACCAGTAGCAGTGGCTTCGCTGTAGTTACCCTTCAGAGCAGTAGCGCTGATATCAGTCATACCGAACGAGATAGTCTCGTTGGCGTTGGCGCCGATCTGGAACGCCACGTTGTTGAACGAGCCGTCCAGCAGGTTACGACCACCAAAGGTGGTGGTGGAAGCGATGCGGTTCAGCTCGCCCACTTTAGCGGTGAATTCTTGTTGCAGGGAAACACGGTCAGCGTCGCTTTTATCACCGTTCGCCGCTTGCAGGGCGAGTTCACGCAGACGCTGCAGGGTGTTGGTGGACTCTTGCATTGCGCCTTCAGCGGTCTGGGCGATCGAAACACCGTTGTTGGCGTTAGCGATGGCAACGTTCAGGCCTTTGACCTGGTTGTTCAGACGGTTGGCGATCTGCATGCCAGCGGCGTCGTCTTTGGCGCTGTTGATTTTCAGGCCGGAAGACAGACGGTTCATCGACTGGCTCAAAGCGTCGGATGCTTTGTTCAGGTTCTTCTGGACGCCCAGGGAAGTGATGTTGGTGTTTACGGACATTGCCATGACGAAATCCTCGTGAGTTGGATACTGCGGCTTCCGGCCCTGGCAACCGCCGGGTGTGGCCTAGAGAACCTTCGTAATAGTTATCGTCGTGAATGCAGGTTGCTTGAGGATTTTTTTGAGTTTTTTTGCTAGCCCTGTGCCACCCCTTGTATTTCAAGGCCTTATAGATGGCCGAAATGCCAGCAATCACGGGTTACTGGCGCCAGAACCCCGCCTCGACACCCGCATAAAAAAACGCCCATGATCTTTCGACCCTGGGCGTTTTTTATGCAGCCTATCAAAGCATCACGGCCGATAGATAATCGCCGAGCCCCACGACAGGCCCACGCCAAACCCGCTCAGGGCGACGCGCTTCCACTCGGCGTCCATCACGTGCTTTTCCAGCAGCAGCGGAATGCTCGACGACACGGTGTTGCCGGTCTCGACCATGTCCTTGATGAATTTCTCCACCGGCGCATCTTCAAAACGCCGCGCCACGGCGTCGACAATCGCCGCGCTGCCCTGGTGGATGCAGAACGCGTCGATATCATCGGCCACAAGGTTCGACTCTTTGAGCAGCTCGTGCAGGTGCGCGGGCACCTTCAGCAGGGCAAAGTTGAAAACCTGGCGGCCGTTCATGAAGAACACGCCATCGCTGACCTTCAAGTGCGGTGCGCCGGAGCCGTCGGTGCCGAACTTGGCCTTGCCCAACTGCCAGGGGGCGTCTTCGCCCATCCAAGTGGCGGTGGCGGCGTCGCCGAACAGCATGGTGGTGTTGCGGTCTTCCGGATCGACGATCTTCGAGTACGGGTCGGCGGTCACCAGCAGGCCGTTTTTCAGGCCGGCGGCTTCCATGAAACCTTTCATCGCGTAGATACCGTAGACGTAGCCGGAACAGCCCAGGGAGATATCGAAGGCCGCGACGTGGGTCGGCAGGCCCAGCTTGTCCTGGACGATGGCGGCGGTGTGCGGCAGCCCTTCTTCGTCGCCGTTCTGGGTCACGACGATCAGCGCGTCGATCGACTCACGCTTGAGCTCGGGGTTGTTGGCAAACAAGGCATTGACCGCCTCGACGCACAAATCCGAGGTTTCCTGTGCAACATCCTTGCGCGGCAGGAATGCCGAGCCGATCTTGCCAATGATGAACTCTTCATCCTTGGCGAATTTTGCACCCTGGGCGTAGTTGTCCAGCCCTTCTGCCGGCACGTAGCTGGCGATGCTTTTTATGCCAATCATTGTGGCTTCCCAATACAAAATAGCTGGAGAACACCCCTGAAAATCCTTCAGGGGCGCTGACAATAAAGGGGATAACCCCGCAAAAAACCATCGAAGTCGCCTTGACCTGGGCCTGAAAGATGCCCTGGCCTTTTCACACGATACAGTGAAGATGCGCTTTATGACTCATAGGTCACTCATTTTTGTGCGCTTTGCTTAAAAGCCTGCGCCAGAAACGACAACGGCCCACCCTGTTTCCAGGGTGGGCCGTCGGGTCTTGCCAGGCCGATTACATCCGGCTGAACAGGCTCAACTGGGAGATTTTCACAAAGGCCAGCTGCGAGGCCTCCAGCATTGCCTTCTGGAACGCCAGGTCAATCGAGGCGGTAGCCACATCGGTATCACCAATGGCGGCGGTGGTCGATTTGTTGGCCAGCACCACCATGCTGGTGTTCTCGGTCTCCTGGATCGCCAGCGAATTCAACCGCGCACCAATGGAGCCCCGCACCCCATCAACCTGGGCCTGGGAGGCCTTGATATTGGTAATGGCAGCATTGACCACATCGGTCAGCTTGGCCTGGGCAATCGGGTCGCCGTCAGAAGGGGTTTCCAGGGCCTGGCGCAGTTGGCTGAGGGTATCCAGGGCATTTTGCGTCTTGTGGGTGTTGGAGCCCACGGCGAACTGGTCACCGGTGCCCGGTGCGCCGGTGATGTCAAACTTCACGCCAGCTGCCGTGATGCTGTCTGGCGTGGCGGGCACAGGCGGTGGACCCGGCTGGGCTGGCGTACCAGGCACCACAGTGCCGCTGGAAACCGGCTTGCTATCGGCGGTGATCGGCTGGGCATACACCTCATATTCTGTGGTCGAGGTAAATTTGATCACCGCGCCTTTGTTCGGGAAGGTGCTGCTGTAGTCCGCCTGGCTGGTGACGGTGCCGCCCGACAACTGCGCCGAGGTTTGGTTGCTCGGCGTACGCGAGACACTGAAGCTGTCCGGCTTGCTTTGCAGAGTGAATTCACGGTCCTTGTACACCGCGTCAGCCTCAGCACCGGGCTTGGCATCCCCCAGGTTCTGATCGACATCAAAAGTCACGCCGCGCACGGTGACCGAAGCACTGCCTTCCTTGGTCGCATCGAACTTGCCGTTACCCGGGGTTTGCGCGGTGATGTCGTTGCCTGCCGCATCCGTCACGGTGTATTCGGTGCTGCTGAGGAACGTCAGTTTGTATGGTTGGCCGTCAGTGAAGCTGCTGTCATAAGTCGACGGCGACGTGACGATGCCGCCCGAAACCAGCACCTTGCCATCGTTGACCGAACCGGTCGCCTGGGTACGCCCCGCATTGACCGTACCTTCCAGGATCGACTTGCCGGTGTCATTGACCACCATCGACAAGGTGTCGGAAACCTTCAGGCTCAGCGGCGTTTCATCGCCCTGATAGCTGTAGGTGCCGTCGCTGTTGCGGGCGTATGGCGGGGTGTCGCTCTTGCCGCCGGCAAACAGGTAATGACCGGACGAATCCTTGCTGTTAAGCAAGCTCAGGACCTGCTTTTCGATTTCACCAATCTCGGCGGCAACGGCCTTGCGGTCGTCATCACTGATACCGCCACCGCCCTTGCCCGCCACCTTGAGCGACAACTCACCCGCGCGCGCCAGGGCGGTGTCGATACTGGCAAGCACGCTTTCCTCGCTGTTAAGCGAGTTCTTCATGCTGCTGATATTGCCCGCGTACTGCCCCAACATATCCTGCTGCTGTTGCAGCAGCAGCAAACGCGCCGCACCCACCGGATCATCCGCCGCAGTTTGAATACGCACGCCGGAGTCGATCTGCTGCTGGGTCTTGGTGACGTTGGAGAAGTTGTTGGTATAACGCGCAGTCGTGGTATTGAAATACTGTTCGGTCGAGATTCGCATCGTCTCAAACTCCCTTAAAGACTGTTGATCAGCGTGCTGAAGGTTTCTTGCGCAGCTTTAATGATCTGCGACGACGCGGTGTAGTACTGCTGGAAACGGATCATGTCGCCGGCCTCCTCGTCCAGGTTGACCTGGGACACGGAGCTGCGATTGGAGGTGGCGGCCGCAAGCATGGCCCCGGTCGCATTGTTATCGACATTGGCCTGGCTGGCCTTGCCGCCCACGGACGAGACCAACTGGCTGTACGCAGTGCTCATGCTCACGCCGGCATTGCCATCGGTGGCGCCCACGGTCTTGCGGGTTTGCAGGTCGAGCAGTTGCAAGGCATTGCGGTTGTCCAGTTTGCCGCCGCTGTTGAACGACACGCTGTAGCTATCGTTCGGCTTCGGCTCACCACGGATGACCGTGTCGACCCCGAATGTCTGTGGGTCGCCATTACCGTCTACGTACGGCACGTTGATCGTCAGCTTGTTGTCCTGGCCCGGCACGATGGTGCCGGTGCCAATGGGCTGGCCCTGGGCGTTATTGATCACATAGCTCTGGGTGCCATCGGCGGCACGCTCGCCAAACGTCATCTTGACCGGCATCGCGCCCTTGATCGCCGCTTCCAGCTGTGCGGTGCCGGCACCGCCATGGATATCCAGGGGCAAGCTGAGCGTCGGCGGTTCGAACACGCCAGTACCACTGTTGTTCTTGTTGCCCTCGGCCAACAGCGGCGCAGAAAACGCCAGCTTGTTGGGATCGGTCATCACCACCTTGAGGTCCATCGCGCCACCGGCGGTCGGGCTGACCTTGAACGTATCGCCAGCAGCCACCGGGCCCTTGCCATCCAGGGCCAGGGTGAAGCCGTCGATTTCCGGTGGCGTTTGGGTGATGTCGAAGGTGCCCATGGACTTACCGTCCGAACGCAGCACGGTGTAATTCTTGTCGTCACTGAAGGTCACCTTGTAGTCAAAGGTGCTCAGTTTGCTGGTGTCTTTGATCGTGACGTTCAGGTTGCCGGAGCCGGCACTGTTATTCGAGCCGCCAACACTGCGCTGGCCAATGGCAAATACGCTGTTGATGTCATTGAACAGCGCGGCGCCGAACTGCCCGTTGGCGTCCAGGCCCTGCCCCAGCTGGGTATTGATGGCCTCGCCGACCACCATGGCGGTACGCCCCAGGTCGTTGATGGCCGGCATCAGCACGTCCTGGCGATAACGCAGCAAGCCGCCGATGGAGCCACCGCTGATCACCGAGCTGACATCCATGGGTTGCCCGCTGGTGGTCAACACCACCGAGTACTGGCTCTTGTCGTCCTTGCTCGGCACCGCCGACAGCTTGTTCGACACACCGTCCGCGACCAGGGTCTGCCCGGTACCCAGGGAGACATTGAAATGGCCGTCCGACTCAGTGACCTTGACCCCTACCAGTTCGTTGAGCGAACGCACCGCTTCGTTGCGTGCATCCAGCAGGTTCGCCGGCTCGCCGTTGCCCTGGCCTTTGGCCTGGAAGATTTGCTGGTTGAGAGAGGCAATCGAGGAGGTCAACTGATTGACCTGGCCGGTGATGGTCTCCAACTGGCTGTTGATGCCTTCTTTCTGTTTGTTCAGTTCGGTCGCAATCGAGTTGAAGCGGTTGCCCAGAGTCTGGGCAATGGTCAAGACCAACTGGCGCGCGGAGTTGTCGCTGGGGTTGGCCGAAGACGTCTGCAACGCGGCGAAGAAGCTGTTCAAGGCCGCACCGACACCGGTGGACTTGTCGGACAGCAGCTTGTCCACCGAACCGATCTGGTCCAGGTAGGCCTTGGCATCAAAATTCAGCGACGTGGTGGTCTGCAACTGGGTATCGAGGAACTGGTTATACACCCGGCGTACATCCGACAGCGTAGTGCCGGTGCCGACGAACACCCCACCGGCCGCGGACATGCCATTGGCGGTCTGCATGGTCTGCTGACGCGAGTATCCAGGGGTCTTGGCGTTGGCAATGTTGTTACTCAAGGTCGCAAGCGATCCCTGAGCCGCATTGAGTCCTGACATCCCGATATTGAGCAAACCCATGGTTCAAACCTTATAAATGAGTGGATGCGCCAGCGGCAGCGTAGTTTTGGTAGCTGTTCATGGTTTTGGCGATCTGCGAAATCTTGCTGGCGTACGCCGGATCTGTTGCATACCCGGCTTTTTGCAACTCGCGTACAAACTGTTCCGGGTTATCGGCCGACTTCAAGACTTCTTTATATCTTTCATTGCTTTGCAACAAAGTCACGAGGTCGTGAAAGCTGTCCTGGTACGAGTCGTAGGAACGGAACTGCGCCGTCTCCTTGACCATCTCGCCATTGCGAAACTCACTAGTGATCGCCCGCGCCTGGGCGCCCTGCCAGCTCTGCCCGGCCTTGATGCCAAACAGGTTGTGGCTGCTGCTGCCGTCTTGCTGGCGCATTACCGATTTGCCCCAGCCGGTTTCCAGGGCAGCCTGGGCCACCAGGTAGCGCGGGTCGATGCCGATGCGCTCGGCCGCCTGCTTGGCCATGGGCAGCATGGTGGCGACAAACTCGTCTTGCGAACTGAAGGCTTTTTTCGCCGGGGCCAGCGGTGGCTGGGCCACGGCGCGGCCGTAAATCTGCATGCGCGAATCGCGGGCGGCAAAGGTGCGCGCAGCACCGTTGATCACGCCATCTTCGGCGGCGCTGTTGCGCAGTGGCGCAGCCTTGGCGGCGCCCGCCGCCTCGACGCCCGGCACGATACCGGCCAGCAGGCGATCGGTGAGTTTGCTCGGCAAGGCGATGCGGCGCTGATTCATCAGCGCCATGTCATTGCGCAGGGTGCCTTCATCGACACGCGGCGCCACTTCGACCCGCGCCGCCCACAGCGCACGCTGGCCATTGGAACGACCCAACGGGCCATCCGCCTGGGTGCCGGCGGCAATCGGGGTCGGCACGTCGACTTTCTTCTCTGCCGCGTCCGGGCCCTGCAGGGTCGAGGCCTGCCCTTCCACCGGCTTGTTCTTTTGCATCTGGCGCAGCAAAACGTCCGCCAGGCCGATACCGCCGCCCTCGCGAGACAGCGAGACCGCCAGTTGCTGGTCGTACATTTCCTGATACTGCTTGGCCGCCGGAGTATTCAGCGGGTTGTCCTTGCCCAGGGCATCGGTGGCCGAGCGCATGGATTTGAGCATCTCGTTGAGAAACAGCGACTCGAACTCCTGCGCCACTTTGCGCATGTTGCCGTCGCTGTTCTTGTCACCGAACTTGAGCTGGTTAAGCCGGTTCAGGTCGGAGTAGGACCCCGAGTCTGCCGTGCTGGCGATACCGCTCTTGCGCATGTCCATGGCCATGGCCTCAAATCACGATCAGGTCGGCTTGCAAGGCGCCGGCCTGTTTCAGGGCTTCGAGGATTGCCATCAAGTCGCCGGGCGCCGCGCCCACCTGGTTCACCGCACGGACAATCTCGTCCAGGGTGGTGCCGGGACCGAACTTGAACATCGGCTTGGCTTCTTGCTGGGCATTGACCCGGGAGCGTGGGACCACGGCGGTCTGGCCACCGGACAACGGCCCGGGCTGGCTGACAATCGGGTCTTCGGTAATGGTCACGGTCAGGCTGCCATGGGTCACGGCCGCTGGCGACACCTTGACGTTCTGGCCGATCACGATAGTGCCGGTACGCGAGTTGATGATGACCTTGGCCACCGCCTGGCCCGGATCGACCTCAAGGTTTTCCAGGATCGACAGGTAGTCCACACGCTGGCTTGGGTCCAGCGGCGCAGTCACGCGGATCGAGCCGCCGTCGATGGCCTGGGCCACGCCTGGGCCGAGCATGTCGTTGATCTTGTCGACCACACGCTTGGCGGTGGTGAAGTCCGAACGGTTGAGGTTCAGGGTCAGGCTGTTGCCCTGGTTGAAACCGCTGGGCACGGTACGTTCCACCGTGGCGCCGCCAGGAATCCGCCCGGCCGATGGCACGTTGACGGTGATCTTCGAACCGTCACGCCCTTCGGCATCAAACCCGCCCACCACTAGGTTGCCCTGGGCGATGGCGTAGACGTTGCCGTCGATACCTTTGAGCGGCGTCATCAGCAAGGTGCCGCCACGCAGGCTTTTCGAGTTACCAATGGAGGATACGGTGATGTCCACCACCTGCCCCGGCTTGGAGAACGCCGGCAGATCGGCACTGATCGACACCGCCGCGACGTTCTTCAACTGCACGTTGCCCGAACCTGGCGGTACCTTGATCCCGAACTGCGAGAGCATGTTGTTGAAGGTCTGCAGGGTGAACGGGGTCTGGGTGGTCTGGTCGCCCGTGCCGTTGAGCCCCACCACCAGGCCGTAGCCGATCAACTGGTTGCTGCGCACCCCGGAAATACTGGCGATGTCCTTCAGGCGTTCGGCCTGGGCAGCAACGCTCAGGGAGAGCAACAACACCGCTGCCATCAGCTGTTTGAGATTCAAAGTGATCACCTAGAAAGGGAACAGCGGGCTAAGGAAGAAACGGTCGAACCAACCCGGCTGACTGGCGTCGGCAAACGAACCCGTACCCGAATAGGTAATGCGTGCATCGGCAATCCGTGTGGACGGCACGGTGTTGTCGGTGGCGATATCGTCCGCGCGCACCATGCCGGCGATGCGCACCAGTTCGTCACCGGTGTTGAGGGTCATCCACTTCTCGCCGCGCACGGCAATGATGCCGTTGGGCAGCACGTCGGCCACGGTCACGGTGATCGAACCCACCAGGCTGTTGCCCTGCCCGGCCTTGCTGCTGCCGTTGGTGGCGCGGTCGCCGCTGTAGCCCACGTCCAGGCTCAAGTCACCACTGCCCAGGGGGTTGTTGGTGTTCAAGCCACCGCCAAACAGCGAGGTCAGGCCGATGCCGGTCTTGCTGTTCTTGGCCACCTGGGAGTTGGCGTTCTTGCTCGCCGTGGTGCGCTCGTTGAGGGTGATGGTGATGATGTCGCCAACACGGAACGCCTTGCGGTCGCTGTACAGGTTCTGCTCAAAACCGGCCTGGTAGATCGAGCCATTGTTGGCAGCGGCTGGCAGTGGCGTGCGCGGCAACACCGGTGCGTAGTACGGGTCATTGGGTTTTGGCGTCGGGGCGACACAGCCCGCGAGCACGGCAATCCCACTCAATGCCAGAACAGAAACAAAGCGACTCATGACCCTTACCTCACGGTGTTGCAGGCGCCTTATGAGCGCCCCATAGACTGGATTACAGATTCTGCGTAACGAACGAAAGCATCTGGTCGGCGGTGGAAATCACCTTGGAGTTCATCTCGTAGGCACGCTGGGTGGTGATCATGTTGACCATCTCTTCCACGGTGCTGACGTTGGAGGTTTCCAGGGTGCTTTGCAGGGTGGTGCCAAACCCGTTGAGGCCCGGCGTGCCGACTTGCGGCGCGCCGCTGGCAGCGGTTTCCAGGAACAGGTTGTTACCGGTGGCTTGCAGGCCGGCCGGGTTGATGAAGTCGGCGGTCTGCAGGTTGCCGATCACTTGCGACGCCGGGTTGCCGGCGATGGTGACGGACACGGTGCCGTCGGCGCCGACCGTGAAGGTCTGGGCATCGTTGGGCACGACAATCGCCGGCTCCAGGGCAAAACCGTTGGCGGTCACGACCTGGCCGTTGGAGTCCAGGTGGAAGGTGCCGTCACGGGTGTAGGAAGTAGTGCCATCCGGCTGCAGGATCTGGAAGAAGCCACGGCCATTGATCGCCATGTCCAGCGGCTGCCCGGTTTGCTGCAGGTTGCCGGCGGTGAAGTTCTTCTGGGTGCCGACGATGGACACACCGGTACCCACTTGCAGGCCCGACGGCAATTCGCTGTCCTGGGTCGACTGCGCACCCGGCTGGCGCTTGATCTGATAGAGCAGGTCCTGGAACTCGGCGCGATCACGTTTGAAGCCCGTGGTCGAAACGTTCGCCAGGTTGTTGGAAATAACGGTCAGGTTGGTGTCCTGGGCGGACAGACCGGTTTTGGCAACCCATAGAGCCGGAAGCATGCTGTTCTCCTTCGTGCGCCTGTTTGTTGGCGCCGCGTTACAAAATTAGTAGTCAGTGGCGCTGCAATCAGCTCATCTGCATGACGCGAGTCATGGCCTGGTCGTCTTCTTTGGCGCTGTTCATCATTTTCACGTGCAATTCGAACTGCTTGGACAGGGCCAGCACCGCCGTCATTTCTTCGACGGCATTGACGTTGCTCGACTGCAGGAAGCCCGAATTCACCTTGACGCTGGCATCGGCCACCGCCGGCTGGCCGTCCTTGGTGTGGACCGCGCCATCCAGGCCCTTGGTCATATTGGCCAGGTCCGGCTTGACCAGCTTGATGCGGTCCACCTCTGCCATCACCCGTGGGCCTTCGCCCATGGCGCGGATGCTGATGGTGCCGTCTTCGCCGACTTCGACCTTCTGCTCGGGTGGCACCGAAATCGGCCCGCCATTGCCCATGATCGGCATGCCGTTGCCGGCCCGCAGCACGCCCAGTGCGTCGATATTCATGCTCGCGGTGCGCACGTAGGCTTCGCCGCCATCGGGGGTTTGCACGGCGATCCAACCATCGCCGCCGACGGCAACGTCCAGGTCACGGCCGGTCTCGACCATCGAACCCGGAGAAAAATCGGTACCAGGACGCTCGGTCAGGGCAAACGCCCGCGCCGGAAAGCTGTCACCAAACACCGGCATCGAACGGGCCTGCTCCAGGTCACGCTGAAAACCGTTGGTGGAAATGTTCGCCAGGTTGTTGGCATGGGCCTTTTGCGCCAGAGCATTCTGGCTGGCGCCGGTCATTGCCACATAAAGGTATTTGTCCACGCTCATTCCTCTTACTGACGGACGTTTGCCGCCCACCGATGTACTGAGGAGTCTTTAGCAATTTGCGCACCAACTTTTTAAAAGTCGGGGAAAGGCAGGCGGGGCAAGGGGTTGGGGCGTATCAAGGATTATTGGAGGGGCAGGACGAGTCGGAAAAACGGCGGAGTTCTGCCGGTTGCGGCAAACACCGGTCTTGGCATTAACACAGATCCATTGTGGGAGCGGGCTTGCTCGCGAAGGGGGTGGATCAGTCGGTACCTGTATTGACTGATCCACCCCCTTCGCGAGCAAGCCCGCTCCCACATTTTTATCCCGCTGTGTCAGGGGCTTATTTGTCGGCCTTGAGCACTTCGTAATCGCGCAATTTATTGGCGATAGTGGTGTGGGACACGCCCAGGCGCTTACCCAGCAAGCGACTGCTGGGATGCTCGGCATACAGGCTTTCGAGCACGGCCTTTTCAAACCGCCCGACGATCTCCTCCAAGCCACCCTCCAGGGAAAAGTCGCCAAGCGGCTGACGCACGCCGTAGTCCGGCAAGCGAATATGTTCAGCCTTGATCGTGCCGCCCTCACACAGCGACACCGCCTGGAACAGCACGTTTTCCAACTGCCGCACATTGCCCGGCCAATGGTAGTGGCTGAGGCGCTCCATGGCCGCCGGCGCCAGCTTGGGCAGCGGGCAGCCAATCAGACGGCTGGCCTGGTCGATAAAGTGCTCGACCAGTGGCGGTAAACCGTCGAGGCATTCGCGCAGCGGCGGGATATGCAACGACAACACATTGAGCCGGTGATACAAGTCCTGGCGAAACTCGCTACGGGCACACAATTCCGATAAATCCACCTGGGTCGCGCAAATCACTCGCACATCCAGGTAAACCTCTTCATCACTGCCCACGCGCCGGAAGCAGCCGTCCTGCAGAAAGCGCAGCAATTTCACCTGCAATCGCGCGCTCATTTCACCCACGCCATCCAGAAACAACGTACCGCCCGCCGTCAGTTCCAGCAGCCCCAACTTGCCCTCCGCCCGCGCCCCTTCAAACGCGCCAGGGCCGTAGCCGAACAGCTCGGTCTCGGCCATCGACTCCGGTAACCCCGCGCAATTGAGTGCCATCAACGGCGACTGCCCACGTGGGCTGGCCAGGTGACAGGCGCGCGCCAACAATTCTTTACCGGTGCCGGTTTCGCCTTCTATTAATAGGGGCGCATCGAGGGGGGCCATGCGCCGGGCTTCACGCACCACCGCCGCCATCACTTTAGAGCTCTGGAAAATGCTGTCGAAGCCTCGCAGCTCCTGCTTGCGTACATTGTAGATGCGCTCACCGACCCGGTCGGCGCGGTGCAGAGTCAGTACGGCGCCGGCCATGGCTTCGCTGTCGTCATGTTCGGAGGATTGCAGCGGGGCGATGTCGGCGAGAAACACGTCGCCCTTGACCTTGACCCGCAGGCCATTGATCCGCGACTTGCTGGCACGCACCAGCTCCGGCAGGTCGAAGTCCTCGGCGTAGCGTGACAGGGGAATCCCCGGCACTTCGTCCACCCGCACCCCGAGCAACTGCGCCGCCGCGCGGTTGGCCGCGACAATCGAGCCGCCCATGTCGATGGACAGCACCGGGAATTCCAACGCCCCCAGCAAGGCGTTGAGTTCCATGTGCCGACGCTCGCTGGGCATCAGCCCTACCCGCTTGACGCCAAACACCCCGGCAATCGCCTCGAACTGCGGGCGCAGGGCCTGGAATTGCATATTCACCAGGTTCGGGCAGTACAGGTAGATGGCATTGCCATGTTCGCCGCCAACCTCGCCCTTGGCCACGTTGACCCCGTACTCCACCAGCAGGTTGAGGATATCCCGCAGGATGCCGATGCGGTTCTGGCAATGCACTTTGATACGCATGTAAAGGCCCGGTTTGTTGTAGGAGGGCTGATCGGGCTGCGTCTTTTTGTCACCGGACGCAGATAGTCGTCAAGATTATGTGACAGCCAGCGCCCTTTTCAAACCAGAAAAACGCAATGCAGCGTGCTCGACGGCAAAATCGTAACGAATATTTTACGAAAGACGCCGACTTTTCCTACAGGCTTCCCTTAACAACGGGTGGAATCCACGGCCAGGCGGAGTATCAATAAGCCCATAGCAGGACATAACAAGAACGAATGCCTAGCAGGAGAGCCGTATGAAACAGACGCACTACGTGGCCCGCGAGCCCGATGCGCAAGGTTTTATCCACTACCCGCCCGAAGAACACGCGGTGTGGAACACCCTGATCACCCGTCAACTGAAAGTGATCGAGGGTCGCGCCTGCCAGGAATACCTGGATGGCATCGACAAGCTCGGCCTGCCCCATGACCGTATTCCGCAACTCGCCGAAATCAACAAAGTGCTGGCCGAAACCACTGGCTGGCAGGTGGCGCGGGTGCCGGCGCTGATCCCCTTCCAGACCTTCTTTGAATTGCTCGCCAACAAGCAGTTTCCGGTGGCGACCTTTATTCGTACCCGTGAAGAGCTGGATTACCTGCAAGAACCGGATATTTTCCACGAGATTTTCGGCCACTGCCCACTGCTGACCAACCCCTGGTTCGCCGAATTCACCCACACCTACGGCAAGCTCGGCCTGGCGGCCACCAAGGAGCAGCGCGTGTACCTGGCGCGCCTGTACTGGATGACCATTGAGTTTGGCCTGGTGGACACCCCCCAAGGCCGGCGCATCTACGGTGGCGGTATTTTGTCGTCACCGAAAGAGACGGTGTACTGCCTGTCGGATGAGCCCGAGCATCAGGCCTTCGACCCGCTGGAAGCCATGCGCACGCCGTATCGCATCGACATCCTGCAGCCGCTGTATTTCGCCCTGCCCAACCTCAAGCGCCTGTTCGAAGTGGCGCAGGAAGACATCATGGGCATGGTCGAGCGCGGCATGCAGCTGGGGTTGCATGCGCCAAAGTTCCCCCCCAAGCCCAAGGCGGCTTGAACTGATGCTTTAAAGGCCAGGTGAGTCTGTTCCCTGGCCGCGCGTTGCTTTAGGGTGACGCGACTGGCAACCGAATTCCACATACTCGATTTCAGGAACACCGTTATGACCACCTTGAACCAAGCCCATTGCGAAGCCTGCCGCGCCGATGCCCCACAAGTCAGCGACGAAGAACTGCCGGCGCTGATCAAGCAGATCCCCGACTGGAACATCGAAGTGCGCGACGGCGTGATGCAACTGGAAAAAGTATTCCTGTTCAAGAACTTCAAATTCGCCCTGGCCTTTACCAACGCCATGGGCGAAATCTCCGAGGCTGAAGGTCATCACCCTGGCCTGCTGACCGAATGGGGCAAAGTCACCGTGACCTGGTGGAGCCACTCCATCAAGGGCCTGCACCGCAACGACTTCATCATGGCCGCACGCACTGACGAAGTGGCCAAGGACGCCGAGGGCCGCAAGTAATGCATTTCGCCGCGATTGGCCGGGTGCCCGGTGATCCGATCCTGGGGTTGATGGAGTCCTATGCCAAGGACACCAACCCGCAAAAATTCGACCTGGGCGTAGGCGTCTATAAAGATGCCCAGGGCCTGACCCCGATCCTGCAGGCGGTCAAACGCGCCGAGCAGCGCCTGGTCGACCAGCAAACCACCAAGACTTACATCGGCGGGCATGGCGACCCGGCTTTCGGCCGCCTGATCAGTGAATTGGTGCTGGGCGCCGGTTCCGCGCTGCTCAAGGCACACCGCACGGGCGCCACGCAAACCCCAGGTGGCACCGGCGCCCTGCGCCTGAGCGCCGATTTTATCGCCCACAGCCTGCCAGGCCGTGGCGTGTGGCTGAGCAACCCGACGTGGCCGATCCACGAAACCATCTTCGCCAAGGCCGGGCTCAAGGTCAGCCACTACCCCTATGTGGGCAGTGATAACCGCCTGGACGTGCCGGCCATGCTCGCCACCCTGGCCACCGTGCCCGAGGGCGACGTGGTGCTGCTGCATGCCTGCTGCCATAACCCTACCGGTTTCGACCTGTCCCAGGACGACTGGCGCCAGGTCCTGCAGATCGTGCGCGAGCGCCAACTGCTGCCGCTGATCGACTTCGCCTATCAGGGTTTTGGCGATGGCCTGGAGCAGGACGCGTGGGCGGTGCGCTTGTTTGCCGATGAACTGCCTGAGGTGCTGATCACCAGCTCCTGCTCGAAGAATTTCGGCTTGTACAGCGACCGCGTCGGCGCGCTGATTGTGTGTGCCAACGATGCCGAGAAACTGCTGGATGTGCGCAGCCAGCTGGCGTTTATCGCGCGCAACCTGTGGTCGACACCGCCGGATCATGGCGCTGCCGTGGTCGCGACCATCCTCGGTGATAGGGAGCTCAAACAGCTGTGGAGCAGCGAAGTCGAAGGCATGCGCTCGCGTATCGCGCAATTGCGTTCGGGCCTGGTCGAAGCGCTGGCGCCCCACGGGCTGTCTGAGCGTTTTGCCCATGTCGGCGTGCAGCGCGGGATGTTTTCCTATACCGGCTTGAGCGCCGAACAGGTGAAACAGCTGCGGGAAAAACACAGCGTGTACATGGTCAGTTCCGGGCGGGCCAACGTGGCCGGGATTGATGAGACGCGCCTGGGGTTGCTTGCCGATGCCATTGCGCACGTATGTAAACCCTAAGACAAAACGCTATCCAAATGTGGGAGCAAGCCCGCTCCCACATTTTTTTGACCGAGGCGATCTTCAGCCAGCAACCATTTCGGCCTTGACCTGCGCCTCCTTGGCCTGGGCATCCGCCAACCGATACAACTCGATATGCCCATCCCAGTGCTCGATCAATGCCGTGCACGACTCCACCCAATCCCCGCAATTGAGGTAGTCCACCTCGCCCACCTTGCGAATCTCCGCATGGTGGATATGCCCGCACACCACGCCGTGCAGCTCGCGCTTGGTCACTTCATGGGCGATGGCTTCCTCGAAATCGCTGATAAAGCTCACCGCTGTCTTCACCTTATGCTTGAGGTACGCCGACAGTGACCAGTAGCCATAGCCATAACGCGCCCGCCAGTGGTTCAGCCAGCGGTTGAGGGTCAGGGTGAACTCGTAGGCCGAATCGCCAAGAAACGCCAGCCAGCGGTGGTAGCGGGTGATCACGTCGAACTGGTCGCCGTGGATCACCAGCAAATGCCGGCCATCGGCAGTCACATGCACCGCTTCGTCCACCAGTTGGATATTGCCCAGGATCAGCTTTGAATAGCGGCGCAGGAACTCGTCGTGGTTGCCGGTGACGTAGATCACCTCGGTGCCACGCTTGCTCATGGTCAGCAGGCGGCGGATCACGTTGGTGTGGGCCTGGGGCCAGTACATGCCGCTGCGCAGTTTCCAGCCGTCGATGATATCGCCCACCAGGTACACCTTGTCGGCGTGGTAGCCCTTGAGGAACTGCGACAGATGTTCGGCCTGGCAGTCCCGGGTGCCCAGGTGCACGTCGGAGATCCACAGGGTACGAACCCGTTGCTTGCGGCTGGGTTTGGCGAGCTCGGCGCTGGTCATGGGCATACCTCAGGGGTGTTTTCGCCAGCTTGCGCCCGGGCAATTAATAGCCCATGACAGTCTTGCGTCAGGCAGATGACAGCGCCCGCCGCCCGTGGGGCGGTGTAAACTGCCGGCCTGCCCGGGAGATTGCGATGAGACCGACCCTCACGCTGCGCCATTACACCCACGACCTGATTGCCCATAGCCATGACCATGCGCAACTGGTGTTCGGCCTGGCCGGCCGCCTGGATTTCGAGGTGGAAGGCATCGGCGGCGAAATTTGCCCGCAAGGGGTGATGGTCCTGCCCTTCTCCGCCCATCACGCCTGCGGCAGCCCCCAGGGCAGCCACTGCCTGGTACTGGATGTGCCCGACGAACAGTGGATGGTGCAATCCTTGGGCGAGCACGCGGATGCCAGTCGCCGCCTGCTGGATCGGCCGGCGCGGGTGAGCCTGGATAGCCGCCAGGGCCAGTTGGTCAACTGGCTGGCGAGCGGCGCACTGGATGACCCCTTGATCGCCCAACAAGGTGCGGTGCTGCTACTGGCCACGCTCAATGGCCAGCCACCCGCCCACACCGGCGCACGACGCCTGCCCTATGGCGCCTTCAATGCCCATATCGACCAGCATGCGGCCTACCCGCTGCAGGTCGCGGATCTGGCACGGCTGGCGGATATGTCCGTCGCCCGCTTGCACGCACGCTTTGTCGCCGAATGCGGGTTGACCCCCATGGACTACATCCGCAATCGTCGCCTGCACATGGCCCGTGGCTTGCTGCGCGACAGCCACCTGCCGATTGGCGAGATCGCCGCGCGGGTTGGCTATGCCTCGCAAAGTGCGTTTTCCGCCGCCGTGTTGCGCGAGTTCGGCAGCTCGCCCGGAGCCTTGCGCCGACTCGACAACCGGCGCTAGTCCTGCGATAAAACCGGCGATTCCCACGACAGACACCCAGGCGCCAGGCGCTCTAGACTGGATGCCTGCCTGCCCACTGTTTTAAGGATTGTCATGACCCCGCGCACAGCCCTCGGCGCCCTGCACATCGGTGCATTAATGTTTGGCCTCACCGGCGTCTTCGGCAAACTCGCCGCCGCCTCGCCGAGCATTATCGTGTTTGGCCGCGCCGCCTTCGCCGTGCTAGCCCTGGCATTATTCGCCCGCTTCGCCAGCAACACCCCTTGGCACAAGCTGTACAGCGCCGACCTGCGGCGCCTGCTGCTCAGCGGCTTGCTGCTGGCCGGGCACTGGGTGAGTTTCTTTATTGCAGTGAAAGTGGCCGGCGTGGCGATTGCGACGCTGGGTTTCACCACGTTCCCGGCGTTTACGGTGATCCTCGAAGGGCTGATCTTTCGCGAGCGGATCCGCGCCAATGAAATGGTGCTGGTGCTGCTGGTCAGCGTCGGCCTGGTGCTGGTCACCCCGGACTTCGACCTCGCCAGCCAGGCCACCAGCGGCCTGGTCTGGGCCGTGGTCTCGGGCCTGCTGTTCTCGCTGCTGTCATTGAACAACCGGGCCAGCGCCAGCATCCCGCCCGTGCAGGCGGCCTTGTGCCAGAACGTGGTAGTCGCCCTGTGCCTGCTGCCCGTCGCGGCCCCAGGCCTCGCAGAAGTACGCGCCCTGGACTGGTTGTGGATCGGCCTGCTGGGGGTGTTCTGTACCGGCCTGGCCCACAGCTTGTTTGTCGCCAGCCTCAAGGTGCTCAAGGCGCGCACCGCTGCTGTGGTATTCGCCATGGAGCCGGTGTATGGCATCACCGTGGCCTGGCTGCTGTTCAGCGAAACCCCGACCCTGCGCATGCTGCTGGGCGGTGTGCTGATTATTGCCGCCATTGTCGTCTCAGGCTTGATGAGCCGCCCTGTCAAGGCCAGGCAACCGACGGCCGCGGCCTGATCTATACTTTTTGTATCCGCAACAGTCAGCTGTCGTTCAACGGATACAGACTCCTCGACGACAGCCGTGGTCCTTGAAGTTGCTGCATGCGAGTGGTCACTCCCCTAACGCTCTGCAGGAGTTTCACCATGGACATGTTTATCACCCTGATCATTCAGATCATCAGCGGCGCGGTCGGCGGCAATATCGCCGGCCTGAGCAAGCAAGGCCTGGGTTCCGGGCTCAACACCCTGGTCGGCGGCGTCGGCGGCCTGGTGCTGGGGCAAATCGTCTCGGCCATCAGCGGCATGCCGGCGGGCGGAGCCCTGGATGTTGCGGCGGTGGGCAGCAATATCGTTGGCGGTGGTGTGGGCGGCTTGGTGCTGACGTTTGTCGTCGGCTGGATCAAGAATAAAATGGCCGCCAAGTAAAGCACCCGACACTGCCGGCCAAGCGCCGGCAGTGCCGTTTACGAGGCGCGGTCGTTGTGCCCCAGGTCACGCTGCGGATCAATCTGGTCGCGCACCCGCTGCTTGAGCACCTTGGCCTCCGGGAACCCGCCATCGGCCTTGCGCTCCCAGATCTGTACACCGTCGCACGTAATGCGAAACGCCCCGCCGGTCGCCGGTTCCAGCGCCACCTTGCCGAGGTCATCGGCAAAGGTGCTCAACAGTTCCTGGGCCAGCCACGCAGCGCGCAGCAGCCACTGGCATTGGGTGCAATAGGTGATGACAATCTCAGGCTTGGCAGTGGACATGAAATGACAGACTCCTGCATGACGGGACAGGTGAATCGGATGGCTATAATACCGGCCTTTATCGTCCAGCCCCGAGATTGATGATGCGCCGCCTGTTGTCCTGCCTGTTGCTGTGCCTACTCCCTGTCTTTGTCCACGCCGTGGAAGCCCCGCGCCCGAAAATCGGCCTGGTGCTCTCCGGCGGCGCTGCCCGCGGCCTGGCCCACATCGGCGTGCTCAAGGCCCTGGAAGAGCAAGGCATCCACATCGACGCGATTGCCGGCACCAGCATGGGCGCGGTGATTGGCGGGCTGTACGCATCAGGCTACAAGATCGATGAACTGGAAAAGCTCGCCCTGAGCATCGACTGGCAGTTGGCACTGTCCGATGCCCCGCCCAGGGAAGACGTGCCGTTCCGGCGCAAACAGGATGACCGGGACTTCCTGATCAAGCAGAAACTGAGTTTTCGCGATGACGGCAGCCTGGGCCTGCCCCTGGGCGTGATCCAGGGCCAGAACCTGGCGCTGCTGCTGGAGAGCATGTTCGCCCACAGCAGCAACACCCGCGACTTCGACAAGCTGCCGATTCCATTCCGCGCCGTGGCCACTGACATCACCAGCGGCGAAAAAGTGGTGTTTCGCAAGGGCCATCTGCCCCAGGTGATTCGCGCCAGCATGTCGATCCCCGCAGTGTTCGCCCCGGTGGAGCTGGACGGCCGGCTGCTGGTGGATGGCGGCATGACCGACAACATCCCCCTGGATGTGGCGCGTGAGATGGGGGTCGATGTCGCCATTGTGGTGGATATCGGCACGCCCTTGCGCAGCCGCAAGCAATTGACGACGGTGGTGGATGTGCTCAACCAGTCCATCACCCTGATGACCCGCCGAAATTCCGAAGAACAACTCAAGGCCCTGCACGCAGGCGATGTGCTGATCCAGCCACCATTGGCCGCGTATGGCGTGACCGATTTTGGCCGCGCCAAGGACATGATCGACGCCGGCTACCGCGCCACCCGCGCGCTGGATACCCGCCTGGCACGCCTGCGCCCAACCGGGTCCGTGGACGCCGAACTGACCGCCGCCCGCACGCCGGGCCAGCGCAACCCGACGATTACCGCAATCAAGGTGGAGAACGACTCGAAAGTCGGCGACGACGTGATCCGCTACTACATCCGCCAACCCATTGGCGAGCCCCTGAACCTGGCGCGCCTGCAATCGGATATGGGCACCCTGTACGGCCTGGATTACTTCGATCAGGTGCAATACCGCGTGGTAAAAAAAGGCCCGGACAACACCCTGGTCATCAGCGCGCGCGGCAAACGCAGCGGCACCGACTACCTGCGCCTGGGGCTCAACCTGTCCGATGACATGCGCGGCGACAGCGCCTTCAACCTCGGCGCCAGCTACCGCATCAACGGCATCAACCGCCTCGGCGCCGAATGGCTGACCCGGGTGCAGATCGGTGATCGCCAGGAGCTGTACAGCGAGTTCTACCAGCCGATGGATACCGGCTCCCGCTATTTCGTCGCCCCCTATATCAGCGCCCAGGCGCAGAACGTCGAACTGATCCTGGATAACGACCCGATCTCCGAGTACCGCCTGGAGCGCTATGGTTTTGGCTTGAACGTCGGCCGGCAGATCGGCAACAGCGGCGAAATCCGCTTCGGTGTCGGCGAGGCCTGGGGCAAGGCCGATGTGCGCATTGGCGACCGCGATTTGCCAAGCGTGAGCTTCAGCGAGGGCTTCTACGAACTGAAGTACTCGTTCGACTCCCTGGATAACGTGTACTTCCCCCATACCGGCGAAGACATTGGCCTGGCCTACCGCGAATTCGAACCCGGCCTGGGCTCCGACCAGCGCTACCGGCAATGGGAGTTCAAGCTGGACAAGGCCATGAGCCACGGCCCGGACACCCTGGTACTGGGCGGTCGCTACGGACGCACTCTGGATAATTCCGACGTGGTGATTTCCAGCTTCCTGCTGGGCGGTGCGCGGCAGCTGTCAGGGTTCCGCCAGGATGCGATTTCCGGGCAGAACATCAGCCTGATGCGCGCCGTCTACTACCGCCGCCTGACCCCACGCTCATACCTGCCGCTGGACTTCCCACTGTACCTGGGCGCCTCCCTGGAACGGGGGCGGGCGTGGAACAACGACAATGAATTCGACAGTGGCTATATCAATGCCGCGAGCATCTTCCTCGGGTTTGATACACCGCTGGGGCCGTTGAATTTCAGTTATGGGTTCAATGATGACAATCAGAAGGCGGTGTATCTGAATCTTGGGCAGACGTTCTAAGAAAAACACTTAGCCGAGGTGGAGCAGGCTTGTGTGGGAGCGGGCTTGCCCGCGATGACGGAGTGTCAGCCAAATATCCAGTAACTGACCCGACGCCATCGCGAGCAAGCCCGCCCCCACATTTTGATCAGCGGCGTAATCAGATCAGGTCTTTTCCAGGTTCGCCAGGATATGCCCATGCACCCGCATGCACACCCGCATATCCTCCTCATCGACCCCCACAAAAAGCTCCTGGCGCAAAGCCGTGGCAATGGTCTCGATCTGATCAATCAGCGGCCTTGCCGGATCACACAACACAATGCGCTTGGCGCGCCGGTCTTCTACCACAGCCTGGCGTTGCACCAGGCCCTGGCTTTCCAGGCTGTCGAGCAGACGCGCCAATGTGGGCCCTTCCACCCCGACGCTCTGGGCCAACTCACGCTGGGTCGGCGCTTCTTCAAAGCGGGCCAGATGCAGCAGCACCAGCCAGCGGGCCTGGGACAGCCCAAGCCCTGCCAGACGGCGATCCAACTCGGCGCGCCAGCCACGGGACATTTGCGCCAACTGCATGCCAAAACGGTGTTGATCGGTTAACGGCATAAAAAACTCATGGGTTAGACTGAAAATAAAGTGTGGCTAATTATTAGTCAGCTAAGCATGACCTATGACAGTAGGCAAGGCTTGCAATGTACTGATTCGTTACATTGTCGTAATTGACGCATCAAATCTCGAATTCCGACTGCAAAGCGGCCCGTACACAGTACAAAACACCCTCAGGCACTCGCCCGGTGAACAGCGGAGCTATATCGGAAACGGGTGGCAACTCGCCTTCACCATCGAGAAACGCATCCTGGATTTCACCCAGCAAGTCTTCCGGCAGATCAAGGGCCTGTTCCAGTGACAGCTGTTGCTTGCCAATGGACTCGGCCAGCAAGGTGTAGACGTTCTTTTCCGAGCACTGCAACTGCCCGGCGATCTGGATCGGGGTCATGCCGGCGCGGGCCAGGCTGATCAGTTCGTGACGGATATCGGCGACTTCCTTCGGCGCCTCGGCCTGGCCGCCCAGGACTTCCAGGAAGGCCTGGCCATAACGCTCCAGCTTGCGCGCACCGACGCCACTGACCCGAGCCATTTCGGCCATGGTGGTGGGCTGCTCACGCAACATTTCCAGCAAGGTGGAGTCGGGGAAGATGACGTAGGGCGGCACGCTGTGCTCTTGCGCCAGCTTGCGGCGCAAGGCACGCAGGGCTTCCCACTGCTCGCGCTCTTCGCCACGCACCAGTTGGCTGGCCTGGCTGGTGCTGCTGGATTTGGCAGTGGTCTGCGGCTTGAGGTCGCGGCGCAGCTCCAGGCTGACCTCGCCTTTGAGCAGTGGCCGGCAACTGTCGTTCAAGCGCAGGCCGCCGTAGCCTTCCAGGTCGATATCCACCAGGCCACGGGCCACCATCTGGCGGAACAGCGAGCGCCATTCGCCTTCAGCCCGCGCCTTGCCCACGCCATACACCGACAGGTGCTGGTGGCCAAAGCTGCGGATTTTTTCGTTGTCCTTGCCCAGCAGCACATCCACCAGATGGCCGACGCCATAACGCTGGCCGGTACGGAAGATCGCCGACAGGCCCTGACGTGCTGGCTCAGTGGCATCCCAGGTCTGCACACCATCTACACAGTTGTCGCAATGCCCGCAGGGCTGGGGCATGTCTTCGTCGAAATAGGCGAGCAAGGTCTGGCGACGGCAGCGGGTTTCTTCGCACAGCGACAGCATGGCGTCGAGCTTGTGCTGCTCCAGGCGCTTGTGGCGCTCATCGCCCTCGGAGTTCTGCAGCATCTGCTTGAGCATCACCACATCCTGCAGGCCATAGACCATCCAGGCATCCGCCGGCAGGCCATCACGCCCGGCCCGCCCGGTTTCCTGGTAGTACGCTTCCAGGGATTTGGGCAAGTCCATATGGGCCACGAAGCGCACGTTGGACTTGTCGATGCCCATGCCAAACGCAATGGTCGCGACCATGATCAGGCCTTCCTCGTTGAGGAAGCGCTTCTGGTGGTAGGCCCGCAGTTCGTTGGGCAGGCCAGCGTGGTAAGGCAGCGCGGGGTAGCCCTGCTCGCACAGGAACGCCGCCACTTCATCGACCTTCTTGCGTGACAGGCAGTAGACAATCCCGGCATCGCTGCGCCGCTCCGAAAGGAACGCCAGCAACTGCTTGCGCGGCTGTTCCTTGGGCACGATGCGGTAAAAGATATTCGGACGGTCGAAGCTGGAGAGAAAACGCTCGGCGTTCTGCAGGTGCAGGCGCTCGACGATCTCTTCGCGGGTGCGCTTATCGGCCGTGGCGGTCAGGGCGATGCGCGGCACGTTGGGGAACAGTTCGGCCAGTTGCCCCAATTGCAGGTATTCACGGCGGAAATCGTGGCCCCACTGGGAAACACAGTGGGCCTCGTCGATTGCGAACAGGGAGATTTCCAGGCTCTGCAGGAACGCCAGCATCCGCGGCTGGACCAGACGCTCGGGCGCCAGGTAGAGCATTTTCACTTCGCCGCGGCGGATCCGCGCCGCCAGGTCGCGCTGCTGCTCGGCGCTCAGGGTAGAGTTCAACGCGGCGGCGGCGACGCCCAGTTCTTCCAGGGTGGCCACTTGATCGTCCATCAGCGCGATCAACGGCGAGACCACCACCGCCAGCCCTTCGCGCAACAATGCCGGCACTTGGAAGCACAACGACTTACCGCCGCCGGTAGGCATCAGGACCAGGGCATCACCGCCGCTGGCCACGCGCTCAATGATCGCACCCTGGCGGCCACGAAAGCTGTCGTAGCCGAAGATGTCCTTGAGGACGCGTTGAGCCTGTTCAAGCATGAAAAACTCCAAATTCCACCGAAATCCCTCTGTACAGGCTGGCTGAAAAAGCACGCCTGGCCGGAAAATAATCCGTAAGCGAACTTTTCCCGCAACCGCATCCGGCCTGCAGGGGCATCACAAAACGCGGCAGTATACCCGAGCACTCCCCGGCAAAGGGCGCCGCTGACGAATAGCGGCCCATCTGAAAACCTTGCAAATATGCCGTGCGGCTGGCCTGCACGCTCAAGAAAGCCTAGAATTCAGCATCGTATATTCCCAAGGTAGTCTTTCAATGTCCTTCGCTGAGCAACTAAACCGCCTGCAAGCCTTCCTCGATGCCGATGAGCTGCATGACGAGGCGCTGGACTACGTGGCCGCCCATGGCTACCTGACTGCGCTGTCGATCTGCTCCGAACCGGTTCCTGATCGTGAATGGATCGACGCCCTGTTCGCCGAAGAGCCACACTACAAGGATGAGGCCCAGCGCAGCGAGATCGAAGAAACCCTGATCCAGCTCAAGGCCCACATCTCCCGCCAACTGGCCTCCGATGAAGAGTTCGAGCTGCCCTGTGAGCTCGACCTCGGCGAAGAGCCGGACGACTCCGACCTGCGCGGCTGGTGCATTGGTTTCATGGAAGGTGTGTTCCTGCGTGAAGCCGCCTGGTTCGAAACCGCCGAGGAAGAAGTCAGCGAAATGCTGCTGCCGATCATGGTCGGTTCCGGCCTGTTCGACGACCAGCCTGAGTTCGCCGACATCGCCAGCGATGCCAACCTGATGGACGACATGATCGTACAGATCCCGGAAGCACTGACCGCCCTGTACCTGCTGTGCAACGCCCCCGACGAAAAACCGGCGATCCTCAAGCCTCGCCATCACTGAGTCCCCCGCCCGTGGCGCCCATGGGCAACCGCTCCCCGATTGTGCGCTACGTGCTGCTGGCCATTGGCTGGTTGAGCGTAGTGCTCGGGGTGATCGGAATCTTCCTGCCGGTCTTGCCGACCACCCCCTTCCTGCTATTGGCCGCCGGCTGCTTTGCCCGTAGTTCACCGCGCTTCTACGACTGGCTGGTCAACCATCCGCGCCTGGGCCCTTGGATTCGGGATTACCTCGATGGCAACGGCATCCCACTCAAGGGCAAAGTCTATGCAATCGGCCTGATGTGGCTGAGCATCGGCATCTCTTGCTACCTGGTGCCATTGCCCTGGGCACGGGGTTTTATGTTGACCAGTGCGGTGTTGGTGACAATCTACATCCTGCGCCAGAAGACCCTGCCGCCACGATCGTAGGAACTGCCCCCTACCCGACCTTCGTCGGCACTGACTAACCCCGGCCATCATGCGAGACTGTCGTCCCGGGCCTGGAATGCCTGGGCGTTCTTATGTCCGGAGTATTCATGACGCTGTCCAGCGGGCTGATCGCCGCCGTTGCCCTGGCCTATATGGCCATTATGTTTGCCATCGCCTTCTACGGTGACCGCCGCCGTGCGCCCCTGCCGCCACGGGTGCGTGCGTGGGTGTATAGCCTGTCGCTGGCGGTGTACTGCACCAGTTGGACCTTCTTCGGCGCTGTAGGTCAGGCCGCCGAACAGTTGTGGGCATTTTTACCGATCTACCTGGGCCCCGTCCTGCTGCTGGTGCTGGCGCCCTGGGTCCTGCAAAAGATGATTCTGATCAGCAAGCAGGAAAACATCACCTCCATCGCCGACTTTATCGCCGCGCGCTATGGCAAATCCCAGTCCCTGGCCGTGGTCGTGGCGCTGATCTGCCTGGTGGGCGTGCTGCCTTATATTGCCCTGCAACTCAAAGGCATCGTGCTGGGGGTCAACCTGCTGATTGGCGCCGGCGCCGATGCCACCGGCACGCGGGCCCAGGACACCGCCCTGATCGTGTCCCTGGTGCTGGCGCTGTTCACCATCGTGTTCGGCACGCGCAACCTCGACGCCACGGAGCACCACCGTGGCATGGTGCTGGCGATTGCCTTCGAGTCTCTGGTCAAGCTGTTCGCGTTTCTCGCCGTGGGTGCGTTTGTGACCTACGGCCTGTACGACGGTTTCAACGATCTGTTCAGCCAGGCAATGCTTGCGCCGAGGCTGGAGGAATACTGGAAAGAGACCGTCAACTGGCCCTCGATGGTGGTGCAGACCGGCGTGGCGATGATGGCGATCATCTGTCTACCCCGCCAGTTCCACGTCACTGTCGTGGAGAACATCGAGCCCCAGGACCTGCGCCTGGCCAAGTGGGTGTTCCCGGCGTATCTGGTGCTGGCCGCACTGTTTGTAGTGCCGATTGCCCTGGGCGGCAAGATGCTGCTGCCCAGCTCGGTACTGCCGGACTCCTACGTGATCAGCCTGCCTCTGGCCGAAGCCCATCCGGCCCTGGCGCTGCTGGCGTTTATCGGCGGTGCGTCGGCGGCGACCGGCATGGTCATCGTGGCCAGTGTGGCGCTGTCGACCATGGTCTCCAACGATATGTTGCTGCCGTGGCTGCTGCGCCGAACCAACGCCGAGCGCCCGTTCGAAGTCTTCCGTCACTGGATGCTCTCGGTACGCCGGGTCAGTATCGTGATCATTCTGCTGCTGGCCTATGTCAGCTACCGCTTGCTCGGCTCCACCGCCAGTCTGGCGACCATCGGCCAGATTGCGTTTGCCGCCGTGACCCAGCTGGCACCGGCGATGCTCGGCGCGCTGTACTGGAAGCAAGCCAACCGGCGCGGCGTGTTTGCCGGCCTGGCGGCGGGCACTTTCCTGTGGTTCTACACCCTGGTGCTGCCAATTGCCGCCCATAGCCTGGGCTGGTCGCTGAATATCTTCCCGGGCCTGGCCTGGCTGCATGGCAACCCACTGGGGCTGCCGATCACCCCACTGACCCAGGGCGTGGTGCTGTCTTTGGCGGGTAACTTCACCCTGTTCGCCTGGGTCTCGGTGCTGTCGCGCACACGGGTATCGGAGCATTGGCAGGCCGGGCGGTTCATCGGCCAGGAAACCAGCCAGCGCGCCAGCGCCCGCTCCATGCTCTCGGTGCAGATCAATGACCTGTTGAGCCTGGCCGCGCGTTTTGTCGGCGAAGAACGAGCGCAACAGAGCTTCATCCGCTTCGCCTACCGCCAAGGCAAGGGCTTTAATCCCAACCAGAATGCCGACAACGACTGGATCGCCCACACTGAACGGCTGCTGGCTGGCGTACTGGGTGCATCGTCGACGCGGGCGGTGGTGAAAGCAGCGATTGAAGGCCGCGAAATGCAGCTGGAGGACGTAGTCCGTATCGCTGACGAAGCCTCCGAAGTGCTGCAGTTCAACCGGGCGCTGTTGCAGGGCGCGATCGAGAACATCACCCAGGGCATCAGCGTGGTGGATCAGTCCCTCAAGCTGGTGGCCTGGAACCGTCGTTACCTGGAGCTGTTCAACTACCCCGAGGGCCTGATCAGCGTCGGCCGGCCGATTGCCGACATTATTCGCTACAACGCCGAGCGCGGGCTGTGCGGCCCGGGCGAGGCCGAAGTCCACGTGGCACGGCGCCTGCACTGGATGCGCCAGGGCCGGGCCCATACTTCGGAACGGTTGTTTCCCAACGGGCGGGTGATCGAGCTGATCGGCAACCCGATGCCGGGTGGCGGGTTCGTCATGAGTTTTACTGACATTACTGCCTTCCGCGAGGCCGAGCAGGCCCTGACCGAGGCCAACGAGGGCCTGGAGCAGCGGGTGACCGAGCGTACCCATGAACTGTCGCAGCTGAACGTGGCCCTGACCGATGCCAAAGGTGTGGCCGAGTCGGCCAACCAGTCGAAAACCCGCTTCCTCGCCGCGGTCAGTCATGACTTGATGCAACCGCTGAACGCTGCGCGACTGTTCTCGGCCGCCCTCTCCCACCAGAGCGAAGGTTTGTCCGGCGAAGCCCGGCAACTGGTGCAGCACCTGGACAGTTCGTTGCGCTCGGCCGAAGACCTGATCAGCGACTTGCTGGATATCTCCCGCCTGGAAAACGGCAAAATCAACCCTCAGCGTCAGCCATTTGCCTTGAGCGAACTGTTCGACGCCCTGGGCGCGGAGTTCAAGGTGCTGGCCCAGGAGCAAGGCTTGCGTTTCCGCCTGCGCGGCAGTCGCTTGCGCGTCGACAGTGATATCAAACTGCTGCGGCGGATCCTGCAGAATTTCCTGACCAACGCCTTCCGCTATGCCCACGGCCCGGTGCTGCTGGGTGTACGACGGCGGCGTGGCGAACTGCGCCTGGAAGTGTGGGACCGTGGCCCGGGCATTCCGCTGGACAAACAGAAAGTCATCTTCGAAGAGTTCAAGCGCCTGGACAGCCACCAGACCCGTGCCGAGAAAGGCCTGGGCCTTGGCCTGGCCATTGCTGACGGCCTGTGCCGAGTGCTCGGCCACCGCTTGCGCGTGCGCTCATGGCCAGGCAAAGGCAGCGTGTTCAGCGTCAGCGTGCCGCTGGCCAAGGCGCAGACCAGCGTGCAGGTACAGGCCACACCGGAAAAGGGCCTGCCGTTGAGCGGCGCCCAGGTGCTGTGCGTGGACAACGAAGACAGCATCCTGATTGGCATGCGCAGCCTGTTGAGCCGCTGGGGCTGCCAGGTCTGGACCGCACGCGATCAGGCGCAATGCGCCGTGTTGCTGGCAGAAGGCATGCGCCCGCAATTGGCCCTGGTGGATTACCACCTGGACCACGGCGAGACAGGTACCGAATTGATGGGTTGGCTGCGCGCACAACTGGCGGAACCGATTCCGGGGGTGGTGATCAGCGCCGATGGCCGGCCGGAAATGGTGGCCGAGGTGCATGCGGCGGGCTTGGATTACCTGGCCAAACCGGTGAAACCGGCGGCGTTGCGGGCGCTGCTGAATCGGCATTTGCCGTTGTAACGTGTGGGAGTTGGTTTGCCTGCGATGGTCAACGGTATCTACACGACTCTTTCGTGGTTCTTGGGGTTGTGTACAGATCCATTGCTGCGGTCACGGCGGCTATTGGTTCCGCCCTTACGGCGGGTCACTTTTGGAAAAGAGCCCGGAGTGCCGGCCCAGCCAAAAGTAACCAAAAGGGCTCCTGCCCCACCACTCGGCACCTCGCCTGGGCTCGGTGTGCCCGTCATCCGACATTGATTTGGGGGGCCGCCGCGATGGGCCATCCATGGCCCAGCGCGGCTAACCCGGCGTCCTGCCGGGTTACCCCCCAAATCAATATCGGATGACGGCCAGCGTGGTTTAACGGGGCGCCTGAGATCAAAATCACAAGCAAAGCGAGGCGGCCTTAGAGCCGACCTGATCATTGAAGCGTGCGCGTCCTCCGGCTCCCACAAAAGCCCACTCCCGCATTTCGGTTCTGCGTCTAGTCAGGTAGCTGGGCGACGCCATCTTCGTCGGTCATCGCTTTTTCCAACAGATCCGCAGGCAGACCTTTACTGGCGCGCGCGCCGAGCAGCTTCAATTGTTCCACCCGGCTGACCAGATTGCCGCGACCATCTGTGAGCTTGTTGCGCGCTGCACTGTAAGCCTTATCCAGCTGTTGTAGGCGATTACCCACTTCATCCAGGTCCTGGATAAACAATACGAACTTGTCGTACAGCCAGCCGGCGCGTTCGGCAATTTCCCGGGCGTTCTGGCTTTGCCGCTCCTGCTTCCACAGGCTGTCGATCACCCGCAGGGTCGCCAGCAAGGTGGTCGGGCTGACGATTACGATATGGCGGTCGAAGGCTTCCTGGAACAGGTTCGGCTCGGCCTGCAACGCAGCTGAAAACGCGGCCTCGATGGGCACGAACAACAACACGAAATCCAGGCTGTGCAAGCCTTCAAGACGCTTGTAGTCCTTGCCGGCCAAGCCTTTGACATGATTGCGCAGCGACAGCACGTGCTGCTTGAGGGCGGCTTGGCCGATCACCTCGTCATCGGCCGCCACGTACTGCTGATACGCAGTCAGGCTGACCTTGGAGTCCACCACTACCTGCTTGTCGCCCGGCAACATGATCAGCACGTCGGGCTGGAAACGCTCGCCATCGGGGCCCTTGAGGCTGACCTGGGTCTGGTACTCGCGGCCCTTCTCCAGGCCGGCATGTTCCAGCACCCGCTCCAGAATCAACTCACCCCAGTTGCCTTGGGTCTTCTGCCCCTTGAGGGCGCGGGTGAGGTTGGTGGCTTCGTCCGACAGGCGCAGGTTCAATTGCTGTAGGCGCTCCAGCTCCTTGCCCAGGGAAAATCGCTCCCGCGCCTCGTTCTGATAGCTTTCTTCCACGCGTTTTTCGAACGACTGGATGCGCTCCTTCAGCGGGTCAAGCAATTGCCCGAGGCGTTGCTGGCTGGTTTCGGCAAATCGCTGCTCGCGCTCGTCGAAGATCTTCCCGGCCAACTCGGCGAACTGCGCGCGCAGCTCATCCCGCGAGCCTTGCAGGTCGTTGAGGCGTTGTTGATGGCTGTCCTGCTGCTCGCGCAGTTCGGCACGCAGGGAGGCCGACAAGGCGTCCAGGCGGCGCAGCTCGCCTTCCTTAGCGGAGCGCTCGAGGTTCCAGGCGTGGGCCGCATCGCGGGCGTTGTCGCGGTCGATCTGCAGCAGCTCGACTTCCCGGCGTACCGCCGCCAGGTCGGCCTGTTTGGCCGCATTGGCCTGGCTCAGGTCGCTGATCTCGTCACGGCTGGCGTCCAGTTGTGCGGCCAGCCCTTCCTGGGCCATCTGCGCGGTAGCCAGGCGCTCCTCCAACAGCTCCCAACCGGCGCTGCGAGCGTTCAGGCGACGCTGGATCTGCCAGCACAGGACCATCAGAGGCAACGCCGCAGCGGCGAGGCCCAGTGCCACACTGGTCCAGTCAAAAGCCATAGCCATTCCTGCCATTACGGTAAAAGAGGAAGGTTAACCAAGCAGGCGCTTCGTGGACAGCTCAGTCTTTGATCTGACCCAGTTCACGCTGGGCGCCAGGGTCGCCGGCACGGGCGGCCTGGCGCAGCAGGTCGTGGCCGATGCGGCGGTCCCGGGCATTGCCGCACTCACGGCACATCAACAGGCCCAGGCGACTCTGCGCCACGACCACCCCTTCACGGGCGGGCTGCTTGAGCAAACGCCCGGCGAAGTGCTTGATATTGGGGTTATCGCCAATGCGCGGGTTATCCAGCAGCCACAGCGCGACTTTCAAAGAGAAACGCTTGGGCGGGGTAACACTCGGAGGGTTGTCGGTAACAGCGGGTGATACTGAGCGAAACTTCATAAAGCACTGTAGGGCAGAACGGAAGGCGCGCCACTCTACTCCTTTTTTCGTACGGGTAAAGCTGAAAAAACCCGGCACGCCCGTTCTAGAGCAAGCGCTTGGGACAATCCACAGAAGCTGTGGATAACTCAGTGGACAACCGTGCTTTAACTCGCGCAAAGGCCCATGGAACGGGGGCCGCGCTTAAACTGACGATTTTTTCACCAATAAAAAAAAGCCAGATTTTTCATTGACTTAAATTTTCGATGCAGGCATTCGTGGGCTAATCCGACCACACGCCTTCCGGGTGACACACTGCGCAACCAATGTGCACAACTACCTGCCTGGTGGTTATATCGCCGCCGCTTTGTGGCCCAAAACGTTACAGGGGTGACACACAAGCGTGGGCTGTACCAGGGGCCCAAGTAAGGTATTTTTGCTAACACACTTGCTTTACCGGTTTCAAGCCATTACTATCCGCAGCGTTAGTACCAAGCTGAAAGTCAATTCTGGTCGAACAAATCCCCGCGACGTAGCTTCCCTAAAGAGAAGTTTTGTCAATCTTGATGGGATCGACCACCTCGATGGTTTCCAGGTATCACTTGAGACGACACTGCCTTTGAACAATGCAAAGGGTGTCGCGAAGTTTCCATACTCTGACCGAACCAACCTGCAAATTGATCAGGATCTTCACCCTGGGCCCAGAACCTTTGCCCCTGTTGTGTTGCCTGCCCTCCTAAGTACCTACCTGCCAGCCCAAGCGCGCCAAATTATTCAGCGCTTCAAACTGGCTGCTTTGTTCCAGTCGGGTTCTTCGCATGATCAATGGTGATCAGCGTCACTGGAACGTTTTAACGTTGCACGGTTCTTAACCGTGTCATTTGTAGGAACACCAATAATATGTCCACTCAAATCCATACTCAGGATGCCATTCGCACCCTCACCAATGCTTTTGCTCCAATGAACTGCCTGATCATGGCCGCTCGCAAAGGCTGCTTCAGCTTCACCCTGGTCAACGAACACGGCATCGCTCGTCACAGCGAGCGCCTGTACCCCGATCAATACTCCAGCGCAGAGCCGCTGCAGGCCGTGATCGAGCGTACCCGTCAGGCCCTGGTTGCCTGATTGACCCGACGCTGAACATCGAAAACCCTGCCCGCAGAGCAGGGTTTTTTATTGCCTGGAATTCGGTTTTTTGTCGGTTGGCTTTAGGTCAAACAGATATAACGCTTATAACCCCCCACCGGAAATATTTTAAAAACAGACCTTTACGTCGTGAATCTGACACTACACTTCAACTCAGGCGGCATGATCCGCCTCCGGCGAGCCTGAGATCCGATCCACCGCTGCCAAGCACCCCCCCCCTTCTCAGGCATCGCCGACCATTTTCAAGGGTTCCGAGGGTTCTATGGGCATTGCCGCCAGCGAATTGTGTCGTTATGTGATCCGACCCACGCTGATTTACCTGGGTCGCCACAGCCAAACCGCAGAATCCCTGCTGCTGGGGGTTGCCGCCAGCCAATCGGAACTGGGCTCGGCCCTGCATGACCGGCGCGGCCACGGCCTGTACCGCATTACCGAATCGCGCCACAGGGCCTTATGGGACAGCTACCTGGCCCTCGACCCGGAACGTGCCAGCCTGGTGCGCGGCCTCGCCAGCCAGCATGCCTTCCTCAGCGGGCCGCAGCTGGAACTGACGGTCAACCTGCGCTACGCCACCGCCATCGCCTGGTTGCTGGTGGAACAACATCGCCCCGAACTGCCCCAACCCGACGATCTGCTGGCAATGGCGCGTATCTGGAAAGAAATATTTCACCCTCAGGGTCGGCTGCGGGATTACACCCAGGCCTGGCAAACCTGTGTAAACCCAATGAATCAGGTCGCGTGCTGATCGGGCGCTTTGCAAGATTCGGCAAAAAGCGGCAATTTTGGTCGGATTGTCCTACAAAACCGCTCTATCTCCGGCATTACAGCCTATAGCGCTAAGTTAATTTTATTGATACTTTCCGCAGCGGTGATCACCCCGGAGTTCTAATAATGAAAAAAGTAATGCTCAAGACCACACTTAGCCTCGCCGTTGCCATGGCCTCCTCCCAACTGTTCGCAAGCGGCTTTGCCCTCAACGAACAAAGCGTCAGCGGGATGGGTACCGGGTTCGCGGGCCGTTCTTCTTCTGCCGATGATGCAAGCACTGTTTTTGGCAACCCTGCCGGTATGGCTCGCCTTGAAGGCCAGCAAGTCACGGGCGGTGTTGCGGCGATTGATGCTTCCACTGATATCAAAGATGTCAGCGGTCGCTCCAGCGGCACCAACAAAGGCGACATGGTCCCCTTCACGGCGGTACCGTTCGGCTTCTACACCAACAAACTCAGTGACCAGTGGGCAGTCGGCTTCGGTGTGTATGCACCGTTCGGCCTGATTACCGACTACGAGAGCAAATATCAGGGCCGTGGCTTTGGCAGCAAAAGTGAAGTTCAAGTCATCACTTTCCAGCCAACCGTCAGCTATGCCTTCAACGACAGGGTTTCCGTCGGTTTTGGTCCAACCTTCAACCGCATTGCCGGCACCCTGGAATCAGAACTGACACTGAACCCTGCTGCGCCTGACACCCGGATCAAGATCAAGGGCGACGATACTGCCATTGGCTTCAACGCCGGCGTGCTGGTCCAGGCAACCGATAGCACCCGCGTTGGCCTGACCTACCACTCGAAGGTCAAGTACAAGCTTGAAGGCCACACCGAAGTGAACGCCCCGGCCATCACCTCCGGCGCCCTGGCGACCGGTCGTTATGACGCCTCGCTGAAAATCGACACCCCTGAATCCTGGGATCTATCGGTTACCCAGGACATGAACGACGCCTGGAAGCTGTATGCCGGTGCCACCTGGACGCGCTGGAGCCGTCTGAAGGACATCACCGTCAACAACAAAGGCGTCACCACCGCCGGCGGCGGCTTCGCCCCAACGCTGGTAGGTACCATCAAGGAAGAACAGAACTGGCACGACACCTGGGCTTATGCCGTGGGTACCTCTTACCAGTTGACCAAGCAGGTTGTGCTGCGTACCGGCTTGACCTTCGACCAGTCGCCAACCAACAGCACTGATCGTTCGCCACGTATCCCTACCGGCGACCGGACCATCTTCAGCGTTGGCCTGGGCTACGCCGTCATGGATAACATGACCATCGACCTGGCCTACTCCTACCTCAGGGAAGAAGAAGTCAGCGTCAACCGCTCCAACCAGTTGGCCAGCTACAACGCCAAGTACAAAAACAGCGCCAACGGTTTCGGCCTGGGCATGACATACAAGTTCTGATCCAACGCTGCATAAAAAAGCCCCGCTCTCCTGCAAAGGAGGCGGGGCTTTTTAGTGGCTGATAATCAGGGTTTGGAAGCCAGTGCCTGCTCCACGGCCTTGATCAGATCCGGGCTATCCGGTTTGGTCAGGCTGGAGAAGCTGGCGATCACCTTGCCCTGGCGATCCACCACGTACTTGTAGAAATTCCATTTCGGCGCGTTGCTCTGCTCGGCCAGGACCTTGAACAGATGCGCCGCATCGGGGCCCCTGACCTTCTGTGGCTCGGTCATGGTGAACGTCACGCCGTAGTTCACATAGCAGACCTTGGCCGTCTCCTCGCCTGTCTTGGCTTCTTGCTTGAAGTCATCGGAGGGCACACCAATCACTTCCAGGCCGTCGCCTTTGTAGCGCTGATACAACGCCTCCAGCCCCTTGAACTGCGGGGCGAACCCACAAAAGCTGGCGGTATTGACGATCACCAGAGGCTTGCCGGCAAAGCGCTGGCACAGGTCGATGGACTCCTTGGCGCGCAATTTGGGCAACTGGCCCTCAAGCAACGTTGGGCAATCGGCGGCCATGGCGACACCACCAAAGGCCATCATCAGGGCGGGTACTGCAAGCCAACGCATCAACATGTCGGGTGTCCTTGGACAAAGTCAGGCAAACAACTTAACAGATCGACATACCCAGTTGCATCAACGCCAGCCCGCTGCGCTGCCAGCCCCACCAGGCCAGCAGCAACAGCGTCAGCAGGCCGGCTGCGCCAACCCAATACCCGATCGAGTTCATGCTACCCCCATCTGCGCTTGCAACCTGGCCACAGGCCGCTCACGCACGGGCCAATTAAGGGCGGCCGCGACCAGGCTCAAGACGATCGCCACCTGCCAGATCAAATCGTAATTACCGGTTCGATCATAGACCACGCCCCCCAGCCAGCCGCCGAGGAACGAGCCCAACTGATGGAACAGGAACACGATCCCACCCAGCATCGACAGGTTTCTTACACCAAACAAGGTCGCCACCGTACCGTTGGTCAGCGGCACGGTCGACAGCCATAAAAAGCCCATGGCCATGCCGAACAGGTAGGCACTCATTTGCGTCACTGGCGCCCACAGGAACAACACGATCACCACCGCCCGCAGCAGGTACAGCGCGGTGAGCAAACGCGGTTTGGACATCCGCCCGCCGAGCCAGCCCGCCGTGTAGGTGCCGAAGATATTGAACAGGCCGATCAGCGCCAACACCGTGGTGCCGACGGTCGCCGGCAGGTGCTGATCCACCAGGTAGGCCGGCAAGTGCACGCCGATAAACACCACTTGGAATCCGCAGACAAAAAAACCAAAGGCCAACAACCAGAAACCGGAATGGGAACAGGCTTCATGCAAAGCCTCGCGCAGGGTTTGCTGGCCAGCCATGACCGGCAGCGGGCGGTCCTTGATCATCGTCACCAGCGGCACGATCAGCGCCACCAGCAGCCCCAGCACCAACAAGGCGGCGGACCAGCCCAGCCAACCGATCAGGCCGAGGGTGCCCGGCAACATGGCGAACTGGCCAAAGGAACCGGCGGCGCTGGCAATGCCCATGGCCATGCTGCGTTTTTCCGGGGCCACGGCACGTCCGACCACGCCGAGGATCACCGAGAATGAGGTGCCGGACAGGCCGATACCGATCAACAAGCCGGCACTCAAGGACAGCGACCACGCCGAATCGGACAAGCCCATGAACACCAGGCCCAAGGCATACAGAACGCCACCGATCATCACCACTTTGGCCGCGCCAAAGCGGTCGGCCAGGGCTCCGGTAAACGGCTGCGCCAGGCCCCAGATCAGGTTTTGCAAGGCGATGGCAAAGGCAAAGGTTTCACGACCCCAGCCGAACTCAGCGCTCATGGGTGCCAGAAACAAACCAAAGCCATGCCGCACGCCCAGGGAAAGGGCCAGGATCAGCGCACTCCCGACAAGAATCCAGCCACTGGTACGCCACATCGAGGTCATTATTATTCTCCGCTACGGGTATATACCCGCTTGTATTCGAACAAGCCCGCGTTTAAGCGAGTTCATCCAGCAAGGCCAACAGGGTTTCGCGTTTTTGCACGCCCAATTTATCGATCAGTTTCTGCTGCGCCGCTTCCCAGGCCGGCAATGCGGCCGCCAGGCGCTGCTTGCCTTGCTCCGTGAGCACCACCAGACGGTTGCGCAGGTCATCGCCTTCGACCAACCGTACCAGGCCTTCGCCCTCCAGCACCCGCAGGTTACGCCCCAGGGTGCTGCGGTCCAGGCCCATGGCATCGGCCAGGCTGGAAATACTCGGTTGATTCAGACGCTGCAGGTTACACAGCAAAGAATACTGGGCGACGTTGATTCCGAAGCCATCGAGGGCGCCGTCGTAGTGCCTGCTGACGCCACGGGCGGCACGACGCAGGTTGGTGCATAAACATTGGGAGGTAAGCATGGAACGTGTATATACCCGCGATTAAGGAAATGCAAGAAAGTGTTACAGAGCCAGGCCGATCAACACCGCCACTTCGAGCAGTTCCAGCAAGGCGCCGGCCGTGTCACCGGTGGTGCCGCCCAGTCGATTGATCATCACCTGCCGCAAGCCCACAAAGCAGATGGCCGCCAGCAACACCGCAATCCCGCCGCTGAAACCGCCGATCAACACACACGCCAGGCCACTGAGGATCAGCACCAGCTGCCCGACAATCCGTGGCAAATGGTCAGCCAGCGCCTGGCCCAGGCCCCCGGCACGCACATAGCGGGTGGTGAGAAACAGTGCCAGCAACGAGCTGCGACCGATCAATGGGGCGAGGATCAAGGCGGCGCCATTGTGTTGCTCGATCAGCGCCACCAGCGCGGTGAATTTAAGCAGCAGCACCAAGCCCAGGGTCACGACAGCAATCGGGCCGCTGCGCGGGTCCTTCATGATGCTCAGGGTGCGTTCTCGGTCGCCAAAGCCACCCAGCCAGGCGTCGGCGCTGTCCGCCAGGCCATCCAGGTGCAGGCCGCCACTGAGCCACACCCACGCCGTCAGCAGCAAGGCCCCGTGCAACAGCAAGGGCGCGCCCATTAACAGCATGTTCAAGCCCCACAGCAGCAACCCGAACAACAGCCCCACCAGCGGATAAAACAGCAGCGAGCGCCCCAGCTCCTGGGGTTGCGGCATGCCCGGCAGGCGAATCGGCAGGCTGCTGAGAAACTGCAAGGCAATCCAGAATGGCAACATTCAGGCGCCCTCGCTCAACACACCGTCGGCCTCGACCCGCAGGCTGAACAGGCCGCCGTGGCCCACCTCGACATTCAGCAACTGCTCACGGGGCAAGCCGCGGGCCTGGGCCAGCAGTAAACGCATGACGCCACCATGGCTGATCAGCAGCACCCGTTGGCCGGCATACAGCTGATGCAGACGCAGGACAGCGTCCCGTACACGCTGGGAAAAGGCCTCGACAGGCTCGCCATCCGGCGGCGTAAAGCTATACGGATCAGCCCAGAAAAGCCCCAATGCCTCGGCATCGGTTTCCATCAATTGCACCGCGCTCTGCCCTTCCCAGGCGCCGAAGTGCAGTTCCTGCAGATCCTGTTCCAGGCTCACCGGCAGGTTCAGGCGTGCGCCCAACTCCTCAGCAAAACGCGCGCAGCGCTGCAGCGGCGAGCTGACCAGACGATCCCACGGCCCGCCCGCCAGCACCGCCTCGCGCATCTGTGCCCAGCCCTTGGCGGTCAGGGCATCATCCAGGCTGCCGCGCAAACCGCCGCCCAGTTCGGTCTCACCATGGCGTAGCAGGTCCAGGTGCAAGGTCATGCCGGGCGGTCCGCCACGGCCGCTTCTGCAAATGTCGCCATCTGCCCGTGTAACGCACAGGCCAGACGCAACAGCGGCACCGCCAGCGCCGCGCCGCTGCCCTCGCCCAGGCGCAGGCCCAGTTCCAGCAGTGGCTGGGCTTCAAGGCTATGCAACACATGGCGATGGCCCGGCTCGGCGCCCCGATGGCCGAACAACAGCCATGGCCGGCACGACGGGTTGAGGCGCGTGGCGACCAGCGCCGCGACGCTGCAGATAAACCCGTCGACCAGCACCACCACCCCCGCCTGGGCGCAGGCCAGATAGGCCCCCACCAACCCGGCGATCTCCAGGCCACCGAGATTGAACAAGGTCTGCAACGGGTCGCCCCGCTGCCCGGCATGCAATGCCAGGGCCCGCTCGATCACCGCCACTTTATGGCTCACGCCCTGGGCATTCAGGCCGGTGCCGGGACCGGTCAGGTCGCTGACTTGGCAATCGAGCAAGGCACAGGCCAGCGCACTGGCGGCAGTGGTGTTGCCGATGCCCATCTCACCGCCAATCTAAACAGCTGCGCACCGGCGTTTGATCGCGCGCTGCACGCTGTCACGCCCCGCCGCCAGGGCCAACTGGCCCTGGGCCTCGGTCATGGCCGCGCCCAGCACAAAATTGGCCGTGCCCGGGGCGATATTCAGGTGGCGCACGCCCGGCAGGTCGAGCGACGGCTTCACGGTGCCCAGATCCACCACTTCCAGCTGTGCATCCAGTTGGCGGGCCAGCACACTGATCGCCGCGCCACCGCTGACAAAGTTATGCAGCATCTGCCCGGTGACTTCCTGGGGATAGGCCGAGACCCCTTCCGCGACCACTCCGTGATCGCCGGCAAAGATGGCGATCCACACCTGCTCGACCGTCGGTTTGACCCGGCCCTGCAAACCGGCCAGTTGCACCGCCAACGCTTCCAGTTGCCCCAGGGACCCGGCGGGCTTGGTCAGTTGTTGCTGGCGGGCCAGGGCTTGTTCATAAGCCGCAGCGTCCAGCGCCTTGCACGGGTCCAGCCACCAGGATGGGCTCATAACGCAGTACCTTTCAAAGTCAGGGGCAGGCCGGCAACGGTCAGCACTACACGCTGACACCGCTCGGCCAAGGCTTGATGCAGCCATCCGGCTTCATCCACATAGCGGCGAGTCAATTCGCCCAGCGGCACGACACCCAGACCGGTCTCGTTGCTGACAAAAATGATTTCGCCCGGCAGCGACGCCAGGCAGTCCAGCAGGGATTCACGCTCGACGCCCAGGCGCTGCGGGTCGTCCAGCAGCAACAGGTTGGTGAGCCACAGGGTCAGGCAATCGACCAGCAGGCAATGCCCAGGGGCCGCGTTTTCACGCAGAACCCGCGCCAATTCCAGAGGTTCCTCGATCAACCCCCACTGGCTGGGACGGCGCTGGCGATGCAGGGCCACGCGCGCATTCATCTCACCGTCCAGGGGTTGGCTGGTGGCGATATAGGTGACAGGCATGGCGCTGTCGCTGGCGAGTTTTTCCGCCAGGCGGCTTTTACCAGAGCGGGCGCCGCCGAGGATCAGTTGCAACATGGTCAAGCCCTCAAATCCCACATAGCTGACGCAGCAATCGGGTATCCAGATGCTGTTCCACCAGGTCCGCCAAGCGCTCGATATCGCGCTCGCGCAAGCCGTGGTAATCCACTTCCTGCACGTCCTGCAAACCGGCCCAGCGCAACACGGCGCTGCAGGCCGCCGGGGTTTCGAACAGGCCATGCAGATACGTGCCGAGGATTTGCCCGTCATCGCTGCAGGCACCGTCGCTGCGGCCGTCATCCAGGCGTACCGCTGGCTGCGCCAGGGCGGCACCTCGGGTCACGCCCGCATGGATCTCATACCCGCTGACCGACGCCTCTTCCAGCACCAGGCGGCCGTGCACATTGCGCAATTGTTTCTCGGCTTCCAGGGTGGTGCTGAACGCCAGGAGGCCCAGGCCATCACTGGAGCCCTCAGGCCCTTCCAGACCCAGTGGGTCGTGAACCTGCTCGCCCAGCATCTGCAGGCCACCGCAGATGCCCAGCACCTTGCCGCCGTAACGCAGGTGCCGGGCAATGGCGGTGTCCCAGCCATTGGCGCGCAGGTAGGCCAGGTCGCTGCGCACGCTTTTCGAGCCGGGCAGGATGATCAGGTCGGCGGCGGGGATTGCCTGGCCCGGGCCGACAAACTGCAAATCCACCTGGGGATGCAGGCGCAGCGGGTCAAAATCGGTGTGGTTGCTGATGCGCGGCAGCACAGGCACCACCACCTTGAGCACCTGCGCCGCCTTGTCGATCTGGCGCTGGTCGATGCCATCCTCGGCTTCCAGGTGCAGGTCCATCACATACGGCAGCACCCCCACCACCGGCTTGCCGGTGCGCGCCTCAAGCCAGTCGAGGCCCGGTTGCAGCAGGGCGATATCGCCGCGAAAGCGGTTGATGATAAAGCCCTTGACCCGCGCCTGTTCCGACGGCGACAACAGCTCCAGGGTGCCCACCAGATGGGCGAATACCCCGCCGCGATTGATATCGGCAATCAGCAACACCGGGCAATCCACCGCTTCGGCGAAGCCCATATTGGCAATGTCATTGGCCCGCAGGTTGATCTCGGCCGGCGAGCCTGCGCCTTCGACCATCACCACCGGGTAGGCCGCACTCAAACGCGCGTGGGAGGCCAGCACCGCCTGCATGGCGATGGCCTTGTAGTCGTGATAGGCCACGGCATTCATGCTGGTCACGGCGCGGCCATGGATGATGACCTGGGAGCCGGTGTCGCTATTGGGCTTGAGCAGCACCGGGTTCATATCGGTGTGCGGCGCCAGGTTGGCAGCCTGGGCCTGCACAGCCTGGGCGCGGCCGATTTCGCCACCTTCTGCTGTCACCGCGCTGTTGAGCGCCATGTTCTGCGGCTTGAAGGGCACCACCGGCACGCCCTGGCGCACGACCCAACGGCACAGTGCGGTCACCAGGGTGCTTTTGCCCGCGTCGGAGGTGGTGCCTTGCACCATCAGGGTGGTCATGAGGTTTGCTTCCAGGCAGTCAGGGCCTGTTCAAGGCGCAGCCAATCGGCATCAGTCCCGGGCAGGCCAAAACGCAGGCTGCTGTCGTGGACAAACAGGCGCAGCAGGATGCCGCGCTGGGCCATGAATTCATGCAACTGCTCGGCGTGATCGCTGATCAGCCACTGGAACAGCGCGCAGCCACCTTGCGGGCGCAGGCCATACTGCTCCAGCAGGCGGAACAGGCGCTGGCTGGCGTCTTCGCAGCGCTGGCGCTGGTAGGTATGGCCGGCGCTGTCGCGCAGGCAGACCTGGCCCAACTCCCGGGCCGGCCCGCTCACCGCCCACGGCCCGACCTGTTCGGCCAGCAGCTTGAGCAGTTTGCGTTCGGCCAGCACAAAACCCAGACGCACCCCAGCCAGGCCGAAAAACTTGCCGAACGAGCGCAACACAATCAGCCCGACTTGATTGGCCTGGCTCGCCAGGCTCAAGTGCGGGGTGTTGTCCATAAAGGCCTCATCCACCACCAGCCAGCCACCGCGCTCGGCCAGGCGCGCATGCCAATCCAGCAGGCGCTGGGGCGTGAGGCTCAGACCGGTGGGGTTGTTGGGATTGACCACCACCAACACGTCGAGGCTGTCGAGGAAGAAGTCGACTTCCTGCTCCAGCACCTCGCGCACGATGTAACCGGCGCGGCGCCAGGCTTCGGCATGCTCGGCATAGCACGGCGACAACACGCCGACCTTGCCCGCCCGGCGCAGGCGCGGCAGCAACTGGATGGCCGCCTGGGAGCCCGGTACCGGCAATACCTGGGCCGCGCCGTAGTAATCACAGGCTGCTTGTTCAAGGCCATCATCGGTCTCTGGCAAGCGGGCCCAGGCCCGCAGCGGGATGGGCGGGATGGGCCAGGGCCAGGGCGCGAGGCCACTGGACAGGTCCAGCCAGTCTTCCTGGGCAATGCCGTACTGCAGCGCCGCCTTGCGCAGCCGTCCACCGTGTTCAAGCATAGAAATGCGCCCCCGCACACAGGATCAACACCCACAGCCACACGCCGCGCTGCACCAACTGCCAGCCACGCTCGATGGAATCGGCATCGGCCGGCGGCCCTTCGCCGAGGATCGGACGCTGGTGCAACTCACCGTGATAAATCGCTGCCCCGCCCAACTCGACGCCCAGGGCGCCAGCGCCCGCAGCCATCACCGGCCCGGCATTCGGGCTGTCCCAGGTCGGCCCCTGGCGGCGCCAGCATGTAAGCGCCAGGCGCGTCTTGCCGAGCACGGCGTAGGTCAATGCGACCAGCCGCGCAGGGATGTAATTCAGCAGGTCGTCAATCTTCGCCGCCGCCCAGCCAAAACGTTCAAAACGTTCATTGCGATAGCCCCACATGGCATCCAGGGTATTGCTCAGGCGGTACAGCACCACGCCGGGCACGCCGGCCACGACAAACCAGAACAGCGCGGCAAACACCGCGTCGCTGCCGTTTTCCAGCACCGACTCGGTGGCTGCGCGGGCCACTTCGGTGCTGTCCAGCTCACTGGTCTGGCGGCTGACCAGGTAACTCACGCGCGTGCGTGCTTCGTCCAGGTCGCCGCTGCGCAGGGCCTGGGCCACCGGCAACACGTGCTCGCCCAGGCTGCGCATGCCCAGGGCCAGGTACAACGCGAGGATCTCGATCACCCAGCCGAAGTAAGGCGCCCAGGACAAGGCCGTGGCCAGCAAGGTCAGCGGTATCACCGTGATAAACCACGCGCTCACGCCATGGCTGCGCCAGCCACGCCCCGCGGAGTTGAAACGTTGCTCGATGCGCCCGGCAAAATTGCCGAACGCCACCAGCGGATGCCAGCGCCTGGGCTCGCCCAGCAGCGCATCCAGCGCCACTGCAGCGACACTCAGCAAGGCCACACTCATTGACTCACTCCCCAATAATTCTCATACAGCATGTCACTCAGCGGACGCGGTTCGGTCCAGCCTTCGAGTTGCAACATCGGTGCCGGATAAAACTCCGTCACCGGGCCCAGGCACAGCACGGCCAGGGGCTTGGCACCGGGTGGCAGGCCCAGCAGGTCAGCCAGGTCCCGGGGTTCGAACAGTGACACCCAGCCCATGCCCAGGCCTTCGGCGCGGGACGCCAGCCATAGATTCTGGATTGCACAGGACAGCGAGGCCAGGTCCATTTCCGGCAAGGTCCGACGCCCGAAAATATGCCGCTCACGGTCATCCATCAACGCCGCCACCAGCACCTCGGCGCAGTCGTGGATGCCTTCGACCTTGAGCCTCATAAAGTCGTCCGAGCGCTCGCCCAGGGCTTGCGCGGTGCGGATGCGTTCGGCTTCCACCAACTGCTGGATCTGCCCACGCAGGTTGCGGTCGCTGATGCGGATAAAGCGCCAGGGCTGCATCAGGCCGACGCTGGGGGCCTGGTGCGCGGCGTGCAGCAGGCGGTGCAACAACTCGGGGGCGACGGTGCCGCCACTGAAGTGGCGCATGTCGCGGCGTTCGGCAATGGCGCGGTAGATGGCATCGCGCTCGGCCTGGGGGAAGGCGTTGTCGGTCATGACCCTATCGCGGGCAAGCCCGCGCCTACCGTTGCAATACAATCGCCTGCGTTGGCGGCGTCTCGATCCGGCGCAAACAGCGCGGCCACTGCAACCGGGTTCGACGGGAAATAAAAGTGCACATAGGAGGCCGTCATCCGCCCCTGGCGATACACCGCCTCGGCGCCGCGCCCGCCATTGGGGCTCAGGCCACGGGCAATCGGCTGCCACGGCGTGCTGGTCAGGGAATGATGATAGGTGTGGCCGCGCAATTCGCCTTCCGGCAATTCGACCGTTTGCAGGGCCAGGGCCGCCAGGCGTTTCTGCATGACCGCATCGCCTTGCAGCAGCCCCAGCAGTTCGGCACGCGTGCCCTCGACATCGGTCAGGGAGTCGAGCAGGTAGAGCATGCCGCCGCATTCGGCCAGCAATGGTTTGCCGGCGCTGTGGTGGGCGCGGATCGCCTGCAGCATCGAGGTGTTTTGCGACAGCGCCTGATGATGCAACTCCGGGTAGCCACCGGGCAGATAGAGGCTGTCGGCGTCGGGCAGCACGCGGTCATGGATCGGCGAGAAGAAGTGCAACTGCGCGCCCATCGCCCGCAGTAAGTCGAGGCTGGCGCCATAGGTGAAGGCAAAGGCTTCGTCACGGGCCACGGCAATCCGCACCCCGGCCAGCAACGGCTGGGCCTCGATCACCTCCGGCGCAGCGAATTCCACCGGCGGTGGCAGCGCTACCTCGCAACTGCTGGCCAGGGCGGCGGCGGCAGCATCCAGGCGCAGGTCGAGGTCATTCAACTCGCTGGCCTGCACCAGGCCCAGGTGGCGGCTGGGCAGCTCGATCCCGGTTTCCCGGGACAGCGCGCCGTACCAGCGCAGGCCTTCAGTCAGGCTGCCTTCCAGCAACTGCGCATGGCGCACGGTGCCGACGCGGTTGGCCAGGACCCCGGCGAACGGCAGGTCCGCCTGGTAACGCGCCAACCCCAGCGCCAGGGCGCCAAAGGTTTGGGCCATGGCGGTGCCGTCGATCACTGCCAGCACCGGCACGCCAAAATGGCGCGCCAGGTCGGCGCTGGACGGTGTGCCGTCGAACAGGCCCATCACGCCCTCGATCAGGATCAGGTCCGCCTCCCCCGCGGCTTCCCACAACAGGCGACGACTTTCCTGCTCGCCGACCATCCACATGTCCAATTGATAGACCGGCGCACCACTGGCGCGCTCATGGATCATCGGGTCGAGAAAGTCCGGGCCGCACTTGAACACCCGGACCTTGCGCCCCAGGTTGCGATGCAAACGGGCCAGCGCGGCGGTAACAGTGGTCTTGCCCTGGCCTGACGCCGGCGCGGCGATCAACACCGCTGGGCAATGGCGCGGCTGGTTCAAAGTTCGATGCCTTTCTGTGCCTTGATACCGGCCTGGAACGCGTGCTTGAGCATGCCCATTTCGGTGACGGTATCGGCCATTTCAATCAGTTCCGGTTTGGCGCCGCGGCCGGTGACCAGCACGTGCTGCATCGGTGGCCGGGCTTGCAGGTCGCTCAACACTTGGTCCAGGTCCAGATAGCCGTGCTTGAGCGCGATGTTCAGCTCATCCAGCACCACCAGGCCGATGGATGGATCCTGCAACATTTCCCGGGAAACCTTCCAGGCCGCTTCGGCGGCGGCGATATCGCGCTGGCGGTCCTGGGTCTCCCAGGTAAAGCCCTCGCCCATCACATGGAAGCGCACCTGCTCGGGGAAGCGGCGGAAGAACAGTTCTTCACCGGTGCTGTTACGGCCCTTGATGAACTGCACCACACCGCATTGCATACCGTGCCCCATGGCCCGGGCGAGCATGCCAAACGCCGAACTGCTCTTGCCTTTGCCGTTGCCGGTCAACACCAGCAGCAAACCGCATTCATTCGGTGAATTGGCAATGCGCTCGTCAATCACCGCTTTTTTGCGCAGCATGCGCGCCAGGTGGCGTTCGTCACGATCAGGGGTATCAGTCATGGCAGCTCTCCGTTGGGGCTGGACAAAAACGGCGGGCAGGAAAAGACAACTTAAATGAAGCCAAGCATCGCCCACCGTGATGCTGTTGGATGAATCAGGCCGGTCTCCGGGCTCATGAGTGGCGCCCGATTGACCAGGGCAAGCCGACGATGCGCCTTCCCATATCGCAGGCGATACAGTGGCAAAAGCAGCGTCTTGACTCATTTACCGTTGCGGGGGCAGCGCCGGGATCGTGGCCACACTGTAGAAAAGTGCGCACACTCACCGGCTTCCCTGTTTCACTCGGTCGGCGCGTACGCCACAGAGCACCTGAAACAAGCGGCGAAGGTTAGTGGGTTGGGGGTACAGCGTCAATTAAAGCCGGCCACGTACTTGAACCATCGCCGCGCGCCATACCTCTATGACTACAGGCATTGAGGAGAAAAACATGCACAAGACCCGACTCGCCCTACTGATCATGGCCGCAGGCGCACTCGCTGCCTGTGGCGAAAGCTCAACCTTGCAGGTATCCGATGGCACCGGGCCGTCGCCCAAGCTGCCGGAACCGAATAAAACCCTGATCCCCACCGTCAACATCGCCCCGGCGATTGGCTGGCCCGCCGGGGCCAAGCCCAAGGCCGCCGCCGGCACCCAGGTTGGCGCCTTTGCCGAAGGCCTGGATCACCCGCGCTGGCTGTATGTATTGCCCAATGGCGACGTGCTGGTGGCCGAGACCAATGCGCCGCCCAAGCCGGATGATTCCAAGGGCATTCGCGGCTGGGTCATGGAAAAGGTCATGGGCCGTGCCGGTGCCGGCGTACCCAGCCCGAACCGTATCACCCTGCTACGCGATGCCAACCATGATGGCGTGGCAGAAACCCGCACGGTGTTCCTGGAAAACCTCAACTCGCCGTTTGGCATGACCCTGGTGGGCAACGACCTGTATGTGGCCGACTCGGACAAGCTGCTGCGCTTCCCCTATCAACCGGGAGAAACCGCGATCAAGGCCCAGGGCACCAAGGTCATCGACCTGCCGGGCGGTCCGCTCAACCACCACTGGACGAAAAACGTGGTGGCCAGCAAGGACGGCAACACGTTGTATGTGAGCGTAGGCTCCAACAGCAACGTCGGTGAAAACGGCCTGGAAGCCGAACAGGGGCGTGCGGCGATCTGGGAAGTCGACCGGGCCAGCGGCAAGCAGCGGATTTTTGCCTCCGGGCTGCGCAACCCCAATGGCATGGCCTGGGAGCCGCAAAGCGGCAAGCTGTGGACGGCAGTCAACGAGCGCGATGAAATCGGCAGCGACCTAGTGCCGGACTACATCACCTCGGTCAAGGATGGCGGCTTTTATGGCTGGCCGTTCAGCTATTACGGCCAGCATGTGGATGTACGGGTCACGCCGCAGGACCCGGACCTGGTGGCCAAGGCCATTGCGCCGGACTATGCCGTCGGCCCCCACACCGCGTCGCTGGGCCTGACCTTTGCCGAAGGCAACACCCTACCGGCGCAATTTGCCCAAGGCGCTTTTATCGGCCAGCACGGTTCGTGGAATCGCAAGCCGCACAGTGGGTACAAGGTGATCTTTGTGCCATTTGCGGAGGGCAAGCCCAACGGCGCGCCGGTGGATGTGCTGACCGGCTTTCTCAACAGTGATGAGAAAGCCATGGGCCGGCCGGTGGGCGTGGTGATCGACCAGCAAGGCGGGTTGCTGGTGGCGGACGATGTGGGGAATAAGGTGTGGCGGGTGTCTTCAGCCAAATAAATGATTTGCGAGCACCCCAAAACAACTGTGGGAGCGGGCTTGCCCGCGATGGCTGTGGATCAGTCAGGAATCTATCCACTGACACACCGCCATCGCGGGCAAGCCCGCTCCCACATTGGGTTTTATATTTGGCTTAGGGATTACGCGCCAATTGCCCCGCCGGCAACACGCGCTTGGCGCTCAAATAGGCATTCTGCCAGTAGGCCTTGGACAAGGTATCAAGCTTCACCGTACCGCCGGTTTGCGGCGCATGCACGAAACGCCCCTCACCCACGTAGATGCCGGCATGGCTGACCTGCGAGCCGCCGCCCGTGGCGAAGAACAGCAGGTCGCCGGTCTGCAGCGCATCTTCGCGTACGTCCTGGGCCCGCATCACAATCAGCTCGCGAGTGGTGCGCGGCAGCGAGATGCCCGCGGCGTCGCGGTAGACAAAACCAATCAAACCACTGCAATCAAACCCCGAATCCGGGGTGTTGCCGCCCCAGCGGTAAGGCGTGCCCACCAGGCCCAGGGCGCGAAACAGCACATCTTCGGCCACTGGCGAAAAGTTCTGGGTGGAATAGTTGAATACCGGCTTGGGCTTGACGGCCACAGGCGCAGGTGGAGGACGGCTGGCGCAGGCACTGAGCAGTGCGGCGCAAACAACAAGAATTAGGCGGGCCGAGGTCGACATGGGCAGAACAATCCTGATCTGGATGCGGCTTTCGCTGCCGAACGCTGAAAACTAGACCGCGCAAGCAAGCTTGCGCGGTCAGGTTCGCAACAATATCTCAGGATTCTAGCGCTTACGCGTCAAACTTCAAGTATCACTTTAACTTTACTTGCGAGCGGTAACGGTAGTCGGGGCCATCGCCAACGCGCGCTTGGCTTCGATGAAGGTTTTGCTCCAGTAGCTGTCACCCAGCTTATCGACCCGCACCCCACCGCTACGGCGGCTGCTGGAGTGGATGAACTGGTCATCGCCCAGGTAGATACCGGCGTGGCTGACGCGACCACGGCCGTTGGTACTGAAGAAAAGCAGATCGCCGGGCTTGAGGTTGTTTCGTGCGACCAACGGTGCATCCACGTTGATCATTTCGCGGGTGGAGCGCGGCAGGTTCATGCCGGCTTCTTCACGAAACAGGTAGCCGATAAAGCCACTGCAGTCGAAACCGGCTTCAGAGGTACCACCGAAACGGTAACGGGTACCGATCAGGGACATGCCGCGTTCGAGGATACTGTCGGCCAGCAGTGGCAGTTGATAAGGCTTGCTGTCGGCGAACTCAGCCAGTTCTTTTTCGGTCGCCACCTCTTCTTCATAAACAGAAGAAGACTGTGCTGCGACGAATTTGGCTTGATGCTGTTGTTGTGGCTTTTGCTGCTCGACCACCTGCTGGGGGTGGGTGGCGCAACCAAACAACAGGGTAACGAGTGCGAGAGGCACGAGGGGTGCGAAGCGATTTAGCATGGGCACGACCGTGGCTGATATGTAAAGAAGTCGAGACTATGCCTTCTATGACATCGATTTGCAAATTCAATCGTGATCTATGTGACTTCTTGTTTGACCTATGTCATCTAAGCCCTTGAACCCCATTTAGACCCTTTTGCGTGGCCAGAGCGGCCCAAACGCAGGTTTTCTGACGCCTGTAATTTGCCAGGAGCCCCGGTTTTAAAGGGCTGGCTACCAGCCGAGGGTTTCTTTGAGGAAGGGAATGGTGAGCTTGCGCTGGGCCTGCAACGAGGCCTGGTCGAGTTGTTCGAGCAAGTCGAACAGCGCGCTCATGCTGCGGGTGCCACGGGTGAGGATGAAATGCCCGACTTCATCGGTCAGGTGCAGGCCACGACGCGAAGCGCGCAGTTGCAGGGCACGCAGCTTGTCTTCGTCGGACAGTGGGCGCATCTGGAAGATCAGCGCCAGGGTCAGCCGCGACTTGAGGTCTGCCAGCTTGACCGGCAATTCCCGTGGCGAGGTAGAGGCGGCAATCAACAGGCGCCGGCCGCTGTCGCGCAGGCGGTTGAACAGATGGAACAGCGCTTCTTCCCAGTCCGCCCGGCCGGCAACGGCTTGCAGGTCATCCAGGCACACCAGTTCGTATTGCTCGAGGTTATCGAGGATGCCGATGCCACGGTCCAGCAGTTCGGCCAACGGCAAATACACCGCTGGCTCCCCCATCTGCTCAAAGCGCAGGCAGGCGGCCTGCAACAGGTGGGTACGCCCCACGCCGTCCTTGCCCCAGAGGTAGATCAGGCTTTCCGTCCACCCGGCGTCGGCTTCGCAGAGCCGCTCGACATAGCCGAGTGCAGCGGCATTGGCGCCTGGGTAGTAATTGATGAAGGTAGCGTCGTCACGCAGACGCACACCTAGGGGCAGCTGAATCGGTTTCATGCTGACTGAACGGTCCCAATCGAACCGTTAGTGGCCTCTGTGAAAAGTTTGCAAAGTTTATACCCGTGACGCCGGGCGCACAATGCAACAGACCACAAGCAAAATCAAAGGTTTGCGTTAACTCATTGGATTTTTTGGAGATTGTTTGGCGCGATGGCTAAATGCCAAGCCCCACAGACAACAAACCCGGCCTTGAGCCGGGTTTGTGATCAGTCTTACAACTGGGGGTCATCGGCGCCCGTATAGGCGCCCGAATCCTTGTACACATCGTGCACATGGCGCACCAGCACCATGATCACCGCCGCTACCGGCAGCGCCAGGAGGATGCCGGTAAAGCCGAACAGCTCGCCGCCCGCCAGGATCGCAAAGATCACCGCCACCGGGTGCAGGCCGATGCGATCGCCCACCAGCAACGGCGTCAGCACCATGCCTTCCAGGGCCTGGCCGGCCATGAACACCGCGACAATCCCCAGCATCGGGTACAAGTCACCGCCAAACTGGAACAGGCCAGCCACCAGCGCCGCACCAATCCCGATGACAAAGCCCATGTACGGCACAATCGCCGCCAGGCCGGCAATCATGCCGATCAACAGGCCCAGTTCCAGGCCAATCGCCATTAGCCCGCCAGCGTAGATAATCCCCAGCGCCACCATCACCAGCAACTGCCCACACGGACAAAGGCGCCCAGCACCTCATGGCACTCCCCGGCCAGGGACACGATGCGCTCCTCGCGATCACGGGGCAGCAGGCTGCGGATCTTGGCCATCATGATGTCCCAGTCACGCAGCAGGTAGAACGCCACCACCGGGATCAATACCAGGTTGGTCAGCCAGCCAATCAACGCCAGGCTGGAGGCCGTGGCCTGACTGAGGATCACCCCGACGATATCGGTGGTCTGGCCCATATGCTCGCTGATCGCGGCCTTGACCTTGGTCGAACTTCCAGAAGCCATCGGCCAGGCCGAGTTTGGACTGCACCCAGGGCATGGCCGTGTGCTGCAGCCAATCGAGCATTTGCGGCGCCAGTTCGTACAGGCGCAACAGTTGCTTGGCCAGCATCGGCACCAGCACCAGCAACAGCGCCATGACGATCAGGGTAAACAGCGCAAACACCGCCACCACGCCCCAGGTGCGCGACAGCCCGGCCTTTTCCAGGCGATCCACCACAGGATCGAACAGATAGGCCAGCAGCAAGGCGACCAGGAACGGCGTCAGGATCGAATGCAGCAAGAATACAAAGACGCACAGCAGGACAATCCCGCCAAGCCACACCCAACGACGCGTATCCGCCATAAACCACTCCATCTGTTATTTGCTTCTATATAAGGAAGAACATTTACCAACGGAAACGCAGTTGCGGCTCAGGCTCGGCTTGCGGCACCGGCTGCGCGCCTTCGGCCACGGGCGACGGCACAGGTTGTGGCGCGAGCGCCTCACCGGCCGGCACTTCCTGCAACTTGGCCAGGCTCAATTGGCTGCGCAACTGCTCGCTGCTGCCGTTGACGCGATAGACGATCCGGTCACCCTCCACCCGCTGCAACTGAGCACCAAACGGCTCCAGCAGATGACCGAGGGCGGCGTAGCGCTCCAGGGTCATGCCCTGCACTTGCAGCAACTGCTCGCTGGACACCCCGGTTTTTACCGCAAAACGGGGCGCCAGGCGCTCGCTGACTGCCAGCAGCACGGCATCGGCCAACGCCGCGGGGTCGGCGCCCTGCACCGTGCCCTGCTCGGCTTTGTCACCCAGCCACAGGCGCCACTTGGCTTGCCATTGGCCCGCATCTTCACGGGCATGCACCGCCAGCAAGGCGTCGGCGCCATAACGCTCGGAGGCCGCACGCAGAGGGGCCGGATCGGCACTTTCAAGAGTGGGTGCGGTGGCGACGATCTGCTCATCGAGATCGCCCAGCGGCAGGCGCAAAGGCAGGCCGCGATGCTGGGCCGCACGGCGCAGCGGCTCGGCAGCCGACTGGCCATCACCGACCAGGCTGCTGCCTTCAGTGGAATCGCTCAGCCACCAGCCAAGGATCGACGGCCGATTGTTGCCCCACAACGCCAGGCCGGCATCGCGCAGGGCGCGGTCGGTGCTGACCGGATCGAAATCCACTTGCAGGCTTTCCGGCGGGCCGGCGTCGTAACCGTACTGGCTGATGATCTGTTGCGGATCCTTGCGGATCGCCGCCAGGCCAGGGCCCTGGGCGGCCTTGGCGTCGCCGGTGAGGCGGACTACCAGGGTCTGCAGGGCGCGCTGGGTAGCTTGTTCGCGCTCCTCCGGCGCCTGGCTGCTGACCGGCTCCAGCACTTGATAAAGACCATTAACGGTTTCGGCATGACTGGCCAGGCTGACCAACGACAAACAGCCAACAAAAAAGTATCTACTCAGACCCATGAAAAAAGATTCCCGAACGACAAAAAAGCGGCTGGAACAGGCCGCGTGAAGAAGGTTAAGCAAGGCTGTGACCACAGCGACCGGCAAAACATTCACAAGGCCCCGGTAAGTTTTCGTACTGTCATAACGATAGCGGGTTAAAGGCTATACCTTAATACAGGCGATCGCGGCGCCTATTAAGGTTTTTTTAGCACCATATGCCCCTGCCCGTCGGCCCGAGGATGGCCGCTGCCCCTCAAGCCTGATAAAATCGCGCGCCTTCGCAGACCGTCAACGGCTGGGCGTCCTGAAGTGTTCAGCTTCTGTGCCCACCGCATCGGTCGTTACCCCTGAATCCCCTAAAGGCCTGGATCATGAGCAAGCAACCCTCCCTGAGCTACAAGGACGCCGGTGTAGACATCGACGCCGGTGAAGCATTGGTCGAACGCATCAAGAGCGTCGCCAAGCGCACTGCGCGCCCCGAAGTCATGGGCGGCCTGGGCGGTTTCGGCGCCCTCTGCGAGATCCCGGCCGGCTACAAGCAGCCAGTGCTGGTCTCCGGCACCGACGGCGTGGGCACCAAGCTGCGCCTGGCCCTGAACCTGAACAAGCACGACACCATCGGCATCGACCTGGTGGCCATGTGCGTCAACGACCTGGTGGTATGCGGCGCCGAGCCGTTGTTCTTCCTCGACTACTACGCCACCGGCAAGCTCAACGTGGAGACCGCTGCACAAGTGGTCACCGGTATCGGCGCTGGCTGCGAACTGTCGGGTTGCTCCCTGGTCGGCGGCGAAACCGCTGAAATGCCAGGCATGTACGAAGGCGAAGACTACGACCTGGCCGGCTTCTGCGTCGGCGTCGTGGAAAAAGCCGAGATCATCGACGGCTCCAAGGTGGCTGCCGGTGACGCCCTGCTGGCTCTGCCATCGTCCGGCCCGCACTCCAACGGCTACTCGCTGATCCGCAAGATCATCGAAGTGTCCGGCGCCGACATCGAGAACACCCAGCTCGACGGCAAGCCTTTGACCGACCTGCTGATGGCCCCGACCCGCATCTACGTCAAGCCATTGCTCAAGCTGATCAAGGACACCGGCGCGGTCAAGGCCATGGCCCACATCACCGGTGGCGGCCTGCTGGACAACATCCCGCGCGTACTGCCAAAAGGCGCCCAGGCCATCGTCGACGTGGCCAGCTGGCAGCGCCCGGCGGTCTTCGACTGGCTGCAAGAGAAAGGCAACGTCAACGAGACCGAAATGCACCGCGTGCTGAACTGCGGCGTGGGCATGGTCATCTGCGTGGCTCAAGAGCACGTGGAAACCGCGCTGAACGTTCTGCGTGAAGCCGGCGAGCAGCCATGGGTGATCGGTCAGATCGCCACGGCTGCCGAAGGTGCTGCCCAGGTTGAACTGAAGAACCTCAAGGCTCACTGATGCCAGCAACCTGTGATGTCGTGGTGCTGCTCTCCGGCACCGGCAGTAACTTGCAGGCCCTGATCGACAGCACGCGCGCCGGCGACAGCCCGGTGCGCATCGCTGCGGTGATTTCCAACCGCAGCGACGCCTACGGCCTGCAACGCGCCCAGGACGCGGGTATCGACACCCGCGCCCTGGATCACAAGGCGTTCGACGGTCGCGAGGCCTTCGATGCAGCCTTGATCGAATTGATCGACGCCTTCAACCCCAAGCTCGTGGTCCTCGCCGGTTTCATGCGCATTCTCAGCGCTGATTTCGTGCGCCATTACCAGGGGCGCCTGCTGAATATCCACCCTTCCCTGCTGCCTAAATACAAAGGGTTACACACTCACCAACGGGCCCTTGAGGCCGGCGATACGGAGCACGGCTGCAGCGTGCACTTTATCACCGAGGAACTCGATGGCGGGCCTCTGGTCGTACAGGCAGTAGTTCCGGTAGAGTCTGCGGACTCAGCGCAGAGCCTTGCGCAACGGGTTCACACCCAGGAACACAGGATTTACCCGCTGGCGGTTCGCTGGTTTGCCGAAGGCCGCTTGGTTCTCGGTGAACAGGGTGCATTGTTGGATGGCCAGTTACTTGCGGCCAGCGGCCACTTGATTCGTACCTAGGAGATTTTATGCGTCGCGCCCTGCTCTTCGCTTTTGCTCTGTTTGCCCTGCCTGCCGTGCACGCGGCAGACCTTCAGCCTTTCTCCGCCAGCTATACCGCCGACTGGAAGCAGTTGCCCATGAGCGGCACTGCGGAACGCAGCCTGGAAAAAAACGCCGACGGTACCTGGAAGCTCAGCTTCAAGGCCTCGATGATGATCGCCAGCCTGACCGAAACCAGCACCTTGACCCTGGACAAGGATACTTTGCTGCCACAGTCCTACCACTTTGAACGGGGTGGGCTGGGTAAAGCCAAGAAAGCCGACCTGGACTTCGATTGGACCGCCAAGATGGTCACCGGCACCGATCGCGGTGATGCGGTGAAGATCCCGCTGAACCGTGGCATGGTCGACAAATCCACTTACCAGTTGGCCCTGCAGCATGACGTGGCCGCCGGCAAGAAAACCATGAGCTACCAGGTGGTGGATGACGGCGAGGTCGACACCTATGACTTCCGCGTGCTGGGTGCCGAGAAAGTCGAGACCAAGGCCGGCAAGATCGACGCCATCAAGGTTGAGCGCGTGCGCGACCCGACGCAAAGCAAGCGCATTACTGTGATGTGGTTTGCCAAGGATTGGGATTACCTGCTGGTTCGCCTGCAACAAGTCGAAACCGACGGCAAGGAATACAACATCATGCTGTTGGACGGCACGGTCAACGGCAAGGCTGTGAAAGGCAGCTGATCGTTGAGTGTTTAAAAGAGCCTCGCTAAATGCGGGGCTTTTTTTCGCCTGGCGTTTGGAGTGAGGCGACTGGCGTTATCGCAGGCAAGCCAGCTCCCACAGGTGGTGCATTCCAAGGTGGGAGATTCTATGGTTTTGGGGAAGCCCCCAAAACCGCTTTTGACTGGTATTCGCTCAGGTTTTTCATGAGCGAAAAGGCGATGCGCGCCAGCTTGCGGCCAATGATGACCAGGGCTTGAGTCGTTTTCAGGCCCCTGGCCAGATAACCCTCGTATAAAGGTTTCCAGGCTTCTGACCTGATACCTGCTGACGCCGCGTTATGCAGCAATCTGCGTATCTCTGAATCTCCCTTCTTGCTCAATGAGCGGCGTCCGCTCATTTGCCCAGAATCGGATACTCTCAAGTCCATTCCCAAGAACGCGATGTAAGCGTCAGCACTTTCAAATTCTCCTCGCTGAAACGCCATTACCAGGGCAACTGCTGTCAGAAAACCAATGCCCTCGACGGCTTGGCAGCGCTTGACCTGATGCAAAAGCCCCGCCTCAGTAACAGCATCTAATATCCTTTTCTCAATGAGCCCCTCATGCCTATCAAGACACGCTGAAATGCTCTTGGACGAGGCCTTGAGTGATGGCTCGCCCGCCCAGCTCTGATTCAGCGCAACACGCATTTTCACCAGCGCTGCGCGTCGACGCAGCAAGCTTTGAAGCTTGGTATAAATCTTCGGCGGCGGATTCCAGGCGCGTAAATCAGCCTGTTCATTCTTCAAGTAGCGAGCCAGCAACTGCGCATCACTGAAGTTGTTTTAGCGCGACACCTGTGCCTTTGCGGTAATGGCTAAGGCGATATCCATCAATCACGTAAACGATATGGCCCATCGAATGAGCCAAGTTGACGGTATCCACGTGATAGATATTGGTGGCTTCAATTGCGATGGCGCTGCCCGCAGGCAAAGACTTCAGCCATGCCTTCAGCTCGCTTTTCTTGTTCGATACGATCTTTGTTTCAGCAGTTTCACTTTGATAAACAACTACTTCGGCTTTAGCGACATCCACTCCAATGATTGATTGCGAGACAGTCATTGCCATGAGAAAAGCTCCGGGTTAGGGTTTACGGGCTTGTCGGGGCTTCACCGTTGCGCTGGCTTGCTTCTATCGTCGGTCATGGCCGATGCATTCCTTATCGGCGCTTTGGTGAAGGGGTGGGACGAAGTCTCCCACGGTCTGTACTGGCTAGAGTCAGATGCTGGCTTTTAGTCCCACCACCCCTACAAGTCTAACCATACAAGCTGGCTCGCCTGGGATAGCGGTGGAAGGCCTGGCACCCGGCCAAAGCCTGACTCGAACATGAAGCTTTTGTCATAAAACCCCAGGCCCTGCGACGCAATGTCGCGGTTTACGTGGCTTGGAGCATTGTTGCGTTTGCTGCAATGAATTGTTGCGTGCAAAGTCAGTTTACTTAGCAAGCTAACAAAATATATAACAAAGGCCTGCGACGCCTTGCCGCAGATCAACCAGAGACTGGAGCAAGCAGATGACAGTAAAAGTAACGGAACGCGACGATGCCCATATGTCCCACGAGGCCCTGGCCCACGGGATTCATATCTGGGATGTGCATCAACAAGACCTGCTGGTCGGTATGTTTCACAACGAGTGCGACGCCCATAATTATAAAAACGAGCTCGAAACCCTCGAAATGAGACGCCAGGCATCAAGCGCCTGAAGCGCTGAAATCCCATAGCCACCCGGCCCACGCAGCCGCAGTGCCTATAAACACAAACCCCGCCTTTTGAGCGGGGTTTGTTGTTTTTAACGCCTTACCACATCAGGTCGTCAGGGATCTGATAGGCGGCGTACGGATCATCCTCATCCGGCACCTGGGTCTCGGTGAGGATGTTCATCTGGACGATACGCTCAGGTGCGCGCTCCTGGATTTTCAGCGCGGCCTCCCGTGGAATAACTTCGTAACCGCCACCGTGATGGACAATCGCCAACGAGCCATTGCTCAGCTTGTTGCGCATCAAGGTGTTGACCGACAGGCGCTTGACCTTCTTGTCGTCCACGAAGTTGTAGTAGTCCTCGGTGGTCAACTTGGGCAGGCGCGAGGTCTCGATCAATTGCTTGACCTGCGCGGCACGGGCCTTGGCCTCGACCTTTTCCTGCTGCTGGCGGTTGAGCTCCTGGTCGCGCTTGACCTTCTCGGCCTGCGCTTCCAGGGCCAGGCGCTGCTGGGTGTCATCGGCCTGGGCCTGGCCTTTGTGAACCAGGCGCTGCTGCTTCTGCTTGTCTTTGCCGACCTGCTTGGCCTGCTTCTGATTGACCAGGCCTGCTTTGAGCAACTGGTCGCGAAGGGAAATGCTCATGGTGCTTACTCACTTAGGCAACTGCTCAACCGCAGTTGGACACATTCTTTTCCTGGCGTTTGGCTTCGCCCCAGAGGGCGTCCAACTCTTCGAGGGTGCAATCTTCCATGGGACGGTGGGTGTCGCGCAATGCCTGTTCGATAAATCGGAATCGCCTTTCGAATTTGGCATTGGCACCGCGCAGGGCGGTTTCCGGGTCCACCTTGAGGTGCCGGGCCAGGTTGACCGCTGCAAACAGCAGGTCACCGACTTCATCGGCAATCGCTGCCGGGTCATTGTCGGCCATGGCTTCGAGCACTTCATCGAGCTCTTCACGCACGTTATCCACCACCGGCAGCGCCGCTGGCCAGTCGAAGCCGACCTGGCTCGCGCGCTTTTGCAATTTGGCGGCGCGGGACAGGGACGGCAAGGCGTTGGGTACATCATCAAGCAGGGACAGTTGCTGCGGGGCGTCGGATTTTTCTGCGCGCTCCTCGGCCTTGATTTGCTCCCAGCGCGCCTTGACCTGCTCTTCGCTTAACTGAGGGATATCCAGCGGCGCATACAGGTCGCCGGTGGGGAACACATGGGGATGCCGGCGAATCAGCTTGCAGGTGATGCTGTCGACCACGCCGGCGAACTCGAAGCGCCCTTCTTCCCGGGCCAGTTGGCTGTAATACACCACCTGGAACAACAGGTCGCCCAGCTCGCCTTGCAGATGCTCAAAATCCCCACGCTCGATGGCGTCGGCGACTTCGTAGGCTTCTTCCAGGGTGTGAGGCACGATACTGGCGTAGGTTTGCCTGATGTCCCACGGGCAACCGTATTGCGGGTCGCGCAGACGGTTCATCAGGTGTAGCAGGTCTTCAAGTGAATACATCGTTCTCTATCCGATCAAGTGGGAAAACCACCGAGCAAATGTGGGAGCCGGGCTTGCCCGCGATGCAGGCACCTCGGTATCGGGTAGACCGAGGCGCCTGCATCGCAGGCAAGCCAGCTCCCACACAAGCCAGCTCCCACATTTCAGGCCGCACTCATCCAGCGATTCATGGTGTGCGGTTACGCCGGGTCTCGATGATGTTCGGCAGTTGGGAGATACGCCCCAGCAGCCGCCCCAACGCGTCCAGACCCGGAATCTCGATGGTAAGGGACATCAACGCGGTGTTGTCCTCCTTGTTCGAGCGGGTGTTGACCGCCAGTACGTTGATCCGCTCGTTGAGCAGCACTTGCGAGACGTCACGCAGCAACCCCGAACGGTCGTAGGCGCGGATGATGATGTCCACCGGGTAGGTGAGCACCGGCACCGGGCCCCAGCTGACCTGGATGATCCGCTCCGGCTCGCGCCCGCCCAGTTGCAACACCGAGGCACAATCCTGGCGGTGAATGCTCACCCCACGGCCCTGGGTGATGTAGCCGACGATCGCGTCGCCCGGCAACGGCTGGCAGCAGCCGGCCATCTGGGTCATCAGGTTGCCCACGCCCTGGATCTGGATATCGCCGCGCTTGCCCGGCTTGTAGCCGGTGGCCTTGCGGGGAATCAGCTCCAGTTGTTCGCTGCCGCGCTCCGGCTCCACCAACTGCTGGGCCAGGTTGACCAGTTGCGCCAGGCGCAGGTCGCCGGCGCCGAGGGCGGCGAACATGTCTTCGGCAATCTTCATGTTGGCTTTTTCGGCCAACTTGTCGAAATCCACCTGAGGCAGGCCCAAGCGCCCCAGCTCGCGCTCGAGCAGGGTCTTGCCGGCGGCGACGTTCTGGTCCCGCGCCTGCAGCTTGAACCAGTGGACAATCTTCGCCCGCGCCCGCGACGTGGTGATGTAGCCCAGGTTCGGGTTCAGCCAGTCGCGGCTCGGGGTGCCGTGCTTGCTGGTGATGATCTCGACCTGTTCACCGGTCTGCAGGCTGTAGTTGAGCGGCACGATACGCCCGTTGATCTTGGCGCCACGGCAGTTGTGGCCGATCTCGGTGTGCACCCGGTAGGCGAAGTCCAGCGGTGTCGCGCCCTTGGGCAGGTCGATGGCGTGGCCGTCGGGGGTGAAGATATAGACCCGGTCTGGCTCGATATCCACACGCAACTGTTCGGCCAGGCCGCCGATATCGCCGAGTTCTTCGTGCCACTCCAGCACTTGGCGCAGCCAGGAGATTTTCTCTTCGTACTGGTTGGAGCCCGCCTTGACGTCGGTACCCTTGTAGCGCCAGTGCGCGCAAACCCCCAGCTCGGCTTCTTCGTGCATGGCATGGGTGCGGATCTGCACTTCCAGCACCTTGCCCTCGGGGCCGATCACCGCCGTGTGCAGCGAGCGGTAGCCGTTTTCCTTGGGGTTGGCGATGTAGTCGTCGAATTCCTTGGGAATATGCCGCCACAGGGTGTGGACGATGCCCAGCGCGGTGTAGCAATCGCGCATTTCCGGCACCAGCACGCGTACGGCGCGCACGTCGTAGATCTGGCTGAAGGCCAGGCCCTTGCGCTGCATTTTGCGCCAGATCGAATAGATGTGTTTGGCGCGCCCGCTGATATCGGCTTCGACGCCGGTCGCCTGCAACTCCGAGCGCAACTGGCCCATCACATCGCTGATAAAGCGCTCACGGTCCAGCCGCCGCTCATGCAGCAGGGTGGCGATCTGTTTGTATTGATCGGGTTCGAGGTAGCGGAAGGACAGGTCCTCCAGCTCCCACTTGATATGGCCGATCCCCAGGCGGTGGGCCAGGGGCGCGTAGATATCGAAGACCTCGCGGGCGACACGGTTGCGCTTTTCGTCATCGGCGGTTTTCACCGCACGGATCGCGCAGGTACGTTCGGCCAGCTTGATCAGCGCCACGCGTACGTCGTCGACCATCGCCACCAGCATCTTGCGCAGATTTTCCACCTGGCCCTGGGTGCCCAGCACCATCGACTGGCGCGGGCTGAGGCTGGCGCTGATCGCAGCCATGCGCAGCACGCCGTCGATCAGCTTGGCCACCACCGCGCCGAAACGCTGGCTGACCAAGGGCAACGCAATATGCCCCTCGCGTACGCCGCGATAGAGCACCGCAGCGATCAGCGAGTCCTGATCCAGCTTGAGGTCGGCGAGGATCTCGGCGATTTCAAGCCCGGTACGGAAACTGGAGGTTCCTTCGGCCCACAGATTCTTGGCCGCATTGTCTTGCTGTTCGGCCTCGCGAGCGAACTCGCAGGCGGTTTTCAAGGCTTCACGGTCCAGTGCCGGATCGACACTGACGGCATGATCCAGCCATGCCTCGAGATTGATACTGCCGTCGGTGTTGATCGGCTGGTGTGCTCTCACCTGTACCATCTTGCTTACCTTCCCTACGACGCGCCTGTAGCGCGTCAAAATCGCTGACCCTTGTAACGCGAACTCCCTGGCAGGTCACAGGCCCAGGAGAACGCAGGCCAGTCGGACTAAGCGAGCATCCTAGCTCGCTTCAAATAACGCCATCGCCTCGACATGCGCGGTTTGCGGAAACATATCGAGGATCCCGGCACGTTTTAGCCGGTAGCCTTGCTTGACCAACTCGACAGTGTCCCGCGCCAGCGTGGCTGGATTGCAGGACACATACACCAGGCGATCAGCCCCCAGAGTGGCGAGCTTGCGCACAACCTCCAGGGCACCATCGCGGGGTGGGTCCAAGAGTACCGCACAAAAGCCTGCTTTGGCCCATTGCGCGTCACTCAAAGGCTGGGACAAATCGGCCTGAAAAAACTGCACATTATGCAAATTATTGCTGCCTGCGTTGAGGGCCGCGCGGTCCACCATGGCCTGCACGCCCTCTACCGCCACCACTTCACGCACCTGGCGGGCCAGGGGCAAGGCAAAGTTGCCCAGGCCACAAAACAGGTCCAGTACCCGTTCGTCGGAGCGCGGTGCCAGCCAGTCCAGCGCCTGGGCCACCATCGCTTCATTGACCCCGGCGTTGACCTGGACAAAATCCCCCGGCCGGTACGCCAGCTCCAGGTCCCACTGCTCCAGACGATAGCCCAGGGCCTGCCCGGCCGCGAACGGCTGCGGCTCGCCCTCTCCATGCAGCCACAACTGGGCATCATGGAACGCGCAAAATTCCTGCAGCACCAGCAGGTCAGCGTCGGACAGCGGCGCCATATGCCGCAGCAACACGGCAATCGACGAGCCGCTGAACAACTCGACATGCCCCAGGGCCTGAGGTTTGCTCAGGCGCCGCAACATATTGGGCAGACGCTGCATGATCGGTTGCAAGGCCTGTACCAGCACCGGGCAATCGTCGATGGCCACGATGTCCTGGCTGGCCACGGCGCGAAAACCCACGTCCAGGCGCTTGGCCTTGGCGTCCCAGCGCACCGCGACACGGGCGCGGCGGCGATAGCCGAACTCGGGCCCGCTCAACGGCGCGGCCCACTCCTGGGGCTCGACCCCGGCGACACGGGACAATTGCTCGGCGAGCATGCGCTGTTTCAGGGCAAGCTGTTCGCCATGGGGCAAATGTTGCAGGCTGCAACCGCCGCAACGACCGGCATGGACGCACGGCGCCGGGCGCCGCAGTTCACTGGCCTTGAACACCCGCTCGGTGCGGGCCTCGACCACTTTGCCATGGGCGCCCAGCACCCGCGCCTCGACTTCCTCGCCGGCCAGGGCACCCACCACAAACCAGGTGCGGCCTTCGAAAAACACGATCCCCCGGCCATCATTGGCCAGGCGCTCAATGGTCAGGCGCTGCTTTTTGCCGACCGGTACTTGGGGCGCCCGGCTGCCACCCGTGGGCTGGAAGCGCAGGCCTCGCTCTTGCTTGGCCATCAGTTGGGCGCGTCGAAAATGCCGGTCGACAGGTAGCGGTCGCCTCGGTCACAGATGATCGCGACGATCACCGCGTTTTCCAGTTCTGCAGACAAACGCAACATCCCCGCCACCGCACCGCCGGAGGACACGCCGCAGAAGATGCCTTCTTCACGGGCCAGGCGACGGGTGGTGTCTTCGGCTTCACGCTGGGCCATGTCGATGATGCGATCGACGCGGGCAGCGTTGTAGATCTTGGGCAGGTACTCTTCGGGCCAACGGCGGATCCCCGGGATCGCCGCGCCTTCCATCGGTTGCAGGCCAACGATCTGGATCGCCGGGTTCTGCTCCTTGAGGTAGCGCGAGTTACCCATGATGGTGCCGGTGGTGCCCATGGAGCTGACGAAATGGGTGATGGTGCCCTGGGTCTGGCGCCAGATCTCCGGGCCGGTGCTGGTGTAGTGCGCCTCGGGGTTGTCACCGTTGGCGAACTGGTCCAACACCTGGCCACGGCCTTCGGCGGCCATGCGCTCGGCGAGATCACGCGCGCCTTCCATGCCCTCTTCCTGGGTCACCAGGACCAGCTCGGCGCCATAGGCGGTCATCGCGGCCTTGCGCTCGGCGCTGCCGTTGTCGGGCATGATCAGGATCATTTTGTAGCCCTTGATCGCTGCGGCCATGGCCAGGGCAATCCCGGTATTACCGGAGGTGGCTTCGATCAGGGTGTCGCCGGGCTTGATCTGCCCGCGCTGCTCGGCACGGGCGATCATCGACAGCGCCGGACGGTCCTTGACCGAGCCCGCCGGGTTATTCCCCTCGAGCTTGAGCAGCAAGGTATTGCTGGTGTTACCCGCCATGCGCTGCAAGCGGACCAAAGGTGTGTTGCCGACGCAATCGGCGATGGTTGGGTATTGCAGGGTCATGGCGTATTCGCAATCCAGACTGCGGGGGCGCCTATCATACCGGCAAACGCTGGCGGGCCATATCACGCAAAGTATGGTGCTTATAACTCAATGAGCTAAAGCCACAGGCCAGTACCTGTCTGTGGCGAGAGACGTGGCGAGGGAGCTTGCTCCCGTCGGGGCGCGAAGCGGCCCTGAATGGGACTGCTACGCAGTCCAACGGGAGCAAGCTCCCTCGCCACAGGGGATTACACGGTATCCACCTTCAACGAATGGTCATTCAACATCCCATTGATGATCGTCGCCGTATCCGCCCCGCCCGCAATCAACCCGCCCGCGCCCGGCGTGACGCCGTATTGGGTCGCCAGGTTGACCCCGGCCAGGTCGATGGTCTGGTTCGGCGTGGCACCTGCAACGGCGCTGATGTCGATGGTGGTCGTACCGCCCACCACCTTGAAGTGCAGGTAGTCATCCAGGGACGCCGTCGTCGCATTCTCGCCTTGCAGCAATTGCGACAGGTCGAGCTTGTCGGTGCCCACCGCAAAGTCGGTGATGACATCGTGCCCGCTACCGCCGGTCAGGTACTGGAAGGTATCGGCGCCAGGGCCACCGGTCAGGGTGTTGTTACCCAGGCCGCCGATCAGGATGTCATCGCCCCCCTCGCCCTTGAGGGTGTCATTGCCCAGCCCGCCGGAGATCAGGTTGTTGTTGCCGTTGCCCGTGAGGAAGTCATTGAAGTTGGAGCCCACCAGGTTCTCCAGGGCCATCAATGTATCGGTTCCGGCGCCGCCAGTGATTTGCCCCGTCGCCAGGCCAAGGTTGACGGTCACGCCTGCCGTGGCATGGGCATAGCTGACGGTGTCGAGGCCCGCCCCGCCATCGAGCAGGTCATTGCCGGTGCCGCTGAACAGCAGGTCATTGCCATTGCCGCCGTGCATCTGGTTGTTGCCGGTGCCGGCGGTGAGCACGTCGTTGCCATCGCCGCCATTGAGGATATTGTTGCCGGGCCCGGCCATGATGATGTCATCACCGTTGGTACCGGTGAGGGTCGTACCGGCCTGGTAGCTGATGTCTACCGCGGCGCTGTCGCTGCCGCCGTGGTTATCGCTGACCGAGTAGTTGCCGTGGTACTGCGGTGTGTAGTCCTGGGCGCCGGCGTAGTTGATCTTCATGTCCAACTGGTAGCTTTCTGTGCCATTGGGGTTGCCGCCTGTTGGATTGGAGGTGTTGGTAATGTGAATCTGATAGCTACCGTCCGCTAACGCAGTCAGCGTCGTGCCATCCGCAAGAGGGAGCTCGCTGCCACCGTTGATCGAATAGGCCATGATGATGTTACCGACCGGCCGGTTGTGATCCAGGCTGAGGGTCTCACCCGCCTTGAGCGTGACCGTTAAGCGATCGTCGGCCGTAGCGCCACCGACATTGCCGAGACTGCCAGTGATCAAAAGTGCTGCAGTGAGGTTCGCCGCATCACCGGCAAACGAGGTACGTACATCCCCCACAGTTGTACCGGTGAGCGTTCTGGTCCCCGTCCCGGTAAAGGCCGCGCCTTTGGCCACCCAGCCGGTTGGAAAACTGGTGGGGATAGCCGTCAGGTTGTCATGGTTGGCATCGCTGTCATTGGCCAGCAGCAACTCGGCAGGCACCACAATATTGCTCGACAGGATATTGGTGATCACATGGTCATCACCCGCCACCGGCGCCACGTTCGGGTTGACCTTGACTACCAGGCTGGACGTCGCGAGATCGCCGTCGTTGTCGCTGACGGTCACGCCAAAGGTTTCGGTGACCAGCGAGTCGGTCAGCTTCGGCGGCGTGTAGCGGAACTCGCCGTTGTCCATGTCCACCACCAGCGTGCCGCCCTGGTTGGTGGTGATGGTGACACTGTTGCTGACGGTGTCGAACGTACCTTGGCCGCCTGGCAGGTTGGCACTCATCGAGCCCCCCGCCGCCGGGTTGTAGGTGTAGGTGATGCCATCCACCGTGAGGGCTTTGACGAAGCCACCGTCAGCACCGAACGAGCCGTCCGTCAGCAGGCTGCCGGTGACCGGCGCGCCCTGTACCGTGCCGGCCAGCACCGCATCCAGGCCCGCCAGGTTGGCCACCACCACCGCGTTGGTGTTGGTGTGGGTGCTGCCGTCGTAGGCCACCGGGTCCAGGTAAATACTGTTGACCCCCGCCCCCAGGCCTATGGCATAGGCCTTGATGCCGTTGGCATCGAGGAAGGCCCGCCATACGCCCTCTTCAGTGGCGTCGATCCCGTCGCCGTATTCCGGGTTGACCACGTTGCCGGGGTTGTTCGGATTATTGGTGTTGGACGTGGTGGGGTTACCGTCCGAGAAGAAATACGCCACGTTCTGCGCGCCTTCCAGCTTGCCAGCGGTGCCATAGGCGGTCTGCGCGGTGCCGAGGGCCGAGTCGTAGTTGGTGCCGTTGAACGCCGTGAGGTTGTTGACCAGGGTCTTGGCCGTGGCGACGCTGACCCATTGGCTGCTCAATTGCTGGGAGCTGTCGTTGAAGGTCACGATCTGCACCTTCACATCACCCATCTCGTCGTAGCGGTTAAGCAACTCGGTGATGGACGCCTTGGCCAGGTCAAGCCGCGTGCCGCCGGCCCCCGAGGCGTCGTTCATGCTGCCGGAAATATCAATGATCAGCAGCAGGTTGGAGTCCACCTCCGTCGCCGTGACTTCACGCGCGCTGGACACCACTTTGGGCACATCATCGACAATGCTCACCACGATGCTGCTGGTGGTGGTGTTGCCCAATTGGTCGGTGGCCTTATAAGTGAAAGTCTCGGTCAATACATTCGGCCCGTCGTTGCTGTTGGGCAAGGTCTTGGGTGCCGAGGTCAGGGTGTAGGTGTAGGTGCCGTTGGGGTTGAGCAGGATCTGCCCATAAGTGCCGGTAGCGCTGCCGACCAGGCTGAAACTCAGCGGACCACTGCCGCCGGTTACCGAGTCTGCGAGGTTGCCGCTGGCGGTTTCCGTGGTGGCCGTCGGGTCGCTGCCGACCACGGTGCCAGGCGCCAGGTCCTGGCCGTCGAGGTTCAGGTCCAGGGCTTTCTCGTAGACCGTGACATCGCCGTCAACCACCGCCTTGAGGCCGCTGTCGGTCACTGTAATCGTCAGGGTGGTGGTGCTTAGGTCACCGTCGGCATCCCGCACGGTATAGACGAAGGTGTCCACCGCCCCCGGAGGGCTCACCGCGTTGGGGTTGCTGTGGTACACGGCGTTGCCGTTGGCATCCAGAGTCAGGTAACCATAGGTGCCGTTGATGTTAGCGCCCAGGCCGCCAGAGGCCGGGGTGCCGATGTTGCTGCCCGCCCGCACCCCGACTACCGCGCCAGCCAATGTGGGGCTATCGGCGCCGCCGACATCATTGCCCAACACATTGGCGCTGACCACACCGCCTTCTATCACCGAACGCACGTCGGGGTTGGCAGTGGGCAGGTCATCAATGATGTTGATGTCGATCGTACCCGTCGCAGTATTGGTGTCGTTATCGCTGGCCGTGACCGTGATCTGCTCCGACAGACTGTTATCGCCGCTGGCATTGGGGTGCGCTTCATTGTCGAGCAAGGTGTAGCGGTAGCTGACCACCCCGGTGCTGGCGTTGTAGCCAGTGATGGTCAGGGTGTTGCCGAAGCCGGTAGGTTCCGATTGTGGGAAGGTCGCGGCGACGCCGTTGGTGACGACGCTGATGCCGCCCACAGTCAGGTTTTTCAGGCCGTCCAAGGCGGTCACCGTGAAGGTACCGGTCTGGGTCAACAACGGGATGTTCGGGCTGGAACCATCGACCAGGTTTTTCTCATAGACGGTCAACTCGCCGCCAGTGACGTCCAGGCCGGTGAGCACGACCGGGTCGTTGTTGTTATGCACCTGTAGCACCAGGTTGGCGGTGCTGGTGTCGCCGTCGAGATCATTAAGCTGATAGGTGAAGGTTTCGGTGCCGTTGCCGCCGCCATTCAGGGCGATAAATTGCGGGTCAGTTTTGTCCAGGGTGTAGGTGTAGCTGCCATCCGCGAACAGCTGCAATGTGCCGTAGGTACCGACGATAGTGTTGGGCGTAACCGGGCCGGTGGCGATGCGGTCGGCGCCTTGTACGTCGTTGCCCAGCACGCTACCGCTCAGGGTCAGCAGGCTCTCGGAGGCGATACCTGCGGGATTGTCGTCGACGGCTTTTGGCACGTCGTCGACCACATTGACGTCCAATGAACCATTGTCGCTGCTGTTGTTGGTGTCAGTGGCAACCACCGTGAACGACTCGCTAATGCTATTGGCACCCGCGCCGGTTGGGTGGCTATCGGTGCCGTTGAGGGTGTAGCGGTAGCTGACCACCCCGGTGCTGGCGTTGTAGCCAGTGATGGTCAGGGTGTTACCGAAGCCGGTGGGTTCCGATTGTGGGAAGGTCGCGGCGACGCCGTTGGTGACGACGCTGATGCCGCCCACAGTCAAGTTTTTCAGGCCATCCAATGCCGTCACCGTGAAGGTGCCGGATTGGGTCAGAGCAGACCCATCGTTAGCGCTACCCAACGGCAGGTTTTTCTCGTAGACGGTGACTTCGCCACCATTGACGTTCAGGCCGGTCAACACCACTGGGTCATCGTTGTTATGCACCTGCAACACCAGGTTGGCGGTGCTGGTGTCGCCGTCGAGATCGTTAAGCTGATAGGTGAAGGTTTCAGTGCCGTTGCCACCACCATTCAGGGCCATGAACTGCGGGTCAGTCTTGTCGAGGGTGTAGACATAACTGCCATCGGCGAACAGCTGCAAGGTGCCATAGGTGCCGACGAGGGTAGTTGGCGTGACAGGCCCGGTCGCTATGCGGTCAGCACCTTGTACGTCATTACCCAAAACACTGCCGCTCAAGGTCAACAGACTTTCCGAGGCCACTTGCGCATTGGTGTCATCAACTGCAGTCGGCACATCGTCGACCACATTGACGTCCAGCGAACCATTGTCGCTGCTGTTGTTGCTGTCGGTGGCAACCACCGCGAACGACTCACTGATGCTGTTAGTACCAGCGCCGGTTGGGTGGCTATCGGTGCCGTTGAGGGTGTAGCTGTAGCTGATCACACCGGTGCTGGCGTTGAAGCCAGTGATGGTCAGGGTGTTGCCGAAGCCAGTGGGTTCTGATTGTGGGAAGGTCGCGGCGACGCCGTTGGTGACGACGCTAATGCCGCCCACAGTGAGGTTTTTCAGGCCGTCCAAGGCCGTCACCGTGAAAGTGCCGGATTGGGTCAGAGCAGACCCATCGTTAGCACTGCCTAACGGCAGGTTTTTCTCGTAGACGGTGACTTCACCACCATTGACGTTCAGGCCAGTCAGCACCACTGGGTCGTCGTTGTTATGCACCTGCAACACCAGGTTGGCGGTGCTGGTGTCGCCGTCGAGATCGTTAAGCTGATAGGTGAAGGTTTCGGTGCCGTTGCCGTTGCCGCCGCCATTCAGGGCCATGAACTGCGGGTCAGTCTTGTCGAGGGTGTAGACATAACTGCCATCGGCAAACAGTTGCAGGGTGCCGTAGGTACCCACGATGGTAGTTGGCGTAACAGGCCCGGTCGTTATGCGGTCAGCACCTTGTACATCATTGCCCAGCACGCTGCCGCTCAGAATGAGCTGGCTCTCAGAAGCAATACCAGCGGGGTTGTCGTCGACGGCTTTTGGCACGTCGTCGACCACATTGACGTCCAGTAAACCATTGTCGCTGCTGTTGTTGCTGTCGGTGGCGACCACCGCGAACGACTCACTGATGCTATTGGTGCCCGCGCCGTTTGGGTGGCTGTCGATACCGTTGAGGGTGTAGCTGTAGCTGATCACGCCGGTGCTGGCGTTGTAGCCAGTGATGGTCAGGGTGTTGCCGAAGCCGGTAGGTTCCGATTGTGGGAAGGTCGCGGCGACGCCGTTGGTGACGACGCTGATGCCGCCCACAGTCAGGTTTTTCAGGCCATCCAATGCCGTCACCGTGAAGGTGCCGGATTGAGTCAGCGCAGGCCCATCAATAGCACTGCCCAACGGCAGGTTCTTCTCATAGACCGTAACCTCCCCGCCATTCACCTCAAGCCCCGTCAGCACCACCGGGTCGTCATTGTTATGCACCTGCAACACCAGGTTGGCGGTGCTGGTGTCGCCATCGGCATCCGTGAGGGTATAGGTAAAGGTTTCAGTGCCGCTGCCACCGCCATTCAATGCCAGAAAATCGCTATCGGCGGTATTCAGCGTGTACACATACGTGCCATTCGCCGCCAACTCCAACGTGCCGTAAAGCCCCGTGAAGGAGCCCGGCGTAATCGGCCCGGACACGACCCGATCGGCGCCTTGCGCGTCATTGGTCAACACCGTGCCGCTCAGGGTCAGCAGGCTTTCGGAGGCCACTTGCGCATTGCCGTCATCGGCAGCGGTCGGTACATCGTCCACCACACTCACGTGCAGAGTGCCGGTGGCGGTGCTGTTGTTGGTGTCGTTGGCGATAACGCTGAAGCTCTCGGTCAGGTCATTCAACCCGCCCGCCGACGGATGCGCCTCGGTGCCCGTCAGGGTATAGCTGTAGCTGATCACCCCGGTGGCCGGGTCAAACCCGGTGATGGTCAGGGTATTGCCCAGGCCGGTGGCGATGGATTGCGGGAAGCCGGCGGCGACACCGCCGGACACCACGCTGATACCGCCCACCGACAGGTTCTGCAAGCCGTCCACGGCCGATACGGTCAGGCTGCCGGCGCGGGTCAGCGCGCCAGCGTCGGGGCTGCTGCCGTCCACCAGGTTTTTTTCATAGAGGGTCAGGTCGGCGCCATTTACGCTGATGCCGCCAATCACCACCGGGTCATCATTGTTGTGCACTTGCAGCACCAGGTTGGCGGTGCTGCTGTCGCCGTCGGCGTCGGTCAGGGTGTAGGTGAAGGTTTCGCTGCCATTGCCGCCGCCCTGCAGCGCGACAAAATCAGGGTCGGCAGTGTTCAGCGTGTAGGTGTAGCTGCCGTCAGCCGCCAGCACCAGGGTGCCGTATTGACCGCTGAACGTGCCGCCGGTGATCGGGCCGCTGGCGACGCGGTCGGCACCTTGGGTGTCGTTATCCAGGACGTTGCCGCTGAGGGTCAGCAGGCTTTCCGAAGCGCGGCCCTCATGGCTGTCATCCAGCGCCTTGGGCACGTCGTCGATGAGGGTGATATCCAGCGAGCCGGTGGCGCTGTCGTTATCGCTATCGGTGGCGACCACCGCGAATTGCTCACCCAGGCTGTTGCTGCCGTTGCCCGACGGATGGGCCTCATTGCCGGTCAAGGTGTAGCTGTAGCTGATCACCCCGGTGGCTGCGTTGTAGCCGGTGATGCTCAGGGTGTTGCCCAGCCCGGTGGTGATAGTTTGCGGGAAGCTGCTGGCCACCCCGCCGCTGACCACGCTGATGCCGCCCACGGTCAGGCTTTGCAGGCCATCGGGCGCCGAGACGTTGAAGGTGCCGGTCTGCACCAGCGCCGCCGGATTGCTGGCCGAGCCTTGTGCAAGATTGGCCTCGTTGAGCGTCAACTCGCCGCCCTCGACCTCCAGCCCACCCAGGCTCACTGGGTTGTCGGGAGGCACCACCACGGGCTGGTCGTTGCCGGTATCGGGCTGGCCGGCGACCTGGAACAACGGAAACTCAGGAATCCCGCCAAACCCTGCCGTGGGAAAGCCGATGACCGGCTCCACCCGCCCGGCGACTTCGGTCAACAACACAAAGGAGTGCCCACCGCCCAGCTCACCTGCCGCCGTGCTGCCGGTTTGGCCGGCGGCCGTGGCTTCAGCGGTCTGGGTCGGGTCGTCACCGGCGGCGATGGCTTTTTGCAGTTGCTGCACGTCGGTCAACTGTGCCTGGCTCGGTGCGAGGTCTTCCGAGGCGTGAATCTGCGGCGCCTGGCCAGCCAGCAATTGCGGGGAAAGGCCCAGGCTGCTGTCGCGCCCCAGGGTCAGCTCCTGGCCGTTGGTCAGTTGCACCGCGACTGCACCGGCCGCACCGGTCTGCAGTTGCTCGCCGGCAAACAGTCGGTCGCCTTCGATCAGGCTTCGGCGACTGCCATCTCCTGCCACGGCAAAGACTTCCCCAACCACCTTGCTGACAACACCGATTAACTTGGCCATGCGCTTATCTCCCTGTCCGACCCCAGTAGTCGGCACCTCGGTTACGTGCACAAGTGCAGTGGATCGGGGGGGGCCGGAAGTGGCACAAAACTGATTCAAATCAGCCGCCAACCCGCGCTTCAACCCCGTTACAGAGAGCCTTTCAAAAAGAGAGAGAGTGACAAAAAACCGTCACCAAAAAACGCCCTTTTTTTCGCTACCCCATCACCTGCTCGCACTTGCGATTGAACTTTCCCCGAGCCGAAAAACACGCCACAGCGCACATAACTCAAGGCTTGTGCTTTGAACAATGTCTTGCTTCGCGCAGAACGCATAAGTTTTTTTGGACATAAACATTATGAGAAATCCTTCTTAGCTCCCCCCGCAAATGTTCTTAGCTGTGTTGTTACAAGCCTGAGACGGTTTGCCCCCTAAATTCGTCAAATAAATGGCGACAGACCAGTAACACTGACACCGGGAGATGTACCCATGCGCGCCTTTACCCCCCTCTGCAGCGCGATTCTGATCGCCATGGCCTGCACCAACACCCAAGCAATGTCGCTGACCCAAGCGATCCAAAGCACGCTGGACACTCACCCGGAATTGAATGCCAGCCGTAACAGCCGGCTTTCGGCCGATGAAGATGTGAAAGTCGCCAGAGGCGGCTTCTACCCCAGTCTCGACCTCAATGCCGCCTACGGCCGTGACTACAGCGACAACAGCACCACCCGCGCCCGTGGTGGCAATCACCACACCGAGACCGACAACTACACCCAGTCGGAACTGCGCCTGCGCCAGATGCTGTTCGACGGGTTCAACACCTCCAACGAAGTGCAGCGCACCGGGGCGGTGGTCAACTCCCGCGCCTATTACACCCGTGGCACCGCCGAGAGCCTGGCCCTGCGCACCGTCGAGGTGTACCTGGAAGTACTCAAGCGCCGCGACCTGCTGACATTGGCCAAGAACAACCTGCAGGCGCACCTGCGCGTCACCGACCAGATCGGCCTGCGCACCGAGCGCGGCATCGGCAGCACCGCCGACCGCGACCAGTCCACCGCCCGCCGGGCCCTGGCAGACAATAACTACCAGACCGCACTGGTCGACCTGCAAGACGCCGAATCGAACTTCTATAGCGTGGTCGGGCGCATGCCGGATGAACTGGAAAGCCCGGCCTCGATCAAGGGCGAGCTGCCCAGCGACCAACTCGGCGCCCGGCGCAGCATGCTGGAGAACAACCCCTATCTGAAGTCGGCCCAGTCCGATGTGATGGCCGCCGAGAGCCAGTACGAGGTGGCCAAGTCGCCGTTCTATCCACGCTTCGATGCCGAGGCGGCGGTGGGCGCCAATAACAATGTGCGCGGCGACCTGGGTCACGATAACCAATGGCGGGTGGGCGTGGTGATGAACTACAACCTGTTCCGTGGCGGCAGCGACAAGGCCCGCCTGGCGTCGGACTCGCACAAGATCAACCAGGCCATGGACATCCGCAACAACGCCCTGCGCATGCTCAACGAGAACCTCAACCTGGCCTGGCATGCCATGGACAACGCCCGCATCCAGACCCCCACCGCCCGCGAATATGCCGAAACCACCCAGCGCGTACGCGCGGCCTATCAGGACCAGTTCGGCCTGGGCCAGCGCACCCTGCTGGACCTGCTGGACAGTGAAAACGAGCTGTACAACGCCAACCGGCGCTACACCGAAGTGCGCTACACCGAAGAGTTCTCCATGTACCGCGTGCTGGCCAATATGGGCGAGTTGCTGAACAAGGAGCGCGTGGTGGTGCCGGCCGAAGCCATTGCCCAGTCGGAAGTCAGAAGCGAAGCCCACCTGCCCGACCTGAAGTAGCCAAAGACGTGGAGCAGATCGCCGTGAGCCAGATGGAACCGCTGAACCCGGGTGTCGACCCGCGCCAGAGCTTTGATGACCCGTTGCTCGACGGCCTGCTGATCCTCTGCAAGCTGCACGGCTGCAGCGTCAGCCGTAGCAGCCTGAGCGCCGGCCTGCCCTTGGCGCAACAACGCCTGAGCCTGGACTTGCTGCCACGGGCCGCGGCCCGGGCCAGCTTGCAGGCGCGGGTATTGCGCCGGGACTTGAAGGCCATCTCGGCGCTGAACCTGCCAGTGCTGTTGCTGCTCAACGAAGGCCGCTGCGCGGTGTTGCGGCGCTGGGGCGAGGATGGCCAGGCGCTGATCCTGCCCAGCGAAGCCGAAGGCGGCGAACAGTGGGTCAGCCGCGAAGAGCTCGACGCGGCCTACAGCGGCCAGGCCCTGTTTGCCCGGCCACGGCACGAAATCGAAGACCTGCGCACGCCGCTGGTACCAAGAGTCGAGGCGTGGTTTCGCGACACCTTGAAGCTGTCGCGCTGGCTGTACAGCGATGCAATTCTCGCCAGTTTGCTGATCAACCTGCTGGGCCTGATGGTGCCGCTGTTCGTGATGCAGACCTACGACCGCGTGGTGCCGAACCAGGCCACCTCGACCTTGTGGGTACTGGTGATCGGTCTGCTGATCGGCACGGCGTTCGAGCTGGTACTGCGGGTGGTGCGCGCCCATCTGCTGGACACCGCCGGCAAGAAGACCGATGTGATTTTGTCAGCGACCCTGTTCGAGCGCATCACCGGCATGTCGATGAAGGCGCGCCCCGCCACCATCGGCGGTTTTGCCCAGAGCATCCATGACTTCCAGGGCCTGCGCGAATTCCTCACCGCGGTGACCCTTACCAGCCTGATCGACCTGCCCTTCGCCGTGCTGATGCTGCTGGTGATCGGCCTGCTCGGCGGCTGGCTGGTGATCATCCCTTTGTGTGCGTTCCCGCTGACCATCGGCTTTGCAATGCTGATCCAGGTACGCCTGCGCGACACCGTGCAAAAAAGCCTGAGCCTGGGCGCCGAACGCCAGGCGCTGTTGATCGAAACCCTCAGCGGCCTGGAAACCCTCAAGGCCTGCAGCGCCGAAAGCGAGCGCCAGCACCAGTGGGAAAGCACCCACGGCGCCCTCACCCGCCTCGACAGCCATGCGCGCAACCTCTCGGCGCTGGCCACCAATGGCACGCTGTTCATCCAGCAGTTTTCCGGGATGGCGACCATTGTTGCCGGGGTCTACAGCATCATCGCCGGCAGCCTCAGTGTCGGCGCGCTGGTGGCCACCTACATGCTCGGCAGCCGGGTATTGGCGCCGCTGGGGCAGATCGCCGCGTTGATCACCCGCTACCAGCAGGCGCAATTGACCATGCGCAGCACCGACGCGCTGATGGCCCTGCCCCAGGAGCGCGACCCGCAGCAGCGCCCACTGGAGCGCACGCAACTGAGTGGCGCCCTGGAAGTCAGCCAGGTCACCTTCCGCTATGCCGGGCAGAACACCCCGGCCCTGAGCCAGGTCAGTTTCCAGCTCAAGGCTGGCGAGCGCGTGGGCATTATCGGCCGCAGCGGCTCGGGCAAAAGCACACTGGGCCGCCTGGTGATGGGCTTCTACGCGCCAGAAGAAGGCCAGTTGCTGCTCGATGGCCTCGACCTGCGCCAGCTGGATGTGGCCGACCTGCGCCAACAAGTGGGCTATGTGGCCCATGACCTGCCGCTGTTGGCCGGCAGCCTGCGCGATAACCTGACCCTGGGCGCGCGCTATATCAGCGATGTGCGGATGCTCGAAGTGGCCGAACTGACCGGCGTCAGCGAACTGGCCCGCCAGCACCCACAAGGCTTCGACCGGCCGGTGGGCGAGCGCGGGCAACTGCTGTCCGGCGGCCAGCGCCAGGCGGTGTTGCTGGCCCGCGCGTTGCTGCTCGACCCGCCGATCCTGCTGCTGGACGAACCCACCAGCGCCATGGACAACAGCAGCGAAGAAACCCTGCGCCAGCGCCTGGAGCTGTGGGTCAAGGGCAAGACACTGCTGTTGGTCACGCACCGCACCTCGATGCTCAGCCTGGTCGACCGCTTGATCGTGCTGGACAACGGCCGCATCGTTGCCGACGGCCCCAAAGAAAGTGTGATTGATGCACTGCGCAAGGGCCGTGTCGGCTCGGCCGCCGTCTAGGAGCCCACCATGTCAGCCACTCCCGCGCCACCGGGCTACTTCAAGAGCTTTGGCAAAACCGCCGACAGCGAATTCATGCCCGAACTGGCGGGTGCTTCGCTGCAGGACTCACCGCGCCGTTCACGGATTATCGTGTGGCTGACCGCCGGCCTGATCATCTGCGCCCTGCTGTGGGCCAACTTTGCCGTTCTCGATGAAGTGACCATGGGCGAAGGCAAGGCCATCCCGTCGAGCAAGGTGCAAGTGATCCAGAACCTGGAAGGCGGCATCGTCACCCAGATCTACGTGCGCGAAGGGCAGATGGTGGACAAAGGCGACAAACTGCTGCAACTGGACGACACGCGGTTCCGCTCGAACAAGGGCGAAAGCGAAGTCGACCGGTATGCCCTCACCGCCCAGGTCGAGCGCCTGTCGGCCGAGGCCGAGGGGCGACCGTTCAAATTGTCCGATGAAGTGATCGCCAAGGCCCCGCAAGTGGCCGAAGACGAACGCTCGCTGTTTGAACAACGCCAGCGGCGCTTGAGCAGCGAGCAACGGACCTTGAGTGAACAGTTGCGGCAGAAAACCCAGGAACTGGCGGAGTTTCGCTCCAAACAGGGCCAATTCAGCTCCAGCCTGGCGCTGCTGCAACAAGAGATGAACATGTCGGCCCCTCTGGTGGGCACCGGCGCGGTGTCACCGGTGGAAATCCTGCGCCTCAAACGCAGCGCCGTGGAGATCCGTGGCTCGTTGAACGCCACCACCCTGGCAATCCCCCGGGCGGAATCGGCGATCAATGAGATCAAGAGCAAGATCGACGAATCGGTACAGACCTTCCGCTCGGAAGCGGCCAAGGAACTCAACGAAAAACGCACCGACCTGTCAAAAATCACCGCCACCAGCATCGCCATTGATGACCGCGTGAGCCGCACCACCGTGGTCTCCCCGGTGCATGGGGTGATCAAGCAACTGAAGGTCAACACCATCGGCGGCGTCGTCCAGCCGGGCAGCGACATGGTGGAAATCGTCCCGCTGGAAGACAACCTGCTGATCGAGGCCAAAGTACGGCCCCAGGACGTGGCGTTCTTGCATCCGGGGCAGAAGGCGATGGTCAAGTTCAGTGCCTATGACTACACGATCTACGGCGGACTGGCGGCGAAACTGGAACTGATCGGCGCCGATACGATTACCGACGACAAGGGCAACAGCTTCTACCTGATCCAGGTGCGCACCGATAAGAACCATCTGGGCGGGGATAAAAAACCGTTGCTGATCATCCCGGGAATGGTGGCAACGGTGGACATTATTACCGGGGAGAAAAGCGTGCTGGATTACTTGCTCAAGCCGGTGTTGAAGGCACGCACGGAGGCGATGCGCGAGCGTTAGCGGTGTTTGGGCAGGCGCCATCGCCGGCAAGCCAGCTACACATCGACCGCGTATGTCTTGAGCGGCGCGGTCAACGGGGGAGCTGGACCTGGGTGAACCGGCTAATCACCCCCATGATTGCGCTGAAACACCTCCTCCCCCATCGCTGCAATCTGCCCGTCGATCAACGCCTCAAACGGCCGCAACAACGGATCAAATGACTGCGGCGCCTCCAGCACCTGCAACGCCTGCACAATTGCCTCCACCGTCGACAACGCCCCTGGCCCCGGTGCCTTGCGCAACCGGTAACGGGACACTGCGCCCGCCGCCAGAGTCACCCGTGGCAACGCCGCCAGCAGCGGGTTGAGGTGCAGCAACTTGCGCGCCTTGCGCCAGGTACCGTCGGGCACCACCAGCAGCAACGGCTCATCGGATGGGCCATAGGTCTGCAGCGACTGCGCCTCTTCGCCAGGAAACAGCAGCCGTGCCTGATACCCCGGAGGGTTGAGCAAGGTCTGCAAGCCTTCAAATACTTCGCCCACTACCAACTGCGCATTCACCAGGCCCAACGCGGCGAGGCGCGCGGTGTTGAGCGCATGGTTGACCTCGCTGGGATGCTGCAACAGCAACACCCGGGTACGGCTGTGCAGGCTCGGGATCAGCGCGCACAGGCAGTGGGTGGTCGGCCGCAGGCAGCGGGGGCATTGGGGTCTGGACATATTCAGGCCTGATTGAGCTGTGCTTTGAGTAAATCGCGGAAGGTCTGGATCAACGGTTCGCGGCTGCGCCCACGGCGCATGATCAGCGAAAACGGCGCCTGGTAGCCAAAGGTCGCCGGCAGCAGCACCCGCAAGTCGCCCTTGTCGGCCCAGGCCTGGGCGTAGTGCTCGGGCAAGTAGCCGATGTAGGCGCCGGACAACACCAGGATCAACTGCGCCTCCATACTTTCTACAGTGGCGGCGCTGTGTTTGAAGCCATGGCGCGCCAGTTCCGCCTGGCTCCAGTAACCGCGCCCGACCATGCGTTGCTGGGTAATCACCTGCTCCGGAATGCGTCGCTCGCTGAACAGCGGATGCCGCGAGCTGCAATAGAGCCAGTGCTGTTCGCGGTACAGCGGCATGTAGACCAAGCCGCTCATGCGGTTGGAGAAGGCGCCAATGGCCAGGTCCAGACGATTGTCCTGCACCCCCAGTTGCAGTTCGTAGGGGCTCATCACCGATAAGTGCAGATGCACCGCCGGATGCTCGAGGCTGTAGGCGCCGATGACTTCGGCAAATGGCAGGGCCTTGTCGCTGACGGTCGAATCAAGCACACCCAGTTTGAGCGTGCCGCGCAGTTCGCCCTTGAGCGCCGCCGCGTATTGCTCGAAGCCCTCCAGTTCGCCCAGCAGGCGCAAGGTTTCCTGGTGAAACAACTCGCCCTTGCTGGTCAGGCTGAACCCGCCACGCCCGCGATGGCACAGCACCAGGCCCAACGCGCCTTCCAGTTGGCTCATATAGGTGCTGATGGCCGACGTCGACAGGTTGAGCTCATGCTGGGCATTGGCAAACCCCTGGTGGCGCACGACGCTGACGAAGATGCGCAGCAATTTCAGGTCGGGCAAGGCATTGGCCATGGACGCTCCAGGCAAAAAGTCGGCGGACAGGGAACAGGTTTCGCAAACCGGTGGAGTCTACCCCAGGCATTAGTTTAGAAAAATCTGAACTAAGTATTTCCCCACAGCGATTCTTCCGTTGCCGGGCATTTCGCAGAATCGGCCTCTGATAACCACAACAACGATGAGGCACTGCCGTGGACAAGATCTTTCACCAACCACTGGGCGGCAACGAAATGCCGCGCTTTGCCGGCATCGCCACCATGATGCGCCTGCCCCACCTGCAAACCGCCGCCGGCCTGGATGCGGCCTTTGTCGGCGTGCCCCTGGATATCGGCACCTCGCTGCGCGCCGGCACCCGCTTCGGGCCGCGTGAAATCCGCGCTGAGTCGGTGATGATCCGCCCCTACAACATGGCCACCGGCGCTGCGCCGTTCGACTCGCTGTCGGTGGCCGATATCGGCGACGTGGCGATCAACACCTTCAACCTGCTGGACGCCGTGCGCATTATCGAAGAAGCCTACGATGAGATCCTCGGCCATAACGTAATCCCGCTGACCCTGGGCGGCGACCACACCATCACCCTGCCGATCCTGCGGGCGATCCACAAGAAACACGGCAAGGTCGGGCTGGTGCATATCGACGCCCACGCCGACGTCAACGACCATATGTTCGGCGAGAAAATCGCCCACGGCACCACCTTCCGCCGGGCCGTCGAAGAGGGCCTGCTCGATTGCGACCGTGTGGTGCAAATCGGCCTGCGCGCCCAGGGCTATACCGCCGAAGACTTCAATTGGAGCCGCAAACAGGGGTTCCGCGTGGTCCAGGCCGAAGAATGCTGGCACCACTCCCTCGCGCCGTTGATGGCCGAAGTCCGGGAAAAGGTCGGCGGCGGCCCGGTGTACCTGAGTTTCGACATCGACGGCATCGACCCGGCCTGGGCGCCCGGCACCGGCACCCCGGAAATCGGCGGGCTGACCACCATCCAGGCGATCGAGATCATCCGGGGCTGCCAGGGCCTGGACCTGATTGGTTGTGATCTGGTGGAGGTTTCGCCGCCCTACGACACCACCGGCAACACCTCGTTGCTGGGCGCCAACCTGCTGTACGAAATGCTCTGCGTACTGCCTGGAGTCACGCACCGTTGATGTAGCGCGTCACCTGATTAGTCCATAAAAACAATAACTGGAGAGGCGCCACCATGGCTCTGGATCTATTCGTCGTACTTATCTACGCCGCCGGCATGCTCGTGCTCGGCTATTTCGGCATGCGCCGGGCCAAGACCCATGAAGTTTACCTGGTCGCCGGGCGCAACCTGGGGCCGACCCTGTACATGGGCACCATGGCCGCGACGGTGCTGGGCGGCGCGTCCACGGTGGGCAGCGTGCGCCTGGGTTATGTGCATGGTATTTCCGGGTTCTGGCTCTGCGCGGCGCTGGGCACGGGGATCATTGCGCTGAACCTGTTTCTCGCAAAACCCTTGCTCAAGCTGAAAATCTTCACCGTGACCCAGGTCCTGGAGCAGCGCTACAACCCCACGGCCCGCCAGGCCAGCGGGCTGATCATGCTGGCCTATGCGCTGATGCTGGCGGTGACCTCGATCCTGGGGATCGGCACCGTATTGCAAGTGATGTTTGACCTGCCGTTCTGGGCCGCCATCCTGCTGGGTGGTGGCGTGGTGCTGGTGTATTCGACCATTGGCGGCATGTGGTCGCTGACGCTAACCGATATCGTGCAGTTTGTGATCAAGACCGTCGGCCTGATGTTTATCCTGCTGCCGATCTGCCTGTACCGCGTAGGCGGCTGGGATGAACTGGTGGCCAAACTGCCGGCGGCCAGTTTCAGCTTCACCAGCATCGGCTGGGACACCATCATCACCTACTTCATGATCTACTTTTTCGGCATCCTGATCGGCCAGGACATCTGGCAACGGGTGTTTACCGCCCGTGACGCAAAAGTCGCCCAGTACGCAGGAACCTTCGCCGGCTTCTACTGCATCCTCTACGGCCTGGCCTGCGCCCTGATCGGCATGGCCGCCCATGTGCTGATCCCGGACCTGGACAACGTCAACAACGCCTTCGCCGCCATCGTCAAACTGTCGTTGCCCGATGGCCTGCGCGGCCTGGTGATCGCGGCGGCCCTGGCGGCGATGATGTCCACCGCCAGCGCCGGCCTGCTCGCCGCGTCCACCGTGCTGACCGAAGACCTGCTGCCGCGCCTGCGCGGCGGCAAGCAGTCGAGCCTGAACATCAACCGCCTGTTCACCCTGCTGACTGGGGTGGCCGTGCTGGGTATCGCCTTGATAGTCACCGACGTGATCAGCGCACTGACCCTGGCCTATAACCTGCTGGTCGGCGGCATGCTGATCCCATTGATCGGGGCGATTTACTGGAAACGCGCTACGACGGCGGGCGCGATCAGCGCCATGGCATTGGGGTTTGTCACGTCACTGGTGTTTATGGTCAAGGATGGCTTGGAGGCAAACACGCCGATCTATTACAGCCTGGGCGTGAGTGTGGTGAGTTTTGTGCTGGTGAGTCTGCTGTCGCGTCGGCCAGAGGTGGCGGCGGCCGATGCAGCCTGAGTGAAGCTGGCTTGAGCGGGTGCGATGTCGGTTGTCGCACCCACCCTCTTATTTACTGTTCAGGTCTTTCAAACAGATCACCACATTCGTCACAGGCAAAGTACTGCTCTTTCGCCGAACACCAGATAACCCCAGTAGCTCCCGCCCTAACCTGCCATGTGCAGATATGCCCGTTGTACTTCAGGTTGCCCTCCAGATAACAAGGGGCCCACTCGTAACGGTCATGCAGGGTGCGGCTATCAATCTTCGAGGCGCGCTGGAAAAACGCCTGCACACGGTTTGGATCAAGGGGCACATCAGAAGGCCGGCAACTCTCAGGTTCTTGGGATTGGAAGCTGGAGACAACAATGCCTTCAAGGTCGGGCGTGTGCCGATCCGTACATCCCGCAAGAACGAGCAATGCGCCTATCGGCCATGCTTTGATCGGCATCATTCCCACACCGCACTACTGGCTTCACCCGGGTTTTTATAGGATATCTGCGGGTGCCTGTAGACATCACCCGAGGAGAGGTTGAAATGAACATATAACTCGTTGACGAGCCATTGAAGGGATTGGTTCTGCAAGGGGGTAACGGACTCATACCGCGAGGTATCCAAGTGTTTGCCCACCAATTCGATGCCAATAGAGTCGGAGTTCACAGGATAGCGTTCAGGATAGCTTTTTGCTCGCTCATGTGCGTCCAACGCCTTGATCTGCGCAGTCCACGATAACGCTTGAATACGGGCCACCTGGGCGCTGTCACACGATTTTTTATCAATCGCCAGGCACTTCGAGCGTATGAGCTTTCCAACGTGGTAGCAGCGCTTTTTCAAGCTGGCCGTCTGGTAAACAAAGCCATTTTTATCAATCAGAAAGTGCGCACCACTGCCTTTTGCAAGGTAGCCGTTGAACGTATGTTGCGCAGTAGGTGCATCCGTCTGGTGGACAACTAAAGCATGTATACCGTGCAGATCCCCATGCTCAATCGCGTAAAACCGACGCAGTATCACCTTGGCGGAAACCAGCATTCCATCACTGTTAACACACGACATAGCCCTGTCTTCCTTCCTTGAAGAGAGCAGGAATATAAAGCGTCCAAACACGGAAGTGGTCGAGGGAGCAGACAAAAAGAAACGTCCGACCAGAATACTTCCAGGGTCAGACAAGGTGAGCGCAACTTAATTTAGGAGTCCGGACTTAGACTGGTACAAAGCAATCGCATACAACCGCACGCCCAATCTACTGTGCTTCAGGGACAGTGTGACGAGTGATCGCGCCCAAACACCAATGTCTGAGCGCTTTTCCGGACTTACCTGCGACGCGGGCGGCGCTGTTCGTCATCGGTGCGGATTGGCACCGGTTGCAGCGGTGGCTCGATCAAGCCGAGTGCGACGCCGAGGTCGTGCAGCCAGTTTTGCAGTTTTTCTTTCATGGTGCCCCCTTTGAGGGTAGTGCCGAGCAGCTGGAATTCTGTGGCTGCTTCCTACAGATAGTAGTACTAAGTCCCACGTAATGCTTGTCTGAAACCGCAACGAACCATTACTGAATTGATACAAATCCTGACGGGGCGGTCAGGCAATCGCCCGGGACTCTTGTACAGGCCGCGTCTTGCCCTCTTGCTGCAGGTCAATCCATGCATTGAGATTAGCCCCGAGCATGCCTTTGCGCCACATCAGCCAGGTGGTGGCGTGGGCAAATGGCTCGGCCAGGGGATGGATCGACACGCTGTCCTTGCCGGGCAGGCTGTCGAGCATCGACTCGGACATCAACGCAACCCCGGAACCGGCAATCACACATGCAAGCATGCCTTGATAGGACTCGATCTCGATGGCGCGACCCATGGCCACACGGTCGTGGGAAAACCACGCCTCCAGGCGCGCCCGATAGGAACAACTGCGTCGGAAGGTGAACACCGCGCGCCCGGCCACATCCTGCGGGCCGCGTACCGGTGGGTGGTCCGCCTCGCAGATCAGCAGCAGGCGCTCCTCACACAGCGGTACGCCGTCCAGGGTCGCCAGGGTCAACGGGCCATCCACCAGCGCCGCATCCAGGCGCCCGGTGATCAGGCCTTCGAGCAGTTCACCACTGGGCGCCGACTGCACTTGCAGGTTCACCATGGGGTAAGCCTTGTGATATTGCGCCAGCAGTTTCGGCAAATGGATCGCAGCGGTGCTGTACATGCTGCCCAGCACAAAATCCCCGGCCGGTTGGCCACCCTGCACGGCACCGTGCGCTTCATCATGCAGGGCCAAAAGGCGCGTGCTGTAGTCGAGCAGCACCTTGCCGGCAGGCGACAGTTGCAGGCGCTGGCGCTCGCGCACGAACAGCTCGACGCCCAGTTGCTCTTCCATTTGCTTGAGGCGGGTCGAGAGGTTCGATGGCACCCGGTGCAGACGCTCTGCAGCACGGGTGATGGAGCCCTCTTCGGCCACGGCCTGGAAAATACGCAGTTGGCTGAACTCCACGACCTTTCTCCTAAACTGAACAAGTTGCTCAGTATTATTCATTTTTACTGAACACTAATCCACCTTAGCCTGAGGTCATCGCTTCTTCCTGGAATTTGGCCCATGTCTCCCCTGATTCGTTTACTCGCCAGTTTTATCGCCCTGATGATGGCCATGGGCATTGGCCGCTTTGCTCTCACCCCGCAGATGCCGCACTTGCTCAGCGAAGGGCAAATCGACCTGACCGCCGCCGGGCTGATTGCCGCGGCCAACTACCTGGGCTATTTCGTGGGGGCCGTGGACTCGATGTTCGCGCGCAGTCATCACCACATACGCGGACGGTTGCTCGGCGGGTTGTGGTTGTGTGTGCTGCTGACCCTGGCGTCGTTCTGGGCCAACGGCTTCTGGTCGCACCTGTTGCTGCGCTTCGGCACGGGTGTGGCCAGCGCCTGGGTGCTGGTGATGATTACCGGCCTGAGCCAGCCGCTGGCGATTGCCGCCGGGCGCCCGCGGCTGGGGGCACTGGTGTTTGCCGGGCCTGGACTGGGGATCCTGCTGACGGGATTGTTGGCACTGGCCTCCAACCTGTTGGGCGAGGATTCGGCAACACTGTGGCTGGTGTACGGCGTGGTCGCCCTGGGCATGTTGCTGGTGATCCTGCCGTTCCTGCCCAAGCCGGACAAGGGGGCGCCGCAAAGCAGCGCCCCTGCCGGGCGCAACGGCAGCATCGCGCATCTGGGCTGGATTTACCTGCTGTATGGCCTGGGCTACATCATTCCGGCCACCTTCCTGTCGCAAATGGCCAGCGCGCAGTTCAAGGGCGCCTGGCAGGCAGACCTGTTCTGGCCATGCTTTGGCTTGGCGGCGGCCCTGGGCGTGTTGCTGGTCAGTCTGCGCAAGCCCAACCCCGACACCACACGCTACTGGTTGATGGCAACCCTGGGGATGCAAGCGATTGGCGTCTTCGCCTGCCTGTGGGGCAATGGCGTGGGATTGGTGCTGGGTGTATTGCTCTGTGGGCTGCCATTTCTGGCCTGCATGCAATTGGTGATGCAACGTTCGCGGGAAGTTGCGCCCCACGGCGCGCAACGGAGCACCGGCCTGCTGACGGCATGTTTTGCCCTGGGCCAGTTAAGTGGCCCGCTGCTGGCGTCGTTGAGCAACCATTTTAGCGGCGGCTTGCAGCCGGCACTGACGTTAGCCGGCAGCGGCTTGATACTGGCCGGAGCGCTACTGCTACGCCCCGCCCAGGTAAAGGTTGATTGCCGGGCGCCGGTCAGCCGCTGACGCGCCGCGCCGCCCAGTATCCCAGCGAGCAGCAGGCCGCGGTGAGAAAGGTGCCCCACGCCATGTCCATCACTGCCAACCCCGCAGACCAGCCTTGCAAGGTCGCCCAGTTGCTCAGGTCGTAGGTGCCATAGGCGACCAACCCAAGCAAGGCACCGAGGCGGGCAGCCCGTTGCCAGCTGCCACTGGCCAGCGCCGGCAACACTACAAAGGCCACGCAGCCGAACACATAAAGGCAGTAGAACAGCGCCGCCGGGAGCAATCGCGGTTGCTCAAGCATCAGCGGCCCGAGCAGGCCCTTGTAGGTCGGCCCCATCAATACCCCAAGCCAGAGGCCATCGAGCACTAAAAAAGCCAACAACGTACCGAGGTAAGCAAACACGACTTTTTTGCCCATGGCGATGACCCACTGCAGGAGCCGGCTGACCGGCGATAGCGACGCCTACACAAGAGCAGGTTGCAATCAGCTTAGTTCAATACGATCAGCGTGAATTACGATCTGCCCCTGCTTGTACAGCGCACCAATGGCCTTCTTGAAGTTGCCCTTGCTCACGCCAAACAAGTTGCTGATCACGGTCGGGTCACTCTTGTCGCTGACCGGCAGGCTGCCGTTGTTTTCACGCAACTTGGCGAGGATCTTCGAGTTCAGGCTGGACGCCGCTTGCTCGCCGACCGGCTGCAGGCTCAGGCTGATATTGCCGTCGGCGCGGATTTCCTTGATGAAGCCCTTCTCTTCCTTGCCCGGACGCAGGAACTTGAACACTTCGTTCTTGTGGATCAGGCCCCAGTGCTTGTTATTGATGATTGCCTTGAAGCCCATATCAGTGGCTTCGGCAACCAGCAAGTCGACTTCCTGGCCCACGGTGTAGTTGGCCGGCGTCTTGTCCAGGTAACGGTCCAGGCGCGCGGTGGCGGTGATGCGCTTGGTGTGCTTGTCGAGGTAGACGTGCACCACACAGTATTCACCGGCGGTCAGCTGGCGTTTTTCTTCGGAATACGGCAGCAGCAGGTCCTTGGGCAGGCCCCAGTCGAGGAACACCCCGATGCTGTTGACTTCAACCACTTTCAGGCTGGCGAACTCGCCCACCTGCACTTTTGGTTTTTCAGTGGTCGCGATAAGTTTGTCATCGCTGTCCAGATAAATAAAAACGTTAAGCCAGTCTTCATCTTCACTGGGAATATCTTTGGGAATATAACGATTGGGCAAGAGGATTTCGCCCTCTTGTTCACCGTCCAGATACAAACCAAAGTTAGTGTGTTTAACCACTTGCAAACTGTTGTAGCGCCCGACTAAAGCCATTTCCAATACCCTCATTGCGTGGGCGGCATTCTACCCGAGTTGAAGGCGGCGGTCCCGTGTCCAGGCGCGCAACCCTGAAAAATCGCGGGTTTGCCGGGCACTTGCCGACAATTGCCCCGCTCGTCAGGTCAAGCTGCCGCCGTGCAGCAATGGCCAGGTGCTATTTTTACCCACGGTTTCTATTTAAAACAGCGAGTTAGGGCCTTCGACCAAAGACCAACTTCGGGCTTTTATAATAGCGCAGCTTATTCCTGGGAGATATTTACCAAGCAATTGTCAAGCATTTCATGTACGATGCCTGGCCAAGTTAATTTTCTACAGGTTAGTGGCCGCCATGCGCGTAAAAGCATCCAACAGCAAAGCAAAGCCAGCTCCCGCCGTTGAAACCAGCGAATCGATCAACAACCAAATCGCCGCGTTCCTCAAGTCCGGTGGCGAAATCCAGCAGATCGCCAAGGGCGTGAGCGGCCAGACATTCGGCCCGTCCAAGCAGATCACCCTGGGTAAGAAGTAAGCGCGCAAGCCGCCTACGCACCCCACCTGGTCCCTAAGCGCCTTGCCTATCAAGGCGCTAGGACTAGAGCCAGCAACATCCCCCCGACACACATTCAACCACGCCAATCGACGAACGGGTCTCAATACCTGACTTTCGCCGGTATGCTTGCACACGTCTAGAACGGGCATTTGCCCGATTTCTCCCGTTACTGCTCCTCGCTTTTCATGGAGTGAAGCGTGCTCAAACCCTGTATTTTTCTGGTCAGCGCCCTGCTTGCCAGCCCCCTCGCCGAAGCGCAGGTGTTCCAGCGCGAACTGGGCGACTTCGACTTGAAACTGGGCACCACGCCCGGCCGCAGCATGGCCCAGGGCCTGGTCAAACCCACCACACCGGGCAGCAACTCGTTTCACGGCGGCCTCGACCTGAGCCACGCCAGCGGCCTGTACTTCGGCCAGTTCTCTCCGAGCATGGGCCTGTCGCCCGCGAGCAAACTGGAAGTCGATTCCTACATGGGCTTCAAGCGCCCGTTCGACCAGACCCTGGGCTATGAACTGGGGATGATTCACTACAGCTACCCCAAGCTGAGCCCCCTCGACAGCCAGGAGTTCTACGGCGGCCTGAACCTGCTGGGCAATCGGTTTGGCGTGTCACTGGGCAATGACCCCGACCGTCGCGACAGCACCCTGTTTGCCGACCTGGGCGGCACCCAGCCGTTTGGCATTGGCGTGAGCATGAAGTACACCACTCATCAGTTGGGCGCCCCGGCCTCGGTGGAGGGCGGCTCTATCCGCAGTTTCAGCGACTGGTCGGTGAAATTTTCCCGACCGTGGATGGGCATGGACCTGGACCTGATCTACAGCGACTCCAACCTCAACGGCAGCGACTGCTCGGCCTACTCCGGACACAATTCGCAATGTGATGGCCTGTTGACCCTAAAGGCCGAGCGGTCGTTTTATTGATGGGCTGAACTGTCACGCCCCCGGCGGGTTCAGATGAACATCCCTGGTCTGCGCAAGGACTCGCCCATGCTGCGTCGGTTAAGAATCCTGGCTGCTTTACTGGTCCTGAGCGCCCTGCTTGCCGGCTGCAACCGCGTGGGCCTGGCCTATCGCAATCTCGACGTGATCATCCCCTGGACCCTCAACGACTACCTGGACATGAACGCCGGGCAGAAAAGCTGGTTCAACGAAACGCTCAAGGAACACCTGGCCTGGCACTGCACCACCCAATTACCTGGCTACCTGGACTGGCTCGACCGCCTGCAGCAGATGGTCGACAGCCACCAGGTCAGTGACGCCGCCCTGCAAGCCCACGCCCTTGAAGCCAAGCAAGCAATCGCCGACGTCGCCCGGCAAATCACCCCATCAGCCATCGAGTTGCTGCGCGGGCTGGATGAGCAGCAAGTGCGCGAGATGGATGCCGCGCTGACCAAGGACCTGGGCAAACGCCAGAACGAATACCTCAAGCCGCCCCTGGAGCAACAGATCAAGGAGCGTAGCGAGCGCATGAGCAAGCGCCTGGATGCCTGGCTAGGCCCATTGAGCGCCAGCCAGCAAGAGCGTGTGCTGGCCTGGTCCACTGCCCTCGGCGCGCAGAACCAGCAATGGATCGGCAACCGTGCCCATTGGCAGGCGCAGTTCATCGCCGCAGTCAATCAACGGGCCAGCAGCGACTTCCCACGCAAGATGGAGCAGTTGCTGGTGGACCGTGAAAGCCTGTGGACCGCGGACTATCGCCAGGCCTATGCCCAGACCGAAGCCGCAGCCCGCAGTCTGCTGGTGGACGTGATGGCCGAAAGCACGGTGCAACAACGCCAGAAGCTGGTGCAGAGAATCGCTAAGGTGCGCAGCGATTTCCAGGCACTCAAGTGCCTCAAGGACAGCCCGGCCTAGTCGGACGACATCGGGCCCAATGTCCCCAGCCCTGCCACCAACCCCAGGATCAGCAGCACCGCGCCAAACTCCAGGCTCAAACTGCGGCGCAGGGCACGACAGGCCATTGCCTGCTCGCCGGTCTCCACCGCCCGCAGCAGAAGCGGGCTCAGATGGAAGCGGTTGAGTGCCGCCATAGCCAACATCACCCCAAACAACGCCAGTTTCAGGCTGAATAAAATGCCGTAGGTACTCTGGATAATCCCGTCCAGCTTCGCCCCGACCACCAACAGGTAATTCACCACGCCAGTGACTATCAACACCGCCACCAGCACCGCGCCGACCACCTCAAAGCCGGTCAGCGCCCTGGCCAGGATCCTCACTGGCGCAATGTCCTGCGTGTTCCCAGGCAGCAACAGCAGCCCAAACGCCGCCAATGCCCCGAACCAGGCGCCGGCCGCCAACAGGTGTGCGCTGTCGGCCATCAAGTGCCAGGCGCGCAGCGCCCCGTCACTCATCGCGCCGTGACCGGCCCAGGCCAGTGTCGCCAGGGCGACACCGGCGGCACAGGTCGCCAGCCATAGACTGCCGGTGGGCCATGCCGCACCGGCCATAACAGCCAGCACCGCGAACCACAACGCCCCGATACGCAGTATCCAGGTCAAGCCCAGCTCGGTCTGCCACAGCATCATCTGCACATGCGGCCCAAGGGCCTGCCACGCTTGCTCGCCGCTCATGGCCCGCGTCATCACCAGCAACGAAGCCATTGAAAGCAGCACGCCCAGGATGGCAGTGCCGGCCAGCCAGCCCCTGATATTCAAGACCACACCGGACACTCGTTCCGACGCCTTCAAGCCATACAGAGCAAACAACCCCAAGCCAAACAGCAGCATCAGGTCCAGGTACAACGCAAACCGTAAGGCGATACCCAGTAAGTCACTCATGGCTGGACGCTGAACACCAGATTACCGGTGATGGGATGGGTATCCGACGACACCGCACGCCAGTCCACCCTGTAGGTCCCGACCGGCAGCGGCGCCGTGGGCTTGATCAGCATCACCTTGGGATCACTGCCGCCCGACACGCTGGCCTTGACCGGCATGGGTGAATGGGCCATGCCGGGCATCGCGGTCATGATCAGTTTGGCCCCGGAGAACTGCGTTATCAGGTTCTCCGAAAAATGCAGCTCGATGGTTGCGGGGGCAGCGCCCTTGGCGCCATCGGCTGGCGATGAAGACAACAACGTCGGATGTGCCAATACCGGCACACTCATCAACAGTCCAGCACACAGCGCAACCGCTTTAAACACAGACATGCAAGGCTCCTGGCCGCTCATGACGGCAGGTTATTAGTAAAGTGGTGTTCCATCAGAACCACAGGCGTACACCCAAGACCCAGCGCACCTCGTTGCGGTCCTCGCCCTCATCCCTGGCGTATTCGGCCGTCTGGCCATAGGCGCGATTCCAGGTCACGCCGACATAAGGGGCAAACTCGCGGCGGATTTCGTAACGCAGCCGCACCCCGAGTTCGGTGTCTGCCAGGCCGGAACCAATCCCGCGCCCGGGGTCGTTTTTCCCATAGAAGTTGGCCTCGGCGGTGGGCTGCAAGACCAGCTGGTTGGTCAGCAAAATGTCGTAGTCACCTTCCAGGCGCGCGGCGCTCTGGCCGCCGTCGCCGACAAACAGCGTGGCCTCGGCTTCAAAGTTGTACAGGACCATGCCTTGCAGGCCGAAGGCCGCCCACGTCTGACTGTCGCCTGGCTTGAAGTCCTGGCGCATACCGGCCACCACATCCCACCAGGGGCTGATAGCGTGCCCCCATAACGCCTGGACCTCGGCCTTTTCGGTCTTGCCCTTGGCGCGCTCGCCCTCGGTGCGTAACCACAGGCGATCAATATCGCCGCCCACCCAGCCGTTGACATCCCACCCCAGGGCATTGCCATCGTCGGAGCCCTGCCATTCCAACTGATTGATGACAAACAACGAGTTGAGACCGCTGTCATGCACCTTGTGCCCACCCGGTGCGTTGTAGACCGCTGCACGGTCTGCGTCGGTCAACACCGGGATCGGCGTGCGACTGTGGCTGGTGGCCGCCGGCTTGGCGGGCGCCATGCCCTGCATCTGGCTGTGATCCATGGTTTGGGCAGTGGCCAGCGCCACCGGTGCGCAGGTGGCGATCAGCAGTGCAACAGGTCGAAATAAAGGGTTCATGGTCGGCTCCTCACTCTTGCACCCGGACTTCACGGAACATGCCCATTTCCATGTGGTACAGCAGATGGCAGTGGAAGGCCCATCGCCCCAGGGCATCGGCCGTCACCCGGTAGCTGCGACGCGAGCCCGGCGGCATGTCGATCGTATGTTTGCGCACCATGAACTGGCCGTTTTCGTCTTCCAGGTCGCTCCACATGCCATGCAGATGGATGGGGTGGGTCATCATGGTGTCGTTGACCAGCACCAGCCGCACGCGCTCGCCATAGGTCAGCCGCAGCGGCTCGGCATCGGAGAACTTCACCCCGTCGAAGGACCAGACGAACTTCTCCATATGCCCGGTCAGGTGCAACTCGATGGTGCGGCCGGGTTCGCGGCCATCGGGGTCGGCAAAGGTGCTGCGCAAGTCGGCATAGGTCAGGACCTTGCGTCCGTTGTTTCGCAGGCCAATCCCCGGGTCGTCGAGCTTGGGCGAGGTGCTCATCGCCTGCATGTCCACCAGCGGGTTGTTGCTTTCGCTGGCCGGATGGCTTTGCATCGACATCCCCGCCATCGCGCTGTGGTCCATGCCGGGCATCGCACTGTGGTCCATGCCTGCCATGCTCTGCCCATCCATGCCGGACATGCCTTGCATCACCCCGCCGTCCATCCCGGCCATCTGTCCATGGTCCATGTCCGGCATATCGCCCATGGCGCCGTGGTCCATGCCGCCCATCCCCACATCGTCCATGGTCAACCAGGGACGCGGGGCCAGCGCTGGAACCGGCGCCAGTAATCCCGGCTGGCGGCTGAGGGTGCCGCGTGCATAGCCGGTACGGTCCATGGCTTGGGCAAACAGGGTGTAGGCCGCCTCGCTTGGCTCGACGATCACGTCATACGTCTCGGCCACGGCGATGCGCAACTCGTCCACGCTGACCGGTTTTACCGGCTGGCCGTCGGCAGCCACCACCGTCATCTTCAGGCCTGGAATACGCACATCGAAGTAGGTCATGGCCGAGCCGTTGATAAAGCGCAGGCGGATTTTCTCACCGGCGCGAAACAGCCCGGTCCAGTTTTGCGCTGGGACCTGGCCGTTCATCAAATAGGTGTAGGTCGTGCCGCTGACGTCCGCCAGATCCGTGGGGTTCATCTTCATTTTCGCCCACATCAGGCGGTCGGCGGCAGTAGCCGACCAGCCCTTGTCGGCCACATCCTTGATGAAGTCGCCCACGGTGGGCTTATGCAGGTTGTAGTAATCGGACTGTTTCTTCAGGGTTTTCATCAGGGCGGCGGGATCTTCGTCGGTCCAGTCGCTGAACATCACCACGTAGTCACGCTGGTAAGTGAAGGGTTCGGGCTCCCTGGGGTCGATCACCAGCGGGCCGTAGACCCCTTGTTGCTCCTGGAGCCCGGAGTGGCTGTGATACCAGTAGGTGCCGTGCTGGTTGACCTTGAACTGGTAGACATACACCCCGCCCGGCTCGATCCCCTTGAAACTCAGGCCCGGCACGCCATCCATATTTGCCGGCAGGATAATCCCGTGCCAGTGGATCGACGTCGGCTGCGCCAGGCGATTGTGCACGCGCAAGGTTACGGTATCGCCTTCACGCCAGCGCAGCAGCGGGCCTGGCAGGCTGCCGTTGATCGTCAGCGCGGTGCGCACGTGGCCGGTGAAATTGACCGCAGTCTGGCCGATAGACAGCTCGAACTCGCTGCCCGCCAGCACACCCGGCTGCCCGGTGCTGGCCAGGGCCCAGACCGGTGGCCGCCACAGGCCTGCGCCGCCCAGCAGGCCGGCCGCAGCCAAGCCTTTGACGAAGGTTCGTCGAGAAGTGTTGGAGTGCATGCCGATACCGTTCCCGTCAATTGAATGACTGCAGAGTAGGGATCGGCGCCTGTCAGTTGGCTTAGCGCCAGATTACCAATTTGACAGTTTGCGCGTGCTCAGGCGATCTGTGCCTTGGAGGCCACCATCTCGAACGTCGCCGGGTCCAGCGCGTCGGCCTGCTCGTCGAGCACTTGGCGCGGGTGATCGTTACCCGGGATGGAACTGTCGATCAGCGCCAGCAGCCGCGCACCCAAGGGCGTCAAAATGAAATTCTCGCCGTTGCCGCCCTCGTCTTCAGGCCGGGACTCGATAAAGCCGCGCTTGAACAACAGCGCTTCGTAATCGGCGGCGGTCTTTTTCAACGCATCCAGATCGCCAGTGAACTCGCCGGCCGTGGCCTTATCGGCCGCTTCCTGTTCGGCATATTTGCGCGGGGCAAAGCTGCCCTCGCCGTTCTGTACTTCATGCAACAGACGTTCGATCAGATCCCAATTGTAAGTGCTCATCCTGAATCCTCCTGCAGGCACACCGACTGGGTGCCTTCAAAAGTTGTGACCTGTGGCGGCTGCGGGCGTTCAGCCGGGTAGACGGGCGTGATTGCACTGAACTTTTCACAGGCCAGCCCCCTCAACCGGGTATCACCGCCAAGGAGGTCTACCCCATGAAAACCCTGATGCAACTGGCTGTCGCCGCCGCCCTGTTGAGCGCCCTGCCCGCCTGGGCCTGTACCCCGGAAGAAGCCACGGAAAAACGCGAACAACTGGCCAAGGAAGTCAGCACCCTCACCCAGCAGAACCCGACCAAGGCCAAGGAAATCAACGACGAGCTGCAGCAGATGGACCTGGACACCGAAAGTGCGAAATTTCCCGACAAGTGCCAGTTGATCGAGGCGCGACTCAAGGAGTTGAAGGAAGCGGCGGCCAAGGCGAAAAACTGAGGGCATAAAAAAACCGGACATTGTCCGGTTTTTTAGTGCGCTGGCGTATTACTCGGCAGCCGGTGCTTCTGGCTTGCGGCGCTTGAGCGGCGCCATGCCGTCCTTGCTGACCAACGACAGGTTGTCGGTCTTCGGCCGGTTGGCGATCTTGCGCTTGGTCGGCGACTTGGCGCCGGTTTTCTTCTTGTCGCCCTTGGCGTCGACCTTTTTCTTCTTCACGCCCACGGCCTTGCCCGAAGCCTTGACCTTCTTCGGCCCGGTGTAGGTGCCTTTGACTTCCTTGATGGTGCGGCGCTCGAACGACTGCTTGAGGTAGCGCTCGATGCTCGACATCAGGTTCCAGTCGCCATGGCAGATCAGCGAGATGGCCAGGCCATCGTTGCCGGCACGCCCGGTACGGCCGATACGGTGCACATATTCGTCGCCGCTGCGCGGCATATCGAAGTTGATCACCATGTCCAGGCCTTCCACGTCCAGGCCGCGGGCGGCGACGTCGGTGGCTACCAGAATCTTCACGCCGCCCTGCTTGAGTCGGTCGATCGCCAGCTTGCGGTCCTTCTGGTCCTTCTCACCGTGCAATACAAACGCCTTGTACTCCTGCGCCACCAGGCGCCCGTAGATCCGGTCGGCCATGGCACGGGTGTTGGTGAACACGATGGCTTTCTGATAAGTCTCGTTGGCCAGCAGCCAGTTGAGAATCTGCTCTTTATGCACATTGTGGTCAGCGGTGACGATCTGCTGGCGGGTGGTGGAGTTCAGGTCGCTGACGTTATTGACCTGCAGGTGCTCAGGGTTGTTCAGGACCTTGGCGACCATCTCGCGCAGGGTCGAGCCGCCGGTGGTGGCAGAGAACAGCATGGTCTGCTGGCGGTTGACGCACTCTTCGACGAGGCGCTGCACGTCGTCGGCAAAGCCCATGTCGAGCATGCGGTCGGCTTCGTCCAGCACCAGCACTTCGACTTCCTTGAGGTCCAGGTTGCCGGCGTTCAGTTGCTCGATCATCCGCCCAGGGGTACCGATCAGGATATCCGGGACCTTGCGCAGCATGGCGGCCTGGACCTTGAAGTCTTCGCCCCCGGTGATCAGGCCGGACTTGATGAAGGTGAACTGCGAGAAGCGTTCCACTTCCTTCAAGGTCTGCTGGGCCAGCTCACGGGTAGGCAGCAGGATCAGAGTCTTGATGCTGACACGGATCTTGGCCGGGCCGATCAGACGGTTGAGGATCGGCAGGACGAAAGCGGCGGTCTTGCCACTCCCGGTTTGAGCCGTCACCCGCAGGTCACGCCCTTCGAGCGCGAGCGGGATGGCCGCTGCTTGCACAGGCGTAGGCTCGACAAATTTAAGCTCGGCCACGGCTTTGAGCAGGCGTTCGTGCAGGGCGAATTGGGAAAACACGGGTGCTACCTCGAAGAAATACAAAAAATCAGCTGCATAGGGTAACGGTTTCGGGCGCTCAGGCCGAGTTTCTTTACGCGAAGTGGGCCAAACAGATGGTTTTTTGTCAGGTGATTTGTCTGCCTGCACAACTTTGCAGCACTTAAATGCTCTAATCGCCCCGTCATGTCTTACAGAAGAATCGCGTTAAACCATGGATATCAAACAGCTCTGGCTCAACGTCCAGGACCTCTGGGGTGCCCTGGACCAACATCCGCTACTGCATTCAAGCCTGGCTTTGCTGGTGCTGCTGGTGGTGGCCCTGCTGGTCGGACGGGTGGCACGCTACCTGATCCTGCATGCGGTCAAGTTGCTCGGCCGCCAACCTGCCCTGCATTGGCTCAATGACCTGCGCCATAACAAAGTCTTCCACCGCCTGGCCCAGATGACGCCGTCGCTGGTGATCCAGTTCGGCCTGCACCTGGTGCCGGAATTGAGCAAGACCAGCACGCTGTTTATCGGCAACGTGGCGCTGGCGTTCACCATTCTGTTCCAGGTATTGGCCATGAGCGCCCTGCTCAACGCCCTGCTGGATATCTACGCACGCACCGAACATGCCCGCACGCGCTCGATCAAGGGCTATGTGCAACTGGCGAAAATGGTGCTGTTCGTGTTTGGCGCGATCATCATCGTTGCAACCTTGATCGACCGCTCGCCGCTGTTGCTGCTGTCAGGGCTGGGTGCGATGTCGGCGGTGATCCTGTTGGTCTACAAGGACACGCTGCTGTCATTTGTCGCCAGTGTGCAATTGACCAGCAACGACATGCTGCGGGTCGGCGACTGGATCGAAATGCCCCAGGTCGGCGCCGATGGCGATGTGGTGGACATCACCTTGCATACGGTCAAGGTGCAGAACTTCGACAAGACCATCGTCTCGATCCCCACCTGGCGCCTGATGTCCGAATCGTTCAAGAACTGGCGCGGCATGCAGGCCTCGGGCGGGCGGCGGATCAAGCGCAGCCTGTTTATCGACGCGGCCGGCGTGCGTTTCCTGCGTGATGATGAAGAAGTGCGGATGACCCAGGTCCACCTGCTGACCGACTACATCAGCCGCAAACAGGCAGAATTGAAGGCCTGGAACGAAGCCCAGGGCCACAGCGCGCAGTTGTCGGCCAACCGCCGGCGCATGACCAACCTGGGCACCTTCCGCGCCTATGCCCTGGCTTATCTGAAGAGCCATCCGGATATCCAACCGAACATGACCTGCATGGTGCGCCAGATGCAGACCACCTCCCAGGGTGTGCCCCTGGAAATCTACTGCTTTACCCGCACCACGGCGTGGGCGGATTACGAGCGGATCCAGGGGGATATTTTTGACTACTTACTGGCGGTGCTGCCGGAGTTTGGTTTGAGCCTGTATCAGCAGCCGAGTGGTAATGACCTGCGGGCCGGAGTACTGCCGGCGGTGTTGGGTGCCAGTCATTTGCCGGTGCCGGAGAAGGCTACGCTCTAACCAGGCGCGAAGCAGCGCCTGGTTAGAGAGGGCTTGCCCGCGATAGCGGTGGGTCAGTCAACACATCTGTTACTGATCGTCCGCTATCGCGGGCAAGCCCGCCCCCACCTTTGGGAACGATCATTGCCGGCTGAGCGGCGCCGGGCGAATCCCCAACCGGCTGATCCACACCGCCGCCACAATCACCGCCCCGCCCAGGAACAGGCGCCCCAGCGGCTCATGCTGGTTCCAGATCAGCAGATTGAGCAGCAGCCCCACCGGCACATGCAGGTTGTTCATCACCGCCAGGGTGCCGCCGTTGACCAGGCAGGCGCCCTTGTTCCACCAGTACAGACCCAAGGCAGTGCTGACCAGGCCCAGAAACAGCAACACACCCCACTGCAACGGCGCTTCAGGCAGGAAGTTGGCCTTGCCGAACAGCAGGAACGCCGGCAACACCACGGCCAATGCCCCCAGGTAGAAATAGCCAAAGCGCCGGTAGTGCGGCAGGTCGCTCGGGTGTCGTGCCACCAGGCGCCGGTACAGCACCTGCCCGGCGGCGTAGGTGAAGTTGGCCAGTTGCAGCAACAAAAAGCCCATGAAGAAGTCCGGGTTGATCTGGTCAAAGCGGATCACCGCCGCCCCCGCCACCGCCACCAGCGCGGCAATCAGCGCCCAGGGGTTGAAGCGCCGGTTCAACGCGTCTTCGATCAAGGTCACATGCAATGGCGTGAGGATGGTGAACAGCAACACCTCCGGCACCGTCAACACGCGGAAGCTCAAATACAGACACACGTACGTCACGCCGAACTGCAACGCGCCGATCAGCAGCATGCCGCGCATGAACGCAGGCTCCACCGAGCGCCAGCGGGTCAGGGGGATAAACACCAGCCCGGCCAGCAGCACGCGCACCAGCACGGCGAAATAGCTGTCGACATGACCCGCCAGGTATTCGCCGATCAGGCTGAAGGAAAACGCCTGGATCAGCGTGACAATCAGTAAGTAGCCCATGTGCGCCTCATATTCGAATGGGCGCGACATTAGCGTCTTTCACGGCGGGGCGAAACTCGGCGCAAAAAAAACCCGACCTCGCTAAAGCGGCAGTCGGGCAGGAGCACTCAGGAGCAACAAGTGCAAAGGGAGGTTCGATACGCGTACTTGAAGGGTTGCGTGGGGCTATAAAAACACCGTGCGATTATCTGGCGATTAACGCGTCAGGCAACCTGTGCCAGCAGGGCCTTGGCGTGGTTCAAGCCCTTTTCCTGAAAGTCGCCACCCAGGTTCACCCCTTCGGCGTGGATAAAGGTCACATCATGGATCCCGATAAAACCCATGACCTGGCGCAGATACGGTTCCTGGTGATCGCTGCTCGCGCCGGTGTGGATGCCACCACGGGCGGTCAGCACAAACGCGCGCTTGCCGGTCAACAGGCCCTGGGGACCGGTGGCGGTGTACTTGAAGGTCACGCCGGCCCGCAACACATGGTCAAGCCAGGCCTTGAGGGTGCTGGGGATGGCGAAGTTGTACATCGGCGCGGCCATCACCAGCACATCGGCGGCCAGCAGTTCGTCGGTCAGGTGGTTGGAGCGCTCCAGGGACGCCTGCTCATCCACGCTGCGCTGCTCGGCCGGCTTCATCCAGCCGCCCAACAGGTTGGCGTCCAGGTGCGGCACTGGGTTGACGGCCAGGTCGCGCACGGTGATCTGATCGGCCGGATGGGCCGCCTGCCATTGGCTGATGAACTGTTGGGTCAGTTGGCGGGAAATAGAATCCTGCTGGCGGGCGCTGCTTTCGATGATCAGAACGTTAGACATGGCTTTGTAAGCTCCATCGGTAATTGCTGTAAGTCGATGGAGTGAAGGTTAAACAGAGCCCATTCGATAAAAAAGCGCAAAAAACTGCTATAACCCATCTATAAAGTTGTTTATAAGCGGGGCATGGCCAAGGCCCCGCAGCGAATTATTTGGGTTCGCAGGTCAGTTTGATCCGCATCTTGATAATCGCGCGGCTGAACTTGACCGTAGTGTTGGTGCTTTTCCCGGCAGGGACCGTGACCTTGCGCACCCGCGCTGGCTCCGGGCCATTGGTAAACGCGACCGTACACGCAGCGTCATTGCTGCCGTAGTTACTGAGCTGGATGGAGCTGATATCACCGTCAACATCGGAAGCGTTGTAGTCGATGCTGACCCCCTTGATCGACTTTGACACGTCGATCGGATAGGCGAACGCGCTCAACGGCAACAGTGCCAGCAATACACAACAGAATTTTCTCATTCGGCAGTCTCCAATAAGGACCGCCAGCTTAGGACAAGAGGAGCTCATCTTGAAAGCGCCCCGCGTGACCCTTGATCAATGGCGCACGTTGCAAGCCGTGGTTGACCATGGCGGCTTCGCCCAGGCAGCCGAAGTGCTGCACCGCTCGCAATCCTCGGTGAGCTACACCGTGGCCCGCATGCAAGACCAGTTGGGCGTGCCTCTATTGCGCATCGACGGGCGCAAGGCCGTGCTCACCGAGGCCGGCGAGGTGCTGTTGCGCCGCTCCCGGCAACTGGTCAAAAACGCCAGCCAGTTGGAAGACCTGGCCCATCATATGGAACAAGGCTGGGAGGCCGAAGTACGCCTGGTGGTCGATGCCGCCTACCCCAACGCCCGCCTGGTGCGCGCCCTCACCGCCTTTATGCCGCAAAGCCGGGGCTGCCGCGTGCGCCTGCGCGAAGAAGTGCTGTCGGGTGTCGAGGAGCTGCTGATTGAAGGCGTGGCCGACCTGGCGATCAGCGGCTTCAGCATTCCCGGCTACCTGGGCACGGAAATGAGCGACGTGGAATTTGTCGCCGTGGCCCACCCTGAACACCCGTTGCACCGACTCAACCGCGAACTGAGCTTCCAGGACCTGGAAAGCCAGATGCAGGTGGTGATCCGCGACTCCGGTCGCCAGCAACCGCGGGACGTCGGCTGGCTCGGCGCCGAGCAGCGCTGGACCGTGGGCAGCCTGGCCACCGCCGCCGCCTTCGTCGGCAGCGGCCTGGGGTTTGCCTGGCTGCCCCGGCACATGATCGAGCGTGAGCTAAAGGAAGGCCTGCTCAAGCAACTGCCCCTGGAGCAAGGCGGCAGCCGCCACCCCACGTTCTACCTGTACTCGAACAAGGACAAGCCCCTGGGCCCGGCCACGCAGATTCTGGTCGAGCTGCTGCGCACCTTCGACACTGCACCGCTGGACGCACCCTTTGCCGCTCCCCGGCAAGCCTGACACGGAGTTCACCCATGGCCTATTTCGAACATGAAGGTTGCACCCTGCATTACGAGGAATATGGCCACGGCGTGCCACTGATCCTGATCCACGGCCTGGGCTCCAGTTGCCAGGATTGGGAACTGCAAATCCCCGTGTTGTCCCGGCATTACCGCCTGGTGCTGCTGGATGTGCGCGGTCACGGGCGCTCCGACAAACCCCGGGAGCGCTACAGCATCGCCGGCTTTACCGCAGACCTGGTGGCGTTGATCGAACACCTGCAACTGCCCGCTGCCCATGTGGTCGGCCTGTCGATGGGCGGGATGATCGCCTTTCAACTGGCGGTCGACCAACCGCAGTTGCTCAAAAGCCTGTGTATCGTCAACAGCGCGCCCGAGGTCAAGGTGCGCAGCGCCAATGACTATTGGCAATGGGCCAAGCGCTGGGGCCTGGCCCGCGTGCTCAGCTTGAATACCATCGGCAAGGCACTCGGCGACCGGTTGTTCCCCAAACCCGCACAGGCCGACCTGCGGCGCAAAATGCGCGAACGCTGGGCAAGAAACGACAAACGTGCTTACCTCGCCAGCTTCGATGCCATTGTGGGCTGGGGCGTACAGGAACGACTCTGCAGAATCGCCTGTCCAACCCTGGTCATCAGCGCCGACCACGACTACACCCCAGTGGCGCAAAAAGAAATCTATGTAAAACTGCTGCCTGATGCGCGGTTGGTGGTGATCGAGGATTCGCGTCACGCGACACCGCTGGACCAACCCGAAACCTTCAACACAACCCTGCTCGATTTTCTCAAGACAGTCGAAACCACTTCCCAGGATCACTGACCCATGCTGAAAAAAATCGCCGTTTTTGCCGGTTCTGTTCTGTTTGCTGCCAACCTGATGGCGGCCACGCCGGCCAAGGCACCACACGTATTGATCTCCACCACCAATGGCGACATCGAAATCGAACTGGATCCGGTCAAGGCGCCGATCAGTACCGAGAACTTCCTGTCCTACGTCGACAAGGGCTTCTACACCAACACCATTTTTCATCGGGTGATCCCGGGTTTTATGGTGCAAGGTGGCGGGTTCACCCAGCAGATGTCGCAAAAGCCTACTGAAGCGCCGATCAAGAACGAAGCCAGCAACGGCTTGCATAACGTGCGCGGCACCTTGTCCATGGCCCGCACCAGCAATCCGAACTCGGCCACCAGCCAGTTCTTTATCAACGTGGCCGACAACGCCTTCCTCGACCCAGGCCGCGATGCGGGCTACGCGGTGTTCGCCAAAGTGGTCAAGGGCATGGACGTGGTCGATATCATCGTCAACTCGCAAACCACTACCAAACAAGGCATGCAAAACGTGCCTATCGACCCTGTCCTGATCAAGTCGGCCAAGCGCATCGACTAAGGTTCACAGGGAGTTGCGCGCGCCGCCCACAAGGCCGCGCGCGTCTTTAACAAGGAGAGCCCGCCCGGCGGGCGTCAGACCTAATGCTCTATCGTCGTTTTGAACAACTGATCGACATCTTCCGCGACGCTCCCAGCGCGGCACCTCCGGATAAAGTCCTACCCTTCTACCTCTATTACCTGCGCCAGGTGTGGCCGTGTTTTGCCGCGCTGTTGGTGGTGGGCCTGATCGGCGCGCTGATTGAAGTGGCGCTGTTCAGCTACCTGAGCCGCATCATCGACCTGGCCCAAGGCACGCCGCCGGCCAACTTCTTCCAGATCCACGCCACCGAGTTGATCTGGATGGCCGTGGTTGCCTTGCTGCTGCGCCCGATCTTCGGTGCCCTGCACGATTTGCTGGTGCACCAGACCATCAGCCCCGGCATGACCAGCCTGATCCGCTGGCAGAACCACAGCTATGTGCTCAAGCAGAGCCTGAACTTCTTCCAGAACGACTTCGCCGGGCGTATTGCCCAGCGCATCATGCAGACCGGCAACTCGCTGCGCGACTCGGCCGTGGCCGCCGTCGATGCCATCTGGCACGTAGCAATCTACGCCATCAGCTCCCTGGTGCTGTTCGCCGAAGCCGACTGGCGCCTGATGATCCCGCTGGTCACCTGGATCATCGCCTACAGCCTGGCGCTGCGCTACTTCGTGCCACGGGTCAAGGAACGCTCGGTCATCTCGTCCGAGGCGCGCTCCAAATTGATGGGCCGCATCGTTGATGGCTACACCAATATCACCACCTTGAAGCTGTTCGCCCACACCCAGTCCGAACAGGAGTACGCCAAGGAAGCGATCATCGAGCAGACCGAAAAAACCCAGCTGGCCAGCCGCGTGGTCACCAGCATGGACGTGGTCATCACCACCATGAACGGCCTGCTGATCGTCACCACCACCGGCCTGGCCCTGTGGCTGTGGACGCAGTCGCTGATCTCGGTCGGTGCCATTGCCCTGGCCACCGGCCTGGTGATCCGCATCGTCAACATGTCCGGCTGGATCATGTGGGTGGTCAACGGCATTTTCGAGAACATCGGCATGGTCCAGGACGGCCTGAAAACCATCGCCCAACCGCTGGCGGTGATCGACCGCGAAAACGCCCCGCGCCTGAGCGTGCCCCACGGCGAAGTGCGCTTCGAACAGGTCGACTTCCACTATGGCAAGAGCAGCGGCATCATCGGTGGCCTGAACCTGGTCATCAACCCGGGGGAGAAGATCGGCCTGATTGGCCCGTCCGGTGCCGGCAAATCGACCCTGGTCAACCTGCTGCTGCGCCTCTACGACCTGCAAGGCGGACGCATCCTGATCGACGGCCAGAACATTGCCGAAGTGGCCCAGGAAAGCCTGCGCGAACGCATCGGCATGATTACCCAGGACACCTCGCTGCTGCACCGCTCGATCCGCGACAACTTGCTGTATGGCAAGCCCGATGCCACTGACCAAGAGCTCTGGGACGCGATCCGCAAGGCCCGCGCCGACGAATTTATCCCGCTGCTGTCGGACGCCGAGGGCCGGATTGGCCTGGATGCCCACGTCGGTGAGCGCGGGGTGAAACTCTCCGGCGGGCAACGCCAGCGCATCGCTATCGCCCGGGTCCTGCTCAAGGACGCACCGATCCTGATCATGGACGAAGCCACCTCGGCCCTGGACTCGGAAGTGGAAGCGGCCATCCAGGAAAGCCTGGAAACCCTGATGCAAGGCAAGACGGTGATCGCCATCGCTCACCGCCTGTCCACGATTGCCCGAATGGACAGGTTGGTGGTCCTGGAAAAAGGCCAGATCGCCGAGAGTGGCAGCCATGCCCAGTTGCTGGCACATGGCGGCCTGTACTCACGATTGTGGCAGCACCAGACCGGAGGTTTCGTAGGTATCGACTGATTTCGGACTACTAACGGCGCTATCAATTCCGAACAATTCTGACAGTTTTTTCTATCTTGCTGGCCGTGTATCACAATCCTGCTGTACTGCAATCAGGGTCCAGGAGGGCCCTGACATCAGACTGCAGGGAAGCATCACACCCGTTGATTTAGAAGGACGCGTTCATGTCTCTGTTCAGACGTTCCGTTACGGAAGGGTTGGGTACGTTTTGGCTGGTGTTGGGTGGCTGCGGGAGTGCCGTTCTGGCCGCAGCCTTCCCGGATGTCGGAATCGGCCTGTTGGGTGTATCGCTGGCCTTCGGGCTTACTGTGTTGACCATGGCATTTGCCATTGGCCATATCAGCGGCTGTCACCTCAACCCGGCGGTCACCGTGGGCTTGGTGGTCGGCGGCAGGTTTGCGGCCAAGGAGATGCCTGCGTATATCGTCGCGCAAGTCATTGGCGGCGTGGTGGCAGCGGCCTTGCTGTACTTCATTGCCAGCGGCAAACCGGGTTTCGAACTGGCGGCGGGGCTGGCATCCAATGGTTACGGTGAACATTCGCCGGGGGGCTATTCAATGGCGGCGGGGTTTGTCACTGAACTGGTGATGACCGCGATGTTCGTGCTGATCATCCTCGGCGCCACCGACCGTCGTGCGCCTGCTGGCCTGGCGCCCATCGCCATTGGCCTGGGGCTGACGCTGATCCACCTGATCTCCATTCCGGTCACCAACACCTCGGTCAACCCGGCCCGCAGCACCGGCCCTGCGCTGATTGTCGGCGGGTGGGCAATCCAGCAACTGTGGCTGTTCTGGCTGGCGCCGATCCTTGGCGCGGTGATCGGTGGCATCACCTACCGTTGGTTGGGCAAGGAAGAAAAGGCCTGATCCAACCGCATGCACCTTGTAGACGCTGGCTTGCCGGCGATAACGGACTCCCTGCCAGCACATCATGGGCAGATACACCGTCATCGCCGGCAAGCTGGCTCCTACACCTGTCGATAAGGCAACGCCAAACGCGCCTCCTCGGCATACGCCAGAATCCCCACCCGCTCGCGCTCCAGGAAATCCGCCACGGCGGTTTTCAAGCCTGGATGGCGCAAGTAGTGCCAGGAATGGGTAATCACCGGCTCAAACCCACGGATCAACTTGTGCTCGCCCTGGGCCCCGGCGTCGAAACGCTGCAGGCCATTGGCGATCGCGTAGTCCATGCCTTGATAGAAACAGGTCTCGAAATGCAGCCGGTCAAATTCGCCCAGGCAGCCCCAATAGCGGCCATATAGGCTGTCGCCCCCCACCAGGCTGAACGCCATGGCCACCGGCCGCGCCCCTTGCTTGGCCAGCACCACCCGTATCGCCTGCGGCATGCGCTCGGCCAGCAGGCTGAAAAACGCGCGAGTCAGGTACGGCGACTGCCGGCGCACGGCGTAGGTGTTGGCGTAGCAGGCGTAGACAAAATCCCACTGGGCCTCGCTCAGCTCATGGCCTTGCAGCCACTCGAACTCGATGCCCTGCCCCGCGACCTGTTCGCGCTCCTTGCGCATCTGTTTGCGTTTGCGCGAACTCAGGGCGTCGAGGAAGTCCTGGAAGTTGCGATAACTGCGGTTCTGCCAGTGGAACTGGCAACCCAGACGCGCAAGCCAACCGGGTTGCTGGCCCAGGGCAGCATCGGCCAGGGCATCGGTGAAGTTGATATGGGCACTGGAAAGGCCTTCGATTTCCAGGTAACCAGGCAGGCTCTGGAGCAACTCCAGGCCGTCCGCACCATTGGCCACCAGCAAGCGCGGCCCGCTGACCGGGCTGAAAGGCACTGCTGTCAGCAGTTTGGGGTAGTACTCGATGCCCGCGCGTGCGCAAGCGTCAGCCCAGCCATGGTCGAACACGTATTCGCCATAAGAGTGCCATTTGCGGTAGCTGGGCAGCGCCGCCACCAGCCGCTCTCCCTCGTAATGCAGCAAGTGCTCCGGCTGCCAGCCAGAATGCCGGCCAAGGCTGGCACTGTCTTCCAGCGCACTGAGGAAGGCATGGCGCAGAAACGGCTGATCCTCGGGGACCAAGGCGTTCCATTCATCAGGCGATACTTCGGACAGGCTATTCAAACGTTTCAACGGCATGCCATTCCCCGACGGTAAACGCTCGCTCACAATATTCAGGCCATTCTGACAGAACCCGCCGCCCGCGCGGGCAGCAAAAAAAAACCCCGCCAATCGGCGGGGTAAAAAAGAGGATCGCGCTTTAACGGATGAAGAAAGAGCGCGTTGGAGCGGTATGACCGTTGCTTAGAACACGTACTGCACACGACCGACGATGGAATCACCGCTGTCATCGCCATTGGCGTTGGTGATCTTGTCGGTGCTGACCTTGCTGTAGTTCAGGGACAGCTTGACCGCTTCGTTGGCGTACCAGTTCACACCCAGGGTGTTGACGTTGGCCTTGGCATCGCCGGTTTCGCGGGTAGCGCTGCTGACGACGATGTTTTTGTCGTCAACCTTGATGTTGTCGTAGCGGTAGAACACTTCCCAGGCGCCGTACTGCTTGTTCTCAGGCTTGATGGCGTCGAACTTGCCGCCGTCGAGCTTGTAGGCACGGGATTCGCCGGTCAGGGTGTAGGCCAGTTGGCCGTAGAAACCGCTGGTTTTCACGTCCTGGTAGGCATTGCTGTCAGCTTTCATCTTGCGGCTCAGGGCTTCAGCCTGCACCGAGAATGGACCGCTGGCGAAGGCAAATTCACCCCCGAATACCGTGTCGGTATCGTAGGCGCCAACCGCCGTCAGGTTGCTGGCGTTCAGGCCCACACCACCGCCGAAAGTCGCGCGGTTGCCGTTGGAGCCGGCATCGTTACCACCGGTAGTTGCTACACCACGGGCGCCGAGACGCGGACGGATCCGCGAGTCGAAGGCGGCGTCGTTCAGGTCACGTGCCGCCAGGTTCAAGCCGAAGTGCAGGACGTTGCCGCCTTTGTTCATCGGTGCCAACACGATACGGCCGTTGAATTGCTTCACGCCCTTGCCGTCTTCGTCGTTGATGTCCTTGGAAGCCAGGCTGGCGGAGCCGTAGAACATATCAGCCGCAGTGCCGCTGACCTGGATGCCCATGCCGTTTTCGTGGGTGTTGACCCAGTCTGCAACCTCGTAAGCCGAGTTACGCTCCATGGCGGTGATCCACTTGGAGCTGGTGGCTTTTTCCAGACCGAAATCCGGGTCAAAGCGACCGACGCGGATGGTCACCGGCTTGAAGCCCACATAGGACATGGACGCTTCGTCGAAGTAACCGTCGTCGGAGTTACCCGAGTTGTGGGAGAAGTCGTAGTTGAGCTGGTATTTGAAATCCTTGTAGACGGTGCCACCCAGTTCCAGGAAGGCGCGACGGAAGTAAGCAGCGTCGCCCGAGTCACCGTTCTTGGTGTAGAAGCCGTCAAATGTGCCGTAATCGGCTTGCAAGCGACCACCCAGCTTGAAGCTGAAGTTCTGGTCGGTGGTAGCAACCTCAAGGCCGCCCTTGGTTTTGACAACGATATCGGCGCCGTCAGTAGTGACAGTACCAGCGAAAGCCTGGGCGGTAACGGCCAGGGCCAGGGCGCTGGCCGCGAAACCGGCGAAGTGCTTACGGATCATCGAAGAATTCCCCTAATTGGTGGTCTTTTGCGTTGGAAAACACACGGGTTCTGGCCCGCTGGTGTTGGGAGGGGATCTTGGCGAGGGGATATTTCAGACAAGTTGCCGCAAGATAAATATTTTATTACAGGGGAACTTTCTTACAACCACCGGGAATAAGCGCAACGCTACGGCCGGCGTGGGTTTGAGCAGAAAAAGTACGAGAAATGCCAGGTGAAAAAAAGGTGAAAAAAACTTACAAACCTGCAATGTTTTTCACCGAAAGGCTTTTCAACGACGTAAAAAAGCCCACGACAATGACGTCGCAGGCCTTGGGAAGCGCAGACAGCTCTAGGGTCAGGAGTTGCGTTTACGCTCCGAAGCCAGGCGTTCAGCCAACGCCTCGGCATCGCTCACCGGCGGTTCGGGCAGGAGGCGCAAGGTGGCCTGCATCAGGCGCATCTGGCGAATGAAGCGCCGGCAATTGGCACAAAACATCAAGTGATGGCGCATCAACAGGCGCTCACGAAAGGTCAGTTGCCCATCGAGAAAATCGCTGGAGCGCGCCACTTGTTCTTTGCAGGTCAACATTCGCCGGTTTCCTCGAAATGCTCCACCGTAGCGAAGACTTTAAGCCGCGCCCGGTGCAGCAGTACACGCACATTGGAGAGCGAGATCTGCAGAAGATTACAAATCTCCTCCAGCTCCAGCCCCTGGCGCTCGCGCAACAGCAGCACGCTGCTTTGCAGCTCGGAAAGGCTCAGTAAGGTGTGCTCCAGACACTCACGCAGCTCGTTTTCGGTGAGCAGCGCCTCGGGAGTGTCCTGGTGCCAGGCAAAGGGCGCGATCAGCCAATGCTCATCGCCGGCGGCAAAGCGCTCATCGCCGATGGTGCCATGGGGCGACGGCAGGTCGTCCAGCAACACCTCGCGACGGTTCTGCTTGTAGCGCCCCTTGGCCGAGTTGGCGGTGATGGTCAGCAGCCAGGTCTTGAGGCTGGAACGCCCCTCAAACCGGGCAAGGCTGCGCACCACCGAGAGCCAGGCGTCCTGCACCACCTCGTCGGCATGGCGCTGGCCAACGATGGCGTAGGCCACTGCACGCATCGCACTCTGGTAGGTGGTGACCAACTCCTTGTAGGCCTGCTGCTCACCCTTGAGCAGGCGTTCAAGCAGGTGCGCGTCGTCGGCTGCTGCCATTCAAAACCTCATTGTGCAAGACGTGACCGCAATTGCCTGGTTCTTAGCGCTTGCGCAGGATCACGCTGCCAATCGAATACCCGGCGCCAAACGAGCTGAGTACCGCCAGCGCGCCCTTGGGCAGGTCGTCCTGGTAGGTGTGGAACGCAATCACCGAACCTGCCGAACTGGTGTTGGCGTAGGTATCGAGAATCACCGGCGCTTCTTCGATCTCGGCTTCACGGCCCAGCAGCTTCTTGACGATCAGATGGTTCATGCTCAGGTTGGCCTGGTGCAGCCAGAAGCGTTTCACATCGGTAACGCTCAACTGGTTTTCCGTCAGGTGCTGGCCGACCAATTCGGCAACCATCGGGCAGACATCACGGAAGACTTTGCGGCCTTCTTGCACGAAAAGCTTGTCTGGTGCACCAATCCCCTCTTCCGCCGCGCGGTTGAGGAAGCCGAAATTGTTGCGAATGGTGTTGGAAAACTTGGTCAGCAACTTGGTGCTCACCACGTCGAACTGGTGCTCGGACGTCGCCAGGTCGGCACGCTCCAGAATCACCGCAGTCGCCGCGTCGCCAAAGATGAAGTGGCTGTCACGGTCACGGAAGTTCAGGTGGCCGGTGCAGATCTCCGGGTTGACCATCAGGATCGCACGGGCCTGGCCCAGCTGGATGCTGTTGCAGGCGTTCTGGATACCGAAAGTCGCCGAAGAACACGCCACGTTCATGTCAAAACCAAAACCCTGGATGCCCAGGGCTTCCTGGACTTCGATGGCAATGGCCGGATAGGCGCGTTGCAGGTTGGAGCAGGCGACGATCACCCCGTCGATATCGGCGGCGGTCTTGCCGGCACGCTGCAGGGCTTGCTCGGCGGCGCCCACGGCCATCTGGCAGAGGATCGACCACTCGTCGTTGGAGCGCTCCGGCAGGCGGGGGGTCATGCGCTTGGGGTCGAGGATGCCGTCCTTGTCCATGACAAAACGGCTCTTGATACCCGAAGCCTTTTCGATAAAGGCGGCGCTGGATTCGGTCAACGCCTGAACGTCGCCCTGCTCGATGGCCACGGCGTTGTCGGCATTGAACTGTTGAACGTAAGCATTGAAAGACTGCACCAGCTCTTCGTTGGAGATGCTGTTGGCCGGGGTGTACAGGCCTGTGCCGCTGATGACGACGTTATGCACGGTCGTTCCTCTAAATCTGTTCAGGCAGAAGGGATTGGTACCTTCGTACCAAACCGTAAGTCGCTCTAGTCCGCCGCGCGGACATCAAACGGGGAAACGCTTTGTCCCGGCGCGTCGAGGCTGATACAGCCAATCTAGACGATCCCGGCATTTATAGCGGCGAAGTTTGCCATAAACCGGGGGGTTTGGCGCCTGTCACGCGCACACCCGCCACCGGCACTACAGGTCAAGGTTCGACCTGGCTCCACTGTTTGCTCAAGCGCTTATCGGAAATCGGTGCCTTGGTGCCCAACTGCTGGGCAAACAACGACACCCGGTATTCCTCCAGCCACCAGCGGTAAAGCGCCAGCTGCGGATCGCGCTTGCCTTCCTGGGTGTGCTTGTTCAGGCGCGTCTGGTACTGGCTCCACAGACCACTCAACTCGCTGCTCCAGACCCGGTCCTTCTGCACTTGGCTGGGCAGTTTTTCCAGGCGTAGCTCGATGGCCTTGAGATAGCGCGGCAGTTCCTTGAACCACTGCGCCGGGGTCTCGCGCACAAAGCCCGGGTACACCAGGTTGCTTAGTTGCTGCTTGATATCGTTGAGTGCCACGGCCTGGGCCAGGTCGATCTTGCCCTTGAAACGTTTTTGCAGGCCATGCCACAGCTTCAATACTTCCAGGGTCAGGCGCGCCAGGCGTTCAGCGTGCTCGGTCCAGCTACCACGCTTGCGCTCGGCCAGGGCTGCCAGGCCCGCGCCATCCCGGGGCAGGCTGGCCTCGCCTTCCAGCACGCAGGTGTCGAGGCTGGCCAGCAAAATGTCTTCCACCAGGGCGTCGATACGTCCCAGCTCGCGGTACATCAGCCCCAGCTCGGTAAGGCCCGGCAGCTTGCCGCGCAGGAATTTTGCCGGCTCGGCCAATTGCTGCATCAACAAGCGCTGCAAGGCGCGGCGATGCTGGAACTCGGCTTCGGCGGCCGTGGAGAAACGTCCTTCCTTGACCGTGCCGTTTTCTTCTACCAGCGCCGGATACACCGTCATCGACAGGCCCGCAATCTTCTGCTGGGTAGTCTCGGCAACCGCCGCGAAGACCTTGGCCTCCACCGGCTGCTGGCTTTTGGCAGTTTGCGGCACTGCCAGGGCGGCCTGGCTGGCTTCGACAAACCGCGCAGTCAGCGCTGCCAGGTCGCGGCCCTCACCGAGGAACTTGCCCTGGGCATCGACCACTTCCAGGTTCATCTTCAGGTGGTTTTCCACCTGCTGCGCGGCTTCGCTCCAGGCTTCGTCGCTGACCCGCGCGCCGGTCATGCGCAACAGCTCACGCCCCAGCGCCTGGGGCAGCGAGCCCTGGGCAAATTCGATCCGTTGCAGCGCGGCCTTGACGAAGTCCGGCACCGGCACGAAGTTCTTGCGCAGGGCCTTGGGCAGGTTGCGCACCAGGGCAATGCACTTGGCTTCGATCAGCCCGGGCACCAGCCACTCCAGGCGCTCGGCGGGCAAGGCCGGCAACAGCGGTGCGGGCACGCGCAAGGTCACACCGTCGCGCGGGTGGTTGGGTTCAAAGTGATAACTCAAGGCCAGGGCCAGGTCGCCCAGGTGCAAGGTGTCAGGGTAATGGGCGGCGGTGACTTCACTGGCTTCGCGGGCCAGCACGTCTTCTTCGCGCATGATCAGCAGTTGCGGGTCTTTCTGGCTGGTGATCTTGTACCAACTGTCGAAGGTCGCCGTCTGGTGGATCTCTGCCGGCAGGCGCGCGTCGTAGAAGGCGTACAGGGTTTCTTCGTCAGCCAGGATATCGCGGCGCCGGGCCTTGGCTTCCAGTTCGTCCAATTGCTCCAGCAGCTGTTGATTGGCAGTCAGGCACTTGGCCCGGGACTGGATCTCGCCACGCACCAGGCCTTCGCGGATAAACAGCTCGCGGGACACCACGGGGTCCACCGGCCCGTAATGCACGGGCCGGCGCCCCACCACAATCAGGCCGAACAGGGTGATCTGTTCAAAGGCCACGACCTGGCCGCGCTTCTTCTCCCAGTGGGGTTCGAAGTGGTTTTTCTTGATCAGGTGCCCGGCCAATGGCTCGATCCAGTCGGCATCAATCTTGGCCACCATGCGCGCATACAGCTTGGTGGTCTCCACCAGTTCGGCGGTCATCAACCATTGCGGGCGCTTCTTGCCGATGCCCGATGACGGATGAATCCAGAAGCGCCGCTGGCGGGCGCCGAGGTAGTCGCCGTCTTCGGTTTTCTGGCCGATCTGGCTCAACAGGCCGGACAGCACCGCCTTGTGCAGTTTCGCGAAGTCCGCCGGTTCCTTGTTGACCGTCAACTGCATATCACGGCAGATCAGGCTCAACTGGCGATGGGAGTCGCGCCACTCACGCAGGCGCAGGTAATTGAGGAAGTTCTTGCGGCACCAGTTGCGCAGCGGGCTGGCGGTCAGTTCCTGGCGCTGCTCTTCAAAGCCGCGCCACAGATTGACCAGCCCGGCGAAGTCCGAATCGGGATCCTTCCATTGCGCGTGGGCCTGGTCGGCCGCTTGCTGGCGCTCCGGCGGGCGCTCGCGCGGGTCCTGGATCGACATGGCACTGGCGACGATCAGCACTTCCTGCAAACTGCCGAGCTTGGCCGCTTCCAACAGCATGCGGCCCATGCGCGGGTCCACCGGCAGGCGCGCCAGTTGCCGGCCCAGGGGTGTCAGCTGGCTGTTACGGTCCACCGCCGAGAGTTCCTGCAGCAGGTTGAAGCCATCGCTGATGGCCTTGCCATCCGGCGGCTCGATAAACGGGAAGTCGGTAATTTCACCCAGGCGCAGGTGCAGCATCTGCAGGATCACCGCCGCCAGGTTAGTGCGCAGGATCTCCGGGTCGGTAAATTCCGGGCGCCCGATAAAATCTTCTTCGCTGAACAGGCGCACGCAAATGCCCGGCTCGACCCGACCGCAGCGGCCCTTGCGCTGGTTGGCGCTGGCCTGGGAAATCGCCTCGATCGGCAGGCGCTGGACCTTGGCCCGGTAGCTGTAGCGGCTGATGCGTGCGGTGCCGCTGTCGATCACATAGCGGATGCCCGGCACGGTCAGCGAGGTTTCCGCGACGTTGGTTGCCAGCACCACGCGCCGCCCCGGATGGGACTGGAAAATACGCTGCTGCTCGGCCGGCGACAGGCGCGCGTACAACGGCAGGATTTCCGTGTGCTTGAGCTGGGCCTTGCGCAGCATATCGGCGGCATCGCGGATCTCGCGCTCACCGGGCAGGAACACCAGCACATCGCCTGGGCTCTTGCGCTCGCTGCGTTCAAAGGCGGCGATTTCATCAAGGGTGGCAAGGATCGCCTGGTCCACGGTCAAGTCGTCTTCGACGCGGTTGCCTTCCTCGTCCTGCTCCAGGGTCAGCGGGCGATACCAGGTTTCCACCGGGAACGTGCGCCCGGAGACCTCGACAATCGGCGCATCGTCGAAGTGCTTGGAAAAGCGCTCCAGGTCGATGGTCGCCGAGGTGATGATGACTTTCAGGTCCGGGCGGCGTGGCAGCAGGGTCTTCAGGTAACCAAGCAGGAAGTCGATGTTCAGGCTGCGCTCGTGGGCTTCGTCGACGATGATTGTGTCGTAGCGCTCGAGGTATCGGTCGTTCTGGGTTTCGGCCAGCAGGATGCCGTCGGTCATCAGCTTGATCAGGGTGTTGGCGTCGCTCTGGTCCTCGAACCGCACCTGATAGCCCACCAGCGCCCCCAGCGGGGTGGCCAACTCTTCCGCGACCCGGCTCGCCACACTGCGCGCGGCGATCCGCCGGGGCTGGGTATGGCCGATCAAGCCGTACTGGCCGCGACCGATTTCCAGGCAGATCTTCGGCAACTGCGTGGTTTTACCCGAGCCGGTTTCGCCCGCGATGATCAGCACCTGATGCTTGAGCAACGCCGCCTTGATCTCGTCGCGCTTGGCGGCGATGGGCAGGCTGTCGTCATAGCGGACCTGCGGCACGCTGGCCGCGCGCGCCGTGACCTGGGCACAGGACGCCTGCATGCGCGCCACCCACTGCGCCAGCTTCTCCTCATCGGGCTTCTTGCGCAGCTCAAGCAACTGCCGACGCAAGCGGTGGCGGTCGGCGAGCATGGCGTGATCGAGGTTTTTCAGGAGTTGGTCGATAGCGGGCGCTTGGTCAGTCATCAGGTACTTTGAAGGTCGTCTATTTATGCACGGCCGGCAATTGTGGCAGAAAAGCGCACACAACGTTAAAGGCCGCGTAAATCACGTGTGGGAGCTGTCGAGCCCCGGCGAGGCTGCGATGACGGCGGCACGGCCAACATCAATGCTGCCAGGCCCAGCGCTATCGCAGCCTCGCCGGGGCTCGACAGCTCCCACAGGGTTTAGCGCCTATTCGTTATCCAGGCCCTTGCGCCGATACGGGAACACATCAATCACCTTCCCCGCCCGAATCGCCTCCTGCAGGCCTTTCCAGTAGTCGGCGTTGTACAACTCGCCGTGCAGCTCATCGAACAAACGCCGTTGCCCGGCATCGGCAAACAGAAATGGCGGGAACTCCTCGGGGAACACGTCCAGCGGGCCGATTGAGTACCAGGGCTCGGAGGCCATTTCATCTTCCGGGGTGCGCGGTGCCGGGATATGGCGGAAGTTGGCTTCGGTGAGGAAGCAGATCTCGTCGTAGTCGTAGAACACCACGCGACCATGACGGGTGACGCCAAAGTTTTTCAGCAGCATGTCGCCGGGAAAGATATTCGCCGCCGCCAATTGCTTGATGGCCAGGCCGTAGTCTTCGAGGGCTTCGCGCACCTGGGCCTCGTTGGCGTTCTCCAGGTAGAGGTTGAGCGGAGTCATGCGCCGCTCGGTCCAGCAGTGGCGAATCAGTACCGTGTCGCCTTCCACCTCGACTGTGCCGGCAGCCACTTCCAGCAATTCGGCCAGGCATTCAGGCTCGAATTTGCTCAAGGGGAAACGGAAGTCGGCAAACTCCTGGGTGTCGGCCATGCGCCCGACCCGGTCGACACTTTTCACCAGGCGGTACTTCTCGATCACCGTGGCGCGGTTGACGTTTTTCGATGGCGAGAAACGGTCCTTGATGATTTTGAACACCGTGTTGAAACCCGGCAGGGTGAACACGCTCATGACCATCCCGCGCACGCCCGGGGCCATGATGAACTGGTCATCGGTGCTGGCCAGGTGGTTGATCAGCGCCCGGTAGAACTCCGACTTGCCGTGTTTGTAGAAGCCGATGGAGGTGTACAGCTCGGCGATGTGCTTGCCCGGCAGGATGCGTTTGAGAAAGCCGATGAATTCCGCCGGCACCGGCACATCCACCATGAAATAGGAGCGGGTGAACGAGAAGATGATCGACACATCGGCTTCATCGGTGATCAGCGCGTCGATGCGGATACCCTGCCCTTCGCGGTGCAGCAGCGGAATCACAAGCGGCCACTGTTCATCGCGGGTGTAGAGGCGGCCCACCAGGTACGCGCCCTTGTTGCGATAGAGCACCGAGGAAAACAGCTCGACGTTGAGGTCCGGATCCTTGCACACCCAGTCCGGCAGGTTCTCGCGCAGTTGTGCTTCAAGGCGCTGCAGGTCGGCGGGCAGGTCGGCGTAGGGCTCGCTGAAGCGGTAGTCGCTGAAGATCTGCTCGAGCATGCCCGCCAGTTGGCCCTGGGGCTTGTAGGTACGGGTTTGCGCAGCACGGGCGCGGCGCAGGCTCGGGCGGGTGGTATGGATGAACATGCAGCCGTCGCTGATCAGGTCGTGGCTGAACAGCCCGCAAAAGATCGAGTTGTACCAGGTCTCGGACAGCTCATCGTCAAACCGCAGGTCGATCAGGCTGATATAGGCACTCTTGACCAGGGGCCAGGACTGGATATCCAGCAGCGCGCCCTCGTCGAAGGTAGCCCGCAAACGCGTGGTGACTTCGCCGACCTTCTCTTCATACAGGTTGATCCGCGCCGCCGAGGCAGTTTGCGCCTCTTGCCACTGGGCCTTTTCAAAACGCTCACGGGCGCCGTCGGTGATCTGGCGAAAGTGTTCGCGGTAATCGTCGAAGCCATCGAGGATCATCTGGGCGATGGACTGCGCGGTGTCGATGGCAGACGTTTGCTGCGGCATGTCGGAGACCTCTGCGGGCATTCGGAAGACCTGAGATTAGCCAGTGTCCGCAGCCAGGAGAAGTACAATTTTTGCTGGGAGCTGTGTCCCGGATAGAGGGGCTTCAAACCCTGGCCGTGCACCTCAGTGGCTGGGTGACGCGCTTTATTGTGCAGTGGATACGTAAAAGATTGTGTCAGGCAGGCCCCTGGGCAACACTCTCGCCCTGGTTAAGAAGGAGTTGTCCGTGAGACCTGTCGACACCCTGTACCTGCTGGTACTGGCCGCCATCTGGGGCGCGAGCTTTTTGTTCATGCGAATCATCGCACCGGAAATCGGTACGCTGCCCACGGCGTTTTTCCGCGTTTCGATAGCCGCCGCCGGCCTGCTGGTGATCCTGGCCCTACTGCGGGTGCGCTGGGACTTCCAGGGCAAGTTCAAGACCGTGCTGTTGCTGGGGGTGATCAACTCGGGCATTCCCGCCACCATGTATTCGGTGGCGGCCCAGGTCTTGCCGGCGGGTTACTCGGCGATTTTCAATGCGACGACGCCGTTGATGGGGGTGTTGATTGGCGGGCTGTTTTTCCATGAACGGCTGACCCCCTCGAAAATCGCCGGGGTGTGCCTGGGGCTGTTCGGCGTAGGCATCCTGACGCGGGCCGGGCCGGTGGCATTTGACCTGGAACTGCTGATGGGCGCCCTCGCCTGCCTGTTGGCCACCACCTGCTACGGCTTCGCCGGCTTCCTGGCGCGCCGCTGGCTGGATCAACAGGGTGGCCTGGACAGCCGTCTTTCAGCACTGGGCAGCATGCTCGGCGCCACATTGTTTCTCTTACCCTGGTTTGGCTGGAACGCCATCAGCCATCCGCCGGCCAGCTGGGGCGGCTGGAATGTGTGGTTGTCGTTGCTGGGCCTGGGACTGCTGTGTACGGCGTTCGCCTACATCTTGTACTTCCGTTTGCTGACCTCCATCGGGCCAGTGAAGTCGATGACGGTCACCTTCATGATTCCGCCATTCGGCGTGTTGTGGGGGGCGTTGCTGCTGGATGAGCCATTGTCCATGGCGCACCTGTACGGCGGGATGTTGATCGCGGGGGCATTGTGGCTGGTGCTGCGGCCGGGGAAATTGATCAAAGCTGTGTAGGAGCCGGCTTTCGGCTCCTACACAGGGGTATCACGCTTTACGGAAGACGAATACCAACCCAATGATGATCAAACCCATCCCCAGCACGCTCAGCACTGCCAGCCGATTGCCGAAGATCAGGTAGTCCATCACCGCAGTGACTGCCGGCACCAGGTAGAACAGGCTGGTGACATTCACCAGGTTACCCCGTGCAATCAGGCGGTATAGCAGCAGCGTCGCCAACACAGACACCACCAGCCCCATCCACAGCACCGGCAGGTAGAAGCCGCTGTTGTGCTCGAAAGCAAAGGGCTGGAACGGCACGAACACTGCGCACAGCAACAAGCCCGCCAGGTACTGCACCGGCAAGGTGCCCAATGGGTTATCGGTGATGCGCTTCTGCATGATCGAGCCCAGGGTCATGCTCGCCAGCGCCAGCAAACCAAACAGCATGCCGGCCAGGGACATGCCGGCCAGACCGATGCCCTGGTACACCACCATGATCAGGCCCGCCAGGCCCAACGCCAGGCCGAACATCCGGCGCCATGAACGCTGGCGCTCCATCAGCACCACGGTGAGGATCGGTTGCACACCCATGATGGTCGCCATCACGCCGGGGGTGACCTTCAGGTCCAGGGCCAGCAGATAAAAAATCTGATAGGCCCCCAGTAGCACCAGCCCGGTGGCCGCCGCATACCACAGCGGTTTGCCCGCGCGCGGCAACTGCAGCTTGAGGATCGGCACCAGCAGCACCAGGCCCGCCAGGGCAATGGCAAAGCGAATCAACAGGAAGGCAAAGGGTGACGCATGGGCCAGGCCCAACTTGGAGAAAATCGCCCCGCTGCTCCACAGCAGGACAAACAGGCTCGTCGAGGCCGCCGCGGCCACGGATTGTTTCGAAATAACAGACATAAGAACACCTGTAGTCAGGCAAAAAGCCAACTCAGCCAAGGCTGAAATTCAGTAGGTTCGGTACAGGCGGGCAACGGGGAACAGCAGTTTGCTGATCAGCCCGAAACGCCAACGCCCGGCGGTGATACGACTGCGTACACCGGCGTGCTACTGACAGGTGGGGGGTAATGACTGATCTGCACAGGCTGCTGATTCCCGCACGGCACGACCGCAGCGTTGACCGCTGAATCGACTACCGCTATGCGTGGGGATGCAGGCATGGGCTGATCTTTTTTGAAGGGATGAAAGGTGCTGCGAAACACCTGGCGCCGACTATAACCAGCCGGCGACACGCTTTGCAATGGCTTTGCCAAAAGGCCAGTAAGGACACGTTGAGAAACCACCTCTAGCCTTGGGAAAAACCAACGCACTCCACTTAAGGAGACTTTCGACTCATGACCGCCAATGCCAAAAACACGCGGCGCCTTGCGATACCAGCTCTACCGATCCAAAGCCTTACGCCTTGCTACTGCATCGACGCATCTCCCCTCTATCAAAACCTGGGCTTTGACTTCGATTCACGGGGCAGGCTTGTGATAGCGGTAGAGAACCAATAGCTTCGAAAACATGTTCAATTAATGATCAATTGTGGAGGCTGCATGGGAGAACGTATAAAAAAACCGCTCATACGAGCGGTTTTTTTGAACCCATCAGCCAAATAACCAATACACCAACGCCACAACCACCACCGCCGCCAACACCGGCCGCATGATGCGATAGGCTTTGGGATGCTTGCGCTTCCACTGCTTGACCACCCCACTGAAGCGATCGCTGAAGCTCTTGCTCCAGGCGTAGGCCTGGTTGATCCCGCCCACACGCTCGTCATCCAGGTTCTGTGGCGCGGTTGCACGGCCTAGCTGGGCACTGACCCAACGGTTGATGCGGGTCATCAGCCGGTTGCTCAGTGGTCGCTCGATATCACAGAACAGAATCACCCGGGTCTTCTCGGTTTCGTTCTTTACCCAGTGCACGTAGGTTTCGTCGAACATCACGTCTTCGCCATCACGCCAGGCGTAGATCTGGCCATCGACGAAAATGCGGCAGTCGTCGGAATTGGGTGTCGACAACCCCAAGTGATAGCGCAGGGAGCCGGCGAACGGATCGCGATGGGGGTTGAGGTGGCTGCCACCGGGCAACAGCGCAAACATGGCGCCCTTGACGTTGGGGATGCTGCTGACCAGGGCCACGGTTTTCGGGCACAGCAGCTCGGCCGACGGCAGCGGTTTGTCGTACCACTTGAGGTAGAAGCGCTTCCAGCCTTTCTTGAAGAACGAGCCAAAACCGGCATCGTTGTTCTTCTCGGCGGCGCGGATATAGCCTTCGTCGAACAGGTGCATGGCCTCGTCGCGAATCACTTCCCAGTTGTCCTTGAGCACATCCAGCTCGGGGAACTTGCTGCGGTCCAGGTAGGGCTTGGACGGCACCGCCGAAAAGATGTACATCAAAGCGTTGTACGGGGCGAACAACGCCGAATGGTTGACGAACTGGCGCAGCACCGGCAAACGTGCCTTGCCGCGCAAATGCACGTACAGCGTACTGCCGATAAACAGCAACAGCACCGACAGCTTGGCGGCCAAAGAAAAGGTCATGCAGCAACTCCTGGAAATAGCCTCCCGGCAGCGGGAAACCAGACATAGCAGCCGGCCATGATAAACACTCCGGGCCGGAGGAAAAACCCGCGTTATCCAACAATCCGTTTTAAGGGGCCCGCGGCGAGCAATCAATTATGCATATGAGGCATAAAACCGGGCTGATATGGATCAACCCGATTTCGGTACACCGACACCTGCAACGTCAGGCCTGGTTTTCCTGATCGGTGAACAGATCGCTGAACAGCATGCTCGACAGGTAGCGCTCACCGGAGTCCGGCAGGATCACCACGATGGTCTTGCCCTGCATTTCCGGTTTTTCGGCCAGACGCACCGCCACCGCCATGGCCGCGCCACAGGAAATCCCGCACAGGATGCCTTCCTCCTGCATCAACCGCAGGGCCATGGCCTTGGATTCATCGTCACTGACCAGCTCCACCCGGTCCACCATCGACAGATCAAGGTTCTTCGGCACAAAACCCGCGCCAATCCCCTGGATCTTGTGGGGGCTGGGCTTGATCTCTTCGCCAGCCAACGCCTGGGTAATCACCGGCGAGCTGATGGGCTCCACCGCCACCGAGAGGATCGGCTTGCCTGCAGTGTTCTTGATGTAGCGCGATACACCCGTGAGGGTCCCGCCCGTGCCAACGCCTGCCACCAGCACATCCACCGCGCCATCGGTGTCGTTCCAGATTTCCGGGCCGGTGGTTTTTTCGTGGATGGCCGGGTTGGCCGGGTTGTCGAACTGGGCCGGCATGAAATAGGTCGCCGGGTCGCTGGCAAGGATTTCACTGGCTTTCTCGATGGCGCCTTTCATGCCCTTGGCCGGCTCGGTCAGCACCAGTTCGGCCCCCAGGGCCTTGAGCACCTTGCGCCGTTCGATACTCATGGACGCGGGCATGGTCAGCAACAATTTGTAGCCACGGGCCGCGGCGACAAAGGCCAGGCCAATCCCGGTGTTGCCTGAGGTCGGCTCGACGATGGTCATGCCCGGCTTGAGTTTGCCGCTGCTTTCCGCGTCCCAGATCATGTTCGCGCCGATCCGGCACTTCACCGAATACCCAGGGTTACGCCCTTCGATCTTGGCCAGGATGGTCACGCCACGGGGCGCGATACGGTTGATCTGAACCAGGGGCGTGTTACCGATGGAGTGCGCGTTGTCTGCAAAAATGCGGCTCATGGCGGGGTCCTTTAGGCGGTTTTCAGGAAGGCAACAAGGGTATGCCTCGTACTCCAAGGCGTCCAGTCGAGGAACGTTGCCGCTGCCTGTGTAGTCAATCGCCTATACACAGGGAGGAATAACCTATGAAGCGTCGCTACAGTTGGCCGATATGGACGGTCGCCGGGCTGGTGGTCGTGCTGGTGGCACTGGATATCGCCCTGCCCTACCTGGTGCGCAACTACCTCAATGAAAAACTCGCCGACATGGGCGACTACCGTGGCCAGGTGACCGATGTCGACCTGGCCCTGTGGCGCGGCGCGTACCGGATCAATGGCCTGCAGATCGTCAAGGTCGATGGCAAGGTGCCCGTGCCGTTCGTCAAGGCGCCAGTGATCGACTTGTCGGTCAGTTGGCATTCCTTATGGTACGACCACGCGGTGGTGGCCGAAGTGCAATTCGTCAAGCCGGAACTCAACTTCGTCGACGGCGGCGCCAACAAACAGGCGTCCCAGACCGGTCGCGGCACCGATTGGCGCGCCCAACTGGGCAAGCTGCTGCCCATTACCCTCAACGAAGTGCGGATCGACGACGGCAAGATCGCCTTCCACAACTTCAGCTCCAAGCCGCCGGTCAATATGGGCGCCACCCAGGTCAATGCCAGCTTCTACAACCTGACCAACGTGGTGGACGTCGAAGGCAAGCGCGATGCGCGCTTTGACGGCAAGGCCCTGTTACTGGGGCATGCGCCGCTGGAAGCCAGCGCGACCTTCGACCCGCTGAGCAATTTTGAAGACTTCGAGTTCCGCTTGCGCGCCCGTGATATCCAGCTCAAGCGCATGAACGACTTCGCCTCGGCCTACGGCAAGTTCGACTTCAATGCCGGCACCGGCGACGTGGTGATTGAAGCCCAGGCTGAAAAAGCCCAATTGACCGGCTATATCAAGCCGCTGCTGCGGGATGTGGAGGTGTTTGACTGGCAACAGGACGTGGAGAACCAGGACAAGGGGATTTTCCGCTCGATCTGGGAAGCCGTGGTCGGTGCCAGCGAAACCGTGCTGAAGAACCAGAGCAAAAACCAGTTCGCCACCCGGGTGGAACTCAGCGGCAGCGTTCACCAGCAAGATATCAGCGCGTTCCAGGCGTTTTTGCAGATTTTGCGCAATGGTTTCGTCCAGGCGTTCAACGCCCGCTACGAACAACCCAAACCCAGTGCGGAGTGACCCTGGCGTGACTGGTCATTCAGAGACTGAATAACCCGTCTGCGTTCACAGTCACCGGGGCTGCGCGCTATAGTCGCAGGCATGCTGACTACCGGCGTCATGTTCGAGGATTGAGAAATGAAGTTCGAAGGCACCCAGGCCTACGTTGCCACCGATGACCTGAAACTGGCTGTCAACGCTGCCATCACGCTGGAGCGTCCGCTGCTGGTCAAGGGCGAGCCGGGCACCGGCAAGACCATGCTTGCCGAACAACTGGCCGAATCGTTTGGCGCGCGGTTGATCACCTGGCACATCAAGTCCACCACCAAGGCGCACCAGGGCCTGTATGAATACGATGCGGTCAGCCGCCTGCGCGACTCGCAGCTGGGTGTGGACAAGGTCCACGACGTGCGCAACTACCTGAAGAAAGGCAAGCTGTGGGAGGCTTTCGAGTCCGAGGAGCGGGTGATCCTGCTGATCGACGAGATCGACAAGGCCGATATCGAGTTCCCCAACGACCTGCTGCAAGAACTCGACAAGATGGAATTCTACGTCTACGAAATCGACGAGACCATCAAGGCCAAGAAGCGCCCGATCATCATCATTACCTCCAACAACGAGAAAGAGCTGCCGGACGCCTTCCTGCGTCGCTGCTTCTTCCATTACATCGCCTTCCCCGACCGCACCACCCTGCAGAAAATCGTCGACGTGCATTACCCCGACATCAAGAAAGACCTGGTCAGCGAAGCGCTGGACGTGTTCTTCGACGTGCGCAAGGTCCCCGGCCTGAAGAAAAAGCCCTCCACCTCCGAGCTGGTGGACTGGCTCAAGCTGCTGATGGCCGACAACATCGGCGAGGCGGTGCTGCGCGAGCGTGATCCAACCAAGGCCATCCCGCCCCTGGCCGGCGCCCTGGTGAAAAACGAGCAAGATGTGCAACTGCTTGAGCGCCTGGCGTTCATGAGCCGTCGCGGCACTCGATAAGGGCTTTTGCCATGCTGCTCAACCTGTTCAATGAAATGCGTGCAGCCAAGGTGCCGGTCTCGGTACGTGAGCTGCTGGACCTGATCAACGCCCTGAAACAACGGGTGACCTTCGCTGACATGGACGAGTTCTATTACTTGTCCCGGGCGATCCTGGTGAAGGACGAACGCCACTTCGACAAGTTCGACCGGGCGTTCGGCGCCTACTTCAATGGCCTGGAGAAACTCGACGACCACTTGCAGGCATTGATTCCCGAAGACTGGTTGCGCAAGGAGTTCGAGCGCTCGCTGAGCGATGAAGAGCGCGCGCAGATTCAATCCCTGGGCGGCCTGGACAAGCTGATCGAAGAGTTCAAGAAACGCCTGGAGGAACAGAAGGAGCGCCACGCCGGCGGCAACAAGTGGATCGGTACTGGCGGCACCAGCCCGTTCGGTTCCGGCGGCTTCAACCCCGAGGGCATTCGCGTGGGCGATGCCGGCAAGCGCCAGGGCAAGGCGGTCAAGGTCTGGGACCAGCGCGAGTACAAGAACCTCGATGACTCGGTGGAGCTGGGCACGCGCAATATCAAGGTGGCCCTGCGCCGCCTGCGTAAGTTTGCGCGCCAGGGTGCAGCCGAAGAGCTGGATATCGACGGCACCATCGACCACACCGCACGTGACGCCGGCCTGCTGAATATCCAGATGCGCCCGGAACGGCGCAACACGGTCAAGCTGCTGTTGCTGTTCGACATCGGCGGTTCGATGGATGCCCACGTCAAGACTTGCGAAGAGCTGTTCTCGGCCTGCAAGACCGAGTTCAAGCACCTGGAGTACTTCTACTTCCACAACTTCATTTATGAATCGGTGTGGAAGAACAACATGCGCCGCACTTCCGAGCGCACCTCGACCCAGGACCTGCTGCACAAGTACGGCGCCGACTATAAAGTGATCTTTATCGGTGACGCGGCCATGGCCCCCTACGAAATCACCCAGGCCGGTGGCAGCGTGGAGCACTGGAACGAAGAGCCGGGGTATGTGTGGATGCAACGCTTCATGGAGAAGTACAAGAAGCTGATCTGGATTAATCCGTACCCGAAAGACACCTGGGGCTATACCTCGTCGACCAATATCGTGCGGGATTTGATTGAGGACCAGATGTATCCGTTGACCTTGCGCGGGCTTGAAGAGGGGATGCGGTTTCTCTCCAAGTAGGGGGTGGATTCACCGCCGCTATCGCAGGCAAGCCAGCTCCCACATTCAGCATGCATTCACATATTTTGCTTTGTGAATGCAGCCCAAATGTGGGAGCTGGCTTGCCTGCGATGCCTTTAGCGATTCGTAAATCGCTGCAAATAGCTCAGATGCTCGCGATGCGCCGTCTCCTGCATCACCGGCGCCAGCCTCACCTTCTCCCCCGGCAGACACTGGGCCAGGCGCGCCAACGCCAATGGCGTCAAAGCCCCCAATCGCGGGTAGCCGCCAATGGTCTGGCGATCATTGAGCAATACAATCGGCTGCCCATCCGGCGGTACCTGGATCGCACCCAACGGGATGCCTTCGGAGATCAGCGACGGCCCCTGATACGCCAACGGCTTGCCCAGCAGGCGCATGCCCATGCGGTCGGCGCGGCTGTCCAGGGTCCATTCGGTATTGAAGGCATCGAACAGGCTCTGGCCACTGAACTGGCCGATCTGCGCGCCGAGGATCACGTCCAGGGGCGCGGTGGATTGCAACCGCTCAACCGGCAACTCACGCAACTCACTGCCGGTACCGGAATACACCAGGGACCCACCTTCAGCCAGGGCCCGGCCAAAACCGTCCAGCCCGCCCAGGGCTTCGCGCCCGACACTGGCACAACTGCCCAGCACCTTGGGCGCGTCAAACCCGCCTGGCGCCGCCAGGTAAGCCCGTGCACCGCGGTGGGGTTGGGTGAAGCGCAAGCGCTGGCCTTTTTGCAGAATGAAACTGCGGCCTGGGCTGATGGCGCGCTCGTCGATGTACGCGCCCAGGTCCGCGCCGGCCAGCGCCAGCACGCAAAGCTCCTCGGCCTGCACGGTAAAACCGCCCAGGGTGATTTCCACCACCGGCGCATCCAGCGGATTGCCCAGCAGCCAGTTGGCCCAGGACATCGACACCCAATCCAGCGCGCCGCCCTGGGTCACGCCCAGATGCCGCACACCAAAACGCCCGGCATCCTGCAACAAGCACAGCGCGGTGCTGGCCTCGATCAACAAGCGGCTCATACCTGGGCCTCCAAGGGCGTGTCATCGCCACCCAGGTTGATAAATTCAGCACGCCCGATGGCTTCGAAACGCACACTGTCGCCCGGCTGCATCAGGCTGTAGCCGTCGCGTTCGCGGTCGAACAATTTGGCCGGGGTGCGCCCGATCAGGTTCCAGCCCCCCGGGGATTCCACCGGATAGGCTGCGGTCTGACGCTCGGCGATGCCGACGCTGCCCGCCGCCACCCGTTTGCGCGGGGTGCCCAGACGCGGCGCCGCGAGTTGCTCTTCCACCAGCCCCATAAAGGCAAAACCGGGGGCAAAACCAAGGGCGAAGACCTGGTATTGATGCTGGCTGTGGCGGCGAATCACCTCGTTGACCGCAAGCCCGCTGCGCTGGGCGAGCAAGGTCAGCTCAGGGCCGACGCTGAGGTCGTACCACACCGGCAAGACATGACACTGCCCGCTGCCCTGGGCCTGGGGCTGCAAGCCCGTGAGGGCCTGATTGATCAGTTCCCGCGCCTGTGCCGGACTCAGCGCCAGCAGGTCGTAATGCACCATCAGGGTCGTGTAGGAAGGCACCAGGTCCACCAGCGCCGCGCCAAACCCCTCGCGCAGGCGGCGCGTGGCAGCGAGCATCCAGGGCATGTTGTCTTCGGCGATCACGTCAAACAGGCGCACCATCAGGCAGTCGATGGCTACCACTTCAATCCGTGGGTTCATGCTGGCGTCAACGCCTGGCGAATACGCTGCACCGCCGCCACCGAGCTGGCGTTATCGCCATGCACGCAGAGGGTGTTGGCCTGCAGCAGCAAGGGGCTGCCGTCGCTGGCAACCAGGGTATCGCCACGGGCAATGGTCAAGGCCTGCTCGAGAATGACCTGTGCATCGTGATGCACCGCGCCCGGCAACTGCCGCGAGACCAGATGCCCGGCGTTGTCATAGGCGCGGTCGGCGAAAGCTTCGAACCACAGGGTCACGCCGTACTCATCCCCCAAGGCCTGGGCGGCACTGTTGTCACGGGTGGCCATCAGCATCAAGGGCAGGCTGGCGTCATACGCCGCCACGGCCTGGATCACTGCACGCAGTTGCGCAGGCTTGGCCATCATGTCGTTGTACATCGCACCATGGGGTTTGACGTAGCTGACCCGGCCACCCTGGGCCCGGCAAATACCATCGAGGGCACCGATCTGGTAATGCAGCAGGTCCTGGATTTCCTGGGGTGCATAGGCCATGGAGCGCCGGCCAAAACCTGCCAGGTCCTGATACGCCGGGTGCGCACCGATCTGCACGCCATGCTGCAACGCCAGGGCGACGGTCTTGCGCATGATGCTCGGGTCGCCGGCGTGGAAGCCGCAGGCGATATTGGCGCAATCAATGAATGGCATGACCTCGGCATCCAGACCCATGGTCCAGGCACCAAAACTTTCGCCGATGTCGCAGTTCAATAGCAGGCGGCTCACGGTGAAGACTCCTGTAGGCTTTATTTTTTTGTAGTGTGGGATCTTTTACCAAGATCTCGCAACGATGTTGTCCTGAGCCCCGACGACGCTTATCGTGAGACAGCCCGATTTTTGGCGCGCAGCCCCTGTTGCGTCCAACTAATAAAAACCGATCCATGCATAAGAAAAAGTTGATCCCATGAATTTGAAGTTCCTCGAAACCTTCGTCTGGGTGGCCCGACTCAAGAGCTTCCGGCTCACGGCAGAGAAGCTGTTCACCACCCAGGCCTCGATCTCCAGCCGCATTGCGGTGTTGGAAGGCGAGTTGGGGGTGAAACTGTTCCTGCGTGACTCGCGTGGCGTGAGCCTGACCCCGGATGGGGTGAAGGTGCTCGAGTATGCCGAGCAGATGATGATCACCATGCAGGGGCTCAAGCAGTCGCTGGAAACCACCAGCAGCAAGGTCGGACGCATCCGTATCGGCGTGATGGACACGGTGATCCATACCTGGCTCAGCCCCTTGGTGACCGAGTTGATGAACCATTTCCCCCTGGTGGAAATCGAGCTGGTCGCCGATACCGCGCTGAACCTCTGCGATCAGCTGCAAAAAGGCTTTCTCGACCTGATCCTGCAAACCGACCTGCTGCGCCAGGAATCGGTGCGCAGCCTGGAGCTGGCCAGCCACCCCATGGGCTGGATCGTCGCCAGCCATTCTATCTACAACCGTGATTACACCTCCCTCGCCGAACTGGCCCAGGAACGGATCATCACCTACTCGAAAAACTCCCATCCGCACCAGGATGTACTGAGCCTGATGCAAGCCCATGGCGTCGCGGCGCCGCGCATGAACTGCGTGAACTCGGTGTCGGCCATAACCCGCTTGCTGCGCGACGGCTTCGGTATCGGCGCGATGCCGCCGGTGCTGGTCAGCGAAGAGTTGGCGCGGGGTGAGTTGATATTGCTGCCCATGGCGCAGCGCTTGCCGAACCTGCAGGTGGTGGTGTCGTGGCGGGTGGGGGTGGAGTTGGTGGAGGAAATCGTCGCGCTGTGCCAAAGCGTAGCGGCGCGGTATGCCGAGGAAGTGGGTGAAGAGCGCATGGTGCTCAACCAGAAGAAACCCGATTAAACCTAGCAGGCGCGGGCTTGTGTGAGAGCTGGTTTGTGTAGGAGCTGGCTTGTGTGGGAGCTGGCTTGCCTGCGATGCGAGCACCTCGGTACATCGGTTGCACCGCGGTGACGCTATCGCAGCATAGGAATCTACACCGCTATCCTCTGGGTATGTGTACATATCCATTGCTGCGGTCACGGCCGCTTAGGGTTCCGCCCTTACGGCGGCTCACTTTGGAGAAGCGCCAAAGTAAGCAAAACGCTCTTGCCCCACCACTCGGTGCCTCGCCTAGGCTCGGCATGCCCGCAGTCAGGCATTGCTCCGTGGGCCCGCCGCGATCGGCCATCCATGGCCGTGTCGCGGCTACCCCGGCATCCATGCCGGGGTGCCCACTGCGCAATACCTGCCTGCGGCCATCGTGGTTTAACGGGGCGCCTAAGATCAAGATCAAAAGCCAAATCAAAAGCCAGATCAAAAGCCGGATCAAAAGCAGAGCCAGAGCGTGAAGCTGCATTCCTCCCGGTGGGAGCTGGCTCCAACCTTGGGATCTGTGGCGTACTCAGAGGCCTTTGAGGTCCCGCTCTTCAATCGGCCGGCTCTGGCGCAGACGCTTGCCGCCCAGCACCACCCAGTCAATCAAACGGAACAGGCACTCCAGGCCGAACGACAGCAGCATCGCCCCGCCCAAACCCCAGCCCATGGCCTCGGGGGTCAGGAGGATCTGGTAGCTGTAGCCATTCCAGGTTTCCCGGCGGATATCCGGGTCGGCGGCCACCGCCACCTGCAAGGCGCGGATGTACCACGGCCCCTGCATGGCCTGGAACTGCTTGTCCAACGCTAGCTGGCGATCGAGCAAACTGCCGAGGCTGTTGGCATCGCTGCGGAATACCGGGTCATCGCTGGCGCGGTAATGGGCGACCAGGGCCTGTAAATCGCCTTTGAAGAACTGCTGCGCAGTGCTTTCAAAACCGCGCAGGCCGGTCTGGGCCTCGATCAAATGGGCCTCGACCCGCTTGGCGTAGTCGTTGATAAACCCCGGGACTTGCACCCCGACCAACAAGCCAATGGCAAACAACACCAGGCGCAGATAGCTGAGCAACATAATCAACGTCCTTATGCAGTTGTGCCCTGGCTGACGCATTCGCCGCGCCGCCATAGGCTCCACTGGCCCGGTTCGTAACGGGTCCAGGTCTCGTTTTCGGTCAAGGGTTCGGTGGCAATCACCGTCACCACATCGTTTGGCGTGGTTTCGGCCTGAAAATCGACGATCACGTCGACATCTTTGAGGCGCGCCGGGCCAAAGGGTGCGCGGCGGGTGATCTGCGCCAGTTTGGTCGAGCAGTAGCAAAACAGCCAATCACCATCACTGAGCAGGCAGTTGAACACGCCCTTGCTGCGGTATTCGGCGCAGGCGGCGATCAGGTCCGGCAGCACCTGCTCGATATCCACGGGCTCGGGAAACGCCTCACGGATGCGGTTGAGCAGGTCGCAGAAGGCGGCTTCGCTGTCGGTATCGCCCACCGGGCGGTAGAACGTGGCCCGGGGCGTGAAGTCGGCGAGTTGGCCGTTATGGGCGAAACACCAATTGCGCCCCCACAACTCGCGGACGAACGGATGGGTGTTGGACAGGCTCACCTTGCCGACGTTGGCCTGGCGGATATGGCCAATCACCACTTCACTCTTGATCGGATAACGCTGCACCAGCAGCGCCACTTCCGACTCGCTGCTGGCCGCCGGGTCCTGGAACAGCCGCAAGCCACGGCCCTCGTAGAAGGCAATGCCCCAGCCATCGCGGTGCGGCCCGGTGCGCCCACCGCGCTGCATCAGCCCGGTGAAGCTGAACACGATGTCGGTCGGTACGTTGGCACTCATGCCCAATAATTCACACATGCCAGGACTCTCGATGCTGGGCAAACAACGTTAAAGACGCGGTTCGACCCGCATACCACTGACGGGGGCCGGCGCACGGCCATAGGGTTCGTCGTCCTCAGGCTCGGCCGCAACCGCAACCGCTGCCGCAGCCGCGGCTTTCTGCTCACGCCGGGCCTTGGCGGCACGTTCGATGGGCCAGCGGATCAGCACAAAGACCAGGTACAGGCCAAAGGCGATCATGGCGTACATCAGCAAGTCGGACACCGCCCGCCAGGCGTTATTGCCCACTTTGAGCAACAGATCCAGGGCGGTGATGGCCACGGCCGGGGCGAATTGCTCCTTGACCGGGTCGACAATGGTCGGGCTCAACAGCAGCACCGCCATCAGCAACCGCAGCGGTTCGCGCAGCCAGCGCCAGATCCAGCGGGTCAGGCGAAACCACACCAGCAGGCAGCCCAAAGCGGCGAAGGCGTAGAGGCCCCAAGCGGTCAGATAGTCGTTCTCGGTCATGGTGTCCATGGCAAGGTAGGCAAACAGGCCCGTATGATAACGGCTTTTGAGTGCCACGGCTGCAACGCCGTCGGCCCACCCCCAGACAGAGAGTGATCCATGCCTTCATCGACCCACGCCGCTGCCGCCCCAATTGCCCGCCAGGATTCAGGCCAGGACCCGTACGCCTGGTTGCAGGAGCGCGACAACAGCGAGGTGCTCGACTACCTCAAGGCCGAAAATGCCTGGCAAGAGGCGCAACTTGAGGAGCAGAGCGCGTTGCGCGAAAGCCTGTTCCAGGAGATCAAGGGCCGTATCCTCGAGACCGACCTGTCACTGCCCTCGCCCTGGGGCCCGTACCTGTATTACACACGCACCACTGCCGGTGACGAATACGCGCGGCATTACCGCTGCCCACGCCCGGCCGACGACAGCCAGCAGATCGACGAAAGCGCCGAAGAATTGCTGCTGGACCCGAATGTGCTGGCCAATGGTGGTTTTTTCTCCCTCGGTGCCTTCAGCATCAGCCCGGACCACAAGCGCCTGGCCTACAGCCTGGATACCAACGGCGAAGAGATCTACACCCTGTACGTGAAGGAATTGTCTTCAGGCAAGGTCAGTGAACTGGCCTTCGAAGACTGCGACGGCAGCATGACCTGGGCCAACGACAGCCTGACGCTGTTCTTCGGTGAACTGGACGACACCCATCGCCCGCACAAGCTGTATCGCTATCGGCTGGACGGCACCGCCGCCGAAGAAGTGTTTCACGAGCCCGACGGGCGCTTTTTCCTGCATTGCTACCGCTCCAGTTCCGAGCGCCAATTGCTGCTGTCGCTGGGCAGCAAGACCACCAGCGAAGTCTGGGCCCTGGACGCCGAGCAGCCGCAACAGGCATTTGCCTGCCTGGCGCCACGGGTTGAAGGCCATGAATACGATGTCGACCACGGCAAGCTGGACGACCAATGGACCTGGTTTATCCGCAGTAACCGCGATGGCATCAACTTTGCGCTGTTCCAGGCGGCTGACAACGGCAGCGTGCCCACTGAAGACCAGTGGCACAACCTGATTGCCCACGATGACGCAGTGATGCTCGATGGCGTGACCCTCAACGCCCGGGCCATGACCCTGAGCCTGCGCATTGGCGGCTTGCCGGTAATCGACGTGCACCCACAAGGCCTGCCGACTTACCGCGTGGAATTACCAGACGCGGCCTACAGCCTGTACGTGCAAAACAGCCTGGAATTCGACAGCGACAAGATCCGCCTGCGCTATGAAGCACTCAATCGTCCGGCCCAGGTCCGCCAGTTGGAACTGGCCAGCGGCGCGCAGCAAGTGCTCAAGGAAACCCCGGTATTGGGCGTGTTCAATGCCGACGATTATGTCAGCCAGCGGCTATGGGCCACTTCTGCCGATGGTACCCAGGTGCCGATCAGCCTGGTGGTCAAGCGCGACCAGGTGGGCCAGCCAACGCCGCTGTACCTGTACGGCTACGGCGCCTACGGTTCGAGCCTCGACCCGTGGTTTTCCCATGCGCGCCTGAGCCTGCTGGACCGTGGCGTAGCGTTTGCCATTGCCCATGTGCGCGGTGGCGGCGAATTGGGCGAAGCCTGGTACCGCGCCGGCAAGCAGGAGCACAAGCAAAACACGTTCAGCGATTTTATCGCCTGCGCCGAACACCTGATCGCCGAGGGCCTGACCACCTCCAAACAACTGGCTATCAGCGGCGGCAGCGCCGGCGGGCTGTTGATCGGTGCCGTGCTCAACCAACGCCCGGAGCTGTTCCAGGCGGCGATTGCCGAAGTGCCTTTTGTCGATGTGCTCAACACCATGCTCGACCCGGACCTGCCACTGACCGTCACCGAGTATGACGAATGGGGCAACCCACAGGAGCCCGAGGTGTATGAGCGGATCAAGGCCTATGCGCCCTACGAAAACGTCAGCGCCCAGGCCTACCCGGCGATGCTGGTGATCGCCGGCTATAACGACAGCCGCGTGCAGTACTGGGAAGCCGCCAAATGGGTGGCCAAGCTGCGGGCCACCAAGACCGACGACAACCTGCTGCTGCTCAAGACCGAACTGGGCGCCGGCCATGGCGGCATGAGCGGGCGTTACCAGGGTTTGCGTGATGTGGCCCTGGAATACGCCTTTGTGTTCAAGGCCCTGGGGCTGGTTTAAGAACCCGCCGCCTTCGGCTTGCTGTCGTTTTGCTGCAGGCCGGGCAAGGTCTGGTCCTTGGGCGGCTTGGGCATTTCAATCGGTGGCAACGGCACCCCGGCCCCTTGTGGCTTGGGTGCGGTTGGCGGGGTGATTTGCGGATAGGGGGTCGGCGTTGCAGTGCCCGGCGCGCCGGTGGTGGTCGCCGGCGTGTTCGGCACCGGTTGCAACTGCTGGGCATGTGCGGCACCCAATGTGAGCACACTTCCTACAATGACCGCTAGAATGCTGCACTTCATCGATGGCTCCATGGCCTGACTGTTAACCAGTCCCAAGGCTACTCCCAACCGCGCAAGAATGCCCTTCCCAATGAGATTTCCATGAAACGTTTCGTGCTGCTCGACACCACCCCGATCCCCGATAACGGCGGCGCCCTGTGCCTGTTCGAATACGGCGAGGATTTTGTGATCAAGATCCAGGGCGGTGACGGCGGGCAATTGATGAACACGCGCATGCACGGTTCCGAAGATGCCCTGGCAGAGATTCCCTGCCGCAAGGTCGCCGGACGCCCCGGTTCACGGGTATTGATTGGCGGCCTGGGCATGGGCTTCACCCTGGCCTCGGCCCTCAAGCACCTGGGCAAGACGGCCGAAGTGGTGGTGGCTGAATTGGTGCCGGGCGTGGTGGAGTGGAATCGCGGCCCGCTCGGGGAAAAATCCGGCAACCCGCTGCAGGACCCGCGCACCGTGATCCGCCTGGAAGACGTGGCCAAGGTGCTGCAGGGCGAGCCCCAGGGCTTTGATGCAATCATGCTCGACGTCGACAACGGCCCCGAAGGCCTGACGCAGAAAGCCAACAGCTGGCTGTACTCCGCCGGCGGCCTCAGCGCCTGCGCCAAGGCCCTGCGCCCCAAGGGCGTGCTGGCCGTGTGGTCGGCCAGCGCCGACAAGCAGTTCAGCGACAAATTGCGCAAGGCCGGCTTCAAGGCCGAGGAAGTGCAAGTCTTTGCCCATGGCAACAAGGGCACCCGGCATACCATCTGGATTGCCGAGAAACTCAAGGGCTGAAGGGCGCGCCGGTCAGATCGAGCGGCGCAGGCGATTCAGATGCCGCAAACCTTCCAGCACCAGCACCACCACCGCCAGCCAGATGGGCAGGTAGGTCATCCACTGGCCCGGCTTGAGGCTGTCGCCCAGCATCAGCGACACCGCCACCAGCAGCACCGGCTCAGCGTAACTGAGCAGACCGAACAGGCTGAAGGGCAACAGGCGGCTGGCGAGGATGTAGCAGTAACCTGCCGCCGCACTGACCAGGCCCATCACTGGCACCAGCCAGTACAACGCCGGGCGCTGCGCCAGCGTCTCGCCGATGGGGTGGCCGCCGAGGATGAACCACAGCGCCACCGGGATCATCAGCATCATGTCCAGCCATAAACCGCCCAGGTTGTCGGTGCCACAGCGCCGGCGCAGGACGAAATACAGCGGGTAACCGACGCAGACCACCAGGGTGGTCCAGGAAAACCCACCCGTGCGGTACAACTCATTGCCCACCCCCACCGCAGCCAACACGGCGGCAATCTTTTGCAGATGGGAAAGGCGTTCGCCATAAACGATACACCCGGTAATGACCATGGTCAGCGGCAACAGGAAGTAACCCAGGGAAACGTCCAGGCCGTGGCCATTGAGCGGCGCCCACATAAAGATCCATAACTGCACCCCCACCAGCGCGCTGGTCAGCACCACGCAGGGCAGCAAGGCCGGTTTCTCGCGCAAGCGCTTGTAGATCAGCGGCACCCATTGCCAATCCCCGGACAGGGCGAGCAGCAGCGTCATGAAGGGCAACGAAATAAGGATTCGCCAGGCAAATATCTGCTGGCCATCCAAGGGCTCAAGAAGAGAGGTAAAGAAATACAGCACGCCAAACAGGAAGGAAGCGGAAACCGCCAGAACAACACCTTTAGACACAACAGCCTCTACAACAAATTGCATGTATTGAATTGAAGACCGAGCCGTTGAATATAAGCAAAATGAGCATCAAAACTTATTAACACGCACCACAAACTTACAACTCACATAGAATATAATTCCAGAGTCATGAATTTATAAGCACAGGGTAATTCGTCGTTTTTATTATTGGAAAGACGATCATCAGACTCTTCAACCTACCCGACTTCGGTGATAGGCAGCAGCACGCTCTGGACGAGCGCCTCTGATTTGAAACGCCACAACGCCAGCCGCGGAGGCTGATATCGTGATGGGAAAACCCGATTGCACGGGAAACTAACGGTCGCCCGGAAAGACCAGGCTTATTGAATACTCGACACCACAGCGGCGGTGGGCCAAGAGGCGCCACATTAAAGAACTTGGCAAAGTTAGTCCAACACTTTCTCGCCCCAGACTAACTTTTGCGCTCTTTAACTTCCCAACGGTTTTTAAATAGATAGGCGGGCATTATTACCCCGCTCCACAGCACCCCATCGCCAGCCGGCACCCGGGCTGAAAAAGCCAAGGGCTTATTGCCCCGCGAGCAGCTAGAATCAACGCCATCCGTGATCCACTAGAAAACAGGAGCCATGATGAGCTCAAGCAACCCGCCCTCCCACACCGCCAAGCTGGACCGCATCCTTGCCGATGCCCAGCGCGACCGGGAAATGGGCTACCGCGACAAAGCCCTGAAAATGTACCCCCATGTGTGTGGCCGCTGTGCCCGTGAATTCGCCGGCAAGCGCCTCAGCGAACTGACTGTGCACCACCGTAACCACAACCATGACGACAACCCCCAGGACGGTTCCAACTGGGAATTGCTCTGCTTGTACTGCCATGACAACGAGCACTCGCGCTATACCGACCAACAGTATTTCGGCGAAGGCTCCACCAGCAGCCCGACCATCGCCAAGGCCACGCACAACCCGTTTGCGGCGTTGGCGGGGTTGATGAAGAAGGACGACTGACGGTCGTCGCTGAACGTTACGACGTCATCGCGGGCAAGCCCGGCTCCCACATTTGAAATGTGTTCACCTGTGGGAGCCGAGCTTGCCCGCGATGACAATCGCCCAAACACACCATTTCTATAGCGACCGCTGCTCGAGCAATCCCCGTATAATTGCGGTTTTTCTCGAAGGCACCCTCTCCCGTGGGCAATAAACGCTACAGCTGCATCGGTCTGTATAACCCCAAATCCCCCGAAAACGTCGGTTCGGTCATGCGCGCTGCTGGCTGCTATGGGGTGGCTTCGGTGTTCTACACCGGTAAACGCTATGAGCGGGCCCGGGACTTTATTACCGACACAAAAAAAGTCCACCACGACATCCCGCTGATCGGCATCGACGACCTGAAAAAGATCCTGCCTCTGGGCTGCATTCCGGTTGCCGTGGAGTTGGTGGACGGTGCCCGGCCGCTGCCGGAATACACCCATCCTGATCGCGCGCTGTATATCTTCGGCCCCGAAGATGGCTCCCTCGATAAAGAGATCCGCGAGTGGTGCGAAGATGTGGTCTACATCCCGACCACCGGCTGCATGAACCTCGCGGCCACCGTCAACGTGGTGCTCTACGATCGCCTGGCCAAGGGCAATAACACCCGTTCGGGGCCCAAGTACTGATTTGGCGGGAACATCCACCTCTGGCCCGCAGTCAGTTACATATCTATGGCCCTTTGTTGGAGACAGACCATGAGCGACAGCAAAACCCTCAAACCCATGATTGAATCGACACCGTTCCAGACCCAGCCGACCCAGAACGTCCAGGGCTGGGAGCGCATTGGCTCACTGGCCGGTGGCGTAGTGATGATGGGCAAGGGCATTCGCCGCGGTGGCTTTTTCGGCCTGATCCAGGTGGCGATTGGTGGTGTGGCCTTGGCGCGCGGGATCAGCGGCCATAGTTCGGCCAAGTCGCTGCTGGAAAAAAGCCGCCAGGATATGAATAGCGTGCGCACCCGCATCGAGCGCGCGGGTGAGGAACTTAAGAATCTCAAGACTCGGGCTGAAGTGGCTACCGAAAAAACCGCGCCCTGAGGTATAAGCCAAAGGTGGGGGCTGGCTTGTGTGGGAGCTGGCTTGTCGGGGCGCAGCATAGGTATCTACACAGCTCTTTTCTCTAGTGGTTCTTGGGGTTGTGTACATATCCGTTGCTGGGGTCACGGCGGCTATTGGTTCCGCCCTTACGGCGGCTCACTTTGGAGAAGCGCCAAAGTAAGCAAAACGCTCTTGCCCCACCACTCGGCACCTCGCCTAGGCTCGGTGTGCCCGTCATCCGACATTGATTTGGGGGGCCGCCATCGCAGCGATGCGGCGACCCAACTCCTACACAAACCTGCTTCCACCGTTGAGCTTCAGCGCAGCAATTTACTGTCGAGCACCACCGAGGATTCGCCGATCACGCTTTCGGCCAACTGCACAAACTCCTTGGTGCTGAAGCTGTCCAGGCGCATCAGTGCCTGGGTCAGGTCGTCCAGGGAGCGTTTATTGTGGGTTTTCAGGCGAATTTCACGATCCAGCTCCTGCAACACCACCACTGCCCGCGCCACCGTGGCGCCGTTGACGTGCTCACCGCGTAACGTCGTTACGCCCTTGCCGTCTTTGCTCAAGCGCGCCTGTATCGCCCCATAACGCTCATCGCTGATACCGCCTGCGCGACGCAGCAGTTCGATGGCGTAATACTCCGCGAGGCCCTCACTGATCCAGTCACTGCCCTGATGGTCATTGAACCGGCCAATGGCCTGCACCACTTCGCGGATCAGCGGGCTACTACCGTTTTCACTGACCAGCGGCGTACGGCTATTGAGGTACACCGAATCGCGCCCGGCGAACGCGCCGCGGCGCATCGGGTCACTGGCGCCCACCAGCAGCAGCTTGGCCGGATGCCGGGGAAACGCCGCTTGTACCTGGGGCCAGACAAATGTCAGCAAGGTCAGCACGTCCATGCGGCGCATGGCCTGGCCCTTGGGCGAGGACACGGTGATTTCGGTTTCGCCCAGGCGCACCCGGCGGCTGCCCAGGCTGCCGGCGACCATCCAGCCGGTGGGCCGGTCGAACAGCCGGGAGACATTGTCGATACGGAACTTATGCTTGCCGATCCGTGGCCAGGCGGTCTCGACGCTTTTCCAGCCCGGCGGCAGCTCGAAGGTCAGCCGGGACACCAACTCCACGCCGTCCTGCTGGTCCAGGCGAGCCGCCGGCACCAGATCCTCGCCGCGAAACAGCGCCCAACTGGGGGTCATGCGCGACTCGTAGATGCCGGCCTTGCGCGCATGGCTCAGGCGCACGCGGTAGGTCAGGCTGGCCTTGTCGGCGCCCGGCTGCCACAGGCCGCGACTGGCCCCCGCGTCAGGCGTGACCTGCCACTGGCCATCAGCCTTGAAATCACTGTAGTCACCGTCGCGACCCAGGTCGAAATTCAGGCTGCGCACAGCCGAACCCTGGGACAGGCTCAGGCACACCTCGGCCTGATCGCTCTGGGGCAACAGTTTGACGTGATAATCGAGATCGACCTTTTTCGCCGACCACGCCGACGCGCTCAACCCCAGCAACAGCAGGCTCGCCGCCAGCTTGGCTTGGACCGTCATACGCTCTCCTCAGCCTGCGCGGAAAATCAGGTAATCCTCCCAATCGTCCTCGGGCACGCTGCCTTCGCTGAGCATGCGGCCGGACTGGGAAATGCGTTCGTGGTGCACCGCATCGCGGTCACCGCAGACCAGGTGGTGCCAGAGCGGCAAATCCTTGCGCTCACTGACCAGGCGATAACCACAGGTCGGCGGCAGCCACTTGAACTGGTCGGCCTGGCCCGGGGTGAGCTGGATGCAATCGGGCACCGAGTCCCGGCGGTTAGGGTAGTCGGTGCACTGGCAGGTTTTCAGGTCCAGCAGTTTGCAGGCGATACGCGTGTAATAGACGCTGTTGTCGTCTTCGTCTTCAAGCTTTTGCAGGCAGCACAGGCCACAGCCGTCGCACAGCGACTCCCACTCCTCCTGGTCGAGGTGCTCAAGGGTTTTGCGTATCCAGAAAGGTTCGACTTTAGCGGCCATGGCTCTACATCAGTATCGGTAGGTGAAAAGGTCGCCAGTCTAGTGCCCAAGCCCCCTGGGGCCAAGCGCTTACGACTGCCGGTAAGGCGAGACTTGTCAGACGTGCAGCGGCGACGTAGTTTTGAAGGCCGTTTTTTTCATCAGGATGCGCTTATGAGCTCTGAGCCACGCGTTGCCGATTATCCGATTCATCCGCAGTTCACCGACCGTTGGTCGCCGCGTGCGTTTACCGGCGAGAGCATTGCGGTGGAAACCCTGCTGAGCTTCTTCGAAGCCGCACGCTGGGCACCTTCGGCTTATAACTCGCAGCCCTGGCGCTTTTTGTACGCGCGGCGCGATACGCCGGATTGGCAACGGTATCTGGGCCTGCTGAACGAGTTCAACCGTGGCTGGGCACAACATGCGTCGGCATTGGTGATCGTGATCTCGAAAACCGACTTTGCGGTACCCGGCGCCAGTGAAGAAACCCCGGCACTGTGGCACACCTTTGACACCGGCTCGGCCTGGGGCCACCTGGCGCTGCAGGCCAGCCTCAGCGGCTGGCACACCCACGGCATGGCCGGTTTCGATCAGGAGCTGACCCGCAAGGAACTGAAGATCCCCGAGGGCTATGCGCTGCACGCGGCCGTCGCCGTGGGCAAGCTCGGTGACAAATCGACTCTGGCGGACTACCTGCAGGCCCGGGAGGCTCCCAGCCCGCGCCGGCCTTTGACCGAGTTGGTGGCTGAAGGGGATTTCAACCTTTAAGCACGGGATCCGCCTGTGGCCAGGGCAGTCGTCGCCCCCCTGCCGTTAAACACCGGCAGGGGGCATCGCAAGTTGCTCAAGGGGCTTTAGCGACAAGGTTGGCAAACGCCCTGCGCAGTTCCTCCTTCTGTCGCTTATAAGCCGCCATCACCACCGGCACCATAAACTCCGCGCCCTGCGAATCCATATCCACCGGATAAATCTTCTGGTCTTTGGCCGAATACATAAAGTTCTTTAATTGCAGATCATTGTGATAGATATCCTTGGCCTCCATCTGCGCCAATACATCATCCATTAATGATCGCGCTTCTGGCGGCAAACTGTTTCTCTCAAACTTACTGAGATCCACGCCATCGACTTTGCCCATCTTTATATATTTACGACCGTCCTCGATGATCACACTTGCAAACCCCTCACCATAATATTTATTCAGCGATATCGCCTCCATGCTGACGTATTCAGCGGGAGGTTTGATTGCGGTAGGGCCAAGATCCTTGTAGACACTTTTCCCGTCGCGACTTGCGTAGATAACCCCCTCGCCGCCAAGTCCAATCACCTCCCCCAGATCGTCTGCCACCGATTGCGGAGCGGCGCCGGGCAAACGCAGGCGCTGCCACTGATCGCCCTGTACATGCTGGACCAGCAGCGGCGTCTGCCGACCGTTGTGATAGATCCGAGCCTGCACCACCCCATCCTCGGTACGGGTGACTTGGCGGACTTCATAGACCGCAGTCTTACCAGCGCTGTCGGTGTGGCGGATATGGGACAGGTGGCCATCAGCCGCGACGTAGACCCCCTGACTATTGCGCGAAAGCCCGGCAATGCTTGCGGGTGCAACGCTGTACTCGAGCAGCATCCGATTGCTCAGCTCACTGCCCGGCGCAATACGCGCCACGGCAAGCGTGCCGCCCATCGCCTTGGTTTCTGCGGTGAACCCTTCAAGGGGCCCGCCATAAGGCCGCATCTTGTCGGCGTCGAAGGCATACCATTTGCCGCCCTGGAGCACCGCACCGCCCTCGACACGCTGCCCTGCGACCCTGAACGTGCCCGTGGCCGCGGTGCCATAGTCCTTACTGACCGCCTTCAACAAGTCATAGCTGCCGGAAGCCCCCCTGAGCCGGTTAACCGCCTCAATCCCTTTGGAAACGCCTTTGCCGACCAACCTCGCACCGCCGACCGCCAACTCGCCCCACCCGCCAAGGGGGTTCAATGCACTGATCGTGGCAGCCCCAATGATCTTTGCGCCCTGTAAAACCTTCGCCGCTGCGGATAACGCAGTCCCACCCAATCGGCCCAATTTCCCGGCGCTTGCAGCGCCAGCGCTGAGCAAGCCAAAGATATCCAGCGCAAGGTCAGTAGCCCCTTCGCCATAATTACCCTGCTGGAAATTGCCAATCGCCGAATAAAACGGAACAAGGCTCAACAGATACGCTTCAGCCACTGCTGCCCTGCCCCGCTGTTTGTCCAACGTGGTCTGCCCCCGTGCGTGTTCCTTTATGTCGGGATCATCGAGATCAAGGTGTTCAACAAATGCATCGGCGATGTACCGAGTGCGATCCGAAGCAAAGCTATCCAGTAACGCGTTGTTTACCGGAACGCTTTGTTTGTTCTGCTGCACTGCGTCATTGCGCGGTATGAACTCTCGGGTCTCGCGGACAAGATTGGCCTTTCTTGAGCTGCGTACATCCGCTCGCCAGAGGTCAGTCGATCGAATAACACCTTGGGCAAAGTTGATTTCGTATGCTGCAGGCTCACCCTCCCCTCCAATTTTCAACAGCAGTTCCTGCCCCTTGGGATGATCGGTTTTATCCGTAAATCCAAGGCCTAGCGTGTGGGACAGGTTTTGATAGAAGGTGATTTTTCCATATTCGAATTTCTTCCGATCCGCCAATGGAAGCTGTGCGATCAGGTGTTTGATGGCGACAGCGATCGCAGCCTTTTTACTCCGGATCGTGTCATTGAACTGCTGGTTGAATGCCTCGGTTATGCCAAATCGGTGATTGGCATTCAATTCGGCCAGGGGAATGCGACTGTCCGCCGAATAGAACACCGCCGGCGACGGCAGGTCCATCATGGCGATATCCAACAGCGAATGATGGCCGACCAATGTGGTTGCCGGTGTTCCGGGACCGCCACGGGGATGACGGGTGGTGTTGATCAACGGCTCTTCAAAAAGCCCGCCCAGCTCGCCAAACCGTTGCTTGAGCGCCTCCAGGGCCATCGCTTTGCGACTGGGAATGTCCTTATCCAATGACTGGCTGGCAGTGATCATTTGCCGCTGGCGGGTGTTGAAGGTGGTTTGCAGCAGGTTCAGCTCTGCGTCGGTGTAGCGCTCATCCTCCTTGCGTTCGAGCAGGCCATTGACCACGCCCCAGTCCACCAGGGCCGCCCGCTGCACATCGCGGGTAAGACCAGGATCGGCCGCGCCCGCACTTTCTGCCTGCTGCATGACCTGGGCGAAGGTCATGTTCGGCACTTTCCCCGGCGACTGGGCCTCGATGGTCGCCGCAGCAATTGCCAGGCTGACCCAGGCCGGGCTGCCATAGGTCACCCGGTCCGGGATGTCCTTGACCAGAAATTCAGGCGCCTTGCGGGCCAGCAACCCATAGGCGCCTACCCCGGCCATCTGCGGGCTGGTCTTGCCACTGCTGCTCAGGTGCCTGCTCAACCTGTCCACCACGAAGGAGGCAGGTTTGCCCCAGTGCGCATCGCTGGCCAGGTCGAAACCCGCCACCTTGTTGCGATGAGGCGCGGCGATGGACTGCGGATCCAACTGCACCGCGATGGCGGCCAGCAGATAGTCGTTGACGCTGCGGTCGGTGGCTATCCCGCCCATTTGCTCTTGCAGGTGCTTTCCCAGCCGCTGCCCTTCAGCGGAGCTCACCAGGGATTCCAGGGCCTTGACGGGGTTGCTCGGTACCGGTGTGGCAACGGGCTGGCGCTGGTTCAGAAAATCCAGCAGCCCCTGGCCTTGTGCGACCTGCGGCTGCTCTGCGAGGTGGCTCTGGGCGAGCGCAGCCAGCCTGCGTTGCTCATCCGGGCTCATGGGCACCGGCCACGACAACCCTCCGCCAAAATCCCCAAGCGGATGCTCCAGGGCTCTTGCAGTGACTGCATCGGCGAGGCTGGTGAGATGAAAGTGGCTGAGGGGCAGGAATAGGCTGAGGTGCCTGATGACGCTCGCCAAAGTGGCGCTCTTGCCGTCTGCCAGGGGATAGGAGGAGCCGGCGTCTATGTCCAGGGGGGTATGCGCCAACGCGGCCTGCACTGCCTGGGGTGTGGCGTTTACCCCCAGCCGGGTGGCGACTTCGTAGAGCTTTTGCCCCAGTACCTTGAGGTTCTGCCTGTCGCCCAGTGCAGCCTCAAGGCCTGGCTTCTCCTCGACCTGGCTGATCCGGACCTCTTCGCCGCCAGCTGCCAGGTTGGATTCCGTCGGTGGGGGGCTGACGGGATCAGCCAACGATACGGGCAGCATGGCCCCCAGAGACGGTTGCGAAGCAACAGCGCGCGATTCAAGCATGGAGAGGCCTCCCTTCTTAAGGTCAGTGAGCCTCCCACGTTGCCGCCAGCGATAAAATCAGATGCGCGCTACTCGCGATGTGGGGTGTTTCAGTATCCCCGCTCGAAACTCACCTCGCCACGCAGCGAATCCTTGGCCTGGTACGCCCGCAGATTTTCGACAAACAGTGCCACCATGCGCCGCGGGCAGGTCGGCGCCGAGCTGTGGCCGGTCAGCAACAAGCCCCAGGCGGTCCAGAACGGATGGCGCTGTGGCAGTGGTTCCTGGCGACAAACGTCGATGACCGCACCGGCCAGGTGCCCTTCTTTCAGAGCCTCGACCAGATCGGCATCCACCACCGCCACACCCCGGCCGACGTTGATAAACAGGCCGGTGGGCTTGAACTGCTTAAACAGCGCCGCATCGTACAGATCGTGGGTATTGGGGGTGTTGGGCAGCAGGTTGACCACATAGTCCACCTCGCCCACCAGACGGCCCAGTTGATCCGGCCCGGCTACCTCGATAAACGGGGCCTGCTCCCGGGCTTGGCTGGCAATGCCGTACAACTCCACACCAAAGGGCAGCAGGAATTGCGCCACGCTCTGGCCGATATCACCGGTGCCGACAATCAGCACCTTGCGCCCCGCCAGGCTCTGGCCCATGCGGTTGTCCCACTTGCGCTCGACCTGGCTGACCAGGCGCGCCAGCACCTCACGCTCGTGACCGAGCATGTAGGTGAGCACGTACTCGGCCATCACCTGGCCAAAAATGCCGACCGCGCGGGTCAGGCGATAATCCCGAGGCAAGCCATCGGCCAGCAGCGGCGTGATGCCAGCCCAGGTCGATTGCAGCCATTGCGGGTGATGGCCCTGGCGCAGCAGGGTTGCCAGCAGGTCCGGCTGGCCCAGCCATACCGGGCAATCGGCGGCATGGCGCGACAATTGGGCCGAGTCGCCACTGGTCAGGACTTCAAGATCCGGCGCCGCTTCGCGCAGCAGTCGGGCGTACAGCGGGTGGTCCTGTTCTGCTATCAGAACGCGCATGGTTCAAACCTTTCAAAAACAGTGCAGGCGGCCACCGACAGCAAACTGACTGCAGGGCTCGGGGCTCGCCAGGTCATTCGATTCAAACGTGTCCCGAGCGGGACACGGGTCGATCACATCGGGTCGTTACGGCGCAGCAGTTCTTCGGGCAAGTGCTCGATGTATTCGTCATCCGGCGGTGGCATTTGCAGGTGGTAGCCCTGCTTTTGCAGGTTGTCCAGGACCGCGACGATATCTTCCTGCTGCAGTTTGCGTTCCGGCGTCAGCACCAGGTTGAACGCGTGTACCGGCTTGCCGAACACGGTCAGCAGGCCCTCGGGCACGCGTTCCAGGGCATCGCTTTTGAGCACATAGAGGTACATGCCAGCGCGTTTCGGGCTGCGGTAGATGGAACAAATATGTTTCAAGGCTGTTCTCCGGCAGTGGCCAGGCTGTCGAGCAGCGCCTGGCCCATCAACTCGCGGCGCCAGCCACGCAGCGAGTCAGGCAATTGGTAAGGCCCATCGGGGTAGCCACTCTTGACCAGTGCCTCGAGGGTTTTCTTGCGCAGCATCAGCTCCGGGGCCATGTCCAGGCGTTCGGCGAAGGTCTGGCCGAGGGCGCGCAGTTGCTTGATCAGCACAGCGGCATCCACCGGCAACGGCTCAGGCACGGCCGGCGGCCATTGGTCCATCGGCACACTGGCGGCACGCTTGATCAGGCCCAGCAGGAATTCGCCGTCCTGGCGCACGGTACGCGGGTGCATGTCTTCGATTTTGCCCAAGGCCGCGAGGTTATCCGGCTGCGACTTGGCCAGGGGCCATAGCGAGTGTTCGCGGACGATGCGGTTGCGTGGCAGGTCGCGGGCACGGGCTTGCTGCTCGCGCCAGGCGCACAGTTCGCGCAGGACGGCGAGCTGGGCACGGGACAGTTTCCAGGCCAGCTTGGCGTCGCGGTACACCTCGTAAGGGTCGATTTCCCGGCGCAGGTTGGCCACCAGCTCGGCGCCGTCTTCCAGAACCCAGGCGTATTTTTCGTCCGACAGTCGCGGACGCAGCCGTGTATAGACTTCCGCCAGGTGCACCGCGTCTTCGGCGGCGTAACTGACCTGGGTCTCGGACAATGGCCGCTGCAGCCAGTCCGAACGGGTCTCGCCCTTGGGCAACTCGATGTCCAGCACCGCTTGCACCAGGCGCGAGTAGCCCATGGAGAAACCGAGGTTCAAGTAGGCGGCTGCCAGTTGGGTGTCGAACAATGGCACCGGCAGGCTGCCGGTCAGGCGCAGCAGCACTTCCAGGTCTTCACTGCAGGCATGCACCACCTTGATCACCGCCGGGTTTTCCAGCAAGGCGGCCAGGGGTTGCCAGTTATCAATGGTCAGGGGATCGATCAGATAAGCGCGTACACCATCCCCGATCTGGATCAACCCGGCGATGGGATAGAAGGTGTCGACCCGCATGAATTCGGTGTCGAGGGCGACGAATGGCAACTGCTGCCATTCGGCGCAATGCTGGCCGAGGCTATCGTTGTCGCAGATCCAGTGAATATCGATGGCCACACGGCTCTCCCTTGAAGAATGGCGCGCAGTATATATCGCCAGCGGGACTTTCGAGCACCCGCAGTGTGCCAGCCATCATGAAAACTCTGACAGGAGACGAAGAATAGCCCGACAGTTGAGGGTTATCCTCTTTTGCGCAGCACATAAACCCGCCACAGGGCCGAGCCGGGCATGAACTCTTGCTGGTTCAGCACCGTAAAGCCCGCCTGGCGAAACTCCGCTTCCACCTCCACACGATGGGACAACAAGGGTTGCCCTGTGCCCGGCGGGTGGAGCTGACGATGGCGGCTGTCGCTGTCCACCGCGACAATCACCGTGTCGCGGCTGACCCGGTGAAACTCGCGCAACAGCGTCAGTCGCGCCTCGACACTGGAGACGTGGCGAAACAGTTCCAGGCAAAAAATACAGTCCACCGCGTTGGCCGACAGGCCGATGGAAAATGCCGAACCCTGGAACGTCTTGATCCGCCGCAGAAAGGCCGCGCCATAGTGGCTCTGGGCATGATCAAGCATGGTCTGGGAAAAGTCCGAGGCCAGGATCACGCGATTGCTGTGCTCGGCCAGCACCGGCCAGAAGCGTCCCGCCCCACAGGCCAGGTCCAGCAACAGGCCGGGCTCCCCCGCGACTTTCAGAGCCTGGCGCACCAGGCGCTCGTCGCGCCATAACCACAGGCGCCGCAACAAGCCTGGCGGCCGTGGGTCAGCACAGACGCGAGCGTGGTCACGGTCACAGCGCGCGGCGAATTCAGCCTCGATGGACGATGGGGGTTGCGACGACATCACGGTACTCATGTAGATGAACCGGTCTCTACGGACACTGGACTTTCAGCTTAATCACCCCCGCGTGAAAAAAAGGTCGAAAGACTCAGGGTTCATCATCACGCCTGGTGCAGGTACCAGCGCCAGTCCTGCTCGCCCACCTCGCCCATGAACTGCCGGTACTCGGCCCGCTTGACCGCCAGGTACACGCCGAGAAATTCCTGGCCGAACGCTTCACGCGCCCAGGCCGAACCTTCCAAGGCACGCAAAGTGGTGAGCCAGTCGGTGGGCAGCAGCTCCTTGGCCTGGGCATAACCGTTGCCCGTCACCGGCGCGCCGGGATCGCGCTGCTCGCGAATGCCACGGTGGATCCCCGCAAGGATGGCCGCCGCCGCCAGGTACGGGTTGGCATCGGCGCCACAGATGCGGTGTTCGATATGCCGCGAAAACGCCGGCCCACCCGGCACCCGCAGGCTGACGGTGCGGTTGTCGACACCCCAGGTGGCCGCCAGCGGCGCATAACTGTTGCTCTGGAAACGCCGGTAAGAGTTGGCGTTGGGACAGAACAGCAGCAAGGAATCGAGCAAGGTGCTGAGCATCCCGCCGACCGCCTGGCGCAGCAGCGGCGTACCGTCGGCTGCCTCGCTGGCAAACAGATTGTTGCCATCGGCGTCCGCCAGGCTGACGTGCATGTGCATGCCGGTGCCGGCCAGGTCGTCGAACGGCTTGGCCATGAAACAGGCGGTCATCCCGTGTTTGTGGGCCACGCCCTTGACCAGGCGCTTGTAACGCACCGCCTCGTCCATCGCCTGCAACGCATCGCTGCGATGCTCGAGGGTGATCTCCACCTGGCCGGGGGCGTATTCGGAAATCGCCGTGCGCGCGGGAATGCCTTGCAGCTTGCAGGCGCTGTACAGGTCGGCCAGAAACGGCTCGATCTGCTCCAGCTCGCGCAGGCCGTAGACCTGGGTCGAGCGCGGGCGACCGCCGTCCATATCCCGCGCCGGTTGTGGGCGGCCGTTACTGTCGGGCTTCTGGTCCAGCAGGTAGAACTCCAGTTCCGCCGCCATCACCGGGTAATAACCATCGGCCTTGAGCCCGTCGATGACCTTGGCCAGCAGGTGCCGGGGGTCGGCCACGGTCGCCGGCAAGCCTTCCTCCGGGTGCATGCTGACCTGCACCGCCGCCGTGGGAATCAACCGCCACGGCATGCGCTGCAAACTACCGCTGATCGGGTAGGCGCGGCAGTCGATATCCCCCACCTCCCACACCAGGCCGGAGTTTTCCACGTCATCGCCATTGAGCGTCAGGCCCAGGATGGTACTGGGCAGCGGCCGGCCGGTGGCGTAGACCGCCAGCAGTTCATCACGGTGCAGCAACTTGCCGCGGGGCACGCCGTTGCTGTCGAGGATGAACAGCTCGAACATCTCGATATCGGGGTTTTGGTCAAGAAAGGATTGGGCTTCGTGCAGGCTGGCAAAGACGGTACTCATGGCAACTCTCTTACGTTTGCGTCAGGCAGGCGCGCGCGACGGCGCACCCGTGATGGGGGCAATCAGCGTAAGGGAGCGGTATCCGGCGGGCGGGCATGGCGGCAGTGCCACAGTGCCCAAAAGGCCAGTTCAGAAGGCAGTGCATCAACGCCCAGCCGACACACCGGGCGGCTGGGCGCGGTGGCGCCAGGCGAGGCCTCGGGGTGAGTGTCGGGGGAACCGTCCATGCAGGGATCACAGTGAAGAGATGAGCGCCAGCCTCACACGCTGGGTTACGCCCTTAAATTCAGTCTTGGTGGAGTTCACTTTCAGGATGACTAAACATTCGCCACCCACTCACCACGTCGACAAACGCCCGGCATGCCGCGCTGCGATAAGCGCCCTTGCGACTGAGCAGGGCCACCGTGCGCTGCGGCAACGGCGGGCGCAGTTGCACCGCGTGCAAGCCCTGCTGGGCCATGGCCACCTCGCGGGGCAGGATCGTCGCCAGTTGGGTATGGCGAATAATTTCAATCACCGCACTGATCGAATTGGCCTGCATGGCAATCTGCGGCGTTATCTCCAGCGTCCGGCAATAGTCATCAATGTAACGTCGCGTCGCAAATCCGCTGTTCAACAGCACCAGGGGTTGCTGCTTGAAGTCAGCCAGCTTGAGCCACTGTTTGCGCTTCAAGGTTGGATGACTGGCGCTGGCCACTACGCTCAACTCCTCGACAAACACGCCTTGGCATTCGATGTCTGGCATGTGCTCGCCGCTGAAGCCAATGCCGATATCCAGCAGATCCTCGGTCAGCGCGCGCTCAAGACGGTCCTGGGGCATTTCCTCGACGCTGACGGTGATCCCCGGATACTGCCGATAAAACCGGGCCAGCAGCGGCCCGATCAGGTACGCGGTGAACGTCGGGGTCATGGCCAGGCGTAAATTGCCGCGGCTCAGGTCCTGCACGTCATGCATGGCCCGGGTGCCCGCCTGCAGATCCTGCAGCGCCAGGCGGGCAAACCGCACATAGGCCTGGCCCGCGTCGGTCAGGTTGACACTGCGCCCGGAACGATCCAGCAGCGGTGCCCCCAGGCTCTCTTCAAGTTGCTTGATCTGTTGCGACAATGTCGGCTGCGACACATGCAACGCTTCGGCAGCCCGCGTGAAGTTACGGTGTTCGGCGACGGCCAGCAGGTAGCGGATATGACGTAGCAGCATGCAAAACACTCCAGCTATAGGCATGACTTATAGAAACCATAATAAGCCGGTCTTGGACCCTATAACCAAAAACTTCCATCCTTGCCCCATCAGCGACGCAAGGAGAAACACCATGCAGCATCTCATCGACGGCTTGCGCAAGTTCCAGAGCGAAGCCTTCAGCCAGCGCAGTGACCTGTTCAAGCAACTGGCAACCACGCAACACCCCAGCACGCTGTTTATTTCCTGCTCCGACAGCCGTGTAGTCCCGGAGTTGTTGACCCAGCAGGAACCAGGCGATCTGTTTGTGATCCGCAATGCCGGCAATATCGTGCCGTCCTACGGCCCGGAGCCGGGCGGGGTCTCGGCCACGGTCGAATATGCGGTGGCCGTGCTGGGGGTCAGCGATATCGTGATTTGCGGCCATTCCGACTGCGGCGCCATGACGGCCATTTCCACCTGCAAATGCCTGGATCACTTGCCCGCCGTGGCCAACTGGCTACGCCATGCCGAGTCGGCCAAGGTGATCAACGCCGCACGTACCCATGCCTCGGATGCAGAGCGACTGAGCGCTCTGGTACGGGAAAACGTGGTCGCACAATTGGCCAACCTCAAGACTCATCCCAGCGTCGCCCTGGCGCTGGAACAGGGCCGGCTGAGCCTGCATGGCTGGGTCTACGATATCGAAAGCGGCTGCATCAACGCCCTGGATGGCCGCACCGCTCGCTTTGTATCCCTGCTGGACAATCCACAGACCCGCGCACACGCCGCCTGAACCTTATTTAACCGAAGAGGACGTCATCATGCTGCAATCCCAATTGTCCCAAACCCCACGCCTGGCCCTGGCCGACACCGTGATTGATATCAAGGCCCGCAAAAACCTGTCCTGGCAGGACCTCAGCGACGGCACCGGCCTGAGCCTGGCGTTCGTCACCGCGGCCCTGCTCGGGCAACACCCGCTGCCCAAGGACGCAGCCGATGTGGTGTGCGCCAAACTGGGCCTGGACGCGGACGCCAGCCGTCTGCTGCAAAGCGTGCCTCTGCGCGGCAGCATCCCCGGTGGCATTCCGACGGACCCGACCGTGTACCGTTTCTATGAAATGCTGCAGGTCTATGGTTCAACCCTCAAAGCCCTGGTCCACGAGCAGTTTGGCGATGGCATCATCAGCGCCATCAACTTCAAGCTGGACATCAAAAAGGTCGAAGACCCGGACGGCGGCTCCCGCGCGGTCATTACCCTGGACGGAAAATACCTGCCGACCCAGCCGTTCTAATCCCCGGGCAACCGTCTACGCTCTTGGGACATTCACAAGAACGAGGGACGGGTAATGAAGGGAATGCTCCACGCCACCTGGCTGCTACTGTTGCTGTGTTTCAGCCAGGCCCAGGCCGCAACCCCCAATGAACAGGACGCCCAGGCCGCCAAGGCGCTGCTGGAGAAGGCCCTGGCTTATTACCACGACAACGGTGACAAGGCCTTCGCCGCCTTCAGCCGCCAGGGCGAGTTTGTCGACAAGGACCGCTATGTGTTCGTGGTCGATACCAAGGGCGTGCTGCTGGCCAGTGGCGGTCCGTCATCGGCGCTGATCGGGCGCGACGTGTCCGAAGTGCTCGGGCCGGACCTGCGCCAGTCGTTCAAGGCGGCGCTGAAGATCCCGGAAGGCAATGGCATCCAGCAGGCCGAGTACCGCTGGCAGAACTGGAACGACGGCAAGGTGGAGCGCAAACATGTGTTCTACCAGCGCATCGGCCAGCGCATCCTCGCCGTCGGCTATTACCTGCCCCGGGCCACACCCGAACAGGCCAAGGCCCTGCGGGACAAGGCGGTCAGGGAACTGGAGAAAAACGAAGCCGGCGCGTTGAAAGCCATCAATGCGCTGCAAGGCGGCTTTTTGCAGGACGACCTGTATGTGTTTGTGGTCGACCTGGATACCGGGCGCTATGTGGCCCACGGCACAAACCTGCGCCTGATCAACACCGACTTCGCCAAGGTCAAGGACCCGGACGGCAAGCCCGTGGGCGAGCCGATCCTGCAACTGATGAAGGAAGCAGGATCAGGGGGAATATGAATACCGCTGGAAAAACCCGGTGACCGGCAAGGTGGAAAACAAGCATGCCTATCTGCGTAAGAGCGGGCATTTTCTGGTGGCGGTGGGTTACTACAGCCCGTAAGCGGGCGACGCGCACAGCTGCATTGCATGTAGGAGCCGGCTTGCCGGCGCCTACGCTATCGCGCCTTGTCTTCGCGCCCCCGCAACAGGTGGTTTGGCATCGCAATCGCCGCCGCCAACCCCAGCAACGACACCGCCGCACTGACCATCAGTAAATGCCGGAAGGTGCTCAGCAACTCTCCACGCAACGCATCCTGCGCCGGGCCAGGCGCCGCGTTGAGGCCATCGAGCAGCACATTGCCGGAGCTGCCTTCGGCCATCATCGAACCACTGGCCAGATGGGCAAAACTCGAATCCTGCAACAACGCCAACAGCAAGGCCGACATGCACGCCACCCCAACCGCGCCACCCAGTGAGCGGAACAGGTTGGTGGTGCTGGTGGCGACGCCAATGTCGTGTTGCGCCACCGAGTTTTGCGTGCCCACCAGGGAAGTCGGGAACTGCATGCCCGAGGCAATGCCGCTGAGCACCATGAACAGGCTGCTGAGCATCAGCGACTGGGGTGCGCTGAAGGCCATGCCGAGGATCGCAATCGGCGTGAGCAGCGCCCCGCCAAGGATCATCGGTTTATAGCGACCGGTCACCGAGGTCATGCGCCCGGCCAAGAACGCGCCCATCGGCAAGCCTATGGCCAGCGGCAGCAGATGCAAGGCGGCGCTGTCGGCACCGGCACCGGTGACGCTCTGGTAACGCAGGGGCATCAGCACGATCAGCGAGATGGCCTGGAAGCTGGTGAAGAAAATCGTGCACCAGCACAACACCGCGCTGCGGTTGGCGAACAGGTGCATGGGCAACAGGGGCTCCCGCGCCCGGCGCTCATGCCAGACAAATACGCTCAGCGCCACCAAGGCACACGCCAGCAGGCCCAGCACCTGATCATCACGCCAATGATGGCCCTGGCCGATTTCGGTGATGCCCAGCAACAACGCCGTCAAGCCAATGATCATCAGCAGCGTGCCGAGGTAATCAATGACCGGCTTGCGCTGCGGCACCGGCAGCCCTACCAGGGTGCGATGGGCCACCCACCAGGCGCCCGCGCCCAATGGCAGGTTGATCAAAAACACCCAGCGCCACGACAGGTACTCGGTCATATAGCCGCCCAACACCGGCCCGGCCACGCTGGCGACCGCGTACATGCTGCTGAAGTAACCCTGGTAACGCCCACGCTCACGGGGCGGGATAATGTCGCCGATGATCGCCTGGCTCACGGAAATCATCCCGCCTGCGCCAATGCCCTGGAGGATGCGCGCCAGCACCAGCTGTTCCATGCTTTGCGCCATGCCACAAAACAGCGAGGCGACGGTAAACAGGCCCATGCCGATCAGCATCATCGGCCGCCGCCCATACAGGTCGCCGAGCTTGCCGTAGATCGGCACGGCCACAGTCATCGCCACCATATAGCCGGAGATGACCCAGGCCAGCAGGTTGACGTCGTTGAACTGCGCAGAAATGGCCGGCATCGACACGGCGACGATGGTCTGGTCCAGCGCGCCGAGGAAAATCGCCAGCATCAGGGCGGCGAGGATACTGCGTACAGAAGGAGTGGGCGGGGTCACGACAGAACCTGTAGGCAAGGCCCACGGGAAAAGAGCCCCGTGGCAATGCCCGATAGCTTACTCGATAGCCGGCTACTCGATAGCCTCGTAAGGAAGTCCGACGTAATTTTCTGCAATGGTTTTGCGCCCCGCCTGCGACTCGACAAAGTACTCCAGCTCGCTCTGGGCAATACGTTGGCTGAAGCCATCCGCCTCGGGAAACTGGTGCAGCATCGAGGTCATCCACCAGGAAAACCGTTCAGCCTTCCAGATGCGCCGCAGGCAGATCTGTGAATATTTCTCCAGCAACTCCACGCGCCCTTCCCGGTACACCTTGCGCAAGATGCTGAACAAGGTGCTGACATCGCTGGCCGCCAGGTTCAGGCCCTTGGCGCCGGTGGGTGGCACGATATGGGCGGCGTCCCCCAGCAGGAACAGGCGCCCGTACTGCATCGGCTCCACCACGAAACTGCGCAGCGGGGCGATGCTCTTTTCGATCGACGGCCCGGTCACCAATTGCGCGGCCAACTCATCGGGCAGGCGCGCCTTGAGTTCATCCCAGAAGCGCTGGTCGGACCATGCCTCAAGCGACTCCTCGGCCGGCACCTGCAGGTAATAACGGCTGCGGCTGGGCGAACGCATGCTGCACAGGGCAAAGCCGCGTGGGTGCTTGGCGTAGACCAGTTCGGCGTGGACCGGCGGGGTGTCGGCAAGGATACCCAGCCAGCCGAACGGGTAGACCCGCTCGAAGGTCTGGAGCACATCGGCGGGGATCGACTGGCGTGCCACGCCGTGGAAGCCATCGCAGCCAGCGATGTAGTCGCAGTCCAGGCGCACGTGTTGGCCCTGGTGCTCGAAGGTCAGCCAGGGCCGTTCGCCCTTGAGGTCGTGGGGCTGAACATTGCGCGCTTCATACAGGGTGATCGCACCGGCTTGCTCGCGGGCCGCCATCAGGTCGCGGGTGACTTCGGTCTGGCCGTAGATCATCACGGTCTTGCCGCCGGTCAGGGATTTCAGGTCGATATGTTGCAAGCGCCCGTTCAGCGCCAGCTCGAAGCCTGCATGTACCAGGCCCTCGGCGTCCATTCGCTGGCTGACCCCGGCCTGGCGCAACAGGTCGACCATGCCCTGCTCCAGCACACCGGCGCGAATACGTCCGAGGACATAGTCGGGGGCCTGGCGCTCAAGAATCAGGGTTTCAATCCCCGCATTGTGCAGCAACTGGCCGAGCAGCAGCCCCGAAGGGCCGGCGCCGATAATGGCGACTTGGGTTTTCAGGGTTTTCATTATTTTTATGGCCCGCCTGCTTCCCCCGAACGTATTCAGTGAAAGCGTTGTCATTGGTTTTGGTGCTGGCATTTTTCCCTTGAGTGAGCCCCATAAGAAGGTGAAAACTGAGCCAAAGCCTGCGCTTTTCGCCAATTGGGGCGATTACCGAACCACTGTCCTGAGTATCGGATTGAAACCATGACCAAAAATGCCAGTCCCGCCGTTCCAGTGTTCAAACTCTATGGGGAAAGCCAACAGTGGCCGACCCCGGATTTGTTGCACTGTGAAACCATCTCCCGGCGCAGCCGTGAGTACCAGTGGGAGATCCAGCCCCACCGACATGCGGACCTGTGCCAGTTGCTCTACGTGTACAAAGGCCAGGCGCAGTTGGAGATCGAGGGCCAGCGCACGACGCTGACGGAATCGACCCTGCAAGTGCTGCCGCCGTTATGCGTGCATGGGTTTCGGTTTGCCGAGGATGTGCAAGGGTTTGTGGTGACGCTGGCTGCGCCGCTGGTGGCGCATCTGCAAGGCCAACTGGGCTCGGCGGTAGATGGCTTGAGCGCCCTGGGCAGTTATCCGGCGGGCCAGGACAGTGACTACCTCAATAGCCTGTTTGCCCGGTTGCAGGATGAATACAACGACAACTTCCCGGCCCGGGACATGATGATGCACGCCCTGGTCAGCGTGCTGCTGGTGTGGATCAGCCGCCAGGCCATCCAGCGCTGCCATACCCGGGTGCCACGCAGCCTTGAGTATTTTCGGCGCTTCACCCAGTTGGTGGAGCAGCACTACCGCGAACACCCGAAGATCGAAGACCTGGCGCACAAGCTGGGGATCTCGGTGTCGCACCTCAACGGCACCTGCCGCGAACTGGGCGGGCAGCCGGCCTTGCAGATCATGCACGACCGCCAATTGCTGGAGGCCAAGCGCCTGCTGACCTACACCAGCATGACCATCAATGAAATGTCCGACGTACTGGGGTTCTCTGATCCGACGAACTTTTCTCGACTGTTTCGCCGGCGCGTCGGGTTTTCACCCAAGGTGTTTCGCGAACAGTTGAATGCAGAGTGATCGTCCGCCCACATTCTGTAGGCCGATTTACTGTGGTGAGAAGGTTTATTGTGCTGAGGGGGCTTGTTGTGGCGAGGGGGCTTGCCCCCGTTGGGGCGCGAAGCGGCCCTGAAATGGGACTGCTGCGCAGTCCAACGGGAGCAAGCTCCCTCGCCACAAGAGCCATAGAAGCCCCTGGAGCTCCATTGCCTCCACAGCCCTCCGGCTTAGCGCAACGCGCTCAGGGTCGCCGAGTAGGTACATTGTCCGTGGTTGCAGGTTGCGGCCATGCCGGGTTGCATGCGGGCCTGTTCGGCGCGGTAGACGGCGGTGCCATAGAGGGCCGTGGCCAGGGCGCAGAGGGTAAAAATCATCAGGTACTTTCTGGTTTTGATCGTCATGGCGGTGACCTCCGGACAAATCAAGAAGGTGCTGTGGTAAGCATAGGTCAGCCAGGGCGAGTTGCCAGTATTGAGGGGTATTCAGGCGCCTTATCGCACGTCCAGCCCTGCATCCCATTGCGGCTGCGGCGGGAACCTCAACACCAGGAAATCCAGAAGGCTGCGCAACGCCTGGGGCATGTGCTTGCGCGAGGCATACACCGCGTACATGTTCATCTGCCGTGGCTCGGCATGGGGCAGCAGGCGGATCAACTGGCCGCTGCGGATGTAGTCGCCGGCCTGGTAGGTCGGCAGCATCGCCACCCCCGCCCCGGCCAGGGTCACGCGTAGCAAGGTGCTGGCTTCATTGGCGCTGATGTTGCCGTGCACCGGCACCGACACCGGCTCGCCATCTTCCTCGAAATGCCACAGGCTTTTGCCGAAGTAGGAATGGGTCAGGCAATTGTGCCCCGCCAGCTCTTCTACCCGCTGCGGTTGCGGATGTTCCAGCAGATAGGCCGGCGACGCGCAGATCACCGAGCGGCATACCGTCAGGTGCCGCGCAATCAGGTTGGGGTCCAGGTCGTTGCTGGTGCGAATCGCCAGGTCGATGCGCTCATCCACCAGGTTCACCGTGCGGTCGAGCATTTGCAGATCAATGGTCACCTGCGGGTAGCGCTTGACGTACTCGGCCATCGCCTCCGCCAGTTGCGCCTGGCCAAACGAGGTGCTGACACTCAGGCGCACCAGGCCACGAGGGGTGTCGTCCGGTTCGCTGACGGCGGCCTGCATGTCGCAGGACAATTCCAGCATCTGCCGGCAACGCGGCAGGGTTTCGCTGCCGGCGGCGGTCAGGCTGAGCTTGCGCGTGGTGCGGTGCATCAGGCGCGCGCCCACCCAGTCCTCCAGCTCTGCCAGGTAGCGCGACACGACTGGGCGCGACAGGTCCAGATGATCGGCGGCCGCAGACTGGCTGCCCAAGTCGACCACCGTGACAAACACGCGCATTGCTTGAAGACGATCCATGATTTGCCCGGTTTTAGAAACAAACTATGTTCCAGCATCGCATTTTTTGCTGCGTTAAGTGCAACTAAGCTCTGTCCATCGCCTGCCAAGGCACCTCTGACCTGGACCTGAACATGCTCACCACCCTCAAGCGCTTTGTATTGGCCACCACCGTACTCGGCTTTGCCGCTCACGCAGCTGCCGCCGACCTTACTCTCGACGTGTATAACCCCGGTGAATCGGCGATCTTCCCCGTCAGCTCGGTGCTGGTCAGCGGCGAGAAAGACGCGATCCTGGTAGACGCGCAGTTCGGCAAGGGCCAGGCCGAGCAACTGGTGCAGAAGATCCGCGCCAGTGGCAAACAGCTGACCACCATCTATATCAGCCATGGCGACCCGGATTACTACTTCGGCCTCGACACCCTGGCCAGCGCTTTCCCACAGGCCAAGATCCTTGCACCGCAGCCGGTGGTCGACCATATCAAGGCCACCGTTGCCGGAAAAGTCGCCTACTGGGGCCCGAAAATGGGTGCCGACAAACCCGCCAAGACCATCATTCCTCAGGTCCTCGAAGGCCATAGCCTGACGCTCGAAGGGCAACCGCTGGAAGTCATCGGCCTGGACGGCCCGCAGCCGGATCGCAGTTTCGTCTGGATCCCATCAATCAAGGCCGTGATCGGCGGCGTGGTGGTCTCGGACAATATCCACTTGTGGATGGCCGACACCCAGGGTGCGCAATCCCATGCCGATTGGCTGGGCACCCTGCAACGTATCGAAAAACTCAAGCCGGTCACCGTGGTGCCGGGCCACTACCTGGGCACGCCTTCGGTCAAATCCGTCGCCTTCACGGCCGACTACATCAAGGCTTTCGATGTAGAAACCGCCAAGGCCAAGGATTCCGCCGCCCTGATCGCAGCCATGAAAAAACGCTACCCGAAGCTGGCCGATGAAAGCTCCCTGGAGCTGAGTGCCAAAGTCGCCAAGGGCGAAATGCAGTGGTGAATTGACCCAACCCTTACCGCACTGGAGAACGTCATGAGCAAGATCGCAATCATTGGTGCCACCGGCCGTGCCGGTAGCCAACTGCTGGAAGAAGCCCTGCGTCGCGGCCATACGGTCACGGCCATCGCACGCAACACTGGAGCTATCGCTGCGCGCCCGGGCTTGACCGTCAAACAGGCCGACGCCCTGGACGCTGCAGCCCTGCAACAGGCCATCAGCGGCAGCGACGTGGTGATCAGCGCTGCGCACTTCGCCACCCTGCCTGCGCCTGCGGTGATCGGGCCGGTAAAACAGGCGGGCGTGAAGCGTCTGCTGGTGGTGGGTGGCGCGGGCTCGCTGCTGTTGCCGGACGGCGGGCGGGTCATCGACAGCCAAGGTTTCCCTGCCGAATACAAGGCCGAGGCCAGTGCTGGCGTGGCATTCCTCGACACCTTGCGTCAGGAAAAGGGCCTGGACTGGACCTTCCTTTCGCCCTCGGCAGAGTTTGTCGAGACCGAGCGCACCGGCACCTTCCGCCTGGGCCAGGACGACCTGTTGGTGAGCAGCGCAGGCCGTAGTTGGATCAGCTTTGCCGACTTCGCCATTGCCCTGATTGACGAAGTGGAAACACCGAAGCATTCGCGCCAACGCTTTACCGTGGGTTACTGACACACCCTGCCGACGAAATCGCCCTGGCTTGTGTGGGAACTGTCTTACCCGGTTCCCACACAAGCCGGTGCCGGTTTTTTCAATAGTCCCTGCGACTTTCTGATTTGCCCACTGCCCTGCGCAGCCGCCTAATAGCAGCCTTGTCCATTCAAGGCCCGCCCATGGAAAACGTCCACGCCAAACCCACCACCGCTCTCTGGCTGATGATCAGTGTTGTGCTGGTGGCCCTCAACCTGCGCCCGTCCATGGCAGCAGTCGGTCCTTTGTTATCGTCGATCCGTGGCGATATGCCGCTGAATTTCAGCACCGCGTCGTTGTTGACCATGCTGCCGGTGATGGCGATGGGCTTGGCGATGTTCTTCGGCATGGGCCTGGGCAAACGCTTTGGCGAACATCGCAGCATCGTGCTGTCGCTGGTAGTGATTGGCCTCGCCACGCTGTCACGGCTATTTCTCGACTCCGCCGCCGAATTGATCCTCAGCGCCATCGCCGCCGGCGTGGGCATTGCGCTGATCCAGGCGTTGATGCCGGCGCTGATCAAGTCGCGCTTTCGTGACAATGTTTCACTGTTCATGGGCCTGTACGTCACCGCGATCATGGGCGGCGCGGCATTGGCGGCGTCATTCTCGCCGTTTATCCAGGTGCAGACCGGCAGTTGGCGGATCGGCCTGGCCATCTGGGCGGTGCTCGCCGTGCTGGCGCTGCTGTTCTGGTATGCCCAGCACGCGGCATTGCCTCCCCTGCCCCACGCCGCTACCGGTGCGCAGGCGTCGTTTTGGGGTAATCGCCGCGCGTGGGTGCTGGCGATATTCTTCGGCCTCGGGACCGCTTCCTACACCTGCGTGCTGGCATGGCTGGCGCCGTACTACGTCGAGCAGGGCTGGAGCGAACAGAGTGCCGGTTTGCTGCTGGGTTTCCTGACCGCCATGGAGGTAGTCTCCGGGCTGATCACCCCGGCCATCGCCAACCGGCGCCAGGACAAGCGCGCTGTGGTGGCCGTGTTGCTGGTGCTGATCATCGCCGGCTTCTGTGGCCTGATCCTCTCCCCACAGCACCTCACCCTCCTGTGGCCATGCCTGCTGGGCCTGGGCATTGGCGGGCTGTTCCCAATGAGCCTGATCCTGTCCCTGGACCACCTGGACAACCCGCGCCGTGCGGGTGGCCTGACAGCCTTCGTGCAGGGTATCGGCTACCTGATTGCTGGCGTGTCGCCACTGATCGCTGGGGTGATTCGCGACCAACTGGGCAGTTTCGAATGGGCCTGGTGGTCGCTCACGGCGGTGGTGGGGGTGATGCTGCTGATGGTCCTGCGCTTCGACCCGCGCCACTACGCACGGCATATTCGCTAGGGCGTCGTGTTCCAAACAGTATCTGTCCCACAACAGACATAGAAAGGTCCGACAGACCTTTCTATTGGCACGAGCGTTCCGTTAACATTTTGCCTTGTTTGCGCTGCGGTCGCGCAACAGGCTCACGGACGGAACGAATGCTAAACAGCAACTTGCTTAGAAAGCTCGATATGCAGGACCTGATGGTGTTTGTCGCTGTGTATGAGCAAAGCAGCGTCACCGATGTGTCCGAAACCCTGTTTGTCAGCCAGTCCACGGTCAGTTACAGCCTGAAGAAACTGCGCACCAGCTTCGAAGACGATCTGTTTATCAACACCCGTGCGGGCATGCGCCCGACCTACAAAGCCAGCAGCATGTACGGGCATGTGCAGAAAATCCTCGAAAGCATCAACCTCTGCCACGCGGGCGCCCAGACGTTCGACCCCACGCAAAAAGCCGTCACCTTCAACCTTTGCGCGCCCGAATACTTCGAGCAACTGATCCTGCCCAGGTTGCTGAAACACTTCGATCACGCCGACCTGCCAGTGATCGTCAATGTGCAGAAGCTGGAAACCGAGATTCCCGTCGAGGCCCTGCGCGACGGGCGCCTGGACCTGGTGATTTGCTTCGGCCCGCACTTTCACCGTGAGCACAAGGATCTCAGGACGCAGATGCTGCTGGAGGACGACCTGGTCTGCGTCTTCGATAAACGCGCCGCCCCGCGCGAGCCGGCGTTCAGCCTGCAGTCGTTTGTGGCCCGCCGCCATGTATTCCCGACACCCTGGACCTCGGACACCAACATGATCGACGGCTGGCTCGCCCGCCAGGCCCACAAGCGCCAGGTTATCGCCCGGGCCAACAGCTACAGCGCGGCGTTGAAGATGATTGCCGGCACCGACTTTATCGTCACCCTGCCCCGGCGTGTGCAACAGCTACTGGCCCTGGAGCCGCAGTTCGGCCACTGCGAAGCCCCCAACGGCCTGCCAGGGTTCACTCTGGATATGCAGTGGAACGACGTCAGCGAGCAGGAAACTGCCAACGCGTGGTTTCGCGAGCAGGTGGTCAAGGCAGTGGCAAGCGTCAAGCAGGATGCGGCAAGAGAAGCGCAGAGATGACGTGCCGCTTAGCGCTCTCAGCCCCCCATAAATGCTTCCAGCCGCGAGCGCATCCAGCGTTCGGCGGGGTCACTGTCAACGTGGCTGAGCCAGACCATGGACAAGTCCAGGGTCGGCGTATCGAACGGGAACGGCTCACAAAACAGATTGCCCGCTGCGGCCATGGCCTGGGCCGTGTAATCCGGCAGGCTGGCGATCATATCGGTGCCGGCCAGCAGTGCCGGCAAGGAACTGTATTGCGGCACAGATAACACCACATGCCGCTTGCGACCGATCTCCGCCAGCCACTCATCGGCAAACCCTGCGACGTTGGCGGTGTGGGACACCAGCACATGGGGTCGTGAGCAATATTCATCGAGGGTCAACGGCTGATCCGAGGCATCTGCGCGTAGCACGCTGGGGCGGATATGGCGCAACAACTTGCGCTTGGCATTGGCCGGCAGGCCACGGGTCTGGGTGATGCCGACGGTGATATCGCCAGAGGCCAGCAAGTCCGGGATCCGCCAGTAATCGACATGCTGCACCACAAACACCACCTGCGGCGCTTCGGTGCGCAGGGCCCGCAACAGCGGCGGCAACAGGCCGAACTCGACGTCATCGGACAGGCCGATGCGAAAGGTCATGGTACTGACAGACGGATCGAAATCATGGGTAAGGCTCAACGCCGCCGACAGCGAGTCCAGGGCCGGCGACAGATGCAAGATAAGCTCCTCGGCCCGCGCCGTGGGCTCCATACGATGGCCGACACGGATAAACAGCGGGTCGTTGAACAACGTGCGCAAGCGGTTGAGGGCCGAACTGACCGTGGGTTGGCCGAGAAACAGCTTCTCTGCCACACGCGTTACGTTGCGCTCGAGCATCAGCGTTTCAAAGACCACCATCAGGTTGATGTCGGCCTTGCGTAATTCATTGCGATTCATGGCAAACGCCCTACAGCCCAAGACTGCCGGCAGTTTAGGAACACTGCAGGGCCTGCGTCTATGCGTCGACTATCCAACCCACGTGTTTGAGACTATAAATCAGCTTCCATGACAACCGAGAACATCCCCGTGCTGGTCATTCTTGCCCTGGCCATCCTTATGGCCGGGCTGTGTATCTGGAGTATCAGACTCATCGCCCACCCAACCGCCAGGACGCTGCTGCGGGTGTTTGTCGGGCTGTGCCTGGCCGCCATCGTTGCGTATCTGGTCCTGGCGTCGGGGTTTCCCACGGCGCTGCTGGTATAGGCAGATTGACGAGCCCGGCGCCTCGCCCTCTAATTAGCCACTTTCTTCAAGCAAGGAGCGCTTAGCCATGAAATTCGCCTACACCATCGTCTACGTCCCGGACGTGGCCGCGTCACTGCAGTTTTTCGAAAAGGCCTTTGGCTTCAGCCGACGCTTCCTGCATGAATCAGGGACCTATGGCGAGTTGGAAACCGGGGGCACTACGTTGTCCTTCGCCGCCCATGAGCTGGGGGAGATGAACTTCAAGGGTGGGCACGTCGCCGCCCATACCTCGAAGCAACCGCTGGGCATGGAGCTGGGGTTTGTAACCGAAGACGTACCGGCGGCCCACGCCAAAGCGCTGGCCGCAGGTGCCAGCGAACTCTCGGCACCGAGCAGCAAGCCCTGGGGCCAGGTAGTGTCTTACGTGCGCTGCCCGGATGGCACGCTGGTAGAGCTGTGTACGCCGATAGCCGGATGAAAGCGCTGGGGGCGCTCTCATCGTCGGACGTCAGGGCTTAAGCGGGCGCTCCTGGTCGCGCTCGGACAATTCCGTCCCATCATCCGGGTGCTTCCAGGTCTGCGGTTTCTCTTCTTCGTGAAGCCGCCGAGCCCGCTCCTGCGCCGAGTCGTCGCGTGGCTTGGGTTCGTTATTCATACCCACCTCCCATCCATAAGAATTGGTCTTATGACCCAGCATAGAACTGGAGATAGCCATGGACAGCTTTTCTGATGGATGGTGGCAAGCCAAGCCTTTTCGTGAGAAATGGACAGCCTCAGGTAAGACAGCGCATTCCCCCATAACCTATGGAAACAACCACCGGCCTTATTCAGAAGGGTCGCCTCTCAGCTTCCTCGCTCTTTATTGGATTGGGAGAGCACAGAGGCGGCAAGCGCTCTCGTCTGCTCGCTGTACTGATCGCTCTGAAGCGTCTTTCCAGCTTTCTCCTCCATCTGCGCACTGGTCTGCTTATCCGTACCACTCTGAGCCAACGCCGAGGCAGCCAAGCTTCTGGCGATAGCTGAGGCGTTTGGATTATTCAGGGTTTCGGCTGCTAACGTGGCCATCTTGTCGGAGGTCTTTTTCGTGTTTTTACTCATCAGGCATTCCTTTGCAGTGTTGGGATGGGAGAACTATCTCGCACACGGCAAACGATATTGACTTACAGAGGGGCGCGCAACGCAGGCGCTGTGCGTAACGTTTTGGAAGCCTGCATGAAAGGTGGGAGTGTTGAGTAGTACGGGGAGTGAATCGTAGGAGGCGGTATTTTCAGCAAGTTTCGGAAACGAAAAAGCCCCGTAGTTTTTCAACTACGGGGCTTTTTCTGTGTAATGGCGGAGAGATAGGGATTCGAACCCTAGGTACCGGTGAAGGTACAACGGATTTCGAATCCGTCCCATTCGGCCACTCTGGCATCTCTCCAACGGCGCGCATCATAACAGTCTGTTTCGTGGAAGCAAAGCACCGAAGCAATTTTTTTCCGTGCTATCAGATGCTTGCGTCGATTACAGCGGTACGCCGAGACGGTTGGCGACTTCTTCGTAGGCTTCAATCACGTCACCGAGGCCCTGGCGGAAGCGGTCTTTGTCCATCTTCTTGCGGGTGTCTTTGTCCCACAGGCGGCAGCCGTCCGGGCTGAATTCGTCGCCCAGGACGATGGAGCCGTCGTGGAATACGCCGAATTCCAGTTTGAAGTCCACCAGCAGCAGGCCGGCGTCGTCGAACAGTTTGCTCAGGACGTCGTTGACCTTGAGGGACAACTCTTTCATGCGCGCCAGTTGCTCAGCGGTGCCCCAGCCGAATGCCACGACGTGGGATTCGTTGATGAACGGGTCGCCCTTGGCGTCGTCCTTGAGGAACAGTTCGAACGTGTAAGGGTTGAGCTTGAGGCCCTCTTCCACGCCCAGGCGCTTGACCAGGCTACCGGCAGCGTAGTTACGCACGACGCACTCGACCGGGATCATGTCGAGCTTTTTCACCAGGCATTCGTTGTCGCCCAGCAGTTTGTCGAATTGGGTCGGAATGCCGGCCGCTTCGAGCTTCTGCATGATGAAGGCGTTGAACTTGTTGTTCACCATGCCCTTGCGGTCGAGCTGTTCGATGCGCTTGCCGTCGAACGCCGAGGTGTCGTTGCGAAACAGCAGGATCAAGCGGTTGGCGTCGTCGGTCTTGTAAACCGACTTGGCTTTGCCGCGGTAGAGTTCTTCACGTTTTTCCATGATGGGCTCCGCTTGGTAAGTAGGTGGGCTAGGCGATATGTCGCCAGTCGAGCCCTGAATCTTGATCGGCCAGTTGCAGCCAGTCCGGGTCGCACCCGAGGGTGTCGACAAAACATTGCCGGGCAAGCTGCGGCAGGTTGTTCTTGCTGCTCAGGTGGGCCAGGACCAGGTGTTGCAGGTCTTGCCAGCCCAGCTCATACACCAGGTACGCCGCCTGGTGGTTGTTCAAATGTCCCAACTCGCCACCAACCCGTTGCTTGAGAAAGTACGGGTAGTGACCGCGCGCCAGCAGGTCCCGGCAATGGTTGGACTCGATCATCAATGCATCGAGGTCCCGATAGCCTTCCAGCACCTTGGCACAGTAGGAACCCAGGTCGGTAAGCAGGCCGAAGCGGCGCTCGCCGTCACTGAATACATATTGCGTAGGCTCATGGGCATCGTGGGCCACGGCAATCACGTCGATGCTCAAGGCACCCACCTGCAGTTGCTCGCCACCAGCCAGGAAACCTGCGGGTTCAACGGGTTTGCGCATCCCGCGCAAGGTGCCGCGACTCAGGTACACCGGAAGATTGTAGCGCCGAGACAGCAAACCCACGCCATGCACGTGGTCGGCATGTTCGTGGGTCACTAGAATCGCGCTCAACTGCGCCGGGTGAACCCCCAGGCGCAGCAGGCGTCGCTCGGTTTCCCGCAGGGAGAAACCACAATCCACCAGGACGTACGTGTCGTCGTGGGCTACAAGCGTGCCGTTCCCTTGGCTACCGCTGCCGAGAACAGCAAAACGCATCAGATCAGCCCAGGTTGTCCTGAATCACGCCCAACACTTTGCGCGCCGTTTCTGCTGGCGCCACGGTGTTGATGTTCTTCTCGACGGTGACTTGCACGTTGTCGCCAACCTTGCTCAAGCGCACTTGATAACGCTCGGCGCGGGTCTCGATCTCTTCCTTGGTCGGCTCGCTGCCGAACAACTTGCTGAAGAAACCACGCTCTTCGTCTTTCTTCTCGGCCTTTTCAGCCACGTTGATGTAGTACAGGCCCAGGCTGCGGTTGATGTCTTCGACGCGCCATGGGCCTTGCTCCAGGGCACGGCCGACGCTGGCCCAGGCACGATCCAGGTCTTCACCCAGGTTGAGCACGACGTTGCCGCTGCCATCTTCGGTGAGGCTGACACGGCTAGGTGTGTCGTAATCACGGGCAGCGAGCAGGGATACGGAACCACCCTTCTCGGAGATGCGGCTCATGCTGGCAAGCATCTCGTCGACCAGCGCAGCATCAACACCGCTGTTGACCGAACGGTTGGTGAACTCGACGTTGGCGGTGCTGCCGGCAGGACGCGCGGCGCTGACCACGTAGACTTCACTGGTATTGCGCTGCACGCCTGGCTCGATGCGCACGCGGATCCGGCTTTCGCCATCAGCGGCAACACCACCGGCCTGCAGGCGCTTGGCCATATTGGCCGACAGTTCGTTCGACTGCTGCCACGCGGTGGTGAACTCACCGGTTTGCGGGCGTTGTTCGTCGATACGGAAGCCATTGTCCTGGAAGAACTGCACCGCCACCGGCCAGACTTCGGCAGGTGGGCGCTGAGCCATGATCCAGCGCGAGTCGCCGCTTTTCTGCAGGCTGTAGTCGCTGGCATCGGCCATGGCCGAAATCGGCTGTGGACGCGGCACTTCGTACTCGCCCTTGACGGTGTCGTCGGCCACGTTGCGCGGGATCGGCAACAGCGGGTCAAGGCGCTTGGCGACATTGACGTCCGGCGGCAATTGCATCGGTGCGGTTTGTTGTGCTTCCAGGTAATCGCTGCCGCGGTCACGGAAGTAGCCTTCCGGGCCCCAGATCCAACCGCAGCCACTGGTGCTGGAGATAATCAAGGCAAGTGCGGAAAGTCCGGCCAATCGCTTCATGCGTAGTGCTTCCTCAATTAAACCAGGACGCCGGACTGGCGCAGGGCCTGTCGCAGCGGTTCGTGACAGGCGGGGCTGAGGGGGGTGAGCGGCAGACGGATACCGTCCGGCATCAGGCCCATCTCATGCAGCGCCCATTTCACGGGGATTGGATTGGATTCGATAAACAGGGTTTTGTTGAGCGGCATCAGTTGCTCATGAATCGCCCGGGCCTTGACGGCATCACCGGCGATTGCAGCGGCACACAGTTCGCTCATGGCACGCGGGGCCACATTGGCGGTCACCGAGATGTTGCCCTTGCCACCCAGCAGCATCAGTTCAACAGCCGTGGCGTCGTCACCGGAGTACAGCAGGAAGTCGCTGCTCACACCGGCCAGGATGTCCTTGGCGCGTTGCAGGTCGCCGGTGGCTTCCTTGATACCGATGATGTTCGGCACGGTGGACAGGCGGATCACGGTCGCGGCCTGCATGTCGCACGCTGTGCGACCTGGCACGTTGTACAGGATCTGCGGAATGTCGACGGCTTCGGCGATGGTCTTGAAGTGCTGGTACAAGCCTTCCTGGGTCGGCTTGTTGTAGTACGGCGTCACCAGCAGGCAGGCATCCGCACCGGCTTTCTTGGCGTTCTTGGTCAGTTCGATCGCTTCGCGCGTCGAGTTGGCGCCCGTACCGGCTATCACCGTAATACGCCCTGCCACGCGCTTGACCACAAACTCGATCACCTTGATGTGTTCTTCCACATCAAGCGTGGCCGATTCACCTGTGGTGCCGACGGCCACAATGGCGTTGGTGCCTTCTTGCAGGTGAAAGTCCACCAGTTTGCCCAGGCTGTCCCAGTCGAGATTACCTTGTGCATCCATGGGTGTGACCAGTGCCACCATACTGCCCGCAATCATGCAACCGCTCCTGCCGGAAAAAGAGAGCCGTAATGGTACTGGCGCCAAGATGCTTGCACAAGCGAAGTACCCTCTGAGGACGCGTTCTGGATCAACTTAGTTGCCAGCAACGCCATCATTGGGCCAAAGCACGGCCAGATGCCGCTGAATATGCAATGAAAACGCCACGTCCTAGCCCTTGGCGGCGCTTTTCGCTACCCTTGATCCTTTGATCGGTACCGCACGTTCGTATCGACCGCTCATCGCTTTAGGAATGCTGCATGTCCACCCCCACAGTCCGCGAACAATTCCTTGTTATCAGTGCCCTTGGCGCCAACCCCATGGAGCTGACTAACGTCCTGTGCCGCGCCAGCCATGAAAATCGCTGCGCCGTTGTGACTTCACGCCTGACTCGCCATGGCGAGTGCAGCGCGCTGGTCCTGCAGATTTCCGGGAGCTGGGACGCCCTGGCGCGCCTGGAAGCCGGCTTGCCGACCCTGGCCAAGAAGCACGACTTCACCGTCAATGTAGTACGCAGTGCAGCCTTGGAGAACCGTCCCCAGGCGCTGCCGTATGTGGCCTACGTCAGTTCGGCCTACCGTTCGGACATCGTCAATGAGCTGTGCCAGTTCTTTATCGACCATAACGTCGAACTGGAAAACCTGACCTTCGACACCTATCAGGCCCCCCAGACCGGCGGCACCATGCTCAACGCCACCTTTACCGTGACCCTGCCGGCAGGCGTGCAGATCAGTTGGCTGCGCGACCAGTTCCTGGATTTCGCCGATGCGCTGAACCTGGATGCACTGATCGAACCGTGGCGCCCACAGAATCCAATGTAAGGAAGTTTTTCATGGCGGTAGTCATCGACACACCAGTCGCCGATTTCGAGGCCCAGGCGACCAGCGGGCAGACGTTCAGCCTCGCCGGGCTCAAGGGCAAGCAAGTGGTCCTGTATTTCTACCCGAAGGACAGCACCCCGGGCTGCACCACTGAAGGCCAGGGGTTCCGCGACCAGCATGCTGCCTTCCAGGCTGCCAACACCGAGGTGTTCGGGGTGTCCCGGGACAGCCTGAAGTCCCATGAAAACTTCAAGGCCAAGCAAGCCTTCCCCTTCGAGCTGATCAGCGACAAGGATGAGGCGGTTTGCCAGCTGTTTGATGTGATCAAGCTGAAGAAGCTATACGGCAAGGAATACCTGGGCGTTGATCGCAGCACCTTCCTGATCGACAAGGAAGGCGTGCTGCGCCAGGAATGGCGCGGCGTGAAAGTGCCGGGGCATGTGGAGGCGGTATTGGCCGCGGCACAGGCACTGCACAAGGCTTGATGGGGCGAGTGGCAGTTAGATAGCTATCGCAGGCAAGCCAGCTCCCACATTGGATCGGTGCCAGGCAAGACAGCCCGGCCAGTGTGGGCGCCGAATCCGCCCCCCCTCCCCGCAGGCTCAGGCCTTGCGCAACCAGTAGCGATAGACGCCATTGTCGGCCTCTTCGTGCACCAGCACATGCCCCGCCAGCTTGGCAAACGTGCGGAAGTCCCGCTGCGACCCGGCATCCGTGGCAATCACCTTGAGCACCGCACCACTGGCCAGCCGATTGAGCTCCATCTTGGCCTTGAGCAGTGGCAACGGGCAATTGAGGCCACTGGCATCGAGCTCAGCGTCGTGGTTTACAGCAGCGGTCATGGTTTTGCTCCGGATGGCATCAGGGGATGCTTAGAATATCTGGTCCCAGGCTCAGTGTCCGGCTACAGTAAGGTCTTTGTCGAAAGGCTTTGTGCATGACTTTTTTGCGCCCTACCCTGCTGACGCTGGCTTGCCTGCTTGCCTCTCCAGGCTTCGCCGACGACCTGCCGTCACTTGGCGACGCCAGTTCTGCCATTGTCTCGCCACAACAGGAACACCAACTGGGCCGGGCATGGCTGGCGTTCCTGCGCGGCCAGGTCTCGGTCCTCAATGACCCGCAGCTCAAGGATTACGTCGAGACCAGCGTCTACAAGCTGGTAGAGACCAGCCAGGTCAATGACCGGCGCCTGGAGTTCATCCTGATCAACAGCCCGCAACTCAACGCGTTTGCCGCGCCGGGTGGGATTGTCGGGGTCAACGGCGGCCTGTTTCTCAATGCCCAGACCGAAGGCGAATACGCCTCGGTGATGGCCCACGAATTGGCGCACTTGTCCCAGCGCCACTTCGCCCGAGGCGTGGAAGCCCAACAACGGATGCAGATCCCGATGATGGCCGCGCTGCTCGGCGGGATTATCGCGGCCGCCGCCGGTGCCGGTGACGCCGGGATTGCCGCGATTGCCGGCAGCCAGGCTGCAGCGATTCAGGAGCAGCGGCGCTTCTCGCGGCAGAATGAACAAGAGGCCGACCGCATCGGCATCCTCAACATGGTCAAGGCCGGTTACGACCCGCGCTCGATGCCGACCATGTTCGAACGCTTGATGCGCCAGTACCGCTTCGATGCCAAACCTCCGGAATTCCTGCTGACGCACCCGGTCACCGAATCGCGGATCGCCGATACGCGCAACCGCGCCGAACAGGCCAAGACCGGCGGCACCGAAGACAGCCTGCGCTATCAACTGATTCGCGCCCGAGTTCAGCTGTATTACGAAGACACGCCCGGGCTGGCCGCCAAGCGCTTCCGTGCGCAACTGGATGAGAACCCGAAAAGCGATGTAGCACGTTATGGATTGGCCATAGCCCAGATCAAGGGCACCCAGCTCAACGAGGCGCGCGAGACCCTCAAGCCTTTGCTGGCCAAGGCACCCAACGACATCACCTACAACCTGGCGCAGATTGAGCTGGATATCACCAACAATCGCATGCCCGATGCGCAGCAACGTACCGACCGCATGCTGGCCCAGTACCCCAGCAACTACCCGCTGAACCAGGTGCGCGTGGACCTGCTGCTCAAGCAGAACCGCACCGCCGACGCGGAAAAAGCCCTGGAAGGCCTGCTCAAGTCGCGCTCCGACGATCCGGACGTGTGGTACCAGGTGGCCGAGACCCGCGGCCTGTCCGGCAATATCATTGGCCTGCATCAAGCCCGCGCCGAGTACTTCGCGCTGGTCGGCGACTTCCAGCAGGCCATCCAGCAACTGGACTTTGCCAAGCGCCGGGCCGGCAGCAACTTCCCGCTGTCGTCACGCATTGATGCGCGCCAGCGTGAGTTGATCGAACAGGAACGCATCGTCAAAGGCATGATGAGCTAAATCCAGCGCCCACAAAAAAGCCCCGCTCTCGACTATCGAGAGCGGGGCTTTTTATTGACCTACGGCTAGCGGCTTACTCGGCCAGCTTGAAGGTGATGAAGCTGGCACGCCCTTGACGCAGGACGCGCATCGACACCGAGCGATTCTTCGGCAGCGCCTTGGCGATGTCGGTGAATTCCTTGGTGGAGTTGATCGCCTGGTTGTTCAAGTGGGTGATCACATCACCCGGTTGCAGGCCGATCAGGGCGGCCGGGCCGTCCTGGACCTCCTTGATCACCACACCACTCTTGAGGTCGAAGCTCTTCTTCTGCTCGTCAGTCAACTCGACCACGGCGATGCCCAGGCGATTGCTGCTGCGCTCGGCACCTGATTTACCGCCCAGCGCGCCAAGCTCCTGACCTTCTTCAGGGATCGCGCCCACGGTCAGCTCGACGTTCTGGCGCTTGCCTTCGCGGATCACTTCCAGCTTGGCCTTGCTGCCCGCCTTGAGTGCGCCGACCAGGTGCGGCAGGTCGGCCGACATGACAATCGGCTGGCCGTTCATGGTCAGGATCACATCGCCAACCTGCAAGCCGCCTTTGGCCGCCGGGCCGTCGTCCTGAATCTGCGCGACCAGGGCGCCAGCAGGCTTGTCCAGGCCAAAGGACTCGGCCAGGTCTTTGTTCACTTCCTGGATCACTACGCCCAACCAGCCACGGCTGACCTTGCCACCGGCTTTGAGCTGGTTGGAAACATCCATGGCCACATCAATCGGGATGGCGAAGGAGACGCCCATGAAACCGCCGGAACGGGTGTAGATCTGCGAGTTGATCCCCACCACTTCGCCCGCCAGGTTGAACAGCGGGCCACCGGAGTTACCCGGGTTGATCGGCACGTCGGTCTGGATGAACGGCACGTAGTTCTCGTTCGGCAGGCTACGACCAATGGCACTGACGATGCCCTGGGTCACGGTGTGGTCAAAGCCAAACGGCGAACCGATGGCCACCACCCATTGCCCGGCTTTCAGATCCTGGGACTTACCCAGTTTCAGCACGGGCAGGTCCTTGCCTTCGATCTTCAGCAAGGCCACGTCGGAGCGTGGATCGGTGCCGACCAGCTTGGCCTTGAGTTCACTGCGATCTGCCAGGCGCACGAGGATTTCGTCGGCGTCGGCGATCACATGGTTATTGGTGAGGATGTAGCCATCAGGCGAAATGATAAAACCCGACCCCAGGGACTGGGCTTCACGCTGACCGCCACCGCCGCCACGGGGTGAACGCGGCTGAGGCATACCGCGCTCGAAGAACTCCCGCAGCATCGGCGGCAGGCCTTCAAGGTCAGGCATCTGCTGGTTCGAGACTTTACGCTCCGGCAGCTTCTGCGTGGTACTGATGTTCACCACGGCAGGCGAGGCTTGCTCTACCAGCTGGGTGAAGTCAGGCAGTTCCGCCGCTTGCGCGGTAACGGCCTGACCCAGCACCAGCACCGTGGCGACTATGGAAAGGTAAGACTTCAAACGTGGTATCGACAATACAGCTCCCGTTACGACGAGCAGGGTTGGGCGACAAGGTTCTTTAAACGCCGGAGACTACTACTACCGACGTCAACATTGCGTGAACAACACAAGGCCAGAACCGAGAAGTTCTGACCTATAAAAAACATAAGGAAATTTTGCAAGTGAAAATACTCTCCAGACATTTCATGTTCTGTGCAGCAGGGCAGGCACTTCCCGCATTACTGTGAACAATCTGGATGAGCATAGGATTAACAGCTCACGGTTTTTCGGGCGCCGTGCCACTGCGCACCGACAGCGCGATCCGTTCGGCGGTGCCGAGGGGGATCTCCCCGACCACCGTCACCATGATCTCGCCTTGAGGGGTATTCATGCGGCGCGATACGGCAACCGTTGGCCCCAGTTGCACCCGGCTCTCCGTCGCAGCCTCGCCACTGACGGGCTCCAGGAACACCGAAAAACGCGCCAACCCATCCTCGTACATCAAGCTGTTTACCACCACCTGGGTCCGGGAGTCCTTACGCGACGCACTACGGGCCAACTGGAAGCCAGGCGGCAGCCAGCTCGGATGCCAAGCCTGGGGGGCGACCACGTCCTCGGCCTTGCTGCTGGCGACCGACAATGGCTTGCAGTCCCTGCCGGGTTGCAAAGCGCTCTCATCCGGGGCTTTGGTGCTCAATTGAGTGAACTGGAAACGCTCCAGCAACTGCCCCTTGTCATTGATCAACAATGATTTGAGCGGCAGCGCGGTTTCACGATCCAGATGCATCTCAAAGCCATAGCGGTGCTGGTCGCGCGGGGTCAACGAGACGATCACCGCTTTACGACCAGCCACACGGGATGCGCCGATGGTGGCAAGCGTGTAGAAAGAATTGAGTTTTTGCGGATCAAGCACATGGGCGGAACCGCCCGGGGAGTTACCAAGACCCGCTACCAGGCTGCCGCTGACACATTGAGTGTGCCCATCGACACGTACGACTTCCTGAGCTGATCCATCGAGCTGCAATATCCGTTCGCGGACCTGACCATTCTGGACTAGATGCCAGATGTCATGGGTAGAGAAACTACCGTTACGCTCGTAGATAAATGTACCTTGGTAGCTTTGCTGCTGCTCTGCCCGCCCAAGACGCTTCAGCCAGTCTTGGGCTTCATCGGCATGGGCGGGAACTGCAAACCAGCCACTGAGCAAAAGCGCAAGGAGCGGTATGGCACGCATAAGGCTCCTTAACGGTTTAGCGGTTTTCCAGGCTTGCAGCGCGAGCGTATGGCAGCGCGCTTTCAGTGCCTTTTACAGCCGATTCCTGAGCGTGCTGGCGCAGATAGCCTGGCAGACGCTGATCCTGCCAGCCGGATTGCCCTTGAAGCACGCCATTGGCCATCGGACCCGTTGCGTCGGAGCTTTCCTTGTAGCCAGCCAGAACAGCTGGACCCTTGACCTGCGGACCGGCCATGACCGGCTGCTGGGTTTGCTGGGCCAGTTCGGCACCGGCGATCTCGTCCTGGTTGTACAGGCGCACACCAGCCAGTACGGCCACCGTCACGGAGGCAGCGACTGCCAGGCGACCCAGGCTACGCCAAGGACCACGAGCAGCTTTTGCCGGAACGGCTTCATCAGCCAGCGCAGCAGAAACGGCCGCAGCAATATCCAGACGAGGGATTAACAGATCTTTGTGCATCACCGCCCGAGCGACTTGGTAACGAGACCAGGTATCACGGGTTTCGGCATCATCAAATGCATTGAGCACTCGACGAAGTTCCAGTTCATCCGCTTCGTTATCCATCACTGCGGACAGCGATTCCTGCAGGGCATCACGACTCATGGCGGTTCCTCTCTTGGCTGTCGCCGCTGTCTTTAGTTTTCCTGCAACAACGGTTGCAAGGCTTTATCAATGGCTTCCCGAGCCCGGAAAATCCGGGAGCGTACGGTCCCCACCGGACATTGCATGACGCTCGCAATGTCCTCGTAACTCAGACCATCGAATTCACGTAAAGTTAATGCCGTACGCAAATCTTCTGGCAGTTGCTGAATAGTGCGATGGACAGTGCCTTCGATCTCGTCGCGCAGCAATGCACGCTCCGGCGACTCGAGATCCTTGAGGCCGTGATCACCATCGTAAAATTCTGCATCTTCCGAACTCACATCACTATCGGGTGGGCGGCGTCCGCGAGACACCAGATAGTTCTTCGCCGTGTTGATGGCGATGCGGTACAGCCACGTGTAGAACGCACTGTCACCGCGAAAATTACCGAGTGCACGGTAGGCCTTGATAAAGGCTTCCTGTGCAACGTCCTGCGCTTCATGGGTGTCGTGCACAAACCGCACGATCAACCCGAGAATTTTGTGCTGGTATTTCAGCACTAGCAGATCAAATGCACGCTTGTCACCGCGCTGAACGCGCTCGACCAGCTGCTGATCCTCTTCCTGGGTTAGCATGAACACTCCTCGTTGTACTTGAAGGAGGCTTGCATAACTAAACGATCAGGCTTGCAAACATAGACTAGGACTTTTCGCAAAAGTTCTCCCCCTTCAAGCAAGTTTCCGGTGGGCTCTGTTTTGGCACACACGAAAAACGCAGCGCGGGCATAGCCGGCTGCGTGAATAATCTTGTCGCCGGTTTTCTGACGCTCCCATGCTCCAGGCCAATCAGTAAAACCAACGTTTTCCCAGCTTTCGGGCATCCTGTTATGGAGTCGGAGTGGATACAAAAGTTCCCACCTCGACGCCGGACCGCCTCATCAAACCGTGCAGTTCGTTCACCGTAGTCTCACAATGCCACGAATGCCCGGCTATTGTGCCGATCCCCCCCTCTATATACTAGTGGGCCGTGTGACCCTTTGATTCGCCGATCCAGGCGTCCTGTTTGCGCCACCCCTACGGATCGCTTTTTGCGGAATCCCATAAATGAGCCAACAGTTTCAACACGATGTCCTGGTGATTGGTAGCGGCGCCGCAGGCCTGAGCCTTGCTCTGACTCTACCGAGCCATCTGCGCATAGCCGTCCTGAGCAAGGGCGACCTGGCTAACGGTTCGACATTCTGGGCCCAGGGCGGGGTTGCCGCCGTGCTGGATGACACCGACACGGTGCAATCCCACGTTGAAGACACCCTCAACGCCGGCGGCGGCCTGTGCAATGAAGACGCGGTGCGCTTCACCGTCGAGCACAGTCGCGAAGCCATTCAGTGGCTGATCGACCAGGGCGTACCCTTTACCCGCGATGAACATGCCGGCAGTGACGACGGCGGTTTCGAGTTTCACCTGACCCGTGAAGGCGGCCACAGCCACCGGCGCATCATCCATGCCGCCGACGCCACTGGCGCCGCAATCTTCAAGACCCTGCTCGCCCAGGCCCGGCAGCGGCCGAATATCGAACTGCTCGAGCAACGAGTCGCCGTCGACCTGATCACCGAGAAACGCCTGGGCCTGGCGGGTGAACGCTGCCTCGGCGCCTACGTGCTCAACCGCGCCAGCGGCGAAGTGGATACCTACGGCGCGCGCTTCACCATCCTGGCCTCAGGGGGGCGCCGCCAAAGTCTACCTCTACACCAGCAACCCCGATGGCGCCTGCGGGGACGGCATCGCCATGGCCTGGCGCTCGGGCTGCCGGGTGGCGAACCTGGAATTCAACCAGTTCCACCCCACCTGCCTATATCACCCCCAGGCCAAGAGCTTCCTCATCACCGAAGCCCTCAGGGGGGAAGGTGCGCACCTCAAACTGCCCAATGGCGAACGTTTCATGCAGCGCTTTGACCCACGGGCCGAACTGGCGCCACGGGACATCGTGGCTCGCGCCATCGACCACGAGATGAAGCGCCTGGGCATCGACTGCGTCTACCTGGACATCAGCCACAAGCCCGCCGACTTCATCAAGACCCATTTCCCGACGGTCTACGAGCGCTGCCTGGCCTTCAATATTGATATCACCCAAGGGCCGATCCCGGTGGTGCCGGCGGCGCACTACACCTGCGGCGGCGTGATGGTCGACCAGCAAGGCCGCACCGATGTCCCCCGGCCTGTACGCGATTGGCGAGACCAGTTTCACCGGCCTGCACGGCGCCAACCGCATGGCCAGCAACTCGTTGCTCGAATGCTTCGTCTACGCCCGTTCCGCCGCCGCCGATATCCTCGAACAACTGCCACGCATCCCGGTGCCGGCCGCCCTGCCCCGCTGGGATGCGAGCCAGGTCACCGACTCGGACGAAGACGTGATCATCGCCCACAACTGGGACGAGCTGCGGCGCTTTATGTGGGACTACGTGGGTATCGTGCGCACCAACAAGCGCTTGGCGCGGGCGCAGCATAGGGTGCGGTTGTTGCTGGATGAAATCGACGAGTTCTACAGCAACTACAAGGTCAGCCGCGACCTGATCGAGTTGCGCAACCTGGCCCAGGTCGCCGAACTGATGATCCGCTCGGCCATGGCGCGCAAGGAAAGCCGGGGGCTGCACTACACGCTGGATTATCCCGAGATGCTGCCAGAGGCCCTCGACACTATCCTGGTGCCAACCACCTACGGCGACTGAACTTCAAGCGCACGCGCAGGCGCCGATGCACATCGGCGGCCTGCGAACCGCGCGGTACGCACACCGAGCGTACTCGCCAGTCTCCCGGCAGTCGGTAGCGCAGCACCACGATCAGCGGCAACGCCAGGCTGTCGGGACGCAACTGCACCGCATGCCAACCCCGCGCTACGCTCCACAGTTGCCAGCCGTCAGCATTGCGCCGCAGGCCACGAACCGACGAACGGTGGGTCAAGCGAATATGGCGTGGCAGCGTCCACAGGGCGTGGCCCAGGCACGCGAGCACACCCAGTGCCGCGATCGAAAAAGGTATAGCCAGCAGACACAGCGCACCCAGTGCAAGCACCTGTGCGAGGAGATACGCCGCCAGCAACAGCCCGCAGGCCTGCCAGCGGCATTCGAAGCTATTACTTGGGCTGGACACGATCCAGGATCATCCGGACCATGCGCTGCAGCTCCGGATCTTCTGATTCGGCACGTTCCATGAACCAGCCGAACATGTCCTGGTCTTCGCAGGTCAGCAACCTGACGTAGAGGTCGCGGTCTACCTTATCGAGGGTCGCGTACACCTCTTTGGTGAACGGTACCAACAACACATCCAACTCCAGCATGCCGCGACGGCTGTGCCAGTACAGGCGATTGATTTCTACATCTTCGACCATGGAGCGCTCCTCAAATAGGGCGCAAGTATACAGGCCCACGCCCCTCGGAACAGTCGGCTTTGGTCGGGCTTATGAAACTACCCATTTGCCGGGCGCCCCTCTATGATGCACCCATGACTTTCCAACTGCGATGACCCATGGCTGACTCTGCTTTCTTCTGCTCCCTGTCCCACGAAGGTGTCCTGGCCGTTCGCGGCGCTGACGCGGCCAAGTTCCTCCAGGGGCAACTGACCTGCAACCTCAATTACCTCGACGACACCCACGCCAGCCTCGGCGCGCGCTGCACCCAAAAGGGGCGCATGCAGTCGAGCTTCCGGATCGTGCTGCAAGGTGACGGTGTACTGCTGGCCATGGCCAGCGAACTGCTGGAACCGCAACTGGCAGACCTGAAGAAATACGCTGTGTTTTCCAAGTCCAAGCTGACGGACGAAAGTGCTACCTGGGCCCGCTTCGGTCTGGTGAATGCCGATCAGGCTCTCGCCAGCCTGGGCCTGGATTTGCCGGCCGAGACCGACAGTGTGGCGCGCCATGAAGAACTGCTGGCCATTCGCGTCTCCCCGGGCCGGGCCGAACTCTGGGCGCCCGCCGCGCAAGCCGAGTCCCTGCGCAGCCAACTGGCCGCCACACTTGCCGAAGGCGATCTCAATGCCTGGCTGCTGGGGCAGGTTCGTGCCGGCATCGGCCAGGTCATGGCCCAGACCCGCGAGCTGTTCATCCCGCAGATGCTCAACCTGCAAGCGGTCGGCGGCGTAAGCTTCAAGAAAGGCTGCTACACCGGCCAGGAAATCGTCGCCCGCATGCAATACCTGGGCAAACTCAAGCGCCGCCTGTATCGCCTGAGCCTCGACAGCCATGCGCTGCCCGAGCCCGGCACGCCACTGTTTGCCCCCAGCCATAACAGCGCCATCGGTGAGGTAGTCATCGCTGCCCGGGCCGACGAAGGGATTGAACTTCTGGCAGTGCTGCAAGCCGAAGCAGCCGACAGTGGCAACGTGCATTTAGGCACGCTGGAAGGCCCAGGCCTCAAGTTACTTGACCTGCCTTACCAACTGGACCGTGATCGCGAGATCCAGCGCTAATCGCCGTACCCTTTTGCAGCACCCTAGAGAGCATGAATGAATAAACTGGCGGAAAAAGTCCAACAGGCGTTGGTGATGGCCATCGATAACGATGACCTGGTTCTGCCCACGTTACCGGAAGTGGCCCTGAAAATTCGTCAGGCCGCCGAAGACCCCGAAGTCAGCATCAGTCATTTGAGCAAAGTCATCAGCCGCGATACCGCCCTGACGGCGCGGCTGATCAAGGTCGTCAACAGCCCACTGTTGCGCGCCACCCAGGAGGTCACCGACCTGCACACCGCCATCACGCGCCTGGGCACCAACTACAGCAGCAACCTGTCGATTGGTCTGGTGATGGAGCAAATCTTCCATGCCCGCTCAGAAGTCGTCGAACAGAAGATGCGTGACGTATGGCGCCGCAGCCTGGAAGTCGCAGGCGTCTGCTACGCCCTGTGCCGCAACCACAGCCAACTCAAGCCGGACCAGGCAGCACTTGGCGGGCTGGTGCACCAGATCGGTGTGCTGCCGATCCTAACCTACGCCGAAGATCACTATGAACTGCTCTCCGACCCGGTCAGCCTCAACCATGTGATTGACAGCATCCACCCGCTGCTGGGGGACAAGCTGCTGAGGGGCTGGGACTTCCCGGAAATGCTGGTAAATGTGCCCGCACACTACCAGGACCTCGAGCGCGATTCGGCCAGCCTGGACTACGTCGACCTGGTGCAAGTGGCGGTGCTGTACTGCCACAAGAATACCGATCACCCGCTGGCCAACGCTGCGCTGTCGAGCTTGCCGGCATTCAGGAAGCTGCGCATCGACCCGCTCAACGAAGCGGTGCGCACCGAGCTGGACGAAGCGCGCTCGATGTTCTATTGACCGGTCGGTGTGGCAAGCACGGCCCTACCCAGCGATAAAACTCACCCGCACCTTAAGCCCTTTCAGCTCGCCATCATGCAGGCTGATCTGGGCCAGGTGTGCGCGGCAGATCTCCCCGACAATCGCCAACCCCAGGCCCGAACCCGCGCCCTGCTGGTTACGTCGATAGAATCGCTCGAACACCCGGTCCCGTTCGTCCTGCGGAATCCCAGGGCCATCGTCCTCCACTTCCAGCACTGCCGGCGCCGTCACCCGCAAGATCACATTGCCACCTGACGGCGTGTGGGCCAGGGCGTTATCCACCAGGTTGCTCAGCAGCTCGTTCAACAAGGTCGGCTCGCCCCGCAGCCACACCGGCTCATCCGCCTCCAACGCCAGCGCCACCCCACGGGCATGTGCCAGGGGCGCCATGGCCATACCCAACTCACGGGCCAATTGGCTGAGGTCGAGCAATTGCGCACCGCCTTCGGCAATCGCCCGCGCCCCGTTTTCGATGCGTGCCAGGGACAGCAACTGGTTGGCCAGGTGGGTCAAGCGATCCGTGCCTTGCGCCGCCGTTTCCAGGGTGCTGCGCCAGATCGCCGGCTCCTCGGCGCGCAGCCCCAGCTCCAGGCGGGCTTTGAGCGCGGCCAGCGGGGTGCGTAATTCGTGGGATGCGTCGGCAATAAACTGCGCCTGGCGCTCGAACTGCCCGCGCAGGCGTTCGGTGAAGTGGTTCAACGCCCGCACCAGCGGCCCGAGTTCGTGCTGCACTTCAACCAGCGGCAACGGCCGCAGATCATCCGGCTGGCGCTCCTCTACCGCCGTGCGCAAACGCTCCAGCGGGCGCAGCGCCGCACTCACGGTAAACCACACCAGCAGCAGGGCCCCGACGCCCAGCATGCCCAGGCGCAGCAGGGTATCGGCCATCAGGCTGCGGGCCATGCTGACCCGGGCTTCGTCGGTTTCTGCGACGCGGATTTCTGCCATGCCATTCATGTTCGGCTCCGACACCGCCTTGAGCAGGCTCACCACCCGCACATTCTGCCCCTGGTACTTGGCGTTATAGAACCGCGCCAGGGCCGGGTAATCGTCGGTGCGTGGCGTCCCGGGCGGCGGGCCTGGCAGGTGTTCGTAACCGGAAATCAGCTTCTGGTGAATATCATTGACCTGGTAGTAAATCCGCCCGGCACTGTCATAGGCGAAAGTGTCCAGCGCCACGTAGGGCACATCGGCACTCAGGGTGCCGTCACGCTGGGACAGCCCGGCGGCGATGGTCCGCGCCGAGGCCAGCAGGGTGCGGTCGTAGGCAGTGTCTGCGGCCTCGCGACCGTTCCAGTAGGCGCTCAGGCCGCTGGCCAGCATCAGCACCACCAACAGCAGCGCCAGGTTCCACAGCAGGCGCCAACGCAGGCTGCTGTGCTTACGCATCGCGAGCTTCCAGCAGGTAGCCAAGGCCACGGAAGGTGACGATGGCGACCGGCTGGCCATCGAGTTTCTTGCGCAAGCGGTGCACATAGATTTCGATGGCGTCGGGGCTGGCCTCCTCATCCAGGCCAAACACCTGGGACGCCAATTGCTCCTTGCTCATGACCCGGCCGGGACGGGCGATCAGCGCCTCGAGCACCGCCTGCTCGCGAGAGGTCAGGGTCAGCAGGTCACCGCCGAGGGTGAAGCGCCGGGTTTCCACGTCATACACCAGCACGCCACAGGTCTGCTGCCGCTCGCCACCCAGCACGCTGCGGCGCAACAGCGCCTTGACCCTGGCCTCCAGCTCGGTCAGCTCAAAGGGCTTGGCCAGGTAGTCATCGGCGCCCAGGTTAAGGCCATGCACCCGATCCTTTACATCACTGCGGGCGGTGAGCATCAGCACCGGAAGATTTTTCCCACGGGCCCGCAGGCGTGCCAACACCTCGAAACCATCCATGCGCGGCAGGCCCACGTCGAGAATCACTGCCGCGTATTCCTCGCTGCTCAAGGCCAGGTCCGCAGCCACGCCATCGTGCAGCACATCCACCGTCAAGCCCGTGCTCTTGAGCGCCTGGGCGACACTTTCGGCGAGCTGCAAATGGTCTTCGACGAGCAGGACACGCATGGATTTGTACCTCGTTAAGGGGCAGACGATGCCGCCCTCTGTTTACCGACTCGCGGCGCAGTTTACAGCCGCCGCCTGTGCTGTGAAGCCCGAAAACATTGAAAGACCGTTGAAAGGTTAGTGAAAGGTTCGCCCATTAGCATCCAGAAACGGACGGTTACACCTTCCGAGCTATTTCACCCATAGCGCCCGAAAAACGCCTCGAAGCGTTTTCGCCCTATAAGAACAATAAACGGAGTGCTCTACGATGCTGTCGACACAGCCCCAGGCTTGCCCGCCTGTTCGTTTTTCCCGCCTGACCCAGACCGCCCTCGCCAGTGCCGCTGCCCTTGCCGGCTTTTCGCCGCTTAGCCAGGCTGCCTTCTTCGAAGACAGTAGCGCGACCCTGGAAACCCGCAACATGTACTTCAACCGCGACTTTCGCGACGGTACCAGCGCCCAGCAATCCAAACGCGACGAATGGGCCCAGGGCTTCATGCTCAACCTGCAATCGGGCTACACCGACGGTACCGTCGGTTTTGGCGTGGATGCGCTGGGCATGCTCGGGGTCAAGCTCGACTCCAGCCCGGACCGCGCCGGCAGCGGCCTGCTGCCTACCCACGATGATGGCCGCGCCGCTGACGAGTACTCGAAACTGGGGCTGACCGGCAAAGTGAAAATCTCGGCTACCGAGCTGAAAATCGGCTCGCTGATTCCTGAGTTGCCAATCCTCAAGGCCAACGACGGACGCATCCTGCCGCAGACGTTCAACGGCGGCCTGCTGACCTCCAAGGAGTTCAAGCACCTGACGTTCACCGGCGGCCGCCTGGACAAGGCCAAGGACCGCGACGACAGCAACTACGAGGACATCGCCCTCAACAACAAGAACGGCCGCTTCGTCGGCGGAGCCACCGGCAAGCACTTCAACTTTGGTGGCGTGGACTACAAGTTTGCCGAGAAGGTCACCGGCAGCTATCACTTCGCCCAACTGGACGACGTGTACCGCCAGCACTTCCTCGGTGTGGTCGCCTCCACTCCGATGGGTCCCGGCACTTTCGGTACCGACCTGCGCCTGGCCATCAGTGATGACACCGGCAGCGCGCGGGGCGGCAGCATTGATAACAAATCCCTCAACGGCCTTTTCAGCTACGCCCTCAACGGCCATAAACTGAGCGCCGGCTACCAGCACATGTCCGGCGATAGCGCGTTCCCGTATGTGGATGGCAGCGACCCGTACCTGGTCAACTTTGTGCAGATCAACGACTTTGCCGGCGCCAAAGAACGCTCCTGGCAGGCTCGCTACGACTACGACTTCGCCAAGTTGGGGATTCCCGGCCTGAGCTTCATGAGCCGCTACCTGTCCGGTGACAATATCCAACTCAAGAACGGCGACACCGGCAAAGAGTGGGAACGCAACACCGAGATCAAATACGTGGTGCAAAGCGGCACCCTCAAGGATGTGGCCGTACGCCTGCGTAACGCCACTTACCGCTCCAACTATTCGGCACGGGACGCAGACGAAGTGCGCGTGCTGGTCAGTTACAGCGTCGCGCTGTGGTAACCCTGCAAGTCATATCCCCAATAACAACAATGACGGAGTTCCCCATGTCCTCATCCCTGCGTAAATTTGCCCTGGCCGCCGGCTGCATGCTGTTTGCCGGCCAACTGCTGGCAGCCGAAGAACCCAAGCGCCCGGAATGCATCGCACCGGCCTCCCCCGGCGGTGGTTTTGACCTGACCTGCAAGCTGGTGCAAAGCGCACTGGTCAACGAAAAGCTACTGAGCAAGCCGATGCGCGTGACCTACATGCCCGGCGGCGTGGGCGCGGTGGCCTACAACGCCGTCGTCGCCCAGCGCCCCGCCGATGCCGGCACGCTGGTGGCCTGGTCCAGCGGTTCGCTGCTGAACCTGGCCCAGGGCAAATTCGGTCGATTTGATGAAAGCGCAGTGAAATGGCTGGCCGCCGTCGGCACCAGCTATGGCGCGATTGCGGTGAAAGCCGATTCGCCCTACAAGAGCCTCGATGATCTGGTACAGGCCCTGAAGAAAGATCCGAGCAAAGTGGTAATTGGTTCCGGCGGCACAGTCGGCAGCCAGGACTGGATGCAGACCGCACTGATCGCCAAGGCTGCCGGGATCAACCCGCGTGACCTGCGTTACGTGGCCCTCGAAGGCGGCGGTGAAATCGCCACTGCCCTGCTCGGTGGTCACATCCAGGTAGGCAGTACCGATATCTCCGACTCCATGCCACACATCCTCAGCGGCGATATGCGCCTGCTGGCGGTGTTCTCCGAAGAGCGCCTGGACGAGCCGGAAATGAAGAATATTCCGACTGCCAAAGAGCAAGGCTACGACATCGTCTGGCCAGTGGTACGGGGCTTCTACCTCGGGCCAAAAGTCAGCGATGAAGACTACGCCTGGTGGAAGGCTGCGTTCGACAAGCTGCTGGCCTCCGAAGAGTTCTCCAAGCTGCGTGACCAGCGCGAGCTGTTCCCGTTCGCCCTGACCGGACCGGAACTGGACACCTACGTGAAGAAACAGGTGGCTGACTACAAAGTGCTGGCCAAAGAGTTCGGCCTGATCCAGTAATCGCCCCCCTGTCGCGCGGCCACGCCCCTTTGAATCGGGGGCGTGGCCCAGGAGTTCTACATGCTCTTACAACGCATTTTCGCCGCAGTGCTGTTACTGGTGTGTATCGGCCTGGCGCTTATGGCCTGGCCCTATCAGGCGGCCTTTTCCTACGAGCCAGTAGGGCCTCGGGCCTTCCCACTGCTGTTGCTCGGGCTGATGGGCCTGGCTCTGACCTACATGCTGATTCGTCCGCAACCGACCCAACACACTGACGATGAACCGCCGCTGGACCGCCCGACCCTGATTAAGATCGGGATCTGCGTGAGCTTGCTGCTGGTGTTTGCCGGCACTTTCGAATCTCTGGGTTTCATTCTCAGCAGCATGCTGATTGGTATTCCGATGGCACGGCTGTATGGAGGGCGCTGGTTGCCCGGCGTGGTGATCATCACCTTGATGAGCGTCGGTCTTTATCTGCTGTTCGATAAAGCCATGGACGTACCGCTGCCCCTCGGTCTGCTCGACGTTCTGGAGAACTGATATGGATACTTTTGGCTATTTGGGCCAGGGTTTCGGCGTCGCGCTGAGCCCCTATAACCTGGTGACCGCGCTGTGTGGCACCCTGATCGGCACCGTCGTCGGCCTGTTGCCGGGCCTGGGCCCGATCAACGGCGTGGCGTTGTTGATCCCCATCGCATTTGCCTTGGGCCTGCCGCCCGAATCGGCACTGATCCTGTTGGCAGCCGTGTACCTGGGCTGCGAATACGGCGGCCGGATCAGCTCGATCCTGCTGAACATCCCGGGCGAAGCCTCCACCGTGATGACCACCCTCGACGGCTACCCAATGGCCCGCAAAGGCATGGCTGGGGTGGCGCTGTCGCTCTCAGCCTGGAGCTCGTTCATCGGTGCGTTTATCGCCACCTGCGGCATGGTGCTGTTCGCCCCGCTGCTGGCCAAATGGGCGATTGCCTTCGGACCTGCGGAATACTTCGTACTGATGGTGTTTGCGATTGTCTGCCTGGGCGGCATGGCCGGTGACAAGCCACTGAAGACCTTTGTCTCGGCGTTGATCGGCCTGTTCCTTGCCTGCGTCGGCATTGATGCCAATAGCGGTGTCTACCGATTTACCGGTGACAACATCCATCTGACCGATGGTATCCAGTTCGTGGTCCTGGTCCTGGGTCTGTTCTCCATCAGTGAGATCCTCCTGCTCCTGGAAAAAACCCACCGTGGCCAGGAAGCGGTGAAGGCCACCGGGCGCATGATGTTCAACGTCAAGGAAGCCTTGTCGGTGTTGACCGTGAACCTGCGCTGCGGTGTATCGGGCTTCATCATCGGCGTATTGCCAGGTGCTGGCGCGACCATGGCCTCGGCCGTGGCCTACATGACCGAAAAACGTATCGCGGGCGCCAGCGGCAAGTTCGGCCAAGGCGACATGCGCGGCCTGGCCGCCCCGGAAACCGCCATCGGCGCTTCAGTCTGCGGTGCCATGGTGCCAATGCTGACCCTCGGCGTTCCGGGCTCGGGCACCACGGCGGTGATGATCGGCGCCCTGTCGCTGTACAACATCACGCCAGGCCCGCTGCTGTTCCAACAGCAACCGGACATTGTCTGGGGCCTGATCGCTTCGTTGTTTGTCGCCAACATCATGCTGGTGGTCCTCAACATCCCGATGATCCGCATCTTCACCCGCATCCTTGCCGTGCCGAACTGGGCACTGGTGCCGGTGATCGCAATCATCACCGCGATTGGCGTCTATGCCGTACACGCCACCACCTTCGATCTGTTCCTGATGATCGCCATCGGCATCTTCGGCTACATCCTGCGCAAGCTGGACTTCCCACTGTCGCCACTGCTGCTGGGCTTTATCCTCGGCGGCCTGATGGAGCAGAACCTGCGGCGTGCATTGTCGATTTCCAATGGCACCCTGGAAATTCTGTGGTCGAGCCCGATCACTTTGGGCGTCTGGGTACTGACCGCCATCATGCTGCTCGTGCCATTGCTGCGTATCTGGCGCAAGCGCGCGTTGCAGCGTCGTGCCGTAGCCGATGTCTGAGGTCACCCTTAGACAATGGTGGGGAACACCGCTGGTCGGCCTGGCCGGCGGTTACCTGGCCAGCCTGGTCGGCTGGCCTTTGCCGTATATGGTCGGCTCGTTGCTGGCGATCATCCTGGTGCGCTGCCTGACGCCCTGGCAGTTGGGCGAGATTCCCGGCGGGCGCAAATGCGGGCAGTGGGTGGTGGGCATTGGTATCGGCCTGCACTTCACCCCGGTGGTGATCGAACAGGTGATGAGCCACTTTGGCCTGATCTTCTTCGGCGCGCTGGTCACCAGCCTGTCGAGCATTGTCGGCGTGTGGTTGATGCGCCGCAGCGGTGAAGATCGCGCCACTGCGTTTTTCTCAAGCATGCCGGGCGGTTCCGGGGAGATGGTCAACCTGGGCGCACGCAATGGCGCGGTGCTCAGTCGCGTGGCAGCTGGCCAGAGTCTACGGGTGTTGCTGGTGGTGCTGTGTGTGCCGGCAATCTTCAAGTATTTACTGGGCGGCGGCGCACCACAGTTTCACCCGGCGCCTGTGGATTGGGCCTGGCTGGCCCTGCTGTTTCCCATTGGCGCGCTGGTGGCCTGGGGCTGGCAACGCTTGCGCCAACCCAACCCCTGGTTGTTCGGGCCGTTACTGGTCAGTGCCGTCGCCAGTATCACCTGGGATTTGCACATCGGCCTGCCAGAGGGTGGCAGCCAGATCGGCCAATGGTTGATCGGCAGTGGCCTGGGTTGCCACTTCAACCGGCAGTTCTTCCGACGGGCACCGTCGTTCATGGGCCGCACGGTGGTTGGCACACTGCTGAGCATGCTGATCGCGACCTTTGCGGCGGTGGGTTTGAGTGCATTGACGCAGTTGGATCTGCGCTCGCTGACGCTGGGGATGATGCCCGGTGGGATTGCCGAGATGAGTTTGACGGCTGAGACCCTGCAATTGTCGGTGCCGTTGGTAACGGCGATGCAGGTGATGCGGCTGTTGTTTGTGCTGTTCCTGGCGGAGCCGTTATTCCGCCATTGGAACCGCCAGCCGGACACCATTTAAATATAGGCGTTGGCTTGCCTGCGATTGCGGTGTGTCTGCCAACAGAGATATCGGCAGACTGTCAGTCATCGCAGGCAGCTTCTACCTTGTGTTGACCTTCAGAGCGGCGGCAACCGCCACTCGATCGGCGTCTCGCCATTCTGCTCAAGAAACTTATTCGTCCGGCTGAAATGCCCGCAGCCCAAAAACCCGCGATACGCCGACAACGGCGACGGATGCACCGAGGTCAGCACCAGATGCTTGGTCGCGTCGATCAGCTTTTGCTTGCCCTGGGCATGGGCGCCCCACAGCAGGAACACCAGGTGCGGCTGATGCTCGCTGACAATCTCGATCACCCGGTCGGTGAAGAACTGCCAGCCCTTGCCCGCATGGGCGTTGGCATTGGCGCGCTCCACGGTCATGGTGGTATTGAGCATCAACACACCCTGGTCGGCCCAGCTTTGCAGGCAGCCGTGGCTGGGGATGTCGATATTGAGGTCGCGCTTGAGCTCTTTGTAGATATTGACCAGGGACGGCGGCGCCGGCACGCCCGGTTGCACCGAGAAGCACAGGCCGTGGGCCTGGCCCGGGCCGTGATACGGGTCCTGGCCGAGGATCACCACCTTGACCTTGTCCAGCGGCGTGGAGTTGAGCGCGTTGAAGATCAACGGGCCCGGCGGGTAGATTTCCTTGCCCGCCGCATGCTCCTGGCGCAGGAACTCGCGCAATTGGCTCATGTACGGCTGCTCGAATTCCTCACGCAGGGCGTGTTTCCAGCTCGGTTCAAGTTTGATACGGTCGTCGACAGTCATCAGAAAAGCATCATGTAAAAAGAATGGGCGAACCCTAGGAAAGCCCACCCCACTTGTCAATTGATCTGACGCGCAACCGGCACTTTCCCACGAAGGGATCATACTCAACGTTCAATTTACCGATTGAGGTCATGATGAATCTGCACTTCGAAGAGCTCACTGGCACAGACGGCGCCCGTATCGGCATCGCCAGCCTGGACGCAGAAAAGTCCCTCAATGCCCTCTCCCTGCCGATGATCCTGGCCCTGAGCGAGCGCCTGGACAGTTGGGCCAAAGACCCGCAAATCGTCTGCGTGCTGCTGCGCGGCAACGGCGCCAAGGCGTTTTGCGCCGGCGGTGAAGTGCGCAGCCTGGCCCAGGCCTGCCGCGAGCACCCGGGCGAAGTCCCCGCCCTGGCCGCGCAGTTTTTTGCTGCCGAATATCGTCTGGACTACCACCTGCACACCTACCCCAAGCCGCTGATTTGCTGGGGCCATGGCTATGTTCTGGGCGGTGGCATGGGCTTGCTGCAAAGCGCCGCCATCCGCATCGTCACCCCGAGCAGCCGGCTGGCCATGCCGGAAATCAGCATCGGCCTGTACCCGGACGTCGGCGCCAGTTGGTTCCTCTCGCGCCTGCCCGGCAAGCTCGGCCTGTTCCTGGGCCTCACCGGCGCCCATATGAACGGGCGCGACGCCCTGGACCTGGGCCTGGCCGACCGCTTCCTGCTGGATGAGCAACAGGACGAAATGCTTGAGGGCCTGTTACAGCTGAACTGGCAGGAACAGACGGCGATGCAGCTCAACAGCCTGTTCAAGGCCCTGGCCCAGGAGGCCGCCAGCCAGCAGCCCGAACCACAGTGGCTGCCGCGCCGCCAGCAGATCGACGCATGGTTGGATGTGGGTGATGTGCACTGCGCCTGGCGCGCCTTGAGCCAACTGCGCGAGCATGCCGACCCGCTGTTCAGCCGGGCCGGCAAGACCTTGAGCGAGGGCTGCCCGCTGACCGCACACCTGGTCTGGGAGCAGATCCGCCGGGCGCGGCACCTTTCTCTGTCGCAGGTGTTCCAGATGGAATACACCTTGAGCCTCAACTGTTGTCGGCATCCGGAGTTCAGCGAAGGGGTACGCGCTCGCCTGATCGACAAGGATCAGCAGCCACACTGGCACTGGCCAGATATCAAGCGCATTCCCGAGGCGGTGGTCGAGGCGCACTTTCACAAGGCCTGGGAAGGCCGCCATCCCCTGGCAGACCTGTCTGATTTATGACAGACGCAAGTCAAGCGACGGGCTAGTATTTTGGGCGATCGAGGGTGAACGAACAGTTGTCGGGCTGGCTGTCCGTGCACACAAAAATTTCCTGGTCAAACGGCCCGCGGGCCGGCATCCAATGGGTGGAGTCGGTCAGCGACATGCCGGACAGGGGCTCGGGCGCCTGGAACCTGAGGTTGACCCACTGGTTGTTGGCCGCCTTGTAGGTGCAATACTCCAAGTAGCCTTGTTTGCGCTCCTGGTCATTGGCCGGAATAAAAACCGCCCCGACAAATCTTTCCAAAAAACTGTCGGCCCCGCCTACCGGGCTCCTCCAGTGGCCATTGTCACTTTGGAAATGGCCCGCCTTGCGCTTGATCGACGAGGGATAGGGGCAGCTGAATTCTGCGCTGGCGTGAGCGAAGGAAAAAAAACCGAGTAAAAAAAGAATAAGTGCCCGGCTGATCATGTGTCATTCCGTTGAGCTACTGAGGTCTTGCCACCCAGTAAAGTCCTAGAAGAGCACTTAAGATAGCTGTTAAATATGACAGCCCAGACAGATGGTCGCCCACAAAAAAACGGCGCATTTCGCGCCGTTTCAAAGAAAAGTCTGACTACCGATGCCCGCCACGTCCCCGGCCATGATCACCGCCACGTCCATCGCCGCGACCATGGCGGTTGTAGCCGCGATGATCCCCCCATCCCTGACTGGGATGGGGACGGTAGCCCGCCCTTGGCCCGGCCTGATAGTAACGGGGCGCCGGCTGGTAATAACGCGGCGCCGGGTAATAGCGTGGTGGCGGTGCGTAATAGCCGCGCCGGTACTGGTATGACGGACCGCCGCCGTAGTAATAGACCGGCGCGGGTGCGGTATAGACTTCGGATCGATAGTAGCTGGAGCCTCCATCGTAATAGGGCACGCAAGCAGAAAGGGTCAAACCGAGCACAGCTGTGATGAGCAATCGACGATACATGGCGGCCTCCTGGACCGCGGAAGAGCACACACCAGCGACGCTGGGGGGCGACAGACAGCTTTCACTGAATGACAGGAGATCAGACCGCAAAAAGCAAATCTGGTGCGACTTGGACATAGATTGATACATCTATGGCGCAATAAACCGCCCAGGTCTGTATCGTGCCAAATACACCGGTTTCGCCGGAACCTCGACGCCATGACACCTGAACCGACCGATGAACACTCCTACACTTTGCCCGGCCTGCGGCGCTCGCAACGATTGCACCCTGGCCGACCCGCGCACCGCTGACCGTGCCTGCTGGTGCTACAGCGTCACCATCGATCCCAAGGTGCTCGAAGCCCTGCCGATGGAGCTGCGCAACAAGGCCTGCCTGTGCCCGCGCTGTGCCCAGGTCGACGCACAACTGCGCGCAGCCGAGCCCCGCTAATGCGTATCGACCGATTCCTCAGTAACCTGCCCCGCTTCAATCGCCAGCAAGTGCGCTTACTGCTGGCGGAGCGACGGGTCCAAGTCGATGGGCTGCCGGTTGCCGACCCCCACCATGAAGTGCGCGAGTTCAGCCGCGTGGAATGTGATGGCGAGATCCTGCAGGTGGGGAAACCCGCGCGCTACTTCATGCTGCACAAGCCGCCAGGCTGCGTCAGTGCCACCGTCGACCCCCAACACCCCACCGTCCTCGACCTGCTGGATGAGCCGGACAAGGGCGACCTGCATATCGCCGGCCGCCTGGACTTCAACACCACCGGCCTGCTGCTGATCACCAATGATGGCCAGTGGTCCCGGCGCCTGACCCAGCCCAGGACCAAGCTGCCCAAGGTCTACTACGTGGAGACCGAACAGGCGATTGGCCCGCAGTACGCCGCAACGTTCAGTGCCGGCCTGTACTTCGCCTTCGAAGACCTGACCACCCAACCGGCCGACCTGCAAGTGTTGAGCCCCAAAAGCGCGCGCCTGAGCATCATTGAAGGGCGTTATCACCAGGTCAAGCGCATGTTCGGGCACTTCGACAACAAGGTGACGCGCCTGCATCGCGAACGCATGGGCCCGCTGGTGCTGGATGAACAACTCGCCCCCGGCCAATATCGGCCGCTGACAGAAGCTGAAATCCGCCAGATATGACCGTTCAGCCGGTGATCGGCAAAAGCCCAGGGTCAAACGTGCGACCTGGCCCGCCTCCTGCTTAAATCAAACCGCCAGCCGCAATCTGACTGGCGAGTCACCCGACCTCCAAGAAACACATTGCCGGCCCGTACCGCTTGACGTAGGGGCCCAGGCAAGTTGCCCGCCATAACAACACCCGTCGGCCAGCCTCATCGGACCGACATGGGCCTCCCTTCCAGGCGTATGCCTACCTGTCACAAAGCTCGTGCAGAGTGATCTGCGCGCATCACCCGCTTGCCAGGAGTCTTACGACATGAGGCCAGAAATCGCTGTGCTGGATATACAGGGTCAGTATCGGGTTTACACGGAGTTCTATCGCGCGGAGGCTGCTCAAAAGACCATCATCCTGGTCAACGGCTCCATGGCCACCACCGCGTCGTTCGCCCAGACCGTGAAAAGCCTGCATCCGCAATTCAATGTGGTTTTGTACGATCAGCCCTACGCCGGTCGTTCCAAAGCCCACAACCGCCATGAGCAAATGCTGACGAAGGACATTGAGGGCCAGATCCTTCTGGAACTCATCGAACACTTCGCCGCCGAGCATGTGCTGTCGTTTTCCTGGGGCGGTGTCGCCACGCTCGTCGCCCTGTCCCAGCGTCCCCGGCGCGTGGAGAAAGCCGTGATCAGCTCCTTCTCCCCAGTGATCAACGCACCGATGCGCGACTATCTGGAACGTGGCGTCGACTACCTCGGCACCCTCGACCGCCACAGCGTCGGCAACCTGGTCAACAGCACCATCGGCAAACACCTGCCGCCACTGTTCAAGCGCTTCAACTATCGACACGTCAGCACCCTGGCCGAGCACGAGTACGGGCAGATGCACTACCACATCAGCCAGGTGCTCAATAGCGACCGCCAGTGTTACCTCAAGGCCGCACGGCAGATCGACATTCCGGTTCTGTTCTTGAATGGCGAGTGGGACGAATACACCAGTGCCGAGGATGCCCGGCTGTTTGGGCAACATGTAGCGAACAGCAGCTTCGGCACCATCCAGGCCACCGGGCACTTTCTGGACATGGAGCACAAGGCCGCGTGCAATGACAGTCGGCAGGCATTGATGGGCTTTTTGAAACCGGAACAGTCGGTGAGTCGACTGCGGCATCACCAGGGCCAGGCCCTGCATGCGTTTGCGATTTGAAAGCAAGGCCCTGGGCAGGGACGGTGCAGCGTTTCTGCCTGGGGTGGGCTCAAAGCATCCGCTGACGCTCGCAACTTGCACATTTTTCAAAGAAAAACTTCAAATCGCCGCGCACTTCTGGTACAAAGTCAGCCGCTCTGAGCGGGTATAGTTTAGTGGCAAAACGAAAGCTTCCCAAGCTTTAGTTGAGGGTTCGATTCCCTCTACCCGCTCCACTCAGATTGTCCTCCCCCATCAGCTTGTCCTTGATGGAGGATGAATAAAAAACCGGCTCCTGAAGCCGGTTTTTTTGTGCCTGGGATTTATCAGTAAAACCCCGCAATACCTTCGTCCAGCAGCCTCGCCCCGCCCCCATAAACTTCTTGCACCGCCTGCCCTCTTTTGTTGGTGGGTAGAGTGTTGAAAATTTTTATTTAGTAGTTATAGTCACCACCAACACACCACAAGGAGGTGATGTGGATAGCCGATATTTGATAGGCCATATCGTGGCTGATGGCTGGTACCTGGTGCGCGTCAGGGGCAGTCATCATCATTTTAAACACCCTGCCAAGCCTGGGCTGGTGACCATTCCCCACCCCAAGAAGCATCTGTTGGACAAGACCGCCAAGAGCATCTTGAAACAAGCTCTGCTCGCTTGAAGCGTACCTGGAGGACAAGAACATGCTGTATCCGATTGCAATTTCAACCGGCGACGATGACCACGCCTGGGGCGTAGAAGTCCCCGACATCCCTGGCTGCTTCTCTGCCGGTGATGACCTGGACGACGCCATGGCCATGGCACGGGAAGCCATAGAAGGCCATTTTGAGCTGCTGGCCGAAGAGGGCGCGCCCATTCCCAGCGCACAAAAGGTCACGCTGCACGCAGCCAACCCCCTGTACGCCGGCTGTACCTGGGCGGTGGTGGATATTGATGTGACCAAGTACCTGGGCAAGGCGCAAAAACTCAACATCACGCTGCCTGGCTACTTGCTCAACCGCATTGATGAGTACGTGCTGCACCACCCGGAAGAAAAAAGTCGTTCGGGGTTCCTGGCATCGGCAGCGCTGAAGGTGCTGCAACAGGAGCGATAACATCGCCGAATTTGAGCGCAAGAAACGTAGTTCAGCCACCCGCGACGAGCGCTAAAGTGCAGGCGATAAACGATCCACTCAACAAGGAGCCCGCTCATGCCGCGTGAATACAAACTCATGCCCTCCCCCGTCGGCCAACTGACCCTGGTTGCCCGCAACGGCAAGCTCGCCGCCATCTTGTGGGAGGCCGAGCGCGCCAACCGTGTGCGCCTGGGCGAGCTGGTGGAAGTCAACCACAGCGCGGTGCTGCTGGAGGCCGAGCGGCAGTTGAACGAGTATTTTGCCGGCACCCGCGAGTGCTTCGAGCTGGAACTGGACTTTGACGGCACCGAGTTCCAGAAAAAAGTCTGGGGTGCGCTGCTGACTATTCCCTTCGGTGAAACCCGCAGCTACAGCCAGATCGCCCAACAGATCGGCAACCCCAAGGCTGTACGCGCGGTGGGGGCGGCGAACGGGCGCAATCCTATTTCGATCGTCGCGCCCTGCCATCGAGTGATTGGTGCTGCGGGCGGCCTCACCGGGTTTGCCGGCGGGCTTGAAGCCAAGCAGTACTTGCTGACCCTCGAGGATGGCGGGGTCACAAGGTCATTGTTCTGACAGCCACGTAGCGCTAGGGCTGATCAGCCTTGGAATCCTTCATTTGCACCGAGGATTTGCTGCCGCCGGTGTTGTCCTGGGTTTCATTGTCAGAGCTGTCGAAACAGCCTTGCAACAGCACCAGGCAGCAGGCCAGGCAGAGAGTACGAGAGAGGCTCATGATCGCGCTTCCATTCAACGGGGTGATGAAACAGTGACCAGCCTGCACAAGCAGGGTTCGATGCCTGCACCCCGCACCTGCCCAACGGTTGCACGGCCCGACCGAATTCATGCAGGTCAACAATTGTAAAAAGAAATTTCAGCGTGCCGCCACGGTCAGTACTTTCATCAGCACTTATCTGGAGCATCGCCATGAAGCCTCGATGGCCTGGACTTCAAAGCCCTGGAAAAACTGCGCAGCGAATACCGTACCTTGGGCGAGCGCCATACCGTCAACCTCGGCGGCGACGGCACGGCGGCGGACCCAGGCAAGACCGACCTGAACCAGGCGTAAAAAAACGGCGGTTGGATCAGCTCCAACCGCCGTTTCCTGGCAAAGCCCGCGATCAACCGTCGCTGTTGCGGCTCTTGCTGTAGGACGAAGCCAGCGCCCGGGCTTTTTCCAGGCGGGTTTCCAGCTTGGGCAGGGTTTCGTCGACCAATGCCTTTATCTCAGGGATATCCGAAGCAGCGCCTTCCTGCTTGAACAACGCGATTGCATCTTCGTTGGCCTTGACCTGCTGAGCCGTGTAGGCGGCGTCAAAGGAGTCGCCATCGGTCAGCTCAGGCATCAGGGTTTCAGCCTTGTCGACGATCTGGTCGCGAGGCGCCACCGGCAAGTCGAGTTTTTTCGCAATGGCCGCCAAATGTTGATTGGCCAGGGTGCGTTCGTTGATGACCTCGATGGTGTAGTCCTTGATTTCCTGAGACGAGGTCTTGGCGTGGGCCATGCGGCTGGTTTCGATATCGGCCATGCCCTTGGCCGAGGCTTGCTCGATAAATTCGGCGGGGCCTTGGGCAAAAGCATTGCTGGCGCCGAGGCCCAGCAGCATCGCGAAAGTGGCGGTGCGTAACCGGATAGCCATGCGGCTCATGATGGGTTCCTCCAGGTAATAAATACATGCCGGGGAACGAGCCCCGCCCTGAATCTGAATTTTCAGGGCGGCAAAGGTTTAGAAAAAACTTGCTGGTGCGACGAACGGTCGTCGGTACTCAGGACGTTTTACTGCCCAGCAAGCCCGGCAACGCATGGGCCAGGGCATTGATCGCGAAGCCGATAAACATCACCCCGCACAGCTTGGTGATCAACACTTCATGACGCTGATACACCGTACGCACCTGCCGCGCGCCCACGACGCCGATGAGGATCCCGTAAGCCAGCAGGCCGCCTACAAAGCTCAGGACAATCAACCACGGCAGCATGCTCCAGGTCAGCAGCTCGGCCCGGCTCGACAGGAGTGCGGTGAACGTGGCCACGGCCACCGGATAGGCCTTGGGGTTGGTCAGGCCAAACAGAATGCCGTGCCAGAACGGTTGGCGCGCCGCCCCCTGAGGCGCGTCCCCGCTGCGGTTGCGGGTGCGAATGGCACGGATGCCGAGCCAGAACAGGTAAAGGGCACTGAGCACACCCAGCACATCAAACGCGCTGCTACCGATCTCCCGGGCGCCGACAATCGCCACCAACGCGGTGCTGCACCACAGCACATCGCCCAGCAAATGCCCGCACAGAAAACCCGCGCCGGCCCGACGGCCGCGTGCCGCACCAATGCCAAATACCGCCAGCACCCCGGGGCCCGGCGTGATGCCATAGATAAAGCCCGAGGCGATGACGGCAAACAGCAATGATGAAGTCATGGGTAACACGCTCAGAAAAGAGGGGGCGCGTCGATTGTGCACAATCCACCGGGCACTGCAATGCTAGGCCGCACGTTTGGCCAACACGTCTTGCACTTGGGTGATCAACCACTGCAAGGCGCCATCCCCCGCGCGGCGTTTATGCCAGGCCAGTACAAAACCGAAGGATGGGATATGAAACGGCGGCGGTACCACCAGCAAGTGCCGCGAGTCGATGTTCAGCAGTCCTTGGGAGGACACGGTAAGGATCAGGTCAGTGCCCTGGATCAACTGCGGCGCGATGCCCCAATGCGGCAGGCTGATCGCCACGTGCCGTCGCTCGCGGATCGCGGTCAGCGCCCGCTCGATTTCCGGGGTGCCGCTGCCGCGCATTTCCAGTAGCACATGGGGCCGTGCCAGGTAGGTCGGCAGGTCGAGCCCGCCGCCGGCGGGCAAGCTGTCGCGGTCCACCAGGCAGGCGTAGTGCTCTTCGAATAACGGCGTGCTGCGCAACTCGGCCGGCAGGTCGGGAAACACGCCGGCGGCCAGGTCGATCTCCCCACTGAGCACCCCTTCCTGCATGCCTTCGCGACTGGCGTGGATGATGGCCAAGTCAATCCCCGGCGCCTGCTCGCGCAGCGCCCGCACCAGCCCGGGCAACAAGAGAGCCGCGCCGTAATCGGACATGGCCAGGCGAAAGGTGCGCCTGGCCGACGCCGGATCAAAACGGTTCGGCGCCAGCAACGACTGGACCTGGGCCAAGGCATCAGCCAGCGGCGCCGCCAGTTCCAGCGCGCGAGCGGTGGCGACCAGGCCGCCGCCTTGGCGTACCAGCAACGGGTCGCCCAACAAATCACGCAAGCGCCCCAGCGCATGGCTGACCGCCGGCTGGCTCAGGTGCAGGCGCTCGGCAGCGCGGGTGACGTGCTGCTCGCTGAGCAACGCGTCGAGGATCACCAGTAGGTTAAGGTCAACACGGCGCAGATCATTCATAGCATGCATGTTCGGCATAAGAACTTGGAATTTAAATCTGCGCGACGAATACCGTAGAGTCCAGTAAAACCTTTTGGAGATTGATCATGACCACGTTGCATTGGTTGGGCTTGTTACTGCTGGCGGTGATTGCCGGGGCGGTGGTGCCGTTTCAAAGCGCAATCAACGCCAACCTCGGGCGCGGCCTCGGGCATCCGTTGTGGGCGACCCTGGCCTCGCTGCTGGTGAGTATTCTGGTGTTATTGCCGGTGATCCTGGCGTTACGGCTGCCGCTGCCAAGCCTCGGTTTTATCAGCAAGGCGCCGCTATGGATGTGGACCGGCGGCGCATTCGGCGTGTGCTTTATCTCCCTGGCCCTGGTCTTGCTGCCCAAGCTCGGGGCCTCGGGGTTTATCGCCCTGGCCATGGCCGGGCAAATCCTCGCGTCATTGTTGCTCGACCACTTCGGCCTGTTTGGTCTGGTGGAGCGGCAACTGACCGCCCCCCGCTTGCTTGGGGTGCTGATGTTGATTGGCGGGGTGGTGTTGATTCAGTTCAGTAGCGCGCCAGCCAAGGCATTGGCTGGCGTGAGCTGAGTCGTCAGCGCTTGTCGGAGGTGCGCAACTTATGCGGCAAGCCCCATAGCAGCAGCGCCGCCGCAATCAATGCACACACGCCAATCACATACAGCGCCGGGGTCGTGCTGCCCGTGATGTCCTTGATGCGCCCGACCATTACCGGGCTGACGATGCCACCGAGTTGGCCCAACGTATTGATCAGCGCAATGCATAGAACTGCCACTCGGCCGTCACAAACACCATCGCGGCCGTCGCCAGCCCCCAGGACACCATGATCCGGGCAATCCAACGCCGGGCGCCGACCTTGTACAACATCATGTTGCTCGGGACTTCGAAGATCACATACCCGATCACAAACAGCCCCGCACCCAAACCGTAGGCGGTGTTGCTCAAACCCAGGTCAGCCTGCAACTGGAACTTGGCGAAGCTGATATTGATGCGATCAAAAAAGGCAAACAGATAACACACCATGATCAACGGCATCAGGCGCCAGGCGACGGATCAGGCTTTTCGAGAGCATTTACAAACGCTCGGCAGCCAGGCGATGGATCTGCGCAGGCTCAATCACCGCTTGCGGAGCGCCATGCCGGACCACCGCGAGCATCGCCCGGCCCACGGTCTCGGTACTCACCACCCAGGCTGGTCGCATGCGCCGGACCAGGGACAGCAGCGGCCCGATCAGGTTGTAGATCGTCTGGTAGAGCGCGGTTTTCGAACGCACGCCATGCAGCGGCTGAATGATCCCCGGCCGGAATAGATACACCGCCTTGAATGGCAGGCGCAGCAAGGCGTTCTCGGTCTTGCCCTTGACCCGCGCCCACATCACCTTGCCCTGCTCGGAACTGTCGGTGCCGGCACCGGACACGTACACAAACGTCATCTGCGGATTGAGCCGCGCCAGGGTACTGGCGGCGACCAGGGTCAGGTCGTAGGTCTGCCGGGTGTAGGTGGCTTCATCCACGCCCACCGACGACACCCCCAGGCAAAACAGACAGGCATCAAAGCCCTGCAGCAAATGCTCCAGGGGCTGGAAGTCGAACATATCGGCATGCAACACCTGGTGCAGCTTGCCATGCGCCTGGGTCAACGCCGTGCGCCCCACCGCCACCACTTCCTGCACATCAGCGGCCAGCAGACACTCACGCAACACGCCCTGGCCGACCATGCCGGTGGCGCCGAATAGCAGAACTCTCATCAGGGAGGCCTCAGTGGCAAGTTTCAAGCTAAAGACAAATACACTAACAGCTTGTAGCTTTGCGCCTGAAATTTAGCGTTCAGAAAGGAACTCGCCCCCTTGAAGAGCACCACAACCCTCGCCATTGCCTGCTGCACCGCCTTCCTGTCCCAGGTTGGCATCAGCATTTACCTTCCCGCAGTCCCGGCCATTTCCCAAGCGCTGCAGGCCCTGGAGGCTCAAGCTTCGCTCGCCTTGGCGGTGTATCTGGTAGGCATGGCGTTGCCCATGCTGCTATGGGGCAGCCTGGGTGAGCGCCTGGGCAGGAAGCCGGTATTGCTGGCGGCATTGGCCCTGTATGCAGTGGCCAGTGCGGCCATCCCCTTGGCTCACAACATCGAGACGTTTCTGTCGCTACGGTTTGCCCAGGGCCTGGGCGCCGGTGGCGTTTCGGTGATGGCTCGGGTGTTGGTGCGCGACAGTTTCAGCGGTGCATTGTTGGCCAAGGGGCTGTCGTGGCTGGGCATGACCTTCGTGATCGCCCTGGGCATCGGCCAGTTCATTGGCTCGGTATTGCAGGTGGCGTTTGGTTGGGAGGCGATCTTCTATGGCCTGGCGTTGGCGGCAATCGGGCTGATTGGCGTACTGCAAGGGGTGGCGTTCCCGGCGCGGATGAAAGCCGATGGACAGGTTTCTGCGTGGCGTATCTACCGCATGATTTTGCAACACCCGGCGTTTCTCCGAGCGGCGTTGGCGGGCGGATTGGGGTATGGCGTGATCATCGCGTTCAACACCTGCGCTCCGCTGATTCTGCAGGGTCGCTTCGAGTGGACTGCCGCGCAGTACGGGCTGCTGGGTTGGCCGATCAGCGCGGCCTATCTGGCGGGCGCACTGATGGTCAATCGCTGGGTTGCCCGCAGCGGGCGCCTGCCGATGATGACATGGGGTGTGACATTGGTGATGGGCGGCAGCTCGGTGATGTTGCTCGCAGGCTGGTTCGCCAGCGATTGGGCCTGGCTGCTGTGGCTGCCGTATTGCGTGGCGGTGTTCGGGCAGTCGATGAGTTACCCCATCAGTCTGTCCTTGGCCAACGATCACTCTCCGATAAGCGGCTCGTACGCCATGGCCCTAAGTGGCTTTTTGCACCAGTTGCTGGCGGCGCTGATAGGGGGTGTGGCCAGCTTGCTGGTCAGTCAGCAAGTGTGGCCATTGGCCGCGCTATGTGTAGCTCTGGCGGGCGGCGCACTGTGGTGCGTCGCCCGTTCCAGGGCGGATTAAAACGCGCTACGGAAAATCTCCTCAATCTGGCGCTGGTCCGCCCGCCGAGGGTTGGTCAGGCCGCACGCATCCTTGAGGGCGTTGGTGGCCAGCAGCGGGATATCCTGCAGCTTGGCGCCGAGCTCACGCAGGCCGGCCGGGATATCGACGTCCTGGGACAGGCAGCGGATCGCCGCGATGGCCGCCTGGGCGCCCTCTTCCGGGCTGGCGTGTTTGTTATCCACCCCAAGGGCGCGGCCGACGTCGCTCAGGCGCGCTGCGCTGACACTGGCGTTGAAGCTTTGCACGTGGGGCAACAGCACCGCGTTGCATACGCCGTGGGGCAAGTCGTAGAGGCCGCCCAACTGGTGGGCCATGGCGTGGACAAACCCCAGGGAGGCGTTGTTGAAGGCCATGCCGGCGAGAAACTGCGCGTAGGCCATGTTTTCCCGGGCCGCCATATCGCTGCCGTCGCGCACGGCCAGGCGCAGGTTGGCGCTGATCAGCTCGATAGCCTTGATCGCGCACGCGTCGGTGATCGGGTTGGCGGCCGTGGACACATAGGCTTCGATGGCGTGGGTCAGCGCGTCCATGCCGGTGGCGGCGGTCAGGCCCTTGGGCATGGCGACCATCAGTGCAGGATCGTTGACCGACAGCAACGGTGTGACGTTGCGGTCGACGATGGCCATTTTCACGTGGCGGGTTTCGTCGGTGATGATGCAGAAACGGGTCATTTCGCTGGCGGTGCCGGCGGTGGTGTTGATCGCCACCAGGGGCAGCTGTGGCTTGCTCGATTGGTCGACACCTTCGTAGTCGCCGATATGCCCGCCATTGGTGGCACACAGGGCAATGCCCTTGGCGCAGTCATGGGGCGAACCGCCGCCCAGCGACACCACGAAATCGCAGGCACTTTGCTGCAACAACGCCAGGCCGTTCTCGACGTTCTCCACATTGGGGTTGGGCTTGGCGCCGTCGTAAATCACTGAGTCGATGTCCTGCATTGCCAGTTTCTCGGCAATCATCCTGGCCACGCCCGCCTTGGCCAGGCCGGCGTCGGTGACAATCAGGGCCTTGCGAAAACCGTAGTTGCGGATCGCGTTCATGGCTTCGTCGAGGCAGTCGATGCCCATGATGTTGACGGCGGGAATGAAGAACGTGCTGCTCATGATGAATCCTCGGGGATGCGTTGATTCCTACAGCATCAACCTCACCCGCCTGCGGCATCTTGACCAAGATCAACGCCCGCCCGTGATAAAGTCACCGCCCAGCCGTTTTTGAGTAGACCCGCCGCAATGAAGGATTTCCAGGATATCGACGCCACCCTTGAAGACTGGAACGCACTGCGCAACAGCATCGCCTTCGACGCCATCCTGATCGGCAACGGCGCCAGTCGCACAGTATGGGAAGACTTTGCCTACGACTCGCTGTTTGAAAACGCACGCACCGTGGAAGAAAAGCCCTTGAGCGCTTCCGAACTGAGCGTGTTTGACGCGATGCAGACCCGCAGCTTCGAGCAGGTGCTGGGCGCCCTGAAAACCACCAGCCGCGTCAACAAGGCCCTGGCCGTCAGCTCCGCCGCGCCGCGAAATCGCTACTACGCGATCAAGGAAGCGCTGATCAATACCATCCACGCCGTGCATATCCCGTGGCGCCTGGTACAGCCGTCGACCCTGGTGACCATCAATCAGGAACTGGCGAGCTACAAGACGGTGTTCACCAGCAATTACGACCTGCTCAATTACTGGTCGATCCTGCATACGCCGGGTATCGACGACCTGTTTCGCGGCGCCGAATCACGCTTTGACTTGCGCGATACCGCAACCACCGCGACGCGCATTCTGTACCTGCACGGCGGCCTGCACCTGGTACGCAACCTGGATGGTTCGGCGCGCAAACTGGCCTCCACCGACAGCACGTTGCTGAGCAGCTTTGCGATCAACAACACGATCAAGACCCTCGATGATGTGCCGCTGTTTATCAACGAAGGCACCAGCAGCGAAAAGCTCAAGAGCATTCGCAGCTCGGATTACCTGTCGTTCTGCTATGAGCAATTGCTGGGACAGGAAGGTGCGTTGTGCCTGTTCGGCCATCACCTGAGCGAACAGGATGGGCACTTGGTGGAGGCAATTCGCCGGTCGAAGATCAAGACCCTGGCGATCTCGGTGTTTGGCCGCAGCGACGGGTTTATCCAACAGCAGAAACGCCGGTTTGCCGCACTGTTTGAGGAGATGGAAGTGGAGCTCAGGTTCTTTGCGGCACGCAGCCATGCACTCGGCAACCCGGCCCTGGCGGTGCCTGTCGAACACTGATCGGGTTAACGTAGGCGATCAAATGTAGGAGCTGGCTTGCCTGCGATGGCGGTGTATCAACCACACCGCTATCGCAGGCAAGCCAGCTCCTACATTGAGCGAGTTCCAACACAGCGTTGGCGTCATTCCTCGGCGCTGTGCACCACCACCAGCAACTGCGCCTGCACCTCGCCCACCGAGCGAATCCGATGGGGCTTTTGCGCGTTGAAGTGCAATGCATCGCCACGCTCCAACAGCACCCGTTCGGTCATGAAGTCCACTTCCACCCGGCCTTCATGCACAAACAGAAACTCTTCCCCCAAATGCTCCTTGAAGGTCTTGTCGCTGAATTCTGCCGGCGGATAAATGATGAACGGCAGCAGGCTGCGCTCGCTGACCTGATGGGCCAGTACTGCATAACCCGGCGCGGTCTCGGGCCGCTCGTGGCTGCGCACCAGGCTGTAGCTGTCGAGGCTGACGCTGTCTTCGCTGAACAGTTCCTCGACCTTGACGTTCAACGCCTTGGCCAGTTTCAGCGCGGCGGCAATCGACGGGGTGTTCAAGCCGCGCTCGACCTTGGACAGGTAACTCTTGGTCATCCCGGATTTTTCGGCCAATGCCTCCAGGGTGACGCCGAGTTTTTTTCTCAATAGTTTCAAACGGATAGACATGCGCAGCGATTAATCCAAGCAGAATGCGATGATTATTGCTTGCCAATGACACAAAGTGTCATATAGCCTCTTTAGTGTCATTTGCAGAACCCAACGACCTTGCGAGCAGCGGGAACCAGCAAATCGACGTCCATTGAACCACCCAAAGGACACCGATATGGCCAAGACATTAGCACTCCCGAAAGAACAACTGGTCAAGCAAGCGCTGACCCAGATGCAAAGTACCCTGGCGGATAATACGTGGACCGACCGGCAAAAGCTGGCCCTGACCTGCCGTATTCTGTTCGAGAACGGCCACGACTCGGGCCTGGCCGGGCAGATTACTGCACGTGGCCCACAGCCTGGCACCTACTACACCCAGCAACTGGGCCTGGGTTTCGATGAAATCACCGCCAGCAACCTGCTGCTGGTCAACGAAGACCTGGAAGTGTTGGAAGGCCACGGCATGCCCAACCCGGCCAACCGTTTTCACAGCTGGGTGTACCGTGGCCGGCCGGATGTGAACTGCATCATCCACACCCACCCCACCCACATCGCCGCGCTGTCGATGCTCGAAGTACCGCTGCAGGTGTCGCACATGGACCTGTGCCCGCTGTATGAAGACTGCGCGTTCCTCGAAGCCTGGCCGGGTGTGCCGGTGGGTAACGAAGAAGGCGAAATCATCACCCAAGCCCTGGGCGACAAGCGCGCCATCCTGCTGTCGCACCACGGGCAGCTGTCCACCGGAAGCACCATCGAAGAGGCCTGCGTAATCGCGCAATTGATCGAACGGGCGGCCAAATTGCAATTGCTGGCCATGGCCGCCGGGACCATCAAGCCGATCCTGCCGCAGTTGGGACGCGAGGCCCATGACTGGATCTCCAAGCCCAAGCGCCACGGCGCCGCGTTCAACTACTACGCTCGGCAGAACCTGCGTCAACACGCCGATTGCCTGAACTGAAGCCTTTTTCGACCGGAGATATTCCATGTCCAGCCCTACTATTCACGGCATCATCGGCTACACCATCACCCCGTTCAGCGCCGACGGCAGCACCGTTGACCTCGACGCCCTGGGCCAATCCATCGACCGCTTGATCGACAGCGGCGTCCACGCCATTGCCCCGTTGGGCAGCACCGGTGAAGGCGCTTACCTGAGCGACGCCGAGTGGGACGACGTCAGCGCCTACAGCATTCAAAAGGTCGCCAAGCGCGTGCCGACCATCGTCAGCGTATCCGACCTGACCACCGCCAAGGCCGTGCGTCGCGCGCGCTTTGCCGAAGCCGAAGGCGCCGATGTGGTGATGGTGCTGCCGACGTCGTACTGGAAGCTCAGTGAAGCGCAGATCCTCGCGCACTACGCGGCCATCGGCGACAGCGTCGGCGTGCCGATCATGCTCTACAACAACCCGGCCACCAGCGGCACGGATATGTCGGTGGAGCTGATCCTGCGTATCGTCCACAGCGTCGACAACGTGACGATGGTCAAGGAGAGCACCGGCGATATCCAGCGCATGCACCAGCTGTACCGCCAGAGCGAAGGCCAGGTGCCGTTCTACAACGGCTGCAACCCACTGGCCCTGGAAGCGTTCGCCGCCGGTGCCAAGGGTTGGTGCACGGCTGCACCGAACCTGATCCCGCAACTCAACCTGGACCTGTACCAGGCGATACTGGCCAATGACCTGAACCAGGCACGGGAGCTGTTCTATCGGCAGTTGCCGGTGCTGGACTTCATCCTCAAGGGCGGCTTGCCAGCGACGATCAAGGCCGGTTTACGCCTGACCGGGCTGGAGGTGGGTGATCCACGGTTACCGGTGTTCCCACTGGACATGGCAGGTCAGGCGCAGTTGCAGAAGCTGCTGACCACATTGAGCTAAAACATCCCCCTGTAGGAGCGGGCTTGCCCGCGATAGCGGTGGACCAGACACACCGCCATCGCGGGCAAGCCCGCTCCCACAGGGGAATGTATGCATCGCTAAATTTACGGAGACAAATAGCAATAATTCTCGATATCATTCGCGACTTTTCTGCAGCGTGCTGCGTCAAGAAGGATATCCATGCCTCGTTTCAAGCCCGACCCGCTGTCGGCCGATGCCTTTCGCGGGTTTTATGCAGATATCCTGCATTACCTGCGTAAACGCACGGACAACGCCAGCGACGCGGCGGACATGACCCAGGATGTCTTTACCCAATGGCTGGACTACCGCGACCGAGCCAAGGTCGAGCAGCCACGGGCCTTTCTGTTTCAGATGGCGCGCAACCTGTTGCGCGACCATTGGCGCAAACAGAAGGTGCGCCACGGCGTCCATCACGAGCAGGCCGAACGGGATGCCGAACCTGTCAGCGACGAGCAAAACGATCCCCTGGCCGCCGCCCAACGCCTCCAACGCCTGGAACAGTTGAAAGAAGTCCTCGCCGAACTCTCGCCCCGCAGGCGAGAAGCCCTTATGCTGCACCGCTTCGAAGGCCTGAGCCAGGCGCAGATCGCCGAACGCATGGGTATTTCGATCAGCATGGTGGAAAAGCACATCGCCTTTGCCCTGCTGCACTGCAAGCAGCGACTTCAAAAAGACCGGGCAAGGAGCAGCCAGAATGACCCGCTTGAGTAACCGCGACAGCCACAACATTGATGAGCACGACTGCATCGATGCCCAGGCTGCCAGTTGGTTTGCGCGCAATCGCAACGAAGGCAGCACGCAGGAGCGCAAGGCCTTCGCCGCCTGGCATGCCGTGCCGGCCCATGCGCGCGCCTACGCCGAATTCGAACAGCTGTGGGCCGACCTCGGTGAGTTGCAGCAACTGAACAAACCCGTGCCCTTGCCCGCCCGCAAACCCGCGCCCTGGCGCCCCGCCCTGGCGGTGGCAGCCGCGCTGGTCTGCGCCTTGCTCGCCAGCAACCTCGGGGCCCCCCGCGGGCTGTATCACACCGACATCGCGGCGCAGGACAAAGGCATGCGCACCTTGGACCTGCCGGACGGCAGCACCTTGTACGTCAATGCCAGCACGCAGTTGCGGGTGGACTTCGATGCCCATCGCCGTGTGATCCATCTGGACCGGGGCCAGTTGTACCTGGAGGTGGCACCCGACAAGGAGCGGCCGCTGTTCGTGCGCGCAGGCGAGGCCGATGTGCGGGTGGTGGGCACCGCTTTTGATGTGCGCCGCGGCCAGCAGCAACTGGTGGTCAGCGTGGCCCACGGGATGGTCGCCTTCGCCCCCGACCAGAAAGCCAGCGCCGTTATGCTCGGCGCCCAGCAGCGGGCGACCTACAGCTACACCAAGGGCTCCGTGCAGCAGCAAACCGTGGCCGCTGGCGAAGTCGCCGACTGGCGCAGCGGGCACCTGTCCTTTCGCAACCGCGAACTGGCCAGCCTGCTGGATGAGTTGAGTCTGTACCGGCCCAAGGCCGTGGTGTTGGCCGATGGCGCGGTGGCGCGGTTGAAGGTTTCTGGCAATCTCGACGTGAATGACCCGGACGCGCTGATCAGTGCCCTGCCGGCCCTGTTGCCGGTGAAAACCGTGGCCCTGGGCGATGGCAAGATCCGTATCGAAGCGCGCAAGTAACACCACTTGAGAATATTTTGCATTCGCATGTGAGGATTTTTTTTCCTGCCGCGTCTTCCTCCGGTCTGCGTTTGATACGCATGCCTTTTTTGGCTATTTAGCCGCTTTGGGGGATTTCATGTTTCGCGCGCCTTGCCTTGCCCAGCACCTGTTTGTTCGACCGACACTGATCGCCGCCTGCCTGGCCGTCAGCCTCACGGCCCAGGCCGAGTCGTTCACCCTGCAACTGCCGGCCCAACCCTTGGCCACGTCCCTGAGCCAGGTGGCGCAACAAGCAAAAATCCAGCTGCTGTTCGATGAAGACCTGCTGAAAAATATCCAGGCGCCCGCGCTCAACGGCGATTTCACCCCCGAAGTGGCAATCCGCACCCTGCTCAATACCGGCGCGTTCACCCTGATCAAAGTGGGCAACACCTATGTCGTGCGCCCCGAAGAAAGCCGCACCACCAACAGCGCCAGCTTACAACTGGACGCCTTGAGCGTGATCGGCACCGGTAACCAGGTCGACGCCAGCACCGTCGGCCGCTCCACCCTGTCCCAGGCCGATATCGACCGCCTGCAGCCTAACAACATCGCCAGCCTGGTGCAGACGCTGCCGGGGGTGACCATGGGCGGCTCGATGAAACCGGGCGGGCAGATCATCAACATTCGCGGCATGGGCGAGGCCGAAGACGTGCCGATGACCGTCGATGGCGCCACCAAAAGCGGATTCGAGCGCTATCAGCAAGGCACCATCTTTATCGAGCCCGAGATGATCAAGAACGTCGAGGTGGAAAAAGGCCCGCACTCGGCCTTCACCGGTAACGGCGGGTTTGGCGGCACGGTCAATATGGTCACCAAAGATGCACCGGACCTGCTCAAGGACGGGCGCAACAGCGGTGCGATGCTCAAATACGGGTATGCCAGCAACGACCACGAACAGGTCTACACCGGCGCAGTGTATGGCCGCACCGAGGACGGGCGCATCGACGCCCTGGCCTACCTGACCCAGCGCGACGGCGGCGATTTGAAGCTGGCCGCTGCGCGCGACTACGACAGCAAGCGCTACCCGATCAACCCGCAGCGCCTGCCCAACAGCGCCCAGGATGTGGACGGTCAACTGTTCAAACTGAACATGTACCTCACCGATGAGCACAGCCTCGGTTTCTCCTACTCCCGGGCCAACAGCGAACGCTGGACGCCCTTCTCGGCCAGAAGCTACCCATCGCCACCGCAGCAGAAAGATATCGATCTCTATGGCTACGATGCTGCCGTAAGACGGTACCTGGCCAACCGCCACACCGTCGATACCACGTGGTCGGGCAAGTACGAATACCACCCCCTGGACAACCCGCTGATCGACATGAAGCTCAGCTACTCGGAGTCCAACACCGACCAGACCGACGAGCGCGATGCCACGGCCGTTGTCGGCTTGTCCACCGGCGGGCGCAAGATGGACACCGCCTACACCGACAAGATTCTGGAGCTGCGCAACATCAGCCGCTTCAACACCGGCCCGCTGGACCATGCCTTGACCACCGGGGTGCAGATCCGCAAGCACATCCGCGATACCGACAGCTGGATGCCCGGCGCCAAGTACGACACGCCTGAGTACAACTACGGGCATTTCCAGCCGGCGTTCATGCCCCACGGCAAGGTCGACACCAACGCGTTCTACATCCAGGACGCGGTCACCCTGGGCGACGTGACCATCACCCCATCCCTGCGTTATGACCACGTGCTCAACCGTGGCAAAGCCAACGATGCGCCGTACTACAGCAACCCCGATCCGGCCTACGGCCATGACTACGGCGACCGCACCTATGCCGGCTGGTCTCCGCGCCTGGCGGTGTTCTGGAAAGTCACCCCGGACGTGGTGATGTTCGCCAACTGGAGCCGCACCTGGCGCGCACCGGTGATCGACGAGCAATACGAAGTCCAGGGACTGGGCAGCCGCACCTCCACCAGCCGCAACCTCGACCCGGAACGCATCACCGCCATTACCGTGGGTAACGTCACCAGCTTCGCCAACGTGATCGCCAGCGGTGACAGCCTGCAACTGCGCAGCACGTTGTTCCACAACAAGATCGAGGACGAGATCTTCAAGGCCACCGGCCTGGGCTGCGCGCAACAGAACTCCATCAAAGGTTCCATCGCCGAGGTCTGCACCGATATGGCGTCGAAGACCAACTACCGCAACGTCGGCAGCATGACCATCAAGGGCTTCGAGCTTGAGGGCTACTACGACTCGACTTATCTGTTCGGCTCCCTGAGTTACTCGTGGGCCACCGGCAAACGCGAAAACCCCTACACCAACCCATGGGCGACCGACATCCACGTCTGGGCCCGGGATATTCCACCGGCCAAGTGGGTTGCCGTGCTGGGCACCAAGATTCCGGCCTGGGACGCTCAGGTGGGTTGGCAAGGTCAGTTCGTGCGCAAGACCGATCGCCTGCCCAGCGACAAATACTCAGGCGGCCTGAACAGCGGCTTCGGCGACAGCTTCTACGACCAGTACCCCAACGCCAGCTACGACACCCAGGGCCTGTTCGCCAAATGGACGCCGCAACAGGCGTACCTCAAGGGCACCGAAGTCAACTTCACCGTCGACAACCTGTTCAACCGCAGCTACATGCCAGCCTTGAGCGGCGACAGCGCCACCAGCGTCGGGCGCAACGCCAAGATCAGCGTGACGCGGTTCTTCTAACCCCAGCGCCTGCAGGAACTGTACGGTTCAATCTGCAGCCAGCTGTAAGCCCGCGTCCTGCGGGCTTTGTGGCTAGATGGGCATCAACCTCTAGCCCATTTGAATCCGGTCGCGCCCCATGAACTCCCGCGAAAACACCGGCATGGCCCTCGGCCTGCTCGGCGTCGTTATCTTCAGCCTGACCCTGCCCTTCACCCGCATCGTGGTGCAGGAAATCCATCCGCTGCTCAACGGCCTGGGCCGCGCGCTGTTCGCGGCGGTGCCGGCGGCCTTGCTGTTGCTGTGGCGCCGCGAAGCCTGGCCGACCTGGCGCCAGGTGCGCGGCCTGACGCTGGTGATTGCCGGGGTGATCCTTGGTTTCCCAGTGCTGTCGGCCTGGGCCATGCAAACCCTGCCGGCCTCCCATGGCGCCCTGGTCAACGGCCTGCAACCGCTGTGCGTGGCGCTGTATGCGGCGTGGTTGTCCCATGAGCGTCCGTCCAAGGCCTTCTGGGCCTGCGCGGCGCTGGGCAGTGCGTTGGTGCTCGGGTATGCATTGATCAGCGGTGCCGGCAGCATCCAGGCCGGCGACTTGTTGATGCTCGGGGCGATTGCCGTGGGTGGCCTGGGTTATGCCGAAGGCGGCCGACTGGCCAAGGAAATGGGCGGCTGGCAGGTGATCTGCTGGGCGCTGGTACTGTCGACGCCGCTATTGATCGGGCCGGTGACGTACCTGGCGCTGCAACACGACGGCGCAATCTCGGCGCGCACCTGGTGGGCATTTGGCTACGTCTCGTTGTTCTCGCAGTTCCTGGGGTTCTTTGCCTGGTACGCCGGGCTGGCCATGGGCGGCATTGCGCGGGTCAGCCAGATCCAACTGCTGCAGATCTTTTTCACCATCGCCTTTTCCGCGCTGTTTTTTGGCGAGCACATCGAACCGATTACCTGGCTGTTTGCCTGCGGGGTAATCGTGACAGTGATGCTGGGGCGCAAGACCGCCGTGCAGCCGGCACCCTCTCCCAAGGTAAATGCAATCTAATGTGGGAGGAGGCTTGCCCGCGATAGCGGTGTATCAGGCGCCAGATAGGTTGACTGACACTTCGTCATCGCGGGCAAGCCCGCTCCCACATTTTGATCCGCGCACTCTTCAGGATAGGTAGCCGTCAGCGCGCAGCAAGGTTTCCAGGCAGTGCTCACTGATCTGATAAAACGCCTTCAATTCCCGGATCTTCTCCAGCAACTGCGTGTTATCCGCAGGCTCCGCACGCTTGACCGCCAAAATCATCTTGTTCTTGTTGGTGTGGTCCAGGGAGATGAACTCAAAGACCTTGGTCTCATACCCACAGGCTTCCAGGAACAAGGCGCGCAAGCTGTCGGTGACCATTTCTGCCTGCTGGCCCAGGTGCAGGCCATATTGCAGCATCGGTTTGAGCAGCGCCGGGCTCTGGATCTGCAAGCGGATCTGTTTGTGGCAGCACGGCGAGCACATGATGATCGACGCCCCGGAGCGGATGCCGGTGTGGATTGCGTAGTCGGTGGCGATGTCGCAGGCATGCAGGGCGATCATCACGTCCAGTTCGCTGGGCGCCACGCTACGCACGTCACCGCACTTGAACACCAGCCCCGGGTGGTCCAGGCGGGCGGCGGCGTTGTTGCACAGGGTCACCATGTCTTCGCGCAACTCCACACCCGTCACCTGGCCTTCGGCCTTGAGGGTGTTGCGCAGGTAGTCGTGGATGGCGAAGGTCAGGTAACCCTTGCCCGAACCAAAGTCCGCGACGCGTACCGGCCGGTCCAGTTGCAAGGGGGATGAGGTCAGCGCATGGCTGAACACTTCGATGAACTTGTTGATCTGCTTCCACTTGCGCGACATCGCCGGGATCAGCTCGTGCTTGGCGTTGGTCACGCCCAGGTCGGCGAGAAATGGCCGGCTGAGGTCAAGGAAGCGGTTTTTCTCGCGGTTGTGCTCGGCCGACGGCGCCTCACGCAGCTGCTGGGGCTTGCTTTTGAACAGCGAGCTTTTGTTCTTCTTGCTGTATTCCAGCTGTGCCTCATCGGTCAACGCCAGCAGGTGCACGTTCTTGAACGAGGCCGGCAGCAGCTCGGCAATCATCGCGACCCCATCGGCCAGGGCGAAGTTCTTGGTGATGTCACGGGTCTTGTAGCGATAGACAAAGGACAGGCAGGCCTGCTCCTTGACCGTCACTGGCTTGATGATCAGGCGCTGCAGGTCCGCCTCGTCGCCCACGTACTTGGCCAGCACCAGCTTGATAAAGGCGTTCTGCTCAAGGCTTGCGCGCAGCAGTTCGATGAACTGGGCGTGATGATCCGGCGCGGGGCTGGCAGGTTTAGCGGTGACAGACATGAACAAAAACGCCTCGGGCTGGGAATGCCGGGCATTTTAGGGGGGATGGGGGCTCAGGGCACGGAGTTATTTGCCCAACGGTCAGCGCAATTCAAAATGTCGCTTGTGTAGGAGCCAGCTCCCACACAAGCCAACTCCCACAGGTTATTTCAGGACGACCAAGCGGTTGGGCAGTTCATTGCGCGTGTGCGTCTGCGGCACATGCACCTTGAGCAGTTCGCCACAGGCCTCAATGCACGTGATAAACCCGCTCAACGTCTGCCCCTGTTTCACCTGCTGGGTGAACGTCTTGACGATGGCATCCCAACTGCTGTCATCCAGCCGTGTGGAAATGCCGTCATCCACCAGGATCTCCACGTAACGCTCGGCCTCGCTGACAAAAATCAACACCCCGGTGCTACCCAGGGTGTGGTGCAGGTTCTGCTCCAGGAACTGCCGGCGTGCCAGGTTTGACGCGCGCCAATGCCGTACCGAACGCGGGATCAGGCGGGTGGTGATGGCCGGCAGGCGGAACACCAGGCACAGCACAATGAAGGTCGCCCATTGCGCCAGCAACAAGGTGTGCATGGTCAGCCAGCCCGACAGGTAATGCACGATCCCCGGCACCACCAACGCCACCACACTGGCCCACAACAGCGGGATATAGGCGTAGTCGTCGGCGCGGGCGGCGAGTACGGTCACCAATTCTGCGTCGGTCTGTTGCTCGACCCTGGCAATCGCTTCGGCCACCTGGCGCTGCTCGTGTTCTGTCAGTAAAGCCATGGTTGTAGATGCTCTTTAGTTATTGTCATTACCAGCCACCCGAAGCCCCACCGCCGCCGAAACCACCGCCGCCGCCCCGGAAACCGCCGCCACCACCGCCACCGCCACGCCCGCTGCTGCTGAGAATCGCCAGCAGGATGGCGCCCACCGGCAGCCCCATGCGGTTGCACAGCCACAGTACCACCAGCAACAGGATGAACAGACCGATGGAAAATACCGGGTTGTCCTTGGCGAAATTGGGATCCGCCACATGGGCCGGCACGGCCAACGGCTCACCGCCAACCACCTGGATCATGGCGGCCACGCCGTCGCTGATGCCCTGGGTGAAATTGCCCGCCTTGAACTTGGGCGCGATCACCTGGTTGATGATCACCCACGACTGCGCATCGGTGAGCACGCCTTCCAGGCCGTAGCCCACTTCGATGCGCAACTGACGCTCGTCCCGGGCCACGATCAACAGCGCGCCGTTGTCCTTGCCCTTCTGGCCGATGCCCCAGTGCCGGCCCAGTTGATAACCGAAGTCTTCAATGGGCAGGCCTTGCAGGTCGGGCACCGTGACGACCACTATCTGGTCGCCACGGGTTTGCTCCAGCGCCTGCAATTGCTGGTTCAGTTGCGTGCGCACCGCCGGGTCAATCATCTGCGCGTTGTCGACCACCCGCCCGGTCAGCGCCGGAAAGTCCGGGGCCGCCTGGGCAGTCAGGCTAAAGGCCAGCAGCAGCGCCGCCAGCCACCAAGCACGCCGGGTCATCAGAATTTCACTTGCGGCGCTTTATCGGCATCGGCACTGGTGGCCTCGAAGTTGGCGCGTACTGGCAAGTCGCTGTACATCACGCTGTGCCACAGGCGGCCAGGGAAGGTACGGATCTCGGTGTTGAAGGCCTGCACCGCGGCGATAAAGTCACGACGGGCCACGCTGATGCGGTTTTCGGTGCCTTCAAGCTGGGATTGCAGGGCCAGGAAGTTCTGGTTGGCCTTGAGGTCCGGATAGCGCTCGGACACCACCATCAGGCGGCTGAGGGCTCCGCTCAGGCCTTCCTGGGCCTGCTGGAACTGCTTGAGTTTTTCCGGGTTGTCGAGGGTGCTGGCATCGACCTGGATCGAGGTGGCCTTGGCCCGCGCTTCGATCACGGCGGTGAGGGTGTCCTGCTCATGGGCCGCATAGCCCTTGACCACTTCCACCAGGTTGGGGATCAGGTCGGCACGCCGCTGATACTGGTTCTGCACCTGGGCCCAGGCCGCCTTGACCTGTTCGTCCAGGGTCGGGATCTTGTTGATGCCGCAACCGCTCAGCACGCTGCTGATCAGTAGCAGGGCGGCGGCTTTCCAGCCCCATCGAATAGTCTGTGCTGCTTGCATGGTGTGTCTCCTGACCAACCTTATGGAATTTGACGACTGACCCTATACATCACGCGCTTGGGGCATAATCCGCCACTACTGGATTACAGCGAGCCAATCAGCTAAAAGATGCCCTTCTTTATGGATAGTTCATAAAGAGCTGAGAAGTGTGCGGTATTTATCCACACAACACCCGAACAACAATAGTCGCTCCCCACATTTTGGCCGAGCAGTGTTTTACCTGAACGCTGCGCAGTACGCCGAAAAAGGATATTCATGAAAAAGCTGTGTTTGCTGGGCCTTGTTGCCACTCTGGCCAGTCACTCCGTCGTTGCCGAGACCAAGCCCGCTGCGCTTAAAGACAAGGACGCGTTCGTCAGCGACCTGCTCCGGCAGATGACCCTGGATGAAAAGATCGGCCAGTTGCGCCTGATCAGCATCGGCCCGGAAATGCCCCGCGAGATGATCCGCAAGGAAATCGCCGCCGGGCGTATTGGTGGCACGTTCAACTCCATCACCCGCCCGGAAAACCGTCCGATGCAGGACGCGGCCATGCGCAGCCGCTTGAAGATCCCGATGTTCTTCGCCTATGACGTGATCCACGGCCACCGCACCATTTTCCCGATCAGCCTGGCCCTGGCCTCGAGCTGGGACATGGACGCCATCGGCCGCTCCGGGCGCATTGCCGCCAAGGAAGCCGCCGCCGACAGCCTCGACATCACCTTCGCGCCGATGGTCGATATTTCCCGCGACGCGCGCTGGGGTCGGACCTCCGAAGGTTTTGGCGAAGACACCTACCTGGTGTCGCGCATCAGCGAAGTGATGGTCAAGGCCTTCCAGGGCCCGAGCCCGGCCCAGGCCGACAGCATCATGGCCAGCGTCAAGCACTTCGCCCTGTACGGCGCAGTGGAAGGCGGTCGCGACTACAACGTGGTCGACATGAGCCCGGTCAAGATGTACCAGGACTACCTGCCGCCCTACCACGCCGCCATCAAGGCCGGCGCTGGCGGCGTGATGGTGGCGCTGAACTCGATCAACGGCGTGCCTGCTACCGCCAACACCTGGCTGATGAACGACCTGCTGCGCAAGGAGTGGGGCTTCAAGGGCCTGACGGTGAGCGACCACGGCGCGATCTTCGAGCTGATCAAGCACGGCGTGGCCAAGGACGGTCGCGAAGCGGCCAAGCTGGCGATCAAGGCCGGCATCGACATGAGCATGAACGACCAGCTCTACGGCAAGGAATTGCCAGGGCTGCTCAAGTCCGGCGAGATCGAGCAGAGCGACATCGACAACGCCGTACGTGAAGTGCTTGGTGCCAAGTACGACATGGGCCTGTTTGCCGACCCGTACCTGCGTATCGGCAAGGCCGAGGATGATCCGGCCGACACCTATGCCGAAAGCCGCCTGCACCGCAGCGAAGCGCGCGATATTGCGCGGCGCAGCCTGGTGTTGCTGAAAAACCAGAACGACACCCTGCCGCTGAAGAAATCCGCAACCATCGCCCTGGTCGGCCCGCTGGCCAAGGCCCCCATCGACATGATGGGCAGTTGGGCCGCCGCCGGTAAGCCCGCGCAATCGGTAACCCTGCTGGACGGCATGAACGCGGTGATCGGCGAAAAGGGCAAGCTGATCTACGCCCGTGGCGCCAACATCACCAGCGACAAGGCGGTGGTGGACTACCTGAACTTCCTCAACTTCGATGCCCCGGAAGTGGTGGATGACCCGCGCTCGGCCCAGGTGCTGATTGACGAAGCGGTCAAGGCCGCGAAAAACGCCGATGTGGTGGTAGCCGCCGTGGGTGAATCCCGTGGCATGTCCCACGAATCATCGAGCCGTACCGACCTGAACATCCCGCAAAGCCAGCGCGACCTGATCAAGGCCCTGAAAGCCACGGGCAAGCCGCTGGTGCTGGTGTTGATGAACGGCCGACCACTGTCGATCCTCGAAGAGCACCAGCAAGCCGACGCGATCCTGGAAACCTGGTTCGCCGGCACCGAAGGCGGCAACGCGATTGCCGACGTACTGTTTGGTGACTACAACCCGTCGGGCAAGCTGCCGATCACCTTCCCACGCTCCGTGGGGCAGATTCCGACCTACTACAACCACCTGACCATTGGCCGGCCGTTCACCCCGGGCAAACCGGGCAACTACACCTCACAGTACTTCGACGACACCACAGGCCCCCTGTACCCGTTCGGTTATGGCCTGAGCTACACCAGTTTCAGCCTGTCGGACATGGCGCTGTCGTCCACCACCCTGAACAAGACCGGCAAGCTCGACGCCAGCGTCACCCTGAAAAACACTGGCAAGGTTGACGGTGAAACCGTGGTGCAGTTGTACATTCAGGACGTGGCTGGCTCGATGATCCGCCCGATCAAGGAGCTGAAGAACTTCCAGAAGATCCTGCTCAAGGCCGGCGAATCGAAGGTGGTGCACTTCAGCATTACCGAGGATGACTTGAAGTTCTACAACACCCAGCTCAAGTTCGCCGCCGAACCTGGCCAGTTCAATGTGCAGATCGGCCTGGACTCCCAGGATGTGCAGCAGCAGAGCTTTGAACTGCTCTGACTTGAAGCTGTAAACACGGTCAATGTAGGAGCTGGCTTGCCTGCGATGGCAGCACCTCGGTGTAACTGATAGACCGAGGTGCCTGCATCGCAGGCAAGCCAGCTCCTACAGTTGATTGCGGTGTGTTCCCTACCCTCTTCGATCCAGCAGATTGACCACCAACCGGTCGATCCACCCCCACACCCGCTGCTTCACCCGCCGCCACAATGGCCGGGCCTTCCACGCCTCAAGGCTGACCGCCTGGCTCTGGGCAAAATCGCGCTCGAAACTGCCCGCCACCGCCAGCGTCAACGCTGGGTCCAATGCTTCCAGATTGGCTTCCAGGTTGAAACGCAGGTTCCAGTGATCGAAATTGCACGAGCCAATGCTCACCCAGTCGTCCACCAGGACCATCTTCAGGTGCAGGAAACACGGCTGGTACTCAAAGATTTTCACCCCCGACTTGAGCAGGCGCGGGTAGTAGCGGTGCCCGGCGTAACGCACCGAGGGGTGGTCGGTGCGCGGCCCGGTCAGCAGCAGGCGCACGTCCACACCACGCCCTGCCGCACGGCGCAGGGCCCGACGCACGCCCCAAGTGGGCAAGAAGTACGGCGTGGCCAGCCAGATACGGTGCTGGCCGTTGTTCAAGGCGCGGATCAGCGATTGCAAAATGTCCCGGTGTTGCCCGGCGTCGGCATACGCCACTCGTCCCAGGCCCGGCCCGGTCGCGGGCACCTTGGGCAGGCGCGGCAAACCAAAATGCGTGGCCGGCTTCCAGGCCCGGCGGTGGTCGTTGACCCGCCATTGCCTGTCGAACAGGGCCTGCCAGTCCTGCACCAGCGGGCCGCTGATCTGCACCATCACTTCGTGCCAGTCGCAGGTGTCCTGGCCAGGGGTCCAGAACTCGTCGGTGACCCCGGTACCGCCCACCACAGCAATGGTCTGGTCGACCAACAGCAGCTTGCGATGGTCGCGGTAGAGGTTACGCATCCCGCGGCGCCAGCGTAGCGGATTGTAGAATCGCAGTTGCACCCCGGCCTCGATCAGGCGGCGCCGCAGGCTGAGGGTAAACGCCAGGCTGCCGTAGTCATCGAACAGGCAACGCACCTGCACCCCACGCTCGGCCGCCTGCACCAGGGCCTGGACCATCGCCTCGGCGCAGGCGCCCGCCTCCACCAGATACAGCTCAAGCTCCACCTGGTGCTCGGCACGGGCAATCGCCACGAGCATCTGCGGGAAAAAATTCGGGCCGTCGATCAGCAATTCATAGCGGTTGGCGCTGCGCCAGGGGAACACCGCGCCGCTCATGTCAGCGCGCCGTGAAAATCAGCACCGCACCTACCGGCACCGACAGGCTGATCGCGTCCAGGCCCGCAGCCTTGCGCAGGGTCTCGACACCGGTGAGCAAATCAAAATCCTTGGCGTGCAGCACCAGCGGCTCCAGGGTCACCACCTGGAAACGCCGGTCATCCAGGCGCGTGGCCAGCAGTTCGGCGTTGTAGGTCTGGGTCTTGCCGTGCAGGGTGACCGACAGCGGCAGGCGCAACTCCAGTTGCGCGCCGGTGGCCAGATCGTTGATCGGCTGCAGATTGATTTGCGCGTTGATCTGCGCATCAGGGTGGGTCTTGATCTGGAACAGGTCGTTGCGCATGCGCTCGTCACGCAGCGGGATGCCACTGTTGATCGACTCCAACTCGACTTCCAACTGCGCGGCACCTTTCTCGTCGACCTTGCCATGCAGCACCAGGAAGCGCTGGACTTCGGAAACATCGGTGTTTTTGGTGGTGACGAACGACAGCCGTGAGGATTCGTTATCCAGATACCAGGCGGCCTGTGCGGGCAGGGAGGCAGTGGCCAGCAGCAAGAGAGCCAGGGGTTTGAGGAGGGATGTGTTGAACATTAAACACTCGCGCGGAGAAAAACCTGCCTGAACATTAACTGGCCGGCTTGCTGCACGCAATGTAAGGGAGACAGCAATGTATATCCCCCTCAGCCCAACGCATGCTGCACCCCGCGCACAGTCGCCTCCAGGCTGGCCAGATGCAAACTCAACACCCGCTCCACCGGCGCCTGGTGCATCGGCCAGTGCAACGCCATGCTCCCCACCAACCGGCCATTGGCCCGCACCGGCAGGGCCACCGCGCGGATCAGGAACGGCAAGCGCACCGGGTACTCCCAGTACCCCTCGGTACGCTGGCCAAACCCCTGGTGCTGGGATTGCTCACAGGCGCGGTACTGGTCGTCGGCCGGCACATGTTCGCGGCTGGCCAGGCGCTCTACTTCATCAGAAGCCAACTCGGCCAGGCACGCCTTGCCCATGGCCGAGTGGAACAAACTGGCATGCTGGCCGACGATCTGGCAGTTGTTCGGGTACAGCTTGCGCAGCACCGTGGGGATCGCGCTCTCCATGACTTCCAGGCGTTCGCCGTCAAAGTTCGACAAATCCGCCACCAGCCCGGTGCGTTCGCTGAGTTCCAGCAGCCAGGGCGCCGCGCACTCCACCAGGCGGCGCTTGAACCGTTGCTGGGTATCGCCAAACAAACGCTGGGCACTGATGCGATAACGCCGGTCGCTCAGGCCGCGATAGATCCAGCCCTGCTCCTGCAAGGTCAGCAGCATGCGCGACACCGTGGCCTTGGGCAGGCGCGTCAGGTAATGCAGCTCCTCAAGCCCCAGGGCCTGGTGCTCACCGAGCAACTCGATGATGGCCAGTGCCCGCTCCACTGAGCGCACAGTACCTGTGTCGGCGTTGCTGCCCATGGCTGATCTCCCGGTTGCTGATGGATGATCGAATTTCACAGCAAGATACAGGCCGCTGCCAGCTCAGGCGTTCGCCCGCAAGCATTGCGGAGGGCGACGCTGCACCCAGCGTGTCAGTTGTTCATGGGCATACGCCAGTTGCAGCACGGCGCGATCCGCCTGGGCCGGGCCAATGATCTGCAAGCCCATGGGCAAGCCACGGTGGTTGAAGCCCACCGGCACACTCATGCTCGGCAGGCCGGCCAATGTGGGGCCGATCACCACCTCCATCCAGCGATGATAAGTGTCCATGGTTTGCCCCCCGACGACGCGTGGCCAGGGCTGTTGTGCATCGAAAGGGAACACTTGTGCGCTGGGCAGCAGCAGAAAATCGTAACGTTCGAACAACCTGGCCAAGGCGCGATACCAGTCGCTGCGCGCCAGCGACGCCTGATACACATCCGCCGCGTTCAGGCCCAGGCCGCCCTCGACTTCCCACTGCGCTTCAGGCTTGAGCAGCGCACGTTTATGGGGGGCGGCATAGGCCGCCCCCAGCGTGCCCTGCACCAGCCAATGGCGATGGACCAGCCAGGTTTGCCACAGGCGCGCCATGGAAAAGTCCGGCTGGCAGCTTTCTACCTCGCACCCCAGCGCGCCGAAATCGCCGAGGGCTGACTCACACAGGCCCAGCACGCCGTCGTCCATCGGCAGATAGCCGTTGTAGTCCCCCAGCCAACCCAGGCGTGCGCCGTTGAAATCACGGGCCAACGATGTGCCGAACACGCCGGGATCGTCTTTGAGCGACAACGGCACCCGCGGGTCATAACCGGCCTGGACGCTCAACAGCCGCGCCACGTCAGCCACACTGCGCCCCATCGGGCCTTCGGTGGCCAGTTGCTGGACAAACACCTCCGGCGCCGGGCCATGGGGTACGCGGCCCTGGGAAGGACGCAGGCCGAACACGTTGTTGAACGCCGCCGGGTTGCGCAGCGAACCCATCATGTCGCTGCCATCGGCCACCGGTAGCATGCGCAGCGCCAGGGCCACCGCCGCCCCGCCGCTGCTGCCGCCCGCGACCAAGGTCGGGTCATAGGCATTGCCGGTGGTGCCGAATACGCTGTTGTAGGTCTGCGAACCCAGGCCGAACTCCGGCACGTTGCTCTTGCCGATGATAATCGCGCCACTGGCACGCACCCGCGCCACGACGATCGCGTCTTCACTGGGAATCTGCTCGGCGAACAGGGGCGAGCCCAGGGTGGTGCGCAGGCCCTGGGTCGCCGCCAGATCCTTGATGGCCTGGGGCATGCCGTGCATCCAGCCACGGGAGCGGCCCTGGTCCAGCTCAAGGTCACAGGCACGGGCTTCGGCCAGCACATCGGCTTCGTCGCGCAACGACACCAGGGCATTGACCGAGGGGTTGAAGCGCGCGATCTGCGCCAGATAGGCCTGCATCACTTCGTGGCAGGACACCTGCCGTGCATGGATCGCCCGGGACAGCTCGAGCGCATCCAGTTCAACGATGTTCAAGGTTTCACCCCCTTGGCAAAGCGCGCCGGCGCTGCAGCCCTCGGCGCTTCATGCATGCAGTAAGTGCCCAGCAGCGTCAGGACGCAAGCGAACAGCACATAAAACGCCGGGGCCACCGGTGTGCCCAACTCTTTGCTCAACCAGGTGACGATCAGCGGGGCAAAACCGCCGAACACCATCACCGCCACGTTATAGGCCACCGACACACCGGTGGAACGCACCTCGATGGGAAACTGCTCGGCCAGGGCGGTCGGCGCCGGGCCGAAGAAGCCGCCGATGGCAGTGCACAGCATCACTTGCATCACCAATAAACGCTCGATGGACGGCGCCGCCGCGACCCACACATACAGCGGGTAGACCATCACAAAGAACGCCAGGGTAAAGCCCATCAACACCGGGCGCCGGCCCAGGCGATCCGACAGCATGCCGGACAAGGGGATGACCACGGTCATCAGCGCCACGGCAAACATCTGCACCATCAATACCTGGTCCAGGGGCAGGCCGAGGTTCTTGTGGGCGAAGGTCGGCATATTCACCAGCACCACGTAGAACGACACCGTCGCACCGCAGGCCAGGCCCATGCTCACCAGGATGCTGCGCCGATGCTCACGCAGCACTGTCATCAGGCTCGGGGCCGGGCCAGTGGCCTGTTTGCGCGCTTCGATAAACTCCTCGGGGTCTTCCATGTGCCGACGAATCCACAAGCCCACCGGGCCAATCAGCAAGCCGAATACAAACGGCAGGCGCCAGCCCCACAGGTCGAGGGTCTGCGGGGAAAAGAAGTGAGTGACCAATGCCACCATCGCCGCGCCGCCAAACACCGCCAGGCACTGCCCGACCAATTGCCAGGAGCCGTAAAGGCCTTTGCGATGAGCCGGTGCGCTTTCCACCAGGAACGCCGTGGCGCTGGCATATTCGCCGCCGGTAGCAAAGCCCTGGAGCATCCGCGCCACTACGATCAGCAGCGGTGCGCCCATGCCGATGGCGGCGTAGTTGGGCGCAAACACGATCAGTGCGATGGACACGGTCATCAAGCGGATAATCAACTGCATGGCGGCCTTGCGGCCTTTGCGGTCGGCGTACATGCCGAGCAGGATGCCGCCCACCGGGCGCATAAAGAAGCCCACGCCGAAGGTGGCCAGGGCCATCAGCAGCGATGCGTACTCATCGTCCGAGGGGAAGAACTGCCGGGCGATGATGCTGGCCAGAAAGCCATAGACGATGAAGTCGTACCACTCCAGCGCGTTGCCGACCACCGCCGCTACCACTTGCCGGGTGCGGGACACACCTTTTATTGAAGTCTGCATGAGAACACTCCATTCAACCTGTTGAGGAAAGGTCCAGCGGCAGGAAAAAGGCAGGTGGTCAGGCCGGCTTGAGCCAGCTCTCGGCCAGGGCGCCCCAATAGGCGGCGCCGGTCAGCAGGATCTCGTCGTTGAAGTCATAGGCCGGGTTGTGGACCATCGGCCGCGACACGCCGTTGCCGATAAACAGGTAGCTGCCGGGGCAGCGTTGGAGCATCCAGGCGAAGTCTTCACTGCCCATCAACTTGGGCGTATTGGCGTCGACCGCCGCTTCACCGAGCAAGGCAATGCCGACCTGGCGGGCGAACTCGGTTTCGTCGACATGGTTGACCAGCACCGGGTAGGCCGGGCGGTGTTCGATCTGTGCGGTACAGCCAAAGCTGGCGGCCTGGGTCTGGATGATTGCCTTGACCCGCTCCAGCATCTGCTCGCGTACCGGCGCATTGAGGGCACGCAGGCTCAGGCGCAGGATGGCCTGCTGAGGAATCACGTTGGCGGCCTGCCCCGCTTGCAGGGCGCCGACCGTGACTACCGCAGCTTCCTGGGCATTGATATTGCGCGCGACCACCGTCTGCAAAGCCATCACCGTACTGGCGGCGGCCACCAGCGGGTCCACGGTCAGGTGCGGCATGGAACCGTGGCCGCCGACGCCTTCGAGGGTCACGGTGAGCAGGTCCTGGGAAGCCATCATCGGCCCGGTCCGCAAGCCCAGGTGGCCGGCGGGCAGGCCGGGCATATTGTGCATGCCGAACAGCGCGTCGCAGGGGAAGCGCTCCAGCAAGCCATCGGCGAGCATCGCTTCGGCGCCGCCCTGGCCTTCTTCGGCCGGCTGGAAAATCAGGTTGAGGGTACCGTCGAACTGACGCGTCGCCGCCAGGTAGCGCGCGGCGCCCAGCAGCATGGCGGTGTGACCGTCGTGACCGCAGGCATGCATGCAGCCGGCGTGCTGGCTGCTGTAGGCGACGCCGGTGTTTTCGATAATCGGCAAGGCATCCATATCGGCCCGGATCCCCAGGGTGCGTGGGCTGCTGCCATTGCGCAGCACGCCGACCACGCCGGTGTGGCCGATGCCGGTATGGACCTCGAAGCCCCAGTCCTTCAGGGATTGGGCGACCAGGGCCGAGGTGCGGTTTTCTTCAAACCCCAGTTCAGGGTGGGCGTGGATGTCCTGGCGCACGGCGTGCAGGTCGCTGGCGACATCGCTCAGCCAATCCAGGATGTGCTGGTGTGGGCGCATGGTGACTCTCCTCGCAGGCGGGTGTTCCCGTTCTTTTTTGTGGCACCGCCACAGATAACCGCGATGGGCGTGCGAGGACAATCAAAGGTGGTTCCACCCTGTGGAACCTCAGGGCAGCAGGCGGCAACCCTGGCGTTCACCCAGCCATTGGGCGCTGTGGCTGCGGCCCAGGCCGCTGGCGGTGACCAGGCGCGTTTGCGGATGATCGGCAAAGGCGCTGGTGGGAACGTATTGCTTCACATACCCCAGGCAATAGTCAGCAGGATTGCCCGCCACATACCGACACGAGCAATACTCCTTGGCCGTATACGCCGCGATGATGTCGGGGAAGGCTTGCAGGTTGACGCGCTCGTGCCAGATCCACCCCAGCAAGGCGAGCAACAGCAGGAGAAACAGGCTGATAAACGGGCGACGACGGATCATGGTTGCACCGCCGCGAGCACGCGTTTGAGCAGTTCGTTGTGGCGATAGCTGCCGTCGCGGTCATCGCCGTAGCGCACGATCACCAACTGTGCCTCGGGCAACACATACAACGCCTGGCCCCAGTGCCCCAGGGCGGCGAAGGTATCGCCGGGCGCATCCGGCCAGGGCCGGGCAGCGCCCTGCACGTGGCGGTTGAGCCACCAGTGGCCGCCGGGTACCGCCTCGTCCTGGCCCGCGATGTACTGCGCCAGGGGCTGGCGATTGAAATCGACCCAGGCCTTGGGCAGCAATTGCCGCTCACCCCAACGCCCGTCCCGCGCCATCAACAAGCCAATCCGTGCCAGATCGCGGGCAGTCATATAGGCATAGGATGAGGCGACAAAGGTTTCATTGGCGTCGCTTTCCCAGCTGGCACTGCGAATGCCCAAGGGCGTGAACAGCGCGGTCCACGGGTAATCGACATAAGCCTTATGGCCAAGCATGCCCTTGAGGGCAGCAGACAATAGATTGCTGTCACCGCTGGAGTAGCGGAATGCCTGGCCAGGTTCGGCGAAGGGGCTGGTATCAGCGGCAAACTCCGCCATATCAGCGCGGCCACGGGTGTAGAGCATGGCCACCACCGAGGATTTCAGCGGCGCGTATTCGTAATCTTCCTGCCAGTCCAGGCCCGAGGCCCAATTGAGCAGGTGCCCCAGGGTAATGGTCGGGTGCTGCTTCATCGGCGGATAAAAGCGTGCGGCCGGGTCGCTCAGTTTGAAGCGGTTTTCGCCGTACGCCACGCCCAGCACGGTGGCCATCAGGCTTTTGCTGATGGACCAGGTCAGGTGCGGGGTGGTGGCGGTGGTCGGTGCTGCATAGCGCTCATAAATGACTGCGCCATCGCGGATCACCAGCAGCGCGTCGGTGCGGATGCCTTCGCGGGTGATGTCATTGCGCGCCGGGAACGCATAGTCCTCCAGCGCCTTGACGGCGGGACCGGCCAACTGCGGGCCCTGGGACCAATCCTTCGTCGGCCAGGTCTGGGCATGTGCGGTAGCGGTGAACAGCAGCAAGGCGACGGACAGCAGGCCTTTGACCATGGACAAGCACTCGGGGGCATTCAAGCCCGCGAGCCTAATGCAGATAAATGACGGTTTGGCGACAGGCCTGGGAACCACCACATAGCGCCTGTGGGAACGGGCTTGCCCGCGATGACCGTAGGTATCTACACAACTCTTTCGTGGTTCTTGGGGTGGTGTACATATCCGTTTTTGCGGTTACGGCGGCTATTGGTTCCGCTCTTACAGCGGCTCACTTTGGAGAAGCGCCAAAGTAAGCAAAACGCTCTTGCCGGTATGACTCACCCACATGGGTTACAAATCAGTTCACGCACATAGGTAACAGTTATTAACTGGCAGGGTCGATTTTGTGAGGATCTGACCATGCCCTGGGAAGAGCTGAAACCTATGGACCTCAAAGTGATGTTCATCGCCGCCTATTTGGCTGAAAGAGATACCTTTAGCCAGCTGTGCCGCGACTACCAGGTCAGTCGAAAGACTGGCTACAAATGGGTCGAACGGTACGAGGCTGAAGGACCCAGAGGGCTCGAAGAACGTAGCCGGTGCCGGCACAATCAAACCTATGTTGTGCCTCTTGCTATCAGGCAAGCAATTATCGAGCTTCGTTCTATCGGGGAGACTATTCCCGGGCCGAAGAAGATTCAGAACGACTTGCGCCAGCGTTTTCCCGGGCAGGATCCACCCTCGAAAACAACCATTTACAACATCCTCAAGGCCGCTGATCTGATTGCACCTCGCGTTGCGTCAGCGCGTGGCTGTCTATCCAAAGCCCCTGTGCAAGGCAGAGACCCCAAATCAGCTCTTTAGCGCTGACTACAAGGGGCAGTTTCTGACAGGGGCCGGAGTGTGGTGTTATCCGCTGACGATCATGGACCATGCCAGCCGCTTTCTACTGGCCTGCCAGGGCATGCGCAATACCAACTTCAAAGAAACCCAACAAACCTTCGAGCGTGTTTTTCGCGAGTATGGCTTGCCTGAACGTATTCGGACCGACAACGGCATACCGTTTGCCAGCACGGGCCGTGCAGGGTTATCACAGCTGTCGATCTGGTGGCTGCGGTTGGGGATTATCCCTGAGCGAATTGAGCCCGGCCGCCCAGATCAGAATGGGCGCCATGAAAGGATGCACCGAACCCTGAAAAGCACTTTGCCCCAACCAGCGGCGATTGCTTGGGAAGCTCAGCAGAAACACTTTGATCGCTTTATGCAGCACTATAATCATGAGCGAGGGCACGAGGCGCTTGGCCAGAAAACACCAGCCTCATGTTATTTGCCCTCACCCCGCGCTTACCCGGAAAAGCTGCCTGAAATGGGGTATGCGAGCCACGTGGAGTGTTACCTGGCTGATAGTAATGGAATCATCAATCGAGCAGGTCTTAGGATCTACATAGGCAATCTGCTCAAGCATCAGACCATTGGAATGGAGCTAATTCGAGATGATGTCTGGGAGGTGATCTTCGGGCCTGTGATCCTAGGCCGTGTCGATGCTAGAGACGCAAAGAACGGGTATGTTTCAATCAAAGTGTCACCTATGTGAATGCACTTTTTTGTAACCTATGTGGTTGTCCCGTACATGCCCACCACTCGGTGCCTCGCCTAGGCTCGGCATGCCCGCAGTCAGGCATTGCTCCGTGGGCCCGCCGCGATCGGCCATCCATGGCCGTGTCGCGGCTACCCCGGCATCCATGCCGGGGTGCCCACTGCGCAATACCTGCCTGCGGCCAGCGTGGTTTAACGGGGCGCCTGAGATCAAAAGCCAGATCAAAAGCAGAGCAACAGCAATGCCAGAGCGCGAAGCTGCCTTCCCCCCTGTGGGAGCTGGCTTGCCTGCGATGACGGTGTCTCAGCCAATACATTTATCGACTGATACACCGCCATCGCAGGCAAGCCAGCTCCCACAGGAATCCGCGTACGCCTCGACGATCAGGTCGGCTGTCAGGCCGCCTCGCTTTGCTTTTGATCTGAGGCGCCCCGTTAAACCACGCTGGCCGTCATCCGATATTGATTTGGGGGGTAAACCGGCAGGACGCCGGTTTAGCCGCGCTGGGCCATGGATGGCCCATCGCGGCGGCCCCCCAAATCAATGTCGGATGACGGGCACACCGAGCCTAGGCGAGGTGCCGAGTGGTGGGGCAGGAGCCCTTTTGGTTACTTTTGGGGCTCTCGGTACGTGTCAAGGTACCTGTCGCCTTAGTACTGCTGCGGCTAACCCATTGCGCCCTTAACTTCAGGGCGTTCTGGGTTCAAATACACCGCATCTGCCAACTTCCAGTTGCGTGTCCTGGTACTCCAGCGGCTCGGATTAGCTTCTCTGGCATCTTCATATAGCGCCACTCGGGCTTGTAATAGAGCTGTCGCCTTGCCTTCGTGGCGCTCGTTCGGCGTCACGTATTTCAAGGCGCTGTGACGATGATCTTCGTTGTACCACTCGATAAATTTTTGTACCCAAAGTCTTGCTTCTGTGAGGGTATCAAACGGCTGGTCCGGCCAGAGTGGGCAGTACTTTGCGGTACGAAAAAGTTCTTCGGCGTATGCATTGTCGTTGCTCACGCGCGGTCGGCTAAATGACGGCTCTACGCCTAGCGAAACCATGCTTTCACGCAGCAAAGAGCCTCTCATAACGTGACCATTATCCGAGTGCAGCACCAATGGACGACGGCCGTGTGTTCGCGTAAGCAGCCCTTTTCGAGCAGTTCGCACGCATGCTCAGCGCACTCCACCTCATGCACCTCATTGGCGACCAATTTACGGCTGTAGATGTCCTTGACCATGTACCAGTAGAAAAAACGGCCCTTGACGGTGCTGGGTAACCAGGTGATATCCCAGCACCACACTTGATTGGGGCCGTCAGCACAATGCGTTGTCAGCGCCCTGCGTTTCGGAGCTTTGGCACGACCACGGCGCACGTTTTGATTAGCCGCTTTTAACACGCGATAAAACGTCGACTCCGAAGCCAGATAGATACCCTCATCCGCCAGCTTAGGAACGATTTGGTGCGGTGTGAGGCTGGCGTAGCCAGCCTGACTGGCCGCATCAAGCACCGCTTGGCGCTCCGCTTCGCTGAGTTTGTTTGACGGCGCTGCCCGCTGAGCCAGCAGGCGCTTGTCGCAGGCGGCGTATCGCCAACGTTGAACCGTGCGCAGGCTCAGTCCCAGCTCGTTGCACGCCCGATATCGACGAGCCCCACCGAGCACCGCCTCGGCAATCAACTGCATGGCTTGCGTACGATCAGAGGCGCTGATCAGTCTTCCTTGTCCTTGCCCCAGATCGCATTGGCTTTTTTTCTGAGTTCCAGCAAAGCCTCCGCCTCAGCACGTCCAGCATCGGATTGGATCAACTGACGTTCCAGCTCTTTGATTCGTCGTTGTTCGGCAGTTTTCTCTGCGCTGGGCTTCAGGTCAGCCAGGGTATTGGCGTTTTGACAGGCTTCGCGCCACTGCTGGATTTGCTCCGGATAAACGCCCTTGATTCGGCAGTATTGGGAGATTTCCACCTCGCTCAACGGAGCGGTTTCCATGACAGCATTGAATTTATCGGCGCTGGACCATTGATCACTGGTTTTGCCGTTTCCCGGCACGATCAAACCTTTATCTCTAGCCATTTGTCTCCAGTTACGCAGTGACTGTGGCGTGAGGTTGAGCGCAACGGCAAGGTCTGCCACTGAGCGATTGAGGGGCGGCATCATTTGCAGAACGGCCCAGTCTTTGAATTCGTCGTCATAACGCTTGGACATTGCTACACACCTTCGCCCTCTTGAATAATTGAGTCAATCAACAAGCGCGACAGGTAGCCTGACACGGAGGGCTCTTTTCCAAAAGTGACCCGCTGTTGAACTGCCCCCCGAATGTTGGACAGGGACGCTATTGATTCAGCGTCTGGATACGAAATTGTACCGGACTCAAGCCATTCAGTCTGAGGCTTATGCGGTCTTGGTTGTAGTAGGCAATGTAATCCTCTATGCCTGATGCCAGCTGCTCCACACTCTCAAATGATTCCAGATAGAAAAACTCGCTCTTGAGTGTGCCGAAAAAGCTTTCCATGGCGGCATTGTCCAAGCAATTACCCTTGCGCGACATGCTCTGCTCGATGCTCTTTTCGGCCAGCATATGTCGGTAGGTAGGCTGCCTGTACTGCCAACCCTGGTCAGAGTGCAGTATTGGTTTTTCATCTCGACTCAGTCGCCCGAAGGCTTTTTCCAGCATCATCGAGACCATCCTGAATTCGGGACGTCGGTTGATCTGGTAGGCCAGGATCTCGCCGTTGTACAAATCCATGAGAGGCGAGAGAAACAGCTTTTGCCCCTTCACCTTGAACTCCGTCACGTCGGTTACCCATTTCTGGTTAGGGGCTTCTGCCTTAAATTCGCGCTTTAGTAGATCAGGCGCAACAAGCCCTTCAGCACCTCGGTAAGAGCGATATTTCTTCACTTTGACCAGCGACTTGAGGCCCATTATCTGCATCAGCCGATGCACCTTTTTGTGATTGATCAACTCACCACTGTTTCCAAGGGTCGCAGTGATACGGCGGTAGCCGTAACGCCCCTTATTCCCGTGAAAGACGCTGCGGATGCGATCTTTAAGGTCGGCATGCTTGTCGGTTAGCAGTGTTTTGCTTTAGTAATAGAAGGTGCTGCGTGCAAGTCCCGCTGCACGTAGCAACAGAGCAAGTGGATGCTCATGCCTCAATCCTTGGACGGCCTGCGTTTTTTTGGCTGCGCAGTACGGGGATCCGCTTGGATTAAGGCATCGAGCTTTTTTAAATAGGCATTCTCCGCGCGCAGATAGGCCAGTTCTGCGAGCATTTGTTCAGGGGTCAGCTCTGCGTCCGCAGGAAGAGCAGGACTTGCTTTGGGTTGTCTGGAAGGTTTGCGGGGCATGCTGGACTCTTGAAGACGATGCGGTTGTAGCGCTTCTACGCCGCCCTCATCGTACAGCTTTTGCCACTGCCTGATACTGCTTGGGCCACGGATATCAAACTGTATACAGGCCTGTTGGGCCGACAGTCCGTCTTGTTCGATGCACTGCAAAACCTTCAATTTAAACTGGGCATCGTAATGGCTGTACTTAGCAATCAAGCCAGAGGAACCGTGCTTTTCAAAACCCTTGATCCAGCGCCGCAGTAGCGATGGACTCAAGCCATGCCTGAGGGCCACCTCATGAACGCTACTGGCAGACAGACACTCTTCAATCAGTGATTGCTTGAGCGCTAGGTTGTATTTCGTCATGGAACACCCTCCCGAGGGGTCAGGTGTCCAACATTCGGGGGGCAGTTCATGTAAGAGCGGAACCAATAGCCGCCGTTACCGCAAAAACGGATATGTACACATACCCAGAAGAGAGTGTGTAGATACCTATGCCCCGATGGCGGTATATCAGTCACCGCCTGTATTGCCTGCCCCCCCCTGCTATCGCGGGCAAGCCCGCTCCCACACAAGCTCATCCCACAGTCAGCGAGGGGCTGGGTTCAGGGCTTTTTCCAGACGTTTGGCCCGGGCGCTGGCGGCGAGGTCCAGCACGGCTTGGTCGCGCTGCCACATCGCGGCCCACGGTCCCGCCCCCATCGCCTGATTGACCTGCGCCTTCAGCCCCTCGAACTGCACAAACAATCCCCCCAACAACACATGCCCCGCCGCCGACGCGCTGGGTTGGCGAACAACCTCGGCACAGCCGGCCAGCAATGCCAACAACTGCAAACGCAGGGCCTGGGGCCAGTCGCATTCCTGGCCGATGCCATGCAGCCAGGCGGTCATCGCGCTGAGTACATAGGTGTCCTCCAGGGTGCGGAAGGGTTTGACGTAATCGTCCCAGCCATCCCCCGGCAAGCGCTCGCAGGCGGCGTGGTCGAGGTGGACGCGACCATGGCTGATATCGGGCATCAAGGGGATCGCCGGCAAGGGCTCCACACGCACGCCGGGCTCGCCGGCCAGCACCACGGCCAGGGTCAGGCGCGGCTTTTCGCCGGGGGCCTCGCAGCGGGCGGCGATCAACAGCCAGTCGGCGGCATCGCCGGCGGTGACGAAATCCTTGCGTCCGCTCAGGCGCAGGTCGTCCAGGCGCGTTTGCATGTCCAGCGGGCGCAGGCTGCGCTGTTCGGTCGCACACAGGGCGCCCAGGCTGTGGGGCGCGCTGGGCCATAACGCGCGCAATGCTGCTTGATAACCCACCAGGAACGCCAGGCCGGGCGTGGCCATCAGGCGGGCGCCCTGGGTTGCCAACTCAAAGGGTGTGAGCGGCCCCAGGCGTTGCAATAAAACGCTGTAGCCCTCGGCCAGGTTGGCGTGGACGGGCAGTCGGGCAGGTCGGTCGAGCAACGCGTGCCAGGGCATGAAAGGCTCCTTGGGGGCTGTCATCTAAGCGTCACCGTAGATTCATGGAGATGACACCGGGGGTACATAGCCTGACTTTGCACAACAAAGTCGACTGGCCGCAACCCTGGCCGGCACCTGGAGACTCGCCATGACTCAGATCGCCCGCATCAGTGACACCGGCAATGAACGCCGCCTGCAAGCCGAACGCCTGATCGGCGCCCAGGCGTTGCAGGAAGCCCAGGCCCTGCGTTTCAGCGTTTTCAGCGGCGAGTTCAATGCCAAGCTGAAAGGCGCGGAGCTGGGCCTGGACATGGATGACTATGATGTTCACTGCAGCCACATTGGCGTACGGGACTTGAACACCGGGCGCCTGGTGGCCACCACCCGCCTGCTGGATCACCAGGCGGCCAGCACCCTGGGCCGGTTCTACAGCGAAGAAGAGTTCAGCCTCCACGGCCTCCTGCACTTGCAGGGGCCGATCCTGGAGATCGGCCGTACCTGTGTCGACCCGGCCTACCGTAACGGCGGCACCATCGCGGTGCTGTGGGGCGAGTTGGCCGAGGTGCTCAACCAGGGCGGCTACAGCTACCTGATGGGCTGCGCGAGCATCCCGATGCACGACGGCGGCATCCAGGCCCACGCGATCATGCAGCGCCTGCGCGAACGCTATCTGTGCAACGAACACCTGCGCGCCGAACCGAAAAAGCCTCTGCCGAGCCTGGACTTGCCGTCCAACGTCATCGCCGAAATGCCGCCGCTGCTCAAGGCCTACATGCGCCTGGGCGCGAAGATCTGCGGCGAGCCGTGCTGGGACGAGGACTTCCAGGTGGCCGACGTGTTCATCCTGCTCAAACGCGACGAGTTGTGCCCGCGGTATGCCCGCCACTTCAAGGCGGCCATGTGATGGGCCGCCTGCGGGTCTACGGGCGGATCGCCCGCGTGCTGCTGGTGGTGGCCCTGGGCTTGAGCATGGCCGGCGTGTTTGGTGTGTTCGAGCGCCTGGGAATCGCCAACTCCATGGTGCGGCGCCAGCGCTGGTCGCGGTTTTTCATGGCGCGCCTGAGCAATGCCCTGCCCTTTCGCGTGACGGTGCACGGTGAGCTGCCGCAACAGCCGATGCTGTGGGTCAGCAACCATGTGTCCTGGACCGACATCCCGCTGCTGGGGATGGTGGCGCCGCTGTCATTCCTGTCCAAGGCCGAAGTGCGCACCTGGCCAGTGGCCGGTTGGCTGGCCGCGAAGGCCGGCAGCCTGTTTATCCGCCGTGGCTCGGGGGACAGTCAGTTGATTCGCAAACAGATGACTCGTCATCTCGAGCAAAAACACCCGCTGCTGATGTTCCCCGAAGGCACCACCACCGATGGCCGCAGCCTGCGCACCTTCCATGGCCGGCTACTGGCCAGCGCGATTGATGCCGAGGTGGCGCTGCAACCGGTGGCGATCCGTTATTTGCGCGATGGACAGATTGATCCGCTCGCACCGTTTATTGGTGACGATGATTTGCTCTCGCACCTGATGCGTTTGTTTGCCAATGATCAGGGCGACGTTGAGATTCATCTGCTCAAGCCCATTGTCTGCGCCGGCCAGGAACGTGCGGCGCTGGCGTATCAGGCGCAGCAGGCGGTGCAGAAGGCCTTGTTCGGGCCGGTGCCACAAAACCAGCCAGTGCCGGTTCGGCCGGCGTATGCGGCCTGAAGCAAACGCAGTACCCAATGTGGGGGCTTGCTCCCACATTCAGGTTTGTATTACCAAGTGGCTATTCGAGAACGCCTGCAATTGGGGATAGAACACCCGGAAATCCTCGCTCAACGGCTCATACAGCACCCGCAACTCCTGCATCGCCTGGTCCAGTTCCCGGGGTTGGCTCAGACGCCGGGAAATCCCCCGCAGCACATGCTCCATCACCGCAAACTCGCGGTAGGAGCCCAGCCAGTCATCCGTCGCCATAGACGGTGCAATCTGCGCCAGGCGCCCCGGCAATTGCGGTTCGGCCGCCAGCACCTGGTACACCTGGGAGGTAAAGCGATCCAGTGGCTGATCGGCATACAACGCCCAATCCCGCGCCAGGCAATGGTCGAAGAACACGTCGAGGACGATCCCCGCATAACGACGCCGAGTCAGGGTAAACCGTGACAACGCCTGCCCGACCAATGGGTGGCTGTCGGTGAAACGGTCGATGGAGCGATGCAGCTGGATCGCCGCCTCGATTTGCGGGCTGTACTGGCCCTGCAGGCGGCCTTTGACGAAATCGCCATAGAGGCTGCCCAGCAGTTGTGCAGGAAGTTGGCCGCCGAGGTGCAGATGTGCGAGATAATTCATGGCGCGCAGTTTAGCACTGCTGCCAACGTATCGTTATAACCCGATATACCGATTTATTAAGTAACAAGATCAAAATCGTATTGGTATATCGGGATATAGCGATTTAAAGTTCGCCTCATCGCGATATAACGTTTTACCCACACCGAGCCCTGCCATGTCCATTGACCTCGACGAAATAATAAAAGCCCTGGCACACCCAGTACGGCGAGACATTCTCAACTGGCTGAAAGACCCGAAAGTGCAGTTCCCCGAACAAGTCCACAACCACGAGTACGGCATCTGCGCCGGGCAGATCGACCAACGCTGCGGCCTGTCGCAGTCCACCGTGTCGGCGCACCTGGCAACCCTGCAACGGGCAGGCCTGATCAGTAGCCAGAAAGCCGGGCAGTGGCACTTTTTCCGCCGCAATGAAGACGTCATCCAAGCGTTTATCCAAGCCATCACCGAAGAACTCAGCCCACCGCTGTAAAGGATCCCGCATGCCTCTCTCGCTCCTCATACTGGCCTTAAGCGCCTTCGCCATCGGCACCACCGAATTCGTCATCATGGGCCTGCTGCCCGATGTGGCGGCCGACCTTGGTGTGTCGATTCCTGGCGCCGGCTGGCTGGTGACTGGCTACGCCCTGGGCGTGGCCATTGGTGCACCCTTCATGGCACTGGCCACCGCCAAACTGCCGCGCAAGGCTGCCCTGGTAGCGTTGATGGGCATTTTCATCGTCGGCAATCTGCTCTGCGCCCTGGCCAGTGACTACAACGTGTTGATGTTTGCCCGGGTAGTCACCGCGTTGTGCCACGGTGCCTTCTTTGGGATCGGCTCGGTGGTGGCCGCCAACCTGGTGCCAGCCAACAAACGCGCATCAGCCGTGGCCCTGATGTTCACCGGCCTGACCCTGGCCAACGTGCTCGGCGTGCCCCTGGGCACCGCGCTGGGCCAGGAAGCCGGCTGGCGCTCGACCTTCTGGGCGGTGACGGTGATTGGTGTGATCGCGCTGATCGGCCTGATCCGCTTCCTGCCGGCCAAGCGTGATGAAGAGAAACTCGATATGCGCGCCGAACTGGCGGCCCTCAAGGGTGCCGGGATCTGGTTGTCGCTGAGCATGACCGCGCTGTTTGCCGCGTCGATGTTCACCCTCTTCACCTACGTCGCGCCGCTGCTCGGTGATGTCACCGGCGTCTCGCCCAAAGGCGTGACCTGGACCCTGCTGCTGATCGGCCTGGGCCTGACCGTGGGCAATATCATCGGCGGCAAACTGGCGGACAAACGCCTGGCGGCGACCCTGATCGGCGTGTTTATCAGCATGGCCGTGGTATCCACCGCATTGACCTGGACCAGCGTCGCCATCATCCCCACCGAAATCACCCTGTTCCTCTGGGCCACCGCGTCGTTTGCCGCCGTACCGGCACTGCAGATCAACGTGGTGACCTTCGGCAAGGCCGCGCCCAACCTGGTGTCGACCCTCAATATCGGCGCTTTCAATATCGGCAACGCCCTGGGCGCCTGGGTCGGCGGCAGTGTGATTGCCCACGGTTTCGGCCTGACCAGCGTGCCGCTGGCGGCTGCGGCCCTGGCGATCCTGGCGCTGGTGGTCACGCTGATCACCTTCCGCCAGAGCGCCGATGCTGACCTGGCCCCTGCTACCCATTAATCACTTAGAACAGACGAGTATTTGCGATGACGACTATTTTCGATCCGATCAAACTGGGTGATGTGCAGCTGTCGAACCGCATCATCATGGCACCGCTGACCCGCTGCCGTGCCGACGCCGGTCGCGTGCCCAATGCGCTGATGGCTGAATACTACGTGCAGCGGGCGTCTGCCGGCCTGATCCTCAGCGAAGCCACTTCGGTGACGCCGATGGGCGTGGGCTACCCGAACACCCCAGGCATCTGGTCCAACGACCAGGTGCGCGGCTGGACCAACATCACCAAGGCCGTGCACGGCGCCGGCGGCAAGATCTTCCTGCAACTGTGGCACGTGGGGCGGATCTCCCACCCGTCGTACCTGAACGGCGAGAGCCCAGTAGCCCCGAGCGCCATCCAGCCCGCCGGCCACGTCAGCCTGGTGCGCCCGCTGGCCGACTACCCAACCCCACGAGCCCTGGAAACCGCAGAAATCGCCGATATCGTCGATGCCTATCGCGTGGGTGCCGAGAACGCCAAGGCTGCCGGTTTTGACGGGGTGGAAGTGCACGGCGCCAATGGCTACCTGCTCGACCAGTTCCTGCAAAGCAGCACCAACCAGCGCACCGACGAATACGGCGGTTCCCTGGAAAACCGCGCGCGACTGTTGCTGGAAGTGACTGACGCGGTGATCGAAGTCTGGGGCGCCGGCCGCGTGGGGATGCATCTGTCGCCACGGGCCGACCTGCATGACATGGGCGATGCCAACCTGGCAGAAACCTTCACCTACGTCGCCCGTGAACTGGGCAAGCGTGGCATCGCCTTTATCTGCGCCCGCGAGAAAGAAGCCGGCGACAGCCTGGGCTCGCAATTGAAAGCCGCGTTCGGCGGTCCGTACATTGCCAACGAACGCTTCACCAAGGACAGCGCCAATGCCTGGCTGGCCTCGGGCAAGGCCGATGCGGTGGCGTTTGGCGTGCCGTTTATCGCCAACCCGGACCTGCCGGCCCGTCTCAAGGCCGATGCATCATTAAACGAAGCGAACCCGCAAACCTTCTACAGCCCAGGCCCGGTCGGCTATATCGACTACCCGACCCTGGCGCTCTGACCCGCAACAATGCAAAAGCCCCGGCTCGCAAGAGCCGGGGCTTTTTATTGGATCTTGAAAACACCGCGCCCGCTCCCACAGGTTCGGTAACAATCCTTCACAGCAATGAAACAATATCGCTACAAAATACTTAGCCGGCTACCTTTCAACCTGGGGCCAGCGCGTATATAACGTCACCCCACAAATAAGTCGGAAGGACGATTGATCATCCTTAGGCTTTACTGTTGACACCAACGAACGCAATTACGCATTTTGTATCAATTGTGCAGGCTGGGACTCAAGCGCAGCATGTCCAGCCCGATATCCACCAGACGCTCGGCCTGCTGATACAGCTCAAAGCTGTCTGGCACCAGTAGCCACTGGCCAATAAGCCCGTTGATGTAGGCATGAATGCACACTGCCCCGCGAGCGGTGTCGAGGTTTTCCGGAAGTTGCCCGCGGTGGACTGCATTGCGCAGTGTCAGGCCAATGCGCAGGTTGCACTCAAGGCTGTGGGTCTGGCGCTGACGGCGCATGTCACACATTTCATCGGTAAATTCGCACTTATGGAACAAGATCTCATTAATGCGCCGGGTTTTCGGGTCCAGGGCCACCTGATGAAAAAGATGGATCAGCAGCTTGCGCATGCAGCCCAGCGGATCTACCTCATCCTCGCTTTCACTGGCCCTGGCCAATTCGTCCAGGGGCTCGTGCAGCGTGTCCAGCAGCGCCTGCAGCAGGTCCGACTTGTTGCTGAAGTGCCAATAGATCGCGCCTCGCGTCACGCCCGCCCGCGCCGCGATATCCGCCAGCGTAGTACGGGCAACGCCACGCTCATAAAAGGCTTGCTCGGCAGCTTCAAGAATCTGGCTGCGCGTTTCCTGAGCTTCCTCTTTGGTACGACGAACCATGGCAGTAACACCTCAATCAGGACACGAGCGGTGGTTGATAACCACCTTCTGAATAATTATGGGACGACACCGTCAAGGGCGCCGAACGTAATAGAATCGAGGCTTTCAGCGCTGCCTTGCAAGGAATCCGCGAAGCCTGTCAAGAGTTTACAAACAACCATGAACGTAAGTATATTGCCTAGCAAGCTACTTATCTACTCACTGCCTGTTTTTTACCCTTCCACACTTCTTGTGCGCATCGAGCGCGCCTGACCCGAGGATCTTCATGCAACTTAAGCCAGCTGTTACCGCTCTGGTCACTGCCGTCGCCCTGGCATCGCTGCTCAGCGGATGTAAAAAGGAAGAAGCGGCTCCGCCCGCTCAAACCCCTCAGGTCGGCGTGGTCACTATTCAACCTCAAGCCTATACCCTGACCTCCGAATTGCCGGGCCGCACCACTGCATTCCGCATCGCGGAAGTCCGCCCGCAGGTCAACGGCATCATTCTCAAGCGTCTGTTCAAGGAAGGCGGCGACGTCAAGGAAGGCCAGCAGCTCTATCAGATCGACCCGTCGGTGTATGAGGCGACCCTGAAAAGCGCCCAGGCCAACCTGCAACAGACCAAGTCGATTGCCGACCGCTACAAACAACTGGTCAACGAGCAGGCCGTCAGCCGCCAGGAATACGACACCGCCGTATCCAACCGCATGACTTCCGAAGCCAACCTGCAGACCGCTCAGATCAACGTGCGCTACACCAAGGTGTTCGCCCCGATCTCCGGGCGTATCGGGCGTTCCTCGGTCACCGAAGGCGCTCTGGTCAGCAATGGCCAGGCCGACGCCATGGCCGTGATCCAGCAACTGGACCCGATCTATGTCGACGTCACGCAATCCTCCGCCGAGATGTTGAAGCTGCGTCGCGACCTGGAAAGCGGCCAACTGCAGAAATCCGGTGAAAACGCGGCCATGGTCAAGCTGACCCTGGAAGACGGCAGCGAGTACGCGCAACAGGGCAAGCTGGAATTCTCTGAAGTGTCGGTCGACCAGACCACCGGTTCGGTAACCCTGCGCGCCGTGTTCCCCAACCCTGATCACACCCTGTTGCCGGGCATGTTTGTCCACGCCCAATTGCAGGCAGGCGTGAACAGCAAGGCGATCCTCGCCCCACAACAAGGCGTGACCCGCGACATCCGGGGCATCCCGACTGCGCTGGTCGTGACCGCCGACAACAAGGTCGAACAGCGCGTGCTGGTGGCCAACCGTACCGCTGGCGCCTACTGGCTGGTGGAAAAGGGCCTGAATGCCGGTGACCGTGTGATCACCGAAGGCTTGCAGTTCATCAAGCCGGGCATCACGGTTGACGCGAAGGAAGCCACCAACGCCAAGCCTGCCGGTACTGCTCCTGCCGCCGCCGCTGGCAAAGGGGAGTAATACATGTCGAAATTTTTTATCGACCGTCCCATTTTCGCCTGGGTAATTGCCCTGGTGATCATGCTGGTCGGGGCACTGTCGATCCTGAAGTTGCCCATCAACCAATACCCGGCCATCGCGCCAACCGCCATTGATATCCAGGTGACCTACCCAGGCGCGTCCGCACAAACCGTGCAGGACACCGTGGTACAGGTGATCGAGCAGCAGCTCAACGGTATCGACAACCTGCGTTATGTGGCCTCGGACAGTAACTCCGACGGCAGCATGACCATCACCGCGACGTTCAACCAGGGTACCAACCCGGACATCGCCCAGGTTCAGGTGCAGAACAAGCTGAACCTGGCGACCCCATTGCTGCCGCAAGAAGTGCAGCAACAAGGGATCCGCGTAACCAAGTCGGTGAAGAACTTCCTGATGGTGATCGGCCTGGTGTCCGAAGACGGCACCATGAGCAAGGATGACCTGTCCAAACTACATCGTTTCCAACATCCAGGATCCGATTTCGCGGACGTCTGGCGTGGGTGACTTCCAGGTCTTCGGTTCCCAGTACGCCATGCGTATCTGGCTGGATCCGGCCAAGTTGAACAACTTCCAGATGACCCCGGTGGATGTCAGCAGTGCCATTGCGGCGCAGAACGTCCAGGTGGCCACCGGCCAGTTGGGCGGCCTGCCAGCCCTGCCCGGCACCCAGTTGAACGCCACCATCATCGGCAAGACCCGTCTGCAAAGCGCCGAGCAGTTTGAAAAGATCCTGCTGCGCGTGAACAGCGATGGCTCCCAGGTGCGCCTGGGCGATGTCGCCCGTGTCGAGTTGGGGTGGCCAGAACTACAGCATCAGTGCCCAGTTCAACGGCAAGCCGGCTTCCGGCATGGCAATCAAACTGGCCTCGGGCGCCAACGCCCTGGACACCGCCAAGGCCATCCGTGCCACGGTCGCGTCCCTGGAGCCGTTCTTCCCGCCAGGCATGAAAGCCGTGGTTCCGTATGACACCACCCCAGTGGTGACCGAGTCGATTTCCGGGGTAGTCGATACCCTGGTCGAGGCGATCATCCTGGTGTTCCTGGTGATGTACCTGTTCCTGCAAAACTTCCGCGCCACCATCATCACCACCATGACAGTACCGGTGGTATTGCTGGGTACGTTCGGCATCCTCGCGGCCTTCGGCTTCACTATCAACACCTTGACCATGTTCGGCATGATCCTGGCCATCGGCTTGCTGGTGGACGATGCGATCGTGGTAGTGGAAAACGTCGAGCGGGGTGATGGCCGAGGAGCATCTGTCGCCTAAAGAGGCAACGGTCAAAGTCCATGGACCAGATCCAGGGCGCCCTGGTAGGTATTGCCCTGGTACTCTCGGCGGTACTGCTGCCGATGGCGTTCTTTGGCGGCTCGACGGGGGTCATCTATAAACAGTTCTCCATCACCATTGTGTCGGCGATGGCACTTTCGGTACTGGTTGCACTGATCTTCACCCCGGCCCTGTGCGCCACCATGCTCAAGCCGGTCGACCCCGAGAAACACGGCCAACCCAAGCGTGGTTTCTTCGGCTGGTTCAACCGTACCTTCGACCGTGGCGTACTGAGCTACGAGCGCGGCGTGGGCAACATGATCAAGCACAAGGCGCCTTCGTTCCTGGTGTACCTGATCATCTTCGCCGGCATGATCTGGCTGTTCACCCGTATCCCAAGCGCGTTCCTGCCCGAGGAAGACCAGGGCGTGATCTTCGCCCAGGTACAGACGCCGGTTGGTTCTTCGGCCGAACGCACCCAGACCGTTATCGACGACATGCGTGCTTTCCTGTTGAACGACAAGGAAGGCGAGCCCGGTGAAGGCAAGGCCGTGCAATCGGTATTTACCGTAAACGGCTTCAACTTTGCCGGTCGTGGCCAAAGCTCGGGCCTGGCATTCGTCATGCTCAAGCCATGGGACCAGCGCGACGCATCCATGTCGGTGTTCGAAGTGGCCAAGCGTGCCCAGGGCTACTTCTTCCAGACCTTCAAGGACGCCATGGTGTTTGCCATCGTGCCCCCATCGGTACTGGAGTTGGGTAACGCCACCGGTTTCGACGTGTTCCTGCAGGACCAGGGCGGTGTGGGTCACGAAGCGTTGATGAACGCACGTAACCAGTTCCTCGGCATGGCCGCGCAGAGCAAGATCCTGGCCGGCGTACGTCCCAACGGAGTCAACGATGAGCCGCAGTACGAGCTGACCATCGACGACGAGAAAGCCAGTGCCCAGGGCATCAGTCTGTCGAGCATCAACCAGACCCTGGCGATTGCCTTGGGTGGCAGCTACGTCAATGACTTCATCGACCGCGGTCGAGTGAAGAAGGTCTACATCCAGGGTGAGGCCGCTGGCCGGATGACCCCTGAAGACCTGAACAAATGGTTCGTGCGCGCCAACGACGGAAAAATGGTGCCACTATCAGCAATTGCCTCTGGCAACTGGATCTTCGGTTCCCCGAAACTGTCGCGGTACAACGGTGTAGCGGCGATGGAAGTCCTCGGTACCCCGGCGCCTGGCTACAGCACCGGTGATGCGATGGCGGAAGTCGAACGCATCGCCAAGCAATTGCCGGCAGGTGTGGGCTATGCCTGGACCGGCCTGTCCTATGAAGAACGCTTGTCCGGCTCCCAGGCACCTGCGCTGTATGCCCTGTCGTTGCTGGTGGTGTTCCTTTGCCTGGCAGCGTTGTACGAAAGCTGGTCGATCCCGATTGCGGTAGTGCTGGTAGTACCGCTGGGCGTGATCGGCGCACTGATGGCCACCAGCCTGCGAGGACTGTCCAACGACGTGTTCTTCCAGGTGGGGTTGTTGGTCACCGTGGGCCTGGCCTCGAAGAACGCCATCCTGATCGTCGAGTTCGCCAAGGAACTGCATGAACAGGGCAAGGGCATCGTCGAGGCGGCCATCGAGGCGTCCCGCATGCGTTTGCGTCCGATCATCATGACGTCCATGGCGTTCATCCTCGGCGTACTGCCGCTGGCGATCTCCTCGGGTGCAGGTTCGGGCAGCCAACACGCAATCGGTACCGGCGTAATTGGCGGTATGATCACCGCCACTGTTCTGGCTATCTTCTGGGTGCCACTGTTCTTCGTGACCGTGTCCGCCATTGGCAGCCGGAAAAAAACTGACAAGTCCGATACACCGAATACTCCTAAAGAGGCTGGCTAATGCGCAAGTCGCTACTCTCCCTGGCAGTCACGGCATTTGTGCTCAGTGGCTGCTCGCTGATCCCTGATTATCAGCAGCCTGAAGCGCCGGTGGCCGCCCAGTTCCCGCAGGGGCCGGCGTACTCGTCGGCCCAGGCACCAAGCCAGGCCGCGGCCGAGCAAGGCTGGAAGCAGTTTTTCCACGACCCTGCCCTGCAGCAACTGATTCAGGTCGCGTTGGTCAACAACCGTGACCTGCGCGTCGCCGCGCTGAACATCGACGCCTTTGCCGCGCAGTACCGCATCCAGCGTGCCGACCTGTTCCCGGCCGTCGGCGCCAATGGCAGCGGCAGCCGCCAGCGCGTTCCGGCACGGGCCTCGCAAACCGGCGAATCGAACATCACCAGCTCCTACTCGGCGACCCTCGGGATCAACGCCTACGAACTGGACCTGTTCGGCCGGGTGCGCAGCCTGAGCGAAGAAGCGTTGCAGAAGTACTTCGCCACTGAAGAAGCACGCCGCAGCACGCAGATCAGCCTGGTGGCCAGCGTGGCCAATGCCTACCTGACCTGGCAGGCCGACAAGGAACTGCTGAAGCTGACCCAGGACACCCTGGCCGCCTACGAGCAGAGCTTCAAGCTCACCTCGCGCAGCAACGAAGTCGGCGTGGCCTCGGCCCTGGACTTGAGCCAGGCGCGGACCTCGGTTGAAAGCGCCCGCGTGCAACTGGCCCGCTACACCCGCCAGGTGGCCCAGGATGAAAACAACCTGACCCTGCTGCTGGGCACCGGTCTGCCGGCGAATCTCGTCACTCAGCCGCTGTCCGACGACCTGTTGAGCGAAGTACCGGCCGGCCTGCCTTCAGACCTGCTGCAACGTCGCCCCGACATCCTCCAGGCCGAGCACAACCTCAAGGCTGCCAACGCCAATATCGGCGCGGCACGGGCTGCGTTCTTCCCGAGCATCAGCCTGACGGCCAATGCCGGGACCTTGAGCCCGGACCTCGGCGGCCTGTTCAAGGGCGGCTCGGGTACCTGGTCGTTCGCACCGCAGATCAACATCCCGATCTTCAACGCCGGTAGCCTGCGCGCAAGCCTGGACTACTCGAAGATCCAGAAAGAGATCAACGTCGCGACCTACGAGAAGTCGATTCAGACCGCGTTCCAGGAAGTCTCCGACGGCCTGGCGGCACGTGCGACCTACAACCAACAGTTGCAGGCCCAGCGTGACTTCGTCTCGGCCAACCAGGACTACTACCGTCTGGCCGAGCGTCGCTACCGCATCGGGGTTGATAGCAACCTGACCTTCCTCGACGCCCAGCGCCAGCTGTTCGCTGCCCAGCAAACGCTGATCACCGACCGCCTGGCCCAACTGACCAGCGAAGTGACCTTGTACAAGGCCCTCGGTGGCGGTTGGAACGAACAGACGGCGCAGAATGAGCCGGTGAAAGAAGAAGCGCCGAAGCTCAAGTTGTTCTGATCGGCGTAGCAACACAGGAAGCCCACCTTTTGGTGGGCTTTTTCATGGGCGTACAGTTCCGTTCGATCACCGCCCAGAACCCGCCCTCCCCCAATTGAACCGCCCCGGCAACGCCCCGCACCATGGCCCGCACCTGAAAACCACCAATAACAACAGGTCCCACGCCATGAGCACCTTGCACCCTCGCCGGCTATTGCTGGCTACCGCTGTCGCCAGCCTTGCCCTCCCAGTTGTCGCCGAGGAACACGGCTTTCTGGAAGATGCCAGCGCCAACCTCAACCTGCGCAATTTCTTCCTCAACCGCAATTTCACCAACCCGACCAAGGCCCAGGGCGGCGCGCAGGAGTGGACGCAGAGTTTCATCCTCGACGCCAAGTCCGGTTTCACCCAGGGCACCGTGGGGTTCGGGGTGGATGTGCTGGGCATGTACGCGCAAAAACTCGACGGCGGCGGCGGCGCCGGTGGCACCCAATTGCTGCCCCTGGATCACGATGGCAAACCGGCCGACAACTTCGGCCGCCTGGGGGTGGCGTTCAAGGCACGGATTTCCCAGACCGAATTGAAAGTCGGCGAGTGGATGCCAGTGCTACCGATCCTGCGTTCGGACGATGGCCGCTCCCTGCCGCAAACCCTGCGCGGCGGGCAGATCACGTCCAAAGAGATCGCCGGCCTGACCCTGTATGGCGGCCAGTTCCGCGCCAACAGCCCACGGGACGACAGCAGCATGACGGACATGTCGATGTTCGGTAAAACCGCGTTCACCTCCGATCGCTTCAACTTCCAGGGCGCCGAATATGCGTTCAACGACAAGCGCACCCAGGTCGGCGTGTGGAATGCCCAGCTCAAGGACATCTACCGCCAGCAATACCTCAACCTGACCCACAGCCAGCCTGTGGGCGACTGGACCCTGGGCGCCAACCTCGGCTTCTTCTATGGCCAGGATGACGGCAGCGCCCGTGCCGGCAACCTGGACAACCGGACCTGGTCCGGCCTGTTCTCGGCCAGGTACGGCGGCCATACCTTCTATGTCGGCCTGCAAAAACTCAATGGCAATAGCGCGTGGATGCGGGTCAATGGCACCAGCGGCGGCACCCTGGCCAACGACAGCTTCAATGCCAGCTATGACAACGCCGAAGAACGCTCCTGGCAGCTGCGCCACGACTACAACTTCGCCGCACTCGGCGTACCGGGCCTGACCCTGATGAACCGCTACATCAGCGGCAGCAACGTGCACACCACCACCGTCAGCGATGGCAAGGAATGGGGGCGGGAAAGCGAAGTGGGCTACACCGTGCAAAGCGGCAGCCTGAAAAGCCTGACCCTGCGCTGGCGCAATTCCAGCATCCGTCGCGACTTCAGCAACAATGAGTTTGATGAGAATCGGTTGATTGTCAGTTATCCCCTTAGCCTGCTGTAGGCTGCCTCGCACTGACTAGGGGTACCAGCACTGGATATCTGCGGTGCCCCCCCCCTGGAGCAGGCCGGCGACAAACCTGCGCGAGATGCGCCCAACGGCGAACTTCGGGCCGTCGGCCTGCCGACCGCTGCCGCCCCCCCTTCAGTGTCAGTGCTGAAGGGGCCACTTGCCGCGAGTAGCGCACCGGCCCACCAGCGTTTAGCCTCAATGAAGAGATGGCCGGCCGTTGTAGTTCGTCAGCCAGATGATCACCCCGGTTATTCTTGCTGTATGGTGCCCGCCTGTTGCGGCCTCTCCTTAGGCGCAATCTGTGTCAGAGCCCGGCCCATACCATGAAATCCTTCGCCATCACCGCCGCCGTGTTCGCTTTGGCACTGAGCCTCAGCGCCTGCATCGGCGCGCCCGTGGCATTGACACCCCAGACCGAACAGCGCCTGCACGCCCAGGCCCCGATCCGTTTCCTGCTGACGTTCGATGACGGCCCCAGCGCCTCGGGCTACGCCAACCCTAGCCGTTTGGTCATCGAGAGCCTGGCCAACAACCCGGTGCAACCGGGGATCAAGGCGATCTTCTTTTTGCAGACCGAGGCCTGGCGCTCTGGCGGCAGCCCGCGCGGGCGCAAGACCATGGAGCGCGAGCACGCCGCCGGCCATATCCTGGCGTTTCACACCGCCACGCGCTGGCATAGCAATCATCGGCTGTTGAACGACGAAGAGCTGACGCAGACCTTGAGCCTGGGCGCCGCGACTATCGCCTCGATCACCGGCGCTGCGCCGAACCTGATACGCCCGCCCTTCTGGAACTACGACAAACGCACCTTCGCCGCCTACCAGCGCCACGGCATGCAGATTCTGCTGACCGACCTGAGCGCCAATGACGGCAAGATCTGGGGCTTCAATGCCAGCCCACGGCGTCGGGCCAACCTGCTGCGGCAGCTGTCGCTGGTGCGCGAACGCATTGCCCTGGGCGAACTGCCGACTGTAGAAGGGGTGATCCCGGTGGTGGTGACCTTTCACGACATCAATCGCTACACCGCCCGGCATCTGCAGGAGTACCTGCAGATCCTGATGGACAGCGCCCAGGCCAATGGCCTGAAGACCGCCGCCGAACCGTTCTACACCGACCGCTCGGCACTGGAGCGCGGGGCCCTGGCGCGCACGGTGAAGGATGCCAGCCAAGCCGTGCACTTACCGGGGATGTGGGACTGGGTGTGGGACGCCGCCCCCCAATGATCCAACCCGACCACAGAGCCGTGTTTCGTTAACCGACACCCCAGACGATTTAGCGACGTGTGCAGCGGGCGCGAGCAAATTTCATTACGCCAGGACACAAAGCATCGGCCGGTATGGCGGAACCCTTTTATTCCAATCATCAACCTACAGAGAGCCCCCTATCTCGAATAGAAAGGTTCTCTGATGAACACTATTGCGCCACTGAACCACAGTCTGTCCCTCCCTTCCCTTGAGCCTTCCACACACTCGGCACCCGCCCCCGCCAACAGGGAGCGCCGTCAAGCGCCCTCCTTGGCGCAGGACACTGGAGAAAGCCCTGCTCCGCCTGCGAGACGCGTTCGCCCATCGCAAGAACAGGAAGCGATACTGGTCGATGACGGTAATCTGATTGCCCGGCATTCAATCCGCACCCGGCAATATGACCTGGATAAACCCACCCTGCTGGACGATAAGCTGACGCTTGAAACAGGTAATACCTCAGACACTGTTCATGTCAGTAACCGTACCGACGGACGACTCAATGTAGAGGTCAATGGCAAGTCATACATCTTTGACGCAAGAGACGCGAAAGATGAAGTCCCCACAAAACTCGTGATTAAAAGTAACGGCGGTGACGACAAGATAAAGGTCGATGCCGATGTCATGCTTTACGTAACGATTGAAGCAGGGGATGGCAATGATCACGTAAGGGCGGGAGGTGGTCCAAGCCGCCTGCTGGGAGGCAATGGCAACGACTTTCTCCAGTTGGGCAGCGGTGCAGGCTATGCCGAAGGCAATGAGGGTAGCGACATGATGATAGGCGGCTCCGGTAACGCCATCCTGTACGGCAATAACGGCAACGACTGGATGTATGCGGGGCCTGGGGCAGCCAGCAAAAAAAGCCACATGGACGGCGGCAGCGGCTCAGACACAATGTATGCCGGCAACGGCCACACGATTATGAATGGCGGCCGGGGTGACGATGTGATGCTGGGTCGCGATCGAACCACCTTTTACAGCGGCAAAGGTAACGACACGATCCGCTCCAACAATCGGGACGACCTTATCTACGCAAAACCCAGCGACAGGTTCCTGAACTCTGCGCACGCGAAGTTGATGGCGGTCACACCCAGTGAAGCCGGTAAAAGAGGGTTTAACGTCCAAGGCACAGCAGAGTTCAAACAACGCGTCGAAGATGACCTGGAGCTTTTACGCAGCTCGCCGGCAGGCCAGAAAATGCTTGCCGAGATGGACGCCGCCGCTGACAGAAATGGAGTACCGGTAACCCTTCAGGATGGCGGAAAAAGAGACAGGACAGATTACGCGTTCAACCAGCAAGAGCCGGATCAGTTGGATCCTGAGGCCCCCGTGAAAGGTTATGTTCACAACGGGGTACAGGGCGCGCCAATCACCGATGGCGTCGTGCGCTACTCCCCTTCCAGTACGTTTGACGCCCCTGTATCAGGCGGTTTTCCGATAACAAATCTCTACCATGAAATGGTGCATGCCTATAACGGCGCCACGGGTTCCTTCCTCCCCGGAACGACCGAGGAGCCGGTCGCGGGTGAACCTCCCGAAGACACACCCAATATTGAACGACAGGCTGTCGGTCTGCCGACGGGTGCCGAGCCGTTCGACTTTGACCATGATCCACTCACCCCGCCGACCGCCACCAATCCCGCCCCCTTCACGGAAAACTCTTTACGCAAAGAAATGGGACTTAATCTGCGCGATCGCTATACCTGACACTCCTTGTTTTAAAGCAGGCCAATGATACATAACCGTGCGCGACCGCGAAGTTCTACGCGCTCATGTGTGGTCCGAAAAAAACGGTATTGAAGTTCGGCGGAATCCTGTTCAGGCGGCCAACCACTCATCTCCAAACCCCCTATCGCGAGACGATGCAATGTCCATCTCAGCCCTTGCACAGTATCCAAACGTATTCTCCTCATCCGTACTCAGTCCAACACCGGCTGCTGACGCCCTGCCAAACCCCATTTCCATTGAAGTTCCCCTGCTACAAAACTCAAATGCGACTTTCACACCGAAATCAAAACTAACACCAGACCAACACTACGTAGAAAAATATCCAACCTATACAAACTCTGCTCCTTTATATAAGGACGACCTTATCAAAATCACCCATAAAACCACTTGGGAGACGGTCAGCGACAATGAACGCACAAACAGAAGCAACGTCATCAAAATCGAAACGGGTGAAAAGCCCGACGTTATAAAAGTCAATCAATCTTCGAACAATGAAGTCCAGCTGCAAGTCAACGACAGGCATTACACATTAAAAATCAACAATCACGAAAGTTACCCTGAAGAACTGCACATCAAGTCAAAAGGCGGCGATGATCACATTCGGGTTGATCCGCGCGTGACGATCCCCATTACGATCGAGGGCGGTAAAGGTCGAGACCGGATTGAAGCCCTTGGCAGTGGTGATACCCGTGTCTACGGAGGAGCGGGGAACGACAACATCACGCTGGGCAGCGGCAACGGCTACGCCGAAGGGAATGACGGCAATGACACAATGAAAGGCGGATCAGGAATAGCCGTCATGTATGGGAATAACGGCAACGACACTATGTCCTCCGGGACTGGCAGCGAAGGCACATTCAGCTATATGGATGGCGGCAACGGCAACGACACGATGGTCAGCGAAAGCCCGATGAATGTCATGCATGGCGGCCCCGGTGATGATTTGATGACAGGAAATGCACAGACCGTGTTCTATACAGGGCGTGGTCGGGATCGTGTCAACTCATACAATGCAAACGATACTATCTATGCCAAGAAATATGACCTCGTCACCAGTATTCCCGGCACCCGATATAAAAAAGTCAACATCAGCAATGCGGGTCATAAAGCGTTCAAGATCGAGGGCTCAAGCAAATTCAAACAACAAACCCAGGATGATCTTGAATTCTTCAGAAGCTCACCAACGGCACAAAAAATGCTGAGTGAACTGGACCGGGCCGCCGAGCGCAACGGTTCCTCCGTAACAATCCGAGAAACTACCGTCCGCCCCAATTATACATTCACCAACAACTTCACCAGAGAACACGACAAACAATTAAAAGAATATGACGAGCTCGCAGAATCACCCCAATTGGGATTCATACACGGCAACACCAAAGGCTCAGTCGCCACGGGGGCAAAGATACACAACAATCCCGGCCTCATCTTCCGCGAGCCTCCGGTCATCAGCCTCTACCATGAAATGGCCCACGCCTATAACGGCGCCAATGGCACCTTTTTACCCGGCAAAACCGCAGATGAACCGAATCCGGAGCGCCAAGCCGTCGGGGTAGAGACCAATGCCCCCGCCTTTGATTTTGACAACGACCCGTCGACACCCCCGACGACTACCAACCCCAACCCCTTTAATGAAAACGCACTGCGTGAAGAAACGGGTACTGCGCGGCGGGATGCTTACTTTCCGCCTGACGAGGGGTGAGCGGCTCCAGGCGGGGGTAAATCGTCGTCAATCCCGCGACTCAACCCCCAACTCATCCCACACCGACTCGGCCAGGTGAAACGTCGCATTGGCCGCCGGGATCCCGCAGTAGATCGCGCTCTGCATCAGTACTTCCTTGATCTCGGCACGGGTCACGCCATTGCTGGCGGCGGCGCGCAGGTGCAGTTTGAGCTCTTCGTTGCGGTTCATACCGATCAGCATGGCAATGGTGATCAGGCTGCGGGTGTGCCGGGGCAAGCCCGGGCGGGTCCAGATATCGCCCCAGGCATGGCGGGTGATCATTTCCTGGAACTCGCTGTTGAACTCGGTCAAGGCATTGAGGCTGCGATCGACATGGGCATCGCCCAGCACTTCACGCCGCACCTTGAGCCCATCGGCGTAACGTTGTTTCTCGTCCACAAAACCTCCTAAAACCAACCATTAATGACTGTGCCACAACAAGCGCTACTCGCCTGGACCATCAGCCCGCCAACAAGAACGCCAGTACCCGCTCGCTGAACGCAGCCCCGGCCTGTACGTTGGACAAGTGCGCCGCATAAAACTCGGCATACTCGGCGCCCGCGACACGCTCTTGAATAAAGTGCCCGCCAGCCGGCGGTGTGACGGCATCCTCAGTACCGGCAATCACCAGCGTCGGCACCTTGATAGACGCCAGTTGCTCACGCAGATCCGCATCGCGCACCGCGCCACAGTTGGCGGCATAGCCTTGGGGCGATGTGGCCGCGAGCATGTCGGTAATGCGCTTGGCCTGAGCGGGATGAGCCTGGGCAAAATCGGCAGTAAACCAACGCGCAACCGACGCATCACGCAAGCCGACCATTGCCGCCTGGCCCTCGCGCAGGACCATTTCGATCCGCGGGTTCCAGATGTCCGCAGTGCCGATCTTGGCTGCCGTGTTGCACAGCACCAGCTTGAGCAAGCGCTCACCGGCGTTGATGCCCAGCCACTGGCCAATCAACCCGCCCATGGACAAACCGCAGAAATGCGCACGCTGGATATCCAGCGCATCCAGCAACGCCAGCACGTCACGCCCCAGTTGCTCAATGCTGTAGGGGCCCTCGGTAACCAGGGATTTGCCGTGGCCACGGGTGTCCAGGCGCAGCACCCGAAAATGCTCGGTGAAGGCCGGCATCTGGGTATCCCACATATGCAGGTCGGTGCCCAGTGAATTGGACAGCACCAGTACCGGCGCGCCTTCAGGGCCTTCCAGTTGGTAATTCAGTTCGCCATCGGCGAGTCGTACAAATCCCACAGCAGCCTCCTCAGGCAGAAAAAGCAAAGTGCTCAGCCACGGCGCGGCTGACCCAGGTCTGTGCCTGGCCCAGGTAATGCGCCGGGTCCAGCAGGCGATCCAATTCCACCGCCGACAGCTCGGCGGTGACTTGCGGCTCATCGGCCAATACCGCGCGCAAATGGCGCTGCTCGGCGACCGCGCGTTTGCAACACTGTTCCAGCAGGTGATGGGCGGTTTCACGGCCCAGGCGCTGGGCCAATGTGCTACTGACGGCCTCGGCCAGCACCAGGCCCTGGGTCAGGTCGAGGTTGTGGCCCATGCGTTGTGCATCGACTTCCAGGCCTTCACTCACCAGCAATGCCTGATGCAAGGCACCGGACACCAGGCGGCAGATTTCGGGCAGGGTTTCCCATTCGGCATGCCACAGGCCCAGGCTGCGCTCGTGCTCCTGGGGCATGGCGCTGAACATCGTCGCCACCAGCCCCGGCACTCGCGTAGCAGCGCTGATCAACACCGCCGCGCCAACCGGGTTGCGCTTGTGCGGCATGGTCGAGGAGCCGCCCTTGCCTGGGGCTGACGGCTCGAACACTTCCGCCGCTTCGGTCTGCATCAGCAGGCTGATATCCCGCCCGAGCTTGCCCAGGCTGCCGGCGATCAGGCCCAGCACGCTGGCGAACTCCACCAGACGGTCACGCTGGGTGTGCCAGGGTTGTTCGGGCAGCGTCAGTTGCAACTCCGCCGCCAGGGCTTGCGCCACCGGCATGGCGTGTTCACCCAGTGCAGCCAAGGTGCCGGACGCGCCGCCGAACTGCAGGACCAGCAGGCGCGGCTGCAACTCCACCAACCGTTGGCGATTGCGCGTCACCGCCCCCAGCCAACCGGCGATTTTCATCCCCAGGGTGACCGGCGTTGCGTGCTGCAACCAGGTACGCCCGGCCAATGGCACGTCGGCATAGCGCTGCGCCTGGGCCGCGAGAACCGCGCCCAGCCGGGCCAGGTCCGTGTCGATCAGTTCCAGCGCCCGCCGCAGTTGCAGCACCAGGCCGGTGTCCATCACATCCTGGCTGGTGGCGCCCAGATGCACATAGCGCTCGGCGCCGGCGTCCTCGCTGGCAATCAGTTTGCCCAGGGCCTTGACCAGCGGGATCGCCGAATTGCCCGCCGTGGCAATCGCCGCGCCGAGGGCATCCACGTCGTACAACGAGGCCAGGCATGCCTGGGCAATCGGCGCGACGGCGGCCTGGGGAATCAACCCGATCCGCGCCTGCGCCCGGGCCAGTGCGGCTTCGACATCCAGCATGCCCTGCAAGCGTCCCTGGTCACAGAACACCTCGGCCATGCTGTCGGCGGTGAAGTAAGCGTCGAACAGTTGGTTGCTCGTGCGCAGTGTCATAAGTCATCCCTTACAGATCGTGGTGCAAGTACTCAGCCTGTTTCGGCAGGCGCAGGCTGAACAGGAACGCAATCGCCATCATGCCGGTCACGTACCAGTAGAAGGTGTTTTCCAGGCCAATGGATTTCAGGCCCAGGGCCACGTATTCCGCCGAACCACCGAAGATCGCGTTGGCCACCGCGTAGGCCAGGCCCACACCGAGGGCGCGCACTTGTGGCGGGAACATTTCGGCTTTTACCAGGCCACTGATGGAGGTGTAGAAACTCACAATCGCCAGCGCCAGGGTAATCAATACAAAGGCCAGGAACGGACTGGTCACGGTTTTCAGGGTCAGCAGGATCGGGACTGTGCACAAGGTCCCGAGCGCGCCGAACCAGAGCATCGAGTTACGGCGGCCGATCTTGTCCGAGAGCATGCCGAACAGCGGCTGCATGCACATATAGAGGAACAGCGCGCCGGTCATGATGTAGCTGGCGGTCTTGGCGTGCATGCCGGCGGTGTTCACCAGGTATTTCTGCATGTAAGTGGTAAAGGTGTAGAAGATCAGCGAGCCGCCGGCGGTGTAGCCGAGCACGGTGATAAACGCGGCCTTGTGATCGCGGAACAACGCGGCAATGCTGCCGGCGTCCTTGTTTTCCCGCATTTCCTTGCTGGTGGTTTCTTTCAGGGAGCGGCGCAGCAACAGCGAAATCACCGCCGCCACGGCCCCGATCACAAACGGAATGCGCCAGCCCCAGGCCCGCAGCTCGTCCTCGGTGAGCAGTTGTTGCAGGATCACCACCACCGACACCGCCAGCAGTTGCCCGCCAATCAGGGTCACGTACTGGAACGAGGCGAAGAAGCCGCGCTGGCCCTTGAGCGCGACTTCACTCATGTAGGTCGCCGTGGTGCCGTACTCGCCACCCACCGACAGGCCCTGGAACAGCCGCGCCATCAGCAGCAGGGCCGGAGCCCAGGCGCCGATGTCTTTGTAGGTCGGTAGAAAGGCGATGACCAGGGAACCGGCGCACATCATCAGCACCGAAATCATCATCGAATTCTTGCGCCCGTGCTTGTCGGCGACCCGGCCAAACAGCCAGCCGCCGATGGGGCGCATCAAGAAGCCTGCGGCGAACACGCCAGCGGTGTTGAGCAGCTGCACCGTGGGGTCGTCGGAGGGGAAAAACGCCGGAGCGAAATAGATCGCGCAGAAGGCATAGACGTAGAAGTCGAACCATTCGACCAGGTTGCCGGAAGAGGCCCCGACAATCGCAAAAATCCGTTTGCTGCGTTCTTCTCCGGTGTAGTGACTGGTACTCGTTGTCATGTAGTTTTCACTCGTAGGGAACGGGTTAGAGTCTAGACACACTTTGCAACAACCTCGTTCCGCAAGCAGACCTTTGAATGGCAGCCAAGCCCGCTCCCACAGGTGATCGCATTCCACTGTGAGAGCGGGCTTGCCCGCGACAGCGCCCTGGCAGGCAACTCAATAATCGAAAAACACCGTCTCTTCATCGGTGCCCTGAAGCACCACATTCCACTGATACACCCCCGACGCATCCGCCTTGGCAACCAACGTGCCGCGCCGCTCTGCCGGCACACACGCCAGCAACGGGTCATCGCCATTGGCCGCTTCGCCGTCGAAATAAATCCGCGTCAGCAAGTGCTTCACCAAAAACCACGGGCAAACACCAGCACCACCAAATGCGGCGCCTGGGTCGTACCCTTCAGGCCCGGCACGCTACCGGGCTTGATGGTGCTAAAACGGAAACGCCCTTGCGCATCCACCGGCACCCGGCCAAAGCCTGCGAAACTGGGGTCCAGGGCTTTGTCCTGGTCGTCCTCGGGGTGGTCATATTTACCGGCGGCGTTGGCCTGCCAGACTTCCAGCATGGCATCGTTGACCACCTCGCCATTGCCATCCACCACCCTGCCCGGTGATGGCCACACGCTCGCCGAGGGTGCCCGCATTCGCCAGGTCTTCGCAGTTCAACCAGGTCAGGCCGATGTGGTAGTACGGCCCGACGGTGTGGGACGTGGTTGCGTTGAGGGTCATGTCATTTCTCCATCGGCGTGGCGTCGCGGCCGCGCAGGACGATGTCCCAGCGATAGCCGAGGGCATAGTGCGGCACGGTCTTTTCCAGGTCGAAACGGGCGATCAGGCGTTCCTTGGCCGAGGTGTCCGGCACGCAGTTGTAGATCGGGTCATAGGCCAGCAGCGGGTCGCCGGGGAAGTACATCTGGGTCACCAGGCGCGTCAGCACACTGGGGCCGAACAGCGAAAAGTGGATATGCGCCGGGCGCCAGGCGTTGTGGTGATTGCCCCACGGATAGGCGCCGGGCTTGATGGTCTGGAACTGGTACCAGCCATCGGTATCGGTGACGGTGCGACCGGTGCCGGTGAAGTTCGGGTCCAGGGGCGCGTCGTGCTGGTCGCGCTTGTGGTTGTAGCGACCGGCGGCGTTGGCCTGCCAGATCTCCACCAGGATGCCCGGCACAGGCAGGCCGTTTTCATCCAGGACCCGGCCGTGAATGATGATGCGCTCGCCTTGGGGCTCGCCCTCGTGCTGGGCGGTCAGGTCGTTGTCGTGCTCGGCAATGCGTTCGGCGCCGATGGTCGGGCCGGTGATTTCCGACAGCGAATGGGGCAAAAACACCAGCGGCTTGGACGGCGAACGCAGGTTCGTCGACTGGTACGCCGGGTGCAGGTAATCAGGCTGAGTACCCGCTTGCGGGCGCCGGTATCCGGGCTTGTCACTCATGGAGCATTCCTCTTTTTCTTGTAGGTCTCAAACGCGTTCGATGGCCAACGCCAAGCCTTGGCCAACGCCGACACACAGGGTCGCCAGGCCTTTGCTGCCGCCGGTTTTTTCCAGTTGATGCAGGGCCGTCAAGACCAGGCGCGCACCGCTCATGCCCAGGGGATGACCCAAGGCAATCGCGCCGCCGTTGGGATTGACCTGGGGTGCGTCGTCCGCCAGGCCCAACTCACGCAGCACCGCCAAACCCTGGCTGGCGAAGGCTTCGTTGAGTTCGATCACATCAAAGTCGCTGACCGCCAGGCCCAGGCGCTCTACCAACTTGCGCACCGCTGGCACCGGGCCGATGCCCATCACCCGGGGTTCGACCCCGGCACTGGCCATGCCCAACACCCGGGCGCGGGCGGTCAGGCCGTGCTTTTTCACCGCCTCCGCGCTGGCCAGAATCAACGCGGCGGCGCCGTCGTTGACCCCGGAAGCGTTGCCGGCGGTGACGGTCTTGTCCGGGCCGTTGACCGGCTTGAGCTTGGTCAGGGCTTCGAGGGTGGTATCGGCACGCGGGTGTTCGTCGTGCTCCACCAGGGTCTCGCCTTTTTTATGGGCGACCCGTACCGGGACGATTTCTTCAGCGAAAAACCCCGCGGCCTGGGCCATGGCTGTGCGTTGCTGGCTGCGCAAGGCGAAGGCGTCCTGGTCGGCGCGCGAGACGTTGTAATCATCTGCCACGTTATCAGCGGTCTGCGGCATGGCATCCACGCCGTACTGGGCCTTCATCAACGGGTTGATAAAGCGCCAGCCGATGGTGGTGTCTTCCAGCTTCATGTTGCGCGAGAACGCGGCGTCCGCCTTGCCCATCACGAACGGTGCACGGGACATCGACTCGACACCACCGGCAATCGCCAGCTCCATTTCGCCACTGGCAATGGCGCGGAACGCGGTGCCGATGGCGTCCATGCCCGAGGCGCACAAGCGGTTGACCGTCACCCCGGGAATGCTCGGCGGCAGGCCGGCCAGCAGCGCGGCCATGCGCGCCACGTTACGGTTGTCTTCGCCGGACTGGTTGGCGCAACCGAGGAACACTTCGTCGACCGCGTTCCAGTCTACCGACGGGTTGCGCGCCATCAGGGCCTTGATCGGCAGGGCCGCCAGGTCATCGGCGCGCACCGTGGACAGGCCACCGCCGAAACGGCCGATGGGGGTGCGGATCGCATCACAGATAAACACGTCGCGCATCAGGCTTCTCCTGGGGTTTGGCCATGGGCCGCGGCGGTACGGGCTTCAAGATCGCGCAAGGCGTTCAGTTCGACTGGCGTGGGTTCGGCGCTGGTGCTGACCTGCTCGGCAAAGCGGATCGCCCAGCCGGTGGCGGCAATCACTTGCTCGCGGGTCACGCCGGGATGCAAGGCGGTGACCACAAATTCGTGGGTGCCCTCCTCCGGCTCCATGATGCACAGGTCGGTAATAATCCCGACCGGGCCTGCGCCTGGCAGGCCGAGGCGCTTGCGCGAGTCGCCGCCTTCGCCATGGCCGACCGAGGTGATGAAATCCAGTTTGTCGACAAACGAACGGGACGACTGCTTGAGGATGATCAACACGCTCTTGGCGGAGCCGGCAATCTCCGGCGCACCACCGGCACCCGGCAGGCGCACCTTGGGTTGGTGGTAATCACCGACCACCGTGGTGTTGATATTGCCGAAGCGGTCGACCTGGGCTGCGCCGAGAAAACCGACGTCAATGCGCCCGCCTTGCAGCCAGTAGCGAAAAATCTCACCCGTGGGCACGACACTGTCGGCGGTTTCCGCCAACTCGCCGTCGCCAATGGACAGCGGCAGGACCGAGGGCTTGGCGCCAATCGGGCCGGACTCGTAGATCAACACCACATCCGGCGACGACGTCAGGCGGGCCAGGTTGGCGGCCTTGGACGGCAGGCCGATGCCGACGAAGCACACGGCACCGTTCTTCAGGCGGCGCGCGGCGGCGACGGTCATCATTTCATTGGTCGAGTAAGTCATTACTTGGCCTCCTGCGCGGCAGCCAGTTTGGCCTGGAATTGACTGAAGTCAGCGGTACCATGGATGTATTCATTGATCCATGCGGTAAACGTCCCACGGTCCCGAGCGATCGGATCCCAGGCTTGATAGAAGCGATTGTCACGCTCGGTGTAACCGTGGGCGTAGGAAGGGTGCGCGCCCCCTGGTACATGGCACACGGCGGTCAGGGCCCAGGTCGGCAGCACGCAGGCGTTCATGGGGGCGTTGAGGTCGTCGACGATTTCTTCGACGGTGACGATGCAACGCTTGGCCGCCAATGCCGCCTCTTTCTGCACCCCGAGAATCCCCCACAACAGCACGTTGCCCTTGCGGTCGGCCTTTTGCGCATGGATCACGGTGATGTCCGGGCGCACCGACGGCACCGCCGCCAGCACTTCGCCGGTGAAGGGGCAGGTCACGGTCTTGATCAGCGGGTTGACCTTGGGCAGGTCAGAACCGGCATACGCCCGCAGCACCGCGAACGGCAGGCCGGAGGCGCCGGCCACGTAGGCGTTGGCCAGGTCCGCATGGCTGTGTTCTTCGATCTCCAACGGTTGCGGCCATTGCTTTTCCACCGCATCCCGCAGGCGATGCAGGGAACCTACGCCCGGGTTGCCGCCCCAGGAAAAAATCAACTTGCGCGCACAGCCGGCCCCGATCAGTTGGTCGTAGATCAGGTCGGGCGTCATGCGCACCAGCGTCAGGTCTTTCTTGCCCTGACGGATGATTTCATGACCTGCCGCTGTAGGGATCAGGTGGGTAAAGCCTTCGAGCGCGACGGTATCGCCGTCATTGACGAACTGCTTTACCGCATCAGCCAGCGAAAGGATTTCAGCCATGGGGTTGGGCTCCCGGTGTAGGTCGAAAAAGGCGCTGGAGGCAGCGCCGAAGTGCTTGAAGAGTAAGCCGGGGTCAGGGGTCAAACAATCCGATAATCGACTAACTGTTCGATAATCGAACAGATTGTTACCTGGCTAACATTCCTCCAAACACCCCTGCTTTCCATGCGAACAGCGTCCCTGTGGGAGCGGGCTTGCTCGCGAAGGCGGTGTGTCAGTCAACACACTTTTGTCCTGAGCCACCGCCTTCGCGAGCAAGCCCGCTCCCACATTTTTCAACCGTGCCTGCATTAAGTCTCAGGTGGCGTCGGCGTGGCTGACCAAGCCCTTGATCAATACCGCAGTGGTGGCCAATGCAGCCGGAATCACCAGTGCCGTCAGCACTTGCTCGAAGTTCCAACCCAGCCCCAACAGCGTGGCTCCCATCCACGCACCGAGGATCGCGCCAAAACGGCCAATCCCCAGCATCCAGGACACCCCGGTCGCCCGGCCCTGGGTCGGGTAAAACCGCGCCGCCAACGAAGGCATGGCCGATTGCGCACCGTTGACGCACATCCCGGCGATCAACACCAGGGTGGCCAGGAGGGTGATATTGCCCAGGCTCTGGCCCACGGCGTAGGCAAAGACCCCAGCCAGCAGGTAGAAAGTGCCGATGACCTTGTGCGGATTGAACCGGTCCATGGCCCAGCCCACGCCCACGGCGCTGAGTACTCCACCAAACTGGAACAACGCGCCGATAAAAGCCGCCTGCTCCATGCTGGCGCCGCTGTCACGCATCAGGGTCGGCAACCAACTGGTCAGCAGGTACACAATCACCAGCCCCATGAAGTAGGTGAGCCACAGCAACAGGGTGCCGGCGCTGTAGGTGCCAGAGAAGATCACCGCGAACACATTGCGCGCCTTGACGGTTTTCTGTTCCGGGACGCTGAAGCTGGAAGCCTGGGCGACGGTGGCCGGGTCGATGGGTGACAAGGCCTTGCGCACCTTGTCTGTGCCGCGATTGCGCACCACCAGGTAGCGCGCCGACTCCGGCAGCCACAGCACCAGTACGCCGACCAGGATCAAGGGCAGGATGCCGCCGATCAGCAGCAGGCTGTGCCAGCCGAACATCGGGATCAGCTTGGCCGAGATAAACCCGCCACCGGCCATGCCCAGGTTGAAGCCGCAGAACATGCTGGTCACCAGCAACGACTTGTGGCGCTCCGGGGTGTATTCGGACAGCAACGTCGTGGCGTTCGGCATGCCAGCGCCCAGGCCCAGGCCGGTCAGGAAGCGCAATACCAGCAACTGATCAACGTTGCTGCTGTAGGCCGAGGCCAGGCTGAACGCACCGAACACCAGCACGGCGCCGACCAACACCACCTTGCGTCCGAAACGGTCGGCCAACGGGCCTGAACCCAGGGCGCCAAACACCATGCCAATCAACGCGGCACTCATCACCGGGCCGAGGCTGGCACGGTCGATCCCCCAATCCTGGGACAGTGCCGGCGCAATAAAGCCCATGGCCGCAGTATCCAGCCCGTCGAGAAAGACAATCAGGAAGCACAGGATCACCACCCGCCATTGATAGCGGGACAGCGGTTGCGCATTGATAAAGGACTGCACGTCCAGACATGTACCAACAGAAGGCGAAGGCTGATTCATTATTTTTATTTCCACACCGATGGCGGGCGGACGACGGCGAGTCGTCATTATTATTGGGGCGAAACCGAAACCGCGGCGGTAGAGGCTGTCGCGGTCAATCACGCTGCCGCGACATTAATGAGCCAGGGGAAACACCGTCAATTCGTCAAACCGGGATCTGTGCGGTCACCGAACAGCTTAAGCAAACAACTGGGCACTCAGCTCCTGGCTGGCGCAGAGCATGCTCGGCAGGAAACGTTGTTCCAGCTCACTGCGGCTGACCCGCCCGGCGTGGGTGCTGACATTCAGCGCAGCCAATACCTGGCCGGACGCGTCATACACCGGCACGGCGATGGAGCGCAGACCCTGCTCCAGTTCCTGGTCGACAATGCACCAGCCCTGTTGCCGCACTTGTTGCAGGCATTCAAGCAAGGCTTGCGGCGTGGTCAGGGTGCGGCTGGTCTTGGTTTGCAGGTCGGCATGGTCCAGGTAGTCCTGCAGCGACGCGTCATCCAGGGCCGCCAGGAGGATTCGGCCCATGGAGGTGCAATAAGCTGGCAGTCGGCCACCGACCGAAAGATCCACCGAAATCAGGCGTTGGGTGGTGGCGGATCGGGCGATATAGAGGATGTCGTCGCCCTCCAGGGTCGCCATGTTGCAGGCTTCATGAAGCTGCTCACTCATGCGGTCCAGGTAAGGCTGGGCAGAAACCGCCAGGGGCGTGGACGACAGATAGGCATGGCCCAGGGTCAGGACCTTGGGCAGCAGGGAGTACGTGCGCCCGTCGGTGGTGGCGTAGCCGAGTTTGATCAAGGTATGCAGGCAACGCCTGACGGCAGCGCGGGGGATTTCCGTGCGATGGCTGATCTGGGCGATGGTCAGGTGCCGCTTGCGCTCCTGGAACGCCTGTACCACGGCCAGCCCGCGGGCCAGGGAGGTCATGAAATCCGGGTCGCCGGTAAACGCCTGGATGCGCTTGGCCGGTGACGCAACGATCGGCGGCGCCACTGAGGCAAAGGAGTTGCGCAATTGATCGTTCATTTCAGGTCCTTTCTCTTATTTTCAAGCGCCATTACAAGCCGGCAGGCAACGGATGTACAAGGCAAGGGCGCCAACATTGGGCGATTATCGGACGGTCATTCGATAATCGCAATTTACGCCGCTGGGCGCTGCCAGGCCCCGCACTGAATTTGTTGCACTCACTTAACCGACGGCGTTCGGCCTGGCAATGTTGACTTAATTAACGACCGTGCAACTGTCACATACAGAGTGTTAGGCAAGTACGGCGTCAAGTTCCCGACATGAGGTGAATAGCAATACAGCTACGCCAAGTTGACGTTTTTTAACTTGTTGACGATAGTCTTATGCAAATGCGCCGCTATAATGCACCCTGTGACAAGGTCGAGTTGGCCTCAAGGGCATGCCTGCCCCCACCAAGCCTCAGCTTTTCCTTGTCCTGGCCTGGGTTGCAGATACCGGGTACTCAGCTCCACAGCCTGCCCATATTTGTGATGTAAAAAGAAAACTGTTGCTACGACAGCTGTTCTTCCCCGGTGCCGTGGCCGCGTGCAATAACTGAAGTGGTTGATCGTGTAATACGCCCATCACTTGCGTCATCGCGCATCACCGGAATCAAACTCAACTCAATTAGGTAACAAAGTGACGAAAGACGAACTGCGCGCGGAACTTGAGCGCCAGGAACAACGTTACAAGGATGTTTACGGCGGGGAAGTCACCACCTACGCCGCCCAACCTGAGCCGGAGCGCAAACCATGGCGCAAACGAGCCAGTCTGCTCGACCAGGCATTTGCCCAGGAAATCCAAAAGATCGAAAAGGACCTCAAGGCCGAAGAGCCATAAGCCTCTCGGACTGAGCCTTCCTGGCAAGTCATTGCCCTGCCAGCCCCCCTGGCAGGGGCGCCCGGGTTTTGCCCTGCAATCGTCAGTTTCGCCGCTCTGACGAAATTTCATACACCTGTTTCAGACCCTTCATCTTAATTGTCGCACCCTGCCACGGCCCCTCTATTCTTTATAAATCAATGAGTTGCCAAACCACCGAAATATCTGGTAGTCGCACCCCTCCTCCAAATTAATTCGTTGAAGAATGTTACCGGCGAGCAGCTAGTGCATAGATTACTGAGGTTTTCTGGCATAATCGCGCCCCCTTACGACCGGGTCATAAAACCTTCATGATCGATTTATTCAGCGGACTGGATGCTTGGGTTCTTGTGAGCCTGTTGCTCGCCCTCGCCTTTGTCCTCGCCTTCGAGTTCATCAATGGCTTTCATGACACCGCTAACGCGGTGGCCACAGTCATCTATACCAAAGCGATGCCGCCGCACCTGGCCGTATTCTTTTCCGGGGTGTTCAACTTCCTCGGCGTGTTGCTCGGCGGGGTGGGCGTTGCCTATGCCATCGTGCACCTGCTGCCGGTGGAGTTGCTGATCAATGTAAACACCGGCCATGGTCTGGCCATGGTGTTTTCATTATTAGCAGCGGCCATCACCTGGAATCTCGGCACCTGGTATTTCGGGATCCCGGCATCCAGCTCCCACACCCTGATCGGTTCGATCCTCGGTGTCGGCCTGGCCAATGCCTTGATCAACGATATTCCGCTGGCAGACGGGGTCAACTGGCAGAAGGCCATTGATATCGGCGCCTCGCTGGTGTTCTCGCCCATGGCCGGCTTCCTGGTCGCAGCCCTGGTGTTGATTGGCCTTAAATGGTGGCGTCCGCTGTCCAAGATGCACAAGACACCGGACCAGCGCCGCAAGCTCGACGACAAGAAACACCCGCCGTTCTGGAACCGCCTGGTACTGGTGATTTCCGCGATGGCCGTGAGTTTCGTGCATGGCTCCAACGACGGCCAGAAAGGTATTGGCCTGATCATGCTGGTGCTGATCGGTATCGTGCCCGCGCAGTTCGTACTCGATCTGGGCAGCACCACTTACCAGATCGAGCGAACCCGCGACGCCACCCTGCACCTCAACCAGTTCTACCAGCGCAACCACGAAACCCTCGGCGAATTCCTTGCCCTGGGCAAAAGTGTCAGAGACGACCTGCCAGGCAAGTTCCGTTGCAACCCGCAACAGACCGAGCCGACCATCAACGCCCTCCTCGGCACATTGAAGGGTGTCTCTGACTACCATTCCTTGACCTCCGACCAGCGCATTGAAGTCCGTCGCTACCTGCTGTGCCTGGACGACACCGCGAAGAAAGTCGGCAAGCTGCCTGGCCTTGATTCCCGCGAGAAGTCGGACCTGGAAAAACTGCGCAAAGACCTGACCGCCACCACCGAATACGCACCGTTCTGGGTAATCCTCGCCGTGGCCCTGGCCCTTGGCCTGGGCACCATGGTGGGCTGGAAGCGCGTGGTACTGACGATTGGCGAGAAGATCGGCAAGCAGGGCATGACCTATGCCCAGGGCATGTCAGCGCAAATCACCACCGCCACCATGATTGGCTTTGCCAATATCTTCGCCCTGCCGGTGTCCACCACCCACGTGCTGTCTTCGGGCGTGGCCGGGACCATGGTCGCGAACAAGAGCGGGCTGCAAGGCGGCACCGTGAAGACCATCCTGATGGCCTGGATCCTGACCCTGCCAGCCACAGTGAGCCTGTCGGCCGGCTTGTTCTGGCTGGCGTCCAAGGCGTTGGGCAGTTAACCGACAACGCAATTAAAAAGGCGTGACCTGCGAGGGTCACGCCTTTTTTTGTGCCTTTGTGGCTAGAGAGCTAAATATCGGGCAAAAAAAAGGGCGACCGAAGTCGCCCAAAATGCCTTGCGTGCTCATGTAACCCGGAAAAACCTATGGTTTTTTACGCTTGTTCGCGTCTTTCCAGATAAAAAATCCAAACCCTACAAAAAACAGCACCATGAGGCCGACAGTCAGCACCCCGGCAAAAACCACATTATCGAAAAACATGACCGGCCTCCTGCTCTTGCCTTGTTGCGATGGGGCTAAGTTAACCAAGAAGTCGGAGGCAGAAATTGACGGGGATCAATGTCGCCCGCAACGGGGCGTAAAGAAGGGAGATAACTGACCTGAATCAATAGATTCAGGGCATTTCAGCGCTTTTTCGGTTTGTTTTTCGACTTTTTCTTCGCCTTGCCCAGCGGCATGGCCTGCTCGAACGCCTGGCGCACGTCATTCAGGCGCTTGTCATTGAGATCGTGGACCCGTTTGGCGCGTTCGGCAGTCAGGTCGATCAGCTTGTCGTCACTCATGGCATGGCTTACGTGGTGGCTGGATTGACTCAATAATGCGTCCTGGCCCGCCCGGGGGTCAAACCTCGACGTCCACCCACAACCCCTGGCGGGGTGCATCCTCGATCAGCGGCGCGACCGGCACGGTGTTATCGGCATTCAGTTCGTCACCAGGAATAGCCAGGTGCTGCTCGGGATCTTCGTCGGCCTCGCGCCGGCGTTTTTGCTGTTCCTGCTGGCGTCGTTGTTCCTCGCGCAGCATCAGGGTCGATTGCTCCGCGTCGCGGTTCTTGAGGTCAATGGTGCTTTCGCTGGAACTCGCCTGCGCAGGCACCACCGGCGGGATATCGGGTTTGGGGCGCACGGGGTCGAGTTGTGACGTGACCGGCACAACACTCAAGGGCAAGATCGGTGGCAGCATAATTATTGGTCTCCTGTCAGCAGGCTGTCGGCTGCTGTACCAGCGACTTGAGCCTGGGGCCGCCAACTTGTGACCCAGTCGTCAGTCGCCAGTGCCCTGCCACCCGTCGAATCGTCCTCTTTCACTCCGGCAAGCGGAGTAGTTTTTGTCAGAGTCCTTTGGCTGGGGGCCTTGTTCCGTTAGAATAGTCGGCTTTTTCACGGCGGGAGTCAGGCAGCATGGCGCAGCAGTATCAACCGGGGCAACGCTGGATTAGTGACAGCGAAGCAGAGCTGGGGTTAGGCACCGTTCTGGCACAGGACGGCCGCTTGTTGACCGTGCTCTATCCGGCCACTGGCGACACCCGCCAGTATGCGCTACGGAATGCGCCCCTCACTCGCGTGAGGTTCTCGCCGGGTGACACCATCACCCACTTCGAAGGCTGGAAGATGACCGTGCGCGAGGTCGACGATGTCGACGGCCTGCTGGTCTACCACGGCCTCAATGGGCAGAACGAGCAGGTCACCCTGCCGGAAACCCAACTGTCGAACTTCATCCAGTTCCGCCTCGCCAGCGACCGTCTGTTCGCCGGCCAGATCGACCCGCTGGCCTGGTTCTCCCTGCGCTACCACACCCTGGAACACACCAGCCGCCAGTTGCAGTCCTCGCTCTGGGGCCTGGGCGGCGTGCGTGCGCAGCCGATTGCGCACCAACTGCACATCGCCCGTGAAGTGGCTGACCGGATCGCGCCACGGGTGCTGCTGGCCGACGAAGTGGGCCTGGGCAAGACCATCGAAGCCGGCCTGGTGATCCATCGCCAACTGCTGTCCGGGCGCGCCAATCGCGTACTGATCCTGGTCCCGGAAAACCTCCAGCACCAATGGCTGGTGGAAATGCGCCGGCGTTTCAACCTGCAGGTCGCGCTGTTCGACGAAGAACGTTTTATCGAAAGCGATGCCAGCAACCCGTTCGAAGACACCCAACTCGCGCTGGTGGCCCTGGAATGGCTGGTGGACGACGAAAAAGCCCAGGACGCACTGTTTGCCGCCGGCTGGGACTTGATGGTGGTCGACGAAGCCCACCACCTGGTCTGGCACGAAGAAAAGGCCAGCGCTGAATACCAACTGGTCGAGCAACTGGCCGAGACCATTCCCGGCGTGCTGCTGCTGACCGCAACCCCGGAACAACTGGGCCAGGACAGCCACTTCGCCCGTCTGCGCCTGCTGGACCCGAACCGTTTCCATGACGTCAAAGCCTTCCGCGCCGAGAGCGAGAACTATCGCCCGGTCGCCGAAGCCGTCCAGGAACTGATGGACAAGGGTCGCCTCTCGCCGGCCGCGCACAAGACTATCCAGGGCTTCCTCGGCAACGAAGGCGAAGCACTGCTGGCTGCCGTCAACGATGGCGACACCGAAGCCAGTGCGCGCCTGGTGCGTGAGCTGCTGGACCGCCACGGCACCGGCCGCGTGCTGTTCCGTAACACCCGCGCCGCCGTACAAGGCTTCCCCGAGCGCAAGCTGCACGCCTACCCGCTGCCGTGCCCGGACGAATACCTGGAACTGCCGCTGGGCGAGCATGCCGAGCTGTACCCGGAAGTCAGCTTCCAGTCGCAACCGGATATAGAAGAAGAAAACCGCTGGTGGCGCTTCGACCCGCGCGTCGAGTGGCTGATCGACCAGCTGAAAATGCTCAAGCGCACCAAAGTCCTGGTGATCTGCGCCCACGCCGAAACCGCCATGGACCTGGAAGACGCCCTGCGCGTGCGTTCCGGCATCCCGGCCACGGTGTTCCACGAGGGCATGAACATCCTCGAACGGGACCGTGCCGCCGCCTACTTCGCGGATGAAGAGTTCGGCGCCCAGGTGCTGATCTGTTCGGAAATCGGCAGTGAAGGCCGCAACTTCCAGTTCGCCCACCATCTGGTGCTGTTCGACCTGCCATCGCACCCGGACTTGCTGGAGCAGCGCATCGGGCGTCTGGACCGGATCGGCCAGAAGCATGTGATCGAGCTGCACGTGCCGTACCTGGAAACCAGCCCGCAAGAGCGGCTGTTCCAGTGGTACCACGAAGCCTTGAATGCCTTCCTTAATACCTGCCCGACCGGCAACGCCTTGCAGCACCAGTTCGGCCCGCGCCTGCTGCCGCTGCTGGAAAATGCCGACGACGGCGAATGGCAAGCCCTGATCGACGAAGCCCGCACCGAGCGCGAGCGCCTTGAAGCCGAGCTGCACACCGGCCGCGACCGTTTGCTGGAGCTCAACTCCGGCGGCGCTGGCGAAGGTGATGCGCTGGTCGAGGACATCCTGGAGCAAGACGATCAGTTCACCCTGCCGATCTACATGGAAACCCTGTTCGACGCGTTCGGCATCGACAGCGAAGACCATTCGGAAAACGCACTGATCCTCAAGCCCAGCGAAAAAATGCTCGACGCCAGCTTCCCCCTCGGCGATGACGAAGGCGTGACCATCACTTACGACCGCAACCAGGCGCTGTCTCGCGAAGACATGCAGTTCATTACCTGGGAGCACCCGATGGTCCAGGGCGGCATGGACCTGGTGCTGTCCGGTTCCATGGGCAACACCGCAGTGGCGCTGATCAAGAACAAGGCGCTGAAGCCAGGCACTGTGTTGCTGGAACTGCTCTATGTCAGTGAAGTGGTGGCACCGCGTTCGCTGCAACTGGGTCGCTACCTGCCCCCGGCGGCCCTGCGCTGCCTGCTGGATGCCAATGGCAATGACTTGTCGGGCCGGGTGTCCTTCACCACCCTCAACGACCAGCTGGAAAGCGTGCCACGGGCCAGCGCCAACAAGTTCGTGCAGGCCCAGCGCGATCAGCTGACGCCACGGATCAACGCCGGCGAAGAGAAAATCGCCCCGCGCCACGCCGAACGTGTGGCCGAGGCGCAACGTCGCCTGGCAGCAGACACCGACGAAGAGCTGGCGCGCCTGACCGCCCTGCAAGCCGTCAACCCGACCGTACGCGACAGCGAACTGGTTGCCCTGCGCCAACAGCGCGAGCAAGGCCTGGCTATGCTCGACAAGGCGGCGCTGCGGTTGGAGGCGATTCGGGTGTTGGTCGCCGGTTGATCCGCGCCCTGCCCTGATGAACAAAAAGGCCCGCGCAATGCGGGCCTTTTTTATGGGGGGTGTCCTGCCGGTTTACCCCCCAAATCAATATCGGATGACGGCCAGCGTGGTTTAACGGGGCGCCTCAGATCAAGATCAAAAGCAAAGCGAGGCGGCCTGACCTTCGAGGCGTGCGCGTCCTTCTGTGGGAGCTGGCTTGCCTGCGATGGCGGCAGGTCAGCCAATAGATTTATCGACTGATACACCGTCATCGCGGGCAAGCCCGCTCCCACAGGGGAATGCAGCTTCACGCTCTTGCTTTGCTGTTGCTCTGCTTTTGATCTTGATCTGAGGCGCCCCGTTAAACCACGATGGCCGCAGGCAGGCATTGCGCAGTGGGCACCCCGGCATGGATGCCGGGGTAGCCGCGACACGGCCATGGATGGCCGATCGCGGCGGGCCCGCGGAGCAATGCCTGACTGCGGGCATGCCGAGCCTAGGCGAGGCACCGAGTGGTGGGGAAAAAGCGCTTTGGTTACTTTCGCGCTCTTCGAAAGTGACCCGCCGTAAGGGCGGAACCAATAGCCGCCGTGACCGCAGTAACGGATATGTACACAAACCCAATAAGCACTAGATAAAAGAGTTGTGTAGATACCTATGCTGCGCTGGCGTCACCTCGGTTTCAAGCAGTAGCCGCCGCCGGCACCTCAACCCTCCCCAACCCATCCTTCATCCGCTTGGCATCGCGCACAAAACACCGCGAAGCCTGGAACAGAAACAGCATGGTCAGGAACAACGCCACCGGAATCAGGTACATGGCGTCATGCAGCCCCACCGCCTTGAACGCCTCGGTCATTTGCTCGGCACCCGCCGCGTACATTGCCGCATGGGCAAAGTGATCAGACAGCGCGCCCACCACCACCGGCCCCATGCCACCCCCCAGCAGATACAGGCCGGCGAAAAACAGCGCCATGGCCGTGGCCCGCAGGCGCGGCTCCACCACATCCTGGATCGCCGTGTACACGCAGGTGTAGAAGTTATAGGCAAACAACCAGCCCACACTGAACACCGCGACAAACACCCCGATCTCGATGCGCCCCGCATGCAGGGCCCAGGCAGTGCATACCGTGGAGATAATCAGGCTGAAGGCGGCAAACAGTAAGCGGCCATTGGCAATGCGCTGGTGAATCTTGTCCGCCACCAGGCCGCCCAAGGTCAGGCCGAACAGACCGGTCACGCCGACAATCACCCCGGTCGCCACGGCCGCCTCCTGCAAAGGCATCAGGAAGTAACGTTGCAGCATCGGCACCAGGAACGAGTTACAGGCATAGGTCGCAAAGTTAAAGCACAGCCCCGCCAGCACCAGCCACAGAAAGGTCGGCACCGCCAGCACGCGCCGGATCGGCCGGTCGACTTTCTCCTGGGAGACTTGCACGGTTTCGGCGGCGCCGCGCTTGGGCTCCTTGATGTAGAACATGAACACCGCAAGGATCAGCCCAGGGACGGCCGCAATAAAGAACGGCGCACGCCAGCTGTCGAACGCCTCGACCATCGCACCGATGGTGAAGAACGCCAGCAACAGGCCCAGGGGCAGGCCCAGCATGAAAATCCCCATGGCCCGGGCGCGACGGTGGGCCGGGAACAGGTCGCCGATCAACGAGTTGGCGGCCGGCGCGTAACTGGCTTCACCAATGCCGATGCCCATGCGCACCAGCAGAAAGGTCCAGAAGCTGCCAACCATGCCGTTGACCGCCGTCAGCGCGCTCCAACTCGCCAGGCCCCAGCCCATCAGCTTGCTGCGCGAGCCGGTATCGGCCAGGCGCCCCAGGGGCAAGCCGGCAATCGCATAGACGATGGTGAATGCGGTGCCGATGATGCCGAGCTGGAAGTCACTGAGGTGCCATTCCATGCGGATCGGCTCGATGATGATCGCCGGGATCGTGCGATCAAAGAAGTTGAACAGGTTGGCCAGGAACAGCAGGAACAGAATGCGCCAGGCATTCGCCGCTTGGGTCGAGTTCTGCATGGGTCCGTCTCTTTTATTGTTATAGAGGCTCGATGCCGACGCATCCTGCCCGGAACCTGCAATCTAGTCAGGCGCGGCGCGGTTGTCTGTAATGATTCGTAAAGCTGATAGGGCGTAATTTCATCCAGGACAGCCGGATTTTCCCGCTAAAAAAATAAGCACGCGCCCCCCTTCCCAAGCGCCTTGGCAGGCATAGAATAGCGAGCCTTCCGCAGCTCCCCCTTACCTCTTATTGATGACGTGCCATGTCCGATGCCAGTCCGTGTCTGAATTGCGGTGCCTGCTGTTCACACTTTCGCGTGTCTTTCTTTTGGGGCGAATGCGCCTCATCAGGCGGCACCGTGCCCGATGAACTGGTGGTACAGATCAACCCCAGCCGGGTGGCGATGATCGGCACCGACCAGAAACCGGCACGCTGTTGCAGCCTGGAGGGCGAAGTGGGCAGCGGCACCCGTTGTTCGATCTACGAGCAGCGTTCCAGCGTGTGCCGGGAATTCGAGGCCTCGTGGAGCCAGGGTGAAGTGAACGTCGATTGCGACGCCGCCCGCGCCGCATTCGGCCTGGCGCCGCTGGAGCAACCGCCTTACGAGTTCGAGCTGCCCATCAGTGCTTAGCACCATTGGCTATGGCGAGCATGCCAAAATCAAAGCAATCAAAATGCCATTACAGCTTGCGCTTCCGCTGAGCCTTCTATACTCGATTCCATAGGTCATCGCCACGCGCAGTGACACGAGATGACTCTGCAACGGGACGTGCTATGGAATGGCTGGGTCTGCATTTTTTTACCCCGCTTCCCGAGAGCGGGTATTTATTACTTAATTGCACCCATAACCCCTTCCTGGTGCTACTGGCGTACCTGGTTGCCTGCGCCGCGAGTTTTGGCACCCTGGACATGGCCGAGCGTGTCGGCCACGTTGATAACCTGACGGCAAAACGCCATTGGCGCTGGATCGGCGCCGGTTGCCTGGCCGGCGGGATCTGGTCGACGCACTTCATCAGCATGCTGGCGCTCCAGGCGCCCATCACTATCCATTACGAATGGTTCCTGACGCTGGCTTCATTGGCGATCGCGTTGATCGCTTCGTTGTTCGCCCTGCAAACCCTCAGTCATGCCCGAATGCGTTTTCATCAGTACCTGACGGCGGCCACCTGCATGGGCCTGGGCATCGCCCTGATGCACTACGTGGGCATGGCCGCCATGCGCTCCGAGGCCCAGGTGTATTTTTCCAGCGGGCTGTTTGGGTTGTCGGTGGCCATTGCCATTGGCGCCAGCCTGGCCGCCTTGCTGTTGTCCCGCTACCTGCGCAATGGCAATGGAATGTTCCACCAACTGCTCAAGTACGCTGCCAGCCTGGTGCTCGGTGCCGGCATTATCAGCATGCACTTCACCGGTATGGCTGCCATGCAATTGCTGCTGCCCACCGGGGCCTTGCCGGCATTGCCCATCGACAACAACCCGACGCAACTGGGCCTGTCGGTGGCCGTCATCACGTTGTTGGTCATCGGCAGCAGCATCAGCGCGGCCCTCGCCGACAAAAAACTGCAGCACAAGGAACGCGACCTGCGTCGGGTCAATGCCCTGCTGACCGAGCTGGACCAGGCGCGCGCATCCCTGCAGCAAGTGGCCCACTACGACGCCCTGACCAGCCTGCTCAATCGCCGGGGTTTCAACCAGATCTTCGCCGAAAGCCTCGCGCAGAAAGCCCAGGCCGAGGGCATGCTGGCGGTGATCTTCCTCGACATCGACCACTTCAAGCGGATCAACGACAGCCTCGGCCATGATGCCGGCGATGAGCTGCTGACAGTCCTGGCCGGCCATATCAAGAGTTCGATACGCAGTCACAATGATGTAGTGGCGCGCTTTGGCGGTGATGAATTCTGCATCCTGATCAACATCCGTCATCGCGACGAAGCGCGGCACATGGCCCAGCGCATCATGCAGAAAATGAAAGAGCCCATCGAGCTGGCTGGCCGGCGCATGGTGATGACCACCAGCATCGGTATCAGCGTGTTTCCCGAGGACGGGACCACCTGCGAGGAACTGCTGAAAACCGCCGACCTGGCGCTGTATCAATCCAAGGATGGCGGGCGCAACAGCTTGAACTTCTTCAGCTCCAACCTGAAAACCCGGGCCTTTCTCGAACTGCAGCTGGAAGAGGAATTGCGCAATGCATTGCGCAACCAAAAGGAACTGGTCCTGCACTACCAACCGATTCTGGACCTGCACAAAGGCAAGGTCACCCGCCTCGAAGCCCTGGTGCGCTGGCAACACCCGCAACATGGGCTGCTGGCGCCCGAACGGTTTATCGGCATCGCCGAAAACAACGGCCTGATCGCCGAGCTGGACAACTGGGTGCTGCGCCAGGCCTGTGCCGACCTGGGCTGGCTGACGGACCAGGGGCACCCGGACCTGGTCATGGCCGTGAATTGTTCGGCCCTGAACCTGGCCCGGGACGAACTGGCAGATGAAATCGAATACGCCTTGCGCAACAGCGGCATCGCCGCCAGCCGCCTGGAGCTGGAAGTGACCGAGAATGCCTTGATGGGCAACATCAGCAGCACCCTGATCCTGCTGCGGCAAATCCGTGCGCTGGGTGTGGCGCTGTCCATCGACGACTTCGGCACCGGCTACTCCTCCCTCTCCTACCTCAAGCGCCTGCCCCTCAACACGCTGAAGATCGACCGCTCCTTTATCCAGGACATTCCCAAGTCCACCTCCGATATGGAGATTGTCCAGGCAATCATCGGCATGGCCCACACCCTGCACCTGCAGGTCATTACCGAAGGCGTGGAAACCCAGCAGCAACTGGAGCTGTTGATCAAACATGGCTGCGATTACGTGCAGGGTTACCTGCTCAGTGCAGCGGTGCCGGCCAGTGAAATCAGTGCCGTGATCACGGCACTTGACCAGCGCAACCCGCCGGGCCTGGCGGGCAGCAAGGACACGACCAGCGCCAAGGGTTCATCGACGGGTTCTTCGGTAGTCCGCCCTATTCGCTGAAACGCCAGCATCAGGGCAAATAGCCAGTATTTGATTAAAGAACGCCGACGAACGGCCGATTCATGAGAGTCCAACGTAGCTTTTCCCTAGAAAACCTAGGGTTAAACCCTATCGGGTAAAGTCGCGAACTCTCACTCGGTGATGGCTCTTTGATGTTTTCCGGCCATCCGTCCAGGCACATGGCGCACAATGACTTCTAAAAATAATCCTGTTACCGCGGTATCCGACGTGTTGCTGACAGCGCCTGCGGAAAAACCCTCAGGTTCAAAGTCATTGACCAGTCAACGTGCGCTGGGCACCCAGCAATACCTGTACTTCACCGAAACCAACACCGACCGCATCCTCGACAACCTCGATGGCCTGCGCGACATGGTGTTCCCGCGCCCGCCGCACCTTGACGGTGACAGCGAGCTGCACAGTGAGCAGGAGTTTCCCTCGGTCTGCCTGATCGGCCTGGGGCGCTGTGGTTCCAACATCGCCCTGGATGTGGCGGAACTGGTGTACAACGCCCGCAAGTTTTATCTGAACGAGTTCAGCACCGAAGACAAATCCTACGTTGAAAAAGGCTACAGCCCGGCCCAGTGGATCCGTAACAACCTGCGCCTGGGCGCCAGCAAGGCCAGCAAGCCGGTGTTTCTGGTAGAACCCCTGGTGATGCTCGGCGACCTGGACAAAGACATCGCCGGACGCATCCGTTTCTCGCGCAAGGGCGAGAAAAGCGGCTTTTTGCGCGACTACAGCAAAATGAAAATCATGGACCTGTCGGAAGTGCATGCCGGTGGCGCCGGTAACGCACCGATCCTCGGCCAGTACCTGGCCAAGATCATCCTCAACAAAGACACCCAGCGTTTTTCCAGCCCTGACTGGAAGATGATCCATTCGTACCTGATCGACTCCTGCGGGATCAAGGCCAACCAGTCGCGCCTGTACTTCTCGATCTTCAGCGCCGGCGGCGGCACCGGCTCGGGCATGGCCTCGGAGTTCGGCCTGGCCCAGCAACACTCGTACATGAACAAGACCTTCGACACCAAACCTGCCGACGAGCATGACAGCAAGAGCGGCCATGCCTTTGTGTTCGAGCCGATTTTCACCAGCGGGATCTGCGTGCTGCCGAACATCTCCGATCACCGCAGCGAAATGTCCGAGGCGCTGCACATCAACGCCGGTCGGCTGCTGTGCAAGTACCTGTCGGAGGAATGGGATTTCTCGTACAACTTCGACAATGAAGACAGCAGCGAGGCCAGTGTCAAAGGCCGTATCCGCCCGTGGAACGCGATGATGCTGATCTCCAACGACATCATGCGTTACGCCGAAGAAAGCGACGACGGCAACATCCAGAACATTGACGTCAATGCCATGGAAAAACACGCCAACCAGTACATCTCACAGCAGATCTTCAACATCCTGACGGCTCAGGCGGTGACGACCGACTATGACCAGAACTATTTCCGCCGCGCCGGCATCGACATCGGTGAAACCATTCGCCTGGACGCCAACGACCTGTTCATGAGCCTGGCCGGGCCGGTGGCAATTGCCTACGCCGAGTCGGTGGTCCCGGAAACCCCGGCGCCGAGCAACGACAAGTTCAAGGTGTTTGAAAAAGAGCCGCAGCGCCTGAACATCGACGATTTGTTCTTCCGCTCCATCGACCTGCCCCACTTCAATAAAGTCACCCAGGCCATCGAAGGCATCAGCCTGTTGCCGATCGAATCCAAGCGCTACAAGGCCTCCCTGGAGCAGTACAAGAACTCCGGCTATGACGCAGCGGCCCTGCATGACCTGCACTTCTTCAAGAACTGCTCGTCGGTGGTGTCCATCGTCTCCCTGCCCAAGGACTACAAACTGTCCTATATGGACCTGAACCGGCTCAAGACCCACCTCAACAGCCTGTTCCCCAACACCACCCTCAAGCGCTACGCCCTGGTGATCGGTGCTTCGGCCAACCTGTCGTTGACCACCCTGATCGCCAAGAGCCCGTGCCTGTCGGATGACTTCCTGACGTTGATCGTGGCCTTTATCAAGCGCTGCTTTGCCCGCAACCCGTACCGTTTCGACGAGACCCTGGACAACTCGATCCTGGACTTCATCATCCATGAAGACTTCGACGAGGACCGTATCGACGAGTTGCTCAACGAATTCGAGAACCCGGCGAAGATCCTCGATACCAACTGGTACGCGATCAAGCCGATGTATGAGAAGAAGTACCGCGAGCTGATCAACGACAAAGAGAAGTTTGTCTCGATCAACGACATTCGCCTGTCGCGCGATTGCGTGAAGAAGGCGATCAAGTACCTGCGTGAGATTTATCGTCACCGGATTGGCAAGACCAAGGTGATCTCGCTGAACAACCATACGGGCAAGACCGCCTAGACCGAGGTGCGCCCATCGCGAGCAAGCCCGCTCCCACAGTTGTCCGAGTTCCACTCTTGGAATGCGGCTGGATGTGGGAGCTGGCTTGCCTGCGATAGCGGTCTAACCGGCAACAAATACCCCTAACCTTGCCACACCAAGAAACAATTCCCCAGGCCATCCGCGCCCCGCAAAACTGTTCCCCTGACGTTTACGTCACCCTCGCCTGTGACCTTTCTTCACGGCCAGTTGCCATCATGGGCAAAGCGGTTACTCCGCTACACACTTTTAATGGCGCGCAACTCGCACTATTTCGGTGCGCGCGTTTAGTTCGATGCCCTTTCCTGGATCAGAATCCACGGTGAAACCACCACCGCCCACAAGCTCGGATCACGCTCCACCAGGTCCAATGCCCGCGTCGCAGACACTTCGCCAAGGCTCCCGGAGGCCAGCCAGGCGGCCACTTTGTCACGGTTGTCCTCGGCCATTCCCTCGGCCGCTTCGATCAAATCCAGGCCAGCGTCGACCCACAATAGGGCACCCTTGGCAAAGAACGGTTCGAGCTCCTTCCAGGAAATTTCCGCGGTTTCGCCGAGCAGCTTGGCATAGAGGGTGCTAGGTTCTTGCGTCATGGGAACTCACCTGAGGAAAAAATCGGCGCAATCATACCGTCGAGGCTTCCCCAGAAAAACCCAGTTGCAATTGAGGCACCGATTGAAAGTGTCAGGAACGCCAAGGATTGCCCGAGACTCTGGCAAGCACCCGCCGCTATTCTGTCTTTTTCTTTCATTTAAGCGACATACCCGGCGTTTGCCCCCAGCAGCCAGCTTTTCAAGCGATCAACCGGCGCTCTACACTGTACCGGTACAGTTGCCAGGCCGCTGCCGGGGGATATCCGAGATATCTGATCCGGTTCTGTAGCCCACAAGGCCGCTAGAACTATAAAAAATACAACAGTAAGAGTGGAGCACTATGAATAAGGCTACTAAGCAGATTTCCAAACTGTTTGCCGCTATGGTCCTGGCTGGGGTTGCCGGCCATTCGTTCGCAGCTGACACCATCAAGATCGGTATTGCCGGCCCTAAAACCGGCCCTGTGACCCAATACGGCGATATGCAGTTCATGGGCGCCAAGCAAGCCATCAAGGACATCAACGCCAAGGGCGGTGTCGATGGCAAAATGCTTGAGGCCAAGGAATACGACGACGCTTGCGACCCTAAACAAGCCGTTGCCGTCGCCAACAAAGTGGTCAACGACGGCGTCAAGTTCGTGGTCGGCCACCTCTGCTCCAGCTCCACTCAACCTGCAACCGACATCTACGAAGACGAAGGCGTGATCATGATCACTCCGGCGGCTACCAGCCCGGAAATCACCTCCCGTGGCTACAAGCTGATCTTCCGTACCATCGGCCTGGACAGCGCCCAGGGCCCAGCGGCCGGCAACTACATCGCCGACCACGTCAAGCCGAAGGTCGTTGCAGTCCTGCACGACAAGCAACAATACGGTGAAGGCATCGCCACCGCCGTTAAGCAGACCCTCGAGAGCAAAGGCACCAAGGTTGCCGTGTTCGAAGGCCTGAACGCCGGCGACAAGGACTTCTCCTCGATTATCCAGAAGCTCAAGCAAGCCAACGTCGACTTCGTCTACTACGGCGGCTACCACCCAGAACTGGGTCTGATCCTGCGTCAATCCCAGGAAAAAGGCCTGAAAGCCAAGTTCATGGGCCCGGAAGGCGTGGGCAACGACTCCATCTCGCAAATCGCCCAGAAAGCCTCCGAAGGCCTGCTGGTCACCCTGCCGAAATCCTTCGACGCCGACCCTGCGAACAAGGCCATCGTCGACGCACTCAAGGCTGACGGCAAAGACCCAAGCGGTCCGTTCGTGTTCCCAGCCTACTCGGCGGTTGAAATCATCGCGGGCGGCATCGCAGCTGCCAAAAGCGAAGACACCACCAAAGTGGCCGAGGCCATCCACGCGGGTACCTTCAAGACCCCGACCGGCGACCTGAGCTTCGATAAGAACGGCGACCTGAAAGACTTCAAGTTCGTGGTCTACGAATGGCACTTCGGTCAACCAAAAACCGAAGTTTCCCCTCAGTAAGCCAGGCGTTACTGGACAACAAGCCCACTGTGCAAGCAGTGGGTTTTGTTTTACGAGGTTTATGGGCCACGCACCCGCGATCCGGGCGCTGGCTCACCTGAAAATCTTAAAACCGTCACCAGCGGTTCGCTGGCAAATGCTTTGTGCAAATGTGCTCACAGAACACAGCACCGAGCAGGAAGATGACTCCACCAGTGAAATGCGTATCGGGTTTTTAGGAGCGCTGTAATGCCTGAGATCTATCATTTTTTCCAACAGCTGGTTAATGGCCTGACCATTGGCAGCACCTATGCCTTGATAGCCATTGGCTACACAATGGTTTACGGCATCATTGGAATGATCAACTTCGCCCACGGCGAGGTGTACATGATTGGCTCCTACGTGGCGTTCATTGCCATTGCCGGGCTGGCCATGATGGGTATCCACTCCCTGCCGCTGTTAATGACTGCCGCGTTCCTTGCGTCAATCGTCGTAACCAGTGCCTACGGCTACAGTATCGAACGTGTTGCATACCGCCCCTTGCGTGGCAGCAACCGCCTGATCCCGTTGATTTCCGCCATCGGCATGTCGATTTTCCTGCAGAACACCGTATTGCTGTCCCAGGACTCCAAGGACAAGTCCATTCCCAACCTGATCCCGGGGAGCTTTTCCTTCGGTCCAGGTGGTGCAGAAGAAGTGCTGATTTCCTACATGCAGATCCTGGTCTTCGTCGTCACCCTGGTGGCCATGCTGGGCCTGACCCTGTTCATCTCCCGCTCCCGTCTGGGGCGCGCCTGCCGGGCCTGCGCCGAAGACATCAAGATGGCCAACCTGCTGGGTATCAACACCAACAACATCATTGCCCTGACCTTCGTCATCGGCGCCGCACTGGCCGCCGTCGCTGCCGTGTTGCTGAGCATGCAGTATGGCGTGATCAACCCCAACGCCGGCTTCCTGGTGGGGCTCAAAGCCTTCACTGCGGCGGTCCTCGGCGGCATCGGCAGTATTCCGGGCGCGATGCTCGGCGGGCTGGTGCTGGGTGTGGCCGAAGCCTTTGGTGCCGATATCTTCGGCGACCAGTACAAGGACGTGGTGGCATTCGGTCTATTGGTTCTGGTGCTGTTATTCCGGCCGACCGGCATCCTGGGCCGTCCGGAGGTTGAGAAAGTATGAGCAGATATCTTAAATCGGCGTTTTTCAGCGCCTTGCTGGTATGGGCCGTGGCCTTTCCGGTACTCGGGCTCAAGCTGAGCATTGTCGGGATCAACCTTGAAGTACACGGCACCGGGCCAGTCACCCTGACCATCATTGCCCTGTGCTCGGTGCTGATGTTCCTGCGGGTGCTGTTCACCCAGCAGGTCGGTGCGCTGCTCAAGTCCAACCGTGGCCCGCTGGTCTCGCCCAAGGTCAGCCAGTTCCTGACCCTGCCGCGCACCCAGCGCTACATCATCATCGGCCTGATCGTGGCCGCGTTGATCTGGCCATTCTTCGGCTCCCGTGGTGCGGTGGATATCGCCACCCTGATCCTGATCTACGTGCTGCTGGGCCTGGGCCTGAACATCGTGGTGGGCCTCGCGGGCCTGCTCGACCTGGGTTATGTGGGCTTCTACGCAGTAGGTGCCTACACCTACGCGCTGCTCTCGCACTACCTGGGCTGGAGCTTCTGGATCTGCCTGCCTCTGGCCGGCATGGCGGCGGCCACCTTCGGCTTCCTGCTGGGCTTCCCGGTGTTGCGCCTGCGCGGTGACTACCTGGCCATCGTGACCCTGGGCTTCGGTGAAATCATCCGTCTGTTCCTGCGTAACCTCACCGATATCACCGGCGGCCCCAACGGCATCAGCAGCATTCCCAAGCCAACGTTCTTCGGCTTGTCGTTTGATCGCTCCGCTGCCGAAGGCATGCAGACCTTCCACGAGTACTTCGGGATTGCCTACAACCCGGTGAGCAAGGTGGTGTTCCTGTACCTGGTCGCCCTGTTGCTGGCCCTGGCCGCGCTGTTCGTGATCAACCGCCTGCTGCGCATGCCGATCGGGCGTGCCTGGGAAGCGCTGCGTGAAGACGAAATCGCCTGCCGCGCGCTGGGCCTGAACCCGACCGTCATCAAGCTCTCGGCCTTCACCCTGGGTGCCGCGTTCGCCGGTTTTGCCGGCAGCTTCTTTGCCGCTCGCCAAGGCCTGGTGACACCGGAATCGTTCACCTTCATCGAGTCGGCAATCATCCTCGCCATCGTGGTATTGGGTGGCATGGGCTCGCAGTTGGGCGTGATCCTTGCGGCCATCGTGATGATCCTGCTGCCGGAACTGATGCGTGAATTCAGCGAGTACCGCATGTTGATGTTCGGCGCCATGATGGTGCTGATGATGATCTGGCGCCCTCAAGGCCTGCTGCCCATGCAACGTCCACATATGGAGCTGCGCAAATGAGCCGCGAGATCCTGAAAGTCGAAAACCTGAGCATGCGCTTCGGCGGCTTGCTGGCGGTCAATGGCGTCGCCCTGACCGTCAAAGAGAAACAAGTGGTCGCGTTGATCGGCCCCAACGGCGCCGGCAAGACCACGGTGTTCAACTGCCTGACCGGTTTCTACAAACCGGCCGGTGGCAGCATCCTGCTGGACGGCCAGCCGATCCAGGGCCTGGCCGGTCACGAGATCGCCCGCAAGGGCGTGGTGCGGACCTTCCAGAACGTGCGGTTGTTCAAGGACATGACCGCCGTGGAAAACCTGCTGATCGCCCAGCACCGGCACCTGAACACCAATTTCTTCGCGGGCCTGTTCAAGACCCCGGCGTTCCGCAAGAGCGAGCGCGAGGCCATGGAGTACGCCGCGTACTGGCTGGACAAGGTCAACCTGACCGAGTTTGCCAACCGCCCGGCCGGCACCCTGGCCTACGGTCAGCAACGGCGCCTGGAAATCGCCCGCTGCATGATGACCCGCCCGCGGATCCTGATGCTCGACGAACCGGCTGCCGGCCTCAACCCCAAGGAAACCGAAGACCTCAAGGCGTTGATCGGTGTGCTGCGTGAAGAAAACAACGCCACCGTGCTGCTGATCGAACACGACATGAAACTGGTCATGAGCATTTCCGACCATATCGTCGTGATCAACCAGGGCGCGCCATTGGCCAACGGGACGCCGGAGCAGATCCGCGACAACCCGGAAGTGATCAAAGCCTATTTGGGGGAAGCGTAAATGCTGCAATTCGAAAACGTTTCCACTTTCTACGGCAAGATCCAGGCCCTGCACGACGTCAACGTGGAAGTGCGCCAGGGCGAGATCGTCACCCTGATCGGTGCCAACGGTGCCGGCAAATCCACCTTGCTGATGACCTTGTGCGGCTCGCCCCAGGCTCACAGCGGCAGCATCCGCTATATGGGTGAGGAACTGGTGGGCCAGCACTCTGCGGCGATCATGCGCAAGAGCATTGCCGTGGTCCCGGAAGGCCGTCGGGTGTTTGCCCGCCTGACCGTGGAAGAGAACCTGGCCATGGGCGGGTTCTTTACCGACAAGGGCGACTACCAGGAGCAGATGGACAAGGTGCTGCACCTGTTCCCTCGGCTCAAGGAGCGCTTCAGCCAGCGCGGCGGCACCATGTCCGGTGGCGAACAGCAAATGCTTGCCATCGGCCGTGCGCTGATGAGCAAGCCCAAGCTGCTGCTGTTGGATGAGCCGTCCCTGGGCCTGGCCCCGATCATCATCCAGCAGATCTTCGACATCATCGAGCAACTGCGCAAGGACGGTGTGACGGTGTTCCTGGTGGAACAGAACGCCAACCAGGCACTGAAAATTGCCGACCGCGCCTATGTGTTGGAAAACGGCCGGGTAGTGATGCAGGGCAGCGGCGAACAACTGCTGACCGACCCGAAAGTGCGCGAGGCTTACCTCGGCGGCTAGGGTATGAATGTGGGAGCGGGCTTGCCCGCGAAGGCGGTGTGTCGGTGCCGGATGGTTTGGCTGACACACCTCTATCGCGAGCAAACCCGCTCCCACATTTGCTTTGTGTGAACCGTAGAATTTGCATTGTTTTAACTTTTATTCGAGCCGCCTGTAACGATCCCCTCCCCCCTTTCTCTAGTGGGGTATGCAAGCACAAACGCTTGCTTACCCTCCTCACTGCTGGAGAAACATCATGACCACCCGTTCGCTGTCCGCCGCCACCCTCGTCCTCGCCCTGGGGTCGGCCTTGAGCCTGAGCACCCTGACCACTGTCGCCCATGCCGACGACGCGAAGATGGAAAAATGCTTCGGCGTCGCCCTCAAAGGCAAGAATGACTGCGCCGCAGGCCCCGGCACTACCTGTGCGGGCACCTCGAAAACCGACTACCAGGCCAACGCCTGGAACCTGGTCCCTGAAGGCACCTGCGTGAAGATGGAAAGCCAAACCTCGCCGACAGGTTTTGGCCAACTGGAAGCCTTCAAGGCCAAGTCCTGAATTACCCCTGCCTGAGTACTGACGATGACACTTTCATCCCTGCCTGATGTCGCCCAGGCTCAGGCACCCGGCCTTGCGTGCCGGGCCGGGCTGGGGCTCAAGAGCGAACACTGGCATACAGTGCTCGCCACCCTGCCCGATATTGGTTTTTTTGAAGTCCATGCCGAAAACTACATGGTGGCCGGCGGGCCTTTTCATCACTACCTGGGCCTGATCCGCGAGCAGTATCCGCTGTCACTGCATGGCGTCGGCCTGTCCATCGGCGGCGAAGGCCCGCTGAGCCAGGCCCACCTGGCGCGCCTGGCGGTACTGATCGAGCGCTATCAACCCCAGTCCTTTTCCGAACACCTGGCCTGGTCCAGCCACGGCCCGGTGTTTCTCAACGATCTGCTGCCCCTGGCCTATGACGACGCAACTCTCAAGCGAGTGTGCGAACACGTGGACCAGGTACAAACCACCCTCAAGCGGCCCATGCTGCTGGAGAACCCGTCGACCTACCTGCAGTTCCAACGCTCCACCCTGGATGAAACCGACTTTATCCGCGAGGTCATCCGGCGCACCGGCTGCGGTTTGTTGCTGGACGTGAACAATGTGTATGTGTCCTGCATCAATCATCAGCAGGATCCGTTGGCCTACCTCGATGCGTTGCCTTTGCACGCGGTGGGCGAGATTCATCTGGCAGGCTTTGCCGAAGACAGCGACAGCCTTGGTGATCGCCTGCTGATTGATGATCACGGCGCGCCCATCGACAACGCCGTCTGGCAGTTGTATCAGCAGGCCTTGCAACGCACCGGGCCGGTTGCGACGCTGATCGAGCGCGACAACGATGTACCGGCCTTCAGCGTATTGCACGCCGAAGCCCGGCAAGCCGAGCGCCACTTGCTGGCTGCGGCGGTGCGCCCATGAATGTGCTCGAACAGTTTGCAAAGGCCCTGTTGGCGCCGGGCCAGCCATGCCCGGAGGGTTTGTTCAGCCACAACGGCGCCGATCCCGCCAGCCGTTTTGCGGTGTATCGCAACAACGTCCACAGTTCGTTAATCAGCGCCCTGGCCGACGGTTACCCAGTAACCCGGCAACTGGTGGGCGATGGTTTTTTCCGCGCCATGGCCGGGTTGTATGTCCAGGCCTATCCACCCACCAGCCCACTGCTCAACGAGTACGGCAGCGACCTTGCCGCCTTTATCCAGGGCTTCGCCCCCGCCGCCAGCGTGCCTTACCTGGCGGACGTCGCGCGACTGGAGCACTTGCGGATCAACGCCTATCACGCCGCCGACACACCCGTCGCCGAGCCCCAGGCCGTCATCGACCAACTGCAACAGTTGCCCAGCCTGGGCAACGTACGCCTGCACCTGCACCCCAGCGTCAGCACCCTGCAGTCGAACTATGCCGTGGTGGCGTTATGGGCCGCGCATCAAACCACCGACACCGTCGCCAGCCTCAACCCCTGGCAGGAGCAAAGCGCGTTGATCCTGCGCAACGGCCTGGAGGTCGAGGTATTCGGCATCGACAGCGGCTGCGTGACGTTTATCAACAGCCTGGCCAACGATTGGCCCCTGGAAATGGCGGTGGCGTACGCCCTCGACGCAGCGAGCGAATTTGACCTGCACCACTGCCTGGGACTGCTGATCAACCACCGCGCCATCACCCATATCAAGGTACAACCATGAACACTGCCGCTACGCGCCTGATTGCACGCGCCACCCAAACCTTCGGGAACATCCCCTACAGCCTGATCGCCCTTATTGCACGCTTTTCCATGGCGGCGGTGTTCTGGAAGTCCGGCCAGACCAAGGTCCAGGGCTTCGCCGTCGACCTGATAGACGGCACCTTCGAACTGGGTGTGCCGCAGTTGGCCAACTCCACCGTGCCGTTGTTTAAAAGTGAATACCACGTACCGTTTGTACCCGCAGAAGTGGCGGCGTACCTGGCTACGTTCGCCGAGCATTTTTTCCCGGTCCTGATTCTGCTGGGTCTGGCCACGCGCTTTTCGGCCCTGGCCTTGTTGGGTATGACCCTGGTGATCCAGTTGTTTGTCTACCCCGACGCCTACCCGACCCACGGCACCTGGATCGCCTTGCTGCTGCTGTTGATGGCCAAGGGGCCAGGACGGGTGTCCATGGATCACTGGATTGCCCGGCGCTGGCGCTAAAGCCGGTCCAATGCCTCGCCATTGCGTTTGAACCAGCCCACCAGGTAATCGGCCAGTACTTGGGTACGGCGTGGCAACCCGCCCTGATAGGGGTGGACCAGGTACATCGGCTGGCTACGAGTCTGATAATCACGCAGGAGCCAACGCAGCCGGCCGTCAGCCAATTCCATCTGCAACAGATAGGAGGGCAGCCGTGCGATGCCGGCACCCACCAACGCAGCCTTTTTCAGCAGGTTGTAGTGGTTGGAGGCAAACGTGCCATCCACCCGGACCCGCAGCAATTCGTGTTGCTGGTGATACAGCCACTCTTCGCGACCACTGTAGTGGCTGTTGAGCAAGCAACGGTGGCCGACCAGCTCCGCCGGTGTCAGCGGTTCCCCGTGTTGCTCCAGATAGGCCGGGCTGGCGCAGGTCATTTCATGCCAGGCCAACAGCGGCCTGGCGACCAGCCTTTCATCGTTGGCCACCGCCGAGCGTACTGCCAGATCAAAACCGTCCCGCGCCAGGTCACGATAATTGTTGTTCAGATCCAGCTCGATCTGTACTTGCGGGTACTGCCGGGAAAACTCCAGCAACAGACCATCGAAGAAGGTTTCACCCAGGGAAACCGGAACGGTCATACGCACCGGCCCTGCCACATCGTCCTTGAGCCGCGCCAATGCCTGACGCGCGCGGTCGACCTGGATTACCAATGCCTGGGCCTGGGGTAACAGCGCCGCGCCGGCGGCAGTGAGGCTTAATCGACGGGTGGTGCGATGCAGCAACACCACCGAAAACTGCGCCTCCAACTGGCTGATGCGCTTGGACAACTGGCCCTTGCTGCACCCCAGTTGCTGGGCGGCCAGGGTAAAACTGCCGGCTTCGATCAACACCGCAAACGCCGCCAGATCATCCATCTCGCTCATGGATTGTTTCCAATTGAAAACCAAAGGTTGCCTATTAGTGCGCTTATCCGCAGAAAAAACCACTCTAGACTCAAGGCTCACCTGAACCTCTAGAGGAACGACACATGAAAATCCTGTTGATTGGTGCCAGCGGCACGGTGGGCTCGGCGGTCAAGGCAGAACTGTCCCAGCGCCATGAAGTGATCAGCATTGGTCGCACGAGCGGCGACTTTCACGTCGATATCAGCGACAGCGCTTCGATCCGCCGACTGTTTGCACAAACCGGCAAGTTCGACGCCCTGGTGTGCGCCGCCGGCAGCGTCAACTTTGTGCCCCTGGGCGAAATGGACGCCAGCCACTTCGACCTCGGCCTGCAAGACAAACTGATGGGCCAGGTCAACCTGCTGCTGATCGGCCGCGAATTTGCCAACGACGGTGCGTCCTTCACCTTCACCAGCGGCATCCTCAACCGCGACCCGATCCGCACCGGCGCCTCGGCGGCGCTGGTCAATGGCGCCATTGATGCTTTCGTCAAAGCGGCGGCAATTGAACTGCCACGGGGCCTGCGGATCAACTCGGTCAGCCCCAACGTACTGCTGGAGGCCATGGGTAGCTATGCGCCTTATTTCCGGGGCTTTAAGCCGGTGCCTGCGGCAGATGTAGCTTTGGCCTACGCCAAGAGTGTGGAAGGCTTACAGACCGGGCAGACTTACATCGTCGGCTGATCACTTGATCAGCGACGGCATCATCTCCAACAACTGATCGCGAGGGATGGAGAACCTCAGGCCCGGACCGTCGAGCACACCCTGGACCGTCGCCGTATTGAGCTGCCGGCCATTGAGGTACAGGGTCATCTGTTTATGCATGGCCGCCTGGGACAGCGCTTTCGTGCGCTCCTGGGCCTGCGGTGTGAGCGTCACGTCAACCTCGATAAACTCGGGGTGGAGGGCTTGGGCTTTTTTCAGGGTCAAGGTGATATCGGTGAAGTCGGTCTGTGAGGTATAGAACAGCTTGGCCGGCACCTCGGCCCAGGCCAGGGGTGCCACGCAGGCCAGGGCGAAAAGGGCCCATCGAATGTTCATATGAATGCGCCTTTCGAAAAACTTAAACTTGGCATAAGGCTTCCGTGACCTCCACGGGAAAAGGCTTAATTTCAGGCTCCGTTAAAATGCTGCAACCTAATCGCCCATCACCGACTTGTGATGCAGCGCCAGCCTGCGTAACGTGGCGGCACTTGTCAGGAGACCCGATAATGCGTGCCGCCCGTATCCTTGCTCTGTTTGCCCTACTGCCCCTGTTCACCGCCTGCCAGGTGTTTGAGCGCGACCCGGCCAAGCCGTCCACGGCGGGCCTGACCCGCATGCAGGGCGAGTTGACCGCCATCGGCGATAAACTGCTGTTCCAGCCCTGCCATGACCAGCGCAACTACGTGGTCAACGATACCGGCGGCACCAGCATCCTCCAGGAAGCGGCGTCCCTGGCCGGCCAGCAAGGGGCCTTGTTTGCCGACTTGCGCGGCAAGTTCTCCGGGGTCGCCAGCGGCACCCAGGGCCAGGTGGAGCTGCAGCAGCTGTACCGCGTCGAACGCTCGACCTCGGCCTGTGACGACCCGGACTTCAAGCGCATGATCCTGCGCGCCAACGGCCACAAACCCGCGTGGGCGCTGAATGTCACCAACAAGGGCATGGTCCTGCAGCGCGAGGGCCAGCCACCGCTGCCGGTACCTTATGTGGAAGAGCAACTGGGCGATGGCCGTTTCAACCTCACCACCGAAGCCAACGGCCAGAAGATCGAACTGTGGGTCGCGCCCCAGCGCTGCATCGACAGCGTCAGCGGCAGCCTGCAGCACATGAGCGCCGAACTTCGGATCAACGGCCAGGTACAGCGTGGCTGCGCGGCGTTTGGCGGCTCGCGAGACGACTGATTCGGCCCTGCGCTGTTTTAGCATGACGGGAAACCGCCGTTGGAGCTTATAATCGCCGGTTTGCAAAACCGCCGGCCCTACCAAACGCCGCATACCGGATCCTGTCATGCTACGAATCACCGAACTCAAGCTGCCCATCGACCATCCCGAAGAAGACCTGCGGCCTGCGATTGTGCAGCGCCTGGGCATCGCCAGTGATGATCTGCTCGATTTCACCCTGTTCAAACGCAGCTACGATGCACGCAAAAAATCATCGGAGCTGTGCTTCATCTACACCGTCGACCTTGAGGTCAAGGGCGAAGCCGCCCTGCTGCTCAAGTTCGCCGACGACCGCAATATCAACGCCGCACCGGATGTCAGCTACAAGGTAGTCGGCCAGGCGCCGGCCGACCTGAGCGAGCGACCGATTGTGGTCGGTTTCGGTCCTTGCGGGATCTTTGCCGGGCTGTTGCTGGCGCAGATGGGCTTCAAGCCGATCATCCTCGAGCGTGGCCGCGAAGTGCGCCAGCGCACCAAGGACACCTGGGGCCTGTGGCGCAAAAGCGTACTCAACCCCGAGTCCAACGTGCAGTTCGGCGAGGGCGGCGCCGGGACCTTTTCCGACGGCAAGCTCTACAGTCAGATCAAGGATCCGAAGTTCCACGGGCGCAAAGTGCTGCACGAGTTCGTCAAGGCCGGCGCGCCAGACGAAATCCTCTACGTCAGCAAACCGCATATCGGCACCTTCCGCCTGACCGGCGTGGTAGAAAACATGCGCCAGCAGATCATCGCCCTGGGCGGTGAGGTGCGTTTCGAACAGCGGGTCACCGACGTGCTGATCGAGGACGGCCAGTTAAATGGCGTGGTCGTCGATGGTGGCGAGCAGATCCTCTCCAGGCACGTGATCCTCGCCCTCGGCCACAGTGCCCGCGACACCTTCCGCATGCTCCACGGCCGTGGCGTATACATGGAAGCCAAGCCGTTTTCGGTGGGTTTCCGTATCGAACACCCGCAGTCGCTGATCGACGCCGCGCGCCTGGGCAAGTATGCCGGGCACCCAAAACTGGGGGCGGCCGACTACAAGCTGGTGCACCACGCCAAGAACGGCCGTTCGGTGTACAGCTTCTGCATGTGCCCGGGCGGTACGGTGGTGGCGGCCACTTCCGAGCCAAATCGGGTCGTGACCAACGGCATGAGCCAGTACTCGCGTAACGAGCGCAATGCCAACTCCGGGATCGTGGTCGGTATCACCCCGGAAGTGGACTATCCGGGCGGCCCGCTGGCCGGGATCGAGTTGCAGGAGCGCCTGGAATCCCATGCGTTCATCCTCGGCGGCAGCAACTACGAAGCGCCGGCGCAACTGGTGGGTGATTTCATCGCCGGCAAGCCGTCCACCGCTATTGGTAGCGTGGAGCCTTCCTACAAGCCGGGCGTTGCTCTCGGCGACTTGGCCCTGGCCTTGCCAGACTTCGCCATCGAGGCCATCCGCGAAGCGTTGCCGGCCTTTGAGAAGCAGATCAAGGGCTACTCGCTGCATGACGCAGTCCTGACCGGGATCGAAACCCGCACTTCGTCGCCACTGCGGATCACCCGCGACGCGTCGATGCAGAGCTTGAATGTGAAAGGCCTGTTCCCGGCGGGTGAAGGCGCAGGTTATGCCGGCGGGATCCTGTCGGCAGGCGTTGACGGGATTCGGATTGCCGAAGCCGTGGCGCGCAACATCCTCGGGATCGAAGCCTGAGTAAACGCGCTCCATTGTGGGAGCGGGCAAGCCCGCCTCCCACAGTGATCGTCATGCGCCAGGCAGTTTAGATATTGGCGCGCAATACGCTGTCCGGCAACGGCTCGCCACGCTCGACACTGGCGGCAACCGCGTCGATCAACTCTTCCAGCGCATACCCCTGCCCAACCAGCCACGCATCGTCGTAGTAGGTCGTGGCATAACGCTCGCCACCGTCACACAGAATCGCCACGATAGACCCCGACTGCCGCCTGCATCTGCTGCGCAGCAATCAACGCGCCGATCAGGTTGGTGCCGCTGGATCCCCCGACCCGCCGTCCCAAGCGCTGCGCCAGGTAATGCATGGCGGCCAGCGACAAGGCATCCGGCACCTTGACCATTGCATCAATCACCTTGGGCAGGAACGACGCTTCCACCCGTGGCCGACCAATGCCTTCGATCCGTGAGCCGCAGTCCAGGCGCAAGCTGGCATCACCGCTCTGGTAATATACTCGAAGAACACCGAACGCTCGGCGTCGGCACACAACACTCGGGTGCAATGCTGGCGATAACGCACATAGCGCCCCAGAGTCGCCGTGGTACCGCCGGTACCCGGGCTGGAAATCAGCCAGCTCGGCTCTGGATGCCGCTCGAAGCGCAACTGCTGGAAGATCGACTCGGCAATATTGTTGTTCGCCCGCCAGTCGGTAGCCCGTTCGGCATAGGTGAACTGATCCATGAAGTGCCCACCGCTTTCCTGCGCCAGGCGCTCGGATTCGGCGTAGATCTGCGTGGGGTCCTGCACCAGGTGGCTCTTGCCGCCATAGAAGGCGATCTGGGCAATTTTTTCCTGGGACGTGGTGGCCGGCATCACCGCAATAAACGGCAGGCCCAGCAAGCGCGCGAAGTACGCTTCGGAAATCGCGGTGGAGCCACTGGAGGCCTCGATCACCGGCGCGCCGGGCTTGAGCCAGCCGTTGCACAAGGCATACAGGAACAAGGAGCGGGCCAAGCGGTGCTTAAGGCTACCGGTGGGGTGGCTGGACTCATCCTTGAAATACAATTCGATCCCCGGCAAGCCCGGCAATGCCAGTGGGATCAGGTGGGTGTCGGCGCTGCGCTGGAAATCAGCTTCAATAATGCGAATGGCCTCTCGGGCCCACGGACGGTGGTCACTCATGCTCAAGTTCCATTAAGTTTTCAGGCGTGATCTTAGGGTGTTTCCCAAACTGCACACAGATACAGTCATGACTTAATTCGATCCCTAATTGCTAGGCTTTGAGCCAATCCCTAGCACCGCACTTTTATATAACAAAAAAGAATATAACTTTTGTTTTAACAACTAACAGTACGGGTTAGGGTACGCCCCTATTGAACCTTGATTGGAGAGCGTCCCTTGCCTCTGCGTAGCACGTTTACCCGTTTCTTCCAGCTCGAAGCGGCCAGCGGTCTGTTACTGATCGCTGCAGCCGCCTTGGCCCTGATCATCAACAACTCGCCGCTGTCGTCGTTCTACAGCAGCTTTCTTGAAGTGCCCGTCGCCGTACAGATCGGCGCCCTGCAGATCGCGAAGCCATCGCTACTGTGGATCAACGACGGCCTGATGGCCCTGTTCTTCCTGCTGATCGGCCTGGAGGTCAAGCGCGAGCTGCTCGACGGCCATTTGTCCAAGCCTTCCCAGGTTGTGCTGCCAGGGGCTGCGGCCATCGGCGGCATGGTGGTGCCGGCGCTGATCTACTGGGCCTTGAACAAGGATAACCCGGCGGCACTCGGCGGCTGGGCCATCCCGATGGCCACCGATATCGCCTTTGCCCTGGGCGTGCTGGCACTGCTGGGCAAGCGTGTACCGGTGTCGCTGAAGCTGTTCCTGATGACCCTGGCGATCATTGATGACCTGGGAGCCATCATCGTCATTGCGATTTTCTACTCCGGCGAACTGTCCACTGCGTCGCTGGCGGGCGCCGGCGCCTGCCTTGTCGCGTTGATCACCATGAATCGCCTGGGCGTGGTCAAGCTCGGGCCGTACCTGATCATCGGCTTGATCCTGTGGGTCTGCGTGCTCAAGAGCGGTGTTCACGCCACCCTGGCCGGCGTCACCCTGGCGTTCTGCATTCCTCTGCACACCAAGAACGCCGAGCCCTCGCCCCTGCTCGGCCTGGAACACGCCCTGCACCCGTGGGTGGCATACGGCATCCTGCCGCTGTTCGCCTTTGCCAACGCTGGCGTGTCGCTGGCCGGGGTCAATCTGGAAAGCTTCACCCACCACGTGCCGATGGGTATCGCGGCAGGTTTGCTGGTGGGCAAGACGGTCGGTGTGTTTGGCCTGACCTGGCTCGCCGTGAAAACCGGGCTGGCCGCCCTACCGACCGGCGCCAATTGGGGCCAGGTCATGGGCGTCGCCATCCTGTGTGGCATCGGCTTCACCATGAGCCTGTTTGTCGGCTCACTGGCGTTCTTGCCGGGCAGTAGCGAATACGCCGGGATGGACCGGATGGGCATTCTCACCGGCTCGATCCTCGCGGCATTGATTGGTTATGCCGTGACGGCGATGGCCAGTCGTAAGCAGGTGACAGTCAACGCTTAACGCGTCATGTGGGGGCAGGCCTGTCTTGCCCCCATGCACTGTTTCAGCCTCTTCCCCCCTCGCTCACAGCACCTTCCTACCTTCTTTCTCCTGCGCCTCCCCTAACGTCGCACACCCGTCTGCAAGAACGGATGTCACGGCCAGGAGGGCAGGATGGCCAACAACCAGGACAGCCCCCTGCTGTCGGGGGCGTGTTCGCCAAATCCTCTCTACGAAAATCCAAAAGAACAAAGAAGATTCGCACCATGAGATATCTGATTGCAGCCTTCGATAAGGCTACTGACCTTCAGGCGTTTGTAGTCGAGCAACATGGCTGGGAGGTCTACAACCTGCCCCCGCTCAACTAACGGCTATAGAAACCTTGGCCGGCAGAGTAATAAATGACTCTGCTCATCACTTCCAACTTACCTGCAACGTTTAACGCACCCGGTCGAAATCAAAAATCACATTAAGAAAATCCTTAGCCGAACCGAAAAAAACCCCGACCAGGCACCCGGTCGGGGTTTTTCTTTTACTGTATGACGCTTAGCGGGTAACGCGGCTGGTCCCATCTACAGTCATGATGCGCACACGGTCGCCGATGCGGAAGATTTCGTTTTCCTGCACCGCCTGGACGTAGGCGCGCATGCTGCCGTCGTCTTCGCGCACGGTGATTTCCACGCCCTGGGTACGGGTCAGGCCTTCTTCGGTAGCCGAGCCCAGCAGGCCGCCCGCCACGGCGCCGATAACGGCAGTCACGATGCTGCCGCGACCGCCACCGATGGCGCTACCGCCAACACCGCCGATGACCGCGCCTGCTGCGCCGCCGATTGGGGTCTTGGTGCCTTCGATCTTGACCGGACGCAGGGATTCGATGGTACCCATGCGCACGCTTTGCACACGACGGGCTTCGTCACGGGAGTACGAGTCGCCGGTCAGACTGGAGGCGCAGCCACCCAGCAGCAACGACATGGTGGTAAAGCAGGCAACCAGCAGAACAGACTTACGCATAGCATCAACTCCAAAGGACATATCTTTATTAGACTCCGCTGCTTGACGCCTGTCACGGCACGGCCCGGAGAAAATTGCTTTCATTCAGCCCCAGTACAGACAGGTGTATCGCAAAAACCGACAAACGGTAGCACCTACACCCAGACAAGGAATTTCATGGACTACTTCATCATTGTAGCGACCACCGCCGCCGGCCTGTATTTCCACTGGTGGCTGTACCGGCGGATCAAGCGCTGGGTAGATCGCGACCTGGCGCTGTCCCTGGCTGGAGACGATCAGCGCAAGCGCAACTTTATGCTGCAACAGTTGGACCGCGCCAAGGCAGAGAAGGTCAAGCGTAAGGATTTACCACAATGGCTGCAGGACGCAGCCCGGCAATACACACCACAAGCCCCGGAGTAGAGACTTCGGCAGGAACACCTGACTCCAGGCCACAGCGCCCATATGGATTACAGGTGTTTAAAGGCGCACTCAGGGCGCCAGGCGCTCGCGGGTCCAGTCGGTACCCTGCAAGCGATAGTTCAAGCGGTCGTGCAAGCGGCTCGCCCGGCCCTGCCAGAACTCGATGCGTTCCGGCAGCAGGCGATACCCCCCCCAGTGCTCCGGGCACGCCGGCTGGGTATCGCTGAAGCGCTGTTCGGTCAGCGTGAGCAAGTCCTGCAATTGCTGGCGATCACGGATCACCTGGCTTTGCGGGGAAGCCCAGGCACCGATGCGGCTGCCCAGGGGTCGCACCTGATAGTAGGCATCCGATTCCTCAGGCGTGACCTTGACCACCCGCCCCTCGATGCGCACCTGGCGCTCCAGGGTCGGCCAGAAGAAGGTCATGGCAGCAAACGGGCGGGCTGCCATTTGCTGGCCCTTGGCGCTCTGGTAGTTGGTAAAGAAGGTAAAACCCTGGGCATCCAGGCCCTTGAGCAGCAGGACTCGGCAGTGAGGCCGGCCCTCCTGGTCCACGGTCGCCAGGGTCATCGCGTTGGCCTCCACCGGCGCTTGCTCGGTCTTGACCGCATCGCTGAACCACTGGTGGAACAAGGCAAACGGCTCGTCCGGGGCCTGGGCCTCGCTCAAACCGTCCCGCGTGTAGTCACGGCGCATATCCGCCAATGCCTGGTTCATGGGGCTTTATCCTTCTCGCTCAACTGCTCAGTTTTTCGCCTGGTCGTTTGCCGCTACTTTTTTCGCAGGTGCAGCTGCCTTGGCGGCCACCGGCTTTTTGGCTGCCGGCTTGGCGGCGGCTTTTTTCGCGGCTGGCTTGGCGGCGGCCTTCTTGGCCGGGGTTTTCTTCGCGGCCACGGCTTTCTTGGCCACCGGCGCAGGAGCAACGACGTCCTGTACCGCTACCAGTTCAGGCTTCGGCGGGTTTGGCGAGTTGTACTTGCTCAGCAGTGCCAGCATGGTGGTGCGCTGGGTGAACATGATTTCCATGCGACGGTTCAGAGCGCGGCCCTGGGTGCTGTCGTTGGCGGCGCGGGGCATCAGGTCGCCCATGCCACGCAACATCAGGCGGTCCTGCTTCAGGCCGCTGAGGCTGAAGATCGAAGCAATGGACTGGGCACGCTCCTTGGTCAGGGCCTGGTTCTGCACGGTGTCGATGTGGCCCAGGACCAGCACGGCAGTCTTCGGATCCTTTTCAACGGCCTTGGCGACACGGGTAAACGGACCCAGGGTCACCGGCAACAACATCGCCGGGCGCTTCGGGTTGTACGAACCATCGACCGGGGCAATCACCACCAGTACGTTGTCGCGACGTTCCAGTTGCAGGTTGCTGTCCTTGATCGCGGCGCGCAGGCGTGGCTCGTAGTCATCCAACCAGGCCTGGGTGATTTTCGGGTCTGGCATCGGGATGTTGGTCACATCGACTTTGTTCAGGGGTTTTGGCTTGCTTTCAAACGGCCACCACCATTTGGTGTCGCTTTCAGCCTTGGCCACTACCGGCGCCGCAGCGGGAGCAGGTGTTGCCGCCTTCAGATCGGCCTTGAGATCAGCCTTGGCGTCAGCCGCCTTGGCATCGGCCTTGGCGGTAACGTCCTTGGCCGCCGCCTTGTCGGACCCGAATGACCACCAATGCTCGCCAGACGCATCATTTTGTGGGTTTTGTGCACAGCCAGTAATAGTGAGGCAGAGCGCCAGAGCCAAGGACTTGTTCGATAACATGAGATATCCACAAAATGAGAAAACACAGGGGTCTGAATGACCCGTTAAACGGACGCTTCACGAAGTTTAAAGTAACAATACTTTTCCAGCGTCTTTTGTAGGTGCCTTTTTAACAAAAAAACGCCAGACAGCAAGCTATTTACAGACAACCGGCCAATATTCTTACCAACTTTTGCGCGCGCGGGTCCATAAGTACATGCGGCCCCAGTGTATTGGTCACAAAACCAAATGCTACATCATGTTCCGGATCGGCAAAGCCCACGGAACCACCGGCCCCAGGATGCCCAAATGCACGTGGGCCAAGGCCGAACGTCGCGTTGGGCACGTCTGGCTGGTCCAACATGCAACCCAGGCCAAAGCGGGTTTGCGTCAATAAGGTTTTATCCGGCCCAACACTGTGCTCGCGGGTCAGTTGTTCAAGCATATCGGCTTCCAACAAACTTCCGTCCAACAAACCACTATAAAACCCGGCCAAACTGCGCGCATTGCCATGACCATTTGCCGCAGGCTGCTGCATGCGGCGCCATTCAGGCTTGTTAGTGCTGGTTAGTATAGAAGGCGGATTGGTAAACGCCCGGGTAGTCATTGCTTCGGGCTCACGCAGGGTGACCTGTAACAACCGTTGGGCTGCCGCATCCCCCATATTGCCTTTGCTCCGGGCAATGTGGGCGACACGATAAAATTCCTCGTCCGCCAACCCGACATGGAAGTCCAGGCCCAGTGGCCGGGCAACCCGCGCCACAATCGACTCCCCCGGCCCACGCCCATCGGCGCGGCGCAGCAGTTCACCGACCAGCCAGCCATAAGTGATGGCCGCATAGCCATGGCCTTCGCCGGGTGTCCACCAGGGGGTTTCGGCGGCCAGGGCGGTAGTCATCAAAGGCCAGTCATACAGGGCCTCGGCAGGCAATATGTCACGCAACGCGGGCAGCCCGGCCTTATGGCAAAGCAGTTGGCGCAGGGTGATGTTGTGTTTACCTGCCGCAGCGAACTCCGGCCAGTAGTTGGCAACCGGGGCGTCCAACTGCAATTTGCCCTCGGCTACCAGTTGCAGCGCGGTGACGGCGGTGAAGGTCTTGGTGCAGGAGAACAGGTTGGCGATGGTGTCGCTGTGCCAGGCCTCGGCACCGTCCTTGTCGGCAGTGCCGGCCCACAGATCGAGGACGGTTTGCCCGCCAATCTGTACACACAGCGCCGCACCACGCTCCTGAGGGTCGTCAAACAGCGCGGCGAAGGCTTCGCGCACTGCTTCGAATTGAAGCTCGTAATGACCCTGAATCTGCACCTGCATCCCCCTCGGAAAAGTCCTGCGTTAAATGGCGTTCATTGTTCCAGCCATTACTGGCTTTGGGAACCCGTGGCAGCCTGGGCGACCTTGGCTTTTTCAGCTTTGCGGCCCAATTGCTGGATCGCCGCCAGGTTGCTTTTACGCACACTGTCGACAAAACCCTGGAAGGGCACATCGGTGATCCCCACCAGGCCGAAATGACCATTTTCACCGTCCAGCAATCGCCCGGTCACCGGCTGGTCGAGGTACTGGAACCAGTGCACGCCAACAATCGACGGCTCGGCCATGGCCTGCTTGAGGAACGTCGCGTAAGCCGGGCCACGCGCCTCCTCCCTGGCCAAGGGCGTCAAGCCGCCCCAGAACGGGCCACGGTCGGTCGAGCCGAAGTTGAACTCGCTGATCAGGACCGGCTTGTCCAGCCCGCGCAGGGCGGCGAAGTCATAACCGTCCTGGGGCTTGAGGGTGTACATATTGAAGCTCAGTACATCACAGTACTGGGCGCAGGACGCCACGGCTTCCGGGGTGCTGACCGCATAGCGCCCACCCAGCAGCAACTGGTTGGGCGCATGCCATTTCAGCGCATCGGAGATGGTCTTGAAGTAGGCATCAGCGAAGGTCTTCTGGAAGTACTGGAAATCAGCTTCGATTTCCGGGTGCTCGGGGTTGGGAACGGGCGGCTCGAAGCCTGGATCTTCCATCAACTCCCAGCCCGCCAATTGAATACCCCAGGCTTTGGACAGGCCATCTTCGTTACGGTATTTATCGCGCAGCTGCTTGAGGAACGCACGCTTGGCCGGCACATCGGTGGTCATGCGCAGGGTGCCGTAGGCCAGGGCATAGCGGGATTTCGCATCGTTGCCAGGACCGGCCCACGCCAGTTCGTTATCGGCAAAGAAGCCGATCAACCAGGGGTCGTCGCGATGGTCACGGGTGGCAATCGCGACCGCCCGCTCGGTGGCCATGGCAAAGCGCGGGTCGAAGGGATCGGGCATGCCGCCCCACCAGTCGATACCGGTGCTGATACTGGTGTAGTCGCCAATGATCGACAGCGGCAAGGTGTAAGGCACGCGATCCGCGCCAACCAGTTGCGGGGCGCTCCAGTTGCCGACGGTGTTGAAACCCCAGGCCTGCAGGCGGTCCAGGGTGTGGCTAACCCAGCGCGCCTGGTCAAACCCCTGGGCTGTGCAGGGCTGGGCCTGGGCTGCCGGGTCGCACGCCTGGCCATAGGTGCGTTGCAGGTTAGCGCCGTAGAAGTCGTACCAGCGCCCCACATTGAAGCCACGCCCTACATCCGCGCCATTGCCGCCACGGTTGTCGCCACTGCCGTAATACTTGTCGAAGGGCTCACCCGCCTTGGGCAACGCGCCAAACATCCATTCGCGGCCGGCGACATAGGTCTGGCTGTTGTCCGGGGTCACCGTGTTGACGCCCAGGGAGTAGAACGGATGCCCCAGGGGTGTCACCAGGTACCAGCGCCCATCACGCTTTTCGGTACGGAAGAAGCCGCTGGCGTCAAAGGCCGGGCCCTTGGTCCAGCCGCCAAACTTGTCCAGGCCCGCCTTGTCACGCTCCGCAAGCCAGCCCTTGAGCTGTTGCTGCTCCTTGGCGGCCGCGGCTTTCAACTGCTCGTCGCTGCTGACCTTTTCCGGCCAGCGCGCGCGGTTGGACTGCCCGTAGGCATCCACCAACTCACTGTAGGCAGCCTTGAGCACCGGCTCGCTGTCCTGCACGCCAAAGCGCTCCAGCAGGATACTTTGCGGCGCAGCCGGCTGGATCATCGACAGCGTGACCGAGACCACCTGGCTGCGGTCGAGCTCGCCAGCGCTACCGGCCAGCATCACGCGCTGACCGTCCACGGTGATCGGCATCGGCGGCCCGGCTTTCATACCCTGGCTCAAGGGCGAATTGGCTTGCAGTGGCACCAGCAGCGTTTGCGCAGGTCCCGCCGGCAAATCAATCCGGCTGACCAGGGTCTTGCCGTCGCTGCTCTGCACCTTGACGTACAAGGTCAGCGCCCAGTCCATCGCACTCTGGATACGCAGGCTCATGGCACTCGATTGCGACCAGTCCCACACGCCACTCTGCGGGCTGAGCACCAGGCTCGGTTCCGCCGCCGGGTTGAAGGTGATGCGGCGCAACACCTCGCCTTCCGGGGTCTGTTCGGCGTTGTATTGCGGCAGGCTGGCGTCCTGGGTCGCCACCTTGACCACATCGGCCGGCCGGACAAAGTTGAACAGCGTCTGTTGCCCGGCCGGCGCGGCCAGCAATGGCGCAGCGAACAACAAGGCAAAAAGAGCAGGCAGCGTGCGGATCATACGAACAAGGTTCTCCCAATTGGCCGGTGAATGGCCTGATGACATACATGAGATAGACCACGAAGTGGGCGAATTCGCCCACTGCGGCTTAAGAAATTTCGCGCCGGAAAGGCGGCAAGGCATTCAGGATCGCCTTGCCATAGCGCTGGGTTACCAGACGGCGGTCGAGCAAGGTGATGGTGCCCCGGTCTTCTTCGGTACGCAGCAAGCGACCACAGGCCTGGACCAGCTTCAACGAGGCATCCGGTACCGAGATCTCCATGAACGGATTACCGCCCCGGGCTTCGATCCACTCGGCCAGCGCAGCCTCGACCGGATCATCCGGCACCGAGAACGGGATCTTGGCGATCACCACGTGCTCGCAGTAGGCACCGGGCAGGTCGACACCTTCGGCAAAGCTCGCCAGGCCGAACAGCACGCTGGAGTCCCCGCCATCAACCCGCGCCTTGTGCTTGTTCAGGGTTTCCTGTTTCGACAGGTTGCCCTGGATAAACACCTGTTTGCGCCAGTCGCGGTCGAGGCCGTCGAACACGTCCTGCATCTGTTTACGCGACGAGAACAGCACCAGGGTGCCCTTGGAGCCTTCCACCAGCGACGGCAGGTCACGAATGATTGCCGCGGTGTGGGCCGGCGCATCCCGTGGGTCGGCCTTGAGGTCCGGCACCCGCAGCACGCCAGCGTCAGCGTGATGGAACGGGCTGGGGACCACGGCAGTGACGGCTTTTTTCGGCAGGCCGGCGCGCATGCGGAAGCGGTCGAAGGTGCCCAGGGCCGTCAGGGTGGCCGAGGTCACCAGGGCGCCGTAGGCCACATTCCACAGGTTGCGCCGGAGCATTTCTGCGGCAAGGATCGGGCTGGCGTTGACCTCGATATCGAACAGCGCACCGCTCTCCGACAGCGTCAGCCAGCGGGCCATGGGTGGATTGTCTTCCGGGTCTTCAACGGTGAAGGCCGTCCACAACTCCCAGTTGCCCTGGGCACGGGACAACAGGCTGCCAAACAACGGATACCACTCTTCGGCCTGGTTGCTGGCGATGCCGATATTGACCTCGCCGTCCATGCCTTCCTTGAGCAGGTCGGTGAGGCGGGTGAACAGGTCGGTCAGGCGTGAGAAGCCCTTCTTCAACTCCACGCCCATCTCGCGCATATGCTCGGGAATCAGCCCGCCGACAAAGCGATGGCGTGGCCGCTCGCGACCTTCAACGTCTTCGCCGGGCTTGAAGTCCGCCACCTGTTCGCAGGCGCTGAACATGAACTGTTGCTGGGTCTTGATCTCCCGCGCCAACTCCGGCACCTGTTCGATCAACTTGCCCAGGTCGCCCGGCAGCGGATGCTGGGCCAGCAGCTTGGTGAGGTTCTTGGCGGTGGTTTCCAGCCAGTCAGCGGTGGAACGCAGGCGTGTGTAGTGGGCAAAGTGGCCGATGGCCTTGTCGGGCAGGTGATGGCCTTCGTCGAACACGTAGAGGGTGTCGCGCGGGTCGGGCAGCACGGCGCCGCCGCCCAGGGCCAGGTCAGCCAGGACCATGTCGTGGTTGGTGACAATCACGTCGACCTTGCCCATGCCTTCGCGGGCCTTGTAGAAGGCGCACTGGCCGAAGTTGGGGCAGTGCCGGTTGGTGCACTGGCTATGATCGGTAGTCAGGCGCGCCCAGTCGGCATCTTCAAGGGCGTTGGGCCAGCTGTCGCGGTCGCCGTCCCACTTATTGCCGGCCAGCTTCTCGATCATGCTGGTAAACAGCTTCTGGCTGGCCTCATCGACTTCGATCTTGAAGCCTTCTTCTTCGAACAGCGAGGCCGTGGCGGTTTGCGCGTGGCCTTCCTGCAACAGCACATCCAGCTTGGACAGGCACATATAGCGGCCACGGCCCTTGGCCAGGGCGAAGGTGAAGCTCAGGCCGCTGTTGCGCATCAGATCCGGCAGGTCTTTGTAGACGATCTGCTCTTGCAGGGCCACGGTGGCGGTGGCAATCACCAGGCGCTTGCCGGCGGCCTTGGCAGTGGGAATCGCCGCCAGGCTGTAGGCCACAGTCTTGCCGGTACCGGTGCCGGCCTCGACGGCCACGACCGCAGGGTCGCCACTGCGCCGGCCTTCGTCGTCGGTGTCGATATCCCCGAGGACCTTGGCCACTTCGGCGATCATCAGGCGCTGGCCGTAGCGCGGTTTCAAGCTCTTGGCTTCGAGAAAACGCGAGTAGGCGCCCTGGATCGTGGTTTTGAGTTCAGTGCTGATCATGGATAGTCGGGCGCAAAAAACGCTGGATAAATTTTCAGTGGTTCGGATCGGCCGCTATCATACCCCGCTAATTAATCCCGCGCAGAACGGAGTACCTCAATGACCGTGTTTAGCCTTGCCTACACCCTGCATGTATTGGCCGCCCTGGTATGGGTCGGCGGTATGTTTTTCGCCTGGATGATCCTGCGCCCGGCCGCAATGGCGGCGCTCGACAGCCCTCCACGGCTGAAATTGTGGATGAATGTGTTTCAGCGTTTTTTCGTGTGGGTCTGGGTCGCGGTGCTGATCTTGCCGATCAGTGGCGTCGGCCTGTTGCAACTGCGCTTCAACGGGTTTGAAACCGCGCCGCGTTATGTGCAAGTGATGATGGGCTTGTATGTGGTAATGACCGCGCTGTTTATCCGCATCCAGGCGTTGCAACTGCCTGAACTGCGCACGGCTGTGGCGGCCGAAGACTGGGCGACGGGCGCGCAGGTGCTGGGAAGAATCCGAAAGCTGGTAGGGATCAATCTGATTGTCGGGTTGGTGGTGGTGGGCGTGGCTTCGGCTCGGCCGATGTTCTGAGGTTGTTCCTCAGTGCCTCATCGCGGGCAAGCCCGCTCCCACACTTTGATTTGTGAATACCTTAAAAATGTGGGAGCGGGCTTGCCCGCGATGGACCAGTGCCGATAGCTCAAAGCCGCTGGATGGTCACCGTACCGGCAGGCCCCGCCGGCCCCGCCTGGCCTTCCAGACCCGGCCGGCCTTTCTCGCCGCCGTCGGCGCGGTACACCAGACAGCCCTTGGACGCCCCGCCCTTGCCCGGCTTGCCGGCCACACCCGGTAAACCACCCGCACCACCCTCGACCCAGACCTTGATCTGCTCACTCGGATAATCCCGCGGCAACTCGATGCGCACCGCCGCCCCCGCAGCCCCCGGCAGCCCGTCGCCGCCGTTGTCGCCATTGGCGCCACGTCCGGCCGAACCCCAGGTGCAACCAGGGTCTTCGCCATTGGCACCATCCAGGCCGCTGTAACCCTGGGCACCGGTGCCACCACGGGCATCGACGGACAGTTCTTCTGCAATCAACCCATTGATCCGCAGGGTCAGGTCACGCCCCGGCCGGGCCGGTTTTTCATGGGTGCCGGGCGCGCCACGGGAGGTGATTTGGCTGCCATGCTCCAACTGCGCGTGCCGCACCTGCAACTGCAGGGCCGAGGCGCTGGGCACGATGGCAATCCGCGCTTCGCGGCCCAGGTGCAGTTCGTCGACAGTGACCTGGGTGATATTGGCCGGAATCAACAAGGTGCCATAGTCCGCCACTTCCAGGCGCTCCAACTGCAGCACGCTGGTGCTGTTGGGCAAGCGCATCAGCGAGTGGGTCTCGACACTGACGCTTTCGGCCAGGGCAATGGGGCTGACCAGCAGGGCCAGGAGAAAAACCTTACGCATGATTGGCATCCTTGTTGTCTTGGTTAGCCGTAGGCGCAGGCAGGCCCTTTATATGGAACATCCCCAGCAACAGGATCAGCAGGCGGTCACGCCAGGGGTGAGCACGATGTTTGACGCTGGCGTTGAATAACACCAACTCCAGAAGATGGACCAGCAACAACAGGCTGCCGACCAGGTTGACCAACAGATGAAATGGATTAGTCAGCGGTTTGAACAGGTTGACCAGCACAACCGTCCAGAACAGCATCGCCAGCAACTTCCCCAATCCTAGCAACAGCTTCATGCCCTACGCCCCCTTGCACATTATTCTTTGGGCGCACAGTAACGAGTTCTACAGGCGATTTGCCAGTGAAGGATTAAAAAACTTGAGAAGGCTGCGACTTGGCGGCCAGATCGCCGAGATTCGTCTGATACAGCTGTAAGAAATGCCCCTGGCACCACCCAGGGGCATATCAGAAATGTCTTAGCGGTTGATTTGAATTTCCACGCGACGGTTCTGGGCGCGGCCGTCGGCGGTTTTGTTGTCGGCCACCGGATGGCTCTCACCAGCCCCCGTCACCGACACAAAGTTACTGCGGGGCACGCCGGAGCTGACCAGGTACTCGGTCACCGAACGGGCGCGTTTTTCCGAAAGTTTCTGGTTGTAGGCATCTTTACCGACGCTGTCGGTGTGCCCGCTGACCCGCAACTGCGCACTCGGCGCTTCCTGTTTCAGGCGTGTGGCAACCGTGTCGAGCTTGGTTTTGTCGGCGGCCGTCAGCCGGGCCGAATCGAACTCGAAGTGCACATCACGAATCACGATGGTCTCTTCCTGGACCACGACCACTTCCTCGACGACGACCGCCTCAGGTACCGGCGGGCAGCCGTTGGCATCCACCTGCACGCCCTTCGGGGTGCCCGGGCACTTGTCGCGACTGTCCGGGACGCCATCCGCGTCTTCGTCACCGTCGCCATGCACCCAGCAATAGGCGCCGGCCATGCCGCCAATCAACAATGCGCCACCGCCAGCCCATGAAGAGCTTTCGGTAGCGCCCAGCGCGGCCCCGGTTACGCCGCCGAGGGCGGCACAGGTGGGCCAGTCGGTTTTTTGCAAGCCTGCGCAACCTGTCAATACTCCGGTTAGCAGAACCAAGGGTAGAGCTGTCCGCATGATGCTCATTTGATTTCTCCTGAGGGGATCGGCCGCAAGCCGATGGGTGGAGTAAAGACCGCTCTTTTCATCTGCGCCAGCCGGCCATACCCCCGTATTCATTGGCCGAGGCCGCTTTTTCCGGTCGACAGGCGAGCGCCCGCTCTAGGCCCGCACGCTCAAGCAGGCTAGTCTTGAAGGTTCTGATGTGAGGATCTTCGATGACCGCCGGCAATTCTTCCCGTACTCCGCAGCAAGCACTCGCTGCCCTGCTTGATCGCCAAGCCCCCAAACGCCTGCTGGTGTTGGGCGCCGGCCACTTCCCGGCGCTGGAGGCATTCCAGCAGGCGCACCCTGACACCGTGGTCTGCGTCGCCGGGCCTGGGCCATTGCCACCTGAGGTGGCCGCCCAGCGATTTGACCTGGCCCTGGTGGTCGATTGCCTGGAGCACCTGTCAAAACGTGCAGGTCTGGAGCTGCTGGGCGGCGTGCGCAACCTCAATGCCAGCCGCATCGCCGTTCTCGCCGACCTTGCCGCCTGCGGCTGGAAGGACACCGACTTTTTCTCCCTGGCCCTGCAGACCAATGAGCAGTTTTGCCGCGACAATCAGGTACTGACGCTGTTTACCTACGATCTGCTTGAATACAAACAAGTGCCGGACTGGCTGAATGCCCGGTTCTGGGCCAACCCGGAAAATTTCGGAAAGTATTGGTGGTAACCATGAGTACATCCATTTGCCCTTGCGGCAGCGGCAACCTGCTGGATGCCTGTTGCGGCCATTACCACACTGGCCACCCCGCGCCGTGCGCCACCGCGTTGATGCGCTCACGCTACAGCGCCTATGTGCTGGGGCTGGTGGATTATCTGGTGGCCACTACGCTACCGGCACAACAGAACGGCCTCGACCGTGATGCCATCGGGGCCTGGAGCGCGCAAAGCACCTGGCTCGGCCTGGAAGTGGAAAGCTCCGAGGTGTTTGGTGGGCAGCCGGAACATGCCTTTGTCACTTTTACCGCACGCTGGCATGACAGCACCGGCGAACACAGCCACCGCGAACAGTCGTCTTTCGTACAGAACGATGGGCGTTGGTACTTTATTGATCCTACGGTGGAGGTGAAGGCCGGGCGTAATGATGCCTGCCTGTGCGGCAGTGGGCAGAAGTTCAAGAAATGCTGTTCCAGTTACCTGTAAAACCACGGACACCGCGCTAAACCACACAACCCTCGTCATCGTTGACGACCATCGCCGGCAAGCCGGCTCCTACAAGGGATTGCGTCATGGTCAGCCGATTACGAACCTACAGCTGTTTAATGGTATTGACCGTTGGCCTCTCGGGCTGTGCGTCCTGGTTCGCCGATGACACGCCGCCGCCACAGATCCACCTGGTCAAGGTCGAGTTGGTGCGGGCCAAGCTACTGGAGCAGAAATTCAAGCTGCACTTTCGCGTGGATAACCGTGACGACTCGGACCTCACCGTGCGCGGCCTGATCTATAAGATCAGCCTGGCTGACGTGGAGCTGACCGAGGGCGAATCCAACGAGTGGCTGACCATACCGCCCCATGGCCGGGGATTTTTCAAGGTCACGGTGCGCACCAACCTGTGGCCACAGGTGCGGGAGATCGCCGACCTGCTGAAAAATCCGCACCGCCCCATCCCCTATCGCCTGGAAGGTGAGTTGAAAACCGGATTATTCATCGGTAACGACGTGCACGTGATGCGCAATGGCGAGATAATCCCCGGCGATTTTATTCCGGAGCGACACCAATGACTCAGCAACCCCATGTCCATGGTCCTGACTGCAACCACGATCACGATCACCACGATCACGACCATGGTCATGTCCACGGCCCGAACTGCGGCCATGCCCACCAGGAACCGGTGCGCAACGCATTGAAGGACGTTGGCCGCAACGATCCATGCCCATGCGGCAGCGAGAAGAAGTTCAAGAAGTGCCACGGCGCCTGATACGCGTCCCGCAGGAGCCGGCAAGCCGGCTCCTACAGTTCTATCGTTAGACGCAAATATTTCATTGAATTTTCGGTAGCTGAGCACTACCTATACCTACAGGCACATCAGCGGGCGTCCTGCCCGTTCAAGCATCACCAATCCTGGAGAGCTTCATGATCGACCTGTATTACTGGACCACCCCCAACGGTCACAAGATTTCGTTGTTCCTGGAAGAAGCAGGCCTGCCCTACGAGGTGCACCCGATCAACATTGGCCAGGGCGACCAGTTCAAGCCAGACTTCCTGAAGATCGCTCCCAACAACCGTATTCCTGCCATTGTCGACCAGCACCCGAGCGACGGTGGCGCGCCGATTTCGCTGTTCGAATCCGGAGCCATCCTGCTGTACCTCGCGGAAAAAACCGGCCAGTTCCTGCCCAAGGACCTGCGCGGTCGCCAGGAAGTGCTGCAATGGTTGTTCTGGCAAATGGGCGGCCTGGGTCCGATGGCCGGGCAGAATCACCATTTCAGCCAGTTCGCCCCGGAAAAAATCCCCTACGCGATCAAACGCTACGTCGATGAAACCGCGCGCCTCTATGGCGTGCTCGACCGGCGCCTGGCGGACCGCAGCTTCGTTGCCGGCGAGACCTACAGCATTGCCGATATGGCGATCTACCCGTGGATCGTGTCCCATAAATGGCAGAGCCAGCGCCTGGAAGACTTCCCCCACCTGCATCGCTGGTTCAACCTGATCAAAGAACGCCCGGCGACAGTGCGGGCCTATGACCTGGTGCAGAAGGTCAACCCACCGAAATCCTGATACACGCTCCTCCCTGTGGGAGCTGTCGAGCCCCGGCGAGGCTGCGATGCAGGCGCTGGGGCTGCCAGATACAGCGCGATGCTCCTATCGCAGCCTGGCTAAAGCTCGACAGCTCGCACATTTGCTCAATCAAATCCTGAAAATTAGCATCGCCTCCCGCTTGCGTCGGTTCGCCGCGCTCACTAACGTAGCGCCTTTACTGACGCTACCCCCCGCAGGAGCTTTGCCATGGCCTCGCCAGCCCTCTCACGTTTTCTTCCCCGGTTCGGCGTTGCCGCGGCAGTGGCCAGTGCCTTGGGCCTGGCCGGTTGCCAGTCACTGAACAGCCAGGACACCCTGCCCCCCGTTTCCGGCGTGCAGCCGCTCAAGGGCCTGGCGCAGAATGTTTCCGTACGGCGTAACAGCCAGGGCATGCCGCTGATTGAAAGCAGTACCTTCCACGACGCGCTGTTCACCCTCGGTTATGTGCACGCCAGCGACCGGATCAACCAGATGGTTACCCTGCGCCTGTTGGCCCAGGGCCGACTGGCGGAGATGTCCGGTCCGGACGTGCTGGATGTCGACCGCTTCATGCGCGCCGTCAACCTGAAGAAAAGCGCCAGCGAGCTGTACAACGCCTCGTCGCCGCGCCTCAAGCGCTTCTTTGAAGTGTATGCCCGCGGGGTCAACGCCTACCTGTTCCGCTACCGCGACAAACTGCCGACGGACCTGGCCCAGACTGGCTACAAGCCCGAGTACTGGAAGCCAGAGGACTCGGCGCTGTTGTTTTGCCTGCTGAATTTCAGTGAGTCGGCCAACCTGCAGGAAGAGTTGTCCGCCCTGGTACTGGCGCAAAAAGTCGGCGCCGACAAACTCGCCTGGCTGACCCCAAGCTACCCGGACGAACCACTGCCTGTGGCGGAGTCCGACAAGCTCAAGGGCGTCAATCTCGGGCAGATTCCCGGCCTTGCCACGCTCAACAGCATCAACGAACACCTGGGCAGCCTTAACACCCTTGGGGTTTCCACCTCCAGCAACTGGGCCATCGCCCCGCAACGCAGCCGCAGTGGTCGCAGCCTGTTGGCCAACGACCTGTCTACGCCTATGCAGGCGCCGTCCCTGTGGAATTTCGTACAAATCCGCGCGCCGAAATACCAGGCGGTCGGGGTGTCGATTGCCGGGATTCCTACCTTGCTGTCCGGTTTCAACGGCAAGGTGGCCTGGAGCATGAGCCAGGTGTCCGGCGATACCCAGGACCTGTTCCTGGAGAAGGTCAAACGCCAGGGCAGCGCGCTGTACTACGAGCACAACGGCAAATGGCTGCCGACAATCGTGCGTAACGAAACCTTCTTCGCCAAGGGCCAGCGGCCGATTCGCGAGGCGGTGTACGAAACCCGCCACGGACCGTTGCTCAACAGCGCCCAGTCGCTGACCAGCGGTTACGGCCTGGCCCTGCAAACCGCCAGTTTCAAGGACGACAAGAGCCTGGATGCGTTTTTCGACCTGTCCCGGGCGCAGAATGTGGAAAAAGACTCGGACGCCAGCCGCGAGATTCGGGCCATCGCCCTGAACATGGTATTTGCCGACGCCATCAATATCGGCTGGCAGGTCACCGGGCGTTTCCCCAACCGCCGCGAAGGTGAAGGCCTGCTGCCCTCGCCGGGCTGGGACGGGCGCTTTGACTGGGATGGCTACGCCGATGCGATGCTGCACCCCTATGACCAGGACCCGCCACAGGGCTGGGTCGGCACGGCCAACCAGCGCACGGTGCCCCACGGCTACGGCATGCAACTGTCCAATTCCTGGGCCGCGCCGGAGCGCAGCGAACGCCTGGCGCAACTGGCCGGCAACGGCAAGCACGACAGCCAGCGTGATCGCCATGCAGTACGACCAGACCACGCTGTTCGCCGCCAAACTCAAAAGCATGTTCCAGGCGCCAGGCATGGCCCAGCCACTGAAGCAGGCGATTGATGCCCTGCCTGCCGCAGAGCGGGCCAAGGCCCAGCAGGCCCTGGGCCGCCTGATGGCGTTCGACGGGCGGCTGGCAGCCACCTCGGCCGACGCCGCGATCTACCAACTGTTCCTGCAGGAAAGCGCCAGGCAGATTTTTCCTCGACGAGCTGGGCCCGGAATCCAGTGCCACCTGGAAAGCCTTTGTCAGCAACGCCAACCTGTCCTACGCGGCCCAGGCCGACCATCTGCTGGGGCGTGAAGACAGCCCGTTCTGGGACGACCTGCGCACCCCAGGCAAAGAAGACAAGCCGGCGATTCTCGCCCGCAGCCTGGCTGCTGCAATCACCGCCGGCGACAGCCAGTTGGGCGCAGATCACAAGGCCTGGCAATGGGGCAAACTGCACAGCTACACCTGGAAAAACACCGGCGGGCAGACGATTCGCGGCCCATTGGCAGCCGGCGGCGATCACAGTACGTTGAACGCAGCGCCCTACAATTGGGGGCAGGATTTCGCCACCAGCCAAGTCCAGGCCCTGCGCATGATTGTCGATTTCGGCCAGGTGGAACCGATGATGGGTCAAGGCGGGATCGGCCAATCCGGCAACCCTGCCAGCCCGAACTATGCCAATGGCATTGATCCATGGCTCAAGGCGCAATACCTGAGCTTCCCGATGCAGCCACAGAACTTTGAAAAGGTGTATGGCAAGACTCGTCTGACCCTGGTTCCGGGAAAGTAATCCCACGTAGGCGACCCGCCCGCACTGCAATGGTGCTGAAGATTTCTAGCGCCCGATATCGGGCGCTTCCTACGTTACCCTTCGTGTAATCCCGCCAATTAAAAAGACTGTTCAGAACTATGGTGCAGAAATTGCTACTTGCGATTCGTCTGACACCGTTCAGTAACAGTCCTAATCGCGCCACAAGCGCTTATCTTGGTTCCCAGGGATTACCTAATGAAAAAAGCATTGCTGACCCTTTCTGCACTTGCACTGTGCATGGCCGCCGGTACCGCCTTGGCCAAGGAATACAAAGAATTGCGTTTTGGTGTGGACCCTTCCTACGCGCCATTTGAATCCAAGGCCGCCGACGGCAGCCTGGTGGGCTTCGATATCGACCTGGGCAATGCCATTTGTGCGGAGCTGAAGGTCACGTGCAAGTGGGTGGAAAGTGACTTTGACGGCATGATCCCGGGCCTGAAAGCCAAGAAGTTCGACGGTGTGATTTCGTCCATGACCGTGACCCCGGCCCGCGAGAAGGTCATCGACTTCTCCAGCGAGCTGTTTTCCGGGCCGACCTCCTATGTATTCAAGAAAGGCTCGGGCCTGAGCGAAGACATGGCCTCTCTCAAGGGCAAGACCGTCGGCTATGAACAAGGCACCATTCAGGAAGCCTACGCCAAGGCTGTGCTGGACAAGGCCGGAGTGAAAACCCAGGCCTACCAGAACCAGGACCAAGTCTATGCCGACCTGACCTCGGGCCGCCTGGATGCGTCGATCCAGGACATGCTGCAGGCCGAACTGGGCTTTCTGAAATCGCCACAAGGGGCGGACTATGAAGTCAGCAAGCCCGTAGACAGCGAAATGCTGCCCTCCAAAACGGCTGTCGGCATCGCAAAAGGTAACAAAGAGCTCAAAGCCCTCCTGGATAAAGGTATCAAAGCGTTACACGATGATGGCACCTACGCCACCATCCAGAAAAAACACTTCGGCGATCTGAACCTGTACAGCGGCAAATAACGCTGCGGCGCCCGCCGCTCCAAGGGGTGGGCGCACTACCGATTGCCAAAGGCGTACCCCATGTTTGAAGACCTGTTGCAGACCCTCGGGCTTGGCGCGTTCAGCTTGAAAGGGTTTGGCCCGCTGTTGCTGCAAGGCACCTGGATGACCATCAAGCTGTCGGTGCTGTCCCTGGCCGTCAGCGTGCTGCTGGGACTGATCGGCGCCAGCGCCAAGTTGTCGAGCCTGGCGCTGCTGCGCATTCCCGCGCAGCTGTACACCACCTTGATTCGCGGCGTGCCGGACCTGGTGCTGATGCTGTTGATTTTCTACAGCCTGCAAACCTGGCTGACCAGCTTCACCGACTACATGGAATGGGAATACATCGAGATCAACCCGTTCGGCGCCGGGGTGATTACCCTGGGCTTTATCTACGGTGCGTATTTCACCGAGACTTTTCGCGGCGCGATCCTCGCCGTGCCCCGCGGCCAGCTCGAGGCCGCCACGGCCTATGGCCTCAAGCGCGGGCAGCGCTTTCGCTACGTGACCTTCCCGCAAATGATGCGCTTCGCCTTGCCGGGCATTGGCAATAACTGGATGGTGATGCTCAAGGCCACGGCGCTGGTGTCGATCATCGGCCTGGCCGACGTGGTCAAGGCTGCCCAGGATGCCGGCAAAAGTACCTACCAACTGTTCTTTTTCCTGGTAGTGGCGGCCTTGATCTACCTGGCCATTACCAGCGCATCAAACTTCGTCCTGCGCAGGCTGGAAGCCCGTTACGCCGCCGGCTCACGGGAGGCAGTGCGATGATCGAACTGTTGCAGGAGTACTGGCGGCCTTTCCTCTACAGCGATGGCAACCATATGAGCGGCCTGGCCATGACGATGTGGCTGCTCACGGCCTCTATCTGCACGGGTTTCGTGGTGTCGATCCCGTTGTCCATTGCCCGCGTCTCGCCCAAGCGCTGGGTCCGTTGGCCGGTGCAGTTCTACACCTACCTGTTTCGCGGCACACCGCTCTATATCCAGCTGCTGATCTGCTACACCGGTATCTACAGCCTCGCTGCGGTTCGCGCACAACCATTGCTGGATGCGTTTTTTCGCGACGCGATGAACTGCACCCTTCTGGCCTTTGCCCTCAACACCTGCGCCTACACCACGGAAATCTTCGCCGGAGCCATCCGCAGCATGGCCCATGGTGAGGTCGAAGCGGCGAAAGCCTATGGCCTGAGCGGCTGGAAACTCTACGCCTACGTGATCATGCCGTCGGCCCTGCGCCGTTCATTGCCGTACTACAGTAATGAAGTGATCCTGATGCTGCACTCGACGACGGTAGCCTTTACCGCGACGATCCCGGACATCCTCAAAGTCGCCCGGGACGCCAACTCGGCCACCTTCCTGACTTTCCAATCGTTTGGTATCGCTGCGCTGATCTACCTGACCGTGACCTTTGCCCTGGTCGGTCTGTTTCGTCTGGCGGAGCGGCGCTGGCTGGCCTTTCTCGGGCCGAGCCATTAAGGAGCCCCTATGCGGCAACAGATTCATCCCCTCCTCGCCCCCGTGCCAGGCACGGCACGGCAGATTCACAGTTTTCACTTCGGGCCAGAGCAGGCCGAAGGCAAAATCTACATCCAATCCTCGCTGCACGCCGACGAACTGCCCGGCATGCTGGTGGCCTGGCACTTGAAGGTACGCCTGGCGGAGCTGGCTGCAGCCGGCCGCCTGCGCAGCGAAATCGTGCTGGTGCCGGTGGCCAATCCAGTGGGCCTGGAGCAAGTGCTGATGGACATTCCCCTGGGCCGCTACGAGCTGGAGAGCGGGCAGAATTTCAATCGCCTGTTTGTCGACCTCAGTGACGAGGTCGGCAATCAGGTCGAGGGCCGGCTGGGGGATGATCCAAGGCGCAACGTCGCGCTGATCCGCGACAGCCTGCGCCAGGCCCTCGACCGCCATGTACCGGCCACGCAGCTGCAATCCCAGCGCCTGGTGCTGCAACGCCTGGCCTGTGATGCCGATATGGTGCTGGACCTGCATTGCGACTTCGAAGCCGTCGCCCACCTTTACACCACGCCCGAGGCCTGGCCGCAGGTCGAGCCGCTGGCCCGTTACATCGGTGCCGAAGCCTGCCTGCTGGCCACCGATTCCGGGGGGCAATCCTTCGATGAGTGTTTCACCCTGCTCTGGTGGCAATTGCAGCAACGTTTTGGCGAGCGCTTCGAGATTCCCCAGGGCAGTTTTTCCGTGACCCTGGAGTTGCGCGGCCAAGGCGATGTCAATCACGGCCTGGCCAGTCTCGATTGCCAGGCGATCATCGACTATCTGATCCGATTTGGCGCCATCAGCGGCGAACCTGCACTCCTTCCCGACTTGCCCTACCCCGCCACGCCGCTGGCTGCCGTCGAACCGGTGGCAACCCCGCTAGGTGGCTTGCTGGTGTTCCACGCGCTGCCAGGGGAATACCTGGAGGCCGGGCAGTTGGTCGCCGAGGTCATTGACCCCATTCACGACCGCGTCACCCCCGTTCACTGCCGCCATGCCGGCCTGATGTATGCCCGCTCGCTACGGCGCATGGCCACGGCCGGCATGGTGATTGCCCATGTCGCCGGCCTTACGCCCTATCGCAGCGGCTATTTACTATCGCCTTGAGGATGCACGCCCCATGTACAAACTGACCGTTGAAGGCCTGCATAAAAGCTATGGCGACCATGAAGTGCTCAAAGGTGTTTCGCTAAAGGCCAAAAGCGGTGATGTGATCAGCCTGATCGGCGCCAGCGGCTCGGGGAAAAGTACCTTCCTGCGTTGCATCAACTTTCTTGAACAACCCAATGACGGCGCCATTAGCCTGGATGGCCAGCCGCTCCGCATGGTCAGCGACCGCCACGGCATGCGCGTGGCCGACGAAGCCGAGCTACAGCGCCTGCGCACCCGCCTGGCGATGGTGTTCCAGCACTTCAACCTGTGGAGCCATATGAGCGTGCTGGAAAACATCAGCATGGCCCCCCGCCGGGTCCTGGGCTGCAGCAAAAAGGACGCCGAGGACCGTGCCCGGCGTTATCTGGACAAGGTAGGGCTGCCGGCACGGGTGGCCGAGCAGTATCCGGCGTTCCTCTCGGGGGGCCAGCAACAGCGAGTGGCGATCGCACGCGCCCTGGCGATGGAGCCGGAGGTGATGCTGTTCGACGAGCCGACATCGGCCCTCGACCCGGAACTGGTGGGCGAAGTGCTGAAGGTGATCCAGGGCCTGGCTGAAGAGGGGCGGACCATGATCATGGTGACCCACGAGATGAGTTTTGCGCGCAAGGTTTCCAGCCAGGTGCTGTTTTTGCACCACGGGCTGGTGGAGGAGGAAGGCACGCCGGAAGACGTGCTGGGCAACCCGAAAAGCGAGCGTTTGCGGCAGTTTCTAAGTGGCAATCTGAAGTAAGAGGCCAAGGCAAGAGGCCTTACTGTGGCGAGCGGGCTTGCCCGCGTCGGGCTGCGTAGCAGCCCCTATAACGTTGCCGCCTGTCTTCAGATACACCGCGGCGCCAGGTTTCAGGGCTGCTGCGCAGCCCCACGCGGGCAAGCCCGCTCGCCACCACAAAAGCTACCAGCGGTTTGTGGAGGCCTGTCAGGCCACTGGCGCGGGTGGTGGCTCATCCGGCAGGGTCGGCACACCAGGCTCGGTGGGTTGTTCCGGGGTATCGGGGTCAGGCTGGCCAGGGATGCCGCCGGCGGCGGGGTCGGCCATCAGGGACCAGGCCAGAACACCAATCTGGTTGGGTTCAAGCCGGGCAAGTTCGGCGCTGATTCGCGGGTCGATCTTCATAGGGTACTCCTCAAGCGTGGCTCGGCGCGCTGTGCACGCGCCGAGGCAGTACTCCCAATAGAGTGCCTGCCCGCTGACAAATTCCCTTGCTCTGTAAGACGTTTCGATCAGGTGCGTGGCAGGGTGACGCCGCGCTGGCCCTGGTACTTGCCGCCACGGTCTTTATAGGACACTTCGCACTCTTCGTCGGATTCGAAGAACAGCATCTGTGCGACGCCTTCATTGGCGTAGATCTTGGCCGGCAAGGTGGTGGTGTTGGAAAACTCCAGGGTCACGTGGCCTTCCCATTCCGGCTCAAGCGGAGTCACGTTGACGATAATGCCGCAGCGCGCGTAGGTGCTCTTGCCCAGGCAGATGGTCAGCACATTGCGCGGAATACGGAAGAACTCGACAGTGCGCGCCAGGGCAAAGGAGTTTGGCGGGATGATGCACACGTCGCTCTTCACATCGACGAAACTCTTTTCATCGAAATTTTTCGGATCGACGGTGGCCGAGTTGATGTTGGTGAACACCTTGAACTCATCGGCGCAACGCACATCGTAGCCATAGCTGGAAACCCCGAACGAAATCAGGCGCTCGGCGCCCTCTCCGCGCATCTGGCGCTCGACGAAGGGTTCGATCATGCCGTGCTCTTGCGCCATGCGGCGAATCCACTTGTCCGATTTGATGCTCATGGCGGGTGTCCTGAATAGCGAGGTGGAAAATTCTGTTGGGCATCTTACCGGGGCTGGCCTCGCGGTTCAAAGGACGCGGGGGTTTTTCTTGATTAAGTTGCGCCCGATCACTGTCAGCCGTATGGGGCGGGCCCTGCCCCTGAATTAAAGGGCCGCAGGCCTGTAAAAGGCACCGCCAGTCACGAAAATAGAGAAACCTTCGGAAATACCATTGGCACGTTCCGGAAAAAGGGTTAAGGTGGCGCCACTGTGCTGCTTGTGTCACTGAGAATCTCTACACGATATGTTGAATTTCGATCCAACCATCTCCAAGAATTTTTCCTGCTCTTTGCACTCAGTCTCGGCCAGGGCTTTTCCTGAGTCGCAGTTAACTTTGTCCAAGGAGATACACCATGTCTAATCGCCAAACTGGTACCGTTAAGTGGTTCAACGATGAAAAAGGCTTCGGCTTCATCACTCCACAATCCGGTGACGACCTGTTCGTTCACTTCAAAGCTATCCAATCCGACGGCTTCAAAAGCCTGAAAGAAGGCCAACAGGTTTCTTTCATCGCTACCCGCGGTCAGAAAGGCATGCAAGCTGAAGAAGTTCAAGTTATCTAACTTGTACTGACTTAGTCGAAAGAACCCCGCCCTTAAAAGCGGGGTTTTTTTATGCCTGGAATTTGATGCTGCCCTTGCCAGCGAGAGCCGCCCTCAAGGTCGCCATCGTCGGCAAGCCGGGCTCCCACAACGCAAAACGCCCGGTGCATTCCCATGCACCGGGCGTTCTCATAGCTACCTTACAAGCCGTTACTGAAACAACGACTCACTCGACAAGCCATTCTTCTCCAGGATCTCCCGCAAACGCTTGAGACCCTCAACCTGGATCTGCCGCACCCGCTCGCGGGTCAAGCCGATCTCCAGGCCAACATCCTCCAGGGTACTGCTCTCATGGCCACGTAGACCGAAGCGGCGAATCACAACTTCGCGCTGCTTGTCCGTCAGCTCCGAAAGCCATTGGTCGATGCTCTGCGACAAGTCATCGTCCTGCAACAGCTCACACGGATCCGTTGGTCGGTCATCCGTCAGGGTGTCCAGCAGGGTTTTATCGGAATCCGGACCCAGCGAGACATCGACCGAAGACACACGCTCATTAAGACCCAGCATGCGCTTGACCTCTCCCACCGGTTTTTCCAGCAGGTTGGCGATCTCTTCAGGCGATGGTTCATGATCCAGCTTTTGAGTGAGCTCACGTGCTGCCCGCAGGTACACGTTAAGCTCCTTGACGACATGAATCGGCAACCGGATGGTCCGGGTCTGATTCATGATTGCCCGTTCGATGGTCTGGCGAATCCACCAGGTAGCGTAGGTCGAGAAGCGAAAACCCCGCTCGGGGTCAAACTTCTCCACTGCCCGGATCAGGCCGAGGTTGCCCTCTTCGATCAAGTCCAACAGGGACAGCCCACGATTGACATAGCGTCGGGCGATTTTCACCACCAGTCGCAGATTGCTTTCAATCATGCGCTTGCGCCCAGCAGGATCACCCTTTTGCGACAGTCGCGCAAAATGGACTTCTTCTTCGGGAGTGAGCAAGGGGGAAAAGCCGATTTCATTGAGATACAACTGGGTCGCATCGAGCGCCCGGGTGTAATCAATGTACTTATGCTGTTTTAACGCTGTGGAGTTTTTGGACTTGGTACGAACTGAAGGTACAGCGGGTCCCTCATTCGACATCGAATCCGTACCGATGCCGGTCTCCATAAGGAGAACCTCATCGTCGATGTCAAACTCCGGCGCTTCTTTACTGAGAGCCATTGTTATAGTCCTTTGGTGAGTTCGACCTCAAGCTCAAGCGACGCCTTTATCCTTGGCAACGCTGGAGCCTGTTCCTTCTACGTGAGGGAACAGGCTGACAACACATCAACGCCGGGGTAGGAATTGCAGTGGATCTACAGGCTTACCTTGGCGGCGAATCTCAAAGTGCAGTTTCACCCGGTCTGTACCAGTTGACCCCATCTCGGCAATTGTCTGTCCGACTTTGACTTGCTGCCCCTCCCGAACCAACAACCTGCGGTTATGACCGTAGGCACTGACGTAGGTATCGCTGTGTTTGATGATGACCAATTCGCCGTAGCCCCGTAGACCACTCCCGGCGTATACAACAGTCCCATCAGACGCAGCTAAAACAGGCTGTCCCAAATCCCCGGCGATATCAATGCCTTTATTCAAACTACCGTTTGAAGAGAATTTTCCAATAAGAATGCCATTTGAGGGCCATCCCCAACCCTTCGGCGCAGGCCCCACAGGTGGCAACGGCGCGGGTGCCGGCTTCCTCGCAGCCGCCGGCGCAGGGGTGCCTGCAGGCCGGGTGAAGACCGTCGTCTTGCTGGAAGAAGAAGCCGAGGAACCGGATTTTGTCACAACTGCCGTGGGTGCCGAACCCGTGCGCCCATCGAAACGTATCGTTTGCCCCGGATGTATCGTATAGGGCACTGGGATGTTGTTCCGCGCGGCCAGCGCCTTGTAATCCCAACCATAACGGAAGGCGATCGAGAACATGGTATCGCCCTTGCGCACCACGTACTGCCCGGTGGTCACCGTAGGCCGCTGCGGTGCCGCGCTATTGCGGTCGACGACCCGCGCCCCGCCGCCTGTGTTGGAACAGGCAGCCAACAAGGAACTCAAGACAAGGCCAATCACCAGTCGCTGAAAGCTCGTTTTACTCATACGCTGCGCAATGACTGTGAGACTCACCCGCCGCTCCCTTTGTGGTGGCTGAAACATGAACGCCTGTATCAGGCTTGAAATATGTCGCCAGTATAACTGGCTGCCGGACTTTAACCGGCAACAAGGTAGAAACGAAAAATTCATCTCGTTAAGTAACTACCCAACTTGATGTTGACTCAATGAACCCCGCTGTAAGACACATACCCGGCAATAGAATTCAGTGCGCCGTCATAAATGATCAGGCCAGCGGCCCATTAAGTAACGGCACAAAACGCACTGCCCCCAGGACATGCCGCGAAAAACCTTCTTCTTCGCGCACAATCAACATCAGTTGCTGCACTTCACCCGACCCGACCGGAATCACCAGGCGCCCGCCCGGGGCCAGTTGGTCTAGAAGCGCCTGAGGCACATCCGTGGCCACGGCCGTCACGATGATGCCGTTATAGGGCGCCAATGCCGGCCAGCCCTCCCAGCCGTCACCCCAGCGAAACACCACATTGCGCAGGTTCAACTCCACCAGGCGCTCCTTGGCCCGGTCCTGCAGGACCTTGATCCGCTCGACGGAAAACACCCGCTCCACCAACTGCGAGAGCACGGCGGTCTGGTAGCCGGAGCCGGTGCCGATTTCCAGCACTTTGTCCAGCGGACCCGCCGCCAGCAGCAGCTCGCTCATGCGCGCCACCATGTAGGGCTGGGAGATGGTCTGGTTATGGCCAATGGGCAGCGCGGTGTCTTCATAGGCGCGATGGGCCAGGGCCTCATCGACAAACAGATGACGCGGGGTACGACGGATGACTTCCAACACCTGGGCGTTGGACAGCCCCTCTTCGTAGAGCCGCTGGATCAATCGCTCACGGGTGCGCTGGGAGGTCATGCCGATGCCACGGCGCAACAGGTCGTCCTGTTCACGAGCCATCAGCGCAGCCCCTCCAGCCAGGGATCGAGACCACCGAAGGCATCATTGAAGGTGCGATCAAGTTGTAACGGGGTAATCGAAACATAACCTTGCATCACCGCATGAAAGTCCGTGCCCGGCCCGCCATCCTCGGCGTCGCCCGCTGCAGCAATCCAGTAGCCTTCCCTGCCACGGGGATCGACCACTTTCAGCGGTGCCGCGGCGCGGGCGCGATGGCCCAGGCGGGTCAACTGGATACCGCGAATATGGTCCAGGGGCAGGTTGGGGATATTGACGTTGAGCACTGTACGTGGCGGCAGCACCAGGGTGTCGTGGGCCTCCACCAGTTTGCGCGCGAAGTACGCGGCGGTCGCCAGGTTATCCACCTGGCGCGACGCCAACGAAAAGGCAAATGCCGTGCGTCCCAGGAAACGCCCTTCAAGGGCCGCCGCCACGGTGCCGGAGTACAACACGTCATCGCCCAGGTTGGCGCCCAGGTTGATCCCGGAAACCACTAAATCCGGCTCATCGACCAGCAAACTGTTGATCGCCAGGTGCACGCAATCGGTCGGCGTGCCATTTACGCTGATAAAGCCGTTGGCCAACGTTTGCGGGTGCAAAGGACGGTCGAGCGTCAGCGAACTGCTGGCGCCGCTTTTGTCCTGGTCCGGGGCAACCACCACGCACTCGGCGTAATCGGCCAGCGCAGCATGAAGCGCGGCAAGGCCGGGGGCGGTGACCCCGTCGTCGTTAGATATCAGAATACGCATGGGCTGTCCGTCTGCCCCACCGGCACCAGATCAACAAGCTCGCGCACCAAAACAGTGGCGAAGCATCCGGCCGGCAGGACGAATTCCAATTGCAGAATGTCAGTCTCGGGATAATGCCACGTCAACCCGCCAATGGGCAGTCGCAGAATGCGTCGCTCCTGACTCATGCCGGCTTTGGCCAGCCAATCGCACAGGTCTGCTTCGCTCGCGGCGACGGTTTGCTCCAGCGCATGGGTGGCACCGCTGGCGGGCGATTCGCCTTCACCCCACTGCGGGCCGGTGGGATGCAGGTCGAGGATGGCTAGGCGCGGATCGCTGCACTCCGCCTCCCCGGCCGGGAAAAAGCTGCGGCTGTCGGTGAACGCCAGCAAGTCACCGACCTGGGCGCGCTGCCATGAACCATCGGCAACCCGCGCCGCCAGTACTTTATTGAACACAAAGCTGCGCGCGGTCGACAGCAGGCGCGAACGCACATTGCGCTGCTCCGGCAAGGCCTTGCGGGCCGCCCAGTCGCGGGCATCGACGACGTTGCCGCCGTTATGGCCAAACCGCTGGGCGCCGAAATAGTTGGGGATACCGTGTTGGGCGATCAGTTGCAGGCGCGCATCGATCGCGGCGTGGTCACCGACCAGCTGGGTCAGGCGCAGGGTAAAACCGTTGGCCGCATGGGCGCCACGCTGCAACTTGCGCTTGTGGCGGGCGGTCTTGAGGATCTTCAGGGTGTCGTTTTCCGCCGCGCTCAGGTCTGGATCGGCCTTGCCGGGCAGTTGCACGCTGAACCACTGGCGGGTCAGCGCCTGGCGATCCTTGAGGCCGGCATAGCTGACCGTGCGCAAGGGCACGCCGGCAGCCTTGGCAATGCGCCGCGCGGCCTCTTCGGTGTTCAGGCCACGCTTTTCCACCCACAGCCACAGGTGCTCGCCTTCGCCGGTCAGCGGGATATCCAGCACCTCGTCCACCTGGAAGTCCTCAGCCGTCGCCTTGAGTACCGCGCTGCCCAGTGCTTCACCATAGGCCCGTGGCCCCAACAGTTGCAGGTCGTTCATGCGCGCAGCAACAAGGCGACGGAGTGCACGGCGATGCCCTCTTCTCGACCGGTAAACCCGAGTTTTTCGGTGGTGGTGGCTTTCACGTTGACTTGATCCAGTTCTATTTGCAGATCGGCGGCAATCACTGCGCGCATCGACTCGATATGCGGGGCCATTTTGGGCGCCTGGGCGACGATGGTGTTATCGACATTGCCGACCTTCCAGCCCTTGGCATGGATCAGGCCGACCACATGCCGCAGCAGCACGCGACTGTCCGCGCCCTTGAAGGTGGGATCGGTGTCCGGAAAGTGTTTACCGATATCCCCCAACGCCGCCGCGCCGAGCAAGGCATCGCTCAAGGCATGCAGCACAACGTCGCCGTCGGAATGAGCCAGCAACCCATGGTGGTGCGCAATGCGCACGCCGCCCAGGGTGATGAAGTCGCCTTCGGCGAAACGGTGCACATCATAGCCGTGGCCAATACGCATAAAAAAACGCCCCGAGTTAATTCAGGGCGTGATTCTACCTACTTTTGCCGGACATTAACCGAGCAAAGCACGTCCATGATGACGCAAGTGGTCCTCGATGAAGCTGGCGATAAAGAAGTAGCTGTGGTCATAACCCGGCTGCAGGCGCAGCTCCAGTGGATGGCCGGCGGCCTTGGCGGCTTGTTGCAAGGCCTCGGGCTTGAGCTGGGTGGCGAGGAAGTCGTCGCGATCGCCCTGGTCCACCAGCAACGGCAGTTTTTCCGAGGCTTCGCTGATCAGCACGCAGGCATCCCATTCGCGCCACTTCGAACGCTCTTCCCCCAGGTAGCGGGAAAAAGCCTTCTGCCCCCAAGGGCAATCCATCGGATTGTTGATCGGCGAGAACGCCGATACCGACTGGTAGCGCCCAGGATTGCGCAAGGCACACACCAGCGCACCGTGGCCGCCCATGGAGTGCCCGCTGATGCCACGCTTGTCGGAAGCCGGGAAATGCGCTTCAACCAACGCCGGCAATTCCTGCACTACATAGTCATGCATCCGATAGTGCTTGCTCCACGGCTCTTGCGTGGCATTCAAGTAAAACCCGGCACCCAGGCCAAAATCCCAGGCATTGTCAGGGTCGCCCGGCACGCCCGGCCCACGGGGGCTGGTGTCCGGCGCGACGATGATCATTCCCAGTTCGGCCGCCATACGTTGCGCGCCGGCCTTTTGCATGAAGTTCTCATCGGTGCAGGTCAGCCCCGACAGCCAGTACAGCACCGGCAACTTGCCGCCCTGCTCCGCCTGGGGTGGCAGGTAGACGGCGAAGGTCATGTCGCAGTCCAGCACATCGGAATGATGTTTGTAACGCTTATGCCAGCCGCCGAAGCTCTTCTGGCATGACAGGTTTTGCAGACTCATGGCCGACCTCAGAAATGGATGACGGTACGAATGCTCTTGCCTTCATGCATCAGGTCGAACGCCTTATTGATATCTTCCAGGCCCATGGTGTGGGTGATGAAGGTATCCAACGGGATTTCGCCGCTCTGGGCCATTTCCACGTAGCTTGGCAACTCGCTGCGGCCACGCACGCCACCGAAGGCCGAACCGCGCCAGACGCGACCGGTCACCAGCTGGAAGGGACGGGTGGAAATTTCCTGGCCGGCCCCGGCGACACCGATGATCACCGACTCGCCCCAACCTTTGTGGCAGCACTCCAGGGCCGCGCGCATCAGTTGGACATTGCCGATGCACTCGAAGGAAAAGTCCACGCCACCGTCGGTCAAATCGACGATAACGTCCTGGATCGGCCGGTCGTAGTCTTTCGGGTTGATGCAGTCGGTGGCGCCCAGTTGCTTGGCGATTTCAAACTTGGCCGGGTTGATGTCGATGGCGATGATACGGCCGGCCTTGGCCTTCACTGCACCGATCACAGCCGACAAGCCAATCCCGCCGAGGCCGAAGATGGCCACGGTATCGCCCGGCTTGACCTTGGCGGTGTTGATCACCGCACCAATACCGGTGGTGACGCCGCAGCCCAGCAGGCAGACTTTTTCCAGCGGAGCTTCTTTAGGAATCTTGGCCACGGAGATTTCCGGCAACACGGTGTATTCGGAAAAGGTCGAAGTACCCATGTAGTGGAAAATCGGCTGGCCCTTGTAGGAGAAGCGCGTAGTGCCGTCCGGCATCAGGCCTTTGCCCTGGGTTGCGCGGATGGCCTGGCACAGGTTGGTCTTGCCCGACAGGCAGAACTTGCACTTGCCGCACTCCGGGGTGTACAGCGGGATCACGTGGTCACCCACGGCTACCGAGGTCACACCCTCGCCAATCGCTTCCACTACCGCACCGCCTTCATGGCCGAGGATCGACGGGAAAATACCCTCCGGGTCGGCGCCCGACAGGGTGTAGGCATCGGTATGGCAAACCCCGGAGGCAACCACGCGCAGCAGGACTTCACCAGCCTTGGGCATGGCGACATCCACTTCCACGATCTCCAGTGGTTTCTTGGCTTCAAAGGCGACAGCGGCGCGTGACTTGATCATCCGGGTTTCTCCTGGGGCTTAAAAAGTAAGACGGGCAGTGTAAAACATGGCTCATTGATTAATAATCCAGACAAAAGCAAAACATTATTGCTGTACTGGGATAATCACCATGCTTGAAAACCGCTGGGAAGGCATTGATGAGTTCGTCGCCGTGGCCGAGTGCAGCCAATTTACCGCTGCCGCCGAACGCCTGGGCGTGTCCTCGTCCCATATCAGCCGCCAGGTGGCACGCCTGGAAGAACGCCTGCAAACCCGCCTGCTCTATCGCAGCACCCGGCGCGTCACGCTGACCGAGGCCGGGCAGACCTTTCTGCAACATTGCCAACGCCTGCAAGACGGACGCGAAGAAGCCTTGCGCGCAGTGGGCGACCTGACCAGTGAACCCAAGGGTATGTTGCGCATGACCTGCGCCGTGGCTTATGGCGAACGTTTTATCGTGCCGTTGGTAACACGCTTCATGGGGCTTTACCCGCAATTGCGGGTGGATATTGAACTGAGCAACCGCCCCCTCGACCTGGTGCATGAAGGCCTGGACCTGGCGATTCGCCTGGGCCGCCTGCAGGATTCACGAATGGTCGCCAGCCGCCTGGCGCCGAGACGCATGTATCTCTGTGCGTCGCCGTCCTACCTGGAGCGGTACGGGCGCCCCCATAGCTTGTCGGAACTGAGCCGGCATAACTGCCTGATCGGCAGTTCGGATATTTGGCAGTTGGCGCAGGATGGACGCGAATTTTCCCAGCGCGTGCAGGGAAACTGGCGCTGCAACAGTGGGCAAGCGGTGCTGGATGCGGCGTTGCAAGGGGTGGGGTTGTGCCAGTTGCCGGACTATTACGTGCTGGAGCACTTGCACAGCGGCGCGCTGGTTTCACTGCTTGAATCCCATCAACCGCCGAATACGGCAGTGTGGGCGCTGTATCCGCAACAGCGGCATTTATCGCCAAAGGTGCGCAAGTTGGTGGAGTTCTTGAAGGAGGGGTTGGCTGGGCGGCCGGAGTATGGCGGGTGATCTGGGGTGCCTGGCCTGGCCTCATCGCAGGCAAGCCAGCTCCCACACCTGACCGCGTATCTCTGTTGGAATGCGGTCAGGTGTGGGAGCTGGATTGCCTGCGATGAAGTCACCTCGGTCCAGCAGCCTACCGGCGATTAGCCCACCGCAACCTAAGCCACTCCAGATCCTCCGGCCGCGTCACCTTGATATTGTCCGCACGCCCTTCCACCAAACGTGGCGCCTGGCCAGACCACTCCATGGCCGAGGCTTCATCGGTGATGAGCGCATCAGCCACCAGGCTATCGGCCAACGCGCGGTGCAAGGCGCCGAGGCGGAACATTTGCGGGGTGTAGGCTTGCCAGATCAGGCTACGGTCAATGGTTTCCACCACCCGCCCCCGCTTGTCGACACGCTTGAGGGTGTCGCGGGCCGGTACGGCGAGCAAGCCACCCACCGGGTCGTCCGCCAACTGCGCCAATAACGTGTCGAGGTCTTCGCGGCTCAGGTTCGGCCGCGCAGCATCGTGCACCAGCACCCAGTCGTCATCGCCGGCGCCCAGGGCATTGAGTTGCAACAGTGCATTGAGCACCGAGCCTGAGCGCTCTGCCCCGCCGTCCGCACGTTGGATACGCGGGTCGGCAGCACACGCCAGGTTGGGCCAGTAAGGATCATCGACCGCCAGACTGACCACCAGCCCCTTGAGGCTCGGATGGTCGAGAAAACAGCCAAGGCTGTGTTCGAGAATAGTGCGCCCGCCCAACTGCAGATACTGCTTGGGACGGTCCGCGGCCATACGGGCACCGACGCCCGCGGCAGGAATCACGGCCCAGAAGGCCGGCAAACAGGCGCTCATTGGGCCAACTGGTAGAGGGTTTCGCCCTCCTTGACCATGCCCAATTCATGACGAGCCCGCTCTTCAACGGTCTCCATGCCTTTTTTCAACTCAAGCACTTCGGCATCGAGCACACGGTTGCGCTCCAGCAACACCTCGTTCTCGGCGTGCTGCGCGGCAATTTGCTGGGTCAGGTCGGTCACCTGCGCCAGACTGCCATTGCCCACCCAAAGGCGGTACTGCAGGCCAGCCAGCAGCAAGAGCAGGACGAGGAACAACCAATTGGGACTGCGCATCGAATATCGGGTATCCAGTGAAAAAAGACAGCCATGCAAAACTTTTGAAGCAACTGATAGCACGAAGCCTGGAAGACCCAGGCTTGTGCTTGATAGGCATCAGATTAGTGCGCAAATTCACTCTACAGCGAGTTTTCCGACACAATCCTTTGTCTTTTTACCATCAACTACTCAGCCGCGAAACTCGCCACGACCGTTGTATTTGGCTTTTCCGCCCAGTTGCTCTTCGATACGCAGCAATTGGTTGTACTTGGAAACGCGGTCGGAACGGCACAGGGAACCGGTTTTGATCTGGCCCGCCGAGGTGCCCACAGCCAGGTCGGCAATGGTCGAATCTTCGGTTTCGCCGGAGCGGTGGGAGATCACGGCGGTGTAGCCCGCAGCCTTGGCCATCTGGATGGCTTCCAGGGTTTCGGTCAGGGTGCCGATCTGGTTGAACTTGATCAGGATCGAGTTGGCGATCTTCTTGTCGATGCCTTCTTTCAGGATCTTGGTGTTGGTCACGAACAGGTCGTCACCGACCAGTTGGATCTTCTCGCCGATCTTGTCGGTAAGGATTTTCCAACCGTCCCAGTCAGACTCGTCCAGGCCGTCTTCGATCGAGATGATCGGGTAGCGCTGGGTCAGGCCCTTCAGGTATTCCGCGAAACCTTCGGAGTTGAACACCTGGCCTTCGCCGGACAGGTTGTACTTGCCATCTTCGTAGAACTCGCTGGCCGCGCAGTCCAGGGCCAGGGTCACGTCGGTGCCCAGCTTGTAGCCAGCGTTGGCCACGGCTTCGGAGATCACTTTCAGTGCATCTTCGTTGGACGCCAGGTTCGGTGCAAAACCACCTTCGTCACCCACTGCTGTGCTCAGGCCACGGGCCTTCAGTACCGCTTTGAGGTGATGGAAAATCTCGGTACCCATGCGCAGGCCTTCGGAGAAGGTCTTGGCGCCCACTGGCTGCACCATGAATTCCTGGATATCGACGTTGTTGTCTGCGTGCTCGCCACCGTTGATGATGTTCATCATTGGGACTGGCATCGAGTACACGCCCGGAGTGCCGTTCAGATTGGCAATGTGCGCGTACAGCGGCAGGTCCTGGTCCTGGGCGGCAGCCTTGGCAGCTGCCAGGGATACAGCGAGGATCGCATTGGCGCCGAGGCTGCCTTTGTTTTCAGTGCCGTCGAGCTTGATCATCGCGTGATCGAGGGCTTTCTGGTCCAGCGGGTCCTTGCCCAGCAACAGGTCGCGGATCGGACCGTTGATGTTGGCTACTGCCTTGAGGACACCCTTGCCCAGGTAACGGCTCTTGTCGCCATCACGCAGTTCCAGCGCTTCGCGCGAACCGGTGGAAGCACCGGACGGCGCGCAGGCGCTGCCGATGATGCCGTTATCGAGAAGCACGTCGGCTTCGACGGTGGGGTTGCCACGGGAGTCGAGAACTTCACGACCTTTGATGTCGACGATTTTTGCCATTGTTGTAAACACTCCAAAGTTGACGAAAACGACGCAGCTGAAGGAAATCTTTTGACCGACCGCAAGGGTGGAACAACGGGGCAGGCTTGCAGACGACAAGACTCAGGCCCGGGGGCCTGAGCATAAAGCGCGGAAAGTTTACCGGAGAAACGCGGGTTACGCGGTCTCTACCGTCGGAAAACTCTTGACCAGTTCGTCCAATTGCTTGAGTTGGGCCAGGAATGGCTCCAGCTTGTCCAGGCGCAGAGCGCAAGGACCGTCGCACTTGGCGTTGTCCGGATCCGGGTGGGCTTCCAGGAACAGGCCTGCCAGGGACTGGCTGATACCGGCCTTGGCCAGATCCAGTACCTGGGCACGTCGGCCACCGGCGGAATCGGCTCGACCACCAGGCATTTGCAGCGCATGGGTCACGTCGAAGAACACCGGGTATTCGAACTGTTTCATGATGCCGAAACCAAGCATGTCCACCACGAGGTTGTTGTAGCCGAAGCTCGAACCACGCTCGCAGAGGATCAACTGGTCATTACCCGCTTCCACGCACTTGTTCAGGATGTGTTTCATCTCCTGGGGCGCGAGGAACTGGGCTTTCTTGATATTGATCACAGCGCCGGTCTTGGCCATCGCGACGACCAGGTCGGTCTGGCGCGACAGGAAGGCCGGCAACTGGATGATGTCGCATACCTCGGCGACCACACCAGCCTGTTCAGGCTCGTGGACGTCGGTGATGATCGGCACGCCGAAGGCTTGCTTGATGTCCTGGAAGATCCGCATGCCTTCTTCAAGGCCCGGGCCGCGATAGGAGGTCACGGACGAACGGTTCGCCTTGTCGAAGCTGGCCTTGAATACATAAGGGATACCCAATTTCTCGGTAACCTTTACGTACTCTTCACAGACCTGCATCGCCATGTCGCGGCTTTCCAGCACGTTCATGCCGCCAAACAGCACCATGGGCTTGTCGTTGGCAATTTCGATGTCGCCTACGCGAATGATCTTCTGGGCCATCAGGTTTACGCCTTCTTCTGATGTTGCGTCAGTGCTGCTTTAACGAAACCGCTGAACAACGGGTGACCGTCGCGCGGCGTCGAAGTGAACTCAGGGTGGAACTGGCAAGCGACGAACCATGGATGATCCGGGGCTTCGACCACTTCAACCAGCTTGCCATCACCGGAGCGACCGGAGATTTTCAGGCCAGCCGCTTTGATCTGCGGCAGCAGGTTGTTGTTCACTTCGTAACGGTGACGGTGACGCTCGACGATCACGTCCTTGCCGTAGCAGTCGTGCACCAGCGAGCCGGACTCCAGCAGGCAATCCTGTGCGCCAAGGCGCATGGTGCCGCCCAGGTCGGAGCTTTCGGTACGGGTTTCGACAGCGCCGGTGGCATCTTCCCACTCGGTGATCAGGCCCACGACCGGGTGGCCGCTGGTGTGATCGAACTCGGTGGAGTTGGCGTCTTTCCAGCCCAGCACGTTACGAGCGAACTCGATAACGGCCACTTGCATGCCCAGGCAGATACCCAGGTAAGGCACCTTGTTCTCACGAGCGTACTGCACGGCAGTGATCTTGCCTTCCACGCCACGCAGGCCGAAACCGCCTGGCACGAGGATCGCATCCACACCTTCGAGCAGCGCGGTGCCCTGGTTTTCGATGTCTTCGGAGTCGATGTAGCGCAGGTTGACCTTGGTACGGTTGCTGATGCCCGCGTGGCTCATCGCTTCGATCAGCGACTTGTACGCGTCCAGCAGCTCCATGTACTTGCCAACCATGGCGATGGTGACTTCGTGCTCAGGGTTGAGCTTGGCGTCAACCACCGCTTCCCACTCGGACAGGTCCGCGCCATTGCACTGCAGGCCGAAACGCTCGACCACAAAATCATCCAGGCCCTGGGAATGCAGGATGCCTGGGATCTTGTAGATGGTATCGGCGTCTTCCAGGGCAATCACCGCACGTTCTTCAACGTTGGTGAACTGGGCGATCTTGCGACGCGAGGAAATGTCGATCGGGTGATCGGAGCGGCATACCAGCACGTCCGGCTGCAGGCCGATGGAACGCAGTTCCTTGACCGAGTGCTGGGTAGGCTTGGTTTTGGTTTCGCCAGCGGTGGCGATGTACGGCACCAGGGTCAGGTGCATCAGCATCGCGCGCTTGGCGCCGACTTCGAAACGCAACTGGCGGATGGCTTCGAGGAACGGTTGGGATTCGATGTCACCCACGGTGCCACCGATCTCGACCATCGCCACGTCGGCATCGCCTGCACCCTTGATGATGCGGCGCTTGATTTCGTCGGTGATGTGCGGGATCACCTGGATGGTTGCACCCAGGTAGTCACCACGGCGCTCCTTGCGCAGCACGTGCTCGTAGACACGGCCGGTGGTGAAGTTGTTGTTCTGGGTCATGGTCGTGCGGATGAACCGCTCGTAGTGGCCCAGGTCCAGGTCGGTCTCGGCGCCGTCGTGGGTGACGAACACTTCACCGTGCTGGAACGGGCTCATGGTGCCCGGGTCGACGTTGATGTACGGGTCCAGCTTGAGCATGGTGACCTTAAGTCCCCGCGCCTCCAGGATGGCCGCCAACGAAGCGGAGGCAATGCCTTTCCCCAATGAAGAAACAACACCGCCCGTGACGAATATGTAGCGCGTCATGAAAAACCCTAGAAGTCTGCGTTAAAGCGGTCGGAGCCGCCGGGGAAAGCGAAGGAAGGCCGAAGCCCCCGATCACCTGCATTAATCACAGTGCACCTTTCAAAAAAACCGCCGCGTTGTGACAGACCAGCAATGGAACACCGGTACGTTGATCGCTACACATTTTTTGGAATCGCCCAGCAAAGACTGCTTGGTAATCGGCAACAACTGTGTTTCAGGAGAATCCACAGAAGTTGTATCAAGAAGGGAGCGTAGTCTACCGGAAAGGCGCTATCAGCTCAAACCTTGATCGCAGGTTGGTGGCGCCCAATGTAATTGCCAGTCATCCCCCTGCCCTGTCGAGGCCCCTGCCAGGTTGGCCACGGCCACCAGACGGCTGCCCTGGTAGAGCAGCGGCAATCTGCCACGGATAAAGCCCGGTACAGCCGTTTCGTTGAGCAGACGCTTGAGGTCGCGCCGGCCACGGCCGGGCACGTCCATGACTTCACCGCCCTGGCGGTAGCGGATGCTCAAAGGGCCTTCAGGGGCATGCCCGCTGAAATACAACTGCCCGTTGCCAGGTAACTGTAGTGGGTTTTGCGGGTGCGACCAGCTCAAAGGACTGTCGGAAAACTCTGACCAATTGGTAGGTATCCACCAGATACGATCGTTGCAACGCTGCAATTGGCCGTCAGCCAAACGCCACACCGGCTGCGCGTCCTCCTTGGCATCGCGCAAGGCGCTCCAACCAACCCAATGTTCGCTGTCGGGCATCGCCGTCAACGGCGCCAGCCAATAGCGCAGGACGTTGCGCTGCCGAGCGTCGGAAAGATCGCGCAGTGGCGCAAGTGCCAACGATGGCAGCGCCAGCCAGGGAAACGCCGACGGCAGTTGAGCGGCCTGCATATCCAGTTGCGCCAACTCATCGAGCAGCTCCTGGGCCTGCGCCAGATGCCCGGCAGTACGGGCCAGGCTATTCACGGCCTGGGGCCAGCGCGCCGTAAGTACGGGAAACACATGATGGCGCAGGTAATTCCGGGAAAAGCGTGGGTCGCCGTTGGAGGGGTCTTCGATCCAGCTCAACTGCTGCTCGCGGGCGTAAGTTTCCAGTTCGGCTCGCGACACCTCCAGCAGCGGCCGCATCAGGTGCCCCCCACCCAAAGATCGCTGGGCGGGCATGCCGGTGAGGCCCCGCACTCCCGCGCCCCGCAGCAGGCGAAACAGCAAGGTCTCGGCCTGATCGTCACGGTGCTGGCCAGTGAGTAGCAACTCACCTGGGCCGATTGCCTCGGCGAACGCCTGGTAGCGCGCGTCACGGGCCGCACGCTCCAGGCTTGCACCCGATGGCACCTGCACACGCATGACCCGCAGCGGCACACCGGCGGCATCACAGACCGCCTGGCAATGGGCTGGCCACGCGTCGGCCGCAACCTGGAGGCCGTGGTGAACATGGATAGCCTGCAGTGGCGGCAAGGATTGGGTTTTTGCCAGATCGGCAAGGAGGTGCAGCAGAACCGTGGAGTCGAGTCCGCCGGAGTAGGCGATCTGCCAGGCCGGGGCGTCGCGCCAGGGGGCCAGGGTTTGCAGGAGTTTGGCGGTTAGAGTTGGTTTCATCGCACGTTACCGCCGCAAAACTGGAATACGTTAGCCAAGCATATACAACGCAAATGTGGGAGCGGGCTTGCCCGCGACAGCGGTGTACCAGTCAACCCATCTGGCACTGACACATTGCTATCGCGGGCAAGCCCGCTCCCACAGGGTAATGCAGTAGCTTAGAGACCGTAGCTCATCAGGCGCTCGTAACGACGGGCCAGCAGCGCCTCGTTGTCGAATTTCTTGAGCATGTCCAACTGCGCGCAGAGTTCGGCGCGGATGGTGGCCGATGCGGCCGCCGGGTCGCGGTGAGCGCCGCCCAGGGGTTCGGCAATCACTTTATCGACGATACCCAGGCCTTTCAGGCGATCAGCGGTGATCCCCATGGCTTCGGCAGCATCGGGGGCCTTTTCTGCGGTTTTCCACAGGATCGAGGCGCAACCTTCCGGCGAGATCACCGCATAGGTGGAGTATTGCAGCATGTTCAGTTGGTCGCAGACGCCAATGGCCAGCGCACCACCGGAACCGCCTTCACCGATCACGGTAGCGATGATCGGGGTTTTCAGACGCGCCATCACCCGCAGGTTCCAGGCAATCGCTTCGCTCTGGTTGCGCTCTTCAGCGTCGATGCCTGGGTAGGCGCCCGGGGTGTCGATAAAAGTCAGGATCGGCATCTTGAAACGTTCAGCCATTTCCATCAGGCGGCAGGCCTTGCGGTAGCCTTCCGGACGCGGCATGCCGAAGTTGCGACGCACTTTCTCGCGCACTTCACGGCCTTTCTGGTGACCGATCACCATCACCGGCTGGTCATCCAGGCGGGCAATGCCGCCGACAATCGCCGCATCATCGGAGAAGTGGCGGTCGCCATGCAGCTCGTCGAATTCGGTGAAAATGTGGTCGATGTAGTCCAGGGTGTACGGACGGCGCGGGTGGCGGGCCAGGCGCGCGATCTGCCAGCTGGTCAGCTTGCCGAAGATGTCTTCGGTGAGCGTCTTGCTCTTGTCTTGCAGGCGGGAGATTTCATCGCCGATATTCAGCGAATTGTCATTGCCGACCAGGCGCAGCTCTTCGATCTTGGCTTGCAGGTCAGCGATCGGCTGTTCGAAATCAAGAAAATTCGGGTTCATAAGCGTCCGTCTTGGGTCGACGGCCAGGGAGTGCCTGGCCAGCCGGTTGTCTATTCGCGCCCTACCTTAAGGGAGAGGCGCGTCAAGGTCGAGATTAAATGTCGAGTCGAGGTCAGGGGTACAAGGGCAGCCCTGACCGTCAACGGTATTGGAGGAAGACGTTGTCACGCCCGAACTGGTCACGCAATGCTTGAATCAAGCCATCAGCCGGGTCAATTCGCCACGTCTCGCCAAACTGCAACATCGCCTTGGCATCGCTGCCGGTGTACTCCATGGTCACCGGGCACGCACCACGGTGACGTTTGAGCAGATCCCCCAGCCAGCGTAGCTGATCGCCCTTGAGCGCTTCGGTTTTCACCTTCAGGCGCAGGCTTTCGGCCAGGTTGGTGCGGGCATCTTCCATGCTCATTACGCGTTTGATCCGCAGGCGCAGGCCGCCGGAGAAGTCATCGTTGCTGACCTCGCCCTCCACCACCACCATCGCGTCGGTCTGCAACAGCGACTGCGCGGAATGGAACGCATCGGCAAACAGCGACGCTTCGATACGCCCGGAGCGGTCGTCGAGGGTGATGAAACCCATCTTGTCGCCCTTTTTGTTCTTCATTACCCGCAGGGCAATGATCATCCCGGCCACGGTCTGGGTATCGCGCGCCGGTTTCAGGTCGATGATGCGCTGGCGGGCAAAACGCCGGATTTCGCCCTCATATTCGTCAATCGGGTGGCCGGTGAGGTACAGGCCCAGGGTGTCTTTTTCACCCTTGAGGCGTTCCTTGAGGGTCAGCTCCTTGGCCTTGCGGTGGTTAGCGTACACATCGGCATCTTCTTCGACGAACAACCCGCCAAACAGGTCGGCATGCCCACTGTCATGGGTGCGGGCGGTTTGTTCAGCGGCCTTGATCGCTTCTTCCATGGCGGTCAGCAGTACCGCGCGGTTACGGTCGATATTGGCCTGGTAGGCCTTCGACTCGTCATGGAAGTACGGACCAAGACGGTCAAGTGCGCCGCTGCGGATCAGGCCATCGAGGGTACGTTTGTTGATGCGCTTGAGGTCGACCCGGGCGCAGAAGTCGAACAGGTCCTTGAACGGACCGTCCTGGCGCGCCTCGGTAATCGCCTCAACCGGGCCTTCGCCCACGCCCTTGATCGCGCCCAGGCCATAGATGATGCGACCTTCGTCGTTCACCGTGAACTTGAACTCCGAGGCGTTCACGTCCGGCGCGTCGAGGCGCAGCTTCATGGTCCGCACTTCTTCGATCAAGGTCACGACCTTGTCGGTGTTGTGCATATCCGCCGACAGCACCGCCGCCATGAACGGCGCCGGGTAGTGGGCCTTCAGCCAGGCAGTCTGGTATGACACCAGGCCGTAGGCGGCGGAGTGGGATTTGTTGAAACCATAACCGGCGAACTTTTCCACCAGGTCAAAGATGTTACCGGCCAGGTCGGCGTCGATATTGTTGGTGGCGCAACCCTCAATGAAGCCGCCGCGCTGCTTGGCCATTTCCTCGGGTTTTTTCTTACCCATGGCCCGGCGCAGCATGTCCGCACCGCCAAGGGTGTAGCCGGCCATGACCTGGGCGATCTGCATCACCTGTTCCTGATACAGGATGATGCCGTAGGTCGGTGCCAGTACCGGCTTGAGGCCTTCGTACTGGTAGTCGGAGTGCGGGTAAGCCAGTTCGGCGCGCCCGTGCTTACGGTTGATAAAGTCGTCCACCATGCCCGATTGCAGCGGGCCCGGACGGAACAGGGCCACCAGTGCGATCAAGTCTTCCAGGCAGTCGGGCTTGAGCTTTTTGATCAGCTCCTTCATGCCGCGGGATTCAAGCTGGAACACCGCAGTGGTTTCGGCTTTTTGCAGCAGCGCGTAGGTGGGTTTGTCGTCCAGTGGGATAAAAGCGATATCCAGCGGCGCTTCATCCACCTTGGCGCGCTCACGGTTGATGGTCTTGAGCGCCCAGTCGATGATCGTCAGGGTACGCAGGCCGAGGAAGTCGAACTTCACCAGGCCGGCCGCCTCCACGTCATCCTTGTCGAACTGGGTTACCAGGCCATCGCCTTCTTCGTCGCAATAGATCGGCGAAAAGTCTGTCAGCTTGGTCGGCGCGATTACCACGCCACCGGCGTGCTTACCAACGTTACGCACCACGCCTTCGAGCTTGCGCGCCATGTCCCAGATTTCGGCGGCTTCTTCATCGACCTTGATGAAGTCGCGCAGGATTTCTTCCTGCTCGTAGGCCTTTTCCAGGGTCATGCCGACTTCAAAGGGGATCATCTTCGACAGACGATCCGCCAGACCGTAGGACTTGCCCTGTACCCGCGCCACGTCGCGAATTACCGCCTTGGCCGCCATGGAACCAAAGGTGATGATCTGGCTTACAGCGTTACGGCCATATTTTTCGGCCACATATTCGATGACCCGGTCGCGACCATCCATGCAGAAGTCGACGTCGAAGTCGGGCATCGATACCCGTTCCGGGTTCAGGAACCGTTCGAACAGCAGGTCATATTCCAGCGGGTCAAGGTCGGTGATCTTCTGCACATAAGCCACCAGCGAGCCGGCACCCGACCCCCGGCCAGGGCCCACCGGCACGCCGTTGCTTTTGGCCCACTGGATAAAGTCCATTACGATCAGGAAGTAACCGGGGAACCCCATCTGGATAATGATATCCAGCTCGAAGTTCAGCCGGTCGACATACACCTGGCGCTTGGCCTCGTAGTCTTCGGTGGTGTCCTTGGGCAGCAGGACGGAAAGACGCTCTTCCAGACCATCGAACGACACCTTGCGGAAATACTCGTCGATGGTCATGCCATCGGGAATCGGGAAGTTGGGCAAAAAGTGTTTGCCCAGCTTCACTTCGATATTGCAGCGCTTGGCAATTTCGACGGAGTTTTCCAGGGCCTCGGGCAAATCGCTGAACAGCTCAGCCATTTCCTCGGCGCTTTTGAGGTACTGCTCTTCGCTGTAGTTCTTCGAGCGACGCGGATCGTCCAGCGCCCGGCCTTCGCCGATACACACGCGGGTTTCGTGGGCCTCGAAGTCTTCCTTCTTGATAAAACGCACATCGTTGGTGGCGACCAGCGGCGCACCCAGCTTTTCGGCCAGGGCCACGGCAGCGTGCAGGTGCTCTTCGTCGTTGGGGCGATTGGTGCGCTGAACTTCCAGGTAGAAGCGGTCAGGGAACACCGCCATCCACTCCCGGGCGAGCACTTCTGCCTCCTGGGGATTGCCGCCCAGCAAGGCGAGGCCGACCTCTCCTTCCTTGGCAGCCGACAGCATGATCAGCCCTTCGCTGGCCTCGGCTACCCATTCGCGCTCGATGATGATCGAGCCGTTGCGCTGGCCGTCGATAAAACCGCGGGAAATCAGTTCAGTCAGGTTGCGATAACCCACGCCGTTCATTGCCAACAGGCTGATGCGACTCAAGGCGTTATCGGGGTCTTTATTGGACAGCCACAAGTCGGCGCCGCAGATCGGCTTGATGCCGGCGCCCATGGCGCTCTTGTAGAACTTGACCAGGGAGCACATGTTGTTCTGGTCGGTCACCGCCACGGCCGGCATATTCATGCCCACCAGGGTTTTGACCAGCGGTTTGATCCGTACCAGGCCGTCGACCAGGGAGTATTCAGTGTGCAGGCGCAGGTGAACGAATGAAGCCGGCATAGTGATCCTGTCTAGATACGTGTGAAAACAACAAGGCCCGGATTGTACCGGGCCTTGAGTAAAACATCAGCCTGCGCCTAAAGCTCGACCAGGCTTTCGCGCACCTCATAAGCCTGGCGTACCGGGGCAAACGAGCGGCGGTGGATCGGCGTCGGGCCCAATCGGGCCAGGGCTTCCAGATGAACGGGCGTCGGGTAGCCTTTATGGCCACCAATGCCATAGCCCGGATAGATCAATTCGAACGCCGCCATCTCACGGTCACGACTGACCTTGGCCAGGATGGAGGCGGCGGCAATTGCCGGCACCTTACTGTCACCCTTGACCACCGCCTCGGCCGGCATCGCCAGCTTCGGGCAGCGATTGCCGTCGATCATCGCCAGCTTGGGGGTGATGTGCAGACCCTCGACGGCGCGCTGCATGGCCAGCATCGTGGCATGCAGGATGTTCAGTTCGTCGATTTCTTCGACTTCGGCCCGGGCGATATGCCAGCTGAGGGCTTTTTCGCAAATTTCATCAAAAAGCTTTTCACGACGGGCTTCGGTGAGCTTCTTCGAGTCGTTGAGACCGAGGATCGGACGATTCGGATCAAGAATCACCGCCGCCGTGACCACTGCGCCGCACAACGGGCCGCGCCCTACTTCATCGACACCGGCGACCAGTTCGTGGGTTTGGGCGACCAGGCTGAAATCCAGGCCCATTTGCGTCTTCATAGGGTTTCCTGCTGGCGGCCGATCAAGGTCAACACGGCGTCTGCGGCCTGGTTCGACGCATCACGGCGCAAGGTACGGTGAATTTCGTCAAAGCCGCGGGTTTGCTCTTCGCCACCATCGATCAACGGCAGAATGGTCTGGGCCAAGGCCTCGGGGGTAGCAGCGTCCTGCAGCAACTCCGGCACCAACAACCGCTGGGCCAGCAGGTTGGGCAAGGAGATGTACGGGCTTTTGACCATGCGCTTGAGAATCCAGTAGGTCAGCGGCGCCAGGCGATAGGCCACAACCATCGGCCGCTTGTAGAGCAAAGCCTCCAGCGTGGCGGTACCGGAGGCGATCAACACCGCATCACAGGCCGCCAGGGCCAGGTGCGAACCACCGTCGAGCAGGGTCAACGGCAGGTCACGTCCTACCAGCAAAGCCTCGATCTGTGCACGCCGTTGCGGGCTCGCGCACGGCAGTACAAACCGCACCCCGGGTTTCAAGGCCAGCAGACGCTCGGCCGCATCGAAAAACAGTGCGCCCAGGCGCCCGACTTCACCACCACGGCTACCGGGCATCAACGCCACCAGCGGCCCGTCGGGCAGGCCCAACTCGGCGCGGGCGGCGGCGCGATCAGCCTGCAGCGGGATGGTATCGGCAAGGGTGTGGCCGACAAACCTGACCGGCACGCCCTTCTCTTCGTAGAACCGCGCCTCGAAAGGCAGCAGGGTCAGCATCAGGTCGCAGCCTTCGCGGATCTTCAGCACACGCTTTTGCCGCCACGCCCATACGGACGGGCTGACGTAATGCACGGTCTTGATCCCGGCCTGACGCAGTTTGAGTTCGATATTGAGGGTGAAGTCCGGTGCGTCGATACCGATAAAGACGTCCGGTTTTTCTGCAATCAGGGTCTGGATCAGCAGTTTGCGCCGAGCAAGCAGCTCGCGCAGGCGCCCCAGCACTTCCACCAGCCCCATGACCGACAAACGCTCCATGGGAAAGTAGGAAGTCAGGCCTTCGGCCTGCATCAGCGGGCCGCCGACCCCAATGAATTCAACGGCTGGATGCTGCGCCTTGATGGCGCGCATCAGGCCAGCGCCGAGGATATCGCCGGAAGCTTCTCCGGCCACCAATGCAATACGCAGCGTGGCCATGATCAGCGGGTGATGCCGCGAGTCGATGCCTGGATCGAATCGCGGAAGATGGCAACTTCTGGAAACAGCGCCGCCGGCTCGGCCAGCTCGGCCAGCGCCTGGTCAACCGTCAGCCCCTGGCGATACACCACTTTGTAAGCGCGGCGCAGGGCGTGGATGGCATCTTCGCTGAAACCACGTCGGCGCATGCCTTCGAAGTTCATGCTGCGGGCTTCGGCAGGGTTGCCAAAAACCGTGACGAACGCCGGTACATCCTTGCCAATAGCGGTACCCATGCCGGAAAAGCTATGGGCACCAATATGACAGTACTGATGCACCAGGGTGAAACCGGAAAGAATCGCCCAGTCGTCAACGTGCACATGGCCGGCCAGCGCAGTGTTATTGACGAGGATGCAGTGGTTGCCGATCACACTGTCGTGACCGATATGGGCGTAGGCCATCACCAGATTGTGATCACCCAGGGTCGTTTCCGCCCGATCCTGCACTGTGCCACGATGAATGGTCACGCCTTCACGAATGATGTTGTGATCACCGATTACCAGGCGGGTTTCCTCACCCTTGTACTTCATGTCCGGCGTATCTTCGCCTACCGAGGAGAACTGGTAGATGCGGTTGTGTTTGCCAATGCGGGTCGGACCCTTGAGGATCACGTGCGGCCCGATGACAGTCCCCTCGCCGATTTCCACACCTGCGCCGATGATCGACCAGGGGCCGACCTCAACGTCGGCGGCCAGCACGGCCGTCGGATCGATGATTGCGCGAGGGTCAATCAAACTCATAGTTTGCGTTCCGCACAGATGATTTCGGCGGAACACACAGGCTTGCCGTCAACGGAGGCCTGGCATTCGAATTTCCAGATCTGGCGCTTGCAGCTCACGAACTTGGCTTCCAGGATCAACTGGTCACCTGGGGTGACCGGGTTGCGGAAGCGCAGCTTGTCGGAGCCCACGAAATAGTAAAGCGTGCCATCGGCAGGCTTGAGGTCGAGCATTTTAAAACCGAGGATACCAGCGGCCTGGGCCATTGCCTCAATGATCAACACGCCCGGCATGATCGGATGCGCGGGAAAGTGACCGTTGAAGAATGGTTCGTTGATGCTGACATTCTTGTAGGCACGAATGCGCTTTTCCTCAACATTCAGTTCCACTACACGGTCCACCAGCAGGAACGGGTAACGGTGAGGCAGGTATTCGCGAATCTCGTTGATGTCCATCATTTCGGGGGGAAGCCTGTAATAAAGATTGGGAGCGCGCGGACTAAGGCACGCCCCTCTAGCAAATCAAGAAGGCAGTCTAGCTGCTGTGCACACTTGATATGGAAATGGTATCAGCCATCTGATGAAACATTACTGCCAGGGGTCACGTCCCCAACACGCTTTTCCAGATGTTTCAGGCGCCGCGCCATGTCGTCGAGCTGCCTTAAACGGGCCGCGCTCTTGCGCCACTCGGCCGCGGGTTGCATCGCTGTACCGGAAGAGTAGGCCCCTGGCTCGGTAATCGAGTGGGTCACCATGGTCATTCCGGTAATGAATACGTTGTCGCAGATTTCAATATGGCCCACCAAGCCGACACCGCCGGCCAGCATGCAATGCTTGCCGATCTTGGTGCTGCCAGAGATGCCGACACACGCGGCCATGGCCGTGTGATCGCCAATCTGTACGTTGTGGGCGATCTGGATCTGGTTGTCCAGCTTCACACCATTGCCAATCACGGTATCGGCCAGGGCCCCGCGATCGACGGCAGTGTTGACGCCAATCTCCACATCATCACCGATCAGCACACCGCCGACCTGGGCGATCTTCTGCCAGATGCCCTTCTCGTTGGCGAAGCCAAAGCCTTCGCCGCCGATCACGGCACCCGACTGAATCACCACTCGCTGCCCGATACGCACATCGTGGTACAGGGTCACGCGCGGCGCGAGCCAGCCACCTGCACCGATTTCACTGCGGGCACCGATAAAGCAATGAGCGCCTACGGTCACACCGGCGCCAATGCGCGCACCACTCTCGATCACCACAAAAGCCCCGATGCTCGCCGCAGGATCTACCTGAGCATCATCGGCGATGACAGCAGAAGGATGGATACCAGGAGCCGCTTTGGGTTTCGGATCGAACAGGTGCGACACCCGCGCGTAAGCCGCGTAAGGGTCAGCCACCACCAGCGCATCCCCGGCAAACGTCTCGGCGTCAGCGGCCTTCAGCAATACGGCTGCAGCCTGGCTGTCGCCCAGGTATTTACGGTATTGGGGATTTGCGAGGAAGCTCAACTGAGCTGGGCCAGCCTCCTGCAAGGTGGCTAGCCCAGTGATTTCCTTCTCCGGGGAGCCACTCAAGGTAGCCCCCAGGAACTCGGCCAATTGACCGAGTTTGATAGTCGCGGTCATGGCTTACTTCAGCTGGTTCATGCGCTCGATCACCTGGCGGGTGATGTCGTATTGAGGCTTGACGTCAATCACGGCGCCACGCTCGAAGACCAGGTCAAAGGCACCTTTCTTGATGACTGCTTCCACGGCGCTGTCGAGTTTTGGCTTCAGTTGCTTGAGCATTTCACGGTCAGCAACAGCCTTGGCTTCGTTCAGCTCCTTGGACTGGAACTGATAGTCACGGGCCTTTTGCTTGAACTCAAGCTCCAGACGCTCGCGCTCGCCTTGCTGCATTTTATCGCCACCGGCGACCAGACGATCCTGGATGCCCTTGGCGCTGCTTTCCAGGGTCTTGAGCTTGGTCAGTTGCGGACCAAATTTCTTCTCGGCATCCACGGCGTACTTCTTGGCCGCATCGGATTCCAGCAGAGCCATCTGATAGTTCAGGACGGCGATTTTCATTTCGGCAAACGCCGGGGTCGCTACCAGCACAGTTGCCAGAAGAACCAATTGAGTCAACTTACGCACGATGCACTCCTACAGAATCCGTTGTCGTTATCTTGGGTCGGACGCTTAGAACGTCTGGCCGAGGGAAAATTGGAAAATCTGGGTTTCAGCGTTATCCGGTTTCTTGACTGGCATCGCCAAGGCGAAGCTCAGAGGACCCAGGGCAGTAATCCAGGTCACACCCACACCCACGGAACTGGCCAGATTGCTCAGGCTGACGTCGTTGCACTGGGTGTTGGACTTCAAGCCGCTTGGGTTACGGATCTGCTCGCACTTGGAGTCGAATACGTTACCCACATCCCAGAAGACCGAGGTCCGCAGGGAACGCTGGTCCTTGACGAACGGCAGCGGGAACAGAATTTCCGCACCACCTTGAATCAGCACGTTACCACCGAATGGCAGCGGATCATTGTCCGAGTCACGCACGGTGCCGACGTTACCGGTTTCGGCAACACCACGGCTTGGCGTACCACGTGGACCCAGGGTGCTGTCCTTGAAGCCACGTACCGAGTTGAAACCACCGGCGTAGTAGTTCTCGTAGAACGGCAGGCCATCGGTCGAACCGTAGCCATCACCATAGCCCAGTTCCGTGTGCAGGCGCATGGTGTAGTTATCGCTCAACGGCGTGAACAACTGGCCACGGTAGTCGAGTTTGAAGAACGACAGGTCGCTACCAGGGGTGGTGGCTTCCAGGGTCAGGCTCTGGGAATGACCACGGGTCGCCAGCACGCCTTTGTTCAGGGTGGACTCGGACCAACCGGCCGAGGCCTTGAAGTTGAGGAACTTGTCACCTTCGCGGCGGGTGAAGTCGAAGATTTCGTCCACGGTGTAGACACCGGTCTTGATCTCATCCTGCTGCGCGGTCAGGCCGAAGGTCAGACGCGAAGTCTCACTGATCGGGTAGCCCACGTTGACACCGGCACCCAGGCTGTCGATCGCATAGCTTGCAACGTCGACGTCGAGGTCTTTGTAGTCGGTGGTGCGGTAGAAAGCGTTGTAGCCCAGGCTCACACCATCAGCAGTCCAGTAGGGGTCCACATAACCGAAGTTGTAGCGGCTCTGGTATTCACTGCGGGTCAGGCCGATGGAAACCTTGTTACCAGTACCCAGGAAGTTGTTCTGGGTGATCGAGCCACCAAGGATCAGGCCGGCACTCTGTGCAAAACCGACGCTGGCGGTGATCGAGCCGGAGGCTTGTTCTTCCACGGCGTAGTTCACGTCGACCTGGTCATCCACACCCGGTACGGCCGGGGTTTCGACGTTGACTTCCTTGAAGAAGCCCAGGCGCTCAAGACGGGTCTTGGACTGGTCAATCAGGTAGGTCGAAGCCCAGCCACCTTCCATCTGGCGCATTTCACGACGCAGCACTTCGTCCTCGGACTTGGTGTTGCCACGGAAGTTGATGCGGTTGACGTAGGCACGCTTGCCTGGATCGACGACAAAGGTGATGTCCACAGTGTGGTCATCATCGTGCGGGGTCGGCACGCCGTTGACGTTGGCGAAGGTATAGCCTTCGTTACCCAGGCGACGGGTGATCAGCTCGGAAGTCGTGGTCATCAGCTTGCGCGAGAACACCTGGTCCTTCTGGACCAGCAGCAGGGACTTGACCTGGTCTTCAGGCACTTTCAGGTCGCCGCTGAGCTTCACGTCACGAACGCGGTACTTCTCGCCTTCGTTGACGTTGACGGTGATGTACACGTGTTTCTTGTCCGGGGTGATGGACACCTGGGTCGAGGCGATATCCATGTTGATATAGCCACGGTCCAGATAGTAGGAACGCAGGCGCTCCAGGTCACCGGAGAGTTTTTCACGGGCGTACTTGTCATCGTTCTTGAAGAACGACAGCCAGTTGGTGGTCTTGAGTTCGAACAGGTCGATCAGGTCGTCGTCGGCGAACTTGGTGTTACCCACCACGTTGATGTGCTGGATCGCCGCCACAGTGCCTTCGTTGATGTTGACCTTCAGGCCGACACGGTTGCGCGGCTGCGGCACCACTTCGGTTTCCACGGAAGCGGAGTAACGGCCCTGGGCAACGTATTGACGTTGCAGCTCGTTACGCACGCCTTCGAGGGTGGCACGCTGGAAGATCTCGCCTTCGGCCAGGCCGGACTGTTTGAGACCCTTCATCAAGTCTTCAGTGGAGATCGCCTTGTTGCCTTCGATCTCGATACTGGCGACAGAAGGCCGCTCGACGACAGTGATGACCAGGACGTTGCCTTCACGACCCAGTTGGATATCTTGAAAGAAGCCGGTTTTGAACAGCGCACGAGTGGATTCCACCAGGCGACGGTCGTCAGCCTGTTCCCCAACGTTCAACGGCAAGGCGCCAAAGACGCTACCCGCGGAAACCCGCTGGAGGCCGTTGACGCGAATATCGGAGATGGTGAAGGACTCGGCGTGAACTTCGGCGATCATCAATACGGTGAGAACCGCAGTTAGCAGCAGACGTTTCATGAAGTCCTTTCTTATTCCAACTGGCAATAAACAAACTGCCGCAAAATGCGGCAGATTCGCAATTCAGCGAAGCGTTACAGACGTCCCAGATCGTTGACCAAGGCTAACAACATCACCCCGACCACCAAACTGATACCGATCTGTATCCCCCAACCCTGCACCCGATCCGACAAGGGGCGACCACGCACCCACTCGACGAGATAAAACAACAGATGCCCCCCATCCAATACTGGAATGGGCAACAAATTCAGAACTCCTAGGCTAATACTCAGATAAGCCAGGAAATTCAGGAAATCAGCAACGCCCGACTGGGCAGAAGCGCCCGCCACTTTAGCAATGGTTATCGGTCCACTCAAGTTTTTTACCGAGAGCTCGCCGAACAACATTTTCTTCAGCGAATCGAGGGTCAGCACACTCATGGTCCAAGTGCGTCTTGCACCTTCGCCAATTGCAGCCAATGGCCCGAAACTGACCTCCCGCACCATCGATGACGGCCATTCGACACCTTTGACCCCGGCGCCCAGGTATCCGCCGGCTGCCTTGGCCTCTCCACGCACCGCGAGGGTGACAGGGACGTCGATTTGAGCACCGTCGCGCTCAACTTTCAGCACAATTTTCGTATCAGGACGTACACGAACCAGATCGACCACTTGCTGCCAGTCACCTAGCGCCTGACCATCCAGGGCCAGCAAACGATCACCGGTCTTCAGGCCGGCCGCCTGGGCCGGCCCCTTCGGATCGAGCTCAGCCAATACCGGCGGCAGTGCCGGGCGCCATGGACGAATACCGAGGGACTTGATCGGATCAGGCTCATCAGCGCCCTTGAGCCACTTGTCCAGGACCAGCTCGCGCGGTGTCTCGGCCGTGGAGTCCTGCTCGCGCACTACCAGTTGTACGGTGCCGCTCTCACCCAGGCGGCGAACCAGCTGCAGATTGACCGCCCCCCAGCCTGTAGTAGGCTCGCCATCAATAGCAACAATTTCCTGCCCGGCGCTCAAACCGGCCTTGGCGGCGATGCTGCCCGCCTCCACCGCACCGATGACCGGCCGCACTTGCTGGCTGCCCAGCATTGCCAGGACCCAGAAGAACACCATGGCCAGCAGGAAGTTGGCGATCGGGCCGGCAGCCACGATAGCGATCCGCTGACGAACGGTCTTGCGATTGAAAGATTGATCCAACTGATCAGCCGGCACTTCGCCTTCGCGCTCGTCGAGCATCTTGACGTAGCCACCCAGGGGAATGGCGGCAATCACGAATTCGGTGCCCTTGCGGTCGTGCCAGCGCAGCAGCGGCATGCCAAAACCCACGGAAAAGCGCAGGACTTTGACGCCACAACGGCGCGCCACCCAGAAATGACCGAATTCGTGGAAAGTGACCAGCACACCCAGAGCAACCAGGGTGCCGATAATCATGTAGAGCGCACTCATCTAATCTCTCCGCATTCCAATCCCGCGCCTGCCGACTAACCTGCGTGGCGTTTCAACCATTGCTCGGCCAAGACCCGGGCCTTGGCATCCGCCTCGAACACGGCGCCCAAATCATTCACGGCAACCACCGGCTCAAGGCTCAAAATTTCCTCGATGATACTCGCGATCTGTGGAAAGCGGATGCGCCGATCAAGAAACGCAGCAACCGCGACCTCATTCGCCGCATTGAGCATCGCCGGAGCGCTGTTGCCCGCCTCTGCCGCCTCACGTGCCAGGCGCAGGCAAGGGAAGCGCTGATCATCCGGTGCTTCGAAATCCAGGCGGGCAATGGCAAACAGGTCCAGGGGCGCCACACCCGAGTCAATCCGCTCTGGCCATGCCAGGGCATTGGCAATCGGCGTGCGCATGTCCGGGTTGCCCAACTGGGCCAGCACCGAGCCATCCACGTAGTCGACCAGGGAATGAATCACACTTTGCGGATGAATCACCACTTCGACCTGATCGGCGCGAGCATCAAACAACCAGCAGGCTTCGATCAGTTCCAGGCCCTTGTTCATCATGCTGGCCGAATCCACCGAGATCTTGCGCCCCATCGACCAATTGGGATGAGCGCAAGCCTGATCGGGAGAGACGTGCTCCAGCTCGGCCAGCGGCGTCTGACGGAACGGGCCGCCAGAGGCTGTCAGCAGGATACGCCGTACGCCGACCTGGCTCAGGCCGCGGGCAAAATCGCCCGGCATGCACTGAAAAATCGCGTTGTGTTCGCTGTCCAGCGGTAACAGTACCGCTGCGCTCTTGCGCACGGCCTGCATAAACAGCGCGCCGGACATGACCAGCGCTTCTTTATTGGCCAACAGGATCTTTTTGCCAGCATCCACCGCTGCGAGGGTTGGACGCAAACCCGCGGCGCCGACAATAGCAGCGACCACGGTATCCACTTCAGAGGCAGCGGACACCTGGCACAAGCCCTCCTCGCCGACCAACACCTGGGTCGACAGGCCCGCAGCCCGCAGATCGTCCTGCAAACCACGGGCAGCGGTCCCGTCCGGCACCACTGCGAACTGCGGCCGGTGCCGCACGCACAGCGCCAACAGCTCGCTCAAGCGACTGAAGCCGGTCAGGGCAAATACCTGGTAGCGCTCAGGGTGACGGGCAATCACATCCAGCGTGCTCAATCCGACCGAGCCGGTTGCCCCCAGCACGGTGACCTGCTGCAGGCGGCTCACGAAGCGGCCATCCACAACAATACGGCAAACACCGGGATCGCCGCCGTCAGGCTGTCGATGCGGTCCAGCACACCGCCATGGCCCGGCAGCAGGTTACTGCTGTCCTTGATGCCCGCCTGGCGCTTGAACATGCTTTCGGTCAGGTCGCCGACCACCGAGATCAGTACGACCACCGCCGCGCCCATCAGGGCCAGGAGGATTTGTTTGCCCCCCCAATCACGCATAACGCCAACAACCAGGGTAATCAACAACGTCAAGGCCAGTCCGCCGTATACCCCTTCCCAGCTCTTGCCGGGGCTGACCGCCGGGGCCAGCTTACGCTTGCCAAAGGCACGGCCGGAGAAGTACGCACCGATATCCGCGCCCCAGACCAGGACCATCACCGCCATGATCAACCAGTTGCCCAGGGCCATATGCTTGATATAGACCAGGCCCTGCCAGGCCGGCAGCAGGATCAGCAGGCCGATCACCAGCTTGCAGGCGACGCTGGACCACTTGCTGCTGGTCCGCGGATAGGTCAATACGAGGAATGTCGCCAACGCCCACCACAGCACCGCTGCCCCGAGCACCCAGGGTGCGACATCCGGCAGGATGTACATCAGGAACAGCAACAACGCGACAACGGCGGCGTACACCACCCGCGGCAGTTGTTCGGCAAACCCTGCCAGGCGCGCCCATTCCCAGGCGCCCAGGGTCACGACCAAACCAATGAACAGCGCAAAGCCTGCGCCTTCGAGCAGGAAAAACCCGCACAGGGCGATCGGCAGCAGGATCAGTGCCGTGATGATTCGTTGTTTAAGCATTAAACCCGGGCTCCAGCTTCGATCTGCTCGCTCGTTTTACCGAAGCGACGCTGACGGGAAGCGAAATCGGCCAGCGCATTACGCATGGCATCGTGTTTGAAGTCCGGCCAGAACAGGTCGGAGAAGTACAATTCGGTATAGGCCAACTGCCACAACAGGAAGTTGCTGATGCGGTGCTCGCCACCGGTACGGATGCACAGGTCCGGCAACGGCAGGTCGCCGGTCACCAGACAGGTTTGCAACAACTCGGGCGTGATGTCTTCCGGCCGCAGATGACCGGCCTGTACTTCACGCGCCAGGCGCTGCGCAGCCTGAGCAATGTCCCACTGTCCGCCATAGTTGGCGGCGATTTGCAGGACGAAGCGGTTGCTGCCAGCAGTGATAGCCTCGGCCTCACGCATGGCCGTCTGCAGTTCCGGATGGAACCGCGAGCGATCGCCGATGATACGCAGGCTGATATTGTTGTCGTTCAGGCGCTTGGCCTCACGACGCAAGGCCTTGAAGAACAGGTCCATCAAGGCGCTGACCTCTTCGGCCGGGCGCTGCCAGTTTTCACTGGAGAAGGCAAACAAGGTCAACACCTCGACCTTGGCCTCGGCACACACCTCGATCACGGCCCGTACCGCATCGACACCCGCTTTATGCCCGGCGACACCCGGCATAAAGCGTTTTTTCGCCCAGCGATTATTCCCATCCATGATGATCGCGACATGGCGCGGCACCACAGAGGGCACAGTCTGCTTGGTCTTTTCCATGAAGGCGTCCTGACCCCTTATACGGCCATCAGGTCCTTTTCTTTCTCTTCCGTGGCCTTGGTGATCAGGGCCTCGGATTCCTTGGTCAACTTATCGATATCGGCGATGGCACGACGTTCTTCGTCTTCGCTGATTTCTTTGTCCTTGACCAGTTTCTTCAGGTCACCCAAGGCATCGCGACGGATGTTGCGCACGGCAACGCGAGCATCTTCAGCTGCGCTGCGCGCCTGCTTGGTGAAGCCCTTGCGGGTTTCTTCGGTCAGGGCCGGCATGGAGATCAGCAGCAACTCACCCAGGTTGGTCGGGTTGAGGTTCAGGCCAGCGCTCTGGATAGCCTTGTCGACAGCAGCGAGCATGTTGCGCTCGAAGGCCACGACCTGCAGGGTGCGCGAGTCTTTTACGGTCACGTTGGCCACGCCGCTCAGCGGGGTGTCGGAGCCGTAGTAAGGCACCATCACGCTGCCCAGGATGCTTGGGTGGGCCTTGCCGGTACGAATCTGGCCAAACGCGTGGTTCAGAGACTCCAGGGATTTTTGCATACGCGCTTGGGCGTCTTTCTTGATTTCATTGATCATTGTTGGCCTTCCTCGATCAGAGTCCCTTCTGCGCCGCCGTGTACGATATTCAGCAGGGCGCCGGGCTTGTTCATGTTAAATACGCGCAGCGGCATCTTATGGTCGCGGCACAGGCAGATTGCCGTCAGGTCCATCACACCCAGCTTGCGATCCAGCACTTCATCATAAGTCAGATGATCGAACTTCTCGGCATGCGGGTCTTTGAATGGATCGGCAGTGTAGACACCATCGACCTTGGTGGCCTTGAGCACTACGTCGGCATCAATTTCGATGGCACGCAGGCAGGCAGCCGAGTCGGTGGTGAAGAACGGGTTGCCGGTACCGGCGGCAAAAATCACCACCTCTTTGGCATTCAGGTGGCGCATGGCTTTGCGCCGATCATAATGATCGGTCACACCCACCATGGAAATGGCCGACATCACGATGGCCGAGATGTTGGCACGCTCCAGGGCGTCGCGCATGGCCAGGGCGTTCATCACAGTGGCCAGCATGCCCATGTGGTCGCCAGTGACCCGATCCATGCCAGCAGCACTGAGCGCGGCGCCACGGAACAGGTTGCCACCACCGATCACCAAGCCGACCTGGACGCCGATACCGACCAGTTGGCCGACTTCCAGCGCCATGCGGTCAAGCACCTTGGGATCGATCCCGAACTCTTCCGAGCCCATCAGGGCCTCGCCGCTAAGCTTGAGTAGAATGCGTTTATAGCGAGCCTGATAACCACTGCCCTGCTGAGCCATTGCGAATCTCTCCTGCGGCGTATTTTTAAAAAATTCTTGGCGAGCCGTTTACGGCTTGCGTTCACTCTAGCTGGACGCTGTCACAGCGCCATCGGAACACGGCTTTGTAAGCCAGTTCCAAAGGGAAGCCAAATAAAATTGAGCATCCCATTTGAAAAGAGGCTGCGCGCGTGAGCGGGCAGCCTCTCTTGGGCGACAGTTGAAAACTGTCTTATTGCTTAGCGGCAGCCAGCTGGGCAGCAACTTCTTCAGCGAAGTTGTCGACCGGCTTCTCGATGCCGTCGCCTACTTTGAAGTAGGTGAAGGAAACGATTTCAGCACCGGCTTTCTTGGCCAGCTCGCCAACCTTGATTTCAGGGTTCTTGACGAACGCCTGCTCAACCAGGCTTGCTTCGGCCAGGAACTTGCTGATACGGCCTTTGACCATGTTCTCAACAATGTTTTCTGGCTTGCCTTTGATTTTTTCTTCGTTCAGCTGCAGGAACACAGCTTTTTCGCGCTCGATCGCTTCGGCAGAAACTTCCGAAGGCAGCAGGAACTCAGGGTTGCTGGCCGCTACGTGCATAGCGATGTCTTTGGCCAGTTCAACGTTGCCGCCCTTGAGGACAACTGCAACACCGATCTTGTTGCCGTGCAGGTAACCACCGACAACATCACCTTCAACGCGCACCAGACGACGGATGTTGACGTTTTCGCCAACCTTGCCGACCAGTACCAGACGATCAGCTTCTTGAGCGGCGATCAGCGGAGCGGCGTCAGTCAGTTTGTCGGCGAACGCTTTTTCAACGCTAGCAGCAACAAATGCCTTGAAGTCGTCCTGCAGAGCCAGGAAGTCGGTCTGCGAGTTCACTTCCAGCAGAACGGCAGATTTACCGTCTTCCTTCAGAGCGATAGCGCCTTCAGCAGCGACGTTGCCTGCTTTCTTGGCAGCCTTGATCGCGCCCGAAGCACGCATGTCATCAATGGCTTTTTCGATGTCGCCGTCAGCCTTTTCCAGGGCTTTCTTGCAATCCATCATGCCTTCGCCAGTACGCTCACGCAGTTCTTTAACCAACGCTGCAGTAATTGCTGCCATTTTCAAATTCCTCTTGGATAGGTTTTCAACCATTCCACCCGACTTGTACGGGCGTTCAATTCTTCCCGAACCACCCTTGTTAACCGCTGCACGTTACAGATGCTGTAGCTGTGCCGCTCACAAATGGTTTTCGAGGTGGCAAAAAGGGGGCCAAGCCCCCTTTTTGCTTACTGAGTCAACGCCAGGGCGTCAATTACTCAGCTGCAGCGACCGGTGCTTCTTCAGCAGCGAACTCTACGGTGCCGCCGCCAACATTGTTGCGGCCACGGATTACAGCGTCAGCCATCGAACCCATGTACAGCTGGATAGCGCGGATTGCGTCATCGTTGCCTGGGATGATGTAGTCAACGCCTTCCGGGCTGCTGTTGGTATCGACTACGCCGATAACCGGGATACCCAGCTTGTTGGCTTCGGTGATCGCGATGCGCTCGTGATCAACGTCGATAACGAACAGTGCGTCAGGCAGACCGCCCATGTCCTTGATACCACCCAGGGAACGATCGAGCTTTTCCAGGTCACGGGAGCGCATCAGCGCTTCTTTCTTGGTCAGCTTGGCGAAAGTACCGTCTTCGGCTTGCACTTCAAGGTCACGCAGACGCTTGATGGAAGCACGGATGGTTTTGAAGTTGGTCAGCATGCCGCCCAACCAGCGGTGATCGACGTACGGCGAACCGCAACGTGCTGCTTCTTCAGCAACGATCTTGCCAGCGGAACGCTTGGTGCCGACGAACAGAATCTTGTTTTTGCCCTGAGCCAGGCGCTCTACGAAAGTCAGAGCTTCGTTGAACATTGGCAGGGTTTTTTCAAGGTTGATAATGTGGATCTTGTTACGCGCGCCGAAAATGTACTTACCCATTTTCGGGTTCCAGTAACGGGTCTGGTGACCGAAGTGCACACCGGCCTTCAGCATATCGCGCATGTTGACTTGGGACATGATAGTTCCTTAATAAGTCGGGTTTGGCCTCCACGTATCCCAATGACCAACCAGCGGCTTCAAGGCCTCCGGCACCCAGGTCATCGTGTCGACACGTGTGTGGATTTAAGCTTTGCGGGGTATCCCCGGAAAGCGGCGCATTTTATACCACAGCATCGGCAAAAACGAAACCCGCAATCGCACTTGCTTGCCGCCAGCGCCACCCAAGCCATTGAATCGGGTGAAAATACCCACACCTTATAGAGAGAAGCGATAGCCAGACACTCATGGTTTACACCTTGCGTCTGTTAGAATCGCGTTTTTTGGGCTTGTGCGAACGCTGCACCTTTTTGTCGCACGCCCGTAAACCGTATTGATTTCAGCGCGTCGCGCTAGAGAGAGCCTGTATGACCGTTACCCTGAAAACCGCCGAAGACATCGCAGGTATGCGCGTTGCCGGCAAACTGGCGGCCGACGTACTGGAAATGATTGCCGAACACGTCAAGCCCGGCGTCACCACCGAAGCCCTGGACCGCATCTGCCATGACTATATTGTCGACGTGCAGAAAGCCATCCCCGCGCCGCTGAACTACAAAGGCTTCCCCAAGTCGATCTGTACCTCGATCAACCACGTGGTCTGCCACGGCATCCCAGGCGACAAGCCGCTCAAGGACGGTGACACGCTGAACATCGACGTCACCGTGATCAAGGACGGCTATCACGGCGACACCAGCCGTATGTTCCATGTCGGCAACGTGCCGGTGTGGGCCGAGCGCCTGTCCCAGGTCACCCAGGAATGCATGTACAAGGCCATCGAGCTGGTCAAGCCGGGCTGCCGCCTGGGCGATATCGGAGAAGTGATCCAGAAGCACGCAGAAAAGAACGGCTTCTCGGTAGTCCGTGAGTTCTGCGGCCACGGCATCGGTAAAGTGTTCCACGAAGAGCCACAGATCCTGCACTACGGCCGTGCCGGCACCGGCATGGAACTCAAGGCAGGCATGACGTTTACCATCGAACCGATGATCAACCAGGGCAAGGCCGACACCAAGGTGCTGGGCGACGGCTGGACGGCCATCACCAAGGACCGCAAGCTCTCGGCGCAGTGGGAACATACCCTGCTGGTCACCGAGACGGGCTATGAGATCTTCACCCTGCGCGCCGACGACACGATTCCCCGCGTTTCGGCCTGATGCTTGCAGCGGGCTTTCCAGATAGCAATGTTGTGACCTACACCTAGATAGAAAGGAAAGCCGATCAATGCCCCAGGTGGATCCAGAACTCTTCGACCGTGGCCAGTTCCAGGCGGAACTGGCGCTGAAGGCCAGCCCCATAGCAGCCTTCAAGAAGGCCATCCGCCAGGCCCGCGAGGTGCTCGACGAGCGCTTTCGCAGCGGCCGGGAGATTCGCCGGCTGATCGAGGATCGTGCCTGGTTCGTCGATAACATCCTGCAAAAGGCCTGGGAGCAGTTTGATTGGAGCGAGGACGCCGACATCGCCCTGGTGGCCGTCGGCGGCTACGGCCGTGGCGAACTGCACCCCTACTCCGATATCGACCTGCTGATCCTGCTGGACAGCGCCGACCATGAGATCTTTCGTGACTCCATCGAGCGTTTTCTGACGCTGTTGTGGGATATCGGCCTGGAAGTCGGCCAAAGCGTGCGTTCGGTGGCTGAATGCGCCGAAGAGGCCCGCGCCGACCTGACCGTGGTCACCAACCTGATGGAAAGCCGCACCATCTGCGGCCCCGAGCGTCTGCGCCAGCGCATGCTGGAAGTCACCAGCACCGCGCATATGTGGCCGAGCAAGGAGTTCTTCCTGGCCAAGCGCGCCGAGCAGAAAGCCCGGCATCACAAGTACAACGACACCGAATACAACCTGGAACCCAACGTCAAGGGCTCGCCCGGCGGGCTGCGGGATATCCAGACCATTTTGTGGGTCGCCCGTCGCCAGTACGGCACCCTCAACCTGCGGGCCCTGGCCGGCGAAGGCTTTTTGGTGGAGAGCGAAAACGCCCTGCTGGCCTCGTCCCAGGAGTTCTTGTGGAAGGTGCGCTACGCCCTGCACATGCTGGCCGGACGCTCCGAAGACCGCCTGCTGTTCGACCACCAGCGCTCCATCGCCACCCTGCTGGGCTTCGAGGGCGAAGACGCGAAGACCAGCATCGAAAGCTTCATGCAGCAGTACTACCGGGTGGTCATGAGCATCGCCCAGCTCAGCGACCTGATCATCCAGCACTTCGAAGAAGTAATCCTGGCCCCCGAAGACGAAGCGCCGCCGCAACCGATCAACGCCCGCTTCCAACTGCACGATGGCTATATCGAGGCGCGTAACGACAATGTGTTCAAACGCACGCCGTTTGCCATGCTGGAAATCTTCGTGCTGATGGCCCAGCAACCGGAAATCAAGGGCGTGCGCGCCGATACCATCCGCTTGCTGCGGGAAAACCGTCACCTGATCGACGACGAATTCCGCCACGACATTCGCAACACCAGCCTGTTTATCGAGCTGTTCAAGTGCAAGGTCGGCATTCACCGCAACCTGCGGCGCATGAACCGCTACGGCATCCTCGGGCGCTATCTGCCGGAGTTCGGCTTTATTGTCGGGCAGATGCAACACGACCTGTTCCATATCTATACAGTCGACGCCCACACCCTGAACCTGATCAAACACCTGCGTAAGCTGCAATACACCCAGGTGTCAGAGAAATTCCCGCTGGCCAGTAAGCTAATGGCCAAGTTGCCCAAGCCTGAACTGATCTACCTGGCCGGCCTGTATCACGATATCGGCAAGGGCCGGCATGGCGACCACTCGGAAATCGGCGCAGTGGATGCCGAAGCCTTCTGCCAGCGCCACCAGTTGCCGCAGTGGGACAGCCGCCTGATCGTCTGGCTGGTGCAGAACCACCTGGTGATGTCCACCACCGCCCAGCGCAAGGACTTGTCCGACCCGCAGGTGATCCATGACTTTGCGCAGATCGTCGGCGACGAAACCCGTCTCGACTACCTGTACGTGCTGACCGTCTCCGACATCAACGCCACCAACCCGACCTTGTGGAACTCGTGGCGCGCCAGTCTGTTGCGCCAGCTCTACACCGAGACCAAGCGCGCCTTGCGCCGTGGCCTGGAGAACCCGGTGGACCGCGAAGAGCAGATCCGCCGCACCCAGAACGCGGCCCTGGATATCCTGGTGCGCGGCGGCAACGACCCGGACGATGTCGAGCAGCTCTGGTCGCAGTTGGGGGATGATTACTTCCTGCGCCACACCGCAGGCGACGTGGCCTGGCATACCGACGCGATCCTGCAGCAGCCGGCCGACGGCGGCCCATTGGTGCTGATCAAGGAAACCACCCAGCGCGAGTTCGAAGGCGGCACGCAGATCTTTATCTATGCGCCGGACCAGCATGACTTCTTCGCCGTGACCGTGGCCGCGATGGACCAGCTGAACCTGAACATCCATGACGCGCGGGTCATTACCTCCAGCAGCCAGTTCACCCTCGACACCTATATCGTGCTCGACACCGAAGGCGAGTCCATCGGCGACAACCCCGAACGCGTGAAGAAGATCCGCGAGGGCCTGACCGAGGCCCTGCGCAACCCGGACGACTACCCGACCATCATCCAGCGCCGGGTACCGCGCCAGCTCAAGCACTTCGCCTTTGCGCCCGTGGTGACGATCCACAACGATGCCCAGCGCCCGGTGACGGTACTCGAGCTCAGCGCCCCCGATCGCCCTGGCCTGCTGGCGCGGATCGGCGGGATTTTCCTGGAGTTTGACCTGTCGTTGCAGAACGCCAAGATTGCCACCCTGGGCGAGCGGGTCGAAGACGTGTTTTTTATTACCGATGCCGACAACCAGCCACTGTCCGACCCTGAACTGTGCCGCCGCTTGCAGGACGCCATCGTCGCGCAATTGAGCGTGAATCAGGAGCCTGGCGCGGAGTTGTCCAGAATAACCATTTGAGTTGAATTTAATTTCCCTGTGGACGCGGACCTTGTAGGGGCTGGCTTGCCTGCGATGCGGGCGGCGCGGTGTATCTGGTGCACCGAGGCGATGCCATCGCAGGCAAGCCAGCTCCCACAGGGCCGCGCTCAACGATAGAGGCCCCGATGAACAACGCTCTGAACCAACTGCAACCCTACCCGTTCGAAAAATTGCGTGCCCTGCTGGGCAGCGTCACACCAAACCCGGACAAGCGCCCGATTGCCCTGTCCATTGGTGAACCCAAGCACAAGTCCCCGGATTTTGTAGCCCAGGCCCTGGCCAACAATCTGGATCAGATGGCGGTATACCCCACTACCCTGGGGATCCCCGCGTTGCGCGAGGCTATTGGGGCCTGGTGCGAGCGGCGCTTCGACGTGCCCAAGGGCTGGCTGGACCCGGCGCGCAATATCCTGCCGGTCAATGGCACCCGCGAAGCCCTGTTCGCCTTCACCCAGACCGTGGTCAACCGGGGCGACGATGCCCTGGTGGTCAGCCCGAACCCGTTCTACCAGATCTACGAAGGCGCAGCGTTCCTCGCCGGCGCCAAGCCGCACTACCTGCCGTGCCTGGATGAAAACGGCTTCAACCCGGATTTCGACGCGGTCTCGGCCGACATCTGGAAACGTTGCCAGATCCTGTTCCTGTGCTCCCCCGGCAACCCGACCGGCGCACTGATCCCGGTCGACACCCTGAAAAAACTGATTGCCCTGGCCGACCAGTACGACTTCGTGATCGCCGCCGACGAGTGCTACAGCGAGCTGTACTTCGACGAGCAAACTCCGCCGCCAGGCCTGCTCAGCGCCTGCGTCGAGCTGGGCCGCCAGGACTTCAAGCGCTGCGTGGTGTTCCATAGCCTGTCCAAGCGCTCCAACCTGCCGGGCCTGCGCTCGGGGTTTGTGGCCGGAGATGCGGAAATCCTCAAGGCCTTCCTGCTGTACCGCACTTACCACGGCTGCGCGATGCCGGTGCAAACCCAGCTGGCAAGCATCGCCGCGTGGCAGGACGAGGCTCATGTACAGGCCAATCGTGACCTGTATCGGGAAAAATTCGACGCCGTATTGGCGATTCTCAAGCCGGTACTCGACGTGCAAAACCCCGATGGGGGCTTCTACCTATGGCCGAACGTCGAGGGCGACGATGCCGCGTTCTGCCGCGATTTGTTCGCGGAAGAACATGTGACCGTGGTGCCGGGCTCGTACCTGTCGCGGGAAGTGGATGGCTTCAATCCAGGGGCCGGACGGGTGCGCCTGGCATTGGTTGCGCCATTGACCGAATGCGTTGAAGCCGCCGAACGGATGCGCAACTTCATCCAGCGTCGTCGTTGATGACAGGGGCCGCTCCCGCCCAGGAGCGGCCTGCGCGTTGAGATCGCGCAAGGGCAACAGGGGTAAGTCAGCCCACACGGCTACTTCTGGGTCCCCAGGTTGGCCTCACTCATATCCAGGTCGGCCAGCACTTCGCGCAGCACGTCATCGCCAATCTGGTGGTGACGGCTCAGGCTATACAGCTCCAATCGCTGCGCGCGCAGGGCCTTGAGCCGTAACTTGCGCTCCAGATGATCCATCTGCAGCGCCAGCGCCTGGGCTTCGGCCGAGTCATTGAACACCTCCAGTTGATGGCGATATTCCGACATGATCCGTGCCTTGAGCTCTGCCGCCAGTGCAGCCTGGGCCGCATCCAGGGGCGCCGCGTCGGCGGCCTCCTCTGCTTCCAGGGCATGAATCGCGGCTTCGGCGGTTTTCTTCCAGGCATCACGCACCTCGCCGCGCCGCTTGTCATCCGGGCTCTTCTCGATCCCCCGCAACAACAAGGGCAAGGCGATACAGGCGGCGACCAATGACAACAGGATTACCCCGGCGGCAATGAAGATCAGCAGGTCGCGCTCGGGAAACGCCTGGCCAGGCGCCATCAGCAACGGTACTGACATCACACCGGCCAGGGTCACCGCCCCGCGCACCCCGCCAACCGTCAACAGCCAGCAGGACCGCGCGGTGGGCACCAGTGTCAGCTCACTTTTACCGCGCAGGCGACGCAGCAGACCGGACAGACGCCAAATGCTCTGTACCCAGATAAACCGCAACACCAACAACACCAGGAAGATCGCGATCACGTCCAGGCAGCGATAGAACAAGGTCGGCCACAGCGTGGCTTCGTGGCTGGTCACCGCCTTGATGATGTCCGGCAACTGCAGGCCCAGCAGCAGGAAGATCAAACCGTTGAAGGCAAACTCCAGCAACGACCAGACACTGCGATTGAGCAAGCGTGTACTGGTCTGGCGTGGCAGCAGGTCCAGCCAGCTCTGCATCATGCCCGCCGCCACGGCCGAGAGAATCCCCGAGGCGCCCAGGCGTTCAGCCAACACATACGCCGCAAACGGCAGCAGCAACATAAACACCACATGGGTCGCCAGATCATCCCAGCCCCGGGCAATCATCCAGGCCCGCAGGCGCCCCACCAGCCAGCTCAAGGCTACGCCAATGGCCAGGCCACCGACCGCCACCAGCACAAATGTCAGGCTGGCATCGGCCAGGGAAAATACCCCAGTCAACGCCGCCACCAGGGCGAACTTGAAGGTCACCAGGCCCGACGCATCATTCATCAAGGCCTCGCCCTGAAGCATGTGCATCAAAGGCGTGGGCAAGCGGTTCTGGGAAATCGCCGACACCGCCACCGCATCCGTCGGCGACAACACTGCCGCCAGGGCGAAAGCCACCGGCAAGGGAATGCTCGGCAACAACCAGTGGATAAAGTACCCGGCGCCCACCACGGTAAACAGCACCAGCCCCACGGCCAACGTCAGGATCGGCCCACGCAGGCGCCACAGCTCACGCTTGGGCATGCGCCAGCCATCGGAGAACAGCAACGGCGGCAGGAATAGAAACAGAAACAATTCAGGGTCCAACGCCACATGCAGCCCCAGGGTCGGCCACGCCAGCAAGGCACCAGCGGCAATCTGCACCAACGGCAACGGCAAAGGGATCACACGCCCGACCAGACGCGAAACGCTGACCAGCATCAGCAGGATAAGAACGGTGTAGGCGGTTTGCATAAAGCGGGGTTCCTGGACAATCGACTTGCAATGACACACTTGAGGCAACAACGCGCCTTTGAAGTGCCATATTAGCTGCCTATGCTGTTGCCGGGCTTTTGCACATAAGTCGCACCTCGTACCGTAAGGAGTGACGAGCGGCACCGAAACTGTTTTGTCGTGGCATAATCCGTGATCGTTTGTTTCCAGCAGCCCAAAGGGGGCAGTTCCTTGACCGATTCAAGCAAAACATTGCACCTTTTTGGCATCAAAGCCTGCGACACCATGAAAAAGGCCCGTACCTGGCTCGATGAAAATGCCATCAGCTATGAGTTTCATGACTACAAGACGGCCGGTATCGACCGCGAACACTTGACCCAATGGTGCAATGAGCACGGTTGGCAGGTGGTTTTGAACCGTGCAGGCACGACCTTTCGCAAACTCGAAGACGAACGCAAAGCCGATCTCGACCAGGCGAAAGCCGTTGAACTGATGCTCGCACAACCCTCGATGATCAAGCGCCCAGTGCTCGATCTCGGTGACGGAACCCTGATTGGCTTCAAGCCAGATAGTTATTCGGCGGCCCTCAAGTAGGCCAGCCACTTCATTTTTGTAGAGGTAACAGCATGTCCAATTCCCTGTTCAGCCTGGGCTTCGGCGTCGGCACCCAGAACCGCCAAGGTGCTTGGCTGGAAGTGTTTTACGCGCAGCCATTGCTCAACCCTTCGGCCGAAATCGTCGCTGCCATCGCGCCGATCCTTGGCTACACCGAAGGCAACCAGGCGATCACCTTCACCATTGCCCAAGCCTCGCAACTGGCTGATGCACTGAAAAATGTAGATGCCACCCAGGCCGCCCTGCTGACCCGCCTGGCCGAAAGCCACAAGCCGCTGGTCGCCACGTTGTTGGCCGAAGATGCCGCACTGACCTCCACCCCTGAGGCCTACCTCAAGCTGCATCTGCTCTCCCACCGCCTGGTCAAGCCCCATGGCCTGAGCCTGGCGGGTGTGTTCCCGCAACTGCCGAACGTAGCCTGGACCAGCCAGGGTGCGATCGACATCGGCGAACTGGCCGAGCGCCAACTGGAAGCGCGCCTGCGTGGCGAGCTGCTGGAAGTGTTCTCGGTGGACAAGTTCCCGAAAATGACCGACTACGTGGTCCCGGCCGGCGTGCGTATCGCCGATGCCGCACGTCTGCGCCTGGGTGCCTATGTGGGCGAAGGCACCACCGTGATGCACGAAGGCTTCATCAACTTCAATGCGGGCACCGAAGGCCCGGGCATGATTGAAGGCCGTGTATCGGCTGGCGTCTTCGTCGGCAAGGGGTCGGACCTGGGCGGCGGTTGCTCCACCATGGGCACCCTGTCGGGCGGCGGCAACATCGTGATCAAGGTGGGCGAAGGCTGCCTGATCGGCGCCAACGCCGGTATCGGTATCCCATTGGGTGACCGCAACACCGTGGAATCGGGCCTGTACGTGACTGCCGGCACTAAAGTGGCGCTGCTCGATGAGCAGAACCAACTGGTCAAGGTGGTCAAGGCCCGTGAACTGGCTGGCCAGCCGGACCTGCTGTTCCGCCGTAACTCCGAGACCGGTGCCGTGGAGTGCAAAACCCACAAGTCGGCCATCGAACTGAACGCAGCGCTGCACGCTCACAACTAAGCAGCGACTCGATGCCACCGGAGCCGGCCGTGCCTTGCAGCACGGCCGGTTCATATGAGTCTTGAACCCATGCTTGTGCCCTCGCCCTGGCGCGCCGATTTCCCGGCCATCGCCACCTTGCAACGGCAAGACCAGACCTATCTGGACAACGCCGCTACCACGCAAAAACCTCAAGCCCTGCTGGACGCCCTTGGCCATTACTACGCCAATGGCGCGGCCAATGTGCACCGTGCCCAGCATTTGCCAGGCGCCCATGCGACCCAGGCGTTCGAGGACAGTCGCAGCAAAGTGGCGCAATGGCTCAACGTCGGTGACAGCGGGCAGATCATCTTTACCCACGGCGCGACGTCTGCGCTGAACCTCCTGGCCTATGGCCTGGAGCACCTTTTCAACCCGGGCGATGAGCTTGTCATCAGCGCCCTGGAACATCACGCCAACCTGCTGCCCTGGCAGCAACTGGCCAAACGCCGCGAGCTCACGCTGGTGGTGCTGCCCCTCGACGATGAGGGTTTGATCGACCTGCAAGCCGCCGCCACGATGATCGGCCCACGCACCCGCCTGCTGGCGGTGAGCCAGTTGTCCAACGTGCTGGGCGTCTGGCAGCCGTTGCCGCAGTTGCTGGCACTGGCCAAGGCCCACGACGCCTTGACCGTGGTGGATGGCGCCCAGGGCATCGTCCACGGCCGCCATGACGTGCAGGCCCTGGGCTGCGACTTCTACGTATTTTCCAGCCACAAACTTTATGGTCCGGACGGCGTCGGCGTGCTTTACGGCCGCACCGAAGCCCTGCATCGGCTGCGCCACTGGCAGTTTGGCGGCGAGATGGTGCAGCAGGCGGACTACCACAGCGCTAGCTTCCGCCCGGCGCCCCTGGGTTTCGAGGCGGGTACGCCACCGATTGCCGGGGTGATTGGCCTGGGGGCGACCCTGGATTACCTCAACTCCCTGGATCAACAGGCGGTGATCGCCCACGAAGCGGCACTGCACGACTACCTCTTGCGCGGTCTACAGGCACGCAAGGGCGTCCATCTGCTGGGCTCGCCGCAAGTCGCCCTGGCCAGCTTTGTGGTGGAGGGTGTGCACAACGCCGATCTCGCCCACCTGCTGACCGAGCAGGGCATCGCGGTACGCGCCGGTCATCACTGTGCGATGCCTTTGCTCAAGAGCCTGCATCTGTCGGGGGCGATCCGGGTTTCCCTGGCGTTGTACAACGACTCCGATGACCTGGAGCGTTTCTTTGAAGCGCTGGATCAGGCCCTGGACATGCTGCGATGAGCCTGCCCGCAGATGCACGTGTCGCGTTGCAGGCCTTTCAGGCCGTCGGCAGTTGGGAGCAACGCGCGCGCTTGTTGATGCAATGGGGCGAGCGGCTGCCGGCGTTGGCGGCTGAGGACAAGGTCGAAGCCAACCTGGTGCAGGGCTGTGAAAGCCTGGTGTGGCTGGTGGGATGCTTGCGCGATGGCCATTGGCAGTTTGCCGCCAGCAGTGATGCACGCTTGATTCGAGGGTTGGTGGCGTTGCTGCTGGCGCGGGTCAACGGGCTGTCGGCGGAGGCGTTACAGGCGGTCGACCTGCCCGACTGGTTCAACCAACTGGGGCTTTCCCGTCAATTGTCGCCGTCGCGCAGTAATGGCCTGAATGCGGTCCTGCAGCGCATGCGCCAATTGAGCCAAGCACAAAACTGAATGTGGGAGCTGGCTTGCCTGCTCCCCCACTGTGATGGATGCCCAGCCGTGAGATTCAGGCGGGCTTGACCCGCTCGGACGGCCTGCGCACCCCAGCCACAATCTTGTCCACCGCCTTGGTCGCCGCGACCATGCCAAAAGTCGCCGTCACCATCATCACCGCGCCAAACCCGCCGGCGCAGTCCAGCTTCACCCCATCACCGACAAAACTCTTTTGCAAACAGATGCTGCCGTCGGGTTTGGGATAGCGCAGTTGTTCGGTGGAGAACACGCAAGGCACGCTGTAGTGCCGGGTCACGGTGCGCGAGAACCCGTAGTCGCGGCGCAAGGTGGAGCGCACTTTCGAGGCCAGCGGGTCGTTGAAGGTGCGGTTCAGGTCGCACACCTGGATCAGCGTCGGGTCAATTTGCCCGCCGGCGCCGCCGGTGGTGATGATCTGGATCTTGCGGCGCTTGCACCAGGCAATCAGCGCCGCCTTGGCGTTGACCGCGTCGATGCAGTCAATCACACAGTCGATGGTCGGCGTGATGTACTCAGCCATGGTGTCGCGGGTTACGAAGTCCGCCACCGCGTGCACCGTGCAAGCGGGGTTGATCGCACGCAGGCGTTCGGCCATCACTTCGACCTTGGGCTTGCCCACCGTGCTGTCCAGGGCGTGCAACTGACGGTTGCTGTTGCTGACGCACACGTCGTCCAGGTCAAACAGCGAAATCTCGCCCACCCCGCAACGGGCCATGGCTTCAGCGGCCCAAGAGCCGACACCGCCCACGCCGACGATGGCCACATGGGCCGCTTTCAAGCGTTCCAGGCCTTCTATGCCATACAAGCGGGCGACGCCGGCAAACCGTGGATCTTCTGTACTCATGACCATTACCCCAAAAACCGGCGCGCATTATAGGGCTACGCAGCGATAAGTTCTAAGCTACAAGCTATAAGTAAAGAACTTACCGACGCTTTGGCTGCCCAATGCCCGGTTTTTCCTGGCTTGCTGTACGCAGAGTGCAGGGCCGATGGTAGGATGCGCGCCGTTCGGCGTACACCAACACGTCTATTCGTTCCACACCCTTTGGAACCCGAAACAGCTATGTCATCGCGTAAATTTGGACTCAACCTGGTGGTGGTGCTGGCAATTGCCGCGCTGTTCACCGGTTTCTGGGCGCTGATCAACCGCCCGGTCACTACCCCCAACTGGCCTCAGCAGATTTCCGGGTTTTCTTACTCGCCGTTCCAGCAGGGCCAGTACCCGCAAAAAGACCAGTACCCGACCGACGAACAAATGCGTCAGGACCTTGCGATCATGAGCAAGCTGACGGACAACATTCGGACCTATTCGGTCGACGGTCCTCTGGGGAATATCCCCAAGCTGGCGGAAGAGTTCGGCCTGCGTGTGACCCTGGGGATCTGGATCAGCCCGGACCTTGAGCGCAACGAGCGCGAAATCCAGCGGGCCATCGAGATCGCCAACAGTTCGCGCAGCGTGGTGCGTGTGGTGGTCGGCAACGAGGCCATCTTCCGCAAGGAGATCACCCCCGAGGAGCTGATTGTCCTGCTGGACCGGGTGCGCGCCGCCGTCAAAGTGCCAGTGACTACCTCCGAGCAGTGGCACATCTGGGAACACAACCCGCAACTGGGCAAGCATGTCGACCTGATCGCCGCGCACGTTCTGCCGTACTGGGAACATGTGCCGATGGCCCAGGCCGGGCAATTCGTCCTCGACCGGGCCAAGGACCTGAAGAAGACCTTCCCGAAAAAGCCACTGCTGCTGTCGGAAGTCGGCTGGCCGAGCAATGGCCGCATGCGCGGTGGCGCGGACGCCTCCCCGGCTGACCAGGCCATTTACCTGCGCACTCTGGTCAACAAGCTGAACCGCCAGGGCTACAACTACTTCGTGATCGAAGCCTTCGACCAACCCTGGAAAGCCAGTGACGAAGGCTCGGTGGGCGCCTACTGGGGCGTGTTCGACGCTGCGCGCCAGCAGAAATTCAACTTTGAAGGGCCGGTCGTGGCGATTCCGCAATGGCGGGTGCTGGCCATCGGCTCGGTAGTGTTGGCACTGCTGTCGCTGACCTTGCTGATGATCGACGGCTCGTCCCTGCGCCAGCGTGGTCGCACCTTCCTGACCTTTATCGCGTTCCTGTGCGGCTCGGTGCTGGTCTGGATCGGCTACGACTACAGCCAGCAATACAGCACCTGGTTCAGTCTGACTGTGGGCTTCTTGCTCGCGCTGGGTGCCATGGGCGTGTTTATCGTGTTGCTGACCGAGGCCCATGAACTGGCGGAAGCGGTCTGGACCCACAAACGCCGGCGTGAATTCCTGCCGGTTGAAGGGGATTCGGACTACCGCCCGAAAGTCTCCATCCATGTGCCGTGCTACAACGAGCCGCCGGAAATGGTCAAACAGACCCTCGACGCCCTGGCCGCCCTCGATTACCCGGACTACGAAGTCCTGATCATCGACAACAACACCAAGGACCCGGCGGTGTGGGAACCGGTACGCAACTACTGCCTGACCCTGGGCCCGCGCTTCAAGTTCTTCCACGTCGCGCCCCTGGCCGGCTTCAAGGGTGGCGCGCTGAACTACCTGATCCCGCACACCGCCAAGGATGCCGAAGTGATCGCGGTGATCGACTCGGACTACTGTGTATCGCCCAACTGGCTCAAGCACATGGTGCCGCACTTCGCCGACCCGAAAATCGCCGTGGTGCAATCGCCCCAGGATTACCGCGACCAGAACGAAAGCACCTTCAAGAAGCTCTGCTACGCCGAATATAAAGGCTTCTTCCATATCGGCATGGTCACCCGCAACGACCGCGACGCGATCATCCAGCACGGCACCATGACCATGACCCGCCGCTCGGTGCTCGAAGAACTGGGCTGGGCCGACTGGTGTATCTGTGAAGACGCCGAACTGGGCCTACGGGTATTCGAGAAAGGTCTGTCGGCTGCGTACTACCACACCAGCTACGGCAAGGGCCTGATGCCCGATACCTTTATCGACTTCAAGAAACAACGGTTCCGCTGGGCCTATGGTGCGATCCAGATCATCAAGCGCCACACCGCCAGCCTGCTGCGCGGCAAGGACACCGAGCTGACCCGTGGCCAGCGCTACCACTTCCTCGCGGGCTGGTTGCCGTGGGTAGCGGACGGCATGAACATCTTCTTCACCGTCGGTGCCCTGCTGTGGTCGGCGGCGATGATCATTGTGCCGACCCGGGTCGACCCGCCGTTGCTGATCTTCGCAATCCCGCCGTTGGCGCTGTTTGTGTTCAAGGTCGGCAAGATCATCTTCCTTTACCGCCGCGCCGTTGGTGTGAACCTCAAGGATGCGTTCTGCGCAGCCCTGGCCGGGTTGGCGTTGTCCCACACCATCGCCAAGGCAGTGCTGTATGGCTTCTTCACCACCAGTATTCCGTTCTTTCGTACACCGAAAAACGCGGATAACCACGGCTTCTGGGTAGCGATTTCCGAAGCCCGCGAAGAGATGTTCATTATGTTGCTGCTGTGGGGCGCGGCGCTGGGGATCTACCTGGTGCAGGGCCTGCCAAGCAATGACATGCGCTTCTGGGTGGTGATGCTGCTGGTGCAATCACTGCCGTATGTGGCGGCGCTGATCATGGCGTTCCTGTCGTCACTGCCAAAACCGGCAGCGGTGGCGGAGCCCGCGACGGCCGCGTAAAAACTTGCGCAATGCACTAAACGGCGGCCTCTGGTCGCCGTTTTGCTATAAGATAACGGCCCTTTATGGGTTCAGGCAGCCACTGCCCCCCTTGTGGGAGCGGGCTTGCCCGCGATGGCATCGCTGCGGTGCAACTACTACACCGCGGCGCCTGCATCGCGGGCAAGCCCGCTCCCACATTGGATATTTCACTCTCGTCTTGCGCCCTGACACACCTTCGGAGTTTTCCCATGACGGCCCACGCCGACCTTTCGCCGACCCTCCAACTCGCTATCGACTTGATCCGCCGCCCGTCGGTGACGCCGATCGACGCCGATTGCCAGAAGCTGATGATGCAGCGCCTGGGCGACGCCGGCTTTGCGCTTGAGCCGATGCGCATCGAAGATGTGGACAACTTCTGGGCCACCCACGGCAAGCATGAAGGCCCGGTGCTGTGCTTCGCCGGCCACACCGACGTGGTCCCGACCGGCCCGGTGCAGGCCTGGCAGAATGACCCGTTCGACGCATTGATCGACGAACACGGCATGTTGTGCGGGCGTGGCGCGGCCGACATGAAAGGCAGCCTGGCCGCGATGCTGGTGGCCTCCGAGCGCTTTGTGAAGGACTATCCGGACCACAAGGGTTCGGTGGCATTCCTGATCACCAGCGACGAAGAAGGCCCGGCGCACCACGGCACCAAGGCAGTGATCGAGCGCCTGGCAGCACGCAAGGAGCGCCTGGACTGGTGCATCGTCGGTGAACCGTCGAGCACCACCCTAGTGGGTGATGTGGTCAAGAACGGCCGTCGCGGCTCCCTCGGTGCGACCCTGACCGTGCGCGGTGTGCAAGGCCACGTGGCTTACCCGCACCTGGCAAAGAACCCGATCCACCTGGCCGCCCCAGCCCTGGCCGAACTGGCCGCCGAGCATTGGGACAACGGCAATACCTTCTTCCCGCCGACCAGCTTCCAGATTTCCAACCTCAATTCCGGCACCGGCGCCACCAACGTGATCCCGGGTGACCTGACGGCGGTGTTCAACTTCCGTTTCTCCACCGAGTCCACCGTCGAAGGCCTGCAACAGCGGGTCGCGGCGATTCTCGACAAGCATGGCCTGGACTGGCATGTGGAGTGGGCGCTGTCGGGCCTGCCGTTCCTGACCGAGCCGGGCGCGCTGCTCGATGCGGTGTCCGCCAGCATCAAGGCCATTACCGGCCGCGAGACCCAGGCGTCCACCAGCGGCGGCACGTCCGACGGGCGCTTTATCGCGACCCTCGGCACTCAAGTGGTGGAACTGGGCCCGGTCAACGCGACGATCCATCAGGTCAATGAGCGCATTCTGGCCAGCGACCTCGATGTGCTGACCGAAATCTACTACCAGACCCTGATCAAGTTGCTCGCCTGATGCTTGCTTGCCCCATTTGCAGTGCGCCCCTCAATGAGGTGGATAGTGGCGTGGTATGCCCGGCCGGGCACCGGTTCGACCGGGCCCGCCAGGGTTACCTGAACCTGTTGCCGGTGCAGCACAAGAACAGCCGTGACCCAGGCGATAACCTGGCCATGGTGCAAGCTCGCCGCGACTTCCTCAATGCCGGGCACTACGCGCCTGTGGCCAGGCGCCTGGCCGCCCTGGCAGCCGAACGCAAACCCCAGCGCTGGCTGGATATCGGTTGCGGCGAAGGCTACTACACCGCGCAAATCGCCGATGCCCTGCTGCGCGCCGATGGTTATGCCCTGGATATTTCCAAGGAAGCAGTCAAGCGCGCGTGCAAACGCAACCCGACGCTGACTTGGCTGATCGCCAGCATGGCCCGCGTGCCGCTGGCCGACGGCAGTTGCCAGTTCCTCGCCAGCGTGTTCAGCCCCCTGGACTGGCAGGAAGCCAAGCGTCTGCTCAGCCCCGGCGGCGGCCTGATGAAGGTCGGACCGACCAGCGGCCACCTGATGGAACTGCGCGAACGCCTGTACGACGAAGTGCGCGAGTACACCGACGACAAGCACCTGGCCCTGGTGCCAGACGGCATGAGCCTGCAACACAGCGAAGTGCTGGAGTTCAAGCTCAGCCTGGCCGACCCCGGGGACCGCGCCAATCTGCTGGCGATGACCCCCCATGGCTGGCGTGCCAGCGCCGAGCGCCGCGCCCAGGTGATCGAGCAGGCCGAACCGCTGCTGGTCACCGTGTCGATGCGCTACGACTATTTCGTGCTTCAATAACCGACTATTCCGGGCCTTTGCGCCCACCCTGAATCCGCGAATGGATTTTCGAATCCCGCAACGAGGAACATCCATGCGCCAACCCGATATCGAGATTTACCTCAAGGACGCCGACGTCGACTACAAGGCTATCGCCGCCTGGCTCGGCGCTGCCCTGGGGCCGTGCACCGACTGGGTACAGAAGGGCCAGACCTACAAGTGCAAGGCCGGCAATGTGCCAGTGACCTGGCTGCCCAAGGCCGTGGGCAAATGGAACAGCCTGTACCTGGAAAGCGACCAGACCCCGTGGGAAGACGACATCGCCTGCGCCCGTGCGGCCTTTGCCGCGCTGAACGTTGAAGTGCGCTGCGCGCCGGGGACGTGGGTCGAGGAAGAAGGTGAAGAAAGCGCCGACACCTGGATTCGGATCAGCACCGACGGTGAAGAGCAGATCACCTGGAAAACCACCTGATTCTGAACTGTGAACCCAATCAGATGTGGGAGCGGGCTTGCTCGCGAAAGCAGTCAATCAGTCAACCTCTACAGTGACTGATTCAGCGCTTTCGCGAGCAAGCCCGCTCCCACATGGGTTCAGCGGCGTTGCAGAAATCTGCTTTAAAGACCGACTACATCCTCAGCCTGCAAGCCCTTGTCGCCGGTCACCACGGCGTATTCCACCTGCTGGCCCTCGGCCAGGGAGCGGTGGCCTTCACCGCGGATAGCGCGGTAGTGCACAAACACATCCTTGCCATCCTCCCGCTGGATAAAACCATAGCCCTTGGCGTCGTTGAACCACTTCACATTGCCGGTTTCGCGCGTTGTCATCTGTTTGCTCCCACTGGTTTTTATTGTTGAGTCAGTCGCATTGAACTGCCGAGTATAAGACAGGCTCAAAAACGATCAACTCAACTTTACATCGCTGCTTTTTTGCCGATTTTCGGCGAATACGGCACACTACCCGCCCGAGCGCCTGCTCGGTTTTTTCCACTCAAAGCAGCACGCCTATGACCCGCTCCCCGTTCCGCCGTCTGGTATTTGGCACCTTGCGCCGACTGTTGTACCTCTGGGTTCGCTCGGAGACGATCAACCAGTCGTCCCTCACCCTTAACCTGGACCGCAGCCGGCCGGTGTTCTACGTCCTGCAATCGCCCTCCCTGACCGAACTGGCCGTGGTGGATGCCGAGTGCACCAAGGCCGGCTTGCCGCGCCCGGTGCTGCCGGTGTCCGTTGGCCCGTTGATGGAACCGGCGGCGTTCTTCTACCTGACCCCGGACCCGGACTGGCTCGGCCGCCAGGACAAGCGCGGCGCGCCGCCGACCCTGACCCGCCTGGTCAACACCCTGACCGAGCATGCCGAAGAAAACGCCCAGATCATTCCGGTCAGCGTGTTCTGGGGCCAGTCGCCCGCCAGCGAGTCGAGCCCCTGGAAACTGCTGTTCGCCGACAGTTGGGCAGTCACCGGGCGCCTGCGCCGGCTGTTGAGCATCCTGATCCTGGGGCGCAAGACCCGAGTGCAATTCTCTGCGCCAATCAACCTGCGTGAATTGATCGAGCACAATAAAGGTCACGAACGCACCGTACGAATGGCCCAACGGATCCTGCGGGTACACTTTCGCAACCTGAAGACTGCGGTGATCGGCCCCGACCTGTCCCACCGGCGCAACCTGGTCAAAGGCCTGGTGAATATGCCACTGGTGCGCCAGGCGATCCTCGACGAGGCCGAGCGGGAAAAGATCACCCCGGAAAAAGCCAAGGCCCAGGCCCTGCGCTATGGCAACGAAATTGCCTCGGACTACACCTACACCGCCATCCGCTTCCTCGAAGTGGTGCTGAGCTGGTTCTGGAACAAGATCTACGACGGCATCAAGGTCAACAATATCGAAGGTGTGCAAAAGGTCGCCCAGGGCTACGAAGTGATCTACGTGCCCTGCCACCGCAGCCATATCGACTACCTGCTGCTGTCTTACCTCCTATTCAAGAACGGCCTGACCCCGCCGCACATTGCTGCCGGGATCAATCTCAATATGCCGGTGATCGGCAGCCTGTTGCGCCGCGGCGGGGCGTTTTTCATGCGCCGTACCTTCAAGGGCAACCCGCTGTACACCTCGGTGTTCAACGAATACCTGCATACCCTGTTCACCAAGGGCTTCCCGGTGGAGTACTTCGTCGAAGGCGGCCGCTCGCGCACCGGGCGCATGTTGCAACCCAAGACCGGGATGCTGGCGATCACCCTGCGCAGCTTCCTGCGCTCCTCGCGCATGCCCATCGTGTTTGTGCCGGTGTATATCGGCTATGAACGGGTACTGGAAGGCCGCACCTACCTGGGCGAACTGCGCGGGGCGACGAAAAAGAAAGAGTCGATCTTCGATATCTTCAAGGTCATTGGCGCGCTCAAGCAGCGCTTTGGCCAGGTGGCGGTCAACTTCGGCGAGCCGATCAAGCTGGCGGAATTCCTCGACCAGGAGCAACCGGACTGGCGCGCCCAGGATCTGGCACCGAACTACAAGCCGGCCTGGTTGAATGAGACCACCAACCGCCTCGGCGAGCGCGTGGCCCAGCACCTCAACGAGGCCGCCGCGATCAACCCGGTGAACCTGGTGGCGTTGGCGCTACTGTCCACCAGCCGCCTGGCCCTGGACGACCAGGCCATGGCCCGGGTGCTGGACCTGTACCTGGCGCTGCTGCGCCGGGTGCCCTACTCGCCTCACACCACGCTGCCCGAAGGTGACGGCCAGGCCTTGATCAAGCACGTCAAGGACATGAACCTGCTGTCGGAACAGAGTGATGCCCTGGGCAAGATCCTCTATCTGGACGAGCAAAACGCTGTCCTGATGACCTATTACCGCAACAACGTGCTGCATATCTTCGCCCTGCCGGCGCTGCTGGCCAGCTTCTTCCAGAGCAGCTCGCGCATGAGCCGCGAACAGATCCTGCGCTACACCCGTGCGCTCTATCCGTACCTGCAATCGGAGTTGTTCATCCGCTGGACCCTGGACGAACTTGACGCAGTGGTCGACCAGTGGCTCGAAGCCTTGGTAGAACAAGGTCTGCTGCGCTTTGAAAACAACATCTACCTGCGCCCGGCGCCCAGCTCGCGCAACTTTGTGCTGCTGACCCTGCTGTCCAAGAGCATTGCCCAGACCCTGCAACGCTTCTACATGGCCATTTCCCTGCTGCTCAACAGCGGCCAGAACAGCATCAGCGCCGAAGAGCTGGAAGACTTGTGCACGGTCATGGCCCAGCGCCTGTCGATCCTGCATGGCCTGAATGCCCCGGAGTTCTTCGATAAGAGCCTTTTCCGACATTTTATTCAGACGTTGCTCGAGCAAGATGTGCTGCGTCGCGATGAAGCCGGCAAGTTGAGTTACCACGACCTGCTCGGCGAATTGGCCGAAGGCGCAGCCAAACGGGTGTTGCCGGCGGAGATTCGCCTGTCGATCCGCCAGGTCGCGTTGCACCGCAATGAAGAAGCGCCCGCACCGGACGCCGAGGCGGACGAAACCCGCTAGATTTACCAGGGCGCCAGGGTGTTTCTGGCGCCGTTGACAAGGAGCTGTACCATGAAAAAAATCATCCTCTTGGGCCTGACCGCCCTGCTGGGAGCCTGTCACTCGATGAATCCTGCGCCCAAAGCCAGCCTTGATGGCGAGGTGTTCTACCTGCAACGCATCGCCCTGCCGCCTGCCGCGACCTTGAGCGTCAGCCTGCAGGATGTGTCCCTGGCCGATGCGCCCGCCGTCACCCTGGCCGAGCAGAAAGGCCCGGTCAACGGCCAGGTGCCGCTGCCCTTCCACCTGAGCTACGACCCGGCCCAGGTCAAGCCTGGCCACAGCTATTCGGTCAGCGCTCGCATCGAGCTGGATGGCAAGCTAATGTTTATCACCACCGAGCGCCATTCGGTGCAGTTGAACGGCCAGGATTCCCAGCCGCTGCGCCTGCGCGTTGACGCCGTTGCCCACTGATCCAGTCGATTAAAAGGAAGCGCCCATGCTCCGTAACTCTCTTCGCCTCACCACCTTGTGTGCCGGCCTGCTGCTCGGTGCCAACGCCATGGCCCTGTCCCTCGGTGACCTGTCCCAGGGCGACGCTACCGGCGGCCTCAAGGACGCCCTGACCCAAGGCGCACAGATTGCCGTCAAGCAACTGGGGGCTCCCGGTGGCTTCAGCAACAACCCCGAAGTCAAGATCGGTTTGCCGGGCAAGCTGGAGAAAGCCGCCGGCGCCCTGAAAATGCTCGGGATGGGCGATCAGATCACCCAGCTTGAAGACAGCATGAACAAGGCTGCCGAATCCGCCGTGACCCAGGCCCAGCCGATTCTGGTGAATGCCGTGAAAAACATGAGCGTGAACGACGCCAAGGGCATCCTCAGCGGTGGCCAGGATTCGGCGACCCAGTATCTGGACAAAAGCAGCCGTGAGCAGATCCGCGCCAAGTTCCTGCCGATCGTCAAGCAATCCACGGACAAGGTCGGTGTAGCCCAGCAATACAACGCGCTCGCCAAAAAGGCGCCCCTGGGTTTACTGGGTGGCAAGAGCGACAGCGTCGAAAACTACGTGACTGAGCAAGCGCTGGACGGCTTGTTCAAGATGATTGCCCAACAGGAAGAAAGCATTCGCCAGAACCCGGCAGCCGCCGCGACCAGCCTGGCGAAGAAAGTGTTCGGTGCCCTCTAGGTACACCGTCGGTAACAAACAACAACGCCCCGAATAATTGGGGCGTTGGTGTTATTGCCCAGCGGACATGCCCCTTACTACCATCAGCTGTAGCTGATTTTTCCCTCGTACTTGATGGTACTGGAGAACTGCGGCGGTTGAGCGTGGTGGTGGTGGTGGCAGGGCGGAGGCTTGCATTTGGATTTACCGCGCTTGCCCATTTTGAAGGCCATCATCGGCATCATGCCCAGACCTATACCTATACCACCCATTGCAAATAAACCCATAGGTAATTCCTCGCAGGTTGATAAAGCCTTGTTCTGTAACAACCCCGTTGCCAGAAGAAGGTACCTGTAACTCAGGTACCCCTAAGTGGCAAACACGCAGGAAAAAGTTCCTAAACCCTGTAGCCGATTCACGCAGGCTTATGCCGAGTGCGGCTTGACCCGGAACCACGCCGCATACAGCGCCGGCAAAAACAGCAGCGTCAACGCCGTCGCCACAATCAACCCGCCCATGATCGCCACCGCCATCGGCCCGAAAAACACACTGCGCGACAGCGGGATCATCGCCAACACCGCCGCCAGGGCCGTCAGCACAATCGGCCGGAAGCGCCGCACGGTGGCTTCGATAATCGCCTGCCAAGGCTCCAGGCCTGCCTTGATGTCCTGCTCGATCTGGTCCACCAGGATCACCGAGTTACGCATGATCATCCCCGACAACGCGATGGTCCCCAACATGGCCACGAAGCCAAACGGCTGGCGGAACACCAGCAGGAACAGCGTCACCCCGATCAGCCCCAGCGGCGCGGTCAGGAACACCATGGCCGTGCGCGAGAAGCTGCGCAGTTGCAGCATCAGCAAGGTCAGCACCACCACGATAAACAGCGGCACCCCGGCCTTCACCGAGTTCTGCCCTCGGGCGGAGTCTTCCACGGTGCCGCCCACGTCCAACAGGTAACCGTCCGGCAATTCGGCACGTACATCTGCCAGGGTCGGCAGGATCTGCTGGACCAGGGTCGCCGGTTGCTCCTTGCCGTAGATATCAGCACGTACAGTCACCGTTGGCAGGCGGTTGCGGTGCCAGATAATGCCTTCCTCGAAGCCATATTCCAGGGTGGCGATCTGCGACAGCGCCACGCTGGTGCCGTTGTCGGTCGGCACCGCCAGGCTCGGCAGCAGCGACAGTTCGGTGCGCTCATGCACGGTGCCGCGCAGGAGGATTTCGATCAACTCGTTGTCTTCCCGGTATTGGCTGACGCTGGAGCCGGTCAGGGAACTCTGGAGGAATTTCGACAGGTTGGCGGTGCTCACGCCCAAGGCGCGGGCGCGGTCCTGGTCGACATTGAGGTAGACGATCTTGCTCGGCTCTTCCCAGTCCAGATGCACGTTGACCACGTGGCTGTTCTCACGCACCTTGGCCGCGACCTTGCGCGCCAGGGCCCGCACTTCTTCGATGTGCTCGCCGGTCACGCGGAACTGCACCGGGTATCCAACCGGCGGGCCGTTCTCCAGGCGGGTGACCCGCGAACGCAGGTCGGGGAATTGCTCGTTGAGGGTTTCGATCAACCAGGTGCGCAGGGTTTCGCGCTCCTCGATGGTCTTGGCCAACACCACAAACTGGGCAAAGCTGGCCGCCGGCAGTTGCTGGTCCAGGGGCAGGTAGAAGCGCGGTGAGCCGGTGCCGACATAGGCCACATAGTTTTCGATCCCCTCATGCGCCTTGAGCAAGCCTTCGAGACGCTTGACCTGCTCGGCGGTGCTGCTCAGGGAGGCGCCTTCCGCCAGTTTCAGGTCGACCATCAGTTCCAGGCGCCCGGACGCCGGGAAGAATTGTTGCGGGACAAAACGGAACAGCGCCACCGAGCCGATAAACAGCAGCACGGTCAGCACAATCACGGTTTTGCGGCGGCGCACACACCACTCCACCCAGCGCCTTACGCGCTGGTAGAACGGCGTGCCGTACGGATCCGGCCCATCAGTACCGTGCTTGGCCGCATGAATTTTCGCCAGGTCCGGCAGAAGCTTTTCCCCCAGATACGGCACAAACACCACAGCGGCGACCCACGAGGCCAGCAGCGCGATGGTCACCACCTGAAAGATCGAGCGGGTGTATTCGCCGGTACTCGATTGCGCGGTGGCAATCGGCAGGAAGCCGGCTGCGGTGATCAGCGTACCGGTGAGCATCGGAAACGCCGTACTGGTCCAGGCGAAACTGGCTGCCTTGAGACGGTCGTAGCCCTGCTCCATTTTGATCGCCATCATTTCCACGGCGATGATCGCGTCGTCCACCAACAGGCCCAGGGCTAGGACCAGCGCCCCCAGGGAAATCTTGTGCAGGCCGATGCCCAGGTAATACATGCAGGCAAACGTCATCGCCAACACCAGCGGAATCGCCAATGCCACCACCATGCCGGTGCGCACACCGAGGGAAAAGAAACTCACCAGCAATACAATCGCCAAGGCCTCGGCCAAGACCTGGACGAATTCGCCCACGCTGGTCTTCACCGCAGCCGGCTGGTCCGACACCTTGCGCAGTTCCATGCCTGCCGGAAGGTTCTTCTGCAGGCGTGCGAACTCGCCCTCCAGGGCCTTGCCCAGTATCAGGATATCGCCACCATCGCGCATGGCCACGGCCAGGCCGATTGCGTCGTCCCCCATATAGCGCATACGCGGCGCCGGTGGGTCGTTGAAGCCCCGGTGAATCTCGGCCACATCGCCGATGCGGAAGGTACGGTCGCCGACGCGGATCGGGAAATTGCGGATCTCTTCGACCGTCTTGAAGTTACCCGACACCCGCAGTTGCACGCGCTCGCTCGGGGTCTCGAAGAACCCGGCGGTGGATACCGCGTTCTGCTCCTGCAACGCCTGCTGCACCGCTGCCAGGGGCAGGCCGAGGGTGGCGAGCTTGAGGTTGGACAGCTCGATCCAGATCTTCTCGTCCTGCAACCCCAGCAGCTCGACCTTGCCCACATCCGGCACCCGTTGCAGCTGGATCTGGATACGGTCGGCGTAGTCCTTGAGCACCGCGTAGTCAAACCCCTCGCCGGTCAGGGCGTAGATATTGCCAAAGGTGGTGCCGAATTCGTCGTTGAAGAACGGGCCCTGGATGTCCGGTGGCAGGGTCTGGCGGATATCGCTGATCTTCTTGCGCACCTGGTACCACAGGTCGGGAATCTGCGCCGAGTGCATCGAGTCCCGCGCCATAAACGTGACCTGGGATTCGCCCGGGCGGGAGAACGAGACAATGCGCTCGTACTCGCCGGTTTCCATCAGTTTCTTTTCAATGCGCTCGGTGACCTGGCGCGAGACTTCCTGGGCCGTGGCCCCTGGCCAGTTGGTCTTGATGACCATGGCTTTGAAGGTGAACGGCGGGTCTTCACTTTGCCCCAGCTTGGTGTAGGACAACGTACCGACGACGGCCAACAGCAGCATCAGGAACAGGACGATCTGGCGATTACGCAACGCCCATTCGGAAAGATTGAAACCCATCGGGGACTACTCCTTGTTGGCCGCCAGATTCACCACCCGGTTGGAGCGATCCACCGGGCGTACTTGCTGGCCCTCATGGAGCACATGGACACCGGCGGCAATCACCCAGTCGGAGGGGCTCAGGCCTTCAAGCACCGGTACGCTTTTTTCGCCGAACGCGCCGATGCGCACCGCCGTGCGCTTGAGGGTGTTATCCGGCTTGACCAGCCAGACGTAGGACGCGCCGTTCTCTGCGCTGAGGGCAGACAGCGGCACCGACAACGGAATCACGCCGTCGGCCTGGATAAAGACCCTCGCGCTCTGCCCCAGCTCCGCCGGGACTTTGCCGGCGTTGAAGGCGACACGGGCGGCGAAGGTGCGCGACTTGGGATCGGCCGCCGGCGACAGCTCGCGAATGCGCCCCTCGAAGCGTTGGTCGGGCTGGCTCCACAGCTCCACGGAGACCGGCTGGCCGACCTTGAAGCGACCGAAGCTCTGCTCCGGGAAGCTGATCAACACTTCACGCTCGCCATCGGTGGCCAGGGTGAACACGGTCTGCCCGGCCGACACCACTTGCCCGACTTCCACTGCACGCTTGGCGACCACGCCATCCTGGGGGGCGCGCAGCACGGCATAGCCGGCCTGGTTATTGGCCACGTCGAATTCAGCCTTGATCTGCTGCAGGCGTGCGACACCAGAACGGTAGAGGTTTTCGGAATTGTCGTACTGGGAACGGCTGACCATCTGACGGTCCATCAGGGTCTTGTAGCGATCACGCTCGGCCCGTACCAGGCTCAGGTTGGCCTCGGCTGCCGTGACCTGGGCACGGGTGGCCTGCAGTTGCAGGCGTACATCCTGGGGGTCGAGCTCTGCCAGCGGCTGGTTGGCCTTGACGCGCTCGCCCTCCTCCACCAGCCGGCGACTGACTTTGCCACCAATGCGAAAGGCCAGGTCCGGCTCATAACGGGCGCGAACCTCGCCTGGATAACTGTCCATTGCCAGCGCCGAGGGCTGTGGCTGCACCACCATGGCCGGGCGGACGGTGGTTTGGGCCGCTTCTTCATGGCCGCAGGCAGCCAATAAAAGAGCAAGGCTGGCAGGCAACGCGAGGTGCAGAAAAATGCTGCGCATGCTGAAGGACCTTTCGCAAATGGTGCTTGGAGTAATTATACTGGCCAGTATGTTATTAATACCAAACTCACCAGTCCAGTATTAAAGTGAAAATGTCCGACAATCCTGTAAACACCAATAGCCCCGGGCGTCCCAAGGACATGGCAAAACGCCAGGCAATCCTCGACGCGGCGAAAATCCTGTTTTTGAGCAATGGTTACGCGAGTACCAGCATGGATGCCGTGGCCGTTGAGGCTGGCGTGTCGAAACTGACGGTCTACAGCCACTTCACCGACAAGGAAACGCTGTTCACCGCCGCCGTTGAGGCCAAGTGCGAAGCACAACTGCCGGTGATGTATTTCGAGTTGCCGGACGACGTGCCAGTGGAGAAGGTGCTGCTGAACATCGCCCGAGGCTTTCACCTGCTGATCAACAGCGAGGAATCGGTGAACCTGCATCGCCTGATGATGACCTCAGGCAATCAGGATCCGAAGCTGTCGCAGATCTTCTTCGAAGCCGGCCCCATGCGGATGTTGCAGGGCATGGAGCGCCTGCTGGGCAAGATCAATCAAAGTGGCGCATTGCGCATCGACAAGCCATTTACCGCAGCCGAGCACTTCTTTTGCCTGCTCAAGGGCACGGCAAACTTCTGCTTGCTGTATGGCTGCGGCGAACGCTTGAGCGAAGCGGCCGCCGAGGAGCATGTGCAGGAAGTGGTGGGATTGTTTATGCGGGCGTACCGGCCTTGAGCGCTTTCTTCGGATAAATATCGTACCGGCTGGATTTGCCATCCAGCGCATGGCTCGGCTTGGGCCCCTCAATGCACGGCGCCTTGCGTGGGCGCTTCACCACCACCCGGTGGCTGGCCAGGGCCAAGGCCGCCGCGAGCAATGCCGGGGCATCCGGATCGTCACCCACCAGCGGGCGGAACAGGCGCATTTCCTTCTTCACCAGGGCGGTTTTCTCCCGATGGGGAAACATTGGGTCGAGGTAGATCACCTGCGGCGGCTCACCTTCCCAATTTCGCATCACCTCGATGGAATTGCCCTTGAGCAGGGTCATCCGCGCAACAATCGGCGCCACTTCAAAATCCTCCGCCCCACGCGCCAGACCATCTTCGAGCAAGGCACCGATCAACGGCTGACGTTCGATCAGGCTCATCTCGCAGCCCAGGCTGGCCAGCACGAAGGCATCCTTACCCAGGCCGGCCGTGGCATCCAGCACTCGCGGGCGCACGCCTTGGGACACCCCCACCGCCTTGGCAATCATCTGCCCGCTGCCACCCCCATAGAGCCGCCGATGGGCCGCACCGCCCTCGACAAAATCCACCCGCACCGGGCCAGGCGCATCCGGGCCCAGCTGTTGCAACTGCAGGCCATGCTCACCCACTTGCAGGGCAAAATCGGCGTCCGCCAGTTGCACAGGCAAACCGAGCTGCTCGGCCCAGTGCTGGGCACGGGCCTGAAAACCGTCGGCCAAGGCCTCGACCCGAATGCGGCTGGCCGCGGGTTGTTCGCTCATCGTTTACTACGCTCAAAAATATTAAGGATCGGCAAACAGCGGCCGATAAAAAAGGATCAGGCATTTTGCCAGACCCTGAGCGTCGACCGAGAGAAATGTCAGACATTCATTCCCTATTCACCGGTGTCCTGCCGACCCACAACCACTTCGGCCTGCGCAATACCCAAGCGCTGGCCGGCGTCAGTCATGTGTGGCAGGACTTCTTCGCCCGGGCGTTGGCCGAGCAGCTTGGCCAGGAGCCAGGCGCGCAGTTGGCCGCCGATCCGGTGCCGGTGGATGCCTCGGTCGAACCCAGCGCCGGCAGCGACCTGCTGACGCAAATCGTCACCCAGCGTCATTGCGATGTCCAGGACACCGAGATCGCCCCGCCTGAGCCACTGTTCCTGCCGATTGCCGAGTTCGAACTGGACCTGCTGCCACCGGCGGCCGTGCCGTTCCCGGAGGATGAAATCGTTGCCCAGCAACGCCAGCAGAACTTCGAGAGTGGCTGGGTACGGCCGATTGTCCTGACCGCCGGCCAGCCATTGCCCGAGCCAGGCCCGGCGCCGCAACCCAAGCCGCTGTTCCTGCCGATTGCCGAATTCGAACTGGACCTGCTGCCACCGGCGGCCGAGCCATACCCCGACGAGGAACTGGTGCAACAGCAAAAGGCCCTGGACTTCGATTGCGGCTGGGCCCGCCCATTGATCCTCAACAACCTGCGCCTGGCGGCCTGACCCTTAGCGGCACACCCACCAACGCCCCATATCCAAATGGAAATGGTTGCGATGGGCGGCGTTGTAATCCGGGCTCAAGACCACGTTGAAATCATTGCACGCACTGTCGCGCACCTGCCGCAAAAAACGCGCGCTGGCCCCCTCTCCTGGCCAATCCTTCAACACATTGATGCTGCGTCCATCCGCCAGGCGAAACCCGGCAATGTCCAGGGCATTGGCCGAGGCATGCTGGCTGAGTCGCCCTTCAGCCCGCCCATACATATTGCGGCAGGCAAAACTGCCGAGGTGATCGACCCGCGTCACCGCCTGGCCAAACACCGCCTGGGCAGCCGGCTGCAAGCTGTGGCGCTCGAACAGGGCAAACGCCACCGCCAAGGGGCAACTGGCGAGAAAACTGCTGCTCAACCCCACCTCCGCGCCCTGAACCCGCAACGTGTTGCGCAATGGGCAAGCCGCATCCGCCGGGCTGTCCGCTTGATGGCTGACCCGCAACCCGGAGGTTTTCAGCACCTGGTCGCACAGGGCGGGATCGTCCTGCAAGCGCCCCAGTTTGAAGCGGGTCAGCAGGTTAGGCGCAGCTTGCACATCCAAGGGCGCCCAGGGGTTCCACTCAGCGGGCAGCGGCACCCAGCCGCGCCAGATGCCTACGAGTAGGCCGCCGGCGAGTAGCAGCAACACACCCAACACTTTGAAAAAAGCCACGTCTCAACCCTTGCACAACTGATTTGCCTGGCTGAACGGCATCGAGCGCTCGGTAAAGGTAAAGGTTCCCAGTTCCTGAACCTCCCGCGCGGCCCTGAAGAACTCCCCATAGGCCGCCAGGGCCATGGCCGAGCCGACGCTGATGCGCTTGACGCCCATCTCGCTCAGTTGCGCCACCGAGAGCTTGAGGCCACCTGACATCAACACATTCACCGGTTTTGGCGCCACCGCCCGCACCACCGCCAATACTTCCTCAGCACTGCGCAGGCCTGGAGCATAAAGCACGTCGGCACCCGCTTCGGCGTAGGCCTGCAAACGGCGAATAGTGTCGGGAAAATCCAGGCGACCATGTAGGAGGTTTTCCGCACGGGCCGTCAGCATGAAGGGAAATGGCAAGCTGCGTGCCGCAGCGACGGCAGTCTCGATGCGTTCAACCGACAGATCAAAGGGGTAGATCGGGTCGACCGCAATCCCGGTAGCGTCTTCGATAGAACCGCCGACAATGCCGGTAGCGGCTGCCCGCAACAGGCTCTGGGCACAACCTTGAGGCGTATCGCTGAAGCCGTTTTCCAGGTCCGCCGCCACCGGCAGCGAGGTGGCCTGAACGATCATCCCGGCGTTGCCCAGAGTATCCTCCAGCGATAGCGCGCCTTCAGCATCCGGACGCCCCAGACTGAAGGCAAAACCCGCGCTGGTAGTGGCCAGGGCTTCAAAACCGAGGCTGGCGAGCATCTTGGCGGAACCGGCGTCCCACGGGTTGGGCATCACGAATGCACGATCACGCTCGTGCAGGGCTCGAAAGGATTCGGCGCGAAGGGTTTGGGCATCCATGACTGACTCCAGGCACAAAAAAACCCTAGAGTAACCCCAGTTGCTCCACCGCGGGTTCCCGATGCAACTGCGCCAGCGCCGGCAACCCCGGCAACCGCTCCATCAATTGCTGATGAAAGCGTATGGCCAGTTGGGCCGCCAGGCGGTTATCCGAGGTGTGCAGGAACACATAAGGCGTGCGCCCCTCCTCAATCCAGCCTGCGACTTTCTCAAGCCACGGCACGAGGAACGGGTCGTTGGCTTCCAGGTCCGGGTGGCCGATAAAGCGTACCTGGGGAAACTGGGTCAACGCCGCTGGCCGGGGCGGTACCTTGGGCTTTTTCGATTGGGCGTGGAGCACCGCTGCCGAAGTCGACGTGCAACTGAACAAAGCTCGTGGATCCAGGCAGATACGCTCGACCCCGCGATCACGCAGCAGGCGGTTGAGGCTGCGCTCGGCGTCACCCTTGGCGAAGAACTCACGATGACGCACCTCCACCGCCAACGGGCGCTCCAGGCCGTCGATAAACCCTGCCAGCTCCCCCAGCCGCTGCGGGGTGAAGCTGGCCGGCAGTTGCAGCCACAACGGCGACACCCGCTCGCCCAGCGGGCTCATCAAGCCAAGAAAGCTTTCGGCGGCGGGCAACTGTTCGCGCAGGTCGGCACTGTGGCTGATATCACCGGGAAATTTGGCGGTAAACCGAAAGTGCGCGGGCATGATCTCGGCCCAACGCTGCACGGTGGCCACCGAGGGCCGCGCGTAGAAGGTGGTGTTGCCTTCGCAGGCATTGAACACTTGGCAATACAGCCCGAGAAAATCCGTGGCGCGGGCGTCTTGCGGATACAGGTACTCGCGCCAGGCGTTTTCACTCCAGGACGGGCAACCGAGGAAATAAGGCAACAGCATCAGATGTGGATATCGAGACCCAGCACTTCCATATCCCATTCGACAAAGCCGGCAGTGGTCAGGTAGCTGGCCAGGGCCGTAGCGACGTTTTTGCTCATGGAGCGCGGGAAGATCATGTCTTGCTGGCGGGCCGGAACGCCGCCGATACGCGAACCGCTGGCACCTTGGGCACGGGCGGAAACTGCCGCGCCCTGGGAGGTTTCGGGCTGGACTTCAATAAAGTCGGGGGATTCTTCGACGGACTCGTCTACCGTCACGTTCGCCTTGCGTGGCTTGCGCTTGAGGGGGTAGGACTGGGTAGAAAAGCCGTCTATACGCATACATGCAGATCCGCTATCAATGATGGCAATTTAGCGGCACTTTCCTTGGCACGCAAATGCTCTGGTGATAACTAGAACACATAAACGGGCAAAGGTTTAAACCCAGGGGCAAATTCTGACGATTGGCGCGAATTGCCTGCGATCAACGGTGGGGCTCGACAGCTCCCACACTAGAGGCTGAGCGCAATAAGCCTAGAGCCCGCGCTCGGCCTTGGTCTGTGCCACTTTATCGCGCAGGTACACCGGAGCGGCCTGATCAGCCGGGATCGCCTCGCCGCGCTCCCAGGCAAAACGCGCCAGGCTCAGCAGGTCTTCGGCATGGGGCAACATCCCGGCATCCTGGCCGGCCGTGGCCACGGCGATGCGTTCGCCATAACCCCACCCCGTACCAGCGCCAAACCAGTCGCCACTGGCATCGGCCGGCAACGCGGCGGCCTCGGGCGGCTGCACGGCCTCGACGCCGACCAGGCGCATCTCACCAGCGGTTTCGCGGTAGCAGCCCCAATAGACCTCATCCATCCGCGCATCAATGGCGGCCGCGACCTGGCGTGCGCCATGTTCACGCAACGCACGCTGGGCCAACACGGCCAGGTTGGACACCGGCAGTACCGGCCGCTCCAGGGCAAACGCCAGGCCCTGCACCACACCGATGGCGATGCGCACGCCGGTGAATGCACCCGGGCCGCGGCCAAAGGCGATGGCGTCTACCGCCGACAGGGTGGTGCCGGCATCGAGCAATAGCTGCTTGATCATCGGCAGCAGCTTTTGCGCGTGCAGGCGCGGGATCACCTCATAGTGGCTCGTGACCTTGCCGTTATGCAGCAGGGCAACGGAGCAAGCTTCAGTCGCGGTGTCCAGGGCCAGCAGGGTGCTCATCGGTATGGGTGTCCAAATCGAAAAAAAGTGCGCCAGTATAAACAACAACGGCCCGCAAGCGGGCCGTTGAACGTCAAGCCAATCGTCAGATCAGTTCAGCGCTTCCAGCACCTTGGCGGTGATGGCTTCCACCGAGCCAACGCCCGGGATGTGGCTGTATTTCGGCTTGCCCTGGGCAGCCGACAGCTTCTGGTAGAACTCTACCAGCGGCTTGGTCTGGGAGTGGTAGACCGACAGGCGATGACGCACGGTTTCTTCAGTGTCGTCTTTGCGCTGCACCAGGTCATCACCGGTCACATCATCCTTGCCAGCCACTTTTGGCGGGTTGTAGACGATGTGGTAGACGCGGCCCGAGGCTTCGTGAACGCGGCGACCGGCGATACGCTGGACGATCTCTTCATCTTCAACGGCGATTTCAACCACAGCGTCCAGCTCGACGCCGGCTTTCACCAGGGCTTCGGCCTGGGGAATGGTGCGTGGGAAACCGTCGAACAGGAAACCGTTCTTGCAGTCGTCCTGGCTGATGCGTTCCTTGACCAGGTTGATGATCAGGTCGTCGGAGACCAGGCCACCGCTGTCCATCACGCTCTTGGCGATCAGGCCCAGCTCGGTGCCGGCCTTGACGGCAGCGCGCAGCATGTCGCCAGTGGAGATTTGTGGAATGCCGAACTTTTCAGTGATGAACTTTGCCTGAGTACCTTTACCGGCCCCGGGAGCTCCCAGCAGAATGACGCGCATCGATGTGCTCCTCAATTTTTTATAGAGATGACGCTCGGATTCGCCGCGTGGGGCCAATCTCGTAGAATATGCTCGTAAAAATACGAATCCAGGCCGCCCAACCGGCCAAAGGCTGATCAAGATACACAGCGAGCCCTAACCACACAAGCCGCCAAAAGTCGGAAGAACCCGCACCACACAAGCCTTTTGGTCGCGGTATCCCTTGGTGCAACCCGGACACAAAACCGCCGGCACAGCCCTTTCGGGTCAGCCGGCGGTTTTGTGTGCAAGCCCTTGAGAACACGCCAGAAATGTCAGCCGGTGTTACGCAGCCCGGCGGCAATACCGGCCACGGACACCAGCAGCGCCTGTTCCAGAGGGCTGTCCTGTGTCGCTTCCTGCTGGCGGGAGCGGGCCAGCAGTTCGGCCTGCAACAGGTGCAACGGGTCGAGGTAGGTGTTGCGCAGGCGGATGAACTCCAGGGTGTCGGGGCTATGGGCCAGCAGCTGCGACTGGCCGGTCAGGCCAAGCACCACGGCGCAGGCCTGCGACAATAGGTCGCGTAAATGCGCACCCAATGGCAACAGGTCGGCTTGTACCAGGCGCTGGTCATAGAGCCGGGCGATATCGGCGTCAGCCTTGGCCAGAACCATTTCCAGCATGTCGATACGGGTGCGGAAGAACGGCCATTGTTCGCGCATCTGCCCCAGCAATTCACCTTCGCCGCGCTCCAGGGCCTTGCTCAATGCCGCTTCCCAGCCGAGCCAGGCCGGCAGCATCAGGCGGGTCTGGGTCCAGCCGAAGATCCACGGGATTGCACGCAGGCTCTCTATGCCACCGGCACGGCGCTTGGCCGGGCGACTGCCCAGGGGCAAGCGGCCCAGTTCCTGCTCGGGGGTGGACTGGCGGAAGTATTCGACGAACTGCGGATTTTCCCGCACCACCGCACGATAGGCGCTGACACCATCAGCCGCCAATTCATCCATCAAATGGCGCCAGGCCGGCTCCGGTGGTGGCGGTGGCAATAAGGTCGCCTCCAGCACTGCGGCCAGGTACAGATTGAGGTTCTGCTCAGCGATATCCGGCAAGCCGAACTTGAAACGAATCATCTCGCCCTGCTCGGTGGTGCGGAAACGCCCGGCTACCGAGCCCGGTGGCTGCGACAGAATCGCCGCATGGGCCGGGCCGCCGCCACGGCCCACGGTGCCGCCGCGACCATGGAACAACAACAGTTCCACCTGCTGCTCGCGACAGATATCCACCAGACGTTCCTGCGCCCGGTACTGGGCCCAGGCCGCAGCCGTGGTGCCAGCGTCCTTGGCCGAGTCCGAATAGCCGATCATCACTTCCTGCGGGCCTTGCAACCGCGCGCGATAACCGGGCAGCAGCAACAGGCGCTCGATTACCGGGCCGGCGTTGTCCAGGTCGGCCAGGGTCTCGAACAACGGCACCACACGCATCGGCCGCTGCACCCCGGACTCCTTGAGCAGCAACTGCACTGCCAGCACATCGGATGCCGCGCCCGCCATGGAGATGACGTAGGAACCGAGGGAAGCCGCCGGCGCAGCGGCGATTTCCTTACAGGTATTGAGCACTTCGGCGGTATCGGCCGAAGGCTTGAAATACCCCGGCAACAACGGGCGACGATTGGCCAACTCCTTCATCAGGAAGGTGATGCGCGCGTCTTCGTCCCAGTCCTCATAGCGACCCAGACCCAGGTAATCGGTGATTTCGGTCATCGCCGCCGAATGCCGGCTGGAATCCTGGCGTACATCCAGGCGTACCAGGAACAGGCCGAATGTCACTGCACGGCGCAGGCAATCGAGGAGCGGGCCGTCGGCAATCACGCCCATGCCGCAGGCGTGCAGGGACTGGTAGCACAGCTCCAGCGGCTCCAGCAGGTCACGATTGTTTTGCAGCACATCGGCCGGCGCCGGGAGGCTGCCGGTCAACGCCGCGTGCGCCCAGTTGCGGGTGGCGCGCAGGCGTTCGCGCAGTTGTTTGAGCAAGGCCCGATAAGGTTCGACGCTGTCGCCGACCTTGGCCTGCAACTCAGGGCTGGCCTGCTGCATGGACAGTTCCGAGGCCAGGTGGTCGATATCCCGTAAATACAGATCTGCCGCCATCCAGCGCGCCAGCAGCAGCACTTCACGGGTCACCGGCGCCGTCACGTTGGGGTTGCCGTCACGGTCGCCACCCATCCACGAGGCGAAACGGATCGGCGCCGCCTCCAGGGGCAGGCGCAGGCCGGTGGCGGCGTGCAAGGCTTGATCGGCCTTGCGCAGGTAGTTGGGGATCGCGTGCCACAGCGAATGCTCGATCACCGCAAAGCCCCACTTGGCCTCGTCCACCGGGGTGGGCCGGGTACGGCGGATTTCTTCAGTGTGCCAGGCTTCGGCGATCAGCCGTTGCAGGCGTTGGCGAATCTGCTCGCGCTCGGCGCTGGTCAGGTCACGATGATCCTGCAAGGCCAGTTGTGCGGCGATGGCGTCGTATTTCTGGATCAGGGTGCGGCGCGCGACTTCGGTCGGGTGGGCAGTGAGTACCAGTTCGATCTCCAGCCGCGCCAACTGCCGGGCCAGGGATTCGCTGCTGTGGCCCTCACTCTGCAGCCGCGCCAGCAACTCGGGCAGCACCCGCGATTCGAACGGGGCCGGCTGGGACTCATCGCGCCGATGAATCAGTTGGTACTGCTCGGCGATATTGGCCAGGTTGAGGAACTGGTTGAACGCCCGTGCTACCGGCAGCAGCTCGTCTTCCTGCAACTGGTTGAGGCTGGCGCTGAGTTCTTCACCGGCCGCTGCATCCGTGGTCCCGCCCCGGCGATCGGCCTTGGCGCCCTTGCGAATCTGCTCGATCTTGGCGAGGAACTCATCACCGTACTGTTCTCGAATCGTGTTGCCCAGCAATTCACCCAACAGGTGAACATCTTCACGCAAACGTGCATCGATATCGCTCATCAGCCAATCTCCAGCCAGGAATCCGTGATGCTTTGATCTTTAAGAGTGCCGATCAAGCCTTGGTCTGACAAGGAACTTTAAACCTTGGCGGTTGCAGCTAGTCTCAAGGGTACGTCGTCGCGTTATCCACGCTACGACTGGTCACTCATCACCGCCCGCTACCCCGGGCATCACTGAGGTTGCCATGAAAATCCGAGAACTGGCCCAGCAATGGGAAGAAACCGCCAAGGGTCGCCTGACCAAGACCGAATATGCCATCCACCTGGATGTAGAGGCCGCTGCCCGGCTGGCGGCCATCCGCGAGATGTACCCCAAGCGCAGCACCGAGGAATTGCTCGGCGAGCTGATCGGCGCCGCCCTGGAAGAGCTGGAAGCCAGCTTTCCGTATATCCGGGGCCAGCATGTGGTTGCCACCGATGAAGAGGGTGACCCGTTGTATGAAGACGTCGGCCCCACGCCGCGTTTCCTGTCGCTGTCACGGCGCTACTTGCACGATATGTCAGCCACGCCTGACGATCAGAAACACTGATCCACATTCGCTGATAAAAACCATCCCCCAGCGTACCGGGCCTTTCATAGGCCCGGCATACCGCTGCAGGTGGCAAAAGTTCCGATTTTTTATCGCCGCCCCCTCAGTCAGATTTGTTCAGATATTTTTTCGGGCAAATCGCCATCTTTGGCTGAACTATTCAAAAAAGCCTCGGGTCACAGCCAGTAAGCCATCACTTGGAACAGGCGTTTGAAAAGGCACACTGAGCTTCACCGCCAAACGCAGACGCTGAACACCGTAGATGGATTTGATGTTTTTCAGGAGTTATCTAATGGAGTTGAAGACGATGAAGACCAGCACTGCCAAATCCTCGTTTAACCACCTGCGCGGGCTCAAATTGGCCGCGTTGGCAATCGGCACCAGCTTCGTCCTCGCGGGCTGCGCCGGCAACCCGCCGACCGAACAGTACGCAGTGACCCAATCGGCCGTGAACAGCGCTGTAAGCGCTGGCGGTACCGAATACGCTGCCGTGGAAATGAAAGCTGCACAGGACAAGCTCAAGCAAGCCGAGCTGGCCATGCATGACAAGAAATACGACGAAGCCCGTCGTCTGGCCGAGCAGGCTGAGTGGGACGCTCGCGTGGCAGAGCGCAAGGCCCAGGCTGCCAAGGCCGATCTGGCGCTGAAGGATTCTCAGAAGGCTATTGAGGAGCTGCGTAACGAAGGCATGCGCCCTGCTGTGATCCAGCAGAAGTAAGCACCGCCATTGTTTGCATCGCACCCGAAATCGAATTGAAAGGACGACACCACTATGCGTAAACAATTGATGATCCCTGCCCTGCTGGCGATGAGCGTTGCACTGGCGGCTTGCTCCACCCCGCCTAACGCGAACCTGGAAAACGCACGGACCAACTTCTCGGCCCTGCAAGCCAACCCGCAAGCGACCAAAATCGCCGCCCTGGAAACCAAGGACGCCAGCGAATGGCTGGACAAGGCTGACAAGGCGTACCGCGACAAGGAAGACGAGAAGAAGGTCGACCAACTGGCCTACCTGACCAACCAGCGCGTTGAAGTGGCCAAGGACACCATCGCCCTGCGCGAGTCCGAAGCCAAGCTGAAAAACGCTGGCGACCAACGTGCCCGCGCCCTGCTCGAAGCCCGTGACGCGCAGATCAAGCAACTGCAAAGCAGCTTGAACGCCAAGCAGACTGAACGCGGGACCCTGGTGACCTTTGGTGATGTGCTGTTCGCTACCAGCAAGGCTGATCTGAAATCCAGCGGCCTGGTGAACATCAACAAACTGGCGCAATTCCTCCAGGAAAACCCGGATCGTAAAGTCATCGTCGAAGGCTACACCGACAGCACCGGCAGCGATGCCTACAACCAGACCTTGTCCGAGCGCCGCGCTACTTCGGTGCAGGTTGCACTGATCAAGATGGGCGTTAACCCAAGCCGCATCGTGACTGCTGGCTACGGCAAGGCATACCCGGTTGCCGATAACGCCAGCGTTTCGGGCCGTGCCATGAACCGCCGCGTTGAAGTGACCATCTCCAACGACAACCAGCCGGTCAAGCCACGTTCTTCGGTTCAATAACCGACTGACAGCTACTGGTCTGAAAGCCCTGCCTGTGTTCCAGGCAGGGCTTTTTTGCATAAGAACTGCGGGCAGACTCTGCGGATCAGCCGAAATTGATTTGGCTGTTGTTCTCTTGAGGCATCTGCATGCCTTGCTGCTGATCGCCACTCATCTGCTTGCGCAGCGGGTCCTCTTCCTCGTTAGCACCGCCACTGCCGCCACTGCCCTGGGAGCCGCCTGCACCTCCCGCACCGCCCAACAGTTGCGCCAGGAGTTTCTTCAGCGCTTCAGGGTCCATACCGCCCTGCTGCTGACCGCCTTCGACGCCCTTGCCAACCATATTGCCGGAATCCCCCATGCCGGCGCCGCCGAAGTTACCGAACCCGCTGCCACCACCGCCTACTCCATTAATACTCATAGTGATACTCCACGTAATTAAGGGTTACTCGTCAGCGCTGCTGACGACCCAATCAGTGGTGTCATACGGAATATGGTTCCAAAAACTACCGGCAGGCTCACTCCTGCAGTTGCGGGGTTTCCTGGCCCATGCAACGCACCGCCTGCTTCTTGCTGTTTACCAGCACGCCCGTCAGCCCCTTTTGCTCGGTATCGAACAGCACCAGCACACCGTCGACGCATTGCGCCACTTGGGGGGCCGGGGTCAGGGAAACTTTGTAGTCCTCGCCGGGCACGGTCTTGAGCATGGTGTAGTCGCTGAGCAGCAACGCATCCTCAGGCTTGGCGAAGTGCAGGTAGCCGTAGTACCACAGGCAGCCAACGGTACCGATGATGGTGCCGATGCCGGTGAGGATCAGGGGGATCATGTTGCGTTCTTCGCTCATTGCGGGCTCTCTGATGATTCGGTTTTAGGATTGGCAGCCGCCGGATAATTGGGAATTTCCCCCAGGCGGCGCAAACCGTTGAAATGCTGCGGATCGTCAAGATAGCGCAGCATTACGGTTTGCCAGGTCTTGTCGGCAAAGGTCTGCACGTGACCGCCCCGGGTCAGTTGCAACACCCTTGGCGGCGGCGCAGCTTGATACAGACGGATGCCGTTGGAAAGCGGCACGATCGGATCATCCAGACTGTGGAACAGCAGTTTCGGCACGCCAGTCAGCTGTGGCATGCCATGGATCGCACTGTCGGCGTCTGGCACCAGCCACGACAACGGCACCTGGAACGGCCATGTTAGCCAGGAAGTGCTCAGGGCGAATTGCCCTACATCACGATAACTGGCGGGCACGCCATCGAGCACCAGCGCTTTGAGCCGGGGCTGTCGCTCGGGGTGTGCGGCCAGGTAATGCACGGCCAACGCCCCGCCCAGGCTCTGGCCGAGGACCACCAGCGGCTGCCCTTGGGTTTCAGGGGCCTGGTCGAGCCACTGGAAGGCGGCATCCAGATCCTGGTAAATGGCCGGCAACGAAGGTTTGCCTTCTGACACGCCATAGCCGCGATAGTCCAGCATCAGCACTTGATAGCCCTGGGCCGGCAACCACCAACTGCCGCCCAGGTGCCCGGAGAGGTTGCCCCCATTACCGTGCAGGTGCAGCACCGTGCCCTTGAGCGGCACGCCGGCCTTGGCTGGCAGCCACCAGGCCCGCAACTTCAGGCCATCGGCGGTGGTCAGGGTGACGTCACGGTATTCCAGGCGCGCCTGCTGTGGACTGAACGGCAGGCCGGGCTCGGGGTAGAACAGCAGCGAGCTGCAGCCATTGAGGGTGAGGAGCAGGCATAGAATGCCGAGGAGTCTCATCCGTTGAAACCTCGCAAATGGGTGGGGACACAACCCTGATAATCAATGAAGACTAACTGTGGGAGCTGGCTGTCAGTTACTCCACCGGTGGCTGACAGACCGCGATCGCAGGCAAGCCTGCTCCCACAGTTGATGGGATTTGGTCAGAGGATATTGGAGTAATCCGCCTCGATCCGGTCCAGGCTCAGGTGGTTGAGGAAGTTGGAGAAGCACATCCATGCCGACAGCGCGTTCATGTCACGGAACTGATCCGGCAGGTATTTGGGCGGCACCACCAGGCCTTCGTCCACCAACTGGCGCAAAGTACGCATGTCTTCCAGGGTGGTCTTGCCGCAGAACAACAGCGGCACCTGCTCCAGCTTGCCCTTGCGCACGGCCAGCTGGATATAGTTGTAGACCATGATAAAGCCCTTGAGGTACGACAGATCCTTGGTAAACGGCAGCCCCGTCGGCGTCGAGCCGCGGAACACCCGGCTGGCGTTGCCGTAGCTCTCGGCCATTTCAAAGCCTTGCTCGCGGAAGAACTCGAACACCTGCAGGAAATCGGCGCCCTCTTCCACCATATGGATCGCGCGGGTGCGGTTGGTCAGCTTGCGCAGGCGGCTGGGGTAAGAGGCAAAGGTGATGATCTCCATCAAGATTGCCAGGCCTTCCTGGGTCACGGTCGACGACGGTGGGCCCTTGGACAGGAAGGTGCAGATCGGCTGGTTCTGGCCATTGAGGGTGGTGCCCACATGGACCAGCCCTTCGTGCACTTCCAGGGCCCGCACATCCCGCTCGTTGAACATCGCATCGGCGCGGATCTTGATGTAGTCGGCGCCCGCCGCCGCGTCGGCAACGATGCCGTCGGACTCAAACACGCGAATGGTTTCTTCGGCTTCGCCAAACACTTTGTTCAGGCGGCTTTGCAGCAGGCCCACAGCGTCCTTGGCGGTCAGGGTCTTGGCTTCGTCCTTGAGGTCGCCACGACCGTCGATGTTATTCAGGTAGTCGGAAAGCATCAGGCCCAGGTCGGCCAGGGTCGGGTCGCCGGCATGGAACGCATCGGAGGCGGCGCCGTAAAGCTCCTGGGAAATCAGGCCGAAATCCTCGGTGCCACGGGCTTCGAGCATGCGCACCACCATGCGGTACTCCTTGCACATGCGCCGCATGATCTGCCCGACCGGGTTGAACTGGCCCAATTGGCGGGTGATATCGCGCTCGATGTTCTGGAACTCCAGCTTCACCTTGCTGGAATCGAACGACAGTGGCCGGTTCAGGTAATAGTCGCGATCCACGGCCGGCATGTGCTTGCCCTTGCCCTGGAGGAAGCCCTTGCGAATGTTGTCGTCCCACTTCACGGCGTCGAGGACGCGAATCGGTGTCTGCGCCAGCACAATGCGATCGGACAAGGTGCGTATCGTCTGCTGGTAATCGTCCACCCGGTGCTCCCTCTTTAAACGTTATTTGCCCACATGTTTATAGCGTACGGCTTCGACAAACACGTCGGCGTTGGCCGGATCATCCAGGTAAGCCAGGATCTGGCTCATGGGGCTGTCGATCAATATGCCGTCACCTTCGACGGTATCCACGTGGCTGCCAATCAGGATTTTCTGCGCGATGGCCTGGTTGATTGCCTCGGGGTCGAGGTTGTAGACCACCAATTCGCGGGCATTATTCAATTCAAAGCCGGCGAGGATAAAATGCCCACCCAGCTTGTCCGGCAGCGGTGCCGACAGGTACCAGCGGTTGCCGTGGCGGGACACGCTGAACAAATATTCGTCGCGCTTGACCGGGTTGGTTTGCGAAGTGCTCACCGCCTTGTAGCGATGCTGTCCAGCGCGGCTGATCTGCAGGTCGAGCGGTTCGCCCCAGGCGTTCCTGCTGGCCCACTTGCCCAGCAGCGCGTCAGGTGCGGCCTCACTGGCCGGAAGGGGCTCCTTGAAGGTCACCAGGCAGCCGCTCAGGAGCAGCAACACCATTGCGGTCACAACCACACGCCAGGTTTTCATCCATCACTCCACAGCTGTTTTGGGTGGCCCGGCTCCCACACGACTAGACCGAGGCCAGTACCAGGTGCATGTAACGCTTGAGAATCTCGAGCATTTCTTCGCCAGTCAGGGCCTCGGGCTCGAACAGCAGGCCCTGATATTCCATCCGACTGATAATCGCCGTCAACACTTTGGCATCTTGCTGGGGTTCGCGGGAGCCCAATACCTGGAAAAACTGGCAAGTGCCCTGCAACAGAATCTGCTGATGGGAGCGCACCAGGTCGGCCAGGCGCGGGTTCAACAAGGCCTCCTGGCGAAACGCCTGCTCGGCCATCAGGTACTCGCGACGGTTAAGCAGTTGGCGCAGGACGTAATCGGCGGTCAGCCGCGCAATATCGTCGGCCAGTTGCGAGCGCGACTCGGCGCTGCCATCACCATAAGCCACCATCTCGCGCAGCAAGCCCTCATTGCGCACCCACAACTTGCCCATGAACGCCGCACTGCGCTCCACGTACTGGGCAAAGGTGTCGGTAAGCAGGTCGTCGATATCCTTGAAGTAGTAGGTGGTGGCCGACAATGGCACACCCGCCTCCGCCGCTACCGCCCGATGGCGCACGGCGCGCACGCCGTCGCGCACGACAATGCGCATCGCTGCATCGAGGATGTCTTGCCGACGCTGCTCGCTGCCCTGGCGACTGGCCTTGCGCCCTTGGTACTGAACACTTTCAGCCACGGCGGCAGCAATGCCAGCGGCGCCTTCTTGAGCCATTACGCGCTTCACGAAAGATCGTCCTCTCCTATCAACAGAAGCCTGGCGCCGTTTGCTTGACGTTAGTTCAGGCCCCACAAAAAAGCCGCCTTATAAAAGGCGGCTTGATGATTTACTGCGGTTACGCTTGCGGCCGCATATGCGGGAACAAGATGACATCGCGGATCGACGGTGAGTTGGTGAGCAACATCACCAGACGGTCGATACCGATCCCTTCACCAGCCGTTGGCGGCATGCCGTACTCCAGCGCGCGCACGAAGTCGGCGTCGTAGTGCATGGCTTCGTCGTCACCGGCGTCCTTGTCGGCCACCTGGGCCATGAAACGCTCGGCCTGGTCTTCCGCGTCGTTAAGCTCGGAGTAGGCGTTGGCGATTTCGCGACCACCGATAAACAGCTCGAAACGGTCGGTGACGTTCGGGTTGTCGTCGTTGCGACGGGCCAGCGGCGACACTTCGAACGGGTACTGGGTGATGAAGTGCGGCTGCTCCAGCTTGTGCTCCACCAGCTCTTCGAAAATCATCACCTGCAGCTTGCCCAGGCCTTCGAAGCCCAGGACCTTGGCCCCGGCTTTCTTGGCGATGGCGCGAGCCTTGTCGATGTCGTTCAGGTCGTCAGCGGTCAGCTCAGGGTTGTACTTGAGGATCGAGTCGAACACCGACAGGCGCACGAACGGCTCGCCGAAATGGAACACCTTGTCGCCGTAAGGCACGTCGGTGCTGCCCAGGACCAGTTGCGCCAGCTCGCGGAACAGTTCTTCGGTCAGGTCCATGTTGTCTTCGTAGTCGGCGTAGGCCTGGTAGAACTCCAACATGGTGAATTCCGGGTTGTGACGGGTCGAGACACCTTCGTTACGGAAGTTGCGGTTGATCTCGAACACCTTCTCAAAACCACCCACCACCAGGCGCTTGAGGTACAGCTCCGGCGCGATACGCAGGAACATTTCCAGGTCCAGGGCATTGTGGTGGGTTTCGAACGGCTTGGCTGCGGCGCCGCCCGGGATGGTCTGCAGCATCGGCGTCTCGACTTCGAGGAAGTCACGCGCCATCAGGAAGCTGCGGATGTGCGCGATTACTTGCGAACGCACGCGGAAGGTCTGGCGCACTTCTTCGTTGACGATCAGGTCAACGTAGCGCTGGCGATAGCGCTGCTCGGTGTCGGTCAGGCCGTGGTGCTTGTCCGGCAGCGGGCGCAGCGACTTGGTCAGCAGGCGCACGTTGGTCATTTCGACGTACAGGTCGCCCTTGCCGGAACGGGCCAGGGTGCCTTCGGCGGCAATGATGTCGCCCATGTCCCAGGTTTTCACCGAGGCCAGGGTTTCTTCCGGGAGGGTCTTGCGGTTGACGTAGACCTGGATGCGCCCGGTCATGTCCTGGATCACCATGAACGAGCCACGGTTGAGCATGATGCGACCTGCCACCTTGACCGGGATCGCCGCTTCAGCCAGCTCTTCCTTGGTCTTGTCCGCGTACTGCTTCTGCAAGGCATCGCAGTAGTTTTCGCGGCGGAAGTCATTGGGGAAGGCATTGCCCTTGGCGCGCTCGGCAGCAAGCTTTTCCTTGCGCAGGGCGATCAGGGAGTTTTCTTCCTGTTGCAGGGCCTGGTCGAGTTGTTGGTCGCTCATGTCTTTAAATTTTCCATCACAGGTTCGTTGCCCCCAGGCCTTCGGCCTGGGGATCGCGGGCAAGCCCGCTCCCACAGAGGGTGTTACAGGCCGGACTTCAGGCTCGCTTCCAGGTATTCGTCGATATCGCCGTCGAGTACCTTGTCGCAGTCGCTGCGTTCGATGTTAGTGCGCAGATCCTTGATCCGCGAAGCATCAAGCACATACGAACGGATCTGGTGACCCCAGCCGATATCCGACTTGGTGTCTTCCAGCGCCTGGGAAGCGGCGTTGCGCTTCTGCATTTCCTGCTCGTACAACTTGGCCCGCAGCATTTTCATGGCGGTGTCCTTGTTGGCGTGCTGGGAACGTTCGTTCTGGCAGCTGACCACGGTATTGGTCGGAACGTGGGTGATACGTACGGCCGAGTCAGTGGTGTTTACGTGCTGACCACCGGCACCGGAGGAACGGTAGGTGTCGATCCGCAGGTCGGCCGGGTTGATCTCGATTTCCACCTTGTCGTCGATCTCTGGGGAGACGAAAACGGCGGAGAACGAAGTGTGGCGACGGTTGCCGGAGTCGAACGGACTCTTGCGCACCAGACGGTGTACGCCGATCTCGGTCCGCAGCCAGCCAAAGGCGTATTCACCCTTGATATGCACGGTCGCGCCCTTGATACCGGCGACTTCACCGGCGGACAGCTCCATGATGGTCGCTTCGAAACCGCGTTTGTCAGCCCAGCGCAGGTACATGCGCAGCAGGATGTTGGCCCAGTCCTGGGCTTCGGTGCCACCGGAACCGGCCTGGATATCCAGGTAGGCGTTGTTCGGGTCCATTTCGTGGCTGAACATGCGGCGGAATTCAAGCTTGGCGAGGTTGTCCTCGAGACGGGCCAGCTCGGCGACGACATCGCCCACTGCGCCTTCGTCGTTTTCTTCGACGGCCATGTCCAGCAGGTCGCGGCAATCGCCCAGACCGGTGTTCAACTCGTCGAGGGTGTCGACGATCTGCGCCAGCGCAGCGCGCTCGCGGCCCAGTTCCTGGGCGTATTCAGGTTTGTTCCAGACAGCCGGATCTTCAAGCTCGCGATTGACTTCGGTCAGACGCTCATGCTTTTGATCGTAGTCAAAGATACCCCCGAATAGTTTCGGAGCGCTCGGACAGGTCCTTGATGGTGTTCAGGATCGGGTTGATTTCCATGGCGGGCAGCACTCGTTGGCGAACTTTTGAAAGCCGGCGAGTATAACGGCAAAAGGCTGGAAACGGCAGTCCGCTTGGCCGAAAAGGCCGGGTTTGTGTGATATCTACAGGCCGATAACGATCAAAGTTGGGAGCGGGCTCCCACATTGGGTTGGCGGTGTCCTGCAGGCTATTCGATCCCCACCTGGTTGCGCCCATTATGCTTGGCCAGATACAACCCCTTGTCCGCCGCCGAGATCAATTGCCGGCAATCAGTCCCCAGCAGCGGCGTCATGGTCGCCAGGCCAATGCTGATGGTCAGGCTCGCCCCTTCAGAGGGTGCGATATGCGGGATTTTCAACGCGGCAACAGCCTGGCGCAGTTTCTCCGCCACCAACCGCGCACCGCCCGGCGAGGTGTTGGGCAACACCAGGGCAAACTCCTCGCCCCCGTAGCGCGCCGGCAGGTCCGAAGGACGGCTGCTGGCGTCACGGATGCTCGCCGCCACCTTACGCAGCGCCTCGTCTCCTTCCAGGTGGCCAAAGCTGTCGTTGTAGGTCTTGAAGAAGTCCACGTCGATCATCAACAACGACAACTGGGTCTGGTCCCGCATGGCGCGCCGCCATTCCAGCTCCAGGTATTCGTCGAAATGCCGGCGGTTGGACAGCCCGGTCAAACCGTCGGAGTTCATCAACCGCTGCAGCACCAGGTTGGTGTCCAGCAGTTGTTGCTGGCTGACCCGCAATGCACGGTAGGCCGCATCCCGCTGCAACAGGGTCATGTAGGAGCGCGAGTGGTAGCGGATACGCGCCACCAGTTCGATGTTGTCCGGCAGTTTCACCAGGTAATCATTGGCCCCGGCGGCAAACGCGGCGCTCTTGATCAGCGGGTCTTCCTTGGTCGAGAGCACGATGATCGGGATGTTCTGCGTCGCCGGGTGGTTGCGGTATTCGCGCACCAGGGTCAGGCCGTCCAGCCCGGGCATGACCAGGTCCTGGAGAATCACCGTCGGCTTGATGCGGATCGCCTGGGAGATGGCCTGGTGGGGGTCGGCACAGAAGTGGAAGTCGATATTCTCCTCATGGGCCAGACCGCGTCGCACGGCTTCGCCGATCATCGCCTGGTCGTCCACCAGCAACACCATGGCGGCGTTTTCGTCGGTCTTGAAGTCGTCGAGCTGTAAATCATTCATTTGCGGTCACCTGAATTACTACGTGCAGGCCAGGACAGCGAGTTATATCGGTCATTTTGCGAATACCTCCAGCAATCGTGGCGCAATTCTGTCCAACGGGCGAATCTCAACAGCGGCATCAATCGCCGCCGCCGCTTTGGGCATGCCGTAAACCGCACAGCTCTGCTGATCCTGAGCGATGGTCAGATAGCCCTGCTGACGCATCAATTTGAGTCCCTGGGCTCCGTCACGTCCCATGCCGGTCAGTAATACGCCGACGGCATCGCCGTTCCAATGGCTGGCGACGCTCTCGAAAAACACGTCGATGGACGGCCGATAAATCTCGTTCACGGGTTCCGCCGTGTAGGCCAACGTGCCGTTTTTCAGCAGCCGGATATGATGATTGGTGCCGGCCAGCAATACCACGCCGCTTTGCGGTGGCTCACCTTCGCGTGCCAGGCGCACCGGCAGGCCCGAGGCGCTGCTCAGCCACTCGGCCATGCCGGCGGCGAACACCTGGTCCACATGCTGCACCAGCACAATGGCTGCCGCAAAGTTCCGAGGCAAGCCCTTGAGCAGGGTTTCCAGCGCCGCCGGGCCGCCCGCCGAAGAGCCGATCGCGACCAGGCTCTGGCGCTTGCCCGTCCCCCGCGGATGCACAGGTTCGGCCCGCACCCGGCTGCCCCGCTGGCCGATCAGCCAGCCAATATTGAGGATCTTGCGCAACAGGGGCGCGGCCGCCTCCTTGGCATCGCCAACCCCCAATGCCGGGGTGTCCACCACATCCAGGGCACCATGGCCCATGGCTTCAAACACGCGGCTGACATTCTGCTGGCGATCCACCGTAACGATAACGATAGCGCATGGCGTCTCGGCCATGATCTGCCGGGTGGCCTCGACGCCATCCATCACCGGCATGATCAGGTCCATCAGGATCAGGTCCGGGGTCAGCTCGGCACAGCGCTGCACCGCTTCCAGGCCATTGGTGGCAACCCACACTACTTGATGGGCCGGTTCGAAGCTCAAGGCCCGGCGCAAGGCCTCGACCGCCAGGGGCATGTCATTGACGATGGCGATCTTCATGCCCGGGCGCCTCCAATCAGTTCCACCACCGCATCGAGCAGGGCGTCATCATGGAAACTGGCCTTGGCCAGGTAATAGTCGGCGCCGGCATCCAGGCCGCGCCGCCGGTCTTCTTCACGATCCTTGTAGGACACCACCATCACCGGCAGCGACTGCAGGCGAGTGTCACGGCGTAAAAGTGTGACCAATTCGATACCGTCCATGCGTGGCATATCAATGTCAGTAATCAGCAGGTCGAAGTCTTCGGAACGCAGAGCATTCCAGCCATCCATGCCATCGACGGCGACCGCCACCTCATATCCACGATTAAGTAATAGCTTGCGCTGCAGTTCACGCACGGTAAGCGAGTCATCCACCACCAGGATGCGCTTGCGCGTGGCCTCGACGGTTTGCTGCGCGCGGCGGGCAATGCGTTCCAGGCGGCCGGTGTTGAGCAGCTTGTCCACCGAGCGCAGCATGTCTTCGACATCGACGATCAACACCACCGAGCCGTCATCCAGCAGCGCACCGGCAGAAATGTCCTGCACCTTGCCCAGGCGATCGTCCAGCGGCAGCACCACCAGGGTGCGCTCGCCGATAAACCGCTCTACGGCAATCCCGTACACCGCATCGCGCTCGCGGATTACCACGACCTTGAGGGTATCCTGGCTGGTCTGCCCGGGCGGGCGCTGCAACAACTGGCTGGCCGCGACCAGGCCGACATGCCGGCCTTCGTGCCAGAAATGCTGGCGGCCTTCCAGTTGCACGATTTCGTCGGGTTCCAGGTCGCACATACGCTCGATATGGGCCAGGGGGAAGGCGTAGGCTTCTTCGCCAACCTCCACCACCAGGCTGCGCACCACCGACAAGGTCAGCGGCACTTCCAGATGGAAGCGGCTGCCCTGCCCTGCCGTCTGCTCCAGTACCACCGCACCGCGCAGTTGGCGGACCATGTGTTGCACCGCATCCAGGCCGACACCGCGCCCGGAGACTTCGGTCACCTTGTCGCGCAGGCTGAAGCCCGGCAGGAACAGGAAGGTCAGCAATTCCTCTTCGCTCAGGCGCAAGGCGGTTTCCAGTGGCGACAGATTGCGCTCGACAATACTGTCGCGCAGGCGCGCAAGGTCCACGCCGTTACCGTCATCACTCAATTCCAGTACCAACAGGCCAGCCTGGTGCGAGGCACGCAGGCGGATCAGGCCTTCGGCCGGCTTGCCCGCCAGCAGGCGCTGCTCGGGCATCTCAATGCCGTGATCGACGGCATTGCGCAACAAATGGGTCAGCGGCGCTTCGAGTTTTTCCAGGACATCACGGTCAACCTGAGTCTTCTCGCCTTCGATTTCCAGGCGCACCTGCTTGCCCAGGCTGCGGCCCAGGTCGCGCACCATGCGCGCCTGTCCCGCCAGCACATCGGCAAACGGGCGCATGCGGCACGCCAGCGCGGTGTCATACAACACCTGGGCGCGCTGCCCGGCCTGCCAGCCGAACTCATCCAGTTCGGCGGACTTTTCCGCCAGCAGCAACTGCGCTTCGCTCAACAGGCGGCGGGCATCGGCCAGGGCTTCCTGGGCTTCAAGGCTCAGGTCGACGGTCTTGAGCTGGCCATCCAGGTTGTCCAGGGCCCGGGCGCTATTGCTTTGGATGCGCTTGAGGCGTTGCAGGCTGGACAGGTAAGGCTTGAGCCGCTGGGTTTCCACCAGGGATTTGCTGGACAGGTCCAACAGGCTGTTCAAGCGCTCGGCGGTGACCCGCAACACCCGCTCGCCACCTTCGGTCATACGTTTGTTGTGGCGCGGCGCATCACTGCTGACCGGCGGCGCGACCTCCGGCTCCGGGGGCAATAGCAGCGATTCTTCAAGGGACGGCAGCGGCTGCGCGAGCGGCGCAGCCACGGGCGGCGGCGGCGGCGGTGCAACCACCTTGGCCATGGGTTGCGACGGGTCCAGCAAGCGTTCCATCAGCGCCACATACGCCTGGATATCGGCCGGGCCCACGGTGTTGCCCGGTGTGGCGATGCGCATCAGCAGGTCGGTGCCCTGCAACAACGCGTCGATATGTTCGGGTTGCAGAAACAGCCGGCTTTCCTGGGCGCTGACCAGGCAGTCTTCCATCACGTGAGCCACGCTGACGCCGGCATCGACCCCGACAATCCGCGCCGCGCCTTTGAGCGAATGCGCCGCACGCATGCACGCCTCAAGTTGGTCGGCCTGGGTCGGGTTGCGTTCCAGGGCCAGCAGGCCGGCACTCAGGACCTGGGTCTGGGCATCGGCTTCCAGGCTGAACAGCTCCAGCAGCGAGGCGTCGCGCATCTGGTCGGGGGTCATGACAGGCTCCGGGTCACGGCAGACAGCAGTTGCGTCTCGTCCAGCCAGCGCAGGCTGCGGCCCTTGAACGGCAACACACCCTGGGTGTAGCGCGCACTGGCCTGGGTGCCGGAGGCAGACGCGGCTTTCAGGGTGCGCTCATCAATGGCATGGATGCCATCCACTTCATCCACCGGCACCACTACCGGGCCATCCTGCGCGGCGATGATCAGCATGCGCGGCATGATCCGCCCGCCACTGGCGCCGCCGCTGCTGTCGAGCCCGAGCAGCTCCACCAGGGACAGGCAGGCCACCAGAGCACCGCGCACATTGGCGACCCCGAGCAAGGCCCGCGAGCGCTGGTGGGGCAAGGAATGGATCGGCTGCAGGGGCGCCACTTCCACCAGGCAGCGAGTGGCGATGCCCAGCCATTCCTCGCCCAGGCGGAACATCAGCAAGGACCGGGTGGCCACCTCGTCGTCCGCCTGTGTCGCAGCGCCAGGGTGACGATCCTCTTGCTGCAATGCATAGCGATCCAGCAGGCGAGTGGCCGCTGCCGAATACACCGCACAATTGCGGCAGTGGATATGCTCGGCCAGCAACGGGCAGGATTTATCGCCGTGGATCCCGATGCGGTTCCAGCAATCGTCAATGGCCTGGGTATCGGCGACCGTCAGGTTCAGGCCGGTGTCCGGGGATGCGGAGCTACTCATCGTTTACGCTCACTGTCAGCGGCTCGCTCGCTACGGGCAGCACGGGCTTGCAAGCGCCGCGCCCCCGCCGTATCGCCCTGGGATTCCAGCAGTGCGGCCAGGTGCATCAAGGCCTGCGGATGCTGGGGTTCCAGGTACAAGGCTTTTCGATAATACCCCTGGGCTTCCAGGGCGCTACCCGCCACATCGCTGAGCAGGCCCAGCCAGTAAAACACCTGGGCCGCCGGCGGATGAGTTTGCAGGTACAGCTCACAGGCAGCACGGGCCTCAAGGCTCTTGCCTTCATTGGCCAGGGTTGCGATCTGCCCGAGCAGATCGGCAGCATCCGAATGCACTGGCGCAGGCTTGATCGGCGCCACCGGCGCTGCGAATGCACTGAATGCTCGCGGTTTACTCGCAATCGGCGCTGCGCTGCGTTGCGGCAGCGGCGCCGGCATGGGGGTAAAGACCGGCTCAGGCGGCGCGGCTTCGGCGTGGCGACTGAAGGCAAACGACTGCGGCACACCAATCGAGCGCATGCCCAGGCGTCCCAGCAGGCTGCCTTCGGCCGGGCCGATAAACAGCACGCCGTCGACATGGGTCAGGCCCTTGAGCACTTCAAAGACCTGCTTCTGGGTCGGCTGGTCGAAGTAGATCAGCAGGTTGCGGCAGAACACAAAGTCATAAGTCGGCTCATTGGCCAGCAACTGCGGGTCCAGGAGGTTGCCCACTTGCAGGCGCACTTGCTCACGCACCCGGTCGGCGACGCGATAGCCGTCGCTCTCGGCGCTGAAATGCCGCTCACGAAACTCGAGGTCCTGGCCACGGAAGGAGTTCTTGCCATACACCCCGCGCCGCGCCCGCTCCACCGACAATGGGCTGACGTCCATGCCTTGTACCTTGAACTGGTGGGGCGAAAGGCCCGCATCGAGCAGGGCCATGGCGATGGAATAGGGTTCCTCGCCGGTGGAACACGGCAAGCTGAGAATGCGCAGGGCGCGCATATGCTTGATTTCGCCCAGCCGTGTCACCGCCAGCCGCGCCAGGGTGGCAAAGGATTCGGGATAACGGAAAAACCAGGTTTCGGGAACGATGACCGCTTCGATCAGCGCCTGTTGTTCCTCGCTGCTGGTTTGCAGGCGTTGCCAGTACTGATCGGCACTCAGCCCCTGCAACGCCTGGCTGCGCTGGCGCACGGCGCGCTCGATGATGGCTTCGCCCACCGAGGCGACATCCAGGCCGATGCGCTCCTTGAGGAAGTCGAAGAAGCGTTGATCATTGCTCATCACGCCTCCCCAACGGTCAGGTCGGGGGCAAACAGCAAAGCGCAGACCTCGGGGGTCAGCAGGTCGGCAACGCCGATCCACTGCATCAGCCCCCGCTCGTCTTCGCGCACCGGCCCCAGGTAGGGCGCCTGGCGATTGTCCAGGCCGTAGGGCTGGAAGTCCGCCGGGTCGCAGCGCAGGGTGTCAGTGGCCTGCTCGAGGATCAGCCCCAGCCAGCGCGGCTCCAGCCAGGTTTCTGGCCGATAGTTGACCAATACCAGACGCGTACTGGTGCGGGCCTGGGCCGATGTACCAAAGGTCAGGGCGCTGAGATCGATCACCGGCACCATGTTGCCGCGATGGGCAAAGATCCCGGCGACCCACACCGGCGCATGGGCGATCGGCTTGAGCGGCAGGCGCGGCAGCACCTCGGCCACTTCCGTGGCCTTGAGGGCGTAGCGCTCGCTGCCGATATGAAACACCAGGAACAAGGCTTTTTTGGCTGCCGTCACCGCGCCGCGTTTCGCCGCTGGATCGCTCATCAGACTTTAAAACGCGACACGCCGCTGCGCAGACCCACCGCAACCTGGCTCAGTTCATCAATGGCAAAACTGGCCTGGCGCAGGGACTCCACGGTCTGGCTGCTGGCATCGCCCAATTGCACCAAGGCATGGTTGATCTGCTCGGCCCCCGTGGCCTGGGCCTGCATGCCCTCGTTGACCATCAGCACCCGCGGCGCCAGGGCCTGGACCTGATGGATGATCTGCGACAGTTGCTCGCCGACCTGCTGCACCTCGAACATCCCGCGACGGACCTCTTCGGAGAACTTGTCCATGCCCATCACGCCGGCCGATACCGCCGATTGGATCTCGCGCACCATCTGCTCGATATCGTAGGTGGCCACGGCGGTCTGGTCGGCCAGACGCCGTACTTCGGTGGCGACCACGGCAAAGCCGCGCCCGTACTCACCGGCCTTTTCGGCCTCGATGGCGGCGTTGAGGGACAGCAGGTTGGTCTGGTCGGCCACCTTGACGATGGTCACGACCACCTGGTTGATGTTGCCGGCCTTCTCGTTGAGGATCGCCAGCTTGGCGTTGACCAGATCGGCGGCCCCCATCACCGAGTGCATGGTTTCTTCCATTCGGGCCAGGCCTTGCTGGCCGGAACCGGCGGCCACCGAGGCCTGGTCGGCGGCGGTAGACACTTCGGTCATGGTGCGCACCAGGTCCTTGGACGTGGCGGCAATTTCCCGCGAGGTGGCGCCGATTTCGGTGGTAGTGGCGGCCGTTTCGGTAGCCGTGGCCTGTTGCTGCTTGGAGGTGGCCGCAATCTCGGTCACCGAGGTGGTGACCTGCACCGACGAACGCTGGGCCTGGGATACCAGAGCGGTCAGCTCGGTCATCATGTCATTGAAGCCGGTTTCCACGGCACCGAACTCGTCCTTGCGGTCCAGGTTCAGGCGCTTGCTCAGATCACCGGTGCGCATGGTTTCGAGGATATCGACGATGCGGTTCATCGGCGCCATGATCGCGCGCATCAGCAGCAGCCCGCACAGGCCGGCGGCGAGGATCGCCAGGAGCAGCGACACGCCCATACCGATTTTCGCTGCAGCCACGGCATCATCAATGGCCGCGGTGGCGTTGTCCGCGACTGCTTTGTTCTCGTTGATGATGTCATTGAGCTTCAAGCGCCCGGCGATCCAGGCCGGGGTCAGTCGCTCGTCGAACATCTTGACCGCTTCGGCTTCCTTGTTGGCCGCATGCAGCTCCAGGACCTGGGCAAGTACTTGGTTGTACTTCTGGTGCAGGGCTTCAAAGGTGTCGAACTCAGTACGATCCTGGCCGATATTGACCGTCTTGGCGTAACTGGCCATATGCTGCTCCAGCTGCGCCTCGAACGTCTTGTAATCCTGCCTATCCTCGTCGGAAATGCCCTGGTGCTCGCGCAACCCGATCAATTCCTGGGTCTGCAGGTAGCTGTCGACCCAGGCGCTACGGATCATCGAGCTGAAAAACACCCCCGGTACGGCGTCGTCGCGTACCACATTTTCGCTCGCTTCGATCTTCAGCAACCGTGAATACGAGACCACAACCATCAGCAGCATAATGGCGATAATCACCGCAAAGCTCGCCAAGATGCGTTGGCGCAAGGTCCAGTTCTTCACAGTAATTCCTCGAAGGCCGATCAAATGCCGGGGAGTATAGCTGAGGCCGTGCCATCATTTATCAATGGGTTGTGGGCCAAGTCTCACGAAATATAAAAACACCCCGCAACCTGGACGGTGACGGGGTAGTTTTCTGTACGGGGCGGGTCAGAGCGTGGCTTGGCGTACCTGTTTTTCCAGTTCGATCTTGAGGCCCGGCTCCAGCTTGAGTTGGCGGGCCAATTCGTCGAGGTAGGACTTCTCCATGAAGTTCTCCTCGTCCACCAGCATGACGCTGGCGATGTACATTTCGGCGGCCATCTCCGGGGTGCTGGCAGCCCGGGCGACATCGGTGGGATCCAGGGGCTTGTTGAGTTCGGCATGCAGCCAGCGTTGCAGTTCCTGGTCGTTGTCCAGCTTGACGAATTCGCCTTCGATCAACGCACGCTCGCGCTCGTCCACATGGCCGTCGGCCTTGGCAGCGGCCACCAGGGCCTTGAGGATGGCCTGGCTATGCAGTTCGACCTGGGCCGGCGGCAGGCGGTCGAGGGTCTGCGGTTCGCCTTTTGGCGCGCCGGCCTGTTGTGCCTGCCAGTTGCCGTAGGCCTTGTAGGCAATCACGCCTAATGCGGCAAGACCACCATAGGTGAGGGCTTTACCGCCAAAGTTGCGGGCCTTTTTGTTGCCCAATAGCAGGCCCATGGCCCCGGCGGCCAATGCCCCGCCACCTGCGCCACCGAGCAGGCTGCCGAGCCCGCCACCGCCGAGCAGGCCGCCCAAGGCACCTTTGTCATCGCCTTTGCGTTGACCGCCAGCTTTGTTTTGCAGCATGTCCTGGCCGGACTTGAGCAACTGATCAAGCAATCCACGGGTATTCATTCATAGCCTCCAGAGACTTGGGTTCATAGGGTTGATAGGCCTTCAGCGTAAAACTAAGTGCCAATAATCCTGGATATAGAGTGCTTCCAGATGTAACTCAACTGCGATGGTTTTGGGTCGGTGTACATATCCATTGCTGCGGTCACGGCGGCTATTGGTTCCGCTCTTACAGCGGGTCACTTTTGGAAAAGAAAAGAGCCCCAAAAAGTAACCAAAAGGGTATGACTCACCCACATGGGTTACAAATCAGTTCACGCACATAGGTAACAGTTATTAACTGGCAGGGTCGATTTTGTGAGGATCTGACCATGCCCTGGGAAGAGCTGAAACCTATGGACCTCAAAGTGATGTTCATCGCCGCCTATTTGGCTGAAAGAGATACCTTTAGCCAGCTGTGCCGCGACTACCAGGTCAGTCGAAAGACTGGCTACAAATGGGTCGAACGGTACGAGGCTGAAGGACCCAGAGGGCTCGAAGAACGTAGCCGGTGCCGGCACAATCAAACCTATGTTGTGCCTCTTGCTATCAGGCAAGCAATTATCGAGCTTCGTTCTATCGGGGAGACTATTCCCGGGCCGAAGAAGATTCAGAACGACTTGCGCCAGCGTTTTCCCGGGCAGGATCCACCCTCGAAAACAACCATTTACAACATCCTCAAGGCCGCTGATCTGATTGCACCTCGACGTGTGCGTCAGCGCGTGGCTGTCTATCCAAAGCCCCTGTGCAAGGCAGAGACCCCAAATCAGCTCTTTAGCGCTGACTACAAGGGGCAGTTTCTGACAGGGGCCGGAGTGTGGTGTTATCCGCTGACGATCATGGACCATGCCAGCCGCTTTCTACTGGCCTGCCAGGGCATGCGCAATACCAACTTCAAAGAAACCCAACAAACCTTCGAGCGTGTTTTCGCGAGTATGGCTTGCCTGAACGTATTCGGACCGACAACGGCATACCGTTTGCCAGCACGGGCCGTGCAGGGTTATCACAGCTGTCGATCTGGTGGCTGCGGTTGGGGATTATCCCTGAGCGAATTGAGCCCGGCCGCCCAGATCAGAATGGGCGCCATGAAAGGATGCACCGAACCCTGAAAAGCACTTTGCCCCAACCAGCGGCGATTGCTTGGGAAGCTCAGCAGAAACACTTTGATCGCTTTATGCAGCACTATAATCATGAGCGAGGGCACGAGGCGCTTGGCCAGAAAACACCAGCCTCATGTTATTTGCCCTCACCCCGCGCTTACCCGGAAAAGCTGCCTGAAATGGGGTATGCGAGCCACGTGGAGTGTTACCTGGCTGATAGTAATGGAATCATCAATCGAGCAGGTCTTAGGATCTACATAGGCAATCTGCTCAAGCATCAGACCATTGGAATGGAGCTAATTCGAGATGATGTCTGGGAGGTGATCTTCGGGCCTGTGATCCTAGGCCGTGTCGATGCTAGAGACGCAAAGAACGGGTATGTTTCAATCAAAGTGTCACCTATGTGAATGCACTTTTTTGTAACCTATGTGGTTGTCCCGTACAAAAGGGCTCTTGCCCCACCACTCGGCACCTCGCCCAGGCTCGGTGTGCCCGTCATCCGACATTGATTTGGGGGGCCGCCGCGATGGGCCATCCATGGCCCAGCGCGGCTAACCCGGCGTCCTGCCGGGTTACCCCCCAAATCAATATCGGATGACGGCCAGCGTGGTTTAACGGGGCGCCTCAGATCAAAATCACAAGCAAAGCGAGGCGGCCTGACAGCCGACCTGATCGTCGAGGCGTGCGCGTGTACCTGTGGGAGCTGGCTTGTCGGGTCGCCGCATCGCTGCGATGGCGGTGTATCAGTCGATAAATGTATTGGCTGAGACTCCGTCATCGCAGGCAAGCCAGCTCCCACAGGGGGAATGCAGCTTCGCGCTCTGGCTTTGCTGTTGCTCTGCTTTTGATCTTGATCTTAGGCGCCCCGTTAAACCACGATGGCCGCAGGCAGGTATTGCGCAGTGGGCACCCCGGCATGGATGCCGGGGTAGCCGCGACACGGCCATGGATGGCCGATCGCGGCGGGCCCACGGAGCAATGCCTGACTGCGGGCACACCGAGCCTAGGCGAGGTGCCGAGTGGTGGGGCAAGAGCCCTTTTGGTTACTTTTGGGGCTCTTTTCCAAAAGTGACCCGCCGTTGAACTGCCCCCCGAATGTTGGACAGGGACGCTATTGATTCAGCGTCTGGATACGAAATTGTACCGGACTCAAGCCATTCAGTCTGAGGCTTATGCGGTCTTGGTTGTAGTAGGCAATGTAATCCTCTATGCCTGATGCCAGCTGCTCCACACTCTCAAATGATTCCAGATAGAAAAACTCGCTCTTGAGTGTGCCGAAAAAGCTTTCCATGGCGGCATTGTCCAAGCAATTACCCTTGCGCGACATGCTCTGCTCGATGCTCTTTTCGGCCAGCATATGTCGGTAGGTAGGCTGCCTGTACTGCCAACCCTGGTCAGAGTGCAGTATTGGTTTTTCATCTCGACTCAGTCGCCCGAAGGCTTTTTCCAGCATCATCGAGACCATCCTGAATTCGGGACGTCGGTTGATCTGGTAGGCCAGGATCTCGCCGTTGTACAAATCCATGAGAGGCGAGAGAAACAGCTTTTGCCCCTTCACCTTGAACTCCGTCACGTCGGTTACCCATTTCTGGTTAGGGGCTTCTGCCTTAAATTCGCGCTTTAGTAGATCAGGCGCAACAAGCCCTTCAGCACCTCGGTAAGAGCGATATTTCTTCACTTTGACCAGCGACTTGAGGCCCATTATCTGCATCAGCCGATGCACCTTTTTGTGATTGATCAACTCACCACTGTTTCCAAGGGTCGCAGTGATACGGCGGTAGCCGTAACGCCCCTTATTCCCGTGAAAGACGCTGCGGATGCGATCTTTAAGGTCGGCATGCTTGTCGGTTAGCAGTGTTTTGCTTTGGTAATAGAAGGTGCTGCGTGCAAGTCCCGCTGCACGTAGCAACAGAGCAAGTGGATGCTCATGCCTCAATCCTTGGACGGCCTGCGTTTTTTTGGCTGCGCAGTACGGGGATCCGCTTGGATTAAGGCATCGAGCTTTTTTAAATAGGCATTCTCCGCGCGCAGATAGGCCAGTTCTGCGAGCATTTGTTCAGGGGTCAGCTCTGCGTCCGCAGGAAGAGCAGGACTTGCTTTGGGTTGTCTGGAAGGTTTGCGGGGCATGCTGGACTCTTGAAGACGATGCGGTTGTAGCGCTTCTACGCCGCCCTCATCGTACAGCTTTTGCCACTGCCTGATACTGCTTGGGCCACGGATATCAAACTGTATACAGGCCTGTTGGGCCGACAGTCCGTCTTGTTCGATGCACTGCAAAACCTTCAATTTAAACTGGGCATCGTAATGGCTGTACTTAGCAATCAAGCCAGAGGAACCGTGCTTTTCAAAACCCTTGATCCAGCGCCGCAGTAGCGATGGACTCAAGCCATGCCTGAGGGCCACCTCATGAACGCTACTGGCAGACAGACACTCTTCAATCAGTGATTGCTTGAGCGCTAGGTTGTATTTCGTCATGGAACACCCTCCCGAGGGGTCAGGTGTCCAACATTCGGGGGGCAGTTCACGTAAGGGCGGAACCAATAGCCGCCGTGACCGCAGCAATGGATATGTACACCGACCCAAAACCATCGCAGGCAAGCCGCCCCCTACAGGATCCCCCCGGCTGACACGTCTTGTTTCATATGCAACGCCATCATCCCGCTATCAATCAATTTTCCTTCCCCACCGAACCCCTTAAGCTATTCAGCATCTGTTTAATGTCCGTTGCGTTTGGCCGAAGGCATGTCCGAACCGTAATTTCTGATCCAGCACGCGCCAGGAACGGCACGGGATTGCTCACCACAGGTTGTATTTATGCACCGCAGGAATTTGCTCAAAGCGTCCATGGCCATCGCGGCCTACACCGGGCTGTCAGCCAGTGGTCTGCTGGCCGCCCAGGCCTGGGCCGGGAATCGTGCAGCCGATGGCGACGCCAAGGCGTTCGACTTCGACTGGCTCAAGCTGCAGGCCAAGCAACTGGCTGGTAAGCAGTATCAGGACACCCGCCAGGTGCTGCCGCCGACCCTGGCGACCATGACCCCGCAGAATTTCAATGCCATCGGCTACGACGGTAATCATTCGCTGTGGAAAGACCTCAAAGGCCAGCTGGACGTGCAGTTTTTCCACGTCGGCATGGGTTTCAAGACCCCGGTGCGCATGCACAGTGTCGACCCCAAGACCCGCCAGGCGCGGGAGGTGCATTTCCGTCCGTCGCTGTTCAATTATGAAAAAACCACGGTCGATACCAAGCAGCTCAAAGGCGACTTGGGTTTTTCCGGCTTCAAGCTGTTCAAGGCCCCGGAACTGGACCGCCACGACGTGGTGTCTTTCCTTGGCGCCAGCTATTTCCGTGCGGTGGATAACACCGGCCAGTACGGTCTTTCGGCACGCGGCCTGGCCATCGACACCTACGCCAATAAACGCGAAGAGTTCCCCGATTTCACCCAGTTCTGGTTCGAGACGCCGGACAAGGACAGCACCCGTTTCGTGGTCTACGCCCTGCTCGACTCGCCGAGCGCCACCGGTGCCTATCGTTTTGATATCGACTGCCAGGCCACCCAGGTGGTGATGGCCATCGACGCCCATATCAATGCGCGCACGGCAATCCAGCAGATGGGCATCGCGCCGATGACCAGCATGTTCAGTTGCGGCACCCATGAGCGGCGCATGTGCGACACCATCCACCCGCAGATCCACGACTCTGATCGCCTGGCGATGTGGCGCGGCAACGGCGAGTGGATCTGCCGCCCGCTGAACAACCCGGCCACTCTGCAGTTCAATGCCTTCGCCGATAAAGACCCGAAAGGTTTCGGCCTGGTGCAGACCGACCATGAGTTCGCCAGTTACCAGGACACCGTCGACTGGTACAGCAAGCGCCCAAGTCTGTGGGTGGAGCCGACCACCGCGTGGGGTGAAGGCTCTGTCGATCTGCTGGAAATTCCTACGACCGGCGAGACCATGGACAACATCGTCGCCTTCTGGACCCCGAAAAAACCGGTGGCCGCCGGCGACTCCCTGAACTTTGGCTACAAGCTCTACTGGAGCGCCCTGCCCCCGGTCAGCACACCGTTGGCACAAGTCAACGCCACCCGCTCCGGCATGGGCGGCTTTACCGAAGGCTGGGCGCCGGGTGAGCATTACCCGCCGGTCTGGGCCCGCCGTTTTGCCGTGGACTTCAAGGGCGGTGGCCTCGACCGCCTGCCCGCAGGTACCGGGATCGAGCCTGTGGTCACCTGCTCCCATGGCGAAGTGAAAGACTTCAGCGTGCTGGTGCTCGACGACATCAAGGGCTACCGCATTCTCTTCGACTGGTACCCGACCAGCGATAGCGTTGCGCCGGTGGAGATGCGCCTGTTCATCCGCACCAATGACCGGACCTTGAGTGAAACCTGGTTGTACCAGTACTTCCCGCCCGCACCGGACAAGCGCAAGTACAGCTGATGCCCAACGTTCCCACGCTCATTGCGGCGTGGGAACGCCCCCACCCGGTTCAAAAACGCGAAATACTCCTCATCGCACCAATCAAATAACGCATCGCAATTTGATCGTTTTCGGTCAGGGCACGGTACTGCTCAAGCAACTGCGCCTCGTCCGAGCTCAACCGGCGGCCATGCAACGACAGCTTGCGGCTGAAAAAAAGCACCAGAACCCCTGCGACACCAATGGACTTGGCCATGGACTGTTTCTCCGTGTGATAAACAACAACTCCCGATGCCCATAACCCTGTCCGCGAAGTGCAATGCCTCAGCGCGTAAACAGACTGACTTCCTGGGCCAGAAGCCGTCTTACTTCAAGCGTAGAAACTATCCTGGCGCTTGTGAGATTTTTTTAGAGTATTCACTTAAATAATTGCCTTAAGGCAAAAGGACTTCAGAAAATCCTCACGTACTGACCGCCGTGTACGCGCCTGATGCCGGACAGATCAGGGCAGCGGGCGATACAAGTGGATGTCATTGGGTTCCCGGTGGTACAGCTCGCTGTCGGGCTGCTTGAGCAAACGACAGCCGTGATGCAGATAAAAATCCACGGTGTTGCGCGACTCGGTGGCCGAGATATACAGCGCCTGCGCACCCAGCGTTACCCCGTGCGCGCAGGCCAGCGTCAGCAAGCGCCCACCCAGCCCATGCCCTCGGCCACTGTGGCTGACATGCAGGAACTTGAGCTGATGCATACGCAGGCCCTGGTTATGGATCACCCGGTTATCCACCACCGCTGCCGCCAGCAGCGTCGGACCAGCAAACACTCCATGCAACCACCCGCCGCGCAGCCAGCAGGCATGCAACTCCAGGGCATCCTGCTCGGCTTCGCCTTCGGGCCAACCGCGCATGTCGTGGTGAGCGGCGTAGAGCACCAACTCGCCGTGTTCTAGGCGATAGCACTCATCAATCTGCTCAGTGCGGTCAATCAACGCCAGCAGGGGAATGTCGCTTTCATTCAAATCACGTTCCACCAGCATCTTGGCCTCCAGTGTCCAGGACGCTCAGGATCGCTACTCCCCCGGCGACAGGCAAGAAAAAACCCACCGTGATCAGCGGTGGGTCTGGGTGACGAATGTAAAAAATCAGTCGCGCAAGTCAGACTCATGGATCGGCTGGTCGCGGTGGGTAGCCCGCTGGTACTGCGCCGGCCAGGTCGCCTTGCGGCCGCCCAGGTCGTCATCGGCGTGCAGCGGCCAGTACGGATCACGCAGCAGTTCCCGGGCCAGGAAGATGATATCGGCCTGGCAGGTGCGCAGAATATGCTCGGCCTGGGCCGGTTCGGTAATCATCCCGACCGTGCCGGTGGCCATGCCGGATTCCTTGCGCACGCGCTCGGCAAAGCGCGTTTGATAACCGGGGCCGATAGGGATTTCGGCATTGGCGGCGGTGCCACCGGAGGACACGTCGATCAGGTCCACACCCAGGTCTTTCAGGCGGCGTGCCAGTTCCACGGTTTCGTCGGGGTTCCAGCCGTCTTCCACCCAGTCGGTGGCCGAGACGCGTACAAACAGCGGCAGCTCTTGCGGCCACACATCGCGCACCGCCTGGGTGACTTGCAACACCAGGCGGATGCGGTTTTCAAAGGATCCGCCGTATTGATCCTGACGCTGATTGCTCAAGGGCGAGAGAAATTGATGCAGCAGATAACCATGGGCGGCATGGATTTCCACCACTTGGAAGCCGGCGGCCAGGGCACGCCTGGCGGCGGCCACGAAGTCGGCGATCACTTGCTGGATTTGCCCTTCGTCCAACTGCCGGGGCGCGGTGTGCTGCGGGTCGAAGGCGATGGGAGACGGACCTACCGGCACCCAGCCACCGTCTTCGGGCTTGACGCTGCCATGCTTGCCGATCCACGGCCGATGGGTGCTGGCCTTGCGCCCGGCGTGGGCCAGTTGAATGCCCGCCACCGCGCCCTGGGCGCTGATAAAGCGTGTGATGCGACGCAGCGGCTCAATCTGGGCATCGTTCCACAGGCCCAGGTCCTGGGCGGTGATGCGGCCATCGGCAGTAACGGCGGTAGCTTCGCTGAAAATCAGCCCGGCGCCGCCAACGGCGCGGCTGCCCAGGTGCACCAGGTGCCAGTCGTTGGCCAGGCCATCGACGGCGGAGTACTGGCACATCGGCGATACGGCAATGCGGTTGAGCAGGGTCAATTGGCGCAGGGTATAGGGTTCAAGCAACAGACTCATGGGGCACCTCTTCTCGTATCCGGTGGGCATTGGCTCCAGGGTTCTGTTTGACCGGTACGCGTGACGAGAAGATGAAAGGCCCGTCCCCTTCGGGCTAAAAAACAGACAAGGTCACAAGACCAATCACACAGTGCTTAGAGACTAGTCGACAACCGGGGATTGCACAGGGTTCAGCGCGGTTCGATGTGGGCAATCATCAATTGCACGGTTTCCTGGCCGCGGAACTCATTGACGTCGAGCTTGTAGGCCAACTCCACCCAGCGAATGGTCGGGTTCGGCCACACTTCGCGGTCGATGCCAAAGGCAATGCCATCGAGCTTCACCGCGCCGCACTCACTCTTGAGCACTACCTTGAGGTGCCGCTCGCCCACCACCCGCTGCTCCACCAGTTGAAACACCCCATGAAACAAAGGCTCGGGAAAGTGCTGGCCCCAGGGCCCGGCGTTGCGCAGGGCACGGGCCAGTTCCAGGTGGAACTCTTCCACCGCCAGGGTGCCATCGGACAACAGGCGCCCCGTCAGGTCTTCTTCACGCAGTTGCCGGCGTACTTCGGCGTCGAAGGCTTCGGCGAACAACGGGAAGTTGGCTTCAGGCAAGGTCAGGCCCGCCGCCATGGCGTGGCCGCCGTACTTGGCGATCAGGTTCGGGTGCTGGCTGGCCACCACTGCCAGGGCATCGCGGATATGAAAGCCCGGCACCGAACGCCCGGAGCCCTTGAGCAGGCCATCACCGGCATCGGCAAAGGCAATGGTCGGGCGGAAATAGCGCTCTTTCATACGCGAGGCGAGGATCCCGATCACACCCTGGTGCCATTCCGGGTCGAACAGGCACAGACCAAATGGCATCGACTCCACCGGCAAGTCCTTGAGCTGGGCCAGGGCCTCGCGCTGCATGCCCTGCTCGATGGCTTTGCGATCCTGGTTCATACCGTCCAACTGCGCGGCCATTTCCCGGGCCTGGGCGAAGTCGCTGGTGAGCAGGCATTCGATGCCCAGGCTCATGTCATCCAGGCGCCCGGCCGCATTCAGCCGTGGGCCGAGGATAAAACCCAGGTCGGTTGAGGTGATACGTGCGTGGTCGCGCTTGGCCACTTCCAGGATCGCCTTGATCCCTGGGCGCGCACGCCCGGCGCGGATCCGCTCCAGGCCTTGATGGACCAGGATGCGGTTGTTGGCATCCAGCGGCACCACGTCGGCCACGCTGCCCAGGGCCACCAGATCGAGCAACTCGCCGATATTGGGCTGCGGCTGCTTGTCGTACCAGCCCAGGCTGCGCAGGCGCGCACGCAGGGCCATCAGCACGTAGAAAATCACCCCGACGCCCGCCAGGGCCTTGCTGGGGAACCCGCAACCGGGCTGGTTCGGGTTGACGATGGCATCGGCCGCCGGCAGTTCATCGCCGGGCAAGTGGTGGTCGGTGACCAGCACCTTGAGACCCGCCGCCTTCGCCGCCGCCACACCCTCGACACTGGAGATGCCGTTGTCCACGGTAATCAGCAAGTGCGGCTCGCGCTGCAAGGCCACGGCGACGATTTCCGGGGTCAGGCCGTAGCCGTATTCGAAGCGGTTGGGCACCAGGTAATCCACATGGGCCGCCCCGAGCAGGCGCAGGCCGAGGGTGCCCACGGTGCTGGCGGTGGCGCCATCGGCGTCGAAGTCGCCGACGATCAGGATGCGCTGGCGCTGCTCCAGGGCCGTCACCAGCAAATCCACGGCAGCCTCAATCCCTTTGAGCTGCTGATAGGGAATCAGCCGCGCCAGGCTTTTATCCAGCTCATCCTGCGAGGTCACGCCACGGGCGGCGTAGAGACGGGTCAGCAACGGTGGCAATTCACCGAGGAACGGCAGGACAGCGGGCAATGGGCGGGGATCGATGCGCATGGGGTGATGGGGGCTTCTGTGCAATACAACGGTTAAAAAACACTATGAGTAACGACAAACATCAAATGTGGGAGCGGGCTTGTGTGGGAGCGGGCTTGCTCGCGAAAGCAGTGGGTCAGTCAACATCAATGCTTGCTGGGCCGACGTCTTCGCGAGCAAGCCCGCTCCCACATTTGATCTTCGCTGCTTTGAAGATTGCCTTCGCTTAACTGGGCAAGCCAGCTCCCACACAAACCCGTCCTGACAGGATCAGCCGCGTTCGCCGACCAGCCACTGCAGTTGCACTTCGTGCTGGCCGCGGTCATCGGTGACGAAGATCGTGCCTTCGCTGATCATCACATCCCACTTGATCACCCGTGGCATGTCCTTGGCCAGGGTTTCCAGGATTTCCTGGGGTACGGCGGCGATATGCACGTTTTTCAGGTTATTGGCCACCGGCACCACCTTGCCTTCCCACACCCGCAGGCTGCCGTAGGCCAGCAAGCTGGTACGTTCGGTACGGCGCGAACACCAGGTCAGGCGGTCGGCATCGGGCTGGCCGACTTCGATCCAGTGCAAAACCCGATCATCCAGGCTTTTTTCCCACAGGGCTGGTTCGTCTACATCTGACAGTCCGCGACCAAACGACAACTGCTCGTTGTACCAAAGGGCGTAGGCCAGCAAACGCACGGTCATGCGTTCTTCGGTTTCCGAGGGGTGACGGGCGATGGTTTGCTTGACGCTCTCGTACACCGAACGATCGAGGTCGGTCAGGTTGAGTTCAAACTTGTAGGTCGTGGACGGCTGGGCCATGAACGGACTTCTAGAGACAGGGAAAGGCGGCCAGTCTAACCGATGGCGGGGTCATTCAACGAATCCTGCGCTGCATCATCCTTATCCCTGCAGCACTCGCCTATGTTAAAAGGCAATACATACCTTCCTGCGTTAGTAAGGATCCTCATGTCGTTTACCGCCAAACCGCTCGCCGGCCTGAAAGTCATCGAACTGGGCACCCTGATCGCCGGCCCGTTCGCCTCGCGCATCTGCGCCGAGTTCGGTGCCCAAGTGATCAAGGTCGAATCCCCCGACGGCGGCGACCCGCTGCGCAAATGGCGCAAGCTGTATGAAGGCACGTCGCTGTGGTGGTTTGTCCAGGCACGCAATAAACAGTCCCTGACCCTCAACCTCAAGCATCCCGAGGGGCTGGCGATCCTCAAGCAGTTGCTGGCAGACGCCGACATCCTGATCGAGAATTTCCGCCCCGGCGTCCTGGAAAAACTCGGCCTGAGCTGGGACACCCTGCACGCCCTCAACCCCAAGCTGGTAATGGTACGGCTCTCGGGCTTTGGCCAGACCGGGCCGATGAAGGATCAACCGGGCTTCGGCGCGGTCGGTGAATCCATGGGTGGCCTGCGCTACATCACCGGCTTCGAAGACCGCCCGCCGGTGCGCACCGGGATTTCCATCGGCGACTCCATCGCCGCGCTGTGGGCGGTGATTGGTGCGCTCATGGCTCTGCGCCATCGCGAGGTCAACGGCGGCCTCGGTCAAGTGGTGGATGTGGCGCTGTATGAAGCGATCTTCGCGATGATGGAAAGCATGATCCCCGAGTTCGATGTGTTCGGGTTTATCCGCGAGCGCACCGGCAACATCATGCCGGGCATTACCCCGTCATCAATCCATACCACCGCCGATGGCAAGCATGTGCAGATTGGCGCCAATGGCGATGCAATCTTCAAGCGCTTCATGCTGACCATTGGCCGTGAAGACCTGGCCAATGACCCACAACTGGCCAGCAATGATGGCCGCGATAGCCGGCGCGACGAGCTGTACGGCGTAATCGACCGCTGGGTCAACAGCTTGCCACTGGCCCAGGTGGTGGAGCAGCTGAACCAGGCCGAAGTGCCTGCCAGCCGGATCTACAGCGCCGAAGATATGCTGGGCGACCCGCAATACCTCGCCCGGGAAATGTTCCTCAAGGCCCAGTTGCCCGACGGCAAGGATTTCAAGATGCCCGGCATCGTGCCCAAGCTCTCGGACACCCCAGGCAGTTGCGAGTGGGTCGGGCCAGAGCTGGGCGAACACAATGCCGTGGTTCTGCAATCCCTGGGCTACGACAGCGACGCCGTGGCCCGTTTGCGTAAGGATGGCGCGATCTGATGCCCCGTGGAGCACTCTCAAGATAATGGCCGGCCGTTTTATCAGGGCGTTGCGGCGCCTATGGCTCATCGCCCCGCTGCTGGGGATGCTGCCGCTCTCGAGCCAGGCACAGGACACCCTGACCTGGCTGGTGCGTGACCTGCCGCCGATGACCATTTTCGAGGGCCCGCAAAAGGGCCAGGGCAGCGTCGATAAACTGCTGCCGCTGTTAATCGAGCGCCTGCCGCAGTATCGTCACCAGATCCTGCACGTCAATCGCGCCCGAGGCCTGCAAATGCTCAACACGCCCTCCTTCACCTGCGACCCATCGTTGGTATGGACCCCCGTGAGGGCCAGGAACATTGTGTTTTCCGCGCCGGCGTTCGCCGTGCTGAGCAATGGCATCGCGATTCGCCGCAACCAGCAGGGCGCCCTGGCAAGCTATGTGGTGGATGGCCAGTTCGATCTGGCGAGGTTTCTCGACCTGCAGCAGATGCGTCTTGGGATCGTCGCCGAGCGTAGCTACGGACCTGGGGTGGACGAACAGTTGAATCACGCCGATCCACTCAAGCTGGCCCCACATTACGGTAACGACGCACTGGGCAGTTTGCTGCAGATGCAGCGCCTGGGGCGGCTGGAAGCCGTGTTGGGCTACTGGACGGAAATCCGATACCAGGCAGCGCAACAGGGTATTGATCCGCAAGACCTGGTGTTCTATCCGATCAAGGGCACGGCGCGCTATCAGCGGATTCATATCGGTTGCTCGGACACCCCGATGGGGCGCGAGGCCATTACCCATATCAATCGCGAGTTGCAGAATATTCCCCAGGAGACATTGCGCCAGTCCTACGCCAACGGGCTGGACCCGCTGATGCGCGAGCAATACCTCAAGGACAACCCGAGGTTTTTCAGCGAAACGCCGCTGCCCTGATAAATCCAGGGCAAAAAGAAACCCCGAGCAGTGGGGAGACAACTCGGGGTTAAACGTGGCCTACAAAGACCAGTACAACAAGCTACAAGCACCGGAGCACAATGCTTGATCCTGCTGTTACATGGTCTGACTGGCCTTCCTGTAGGAAGGTTCCGAAGATAAAAATTTCTTCACGCCTGGACGCTGATGCGCGTCTGGGCGGCGTTGCGCAAGGCCGCGATTACCGAAGGTTCCAGGCGCCCTTCGGCGATTTTCAGGTCGCGGAGCAGGCAGTCCACCACGTCCACCAAGGCGCGCTTGTCGGTCAATTGCGCACGATCCACTTCGCGTTCGACCACGATTGCGCCCGTGGGGCTCTTCACTGTCACCAGGCTCTCGCCGTGTACACCCGAGGTAGTCAGCGTGACCTGATAAGGGCTCAGCGCTTCACCGAGCAATAGGCTGATACTTTCCATCTCGATCACCACTCAATCATGAGAAAAATAAATAACCAGTGTAGGCGCGAGCTTGCTTGCGAAAAACCTGAGAGCGCCACGTTCGTTCAGGATGCCCTACATTATCGTTGACGTTTTTCGCGAGCAAGCTCGCGCCTACAGATAAGTGACCTACGCCAAAAGCACAAAGTTCGCCTTTGAGCTGAGCTTATCGAGCATGCATGGCAAATATGACAGAGAGAAAACAACCGCCGACAGGCTAGAATCTCCTGATTATTGCCGGAGTCCACCGTGAGAGACGCGTCTGAACAGCCCTTGCGTATTGTCATCGCCGACGATCATCCGATTTTCCTGATCGGTTTGCGGGCAGTGCTGGAGCGCGACGAGCAGGTGCGCATCGTCGGTGAGGCCACCTCGCCCCAGGCCCTGGCCGCCCTGCTGCAACGCTGCCCCTGCGATGTACTGGTCACCGATTTCATGATGCCCGCCGAGCCCCAGGCCGATGGCCTGCGCCTGATCGAACACCTGCGCCGGCATTACCCGGACCTGCCGATTGTGGTGGTGACCATGCTCAACAACGCCGGCCTGTTCCACTCGATCCTGGAACTGGGGGTCATGGGTCTGTTGAGCAAGGCCAGCCTGGCCGACGAGTTGCCCGAAGCCATCGACAAGGTGCGCCAGCAGCGGCCCTATGTGGCCCGCACCATTGAACAGGCGCTCGCCCTGGCCGGTGCAGTGGGGGCTGATCGCCTGCACTCACAGCACCAGTTGTCACCCCGGGAACTGGAGGTGATCCGCCTGCTGGCAGGTGGCAAGACGGTGGGCGAGATTGCCGCGCACCTCAATCGCAGCAAGCAGACCGTCAGCGCGCAGAAAGTCAGTGCCATGCGCAAGCTGGGGCTGATCAGCGATGCCGCGTTGTTCATCTATGTGCAGGAACACGGGTTGGCCTAGGTTTGTGCAGCGCCCGGCTTGCCGGCTCCTACAAGGCAATCGCCGTAGATTTCGCCAGCCAGTGTTGCAGCGCCTGGGCACTCATCGGATGAGCGATCAGGCAACCCTGCAGCCAGGCCGGCCCCAGCGCGCGCACCGCGTCACGGTCGGCGGGGGTTTCAATTCCGGTCACGACCACGCCAACCCCCAGGTGCTGGGCCATGCTCATGGCCCCGGCGACCACCGCACACTTGCGTTCGTCACCCGCCATCCCGCTGGCAAACGCCGGGGGAATCTTCAGCTCGGTGAACGGCAGCTCCAGCAACCGTTGCAGGCTGGTACCGCCGATGCCGAAATCGCCAATGGACAGCTTGCAACCGATCATCCGCAAGCGCAGCAAACCGGTGACATGGGCGCTGTCGGTCTTCAGGCGCGAGGTTTCCACCAGTTCCAGGGTGAGATTGCGCGCCGGGACGGCAAAGCGCTGCAGCAGGCCTTGCAGCGTGAGCGCGAAGTGTTCCTGATCCAGCAACCGCCCGGGAATGTTGACTGACACCGGCAGTTCCAGGCCCGTGTCCCGGGTCACCTGGGCGCATAGGCGCAACACCTGGTCCAGCACGTACCAGGTAAAGGCCTGCTCCAGGCCGGCCAACTCCAGCAGCGGCAGAAACTCGCTGGGCATCAACTGGCCATGCTCCGGGTCTTGCCAGCGCGCCAACGCCTCCACGCCTTGCAGATCACCGGCCTGGCTGACGATGGGTTGGTAGCAGACACGGGCGTAACGCTCAAAGGCGGCCTCGCCGACCTCAGCGCAAAGTTTCTCGGTCGCGAATTCACTCACTCCCAGCATCTGGTGCACACGCTCCCAGGACAGCGCTTGCGGGCTCGGCCGCAAGCGTTGCCGGCAGGCATCGAGCATCTGCCCGATGGAAGTGGCGGAAGCCGGCTTGGGCATGCACCCCAATACGTTCAACCCCGCATGACGCGCCATGCTCGCCACGCCTTCCAGTACATCCGGTTCGGCGTCGCTCAACAGGACCAGGACCTGGGCCTGGCTGTGCTCAGCCATTTCGCGGATCAGCCCCAGTGAGTCGCCATGCTCCAGGTACAGATCGCAGATGGCGATATCCACCGGCCCCTTGCTCGCCAGCGACTGGCGGGCGACCTCGACGCTGTCGGCCGTAAGCACGTTGAACACGCCGTTGGCGTTGAGCATCTGGTGCAGGGCCATCAGCTGGAACGGGTGATCTTCGAGAATCAGGACTTTGAGTGAGCGCATGGAAAACTCTGGGGCTGCGTGCAGGATGGCCCACATTAGCCAAAACCCGGACGCGACCACATAGGACGCGTCCTATTCTTGCTCCAGATAAGGCTGAATCTCCTCTCGCAATGCCAGCAATGCCTGCGACAAGGCTTGCCAGCGCACTGGCAGCTCAGCGTCGCGGTGTTCCCGCGCACTGCTTTCAAGGGCGATGCAGGCCTTGGCCAGCGGCAGCGCATCCACCAGGCAACAAATGCCCTTGAGGCGATGCAGGCTGGCCCGCACCTGCACCAGGTCGTGCTCGGCCATGGCGTTGCCCAACAGATGGTGCTCGTGCTCCAAATTGTTCGCCAACTCCTGCAACATGCTTTGCAGAATCGGCCCGTCGGCCTGGGTCATCTTGCGCAGGGCCTGCAGGTCGAAGGCCGGCACCGCCGTGACCCGGGCCAGCACCCGCGCCCACTGCTCCAGGGTCACCGGCTTGACCAGCAGCACATCCATACCCGCCTGCTGGTCGCGCTGGCTTTCGTCCTCCTGGGCCGCAGCGGTGCAGCCAATCAACGCGCAGCGCGGGCGCTGCTCCTGGGTTTCGATCTGGCGAATAGCCTCGGCCAGGGCATAACCGGACATGCCCGGCATATGACAATCAGTCACCAGCACGTCGAACGCCTCGCTGCGCCAACGCTGCAATGCGGCCTCGGCACTATTGAGGGCCACCACCTGGTGCCCGAGGAATTGCAACTGCTGGACCAGCACCAAGCGGTTGGCCGGCAGGTCGTCGACAATCAGCACCGACAGCACCCGGCCCGCAGCCAGCACCGGCGCGGCGGCCACCGGCGCCGGCAGGTCGTCACTGCCGACCCGGTCCAGGCGCAGGTCGATACACACGGTGGTGCCTTCGCCCAGGGTGCTGCGCAGGGTGATTTGCCCGCCCATCAGGTCCACCAGTTGCTGGCAGATACTCAAACCCAGCCCGGTGCCGCCATGTTCGGCGGCCGTCAGCGGGCTGCCCTGGATAAACGGCCGGAACACTCGTGCCTGCTGTTCGACGCTGATGCCGGGGCCAGTATCTTCGACGCACAGGTGCAAGTATTCGTGACCCTCACCATCCACCTGGCAGGCGACACGCATACGCACATCTCCGCTTTGCGTGAACTTCAGCGCATTGCCCAAAAGGTTATGCATGACCTGGCGCAGGCGCAGCGGGTCGAACCAGTAAAAGCCTTGGGCCTGGGGATCGAACGCCAGGGTCAGGTGCAGGCCCTTTTTCTGCGCAGTGGCTTCAAACAGGCGCTGGATACCTTCGAAGAAACCTTTCAGGTCAGTGGTCTGTGGCGCCAATTGCAGATGGCCGGCTTCGATCTTCGCCAGATCAAGGCTATCTCCCATCAGGGCAATCAACTCCCGTGCCGAGCGATGGGCCACCTGCAACGCCTCGGAAACAGGGGCGCCCGAGGCCAGGGCGCGCTCCTGTTCCAGCTCCAGCAGGCCGATAATCGCCGTCATCGGCGTACGAATCTCATGACTGAGGTTCGACACAAAGGCACTCTTGGCGTAGTTCGCTTCATCGGCAGCGCGACGCGCGTCCATCAGTTGGGTTTCCAGGACCTTGCGCTCGTTGATATCGACCCAGCCCCCGAGCAAACCCCGCAACTGGCCCTCGGCATCGTAAAACGGCACGGTCCATTGATAGACATGGGCGATACCGCCGTTGAACTCCAGTTGGCGGTCGATAAACAACGACTGCTGCGTCTCCAGTTGCTCCATGTGCCCCACATGCAGGCGCAAGGCGGTGGCGGCCGGCAAAATTCCACTCTCCGGCAGGGTCAGGCCCTGGATCAGTTCAAGCCGGGTGGCCAACTGCTGTTCATAGCTTTTGTTGCAGGTGACCAAACGGCCAGCGAGGTCACGCACAAACACCGGGTTGGGCATGCCGTCGAGCAGGGCGCGCTTGAACGCCAGTTGGTCATTGAGCCGTCGCTCGGCCTCCACACGCTGGCGGATCTGACGCTTGAGCCGACTGTTCCAGACCAGGGATACCAGCACAAACAGCAGCGCCGTGGCGACCGTCCAATAGGCCCATGGCGGCACACGCTGCCAGGCGGGCACCGGGACCGCCACCGCGCCCATCCAGCGCAGGCGCAACGCGCTCAGTTCGGCTACCGGCAAAGCTTCCAGGGCCTTGTTCAAAATACTCAGCAGCTCGGGATGGTCCTTGCGCACTGACAGGTTGTCACTGGACCACTTGCCATCGACACTGCGACCGACCCGCAACTCATCGGTCGGATAACTCTGCACCTCGACTTCACTCTGGATGGTCGCTGCCGCGTCTCCCCGGGCTACCAGGGCGCGAGCCTCGGTGTAGTTGGCCACCGAGCGCAGGCGGATCTGCGGGTATTCACGCCGGATGTAGCCTTCGAGCACATGCCGCGCCGGCAGCGCCAACACCTCGCCCGAAAGCTGGCTGAGGCTGTTCAGCGGTGGCGTATCAAGACGCTCGACAAACACCCAGCCGGCACCGCCAAACCCGTGGCTGAAATCCAGAAACCTTCGGCGTTCGGTGTTTTCCACCAGGGTAGTGCTCATATCCGCACTGCCGTTTTCCAGGATTGCCAGGGTCTGCGCGGTGGAAAACACTTCCTCCATGACGAACTGCAAACCGGTCATGCGCGACAGGCGGTTGAGCAGGTCGACATTCAACCCGACCCAGCGCCCGTCCTTGTCTTTGAACACATAGGGCGAGTATTGCTGGGACGCCACCACCACATGGGGATGCTGCAGCACCCAGGCCTGCTCGGCGGCCGACAGGGGAATACGCTCACCGACGACGTCCACCCCCAGCCCGGTGGTCCAACGGGCCAGGATCTCACGGCGCACCGAGTCATCAATGCTCTGCAACGCCCGGTCCATCATCTTGCCCAGCAAGGGATCGGCCTGGCGCGTGGCGAAGGCAAAACCAATCGGCGCCAGGCGGCTTTGCTCCTTGATCTGCATGCTCAGGTAAGGACGCAGGGACTTGTAGGCGCGCACGATCACTTCATTGCCGATAAACGCATCCACATCACCCTGCTCCAGGGCTTCGAGGCCGCTATAGAGATTGGGCGCCAGCATGATGTGGCTTTGCGGGTAGGCGGCATGCACGTTCTTGACGTTGGCGTAGCCATCGAGCAACACCACCTTCTTGTCCTGGAGTGCGTCATTTGGCGTGGCGTCGGCACCGCGGGTCACCACCACCGAACGGTCGGGCATATAGTCCGCCGTAAAGGCCAGGCCGGGCACGTCACGTTCATAGCCGTTGGCGCTGGTGAGGATATCAATCGTCCCGGCGCGCAGGGCCTCCACGGCCTGGGCCCGCTCGGCGAAGCCCATCACCTGCATCGACACGCCGAGTCTCGCCCCCACCAGGCTCAAGTAGTCGGCACTGATGCCCTGGTAGCGATTGCGATCGCGGGTGATGTCGATGGGTTGGTAGTCATCAATGGAAATCCCCACCCTCAGGGTTCGGTGTTGCGCCAGCCACTGGCGCTCGGCGGGTGCCAGGGGGATGGGCGCCAGGGTGATAAACGCCGGCACCAGATTGAACGGCAGGCTGACGGCGGCCAGGCTTGCAGGCAGGTGGCCGAGCAGCAGCGCGCTCAGTAGGCACAGGTGCCATCGGGTCGTGAACCGCACCGTGGGGGTTTCCTTCTTGGTTATTTTTTGTTCGGTGGACATATCCGTTGCAGGGGTAACGGGGCGCCCTGGATCAAAAACAGGGCGCGATACCCGCCAAGAAAAACGGCGCTTCCCCATCTCTGGACAAGCGCCGTTTGCCTTATTCGTGCAGCCTTTCAGAACTCAGAGCGGCTTACCACGATTGCCATGCTGGCTGACGAACGCCTGAATAGCCTTCAGGTCATTAGGCAATACCGTGCAACGCTCTTCCCGCTCAAACAGGTCAGCCAGGTGCGGCGGCAGTTCCAGAGCCTTGCCGACACCGGCCTTTCTGCACCGCCTCAGGGAATTTCACCGGGTGGGCCGTGCCGAGGATCACCATCGGAATGTCCAGGCTGCGCCGGCATTCGCGCGCGGCCTTGACGCCAATGGCGGTGTGCGGGTCCAGCAGCTCGCCGGTCTGGGCATAGACTTCAGCGATGGTCTCGCAGGTCTGGGCATCGTCCACGGCCAGGGAGTCGAACAGCTTGCGGGTCTCGGTCCAGCGTTCCTGATCGACGCTGAAACCACCACCCTGCTTGAAGCTGTCCATCAGGCCGGCCAGGGCCGCGCCGTTACGACCGTGCATGTCGAACAGCAGGCGTTCGAAGTTCGACGAGACCATGATTGTCCATCGACGGCGACAGGGTCGCGTGCAGGGTTTCCTTGACGTACTGGTTGCCGCTCATGAAGCGGTGCAGGATGTCGTTGCGGTTGGTGGCGACGATCAACTGGTTGATCGGCAGGCCCATGTTGCGTGCCAGGTAACCGGCGAAGATATCGCCAAAGTTGCCGGTCGGCACCGAGAACGACACCGAACGTGCCGGCCCGCCCAGCTGCAGCGAGGCGTGGAAGTAGTAGACGATCTGGGCCATGATCCGCGCCCAGTTGATCGAGTTCACCGCAACCAGACGCGTGCCTTTGAGGAAGCTCTGGTCAGCAAAGCTGGCCTTGACCATTTCCTGGCAGTCGTCGAAGTTGCCTTCGACCGCGATATTGTGGATGTTCTCGCCGAAGATGGTCGTCATCTGCCGGCGCTGCACCTCCGATACGCGGTTGTGCGGGTGCAGGATGAAGATGTCGACGTTTTCGCAGTGCTTGCAGCCTTCGATGGCCGCCGAGCCGGTATCACCGGAGGTGGCACCGATGATCACCACGCGCTCGCCGCGTTTCTCCAGCACGTAATCCAGCAGGCGACCGAGCAGTTGCAGGGCGAAATCCTTGAACGCCAGGGTCGGGCCGTGGAACAGCTCCAGCACCCATTCGTTGCCGTTCAGCTGACGCAGCGGGGCGATGGCGTTGTGCGAGAACACGCCGTAGGTTTCTTCGAGGATCTTCTTGAAATCGGCATCGGGGATGCTGCCGGTAACGAACGGGCGCATGACCCGGAACGCCAGCTCGTGGTACGGCAGGCCAGCCCAGGAGGCGATTTCTTCCTGGGTGAAGCGTGGCAGGTTTTCCGGCACGTACAGGCCACCGTCAGTGGCGAGGCCTGCGAGCAGGACGTCTTCGAAATTCAGGGCCGGTGCCTGGCCGCGGGTGCTGATGTAACGCATGACTGGCTCCTCTACAACATTCTTGAACAGAGGCCGCCGAACCTGCGGGGCCTCTGCAACCTATCGTTAGTTCAGGTGTTCGACGCGGATCCGCACCACCGGCCCGACCACGCCCTGCAGGGCTTCCAGCGCGGCAATGGCATCGTTCATGTGCTGTTCCAGCACACGGTGAGTCAGCAGGATCATGGGCACCAGGCCGTCGTGTTCTTCGACTTCCTTCTGCATGATCGACTCAATGTTGATGCCGCGCTCCGAGAGGATGCTGGCCACCTGGGCCAACACGCCCGGGTGGTCCTTGGCCTGGATCCGCAGGTAGTAGGAGCTTTCGCAGGCTTCGATCGGCAGGATCGGGTGGGCCGACAGCGAATCCGGCTGGAAGGCCAGGTGCGGCACGCGGTTTTCCGGGTCGCTGGTCATGGCGCGGACCACGTCCACCAGGTCGGCGATCACCGACGAAGCCGTCGGCTCCATGCCGGCACCGGCGCCGTAGAACAGGGTCGAACCGGCCGCATCACCATTGACCATCACCGCGTTCATCACGCCATTGACGTTGGCGATCAGGCGGTCGGCCGGAATCAGGGTCGGGTGCACGCGCAATTCGATACCGGCAGCGGTGCTGCGCGCCACGCCCAGGTGCTTGATGCGGTAGCCCAGGGCTTCGGCGTAGTTCACGTCGGCGGTGGTCAGCTTGGTTATGCCTTCGGTATAGGCCTTGTCGAACTGCAGCGGGATACCAAAGGCGATGGACGCCAGGATGGTCAGCTTGTGCGCCGCGTCGATACCTTCTACGTCAAACGTCGGGTCGGCTTCGGCGTAACCCAGGGCCTGGGCCTCGGCCAGCACGTCTTCGAAGGTACGGCCCTTCTCGCGCATTTCGGTAAGGATGAAGTTACCGGTGCCGTTGATGATGCCCGCAACCCAGTTGATACGGTTGGCCGACAGGCCTTCGCGGATCGCCTTGATCACCGGGATACCGCCAGCGACGGCGGCTTCGAACGCCACGATCACGCCCTTCTCGCGGGCCTTGGCGAAGATTTCGTTGCCGTGCACGGCAATCAGCGCCTTGTTGGCGGTAACCACGTGCTTGCCGTTTTCGATGGCCTTGAGCACCAACTCACGGGCGACGGTGTAGCCGCCGACCAACTCGATGACGATGTCGATTTCAGGGTTCGTGGCCACATCGAAGACATCGTTGGTAATCGCAATACCGGTCGTTTGGTACTGAGGCTTTGGCGTACGCATGGCAATTTGTGCCACTTCAATCCCGCGCCCTGCACGGCGGGAAATCTCCTCAGCGTTACGCTGAAGTACGTTCAAGGTGCCGCCACCGACGGTCCCTAACCCACAGATGCCTACTTTGACCGGTTTCACTGAAGAACTCCCCATGAAACGGCCGACTCAAGGTCGGCCGTGAAAAACAGCCGCACAACTGCGGCTCTCTGTTAACGACCCGTCGACGTGTCGGCGGGCCTGATCGTCAAAGGCTCGACAATACTGTTTATTTGGCACCCAGTGCCAGTTTGGCGACTTGTGGCGCAGGCTGGTAGCCCGGAATCACCTGGCCGTCGGCCAAGACGATGGCCGGCGTACCGTTCACCCCGATGGACTGACCCAGAGCGTACTGCTTGGAAACCGGATTGGCACACTTGGCGGACTTGATTTCTTTGCCATCGACCATCTTGTCCATGGCTGCTTTCTTGTCGGTTGCGCACCATACCGCTTGCAGTTGCTCGTCGCCCGGCGAACCGAGGCCCTGGCGCGGGAACGCTACGTAACGCACTTCGACACCCATCTTGTTCAGCGCAGGTATCTCGGCGTGCAGCTTGTGGCAGTACGGGCAAGTGGTGTCGGTGAAGACGGTGATGTGGGTCTTGGTTTCGCCAATCGCGGGGTAGACCACGGTCTCGGCCACCGGGATACCGTTGATCAGCTTGGAGATCCCAACGCGCTCGGCCTTCTCGGTGAGGTTGACCGGCTTGCCGTCTTTCAACTGGAACAGGTAGCCCTGGACGATGTACTGACCGTCGGCGCTGGCATACAGCACGCGGCTGCCCTTGAGCTTGACTTCATACAGGCCGGCCATCGGGCTGGCGCTGATGCTTTCGACCGGGGTTTCGAGCTGGAGGCTTTCCAGACTCTTACGGATTGTCTTCTCGGCGGCGTCATCGGCGACGGCAAAGGTTGAAACCAACGCAATGGCTGCGGCGGCAAAAATCTGGGTCAAGCGCATGGGAACTCCTGAAGGCAGATGCAGGGACGAAGGCCAGGACGCCGATCTGGAAACACGGCTCGGGACCGTCCCCTTTGCAAACCGGCAAAGCCTACCACAATTGGGCGCCAGGGCAGACGCTGGCGGCCAAATTGGGGCCTGTCAGCCCCTTGGGTGATGTTTGGCATGCAGGTCCTGCAACCTTGCCCGCGCCACATGGGTATAAATCTGCGTGGTGGACAGGTCGCTATGGCCCAGCAGCATCTGCACCACGCGCAAATCCGCGCCATGGTTGAGCAGATGGGTGGCAAATGCATGGCGCAGGGTGTGGGGGGACAGCGACTTACCGATCCCGGCGACCTTGGCCTGGTGCTTGATGCGATGCCAGAAGGTCTGGCGGGTCATCTGCTCGCCGCGCAGGCTGGGGAACAGCACGTCACTGGGGCGCCCGCCGAGCAGCTCGCTGCGGGCATCGCGCATATAGCGCTCGACCCACACGATTGCCTCTTCGCCCATGGGCACCAGGCGCTCCTTGCTGCCCTTGCCCATCACCCGCAACACACCCTGGCGCAGATTGACCTGCTCCAGGGTCAGGCTGATCAGCTCGGTGACGCGCAGGCCGCAGGCATACAAGACTTCCAGCATCGCGCGGTCGCGCTGACCGATGGCTTCGCTCAGGTCGGGCGCAGCCAGCAGGGCTTCGACGTCGGCTTCTGACAGGGACTTGGGCAACGGCCTGCCGAGTTGCGGCATATCGACTTGCAGGGTCGGGTCAACAGCAATCAGCTTTTCCCGCAGCAAATAGCGATAAAACCCACGCACTCCCGAGAGGAATCGCGCAGTGGAGCGCGGCTTGTAGTTCTGCTCAAGGCGCCAGGCCAGGTGATCGAGGATCAACTCACGCCCGGCGTGGCTCAGCTCGAGGTTTCTCTCCAGCAACCAGCCATTGAACAGGGCCAGGTCGCTGCGGTAGGACTGGCGCGTGTTGTCCGACAGGCCTTTTTCCAGCCAGAGGGCGTCGAGGAAGCGGTCGATCAGGGGATGGTCAATGGCGGGCATGGGGGCTCAGGCTGAGTACTTTAGTGTCTGGTAGATCCTATCGCAGGCAAGCCCGCGCCCCCAGGGAAATGCATGGCTAATGTGGGAGATGGCTGGCCTGCGATAGCGGCGACGCGGTCTCGGATCAGTCTACAAACCCAGGCAGCACTGGCACCGGGCGCTTATCGTCATCAATTGCGACAAAGCTGAACACACCCTGGATCGCCTTCTCGCGGCCATCGGCACTCATGCTCTCGACAAACACCTCCACTTCCACCTTGAGGCTGGTGTTACCGACTTTGATCACGCGGCCAATCAGCTCGACGATGGAACCGGCCGGGATCGCGTGATTGAAGTCGATACGGTCGGTAGACACCGTCACCAGCGGCAAACGGCAAAACCGCGTGGCGGTGATGAACGACACTTCATCCATCCAGGCCAATGCAGTACCGCCAAACAGCGTGTTGTGGTGGTTGGTGGTCGGCGGAAATACGGCTTTGGTTACATGGGTCACGGACAGGTCGGTGCGGCGCTGGATTTCTTCGAGGCGGGTGGTCATGAACGGGTTCCGGGCAAGGGGCAAATTTCAGGCACAAAAAAGCAGCCCGTAGGCTGCTTTTTTCTGCATCGGGAAGCTGGACTTAAGCCAGTTTTTCCTTGATGCGAGCTGCTTTACCGGACAGGTCACGCAGGTAGTACAGCTTGGCTTTACGTACGTCACCGCGACGTTTAACGGCCATGCTGTCGATTTGCGGGCTGTAGGTCTGGAAAGTACGCTCTACGCCAACACCGTTGGAGATTTTACGAACAGTGAAAGCACTGTTCACACCACGGTTACGCTTGGCGATTACGACGCCTTCGAACGCTTGCAGACGCGAACGGTCGCCTTCCTTCACTTTCACCTGAACGACAATAGTGTCGCCCGGGGCAAAGGTAGGGATCTCTTTGGTCATCTGCTCTGCTTCGAGTGCAAGGATGATTTTGTTAGTCATGCTGTGCTCCTAAGGTAGATCGTCGGATCTACCATCGATACGTTGTTAACTATCGTCCCGCGCGAGGATGTATTCCTCGAGCAGCTTCTTCTCTTCTCCAGAAAGCGAGCGGCTTTCCAGAAGATCGGCGCGTCGTTCATAGGTCCGACCAAGGGACTGCTGTAAACGCCAACGCCGGATGTGTGCGTGATTGCCACTTAGCAACACGTCGGGAACACGCTGATCCGCATACACCTCCGGTCGGGTGTAGTGCGGGCAATCCAGCAAACCATCCGTGAAGGAATCTTCCTCCGCGGAGTCCGCATGCCCTAAAGCTCCAGGCAGCAGTCGTGTAACCGCATCTATCAGGACCATCGCCGGCAGCTCACCGCCAGACAGGACATAGTCCCCAATCGACCACTCTTCATCGACATGAGCTTCAATAAAACGCTCGTCAATGCCTTCATAGCGACCGGCAATCAGGATCAGTGCTTCCTCATTCGCCAGTTCGCGTACCGCCGCCTGTTTCAGCTGACGGCCTTGAGGGGACAGGTAAATTACCTTCGCCTTCTCCCCTGCTGCTGCCTTGGCCTGAACCAGGGCGTCTTCCAGGGGCTTGATCTTCATCACCATGCCCGGGCCACCGCCAAATGGGCGATCGTCCACAGTGTGATGTCGATCCGTCGTGTAGTCTCGCGGGTTCCAACAAGTGAGCTGCAAGAGCCCTTGTTTCACCGCCCGACTGGTGATGCCGTACTCGCTGATGGCAGAAAACATCTCGGGAAACAAACTGATCACTTCAATGCGCAAATTAGCCACGCTTAGAAGTCCGCGTCCCATTCCACCTTCATCTCGCCCGCTGCCAGGTCGACGGCCAACACGCATTGCTCGGTATAGGGCAACAGGCGTTCGCGATCATCCAGGCTGCCAGCGCAAGGCTTGACCACCATTACATCATTGGCGCCGGTTTCCAGAAGATGGTCGATTTTCCCGAGCAATTGCCCGAGTTGATCAATAACCTTCAGACCTTCCAGCTGGTACCAGTAGTACTCGCCGTCGGTCAATTCAGGGAACAGGTTGCGCGGCACGCAGATCTCATAACCGGCCAGAAGACGCGCTTCTTCACGATCATCGAGACCCTTGAGCTTTGCGACCAGGAACTTATCGTTCCCGCGTCCACTGACCAGCTCGACCTGTTTCACACTACCTTCGCGCTTGAGCGTCCAGGTCTTGTACTGCAACAGGTTTTCAGTCGGATCAGTAAAGGAATACACCTTCACTTCGCCGCGAACGCCATGAACAGAGTAAATCTTGCCGATAACGATCAAATCATCAGCAACAGCTGGCGTCGCGTTCATATTGCTCAGGCTGCGGCCTTAGCCGAGTCCTTCAACAACTTGGCAACACGCTCGGAAGGCTGTGCACCAACGCTCAGCCAGTAGGCTACGCGCTCTTGGTTCACGGACAGACGAACTTCTTGACCACGAGCAACAGGATTGAAGAAACCAACCTGTTCCTTGTGCGAACCGTCGCGCGGGTTGCGGCTGTCGGTTACGGTCAAGTGGTAAAACGGGCGCTTTTTGGAGCCGCCAAGGGCAAGACGGATTGTTAGCATGTGAACATCGTTCCTGTAGTCGGTGCTGCAAATCTAAATGCACAGCGGGCATGGGTGCCCGAAAGGCCGCATATTCTAAGGAATATCCGGACTTTTGCAAATGTCTTTTTCCGGCGCCTGACCGCGGGCCATTCAGATCTGCTATAGAGCCGTCGGTTAAAACGGCGAGTCAGCTCCCGCCAACGGCGGGTTTGCTGGAGATCCCACATCCTTGTGGGTCTGCGCAAGAGCAAGCCCTTGCGCGAATTCTTTACATCTTCGGCATGCCACGGCCGGGCATCATACCGCCCATGCCGCGCATCATTTTGGCCATGCCGCCTTTGGCGGAGAATTTCTTCATCATCTTTTGCATCTGCTTGTGCTGCTTGATCAAGCGACCGATGTCCTGCACCTGGGTGCCGGAACCCATGGCAATCCGACGTTTGCGCGAACCACTGATCAGCTCAGGGTCGCGGCGCTCGGCCGGGGTCATGGAGTTGATGATGGCTTCCATCTGCTTGAACTGCTTCTCTGCCGCACCCTGGGCATTGCCCATTTGCGCCAGGTTCACACCGCCGATGTTCGGCAGCTTGTCCATCAGGCCGCCGAGGCCGCCCATGTTCTTCATCTGTTGCAGCTGATCGCGGAAGTCTTCGAGGTCGAAGCCCTTGCCCTTTTTCAGCTTCTTGGCCAGTTTGTCGGCCTTGTCCTTGTCGAGGGTCTGCTCGGCCTGCTCGATCAGGCTGAGCACGTCGCCCATGCCGAGGATCCGCGAGGCAATCCGCTCAGGGTGGAACGGCTCGAGCGCTTCGGTCTTCTCGCCCATACCGATGAACTTGATCGGCTTGCCGGTGATTGCGCGCACCGACAGTGCGGCACCGCCACGGGCATCACCGTCGACCTTGGTCAGGATCACGCCGGTCAGCGGCAGGGCATCACCAAAGGCCTTGGCGGTGTTCGCCGCGTCCTGGCCGGTCATGGCATCGACCACGAACAGGGTTTCTACCGGGTTGATCGCGGCATGCAGCGCCTTGATCTCGCCCATCATCTCTTCGTCGATGTGCAGGCGACCGGCGGTATCGACGATCACCACGTCGATGAACTTGAGCTTGGCTTCTTTAATGGCAGCGTTGGCGATGTCGACCGGCTTCTGGCTCAGGTCGGACGGGAAAAAGGTCACGCCGATTTCACCGGCGAGCATTTCCAGCTGCTTGATCGCGGCCGGACGGTACACGTCCGCCGACACCACCATCACGGATTTTTTCTTGCGCTCTTTAAGGAAGCGCGCCAGCTTGGCAGCGGTGGTGGTCTTGCCCGCCCCCTGCAAACCGGCCATCAACACCACGGCCGGCGGCACGGCGCTGAGGTTCAGGTCTTCGTTGGCCGCACCCATCAGGCTTTCGAGCTCGGCCTGGACGACCTTCACAAAGGCCTGGCCCGGCGTCAGGCTGCGGGACACTTCAGTGCCGACCGCACGCTCCTTGACCGAGTTGACGAAATCCTTGACCACAGGCAAGGCAACGTCGGCTTCGAGCAACGCCATGCGCACTTCGCGCAGGGTGTCTTTAATATTGTCCTCGGTCAGCTTGGCCTTGCCGGTGACATGGCGCAGCGTCTGCGAGAGACGGTCAGTCAAGTTTTCAAACATGCGCGATCCTTTCAGGCCCTATTCATCGAAGTGCATCGGTAGACCGAGGTAATGGCGGCCCAGGCTGTGTAAATCGCTATTAAAAACAGCGCTTGGCGAGCCTGCGGCGTGGGCAGGTCGCGGATTATAGCGAAGACTGCCGTCATGCACACCCGCTGTCTGGCCCGCTGGTCTTTCGTGGAACGCAGGTGTGTGCCAAACTCATCGGCTTTCGGGCTTGCCTAACAGGATTTATGCTCCCTTTGTCACCCAGTTTGCTACCCAGTCTCGCCGCCGCACTCTTGTATGCCGCTGCGACCCTCTACCAGGGCACCCGTCTGGCCCAACGCGCCAGGGCGGACAAACGCCTGCTGGCCGGCCTCGGCGTGTTCGCCTTGCTGGCCCACGCTGCCAGCCTGTTCACCCACCTGATGACACCAGTGGGCCTGGGCCTGGATTTTTTCAGCGCCGCCAGCCTGATTGCCGCTGCGGTCATTGCCTTGACGCTGCTGGCCTGCGCGCGGATCCCGGTGGAGAACCTGCTGTTGCTGCTCTTCCCCCTGGGGATGCTGACGGTGCTGCTGGCGCAATTTGCCCCCACCGGCACGGTGCAGGTGATCGACGAGGAGCCGGGCATCCTCGCGCATATCCTGCTGTCGATCCTGGCCTACGGCATGTTCACCATCGCCGTGTTCCAGGCGTTGCTGCTGCTCTTGCAGGACCACCAGCTCAAGCACAAGCACCCTTCCGGGCTGATCAAGAACTTCCCGCCGCTGCAGACCATGGAAAGCCTGCTGTTCGGTTTCCTCTGGGCCGGCTGGACGCTGCTGTCGCTGTCGCTGATTTCCGGCTGGCTGTTCGTCGAGAACCTGTTCGCCCAGCACCTGGTGCACAAAACCCTGCTGGCGTGCCTGGCCTGGGTGGTGTTCAGCGTGCTGCTGTGGGGCCGCAATCGCCTGGGCTGGCGCGGGCACAAGGCGATCCGCTGGACCCTGGCCGGCTTCTGCCTGCTGATGCTGGCGTATTTCGGCAGCAAGCTGGTTCGCGAATTCATCCTGCATATCTGACGGGCGGCAATCATGCACAACTTGCCCCTTGAGCCGATGCTCGCGGTAGTCGCGCTGCTGGTCTTGTGGTCGGCGCTGTTTACCGCCATCGAGGCGGCCCAGCACCATTTGCTGGCCCTGCGCCCCGGTACGCGGCAGGGCGACAAGGCCGCCGCCCGCCTCAACTTCCCGCGCAACAGCCTGATCCTGTGCAACACCCTGTGCCGCGCGGTGGTGGTGATTCTGTGCACCCTGCTGGCGATCTATGCCTGGGGCCGAAAACGGTCCCTGGCTGGGTTGGCTGGTCTCCAGCGGGCTGTTGCTGGTGCTGGCCGACTACCTGCCGCGCACCCTCGCCACCCGCTATCCGCACGCGGTGCTGGGGTTTGGCAATACGCTGCTGGGTGTGCCGCTGAAAATCCTCTATCCCCTGGCCTGGCTGCTCAATGGCCTCAGCCTGCTGTTGCTGCGCCCTTTCGAACGCAAGTCGGGGATCGTCAAGAAAAGCGACGAGCCACAGAGCGACCCGTCCGACGAGCAAGCCTCAGACGCGAACGACGACCCTCGGCCGGGTATGCCGGGTATCCACGCCCTGGACAACATTACCGTCAATGACATCCTGGTGCCGCGCAGCGAAGTCGATGGCATCAACCTCGACGACCCTATCGAGGAGATCATCGAACAACTGCGCAGCTCCAAGCGCACGCGGCTGCCGGTGTTCCACAGCGATATCAACCAGGTCGAGGCGGTGCTCAACACCCGGCAGATCCAGCACCTGCTGCCCGATGCCAGCCTGACCAAGGAAGCCCTGCTCGCAGCCTGCCACGAGCCGTACTTCGTCCCGGAAAGCACGCCGCTGCAACTGCAATTGCTCAACTTCCACAAGCAGCAACGCCGCCTGGGCATGGTGGTGGACGAATACGGCGAAGTGCTGGGCATCGTCACCCTGGAAGACATTCTGGAAGAGATCGTCGGCGAATTCGAAAGCGAGCAGAGCCTGGATAACCCGCTGATCCAGCCCCAGCCTGACGGCCGCTATGTGATCGACGGTGCCGTATCGATCCGCGAGCTGAACAAGTGCCTGGGCTGGCACCTGCCTAGCGACGGTCCCAAGACCCTCAACGGCCTGGTGACCGAAGCGCTGGAGACCATTCCCGATTGCTCGGTGTGCGTGAAGATCGGCCGTTATCGCCTGGAAATCCTCGAAACTGAAGACAATCGGGTGAGCAAGGTGTTGATCTGGCATATCGGCTCAGCGCCGATTGCCACCTGACTCACGGTGGACAAGCCCTTGTGGAAGCGGGCTTGCCCGCGATAGCCTCACCTCAGTGTCACTGATACCCCGAGGCGCCCGCTTCTCCCACATTTGATCTTTTCAGCCCCTAAGACCGCGCTCCAGCCCTTGTTTGCAGCGCAACCCCCTTCCTATAATCAATCGCGCTTACCCAAGCCCTGCCCGACCGCGTGCTATCCGCACTGAGCGTGTCCAGGCACCGCAACCCCGTGTCTGACCGGTACCCGCTCCCATCCCGAGCCAACGCCGCGCACTGCCCTGATCCATGGGTGCAAGACCAATAATAATCCGCGCCAAGCGCGCAATGACCATCAGGGATACCTCAATGAGCACCACCTATAACGAGGCCGCTCCCGCCGCCCCGACCAACTCGACCAGCCGGGTCGCCACCGCGAGCATCATCGGCACCGCCATCGAGTTCTACGACTTCTATATCTACGCCACGGCCGCCGCGCTGGTGATCGGCCCGGTGTTCTTCCCGCAGAGTTCCGGCACCGCGCAGATGCTGGCGGCGTTCCTGACCTTCGGTATCGCCTTTATCGCGCGGCCACTGGGTTCGGCGCTGTTCGGCCACTTCGGTGACCGCATCGGGCGCAAGTCGACGCTGGTGGCCTCCTTGCTGCTGATGGGCGTGTGCACCACCCTGATCGGCCTGTTGCCGGGTTACGACACCATTGGTGCCTGGGCCCCGATCCTGTTGTGCGTGCTGCGTTTCGGCCAAGGCCTGGGGCTGGGCGGGGAATGGGGCGGCGCCGCGCTGCTGGCCACCGAGAACGCGCCCAAGGGCAAGCGTGCCTGGTTCGGCATGTTCCCGCAGCTGGGGCCTTCCATTGGCTTTTTGGCGGCCAATGGGCTGTTCCTGATCCTGGCGATGAACCTGGACGATGAACAATTCCGTAGTTGGGGCTGGCGTATTCCGTTCCTGCTCAGCGCCGCGCTGGTGATGGTGGGCCTGTATGCGCGCCTCAAACTGCATGAAACCCCGGTGTTCGCCAACGCCGTGGCCAAGGAAAAACCAGTAAAAGTGCCGCTGGTGGAGCTGTTCAGCCAGCATTGGTTGCAAGTGCTGCTGGGCGCGGCCGCGATGGTGGTGTGCTATGCGCTGTTCTATATCACCACGGCGTTTTCCCTGAGCTATGGCGTGAGCACCCTGGGCTACAGCCGCGAAACCTTCCTCGCCCTGCTGTGCTTTGCCGTGTTGTTCATGGGCGCGGCCACGCCGCTGGCAGCCCTGGCCAGTGACCGCTATGGGCGCAAGCCGGTGTTGATCGTCGGTGCGGTGCTGGCGATTCTGTCGGGTTTCACCATGGAACCATTGCTGACCCACGGCTCGACCTGGGCCGTGGCGCTGTTCCTGTGCCTGGAACTGTTCCTGATGGGCGTGACCTTTGCGCCGATGGGGGCGTTGTTGCCGGAACTGTTTCCGACACGCGTGCGTTATACCGGGGCGTCGGCGGCGTATAACCTGGGCGGGATTGTCGGGGCTTCGGCCGCACCGTTTTTCGCGACCAAACTGGTGGCGATGGGTGGGCTGAGTTATGTCGGCGGGTATGTGTCGGCGGCAGCGTTGCTCAGTTTGATTGCGGTGCTGTGCCTGAAAGAGACGCGGGATAACGATTTGAACAAGGTCGCCTGATAGAGCGCTATCGCGGGCAAACCCGCTCCCACACTGGAACGCCTTCCACATGTGGGAGCGGGCTTGCCCGCGATGCTTTTACAGCTCTACAACCACCGCTTGAGAGGCACGGGTCGCCTTGGCCCGGGCAGCCTCGATCGACTCATCCCGCGCCAACGCCACGCCCATGCGGCGCTGGCCATTCACTTCCGGTTTGCCGAATAGACGCAGTGCGGTATCCGGCTCGCTCAGGGCCGCGCCGAGGTTGGCGAACGCCGTCTGGGTCGATTGCCCCTCCACCAGAATCACCGCCGAAGCCGAAGGCCCGAACTGGCGGATCAATGGGATCGGCAGGCCAAGAATCGCCCGCGCGTGCAGGGCAAACTGCGACAAGTCCTGGGAAATCAGGGTCACCAGCCCGGTGTCGTGAGGGCGCGGCGAGACTTCGCTGAACCACACCTGGTCGCCCTTGATAAACAGCTCGACCCCAAACAGACCACGACCACCCAGGGCCTCGGTCACGGCTTTGGCGACGCGCTCGGATTCGGCCAGGGCCGCCGGGCTCATGGCCTGGGGCTGCCAGGATTCCTGGTAGTCGCCCTTCTCCTGACGATGCCCCACAGGCGCGCAGAAGGTGGTGCCACCGACGTGACGCACGGTCAGCAGGGTGATTTCGTAGTCGAAGTCGATAAACCCTTCGATGATCACCCGACCTTTACCTGCACGCCCGCCTTCCTGGGCGTAGTCCCAGGCTTTCTGCACGTCATCGGCGCTACGCAACAGGCTCTGGCCCTTGCCCGACGAACTCATCACCGGCTTGACCACGCAGGGGAAGCCGAGGTCTTCGACGGCCTTGCGGTAGTCTTCCACGGTGTCGGCAAAATGGTACGGCGAGGTCGGCAGGTCCAGCTCTTCAGCGGCCAGGCGGCGGATGCCTTCACGGTTCATGGTCAACAGCGCCGCACGGGCTGTGGGGATCACGGTAAAACCTTCAGCCTCCAGTTCCACCAGGGTGCCGGTGGCAATGGCTTCGATTTCCGGGACGATGAAGTGCGGCTTTTCCGCCTCGATCACCGCACGCAGGGCTGCGCCGTCGAGCATGTTGATCACGTGGCTGCGATGCGCCACCTGCATGGCCGGCGCGTTGGCGTAGCGATCCACGGCAATCACTTCAACGCCCAGGCGCTGCAGCTCAATTACCACTTCCTTGCCCAGCTCACCGCAGCCACACATCAATACGCGGGTCGCGGTTGGCGACAATGGAGTTCCGATTCGGGTCATCTCAGGTCCTCAGGGGAGCGGATCAGGGGGAGAAAGGCCGGCATTTTACATGAACGGCGGGCATTGGCCTCAGTTGGCGACGCGCTGGCGCCGCAAACGCCAGGCCATGGCCAGCCACACCACGGTGACCCCGGCAAATTTCGAGGCCAGGGCGGTACCGACCACCGCCGGCGTCAACGCGCCGATCAGGCCAAAAAAGATAAAGGTATCGAGGGGAATGCTCAGCGCCGAGCTGATCCACAGCCGGTCATGCAACGGGCGCTTGGTGATGCTGAAGACCAGCCAGTCGATGCACTCGGAGACCGCGAACGCCGTGGCGCTGGCCAGGGCGATGGACGGATCGGAGGTGATGTAGGACAGCACCAGCGCCGCGAGCATGGCGATAATCGCCCCGTGGCCGAAGCGCGTTTGCACCATGTCCCGCAGGATAAACACCAGGCCACCCCAGGCGGACCAGATGACATCCAGGTGCGGGGCGGTGGAAAAGGCGAAGTTGATCAGCACGACGCTGCTGATATAGGCGATCAGGAAGAGCATGGGGCGAGGGACCTGTGGGTAATGCGCACAGGGTACACAATTAAAGGGATGTCGTCTGGTGGGGCCTCATCGCAGGCAAGCCAGCTCCCACATTGGAATGCATTTCAAAATGAGGGAGCTGGCTTGCCTGCGATAGCGCCCTGTCAGGCGCCAGATTTCCCAGGAATCATCCACAACACCCCACTGGCCTTAGCCCGCTCATGACATAACCCCAGCACCACCCGGCGCTCGGCGTTGTCCATGCGGCTCCAACGGGTGATTTCGTCGACATTACGCTGGCAACCGGTGCAGATATCGTCGTCATCCAGCGCACAAATGCTCACGCAGGGCGAGGCGACGGGGCGTTCAACCGGGTTCATTCCGGCTGCTCGACCAGGTCACGGGCGTAGCGCTGAGAGTTATGCACATAGTGCGCAGCACTGGCCTCCAGCATGTTCTTCTGTTGCTCGGTCAATTCCCGCACCACCTTGCCGGGGGAGCCCATTACCAGCGAGCCATCAGGGATTTCCTTGCCTTCGCCGATCAACGAATTGGCGCCGATGATGCAGTGCCGGCCAATCTTGGCGCCGTTGAGGATCACCGCATTGATGCCAATCAGGCTGTAGTCGCCGACGGTACAGCCATGCAGCATGGCGTTATGCCCCACCGTCACACCGGTGCCCAGGGTCAGCGGGTAGCCCATGTCTGTGTGCATCACGCTGCCGTCCTGCACGTTGCTGTTCTTGCCGATCAGGATCAGTTCGTTGTCGCCACGCAACACCGCGTTGAACCAGACGTTGGCGCCCTCCTCCAGCTTGACCTTACCCACCAGCGTGGCATTGGGGGCTACCCAGCTGTGTGGATGTGTCTCGACGCGGGCATCGCCCAGGCGGTATTTCATGGTCTTCCCTCACGGCTTGCCATTCAAACGATGGCTTAAGTATTGATAAAGCTTTTCGGCGGACGGTGCAGGCTGATGTCGGCATCGTCATAGAGCAGGTTGATCAACTCGACGATCATGATCGCCGTCAGGCCCCAGATCTTGTATTCACCAAAGCGATAGCTGGGCACGTACCAACTGCGGCCCTGGTAGTCGATACGGTGGGTGTGCTCACGCGGGTCCTGGCGGAAAAACTCCAGGGGCACGCTGAATACGGCGGCAATCTCGGCATCGTTGGCCAGGTATTCGACATAGTCGGGGATCACACCCACATACGGGGTCACGCGGATGCCGTGCAGGGAGATCAGGGGGCTCAAGGGCCCGATCACTTCCACCAGGCCCGGTGGCAGGCCGATTTCCTCTTCGGCCTCGCGCAGCGCGGTGAACACCAGGTCCGGGTCTTCGGGGTCACGGCGCCCACCCGGAAACGCCACTTCGCCGCCATGGGTCGACAGGCCGCTGGCACGCAGGGTCAGGATCAGCTCGGGTTCGTCACTGCGGGTAATCGGCACCAGCACGGCGGCCTCGGGGAAACGGCTGTCAGTTTCCAGCGTGCGTGGCGTGTGATTGGTTACCCGGCGAAGTAGCTCGTCCAGCATGAGTCATCTCGATCTGTTGGCTACCTTGCATCATGCACCAAAGCGTACGGGTGCCCAACCCCAAAACCCCGGCCGTGTCGCTAAACGACAACTTGCAGGCCACTGCCCTGCACGCCAAGATAGGCGCAGTCCCCAGGAACCCAAGCATGAACTTCTGCAGCCAGTGCGGTAAACCGGTCATCCAGCGCATTCCCGAAGGCGACGCGCGCCTGCGTTATGTGTGTGACCACTGTCAGACCATTCACTATCAGAATCCCAATATCGTCGCCGGCACCCTGCCCGTCTGGGGCAACCAAGTGCTGCTGTGCCGGCGCGCCATCGAGCCGCGCCTGGGCTACTGGACCCTGCCGGCAGGTTTTATGGAAAACGGCGAGACCGTGGAACAGGGCGCAATGCGCGAAACCCTCGAAGAAGCCTGCGCCAGGGTGCGCAACCTGACGATCTACACGCTGATCGACGTACCGCACATCAGCCAGGTGCATATCTTCTACCGCGCCGAACTGATCGGCCTGGACTTTGCCGCCGGCCCCGAGAGCCTGGAAGTCAAACTGTTCGATGAAGCGGACATCCCTTGGTCCGACCTGGCTTTCCGCACGGTACGGCGTACCCTAGAATGCTTTTTCGCCGACCGTCGGCAACAGGTGTTTCCCGTGCGCAGCGAATCGGTGCCACCCTTGACTCACCCTGCACAATAACAATCGAAGGTCACCGTCAAAGGGATACCGCTGCAATGCGTTGGTTGCTTGCTCTGCTCTGCCTGTCGTTCGTCACCCTGTCGTCAGCCACCACCCTGCAAACCCTGGGCGGTAAAACCGTCGATAAGATCCTGGTGCTCAAGTCCGCCCATCAGTTGCAACTGATCCACGACGGCAAACCGCTGAAGACCTACCGCATCTCCCTGGGCAAGAACCCCAAGGGCCACAAGCTGATCGAAGGCGACCGCCGCACCCCGGAAGGCTTCTACTGGATCGACTGGCGCAAGACCAGCGACCGTTTCAACCTGTCCATGCATATCTCCTACCCCAATATCAGCGATGCCGCCCGCGCCCGCCGCGAAGGGGTCAAGCCCGGCAGCATGATCATGATCCACGGCACGCCAGACAGTGAGGAGTATCCGGAACAGTGGTTCCACACCCTGGACTGGACCGACGGCTGCATCGGCATGCGCAATGTCGACATGCGCGAAGTGTGGAACCTGGTCAAGGACGGCACGATGATCGAGATCCGTCCGTAACTTCGACCGTTGGTAAAATAATTCAAAAAAAACCTGCCTCTGCCACAGCCCCTGCCGGTGAATACCATTTCATCGGCGGGGGCTGTGCGTTTCTGCGCGCGACAAAGACCTCTCTAATACCACTTGATACCACCCCCTGAAAAAGTGCCCTGCAAGCCGGTTCCGCACGCTTTTGGCGGCATTGACATGGTATTTAAGTGGTATTAATTTCCGGCCATTACCGGGCGACAACACTCCAATAACGCATCGGAAACCCTACAGATGAATCCCATCCAGACCCTGCGTCCTGACGACCGACAATCCACGCCGTTGTACCTGCAACTGGCCCGCAACCTCGAAGCGGCGATCCATGCTGGCCAGTGGAAATCCGAGCAGGCCTTGCCCTCGGAGCGTGTGCTCAGCGAGCAGTTGGGTATTTCCCGGGTCACCGCCCGTAAAGCGCTGGAAGTGTTGTTTGCCCAAGGCCTGATCCGCCGCAGCCAGGGCTCTGGCACGTTTATTACGCCACGCCTGGAACAGCCGCTGTCACGCCTCTCGGGGTTCAGCGAAATGCTGCGGCTCAAGGGGTTTGCCCCCAGCTCCCAGTGGCTGGTGCGCGAGATCACCCCGCCGACCCACGAAGAGCTGATCCGCCTGTGCCTGTCGCCCACCGACAAAGTGGCGCGGCTCAAGCGCCTGCGCAAGGCAGATGACACCGTGATGGCCATTGAAATGAGCGCCCTGCCCGCCTCGATCGTGCCCACCCCCCAGGCCATCGGCAGCTCGCTCTACGAATACCTGGAAGGCATCGGCAAACCGGTGGTGCGGGCCCTGCAACATATCCAGGCCATCAACGCCTCGGATGAGTTCGCCGCCCTGGTGGGCATCGCCCCCGGCACCGCCATGCTGCTGATGACCCGGGTCGGCTACACCGCCGACAACACGCCGATCGAAATCACCGACACCTACTGCCGCAACGACTACTACGACTTTGTCGCTGAGCTGCGTAGGTACGACTTTTCCGCCGAACTGCGGCCTTAGAGAACTGCCATGTCCGAAGACAATATCCTCACGCCCCACGGCTGGATGCGCGGCCGCCTGGTGCACCACGAAGGCAAGGTCAGCGCCGTCGAAGGTGTGCCTTGCGACCCGGCCGACAACGACCTGCCCTACCTGCTGCCGGGTTTTATCGACCTGCATGTACACGGCGGCGGCGGCAAGGACATCATGGAAGGCCGCAGTGCCTTCGAGACCATCACCCGCACCCATGTGCGCTTCGGCACCACTTCGCTGCTGGCCACCACCATGACTGCACCGGTCGAGGAAATCTCCCGCGTGCTCGGCGAACTCGGCCAGTTCTGCGAAAACCGTCCAAGCGGCAGCGCCCGGGTGCTGGGGGTGCATCTGGAAGGCCCCTACATCAACCCAGGAAAGCTCGGCGCACAGCCCAACTTTGCCCACACGGCATTGATGGCCGAGGTCGAGGAGTACCTGCGCCTGGCACCGATCCGGGTCATCACCATTGCCCCGGAAATCGCCGGGCATGACGGCCTGATCCGCACCCTCAGCCAACGCGGCGTGCGCATGCAGATCGGCCATACCCTGGGCAGCTATGAAGAAGGCGTCGCAGCGCTGGCCGCCGGCGCCACCAGCTTCACCCACCTGTACAACGCCATGAGCCCGCTGCATCACCGCGAGCCGGGCATCGTCGGTGCCGCACTGGCCCACGCGCAATACGCCGAACTGATCCCGGACCTGTTGCACGTACACCCCGGGGCCATGCGCGTGGCCCTGCGCTCGATTCCCTGCCTGTACTGCGTCACCGACTCCACCGCCGCCGCCGGCATGCCCGACGGCGAATACAAGCTGGGCAGCCACACCGTGACCAAATGCCTGGGCGGCGTACGCCTGGCCGACGGCACCCTGGCCGGCAGCACCCTGACCATGGATCAGGCGCTGCGCAACCTGGTGAAGATCGGCCTGCCCATCAGCGAAGCCTCACAGCGCCTGTCGCAATTTCCTGCGGATTACCTGGGCCTGGAACAACGCGGCCGCCTGCAACCCGGCAGCTTTGCCGACTGCGTGCGCCTGGACCGCTCCCTGCACCTCACCGACGTAATGGTCGAAGGAGAAACCATTGACTTCAAAAATGCTTGAAGAGGCCCTGTCCTCCTGTGAGGCCGTCGCGGCCCAACTGCAATGCCTCGACCCGCTGCTGGCCGAGGTCGCCGGCCGCCTGCGCCGCCAGCCGCCGCAAGTGGCGATGACCGTCGCCCGTGGCAGTTCGGACCACGCCGCCAGTTACTTCGCCTACCTGACCATGCAGCATGTGGGCGTTCCCGTGGCGTCGCTGCCGATGTCGGTGGTGACCCTGGCGCAGGCGCCGCTGAAAGTCAGCGGCCAGGCGGCCTTCGGCTTCTCTCAGTCGGGGCAGAGCCCGGACCTGGTCAACAGCCTGCGCCTGCTGCGCAAGCGCGGGGCCTTGAGTGTGTCGATGGTCAACGCTGAAGACTCGCCCCTGGAAGCCGCCTGCGAATTCCATGTGCCGCTGTGCGCCGGCCCCGAGCGTAGCGTGGCCGCGACCAAGAGTTTTATCGCCACCTTGAGCGCCAGCGCCCAACTGGTCGGGCACTGGAACCAGGAAGACGGCCTGCTCGAAGCTTGCCACGCCCTGCCTGCCGGCCTGCGCGAAGCGGCGACCCAGGATTGGAGCCTGGCCATCGACGCCCTGCGCGACTGCCAGCGCCTGATGGTCATCGGCCGTGGCGCCGGGTTTGCCATCGCTCAGGAAGCCGCGCTCAAGCTCAAGGAAACCTCGGCGATCCAGGCCGAAGCCTTCAGCAGCGCCGAAGTGCGCCACGGGCCGATGGCCTTGATCGACGATAACTACCCGTTGCTGGTGTTCGCCCCGCGCGGCGCCGAACAGCCGGGCCTGCTGAGCCTGGCCACGGAAATGCGCCAGCGCGGGGCTCGGGTGCTGTGGCCCGCCCGACGATATCGCCGAACGCGACCCTGACCCTCAGCCGCGCCGAACACCGGCCTGGACCCGATCCTGGCAATCCAGAGCTTCTACGTGATGGCCGCCGGCCTGGCGCAGGCCCGGGGCATGGACCCGGACCAGCCCGCCACCTGAGCAAAGTCACTCGCACCCACTGAGTTGATTTCTGTCGTTTCCTGATGAGTACCGTGCCCATGCCCGACAATAATAATGACCTCACCCTCAGCGCCCCCCTCAGCGGGCCAATGCTGACCCTGGGCAATGTGCCTGACGACGTGTTCGCCAGTGGCGCCATGGGCGACGGGATTGCCATCGACCCCCTCAACGATTGCCTGCATGCGCCGTGTGCCGGGGTCGTGATCCACGTTGCCCGTACCGGCCACGCCCTGACTATCCGCGCCGACAATGGCGCCGAGGTGCTGCTGCATGTGGGCATCGACACCGTCGAACTGCAAGGCGAAGGCTTTGCCTTGCTGGTCCAGCAAGGCGCACGGGTCAGCAATGGGCAGCCCCTGGTGCGCTTTGACCTGGATCGCATCGCCCGCCAGTGCAAAAGCCTGGTCAGCCTGATCATCCTCACTAACGGTGAGCAGTTCGAACTGCGCCCCGTGGCCGTGAACGCCGTCAAGCAAGGTCGGCGAAGCCCTGCTGCGCATCGTTGCGCGTCAGGCTGGCGTCGTGCAGCCCGTGATGGCCGACACCGCCGAGGCGCACGCCAGTGCCAGCGTGCGCATTACCCACCGGGGCGGTTTGCATGCGCGGCCCGCTGCGCTGATCCGCAAGACTGCCCAGGGTTTCAGCAGCCTGTCGCAGCTGCATTTCGCCGGCAAATCGGCGTCGTGCGCCAGCCTGATCGGCTTGATGGGGCTGGGCATTGGTGAACAGGATGAAGTGCAGGTCACGTGCCGTGGCCAGGATTGCGACGCGGCGTTGCAGGCACTGGTCGCCGCCCTTTCGCTCACCACTGCCGAAGCCGTACAGGCCCCAGTGATAGCCGCTGCGCGTCCAGTCAACCGTGAAGCAGGCGTATTGCAAGGGGTGTGCGCCGCGCCGGGCCTGGTCTGCGGGCCGTTGTTCCGACTCAACAGCATCGAGTTGCCAGAAGACCCACGTAACCATGCGCGCCATGAGCAGTTGCAGCACCTGGACAGCGCCCTGGAACAGGTGCGCGGCGAAATCCGCAATACCTTGGAGCATGCCCGCCAGCGCCAGGCCGTCGAGGAAGAAGAGATCTTCGCCGCCCACCTGGCGCTGCTGGAAGACCCGACCCTGCTGGAGGCCGCCACCGCTGCCATCGAGCACGGCAGCGCCGCCACCCATGCCTGGCGCGATGCGATCCAGGCCCAATGCGCGGTGTTGCTGGGCTTGGGCAAGCCGTTGTTTGCCGAACGTGCCAACGACCTGCGGGACTTGCAGCAACGGGTGCTGCGCGCGCTTTTGGGTGAGGCGTGGCAGTTCGAATTGCCCGCTGGCGCGATTGTTGTCGCCCATGAGCTGACGCCTTCGGACCTGCTGCAATTGAGCGCGCAAAACGCGGCCGGTATCTGCATGGCCGAAGGCGGCGCCACGTCCCATGTGGCGATCCTGGCCAGGGGCAAAGACTTGCCCTGCGTGGTGGCGCTGGGCAGTGAAGTATTGGCAATAACCCAAGGGCAACGGGTGGTGCTGGACGCCGCCAATGGGCGCCTGGAACTCAACCCGGACGATGCCCGCCACGCCCAGGTCCACCAGATCCGCGATGCGCAGAAACAGCGGCGCCAGTTGCAACAGGCCCAGGCCCATGCTGCCGCCAGCACCCTGGATGGCGTGGGCATTGAAGTGGCCGCCAATGTCGCCTCCAGCAGCGAGGCGCAGATTGCCTATGACAACGGTGCCGATGGCGTGGGTCTGTTGCGCACCGAGTTTCTGTTTGTCGACCGCCGCACCGCGCCCGATGAACAGGAACAGCGCCAGGCCTATCAAGCGGTAATGGACGCCATGGGCGACAAATCGGTGATCATCCGCACCATTGATGTCGGCGGCGACAAGCAACTCGACTACCTGCCCTTGCCCGCCGAAGCCAATCCGGTACTGGGCCTGCGCGGTATTCGCATGGCCCAGGTACGCCCGGAACTGCTCGACCAGCAACTGCGTGCCCTGCTGCAGGTCAGCCCATTGCAACGTTGCCGGATCCTGTTGCCGATGGTCAGTGAAGTCGACGAGTTGCTGCACATTCGCCAGCGCCTCGATGAACTGTGCGCCGAACTGCAACTGACCCAGCGCCCGGAACTGGGGGTGATGATCGAAGTCCCGGCCGCCGCGCTGATGGCTGAGCAACTGGCCGAGCACGCGGACTTTTTGTCGATCGGCACCAATGACCTGTCCCAGTACACCCTGGCCATGGACCGCGACCATGCCGGCCTGGCCGCACGGGTCGACGCCCTGCACCCGGCGCTGCTGCGCCTGATCGCCCAGACCTGCAGCGGCGCCGCCAAACACGGGCGCTGGGTCGGCGTGTGCGGCGCCCTGGCCTCTGACCCGCTGGCCACCCCCGTGCTGGTGGGCCTGGGGGGTGCGGGAACTGTCCGTCAGCCCGCCGCAGATTGCCGCCATCAAAGACCGCGTGCGTCACCTCGACGCCGCGCAATGCCGGCAACTGAGCCAGGCCCTGCTCAACCTGAGCAGCGCCGGCGCCGTGCGCCAAGCCTGCCAACACCACTGGCCGTTGAGCTGACAACAACAAGAAAAAGGAGACTCGCCATGTACCAATTGTTTATCGAAGGCCTGCAACGCCTGGGCCGTGCGCTGATGCTACCCATCGCCATCCTGCCGATTGCCGGCCTGCTGCTGCGCCTGGGTGACACCGACCTGTTGAACATCGCGGTGATGCACGACGCCGGGCAAGCGATCTTTGCCAACCTGGCGCTGATCTTCGCCATCGGCATCGCCGTGGGCTTTGCCCGCGACAACAACGGCACCGCCGGAATGGCCGGGGCCATTGGCTACCTGGTGATGGTCTCCACCCTCAAGGTCATGGACAGCACCATCAACATGGGCATGCTCGCCGGGATCGTCAGCGGGCTGATGGCCGGGGCCCTGTACAACCGCTTCAAGGACATCAAGCTGCCGGAGTACCTGGCGTTCTTTGGCGGGCGACGCTTTGTGCCGATTGTCACCGGGTTTTCGGCGGTGGGCCTGGGGGTGATCTTCGGCCTGATCTGGCCGCCGGTGCAGCACGGCATCAACAGTTTTGGCGTGCTGCTGATGGAAAGCGGCAGCCTCGGCGCCTTTGTGTTCGGCGTGTTCAACCGCTTGCTGATCGTCACCGGGCTGCACCATATCCTCAACAACATGGCCTGGTTTGTGTTTGGCAGCTTCACTGATCCGGCCACCGGCGCAGTGGTCACCGGCGACCTGACCCGCTACTTTGCCGGCGACCCCAAAGGCGGCCAGTTCATGACCGGCATGTTCCCGGTGATGCTCTTCGGCCTGCCCGCCGCGTGCCTGGCGATGTACCGCAACGCCCTGCCGGAGCGGCGCAAGATCATGGGCGGGATCTTCCTGTCGATGGCCCTGACCTCATTCCTCACCGGGGTCACCGAGCCGATCGAATTCGCCTTTATGTTCCTCGCGCCGTTCCTGTACCTGCTGCATGCGCTGCTCACCGGCCTGTCGATGGCGGTCACCAACCTGCTGGATATTCACCTGGGCTTTACCTTCTCCGGTGGGTTCATCGACATGGTCCTGGGCTGGGGCAAATCCACCAATGGCTGGCTGGTGATCCCGGTGGGCCTGGCCTACGCGGTGATCTACTACAGCGTGTTCAATTACTGCATCCGTCGCTTCAACCTGAAGACCCCTGGCCGTGAAGATATCCAGGTGGTACAGGCCGAAGCGATGAGTGATAACCAGCGGGCCAGTGCCTATATCCGCGCCCTGGGCGGCGCCGACAACCTGCTCAGCGTCGGCGCCTGCACCACCCGTCTGCGCCTGGACATGGTCGACCGTAACAAGGCCGTGGACGCCGAGCTCAAGGCCCTGGGGGCGATGGCCGTGGTGCGCCCTGGCAATGGCGGCAGCTTGCAGGTGGTGGTGGGGCCGATGGCCGACAGCATTGCCGATGAGATTCGCTTGGCCATGCCGACAGCCGGCCAGCCCTCGCCCTCATCCCCCAGCCCTCAGCCCGCGGTGGCCAACGTTGCCCCGCCCCAGGCCGAACAATGGCTGAACGCACTGGGCGGCGGCGACAATGTGCTGCAGCTCGATTGCGTGGCCATGACCCGTCTGCGCCTGCGCCTGGCCGATGACCGGGCATTGTCGGAATCCCAGCTCAAGACCCTTGGTTGCCAGGGCATCAGCCGGCTCGACGGCGGTATCTGGCACCTGCTGGTGGGCGAGTCGGCCCAGGGCTTGAGCACTGCCCTCAAGGCCCTTGCCAGCCGCGACCCGGTGCGTACCGGGGCCTGAGCCCGCTACTTATCTACCGCCCTGCCCAAGGCACGGCTGCCCATGCTGAGGGTTCTTATCCTCAGCATGGAGAGCGTGCCTGTGAGCACCACATCCCCAACCTTTGAAGGCATCAAAGGCCACCTCAATCAGATCGGTCATCACCTGCTTCAAGTCGATGCGCCGCTAGTGCCCGAACACAAACCCTCTGCTGCACTGGCCTATCTGGAAAAACTCAACGGCATGCTGATGTCCTATCGGCAGCTGTATCTGAACAAGAGCCGGCCGCTCTACCGAGGGCTTACCCAGAGCAACCTGGCCAGCCGCGTGGCAACGCTCAAGACCACGCTCAACGTCCATCTGCAGCACCTCGACCGCTATGAGCAGATAGATGGCAAGCCACGCAAATCCTTTATGACCTTTGAAGCCGGGTACGTCGCCCTGGCCCATGCAACAACCCTCAGTGCCGAGGACCGCCTGTTGCACCCGCAACAGCAGGCCTTGCTTGGGCGTATAGCGCAGGGCATAACGCTGCGCCCAGGACTGTATGCGCTGACCTTGCGTTATCAGGAGCAGAGCGTCGAGCTGGCGGGGGCCTTTGTGGTGACCGAGAAATCCAGCCCGGTGCCCAGCGATCTGAGTTCTGCCCTGCCCCTGGGTGAGGTAATGCTGTTTACCCCCACCCGCGGGATCGAGTGCCTAGGCTCCCTGGCGCACCTGAATACGCACTTGCGCCAAGGCATGGACGATGCCGAGCAACGGCGCGACTTCATGCAACTGCTGCCCGTGCGTTATCGCGATATAACACCGGCCGCGATCTGGCCACTGGAATTGACGCCGATCGACAAGACCCCGCTGTTTGAACACACCGACGCCGCCCTGATCGCCAAGCGCACCCAGGACATCGAGCGGGCGCTGAGCCTGGTCGACAATCCGCAGCCGTCAGCCGCTCAACTGATCAGTGACCTGGATCGCGCCATCAGCGCCTCTGTGCCGGACATCAGCCCACGCCTGGCATGGCGTGCCCGCCGCTTGCTGGAGCGCTACCTGCGCCAGAGCGCACCGGACTGGTACCGCAGCGCCAGTGCAGACCGTCGGGCCACACTCGCCACCCACTTGGCGAGCTACAACGAGGCACGCCAGCACCTGCTCGACCTGCTGAGTCCGGTCACCAGCCCCGAGGCGCTGGCCCGCTACCAACTGCTCGAACGCCTGAGCGATGAGCTGGACATCCACGACCTGCTGCCCGAACACCTGGTGATCAACACCCGGCGCTACGTGGAGCCCATCGGCGAGTACGAACATGACCGCAACCTGATCGAGCTGGCCCTGCGCGGCCTGCAAACCGGCGATGCACTGGCGGGCTCGGACTTCCTCAACAAAACCACACTCACCTACCGGGATGGCGCGCTGCCCAAGGCCTATCGGGACCTGACACCCGCCTGGCTGGCGCAGACGCTGAGCACCCTGCAGCCACGTATCGACTTTGCCGACGCCCAGCAGCAGATGCACGGCAAACCCGCCGTCAGCCGGGCAATCGAACAGATGCTCGACCAGCGGATCAACGCGCTGGCCTACACCGCCTTGCTTCAGGGGCACCTCACTGAAGAGGACTTCCAGTTGGTGCAGAGCCTGCGCCAAGGCACCGACCCGCGCCTGAGCGCCGCCACCCTGTCGCTGCACGAAGCCCAGTTGCAGGATATGTGGGTGCTGCGCCAGACCGATGCCAACGGCAGCGTGATCCGTGTGCTGTTATGCACCCCCGAGGCACCGCGCGAGCAGCAGTTTCAGGCATTCGACAGTGAGATCGCGTGCCAGAACCATATCCTCGGCTGGAGCCAGGACAGCGGCGGCCTCACCGACTACCTGATCAAGCGGGTTGCCCTGCGTTTTCGCGATGCAATGAAACAGGTATTGACGGGCCTGAGCTTCAAGTTTCACGCCCGGGAATACACACAGATCCGCTTTGGCAATATCGGCAAGCATGCCGACTGCCTCCAGGCCATGTCGGCCCATGTCCTGGCAACCCGGGTCGATGACTATGAGTTCGGCACCCCGAACTGGTATCGCTCCACCAGCGTCGACAACCGCCAGAAACTGCTGAAACTGGCGCAAGACAGCGAAGGCGCACTGCAGGCCTACAACGACTTCCCGTTGTCCGATGCACACGTTCCCAGCTTCTCCACCTACGTGCACGAACGGGCCAGAAAACGCCTGAACGAACTGCTCGGACGCCGTCAGAACGACATCGACCCCGATACGGTCTGGGCCTTCTCGCCCCCGGCGCTGCTCGCCTCATGGACCCCTACCCCCCTGACCTACACCCAGCTGTACCGCGATGGCTACGCCGACGGCGTAGGCTTTCTTGACGCGAAATTTTCGCGCGCCGCTCGCTTCAAAGGCCCGCCCGGTGTTGACCTGAGCCCGCTGACCGCTGAAAAGGTCGCCCGCTCGATCACCGGCACCTGGGTTGGCCAACACTACATCAACGAAGTCAAACGCCGGCTGCTCAACGCCGGCAGTGCCGACTATGCCTTACGGCGCAATGCCACCCTGAGCATTACCCAACGGCAGATGCAGAACGCCGCCCTGGAATGCCGCCTGCAAGGGCATATCGCCGGGGTCGATGGCGACTGGCTGGAACGCAGCATTGCCAGCATGGGCGATACCCGCACCGAGGTCCGTGGCACCTACGCCCTCCACCGCTTGCTGGTAGACGGCGAATGGGTGATCGATAACTTCCTCTTCAGCCACGCCGGTTTCCCGACGTTGCTTTACACCCCAAACGCACCCGACGGCATCAGCTTTCGTGAGGCGCGACAGTTCAACTATCTGCTGAAAAAGACTCCCGGCATGGTCGGCTATTTCACCCTGCGGGTCGGTGCTCAATCCCAGGCGCGCGTACGCACCCTCCTGGAAGAGGCCAAGGCGCAATTACCCGAGGACTTGAACAAAACCTCCGTGAGTCCGTCGCGCTACGACTCGACCCACGGGCAAACCCCATTACTGGATCTGCGCCAGGCGCTGTATGACATGAAGCAGCAGCGCAAGATTGACGACGTTGAAGGCACCACGGCGAATCGCAGCCAGATGATCAACAGTATTCTGTGGACCTGCGTGGAGTGGGTCAGCGGTATCGCTACCGCGCCGTTCCCCACCCTCAGCCTGAGCCTGGGCATGCTGTTGGCATTCAAGGACGGCATGCTGGCCCTGCACGCCTATCAGCAGGGCGATACGGGGGCGGCCGTGGAACACTTGATCGGTTACGTGCTCAACAGCGCCGGGGCGGCTTTTACCGATCTGCGCCCGGCCCTGGTGTCGCTCAAACAACTGGTAAAACCGGCCGTGCGCCCGGCCACCGACGCTGCTGCGGCGCTGAACGAGGTCTTGAGGCTGATCCAGCCACTAGAGCCCAAGCCGCTGGCGCTTGAGGACATGCAAGCCGTGCTGTTCGGTGGCGAAGGCCTATGGGCAAAAAAGACCCCCGACCCGATCGGCCGTTATTTGCTGTACCGCCTGGACCCGGCGACCGGCAGACTGGTTTCCACTACCCGCCTCGCCGCCCCCGATGCGCAAGGCGTCTGGCGGCGTACCGGGGTGACTGGCGGCGCGCCGAAATATGAAAAGCTGCCCGAGCCACCCGAGCCATTGAAGAACTATGAAATCCCGGCGAAGTACGCGGGCAAACTGGAGCTGGCCCTGAACCCGGATGTACGGGCCGGGATAGTGCAGCGAACCGAATGGGAGTTCGGCTCCCGGGACGTCGCACTGGAGAATGCTGCCCGAGACTTGAAAGCGGTGCGCGCCGCCTACTTGCAACAGGCCGAGCAACTGACAGCCGACGCCCGCCACTTTTTCAAACATCTCGCCCCACTACCAGCCCGCACCGATGTGCCGGCCATCGGCGCCGACACGTCCTTCTCGCAATGGATCGCCAGCAATGCCTTTGCCGGGAACAAGCCCCTGGTCATCGGCGCGATACCCGGCTCCATTGCCGCTAAACAACTGCTGATCACGCAGATGGACAGCTTGCTCAACCAAGGCTTCAAACACCTGTACATCGAGCACCTGCCAGCCGATATATTCCGGGCGAAACTGGAGAAGCTGAACAGCGGGAAATCCTGGCAACATATCCAACGGCACCTGAAAACCATCGATACCGCCTTGGGTTTTGCCGAGAATGCCGAATACTCCTACGTGGCCCTGGTGCGCAAGGCCCAGGCAAAGGGCATGAAGATCAGGGCCCTGGACGCATCCACCTCCTATCTACTGGATGACGTCCTGCAAATGGCCGACACCCCGACCACCACGCCCCGGGACAACGGGATCAGGAACTTCTACTCCCACAAAGCCCTCGAGACCGACGCCATCGGCACACCCGGTGAGCGCTGGGTGGCCCTGGTGGATTCATCGCGCCTGCGCACTTTCGATGACACCCCCGGCCTGGCCGACTTGCAAGGTGCCGTTGCCCTGCGGGTGGACGACGTGGCCCCGGGCCAACCCGTGGGGATCTGGCTCGACACCGCCGGTGCCATTGCGGGCGATCCCTTGGCCAAGGGCGATTACCGCCTGGCCCTGCAGACCGCGTACAAGGCACCCGAACCCGCAGCGTCGTCCAGCGCGGCGACTGCCGCGGTCGTGACGCATTACAGCGACTACGACATTCCCCTACCGCTCAGGGACAACCTTGCGCAACAGATCGTCGCCCACCGCGGGTTGGACAGCCGCTACTTTGCGCTGAATCCGCACGAGCGCGAAGCATTCCAGGCCTTCCAGAGCGCCAGGGATCGCCTGAGTAGCGATGCCCAGGCCTACCTGGCCAGCCAGGTACCGCCGGCAAGGCCAGACCCGGCCGAACTGGCCGCCCACACGACCCCAGAGGCATTTCTGGAAAAACTGCGTCAAAGCGAGTTCCCGGGACTGATCCTTGGTGAAGGGCACCAGGAGCAATCCAGCAAGCGCTGGCTGCGCGACCACATGAAAAAACTCAAGGAACTGGAGTTCAAGACGCTGTACGTCGAACACCTGCTGACCGATATGCATCAGGCGGACCTGGACATGTTCCTCAGTACGCAACGGCTGCCGGACACACTCAAGCGCTACCTCACACGGCTGGATCGCGGCCATATGCCAGGCTACAACGGCGACGATACCTACACCGAAGTCATCCAGGTGGCGGCCAGGCATGGCCTGCGCATCCGGGCCCTGGACTGCACGGCCAGTTACCACGTCAAGGGGCTGCGGGACACGGTGCAGTCGCGCAACCAGATGTTCAGCTACTTCGCATCGCAGGTGATCAAGGCCGACCAGGCGGCCCACGGACCGCATAAATGGCTGGCCTTCATCGGCAGCGCCCACACCAACATCAACCTGGGGGTGCCCGGCCTGGCGGAGCTGCAAGGCGCCGTCAGCCTGCAAATCCGGGACACGGCCCCGGCACTGGCGCAGAACATTCGCCCCGGCACCTGGGAGACGTTTGCCGAAGGCCTGACGCCTTACACCCGAGCCCTGCGCAGCGATTTCATCCTGGACGCCGGCGTAGAAGGCATCAAGGCCCCCTCCCCCTTCGTCCCCGCGGACAGGACACGCCTGAACCGTCCCGGCCTGTTCCTGATCGAACGCCCGTCGCCGGCGCAGAGCAACCTGCTGCATCGTTCCCGCAGCGGGGAAATCGTCTCGACACCGATCAAGGTCGACCACAACGGCCTATTTTATGTCGAGCGCTGGGAGCCGATGCAGGGCAAGCGGTTCGGCTACGAAAACCTGTTGATCAGCGCCTTGAAGGCTGAAGTGGGGCTGGTGCCCGCACCGTGAGTGATTGAGGCTTGCCCATGGCGGCATGATCGCCCACAAAAAAACCCGCTGGCCAAGTCGGCCCAGCGGGTTTTCTGTCTACAGCCGGCCGATCAGAAATCCGCCAGCTGCCACACCTCATAAGCCGGTGTTTCATAGGGGTGGCTGAGCTTCAACGCAGCGACAACTGCCTTGATCAACTCATCAGCCACCACCAGCTCGACCTTCCATTCTTCAACCACTTCGACCTGGCCCACCTGCCCGATAAACGGCTGGCTGCCGTCCATCGGGCGGAATTGGCCCTGGCCCAGCACTTGCCAGGCACAGCTGTCGTAGTCGCCGATGCGCCCGCCACCGGCCGCGAAGACGGCGCTTTTCACCGCCTCCACATGGCTGTCGGGCACAAAGAAGCTGAGCTTGTACACGGCCTTAGTTCACCCACACACGAGCGTTACGGAACATGCGCATCCACGCACCGTCTTCGTTCCACTCTTCCGGGCGCCACGAGTTCTGCACCGCGCGGAACACACGCTCCGGGTGCGGCATCATGATGGTCACACGACCGTCGCGGCTGGTCAGCCCGGTGATCCCGCGCGGCGAGCCGTTCGGGTTGGCCGGGTAGTTTTCGGTGACCTTGCCGTGGTTGTCGACAAAGCGCAGGGCCACGGTGCCGGACAGGTCGGCTTCGAGCAGCGCTTCTTCGCTGGCGAACTCGGCATGGCCTTCACCGTGGGCAATGGCGATTGGCATGCGCGAACCGGCCATGCCTTGCAGGAAGATCGAGTTCGATTCCTGCACCTGCACCATGGCCACACGGGCCTCGAACTGCTCGGAACGGTTACGCACGAAGTGCGGCCAGAACTCGCTGCCCGGGATCAGTTCGTGGAGGTTGGACATCATCTGGCAACCGTTGCACACACCCAGGGTGAAGCTGTCGTTACGCTCGAAGAAACCCTGGAACGCATCGCGGGCACGGCTGTTGAACAGGGCCGACTTGGCCCAGCCTTCACCGGCACCCAGCACGTCGCCGTAGGAGAAACCGCCGCAGGCCACCAGGCCCTTGAACTCATTGAGGTCAACACGACCGGCGAGGATATCGCTCATGTGCACGTCAATCGCATTGAAGCCGGCACGGTCGAACGCGGCCGCCATTTCCACCTGGCCGTTGACGCCCTGCTCACGCAGCACGGCAACCTGTGGGCGGATGCCTTTCTTGATGTACGGCGCGGCGATGTCCTGGTTGACGTCGAAGCTGAGCTTGGTGCTCAGGCCCGGGTTGTCTTCTTCCAGGATCACGTCGAATTCCTGCTCGGCACAGGCGACGTTATCGCGCAGGCGCTGGATCTGGTAGCTGGTCTCGGCCCACTGGCGTTGCAGCAGGCGGCGCTGGCCTTCAAACACGGTGTCGCCGTTGAACACGATGTTGATCACACCGTTGTTGATCGGCTGGCCGACCACGGCCACGCAGTCGCCCAGGCCAGCGGCGCTGAACTGTGCAAGCACGTCCGGGGTGGCGTCCTGGCGCACCTGGATGACCGCGCCCAATTCTTCGTTGAACAGGATGGCAGCGATGTCAGCGGAAGTTTCCGCCAGGCCGTCGAGGTTCAGGCTCAGGCCGCAGTGACCGGCGAAAGCCATTTCCACGACGCTGGTCAGCAAACCACCGTCGGAACGGTCGTGGTAAGCCAGCAGGTGGCCATCGGCATTCAGGCCCTGGATCACGGCGAAGAAGGCTTTGAGGTCTTCGGCGTCATCGACGTCCGGCGCCTGCTTGCCGAGCTTGCCGTGGGTCTGGGCAAGGATCGAGGCGCCCATGCGGTTCTGGCCACGACCGAGGTCGATCAGGATCAGGTCGGTGGTGCCCTTGTCCATGCGCAGTTGCGGGGTCAGGGTCTGGCGGACATCGGTGACTGGCGCAAAGCCGGTGACGATCAGCGACAGCGGCGAGGTAACGCTCTTGTCGGTGCCTTCATCGTTCCAACGGGTGGCCATGGACATGGAGTCCTTGCCCACCGGAATGGTGATCCCCAGTTCCGGGCACAGCTCCATGCCGACTGCCTTGACGGTGTCGTACAGGCGCGCATCTTCACCGGGGTGGCCGGCAGCGGACATCCAGTTGGCCGACAGCTTGATATCGGACAGCTTGCCAATACGCGATGCGGCGATGTTGGTGATGGTTTCACCAATGGCCATGCGGCCCGACGCCGGGGCGTCCAGCAGGGCCAGCGGGGTACGCTCGCCCATGGCCATGGCTTCACCGGTGTACACATCAAAGCTGGTGGCGGTCACGGCAACGTCAGCCACCGGCACCTGCCAAGGGCCGACCATCTGGTCACGGGCAACCAGACCGGTGATGGTGCGGTCGCCGATGGTGATCAGGAAGCTTTTGCTCGCCACGGCCGGGTGGTGCAGCACGCGCTCGATGCTGTCGGTCAGGTCCAGGCTGCTTGGGTCGAAATCATCGCCCAGTTCGGCTTCACGTACCGCCGAACGGTGCATGCGCGGGGGCCTTGCCCAGCAGCACTTCGAGGGGCATGTCCACCGGGCTGTTGCCGAAGTGGCTGTCGGTCACGGTCAGTTGCGGCTCGGCAGTGGCTTCGCCGACCACGGCAAACGGGCAACGCTCGCGTTCGCAGATGGCCTGGAAGCGCGCGAAGTCTTCAGGGCCGACCGCCAGTACGTAACGTTCCTGGGATTCGTTGCTCCAGATTTCGTGCGGGGCCATGCCCGGCTCGTCGTTTGGAATATTGCGCAGTTCGAAACGGCCGCCACGGTCGCCGTCATTGACCAGTTCCGGGAAGGCGTTGGACAAACCGCCGGCGCCGACGTCGTGGATAAAGCTGATGGGGTTCTTGTCACCCAACTGCCAGCAACGGTCGATGACTTCCTGGCAACGGCGTTCCATCTCAGGGTTTTCGCGCTGAACAGAAGCAAAGTCCAGGTCCGCCGAGCTGGTGCCGGTGGCCATGGAGGAAGCCGCGCCGCCGCCCAGGCCGATCAACATGGCCGGGCCGCCGAGCACGATCAGCTTCGAGCCGACGAGGATCTCGCCCTTCTGCACGTGGTCTTCACGGATGTTGCCCATACCGCCGGCCAACATGATCGGCTTGTGGTAACCGCGCACTTCATCGCCACGGGGGGTGGTGATGGACTGCTCGAAGGTACGGAAGTAACCGGTCAGGGCCGGACGCCCGAATTCGTTGTTGAACGCGGCGCCGCCCAGCGGGCCTTCGATCATGATGTCGAGTGCGGTAACGATGCGCTCAGGCTTGCCGTATGGCACTTCCCACGGCTGTTCGAAGCCTGGGATCTGCAGGTTGGACACGGTGAAACCGGTCAGGCCCGCCTTGGGCTTGGCGCCACGGCCGGTGGCGCCCTCGTCGCGGATCTCGCCGCCCGAGCCGGTGGCTGCGCCCGGGAACGGGGCAATCGCGGTCGGGTGGTTGTGGGTTTCAACCTTCATCAGGATGTGCACCGGCTCCTGCACCGCGCCGTACTGGCGGGTTTCCGGGTCCGGGAAGAAACGGCCGGCGACAGAGCCGACGATCACCGAGGCGTTGTCTTTATAAGCCGACAGAACGCCTTCGCTGTGCATCACGTAGGTGTTCTTGATCATGCCGAACAGGCTTTTTTCCTGGCTCTGGCCGTCGATATCCCAACTGGCGTTGAAAATCTTGTGGCGGCAGTGCTCGGAGTTGGCCTGGGCGAACATCATCAGTTCGATGTCGTGGGGGTTGCGCTGCAAACCGTTGAAGGCGTTGACCAGGTAGTCGATCTCGTCTTCGGCCAGGGCCAGGCCCAGCTCGGTGTTGGCCTTCTCGAGGGCGGCGCGGCCACCGGCGAGCACGTCAATCGCGGTCAGCGGCTTGGGCTCGGCATGGCTGAACAGGCCGGCAGCCTGTTCCAGTTGGCTGACGATGATCTGGGTCATGCGGTCGTGCAGGCTGCTGGCAATCAGCTCGGCTTCGGCATCGCTGAACTGGCCAGCCACGTAGAAGGCGATCCCGCGTTCCAGGCGCTGGATTTTTTCCAGGCCACAGTTGCGGGCGATATCGCTGGCCTTGCTCGACCAGGGCGAGATGGTGCCGAACCGTGGCAGAACCAGGAACAAGCGGCCAGTCGGCTCTTGAACGGGAACGCTGGGGCCGTACTTCAGAAGGCGTGCCAGCACTTGCTGTTCGTCGGCGGTCAAAACGCCGTTAACGTCGGCGAAGTGAGCAAATTCAGCATACAAGCCAGTGACAGCTGGAACCTTCTGGCTCAGTTGCTCAAGGAGTTTGCTGTGGCGAAAGGCAGAAAGGGCAGGAGCGCCGCGCAGGATCAACATCTTCGGGACAGCCTCGGGAAGGGGGTGTGCTTTGAGGCCGTGCATTCTAGCGTAAACCTGCGCCAACGGCACCCGAAACGGTGCCGCTGGCCGCTGCCGAACGTCAGTTGGCACAGATTGCACGGTATCGGGGCGTTTTCCAGGGTGGCCGACGCAGTTATTTTCACCCTCACCATTGCGCCCCAGGCCACGTTTCTGCGGGCTGCAGCACAGTTTCGCAGGCGCTAGCAGACAACTCCCATGCTGTCGAGATATGGCGCCGTGGGCCGTTTGCGTATACTGCCCAGATGTTCTCCCCAACTGCTTTGCGCCCGCGATGTGCCAAATGGCTCCTCGCCACCGGACTCTTCCTGATGCTCAGCGCCTGTGTTGATAAGCCCAGCACGCTCGAGCGAATCAAGGAGGATGGCGTATTGCGGGTGGTCACCCGAAACAGCCCGGCCACCTATTTCCAGGACCGCAACGGCGAAACCGGTTTCGAATACGAACTGGTCAAGCGCTTTGCCGACGACCTGGGGGTCAAGCTTGAAATCGAGACCGCCGACAACCTCGACGACCTGTTCGACCAGTTGGGCAAACCCGACGGTCCGGTATTGGCCGCCGCTGGCCTGGTCAGCAGCGAGCAGCGTAAACAACAGGTGCGCTTTTCCCATGCGTACCTGGAAGTCACCCCGCAGATCATCTATCGCAACGGCCAGTCCCGCCCCACCAACGCGGCCGACCTGGTGGGCAAAAAGATCATGGTGCTCAAGGGCAGCACCCATGCCGAGCAACTGGCCGAGCTGAAAAAGCAGAATCCTGCGATTGAGTACGAAGAGTCCGATGCCGTTGAAGTGGTCGACCTGCTGCGCATGGTCGATGAAGGGCAGATCGACCTGACCCTGGTCGACTCCAATGAAGTGGCGATGAACCAGGTGTACTTCCCCAACGTGCGGGTGGCCTTCGATCTGGGCAACGCCAGCAACCAGAGCTGGGCCGTGGCTGCCGGTGAAGACAACAGCCTGCTCAACGAGGTCAACAGCTACCTCGACAAGGTCGAGAAGAACGGCACCCTGCAACGCCTCAAGGATCGTTATTACGGGCATGTCGATGTACTGGGGTACGTCGGCGCCTACACCTTTGCCCAGCACTTGCAGCAGCGCCTGCCCAAGTACGAGAAGTTCTTCAAGACCTCGGCCAAGGAAGAAAAGGTCGATTGGCGGCTACTGGCAGCCATTGGTTACCAGGAATCGCTGTGGCAACCGACCGTCACTTCCAAGACCGGCGTGCGCGGCCTGATGATGCTGACCCAGAACACCGCCCAGGCCATGGGCGTGTCCAACCGCCTGGACGCGCGGCAGAGCATCAAGGGGGGCGCCAAGTACCTGGCGATGATCAAGAGCGAACTGGACGACAAGATTCTCGAACCTGACCGCACCTGGTTTGCCCTGGCGGCCTATAACGTCGGCGGCGGTCACCTGGATGACGCGCGCAAGCTGGCGCAAAAGGAAGGCCTGAACCCGAACAAGTGGCTGGACGTGAAGAAAATGCTGCCGCGCCTGTCGCAGAAGCAGTGGTACAGCAAGACCCGCTACGGCTACGCCCGGGGCGGCGAGCCGGTGCACTTCGTGGCCAACATCCGCCGTTACTACGACATCCTGACCTGGGTGACCCAGCCGCAGCTGGAGGGCAACCAGATGGTGGAAGGCAACCTGCATGTGCCGGGCGTGGACAAGACCAAGCCGCCGCAAGATACCCCCCAACTCTGACCCCCGGGTCCGATCAGACAGCCCGCTCCCACATTTATTTTGTGGTGTTCTACAGGCCAGTGATCAGATGCACCACCCCGCCCGCCAGCACCATCACCGCCGTGATACCCGCCGCCTTCAGCGCCGCCTCGTCCACTAGCGCCGGGTCCTGTAGCTGCACGCGGGTCCGCGTCAACGCCACCCGCTGCTGTGTCTTGAGATTCGCCGCCCCACCCAATGCACTCAGCACCGCCGGCGCCAACATGCCGTCAGCCTTCGGCTCGGCAACCGCCGTTTCCGCCACCAGGTCCGGGGTCAGGGCTTTCCAGAATGCCTGCTGCAATTTCTCGAACATATTCAGTTCTCCACAACCAATGAGGTTTCGACGGTCGCTGCGTGGTATTGGCTCAGGGCCTCGCGCACCTGGGCGGCCTCTTCCAGGTTCAACACCTGGTGGGCGATCAGTTGGCAGTCCGCCAGGTCCAGGTCACGCACGGTGGCCTTGATACTCGGGATCAACGGTACGCTGACGGACAACTCGTCCACCCCCAGCCCGATCAACATCGGCACCGCCAGTGTTTCGGACGCCAGCGCGCCACACACACCCACCCACTTGCCATGGGCATGGGCGGCCTTGACCGTGGTGGCGATCAGGCGCAGCACCGCCGGGTGAAAGCTGTCGGCCTGGCTGGCCAGGCGCGGGTGGTCGCGGTCCATGGCCAGGGTGTATTGGGTCAGGTCATTGGTGCCGATCGAGAAAAAGTCCACATGGGGCGCAAACACATCCGCCATCAATGCCGCCGACGGCACCTCAATCATGATCCCCAGCTTCGGCAGCTCGGCAAGCCCCAGGGCCAGCGCTTCCTCTTCGAGGATCTGCCGGGCCTGATGCAGCTCCGACAACAGGCTGACCATCGGCAACATGATATGCAGCCGCGCCAGGCCCGCGCTGGCAAGGATTGCGCGGAACTGCTCGTGCAACAGTTGCGGGCGCTCCAGGCACAGGCGAATGCCGCGCAGGCCAAGAAAGGGGTTGGTCTCGCTGTCCATCGGCACATAGGCCAAGGGTTTGTCACCGCCCACATCCAACGTGCGTACCACCAGATTGCGCTCGGTGCCCAGGACACCGGCAATGGCGCTGTAGGTCTGGGCCTGTTCCTGCGGGCTCGGCGCGCGGTTGCGGTCCAGGTAGAGAAACTCCGAGCGCAACAGCCCGACCCCCTCGGCCCCCAGGACCAGGGCTTGCTGCACCTCCTGCAGCGAAGCGACGTTGGCGGTCACCTCAATATGATGACCATCGCGAGTGATGGCGGCCAAGGCGGCCTGCTGCAGATCGCGCTGGTGGCGCACAACCTGCTGCTCGCGCGCAGCCCGCAGCGTCTCGATCACCGCCAGGTCCGGGTCGAGGTGCAGTTCGCCTTTGTCGGCGTCCAGCAACACGGGCTTGCCATCGGGCAACGCCAGGACCTGGGCCGACACACCGCACATCGCCGGCAAGCCCAGGGCGCGAGCAAGAATGGCGACGTGGCTGGTGGCCCCTCCGGCCACGGTGATAAACCCCAACACCTTGCCCGGATCGAGGCTGGCGGTTTGCGAGGGGGTCAATTGCTCGGCAATCAGGATGGCCTGCTCCGGCAACTCCCAGGCGCCGTCTTGAACCCCGAGAATCAGCTTGAGCACGCGCTGGCCAACATCCGCCATGTCGGCGGCGCGTTCGGCCAGCAGGGGGCTGCCTGATTGCTCGAACAGCCCGGCGGTAGCGAGTGTGGCGCTGTTCCAGGCAAACGCGGCGCTCTTGCCTTCGGCGAGCAGGGCGTGGGCTTGTTCAAGCAGGGTCGGGTCTTCGAGCAATTCCTGATGGGCACGGAAAATCTCTACCTGGGCACTGCCGCCGGGCTTGTCCTGCAACGCCTGCAGCGCCTGGGTTGCAGCGCGCAAGCCACGTTCCAGGGCGGCCCGTTCCAGCGCCTCGCCAGCCCCCTCTTCAGGCACATTCAGCTGCGGCTCGGCCACCTGCACTACTTGGCCAAACGCCGAACCGGGCGACGCACAGACGCCGCGCAACACGCTCGCCGACGACAGCGGCGCGACCGGTTTAACCTCCTCGGCCAGCACCGCTACGGTTTCGCCACAGCCCTCCAGCAACAGCGCGACCAGCGCCTGAATCGCCGCCTCGGCGTCCTGCCCCGCGGCGCTGACTTGCAAGGTATCGCCCTGCACCGTCTGCAACGCCATGATCGCCACCAGGGACTTGGCGTTGGCGCTCTGGGTTTGCTTGTGCAGGCAGATGCTCGCATTGAAGCCCTTCGCCGCCTGGGCCAGCACCGCCGCCGGGCGGGCATGCAAGCCGTTGGCATTGGGCAGCGTGAGGGGTTTGGAAAACAGTGCGTCGCCCTCCTCTTCCTCGTCGTTGGCCGCACGGATTGCCGGGGTCACCCGCAGCAACGGTTGCCCGGCGGCGACGAGCCCGGTGTCCGTCGCCAGCAGCACAAATGGCTCGCCGCTGACCACCAGCATCAGGGTCAGCAGGCTGCGAGCATTGAGCGCGATAAAGTCGGCATCAAACTCGATCAACGGCTGACCCGCCTCGACCCGCTGGCCTTCCTCGACCAGCCGGGTGAAGCCCTTGCCCGCCAGGTTCACGGTATCCAGGCCGATATGCATCAGCACCTGCACGCCGTAGTCGTCGGTGACGCTGACCGCATGCCCACTGTCCTGGACATTGCTGATCACCCCGGCCAGCGGCGCGCAGAGGGTCTGCGAGGTGGGGTCGATACACACGCCATCGCCGATCAGGCGACTGGAGAACACCGGATCCGGCACCTGGTCCAGGGGCAACAGCACACCCGCCAGGGGCGCCAGCAGTTCCAGGGGTTGAGTTGTGGTCATGACATCACCTGCTGTTTGGTTCTGTAAAAATCATCGGCCGAGTACAAATCCCGGGGTGAAATGGGCCCCAGTGGGAGCTGGCTTGCCTGCGATTGCATCAATGCGGTTGCACTGGAACACCGAGCCGCCGGTATCGCGGGCAAGCCCGGCTCCCACATAAAGCCGGTGTTTATTTCCACCAGTATTCGACCTGCACACCGAAGTTGGAGCCATGCCGCGCGGTGCCATAGGAGCCGGTGTCGGACAACGCCGAACCCGCCGCCAGTTCGTTGGCCGCACGCTTGGCCGCTTCGTTCCAGGTGGCATAGGTGTAGTACAAACGCACCTCCGGCCGCGCCCAGAAATCCGGGCCTTTGGGCGACCAGGTCGGGGCGAAGGTGAATTTGCTGAGTTTGCGCGTGCCGCCGCTGGCGTCGACCTGATCATGTCCCAGTTCGGTGACCAGCTTGAACTGCTCGCTGATGGCATACGCCGGGCGCACACCGATGGACATCCAGGTCTGGTCCTGGCTGCCGGGGCGCACGTCTTTCTGGTACACCGCCTCGACCTGGCCGCCAAAACGCGGGGTCACTTGCCAGTCGAAAAACTCCACCGCGCGGTAGCTTTTGCTGCTGCGCTCCAGTGCCGTGTTGCCGGTGTAGCCAAGGCCAGTGCCCGGCCCTTCGCCGTACTGCAGGGCGAACTTGTTCTTGCCTCCGAGGAACGCGGCCTGCACATGCTGCGCAGTGAGGGCCCAGCCGCTGTGGGTGTCGCGCCCGCCCGCCTGTTCGATATAGCTCAGGCCCAGCTCCAGCTCGCCGCCGGGGTTGGTCTTGAAGCCTGCGACGTTGAAGTCGTGACGGGTGGCGTATTCCTTCTGGTACAGGTTGTCCTTGCGCGACAGGGCGTAGCTGTATTTCAGATCGCCGATCAGCACGTCCTCGATGCCGCCGCCGGTGGCGCTCTGGTTCCAGTAGTAGAAGTCGGAAATATGGATGTCATTACGTTTGTAGTAGCGCCGGCCGGCCCACAATGAGCCGCCATTGAGGCTGGGCATATTCGACCACTGCGCATACATCTGCGGCATGCGCGCCGAGCCGTTGTTTTCGCCCTGGAACTTCAGCTCGCGGTCGTACTTGTTGTACAGCGAGGCCATGGCATCCACGCTCAGCACCGAGCCGTCACCCAGGGTGAACAGGTCCTGGCGCAACTCCAGCTCGGCATATTGTTCGCATTCGTTGCCCAGGCGGTATTTGGATTGGGCGCCCGGCAGTTGGAAACATTGCTGCGGGCCGCTGCCGGTCGAGGTGCCGGCGCCGCTGCGCAGGTAGCCGGCAAATTCCAGGGCATGCGCCGCCAGGGGCAGGGTCAGACAGGATGCAACGAGGCCCAGCTTTATTGTTGTTTTCATGAAGCGCTCCATTATTTTTTCTTATTTTTTCCCTGTCGGAGCCGGCAAGCCGGCGCCTGAAAAGGGGATGTTTCAGTCGGTCAGGTGCAGCACAAAAGACTCGTAAGGACGCAAGATGACCGTGTCCGTGGGCACCGGGCAGTCGGGGTAGTTGCTGATCAGCAGGCGTTGCTCACTCGCCGCGCTGATCAGGTTGTTGGGCAACTGGATTTCGCAGGGCTGGCCATAGAAGTTGTTCAGCACCAACAGGCGCTCGCCATGGCCTTCACGCAGGTACGCCCAGACCTTGTCGTGGTCTTGCAGCAGTTGGCGGTAGACGCCTTCTTGAATCAGCGGCTCAAGGCGCCGCAAGGCGATCAGCGCGCGGTAGTGATGCAGCACCGAATCCGGGTCATCCAGCTGGCTCTGGACATTGATCTGCGCCGCATTGGCCGGGATGCCGATCCACGGTTCAGCGCGGCTGAAGCCGGCATTGGCCTGGCTGCTATCCCACTGCATCGGCGTGCGGCCGTTATCGCGGGATTTCTGCATGATCGCGGCCATGCTCGAGGCCTCGGACTCACCGGCATCGCGCTTGAGGCGGTAGATGTTGAGGGTCTCGACATCACGGTACTGCTCGATGCTGTCGAAGCCCGGATTGGTCATGCCCAGCTCTTCGCCCTGGTACACAAACGGCGTGCCCTGGAGGAAGTGCAGGGCCGTGGCGAGCATCTTGGCTGAGACCACGCGGTGCTCGCCGTCATCGCCAAAGCGCGAGACCACCCGCGGCTGATCATGGTTGCACCAGAACAACGCGTTCCAGCCGCCCCCGGCCTGCATGCCCAGTTGCCAGTCGGAGAAAATCCGTTTGAGTTGCTGGAAGTCGAAGTCGGCGCGCACCCACTTTTGCAGGTTGGGGTAATCGACTTTCAGGTGATGAAAGTTGAAGGTCATCGACAGCTCTTTCGACTCTGGTCGCGAGTAGCGAATGCAGTGTTCGAGGCTGGTGGAGGACATCTCGCCAACGTTGATCAGCGCGTGGCCCTCGAACACTTCGCGGTGCATTTCCTGCAGGTAGGCATGCACGTTCGGCCCATCGGTGTAGAAGCGCCGGCCGTCGCTGTTGTCTTCGGGGAAATCCGCCGGCTTGGAGATCAGGTTGATCACGTCCAGACGGAAGCCGCCCACGCCCTTGTCACGCCAGAAGCGCATGAGCTTGTAGACTTCGGCGCGCACCTTGGGGTTGTCCCAATTGAGGTCGGCCTGGGTGTGGTCGAACAGGTGCAGGAAGTACTGGCCGGTCTGCGCCTCGTATTCCCAGGCCGAGCCGCCGAACTTGGATTCCCAGTTATTGGGCTGGTCGCGCCAGATGTAGAAGTCGCGGTACGGGTTGTCGAGGCTGCTGCGCGCCTGCTGGAACCACTCGTGCTCGATGGAGGTGTGGTTGACCACGATATCGAGCATCAGCTTGATGCCGCGCTTGGCCGCTTCGCTGATCAGCAGGTCGCAGTCGGCCATGGTCCCGTAGCTGGGGTCGATGGCGTAGTAGTCGCTGATGTCATAGCCATTGTCGCGCTGGGGCGAGCGCAGGAACGGGGTGATCCACAGGCAATCGACGCCCAGCCACTGGAGGTAGTCGAGTTTGTCCACGATGCCCAGCAGGTCACCGGTGGCGTTACCCGCATGGCTGTGGAAGCTTTTGGGGTAGATCTGGTAGATCACCGAGTGTTGCCAGTCTTGCATGGTGGGCTCCTTCAGTAGAGTGGTGTGCTGGTCTTGCGGGCCTCATCGCGGGCAAGCCCGGCTCCCACAGGGGAACGCATTCCAGATGTGGGAGCTGGCTTGCCTGCGATGGCGATCTATCAGGCGACGCGATAACCCGGCCGAACAATTTTCATGCTCAACCCACAGGTCAGAACAAACGGCACGACAATCGCGATGACCATGCCGATCACAAACATCGCGATGGATTGCGGCACGATCGAAATAAATCCGGGCAGGCCGCCCACGCCGATGGCCGAGGCCTGCACCTTGTTCAGCGAGAGGAAAATGCTGCCCAGGGCCGAGCCCAGCAGGGCGGCATAGAACGGGAACTTGAAGCGCAGGTTCACCCCAAACATCGCCGGTTCAGTGATGCCGAAGTAAGCGGAAATCGCCGAGGTCGAGGCCATGCTTTTGTCCCGCGCATTGCGGCTCATGTAGAACACCCCGAGGGCCGCGCTGCCCTGGGCCAGGTTGGACATGACAATCATCGGCCAGATAAACGTGCCGCCCTGGGTCGAGATCAGCTGCAGGTCCACGGCAAGGAACATGTGGTGCATGCCGGTAATCACCAGCGGCGCATACAGCAGGCCGAAAATCGCCCCGCCCACCATTGGCGCCAGGTCAAACAGAGTGACCACGCCTTCGGTGATCAGGATGCCGAGGTGCCGGGTCACCGGGCCGATGATTGCCAGGGCCAGCACGCCGGTGACGACGATGGTGGTGATCGGCACGACGAGCAATTGGATGGCATTCGGCACCCGCGCCCGCAGCCATTTTTCAATCACGCTCATGACGTAGGCGGCCATCAGAATCGGCAGGATCTGGCCTTGATAGCCGACCTTCTCGATCTGGAACCAGCCCAGAATATCGAAGTACGGCAAGCTCTGGCCGTCGAGCCCGGCCACCGCCTTGCCGTAGTTCCAGGCGTTGAGCAAGTCCGGGTGGACCAGCATCAGGCCGAGCACGATGCCGAGGATTTCACTGCCGCCAAAGCGCTTGGCCGCCGACCAGCCCACCAGCGCCGGGAGGAACACAAACGAGGTGTTGGCCATCAGGTTGATCAGGCTCCACAGGCCATCCAGGTTCGGATAAGCCTCGAGCAAGGTCTGGCCCTCGATGAACATGCCCTTGGCGCCCATCAGGTTGTTGATGCCCATCAGCAGGCCGGCAATGATCAGCGCCGGCAGGATCGGCATGAACACATCGGAGAACACCCGCACCAGGCGCTGCATGGCGTTGGTCTTGTCGGCGCCCTTCTTCTTCACATCGGCAATGGTGGCGGCGGCCAGGCCAGTCTGCTCGCGCAAGGCGGCGTAGACCTTTTCGACTTCGCCGGGGCCGATGACGATCTGGAACAGACCGCCGGTGAAGAACGAGCCCTTGACCAGGTCGACCTGGTTCAACGCACTGCCGTTGACCAGGCTCGGGTCCTTGAGGGCCAGGCGCAGGCGCGTCACGCAGTGGGCCGCCTGCTCAAGGTTATCGCTGCCCCCGAGGTTCTGGAGAATCTCGCGGGCGATGTTGGAATAGTCGTGGCTCATGCTTGTTCTTCCACTTTAGATTCTTGTTATTGGCAGCATGCCGAGGGCAAAAGTACTCGTACAGACGAGTTAAAGCAACAACTCGTCTGTACGAGTTACAAAAATAGTCGCCCACCGCTTTCCAAGGGGCCAATGGACAAAGCCCGCCTCTGCCACTAAGGTTCCTGCCTTGAAAGCAAACGCGGCACAGAGCCCTCTCCATGAGTAAATACAACCAGATCTACACCGATCTGCTTGCCAGCATCACCACCGAACGCCTGCAACGCGGCACGCGCCTGCCCTCCGAAACCGAATTGATGGACACCTACCAGGCCAGCCGTGGCACCGTGCGCCGGGCCATCGAGCAATTGCAGGAGCGTGGGTTCGCGCAAAAAATCCATGGCAAGGGCACCTTCGTGCTGTCGCCCAACCCGATTGAGTTTCAACTGGGCGGCATCGTCAGCTTCCACGAAACCCACGCCGACCTGGGCGATGATGTACGCACCGAAGTGGTCGAGTTCACCCAACTCCCGCTGGAAGGCTCGCTGCTGCAACATATCGAGGCCGAGCCCGGCACCCTGATTACCCGCATCAAACGGGTGCGGCGCATCGGCGGCAAACGGGTGATCCTCGACATCAACCACTTCGTCGCCGAGTTGATCCCCGGATTGGACCAGGCGATTGCCGAGCAGTCGATCTACGCCTTCATCGAACAGACCCTGCATCTGCAGATCAGCTACGCCCAGCGCACCATCGAAGCCCTGCCCCGCAGCAAGGACGACCAGGCGCACCTGGACCTCGACGGCCAGAGCCATGTGATTGTGGTGAGCAACCAGACATTTTTGCAGGACGGGCGGCAGTTCGAATACACCGAGTCGCGGCATACGCTGGATAAGTTTTACTTCTCGGATATTGCACGGCGCTAAAGCAGGAAAAAGGAAAAGCCCTGTGAATATTCCAAACAAATGGCGTGAACAGTTCCCCCATGCGCTGATCGAGCAGCAGGCCATCGGCGAGTCGCGGGCTGACGTCTTCCGGCTACGCAGGGACAACGGCACGGACCTGTTCCTGAAGGCCGAGCCCCTCGTAGAACACGCCGAGCTTGCCGATGAAATCGAGCGCCTTCACTGGCTGCAACAGCAGGGCCTGCCGGCGCCGGTGGTGCTGGATGAGGTGCAGGAAAACCTTCACCACTGGCTGCTGATGAGCGCCATCCCGGGACAGGACCTGGCCAGTAGCAGTGACCTTTCTGCCGCGCAGATCATCGACATCCTGGCCAACGCCCTGCGTACATTGCACCAGATCCCCGTGGCGCAATGCCCCTTCGATCACACCCTGGAACTGCGCATCACCGTCGCCCAGGCACATATCAACGCCGGGCTGATTGATGTAACGGACTTCGACGATGAGCGATTGGGACGTAGCGCCACCGATGTGTTCGCCGAACTCCTGTCGACACGGCCCACCACCCATGACTTGGTGGTAACCCACGGCGACGCCTGCCTGCCGAACTTCATGGCAGCGGACGGTCACTTCAGTGGTTTTATCGACTGCGGCCGCCTGGGGGTCAGTGACCGTTATCAAGATCTGGCCCTGGCGGCCCGCAGTGTCGAGCGCAACTTGGGGCAGGAATGGGTCAGGCCGTTCTTTGAGAGGTATGGTGTGGAACCTGATGAGCAGCGAATGGCTTTTTACTGCCTGTTGGATGAGTTTTTCTAGTTACTCCTGAGCAGCCCTCGACACTACCTCGACAAGCTCGCTGATACGACGCATACGATATCCGAGCCAAACCATGAGGAAGAACGCCATGCTCACGAAGAGCCTGTTGCTGAGTTTTTGCGCTGTGTTATTGATTGGCTGCACGGGCAGGGGCTTTCAACCTCCGCCGCCGGAATTTACCAATTGGAAGAAGAACGGAGTGTCTGAAGAAGGCGTCAAGAGTGCTATGACCGCCTGCGGCTATACCATGACAGGGACAGGGGACAGGACGCCGATTGACCAGGTGCTCACGCAGTTTTATTGCATGAAAGACGCCGGCTTCAAGCGCACAGATAACATCGACCTGTGCAAGGAAGGCCGCATCGGCGAATCACCGGTGTGCGAAGGCCGCCGGTAACCCATTACCAAAAGCCCGCAATTAAGCGGGCTTCAGGGTACTTTTTGCTAGAGGGGTGCCGGTCAGTGCCGGACGCCCGATCATTCCCACTCAATCGTCGCCGGCGGCTTGCTCGACACGTCATACGTCACGCGCGAGATACCTTCGATTTCATTGATGATACGGCCGCTGACAGTCTCCAGCAGTTCGTACGGCAGGTGTGCCCAGCGGGCGGTCATGAAGTCGATGGTTTCTACGGCACGCAGGGCCACGACCCAGGCGTAGCGACGGCCATCGCCTACAACCCCAACCGATTTCACAGGTTGGAACACGACGAAGGCCTGGCTGACTTTGTGGTACCAGTCGGCCTTGCGCAGTTCTTCGATGAAGATGTGGTCGGCACGACGCAGCAGGTCGGCGTATTCCTTTTTCACTTCACCGAGGATGCGCACGCCCAGGCCCGGGCCTGGGAATGGGTGGCGGTAGACCATGTCGTACGGCAGGCCCAGTTCCAGGCCCAGACGACGAACTTCGTCCTTGAACAGTTCGCGCAGCGGTTCTACCAGCTTGAGGTTCATTTCCTCAGGCAGGCCACCCACGTTGTGGTGGGACTTGATCACGTGGGCCTTGCCACTCTTGGCGCCGGCCGACTCGATCACGTCGGGGTAGATGGTGCCCTGGGCGAGGTACTTGATGTTGTCCAGTTTGTTGGACTGGGCATCGAAGACGTCGATGAAAGTGCGGCCGATGATCTTGCGCTTCTTCTCTGGGTCGGACTCGCCGGCCAGGTTGTTGAGGAACTGATCTTCGGCGTTGGCACGGATCACCTTGACGCCCATGTTCTCGGCGAACATGGCCATCACTTGCTCGCCTTCGTGCAGGCGCAGCAGGCCGTTGTCGACGAACACGCAAGTCAGTTGGTCACCGATGGCCTTGTGCAGCAGCGCAGCAACCACGGAGGAGTCTACGCCGCCGGACAGGCCGAGCAGGACGTTGTCAGTACCGACCTGGGCACGCACGTTGGCGATGGCGTCTTCAGCGATCTTCGACGGGGTCCACAGGGCTTCGCACTGGCAGATGTCGAGGATGAAGCGCGACAGGATGCGGCCGCCCTGCTTGGTGTGGGTCACTTCCGGGTGGAACTGCACGCCGTAGTAGCCGCGCTCGTCGTTGAACATGCCGGCAATCGGGCAGCTCGGCGTGCTGGCCAGGATGTGGAAGTCTTCCGGCATCTTGGTGACCTTGTCACCGTGGCTCATCCAGACGTCGAGGCCGAACAGGCCGTCGGCGTCGATGTGGTCTTCGATGCCGTCCAGCAGGCGGCTCTTGCCGACCACGTCGACACGGGCGTAACCGAATTCACGCAGTTCGGAACCTTCAACCTTGCCGCCCAGTTGCTCGGCCATGGTCTGCATGCCGTAGCAGATACCGAAGACCGGCACGCCCAAGTCGAACACCGCTTGCGGGCAACGCGGGCTGTTGGCTTCGTGCACGGACTCGGGGCCACCGGCCAGGATGACACCTTTAGGGGCGAATTCGCGGATCGCTTCGTCATCCATGTCGAACGGGTGCAGTTCGCAGTACACGCCGATTTCACGCACGCGGCGGGCGATCAGCTGGGTGTACTGGGAACCGAAGTCGAGGATCAGGATGCGGTGGGCGTGAATGTCGAGGGCCATGAAGTCAGTCTCGTCTAATGAATCAGAAACAACTCGGGGCTGAAAGAACAGCCCCGGTTACTTAACGTTTTGCTGGAAGCCTCAACCTACGCGGTAGTTTGGCGCTTCCTTGGTGATCTGCACGTCGTGGACATGGGATTCAGCCATGCCGGCGCCGGTGATCCGTACGAACTCTGGCTTGGTGCGCATTTCTTCGATGTCGGCGCTGCCGGTGTAGCCCATCGAGGAACGCAGGCCGCCCATCAGCTGATGGATGATGGCGCTCAGGGTGCCCTTGTACGGCACACGGCCTTCGATGCCTTCCGGTACGAGCTTCTCGGCGCCTGCCGAGGAGTCCTGGAAGTAACGATCGGAGGAACCTTGCGCCTGGGACATGGCGCCCAGCGAACCCATGCCACGGTAAGCCTTGTAGGAACGGCCCTGGAACAGTTCGATCTCGCCTGGTGCTTCTTCGGTACCGGCGAACATCGAGCCCATCATCACGCAGGAGGCACCGGCTACGATGGCCTTGGACAGGTCACCGGAGAAACGGATGCCGCCGTCGGCGATCAACGGTACGCCAGTGCCTTCAAGGGCAGCGGCAACATTGGCGATGGCGCTGATTTGCGGCACGCCCACACCGGCGACGATCCGCGTGGTGCAGATCGAGCCAGGGCCGATACCGACCTTGACCGCGTCAGCGCCCGCTTCGGCCAGGGCCTTGGCCGCTGCGCCGGTGGCGATGTTGCCGCCGATCACCTGTACGTCAGGGAAGTTCTGCTTGACCCAGCGCACGCGGTCGATCACGCCTTTGGAGTGACCGTGGGCGGTGTCGACTACCACCACGTCAACCCCGGCAGCGACCAGGGCCGCAACGCGGTCGCCGGTGTCTTTACCAGTACCAACGGCGGCGCCAACGCGCAGACGACCTTGGTCATCCTTGCTGGCCAGCGGGTAAGCCTTGGCTTTTTCGATGTCGTTGACGGTCATCATGCCTTTGAGGGCGAATTTGTCGTCGACGATCAGCACGCGCTCGATGCGGTGCTTGTGCAGCAGTTCACGCACATCGTTCTTGTCGGCGCCTTCCTTGACCGTGACGAGGCGCTCTTTAGGCGTCATCACTTCACGGACGGTGACTTCAAGACGGTTTTCGAAGCGCACGTCACGGGAAGTGACGATGCCGACCAGGTCGCCATCATGCAGCACGGGAACACCGGAGATGTTGTGCAGGCGGGTCAGGTCGAACAGGTCGCGTACGGTGGCGTCGGCTTCGATGGTGATTGGATCTTTCACCACACCGGCTTCGTAACGCTTGACCTTGCGCACTTCGGCAGCCTGCTGCTCGATGGTCATGTTCTTGTGGATGATGCCGATGCCGCCTTCCTGAGCCATGGCGATTGCCAAACGGGCTTCGGTGACGGTGTCCATGGCAGCGGAAACCAGGGGAATATTCAGCTCGATGCCACGGGTTAGGCGGGTCTTGAGACTGACTTCGTTAGGAAGCACCTCGGAATAACCGGGCACTAAGAGAATGTCGTCGAATGTCAGAGCTTCTTGGCTGATACGCAGCATCGCGGGGGCTCCCGAGCGGGAAAATGGAAGCGCGTCATTATACTCAGACACCCCTCGGGCCTCAACGTAAAACTCTGACAAACTTGGTAATACTGATAGATGGGGAATTTCCAGGCCCTGATCGTTCCCAGGCGGAGCGTGGGAATGATCGGGGCGCTCCTAGAGTTCGACTTTGACCCAGCTGATTTTCTGATCGAGCCAGTCGGCAAACTCGTCGATAAAGCTCTGCTTGAAACCCGCTTCCGCCCAGTTGTTGAAGATGAAGCCCAGGTTGGAGAAGCCGCATTCCTGCAGGAACAGAAACCCGTTGATGTCATCTTCATGCCCACACAACGGGCAGGTGAAGTTGTCGGTGTGGCCGGGCATCCAGTCTTCCAGGCTGTCGAACAGCGCCTCGCCGACTTCTTTAAGGCATTCCGGGCAGCCGGCTTCTTCGAGAAAGCCCTTGGCCGGGGTGTAGATGCAGCGTTTGTAGATGATTTCCAGGCCATTGACCGGCTCGTTGAACGGCAGCGCCTCGGGGTGCAGCACCACGGCGCGGGCACCGTCGGCCAGGGCGTAGCCCATGCGGTTGCCGGTGCGCCCGCAGGTGGTCAGTTCTTCCTTGATGATGTTCTTGCGCACCAGCCAGCGCACGATGGCCCGGGCGCGGGGTTCGTGGACGGGCAAGGTGGAGATTTTCGGGACAAGGATGCTTTGGGAATTCATGGGAGTCCTGCGGTGTGGCGTCTGACGCCATCGCGGGCAAGCCCGCTCCCACATTCGATTGCATTTCAATGTGGGAGCGGGCTCGCCCGCGATGAGGCCCTAGAGCCCGGCAGCTTAATCCCTGAAACCCACAGGTCAAGTACTCAAATACCGCCCAATCAAGGCAATGCCACTGGCCAGCACCAACCATGTCACCAAGCGCACAAACGCCTCACGGGACATGCGCAGGGTCAATCGCCGCCCCGCCCACAGCCCCAGGGCCATCGCCGGCAACAGGCACACCGCCAACATCAGCAGCGGCAACTCGGCATACACCCCGGCGATCAAAAACAGACTCAGGCGCACCACCGTGCTCGCGCTGATCAGCGCGCTTTGGGTCGCCCGCGCGCCGTCCTTGGGCAGGCGGCTGTTCAGATAGATCGCATATAAAAAGCCGCCACTGCCAAACAACGCACCAAACAATCCGCCCACCACGCCCATGGGGACCGACCAGCCGGCAGCCAGGGCCGTGGGCTTGGCCCTTACCGCCAGGCTGTAGATGGCATAGGTGCTGATAAACAGGCCCATCAACAGCAGCAGCAGGTCCGAGTGCAGGTTGAGCAAGAAGATCACGCCGAGGGTGCAGCCAATCGCCATGCACGGCAGTAATCGCAACAGCTCCGGCTTGACCACATCCCGCCGCGATTGCAGCAGGTTGCCAAAGGCCGCGACGAAATCCAGCAGCACCAGCAGCGGGATGATCTTCGACAGCGGCATAAACATAATCAGGATCGGCCCGGCCACCAGCGCCGTGCCGAAGCCGGCGATGCCAAACACGATGTAGGCCAGGGCAATCCCCAGGCCGATTACCAACCAGTCCAGCGTCCCGAACGACCACTGCCCCATCCATTCAACCAGGCTCATGCAATATTCCTTGTCAGCGATGGCCCTCACTTTAGCCAAGCGGATGGGTTGCGACTAATATCTTCCAGACCCTCCACCCATCTCGAAAAGGCATGGCTCGTGATTTCCACCCGGCAACTGCGTTACTTCGTCGAAATCGCCGAGAGCGGCAGCTTCAGCGCCGCCGCCGAGCGCCTGTTTGTCGCGCAATCGGCCCTTAGCCGGCAGATCAAGGAGCTGGAAATTATCCTGCAAACCCCGCTGTTCGAGCGCACCGCCCGCCAACCCAGACTGACCGCCGCCGGCGAAGCGTTTTATCCACGGGCGCGCAACCTGCTGGGCGAGTTGCACAAGGCCAGTGAACTGGCGACCCAGGTCGGCCACGGCCAGCTCGGCACCCTGCGCCTGAGCCACTCCAGCACAGTGCCGATGAGTGGGCGGGTACTGCGCGGGATCAGCACCTGGCTGGAACAGTGCCCAGGGGTGTCGATGGATATCGTCAAACTGTCCTCCGAAGCGCAGTTGGAAGACATTGCCGATGGTCGCCTGGAGGTCGGCCTGCTGCGCCTGCCGGTACTGCGTCAGCGCGAAGGGGTGCGCATCGTGCCTTTATATAAGGAGCCACTGTTGCTGGCCGTGCCGCCGGCGCACCCTTTGGCCCGGCACACATCGGCCATTGAACTGGCACAGCTGAAAGACGAAGCGTTTATCTCGATCCCCCACCCGCAACGCGGAGGTCTGAGTTATCTGTCGGCCGAATTGTGCATGCGTGCCGGATTTTTCCCCAAGGCCGCACGGGTGATGTCACGCAAGACCACCCAGTTGCAACTGATCCAGGCCGGGTTTGGCATCGCCCTGCTGCCCGAGTCGATGCGCGATATTGCCCCGGCCAATATTCACTTCCGGCCCCTGGCCGACCACGATTGCCACAGCACCGTGGCCCTGGCCTGCGCGCAGGCGCCGAGCGCGTTGGTGGCGCAGTTCTGTCAAACCTTGGGCGAATGCCTATAAACTGCCGCCCATGACTAAAGATCTCTTCCCATGATTAAAGACCCGTTTGCCCGCCTGGGCCTGGACCGCGAAGTCCTGACTGTCAGCCAGCTCAACGGCCGCGCGCGGGTGTTGCTGGAGGACGTGTTCACCAATATCTGGGTCGAAGGCGAGATCTCCAACCTCGCCCGCCCCGCCTCCGGCCATGTGTACTTCACCCTCAAGGACAGCGGCGCGCAGGTGCGTTGTGCACTGTTTCGCAACAATGCCGCACGGGTGCGCCAGGCACTGAAGGATGGCCTGGCGGTCAAGGTGCGGGGCAAGGTCTCGCTGTTCGAGGGCCGTGGCGACTATCAGTTGATCCTCGACACAGTGGAACCGGCCGGTGATGGCGCGTTGCGCCTGGCCTTCGACGCCTTGAAGGAAAAGCTCAGCGCCGAAGGCTTGTTCAGTGCCGAGCGCAAGGTGGCGCTGCCGGCCCATCCACGCCGCATCGGGATTATCAGCTCGCCCACGGGCGCGGTGATTCGCGACATCATCAGTGTGTTCGGCCGCCGTGCGCCGAACGTGCAACTGACCCTGATCCCCACCGCCGTGCAAGGCCGCGAAGCCGTGGCGCAGATTGTCCGCGCCCTCAAGCTGGCGGATGCCCGTGGCTTCGACGCGCTGATCCTGGCCCGTGGCGGCGGCTCCCTGGAAGACCTCTGGTGCTTCAACGAAGAAGCCGTGGCGCGGGCCATTGATGCCTGTATCACGCCCATCGTCAGTGCGGTCGGCCATGAGACCGATGTGTCCATCAGTGACTTCGTGGCCGATGTGCGTGCGCCTACGCCGTCGGCGGCGGCTGAGTTGCTGGCGCCGGATGCGAGCAATCTGGTGCGCCAGGTCGAAAGCCTGCACCGGCGCCTGGTGATGCTGATGCGCAATCGCCTGACCCACGACCGCCTGCGCCTGGAAGGCATGGCCCGCCGCCTGCGTCACCCCGGTGAGCGCCTGCGCCAGCAGGCCCAGCGCCTGGATGACCTGGATATGCGCCTGCGCCGCGCGTTCGAGCGCAGCCTCAACACCCGCCGCGAACGCCTGATCCGCCTGGAAACGCGCCTGGCCGGCCAGCATCCGGGGCGGCAACTGGCCCTGCTGCGCCAGCGCCTGGACAGCCTCGCCGAGCGCCTGCCCCGGGCCATGCGCGAAGGGCTCAAGGCCCGTCGTCTGCAACTGCAAAGCCAGGTGCAGACGTTGCAGGTGGTCAGCCCGCTGGCGACCCTGGGCCGTGGCTACAGCATCCTGCTGGACGAGCGCGGCCAGGCGATTCGCAATGCCGCGCAAACCCACACCGGCCAACGCCTGACCGCGCGCCTCGGTGAAGGCCAATTGCAAGTGCGGGTGGAAGATAACCACCTGACACCCGTCACCCTTTCATTACTGGATTGATTGATGCCTCGTCTATTTAGCCTGCTGATGCTGCTGTGCCTCGCCTTCAATGCCCACGCCGACAGCTACATCACCCGCACCCTGAACAAGCCGGTACCCGGCGGTGTGGCCGTGGTCGACCTGGGCCCCGCCGCCGCCGCACCGAAAGCCACCTACCAGGGCAAACCGGTGCTGGTGGTCAAGGAACAGGACAACTGGCTGGCGATTGTCGGCATCCCATTGACGGTAAAGCCCGGTAACGAGCGCATCAGCAGCGGTGGGCGCACCCTGCCGTTTATCGTCGGTTTCAAGAAGTACCCGGAACAGCGCATCACCCTGAAGAACAAAAGCCAGGTCAACCCCGCTCCGGCGCAGCTCAAGCGCATCGAAGGCGAACTGGCCGTGCAACTCAAGGCTTACCGCAGCTTCAGCCCGAACCTGCCAAGCAACCTGGTGTTGGACAAACCAGTGAACGGCCCGCTGTCGAGCAAGTTCGGCGTGCGTCGCTTCTTCAACGGTGAAGAACGCAACCCGCACTCGGGCCTGGACTTCGCGGTGCCTGCCGGCACGCCGATCAAGACCCCGGCCAATGGCAAGGTGATTCTGGTGGGCAATTATTTCTTCAACGGCAATACGGTGTTTGTCGACCATGGCCAGGGCTTTATCAGCATGTTCTGCCATATGTCGAAGATTGACGTGAAGGTGGGCCAGCAATTGGTGCGTGGAACGGTGGTGGGCAAGGTCGGGGCGACGGGCCGGGCGACCGGGCCGCATATGCACTGGAATATCAGCTTGAATGATGCGCGGGTCGATCCGGCGATCTTTATTGGGGCGTTCCAGCCTTGATGTGATCGCTGGGCATACGGGCGTTATCGCGGTGCAACGATTCAACGTGCCCGCGATGACGCCAGCTCAATTCCACTGATTGCGCATCCTGAAACCCTCACGCAAACAAAACAAAGCCTTGAGCGTTTCTCAACCATAAAATCTCGTTTCCCACAGAAATAGCAGAACTTCTCTCAATTTTTTTCGACTGCTTGCCATCTTTCACCCCGACGGTTAGGGTTGAGCTTATGAAAACCTCTCACACCCTCATTCAGCTCCGCCAGCACCGCAGCCTGTGCCTCGTCAGCGCACGACTGCCAGGCTGAATCGATCTGCCTCGTCCCCGGTTTGCATCCCTAATAAACGCTTTCTGGCAGGCCGCCTCTTCTCGGCCCTACAACAAGGATTCTTCTGATGAGCATGCTCAAAGACCCGTCTTCGAAATACCGCGCATTCCCGACCATTGATATCCCGGACCGCACCTGGCCGTCGAAGACCATCACCACCGCGCCGATCTGGTGCAGCTCCGACTTGCGCGACGGCAACCAGTCGCTGATCGAACCGATGGATGCGGTGAAAAAACTGCGCTTCTGGAAAACCCTGGTCGCGGTGGGCGTTAAGGAAATCGAAGCCTCGTTCCCGGCCGCTTCGCAGACCGACTTTGACTTCGTGCGCACCCTGATCGAAGACAACCACATCCCCGAGGACACCACCATCCAGGTGCTGACCCAGGGCCGTGAAGACTTGATCGCCCGCACCTTCGAATCCCTGCGCGGCGCCAAGAAAGCCATCGTGCACTTGTACAACGCCACCTCGCCGTCCTTCCGCCGTATTGTGTTCAACCAGGACAAGGACGGGATCAAGGCCATCGCGGTCGACGCGGCCAAGCTGTTCGTCAAGTACGCCGCCCAGCAGCCGGAAACCCAGTGGACCTTCGAATACTCCCCGGAGACCTTCAGCGCTACTGAACTGGAATTCGCCAAGGAAGTGTGTGACGCGGTGATCGAGGTGTGGAACCCGACGCCTGAGCACAAGATGATCCTCAACCTGCCGGCCACCGTGGAATGCGCCACGCCGAATATCTATGCCGACCAGATCGAGTGGTTCGGTCGCCATATCAACCGTCGTGACAGCGTGATCATCAGCCTGCACACCCACAACGACCGTGGCACCGGTGTCGCGGCTACCGAGTTGGGCCTGATGGCTGGCGCCGACCGTGTCGAAGGCTGCCTGTTCGGCAACGGCGAGCGTACCGGTAACGTTGACCTGGTCACTGTGGCGTTGAACCTCTACACCCAGGGTGTGGACCCTGAGCTGGACTTCTCCGACATCGACGGCGTGCGCAAAGTGGTCGAGGAATGCAACCAGATCCCGGTGCACCCACGTCACCCATATGTCGGCGACCTGGTCCACACCGCATTCTCCGGCTCCCACCAGGATGCGATCCGCAAGGGCTTTGCCCAGCAGAAACCGGATACCTTGTGGGAAGTGCCGTACCTGCCAATCGACCCGGCCGACATTGGCCGCAGCTACGAGGCGGTGATCCGCGTCAACAGCCAGTCGGGCAAGGGCGGCATCGCCTACCTGCTGGAGCAGGAATACGGCATCAGCTTGCCACGCCGCATGCAGATCGAGTTCAGCCAGGTGGTACAGGCCGAAACCGACCGTGTGGGCCTGGAAATGACCGCCGCGCAGATCCACGCGTTGTTGCAGCGTGAATACCTGCAAGCCAACACCCCGTACGCGTTGGTCAGCCATCGCCTGCAGGAAGAAAACGGCAACAGCTCGGTAGAAGTCGAAGTTTCCGGCAAGGGCCAGGGCGAAACCAACCTGCGCTGGCACGGCAAGGGCAATGGCGCACTGGAAGCACTGGTGGCCGGCCTGCCGATTGGGGTCGAGATCATGGACTACAACGAACATGCGATCGGCGCGGGGACCAACGCCAAGGCCGCGGCTTACATCGAGCTGCGCGTGAACGGCGAACGTCCGGTGCATGGCGTGGGGATTGATGAAAACATCACCACCGCCAGCTTCAAAGCGGTGTTCAGCGCCCTGAACCGCTCGTTGAGCCAGCTGGAAGCGAAAGCAGCGTAACTGACCGCTGAAAAGCCAAAGGCCCCTGGATGCGAATCCAGGGGCCTTTTTAGTTTGGGGTTGTGGTGGTGCTGATGGCCTCATCGCGGCATAGGTATCTACACAACTCTTTTATCTAGTGCTTATTGGGTTTGTGTACATATCCGTTGCTGCGGTCATGGCCACTTAGGGTTCCGCCCTGACGGCGGCTCACTTTGGAGAAGCCCCAAAGTAAGCAAAGCGCTCTTGCCCCACCACTCGGTGCCTCGCCTAGGCTCGGCATACCCGCAGTCAGCCATGGTTTAACGGGGCGCCTAAGATCAAGATCAAAAGCCAGATCAAAAGCAGAGCAACAGCAACAGCAAAGCCGGGGCGCGAAGCTGCATTCCCCCTTGTGGGAGCTGGCTTGCCTGCTCCCACAGGAGTCCGCGCACGCTTCGACGATCAGGTCGGCTCTAAGGCCGCCTCGCTTTGCTTTTGATCTGAGGCGCCCCGTTAAACCACGCTGGCCGTCATCCGATATTGATTTGGGGGGTAACCCGGCAGGACGCCGGGTTAGCCGCGCTGGGCCATGGATGGCCCATCGCGGCGGCCCCCCAAATCAATGTCGGATGACGGGCACACCGAGCCTGGGCGAGGTGCCGAGTGGTGGGGCAAGAGCCCTTTTGGTTACTTTTGGCTGGGCCGGCACTCCGGGCTCTTTTCCAAAAGTGACCCGCCGTAAGGGCGGAACCAATAGCCGCCGTGACCGAAGCAACGGATATGTACACAAACCTAAGAATCACTAAAAAAATCTGTAGATACCTATCCTCATCGCGGGCAAGCCCGCTCCCACATTTGGAATGCATTCCCCTGTGGGAGCGGGCTTGCCCGCGATAGCTATCCCACTGACAACAGGCCCCTGTCAGACAAACTGAAAACTATCGGCATCCAGATTTGCCGGAAACCGCGTGCGATAGTCCGCCAATTGCGCCGCCTCCAGGCACACCTGGAACACCCCGTCCGCCTCCCCTGCGCTCAGCAGGCTTTCGCCCTGAAAGTCCAGGACCTGGCTGTCGCCGGTGTAGGCAAAGCCCTTGCCATCCGTACCCACTCGGTTCACCGCCGCCACATAACACAGGTTTTCGATGGCCCGAGCCGGCAACAGGCGATTCCAGTGCTGGCGCCGTGCACCCGGCCAGTTGGCGGTATACAGCAGCAGGTCAGTGTCCTGGGCATCACGGCTCCACACCGGGAAGCGCAGGTCATAGCAGATCAGCGGGCGAACCCGCCAACCCTTGAGCTCGAACTGCACCTGGCGCTCGCCGGGGGTGTAGTGATTGTGTTCACCGGCCATGCGAAACAGGTGGCGCTTGTCGTAGTGCAACACCTCGCCATCGGGCCGCGCCCACAACAGGCGGTTGCGGTGGCTGCCGTCAGCGGCCTGGATGATCACGCTGCCGGTAATCACCGCGTTGTACTTCCGGGCCTGGGTCTTGAGCCATTCATGGGTCGGGCCGTTTTCGGCTTCGGCCAGCAATTGGGACTCCATGGAAAAGCCGGTGGTGAACATTTCCGGCAGCACGATCAGGTCGGCGCCCCTGGCCTGCTCCAGCAGCAGCTCGAAATGCTCCAGGTTGGCCTGGCGGTCATGCCAGGCCAGGGTGGTCTGCACCAGGGCAATGTTCAGGTCGGGTAAAGCACTCAGATCACGCATAGTTTCTCGGCTGCTTGACGCAGCGTCTCCTCGCGTTTGGCAAAGCACAGGCGCACCAGGCGCTGGCCTTGGGGTGGGGTCTGATAGAACACCGAGACCGGAATTGTCGCCACGCCATGCTCGCGGGTCATCCACAGCGACATGGCCACGTCATCCAGGTCCGGGCGAATCTGTGAGTAATCCACCAGTTGAAAGTAAGTACCGGCTACCCGCGTAAAACTGAAACGCGAGGGGGCCAGCAGATCGCAGAACAGGTCACGTTTGGCCTGGTAGAAAGCGGGCAGTTCCTCGACATGCTCCGGGTGTTCGGCCATAAAGTCGGCCAGGGCATACTGCAATGGCGTAACACCGCAGAAACTGACGTATTGATGCACCTTGCGCAGCTCCGCACTCAAGGCCGCTGGCGCCACCACGTAGCCGGTCTTCCAGCCGGTGACGTGGTAGGTCTTGCCAAAGGAGCTGACCACGAACGCGCGCTGATACAGCTCTTCGTGGGCCAGGACGCTGACGTGGGGTACGCCATCGAATACCAGGTGCTCGTAGACCTCATCGCTGACCAGATAGATATCGCGATCGCGGATCAGCTCGGCCAATTGGTCGAGCTCGGCGCGAGTGATCAGGGCACCACTGGGATTGTGCGGGGTGTTGAGGATGATCATGCGTGTACGCGGGGTCAGCGCGGCCTTGATCTGTTCGAAATCCAGGCTGAAATCCGCCAGCCCCAGTTGCACATGCACGCAACGCCCTCCAGCCAGCTCCACCGAAGGCTCGTAGCTGTCGTAGCACGGGTCAAAGACAATCACCTCGTCACCGCTGCGGATCACTGCCTGGATCGCACAGAAGATTGCCTGGGTGGCGCCGGGGGTGATGGTCACTTCGCTGTCGGGATTGACCGACACGCCGTAGCTGCGAGCGATCTTGGCTGCCACTTGCTGGCGCAGGGCCGGCAGGCCGGTCATCGGCGCGTATTGGTTATGACCACTGGCAACGTGTTTGCCCACCGCGTCGAGCAAGGCCTGGGGACCATTGAAATCAGGAAAACCCTGGGACAGGTTCAACGCGCCGGTTTCGACAGCGAGTTGCGACATGGTGGTGAAAATGGTGGTGCCGACATTCGGCAACTTGCTGGTGATCATGCGGTGGGCCCCTGGCGGTGAGTTACAAGTTGTAAGCTGCATGCGCCGAGGGGTCAATCGTGAGGCACAAAAAAGGGCTCATTCAGAGCCCTTTTTGGGTAACGCCTAACGTCTGTAGGAATTGGCTTGCCTGGGATGGCGCTGGGTCAGTCAGCAGGTTGGTGTCTGATCTATCGCTATCGCGGGCAAGCCCACTCCCACACAAGCCCACTCCACTGTCAGCGGCGGTCTTTACGCTTTTTTGTCAGCCTTTTTGTTGTGGCTCATCAAGCGACGTTTCTTGTTCACTTGGCGGTCAGTCAGGCTGTTCTTGTTACCTTCGTACGGGTTCTCGCCACCTTTGAACTCGATGCGGATCGGTGTGCCGACCAGCTTCAAGACACGGCGGTAAGTGTTTTCCAGGTAACGCACGTAGGACTTGGGCACCTTCTCGATCTGGTTACCGTGGATCACGATAATCGGCGGGTTGGCACCACCCAAGTGGGCGTAACGCAGCTTGATCCGGCGGTTGTTGACCATCGGTGGCGCGTGTTCGCCCACCGCGTCTTCAAGGATCTGGGTCAGGCGGTTTGGTCGGCCAGCGGGTGACCGCCGACTTGAACGAGTTCTGTACCGAAGCGTAGAGGTTGCCCACGCCAGTACCGTGCAGCGCCGAGATAAAGTGGATATCGGCGAAGTCGACGAAGAACAACCGGCGTTGCAGCTCGACCTTGACGAAGTCACGCTCGCTTGGGGTCATGCCGTCCCATTTGTTGATCGCGATCACCAACGCCCGACCAGCCTCCAGGGCAAAGCCCAGCAGGTTGAGGTCGTGGTCGACCACGCCTTCGCGGGCGTCCATCACGAAGATCACCACGTTGGCGTCTTTGATCGCCTGCAGGGTTTTGACCACCGAGAACTTTTCAACTTCCTCGTGGATCTTGCCGCGCTTGCGCACACCGGCGGTGTCGATCAGCGTGTACTTCTCGTCGTTACGCTCGAACGGGATGTAGATGCTGTCGCGGGTGGTGCCGGGCTGGTCGTAGACGATTACCCGGTCTTCACCGAGCATGCGGTTGACCAGGGTCGACTTGCCCACGTTGGGGCGGCCGATGATAGCGATCTTGATCCCGTCTTTTTCACTCGGGCCAGGAATGCGCTTGGCTTCCTCACCTTCAGCGACGATCTCTTCTTCGCCTTCAACTTCTTCGGCGTCATCCTTGGGGAAGTCGCGCAGGGCGATTTCCAGCATCTGGGTGATACCGCGACCGTGGGCACCGGCGACAGGAATCGCGTCACCCAGGCCCATCGGGCTGAATTCGGCACGGGCCGCTTCAGGATCGATGTTGTCGATCTTGTTGGCGATCAAATAGGAGCGCTTGTTACGTTTGCGCAAGTGCTCGCCGATCATCTGGTCGGCGGCGGTGTAGCCCGCACGGGCGTCCACCAGGAACAACACGACATCAGCTTCTTCAATGGCCAGCAGCGACTGCTCGGCCATCTTTTCGTCCATGCCATGCTCGTCACCGGAGATACCACCGGTGTCGACAATAATATAGGAGCGCCCTTGCCACTTTGCCTCACCGTATTGGCGATCACGGGTCAGACCGGACAAGTCGCCGACGATGGCGTCGCGAGTCCTGGTCAGGCGGTTGAACAAGGTGGACTTGCCGACGTTAGGTCGGCCCACCAGGGCGATTACGGGAACCATGCGGCTCTCCACTGCGTTATTTCAGAAAATACAAAAGCCGCTGCAAGGCAGCGGCTGGTGCTCGGGGCAACACCCGAAGGTGTCGCATGCCCTGCCGAAGCAGGGCCGCCTGGGGGTTACCCCAAGCATAGTTCTTACTTGATGGTCAGGGCTTCCAGCTTGCCGCTGTTACCAAACACATAAAGCATGTTGCCTACTACCAGCGGACGCGCACGCAGGCCGTCGCTGTCGATACGTTCACGGCCGACAAAGCGACCATCTACCTGGCTCAGCAGGTGCAGGTAACCTTCCAGGTCGCCTACCGCTACATAGCTGGAGAACACTTCCGGAGCCGACAGTTGACGGCGAGCCAGCGAGTCATTGCTCCACAGGGCTGTGGTGGAACGCTCATCGACGCTTTCAACGGTGCCCGATGCCAGGCTCACGTAGACGCTGCCAAAACCTTGGGCGACACCGGCGTAGCTGGAGGCATCACGCTGCCAGAGGACGCGGCCGCTTTGCAGGTCCAGCGCCGCGACACGGCCCTGGTAAGTGGCGACGTACAGGGTTTCACCCGACAGCAGCAAGCCGCCGTCGATGTCCACCACACGGTCCAGCTCGGAACGACCTTGCGGAATGGCGACCCGCGATTCCCAGGCTGGCACGCCGTTCTGGGTATCCAGGGCGACCACTTTACCGGTCGAAAGACCTGCCAGCGCCAGGTTATTGGTCACAACCGGACCACTGGTACCGCGCAACGTCAACACCGCAGGGGTGCTGTCGTACAGCCAGCGCTGCTCGCCGGTGTTGGCGTCAAGACCGATGACACGGTCATCCTGGGTCTGCACCACGACGATATCGCCGTTGGTGGCAGGCGGTGCGAGGACTTCACTGGTCACGCGAGCGCGCCATTTCTCTTCACCGGTGCTCGAATCCAGGGCCACGACTTCGCCTTTCAGCGTGCCGATCATCACCATGCCGTAACCCACGCCGACGGCGCCGGAAACAGGCAACTCGAGGTCTTTCTTCCACTTGACGTCGCCGTTCATGCGATCCATGGAGATCACCACGCCGGTCACGTCAGCGGCCACAATGTTGTCACCGTCGATTGCCGGTACCAACATGTTGTAGGTGTCGCCCTGGCCGTCACCGATAGAGCGGCTCCACTGCTTTTGCAGGACCACTTCTTCCTTGAAGCTGGTCAGCTCGGCCGGAGGCAGTTCTTTTTTGCTGTTGCTGCTGCAACCCGCGGCCAAAACGGCCAGAGCCAGCAATGCTGCATGTTTCCAACGGATCACGTCACGCATCCCCTTTGGCCAAGTCGTCCAGCTTGATTTGTAAGCCACCGACCGCTGCTTCATCAGACAGCGCAGCCTTGGCTTTTTGGTACGCAGCATTGGCTTCGTCGGTACGACCCAATTGGACCAGCAGGTCGCCCTTGAGCTCTTCGCGAGTGGCTACAAATGCCTTGTCAGCATCGCCGTCGAGCAGTTTCAGTGCTTCGTCGGCCTTGTTTTGTGCGGCCAGGACCTGGGCCAGGCGCTGACGTGCGATTTCACCCAGGGTCGGGTTGCTCGGCTTGTCGGCGATGGCTTTGAGCTCGGAGGCTGCATCATCCAGCTTGCCGGTATCGACCGCGACTTTCGCGACGAACAGGCTACCGTATTGGGCGTAGGTGCTACCGCCAAATTCGTTTTTCAGCTTGCCGGCCAGGTCCGCCACTTGGGCAGGATCAGGCTTGCCGGTAGGCGTCAGCGTGGTTTCCAGCAGTTGCTGATAGAGCATCGAGGCGCCTTGCGACTGATTGCCCTGATACTTCTGGAACGCCTGCCAACCGAACACCACCACCAGCGCCAGCAGGCCGCCAGTTACCAGGGGTTTGCCGTTACGCTGCCACCAGTCTTTGAACTCGGCCAGCTGATCATCTTCAGTACTCGACACCCCAATACTCCTTAATCGCTAAATTCGGCTGTTTGACAGCTTCAACCCTGCACGATGCAGGTGGCCAAGTGCGCGGCAAGCGCATCAAAGGCAATGCTTTGTTGTTCGCCCTGGCCACGCAGGGGTTTGACACTTACCACTTGCTGGGCCAGTTCATCGTCGCCCAGGATCAGCGCGTACAACGCGCCGCTCTTGTCGGCTTTCTTGAATTGGCTCTTGAAGCTGCCAGCGCCGGCATTGACCTGCAGGCGCAGGTTCGGCAGTTGGTCGCGCAACTGTTCGCTCAAGGCCAGGCCAGCCAGTTCGGCTGCCTCGCCAAAGGCGCACAGGTACACGTCCACCTGACGGGAAATTTCTTCAGGGATCTGCTCCAGGGTTTCCAGCAGCAGGATCAGCCGCTCGATGCCCATGGCAAAACCCACGCCCGTGGTCGGCTTGCCACCCATCTGCTCGACCAGGCCGTCGTAACGACCACCGGCACACACGGTGCCCTGGGCGCCGAGCTTGTCAGTGACCCACTCAAACACGGTCTTGCTGTAGTAATCGAGGCCGCGCACCAACTTGGGGTTGATCACGTAGGGAATCCCGGCCGCATCCAGGCGTGCCTTGAGGCCCTCGAAGTGCGTGCGGGACTCGTCGTCCAGGTAGTCGGCCATTTTCGGCGCGTCGACCAGCACAGCCTGGGTCTCGGCGTTCTTGGTATCAAGGACGCGCAATGGGTTGGTCTTCAGGCGACGCTGGCTGTCTTCATCGAGCTTGTCCAGGTGAGCGGACAGGTACTCGACCAGGGCTTCACGGTAACGGCCACGGGACTCGCTGGTGCCCAGGCTGTTGAGCTCGAGCTTGACCGCGTCGCGGATGCCCAGTTGGCCCCACAGGCGCCAGGTCAGCACGATCAGCTCGGCGTCGATATCCGGGCCATCGAGGTTAAAGACTTCGCAACCGATCTGGTGAAACTGGCGATAACGGCCTTTTTGTGGGCGCTCGTGGCGGAACATCGGGCCGATGTACCACAGTTTCTGGGTCTGGCCACCACCGGTGATGCCATGCTCGAGCACAGCGCGCACGCACGCGGCGGTACCTTCCGGACGCAAGGTCAGGGAGTCGCCGTTGCGATCTTCGAAGGTGTACATCTCTTTTTCGACGATGTCAGTCACTTCACCGATGGAGCGCTTGAACAGCTCGGTGAACTCGACGATTGGCATGCGGATCTGCTTGTAACCGTAGTTATCCAGCAGGCGCGCGACCGTGCTCTCGAAATAGCGCCACAGGGGCGTCTGTTCGGGCAGGATGTCGTTCATGCCACGAATGGCTTGCAGAGACTTGCTCACATCAAATCCTTAAATTCGTTCGATCAGCCGCGAGCGATCAGCGCTGCGTCAGAGGCGACCTTCTCGGCCGCTTTCTCGCGGATCAGCCGTTCCAACTGATCCACCAGATTATCATTCGTCAATTTCTGCGACGGCTTGCCGTCGATGTAAATCAGGTTCGGGGTACCGCCGGTCAGGCCTACGTGCGCCTCCTTGGCCTCACCCGGCCCGTTGACCACACAGCCGATCACCGCAACATCCAGCGGTACCAGCAGGTCTTCCAGGCGTACTTCCAACTCGTTCATGGTTTTCACCACGTCGAAGTTCTGCCGCGAGCAACTCGGGCAGGCAATAAAATTGATGCCACGGGAGCGTAAATGCAGGGATTTGAGAATGTCGTAGCCGACTTTCACTTCCTCTACCGGGTCCGCCGCCAGGGAGATACGAATGGTATCGCCAATCCCGTCGGCCAGCAGCATACCGAGACCCACCGCAGATTTCACTGTGCCTGAACGCAAACCACCGGCTTCGGTGATGCCCAGGTGCAATGGCTGCACGATTTCCTTGGCCAGCAGGCGGTAGGCTTCTACCGCCATGAACACGTCGGAAGCCTTTACACTGACCTTGAAATCCTGGAAGTTCAGGCGTTCAAGGTGCTCGACATGGCGCAGTGCCGACTCGACCAGGGCTGCCGGGGTAGGCTCGCCGTATTTCTTCTGCAGGTCTTTTTCCAGGGAGCCAGCGTTGACACCGATGCGGATCGGGATCCCGCGGTCACGGGCGGCGTCGACCACGGCACGCACGCGGTCTTCGCGACCGATGTTGCCCGGGTTGATCCGCAGGCAGTCGACGCCCAGTTCGGCCACGCGCAACGCGATCTTGTAGTCGAAGTGGATATCGGCGACCAACGGTACCTTGACCAATTGCTTGATGCGGCCGAAGGCTTCGGCAGCGTCCATATCCGGCACGGAAACCCGCACGATATCGACGCCAGCGGCTTCCAGGCGGTTGATCTGGGCCACGGTGGCCGCTACGTCATTGGTGTCGCTGTTGGTCATGCTCTGCACGGCGATGGGGGCATCACCACCCACCGGCACGGAGCCGACCCAGATCTTGCGCGATACGCGACGTTTGATTGGAGATTCGCCGTGCATGACTATTGTCCCAACTTCAGGCGAGCGGTCTCGCCACTGGTGAACGGCGCCACGTCTACAGGCTGGCCGTTATAGGCCACTTGCGCGCCACGGGCAAAGCCCAGACGCAGCGTCAAAGGAGGCTTGCCGACCTGCTCAAGCGTATCTCCCTTACGCTTCAAAGCACTGAACAGGACTTTGCCATTGCCATCGGTGACTTGTGTCCAGCAGTCAGCGACGTAGGTAATGTGGAGACGGCCATCCCCCGGCAAGCCGGCAGGCGTCTGGGCGGCAGGTGCAGCGACTGTTGGTGCGACTGGCGCGGCCGGAGCCTGGGCCGGGACAACAGGCGTCTGGACCGTGGCGGCCGGGGCCTGGGTCACGGGAGCCGTTGGAGCCGGTGCAACGGCAGCCGGAGCTGGCTCACCGCCGGTTTCGGCAGGCTGCTGGCCCGCTTGCAGCTCAAGATTGGTTTCAGGGGCAGCCTGGCCCTGGACGACAGCCTGGTCTTCCGGCTCGTCCAAGGGGTGAATCTGGGTGGTACCGTCAGCGCTTTCGACTTCGACGTGTTCCAGGGCGTTGCTGATCAGATCCTTGCTGCGCAGCGAGGTCTGGTCCTGCCACCAGATAAAACCACCACCGATCACTGCAATCAGCAATAGCAGGCTGACAATTCGCAAAATAGTATGGGAAACCCGCACCGGCTCTTCAATACGACCGAGACCGTGTACGTTACTGCCCTGGGAATCCGTACCGGTGAACTGGTCGAATTGCTGGACCAGGATGGCCTGGTCGGTGCCCAGCAGCTTGGCATAGGCGCGGATGTAACCACGGGCGAAGGTATGCCCTGGCAGTTTGTCGAACGCGCCGTTTTCCAGGTTACCCAGGGAAGTGGTGGTCAAATTGAGCTTGAGGGCCACTTCTTCCAGCGACCAACCATTGCTTTCGCGGGCCTGACGCAAGGTCTCGCCTGGGTTTACGCGATTAGCGGCTACAACTTCCGGGTGCGCGGCTTTCATCATTGCTCCGACAGGTATTGCTGATATTCCGGGGTACCGGGATAGAGTCGTTCTAATTGCTGACCAAAACGTGCGGCCTTGTCGCGTTCTTCATGAACCGTGGCCAGGCGCACACCAAGCAATAGACTACGTGCATTTTGCCCACTGAGCAGGCTAAAACGCTCGTAATAGTCACGTGCCGGCACATAATGCCTGTCTTCAAACGACAACTGGGCCATTTCGAGCAATGCCCGTGGCTGGCGCTGATTCAGGTGCAGGGCTTTTTCCAGTTGCTGGCGGGCATCTTCACGCTGGCCGAGACGCACGGAGGTCACTCCCAGGTTCTCGAAAACCCGCGAACGTTCAGGATATAGGGTATCAGTGGCTGCTTGCTGGAAATAACCGGACGCTTGCTTATAACGCTCCTGCTGAAACAGGAAGCTGCCGTAGTTGTTGAGCAGGCGTGGATCATGGGGGCGAACAGCCAGGGCCTTGCGGTAATACTGGTCGGCCAGCTCGGGCTCGGCCTGGGCCTGGAACACCAGGGCCAACGCCGCATTCGCGTCGGCATCATGGTTGTCGAGGGCCAGGGCCATTTGCAGCGGCACCTTGGCCTGCTCGCTCAGGCCCTGGCGCAGGTATCCCAGCCCCAACTGCACATAGGCAGCACGCGCTTCGTCACGGCCCTTGCCGGTTTGCAACGGACTATCAGAGCCCGATGAAACACAGCCAACCGACAGGCTGGCAACAAGCAACAGCAGCGCAAGGCGCAAGGGCATAGAGATCCTCTCTCAGGTTCGTGTCGCGGCGTTCTGCGCCAGATCGCTGTCGGCGCTCAATTCGCGCACTGCGATGTAACGCTCGCTACGACGGGTGCGATCCAGCACCTGTCCTACCAATTGGCCACAAGCGGCGTCGATGTCCTCACCACGGGTGGTGCGCACAGTCACATTGAAGCCAGCCTGGTGCAGTTGATCCTGGAAACGACGGATGGCGTTGTTGCTCGGCCGCTCGTAGCCAGAATGGGGAAACGGGTTGAACGGAATCAGGTTGATCTTGCACGGGGTGTTCTTGAGCAACTCGATCATCTCGACCGCGTGTTCAACCTTGTCATTGATATCTTTGAGCAAGGTGTACTCGATGGTCAGGACGCGCTTTTCGCCCAGGGACGACATATAACGCTGGCAAGATTCGAGGAGCATCTTAAGCGGATACTTCTTGTTGATCGGCACCAATTGGTTACGCAATGCGTCATTGGGTGCGTGCAGCGACAACGCCAGGGAGACGTCGATGTGCTTGGACAGCTCATCAATCATCGGCACCACGCCGGAGGTCGACAGGGTCACACGGCGCTTGGAGATGCCGTAGCCCAGGTCGTCCATCATCAGGTGCATGGCCGCAACCACGTTGTCGAAGTTCAGCAGCGGCTCACCCATGCCCATCATCACCACGTTGGTGATGGCACGGTCGACGGTCGCCGGGACGCTGCCAAAGGATTTGTTGGCAATCCACACCTGGCCAATGACTTCGGCGGCGGTGAGGTTGCTATTGAAGCCTTGCTTGCCGGTGGAGCAGAAACTGCAATCCAAGGCACAGCCTGCCTGGGACGAAACGCACAAGGTGCCACGTTTGCCCTGGGGAATGTAGACGGTCTCGACGCAGCTGCCGGACGCCACGCGCACCACCCACTTACGGGTGCCGTCGCTGGAGATGTCCTCGCTGACCACTTCAGGACCACGGACCTCAGCAATCGCCTTGAGCTTGTCGCGCAGGGCCTTGCTGACGTTCGTCATGGCGTCGAAATCGTCGACGCCAAAGTGGTGAATCCACTTCATTACCTGACCGGCACGGAAACGCTTCTCCCCGATTGAGTCGAAGAATTTTTCCATTTCCTGTTGAGTCAGACCCAGCAGGTTGGTTTTTACAGTCGATGTAGTCATGGATTCACCTTCACTCTTAAGCCAATGCTTAGCGAGTGGTTACTTCAGTAGCTGCGAAGAAGTACGAAATTTCGCGAGCAGCAGCGGCTTCGGAGTCCGAACCGTGTACAGCGTTGGCGTCGATGGAATCAGCGAAGTCAGCACGGATAGTGCCGGCAGCTGCTTCTTTAGGGTTGGTAGCGCCCATCAGCTCACGGTTCAGAGCGATAGCGTTTTCGCCTTCCAGAACCTGAACAACAACAGGACCGGAGATCATGAAGGCAACCAGGTCACCGAAGAAACCACGAGCGCTGTGCTCAGCGTAGAAGCCTTCAGCTTCAGCCTTGGACAGTTGCTTGAGTTTCGAAGCTACAACCTTCAGGCCGGCTTTTTCGAAACGAGTGGTGATCTCGCCGATGACGTTTTTTGCAACAGCGTCAGGCTTGATGATGGAGAAAGTACGTTGAACAGCCATGGTGTAACTCCAGAAACGGTAATTTGCGAAAAATTAAACCCGCGAATTATACGCGGGTTCTTGGGTATTGCCTAACTGCGTAAGGGAGGCTTCAGTCCTGTTCTTCTTTCCAGGCAGTCTGGATCGCTTCGAGAACCTTTTCACCACCACGATCCCGCTCGTCTTCGAACCCTGGCAAAGCCATGACCATGTCACGCAAAGCTACAAAGTTCACCGAATAGGGATCCGTATCCGGATGGCCGTCGGCCAGCAGAATAGCGATTTCTTGCACATCAACCCATTTAAGACTCATGACACTTCCTTGAATCAGTGCGGCGCTTCGGCGGCATGGTTGAGCGAATACTTCGGAATTTCGACGGTGAGGTCTTCTGTCCCCACCTTGGCCTGACAGCTCAGGCGCGAAGTCGGTTCCAGGCCCCACGCCCTATCAAGATAGTCCTCTTCCAGCTCATCAGCCTCTTCGAGACTGTTGAAACCTTCGCGGATAATGCAGTGACAGGTGGTGCAGGCGTTAACACCACCACACGCACTCTCGATCTCGATATGGTTGTCATGGGCAACTTCGAGAATGGACTTGCCGGTCTCAGCCTCCACGACCATACCGTCCGGGCAATGCTCGGCGTGTGGCAGAAAAATGACCTGTGGCATCAGTTATTCCTCGATTTCATTCAGGTTGCGTCCCGCCAGGGCGGCTTTCACCGTCTGGTTCATACGACGGGCAGCAAAGGCATCGGTTACTTGTGAAAGGCGCTTGGTCTGTTGTTCGATGGCATAGCCATCGGTGCCTTTCATCAATTGGGCCAGTTCCTGCATCTGCAGGTCGATGACCAGACGCTCTTCAGCATCCAGCAGGCGCTCGCCGTCGGCCTCAAGGGCGCCCTGCACCGCTTCAAGCAGGCGCTGGGCATCGACTTGCTGCTCACGCAACACCCGGGCGACCTTGTCATCACCGGCGTACTGGAACGAATCCTTGAGCATCTTGGCGATTTCGCCGTCAGTCAGGCCGTAGGACGGCTTGACCTGGATGCTCGCCTCAACGCCCGAACCCAGCTCGCGTGCTGCCACGCTGAGCAGGCCGTCGGCGTCAACCTGGAACGTCACGCGGATCTTCGCCGCACCCGCGACCATGGCCGGGATACCGCGCAATTCAAAACGCGCCAGGGAGCGGCAGTCGCTGATCAGCTCGCGCTCGCCTTGCAGCACATGAATCATCATGGCCGTCTGGCCATCTTTATAAGTGGTGAAGTCCTGGGCGCGGGCGACGGGAATGGTGGTGTTGCGCGGAATCACCTTCTCCATCAGGCCGCCCATGGTTTCCAGGCCCAGGGACAACGGAATCACATCAAGCAGCAACAACTCGCCGCCATCGCGCTTGTTGCCGGCCAGGGTATCGGCCTGGATCGCGGCACCGATGGCCACCACCTGATCCGGGTCGATTTCGGTCAGCGGCTGGCGACCGAAGGCGTCGGCTACCGCTTCGCGAACCCGTGGCACACGGGTCGAACCGCCAACCATGACCACCGCGCCAACTTCTTCCAGTTCGATGCCGGAATCACGTACGGCGCGACGGCAAGCCTTCAGACTACGGGCGACCATTGGCTCGATCAGCGCATCAAAGGCTTCACGGGTCAGTTGGGCCGACCAGGAGCCGTAGGAAACTTCAACAGATGCGGCGTCAGTCAGCGCTTCCTTGGCGGCGCAGGCGGTTTGCAGCAGGTTACGCTGCTCGCCCGGATCCAGGTCGGCGGACAAACCGGCACTGGTGATCATCCAACCGGCAATGGCGTGGTCGAAGTCATCCCCACCCAGGGCACTGTCGCCACCGGTGGCCAGCACTTCAAACACACCGCCAGTCAGGCGCAGAATCGAAATATCAAAGGTGCCGCCGCCCAGGTCATAGATAGCAACCAGGCCTTCAGCGTGCTGATCCAGGCCATAGGCCACAGCTGCCGCCGTCGGCTCGTTGAGCAGGCGCAGCACGTTCAGACCGGCGAGTTTCGCCGCATCCTTGGTGGCTTGGCGCTGGGCGTCATCAAAATAAGCCGGGACCGTGATGACCGCGCCGACCAATTCGCCACCCAAGGTAGTTTCTGCACGCTGGCGCAGCACCTTGAGGATATCGGCCGACACTTCCACCGGGCTTTTCGGCCCCTGCACGGTGTCGATGAACGGCATATGGGATTCGCCGCCGACAAAGCGGTACGGCAGTTGGTCGCCCAATTGCTTGACGTCGGACAACCCACGACCCATCAAGCGCTTGACCGACAGTATGGTGTTCAGCGGGTCGGCAGACGCCGCCAACCGAGCGGACTCGCCCACTTCGATGCGGTCAGCGTGATAGCGCACGGCGGATGGCAGGATGACCTGGCCATCAGCATCGGGCAGCGGCTCGGAGAGACCGCTGCGCAGTGCGGCGACCAGTGAATTGGTAGTACCCAAGTCGATGCCAACCGCCAGGCGACGCTGGTGCGGTTGAGGACTTTGGCCGGGTTCGGCGATCTGCAGTAGAGCCATGGTAATCAGGTCTTATCTGTCTATCAGGCGTGCAATCTGTGCAGCACTGGGTTAATCGTCGAGGCGCTCTTCTAGCTGGCGCACTTCGTAAGTGAGCTTGTCGAGGAACTGCATGCGCCGCATCAGGCGTTCGGCCTGTTCACGTTGCGCTGCATCGTCCCAACAGGCTGCGAAGCTTTCGTTGAGTTCATCCTGGGCCACTTTCAGACGCCGCTTGAAGACTGCGACGCCAGCCAGATCGGCCTCGTCCTGCAAGTCTTCAAGCTCTTCACGCCACTGCATCTGCTGCATCAGGAAATCAGGGTCATGGACCGTGACTTCCAGCGGCATTTCGCCACCACCCATGGCGAGCAGGTAACGCGCGCGTTTGGGAGGGCTTTTGAGCGTCTGATAGGCTTCGTTGGGGCTGGCTGACTGCTCCAGCGCCAGGCGCTGCTCACGCTCGGAAGCGTCGGCAAAGCGATCCGGATGCACCCCACGCGCCAATTCACGGTAGCGCGTGGCAAGCTGCTCGAGGTCCAGCCGAAAGCTCGGCTGCAGCTCGAATAAAGCGAAATGACAAGGAGTACCCACAAATAGCCTCAGATGTTGAAGCTTTCGCCGCAGCCACATTCACCGCGTACGTTGGGGTTGTTGAACTTGAAGCCTTCGTTCAACCCTTCCTTGACGAAATCGAGTTCGGTGCCGTCCAGGTAGGTCAGGCTTTTCGGGTCGATGATCACTTTCTCGCCGTGACTTTCGAACACCTGATCTTCCGCAACCACCTCGTCGACGAACTCCAGCACGTAGGCAAGGCCGGAACAGCCTGTGGTGCGCACACCCAGACGAATCCCCTCACCTTTACCGCGCCCATCCAGGGAGCGTCGCACGTGCCGCGCAGCCGCTTCTGTCATGCTGATAGCCATCGTTGACTCCTTACTCGTCGCCAAATGCTTAGATCAAGCCTTTCTTCTGCTTGTAATCGCGAACGGCCGCCTTGATGGCGTCCTCTGCAAGTACCGAGCAGTGAATTTTCACGGGCGGCAGGGCCAGCTCTTCGGCCAACTGGGTGTTGCTGATAGTGACAGCTTCATCCAGGGTCTTGCCTTTCATCCATTCGGTCGCCAGGGAACTGGAGGCGATGGCTGAACCGCAGCCGTAGGTCTTGAACTTGGCGTCTTCGATAACGCCAGCGTCATTGACCTTGATCTGCAGGCGCATAACGTCGCCGCACGCCGGAGCGCCGACCATGCCGGTGCCCACATCAGGATCTTCCGCGTCCATCTTGCCGACGTTGCGCGGGTTTTCGTAGTGGTCGATGACCTTTTCGCTGTAAGCCATGGTACTGAATCCTCACTCATCAGGGCCGCTCTGGAACCCTGTAAAAACGCCTGCGTTTTCCGCCACGTTCCTACAGAGCTTGGGTGGCGGCTTCTATATTTAGTGTGCCGCCCACTCGATCTTGGAAATATCGACACCGTCTTTGTACATGTCCCACAGCGGCGACAGAGTGCGCAGCTTGGTGACCGCTTCGCAGACTTTCTGCGCTGCGTAGTCGACTTCTTCTTCGGTGGTGAAACGGCCGAACGTAAAGCGGATCGAGCTGTGCGCCAACTCGTCGTTGCGGCCCAGGGCGCGCAGGACGTAGGACGGCTCAAGGGAAGCCGAGGTGCAGGCCGAACCGGACGAAACCGCCAGATCCTTGAGCGCCATGATCAGCGACTCGCCCTCGACGTAGTTGAAGCTCAAATTCAGGTTGTGCGGTACACGGGCGGTCATGCTGCCGTTGATGTACAGCTCTTCAAGGTTCTCGACCTGCTTGTAGAAGCGATCGCTGAGAGCCTTGATGCGCACATTTTCGGCAGCCATGTCTTCTTTGGCTACACGGAAGGCTTCGCCCATGCCGACGATCTGGTGGGTCGCCAGGGTGCCCGAGCGCATGCCGCGCTCGTGACCGCCGCCGTGCATGGTGGCTTCGATACGGACGCGAGGCTTGCGGCTCACGTACAGCGCGCCAATGCCTTTAGGGCCGTAGGTCTTGTGGGCCGAGAACGACATCAGGTCGACTTTCAGCTTGGACAGGTCGATATCGACCTTGCCGGTGGACTGGGCAGCATCGACATGCAGCAACACGCCTTTGGAGCGGGTCAGCTCGCCGATGGCGGCGATGTCGTTGATGGTGCCGATTTCGTTGTTCACGTGGATCACGGAAACCAGGATGGTGTCTTCACGCATCGCGGCTTCGATCATTGCCGGGGTGACGATACCGTCGGTGGTGGGCTCGAGGTAAGTAACCTCGAAACCTTCACGCTCCAGTTGGCGCATGGTGTCGAGGACAGCCTTGTGCTCAATCTTGGTGGTGATCAGGTGCTTGCCCTTGGTCGCGTAGAAATGCGCGGCGCCCTTGATTGCCAGGTTGTCGGACTCGGTGGCACCGGAGGTCCAGACGATTTCACGCGGGTCGGCATTGACCAGGTCGGCGACCTGGCGACGAGCGTTTTCCACCGCTTCCTCGGCCTTCCAGCCGAAAACGTGGGAACGGGAGGCCGGGTTGCCGAAGTTTCCGTCAACCAGCAGGCATTCGCTCATCTTTTGCGCGACACGCGGATCAACCGGGGTGGTCGCTGAGTAATCAAGGTAAATCGGCAATTTCATGGACTTTCTCCTAAATCAGGCTGGCTGGCGTGCCGTTAGCTCTTCGGCTGTCACTCGACGGCGGACGCTTCAATCTTGTCCAGACGCGGCACCTTGGTGTTGCATCGGCGCTGGTCCTGACGCTGGGCTACTTCCTGCACCTCACGGCGAGTCACAAGATCAGCCAAGCTGATACCACTCAAAAACTCATGGATCTGCAGGCTCAGGTCACACCACAAGTGGTGTGTCAGGCAGGTGTCGCCGGCATGGCAATCACCCAGACCCTGGCACTTGGTAGCATCGACGGACTCATTGACCGCGTCGATCACCTGGGCCACCTGGATGCCCTGCATATCGCGGGACAACTGATAACCGCCACCCGGGCCACGCACACTAGAAACCAAGTTGCTGCGGCGCAGCTTGGCGAACAGCTGCTCAAGGTAAGACAGGGAAATGCCTTGGCGCTCGGAGATATCGGCCAGGGACACCGGCCCGTTTTGCGCGTGCAGGGCCAGATCGAGCATGGCGGTCACCGCATATCGGCCTTTTGTAGTCAGTCTCATGGACAAGTACCAAGGTGTTTCAGAATGGGAGCAAGTATGCGATTCCCGAGTATTTAAGTCAACTATAAGACCTAGTACTTTAGTCAGGAATACCCGTAAAAAGGGCGCGCGAATCATAGCAGGATGGGGTGGGATCGAACAGCAGGAACAGGGCCAGGGCTCAATCTCAAGACCAATGGAGATCAAATGGGGGAGCTGGCTTGCCTGCGATAGGGGTGGATCAGCAGCCCAAGGGGTGACTGGCAGACTGCTATCGCAGGCACGCCAGCTCCCACAGGGCATTTTATCGGACTTAAAACCTAACCAGCCTTGGTGGCACCGGCCTCATCCTTGATCTCAGCGAAGTCCTCTTCGCGCAACTCAGGGAGATCTTTCGCACAGTAAGGACTACCCAGATCCTTCAGCGCGCCGCACATGCCGTCCAGCTTGCCATCCACCGCCTGCAGGTGGTCGAGCAACTGGCCGATGGCGCGAGCCACCGGGTCCGGCATGTCTTCGCTGACGCCATAGGCGTCGAAGCCGATCTTCTCGGCCATGGCCTTGCGCTTGGCCTCCTGCTCATCGCCGACTTCCGGCTTGACGATGATCCGCCCAGGAATGCCCACCACGGTTGCGCCCGGTGGCACCGCCTTGGTCACCACCGCATTGGAACCAACCTTGGCACCGGCACCCACGGTAAACGGCCCCAACACCTTGGCGCCCGCCCCTACCACTACACCGTTTTCCAGGGTTGGGTGACGTTTACCCTTGTTCCAGGTGGTACCGCCCAGCGTCACGCCTTGATACAAGGTCACGTCATCACCAATTTCGGCGGTCTCACCAATAACGATGCCCATGCCGTGATCGATGAAGAAGCGACGACCGACCTTGGCCCCCGGATGAATCTCGATCCCGGTCAGCCAGCGACCAAAGTTCGACACCAGCCGCGCCAGCCACTTCCAGCCCATGCCCCACAAGGCACCGGACAAGCGGTGAATCCAGATCGCGTGCATGCCCGGGTAGCAGGTCAGCACTTCAAAGGCGTTGCGCGCCGCCGGGTCACGATGGAAAACACTCTGGATATCTTCTCGCAAACGCTCGAACATTTTTAATCCTTCCGCTTAAGAAGCTCGCCACGGGCCGCTTTCTGGGTTTCCGTGAGGATGCCACGCAATATATTCATCTCTGCCCGGCTGACCGAGCTGCGCCCATACAGCCGGCGCAGGCGCGCCATCAAGTGCCGTGGTTTTTCCGGATCAAGGAATTCAATGGCCACCAGGGTCTGCTCCAGGTGTTCATAGAACCGTTCCAGTTCATCCATGGTGGCCAATTCACCACTTTTGGTGGATGCGACCTCGTCCTTCTCCATCTTGCTCGGCTGGCCTTGTGCTGCCAGCCAGGCCATGCGCACTTCATAACTCAACACCTGCACGGCTGCCCCGAGGTTCAGCGAGCTGAATTCAGGGTCTGATGGAATGTGCACGTGATAATGACATCGCTGCAGCTCGTCATTGGTCAGGCCGGAGTCTTCACGGCCAAATACCAGAGCGATTTCAGCACCGCCAGCAGCCTCTTCGACCACTTTGGCCCCGCACTCGCGGGGATCGAGCAGCGGCCAGGGGATGCGCCGGTCACGAGCACTGGTGCCGAGCACCAGGTTGCAACCGACCAGGGCGTCTTCCAGGGTGGCGACAACCTGGGCTTTTTCCAGGATGTCATTGGCGCCTGAGGCACGAGCGTCAGCTTCGTGGTGCGGGAACACCCGTGGCTCCACCAGCACCAGGCGCGTCAGCCCCATGTTTTTCATGGCCCGCGCCACCCCGCCGATATTGCCGGGGTGACTGGTATTGACGAGGACGACACGAATGTTTTGCAGCAAGGGAGGCGCTCTCGGACATGGGAAAGGGGGGCAAATATTACAGAACAGCCTAAGGTTATGCCATGAAAGCGAACGTCGTCCTTCACCTGAAGAAAGTTTCTGCTAGAATGCCCGGCTTTCTTTAACAACCTTAGGTGACACATCCATGCAGCCCATGCTGAATATCGCGCTGCGCGCCGCCCGCAGCGCCAGTGAATTGATCTTCCGCTCCATCGAGCGCCTGGATACCATCAAGGTCGACGAAAAAGACGCCAAGGATTATGTATCCGAGGTGGATCGCGCCGCCGAACAGAAAATCATCGACGCCCTGCGCAAGGCCTACCCTACCCACGGCATCCTCGGTGAAGAAACCGGCCTGCACAAAGGTAGCGGCGAAGGCGAAGACTACCTGTGGATCATCGACCCACTGGATGGCACCACCAACTTCCTGCGCGGCATCCCACACTTTGCCGTGAGCATTGCCTGCAAATACCGTGGCCGCCTGGAACACGCCGTCGTGCTGGACCCGGTTCGCCAGGAAGAATTCACCGCCAGCCGTGGCCGTGGCGCCCAGTTGAACGGTCGTCGCCTGCGTGTCAGCGGTCGCACCAGCCTGGACGGCGCCCTGCTGGGCACCGGCTTTCCGTTCCGTGACGACCAGATGGACAACCTGGAAAACTACCTGGGCATGTTCCGCGCCCTGGTTGGCCAGACCGCCGGCATCCGCCGCGCCGGCGCCGCCAGCCTGGACCTGGCATACGTTGCCGCCGGTCGTTTTGATGCGTTCTGGGAGTCGGGCCTGTCCGAGTGGGACATGGCCGCAGGCGCCCTGCTGATTCAAGAAGCCGGCGGCCTGGTGAGCGACTTCACCGGCGGTCACGACTTCCTGGAGAAGGGTCACGTGGTAGCAGGCAACACCAAATGCTTCAAGGCAGTCCTGACGGCGATCCAGCCGCACCTGCCGGCTTCGCTGAAGCGTTAAGCGAGCGAGCACAAAAAAGCACCCCTCGGGGTGCTTTTTTTATGCCTGGGATTTGGCCATGCCTCGCTTTCAGCGACAACACAAATCAAATATGGGAGCGGGCTTGCCCGCGATAGCGGAGTGCCTGGTTAGACACATTTGACTGATTCACCGCCATCGCGGGCAAGCCCGCTCCCACATTTTGAGCTGCGCCAGGCCTGGGATTACTGTTGATTTTGGCCCAAGATCAAACGCCCTTCTTTATCCACTGGAATCTGGCTACCCGGATCACGCTCCATGCGCACCGATCCTTCCTTGCCATCCAGGTTGTAACGCACGTCATACCCGACAACCTTGTCGCTGATGTCGTTGACGGTATTACAGCGCGTCTGGGTGGTGGTGTAGGTATCACGGTTCTGCATGCCTTCCTGAACCTTGTTACCGGCATAACCACCACCGACTGCGCCAGCTACGGTGGCAATCTTCTTGCCTGTACCGCCACCGATCTGGTTACCCAGCAGACCACCTGCCAGGGCGCCGACCACGGTACCAGCGATTTGATGCTGATCCTGCACCGGACGCTGCCGGGTTACGGTGACGTCCTTGCAGACCTCACGCGGGGTTTTGATCTGGGTCTTGACCGGCTGCACTGCCAGCACTTGCGCATACTCAGGGCCGCTTTTTACCAGGCTGTAGGTGGCGACAGCACCCCCGGCAGTCACACCGACAGCACCCAATACCGCACCAACCAGTAACGACTTGTTCACGTGAACCTCCTGACCATCACAAGCGGACTGAAACGTCCGCGCTATACCCAGCCTTGGAGCAAAAAAAAAGGCGCGAGTTCAATACTCGCGCCTTCTTTGTAACAGCCGATCAACAAAAACCCATCAAGGGCGCTCGTCGACCTCCTTGTCTGTCGCAACAGGAGGAATCAGGTCTTCGCTGTTGAGGTTCAGCCAGATCAGCACCACGTTGGCGATGTAGATCGACGAGTAGGTACCTGCCAGGACGCCGATGAACAGCGCCAGGGAGAAGCCCCACAGGTTGTCGCCACCGAAGATCATCAGCGCGCCAATCGCCAGCAAGGTGGAGATCGACGTCGCCATGGTACGCAGCAGGGTCTGGGTGGTGGAGATGTTGATGTTCTCGATCAACGTCGCCTTGCGCAGCACCCGGAAGTTCTCGCGAACCCGGTCGAATACCACGATGGTGTCGTTCAAAGAGTAACCAATGATCGCCAGCACCGCCGCCAGTACCGTCAGGTCGAAGGTGATCTGGAAGTACGCCAGGATACCCACGGTCACGATCACGTCGTGGATCAGCGAGATAATGGCACCGACGCCGAACTTCCACTGAAAGCGGAACGCCAGGTAGACCATGATGCCGGCCAGCGCCATCAGCATGCCGAGGCCGCCCTGGTCGCGCAGCTCTTCACCCACCTGCGGGCCGACGAACTCGACGCGCTTGACCGAAGCCGGGTTGTCGCCACCGACCTTGAGCAAGGCCTCAGCTACCTGGTGACCCAGTTGCGGGTCTTCACCGGGCATCCGCACCAGCAGGTCGGTGGTCGCACCAAAGCTCTGCACGATCGCCTCGTCATACCCGGCCTCGTTCAGTTGGGCACGCACCTTGGTGACGTCGGCCGGTTTCTCGTAGGTCAGCTCGATGAGCGTACCGCCGGTGAAGTCCAGGCCGTAGTTCAACCCCTTATGGAACCAGCTGAACAGCGCCAGGACGGTAAGGAGCACAGTGACGCCGAACGCAACGTTGCGAACGCCCATGAAGTTGATTGTACGTAACATGGCAGCCCCTTAAATCCACAACTTCTTGAAGTCACGCCCGCCAAAGGTCAGGTTGACCATTGCGCGGGTCACCAAAATGGCCGTGAACATCGAGGTAAAGATACCGAGGGACATGGTCACCGCAAAACCCTTGACCGGGCCGGTGCCCATGGCAAAGAGAATCCCGCCGACCAGCAATGTGGTCAGGTTGGAGTCGAGAATCGCGGTAAATGCCCGGCCGAAGCCTTCGTTGATTGCCCGCTGCACGCTCATGCCCGCTGCAATCTCTTCACGAATCCGCGAGAAGATCAGCACGTTGGCGTCTACCGCCATACCCATGGTCAGCACGATACCGGCGATACCCGGCAGGGTCAGTGTAGCCCCCAGCAGCGACATCAGGGCCAGCAGCATCACCATGTTGCCCGCCAGGGCTACGGTGGCGATGACGCCGAAGAAGCGGTAGATGGCAATGATGAACAGCGAAACGAACAGCATGCCCCACAGCGCCGCATCGACACCCTTGGTGATGTTGTCAGCACCCAGGCTTGGACCAATGGTGCGCTCCTCGGCGAAGTACATCGGTGCCGCCAGGCCACCGGCACGCAACAGCAGCGCCAGCTCGGAAGACTCACCCTGGCCGTTCAGGCCGGTGATGCGGAATTGAGCACCCAGAGGCGACTGGATGGTCGCCAGGCTGATGATCTTCTTCTCTTCCTTGAAGGTCTGTACCGCCACGTCTTTCTCGACGCCATTGACCATTTGCTTGGTGTAGGTGGTCACCGGGCGTTGCTCGATGAAGATCACCGCCATGCTGCGACCGACGTTGCTGCGCGTGGCGCGGTTCATCAGTTCGCCACCATGACCATCCAGACGGATGTTCACTTCAGGCGTGCCGTGCTCGCCGAAACCAGCCTTGGCATCCGTCACCTGGTCACCGGTGATGATCAGGCTACGCTCGATCTGCGCGGCTGGGCGGTTGCCCTCGCGGAACTCGAAGGTTTCGGAAGTGGCCCTGGAAGCACCCGGCTCGGCCGCCAGGCGGAACTCCAGGTTGGCAGTCTTGCCGAGGATGCGCTTGGCTTCAGCAGTATCCTGCACGCCCGGCAGCTCAACCACGATGCGATTGGCACCCTGGCGCTGAACCAGAGGCTCGGCCACACCCAGCTCGTTGACGCGGTTACGTACCGTGGTCAAGTTCTGCTTGATGGAGTATTCACGGATTTCCGCCAGCTTGGCCGGGGTCATCGCCAGACGCAGTACCGCCTGACCATTGAGGTCGGCCGGAACAATGTCGAAATCGTTGAAGTTTTTGCGGATCAGTGCACGGGCCTGTTCGCGGCTTGCTTCGTCAGCAAAACCCAGCTGGATGGCACCATTGAGCTGCGGCAGGCTGCGATAACGCAGGCGCTCTTTACGCAACAGGCTCTTCACATCGCCTTCGTAGACTTTCATGCGTGCGTCGAGGGCTTTGTCCATGTCCACTTCCAACAGGAAGTGCACACCACCGGACAAGTCCAGACCCAGCTTCATGGGATGCGCGCCAATGCTGCTCAGCCATTTTGGCGTGGTCTGAGCCAGGTTCAGTGCAACGACGTAGTCATCACCCATGACCTTGCGTACAACATCCTTGGCCGGCAATTGGTCTTCTTGCTTGGTCAGGCGCAGCAAACCGCCCTTCGCATCAGCTGCCAATGTTGCCGCTTTAACCTGGATACCCGCGTCGATGAGCGCCTTGCTCGCACGGTCCAGGTCAGCCTGATTGACCTGCAGCGAAGTGCTGGCACCGGTGATCTGGATCGCCGGGTCATCAGGATAGAGATTGGGAGCGGAATAAATAAAGCCGATCGCCAGCACCGCCAGGATCAGTACGTATTTCCACAGAGGGTATTTGTTCAGCATCACGCCGCCCGCTTATGACGCGGGGCGCCTTGCGCGCCCCGTCGATTGGTAAAAGTTGTTACTCAGATCGCTTTGAGCGTGCCTTTTGGCAGCGTGGCGGCAATGGCGCCTTTCTGGAACTTCATTTCAACGGTGTCGGAGACTTCCAGTACCACGAAAGCATCGGAAACCTTGGTGATCTTGCCAGCGATACCGCCGGTGGTGACCACTTCGTCGCCTTTTTGCAGGCTACCCAGCAGGTTTTTCTGCTCTTTGGCGCGCTTGGCCTGTGGGCGCCAGATCATCAGGTAGAAGATGACCAGGAAGCCGACCAGGAAAATCCACTCGAAACCACCGCCCATAGGACCGGCAGCGGCCGGTGCAGCGGCGTCAGCCATAGCGTTAGAGATAAAAAAGCTCATTTAGCACTCCAGTTGCAAATAGTGAATCTTAGGGTCGGGAAACTCAGTCCAAGGGCGGCACGGGCAGCCCGCGCTTGGCATAGAAGGCATCGACAAAGGCGGCCAATGTACCCTGTTGAATAGCCTCGCGCAAACCAGCCATCAGGACTTGGTAGTGACGCAAATTGTGGATGGTATTCAACATGCTACCCAGCATTTCCCCGCATTTGTCCAGATGGTGCAGATAAGCACGGGAGAAGTTCTGGCAGGTGTAGCAATCACAGGTGGGATCCAGCGGCGAATCATCATGGCGATGGAACGCGTTACGGATCTTCAGCACGCCTGTATCAATGAACAGATGCCCATTGCGGGCATTACGGGTTGGCATCACGCAATCGAACATGTCCACACCGCGGCGCACACCCTCTACGAGATCTTCTGGTTTGCCAACGCCCATAAGGTAACGAGGTTTGTCAGAAGGCATCAGGCCTGGCAGGTAGTCCAGCACCTTGATCATTTCATGCTTGGGCTCGCCCACCGACAGACCGCCAATGGCCAGGCCATCAAAGCCGATCTTGTCCAGGCCTTCCAGCGAGCGCTTGCGCAGGCTTTCGTGCATACCGCCCTGGACGATACCGAACAACGCCGCCGTGTTTTCGCCGTGGGCATTCTTCGAGCGCTGGGCCCAGCGCAACGACAGCTCCATGGAGATCCGCGCCACGTCTTCATCGGCCGGGTACGGCGTGCACTCGTCAAAAATCATCACAATGTCGGAGCCCAGGTCGCGCTGGACCTGCATCGACTCTTCCGGGCCCATGAACACCTTGGAACCGTCCACCGGCGAGGCGAAGGTCACGCCCTCCTCCTTGATCTTGCGCATGGCGCCCAGGCTGAACACCTGGAAACCACCGGAGTCAGTCAGGATCGGGCCTTGCCACTTCATGAAGTCATGCAGGTCGCCGTGCTTCTTGATCACTTCCGTGCCCGGGCGCAGCCAGAGGTGGAAGGTGTTGCCAAGGATGATCTCGGCGCCGGTGGCGACGATGTCACGCGGCAGCATGCCTTTGACCGTGCCGTAGGTGCCGACCGGCATGAACGCCGGGGTCTCCACGGTACCGCGAGGGAAGGTCAGGCGGCCGCGACGGGCCTTGCCGTCGGTGGCCAATAATTCAAACGACATACGACTCATAGTTGTTCCTCTGGGCCGCGCGGCGCCGGATTACGGGTGATAAACATCGCATCACCGTAGCTGAAAAAGCGGTATCCATTGTCAATGGCTGCGTTATACGCGGCCATTGTTTCGGGATAACCCGCGAAGGCCGACACCAGCATCAACAGCGTGGATTCCGGCAAATGGAAGTTGGTGACCAGGCAGTCGACCACATGAAACGGCCGGCCTGGGTAGATAAAGATGTCGGTGTCGCCACTGAACGGCTTGAGCACGCCATCGCGCGCCGCGCTCTCCAGGGAGCGCACGCTGGTGGTGCCCACTGCGACCACCCGCCCACCGCGCGCCTTGCAGGCGTTGACCGCGTCCACCACGGCCTGGCTGACTTCCAGCCATTCGCTGTGCATATGGTGATCTTCGATGTTCTCCACACGCACCGGCTGAAACGTCCCGGCCCCCACGTGCAGGGTCACATAGGCAGTCTCGACACCCTTGGCGGCAATCGCATCCAGCAGCGGCTGGTCAAAATGCAACCCGGCCGTCGGCGCGGCGACGGCGCCGAGGCGTTCGGAGTAAACCGTCTGATAGCGCTCGCGGTCCGAGTCTTCATCGGGACGGTCTATATAAGGAGGCAACGGCATATGGCCGACACGCTCCAGCAGCGGCAACACTTCCTCGGCAAACTTGAGCTCGAACAGCGCGTCATGGCGCGCGACCATCTCGGCCTCGCCACCGCCATCAATCAGAATGCTCGACCCCGGTTTCGGCGACTTGCTGGAGCGCACATGGGCCAGCACACGATGGCTGTCCAGCACCCGCTCGACGAGAATTTCCAGCTTGCCGCCGGAAGCTTTCTGGCCAAACAGCCGCGCCGGAATCACCCGGGTATTGTTGAAGACCATCAAATCGCCTGGGCGCAAATGCTCAAGCAAATCAGTGAATTGACGGTGTGCAAGGGCACCGCTGACCCCGTCCAGGGTCAACAGTCGGCTGGCGCGACGCTCGGCCAAAGGGTGGCGGGCGATCAGCGAATCCGGGAGTTCAAAAGTAAAGTCAGCAACGCGCATGATGGGGTTCGTCTAGCAGGGCCGGGAAGTCTAGCGGAAATAGTGAAAATAGACCATGAAACGTGATTGACCAACGGTAATCACCTCTCTATACTTCGCCGCCATTGAGCCCTGATGGCGGAATTGGTAGACGCGGCGGATTCAAAATCCGTTTTCGAAAGGAGTGGGAGTTCGAGTCTCCCTCGGGGCACCATCTTAAAAAAGACCTTGAAATTCAAGGTCTTTTTTTTCGCCTGCAGAAAAGTGATCATCGCCCACCGCACCAGACAGTAGAGGTACCAGGACCATGGAATTGACACTCGAAGCCGTTGCTCTGTTCGCCCTCAAACTGGTGCATGAGACGGAAGATGGCAGCCCGATCCTGCGCGACGATCTGGTCATGGATGGGTATGAGCGGGAGGTGTTTGGGTTGTTGGTGCGCACTGGCGACCTGACAACTATCCAACGCAAGTTGGATGAATGCATGAAGTTGGCCCTGGAGACGTTGGGGGGTGCCAACACGGTCATGGGCCGTGAGCTGCAAAAGCTGGCGGCTGAAGTCCAGCAAGCCTCGACGCTGGAGGAACTAAAGACCCCGCTCGACGCACTTATGGACTACCTCAAGGCCATCTTGTAACGCACCCTCCCTGCCCCACCACAAGGACCGCCCAATGATCGACTTCAACAACAAAGGCTTCTTCAAGCTCAAGCAAAACAATGAATACGCCGAACGCGTTGCATCCCTGCTGCTCGATGACGAACAGGTAGTAGATGCCTACAAAGCCATGCGCGACGGCGTAGTGTTTACCACCAAGCGCATCATCGCCGTAAACGTGCAAGGCATCACCGGCAGCAAGAAGGACTTCACGTCCCTGCCGTACAAAAACATTGTCGCGTACTCGGTGGAAACCTCCGGCACGTTCGACCTGGATTCGGAGTTGGAGATCTACTTCTCGTCATTGGGCAAAGTGAAGTTCGAGTTCACGGGCAAGACCTCGATGGTGGAAATCTCCAGGCTGATTTCCAAACACCTGCTGGGTTGATCGGCCGGTAAAAACCAAGGTCTTTTTACCGCAAGCCGTGTGATTCAGCGGCTGTACGCCATCAAATGTGGGAGCTGGCTTGCCTGCGATAGCGCCCACCCCGGCACCATCGAACTACCCGTCTACAGCAACTCTCTCACCCAGCGCTCCAGTCCTTCCTCGGTCAACCATACCGATTTGTTCCGGCTCACCGGATCACAGATGCCCCCTGCTCATGCAATCAGCACCTTACGGCGGGCAACGCACCTTGCCAGGCAGGTGAAATGATTTGAATCCAGCGCGCGCCTTCTAGACAATCCCCACCTTTGGCTCGAAAGGATGCGTGCAATGAAGTTCGAAGGGACTTTCCAATACATGGGCAATCACGGGATCGTGTTCAACGTCTCGCAGATCACCCTCACCGACAGCGAGCGCGGACGCCTGGGCGAGCTGCATTTTGGTGAAGCGAAAAGCGCCCACTATGAGGTCAACCGCAAGGTCGTCGAGGTGTACGACAAGATGCTGGCCAAGAACCTGCCGTGCCTGATGATGATCGGCATCTCCAAGCCGCTGACCCGGCAACAGGGCGATGTTCTCAATGCCCAACGCACCAAGATCGCTAACCTCGCGGCCTCGGCCTTCGCTGGCGCCACCTCTTATATAGCCTCCCCCTACGTGGGTGCCCCTGTCGGCGCCGGTGTGCGCATGTATGTGAATGAAACCCTGCCCACCTATCATGCAGGCGACATACTGGTCAGCATCGAGGCGCAGGTGAATGGCGGCATCGGCCCACAACGTAGCGCCTCGACACTGATCATCAAGACCTGATGGGAGAAACACATGTCTGACATAACCCAGTTGGTCATTGCCCTGGTGCTGTTCTTTCTGCTCGATCGGTTTCTGAAGCCGTACCCACTTCGCAAATGGCTAGGGGGGCTGCTGGTAGCGATCGGAGCGGTCGGCTGCGTGGCTGCAAGCCAAATCCGTTTGTTTGGGTTTGACCTGGGGCTGCTGTCGATCTTTGCCGTTGCACTGGGGGTGGGGTTGTTCCTGAAGCGGCGGCGGTTCGAACAGAGGGGGTGAAGGTGGCAGGAATTTGCGCTGATTAGCGCCCCAAAGCCCCAGCAGTAAAAGGGGACGGACTTGTTTGAAAATAGGTCCGTCCCCTTTTCCCGGTATCTTCAATCAGTTGGTCGTCGTAGTTCATGATCGTTACTCCGTTCAGGTTCAACAGGTATCGTCGAGTTGGTGATGTATACCCGATATACGCCCCACTGCCTTCCATCTGAATACTGCACTCAGCCAGAGTCATACCGACGAGCAGTTCCTGTCATTAGTAGATAACTTTTCCCACATACACCATCGAACACCCCCCATATCCAGCACCAATGCTCTCCCATAGGCTCACTCCCTCGCACAAGGAAGTGATCCCGTCATGCCAGAGCGCGCATATCCCATCACCGAAGAGGAACAGCTGAAACAGCGGATTCTGACGCCAAAACCGTCGCGAGCGCCCTGTCCTGCGCCTATCGACTTGCTCGGCCCAGTACCCGCCTCGATACCGACACCTGTAAAACGACCCGGCTGCGTCTTTACCAAACCCTGCCAACTGCCCGACGGCATCGTTCGCTACTCCAACCCCACCGGCTATGTACCTCTGGAGTTGATCAGCGAATACGGACACTTCAGCCTGCTGGGTGGGCGCGAGGTGGACAGCCAGGGCGAAGTGGCCCTGCGCAAGATCAGTGGCAGTGCGCTGCCCGTCGGCTTGGGTCAGCTGGCGTTGCGTTCTGCGGTCGTGGAATCAGCCGCCACCGCTGTTGGCACCACGGCCGGTGGGCTGCTGGCAGGTCTGGTGGCGTTGGCATGGCCATCGGCGTTGGCTGACAGCGCGCTGTATAGCGATGAGCAACTGCGCTCGCTGCAACAGGCGCGTTCGCAGATGCGTTTGCACATCGAGCAGCGCGAGGACGGAACACTTCAGGGCTATGGGTTTTACACCGGTAACCATACCGATTGGCAGATGATTGATGTGGTGCAACCACAGAGCCGTGGCGATCAGTTTGTGGCAGATCTGGGTGATGGCGTTGAGTTGATCTGGACGCCCGCCACTGATCCTGGCGATACCCTCGGCATCCCCGCATTGGAAGCTGCGCCACAAGCACCGGTGATATGGATTTATCCGCCGACGGAGCGAGCCCGGCAGATTCTGGTGAACCCGATATACCCGCCGGAGTATCGGGATTTTATTTTGGTGTTTCCGATAGAGTCGGGTCTCAGGCCGCTTTATGTAGTGGTGAGTGTTCGTGCGGGAGACCACAAATACCACCCAAAACCAAAATATCTGACTGCATTCCCAAAAGCAGTCCGCGCACAAAGTAAAACACTGATAAACGGCGGAGGAGGGCTTAGACCTCGCTGGAAAGATGCGGACGGCTATCTTTATGAGTGGGACTTTGAACGAGGAAAGGTGGAAAAATATAACAAACGAGGGAGGCATCTGGGAGAGTTCGACCCTATCACTGGTGCACGCACCAAAGGCCCAGAGGACAAACGGAGAATAACGCCATGAAACATTTGATCTATGTAGTCCCCGTAGGATCCGACGATGTTTCGATTGAAATCCCGCTCCGCCTGCAAGCCAAGGATTTGCTGCCCATCATGGGCTGGAAAACCGAGAACGAATGCATCTATGACTACCTACTTACACACCAACAGATAGATGAAATTGAAAAGCTCACATCACAGTCTTTTCCAAGAAACGCATCCATTTACTTGGCTTGCGACGATTGACAAGCCACCAAACCTGCACGCTAGAGAAATCCCCCAGAGCAACCGACATAAATGGCGCGGTGATAGCGATCCAGGCGACGAGCGCTGAAAACCCGTTCAATCAGTTCAGGCACAAACCCCGCATTTCACCCGCAACGACATCTGTCGCAACCTTTCAGGGAAACCATTTAATTCCCACTATCGGCCCAGCCAATCCATCCCCCCAATCTATCGATTTGAGCTCTCCCCCACCCTCCCCGACTATTGGTGCCACTTCCAACAACAAAAACCAGGAACACGCCATGACTGCCCGATTCCATAACCCGGTAGACACCCGCTTCGGCTGGGGCTGCCTGCAAGACCTGGTCAGTATCACTGCGCAGCAGACCGTCGCCCTCGTCACCTTCCCGGAGGCCCGTGGCCTGGGCTTGGTCGAGCGGATCCAGGGATTGCTGGGCGAGCGTCTGGTGTATGTCGTCGAGGATGTGCAGCCCAATCCCGATGTCGCGCAATTGCGTGAAACCTACGAGCGCTTCTGGCTGCAAGCCGGGGATTGCGATGTGGTGCTGGCCGTCGGTGGCGGCAGTGCGATTGATACGGCCAAGGCGCTGATTGTCGGCACTGAGTCCGGGCAGTTCGATGAATTACTGGCATTGTTGGCGACCGGCCAGCCGTTTGTGCCGGCGCACTGCAAGACCTTGATCGCTGCGCCGACCACGGCGGGCACCGGCAGTGAGGTGACGCCCTGGGCGACAATCTGGGATTCGGCCAGCCACAAGAAGTATTCCCTGCACCTGGATTGCACCTGGCCGAAGGTGGCGATTGTCGACCCACAATTGATGCTGACCGTACCGGCCGGGGTCACGGTGTCGACGGGGCTGGACGCCTTGTCCCACGCGCTGGAGGCGATCTGGAACATCAATGCCAATCCGATTTCGGACACGTTCGCGGTATCGGCCATCGAGGACATCCTGGAATGCCTGCCACCGCTGCGGCGCGACCTCGGTAATCAGGAGTTGCGCTCGCGCATGGCCTTGGCCGCGCTCAAGGCCGGCCTGGCGTTTTCCAATACCAAGACTGCGCTAGCCCACTCCATTTCCTACGAGATGACCCTGCACCACGGCCTGCCCCATGGCATCGCCTGCTCCTTTACCTTGCCGCTGGTCCTTGGCTTGGCGTGGGGACATGACGCGGCGCGGGATCGCACCCTGCAACGGGTGTTCGGTGATGACCTGGACAAAGCCCAGACCCGGTTGCGCAACTTCCTGCATAGCCTGGAGGTAAAAACCGAGTTTGCCGATTACGGCGTCACGCCCACCGAGGCCGCCGCGATGATCCGCTTCGCCCTGCAAGGTGCACGCGGCAAAAACTTTATCGGTTCGAAAGCCGCCTAGGCTCAACGCAATTCAGTCTTTCCTCTTGCACCTGTAAAGGGTGCCACCCCGTCGCTGCGGCTTCGGGGGCGAATAACAATAAGGAAAACATCATGAATCGTGCACAAACCCTGCCTGTCCCTGCCGCTCGCTCGGCGTCGTTCCGTTTTGCCCAGTGGCGCATGCTGCTCGCGGCGATGTTTTGTTACCTGTTTTTCTACACCGGGCGCCAGACCTTCGGCTTCGCCATCCCGGGAATCCAGGCCGAGTTCGGCCTGACCAAGGAGGTGCTGGGCTGGATCTCGGCCGTCATGCTCTGGTCCTATGCCATCGGCCAGGCGATCAACGGCAACCTGGCCGATAAGTTCGGCGGACGGCGCATTATGACCCTGGGCGCGGTGCTGTCCTGTGGCGCCAACTGGGTCACCAGTTTTGCCAGTGGTTTTGCCGGATTGATCCTGCCGTGGGGCATCAACGGTTACTTCCAGGCCCTGGGCTGGGCGCCGGGCAGTCGCTTGATCTCCAACTGGTGGAGCGCCAGCGAGCGCGGCCGGGTCTATGGCTTCTACGTGTTCGCCGCCGGCTGCGCGTCGGTGCTGTCCTATGTGACCTCCATCGTGGTGTTGGAGGTGCTGCAACTGGAGTGGCGCTGGATCTTCCGCCTGCCGGTCCTATTGATGTTGGCCGGGGGCATCCTGTTTTACCTGGTAGCCCGTGAGCGCCCGCAGGACCTGGGCTTCGAACCCCTGGCCGATACCGGCGTGGCCAACGCCGAGGATAAGGGCCATGAAGTGGCCCACGGTGAAGAGGAAACCTCGGCCCAGCGCTACAAGGCGGTGCTGAAAAACGCGCGCCTGATCATTGCCGCCGTGTCCCTGGGTTTCCAGAACGCTGCGCGCTACGGCCTGATCGTGTGGGTGCCAGTGCATTTCCTCGGCGCCAACTGGAAAAGCGGCGACAGCATGATCGATCCAAAGTGGATCACCGTCGCCCTGCCGGTGGGCATGGCCGTCGGCGCCCTGAGCAATGGCTGGGTGTCGGACAAGCTGTTCGGCTCCAAGCGCTACCTGGCGATCATGCTCTATATGTTCCTCGGCGCCGCGACCAGCCTGTGGATGTGGAGCCTGCCGCCCCATAGCGCGGTCGGCCTGGTGGCGCTGTTTCTCTGCGGGTTCTTTGTCTACGGCCCGGCGTCCAGCTTCTGGGCTTTGTGCCCGGACCTGGTGGGTGCCAAGCGCGCAGGCACGGCCACGGGTGTGATGAACTTCTCGTCTTATCTGTTCGCCGGCCTGGCAGAACCGCTGATCGGCAGTATGCTCGACAGTACCGGCAATACGTCGCTGATCTTCATCGTCGTCACCTCGGCCTGCCTGTGCAGCGCGGTGGTGGCCCTGTTTATCCGCCGTTGATGACCCGGCTCGGCTGATCCCTGGAACAGGATGTGTTATGTACCAGTACCACAAGTGGCTACGGTCCTTTCATGCGGTGGCGAAGACCGGCAGTTTCACCCTCGCCGCCGAGTACTTGAGCGTCGGCCAGCCGACTGTCAGCGAACAGGTCAACGGCCTGGAAAAGCAGTTCTCGGTGGAGTTGTTCCACCGCCGTGGGCGCTTTATCGAGATGAGCTCGGCCGGCCATGCGCTCTACGGGATCACCCAGGGCCTGTTCGGCCAGGAGGATGAGGCCATGCAACTGCTGCACAGCTTCAAGCAGCGCAAGACCGGGATGTTGCGCCTGGGCGCTGTTTCGCCGCCCATTGCCATGAACCTGACGTACGAGCTGATGCAGCGCCACCCGGATATCACGCTGGAGACCTCGTTTTCCCCGGAGAAGGAGACCCTCGACCGCCTGTTCAATTTTGATATCGACGTGGCAATCCTGGCCCTCTCGGAGTTTGACCAACGCTTCGATACGCAGCTGTACCGGCGTTACCCAATCATTGCGGTGGTGCGCGACGACCATCCCTGGGCTGCGCAGAAAGAGGTACACGTCGAGCAGATCAGCCAGGAGCGTTGGGTCATGCGCGAACGCAGCTCGCGCACCCGGCAACTGGTGGAAGAAAGCTGCAAGCGCCTGGGGGTGGACCTCAACTGCGTGATGCAGCTCAACAGCCGCGAAGCCATCGTGCATGCCATCGCCAAGGGTATCGGCATTGGCTTTGTATCCGCGGTGGAATACGCCGAAACGCCGGGTACCACACCGATCACCTTCGTCGACCACCCGTTTTCCATCGACTACCACCTGTGTTGCCTGGGCATCCGGCGCAACCGACCGATGATCGCCGAACTGTTCGAGGCCAGCCCCATACCGGCTACCTGATTCGCTTCACCCTTTTGCACTCAACCGGCTTACCTCGTGAATCGAGGGACGGCCTGCTCATACCCGAAAATGGAGATTGATCATGCATTACCAACAACCTTCTACCTTGCAAGCCGTGGTCCTGGACTGGGCCGGCACCGTCGTCGACTTCGGCTCGTTTGCGCCCACGCAGATTTTCGTCGAGGCCTTTGCCGAGTTCGGCGTCGCCGTGTCCCTGGAGGAAGCCCGCGGGCCGATGGGCATGGGCAAGTGGGATCACATCCGCACCCTGTGCAATCAGACGCAGATTGCCGAGCGCTATCGTGCGGTGTTCAACCGCCAGCCGACCGACGCAGACGTCACCGCCCTGTACGAGCGTTTCATGCCGTTGCAGATCGAGAAAATCGCCCTGCACTCGGCAGTGATTCCCGGTGCGCTGGAGGCGATTGAAACCCTGCGCGCCAAGGGTTTGAAGATCGGCTCGTGCTCGGGCTACCCGGCGGTGGTGATGGCCAAGGTAGTCGAGTTGGCGCGGCAAAATGGCTATGTGGCCGATCATGTAGTGGCCACCGACGAAGTGCCCAACGGTCGCCCGCATCCGGCCCAGGCCCTGGCCAATGTGATCGCCCTGGGCATCAGCGATGTGGCGGCGTGCGTCAAGGTCGATGACACCTGGCCAGGAATCCTGGAAGGACGCAGTGCCGGCATGTGGACAGTCGCCCTGACCTGCTCGGGCAACGCACTGGGACGGACCTACGCGCAATACAAGGCGCTGCCGGCCGAAGAACTGGCGCAGGAACGCGAGCGTATTACACAGATATTTGAAGGGTCACGGCCGCACTACCTGATCGACACCATCGTCGACCTGCCGGCAGTAATCGACGATATCAATGCGCGACTGGCACGCGGGGAAACACCTCAAGGCAGTTGAAATCGCTGCCAATCCTGCAGGAGCCGGTTTGCCGGCTCCTGCAATGGATTTGGGTGTATCGCGCTATTGCGCCTGAAAGGTCTCCAGATAGGTCAGCAGATTCTCGATCTTCTGCTGATCACTGATCCCCCAGAAAATCATGCGGGTGCCGCTCACCACTTTTTTCGGGTTCTCGATATAGGCCGCGAGGGTCTCCCGCGTCCACACCACGCCCGAATTTTTCATCGCGTCGGAATACTGATAGTCCGCCGTGGTGCCCGCCAGCCGCCCGATCACCCCGTTGAGCTGTGGCCCAAAGCCGCCACGGGCGTTCAACCCGACACTGTGGCAACCGCCACAGGTCTTGGCGAACAGCCGGCCGCCTGCCTCGGCATCGCCTGCTGCCACCGCCGACGTGTTGAAAAGCATGGCCGTGAGTAACAGGGTCAGTAAGGCAGCGGGTTTCATCAGGGGCTCCAGGTCACGGGCTTCAGGCGGTAGAGGCGGCAATTATGCCTGCGGTTTACTTGTCCTCGTCCACGTTATTGAAGCGTGCCCGGTTGATCTGCCAAGGCAGGGCTGGCTGTGTGCGCTCTCGCTTGTGTTTGCCATGGCTGAAAACGTGCGTTTGCAGTTCCAGGAAGTGCCGGTCGCGCCCTACCTGTTCAAACGTCACAACAAAAAAGATCAGCGGTTTGCTGGCTTCGGCCCAGAGGTTGGAAACCCTCTCGATAGCTGCGGGCAAATGGCTAATGGTGCTGTAGGAGATGAACGTGGAAAACGCCGCAGGTTCAGATTGCTCCAACAGCTTGGTGATTTCCTTCACTTTTTCGTTATGAGGCTCGTCCCACTCCCATTCGACATGGGACAGGACGCTTTTGTCAGGGAATCTCAATACGGCATCAGTGCGCCGGCTCTGTTCGAAATAGGCGCGCGCGCCGAGCAACTTGGCACACTCGCGTATCACCAGCCCCACATGAATTGTCCAGCCGGCACGGTTGGTAACAGCATCGACCTCCACCGGAAAATCCTGGTACCACAGGCAATTGAACAGGGTGATGAAGTCGCGTTCGATCTGTTTCATTTTCTTCCTTGACTTTGACTGAATAAATAGCAAAGAGCCATCACTCTAAATCAGCCGAAGAAAAGTCGCGCCCTCCCCCGCAAAACATTTGGACACAGCCATTCAATTGCCATCATTCCCGCCCTCTGTTTGCATGCGCACTTTCCATCAGCACGTCAGTTCAAGGAGAGATCAATGAGAACCATGGTGGTCGGTGCAAGCAAAGGTTTGGGCAGGGCATTTATGGAAGGCTTGGGCGGCGTGGGGGATACCTTGATCGGGGTCTCGCGCAGCCGTCCTACAGGCTTGGTATCCAGCAGCGGCGCCGAAGTGTCATGGGTCGAAGCCGACCTTGGCCAGCCGGCGCAAGCCGCGCAGCTCATCGAGCAGGCGGTGGCACAGGACGGCCTGGATACGCTGATCTATAACCTGGGTATCTGGGAAGAACAGGCGTTCGATGAGGCCTACAGCTTCCTCAAGGATGAAGACACGCAGTTGGAAGCCATTGTCAGCTGCAACATCACTGCCCCCCTGCTGCTGATCAAGCGCCTGCTGCCCGTGCTGTTAAAAAGCCCCAACCCACGCATCATCTTTACCGGCTCCACCTCAGGCCTGCCACAGAGTGGGCGCCCGGAGGTGACGTTCGGCGCGTCGAAGTTCGCCTTGCGCGGCATGGCCGATGCCTTGCGTGAAGGTTATCGGCACCAGCGCCTGGGCGTGACCTGCCTGAACCTGGGCTACCTGAATACCGAGGATCCATTGAGCACCTCCCGCCTCGAGGCCGAGCAGCGTGGCGACGGGCAGTTGATCCCGGTACACGACGTGGTGCAAGTGGTGCGCATGGCCTTGAGCCTGTCATCGGCCAGCTTTGTCAAAGAGCTGACTTTGCCGGCCCTGCTGGACGAACGCTTCTGACGGAACAGGCCGAATCTTCAGACAGCCAGATAAAGCGCCATCAGGCACAACGGCACCAACACCAGCCCCAGCAGCATCATGAACACCACACTCATGGCGTTGGTCCGGGGCGTGCCGACGTGGCTGACAAAGCCCATGCACAACCGTCGCAACAGCTCCGCGCCTCGGGCGAATTGATAGACCACGCCGATGGTGAGCAGCGAGAGGGTTCCGGTCGCCGCGCAGTAAAACAGGATCGGCTCGGGCATGAAATAACTGGAGATAAAGCCTTCGGAGGTGGCATAGATAAACGTCACGGGCTGAAACAGCGCGATCGAATACAGCACATTGCGCAACGGGTTGAACGCGATCGTCGGCCGCACTTCGTCAGCGGGCAACATGGCGTACAGCTCGTTCATGTCCGACCAGCGAAACCAGTAGACCGCCACACTGAACAACAGGTAGGCCAAGGCAATCGTCGCCGAAAAGCACCCCAGGAACTGCCACGAACCAAACCCGCGACGCGCTCCCACGTTGATGCTCCATTTGGTCAACTGGATGGTCACGCAGTCGATCACCATCGCCACCAGCAGCCCCTTGCCGTAGAAGTCCTTGATGGCTTGCAGCACATTCGGCGGCGGCGGCACATTGAACACGTGCTCGGGATTTTTAAACAGGTAGAGATCCAGCAGCCACACCACAAAAAACACCAGCGACACGAGCAAGGTGTACAGCGGGATACTGATCAGTTGGCGCCGGGCGAGGTACGTTTGCCCGAACACCCGTTGGAAGAGGTTGGCCCACAACTGGGCGATCCCGATAAAGCGGTCGCGGCCAAGGCTCATGCCGCCCAAGGTCTTGAGTATTTCCAGGCGGCTTTTCTGGGTGGTAAACGCGACGGCGACCAATACCCCGGTACACCCGAACAACACGGTGGCAACGACGATCAACGCCCCAATCAGTTCTTTCACACTCGCATCCCTTGCTGTGAAGTTACGTGGCCCACATCCTGGCTTATCCCACCCGCGGCTCGCAAGCAGCGGCCGTTTTATCCACGCTGGCGACACGCCCAAGTGACCACCCATCGAATAAAAAATATTCAGTAGAACCTATCCCGTGGCCTGCCACTCCACCTTACTCAACCCAGATGGTGGAGTAAGGATCATGGCTCAGCCATCGATATTGGTACTGGAAGACGACGAGATCATTCGCTCGTTGATGGTGGATGTGCTGGAGGAGTTCGGCGCGGTGGTGACCTCGTTCCCATCGGCCGATGAAGGCATGATTTTTCTGGAGCGGACCAGTGATCCGGTAGACCTGATTGTCAGCGATATCCAGATGCCCGGCCTGCTCAACGGGTATGACCTGAGCAAGGTCGTGGCTCATCGCTGGCCGTCCTTGCCGGTGGTGCTGACCTCGGGCAATACGGTGATGGCGGCGCAACTGGGCAATACGGTGAAATTCCTGCCCAAGCCATGGAGCACCGAGCGCCTGCTTGACTGTGTGCAGTCGGCATTGGTGCAGGGTACCTCCCTGCACTGATAGCGTCACAACACGGCGGCAATCGAACTTCGCGATAAGGTGTGGGGTCTGTTTTTGAATATTGGGTTATTTTTCTGACAACAGCGTCAGATTTTTTACCTAACTTTTCAGATAGAGACGACGGGACAAACAGAATCGTTGCCCGCCCTTCACCCACGCGTCAGCCATGGTTTGCCCTGGCCGACCAGTCCGAGCTTACTGCATGCATCCACAGGCCCATGACGTCGCGGCGCCCTCCCTGCTTGAAGCCTTGCGCGCAGGCACAGCCCTGCTCCATGTGGCCCTGGAAAAACGCTTGCCATTCTTTTCCCCGCAGTTGGATGCCGACGGGTATCGGCGTTTGTTTGAGGCTTACTACGGTTTCTACCACCCGCTGGAATCACGACTGTACGACTGCGCCTTGATTCCTGTGGGATTCAACCAGGCGCTGCGGGTGAAAACTCCTACCCTACACAGTGACCTGATTGCCCTGGGCCTCACCAGCCAGGCGATTGCCGCCCTGCCCCTCTGCCCTCGCCTGCCACGCCTCGACACCCCGGCCGCCTGCCTGGGCGTGTTGTATGTGCTCGAAGGCGCGACCCTCGGCGGCCAGGTACTGCGCCGGGAGATGGCCCGGCGCCTGGCGCTGGACGCCAGCAATGGCGGCGCCTTTCTCGATATATACGGCACCGAGACTGGTCGGCGCTGGAAAGACTTTCTCGACTACTTGGGCCACGTCCCGCTGGACGACCTCGGCCGGCAGCAGGCGGAGGACGCGGCCTGCTCGACATTCAGCTGTTTTGAGCAATGGCTCGACAGCCAGGAGGTACTGCTATGAAACCCGAAGATTTTGAAGAACTGCTGGCCAACTGTGCCGACGAGCCGATCCGCTTCCCTGGCGCGATCCAGCCTCATGGCGCACTGCTGACCCTGCGCGAACCGGACCTGCAGATCGTGCAAGTCAGCGCCAACGTGGCCAGCCTGTTCAATCACCCGCCTGAGACCTTGCTTGGCCAGCCACTGGATACGCTGTTGGGCGCGGACAACGCGCGCACGGTGCAGCAGATCGCCAGTCAACTTAACTTTATCGACGCCCCGGCGCTGCATGTCACCCTCAACGGGAGCGAGTTCGAAGGCCTGCTGCACCGCCATCAAGGCGTGCTGGTGCTGGAGTTCGAGCCACGCTACGAGCACTTCCAGCCCAAGTCGGTGAACGGCCGCGCCAGCAACCTGGGCAAGATGTTGCAACGTTTGCAGTCGGCGAAAACCCTGCAAGCCTTGTACGAAATCAGCGTGAGCGAAATCCAGGCCATGACCGGCTATGACCGTGTGCTGATTTATCGCTTCGAAGAGGAAGGCCACGGCCAGGTCATCGCCGAAGCGTCCGCGCCGTCCATGGAACTGTTCAACGGCCTGTTCTTCCCGGCGTCCGACATTCCGGAACAGGCCCGCGAGTTGTACCGCACCAACTGGCTGCGAATCATCCCCAATGCCGACTACGAGCCGGTGCCGCTGCTACCCAAGCTGCACCCGGATACCGGGCAACCGCTGGATTTGAGCTTCGCGACCCTGCGCAGCGTGTCGCCGATCCACTGCCAGTACATGAAGAACATGGGCGTGCTGTCGTCCATGAGCATCTCGCTGATGAAAGGCGACAAATTGTGGGGGTTGATCAGTTGCGGCAACCGCGAGCCGCTGCACGTGCCCAACGACCTGCGCACCACCTGCCAGACCATCGGCCAGGTGCTGTCGTTGCAGATCAGCGCCATGGAGGCCCTGGATATCAGCCGCCAGCGTGAAGAAAAAGTCGAGGCCCTGGACACACTCAACCAGGCAATGAGCGCGTCAGCGGACACGGTGTTCGACGGCCTGGCCCAATGCCCGCAGGTGTTGATGGACCTGGTCCTGGCCGGTGGCGTGGCGATCATTGAAGGCCAGCAACTGCATCGCTATGGCAACTGCCCGGATCCGGCGCAGATCCGCGCCTTACACAAATGGCTGCAGGACACCGGGCAACCGGTGTTTGCCAGCCACCACCTGTCAGCGGTCTACCCGCCCGCAGCCGACTATCAGCCAGTGGCCAGTGGCGTCCTGGCCATGAGCCTGCCCAAGCCGGTGGACAACGGCGTGCTGTGGTTCCGCCCGGAAGTCAAAGAGAACATCCAGTGGAGCGGCGACCCGCAGAAACCGCTGGCCCTGGAAAAATCCGACGCGGGCCTGCGCCTTCGCCCACGCACCTCGTTTGAAATCTGGAAGGTGGAAATGGCTGGCATCTCCACCAAGTGGAGCTCTGGCGACCGTTTCGCCGCCAACGACCTGCGCCGTTCGGCCCTGGAAAACGACCTGGCCCGCCAGGTCCTGCGCGAACAACAAGCGGTGCACGCCCGGGATGAACTGGTGGCGGTGGTGTCCCATGACCTGCGCAACCCGATGACCGTGATTTCAATGCTGTGCGGCATGATGCAAAAGGCGTTCAGCTCTGATGGTACCCACACCTCGCGGCGAATTTCCTCGGCCATCGACACCATGCAGCAGGCCGCCGCGCGCATGAATGTGTTGCTGGAGGATTTGCTCGACACCTCAAAGATCGAGGCGGGCCGCTATACCGTCAAGCCGGTGCCCCTGGACGTCAGCCAGATCCTCGAAGAAGCCTATGCGCTGCTGGCGCCCCTGGCCCAGGAAAAGGGGGTTGACCTGTCGTTCAACGCCGAACCCGGCCTGCAGATCAACGCCGACCCGGAGCGTTTGTTCCAGGTACTGTCGAACCTGATCGGCAACGCCATCAAGTTCACCCCGCGCCAGGGCAAGATCGGGATTTCGGCGATGAGCAATGGCGAGGAGATTGTGTTTGCGGTGCGCGACTCCGGCGAAGGCATTGCCCCTGACCAACTGCCCCACGTGTTTGATCGCTACTGGACCCTGACCGAAAACAACCCCACGGGCAGCGGCCTTGGGCTGTACATCACCCAGGGCATCGTCAAGGCCCACGGCGGGCGGATCGAAGCCGAAAGCGAGCTGGGGCGTGGCAGTGAATTCCGCTTTACCGTCCCCAAGGTCACGCAGCCCCCATGCTGACCGCGCGGCCCACTGTGCCTACCTCTGTGGCGAGCGGGCAAGCCCGCTCGCCACAACCACATCACAAAACTCAGAGCCAGACCGCATCCCATAATGGGTAGTCACCGATATGCTTCACCAGCCCTGCCCTCAGCGGATTGGCAATAATATAGCGAGCGATTTTCCGGTGGTCCTCTTCAGCCCTCACCGCACGGTCATGATAACCACGCTGCCAAAACGGCCCCGTGGTACCGCGAGCACGGTTTATCGTCAGCGTGCTCCGGGACTTGGTCCGCCCCATGACTTGCGCCAACCCCATCTCTTGCAGCTCAAACAGCCAATGAAAGTGATCCGGCATAATGACCCAGGCCAGCGAGTTGACCTGGCCTGAGTCATGGGTACGCTTAAGCTCGGCCACCAACAATCGGCCCAGGCGCAGATCACGGAACAATGGCCGTCGCCCATACACGATGGCGGTTATCAGATAGGATCGGCCTGGCTCCGAGTACCGGCCACGGCGTAACAAATGAGAGTCTGGCTGACGAAGCATTCCTTTGCGCCTTTGAACAATAAGTACATGTCGAGGCTAGCAGCGGGTATCAGCCAATGACCGTAAGATTGGTGAACACATGTATCCGCTCGCCACAACAAGCCTGCTTTGACAAAACACCGACATCCACTGCGTTAACCTAGCCAGTCCAATCCCGCACGAAGAGCCGTGTTTTCATGCTGCAACCCGACACATTGCCCGCCGTCCTCGCCGGCCCCCTATTGCGTCGCCTGGAGCCGGGTCGCCTGGTGTTGTGGCTGGTGGGCAGTCGCGCGCTGGCATTGACCTTGCGGTTGCAGTTCAGTCAGGACGAGGGCGAACAGTCCCTGGATATCGACCTCGACGCCACACGCTGCCAGGTCATTGCCGTGGGCCGCGCGGCGTTTATCCACCTGATTGATGTGTCGCTGGCCACGCCGCTGCCCCAGGACGTGCCCATCCGTTATGACCTGCTGATCGAGGGTGGCGCCGGCATCGCCCAATGGGCCCCGCATCTGTTGTACCCAGGCGCCCAGGCCCCGGACTTCATCCTGCACAGCCGTATCCGCCAGTTGCTGCACGGCTCTTGCCGCAAACCCCACCATTACGCCGACGAGGGCCTGCTCTGCGCTGATCGCCTGTTGGCCGCCGACCGCAGCCTGGCCCAGCGCCCGGCGTTGTTGATGATGAGTGGCGACCAGGTGTACGCCGACGATGTGGCCGGGCCGATGCTGCGCGCCATCCATGGGCTGATTGCGCGCCTGGGCCTGTTCGATGAGCGCCTCGATGGCGCCGTGGTGGACGACAGTGCCAAGCTCTACGACCACCCTGCCAGCTATTACCATCGCGCCGATCTGTTGCCGGCCCTGGAGAGCAACGAGACCCTGCGCGAACGCTTTTTTGGCGGGGTGAAAAAGCCGATCTTCACCAGCAGCACCGCCGACAACCACCTGGTGACCTTCGCTGAAGTCATGGCCATGTACCTGCTGGTCTGGTCGCCCACCCCCTGGACCCTGATCGCCACACAGCCGCCCACTCGGCTCACTGCCGAGGAACGGGCGCGCTACGCCCGCGAACAGGTGCCTGTGGATAAGTTTCGCGACGGTCTGGGCGGTGTGGCCCGGGTGTTCGCCCATGTGCCGTGCCTGATGATTTTCGATGATCACGACATCACCGATGACTGGAACCTCAGCGCCCAGTGGGAACAGACCGCCTATGGCCATCCGTTCTCCAAACGCATCATCGGCAACGCCTTGCTCGCCTATATGCTCTGCCAGGGCTGGGGCAACAACCCCGATGCCTTCGCCGCGCTTGTGGAAAAAACCCTGGCCCTGAGCGCGACGGCCCAGCAGCACGACAACCATTTACCCGCGCCCGCCCAGGACCAATTGCTCGAAGAACTCCTGCAGTTTCAACAGTGGCATTACGTGCTGCCCACAACCCCGGCGCTGGTGGTCATCGACACCCGTACGCGTCGCTGGCGCAGTGAATTCACCCTCAAGCAACCGTCCGGCCTGCTGGACTGGGAAGCCTTGAGTGAGCTGCAACAAGAACTGCTCGACCACCCTTCGGCAATCATCGTGTCGCCCGCGCCGATCTTCGGCGTCAAGCTGATCGAGACGGTACAGAAAGTCTTCAGTTGGTGCGGTTACCCACTGTTGGTCGATGCCGAAAACTGGATGGCCCACCGTGGCGCCGCGCAGGTGATCCTGAATATCTTCCGCCACTCGCGCACCCCAGGTAACTACGTGATTCTGTCGGGGGATGTGCACTACTCGTTCGTCTACCAGGTGCTGATCCGCCATCGCAACGGCGGGCCGAATATCTGGCAGATCACCAGCAGCGGCATCAAGAACCAATTCCCGCCGCGCCTGCTGGAATGGTTCGACCGCCTCAACCGCTGGCTCTACTCACCACGCTCGCCCCTGAACTGGCTGACCCGGCGCCGGCGCATGCAAGTGGTGCCGTATATCCCGGAACATGCCGAAGCGGGAGAGCGTCTGTGGAACAGTGCCGGCATCGGCCAGGTGTTTTTCAATGAGCAAGGGCAGCCGGAGGCGATTTACCAGCACAACGCCAACGGCTCGGCTCCTACCCGCATGGTGGAACCGCTCTAGCTTGGCCATCAACAATAATGGCGTTTAGCCACAATTTTACCCAGGCAAACCTCGCTGTACAGTACGCCCAGCCACGGAGTATCGGCGTTAACACCTGACTGGCCACAATGAGCCGGCATCCTCGCAGGGAGCGCGCAGATGGGCGATACATCCGATTTGGATCCGTTGAACAGTGAGCTTTTCGACGTCAACGCCGACCTGGTCCATGCCATCATGGAACTGGTCAGCGATGGAATCTGGGACTGGAATGCCAACACCGGGTTTGTCTATCGCAACCCCGGCTGGTACGAAATGCTCGGTTACGATCACCATTCCCTGGAAAACACCGTCTTCACCTGGGAAAGCGTGATCCACCCCGACGATTACCCCCATGTGATGAAAGTCTTCGATGACTACATCAATAGCCGCACCCCTCACTATCAAGCCGAATACCGCTGTCGAAAAAAAGACGGTACCTGGCTGTGGATCGAAGACCGTGGCTACATCATTGCCCGCAATGCCGATGGCTCGGTGTCGCGCATGGTCGGCGCCCACCGCAGCATTCATGAGCGCAAACGCTCCCTGGAACAGCTTGAGCGGCGCAACCAATCCCTTGAAGCGCTGGTGGCTGAACGCACCCGCGAACTGTCGCGGGTCAACCAGCAACTGCAGTTACAGCTCGAGGAAAACCGCTCCCTGGCCGAGCGCGATACCTTGACCCGCATCGCCAACCGCTATCGCCTGGAAAAAGCCCTGCTCGAAGAGTGCGCGCGCGCTCAGCGGTTTCGTCTGCCGCTGGCGGTGATTGCCATGGATGTCGATGACTTCAAGTCGATCAACGACCAGCATGGACACGCCGTGGGCGATGCCACCCTGCTGCGGGTAGTCGAATGCCTGGAGCATTGCGTGCGTCAGGGCGACCTGCTGGCACGTTGGGGGGGCGACGAGTTTATGCTGATTATGCCCAAGAGCACCGTGGAAACCGCCCGGATACTGGCCGAGCGCATTCGCCGGGCGGTGCTCGACCTGCCTCCCATGGGCGATTTCAACGTGACCCTGAGCCTGGGGGTGGTACAGCGCCTCGATGGCGAATCACCCGCCGACCTGATGGCCCGGGCGGACCAGGCGCTGTACCGGTCCAAGGCCGCGGGCAAGGACCGGGTTTCGCAATAACCGTTAGCGCACCGGCGGCGCGTACTGGATGCCGCCGTTGTTCCACAGCGCATTGAGGCCGCGCGGGATCTTCAGCACGCTGCCCTGGCCAATGTTGCGCTCGAACACCTCGCCATAGTTGCCTACTTGCTTGACGATCTGCACCACCCAGTCCTTGCGCAGCTTCAAATCCTTGCCGTACTCCCCATCGGCCCCCAGCAGGCGGGCGATGTCGGGGTTCTTGGTGGTCTTGGCCTGTTCCTCGACGTTCTTCGAGGTGATGCCCATTTCCTCGGCATTGAGCATGGCAAACAGCGTCCACTTGACGATGCTGAACCAGTCGTCATCACCCTTGCGCACCAGCGGGCCCAGGGGTTCCTTGGAGATCACTTCCGGCAGCACGATAAACTCATCCGGGTGCGCCATCTTGATCCGCTGGGCGTACAGGCCCGACTGGTCGGTGGTCAGCACGTCGCAACGGCCGGCTTCCAGGCCCTTGGCACTTTCATCGGCGGTGTCGAAGGTGATCGGGGTGTATTTCATGCCATTGGCACGGAAGTAATCCGAGACGTTCAACTCGGTGGTGGTGCCGGCCTGGATGCAGATGGTCGCGCCATCCAGCTCCTTGGCGTGGGCCACTCCCAGCTTGGTATTCACCAGAAACCCGATACCGTCGTAATAGGTCACGCCGGTAAACACCAGGCCCATTCCGGAATCCCGTGAGCTGGTCCAGGTGGTATTGCGCGAGATCACGTCGATTTCCCCGGATTGCAACGCAGTGAAGCGCTCCTTGGCGGTCAGTTGGGTGAATTTAACCTTCGAGGCATCGCCAAACACGGCGGCGGCAACGGCATGGCACACATCAACGTCGATGCCGGTCATCTTGCCCTGGGCGTCCGGCACGCCGAAGCCTGGCAAGCCGTCGCTGACCCCACATTGGATAAAGCCCTTTTTCTGGATCGCGTCCAGGGTCGCGCCTGCGTGAGCGGTGCCGGCCAGGCCCAGGACAGTGGCGGCGGTGAGTGCTGCCAGGGTGGATTTCAGATGCTGCATGCAAGGCTCTCCGTGTTGGATTTTATTATTTGGCGCCGCAAACCCGGGCCAGTTTATTTATAGTGTTGCCGGTCAGTATCAACGGCTTTACACCTGGGTCACAAATGACGTTTAGGCAAAGGCTCCTTCCTGTTTGGAATGAACTCCCATGATCTCAAAACGCTTGACCCCTTCGATGACTGCCCTGCAATGCTTCGAAGCCGCTGCCCGGCACCTGAGCTTCACCCGTGCCGCCGAAGAACTGCACCTGACCCAAAGTGCGGTGAGCAAGCAAGTGGCGCAACTGGAGGAAATGCTCTGCCACAAGCTCTTCGAACGCGTGCGCCAGCGTCTGTACCTGTCGCCGGCGGGCTCGCTGTACCTGGCAGAAGTGCACAAGATCCTGACCCAGGTGGATATCTCCAGTCGCTATATCCTCACCTACGGTGGTGAAACCGAGGTGCTGCGCATCGCCACCCAACCGACCTTCGGCGACCGCTGGCTGGTGCCCAAGCTCAAGGACTTTGCCGCCCGTCATCCGAATATCCACCTGGATGTGCGCAACGAGCTCGAACCCTTCGACGTGCTGCAGGCCAAGGCCGATATCGCGTTCTTCTTCGGCCAGGGGTCATGGCCGGGGGCCACCTGCATTGAGCTGTTTCGCGAAGCGGTAGTGCCGGTGTGCGCACCGGGGTTTGTCGCCCAGGGCAGCGACGCTTCATCGCAACACACCTTGCTGCAATGCACCTCCCGGCCCGAGGCCTGGCACGAGTGGTTCCTGGAACAGGGCCTGCATTCACAGAACAGCTACCACGGGCCGCGCTTCGACACGTTCTACATGTGCATACGCGCGGCGCAATCGGGTTACGGCGTGGCACTGGTGCCGCACTACCTGGTGGCTGACGAATTGGCCCAGGGCAGCCTGGTGGTGCCATGGGACTATGCGATGCCCAGCAGTGGCGCGCACTTTATCGCCCATGCCGAGCATGCTGGGGAGATTCCCAAGGTGAAGGCGTTTTTGCAGTGGATGGTGGAGTACACCCACTCTCACTGTGGGGGCGGGCTTGCCTGCGATGGTGGTGTATCAGTCAACTGATGGGCTGCCTGATGCTCCCCCATCGCGGCATAGGTATCTACACACTCTCTTCTGGGTATGTGTACATATCCGTTGCTTCGGTAACGGCGGCTATTGGTTCCGCTCTTACAGCGGGTCACTTTTGGAAAAGAGCCCCAAAAGTAACCAAAAGGGCTCTTGCCCCACCACTCGGCACCTCGCCTAGGCTCGGTGTGCCCGTCATCCGACATTGATTTGGGGGGCCGCCGCGATGGGCCATCCATGGCCCAGCGCGGCTAACCCGGCGTCCTGCCGGGTTACCCCCCAAATCAATGTCGGATGACGGCCAGCGTGGTTTAACGGGGCGCCTAAGATCAAAATCACAAGCAAAGCGAGGCGGCCTTAGAGCCGACCTGATCGTCGAAGCGTGCGCGTACCCCTGTGGGAGCTGGCTTGCCTGCGATGACGGTGTCTCAGTCGATAAATGTATTGGCTGATACACCGCCATCGCAGCGATGCGGCGACCCGACAAGCCAGCTCCCACAGGGGGGGAATGCAGCTTCACGCCCCGGCTTTGCTGTTGCTGTTGCTCTGCTTTTGATCTGGCTTTTGATCTTGATCTCAGGCGCCCCGTTAAACCACGATGGCCGCAGGCAGGTATTGCGCAGTGGGCACCCCGGCATGGATGCCGGGGTAGCCGCGACACGGCCAGGGATGGCCGATCGCGGCGGGCCCACGGAGCAATGCCTGACTGCGGGCATGCCGAGCCTAGGCGAGGCACCGAGTGGTGGGGCAAGAGCGCTTTGCTTACTTTGGCGCTCTTCCAAAAGTGAGCCGCCGTAAGGGCGGAACCCTAAGTGGCCGTGACCGCAGCAACGGATATGTACACATCCCCAACAACCAAATCAACCAACCCATCTGCTGACTGATACACCACCATCGCGGGCAAGCCCACTCCCACCGCAAAGCCATTGCCACATCCCGATTTTTGCGAATGACCCGGCGACTTTATTTCGTTTGCCGGGCCACCGCGCTCGCGGCTTAGATAGGCGCAAACCGCCCCTTTGCGAGCCCGTGATCCATGAGCCACGAAACCATCAGCCAGTCGATTTCCATCGTCCATCCCATCTGCCTGAGCCACGGGCGCAACGCCGAAGTCTGGGACACCGAGGGCAAGCGCTATATCGACTTTGTCGGCGGCATTGGCGTGCTCAACCTCGGCCATTGCCACCCGACTGTGGTCGAGGCGATTCGCGAGCAGGCTACCCGGCTCACCCATTACGCCTTCAATGCCGCGCCGCACGCGCCCTATATCCAGTTGATGGAGCGCCTCAGCGCCTTTATCCCGGTGGCTTACCCGGTCAGCGGCATGCTGACCAACAGCGGCGCCGAAGCCGCCGAGAACGCGCTGAAGATCGTCCGTGGCGCCACCGGCCGCACCGCCGTGATTGCTTTTGACGGCGGCTTCCACGGGCGCACCCTGGCCACCCTCAACCTCAACGGCAAGGTGGCGCCCTACAAGCAAAAAGTCGGCGTGCTACCCGGCCCGGTTTATCACCTGCCCTACCCCAGCGCAGACAATGGCGTGACCACAGACGATGCACTCAAAGCCATGGAGCGCCTGTTCAGCGTCGAAATCGACATCGCCGACGTGGCCTGTTTCATCCTCGAACCGGTGCAGGGCGAAGCCGGTTTCCTGGCCCTCGACATTCCCTTCGCCAGAGCCCTGCGGCGCCTGTGCGATGAACACGGCATTCTGTTGATCGCCGACGAAATCCAATCCGGCTTTGGCCGCACTGGCCAGCGTTTCGCCTTCTCACGCCTGGGCATCGAACCCGACCTGATCCTGCTGGGCAAAAGCATCGCCGGCGGCGTGCCCCTGGGCGCCGTGGTCGGACGCAAGGCCTTGCTGGACAACCTGCCCAAAGGCGGCCTGGGCGGCACCTATTCCGGCAACCCGATCGCCTGCGCGGCCGCCCTGGCCACCCTGGATGTGATGAGCGACGAACACCTGCAAGCCTGGGGCGAACAACAGGAAGCCGCGATCTGCGGGCGCCATGCCGCCTGGCAGGCGAAAAAAATCTCGCCCTACCTCGGCCGCCTGACCGGCGTCGGCGCCATGCGCGGTATCGAGTTGGTCAACCCCGACGGCAGCCCAGCCAGCGCCCAACTCCAACAACTGCTGAACCTGGCCCGCGACGCAGGATTGCTGCTGATGCCCAGCGGCAAGGCCCGGCATATCATCCGCTTACTGGCCCCGCTGACCATCGAGCCGGCGGTGTTGGAGGAAGGCTTGGATATTCTGGAGAAATGCCTGGCACAGCTCGACGCGCCGGCATGTCGCAGATGACCCAGCGGGCTCTGGAGCGAGGCGATGCGGCTGTCACCCTCGGCCTGTCTGTGCTGCAGGTACTGGGTTTGGGACAGGACATAGCCCATATCGCCGCCAAAGGTGGCGATTGGCAACGGATACTGATTGCTCCAGGCAGAACATTGGGCGGCGCACGTCCAATGCGACGGCCACCTGCGGATCGCCAATGGCCGACATTGGCCAACGCCATGGACGTATCTCGTCAAGAACAGGATCGGATGAGCCGGGAATTCAGGCTGGCGCTGTAGGAGCCGACAAGTCGGCCCCTACAGGGTTGAGGTCAGTAACGCGCGTCCACCGGCTTACCGCCGTTCGGCCAGTCCTTCACCTTGTCCGGGAAGTCCGGGCGTGGTTTTTGCGAGAAGTAGGCGGCAACGTCTACCGCTTCCTGGTCCGACAAGCCGCCCTGGCCCAACGGGAATTTCTCGTGGAAGCCGATCGGCATATTGCGTTTGACGAACGCGGCCGCCGTGTAGGTGCGGGCCATGCCAGCGCCGATGTTGAAGGACTGGTCGCCCCACAACGGTGGGTACACCAGGCTGCCGTCGGCACGGGCCAGGCCCTCGCCGTCGCTGCCGTGGCACACCGCGCATTGCTTGGCGTAGACCTGCTCGCCATTGGCCAGGTCGGGCTTGATGGCCGGGTCGATCTTGCCGACACCACGGCCAGGGACTTTATCCTCGGGCTTGGTGTTGTTTTTCATCCAGTCGAAGTACGCCACCATCGCCTGCATATCCGCCGATTGAGGCTGTATTGGCTTGCCGTTCATCGAGCGGCGGAAGCAGCCGTTGATGCGCTCCTCCAGGCTCACCACCTTGCCGGCACGTGGGGCGTAGCTGGGGAAGAAGGCCGATACGCCCACAAACGGCGAGCCATCCGCCACGGTGCCAGCGTTGAGATGGCAACTGGTGCAGTTCAGCGCGTTGCCGACATTGTCTGGCAGCAGTTCCTTGGTCTGCAGGTGCAGGCGCATGCCGCGGACCACTTGATCGGCATTGGATGCTGCCAGCAGGTTGGCCAGGCGCGGCGTCTCGAACGCCGAGGAGTCGGTGCTCACCGGGTTGAGTTGGTCACGCATTTTCTTCACCTGGGCGGTGCTGATCGGCGTGCCTTCGTTGCCCCAGCGTGTGCGCACAAAGGTGAGGATTTCCGCCACTTCGTTGTTCGCAAGCCTGGCAAAGCCCGGCATGGTGTAGACCCGTGGATGGGCGGCGGTCTCGGCGGTTTCCCAACCGGTCAGGGTGATGTGCAGCAACGAGGTCGGGTTGCTGGCAACCACGCCGGTGTTGCCGGCCAATGCCGGGAACAGGCCCTTCACGCCCGCGCCATCGCTGCGGTGGCAATCGCTGCAGAACTGCATATAGCCCAGGCCGCCACGGCTGGTGAACAAGTCCTTGGGCAGTTCGGCCGGGCCTTTGGCGACGGCCGGCATCGGCAGGTCATCCTTGCCCGGTGGCAGGGATTTGAGATAGGTAGCAATGGCCGTCAGGTCAGCATCCGTGAAGTGCTGGGTGCTGTGCCGGATCACGTCCACCATGTTGCCCGATACCGTGGCAAAGCGGTTCTGCCCGGTCTTGAGCAGTTGCACGGTGTCTTGCACCGTCCATAGGTTGCGCAGGCTCAAGGCGCGCCAATGCTCGACGGTTTCCCCGCCCAGGTAATGCTCGCCGCTGCTGCCGGCGTCGCTCATGGCTTTTTCCTGGAAGGCGATACCGCGCGGGGTGTGGCACGAGCCACAGTGGCCGAGGCCCTGGACCAGATAGGCGCCCCGGTTGAGCACGGCATCCCGGGCCGGGTCGGGCTGGAACGGTTGCTTGTCGAGGAACATGAAATTCCACAACGCCAGGCCCCAGCGCTGGTTGAACGGGAAGCCCATGTCGGCTTCGAGGTTGGCCTGTTTCACCGGCTCGACGGCGTGCATCAGGTAGGCGAACAAGGCACGCATGTCCTCTTCGCTCATCTTCGCGTAGGACGGATACGGCATCGCCGGGTACAGGTTCATACCCGCCGGCGTCACGCCTTCGCGCATCACACGGTCGAACTGTTCGAAGGTATAGGCACCAATCCCGGTCTCGCGGTCCGGGGTAATGTTGCTGGAGTAGATGATGCCCATGGGCGTGCTCAGCTCCAGGCCACCCGCCATCTCGGGGCCTTGCTTGGCGGTGTGGCAGGCGATGCAGTCACCCAGTTGGGCAACGTATTTGCCCTGGGCAATCAGTTCGGTATCGGGTTTGGCGGGTTCGTTGGCGTGCAGGGGAAGCGCAAGACACAGCGTCGCCCCCATCCAGGCCAAACGTGACAGAGAAAGGGCCATCGCATTATTCCTTTAATAACCTGGCCTGGGGGTTGGCCCCTGGGTACAGGTTTGTCTGCGTTTTTATGAGGTCATCAGGCGGACAACCGGGGCTTTGTAAGCCCCGGTTTGTTGTAGCGGATTTTCGAGGGGAGCCCGTTGATATGGATCAGGCCGAGGGCGGTTCAGGCGTTTTGCAGGTAGTGCGCGGCGTCGAGCTCGATCATCACCGGTTGACGGCTGTCGACCAGGGTTTGCAACAACCCGTGCAAGGCCTGTGGCGTGTCGGCCGTGTGATAGGCGACGTGGCAGCTGCGGGCCATCGCGGCAAAGTCCGGGGTCAGGATATCCACCCCCAGCGGCGCGATTTCCCGGGCCTGCATATAGTCCCGGATCTCGCCGTAGCACTGGTTGTTCCACACCACCAGGATCACACCGATGCCGGCCTCGCGGGCCGCGATCAGTTCGTTGCTGGCAAACTGCAGGCCGCCATCGCCGACCAGTGCCACCACTGGCCGTTCAGGCTTGGCCAGCTTGGCACCAATGGCCGCTGGCAATCCGTAGCCGAGGGTGCCGTAGCCGGTGCCGGCGTTGAACCAACTGTTGGCCGCCGGCGCTTGGTAGCCCACCGCGCCCTGGTACACCGGCTGGGTCGAATCGCCAACGATCAGCGGGTCGACCAGGCTGTCGCGCAGCAGGTCCAGCAAGCCTTGCAGCCCCTGTTGCTTGGCGTTCCAGTTCTCGCGTTCCAGACGGTTGACGCGCTGCACGCTGTCCTGTGCCCAACGCCCGCTCGGCGCTGGCGGGCTGACCGCAGCCAGCAACGCCTGCAAGCCTTCGCGGGCATCGCCCACCAGCCCGACATGGGCGCGTTGCACGCCCATGACTTGCATCGGGTCGATATCCAGGCGGATCAGCGGTGCCTTGAATTTCAGTGGGCCAAGGCCGAAGAAGTCGTAGTCGGTTTCTCCCAATTCAGTGCCCACGGCGAGGATCACATCGGCCTCGTCAAACAACGAGCGGCCATGCCTGGACGACTGCACACCATCCAGCAACAGCGGGTGACCCATGGGCAGCAGGCCACGGGCATTGGTGGTCAGGGCCACCGGCGCTTGCAGGCGTTCGGCCAGTTGCTGCAACACCTCAGCGCAATCACGGGCGCCGCCGCCGGCGAGGATCAGCGGCCGCCGCGCTTCATTGAGCAGGCTCACCGCCGCCCGCAGCGAGGCCGGCGCCGGAGCCGGGGCGCCGGGCAGGCTGCGGGGCATCAGGTTGAGGTCGATGGCCGGCATCTCCAGCACATCCAGGGGGATTTCCAGATGTACCGGGCGCGGGCGCGCGCACTTGAACACGGCGAAGGCGCGGGCCAGCAGTTCCGGCAATTGCTCCGGTGATTGCAGGGTATGGCTGAAGGCACACACACCGGCGACCATCGCCCGCTGGTCCGGCAGCTCGTGCAGATGCCCGTGGCCCAGGCGCAGATGTTCGCGGCGGTTGGTGGTGGAAATCACCAGCATCGGCACCGAGTCGGCATAGGCCTGGCCCATGGCCGTCAGAATATTGGTCATGCCGGGGCCGGTAATGATGAAACACACGCCCGGCTTGCCACTGGCGCGGGCGTAGCCGTCGGCCATAAACCCGGCGCCCTGCTCATGGCGCGGGCTGACATGCCGCAGACGGCTGCCATGCAGGCCGCGATAGAGCTCGACGGTGTGCACACCGGGGATGCCGAACACGGTATCTACCCCATAACCTTCCAGCAGGCGAACCAGGGACTGGGCACAGGTGGTCATTGCTCATTTCCTTCTTATTGTTCTGTGTCGATTGGTCGGACCTTAGGGGGCGCTCCGAGGGCGGACAAGCAAAAAATTTGCCGGCCATTGGCAAAAAAAATTCACGGATTGCCGCGCACTACAGCCCGCCACCCAGCTGCGACTTCACCCACTCGCTAAACGCCTGCACCACCGGGCGCTCGACTTTCTGGTGATCGGCCACCAGGTAATAGCCACGGTTGGATTCGATCTCGGTCTCGAACGGCCGCACCAGCAAGCCCCTGGCCAGGGCCTCGCCGCTGATCAGGTTGTCGCCCATGGCGATGCCCTGGCCGGCGATGCACGCCGACTGCACAAAGTGCGCATCGGCAAACACGATGCCACGCTGCACATCCACATTCGGCGCCCCGGCGGCGGCCAGCCATACGCGCCAGTCGGAGTAGTCGATCATATGCAGCAGCGGTGCGCCGGCCAGGTGTTCCGGGTTCTTCAGGCCGCCCATGGTGTTGACCAGGCGCGGGCTGCACACCGGGAAATAACGCAGCGAGACGATTTTCTGCACATGCTGGTTAGGCCAGTCGCCCATGCCGTAGGCGATAAACAGGTCGGCGCCGTGGTCGCTGGTGTCGTCCGGGGTGCGCGGTGATATCAGGTGCAGTTCGACCTGTGGATAAAGTGCCTGGAAGTCGGCGATATGGGTGCACAGCCAATAGGTGGCAAACCCCGCCGGGCTGCTGATACACAGGCGCCCGCTGACCTGCTGGCCATCGAAACGCTGCCCGGCTTCAAGGATATTGGCCAGCAGCCCATGGATATCCCGGGCATAGCGCTCGCCCTGCCAGGTGATGCGGATGTTGCGCCCGGTGCGCTCGGTCAGGGCAAACCCCAGGGTCTGTTCCAGGCTCTTGATCTGGTGGCTGATGGCGCTGGGGGTGAGGTTCAGCTCGGCGGCTGCCTCGGACACGCTGCCCAGCCGGGCCACCGCGTCCAGCGCCCGCAAGGCGGTCATGGAGGGGTAACGCATGGATGTTCACCTGCTCGAAGATACCCGCACCATAGCCGGAATCAGCCGTCAGACATAGCCACCGGCGAACGGGACAGTTGAATTAAATTTCAATATCGAGCGAAAAATGCTCGATTGACCTCATGTGGCCAGTGGCTATTCTCGATCCTCATCACTGCATGCCTGTGCAGCTTTGCGCAGGAGCCGGCTCCTGCAGAAAACTGCCTCATCTACAAAAATAAAGAGGGATAACCCTTGAACCCAGTCACCCCGGTGGTCGCCATTGATGCTCTGCACAAGAGCTATGCCGCGCACCATGTTCTCAAAGGCATTTCCCTGCGCGCCAACGAAGGCGATGTGGTGTCGCTGATCGGCTCCAGCGGTTCGGGCAAAAGCACCCTGCTGCGTTGCATCAACCTGCTGGAGATCCCGTGCAGCGGCAGCCTGCGCATCAATGGCGAAGAAGTGCGCCTGAAAAAGGACCGCGCCGGCAACCCGCTGATCGCCGATCCCGACCAGGTGGCACGCCTGCGCACGCAACTGGGCATGGTGTTCCAGAGCTTCAACCTGTGGCCCCACCGCACCGTGCTGGAAAATGTCATCGAAGCACCGGTGTATGTGCTGGGTGAAGACCGCAAGGACGCCATCGCCCACGCCGAGCACCTGCTGGAAAAAGTCGGCCTGGCGAGCAAGCGCGATACCTTCCCGGCCTTCCTCTCCGGTGGTCAGCAACAGCGCGTGGCCATCGCCCGCGCCCTGGCCATGCGCCCGCGCGTATTGCTGATGGATGAACCCACCTCGGCCCTCGACCCGGAGTTGGTCGGCGAAGTGCTGAAGGTGATCCAGGGCATCGCCGAAGAAGGCCGCACCATGATCCTCGTCACCCACGAAATGGCGTTTGCCCGGGATGTATCGAGCAAGGTCATGTTTTTGCACCAGGGATTGGTTGAAGAAGAAGGCACGCCCCAGCAAGTCTTCCAGAACCCCACCAGCGAGCGTTGCCGCCAGTTCGTCATGGCCCAGGACAATCGCGTTTGAACTGCCGCTTCCATCCTTCAAAACAATAACTTCGAAAGGGTCAAGCCATGCATAACTCTCTGAAATCCCTCGCCGCCGGCTGCGTGCTCGCCGTGCTTTCCCACAGTGCAGTGGCCGCCGAAAAAATAGTGTTCGGCATCGCCCTGGAACCCTACCCGCCGTTCTCCGAAAAAGCCGGCAATGGCGCCTGGAGCGGTTTCGAACCGGACCTGATCAAGGCCCTGTGCGAACGCCTGCAAGCCCAATGCCCGCTCAAGGAAGTGTCCTGGGACGGTTTGATCCCGGCGCTGCAATCGAGCCAGATCGACGTGATCCTCAACTCCCTGAGCATCACCGAAGAGCGCGAAAAGGTCATCGCCTTTACCGCCCCCTACTACCAGACCCCGGCCATGTGGGTCGCCGACAAAAGCCTGGACCTGGTCACCACCCCCGAAGGTCTCAAGGGCAAGTTGATTGGTGTGCAGGGCTCGACCTCCAACGCCACCTACCTCAAGGCCTACTACGCCAAGGGCTCGACCCTGCGCTACTACAACACCCAGGACGACATGACCGCCGACCTGCAAAGCGGGCGCATCGACGTGATGCTGGCCGACGCGCTGACCATCGAGCCGATGCTCAAGTCCAATGCCGGCAGTGGCCTGGCTGACAAGGGCCTGGCGCCCAAAGACCCGTTGTTCGGTTCCGGTATCGGTGCCGCCGTGCGCAAGGGTGACGACCGCCTGCGCGAGCAGCTCAACACCGCGCTGGCGGCAATCAAGGCCGACGGCACCTACGACAAAATTCGCAGCCGCTATTTCAGCGTCGATATTTCCGCGCAATAACGTCCAACGGAACGCGCCATGATTTCTTTGTCCGAACTCACCCAGTTGTTCGTCGCCGACGGCTGGCTCAACGCGCTGCTCCAGGGCGCGGTGGTGACCTTGCAGATTTCCGCCGGGGCTTTTGTGCTGGGCCTGGGCATCGGTTTGCTGGTGGCCATGATCAAGCTCAAGGGCCCACGCTGGATGGTGCGCCTGGCCAACCTGTACACCACGCTGTACCGCGCGGTGCCGGAGCTGCTGCTGATTTTACTGCTGTATTACGCCGGCACCGACCTGCTGAATATGGCGATGGCCGCCATGGGCCGCGACAGCGTGACGGTCAACGGTTTTATCGCCGCCGTGCTGGTGCTGGGCATCGTTCAGGGCGCGTACTCCGCGGAGATCATTCGCGGCGCGATCCAGGCCATTCCCGTCGGCCAGCTGGAGGCGGCGCGGGCCTTTGGCATCGAGCGCTGGCTGCTGGTGCGCCGGGTGTTGCTGCCGAGCATGTTGCCGTTTGCCATGGCCGGCCTGTCGAACCTGTGGCTGGTGCTGGTCAAGGACAGCGCGCTGATCAGCATCGTCGGCTACAGCGAGTTGCTCTCGGTGGGCAAACAGGCGGCCGGCTCCACCAAGCATTACCTGGTGTTCTACCTGGCGGTGGCGGCGGTGTATTTCATCATCACCCTGATTTCCAACGGCGCCTTCCGGGTGTTCGAGCGACGGATCAACCGCTGGATGCCGCAGCACTAAGGAGCGCAGCCGATGGACTTTTCATGGATCAACAGTTTTGGCAACGAGCTGCTGCACGGCCTGGGTATCACCCTGAAGTTGCTGGCCCTGTCCGGGGTGTTTGGCTTTTTGCTGGCGGTGCTGGTGGCCTTGGGGCGCTTGTCGTCCAACCCGCTGATCAGTGGGCCGTTACGCGCCTATACCGCGGTGTTCCGAGGCACGCCGCTGCTGGTGCAGATCTACATCCTGTATTACGGCGTGGGCAGCGTGTTTGCCAGCTACCCGCTGATTCGCGGCAGCTTCCTCTGGCCGTATTTGCGTGAAGGCTTCTGGTACGTGGCCCTGGCCCTGATTCTGTGTGTCGGTGCGTATGTCGGCGAGGTGCTGCGCGGCGCCCTGCGTGCAGTACCACGGGGCGAGCTGGAAGCGGCGCGGGCGTTTGGCATGAAACGCCTGATGGTGCTGCGCCGAGTCTGGTTGCCACGGGCCCTGGAGCTGGTGAAGCCGACCCTGGTGGGCGAAACCGTGTTGCTGCTCAAGGCGACCGCGCTGGCCTCCACCGTGGCCGTCACCGACCTGCTCGGCGCCGCCAACCTGGTGCGGGCGCAGACGCTGCGGGTGTATGAGCCACTGTTGGCCGTGGCGGTGATCTACATTGTCCTGGCGTTCGTGATCGAACACGTCTTCTCGCGCTGGGGCAAAGTCCCGCAGCGCCAGGCTTGAATCAATTTTAGGAGAACAAGGATGCGTTATTCACCGTTTGTCGAGCGCATTAGTGGCGAGTCCGTCAGCGCCTGGGATATTCACTACGCGGCCGTCGAAGCCCGTGGCCGTGGCGAAGATGTGATTGTGTTGAGCGTCGGCGATCCCGACTTCGCCACCACCAGTGCCATTTGCGAAACCGCCGTCGATGCCCTGCGCGCCGGCGACACTCACTACACCCATGTCCTCGGCCGACCGGCCCTGCGCGAGGCGATTGCGGCCAAGCAAAGCCGTCTGCAAGGTATCGCCGTACACGCCGATAACGTGGCCCTGGTGGCGGGTGCGCAAAACGGCCTGTTCGCCACCTCGCTGTGCCTGTTCAGCCATGGCGACGAAGTGCTGGTGCCGGAGCCGATGTACCTGACCTATGAGGCGTGCATCCACGCTTCCGGTGCGCGCATCGCGACCATCGAGCAACCGGCAGCCAACGGCTTTCGCCTGACCCGCGCGGCCCTGGAAAAAGCCATTACCGCCAAGACCCGGGGCATTGCCCTGGCCACGCCGTGCAACCCCACCGGGAACGTCTACAGCCGTGAAGAGCTGGAGTGGGTGGCCGAAGTCGCCCGTGAGCACGACCTGTGGGTAATTTCCGATGAGGTCTACGGCCAGATCACTTACGACCAGCCGCACCTGAGCATTGCCTCGCTGCCAGGCATGGCCGAGCGCACCGTGGTGCTCAACAGCCTGTCGAAAACCCACGCCATGACCGGCTGGCGCGTGGGCTGGGTGGTGGCGCCGACCGCGTTGGTCGGCCACCTGGATAACCTGCTGCTGTGCATGCTCTATGGCTTGCCCGGGTTTATCCAGGAAGCGGCGATCAAGGCCCTGGAGCTGGATGATGAGGTGGTGAGCGACGCGCGCACGGTGTATCGCCGCCGGCGCGACCTGGTGGTGGCCGGCCTGGGTGGCATCGCCGACCTTGATTGCCGGGTGCCACAGGCCGGCATGTTTATGCTGGTGGACGTGCGCCGCACCGGGCTGTCGAGCATGGACTTTGCCTGGCAGCTGTTCCGCGCCACCGGGGTGTCGGTGCTCGATGCCCAGGCGTTTGGCGCCAGTGCCGAAGGCTTTGTGCGCATCTCCTTTACCGTCGCCGACGACACCCTCAAAGACGCTTGCCAGCGGATTGCCGGGTTTGTCGAGGGCCTGCGCGCCAACCGCTGAGCTTTATGTGGGAGCGAGCGTGCTCGCGATGCGGGCAACTCGGTCCCACAGGCACAACGCGGTGATGCCATCGCAGGCAAGCCAGCTCCCACCCTTTGATCGTCGCCGCTTCTGAATATTGAGGTTTCCCCCGTGACCGCTTCCGACCAATTCACTTCCACCCACTCCGTTGTCGGCGAGCACGCTGACCTGGTGCTGCACCACGGCCGCTTCTACACCCTCGACCCGGCCCAGCCGTGGGCCGACGCGGTGGCGATTCGCGGGGGACGTTTTATCGCAGTCGGTACATTCGCCGACCTGCAACACCTGATCGGCCCGCAGACCCGCCAACATGACCTGCTGGGCGCATTCTGCATGCCCGGCCTGCACGATATGCACACCCATCCCGACCTCGCCCTGGCGCCACGCTACAGCGATGACCTGGATGTGGGCATCGAAGATCCCACCCCCGAACAACTGGCGGCGGCGATCCACGCCTACGCCGATGCCCACCCCGGCGATGGCTGGATCTACGGCCAATACTGGGTGCGCTACACCTTCCGCGAAGCCGGGCTGACCCCAGGGCGCGAATGGCTCGACAGCATCATGCCGGACCGCCCGGTGGCGCTGCTGGACCGTATGTGGGGGACCATGATGGTCAACTCCTGCGCCTTGAAACTGGCCGGCATCGACCGCCACACCGCCGACCCGCGCAACGGCTATATGGAGCGCGACGAACTCAGCGGCGAACCCAACGGATTGATGATCGACGGTGCCTACGCGCTGATCCACGCGGCCATGCCGCCGACCCCGGTGGCGGTGCTGCGCCGGGCCTATCGCGACGGCGTGCATTTCCAGAGCTCGCGTGGCGTTACCGCGACCAAGTATGTTCACGTCTGCGAGCGGCGTCTGGACGCCCTCAAGGAGCTGGACGATGCGGGCGAATTGAGCCTGCGCGTGGAAGCCGCGATCAGTTGGCAGGACGATATCTTCCCGGTGCGCCGGCGCTGGGAACTGCTCGGCGGCGAGCGTCACTACTATCGCAGCGCGCGGCTGAACGCCAACGCGGTGAAATTCCACTTCGACGGCACCGTGGAGCCCAAGTCTTCGTACCTGATGACCCCCTGGGCGGCCGACTCCACCTGGCGCGGCAAGCTCAACCTGACCCCGGAACATATCACCGACATGGTGGTGGACATGGACCGCCGTGGCCTGCGGGTGATCGCTCACTGCACCGGCGACGGCGCTTCCGATGTATTCCTTGATGCGGTCGCCGAAGCGCGGCGGGTCAACGGTGACAGCGGCATTCGTCACCAATGCGCCCACAGCACGTTGCTGCATCCGGGCAACCTCAAGCGCTTCAAGGCGCTGAATGTGATCGCCGAATTCTCCCCGGCGGCCTGGTACCCGACGCCGTTTGCCAGCGGCGCCCGCTCCGGTTATGGCGCCGAGCGCCTCAAGCGCATCTACGACTTCAAAGGTGTGCTGGCCGAAGGCGGCCTGGCGGTAATGGGCACCGACTGGCCGGTGGCCTCGATTGACCCGTGGCTGGCCCTGGAAACCATGGTCACCCGGCAGAACCCCTGGAACCAGGAACCGGACTGCTTCGGCGAGCCGATCACCCTGGAACAGGCACTGCAAGTGGCGACCCTCAACGGCGCCCACGCCATGGGCCTGGAGCACTCCACCGGCAGCCTGGAGGTGGGTAAGTGCGCCGACCTGATCGTGATCGACCGCGACCTGTTCGCCCAGCCGGCGCGCAACTACATCCACCAGACCCAGGTGCTGCTGACCCTGGTCGATGGTCGGCCGGTGTACGACCGCCTCAACACCTTTGAAGGCACGGCGCTGCAAGCCGTGTGGCAAGGCCTGCCGCCGGTGATCGAATGAATAGCGAGAGCATTGCAGTCACGGTAGTTTCGGGCTTTCTCGGCGCAGGCAAGACCACCCTGCTCAACCGCATCGCCCAGCAGCCGCAACATGGGCGCATGGCGGTGATCGTCAATGACTTCGGCGAGCTGAACATCGATGCGGCGATCATCGCCGAAGTCACCGACGCCGTGTTCAGCCTGCAGAACGGCTGCATCTGCTGCACTGTGCAAGAGGACCTGCTGGCGCAGCTGGTGAGCCTGAGCCAACTGCGCCCCCGCCTGGACCGTATCGTCATCGAGTGCAGCGGTGTGTCCGACCCGCAACGCATTGTGCAAACCCTGGGTTATCCACAGCTCAAGGCGCACCTGCATCTGGATACGGTGATCACCCTGGTGGACGCCAGCGGCTATGGCGCCCTGGAGGGTGAGTTCGCACGCTTGTCCCGGGCTCAGGTGGCCTGTGCCGACCTGGTGTTGCTGAACAAGGCCGACCTGGTCAGCGCCGCCGAACTGCAAAGCCTGCGCGCAACTATCGGTGCCCGCACACGCGTGATCAGCACCGTGCAGGCGCAGATCCCCGATGCCCTGCTGCTGGGCGAGCGCACCCCGCGCAACGGCTTCACTCCCGTGCCGACGCCGCACCACGAACTGTTCGAAAGCTGGACCTGGCAAGCCACCCAGGCCCTGCCGGCCAAAGCCCTGCGCGATTGGCTGGGGCAACTGCCCAAGGACTTGTTCCGCCTTAAAGGCCTGGTGCATTTACAGGGCAATGAGCAACCCTTCTGGTTGCAACATGTGGGCAACCGCAGCCAGTTCAGCCTGGCCAGCGGCGAGCACGCGCAGGACTCGGCGCAACTGGTGTTTATCGCCCGACGGGATAGCGGGCTGCGGGAAACGCTGGAGGCGCAATTGCAGGAGATGCAGGAACTGTAAGCGCGGATGACGATGAAGGCAGAGTGCCGCCTTGACCTTGCTACCCCGGCCCTTGAAAATGCCCGACGTTTTTCCCGTCTCCCCGCTTACAGAAGTAGTGAAATTTCAATGTCAGATTCCCGTACTGAAGAATCCGTAGTCACTTTGCAGTCCAAAGCTGAATACGAAAACGCCATCAATCTTTCACAGCATGTGCCAGCGGCCAAGAACATCAGTGAAATGGTGCTGGACGCGTTCCACACCTCCAAGGAAAGCGACCAGATCCGCGAATTGCGCGTCGCCATCCGCCAGGCCCACGATGCCTTTGACGATGACCAGGCCTATGACCTGATGGGCCAGCTCAAGCAGCTCAAAGACGCCGAAGCCGCCGACAACGCAGCCCTGGAAGACCTGAGCAGCAAGTTTTCGATCAGCCGAATCCTTTCCAGCTTCAAGGACGACCCCGAGTTCCAGGAACTGGTGTATGGCCTGGCGCTCAAGGTGTTGAACCAGACCCACCAGGCCATCAGCAACCCGAGCGTCGGCAAGGGCAAGGCTGCGCGGGCGAAGAAGGAAGTTGAGGTGTTTGTGATCAGCAAGGACGGGATCAGCGTGACCCTGCCGATGCGCACGCCGCGCTCCAAGCTCAATGTTGACCGCGAGGCGCTGGAGTTTTTGGGCTTTAGTTTTGTGGGTGAAGGGGATGAGGCGGAGCTTGAGAGTGAAAGCTTTGTGGATAACTCCGGTGCCGAGCAGCCTTTGACGCGCAAGAGTATTGTGACGGCGCTGCAACAGCAGACGGCGTTTGATGGGTATAGCATTGCTCAGCAATAGGTCTTGATTGAGTACATATCCGTTTTTTGTAATGGCGGCTATTGGTTCCGCCCTTACCGCAGAAATGGATATGTACCCATACCAAACCACCCCCACAAAAAAGCCCCGCTCTTCTCTCAAAGGCGGGGCTTTTCATGACATCCCAACTCAGTGGGCGTAAGTCAGCAACAACTCTTTCGGCACCTGGAAATCCAGGGACATCATCACGCTCAAAGCCGTAATGGTGAAGATCGAGAAGACAAACAACTTACGCGCCCAGACAGTGTCATCCACCGCCTTGTAGCCGGTCCAGGCCATGTACAACCAGTACATGCCCATGGCCGCGGCGACGGCGAGGTAGCTCATGCCGGCATACCCACTGAAGGTCAACATCAAGGTCGCCACAAGGAAGGCCAGGATGTACAGCAGGATGTGTTTCTTCGCCACCTGGATGCCACGCTTGACCGGCAATACCGGAATCGAAGCCGCCAGGTAGTCGTTGAAACGGAAGATCGCAATGGCGTAGGAGTGCGGCATCTGCCACAGGCTGAACATCACCAGCAGCACCAGCGCAGCCATGTCGAAGCTATTGGTCACAGCCACATAACCAATCACCGGCGGCATCGCCCCCGACAGGCTGCCCACCAGCGTGCCGTGAACCGACTTGCGCTTGAGGTACAGGCTGTAGAGGCCGACGTAGATGACAAAACCGATCACGGCAAACAACGCCGCCAGCGGATTGGCCACCGTGTACAGCAATGCCACGCCGGCAACACCGAGGACGGTCGCGAAGATCAGTGCCAGTTTCAGGGAGATAAGGCCCTGGACCAGCACGCGATTCTTGGTGCGCTCCATCTTGATATCGATGTCACGGTCGATGCAGTTGTTGAACACGCAACCGGACGCCACAACAAGGGAAGTGCCGATCATTGCCGCCAGGAAGATGGCCAGATCGACATGCCCCTTGGAGGCCAGGAAGAAACCGCCTGCCACAGAAAGCACGTTACCGAAAATGATCCCCGGTTTGGTGATTTGGATAAAGTGCTTAAGCGACATCGGGTCTTACCTCACTTCGCCATCATGTAGGTGTGGATGCTGAACATGATCCACAACGACAGGCCAACCAGCAGCAGGATCACAATGGCCGTGAACACAAACGCAATCACGTTGTTGCGCTGGGCCTGGGAGCGATCCAGGTGCAGGAAGTAATACAGGTGGACAACCACCTGGATCACCGCGAACAACAGCACGATGGCCAGTGTCGTGGCCTTCGGCAAGGTTGGGTACATCACCAGGCCGAATGGGATGATCGTCAGGATCACCGACAGGATGAAGCCGATAGCGTAAGACTTTACGCTGCCGTGGCTCGCATCATGGCTGTCATGGGAGTGTGCATTAGCCATTACAGAGTCCCCATCAAGTAGACAACGGTGAAGACGCAGATCCAGACCACGTCCAGGAAGTGCCAGAACAGGCTCAGGCAGCTCAGGCGGGTCTTGTTGGTCGACGTCAGGCCATGCTTGTTGACCTGGTACATCATGATCGCCATCCAGATCAGACCGGCGGTTACGTGCAGACCGTGGGTACCGACCAGGGTGAAGAACGCCGACAGGAAGCCGGAACGGCTAGGGCCGTAGCCTTCGGAGATCAGCAGGTGGAACTCGTTGATCTCCATGGCGATAAAGCCAAGGCCGAGCAGGAAGGTCAGGCCCAGCCACTTGAGCACGCCTGCCTTGTTGCCACGGAAGAACGCCAGCATGGCGAAGCCGTAGGTGATCGAACTGAACAGCAGCAAGGCGGTTTCGCCCAGCACGTAATTCAGTTCGAAGATGTCGTGGCCCGACGGGCCACCCGCTACGTTGTTTACCAGTACCGCGTACACCGCGAAGATCGACGCAAACAGGATGCAGTCGGTCATCAGGTAGAGCCAGAAACCGTATACGGTCATCTCGCCCGAGTCGTGGTGATGGTCATCGTGCCCATGGTCATCGACATGGGCGTGTCCAGCATTGGTCACTAAGTTCGACATGGTTTAAGCCTGTTCCAACGAGGTTTCAACACGGTTGGCCGGAATCTTCTTCTCGGCTACCAGGCGAGCGTGCTGCTCGGCTTCGATGCGCTCGATCACGTCGACCGGCACCATGTAGCCTTGATCATCACGCGCCGCGTGGATCACGAAGTAGATCACGGTGCCAGCCAGGCTAGCGATGGCCAGCCACCAGATGTGCCAGATCATCGCGAAACCGAAGACCGTCAACAGCGCGCCCATCACCACGCCAGTGGCGGTGTTGTTCGGCATGTGGATCGGTTCGTAGCGCACAGGTCGCTGGTACGCAGTACCGTTTTCCTTGGCTTCGGTGAACGGGTCGATGGTCTCGGCCTTCGGCAGTACAGCGAAGTTGTAGAACGGCGGTGGCGACGAGGTCGACCATTCCAGGGTGTGTGCATTCCATGGGTCGCCGGAGTCGCAGGCGTTTTGCTTGCGGTCACGGATACTCACGTACAGCTGGATCAGCTGGCAGGCGATGCCGACAGCGATCATCACCGCACCGAACATGGCGACGTACAGGTACGGCACCCACTCAGGGTTGGTAGTGGCGTTCAGACGACGGGTCATGCCCATGAAGCCCAGTGCATAGAGCGGCATGAACGCGACGAAGAAGCCGGTGATCCAGAACCAGAACGCAGCCTTGCCCCAGCCTTCGTGCAGCTTGAAGCCGAACGCTTTCGGGAAGTAGAAGCTGAAACCAGCGATGTAGCCGAATACCGCACCACCGATGATCACGTTGTGGAAGTGCGCGATCACGAACAGGCTGTTGTGCAGCACGAAGTCAGCACCCGGGATGGCCAGCAGTACGCCGGTCATGCCGCCGATGGCGAACGTCACCATGAAGCCCAGGGTCCACAGAACCTGGCTGGTGAAGCGCAGGCGGCCGTGGTAGATGGTGAACAGCCAGTTGAATAGCTTCACCCCCGTAGGGATCGAAATCAGCATCGTCGCCAGGCCGAAGAAGGCGTTGACGCTGGCCCCCGAACCCATGGTGAAGAAGTGGTGCAGCCAGACCATGAAGCCCAGTACGGAGATCGCGCCCGAGGCGTAGACCATCGAGTGGTGACCGAACAGGCGCTTGCCGGTAAAGGTCGAGATCACTTCGGAGAAGATACCGAACGCTGGCAGGATCAGGATGTACACCTCAGGGTGACCCCATGCCCAGAACAGGTTCACGTACATCATTGGATTGCCACCAAGTTCATTGGTGAAAATGTGGAAATCCATGTAACGGTCAAGCGTCAACAGTGCCAGGGTAGCGGTCAGGATCGGGAACGAAGCCACGATCAGAACGTTGGCCCAGGTGCAGGTCCAGGTGAAGATCGGCATGTCCATCAGTTTCATGCCTGGGGTACGCATTTTCAGCACGGTGGCCAGGAAGTTGACCCCCGTCAGCGTCGTACCTAACCCGGATAGCTGTAGCGCCCAGATGTAGTAATCCATCCCCACGCCCGGACTGTATTGCAGCCCCGACAACGGCGGATAGGCAACCCAACCGGTCTTGGCGAATTCGCCGACGCCCAGGGACAGGTTGATCAGCACCACGCCGGAAACCAGCAGCCAGAAGCTCAGGGAGTTGAGGAACGGGAACGCAACGTCACGCGCACCGATCTGCAGCGGCACTGCCAGGTTCATCAGGCCGGTGAAGAAAGGCATCGCCATGAAGATGATCATGATCACACCGTGGGCGGTGAAGATCTGGTCATAGTGTTCAGGCGGCAGGTAGCCAGGCGAACCCTCGGTGGCCATGGCCAACTGGGTACGCATCATGATGGCGTCGGCAAAACCACGCAGCAGCATGACCATGGCGACGATGATGTACATCACGCCGATTTTCTTGTGGTCGACCGACGTCAGCCACTCGGTCCACAGGTAGGTCCACTTCTTGAAGTAGGTGATTGCCGCAAACAGTGCCAGACCACCCAGCGCGATCATGGCGATGGTCACCATCACGATCGGCTCGTGGAATGGGACCGCTTCCCAACTTAATTTACCAAACATCGTTTACTCCTCTGCCCCGGCAGCTGAATGCGAATTTGCGTCCGTCCCTTCCACAGCAGCCACTTCTTTCTTCTCGTGCTTGACCGGCTTGCCTGGTTTCATCCCTTCATACTTGTCGATGATTTTCTGAAACAGGTCCGGCGTGTACGAGGAGTACAGCTCTACAGGGTTGTTCTGGCTTGGCTTGGCAAGGGCTTCGTATTCAGCTTTTTCAAGCTGTTTTGGTGAGCTCTTGGCTTCTTGTACCCAGGCGTTGAAGTCTTCCTGGGTGGTGGCGATTGCTTTGAATTTCATGCCGGTAAAGCCCGCGCCACTGTAGTTGGCGGAGATACCGTCGAGCTCGGCGTTCTGGTTGGCAATCAGGTGCAGCTTGGTCTGCATGCCCGCCATCGCGTAGATCTGGCCACCCAGGCCCGGGATGAAGAACGAGTTCATCACCGCATCCGAGGTCACTTTGAAGTTGATCGGGGTGTTGGCCGGGAACACGATCTTGTTGACGGTGGCGATCCCTTGCTCGGGATAGATGAACAGCCACTTCCAGTCCAGCGCGACCACTTCGATAGTGATTGGCGGCACGTCGGATTCCAGCGGACGGTAAGGGTCCAGCTCGTGGGTCGACTTATAGGTGATGTAACCCAGGGCGATAATGATCAGTACAGGTACCAGCCACACCGCGATTTCAATCTTGGTGGAGTGCGACCACTTCGGCGCGTAGGTCGCCTTGGTGTTGGACGCGCGGTATTTCCAGGCGAACGCGAAGGTCATCACGATCACCGGCACCACGACCAACAGCATCAGCAAGGTGGCCGTGATGATCAGGTTACGTTGCTCTACGCCGACCTGACCCACAGGGTCGAGCAGCGTCCAGTTGCAGCCTCCCAGCAATAACATGCCGAAAAGCGGCACTATGCCTAGTAATCGGGTGTACCTGTTTTTACTCATCTCACGACCTCTAAAGCAGCTTGCGCAATGCAGTTGGGTTTTGATCGCCAACACTTCACCCTGCCAAGGGTTGGCATTTCTCTTCGATTGAATAAGGGCCTGCCCGGCGCTTCATGCGCTGATCGACACGTCCAGGTCTGGCGGTGAATTCTTATTCGATTTCGTTGGTCAAAGGCCTTGTTACAGACCAATTCCATTTGGTGCGGATAGTTGAAAGGCTGCCGGCACCTGGGGTCGCATGAAGCATTGTTTCCGCCTCTCGACCGCCCTATTTGCTCAGGGTTGAGCAGCACCGGACACTCAGTGCGGGCGATTGTAGTTAGCTGGCGATGTATAAACCATGACCTATAAAGAAATAATTTTTATCGTTTCCAGCAATAATCCTGCGCCATTGTTGCAAAGGTTCGGGATCGTATCGCGTTTGATTCTCAACAAAAACCCCAAAAAAAGCCGTGTTATTGCCCATTCTGTCGCACCCAGAGACCTCTTCCAGGGTCGCCAAACCCCAGGCAAGCCCGCTAAAAACAAGGCATTCGCCCATCATCGGATGTTCTGTAGAGCACGCCGCGCGCGGGGTCGGCCAGGGTGGAAAGTGACAGGCAAAAGCGCCCAACCCATGGTCGATTAAGCGCTGTGCCATGGGGTATGAAATGTCCTGCGGCGCCCTCAGTGTGACAACGTGTCGCACGTTGCGCGCAGCCAATCTTGTCCAGCGTCATGACCCCTTCACAAAATGCCCACACACAAAAACGCCCCTGCCTGCATCAGCAGGACAGGGGCGCTTTGTAGGACGATTTAAGCGTTGTGCTTGCGATTACGGTAAATGCCCAGGGGCACCAGGATCACCGTCAACACAAACGCCACCAGCGCCCACTGGGCCAGGGACAAGCCCAGGACCGGCGGGTACGGGGTACTGCAGAAACCATCGACCTGGAAGCCCAGGGGGAAGATCTTCGCCAGGGGCAGGTCATCGACAATCGGCTGCAGCACATCGACGCCACAACTGATGGTCGGATAGAACTGGGTATACACATGGTGCCCGGCGGCAGCGACACCACCGAGGGCGCTGAGCACGACCAGCACTTCAAAGACCGTGACACTGCGCTGGGTGCGCATGGCCGCGCCAATAAAGGCAAAGAGCGCAATCAGCAACAAGGCATAGCGTTGCAAGATGCACAAAGGGCATGGCGCTTCGCCCAGCACTATCTGCATATAAAGCGCGCCACCGATCAGCGCCAGGCAGATGATGCCCAGCAACACCAGGAAGCGCCGCTCACGGCCCAACCGCATTTCGTCAATCATCCCCGTTTCCCTTTGCCTAATGATGGGTGTGCCAATGGCCGCAAGTTTACACACAGGTGGTGAAAATTTAGCAGTAGGCGTCGCAATCTTAGGCGCAGGCGGGTTAACGACACATTAATGTGGTGGTCTTTCGGGCCTCTTCGCGAGCAAGCCCGCTCCCACATTTGAATGTATTCACAGATCAAATGTGGGAGCGGGCTTGCTCGCGAAGAGGCCAATACGGTGTTGAAGAGCGGCCGCTTATTCCAGCGCCGCCGCCGGCCCGAAGAACTCATACCGGCTCTGCTTCTCAGGTACACCGAGCGCCTTGAGGTGACGCTTGATCGCGCTCATAAAACCCTTCGGCCCCAGGAAGTAGGCATCCACATCACGCTCTTCGGGCAACCACGCCGCCAGTTGCTCCTGGGTCAGCAAACCGAGCTTGTCCGCCGCCGGGCTGATGCCGTCGTCTTCGGCATAGCAGTAAAAGCGCTGCAGTTGCGGATGGCGCGCAGCCAGGGCATCGACCCAATCGCGGAACGCATGCACGCCGCCATTGCGTGCGCAGTGGATAAAATGCACCGGGCGCTCGGTGGCCAGGGCCGCTTCCAGCATCGGCAAGGTCGGGGTGATGCCCACCCCGCCGCTGATCAGCACCAGGGGTTTGTCGCTGGGCACCAGGGTGAACTCCCCCGATGGCGGGAACAGGTCGATGGTCGCGCCCACGTGCATCTGGTCATGCAGGTAATTGGACACGCGCCCGCCCGCTTCACGCTTGACGCTGATGCGGTACAGGCCCGCATCGGTGCGCGCCGACAATGAATAGTTGCGGCGCACTTCTTCGCCATCGAGGATCAGCTTCAGGCCGATGTACTGGCCGGGCTCGGCGGCGAGGATCGGGCCATTGTCCACCGGGGCAAAGTACAGGGAGACGATTTCACTGCTCTCCTCCACACGCTTGACCAGCAGAAACGCACGCGCCCCGCGCCAGCCGCCAACGGCCTGGGCTTTTTCGTCGTAGATGGCGCTTTCTGCGCCGATCAGAATGTCGGCCAACTGACCATAAGCCGCGCCCCACGCGCTCATCACTTCTGGGGTGGCGATTTCGTCACCCAGCACCTCGGAAATCGCCCGCAGCAGGCAGTTGCCGACAATCGGGTAGTGCTCCGGGAGGATTTGCAGGGCCACGTGCTTGTTGATGATCTTGGCCACCAGGTCGCCCAACTGATCCAGTTGGTCGATATGCCGGGCGTACATCAGCACGCCATTGGCCAGGGCGCGGGGCTGGTCGCCGCTGGCCTGGTGGGCCTGATTGAACAGCGGGCGCACTTCGGGGTACTCGGAGAGCATCATGCGGTAGAAGTGGGTGATCAGGGCTTCGCCACCGCTTTCGAGCAGCGGCACAGTGGACTTGATGATGGCACGGTCTTGAACGCTAAGCATGGGGAGACTCCTGAGCCTTTAAGGCTTCTGAATGATTACCCTGTAGCAATCAGTATTCATGCCAACTAACAAACCATTATTTATCAACAACTTAAATTAAACATAGTCAATATGACTTCCTACACCTTATAGTCATTAGGACTACAAGGAGTCATTATGACTGCACATTCCCTGCTCACCACCCTGCTGCCACTGGTGGCTGACCTGTCCCGTGAACTGCCGGAAGGCGAGCGTTACCGACGCCTGCTGCAAGCCATGCGCACCCTGCTGCCCTGCGATGCCGCCGCGCTGTTGCGCCTGGACGGCGAATGGCTGGTACCCCTGGCCGTGGACGGCCTGAGCCCGGATACCCTGGGCCGGCGCTTCAAGATCAGCGAACACCCGCGCTTTGCCGTGCTGCTGAGCAGCCCCGGCCCGACCCGCTTTGACAGTGACAGCGAACTGCCCGACCCCTACGACGGCCTGGTCGATGGCTTGCACGGGCATCTGGAGGTCCACGACTGCATGGGCTGCCCGCTGTTTGTCGACGACCATCCCTGGGGCCTGCTGACCCTGGATGCCCTGGACACCGAGCGGTTTGACCGGGTCGAACTGGACGCCTTGCAGGCCTTCGCCAGCCTCGCCGCCGCCACGGTCAATGTGGCCGAACGCATGGAGCACCTGGCCCTGCGCGCCGAAGACGAACACCAGCGTGCGGAAATCTATCGCCAGGCCAGCGGCCAGCAGCACAAGGAAATGATCGGCCAGAGCAAGACCCACAAGCGCCTGGTGGAAGAAATCAAACTGGTGGGCGGCAGCGACCTGACCGTGTTGATTACCGGTGAAACCGGGGTCGGCAAGGAGCTGGTGGCCCAGGCCATCCACGCTGCCTCGCCCCGCGCGGAGAAGCCGCTGATCAGCCTCAACTGCGCCGCCCTCCCGGAAACCCTGGTGGAAAGCGAGCTGTTCGGCCACGTGCGCGGCGCGTTTACCGGCGCGCTGAACGAGCGTCGGGGCAAGTTTGAATTGGCCAACGGTGGCACCCTGTTCCTCGACGAAGTGGGAGAGTTGTCACTGACGGTCCAGGCCAAGCTGTTACGCGTCCTGCAAAGCGGGCAGTTGCAGCGGCTGGGTTCGGATAAGGAGCATCAAGTGGACGTGCGCCTGATCGCCGCCACTAACCGCGACCTGGCCGCCGAGGTGCGCAACGGCCGCTACCGCGCCGACTTCTATCACCGCTTGAGCGTGTACCCCCTGCAAGTGCCGGCCCTGCGTGAACGCGGGCGCGACGTGTTGTTGCTGGCCGGATTTTTCCTTGAACAGAACCGTTCACGCATGGGCCTGGGCAGCCTGCGCCTGACCAGCGATGCCCAGGCGGCATTATTGGCTTATGGGTGGCCCGGGAATGTGCGCGAGCTGGAACACCTGATCGGCCGCAGCGCATTGAAGGCCCTGGGCAATTGTCGCGAGCGACCGAAGATCCTCAGCCTCAGTGCCAAGGACCTGGACTTGCCCAATGACTCTGCGCCCTTGATAGAAGAGCCTGGCGAAATCCCCGTGGTGACTGGCGATCTGCGCCAGGCCACCGAGCACTACCAAAGGCAAGTGATCAGCGCCTGCCTGGAGCGCCACCAGCACAACTGGGCCAGCGCCGCCCGCGAACTGGGCCTGGACCGCGCCAACCTGGGGCGCATGGCCAAGCGCCTGGGCCTGAAGTAACGCGGATCACACTGTGGGAGCTGGCCTGCCAGCTCCCACATTAGATCTTCTTGCACATTAGGTTTGCTTCGGTTGCAAAAGCGGGCTCACAGGCGCGACCGCCCTGGGCTTACGAAACACCAGCACATTCCCCAGCATCACCAATACCAACCCGGCCAGCGCCGGGGCGCTCCATTGGTAGCCCTCGAACAGCGCCGAGACGTTCAATGCCACCACCGGGAACAGCACCGTGCAATACGCCGCCCGCTCCGGGCCCATGCGGCCGACCAGGGTCAGGTACGCGGTAAAGCCAATCACCGAACCGGGGATCACCAGGTACAGCAGCGAGCCGATATAGCGGGTGTTCCACTCCATCTCAAACGGAATGCCCTGGACCACGCAGTACAGCGCCAGCATCGACGCGCCATAGGCCATGCCCCAGGCGTTGGTGGTCAACGGCCTGAGCCCGGCTTTCTGTTGCAGGCTCGACAGCATATTGCCTGCCGAGAAACACAGGGTGCCCAGCAGCGCCAGGCCCAGACCCAACAGTGTTTCGGGGCTGGCCGTGTGCCCGACCAGTTCCGGCCAGAACAGCAGCCCCAGCCCCAGCAACCCAAGGCCGCCGCCCAGCAGTACATTGCGCGCAACTTTCTGGCCGAAGAACACCCGCGCATTCAACGCATTCCACAGTGTCGCGGTGGAGAACACCACGGCCACCAGGCCACTGGGGATCCACTGGCTGGCCGTGAGGAAGCACATGAAGTTCACACAAAACAGGCACAAGCCCTGGGCCAGGCAGATCAGGTGACCCCGACGGTTCATCACCTGCAATTTGCGGCTGAGCAACAGCAGCCCAAACAGCACCAGTGCCGCCAGGCCGAAGCGATAGACGATCGAGACCGGAATTTCCACCACGCCCAATTGCCACTTGAGGGCAATCCAGGTGGTGCCCCAGATCAGCACGGTCAGTAAATACAGGGATAGGTTCATGGCGCACTCCGGTGGTTGAGCCACAGTTTCACCCCGCCTTGCTGCTGGGCACTTGCAGATTCTTGCGCTTTTGTCGGGCCGAGGGATCACAGCGCCAGCCGCCGGGAGTAGGATGCAAGGCGTCGGAGAGAACCCCATGTCTGCACTGGAAAACCTGCAAGTCTTCAAAGCCCTGAACAGCTCGCCCAACGCTCGCCTGGAGCTGTCTGCCGAGCTTGGGGACGGCTTGTCTGCAGCTTTGTGGAGCAACCACCACGACGCCCAGGATTACCAGGCGCCCAGCCATCACACCTTGTCTTGCTATGTGGCCGGCGGCACCGGCACTTTCCGGCGCAACCAGCCCGGCACCAAGGGCGGCCCCGACAAGCTGTGCATCCTGCCCGCCGAGCATCAGTCGGCCTGGGTGATCAATGGTGAAATCCGCCTGGCCCATGTGTACTTCAGCCCCGAGCAATTTGCCCTGGGTTGCGTCACCCTGCTGGACCGTGAACCCCGCGCCCTGCAACTGCGCGAAAGCACCTTTCTGGAAGACGAACCGCAAGCGCGACGTTTTCATCAACTGATCCGCCTCAATTGGCAGGAACCGGCAGAACGCTTGCTGACCAGCAGCCTGGCCTTTGAAATGCTCAACCATACCCTGCTCAGCCAGGTCGGCCTGCGTGAGGGGTTGCGACTCAAGGGCGGCCTGGCGGCGCACCAGCGCCGGCAGTTGGTGGAGTACATCGACCAGCAACTGGCCGAGCCGATCAGCCTTGGGCAACTGGCGGGGCTGTGCGCCTTGTCGGAATACCACTTCGCGCGGATGTTTCGCACAAGCTTTGGCCTGCCGCCCCATCAATATGTACTGGCCCGCCGCCTGTCCCGGGCCCAGGCCCTGTTGCGCAGCGGCTCACTGCCGCTGGGGGAAATTGCCCTGGCGTGTGGGTTTTCCAGCGCCAGCCACTTTACCAACCGGTTTCGCCAGGCAATGGGAGCGACACCGGGGGAATACCGGCAGGCGTTCCAGCCCTAGAGGCCTTACACAAAACCAATGCGTTCGGGTTTCAATCGAGGCTTTGTGCCAGGACCACGGCCAGTCGATCTTCCAGCGCCTTGATCCGGCTCCCCTGCACCACATAGTTGTTGGTCAGCATCGAAAACACCAACCGCCGCCCACCCGCATCGGTGATGTAGCCCGTCAACGAAGACACCCCACCCATCGACCCCGTCTTGGCCTGCAGGTTGTTTTGCGCCGCTGTCCCGCGCAGGCGGTAACGCAGGCTGCCGCCGTCCAGGCGGTCCGGGTTGCCGGCGATGGGCAGCGCGTCGTACCAGGCGTTGAACCACGGCTGCTTGCTAATGGCCAGCAACAGGTCGGTGAAGTTCTGCGCCGACACCAGATTACGTCGCGACAAACCCGAGCCATCCACCTGGCTTAATGTTGCCGGGTCCAGGCCCTGGCGCTTGATAAAGTCGGCCACCGCCGCAACCCCGGCCGCCGCCGTGCCGGCATTCGCCTGCTGGCGCCCCATGGCCTTGAGCAGCGCTTCGGCCATGCTGTTATTGGACAGTTTGAGCAAGGGCCTGATCAGCTCCTGCAACGGTGCCGACTGGTGTGTTTGCCAGGACAGTGGCGGTCGCCGGACTCACACCACCGATCACCCGCCGCCCCTGCACGCTGATCCCCTGCTCCGCCAAGGCCTGGGCAAACAGATTGGCCACCAGTTGCGTCGGCTCCCACACGCTGACCCATTGGCGGCTTTGCTTGCCCGGCGGTAACGCGCCGCTCAGGCGCAGCAGGTTGCTGCCATGCTGGCGATTGAGCCCATAGCTATTGCCTGGGCCGCTGACGGCCAGGTTGCTGAGCTGTACATAGTCGGTGGGCGGACTCAGGGTGACACTCACCAACTGGCCGACCGTTGTGGGCGCCTTGGCCGTGACGATCAAGGTGCCCGCATCAAAATCAGCATTGGGTGACACGGTCAGCGCGGAAATCTGCGCGCCGTAATACTTGTCTTCGTCGTCATGGGCCCAATCCACACCCAAGCGCTCGGCGTCGAACCAGCTGTCATCGAACACCATATCGCCCTGGACCTGCCGGATGCCCTGGGCGGCGAGGCTCGCCGCCAGCGCCTGGTAATCCGCCCACTGGATCGTCGGGTCACCCAGCCCCCGCAGGTACAGGTTGCCCAGCAGGCGCGTGCCCTGTTGGCTGCCATTGCTCAGCAACTGCGTAGAAAACCGATACTGCGGGCCCAGTACATCCATGGCCGCCGCAGTGGTCAGCAGTTTCAGGCTGGAGGCCGGCACCAGCCGCGTGCGTGGGTTGTGCTGGTACAGCGTGTTGCCGCTGCGAGCATCACGCACCATCAGCGAAACACTGGCACCCGCCAAGGCAGGATCAGCCAGCAATTGGTCCAGCGCCTGTTCGCCGGTTTTCGAAGGCGTGGCACAGCCACCCAATAACAGGCTCACGCCCACCAGCATGGCGCTGGTGTGTATCCATCGTCCCAACTGCATCAAACCGTCCCGGCAATCATCAAAGAGCGCAACGCTAGCAGCTCAGGCCGCCAGCGTCATCGCCGACGGTCAGAACTCCAGGGTGCTGGACAACGACACCTGGCGCGCATCGCCCATGGACACAAACAAGCGGCTGACGGCCGAGGTGTAGTAGGTACGGTCAAACAGGTTCTTCACATTGAGCTGGAACTTGACCTTCTGCCCGTCAACCTTGGTGTCATAGGTGGCAAACGCATCGGCCACGGTGTAGCCCGGCAGGTCGAAGCTGTTGAGGGCATCGCCAGCCCGCTCGCCCACGTAACGCGCACCGGCACCGACACGCAGTTGATCGCCGCCGACGATGGTGCCGAAGTCATATACGGCTGAAACAGAGCCGGAATTTTTCGCCACGTTCTGCAGGCCCTTGCCTTTGAAGGTCGGGTGTTCGGTGACCTCGGCATCGGTGTAGGCATAGCTGCCGATCAGGCTCCACTGGTCGGTCAACTGCCCACTCAGGTCCATTTCCAGGCCACGGGAGCGCACCTTGCCGGCGACGCTGTAGATCGAGGTCGCGCCCTCGGTGATCGACACCAGCACGTTGCGTTTTTGGATATCAAACAAGGCCACGTTAGCGGTAATACGCCCCGGCATATCGAGCTTGGCCCCCAGCTCCCAGGATTTGGACTGTTCCGGGGCGATGCTGCCGTCGATCACCATTTTGTTGTCCAGCGGCGCAATGGTGGAGTTGGGTTTGAACGATTCGGTGTAGCTGCCATAGAACGACAGCTCATCGGTGTAGCGATACACCAGGCCGGCACGAGGTACCCACTTCTGGCCGTTGCTGTTGGTGTTGGCCGTGAACGGGCGGCCCTTGCCGGCGTATTGGTCGTATGCTTGGAAGCGCGCACCGCCGACCAGGATCCACTGGTCGGTGAGGTGAATGGCGTCCTGGAAAAACACCGAATCGCTGCGCAGCAGGTCGGTCTGGTTGCTGTCCGGCGCGCTGACGTTGGTGCCCGCCACTTCGCGGCCGTACACCGGGTCGTTGTAGTTGAACACGCTGCGGCTGGCCTGGCGGATCAGGTCGGCGCGGTAGATTTTGCGGTACTCGTCATCCAGGCCGAATACCAGGTCATGGCGCATGCCGGCCACGTCCACCTTGCCTTCAAGGCTCACAGTGGTGAAGCGGTCGGTGGTCAGCGCGCCTTGGGTGCCGTCCATGTTGCGCGTCAAGGTGCCATTGGCATTGACCTTAGTCACGCGCACCTGGCTGGCGTCGTAGGTTTCGCGGTTCCAGCTGTAGCCGAAGTGGGCCGTCCAGTCGTCGTTCAGGTCGTGGTCGACTTGGACGCGATACAGGTCCGAGCGGCCTTCCATATTGTTGAAGGGCTCATCCAGGCGGCGCGTGGCAGGGATGTTAAGCGGGTGATTGGTCTTGGGGTCGATGGCCGTGCCACGGTCGAACGGCGAGAGAAATTCGCGGTGCTCGTAGGCCAGCAGCACCTGGGTGGTGTCGCCGTACCAGGCTAGGGACGGCGCGATCAGGCTTTCGCGATAGGTGCCGAAGTTGCGCCAGTAGTCCTCATCCTGATGGTCGACGATCAAGCGGTAAGCCAGGCCGCTGTCGCCCAACGGGCCGGTGGTGTCGAGGTTGCCGCCGCTGCCGTTCTTGCCGCTGCCATAGGTCGAGCCACGCACGGTCAAGGCGGTGGATTGGGTCAGTTCGGGTTTCTTGCTGACAATGTTGATCACCCCGCCCGGGTCCTGGATGCCATATAGCAACGATGCCGGGCCTTTGAGCACTTCGACGCGCTCGGCGGTTTCGTTCAGCGACCGGCCTTGCACCACGGGCATGCCGTCGCGCATGACCGAGCCATTGCGGTTGTCGCCAAAGCCACGCAGCATCACCGCATCCTGGGTGCTGCCCAAGGTGTTGGTCTGGGTGATGCCGCTGATGTTGGCCAAGGCATCGTCGAGGTTGCGCGGCACCTGGTCGCGCATCACCTGGGCCGGCACCATGTTCACGGTTTGCGGGGTTTCCAGCAGCAAGCCCTGGGAGCGCATCACCGAGCTGGTGGGCGGTGGCTGGTAGCTGGTGGTTTGCTGCTGGTTGACGCCACTGATGGTGGTGGCGCCGAGGTTGACCGCACCTTCGCTAGGCAGCGGTTCCAGGGCCAGGGTGCGGGCGTCGATCTGGCGGAAGGTCAAGCCGGAGTTGCCCAGCAGGCGCTGCAGAGCCTGGGCGGCACTCATCTGCCCACTGACGGCCGGGGCGTTGAGGGTGTAGGGGGCTTCGTCGGTGTAGACCACGCTGATGCCGGTCACCCGGCTGAAATCGCTCAGGGCCTGGGGCAACGGCTTGGCCGGCAGCGCAAAGCTGAAGACTGCGCTCTGCTCCTGCGCCGCTTGCGCCAGGCTCAGGGGTTGTAATGCCAGGCCTGAAGCGGCCAGAAGGGAGGCTCCCAGCCACTGTTTAACCGAACCGCCTACCGCCGCTTTTGCCCTGGACTTCATGCTTGAGAACCCGTGTAGAAAACGCTGTTAATGCGAATTGATCGCAGTTTCAAGCACTACACGGATGGCGTGGGGTTTTACCTCAGGTGAAATTGAAAATAATTTCAACATCAGCCTTTATTCTTGTTTTTCGCCCCGCCCTGCCGGGCCTTGAAGCGTGGGTTGGATTTGCAGATCACATAGATCCGCCCCCGGCGCTTGACGATCTGGCAGTCGCGATGACGGTTCTTGGCTTCTTTGAGGGAGGACAGGACTTTCATAGGGTGGCTCCTTTGCATGAATGTAATAACATATCATAAATGCAAATAAGAATAATTATCAACTTTCTCTTCAGGCGCTCACTATTGCTGTGGGGCTGGTTTTTAGCGGACCACGATCAACCGCCCCAACACACTGTGCTGCTCAAAGCCCAGCACCGCTTGCAATGCCTTGAGCACCGCCTCGGGGTCTTTGCTCGGAAAGCTGCCGCTGACCCGGCGGGCGCCGAGTTCGTCATTGAGCAGCAGGATGCGGCCGGGGTAGTAACGGCCCAGGTCCTTGACCACATCGGCCAGCGGGGTCTTGTAGTAGTTGAGCCAGCCATCACGCCAGCCCAGGCGCGATTCACTGTCCACCGCATGCCGCTCATCAGCCACACCCTCGGCGTAGGCCACTTGCTGGCCGGCCGTCAGTATTTGCTGAGGACCCTGGGCCGACGGCGTAACCCCTACCCGCCCCGACAGCACCGTCACCTGGGCACCCGCTGGTTGCAGGCGCACTTCAAATTGGGTGCCCAGCACCCGCACTTCGCCGCTGTCGGCGTGCACCACAAAGGCTTGCCCGGTGTGGGCCACGCTGAAAAAACCGGCACCGCGGCGCAATTGGATATGCCGCTCACCGTGACTGAAATCCACGGCAATCGCGCTGTCGGCATCCAGGGTGACTTGGCTTTGATCAGCCAGGGTCACGGTTTTGACTTCACCCGGCGCACTGACGTAATCGGCGCCCAGGTCATCGACCCAGCGCTGCGGCTGCCACCCCGCGCCCAGCGACACCATCAGCACCAGGCACGCCGCCACTGCCAGCGCTGCAGACCAGCGGCGCATGCGGGAGCCTTTCGCACCGTCCATGGCCTTGAGGTAACGCTGCAAGGCCAACGCGTCTTCGTCAGCCAGAGTGCTCGCCGGGACTTCGCTCAGTTCCCACAGCACCTGGGCCTGGGCATACGCCTCGACATGGGCCGGGTCGGCGCGCAACCAGTGGCTGAAGGTAGCCTGGTCGCCACTGCTCGGCGCATCGTGCAGCAGGCTGAGCCAGGCCAGGGCGGCCTGTTCCTGGGCGGGTGTCGGGGTGACGTTCACGGTGCTTTCCCTGGCGAGCGTGGCGGATGGGCTTGCCGAAGGCTGGCTTTGCAGGCCTCGAGGGCGCGCATCATATGTTTTTCCACGGCACTTTGGGACAGGCCCATGGCCTTGGCGATTTCTGCGTATTTGCGCCCGTGGATGCGGTTGAGCAAAAAGATCTGCCGCGTACGCTCCGGCAAGCTGCGCAGCGCCGCTTCGACATGGCGCAGATCGTTGCCCGCTTCCAGCGCGGCCTGGGGCTCGGAGCTGTGATGGTCGTGCTGCTCCGGCATCCAGCCTTCAGTGCCGCGCACCCGCGCGTTTTCGCTGCGCAGGTGGTCGATGGCGATATTGCCGGCGCAGCGCAGCAGGTAGGTGCTGAGTTCTTCGACCTGCACCAGGGGCCGGCGCCAGAAACGCAGAAACAGGTCCTGTACCAGGTCCGCTGCCGTCGCCCGGCAGCCTACGCGGCGGCTGACCAACGCCTCCATCTGTGAACGCTGGGACAAAAATACCTGCAGGAAATGTGCGCGCCCGCCCGACGCTTCTGCGTGGGGCTGATCCTGGGGCTCGGGCGGCGTGGTGATCATCAAAAGGGGCTCAGAGGGTCGCGAAAGCCGCAACGGGGCTGACCAGCAGGCCGACGCCCGCGAGAACCAGGGCCAGCCTGGGTCGATACGGCAACAGCAGCACCAGCAACAGCCCACTGAGCATCAGCACCGCGCACCAGTCCACCAGGCCCCGGCTCCAGCCGGCCATGTGTACCGCCGGCCAGATCGACAGCCCCAGCAACAACCAACCGCCCACGCGCAACCCCAGGCGCCGTCGTGGCGAAGGTTTGCTGTGCAGCAACTCGCCATGGTGACGGTCCTGGGACAGGCACAGTGCAACAAAGCCCGCATAGCACAGCAACAAGGCCAGCAACATCAGTGCACCTCGCTTTTGAGGGTCAGTGGGCGGGCGCGCTCGGCCCGGGGCTGGGCGGCGCTGCGGTGCTGCATTTTCCAGGCAGCCCAGGCCAGGAACAGGCCGCTGCCCAGGCAGGTCAGGTCAAAGCCGGCCATGGCCCAATCGCCCTTGGCCACTGACACGCCCAGGTGCTCGGAGGTTGTCAGCGCATTGAGCAGCGGCACCGCCATAAACAGCACGGCGCCCAGGCCCAATTGCTCGATCCAGGCACGGCGGCCACGGCGCAACATGGCATGGAGCAGGGTCAGGCCCCAGGCGATAAAGAAACTCTGCACCTCCCAGTGCGAGCGTTCGGCGAAGCTCACAGGCAGCAGGCGATTGGCCCAGAAAAACGCGGCAATGGCGATGACCAGCCCGGACATGCTGGCAATGTTCAGCACTTCCACCAGGCGCAACTCAAACGGCATCACCCCGGTCTTTACATGCTTGAGCTGACGCTTGCCCAGCCAGATCACCAGGCCGGTGCCAATCATCGCCGTGCCCGCCAGGCCGCAGATAAAGTACAACCAGCGCAGCAGCGGGCCGGCGAAGTGCCCCATGTGCAGGCCGTAGAAACTGCCACCGATTGCCATCGGCAGCGACTGCTCGGCACTGACCCGCAGCAGTTCGCCGGTGGAGCCATTAAAGGACACGGTGCTGCCGAAATCATGCACCACCCGGTCAGAACCGGCGCGGGAGACATTGACTGCGGCATTCACATCGCCGGGGTTGTTCACCGCCAGCCGCCCCACGTGCCCACCGTCCCACTGCGCCCGTGCCTGTTCTACCAGCGGCGCCAAGGGCAGCAGCTTGCCCGGCTGGCCGAGGGCCGGTGCGTTGTTGGTGGCCGGGAACAGTTCATTGAAGAAGGCGCGGGTATCGCCGTCATAGGACGCAAGGATGCTGGCGGGCATGACCATGGTCATGAAGATCACCAGGCTGCTGTAGGTGATCATCAGGTGGAACGGCAGCACCAGCACGCCCACCGCGTTGTGCCCATCGAGCCAGGAGCGCTGGCCCTTGCGCGGGCGGAAGGTGAAGAAGTCCTTGAAGATTTTCTTGTGGGTGATGATCCCGGTGATCAGCGCGACGAACATCACCATCGCCGCAATGGTCGACAACCAGCGACCCCACGGGTGAGGCATCTGCAACTGGAAGTGGAACCGGTAGAAGAACTCGCCGCCCATGGTTTCCCGGGCCTGGAGTTGCTCGCCGGAGACCGGGTCGAGCATTTTCTCAATGAAATTGCCGCGCCGGCCAGGGTCGACCTTGTCTTGCCACATCACCGACAAACCGGGGTCGCGGCTGTTGGGCAGGCCGATAAACCAACGCGCCGCCGTGGGGGCGTGCTGTTCCAGATAGCTTTGCGCCACGGCCACACTGCGCGCATCGTCCACCGCATGGGCGGGCACTTCCGGCTGCATCCAGTGGGTGATTTCGCCCTTGAAGTAAGCCAGGGTGCCGGTGAGGAAAATCGCGAACAGCAACCAGCCGAAAATCAACCCGGCCCAGGTGTGCAACCAGGCCATGGCCTGACGGAAACCCTCTTTCATGGGCGCGCCATCCAATAGGCCAGGCCTGCCAGGGTGGCCAGTATCGCGCAGGGCACCAGCACGCCAAACCAGGCGCGGGCGGCACTGCGGCAGGCAAAACACCAGATCACTGCCAGCAGGTAGAACACAAAGGAACTGAGCATGCCGCTGACCACCGCATCGGCGCGGGAGATTGGCAGCCACAAGGTCAGGCACACGCTGGCCAGGGACGCCAGCACATAGCCACCGACCACAGCCGCCAGCAGCCGCGACGTCACGCCGAGACGATAGGAAACAGGAAGTGATGCTTTGCTTTTCATGCCAGTGGCACCTGGTTTATCAGGGGCGGGAGTTTAATGATAATTATTCTTATAAGCAAAAGAGAACGGATGAAGCCAACACCCACAGGGTCTTGTGGCGACTTTAAAACGGCTATCGGTCCTGTGCTAATTGCCGAATGCCACCTGGCCACTCTACAATGCGAACAATTCTCGTTATCTAAAGCATGCAGATGCTGCCGGAGTGTTCGCGTTGCGGCCGTCCAATACCGTCGAAGTCCTGTATCACGACCATCACCACTGGCTGACCGGCTGGTTGCGACGCAAGCTCGGCTGCCCGCACAGCGCCGCCGACCTGGCCCAGGACACGTTCATCCGGGTGTTAAGCGCCCGCGAAACCCCGACGTTGATCGAGCCCCGCGCCTTCCTCACCACCATCGCCAAGCGCGTGCTGTTCAACCACTACCGCCGCCAGGACCTGGAGCGCGCCTACCTCGACGCCCTGGCGCAAATGCCTGAACTTGCTGCGCCATCGGAAGAAGCGCGGGCGATCATCCTGCAAACCCTGATGGAGCTGGACCAACTGCTCGACGGTTTGCCCGTGCTGGTCAAACGCGCCTTCCTGCTGGCCCAGCTCGATGGCCTGACCTACGCGCAAATCGCTGCCGAACTGGGTATTTCCATCGCCACCGTCAAACGTCATCTGAACAAAGCGGCCATGCGCTGCTATTTCGCCCTATGAACCCCACCACACACTTCTCGACCCAGGTCGCCGAACAGGCGGTGCAGTGGCTGATGCAAATGCAGCAAGGCCCGCTCAACCCGCGCCAACAGGCCAAATGGCAACACTGGCTGGAGGCCCACAGCGAGCATCAACGGGCGTGGGAGCATATTCAGCGGGTCAACCAACGCCTGCGCGGCATGCCCTCGCCCCTGGCCCATGCGGCGTTGAACGCACCGCAATCCAGCAGCCGGCGCCAGGCCCTGAAACTGCTGCTGATCCTCGGCGTCGGCTCGGCGGCTACGTGGGGCTTGCGCCAGCAGCACTTGATCCCGCCGTTGACCGCCGACTATCGCAGCCCCCTCGGCCAGCGCCGCAAGGTACAACTGGCCGACGGCAGCCAGCTGCAACTCAATACTGCCAGTGCGGTGGATGTGCAATTCGATGGCCCACAGCGCCTGATCCGCCTGCTCGAAGGCGAGATATTGCTGCGCACCAGCACCCCGTTGCAGATCATCACCGGCCAGGGCGTCGTCAGCACCCAGGCGGCACAGGTGAATGTGCGTCAGTTCAACGATCACACCCAGGTCGCGGTGCTGGATGGCCAGGTGGAGATTGCACCCAGGTCCTACAGCGGCCTGCCCCTGCCCTTGGAAAAATCCCACCAGGTCAACCTCACCCGCAAAGGTTGGGATACCCCGCGCCTCACCGATGCCAACACGGGTGCCTGGGCCGACGGCATGCTGGTGGCATCGCACATGCGCCTGGCAGATTTCCTCGAGGAACTGAGCCGTTATCGCCGTGGCCAATTGCAGTGTGATCCGCAGGTGGCCAACCTGCTGATCTCCGGCAGCTACCCGCTGGACGACAGCGAGCGCATCCTCGACCTGCTGCAAATCAGCCTGCCGGTCAAAGTGCGGCGGTTTACCCGCTATTGGGTCAGCGTCGAAGCCCGCGCCTGAATTATTTTCGACACCCGTGAGCCGTTTTCCGTACCTCGCGTGACAGAGAGGGAAAGCCACCCTGTTTCCCACCTCTGAGGAACGTTCTTCATGCCCCAGCAACCGACTCGCCTGACGCCACTTGCCCGTACGCTGCGCCACTTGCTGCTGGGCGCCAGCCTCAGTTTCAGCGCCCTGCCTTACGCCCTGGCGGCCGAGGCCAAGCCTTATCACATCGCCCCGGCGTCTCTGGAAGCGGCATTGAATCAATTTGGGCGTGAGGCTGGCGTGCTGATTTCGTTTGGCTCCGAAGTGACTGCCGGCGCGCAAAGCCAGGGCCTGCGGGGCAACTACACCACCGAGCAAGGTTTGAACGCATTGCTCAAGGGCACCGGCCTGCAAGCCCGCGCCGAAGGTGACAATGCCTATAGCCTACAACCCCTGAACGCGCCGGCCCCCCTGGAGCTGGGCACCTCCAATGTGGTGGGCGACTGGCTCGGCGATGCGGCGCAGATCAATGTGTTCGAACACCCCGGCGCCCGTGATGTGATCCGTCGTGAAGAATTCGAGCGCCAGGGCGCAACCCAGGCCCGTGACGTGCTCAACCGTATTCCCGGGGTCAACGCGCCGGAAAACAACGGCACCGGCAGCCACGACATGGCGCTGAACTTCGGCATTCGCGGGCTCAACCCGCGCCTGGCGTCGCGCTCGACGGTATTGATGGACGGCATTCCGGTGCCTTTCGCGCCGTATGGCCAGCCGCAGCTGTCGTTCGCGCCCATCAGCATGGGCAACATGGATGCCGTGGACGTGGTGCGCGGCGGTGGCGCGGTACGCTACGGGCCGCAGAACGTCGGCGGTGTGGTCAACTTCGTGACCCGGGCAATTCCCGATGCACCGACGGTCAAGGGCGGCCTGCAGACCGAGACCAGCCCGTCTTCCAGCCACGATGGCTTCAAGACCACCGGCAACCTGCTGGCCGGCGGCACCGCCGACAATGGCCTGGGCGGCGCGCTGCTGTATTCCGGCACCCGCGGCGGTGACTGGCGTGAACACAGCGACACCCAAATCGACGACCTGATCCTCAAGGGCCACTACCAGCTGGACGAAGCCAACAGCTTCAATGCCATGGCCCAGTACTACGAGGGTCAGGCCGATATGCCCGGTGGCTTGAGCACGGCGGCCTACAAGGCCGACCCGTATCAATCCACCCGGCCCTACGACAAGTTCTGGGGCCGCCGTACGATGTTCAACGTAGGCTATCGCTACCAGGAAGATCGCCGGGAATTCACCGTCAACAGCTTCTTTACCAAGACCTTGCGCAGCGGTTATCTGGACCAGGGCAGCTTCCTTTCGCTGTCGCCGCGCGAATACTGGGTACGCGGCCTGGAAACCCGCCTGGCCCAAGGCTTCGACCTCGGCCCGAGCAGCCACGAGGTGGGCGTGGGCTACCGCTACATCAACGAGGCCGGGCATGAATTGCGCTACCGCACGCCGATCAGCGCCAACCAGCAACTGCCCAACACCGACAGCCGCAACGACCGCGACACCCGGGGGTGGCACCGAAGCCAACGCGTTCTTTATCGACGACCGGATCGATATCGGCAAATGGACCGTGACCCCGGGCATCCGCTACGAGATGATCAAGTCCCAGCAGACCAACAACCTGACCGACGTCAAATACAAGGGTGACTACAACACCGCCCTGCCGGCGTTGAACGTGCTGTATCACCTGACCGACGACTGGAACCTGTACGCCAACACCGAAGGTTCCTTCGGCAGCGTGCAGTACAGCCAGATGCCCAACCGTGTGAGCAGCGGTGCGGTCAAGCCAGAAAAGGCCCGCACCTGGGAAGTCGGCACGCGCTACGACAATGGCGCGCTGCGCGCAGAAATCGGCGCGTTCCTGATCAACTTCGACAACCAGTACGAAAGCAACCAGACCAACGACTCGGTGATCGCCCGGGGCGAAACGCGGCACCAGGGTATCGAGTCCAGCGTCAATTACGCCCTCGACGGCTTGAGCCCGGCGCTGGCTGGCTTTGATGTGTACGCCAGCTACGCCTATGTCGATGCAACCATCCGCGAAGACGGCCCGAACAAAGGCAACCGCGTGCCCTTCTCGTCCAAGCACAAAGGTACCCTGGGCGTGGGCTACACCGAAGGTCAATGGAAGTTGAACCTGGACAGCACCTACCAGAGCAGCCAATTCGCCGATAACGCCAACACCCAGGCCGAAAGCGTGGATGGCAGCAATGGGCGCATCCCCGGCTACATGCTGTTCAGCAGCCGCGCGGCATACGACTTCGGCCCGCAGTTGTCGGATCTGAATGTGGCGGTGGGGGTGAAAAACATCTTCAACACCCAGTACTTCACCCGTTCGTTTGACGATAACAACAAGGGCAAATACGTGGGAGAACCGCGCACCGTGTATGTGCAGACCTCAGTCGCGTTCTGACGGGCCGGCAAAGATCCTGAATACACTGCTGGCCAGCTCCGACATTTGATACCTATCAGCCACAAAAAAAACGGGCCTGCATCTGCAGGCCCGTTTTGTATGGGGTTGAAAAACAGTCAGCAATCAGCTGTTAAGCGCAGCCTGTTCGTTTTCCAGGAATTCCTCTTCAAGCCCGGCTTCATCGACTTGGTTGTTGGGCGTGCGTTTCTCTGCACGCGGCTTGCCTTGCAGTCTGCCGAACAGATGCTCCAGCGCGTTATCCAGTTTGGTGGCCGCACCGTCGATCGCTTGTTCCAGGGTGTCGGCTTTATGGATGACCGAAATCGGTTGATGACCCTTTGGCCGCGCTTCCAGGCGGCAACTCAAATCATGGGGGCCCGGCTTGTCGCCGTTCTCATCCCGCAGGTAGACCTCGACGCGGGTCAGGTCTTCTTCATAACGTTCGAGCGTGCTCTCAATGGTAGTACGTACCCACTCCTCCAGTCGGATGCTGCTTTCAATATGGTTGTCGCTGTTGACTTGGATTTGCATAGTGTTTCCCTTATTTCAGCTAGCTCGCCAGAGATCACAACTGCAACACCGATGCGGTGAAACCATGACCTCTTAACTACACAATTGAGCACCTGAAGGAACAATTCAACCCCTATGCAAAGATAAATCCCACATTACAAATTAAGCCTGACAGCCGCCCAAAGCGCTGTTATCGTCGGGAGTTGGGTATCCCCGCCTACCTGCGTAATTCCTCACAATTGCCCCTCTCCCAAGGGGTGCAATCCGCGAAAAATCCCCGCCTCTTCCACCAGCCAATCATGCACCGCACGCACGCCGGGATGGTTCAGCGCGCCTGGCGCATACAGCAGTACATAGCGCTTGTGATTCGGCACCGCGAGACCGAACGGCACGATCAGGGTGCCGCGCTCCAATTCGTCATTGAGCAGGGTGCGCCGGGCAATCGCCACGCCCATGCCGGCAATTGCCGCTTCGATGGTCAGGTGGTTGCGGTTAAAGGTGTGCCCACGTCGCACGTCGGCGTCGGGATAGCCGATCGCATTCAGGTAAAACTCCCATTCGGCGTATTCATAACTCCCACGCCAGGCAGTGATGTCGTGCAACAGCGGGAAGTGGGCCAGGTCGGCCGGACCGTGCAGCGGCGGCCGCCCGCGCAACAGGCTTGGCGCACACACCGGAAATATCTGCTCGTCGAGCAAGGCTGTGGATAACAAACCGGGATAACTGCCGTCGTTGAGGTCGATGGCCAGGTCAAAGTCGCCTTCGTGCAAGGCAATGCTGCTGTCCTCGGCCACCAACCGTAACTGGATATCCGGGAAACGCTGCTGCAAACGCGGCAAACGCGGCGTCAACCATTTGCCCAGAAAGGACGGAATCGAGCGCAGCCGCAGGGTGCCGCTGATCATCCCCGCATCCAGGCGCTGCAACTCGGCATCAATGCTGCCGTAGGCCTCGCTTACCGTGGTCGCCAGCCGCTGCCCTTCGGCACTCAACTCCACGCCACGCGCCCGGCGATGGAACAGGCGAAAGCCCAGACGCTCCTCCAGTTGGCGAATCTGCTGGCTGACCGCCCCAGGGGTGATGTGCAGTTCTTCGGCGCAACGGGTAAAGGATAAATGCCGTGCAGCGCAGGCAAATACGTGCAACCAGACATAGGTCTGGGCATGCAGGGGGCGAGTCATAGAGTTTAGTCCTGCTAAAGGGTGTCTTAGGATAATTCGTTGGTCAGTGCCGATCTAGAGGCTCAGTATCGCGCCTCTTCCGCTTGTCCTACAAAACATGGCAGCGATTTCCTACTCCATAGCTTGTAAGGCTTTAGCATGGCTATCAGCGTTTTTGATCTATTCAAGGTGGGCATCGGCCCATCCAGCTCCCATACCGTGGGCCCTATGCGGGCTGCGGCAACCTTCGCCCAGTCCCTCACCAACCAACAATTGCTGGAGCACACCCAACGCGTGGAAGTGCGCCTGTACGGCTCGCTGTCTGCCACCGGCGTGGGCCACGCCACCGATCGCGCGTGCGTGATGGGGTTGATGGGCGAATGGCCAGATCGGGTTGACCCCACCTCGATTGGGCCGCGTATCCAGCAGTTGCGCGAATCCTCCAGGTTAATGCTTGCAGGCCAAAAAGAAATTGCCTTCAACTGGCAGCACGATCTCCTGTTGCTGGAAGAAAGCCTGCCCTACCACCCCAACGCCATGTCCCTGCATGCCTACGGGGCAAACGGCCTGTTGAGCGAACAGACCTACTACTCGGTGGGCGGTGGTTTCATCATTGAGGCGGCCGAGGCCGAGTCGGGTATTGCTCCCACCAGCGATGTAGAACTGCCCTACGACTTTTCCAGCGCCGTCGAACTGCTGGCCCTGTGCAACAAGCATGGCCTGCGGGTTTCTGAATTGATGATGGCCAACGAACGCGCCTGGCGTAGCGATGAAGAAATCCGTAGTGGCCTGCTGCATATCTGGTCGGTAATGCGCGAGTGCGTCGAGCAAGGCCTGCGTGATGAAGGCATCTTGCCCGGCGGCCTGGATGTGCCGCGCCGCGCCGCAAAACTGCACCGCAGCCTGCTGGAAATCGGCAAACCGAATGTGATCACCTCGACCTTGTCGGCCATGGAATGGGTCAACCTGTTCGCCCTCGCCGTCAACGAAGAAAACGCCGCCGGTGGGCGCATGGTCACCGCACCGACCAATGGTGCAGCCGGGATCATTCCGGCAGTGCTGCACTACTACATGAAGTTCAATGCCGACGCGTCCGACGATGATGTCGTCAACTTCTTCCTGGCCGCAGCCGCCGTCGGCATCCTGTGCAAGAAAAACGCCTCGATCTCCGGCGCTGAAGTCGGCTGCCAGGGCGAAGTCGGTTCGGCCTGCGCCATGGCCGCTGCGGGCCTGGCGGATATTCTCGGCGCCACCCCCGAGCAACTGGAAAACGCTGCCGAAATCGGCCTGGAGCACAACCTCGGCCTGACCTGCGACCCCGTCGGCGGCCTGGTCCAGGTGCCCTGCATCGAGCGCAACGCCATCGCCGCCGTCAAAGCCATCAACGCCACACAAATGGCCCTGCGTGGCGACGGCAAACACTTCATTTCCCTCGACCGGGTGATCCGCACCATGCGCGATACCGGCGCCGATATGCATGACAAATACAAAGAAACTTCACGGGGCGGCCTGGCGGTCAGCTGGGTGGAGTGCTGAGGAGCACTGCTACCTGCCCCCTACGTGAGCCCGCGCAAAAATAATAATGAGGCAATAACGATGACCGATGTACGTACACCTGCTGCCGAAAATCCCGCTGCTGTCACGCAAACCGTAACGACCGGCTGGAGCAAGCACGACACCACCTGGATGCTGGGCCTCTACGGTACCGCCATCGGTGCTGGCACTCTGTTTCTACCGATCAACGCCGGGGTCGGCGGCTTCTGGCCGCTGATCGTGCTGGCGCTGCTGGCCTTCCCCATGACCTTCTTCGCCCACCGTGGGCTGACGCACTTTGTGCTGTCGGGCAAATCCGGCGACATCACTGACGTGGTGGAAGAACATTTCGGCGTCGGTGCCGGCAAGCTGATCACCCTGCTGTACTTCTTCGCCATCTTCCCGATCCTGCTGGTGTACAGCGTCGCGCTGACCAACACCCTCGGCAGTTTCATGGAACACCAACTGCACATGACTGCGCCGCCACGGGCGATCCTGTCTCTGGTGCTGATCCTCGGCCTGATGGCCATTGTGCGATGCGGCCAGGGCGTGATCGTCAAGGCCATGAGCGTGCTGGTCTACCCGTTCGTCGCCGCCTTGCTGCTGTTGGCCGTGAGCCTGATCCCCAACTGGAACGGCGCGTTCTTCGCCTCCGCCAGTGAGGGCATGCCCCTGCCGGTGTTCTTCAAGACCCTGTGGCTGGCGATTCCGGTGATGGTGTTTTCGTTTAACCATTCGCCGATCATCTCGGCCTTTGCGGTGGACCAGAAACGCGTGTACGGCGCCCAAGCCGAACGCAAGAGCAGCGGCATCCTGGCCACGGCCCACGGCATGATGGTGCTGACGGTGATGTTCTTCTGCTTCAGTTGCGTACTGGCGCTGTCACCGGCTGATCTTGCCGCCGCCAAGGCGCAGAACATTTCGATCCTGTCCTACCTGGCCAACCACTTCCAGACCCCAGTCATCGCCTACGCGGCGCCGTTGATCGCGCTGGTGGCCATCACCAAATCCTTCCTCGGCCACTACATCGGCGCCAGCGAAGGCTTCCAGGGCCTGATCGTCAAAACCCTGCGCGGGCGCAACCGCACCTTGTCGGCGCGCTGGCTGGAACGCTGCACCGCGGTGTTCATGATCCTCAGTTGCTGGGCCGTGGCCACGTTCAACCCAAGCATCCTGGGCATGATCGAAACCCTCGGCGGGCCGATCATCGCGTGCTTGCTGTTCCTGATGCCGATGTACGCAATCCGCCGCGTGCCATCGCTGCGCCAGTATTCGGGCCAGGTGTCGAATGTGTTTGTGGTGTTGGTGGGGCTGATTGCGCTGTCAGCGGTCATTTTCTCGCTGGTGCCCTGAAACAGCTCACTGCACAGATCAACCTGTGGGAACGGGCTTGCCCACGATAGCGCTGCATCAGTCACTGAATGGTTGGCTGATCCACCGCAATCGCGGGCAAGCCCGCTCCCACAGGGGCAGTTCGTCGTCAGAAAGATAGCTGTACGGCACGCCCCTTGCTGTACACCCACTGAAGGAAAACGGAGCTTGCGACCGGTGGTCAGGCAACACGAACCAATCGCCATACCGGTCGTCAATCAGTGCATGTTCTTATCAGGCGGTAACGCACCATGGACAATCCTTTTCAACTGATCACCGACACGTTCGCCCCCCAATACCGGGTCAACCTGAGCATCCAGCGCCTGGACGGCAGCATCATGCTGACCCTCTCCGACGACAGCGGCGTGGTCGCCAAACGCATGATCAGCGCCGAACAGCGCAATGACCCGCAACGCCTCAAACGCCTAGTGCAAAGCGTGCAATTCGGCATTGCCATTGAACAAGGGCACAGCGCCATGGAGATTTTGGCAGTGATGACCGACGGCGACAGTCACAAACTGCTGCAGCGCCCGCCGAGCAACCGACCGCCCATTGCGGCCGGGCTCTGACTCAGGATTCGGACTTTTCCTTGACCGATGGGTAGCGCGACGAAGCAAAACGCACCACCAGGATGGCGAACGCCAACAACAGAATCCCGCCACACAAGTAAATGATGCCCAGGTCCGGGGCATTGTGGTGGGACACGTCGCCGATCAGCAGGCGGGTCAACGCCGTGATCGCCACGTAGAGCAGGAAGCGGATGGGCATGTGGTTGGTCTTGAAGTAGATCCCCACCATGGCGCCCAACTCCAGGTAGATAAACAGCAGCAGGATGTCATCAACGCTGATGCCGCCTTTTTGCAACATGTCGATAAAGGTCATTATTGCCGCATAGGCGGTGATTGCACCGATACCAAAAAGCGCCAGATAGTGAAATGCCTCCACTGCCAGGTTGCCCAGGGAATCTGCACTCGCGTGCAGGCTTTTGCGCACTTTGTCGGCCCACTTCATTTCTGTCATTGCTCACCACCACTGTTTAAAAAATAGCCAACCCGGCCAATACCTGCGTCGTGCCTCACGGCGGATCGGATAATGCCCGTTCGGCGTGACGATAGTTAGGCATGCAGAAAAAAGGCCAGGGATTGCAGAGTGAGATGATGGCGGCTTGATATGAGGCACTTCAATCAATTGAATGTCTTGCGACCCTGGCGTCAATCAGCGCCCGCATTTCTGCCATGACGTGATCATGAGGGACGCCACGGCTTGGATCATCAAGGGCAGCGTTCACCTGGGAACGGAACCAGCGGTCATAACTGGCGGCGGGCTCTTGGGTATCTGCGGGGATATCTGAGGGAAAAGAAGTCTCGATAAAAATTCAAAGCCTATGCCGATTTTGTAGGAGCTGGCTTGCCAGCTCCTGTGTATTGGGATCGGCCTATGCCACCTGCTCTAGCGCGCGGTCAACCAGTAAACCACCCATCTCCACCAACTGGTGAATTGCCAACAGCAAGCTGCGCTGTGAGCCATCAAGATCAAAAGCCAGTGTGCTTGCCATTTCACGGGCGCTATTCAAGGTTTCGCTGGCGTTGACCAGTAAGGTTTGCGTGTCAGCCCGAGGCGTTACGCTGAAAAGCGTCGCGGGGGGCTCCGGAGCAGGTTGAAGCGATTCAGACCGCAAGTAGTGATCAATGGCCCGATTGGCAGCCGCTTGCAGCCGAGCGTCATTGCGTGAGTTGTCTGGGGGGTTGGGGGAGTTCTTTTTCATGGCGTATCTCTTCTTGATCGAATGGAGATCCACCGCCGTCTGCCGCCAAGCAGATTGGGTGACGGATTGCACAAGGTTGGCGGACCGGTAAGAAGAAACCCAGCACCCCGAAGGGTCCCTGCGCAACCCGCCATGACATAGGAAAGCAGGCGTTAAAACGCCAGCAATCTTGTTGGGGGTCGTTGCGCTATCTTCTACCGGGCCGCCAAGCCCACTCGCTGCATACGCAGCGCCCGAGGAAGGTAAGCCACCGGACAAATCCAGCGCAACCCCGGCAAGTTGTCAGAAATTTCCGTTGTAGCAAACCCCCATTTCCCAACTACATTAAAAAGCTGCTACCCAAACCCCATGGATTGGCTTATCCTTTTAGCTGTATATAAATACAGTAGTCGCAATAGACAACTATCGTGAAGGCATGTGAGGTGGTGAATGGCCGTCGAAGTGGTATACCGCAGCAGCCGAGATCTGGAGCGTTTGTTCATGGATAAAGCCGAAGCTGACCGTCATGACAAGATGCTTGAACTCGCTGAGTTGCTCGCAGAAGTGTTGCAAAAAGCCGTGCCGTCCCTGAGCGAGCAGCAGGTGGAGGAAGCCGGGATCTACATGGCGAAGAATCGCGATGTGTTTGCCAAGGCGTTCAAGAGCCAGCCGGATGCGTTGTCCGAGTTGCTGAACCCGGCGGCGGAATAAAGCCCGAATTGAACAGGCCCTGAATCATTGATTCAGGGCCTTTTTAATAAGGGCTCGGCGTACAGCAGCCGTTCGGCCAGCTCATCGGCCACTCGGGCAGGTGAGCGTTTTTCGGCCTGGGCGTGGCCGAAGATTTCGGTCAGGCGGGTGCCGATGTTGGACAGGTGCGCGGTGATGGTCGCCAGGTCCGCGCCGTTGTGCTTGAGGGCGACATAGATCAGGCCGCCGGAGTTGATCACGTAGTCCGGTGCGTAGAGGATCCCACGCGCCTCCAATTGGTCGGCCACTTGCAGGTGGGTCAGTTGCGCGCTGGCGGAGCCGGCCACGGCGGCGCAGCGCAGTTGGGCGACGCTCTGGCGGTTGAGGACGGCGCCCAGGCCGCACGGCGCGAGAATGTCGCAGGGGGTGCTGAGCAAGGCTTCGTTGGCAATCGGGTGCGCGCCCAGTTGCTCCATGGCCAGTTGCACTTTGCCAGGGTCGATATCGCTCACCAGCAATTCGGCGCCAGCGGCGTGCAGTTGTTCGGCCAGGGCGTAGCCGACGTTGCCCAGGCCCTGGATTGCCACACGCAGGCCTTCCAGGTTGTCGCTGCCCAGGCGGGCCATGGCGGCGGTGCGGATGCCGGCGAATACGCCCATGGCCGCATGGGGTGACGGGTCGCCGGCGGCGGTGGTGCTGGTGACAAAGCGCGTGTGCTGGGCGATGCAGTCCATGTCGGCCACAGAGGTGCCGCTGTCGATGGCGGTGATATAGCGGCCATCGAGCTGCTCGATACACCGGCCGAAAGCTTCGAACAGCGCGGCGCGGCTTTCCACATGGGCCGGGCGGATGATCACCGCGTTGCCACCGCCCACCGGCAGACCGGCCAGCGCGGCCTTGTAACTCATGCCTTGGGCCAGGCGCGCGGCATCGGCCACGGCGCTTTCATCGTCGGGGTAGGCCAGGTAGCGACAGCCACCCAGGGCCGGCCCCAAGCGACTGCTGTGGATGGCAATGACCGCCTTCAACCCGGTCACCGGGTCAACGCTCAGGTGCAGGGATTCAAGGCGGGTGCTGTGCATGAGAGCAAACATCGTCAAGCTCCCGAATCACTTCTTGTAGTCGCCAAGTATAGGCTGCCGGGAAAAGGTTGCCGGAGCGTGCAGGAATAAGCAGCCCGCAATTACAGGCTTTGCGACATATCCAGGTAGGCCGGTTCTCAAGAAGCTGGACGAAAGTTCTTGGCAAGGCTAAAACGGGACATCCGACGGAGAATGCAATGAATCCCCGCCAAGCCTTTTTCGAATGCCTGCACCGCTCGCCTCCGGCGCTGTTTGAAGCCGCGTTATGGATCGCTGCCGAGCACGACCCTGCCGTGGACCCGCAGGCGATCCTGGCTGACTTCACGGTGCTGCAACAGCAAGTCAGCCTCGGCATGCCGCTGCTGCCGGCCGATGAGCTGGGCCAGCCGTTGCTGCGGATAATGAATGACCTGGGGTTCGCCCAGGATGACTTCACCCCCTTGCGCCCCGCCGCCGCCCTGTTGGACAAGGTGTTGCAGCGCCGCCGCGGACAACCCCTGGCCCTGGGCCTGATCGCCCTGGAGTTGGCGCGGCGCCTGGAGATCCCTATGGTGGGGGTCAATTTTCCGGGGCACTTCCTGCTGCGGGTAAGCGGTGCCGATCATTTGCTCGACCCCTGCGGCGGGCGGCGGCTGTACCCCAACGACTGCCGCGAACTGCTGCAACGCCAGTACGGCCCCAATCTCAAGCTGCAAGCCGAACACCTGCGCAGCGCCGAGCCGCGACTGATCCTGCAGCGGCTGTCGCGCAACCTGCGGCAACTGCACCTGACCAATGACCATCACCTCGCGGCGCTGATCGACGCCGAGCGCGTGCTGGAGCTGGGCGACGCCAGCGCCGCCGACTATCTGGCGCGGGCCAGTCTGTACAAGCACCTGGATTGCCCGAATGCCGAGCGCTTCGATCTTGAGCATGCGCTGTTGCTCAGTGAAGACCCGGTGCAGCGGCTGCGCCTGACGGAGCGGCTGGGGCATTTGCCGCCTGGGGCGGTGGTGCATTGACGGAGACCTTGAACCGCGCCGCCCCCATCGCAGCCTCGCTGGGGCTCGACAGCTCCCACAAATAAGGGGGTTGCCCCTCAGGATTCAAGCGGGTGCTGAAGGATCTCAACCGGCGCCTTGGCCTCGGGCGAGCGCACCTGAATGATCAACAATGCGGCGATCACCGCCGGAATCGCGCAGAAGAAGAAAATCTGCTGCACCGGCACGTGCATCGCCAGCAACATGCTGCCAAACAACGGCCCCAGGATCGAACCAAACCGCCCGACACCCAGTGCCCAGCCGGTGCCCGTGGCACGTACATGGGCCGGGTAGAAGTTGCTGGCAAATGCATTGAGGGTCAACTGGCCGCCGATGATGCAAAAGCCCGCCGCAAACACAAACGCCACCAGGTAACGCGGGTTGTCATGGTTGAGCCCCAACAGAATCGTGCACACCGCCGCTGCCGCCAATACACCGGAAAGCAGGCGCACTTTGCTTTTCAGGCGGTCGGCAAACCAGGCCATGCCAATCGCGCCCAGGGTGCCGGCGAACAGGAACATCGAGGTCACCAGGTTGGCTTTGTTCAAGGCCATGCCACTTTCCAGCAGCAGTGACGGCAACCAACTGATCATGAAATACAGCAGGATCAGGCTGACAAAAAAGGTCGACCAGATCAGCAGCGTCGGCCGTGCATAGCCATTACGAAACAACTCCACGACAGTCAGCTTGCTGCCCTGCTCCTGGCGATTCTGTTCTTCGCTGGCCGCCGGTGCCTGCCAACCGGGCAGCATGCGCGCCGTGACTTTCTGCAGGCGCGTATAGGGCGGTGCATCGCGCAACAAACGCGGCAAGGATTCAGGCAGCAGCCATACCAGAAAGGGAAACAGCAGCAACGGCGTCACGCCACCGGCAAGGAACACCGCCTGCCAGCCAAAGCTGTCGATAAACCCCGCCGCGACAAAACCGCCTGCTGCCCCGCCGAACGAGAACCCGCAGGCCGCCAGCGTCACCATCAACGTGCGCATACGCGGTGGCGAATATTCCGACATCAAGGCCATGGCGCTGGGCATCGCGCCGCCCATGCCAATGCCGCAGATAAAGCGCGCGGCCATCAGGGTATTCAGGGAGTTGGCGAATACCATCAGCACCGTGAGGCTGGCGTAGATCAGTACGCAGGCGAGCAGGATGCGGCGCACGCCGAAACGGTCGGCCAGGGGCGTCACAGCCAGGGAGCCCAAGGTCAGCCCCAGCAGGTTGGCACTGAACACCGGGCCGAAGGCGGCCTTTTCCAGGCCCCAGTCCTGGGCCAGGGCCGGGACCACGTAGCCCAACACTTGAGCGTCATAGCCATCGGTGACCAGCAACAACGCTAACAACAGGAGAATCAACCACTGGTAGCGCGACACCGGACGGGCGTCGAGTGCCGCGCGAAAGCTGGCAATCTGATTGTGCATCGCAAGGACCTTTTTATTTTTATGGGGCATCACTTGTGGGAGCTGGCAAGCCAGCTCCCACATGGATCTAGGGGGTGTCAGGTTGGTTGGAGGGGTGGGCCTGGATGAAGGCGGGGTGTTTGGCTGCCAATGCGGCGACACGCAGGATTCGCGGGTAACCCTCCAGCGCCACCTTGAAGCGCTCTGCCGCATACAACTGCGGGATCAGAAACGCATCCGCCAGCCCTGGCTGGTCACCGAAGCAATAGCCCTGGTCACCGATCAATTGCTCCACGGCGCCCAGGCCCTGGCTGATCCAGTGCCCGATCCACTCCAGCAATTGCGCCTCGTCATGCCCCCACTGACGCAGCAGGTTCTGAGTGCTGGAGTTGTGCAGCGGGTGGATGTCACAACCGATGATCGACGCCACTGCACGCTGATGGGCGCGGGCCGCCAGGTCCTTGGCGAGCAGCGGTACCTGTGGATAACGTTCGTCCAGGTATTCGATGATCGCCAGCGACTGGATCAACAGTTCGCCCTCGTCGGTACGCAACGCCGGGACACGGCCCTGGGGGTTGATCGCCAGGTACTCGGGCTGGCGGTTGGCGCCGCCCTTGGGCACCAGCAGGTTGACCGGCAGCGCGGTAAAGTCCAGGCCCTTGAGCGCCAGGGCGATGCGCACCCGATAAGACGCCGTGGAACGATAGTAGGTATAGAGCTCCATCCCCTCGCCCCCTTAGCGCGCGGCGACCACAGTGCCACGGCATTCGCCGAAACCAATGGAGGCAAACCCCTCACGCTGGCAGCGGGCGCGCAGGATGATTTCATCGCCGTCTTCAAGGAACTTGCGCACTTCGCCGGAGGCCAGTTCGATCGGCTTTTTGCCGCCTTCGGTGATTTCCAGCAGGCTGCCGAACTGACCGGCCTCGGGGCCCGACAGGGTGCCCGAACCAAACAGGTCGCCGGCCTGCAGTTGGCAGCCGTTGACGCTGTGGTGCGCGACCATTTGCGCCACGGTCCAGTACATGTGCTGGGTGTTGCTCAGGGTCAGGCGATGGGGCGCCAGGTTCTGCTCGCGCATCGCGGCGGTGGTCAGCAGCACTTCCAGTTCGATATCAAAGCCGCCAGCGGCCTGATCACGGGGGTCCAGCAGGTACGGCAGCGGTTGTGGATCGCCGGCCGGGCGTGCGGGCTGGGCCTTGCGGAACGGTTCCAGGGCTTCGGCCGTGACCACCCAGGGCGAGATGCTGGTGATAAAGCTTTTCGACAGGAACGGCCCCAGTGGCTGGTATTCCCAGGCCTGGATATCGCGGGCCGACCAGTCGTTGAGCAGGCAGAAGCCAGCGATATGCTCGGCGGCATCGCCAATGGCAATCGAGTCGCCCATGGCATTGCCCTGGCCGATCCAGATGCCCAGTTCCAGCTCGTAGTCCAGGCGTGCGCACGGGCCGAAGGTCGGTTCGGTCTGGCCGGCTGGCAGGGTCTGGCCCTTGGGCCGGCGCACCTCGGTGCCGGAGGTACGGATGGTCGAGGCGCGGCCGTGATAACCAATCGGCACGTACTTGTAGTTGGGCAGCAAGGGGTTGTCCGGGCGGAACAGTTTGCCGACGTTCTGCGCGTGTTCGATGCCGACGTAGAAGTCGGTGTAATCGTTGATTTTCGCCGGCAGGTGCATCTGGCAATCGGCGGCCAGTGGCAACACCTGGGCGCCCAGGGCTTGCAGCTGGGCTTGCTGGCTGCTGCCCTCGGCGAGCAGTTCCAGCAGGCGTTCGCGCAGTGCCACCCGTGGGCCGCGGCCCAGTTCGAAGAAGGCGTTCAGTTGGCCGTCCGCCATAGCGTCGATGGCGCGGCGCGCTTCACCGTCAAACAGGTCACGGGCCGCTTGCAGATCAAAAATGTGCTCGCCGATCGCCACGCCACTGCGCGGTGCCGAACCGTTGATGCTAAAGATGCCAAGGGGCAGGTTCTGCAGGGGGAAATCCGTGTGACCGTTGGCCGAGGCCACCCAACTGCGGGTGAGAGTGGACTGCGTCATGGCTTATCTCCGATTCGGGTTGAAGGTTGCCGGCAGCGTGGCCCAGCAAGCGTCGTAAGTGTTTTGCAATTGCGGGCAATCCAGGGCGAAGCGGGTCGGGCGCAGCACCTGGCTGGTCTCGAACATAAAGGCCATGGTGTTATCAATTTTGTGCGGCGCCAGATCGACGGCGATGGCCTTGGTGCAGGTCTCGCCATCCGGACCGTGGGCGCTCATGCAACTGTGCAGCGACGCGCCGCCAGGCAGGAAACCTTCGGCCTTGGCGTCATAGGCACCCTGGATCAGGCCCATGTATTCGTTCATCAGGTTGCGGTGGAACCAGGGTGGACGGAAGGTGTTCTCGGCCACCATCCAGCGCGGCGGGAAGATCACGAAGTCGAGGTTGGCCAGGCCGTGAACGCTGGTGGGCGAGGTCAACACAGTAAAGATCGACGGGTCCGGGTGATCGAAGCTCACCGTGCCGATGGTGTTGAAGCGGCGCAGGTCATATTTGTACGGCACGTTATTGCCATGCCAGGCCACCACGTTCAGCGGCGAGTGGTCGAGGGTGCAGCCCCACAGCTCGCCGAGGAACTTCTGCACCAGAGGCGTGGGTTGCGAAAGATGTTCGTAGTGGGCGACCGGGGTCAGGAAGTCCCGGGGGTTGGCCAGGCCATTGCTGCCAATCGGCCCCAGGTCCGGCAGGCGCAGCGGCGCGCCGTGGTTTTCGGCGACGTAGCCGCGAGCCTGGGCATCCAGCAGCTCGATGCGAAATTTCAGGCCCCGTGGCAACACGACGATTTCCAGCGGCTCGACCTCCAGCCCCCCCAGTTCGGTGGCGATGCGCAGGCGGCCTTGCTCAGGGACGATCAACAGTTCGCCGTCGGCATTAAAGAACACCCGCTCCATGGAGCAGTTGGCACGGTAGTGATAGATGCTGATGCCGGAGGGCTTCTCGGCGCCGGCGTTGGCCACCATGCCGACCAGGCCGTCGATAAAGTCGGTGGGTTCTGCAGGTATATCCAGCGGGTTCCAGCGCAGGCGGTTGGGCGTGACCTCGCCCAGCGGGCCGCCGGCCAGTTGCCGGTCCAGCTTGATGAATGCCGGGTGATTGGCCGACGGCTGGATGCGATACATCCAGGTGCGCCGGGCTTCGCTGCGCACCATGGTGAACGCGGTGCCGGAGAACAGTTCGGTGTACAGCCCGTAGGGCGCTTTTTGCGGGGAGTTCTGGCCGACCGGCAGTGCACCTGGCAAGGCTTCGCTGGCGAATTCATTGCCAAAGCCCGATTGATAATCGAGGGTCATGGATCGTCCTCAGTAAGGAAGTTGTTTTTATCGTAATCCAGTTACGCATAACGTAATTTGCTCCGTATCGACCGTCAAGCTATAAAGACCGCCATTCGTCTTTCGGACACACGCTCTCCATGGAAAAGCCGCCCGCCCCCCGCGACACCGGTAAACAGAAAGTCCGCTCGGCCGAGGTCGGCACCGACATCCTCAAGGCCCTGGCCGAACTGTCGCCGGCCACATCCCTGTCGCGTCTGGCCGAGCACGTGCAGATGCCGGCCAGTAAGGTCCACCGCTACTTGCAGGCCCTGATTGCCTCGGGGTTTGCCGAACAGAACGCGGCCACCAACCATTACGGCCTGGGCCGCGAGGCCTTGCGCGTGGGGCTGGCGGCGCTGGGCAGCATGGACGTACTGAAAGTCGCCACCCTGCCCCTGGCGCAGCTGCGCGACGAGTTGAATGAAACCTGCTTTCTCGCGGTATGGGGCAACCACGGCGCGACCGTGGTGCATATCGAACCGGCGGTGCGTGCGGTCACGGTGGTGACGCAATTGGGCTCGGTGCTGCCGCTGCTCAGTTCCTCGACGGGCCTGGTGTTCAGCGCGTTTTTGCCTGAGCGCGAAACCGTTGACCTGCGCGCGCAGGAGATCCAGGCCGGCATCGCCCATGCGCTGGCGGACGACCAGGCGTATGTGCAGGCCTGTGAACAGATTCGCCAGCGTGGCCTGCACTTTGTGCATGGTTTGCTGATGCCGGGGGTCGATGCGCTGTCGGCGCCGGTATTCAATGCGCTGGGGCAGGTGGTGGCGGTGATGACGGTGGTGGGGCCGACCTCGTTGTTCCATGCCGATGAAGATGGACCGGCGGCCCGGCAATTGCTGGCAGCGAGCCAGGCGGTGAGTTGGCGGATGGGTTATCAACCCTGATCCACCAATCCTGAATGCACACAGGCTAATGTGGGAGCTGGCTTGCCTGCGATGGCGGTGGGTCAGTTGATACATTCTGCGACTGATACACCGCCATCGCAGGCAAGCCAGCTCCCACCTGTTGATCGGCGTTGCTGGGAGTAATCAGGCCATCAGGCCCAGGCTCTTGGCCTTGGCCACCGCCTGGGTGCGCCGCTCCACCCCCAATTTGCTGTGAATCCGCCGTGCATGGGTTTTCACCGTGTGCAGCGAGATAAACAACAGGTCGGCAATTTCCAGATTGGAGTTGCCCAGCGCGATCAGTTGCAACACTTCCAGCTCCCGTTGGCTCAACGGGTTTTCCCCCGGCGCCGCCACTGCCTCCTGAGGTTCAAGCCCCAATTCACTGAGCAACCCCGGCTGGCGCAGGCGCAGTTCACGCACCGCCTGCTGCACCTGACAGCGCGCCGCCAGGGCCAGACCGGTTTGCAGCGCACGCACTGCCAGCGCTTTCTCCCCCAGTTGCCAGGCCACCTCGCCCAGCACCAACTGCAACTCCACTTCCAGGCACTGCATGCCAGACTCGCGGGCGCTGTCGAGCAAGGCGGTGAGCCGCTGGATGGGGTGCTCGGCACGGCGCAATTTGACCTGGGCCAGCACCAGCAGGTACTCCAGCCGGGGGATCAACTCCAGGGTCGCCGGCGGCGCCTGCTTGGCGTGGGGGCCGTGATAATGGCGCAGCACCCGGCTGACCGCTTCCAGGGTCAGTTCGGCCCGCCCCTGCTGCAGCCAGAAATGCCCGCTGAGCAACAGCAGCACCGCCCGGTACACCGTGTCGGGCACCTGTCGGCGCTGCATCAGGCGCTCGGCGTCGCGCAGTTGGATAAACGCCTGGGCATAGTCGCCGCGGTTGGCCGCCAGCATTGCCAACCCGAGGAAGCCATACAGCACGCGCTTGTCCTGGCTATGCAGGCACATGCCCAGGCCGGCTTCGAGGCATTCGGTGGCCAGGGCGTCATGCCCCTGGCGCAGTGCCAGATGCCCTCGGCGCAAGGCAATCCGGCCCATCAGCGGCCCGGTCTTGAGACGCTGCTGGATCAACATGGCCTGCACGCCTTCCAGCAGGCTCTGGGCCCGGTACGGTGCGCCCCGCTGCTCCAGCAGTTGCGCATGATCCAGCTCCAGTAGCGCCTCCAGCAGCAGCGAACCATGGGCCCGCGCCAGGCACAGCGCCTCGCGGTTGAGGGCCTGGGCCACGTCCAGTTCGCCGCGCAACAGCGCTTGCTGGGTCAGCCCGGACAGGCACATCAGGCGCGACGTCCAGGCGCTGTCCGGCAGATCATTCAACGCATCGAGAAAGTGCGCGCGGGCCCGCACCGCTTCGCCCCCCAGATGCAACAACCACCCCCACTGCGCCTGCCAGCGCGCCAGCAGATGCCGTTGCAAGGCGGCCGTGGGTTGCGGGGTGAAACGTGCCAGTTGATCAACACATTGCGCGGCCTGCTCGAAACGCCCGGCAAACAGCAAGGCGGCGGTGACCAGCCCCACCCGTTGCGCCGAGCCGAGCATCAACTCGTCACCGTGCTGCTCATGCAGGCGCAACAACAACACGGCGTTTTGCTGACGGAACAGGTCTTCGAAACTGAAGTGCTCCAGCAGGCTCACCGCCGCTTCGTACTCCTCGGCCAACAGCGCCTGCTCGAACGCCGCCTGCCAATCCTGGGCCGCGCTGAACCATTGGCAGGCGCGCCGGTGCCAGGAGCGCCGGGCCGGCCAGGGTTCGTCGCGCAGCAACTGGGCCAGGGGGGTGAAGACCTGCAGCCAGTCCGGCGAGTCTTCCCAGGGCTCGATAAACGCCCCCAGGGCCTGAAGTTCGCGCAGGTAGTCGGCGCCATCGCCAAAGCCAAACAGGTGTTCGCATAGCCCCTGGTTAAAACGTGGCAAGTGCGCCAGTACGCGCCAGGCCTCCTCCAGCTCTTCAGGCAGGGTGCTGAACAGCTCGTGCTGCAGATAGTCGAGCAGGGTCTGGGAACGCCCATGCCAGGCGCCGCTGTCGGGATGGCTGTCGCCTTCCAGCAGGGCAATACGCACGCCAGCGCACCAACCGGCGCTGAATTGCAGGACCTTGTCGGCAGTCTGCCCGGCGCCGGCGTGATGCTCGAGCAGTTGCTGGACCTCGCGCTGATCGAACGCCAACTCGGTGCCGCCGCACTCCCACAATTCATCATCGAGCAGCAGCCGCGGCCAATTGCAGGCCGGTCGGCGCCGCGCCCCCAGCCACCAGACCAAGGCCGGGCTGCTGGCCGTCAGCACCCGGTCGAGCAAGGCATCCAGGGCCGGTGCCGACACCCGGCAATAGTCATCGAGAAACAGCCAGGCCGGCGCTTGCCAGCGGCTCAGGTCCAGCAGCAAGCTGGCTTCATCGACAAACGCCAGGCCCAGGCTCTGGGCCAGGCGCTGGCAGAAATCCAGCGGGGCCAAAGCCGCGCCATTGAGCGGCAACCAATACACCTGGCAGCTCGCCGGGGCCTGCAGGGCACATTCGGCCAACAACGCACTCTTGCCGCTGCCGGCCGGCGCGCACAGCAACCGGACCCGCGCCTCGGTACCCCGCAACGGCTCGGCCAGGCGTGGGCGCAGCAAATGGTGGGAAGACAGACGTGGCATGAATCCAGGACGATCCAGGCGACGAGTCATGGCGGTCATTACAGCGTCCCTTTTTTATTGTTATGCGGCGTGCGGACTACCGTAGTCCTGTCAATGGGCGTTGTTGAAGAAGTATTCAGCGGGCTGATTGCCGAGCATAAAAAAGCCGGGCTTCATGTGAGCCCGGCACAGGATTGGGTTTACAACCTCAGGTCAGCGTACGCCCGAGGCGCGCAAGGCCGCCGGGGTGTAGTCCGCTGCCTTGGCGTTGAAGCCGAACACAAAGCTGCTCTTCTCCTCGTTCTTCATGCCCAGGGCGATGTAGCGCCCGGCGATGATGTCGTACAGGGTCTCGACCGTGTAGGCCGGGGTCTGGTGGTTGTAGTAGAACTGCGCATGGCCTTCGGCAACACGCCACAGTTGGCCACGGCCGTCATAGTGATCCACCAGCGCCACTTGCCAGCTGTCTTCGTCGATGTACATGTGGCGCTTGGCATAGATGTGCCGTTCGTTGGGCTTGACCGTGCCGACCACTTCCCAGACCCGGTGCAGTTCATAGCGGGTCAGGTCCTGGTTGATGTGGCCGGCCTTGATGATGTCGTCGTACTTGAGGGATGGCGAGTCGAGCTTGTAGGCGTTGTAGGGAATGTACATTTCCTTCTTGCCCACCAGCTTCCAGTCGTAGCGGTCTGGCGCGCCGGAGAACATGTCGAAGTTATCCGAGGTGCGCAGGCCGTCGGACGCGGTGCCCGGCCCGTCATAGGCCACTTGCGGTGCACGGCGCACGCGGCGCTGGCCGGCGTTGTAGATCCACGCCAGACGCGGCTCCTTCACCTGGTCGAGGGTTTCGTGCACCAGCAGCACGTTACCCGCCAGGCGGGCGGGCGCGGTGACCGACTGTTTGAAGAAGGTCAGCACGTTGGCGCCCTTGGCCGGGTCCATGTCCGGGATCAGTTGCGGCACCGCCACTTCTTCTTCGAAGCGGATCGGCGTGTAGCTGCCGTTGGTCTGCGGTGTGGCCTGGGTGATGATGCGTCGCAGGTTGCCGCCGTGGTAACGGGTGATGTGGTTCCACAACACCTCGACGCCATTCTTCGGAATCGGGAAGGCGTAGTAGCGGTTGCCGGTGAAGTTTTCCAGGCCGTTGCCGTCGTTGATCGACTTGACGTTGAGCGCGCTGCGCTTGATCGACTCGTAGATATCGTCGGGCAGGTTGACCGTGCGGTGAGTGGTGTAGACCGGGATTTTGTAGGTCTCGGGATAACGCTTGAACATCGCCACCTGGCCGTCCGAGAGTTTGTCCTTGTACTTGTCGACCGTGGCCGCAGTGATCACGAACAGCGGTTTTTCATTGGCAAACGGGTCGGCCAAAAAGCCCTTGCTGTCCACCGCACCGGCGTTTTTCGGGATACCGCCGGTCCAGGCCGGGATCGAGCCATCGGCGTTACCGGCCTTCTCCGCACCCACCGGGGTCAAGGTGGTCCCCAGCTTGGCGGCTTCTTGCGGTGACACCGCGGCCATCACGTTGGCGGCCAACAGGCTGAGGGCCAGCACACCGCACTGCAAAATCGTCTTACGCATGGTTGTTGTCCTTGTTCTTTTTTAGCCGAATCAGAAGTTCACGCCGAAGCTGAGGGCGAGGAAGTCACGGTCGGTCAGGGTGTTGTAGTCACCGCCAAAAAAGTCGGTGTAGCTCAGGCTCGCGGTGTAGGTGTTGCGGTAGTCCGCATCGACCCCGACGCTGAGCGCCTTGGCCCCTTCGTTGAACAGGCCGTTGGGGCCATAGCCCTTGACGTCATGGGACCAGGACAGGTTGGGCTTGAGGTTGATCCCGGCGATCACGTTGTTGTAGTCGAGGATCGCCCGGGCGCGATAACCCCAGGAGGTCGCGGTGACGAAGCCGTCGGTGTCACCGCCAAAGCCGTATTGGCCATAGACCGAATCGCGGCCGTAGCGCAGCTTGGTTTTGTTCTCCAGCCCGCCGACCCGCACGATGGCCGCCTCGCCCACCACGGTCAGGCGCTCGGCGCCCAGCACCTGGTCGAAAAACTGGGTCATGGTGGTCTGGAACTGGGTAATTTCCTTGCGCCGGTAGCCGATGTTGTCGGCGCCAAATGAGCTGCTGATTGGCGACGCGGCGTTACCGGCGATGGGGTTGACCAGGGCCAGGGTCAGGTCAGTGGTGTTGAGTTGCACGGGGGCGTTGGGGCGGTAACTGATTTCCCCGGTCCAGGCCGTGCCGGTGGGCAGGGTCGTGGAAAAGCTGGCGCCGTACAGGCGGATATCTTCGGGGTAATCCAGGTAGTACTGGCCGCGCCCGAGCATCACGCTCTGCGCCAGGCCGGCGCCACTGCCGGGGGCAATGCCGTTGGCGGTATTGGTGATATTGCCGATGGTCGCCAGGTTGGTGTTGGCCGTGAGGGTGCCCACCGTCGGCGTGCGGCTGTGGTAGTTCATGAAGTACAGGCCGTACTCGGTGTCATCGCCCAACCAGCGCAAGGCCATGCCGAACTGCCCGGAATCCCGGGCGTCACGGTCGGCGGCGCGGCGTACGATCACCCCTTCATTGGTTACGCCAAAGCCCTGGCCGAACGCGGCAGCGACCGGTTGCAGCGGGCGGATCGCCGGGCTGCCAACGGTGTAGTTGTCGGTGCAGCCATCGGCCGCCACGTCGCCACCAAAGTAGGTGCCGCAGTTATCCAGCACGGTCTGGTCCCATTCCAGCTGGTAGAAGCCTTCCACGGTCAGTTGGTTGGTCAGGCCCTGGGAGGCGAACAGCATGTTGACTGGAATCAGGCCCTCCTTGATCTCGGCGCCCGGCCGGCGGAAGGCCGAGACGTCAATGGGGTTGATGCTGTTGATGGAGTTGCCGATGAAGGTACTTTCGCCCCAACTGACCACCTGTTTACCGGCGCGCACGGTGCCCGGCAGGTTGCCCAGGGAATAGTTGTGATAGACGAAGGCATCGAGGATCTGCGCACCGCTGGATTTGGAGCCTTCCTTGCGGTTGTGGTCGCTGATCGGCTTGAACTCGCGGTCTTCGTCCTTGAGTTCGAAGTCGTACCAGTATTTGCCCCGCACAAACACACCGGTATCGCCGTACTTGAGTTCCAGGTCGTGCAGGCCCTTGAAGATTTTCGAGAAGGTTTCGCCCTTCTTGAAGTTCAAGCGCCCGTCATCCCCGGTGGAAGCCTGGCCACTGCCGCCGTTGACCGTCCCCACCAGCTTGCGGTCGGCATCGCGCATGCCCCAACTGGCCCCGACCGACAGCGATGAATCGAATTGCCCCTCGATCTCGCCGATATTGAATGAAACAGCCTGCGCCTGAACGCAGCAGCCCAAAGCAACCGCAGCGGCCAGCGCCTGTGGCCTGAAGATGGCGCGCATTGTTGTTTTTGTCATGCGTCTTCCCCGGTGGTGTGACAGAAGGCCCCACCCTACTGCCCGCCAGCAGGAGCGATAAGCGCACCAAGGAGGTATTCGTTGTGTCGCTCGAAAGGATTAGCGCAGGCTCTAGCGTGGGTATCGGCGGGGCTATGGACGCAGTGGATGGAACGCCATCAAGAGAATGGATACCCCCGCCCGGCAGGGGCGCCACTGTTGTTGTTTTGGTAACAGTCCTTGTCCTGAATCAGTGTTTTTCATTCTGTTACAACGGACTATTCTTGCCGGGCGTTCAAGGCAAACCGCCTGCTTCACGAAAGCCAGTTTTGGATGGATTGAAGCTTATTTTCAGTCTGTTAACGGTGTTCACTGACGTTGATTTGTAGCTCCTTGATCCAACGTCTTACTTCGGCCGCTGCTTTTGCAGCGGCCTTTTTTATGCCTGAAAAAAAGCGGGGCGCTCTCAGCGCCCCGCAGGATTAAATGTTTTTCAGGTAACGATCACAGGCTGTACTTCTGCAGGTTGTCCATCATCTCTTTCAAGGCTTCGATATTGTCCTTGGGATGGGCCGCCCCTTCAAAGTCGCAGATCTGCTGCCAGTGCGCCGCCACATCCTCTGGCGAGAAGCCAGCCTCAGGATCAAAGCCTACGCCCAGGCTGCGTTCCCAGCGGGTCTTGCCGATCCAGCCGCCGCCCACTTCAAACAGCCCCGAGGTTTCCTGGCAGGCCTCGCTGCCCAGGTACACCACCAGCGGGCTGACCAGCTCGGGCTTGAGTCGCTCGAACACCTGCGGCGGAATCAACCCTTCAGTCATGCGCGTGCCGCCAGTGGGCGCGATGGCGTTGACCAGGATGTTGTGCTTGCGCCCTTCCAACGCCAGGGTGCGGGTCAGGCCATACAGGCCCAGCTTGGCCATGCCGTAGTTGGACTGGCCGAAGTTGCCGTAGATGCCTGAAGTGGACGCGGTGAAAATCACCCGGCCGTAGCCTTGCTCGCGCATATGCGGCCAGGCGGCGCGGGTCACTTTGTAGGCGCCTTCGACGTGCACGCGGTACACCAGGTCCCAGTCGCTGTCCTCCATCTTGTGGAAGGTCTTGTCCCGCAGGATCCCGGCGTTGTTCACCACCACGTCGATGCGGCCAAACACGTCGAGGGCGTGTTGCACGATCTTTTCGCCGTCGGTCACCGAATCGTGATTGGCCTCGGCAATGCCGCCGGCCTCACGAATCTCGGCCACTACGCGGTCGGCCGCCGAGGCGTTGGCGCCTTCGCCCTGAGTCGAGCCGCCAAGGTCGTTGACCAGTACCTTGGCCCCGTGCCTGGCGAACAGCAGCGCATGGGCACGGCCCAAACCACCCCCGGCCCCGGTGACGATCACGACTTTATCTTGGAACTGCACAGACTCACTCATAGGGAACTCCAGCGAAGACAGTGGACGATGGCTTGAGTGTCAGGCACCGGGCTTGTGGTCACAATAAATACGGGCGGGGGTGAATGGTGCGCAATAAGGCACGGGGATGATTGAACTGATGCAGGAGATAGCTTGTGTGGGAGCTGGCTTATGTGGGAGCTGGCTTGCCTGCGATTGCATCACCTCGGTACAACTGATTTACCGAGGTGTACCCATCGCAGGCAAGCCAGCTCCTACACAAGCCAGTTCCCATAGCGGGTCTTTGCTGTTGCCGATGCCGTCGCGAAATACCAGGTAATGCTTGAGCACCTGCACCGGCGCCTCGATCTGCGGGTAGTGGCCGATATTGGCCAGCAACACCGTGTCGGCGTCCGGTATCAACTCGCGGTAACGCGCGACCATGTGCGCGCCGGAGACCGGATCGACTTCGCCATCGATCACCCGCAACGGCACTTCGCCGCGCTGCATGGCCGCCACCCAGCGCTCACGCTGGCGACGGCGCTGGGGAATGTAGGCGATGAGTTTGTGCAGGATCCGCGGGCCGTCGTTGTTTTCGATCAGGCTCCAGAAATCATCCAGGGCACTTTCGCTGGGACGGGTGTCGGGGCCGAAGATCTGCTTGAAGCTGTCGGCCAGGGCGTTGCGCCCGAATGCGCGACCGATCATCCACCCCAGGGGGCTGAGCAAGAGTTTTTGCACCAGCGCCGCGCGGTGGGTCTCGGGGAACAGCCCGCCATTGAGAAATACACAACTGGCCAGTTGAAAGCGACCTTCGTAGTGCCGGGCGAGCAGTTCCTGGGCCACGCTGTCGCCGTAGTCATGGGCCATGACATGCACCGGCTGTTGAATCCGCAGATGGGCCAGCAGCGCCTGTTGCAGGTCGGCCTGTTCCAGCAGGCAATAAGTGTGGTCCAGGGGCTTGGCCGAGTCGCCGAAGCCGAGCATGTCGCAGGCGATCACCTGATAACGCTGGGCCAGGGGCTGCCAGAGGTAATGCCAGTCCCAACTGGCGCTGGGGAAACCGTGGATCAGCAGCAAGGGCTCGCCCTGCCCGGCCACCCAATAACGCAGGGTCTGCCCGCGAAAGACAAAACTCTGCCCGCGCTTGCGCCAGGCGCTCAGGGGGATCTCGGCCAGTGGCATCAGAGTCGGTATCCTGGGTCTTGTTGGTCCAGCTTGCGCAACAATGCCGGCCAGGCCAGCGCGCCGCCCATGCCTTGGGCGCTCTTGGTCACGCCCGCAATCATCGCCTTGGCCCCCGCCAGAATCTGCGGCTCGATGGCAATCAATTCCGCACCGCCGTTTTGCGCCAGCACCTGGATATCGCAGGCGCGCTGGAAGGTGAACATCATCAAGAACGTATCGGCGATGGTCGCACCGCAGGTCAACAGGCCATGGTTGTGCAGCATCAGGAAATTGTTCGGCCCCAGGTCGGCCTGCAGGCGGGCCTTTTCCTCGTGGTTCAGCGCTACGCCTTCGTAGGCGTGATAGGCCAGGCTCGACAGCACGAACAGCGATTGCTGGCTGATGGGCAGCACGCCCTGCTTCTGCGCCGACACGGCCACGCCGGCCGCCGTGTGGGTGTGCAGCACGCAGACCACGTCGTGGCGTACTTCGTGTACCGCGCTGTGGATGGTGTAGCCGGCCGGGTTGATCTCGTAGGGGCTGTCCATCAACTTGTTGCCGGCCTGGTCGACCTTGACCAGGCTGGAGGCGGTGATTTCGTGGAACATCAGCCCGAACGGGTTGATCAGGAAGTCTTCGGTGCCCGGCACCTTGGCCGAGATATGGGTGAAAATCAGATCATCCCAGCCATGCAGGGCCACCAGGCGATAGCAGGCGGCCAGGTCGATACGGGCCTGCCATTCGGCGGCGCTGACCTGGTCTTTCACACTCTGTGTCGATTGAACGGGGGCTAGGCTCACGGCAATGACCTCGACGCGGTGGTGTTCTTATTATTTTTTTAGGGTGATGGGCCAGTCTAGTCAGACCTCGGGGCAGCCGTAGTTGCGTTGGCAGCCAGCTTGATGACCGAGCGAGTCAACTACGAGGATAGTTCAGATTCGTACAACAAGGTGTCAGAGAAGCGACGCCAATAAAGGCGCGGCAAACAGGTTGAGCAAACCGGTCAGGACCATCACCAGTCCGGCCACCGAGCCCTCCTCGCCCCCCACTTCATGGGCACGGCTGACGCCCGCACCGTGGGCGCCCACGCCAAACAACGCGCCCCGCGCCAGGGCACTGCGCAGCGGCAACCACTTGAGCAGTACCCCGCCGAGCATGGCGCCGAACACACCGGTGAACATCACAAATACTGCCGTCAGCTCCGGTACACCGCCCAAGTCATGGGCCAGGGGCATGGCAAAGGGCGTGGTGATCGAGCGTGGCACCAACGACATCGTGACCGAACTGTCCAGGGCCAGGGCCTTGGCCAGGCCAAATGAGGTGCCAATGGATGCCGCGCTACCCGCCAGCATCCCCAGCAGCAACGCCGACCAGTGCCGCATCAATAACTGGCGCTGCTGCCAGATCGGAATGGCGAACGCCACCGTGACCGGCCCCAGTACCAGCATCAGCCAATGGGTGTCGGTGGAGTACTCGGCATAGGCGGTGTTCAGTGGCACGGCCACCGCCAGCAGCAGCGCGGGCACCAGAATCAGTGGCGACAGCAGGTAGCGCCCGGTACGCCGATAGATCCAGCGGCTGAAACCATAGGCCACCAGGGTCAGGGCCAGCCAGAACAGCGGCATCAGTTCAAGCTTCATGGCGCAACTTCCAGCGGCAGACCAGTTCGACGGTAAACGCCGTGACCAGCATCACCATCAGGGTACTGAGGGCGATCACCAGCATGATCCGCCAGCCGTCATGGCGCATCAGGCCGCCGTAATCGAGCAGGCTCATCAGCGCCGGGATAAAGAACAGCAGCATCTCTGCCATCAGCAGGCCAGCGCCCAACTGCAGGGCCGCCGGCTTGATCAGGCCGCTGGCGAACACCAGCAACAGCAAGCCCAGGCCAATCACCCCGCCAGGGATCGGCCAGGCCAGCCACACGGCCACTTGGCAGCCCAGCAAGTAAATCGCCAGCAACACCAGCAACTCAACCAGCAGCCGGCCCAGATGTTTGAGGGTTAAGCGTTTAGTAGACATAGGTTCCTCGCAGGCCTTCATTTTAAAGAGCCGCGTGGCATACCCGAAGCGAATTGTTAGACTGCAAGCCATTCCAAACAGGAATTACCGCAATGGAATTCAAACAACTGCGCAGCTTTATCGAAGTGGTCCACCGTGGCGGGTTTACCCAGGCCGGGAAAACCTTGCATATCAGCCAGTCCGCCGTGAGCAAGCAAGTGGCGCAACTGGAGCAAAGCCTGGGCACGCCGCTGCTCGACCGCATTGGCTCCCAGGTGCGCCTGACCGCCGCCGGGCAGGTGGTGCTGCAACGGGCCGAAGCCATGTTGCGCCTGCAAACCGAGCTGCTGAGCGAGCTGGACGACTTGAATCAACTCACCCGTGGCGAGTTGCGCATGGGCCTGCCGCAGTTGGGGGGCGACACCCTGTTTGCCGGGCTGTTTGCCGAATATCGCCGGCGCTACCCCAATGTCAGCATCCAATTGCTCGAAGGCGGCAGCCGCAATATTGAGCAGGCGATCCTCGCGGGTGAGCTGGACGTCGGCGGCAGCCTGCTGCCCACCGATCCGGCTTTCGCCTGGCAAACCTTCTGTGATGAACCGCTGGATGCGCTGCTGCCCGTGGACCACCCACTGGCGCAGCACACAGAGATTGGCCTGGAGGAGTTGGCCGACACGCCATTTTTGATGTACCAGCGCAGCTTTGTGCTCAATGACCGGCTACTCCAGGCCTGCCAGCAACTGGGCTTCACACCCCGGGAAAGTGGGCGCAGTGGCCAGGCGGACTTTCTGGTGGCACTGGTGGCCGCCGGCCAGGGCGTGGTGCTGCTGCCCAGCGTGGTCGCACGTGGGCTGGAACGGCCCGGCGTGGTGCGCCTGACACTCAGGGCACCGCAATTCCTACGATGGGATATCGCCTTTATCTGGCGCAAGGGCGCCTATCTGTCGAAAGCCGCCCTGGCCTGGCTGGCGCTGCTGCGCGAATACCCGATCAGCCGCGCAGTGCGCTGACCAACTCTGCCAGCCATGGCTCCGCGTCAGCTTCCGGGGTGACGCTTTCGCTGGCATCCAGGCGCAGCATTGGCAGGACTTCGCGCACGCCCAATTCGCCGAACAGCTCACGCATCTGCTCGCCGCCGCCACAGAAGGTGTCGCCGTAGCTGGCGTCGCCCAGGCCGATCACCGCGCCAGGCAAACCGCGCCAGGCGGCGGGCAGTTGGTCGCGGATCATCGAATACAGCGGCATCAGGTTGTCCGGCAGTTCGCCCATGCCGGTGGTGGAGGTGACGGCCAGAAAGGCGTCCGGGGCGAAGGCCTGCACATCGGCCAGGGTCGCCCGCGGGTTATGCCAGGCCTCGAAACCGGCTGCATTGAGGATACCCATGGCGTGGCGGGCAACTTCTTCTGCCGTGCCATAGACCGAGCCGGAAAGGATGGCGACTTTCATCAATCTGATCCTGTAGTTGAGTGAAAACCTGGGATATTAACAGTTGGCAGCCGGGTGGGTTGCCCTACACTAAGAAATCCACAAACACGCTATGGATCGCTCAATGATCAACGCCAAGCTCATGCAAATGGTGGTCAATGCCTCCAACGACGGGATTGTCGTGGCGGAACGGGAAGGCAAGGACAAACCGCTGATTTACGTGAACCCCGCCTTCGAACGCATGACCGGCTACAACCTAGACGACGTCCTTTATCAGGATTGCCGCTTCCTGCAATCGGGTGACCGCGACCAGCCGGCCCTGATGGCCATTCGCGAAGCCCTGGACAGTGGCGGCGCATGCCGGGAAATCCTGCGCAACTACCGCAAGGACGGCACGCATTTCTGGAATGAACTGTCATTATCGACGGTTTATAACCAGGCCGATCAACAGACTTACTTCGTCGGCGTGCAGAAAGATGTCACGGTTCAGGTCAAGGCCCAGCAGCGTGTGACCCAGCTGGAAGCCCAGGTAGCAGCACTTACGGCCGAGTTGGCAACGCTCCGGGCGACGAGCGGATCTAACAAACTTTAGAAAATATGGTCTTTAGGGTGATAATCAGTTTAATCACGCATTTCCTTGAGCCACATCAATGCAACGCGACGCGCTTTTGACCCAGGACGAGCTGGATTTCATCCAGAACATGCACCACAACCCGCAGCTGAATGTGCGGGATGTGTCGTCGAGCCTGACGGTCAACGGTGGCGCGCAGATCCGCGACCTGCTTACGCGCCTCGCGGCCCATGAGCAGGTGACGATCCAGGCGCAGTTCGATAACCAGCAAATGACCTTTCCACTGCAACTGGTGGAAGACGAGTTCCATGCCGTGCACTTGCGTCTTGGGGTGCCGAGTATTTTCGAGGATGGGCCGATGATCCGGCCCTGGCGCCTGGTGCTTGAAGAGCCGGTCGCCCTGGAAAACGTCAGGGGTCAGCCCGGAGCGTTGTGGGTGCATGAAGTGTCGTTCAAGGGCCTGCTGGTGCAGTGTCGCGGCCGCAGCAAACCACCGCGCACGTTCTCGATGTGGTTCAGCCCCTCCGGCTACGAACGGATTGCCGTGCGTGGCACGTTAGAGCGCGAAACGGCTCGCGGTCTGTTTGCCTACCGCTTGAGCCAGGGCGATGCGGATGAAACCGAGCGCCTGCGCCAGTTCATCCTGCAACAGCATCGCCTGGCCCACCCCGAAGTGCATGCCTGATCTCAGGTATCCAGGGTTCCACTGAGAAACTGCTGCAAGCGTCGCTGCATCAACCGCCCCTCATTGCCCAGGCAACCGATGGCAGTACCGGCCAGTTGCTTGTCGGCCATGTCCGAGGCATCACCGGCCAATAGCAGCGGGCACTCCAGGGTCAGGGCCAAGCGCTCCAGCCGATTGGGCAAATCGTGGGTCGGTGAGTGGTTGGAGAACAGCACCAGCGCCTGCGGCCGGGTCTTCTCGCAGATCAGCGTCAACTCATCCAGGGGATGGCCCAAGCTCAACACGTGAACGGCCAGTTCATCACCACTGAGCATCAGCCCCGCCACCAGCAACTCCAGTTCTCGGCACTCACCGGCAATGGCCGCCAGCAATACCTGTGGCGTACGGCCGGCACGGGCCATCTGCAGGCGCTGGGAAATCCGCGCCCGCAGGAAACTGTCGAAAAACAGCCATTCGCTGGCCTGGCCGAAACGCCCCTGGTGACGCAACAACTGTTGCCAAAGGGGCATCAGGATGTCCTGGAACACCACCGCAACGGGGTACGCCGCAAAAATCTGCCCGTACAGACGTTCCAGTTGCAGCTCATCAAAAGCGCCGATGGCAAGTTGCAACTGCTGCTGCCACTGAGTCGACTCGTGTTCTGCGTCGCCTTCCTGCAACTGGCACACGAAAGAGGCCTGCGCATCGTCGCGAGCGAGGATCTTGCCGACTTTGCTGACCGCCACGCCACGCTCGATCCAATCCAGAATGCGATGGACGGTCTCAATATCCTTCTGCGTGTACAGGCGATGCCCGCTTTCGGTGCGTACCGGTTGGATCAAACCATAACGCCGCTCCCACGCTCGGAGCGTGACCGGGTTGATACCCGTCAATCTCGCAACTTCGCGAATCGGGAACAACTCATCTGCCGCACAGTGGGCGCTTGGTGCAATACCTTGGGATGGTGCTGTGATTACAGGCATCGGCGGACCAAAACTATGCAAATTTGGATCCTATTTAACGCTTTTATACCTGTCTTTTTCAAGGGAATTGCCCAGCCGTCCAATGTCGCTGGCGTATTTCGTCAAATCAGGAATAATCCTTGCCTGTTTTTTCTGCGTCGCCGCTCTACCCCGCGGTTTCGCCAGGGACGCCACCTACCCGGTACAGCGCTCCCACACATTCGGAGATACACAATGTCTACCCTCCCCGTCACCTTGATGGTCGCGCGCCGCGCTGCCCAAGGTCGCTATCAAGACATGATGAGCTGGCTGCGTGAAGGCGAGCAACTGGCCACTGACTTTCCCGGTTACCTGGGCTCCGGCGTGCTTGCCCCGCCTGCCGACGGTGGCGAATTCCAGATCATCTTCCGCTTCGCCGACGAGCAGACCCTGCACGCCTGGGAATTCTCGGCCTCGCGCAGCGCCTGGCTGAGCCGTGGCAGCGAGTTGTTTGCCGACCCTATGGAGCATCGGGTCAGCGGCATGGAGGGCTGGTTTGGTGCCGTAGGCCAACGCCCGCCGCGCTGGAAACAGGCCGTGGCGATCTGGCTGGCGTTTTTCCCGGTGTCGCTGCTGTTCAACTTTGGCCTTGAGCCCTTGCTGGCCGAACTGGGCCTGTTCAGCCGCGTGCTGGTCAGCACCCTGGCCCTGACGCCGTTGATGGTCTATCTGTTCATTCCGCTGTCGACCCATTTGCTGGCAGGCTGGCTCAATCCTGCGCCGCCACGGGTAAAACCTGCCGAAGCAACCGTTTGAGCCGATCCGCAACAGGCCGGTCGCTGGTATAGTTTTAGCTTGCCCGCGACTCGAGCTTCCCATGACTTCTCCCGCTCCGATCCTGATCACCGGCGCCGGCCAACGTGTCGGCTTGCACTGCGCCCTGCGCCTGCTGGACGACAACCAGCCGGTGATCTTCAGCTATCGCAGTGAGCGTCCCGGCGTGCAGGCCCTGCGCGAACGTGGGGCGATTGGCGTGTTTGCCGACTTCTCCTCTGAGGCCGGCATCCTGGCATTTATCAGCGAACTCAAGAGCCATACCGATAGCCTGCGGGCGATTATCCACAATGCCTCGACCTGGGCCGCAGAAACACCTGGCGACGAAGCCCACGCCTTTATTGATATGTTCAGCGTGCACATGCTTGCGCCGTACCTGATCAACCTGCATTGTGCTGACTTGTTGCGCTGCTCGACGCTGGCCGACATTGTGCACATCAGCGACGACGTGACCCGCAAGGGCAGCCGCCAGCATATCGCCTACTGCGCCACCAAGGCCGGGCTCGACAGCCTGACCCTGTCCTTCGCCGCCCAATACGCGCCCCGGATCAAGGTCAATGGCATCTCGCCGGCCATGGTGATGTTCAACGACGGCGACGACGCGGCCTATCGCGCCAAGGTCCTGGCCAAGTCTGCATTGGGTATCGAACCCGGGCCTGAGGTGATTTACCAGAGCGTGCGTTACCTGCTGGACAACCCTTATGTCACTGGCACCACCCTGACCGTCAATGGCGGGCGGCATGTCAAGTAAACCCGAACACCAGCCGCCTGGGGTTCCTGCAACTGATTGGACGGAGCAAGTAGCAATGCCACAACTTCAACCAGGTATGGCGCGCATCCGGGTCAAGGACCTGTGTCTGCGCACCTTTATTGGCATCAACGAGGAGGAGATCCTCAACAAGCAGGATGTGTTGATCAACCTGACCATCCTGTATGCCGCACAAGACGCGGTGCGCGATAACGACATTGACCACGCCTTGAACTACCGCACCATCACCAAGGCCATCATCGCCCACGTCGAAGGCAACCGCTTTGCCCTGCTCGAACGCCTGACCCAGGAACTGCTGGACCTGGTGATGAGCAATGAGTCGGTGCTGTATGCCGAAGTCGAAGTCGACAAGCCCCATGCGCTGCGTTTTGCCGAGTCGGTGTCGATCACCCTGGCGGCCAGCCGTTAACCCCCTGAATCTGCGTGAACCCCATGACTGATCAACAACGCCTGGAACTCGAAGCCGCCGCCTTCCGCCGGCTGGTCGCACACCTGGACAGCCGCAAGGACGTGCAGAACATCGACCTGATGAACCTCGCCGGGTTCTGCCGCAACTGCCTGTCCAAGTGGTACAAGGCCGAAGCCGACGAACGCCAGATCGAGGTCAGCCTCGATGACGCCCGCGAAGTGGTCTACGGCATGCCGTACGCCGAGTGGAAAGCCCAATACCAGCAAGAAGCCAGCGCCGAACAACAAGCGGCGTTTGCCAAAGGAAAACCCCATGACTGACCTGAACACCCTGCGCGCCAGCCTCAACAGCGGCGTACACGTCTTTGCCGACACCCTGGCGTTTATCGCTGCTGGCTACGACTACCAGCCCCAGGCCTTCACCAACGGTGGTGTAGAAAACGCCGCCGGGCAAAACGAGGGCTCGTGCAAGACCCTGGGCCTGGCGCTGCTGGAAGGCTTGAGCGACCAAGAGGCCCTGCTGGCGTTTGGTGAGCACTATCGTTCGGTGCTGGCGACGCCTGAGGGCACAGATCACGGCAATATCCGCGCGTTGATCGAGCATGGGTTGGCGGGTGTGAAGTTCGGCGCCCAGCCCTTGAGCCGGCGCTGATCGGGTTAACACGTCTGTACTCTGGCGTTGCTTGAATCGCGCCCATAAAAAAACCGGCCTCGCAGCCGGTTTTTTCATTGCAACGGTTTAGAAAGCAGCGTCTTTCAAGCCGTCGAGGTAACGCTCGGCATCCAGGGCCGCCATGCAGCCGGCGCCGGCCGAGGTGATGGCCTGGCGGTAGACGTGGTCAGCCACGTCGCCAGCGGCAAAGATGCCTTCGATGTTGGTCGCGGTAGCATTGCCTTCACGGCCGCCCTGCACCACCAGGTAACCGTCTTTGGCGGTCAGCTTGCCTTCGAACAGCGAGGTGTTCGGAGTGTGGCCGATGGCGATGAACACGCCGTCGACTTTCAGCTCGTCGAAGCTGCCGTCGTTGTTTTTCAGGCGCGCACCGGTCACACCCATGTTGTCGCCCAGGACTTCATCCAGGGTGGCGTTGAGCTTGAGGATGATCTTGCCTTCGGCAACCCGCGCGTGCAGCTTGTCGATCAGGATCTTCTCGGCGCGGAAGGTTTCGCGGCGGTGAACCAGGGTCACGGTGCTGGCGATGTTGGCCAGGTACAGTGCTTCTTCGACAGCGGTGTTACCACCACCGACCACAGCCACCGGCTTGTTGCGGTAGAAGAACCCGTCGCAGGTCGCGCAGGCGGAAACGCCTTTGCCCATGAACGCTTCTTCCGATGGCAGCCCCAGGTAACGGGCGCTGGCGCCGGTGGCGATGATCAGCGCGTCACAGGTGTAGACGCCACTGTCGCCGGTCAGGCTGTAGGGCTTTTTCGAGAAGTCCACGGCATTGATATGGTCGAAGACGATTTCGGTCTCGAAACGCTCGGCGTGCTCTTTCATGCGCTCCATCAACACCGGGCCGGTCAGGCCGTGGACGTCGCCCGGCCAGTTGTCGACTTCAGTGGTGGTGGTCAACTGACCACCCGCCTGCATGCCGGTGATCAGCAACGGCTTGAGGTTGGCCCTGGCCGCGTAGACCGCAGCGCTGTAACCGGCAGGGCCGGAACCGAGAATAATCACTCGCGAATGACGGGTATCAGACATGACTCACTCCTATCGACCGCCCGGACTACAGAGCGGCTGGAATAAAAAAGGACCGCGAAGCACTTGGGGAAGGCTTTTTAACTCGCAGGCCCTAAAAATAATGGGTGCAGCGTATAGAGGGGGGCAAGATTAAGGAAATACGGATTAACAATCCAGCTCATAGGCGGTCTCTATGCTGTGGCACCTATTAATCAACATGTTTGTTACCGTTAATGTCGGCTTGCTGACCGTGCTTTCACCCTACCGGCAAAGCCGGTAAGGTCGGCGCGTTTACCCTTTTGCCCGGAGTTTTCCATGCCCGCCCCCGTTCTGTCAGGCCCACAATACCTGCGTGAAGGCCTGAAACTGGTCTTGAGCCCAGGCCTGCGCCTGTTCGTCCTGCTGCCCCTGGCGATCAACCTGATACTGTTCGTCGGGTTGATTTATTTTGCTGGCCATCAGTTCAGCCTGTGGGTCGACACCTTGATGCCGACGCTGCCCAACTGGCTGAGCTTCCTCAGCTACATCCTGTGGCCGCTGTTTGTGCTGCTGGTGGCCTTTATGGTGTTTTTCAGCTTCACCATGCTCGCCAATATCATCGCCGCGCCCTTCAATGGCTTCCTCGCGGAAAAAGTCGAAGTGGTGGTGCGCGGTACCGATGATTTCCCCGCCTTCAGCTGGGCCGAGCTGTTCGCCATGGTCCCGCGCACCCTGGCCCGGGAAATGCGCAAGCTGGGCTACTTCCTGCCCCGGGCCATCGGCCTGTTTATCCTGTCCTTCATCCCCGTGGTCAACCTGATTGCCGCACCGCTGTGGCTGCTGTTCGGGGTGTGGATGATGGCGATCCAATACATCGACTACCCGGCCGACAACCACAAGCTGGGCTGGAACGAAATGCTCGCCTGGCTGCGCCAGAAGCGCTGGCAGAGCATGAGCTTCGGCGGGATTGTTTACCTGGTGTTGCTGGTGCCGGTGGTCAACCTGCTGATGATGCCGGCGGCGGTGGCCGGGGCCACGTTGTTCTGGGTGCGTGAGCAAGGGGCCGAGGCAATGGCGATGTCGAAAGTGGCCAAGTCATAAATCCATCGGGCGACCGCTCGCCTGAACAGCCCTTTCCCAGCCCATTGATACACAAGGCTGGTACATATGGCATTAATAGCACAACCATTCCGGCACCCCGACTCTAGTATCTATTACCTAAGGCGCAGGGTGCCGGATGACCTACGACCGGTGATTGGCGGAACTGAAATTCGCCGCTCGCTGAACACGCGGAATCACCACGAAGCGAAGGCAGCATTTGCGATTGCATACGCTGGGTCAGAGCGCTTTTTCCATCAGGTAAGGAACGACAATTCTGTCCCAGTCGGAATTCCGCTCTGTAACGCCTTCTACATAACGAACTGCGCCCATACGAGACCTGCATACGAAACCGCCAGCTCAACCAAACCCAGCACCACCAGACTCTCAGAAGCATTTCTTCGGTATACGGAATCAATAGGGCTAGCGAACAACCCTGCTCACGTGATCCGACGCCACACTGTTGACTATAAAAGGGCGGTTGATAGATTCATCACCCTAATGGCAGACCACCACGTAGCTGAAATCGGTCCACAGCACATCCAAAACTTCGCGGAAAAGCTAACTAAATCCTGTGTAAAACACAGCAACACGTCGCTGGCCAGATCGTCGATTCGACTCATTATTTCCCGACTTTCATCTGTGTTTTCTTATGCAGTTGATACAGGACTGATGGAGCACAATCCCGTAAGCACATCGCGCATCAACAAACATCCGATTTACGATCCCAAGAAAAATGGCATATAAAAGAATCATAAAAATAGCTATTTATAATTAATGATCCCGCTCTACAGTGATACCACGTTTAATGACCCCTTAGGTGCGTGTCAATGTCCCGTGTCTTTCTATATGCCCGAGCCTCGACAGCTAACCAGTTCACAGAGAACTAGTTGCAGGAAGTGAAAGCGGCTGGGTTTGATGTACAGTCTGGCAGGGTTGTTGAAGAAACCGTATCGGGTAGCGTCGCCGCGAAAGAACGTGCGGGTTTTCAAAAGCTGCTTGAACGGATGGAGTCGTCGGATGTTTTGATTGTGACCAAACTAGATCGCTTGGGCCGTAATGCAATGGACGTTCGGTCCACAGTTGAACACCTAGCAGGCATTGGTATTCGAGTTCACTGCCTCGCGTTGGGAGGTGTGGACCTCACATCACCAGCCGGAAAAATGACAATGCAGGTGCTAGGAGCTGTTGCCGAATTCGAACGCGATCTTCTAATTGAACGCACGCAGGCTGGTTTGAGGCGCGCCAAAGCAGAAGGCAAGAAATTGGGACGTCCAGCAGCAAACGATACAACAGAAGCCGTACAACGGCTCAAGGCAAAGGACATGACGCAGGCAAGCGTTGCAGCCGAATTGGGCATTGGCATTGCAACCGTTAAACGTCACTGGAACAAGTGGGCTTGAAGCGTACCCAACGCCTTGGCTCGTTTCTTCTCAGCCAAATCAACTACGTGCTGTTGGAAACTGACGACAAAAAAATGGGCGACAAAGCCGCCCGAAGGAAGAGGTACATAACTTAACGTTTGCTGTTGGGGGTTACTTTTACCGGAACCCAGGCGTGACCCGGCTTCGTTGTTGGGGGAAGCTGGCGATTATCCGGCACGGTTGTGTAGTTCGGGAGCTTGCCCCCACGAGGGCCAACCTCTTGATAAATCCCACCGTTGCTTCCAGTGTTTTCACCTGGCTTTTTGTTCATAGTCATAATAATCCCTCGTTTACACATCATCACTTCAGTGGGCATTGGTTCAGAGACAGCAAGTTGTTGTTCCAACGACCATCAGCATAAGTGCGTACATATGGTGCCTTCCCTGCCTCCCTGACAACGCCAATGTCGGCACGCTGGCCATTGGCAGGGTCCCTCACGTAAAACGTATTGGTTTTGGCCTCGATGCTTTGAATTACCTGCTCCCGAGTCCACTTCCAGTTTCCGGCAGGGTTGCCCAAATGCGTGATGTGTTCATGCGGGCTTTGGGTGTTTGGTTTGGTAATACAGGTCACTTGTACGTCAGCCATATCATTTACCTTCCTTTCTTGCGTGGTTGAGGTTCGTCATCTACTATGTGACGAATTCGTCATGATTCCAGCCAAAATAAAAGGCCGGAAAGGCCATGACGAAACAGTCAACTCAAACTATACGGTTTCGTCATGTCGCAGTCAACCCCACCGCATCCATCTCCTTCCGAGGTTTTTCCGAACCGTTTGCGCACCGCGCGGGAGTATCGAGGGCTCAATCAAGCAGAGCTGGCCAAAGGTGCCGGTATGCAACCGTCCGCAATTTCCCACTTTGAAACAGGTACTAGAAAGCCGTCTTTCGACAATCTTCGCATCCTTGCTGACAGTCTAGATGTCACCACCGATTACCTATTGGGGCGCGTTGAAGAGTTCAAAGACCTTGCTGGTGCTGATCGATTGCACCGCCACTATGAGTCACTTGATGGGTCCGACCGAAAAATGGCCGATGACCTCATAACGATGCTGGCCAAACGTGCGCAGGAGAAAGATAAGCAATGACCACGACCGATCCCTATGCCTTTGCTTCGACTGCTGCTGAACAAATCATCAAAGGGATGGGGATCGCCAGTTTACCCATCGATCCCAAAGCAATTGCTCGCGATCGGGAAATTGAAGTTGTTGCAAAACCCATGGAGAACGAAGGTGTCTCGGGGATGCTGGTTCGTTTTGGTAACAACTTCGCAATTGCCTACGCCACTCACCTTCAAAACGAAGGTTTCGAAAACTTTAGTGTCAGCCATGAGTTGGGACATTATTTTCTGCCCGGTCACGCGGATGCTGTCATTTCGGGTGATTCCGGTGCGCATCTATCGCGCGCTGGATTTTCATCCACAAATAAATATGAAATTGAAGCGGATCGTTTTGCAGCAAGCTTTTTGATGCCCCGACATTTGTTTTACCCCGCAATTCAACAGGCTGGATGCGGTTTGGGAGCGATCGAAAACCTGGCGGTGTTGTGCAAGACGTCGCTGCATGCGACTGCTATTCGTTACACGCAATGCACCCGCGAACCAGTTGCCATCATCATTAGTCGTGGCGGGACCATCGACCATTGCTTCATGTCACCGTCGCTGAAGAACATTGAGGGAATTGATTGGTTGAAAAAACGGGGAGGAGTTCCACGCAACACGACAACGCACACGTTCAACCAAGTCGAAGACAACGTGTTACATGGTGTGCGGATGCAAGCAATATCCAACTTCCAAGAATGGTTCGGCGGACGGCGTAGCATCGAGATCAGCGAAGACGTAGTTGGCCTTGGTCGTTACGGTAAAACACTAACCATTCTTTACGACATCGACATTCCCGAGCCAGAGGACGAAGAAGACGAGGAAGCTTTGATTGAATCTTGGACGCCACGTTTCAAACGTTAACCATGTCGAGTCAGGTGGGATGCCTGCCAGAACGACGACACGGTAGGACTTTCACCCCGCCCCGTCCGAATCAGCAACGACACTAACCACGCACACGCCGAAATTATCGGGGCCTTACGCGACAACCCTAAATAAAAAAGGACCAGCTTTTCAACTGATCCATTCGTGAAGATTGATAAACCCACCCTTCGCTAGCAGCTATTCGCCTTCTGCCTTTATGAACTGCGTCGAAAGGCTCGGGGCTCGCTCACGAAGATAGGTCTCAGCATCGTCTGAAATGTCCTTCGCTTTTTCTGGCCGCTCAGCAAGATTCATTGCCCACGATCGTCCTGGATGCAATACGTCCCAGCGCGGACGCATCCCAGCATGGCGCCCCTTTCCAGGGTTATGGTTGCCGAAGCCATCAATTAGCGAATTCCACACTGGGGTAAATCTCGCAATAATTAGCGATTCACCCAACGGAATCCAAATGTCATCCACTACCAAAAAGCGGCAGTGGAAATCATCGATGTTCAGGTTCTCAGCCGCACGAATGCTGTCAGCATGTTCCTTCAACCGCTTTTGAAGAACCTTCCCCGGTGATGAACCGAAATCGCCGCCCATTCGGGCACCGGCAGGAACAGCTTTGCCTACATAGATCGGCAACATGAACTGTCCACTTTGATTCAATGACGCTAAACGCGCATATGCAGGAAAGTCACCAGTGTAGTAAATCGCGTACACCCCTGCCCCATCAAACGCAGGTAATGCACTGAGCGGATGAACCTCTTTGGAAAGCAACGCTTCAGCAACGCTGGCACCCAGATTTTTCTTGTCCAACGGATTGAATGGGATGACTTTGCCCGTCATGCGACGTTTACCACCTTCTTGACGGTTTTCTGAATGCGGATGATTTCAGCAATTGCCAATTTCTCCGCAACACTCGAAGCCACGTGCTGCGCCAGTAGCACTGGTACCGCATTGCCAAGCTGTCGCATCGTTTCGGACCAGCTTCCATGGAACCGGAAACCATCTGGGAAGGTTTGAATGCGAGCACTTTCACGGACAGTGAAATAACGCACGTCACCATTTTCCTTGACCAGCATGTTTTCGCCGCCCGGTACGCCATGATCACCAGCCTTCAGAGTTTTGGCTGGTAAATCCAACGGGCTACCCGTGTGACCAGGGTATGAGCGAGCACCGCCCTGAAACGTATGGTTAGGCACTTTCAGTGCTGCCTTGGTTTCAGGATCAGGAAGGTCGGCAATGGCATCACGAACCGTTCTCCATGGCGCTTTATCCATGGGAAGCAGATCGTTCTTCAGCTTCCGGACACGTGACAAAAGCTTGGCGGGAACTCCTGGCATCTTGAGACCATGCCTAGCCCAGTATTCACCGGTAACCCACTGTGAATGCAGTAAGGCATCGTAGCTATGAGTCTCTTCCGGAAAGGACCACTCGACTCCGAGGTCATCCCGAAACCCAACGATGAAGACCCGCTCCCGCTTCTGTGGCACGCCATAATCAGCAGCGTTCACAAGGGTTGGTACCACGTTGTAAGTATGACCTTTACCCTTGCGCTTACCAGAGGTTCGCTCGGCTTGCAGGCGCATCAAATGATCATGCCAACCCTCGTCCTTTCGACGTGGTAATTCCGGGAACTCTAGTTGGAGCAAGATGTATTGGTAGTAATTTGCGAAAGCAGCTCGTGTCAAACCCTTTACGTTTTCTACGATGAACGCTTTTGGCTTTAGTGTGCGGATGATTTCAACAGTCGCGGGGAACATGTCACGACTGTCATCGTAGGCACCATGTTTACCGCCAATGGAGAACGGTTGGCACGGAGGACCACCGGCAAGCAGCTCAATGCCTTCCGGGACAGTGCTCCAGTCAAAACCACGCACATCACCTTCGTGTAGTTTCCAGTGCTGTACCAGGGGGTAGCCGCGCTTTTGGTTTTCGCGGACGGTATCGCAAGCCCACTTATCCCACTCGACGACAGCAAGGTGAGAAAACCCCGCTATTTCACAGCCCATAGCAAGGCCGCCCGCACCTGCGAAGAGCTCAACGGATTTCATTGCGTGTTCCCCCGACCAAGAAAGCCATTTAGCCTTTTCTCTAATAGATTCAAATCTTTAAGCTCGCATTCCCAAATCACAAAAACTTCCCATCCCTGTGACTCTAGCTGATGCTGCGTGCGTGTATCGTGTTCTCTGTTGCCTTCCAATTTTGGAATCCAGAAGTCCAACCGCGACTTAGGTAACCTTGCTAGCGGACAGCCGTCATGTCGATGCCAAAAGCATCCGTGAACGAAAATGACTTTTTTCTTACGCTTGAAGATGATGTCCGGGCTGCCTGGAAGGCTACGGTCGTGAAGCCTATAGCGATAACCTAACGAAAAAAGTAGCCGACGCACCACCATTTCCGGCTTGGAGCCCTTTGACTTCACCTTTGCCATACGAAGGCTTCGTTCAGAGCGGGTTAGCGTATCCACGAATCTTACCAGTCACACGGAATTCATTCATTACCAAAAGCTCCAAACGGCGAGCCTGATGGTTTATCTAAGCCCTATGACCACACCTCTTCAAGGCGCCCACATCCAATGGCCAATTCAGCAATCCGCTATCAGCAGGCCCGCAACTCATCGCTAGTCACATCGAGCTCAAAACGCCAGCAACGGGCAAAGTCGTTCCAACACCCAGGCCAAGCATGTCTATCAACGCCGTCAGCCATGGGTATGACTACCTCGCTACTGGATAAATCCTGACGAGCCGCTTGTCGCTGGATGATTGGGACAACCTGAAGGCACAGATCAAGGCCAAGGGCCTACGACTGATCATTGCTGACAACCTTGTCCCACATCGCAGGACGTACGGTCGATTTCAGCCGGTCGAAACGAATGGGCAGCCCCCCCGACACTGCATCTGCATTCGGTGTGCAGAAAGCAACTCGCTTCATGCTGATAAACCAGCTTGGACGGGCTACGCTAAGGGGGTGGACACCGGGGGCTGACTACGTGCTCTCCGAAAAGTCTAAAGGGGCTAAATGGGTCCACTTTATCGGTATGGTCAGATTAAAAAATCCGTCGCACATATTTTTTGCGTCACGGGGTTTTCGGTCTGAGAAATTTATTGCAAAAGGAACTGTATCCGAATTGAACGGGCCTTATGGACCCGCCAATTAACGCGCTTCCAAAAAAATTCACAACGGCAGCAAAAAACTCGGACGCACCGATCTAACTTATGCGGACAGAGCTTTAAGTTGTTTAGAGGACAATCGCTCCCCCAGTTCTACAAGTGTCCATCGTTCAGCCGCTGAGCAGTCCCTAATTTCAGACAAGCGTTCAATCGGCATATGGTTACGAAGGTCATCTATTAAAGAAAAAATCTCATCTTTCAAAGAACGGAAATCTTGTAACGGATGTACGTACATATTGTCAGACGGAGAGGCAGTCTTATCGCAGCGAATAACATCACTTACGAAAACCAAACCGATATTCGTAAACTCAGGATAATTTTCAGCCACCCATTCGTTATGCTGATGCCCCTGCCCAACGTCTTTCTTTGATATCAGAGATGTTTCTAATTTGTCCGTTTTCAATTCAAAAAGAAGTGCTGTGCGACCTTCCTCATCGACCCATAGAACATCGGGTCCAGTGCCAACATCATTATCTGGCCTGGTCGCATGAAAACCTAATATTTCTCCTAACTCACGAACCGATGCTTCTGCTTGGCGGGGCGAACCACCATTCAAATATTGAAGACTCGATTCAAGCTTACGCTTCTCTTTCCTGAAAATATCTTCTGATGATGGCCCAACCAAATAATTAATATTCTGACCAAAACCATTTAATGGAACATCAACAACATTGCCCACATCATGATAACGAGTTAGGTAAATATTATTACCTAATCGACTTTTCGCATGCTCATACGATTTCGCTGCACTAGCCAAATCACCCGCTTTTTCGTATGCAGCCCCAAGCCATATGTTATGCCATCCAGCTAGGGGTGTGTCAGCCCTAAGTGTTTCTTCTATAACGATCTCAAACTCTCGACATGCGCCGGAATAATCTCCATCCCAAGAATGCTTCGCATAACGAGCTTCGGCTAATGCTGCATCGGTCATACGCTTTTCAATTTCATCGGCTCGCTCACAATCATCCGAATCCATAGTGCTTTTCTGAATATTATCCCCATAAAAGCTCAACCAAGATGGATTACGCGCAATAACAGAAGATGTAATTTCTATAATTTTAGCTTTGTCATTTATCGCCATGCCTTTTTGAACAGCAATCCCCAGTTTTATTTGCTGCTGCAACAGCTCAGGAAGTAGCGAGACGTTCCTATCATTACTAACCCAAGTATGTAACTCTCGACTAGCAATAATGAATACACCATAATCGTTCCGACCACGATTAATACGCCCAAATAATTGAGCAAGACGATTAGCAACTTTACTTGCAAAGAAATTCTTCATACTGAGATACTCCCACTGAAACTTCTCTAGCAAAGAAGCCCCAGACGGTAGACCATCAATAACCATTACACGGCAAGTCTCATGTGGCAAATCGATTCCATCTACCCTTTGCACCAAAACGAAAACGCCAGAACTTGCTTTACGGAACTGATCAAGTCTTACAGAAAAATCTTCCGGTTTTGGTGGTATAGCAACATCACGCCATTCATTGGCAGCACCGTAGCTAGGTACTGCAATGAGGACTTTGTGCTGTTTTGAAATATCCTTAACTAGCCCTACATCAATATCAGCATCAGTATCACGACCAAGAATTATTAAACGCTCACCATTACCGGCATCGTTGCGCGGGCCGATTGTAACATCTGGCAATCGACCATATGATCGCACGAAATCGGTTTTGTGCTTCAAAGTCGCGGACAAATAAACCCGTCGGATTGGACGCTCCAAACAATCTAATGCCAGAGATGGTAGAAACGGTGGTGTAATTTCACACCGACCGTAACCAAATAATACCGAACACCTATCAAGACGATCTTTCAGATGGTTGAATGGATACTTAAGATCATCATCTTTTTCAATGCCGTGGCGCTTCAAAATCTCTAGCAGTTGATTTTTCTTTTTTTGAACTGCCCCCGGCGCAGACATAACAACCTTGGCATACGAAGGATCAACCGCATGTAAATACTCCCCATGCCTGTCCAAATCCTTGAAGTGATCCTCGAAAAGCTCTACAATACTTTTGAACATCTTCGGATGACTTTCCCCATTGAATGCCAAAGTCAGGGCTCCACGCAGTGTCTGCTCAGAAACATGCGCGTCATCAAAAATTATGGCTTCGGGAAAATTATATCGACGTATACTACTAAGACCATTAAATAATGCATGATAGGTAGTTATACAAAAAGCCTTACCACTTTGGAACAAATCGTTATTATACCCACCTCCGATTCTTAGCGAGTGAGCTATACCAATTTTATTAGCTTCTGCCGATGTCTGGTTAACTAAATCTTTGGTCGCACAAACATATACTACATTCTGAAGCCCTTCATTGACTAAACTTTGCGCTATCAAAATCCCAACAAGCGTCTTGCCAGCACCAGTATTAAGCTCAATCAAAACATCATTTATTTTTCGATTTTCATGCCATTTTTCAAGAGCGTCAGTTTGTCCGCGCCATATATCGTTCGGAGTACCCGGAAGATTTGGAAGACTTTCAAAAATCGAAATCGGATCAACTATCTTACGACCAACTGAAACGTTTCCAAGTTGAGAAAAATCCATTTTATATTCCCTTTTATATTAGTGACATCTGAGTGTATACGGCTAGGTGCTGGCCCTTTGTCATGACAGATTAGCAGAATGCGAAGGACTAAAAATGCCACCATTAGTCATGGTCGCAGCTAATTTCGCCATTTTGTTGGCAGATTCGTACATTAACCTGATACATTTTCCATTCACTCCTTTGGGAAAGGGCAGTGAACGACGTGGCTTTCGGACGATGCATGCTCATTTCCAGTACATCGACTACCCGGCCGACAACCACAAGCTGGGCTGGAACGAAATGCTCGCCTGGCTGCGCCAGAAGCGCTGGCAGAGCATGAGCTTCGGCGGGATTGTTTACCTGGTGTTGCTGGTGCCGGTGGTCAACCTGCTGATGATGCCGGCGGCGGTGGCCGGGGCCACGTTGTTCTGGGTGCGTGAGCGCGGCGCCGAAACGATGCTGGCGCAAAAGCCCTAACCTGTTCGATTGACCTGGATCATGGCGATTTGCCCACACAGAGCACATGGTTATTAAAACTATAAGCCTGTGGGGAGCACACCGTGTACAGACCGTTAATGCTGATGTTCGGATTGATGTTGGGCGGCGAGGCCTGGGGGGCCGCCGCCGCCAATGAACCCATCCTGCCGGTGCAACCGGCGAAGATCACCGATGCCAACAAGGTCGAGTTGGGCAAGCAATTGTTCTTCGACCCGCGCTTGTCCAAGTCCGGTTTTATTTCCTGCAACTCGTGCCACAACCTGAGCATGGGCGGCAGCGACAACCTGCCCACCTCCATCGGCCATAACTGGCACCAGGGCCCGATCAACTCGCCGACGGTGCTCAACTCGAGCATGAGCGTCGCGCAGTTCTGGGACGGGCGCGCGGCGACTCTGCAGGAGCAGGCCGGCGGCCCAATCGCCAACCCCGGCGAGATGGGCTTTACCCACGACCTGGCGGTGGACGTACTGCGCTCGATCCCGCAATACCAGGCGGCGTTCAAGAAGGTGTATGGCGATGACGGCATCAAGTTCGACGATGTGACCAATGCCATTGCGGCCTTCGAAGAAACCCTGGTCACCCCCAACGCCCCATTCGACCGTTGGTTGCTGGGCGATAAAAAAGCCATCAGCGCCACTGCGGCGCAGGGCTACCAGCTGTTCAAGAGCATCGGCTGTGTGGCGTGCCATAACGGCGAAGCGGTCGGTGGCAGCACCTTCCAGAAAATGGGCATGGTCGAACCCTATGCCACCCAGAACCCGGCCCAGGGCGTGGCGGGCCTGACCGGCAAGGATCAGGACCGGATGATGTTCAAGGTACCGACCTTGCGTAACGTCGCCCTGACCTACCCCTACTTCCACGACGGTGCCTACTGGAACCTCAGCGAAGCCGTGGACGTGATGGCCCGCCTGCAACTGGGGCGCAAGTTGAGCACCGATGAGGTCAGCCAGATTGTCGCATTCCTCGACACCCTGACCGGCGACCAGCCGGACTTCAAGCTGCCGATCCTGCCACCGTCCTCGGCCAAGACCCCGCGTCCTGCGCCGTTCAACTAAGCCAGTACCGGGCCTGTCGTCATAAATCCGTCATTGCGATGACACAATGACGACATGGCCCGCGCCGACACTGGCTGCATGACGACAGCTTCCCTGAATATCACCCTGATCACCGAAACCTTTCCACCGGAAATCAACGGCGTGGCCAACACCCTTGGCCGCCTGTGCGACGGCCTGCGCGCCCGTGGGCACCAGGTGGAGTTGGTGCGCCCACGCCAGGGTGGCGACTCGAGCCGCCTCAGCGACGACGGCCTATTGTTGTGTCGCGGCTGGCCTCTGCCAGGGTATCCCGGCCTGCAATGGGGCCAGTCCTCGATGCACAAACTGCTGCGGCGCTGGAAACGCCAGCGTCCGGACGTGCTGTACATTGCCACCGAAGGCCCGCTGGGCTTGTCGGCCTTGCGCGCGGCACGGCGCCTGGGGATCAGCGTGGTCAGCGGTTTCCATACCAACTTCCAGCAGTATTCCAGCCAGTACGGCCTAAGCATGCTCAGCCGCATCCTGACCCACTACCTGCGCTGGTTCCACAACCGTTCCAGCCTGACCCTGGTGCCCAGCGTCAGCCAGCGCCTGGAACTGGAACGCCGCCACTTCGAGCGCCTGGACCTGTTGTCGCGCGGGGTCGACAGCCAACTGTTCCACCCGGCCAGGCGTGACAACACCTTGCGTGGGCAGTGGGGCCTGGGCAATGACGATATTGCGATCTTGCATGTCGGACGCCTGGCGCCAGAGAAAAACCTCGGCTTGCTCAAACGCTGCTTCGAGGGGTTGCAGGCGACTTATCCACAGCGTCGTTTGAAGCTGATCGTGGTCGGTGACGGGCCACAGCGGGAGACACTGGCGAAGAGCCTCCCCGAGGCGATTTTCTGCGGCACGCAACGCGGCGAGGAACTGGCCCGGCACTATGCGTCAGGTGACTTGTTTCTGTTCCCCAGCCTCACCGAGACCTTTGGCAACGTGGTACTGGAAGCCATGGCCTCCGGATTGGGCGTAGTGGCCTACGACCAGGCGGCCGCCACCCAGCATATCCGCCATGGCTACAGTGGTGCCGTGGCGATGCCGGGTGACGAGGAGGCATTTTGCGATGCCGCCAGTTGGTTACTGGAAGAACCCGAGAGTCTGCGCCGGATGCGCCTGAATGCCCGCCAACATGCCAGTCGCCAGGGCTGGCCGGCGATTATCGAGCAGTTCGAGCACCAACTGCGCAGCGTGTGCGGTGAGGAACCTGTCGATACAGGCAGCTCGCGCCTGGTGTGAGGTATATCCAGTTACTTTAGACATGGAACCATCAGCCCTCTAGCGCCATACAGATAGGGCTGCAGATTCAGGCTCGTGCAGGTCTGCGCAGACAATCATGCGATGGAGTCTTAACCATGTTAATCAACACCAACCCTTTACCGACCTCAGCCCTCCCCCCGAACAACGGCCAGAAGGATCCCGCGCAGTATGATCATTTATGGCAAAAGCACGGCAGAGACATCGAACCCTTCACCGCCGACGAGCAGAAACTGCTGAACAGTGACCGATTCAATCGACTCACACATGAGGCAGACCTCCCTGATCAAACAGCCGTGCAGGAAAAAGCGCAGCGCAATCAACTTCGGCGGCAGTTCGGGATATCGTCGCAAGAGCCCTCACACTCACCCAGCCAAGTCAGCTCGGGTCAGCCTAAGGCAGAGTCCCGCCCCTTTGAGCAGCTTACTTCCGCCCCAAGGGTGGATAATCCGCTACCGCCCGAGGTTGCATCGCGCCCCTTGATGTACGCTCCGAACACCGCCAAGGGTGGATAGCCCGCCCTTCAGCCGCAGCTAACGCATGGGGCAGCAACCTCAGATGAGCCGGGCCAGCCGGCTCATCCTGAGCGTCACACCAAGGTCATCAGCGCTTCACGACTGAACGGCAAGATATCGCCCTCACGGCCTTCACGGACCTTCAGCGCCCAATCCGGGTCGACCAGCAGCGCACGACCAACGGCCACCAGGTCGAACTCATCGTTATTCAGGCGCTCCAGCAGTTTTTCCAGGCTCGCCGGCTGCGCCACTTTGTCAGTATTGACCATGAACTGCAGGAACTCGCCATCCAGGCCCACGCTGCCCACAGTGATGGTCGGTTTGCCAGTGAGCTTGCGGGTCCAGCCCGCCAGGTTCAGCTCGGAGCCTTCAAACTCCGGTTCCCAGAAACGCCGTGTGGAGCAGTGGAAAATATCCACACCCGCGTCCGACAACGGCTTGAGAAACTCACCCAGTGCCTCGGGCGTTTGCACCAGACGCGCGGTGTAATCCTGCTGCTTCCATTGGGAGAAACGGAAAATGATCGGGAACTCGGGACCTACCGCCGCCCGCACGGCCTGAATCAACTCGATGGCGAACCGGGAGCGATTGGTCAGGCTGCCGCCGTATTCATCCGTACGCTGGTTGCTGCCTTCCCAGAAGAACTGGTCGACCAGGTAACCGTGGGCACCGTGGATCTCCACGCCGTCCATACCGATGCTCTGGGCATCCTTGGCGGCCTGGGCGAAGGCAGCAATCACCGCCTGGATATCCTGGACCGTCATGCCGTGGACCACCACGTTACCGTCCTTGAGTTTTTCCATCGGGCCATAGGCCGGCACGCTGGCATCGGGTTCTGTGCCTATGCGCCGCACGCTGCCAACGTGCCACAGTTGCGGGACGATCTTGCCGCCCTCGGCATGCACCGCGTCGACCACTTTCTTCCAGCCGGCCAATGCCGCTTCACCGTAGAAATGCGGGACATTCGGATAGCCGTTGGAAGCCTGGTGGCCCACCACCGTGCCCTCTGTGATGATCAGGCCAACGCCGGCCGCCGCGCGACGGCGGTAGTACTCGATGACTTTGGAATTGGGTACGCCACCGGGGGAAAACGAACGGGTCATCGGCGCCATGACCACGCGGGTCGGCAATTGCAGTGCACCGAGCTGGAAAGGTTTGAACAAGGCTTGGACAGGCATGGCAGCACTCCGCATGAAAGGGGTTTTATGATGCGGATAATATGGAGTGCAGACCGCACTGGATAGCACTATTGATTGCGGTGATTAAGGTGCAAAAGCGGGAGGATACATCGACTTGTGGCAAAGGGGCGTGCCCCCTCACCACAGCGCCAAATCAGGCCAGGGCCTTTTCGATGGCCTGGATAACACTCGGATCATCAGGCGCGGTACGTGGGGAAAAACGCGCCAGCACCCGCCCATCCTTACCCAGCAGGAATTTCTCGAAGTTCCAGGTGATATCCCCTGGAAACTCCGCGCCCTCACCTGCCAGCAAGCGATACAACTGATGACGATCGGGACCGTTGACCTCCAGCTTGCTGCCCAGGGGAAAGCTCACGCCATAGTTGAGGCTGCAAAACGCCTGGATCTCGTCTTCGGTCCCGGGCTCCTGGCCTGCAAATTGATTGCACGGCAGGCCCAGCACGGTGAAACCCTGGCCCTTGTACTGCTGATAAAGTTTTTCCAGCGCCGCATACTGCGGGGTCAGTCCACACTTGGAGGCGACATTGACCACCAGCACGACTTGCCCCTTATAGGGCGTCAGAGGCAGCTCCTGACCATCCAGGGCTGTGAGTTTAAGGTCGTGGAAAGCACTCATGACGAACTCCAGATTTCCCATATTCTGTGTAACGGCCATTCGAGATTACAGCCGCCCAGCCGGCAAGAATAGCCGCCAATCAAAAAAGGCGCCCGAAGGCGCCTTTCTTTTCAACTGACTGGACGTGGCCCGTCAATCAATGGTGGTGACCACCTTCGCCGTGTACGTGGCCGTGGGCAACTTCTTCCTGGGAAGCGTCGCGGATGGCAACGATCTTGACCTGGAAGTTCAGGCGCTGGCCTGCCAGCGGGTGGTTGCCGTCGACGGTGACATCGTCGCCGTCCAGGTCGCGAATGGTCACGATCTGCATTTGGCCGTCCGGAGCGGAGGCGTGGAACTGCATGCCCACTTCCAGTTCGTCGACGCCTTCGAACATGCTGCGGCTCAGGGTGCTGACCAGTTCGGCCGAGTACTCGCCGTAGGCATCTTCAGGTTCTACGGCAACGGTCAGTTCATCACCAACCTCTTTGCCTTCCAGGGCCTTTTCCAGGCCCGGGATGATGTTACCTGCGCCTTGCAGGTAGACCAGCGGCGCGCCGCCGGCGGAGCTGTCGATGACCTCACCAGCGTCGTTGGTCAGGGTATAGTCAATGGAGACAGCCTTGTTGGCGGCGATCGGCATGGGGCGAGACCTTTTGCATAAGAATGAAGAACGGACAAGTCTAAACAAGGATTTGCCCGAAAGCGAACACAACCCGGACAGACGGAGTCGATCCAGTGACTCGACGGTCGTCGGATTTCACCAGGACGCAGACGGCCACTGGGTCGCCGCGCTGTCCTGCGGCCATACGCAGCACCTGCGCCACCAGCCGCCCTGGCAATCCAGGGGCTGGGTGATTGATCCGGCGCAACGCCTGGCAAAAATAGGCCAGCCCTTTGCCTGTGGCTGGTGTGCGCAGCGCCCGGATAACGATACCCTTGGCAACTGATTCCCGGTCGGCGCGCAGCCATAGCGCACCACCGAAGCCATGCACCTTCAGAGAATTCGCATGCAGACTTTTTTTATCGCGCCCACCGATTTTGGTGTGGGTCTGACCTCCATCAGCCTTGGGCTAGTACGTACCCTTGAGCGGGCCGGGCTGAAAGTCGGCTTTTTCAAACCGATTGCCCAGCCGCACCCCGGCGATACCGGGCCTGAGCGTTCCACCGAGCTGGTGGCGCGTACCCACGGCCTGAAACCGCCGCAACCCCTGGGGTTGGCCCATGTCGAGCGGATGCTCGGCGATGGCCAGCTCGATGAGTTGCTCGAAGAAATCATCACCCTGTACCAGCAGGCCGCCGTGGGCAAGGACGTGCTGATTGTCGAGGGCATGGTGCCGACTCGCAGCGCCAGCTATGCCGCACGGGTCAACCTGCACCTGGCGAAAAGCCTGGATGCCGAAGTCATCCTCGTCTCGGCCCCGGAAAACGAAGTACTGACCGAACTGTCCGGCCGCGTGGAATTGCAGGCGCAACTGTTCGGCGGCCCTAAAGACCCGAAAGTGCTGGGCGTGATTCTGAACAAGGTGCAAACCGACGAAAGCATGGAAGTCTTCGCCGCGCGCCTCAAGGAGCATTCGCCGTTACTGCGCAGTGGCGATTTCCGCTTGCTGGGCTGTATCCCGTTCCAGCCCGAGCTCAATGCCCCACGCACTCGCGACGTGGCCGACCTGATGGGCGCACAAGTGCTCAATGCGGGCGACTATGAAACCCGGCGCATGAGCAAAATCATCATCTGCGCACGCACCATGCGCAACACCGTGGAGCTGCTCAAGCCCGGCGTGCTGGTGGTGACGCCGGGGGATCGCGACGACATCATCCTCGCCGTCAGCCTGGCCGCGATCAATGGCGTGCCCCTGGCCGGCCTGCTGCTGACCAGCGACACCCTGCCCGACCCACGGATTATGGACCTGTGCCGTGGTGCGTTCCAGGCCGGGCTGCCGGTGCTGTCGGTGAGCACCGGCTCCTACGACACCGCCAACCAGCTCAACAGCCTGAACAAGGAAATCCCGATTGATGACCGCGAACGTGCGGAGATCATCACCGATTTCGTCGCCAGCCACCTGGACGCGCGCTGGCTGCACCAGCGTTGCGGTACGCCACGGGAGATGCGCCTGTCACCGGCGGTGTTCCGCTACCAGTTGATCCAGCGTGCCCAGGCCGCCAACAAGCGCATTGTGCTGCCCGAGGGCAGCGAGCCGCTGACCGTGCAAGCCGCCGCCATCTGCCAGGCCCGGGGCATTGCCCGTTGTGTGCTGCTGGCCAAGCCGGCTGATGTCGAAGCCGTGGCCCGCGCCCACGGCATCGAGTTGCCCGAAGGCCTGGAGATTCTTGACCCGGACCTGATTCGCGAGCGCTATGTCGAGCCGATGGTGGCCCTGCGCAAGAGCAAAAGCCTCAACGCGCCGATGGCCGAGCAGCAACTGGAAGACACCGTGGTAATCGCCACCATGATGCTGGCGCTGGATGAAGTGGACGGCCTGGTCTCCGGGGTCATCCACTCCACCGCCAATACCATCCGCCCGGCCCTGCAACTGATCAAGACCGCGCCGGGCTGCACCCTGGTGTCGTCGGTGTTTTTCATGCTGTTCCCTGAACAAGTGCTGGTCTACGGCGACTGCGTGATGAACCCGCACCCCAGCGCCGCGGAACTCGCGGAAATTGCCCTGCAAAGCGCCGATTCGGCCGCCGCTTTCGGCATCACCCCGCGCGTGGCGATGATCAGCTACTCCAGTGGTGACTCGGCCAGTGGCGAAGAAGTGGAGAAAGTCCGCGAGGCCACCCTGCTGGCCCACGAACAACAAAGCTCGCTGCTGATCGACGGCCCCTTGCAGTACGATGCCGCCGCCAACGAAAACGTCGCCCGGCAACTGGCACCCAACAGCCTGGTGGCGGGCAAGGCCACGGTCTTTGTGTTTCCCGACCTCAACACCGGCAACACCACCCACAAAGCCGTACAGCGCAGTGCCGATTGCGTCAGCCTCGGCCCGATGCTGCAAGGCCTGCGCAAACCTGTGAACGACCTGCCCCGTGGGGCCCAGGTGGACGATATCGTCTACACCATCGCCCTGACCGCGATTCAAGCCGCCAACCGACCTATGGATGCCTAAATGCTGGACTTTCTGCCTGCCCCCCTGCGCGGGGTCCTTGCCTCGCTGCTGCTGGCGTTGAACACCATCCTGCTGTGTTCATTCCTGTTTATCGTCGCGCTGTTCAAGGCGCTGCCGTTCGCCAAGCGCTTCAGCGAGTGGCTGATGAACCACACCCATGAAGCGTGGATCAGCAATAACAAGGCCTGGATGAACCTGGTGCGCCGCACCCGCTGGCACCTCAAGGGCCTGGAAGGCCTGGACTACCAGCACTCGTACCTGGTGACCAGCAACCACCAGAGCTGGGTCGATATCATGGTGTTGCAGTACGTGCTCAATCGACGGATCCGCCCACTGAAGTTTTTCCTCAAGCAGGAGCTGATCTGGGTACCGGTGATTGGCCTCGCGTGGTGGGCGCTGGGCTTCCCCTTCATGAAGCGTTACACCAAGGCCTACCTGGAGAAACACCCGGAGAAGAAAGGCAAGGATCTGGAAACCACCCGCAAGACCTGTGCGAAATTTCGCGACAACCCGGTGGGTATTTTCAACTTTGCCGAAGGCACGCGGTTTACCCCTGGCAAACATGCCCAGCAACAATCGCCGTTCCGCTACCTGCTCAAGCCCAAGGCCGGCGGCATTGCGTTTGTACTGGATGCCATGGGCGAGCAACTGAAGTCACTGGTCAATGTGACTATCCACTACCCAGGCGGGCGCCCGGGGTTCTGGGACTTGCTGTGCGGCAATGTAAAAGACGTGGTGGTGCAGTTTGAAGAGGTGCAGATCCCGGCCGAGTTCATTGGCAAGAATTATGAACAGGATGGGGAGTATCGGTTGGCGTTCCAGGGCTGGATCAACCAGTTGTGGGAAGACAAGGATGCCCTGTTGAGCCGGCTTCACATCGAGTCCCCAGGTAATCGCTGATCAACCTGTGTGTGGCGTGCCTGCGATAGCGGTCTGTCAGATGTAAGTGCATTGCCTGAACCACTGCCATCACAGGCAAGCCAGCTTGTATGGTTAGACTTGTAGGGGTGGTGGGACTAAAAGCCAGCATCTGACTCTAGCCAGTACAGACCGTGGGAGACTTCGCCCCACCCCTTCACCAAAGCGCCGATAAGGAATGCATCGGCCATGACCGACGATAGAAGCAAGCCAGCGCAACGGTGAAGCCCCGACAAGCCCGTAAACCCTAACCCGGAGCTTTTCTCATGGCAATGACTGTCTCGCAATCAATCATTGGAGTGGATGTCGCTAAAGCCGAAGTAGTTGTTTATCAAAGTGAAACTGCTGAAACAAAGATCGTATCGAACAAGAAAAGCGAGCTGAAGGCATGGCTGAAGTCTTTGCCTGCGGGCAGCGCCATCGCAATTGAAGCCACCAATATCTATCACGTGGATACCGTCAATTTGGCTCATTCGATGGGCCATATCGTTTACGTGATTGATGGATATCGCCTTAGCCATTACCGCAAAGGCACAGGTGGTCGCGCTAAAACAGACTTCAGTGATGCGCAGTTGCTGGCTCGCTACTTGAAGAATGAACAGGCTGATTTACGCGCCTGGAATCCGCCGCCGAAGATTTATACCAAGCTTCAAAGCTTGCTGCGTCGACGCGCAGCGCTGGTGAAAATGCGTGTTGCGCTGAATCAGAGCTGGGCGGGCGAGCCATCACTCAAGGCCTCGTCCAAGAGCATTTCAGCGTGTCTTGATAGGCATGAGGGGCTCATTGAGAAAAGGATATTAGATGCTGTTACTGAGGCGGGGCTTTTGCATCAGGTCAAGCGCTGCCAAGCCGTCGAGGGCATTGGTTTTCTGACAGCGGTTGCCCTGGTAATGGCGTTTCAGCGAGGAGAATTTGAAAGTGCTGACGCTTACATCGCGTTCTTGGGAATGGACTTGAGAGTATCCGATTCCGGGCAAATGAGCGGACGCCGCTCATTGAGCAAGAAGGGAGATTCAGAGATACGCAGATTGCTGCATAACGCGGCGTCAGCAGGTATCAGGTCAGAAGCCTGGAAACCTTTATACGAGGGTTATCTGGCCAGGGGCCTGAAAACGACTCAAGCCCTGGTCATCATTGGCCGCAAGCTGGCGCGCATCGCCTTTTCGCTCATGAAAAACCTGAGCGAATACCAGTCAAAAGCGGTTTTGGGGGCTTCCCCAAAACCATAGAATCTCCCACACTGACTGCGTCAACCTGAAGAATGTGAAAAGCCCGCCACCGAGTGATCGGTGGCGGGCTTTTTTGTGGCGGCGAGGTTTAGATCGCGCCGCGCTGGCGCAACAGCTCCAGCACTTGCTTGACGCTGTCGTCCAGCGACAGGGCCTGGGTGTCGAGCACCAGGTCGGCATTCAACGGCACGTCGTACGGGAACGACTCACCAGGGATGTTATCCCCACCCGCAGCATACAGGCCTTGCGGGTCACGCTCGGCACACACCAGCGGCGAGGCCTGCACGTACACGGTCAGCAAACGATCACTGCCGATCAACGCCTTGGCCTGTTCACGGCCCTCGGCATCCGGCGCCACGAAGGCCGCCAGGGTCAGCAGGCCGGCTTCGTTGAACTGACGCGCCACGTGAGCAGCACGCCGCCAGTTCTCGGTACGCCCGGCTCGGTCCTGTGGCAGACCTTTATTGAGGTCATGGCGCAGGTTCTGGCCATCGAGTACGAACACCGCACGGCCCATGTCGAACAATTTACGCTCAACTGCATAGGCCAAGGTGCTCTTGCCTGCGCCCGACAGGCCGCTGAACAACACGGTGGCCGGCTGCTGGCCGAAACGCTGGGCGCGCTCTTCGGTGGCCACGTGGGCCAACTTGCCGTGCTGCGCCGCGCCGCCATGGCTGACCGGTGGTGCGATGATCATGCCCGCGGCCACAGTGCCGTTGGTCAGGCGATCAATTACGATAAAGGCGCCGGTGGTGCGGTTGCTGGCGTAACCGTCCAGGGCAATGGCCGCGTCGAGGCTGACCTTGACCCGACCGATCTCGTTCAGTTGCAAGGCACTGGCGGGGCCTTCTTCCAAGGTGTTCACATCCACACGATGCACGATGCTGGTGATGGAACCCGGCACGTAGCTGGTAGCGCGCTTGATGTCGTATTTCTTGCCCGGCAGCATCGGCTCCTCGGCCATCCACACCAGCATGGCGTCGAAGGCGTCGGTCACTTGCGGCACGTTGTCGGCATGCACCAGCAGGTCGCCACGGGAGATGTCGATCTCGTCTTCCATGGTCAGGGTCACGGCCTGGCCTGGGCCTGCGTGCTCCAGTTCACCTTCGAAGGTGACGATGGATTTGATGCGGCTGCTCTTGCCCGACGGCAACACCACCACTTCGTCGCCCTTGTGCACGATGCCGCTGGCCAGGGTACCGGCGAAACCACGGAAGTTCAGGTTCGGGCGGTTGACGTACTGCACCGGGAAACGCAGGTCGGTGTAGTTGCGGTCGTTGGCGATCTCGACGGTTTCGAGGATCTCCATCAGCGACTGGCCGGTGTACCACGGCGAACGCTCGCTCTTGTTCACCACGTTGTCGCCCTTGAGCGCCGACATCGGCACAAAGGCCATGGTGCTCGGCTTGAACGCAATGCCCTCGGCAAACTTCAGGTAGTCGGCCTTGATCGACTCGAAGATGCTCTCGTCGAAACCGTTGAGGTCCATCTTGTTGATCGCGATGACGATGTGCTTGATGCCCAACAGCGAGGCGATAAAGCTGTGGCGACGGGTCTGGGTCTGCACGCCGTAGCGCGCATCCACCAGGATGATCGCCAGGTCACAGGTGGACGCACCGGTGGCCATGTTGCGGGTGTACTGCTCATGGCCGGGGGTGTCGGCAATGATGAATTTGCGCTTGGCGGTGGAGAAATAGCGGTAGGCCACATCAATGGTGATGCCCTGCTCACGCTCGGCCTGCAGGCCGTCGACCAGCAAAGCCAGGTCGATATCGTCACCGGTGGTGCCGACTTTCTTCGAATCGCGGGTGATGGCTTCCAGATGGTCTTCGTAGATCATCTTGGAGTCGTGCAGCAGGCGCCCGATCAGGGTGCTCTTGCCGTCGTCGACGTTGCCACAGGTCAGAAAGCGCAGCATTTCCTTGCGTTCGTGCTGGCCCAGGTAGGCGAGGATGTCCTCGCTGATCAAATCAGATTGATGCGACATGACAGCCCCTTAGAAATAACCTTGACGTTTTTTATCTTCCATCGAGCCTGCACCATCGTGGTCGATGACACGGCCCTGGCGCTCGGAAGTTCGCGTCAGGAGCATTTCCTGGATGATGTCCGTCAGCGTCTCGGCTTCGGACTCCACCGCGCCCGTCAACGGGTAGCAGCCAAGGGTACGGAAACGGACTTTCTTTTTGACGATGCGGGCTTTGTCCTCGTCGGACAGGTGCTCGAGGATGCGCTCGTCGTCGATCATGATCAGCGTGCCGTTCTTCTCGATCACTTCACGTTCGGCGGCGAAGTACAGCGGCACGATGGGAATGCCTTCCAGATAGATGTACTGCCAGATATCCAGCTCGGTCCAGTTGGACAGCGGGAACACGCGGATCGACTCGCCCTTGTTGACGTTGCCGTTGTAGACGTTCCACAGCTCCGGGCGCTGGTTTTTCGGGTCCCAGCGGTGCTTGCTGTCGCGGAACGAGTACACGCGCTCTTTGGCGCGGGATTTCTCTTCATCGCGACGGGCGCCGCCGAAGGCTGCGTCGAAACCATGCTGGTCCAAGGCTTGTTTCAGGCCTTCGGTCTTCATGATGTCGGTGTGCTTGGCGCTGCCGTGGGTGAACGGGTTGATGCCCTGCGCCACACCGTCCGGGTTGACGTGAGTGATCAGCTCCAGGCCCAGTTCCTCGACCATGCGGTCGCGAAACTTGTACATTTCCTGGAATTTCCACTGGGTGTCCACATGCATCACCGGAAACGGCAGCTTGCCCGGGAAGAATGCCTTGCGCGCCAGATGCAGCATCACGGCGGAGTCTTTGCCGATGGAGTAGAGCATCACGGGGTTGTCGAACTCGGCGGCAACCTCACGGATGATGTGGATGCTCTCCGCCTCCAGCTGTTTCAGATGCGTCAGTTTGTCGACCATGGCTACTCACGGAAAAACGATCTTATGGACGGCCTGCGGGCCGTGTTCGAGCGAGGCATGCTAGCACAGCACCTACTTCTAATCAGGGAGCTGGCTAGATCGAAACGGTATATGGATATACCGCTCGGTTTGCCTGCAATGAAGGGCCTGTGGGGAGGCTCAGATCGGGTTGGGGCAGTCGATAAACAGGTGCTCGAGGGCAAAGCGCCGGGCCAGGTAATCGCCCAGGGCCTGCACGCCATAACGCTCGGTGGCATGATGGCCGGCGGCGATAAAGCTGATGTCGTTTTCCCGGGCACTGTGGAAGGTCTGTTCCGAAGCTTCGCCGCTGAGGTACAAATCCACCCCGGCCAGCACGGCCTGGTCGATGTAGCCCTGGCCGCCGCCGGTGCACCAGCCCACGCGGCGGATCATCGCGCTGCCTTCGATCAGCAGCGGCTCGCGGCCCATGGCTTCCTGCACACGGCGGGCGAAATCCCGTGCCGACAGGGGCTCGGCCAAGGAGCCGACCAGGCCGACGACCTTGAGGTTGTCCGGGTCCAGCGGGCCTTCGACGGTGATGTCCAACTGGCGGGCCAACTGCACGTTGTTGCCCACGTCCGGGTGCAGGTCCAGCGGCAGGTGGTAGGCCAGGAGGCTGATGTCGTGCTTGAGCAGGGTCTTGAGGCGGCGCTGTTTCATGCCGGTGATGCACGGGCTCTCGCCTTTCCAGAAATAACCGTGATGCACCAGCACCAGGTCGGCCTTGGCCTCCACCGCCGCGTCGAGCAGCGCTTGGCTGGCAGTCACGCCACTGACAATGCGCAACACCTGCGGCCGGCCTTCGACCTGCAGGCCATTGGGGCAGTAATCGGCAATTTTCGCGCTGTTCAAGTAGCGATCCGCTTCTTCAACCAGGGTGCTCAGGGCGACGGCCATAAAAGACTCCTAAATATCCCGTTCAGAGGCGCTCGCGGCCTCGTATAATGCGCGACATTATGGGCGCTCCCGCGCCCCCTGCAACCTGTCAGGACTTACTTGATGCTCAAGGCGCTGCGTTTTTTTGGATGGCCATTGTTGGCCGGCGTGCTGATCGCGATGCTGATTATTCAGCGTTATCCGCAATGGGTCGGCCTGCCAAGCCTGGACGTCAACCTGCAACAGGCACCGCAAACCAGCGCGGTGCAACAAGGCCCGGTGACCTACGCCGATGCGGTGGTGGTCGCTGCGCCCGCAGTGGTCAACCTATACACCACCAAAGTCATCAATAAACCGGCGCACCCGCTGTTTGAAGACCCACAGTTCCGGCGGTTCTTCGGTGACAATTCGCCCAAGCAGCGCCGCATGGAGTCGAGCCTCGGCTCCGGGGTGATCATGAGCCCCGAAGGCTACATCCTGACCAACAACCATGTAAGCACCGGGGCCGACCAGATTGTCGTGGCCCTGCGCGATGGCCGCGAAACCCTGGCGCGGGTGGTGGGCAGCGACCCGGAAACCGACCTTGCGGTCCTGAAGATCGACCTGAAGAACCTGCCCTCCATCACCATCGGCCGCTCCGAAAGCCTGCGGGTCGGTGATGTGGCCTTGGCGATCGGCAACCCGTTCGGCGTCGGCCAGACCGTGACCATGGGCATCATCAGCGCCACCGGGCGTAATCAGTTGGGCCTTAACAGCTACGAAGACTTTATCCAGACCGACGCGGCTATCAACCCGGGCAACTCCGGCGGCGCGCTGGTGGACGCCAATGGCAACCTGACCGGCATCAACACGGCGATTTTTTCCAAGTCCGGCGGCTCCCAGGGCATCGGTTTTGCGATCCCGGTGAAGCTGGCGATGGAAGTGATGAAGTCGATCATCGAGCACGGCCAGGTGATCCGTGGCTGGCTGGGGATTGAAGTGCAACCGCTGACCAAGGAGCTGTCGGAGTCGTTTGGCCTGACCGGGCGCCCAGGCATCGTGATTGCCGGCATCCTGCGCGGCGGCCCGGCGGAGAAAGCCGGGATGCAGGTGGGCGATGTGATCCTCAGCATCGACGGTGAACCGGCGGGCGATGGTCGCCGTTCGATGAACCAGGTGGCGCGGATCAAACCGACGGAAAAGGTCGCGATCCAGGTGATGCGCAACGGCAAAGAGATCAAGCTGCTGGCCGAAGTGGGCCTGCGCCCGCCGCCCGCCCCGGTGAAAGAGCAGGAATAAAGGACGATCCTTAAAGAGATACACTCTCAATAGTCATGTTATATTATTTCAATATTGATATTGGAATGTTAGACCATGACGTCTCGAAAGTTTGCGCCCCTGGCCGGTCTCGCCCTGGGATTGCTGGTGGACCCGGTGTTTGCAGAAGACACCAACACCCTTGAACTGGGCACCACCAGCATCACCGGCGAGGCGTATGAATCCGCTACCGGCCCGGTCACGGGTTACCGTGCGACCCGCTCGGCCAGCGCGACCAAGACCGACACCGCCCTGCGGGATATTCCACAGTCAATCAGCGTGATCCCCACCACAGTGCTCAAGGACCTGGGCAGCAACAACGTCGAGCGCGCCCTGGAGTTTGCCGGCGGGGTGTCCAAGCAGAACAACTTCGGTGGCCTGACCCTTTACGAATACAGTATTCGCGGCTTCACCACCTCGGCGTTCTACCAGGATGGTTTCAGCGCCAACCGTGGCTACCCGAGCACGCCGGACACGGCCAATATCGAACGTATCGAAGTGCTCAAGGGCCCCGCCGCCAGCCTCTATGGCCGTGGCGATCCCGGCGGCACCGTGAATATCGTCACCAAAAAGCCCCAAGCCGAAGCCTTTACCACCCTGCAGACCAGCGCCGGCAGTTGGGACCGCTACCGCACCGCCGTCGATATCAACACCCCGCTGGACAGCGAAGGCAATGTGCTGTCGCGGGTCAATCTGGCAGTGGAAGACAACCACAGCTTTCGTGACCACGTGCAGAGCAAGCGGGTGTTTGTCGCCCCATCGTTCAGTTGGCAACTGGACCCGGACACCAGCCTGTTGGTGGAAAGTGAGTTCGTGCGCCACAGCTCAACGTTCGACCGGGGCATCGTCGCGCCGAATGACCGCTGGAGCGGCATGTCCCGCTCGACCTTCCTCGGCGAGCCCAACGACGGCGATATCGACAACCACAACAACCGCCTGCAAGCCACCCTCGAGCATCACTTGAACGATGCCTGGAAGCTGCGCCTGGCCAGCCATTACAAACAAGGCAGCCTCTGGGGCCACGCCTCGGAAAGCCGCCCGCTGAATGCCGATGGGCATACCGTCAACCGCCGTTACCGCGAACGCTCCACGGGTTGGCACGACAGCATCACCCAGTTGGAGCTGCGCGGTCTGTTCGATATCGGCAGTTGGCAGCATGAATTGCTGATCGGCACCGAGTACGAGGACTACCGCAAGAAAGAACGGGTGACCGCCATCACCGGCAGCTACCCGATTGATATCTACCAACCGGTCTATGGCCAGCCCAAGCCCAATGGCAAGCCCACGGGCACTGATTTTTTCACCCAGGTGAAAAGCCAGGCGCTGAACCTGCAAGACCAGATCGTATTTACCGACCGCCTGCGCGGCCTGGTGGGCGTGCGCCTGGAGCACGTCGAGCAAAGCTCAGAGGACTTCACCCGCAACGGCGCCAAGAGCCAGAAAACCCACGATGTCATGACCCAGCGGGCCGGCCTGCTGTATCAACTGACCCCGCAGGTGGGGCTGTTTGCCAACGCCAGTACCTCGTTCAAGCCGCAAAGTGACCTGGACGCAGCCGGTAAATTCCTCGAGCCCGAAGAAGGTGTTGGTTATGAAGTCGGTATCAAGACAGAGCTGTTCGACGACCGCCTGAGCGCCACCGTCGCCGCCTTCCATATCAATAAAGAAAACACCCTGGCCACCGACCCGGCCACCGACCTCAAGCGCGCCATTGGCAAGGCCCGCAGCCAGGGGGTTGACCTGCAACTGAGCGGGCAATTGACTGACGCTGTGCGGGTGATTGGTGCCCTGGCCTACATCGATGCGCAAGTGACCAAGGGTGACAAAGAAATCCCCACCGGCAGCCGCGTCCCTGGCGTGGCCAAGCGCAGTGGCAGCCTGTTGGGCGTGTATGAGTTCCAGGATGGCGCCCTGCGGGGCTCGGATCTGGGCGCGGCCTTTACCTACGTCGGCGACCGCTCGGGCGAGGCCGGTAAAAGCTTCGAGTTGCCGGCCTACCACACGGTCGACCTGCTGGCCCATTACAAGGCCAGCGACAACCTCACCGTGGGCCTGAACCTCAACAACCTGTTCGATGAAAAGTACTACGAGCGCTCCTACAGCAACTACTGGGTAACCCCCGGAGAGCCGCGCAACTTCACCGTCAGCCTGACCCTCAATCTGTAAAAGGACCTCACCATGCAAGCGCTCAAATCATTGGCCGTGCTCGGCCTGCTGTTCGCCACCCAGGTATCGGCCCACGGTCTGTGGACCGAGCAACGCCGGGGGCATATCGAGGTGGTCTATGGCCACGGTGCCGAAGACGAAGCCTTCAAGGCCAGGAAAGTCAGCGGCGCCTGGGCCTATGACGCCAGTGGCCGGATGATCCCGGTGACCGTACAACGCCTGGACGACCAGGCGCGCCTGCAACCGCTCAAATCTCCTGCGGTGCTGGCCGTGGCGTTTGATAACGGCCTGTGGACGCAAACCCCAGACAAGAAATGGGTGAACAAGGGCCACAGCCAGGTGCCGGGCGCCGTCGAAACGACCCAGGCCCTGAAGTACAGCCTGGCGATCTATCAGGCCGGGGCAAAACTGCCCAAGCTGGATCAGTTGAGGATGGTGATCGTGCCCGAAGTCGACCCGCTGACCGTCGGCCCAGGCCAATCGCTGCCTGTACGGGTGCTGATCGACGGCAAGCCCGCCGCCGGAATCAAGTTGATTGGCGACTACCGCAGCGCGCCGAACACCTTGAGTACCGAGACCGACAAGGATGGCCGGGCCCAGGTACTGGTGCGCAATGAAGCGCTGAATGTGATTGCGGCGCAGGCACAAGTGCCGGTCAAAGATAACGGCGAGGTCCACATCCGCGCGCTGTTCAGCTCACTGACCTTTCTTGGCCAGCCCCATCACGAGTAAAGCCCGCTGAAGCCATGTGGGAACTGGCTTGTATGGGAGCCAGCTCCCACACAAGCCGCCACATTAGAGGCTGACGGGCGCTCTTTCGCACAAGGTGTTAAGTGCCGCCGCCCACTGCGGATCATCATTGAGGCACGGCACCAGCACTAACTCCTCGCCCCCGGCTTCGCGGAACTGTTCCAGGCCGCGATCACCGATCTCCTCCAGGGTCTCGATGCAATCGGCGACAAACGCCGGGCACATCACCAGCAACTTCTTCACCCCCTGCTGAGCCAGAGCCTCCAGGCGGGCCTCGGTGTAGGGTTCGATCCACTTCGCCCGGCCCAGGCGCGACTGGAACGCTACCGACCATTTACCCTCAGGCAGGCCCATGCGCGCGGCAAAGTCGCGGGCGACGCTGAAGCATTGCCCGCGATAACAGGTGGTACGCACCTCAGGCGACGCATTGGCGCAGCAGTCGCCCGCACCGTCCAGGGAATGCCCGGGGTTGAGTTTATTCAGATGGCGTTCCGGCAGGCCATGGAAGCTGAACAGCAGGTGATCGTAATCCTGCTGCAAATGCGGCCTGGCACTGGCCACCAGGGCATCGAGGTATTCCGGCTGGTCGTAGAACGGTTGCAGGATCGAGAACTGCAGGTCGAGTTTCTTCTCGCGCACCACCCGCCGCGCTTCTTCGATCACCGTGGTCACGGTGCTGTCGGCAAACTGTGGATACAACGGCGCCAGCGTGACCTTATGGATGCCCTGGCCGGCCAGGCGGGTCAGCACGCTTTCAATCGACGGTTCGCCATAACGCATCGCCAGTTCCACCGGGCCATGGGTCCATTGGCTGGTCATCTGCTGCTGCAGGCGGCGACTGAGGACCACCAGCGGCGAGCCTTCGTCCCACCAGATCGAGGCGTAAGCGTGGGCCGACTGCTCGGGACGCTTGATCAGGATCAGCGACACCAGCAAGCGCCGCACCGGCCATGGCAGGTCGATCACATACGGGTCCATCAAGAACTGATTGAGGTAGCTGCGCACATCGGCCACCGAAGTGGACGCCGGCGAGCCCAGGTTGACCAGTAACAACGCGTGATCCGTCATGCAACATCCTATCTCTAGAGGCGGCTGGACAAGTCGTCCAGGGCCGCGTGCAACTCAGTGAACTGAAAAGTGAAACCGGCGGCCAACAACCGCTCGGGTAGCGCCTTCTGCCCGCCCAGCAACAGGCCGGACAACTCGCCCAAACCCACCCGCAAGGCAAACGCCGGCATCGGCATAAACGCCGGGCGGTGCAGCACCTGGCCCAGGGTCTTGGCAAACTCGCGGTTACGCACCGGCTGGGGCGCGCAGGCATTATAAGGACCGCTGGCGTCAGGTTTGTGTAGAAGAAAATCAATCAGGGCGATTTGATCCTTGATATGCACCCACGGCATCCACTGCCGACCGTTACCGATAGGCCCGCCCAGCGCCAGTTTAAAGGGCAGTAACAACCGCGACAAAAAGCCGCCCTCGGCCGCTAGCACCAGGCCAGTACGCACCAGCACCACCCGCAGGCCGAAGGCCTCGGCGCGCTGGGCGGTTTCTTCCCAGGCAATGCACAACTGGCTGGGAAAATCGTCCAGCACCGGGCCGCTGGCTTCGGTCAGCTCGCGCTCACCGCCATCGCCATACCAGCCCACCGCCGACCCGGAAATCAACACCGCAGGTTTTACCGCCAGGCCTTCAAGCCAGGCCAGCAAGGTTTCCGTCAGGCTGATCCGACTGCTCCACAGCAATGCCTTGCGTTTATGGGTCCAGAGCCGGTCGGCGATCGGCGCGCCGGCCAGGTTGATAACAGCATCCACCGGCTGCGTTACATCCTGCAAACGGGCAACGCCCTTCACCTGCGCACCGCACAGGGTGGCGACCTGCGCGGGATTGCGGCTCCATACCGTCAACTGATGCCCCTGGGCGCTCCAGTACTGGCAAAGCTGGCGGCCGATCAGACCGGTACCGCCGGTCAGCAAAATATGCATGAGATCTTCCTCCTGTAACGTTGGCCGGGCATCGCTGGTCTATTTTATAAGCAGGGATCTTTTTAATCGGGCGCGACCTACGTTTAACCATAGGCCACGCCACACGTTAAGGCATGCCGAAACTTATACCAAAAAACAATATTGTACAGCTATTGGTGTCGGCGTAGTCTGTACCCAAAGGTAAAACGAGGCCTCCCATGACTGTTCCCATCGCGATCATCGGTACCGGCATCGCCGGACTTTCGGCCGCCCGAGCGTTAAAAGATGCCGGGCACGCTGTACAACTCTTCGATAAAAGCCGCGGCAGTGGCGGGCGCATGTCCAGCAAGCGCAGCGAGGCCGGCACACTGGACCTTGGCGCGCAGTACTTCACCGCCCGCGACCGACGCTTCGTCGATGAAGTACAACGCTGGCAAGCCAATGGCTGGGTTGCCGAGTGGGAACCGCAACTCTACAACTGCCAATCCGGCCAACTGAGCCCTTCTCCCGATGAGCAGACCCGCTGGGTCGGCACCCCGCGCATGAGCGCCATCACCCGCGCACTGCTGGACGACCTGCCGGTGGAGTTCGGCTGCCGTATCACCGAAGTGTTCCAGGGCCAGCAACACTGGAACCTGCTGGACGCCGACGGTGGCAACCATGGCCCCTTCAGCCACGTAATCATTGCCACCCCGGCGCACCAGGCCACGGCCCTGCTGGCCGCGGCGCCGAAACTGGCGAGCACGGCAGCCGGGGTAAAAATGGACCCGACCTGGGCCATTGCCCTGGCCTTCGACACGCCGCTGGATACGCCGATGGAAGGCTGCTTCGTACAAGACAGCCCCCTCGACTGGCTGGCCCGCAACCGCAGCAAACCAGGGCGTGACGCCACGCCAGATACCTGGATCCTGCACGCCACCAGTGCCTGGAGCAAACAGCACCTGGACCTGCCCAAGGAAGCCATCATCGAATTGCTGCACGGCGCCTTTGCCGAATTGCTGCATTGCAGCATGCCGGCGCCCTCCTTCAGCCTCGCCCACCGCTGGCTGTACGCCCGACCGGCGGGCAGCCATGAATGGGGAGTACTGGCGGATGCCGACCTGGGCCTGTACGTATGTGGCGACTGGTGCCTGTCAGGCAGGGTCGAAGGCGCGTGGCTCAGCGGCCAGGAAGCCGCGCGGCGCTTGCTCGGACACCTGCAATGAACCGCATCAATCCAACAAAACTGTTGCTCTCCAAATGGACAGCAACCCACCCGCGAAACAAGGAAAAACATTTCCTGGTCACCGAGTTGTTTCGCGATGAAGAAGACAACGTACTGGAGATTGAACTGCAAGCCGTCTTGACCCGGCGCGGAGAACGCCTGACCTGGCAGAGCCTGCAAGATGCCGAGCGCTGGAAAATGGGCTGGCAATAACCTCATCAAAAAACTTGTACAAACTATTTGACTTGTACAGTGCAAAACCTATGATGAGATTAGTTGTACAGAAAACATAAACTGTACAGGAATCTTGTCGAGGCTTTGCCATGTCCTGCAACGTGTCCGTCACCGGCAAACCAAAAATCGCCATCAGCGCCTGCCTGCTCGGCGAAAACGTGCGCTTCAACGGCGGGCACAAACAATCCCCCTTGTGCAGCCAGACACTCAGTGACTATTTCGACTTCGTGCCACTGTGCCCCGAAGTCGCTATTGGCCTGGGCATCCCCCGTGAGCCGATTCGCCTGGTGGGCGACCCACTCCAGCCGCAAGCCGTGGGCACAGTCCACCGCGAACTGAATGTGACCGGCGCACTGGATGAGTACGGCCAGCGCATGGCCGCCGAACATACGGACCTGTGCGGCTATATCTTCATGCAGAAATCACCGTCCTGCGGCCTGGAACGGGTCAAGGTCTACCGCGACAACGGCACCCCGGCCGAGGGCGGTGGGCGCGGCATCTATGCCCAGGCATTCTGCGCACGCCATCCCAACCTGCCGGTGGAGGAAGATGGCCGCCTGCACGACCCGGTGCTGCGGGAAAATTTCCTGACCCGGGTCTTTGTCTATGCCACATGGCAACAATTGCTGGCGCAGGGTCTGACCCGTCACCAACTGCTGGCCTTCCACTCGCGCTATAAATACCTGCTGATGGCCCATAGTCCGGCCCACTACAAAAGCCTGGGCAACCTGCTGGGCAGCATGAGCAAGGACTGCGACCTGCCAGTGCTGGCCGCCGAGTATTTCAGCGAGCTGATGACGGCTCTGAAAAAGTGCGCCACCCGTGGCACCCATTCCAATGTGTTGCAGCACATCAGCGGTTACCTCAAGCAGGCCCTGAGCGCCGCAGACAAACAGGAAATGCAGGCACTGATCAGCCAGTACCGGCAAGGCATCGTGCCGCTGGTCGTGCCGCTGACCTTGCTCAAGCATCACTTTCGCCAACACCCGGACCGCTACATCGCGCAGCAGGCCTACCTGCAACCGCATCCGGAAAATCTCAGCCTGCGTAATGCGATCTAACCCATGAATGTTTCCCCGCAACCCCCTGCCCAACCCGTCGAAGATGTGGCCCTGGCCCTGGAACAAGGCTGGCTGCCGATTCGCGAAGTGGCCCGCCAGACCGGGGTCAACGCGGTGACCCTGCGCGCCTGGGAACGGCGTTACGGCCTGATCGTGCCGCAGCGTACGCCCAAGGGCCATCGGCTGTTCAACGCCGACCATGTGCAGCGTATCCAGACTATCCTGACGTGGCTCAACCGAGGCGTACCGGTAAGCCAGGTCAAGCAGTTGATCGACAACGCCCAGCCGGTGGACGACAGCGTCGAAAACGAATGGCAGAACCTGCGCCAGACCTTGATCCAGGCCATCGGTCAACTGGCCGAGCGCCGGGTCGACGACGTGTTCAACCAGGCCATGGCCCTTTACCCGCCGCGTACCCTGTGCGAGCAACTGCTGTTGCCACTGCTCAAGGAGCTGGAGCAGCGCTGGCAAGGCCAGTTCGGCGCGCAGACGGAGCGGGTGTTTTTCCATTCCTGGCTGCGCAGCAAGTTCGGCGCACGGATGTATCACAACAACCGCCAGCTCAACGGCCCGCCATTGTTGCTGATCAACCATTCCGACCTGCCGCTCGAACCGCACCTGTGGCTGAGCGCCTGGCTGGCCAGCAGCGCCGATTGCCCGGTGGAAGTTTTCGACTGGCCGTTGCCCACCGGCGAACTGGCCCTGGCTGTCGAGCACCTGCAACCGCGCGCCGTGCTGCTGTACTCGAGCAAGGCCCTCCATTTAGCGACCTTGCCGAAACTGCTGAGCGGCACCCACTGCCCGATCCTGATCGCCGGACCGACGGTGTGCATCCACCAAGCCGAGTTATCCGTATTAACCCAGGACACCCCTCAATTGGTGCTGGCCGAAGACCCCTTGTCGGCCCATCAGCTCCTGATCCAGCGTGGGCTTCTCTAATGCATCTGATCTGGCTGCGCAGCGACCTGCGCCTGCATGACAACACCGCCCTCGCTGCCGCCTGCCAGCGCGGCCCGACAGCGGCGGTGTACCTGATTACCGCCGATCAGTGGCTGGCCCATGACGATGCGCCGTGCAAGGTGGACTTCTGGCTGCGCAACCTCAAGGCCCTGAGCCTGGCCCTGGGAGAGCTGAATATTCCCCTGCTGATCCGCCATGCCGACACTTGGGACCAGGTGCCACAGGTACTGGTGCAGGTGTGCCAGGCCCTGTCAGTCGAGAGCGTGCACACCAACGAAGAATACGGGATCCACGAAAGCCGGCGCGATGCCGCCGTGGCCCAGGCTCTGGAAGCACACGGGGTGGGGTTTCATAGCTATCTGGACCAACTGCTGTTTCAGCCTGGCAGCGTATTGACCAAGACCGGCACTTACTTCCAGGTGTTCAGCCAGTTTCGCAAGGTCTGTTACAACCGCCTGCACAGTGCCCTGCCGCGCCGGGTGGCGACGCCCAAGGCGCAGGCCGCGCTGCCGTTCGCCAGTGATGCAGTTCCCGAGCAGGTCAAGGGATTTGCCCCGCCCAGCGACACCCTGCGCGCCCTTTGGCCGGCCGGTGAAGACGAGGCGCAGCGACGCCTTGCCCAGTTTGCCGACGCACAAATCAGCTATTACAAGGATGAACGCGACTTCCCGGCCAAGCCCGGCACCAGCCAACTGTCTGCGTACCTCGCCGCCGGCGTGATTTCGCCACGCCAGTGCCTGCATGCGGCGCTGCAAAGTAACCAGGGTGAATTCGAAAGCGGCGACATCGGCGCAATCACCTGGATCAACGAGTTGCTGTGGCGCGAGTTCTACAAACATATCCTGGTGGGTTACCCACGGGTGTCGCGCCATCGTGCCTTTCGCCCGGAAACCGAAGCTGTGGCCTGGCGCCACGCTCCCGCTGATCTGGCCGCCTGGCAAGAGGCACGCACCGGCCTGCCGATCATTGATGCCGCGATGCGTCAGCTCTTGGAAACCGGCTGGATGCATAACCGCCTGCGCATGGTGGTGGCGATGTTTCTGACCAAGAACCTGCTGATCGACTGGCGCGAAGGCGAGCGCTTTTTTATGCGCCACTTGATCGACGGCGACCTGGCGGCCAATAACGGCGGCTGGCAATGGAGTTCGTCCACCGGCACCGACTCGGCACCGTACTTCCGGATTTTCAGCCCGTTGAGCCAGTCCGAGAAATTCGATGGCGAAGGGCGTTTTATCAAGCAGTGGCTGCCACAACTGGCGGGATTGAACAAAAAGGAAGTGCACAACCCCGACGCTGTCGGCGGGCTGTTTGGCGTGGCCGACTACCCACGGCCCATCGTCGATCTGAAGTCTTCCCGCGAGCGGGCGCTGGCGGCCTTTCGTGCCCTGCCCTCACGCCAGGTGGCAGGGGGTGTGTATGAGTGACTTCCTGCGCCAGTTCGCCGAGTCCTTCGCCACCCTGGACAAACACAACCTGCACCGGCTCGACAGCCTGTACAGCCAGGACATAGCGTTTACCGATCCACTGCACCAGGTCCACGGTATCAGCGCGCTGAAGGCGTACTTTGCCGAGCTTTACAGCAACGTCGACCCATTGCATTTTGACTTCCACGGTTTCGACCACGTGGCCGAAGGCGAAGGTTACCTGCGCTGGACCATGAGCTTTTGCCACCCGCGGTTGGCGGGCGGCCAACAGATTCAGGTGCAAGGCTGCTCTCACCTGTTATGGCACGACAAGGTTTACCGGCACCGCGATTACTTTGATGCCGGAGCGCTGCTTTACGAACACCTGCCGGTACTCGGCCGGTTGATCCGTTGGTTGAAAGGGAGAATGGCATGAGCCTGACATCGCCACGCCGTTATTGGCTGACCGGGGCAAGCAGCGGTATCGGTGCGGCCCTGGCCGAAGAGTTGCTCGGCAGTGGGGCGCAGGTCGCGCTGAGTGCGCGCACCCAAGCGCCGCTGGAGCAACTTGCGCAACGTTACCCCGGGCAAGTGCTGGTGGTCCCCGGCGACTTGACCAACAGCCAGGTGGTCCGGGAAATCGGCGAGCACATCATGCGAACCTGGGGCGCCCTGGACACCGTGATCCTGAATGCCGGCACCTGCGAATATGTGGATGCCAAGCAGTTCGATGCGTCGATTATCGAACACGTGGTGCGCACCAACCTGCTGGCCAGCAGTTATTGCATCGAAGCCGCATTGCCGCTGCTGCGCGCCGGGTCAACCCCGCACCTGGTGGGCGTCGCCAGTGCCGTCACCTACCTGCCGATGCCCCGCGCAGAAGCCTACGGCGCGTCCAAGGCAGGCCTGCGCTATTTGTTCGAATCGCTGCGCATCGACCTGTCTCCCGAAGGCATTGATGTCACGGTGGTCAGCCCCGGCTTCGTCGATACGCCGTTGACCGAACGCAATGATTTCCCGATGCCCTTGAGCTGGCCGGCCGACAAAGCAGCGCGGCATATTTTCGGCAAACTGGAAAAACGCCCACTGGAGATCGCCTTCCCGGCACTGTTTATTGCCACCCTCTGGCCTTTGTCGAAACTGCCGAACCGCGCGCAACTGATCATCGGCAAGCGCATGCTGCGCAGCCCACCGCCACAAAAGGACGACCTGTGAAGATCGCCATTATCGGCAGTGGGATTTCCGGGCTGACCAGCGCCTACCTGCTCAGTCGCCGCCACGACATCACCCTGTTCGAAGCCGCCGACCGGATTGGCGGCCATACCCATACGGTAGACGTGACCGTCGATGACAGACATTACGCGGTGGACACCGGCTTTATTGTGTTCAACGACTGGACCTACCCCAACTTCATCCGTTTGCTGAGGCAGATCGGCGTGCCGTTCAAACCGACCGAAATGAGTTTCTCGGTCTGTGCCCCAGAGGAAAACCTCGAGTACAACGGCAATAACCTCAACAGCCTGTTCGCCCAGCGCAGCAATATCCTGTCCCCCGGCTTCTGGGGGATGTTGCGCGATATCCTGCGCTTCAATCGCCAGGCGCCGCTGGATTTGCAGGAGCAACGCATCAGCGCACAGACGACCCTGGGCGAATACCTGCAGGCGGGCAACTACGGCCCGCGCTTTATCCGGCACTACATCGTGCCCATGGGCGCGGCGATCTGGTCGATGCCCCTGGCGGACATGCTGGGGTTTCCGCTGCAGTTCTTCGTGCGCTTCTTCAAGAACCACGGCCTGCTGTCGGTGAACAATCGGCCGCAGTGGTGTGTGATCGAGGGCGGCTCCAGCCGTTATATCGAGCCCCTGACCGATTCGTTTCGCCAACAGATCCGCCTCAACTGCCCGGTGCAAAAAGTCGAGCGCACACCGGAAGGTGTGGTCATCCACAGTGCCGATGGCCGTGAAATTTTCGACAAGGTTGTCTTCGCCTGCCACAGCGACCAGGCCCTGGCCCTGCTGAACGACCCGAGCCAGGCTGAGCAGCAGATTCTTGGGGCGATAACCTACGCCGACAACGACGTGGCCCTGCACACCGACACCCGCTTGCTGCCCGATCGCCCACTGGCCTGGGCCAGCTGGAACTATCGACTGGACGCCAGTATGCACAAGCCAGCGGCCGTCACCTACGCCATGAACATCCTGCAAGGCATCGACAGCCCCACCACCTTTTGCGTGAGCCTCAATCAGACAGCAATTATCAACCCGCTGAAAATCCTTGCCCGCTACACCTATGCCCATCCCCAATACAGCCTGGCGGCGGTGGCGGCGCAAGCGCGCTGGGAAGAACTGCATGGCGCCCAGCACACCTATTATTGTGGGGCCTACTGGGCCAACGGCTTTCATGAAGACGGCGTGGTCAGTGCCCTGCGCGTGGCCCAGGCCTTCGGGGAAACCCTGTGAACAGCGCCCTCTACAGTGGCTGGATCGCCCATCGGCGATTTACCGCCAAGGGGCATGCGTTTCGCTATCGCATCGGCCTGCTGTACCTGGACCTCAGCGAACAGGAGCAGGTGCTGGGGCTGTCGCCGTTCGCCGGCCGTGGCCGCTTCGCGCCGTTTTCATTGCGCCAGCAGGACTACCTGCCTGAATTGACCCGCGACGGCACCTGTTTGACTGATGCCGTGCGCCAGGTGGTCAGTACGGCGTTGGGGCATACCCCACAGGGCACTGTCTGCCTGCTGACCCAGGTCCGCAGTTGGGGCCTGGCGTTCAACCCGGTGAGTTTCTTTTACTGCTTCGAGGCTGATGGGCAACTGGCGGCGATTGTCTGTGAAGTGACCAACACCCCATGGCGCGAACGCTATCACTACGTGCTGCCGGCCCGCGCCCTGGCGGGCGGCGAGCACCAGCATTTCGCGGTGGCCAAGGCGTTTCATGTGTCGCCGTTCTTGCCCCGGGACCTGGAATACCGCATGAGCTTCAGCCCACCCGGCCAGCGCCTGGGGGTGCATATGGCCGACTGGCAGGGCGAGACCAAGGTGTTCGACGCCACCTTGAGCCTGCAACGCGAAGCCCTGGACCGCGCCAGCCTGCATCGCTACTTGTGGCGCTTCCCGTGGATGACCGCCAAGACCGGCCTGGCAATTTACTGGCAAGCCCTGCGCTTGCTGCTTAAACGCACACCGATTTTCCCCCATCAGGCCGCCGATGGCGCCTGTGCAACTGGGTATCCCAAGGATCGCCGCCATGAAATCCCCTAGCTTATCGGTCAAATCCAATCGCCTGAACGTCAATGGCCTGACCGGCGCGTTGTTGCGCAAGGCCGTGCTGCGTCAACTCGGCAACCTGCGTCACGGCCAACTGGTGGTGGTCGAGGACGGTGAGCGCCAGGTGTTCGGCGCACGGGAGGCGCACTTGCTGGGGGAAATCCAGATCCTCGACCCGGCGGTGTGGGGCCTGGTAGCCGCCAACGGTTCCATCGGCGCCGGCGAGGCGTTTATTCATGGTTACTGGAGCAGCCCGGACCTGACCGCGGTGGTGCGGGTGATGGTCAGCAACCTTGAAGTACTGGATGCCCTGGAAGGCGGCTTGGCCAAGTTGGCCCGCCCATTCACCCAGGGCCTGCACTGGCTCAACCGCAATACCCGCAAGGGCTCGCAAAAGAACATCGCTGCTCACTACGACCTGGGCAACGACCTGTTCCAGGAGTTTCTCGACCCGACCATGATGTATTCGGCGGCGCAGTTCCTCACCGCCGACGACACCCTGGAACAGGCGCAGCTCAACAAGCTCGAACGCATCTGCCAGAAACTCGCGCTCAAGCCTTCGGACCACCTGCTGGAAATCGGCACCGGCTGGGGCAGCATGGCCCTGTACGCGGCGCAGCAGTATGGCTGCCGGGTCACCACGACCACCTTGTCCAAAGAGCAGTTTGCCTACACCGAACAGCGCATCCAGGCCCTGGGTTTGCAAAATCAGGTGACATTGCTGTTGCAGGACTACCGCGACTTGAGCGGGCAGTACGACAAACTGGTGTCCATTGAAATGATCGAGGCCGTGGGCCATCGTTTCCTGCCCACCTACTTCAAGCAATGCGCGCACTTGCTCAAGAGCGACGGGCTGATGCTGCTGCAGGCAATCACCATCCGCGAACAGCGCTATGAACAGGCCAAGAGCAGCGTCGACTTTATCCAGCGCTACATTTTCCCCGGTGGCGCCCTGCCCTGTGTACAGAAGATGTTGCAGATCGTCAGTCGCGACACCGATATGAACCTGCTGCACATGGAAGACTTCGGCCTGCATTACGCGCGAACCCTGCGCTTGTGGCATGAGAATTTTCGCCGTGCCCATGGCCGCCTCACGGAACTGGGCTACGACGAATACTTCCTGCGGTTGTGGGAGTTCTATCTGTGCTACTGCGAAGGTGGTTTTATGGAACGCACCATCGGCACCGCGCAATTGCTCCTGGCCAAACCTGGCGCGGTGACACAACCACTGCTCGGGCGCTTCAATGCTTAAAAACCTGGCCAATGCCGCGCTGTTCCAGTGCGGCTGGTTTGCCTGTGTGATGGGTGGCGACAGCCTGTGGTTATTGCTCGGGCTGGGCGTGCTGGCAATCCACCTGCTGTGGATAACTTCGTGGGCCGTTGAAGGGCGGTTGATCTTGAGCGTGACCGTGCTGGGCACCCTGCTCGACACGCTGTTGCGCACGGCCGGTGTATTTGAATTCAGTGATCCAGGCCCGTTGATTCCTCTGTGGTTAATCTTGCTGTGGGCGCTGCTGGCGACTACCTTGCGCCACTGCCTGGCCTGGAGCGCCCGGCCCTGGTGGCGCGCAAGCCTGCTGGGAGCAGTGGGCGGGCCGCTGTCGTACTACGCCGGTAGCCAGTTGGCAGGCGTGAGCTTCGGGTTTGCCACGGCCCCGACCCTGGCGGCCATCGCACTGCTGTGGGCTGTGGTATTTCCTGGCCTGCACCGGCTCGCGCGCTGACGTCCGTCAGAGCTTTCACACGCGCCCGACCGGCTTGCCTTACACTGCGCGCCTATGACCACCATTCCCCACATTCAAATCGCCGAACCCGCCGTGACGTGCTCCACGTGTGCAGCTTGCTGCTGCCAACTGGAAGTCATGTTGATCACTGACACTGGCGTGCCTGATCGCTTTATCGACACGGACGATTGGGGCGGCGAAGTCATGCTGCGCCTGGACGACGGCTGGTGCGCGGCGCTGGATCGCGACACGATGATGTGCACCATCTATGAGAAGCGACCGCTGATTTGCCGGGAGTTCGAGATGGGCGCGCCGGAGTGCCTTGAAGAGCGCCAGGGGATTGCGACGGTCTACCGCTGACCGTGAAAACTGCCGAGCTCAAATGGGGGAGCGGGCTTATGTGGGCTTGCCTGCGATAGCATCACTTCGGTTTGTCTGAAGCACCGAGCCATCTGCATCGCGGGCAAGCCCGACTCCCACACAAGCCCGGCTTCCACATGGGCTCTGCTGTGCCGGGGAATATCAGAGCGGCAGGGTGTAGTTCAACGAATAGCTCTCGATACCATCGTTGTGACTACTGATGCCTGCGTTGGAATAGTGCGTGGCACGGATCCCCACCTGATGCCCGCCGGCAAAACGCAAGCCGAAGCCCAGGCGGTCTTCGAACTGGAAGGCCCCGCCGATGTTGTTGTCCTCGATCCGGGTGCGTGAGAACAGCGCCACACCGATCCCCGCTTCGATATAGGGTTTCACCGACTCGCCGGCGAATTCGTACACAAACACCGGCGAAAACGACAGGCTGCTGACACTCGCCCGCTCATCACCGTCCCAGAAGGTATAAGCGCCGCTCCAGTAGCCGGTCAGGCGCCCCACATCGCTCTGCCACCAGCTCTTGTCCCAGTCCGATTGCAGGCCCAGACGATAAGTCATGGTCGAATCGCTGGTATGCCCTACCGCAAACTCCAGGCCGGCAGCCTGGGCCGAAACCGAGTGTCCCAACACAGCGGCTGCAATCGCAGCCAAATAGAACAAGCGCTTCATAAGAAACATCCTTTCCAAACGAAGTTGTATGGTTGTGTACCGCTAATCAAGAGCTATAGAAATCACGGACTACGCAGAAGTTCAGCTAAAAAACCCGCTATTTCACGAATTTTTCACAGGCCGAAGCTTCGCACAACGCCGCTGAACTTCCACAGTGTGGGTAGGATATTTCTTAGATGCTGCGGATCACCGCTGGTCCAGAACTGCGCAGCCCGAGGATTGCCCTCGGCCAGCAGTTGGCGCTCGCCCAGCAGACGCTGCAACTGACGCGCCACGGCCGCCCCGGTGTCGATCAGGATGACCGTCGGTGGCAGCATCGTCGCCAGCAATGGCTTGAGGAAAGGATAATGAGTGCAACCGAGGATGATGGTGTCGCACCCGGCCTCGACCAGCGGCGTGACGTACCCCTGCAACAACTGGCGCAGCGCCGGGCTGCCCAGGTCGCCGGCCTCGATCAACTCCACCAGCCCCGGACAGGGTTGGGTGACCACCCGCACATCGCTGGCAAAGCGGTCCAGTAACGCGGCGAACTTGGCGCTTTGCAGGGTGCCCGTGGTGGCGAGCACCCCGATCACCCCGCTGCGGGTCGCGGCGGCGGCTGGTTTGACTGCCGGCTCCATGCCCACCAGGGGCCAATCCGGATAATCAATACGCAAGTCCGCAACCGCGGCTACGGTTGCCGTGTTGCAGGCGATCACAAAGGCCTTGGCGCCCTGCTCGCGGAAAAACTCCGCGACCACCCGCGAACGTTCGCGAATGAACGCCGGGGTTTTCTCGCCGTAGGGGATATGCCCGCAATCCGCCACGTACAGCAGCGACTCATGGGGCAATAAACGATGAATTTCGTCCAGCACCGACAGGCCGCCAACGCCGGAGTCGAACACACCAATCGGTGCATCCTTAACCATGCTGGCTGCCGCAGACGCTGCAACCGGGATCGCGCTTGACCCGCAGTTCGCGAAAACGTGTGCCCAGGGCGTCGATCAACAGCAGGCGCCCAACCAGCGGTGTGCCAAAGCCAGCCAGCAGCTTCAGGGCTTCCAGGGCTTGCAGGCTGCCGACCAACCCCACCAGCGGGCCGACGACGCCGGCTTCGCTGCAGGTCAGCTCGGTATCGCTGCCGTGCCCATATAAGCAGTGGTAGCACGGGCTTTCCGGGCGCCGCGGATCAAACACCGAGAGCTGGCCTTCGAGGCGAATCGCCGCGCCGCTGACCAGGGGCTTGCCAGCTGCCACGCACGCCGCGTTCACCGCTTCGCGGGTGGCGAAGTTGTCACAGCAGTCGAGCACCAGGTCCACATTGGCCACGGCGGCGGCCAACGAATCAGCGTCCAGCGCCGTGCGGTGGGCAATCAGTCGGATCTCGGGGTTGATCGCGCTCAAGCGGCCGATGGCGGAATCGACCTTGCTCAGGCCGATGCTGTCGGTGTCGTGGATGATCTGGCGTTGCAGGTTGGTCAGGTCGACGGTGTCAAAGTCCGCCAGATGCAGCTCACCGACGCCAGCCGCTGCCAGGTACAAGGCCACCGGAGCGCCCAGGCCGCCAAGGCCGACAATCAGCACGCGGCTGTTTTTCAGGCGTAACTGGCCGTCGATATCGACCTGTTGCAACAGGATCTGCCGGCTGTAGCGCAACAGCTCCTGATCGGTCAGCACGGCCGGCGTCCCAGGCTGATGCGCTCATGGCCGCCGAGGTCGATACGGCTGTGGACCTCTTCGAAACCTTGCGCCAGCAGCAGGTCGCGCACGGCCGGAGCCTGGTCGTAACCATGCTCGAGCAACAACCAGCCACCGGCCTCCAGGTGCTGCGGCGCCTGGGCGATGATCAGGCGCAGGTCGTCCAGGCCGTCGTGGCCGGCCACCAATGCGCTGGCCGGCTCGAAACGCACATCGCCCGCCGCCAGGTGCGGATCGCTGTCGGCAATATAGGGCGGGTTGCTGATGATCAGGTGATAGGTGTGATCTTTGAGGGCGCTGAACCAGTGACTATTGAGCACCGTGACGTTATCCAGGTGCAGGCGCTGGCGATTGCGCTCGGCCAGGGCCACGGCTTCCAGCACGCGATCCACCGCCGTCACGCGCCAGGCCGGGCGCTCGCTGGCCAGGGCCAGGGCGATGGCGCCGCTGCCAGTGCCCAGGTCGAGGACATTGGCCGGGGTCGCGGGCAACAACTCCAGGGCCGCTTCCACCAGCAGTTCGGTGTCCGGGCGCGGGATCAGGGTGTGCGGCGCGACTTCCAGGTCAAGCCTCCAGAAACCTTGCTGGCCGAGGATATAGGCCACCGGCTCGCCGCTGCGGCGACGTTGCAGGTAGTCGGCAAAGCGCAGCGCGTCTTCGCTGCTGACGATTTTTTCCGGCCAGGTGTGTAGGTAACTGCGGGACTTGCCCAAGGCAGCGGCCAGCAACAACTCCACATCCAGGCGCGCGGTAGGCGAGTCCGGCAGGTCGGCGGCGCAGCAAGCTGGCAATAATGGTCATTTATTCACCTATCGCGGCCAGTTGGTCCGCCTGGTATTCGGCGAGCAACGGCTCGATCACTGCGTCCACGCCACCGGCAAGGATCTCGTCCAGGGAATACAGGGTCAGGTTGACCCGATGGTCGGTAACCCGGCCCTTGGGCGTAGTTATAGGTGCGAATGCGTTCGGAACGGTCACCCGAGCCCACCAGCAACTTGCGCTCACTGGCAATGGCGTTGGCGGCGGCGCTGGTCTGCTGGTCGTTGAGCTTGGCCGACAACCAGGACATGGCCCGCGCACGGTTCTTGTGCTGGGAGCGTTCTTCCTGGCACTCCACCACAATGCCGGACGGCAAGTGGGTGATGCGGATCGCCGAGTCGGTCTTGTTGACGTGCTGGCCACCGGCGCCCGACGAGCGGTAAGTGTCGACCCGCAAGTCTGCCGGGTTGATTTCAATGGCTTCCTGCTCGTCCGGCTCGGGCAATACCGCCACGGTGCAGGCCGAGGTATGGATACGGCCCTGGGATTCGGTGGCGGGCACACGCTGTACGCGGTGCACGCCGGACTCGAATTTCAGCTTGCCGTAGACGTTCTCGCCTTCGACCCGGGCAATGATTTCCTTGTAGCCGCCGTGCTCCCCTTCGTTCTCCGAGAGGATTTCCACGCGCCAGCCGCGCCGCTCGGCATAGCGCGAATACATGCGGAACAGGTCGCCGGAGAAGATCGCCGCCTCGTCACCGCCAGTACCGGCGCGGATTTCCAGGAATACGTTGCGCCCGTCGTTGGGGTCTTTGGGCAGCAACATGCGTTGCAGGTCGCCCTCCAACTCGATGAGCTTATCTTTGGCTTCGCGGACTTCTTCCACGGCCATTTCACGCATGTCCGGGTCGCTGTCCTTGAGCAGTGCCTGGGCACCTTCGAGGTCGGCCTGCACTTTGAGCAGTTGCGAATAGGTGGTGACAATCGGCTCAACTTCGGCGTATTCCTTGGAATAGGCACGGAACTTGGTCTGATCGGAAATAACCTCGCCATCGCCGAGCAAGGCAGTCAGTTCTTCGAAACGGTCCTGGAGCACGTCCAGTTTATTGAGCAGTGACGCTTTCATTGCGGTTTTTTATCCGAAGAGCTGTCTGACGCGCCCTCTCCGAGGGCAAAGAGTTCCTGGGCCATGGCCAGCGCATCGAGGCGGCCTTCGGCTGTCAGTTTTTTAAGCTGTACGCTGGGAGCATGCAACAGCTTGTTGGTAAGGCCACGGGCCAATTGCATCAAAATGTCTTCAGCGTTGCCGCCATTGGCCAGCAGGCGCTGGGCCTTGATCAATTCTTCGTCACGCAAGCGCTCGCCCTGTTGGCGATAGGCCTTGAGCACATCCACGGCGGCCAGCTCGCGCAGGCGCACCATAAAGTCATCGGCGCCGATCGCGACCATTTCCTCGGCCGCCTGGGCAGCGCCCTGGCGGCTCTTGAGGTTTTCGGCGACCACTTCGTGCAGATCGTCGACGCTATAGAGGTAAACGTCGTCCAACTCGCCGACTTCCGGCTCGATATCCCGGGGAACGGCGATATCCACCATGAAAATCGGTTTGTGCTTGCGCAGTTTCAGGGCGCTTTCCACTGCGCCCTTGCCGAGGATCGGCAACTGGCTGGCGGTGGAACTGATGACGATATCGCTGCGCACCAGTTCGGCCGGAATATCGGCCAGCAACACGGCGTGGGCGCCGAACTCTTCGGCCAGGATGCTGGCGCGCTCCAGGGTCCGGTTGGCCACCACGATGCGCTTCACGCCCAGGTCATGCAGGTGCCGGGCGACCAGGGTGATGGTCTCGCCCGCGCCGATCAGCAGGGCCTGGCTGCGTTGCAGGTCGCTGAAAATCTGCTTGGCCAGGCTGACGGCGGCAAACGCCACGGAGACCGGGTTTTCACCGATGGCCGTATCAGTGCGCACCTGTTTGGCCGAGTTGAAAGTGGCCTGGAACAAACGCCCCAACAACGGCCCCACGGTCCCGGCTTCGCGGGCTACGGCGTAGGCCGATTTCATCTGGCCGAGGATCTGCGGTTCGCCCAACACCAGCGAATCGAGCCCGGACGCCACACGCATCATGTGACGAACTGCCGCATCATCTTCATGCACATAAGCGCTGGCGCGCAGGTCATCCAGGCTCAAATGGTGGTAATCAGCCAGCCAGCGCAGCACCCCATCCGACGAAAGATGTTCCTGCTCTATATAGAGCTCGCTGCGGTTGCAGGTGGAAAGGATCGCAGCTTCGCGGCTGTCGGTGAGCCGGCACAGCTGCTGCAAAGCCTCAACCAACTGCTCCGGGGTAAACGCCACGCGCTCGCGGACGTCTACAGAAGCAGTCTTGTGGTTGATACCCAGAGCAAGGAAGGCCATTCAATATCGCTGATGATGTCGAGAAGCCGACAATTGTCCTACTTCGACTGATTCAGAACAACCACCGTCGTCTATTGTCCTAATGCCCTATGCCTATAAAGGCGCCAATTGAGACTCGGTTATGTTTGGCCGAGGGCTTGTGTCATGATGATCCGACCGCAGGTTAGTCGTCCTCTTCCTATATGAATAGATCTTCCGCGTTGCTCCTTGCCCTTGCCTTCCTAGGCGGCTGCCAGTCCATGGCCCCCGTATCGCCGCAGAGTCCTGCGCCGGTGGAAGACAACACCCCCGCCCCTGAAAAGCCCAAGGTTTATTCCTCGTTCAGCGAAGAAACGGTGTTCAGCCTGCTGAGCGCGGAGCTGGCCGGCCAGCGCAATCGTTTCGACATTGCCCTGGATAACTACGTGACCCAGGCCATCAACACCCAGGACCCGGGGATTTCCGAGCGCGCGTTTCGCATCGCCGAATACCTGGGCGCCGACCAGGCCGCCCTGGACACCGCGCTGATCTGGGCGAAAAACGCCCCGGACGACCTCGAAGCCCAACGCGCTGCGGCAATCCAGCTGGCGCGTGCCGGGCGCTACGACGACTCCATGGTCTATATGGAGAAAGTCTTGCAGGGCAAGGGCGATACCCATTTCGACTTCCTCGCCCTGTCTGCTGCCGACACCGACCAGGACACCCGCGATGGTCTGATGAAGAGTTTCGACCGCCTGCTGCAAAAGCACCCGAGCAATGGCCAACTGGTATTTGGCAAGGCGCTGCTGCTGCAACAGGATGACGAACCGCAGGCGGCCCTCAAGCTGCTGGAGCAAAACCCGCCGGAAGAAGGTGAGATCGCCCCGCTGCTGCTGCGCGCGCGCCTGCTGCAAAGCCTCAACCGCGGTAAGGAAGCCTTGCCGCTGCTGCAAAAAAGCATCAAGAAGTATCCGGACGACAAGCGTCTGCGCCTGACTTATGCGCGCATGCTGGTAGAACAGGACCGCATGGAAGACGCCAAGGTGGAGTTCGCCAGCCTGGTCCAGCAATACCCGGACGATGACGAATTGCGTTATTCCCTGGCGCTGGTCTGCCTGGAAGCCAAGGCCTGGGAAGAGGCCAAGGGCTACCTGGAAGACCTGATCGCGCGGGAAAGCCATGTCGATTCGGCCCACCTGAACCTGGGGCGCATCGCCGAAGAACGGGATGACCCGCAAGGCGCGCTGATCGAGTACGCCCAGGTCGGCCCCGGCAATGACTATCTGCCGGCACAACTGCGCCAGGCCGATATCCTGATGAATAACGGCCGCACCGACGAAGCCGAAAAACGCCTGGCCGCCGCCCGCGATGCCGAGCCGGACTACGCCATCCAGCTGTATCTGATCCAGGCCGAAACCTTGTCGGCCAACAATCAGGGGGAGCGCGCCTGGAAAATCCTCGCCCAGGCCCTGCTGCAATACCCCGACGACCTGAACCTGCTGTACACCCGCGCCATGCAGGCCGAAAAACGCAATGACCTGGCACAGATGGAAAAAGATCTGCGCCTGATCATCAAGCGTGACCCGGACAACGCCATGGCACTGAACGCCCTGGGTTACACCTTGTCAGACCGTACGACGCGCTATGCCGAGGCCAAGGCTCTGATCGAACAGGCGCACCAGCTCAACCCGGAAGACCCGGCAGTGCTCGACAGCCTGGGCTGGGTGAACTACCGCCTGGGCAACCTCGATGAAGCCGAACGCCTGCTGCGCCAGGCCCTGGAGCGATTCCCCGACCAGGAAGTCGCCGCGCACCTGGGCGAAGTGCTCTGGGCCCAGGGCAAACAACGCGAAGCCCGACAAATCTGGGGCAAGTTCCTCAAGGAACAACCCGACAGCCCTATCCTGCGCAGCACCATCAAGCGCCTGACCGGATCCGAGACTCTTTAATTCTATGTTTTTGCGCCACGCCATCGTTTTCAGTTTTATCGCCCTGCTCGCCGGTTGTGCGGGCTTCGGTGCCCGTGAGTCCGTCGAAGGCCAGGGCAACCCGGCACAGTGGCGGCAGCATAAGGATCAGCTCAGCAGCATTGATGGCTGGCAGATCGAGGGCAAGATCGGGGTTCGCGCACCGAAGGATTCGGGCAGCGGCACCTTGTTCTGGCTGCAACGCCAGGACTATTACGACATCCGCCTTTCTGGCCCCCTGGGTCGCGGTGCTGCGCGCCTGACCGGCCGACCGGGGCAAGTGAGCCTGGAAGTGGCCAATCAGGGCCGCTACGAAGCGCCATCGCCGGAAGCCTTGCTTGAAGAGCAGGTCGGCTGGAAGCTGCCGGTCTCCCATCTGGTCTGGTGGGTTCGCGGCCTGCCCGCGCCCGAGAGCAAGAGCCGTCTGAGCCTCAATGGCGACAGCCGCCTGGCCACCCTGGAGCAGGATGGCTGGCGGGTCGAATACCTCAGCTATGTGGAACAAAGCGGCTACTGGCTGCCCGAACGCATCAAGCTGCACGGCTCCAACCTTGACGTCACGCTGGTGATCAAGGACTGGCAACCACGCAAGCTGGGGCAGTGACATGAGCGAACGCCTGACCCTGCCCTCCCCGGCCAAGCTCAATCTGATGCTGCACATCCTCGGGCGTCGTGAAGACGGCTACCACGAGTTGCAGACGCTGTTTCAGTTTCTCGATTATGGCGATGAGATGACCTTCGCCGTGCGCGACGATGGCGTGATTCAGCTGCACACCGAATTTGCCGACGTGCCCCATGACAGCAATCTGATCGTGAAGGCCGCAAAAAAACTTCAGGAACAATCCGGTTGCCCGCTGGGCATTGATATCTGGATCGACAAAATCCTGCCCATGGGTGGCGGTATCGGTGGTGGCAGCTCGAATGCCGCGACCACCCTGCTCGGCCTCAATCACTTGTGGCAGCTTGGCTGGGATGAAGATCGCCTGGCCGCACTGGGCCTGACCCTGGGCGCCGACGTCCCGGTTTTTGTGCGTGGACACGCCGCATTTGCTGAGGGTGTAGGGGAAAAACTCACCCCTGTAGACCCCGAAGAGCCGTGGTATGTCGTGCTTGTTCCGCAAGTATCTGTAAGTACAGCAGAAATTTTTTCAGATCCGTTGTTGACACGTAACTCTTCTCCCATTAAAGTGCGCCCCGTTCCCAAGGGAAACAGTCGAAATGACTGCTTACCGGTGGTAGCAAGGCGTTATCCAGATGTACGTAACGCATTGAATTTGTTAGGTAAATTTACCGAAGCAAAACTCACCGGAACTGGAAGTTGTGTGTTTGGGGGCTTCCCAAGCAAAGCTGAAGCTGATAAAGTCTCGGCCCTTCTTACAGAGACCCTTACAGGGTTTGTAGCAAAGGGAAGCAACGTTTCGATGTTGCATCGCAAGCTGCAAAGTCTGCTCTAAAGGAACCGAGTACTGGGTACTCGTTGCAACAGATACAGGGGCGTCGCCAAGCGGTAAGGCAGCAGGTTTTGATCCTGCCATGCGTTGGTTCGAATCCAGCCGCCCCTGCCATTTTCTATACTCATCCAGGTTACCCTCAGCCTCTAGGTACTGCGCGTGTCCAAGATGATGGTCTTTACGGGGAACGCTAACCCCGATCTGGCTCGACGTGTCGTACGTCAGCTGCATATCCCTCTCGGTGACATCTCTGTCGGTAAGTTTTCCGACGGCGAAATTACAGCCGAGATCAATGAAAATGTCCGCGGTAAAGATGTTTTCATTATTCAGCCGACTTGCGCTCCGACCAACGATAACCTGATGGAACTCGTCGTGATGGCTGATGCCTTCCGCCGCTCCTCAGCGACTCGAATCACAGCTGTAATCCCTTACTTTGGTTATGCCCGTCAGGATCGCCGTCCGCGTTCCGCACGTGTGGCTATCAGCGCGAAAGTCGTCGCTGACATGCTGACCGTGGTAGGTATCGACCGTGTTCTCACGGTTGACCTGCACGCTGACCAAATCCAGGGGTTCTTCGATATTCCGGTAGATAACATCTACGGCTCCCCCGTTCTGGTGGATGACATCGAAGACCAGCGCTTTGAAAACCTGATGATCGTGTCCCCGGACATTGGTGGCGTCGTGCGTGCACGGGCTGTTGCCAAATCCCTGGGCGTGGACCTCGGGATCATCGACAAACGCCGCGAGAAAGCCAATCACTCTGAAGTGATGCATATCATCGGTGATGTCGAAGGGCGTACCTGTATTCTGGTCGATGACATGGTTGATACCGCCGGCACCTTGTGCCACGCGGCAAAAGCCTTGAAAGAGCACGGTGCGGCTAAAGTCTTCGCCTACTGCACACACCCTGTGCTGTCGGGCCGAGCGATCGAGAACATCGAGAACTCTGTGCTGGACGAACTGGTGGTGACTAACACCATCCCGTTGTCCGCTGCTGCTCAAGCCTGTGCACGTATCCGTCAACTGGATATCGCACCGGTTGTTGCTGAGGCGGTTCGCCGTATCAGCAATGAAGAATCGATCAGCGCGATGTTCCGCTAAGGGTCAAACCCTGGCGGCATCAACCTGACGAAAAGCGCCCCGCCCCAGCACAATGCTGGGGCGGGGCTTTTTTGCCCATATCGCCTTTAGCGCTGGTCGCAAACGCTGGGGCGAATGTGGTTATTTTGGAGATACAACATGAACGATTTTACTTTGAATGCTGAACTGCGTTCCGACCTGGGGAAAGGTGCGAGCCGCCGCCTGCGTCGTCTCGCAAGCCTGGTTCCAGCTGTAGTCTACGGTGGCGAAAAAGCCCCTGAGTCCATCAGCATGCTGGCTAAAGAAATTGCCAAACTGCTCGAAAACGATGCGGCCTACAGCCACATCATCGAGCTGAACGTTGGCGGCAAAAAGCAGAACGTCATCATCAAGGCCCTGCAACGTCACCCAGCTAAAGGTCACGTGTTGCACGCTGACTTCGTACGCGTCGTAGCAGGTCAGAAACTGACCGCTATCGTACCTGTGCACTTTGCTGGTGAAGAAGCTCCGGTCAAGAAAGGCGGCGAAGTCTCGCACCTTATCGCCGAGATCGAAGTGACCTGCCTGCCTAAAGACCTGCCTGAGTTCATCGAAGTCGACCTGTCGGCTCTGGAAATCGGTGACATCGTTCACCTGTCCGACCTCAAGGCCCCTAAAGGCGTTGAGTTCGTTGCTCTGGCTCACGGTGATGACAAGGCTGTTGCCAACGTCCACGCTCCACGTGTTGCTCCAGAAGCTGAAGAAGGCGCTGCAGAGTAATTCACTCTGTAATGCCGGAGCTTGAGGAAACATCGCGGACCGAAACGTAGCGAGAAAGCGGGCGATAACGCGAAGTTTATCTCTGGATAAGTGAGCTCCTGTCGTCCACTTTCGCCGCAATGAGGTTGCGGCGATGTTATCCACAACTCCAAAGGAAGGGCCCCTGTCGTGACTGCCATTAAACTGATCGTTGGCCTGGGAAATCCAGGCGCCGAATACGAACAGACCCGGCACAACGCGGGGGCCCTTTTTGTTGAGCGCATCGCCCACGCCCAAGGCATCAACCTGGTGGCCGATCGCAAATATTTTGGCCTGACCGGACGCTTCTCGCATCAGGGTCAGGATGTTCGTCTGCTGATTCCCACCACCTACATGAACCGCAGCGGCCAGGCTGTCGCGGCGCTTGCGGGCTTCTTCCGGATCAAACCCGAAGAAATCCTGGTGGCCCATGACGAACTGGACCTGCCACCCGGCGTTGCCAAGCTCAAGCAAGGCGGCGGCCACGGCGGTCATAATGGCCTGCGCGACATCATTGCGCAGTTGGGCAATCAGAATACGTTTTACCGCCTGCGGCTCGGCATTGGCCACCCAGGCGTTGCCAGTATGGTTTCAAATTTCGTCCTGGGTCGTGCGCCACGCGCCGAACAGGAAAAACTCGATGCCAGCATCGACTTTGCCCTCGGCGTGCTGCCGGATATCTTCGCCGGTGAATGGAACCGTGCGATGAAAAACCTGCACAGCCAGAAGGCCTGACTTTTTTGCGAGGGGAAACACCATGGGATTCAATTGCGGCATCGTCGGCTTACCTAACGTCGGCAAGTCCACCCTGTTCAACGCCCTGACCAAGTCCGGTATTGCGGCGGAGAACTTCCCCTTCTGCACCATCGAACCCAACACCGGTATCGTGCCAATGCCCGATCCGCGCCTGGAGGCCCTGGCGGCCATCGTCAATCCCAAGCGCATCCTGCCGACCACCATGGAGTTCGTCGACATCGCCGGCCTGGTGGCTGGCGCGTCGAAAGGTGAAGGCCTGGGCAACAAGTTCCTCGCCAACATCCGTGAGACCGATGCCATCGCCCACGTGGTCCGCTGCTTTGAAGACGAGAACGTGATTCACGTCTCCAACAGCGTCGACCCGAAACGCGACATCGAGATCATCGACCTGGAACTGATCTTCGCCGACCTCGACAGCTGCGAGAAGCAACTGCAAAAGGTCACGCGCAACGCCAAGGGCGGCGACAAGGACGCAGTGGTCCAGAAGGCCCTGCTGGAGCAGTTGATCGCACACTTCACCCTGGGCAAGCCGGCACGCAGCCTGATGAAGAACATGAGCGTCGACGAAAAGGCCGTGATCAAGGGCTTCCACCTGCTGACCACCAAGCCTGTGATGTACATCGCCAACGTGGCTGAAGACGGTTTCGAGAACAACCCGCTGCTCGACGTGGTCCTGGCCATTGCCGAGGAAGAAGGCGCAATGGTTGTACCGGTCTGCAACAAGATCGAAGCGGAAATCGCCGAACTTGAAGACGGCGAAGAGAAAGACATGTTCCTCGAGGCCCTGGGCCTGGAAGAGCCTGGCCTGAACCGCGTGATCCGTGCGGGCTACGAAATGCTGCACCTGCAGACCTACTTCACCGCCGGCGTCGAAGAAGTACGTGCCTGGACCGTCAAGGTCGGCGCCACCGCGCCACAGGCTGCCGGTGTGATCCACACCGACTTCGAAAAAGGCTTTATCCGCGCGGAAGTGATCGCCTACAACGACTTTATCCAGTTCAAGGGTGAAGCCGGGGCCAAGGAAGCCGGTAAATGGCGCCTGGAAGGCAAGGAATATGTCGTCAAGGATGGCGATGTGATGCACTTCCGCTTCAACGTGTAAGCTGGCTGTACGATCCAAGCGGTAGAACAAAAAGCCGATGCTCTGCATCGGCTTTTTTGTGGGCGATGATTTCTGTTACCTATCACAACGAAACAATCACTTACCTTATAAATCAAAAGATTCAAATACAAATATTCCACTCCGCAGACAAAAAATCTTCTCAACAGAAAACTCACAGCTACTTGTAGACTATTCCTGCCAAGAATAAGCATATCAACACAACCAGACACTTGACTTATATAAAACCTCAAGCCGCCAAGCCTTTCGCACAACAAAGTCGCCATTTCCCATTTTTAACCACGATGACAATCCAGAAATTTTACTATCTACTTACCAACATATAACAAACTTTTAATCCCACAATAGTGAAGCGACACATTATTGGAGCAACAGCAATATGTCGACCTCCTATCAGTACGAGTTCGAGACTGACACATCGCTAACCGAGTGCCCGGATATCGAAAGCACAATCCACAATACCGCCACGCAGAACATCGATATATTGCTGTTGGGCGAAACAGGCACTGGTAAAGATACACTGGCGCAACGTGTGCACCGTTTATCTCATCGAAAAGGTAACTTTGTTGCCATCAATTGCGCAGCGATACCGGAAAGCCTTGCAGAAAGCCAACTGTTCGGAGTCAACAGTGGCGCCTATACCGGGGCCATACAATCACGTGCAGGATTTATTGAAGCCGCCCATCTGGGCACTTTATACCTGGATGAAATCGATAGCATGCCACTCACTTTGCAAGCGAAGTTGCTGCGTGTGCTGGAGGCTCGGGGTGTCGAGCGGCTGGGCTCTACGCGGTTTATCCCGCTGGACATACGCATCATAGCTTCAGCCCAACATTCGCTGCACGACATGGTGGAACAAGGTGCGTTCAGACGAGACCTGTACTTTCGCCTGAATGTCGTCAACATCACCCTCCCCCCCTTACGTGAACGCCCCGAGCGGATTATTCCGTTATTTTTTAACATGATCCGGCAAGAGGCAGAGTACTTTAAGTGCCCAGTTCCACAACCGCCCAGCACCCTCATTCAACAATTGCTGTGTCACCCATGGCGCGGTAACGTCCGAGAGTTGCGCTCAACCGCCAAGCGTTTCGTGCTGGGACTGCCTCCAACTTCAGTGCCTTTAATGAGCACCGAAGACAATAATTTGAACTTAAAAGAACGCTTGCAGCAAATAGAGAAACTTCTGATTGAAGAATCCCTGCGCCGCCATGTTTATAACGTGGACAGTGTGGCGACCGAACTGAATATCGCCAAACGCACGCTCTACCATCGAATGAAGCAACTGGGAATATCGCTGGAGTGAATGAAGACTGCTCAACAAGGACATATTTCGATACAGCTGCTCCCACAGGCTTTGGAACGACATGCTATTTGCAACCACATAGATAATGGCTACAGGCTTTGACTGCCCAACGTCAAGGGGCATTTGAAACACTGTCAGCAACCACCTTTTACGTTAATGATCATGGAGTAAACAAATATGGGTGTCAGTGGCGTTGGTAATAGTAATAGTGGCGGCTCTTCAAATTTTGGTTTTGGCGACGGAGATAACGCAGACCTGAAAGCACAACGTAGAGCCATCCAGCGTGAATCCCTGAAGGAAGGTAACGAATCCTTCAAGCTGAGTGAACAGAAAAAAAATATTGAAGCAATGCGATAACCCACTGCGTCCCCTGCCTCCTGGCAGGGGACGCAGCCTCACTGTCTGGCTTCGGGATTTTATATGCGTACAGAAGCGCTACAGGCGTTTTCATCAACCGATGAAAAGCGCCTGAAAACCTCCACAATGGCTACATCTCCTGTGTTCCAAAGCGAGGATGTGAACTTTTTCATCTCAAGCCTGGAGCACTCAGGCCAAGCTGCAATAGCCGTAGCCCCAACGGTTACACCGAACGCCCTCACGGACATGTCCAACCAGTTGCTCAAATCGTCAAACTATATGGGCAGAGCCCTGAAAGCGATGGGGAACGGCACGAGAGAAAACTTCTCGCTCGGCTACTCCACCCAACTGTCCACTACGGTGCTGGGAACACAGATGCTGGTCAAGGGCCTCTCAAAGGGTGCCCAGCTCATCGAAAAAATCAGCAACCTGCAGTAGGTAAACATGATTCGTCTCCTGGTCACCGGGTTGGTTTTATCTCTGACATTAGTGCTCACGGGGTGTAATGACAGTGTCGAACTCCATCGCCAGCTTTCCGAGCAGGAAGCCAATGAGGTGATTGCGGAACTGGCAGACAAACACATACGCGCCCAGAAAATCCCCGCCAAAGATGGTGTGGTTGTACGAGTGAACAGCGCCGATATCAGTCGTGCAGTGCGTACACTTGATGCCGTCGGTTTGCCCAAGATGGCCCGCGCCACAATGGGCGATACCTTTCGCAAGGAAGGCGTCATCTCCACCCCACTGGAGGAACGTGCCCGCTACATCTACGCCTTGTCCCAGGAGTTGGAGGCGACCTTGTCAAATATCGATGGGGTGATTGTCGCCCGGGTCCACGTAGTGTTGCCAGAACGCGTTGCACCTGGAGAACCCGTGCAACCTGCATCCGCTTCGGTCTTTATCAAACACGATCCGCGACTGGAGCCTGACAGTATCCACGGACGCGTCCGGCGGATGGTCGCCAGTAGCATTCCCGGCATGGCCACGGCCGTCGATAACTCACAAAAACTGACCGTGGTATTCGTACCCGCAACGGCTTACCAGGAGCAGCAACGCCTGAGCTATTTCGGCCCGTTTCTGATACCGGGCGATGACCTTGTTTTTTGGCGCAGCACCCTCGCGTTGATAGCCGCCGTCATAGTACTTGTACCGGCTGGCGCCCTGTTCTGGCATAGGCGTGGTCAACGCCTGCGGCGTGAGACACTCACCACGGCCACCCCGGCCCATGAGTGAGCAGTTGGAGTGGGCCCGATGGTGGGCTTTCCCGTGGAAGTTTTCACACAGCGACTGGGGCAACTTCGACGAATATCATGCACAGAGCGCCCTGTACCACCCACGGCACGTTTTCGTGAATACCCGGCTGGGTATCGAACCCTGCCTGCCGCCCACGCCCCACTCCACAATCCTTCGCTTGGCGCTGGCCCCCCAGGAGCAACTCGAGAGCATGCTGGCGCTGCTGGACAACGTTTGTCGCCCCGCCACCGATAGCCAGTTGAGCCAAGACCAATACGAGTGGTGTCAGCGCCTGTCCAAGGCACTACGCCCAGACACGCTGTTGTCCGGTAAAGAAGACCCACTGCAATTGCTACGTGCCTGGGTAACCCCAGCCATCTGGCAACGCCTTCGATTGCGGTTTGAGCGCCGTCGGACCCACCCCCCTGAAGAGCACACACCCGCACTCAATGACGCTCGAAACCGCCTGGACACGCTGTGGCAGGCCATAGTCTGGCGAGCAACCACCATGCCAAGCGAGCAATCCTTCACTTATCAAACTGAGCAGAGAACGGATGATGTTGAACATACGTAAAATCGAGTTGCGCACCGGTGCTCCAGGATTACCGCAAACCCTGATTTCCCAGGAAATGCTGGCGGATTGCCGCAGGGCCAGTCAATTGTTGAGCCGTGCCAAGGTCCAAGCCAAGGAACTGCTGCGCCAGGCAACCGAACACCGGGAAAAAGCCCTTGAAAAGCTCACACTGGAGTTCTGGCGGCGGGCCAATGCGCAACTCAAGGAATGGGAAAAACAACAGCACGTTATGTGCGACAACCTGGAGCAATATGCCACCTCTATTGCCAACCAGACCATCCTCTGCCTGCTTGAAGAGGCACCTGTGGCACAGCGCCTTAGCGCCTTGGTCAAGCAATTACTGGCGACTCAAGTTCCATCAGGCAAGGCAACACTCCTCTGTCACCCACTTGAGTGTGCCGAGGTAGAACGCTGTCTTTCCAGGCAGCACGCCACGTTTTGGACACTACGTCCTGATGACCGGGTCCGTCCTCAATCCCTGGTATTGGAAACGGAGGAAGGGGACTTCTGTATCAACTGGGCCAGCCTGTGCGAAACAGTACTGGTCCGTGACGTGCAAACACCAGGTGCCTGACGGGTCAGGGAGCGTTGCCGAACAGATGTATCAATAAACACCGAAACAAATGGAACTGAAATTTGAGGGGAACCACATAGCTCAGACACATCAGGAGAAAAATATATGGATTTCCACCACGACGTGAAAAAGAACCTGCTCAGACAACTGCAGAGCAGCATAAACAAGGCAGCCGATATAAACGAAGATTTTGCCAACACAGATTTCGATGAGTATTTGTTCGCTGAGTTGATGAAACAGGAGCGTTACTCGTTGATCGCCTACAACGAGGCCGTTCGCGCCAGCCATACCATTCTCAAAATAGTTGCTGACGGCGTGCAGTAAGGTGGATGCGCTGATTGCCCGCTGGATGAACGACCAAACTGAACACATCAGCCTGATGGAGGGCAACGATGAGATTGTCTTACGGCGCTCTGGCCCAGTGCTGCTGTTAAGTGTGCAACTGACTCAGGAACGGCCCGACAAATCCACCCTGCAAAACTGGATGCGATTGGGACGCGCCAGCCTGAACCACTTCCAAGGAGCGCTGGCCCAATCACCGGAAAGTGGTGCGCTCTGGCTGCGTCAACAATTGATCAGTGGGTGCAGTCCAGAACTGTTGTGCAACACACTCGAAACGCTGCTCAACCAGCGCGACACCTGGCGCGCAATGATCAAGCGTCTCGCAAAGCCAAACCTGAAACACAAGCCCCTGTCACTACGCTCGCTGCCGTACTAATCAGAGAGTTCCCCCATGTATAACAAGATCGACAAGCGCAATCGCTTGCGCGCCGTCTCGCCTGCAGGTCCGCGAAAAATAGCCGATTGGCGCTGCCTGCTAGCGTTACCCTGGTTGCTTATGCCCCTGCAAAGTACGCTCGCGGCTATCCCCAGTGAATGGAAAAACACCGCGTATGCCTATGAAGCCGAACATAAGCCGGTGCAAGAAGTCCTGGAGGATTTCGCCCAGACCTTTGGCACGCAATTGCAGATCGACGGCCTGCTGGAGGGCAACGTCAATGGCAAGATCCGCGCTGATACCCCCCAGTCACTGCTCGACAGGCTGGGAGTAGAACATCGTTTCCAGTGGTACATGTACAACAACACGCTGTACATCAGCACCCTGGACCAACAGGAGTCCGCGCGCCTGGAAGTCTCCTCCGAAACCGTGGCGGACTTGAAGCAGGCCTTGACCGACATTGGCCTGCTCGATAGCCGTTTCGGCTGGGGAGAATTACCTGACGATGGTGTGGTGCTAGTGTCGGGCCCCAAGCGTTATATCGACCAGATCAAGCAGTTCAGCAGCCAGCGTAAATCTCCCGATGAAAAACAGAGTGTGCTGACGTTCCCGCTGAAGTTCGCCAACGCAGCAGACCGCCCGATTGATTATCGTGGCGAAAAGTTGGCCATCCCCGGGGTTGCCAGCATGTTGCGAGGCTTATTGGAACCTCGGGACACCTCAGTGCTTTCGTCGAGGACCTCACGTCCCGCCTCGTCATCGCAGCCCTCGCCTGTCACCCCGATCCTGCCCCGCCTGAGCAACCCGATGCTGGACCAGATGCTCGGCGCGCCAGCTCCCCTCGGGCAGATAAATCCAGGCATGCCGCTCACCACCAGAGCCCCGGTTGCAAGAGGCCGGATCCGCGTTGAAGCGGATGTGCGTAACAACGCCGTATTGATCTATGACCTGCCAGAGCGCCAGGCAATGTACCGCGAGCTGATCGCCCAGCTCGATGTGGCACGCAAGCTGGTGGAGATCGACGCGATCATTCTCGATATCGAGCGCACGCAGCTGCGTGAGTTCGGGGTCAACTGGGGTTTCCAGAACAGCCGCTTTCGTGGCGGGGTGAACATGGCGCCGGGTACCTCCGCACAGATGTCGATTGGAAACCGCGACCGCTTCTACGCCGATATCCGCGCCCTGGAGGCCAAGGGCCTGGCGACCATGGTGTCCAACCCGTCGGTGCTGACCCTGGAAAACCAGCCCGCTGTGATTGATTTCAATCGCACCCAGTACCTGACCGCTGGCGTCGAAAACGCGACCATCTTGCCCATCACCGTGGGCACCAGTTTCCAGGTGGTGCCACGGGTCATCACCTCGCGCGGCAGCCATCAGGTCCATCTGGCGGTGGATATTGAAGACGGCAACTTCGACGAAACCAACCCCGAACGCATCGGCCCCGATGTACGCCGCGGCAAGGTCAGCACCCAGGCGGTGATGGCGGAAAAACGCTCGCTGGTGGTCGGCGGGTTCCATGTCAGCGAAAGCGCCGACAGACGCAATAAAGTGCCGGTGCTGGGCGATATTCCCTTGCTGGGCAAGACGCTGTTCTCCTCCACCGAGCGCAAGAACAACCGCCGTGAACGCCTGTTTATCCTGACCCCGCGGGTGATCGGCGACCAGGCGGACCCGTCGCGCTATTTGCCCCAGGACGACCAGGCGGAACTGCAGGCCGCCCTCAAGCCTTTGGCCAGGCGCTATGCCGAGCATCAGCCCGTGATCAAGCGCAGCGATATCACCAGCGCCCTTGCACACCTGGTCACCGGTCAAGTGCCCCACACGTTCAAGGCTGAGCCTATGCCGCTAGGCCTGAACACCTTGTGCAGCACCCGTGATCTGCTGGCGCTCAACACCGAACGCAGCCAGTGGTACACCGGCCCGCAGTTCAACGTGGCGGTGGTCGTGCTGCGTAACCAGTTCAAGCGCAACGTGCGCATCGATGAGAAGGAATGCAGCAACTCCCAGACCCTGGCCGTCGGTGTCTGGCCGCGGGCCTGGCTCAAGCCGGGTGAAGAGGCCGAGGTATTCATCGCCATGCGCCCGGTGGTGAAGGATGAACATATCGGTGTGACCCGTCCCTCCCTGCTCACCCCAACACGGAAAACTGCGCCATGAAACAGCGAATCGCCTGCATCACCCTCCTCGGCCTGACCCTGCTGCTGGAGGGGTGTACACCGACATGTCGAGGCGACTCCTGCTCCCGCCCTCAATCGAGCACCGACAAACTGGTGGTGTGGTGGCCGCCGCAAATGCGTGTCGAACCCGGCCCCTCGGGGGAGCGCTCGGATTACCAGACAATCTCCCTGGAGCGATGACGGTCATGCCATTACCCGACGCTGGTTCGCATGACCAGGAGTTTCTGCAGAACCTGGTGAGCGGCCGTGTCGCTTACCACTCGCTGCACCCGGGCATTGGCCTGTGCCGTTTGAATCCCGGCTCGCAACCCGGCCTGGCCTTGCAGATTGCGCCTGAGGCGTTGCAGGTCGGCCAGTTGGAACGGGTGCTGGAGCGGCGCTTTGAACACGCAACGGCGTTCGATGGGTGCTTTGTGTTCCTCGATGCCAAGGGCAGCCTGGTGATCTGGCATGCACTGCCCTCCTGTGGCCACTCGCCCGCTGACACCCTCAGCCGCATGCTTTCCCTGGCCCGGCTCGAAGCGCTGGATGTACACCGCGCGCCCTAGCGGCGCGCAAGCTCCGGCAACTCCAGGGTCTGGCGCTTGGCTTCATCATCCAGTTCACGCAAGGTGCGATAGATCAGCGCCACTGCCTGCAGGGTCTCCCGGGGAATCGGCGCGCCCAGCTTGCGCTCATACAGCATGCGCGCCAACCACACACACTGGATCACCGGCACGTCGGCGGACTTGGCCCGTTCAATCAACTTACGGGCCAGGGCATCCGTGCCTTTGTCCACCAGCATCGGCAGCGGGGTTTTGCCGGGGCGGTAGTACAACGCCACGGCATAGTGCGTGGGGTTGACCACCAGCATGTCGGACTCTTCCAGCTTGGGTAACTTGATCTTGGGTTCTTCCTGGGCGAGCTGGTAAGCCAGGGAACGCCGCTGCCCCTTGACGTGGGGGTCGCCCTCCATGTCCTTGTACTCCTTGACCACCTCCACCTGGGTCATGCGCATGCGCTTGGCAAAGAAGTGCTTCTGCATGGCCAGGTCGATCAGCGCGAGCACCAGCAGCAGCCCCAGGCAGGCATGCAGCAAGTGGCGGAACAAGGTGATCAGCGCCACGATATAGCTTTGCAGATCGCTGGTGGCCAGGTTGATCAACACCTGCAAAGAGGGGGTGATAACCACATACAGAATCAGCGAGAGCAGCAATGCCTTGCCCAGCCCCATCAACAGGTTGATCACCGACTGGGCGGAAAACATCTGCTTGAGCTGGTTCAGCGGATTGAGGCGATTGAAATCCGGCTTCAGGCTTTCCGGGGCAAACAGGAAGCCGAACTGCATCCAACTGCTGATCAGTTTCGTCGCGATCGCCACCGCGCACATCAACAGACCAAACGAGAAAAAAACGACCAGGCCATCGAGCAACACTTCTTCCAGGGCGCGAACAAACGGTTGGTCCAAGCGCGAAAACGGCAACACCATCAACTGCTGGAAGCGCTGCATGCTGGTTTCGGCGGTGAGCAACGCGATCTCGCTGATCGCGGTGAGCACCAGCAACTTGGGCACGTCCTGGCTTTGTGCAACCTGGCCTTTCTTGCGTTGGTCCTTGAGCTTCTTGGGCGTTGCCGCATGTTTTTTCTCGCCGGAATCGCTCATTGGTTCACGCCCCGGAACATCAGGCCAAGGGCATGCTTAAGGTCGCCCAGCAGACCCATGCGCCCTACGATCAGATCTTGCAGCAATGGAAAATACAGCAGTAAAAAGGCCAGTCCCGCCAGGCTCTTTGCCGGCATTGCCAAGGTACTGACCTGCAACTGCGGGCTGTACAACCCGAGTAAGGCGAAACCGAACTCCAGTAACAGCAGCACCGCGATAAAAGGCGCAGCGTAAAGCATCATGTGTGTGAAGGTTTCGCCAAGCAGTCCAACGAACACGCTGAAACCGTTGACGGCCACCACCGGCAGCCAATCCGTGGCGGGCCAGATCAGGTAGCTATCCCAGATAACCTGGGTCAATACGCCCAGCCCAAAGGTGGCAATCAACAGGAAAATCACCACCTGCTTGAATAAATGCCCCACGGGCGTGGCGTCCGGGCCGAGCGAGGGGTTCAGTTGCCCGCCCGCCAGGGCCCCACGCTGGTTATCCAGCAGCGCGCCTACCGACTCGAACATCCAGAATGGCATGGACAACAAGACACCCAGCAAAACCCCCAGGCCCACTTCCTTGAGCAATAGCCCACCGAGCATCAGCACCGAGTATTCGTTGCCCGCCAGCGCAACATGGATCATCGGCGCCGGCATAAACGCCATGACCATCACAATGGTATGCCGGGGCATACCGCGTATATGTTGAAAACAGAAGGCCGGCACCAGGAACGCGCAAGGGTAGATGCGTGCCATGGCGATCACCAGGCTGGCCAGGAAGTCGAGATAAGGCAGCACCGGTCGTACCTCAGTTCAAGGCCGAACGGGCGATCATGTCGAACATCAGGTTGATCAGTTGGATCAATTCCACGCCAATCCAGCGCCCCGTCAGGATCAGGGTAATGCCAACCGCCACCAGCTTGATGCCAAAGGGCAGCGTCTGGTCCTGTATCTGCATCAGGGCCTGTACCAGAGATGTCATCACGCCGACGATCACTGCCACGATCAACGGAGGTGCCGATAGCACCACCACCAGCAACATGCCCTGCTTGAAGAGTAGGATCGGTTCCATAGGCCACTCAGAGATAAGAAAAGAACAAGCTGTCGAGCAGGCGCGACCACCCGGACACCAGCACGAACAACAACAACTTGAGGGGTAAGGAAATGGTCATGGGTGAGACCATCTGCATGCCCAGCGCCAGTAACAGGTTGGAAACAATCAGATCGATGACGATAAAGGGCACATAGATCAGGAAGCCGATCTCGAACCCTGCCTGCAACTGCGAAAGCACAAAAGCCGGGATCAGCAGCAACAGGTCATCGCGATGGGCGTTTTGCGCCATCTCCGGCGGCCACATGCGCGCGGTGTTTTCCACCAAATGGGTCAGGACGTCCGGGTCGGTGTTGCGGCTCATAAAGGTGCGCAGCGGCTTTATCGCCTCTAGCCCCGTTTCTTGCAGGCGCTGCACGCTGCTCATGTCCACGGGGAATTGCTTGGCATTCTGTGCCATTTCATATCCCACGGGCGCCATGACAAACAGGGTTGCCGCCAGCGCTATGCCGTTCAACGCCATGCTGGGCGGCACCTGCTGCACGCCAATCGCGTTGCGGGTGATCATCAGCACAATGACGATTTTCAGAAAGGCCGTGCAGACAATCAACAACATAGGCATCAACGACAATGCCGCGAGAAACAACGCCAGGACAATGGGGTCGATCCCCTGAAAAGTCATCGCGCGAAAATCACACGGGACAACTGCAAGCCGAGGCGTCCATCCACCTCCACCAACTGGCCCTGACCAATCGGTCGATCGCCGTAGTAAAGCCCTGCCATGCCCGGGGCGTAGCCCGCGATGCTCAACACCGCGCCGGGGGCCAGATTGCGCAGCTCCCCGAGGGTCAGGTTCAGGGTCCCACAGCGCACATTCAAGGCCATGCTCAACTCATCGAAAGGCTCATGGCCAAAAACATCTACCACGGGTTCATCAAGATCATGCTCGTCATACCCTGAGTAATGTTGTGCTGAAAGATCCTCGTCCACAGACGTCTCCTCGATAGATATAAGTGTCAGGCACACAGACCCCGATTCATCATCAAGGCGCCCATGCACGCGATGCCTTCCCATCCGCAACCGACCATTGCCGTGCACATCGAAAAAGGCCTGTTCCAGCATCACCACATCACCGACACGCAGGCTGCGAACCTGGGTCAGGGGTAGCTGCAAGCGCCCCAGCGTCACGGCAATCGCCAGTTGAAACGAGGCCGGTAATGGCTGGGCCGTCGGCTGCCATTGCCCCGCCTCGCACAGCGCCAACAGACTTTCAGGGGTCAGCAACAGATACCCCACCACCCTGGAGGGCCCCAGCGTCACCGTAAGCCGGCAACCGAAATTCAGTTTTCCAGGAGGCGTGCGAAGGCGCAGGTAACCGAACAGCGCTCGCACCTGAGGGCTCAAGTGGTGCTGGAACAGCTCCCAGAACCAGGAATCCGGATCATTGCCAGCCTCTGCCAGCGTCACCGGGCACTCCCCCAGCAGGCTGAACATCGGCCCCGGCTCGCTGAAGGCCAGCAGGCCGCAAGCACTGTCGAAATACAGGGGGGCAGCGCTTCTGGGCGCGCGCCCGGGTTCCAGCAGCAACTCTCCCTGCTGGTCCTGGACCGTAAACCCCATGCGCAAGCCGCGCCCCAAACGAAGCCTCGCCGCCACCGTGCCGCTTTTGACCGATGGAATGAGCAAGGTCGGCAGGATCATGCCGTCCCCACATGCACCAGATGCACATTGACCGGCTGGCCCAACCCTTCGGCCAAACGCTCCTCGCAGCACTGGCGCACGCCCCCCAGCCAACGGGCGGTCAGCTCCTGTTCTGCCGCCAACTCTATGCTCCAGGCCCCCTGTTCACGACGCACACTGGCATTGATCCGGCCCAGGCGCGGCAGATACAGCAACGCCTGCAGGGGCCACTGCACTCCCCCACGGATCTGGGGGAGCAACTGGCCGGTCATGGCTTCAATCATCAAGATATCGGCGGACGCCGCAGCACCCGTGGCCGATGGGCCGTAACCGGCGCTCTCGTCGGTGTCGCCAAGCAGATGAGTAAACAACTGCCCCAGCTCCCTGGCCAAGCCGCCCACCATCACCGGCTCCCTGTCGTCCCGAGGCTCACGCAGACGCGGGCGTTCGGGTTTGCTTGCTGGAACTTGCGTCATATTTCTTCCTGTATTGCTTCCTGAGCCAACAAAACGGACAACTCCTGAAGTTTCTCGACCTCTTTAAGGCATTGGCTCACCTGTTGCTGCGCACTGGCGACCTGCACCACCTGCTCCTCACGCCGGCCATGCAGCTCATGCAACTGCCCTTCTTCGCGCCGGGTTCCGGCGGACAAAGTGCGCTCCTGGGTCCCCCAGGACTTGAGCTGGGACAGCGAGAGCACCTGCCCCTGGTGCTTCTCCAACAGCTCTGCGGTTTTCTGGATTTCCTCCAGGCGGGTCTGCTCAAGGGCTTGCTGGGCCTGCTGGATTTGCGCCAACAAGGCCTGCTGGTGCCGCTTGGCCTCACGCAACGCGCGCTCGGCGCGGTCGGCGCGATGCCTGCGCAGACGCCGCAAGGTGTCGAGTTCAGAAAGGGACATGGGTGGTCAGGCTCATCAATTGATCGAGGGTCATCGGCATCGGTGCCGGCTCGCGCAAGTCCTGGCGCAGGAAGCCATCCACCGCCTGGCGGCTGTCCACGGCCAGGTCCGTCAGGGCATCGTTGCCGGGCTGGTATTCCCCCAGCTTGAGCATCAGCTCGATCTGTTGGTACGCCGATAACAAGCGACGCAGTGCCGTCCCGGCCTGGATATGCGCGGGCTCGGCGACGTTGCTCAAAATCCGTGACAGGCTGGCCAGCACATCCACCGCCGGGTAGTGGCCGCGCTCGGCCAATTTGCGCGACAAGACGATATGGCCATCGAGCAGCGAGCGCACTTCATCGGCCACCGGATCGCTCATGGAGTCCTGCTCGATCAGCACCGTATAGATCGCCGTGATCACCCCCTCGCGGGTCAGCCCTGCGCGCTCTACCAGACGCGGCAGCAAGCTGTACACCGACGGCGGCAGGCCGCCACGCCCCAGCGGTTCGCCGGCGGCCAGGCCGATTTCGCGCTGGGCCCGGGCAAAACGGGTCAGGGAGTCGATCAGCAACAGGACCCGCTTGCCCTTGCGTCGGTAGCCTTCGGCCAGTGCCGTGGCGGTGAAGGCAGCCCGGGCGCGCTCCATGCTTGAACGGTCGGACGTCGCACACACCAGCACCGCCTTGGCCCGCAGTTGCTCATCCAGTTCATGATCGAGAAACTCGCGCAACTCGCGGCCCCGCTCGCCAATCAGGCCGAACACAATCACATCACAGTCGACGTTACGGGCGATCTCCGCGAGCAAGGTGGTCTTGCCACAGCCGGCCCCCGCAAACAGGCCAACGCGCTGGCCTTCACCCAGGGTCAGCAGGCCGTCGATCGAACGCACCCCGGTGGACAATGCGCGGTGGATCCGCGGCCGCTCGGTGGGCAACGGCGCCTCGCACAACACCAGGCTGGTATCGTGGGCGTGCGCCTCGACAAAGGCGCTGGCCCCCTCCCCCGTAATCGGGCGGCCAAAGCCGTCCAACACCTGGCCCAACAGGTCATCGCCGACCCGCACCCGATGCGCAACCCCCAACTGCTCGACACTGGCCCCCACGCGCACGCCTTCCAGGTTGCCCAGGGCACTGAGCACCGCATCCTGCTGATCGAAACCGATAATCTCGGCCAGCATGTAGTCGCCCGTGGACTTTTCCACCTGGCACAAATCGCCAATACGCGCGTCGGGCAAGCGGCATTGCAGCAACATGCCGTTGACCCGCTGAATACGCCCACGTACCGAGACCGGCGCAAAATTGGCCAGGGCCTGTGATCGGTCCTGCTGCCAGGCCTCCAGGCGTGCCTGCAGCTCGCCACTCACCAGCGCACCTCATAGCGCTGCACGCCGTCGAACACCACCTTGCTGTTATCAATCAGGACCAGCCGCAAGCCATCCACTTCATCCCCGACAAACAGCCGGCTGCCTTCATCCAGGACCACATGCCCATTGGGCCCGCCGACGATCTGCAGGATCTTGAAAGGGAACACGGCGCTGCGCTCTTTGACCCGGCTGATCACCGGCACGGAGGTCTCGAACTGCTCGCCAAAACGACTGAGCATGCGCGACACCACTCCCACCTCGTCCAGGGAAACGTCACCGTCCAGAGCCACCTGGCCATTGATCACCTGCAGGCGGATCCGATGACCCAGCTCACGCTCGTTGAGCATTTTCAGCAGTTGCTGGCGGACTTCGTAGGGTGAGTCCAGCTCGTTTTTTTGACTTTTCACCGGCATCAACGACGCCTGCGCCTCGTGGTCGCCCGTGGTGGCCAGGCCCACCGCCGTAATGATGACGGCAATCACCAGCACCAGGCTGAGCATGCGCTTCTGTTGCGGCCCGGAAATCGAGGACAACGTTAATGCCGGCACCGCCTGGCCGACCGGCCTGGGCGCAGGCGCATCGGCAGCAGGCATCGCTGCTTGCGGCCAAGGCTGGTCGGCCAGGGTGACACACAGGCGAACATTGCCAATCGTAAAAGGACTACCCAGTGCCAGGTCGGCAATCTGCGCCAGAAGCCGACCGTCGCCGGCCCGCACCAGCCCTTCTTCGGCCTGCACCGACCAGCGCTGCTCGATACAACGCAACAGCACATGCCGCTCGGCAATACCTTCGTCATACAGCGAAAGATCAGCATCCGGGTGGGCCCCAATCAGCCATTGCCCGCCAAACAGTGGCAGCGCAGCCCCCTGGTGCAGACCATCAAGCACGCGCAATTCAAACATCATCGAGCCTCATCACCGCTGGAACGACATTGGCCCGCGCAAGACTCACCAACGCCCTCATGCCACCTCCTCGCGCATCAGATCGTCCCGGGCCAGATCAAAACGCCCCAGCACCTTGACCTTGGATGAAGCACTCAGCTCGGCGAACGACAGGACCGGCACATGGTTGAACTCTTCCAACAGCAGGGTGCGCAAGGGGCTGCGCAAGTCCTGCGCCACCAGCAGCACGCTCTTGCTCTTGGGGCGCACGGCAAAGGCTTGCTTGAGCAGGCTGACCAGCGCCGCACTGCTTTCGTGATCCAGGGAAAAGAACACCCCCGTCTGGGTCTGGCGCAGGGCATCGCGCAATACGTTTTCGGTGTGGGGTGACAGCAGCCAGGCATGCAGGCCGTCGACTTCGCTGTATTGGTGGAGAATCTGCGACTTGAGGGCTATGCGCGCATAGTCAGCCAGGGCATCCGGCTCACGCTCATGCTGACCGTGTTCGATCAGCGCCTCGACAATCAGCCGCACCGCCCGTAGGGGTACGCCCTCACCGGCCAGGCGCTGCAACACCGATGAAAACCGCGACAGCGGCATGATCCGCTGCAGCTCCTGCACCAGCTCCGGCTGGTTGAACTCCAGCCAACTGAGAATCGCCTTGCTCTCCTGAATCCCGAGAAACTGCGGGCCACTGAGCAACATCGCCCGGGTCATCCGCTCCTGGAGCAAGCTGTACGCCGTCGAGCGCGCCAGGTGTTCGTCCGCCAGCACCGGGTCATCGGGGGTGAACCAGACCCAGTCCTGTTCATCACGCTCCACCAGGCCCCTGCTGCCGCTTTCAGGCTCGGCCGACAGTGCCGCCAGCTCCACGCCGACCCAGTGACCTAGGGTGGCTTTCAATATGGGCACTTCATGCACGCAGAAGCGAAACTCATCGTCGGCCAGCGTAGGCGCAAACTCGACTTCAAACGGCGGCAGCGTCAAGCCAATCTGGGTCACCAGGCTATTGCGGCTCTGGCGCACCCCGTGGATCACTTCAGTGACCAGCGGGCTATCCTGCAGGGCCGGCGGAAACTGCAACAGGTAAGGCCGCGACGGATCGAAACCACGCAAGTCCTCCACCCCGTTCTGCTCCGGCGGGAGGGTATCGGCGACCGGTTCCTGCGCCTGCTGCTCACGCTGACGCTGGCGCGTAAGGTAATAACCCAGGCTGCCGGTCATCAGCGAAATAAGGATAAACACCACCGTGGGCATCCCCGGCAGCGTCGCGAACGCGAGCATGCCCACCGAGGCGATCATCCAGCTCTTGGGCTCACTGGTCATTTGCCGGGCAATCTCGGCGCCCATGTTGTTGCTGCCTTTGTTGCGACCGGACGGCGCCACACGGGTGATGATCATGCCGGCCGTCAGCGAGATCAGCAGGGCCGGGATCTGCGCGATCAAGCCGTCACCAATGGTCAGTACCGAGTACAACGCCATGGAGTCGCCGGCGCTCATGCCATGCTGGAACATGCCGGTGGCAAAACCGCCCAGCAAGTTGATCACCACAATGATCAGCCCGGCGATAGCGTCCCCCTTGACGAACTTCATCGCCCCGTCCATGGCCCCGAACAACTGGCTTTCACGGGACAGTTGCTCACGCTTGTCCCGGGCCTGGTTGCCATCAATCAGGCCGGCACGCAGGTCACTGTCAATGGACATTTGCTTGCCGGGCATGGCATCGAGGCTGAAACGCGCGGCCACTTCCGCAACCCGTTCCGAGCCCTTGGTGATCACCAGGAAGTTCACCAGGGTCAGGATCATAAAGATCACCAACCCCACCGCCAGGTTGCCGCCCACCACAAAGTTGCCGAACGCCTCGACAATGTCACCGGCGTCCTGCTCCAGCAGGATCAGACGCGTGGTGGCAATCGACAACGCCAGGCGAAACATCGTGGTCAGCAGCAGGATCGACGGAAACGAGGAAAAGGCCAGCGGCCCCGGCAGGTACAACGCCAACACGATCAGCAGGCACGAAATACAGATATTGACCGCAATCAGGATATCCACCAGCCAGGTGGGCAACGGCACGATAAAGATAAACACAATGGCCATGACGACCACCGCGCCCAGCACCTCGGCACGCTGTGCAACCTTCAACAGCACCCCGTTGATTGCCCGCAACGCACTCATGCCTTGAGCCCTGGCCACGTGTGGGTATGTCGCGCGCCTCGCTCCTGCATGGCGTATTCAAGCAGCACCTGCTTGTAGCTGTTCACGGCCTCTTCGCGCCGTCTTGCATCGCACCACCAGGCCAGGGGCAAGGCTTTGAGCTCGGGAAAAAAGGCGCCGAGGGAACTCAACTGGTGAGACAGCTCACTCCCCCCCAGGTCCCTGGCCAGGTGCTTGATTTCGTGGGGCGTAAGACCATTGGCCGCATACCCCAGCAAGCGCTGCAACAGACCCAGCGGATCCAGATGCAGTTCGGGGTACAACAGCAGGGAGCGCCCGATCAGCTCCTTGCAGCGCGCGAGCACGCCGCTCAGCCGGCTGCAGTCGTTCAGGCCCAACAGCAAAGTGCGCAACTGGCCCCGATCGACCGACGAGGTCTGCGCGGCAATATCATCGGCCAGGGCCCGGCGGATCAGCTTCAGCCCCGTCTCGAAGTCACCTTCACCATACAGCCCCAGCAGCGACTGCATCAGGGTCGCCAGCGATTGGGTCGTGACCACGCTGGTGTAATACAGGCTGCGCACCGCCTGGCGCATCTGTGGGTCATCGCTGCCGGCCTGCAGCGCCATCGCCGTGTTCAGGCCCGCCTGGATCTGCGGCTGGTAGTGGTTCTCCAGATCAGTCAGGGAACTGCGTGCCAGGCTAGCCTCCGCAGTACGCCCCTCAGCATCCGCCTGGAGCGCCACGTGCTTGAGCACCACATAGGCCCGCGCCGGGTCGTTGCCGGTGATCTGCATGATTTTGCCGACGCCGGCGCGGAGCAGCAATTGCCCCCTGACATTACGGGCAATGGTCGCCATTTTCGCCTGGGCCGGGTGACCCAGTTGCTCATAGAGCTGGACCAACTGCTCGGCCGGAGGCGTACGCAAGCCCAGTTGACGCTCGCTCAGGGACGTGGCGTTGCGTGCGACCTCCTGGCTGAACATCTCACTGAAATCGTCAGCGATGGGGGCGTTTATCTGCGACGACGGCCCACTCTCGAACCGTGCAGATGCCGGTTGATTCAACTGCGGGTGATTTTGCACATCAAGGTTGGGATCGACTTTCATGGGAGTGCCAGGACAAGAGATTCGTATCCTTGTGTGGCTACAGCACCCGATACAGTTCCATCTTCGCCGTCATTTCCCAGGGCAATGAAAATACCTGCACAAACTCATGATGCTTTGTGCAAGGCCTTGCATGAAAAACACCTAAAACAAGATATTTCCTTATATTTATCAACCAGATAGAGACTTTCCGCGCTTGGCACAAGCGGTGCTAACAGGGTTCTCGTCGAAACCATTTCGACTGCTTCTACCCTGAGGAAAAATCATGGATATCCCTATCAGTGTTTTAGTTAATTTACCCCGTGACCCTAGCCAATCCATCCAAGATCTGTCCGACGACCACCACAAGCGCCTGCGCCGGTTCATTCATAAACGCGTACTGAACCCAGAGGATGCGGACGACATCCTGCAACTGACGTATCTGGAGGCCTGGCGCAACCGCCATCACTTCAGCGCACAGGCGTCACTGAGCACCTGGATGTGCGGGATCGCGCTGAACTTGATCCGCAATCACTTCCGCCGCCTCTATGCCAAGCCGGTGCATTGCGAGTTCGACGAAGCGCTCTCCCATGGGCAGAACGAAGAACAGGATCTGGCGCGCCAATTTGAGATCAGCCGCCGCCTGGAAAATACTCTGAGTGCCATCCAGCACCTGCCCCTGGAAATGCGCAATACCTTGTATGCCTCATTGGAAACCGACGGCAGCTACCAGGACACCGCCGACGCCCTGGCGATCCCGATTGGTACCGTCCGCTCCCGACTGTCCCGGGCGCGGGAACAGCTCAAACGCGCGACAAAGTCTCACCCCTACCAGTAGGAAAGGTGTCGCCCAGGGATAGGGCAAACCTTACGGCTTTACGCTTTTTTCGTGCGAGGCAACAGAATCGCCAGCACCCCGAGCAATGGCAGGAACGAGCACAACGTGTACACGTACTCGATGCCATGAATATCCGCCAGATACCCCAGCAACGCCGCGCCAATCCCGCCAAACCCAAACATCAGGCCAAAGAACACCCCGGCGATCATCCCTACGTTGCCCGGTACCAATTCCTGCGCGTACACCACAATCGCCGAGAACGCCGAGGCCAGGATAAAACCGATCACCACACTGAGCACGCTGGTCCAGAACAGGTCGACATGGGGCAACAGCAAGGTGAACGGCGCCACACCGAGGATCGAGAACCAGATCACCGCCTTACGGCCGATCTTGTCGCCAATCGGCCCGCCAAAGAACGTACCCGCCGCCACCGCGCCGAGGAACAGGAACAGATGCAACTGGGAACTGGCCACCGACAGGTCGAACTTCTCGATCAGGTAAAAGGTGAAGTAACTGGTGAAGCTGGCCATGTAGAAGTACTTGGAGAACACCAACAGCCCCAGCACCACCAGCGCGCCGAGCACACGGTTTTTCGACAGGCCATGGGTGGCGGCCTGGCCTTGCTTGAGCTTGAACAGGTTCAAATGGTTGCGGTACCAGCGGCTGATCGCATACAGCACGCCCAGGGCAAACACCGCGAACAAGCCGAACCAGGCGACATTGCCCTGGCCGAACGGAATGATGATCGCCGCCGCCAGCAACGGGCCAAACGCCGAACCCACGTTACCGCCCACCTGGAAGGTCGATTGTGCCAGGCCATAACGCCCACCCGAGGCCAGGCGCGCCACGCGGGACGCCTCCGGGTGGAAGGTCGAGGAGCCAATACCGATCAACGCCGCCGCCAGCAGAATCAGCGGGAAACTGCCGACCTGGGACATCATCAAAATCCCCACCAGCGTACAGATCATCCCGCAGGGCAACAGGAACGGCTTGGGATGACGGTCGGTGTAATACCCCACCCATGGCTGCAGCAGCGAGGCCGTGAGCTGGAACGTCAGGGTAATCAGGCCGACCTGGGTAAAGGTCAGGCCATAGCTTTGCTTGAGCATCGGGTAGATCGACGGCAACACCGCCTGAATCAAGTCATTGATCAAGTGCGCCAGCGCCACGGCGCCGATGATACGCATGACCAACGGGCTGGATTGCGCCGCGGCCGGCGCCGTAGCCACTGAAGGCTGGGAATTGGTAAGGGCCATGAGGAACGTTTCCGTACAGCAGATGGATGCACAGGTGCAGGTGTGACAATGTGCCACTTAATGGGGCAGGAAGGCTATCCCGTTAGCAGGCTAACGAGTAGGTGAATCGTTGCAGCGAACACCTGCCAGGCGCCGAACGCGCCACAAATCAAATGTGTGCGGGCTTGTGTGGGAGCCGGGCTTGCCCGCGATGCAGGCAACTCGGTGTATCAGATGCCATCGCAGGCAAGCCCCACACTCAGATGTTCGCGGCCTGGTGAAGTGCACAAATCCCCAGCCACTGGTCGCCTCACCCGGTGTTTTTCCTTAAACAGTTGATAGCGTAGATAAATTTTCAAAAAAAGCGCTTGACGCATTCCCGTTCTACGCGAATAATGCGCGCCACTTGGCTACATAGCTCAGTTGGTTAGAGCATAGCATTCATAATGCTGGGGTCCGGGGTTCAAGTCCCTGTGTAGCCACCAAGTACCGATCCATAGATGTCTACAGCAGTCTATGAATCACCTCAAGAAGCCCGCCTCGTGCGGGCTTTCTTGTTTCTGGCTGTCTACCTCTACCCCATCCTTCCCCTCTGTGTAGGCCCACACGCATGCTTCAATAGCACATGGCGGAAGCTCGGGCGCAGACCATCATCGATGAAGGCATCCCATCAGAAGAGACGCTTCGCGAACTGCTTATTCTTTGCTGGCACTCGTCCCAGATCGCGGACTCATTCTTTCTATCTCACGCCAACTGCACCCGTTTTCTCGTCCAACTGGCGCAGATCGCAATTGACGAAAAAGACTATCAAGGCGACGCACCGCCCGCTGCTGCTTACTACCTTGAGAAGCTGCCACCTCCAGTGTTGAAGGGCGTCGCGGATATCCTGCTACGTGGTTTTCCCGTCGAGGAGTGCGGCCACAACAATTCACTCGCTGTCGCAATTGCACTCTCCGGGATCGAAGGTGGCAGGGCAAAAGTTCAGGGCGCATACGAGAATGATTTCCTCAACACCGACAGCTACGAAAAGGTCATGGCAATCTATGCCGAGCACTCGCAGCCCTGACCCTACGCTCAAGTTCGCTCAGTAAAGCGTAAGCTGGAGATGCGAATGGCCGAGGCTCATGCCAGGGTCGCTCAGGAGCTTGATACTGCGCGACGCGTCGGGACCACAGAAGTGTGGCGATGCGCCCTCAAAAGGGAGAGCCCAATGCAGCGGGCAATTGTTGATCAATGGGTTATCCAGTGATGCCCCGGATGAAGCTTCAGCAAATGCCGCCTCAGCCACGCCACCTCCTCATCGGGCAGAGTCGGCAAGGCCTTGTGAAAATCCTCCTCATCCTTTGGCCGCACGTGCAGGGCTTTGAACAAGAGGATCGCCGCAGGCCTTAAATATGGAATGCCTTCACTGCTCAGATACAACATTTCGGTACGGGGAAACCGGATAGACCCATCCCGTTTGTATACCCATACTTCAGGGCTTCCTGATTCAATCATCATGTCCACCCGCCAGGCTTGAGCAACAGGGTCGAAACACCACACCTGCTGAATGTCTAATCCTGGGATTTGACCCACGGGAAGAAAAGTGAGCACTCCGGCCTTCGCGGTGTACATATCAAGGTCGCCAAGCGCGTGCCGGAACTCCGAAAAATCGTCTCGCAACAGGGTGAACTCTATATCGTCATGCTCCCTCGTCTTTTCGCCGTGCCATAGGTCAAGCGCCCACCCGCCGACAACGCACCAGGGGAGCGAGACGGTCTTCAGGCGAACAGCCAACTCAGCGGGCGTCCATGAACGCCATAGTTCTTGATCCGGCGCCAGAGCCTTGTCCGTCATAACCTGATCTCCGATCGTTCTGAAAATTACTGGCATGCCTAGCGCATTGGGCCACTCACGCATCACATCAATGAAAACCGCTTTCGATAATCACTTGGCCCAACGCCGAGACGGCGCATAAATGCCCTTCTGAACCCGTCCGCATTGGCATAACCGACTGTATCGGCCAAGCGTTTAAGTGAAACATCGGCATCTTCAATCAGCCGTCTGGCCGCATCAATGCGGGCCAATTCGACAAATTCGGCCGGGGTCGAGCCGGCTTCAGCCTTGAAGGTACGGGCGAAGTTTCGCTCACTCATACCGGCGCGGGCGGCCAAGGCAGGGACGCTCAAGTCGGCCTTCAGGTGCTCCACCACATATTCCTGCACGTCCCGGATCACGCTGCGTTCGGCGGTTTGCGCTGCCAGTTGCGCGCTGAACTGCGATTGCCCGCCAGGCCGCTTGAAGAACATCACCATTTCACGGGCCACGCTGAGCGCCAATTCTCTGCCGTAATCTTCTTCGACCAGCGCCAACGCCAGGTCCATGCCCGCCGTAACACCCGCCGACGTGTAGATGTTGCCGTCCTTGATAAAGATGCTATCCGGATCGACGTGGGTGTGCGGATACTCCTTGGCAAGCCTTGCGCTGGAATTCCAATGGGTGGTGACACGGCGCCCGTCGAGCAGACCTGCGGCGGCCAGCAAAAAAGCACCGCTACAGACTGAGCCGATACGACGGACGGATTTGGCTTGCCGGCGTAGCCAATCTTGCAACGCAGGGTCATGCGCGATTTCGTTGATATGTGGGCTGCCGGCCACGAGCAAGGTGTCGACCTTGCCCTTATATGTTTCGAAGGTTTCATCAATGCCAAGCTTCAAACCACTTGAGGTTTTGATCAGGCCCTTGCTGGTACCGATGACTTCGACCCGATAGGCACGCGGGTTCCCCAGTTGCTTGGCGGCTTCAGCAAAGATATCGGCGGGCCCGGCGACGTCCAGCAGTTGCACACGAGGGAATGCCAGGAGGGTGATACGCATGATGTCTGTCCTTGTCGAATAATTGGCTGAATACATCGCTTTATGACTATTTCAGCCAATGTTTATTTGGCTGAAAATATCCACAACAGCAAATTCAGTCAATCAAGAGACTAGCATGAACACTGCATACACCCCCACCGTCGATACCGCTCGAGCGGTAACCGTCAGCAAAACTTCGATCAAAAACCTGCCTATCAATTTATTCGGCTCAGTGATGGGTTTGGCCGGCCTGGCCCTGGCTTGGCGCTTGAGTGGTCAGTATTACGGCGTCGGCGGCAGCTTGGGTGAGGCCATTGGCGCGCTGGCCGGCCTGGTATTCGTGCTGTTGACCCTGGGTTACCTGACCAAATGGGTGAAACATCCAGCAGCGGTCAAGGCCGAGTTCAACCACCCGATTGCCAGCAACTTTTTTGGCACCGTCACCATTGCACTGCTGTTGCTTTCGGCAGTCGCGGGGGCCCACAACGAATGGCTCGGACAGGCTCTCTGGATACTGGGCAGCGCACTGACGGTGCTGCTCGCAGGCTTCGTGGTTTACCGTCTGTTGTCGGGCAATCAGGACCCGTTGAATGCCGTACCTGCCTGGCTGATTCCAGGCGTTGCCACCCTTGATATCGCGGTAACCGGTGCGCATATGCCGATGGCCTGGGCGACTGAGTTCAACCTGTTTGCCCTCGCCGTGGGTGCGGTGCTGGCGCTGGTACTCTTCACCCGAATCTTTTCGCGGCTGGTGCATGAGGCCGCTCCGGCCAAAGGCATGGTGCCTTCGCTGATGATCCTGATTGCCCCCTTTGAAGTAGGTTTTCTGGCCTACACCAACGTATTCGGCGAGATCGACCGGTTTGCCAGCGTGTTGTTCTACTTCGGCCTGTTCCTGTTCGTGGTGCTGAGCTTCAAAGTGTTCCGTCGGGATGTGCCTTTTGCCCCTTCATGGTGGGCAATCAGCTTCCCCATCGCAGCGCTGAGCAACGCAGCGTTGAAATATGCACATGCCCAGGACAGCAGCGTGTTGATGGTCATCGCCGCTGTGATCCTGCTGTTCCTCACTGTGGCACTGAGCGTGCTGCTGGTGAAAACCCTGACCAGCCTGTTCAGCGGCAAACTGTTGGCCAACTGACCTTTTACCTCCCTTTGGCGAGCCTTAACCGGCTCGCTTTTTTGCCTTTGCGCATCGTCATGCCGGCTCTGAGTGCTAACCCACCTAGCGTACACCGCCAAAGACAATGGCTCCCATCAACCATGCTACTCCCCAAGCGCCAGACCGGGCCGTTGCCAGCCTTGATCGCGAGCAAACCGAACAATGGCCAGGCAAGAGTTATGTGAAAGATTTGCGCCATCAGGCGGGCTCGCCCGCAACGGCTCTATCGCTACCTTTATCACCAAATGATCCGAGGTGAACGTTGAAAGGTAACAAGGCAGTTCCCCTTGTTGATCCCCTGACGACCCATCGGTTGGTACTGCGCACGGTCCATGCATCTCATGCGGCAACAATGCACACTTATTTGCTGGAAAATCGTACCTATCTCCAACCGTGGGAACCGCTGCGAGATGGTGGATTTTTCAACCTTGATGCCGTGACTCAACGGCTGCAGTTGATGGAGCACAAAGCCGCCAGAGGCGAGGCCTTGCACGTGCTGATGCGCGATAGCGATGAGCATCGAGGGTAGGAAGCTGCACCGGATCATGGCCAATGACCGACCGGAGAACCTGCGCAGCGCGCGTCTGTTAACGCACTTAGGATTCGAAACCGAAGGCAAGGCACGCGCCTACCTTCAGATCAATGGCGCCTGATCAATCCTAAAATGGACTGAGCCATCAGCAAGCCCGCGAGCAGCTGTTGCTCGCGGGGCATGGCTACACCTCAAAAGTAAGTCGTAGCCCCGGCAAAAAACGCCCGGCCCGGCACATAGAACGTCGTCGAACCATCCCGCGCATCTTCATCCAGCAAGTTCTGCACGCCGCCATTGAGCGTCAACCACTTGGTCACGGCCAGGTTCGCCGTCAGGTCATAGGTGGTGTAGGACTTGACGAAGTCGTTACCCACACCCCGCTGCTTGCCGACATGCTGCGCCGACAGTTCGGTGTTGAGTGTGTCGGTGGCTTGCCAGTTGATTGCACTGAACGCCGACAACTTGGGCGCGCTGATCAGGTCTTCGCCGGTGGACAGGTTTTTGCTCTCCAGCATGTAGGTGGCGTTGGTGCGCCAGTCCAGGGAGTCGGTCAGTGGTACGCGAACCGAGCCTTCCCAGCCGCGGGTGCGCGCTTCTTCGACGTTTTCCAGCATGGTCCACCAGCGACCCTGGAACTGGCCCAGTGGCGCGTATTCGATCTTGTCTTCGAAGTCGGTGTGGAAGTAGGTCAGGCTGGCCTCCCAACCGTCACGGTCGAAGGACACGCCTATTTCCTTGTTGACGCTGGTCTCTGGCGACAGGTTCGGGTTACCGGCCATCCAGCAACTGCCGCTCACATAACCCAGGGGTTTCAAGGAGCCGCAACCGCGACCGCCGGATTCAGTGGCGGCGCCGGCGCTGCCCTCTTTCAGGCTTGGCGCACGGAAGCCCTTGGACACACCGCCGCGCACGGTCCAGTCCGGGTGCGGATGGTAGACCAGGTACGCCCGCGGGCTGTTGTGGTTGCCATAGTCTTGACTGTGGTCGAAACGGTTGCCCAGGGTCAGGGCCAGGTTGTCGAGCAGGTACAACTCATCTTCGATAAACGCGGCCGAGTAGTCACCTTTAAGCGACGAACCGGAAACCGCAGCGCCCTGGTAGTCCACAGGCACCGTGCCCAGGGTATCGCTGTTGGTCAGTTCTTCACGCTTCCACTGCCCGCCCACGGTCATGCGCTGGCTGAGCAGCAACTCAAACGGAATGTTCAGGCTGCCTTCGGCGATTTTCTCTTCGGCGCTGGATTTGCCCCAGTCGATGTCGTTCTTGAATTTGTTCAGGTACAGGTCGACCTTCGAGGTACCGAAACTCCAGTCCCCGCTGTGGGACACAGAGTAGCTGTCGCGAATCAACCGCCCAGGACCGAAGCCAGCGCCGAGGGTTTCGCCCCAATCGCCAAAGGTCTTTTTGCTCGACCAGGAGCGCTCGACGCCATGCACGGCCTCGAACGACAGGCTTTGCTCGTCATTGATTTTCCAGTCGAGCAAGGCGTTGACGCTATGGTCCTTGGCGCCGCCAGCGCCGTCGCCGTACATGAACTCGCCATCCTTATCCAGGCGCGCCGTGACCTCATCGGCGGCCCGCCGGGTCAGGTTGGCGCCCAGGCGCAGGCCCACGGACTCGGTCAACGGCCCGGACAGGTTGAGGCTGGTCTGGGTGGTCTGGCCACGGTCGGAATCTTCGGGAATCGTGGTGTTGACGTTGGCCGAACCGCTCCAGGTGCTCGAGACCTTGCGCGTGATGATGTTGATCACCCCGCCCATGGCATCCGAGCCGTACAGCGACGACATGGGGCCGCGCACGATCTCGATGCGCTCAATCATGTTCGGGGTGATCCAGTTCAGGTCCTGGCGCGCCAGGTCGCGGCGATAGCTCAAGTCTCCGGAACCACCGAGGCGTTTGCCGTCCACCAGGATCAAGGTGTACTTGTCGTCCAGGCCACGCAGTTTGATTTTCGATTGCTCGCCCACCGGGCCGAAGCCACCGGTGACCCCGGGTACACGCCGCAGCAGGGTATTGAGGTCGTACACCGGCTGGCGCTCGATTTCTTCGCGGGTAATCACGCTGACGCTGGCCGGTGCGTCGCGCAGGTCCGTGGCGCCGCCGGTGGCGGTGACGAATGAGGTATCGAGTTCGGTGACGGCGTGTTTATCGACCTCGCCAATCTCTTCTGCCTGCAACACGGGGGCGGCGATCAGCACGCCGGCGGTGAGGAAAAGAGAGCTGAAAAGGCAGGGAGGGGTTTTCATTGCAAACAGTCCTTGTTGGGCCAATATGCACCATGGTGGAGCATTAAAGGCCAAGGATCGTAATGCAAATCCTTATCATTTAGAAAGACGTTTTTGAAAAATCTCGCAACAACCCCATGCGGTTGAAACAAATTTGTTGTCTGCGCCACGCCTGGTCATAGGCCAAGATGGCCGAGAACGCCGAAGCCGGAGGGGGGATTTTGACGCTCCTGTCTCCCGCTGTTAGTGTCCGCCCTCCTCCCCGCAGATATCTGCCTGGTGCGTTTTACCCGCCAAGCATCACCCCAGGGACAACAGATCATTCTCAAAATGAACGGAGTTCAGCGCGTGCTTTTCAACCTACGCTTGCAGCGCCTTACCAGCCTCTCGGTGATCATCGCCGCCCTCAGCCTCGGTGCCTGCAACAGCACCAGCACCCCCGACCTGCCGCCCGCCCCGGAGCTGGGTTCGGGTTATCGCACGGACATGACGGTACGCCACGCCGAACGCCATATGGCGGCGGCGGCCAACCCGCTGGCGGCCGAAGCCGGGCGCAAGATCCTGCGCCAGGGTGGCTCGGCGATTGACGCGGCCATCGCCATGCAAGCGGTGCTGACACTGGTGGAGCCGCAGTCCTCGGGGATCGGTGGTGGCGCCTTTATCATGCTGTGGGATGGCAAGCAGGTACGGGCCTATGACGGCCGTGAAACGGCCCCGGCCGGCGCCACGGCCGATATGTTGTTGAAGGCCGACGGCACACCGATGGCGTTTGCCCAGGCGCAGATCGGTGGTCGTTCGGTCGCCACCCCCGGTGTGCTGCGCGCGCTGAAGATGGCCCACGAACACAGCGGCCGTCTGCCCTGGGCGCAGTTGTTTGTGCCGGCGATCCAGCTGTCCGAGCAAGGCTTTGCGATTTCCCCGCGCCTGCACAGCCTGATCGCCGCCGATCGCTACATCAGCCAGTCACCGGACATGGCGGCGTACTTCCTCAACGCCGACGGCAGCCCGAAAGCCACCGGTACCCTGTTGAAAAACCCGGCGCTGGCCAATGTGTTCAAGCGCATCGCCAAGGAAGGACCCGACGCGCTGTACCACGGCCCGATCGCCGAGGAGATTGCACGCAAGGTCCAGGGTCATCAGAACACGGGGCGCCTTGCACTGAGCGATCTCAAGGGCTACCGCGCCAAGGAGCGCGCGCCGCTGTGTACCGACTACAAGCGCTGGCAAGTGTGCGGCATGCCACCGCCCTCTTCAGGCGGGGTGGCCATTGCGCAGATCCTCGGCACCTTGCAGGCCCTCGAAGCCCGCGACCCACGCTGGGCCCTGGCGCCGCTCAAGCCGGTGAAGAGCGCGACAGCCGCCGGCCTGGAACCGGTGCCCGAAGCGGTGCATCTGATTGCCGAAGCTGATCGCCTGGCTTACGCCGACCGTGGGCAATACGTCGCCGATACGGACTTCGTCCCGGTGCCGGTCGCGGGCCTGGTCGCCCCCGGCTACCTGGCCAGCCGCGCAGGATTGATCGGCGAACGCAGCATGGGCGTGGCCAAGCCCGGCCAACCGATGGGCGTTCAAGTGGCCTACGCGCCGGATCGCTCGCCGCTGCGCATTTCCACCTCGCAAGTGGTGGCCGTGGATGACCTGGGTGGCGCAGTGTCGATGACCACCACCATCGAAGCCGCGTTCGGTTCCCACGTCATGGTTCAGGGCTTCCTGCTGAACAATCAGATGACTGATTTTTCCTTTATCCCCGAGGAAAACGGCCAGCCGGTGGCCAACCGCATCGAGCCGGGCAAACGCCCCCGGTCGTCCATGGCGCCAACCCTGGTCTTCGACCGCCAAAGTGGCGAGCTGCTGGCCACGGTCGGCTCCCCCGGCGGATCGCAGATCATCGAATACGTGAGTAAATCCCTGGTGGGCATGCTCGACTGGAACCTCGACCCGCAAGCCGCCATCAGCCTGCCCAACTTCGGCAGCCGCAACGGCGCGACCGAGCTGGAGCAAGGGCTGTTCAGCGAGCCGTTGAAGGCGGCGCTCAAGGAGCGAGGGCATACCTTGAGCGAGATCGAGATGACCAGCGGCACCCAGGCCATCGTGCGAGTACGCGATGCCCAGGGTAAGGCGACCTGGAGTGGGGGCGCGGATCCGCGTCGTGAAGGGGAAGCGTTGGGGGATTGACCCAGGGTTGTATCGCCTTTACGGGCCTCATCGCTGGCAAGCCGGCTCCTACAAAGTTAACGGCAGAATACGCCATACCCTGTAGAAGCTGGCTTGCCGGCGATGGCGGTTGAAGCTTAGCGACTGATCTTCAGCCCCTTGCGCATCCCATGCCGCTCCAGCGCCAGTTCGATCAGGCGGCTGACCAGTTCGCTGTAGCTCATCCCCGCCGCCTGCCACAGCTTGGGATACATGCTGATGCGCGTGAACCCTGGCAGTGAGTTGACCTCATTGATCAGTACTTCACCGTCCTCGCAAAGAAACACATCGACCCGCGCCAGCCCGGCGCAGCCCAGCACTTCAAAGGCCTCGACGGCCAGGGCACGAATGCGTTCGCTGGCTTCGACGCTGATGTCCGCCGGCACCAGCACTTGGGCGGCCTGGTCGTCGATGTACTTGCTGTCGTAGGAATAGAAGCCGTCACGCACCACGATCTCACCACAACCGCTGGCGATGGGACGCTCGTTGCCCAGCACCGCGCATTCGATTTCGCGGCCTTTGACGGCAGACTCCACCAACACTTTTTCATCGAAACCCAGGGCCAGTTCAATCGCCGCCAGGTACTCGGCTTCGTCAGCCACCTTGCTCACGCCCACCGAGGAGCCTTGGTTGGCCGGTTTGACGAACAGGGGCAACCCCAGCTTTTGCCGAGCCTGATCGAAGGTTGTGCGTGCCGCGTTGCCACGGTTAAGGGTGATAAAGGGCGCCACGGCGATACCGGCATCACGCAACAGGCGCTTGCTGATGTCCTTGTCCATGCACACCGCCGACCCCAGCACGTCGGAACCCACAAACGGCAGGTCCGCCATGCGCAGCAAGCCTTGCAGGCAACCGTCTTCGCCGAGGGTGCCGTGGACGATGGGGAAGATCACATCGACGTGTTCCAGCAAGCCCTGGCCCGAGGTTTCCACCAGTTGCTGGCTGGCCTTGCCCGGCACCACCGCCAGTTCGCGGTTGGACTGGTTGAGGGCGATCAGCGCCGGGTTTTCCTGGTTGAGCAGAAAGTTCGAGGTGTCGTTGAGGTGCCAGTGGCCGGCCTTGTCGATGCCGATCAGTACCGGCTCGAAGCGCGTGCGGTCGAGGGCGTCGACGATGTTGCGTGCCGACTGCAAGGACACTTCATGCTCGGCCGAACGCCCACCAAAAATAATACCTACCCGCAACTTGCTCATAACCTGCCTCACATTTGAAATGTAGGGTTTATTACCACGAGCGGTCAGCAGCCTGCCACCGTTGAGGCCGCGCACAATCGTTCAAGACCCTGGCAGACAGCCGCCCCAGACTCAGTTAACGTAACTCCATCCGACATATTTCGAAAACATCCCATGGGCAAACCCACTGCAAATATCGATTGGCTGCACCGGGCGCCTCATGCCAGCGGCCTGGAGCGGATCGAGGCATATTTCTCCGGGTTCGGCTTCGACCCTCATCGCCACGATACCTACGCCATCGGCCATACCCTGTTCGGTGTGCAGAGCTTTCATTATCGCGGCGGCCAGACCCACAGCCTGCCGGGCACGACCATGGTGATCCACCCCGACGAAGTCCACGATGGCTGGGCCGGCAGCGACGAGGGCTTCAAGTACCGGATGATTTATGTGGAGCCGGCGCAGATCCAGCAGGTTCTCGGCGGCAAGCCGTTGCCGTTTATCCACAACGGGCTGTCCAACGACCCATGGCTACACCGGGCCTGCCAGGCCTTTGTGCAGCAGCTCGACTGCCCGCTGGACCCGCTGCAGGAGCAGGACGCGTTGTTCGACCTGGCCCACGCCCTGAACAACGCGTCGGGCATCAGCGTCAGCCGCAAGACGTTTGATTACCAGGCCGCCGAGCGGGCCCGGGAATTTATCCACAGCGCCCTGGGGCGCAGCATCACCCTGGATGAAATGGCCGCGCACTGCGGGCGGGATCGTTGGGCCTTGTCGCGGGACTTTCGCCTGTTGTTCGGCACCAGCCCCTATCGTTACCTGACCATGCGCCGCCTGGATCTGGTGCGCAACCTGCTGGGCCAGGGCCAGTCACTGGTGGATGCGGCGCTGATCGCCGGGTTCACCGACCAGAGCCACATGACCCGGCAGTTTCGCAGTACCTTTGGCATACCGCCTTCGCGGTGGGTGAAGATGCTAGGCCGATAAGCCAATAGAAACGGTAGGACCAAGCTCGCTCCTACAGAAAATCCAAGCCGCCTGCAGAACAGGTCCGGACCGCAATGACCCCAGCCTCATTGCCACCAGCGCCCCGAGTGTGAGAAGAAAGGATGCGCTACCACCACCGCGAGGTTTTCCACGGATGAACCTGACATTGACGCCCCCCCAGTGGGATGACGTGAACGAGCTGCTGGCGTTCGAGCTGGCCAATCGGGCCTTTTTCGAAAGTTGGATCAATGCCCGGCCCGAGGCTTACTACAACGTGGAAGGGGTACAACGCGCCATCGAGAGTGCGCTGCTGGAGGCCAGTGAAGACCGCGCCTATCAGTACCTGATCCGCGAAAACGGCGTGCTGGTGGGGCGGATCAACTTTACCCAGGTGCGCCGCCGCTACTATCACTCAGCGTCCCTGGGCTATCGCATGGGGGCCGAGTTCACGGGGCGCGGCCTGGCCCGGCAAGCTGTGGCACTGGGCCTGCAAAAAGCCTTTGGCGAGCACGCCCTCAAGCGCATCGAGGCCACCGTGCGCCCGGAAAATCCGGGCTCGTTGCGGGTGTTGCAGCGCAGCGGTTTTACCCAGTATGGGCATTCACGCAAGGCGTTCCTGCTCGATGGGCAGTGGTTCGACCTATTGCTGTTCGAGGTCCATGCCCCCTGACAAACACAGCTCCTGCCTTTGAGCCGGCCTGCGGCCTAGCTGGATAACTGATTGGCAAACTGGCCAACCGCACTCACTACTTTCTGCGCGCCGTCCTGGATCTCGACGATCACCGTACCGGCCTCGGCCGCCAGGGACAGCCCCTGCTCGGCCTGCAGCCGGCCATCGGTCATCAGCGCCACGGCATCGCGGGCCATGTCCTGGTTCTGGCGCACCACGCCGACGATTTCTTCAGTGGCTTTGCTGGTACGCGAGGCCAACTGCCGCACTTCATCGGCCACCACCGCAAACCCGCGCCCCTGCTCGCCGGCACGGGCCGCTTCGATGGCGGCGTTGAGCGCCAGCAGGTTGGTTTGCTCGGCAATCCCGCTGATGGTCTTGACGATACTGCCAATCACCTGGGACTGAGCATTCAGGGCCTCGATCCCCTCACCCGCCTGTTCCATGTGTTTGGCCAGGTCGCGCATCACCTCCACCGCCTGGGTGACCACGGCGGTACCGCGCTGGGCGCTGCTGTCGGTTTGCAGCGAGGTGCTGTAGGCAATGTTGGCAGCCTCGGCCACCGCGCGTTCCTGATTGATCTGGTCGGTGATCACCGTGGCGAACTTGACCACTTTGTACAGCCGGTTATTGGCATCCAGTACCGGGTTATAGGACGCTTCCAGCCAGACCTCGCGACCATGGGCGTCGACACGCTTGAAGCGCCCGGCCACAAACTCACCGCTGTTCAAACGCTTCCAGAACGCCTGGTACTCGGCGCTGTTGTAATCCTGCGGTTCACAGAACATACGGTGCGGCTTGCCCAGGATCTGCGCCAGGCTGTAACCCATGCCCTGCAGGAAACGCTCGTTGGCAGCCAGCACGTTGCCATTGAGGTCAAACTCGATCACCGCCGTGGAGCGCACCAGGGCGGTGATCAGGTTTTCGTGCTCGCGGGAGGCTTCGATGGTGCGGGTCAGGTCGCTGGAGTACACCGAAAACCGCTTGATGCGCCCATCCGAGCTCCGCACCGGCTGCACGATGGAACGCAACCACGCCTCCTTGCCGTTGCCGCGCAACAGGCGCACGGTGCCGGCATAGTGTTCGCCACGGCTCAGGGCGTTGTTGAAGCGCTGCTGGAATTCATCGCGTTTCACATGCTCGGGCACAAACCCGTGAATGGCATGGCCCAGCAGGTCGCTGGATTTGTAGAGCATTTCGTCGAGGAAGTTCTGGTTGACCGACTCGATCCGGCCCTCGGGGTCCAGGCTCAGGGCCAGCATCTCGCTCTCCAGGCTTTCCTGGACCTGCTGAAGGCTGGACAGTTCTTCGCGAAGAGCGGACAGCTCCTGCTTCAAGCGGGTATTGAACATAGGAACACCAGAGGGCAGAGATGAGTGGTTTATCTAACCATCGGCGCTTCTGGCGTTTTCTGAAGAGGGCTTGAGTGTTCGACTCAACTATTTTTTCAGTCCCTCAACAGCCGTTGTGACGGGGCCGCCTCAGGACCTGGGACTCCAAGGTAACCAACGCCGCGTTTCAGGGGGCTCGCGTGCGGATTGCCAATCCGTCATCCCGTGTGGAGCTGGCAAAATTGTAATGCGCATGCCACCTCGGCGTTATCCGCTGTTTGCAACTATGAGCCGGGCTCCCCTTATCAGGGACAGCTCTCCAATAAGAACGCCCCAGGCGACTAAAAAGCTCATAGCTGCCAACACCGAGGAGCGATACATGCGTACTAACCGCACACTTTCCCTTTCCATCATTGCGGCACTGGCCAGCGCTGCACCGCTGGCGGGCATGGCCGCAGGAGATAAACCCGAGGGTTTTATCGAAGGCAGTACGTTGAACGTGCTGGCACGCAACTTTTACTTCAACCGCGATGACCGCAAAGGCCAGTCCAGCCAGACCGGCAACGGCTACTCAGAGGCGTGGGCCCAGGGCCTGATCGGCAAGTTCGAGTCCGGGTTCACCCAAGGCACTGTAGGGTTTGGCCTGGATGCCTTTGCGATGTATGGCTTGAAGCTCGACTCCGGCACCGGGCGCAGCGGCGGCCGGGGTTCCTTCGACATGTTGCCGGTGGACAGCGACAATCGCCCTGAAGACGACTACAGCAAACTCGGCGGTGCCGTAAAAATGCGCCTGTTGGATACGGTGGTCAAAGTCGGCGATGTCTTTCCACAAACCCCGGTGGTGCATTACGGCGACTCACGCCTGCTGCCGGAAAGCTTTCGCGGCGTGACCCTGGAAAACACCAGCCTGGAAGGCTTGACCCTGCAGGGCGGACGCTTGCACGCCATGAGCCAGCCGAACAGCAGCAGTATGCGTGACGGCTTCGCGACGTTTTATGCCGGCAACCTCAACTCGCCCTGGGTCGGTTACTTCGGTGGCGACTATCAGTTGAACCCGCACCTGAGCCTCAGCCTCTACAGCAGCCGCTTGAAAGACGCCTGGGACCAGTACTACTTCGGCACCGCCGCCAGCTATCCGCTGACGGAAGAAGTCTCGCTGTTTGGCGGTTTCAACTACTACAACACCCAGGACGAGGGTAAAAAACTGCTGGGCGAACTCAACAACAACATCTGGAGTGCCAAGCTCGGGGTCAAGGTCGGCGCCCATCGCCTGGCCCTGTCGCACCAGCGCAACAACGGCAACAATGACTTCGACTACCTGCGCCAGTCGGACTCGATCTTCCTCGACAACTCGATCCAGTACAGCGATTTCAACTCGCCGAAGGAGCGCTCGTGGGCGCTGCGCTACGACCTGGATATGCAGCCCTTCGGCATTCCCGGCCTGTCGTTCATGACCCGTTATGGCAAAGGCACCGGCGCCGATTACAGCAACGCCAACGCGGTATATATGCGCCGTGATGCCGCGGGCGACCCGCTGACTGACCAGCGCCGCTGGGAGCGCGACATCGAGGCCAAATATGTATTTCAGGGCGGCAGTTTGAAAGACCTGTCCCTGCGCATTCGCCAGGCCACGGTGCGCTCCAGTGCCTTTGAATCAGACCTGGAAGAGTTCCGGCTGATCATGGAGTACCCGCTGGCCATCCTCTGATAGGCCCCAACGGCAAGTGCTTACATTCACTTGCCGTTGACTAGCACTTCTTCACAATTGGCAGTCTGTCAGAACTGTAATATGCGCCTCACGTTCTCGTTAAGTTGCACTTCATATACTGCCCGCATCGACCGGCCGAGTAGCTTTGGGCAACTAACGGCACGGGTCTTTTGCGGAGAAGGTTGATGAAGGTACTGCATAGTTTATTCACCGGTTTGCTCATTGCGGCCTCCACCGCAGCGCTGGCCGACGATGGCGGCGAGCGCTCCCGCCAGTTGCTGGCTGAGTTTCGCCAGCAACAGCAACAGATCCATGGCACCCAAGTGCTAACCCAGCAAACACCCGCGCCCTCGACCTGAGCGGCGCACTCCGAGCACATTCATCTCTTGAAGCTTTTTTTGTGGAGCTCCTTTGGAAGGAGATGAATTTTTAGCGCCCTCACGGGCGCTTTTTTTTGCCTGCCCAGTGGAGTCAAAGCCCCGCCCCCAGCGACCAATCGTCGCACCTGTGCCCAAACAGCAGGATTGCGCGGGATGCGCCTTGACCCTGAAGTAGCTTCAAGGCTCAGAATTTTCCTACTTTTGGGACTACAGCCCTTATCTCGCGTAGCTCCCGTCGCCTTTCCGCTTACCAGTATGAGGTCAATCTGCATGCGTATCCTTGTGGTTGAGGACGAGCCAAAAACTGCCGACTACTTGCATCAAGGCTTGAGTGAAAGTGGTTATGTCGTCGATTGTGCCGCCAGCGGCATCGACGGCCTGCACCTGGCCGAGCAACACCGCTACGAACTGGTGATCCTTGACGTCAACCTGCCCGGCAAGGACGGCTGGCAGGTGCTGGAACAACTGCGCCGCAACAACACCTTGCGGGTGATGATGCTCACCGCCCGTGGCCGGCTGGCCGACAAGATCAAGGGCCTGGACATGGGCGCCGATGATTACCTGGTCAAACCCTTCGAGTTTCCCGAGTTGCTGGCCAGGGTGCGTTCATTGCTGCGACGCAGCGAGCCGATTGCGCTGCCGGAAGTATTCCGCGTCTCGGACCTGGAGCTGGACCCACGTCGCCACCGAGCGTACCGGGGCACGCGGCGCATCGACCTGACCACCAAGGAGTTCACGCTGTTGCAGGTTTTGATGCGCCAGAGCGGCGAGGTCCTGACGCGCACGCAGATCATTTCCCTGGTGTGGGACATGAACTTCGACTGCGACACCAACGTGGTGGAGGTGTCGATCAGCCGGCTACGGGCCAAGATCGACGACCAGAGCGAGGTCAAGTTGATCCATACCATTCGTGGCGTGGGCTATGTGTTGGAAGCACGCCAATGAGACCTGGCAGTTTATCCATGCGCCTGGGGCTCACCGTCAGCCTGATGGGCGCCGGCCTGGTGCTGTTGCTGGCGACCCTGGCGTACCTGGCCCTCACCCACGAGCTGGAAAACCTCGCGCGCAAGGGCCTGGAAAGCAAGATGGAGCAGATCCAGCACAGCCTGCTGCAGGATCTCAACACCCGCGACATCAGGGCCCGGCCCCATTCGCTGCTGGACCTGGTGATGGGCCACGACAATTTCTACCTGACCATCATCGGCCCGTCGCCCGCCAATACGGTGCTGCTGAGCGTCGGCGCCAAACCCCAGGAACCCTTGCTGCTCGACTTTGCCGCCAGGCCGACCCTGGGCTTTTTCAACTGGACCGATGGGCGCGGCAACCAGATCCTCAGCGCGTCGAGCCTGATGCCCCTGCACACCGGGGAGAAGGTGCGGGTGCTGCTGTCCCTGGACCGCTCCGACGACCAGGCGCTGCTCAGTGCCTATCTGCAATCCACGGTTATCGCCCTGCCGCTGTTGCTGATCCTGATCGGCATGGGCGCCTGGTGGCTGGTGCAGCGCGGGCTGGCACCGTTGCAGCAATTCAGCCGCGTCGCCGGCAAAGTCACCACCCAGGACCTGAGCCATCGCCTGGCCGTCGAGAATCTGCCCCGGGAACTCAGCGAACTGGCGCGGGGCATCAATGTGATGCTCGACCGGCTGGATGCCGGTGTGCAGCAGTTGTCGCAATTCTCCGACGACCTGGCCCACGAACTGCGTGCGCCCCTGACCAACCTGATGGGCAAGGCCCAGGTGACACTGTCCCGCGCCCGGGCGCCCGACGAGTACAAATCGGCGCTGGAGTCCAGCACCGAAGAGCTGGACCGCTTAGCGCGGATCGTCGCCGACATGCTGTTTCTCGCCCAGGTCAGCCATCCGGCGGCGCGGGTGTCGTTTACCACGGTGAACCTGCGGGATGAAGCGCTGCGGGTCATGGACCTGTTTGCCTTGAGCGCCGAAGACAAAGGGTTGCGCCTGAACCTGGCCGGCGACGCCTGGGTCCTGGGGGATCGGCTGATGATCCAGCGGGCCATTTCCAACCTGCTGTCCAATGCGATCCGCCACAGCCCGCACGGCTCTGGCATTGCATTGCAGATCGACAGCCACGACCAGCGCGTCTCACTCACCGTGAGCAACCCTGGCGCAGGCATTGAAGCGCAACACCTGCCCCACCTGTTCGAACGTTTCTACCGCGCCGACAACAGCCGCGCCCGCAGCGAGGGCGGCACCGGGCTGGGCCTGGCGATTGTGCGTTCGATCATCAGCCTGCACCAGGGCCAGGCCGAGGCCACCAGCGTGCTGGGTGGCGTGACCTCGTTCCGACTGATATTCCCCGTCCTGTCTGCCGCCCCAAAAGCCCCGTAGCAACCCTCTTAGTGGTCCGGCCCCCTGCTGAACATGCTTGCCATGGCCAGCTGGGGGGTTGTTGTGGTGAGGGAGCTTGCCCCACTCCCCCAAGGTCACTGGGGCTCCTGCTCCTCATCGCGACGATGGGCCCAGTGGTAGAGCGCAGGCAGTACCAGCAACGTCAGCAGCGTCGAAGAAATAATCCCGCCAATCACCACCGTCGCCAGTGGCCGTTGCACTTCAGCGCCGGTGCCGGTGGCCAGGGCCATGGGGATAAACCCGAGGGACGCGACCAGCGCGGTCATCAACACCGGGCGCAAACGGGTCAGTGCCCCCTCGTTGATCGCCACCGTCAGCGAACGCCCTTCCTCGCGCAGGTTGCGGATAAACGCGATCATCACCAGGCCATTGAGCACTGCCACCCCCGACAGCGCGATAAACCCCACCCCGGCGGAAATCGACAACGGAATATCGCGCAACCACAGCGCCATGATCCCACCGGTCAGGGCGAAGGGAATCCCGGTGAACACCAGCAACCCATCCTTGAGGTTGTTGAACATCATGAACAACAAGCCGAACACCAGCAGCAATGCCACCGGCACCACCACCTGCAGGCGCTCTGACGCCTCCTTGAGTTGCTCGAACTGGCCGCCCCAGGTGGTCCAGTAGCCGGCGGGGATTTTCACCTGTGTCGCCAACGCGTTTTCCGCCTCGGCAACAAAGGAGCCGATATCCCGCCCCCGCACGTTGGCGCTGACGATCACCAGGCGCTTGCCGTTTTCGCGGCTGATCTGGTTCGGGCCCAGCACCAGGTCCAGGCTGGCCACTTGCGACAAGGCGATAAAGCCCAATTGCCCCGTGGTATTGCCGGCCAGCGCCGGGATCGGGATCAACAGCCGCGACAAGCCCTCGATATCGGTACGCAGGGTTTCCGACAAGCGCACGACCATGTCAAAGCGTCGGTCGCCTTCGTACATCGTGCCGGCCTGGCGCCCACCCACGGCCACCGCGATGGTGTCTTGCACATCGCCCACGTTCAGGCCAAAGCGCGCGGCCTTGTCGCGGTCGATGTTGATGGTCAGCACCGGCAGGCCGGAGGTCTGTTCCACTTTCACTTCCGAGGCACCATCGAGCTTCTGCAAGGTTTCGGCAATCTCCCCGGCAGTCTTGTTCAGCACCGCCATATCATCGCCAAACACCTTCACCGCCACATCGCTGCGCACCCCGGAAATCAACTCGTTGAACCGCAGCTGGATCGGTTGCGACAACTCGTACTGGCTGCCCGGCACAATCGCACTGGCGCGCTGGATATCGGCGATCAGGGCTTCGCGGGATTTTTTCGGATCCGGCCACTGGTCCTTGGGTTTGAGCATCAGATAGGCGTCGGAAATATTCGGCGGCATCGGGTCGGAGGCAATTTCTGCGGTGCCGGTACGGGCAAATACCCGCTGGATTTCCGGCACCTGTTCCATCAAGGTTTTTTCCAGTTGCTGTTGCATCTGCACCGACTGCGTGAGGCTAGTGCCCGGCACGCGCAAGGCTTGCTGGGCGAAGTCACCTTCGCTGAGGCTGGGGATAAACTCGCTGCCCATGCGGCTGGCCACGGCGCCGGAGAGCACGATGGTCAACAGTGCCAGGCCAAACGCCCACGTACGGTGCGCCATCACCCAATCCAGCACCGGCGCATAACCCCGGCGCGCGTTGCGCATCACCCAGTTTTCGTCTTCCTTGACCTTGCCGGTGACGAACAGCGCAATCGCCGCGGGGACAAACGTCACCGACAGAATCATCGCGCCCAGCAAGGCCATGACCACGGTGAACGCCATGGGGTGGAACATTTTCCCGGCCACGCCCGTCAAGGCGAAGATCGGCAGGTACACCACCATGATGATCAATTGCCCAAAGATCAGCGCACGGCGCGCTTCCTTGGCGGCGGCGAACACTTCGTGCAGGCGTTCGCTGCGGGTCAGCAGGCGGCCGTGGCGTTGCTGCGCATGGGCCAGGCGGCGGATCGCATTCTCGACGATCACCACCGCACCATCGACGATAATCCCGAAGTCCAGCGCGCCCAGGCTCATCAGATTGGCGCTGACCTTGTTGGTGAACATCCCGGTAAACGTGAACAGCATGGCCAGCGGAATCACCATCGCGGTGATCAACGCCGCGCGGATATTGCCGAGGAACAAGAACAGAACCACGATCACCAGCAGCGCACCTTCGAAGAGGTTTTTCTTCACGGTGGCGATGGCTTTTTCCACCAGGTTGGTGCGGTCGTAAACCGTGACCGCGACCACGCCTTCGGGCAGTGAACGGTTGATCTCTTCGAGCTTTTTCGCCACGGCCTGGGACACGGTGCGGCTGTTTTCGCCGATCAACATAAAGACCGTGCCGAGCACCACTTCACGGCCATTTTCGGTGGCCGCACCGGTACGCAGCTCACGGCCGATATCGACCTGGGCCACATTGCGCACGCGGATCGGCGTGCCGTCCACGGTGTTGATCACGATATTGGCGATGTCGTCGATGGACGCCACCTGCCCCGGCGCGCGAATCAGCAACTGCTCGCCGCTGCGCTCGATATACCCGGCGCCAACGTTGGCGTTGTTGCGCTCCAGCGCCGTCACCAGATCACTCAAGGTCAGGTTGTAGGCCGCCAGGCGCTTGGGGTCCGGGGCGATCTGGTATTCCTTGGCAAAGCCGCCGATGGTATTGATCTCGGCCACGCCGGGCACGTTGCGCAACTGTGGCTTGATGATCCAGTCCTGGATCACCCGCAGGTCCGTCGGGGTGTAGGCCGAGCCGTCTTCCTTGCGCGCGCCGTCTTCAGCCTCCACGGTCCACAGGAATATTTCCCCGAGCCCCGTGGAAATCGGCCCCATCGCCGTTTCAATGCCGTCCGGCAGTTGCTCGCGGGCCACTTGCAGCCGCTCATTCACCAGTTGCCGGGCGAAGAACAGATCAGTGCCGTCCTTGAAGATCACCGTGACCTGGGACAGCCCCGAGCGCGACAGTGAACGAGTCTGCTGCAAGCCCGGCAGGCCGGCCATGGCGGTTTCGATGGGAAAGGTGATGCGCTGCTCGGTTTCCAGCGGCGAAAAACCGGCCGCCGCCGAGTTGATCTGCACCTGGACGTTGGTGATGTCCGGCACCGCGTCGATCGGCAGTTTCTGGTAGCTGGCGATGCCGACACCGGCCATCAGCAACACGGCCAGCAGCACGATGATGCGCTGCTCGATGGCAAATTGAATCAGACGTTCAAACATGGGCAATCACTCGCAGGATCAATGGGCGTGCTCGGCCGAAGCCTTGCCCAGCTCGGACTTGAGGACGAAGCTGCCAACGGCCGCCACCTGGGCGCCGGCCTCCAGGCCCTGGCGCACTTCGACGAAGCCGTTTTCACTGACCCCCAGCTCGACGTGGCGGGTGGCGAAGCCTTCGGCGGTGCGCACAAACAGCGACGGTTTGTCTTCCACGGTCTGGATCGCCTCCACCGGCACGGTGACCGGCGCCGAGTAGGTATCCGTGGCCACCTGCACCGCCACGAACAACCCGGGGCGCCACGAGTCGTCGGGGTTGGGTACGTTGACCCGGACCATTGCGGTGCGGGTCTGCTCGCCCAGCAAGTTGCCGACATAGGCCACGGTGCCCATCACATCGGTGCCCATTTCCGTGGAACTGACCTTCACCGGCCGGCCCACCTGGACCTTGTTCAAGTCCTTGGGAAACACCCCAAACGTAACCCACACCTGGGACAGGTCCGACAGGGTGAAGGCAGCGCTGGTCTCACTCACCACTTCGCCGACACCCAGGTGTTTTTCCACCACCACCCCGGCAAACGGCGCACGCAACTCGTAGCGATTGCCGCCGACCAGAACCGCGCTGCCGCTCAAGGCATTCATCTTTTGCCGCGCATTGTTCAGGGCGATCTCGGCTTCTTGCAGGGTCTGGCGGGCCAGCAGGTAATCCTGTTCGGCAGAGATTTTGTCCTGCCATAACTGGCGCTCACGCTGGAAGGTGGTGCGGGCCAGCTCGACCCGGCGTTCGCTGGCGGCCAACTCACTGCGCTGATCGGAAATCTGCTGGCTGGCGATCACCGCCAATAGCTCGCCCTGCTTGACCTTCTGACCAAGGTTGACCCTGACCGACTCCACCACACCCGCTGCACGGGGCACGATATGCGAGGTGCGGTCTTCATCGAATCGCACCTCGCCCGGCAACGACAGCACGCTGCTGATTTGCCGGGGTTGGGCCTTGGCCAGTTGAATGCCGGCGGCCTGGATCTGCTGCTCATTGAGCACCAGCACACCCTCTTCCTCTTCTTCCTCCGGTGCTTCGACGTGCGCTACCGGTGCCTGAGGCGCCACACTGGTGGCCGGCCAAAACACTATCGCCCCGAGGGCGACGGCCACTGCAACGGCCAAAGCCAGGCCTTGTAGTTTGTTCATGGGGAACTCCTGAAAGATCAAATGCGGGCGAGGTCGCCGTAAATCCGTTCGATGCGCACCCAGGCATCGGTGGCCTGGGCGAGTGCGGCGAGGTATTGGGTGCGGGCGGCGATCAAGGTGCGCTGGGCGTCGAGTACCTCGAGGAAGTTGAACTTGCCCATCTCAAAACCACGGGTGGCGCTGTCCACCGCGCTTTGGGCGGCGGGCAGGATCACTTGGTTGAACGCGCGCACTTCACTGTTGGCCGTCGCCCACAGGTCCAGGGCCTGGCGGGTTTCGGTGCGCAGGCGCAGCTCGGTGGCGTTGCGCAAGTCCCGAGCCTGATCGGCACGACGGCTGGCGGCCAGTACATTGCCCTGGTTGCGATTGAACAGCGGGATCGGCATCGATACGCCCACCAGGTTCACCCGCTCACGCACGCTGGCGTCGTACTGGCTGCCGATGGACACGTCGAGGTCGGGAATCCGCTGGGCCTTTTCCAGGCCCAGGCCGGCTTCCCGTTGCTGGATTTGCAGCTCCGCCAGGCGCAGCTCGGCGGTGCTCTCCAGGCGCGCCAACAGTTGGGTGGCCGAAGGCAACGCCGGGGTGCTCAGGGCCCCTGACTCGACACGCTCAAAGCCGATGTTGGCGCTGCCGGTGATGGCGGCCAGGCGGCGATAGGCATCACTCACACCAATCTCGGCGCGGCTGCGCTCCAGGCGGATTTCCGAGAGCTGTACCTGGGCGCGGGTAGCTTCGACCGGCGACGCCTTGCCCGCCGTGACCCGGCCATTGGCAATCACCAGGCCGCGCTCGGCCAGCGCCATCGAGCGTTGGGCCAGCTCCAGGCGTTCCTGGGCCCGCAGCGCACCATAAAAGCCCTCGATGACCTCGGCCCGCAGCAGGTTGCGCCGCTGCTCCAGTTCCTGGGCGGCCGCATCTTGTGCACGCGAGGCCACGTCGATGCGTGCCCCGCGCTTGCCACCCAACTCCAGGGTCTGGCTCAGCTTGACGGTGGTGGTGCGCGTGCTGCGGCGGGTGTCTTCGGCGTCCCAGGAGGCCACCGGGTTGGGGATCAGCCCGGCCTGTTGCCGCCCACCCTGGGCAATCTCGATTTCCCATTGGGCTGCGGCCAGGTCCGGGTTGCCGGCAAACGCACTTTGCAGGGCCGATTCAAGGGTCAGGGTCTGGGCGCTTGCCACTTGGGACAGCGCCAAGACCCCCACTACAGAGCACACAATTGTTCTTAAAAACGTTGGCATAACAAGCGTTCCACACCCATGAGTTGGCGGACAAATCCAAGCAGGGGCAATGTAGCTTTCGCTCCTTATCAGAGGGGTGGCCGGAACATTACAAATCCGTTAGCAAAGGCTCTGTTCCGGGCTTTTGCTTTAATCTGCGCGCAACTATGCAGATCCTTTCTCCTGCCCCGAGGCACGCTCTACATGCGAATCCTGGTTATCGAAGATGAACTGAAAACGGCGGAGTACTTGCTTCAGGGACTGAGCGAAAGTGGCTATGTGGTCGACTGCGCGGCCAGCGGCGCCGACGGTGTGCACCTGGCGCGGCAATACGCCTATGACCTGGTGATCCTGGATGTGAACCTACCGCTGATGGACGGCTGGGAGGTGTTGCAACGCATCCGCCAGAGCAGCAACACACGCATCATGATGCTCACCGCCCAAGGGCGCCTGGCCGACAAAATCAAAGGCCTGGAGCTGGGTGCCGACGACTATCTGGTCAAGCCTTTCGAGTTTCCCGAACTGCTGGCCCGGGTCCGCAGCCTGATGCGCCGCAGCATCGAGAGCGCAGTGCCGGACGTGCTGCGGGTGGCCGATCTGGAACTGGACCAGGGTCGCCACCGGGCCTTTCGCGGCAGCCAGCGGATCGACCTGACCACCAAGGAGTTTGCCTTGCTGCACCTGCTGATGCGCCAGAGCGGCGTGGTGCTGTCCCGCACGCAAATCATCTCGTTTGTGTGGGACATGAACTTCGATTGCGACACCAATGTGGTCGAGGTTTCGATCCGCCGCCTGCGCGCAAAGATCGACGACCCGTTCGAGCGCAAGTTGATCCATACCTTGCGCGGGGTGGGCTACGTGCTGGAAGACCGCGAATAGCGGTCAGTGCGTGAGGGCTTCCTGATGAAAGCCCGCGCCTTCGATCTGAATGGTGACGTGGGAAATTTCGAATTGCTCATGCAGCAATTCCGTCACCTGGGCGAGGACCTGTTGCTCGCTGCCCTGCGCCGGGTCCACCACCAGATGGGTGCTCAGCACGTTCTTGCCGCTGGTCAGGGCCCAGATGTGCAAGTCATGCACCTCCCTGACCCCAGGCACCGCGTGAATGGCCTGCTCTACCGCGTCGATATCAATGCCGTCCGGCACACCTTGCAGCAGCACGTTCATGCTGGCCTTGAGCAGTGTCCAGGTTCGCGGCACCACCCAAAAACCAATCGCGGCGGCCACCACCGAGTCGACCCAGCCCCACCCGGTGAACATGATCAGCACGGCGGCAATGATCACCCCGATAGAGCCGAGCATATCGCTCCAGACCTCCAGGTAGGCGCCCTTGACGTTCAGGCTCTCGCCACTGGCCGCGCTGAGCAGGCGCATGGAAATCAGGTTGACGATCAGGCCGAGCACGGCAATCACCAGCATGCCGGTGGACTGGATTTCGGCCGGTGCCTGCAGGCGCAGGTAAGCCTCATAGAGGATGTAGAACGCCACCCCGAACAGCAGCAATGCGTTGAACGCGGCGGCGAGGATTTCGAAGCGCGCATAGCCAAAGGTGCGCTTGCGGTCCGCAGCGCGCTTGGCCACCTGGATGGCCACCAGGGAAATGGCCAGGGCCAGGGCGTCGGTCATCATATGGGCGGCGTCGGACAACAGCGCCAGGCTGCCGGTGACAAAGGCGCCGATCACTTCGGCAATCATGAAACTGCCGGTCAGGCCCAGGGCCATCCATAACTTGCGTTCATGACCGGCGCGTACGGTGGCGTGGCTGTGTCCTGCGCTCATGGCATGTCCTCGTGGGGGGATGTGCGCTGATCATAGAGCGATAAGGGGAAACCTTTGGTATGGATTTCACAATTGTCATAACGCTGCCAGCGGGGTGTTAACCACATAGGGGAGTTGGCTTGCCTGCGATAGCAGTACACCCTGACCCACCGCCATCGCGGGCAAGCCCTAATGCCAGTCAGTTAAGCGCAGATCCCCTGTGGGAGCGGGCTTGCTCGCGAAAGCAGTGGGTCAGTCAACATCAATGTTGGCTGGGCCGACGCCTTCGCGGCGATGCGGCGATCCGACAAGCCCGCTCCCACATTTGATCTTCACTGCCTTGAGCATTGCGTTCGCTTAACTGATCGGCATTCGGGCAAGCCCGTTCCCACAGGGGGAATGCGGCGGCTTTAAAAAACCGGGCGCCGGCTAAACCGCAATGCGCTGGCCACGCCCACCGCGCCCATCACCACACAGTAGAAAACGCAGATCCACGGGCTGGTGGGCATCAAGGCGATCAGCATCAACGGCGTGGTACTCGCCCACAGCGCGTAGGCAATGTTGTAGGTAAAGGAAATCCCCGACACGCGCACCGGTGCCGGAAACAGGCTGACCATCACCGAGGGCACCGCACCCACCACCCCGCAACTCAACCCCGCAATTGCGTAGGCCGCGCCCAGCCACACGCCGCCGGCAATCAGGCTGGCATATAGCACGGCAATGCCCACCGGCAACAGCAGGCTGTAGACCAGCACCGCGCGCCAGGCGCCGATGCGATCCACCAACAGGCCGGCCAGCACACAACCGATGTTCAGGAAAACGATGCCCAATGCACTCAGGGCGAAGGTGTGGCTGGGGCTCATGCCGAAGGTTTTCTGCATCATGGTCGGCGTGATCACCACCAGCACCACCACCGCTGAGGTGAGCACACAGGTCAGCAACATGGCCGGCAGCAATGCCTGGCGGTGGTCACGCAACACCGTGCGCAGCGGTAGTTCGGCGTCGGCCTGGCGGCGCGCCTGCATGGCCAGGAACACCGGGGTTTCACTCAGCCAACGCCGAAGCCACACGCCGATCACGCCAAACACACCGCCCAGCAGGAACGGAAAGCGCCAGGCGTAATCGAGGATCTGTTCAGGGGTGAACATCTGCGCCAGCAATGTCGCGGTCAAGGCCCCCAGCAGGTAACCGAAGGTCAGCCCGGCCTGCAGGAACCCCCAAGGCATACCCGCGATGGCCGGCGGGCGCGTGCTCGGCGACAAACACCCAGGCGCTGGGCACTTCACCGCCCACTGCCGCGCCCTGCAGGACGCGCAGCGCCAGCAAAATCAGGGGGGCGAAATAGCCGATTTGCGCGTAGGTCGGCATGATCCCGATCAGCAGGCATGGCAAGGCCATCATCAGGATACTCAGGCTGAACACGCGCTTGCGCCCCAAGTGATCGGCAAAGTGCGCCATCAGGATCCCGCCCAGTGGCCGCGCCAGATAGCCGGTGACAAAAATCCCGAAGCTCTGCAACAGGCGCAGCCATTCGGGCATTTCCGGGGGGAAGAACAGTTGGCTCAGGGTCAGGGCGAAAAATACGAAAATGATGAAGTCGTAGATTTCCAGGGCACCGCCCAGGGCAGCCAGCCCCCAGGGTTTTGTAGTCGGAGCGGGAAAAACGCTGCGCCTGTGGATAAGCGGTGGCAGTCATGAAGAGGCTCGGCAGACAAACAAAATGGCGTGCAGGTTATGAGCTGAACCGGATCCTGGCAATCGCCGCCGATATATTCGTTTTACTCATTGATCCATGAAAATAACAACATTCCCAAATAAATAGCCGTGGGCCAAGATGCAGCGATACCTTGCCAACACCCCGACGCTTGCATAATAACTACAAGAGGTACTCCCACATGGCCGACCCTATCGAAGATAGCCGTTATGCCCGCTTTGCCCTGCGCTGCTCCAATTTTGCCGAACGCTGGTTTCCCGACTCCTGGGTGTTTGCCGCCCTGGCGGTGATCATTGTCACCGTGGCGGTTCTGGGCATGGGCGCTGCGCCCACCGACGCTGCCAAGGCCTTTGGTGATGGTTTCTGGAGCCTGATCCCGTTCACCATGCAGATGGCCTTTGTGGTGATTGGCGGCTATGTGGTGGCCAGTTCGCCGCCCGCCGTAAAGCTGATTGATCGCCTGGCACGCATCCCGAAAAACGGCCGCTCGGCCGTGGCGTGGGTGGCGCTGATCTCGATGGTCGCGTCGCTGCTCAACTGGGGCCTGTCCCTGGTGTTCGGCGGGTTGCTGGTGCGGGCCCTGGCCCGGCGCACGGATTTGCGCATGGACTATCGCGCCGCTGGCGCGGCGGCTTACCTGGGCCTGGGCGCCGTGTGGGCGCTGGGGTTGTCGTCATCGGCCGCGCAATTGCAGGCCAACCCGGCCAGCTTGCCGCCGTCGATCCTGGCGATCACCGGGACCATCCCCTTCACCGACACGATCTTTTTGTGGCAATCGGGGGTGCTGTTGCTGGCACTGATCGTGGTGTCGCTGATCATCGCCTACGTCACCGCACCGGGGCCCAACTCGGCCCGTGATGCCAAGGCCTGTGGCGTGGACCCGGCGTTCAACCTGCCCAAGCTACAACCGCCAACCCGCCCGGGGGAATGGCTGGAGCACAGCCCGCTGCTGACCATCCTCCTGGCACTGCTGGCCGCCGGCTGGCTGTTCCACGAGTTTTCGACCAAGCCTGCGATCAGCGCGATCTCGGGGCTCAACACCTATAACTTCCTGTTCCTGATGGTCGGCGCCCTGCTGCACTGGCGCCCGCGCAGTTTCCTCGACGCAGTGGCGCGCGCGGTGCCCACCACCACCGGGGTGTTGATCCAGTTCCCACTGTACGGCTCCATCGCGGCGTTGATTACCGTGGTCAAGGGCGGCGACGGCCAGACCCTGGCCCACCATATCTCGATCCTCTTCACTTCCATCGCCTCCCACGACACCTACGCGCTGCTGATGGGCGTGTACTCGGCGGTACTGGGGTTCTTTATTCCGTCGGGCGGTGGCAAGTGGATCATCGAGGCGCCCTATGTGATGCAGGTGGCCAATGACCTGCAATACCACCTGGGCTGGGCCGTGCAGATCTACAACGCCGCCGAGGCCCTGCCGAACCTGATCAACCCGTTCTATATGCTGCCATTGCTGGGGGTACTGGGGCTGAAGGCGCGGGACTTGATCGGCTTCTCGTTTGTGCAGCTGCTGGTGCACACGCCGCTGGTGTTGTTCCTGCTGTGGGCGCTGGGGACGACGTTGAAGTACATGCCGCCGGTAATGCCTTAATCATTGGACGCCGCACCCGTCGTTGTGACGGGTGCATCCAGGTCGACATTGAGCGCCGTTGTTCCCTCTGAATATTTCAGGAAGGGAACCACGCGTAAATGACGGGCCACCTAACAGTGTCTTTTAGTAGCACCAGACACTCTTCAACTTAACTAAGAGACCACAACTAATTATTTAGAGTTACAACTGGAGTCATACCGATGAATATCGCACCTACCGCTACTACGCCCACACCTCAAAACAGTGCTGAGACTGGCAATACCCAAGATGTCAACCCACAGCAAAATCCCGCGTTGAAAAAATTCAGACAATTCAAACCGGCATTCGGCCAGCCGGCGGGAAGAATAGTATTTGCAGAATCAAACCCTAACAAAAACCTTTTCAAGCCTGTTGCAGCGTTTAAAGGCTGATTCCTTTATAGAGGCTGTGATCCCCCTCAAGCCCTGGAGCTTCAAAGCCTGCATTGAATACTTACAAGTAACGCGACGACCTCAAACCTAGTTGCACATTCATGGGCAACCACAGCAACGTGCTGCACTTCACGATATAGCGAGGCGGCCAGGCCCTGCAAAAAAACTGCATTTTCCGAGGCATTTTCCCGGTCAGCCGCTACTGTGTGAAGGTGGGCATTCATCCCGCGCAGACGGGCATTAGCTGACAAGGAAACATGCATGTTTAAACTGACCAGGCTGTCCTTCACCTTTGTCGCACTTGCTGTGAGCACGGTCGTACAAGCCGACGTCGAACTTGATCTGGGCACGGCACAACGGGTCACGCAATTGTTCGCCTACCCCAACAATTGCAGCGTGATCTGCTTTCGGCCGCTGACCCTGGAACAGACCGTCGAACACTATCTGACCCAGAGCCTGCAGCGCGATGGCTACAGCCGGGCCAGGGTCAGTGTGAAGACCGAACAGGGTCAGGTCCGCGCGCGCTTTACCGGGGTGCCCGATGGCTATGGGCAGCCCTTGACCGCGTTGCTGAACACCGCCGACCTGGCTTACGAGGGCGCCTGGCTTACGAGGGCGCCAGCCGGCTCAACCGCGATGGATGGCAAGTGGCAATTTAGCTGGTACCTGTTCCTGCCGCTGGGCATGGCCCTGGAAAACCGCAAGAGCATCGAGTTGATGCACTTCCCGCCGGATTACTCCCTGACCCACTACCAGGACTATCTGGAATCAGCCACCACCGACCGTTGGGCCACGCTACTGAGCGCCAACGGTATACCGGCGACCCAGACCCCGGAATACCAGACCATCATTGATATCGCGCCCATTGCCGCCCCCTCCACGGCGGGCAAGGATCTGGAGGGGGTCTACAGCTACTTCAGCGAGTATCAGACCCGGGTTGTCCGGGAACTGAGCCTGCACCCCACTGGCCCGCTGCCCATGGTCGCTTTCGGTGCACCCGTGCGCAGTTGGATCCAGCAACACTACGGGCAAACCCTCGGGGTACTGGGCCTGACGCAAATCAGCCCGGCCGAAGGCAGTAAAGTCGCAGTGCTGGGGGCCAATCACCCCAGTTACATCTGGTACGCCGCCAACCCGGACAGCTACGACGGCGACGAACAGAAAGCCGACGAGGCCGGCTTGAAAGTCATGGGCCAGGACTTGAGCGCGGCCTGCTGGCAAGCCGGGATGGGGCAAAAGCCTGCCAGCGACCCCAATGTGTTGCTCAAGGGCTGCATGAACACCTGGCAGGTGACGCGCAAGGAGCAGACCTGCGAATTGTTCTACACCTCGGTGCGCGAATTGTCCGCCGAGCAGGCCAAGGAAAAATGCACCAGCGCCTCGATCAAGCCCCAGCTCAAGCGCCTGAAAAGCCCTCTGCCAGAAGCTTCTGTCGCGGCGCCGGCGCTGTAGGCTCCTGCCCTTATCGCCAGTGTCTTACGCAAAAAAGCCGATACCTACTGTCAGATTTGACAGTAGATATCGGCTTTTTTTTGCGCAAACCTTGAGCGGTGCCCATTTGCTGCAAGACTGGCAGTCATAGCAACACCAGGAGGTCGATGCAGCCCGACAAGGAATGCTATGAAAACCCAGATCATGGAAGAGGCGCCCGCTGCGGCCAGTGACTGTCTGTACCCCTTCGCAGCACTGTTGGCGAAAAAAGGTTACCCCTCGCGTCAAAACTTTGAGGTGGTACACACCCGCAATGGGCGCGGAACCGGGATCAAGGCCAAAGTGGCCTTCGACAGCCGTGTGCGAATCGCCAAAATTTCCGGGCACGCCCTGGGTGAACGGCGCTTGCACACGCTGCAGGTGTCTTCACGCATCCACTTGTACGACCCGTGGTTCAGCGGCCTGCTCCTGCATTCGTGCGATCCGAATGTGTTCCTCGACATCAGCGAGCTGGAGCTATGGTCGATCCAGGCCATCCGCCCTGGCACGCTGCTGACCATGGATTACGCCACCACCGAGGATGTGCTGTACCGGCAGTTCCCGTGCCGTTGCGGCGCGGGGAACTGCCGGGGCTGGATCACCGGCATGAAAGAGCCGCTTAACCGGGAAGGCCAACTGTTTATGGAACAGTGGCGCCAGCGCAAACGCTCTTAAAGGGCCTCCACCGGACGCAGGCGGTACTGCGGCGGCAGTTGCTCGAAGCCGGTGATGGTGGCGTTGAGGCTTTTCCAGCGGCCGTCCTTGATCCCGTAGATGCACCCGTGGATCGATAGGCTCTGCCCGCGATGCCAGGCGTTCTGCACGATGCTGGTGTGACCGACATTGGCGACTTGCTGGATGACATTGAGTTCACACAGGCGATCGACCCGTTCTTCTTCGGTAGGTAACTGGGCCAGTACTTCGCGGTTCTCGTAGTACAGGTCGCGGATCGACCGCAACCAACCGTCGATCAGGCCGAACTGGCGGTCCTGCATCGAGGCGCGCACGCCGCCGCAGCCATAGTGGCCAGTGACCAGGATATGTTTGACCTTGAGCACATCCACAGCGTACTGGATCACCGACAGGCAGTTGAGGTCGGTGTGCAGCACCACATTGGCCACGTTACGGTGCACAAACAGGTCGCCGGGCAACATGCCGACGATCTCGTTGGCCGGCACCCGGGCGTCCGAACAGCCGATCCACAGGTATTCCGGGGTCTGCTGGCGGGCGAGCTTGGCGAAGAATTCGGGATCTTCCTGTTTGATCGCATCCGCCCAGCGTTCGTTGTTATCAAGCAGGTCTTGTAGTTCGTTCATCAGGGAAAGCCTCAGGAATGATGCGCAGCTTTGACAGACGACCGCCCGTCCGGGTCACGCCGTCTATAAAGATAGCCGGTCGGTAATGACTTGAATCTTGGGGCGCCCTGCCTGTCCACACACTATAAGCCCCACAGTATGAGGATTGACCATGACTGAATCACGACGTCCGTACGGCGCTACGCAGCCCGAACCGATTGATGACAACGAAGATCGCATGGGCTCGATGCGGGAGCTGGATTTTGACGAGGAGACGCCGACGGCGGAAATCGGCGATGAGATCCCCCGTGCCGAGCGCGAGCAGCTGATGCCCGACGAACGGGTACGCGAGGCTGGGATGACTGGGGCGTCGACGGCGGATCATGAGTCCACGGATGATGATATGAGCCCCGAAACGCTGATTCAGGAAGACGGCGCGCGCGATGCCCTGGAAGAAGGTGAAGACGAACCGGCCGATTGGGACCTGAGCATCGTCGATGAAGATGAGATTGGCGGCGGTAATGGGTTGGATGAGGCAGAGCTGGCGGACATTGATCCGGTCGACGGTAACCGCTGATACAGCGCCAGACTTATGGTGAAGCATGGCGGTGTGGGAGCTGGCTTGCCTGCGATAGCGGCGCTGGATTCACCACCGCTATCGCAGGCAAGCCAGCTCCCACACAAGACTGCTCCCACCCGGGATCGTGTGTGTTAGTCGACCAGGGTGCAGGCCATGACAACTGCGTCTTCGCGGCCACCGACGGCCGGGTAGTAGTCGCGACGACGGCCAATTTCATTGAACCCGTAGCGCTCATACAGGCGGAAAGCCCCGGTATTGCTGTCGCGCACTTCCAGGAAGCACTCCCGTGCATGGGCGGCATACGCCCGCGACATCAGATGCTCCAGCAAGGCCAGGCCCAGGCCACGCCCTTGGTTTTCCGGCTTGACGGTGATGTTCAGCAAATGCGCTTCATCGAGGATGATCTGCACCACGCCGTGGCCCACTTGTTGCTCGCCTTCGAACATCAACCAGATCTGGTACTTGCCCAGCCCATCGAGAAAGATGCCCCGGGTCCAGGGGTGGCTGAACGCCGCGTATTCGATTTTCAGCACGGCGTCGAGGTCAGCCTCGGTCATCGGGCGGAAGGATAAAGCCTCACTCATCGGTTGTTTTCCAGCGCGCCATCAGCCGGCGCATGGCTTGCCAGACATCAGCCTTACGCTGTGGCTCTTCCATTAATAATTCCAGGCCCGGCAAGGCCCAGACCGAGCCCAGGCCTTCGACCTGCAGTTCGCGGTACCAGGCCTCGGCGTCGGCTTCGCCGGCAAACCGCACGGCCGGCAGGCCGATCACCCACAGGCACACGCAGGGTTCGTCTTCCAGGCGGGCCGAGACAAAACCTTGCACAAAATCACGCGCGGCGTCCGGGCCCTGGTCCATATTGCCGCGCACCAGCAGCGGCCAGCGCACGGGCTCGCCGACGATCTGCGGGCTGTCGGGCAGGCCGGCGGCGCGCAGCATGTCCTTGAGCAGCAGGTAGGCCGGGTCACGCGTCTGGAAGCGCTCGCCGGTCGGCAACTCGACCAGCAACAGGCAACGCCCGGCCCGCAGCAACTGCAGGGCAAAACGCGGTGGCGGCACGACCGGGGCCTTGGCCACCGGGGCCGGGGCATCGTCGGCCACGGCAGCGGGCTTGGGCGCGGTCGAGGGGCGTGGTACTTCGATCTTGACCCGCTCCGACGGCCGCACAGGCACCTCGGCCACGGGTTTGACCAGCGCAACCGGCGCCGCCGCTTCCTCACCCGAGGCGTCGAACGGCTCGAAGGCTTCCAGCGCCTGCAGCAGTTCGGGCCGCGACGGCGCGGCAAAGGGCAATTCGGTGCGCGGCAGCCAGTTGACCACCTGCATGGCAGTCAAGTAAGCGCGACGTCGGGACTCGATAAGCAAGGCTCGGCCACTTGTGGATAACTAAAGAGCGCAGATTCTACCGCCCTTCGACGATGATCGCCCACCGTTGATGACTTTCTCTGCATTGCTGACCGCCCATCGCGAACGCGCCCTGACCGGCTGTGGATAAATCCCGCGCCTGATGCAGTACAATCGCTGCTTTTAATTCGCCAACCAGCCGGCCATTCCGATGATCGAACCCAAGCGCGTCTTGCGCGCCCTCGCCGAACACTGGGCCCTGCTTGAGCCACTGTGCGAACACTTCGACCAAGGCACCCTGAGCCTTGGCGAGTTGCGCGCGCAACTGGCCGCCCAACAACTGGACAGCACGCCACAGGACATCACCAACCTGCTGGACGTGTGGATTCGCCTGGATATCCTGGTGCCTGTCGCCAAGAGCCCGAACCGTTTCGAGCTCAACGCGCAGATCCATGACTTCCTGGCCTATCTTCGCAAGGAGCACCGGCTAGGCCTGTGCCTGGAAATCGAAGCCTACCTGCGCCACCTCGAGCGCCTGGCCGGTTATATCCAGGACGCCTTCGACATCCGCGACGGCCACGACCTGGCCCGCCAACTGCGGCTGCTGGACATGCGCGTGCGCGACGTGCTGAAAAAACTCGCCAATGACGAACAGGCCCTCGCTGCCGTGGCCGACCGGGCCAAGACCAGCGACCGGCAGATCCCGTTGCGCCAGCGTTATGCCGAGGTCCTGGCGACCTGGGACGAGTACGTCGAGCCGATGATCCAACTGGTGAACGCCGACGGTGCCTTCGAGCAAGGCGTGCGCAAGGTAGAGAACGTGCTGTTGCGCATGCTCACCGAGCAGCAACGCCTGGGCCACCTGGTGGACGACGACATGTTGCTGCGCACCCACGCGCGCATCCTCGAAATGCAGACCAGCGCCCAGTTGACCTTGCGCCATGCCCGGGAACTGCTGCTGCCGCTGCGCGAAGAAGCGCGCCGGCACAACGCCGTGACCCGTGGCGCAGCGCTGGCCCTGTCGGCGATCCGGCGCAAGGGCCTGGACGCGGTGCCGCAAGCGGCGATGCCGATGTTTACCCGGCCACAGAGCACCTTCCTCGGCAGCGCCAGCCAGGTGGAAGCCTATGTGTATGCCCTGGCGAATTTCGAACCCAAGCCGGCGCGCTTCCCCAAGGCCCACAAATCCCACAAGGGCGAAGCCCAGCGTGCGCCGCGCACGGTCAAGGAGATGCTCGAGCGCTGCGAAGACGCACTGCCGATGCCCGACCTGATGACCTGGCTGCTGGAACAGGAACCGGACGGGGCCACCGACGAGTTGCTGTACTGGTTCTCGCGTTTGTCGCGGGAGAAGCGTTTCAAGCGCGAGCGCCTGGAACGCCGGGATTACCATACTCACGAGCACCAGGTCAGCCTGCGCTCATTCGCCCTGCTCCCGGCCAGCACCGACTTAGCCGAGAATTCTGCGAGCACACCTTATGCATCTTGATCTATCCGAACTGTCCCAGCTGGCGCCGATCTTTCGCGAGCTGTTCAAGGGTTACCACGTCAGCCGCCGCGACCCGGAGCTGTACGCGCAACTGTCGAACTTCCAGGACCAGTACCGCACGCTGTTCAAGGCCCTGGGCTTTGAGTTGGTGTGCGATACCCGGGGTTTCTACTACTTCGTACCCGACTCGGCCATCGCCAGCGCGCAGGTGAACAAGACTGCGCAACGCCTGGCGCTGTTCACTTTCATCATTGTCGAGCACCTGGCCGATCAGGGCCGCGACCCGATTGCCGTGCTCGACGGCGGCAGCCTGGGCCGCGATGAACTGCCCTCCTTGCTGGAGAAGTACCGCGACCTGTTTATCCAGGCCGAAGTGCAGACCCAGGAAGAACTGGAAGAAAAAATCATGCGCCGCATGACCCAGCTCGGGTTTGCCAGTGAAGACAACGGCGTCTATCGCTTCCTGCCGCCGATGCACCGCTTCCTTGATGTGTGCCTGTCGGTCCAGGCCGACCGCGACCTGGCAGCCAGCGTGCACAGCGTGCTGCCGTTGCCAGCGCCGGTGATCATCGACGAAGACAACGATGAAAAACTGCTGCAGACCGATGACCCGCTGGACTTGAGCGAATTTGAAAGCGAAGAAGATGCCCTCGCCCGCGCCATTGCCGAAGAACAGGAGACCGATGCATGAGCAAGGAACGCTACGGCATTCGCCGCTTCGCCCTATTGAATACCGCCGGCTACAGCCTGGGCCTGTTCCCGCTGGAAGAGCCGCTGTCGGTGTATGGCGCGAACAACCTCGGTAAGTCGGCGTCGATCAACGCCTTGCAGTTCCCGATCCTGGCGCGCATGTCGGACATGAGCTTCGGCAAGTACACCCTGGAACAGTCGCGGCGCTTCTACTTCGCCACCGACACCAGCTACATCCTCGTCGAAGTCTCGCTGCCCCACGGCCCGCACGTGATTGGCGTGGTCGGCCGCGGCCCGGGCGGTGGTTTCGGCCACCAGTTCTTTGCCTACGCCGGCAAGCTGGACCTGGCCCACTACCAGAAGAACGACACCTGCCTGCGCCAGAAAGAGCTGTTCACCAACCTTGAGCGCGAGGGCCTGAAGGCTTACGAGCTCAAGCCCGACGAACTGCGGCGCTTGCTGGTCGGCGGCCATACGTCGATCCCGCTGGACCTGACCCTGATTCCGCTGCGCTCCACCAGCGAGCAGAGCCTGAAAACCTTCCGTGCGCTGTTTATCAACCTGCTGCACATGCGCGAAATCACCGCGGCCAAGCTCAAGCAGCTGTTCCTCGATGCCTTCGAACACAGCCTGCGCTCCGGCAGCGTGGATTACATTGCCGCGTGCGAAGAAGCGTTCCGCGATGTACGACGCATGGAGCAGGACTACAACTCCCTGGTGGCCGCCGGCCCTCTGGTGGAGGCGCTGTCCAACGGCGTGAAGCAGCGGGAAATCCTGCGCGGCAAGTTGCATCGCCTGTCGCCATTGCTCGACTCACTGCTGGGCACCTGGTCGGACTACGCCAATGCACGCAAGGAAGAGCTGACGATCCAGGCCGAACACTACCGCAACGAGCAGGATGCGCTGCAGAACGATCAGCGCGGCGGCACCCAGGAGCTGATGCGCCTGGAGCGGGAAATCAGCGGCATTCAACGCTGGCTGGGCGAGTTGTCGGTGCTCAAGCATCGCTTTGCCCTGGTGGATGACGTCAAGGTCCTGGAGCAGCAACTGCTGGCGGCCAAGGATGCCCACGACGAACTGGCCGGCGCCCTGGCGCAATCGCGACAGTTCAGTGCCGAGGACCTGGACGAACGCCTGCGTGACCTGGAAAAACGCCTGAAGTCGGTCAAGCAGCAACTCGATCACGCCGACAACAACAGCTACGCCAAACTGCGGGAAGAATTCTCACAGCAGGACGTCGAGCGTCTGATGCGTCTGTTCAACAGTTCGTTGTTCAGCCTGCCGCTGGGCGAGCATGGCATCACCCTGGATGAAGACGGCCAGTGGGTCAAATCCCTGGAGCTGATCCTCGATGGCTTCACCGGCGAGCGCTTTGAAGTGCCGGGGCTGTCCATCGACATCTCGCACATCGAGCCACCGGCCTTGCAGGCCCTGGCGGACCGCGCGGCGTTGCGCGACCAGAAGGAGCGCCTGGAAAAAGAACTCAAGCAACTCAAGACCCAGCAGGCCGTGGCCTCGGACCGCGCGGCGAGCAAGACCCAGACCGAAGCCCTGTACCAGCAGGTACTTGATGCGCAGAAAGCCCTGGAAGACTTCCGCCGCGCCCAGACCCTGAGTGCCGAGGAAGACGAGAAACTGGAAAACCTGGCGCAGATGGAAGCGGCCCAGGATGAACTGAAGCGCTCCAGTGATGCGTTCACCGAACGCGTCCAGCAATTGTCGGCCAAGCTGCAACTGGTCGGCCGGCAGATCGGTGATATGGAAGCCAAGCAGCGCACCCTCGATGACGCCTTGCGCCGTCGCCAGCTGCTGCCGGCCGACTTGCCGTTCGGCACGCCGTTCATGGACCCGATCGACGATTCCATGGACAACCTGCTGCCGCTGCTCAACGACTATCAGGACAGCTGGCAGGGCTTGCAGCGCGCTGACGGGCAGATCGACGCGCTGTACGCCCAGGTGCGCCTCAAGGGCGTGGCCAAGTTCGACAGTGAAGACGATATGGAGCGTCGCCTGCACCTGTTGATCAATGCGTATGCGCACCGTACCGACGAAGCCCTGACCCTGGGCAAGGCACGCCGTGCAGCGGTGACGGATATCGCGCGGACCCTGCGCAATATCCGCAGCGACTACGACAGCCTTGAGCACCAGTTGGCCCTGTTCAACCGCGAGATCAACAAGCGCCAGGTATCCAACCTGCAAAGCTTCCGTATTGTGTTGGCGCCGAACAAGGAAGCGCTCAAGCATATCGACCAGATCATTCACAGTGCCGGTCAGTATGAGGAAGGCGAAACCCTCTCGGTGTTCGATCTCAGCCAAAGTGCCGAGCAGGACAACAAGAACGAAGAGGCCAAGGAATACCTGGCACGCCTGGTCGCCGCCAACCATAACCAGTTGGGGCTCAAGGACCTGTTCGAACTGGCGTTCGAGATCACCAAGGTCAATGGCCAGCCGATCATTCACACCGACATTGATGGCGCCGCGTCCAACGGCACCACCATGACCATCAAGGCGCTGACCAACATGTACTTGTTGCTGCACTTGATGGACCGCGACCAGGCCGGTCGCGTGCGCCTGCCGTACTACCTCGACGAAGCGGCGGATATCGACGAGAAGAACCAGGCAGCACTGCTGGAGACCAGCCTGCAGCTGGGCTTTGTGCCGATCCTGGCCAGTGTGAAGCCGCAGGTCTCCGCCCAGGTGGCGATCGACCTCGAAGGCGGCAGCGGGCCGAACGGGATCTACATTGATGAGGCGGACTGGAAGTACATTCGCCGGCATGATGCGGTGAAGGCGACGGTGAATGTGCAGGCGGATGAGCCGGAGTTGGATGAGGTCTGATCCGCGCTGTTGAAATACAAAAAGGCCGCGATCCTATGGATCGCGGCCTTTTTTGTAGGCGGGTTATGCGGTGTTGGTGGGGGCGCTATTTACCCAGGGGGATCTTCGGCGCCCAGATCAGCCACTCGTCTTCGAACTTGTCGAACAACGGGAAGGTCTGCTCGGGCAGCGCCGGGTTGCCCATGCGCTCGCCATCCGGCGTGGCAAAGGCGATACCGCCCTGGACCAGGGTTTCCAGGGACTCGGTGCGCACTGTCGCGCCCTTGAACAGGCCAAAGTCCAGGCCAAAGCCGCTGCTGTTCCAGAAACGGCTACCGCCACGAACCAGCGGAGCGTATTTGGGCTCGATCAGCACATGGATCAGCACACGGTCAGCGGTCTTGCCCAACTCGTAGCCGGTGACCTTGCCGACTGTGACTTCCCGGTAGGTGACTGGCACGCCGACTTTCAGCGAGCCACGGCGGGCGGCGCTGAGTACCAGGCTCAAGCCGGCTTCTTGCACGTTGCTCTCTGGCGGTTGGGCCAGGGCCACGAAGTTCTTTTGCGCACCGGTGCTTTTCACCGCCGGCAGCACTTCGATGTATTGGCCGGTGACCAGGGTTTCCAGGTTGGCGGTCTTCATCAGGCCCAACTCGGGCTTGACCACCCAGAACTGGCTGCCGGTACGGGCGATCCGCTCAGGGACTTCGGTGATGCGCGCAGTGAGCATCACCGACTGCATGTCCGGGCTCAGGTCAACGCTTTCAATCTTGCCCACGTCCAGGCCTTTGAAGCGAATCGGCGTATCGGTGCGCAGGCCATCGGCGCGGTCAACCTTGATCGTGATCAGGGTGCCACGCTGGGTGGAGGCTTCGCGATCGGCAAACAGGCGGAAACGCGGGATGCGATTTCTCAGCGGTACGTTCGGCTCTGGGGTCTCAAAGGCGATCCCCCCGGCCATCAGGCTTTGCAGGGATTCGCTTTTGACCTGGATGCCGCCGGTGAGCCCGCCGGTCAGGGTCACGCCACTGGCGTTCCAGAAGCGCGTCGAACCGTTGACCAGGCCTTCATATTCCTTCTCGATATGCACGCCGATCACCAGTTGCTTGCGCTTGCGCGAAAACTGGTAGCTCTGCACCGAACCGACCTTGACCTGTTTGTAGAGGATCGGGCTGCCAACTTCCAGGGAGCCGAGGCTTTCTGTGAGCAGGACCAGGTGCAAGCCAGGGGAGCGCAGGTCCAGCGGTGGCGCCTTGGCCCGGGCCACAAACTCGCGCTGGGGGTTTGCGCCTTTGTCACCAGGGCGGATGGCAATGTAATTGCCCTTGACCAAGGCTTCCAGGCCGGTGATGCCCGCCAGGGAGATGGATGGCTTGACCACCCAGAACTGGGTGCCCTCCACCAGGTAATCTTCGGCCAATGGGTCGAGGGTCAAGTCGGCGCTGGCGCTGGACAGGTCAGAGTCCACCTTCAGGGCCTTGAGGCTGCCGACCTGGATGCCTTTGTACATCACCGGCGTACGACCGGCTTGCAAGCCCTCGAAGTCACTGAGCTTGACCTTGATGCGGATCCCTGCGGCGGCGGCATCGAAGTCTTCGTACAGGCGGAATGGCAGGCTCGGGTCGGTGGGCGGGCTGTCCTTACGGTTCTCTGGCGTAGCGAAGGCAATCCCCCCGGCGACGATGCTGGCCAGGGACTCGCTGCGCACTTTGACCCCGGAGAGGTTGGCGTCGATGCTGATGCCGCTGGCATTCCAGAAACGCGTATGTTTGCGCACCAGGCTGGCGTAGGTCGGCTCGATATAGACCTTGATCTCGACCGTGTTCTGATCAGCCGACAGCAGGTAGCTTTTGACCTGGCCGACCTGGATCTGTTTGTAGAACACCGGGCTGCCACGGTCCAGCGAGCCGAGCCGCTCGGCCTTGACCGTCAGGTGCAGGCCGGGCTTGGCGTCGGATAATGGGGGCTCTTCGGAGAGCGCCTTGAATTTACGCGTGGGCTCACCGTCGCCGGGGCTGGCGGCGATGTAATTGCCCGAGACCAGGGTTTCCAGGCCAGTAATCCCGGCCAGGCTGACGCTGGGCTTGACCAGCCAGAAGCGCGTATTGGCCTTGAGGTATTGCTCGACATCCTTGTTCATCTCAATAGTCGCAATCACCCCACGATTGCTGCCCTCGTCATCCAATGCCAAGGTCTTGACCTTGCCCACGGTCATGCCTTTGTAGACCACTTCGGTCTTGTTGACCTGGATGCCTTCACCGCTTTCAAAGCGAACCTGGATCTCGATGCCCGTCTGGGTATAGGCGCGCCATCCGAGCCAGCCGCCGATCACCAGGGCGATCAACGGCAGTACCCAAATGGCCGACCAGTTCGAAGCGGGGCGGGTTTTAGCCTTTGGCAAATCAGTCATGGTCGTCGTCCGACTCCGTGTTATCCCAAATCAGTCGGGGATCGAAAGTTACTGCGGCAAGCATCGTCAAGATCACCACACTGGCGAACGCCACGGCACCGAGATTGGCCTCGATACTGGCTAGTCGCCCAAAGTTAACGACCGCCACCAGAATGGCGATCACGAAGATATCCAGCATGGACCAGCGACCGATAAACTCGATAAAGCGGTACATGATAATGCGTTGTCGGGCGGAAAGCGGCTGGTGACGTTGCACCGAGAACAGCAGCAGTGCGATGCCTACCAGCTTGAAGGTCGGCACCAGGATACTGGCAATAAACACCACGGCGGCAATCGGGAACATGCCGTGCTGAACCAGTTCGATCACGCCGGACATGATGGTGCTTGGAGCGCCCTGCCCCAGTGAGTTAACCGTCATGATTGGCAACAGGTTAGCCGGGATGTACAGAATTGCCGCAGTAATCAGCAACGCCCAGGTGCGCATCAGGCTGTTCGGCCGGCGCGCATGGACCAGGGCACCACAACGGGTGCAGGTTTGCTCGTCGGTGTCCGGGTCCTGCCTGTTCAGTTCGTGACATTCGGTACAGATCAGAATGCCAGCATCAATCGCCCGCATGTTCGTCCTCCCCGGACAACGCTTGCCAGATCTGATGGGGTGACATCACCACCTCCAGCAGTACCTGGACCATCAACAGGCTGATAAAACAGGCCAGTCCCAGGCCCACGCTAAGGGCAGCCATATCGGCCAGTTTTACAATCGCCACCAGCACGCCCATCAGGTAGACCTCCAGCATCCCCCAATCGCGCATATGGTGATAAATACGGTATAGCAACAGGCCATAACTGCGGCCTATGTTCCAGCGGATGCTGAGCAGCACCGCAAGCTGGCAGAGCAGCTTGAGCAATGGAATGCCCATGCTGCACAGGAACACCACCACCGCCACGCCTTGCATGCCGGTATTGAACAGGGCAACTACACCGCTCCAGACCGTGTCCTGCGAAGACTGCCCGAGTAGATTGAGCTGCATGATGGGTAGAAAGTTCGCCGGGATGTACAGCAATAGCGCTGCGATCACCAAGGCAAGGCTGCGCTCTACGACATTGTAGCGGTGGGCGTACATCTCATAACCACAGCGTGGACACAGGGCCTTTTCACCGTGCGCAAGCTCTGGCTTGCGCATCAGCAAGTCGCACTCGTGGCAGGCAACCAGGTCCTCCAGCGGTAGGTCGGACACCTGGGTGGTATCAACCGGGTCGGACATATAGGACTCTAAGACAAAATGATCAGGTGTGTATTCTAGTGTTCTGGTTCAGAAATAACTGTGCAAATTTGTCGGGATCAAGCGATGGCGATAGGCCAGAACCTTTTCGACCGCCCAAAACAAAACCCCTGTTTGCGTTAGCAAACAGGGGTTTTGGAATTTAATCTTGACGATGACCTACTCTCACATGGGGAAACCCCACACTACCATCGGCGATGCATCGTTTCACTACTGAGTTCGGGATGGGATCAGGTGGTTCCAATGCTCTATGGTCGTCAAGAAATTCGGGTACTGAGTCGTGACCAGATGGCCTCGCTTCAGCAAATTGGGTATGTGACAGCTTTCGGTGTTTTGTGAGATTCGAACTTTCGGTTCATTTCGTCTTCACACACCGCAATCTGATGCTTTTGCTTGTTTCCAAGTCAAGAGTAGTCAAATTGCTTGGGTGTTATATGGTCAAGCCTCACGGGCAATTAGTATTGGTTAGCTCAACGCCTCACAGCGCTTACACACCCAACCTATCAACGTCGTAGTCTTCGACGGCCCTTCAGGGAACTCAAGGTTCCAGTGAGATCTCATCTTGAGGCTAGTTTCCCGCTTAGATGCTTTCAGCGGTTATCTATTCCGAACATAGCTACCCGGCAATGCCACTGGCGTGACAACCGGAACACCAGAGGTTCGTCCACTCCGGTCCTCTGTACTAGGAGCAGCCCCTCTCAAATCTCAAACGTCCACGGCAGATAGGGACCGAACTGTCTCACGACGTTCTAAACCCAGCTCGCGTACCACTTTAAATGGCGAACAGCCATACCCTTGGGACCGGCTTCAGCCCCAGGATGTGATGAGCCGACATCGAGGTGCCAAACACCGCCGTCGATATGAACTCTTGGGCGGTATCAGCCTGTTATCCCCGGAGCCTTTTATCCGTTGAGCGATGGCCCTTCCATACAGAACCACCGGATCACTAAGACCTACTTTCGTACCTGCTCGACGTGTCTGTCTCGCAGTCAAGCGCGCTTTTGCCTTTATACTCTACGACCGATTTCCGACCGGTCTGAGCGCACCTTCGTACTCCTCCGTTACTCTTTAGGAGGAGACCGCCCCAGTCAAACTACCCACCATACACTGTCCTCGATCCGGATAACGGACCTGAGTTAGAACCTCAAAGTTGCCAGGGTGGTATTTCAAGGTTGGCTCCACGCGAACTGGCGTCCACGCTTCAAAGCCTCCCACCTATCCTACACAAGCAAATTCAAAGTCCAGTGCAAAGCTATAGTAAAGGTTCACGGGGTCTTTCCGTCTAGCCGCGGATACACTGCATCTTCACAGCGATTTCAATTTCACTGAGTCTCGGGTGGAGACAGCGCCGCCATCGTTACGCCATTCGTGCAGGTCGGAACTTACCCGACAAGGAATTTCGCTACCTTAGGACCGTTATAGTTACGGCCGCCGTTTACCGGGGCTTCGATCAAGAGCTTCGCGTTAGCTAACCCCATCAATTAACCTTCCGGCACCGGGCAGGCGTCACACCCTATACGTCCACTCGTGTTTGCAGAGTGCTGGTTTTTAATAAACAGTCGCAGCGGCCTGGTATCTTCGACCGGCATGGGCTTACGGAGCAAGTCCTTCACCCTCACCGGCGCACCTTCTCCCGAAGTTACGGTGCCATTTTGCCTAGTTCCTTCACCCGAGTTCTCTCAAGCGCCTTGGTATTCTCTACCCAACCACCTGTGTCGGTTTGGGGTACGGTTCCTGGTTACCTGAAGCTTAGAAGCTTTTCTTGGAAGCATGGCATCAACCACTTCGTGTTCTAAAAGAACACTCGTCATCAGCTCTCGGCCTTAGAATCCCGGATTTACCTAAGATTCCAGCCTACCACCTTAAACTTGGACAACCAACGCCAAGCTGGCCTAGCCTTCTCCGTCCCTCCATCGCAATAACCAGAAGTACAGGAATATTAACCTGTTTTCCATCGACTACGCTTTTCAGCCTCGCCTTAGGGACCGACTAACCCTGCGTCGATTAACGTTGCGCAGGAAACCTTGGTCTTTCGGCGTGGGTGTTTTTCACACCCATTGTCGTTACTCATGTCCAGCATTCGCACTTCTGATACCTCCAGCAAGCTTCTCAACTCACCTTCACAGGCTTACAGAACGCTCCTCTACCGCATCACCCGAAGTGATACCCGTAGCTTCGGTGTATGGTTTGAGCCCCGTTACATCTTCCGCGCAGGCCGACTCGACTAGTGAGCTATTACGCTTTCTTTAAAGGGTGGCTGCTTCTAAGCCAACCTCCTAGCTGTCTAAGCCTTCCCACATCGTTTCCCACTTAACCATAACTTTGGGACCTTAGCTGACGGTCTGGGTTGTTTCCCTTTTCACGACGGACGTTAGCACCCGCCGTGTGTCTCCCATGCTCGGCACTTGTAGGTATTCGGAGTTTGCATCGGTTTGGTAAGTCGGGATGACCCCCTAGCCGAAACAGTGCTCTACCCTACAGTGATACATGAGGCGCTACCTAAATAGCTTTCGAGGAGAACCAGCTATCTCCGAGCTTGATTAGCCTTTCACTCCGATCCACAGGTCATCCGCTAACTTTTCAACGGTAGTCGGTTCGGTCCTCCAGTTAGTGTTACCCAACCTTCAACCTGCCCATGGATAGATCGCCCGGTTTCGGGTCTATTCCCAGCGACTAGACGCCCTATTAAGACTCGCTTTCGCTACGCCTCCCCTATTCGGTTAAGCTCGCCACTGAAAATAAGTCGCTGACCCATTATACAAAAGGTACGCAGTCACCCAACAAAGTGGGCTCCCACTGCTTGTACGCATACGGTTTCAGGATCTATTTCACTCCCCTCTCCGGGGTTCTTTTCGCCTTTCCCTCACGGTACTAGTTCACTATCGGTCAGTCAGTAGTATTTAGCCTTGGAGGATGGTCCCCCCATATTCAGACAAAGTTTCTCGTGCTCCGTCCTACTCGATTTCATGACTAAGAGATTTTCGCGTACAGGGCTATCACCCACTATGGCCGCACTTTCCAGAGCGTTCCGCTAATCTCAAAGCCACTTAAGGGCTAGTCCCCGTTCGCTCGCCACTACTAAGGGAATCTCGGTTGATTTCTTTTCCTCAGGGTACTTAGATGTTTCAGTTCCCCTGGTTCGCCTCTTAAGCCTATGTATTCAGCTTAAGATAACCATCTTATGATGGCTGGGTTCCCCCATTCAGACATCTCCGGATCAAAGTCTGTTTGCCGACTCCCCGAAGCTTTTCGCAGGCTACCACGTCTTTCATCGCCTCTGACTGCCAAGGCATCCACCGTATGCGCTTCTTCACTTGACCATATAACCCCAAGCAATCTGGTTATACTGTGAAGACGACATTCGCCGAAAATTCGATAATACTCAATTTGAGTAACTCACAAATTTTACCTTAGCCTGATCCGTTACCAGTGAAAGTAACGTTCAGTCTATCTTTCTATCACATACCCAAATTTTTAAAGAACGAACTAGTCAAAGACTAGAAATCCATTCACCATCGCATGGATGGAATGCTCATTTCTAAGCTTTATACAAACAGAAGCAGTAGTGGTGGAGCCAAGCGGGATCGAACCGCTGACCTCCTGCGTGCAAGGCAGGCGCTCTCCCAGCTGAGCTATGGCCCCGTATTTCTACAGGCGTTTCCCACACAAAATTGGTGGGTCTGGGCAGATTCGAACTGCCGACCTCACCCTTATCAGGGGTGCGCTCTAACCAACTGAGCTACAGACCCAATTTCGGGCTGCTTCTTTCGTCTTCTTCAATGAATCAAGCAATTCGTGTGGGAACTTATGGAGCAGCTGTCGTCGATTAAGGAGGTGATCCAGCCGCAGGTTCCCCTACGGCTACCTTGTTACGACTTCACCCCAGTCATGAATCACACCGTGGTAACCGTCCTCCCGAAGGTTAGACTAGCTACTTCTGGTGCAACCCACTCCCATGGTGTGACGGGCGGTGTGTACAAGGCCCGGGAACGTATTCACCGCGACATTCTGATTCGCGATTACTAGCGATTCCGACTTCACGCAGTCGAGTTGCAGACTGCGATCCGGACTACGATCGGTTTTGTGGGATTAGCTCCACCTCGCGGCTTGGCAACCCTCTGTACCGACCATTGTAGCACGTGTGTAGCCCAGGCCGTAAGGGCCATGATGACTTGACGTCATCCCCACCTTCCTCCGGTTTGTCACCGGCAGTCTCCTTAGAGTGCCCACCATTACGTGCTGGTAACTAAGGACAAGGGTTGCGCTCGTTACGGGACTTAACCCAACATCTCACGACACGAGCTGACGACAGCCATGCAGCACCTGTCTCAATGTTCCCGAAGGCACCAATCTATCTCTAGAAAGTTCATTGGATGTCAAGGCCTGGTAAGGTTCTTCGCGTTGCTTCGAATTAAACCACATGCTCCACCGCTTGTGCGGGCCCCCGTCAATTCATTTGAGTTTTAACCTTGCGGCCGTACTCCCCAGGCGGTCAACTTAATGCGTTAGCTGCGCCACTAAGAGCTCAAGGCTCCCAACGGCTAGTTGACATCGTTTACGGCGTGGACTACCAGGGTATCTAATCCTGTTTGCTCCCCACGCTTTCGCACCTCAGTGTCAGTATCAGTCCAGGTGGTCGCCTTCGCCACTGGTGTTCCTTCCTATATCTACGCATTTCACCGCTACACAGGAAATTCCACCACCCTCTACCATACTCTAGTCAGTCAGTTTTGAATGCAGTTCCCAGGTTGAGCCCGGGGATTTCACATCCAACTTAACTAACCACCTACGCGCGCTTTACGCCCAGTAATTCCGATTAACGCTTGCACCCTCTGTATTACCGCGGCTGCTGGCACAGAGTTAGCCGGTGCTTATTCTGTCGGTAACGTCAAAATTGCAGAGTATTAATCTACAACCCTTCCTCCCAACTTAAAGTGCTTTACAATCCGAAGACCTTCTTCACACACGCGGCATGGCTGGATCAGGCTTTCGCCCATTGTCCAATATTCCCCACTGCTGCCTCCCGTAGGAGTCTGGACCGTGTCTCAGTTCCAGTGTGACTGATCATCCTCTCAGACCAGTTACGGATCGTCGCCTTGGTGAGCCATTACCCCACCAACTAGCTAATCCGACCTAGGCTCATCTGATAGCGCAAGGCCCGAAGGTCCCCTGCTTTCTCCCGTAGGACGTATGCGGTATTAGCGTCCGTTTCCGAACGTTATCCCCCACTACCAGGCAGATTCCTAGGCATTACTCACCCGTCCGCCGCTCTCAAGAGAAGCAAGCTTCTCTCTACCGCTCGACTTGCATGTGTTAGGCCTGCCGCCAGCGTTCAATCTGAGCCATGATCAAACTCTTCAGTTCAAACATCTTTGGGTTTTTAAGAAACCCTAAACTTGGCTCAGCAATCGTTGGTTACATCTTTGATTTCTCGCGGAGTAACTTGTGATGCTGATAATCTTGTTGACTATCAGTCTGACTCCACAAGCACCCACACGAATTGCTTGATTCAGTTGTTAAAGAGCGGTTGGTTAAGATCTTTCGTCTCAACCGAGGCGCGCATTCTACAGCAGCCTCATTTGCTGTCAAGTGATTTTTTCAGAAGTTTTCGAGGATTTCCTCAACAACTTCAACCACTTGCGCTTCCGATCTCTCGTTAGCGGGAGGCGAATTCTACAGCGTTACACGCTGCTGTCAACACCTCTTTTTCTCCGCTTTCGACCGAGAGGATCGAAACGTTAATAGAGCCAAACAACACTGCTCTACCAACTCCTTCTGGGCTTCGATGAACTGAAGCAACTCGCTGTCGAATTCTGCGTAACTCTTTGTTTACCAAGGAGTTTTCCGTTTCGACTGCGCCGGAAGTGGGGCGAATTATAGACTTCCAGAATCTGCCGTCAAGCGTTAATTACGCTTTTGTTGCAGAAGGTGCTTTTTTAGCAATAAGGCGGGGAATTCGGCGCATCACCGGTGGAATCCGCAGGACCAAAAGCAGCGCCCCTATAGAAGCATAGATAGCCCACTCCTTCAGGTCGGCACGCACGATCCACAGCATATGCAACAAACCAAGCCCCAGAATCACATACACCAGGCGATGCAACTTCTTCCAACGGGTACCCAATCGACGCTGGCTATAGCGATTGGATGTCACCGCCAACGCCAGCAAACACAGGAACGCCAACGCTCCCACAATAATGTAGGGGCGTTTGCGCAGCTCGACGCCCAACTGCGACCAATCCAACCCAAGGATAAATACACAATAAGCCGCAAGGTGCAGCACCACATAAGCAAAGCACCACAACCCCAACTGCCGGCGCACAGCGATCCACCCCGCCCAACCGCTCAACTTTTGCAGAGGCGTCATCGCAAGCGTGACCAGCAGCAAGATCAGCGTTCCCAGCCCCAGCCGATCAACCAGCACTTTGCCGGGATCAGGCCCCAAGGTAAGACTCCAGGCCTCATACAACCAGTACAACGGCCACACTGCCGCAGCTATAAAGACGCCAAGACGCCAGAGGGGGTAGCGCATCAGTAGTTCTTCCGCAGATCAAGACCCGTATAAAGAGAAGCGACCTCATCCGAGTAGCCATTGAACATCTGCGTCTCGCGCACATTCGGGCTGAACAAGCCGCTAGGCAGACGTCGCTCCCGCGCCTGAGTCCAGCGAGGATGATCGACCGTGGGGTTCACATTTGCATAAAACCCATACTCATCCGCCGCAATGCTCTGCCAGGTGGTTTTCGGCTGCTCACTCACCAGACTGATCCGCACGATGGACTTCACACTCTTGAAGCCATACTTCCAAGGCACCACCAGCCGCAGCGGCGCGCCATTCTGGTTGGGCAGTTCACGGCCATACATGCCCACCGCAAGGATTGCCAAAGGGTTCATCGCTTCATCCAGACGCAACCCTTCTATATAAGGCCAGTCGATCAGGCCGAAACTCGAACGCTGGCCCGGCATGCTCTTGGGATCCTGCAGAGTTTCAAAGCGGATGTACCTGGCCTTGGAAGTGGGTTCGACCTGTTTAAGCAAGGCCGATATAGGGAAGCCGATCCAGGGAATGACCATCGACCACGCCTCGACACAGCGTAGACGGTAGATCCGCTCCTCCAGCTGATACGGCTTCATGAAGTCCTCCAAGGCATAACGCCCAGGCTTGGCGACCTCACCATCAATCACGACGCTCCACGGCTCCGTCTTGAGGGAACCAGCATTCGCCGCCGGGTCGCCCTTGTCGGTACCGAACTCATAGAAGTTGTTGTAGTGGGTCGCATCTTTGAACGGGGTGATGGCTTCGTCTTTGACCGTCACCGCCTGCCATTGGGTGCCTGGCAGCTTCTCGGCAAACCAGCCGGGAGCCTTGCCCGGCTCGACATCGGCATAACGCGCGGTATCAGCTGCACTCGCCCAACGCGGCAGGCTGCTGGCAGCAATACCGGCAAGCGCACCACCGAGCAAACTGCGGCGGGAGAAATAGAGGGATTCCGGGGTGACATCCGATTCGTGACAATCGGACGCTTTAGGCAACTTGATTAACATGGCAACTCCGCAGCATTGGAGAACTGATGCACCAATAGACTGCGGAGTATGGGGGAAATTACATTAAGGCAATGTTTTGTCCCGCCGCAGATGCAACAGGTACTGAACCGGACCCGAAGCCGCATACACCAGGAACGCCAGCAACAGAATCCGCGGCGGATCGCTGAAGACCACTGCAAAAACCAGCACCACCACCAGAATCGCCACGAAAGGCACCCGCCCCTTCAGGTCGAACTCCTTGAAGCTGTTGTACTTGATATTGCTGACCATCAGCATGCCGGCCGCCGCAACCATCAAGGCCACCAGGAACGACATCTTCGACCCCTGGATACCGTAGTCACTGAACGCCCAGACAATACCCGCCACCACACCTGCCGCAGCAGGACTGGCAAGGCCAATGAAGTAACGCTTGTCGGCAGTCCCCACCTGGGTATTGAAACGCGCCAGGCGCAGTGCAGCACCAGCCACGTAGATGAAGGCAACCATCCAGCCAACCTTGCCCATATCACCCAGGGCCCAGGCAAACGCCAACAGCGCAGGTGCGACACCAAAGGCAACCATGTCCGACAGCGAGTCGTATTCGGCACCGAAGGCACTTTGCGTATTGGTCATGCGCGCTACGCGGCCATCCAGGCCGTCAAGGACCATGGCCACAAAGATCGCGATGGCAGCAAAACCGAAGTATTTGCTGGCACTCGCCGCATCACCTGCCGCCAGCGCACTCTGGGCACTCATGGAATTGATGATGGAGTAGAAACCGGCAAACAGGTTCGCCGTGGTGAACAGGTTGGGCAGAAGATAGATGCCACGATGCCGGACCTTGCGGCCTTCCGCGTCATGCCCTTCTTCGACATGCTCATCGATCGGTAGCAGGCTTTCGGCGTCAGAGGCCTGGTTTGGCTCTTCGGGACGTTCGCTCATGGACTTTACCTTGCAACGGTGTGAAAAAATTCGACAGACACTTGCGGCGAGTGTTCGCCCGCAAACGATGCAGCTTTATACCAGAACCGGCCCGTAAACGAAAAAACGCGGCCTAGGCCGCGTTTTCCCTTGATGCATCCGACTTAGTTTTTGGCTTTGTCGACGATCTTGTTGGCACCGATCCACGGCATCATGGAGCGCAGTTGCTCGCCGATGACTTCGATACCGTGAGCAGCGTTGTTACGACGCTTGGCGGTCATCGAAGGGTAGCCGGTTGCACCTTCGCTGATGAACATTTTGGCGTACTCGCCGTCCTGAATACGTTTCAGGGCGTTGCGCATGGCCTGACGGGATTCGGCGTTGATCACTTCCGGACCTGTCACGTACTCGCCGTACTCAGCGTTGTTGGAGATCGAGTAGTTCATGTTGGCGATACCGCCTTCGTACATGAGGTCAACGATCAGCTTCAGTTCGTGCAGGCACTCGAAGTAGGCCATTTCTGGCGCGTAGCCAGCTTCAACCAGGGTTTCGAAACCGGCTTTTACCAGCTCAACGGTACCGCCACACAGAACGGCTTGCTCGCCGAACAGGTCGGTTTCGGTCTCGTCCTTGAAGGTGGTTTCGATGATGCCGGTACGACCGCCACCGACGCCAGCAGCGTAGGACAGTGCAACGTTCTTGGCGTTGCCCGAAGCGTCCTGGTAGATCGCGATCAGGTCAGGGATACCACCGCCTTTGACGAACTCGGAACGCACGGTGTGGCCCGGTGCTTTCGGCGCGATCATGATCACGTCGAGGTCAGCACGCGGCACGACCTGGTTGTAGTGGATCGCGAAGCCGTGGGAGAAGGCCAGGGTGGCGCCTTTCTTGATGTTCGGCTCGATTTCGTTCTTGTACAGCGAGGACTGGAACTCGTCCGGGGTCAGGATCATGACCAGGTCGGCAGCCGCAACAGCAGAAGCCACGTCAGTGACTTTCAGGCCGTGGGCTTCAGCCTTGGCAACGGTAGCCGAGCCTTTACGCAGACCGACAGTGACGTCGACGCCGGAGTCTTTCAGGTTGCACGCCTGGGCGTGGCCCTGGGAGCCGTAACCGATGATGGCGACTTTCTTGCCCTGGATGATCGACAGGTCACAATCTTTATCGTAATAAACTTTCATGAGGTTCCTCTATATATCCAGGCCGTAAGGCCATTCGCTAATTTGGGTTAGATGCTGAGTACTTTGTCGCCACGGGCAATCCCGGTGACGCCACTGCGTACGGTTTCCAGAATCGAGGCCGTCCCGATCGACTGGATGAAGCTGTCCAGCTTGTCGCTGGTACCGGTCAGTTGAACGGTATAAACGCTGGCGCTCACATCGACGATCTGCCCACGATAAATATCGGTAGTCCGCTTGATCTCGGCACGCTGGGCGCCCGTGGCCTTGACCTTAACCAGCATCAGCTCGCGCTCGATGTGGGCACTTTCCGACAAATCGACCAGCTTGACCACTTCGATCAGCTTGTTGAGGTTCTTGGTGATCTGCTCGATCACTTCATCATGGCCTACAGTGGTCAACGTCAGGCGCGACAGGGTCGGGTCTTCGGTCGGGGCCACCGTCAGGCTTTCGATGTTGTAGTTGCGCTGCGAAAACAGGCCGACCACACGAGACAGAGCGCCCGGTTCGTTCTCCAGAAGCAGGGAGATAATGTGCCGCATGATTAGGTCCGCTCCGTCTTGTTCAGCCACATGTCGCGCATAGAGCCGTCTTTGATCTGCATCGGGTAGACGTGCTCGCTGGTGTCGACCTGGATGTCGATAAACACCAGACGATCCTTCATGGCGAACGCCTCTTCCATCTTCGGCTTGAGATCCTTCAAATCGTTGATGCGCATGCCGACATGGCCATAGGCTTCAACCAACTTGACGAAATCTGGCAGCGATTCCATGTAGGAATGGGAGTGGCGACTGTTGTAGCTCATGTCCTGCCATTGGCGAACCATGCCCAACACACCGTTGTTCAGGCAGACGATCTTCACCGGCAAGCCATATTGCAGGCAGGTCGACAGCTCCTGGATGTTCATCTGGATGCTGCCTTCACCGGTGACGCAGGCCACGTCAGTGTCCGGGAAGCTCAACTTCACACCCATGGCCGCCGGGAAACCGAAGCCCATCGTGCCCAGGCCACCGGAGTTGATCCAGCGGTTAGGCTTGTCGAACTTGTAGTACTGCGCGGCAAACATCTGGTGCTGGCCCACGTCCGAGGTCACAAAGGCGTCGCCCTTGGTCACTTCACACAGGGTTTCGATCACGGTCTGTGGCTTGATGATGCTGCCGTCGCCCTTGTCGTAAGGGAACAGGCCGCGATCACCGCGCCATTCGTCGATCTGCTTCCACCAGCTGGCGACCGACTCCTTGTTCGGAGTTTCGCCAATGTCCTTGAGCGCGGCGACCATTTCGGTCAATACGCTCTCCACAGGACCGACAATCGGCACGTCGGCCTTGATGGTCTTGGAGATGGACGCCGGGTCGATGTCGATGTGGATGATCTTGGCATTCGGGCAGAACTTGCTCGCGCCATTGATCACCCGGTCATCGAACCGTGCACCCACGGCCAGGATCACATCAGCGTGGTGCATGGTCAGGTTGGCCGTGTAGCTGCCGTGCATGCCGAGCATCCCGACGAACTGACGATCCGAACCCGGGAAGGCACCGAGGCCCATCAAGGTGTTGGTCACCGGCAGGTTGAGCATCTTGGCCAGTTCGGTCAAAGGTGCGGAACCACCGCCCAGGATCACGCCGCCACCCGAGTACAGCACTGGACGCTTGGCCGCCAGGAGCATTTCTGCCGCCTTGCGGATTTGCCCCGAGTGCCCACGAACGGCCGGGCTGTAGGAACGCAGCTTGGCTTTCTTCGGGAAAACGTATTCGAATTTTTCCGCCGGGTTGGTCATGTCTTTCGGGATATCGACCACCACAGGACCCGGGCGACCGGATTGCGCGAGGTAGAACGCCTTTTTCATGATTTCCGGGATTTCCGAGGCGTGCTTGATCATGAAGCTGTGTTTCACGATCGGCCGGGAAATACCGATCATATCGGTTTCCTGGAATGCATCAGTGCCCACCATGGTGCTCGCCACCTGGCCGGAAATGATCACCATCGGAATAGAGTCCATATACGCAGTCGCGATGCCAGTAATGGCATTGGTTGCGCCTGGGCCGGACGTTACCAGTACCACGCCGGCTTTGCCGGTGGCACGGGCATAACCGTCAGCCATATGGGTCGCGGCCTGCTCATGGCGAACCAGGATGTGGTTGACAGCCGGTTCCTTGAACAGTGCGTCGTAGACATGCAGCAGAGCACCACCTGGGTACCCGTAGATATAGTCGACGCCTTCGTCACGCAAAAAGCGGACGAGCATCTCACCGCCAGATAAAAGCTCCACGTTGTTCACCTCTAAAACGCCAGAATACCGTCCGTTAAAAACCGACGGGTCTTAATAGGTTTACTTCTCAACAGAGCATGAGCGACGGTGGTCGCCGACTACGTCAGCACTGACTGAGCAAGTATTGGGATCGTCCCAAGTGTTGCGGGCTTTTCCCACCCAGCGCGAGGTAACGCGTTGCGGGTGTAACAGGTCGGCGCGGATGTGCGCCTCATGATCTGCTGAGCGGGCCTGCTTCTGGCAGTCCCGATACAGCGGACTTTGGATTCTTCTGTTTCAGCCCCTTCAAGTCAAGCAATAATTGCGCTTTTTTCCAACTAAGCGCATGTGAACGTAGAAGAAAGGGCTTTGAGGAGGGATAAAACTCGCCTGAATGTCGTCAAGCGGTAGAAATGTGCGCAAGACTGCCGGAAAACCCGGCAGTCAGGCAATTAACGAGCGCCGACGATCAGTTGGTCGAACTTTTTCAGCGCCGACCGTAGGCCGAGGCTCTCTTGAGGACGATCGGCGTAGACCATCTCGGCCATCTCCAGAATGCCCGAGGCATTGGGCAACGGCAGGTCCTGCTCGAGGATCTGTTTCATGCGACCCAGGAAGATCCACTGCAACCACTGATGAAAATCCAGGGTATCAACCGAAAACGGCTCGACGCTGCTCAGCGCCTCGGCACTGGGGGACACTTCATCCCACCAGCCCGCCAGGCGCAATTCGCGCTCAATCAGCAATAACTGCTCGGCAATTGCCGGAAAACGAGGATCCATCAGAGACTGACCTTGGCCTTTTGCCGAGCCTGGGCAGCACCGGCAGCATCACCTTGCGCAGCGCGCGCGTCGCCAATCAGGGCCCACAGACTGGCCTGCAGGTCAGGACGACCGTTAGCCATGGTCAGGCCACGACGGGCGAACTGTTCGGCTTGTGGCGCATCCCCCTGGGCCATGCGCACTTGCGCCAGGCGGTAGAGCACCTGCGGTTCACGTGGCGCGACACGCTGGGCGCGCTCGAGGCTGGACGATGCACCGTTCAAGTCTCCACCGGCTTGCTGTTGCTGCGCAGTGGTGAGCAAGGCCAGGACCGGACCGTCCAACTGCTCGTCGGCGGACAGGCCACCGGCGTTGGCCGAAGGAATCCCGCTCGGGGTCGAGGGCATGTTGTAGGTGCCCTGGTTGATCGGCGCGCTATCAATCGGCGCGGAGTTCGACGGCCCAGGTGTGATCGGGCCCGGTGTCCATGGCGCCGAGCTGATCGGCGCAGACGTAGTAGCGCCGCCCCCCGGAACCATTACCACCACTCCGGAATCCTGGGGTACAGCCTGGGTTGTGGCAGGGTTTGGACGCGTGGTCACGGTCTGGCGGAAGCCGCCGTTGGCCGAGATCCGGTCATTGTTGGACACGGCCGTGCCGGAATCCACCACCGGGATGGACCCGCGCTGCACGGTGGAGCAACCACTGAGCAAAGCTAACGTTGTAATAGCCGGAATCAACCACTTGTTCACTTGAAATCCTCTTTGCTTAATTCATCCAGCCCTTGACCCAATCCATCACCGAATCGGCATCCGTGGGCACACCTGTGCCACATGGAGCGCCGGCTGGCGGTTCACTGCCGCGAATATACGGCATCTGCACCGCGCCCGGACAGTTGGCATCGGAGCCCTGCCCGGTATGGGGGGTCGATCCAGGCCTGCACGATGTTGTCGGGTTGCGGCATGTTCAGTGGCAGCGGGTCGGCCTTGCGCATAAAACTGGTCCAGACCTGCAAGGCGCCGGTCGCCCCCGTGAAGGGTGTCTTGCCATTGTCATCGCGCCCCAGCCACACCACCGCGAGCAGGTCCTGGCTGAAACCGGCGAACCAACTGTCCCGGGAATCGTTACTGGTACCGGTCTTGCCGGCCAGCGTCAGGTTGCCAGGCAGTGAGCTGTACACCGAGCGCCCGGTACCTTCGCGCATGACCCGCTGCATGGCGTTCTGGGTCAGATAGATGGAGGCCGGATCAAAGCGCTGCTCGATCTGGAACGGGTAGCGCTTGAGCGGCTCGCCTTCCGCCGTAAGCACACTGCGGATCCCGCGCATCGGTGTATTGAAACCACCGTTGGCCAGGGTCTGGTACATGGTCGCCACTTCCATCGGGCTCAAGCCCCCCGCCCCCAGCAACATCGAAGGGAACGCCGGGAACTCGCGGCTCACGCCCAGGCGCGCCAGGGTCTTGAGGACGTTCGGCACCCCCAGCTCCAGGCCCAGCCGCGCCGTGGACAGATTGTAGGAGTGTGCCAGGCCCTGGTACAGGAACACCGTACCGTGGGAGCGACGGTCATAGTTCTGCGGCTTCCACACCTGGCCATCGGCGCCCTTGACCGAAAACGCTTCGTCGGACAACCAACTGGTCAGGGTGTACTTGCTCGGTTTTTCCAGCGCCGTGAGGTACACCGCCGGCTTGATCAGCGAGCCAATCGGCCGTACGGCATCCAGGGCACGGTTGAAGCCGGCAAAACTGGCCTGGCGGCTGCCGATCATGGCCTGGACTTCACCGGTTTCCGGATTGGTCACCACCATGGCCGCCTCAACCTCATCCGAACCCTTGCGCCCGGCCAGGCGCTTGAAGGTATCGCTGACCGACGCTTCGGCCTTCATCTGCAGGATCGGGTCGAAACTGGTGAAGATCCGCAGGCCTTCTTCGGTCAAGTCTTCGTCGCGATAGTCTTCGCGCAACTGGCGCTTGACCAGGTCGATGAAGCCGGGGAATGAACTGTCGGCCAACTTGCCACGGGTAGTGACACCCAGGGGCATCTTCTTCGCGGCGGCGACCTGTTCTGCGGTGGCCACGCCCTGCTGTTCCAGCACGTCGAGGACCAGGTTACGACGTTCCAGGGCCCGCTCCGGGTTGCGGCGCGGGTTGTAATAGGACGGCCCCTTGACCATGCCCACCAGCAACGCCACCTGATGCAGCTTGAGCTCGGACAATGGCTGGCCGAAGAAGAACTGACTGGCCAGGCCGAAACCATGCACCGCGCGCTGGCCATCCTGGCCGACGAACACTTCGTTGAGGTAGGCCTCCAGGATCTCCTGCTTGCTGTAATGCAGCTCCAGCAACATCGCCATCATGGCTTCAGTGAGTTTACGGGTCAGGCTGCGCTCACTGGTCAGGTAGAAATTCTTGACCAATTGTTGCGTCAGCGTACTGCCGCCCTGGGTCATGCGGCCACCCGAGGTGTTGACCCAGATGGCGCGGGCGATGGACTTGGGCGATACGCCCCAGTGGCTGTAGAAATCCCGGTCTTCAACCGCGACCAGGGTTTCCAACAGATACGGCGGGACCTGATCAATCTTGATCAGGATGCGATCTTCAAGGTTCTTCGGGTAAATCCCGCCGATCAGCAATGGCTCAAGGCGCACCACCGGCAGCTTGCCGCCGTTGAGTGCGGAAAGCTCGGCCACGTAATCCCCGGAGAAACGCACACGCACCGGCTGGGCCTTTTCCAGGCCTTCATAGAACTGGAAGCCCCGGGTGTTCAAGTCCACGGTATTGCCGCTGACCGCCGCCGCCCCCGGACCGTTGGCCACGGCTTCGCGTCGGTAGCCCAGCGCATCGAGTTCGGTGAGAAAGTCTTCCTTGCTCAGCTTCTGGCCGGTAAACAGCTCCAGCGGGCGAGCGTAGACCTTCGCCGGGATGGTCCAGCGCTTGCCAGAGAACTTCTCCTGGACCACGGCATCGAGGTACACCGCGACGCCTGCGAGTGCCACCAGGCCAACCAGGCCGAGCTTGATCGCCCAGCCCAGCCAGGGGCGCAGGCTGCGGGGAGGAGGTTTTTTACGGGAACGGGGAGATCGGGTACGAGTCATGGCGGCGGATTATACGCATTTTATTGATGATCAACATGAACCGGACGGCGGTTTGCATGACCGACTTGAGCGGCCATAATGCGCTCCATTATTTTCCCAGACTCCGAAGGATCGCCCGTGAGCCAGCCCCTGATTGCCGCCCTGCAAAACCCGGCCCTGTTTCCTCATCCGGTCGAAGCGTTTCAAGTCATCGAAACCCATATTTCCTGGGTTCTGCTCACTGGCCCCTACGCCTACAAGATCAAGAAACCGGTGAACTTCGGCTTCCTCGACTTTACCCAGTTGGACGCCCGCTCCCACTTCTGCAACGAGGAACTGCGCCTCAACCAGCGCCTGACACAAGATTTGTATCTTGAAGTGTTACCGATCACCGGCAGCGTTGAAGCCCCGCAACTGGGCGGCGAAGGTCCGGCCATCGAATATGTGCTGAAAATGCGCCAGTTCCCGCAAAGCCAACTGCTGAGCACCTTGCAGGCCAATGGCGAGCTGACCAGCAGCCACATCGACGAAATGGCCAGCCAGATTGCGCAGTTCCACTTGAACGCGCCCAAGGTTCCCGAGGCGCACCCGGCCGGCACGCCGGACGAGGTGATGGCACCTGTACAGCAGAACTTCGAGCAGATCCGCCCGTTCCTCAGCGACAAGGCCGACCTGGCCCAACTGCAAGCACTGCAAGCCTGGGCCCAGAGCAGCTTCGAACGCCTCAAGCCACTGCTGGAGCAACGCAAGCTCAATGGCTTTATCCGCGAGTGCCACGGCGACATTCACCTGGGCAACGCAACGATGATCGACGATCACGTGGTGATCTTCGACTGCATCGAGTTCAACGAGCCGTTCCGCTTCACCGACGTGTGTGCCGACACTGGCTTCCTGGCCATGGACCTGGAAGACCGTGGCCTCAAGTCCCTGGCCCGACGCTTTATCAGCCAGTATCTGGAACTGACTGGCGATTACCAGAGCCTCGAACTGCTGAACTTCTATAAGGCCTACCGTGCCCTGGTACGGGCCAAGGTCGCCCTGTTCAGCATGCCGTCCGAAGCAACGCCTGTAGAGCGTGCGACCACCCTGCGCCAATACCGTAACTACGCCAACCTGGCCGAAAGCTACAGCACCATCCCTTCGCGCTTCCTGGCAATTACCCACGGTGTGTCGGCCACCGGCAAAAGCCATGTGGCAATGCGCCTGGTCGACGCGCTCGGTGCCATACGCCTGCGCTCCGATGTAGAACGCAAGCGCCTGTTTGGCGAGCAGCAAGTGGAGAACACCCCACAAGCCGGGATCTATGCCTCGGATGCCAGCGCAGCGACCTACGCCCGCCTGCATACCCTCGCCGAAACCGTGCTGCGCGCGGGCTTCCCGGTGGTCCTGGACGCCACCTACCTCAAGCGTGAACAACGCGACGCCGCCGCCAAAGTCGCAGAGGCCACTGGCGCGCCCTTCCTGATCCTCGATTGCAATGCACCACAGGCAGTGATCGCCAACTGGCTGGCGAAACGTCAGGCAGATAAAAACGATCCTTCTGACGCCACCCTGGAGGTCATTGAGCAGCAGCAAGCCAGCCGCGATCCTCTGAGCGCCGAGGAACTGCTGCTGAGCAAGCGGGTCGAGACCAATGAAAGCGGGACGCTGGACGCGTTGGTTGCCCATGTTCGTCAACACCTGCCAGGGCTGTAAGAAATATTTCCTGGCTGTGAAGCAGTTAACAGCTCACAGCCAGCAATAGTGGCACTATAATGGCGCCATAAATCCAACAGGAGATGCCGCCATGGGCCAGCCGAAGTTGCTTGATACCCCGCTCTACGCGCTGCTGCATAAAGATGACATCCATGGCTTCAATCAGGAACGCCCCAAGGATGGCCCCATTGATATGCGTGGCGGTGACTTCCGCGGGCTCGACCTGCGCCACCTGGATGCCGAGGGCGTGGATTTTACCGACGCCTATTTCCGTTCGGCCGATTTGCGTGGCCTGGACCTGCGCGCTTGCGCGCTGGAAGGCGCCAGCCTGGCCCATGCGCAGATTTCGGGCACTTACTTCCCGCCTGAGCTGAGCGCTGACGAGATCCTGATGTCGGTCAATTTCGGTACTCGCCTGCGTTACCGCACCCGCTGACAACACGCCCTTATCCCCAGCTACGCGCAACGCGGGCTGGGGGCTTGCGCCACTCGCCGTCAATAATCCAGCGCCAGCCTTAGAAGCGTTTACATCGTTTCTGAGCAAAGAACTACGCTTTTCCTACTGAGCGCTACACTCCTTTCAGGCTTGCCTGGTCACGATACCCACCGAACCATTCGGCCGTCGCAAGGAGGCTTAATGAACGATGAGCTGCAACACCTGAAAAACCTTGGCAAGACCTCTGCGCAATGGCTGCATGCGGTGGGCATCCATAGCGCTTCAGACCTGCGTCGCCTGGGCGCCGTGGACGCCTATCGGGCGGTACGCAGTCGTGGCTTTCGGGCGTCCAAAGTCCTGCTGTATGCCATCGAAGGCGCATTGATGGATGTGCATTGGAACGATATTCCAACTGAGCGCAAGGAAGCCTTGAATCGCCAATTGGAAGTTTTGTCGGTACGCAACAAGAACTGAAACAGTCCGGAGCCCAGGATTTACGGGAATTTCAAACATGCGTTTGAGGAAAAGCCCCAGGGCGTAAAAACAAATATTGACTCTCAAATGAGAATCGTTATGATTATCACAACTGGTCGCGAGATCAGCCGATAACTGAAAGACCCTTGGTTCGGACTCTCAGTTTATCTCCTCATCAGGCTAATCACGGTTATTTGACCCGGCTCTTGCCGGGTCTTTTTTTGCCTGGGTTTTATGAACCCGGTACATCGCTGCAGCCACGACGAACCTCAGCGGGCAATGACCAATGGATGACCTAGTTCAGGATGGGGCTGCACCAGCACATCCAGGCCAAACACGGCCTTGAGCAGTTCCGGGCGCAATACCTGCGCCGGCGTACCCAGGGCATGGGGGCGGCCGTTTTCCAGCAGCAGAATGCGGTCACAGTAGCGCGCCGCCAGGTTCAGGTCGTGGAGGATCACCAGCACAGCCGCGCCACGATCAGCAAAGCTGCGGATCGCCTGTAAGGTGGTGTGCTGGTGCAGCGGGTCGAGCATCGACGTCGGTTCGTCCAGCAATAATGTCTGCCCCGCCTCGCCCGGCCAGAGCTGCGCCAGCACTCGCGCCAGGTGCACACGCTGGCGCTCGCCGCCAGACAAGGCCAGGTAACTGCGCCCGCTCAAGTGGCTCACGTCAGCGGCCTGCAAGGCGGCGTCGATGATTTCAGCGTCGCGCGCCCGACCGGTCTGATGGGGCAGTCGTCCCATGCCCACCACTTCCTCGACGCGAAACGCGAAATCCAGGGTCGACACCTGTGGCAGCACCGCCAGCCGCTGGGCCCGTTGCGCACCCTGCCAATCCTTGAGTTCGCGGTCATCCAGCCAGACCTGGCCTTCATCCGCCTGCAACTGCGCGCACAACGCGCCCAGCAACGTACTTTTGCCGGCGCCATTGGGGCCAAGCACACCCAGGACTTCACTGGGCTTCAGGTCCAGGGTCACGTCGGTCAATACGGTTTTGCGACCGCGGCGGATCTGCAGGTTTTCCACTCGCAGCATCAGGCGCGCCCTCGCAACAGCAGGTAAAGAAAAAACGGCGCGCCAATAAAGGCGGTAACAATGCCAATGGGCAACTCAGCGGGCGCCAGGGCCAGGCGGGCCACCAGGTCGGCGAATAACAACAGGCTCGCCCCCGCCAGCACCGAGGCCGGCAGCAGCACGCGATGATCCGGCCCCGCCAGCAGGCGCACCAGATGCGGCACCACCAGCCCGACAAAACCAATCAACCCCGCTGCGGCGACCGCGGCGCCAACCCCCAGGGCCGTGCAAAACACCAGCTCACGCTTGAGCCCCTCGACATTGATCCCCAGATGACTGGCTTCCGACTCCCCGAGGAGCAAGGCATTGAGCGCCTTGGCCCGGCGCGGCAGCCACAGCGCCACCCCGGCACTGACCAGCAGCAACGGCCACAGCCGCGAGTAACTGGCGCCATTGAGGCTGCCGAGGTTCCAGAACGTCAGGGTGCGCAAGGTGGCGTCATCCGCCAGGTAAGTGAACAGGCCCACCGCCGAGGCCGCCAGGGCGGTCAGGGCGATACCGGCCAACAGCATGGTTGCGACATTGGTCTGGCCATCACGCCGCCCCAGGCGATAGACCAGCGCCGTCACGCCCAAGCCACCGAGGAATGCACACAGCGACAGCAGATACGGCCCCACCGCATCCGGCAGGCCACCAAAGGCCGCGCCGCCGACGATAGCCACCGCCGCCCCGAGCGCGGCGCCACTGGACACACCAACCAGCCCCGGGTCGGCCAAGGGGTTGCGAAACAACCCCTGCATGGCCACCCCCGACAGCGCCAGCACCCCGCCGACCGCCAACCCCAACAAGGTGCGCGGCAAACGGATCTGCCCCAGAATCAACTCTGCCTGCTCCAGCCCCTGAGCCTCAAGGGGCACGCCAAGCAAGCGTAACGCGGCGCGCAATGTGTCGAGCAACGGCAGGCTGACAGGCCCCAAAGCCAAGGACAGCCAGATCGCCAATACACACAACAGGCTCAGGCCTATAAACAGGGCGCGTGGTTTAACCAGAGTGGTCATGGGGCGGCTTGGGTTTTAGCGGGGTAGAACCCGGCGGACAAGGCTTGCAGGCTGGCCGGCAACCGTGGGCCCAGGCCCCCGACCAACAAGGTGGGGTCCAACTCAACGACCCGACCGGTCTTGGCCGCCGAGGTGTTCGCCAGAATCGGATTTTCCTTGAACAAGGCTGCGCGGGCCGCCTCGCCACTCAGGGCACGGTCGGAGAACACCAGCACTTCAGGGCTCAGCCCCGCCAGGGACTCCACCGAAAACGGCTTGTACCCGGTGTGCGTCGCCAGATTGCGCCCACCGGCTTGTTGCAGTACCCAATCGGCGGCGGTGTCCTTGCCGGCGATCAATGGCTTGCCGCCAGCATGCCCGAGCACCAACAGCACGCCTGGGGCCTTTTGCCGGGTTTGCGCCTGGGTCACGGCGTTTTTTTGCAGGTTTAGTTGCTGTTGATACGTACTGAACAGTGCCATGGCCCGATCTTCAGCCCCCAGCAGCGTGCCCAAGTGTTGCAGGTTGCCTTGCAGGGTCGGCAGGTCCGGCTGTGCGGAGAACAGCTCCACTTGCACCCCGGCATTGCGAATCTGCGCCAGCACCGGGGGCGGTCCCATTTCCTCAGTGCCCACCAGGATTTGCGGGCGCAGGCTCAAGATCCCTTCGGCCGACAGCTGGCGCTGGTAACCGATACTGGGTAATGCCTTGAGCGATTGTGGGTGCTGGCTAGTGGTGTCGACGCCCACCAGCTTTGACTCGCCCCCCAGGGCCACCACCCACTCCGACAACGCCCCGCCGGCGCTGACCCAGCGTTGTGGCGGTTCAGCGGCTTGCGCCACGTGGTTGACCAGCAGTCCGACAACAAGCGCAATAGCGCTGGTACTCAGGCGCATAAAAGGGTTTCCTTCCAGGGGGTGGAGCCAGTCATGCGACCGTCTGAGCACGCAGTCAGCTAACAGGCGAAGCCGGCATTTGATAATTGTTTGCATTTGAACGTCAAGCACCGGGCTCACCCGCAAACCCCGGATCACTCTACAGCCCTTGACCCGCACCACCTGAGAACGCTTATGAAGTTTCTATGCCCCTCCCACGAACTGGCACCCGACAGCAGCCGCGGCTTCGATATCGACGGCCGCAAGCTGTTTGCCGTGCGCCGCGAAGGCCGGGTGTATTTCTATATCAACCGCTGCCCTCATCGCGGCGTTCCGCTGGAATGGCAGCCGGACCGGTTTCTCGATCCCAGCGCGAGCATGATCCAATGCGCCACCCACGGCGCGTTGTTTCTGATCGAAAACGGTGAGTGCGTGGCCGGCCCGTGCGCGGGCCAGAGCCTCAGCCCCCTGCCCGGCCGCGAAGACGCACAGGGGTTGTGGGTACAACTCTAGTCGTTGAGCAACACCGTCAATGGCCGATCAATATAGATTTGCTGCGCCCCCACCTGCACGCCGTACGCCAGGACTTCCACCCCGGCAGCTTTGGCTTCACGCAGTGCCGCCGCGTAGCCCGCGTCGATTTCCTCGGCCGGCCTTACGCTGTCGATGCCCGACAGGTTCACACAGTACAACTGCACCGCCCGCACGCCGCTGCGGGCCAAATGCGCCAATTCGCGCAAATGCTTGGCCCCACGCTGAGTCACCGCATCGGGAAACGCCGCGACAGAGGTGCCGTCAAACCCCAGGGTGACACTTTTGACTTCGACATAGGCCGCGCCGTCGGGATAGTCCAGGCGAAAGTCGATGCGGCTTTTTTCCTGGCCATACGGCACTTCACGCTTTAGTCCGGTAAAGCCATTGAGCTCGGTGATCACCCCGGCATGCAGCGCTTCTTCGACCAACGGGTTGGCACGCGCGGTGTTGACGCACGCCAGGCGACCCTGGGGCGTTTCAGCGATTTCCCAGGTGCCCGGCAGCTTGCGCTTGGGGTCGTTGGAGCGGCTGAACCAGACTTGTCCGCCCTCGACCATGCAATTGAACATCGAGCCCGTGTTCGGGCAGTGAATGGTGAGCAACTCGCCGGTAGCGGTTTCGATATCGGCCAGAAAACGCTTGTAGCGGCGAATCAGCCGACCTTTTTCGAGGGGAGGATGAAAGCGCATCAGCCTTGCCAGCTCCGCAAACCACGGGCAATCCGCTCCACCGCTTCCTGTAGTCGATCGAGATTTTGCGTGTAGGCAAAACGCACATGATGCCCCGCCTGGAAGCGACCGAAATCCAACCCGGGCGTGAATGCCACGTGCTCGGTTTCAAGAAAATGCCGGCAAAATGCAAAGGCATCGCCACCAAAGGCGCTGATATCGGCATACAGGTAAAACGCCCCTTCAGGCTCGACCGCAATACCAAAACCCAACTCGCGCAAGGCCGGTAGCAAAAAGTCACGCCGGCGACCGAATTCGGCCCGTCGCTCTTCAAGGATCGCCAGAGTCTGCGGGGTAAAGCAGGCCAATGCCGCATGCTGGGCCATGCTCGGCGCGCTGATGTACAGGTTCTGCGCCAGCTTCTCCAGTTCGCCCACGGCTGCAGGGGGCGCCACCAGCCAGCCCAGACGCCAGCCGGTCATGCCGAAATACTTTGAAAAACTGTTTAAGACAAACGCCTCGTCATCCACTTCCAGCACGCTGGCCGCGTCAGTGCCGTAGGTCAGGCCGTGATAGATCTCATCCACTACCAGGTGGCCGTTGCGGGCCTTGATCGCGCTGGACAGGCCCGCCAGTTCATCACGGGTCAGGATGGTCCCGGTCGGGTTGGCCGGCGAAGCGACCAAGGCCCCCACGCTGTCCTGATCCCAGTAGCGCTCCACCAGATCGGCAGTCAGTTGGTAGCGCACCTCGGGGCCGACCGGCACCAGTTGCGCCGCACCCTCTACCAAGCGTAGGAAATGCCGGTTGCAGGGGTAGCCCGGGTCCGCGAGTAACCAATGCTTGCCGGGGTCCACCAGCAGGCTACTGGCCAGGAGCAAGGCTCCGGAGCCGCCCGGGGTGATCAGGATGCGCTCGGGGTCGATACTCAAGCCATAACGCTGCTGGTAGAAGCCACTGATGGCCTCGCGCAGTTCCGGCAAGCCACGGGCGGCGGTAGCGGGTTTTGCCGTTGGCCAGCGCGGCCTGGCCGGCCTGGATGATCGGTTCGGCGGTGGTGAAGTCCGGCTCGCCGATTTCCAAATGAATCACATCATGGCCTGCGGCCTGTAGCTCATTGGCCCGCGCCAGTAACGCCATGACATGAAAAGGTTCGATAGCTCGACTGCGAGCACTGTAGGGCTGAGCCATTAGCCTTCCTTAACAATGAGGACAAAATCGGGATTCTACCGAACCCGCGAGGTAAAACAATGCTCTATTGCCTGCCTGGCCCAGGGCAATGAGCCGGGCAAGCACCTGCAAAACGACTAAAATCAACATTCGAGACAATGTATACCCAGCCATTGCCGGTCGCAGCAGTTTGCAACCCCGGCAGGACGGGCCTCGACAACCGGGAGTGGCGCACCCCGAAGCTATCTGGTAAGTTCGCCCGCTTGCAGCCGCAGGGCCGGCAGGTGTCGGTGATGTTGCAATCCTGCGCAATGGATTAGAAGAGTGAGAGGCGGTCTATTCATGTCCACCCAAGCAAAGCAACAGCAGACTCAAGGTCTCGGCGGCTTCGAACCTTACGTAGAAAAGAAGGGCGAAGAATACATGGGCGAGCCCATGCGCGAGCACTTCACCAAGATCCTGAACAAGTGGAAACAGGACTTGATGCAGGAGGTCGATCGTACCGTTGGCCATATGAAGGACGAAGCAGCCAACTTTCCTGACCCGGCAGACCGTGCCAGCCAGGAAGAAGAATTTGCCCTGGAATTGCGTGCGCGCGATCGCGAGCGCAAGTTGATCAAGAAGATCGACAAGACGCTGCAACTGATCAAGGACGAAGAATACGGCTGGTGCGAATCCTGTGGCATCGAGATCGGTATTCGTCGCCTGGAAGCCCGTCCGACCGCAGACATGTGTGTGGACTGCAAGAACCTTGCAGAAATCAAGGAAAAACAGGTCGGCAAGTAATCCCTGCCGGGCCGAACAAATGGGGCGTGCAAACGCCCCATTTTTGTTTCTGGGGTTTGGCGGTTTTCCAGTAATATCCAGGCCATGACAGCCTCTCCCTATATCGGGCGTTTCGCCCCCACCCCCAGCGGCCATTTGCACTTCGGCTCCCTGGTTGCAGCCCTCGCATCCTATCTCGACGCCCGCGCCAATCAAGGCCGCTGGCTGATGCGCATGGAAGACCTCGACCCTCCCCGTGAAGAGCCCGGCGCCCAGGCGGCGATCCTGCATGCTCTGGAAAGCTATGGTTTTGAATGGGACGGGGAACTGGTCCGACAAAGCGAGCGGCATGATGCCTACGCCAAAGTCCTGAACGACATGTTCAACCATGGCCTGGCCTACGCCTGCACCTGCTCACGCAAGCAACTGGAACCGTATAACGGCATTTACCCGGGCCTGTGCCGCAACGCCGGCCACGCTCAGCAGGATGCTGCCATTCGCCTACGGGTTCCCGAACTGGAATACCATTTCACTGACCGCGTACAAGGCCAATTCCGACAACACTTGGGCCGCGATGTAGGCGATTTCGTCATCCGCCGCCGCGACGGCCTGTATGCCTACCAACTGGCGGTGGTGCTCGACGATGCCTGGCAAGGTGTCACCGATATCGTGCGCGGCGCCGACCTGCTGGACTCCACGCCGCGCCAGCTGTACCTGCAAGAACTGCTGGGCCTGCGCCAGCCGCGCTACCTGCATGTACCGCTGATCATCCAGCCGGACGGTAACAAGCTGGGTAAATCCTACCGCTCGCCGCCGCTAACGCCCGACCAGGCCACACCTCTGCTACTCAGGGCCCTGCGCGCCCTCGGCCAGCAGCCGGGGGATGAGCTGCTCCACGCCAGCCCACAGGAACTGCTCGGTTGGGGCATCCGGCACTGGGATGCCACCCGGATCCCGCGCACACTGACCCTGGCCGAAGCGCAATTGCACTGAAGACGCTTGCAGCCTGCCAACCATCCGTTAACATCGCCGCAGTTTTTCAATCAGAGGCCAACATGTACATCTATCGATTGGTCCTGCTGCTGGTCGTCGGGATCTACCTGTTTTCTCCCGCCATCATGGACTGGTGGATCGACGCCACGGGCGCCTGGTATCGCCCCTATCTGCTGTGGTTGATCCTGATCGTCGTGACTTTCATCCTGCAGAGCCAAAAAGATGCCGATGAGCTTTAGCCTGACCCAGATGCTGCTGATCAGCGCCGCCTACCTGGCCGCGCTGTTCGGGGTGGCCTGGATCAGTGAGCGTGGGATGATCCCGCGGGCGATCATTCGCCACCCGCTGACCTACACCTTGTCCCTGGGCGTCTATGCCAGCGCTTGGGCGTTCTATGGCACGGTGGGCCTGGCCTACCAATATGGCTATGGGTTTCTTTCCAGCTACCTCGGGGTATCCGGGGCCTTCCTGCTGGCGCCGGTGCTGCTGTACCCGATCCTGAAAATCACCCGCACCTACCAACTGTCGTCGCTGGCTGACCTGTTTGCCTTCCGCTTTCGCAGCACCTGGGCCGGCGCGCTGACCACGATCTTCATGCTGATTGGCGTGCTGCCGCTGCTGGCCCTGCAGATCCAGGCAGTGGCCGATTCCATCGGTATTCTTACCCACGAGCCGGTGCAACATCGGGTGGCCCTGAGCTTTTGTGCGCTGATCACCCTGTTCACGATTTTTTTCGGCTCGCGGCATATCGCCACCCGGGAAAAACACGAAGGCCTGGTGTTTGCGATTGCCTTCGAGTCGGTGATCAAGCTGATCGCCATCGGTGGCGTGGGCTTGTACGCGCTGTACGGGGTGTTCGACGGCCCGCAACAACTTGAGCTGTGGCTGCTGCAAAACCAGACCGCCCTCGCCGCCCTGCACACTCCGCTGCAGGAAGGCCCCTGGCGCACGTTGCTGCTGGTGTTCTTTGCCTCGGCCATCGTCATGCCGCACATGTACCACATGACCTTCACCGAGAACCTCAACCCGCGTTCGCTGGTCAGCGCCAGCTGGGGCCTGCCCCTGTTCCTGTTGCTGATGAGCCTGGCGGTGCCGCTGATCCTCTGGGCCGGGCTGAAACTGGGGGCCACCACCAACCCGGAATACTTCACCCTCGGCATCGGCATCGCCGCCAACAGTAAATCCCTGGCGCTGCTGGCCTATGTCGGTGGGTTATCGGCGGCCAGTGGCTTGATTATCGTCACCACCCTGGCGCTGTCGGGCATGGCCCTCAACCACCTGGTGCTGCCGCTGTATCAGCCGCCCGCCGAAGGCAATATCTACCGCTGGCTGAAATGGACACGCCGCGCGCTGATCGTGGCCATCATCATGGCCGGCTATGGCTTCTACCTGCTGATGGCGGCCGAGCAAGACCTGGCCAACCTCGGCATTGTGGCCTTCGTCGCCACCTTGCAGTTCCTGCCGGGGGTGTTGTCGGTGCTGTACTGGCCAACCGCCAATCGGCGTGGATTTATCGCCGGGCTGCTGGCGGGGATCCTGGTGTGGCTGGTGACCATGCTGCTACCACTGGTCGGCAACCTGCAGGGTTTCTACATCCCGCTGCTGAACATGATCTACGTGCTGGATGACACCAGTTGGCACATGGCAGCCATCGCCTCACTGGCGGCCAACGTACTGATGTTCACCCTGATCTCCCTGTTCACCAACGCCAGCCCCGAAGAAACCAGTGCGGCCGAAGCCTGCGCGGTGGATAACGTACGCCGCCCGCAACGCCGCGAACTGCATGCCGCCTCGCCCCAGGAATTCGCCACGCAACTGGCCAAGCCCCTGGGCGCCAAGGCTGCACAAAAGGAAGTGGAACAGGCACTGCGCGATCTGTACCTGCCTTTCGACGAGCGCCGCCCCTATGCCCTGCGCCGCCTGCGCGACCGCATCGAGGCCAACCTGTCCGGGTTGATGGGCCCCAGCGTGTCCCAGGACATGGTCGAGACCTTCCTGCCCTACAAGGCCGGCGGCGAAAACTATGTAACTGAAGATATCCACTTTATCGAGAGCCGGCTGGAAGACTACCACTCACGCCTCACCGGCCTTGCCGCCGAACTCGATGCCCTGCGCCGCTACCACCGCCAGACCCTGCAGGAACTGCCCATGGGCGTGTGCTCCCTGGCCAAGGACCAGGAGATCCTGATGTGGAACAAGGCCATGGAAGAGCTGACCGGCATCGCCGCCCAGCGCGTGGTCGGCTCGCGCCTGACCACCATCGGCGATCCCTGGCGCGAGTTGCTGCAGGGCTTTATCAACCTGCCCGACGAACACTTGCACAAACAGCACCTGGCCCTGGATGGCCAGACCCGCTGGCTGAACCTGCACAAAGCGGCCATCGACGAACCCCTGGCCCCAGGCAACAGTGGCTTGGTATTGCTGGTCGAAGACCTCACTGAAACCCAGATGCTCGAAGACAAGCTGGTGCATTCCGAGCGCCTGGCCAGTATCGGGCGCCTGGCGGCAGGCGTGGCCCACGAGATCGGCAATCCGATCACCGGTATCGCGTGCCTGGCGCAGAACCTGCGCGAGGAGCGCGAAGAAGACGACGAAATCACCGAAATCAGCGGGCAGATCCTCGAGCAGACCAAACGCGTCTCGCGCATCGTGCAATCGCTGATGAGCTTCGCCCATGCCGGCGGCCACCAGAATCACGATGAAGCGGTGTGCCTGGCTGAAGTCGCCCAGGATGCTATTGGGCTGCTGGCCTTGAACCGGCGTAATTTCGAAGTACAGTTCTATAACTTGTGCGATCCGGAACACTGGGTGGTCGGCGACTCACAACGCCTGGCCCAGGTGCTGATCAACCTGCTGTCCAATGCCCGCGACGCGACACCCGCCGGCAGTGCGGTAAGGGTCAAGAGCGAGGCTTACGAGCACACGGTAGACCTGATCGTCGAAGACGAAGGCAGCGGTATTCCACAGAACATCATGGACCGATTGTTCGAACCCTTCTTCACCACCAAGGATCCTGGTGAAGGTACCGGTCTGGGCCTTGCACTGGTCTATTCCATCGTTGAAGAGCATTATGGACAAATCACCATCGACAGCCCGGCTGACACCGAAAGCCAACGCGGCACCCGTATTCGGGTGACCTTGCCGCGTCATGTCGAAGCGACGTCCGCTGTGAACTGAGACCGTCGAGAGAATTGAATCAATGCCGCACATTTTGATCGTCGAAGACGAAACCATTATCCGCTCTGCCTTGCGTCGCCTGCTTGAACGTAATCAGTACCAGGTCAGCGAAGCCGGCTCGGTGCAGGAAGCCCAAGAGCGTTTCAGCATTCCCACATTCGACCTGATTGTCAGTGACCTGCGCCTGCCTGGCGCGCCCGGTACCGAACTGATCAAGCTGGGCCAGGGCACGCCGGTGCTGATCATGACCAGCTATGCCAGCCTGCGCTCGGCCGTAGACTCCATGAAGATGGGCGCGGTGGACTACATCGCCAAGCCCTTCGACCACGACGAAATGCTCCAGGCCGTGGCGCGCATCCTGCGTGACCGCCAGTCCACCAACAGTGCCCCGGCGGAACGGCCGGCCGGCAAGGCCGCCAGCGACAAACCCGGGGTCGACAACAGCAATGGCGAAATCGGCATCATCGGCTCCTGCCCGCCCATGCAGGACCTGTACGTCAAGATCCGCAAGGTTGCGCCCACGGACTCCAATGTCCTGATCCAGGGCGAGTCCGGCACCGGCAAAGAGCTGGTGGCCCGCGCCCTGCACAACCTGTCCAAACGCGCCAAGGCCCCGATGATCTCGGTGAACTGCGCGGCAATCCCCGAATCCTTGATCGAATCCGAACTGTTCGGCCACGAGAAAGGTGCCTTTACCGGCGCCAGCGCCGGACGCGCCGGCCTGGTGGAAGCGGCGGACGGCGGCACGCTGTTCCTCGACGAAATCGGTGAGCTGCCCCTGGAAGCCCAGGCACGCCTGCTGCGCGTATTGCAGGAGGGCGAGATTCGCCGGGTCGGCTCGGTGCAGTCACAAAAAGTCGATGTGCGCCTGATCGCCGCGACTCACCGGGACCTGAAGAGCCTGGCGAAAATCGGCCAGTTCCGCGAAGACCTGTATTACCGCCTGCACGTAATCGCCCTCAAGCTGCCGGCCCTGCGCGAACGCGGTGCCGACGTCAACGAGATTGCCAATGCATTCCTGTTGCGCCAGAGCGCGCGCGTCAACCGTACCGACCTGACGTTTGCGGCCGACGCCGAGCAAGCCATCCGCCACTATTCGTGGCCAGGTAACGTGCGCGAGCTGGAAAACGCCGTGGAGCGGGCTGTGATTCTTTCGGAGAGCCCGCAGATCTCCGCCGAGCTGCTGGGCATTGATATCGAACTGAGTGACCTGGACGATGACGACTTCATTGGCCTGGCACCACAACAGGGCGGCAGTAACACCAGCCATGAGCCTACAGAAGACTTGTCCCTGGAAGACTACTTCCAGCACTTCGTCCTGGAGCACCAGGACCATATGACCGAGACCGAACTGGCGCGCAAACTGGGTGTCAGCCGCAAGTGCCTGTGGGAACGGCGCCAGCGCCTGGGCATTCCACGGCGCAAGACCGGGGTTGCCAGCGAAAGCTGAGGTCAACTCACATTGGGTAACACCCCAAACGTGAAAAAACTGTTACCTCAGATATTCACGTAACAAAAAGCCGGGGCTTACGGTAACGAAGCCCCGGCTTTTTTTCGCCTGCCAAACACCCAAAACCCGGCCATCCCCCTGATTTTGCTGGGGCTCGCAAAAGTTGGCACGCACCCTGCTATATGCTTAGTACAAGAACAATAAAAAGCACCGTACACACACAATAAAAATAAGACGAATCGACTCACGCACAATAAAAACAACACGGCGGAGGCGCAGCTAACTGATTCTTTTGGAGAGGCGTTGCATTTGGGGCTTGCCCCGCAACCAGGCCGAGAACAACAAAAACTGCCCTAAGGCAGAGCCTGAACTGGTTGGATCATTGATCATCGCAACACAGCGACCAAAGCAATCCGTTTGCTCTTGACTCCCGATTGGGAGTGTCATGAAGGTCAAATCTCATGGCGAGGGCGATCAACAAAAACAAGAAGCCCGAAACCAATAATAAAAATAGAGCACGCAACTACTTTCTGGGGGAGCTTCGGCTCCCCTTGTAGTTTCTGCGATTTGAGCGCCGCACCGGCTTATTTAAGCATCTGGCTCAACGCTTGCAGCTAGTTCCTACACCATCCCCTGACTAAATGCTAGAATCCCGGCCCATCATGCGGTCATTCTTCGTTATGGCCGAACATTCCTTCAAACAGTGCATCCCATGCTGAAGAAGTTGTTCCAGTCATTCCGTTCCCCCTTGCGTCGTACGCAACACATTCGCAGCACGCCTGAAGTGCTCAACAGCAATCAACATTCGCTGCAGCGCGCCCAGTTCAGCCGTTATGCGGTGAACATCGTCGAACGCCTGCAGAACGCTGGCTACCAGGCCTACCTGGTCGGTGGTTGTGTGCGCGACATGTTGCTCAACATCACTCCCAAGGATTTCGACGTCGCCACCAGCGCCACGCCTGAACAAGTGCGCGCCGAGTTTCGCAACGCGCGGATCATCGGTCGGCGCTTCAAGTTGGTGCATATCCACTTTGGTCGCGAGATCATCGAGGTCGCCACCTTCCGAGCAGGCCACCCGCAAAACGATGAAGAGGAAGACAGCAACCAGTCTTCCCGCAACGAAAGCGGACGCATCCTGCGGGACAATGTGTACGGCACCCTGGAAGAAGACGCGCAACGCCGCGACTTCACCATCAATGCCCTCTATTACGATCCGGTCAGCGAGCGCATCCTCGATTACGCCAACGGCGTACACGATATTCGCAACCACCTGATCCGCCTGATCGGCGACCCTACGCAGCGCTACCAGGAAGACCCGGTGCGCATGCTGCGGGCCGTGCGCTTTGCCGCCAAGCTGAACTTCGGCATCGAGAAACATACGGCCGCGCCGATTCGCGAGCTGGCGCCGATGCTGCGGGAAATCCCTTCGGCACGCCTGTTCGAGGAAGTGCTCAAGCTGTTCCTTTCCGGGCATGCCGCCGACACCTTCGAAATGCTGGTGGACCTGCAGTTGTTCGACCCACTGTTCCCGGCCAGCGCCGATGCACTGGAGCACAACCCCACGTACACCCACACGCTGATCAGTGAAGCGTTGATCAACACTGACCTGCGGATCAAACAGAACAAACCGGTGACCCCGGCATTCCTGTTTGCCGCCCTGCTCTGGCCGGCGCTGCCCGCCCGCGTGCTGCGCCTGCAGAACCGTGGCATGCCGCCGATTCCAGCGATGCAGGAAGCCGCGCACGAGTTGATCGCCGAGCAATGCCAGCGCATCGCAATCCCCAAGCGCTTCACCATGCCGATCCGCGAGATCTGGGACATGCAGGAACGCCTGCCACGGCGCAGTGGCAAACGTGCCGACCTGCTGCTGGACAACCCGCGCTTCCGTGCCGGCTATGACTTCCTGCTGCTGCGTGAAAGCGCCGGCGAGCAGACTGATGGCCTGGGCGAATGGTGGACCGACTACCAGGACGCCAATGACAGCGAACGTCGCGAGATGATTCGTGAACTGAGCAGCAAAGGCGAACCCACTGGCGACGGCCCGAAAAAGCGCCGCCGCAGCAGCGGTAGCAAACGCAAGCGCAGTGCCGCCGATACCTCTGGCGAATAAGCACCGTGGAGCGTATCTACATCGGCATGGGCAGCAACCTCGCTGCCCCGCAACAGCAATTGCGCAACGCCATCGAGGCGTTGGCGCAGTTGCCGAACACCACATTCGTCGGTGTTTCTGCCTTCTACCAAAGTGATTCCCTGCTTCCCGGCCAGCCCCGCTATACCAATGCGGTGGCGGCGCTGAACAGCACCCTCGCGCCACTGGAACTGCTGGATGCGCTGCAAGCCATCGAGAACGACCAGGGTCGCGAACGCCTTGAGCGTTGGGGCCCGCGCACCCTGGACTTGGATATCCTGCTGTTTGGCGATCGCCTGATTGATGAGCCGCACCTCAAGGTGCCTCATTACCAGATGCATCTAAGGGCTTTTGTGTTGTATCCACTTGCCGAACTGGCACCGGCCACTTTGCAACTGCCTGACGGCCGCCTACTCAGTGATCTGCTCGATCAATGCCCATTCGTCGGCCTGGAACGCCTGCCTCCTGCTTGACTCAAGCCCTGTGGGCGCTGGCCGAGCACGCCTTTTACCTGCTGAATCGCATCAGTAACAGCGGTAACACCCCGCTCGTAACAATGCGGTAACACATCCAATTGACTTCCAGAGTCCTCCTCACGACTATAGGCGTCCCGCTGCCGCCAACCCGGCGCTGAAGGGCGCAATCCAGGCCTTATAAGCACTGCTCTGAAGAAAGTGCGCCTGTATAAACGAAGACTCACGCGCGTTACTCGCTGTTTCCAAGCGCCTGAACGAGGACCCTTTTCATGCCAGACATTACCCTGACCACCTTGCAGAGCCTCAAACTCAAGGGTGAAAAAATCACCATGCTGACCTGCTATGACGCCACGTTCGCCCAGGCTTGCTGCCAGGCCGGGGTCGAGGTGTTACTGGTGGGCGACTCCCTGGGCATGGTTCTTCAAGGGAATGACAGCACCCTCCCCGTCACCACCGATGAACTTGCCTACCACACCGCCAGCGTCAAGCGCGGTAACGAAGGCGCCTTTATCATCGCCGACCTGCCGTTCATGGCGTACGCAACGCTTGAGCAGACCTTCCAGAACGCCGGCAAGCTGATGCAGGCCGGGGCACATATGATCAAGGTCGAAGGTGCCTTGTGGCTTGCCGAGTCGATCCGATTGTTGGCTGAACGCGGCGTTCCGGTATGCGCACACATGGGCCTCACGCCACAGTCCGTCAATATCCTGGGTGGCTACAAGGTCCAGGGCCGTAATGAAGCCCAAGCCCGGCAGATGCGGGCCGACGCCATCGCCCTGGAGCAGGCCGGCGCTGCAATGATTGTGCTCGAGTGCGTGCCTAGCGAACTGGCGGAAGAAATCACCCAGGCGGTGAAAATCCCGGTGATCGGCATTGGCGCCGGCAGCGCGACCGACGGCCAGGTCCTGGTGCTGCATGACATGCTCGGCCTGAACCTCACCGGCCGCGCCCCCAAATTCGTGAAGAACTTCATGACCGGCCAGGACAACATCCAGGCCGCGCTGAGCGCCTATGTGGCTGAAGTCAAAGCCGTTACCTTCCCTGGCCTCGAACACGGATTCTCTGCATGAACACCGTAAAAACCCTGCGCGAACTGCGGGCCGCCGTCACTCACGCGCGTAACGCCGGCAAGCGCATTGGCTTCGTGCCGACCATGGGCAACCTGCATGCCGGCCACGCTACGCTGGTGACACGCGCCGCCGAACAAGCCGACTTCGTGGTGGCGAGCATTTTCGTCAACCCACTGCAGTTTGGCGCCGGTGAAGACCTGGACAAGTACCCGCGCACTCTGGCCGCCGACCAGGAAAAGCTGCTGGTGGCGGGCTGCAACCTGCTGTTCGCCCCCACCGTCGACGAGATGTACCCCGACGGCATGACGGTGCAGACCCGGGTCAGCGTGCCGCAACTGTCCGAAGGCCTGTGCGGCGCCAGCCGCCCGGGTCACTTCGAGGGCGTGGCGACGGTGGTGAGCAAACTGTTCAACATGGTCCAGCCCGACCTGGCGGTGTTCGGGCAAAAGGACTACCAGCAACTGGCGGTGATCCGCGCCATGGTGCGCGACCTGAACATGCCGATCCAGATCATTGGCGAGCCCACCGTGCGCGCCGAGGACGGCCTGGCGCTGTCCTCGCGCAACGGTTACCTGACTGAAGAACAGCGCGCCATCGCCCCGGTGCTGTACCGCAGCCTCCGTCATATCGCCACCGCCATTGAAAACGGCGACCGCGACTTCGCCAAGCTGCGGGCCGAGCAGGTCCAGCACATCGAGGCCGCCGGCCTGCGCATGGACTACCTGGAAGTCTGCCAGGGCCAGCACCTGCGTCCGGCAACCGCCGAGGATCGTGATGTGGTGATCCTGGTCGCCGCGTACCTGGGCGCAACACGGTTGATCGACAACCTGCACCTCAACCTCAGCGCTTAAGCCTGGCAATCTCCCCATGTGGGAGCGGGCTTGCCCTCGATGGCGGACGGTCAGTCGATGTATTTGTCGCTGACCCAGCACCATCGCGGGCAAGCTCGCTCCCACATTCAGTTTTTAGCGCCTCCCAGGCCCCGGTATAAAAAAGTACCGGCTTGCGCGCAGACAAAGCCAAGACATATCGACACGCTAGGTTTAATGTAATCGCCCGGCGTTATAGTTAGCGCTGTCTGGAACCCAAACCTTGATACAAAACTGGATGTTCCGGGTTTAGAAGTGTCCTAAAAGCAGTCCCAGTAATAAAAAGGAAACCCGCAGCGATGGCGTATTACCGCACCCCTCATGACGTTACCGCTCTGCCCGCCTGGCAAGCGCTCAATCAACATCGCCAAGCCATGCAGGATTTCAGCATGCGCGAAGCGTTTAATGCCGATCCCCAGCGCTTTACCCAGTTCACGTTGAGCAGCTGCGGACTTTTCCTCGATTACTCGAAAAACCTGATTACCCCTGAAACCCGCGACCTGCTGGTGGGCCTGGCCAACGAAGTCGATCTCAAAAGCGCAATCAAGGCGCTGTTCGATGGCGAGCCGGTCAACTCTTCGGAAGGTCGTCCGGCGCTGCACACCGCACTGCGCCGCCCGGTGGGCGACAAGTTGTCGGTCAACGGCACCAATATCATGCCCGACGTGCACAAGGTGCTGAACCAGATCACCGACCTGGTGGGCCGCATCCATGACGGCCTGTGGCGTGGCTACACCGAGAAGCCGATCACCGACGTGGTCAACATCGGCATCGGCGGTTCGTTCCTCGGCCCAGAGCTGGTCTCCGAGGCACTGTTGTCCTACGCCCATAAAGGCGTGCGCTGCCACTACCTGGCGAATATCGATGGCAGTGAATTCCACGAGCTAACCCAGAAGCTGCGCGCCGAGACCACGCTGTTTATCGTCTCGTCGAAGTCCTTCAACACCCTGGAAACCCTGAAAAACGCCCAGGCCGCCCGCGCCTGGTACCTGGCCCAGGGTGGCTCGGAAGCCGAGCTGTATCGCCACTTTATCGCCGTGTCGAGCAACAACGCGGCGGCCGTGGCCTTCGGTATCCGTGAAGAGAACATCTTCCCGATGTGGGATTGGGTCGGCGGCCGTTACTCGTTGTGGTCGGCCATCGGCTTGCCAATCGCCCTGGCCATTGGCATGTCCAACTTCAAGGAACTGCTGTCGGGTGCCTACACCATGGACCAGCACTTCCAGACCGCGCCGTTCGAGGCAAACATGCCGGTGCTGCTGGGCCTGCTGGGTGTGTGGTACGGCAACTTCTGGGGCGCCCAGAGCCACGCGATCCTGCCGTACGACCACTACCTGCGTAACATCACCAAGCACTTGCAACAGTTGGACATGGAATCCAACGGCAAGAGCGTACGCCAGGACGGCACGCCGGTTTCCACCGATACTGGCCCGGTTATCTGGGGCGGCGTGGGCTGCAACGGTCAGCACGCGTACCACCAGTTGCTGCACCAGGGCACCCAGTTGATCCCGGCCGACTTCATTGTGCCGATCGTCAGCTTCAACCCGGTCTCCGACCACCATCAGTGGCTGTATGCCAACTGCCTGTCCCAGAGCCAGGCGCTGATGCTCGGCAAAACCCGCAGCGAAGCCGAAGCAGAGTTGCGTGACAAAGGCATGGCCGAAGACGAAATACAAAAGCTGGCGCCGCACAAGGTGATCCCGGGCAACCGCCCGAGCAACACCCTGGTGGTGGAGCGGATCAGCCCGCGCCGTCTGGGCGCGCTGGTGGCGATGTATGAACACAAAGTATTCGTACAAAGCGTCATCTGGGGCATCAACGCCTTTGACCAATGGGGCGTGGAGCTGGGCAAGGAACTGGGCAAGGGCGTCTACAACCGCCTGACGGGCGCCGAGGAAACCTTGGCCGACGATGCCTCGACCCAAGGCTTGATCAACTACTTCCGTGGTCGTCACCGCGGTTGATGTGATCGGCACTACAATCAGGGATTGAACCTGCACAAGCGCCCCCTGGGGGAGCTGGCTTGCCAGCTCCCCCAGGGACCAGCCTTGAACTCTTGTCTCTATAACAAGAAGAGGGATCCCTAATGTTCGATATCAGCCAGTTTCCCCATGCCGATGCAGTGCGCCGGGGCGCGCAACTCAGTCAAGAGGGCTACCAGCGCCTCTATCGGCAATCCATCGAACACCCCGATACGTTCTGGGCCGAACAGGCCAAGGCGCTGCTCGACTGGATCACGCCCTGGCAGACCGTCCAGCACTGCGATATCAACACCGGCGCCGCGCAGTGGTTTGCCGGTGGCCAGTTGAACGTCAGCTACAACTGCATTGACCGTCACCTGGCGCAACGCGCCGATCAGCCGGCCTTTATCTGGGAAGGCGATGATCCTGCAAAATCTTCCAAAATCACCTACCGCCAACTTCACCAAAACGTCAGCCGCCTGGCCAATGTGCTGAAAAGCCGTGGCGTGAAAAAAGGCGACCGGGTGTGTATCTACATGCCGATGATTCCGGAAGCCGCCTACGCGATGCTGGCCTGCACGCGGATTGGTGCGGTGCATTCCGTGGTGTTTGGCGGGTTCTCACCGGATGCCCTGCGCGACCGTATCCTGGATGCCGACTGCCGCACCGTGATCACCGCCGATGAAGGCGTACGCGGCGGTAAACCGGTGGCGCTGAAACAGAATGTCGACAAGGCCCTGGCCAGCTGTCCGAATGTCACGACGGTGCTGGTGGTGGAACGAACCGGTGCGCCCGTAGCCTGGACTGAAGGGCGCGACCTCAAGTATCAACAGGCGGTGGAAGCGGTCAGCGACGCATGTCCGCCCGAGCCGATGGCTGCCGAAGACCCGCTGTTTATCCTCTATACCTCCGGCAGTACCGGCAAGCCCAAGGGCGTGCTGCACACCACCGGCGGCTATCTGCTGCAAGCGGCGATGACCTTCAAATACGTGCTCGATTATCGCGAGGGCGAAGTGTTCTGGTGCACCGCCGATGTCGGCTGGGTCACGGGCCATAGCTATATCGTGTACGGGCCGCTGGCCAATGGCGCCACGTCCCTGATGTTCGAGGGTGTGCCGAGTTACCCGGACAGCTCGCGCTTCTGGCAGGTGATCGATAAACATCAGGTGAATATTTTCTACACCGCGCCCACCGCCCTGCGGGCCTTGATGCGCGAGGGTCATGGCCCGCTGGAAAGTACGTCCAGGGCCAGCCTGAGATTGCTCGGCAGTGTCGGCGAGCCGATCAACCCGGAAGCCTGGGAGTGGTATTTCAATGCCGTCGGCGAGCAGCGCTGCCCGATTGTCGATACCTGGTGGCAGACCGAGACCGGCGGCATCATGCTCAGCCCGCTGGTCAGCGCCCAGCGCATCAAGCCCGGCTGCGCGACCCAGCCGATGTTTGGGGTGCAGCCGGTATTGCTCGACGAGCAGGGCAAGGAAATCAGCGGCGCCGGCAGCGGCGTCCTGGCGATCAAAGCCAGTTGGCCGGGGCAGATCCGCAGCGTGTATGGCGACCCGCAGCGGATGATCGACACCTACTTCAAGCCCTACCCCGGCTACTACTTTACCGGCGACGGTGCGCGGCGCGACGAGGATGGCGACTACTGGATCACCGGGCGTATTGATGACGTGATCAACGTCTCCGGCCATCGCATCGGCACCGCCGAGGTGGAAAGCGCGCTGGTGCTGCATGACAAAGTGGCCGAGGCTGCCGTCGTCGGCTATCCCCATGACCTCAAGGGCCAGGGCATCTATGCGTTTGTCACACCGATGAATGGCGTCGAGCCCAGCGATGCGCTGAAAAAACACCTGCTGGACCTGGTCAGCAAGGAAATCGGCGGCTTTGCCAAGCCGGAGCTGATCCAATGGGCGCCGGCCTTGCCGAAAACCCGTTCAGGCAAGATCATGCGGCGTATCCTGCGCAAGATCGCCTGCAACGAACTGGACAGCCTGGGCGATACCTCGACCCTGGCCGATCCGAGCGTGGTCGACGGCCTGATCGACAAGCGCCTGAACCGATAGGAACCCCCAAGCCACCATGGAATTTCTGCGCAACCGTATCGAATCCCAACTGATGAGCCTGACGGGGCTGTCCCTGGGCAATCTGGACCTGGAAAGCCCCAAGGGCGACCCAGGGCTGTTCGGCCCGGACTCGGTGAGCTGGAAGGTCCATGGTGACTTCAGCAGCATGCTGATCGGGGGTATCAGCGCCTTGATGTTGCAGGCGCTTCATCCCCTGGCGCTGGCCGGCGTGTGGGACCATTCGAATTTTCGCCAGGACATGCTTGGGCGTTTGCGCCGCACTTCGCAGTTTATTTCCGGTACTACGTTTGGCTCGCGCCGCGACGCGTTATGGCTGATCGAAAAGGTGCGCACCATCCACCTGCAAGTGGTCGGGCACGCACCTGACGGGCGCCCCTACGCGGCCAGTGATCCTGAATTGCTGACCTGGGTTCACGTCGCCGAAGTCAGCAGCTTTCTGGCGGCGCATTTGCGCTACAAAAACCCGGATCTATCGCCCAGAGACCAGGATCGGTATTACAGCGAGATTGCCCTGGTCGCCGAACAACTGGGGGCTCGCCACGTGCCGCGTTCAAGGCAGGAAATTGCTGATTACCTGCAACGTATTCGCCCACAACTGCTGTGTGACGAACGCAGCCGCGAAGTACTGCGCCTGTTGCTCGATGCCCCGGCTCCCAGCGCCCTGGCCAAGCCGTTCGGGGCGCTGATGATGCAGGCCGGGATCGACCTGCTACCGGACTGGGCGGGTGACATGCTGGGTCAACAGCAAAGCCCGCTGCAACGCCAACTGATCCGCGCCGGGGTCAGGCGCAGCGCGCCGCTGCTGCGCTGGGCGATGCGCAATGGTTCGGTGCAACGGGCCCACAGGCGGATGGGCCTGCTGTAACGACACACACCCTGTGGCAATTGGCTTGCCCGCGATACTGATCGACCTGCACCCGCGCCATCGCCGGCAAGCCGACGCCCACAGGAGCTGTTAAACTTGCGCGCTTCAATTCCCCAGCAAGGCGCGCTCCATGTCGTCCCTGAATCAGGCGCTGCGCGCCGCCCTCGATCACCGCCAAGACCTGCTCGCCGAGCTGCATGCCCAAGGCACCGATTGCTATCGGTTGTTTCATGGCAGCCAGGAAGGCGCGGGGGGCCTGACCATCGACCGTTACGGCCCGCAATTGATGGTGCAGAGCTTTCACCAGTCCCTGGACAGCGATGCGCTCCTGCAAGTGCACCTGATGATCAACCAGTACCTGGGCCTGGAGTTGCTGCTGGTCTATAACGACCGCTCCCGAGGCAACTCGCGTATCGACCGCGAAGACACGGTGTACCGCGCCGAACCTGCGGCCCTGGAAGACCTGGTTGGCCACGAATGGGGCCTGAACTATCGCGTGCGCGGTCGCCACCCGGGGCAGGACCCGCTGCTGTTCCTGGATCTGCGCAATACCCGCGGCTGGGTCAAGGCGCACAGTGCCGGCAAAAGCGTGCTGAACCTGTTTGCCTACACCTGCGGCGTCGGCCTCAGTGCAGCGGCCGGCGGGGCCCGCGAGGTGTGCAACCTGGACTTCGCCGAGGGCAACCTGGCAGTCGGTCGCGAAAACGGCGAGTTGAACCCGCAACTGCCAGCCATGACGTTTGTACAGTCCGATTACTTCCCGGCAATCCGCCAACTGGCCGGGCTGCCGATCACCCAGCGTCGCGGGCAAAAACTGCCGAGCTACCCGCGCCTGGAGCAACGTCAATATGACCTGGTGCTGCTCGACCCACCCGCCTGGGCCAAGAGCGCCTTTGGTACCGTGGACCTGTTGCGTGACTACCAGAGCCTGCTCAAGCCGGCATTGCTGGCCACCGCGCAAAACGGTGTACTGATCTGCTGCAACAACCTGGCAAAGGTCAGCATGGATGACTGGCGCGAGCAGGTCTTGCGCTGTGCTGAAAAGGCTGGCCGCCCCGTACGCGACTGGACAGTGATGACACCCGGCGCTGACTTTCCCTCACAAGACCAGCAGCCGCCGCTGAAGACCCTGATCCTGCAGTTGTAGGATTGCCCTGAAAGAACCTGTCTGGCGTAATAAAGGCGCGGTTCTTCGGAACCGTAAACCCGTGCCATACTCCAAGGCACTCCTGATCGACATAGATGGCGTCACCCATGCCCAAAGGATTGATTCGCGCCACAGGCGCCTTGCTGACCGCCCTTGCACTCTACAGCTTGCTGGGCTTTTTGATTCTGCCCGGTATTGCGCTTCGCGTGGCCAACCAACAGTTGGCCAATTACGCTACCGTGCCGGCCCGTATCGAGCGTATCGAGCTCAACCCGTTCAGCCTGGAACTGACCCTCTGGGGCCTGAAAATCGGTGAGCCGGGCAAGGAACAGGTGGGCTTTGAACGCCTCTATGCCAACCTGCAGATCGACAGCCTCTGGACCCGCGCCCTGCACCTGGCCGATGTGCAGTTGGACAAGCCGAAGACCGAAATCCTCTTCGACAAGACCGGTACCCTCAACCTGGCCCAACTGTTCAAGTTGCCGCCGAGCGAACCGACCCCCGATGACCCCGAAAGCAAACCGTTCCCGCTGCGCATCGAACGCATCAAGCTGGCGAGCGGTTACGTGCACTTCGAAGACGTGCGCCCCAGCGAGCCTATCGAGTTCCTCTACGACAAACTCGACTTCGAGCTGAAAAACCTCAGCACCCTGCCCGAAGACAATGCCGACATGACCCTGGTCGCCGCTGGCCCCGAGGGCGGGCAGATCGACTGGACCGGCAATTTCAGCCTGGTGCCGATCGCCTCTGAGGGTAAGTTGAAGGTCACAGATGGCAAGATGAAAGTCTGGTGGCCCTATGTGCGGGACGCCGTGCCCCTGGTCTTGGAAGACGGCACCCTTAATTTCAGTACCGACTACAAGCTGAACCTGGCCAAAGAAACCGAACTGAACCTGACCAACGTCTCGGCGAGCATCGCGCCGTTCGCGATCAAGGCCCCGGATGGCCGGCCACTGGCCCGCCTGGAGCGCCTGGATGTCAGCGAAACCTCGATCGACCTGGCCAAGCAGCAAGTGATCGTGGGCAAAATCCGCAGTAACAAGCTCGAAACCTGGGCCGCCCGTGAAGCCGATGGCCAACTGGACTGGCAGAAACTGTTCGCCAGCCAGCCGAGCAAGCCAGCCACCAAGCCTGAACCAGCAAGCGCTCCCGCCGCGGCCGATTCGCCAAAACCCGAGTCGACAGCGCCGAGCAAGCCTTGGCAAGTGCTGCTCAAGGATGTGCAACTGCGTAACTATCAGGTGCACTTGGCTGATCGCCAGGTAAAACCTGCGGTGGCCCTGGAGCTGGGCCCGCTGAATGTCGATGTACAAGACTTCGACAGCCTCAATCAAAGCCCCTTCACCCTCAAGATCGACAGTGGCCTGGGCAAGCAGGGCAAGATCCAGGCGAGCGGCCAGGTCAACCTGAACCCGGTCAGCGCCAAGTTGAAAGTCGACACCAAGGATATCGACCTGCGGGTTGCCCAGTCCTATATCAGCCCCTTTATCCGCCTGGAACTGCGCAGCGGCATGCTCGGCAGTAACCTCGATGTGAACCTCAAGAGCACCGAGCCCCTCGCGCTGCAGATCACCGGCCGCGCCCAAGTGGATCAGCTGCACACCCTGGACACGCTCAAGACCCGCGACTTCCTCAAGTGGCAGCGACTGGTGGTGGAAGGCTTGAACTACCAGCACGGCAACAGCCTGTCGATCGACAAGATCAACCTGCTGCAACCCTATGCGCGCTTTATGATCAACGATGATCGCACCACCAACGTCGATGACCTGCTGATCCCACAGCCTGCCGACAGTGGCGCCAAATCGACGGCCAAATCCAGCGCGAGCAATGAAAAACCCCTGGGCATCCGTATCGGGCAGATCGCGATCAATGACGGCTCGGCCAACTTTGCCGACTTCAGCCTGACGCCGAACTTTGCCACGGCGATCCAGCAACTCAATGGCCAGATCGGCACCATCGACAGCCGCCAGGCCAAACCCGCCAGCGTGGACATCAAGGGTAAGGTTGACCGCTATGCACCCGTGACGATCAAGGGCAGCGTCAACCCGTTTGACCCGATGGCCGCGCTGGACATCGCCACCAGCTTCAAACGCGTCGAGCTGACCACCCTGACACCGTACTCGGGCAAGTTTGCCGGGTTCCGTATCCGTAAGGGCCGGCTCAACCTGGACCTGCACTACGTGATCACCAAGGGCCAGTTGAAGGCCGAGAACAAGGTGGTGGTAGAGCAACTGCAACTGGGCGAGAAAGTCGACAGCGCGGACGCGGTGGACCTGCCGATTCGCCTGGCAATTGCCCTGCTCAAGGACACTGACGGCAAGATCTCCATCGAGTTGCCGGTGACCGGCGACTTGAACAACCCGCAGTTCAGTGTGATGCCGATCGTCTGGCAGACCCTGCGCAACCTGGTAGTGCGCGCGGCAACGGCGCCGTTCAAGTTCATTGGCGGGCTGGTGACCGGTGGAGGCTCGCAAGACCTGGGCAACGTGTCGTTCGCCGCAGGCTCCAGCGCCCTGAGCAAAGACGCCGAGTCGGCCCTCAACAGCCTCGCCAAAGCCCTCAAGGAGCGCCCTGCCCTGCGCCTGGAAATCGAAGGCACTGCGGCAGCCAGCAGCGATGGTCCGTTCCTGGCCGCCGAGCGGCTTGAGCGTGAGTATCAGTACAACTACTACAAGATACTCCAGCGCCGTGGCGATAAAGTCCCGGCCCAGGCGTCATTGCTTGTAGTACCGGAAAAGGAAAAGGCGCCACTGCTCGAAGGCATCTATCGCACCCGCTTGAAGCAACAGCCACCGGCTGAGTGGAAAGACCTGGGCAGCGATGAGCGCTCGGCGAAGCTGCGCGACGGCGTGATCAAGTTCTGGAGCGGCAGTGATGTGCTGCTACGCAAACTGGGCCAGGACCGCGCGAGTGCAATCAAGGACTATCTGGTCGACAAGGGCCAGTTGGAAGACGATCGGGTGTACTTCATTGATGCCAGCCTCGGCCAGGCCGAGAAAGATGGCCGGGTAATTACGCCAATGCACCTGGATGCCGAGTAACTACCGGCACCATAAGTCCAAAGTGTGGGAGCTGGCTGCCTGCTCCCACACTTGATCTGCATAATCCGCAGACATGTATTCCCCGCCACAATAAAACGGGCCCCGACACAAGTGTCGGGGCCCGTAGTGACCACATCCCTGTGGTCGGTCGCATGAACCTGTAAGGTGCATTGAGCGGATATCTGCCTCGCTCGTGGCCGCCTTGCCTAAGTCCAGTCGAGTCGTTGCGCGTTACTCTGCTTTCAGGCCGTCGGCCGATACAGCTTTAACGCCTTTGATTTTCTTGGCGATGGCTACTGCCATTTCCTTTTGTGCATCAGTCACAGCAACAGTGGAGGACAGGGAGACCACACCTTTGTTGGTTTCGACTTTGATGTCGGTGCCAGGAATGCCTTTCTCGGTAACCAGGTCAGCTTTGACTTTAGTGGTGATCCAGGTATCGGTGGTCGCTTCTTTGGCCTTGTCCACTTCACCGGCGGCTACAACCATTGGAGCCTGGGAAGTTTGGGCGAACGCAACGTTAGCCATGGTCAGGGTCAGCGCGGTGGCAGTTGCAGCAGCGATAGCGAACTTCTTCATACGAGTAACTCCTGTTTTTTCGAAGGTCTGCAGCGTTTCAACGTTAATGCTGCAGGGTTACCAGTACTGTTGCAGGCGCTGTGCCAACTTTCGCATAAGAATAAAAACCTTTAAATTCAATAGCTTATGTTTTTTGTCGAAATTCAGAATCGTGCAACTTGCATGAAGCCCATCGTGCCTGCATGCAAGTTGCGGCTTTTGTCCTGGGCTAAACGGCTGATTTACCTTCACTTTCCTGCAGCCCAAAAAAAAGGACTCCGAAGAGTCCTCTTTTTCAGCGTAAAGCCTGGGAGTAATTAAACGCCCGAAGCCTTGGCTGCTGCTACGTCCTTGATGGACAGCTTGATACGGCCGCGGTTGTCCACGTCCAGTACCAGCACTTCCACTTCCTGGCCTTCTTTCAGGATGTCGGTCACTTTCTCTACGCGAGCATCGCTCAGCATGGAGATGTGAACCAGACCGTCCTTGCCCGGCAGGATGTTGACGAACGCGCCGAAGTCGACGATGCGCTCAACCTTACCGACGTAGATCTTGCCGATCTCGGCTTCAGCGGTGATGCCCAGGACGCGCTGGCGTGCAGCTTCAGCCGCTTCCTTGGTTTCGCCGAAGATCTTGATCGAACCGTCGTCTTCGATGTCGATCGAAGCCTTGGTTTCTTCACAGATCGCACGGATGGTCGCGCCGCCTTTACCGATGACATCACGGATTTTGTCGGTGTCGATTTTCATCGCGATCATGGTCGGAGCATTTTCCGACAGCTCGGTGCGGGACTGACCAATGATCTGGTTCATCTGGCCGAGGATGTTCAGGCGCGCTTCCAGGGCTTGGCCCAGAGCGATTTCCATGATTTCTTCGGTGATGCCCTTGATTTTGATGTCCATCTGCAGCGCGGTAACACCTTTGGCGGTACCGGCTACTTTGAAGTCCATGTCGCCGAGGTGGTCTTCGTCACCCAGGATGTCGGTCAGGACGGCGAACTTCTCGCCTTCTTTAACCAGACCCATGGCGATACCGGCAACTGGCGCCTTCATCGGCACACCAGCGTCCATCAATGCCAGGGAAGCACCGCAAACGGAAGCCATGGAGCTGGAACCGTTGGACTCGGTGATTTCCGACACCACACGGATGGTGTACGGGAACACGTCGGCGGCAGGCAGCATGGCTGCAATCGAACGACGGGCCAGGCGGCCGTGACCGATTTCGCGGCGACCAGCACCCCCCATGCGACCACACTCACCTACCGAGAACGGAGGGAAGTTGTAGTGAAGCATGAACGGGTCTTTTTTCTCGCCTTCCAGGGTGTCCAGCAGTTGTGCGTCACGGGCAGTACCCAGAGTCGCGACTACCAGGGCCTGGGTTTCACCACGGGTGAACAGGGCCGAACCGTGGGTCTTCGGCAGAACGCCGACTTCAATATTCAGCGGACGTACGGTGCGGGTGTCGCGACCGTCAATACGTGGCTTGCCGTTAACGATATTTTCGCGAACGGTGCGGTATTCGATTTCGCCGAAGGCTGCTTTGACTTCGCTGGAAGAAGGCTGGCCTTCTTCACCGGACAGCTTGGCAACAACCTGATCCTTCAGTTCACCCAGGCGAGCGTAACGGTCGGCCTTGATGGTGATGGTGTAGGCGTCGGAGATCGCAGCACCGAACTCGGAGCGGATAGCGCCCAGCAGTTCAGTGGCTTCTGGCTGAGGAGCCCAGGTCCAGGTCGGCTTGGCGGCTTCGGCAGCCAGTTCTTTAACAGCGTTGATCACAACCTGGAACTCGTCGTGAGCAAACAGTACAGCGCCCAGCATCTGGTCTTCGGTCAGCTCTTTGGCTTCCGATTCAACCATCAACACGGCTTCCGAAGTACCGGCAACGACCATGTCCAGGCTCGAAGCTTTCTGTTGTTCGTAAGTTGGGTTCAGCAGGTAGCCGGTGCTTTCGTGGAAAGCAACGCGAGCTGCGCCGATCGGGCCATCGAAAGGAATACCGGAGATGGCCAGGGCAGCCGAGGTGCCGATCATCGCAGCGATGTCCGGATCGGTCTTCTTGCTGGTGGAAACGACGGTGCAGACAACCTGCACTTCGTTCATGAAGCCTTCTGGGAACAGCGGACGGATCGGACGGTCGATCAGTCGGGAAGTCAGGGTTTCTTTCTCGGAAGGACGGCCTTCGCGCTTGAAGAAACCACCAGGGATCTTACCGGCAGCGTAAGTCTTTTCCTGGTAGTGAACGGAAAGAGGGAAGAAGCCTTTGCTTGGGTCAGCGGTCTTGGCGCCTACAACGGTTACCAATACGGTAACGTCGTCGTCAACGGTGACCAGCACTGCGCCGGAGGCTTGACGGGCAATACGGCCTGTCTCGAGGGTAACGGTCGACTGACCGAACTGGAATTTTTTGATTACCGGGTTCACGGTGTCCTACCTTCTTTGTGGCTCTTGGGGAACTTGTCTTCTTGCGAAATTCTTGGGCAATGTCGGGAATCGGCCCAACCCTTGTCCAGGGTAAAACGTGTATCCAGATAAAACTTGAGGCTGGGAGCCTGCCATGGGCCAGCGGGAAACCCACTGACACACGGCAAACAACCAACCTCTAGCGCAATCGCTGATTAGCGACGCAGACCCAGGCGACCGATCAGAGCCTGGTAACGGCCCAGATCCTTGCCTTTCAGGTAGTCCAGCAACTTACGGCGCTGGTTTACCATGCGGATCAGACCACGACGGGAGTGGTGATCTTTACCGTTGGCCTTGAAGTGACCCTGCAGCTTGTTGATGTTGTGGGTCAGCAGTGCAACTTGCACTTCTGGCGAACCAGTGTCACCAACAGCTTGCTGATAGTCAGCTACGATTTGTGCTTTTTCTTGAACGTCGAGAGCCATGAGGCAATCCTTTTTTCAGGAAACCACCCAAAGGGCAGTTTCAACAGGCCAGGGACAAATCCCTGTATCTAAAAATGAGTGTTGACCGTGCCTGTTAACAGCCACACTCGTTCGGTCATTCTGACCGAATCAGCCGACGCGGCGCGATGCGCCCGTCTTCGCTCACTTCACCGATACCGATAAAGCGACCGTTATGATCTTGTACCCGCACCATGCCGAACTTCGGAGCATCCGGTGCGCGGACCGGCTGGCCGTTGAGCCAGTAGAACGCGCTGTGTTCCGAGAAGTGCAGCAATGGCCAATCCAGCAAACCGCTGTCCGATGGCATCAGGAAGCGATCAACTGCTTCATTGCCGCCTTCGGCATGTACAGCTTCCAACTCTTCCAACGTGACCGTCTGGGCCAGGGTGAAAGGGCCAGCCTGGGTGCGTCGCAGTTCTGCAACGTACGCGCCGCAACCGAGCTGTTCACCAATATCTTCCACCAGGGTACGGATATAGGTGCCTTTGCTGCAGTCCACGGCCAAGCGGGCGGTGTCGCCTTCACAGGCGAGCAATTCCAAGCGCGTAATAGTAACAGAACGCGGTTCACGCTCCACTACTTCGCCCGCACGTGCCAGCTTGTAAAGAGGCTGGCCATCACGCTTGAGAGCCGAGTACATCGGCGGTATCTGACTGATTTGCCCACGAAAAGCGGGTAAGGCAGCCTCGATATCTGCACGACCAACGGTCACGTCGCGAACCTGCAGAACATCACCTTCGGCGTCTGCCGTGGTGGTGGTCTTGCCCAGCTGCATAAGGGTTTCGTAACCCTTGTCCGAATCGAGCAGGTATTGCGAGAACTTGGTGGCCTCGCCAAAGCACAATGGCAACACGCCAGTAGCCAGGGGGTCGAGGCTACCAGTGTGCCCGGCCTTTTCGGCATTGAGCAGCCAGCGGACCTTCTGCAACGCCGCATTGGAGGTAAAACCAATGGGCTTGTCGAGCAGGATGATGCCGCTGACGTTACGACGGATACGTTTGACCTGAGCCACCGCTTACTCCTTGGCGTCTTCAGGTGTGGACGGATGCTGATTGTCTTCAGCCACGGCGCGCTCGATCAGGGCCGACAGGTGCGCACCACGCACGACGCTTTCGTCGTAGTGGAAGTGCAACTGGGGCACGCTGCGCAGCTTCATCTCACGGGCCAACTGCATACGCAGGAAACCTGCAGCGGAGTTGAGCACCTTGATGCTTTGCGCGATTTCTTCGCTGTTGTCCTGACCCATCACGGTGATGAAGATCTTGGCGTGACCGACGTCACGGCTCACTTCAACAGCGGTGATGGTGACCAGGCCAACGCGCGGGTCTTTGACTTCGCGACGGATCAGTTGGGCCAGCTCGCGCTGCATCTGATCGCCGATACGTTGGGTACGGCTGTATTCTTTTGCCATGTCTTGTTACCTGTTACTGCCACACGGTGAAACCCGTGGGGTCTGAAAGCGGCAAACGCCCGGCCTGACAAAAGCCAGACCGGGCGTTGCGTTTAGAGTCCGGACACTGCGCGGGGCATTTGCATGCCCACACGCGGCGTGGCTCCTGAAGTGCGCGAGTTAGAGGCTGCGAGCAACCTGAACCTTCTCGTAGACTTCGATCTTGTCGCCAGGCTTGACGTCGTTGTAGCTCTTGACGCCAATACCGCATTCCATGCCGGCACGTACTTCGGAAGCGTCATCCTTGAAGCGGCGCAGGGATTCCAGCTCGCCTTCGAAGATAACGATGTCTTCACGCAGTACACGGATTGGACGGTTACGGTGCACAGTACCTTCGATAACCATGCAACCGGCGATCGCGCCAAACTTCGGCGAACGGAACACGTCACGGACTTCGGCGACACCCAGGATATTTTCCCGAACGTCACTGCCAAGCATGCCGGTGAGGGCTTTCTTGACGTCTTCGATGATGTCGTAGATGACGTTGTAGTAACGCATGTCCAGGCCTTCCTGCTCGACGATCTTCCGTGCGCCAGCATCGGCACGCACGTTGAAGCCGAACAGTACAGCGTTGGAAGCCAGTGCCAGGTTGGCGTCGGATTCGGTGATACCACCGACACCGCCACCGACAACACGCACTTGCACTTCGTCGTTACCCAGGCCGTTCAAGGCGCCGTTCAACGCTTCGAGGGAACCACGGACGTCAGATTTGAGGACGATGTTAAGCGTCTTCTTCTCTTCCTGGCCCATGTTCTCGAAGATGTTTTCCAGCTTGCCGGCGTGAGCACGGGCCAGCTTGACTTCGCGGAACTTGCCTTGACGGAACAGAGCCACTTCACGGGCTTTCTTCTCGTCGGCAACTACGCTCATCTCGTCGCCAGCGTCCGGGGTACCGTCCAGGCCGAGAATCTCGACAGGGATGGCTGGACCGGCTTCCTTGATTGGCTTGCCGTTCTCGTCGAGCATGGCACGTACACGGCCGTAGTTCGAACCGACCAGCACCATGTCGCCTTGGCGCAGGGTACCGTCTTGAACCAGAACGGTCGCAACCGGGCCACGGCCCTTGTCGAGGCGGGATTCAACCACAACACCACGGCCAGGAGCCGATGGGGTAGCGGTCAGTTCCAGGACCTCGGCTTGCAACAGGACTGCTTCGAGCAGTTCGTCAACGCCGGTACCCATCTTCGCCGAGACCGGTACGAATGGAGTGTCGCCACCCCACTCTTCGGAAGTCACGCCATGAACCGACAGTTCGCTACGGATGCGATCGAGATCAGCGCCCGGCTTGTCGATTTTGTTCACGGCAACCACCAGCGGCACGCCAGCTGCTTTAGCATGCTGAACGGCTTCGATGGTTTGCGGCATCACGCCGTCGTCCGCTGCAACCACCAGGATCACGATGTCGGTCGCCTTGGCACCACGGGCACGCATGGCGGTAAACGCGGCGTGACCAGGGGTGTCGAGGAACGTCACCATGCCACGGTCGGTTTCAACGTGGTAGGCACCGATGTGCTGGGTAATGCCGCCGGCTTCGCCCGCTGCAACCTTGGCACGACGGATGTAGTCGAGCAGGGAAGTCTTACCGTGGTCAACGTGGCCCATGACGGTCACGACTGGAGCACGGGAAACCGCTTCACCTTCAAACTTCAGGGACTCGGCCAGGGAATCTTCCAGGGCGGTGTCGCTGACCAGGGTCACTTTGTGGCCCAGCTCTTCAGCAACCAGCTGGGCAGTTTCCTGGTCCAGTACCTGGTTGATGGTGGCTGGAGTACCCAGCTTGAACATGAACTTGATGATTTCAGCAGCCTTGACCGACATCTGCTGAGCGAGATCGCCAACAGTGATGGTCTCGCCGATCTTCACTTCACGCACGACAGGGCCGGTTGGGCTCTGGAAACCGTGGGCGTTGCGTTTCTTCAGCTTGGCCTTGCCGCGACCACCACGACGGAAGCCATCGCTTTCTTCGTCGGTAGTCCGTGGGGCAACGCGCGGAGCAGGCGCTTTCTCTTTGACCGAAGCACGATGTGGAGCGTTTTTACGCTCGCCATCGCCACCGCCGCTACGACGATTGTTATCGTCGGCACGTGGTTTGTCCGGACGACGAGGTTCGTCGCGCTTGCGAGCGTCAGCAGCAGGCGCTGGTGCAGCGGCAACCGGAGCGGCCTCACGCACAGCTTCTACAGGCGCGCTAGGCGCAGCGACTGCGTCAGTACCAGCAGGTTGCGCAGCAGCAGGCTGGCGACGCGCTTCTTCTTCGGCGCGACGCTTGGCTTCTTCTTCAGCCTTCTGACGTGCAGCATTTTCTACTGCGCGACGTTCGTCCATCTCGCGTTTGCGCTCGGCTTCGATTTCTTCCGGGCTGCGCTGTACGAAGACTTTCTTCTTACGCACTTCAACGCTGATGCTCTTGCTACCAGCCACCCGCAGGGTGCTGGTTGTTTTGCGCTGCAATGTAATCTTGCGCGGTTCTTCCACTTTCGCCTTGTGGCTGCTTTTCAAGTGAGTCAGCAACGATTGCTTCTCACTGTCGCTCACATGTTCCTCGGCGGCGGTGTGCGGCAGACCTGCCTCACGCATCTGCTGCAACAGGCGCTCTACCGGTGTTTTGACCTCATCGGCCAGTTGTTTCACCGTGACTTGCGTCATGCACTTCTCTCCTCAGGCCGCGCCTAATTACTCGAACCAATGGGCTCGGGCGGCCATGATCAACTTGCCGGCACGATCATCGTCAATGCCGTCGATGTCGAGCAGGTCGTCAATAGACTGCTCGGCCAGGTCTTCGCGGGTAATTACGCCGCGCACCGCCAGTTCCATCGCCAAATCCTTGTCCATACCCTCAAGCGAGAGCAGGTCTTCGGCCGGATGGGCGTCTGCCAGCTTTTCCTCAGTAGCGATGGCTTTAGTCAACAAGCGATCCTTGGCCCGAGCGCGAAGCTCGTTGACGGTGTCTTCGTCAAAGCCGTCGATGTTGAGCATTTCCTCCACCGGTACGTAGGCAATCTCTTCCAGGCTGGTAAAGCCTTCATCTACCAGCACCTGTGCCAGATCTTCGTCGACTTCCAGCTCATCGATGAAGTTGCGCAGGATGTCGCCGGTTTCTGCTTGCTGCTTAGCCTGGATGTCCGATTCGGTCATGACGTTCAGGGTCCAGCCAGTCAACTGGCTGGCCAGACGCACGTTCTGACCACCGCGACCGATGGCCTGGGCCAGATTGTCTGCGCCAACGGCGATGTCCATTGCATGGGCATCCTCGTCAACAATAATTGCCGCGACTTCAGCCGGGGACATGGCGTTGATCACGAACTGCGCCGGGTTATCGTCCCACAGCACGATATCCACACGCTCACCGCCCAATTCGCCCGACACTGCCTGGACGCGCGAACCGCGCATACCAATGCAAGCACCCTGCGGGTCGATGCGTTTGTCCTTGGAGCGGACCGCGATCTTAGCGCGCGAACCCGGGTCGCGGGACGCAGCCATGACTTCGATCAGGCCTTCGGCAATTTCCGGCACTTCGATACGGAACAGCTCGATCAACATTTCCGGCGCGGTACGCGACAGGATCAGTTGAGGGCCACGGTTCTCAGTGCGGATTTCCTTGAGCAGCGCACGCAAACGCACGCCGACACGGAAGGTTTCGCGGGAAATGATGTCTTCACGGGCCAGCAACGCTTCAGCATTGTTACCTAGATCGACGATCACGTTGTCGCGGGTCACTTTCTTCACGGTGCCGGAGATGATTTCCCCCAGGCGCTCGCGATAGGCGTCAACGACTTGAGCGCGCTCGGCTTCACGGACCTTTTGCACAATGACTTGCTTGGCAGTCTGTGCAGCGATGCGGCCGAACTCGATGGACTCGATCTTTTCCTCGACGACGTCACCCACCTGGGCGCCCGGATGCGTTTGCGCAACCTTGCTTGGCCAGGTTTCGATGGCCGGATCATCAAGATCGGCTTCTTCAACGACTGTCCAGCGACGGAAAGTCTCATAAGCTCCGGTGTGGCGATTGATTTCCACACGCAGATCAACTTCGTCTTCAAAACGCTTTTTGGTAGCAGTGGCCAGGGCCAACTCCAGCGCTTCAAAAATCACGTTAGCCGGTACGCCCTTTTCATTGGATACCGACTCAACAACCAGCAGTACTTCTTTGCTCATCGTACGCCTCGCCTTTCGCAAGCCATTGGATCCGCGGGATCCGCAGTTTCTGGCACGTCTCAGTCAAAACTGGGAATAATGTTGGCCTTGTCGATCATATCGATCGGCAACAGGAACTCGTGGTCTTCTACCTGCACCACTACATCCTGTTCTTCTACACCGCGCAGAAGGCCCTGAAAGTTGCGTCGCCCTTCGAAAGGGGATCGCAGCTTGATCTTCACTTGTTCACCGACATATTTAGCAAACTGCTCAATAGTGAACAGTGGGCGTTCCATGCCTGGCGAGGAAACTTCGAGGGTGTATTCAACGGCGATCGGATCTTCAACATCCAGGACACCGCTGATCTGACGGCTGACGATGGCACAATCGTCCACCAGCACACCGCCCTCTTTATCGATATAAACGCGCAACATTGAGTGGCGACCTTGAGCCGAAAACTCAATACCCCAGCATTCATAGCCTAGGGCCACGACCACCGGGGCCAGCAAGGCCTGCAACTCTTCTAGCTTGCTCGACACCTGAACCCCCTCGTGCATGTATGTGCATGCTGTGCAAAATAAAAAAAATGGGCGAAACGCCCATCCTTGAAACGCCGTCGAACAGCGGCGTTGAAAGTGTCCAGCTAACAAAAAGCCCCTTAAAAGGGGCTCCGCTAAAACTGGTTGCGGGGGCCGGATTTGAACCGACGACCTTCGGGTTATGAGCCCGACGAGCTACCAGACTGCTCCACCCCGCGACAAAGCTGGGGCGGAAGTAATACGACCGATCCCTTACAGGGTCAATGTAACCTTCCACCTACAAGAAAGCCCGCAACAGCGGGCTCTCCTGATAATTGGTACCGAGAAGGGGACTCGAACCCCTACACCCTATGGGCACAACCACCTCAAGGTTGCGTGTCTACCAATTCCACCACCTCGGCAATACAGCGTTTACAACCTTCTTACTTCTGCTCTTGAGCTGGAGGCACGTCAGTCGCTGGAGTAGCCGACTTTTGCTCTTGAAGCACCGGGACATCATCAGAAGCCGGTTTTGCTTTTGGAACTTCCAACACTGCTGGATCTGGCAAACCTGCTTGAGTCAGCACATGAGCTTTCTCTTTAGCAAAGTAACCTAACCCCAGGCTGGTTATGAAGAAACCGGCGGCAAGTATAGCAGTAAACTTACTAAGAAAGGTAGAGGAACCTTGGCTTCCGAACACAGTATTTGAAGCACCTGCCCCGAAAGACGCACCAGCGTCCGCACCTTTACCCTGTTGCAGCAATACCAGGGCAACAACGCCCAGTGCACCCAACAGATGAAAAACGACTACGACTGTTTCCAGCATTTTCTCAGTTTCCCGCGGCGCGACAAATCGCACCGAACTCATCTGCATTCAGGGAAGCTCCACCAATGAGCCCCCCATCGATATCCGGCATGCCGAACAGTTCGACCGCATTGGCCGCCTTCACGCTGCCGCCGTATAGAAGCCGCACACCTTGTGCGACCTCAGAATTCTCTGCCGCCAACTGCGCGCGGATGGCTGCGTGCACATCCTGCGCCTGTTGCGGTGTAGCAGTCAGCCCGGTGCCAATGGCCCAGACCGGCTCGTAAGCAATCACTGCCTTTGCAAACGCACCAACACCCAGCTCCTCGATAATGCTGCCCAGCTGACGCGAGACAACTTCAAGAGTCTTGCCCGATTCACGCTGCTCAAGGGTCTCCCCTATGCACAACACCGGAATCAAGCCACAAGCCTGTGCTGCTGCGAACTTGCGATTGAGTATCCCATCACGTTCGCCCATCATCTGACGGCGCTCGGAGTGCCCAACAAGCACATAGGAACAACCCGCATCCACCAGCTGACTCGGTGCAATCTCACCGGTCAACGCACCCTGCATGGCTTCCACCGCAGAATTCTGCGCGCCGACCTGGATCGACTTGCCTTTCAAGCCATCAACCACTTGGTTGATATGCAAGCAAGGCGGGAATACCGCGATATCAACACCGCTCGGCAGGGCCAGGTGACGAAGGCCATTGACCAGCTCAGCGACACTGGCGCGGGTACCGTGCATCTTCCAGTTACCAGCTACCATAGTGCGACGCATGCTGTACCTCGTCGGTCAAAGTGGGCGCAGATGTTACCCAACCACATCAACACTGGCAAGCCGAATTCAGGCGCAAACTTCAGTTACCAGTTTTGCCAGCTCTTCGGCGTAGCCGCGAACCTGTGTTTCATCATCGCCTTCGACCATCACACGCACCAAAGGCTCGGTCCCCGACTTGCGCAACAAGACCCGACCACGCCCCGCCATAGCGACGGTAACGCGCTCACAGGCTTCCTTGATCGCCGGGTGCTCGATAGGGTTTTCGCCACCCGAAAAGCGCACATTGAGCAGCACCTGCGGGCACTTGCGCAGCGCCTGGCGCGCCAGGGCCAGGCTTTCGTCACGCCGACGCAGGGCCAACAGCACCTGCAGCGCCGCAATGATCGCATCCCCGGTCGTGGTGTGCTGGAAGCACACGACATGCCCCGAATTCTCGCCACCTACCAGCCAGTTGCGCTCCAGCAGCTCGGCAATCACGTAGCGGTCGCCCACATTGGCCCGCACGAACGGGATCCCCAGGTCTGCCAGGGCCAGCTCCAGCCCCAGATTACTCATCAGGGTACCGACCACGCCACCTTGCAGCTTGTTACGCTCATGCAGGTCGCGGGCAATGATGAACAGCAGGTCGTCACCGTCGACGATGGCGCCGGTATGATCGACCATCAACACGCGGTCACCGTCGCCATCGAAGGCAATACCCAGGTCCGCGTGCTCGGCCAATACCGCTGCCTGCAATTGACCCATATGGGTCGAACCACAGTTATCGTTGATGTTCAGGCCGTTGGGCTGGGCCGACAGCACTGTAACCTCGGCACCCAACTCCTTGAATACACTCGGAGCAACCTTGTAGGTTGCACCATGGGCACAGTCGATGACCACCTTGAGCCCGGCAAAATTAGTGCTGGTAGGCACGCTGCTTTTGCAGAATTCGATATAACGGCCAGACGCATCGTTAATCCGTGAGACCTTGCCCAGCTTGCTCGATTCGACGACGGTCATCGGCGCATCCAGCAACTCTTCAATCATGTGCTCGATCGCGTCCGGCAGCTTGGTGCCCTGGCCCGAGAAGAATTTGATGCCATTGTCATCATGGGGATTGTGCGAGGCACTGATCACAATACCGGCTTCAGCGTGAAAGGTACGCGTCAGGTAAGCGATCGCCGGCGTAGGCATCGGCCCCAGCAACATCACATCTGCCCCGGCGGCAGACAGGCCCGCCTCCAGCGCAGACTCGAACATATAGCCAGAAATCCGCGTGTCCTTACCCACCAGGATGCGGCATGCCCCCATGCTGCGGAAGGCCATCCCGGCCGCCCAGCCCAGCTTGAGCATAAAGTCCGGAGTGATCGGGAATTCGCCGACCCGACCACGAATACCGTCGGTGCCAAAATATTTCTTTGTCATAAGTGCTCCATCATTCTTATTCGGCTGATTCTACTGCTTCGATCATCCGTACAACGTCAACTGTCTCGGCCACATCGTGCACCCGCAGAATACGCGCGCCCTTGGCCACGGCAAGCGCCGCCAGGGCCAGGCCGCCATACAGACGCTCACCCACAGGGCGATTCAAGGCCATGCCTATCATGCTCTTGCGCGACACCCCAACCAACAGGGGGCGACCAAGGGCATGCAGCGATTCCATATGTTTGAACAGGCTCAGATTGTGCTGCAGGGTTTTGGCAAAACCAAACCCGGGATCGAGAATGATCCGCTCAGGGGCAATTCCCACAGCGGCGCATTGGGCAATGCGATCGACAAGAAATTCCGTCACTTCTGCGACCAGGTGATCATAGTGCGGCGCGTCCTGCATCGTCCCGGGCTCGCCGAGCATATGCATCAGGCAGACAGGCAACCCGGTGGCCGCCGCCGCATCCAGCGCGCCGTCGCGCTGCAGCGAGCGCACGTCATTGATCAGCCCGGCCCCAAGCCGCGCGGTTTCGCGCATGACCGCCGGGGTCGAGGTGTCTACCGAAATGATGACATCCAGTTCGCGGTGAATACGCTCGACAATCGGCGCAACACGCTCCATTTCCTCCACAGGGGAAACAGCACGCGCGCCAGGCCGGGTCGATTCGCCCCCCACATCAATAATGGTCGCACCTGCAGCTACCATTGCCGCCGCATGGCGCAACGCCGCATCCAACTGGCTGAAGCGACCACCATCGGAAAAGGAATCAGGGGTTACATTGAGAATGCCCATTACATGCGTATGGGCCAAATCAAGAACCCGGTTGCCGCAAGGCAACCGGGCGGAGGACAACACAGAAGTCATTTCAAGCCTTAAAGGTCGGCAGCCGGGCCGCCGATTGGGTTTTCCGGGCGTTCGTTCTGTACCACTGGCGGTGTGCCTGAAGTACCCGAACCACCTTCCCAATCACGAGGCTCGCGAGGCGTACGACCAGCCATGATGTCGTCGATCTGCTCGGCATCAATGGTCTCGTACTTCATCAGGGCATCGGCCATGGCGTCGAGCTTGTCACGGTTATCGGTGAGGATCTGCTTGGCCGTGCCGTAGCACTGGTCAATGATGCTGCGCACTTCAGAGTCGATCAGCTTGGCAGTCTCGCCGGAGAAGCTGGCACTTTGACCGCCACCACCACGACCCAGGAACACTTCGCCTTCTTCCTCGGCATACATCAGCGGGCCGAGTTTTTCGGACAGGCCCCACTTGGTAACCATATTCCGGGCAATCTGGCTGGCACGCATGATGTCGTTGGAAGCGCCGGTGGTCACACCGTCAAAGCCCAAGGTCATCTCTTCAGCGATACGACCGCCGTACAGCGAGCAGATCTGACTGATCAGAGCGCGCTTGGAGAGGCTGTAACGATCCTCTTCCGGCAGGAACATGGTGACACCCAGTGCCCGGCCGCGAGGAATGATCGACACTTTGTAGACCGGGTCGTGCTCAGGCACAACGCGACCGACAATGGCGTGACCAGCCTCGTGATAAGCAGTGTTCTGCTTCTCTTTCTCGGACATGACCATGGATTTGCGCTCGGCACCCATCATGATCTTGTCTTTGGCCAGCTCGAATTCTTTCATCTCGACAATGCGCTTGCCGGTACGGGCAGCGAACAGCGAGGCCTCGTTCACCAGGTTGGCCAGGTCGGCACCGGAGAAACCAGGGGTACCGCGGGCAATCACGCCTGGAGCGACGTCGTCGCCCATTGGCACTTTGCGCATGTGGACCTTGAGAATCTGCTCGCGGCCACGGATATCTGGCAAGCCAACCACAACCTGTCGGTCGAAACGGCCCGGACGCAGCAGCGCCGGGTCAAGTACGTCAGGACGGTTGGTGGCGGCAATCACGATGATGCCGTCATTCATTTCAAAGCCGTCCATCTCGACCAGCAACTGGTTGAGGGTCTGCTCACGCTCGTCATGACCACCGCCCATGCCCGCACCACGATGGCGACCGACAGCGTCGATTTCGTCGATGAAGATGATGCATGGCGCGTGCTTCTTGGCCTGCTCGAACATGTCACGCACACGGCTGGCGCCCACACCGACGAACATCTCGACGAAGTCGGAACCGGAAATGGTGAAGAACGGCACCTTGGCTTCGCCGGCAATCGCCTTGGCGAGCAGGGTTTTACCGGTACCCGGAGGACCGACCATCAGTACACCGCGAGGAATACGGCCACCCAGGCGCTGAAACTTGCCCGGATCGCGCAGGAACTCGACCAACTCGCCAACTTCTTCCTTGGCTTCGTCGCAACCGGCAACGTCAGCCAGGGTGGTTTTTACCTGGTCTTCGGAAAGCAGGCGGGCCTTGCTCTTGCCGAAGCTCATCGGTCCGCCCTTGCCCCCTGCGCCGCCTTGCATCTGGCGCATGAAGAACATGAACACGGCGATAATCACCAGGATCGGGAAGCTGGCCACCAGGAGCTGGGTCCAGATGCTCTGCTGCTCAGGCTGCTTGCCCTCAACGACCACCTTGTTGTCCACCAGGTCGCCGATCAGACCATTGTCCTGGATCGCCGGACGGATGGTCTTGAAGCTGTCGCCATCGTTGCGCTTGCCAGTGATCACGTAGCCATCAACCGCTACGCGCTCGACCTTGCCATCCTTAACTTGCTGGATGAAGTCGGAATAGTTGAGGGTCTGCGGCTCGTTAGGGCTGGAGAAGTTGTTCATCACCGTCACCAGGACAGCCGCGATGATCAACCACAGGATCAGATTCTTTGCCATATCGTTCAATTAACTACCCTCTGAAGCAAGCTCCGCTACTGGCGCGCGCTTCGCATGATATTCACCGGCCTAACTTACTACATTACCTACAACTCTGGCAGGCGCCGTCTGTAACCCTTTGTGAAACTTTGACTACACAATATTCGTAAAGCTTCGTGACGAAAGCGATATAAAAAAACCTATCGACTCCCTTAAAACCTTTAAAGACGCTCATCACTGGCAGCGCCTTCGACACCGCGATAGCCGCGGCCCAGCAAATACTGCTCGCGAGACCTGTCCCTCGAGGAGTCAGGCTTGCGGGTCTGCACCTTGTCGAACAGCTTGCGCATGTTCTTGTGGTACTCGTCAAAACCTTCCCCAAGGAAGACCTTGACCAGAAAATCACCACCCGGACGCAGAACCCTTCCTGCCAGATCCAGTGCCAATTCGCACAGGAACATGGCGCGTGGCATATCCACGGCTGGTAATCCACTCATATTGGGGGCCATATCCGAAATCACAAGGTCTACCTGCGAATTTCCGACAGCCTCGAGGATCTGTGCCAGTACATCATCACGGGTAAAGTCGCCATGCACGAAGGTCACATCAGGGATGCTATCCATTTCCAGGATATCGGAAGCGATCAAACGGCCTTGCCCACCAATCAGACGACTGGTCACCTGGGACCAGCCACCGGGGGCTGCGCCGAGATCAATTACGCTCATGCCGGGACGGATCAACCGGTCCTTTTCCTGGATTTCCAGCAGCTTGTAGCTGGCCCGGGAACGGTAGCCATCCTTTTGCGCCTTTTTGACGTAAGGATCGTTGAAATGCTCTTTAAGCCAATTAAGGCTAGTTTTGGAACGGGCCACGGGCCACCTCGAAAATAAAACGGGTCGTGATTAACTGGGCGGTCCCGGACTCGCTCGGGTAAACTGGCCGCCGCTTTTTACAAGATCAGACGCAGGGGTCAGATTATGCCGCTCACTCAAGAGCAGAAGAAACAGTACAAATCCATTGGCCACCATCTGAAACCAGTTTTGATTGTGGCCGACAACGGTTTGACTGAAGGTGTGTTAGCCGAACTTGAACGCGCATTAGGCGATCACGAGCTGATCAAGATCAAGGTCAACATCCTTGATCGCGAAGCGCGCCTGGCCGCCATTGCAGAACTGTGCAAGGTGGGCAAAGCGGACCTGGTTCAGGTCATCGGCAAGATGGCGCTGCTGTATCGCAAGAATTTCAGCGCCAACAAGCAACTGTCGAACGTTCATCGCTTCAAATGATGCAAGGGTCACGGGCGCGCTTCGCGCGCCCTGCCACTCCATCCCGGCGCAGGCTGTACCACCAGCACCAAGCCAGAAAACCCTAGCACAAGATAGCTGAACAGCTGCCAGCGCAACGCTTCCGGCAGCAATATGCGCACCACGCAATACATTGCGCACGCATACAGCGCCATCAACAGCAGTTGCCCGCGCATATCCCGCCACAAACTCCCCAAGCCCTCGGCCTTGACCAGCACCAATGCCTGGAGAATCACGCACGCCGCCGCAAATCCCACCAGCAGCGCACTCAATAATCCGCCGATCTCATCGATCAGCAACGGCGCCAGGCCAATCATGCCCAGCACCGGCAATACACCAAGATGCAACAGCCATAGCCCGCCAACCCAAAGCATCTGGGCCAACTGCCAAAGCATGGCGCCCGCTCGAAGCGGGCGCCGTTTTTCAGATGTGACGAACTTCGACAATCTCGTACTCGATCACGCCACCGGGCGTCTTGACGGCCACCACATCACCCTCTTCCTTGGCAATCAAGGCGCGGGCCAGGGGCGAACCGACGGAGATCTTGCCGAGCTTGAAGTCAGCCTCGTCCTCACCCACGATGTGGTAAGTCACGCTTTCATCCGTCTCGACGTTGGCGATTTCTACAGTCGTGCCGAAAATCACCTTGCCGGTCTTGGGAATAGTCGTGACATCAATGATGACCGCATTCTGCATGCGCCCTTCGATATCACGGATCCGCGCCTCGACCATCCCCTGCTGCTCACGGGCAGCATGGTATTCGGCGTTTTCCTTCAAGTCGCCCAGCTCACGGGCCGTACCGATGTCCTGGCTCAGCTTTGGACGTACGACCTTGGTCAGATGGGCGTGCTCCTCTTCCAGGGCCTTGGCGCCCTGGACAGTCATTGGGTATTTGATCATGCCTTCAATCCTGCGTGTAAATCCTGCAAGCGACGCACGGTCTTTTCCGGACCGAACTTGAGCGCTTCACAGATGGCTTCGCCAGCAGCAATGGTGGTGGTGCAGTAGATCTTGTGCTGCAAGGCGTTACGACGAATGGAGTAGGAATCCGCGATCGACTGGCGACCTTCGGTGGTGTTGATGATCAGGGTGACTTCGTCATTCTTGATCATATCGACCACGTGCGGACGACCTTCCGTTACCTTGTTCACGCGACGCACTTTCAGGCCCGCGGCTTCAATCAGCTTGGCGGTCCCGGCGGTGGCCACGACTTCGAAGCCCAAGTTGATCAGATCACGGGCCACGCCTGCAACCAGCGGCTTGTCATCATCACGCACGCTGATAAACGCAGTACCGCCGGTCGGCAGCACTTCGCTGGCGCCCATCTGGGCCTTGGCGAATGCTTCGCCGAAGGTATCGCCCACGCCCATCACTTCACCGGTGGACTTCATCTCTGGGCCCAGGATCGGGTCCACACCAGGGAATTTGGCGAATGGGAATACCGCCTCTTTCACGCTGTAGAAGTTCGGGATGATTTCCTTGGTGAAGCCGATTTCCTTCAAGGTCTTACCGGCCATGACACGGGCGGCAATCATCGCCAGGGACACACCGATGCACTTGGAAACAAACGGCACGGTACGCGAAGCACGCGGGTTGACTTCGATGACGTAGATGTCTTCGCCTTGCAGCGCCAACTGTACGTTCATCAGGCCGACCACGCCCAGCTCCAGAGCCATTTTCTTGACCTGCTCGCGCATCTCGTCCTGGATGTGCAGCGGCAGCGAGTACGGCGGCAGGGAGCACGCGGAGTCACCGGAGTGAACACCCGCCTGCTCGATGTGCTGCATGATCGCGCCGATCACCACGTCGGTACCGTCGCAGACCGCATCCACATCCATCTCGATGGCGCAGTTGAGGAAGTGATCCAGCAGCACCGGGCTGTCGTTGGACACTTTCACCGCATCACGCAGGTAACGCTTGAGTTCTTCTTCTTCGTAGACGATTTCCATCGCCCGGCCGCCCAGCACGTAGGACGGACGCACCACCAACGGGTAGCCGATCTTGCTGGCTGCACGGATGGCTTCGTCTTCGCTGCGCACGGTCGCGTTTGGCGGCTGGCGCAGGTTCAGGCGTTCGACCATTTGCTGGAAGCGCTCACGGTCTTCGGCACGGTCGATGGCGTCAGGGCTGGTACCGATGATCGGCACGCCAGCCGCTTCCAGGGCACGCGCCAGTTTCAGCGGAGTTTGCCCGCCATACTGCACGATCACGCCTTTTGGCTTCTCGACGCGACAGATTTCCAGCACGTCTTCCAGCGTTACCGGCTCGAAGTACAGGCGGTCGGAAGTGTCGTAGTCAGTGGAAACAGTTTCCGGGTTGCAGTTGACCATGATGGTCTCGTACCCGTCTTCGCGCAGGGCGAGGGCGGCGTGTACGCAGCAGTAGTCGAACTCGATGCCCTGACCGATACGGTTTGGACCGCCGCCCAGGATGATGATCTTGTCGCGGCCCGACGGCGCGGCTTCGCACTCTTCCTCGTAGGTGGAGTACAGGTACGCGGTGTCGGTGGCGAACTCTGCGGCGCACGTGTCAACACGCTTGTAGACCGGGAAGATGTCCAGTTTGTGGCGGTGGGTGCGCAGGTTTTTCTCGGTCACGCCCAGCAGTTTGGCCAGACGCTGGTCGGAGAAGCCTTTGCGCTTGAGACGGAACATCAGGTCGCGGTCGATAGAGGAAAGACCCAGGGTCTTGACCTTCTCTTCTTCCTTGATCAGATCTTCGATCTGCACCAGGAACCACGGATCAATCATGTTCATGCCGAAGATGTCTTCGACGGTCATGCCCGCGCGGAAGGCGTCAGCCACGTACCAGATACGCTCGGCGCCCGGCACGGTCAGCTCGCGCTTGAGGATGCTCATGCTTTCCGGATTGCTCAGGTCGAGCTTCTCATCCAGACCGCAAACGCCCACTTCCAGGCCACGCAGGGCTTTCTGCAGGGACTCCTGGAATGTCCGGCCAATGGCCATGACTTCACCGACCGACTTCATCTGAGTGGTCAGGCGGGCGTCGGCTTTCGGGAACTTCTCGAAAGCGAAGCGTGGCAGCTTAGTGACTACGTAGTCGATCGACGGCTCAAAGGACGCCGGCGTAGCGCCGCCAGTGATTTCGTTTTGCAGCTCGTCCAAGGTGTAACCGATCGCCAGCTTGGCAGCGATGCGCGCAATCGGGAAGCCGGTAGCTTTTGATGCCAGCGCCGAAGAACGCGACACACGCGGGTTCATCTCGATCACGACCATACGGCCTGTGTTCGGGCAAATACCGAACTGAACGTTGGAACCACCGGTTTCAACGCCGATCTCACGCAGTACCGCCAACGAGGCGTTACGCATGATCTGGTATTCCTTGTCCGTCAGGGTTTGCGCAGGAGCAACGGTGATCGAGTCACCGGTGTGCACACCCATCGGGTCGAAGTTTTCGATCGAGCAGACGATGATGCAGTTGTCCTTTTTATCGCGGACAACTTCCATCTCGTACTCTTTCCAGCCGATCAGGGATTCGTCGATCAGCAGCTCTTTGGTCGGCGACAGATCCAGGCCGCGGGCGCAGATTTCTTCGAACTCTTCACGGTTGTAAGCGATACCGCCGCCGGTGCCGCCCATGGTGAAGGACGGCCGGATAATGCACGGGAAGCCGAGCTTTTCGAGAACCGCGTTGGCCTCTTCCATGCTGTGGGCGATACCCGAGCGCGGGCAATCAAGACCGATAGACTTCATGGCCTTGTCGAAACGCGAACGGTCTTCAGCCTTGTCGATGGTGTCGGCATTGGCGCCGATCATCTCTACGCCGAACTTTTCCAGGACGCCTTCGCGCTCCAGGTCCAGGGCGCAGTTCAGTGCAGTCTGGCCACCCATGGTCGGCAGCAGTGCGTCCGGACGCTCTTTCTCGATGATCTTGGCAACGGTCTGCCACTTGATCGGTTCGATGTAGGTGGCGTCGGCCATGTCCGGGTCGGTCATGATGGTGGCCGGGTTGGAGTTCACCAGGATGACGCGGTAACCCTCTTCGCGCAGGGCCTTGCAGGCCTGGGCGCCGGAGTAGTCGAATTCGCAGGCCTGGCCGATCACGATCGGGCCAGCGCCGAGAATCAGGATGCTTTTTATGTCTGTACGTTTTGGCATGGGTTTGTCACTCAAATCCGCAGGTCAGTCGGCAAGCCGTCTTGAACAATCTTTGAAGAGCCTGCGGGGGCCACCGAGAGTCGGGGCCGCCCGCAAGCCACTCAGTCAGCGTCGCTTGGCCATCTCATTGATGAAACGGTCGAACAGCGGCGCTACGTCGTTCGGGCCCGGGCTCGCTTCAGGGTGGCCCTGGAAGCTGAACGCGCTCTTGTCGGTGCGCTCGATACCCTGCAGGGAACCGTCGAACAGCGACTTGTGAATGGCACGCACGTTGGCCGGCAAGGTGGCTTCATCCACCGCAAAACCGTGGTTCTGGCTGGTGATCATCACGACACCGGTGTCCAGGTCTTGTACCGGGTGGTTGGCACCGTGATGGCCGTGGCCCATTTTCAGGGTCTTGGCGCCGGAGGCCAGGGCCAACAGCTGGTGGCCGAGGCAGATACCGAATACCGGGATCTCGGTGTCCAGCACTTCCTTGATGGCCTTGATCGCGTAGTCGCATGGCTCAGGGTCACCCGGGCCGTTGGACAGGAACACGCCATCCGGTTGCAGGGCCAGCACATCGCTGGCCGGGGTCTGGGCCGGGACCACGGTCACACGGCAACCGCGCTCGACCAGCATGCGCAGGATGTTGTACTTGATGCCGTAGTCGTAGGCCACGACGTGATACGGCAGCTCAGCCGCTTCGATGGTCGCGTGGCTGTCGGTCTTCAAGTCCCAGACAGTGGAGCGCCACTCGTACTTCTCTTTGGTGCTGACGACTTTCGCCAGGTCCATGCCTTTGAGGCCAGGGAAGCCCTGCGCTGCAGCAATTGCCGCTTCTTCGGAAATATTGTCACCGGCCATGATGCAGCCGTTCTGCGAGCCTTTTTCACGCAGGATGCGTGTCAGGCGGCGCGTATCGATACCGGCGATCGCCACAACATTGTTGGCTTTCAGGTAATCGGACAGCGACATCGTGTTACGCCAGTTGCTCGCAACCAGTGGCAGGTCACGAATCACCAGACCGGCCGACCAGACACGATCAGACTCGACGTCTTCCGGTGTAGTACCGGTGTTGCCGATATGTGGATAAGTCAGGGTAACGATCTGTTGGGCGTAGGAAGGATCGGTAAGGATTTCCTGATAGCCGGTCATGGCGGTGTTGAACACCACCTCTCCAACGGTCTGACCGTCGGCTCCAATGGCTTCGCCGCGAAAAATGCTGCCATCAGCAAGGGCGAGTATGGCTGGCTTAGTCAAGAAGACCTCCCGTAAATAAAGCCTGAAAGGGCGATCGCAGGTTGCAAAAAAGCGGAGTGACGTATGGACACGTCACCCCGCTTCTTCACTGAATTATTCTGCGCGCTTTTAGTGGACACACTAAAGCTGTAGCTTACAGAAAAAGGCTTTTTGGGTCCACCGCTAATGAGTCGAAAAGGCAGGAGAATGCGACAGGACGTCGCTTAGCGGGTAAAAACGGGGCCCTAGAGTAATCCTCCGGGCCCGTTTTTGCTACTGATTAACGCAGATCCAGCACGTCTTGCATGTCGTAGAGACCCGCTTCGCGGCCCTCCAGCCACAATGCGGCACGCACCGCGCCCTTGGCGAAGGTCATGCGACTGGAAGCCTTATGGGTAATCTCCAGGCGTTCACCTTCGGCAGCAAACAGCACCGTATGGTCACCCACCACATCACCACCGCGCACAGTGGCAAAGCCAATGGTTTCACGCTCGCGCGCCCCGGTATGACCTTCGCGACCATACACCGCGACCTTCGACAGATCACGCCCCAAGGCATCGGCAATCACTTCGCCCATGCGCATGGCAGTGCCCGATGGCGCATCGACCTTGTGCCGGTGATGCGCCTCGATGATCTCGATATCCGCGTCATCACCCAACACCCTTGCCGCCATGTCGAGCAACTTCAGCGACAGGTTGACGCCCACACTGAAGTTGGCGGCAAACACGATAGGAATGTCCTTGCCTGCCGCGACGAGCAATTGCTTTTGCTCGGCATTCAGGCCCGTGGTACCGATAACCATGGCTTTGCCCGCCTTGCGGCAGAACGCCAGGTTTTTCAGCATCACTTCGGGCAGGGTGAAGTCGATCAATACATCGAACTCATCAGCCACCTGCTCCAGGCTGCCGGACAATGACACACCGATCCGCCCCAGGGAGGCCAGCTCGCCAACATCGGCGCCAATCAGCGTACTGCCGGGGCGTACGATCGCCGCAGTCAGCCCCGACAGGGGCGAGCGCTGCTGCACCGCCTCCACCAGGTTCTTGCCCATGCGCCCGGCGGCGCCCATCACTGCTATACGTCGCATATCCACGTCCTTACAGGTCGCCGAAGAAGCGCTTCACGCCTTCGAACCAGCCAGCGGTCTTGGGCGAATGGGAGCCATCACCGGCCAGCGAACCGCGCAGCTCTTCGAGCAACTCACGCTGACGACGATCCAGGTTGACCGGCGTCTCGACAGCCACACGGCACATCAAGTCGCCCGCACCGCCACCGCGCACCGGCGCCACACCTTTGCCACGGATCCGGAACTGCTTGCCGGTCTGAGTCCCCTCGGGGATCTTCAGCTTGACCCGCCCTTCGAGGGTCGGAATCTCCAGCTCGCCACCCAGGGCCGCATCGACAAAACTGATCGGCACTTCGCAGAACAGGTGCTTGCCGTCACGCTGGAAGATCGCGTGCTCGCGCACATTGATCACCACGTACAGGTCGCCCGTCGGACCACCCTGCGCGCCGGCCTCGCCCTCGCCCGACAAACGGATACGGTCGCCAGTATCAACACCCGCCGGCACTTTCACCGACAGGGTCTTGTACTCTTCGACGCGCCCTTCGCCGTGGCAGGAATCGCACGGATCGGAAATGATCTTGCCCTGGCCATGGCAGCGCGGGCAGGTTTGCTGCACCGAGAAGAAACCCTGCTGCATGCGCACCTGGCCAATACCGCCACAGGTCGGGCAGGTGATCGGCGAGGAGCCTTTCTTGGCGCCCGAACCGTCACACGGCTTGCAATTGACCAGCGTCGGCACGCGGATATTGACGCTGGTGCCGCGTACGGCCTCTTCCAGATTCAGTTCCAGGGTGTAGCGCAAGTCGCTGCCACGCTGGGCACCGCCGCGCTGACCACCACGACCGCCGCCGAAGAAGTCGCTGAATACATCACCGAAAATATCGGAGAAGTTCTGCCCGCCAAAGCCAGCCCCGCCGCCGCCCATGCTTGGATCGACACCGGCATGGCCATACTGGTCGTAGGCTGCACGCTTGTTCGGATCACACAGGCATTCGTAGGCCTCATTGGCCTCTTTAAACAATTCTTCGGATTCTTTGTTATCCGGATTACGGTCCGGGTGGTGCTTCATCGCCAGGCGACGGTAAGCCTTCTTCAGGTCCGCCTCGCTGGAACCGCGCTCCACACCCAATACTTCGTAATAGTCACGCTTTGCCATAAGTCTTTGCACTCTTAAGGACGTCCGGCAAAACCCTCCTGAGCCTGCCAAACTCGTTGAGCCCCAATACAGGCCCGGACCCAACTCACGTCAAATTCAACGATCCTGGTCTTTACTGCTTTCAGCCGAGACCCAGCCAAAAACGCGGTGCCTGTCGATCGCAAAGCAGGAGCATTCCCGATCACACCGCCAACATCCGAACCTTGTCGCATGCTGTAAAAATTCGCGTACCCCAGACACGCCAACGCGGGAGCAAGCTCCCGCGCGGCGACATCCTACCAGTCACCGCTTGATAGCGGTCAACCGGGCGACCAAGTTACTTCTTCTGGTCTTCTTTTACTTCTTCGAACTCGGCATCGACAACGTCGTCGTGCTTGGCTTCAGGTTCTGCCTGTTGCGCAGCACCGTCACCTTGCGGAGCCTGCTCGGCGTACATCTTCTGAGCGACCGGCGCGGAGACTTTCGACAGTTCCTCAACCTTGGCTTCGATGGTGGCCTTGTCGTCGCCTTTAACAGCGGCTTCCAGGGCAACCACGGCGGCTTCGATTGCGGTCTTCTCTTCAGCAGTCACTTTGTCGCCAGCATCCGCGATCATTTTGCGAGTCGAGTGAACCAGTGCATCACCCTGGTTGCGGGCAGCGGCCAGCTCTTCGAACTTGCGATCTTCCTCGGCGTTCTTTTCAGCATCGTTGATCATCTGCTGAATTTCTTCCTCGGACAGACCGGAGTTGGCCTTGATCACGATCGACTGAGTCTTGCCAGTAGCCTTGTCCTTGGCGCCTACGTGCAGAATGCCGTTGGCGTCGATGTCAAAGGTCACTTCAATTTGTGGCACGCCACGTGGAGCGGGTGGAATCTCGGCCAGGTCGAACTTGCCCAGGGACTTGTTCTGTGCAGCCTGCTTACGCTCACCTTGCAGCACGTGAATGGTCACGGCGCCCTGGTTGTCATCGGCAGTCGAGAACACTTGCGATTTCTTGGTAGGAATCGTGGTGTTTTTCTCGATCAGCGCGGTCATCACGCCGCCCATGGTTTCGATACCCAGAGTCAGCGGGCTGACGTCCAGCAGCAGCACGTCTTTCACGTCGCCGGCCAGTACCGCACCCTGGATGGCAGCACCCATGGCAACAGCTTCGTCCGGGTTCACGTCTTTACGTGCTTCTTTACCGAAGAACTCGGTGACCTTCTGCTGTACCAGCGGCATACGGGTCTGACCGCCAACCAGGATCACGTCGTTGATCGAACCAACGTCGATACCCGAATCTTTCAGGGCGATGCGGCAAGGTTCGATAGTGCGCTGAACCAGGTCTTCAACCAGCGATTCCAGCTTGGCGCGCGAGATCTTCACGTTCAAGTGCTTAGGACCGGTGGCATCTGCAGTGATGTACGGCAGGTTCACGTCGGTCGAATTGCTCGAAGACAGTTCGATCTTGGCTTTTTCAGCAGCTTCTTTCAGGCGCTGCATCGCCAGCGGGTCACCTTTGAGGTTCATGCCGCTTTCTTTCTTGAATTCGTCAACGAGGTAGTCGATCAGACGAATGTCAAAGTCTTCACCACCCAGGAACGTGTCACCGTTGGTCGCCAACACTTCGAACTGGTGCTCGCCATCGACTTCAGCGATTTCGATCACGGAAACGTCGAAAGTACCGCCACCCAGGTCATAAACGATCACGGTGTGGTCGCCCTTGGCCTTGTCCATGCCGTAGGCCAGAGCGGCCGCGGTAGGTTCGTTGATGATACGTTTTACGTCCAGGCCCGCGATGCGGCCGGCGTCTTTGGTCGCCTGGCGCTGGCTGTCGTTGAAGTAGGCCGGAACGGTGATCACCGCTTCAGTCACTGCTTCACCGAGGTAGTCTTCGGCAGTCTTCTTCATCTTTTTCAAGATTTCAGCCGAGATTTGCGGTGGCGACATTTTCTGGCCGTTCACTTCAACCCAGGCGTCACCGTTGTCAGCCTTGGCGATTTTGTACGGCACCATCTTGATGTCTTTCTGTACGACTTCTTCGTCGAACTTACGACCGATCAAACGCTTCACCGCGTACAGGGTGTTATGCGGATTGGTCACAGCCTGACGCTTGGCGGACTGGCCTACCAGGATCTCGCCGTCGTTGGCGTAAGCCACGATGGACGGAGTGGTACGCGCGCCTTCTGCGTTTTCAATAACCTTGGATACGCCGTTTTCCAGCACGGAGACGCAGGAGTTGGTAGTCCCCAGGTCGATACCGATAATTTTGCCCATGATTCACTCTCCCGAAACTTTGGATTTGGTTGCCGCAGCAGTGGTGGCTAACTGCGGTAGCACTTAAACGCTTGACTTATAAATGGGGTCGTTACGAACGATTTCAAGCCTGCTCGTCAATCGACGGCGAAACCGGTGCGGGAGCCTTGCTCACCACCACCATCGCCGGGCGCAACAGGCGACCATTGAGCTGGTAGCCCTTCTGGAACACCTTCAACACGCTATTAGGCTCAAGGTCAGCATTTTCCTGCATGGCCATGGCCTGGTGATGCTCCGCGTTGAACGGCTCGCCGCCTTGCGGATCGATTGCTTCCAGCTGATAACGCTTCAGGGTGTCCTGGAACATTTTCAGGGTCAGTTCGATCCCTTCGCGCATGGCACGGATGTTTTCGTCGTCCGGACTGGACAGCTCCAGGCCACGCTCCAGGCTGTCGATGATCGGCAACAGATCACCGGCAAACTTCTCCAGCGCAAACTTGTGGGCTTTCTCTACATCCTGCTCGGCGCGGCGGCGGACGTTCTGCAGATCGGCAGCAACACGCAAAGCCTGATCCTGAGCGCCTGCCAGTTGCTCTTCGAGCACTTGCACACGAGCCGCCAGGTCTTCACCCGCTGCCTGCGAGGCCTGGTTGGCGTCTGGGTTTTGCGTATCCAGCGTCTGTTCGTCAGCCATAGTTTTCTCCTTTCGAAATCCTGCGCGAACTCAACTCGCGCTTCTGTTCCGGTATATGGGGCCACAATTTCCAGGTTCAAGGGCGGACATACCCCGACTCACACTTTCCCGCACATTCCACATAGAGCTAAAAAAACCCTTTATCCAAGCAAATTGAGCTAAGTCGCAGGATTGTCAGCGCCAAACAAAACACTGTATAAATAACCAGACCTAAAGCCTGGGAGCGGCCACTATGCTGGTTCACCTGTCCGTACATAACTACGCCATCGTTGAGCATCTGGATCTTGAACTGGATCGCGGGATGAGCGTAATCACAGGCGAAACCGGCGCCGGCAAGTCGATCATGCTCGACGCCCTGGGCCTGACCCTGGGTGATCGCGCCGACAGCGGTGTGGTTCGCCCCGGTGCAGACAAGGCCGACATCCTCGCGACCTTTGACCTGGCAGATATTCCGGAAGCCAGCGCCTGGCTGGCCGAGCGCGACCTTGACAGCGATAGCCCGTGCATTCTGCGCCGGGTGATTACCGCCGAAGGCCGCTCGCGGGGCTACATCAATGGCACGCCCTGCCCCCTCGGCGACCTGAAGGCCCTCGGCGAGTTGCTGATCGACATCCACAGCCAGCACGAACATCAATCCCTGCTGAAAACCGATACCCATCGCCGACTGCTGGATGAATACGCCGGCGCCACCGACCTCGCCCGCCAGGTGCAATTGGCTGCACAACGCTGGCGCCAGACCCGCCTGGAACTGGAGCGCCTATCCAATTCCGGCGACGAGCAACGCGCCCGCCACCAACTCCTCAGCTATCAGTTGGAAGAACTGGAAAGTCTGGGCCTGGGCGAAACCGAGCTGGAACAGCTGGAGCAGGAGCACAAGAACCTGACCAATGCCGAAACCCTGCTGGGCATCTGCCGCCAGGTTGTCGAGCAATGCAGCGAAAGTGACTCCGGCAATGTACTGAACGCACTGACGGCAAGCCTTAACCGCCTGTCGAGCGTAAACAGTGGCTCTGGCTCCCTGAATGAAGCCACCACCCTGCTGACCAGTGCGCAGATCCAGGTCGAAGAGGCCGTTGGTGAACTGAACCGCTTCCTTGACCACTTCGATGCTGACCCGGCCCGCCTGCAAGAGATCGAAGAGCGCCTCGACACTATTTATACCCTGGCGCGCAAACATCGGATCCAGCCGACCGAAGTGGCGGCCATGCAGCAAAAGCTGCTGGACGAGATCGAAACCCTGAATGCCAATGATGAATCCATCGAGCGCCTGGGCGATGAACTGGCTTCCTTTGCCCGTCATTATCAGGAAAAGGCCCGGGAACTGAGCGACCTGCGGCACCAGGCCGCGACCGGACTGGCCTGCGCCGTTGAGCAGGAGATCCAACGCCTGGGCATGCCGGGTGGACGCTTCACCATCGAGTTGCACGCCAACAGTGGCAACGAACTACAGCCCAATGGCCTGGAACAGGTCGAATTGCTGGTAAGCGCCAACCCGGGACAACCCCTGAAGGCTCTGGCCAAAGTCGCCTCCGGCGGCGAACTGTCACGAATCAGCCTGGCAATCCAGGTTATTACCGCCCAGACCTCGCGCGTACCGACCCTGGTCTTCGACGAAGTGGATGTGGGGATTGGCGGGCCGACCGCTGAAATTGTCGGCCAATTGTTGCGCCGCCTGGGTGAGCGCGGACAAGTGCTAACCGTTACCCACTTGCCACAAGTTGCAGCCCAAGGGCATCAGCATCTATTTGTGCACAAGGTACGGGGCAGCGACGCGACACATACCGCCGTGTCCAAGCTGAACAAGACCGAACGGGTGGAAGAAGTCGCGCGCATGCTTGGCGGCATCGACCTGACCAAGGAGTCCCTGGCCCACGCGAAGAAAATGGTGGTAACGGCGAAGGCTTGAATCCTTTTTTTTCGGATTTTCTCTGGCGGCAGATAGCATGAAGGCGACCCTAGGGTCGCCTTCGATCGTTGCGCAGAGCGAATCTGCAGCGCTTTTTTACTTTTTCTTACGGATGTACAACACAAGATTGTGGTCAACCAAATCGAATCCATGCTCCTCAGCGATTTCGTGCTGAAGCTTTTCGATTGCCGGGCTGGTGAACTCAATAACCTCATTGGTATCCAGGTCAACCATGTGGTCGTGATGACCACCGTCAGCCAATTCAAACACCGCATGACCGCCGTCGAAATTATGACGAACCACCAGCCCTGCGGCTTCGAACTGGGTCAGTACACGGTAAACCGTGGCCAGGCCGACGTCCTCGTTAGACTCCATCAGCGCCTTGTAAACATCCTCGGCACTCATGTGGCGCTGCTCGGCGGAATCGAGCATTTGTAGAATCTTGACTCGTGGCAGAGTCACTTTAAGACCGGCTTTGCGTAGTTCGCTATTTTCAACCATGGTTAGCTTTCTCGCGGATGCTGCTTCGCAGCTTCTCTTAATACGGGTATGATCGGCGTTTACGTTGTCCCAGCCAAGATAGTGGAAGTCGCCCACCGATGCAAAACACCAAGCTCTTGCTAACCAGTTTCACCCTTGTGGGACTGCTCGCACTCGCCGGTTGTTCATTCCCCGGGGTTTACAAAATCGACATCCAGCAGGGCAATGTCGTCACGCAGGACATGATAGACCAGTTACGCCCGGGAATGACCCGACGGCAAGTACGGTTTATTATGGGCAATCCCCTGCTGACCGACACATTCCATGCCGATCGCTGGGATTATCTCTATAGCCTGCAGCCTGGAGGCGGAGAGCGCCAACAGGAGCGCGTCAGTGTCATCTTTAATGGCAACGACCAACTGGTCAGCCTTTCCGGCGACTTCATGCCCGGCGTAAGCCGTGATGAAGCCCTGTTGGGCAAGGACAGCGGGACCAGCGTCACTGCGCCAGCGCAGAATGCTGAAAAACCCAAGTCCGAGGTGCCGGCCAAGCCTGGCTCCTTGCTGGATACCATCCAGAAAGACATCGACAGCGTGGAAACCGTTCCGGTGCCAACGCCAGAACCTCTGGATACAACCCCGCAATAATTTGTATCGCTCAACAAAAAGCCCGGCATGCCGGGCTTTTTGTTGCCTGCTATTTCACAGGTTATGAATTTTGCCGCCGGGCTTCAGCCGCTTTAGCTGCTCGCAGGCGCCTGACCTCTTTGGGATCCGCCAGCAAGGGGCGATAGATCTCGATGCGATCGCCGACCTGGACATTACGGGTTTCAGCGTCCGCCACAACCTTGCCGAAAATCCCCAAGGGGCAAGCGGCGATATCCAGCTCGGGAAACTGTGCCGCAATGCCCGACGCCAGCACCGCAGCCCTCAGGCTCGTACCCGGCGCAACCGCCAGGTTCAACAACCGTTGCCGGTCTACCGCAGCGTAGACCACCTCAATTTCGATCAACGACTCAGCCATGCAGTTGCTTGGCCCGCTGGCAAAACGCATCCACCAGGGTATTCGCCGCCTGATTGAACAGCGGCCCCAAGGTCGCGCGCACAATGGAGCCTGCGTAATCAAACGTCAGGTCCAGGCTGATCTTGCACGCCTTCTCCCCCAGCGGCTTGAACACCCAGACGCCGTGCAGTTGAGTGAACGGCCCTTCTTCGAGATTCATCTCAATCGACTGACCGGGAACCAGCACATTACTCGTTACAAACTTCTGACCAAGCCCACCCTTGGATACCTCCAGGCTCGCGCGCATATGCTCATCGCTGCTCTCCAGCACCGTGGATGAGGAGCACCAGGGCAGGAAATCCGGGTAGCTCGCCACGTCGTTGACCAGGTCATAGAGCGCTTGCGCCGGGTAAGGCAGCAGGGCCGAGCGTTGAATATGCGTCGTCATGGGAGCGTTATTTCCGAAGCTGAGCGGCAAACATCGCGAAAAGACTGCCCGATTCGCGAGAGAAAAAACCAGAAAACTGGCGGTATTGTCCGGGATTCATCCAACACGCTCAAGCACGCAGGTTGACCGTAGCCGACACGCTCGCAACTGCCTATAATGCCGCCCCTATGGCTAAACAAAAGAAACACCCAACAGGGACCATCGCGCAGAACAAAAAGGCGCGACACGATTACTTCATCGAACATCGGTTCGAGGCTGGTCTGGTCCTGGCCGGCTGGGAAGTAAAAAGTCTGCGCGCCAGCAAGTTGCAACTGGTCGACAGTTACGTGCTGCTCAAGGATGGCGAGGCCTGGCTGCTCGGCAGTCATATCACGCCGTTGATGACCGCCAGTACCCACGTCATTGCCGACCCGGTGCGCACACGCAAGCTGCTGCTCAATGCCCGCGAACTGGAAAAGCTCGCTGCTGCGGTCCAGCAGAAGGGTTATGCCTGCGTCTGCCTGTCGTGGTACTGGAGCAAGCACCTGGTCAAGTGCGAGATCGCACTGGGCAAGGGCAAGAAGGAATACGACAAGCGTGATACCGAGCGCGAACGCGACTCCAATCGAGAATTGCAGCGCGCCGTACGCAACAAGGGCAAGGAAGACTGATCTTCCCCCGCCTCTTGAAGCGAGCCGATGTGGCCAGGGAGCCTGCTCCCTGCGCCGCAATTGCAGGCTATATCCCCTTGCGCCGCTCTGCCCGAGCCATACGCTGCACTTCCTGACGCACCTCTTCCAACACTTCCTGCACGTACAGCAGGTGACGTGTTGAGACCTCGCGCGCCTGTTCCGCCCGCCCCTCGATAATCGCCAGATACAAATCCCGATGCTGGTTGATCAGCATATCCCGGGTTTCGGTGCGTTGCTGGTACATGCCGCCGATATTGGTCACCACGTTACGCTTGAGCAAATCAAACAAGCCCCGGATGGTGTGCAGCAATACCGCGTTATGGCTGGCTTCGGCGATAGCCAAGTGAAACCTGGCGTCGGCCGCGCCTTCCTCAATGCGACTCACCTCATCATCCCGTGCATAGCAATCCTGCAAGGCGTCAAAGGCGGCAGTCAGCCGTTCGCGATCCACTTCCGTGGCACGCAAGGCGGCGTAATAAGCGCAAGACGCTTCAAGCGTCTGACGAAATTCCAACAGATCACGCTGGGCTTCGGGGTTGCTTTCCAGCAGATGCAACAATGGATCGCTGAAGGTTGAACCCAGCGTCTCCACCACATAATTGCCGCCGCCCTGGCGACTGACCAGCAGCCCCTTGGCCGCCAGCTTCTGGATCGCCTCGCGCAATGACGGACGCGACACACCGAACTGTTCAGCCAGTGCGCGCTCGGCAGGCAATCGCTCACCCGACTTCAACGTGCCCTCAAGGATCATCCCCTCAAGCTGCTCGACAATATCGTCGGACAAACGGCGCTGACGCACCTGATCAAACGCCATAACTGACTCTCCACGATCCCGGCCACTCGCCGGGCCCTCTATTCTGGCCTATTGCGGCGGCGTCGGCACCTATCAGAACCCCTTTGATTGCACCGATCAGACCCCGCCCCGTCGACATACGACCAAAGTTTCTCAAGCGGCAAATTGACACGCCACCCCGAAGGCTCTTAACCTAGCCCACAGCGATTGTAAATTGGTCTTACCAATTATCCAAATCAGCTGAGCATGCATGACCAACAACAATTAGGGGCCACCCCATATGCAAACCTGGCAACAGCTCTACAGCCCACTCGGCAGCCTTGGCCTGTCCGCACTGGCCGCCGTTATCCCGATCATATTTTTCTTCCTGGCCCTGGCGGTGTTTCGCCTTAAAGGCCATGTTGCCGGGAGCATCACCCTGGCGCTGTCGATCCTGGTGGCGATATTTGCCTTCCAGATGCCGGTCGATATGGCATTCGCCGCTGCCGGCTATGGCTTTGCCTACGGCCTGTGGCCAATCGCCTGGATCATCGTCGCCGCGGTATTCCTCTACAAACTGACGGTCAAGAGTGGCCAGTTCGAAGTGATCCGCAGCTCGGTGCTGTCGATTACCGATGACCAGCGCCTGCAAGTGCTGCTGATCGGCTTCTGCTTCGGCGCATTCCTGGAAGGTGCCGCCGGTTTCGGCGCACCCGTGGCGATTACTGCCGCGCTGCTGGTCGGCCTGGGGTTCAACCCACTGTACGCCGCCGGCCTGTGCCTGATTGCCAACACCGCGCCAGTGGCGTTCGGCGCCCTGGGGATCCCGATCATCGTGGCCGGCCAGGTCACCGGCATCGACGCCTTCAAGATCGGCGCCATGACCGGTCGACAGCTGCCGCTGCTGTCGCTGTTCGTGCCGTTCTGGCTGGTGTTCATGATGGACGGCCTGCGCGGCGTCAAGGAAACCTGGCCTGCGGCACTGGTGGCCGGCTTGAGCTTTGCCATCACCCAGTACTTCACCTCCAACTTCATCGGCCCGGAACTGCCGGATATCACCTCGGCCCTGGCCAGCCTGATCTCCCTGACTCTGTTCCTGAAAGTCTGGCAGCCCAAGCGTACAGCGGGCGCACAGATTGCTGGTGCCACCTCCAGCGTTTCGGTTACCGGCAGCGTCGGCGGTTTCGGCCAGCCGCGCACTTCCGTGGCTTCGCCTTACAGCCTGATGGAGATTTTCAAAGCCTGGTCGCCGTTCCTGATCCTGACCGTGCTGGTGACCATCTGGACCCTCAAACCGTTCAAGGCGATGTTCGCCGCCGGCGGCTCGATGTACAGCTGGGTGTTCAACTTTGCGATTCCGCACCTGGACCAGATGGTGATCAAGGTTGCACCCATCGTCACCAACGCGACGGCCATTCCAGCAGTGTTCAAGCTGGACCCGATTTCCGCCACCGGCACGGCGATCTTCTTCTCCGCACTGATCTCCATGCTGGTGCTGAAGATCAATTTCAAAACTGGTCTGACCACTTTGAAAGAGACCTTCTACGAGTTGCGCTGGCCGATCCTGTCCATCGGCATGGTGCTGGCGTTCGCATTCGTGACCAACTACTCCGGCATGTCTTCGACCATGGCTCTGGTACTGGCCGGCACCGGCGCGGCATTCCCGTTCTTCTCGCCGTTCCTCGGCTGGCTGGGTGTGTTCCTCACGGGTTCCGATACCTCGTCCAACGCCCTGTTCAGCTCCCTGCAAGCTACCACCGCACACCAGATCGGCGTCAGCGACACCCTGCTGGTAGCGGCAAACACCAGTGGCGGCGTAACCGGCAAGATGATCTCGCCACAGTCGATCGCCGTGGCCTGTGCCGCGACCGGCCTGGTCGGCAAGGAATCCGACCTGTTCCGCTTTACCCTCAAGCACAGCCTGTTTTTCGCCACGATTGTCGGCCTGATCACCTACGCCCAGGCGTACTGGTTCACCGGCATGCTGGTGCATTAAGACCACAGGCAATACCGTAAGAACCGACGCCGCAACCGCTTTGCGGCGTCAGCTATTCACAACCCAGTCTGCAGGACCGTGGCGCCAAGGCTCCCCAGACTGGGTGCTGCTGATCCTGGAGGCCCCATGAGTCTGCCCATCGCGTTCCTGGATGCCGTCGCACGACTGATCCCGAAAGATCGACGCTTCGACGATCCTCTTTCCACCCTGGCTTTCGGCACCGACCCCAGTTTTTACCGACTGATCCCACAACTGGTGGTGCGCGTCGAATCGGAAGATGAAGTGGTCGAGTTGCTGCAACTGGCGCAACGTGACCGCGTACCAGTGACCTTTCGCGCAGCCGGCACCAGCCTCTCCGGCCAGGCCATCAGCGATTCAGTGCTGATTGTGCTCGGCGATAACTGGAACGGGCGCGAGATTCGTGGCCAGGGTACGCAAATCCGCCTGCAGCCCGGCGTCATTGGGGCCCAGGCCAACGCCTGGCTTGCGCCGTTCGGGCGTAAGATCGGTCCGGATCCAGCGTCAATCAACGCCTGCAAGATCGGTGGGATTGTCGCCAACAATGCCAGCGGCATGTGCTGCGGCACCGCCCAGAACACCTACCACACCCTGGCCGGGATTCGCCTGGTGCTGGCCGACGGTAGCCGCCTCGATACCGAGGACGCCACCAGCGTCGCGGCGTTCCGCCAACAACACAGCCAGTTGCTTGAGCGCCTGGCCACCCTGGGCCGCGAGACCCGGGCCAATCCTGAATTGGCGGCAAAAATTCGCCATAAATACCGTCTGAAAAACACCACCGGGCTGTCACTCAATGCCCTGGTGGATTTCGACGAGCCACTGGATATTCTCAGCCACCTGCTGGTGGGTTCCGAAGGCACTCTGGGCTTTATCAGCGCAGTGACCTACGACACCGTCATTGATCACCCGAACAAAGCTTCGGCGCTGATCGTATTCCCGGATGTAGAAACCTGCTGCAACGCCGTAACCGTGCTGAAAACCCAGCCGGTGTCAGCGGTTGAGCTTCTGGACCGACGCAGCATGCGCTCGGTGCAGGACAAACCCGGCATGCCCGCTTTCGTACAACAACTATCGGAAAGTGCCTGCGCGCTATTGATCGAATCCCGCGCCGCCTCGTCCACATTGCTGCATGAGCAACTGGCGCTGATCATGGCCTCGCTGGCCGACTTCCCCGTCGAGAAGCAAGTCGACTTCACCGAAGACCCGCTGGAAAACGCGCGCCTGTGGGCGATCCGCAAGGACACCTTCCCCGCCGTCGGCGCCGTACGCAAGACCGGCACCACGGTAATCATCGAAGACGTGACCTTCCCGGTGGAGCAGCTGGCCATTGGTGTGAACCGCTTGATCGAGCTGTTCGACAAACATCACTACGACGAAGCCATCCTTTTCGGACACGCCCTGGAAGGCAATCTGCACTTTGTGTTCACCCAAGGCTTCAACAGCGCCGAAGAAGTCACACGCTATCAAGCGTTCATGGATGACGTGGCACAACTGGTGGCCGTGGAGTTCGGCGGTTCGCTGAAAGCCGAACACGGCACCGGTCGTAACATGGCGCCCTTCGTCGAACTGGAGTGGGGCAGCGATGCCTATCAGTTGATGTGGCAACTCAAGCGCCTGCTCGATCCCAACGGCATTCTCAACCCAGACGTGGTGCTCAGCGAAGATCCGCAAATCCACCTTAAAAACCTCAAGCCCCTGCCCGCCGCCGATGAGATTGTGGATAAGTGCATCGAGTGCGGTTTCTGCGAGCCGGTATGCCCCTCCAAGGGCCTGACCCTGAGCCCGCGCCAACGCATCGTGATCTGGCGTGATATCCAGGCGCGCAAACGCGCCGGCATCGACACCACCGAGCTGGAAGCGGCGTATCACTATCAAGGCATCGACACCTGTGCCGCCACCGGGCTGTGCGCCCAGCGCTGCCCGGTAGGTATCAATACCGGCGACCTGGTGAAAAAACTGCGCAGCCGTGAAGCAGGCAGTACGAAAACCGCCGAGTGGCTGGCCAGCCACTTCTCCACCGCACTGCAAGGCGCACGCTTCACCCTGCATGTGGCCAACGGCGCCCGCATGCTACTGGGCGCGCCACGCCTGGCGAAACTTTCGGCCTCCATGACCAAGCTGTCCAAGGGGCAAATCCCGCAGTGGACCAGCGCCATGCCACAGCCGGAAAAAGCCATCCGCTTCAGCCCCGCCGTCAACGATGAACGCCCACGGGTGGTCTACCTCGCGGCCTGTGTATCGCGGGCAATGGGGCCGGCGGCCGGGGACAAAGAGCAAATGTCGCTGTACGACAAAACCCGCGGCCTGCTGGAAAAAGCCGGTTACCAGGTGGTCATCCCGGACAACCCGGACAGCCTCTGCTGCGGCCAGCCCTTCGCCTCCAAAGGCTACGCCGAACAGGCCGAACACAAACGCCAGGAACTGATCGGCGCCCTGCTCCACGCCAGCCGTGGCGGTCTCGACCCGATCTACTGCGACACCAGCCCCTGCACCCTGCGCCTGGTCCAGGACCTGGGGCAAACGCGCCTGGACCTCTACGACCCGGTGCGGTTTATCCGCACCCACCTGATGGACCGCCTGGACTTCACACCCCAGGATGCACCGATTGCCGTGCATGTGACCTGCAGCACCCAGCACCTGGGCGAAAGCCAGGCCCTGATCGACCTGGCCCGGCGTTGCAGCAACAACGTGGTAATCCCCGAAGGCATTCACTGCTGCGGGTTTGCCGGCGACAAAGGCTTCACCACGCCGGAGCTCAACGCCCACTCCCTGCGCTCCCTCAAGGACGCCGTGCAGTACTGCAGCGAAGGCATCTCCACCAGCCGCACCTGTGAGATCGGTCTGACCCAGCACGGTGGGATTGATTACCACGGCCTGGTCTACCTGGTTGACCGGGTGACCCAGGCCCGCGCAATAAAAACGAACCCCTGCGAACTGGCGTAGTCACTTGCTTAAGCCCCGGGCAACCGGGGCCGACCCATGACCTCGCCGGCTGCCCGCACGTACCGCGCAGCATCGAGACCTCTTTGCACAAGGAGATACCCATGAAGCGTTCCGTACTGGCTGGTGTATTCGTTACCGCTGCGATGCTGGCCTCCCCCGTGTTTGCCGCAGGCAACGAAGCAGATCTGTGTCAGATCAACCTGGATAAAATCAACAACGGCAAAGCACTGCTCGCCACGGACACCAGTGGCAAAAGCGGCGAGATCGACACGGCCGTCTCCCAAGCCAAAGCAGCCCACGCGGCCGGTGATGAGAAGAAGTGTATCGAGATCACCTCCAAAGCCCTGCAAGACCTGCAGAACCTGGACAAAGGCGGCAACCCATAACCCGCCAACCGCTCAAGGCCAACCTTTCGGGTTGGCCTTCTGTGACCGTTTGACGTACACTGCGCAGGCTTGTCGCTCACGATCACATCGAGCAACAAGCACGGGGCCGTTTAGGATTCGACGCCGGTTGCGAACCTTTAGGTGCATGCCGAGTTGGTAACAGAACTCGTAAATCCACTGTTGCAACTTTCTATAGTTGCCAATGACGAAACCTACGGGGAATACGCTCTCGCTGCGTAAGCAGCCTTAGCCCTTCCCTCCTGGTACCTTCGGGTCCAGCAATCACCAGGGGATGTCTGTAAACCCAAAGTGATTGTCATATAGAACAGAATCGCCGTGCAGTACGTTGTGGACGAAGCGGCTAAAACTTACACAACTCGCCCAAAGCACCCTGCCCTTCGGGTCGCTGAGGGTTAACTTAATAGAAACGGCTACGCATGTAGTACCGACAGCAGAGTACTGGCGGACGGGGGTTCAAATCCCCCCGGCTCCACCACTTCATCATCTAAAGACGTCCACGGACGTCTTTTTTTGTGCCAGAAATCCAGTGAATACGGGGGTTTCAGGGCTGCGGGGGGCTTTCCAGTTTTTTTGAGTTCCAGGCGGTTTGGTATTCCCAATGGTATTCCCGGCTACCCGGCGCTAATCTTGGGAATACCAAAAGGTGTCATGGAGTACTTCTCATGTGCGCTCAAACCACCCGCCTCTCCGACCGCCAGCTCAAGGCGGTCAAATCGAAAGACAAGGATTACGTCCTCACCGATGGCGACGGGCTCCAGCTGCGAGTCAGGGTCAATCGCTCGATGCAGTGGAATTTCAACTACCGGCATCCCGTCACCAAGAATCGAATCAACATGGCACTCGGCTCTTATCCCGAGGTTTCTCTTGCGCAAGCGAGGAAGAAAACCGTTGAGGCCAGAGAGCTGCTTGCACAGGGCATCGACCCAAAAGCTCAGCGCAATGAGCTGCAGGAAGCCAAACGAGCGGAAACGGAACACACCTTCGAGAACGTGGCCACCGCCTGGTTCGAGCTGAAGAAGGATTCCGTCACGCCGGCGTATGCCGAAGACATTTGGCGCTCCCTCACACTGCATGTTTTTCCGAGCATGAAATCAACGCCTCTCTCGGAAGTCAGCGCCCCAATGGTCATCAAGCTCCTTCGTCCTATTGAGGCCAAAGGCAGCCTCGAGACAGTTAAGCGAGTGAGCCAGCGCCTTAACGAGATCATGACCTACGGGGTCAATTCCGGAATGATCTTTGCCAACCCTCTCAGCGGCATTCGAGCGGTGTTCAAGAAACCTAAGAAAGAGAACATGGCAGCGCTACCACCAGATGAGCTTCCGGAGCTCATGATGGAAATCGCGAACGCCAGCATCAAGCGGACGACCCGCTGCCTGATCGAATGGCAGCTACACACTATGACCCGCCCTGCCGAAGCGGCGACCACCCGATGGGCAGACATCGACTTCGACAAGCGCATCTGGACCATCCCGCCGGAGCGCATGAAAAAACGTCGGCCGCACACCATCCCGCTGTCCGACCAGGCACTCGCGCTGCTGGAGACACTCAAGTCCCACAGCGGTCACAGGGAATACGTGTTCCCGGCAGATAGAAACCCGCGCACCCACGCTAACAGCCAGACCGCCAATATGGCGTTGAAACGCATGGGCTTCCAGGACCGCTTGGTCAGCCACGGCATGCGCTCAATGGCCAGCACCATCCTGAATGAGCATGGCTGGGATCCCGAGCTGATCGAAGTCGCTCTTGCCCATGTCGACAAAGACGAAGTCCGAAGCGCCTATAACCGTGCGGACTACATTGAGCGAAGACGCCCGATGATGGCCTGGTGGAGTGAGCATATTCAGAAGGCCGCAACGGGTAGCCTGTTGGCATCTGCGATCAATCAAATCAGGGACTCCAACGTCGTGCCGATACGCTAAGGGCTCACCTCACGCGCAGATGGCCGAAAAATGACGCATCAGAGAAAATGGTGACTTTTCTCAAGGTCTCGTTTAGGCATGAATTGCAATCGCCTTTGCGAATACACTGTCGACCTGAAAATGGCCTCAGTGTGATGGCTAGCAACGATCTGTCTGGATATCGACCAATGCCTTTGACCCTACCCCAACTAGAGCGCCACCTGTTTAAGGCCGCTGACATTCTGCGCGGCAAGATGGACGCCTCAGAATTCAAGGAATACATCTTCGGGATGCTATTCCTCAAGCGCTGCTCGGATATGTTTGAGCAACGTCGCGAGGAAGTGATTCGCCTTGAAATGGAAGGTGGTAAAAGCAAGGTTCAGGCGCAGGTCTCTTCCGAGATCTCGCGCTGGTACAAAATAGAGGGCTCGTTCTGGGTGCCTCCGCAGTCACGCTACGAATTCTTGCTCAACGACGCACATCAGAACGTCGGCGACTTCCTGAATAAGGCGCTGACCGGTATCGAGACAGCCAACACCAGCCTGTACGACGTACTCGAACATATCGATTTCACACGCAAGGTCGGCCAGAGCAAGATCTCCGACATCAAGCTGCGCCAGCTCATCACGCACTTTGGTGTGTTCCGCCTGCGCAACGAAGACTTCGAGTTCCCTGACTTGCTGGGTGCTGCTTACGAATACCTGATAGGCGAATTCGCCGATTCGGCGGGCAAAAAAGGTGGCGAGTTCTATACGCCGCGCTCGGTGGTACGGATGATGGTCCGGCTCATCAAACCCGAACTCAAGCACGATATTTACGACCCCTGCTGTGGTTCCGGCGGCATGCTGATCGCTGCAAAGGAATACATCGACGAGCACGGCGAAGATGGCCGCAAGGCGAACCTGTTCGGCCAGGAATTCAACGGCACAGTGTGGTCCATCGCCAAGATGAACATGCTGCTGCACGGCATCAGCAACGCCGATCTGCAAAACGAGGACACCCTAGCCGAGCCCCAGCACGTTGAGGGTGGCGAGTTGAAGCACTTCGACCGCGTGCTCACCAATCCGCCGTTTTCCATCCACTGGGGCAATACCGAAAAGGATGCTGACGGCAAGCCCGCCTGGAAGCCCAAGTTTGAAGCCGAGCGTTTCTCTTATGGCCAGGTGCCGCTGGGCGCCAAGAAGGCCGACATGATGTTCCTGCAACACATGCTGGCCGTCACGCGCGACGGAGGCATGGTGGCCACTGTTCTGCCCCACGGCGTACTGTTCCGGGGTGGTGAGGAAAGAACCATCAGAAAAGGCATCATTGAGGACGACTTGCTCGAAGCTGTCATCGGCGTCGCCCCCAATCTGTTCTACGGCACCGGTATTCCGGCCTGTATTCTGGTACTGCGCCAGCTGGTACAGAAAGGTGCCAACCGCGTCAGCGGCAAACCCGCCGAGCGACGAGGCAAGGTGTTGTTCATCAATGCCGACCGCGAACTATTCGAAGGCAGGGCCCAGAACTACCTCCTGCCGGAGCACATCGAAAAGATCGTCACCACCTTCGACGAGTTTCGTGCCATCGACGGATTCTCAGCCATCGTCGACAACGCCATACTTAAGGCGAACGACTACAACCTTAACATTCGCCGCTATGCCGATAACTCCCCACCACCCGAGCCGCATGACGTGCGCGCCCACTTGGTCGGCGGCATCCCAAAGGCCGAGGTGGCCGACAAAGCCGGACTGTTCAGCGCCCATGGCCTGAACCCGATGGACCTGCTGGTTGAGCGTGAGGCCAAGTATCTCGACTTCGCGCCTGTGTTCGACAAACGACAGGCCCTCAAACCGACCATAGAAAGCAATACCGGTCTGGTCGCCAAGGAAGCAGCCATCCGCACCGCCTTTGAGGAATGGTGGAAAGCCCACAGCGAACGCATCACGGCACTGTCCGGGCAAATGGACAATGCAGCCAGCCTGGTAGCTTTGCGCAACGACCTGTTGGCCAGTTTCAGCCAAAGCCTGGAGGCCATCGGTCTGCTCGACCCCTTCCAGGTGCGCGGCATCGTTGCTGGCTTCTGGTACCAGACCAAGTACGACTTCCTCACCCTGATGGCGCGCGGAGCCAAGGGCGTGGCCGATGCCTGGCGCACTAGCATCGTCACCGCGCTGGAAGACAAAGCCAGCAAAGAGAGACCGCTGGAGCACAAGCTCGTCAAGTTTCTGATGAGTGATTTCGTGGGGGCTATCACCGAGCTGGAAGCCAAGAAGGCCGAGCTGGACAGCCAGATCAAGGCCGCAAGCCCCAAGGATGCCGACACCGAGGACGGCGAAGCCGTCGAGGCAGCAGAAGACGGTGCCGACGAAGAAAACGTCGTGGACGAGGCCCAACTCAAGGCCTGGAAAAAGGAACTCACTGCTGTCAAGAAGCAGCTCAAAGCCAAGAACGACAGCTTCAAGCAGCACATCGACGCCGCCGTTGAGGGGCTGACGCCGGAAGCCGCCGCTGAGCTCCTGCTGACCATCCTGCACAACGACATGCAAGCCATTGTCGAGCGCTACATGGCCGCGCAGCGCAAGCAGATCGTGGCCGCATTTGAAAACTGGTGGGACAAGTATCGGGTGACTCTGACCGAAATTGAGGGCAAGCGGGACGAAGCCACAAAAGCGCTTCAGGGGTTCTTGAAGGAGTTGCGGTATGTCTGAACCTTGGAAATCAACAACGATCCGGCAGTGCCTCGTTGAATCATTCGCCGGAGAGTGGGGCAGCGATCCGAAGCCAGGCAACGCAAAGGTCCTTCGAGCAACGGATATTGATGACGATGGACACGTAGTTGGTCCAGGTGCGGTTCGTCAATTGCCCATTGGGAAGCTGACTTCAAAGCGACTGTTAGACGGCGACATCCTCCTTGAAGGATCTGGCGGTGGGCCCGGCAAACCCGTGGGTCGAGTCGCCTACTTTAAAGCCAACGACCACCATGAAGTGGCAGTCTGTTCCAACTTCTTCAAGACACTGCGCCCAAAACGTAGTGAAGTCGAACCACGTTTCCTGCTGCGTAAGCTTGCCTGGTTCTATAAACAACCGGCTTTGCTGACTTTCCAACAGCAAACTACGGGAATCATCAATCTGAAATTCGAGGAATATCTTTCAGCACAGATTGAAATCCCTGAAGCCATTATCGAACAGGAGAAACTTGCTCAAGTCCTGGACACCCTCGACACCACCATCCATGAAACCGAGGCCATCATCGGCAAGCTCAAGGCCGTCAAGCAGGGTCTGCTGGACGACCTGCTGACGCGCGGCGTCGACGCCAACGGCGAACTGCGCCTGCCATACGCCGAGGCGCCGCATCTCTACAAGGAGTCGCCGTTGGGGTGGATTCCGAAGGAGTGGGATGTCGTCACGCTTGAGTCGGTATCCAAGCTGGTCACCAGCGGGTCGCGCGATTGGGCGCGCTTCTATGCTGACAGCGGTGCGCTATTCGTGCGCATTGGTAACTTGACGCGAGAGCACATCAACTTCCGCTACGAATCGACAATCTATGTACGCCCACCTAGGAATGCGGACGGGCAGCGGACACGGCTAGAATCCGGCGACATCCTAATTTCTATCACGGCAGACCTGGGTATCATCGGGGTCGTTCCAGATGGCTTGAGCGAGGCGTACATCAACCAGCACATTGCTCTCGTACGCCCCGACCTCAATGTTGTTGATTCGCGATTCGTTGGCCATTATCTGGCCGGACCAATTGCACAAACCTACCTTAGCAAGCTGAACGATGGGGGCGCAAAAGCGGGCCTCAACCTGCCAACGATCCGGGGTTTAGTAACGACAAAGCCGCATCGTGCCGAACAGAATATGATTGCCACACGCCTGGATGAAATCGACAACCGCATACAGAATGCGATGACCGAGTCTGCCAAGCTGCAACACCTCAAGGATGGCCTTATGGACGACCTTCTCACCGGCCGAGTTCGCGTCACATCACTATTGTCCGATGCCCTAAACCATGAAGGAAACGCCTGATGGGATGGGAGCTCGATGATGTCGAAACACCATTCGTCGCCCAGTTACAGGCACTTGGTTGGACCTATAAGGCTGGCAGTATCGACGATCCGGCAATCACCGGCCGAAGCAGTTTTACTGAGGTGATACAAGAGGGATTGCTGCGCGAGCAACTACGCGCGTTGAACCCAGGTGCGAATGATGCGCCTTGGCTGGACGATGCGCGACTGTCGGAAGTCGTGGCAGCTATCACACGGCTGGGAACGCACAAGCTCATAGAGGCCAATGAGAAAGCCACTGGGCTCCTGATCAAAGGCCTGACTGTGGAAGGGTTGCCGGGCTGGGACGGCGGACGGGGCCAGACGATTCGCTACATCGACTGGGATACCCCCGCCAACAACCGCTTCACGGTGATCAACCAATACCGCGTCGATTGCCCGCCTGGCTTCAATAGTGGCAAGGCCTTCATCGTTCCTGACCTGGTGCTACTGGTGAACGGCATCCCGCTGGTGGTAGTGGAGTGCAAGAGCCCGTCCGTCCCTGAGCCGCTGACCGAGGCGGTGGACCAACTGCGGCGCTACACCAATCAGCGCAAAGCTGCGCTTGAGGTGGACGACAATGAGGGCAACGAGGCGCTATTTGCCACCAACCAGCTGCTGGTGGCAACCAGTTATGACGAGGCGCGCGTGGGGTGCGTGGGTGCAGCCTTTGAGCATTATGCTCAGTGGAAGACGGTGGTCGGCCCTGATGGCGCAGGCAGCGAGATGGAGGTGGCTCAGGCGTTAGGCAAGGCGGCTCTATCCGAGCAAGAGCGCTTGATCGCCGGACTGCTTTCGCCTTCGCATCTACTGGATGTGGTGAAGAACTTCATGTTGTTCATGCAGACAGGCGGCCAGACCATCAAGACCGTATGCCGCTACCAACAGTACCGGGCGGTAAACAGGGCAATTGCTCGCCTCAAGACCGGACAGACGCGGCTGCAGCACGGCGAACACGACCAGCGCGGCGGTATCATTTGGCACACTCAGGGTTCCGGCAAAAGTCTGACAATGGTGTTCCTGATTCGCAAAATGCGCACAGACGCGCGACTACGTCGCTTCAAGGTAGTCGTCGTCACGGACCGCAAAGACTTGCAGGGCCAGTTATCCACGACCGCCACGCTGACCGGCGAAGTGGTGGACGTAGCAGAGAGCACTGCGGGCATAAAAGCGCTGGCACGGCGCAAGGGCCCGGGACTGATCTTTGCCACGATCCAGAAATACCGTGACCCAGATAGCGCCGGTGATGCGCCGCTGACAGCGGACGATTTACCGAAACTGGAAGAGTCCAAGGCCATCTACAAGGCTGAAGAAAAATTTGAGGTACTGAACGAAGACGACAGCATCCTTGTGCTGGTGGACGAGGCGCACCGCACCCAGGCTGGCGACCTGCAAGCCAACCTGCTGGCGGGCCTGCCAAACTGCGCGCGCATCGGCTTTACCGGCACTCCAATCATTATGGGTGACAAGAAGCGCACCCATGAGATCTTTGGCGAGTTCATTGACCGCTACACCATCAAGGAAGCCGAGGCCGACGGCGCGACGGTCCCGGTGCTCTACGAGGGCCGCACGGCCAATGGAGCGATCAAGGACGGCGCCAGCCTGGACGAACTGTTCGAAGACCTGTTCCGCCAGCACCCCCCGGAAGAGCTGGAGGCGATTAAGAAAAAGTACGCCACTAAAGGCCACATCTTTGATGCCCCGGCGCTGATCGCCGACAAGGCCCGCGACATCATTCGTCACTACGTGACCAACATCCTGCCCAACGGCTACAAGGCGCAGGTAGTGGCGTACAGCCGGTTGGCCGCGATTCGTTATTTTGAAGCGCTACGGTCAGCCCGCGATGAGTTATTGGCCGAGGCGCAGGTACTCTCGCCCAAGGACAAGGCCCTAGATGACGAGGCCCTGTGCCAGCGCCCTTTGAGCGTGCAGGCGGTGGTGCAGGCCTGGCGGTACCGCGACACACTGGCGCGCATTGAGTTCGCGCCCATCATTTCGGGCAGCAACAATGACGACCCTGCATGGAAGCAATGGACAGACGGCGCGGCGCATGAGCAACTAACCAAGCGCTTCAAGAAGCCGCTGTTCAATGCCAAGCCGGAGAAGACCGACCCGCTGGCCTTCCTTGTCGTGAAGTCGATGCTGCTCACCGGCTTTGATGCGCCAATCGAAGGCGTGATGTACCTCGACCGTCCGATCCGCGAGGCGGAGTTGCTACAGGCGATTGCCCGCGTCAACCGTACCGGCTTCGGCAAGCGATGTGGCATCGTGGTGGACTACTACGGCGTGGCGCAGCATTTGAAGGAGGCGCTGGCAGCCTACGCCGATGAGGACGTGGACGGTGCGCTGGCCAGCCTAAAGGACGAAGTGCCGGTGCTGCGCGACAGGCACCTGCGCGTGGTGGACCTCTTCCGCCATCACGGTATCGAGTCGCTGGACGACACCGAAGCCTGCGTTGAGGCATTGGGCAGCGAGAAGTTGCGCGCCGAGTTCGCCGTCAAGCTCAAGGCTTTCTTGGGGTCCCTGGATACGGTGCTGCCGCGACCGGAAGGGTTGCCTTATTCAGGCGACGCAAAGCGCCTGGCGTACATCCATGCCCGCGCCCGCAATCGCTACAAGGACACGCCGGTACTGGGTAAGGATGTGGGTGCCAAGGTTCGTAAGCTGATCGACGATCATGTGATCTCGCTGGGCATCGACCCAAAGATCCCACCGATTCAGCTGACCGATGCCGAGTTCGATACACACCTTGCGCGTGCCGTAAACGACCGCGCCAAGGCTTCCGAGATGGAGCACGCGATTCGCTCGCACATCCGTAAGCACACCGATGAAGACCCGGTGCTGTACCGCAAGCTCTCCGAGCACTTGAACGACATTCTCAAAACACTAGGTGAAAAGTGGAACGAGGTGATCTCGCAACTGCAGAAGATTATCGACGAGTTGCGCACTGGCAAGGTGGGAGGTGCCGATACGCCGAGCGACTTGCCCGAACACTACGCACCGTTCCTCCGCACAGTCCTTGATGTCGTTTGTGCTGGCCAGACGCCAACTGCAGCCGAGTTGCTGCGCCTGAAGGATGTGACGGTTGAGCTGGTCGAATCTCTGGCTCAGGAACTGCAGAGCAACCGCAATATCTGGAGTCCGCACAAACGCGCCGCACAGGACGAGCTGAACGGCCAGTTATTCGACCAGCTAATGCGCCTTCGTCCGCCTCTGGTGGATGCGGACAAAGCCGGTGTGCTGGCCGACAAGCTGATGGAGCAGGCCCGCGCCAACCACGACAAGCTGGTGCAGGTGTAATCCGATGCTCGTATCTACGAGATCACCAGTACTCCAAGTGGACGACTTATTGCTCTCCATCCGACGCAGCGCACGTCGCAGAACGATGGAGATCACAGTAGAACGCAGTGGTAACTTGGTTCTGTCTGCTCCGCCGGAGGTTAGCGAAGCTCAGCTGCGCGAATTTGTCTTGGAGAAGCGCTTCTGGATCTACACCAAGATGGCTGAGAAGGAACGTTTGCAGCGCCAGATTCCGCACAAGGAGTTCGTCGGCGGCGAGGGTTTCCTGTACCTCGGGCGCAGCCACCGGTTGAAGGTGGTAGAGGAGCAGAATGTGCCGCTGAAGCTCGCGGGTGGTCGCTTCTGTATGCGCCGTGACGCCATACCCACCGCGCGCGCGCACTTCATCCAATGGTACAGCACACGTGCGAAGGTCTGGCTATCGAGCCGAGTGGCCGACTGCCAATCGCGGATGGAGGTGCGGCCAGCGGGCGTGAAGGTGCAAGACCTGGGTTATCGGTGGGGTTCCTGTGGCAAGGGCGACTGGCTGTACTTCCACTGGAAGGCGATCCTATTACCGACACGTATTGCTGAATACGTGGTGGTACACGAAATGGCTCACCTGCACGAGCCGCACCACACTCCCGCGTTCTGGTTACGCGTGGAGCGCGCCATGCCTGATTTCGCGCAGCGAAAGACTTGGTTGGCTGAACACGGAATTGATGTCGAAGGGATCTGAGAACCATGGCGGGCTATTTCACCACTGACCACTTCAAGCTGCTGAACAAATGGATGGGACAAAAGCGTGACGAATCAAACCCCGAGCAAAACCGCGCCTACGATGATCTGAAAAAGGCCTATGAGGTAACAGAGGAGTGGGCCAACAAGCTTAAGGCTGAGTTGTTTCCTGTGGGCCGCGTAGAGATTCGCAAACGGCCTACCAACCAAGGCAATAATTTCGCTGGCTACAATTGGGCAAAAATCTACCCTTCGCCCGAAGCGCCGAAGGAGTTGGCCTACACCGTAGGCATCGATGCCAACGACGGCTTCGTGGTCAAGATCGATACCGTCGGACTGGACGAATCGGATGCGACGCGAAGAGCCTATCTAACGCTGCGCGGCACCTATAACAACTCTTCCCCCTTTGTTACCAAACTGCCCGCAGGCGATGGTCTGGGAAAATCGCTGGACCAGCTCATTACGTGGAGTATTGAAGCGATCCGCAGCTTCAAGCTGCGCTACGACGAGGTAGTGACCAAGCTGGACCTGGGCATGACACTGAGTGACGAGGATCTCCTCAAGCACTTCGATAGTAAACCTGCATTCCAGACTTTCCGCGCCTCGTGGTCGCCACAAGACAAGGCGCTGTTCTGTCGATTAGCGCGAGCTGTCCACATGGCAGGTCTGGACTGGTGGCACATGAACAAAGGCGTCCAAGTGCGCTTTGGCCGCAAAAACCCCGGAAGTGAGCGCGCGGTCGGTGTGCTTGGCGTCATTCGGGGCACTCGGACCCGGAAGCTCTCATGGACACGGGAGGTGGGTGCGCTACCCAAGCTCCACCGCGAACCGTTGACGGAGGAACTCGTCTCGAAGATTGAAGCAGCCCTTTCAGCCGATCGTGGCTTACTCGACGACTGGACGGTACTTGAAACGGAGCGACCGGGACTGTGGCCAGATCAACTGCGTGACGATCCAGTGGAGCACGGCGATGATTCCGACGAAGACGAAACGCTCGATTCTGATGCAGTAAGGTTCCCGATTAATCGTATCTACTACGGTCCGCCCGGCACGGGGAAGACCTACGAGTTATCGAAGCTGCTTAAGCGAGAGTATGAGCAGGCCATGACTTCCGTATCCAGGGAAGAGTGGCAAAATCAGTTTGTGGGCGAAAAAACAGTGAGCCTTACCTGGTGGGAAGCAGCTGCGGCGGCTCTCTACCATCTGGGGGGGAAAGCGAGTGTCGACACACTGCTTGATCACCCGTTCATGAAAGCTATTGCCGCCGTGAAGAGTGCGAACAAGAATGTGCGAAACACCGTTTGGGGCGCACTGCAGTACCACACGATTGAATCATCTAAAACCGTCAAGATGAGCAAACGGATGGCGCCGGCAGTGTTCGACAAACTACCGGATTCGTCCTGGATACTTGCTGGGGATTGGGAGGACGCAGCAGCTGACCTGAAAAGGCTAGTGGACGAGTACGATGCCGGTCCACCCTCAGCCGAATACATCAAACGCTACAGTTTCGTCACCTTCCACCAATCTTACGGTTACGAAGAGTTCGTGGAGGGGCTCCGACCGGTTCTCGATGGCGATGCAGAGTCCGGTGAAATCCAATACGAGATCCGCGCGGGCGCCTTCAAGGATTTGTGCAGGAAGGCACGATTGGCACCGGATCAGAAATTCGCGATGGTGATTGACGAGATCAACCGAGGCAACATCAGCAAAATCTTTGGCGAGCTGATCACCTTGATCGAATCTGATAAACGCGAAGGAGCTATGAACGCCGTTTCTGTGTCTTTGCCGTATTCCGGCGAAAGTTTTTCGGTGCCAGCCAATGTCGACATTATCGGCACAATGAACACGGCAGACCGATCCCTTGCGTTGCTGGATACCGCGCTGCGTCGCCGTTTCGAGTTTGTGTCGGTGATGCCGGACGCTCGCGATGAGCCAGGTGCGCCGCTCGCAGGCCTTCGGGGTCAGCCTGGGCGAGCAGGTGGTCGATGTGCCTCGCATGCTTGATGCCATAAACCAGCGCATCGAGGTGCTCTACGACCGCGACCATTGTATCGGCCATGCGTACTTCACACCGTTGGCGCAAGTGCCTGATGGAGACGAACGATTTGTAGCATTGCAACAAGTGTTCAGCACCCGCATTCTGCCCCTGCTCGAAGAGTACTTTTTTGAGGACTGGCAAAAGATCCGTCTTGTATTGGCGGACAACCAGAAATCCCCCGCCGCACGTTTTGTTGTAGAGGGTCAAGATCAGGAGGACGATTTGGCTCGTCTGTTCGGCAGCGACCATGGCATGGACAGCTACTCCACCAAGCGCCATTACGCTGTGCAGGAGGCTGCGTTCTCTAATACGGATGCCTACATTGGCATCTACCATACGTTGTCGACCTGAATCGTGGGGGGGCGCGTGAGTGGTATCTCGATCTACGAATTTGACGTACTGATAGCAGCAACATCTGGGGACGCGTCTTCCGAGGGTTTGCACACAATCCCGGACCAGGTATACGGATGGCTTGAGCGCCAATGCCTGCGGGCCACCAATGAAAGTGGTGCGCAATGGCTGCGCCTGACTCAGCGGCGTGGGCATCGTGTCGTTCAGGTCACCAGTTTTGTCGGAGTGATCCGTGCGCCGGACGGTTACCAGATCGAGGTGCTTCCCAAGGTCGGCAAAGCGATAGGTGGCGGTGCAATGGAGGCGCGTCAACTTCTAATCGAGATGCTCTGCTGTCTTCAAGGCTTCCGCCACATTCAAACCGACAGCGCCAAGCTCTCGGCTGCACGAATGCCCTTGCTGGAAGTTTTTATTGTCGAGTTTCTGCGTACAGTAGGGCATATCGTCAAACGAGGGTTACGCAGCAACTACTCCTATCGGCAGGACAACCTGTTTGCACTTCGCGGCAAGCTGATGATCGCATCGCATCTGCGGAAAAACCTGTATAGGGCGGACCGTTTCTTTACAGAGCACGACGAGTTTTCGATTGATCGCCCGGAGAACCGCTTACTGCACGCCGCATTGCGACGAGTGCTGATGCTGTCGGCGTCTCAGGCTCATCAGCAACTGGCCCGTGAGTTGGAGTTCGTGTTTGCAGAGGTCCCGGTATCAGCGCAGCCACGGATCGATTTCCAGCAGGTGCGTCTCGATCGGGGCATGGGTTACTACGGCGATGCGTTGGCTTGGGCGAAGTTGATCCTAGACGAGCATTCCCCCCTGACAGGCAGCGGCGGTAACAATGCTCCGTCGCTGCTGTTCCCGATGGAGGCAGTATTCGAAGCGTTTGTATCCAAGCATCTCGCGAAACAACTGGCGCGGTCGCTTGTCCTGAAAACCCAAGCACGCAGTCATCACATGGTTCGCCATCGAGAGCAGAACTGGTTTTGTCTAAAGCCAGATCTTTTGATCCGGGATACCAACAAGGATCTGCTGGTCCTGGACGCAAAGTGGAAACTGCTGGATGGACTGAAGGCCAATGGCACGAGCAAGTACGGCCTCGCACAAGGCGACTTCTACCAGTTGCAGGCCTACGGCCAGAGCTACCTGAATGGAACGGGGGATGTGGTGCTGATTTACCCCAAGACGGCCGCATTCGACCGGCCGCTATCAGTATTCGAGTTCCCTAAAATAGAGGGTCTGCGATTATGGGTGCTGCCCTTTTGCCTGAAGTCACGCCAGCTTTTGGTTCCGGGCGGCGCGCCGTTTACTGCAGTGTTCAAGGACACGCAGAGGGAAACTACTTTCGGCCTCGACCTGTCGGTATTCGACTGACAACTGTTCCACTCGTAGATCGCCAGAGCAGCAATAGCCAAACCGCCAACATGGCCTTGAAACGCATGGGCTTCGAGGGCCGGTTGGTCAGCCGCGGCATGCACTCCATGGCCAGCAACATCCTAAACGAGCATGGGTGGGATACGGAGCTGATCGAAGTCGCGCTGGCGCATGTCGACAAGGACGAAGTCCGAAGTGCCTACAACCGAGCGGACTACATCGAACGCCGGAGACCGATGATGGCTTGGTGGAGTGAGCACATCCAGAAAGCAGCAACGGGCAGTCTGTCGGCAGCTGCCATCAATGACACCAGGAACTGCAATGTCGTGCCGATACGGTGAGCGCTCACCGGACGCCGCCGGTAACCGAAAATAACTCCCCAGATGGAGTGATGGTTGATTTGACGACAGCGGCGACACCGGCGACAACCCGCGTAATACCTGGTTTTCAGCATGGCGACAGAAGTGGCGACTGTCGCCGTTGCAAGCCTCTCTCTTGGGACTTTCTCGGCCAAGCCCACGCGAGCGGGAAGGCTCCGCATTCCCACTCGCATGGGCTCACATTAAAAACCGACGAACGACCACCCTGCCATGGAAAGCCACCGGCCTCCAAGGTCTTCCAGCGCTACCGATTGGCGCAACAGTCGCCCCCCAAAATACTGTTGACCGCGAGCAGAGCGAGCGCTAAACCAGAACTGTACAAGCACTGTCCTCGACAGCACCCAGGTAGCTAGAACCTTTGAGGCTACGCCACATTGTGGTGGTTCTCCCAAAGTGCGATTAACGTCCGGCGGCTCGCACGGTCACAGCGATGTGATGGATGCCACTTCTTCCAGAATGCCCACTGCGGCAACTCATGCCCCCTCCTGGCTGCTCTGCAGCAATTTATCCGCTTGGCCATTTCTTGCGCCAAGTTTTTGCCCGTCTCTTTGCCCCCTAAAGAGACGGGCGCTCCTACCACTGCTGCAGCCCTGCTCGCACGGGTCTTTGCGGCTTTCCCCATCGTGACAATCGGCGTGACAAACACCGAATGCTCACTCGCCACAGCGATGCCGATGACGGTGCCGCAGCCCACGGAACGGACTGCACCTGACTGACAGTCAGGCATGCCCCAGTCATCAAATCACTGCCTTCACACGACTCAGGATCTCGCGGCGCTGGTTTCGTCAGCCAGTGCAGCCTCCACCCGCCCACCGCTATCGGTGTTCAGGAGGCCGGATCATGAGATGCCCAAGCTCCCGGTCGTAAGGAGCCGTCAGTCCCGCGTGAGTGGACAAACCTCACAGGTCGCAGGGGCCTTGATCCCTGATAACACTCAACAACCGTGGCGGGATGAGTGAGGGCGAAGTCGATAATCTCAGGAGAATAGCTATGCAACTGTGCGAAGCGTTCGAGCCACCACAACCATTGCTGGAATACCAGCAGGCGCCACTGCCCTACCCGGTCGAAGCACTCGGGGATCTGTTGGGCCCTGCGGTCGAACGACTGGCCGAGGTGATCGGCGTGCCCAGCGCCATGGCTGCACAATCGGTGCTGGCCAGCGCTGCCCTAGTGAGCCAGGGCCATGCCAATGTCGAACTCGACGGTCGAACCTATCCGCTGTCCCTCTACCTACTGACGGTGGCATCCTCGGGTGATCGTAAAAGCGCGGTGGACCATCTGGCACTGAAAGCGGCGCGCGACTGGGAACGACAGCAGTGGACCCTGTATGCGGAAAAGCTCAAAGCCTACCGCGCAGCCACCAGCATCATGGCCAAACCCAAAACCTCAAAGAAACACGCGGAGGCGGAAGGCAGTGAGCTATCCGAGCCGGTACCGCCGAGACTGATCATTGCCGAACCCACCATTGAGGCTCTGGTCAAAAGCCTGTGCCATGGTTTGCCCAGCATGGGCTTGTTCAATGATGAAGGTGGCCAGTTCTTGGGCAGCAGCACCATGAGCAAAGAGAACCTGCTCAAGGCGATCACCACCTTGTCGACACTGTGGGATGGCAGCCCGATCGACCGGGCGCGTTCCATGGCCGGAGAAAGCCTGCGCGCCTATGACCGCCGCCTCAGTCTGCATCTGATGCTGCAGCCCTACCTGGCCAACCAACTGTTCAAAGACCCGGTGATCAATGGCCAAGGCATCCTCGGCCGTTGCCTGATCAGTTGGCCCGAGCGCCTGGCTGGCCAGCGACTCTACAAGGCAATCGACCTGACCCGAGATGCCAAAGTCCAGGGCTACCAACAGCGGATCACCGCCCTGCTGCAAAAGCCCTGGTCGCTTCACAAGGATGGCTCACTCAATCCCGCCACGCTCGAGCTGACCGCCCGTGCCCGTCGTGCCTGGATTGATATTCACGACACCATCGAGTGCCAGTCTGGCGAGTTCGGCGAGCTAGCCGGCGTCCAGCCTTTCGCGGGCAAAGCCCCGGCGAATGTGCTGCGCATCGCGGGCGTGCTGGCCATGGTTGAAGAGGCCAGTCAGTTGGATGAAGCACACATCCAGCGCGCCTCCACGTTGATGGATTACTACCTGGCCGAGATCCAGCGCCTGACCGAACAGGAGCCAGTCAATAGCCGACGCGAAGAGGCGGATCGGCTGTTGCGCTGGCTGGTGCAGAAAGGCTGGACCCACTTCACCATCCGCGACGTCAATCGCAACGGCCCTCGTTTTGCCCGCAAGAGCGCTGACCATACCGCCTCTTTATTGGTCGTGCTGATCACTCATCGCTGGCTGAGCAGTCGCGATGGAAGAACCTTCGAGGTACGCCATGTTCCGCCTCAATGACGCGGTGCGCCGCCACCAAGCGCAACATCAACCGCAGCCAGAATCGCAGCGTGTCGCCACCTCTGTCGCCACCCTGTCGCCGCACCCCAATCCAGAAAGGACGCGGGTTGTCGCCACTGTCGCCGCTGTCGCCACACCACCACTGCCCCCAGCCCACATCGCTCTGCTGATCGAGCAACTGCGTGAGGAAGGGGCACTGCTGCAATACCACAAGAACGCCCTTCTGATCCGCCCAACGCACTGGCAGCAGGTGGACAGGCTCAGCCCCCACTGGAAAGCCCTGCTGCACTTTCTGCAAGAAAACGAAAACGGTGATGATGATGGCCTTGGTTGGTCGGCGTGATGGTCGCAACTTTGGCTATGGCCGCCAGCTGAGCTACGCCGGCCCACAAGCGCTAAAGGATCTGTTTGCTGGCGGCCACTTCGCCACGGTCAAAGCGCATAGCGCTCGCTGGCAAGCTTTTGTGCGTTGGTGTCGGTCAGAGGACGGCCCCGGTTACAACGATGCGCGTCAGATCGATCGACGGACGCTGCAAGACTACGCCGCGTATCTGCGCCATCAGATCCAGCACGGAGAACTCTGCATCGCCACCGCGCAGAACCGCCTGAGTAGCGTTAACCGCACCCTCGCGGCGCTGCGCGGTGATCAGGACGTGAAGATCGCCAGCCCAAGTCAGGCGCTGGGACAGAAGCGCTCGACCGTACGCACCCGCGCGCCTGATGGCCAAGACCACCAACAGGTGCGGCGAGTACTCGAGGCGCTTGGCGAACAGCAACACGAGCGGGTGGCCGCGATTGTCCTGTTGGCCCGAACAACCGGTATGCGCCTGCGCGAATCGATCCTGGCTGACCTGCCACGACTGCACCGCGAGGCCGAACGCCTCGGCCGCATCAACATCCAGGACGGCACCAAAGGCGGCCGCTCAGGGGCATCAGCGCCGCGATGGGTCGTGGCCAATGAAGCGGTGAAGGCGGCGCTGCAGTTGGCTCGTCATGCGTCACCGCCGCACAGCCGCAACTTGCTGGGCCGAAACGAAAGCTATGCCGCATTCCTGCAACAGACCGTACTCCCCGCCCGTGAAACGCTGCATGAACACGGGCTGAAGGGTTTCCATGAACTGCGAGCGGCCTACGCCTGCGAGCGTTACGAGCAACTCACCGGGTACGCTGCACCGGTCAATGGTGGCCACTGCTATCGCATTGACCGCGACCTGGATCAACAGGCGCGTCAGCAGATCAGCCATGAACTCGGACACAGCCGGATTGATGTGGTGTCCGCCTACATTGGAGGTCGAGCGTGACCAAATCCTTCGATATGGCGCTGTTCCTGAGCGGCGTGCTGACCGGCTCAAAGGCCACTCAGCAACGCCACCTACGGCAAGCCCGAGCCATGCAAGCGGCCATTCAACAACGATGGCAGCGAGACAATCCCTGGTCCTGGCAGCTTAAGCATGTGCGCTGGTTTCTGGCTTACCACCTCAAGGATCATTCTGAGGTTACTCGGTATTACTATCGGCTCACCGCTCTGCTGATCTGGAGGCGAATGGGCAACAGCCAGCTTTGCGTTGATACTGGTGCCGACAGCATTAGCTGACGTCTCCGATATCGACTGGCTGCAACCCCCATAGCTGCCGTTCGTGGAGGGCAAAAATTGGCCGATTCTGTTGAAAAAGTCCGGCCGAGTTTCCATGGCTGGAAGGAATGGGTCTGAGATTGAAACCCTTACCTTAAGCAGCGGCTGCCCGGACTCGGGTTTCACGTAGCAGCGCGCAAAAAAGGAGTTTTCACCCACCGGTGTTCGAGCAGTTTGGGCAAAACGACATTTTCAACAGAATCGGCCAAAAGCAGACATTCGAAAATTGTCCCCGCCCCCGAGACCGTCTACCACGAAACAATAGGAGTGGGAGTGCCCCGCTGCGCGCTTACTTCTTGTATTACCTTTGTATATATAGCGGAAATCTCAGGCCTGACCAATACGTTATGTGCGTAATTGTGTAATTCTTTCACCGTAGAAAGACTCTGCAACTGGATTAAATCAATAACAGATTTGATGTACTCGTATATATCATCGCAGGACTTGTTTGGCTCATAGTCAAGCTCGTAAAAATCCTTACCGCCATGAACCAGTTTGTTACGGACCTCTGTATAGAGCTCGTCGTACCTGAGTAATATCTTTGAAAACTGTGATTTGTTTCCATGTGAAATTAGAGCAGCCAGATAGGTTCTGTGCTTCCACCCTTTCCATGCCTTTGGGTGTGCGAGCCCGTCAAGCGCAAAAACAAGATTGAGAAACTTTGACTCGTCCCCGAGCGCGTAGAAGGACTGCCTACACCCCCGAAGTGTCGTTCTTACGCTAATACCTAATTCATCACTGCGGCCAGCCATAATCCCAAGAAGTAGTGTGCGACTCGGCGATCCTTCAACTTCGAGTCCCAGCCAATTATTAGACATCGACATTGGCCGCGAGATGCCCGATAAGGAACATGCCTTCAGATGAGTGCTCCCATCCGGGATAATCTCGATAGCATATAGCCCGTTAGCCTGTTGACCCGCTGGATTCGGTGTAAATTCAGGTCTTACGAACGAGCAGAACTGATACCGGACGACATCCATTGCATGCTCGGCCAAGGATAGGCACTTGTTGATTACGATATCATTGTGAGCGACCGTTCTATTGATTCTGAGCAAGTCCGGGTAGCTAAGATTGGCATCAAACTCTAGGTATTCAGTATCAAAATCTCCCAAGCGCTCTTCTGGGAACTTATCGAATTCGCGTCTGCAAACAAAGCGGTAGTCGCCGATAGAGAATGATTTTTCAATAAAAAATGCATCCCAGCGGCACGATAATCGTGCACCGAACTTCTGCATCAGGTGCCAGTTCGGCTAGCTCGGTGTTTGCATCACCGCTGGTGCTCAGTTCGATTTCAAGCCAGGGGAATGCCTTCTTAAAGTCGCTAAGAATCTGATCTGCAGACTTTTCTTTCCCTTGGCAACTAAACGTCACACCATCTCCTTCGGGAAAGGGGCTCGCCCAATACCCCATCGCCGACAGCATCCCAAGGGACTGGTGGATCAGAGAGCTTTTACCTTTTATGTCCGTGGCATTCCACAGTAGGTTGCCATGGTAGTTTCCTCGCGGAGGAAGGAAGTTTTGACTTCATGTCGTTTAAAAGACCTTAGAATTGACTGAAAAAGTAAATCTATAAGCGCATGCGCTCACAATACTCATCACCTTGGCGGAACGTTTCGTCCTATGTGAGCTTACCTAATGACTATAAAATAGGATGGACTCCCCAGCCGATTTTAAAGTAATACGAACGCTCAAGCCCCTTGTGAATTTATTGCTCAACAATAGGCATTTGCCCGTTGCGTTCTGGAGGTGACGTATTTTGGCGGAGATAGTGCAACTCCTGCTTGAATGCCTTCGTGCGAGGTCTGGTTTTTTTACGAAATACCATTAGCTCCCATTCAATTGCACGTTTGTAGTTTGGTTGAATGGCATCGCTGAGGGTTTTGGAAACTTCCATTGGTATGGAGTCCTTCGCGGTTACGTCTAGAGCGTCAAGAAAGTGCTTAATGATACTCTTCAGTCTCTGGCCGTGAGCGTCGTGCCACGAGTAGCCCATTGTCGAGTTGTCAATGTCGACCTTAAAGCATCTTGCAGTATATTTTCGTGTACTGTATCTGCCAGAGAGTATTGTCTTTTCAATTTCCTCATAGACTTCTTTATATTTTTTTGAACAGCTTTTCGCGCCCACAACGATAAGTAGACCGTTATTCCTTAAGAATCGAGCGCAATTTTCGATTTCTTTTGAGAAACTGACTGTTTGCTCTTTGGTAGTGAGAAAATTACTGAATACAATCAGATCAAATCGGTGCCTTGTGATGTGCCTTAGGAAGTCTGAGTCACCGTTATCGTCCGTAAACCACTCGATTGACCTCTGATCAAACTCTAGATTCTTAAAGTCATAGAATGTGCCATGATGATAAGGGACAGCCCATTGCTTTTTTGTCGGAGAGTAGTAATTGGTAAATTCTGTAAAGTGATGCAGCCAATTTCTAAACTGCGAACTTCGTTCAACATAGTCGATAGAGAACGGAGTGTCGCGAAAATCTGAATTTTTGTTAATATTTATACCTAAAGCAGCGCTGTAAAAATCAGATACCGCAAACATCGACGGACCTGGACCAGTCCCTACGTCCAAAATCTTTAAGCCTGTACGGCGCATAGGCATGAGCTTTTTTTCGGAAAGTAGGCTGAAGATCAATTGAAAACGATGGTATCTGTCCAAAAAGTGCAATAGAGCGTAAGCTTCAGCAGTACCTTCTTCTTCGTAAGTAATTTGATCGCAGTTTTTTAAGACATTCAGTAACTGGCTCGCAATTGCTCTGGAAGCTTCTGGATCCTTCATCCGAGAAGATAAAAACTCCTTAATCAACATTTCCAATTCAAGAAACCGCTTTCCATTTGTTGAGCGCAGAGCTTCTGGCAAACGACGGGTAGACAACCAGTAACTCGCGAATCTACGAATCCTCTCGACAGATTGCTTAATTCGTTGCCGCCGCCATTGAATGTGTGTATTTTATAATTTCCCATCGTTTGGACAATTTTCTGAGGGTCGCCACCGTCTATTTCTCTATTCCAATGTGGTTAAACACTTAAATGATGACCTAGGCAAGTTAGGTCCTGCCAGAACAGTTAGGACTGATGAAGACCGAGACCAGACCTTAAAAGTTAAGCAACCACATTAGCTCAACGCCGACAGTATGTCCATTAGCACTAGACTCAAACGTCAGTTTTATAATCACGGATGGGAATCGCTGCGAGGCGAGCAACTTTTCTCAACCGGATAATCCGCAGCATATTGGCGAGGACTGCTCCTCTAGTTTTTTCAATGAACTTGTGCACTGACCGTAAGAGAGCATGTACAACTAATCTTGATAACGGACCGGGCGCAGGAGGTATATCGGCTATTAGCATACGTCGCGTCCAGCGACCGGCTTCCTTTGGCCAAGGCTGTGTAAAAACGTGTTTGAGCGTAAAAGGTACTCAGACCCGCACTTAAAATCGCGCTTCTACGCTAAATCTACATCTGTTGACTTGCCGATAAATCTCAGATTTATCGTAGACGCGTACACTTCAATTTTGGTGAGGCGTTTTTACACACTCTGGGCCGATTGCGGCCTGAGGTGACTGGCGTCAACCGACCCATAGCTGCCGGGCAGTTCCCGTCGTGGTCTCCCATGAGGTTTTACAAGATTGTATATGATTTTGTTCAAGTGCATTAATGGAATAATTTTAACCATGGTAAGCTGCGGGCAGGCTGTTTTAATTGCTAGGATTTAAATATGAATGATAAGAGCACATTAGAAGCGGAAGAAGTTGAGTTTGATTGGGAGGAAAACGAACGGGAGCTAGATGAGGCTTTAAAAGAAATTGATTACTGGGGCAAACAGTTAGAGGAGGGCGGCGAATGGATAGATTTATTGTTATCCATGGAGGGCACGCTTTTACGATTCAAAGAAAATATGGAGTCGCTAAGCATCGCATTCCCAGCTCTAGATAGCTCCGAAGAAAAAAACAATCAATTTCTTTGCGGAGTCATGATGGTCGGTATCGTCTCTGCATATGAGAGTGTTGTTCATGATTTGTTTTCGATAATTCTTAACAAATCGAGTCACTCTGAATTGGCGGCAAGCCAAATTCATAACCTAAGCAAAAAAGACAAATACCACCTAAAACTTAAAAGCTGTAAAACTGATGAGGAGTTGAGGGCCGCGTTGTCAAGAGCAACTCTCCATGATCCAAATCAAATTGCCCGGCTTTCTATGGTTCTATTCAACGTCCCACTTCCTAGTTTGCCAGAAAGCTTTTGCGCGAAACTTCTAAGAATTAGAAATGATTACTCCCATAATGGTGGCTATGACGGCGGCAAAAAACATCAGCTCTCACCTACAGTAGTGCTTGAGATGTTTAGGTTTATTATGGATTTGGTAAGCACTTACAATGATGCCGTCCTACAACATGCCGATGCTTTTTTTACGAAAGATGATGATGCAGAAAGTTCATGATGTTTTATGTGCTTCTAGAAACAATTTTTTGGCTTACTAGTGGATGCCGCCTTTAGGAATATGCCGCTTTTAGTCGGACGCGGCACCCTGGTTGAATCCACAACCGAAAGCGGTCAGTCACTGACGACTGCTTTCGGCCAAATCCGTGCGTTAGAGTCACCTTGCCTTGCGATCGCCATCAGTCGTACCACTCCAAGCAATTCGTGCGTTCAATGAAGGTACGCAAAACCTTGTCACAACCGACAACGAGGTGATGATCACGAAGTCCTTGAGGTGACTTGGCTCCATGGAAAAGGTTGCATCGGATACAATAGATCGTACGAAGTAGCTGCGGCCAGGTCGGGATGCTACCCGCAACCCACCCCTGCGGTTCGTGTTTAACAGCCTCGCGTCCAACCGCTGCCCAAAGTTCGTGATCACCGTACTTTTGGAGGGCATCTCGGCCTAACTTTCGGTTGACGTCACGAACATTAAGCACCGGCCACATTGAAGCCAAAGTTGATATGTCACTGCGAAAATCCGCATCCTGTTCCATCAGTTCATCATACGCGTCGATAAGTCGTATATGATCGGCGAATGCAGTAATCATCTGAGCATCGGTGCGGGCATCAGTTACGCACTCCATCCAGCCATTGAATCCCATCCATAGAGTCATGAAAGATGAAAACGCAGAGCGTTCGTGGGCATCAGCGTTGATGAGTTCACGTGCGAGATCAGCACTTTCCGGGTTGAGCATTCTGAAACTACTGAAAGTAACCATGAAAATTCCTTTTAGAGACGGGCTTAAAATTATTAGGAACGCGATTTTCGGTCCGATTCTGACTGTCAAACCGCTCTAAAGAGTTTTCATACAACCTCCGTCAGTAGCAGACGTAGCCGCTCTTATCAGGTATCCCAATCTTTCGCCCGTTTGCTTCTTTGTTTTTCCAGCACGTCCATAAAACTCAGATTAATTCTTATGGTGCTAACCAATGCACAGATCTGAAGGCCGCTTATGAAGAGAAGGCCGAACTGACAAACTCCAACAATCCACATTTTGGCATTAAAACCAAAGTTGCTTACCATACAGGTGAGGATCAATAGCATAACTGCCAGTATCATCGTTACCGCTGATTGTACGATAACGCTAATAATCTCTTTGAGTCTCGCGCTGTCTTCACCTCCAGCTGAAAAATCGACATTAACCAGATTCTCGCCCTTAAGCGTCTTCAGCACGTTGGGGTAGAGAAACGCGACCCAAATGCTCATGATCGTAAAAATGGCGCCTGCTATAGCGACAAGCAAGCTGAGTATATTGGACACCGAGCTAGATTCTATTTCAATACCAAAAAGAAGCATCAAGAGTGGAGCTATTAGGCAGGCAATAAGTGCTTTCATGCAGTCGTCCTGGTGGCCAATGCGGCAGGCTCGGTTGCATCTTCGGCACTGCTAGCGAGAGGCAAGTACGTATCCCGATCTTCTGACACCACTTTGTAAAGCTGATCACAACTGTACGCGTCGATCGTAGGCGGAAGTACAATGCGTTCCACTATCCGATGCTGCTTGATTGATGTGCCATTATCGTTTTCGTCAATGAATATGATATCTGCCCACCCGCTTTCATTAAAGCCAGATGAATAGTTTATTAGCTCCTTCATCTGCTCAATAGACGGTGTCGCTTCAAGCTTTATTTCGACTTTGCGAACGTTGCCATCTGTTTCTTTCGCTTTTGGGAAAAACTTCCCCATGAAGGATTGAAAGTAGTTAAATATTTCAATGTTGGCTTTGTCGAGTCCATCTTTTTCGGAAACTGATGCTTCCATCTCTGCGTCCTTTGCTCCATCGCTAACGATGACCTCATTGCGCAGGAGCATGTATTTGGTCGTCTCGCAGATTCGCTCTAGATGCTCTTCGCTCGTCTTGAAGATTTTTATATTGGTAGTAAATTTGTAAAGCAGATTATACGTTTCTGGGTTTGCGGGTGTGCTGAATGCGATCCTGGTTTCTGAGTCCCCAGGCTGACGCGAATTATAGCCGGAAAATTTCAGCCGATACCTTACGCAGTAATTCACCCACTTTTGCATTAGCTCCGAATCGCATTTCGAGTCATCAAACTTTACAGAAACAACCATATTTTTATCCGGGACAATCCAGTAATAACATGGATGTCCCCAGACGTAGTTTTCGCCGGTGCTCGATGCGCCATTTGTGATGTAGTTACCTGTCGGACGTCCATCAGTCCCGAGTTCTAAACCGCGGAACCCTCGGGTATCGGTTGGGTCGTGCTTCCACAGTACAACCATGAAGTCGCCATTTGGAAATTCTTTGATTTCTCGGCAGTAACACATGATTGAGTCGTTTCCGGACTCGCCCTTGCTGGGCCAGGGAGCCGTCTCTTTGAAGCCCCGACCTTTCACCCACTTCACAAGTGCTCGGAAGACCTCAGTGGTTCCAAGACCATGATTTTTAGAAATAAGCTCCTCTCCGGAGGATTTTCGTTGTACTCGATACAGCCCACTGCGCTCGATTTCAAAGAAATTGAGATAACCATAGTTGTGTTCGCGCTTGAACTTTGACATCAAAAAACCTACTTCCTTGAATTTCCATGGTTGAGAGTGTACTGAGCCGCTCAATAGTCCATTTAGGCCATCGTACGAAGGGTGCTTGAGAAGAGAATTCGACCGCCGGCTCATCTGATTATATGCATTGATAGCTACGGCTCGAAAGGTAACTGTTCATTGGGCCTTGCTCGCATAAGGCTAATGCAGCAGGGATGGTGTCTGGAAAGCGAGGTGAGCATCCGACGGGAGTCACAAACAACCTATCCTGACTGCTGCATTTTGGCCGATTACTGCAGAACCCCGTCGGTCGCCAGGAGAAAAATTTACTCCACCAGGTTTTCTCCAGGACATCGATACACGTGAATCCTGAAGAAAATCCGAGCGGCGCACGTTTTCAACTGAATGGTATTCCAATCGGTATTCCAGCCAAAAAATTAAATAAATATTAGCCATATAAATCAATAACATATAACACCTATTCAACTTACCCCGGCCATTTGAAACACCAAAGAAGCCCGCCAAATACGGTTTTCTCTGCATCTGGAACATTAGAAGCTCCTGAAAATCGTTGTGGGTTGATACAGATTCACGCAAGTCTCAGCAGCTTTTCAGCAACATCCATCTACGGCGTTCTGCCGACCGAACTCAATCCCTACTCCCCAAGCCCATCATAAGCCCGCTCACACGTCACTCCCCTACCTCGGCTTGGGTCCGCGCGCTTGAGCACGTCAGCAAACACCATGCCGGCGCGGGTAGGCGATAGCACGCAGGTTCTGCTGCCGCGCATTGTTCGTGCGCCTTCCCTCCGCTATTTCGACCGCAGGTCAGTCCTGCCCGCCCTCCTCCCTCTTGTGCTTACGGTAACGGGAGAGCGAAATCCCCGTTTGGCGCTTGAAGTAGCGACACAAGTAAGATGCGTCGGCGAAGTTCAGTTCGTCGGCCACACGGCCAATAGCCAAGTCACTGTATGAAAGGAGAGCCTTGATTTCCAAGGTTACCTGCCGATCGATCAGGCCCTTGGGGGTGTCATTGAAAAACGCTTTGGTCAACTGCGACAGGTAGAACGGTGTGATACTCAGTGCGTCGGCGTAGAACTTCACATCTCGGTGGCGGATGCAGTGTTTGCCTATCAATTCCCAGAAGCGCCAACTGAGCATTTCCTTCCTGCTGAATCCCCTGTTCTCTATTTGGTTGGCTGGAAGTTGCTCGGCTATTTTCAAAAAGAGGTTCTGCAGTTGATTGCGCAACATGATGCGTTGGTAGGTGGGGCAGGTCTGCGCAATGTTCCGCATCTGCGTCACCCACCCCTCTATCAGCGGCATGTCGTCCTTGGATGGGACGCAATGAGGATGGTCATGCAGAAATACGAACAAGGTATTTGGCAGTGGGTAGGCAACCTCCGCTGCAAAGTTTTTCGGCATAAGGCAGAAAAACACCTTGAAGCGGCGCGAGCGACGTTTGAGCAGGGCAATCGTGTCTTCAGCCAGCAGCATCACACCACCGCGCCTGACCGCATGCTCTTTGAAGTTGAGAGTGAAGTGGGCACTACCGCAGAGGCATACCAGCAGCGTCAAGTAAGCATGACCGAAGGAAAGCGGTAAACCTAGCCCTTGCGCGAGCGTGGTTTCTCCCATCCGCATCGATTCGTCAGGAGCGGAAAGTTTCGGAATGTGATGCATAGTGCCCCAGCGCTACAACAAACAAGTGCCACAATCGTATCAGCGCCTGGTGAAACTGTTTTGAAAAGTACCGAAAAAGCCGAGGTACTAGCGTGTACCGATGGTCTGTCTCCCAATACTCTGTCCCGAACGCACCAATCCATTACGAGTACAGGCCATGACACTTAAAACAGAACGCCTCTTGCTGCGTCCCTGGCAGGACACGGACGCCGCCGATCTATACGAATATGCCAAAGACACCCGAGTCGGCCCCATCGCTGGCTGGCCTCCGCACACCAGTGTGGAGAACAGTGCCGACATCATCCGCACAGTCTTCAATCACCCAGAGGTGTACGCGGTCGAATTGAAAGAAAATCGCCGTGCTGTTGGTTGTGTGGGCATTCTCATAGGTAGCAACAGCAATTTTGAAATCAGTGAGCAGGAAGGTGAAATAGCCTACTGGATCGGCGTGCCTTACTGGGGCAAAGGCCTGATTCCGGAAGCAGTGCGTGAAGTGATGCGACACGCTTTTGAAAACCTGAACCTCAAAGCACTTTGGTGTGGTTACTTCGCCGACAACATCCAATCCCATGCTGCTCAATCGAAGTGTGGCTTTCGCTTTCATCACACCGAAGAAAACAAATATAACCAGTTCCTCCAAGACTATCGGACGGAACACATCAGCCGCATCACCTACCAAGAATGGCTGGAACAGAAAATGACTGGGTCTGAAGTAACAAGAAACTCTGCCTACCCTGACCCCGCAGCCAAGCACACCATTGCTCGCTGACATCCACATGACATCGAAACACCCCCATTTCGTCATATTTCTGCAATGAAACCATGCGAGTTTTGTCGGCGGAAATAGGGCATAACAGTATGCTTTAGCACGCTAATACGCTGTTTTAATTATGGAAAATGGATTCTAAGGAAAGTCGATGTCGATGTTTTGTCAGATCATGGATAAATCTGAGAGTGGTGGGTGCGGGTGCAAGATCCCATCCAGTGTGTTAACGAAGATTCTGTCGCAAACTGCAGCAGCCAATACGGTTTCGGATGACAAGGTGGTGTTGGGCTTTGAGTCTTCTGACGATTGCGCCGTCTATGACGCAGGTGAAAAATATCTGTTATTCACCACCGATTTTTTCTCTCCGATAGTCAACGATCCTTATATCTTCGGCCAATTGGCAGCCAGCAATGCTGTAAGCGATATCTTTGCTTCAGGCGGGAGTCCGCTTATTGCCAACTCGATCATGGCGTTCGACCCGGAACAGGTTTCGGTCGAGCAAGTTACGCAGATGATCCTTGGCGCCCAGTCGGTGATGAACAGGTTCAATGTCAGCATCGTCGGTGGTCATACGATCAAGAACAGCCAGCCCTTGTACGGCTTCTCGATCATTGGCGAGGTGGAAAAACACCGTTTGAAGAAAAACAACACGGCCAGGGCCGGTGATTTGCTGGTCATGACGCGTCCGATCGGTGTCGGCATCCTCGCCAATGCCCTGAAGAGCGGAGTGATTGAACAAAAGGATATTGCTGCGTCGACGCTTGCCCAGATTACCGGCAACAACGCGTTTGGCCGCACGCTGAGCGAAAGCCCTGAGGTGAGCAGTTTGACTGATATCACGGGGTTCGGTTTGATCGGCCATATCAGTGAGATGGTCGGGCTGGGGCAACTGGATGTTGACCTGGATACAAGCGGTCTGGTTTTTTATGACGGCACAGAGTCATTGGCAGTGGCGGTGACTTCAGCTGACAGCGGTATTTTCTCTAACATTAAAAAGTACGCGCAGAACGTGGAGTACCTGACTGATCCTCCATTAGCTAGAAAGTTTCTGTTGCATGATCCGCAAACGAATGGCGGTTTGCTGTTCACGGTGAGTGCCGAAGGGTTTGAAAAGAACCATCAGAAGTGGCAGGCGCTTTGCCCTGATCTGATTGTTATCGGTCGGATGACGGAAGGGACCGGCAAGATCAAGGTCTGCTGAGATGGTAGCCGTGACAATCTACCCGGTTATGGTCGGTGTGGGCATGGTGGCTGGTTTCATGTCAGGTCTGTTCGGTATCGGTGGGGGCATCATCGTGACGCCCCTGTTGGTGCTGATTTACCCGATCTTGTCCGGTCAGAAACTGCCGATTGAAGTCGTGACGGGACTTTCTTCCGCACAAGGCTTCTTTTCGTCCCTCGTGTCGTTCGCGCTGCACCGCATCAAGTTTCAGCCGGATTGGCGAGTGATCAGAAGCTTTGCTGTACCGATGGCTGTCGCCAACTTTTTTGCCTCTCTCCATGCTGATGCATTCAGCGAAAACTTCATCCTGTTCGTCTTCGGGCTGCTGGGGTTGATGTCGCTGTTGGTGACGCATCTGTTCCATAGACCGGTGGCCCTGTTGTGCAACCATCAATCGCTGTCGTTGCCACTGATAGGGCTGGTGCTTGGCGTATTGTGCGGGCTGGTCGGCCAGGGCGGCGGGTTCATCTACCTGCCTGTACTGATCAGCTTGTTTGGTCTGCAGATAAAGCAGGCCATTTCGACCTCGGCGCTGATCGGAATCATCGGAGCAAGTGGGGCTTTACTCGGCAGAGTGGGCTCCACCATGGACTTTCTCGGCTACACCGGTGAATTGGTACTGGGGATAGTGGTGGGTGGTTTCCTCGGAGCCATGCTTTCTCATCGGCTGGACTCAGGGCATCTGAAACAGGCACTGAATGCTTTCGTTTTGCTGTGCTCGATCCAGCTCATGCTGCGCCTTATTGTTTGACCCGTGAGTCTCTGTTCGCATTATGCGAGCAGCATCCTGAATGACATAAAACAGAAAACTGGAAGTGTTTGATATGGATATTGCTGTGGATGCAGTTTATGCCGACGTCTGTGGTTCGGCACCGGTTTCAATGGCTGTCAGCAACATGCTTCAGGCGTTGTTCTCGACCCGCCAATGCGCCAACCCCAACGCCAATCACGCCCTCGGCGTTCAATTGCTCGAACGAGTCGAACGGGCGCGTGGCCGCATCGCCAGCCTTTTGAAAGTGGACGCCGACTGCCTGATTTTCAACAGCGGCTCCAGTGAGGGCTGTAGCCAGGTGTTTCATGATTTTTTCGAACGCTACAAACATGAGCAACCCTTGGTGCTGTACTCAGCGATCGAACACTCCTGCACCCTGCAGAACATAAACCGCTACGGTCTGGAAGGTCTGCAATCCATAGCGATCGGGCATCAAATGAACGGACTGCTCGACACTGCACAATTGGAACAGCTGCTCCGCACCCATGCAGGTCGCCCGACATTGGTTTGCGTTATGGCGGTGCATAACGAAACCGGCGTGATTCAACCGATCGAAGCAATCGCCCGACAAGTGAAGGCTGGGGGTGGTTTGCTATTTTCGGACATGACCCAGGCCATCGGCAAAATCCCTGTGGATCTGCACGCATCCGGCGTTGATTTCGCTATTGCGTCAGGACACAAGTTCGGAGCGTTGCCCGGTGCCGGTTTTCTATACGCCAGAAACCGCTACGGTTTGTCGCCATTAATTGTTGGCGGTGGCCAGGAAGGCGGGTTGCGCGGTGGTACTCAGAACTATCCGGGCATTCTTTCGATTGAAACTGCGTTGCAGGAGAAACAGCACAAATACGGCAACGGTAAAGTCGCGGTACAACAGAGCCGGGAAACATTTGAATCTAAGCTGCAAGCGATGCTGGGCGAAGTGGTCGTGATCGGTCAGCAAGCACCGCGTGTACCGTGTGTGAGCTTTATTGCATTGCCGGGCGTCAATACAAAAAAACTGCAGCTTGCCTTGAACAGGCAGTCGATCTACATAACCGGTGGGTCGGCATGCTCGGACAAGACACTCAGCCTGTCCAACACGGTTACACAACTGGGATATTCCGAGCAGATCGCCGGGGCCACGGTGCGCATTTCCATCGACGAAGAACATTGTCAATTCGCGTATGAGCGGATTCTGGAGGGGATCGCTCAAGCGCTGAAGCTGTCTTCAACTGTCTCGGCAGCTCACGCTGTGGCCCACGTGTTATGAGGGTGGTGACCTCAGGCTCGGCGTACCTGGACATCGATGCGTATGCCTGCTGCATTGCGTACGCCGAGCTGTTGAATCGCCAAGGCATTGAGGCTCGGGCCGTCAGTAGCGCCCCGCTCAATGCCAGCATCTCCAGGACTGTGCTCGGATGGCAGTCATCTCTGGATGACTATCTGCCGAGAGCGGGTGATGAGTTCGTGTTGGTGGATGTCTCCGACTACCACTATTTCGACCCGGTGGTGGTTCCTGAACAGGTGGTGGAAGTCATTGACCATCACCCAGGCTTTGAAAACTATTGGGCGCAGAAGCTCGGTTCTGCGGCAGACATCCTGCCAATCGGCGCAGCGGCGACCCTGATTTTTCAGCGTTGGGAAGCGTTGGAGCTGTTGCCGCTAATAAGCGAAAAAAGTGCTGCGTTGCTGGCCACGGCTATTCTGGACAATACCCTGAATTTCACCGGGCAGTTGACCACCCAATCGGATATCCGGGCTTATGAAGTCCTCGCACGGCGGGCGAAACTGGATGCGGGCTGGCCCGAGCGGTACTTGCGCGAGTGTCAAGCCACTATCGAGTCAGACTTGATTGGCGCGTTGGCGGTTGATATGAAGCGGCTGAAAGCCGATAGCAACCTGCCGCAGGTTTTCGCGCAGATGGCGGTGTGGGATGCCAGTGCGCTGATCCAAACGCATCGGTCAACGCTCGCCCACTGGATGGCCGCGCAGGGTGAAGACTGGCTGTTGAACGTCATCAGTATCAGCGAGTGCAAAAGCTACTTTCTGGCTGAGCCCTTGGCCAGCCAACAAAAGTTGAGCCATTTGCTGTCGATCCAATGGCAGGCCGGAATGGCTGTCCTTGAGTGCCCGCTACTGCGTAAGGAGCTGTTGAAGTTGGGGTTGGCGCGCACCTGCGTTGTTCCAACAAGCCTTCGCGGCAGTTAAAGAGGCTGCCGTGGCTGGGGATCATGCGCAATTTCATTGACGCCGCTGACGGTGCACCCCGTCAGGGCCAGGGCAATACATCCTCCTGTAATGACCTGACAATTACGCAGGCGCCGCGCATTGTCATGCAATCGGCCGCCCCTGGCCATAAGTGAACAGGCGTCAGCTAGCGCCTGACGAATCATCGTTTGTCCCCGCCATAGGCCTGAAATCTAATCCATCGCAAACAACTAACAATAACTGCGATGGAGCAGACCCACCCATGTCCCCTACCTTTTCTCTATTGATCCTTGGCGCGTCCATTCTGTTGATTGTCGTGCTGATCGGTAAATGCCGTGTGCATCCGTTCCTGGCCCTGATCGCCGCCAGTCTGCTGGTGGGGGTCGGCACGGGCATGACTCCCACCGCGATTGTCTCGGCATTTGAGAAGGGCATGGGCAGCACGCTCGGGTTTCTTGCCGGCATCATTGGGTTGGGCAGTATCCTCGGCAAGTTGCTGGAGGAGTCTGGCGGCGCCAAGCGCATTGCGACCACGCTGCTGCGGCTGCTGGGTGAGCAGAACGCCGCGTGGGCGATGATGCTGGTGGGCTTTATCGCCGGGATTCCGGTGTTCTTCGAGGTGGGATTTGTGCTGCTGATCCCGCTGATTTATGTGGTTGCCCGTCAGACTCGGATTAACCTGTTGTACCTGGGTGTACCGCTGGCGACTTCGCTGATGGTGGTGCATTGCATCCTGCCGCCGCACCCCGCCGCCACGGCCATTACCGGCATGCTCAATGCCGATATCGGCAAGGTGATTTTGTACGGGCTGATCGTCGGCTTGCCCACTGCCGTGATCGCCGGGCCGATCTGGGTCAAGCTGACTTGTGCGCGGCAGGCCCCGGCCAACCAGGCGCAGTTTTTGGCTGAGCGTGGTGAGGGGAGCATCGACGACAGCCAGGCCCCCAGTTTCGCGATGGCGATGATCACCGTGCTGTTGCCCTTGGCGCTGATGGTCGGCAAAACCCTGGCCATCCCCTTGCTGGCCAAAGGCTCGATGGCGTTTGAGTGGGTGTCTTTCATAGGTAACCCGCTGATTGCCCTGGCGCTGTCGATTTGCTTTGCCTACTGGTCCCTGGGCCTGCGCCGTGGGCTGGGCATGGGCGATTTGCTCGACCTGACCCACCGCTGCTTCCCGCCGCTGGCCGGTATTCTGCTGGTGATCGGCGCCGGCGGGGCGTTCAACGACATGCTGGTCGGCAGCGGCATCGGCAAAGTCCTGGCGGACGTGCTGGGCCAGTCCAACATCAACCCGATCATCCTCGCGTGGTTGATCGCCGGGCTGATGCACTTCGCCGTGGGCTCGGCCACCGTGGCCATGATCAGCACCGCCGGCATGGTGTTGCCGATCCTCGGGCAGAACCCGCAATACAGCCCCGAGATCCTGGTGATCGCCATCGGTGCCGGCGCCATCGGCTGGACCCACGTGACCGACTCGGCGTTCTGGGTCGTAAAAGAGTACCTGGGGATTTCCCTCTCCGAAGCCCTCAAGAAATTCACCGGCGCCACCGTGCTCGCCTCGGTGGCAGCCCTGGTCTTGACCCTCATCCTTTCCCGGTTTGTGTGATGAACCCCACTCCAAAGGCAGTTCCCATGATTCAAGGCAAAACCCTAGACGCCTGGTATGCAAGCCATCCCGTTATCCAGCAATTGGTCGCACTTGAGCCGGTCAGTTGGTTCAACCCCGCGATCGCCCCGGCCGCTGTAGCGCTTGAGGATGTCGGCCTGACCCTGGAGGATGTACAAGACGCCAGCGCGCGCCTGCTTCGCTTCGCGCCCTACCTCGCCAAGGTGTTCCCGGAGACGGCGGCGGCGGGTGGCATCATCGAGTCCGCGATCCAGCCGCTGAAGGCCATGCAGCACGCGCTGTTGAGCGAAGCCGCCCTCCCCGACTGCGGCGCGCTGTGGCTGAAAAAAGACTGCGACTTGCCGATCTCCGGCTCGATCAAGGCCCGGGGCGGTATTCATGAAGTCCTCAAGCACGCTGAAGACCTGGCCCTGCAGGCAGGCTTGATTACCCTCGACGATAACTACGCGGCCTTGGCCGACGAGCGCGCACTGGGGTTTTTCAGCCAGTACAAAATCGCCGTTGGCTCCACCGGCAACCTTGGCCTGTCCATCGGCATCATCAGCGCCACGCTGGGTTTCCAGGCGACGGTGCACATGTCCTCGGATGCGCGCCAATGGAAGAAGGACAAACTGCGCGCCAGCGGCGTGACGGTGGTGGAATACGCCTCCGACTACAGTGTTGCCGTGGAAAACGGCCGCCAACAGGCGCAAAACGATCCGGCCTGCTATTTCATCGACGATGAAAACTCGCCCCACCTGTTCCTTGGCTATGCCGTGGCCGCCGAGCGCCTGGCCCGGCAATTTGAAGTGGCCGGGGTGCGGGTGGACGCCGAGCATCCGCTGTTCGTGTATCTGCCCTGTGGTGTTGGCGGCGGCCCTGGTGGCGTGGCGTTTGGCTTGAAGCTGGCGTTTGGCGATGCCGTGCACTGTGTGTTTGCCGAACCGACCCACTCGCCGTGCATGCTGCTCGGTGTGTATACCGGGCTGCATGACCAGGTGAGCGTGCAGGACTTCGGCATTGACAATGTCACCGCGGCTGACGGCCTGGCAGTGGGCCGCCCCTCCGGCTTCGTCGGCAAGGCAATGCAGCGCCTGGTCGATGGCTACTACACCGTCACCGACGAAGAACTCTACCGCCTGATGTTCCTCGCCCACGAGCTTGAAGGGGTAAAACTCGAACCTTCGGCCCTGGCCGGCGCGCCAGGCATTGTGCGGGTGCTCAAGGACGCGCAGTATTTGCAGCGCATTGGCGTCTCGGCGGCACAGTTGGCCAGCGCCACGCACTTGATCTGGGGCACCGGCGGCAGCATGGTTCCCGCCGAAGAGTTCGCCACCTACCTGGATAAGGGGCGCGCACTGCAAACCACAATCCATCGTTGATCGCCGGCGGTTGACGCGAAGAGGGACACCCACATGGCAGCACTTGGCCTGGGCAAAGCGCCGAAGCTCACCGGCGCCCACCTGTCCAACCTGCATACCTTCCTGGTCGCCGCCCGCCACCTCAGCTTTGCCCGCGCCGCTGACGAGCTGTGCCTGACCGCCAGTGCGGTCAGTCACCGCATAGCGCGCCTGGAAGAAGAACTGTCGCTCAAGCTGTTCCATCGCTTGCCGCGCAAGGTCGACCTGACCGATGACGGCGAGCGGATTTTCAAGGTCATGCAGCACACCATGGACACCCTGTCCGAGGCCGTGCAAGAACGCTCCGACAGCCAGATCGAAGGCCAGCTGTGCTTTTACGCACGGCCCTCCGTCGCGCAATGCTGGCTGGTCCCCAGGCTGGCCGATTTCACCGCACGCTATCCCGGGATTCAACTGGATGTGCGGGTCGGCAACGAACCGATCGACTACCGCACCCGGCGCATCGACCTGGTGCTGTGCTACTCCAACGGCGAGCATCCGGGCCTGGAAAGCCTGCGCCTGATGCCCGAGCGGATTGCCCCGGTGTGCAGCCCGCAATATGCCCAGGCCCATGGCTTGATCGGGCATCCGGAACGCCTGGCACAGTGCACGGTGCTGCACGATGTGGCGGCGTGGGACAACATTTCATTTGATGCAGAATGGCGCTTATGGCTGGATGCCGTGGGCGACAGCAGCGAGTTGCCAAGCCGCTTCATGACCTTTGACCGCTCCGACTTGAGCACCCTCGCAGCGATCAACCATGCCGGCGTGGCCATTGGCCGCGAGCAACTGGTGCGCAAGCGTGTGCAAGATGGCGAACTGGTGCTGCCGTTCGGCGGGTTCAGGGAGGCGTTCAACTATGGCTACTATCTGGTCCACCCCGCCCACGAAACCCTGCCCAGACGGCTCAAGGCGCTGATCGACTGGCTGGTCGAACAAGCCCGGGGTTGAGGTGTGCCAAGGCAGCTAAACCCGAGAACAACGCGCGCGCCATCGCGGTGATTTCAGGCTGACAGCTAACGGCAAGCGTCCATGCCAAGCCCCTTGTTAGAGGCCCGGCGATGCTTATACTCCTGCGCTGTACCTGTCGCGTTTACGCCCTTTTGTTATGCATGGAAGCCATTTGAATTGAGAAGACCGCTGACCTCTACACGCCTGCTCGTCGGTCTGGGCGTACTACTTTTCGTGGCAACAATCGGGTTATGGGTGTTCTGGCTCGACCGCATCGTGTACTTCAATACGTTGAGCGTGATGATCTGCCTGGTGACATCGCCCCTTTTGGCTGCGGTGGCATTTGTGCTGGGGGTGCGGCGCAGGAATCCGCGCCTCAAATTTACAATAATGGACTCGCTGGAAGAGGCGATCTCGGCGCTCGCCGTTATCGCCGTGGCAGAATTTTTCGTGTTGTCATTGCTTGTGTTTTTTTCCAGCACAAGACCGGGTGATTACATCGCCCGCTACGAATACACCTCCGGCGGCAAGCGGTGCAGCGGGTTGCAGGTCTACGATCGAGAACTCGAAAAACATATAAAAATCTGCCACCCGGATGCGCTTAGGGCGGGTGGCAAGGTCAGGGTCGAAAAGCGCAGTGGCCCGTTGGGTATCACGGTGAAGCGCGCCGAACTCCTTTAGCCCGCCGCACGCGTCTCAACCCGGCGCCCACCGTGAATCACCCCATGCACCAGCAACCCCGCCACCAGCCCCCAGAACGCGCCGCCAATGCCCAGCAACGTGACATTGGCCGCCGTTGCCAAAAAGGTGATCAACGCGGTTTCCCGGGTGCGTGTATCGGCCATCGCATTGGCCAGGCTTGAACCGATGGCGCCGAGCAGCGCCAGGCCCGCCAAGGTGGTGATAAACGCGCGGGGCAGGACCATGAACAAGGTTGCCAACGTCACGCCAAACACCCCGACCAGGATGTACAGCGCCCCACACACCAACCCGGCGATGTAGCGTTTGGAAGGGTCCTGATGGGTATCGCGCCCGGTGCAGATCGCCGCCGTAATCGCTGCGACATTGAACGCGTGGGCGCCGAACGGTGCCATCAACAAAGACCCCAGGCCGGTGACGGTGATGATCGGGTTGGCGCTGGTCTTGAACCCATCGTTACGCAGCACCAGCATGCCGGGGATGTATTGCCCGGTCAGGGTAATCACGAACAGCGGCAAGGCCACGCCAAAAAACGCCGCGATGGAAAAGTGCGGCATTTCAAACACCGGGGCGGCCAGTTGCAGCTCCAGGCTGTGCAGGTCAAGGCGCTGTTGGGCGAGCAGCAGCCCCAGGCCAATCAACAGAATCCCGACCATCGCATACCGTGAAGTGAAGCGGCGCAGCACCGCGTAGGACACCACCAGAACAATCACCAGCAGCGGGTCCGCGCTGGCGCCACCAAACGCCGCCACACCAAATTGCAGGAGAATCCCCGCCAGCAAACCCGCCGCAATGCCACCGGGGATCAGCCGCACCAAGCGCTCGAACGCTCCGCTCAGTCCCAGCACGATAAAACCGAGGGCACACATCACATAGGCGCCGATCACTTCGGCATACGGTGTAAACGGCATGACCGTCGCCAGAAAGGCCACCCCCGGCGTCGACCACGCGGTGATGATCGGCTCGCGGTAGCGGTAGCTCAACCACGCGCCGGTCACGCCCACGCCGATACTCACCGACCAGACCCAGGAAGCGGTTTGCGCCGCGCTCAACTGCGCCAGGTGGGCAGCCTGGAACACCAGGACAAAGGTGCCCGCGTAATTGACGATGACCGAAATCAGCGCGCTGATGCTGGGGGACAGGTAGTCGGCGAGGCGTAGGCGTGGGGCGGGTCGGTTCATGGCGCGTTCCTTGTGTTGAGGCCGCACAGGCTAACAAGCACCGGCCCGCCCTTTCAGTCCACTTCGCCGCCTTGCGCCAGACCACTCTTGAGCACCTTGGCCAACTGCCGGCAGGCACTCTCGATTTCACTGGGCGTCAGCGCCGAGAACCCCAGCAGCCAGCCGCCCCGTGCCGGTGGCCGGGCATAAAGCCGCGTCAGGCCCGGCAACTGGATACCCACCCGCGCCGCCTGGCGAATCGTCTCCAGCTCCGACCATCCCTCATGCAGCACACAAGGCAACTGTAAGCCCCCGGGCGGCAAGCTGGCGGTGACCACATGGCTCAAGTGGCGCTCCACCGCCTCGGCCATGGCATCACGTCGCTCGCCGTAGATTTTGCGCATTGCGCGGATATGGCTGCCGAAATGCCCGTCGTTCATAAACCGCGCCAGGGTCAGTTGGGCGATTTGCGGGGTATGGCCGTCGAGGATGCTGCGGGCGTAGGTCATGGGTTTGACCAACTCCCGGGGCAGCACCATAAAGCCCATGCGCAAGCCGGGGTACAGGGATTTGCTGAAGGTGCCGAGGTAGATCGTGCGCTGGGAGCTGTCCAGGCCCTGCACACAGGCGGTCGGCAAACCTTCATAGTGAAACTGGCTGTCGTAGTCGTCCTCGATAATCCAGCCTTGGCGCTGCTCGGCCCAGGCGATCAGGTCCAGGCGCCGCTCCAGCGCCAGGGTGGCGCCTGTGGGGTATTGATGGGACGGCGTGACATACACGGCGTTGGCGCCGCTGCGGTCGGCGCGCAGGGCGTCGATACACAGGCCTTTGGCGTCCACCGCAACCGGTACCACCTTGAGCTGGGACATTTCAAACGCCTTGCGGGCACCGAAGTAACCGGGGTCTTCCATCAGGATCGGCTGGCCTTCATCCACCAGCACCTGCGCGCACAAATACAGGGCCTGACGCGTGCTCGACAGCACCAGCACCTGATCCGGCGTGACCCGCGCCCCGCGTTCCAGGTTCAGGTAGTCGGCGATGGCCTGGCGCAGGGGTTCGGCGCCTTGCGGGTCGCCATGCAATAGCAGGTTCGGGCGGTAATCCTTCAATGCCTGGCGGTGCAGGCGCTCCCAGATGCCCACGGGGAAGGTGCGCGTTTCCGGCAGCCCTGTGGCAAACGCCTTGACCACCTGCTGGTCGGTCACCCCGCCGCTGGCAAGGATCTGCGCGCCCCTGGCACTCAGCGCCGCAACCTGGTTCGCCACCACTGGCTGGCGCTTGCGTGCGCCCAGCAAGCTCGGCCCGATCTTCTCGGAAACGTAGCTACCCGAACCTTCACGCCGGCACAGGTAACCGTCCAGTTGCAGTTGGACGTAGGCCATTTCTACGGTATCCCGGGAAATGCCCAGTGACTTGCCCAACGTACGCGTGGCGGGCAACCGACTGCCGGGCGCAAGAATGCCCTCCAGGATCAGCTGACGCAGCACGCGCTGCACCCGCACACGCAAATCCAGGGAGGCCAGCTTGGGGTCCGTCAGGCGGATCTTCAGCGTGTCCAGTTCAAGGTTGTGGGTCATTGACTTGGCCCAGGGGTAAAAAAGCATGCATCTTTGTGCGATGCCGCCGATATGTCCACGAGCAATATCGGCGAGCTTTGCCGTCGGGTGTTACAGAGCCATCCGATACTCGATGCAGCCCGAGTCCTCGGCGATCCAGTTGTAGAGTTTCTGCGCACGCTTGTTGGTCTGCTGGGTATGCCAGTACAACCGGGCGCAGCCGTGGTGTTGCGCATAGCGCTGGACCCATTCGATCAACAGTTTGCCGGTGCCGCCGCCGCGCACCGTGGGGGCCACGTACAGGTCTTCGAGGTAGCAGAAGTCGGCGACCGCCCAGGTCGAACGATGCAACAGCGCATGCACCAGCCCCACCAACTCATCCCCCTGCACCGCCACGGCACAGGCCATGGCTTCATTGGTATCGAGCAAGCGGCTGAAGGCAGTGCGGGTGGTGGTCTCATCCAGGCTGACTTGATAAAAGTCCTGGTAGGCCAGCCACAGTTGCAGCCATTGCTCATAGTCTTCAGGTTGCACTGCCCTGACCACGATTGCCTGTGGATCGTTACTCATCGCGTTCTCCTATCGGGAAGCCCGTTCCGGGATGGATCGGGACCCGCCAATGGTAGGTTTCCAAGGCGGCGGCGAACCGACCACTTCCAGACCACCTGGCAGGCCAATCCGCAACGGGCACTCCGTTCACAATTCGTTAAGGATTGCCTTCGTATACTCCAACGCTGCCCCCTAGCATCCGGTAACTCACCCCATGACACGCCCTGCCCCGCTGTTGCTGCTTGCCGGTCTGCTGTTCTTCGTGGCCCTGGGCAATCACGAGTTGCAAGGCTCCACCGAAGCCCGAGTGGCCGGGATTGCCATGGCCATGCACCTGGATAACGACTGGGTGGTGCCGCGCCTGTTCGGTGAGCCCTTCCTGGAAAAACCACCCCTGAGCCTATGGCTGGATGCCGGGGCGATCCGCCTGTTTGGCGCCAGCACCGGCGCGGTACGACTGGCCTCGGCGTTTGCCGGGTTGTTCAGTGTGATGCTGCTGTACGGCATGCTGCGCCGCTTCGGCCGGCCTACGTCCCTGGCGTTTGGCGCCGCGCTGGTGCTGGCGACCATGGCCAGTTACTGGAGCAACGTGCGCGGCGTGGGTGAGGATGCGTTGCTCAGCCTCGGCGTGACCCTGGCGCTGCTCGCCTTCTACCAGGCCACCCGCCCGGAGTCCCAGCCCGGCGCCAATATCGGCACATGGCTGCTGTTTACCTTGGGGATGGCCATCGCCACCTTGAGCAAAGGCGTGCTGGGCCTGGCGATGCCGGGCATTGTGATTTTTGCCTACCTGGCCTGCACCAGCCTGTTGGACAAGCGCGTGCGGCCCGGCCAATGGCTGCGCCCGGGCATGTTCACCTTACTGGCGCTGGTGCCGTTGTTTATCTGGCTGGGTTTTCTGTATCAACGGGGTGGGATGCAGGCGGTCGGTGAGGTGTTGTGGACCAACAGTGTCGGACGTTTCAGCGGCTCCTTCGTCGAAGCCGGGCATTACGAGCCGATCTACTACTACCTGGCCAAACTGCCCGAGGCCTTTTTGCCGTGGAATATCCTGGTGTACCTGGGCCTGTGGCACTTTCGCAAAAGCCTGGCGAGCAATCGTTACCTGCTGTTTTTCAGCCTGTGGCTGGTGGCGCAATTTACCCTGCTGACCTTCGCCTCGAGCAAACGCATCGTGTATCTGATGGCCCTGACCCCGGCGGCGGCGGTCCTCGCGGCCGAATATGGCGCGGTTCTGCTCAGCCGCGTGCCCGCCTATCGCCGTGGCTTGATCAGCGGCGTGTTTGCCGTGGTGATTGCCTGCTACCTGGGCGCTGCTCTCTGGTATGCGCCCAAGGCCGACCGGCGTGAGTCCTTTGTACCGCTGACCCACCAAATCCAGGCATTTCAGGCCCAAGGCCACACGGTGGTGCTGTACCAGCCCAACGAGCGTGTGGCCGGCGCCACCGTGTTTTACACCCAGAACAACTTGCCGATCCTGCAGACCGAGGCACAACTGCGTGCCTATCTCGATGCCAGGCCGGGCAACCTGGCGTTGCTGGACCGCATTGAGCAACTGACCACCCCGGTCACCGCTCTCAAGCAGATCACCGTGGGCAGCCGGCCCTACTCCTTTGTCGAACAGTAAGGCCTACCAAAGCGCCAAATCGTACGTCAGGTAGACCCGGTAGTTATCGCGGTCACTGGCATAGGTGGAACGGTAGGTGGCCTTGCGCAACTCCACGCCCAGGCCTTTGAGGGTGCTGTCCTGGATCACGTAGCGCAGGTGGGTGTCGGACTCCCACTCACGGGCTTCGTGGCCCTTGAAGTCGCCGTTCTGGCCCTTGTAGTAACGGGTCATAAAGCTCAGGCCCGGCAGCACGGCGGCAAAATCGTAGTCATAGCGCAGCATCCAGGTTTGCTCACCGGCCTGGATAAACTTGCCGACCCCAGCGTTGCTGAACGAGTACACGGTGGACACGCTGGCATAGGGCAGCGCGGTGTCGCCACTGACCTTTTGGTAGCCCACACCCAACGCCTGTGGCCCCAGCCGATAGGTGAACAGACCACTGAACATGTCGCTGTCGACCTTGCCGTTACGCGCCTCGCCGGCCTCATTGCTGATGAAGTAGCGCAAGTCACTGGTCAGGCTCCCCGCGCCCAACGGCTGCTTATGCACCAGGCCGAGGAATTGCTGGCGATAGAACTCGCGCATTTCCCCGTAGTACCAGGTGCCGCTGAGCGTAGGCGTGAAGGCATAGGTGGCGCCCGCGAAATCGAAGTCGCTGCCCTTCTTGCCGCTGTAGCCCTGTGGATAAATATCCACGCTGTCGCTGGAGTTACGCAGTTTGAATTGATCCAGGTGCCCGCTGTGCAGGTACAGGTTGCGGATGCCTGTGTATTCGACCTGGGTGCCGCGAAATGTCTGGGGCAGCAGGCGCCCATCGTTATGCACCAGTACCGGGATCTTGGGCAGCAAGGTGCCGGTTTTCACCACGGCCGCGCCGATGCGCATTTTTGCGGTCACGCCGAGGCTGGAGAATTCATTGGCGGCGCGCCCATCATCGTGGACCGGCAACAAACCGGTGCCGGCGTGGGTGCGGCTGGAGTCGAGCTTGATCCCCGACAGCCCCTGGGCATCCAGGCCAAAGCCGACGGTGCCCTCGGTGTAGCCCGACTGCAGGTTGAGCAAAAAGCCTTGCGCCCATTCCTTGCGGTCCTCGCCACCGTCGCGATAACCGTCGTTGAAATAGTAATTGCGCAGGGTCAGCTTGCCATGGGAATCCTCCCAGAACCCCTGGGCCATCAGCGACGGCGACAGACTCGCCAGCACCCCGACGGTGACCACGCCACCCCTGGTGAAAAGCTCACGCATAACTGTTTCCTCAATGCCGTATTGTCGATTTTTATGGGCAGTTGCTCCGTGTGCCAGGCTGGACGCCAGGTCACATTGGGGCGGACACTAACGGCTTGCCGAACGCCCCACAACGTTATGCGAGAAGCGCATGACGCTATGCGCAAAGCCGCCCTTCGACAGGAAATCCACGGTGAATCTCAAGCAACTCGAAGCCTTCAAGGCAATCATGTCCACCGGCTCGACCATCGGCGCAGCCACCCGTATGGGCTTGTCGCAGTCTGCGGTCAGCCGCCTGTTGAGCCAGTTGGAAGACGCCCTGGGGTTTGCCCTGTTCCTGCGCAAAAAGGGCCGGTTGATGGCCACGCCAGAGGCCGAGGAACTGCTCACCGAAGTCGCCGGTCTGGTGGACGGCATGCAGCGGATCCAGCGTCTGGCGGACGAAATGCGCGTCGGCCGCTCGCGCAAAAGCCTGCTTAAAGTCGGCGTGCCCACCAGCATGACCCAGGAGTTGTTGCCGCGTATTGTTGCGGACTTTCTCAAGGACCATGACGACACCGTGGTCGAGCTGCTGACCGGTTCCTACGACATGATCGAGCGCGCCGTGCTGGACCGCTCCGCCGACCTGGGTTTTGTGCGCCTGCCCACCGAGATCCCCGACTTTGATATCGAGCCGGTACTGCACACCGAAGGCGTGTGCGTGATGCCGGCCGACCATCCACTGAGCCGCCACCCGTTCATCGAGGTGCAGCATCTGCGCAATGTGCCGTTGGTGATGCTGGGCCGGCAACGGGCGGTACGTACCGAGTTGAACCAGATGTTCCGCGCCGCCAACCTGACGCCCCAGGTACGGGTCGAAGTGCACTCGGTGGGCACCGCCTGCAGCTTTGTCGCCGAAGGCCTGGGAGTGTCGATCGTCAATGGCCTGCTGGCCAGCCACTTCATGCACCTGCCGATTGTCAGCCGGCCGTTTCGCCCGGCGTTGCCCTATGAATTTGGCCTGGCATTTCGTGCCGACGAGCCGCGCCCGCAGTTGGTAACGGCATTTGCCGAGCACCTCAAGCAGCGCCTGAATTCCATTGCGAAAATCCCGTAGCCCTCTGCGCGGTCGGAGACCAGAATCCCCTCTCGGCATCCCGAGCGCTGCGTAAAACGCATACCCCAACCCGCCCCACGCATAACGTTGTGGGCCTGCGCGCGATGCCCTAGTGTCCGCCCAACCAAGCGTCACTACCCACAACAATAACAGCGCACGCACCCCGCTCAGACGGGGGCCGTGCCGGGGCCGCCAGCATGACCGAACCGCAGATCCTCCGTACCCCGTCGCCCACCGAGGCGGCCGCAGACAAACCCGTGCAACGCAAGCAAATCAACCCGGCGATCATTCTGCTGAGTATCGTCCTGCTCGCCGTCGCCTTCACCTACGCGGTGAATGCCGGCAAGTTCCAGCGTCAGAATGGCCTGGTGGTGCCGGGCTCGTATCAAGTGCTGGAAAAGCAGGATTCCTTCAGCCAACTGTTCTCCCTGGAACCCCGCAAGGCCGGCGACACAACGGCCCGCCCGGTATCGTTGGTGGAAGGTTTCATGGCCATTCCCCAAGGCATCGAAAAGCGGGCGGCGCTGATTTTCATGGTGCTGTTCATCGGCGGCATGTTCGGCGTGCTGAACAAGGCCGGGGTGATCGACGCCGGGCTGGAGCGCCTGCTAGGCATGACACGAGGCAATATCTACGTGCTGGTGCCGAGCCTGATGCTGGTGTTTTCCGCTGGCAGTACCTTTATGGGGCTGGCCAAGGAATTCATCCTGATCGTGCCGTTGATGGTGGCCATGGCCAACCGCCTGGGGCTGTCGAACCTGATTGGCCTGGCCATCGTCACCATCTCGGTGAAGATCGGCTACCTGGCGTCCATCTCCAACCCGGTGGCCTTGTCCGTGGCCCAGCCGATGGTCGGCCTGCCGATCTTCAGCGGCTTGAGCATGCGCGTCGCGGCCTATTGCACCTTCCTGTTGGTGGGTATCGCGTTTGTGCTGTGGAGCATTCGCAAGCACGGCTTTGATGCCAGCGCGCAGATCACCTTCGAAAGCAAACCCCTGCCGATTCGCCACCTGTTGAACCTGCTGGTGCTGGGCGGCGGCATCGGCTTCCTGGTGTATGCCTCGAACCGCTGGGGCTGGAAATACCATGAGCTGTCGGCGTTCTACCTGCTGCTGACCGTGGCCTTCGCCGTGATCGCCGGCCTGGCCGCGAGCACCGCCGCCAGCGCGTTTGTCGATGGCATGAAGAAGGTGCTGATCGCCGGCGTCCTGATCGGCCTGGCGACCGCCGTGGAAATCATCCTCAGCACCGGCCAGGTGCTGGACACCATCGTCAACAGCCTGGCCAACCTGGTGGGCGACCACGGGCCGGTGGTCTCGGCCTACGGCATGTTCTTCGCACAACTGGGGCTGGACGTGCTGATCCCCTCCACCTCCGGCCAGGCCGCGGTGACCATGCCGATCTTCGGGCCACTGGGCCAGTTGTCCGGGGTCAGCCCGCAAACCACGGTGTTTGCCTTTTTGATGGGCAACGGCCTGACCAACATGATCACCCCGACCTCCAGTGGCCTGCTGGTGCTGCTGGCCACCGCCAACGTCGGCTGGGGCCAATGGGCGCGCTACATCCTGCCGCTGTTCCTGATCTATGCGGTACTGGCGATGGTGCTGCTGGCCATTGCCGTGCAAACCGGATACTGAGTCGATGAGTGTTTTACCTATGCAAACCCTGCACAACCAGATGATCGCCATGCGCGACGGCATCCACCTGGCCACCGATATCTACCTGCCGGCGGGCGGCGAAGGGCCGTATCCGGTGGTGATCGAACGTACGCCCTATGACAAGTGCAAACCGTCGCGCTCGGAAAAACAGCTCGACGGCCAGCACATCTCCCGCGAGCAAATGGCGGCGCGTTTTACCGCCCAGGGGTTTGTCGCGATCTTCCAGGATTGTCGCGGGCGCTACGCCTCCGAAGGGGTGTTCACCAAGTACACCGCCGAGGGCGAAGACGGTTTCGACACCCTGGCCTGGATCGTTCGCCAGCCATGGTGCAACGGCAAGATCGGCAGCATGGGCCTGTCCTACGCGGCCCACACCCAACTGGCGATGGCCTGCCTGCATCCGCCGGGCCTGGGCAGCATGGTGCTCGACAGCGGCGGCTTCGCCAACGCCTACCAATGCGGGATTCGCCAGGGCGGTGCGTTTGAACTCAAGCAGGCCACCTGGGCGTTTCGCCAGGCCAAAGAAAGCCCGCTCGCCCTGGCCGACCCGCAGGTGCGCCAGGCGCTGGAAGACGAAGACATCCATGAATGGTTCCGCCGCATGCCCTGGCAGGCGGGCCAATCGCCGTTGCGTCATGTGCCCGAGTACGAAGCCTATCTGCTGGAGCAGTGGGCCCAGGGCACCTTCGGCCCCTACTGGCAGAAATCGGGAATTTATGCCGAAGGTCACTACGGGCGCTTGCCGGATATTCCGGTGCTGTTCATGTCCAGTTGGTACGACGCCTATGTCAGCTCGACCCTGGCCAACTACACCGCCTTCAACCGCGCCAGCAGCGCGCCGCAACGGTTGATCATGGGGCCGTGGTTGCACGGTGACCGCAATATCAGCCATAGCGGCGATGTGGAGTTCGGCGCCCAGGCCGCGTTTGACGGCCAGGTGGCGCAGGATTGGTTGAGTTGTCGCCTGCAATGGTTCGAGCAATCACTCAAGCCCGGGACGCAGCCACCGCCGGCCCAGGTGCAGGTGTTCTTGATGGGCGGTGGCAGCGGTTTGCCGGATGAGCAGGGCCGCCTGCAACATGGCGGTCGCTGGCTGCAGGGCGAGCAATGGCCACTGCCTGGCACCCAGTCGCTGACCTTGTACCTGGATGCGCAACGGCAACTGACCGAGGTTGCGCCCAGCGCTGACGAAGCTGTGTTGGGTTACTACGCCGACCCGGCCAACCCGGTGCCGACCGTGGGCGGTGCATTGACATCCGGCGCGCCGATTTTTGTCGGCGGCGCCTTCGACCAGCGTGAACGCCCGGACTTTTTTGGCACCCGGGGTGACAATCGCCCCCTGTGCGAGCGCGACGATGTGCTGAGCTTTCAGACCGCGCCCCTGAGCGAAGACCTGATCGTCGCCGGGACGGTGCAGATCGAGCTGTGGATCGACAGCGACGCGCCGGACACCGACTTCACCGCCAAGCTGGTGGATGTCTACCCGCCGAGCGCCGCTTACCCGGAAGGCTTTGCGATGAACATCACCGACGGCATCCGCCGCTGCCGCTATCGTGACGATTGGGAGCAGCCCAGACCGCTGACACCCGGTGAGCGGGTGAAGGTGAACATCGAGCCATTTGCCACCTGCAATCTGTTCAAACAGGGCCATCGCCTGCGCTTGGACATTTCCAGTAGCAATTTCCCGCGCTTCGACGTCAACCCCAACAGCGGCGAGAACGAGGGCCAGGCCAGCCATCCGCGCATCGCGCACAATCGCCTGCACCTGAGCCGGGATGCAGCGTCGTGCCTGGTCCTGAGCATCCTGCCCAAAAGCTGATCCCCCTATCCCCCTGACCAGCGGCCGTGTTGTGCCGAGCGGGCTTGTTGTGGCGAGCGGGCTTGCCCGCGTTGGACTGCGCAGCAGTCCCCTCTCCTGGGTAGGGCGCTACGCCCCCCAACGCGGGCAAGCCCGCTCGCCACAAAGGGAAGTCCGCTTTTTAAAAGTGACCACTCATCCACGAATCCCACATTGATTAAAAAACCGTTTCAGCTCTCGCCCTGCCTGCCGATATCCCCAGACTATCCATCGGCTGGGCGACCTTCCAGCAACTGATGTACACGCAATCTGTTCCTGGAGGAATTCGATGAATACATGGTTTGGCAACATCAGCGTCAACTTGAAACTGGGCCTGGGCTTTGGCCTGGTGCTCGTGCTCACCTCGATCCTCGCACTCACCGGCTGGACCAGCCTGGGCAGCCTGATCGACCGCAGCAACTGGATGAGCGACATCACCCAGCTCAATGCATCGCTGACCAAACTGCGCATCGTGCGCCTGCAGTACATGCTCGCCAACGGCGACGAAGCCGTGGCGCAGAATGTGCAGACCACCCTCGACAGTTTTGCCGCGCAGCAGCAACAGTTGGTCAACAGCTTCAAGAGCCCGGAAAACCTCAAGCTGCTCAACGAACAGAAAGACACCATCACCGCCTACCGGCAGTCGCTGAACAAAATGCGCGAGGCCTACCGCAACGGTAACGCCGCACGCCAGACCATGGGCGAGCGCGCCGACGCCGCCGGCCTGGTGATTGCAGCCCTGGACCGCAGCGTGCGGCAGATGCCAGAAAGCAGTGAGCGCTTCGCCCAGTACGAAGCCGTCAACCACGCCAAGCAAGAGTTCCAGGTGGCGCGCTATGAAGTGCGCGGCTACACCGGCAACGTCAACCCAGACACCGAAGCCCGCGCAGAGGCGCAAATCGAATCGGCGATCAATGGCCTCAAAGGTTTGAAGAACGTGTTCGGTGAAGCCCAACGAACCGAGCTGACCGCCCTGGAAAACGCCCTGGGCGCCTACCGCACTGCGCTGCAGGCGTATAAAGCCGCCAACGCCAATATCGTTCTCGCCCGCCAGGAAATGACTGTGCAGGGCGCCGATATCGTGTCGCACAGCGAAGCGCTGTATAACATCCAACTGCAACGCCGCGACGCCGAAAGCGTCCAGGCTCGCAGCCTGCAACTGATCAGCACCGTGCTCGCCCTGTTGGTGGGGATTATCGCCGCGCTGGTCATCACCCGGCAGATCACCCGCCCGCTGCAGGAAACCCTGGCAGTGGTCGAGCGCATCGCTTCCGGCGACCTGAGCCACAACATCCAGGTGACCCGTCGCGATGAGCTGGGCGTGCTGCAACAAGGCATCCAGCGCATGGGCAGCACCTTGCGCGAGCTGATTTCCGGTATCCGCGACGGCGTCACGCAGATCGCCAGCGCTGCCGAAGAGCTGTCGGCCGTGACCGAGCAGACCAGCGCCGGGGTCAACAGCCAGAAGATCGAGACCGATCAAGTGGCCACCGCGATGCATGAGATGACCGCCACCGTGCAGGAAGTGGCGCGCAACGCCGAACAGGCTTCCCAGGCCGCATCCACCGCCGATGGCCAGGCCCGCGAAGGCGACAAGGTGGTGGCCGAAGCCATCGCCCAGATCGAACGCCTGGCCGACGAAGTGGCGCGTTCCACCGACGCCATGGCGCACCTGCAACAAGAGAGCAACAAGATCGGCAGTGTGATGGACGTGATCAAGGCCGTGGCCGAACAGACCAACCTGCTGGCGCTCAACGCCGCCATCGAAGCCGCACGTGCCGGTGAAGCCGGCCGCGGGTTTGCCGTGGTCGCCGACGAGGTCCGCGGCCTGGCCCAGCGCACGCAGAAGTCCACCGAAGAAATCGAAGGCCTGGTCGCCGGTTTGCAGAACGGCACCCAGCAAGTGGCCACGGTGATGAACAACAGCCGCAGCCTGACCGACAGCAGCGTCGAACTGACCCGCAAGGCCGGCGTCTCCCTGGAGAACATCACCCGCACGGTGTCGAACATCCAGTCGATGAACCAACAGATCGCCGCCGCCGCCGAACAGCAAAGCGCCGTGGCCGAAGAAATCAGCCGCAGCATCGTCAATGTGCGTGATGTGTCGGAGCAGACCGCAACGGCCAGCGACGAGACCGCCAAGTCCAGCGTCGAACTGGCACGACTGGGGCAGCCAGTTGCAGCAGATGGTCAGCCATTTCCGGGTGTAAACAAAAAGCCGCCCCGGCCGAAACCGGGGCGGCTCCACTTCTCAGGCCTTGACGGTCATCGAAGCTGTCTCGCAGGAATCGCCAGACGTGCTAAACACGCAGGCCATTCACCACGAGGTGTGACAAACAGCGGCTGATGCCCTGCCATTTGTCGATCAGGCCTGGCCTTCCTCGACAAACACCAGCCGATTACCAAACGGGTCCTTGATGCTCATCTCCCGCGAGCCCCAGGGTGTTTCCTCGACGCCCGGCTTGGCAAAGCGATAATTCTTGGCCTGCAACTGCTGCTGGAACCCATCCACCCCTGGGGCCTGGATCCGCACCGCCGCACCCGGCGAGGCGTCGCCATGGTGCTCGGATAGATGCAGCACGCACTCGCCCAGCGACACTTGCAGGTACAACGGAAAATTCGCTTCGAACCGATGCTGCCAATCCACCTTGAACCCCAGGAAGTCGACGTAGAACTCCAGCGCCTTGGCCTCGTCGAAAATCCGCAGGATGGGGGTGACTTTTCCTAACTGCATAAGGCTCTCCAAATCCACAAAACGTCCTGTTGTCAGGCCACCACCCTACCCCAAGGCGAGCGTGCCGTGAACGCCAGTCGAGGCTGGATTCAACCGTGGGCCCTGCCGGCGGTGCCATAGCGCTGTGCCGAAAAGAAATCGCTGGCGACCGCCTCGGTGAGGGTCATGGAGGACTCGGGCGTGCCGCTATGCGCCCAGCCGGTCACCGCGCCACTGCTGTGCGTGCTGTTGGCGGACGAGAATTTATGCAGGTAGACCTTGTCAGGGTCGATCCATTGATGGGTCAGGCTCCAGACTTTTTCCTGGATCCAGCCTTTGATCGTATCCCGGGGAAAAGGAAAGGTGGCCAGCGTGTTGGCGGCTGGCACATTAGCTTCGCCCGTATGGTCACCGACGCGCACCGAGGCAGTGAAGATGGATGGGTTACCGAAATGACTGACGCTTCATATTGATTGTGCATACAGGCTCTCCGTAAGAAGTCCCGTCCATCTTAGATAGCGCTCCCACAGCCACAACCTGCGTTTTGTAAGCCCTCATTGAGCACAATCTGACACACCTCATGGCCTGTCACACCTGGGCAAAACCCCGCCGCAAATCACCACTGCGCGCCAGGAAGCGCCCCGCCCGCTGGCCGTTCGCCTGCCCGTCGCAGTAGCTCAACACACCATTGACCCACACCCCATCAATGCCCTCGGCGGCACGTTGCGGGTCCTTGAAGTCCGCCACATCCCTTACCCGCAACGGGTCGAACAGCACCAGGTCGGCCCAATGCCCCTCGCGGATTTCCCCGCGTTCGGCCAGGCCAAAGCGCGCGGCCGACAAGCCGGTCATTTTGTGTACCGCTGTGTGCAGCGGGAAAAGTCCCAGGTCACGACTGAAATGTCCGAGTACCCGCGGGAATGCGCCCCACAAGCGCGGATGGGGGAACGGGTCTTCCGGCAAGCCGTCGGAGCCCACCATCGACAGCGGATGGGCAAGGATGCGTTGCACATCGGCCTCATCCATTCCGTAGTACACCGCCCCCGCCGGTTGCAGGCGACGGGCAGCGTCCAGCAGGGATACCCCCCACTCGGCGGCGATGTCCTGCAAGTCACGCCCGCCCACTTCCGGGTACGGCGTGGACCAGGTGATGGTGATGCGGAAGGCATCGGTGACTTGCTTGAGGTCCAGGGTCGAGGAACTGGCGGCATAGGGATAACAATCGCAGCCCACCGGATGGGTCTTCGCCGCCTGCTCCAGGGACGCCAGCAATTGCGGGCTGCGCCCCCAGTTGCCGGCGCCGGCACATTTGAGGTGGGAAATAATCACCGGTGCCTGGGCATGGCGGCCGATCAGAAACGCCTCGTCCATGGCCTCCAGCACCGGCTCGAATTCACTGCGCAGATGGGTGGTGTACACCGCGCCAAACGCCGTCAGTTCTTCACTCAGTTGCAGCACTTCGTCGGTGTCAGCGTTGAACGCGCTGGCGTAGGCCAGACCTGTGGACAAGCCGAGGGCACCCGCTTCGAGGCTTTCCTGCAGTTGCTCGCGCATCGCCGCGATTTCGGTGGCGGTGGCGGTGCGGTGCAGGTCGTCCATATGGTTACTGCGCAAAGCGGTATGGCCAATCAATGCTGCGACATTGAGGGCCGGGTGAGCGTTTTCCACCGCCGCGCGGTAATCGAGGAAACGCGGATAGGCAAACGCCTCGGCATTGCCCAGCAGGTTCATCGGGTCTGGCGGATCGCCACGCAGGCTGACCGGCGAGGCGCTGATGCCGCAGTTGCCGACGATCACCGTGGTCACGCCCTGGCTGAGCTTGGGCAGCATCTGCGGCTGGCGGATCACCACCGTGTCATCGTGGGTGTGGACGTCGATAAAACCCGGCGCCAGTACACGCCCATCGGCTTGGATTTCATGCTCGCCCTGGGCCGCCGACAAGTCGCCGATCTTCTCGATACGCCCCGCGCGCAGCCCCACGTCAGCGAGATACCCCGGCGTGTTGCTGCCATCAATGATCAGCGCCTGGCGAATCAGCGTGTGGTACTTCATCTCAATCTCCCAGCGGCAGGCTGTCAGGGCCGCCGCGATAGTCGTCCAGGGCCAGCTTGATCCGGCGCAGGCGCTCCTGGTTGTCGTCCGGCATGGCCAGGGCCAGTTCAGTGGCGAGCAAATCAATGGCCAGCAGCATGCCGTAGCGCGCCGCCGTGGGTTTGTAGATAAAACTGGTTTCGGCCGGTTGCAGCGGCAGCAGCACGTCGGCCAACTGTGCCAGCGGCGAGTCGGCCAGGGTGATGGCGACAATCCGTGCGCCATAGTTGCGGGCCAGTTCCACCACGCCCAGCAGCTCGGGTGTGAGGCCGGTCAGGGAGCAGACAATCAGGGCGTGCTCGGCACTCAATGTGGCGGCCGTGACCCGCATCATCACCGGATCGCGGCAGGCAGCAATCGAATAGCCCAGGCGCACCAGACGCACTTGCAACTCTTCACTGCACAGGCTCGAGGGGCCGCCCATGCCAAAGGCGTGGATCATCCGCGCCTTGCCCAGCAGGTTCACCGCATCGACAAAACCAGCCTGATTGAAGCCGGACAGGTGCTGGCGCAGCGTCCCTTCGATATCGCCGAGGATCTGCCGATGAAACGCCGACTGCTCGGGCAACCCCGCCGGGTCGAGGAAGCGACTGCCCACACCGCTGGCCTGGGCCAGTTGCAGGCGCAGGTCGCGCAAATCACGGCAGCCGACGCTGCGGGCAAATCGCGACAAGGTCGCGGTGCTGACCTCGGCCCGCTGGGACAACTCTTCCAGGCTGGCGGATGCGGCAAAACCCACATCATCGAGCATCAGCCGGGCGATACGCCCTTCGCCAGCGCTGAAGGAATCCTGGCGGGCGCGGATCTGGTAGAGGATGTCCATGGGGTCTCCGGGTTACAGGATGAGGCTCATAAAACAAGAGACAGGCCGTAGGTCAGACCGAAGGCGACCAGCGAAATCAAAGTCTCCAGTACGGTCCAGGTCTTGAAGGTCTGGATCACCGTCATATTGAAGTATTCCTTGATCAGCCAGAAGCCGCCGTCGTTGACGTGGGAAAAGATCACCGAACCGGCACCGGTCGCCAGCACCAGCAATTCCGGGTGTGGATAACCCAGGCCCAGGGCCACCGGGGCGACAACGCCCGACGCGGTGGTCATGGCCACGGTGGCCGAGCCGGTGGCGATGCGCATCAGCGCGGCAAACAACCAGCCCATCACCAGTGGCGACAGGTTGAAGGCGTTGGCCATGCCGAGGATTTCATGGGTCACGCCGGCGTCCACCAGGATCCGGTTCAAGCCGCCGCCCGCGCCCACCAGCAGGGTGATACTGGCGGTCGGCGCCAGGCACTCGTTGGTGAACTTGAGGATCGACTCGCGGTTGAAGCCCTGGGCCAGGCCCAGGGTCCAGAAGCTGACCAGGGTCGCCAACAGCAAGGCGATCACCGAGTTCCCGATAAACAACAGGAACTGGTTGAAGCCGCTGCCGGGCGTGGAGATCAGGTTGGCCCAACCGCCGATCATCATCAGCACCACTGGCAACAGGATGGTGCCCATGGTCAGGCCGAAGCTAGGCAGGCGGGTGCGCGGTTCGCGCTCGATAAACTGGCGTTCCAGCGGGTTTTCGGCGGGCAGGTGGATGCGCGGCACGATGAACTTGGCGTACACCGGGCCGGCGATGATCGCGGTGGGGATGCCGATCAAAATCGCATACAACACGGTCTGCCCGACCGAGGCGTTATACGCCAGCACCGCCATCATTGCCGCCGGGTGTGGCGGCACCAGGGCATGCACCACTGACAGACCGGCGACCATCGGCAAACCGACCATCAGGATCGACACGCCCACGCGCCGGGCCACGGTAAAGGCAATCGGCACCAGCAATACAAAACCGACCTCGAAAAACAGCGGCAGCCCCACCAGAAAGGCAATGCACACCATGGCCCAGTGGGCATTGCGCTCGCCGAAACGGTTGATCAGGGTGCGCGCCACCTGCTCGGCGCCGCCGGACTCGGCCATCATCTTGCCGAGCATGGTGCCCAGGGCCACCACCAGCGCGATATGCCCCAGGGTCTTGCCAACCCCCGCCTCGTAGGAACCCATGATCGTATCCGCCGGCATCCCGGCCAGCAGCGCCAGGCCGATGGACACCAGGGTGATGACGATAAACGGGTTGAGCCGGTAACGTGCAATCAGCACGATCAATGCAATGATGGCGATGGCAGCGTATGCCAATAGCCAGACGCCCGGTGATGCGGCCATGCGGTACTCCTCGGAAAGGGTCACGTCGAATTGGTTGTGAAACTCATAAATCATTACCGAGGAGCATTTTCAAATTTTATGAAAGTAATTTTCGCCCACAGATAAGCGCTGTCGCTTTGGGACATGCCCGCAGACGCAGGATGAAAATCAGGGGATCGTTCTTACATGCAGGCCGGGCCCAATGCGGGAAACTCAACGGCCACTGTCCGGTCTCAGATTGCACACCGAATCATCTTCAGGAAGCCCGTCATGAACCGTAGAACCCTTACCCTCAGCGCGTTACTGCTGGCCTTGTCCGGCACCGCAACGGCCGCCGACAGCAGCCCGGCCCTGCAAAAGTGCCTGGACGCCGCCAACACCACGGCCGCGATGGTCGGCTGCAACGCCCAGGAAACCAAGGTGCAGGACAAGCGCCTGAACAGCGCCTACCAAACCGCACTGCAGGCCCAGCAAGGCCCGCGCAAGCAGCAACTGCAAGATGTACAGCGCCTGTGGATCAAATACCGGGATGCCAATTGCGCCTTCGCCGGCTCCGCGACCGGCGGCAGTATTGACCAGGTCAACGGCTCGGGTTGTGTGCTGGACATGACCCAGACCCGCGCCGATGAACTGGAAAACCTCGTCGGCCCATAACTCCCTCGCCTACACCAGCAGGATCAGTCGTGCTGCACTCGCGCGCGCTTGAGCAGCTTCTTGCAGCGCTCCGACAAATGCAGCACCCGCAGGTGCTTGCCGGCCTTGCTGTAGCGTTCGCGCAGGGTCATCAGCGCGGCAATCGCTGAATAGTCGACAAAACTCAGGTGACGGCAATCCAGCGTTACCTGGGCCGGATCGTTGGCCGGGTCGAACTGGTTCAGAAAGGGTGTGGTCGAGGCAAAGAACAGGGTGCCGTGCAGCCGGTAGAGCTTGCTGCCATCGGCCTCCAGATGTTCATCGGCGTACAACTCCCGCGCCTGCTGCCAGGCAAAGTTGAGCGCGGCAATCACAATCCCGCACAGCACCGCCGTGGCCAGGTCGGTGAACACCGTGATCACCGTCACCGCGATGATCACCAGCACATCATTGAGCGGCACTTTGTTGATCACCCGCAGCGACGCCCAGGCAAAGGTCTGCTGGGACACCACAAACATCACCCCCACCAGCGCCGCCAGGGGAATGCGCTCGATCAGCGGCGATAGGAACAAAATAAACAGCAGGATCATCACCCCGGCAAACACCCCGGAGAAACGCCCGCGCCCGCCCGAGCTGAGGTTGATCACCGTCTGCCCGATCATCGCGCAGCCGCCCATGCCGCCAAACACCCCGCTGACCATATTCGCCGCGCCCAGGGCCACGCTTTCGCGGTCGGGGTAACCACGGGTCTCGGTGATTTCGTCGGTGAGGTTGAGGGTCAACAGGGTTTCCAGCAGCCCGACCATGGCCATCAGGAAAGCGTAAGGCGCGATGATGCCCAGGGTTTCCAGGGTCCAGGGGATCTGCGGCAGGGCAAAAGTCGGCAGGCCGCCGGCGATATGGGCCATATCGCCCAGCGTGCGGGTGGGCAAGCCCAGCAGGTACACCGCCAGCCCCACACCGAGAATCGCCACCAGCGCCGGCGGCACCGCGCGGGTCAGGCGGGGCAGCAGGTAGACGATGGCCATGGTCGCCACCACCAACCCCGTCATCACATACAACGGCGTGCCGCTGAGCCAGGTCTCACCGCTCTTGAAATGCTCCAGTTGCGCCAGGGCGATGATGATCGCCAGGCCGTTGACGAAACCGAGCATCACCGGGTGCGGCACCATGCGCACCAGCTTGCCCAGGCGCAGCAGGCCGAAGGCAATCATGATCAGACCGCCGAGCAACACCGTCGCCAGCAGGTACTCCACGCCGTGTTGCACCACCAGCGCGACGATCACCACCGCCATCGACCCCGCCGCCCCCGAGACCATCCCCGGCCGGCCGCCGAACAACGCGGTCAGGGTGCAGATGATAAAAGCGCCATACAGGCCCATCAGCGGGTTGAGGTGGGCCACCAGGGCAAAGGCGATGCATTCGGGCAACAAGGCAAAAGACGTGGTGAGTCCGGCCAGGGCGTCAGCGCGCAGACGAGAGAGTTTCATAGGTTTACCGGGGGCGTTGCAGGAAATGAGGGGGCGATGGTACGGAAAACCACCACCCGGGACCAGTAGGAGCCGGTCAACAGGCGTAGCGCGCGAGCTTTGCCTGGATAAAGTCCAAAAAGCACTGGATACGCAGGGCCAGTTGCGAGTTGCGGTAGTACACCGCGTTGATCGGTTGGCGATAGCCACTGTTGAACGGTGTCAGGATCGACTGCAGGCGGCCGGCGTTGATGTCTTCGATGGTCATGAAGTGCGACAGGCAGGCAATCCCCTGCCCCTCCAACGCCAGTTGGCGCAGGGTTTCCCCGCTGGACGCAGCAATGCCCGGCTCGATCTGCCAGCGGTCGCCCTGCACATGGCGCAACGGCCAGTGGTTGAGGGTTTCGGTCTGGGTAAAGCCGAGCAAGGTGTGATTGGCCAGGTCCGCCACTGTGGTTGGCGTGCCGTGCTGCTCAAGGTACGCCGGGCTGGCGAGGATATGCAGCGGGCTGCAGCCCAGGGAGCGAGCATGCAGGGTCGAGTCCGCCAGGGCACCGATGCGGATAGCAATGTCGGTGCTCTGTTCCAGCAAGTCGATGATCAGGTCGTTGCTGTTGAGCTCCAGCTGGATATCCGGGTACAGACGGCGGAACTCGGCGACGTACGGCACGATGGCATGCAGCATGAACGGCGAGGCGGCGTTGATCCGCAAGCGCCCGGACGGGGTTTTCTGCCGTGACGACAGGCGCTCTTCCAGCTCGTCCATCTGCTCCAGGATCAGCTTGGCCTGCTCGAAGAAGTACTTGCCCTCTTCGGTCAGGTCCATGCGCCGCGTGGTGCGGTTGATCAGGGTGGTGTCGAGCTTGGCTTCGAGCCGCGACAAAGTGCGGCTGACCGCCGAAGGCGTCTGCCCGACTTGTTCGGCGGCAGCGGAAATCGAACCGCATTCAATCACGCAGACGAAGATCTGGAGCTCATCGGATCGGGCTTTCAACGTGAATCCTCGTGAATACGGCTGCGTGGATACTAGCCGTATTACAGCGTCAGGTTAAACACCTGGGCCAGATGCTGCTCATAGCGCAGCACATCAGCCTCGATGGAGGGGCGCTTCATCACGTCCACACACAGGAACGTCGGCAGACCACTCATACCGAGGAACTGGTTGGCCTTGTGGAACGGGAAGTACACCGCATCCACGCCCTTGGCTTCGAAGAAGTCGCTCGGGTCATCGAATGCTGCCTGTGGTGCATTCCAGGTCAGCGACAACATGTACTGCTTGCCCTGGATCAGGCCGCCGCTGCCGTACTTCTGCGACGCGTCGGAACGGGTGCGGCCATCGCTGGCGTACAGGCTGCCGTGGCCTTCGGTGAAGACTTCGTCGATGTACTTCTTGACGATCCATGGGGCGCCCATCCACCAGCCGGGCATCTGGTAGATGATCACGTCGGCCCAGAGGAACTTGGCGACTTCTTCGGCCACGTCGTAACCGGCGTCGATATGGGTGACTTTCACGTCGAGCCCACCCCGGTCCAGCACGGCCAGCGCCGCATCATGCAGGGTGTTGTTGTAGCGGCCATCGGAGTGGGCGAATTTCTTGCCGCCGTTGAGCAACAGAACTTTTTTCATGGGGTTGTACCTGAAGGTTGAAAATGGATGAGCGCAGGCTACGGGCAACCCCTCGGGTGAGTAAGCCACGGACCGGCAAAACACTTTTGACCCTCAGGCACGAGTAACCATCTGATTATTGCGTCAACCACCCATCAGCAGGTGCCCGCCCAGGGCCGCCATTCCCATAAAGAACACGCGCTTGAACAGCGCAGCACTGATGCACTGGCGCAGCTTTTGCCCCAGCCACATGCCCAGCAGCGCCGGCACCAACGCCAGCAGCGAGGCATTCAGTTCGCCGGCACCGAGATTGCCGCGCCAGAACAGCCCGGCGGCCAGGGCCAGGGTGGACACGCTGAAGGACAGGCCCAGCGCCTGCACCAGTTGGTCACGGTGCAAGCCCAGTGCTTGCAAGTAGGGCACGGCCGGGATCACGAAGACGCCGGTGGCCGAAGTGACGATCCCCGTCAGCAGACCACACAGCGGGCCCAGCCAACGCTCGCTGCCGGCGGGCACCCGCAACGTCGGCAGCAACAGCCCGCACAGCGCATACACCAGCAACGCCCCGCCCAAGGCCCGCACCACCCAGGGACCGCCGTCCATGCCCAGCCACAGCGAACCGAGCCCGGTCCCCAGAAAAATCAGCAGCAGCATGGGCCACAGGCGTTTGCTCAGTGCGCCCAAGTGCCCACCGAAGCTCAGTTGCCAGAGGTTGGTGATGGTCGAAGGAATGATCAGCAGGGCCGCAGCCTGCGCCGGCAACATAGCCAGACCGAGCAGGCCCATGGCGACGGTGGGCAGGCCCAGGCCAATCACGCCCTTGACGGTGCCGGCCAGCAGGAAGGTGCCGATCACCAGTAGGGTCAGGGCTGGGCCGAGGTGTTGGTAGAACGCGAGGAAGGTTGTCATGGGGGGGAGTTTGCGGGTTTGGCGTGGGGTTGGAAATTCGCCATATACTGAGGCAGCCTCTTGTTTTGCGTGAGGCTGAGACCGCTATCGCAGGCAAGCCAGCTCCCACATTCTGAATGTGATCACCCCTCCAAATGTGGGAGCTGGCTTGCCTGCGATAAGGCCCGTCCAGGCACCCGAGAACCCCGGCCATGCACTTTGACCTGATCGACCTGCGCCTCTACCTGCACATCCTCGACACCGGCAACATCACCGCCGGCGCCGCCCGCAGCCACCTATCCCTGGCCGCCGCCAGTGCGCGCATTCGCGCAATGGAGGCTTCACTGGGCGTCGAGTTCCTGCAGCGCGGCCGCCGAGGCGTGACCCCGACGGCCGCCGGCAACGCCCTGGCCCGCCACGCACGCCTGCTGTTGCAACAGGCCGAACGTCTGCAACAGGAGCTGGCGGAGTACGCCAACGGCGTCAAAGGCCAGGTGCGCCTGCTGTGCAACACCACCGCCCTCAGCGAATACCTGCCGGAGTTGCTGGCGGATTTTCTCTGCACCCACCCCAACCTCGATATCGACCTGCAGGAACTGCCCAGCCTGCGCATCACCCACGCCTTGCGCCAGGGCGCGGCGGACCTGGGGATTATTTCCGATGCAGTGGACAGCCACGGCTTGCAGACCCGGCCGTTTCGCGACGACCCGTTGGTGCTGATCCTGCCGACAGGCCACCCACTGACGGCCGGCGCAGTGAGTTTTATCGACAGCCTGCCCTACGACTATGTAGGCCTGGCCGCCGACAGCGCGTTGGCGGTGTACCTGGAGGAACAGGCGCTGCACGCGGGTTTTCGCTTGCAGACCCGGGTGCGGGCCGATGGCTTTGATGGGGTGATGCGCATGGTCGCCCGTGGCGCGGGCCTGGGAATCGTGCCGCTGGCCGCGTTACAACGCTGGCCCCACGCGCAGCCATTCCAGGCCCAGCCGCTGACGGAAGACTGGGCCTGTCGCAGACTGCTGTTGTGCGCGCGTTCGTTCGAGCAATTGCCGGCTTACGCCAAGGCCTTGCTCGATGCCTTGTCCGTGCCTTTACGGAAAAACACGTAATACACCACCGAGAGAATCAGCAGGAACGGCACGCCAAACACCAGGGTCATCTTGAACGCCTCGGTGAAGTACGTGGTGATCATCACCGCGCCCATCAGCACCAGCCCCAGCAGCGTGCTGTAGGGAAACAGCCGCAGTTGGAAGGACAACTTCGGCCCGCCGTGGCGCTTGCGGTAGCGGCGGAAGAACAGGTGCGTGAGGAAGATCATGAACCAGGTGAAGATCGCGCCAAACATCGAGATGGCCATCATCAAGGTGAAGGAGCTTTCCGGGTACACCACGTTGAGCAGGGTCGCCAGGGCGATGCCCGAACTGGACAGCAACAGGGCATTGAGCGGGATCCCGCTCTTGCTCAGGGCGCCCATGGATTTTGGCGCAAAGCCGGCGCGGGACAGGCTGAACATCATGCGCGTGGTGATGTAGAGCTGGCTGTTCATGGCCGACAGCGCGGCAATCAGGATCACGAAGTTCATCACCCCGGTGGCGCCGGGAATGCCGATGGTCTGCATCACCGTGACAAACGGGCTCTGGCTCTGCCCGGACTGGTTCCACGGCACGATGGCCAGCATCAGCGCCAGGGTCAGCAGGTAGAACACCACCAGCCGCACAATCGTCGCGCGGAAGGCTTTTTTCACCGCCTGCTCCGGGTCGGCCGCTTCACCCGCCGCCACCGCGATCATCTCCACGCTCAGGTAGCTGAAGATCGACACAATCACCGCGATCCACATGCCACTCAGGCCATTGGGGAAAAACCCGCCGTGGGCCGTGTAGTTCTGCACACCGTAATCCGGGTTGCCAGAGCCGAACACCACATACACCGCAAGGATGATAAAGCCGACAATCGCGCTGATCTTGATCGTCGAAAACCAGTATTCGAAGTTGCCGAAGGTCTTGACGCTGATGGCGTTAAGCACGATCAGCACGCTGGAGAACGAGACGATCCACACCCACTCCGGCACATTGGCGAACCAGTACTTCATGTACATCGCCACCGCCGTGACCTCGGCGCCCACCGCCAGCACAATCGCCGCCCAGTAGGCATAGCGCACCAGGAACCCGGCCAGGGGGCTGATATAGAACTCGGCGTAGGCGCCAAAGGAGCCGGAGGTGGAATGGGCCACCGTCATTTCCGCCAGGCAGCCCATCAACAGCAGGGTGATCAACGCGCCGATGGCGTAGCTGACCAGCACGCTGGGCCCGGCATAGCCGATGGCATAGGCGCTGCCCATAAACAGCCCGGTGCCAATGGCGCCACCGATGGCGATCATGCTCATCTGCCCGGAAGTGAGCTGGCGCCGCAGGCCCAGTTCGCGGTTGGTGATTGCTGCAAAGCCGTTGTCTGGCGTGGTCACGTGCGTGCCCCTTTTATTATTGTGATTGTTACTGCTGGCCAAGCACCTGTGGGAGCTGGCTTGCCTGCGATGCAGACACCTCGGTAGGTCAGTGCGACCGAGGCGATTTCATCGCAGGCAAGCCAGCTCCTACAGGGGTTTTGTGGTGTTTTCAGGTGACGCTGTGGCGCACTTTGAATTGCGGCTGGTCCCAGGATTTCTCATCGAGGATTTCGCCAAGGATTTCTACTGCATCCCACACCTCGGTGAAGCTGGTGTACAGCGGGGTGAAGCCAAAGCGCATGATCTTCGGCTCACGGTAATCACCAATCACGCCACGGGCGATCAGGGCCTGGACAATGGCGTAGCCTTCGGGGTGTTCAAAGCTCACATGACTGCCGCGCTTGGCATGCTCGAGCGGGGTGATCAGCGTCAGGTCATGGGCGGCGCAGCGGCTTTGTACCAGCTCGATAAACAGGTCGGTGAGCGCCAGGGATTTGCGGCGCAGGCTGGCCATGTCGGTCTGGGCGAAGATATCCAGCCCGCACTCGACCATCGCCAGCGAGGTGATCGGCTGGGTGCCGCACAGGTAGCGAGTGATGCCCTTGCCGGCCACGTAGTTGGACTCCATGGCGAACTGGCGGCTATGGCCGAACCAGCCCGACAACGGCTGCGTCACCAACTCCACCAGCGCCGGGTTGACCCAGACAAACGCCTGGGAACCTGGGCCGCCGTTGAGGTATTTGTAGGTGCAGCCAATGGCGTAGTCGGCGCCGGCCTGGTGCAGGTCAATCGGCACCGCGCCCGCCGAGTGCGCCAGGTCCCAGATCGCCAGCGCGCCGCACTCATGGCTCAGGGCGGTCAGCGCTTGCATGTCGTGCATGTAGCCGGTCTTGTAGTTGACGTGGGTGATCATCACCACGGCAGTGTCCTGGTCGATGGCCGCCGGCAGTTCGTCGGGGCTGTTCACCAGGCGCAGGCTGTAGCCCTGTTGCAGCAGCGCCGCCAGGCCTTCGGCGATGTACAGGTCGGTGGGGAAGTTGCTTCCCTCGCTGACAATCACCTTGCGCTGCGGCTGGCGTTGGCGCTGCACGCTCAAGGCGGCGCTGAGCACCTTGAACAGGTTGATCGAGGTGGTATCGGTAATCACCACTTCAGCCTCACCCGCGCCGATCAGCGGCGCCAGGCGGTTGCCCAGGCGCTGGGACAGGTCGGCCCAGCCGGCGCTGTTCCAGCTGCGGATCAACCCATTGCCCCACTCCTCGGCAATCACCGCTTGTGCCCGCGCAAGCGCCGCCACCGGACGTGCGCCGAGGGAGTTGCCATCGAGGTAGATCACCCCTTCCGGCAGGGCGAATTGATCGCGCAGGGGCGCCAGCGGGTCTTGGGCGTCGAGGGTCTGGCAATGAGTTCGGCTGGTCATGGAAAGTCCTGTTTTTATAGATGACGATGGACCAAATAATGAACGAAGATTTGCAGAATTTTCGTGCAAAGTGCGCTACAACTGGCTTAATAAGCTGTAGGAAATTCGAATTTAACCTCTAAATACGCGGATTAATTCTAAGCATGATTCTCGACGCCACCGACCTGCGCCTCCTGCATTTCCTGCAACAGGATGGCCGTATCAGCAACCAGGAACTGGCGGAGAAAGTCGCCCTGTCGCCGTCCGCCTGCCTGCGCCGCTTGCGCCTGCTGGAGAGTGAGGGGGTGATCAGCGGGTATCGCGCGGTGCTCAATGCCGAGCAATTGGGGATCGAGCTGGAAGCCATCGTCCACCTGTCGTTGCGCCAAGACATGGAGGACTGGCACGAGACCTTTATCAAGAAGGTCCAGGGCTGGCCGGAAGTGGCCAGTGCCTATGTGATCACCGGCGCCAGCAACTACGTGCTGCGGGTGCAGGCGCGCAACCTCAAGCACTTTTCCGACTTTATCGTGAACCACCTCAACCGCACGGCGGGGGTGATGGATATCCGTTCGGAGATCGTGTTGCAGAAGATCAAGGACCGGGATGAGGTGCTGGACCTGGTCGTACGCAAATAGGCAAAGCACTGCTGATCAACTGTGGGCGCTGGCTTTTGTGGGAGCCGGGCTTGCCCGCGATACAGACCCCTCGGTTTATCTGCACTACCGAGGCGAGGCTATCGCAGGCAAGCCAGCTCCCACAAAAGCCAGCGCCCACATTTTTGACCGTATTCAGTCTTCGAGGGCGCGCACGCGTTGCATGCGTTTTTGCTCGACCGGTGCCACCGCCGGCTGCAACTCGAAGTCAAAGTCGATCTGCGCAAACTTGCCCTCCACGCCAAACTCCCGCGCCAGTTGCGGGTCTTCGCTGAAGCGAATTTCGGCAATCAGCTCATCCCGAGTGGCGTAGGCAAAGTCATCATGCAGGTACGGATCATCCGACAGGTTGATCTGCGTGGTCAGGTGCCGATGCCCCGGTGCCGAGATAAAGAAGTGGATATGCGCTGGCCGCTGGCCGTGACGCCCCAGTTGATCGAGCAACTGCTGGGTCGGGCCGGTCGGTGGGCAGCCGTAGCCTGACGGCACGATGCTACGGAAACGATAATTGCCCTGGGCATCGGTCTCGATCCGGCGACGCAGGTTGAACTCCGATTGCGATGGGTCGAACCAGGAGTAAGTGCCGCCGGTATTGGCCTGCCACACATCCACAATCGCCCCGGCCAACGGCTTGCCGTTGATGTCGCGCACTTGCCCGCGCATAAACAGCGGCACGGCCGCATCCAGGCCATCGTCCAGGCGTGCTTCGTATTTGGACAGCGGCGCACCCGCCACGTACAGCGGCCCTTCGATGGTGCGCGGGGTGCCGCCGGACTTGCCGGCTTCCTCGTCGGCGGCGTCCATCAACAGGTCCAGGTAATGCTCCAGGCCCAGGCCCGCGGCCAGCAGCCCGGCTTCCTGGTTTTTGCCCAGTTCGTTGAGGTAGTTGACCGCCTTCCAGAACTCTTCCGGGGTCACTTCCAGGTCTTCGATGATATTCACCGTATCGCGCAGGATCCGGTAGATCAGCGCCTTGGCCCGTGGGTTGCCGGCGTCATTGAGGTTACCGCTGGCTTCTTCGAGGAAGCGCTGGGCGTGGGCAGTCTGGGACAGTCGAATGGACATGGTGCAATCCTCATCTTGTAATTATTAGGGGGCTAGACAGGCTCAGCGGTCATCCTCATGGATCGACGACGGATGCCGGCACAGGGCATTCACTTCAATGGCCATGTAGGGATAGAGCGGCAGTTGCATCAGCAGGTCATGCAGTTCCTGCACGCTGTCGACATCAAACACGCTGTAGTTGGCGTACAGTCCGGCGATGCGCCACAGGTGGCGCCACTTGCCTTGCGCTTGCAGGCGTTGGGCCAGGGCTTTTTCGTCGGCCTTGAGGGCCGCTGCGCGCTCGGGGTTCATATCGACAGGCAGGTTTACGGTCATCTTTACGTGGAACAACATCGCAGGCGTCCTCTTAATGTTTGTCGCGACGGAAGAACGCCAGGCGCTCCTCATCAATGGCCAGGCCCAGGCCCGGGGCGGTCGAGACATGCAGGTGGAAATCGCGATACAGCAGCGGCTCGGTAAGAATGTCTTCGGTGAGCAGCAGCGGCCCGAACAGCTCGGTGTCCCACGCCAGTTTATTGAGGGTGAGAAACGCGTGGGCCGAGGCCAGGGTGCCGATACCGCCTTCAAGCATAGTGCCGCCATACAGGCCAATACCCGCCGCCTCGGCAATCGCCGCCGTGCGCAGTACGGCACGCGGGCCGCCGTTTTTCGCGATCTTCAAGGCGAACACCGAGGCCGCACCTTCGCGGGCCAGGTTGAAGGCATCTTCGACACACTCGATGGACTCGTCGGCCATGATCGGCGCCGGGCTCGAGAGGTTGAGCCGGGCCATGCCGCCACGGTTATTGCGCGAGATCGGCTGTTCGATCAGGTCGATAGCGTTATCGCCCAACACCTTGCAAGCGCGTAGGGCCACGGCTTCGTCCCAGGCCTGGTTGACGTCGACGCGCACGCTGGCGCGCTCGCCCAGGGCTTTTTTGATCGCAATCACATGGGCCAGGTCCTGGCTGACTTCACCGGCGCCGATCTTCAACTTGAAGATGCGGTGGCGGCGCAGGTCGAGCATCTTCTCGGCTTCGTCGATGTCCTTTTGCGTATTGCCGCTGGCCAACGTCCAGGCCACCGGCAGGGCATCGCGCACGCGGCCGCCGAGCAGCTCGCTGACCGGCAGGTTCAGGCGCTTGCCGAGGGCATCGAGCAAGGCGCTTTCGATGCCGGACTTGGCAAACGTGTTGCCACGGATGCTGCGTTCCAGGCGCAACATGGCGGCGTTGATGTTGCTGGCATCCTGGCCAATCAACAGTGGCGCAAAGTGTTGGTCGATATTGATCTTGATGCTATCGGGGCTTTCGTTGCCGTAGCTCAGGCCACCGATGGTGGTGGACTCGCCGATCCCTTCGATACCGTCGGCGCACCGCACGCGGATGATCACCAGGGTCTGGTTTTGCATGGTGTGCATCGCCAGCTTGTGCGGGCGGATGGTGGGGAGATCGACGATGATGGTCTCGATCGACTCGATGGCGCAAATCGGCATGGCAATACCCGTTGGGTTCTTTATAGGTCTTGCCCGATTCTGTCGCCCATTGTTGCTGGCTTCCAATATAGAATTGGTCTCGAACAATACCCTCAAGGTATGAGAGGAATCCGTATGGAACTGCGCCACCTGCGTTATTTCCAGGTGCTGGGGGAAACCCTGAACTTCACACGCGCCGCCGAACGCCTGCACATCGCCCAGCCGCCGTTGAGCCGGCAGATCCAGCAATTGGAAGATGAGTTGGGTGTGGTGCTGCTGGAGCGTGGCCGGCCGTTGCGGCTGACCGAGGCCGGGCGGTACTTCTATGAACACGCCAATGTGCTGCTGGAGCAGTTGGCCAAGACCTGCGACAACACCCGGCGCATCGGCCTGGGGCAGAAGACCTGGCTGGGCATCGGCTTTGCCCCCTCGACCCTGTATGGCGTGCTGCCGGAACTGATCCGCCGCCTGCGCAGCCATGACGCGCTGGAGCTGGAGCTGGGGCTGTCGGAGATGACCACCCTGCAACAGGTCGAAGCGCTCAAGGCCGGGCGCATTGATGTGGGCTTCGGGCGGATTCGCATTGATGACCCGGCCATTGTCCAGCGGGTGTTGGTCGAGGATCGGCTGGTGGCGGTGTTGCCGGCCGGGCACCCGCTGCTGGGCGCACCGGTGACCCTTGCGCAGTTGGCCGCCGAACCGCTGGTGCTGTACCCCGGCAACCCGCGCCCCAGCTATGCCGACCACGTGATCGCACTGTTCGACACCCATGGCCTGGCGATCAAGGTCGCGCAATGGACCAATGAGTTGCAGACCGCCATCGGCCTGGTCGGGGCCGGCATGGGGGTGACGCTGGTGCCGGCGTCGGTGCAGATACTGCATCGGGCGGATATCGGCTATACGCCGATTGTCGAGGTTACGGCGACCTCGCCGATCATTCTCAGCCGGCGGATCAATGATCAGTCGCCGGGGCTGGGTCATTGCCTGCAACTGGTAGAAGAACTGATCTGAAATCTCCCAGTCACCTCCAATACCCTGTGGGAGCTGCATTGTGTTCAGGCACCCCGCATGCGCCGCGCATCGTTGCGCTGCAGCGTCTGGCTGGGGGATTCGTCGAACAGCTTGCGGTACTCCGCCGAAAACCTTCCCAGGTGGGTAAAGCCCCAGCCCAGGGCGATTTCGGAGATGGTGCGGGTGGCGCCATGCTCGAGAATTTCCTGGCGCACCGCGCTCAAGCGGTACTTCTTCAAGTAGGCCATGGGCGACAGCGCGAAGTATTTGCGAAACGCATCGAACAGCTTGAACCGCGACACCCCGGTGGCCGCCTCGAGGTCTTCCAGGTGCAGCGCTTCGCGGGCGTTGGCGTGGATGTACTGGCGGGCGCGGATCAGGTAGTGGGGCAGCTTGACCCCCAGCACGTCGCGCAGTTCTTCGGAATAGTTGTTCGGCTGGGCCAGGATCAGGCCCTTGATCAGCGAGCTTTCCAGGTCGCGGGTAAACGCGGCCTGGTCATACAGTTCGCTGCTGTGCTCCAGCTCCGCGATGAAGTGCCTTGCCATACGCCACCACGCTGCCGGCGCGCCCTGCACCGCATCCATCACCGACTCAAAGCGCAGCGGCGCATCAATCGGCCGCTGCAACAAGCCCTCCAGGGTTTCGCTCATCGCCGCACGGGTGATCACCACTTGCAGCTTGCGGCAGTCGCCGGAGATCGCCAGCACCTGGTGTTCATTGGGCGAAATGATCACGCCCTGGTCGCGATTGGAACTCAGGCGCTGGCCACCCTTGCTCAGCTCCTGCTCGCCCACCAGCGGCAGGCTCAGACTGTAGCTGCTGAAGTGCTCGGCGTCTTCGATGTCGATGGTCACGTCGGTGCCGTATTCGATCACCCCCAGGGTGGTGGCGCGGGACTTGAACACATTGGCACTGTGGTGGAAGCGCAGGCGCTCCGGGGTGGCGGTTTCCAGCCGGTGGGGCCCGCAGATGCCGGACATCCAGCTGCGGGCGCCTTCAAGGTCGAAACGTTCAATACGGATATCGCGTGTATGGCTACTCATCAGGGTGCACTCACGGCGGTTGTGGCCAGCGCGCTCTGACGGCGCGTCCGGTGGATCAAGGCAAGTTCTGCGCCACGTCGCGCACTTGGCCACTGGGTGGATAGTGAGCGTCGACTATGTGGATAAGAAGCCGGCTTTTTCGACAATTGCCTAGCCTGACAGTAGCGCATTCCCCGGCGTCGTTGCACGGATGTGGGTATTTGCGCCCCAACTATGCGGCCCATCTTCCCCCATTAAGCGGATAGCTGGCCGCCCCCCTGCCCGCCTCTAATGAACCACCGATTAGCTACCCAATAAAAGGTGCCTCCCATGAGTGGTGCAAGAAGCGTCGAGCAATGGAAAACGTTTATCGAAAGCTGCCTGGATTTCCGTCCGGCCGAGGGTGTGTTCCGCATCGCCCGGGACATGTTCACCGAACCTGAGCTGTTCGACCTGGAGATGGAACTGATCTTCGAAAAGAACTGGATCTACGCCTGCCACGAAAGCGAACTGGCCAATAACCACGACTTCGTAACCATGCGCGCCGGGCGCCAGCCGATGATCATCACCCGTGACGGTGAAGGCCAGCTCAACGCCCTGATCAACGCCTGCCAGCATCGCGGCACCACCCTGACCCGGGTCGGCAAGGGCAACCAGTCGACCTTTACCTGCCCGTTCCACGCCTGGTGCTACAAGAGCGACGGCCGCCTGGTGAAGGTCAAGGCGCCGGGGGAATACCCGGAAGGTTTCGACAAGGCCACCCGCGGCCTGAAGAAGGCGCGCATCGAAAGCTACAAGGGCTTTGTGTTTATCAGCCTCGACGTGCACGGCAGCAACAGCCTGCAAGACTTCCTCGGCGACTCCAAAGTGTTCTTCGACATGATGGTCGCGCAGTCCGCCACCGGCGAGCTGGAAGTGCTGCCCGGCAAGTCGGCCTACACCTACGACGGCAACTGGAAGCTGCAGAACGAAAACGGCCTGGACGGTTACCACGTCAGCACCGTGCACTATAACTACGTGGCCACGGTGCAGCATCGCCAGCAGGTCAATACGGAAAACGGCAGCGCCTCCGGCAGCACCCTGGACTACAGCAAACTCGGCGCCGGCGATGCCAATACCGATGACGGCTGGTTTGCCTTCAACAACGGCCACAGCGTGTTGTTCTGCGATGCCCAACCCCAGCGTGCGCTCCGGCTACGCCACCATCATGCCGCGCCTGGTGGCAGAACACGGCCAGCAAAAGGCCGAGTGGATGATGCACCGCCTGCGCAACCTCAACGTGTACCCCAGCCTGTTCTTTCTCGACCAGATCAGCTCGCAACTGCGCATCATCCGCCCGGTGGCGTGGAACAAGACCGAGATCATCAGCCAGTGCCTGGGGGTCAAGCACGAGTCCGACGCCGACCGCGAAAACCGTATCCGCCAGTTTGAAGACTTTTTCAACGTGTCCGGCATGGGCACCCCGGATGACCTGGTGGAATTTCGCGAAGCCCAGCGCGGCTTCCAGGGCCGCCTGGAACGCTGGAGCGATATCTCCCGGGGCAGCCATCGCTGGGAAACCGGGCCGACGCCCAACAGCGAGGCCATCGGCATCCAGCCGGCCATGACCGGCACCGAGTTCACCCACGAAGGGTTGTACGTCAACCAGCACCGCAACTGGCAGACATTCCTGCTGGACGGGCTTGAGGCGCAATCGTTGAAACTGCACGAGGTGAAATGATGAACGCGCAATTGCAGTATCAGATCGAGCAGTTTTTCTACCGCAAGTCCGAACTGTGCGACGCCCAGGACTGGGACGCCTACGTGCAGTTGTTCGACCCGCAGAGTGAGTTCCACCTGCCGCAATGGGACTCGGAACACGTCTACACCCGCGACCCCAAGCGCGAAATGTCGCTGATCTACTACGCCAACCGCTCGGGCCTGGAAGATCGGGTGTTCCGCCTGCGCACCGGCAAGGCCGCGTCCGCCACGCCGATGCCGCGCACCTTGCACCTGATCAATAACGTACGGATTGCCGAGCAGGCTGATGGCTGCCTGGAGGTGCGGTTGAACTGGCACACGCTGTTTTATCGGCTGGCGATGTCGGAGCAGTTCTATGGCCACGCCACCTACAGCCTCAAGCCCCATGGCGACAGTTGGCTGATCACGCGCAAGCATGCGCTGCTGCTCAACGACACCATCAACTCGGTGCTGGACTTCTATCACCTCTGACCGTGCCCCTGTGGCGAGGGGCAACCTCGCCAGTCATCAATCTATCTACGCGGAGTGCGGTGGATGAATCACAAAGTGGCCTTCAGTTTTGCCGACGGCAAGACCTTGTTCTTTCCGGTGGCCAGCAACGAAATCCTGCTGGACGCGGCGTTGCGCAACGGCATCAAGATCCCCCTGGATTGCCGCGAAGGCGTGTGCGGCACCTGCCAGGGACGCTGCGAGTCCGGCGACTACAGCCAGGACTATGTGGATGACGAGGCCCTGTCCAGCCTCGACCTGCAACAACGCAAGATGCTCAGTTGCCAGACCCGGGTCCAATCCGACGCGGCGTTTTACTTCGATTTCGACTCAAGCCTGTGCAACGCACCGGGCCCGGAACAACTCAGCGCCACGGTGTGCGAGGTGCAGCAGGTGTCGGCCAGCACCGCGATCCTGTCGGTGCAACTGGAGCGCGCCCTGGACTTTCTGCCGGGGCAATATGCGCGGCTGTCGATCCCCGGTACCGAGCATCAGCGTTCCTACTCCTTCGCCAACCGCCCGGGCAACCGCTTGCAGTTCCTGATCCGCTTGCTGCCGGACGGGGTGATGAGCAATTACGTGCGCGAGCGCTGCCAGGTCGGCGATGAAATCAAGCTGCAGGCACCGCTGGGCGCGTTTTATCTGCGACACGTCACCCAGCCCCTGGTGCTGGTGGCCGGCGGCACCGGGTTGTCGGCACTGTTGGGGATGCTCGATGAATTGGCCGAGCGCGGCTGCGAGCAACCGGTGCATCTGTACTACGGGGTGCGCGGGGCCGAGGATTTGTGCGAGGCCGAGCGCATCAAGGCGTATGCACAAACGATCCGTGGTTTTCGCTACACCGAAGTGCTCAGCGACCCATCGCCGCAGTGGTCTGGCAAGCGCGGTTATCTGACCGAACATTTCGACGTGGCCGAATTGCGGGATAGATCGGCCGATATGTACGTGTGCGGCCCCCCTCCAATGGTCGAATCCATCAAGAACTGGCTGCAAGATCAGGCACTTGATGGCGTTCAGCTGTATTACGAAAAGTTTACCGAGAGTAATATCTGACCCCTCAGCAGTGAGGGGCGGATCTGGCGTGCAGGATCAACCCTGAAAAAAACAAGTAGAAGGGAATGTTAATGGCGGATGACATGGTTAACCCGGTTGGCCTCAAGCGTGGCCTGAAAAACCGGCATATTCAGCTGATTGCCCTGGGCGGGGCGATTGGTACGGGTTTGTTCCTCGGTTCGGCCGGGGTGCTGAAATCGGCGGGGCCGTCGATGATCCTGGGCTATGCGATAGCCGGGTTTATCGCATTCCTGATCATGCGCCAGTTGGGCGAGATGATCGTCGAGGAACCGGTCGCCGGTTCCTTCAGCCACTTCGCCCACAAGTACTGGGGCGGCTATGCCGGCTTCCTCGCCGGCTGGAACTACTGGGTGCTGTATGTACTGGTGGGCATGGCCGAGCTGACAGCGGTGGGCAAGTACATCCAGTTCTGGTGGCCTGAAGTGCCGACCTGGGTCAGCGCAGTGGTGTTCTTCGTTGCGGTGAACCTGATCAACACCCTGAACGTGAAGTTCTTCGGTGAGACCGAGTTCTGGTTCGCGATCATCAAGGTGGTGGCGATCATCGGCATGATCGTGCTCGGCTGCTACCTGCTGTTCAGCGGTACCGGTGGCCCGCAAGCCTCGATCAGCAACCTGTGGGACCACGGCGGTTTCTTCCCTAACGGCGGCATGGGCCTGCTGATGGCAATGGCGTTCATCATGTTCTCGTTCGGCGGCCTGGAGCTGGTGGGTATTACGGCTGCCGAAGCCAGCGAGCCGCGCAAGGTGATCCCCAAGGCGATCAACCAGGTGGTGTACCGGATCCTGATTTTCTACGTCGGCGCCCTGACCGTGCTGCTGTCGTTGTACCCATGGGATCAACTGCTGCAAACCCTCGGCGCGTCCGGCGATGCCTACAGTGCCAGCCCGTTCGTGCAGATCTTCTCGTTGATCGGTAACGACACCGCCGCGCACATCCTCAACTTCGTGGTGCTGACCGCGGCACTGTCCGTGTACAACAGCGGCGTGTACTGCAACAGCCGCATGCTGTTCGGCCTGGCCGAGCAAGGCGACGCGCCCAAGGCGCTGATGAAGCTCAACAAGCAAGGCGTACCGTTGCGCGCCCTGGGCATTTCGGCCCTGGTGACGTTGCTGTGCGTGGTGATCAACTACGTGGCACCCAAGGATGCACTGGTGCTGTTGTTTGCCCTTGTGGTTGCTTCGCTGATGATCAACTGGGCGCTGATCAGCCTGACGCACATCAAGTTCCGCAAGGCCATGGGCGAGCAAGGCGTGGTGCCGTCGTTCAAGACCTTCTGGTTCCCGTTCAGCAACTACCTGTGCCTGGCGTTCATGCTGGTGATCGTTGGCGTGATGCTGGCAATCCCGGACATGCGCCCATCGGTGTATGCGATGCCGGTGTGGGTGGGGATTCTCTTCCTGGCGTACTGGTTGCGCTCCAGGAAGAACAAGGCCCTGGCTGTCGCGCAATAACCTGTGTAGAAGCCGGCTTGTGCAGGAGCTGGCTTATGTGGGAGCTGGCTTGCCTGCGATGGCATCGACTCGGTCTAACTGAATGACCGAGCCGCCTGCATCGCGGGCAAGCCCGGCTCCCCCATGAACAGGGTCACAATAGGTATGCATTGCCAACAAAAAGCCCCGGTACTCAATGAGTGCCGGGGCTTTTTGTTGGGTTTCAATCAGAGCGTCGAACGCACCCGCCACAGCTCGGGGAACAGCACGGTGTCGAGCATCTTGCGCAGGTACCCCACGCCCTCAGTGCCACCGGTGCCCGGCTGGAAGCCGATGATCCGCTCCACCGTGGTCACATGGCGGAAGCGCCATTGGCGGAACGAGTCTTCCAGGTCGATAAACTTCTCGGCCAACTGATACAGGTCCCAGTAACGGGTCGGGTCGCGGTACACCTCGCGCCACGCCGCCTCCACGGATTCGTCATGAACCGTAGGCGCCGTAGGGTCGCGTTGCGCACGCTGCGGGTCAATCGCCAGGCCCGCCTTGATCATCAGGTTGATCGCTTCGTCATACAGCGACGGCGTGGCGATCGCCACTTGCAGCTCCTTGAGCAACTCCGGGCGATGGGCGTGGGGCCGCAACAGCGCCGCGCTTTTATTGCCGAGGATGAACTCGATTTCCCGGTACTGGAACGACTGGAAGCCCGACGACTGCCCCAGGTACGGGCGGATCGCCTTGTATTCCGACGGCGTCATGGTCGCCAGGACCGCCCAGGCGTGCACCAGTTGGTCGAAAATCCGCGACACCCGCGCCAGCATCTTGAACGCCGGCGCCAGCTCACCCAGGCGCACATGCTCGCGGGCAGCCTTGAGTTCGTGGAGCATCAGCTTCATCCACAGCTCGGAGGTCTGGTGCTGGATGATAAACAGCATCTCGTTGTGGTCCGGCGACAGCGGGTGCTGGGCCGTGAGCACTTTGCCCAGGTCCAGGTAGTCGCCATAGCTCATGGACTCGGAAAAATTCAGCTCGGCGTTATGCCATTCTTCCGGCGGCTGGTAATCAGGGGAGAAAGGACACTGGCTCATCGCGTGGGCTCCTTGAGCGGGCGCAGGATTGCTCGTACCGGGCTGGCATCGAGGTTGGCAAAGCGCAGCGGCAGCGCGATCAACTCGTAATCGCCCTGCGGGACGTCGTCGAGCACGATGCCTTCGAGAATCGCCATGCCATGACGGGCGACGGCGTTGTGGGCATCCATGGTCTTGGACTGTTGCGGGTCCAGGGACGGCGTGTCGATGCCGATCAGGCGCACGCCGAGGCTGGCCAGCAGCTCGATTGTTTCCTTGGCGACGGCGGTGAAGTTCGCGTCCCAGGTGGTCAACGGCGCCTGTTGATAAGTGCGCAGCAGCACGCGCTCCGGCAGGTTATCCAGGCGACCTTGCAACTGCTCGGGCTGCACCAGCGCGCCGCTGTCCAGGCAATACAGCACCCGACACGGCCCCAGGTACACATCCAGCGAGACTTCGCCGATGGGCGCACCGTCGACGCTGTAATGCAACGGCGCATCGACATGGGCGCCAGTGTGGGGCGACAGCGTAATGCGGCCGACGTTGACCGGGCATTCGGGGCCGAACTGCCAGACGCGCTCTTCCTGGAAGGGCGTATCGCCCGGCCAGGTCGGGGTGGCGGTGCTCAAGGGTGGGCTGATATCCCACCACGTTTTTATTGGGTTCATACGAGGCTCTCGGTCGTTTCTAAGGTGAATGATACGAGGGCCAGCGGTAAATATTCTTGCGAATTCCAGCGCGAAGGCTGATTTCTTTCGTAGTTACTGCGAAGAAACGCCTGATTATTGAATGGATCCATCAGCCACCCCAGATCAAATGTGGGAGCGGGCTTGCCCGCGATAGCAGTGGACCAGTGAAAAATGCGTCACCTGACACACCGCCATCGCGGGCAAGCCCGCTCCCACAGGGACGGTGTAGGTTTTAAGATCGTATTCCGATGCGCTTCTGGGCATCCCAGTGTCGAGTTCAGACCACTGGCATCCGACCTGGGGTTATAGGGTAGAACTTCATTTCCCTGCCTTGGAGCCATCATGTCCCAGCCGATCACCGTACTGCGCGATACCCATCCCCTACCGGTCCTGGATGCCTGCAAGTGGGAGAAGCTCGAAGGTGACCCGCACACCGTCAACCTCAACGCCTACACCAGCGAAGACGGCAGCAAGATCATGGGCACCTGGATCTGCACTCCGGGCAAGTGGTACGTGGAGTACGTGAAGTGGGAATACTGCCATTTCCAGGAAGGCTACTGCGTGATCACCCCGGACGGCCTGGAGCCGATCCATTTGCGCGCTGGGGATATCTTTGTGGTGGAGCCCGGCATGAAGGGCACGTGGGAAGTGGTCGAGACGGTACGTAAGTACTTCGTGTTTGCCTGAGCACGAAAAACCCGGGAGCCCACCCGACGCGGGCTCCCGGAAAATCCCCTATTGGGGCTTGCGATAGCTGTTGATGATCGCCGAGAAGTCCTTGCCCCCTTCCCCACGCTGGCTCATCGCTTGATACAACTGCTGCGCCACCGCCCCCAGGATCACCGGCTGGTGCGCCTGGCGTGCCGCTTCGGTCGCCAGGCCCAGGTCCTTGAGCATCAGGTCAGCGCCAAACCCCCCGGTATAACCCCGGGATGACGGCGCGGTCTCGATCACGCCCGGCCATGGGTTGTAGGTGTCGGAGCTCCAGCAGCGCCCGGTGGAGCTGTTGATGATGCCGGCCAGCACCTGGGTGTCGATGCCCAGCGCATCGCCCAGGGCCATGGCCTCGCTGACGCCGACCATGCTGATGCCCAGCAGCAGGTTGTTGCAGATCTTGGCGATCTGCCCGGTGCCGACTTCACCGCAATGCACGATGTTGCGGCCCATCTGCGCCAGCACCGGTTGCAGGGTGGCGAACAGTTCCGGGGTGGCGCCGACCATAAAGGTCAGCGTCCCCGCCTGCGCCCCGCCCGTGCCGCCGGAGACCGGCGCATCGGCCATCGCCACGCCGTGCTTGGCTGCCGCTGCCGCCACATCGCGGGCGGTCTGAGGGTCAATGGTGCTGCAATCCACGGCCGGCACGCCTGTGCCGATACCGGCGAGCACGCCGTCTTCACTCAGCCAGACGCCGCGCACATGGGCGGCAGCGGGCAGCATAGTCAACACCAGTTCGGCGCCTTCTGCTGCTGCGCGTGGTGAGGCACTGATGGTGCCGCCCAATTCGGCCAGTTCCTTGAGCACGGTCTCGTTCAGGTCAAACAGGTTCAGCGCGTGGCCAGCCTTGATCAGGTTGCGGGCCATGGGTGCGCCCATGTTGCCCAGGCCGATAAATGCAATTTTCATGGTCGTCTCCTTGATCAACGCAGGTTGATGGTGGTGTTGACGCCATCATTGACGCTGTCGTCGTCGAACCAGCGGCTGGTGACGGTTTTGGTCTGGGTGTAGAACTGCACCACTTGCTTGCCGTACGGGCCCAGGTCGCCGAGTTTCGAACCACGGGAACCGGTGAAGCTGAAGATCGGCACTGGCACTGGGATCGGGATGTTGATGCCGACCTGGCCGACGTCGATTTCGCTCTGGAACTTGCGCGCCGCCGCACCGCTCTGGGTGAACAGGCCGGTGCCGTTGCCGAACGGGTTGGCGTTGACCAGGGCGATGGCTTCGTCGAGGGTATCGACTTCCAGCACCACCAGCACCGGGCCGAAGATTTCCTGGGTGTAGATCTGCATATCGGTGGTCACGCCCGAGAACAGGGTCGGGCCGACGAAGTTGCCTTGCTCGAAGCCCGGCACCTGGATGTCGCGGCCGTCCAGTTCCAGCTTGGCGCCTTCTTTCACACCGCTTTCGATCAGGTCGAGGATACGCGCCTTGGCGCGCTTGGAAATCACTGGGCCCACGTCGGTCCCGGCTTCGCTGCCGGCGTTGACTTTAAGCTTCAGCGCCAGGGCCTTGAGGTCCGGCAGCCACTGCTTGGCCGCGCCCACCAGCACCACCACCGAGGTGGCCATGCAGCGCTGGCCGGCCGCGCCGAAACCAGCGCCAACCAGTGCGTTAAGCGTCTGTTCACGGTTGGCATCGGGCAGCACCACCGCATGGTTCTTCGCGCCCATCATCGACTGCACGCGCTTGCCGTGCTTGCCCGCCAGGTCGTAGACGTGGGTGCCGACGGCGGTCGAGCCGACAAAGGACACGGCCTTGATATCTTTGTGGGTGCACAGAGCATCCACCACATCCTTGCCACCGTGGACCACGTTCAACACACCGGCCGGCACCCCGGCTTCCAGCGCCAGTTCCACCAGCATCAGGGTCGACAGCGGATCCTGTTCCGAAGGCTTGAGCACGAAGGTGTTGCCGCAGGCGATGGCCATCGGGAACATCCACAGCGGGATCATCGCCGGGAAGTTGAACGGGGTGATGCCGGCGCAGACGCCGATGGGTTGGCGCAGGGTGTAGGTGTCGACGCCACCGGCGACGTTCTCGGCGAACTCGCCCATTTGCAGGGTGCCGATGGAGCACGCGTGCTCGACCACTTCCAGGCCACGGAAAATATCACCCTCGGCATCGGCAATGGTCTTGCCCTGCTCGGCACTGAGGACTACGGCAATGCGTTTGGAGTGTTCACGAATCAGCGCCTGCAGCTTGAGCATGATGCGCATGCGCGCGCCGATCGGCGTCAGCTTCCAGGTCTGGAAGGCGCGATGGGCAGCGTCGATGGCCGCGTTGACTTCATCGGCCGTGGCAAAGGGCACACGGGCCAGGACTTGTTGGGTCGCCGGGTTGACGATGTCTTGCCATTCGGTGGTCTTGGACTCGACCCATTCACCGTTGATCAACAGTTTGGCCTGTTTGACGGTGGTATCGGCAGACGTAAGCGATGCGTTCATTGTGGTCTCCAGATCTTGTAGTTATGCAGAGAGCCAAGGCGTGAAGCGCCTTGAGGATGAGGCGTTCGGACGATTTTTGGAGTATAGATGTGCAAACTTCCAATAAGAACCCACATAAAAGCCGGTCCAACATGCAAAAAAACATCACGTCTTTAGGCTCGCTGAACTGGGATGACCTGAAGTTTTTCCTCGAAGTGGCGCGTACCCGCAAGGCCAGCGTCGCTGCCAAGCGCCTGGCGGTGGACTACACCACCGTGTCGCGGCGCATCAGCTCGCTGGAAGGCTCGCTGGGCACCCTGCTGTTCGAGAAATCCCGGACCAGCGGGTTTGTGCTGACCAATGAAGGCCAGCGTTTACTGGGTTACGCCGAGTCCATCGAAAGCACCCTGCACATGGCCTGCGAACAAGTATCGGGCTCCGGCGTGGCGCTGTCGGGGCATGTGCGCATGGGCTGTACCGAAGGGTTCGGTAGTTTTTTCGTCACCCCGCAACTGAGCCACTTCGTCGATACCTACCCGGCGATCTCGGTCGACATCCTGCCCCTGCCCCACTTCATCAGCCTGTCCAAGCGCGAAGCCGACATCGTCATCGCCCTGGAACGCCCGGAACACGGGCCCTACGTGTGCTGCAAACTGTGCGACTACAAGTTGCAGCTGTACGCGACCCAGGAATACCTCGACCAGCACCCGCCCATCCGCCGCCCGGCCGATTTGGCCGACCATCCGTTTATCAGCTACGTGGATGACCTGGCGTTCAGCTCAGAGCTGCTGTACCTGGCCAATGTCGTCCCGGGCGCCAGCGCCAGCCTGCGCAGCACCAGCGTGATTGCGCAGTACGTGGCGGCGCAGCAGGGGCGCTCGCTGGCGATCTTGCCGTGCTTCCTGGCCGCGCAGGACTCGCGGTTGCTGCCGGTGTTGGGAGAGGAGATCAATATTACGCGGCAGTTCTGGATGTATTGCCGCGAAGACCTGCGCAAGCTCAAGCGGATTACCCTGTTGTGGGATTACATCCGGGAGGTGACGGAGCAGAACCAGGGGTTGTTGATGGGGGAGACGCGGGAGATGGTGTTTGCAGACTGAATGGCTGCTGCGGGCGCAGAACGTTGGGTCGGCACTGATAAGTGTGGGAGCGGGCTTGCCCGCTCCCAAAGTTGAGCGTGTTTGAAATTCAGACCGGCCTGTCGGCTCAGTCGGCGATCACTACAATCGACACCCGGCGATTCTCGGTACGGCCCGCAGAAGTGCTGTTGGAGGCCACCGGCTCGCTGCTGCCCAGGCCGCGCAGTTGCACGTTTTCTTCCTTCATACCCACGTCCACCAAGACCTTGCCCACGCTTTTCGCCCGGCGCAGGGACAGTTGCTGGTTGTAGGCTTCCTTGCCCGAGGCATCGGTGTGGCCGTCTACGCGCACGCGTTCGATGCCCACGCCGGTGAGGGCCTTGCCGATGCGTTCGACGATCTCGGTGCTGGGCGTGTTGAGTTTTTCGACGTCGCTGCCAAACAGCACTTTGCCCGACAGGCCAAACGCCCAACCTTCGTCGGTCAGTTCGAAGCCTTGTTGTTTGAGCACCGCCACTTGCACCGGGGTCAGGCCTTTGGGGGGGGGAGTCTGGCAGCCACTCAGGGCCAGTAGCGCAATAAACAAGGTGATAAACAGAACGCGTGTGTTAGCAAACAAGGGATCAACTCCTGTGTTGAACATTGGCAGCGGGGTGCTCCGACTCCGCCGTGTGCTGGCCGCCCTGGGAAAGGCGTTTGGCCTGGTACATCGCCACATCGGCGGCATTGAGCAAGGCGCCGGGAGTGGCACCATGATCGGGATATACCGCGATACCGATACTGAGTGAGGTCAACACTTCGGTGTTGCCCGGCAGCGGGATGGGCTGGTCCATGCTGGCGATGATTTTGTCGGCGATGCGCTGGGCATCTTCGAGCTTGTGCAGGGGCGAGAGCAGGATGGCGAACTCGTCACCGCCCAGGCGGGCCACCAGGTCGCTCTCGCGCAGTTGCGCCCGCACGCGCGCGGCGACCGCAACCAGGACGGCGTCACCGGCGGCATGCCCGAAATTGTCGTTGATGTCTTTGAAGCGGTCACTGTCGAGGAACAGCACCGCCACTCGCTCGTTGAGCTTGGCCGCGCTGCGCAAGGCGCGAATCAGGCGGCCCTCAAAGAAGGCGCGGTTGGGCAGCCCGGTCAGGCTGTCATGGCTGGCCTGGTGGGCAAGGGTTTCGTTTTCGCTTTGCAGGTGGGTTTGCCAGGCTTCCAGCTCGTCAAGCAGGGCATTGAAGTCGTTGCCCAGGCTGTCGAGCTCGGCGATCTGCGCCGGCGGCACACGGCGGTCGAAGGCCCGCTCGCTGCGCGCAGCGTGGGCGACGTCGGCCAGGCTGTGCAGGGGGCCGATAATGCCGCGCAACATGCGCCGTGCCAGGTAAATCGCGACCCAGCCACTGATAGCGGTACAGATGATGATCCCCGCCAGGCCACTGAGCAAAAAGCGCAACAGGCTACCGCCGTGGCCACTCAACTCGACGGTGCCAATTTTCTGGCCTTGATGCAGGATCGGCTGGCTGATGGGCTCTTCCAGCAGCGTGTGGGCCAACTCCAGCTCGATCCTGGACAGCACCCCCGTTTCCGGACGCACCCAATGGGCCAGGGTGTTGCCGTTGAGGTCCAGCACCCGGGCTTCAGCGACTTCTTCAGTGGAGGCAATCAGCGCCAGGGCTTCGGTGGCCGCCACGCGGTCCTTGAACACCACTGCGGCTCCTACGGTGTAGTTGATCGAGCGGGCGATCAGGTGCAGGTTGTGGTCGGCATATACCCGTAGGGCCAGCACCCCCAGCAGGGTCAGGGAGACGCTGGCCATGGCTACGGCCACCAGCGCCACACTCAGGTGCCCGCGACCAAGGACCGAACGTAATGTAGGGCGGGTTTTGGCGTTACGCAGCTTCATGGCTCCGGCGCCCGACGACGGGATAACTGCAGGACGCTGGGATGGATGCGCACACCGCTGCGGGCGACGGAGTCGAGGTTGACCTCGAACGAGACTTGCTCATCAGTGACCCGCAGGCAAAACAGGCTTCCCACAGTGCATTGATCGCCGCCTTCGCTGATGCTCAGCACCGGATGGCCAGTCAACGCGGTGAACAGGCGGCCACGCTCGTCAGGAGTGAGCTTGCCGATGTACAGCGCGTCGCACGCATTGACGATATTGGGGTTGTCCGCCAGCAAGCGCTGGACCACCACCGGCCGGCCGGTGGCCTGGGTGGTACCCTTGACCAGGTCGTCGGTGTATTGGGTCGGGCCAACGATGCACAACCGCAGTTGTGCGGGCTCCACCGGCCAACGGGCGTAGCTGAGAATCCCCAGTACCACCTGGGTGACGGCCTGGGCCCGCTGGTCGGCTGCACTGGCTGTGGGCGCCTGGGCAAAAGCCAGAGGCGTGACGAGACACAAAACGGCCGATAGCAGCAATCGTCTCCAGCTCCAACTACGCTCTGCGGGCGAGACAGCCACGTTCATGCAGCGATTCTCTATGATCTTCTCGGGATAATGCCGCAACGATAGCATATTGGCGGAAACCCCATCGAGACGGGCTCTAGGTAGATTCTGCCATTCATCACGAAAAACCCGACATATCGGTCAGGTTTTTCCCACATTCTCACGCACCCAACTCCAACATCAGCCCGCTCAACCGTTTTACCTTGCGCCGCACCGCCTCTTCGAAAACCCCGCCACGGGTCTCGATCAAGCTGAAGCGATCCTTGGCGCGGGTGATGCCGGTGTAGATCAGCTCCTTGGTCAGTACCGGGTTCAGTGCATCCGGCAAGATCAAGGCCGTGTGGGCAAACTCCGAGCCCTGGGACTTGTGCACGGTCATGGCGTAGACGGTTTCCACATCATTGAGGCGGCTGGGCAGCACAAAGCGCACTCCGCCCTGGCCATCGTTGCGCGGGAAGGCCACGCGCAGCACCTGCGGCCCACCGTCGCTTTCGGGCAGCTTCAAGGCGATACCAATGTCACCGTTCATCAAGCCCAGGCCATAGTCGTTGCGGGTCATCAGCACCGGGCGGCCTTCGTACCATTGCTGGTCGCTGTCGATCAGCCGGGCCTTGAGCAGCGCCGCGGTGATGCGCTGGTTGAGGCCTTCCACGCCCCAAGGGCCCTTGCGCACCGCGCACAGCAACTGGAAGGCATCGAAGGCTTGCAACAACTGGCGCGCCCAGTCGGTCCAGCGCGAGTCGTCGCGGGGTGTCTCGGCTGCCGGGCGCGTGGTGCGCAACAGGTTCAGGTAGTAGCGATAGCCCTGGGCATCGCTGCCCTGCCCGTCCAGCACCAGGCGCTCCAGGGCGCGGTCATGCTCGCCCTTGAGGTGCAGGCAAAACAGGTCGTGGCTGCCGGCGTCCAGCAGTTGGCGAGCCTGCTCGGGGTTTTGCTGGTTGACCCAGCGCGCCAGTTGGCCGATGCCGCTGCCTTCGCCGAAACGCCGGGAATAACGCAGCATGACCACTTGTTGCGCCAGCGGATGACTGGCCTCGAGATCCTCCAGCAGGCCGCTGCCCGCCAGGGTCTCGCCACTGACGTTTTCCAGCCATTGGCGGGTGTCGGGGCTGTACCAACCCGCTTCGGCATCGCGGCACAAATCGCCGAGCACCGCGCCGGCTTCCACCGAGGCCAATTGGTCCTTGTCCCCCAACAGTACCAGGCGCGCATGGGGCGGCAAGGCATCCAGCAGGTTGGCCATCATTTCCAGGTCGATCATCGAGGCTTCATCCACCACCAGCACATCCAGCGGCAACAGGTTGCCCGCGTGATGGCGGAAATGCCGGGTGCCGGGGCGGCTACCCAACAGGCGGTGCACGGTGGTGACCTCGGTGGGGATTTTTTCGCGCACAGCGTCGGGCACTTGCAGCGAGCGTACTTGCTGGCTGATGGATTCGGTCAAGCGTGCCGCCGCCTTGCCGGTAGGCGCCGCCAGGCGGATGCGCAAGGCCGTGCCCTGCTCCACTGCGGGTGCCTGCAGCAAGGCCAACAGGCGCACCACCGTGGTGGTCTTGCCGGTGCCGGGGCCGCCGGTGACGATGCTGAACGCACCGCGCGTGGCCAGGGCACAGGCGAGTTTCTGCCAATCGACCACGCCGTCCGGGGGCGGTTGGTCGAACAGGCCATTCAAGCGCTGGGGCAGGTCGGCCGAGACCGCTTCCTGCACGGCAAGACGCTGACGCAAGGCGCTGTCGATGCGTCGCTCATAGGTCCAGTAACGCCGCAGATACAGGCGCTTGCCCGACAATACCAATGGCCGGCTTTGCGCCGCCGCACTGCCATCGACGGCCAGCGCCACCAGCGGGCTTGCGGCCAGGGCATGGCACCAATGGGCGCCGTCCAGGCCCTCGAGCAATTGCGAGGGCAGCAGCATCACGCCACTTGAAAGATCCCCTTCTGGGGGCAGCGACAGAGCGAAATCCGGGGCCTTCAGGGTTTCGAACAGGTCCAGGCACACATGGCCGTGGCCCAGTTGGTGACTGGTCAGGGCGGCGGCCAGCAGCACCAGGGGATCGGCCTGTGGATCCAGTTCGTGGAGAAAGCCGACGAACGCCTTGTCCAGCGCCCGCAGCCAGCCGCGCTCGACCCAGCGCTCCAGCAGGTGCATCAGGTCGTCAGCGCGATCCAGCGGTGCCAGTGCCTCCAGCGGCATTGTCGAGAGGCTCATAGCAGGACTCCTTGTTCCCAGGCCGGTTCGACCTTGGGCGGTTGCGGCTTGCCCTGGAACAGCAGGTCCAGGCGTTCGATCAGCTCCCGTGGCGGCCGGGTGAAATACGCGCCCTGGCTCACGGCTTGGCTACCGCGCAGGAACAGATAGAGCGCGCCGCCCACATGCCGGTCGTAATCGTAATCCGGCAGGCGCGCCTTGAGTTGGCGATGCAGGGCCAGCAGGTAGAGGACATATTGCAGGTCGTAGCGATGGTCGAGAATCGACTGTTCCATGGCCTCACGGGTGTAGGCCGCGTCGTCGGCGCCGAGCCAGTTGGATTTGTAGTCAGCCACGTAGTAGCGGCCGTCATGTTCGAAGGTCAGGTCGATAAAGCCCTTGAACATGCCATTGAGCAACACCGGCTCGGCGGCGACCCGCGACACGCCGTCATGGGTGTATTGGCAGACCAGTTGGTCGAGGGCGAGCACATCGACTTTGTGGCTGGCGAACCAGAACTCCATTTCAATCTGATAGTGCTGCAGGTCGCTCAGGGTCACAGATGCCTGCCCATGGCCCAGGCCCAACGGCAGTTGCAACAGGTGCCCGAGCCAGCCGCTGAGGGTGCCGATCCAGCCTTCCCAGCCACGTCGGTTGCAGCGCCGGGCAACGGCATCTTCGATGGCTTCGGCCGTTACGTTGAAGCCTTCGTTACCGGCCCACTCCAGCAGGCCGTGGAGAAAGGTCCCGGGGTTGGGGCCCCGTGGGAAACGGTGAATATCCCCGCCAGACGCGGCGACTTCGCGCGGTGCATCCGGGTCCAGGCGTTCGTCGTCGAACAGCTTCTGTGCCTGGGGGCTTTCCGGGGCTTCCAGGCTGGCGGCGCTCATGCTTTCGCCGATGCGCAGGGCGCTGTAGGACGCGATCCACCAGTTTTCCGCGGCCTTGCGCTTGGGCAGCAGCGGCGCGAGCAAGGTCGCGTCATTGCGCGGTGGTTGGTAGGTACTGGTGTCAGCTTCCGGCATTTGCCCGTAGGCAATCGCCGCGCAGCCGTCCTGCAAATCCATCAGCCAGCGGGCCAGGGCTGCGGACTCACCCAGGGCCGCGCCGCCGCCCAGCAGATAGCCCAGGGCTGACAGGTGCAACACCGAACTGTTGTTATTGCCGCGTTTGAGGTCGGCCACGCCCAGCCAACAGGCATGCTTGGCCCGAGTCAGCGCCACATAGAACAGACGCAGGTCTTCGGCCAGGCGCTCGTCATCAGCCTGGGCGATCAGTTCGACGGTGGGTTTCAGGCTGACCTGGGACTTGCCGTTGGCATCGTGGTAATGCAGCGGCAGGCGGCTGCCGTCGACCGGCTTGGCCGAGCAGATAAACGGCAGGAAGACCAGGTCGTATTCCAGGCCCTTGGACTTGTGAATAGTCACCACTTTGACCAGTTGCTCATCGCTTTCCAGGCGCAGGATCTGCTCTTCGCCGGCCTGGCCCGACAGCGCCAGGTGCTCCGCAAGATGGCGGATCAGCGCTTGTTCGCCGTCCAGCTCTGCGGCGGCCTGTTGCAGCAACTCGCACAGGTGCAGCAGGTTGGTCAGCACCCGCTCGCCATCGCTGCGGGCAATCAGGGTTTGCGGCAACTTGAAGTCATGCAGCAGACGCCGCAGCATCGGCAGCACGCCCTGGGTGCGCCAGATCACGCGGTAATCGCGGAACTGCATGACTCGCTGCTCCCAGACCAGTTCGTCCTGGTTCAGTTGTTCCAGCTCGGGCAGCGACAGGTTGAGGGTGACGCAGGCCAGGGCCGCGCGCAGCGGGCGCTCGACATCCGGTTCGGCACAGGCTTTGAGCCAGGCGAGCAGGTCATGGGCTTCCTGGGAGGCGAATACCGAGTCCTTATCGGACAGGTACACGCTGCGCACACCCCGCGCGGCCAGCTCACCGCGTACGGCCTGGGCTTCCTTGCCGTCACGCACAAGGATGGCGATGTTCGACGGTTGCACGGGAGTGAAGTCTGCCCCCTTGATAAACCCTGCCGTGCCCTGCTGACCGCCATTGAGCAACGCGACAATCTGGCTGGCGCACGCGCCTGCCAATTGCTGGCGATACCGCACATTGGAGACCGGCTGGTCGGTGGGCAGGTGCCAGATATTCAGGGCTGGCAGTATGTGGCCATCGACCTGCAACTGCTCCTTGCGACCCTGGGACGACACTGGCTGGAAAGGCACCGGGTTGTCGCCGTCGGGCGTACGAAACAGAAACGCCCCACGCCCGGACTCCGCACGCTCGAACACGTGGTTGACCGCCTCGACCATCGCATGACTGGAGCGAAAGTTGGTGCCCAGGGTATGCAAGCGCCCGGCGGTGGCCTGGCGGGCGCGCAGGTAGGTGTAGATATCGGCGCCGCGAAACGCATAAATCGCCTGCTTGGGGTCGCCGATCAGGAACAGGCCGCTGCGCGGGCTGTTGTCTTCGATGCGGTAGATGCTTTCGAAGATCCGGTACTGCACCGGGTCGGTGTCCTGGAATTCGTCGATCAGGGCCACCGGGAACTGCTCGCGGATTACGCTTGCCAGACGTTCGCCACCCTCGGTTTGCAGGGCGGCGTCGAGGCGGATGAGCATGTCGTCAAAACCCATCTCGGCACGCCGGCGTTTCTCTTCTTCAAAGCGTTTGCCGACCCAGGCCGCCGCGTGTTGCAACACTGCAGCATCGGGCGTGGGCAAGGCGTCGAGGCTGGCTTTGAGGCCCGCCATGGCATCCAGGCCGGGGTGACGGGGGGCGTCGCCCTTCCAGGCTTCGGCCATACCCTCGGGGGTCAGGCGGGTGAAGCCGGTGCCGATGTCCAGTTGTTCCAGGGTTTCGTCAGCGGCCCAGGCGCTGATTTTCTCGAACCAGGGCTCGAAATAACGGGCCTGCATCTTGCGGCCGTCCACAGCCTTGGCGGCGACAGCTTGCAGGCAGATCTCGCGCAACTCGGCGGCCCATTGCTGCCAGGGGGCCTTGAGCGCCACCAGGGCCTCGCGGCGCTCGTGCAAGCAGGCCTCGATCAACTCGGCGGGCTCACGGGGTTCATCACCGGGGCGCTCGCTACCGAACAACGCGCGCACTCGGGGCATCAGCGCCGCAGGGCCACCCCAGTTGCTGCGGACCCAGTTCAGGGCATCGCCGTGCATCGGGTAGCAGAACAGCCGCCAGTAGTCGCGCAACACTTCGCCAAGCAAGTCGCTGTGGTCGGTTTCCAGGGTCTGGGTAAACAGGCTGCCACTGTCGAAAGCGTGCTCGCGCAGCATGCGCTGGCACCAACTGTGGATGGTCGAGACGGCGGCCTCGTCCATCCATTGCGCGGCGATGTCGAGGCGGTTGGCGCAACCCTGCCACTGCTCGGCGCTGTACTGATCACGCAGCTCGGCGATCAGGGCATCGGGCTGTTCGATTTCGTCACGAAAGAAACGCGCCGCTTGTGCCAGGCGGGTGCGGATGCGTTCACGCAGCTCTTTGGTGGCGGCATCGGTGAAGGTCACCACGAGGATTTGCGGCGGCAGCAATTCGCGGCCAAAACCCGCCTCATCGCCACCGTGGCCCAGAACCAGGCGCAGGTATAACGCGGAGATGGTGAAGGTCTTGCCGGTACCGGCGCTGGCTTCGATCAGTTGGCTGCCACGCAGGGGGAAGGCCAGGGCCAGGGGTTTGGTGCTCATGAGCGGGCCTCCTCGCTGGTCAGTGATCGCCAGGGGGCGGTGATGAGTGGGCGGTACAGGGTTTCGCACCAGCCTTCGAAATCTTCACTGGCGACCAGGGCCGCGTAGTCGGGGAATTGCCGGGTGAGGGCCGGGCTTTCGCGGCGCTCGCCATCGCTGGTGATGCCATCGCCTTCGTAGGCTTTAAGGGCGGCGGTCTGGGCTTTGTCCGGGTCAGTCTGGCCGAGCCAGGCGAAGGCGGTCTTCACCGCGATCGGTAGTGGTTCGCTCATGCCGGCCCGCCAGGCCAGGAGCAGGTTGCCAAGCACATCCTGGGCAAGGTTTTGCTCCAGTGGCGCCAGTAGGAGCGTGTCATCACTCGCCACCAGGCCGGTGCTCAAGGGCAGGCCACAGGCGCAGGCCACCAGGTGGTTGACCCATGGGCGGATCAGGCGATGCCACTTGCGGGTCTTGATCGAGCCGATGCTGTTGGGGATGGTGGTCACGCTGAGCAAGCCGCCATCTCTGCGCCGGTGCAAGCCGCTGACCCAGCCGTCGAGTTGAATACCCTGGTGCGCGAAGCTGACGGGCTCCGCCGTATTGTGTGGCGTGGGCCAGAGTGCCAGGAGTTGCTGGTAGCGTTGCAGCAAGTCAGGCAAGGGTTCGATCAGCTCGTTGCGCAGGCATTCGCCGAAACCGACCATGGGCAGCAGGCCACTGCCTTGAAGACGTTGCGCTTGGGCCTGCAGGGCTTGTTCGAGATGATCCGGGTCGGTCAGCGCGGCGGCGAGCAGGCTGTCGCTCAAGGTGTAGCGCTGCAAGGCGTCGAGGACGAAGGGTTCTTCATCGGCCAGGGGCACTTCAGCGGCTTCGAAAAATACTTTGAGGCGCTGGCTGAAGAAATGCCTGACAGGGTTACGCAAAAAGTCCTGCAACTGACCCAGGCTCAGGGGTTCTTCCTGGATGTGGGGTGCCAGACCGGTCGTTTCGAGGGGCTGGTCTTGAACTTCGTGTAACAGTTGCCATTCGCGGGCGTAGCTGAACAGTGGATCGCCCTCGTGGAAGTAACGCGCACTGAAGGGTTGCAATGGGTGCTCCTGGGTCATCGCCTCCAGCAACGGTTGCTCCTGGGCATGCTGCCAGCCGCTGGCGAGGTGATCGCGCAGTTGGCCGATCAGCACGGACGCCGGGCGCTCGCTGTTATCGCGGATGCTGCGGCCGACCCAACTGATGTAGAGCTGGTCGCGCGCCGAGAGCAGGGCTTCGAGCAGCAGGTATCGGTCGTCTTCACGCCGGGAGCGGTCGCCGGGGCGGTAGTCGCTGCCCATCAGGTCGAAATCCAGCGGCGGTTGCGCGCGGGGATAGTCGCCGTCGTTCATGCCCAGCAGGCACACCAGCTTGAAGGGGATGGCCCGCATCGGCATCAGGGTGCAGAAGTTCACGGCACCGGCGAGAAAGCGCTGGGACAAGCGGCCCTGATCGAGACCGGCGAGCCAGGCCTCACGCACGACAGTCAGCGGTAATTCGTCGTACAGGCCGACGGACTCGCAGGTCTCCAGCCAGTCTTCCCGCAATTGCTCCAACTGACCCAGCAGATAGTCATCGTGTTCATTGCTGGGCAGGAAGAAGCGCTGCATCAAGTCTTGCAGGCGTGTGCCCCAGGCTTGCGGGGTCGCGGGCTGTGACAGGGCTTGGTGGGCATCGTGCAATGCGTCAAGCAGGGCGACCAAGGGCCCGATCAGCGCCGCGTCGAGGCCGCCGATTTCGTCATAGGGCTCAATGCCGGCGCAGGCTGCGCCACTGCCGACCGCGTAGCCCAGCAGCATGCGGCGCAGGCCGAATCTCCAGCTGTTCTGCTCCAGCGCACTGGGCAGGCCCAGGCCTGCGCGCTGTTCAGCATCGAGCCCCCAACGGATGCCTGCGCCTTCTATCCAACGGTGCAGCGTGGGCAGGTCGCGCTCCTGGATGGCGAAGCGTTCGCGCAAGGCGGGAACGTCCAGCAAGTCGAGGATTTCGCTGACGGGGAAACGGCTGTCCGGGAGTTTCAGCAGGTGTTCGACGGCGATCAACAGCGGGTCGCGGCCCCGTTGGCCCTGGTCCGTCAGGGTGAAGGGGATGAAACGTGGGTCTTTCTTGTCCAACTGGCCGAACACCGCACGGATATGCGGTGCATAGCTGTCAACGTCCGGGACCATGACGATAACGTCGCGGGGGCGCAACGTCGGGTCCGCGCTGAAGCGTTGGAGCAGTTGGTCGTGAAGGATTTCCACTTCGCGCTGGGCGCTGTGGGCGATGTGGAAGCGGATCGAGGTGTCGTGCTGCAGATCGACGGCCGGCCAGCGCTCGCGGGTTTCCGGGAGCGGGCGCAGTTCGAGGATATCGTCCTGTAGCTGGTTGAGAATGGTGGTCGGCTCGCTGTCGCTGAACAGGTCGATGCGCCCGTCACGGAAGGCCGACCGGTAGCTGTTGGGATCGTCGTAGCTGTCCAGCAGGTTGATGTAGTCGCGACCTTGCTTGCCCCAGGCGGCCAGCAAGGGGTGGGCGTGCTGGTGCAAAGTTTGCGGGTCGATGGTGACAGGCATCCCGGTCTTGCGCGCCTGGCGTTTGTATTCGTTTCGCAGGAGGTCTTTGTCGGCGACGATGTCGGACCAATGGTGACGGCAAGGGTTGTGCACGCAGAGCAACACCTGGCTGAAACGGGCCAGACCGGCCAGGGCTTCAAGGGCCTGGGCGGGCAAGGAAGAAATGCCAAACACGATGACGCGGGACGGCAGGCCTTGGGGGGCGGTGTCCAGGTTATTAATGCGTTCGATAAAACGCTGGTGAACCCCGGCACGGCTTTGCGCCATGCCTTCCTCACCCAAGTCCAGCAGCAACGCGCGCCATAACTCGGCCTGCCAGCAGTTGGCCGGGCTCAAGGGCTTGGCTTCGCCTCGGCCATTGCGCAACTGGTGGCGGCCAGCGGCCCAGTCTTCCAGCCAGTCGGCACGGTACACCTGATATTGATCGAACAGGTCGGCCAGGCGCTCCGCCAGTTGGTAGCGTTTACGCAGGTCAGTGTCATGGGTGAGGAAGCGTTGCAGGGGCTCGAAGTGCGGCTGGTCGATCAGCTCGGGCAACAGGCGCATCAGGCGCCACGTCAGTGGGGCTTTATCCAGCAAGGATTTGGCCGGGATTTCATCGCGGCCCAGGACCATGCGATAGAGCTGCCACATAAAGCTGCCGGGCAGTTGCACGTCGATTGCCGCGGCTATGCCGCACCCTCCCAGATCGTCCTCTTCCGGGTCTTCAGCAAGGGCCAGCTTGAGCCATTGGGCGATGCCGTTGCTTTGCACCAGAGCGATTTCGTTTTCCAGGGGAGCCAATGGATAACGACGCATCCAACTGACGACCAGGCTGCGCAGTTCATCCAGGCGATTGCCGTGGACGACCATAAATCCAGCACTGAGGGACGTTGCATCCGGCATAACGGCTTCCTTGGGAAAAGCAAAATCGAGGGAGCGACTTTAGCATTGAAGGGCGTTACAGGCGGAGTTGGACTGCGCGCCAAATCGCCTCAGCGCTTTTCGCCCGCCCAAAACAAAACCCCAACTGCTTTCGCAATTGGGGTTTCGGAATTTAATCTTGACGATGACCTACTCTCACATGGGGAAACCCCACACTACCATCGGCGATGCATCGTTTCACTACTGAGTTCGGGATGGGATCAGGTGGTTCCAATGCTCTATGGTCGTCAAGAAATTCGGGTACTGAGTCGTGACCAAATGGTCTCGCTTCAGCAAATTGGGTATGTGATAGCTTTCGGTGTTTTGTGAGATTCGAACTTTCGGTTCATTTCGTCTTCACACACCGCAATCTGATGCTTTTGCTTGTTTCCAAGTCAAGAGTAGTCAAATTGCTTGGGTGTTATATGGTCAAGCCTCACGGGCAATTAGTATTGGTTAGCTCAACGCCTCACAGCGCTTACACACCCAACCTATCAACGTCGTAGTCTTCGACGGCCCTTTAGGGAACTCAAGGTTCCAGTGAGATCTCATCTTGAGGCTAGTTTCCCGCTTAGATGCTTTCAGCGGTTATCTATTCCGAACATAGCTACCCGGCAATGCCACTGGCGTGACAACCGGAACACCAGAGGTTCGTCCACTCCGGTCCTCTCGTACTAGGAGCAGCCCCTCTCAAATCTCAAACGTCCACGGCAGATAGGGACCGAACTGTCTCACGACGTTCTAAACCCAGCTCGCGTACCACTTTAAATGGCGAACAGCCATACCCTTGGGACCGGCTTCAGCCCCAGGATGTGATGAGCCGACATCGAGGTGCCAAACACCGCCGTCGATATGAACTCTTGGGCGGTATCAGCCTGTTATCCCCGGAGTACCTTTTATCCGTTGAGCGATGGCCCTTCCATACAGAACCACCGGATCACTAAGACCTACTTTCGTACCTGCTCGACGTGTCTGTCTCGCAGTCAAGCGCGCTTTTGCCTTTATACTCTACGACCGATTTCCGACCGGTCTGAGCGCACCTTCGTACTCCTCCGTTACTCTTTAGGAGGAGACCGCCCCAGTCAAACTACCCACCATACACTGTCCTCGATCCGGATAACGGACCTGAGTTAGAACCTCAAAGTTGCCAGGGTGGTATTTCAAGGTTGGCTCCACGCGAACTGGCGTCCACGCTTCAAAGCCTCCCACCTATCCTACACAAGCAAATTCAAAGTCCAGTGCAAAGCTATAGTAAAGGTTCACGGGGTCTTTCCGTCTAGCCGCGGATACACTGCATCTTCACAGCGATTTCAATTTCACTGAGTCTCGGGTGGAGACAGCGCCGCCATCGTTACGCCATTCGTGCAGGTCGGAACTTACCCGACAAGGAATTTCGCTACCTTAGGACCGTTATAGTTACGGCCGCCGTTTACCGGGGCTTCGATCAAGAGCTTCGCGTTAGCTAACCCCATCAATTAACCTTCCGGCACCGGGCAGGCGTCACACCCTATACGTCCACTTTCGTGTTTGCAGAGTGCTGTGTTTTTAATAAACAGTCGCAGCGGCCTGGTATCTTCGACCGGCATGAGCTTACGGAGCAAGTCCTTCACCCTCACCGGCGCACCTTCTCCCGAAGTTACGGTGCCATTTTGCCTAGTTCCTTCACCCGAGTTCTCTCAAGCGCCTTGGTATTCTCTACCCAACCACCTGTGTCGGTTTGGGGTACGGTTCCTGGTTACCTGAAGCTTAGAAGCTTTTCTTGGAAGCATGGCATCAACCACTTCGTTAACTAAAAGTTAACTCGTCATCAGCTCTCGGCCTTAGAATCCCGGATTTACCTAAGATTCCAGCCTACCACCTTAAACTTGGACAACCAACGCCAAGCTGGCCTAGCCTTCTCCGTCCCTCCATCGCAATAACCAGAAGTACAGGAATATTAACCTTTTTCCATCGACTACGCTTTTCAGCCTCGCCTTAGGGACCGACTAACCCTGCGTCGATTAACGTTGCGCAGGAAACCTTGGTCTTTCGGCGTGGGTGTTTTTCACACCCATTGTCGTTACTCATGTCAGCATTCGCACTTCTGATACCTCCAGCAAGCTTCTCAACTCACCTTCACAGGCTTACAGAACGCTCCTCTACCGCATCATCCTAAGTGATACCCGTAGCTTCGGTGTATGGTTTGAGCCCCGTTACATCTTCCGCGCAGGCCGACTCGACTAGTGAGCTATTACGCTTT
>NZ_CP117427.1:0-732500 GCF_030687335.1 Pseudomonas sp. FP818 | reverse complement strand
AGGTTGAGCCCGGGGATTTCACATCCAACTTAACTAACCACCTACGCGCGCTTTACGCCCAGTAATTCCGATTAACGCTTGCACCCTCTGTATTACCGCGGCTGCTGGCACAGAGTTAGCCGGTGCTTATTCTGTCGGTAACGTCAAAATTGCAGAGTATTAATCTACAACCCTTCCTCCCAACTTAAAGTGCTTTACAATCCGAAGACCTTCTTCACACACGCGGCATGGCTGGATCAGGCTTTCGCCCATTGTCCAATATTCCCCACTGCTGCCTCCCGTAGGAGTCTGGACCGTGTCTCAGTTCCAGTGTGACTGATCATCCTCTCAGACCAGTTACGGATCGTCGCCTTGGTGAGCCATTACCCCACCAACTAGCTAATCCGACCTAGGCTCATCTGATAGCGCAAGGCCCGAAGGTCCCCTGCTTTCTCCCGTAGGACGTATGCGGTATTAGCGTCCGTTTCCGAACGTTATCCCCCACTACCAGGCAGATTCCTAGGCATTACTCACCCGTCCGCCGCTCTCAAGAGAAGCAAGCTTCTCTCTACCGCTCGACTTGCATGTGTTAGGCCTGCCGCCAGCGTTCAATCTGAGCCATGATCAAACTCTTCAGTTCAAACATCTTTGGGTTTTTAAGAAACCCTAAACTTGGCTCAGCAATCGTTGGTTACATCTTTGATTTCTCGCGGAGTAACTTGTGATGCTGATAATCTTGTTGACTATCAGTCTGACTCCACAAGCACCCACACGAATTGCTTGATTCAGTTGTTAAAGAGCGGTTGGTTAAGATCTTTCGTCTCAACCGAGGCGCGCATTCTACAGCAGCCTCATTTGCTGTCAAGTGATTATTTTCAGAAGTTTTCGAGGATTTCCTCAACAACTTCAACCACTTGCGCTTCCGATCTCTCGTTAGCGGGAGGCGAATTCTACAGCGTTACACGCTGCTGTCAACACCTCTTTTTCTCCGCTTTCGACCGAGAGGATCGAAACGTTAATAGAGCCAAACAACACTGCTCTACCAACTCCTTCTGGGCTTCGATGAACTGAAGCAACTCGCTGTCGAATTCTGCGTAACTCTTTGTTTACCAAGGAGTTTTCCGTTTCGACTGCGCCGGAAGTGGGGCGAATTATAGACTTCCAGAATCTGCCGTCAACCCCTATTTTCACAATTCTGTCATATCGGTCAAAAAAGCCCCGAAAACGCGAAAGCCGGCCCCCAAGGGCCGGCTTTCTATTAATGCAACCTTACAAACTAGGGAACGCGAACTGCGACGCTTCATGGCTAGCACGCTGCGGCCAACGCTGAGTGATCGCCTTGCGACGGGTATAGAACCGCACCCCATCCGGCCCGTAAGCGTGCAAGTCGCCAAACAGCGAACGCTTCCAGCCACCAAAGCTGTGATACGCCACCGGCACCGGCAATGGAACGTTGACCCCCACCATGCCCACTTCAATCTCGTCACAGAACAACCGCGCCGCTTCACCGTCACGGGTAAAGATGCAGGTGCCGTTGCCATATTCATGGTCATTGATCAGTTGCATCGCCGCTTCCAGGCTATTCACCCGGACGATGCACAGCACTGGGCCAAATATCGATCTCTTCTTTATAGATGCGCATTTCAGGCGTCACGCGATCAAACAGGCAGCCACCGAGGAAGAAACCGTCCTCATGACCACTGACGCTCAGGCCACGCCCATCGACCACCAGCTCAGCACCCGAAGACACACCGTCTTCTATATAGCCACTGACCTTGTCCCGCGCCTGCGCAGAAACCAGCGGCCCCATGTCCAGGCCACAGGAAGTACCCGCACCAATTTTCAGCGCCTTGACCTGCGGCACCAGCTTGGCGATCAGAGCATCCGCCACCTGGTCACCCACACACACTGCCACCGAGATCGCCATGCAACGCTCGCCGCAGGAACCGTAGGCTGCGCCCATCAAGGCACTGACCGCGTTATCCAGATCCGCATCCGGCATCAGCACCGCATGGTTCTTCGCCCCGCCCAGCGCCTGTACACGCTTGCCGCGCTTAGTCGCTTCGGAATAGATGTACTCGGCAATCGGTGTCGAACCGACAAAACTCAAGGCCTTGACCTCTGGCGCCTCGATCAGCGCATCCACCGCACCCTTGTCACCATGCACCACGCTCAGTACGCCTTTGGGCAAACCGGCTTCCTGCAGCAACTGGGCAATCAGCAACGTCGAGCTTGGGTCGCGCTCTGATGGCTTGAGGATGAAGCAGTTACCGCAGACGATGGCCAGCGGATACATCCACAGCGGCACCATGGCCGGGAAGTTGAACGGCGTAATACCTGCCACCACGCCCAACGGCTGGAAATCGGACCAGGCATCAATGTTCGGGCCGACGTTGCGGCTGTATTCGCCCTTGAGGATTTCCGGTGCCGAGCACGCGTACTCGACGTTCTCAATCCCGCGCTTCAGTTCGCCGGCAGCGTCTTCCAGGGTCTTGCCATGCTCTTCGCTGATCAACTGGGAGATGCGTGCTTCGTTCTGCTCCAGCAATTGCTTGAAACGAAACATCACCTGGGCACGCTTGGCCGGTGGTGTGTTGCGCCAGGCCGGGAACGCCGCCTTGGCCGAGTCGATGGCTTGTTGAATGGTTTCACGGCTGGCCAATGGCACCTGGTGAATCACCTGGCCGGTGGACGGGTTGTACACATCGGCACTACGACCGCTGTCGTTGACCAATTCGCCGTTGATCAAATGCTGGATAAGGCTCATGCAAGGCTCCTGAAAAGTTGTCCACAGGCGCGACACGTGTCGCGCCCGACAGTTGTTCTATATAGAAGAAGAAATCAGTCGATCTTGTTCAGCACTTCGCCGACCGCATCGAACAAGCGATCCAGGTCCTGCGGCTTGCTGTTGAAGGTTGGGCCGAACTGCAGGGTGTCGCCGCCAAAGCGCACATAGAACCCCGCCTTCCACAACGCCATGCCCGCCTCGAATGGACGCACGATGGCATCCCCATCACGCGGTGCAATCTGGATCGCACCGGCCAGGCCGTAGTTACGGATGTCGATCACGTTCTTGCTGCCCTTGAGGCCATGCAGCGCATTCTCAAAGTGCGGCGCGACTTCAGCCACGCTCTGCACCAGGTTTTCCTTCTGCAACAGATCCAATGCCGCCAGCCCCGCTGCGCACGCTACCGGGTGCGCCGAGTAGGTATAGCCGTGTGGGAATTCCACCGCATACTCAGGCGTCGCCTGGTTCATGAAGGTCTGATAAATCTCGCTGCTGGCAATCACTGCCCCCATCGGGATCGCACCGTTGGTGACTTGCTTGGCGATGCACATCAGGTCTGGGGTCACGCCGAAGCTGTCTGCGCCGAACATCGAGCCGGTACGACCAAAGCCGGTAATCACTTCGTCGAACACCAGCAGGATATTGTGCTGATCACAAATTTCACGCAGGCGCTTGAGATAACCCTGCGGCGGCACGAGCACGCCAGCGGAGCCCGCCATCGGCTCAACGAACACCGCAGCGATATTCGACGCATCATGCAACTCGATCAGCTTGAGCAACTCGTCAGCCAAGGCAATACCGCCCTGCTCCGGCATACCGCGGGAGAAGGCATTGCTCGCCAGCAGGGTGTGCGGCAGGTGATCGACATCCATCATCGCCTGGCCAAAAATCTTGCGGTTACCGTTGACGCCGCCCAGGCTGGTGCCGGCGATGTTTACCCCGTGATACCCACGGGCACGACCAATCATCTTGGTCTTGGTCGCCTGGCCCTTTAGGCGCCAGTACGCACGCACCATCTTCACCGCCGTATCGGCGCACTCGGAGCCGGAGTCGGTGAAGAACACGTGATTCAGGTTACCTGGGGTCAGGTCGGTAATCTTTTCTGCCAACTGGAAGGACAAAGGATGACCGTATTGGAAGCCCGGCGAGTAGTCCAGGGTGCCCAATTGCTTGGCGACCGCTTCCTGGATTTCCTTGCGCGTGTGCCCTGCGCCGCAGGTCCACAGGCCCGACAACGAGTCATAGACCCGGCGCCCCTTGTCATCGATCAACCAACTGCCTTCGGCCCCCACGATCAGGCGCGGGTCGCGCTGGAAGTTACGGTTGGCGGTGTAAGGCATCCAGTGGGCATCCAGTTTCAATTGGCTGGCCAGGGTGGATGGGGCGTTTTCGGGCATGTTCATCAGCAAAACCTCGCAGGGCAAAAGGCAGCGTCGGGATTGAAAAGCGTTGTTGCAGCTAAATTGCCACGGAGATAAAGTCTAAGAAATGCAACTCTTCTAACCTTCAGTCAGGCCTTTACTAAACTATGAGCAGCCGCCGACCCGATCCACTGGCACAAGTCAGCGACTTCGATATCCGTTTGCTGCGCATCTTCCGCAGCGTGGTGGAGTGCGGCGGCTTCTCGGCGGCAGAAACCGTGCTGGGCATCGGCCGTTCCGCCATCAGCCAGCAAATGAGCGACCTGGAACAACGCCTGGGCCTGCGCCTGTGCCAACGCGGGCGCGCCGGCTTCTCCCTGACGGAAGAAGGCCGCGAGGTCTACCAATCAGCACTGCAACTATTAAGCGCGCTGGAAAGTTTCCGCACCGAGGTCAACGGCCTGCACCAACACCTGCGCGGCGAACTGACCATCGGCCTGACCGATAACCTGGTGACCCTGCCCCATATGCGCATCACCCATGCATTGGCGCAGTTGAAAGAGCGCGGTCCCGACGTGCAGATCCAGATCCGCATGATCGCCCCCAACGAAGTGGAACAAGGCGTGCTCGACGGGCGCCTGCATGTCGGCGTGGTGCCCCAGGCCAGCGCGCTGTCGGGCCTGGAATACCAACCGCTGTATAGCGAGCGCTCGCTGCTCTACTGCGCGGTGGGTCATCCGCTGTTCTACGCCGAAAACAAACAACTGGACGACCTGCGCATCAATAGCCAGGACGCCATCGCGCCGACCTTCCGCCTGCCCGCCGATATCCAGGCCCACTATCAAGCGCTCAACTGCACCGCCAGCGCTTCCGACCGCGAAGGCATGGCCTTCCTGATCCTCACCGGGCGCTTCATCGGCTACCTGCCCGACCACTACGCCAGCCTATGGGTGCAACAAGGCCGACTACGCGCGCTGAAACCGGCTACACGCTTTTACGATTTAAGCCTGGCTTCGGTCACGCGCAAAGGCCGTCGCCCTCATTTGGTGCTGGAAAGCTTCCTCGAAAGCCTGGCAGCGACCCGCTGATACGGGCCCCATACAAAACCTGAGCAAGTGGACAGCTTTTTGCAAGGCACAGGGACCATGAACCGTCAGCCCTGAGTCCACATGCCATGCCACCAGAATCCTCCAGCGCCAGCGACCTGATCTACGGCCTCAACGACCGCCCCAAACCATTGCCCGCCCTGCTTGCCGCCCTGCAACATGTACTCGCCAGCTTCGTCGGCATCATCACCCCGCCGCTGATCATCGGTTCGACCCTGGGCCTGGCCGCCCACTTGCCCTACTTGATCAGCATGGCGCTGATGGTTTCCGGTGTCGGTACCTTCATCCAGGCCCGTAGGCCATTTGGGATTGGCGCAGGGATGATCTGCCTGCAAGGCACCAGCTTTGCCTTTCTCGGCGCGGTGTTGTCGGCGGGCTTCCTGGTCAAGCAGCGTGGCGGCAGCCCGGAAGACATTCTGGCAATGATCTTCGGCGTGTGTTTTTTCGGCGCGTTGGTGCAGGTCGTGTTGAGCCGGTTTATCGGCCAGTTACGCCGGGTCATCACGCCGCTGGTAACCGGGATTGTCATTACCCTGATTGGCATCAGCCTGATCAAGGTAGGTATCACCGACCTGGGCGGCGGCTTCAATGCGCCGGACTTTGGCGCGCCGACCAACCTGGCCCTGGGCCTGTTCGTGGTGCTGACGATTATCCTGCTCAACCGCTCGAACACGCCGTGGGTACGCCTGAGCGCGATCATCATCGGCCTGCTGCTGGGCAGCGTCGCCGCCTGGTTCAGCGGCAAGCTGGTGCCCCAGCCCCTGCCCGACCTGCCCTTGATCAGCCTGCCGACGCCATTCCATTTTGGTTTCAGTTTCGATTGGAGCGCCTTCCTACCGGTAGCGCTGATTTATCTGATCAGCAGTATCGAAACCGTAGGCGACCTCACTGCCAACTGCATGATCGCCCGCCAGCCCATCAGCGGCCCTTCCTATATAAGCCGGCTCAAGGGCGGCGTGCTCGGAGATGGCGTCAGTTGCATGATCGCTGCCACCTTCAGTGCCTTCCCCAACACCACCTTTGCCCAGAACAACGGGGTGATCCAGTTGACCGGCGTTGCCAGCCGCTATGTGGGCCTGTACATCGGCGTGGTGCTGTTCTGTCTCGGGTTGTTTCCACTGATTGGCGCAGTCTTGCAGCAAATCCCCAAACCCGTGCTGGGTGGCGCGACCCTGGTAATGTTCGGCAGTGTTGCCGCCGCCGGCGTGCGCATCCTGGCCCAGGCCCCGCTGGATCGGCGCAGCATGCTGATCATCGCCACCTCGTTCGGGGTCGGCCTGGGCATCGCGGCGCAACCGAACCTGTTGCACCTGATGCCAACCCTGGTGCAGAACCTGTTCGATTCGGCCATCACCAGCGGCGGGCTGACGGCAATCGTGTTGTGCCTGCTCCTGCCGGAATCCAAGGCCGCAACACCTGCCGCAAATCCAGCCCTGGAAAGCGATACGCTGGAACCGCTTTGACGCTTTTATCGTATCGGGACTTGTCTGAGGCTTGAGGGTGGGTTATCTGTGCAGCAATCGCATTCATCGATCTGCACGGAAACCTCCATGAGCCTCGAAGTTCCTGCCCACAACAGCCACGCCGGAAAACCCGCCAGCCGCATTCGGCAAAAGAATGAACAAGCGATCATCCAGGCCGCCGAAGACGAATTCGCCCGGCATGGCTACAAAGGCACCAGCATGAACACCATCGCCGCGAGCGCCGGGCTGCCGAAGGCCAACCTGCATTACTACTTCACCAATAAGCTGGGGCTGTATATCGCGGTACTGAGCAATATCCTCGAGCTGTGGGACAGCACCTTCAACACCCTGACCGCCGAGGATGATCCCGCCGAAGCACTGACCCGCTACATCCGCACCAAGATGGAATACTCGCGACGCCAGCCACAGGCCTCGCGGATCTTCGCCATGGAGATCATCAGCGGCGGCGAATGCCTTACCGAATATTTCAGCCAGGACTACCGCACCTGGTTCAGCGGCCGCGCCGCCGTGTTCCAGGCCTGGATAGATGCCGGCAAGATGGACCCTGTCGATCCGGTACACTTGATCTTCCTGCTGTGGGGCAGCACTCAGCATTACGCTGACTTTGCCACCCAGATCTGCCGCGTGACCGGCCGTACCAAGCTGACCAAGCAGGATATGGAAGACGCGGGTAACAACCTTATCCACATTATTCTCAAAGGCTGTGGCATCAAGCCGGCCCTCTGAACGAAGCGACTCAATGCCTTTCACCCTTACGGGCTTTTGCGAATTTCGCGAAGAAATCCGCAAAAGCCGCTTCATCACCTATGCCGCGCCGATTAGCAGCCCGCAAGACGCCCAGGGGTTTATCGAGCAGCACAGCGACCTCAACGCCACACATAACTGCTGGGCCTGGAAACTCGGTGGGCAATACCGCAGCAACGACGACGGCGAACCCGGCGGCACTGCTGGGCGACCGATCCTGGCTGCCATCGAGGCCCAGGGGTTCGATCAGGTCGTGTGGTGCTGGTGGTCCGCTGGTACGGCGGCATCCAACTGGGTACCGGCGGCCTGGCCCGGGCGTATGGCGGTGGCGCGAATAAATGCCTGCAAAACGCCGAGCGTATCGAGCTGATCAGCCGTGTGCCGTTGAGCTGCGCCTGCGGCTTTGCTGAACTGCCCCTGGTCAAGCTGCGTGTCGCCGAACTGGGCGGCCTGGTGGTAGAAGAAACCTTCACCGCCAATGGCGTGGAGCTACAACTGGCCCTCGGCGAAGCCCATATCGACACCTTGCAAACCCAGTTGGCCGACCTGAGCCGCGGACGAATCCTGCTGCAACGCTGAACCTGATAAGGTTGTTCACTGAACCTCGATGCCATAGGAAGCCTTCATGTCTACGCCAAAAACCGCATTGATCATCGGTGCCTCGCGCGGGCTGGGCCTTGGCCCTGGTCAAGCAATTGCTGGCTGACGGCTGGCAAGTCACCGCCACCGTGCGCAACCCGCAAAAAGCCGACGCCCTCAAAGCCCTCGGCCCGGTACAGATCGAGCAACTGGACATGGACGACCAACAGGCCGTCATCGCCTTGAACCAGCGCCTGAAAGCCCAGACCTTCGACCTGCTGTTCGTCAACGCCGGCGTCAAGGGCCCGGCCAACCAGACCCCGGGCCATGCCACCCAGGCCGAAGTCGGCCAACTGTTTTTCACCAATGCTGTGGCACCGATCAACCTGGCCCAGCGCTTTGCCCCGCAGATTCGCCAGGGCAGCGGCGTGCTGGCGTTCATGAGTTCGGTACTGGGCAGTGTGACCATGCCCGACGCGCCGGACCTTGCGCTGTACAAGGCCAGCAAGGCCGCGCTGAACTCCATGACCAACAGCTTCGTGACGCAACTGGGCGAGCAGAAGCTGACCGTATTGTCGCTGCATCCGGGCTGGGTCAAGACCGATATGGGCGGCGAAGGGGCCGACCTGGACGTGGAAACCAGCGTGCGCGGCCTGATCGCCCAAGTGAACGCCTACACCGGCAAGGGCGGCCATCACTTCGTCAACTACAAGGGCCAGACCATTCCCTGGTAAGCCAGCAGATAAGCGGTGGATAGACCCCACCGCTCACTCCACGTAAACTTCCCACCTCGCCCTTACCGGCGACCCTGGATCAGCAGACAGGGCAACACTGAGCTGGCAAACCTGAACCCATCATTCAGAGGAGCCGGCCAATGCCTGCGACCCGTATCTGGTTAAAAAAACCTCTCGCGATTTTCACTGCCAACACCCTGGACGCCCGTGGCGGCCTGGTGCTGCAAGACGGTGTGATCGTCGAAGTGCTCGCCCTCGGCCAGCAACCGAGCATCGCCTGCGAACAAACCTTCGACGCCCGCGAGCACGTGGTGCTTCCCGGCCTGATCAACACCCATCATCACTTCTACCAAACCCTGACCCGCGCCTGGGCGCCGGTGGTCAACCAGCCGTTGTTCCCCTGGCTGAAAACCCTGTACCCGGTGTGGGCGCGCCTGACCCCGGAAAAACTCGCGCTGGCCAGTAAAGTCGCCCTCGCCGAGCTGCTGCTCTCCGGCTGCACCACCGCGGCCGATCACCACTACCTGTTTCCCGATGGCCTGGAACAGGCGATCGACGTGCAAGTCGACAGCGTGCGCGAACTGGGCATGCGCGCCATGCTCACCCGCGGTTCCATGAGCCTGGGCGAAGCCGACGGCGGGCTGCCACCGCAGCAGACCGTGCAGCAGGGCGAAGTGATCCTTGAAGACAGCCAACGCCTGATCCAGCGCTACCACGAGCGCGGCGACGGTGCGCAGATCCAGATTGCCCTGGCGCCTTGCTCGCCATTTTCGGTCACCCCCGAAATCATGAGCGCCAGCGCCGAACTGGCCAACCAACTCGATGTGCGCCTGCACACCCACCTGGCCGAAACCCTCGACGAAGAAGACTTCTGCCTGCAGCGCTTCGGCCTGCGCACCGTGGACTACCTCGACAGCGTCGGCTGGCTCGGCCCCCGCACCTGGCTGGCCCATGGCATTCACTTCAACCCGGATGAAATCGCCCGCCTGGGCGCGGCCGGCACCGGTATCTGCCATTGCCCAAGCTCCAATATGCGCCTGGCCTCCGGCATCTGTCCGACCCTGGACCTGATCGCCGCCGGCGCGCCGATTGGCCTGGGCGTGGACGGTTCGGCCTCCAACGATGCGTCCAACATGATTCTCGAAGCGCGCCAGGCTTTGTACATCCAACGCCTGCGTTATGGCGCGGAAAAAATCACCCCTGAAGGCGTACTCGGCTGGGCCACCAAAGGCTCGGCCAAACTGCTGGGCCGCAGCGACATTGGCGAGCTGGCGGTGGGCAAACAGGCCGACCTGGCACTGTTCAAGCTCGATGAGCTGCGTTTCTCCGGCAGCCACGACCCACTGTCGGCCCTGCTGCTATGCGGCGCGGACCGGGCAGACCGGGTGATGGTGGGCGGCAAGTGGCGGGTGATCGACGGGCAAATCGAGGGCATGGACCTCAAGGCCTTGATCGCCGATCACAGCCAGGCGGCGCGGCAGTTGATCAACGCGTCCTAAGACGGGCCCGAGCTCGAATGCCAAAGCAGCGACCTGGGTCGCTGCTTTGGCACTTGCACAAAACGCAGGGAAAACAGCGCTCTGGTTACAGGTCTTTATGTTTAAGTTTGTCCGGCAACATAAACATCAGGATCAGGCACGCCAACAAGCTGGTGGCGCTGATCACATACAACGCGGGCGTCGCACTCCCCGTAAACTCGATGATCTGACTGACCATCAATGGGCTGACGATTCCACCGAACTGCCCCAACGTGTTGATCAATGCGATACCTCCCGCCGCGGCCGCTCCCGATAGAATCATCGGCGGCAATGCCCAGAATGCGGGGATGGAGGCAATCACGCCACCGCCCAATACGCCCAGGGCAATCACCAGCAACGTCGTATCGTCATCGAAAAAGCCCGCTAACAGAAATCCGATAGACGCCAGCAACAACAGGCCTGCCACGAATTTTCGGCGCTCGCCTGAACGGTCTGACAGGCGTCCAACGGTAATCATCGCAATTGCCCCACAGACGTAAGGCACCGCAGTCAAAAGCCCCAATGTGCCTGACGACTCCACCCCAGTGGAACGAATCAAATGCGGCGCCCAGAAATTAAGGCCATGGGACCCAAGCTGAATGAGAAAATAGAGAAACCCCAACAACAGAAGAATCGGCGATTTCAATGCGCTTCGAAAGGAGTGCTCTACAGAAGACGATTGGTTCTTTTCCGATATTTTTTGCGCCAGCCATGATTTTTCGGCCCGCGTCAGCCATTTAGCGTCCTCCACACGATCACAGAGTACATTCAAGACAACGATCCCCAGCACAACGCAGGGAACACCTCCGAATAGAAACAGCCAATGCCACCCGGGAAGACCAAGCACGTTATCCATATGCTCTAACAGGAGCCCCGCCAAGGGTGCGCCTATCAGTCCTGAAAATGCCGAAGCGAGGAACAAGTGCGACGTCGCTCGACCTCGAAATGCAGAAGGAAACCAAAGCGTCAGGTAAAATACGACCCCCGGCCCAAAACCCGCTTCCATTGCGCCGATCAGGAAGCGCAGCACATAAAACTGCCATTCGGTCTGGACAAAGACCATGGCACAAGTAGCAATCCCCCAGGACATCATGATCCTGGCAATCCACCTGCGCGCCCCCACCTTGTAGAGCATCAAGTTACTGGGCACTTCGAAAATCACATACCCGACAACAAATAAACTGGCCCCCAGCCCATACACCGAATTACCGAACCCTAACTCGCTTTCCAGCTGAAACTTTACAAAACTGATATTGATCCGATCAAAAAATGCAAAAAAAAAGCAAATTATAATTAATGGCATCAAGCGCCAGGTTATTTTTCTTATCAGTGCCTGGCCCTGAACATCATCCGAGACACTGTCTTGCGCCAACTCTGCCTTTGCAGCCTGCATACTTCCCCCCATTGAGAGATGTAAACCCTCTCAAATTATTATTTTTATTATTCAACGTTTCAAGCAAGACTAACCAGCCACTCATCAATCATTCCGGCCACTTGATTGCTGTTAGCATCCATCATCAACATATGACTGTTACCCGACACTCCGACCGTCGGCAACTCCAAGACCCGGGAATCTACCGATTTATTTTGCAGTTGCTCAAAGTACGCCTCACATCTGTGAAGGTAGCTCTCCCACATGACACTTTTATCGCGAATGAAATCCCCCCAAATGGCTAGATGCGGAGGAAGCGTCAGTACACTTTTGGATAGTTCGGGAACTGCCGATGGCTCGATAGCAACCACCCCTTTCACCGTTCCTGCAAACTCCTGCGCCAGTTGCAGGGCGTAGTAAGCGCCCTGGCTATGCCCGATCAATACACAAGGTCCAATTTTTTCCAGCAAGGCTCTATAGCCGGCAAGTGCCCGGTGATCGGTACCTGCCCAGCGAGGCACGAACTGTTGGCCAAAAACATCCAGGTGCTCCACCGGGAACTGCTGCCCAGGGTAAGCCTGCTCTCCACGGGCATCAGCGCAGTAACTGGACGCCGGACCGAAGCGAAAATGATGCCATACCGCATCCAGCGTCCGGTGTTCAGGCTTGCCTGCGAGGATCTCGGGATAGGCAGGCCAGGATGCACGTCCACGCTCAAACGCATCGCATAAGCAGGCGTCGTATCGGGCCTTCAGAAAAAACGTCAACCACCCCGGCCGGCCATCCGGTGTGTTTTCCCAACAGGCGCCCGTCAGGCCGCCGCCATGCAGGAAAACCAGTGGATAGGGGGAGCGCGGGTTGCTTTGTGTATACCGCTGGCAATACATCTGGCCAACCATGTGATGCCCATTCATGGACACCCGGATAGGCGCGGCGCCGGGAACCTTGGTCATCAGTTGTTCCGGAAAGCCGTCCATATACACGCGCTCTCCGCCAACATGAAAACCCTCGATAGACTTCAATGCAATGTCCTGGATCGTCATTGTGATTACCTCTGCTTTTTTTAATACACAGCTTGTTTAATCACTTGAGATTGATCCTACTCAGGCTATATTGGAAATACCGTTTTTTGATTGACCCATATATAAGATATATACCCCATGACAGGCTAACCCATGAAAAATGCCCGAAAGCTCGATATAGGCAGGCTCATTGCATTTGTGACTGTATGCGAAGAAGGCAGTGTGACGGCCGCATCGCGCAAACTGGGCATTGCACAACCTGCTCTTACTGTAACGTTGACCAAACTCGAACAAGCTATTGGTGTGCAATTGTTAACGAGAGATGCCAAAGGGGCTTCGCCGACTGCATTGGGCCAACGTTTTTTAAGCAGCGCTTATGAACTACTGGGCATGGCCGAAATGGCCTACAAAAAAATACATGAAGATTCTGATTTTCCCGAAGGAGAAGTCGTCATAGGCGTGCCCTACTCTTGCGCCAATGTATTGGTCGTCCCACTCCTGACCCGACTGGCAGCCGCCTACCCGGGAATCCGCTTGCGCGTCGTAGAGTCCCCGTCCGCTTATCTTTGGGATTGGCTGAGCGACGGGAAACTGGACATCGCGCTGCTGTTCGACCGCAAATCCTCCACCGAGGTGGTCTGCGAAGACTTCGCCCAGGAAGATCTCTACTTGGTGGGCAGTCACAGCCTGCTCAATCTGCAGGAGATCAACGTCAAAAGACTCTCGGAGTTTCCGCTGGTCATGGCCTCGCGCCTCAACCGTATTCGCACCCTGTTGGACAATCATTTGGCGGGCCACGACCTCACCCTCAATGTGAGCATTGAAATAGATTCCGGCGAATTCCAGGTGCGCTTGATAGAAACCGGCAACTGGTTCGGTATCCAGGCCGCCAGTTCCGTTGCGGAAAAACTACGCACCCGGCAATTGCAGGCCGCGCTGATAGTCCCTCGGGTTACTCGCACCATCTGCATCGCCCGCCACCGGGGAAAGTTGACGGACCCTTGCGTCGCACGTGTGATTACCGAGTTGAAACAGGAAAGCGAGAGGATGTTTGAAAACGGGCTCTGGCCCGCGCGCAAAATCACCTAGCCAGGCCTATACCCCCAGCAGCGACAGCATGATAAAGGTCGCAAACAATACAAAATGGGTCATCCCTTCGATGGCGTTGGTTTCGCCATCGTTGAGGTTGATCGCACTGACAATCAGCGTGATAAACACCATCACCGTTTGCACCGGGGTCATCGCCATCTGAAACGGCTGGCCGGTGTACAGCGCCATGGCTTCCATCACCGGCACCGTCAGAATCACCGTCGACAACGAAGCCCCCAGCGCGATATTGACCACCGACTGCATCCGGTTGGCCAAGGCTGCGCGCAAGGCGGTCAGAATCTCCGGGGCGGCGGAAATCGCCGCCACCAGGATCGCCGTGATCACCGGCGGCGCCCCCGTGCCCTCCAGGCCAAGGTCCAGGGTCTTGGACATCACCTCGGCCAATGCGCCAATCACCACCACACCAAACACCAGGGTCGCGATGGAGAACGTCAGGTTGACCGGCGAGGCGTGCTCTTGCGGCGATGGCTTGCGACGTTTTTCCGGATAGCTGTAGCTGAAGAAGTAGCTGTGTGGCCCCACCTGCATACGCAGGAACAAGGCATACAACACCACCATCGCACCGATGGTGAAGGCCGAGTAGATTTTCCAGTCGGCCTCGGGGATAAATTCCGGCACCACCATGGACACGCCCATGGCAGTCAAGATCATCACGCTGTAGGTCCGCGCCGAATCATCGTTGTAGGACTGCTCCCCATGCTTGATGCCGCCCATCAACGCAGCCAGGCCAAGGATGCCGTTGATATCCAGCATTACGGCTGAGTAGATCGTGTCACGCACCAGGGTCGGCGATGCCTCGTTGCTCATCATGATCGCCAGGATCACCACTTCCACCAGCACCGCCGCCAGGGTCAGGATCATGGTGCCGTAGGGGTCGCCGACCTTTTCGGCGAGCAGCTCGGCATGGTGGGCCACGCGCATCGAGGCCATGACAATAAAACCGATCAGCACCAGGCCGCCGAACAGGGCCGTCATCTGTCCGCTGTGCAACAGCCAGTGCTCCAGAGGGTAGGCTGCGAGGGCGGCGATCAGCGCCAGCCACATGTACTTTTCTTGCTTGAGGGATGTGAGCATTACGGGCCTTTTCGAGCGGCAAATCAGTCATTGATGGGGTACAGACTGCGGCGTATCGCTAACGTTTCGTTACACCTTAGTTCATTCGCCCATTGCCGCAGGCACGAACAATGCTTACCGCTCGGTCAGGTTTTACCGATTATTTGCGCCCTGGCCTGTAGAATGCCGCCATTGCACCTGATGAGAACGCCCCCATGTACGACTGGCTCAATGCCCTGCCCAAGGCCGAACTGCACCTGCACCTGGAGGGCTCGCTGGAGCCCGAGTTGCTGTTCGCCCTGGCCGAACGCAACAAAATCGCGCTGCCGTGGAACGACGTCGAAACCCTGCGCAAGGCCTACGCCTTCAATAACCTGCAGGAGTTTCTCGACCTCTACTACAAGGGCGCCGATGTATTGCGCACCTCCCAGGATTTCTACGACCTGACCTGGGCCTACCTGCTGCGTTGCAAGGCGCAGAACGTGATCCATACCGAACCGTTCTTCGACCCACAGACCCACACCGACCGGGGGATCCCGTTTGAAGTGGTGCTCAACGGCATCGCCAGCGCGCTCAAAGATGGCGAGCAGCAACTGGGCATCACCAGCGGCCTGATCCTCAGCTTCCTGCGCCACCTGAGCGAAGAGCAAGCGCAAAAAACCCTCGACCAGGCGCTGCCGTTCCGGGACGCGTTTGTCGCCGTAGGCCTGGACAGCTCGGAAATGGGCCACCCGCCAAGCAAGTTCCAGCGCGTATTCGATCGCGCCCGTGGCGAAGGTTTCCTGACCGTCGCCCATGCCGGTGAGGAAGGCCCGCCGGAGTACATCTGGGAAGCCCTCGACCTGCTGAAGATCCAGCGTATCGACCATGGTGTGCGCGCCATTGAAGACGAGCGCCTGATGCAGCGGATCATCGACGAGCAGATCCCGCTGACCGTGTGCCCGCTGTCCAACACCAAGCTGTGCGTGTTCGACGACATGGCCCAGCACAACATCCTCGACATGCTCGAGCGTGGGGTGAAGGTCACGGTGAACTCGGATGACCCGGCGTACTTCGGCGGTTATGTCACCGAGAACTTCCACGCGCTGCACACCTCGCTGGGCATGACCCAGGACCAGGCCCGCCGCCTGGCGCAAAACAGCCTGGATGCACGCCTGGTCAAGCCCTGACCAAACCCTGTAGGGGCCGGTTTTCCGGCTCCTACAAGGCCGCCATCCGGGCAATTTCAAGGCGCCCGGTCTCGGTGACCTGCAGTACGCTCGACTCATTGAGCACCGTCAGCCAGCGTGACTGCATGAACAACTGCAACAATCCCGCCCCCAATGCCCCGCCCAGGTGCGGTTGCTGCTCGCTCCAGTCAAAACAATCACAAGCCATCGTCGAGTAACTGTGTTGCGCCAGGGCCTGGGTGTAAATGCCACGCTCGGCCAATTGGCGTGCGCCCAACGGCGTCACGTGAAGCCGCTGTTCGAAGCGTTCAACCCACTTCGCCAGCACCATGCGTTGATAGAGTGCTGCCGCCATTTCACCCCCCAGATGGTCATGACAAAGCCGCGCCTGACGCAACGACGACGGTGCCAGCAAGGCCGCCACCGGCAGGCCGACTGCACTGCGCGCCACACTGGCCATGGTGGTACTGGCCAGCGCATCGACTGCCGCGCTCACATCGGCCGCCGCCATGCGAAAGAAGCGTTTGCGCCCCCGGGCTTCAATGCGCAGCAATCCACCCGCCGCCAATCGCGCCAGATGCGCATTGGCCGATGACGCGGATAACCCCGCCAGCATCGCCAGTTCTTCGGACGGCTTGGCCGAGCCGTCCATCAACGCCCAGATCATCGCGGCGCGTTTGGGGTCGGCCAGCAAGGTGGCGATCTGGCTGATGCAAGGTGCCTGTTCCATGTATTCACTCCCTGTAGATTCGTTGGTCTGCTCCATTTCGCGGAAAAGTATAAGTGTGTAAGCAGCAGATTCCGTGGCGTCTTACAGCCAAATCAGCGACAGCATTTGCCTGAAGTTTCCTGAATTCCCTGGGGTTATTACGTAGTCCCTTGCTGTTCAGGCAACTGCGCGCTCAACTTCCCACAACGTGCCACGAGCATTTCACGCAGGAGGTTGATCGGCTTACTCAACTGCGCGCGATGGGCGCACAGCAGATTGAGCGGTGTGCGCTCACCCTGCAGCTCCGGCAAGAGCAACCGCAGGCGGCCTGCCAGTACGTCGGCGCTGACATCCAGCCAGGACTTATAGGCAATCCCCACCCCGGCCACGGCCCAGCGCCGCACCACGTCGGCATCGTCACTGAAGCGGTCACCGGTAACCGTCAGACTGATTTCCCGTTTGCCATCCTGAAAGCGCCAATGGTCATGCACTCGGCTACCGAGCATGTACAGCAGGCAGTTGTGCTGGGCCAGTTCCTCCAGGTGGCGCGGCTCGCCATGCCGGGCCAGGTAGCTGGGCGCGGCGCACAGCACCCGGCGATTGTCCGGCGCGACCGGCAAGGCCACCAGGCTCGAATCCTCGGGTTCGCCATAGCGCAAGGCGATATCCACCGGCTGGCGGAACAGGTCGGCAATCCGGTCGCCCAGTAGCAGGCGCACACTTAATTGCGGGTGCTCGCGCTGAAATTCGTCCAGCCACGGCAACAGCAGGTTGCGGCCGAAGTCCGAAGGCGCCGACAGTTGCAAAACACCACTGACATGGTCCTGGCTGCTGGCCAGCAGGCGCCGGCCTTCATCCAGTTGGCTCAAGGCACCGCGGGCGTATTGCAAGAAACCCTCGCCCTCGGCAGTCAGGCGCAGGCTGCGAGTGGAGCGTGCCAGCAAGCGCGCGCCCAATTGTTGCTCAATGCGTTTCAACGCTGCGCTGGCCACCGCCGCCGACATATCCATGACCCGTGCGGCGGCCGACAAACTCCCCAAATCCGCCGCACGTACGAACAACTGCAAATCATCAAAACGCAGCATGACCACCGCCCCGAGGGATTATCAAAAAACCATTGAAAGAGACTGCTCTTTTAGCGGGTTTTATCTGCAAGAGAAATAGCTAATGATCTAACCATCCCATTCCGCCCTTCCTGGAACTTGCCATGAAAGCCATCGCCTACTACGCCGCATTGCCAATCAACGACCCCAAGTCCCTGCAGGATATCCAGTTGCCTGAGCCGGTGGCCGGTCCGCGCGACCTGCTGGTAGAAGTCAAAGCCATCTCGGTCAACCCGGTGGATACCAAGATCCGCCAGAACGTCACCCCGGAAAACGGCGCGGCCAAAGTGCTGGGCTGGGACGTGGCCGGTGTGGTCAAGGCCGTGGGCAGTGAAGTGACGCTCTTCAAGGCCGGCGACAAAGTGTTTTATGCGGGCTCCCTGACCCGCCCGGGTGGCAACAGCGAACTGCACACCGTCGATGAGCGCATCGTCGGCCATATGCCCAAGAGCCTGGGGTTTGCCGAAGCTGCCGCCCTGCCGCTGACTGCCATCACCGCCTGGGAACTGCTGTTCGAGCGCTTGCAAGTGCCTGAAGGCAAGACCGATCAAGGCCAGAGCCTGCTGATTGTCGGCGCTGCCGGTGGCGTAGGTTCGATCCTCACCCAATTGGCGGCGCAACTCACCGCACTCAAGGTGATCGGCAGCGCCTCGCGCCCGCAAACCCAGGCCTGGGCCAAGGACCTGGGCGCTGACCTGGTAGTCGACCACAGCCAGCCACTGAGCGAAGAGCTCAAGCGCGTAGGCCACCCACAGGTGACCCACGTCGCCAGCCTGACCCAGACCGACCAGCACCTGGACCAGTTGGTCGAAGCGCTCGCGCCCCAGGGCAAACTGGCACTGATTGATGACCCCAAGTCGCTGGATGTGCTCAAGCTCAAGCGCAAGAGCCTGTCGCTGCACTGGGAATTCATGTACACCCGCTCGATGTTCGAGACTGCCGACATGATCGAGCAACACAACCTGCTCAATCGAGTGGCCGAGCTGATCGATGCCGGCACCCTGAAAACCACGGTGGGCGAGCACTTCGGCGTGATCAACGCAGAGAACCTGCGCCGCGCCCATGCTTTGCTGGAAAGCGGCAAGGCCAAGGGCAAGATCGTGCTGGAAGGCTTCTAAGACGCGGGCTCTGTCAGTGTCGTCCGTTCCACCTGTGGGCAACGGACGGCACCGCTAGTCAGACACTTGATCCTTGTCATATTTTTGAGCGTCTTCGGGTTTATATTGGCCGCCTTTGCCACGCAATCTTTTACGTGAGGAAGTCAGCAATGAAGATCCTGATAAAAGCGTTAGCAAAATCCCAAGGCAACAAATGGCAGGTCCGCCTGGACCAGGACGCCTTTACCTTCCGCAGTGAAGCCGAGGCCCGCGCCTTCGCCAACACCCTGCAAAACCGGATCCAGGCGCCCCACCGGTTTCCCGAAAACCAGCAGCGCGCTACGGGCTGAAAAGACTGTCAGACCTGCGCTTGCAAGGCTCGCTGCCGCTGCAGGCGCTGGGTCCACATGGCCACCACTACCGCCAACACTCCGCACAGGCTGATGACGATCGACATCGGCATGGCCGTGCCGTCGTGCAATGCGCCGACCAACGATGCCGCACCCGCTGCCACACCAAACTGGATGCAGCCCAGCAGTGCCGAGGCGCTGCCGGCCCGCGCGCCCTGGCCGTTCATGGCGCACGCCGAGGTATTGGGCATGATGCAGCCCAGGCTGGCGATACACAGGAACAGCGGCACCAGCAGCGGCCACAGTGCTTCGGTATGCAAGGCACTGACGGCCAACAACGCCAGCGCTGCCGCGAGGTAAACCCATACCGTACGGGTCAGGAGAAAGGCCGGCCCGCGCTTGGACAGCAGCCGCGCATTGACCTGCGCCACCAGGATAAAGCCCGCGGCATTGGTGCCGAACAGCCAGCCATAATGCTCAGCCGGCACGCCGTACAGCTTGATAAAGACGAAAGGCGAACCGGCAATGTAGGCAAACATCCCGCCAATCGCGATGCCGCCGGTCACGGCATACCCCAGGTATACGCGGTCGGCCAGCAGGCGCCCGTACTGGCGCAACGCTCCGGACAGCGGCTGCCGAGGTTGATGGGCCGGAAAACTCTCCGGCAGACCGACAGCCACTGCCACACCCGCACCGACGCTGAACAGGGTCAACGCCAGGAAGATCGACTGCCAGCCCCACAGGCTGACCATCACCCCACCGAGCATCGGCGCCAGGATCGGCGCCAGCCCGACCACCAGCATCAACTGCGAAAAGACCTTGGCCGAACCCACCGCGTCGCACTTGTCGCTGACCACCGCTCGGGAAATCACCATGCCCGCACACCCGCCCAGAGCCTGGACGAAGCGCGCACCGATCAGCCACTCCAGGGACGGCGCATAGGCGCACGCCAGGGAGGCCAAGGTGAACAGGGTGACACCACTCAATAGCGGGATGCGCCGGCCAAAACGATCCGCCAGCGGCCCATAGATCAATTGACCGACCGCAAGCCCGGTGAAGTACACCGCCAGGGTCAACTGGATATGTTTTTCGTCGGTGCCGAACGCCACCGCCATGGCCGGGAAGCCCGGCAGATAAAAGTCGATGGCCAGCGGCGCAAATGCGCTCAAGGCCCCCAAAATGAGGAGTATGCGAAGGTTCATCAGGCACCCAAAAGAGTCGGCAGCCCGACAGTCTAGCCGCGCTTGGGTGCCTTGAACATTACGATAGCTCGCTAACTATTAAATAATCAGGCGAGCTTGGCGCTGTAGCCTTCATCGGTAATCACGCGGATCACTTCTTCCGGTAACAAACGACTTTCCACCCCCACTTCCTTGGCGCCCAGATCGACCTTCACACTGGCTGCCGGGTCCAGGGCCTGAACGGCTTGGGTGACGGCACGAACGCAGTGGCCGCAGGTCATTCCTTCAACGCTGAATATTTGCATGACATGACTCCTTAAGTGAGGTTGCACCCAGTTTCATCCTTGCCACGATGGCAAGGTCAAGCGCCGAAAACAACAGCCGGGCTGGTATTCCCTGGCGGCGTCGGCCAAGCTGCAACCATCCACGATTTGAAACCCGGAGAATTCACCATGCGCTGGTCGCTTTTTGGCCTTGTGAGCCTGTTGAGCCTGTTCGCCGCCGCCCCCCAGGCCAGCGCGGCCGAGGATTATGCGGTGCTGATCATTTCCAGGGAGCGCCTGGAAGTCCCCACCAATTGCGAGATTGGCCTGTACGTCAATGACCAGTTGGCCGGGCGGCTGTTCCAGGAGCAATCCACCTCGTTCAACTTCCCCGCAGGCCCGGTCTCACTGCGCCTCAAGCTACTGCCAGGCCAAGCCCCAGGCTGCCTGCCAGGATTGCTGGCGCCCAAGGCACAACACATCGAGTTGAAGGCAGGCGATGTGCGCAAACTGCGCATTGCCCAGGGTGCGGACGGCATGTACCTCAAGGCGGCAAAGCTGGGCTATTAATCTACGGCAGGCAAACAATGGAGCTTGACCTTCCCCTAAGGTCAAGGTTGATCCTACCGCTAACATTTCCCGGAAGACTGCCGCAAAGCGCAACCGCCGGCCGCGAGATCTGCGCAAAATTGGGCAGCATCCATTCGGGGCTGTTGTGTCCAACTGGTTCGGCCTGCTCGACCCGCTACGGCCCCTGTCCAGCGCGGGCGTGGTGAGCAATGCGCTGCTGTTGAAACCTGGAAACCCAAGGATATGGAGGATCACCGCCCATGAACATCGGTCTGGCAGCCCGGCAAAGCGGCTTGAGCGCCAAGATGATTCGCTATTACGAATCCATCAACCTGCTTAAACCGGCCAATCGCAGCGACAGCGGCTATCGCCTATATGGCCACGACGACCTGCACACCCTGGCATTCATCAAGCGTTCGAGGGATCTGGGGTTTTCCCTGGAGGAGGTCGGCAAGTTGCTGGAACTGTGGCAGGACCGGCAACGGGCCAGTGCCGACGTCAAGGCGTTGGCTCGCCAGCATATCGAAGAGTTGAACCACAAGATCCGCGAGTTGGGGCAGCTGCGCGATACATTGCAGGACCTGATGGAGCACTGCCAGGGCGATCACCGGCCGGACTGCCCGATTCTCAAGGAGTTGGCAGCGGGCGGTTGTTGCAAGTGACGGGGTATCACTGACCGCCCACAAAACCCAATGTGGGAGCCAGCTTGTATGGTTAGACTTGTAGGGGTGGTGGGACTAAAAGCCAGCATCTGACTCTAGCCAGTACAGACCGTGGGAGACTTCGTCCCACCCCTTCACCAAAGCGCCGATAAGGAATGCATCGGCCATGACCGACGATAGAAGCAAGCCAGCGCAACGGTGAAGCCCCGACAAGCCCGTAAACCCTAACCCGGAGCTTTTCTCATGGCAATGACTGTCTCGCAATCAATCATTGGAGTGGATGTCGCTAAAGCCGAAGTAGTTGTTTATCAAAGTGAAACTGCTGAAACAAAGATCGTATCGAACAAGAAAAGCGAGCTGAAGGCATGGCTGAAGTCTTTGCCTGCGGGCAGCGCCATCGCAATTGAAGCCACCAATATCTATCACGTGGATACCGTCAACTTGGCTCATTCGATGGGCCATATCGTTTACGTGATTGATGGATATCGCCTTAGCCATTACCGCAAAGGCACAGGTGGTCGCGCTAAAACAGACTTCAGTGATGCGCAGTTGCTGGCTCGCTACTTGAAGAATGAACAGGCTGATTTACGCGCCTGGAATCCGCCGCCGAAGATTTATACCAAGCTTCAAAGCTTGCTGCGTCGACGCGCAGCGCTGGTGAAAATGCGTGTTGCACTGAATCAGAGCTGGGCGGGCGAGCCATCACTCAAGGCCTCGTCCAAGAGCATTTCAGCGTGTCTTGATAGGCATGAGGGGCTCATTGAGAAAAGGATATTAGATGCTGTTACTGAGGCGGGGCTTTTGCATCAGGTCAAGCGCTGCCAAGCCGTCGAGGGCATTGGGTTTCTGACAGCAGTTGCCCTGGTAATGGCGTTTCAGCGAGGAGAATTTGAAAGTGCTGACGCTTACATCGCGTTCTTGGGAATGGACTTGAGAGTATCCGATTCTGGGCAAATGAGCGGACGCCGCTCATTGAGCAAGAAGGGAGATTCAGAGATACGCAGATTGCTGCATAACGCGGCGTCAGCAGGTATCAGGTCAGAAGCCTGGAAACCTTTATACGAGGGTTATCTGGCCAGGGGCCTGAAAACGACTCAAGCCCTGGTCATCATTGGCCGCAAGCTGGCGCGCATCGCCTTTTCGCTCATGAAAAACCTGAGCGAATACCAGTCAAAAGCGGTTTGGGGGGCTTCCCCAAAACCATAGAATCTCCCACATTTACATTGCCAGTGACCTGAAGATCACTGCATCCAAGGCGGTGGCGGTTCTTCCGCCGGTTTGCCCGGTGGCGCATCATCCGCCGCACGGATCGCCTGGCGCCGCTCTTCGTCGAGCCGTGCCGCTTCGATCTCGCGCATCACGCCGCCCACATCCGCCAACTCTTCCGGCTCGTCGAACTCGCCGGTCAGCACGCTGGCCGGGTGCAAGGTGCCGGCTTCGTACAGCGCCCACATTTCCTTGGCGTACTTGGTGGTCTTCAATTCCGGGGCAAAGCGCCCGAAATACGAAGCCATGTTGCCCACGTCCCGCTCCAGCATGGTGAATGCGTGGTTGTTACCCGCCGCATCCACCGCTTGCGGCAGGTCGATAATGACGGGGCCGGTCGGCGTCAACAGCACGTTGAACTCCGAAAGGTCACCGTGCACCAGGCCGGTACACAGCATCAGCACGATCTGCGAGATCAGGAAGGCGTGATATTCACGGGCCTGATCCGGTTCCAGGACCACGTCGTTCAGACGTGGCGCCGCGTCACCGTATTCATCGGCCACCAGCTCCATCAGCAACACGCCTTCGAGGAAGTCGTAGGGCTGGGGCACACGAACGCCCGCACCGGCCAGGCGAAACAGCGCCGCTACTTCGGCGTTCTGCCACGCGTCTTCGGTTTCTTTCTTGCCGAACTTGGAGCCCTTGGCCATGGCCCGGGCCTGTCGGCTGTTGCGGACCTTGCGGCCTTCCTGGTATTCGGCCGCCTGACGAAAACTTCGTTTATTCGCCTCCTTGTAAACCTTGGCGCAACGTAACTCGTTGCCGCAGCGCACCACATAAACAGCTGCTTCTTTACCACTCATAAGTGGGCGCAGCACTTCGTCGACCAGACCGTCCTCGATCAGGGGTTCAATGCGTTTAGGAGTCTTCATCAGCTTTTATTGTGGGTCCTTTATTACCAAACACGCGTATGGCACTCGTTATACGGCAATCCTCGCACAGCGGGGAGAGGGTAACGAGCTTTGATCTGCTAAAGAATGCATCCAATATGCCAGATTAATCCGACAAAGCCGTTATTGCCCAAGGCGTTCGGATGATAGCCGAGATCAGCGCTCAATGATCGCTGTCACACCCTGCCCGCCCGCCGCGCAGATCGAGATCAGCCCGCGCCCCTTGCCCGCCGCATCCAGCAGCTTGGCCAAGTTGGCGACGATACGCCCACCGGTGGCGGCAAACGGGTGCCCGGCCGCCAGGGAGCTGCCCTTGACGTTAAGGCGGCTGCGGTCGATGGCGCCCAACGGCGCGTCCAGGCCCAGGAGGGTCTTGCAGTAATCGGCATCTTCCCAGGCCTTGAGTGTGCACAACACCTGGGCGGCGAAGGCCTCGTGAATTTCGTAGTAATCAAAATCCTGCAGTGTCAGGCCATTTCTCGCCAGCAGGCGTGGCACGGCATACACCGGCGCCATCAACAGCCCTTCGGCGCCGTTGACGAAATCCACCGCCGCCGCCTCGCCATCGCGCAGGTAGGCGAGGATCGGTAGGCCACGCTCCTTGGCCCAGGCTTCGCTGCCCAACAACACCAGGGACGCGCCATCGGTCAGGGGGGTGGAGTTGCCGGCGGTGAGGGTACCCTTTTCGCTGCGTTCAAAAGCCGGTTTGAGGCTGGCGAGTTTTTCCAGGGTCAGGTCCGGGCGCAGGTTATTGTCGCGGGTCAGGCCGAGAAACGGTGTGAGCAAATCGTTGTGCCAGCCCTCGGCGTAGGACGCGGCCATCTTCTGGTGGCTTTCCAGGGCCAGTTGGTCCTGTTCGGCGCGGGGAATCTGCCAGGTCTGCGCCATCAACTCGCAGTGCTGGCCCATGGACAGGCCGGTACGCGGCTCGCCATTGCGCGGCAGTTCCGGCTTGAGGTGTTGCGGACGAAGTTGTAACAGGACTTTTAATTTATCCGCCATGGATTTGCTGCGGTTGGCTTGCAGCAGGATCTTGCGCAACCCCTCATTGACGCCAATGGGCGCGTCGGAGGTGGTGTCGACGCCGCCGGCAATCCCGCATTCGATCTGCCCCAGGGCAATCTTGTTGGCCACCAGCAGCGCCGCTTCCAGCCCGGTGCCACAGGCCTGTTGAATGTCATAGGCCGGGGTTTGTGGCGACAGGCGCGAGCCCAGCACGCATTCGCGGGTCAGGTTGAAATCCCGCGAGTGCTTGAGCACTGCACCTGCGGCTACCTCGCCCATGCGCAGGCCGTGCAGGTTGTAGCGCTCGATCAAACCTTCCAGGGCGGCGGTCAACATGGCCTGGTTGCTCGCTGTGGCGTAGGGGCCATTGGAACGAGCGAAGGGGATACGATTACCGCCAATGATCGCGACGCGGCGCAACTGAGTCATGTAAAGCTCCCTGAAGGTGGTAGGTGCAATCCTGAGCCTAGACTAGGAACGACTGTCACCGATTGATGGTCCACCCTTTGAACCCCAGCAGCCGGAGAGCGTTCCATGTCTGACCGTTATATCGACTTCGCCAACTCAAGCCTCGGCCACCGCCTGGTCTCGGCCATTGGCCTGCCGTCCCCGGTACGCCTGGAGCGCTGGCAAGCCGGGCGCCTGCGCCCGGTGGACGGCGCCCTGCTGTTGGGCGGCGGCCCGCTCGCGGCCCAGGTACACGGGTTTGCCAATAAACTCACCGAGGCCATCTACAGCTACGGCCCCGAACCGCTGCAGGCCACGCCGTGGATTCCCGGGCATGGTCCCAAGCTCAAGGCGGTGCTGTTCGACGCCAGCCACTTGCAGCACACCGACCAACTCAAGCAACTGCGCGAATTCTTTCAGCCGCTGCTGAAAAATCTCGACCACAGCGCACACCTGGTGATTCTCGGCCGCGCCCCGGAAAGCCTCGACGAGCCGTTTGCCGCCAGCGCCCAGCGCGCCCTCGAAGGCTTCAGCCGGTCCCTGGCCAAGGAGCTGCGCAACGGCGGCACCCTGCAACTGCTGTATGTCGCAGAAGGCGCCGAGGATCAGTTGGAAGGTGCGCTGCGGTTTTTCCTCTCGCCGAAAAGTGCCTATATCAGCGGCCAAGTGCTACGCCTCAGCGCCTGCCCGACCCAGGTGCACGACTGGACGCGCCCGCTGGCCGGGCGCAAGGCCCTGGTGACCGGAGCTGCCCGTGGCATCGGCGCGTCGATTGCCGAAACCCTGGCGCGCGACGGTGCCGAAATTGTGTTGCTGGATGTGCCGCAAGCCAAGGCCGATCTCGACGCCCTCGCCGCACGGTTGGGCGGGCGTGGCATTGCCCTGGATATCTGCGCCGATGACGCGGCCACGCAATTGATCGAGCAATTGCCGGACGGCATCGACATTGTGGTGCACAACGCTGGCATCACCCGCGACAAGACCCTAGCCAATATGACCCCGGAATACTGGGACGCGGTGCTGGCGGTCAATCTCAACGCCCCGCAAGTGTTGACCAAGGCCCTGCTCGACAGCGGCACCCTGCACGACAATGGCCGCGTGGTATTGCTCGCGTCCATCAGCGGCATCGCTGGCAATCGCGGGCAAACCAACTACGCCGCGAGCAAGGCCGGGCTGATCGGCCTGGCCCAAGCCTGGGCGCCGTTGCTGGCGCAACGCGGCATCAGCATCAACGCGGTGGCACCGGGCTTTATCGAGACCCAGATGACTGCGCATATTCCCTTCGCCTTGCGTGAAGCCGGGCGACGCATGAGCTCCCTGGGCCAGGGCGGCCTGCCGCAGGACGTTGCAGAAGCAGTGGCCTGGCTAGGCCAGCCAGGCTCGGGGGCGGTCAGTGGTCAGGCGTTGCGGGTGTGCGGGCAAAGCCTGCTGGGAGCATAACGATGCTGTGGCACACATTACCCAGCAGCCCGGCGCTGCCACCGTTGTACTGGCGCGCCGCACTCAAGCGCAAAATCACCGGCACCACCCTGCCCGACTTTGGGCTGCACTGCCGGGTGCAGGTCAATCCCGAGGCAGTGGCGGCCTATCGCAAGGTCTGCGGGTTTGCCGACAGCCCAATGCTGCCGGCGACCTATCCGCACATCCTGGCGTTCGGCCTGCAGTTGCAGTTGCTGACAGCCCGGGAATTTCCTTTCCCACTGTTGGGGCTGGTGCATCTGAGCAACCGTATCCGCGTATTCCGCCCCATGGGCGGGGTCAGCGAGGTGCGGGTCAGTGTGCATACGCGCAACCTGCAACCCCATGCCAAGGGTGCGACCTTTGACTTGATCACCACCGTCGAGGATTCCCTGGGATTGCTGTGGGAAGGCGAAAGTCGAATGCTCTGTCGTGGGGTGAAACTCGAGGGGGAGACGCCGGAGCAATCCCTGCCAACACCCAATACCGTCAGCGAACTGACCCGCTGGCAGGCGCCGTCCGACATCGGTCGGCGGTACGCCCGGGTATCCGGCGACTACAACCCGATCCACTTGAGCGCCCTCACTGCCAAGCTGTTCGGCTTCCCCCAGGCGATCGCCCACGGGCTGTGGAACAAGGCACGCACCGTCGCCGCCCTGCATGAACATCTGCCGGCGGCGAATATCGAGATCTACGTTGAGTTCAAGAAACCTGTGCGGCTGCCTGGACAGGTCATCTTGTTAAGCAGTGCCTCTGGCTCCAGCGGCGAGTTGCAACTCAAGGGCAATGGCGACATCGAACATATGCTCGGGAAGTGGCAGCCGATTGCCTGAAAGCGGGGTAATTTGCTGATTAATTGTATATATACACCCTAAGTTATAGCGGGCCATTGGTAGCCCGCTAACTTATTTAACTTATTGATCTAGAACACATAACCACAAATAAAAAACCGCCTTATATACCTTTGGCATTAATCATCAGGACGAGTAAGTCTGCCTGTATATAAATCGTTAATACCAAGTTGAGCATTGCGATAAAGAGTACCGAGGACTGTTATAGCCACAACGGACGCATGTATTGCTCGCTGAAGAACGGGCGAACTAGCGAAACCAACAAAGGCTGTACCAGGTGCTAAGGAACTCATCATGAAAACTCAAGTCGTGTTGTGGAAGGCAAGTACTGCATTGGCCCTTATTCTGGCGATGAGCCTGGGAGGCTGCAGCAGTGGTGGTGGCGGCCATAAGAGCAGCGTCGCATCCTCCTCCCCGGATGCCGGTACCGACGGTGGTACAGGTGGTGGTGACGGTGGCGGCACTGGTGGCGGTACCGGCGGCGGCACTGGTGGCGGTACCGGCGGCGGCACTGGTGGCGGTACCGGCGGTGGCACTGGTGGCGGTACCGGCGGTGGCACTGGCGGCGGCACTGGCGGCGGCACTGGCGGCGGTACCGGCGGTGGCACTGGCGGCGGCACAGGCTCGACCACCAGCCCCTTGGTCACTGGGCAGATTGCAGCCAACCTGGGCGACACGCTCGGCAATGTCGGCACAGCCATTGGTGGCATCGGCACAACCGTTGGCGGTGTTCCAGTAGTCGGCACTACGGCAGGTGGCCTGGTGACCAGCGTGGGCACCGCGGTCGGCAGCATCGGCACTGGCGTCGGCGATGGCCTGGGTTCCCTGGGCACTAACAGCAACTCCCTGGGCGTTACCGTGGCCGGCGTGGCCAACGGCGTCGCCGACCTGGGCACCGGGGTTTCGAACACCGGTAAAACCCTGTCGACCACCTTGGGCGGTATCCCAGTAGTCGGCGGCCTTACTGGCGGCGTCGGTGGGGCCGCCGGTGGCCTGGTGGATAAAGTCGGCCAGGCGGTCACCATGCTCGGCGATACCTTGAGCACTGCCAGCACCACCGGTCCCCTGGGATCGGTCACCAACACCCTGGGCGGCAAAGTGCTGGTGCCTGTGGTCTCGCTGGTGGAAAACACCACGGGCAATCTGGGCAAAGCCACTGGCCTGGGCAACCCGGTCAACGGCCTGCTGGATAAAGTCGGCTCTACCGCCACCGGCCTCGGCACCCAGGTGGCAGGCGCAGGTGGCACAGGCAACCCGGTGACCGGTGCCCTGGGCACGGTACTCGGCGGTGTCGGTGCGGTAGCAGGCACTGCAGGTGGTTATGTCGCACCGTCTGCCGGAACCGGCAGTGGCAGCGCCCCAGCCTCCGGTCTGCCTGAACTGGTGGGCGGCCTGGTGGCCAACGTCGGTAACGGCCTGAATGCGGGCAACACCAACGGTACCGTCAGTGCGGGCGGTGTGGCAGGTGGCGCATTGGGCAACACGGTGGCTTCGCTCGGCACAGTGATCGGTGGCAACGGCGTCGCCAACACGGCGGCAACCGCACCGGTCGCAGGTCTTGCGAACAATGTGGGCGCGGCGCTGAACCCTGTGACTTCGGGGGTCAGCAGCCTGACCCAAAACATCGGCACCTCTACCGGCATCGGTGCACCGGTTAATGGCCTGGTGACTCAAGTAGGCGGCGCAGTCAGCGGCCTCGGTGGCAACATCACCGCAGCCAATGCCAACCCGATCACCAACACCGTGGGCCAGACCGTCAACGCAGTCGGTGGAGCGGTCTCCTCAGTGGGTGGTCTGGTCACCGGCGGCACCAGCGGCAGTGGCGGTGGCCTGCTCGGCGGCCTGAACATCAACGCCAACGCCACGGCGTCTGGATCGGCCACTGCAAACACCGGCGTAGGCGGCCTGCTCAAGGGCCTGACCGGTCAATAGAAAAATTGCACCTGGCCCATTAGACGGCCTCCCCTACAGCGCCTACGCTTGGTTGAGACGAGAGATTCCAATGGGTCTCTCGTCTTTTTTATTGGACTCCCAACCGCGTCCAAGAGCCCGGTGGGAACCTGCGAAATGCCGCTGCAGTTTTGACCATGGAGTGTCCTATGCGCGCCTTGACCCCGTTGTTATTGCTCACCCTCAGCGCCTACGTCCACGCCGAGACCCTACCCAGCTTCCTCAACAGCAACGACACCATTCGCAATCTCCCGGTCCCCAACCTGCCGGCCGACGCCTACCGCCCGGTGACGCCGCAGACCCAGCTACCCGAGACCCCGGCCGCACAAGCGCAACCGCTGCTGATGGACACCAAAGTCACCATCCGCAAGCTGCAGATCGAAGGCGGCACGGTGTACCCGCTCAAGGACGTTGCACAGGTGTTCGAGCCGTTGATTGGCCGTGAAACCAACCTCGCGCAACTGATCGAAGCGACCCGCAGCATCACTCGCCGCTACCAGCAGGATGGCTACTTGTTGTCCTACGCCTTTCTGCCCGACCAGCGCTTCGAACAGGGCCTGGTGCGCGTGGTGCTGGTCGAGGGCTATATCAAGGACTACCAGGTACAAGGCGACATTGGTTCGGTCTCGGCCTACGTCGACAAACTGGCGCAAAAACTCCAGGCCGAACGCCCGCTGACCCGCAAGACCTTTGAGCGCTATACCACCTTGATGGGGCGCATTCCGGGCGTCACGCTGCAAGCGCAAGTACCGCCACCGGGCACCACCGATGGTGCCGCGCACATGAACATCCAGGCCAGCCGCAAACCCTTTACCAGCAGCATGAACATGACCGACGACAGCCGTGGCGGCCTACAAGCCTTGATCGCCGGCACCAGCAATTCCCACACGGCAATGGGCGAACAAGTGAGCCTCAGCGGCCTGTTCCCGCCGGGTGAAGACAAAGAGCATTACTACCGGCTCGACTACAGCCAATTCATCAACGCCGAAGGCACACAACTGAGCTTGTATGGCGCGCGCTATCGCAGCGATCCGAGCACCCATATCCGCCTGAACGGCGGCTTCTCGCTCAAGCCACACCGCGAGAACGACCGCTTCTCCATCGGCCTGAGCCACCCATTGATCGCCTCGCCCAGCGAGTCCCTGACCCTCGGCACCCGCTTCTACGGGGTGAACGACAGGACTCGCTATCAACTGGTGGGTTACCCGCAACGCTTTGACGTAGAAACCGACTTGCGTGCGCTGGCCTTTGAAGGGGATTGGCGCAAGGCCGACAATCGCCAACTGCGCATCCTAAGCGCCGGCCTGTACCAGGGCATCGACGGACTGGGAGCCCACACGCGCAGTGACCTTGAGGGGATAAAGTCGGACCTGGACTTCTTCCGCCTGCGCCTGTCCGGGGTGCAGAGCGACAAGTTCTTCGACAACTGGCAAGGCGTGCTCTCGGCAGCGCTGTACTGGAGCGACGACACCTTGCCCGACAGCGAACGTGCGGTGTTCGGTGGGCAAAATTTCGGCCGAGGCTACCCGGATGACCAGGGCTCGGGCGACAAGGGTTGGGGGGTGGCCTACGAGGTGAACTACAGCTACAACCGCGCCGGCGACTGGGTAAGAATCGTGCAGCCCTACGTCGTGCTCGACCGCGCCAAGGCCTGGTTCAACAACCTGCCGGTCAAGGACAGCGACATGTCATCCGCCGCCGTTGGCGTGCGCTTTGGCGATGCCAAGTACTACAACATCGCGCTGGAGGCGGCCAAGCCGATGTCCGATATGGCAATGGATAGCTTTAACCGGCGGCCGCGCTATACATTGAGTTTTAGCTATCAGCTATAGGAACCGGCTTGCCGGCGATGCGGCGACCCGACAAGCCAGCTCCCACAGGGAACACAGCTTCGCCCTCTGACTCTGCGGTTGCCGTGCTCTGCTTTTGATCTGGCTGTTGCTGTGGCTCTGCTTTTGATCTGGCTTTTGATCTTGATCTCAGGCGCCCCGTTAAACCACGATGGCCGCAGGCAGGTATTGCGCAGTGGGCACCCCGGCATGGATGCCGGGGTAGCCGCGACACGGCCATGGATGGCCGATCGCGGCGGGCCCACGGAGCAATGCCTGACTGCGGGCATGCCGAGCCTAGGCGAGGCACCGAGTGGTGGGGCATGTACGGGACAACCACATAGGTTACAAAAAAGTGCATTCACATAGGTGACACTTTGATTGAAACATACCCGTTCTTTGCGTCTCTAGCATCGACACGGCCTAGGATCACAGGCCCGAAGATCACCTCCCAGACATCATCTCGAATTAGCTCCATTCCAATGGTCTGATGCTTGAGCAGATTGCCTATGTAGATCCTAAGACCTGCTCGATTGATGATTCCATTACTATCAGCCAGGTAACACTCCACGTGGCTCGCATACCCCATTTCAGGCAGCTTTTCCGGGTAAGCGCGGGGTGAGGGCAAATAACATGAGGCTGGTGTTTTCTGGCCAAGCGCCTCGTGCCCTCGCTCATGATTATAGTGCTGCATAAAGCGATCAAAGTGTTTCTGCTGAGCTTCCCAAGCAATCGCCGCTGGTTGGGGCAAAGTGCTTTTCAGGGTTCGGTGCATCCTTTCATGGCGCCCATTCTGATCTGGGCGGCCGGGCTCAATTCGCTCAGGGATAATCCCCAACCGCAGCCACCAGATCGACAGCTGTGATAACCCTGCACGGCCCGTGCTGGCAAACGGTATGCCGTTGTCGGTCCGAATACGTTCAGGCAAGCCATACTCGCGAAAAACACGCTCGAAGGTTTGTTGGGTTTCTTTGAAGTTGGTATTGCGCATGCCCTGGCAGGCCAGTAGAAAGCGGCTGGCATGGTCCATGATCGTCAGCGGATAACACCACACTCCGGCCCCTGTCAGAAACTGCCCCTTGTAGTCAGCGCTAAAGAGCTGATTTGGGGTCTCTGCCTTGCACAGGGGCTTTGGATAGACAGCCACGCGCTGACGCACACGTCGAGGTGCAATCAGATCAGCGGCCTTGAGGATGTTGTAAATGGTTGTTTTCGAGGGTGGATCCTGCCCGGGAAAACGCTGGCGCAAGTCGTTCTGAATCTTCTTCGGCCCGGGAATAGTCTCCCCGATAGAACGAAGCTCGATAATTGCTTGCCTGATAGCAAGCACAACATAGGTTTGATTGTGCCGGCACCGGCTACGTTCTTCGAGCCCTCTGGGTCCTTCAGCCTCGTACCGTTCGACCCATTTGTAGCCAGTCTTTCGACTGACCTGGTAGTCGCGGCACAGCTGGCTAAAGGTATCTCTTTCAGCCAAATAGGCGGCGATGAACATCACTTTGAGGTCCATAGGTTTCAGCTCTTCCCAGGGCATGGTCAGATCCTCACAAAATCGACCCTGCCAGTTAATAACTGTTACCTATGTGCGTGAACTGATTTGTAACCCATGTGGGTGAGTCATACCGGCAAGAGCGTTTTGCTTACTTTGGCGCTTCTCCAAAGTGAGCCGCCGTAAGGGCGGAACCCTAAGTGGCCGTGACCGCAGCAACGGATATGTACACAAACCCAGTGTAGATACCTATGGCCATCGCACTCAGGTCAACGCATCCCCCACCTTGCCAAAAAACGCCTCAATCTGCGGCCCCAGCAACCTCCCAGCCGCCAACACCACCAACGCAATCACCACAATCAAAATCACATACTCGATAGCCGTCGCACCGTCCCGCCGGCGCCAGAACAGCATCGACCACGCATACATCCTCAGCAGCAGGGCAAGCAACATAGGGCATCTCCTCAGCTGGGCGCTACGGACAGGCCAACTGTTCCCTACGCCCGGGGAAACAGATTGTTCAGAGTGTCGATCAACCGAACCAGATAGATCGGTTTGCGAAACAGGTCCAGGACCTGCAACCGCAACATGTCACTGACATCATCCATTTCGGCATGACCGGACATGACAATCACGGGCAAGTGCTGGCGTGAGGTGTGCTCACGCAAGCGCTTGATCAGGGAAATGCCGCTTTCTTCAGGCATGCGCAGGTCGGTAATGACCAGCGCAATATCAGGATGCAGTGTCAGTTCCTGCAATGCGTCCGTGACGGAGTTGGCGCAGAAACAAACGAAGCCCTCGTCTCCCAGCGATTCCGCCAGTTCAACGAGGGCATCTTCTTCGTCATCCACCAACAGGATCTGCTGGCGGTTCGCAACAACAGCGTTCATGAGCAATACCTTCCAAGACAATCACTGATGGGCTTGCTCAAGGCTCTATTGCCAATCAGGTCAAGGCATCCCCGATTCTTTCGAACATGTCCGCGATCTGAGGCCCAAGCAGTTGCCCGGCCGCCAGCACGACCAGCGCAATAACCGCGACAAGAATCACGTACTCAATCGCCGTCGCCCCCTCTTTGCGATGAAAGAACAGTTGGAGTTGAACGTAGAGTTTCATCATGAAGGTAAGGAACATATGACTTCTCCTTTGCGCTTGCTTGCGCTGATATCGCAGTGCTGCACGGTGATTGCCGCGTGCCACTAGAGCATTGTCAACAAAACCCACCTCAACAACTGTAAGAACGGATTAATCACAAAGTATTAGCCGCCATTCTGGCGCCATAACCCTGTGCGTTTAAGGCAATGCGCGAGGGTTCCAAAATAAATCGTGGTGGCTAATGGCATTTTGTCTTAGCTCGGCTACCGTCAAATAGCGAAATCGTTAGATGTTCATAGCTGCCTGGTTGCGAAATCAACTCGTTAGGAAAAACGGGCCCATAGTGCAACAGGATAGGGAGAGCCTTCATGAACAGTCGTGTCAGCATGATCCTGGCCGGGTTGTTATTAATCGGTGCGCTGTTTGCAGGCTATTGGGGGCTGGTACTTAGCCGTCCGCCTGAGCCAACTGCAGAGCCATCGCCCTCTGGTGTTTCCATAGAAAAAACCGTCGCCGCCGTTGAAGACCAGACCCGCCAATCGGTGGTGGTGCTGGCCCATGATGTGCCGCCCTATGTGGCGCTCACCGCCACCGACCTGACCCTGGAAAAGCTGCGCACCGCACCGGCCGGCAGCTTGACCAGCCTCGACCAGGCCATCGGCCGCACGCCCTTGAGAGCCCTGAGCGCTGGCACTTGGCTGGACGATTCCAGCTTCAATGCCGGTGGCCCACTGGCCCGCATGATCCGCCCTGACGAACGCGCCCTGGCGGTGGCCGTCGATGAAGTCATCGGTGCCGCAGGCCAGTTGAGCCCTGGGGATTATGTGGATGTGCTGCTGTTCCTGCGCCCGGAAGGCACTAATCCGGAGCCCACCTCGCAGATCATCGTGCCGGCCCTGCGCCTGCTCAGTGTGGGCGATAACCTGGGCCCCACCAACGATGGCAAGCCCGCCGTTGCGCCGCCCACCACCGATGAAGAAAAAGCCCGCCAGGCACAACGTCAGGCAAGTCCACCGCGGACGGTGGTGCTGGCGGTGCCGCAACAGTTGATGAGCCGCTTGATGCTGGCCACCAGCGTCGGCGCCTTGCGCCTGGCGGTGCGCAGTGCCGATGAACAATTGCTGAGCCAGTACTGGGCCGGGGACAACGAGGCCTTCGCCAAACTGCAAAGCGCCAATCGCGAGCTGTACCAGTTCACTCAACTGGCCATGCTCGGCGCGCCGAAAAGACTCGCCCAGGCCGGGGGTGCCAGCGAATTCCGGCGCTCCGGCATTGAGGTCATACGCGGTAACCAAGCGACCCAACACAATCCCTGATTGAACAAGGATGCCTTGCATGCGCCAACATCTCGCACCTGCGCTCACACAAATGGCCTGGGCCCTGATGCTGTCCAGCCTGCCTGTGGGCCTGGCGTTCGCCGCCGCTGACAGCTGCAGCAACCTGGGCGCCTTGCCGGCCGTGGTCGAGGTCGGTGAAGGCCTGCAACAAACCCTGCAATCGCCCATGCCTATTACCCGCCTGGCCATCGGCGACCCGAAAATCGCCGACGTACACCTCAACGGCGATCGTGCGTTCCTGCTCACCGGCGTGGCCTCTGGCGCCACCAGCCTGATGGTCTGGACCCGTTGCTCCAACGCGCCGCGCCAGAGCATGGTGTTCGTCAAGGGCAAGGCCACCTCGACCCTGACCAGCCTGGCCCTGTCGCCCTCCGACGACCCGTTCCTGCCGAGCCAGGTGCAGACCGATATCCGCTTTGTCGAAGTCAGCCGCACCAAGCTCAAGGAGGCCAGTACGTCGATCTTTGGCGGCACCCGCAACTTCCTGTTCGGCAGCCCGCGCACAGCCGGGGGGGGCCTGCCGCTGGACAACGAGAGCTTTAACATCGGCATCGGCGGCGGGCGCTTTTCGGCGATGATCAACGCCCTGGAGCGCAGCGGTTTTGCCTATACCCTGGCACGCCCGAGCCTGGTTGCCATGAGCGGGCACAGCGCGACCTTTCTTGCCGGCGGTGAAGTGCCGATCCCGGTGCCAAGTGCCGGCAGCGACACGATCTCTATCGAGTACAAAGAGTTCGGTATCCGCCTGACCCTGACCCCCACCGTGATCGACCGCACGCGGATTTCCCTCAAGGTCGCACCGGAAGTCAGCGAGCTGGATTACGCCAACGCCTTGGAGTTAGAAGGCATCCAGGTGCCGGCCCTGACCGTGCGCCGCACCGACACCACGGTCTCCCTGGCCGATGGCGAAAGTTTTGTGATCAGCGGCCTGATCAGCAATAACAACCGCTCCACCGTCAGCAAGTTTCCTGGCCTGGGCGATATCCCGATCCTTGGCGCGTTTTTCCGTGACAGCAACGTCAGCCGCGAGGAAAAAGAACTGCTGATGATCGTCACCCCGCACCTGGTCCAACCCCTGGCCGCCAACGCCCGCCTGCCGTCCCTGCCCGGTGAAAAGCTGCGCAACTACGACCCCAACTGGTATCGCCTGTACTTCCTGGAAAATGGCAACTTCGACCGACGCACAGGACTTTCCCAATGAGCGATAGCCTGAGCCAGACGTTCCTCGCAATTACCCGCAACACCACCGACCTGGAATGGCTGCAAGGGGCCCTGGCGCCCCTGGGCCAAGTGGTCAGTGCCGGTGGCGGCAGCCTCGACGAGCTGCTGGCCCTGGTGGACGTAACCTTCGCCAACCTGGTATTCGTCGGCCTGGACCGCGAGCATGTGGTCGCCCAGAGCGCCTTGATCGAGGGTGCCCTGGAAGCCAAGCCGATGCTGGCCATCGTCGCCCTCGGCGACGGCATGGACAATCAACTGGTGCTCAACGCGATGCGCGCCGGGGCGCGGGATTTTGTCGCCTACGGCTCACGTTCCAGTGAGGTCGCCGGCCTGGTGCGGCGCTTGAATAAACGCTTGCCGCCAGTCGCCCACAATGCGCACCTGGGTGGCCTGACGGTACTGTATGGCACCCAGGGCAATGCCGACGGCGCGCTGCTGGCCAGCCACCTGGCGATGGTGGTGCAGAAGAGCGGGCAAGAGACCCTGCTGCTGGACCTGGGCCTGCCCCGTGGCGACAGCCTGGCACTGCTGGGCCTGGAAAGTTCGTTCAACTTTGGCGATGCCCTGCGCCATTTGCGCCGCCTGGACACCACCTTGATCAACAGCGCCGTCACCGCCACCGAAGGCGGCCTGCGCATCCTCGCCTACACCGAAAACGACGAACCGCTGGAAATGACCAGCGCCGCCGAGCTGTACATGCTGCTCAGTGCCTTGCGCCAACACTTCCAGCACATCGTGGTGAACCTCACTGGCCAGCGCGACAGCGAAGCCCTGCGCACCTTCGTCAGCCACTGCGACAAGCTTTTGTGGTGTACCGACCAGAACGTCCTCGACTGCCGGCGCAACCTGGCGGTGCTGAATCAGTGGCGGGAAAAAGGCATGAAACTGGAGCATGCACGGCTGCTGATCGACCGCTATCTCAAGGGCGCCGCCCCCGACACCGAAACCCTGGAAAAGAGCTTCGGCCTGGACGTCATTGCCGTGCTGCCATTGAGCCCCGAGGTGCGCCTGAACGCCAAGAACCAGGGGCAGACCCTGTTCAGCCTGGCCCCCCGGGAGCCCCTGACGCAGAACCTGAAAGCGCTTGGCGAACGCCTGGCCAAACGCACCGAGGGCATGGAGAAACCCTCCACCCGTTGGTTTGAACGGCTGCTGGGGACAACCAAATGAGCAGCGAAAATCTCTTCGGCACCCCCGCTCGCGGGCTTAACAGCGCGGTGGATCACGACGGCCTGAAACTGGTGCTGCACCGCTACATCATCGACGCCATCGAAGAGTCGGGGAAAAACCTGCTGGAAGGTTCGCGCCAATCCCTGGCGCAATTTGTCATCGACAAGGTGTCCGAATACATCACCCGCATGCACCTGGCGATTTCCCGTTATGAGATGGAGCGCCTGGCCGAAGAAATCGTCGATGAGCTGACCGGTTTCGGCCCGCTGGAAGTGCTGTTGCGTGACCCGTCGGTGACCGAGATTCTGGTCAACGGCCCGCACCGGGTGTTTATCGAGCGGGACGGCCTGCTGCACCAGAGCGATCTGCGTTTTATCGACGCCCACCATGTGGAGCGGGTCATGCAACGCATCCTCGCCCCCCTGGGCCGGCGCCTGGATGAGTCATCGCCGATGGTCGATGCCCGGCTGCCCGACGGCAGCCGGGTCAACGCGATCATCCCGCCGATTGCCCTGGACGGGCCGTGCCTGTCGATTCGAAAGTTTCGCAAAGACATGCTCAAGAGCAGCGACCTGGTGGCGATGCAGACCATCGACCAGTCGATCTTCGAGTTTTTCCAGGAGGCGGTGGGCAAGCGCTGCAATATCCTGATCAGCGGCGGTACCGGCACCGGCAAGACCACCTTGCTCAATATTCTCAGCCAGTTGATCAACCCCCACGAACGCCTGGTGACCATCGAAGACGTCGCCGAACTGCAACTGGGCCACCCCCACGTGGTGCGTCTGGAAACCCGCCCGCCGAATGCCGAAGGGCACGGCGAGGTGAAGGCCAGCGACCTGATCCGCAACGCCCTGCGGATGCGCCCGGACCGCATCATCCTCGGCGAAATCCGTGGCGTGGAGGTGCTGGATGTGATGACCGCAATGAACACCGGCCACGACGGCTCCATGAGCACCGTGCACGCCAACAATGCCCAGGACGCCCTGTTGCGCCTGGAAACCCTGGTGGGCCTGACCGGTCGCGTGGTTGCCGAAAAAACCCTGCGCCAGATGATCTGCGCGGCCCTGGATGTGGTGATCCAACTGACCCGCCTGCCCGATGGCCGGCGTTGCGTCAGCGAAGTGGTGGAAGTGGTGGGTGTGCGCGATGACGTGTATGTCACCAACACCCTGTTCCGCCATGACCGGCGCACCGGCTTTGGCTTCCTGCGCGAGGCCCTCAACCCGGCGGGTGACAAGCTGCGCCGCGAATCCGCCCTGCCGCTATAGGAGCGTCACCATGACCGGCGCCATCCTGATGTTCAGTTGCGTGATTTTGATTGGCGTGTCGCTGCACCTGTTCCTCAGTGGCCTGCGCCAGGCGGAAACCGACCGCGTGCTGGAACGGCTCGCCGCAGGCCAGCCACTGCTGGCCGAAGAACGCGGGCGCTGGGTCGGCCTGGAGCGCATGTTCCAGCGTGCGGGCCTGGGCAAACCCACCGACAGCCTGGGCCTGTGGCTGACCTGTTGGGTGTTGGGCGCAGTCCTCGGGTTTCTGGTATGGAGCTGGGTCGGCCTGCTCGCCATGCTGCTGTTGCCGCCGCTGATACTGCGGCTGTACATCGCCTGGCGCTATCGGCGGCGGGTGAAGCGGATGATCGAACAACTGCCGCAGGTGCTCGACCATACCGTGCGCAGCCTGAAGTCCGGGCGCACCCTGGCCGATGCCTTGCTGGGAGCCATAGACAGTACCGAAGAACCCTTGAAGCCCGCCATGGGGCGCATTCAGCGCAACGTGCAACTGGGGGTCAGCCTGCCCGAGGCCGCCAGTGATTTCGCCGAATTCTACGAACAGGACGAGTTCCGCATGCTCGCCCTGGGACTCAAGGTCAACCATCGCTATGGCGGCAACGCCAGCGACTTGCTGGAGAACCTGATCAAGGTCATTCGCGAGCGGGAACAAGGCGCCCGGCAATTGCGCGCCATGACCGGCGAAACACGCGTCACCGCGTTCGTGCTGGCCGGCATGCCGATAGCGATGGTGGGCTATTTCATGCTGATCAACCCCGGCTACCTGATGACCATGTGGAATGACGACAGCGGCCGCTACATGCTGCTGGCCGCGCTGAGCATGCAGGTGCTGGGCTGCCTGACGATGTGGCGCATGTTGCGGAGTATTTGAGATGGTCCTGCTGATCAGTGCCTTATTATTTCTGGCTGCGCTCGTGCTGATCGCCGGCCAGTTGCTGAACCAGCGCCGCCGCGAGCGCCTGGTCAACCAACGCCTGCAAGGCCAACTGGTGCGCGGTGACCGTCTCGGCACCCTGCTCAGCCAGTTTGGCAGCAGCCAGTTGGCCCAACGCTCGGTGAGCATGGATAACGAAACCCAGCTCCTGCTCAACCGCGTGGGCTGGCGCACAGCCAATCAGCGCTCGATCTTCGCTGCCTGCCAGATTGGCGTGCCGCTGGTGCTGGCCGGGGTGATGCTGGTGGCACAAAGCCTGATCTTTCCCAATGCCGACTCCCCGTGGATCGCCCCCCTGCTCGGCCTGGGCGTGGGCTATCTGATCCCCAAGCGCATCCTCGCCAGTGCCGCCAAGGCCCGGCAGCAGCAAATCTCCCGCGAGGTGTCGACCTTTATCCCGCTGCTGCGCATTCTGTTCGAGTCGGGCATGGCGGTTGAGCAGTCGCTGCGTGTGTTGAGCGTTGAAGCGCAGCGCCTGCTGCCCGCCCTGACCCAGGAATTGCGCTTGATCCTGGCACGGGTCGACTCGGGCCTGGAACTGGGCGAGGAACTGGGCAAGACCGCCAGGCTCTTGGCCGTGGATGAGTTCACCGACACCTGCATCATTCTGCAGCAACTGATCCAGCAGGGTGGCGGTGCCATGAAGTCGCTGCTGGCCCTCAAGCAACTGCTCGATGATCGCCGCTTGACCCGTTTGCAGGAATTCATCTCGAAGATGTCGGCCAAGATGTCGGTGGTGATGATGGTCTTCCTGTTTCCCGCTTTATTGATTGTGCTGGGGGGGCCGGCGTTTATTGCGATCTCCCGGGCCCTGAGCAGCTTTTGAGGAGCACTCGATGAAAGCACTGATTGCAGGCCTGAGCCTGCTGATGCTCGGCGGTTGTGCCAGTAACGGCCAGACGCCGTGGTCGGCGTTGATGACCCCGGGCAGTTGCACCACGCCCAGCGCCGAACAGGAGCTGTCGCTGAACCTGGCTGACGACATGGCCAACGAAGGGAAGATGCACGCCAGCCTGGCCAACCTGCAAAGCCTGCCGGAGTCGTTGCCGCAAGTGCGCCAGCGCAAGGCCAAGGTTTATCGCCTGCTCGGGCGCAGCGAAGCGCAACCGCTGTACCGCAGCCTGCTGGGCACCTGCATGGCCGCCGAAGGGGAACACGGCCTGGGGCAATTGGCGGCGACCCAGGGCGACAACGCCCAAGCCCTGGCCCATATGCAGCGGGCGGCGCAACTGGCGCCCACCAACGAGAAAATCCGCAATGACCTGGGCGTGGTCTACCTCAATCAACGGCGCCTGGAAGAGGCGCGTTTTGAGTTCATGACGGCCATGGAGCTCAAGCAAAGCGACCAATTGGCGGCGGTCAACCTGGTGACGCTGTTGATCTACCAGGACCACTGGGGGCAGGCCGCGCAACTGGCCAGCCAGGTGGGCTTGAGCCCCGAGCAGGTCAGCGAGGCCCAGGCCCGCGCCGAGAAACTCAAGGCTGCCGGCACACCTGCGGCCAAGGACCAGGTCGCGGCGGCCAGCGATGCACCGCCTGTACTAATCAAGTAAGCGCTTGAAGGAGCCGATGATGAAATTCCATTACCTCGCCAGCCTGACGCTGCTGGCCCTGCCCCTGACGGCAATGGCCATCGAACCGGGGCCCTCGTCCAAGGCCCAGCAAGAAACGGAAAACTGGCTGGGGCTGCAAGTCAACGGGCAAGCCGCCTCGCCCACGGTGCAGAGAGCAACGCCCGCCGAACGCGAGCTGGCGATGCAGCGTTTGCTGGAAAGCAAAAGATACGCGATCCCCGAAAATTTCGGCGAAGGCAGCGAAGGCGGGAGCTCGGGTGGCAGCAAATAAACCACAGCCACTGGAGAAATGTGGGAGCGGGCTTGCCCGCGATGGCGGGTGTCAGCCGATAAATGCCCTGGCTGATCCGACGCTATCGCGGGCAAACCCGCTCCTACATGGCTGTACGCAAAGCGTCAGTGCGCCGTCACCCGCTGGCGCAATGCCGAGTTGCTCGGCGACAGTGCCAACGCCAGTTGGGTGCGGTTGTGCATATGGGTCAAGCGCAACACCTGGGACACGTACAGCTTGACCGTGTTCTCGGTAATACCCAGCTCGCAGGCAATCTGGTAGTTGGTCTGGCCCTTGCCCACCAGCCGGGCAACATCCAGTTGCCGGGGTGACAGCTGATTGAAGATCGCCGGCACTTCCAGGACCTCCTCGCTTACCGCCTCACCCTCGGATTGCGGCGCCGGGCCGCGACGGACCTTGTCCAGGTCCTGGTACAAATCGTCGATGGACTCGGAAAGATACTGCAGCTTCTGGTTCAGCTTCCCCAAATGCAGATTCTTGTGGCGTTCTTCCAGCGCGGCTTCCTGGCGCTGCAACCCCTCCAGCAACTCATTGAGGTTGATGGGCTTCTGGTAGTAATCGGAGATGCCCACGCGCAAGGCCTTGATCACATCCTGCTTGTCGGCCCGACCGGTCAACATAATGGCTTCGAAGGCACGCTGCTTGCCGGCGATTTTCTGCAGGGCCTGCACCAGCTCGATACCGTCCATGTCCGGCATATGCAGATCACACAGCACCAGGCCGATCTGCGGATCGTCACTGAAGCGTTGCACGGCCTGCTGGCTGGACTCACAAGGGACACAGCGATAACCGCTGCTTTCAAGAAATTCGCAAAGCTCCTCCACAATCAGCGGCTGATCGTCGACCACGAGCACTTTTACTGCAGATGTAACTTTGTCCACGCGCTACTCCATGCCTGGCAAGCCAAAGATTGACCTATCGGTTGCGAAGAACCTTCCTACTAGCTTGTATAAATAAACGTAGACGTACTTTCCAACTATGTACATAGCGATACAGAGCGCCCACGACTAATGGAGCCACGCCCAGGCCAGGCTAAAACCCACTAAAAGAAACGGCGCGAAAGGCAGTTTTTTTGACGGGTCCACCACCAGGTAACCCAGGCGCGCTCTAACACCTTGGCTGGCAAGGGGCAGCAGCCGCGGCCCATAGACCAGCCAGGCGACATTGGCTACGCCAGCGCCGATCAGCGACCACAACAGGTAGGTCGAATTCGACGCCAGCGCCAACGCCGCCAGCATCTTCACATCGCCCGCGCCCAGGCGCCCGAGGGCGTAGCCGGGCAAGGTCAACAGCAGGGCCAGGCAGAACGCCCACAGCCCTTGCGCCCTGGAAGTGCCCAGCCACGTGCTGCCGCTCCACAGCAGATAGACCAGTGCCAGCAGCAGCGCACCCAGGGTCAGGCGATTGGCAATCTGCCGCTGGCGAATATCCTGCTGCGCACACACCACCAACCAGACAAATACCACGAGGCCTTGGATCACGTAAAAACCGTCCCTTTTTGCTGATTGATTCTATGCTGATAGCAGGTAGTAGCAGTCAGGGTAGTCGCAGTGATGAAAACCAGCCTCCCTAGAAAGCAAAAAGGCGCCGTCGCTATCGAATTTGCCGCGGTGTTCGTGATTTTTTTTGCCGTGTTCTATGCCATGGTCAGCTACAGCCTGCCACTGTTGCTGCTGCAGTCGTTCAACCAGGCCACCGCCGAGGCCGTGCGCCGCAGCGTGGCACTGGACCCCAGCACCCCCAACTACAATGCAGCGCTCATCCTGCGGGCGACCCAGACCGTGCAAAGCCAATTGCAGTGGATTCCAGCGACCTTCCAGTTCCAGACGGCCCATATCAATCCGACCTACACCGCAGGCGTGCTGACCGTCGAGATCAACTACCCCTCGGCCAACCTGAAGAACGTCCTGCCGTTTATTGTGCTGCCGGGCATTGGCACGGTGCCTCGGCTGCCGACCACGTTGCACGCCCAGTCGAGCCTGCAATTTTGAACTCCGGTGACAAAATTTTCGGCAGGCTGCTCGGCCGCAACAGCGCCCAGGCCCTGGAGACGCCCGCCAGCCCAACCGCGCAAGGCTTGCACCTGCGCCTGGATCAGCATGGTCATGTGCTGGATATCAGCCGCGCGTTGCACCCACAGTTAGCCCGTCACCTCAGTGCCCAGGCCCACCCGCTGTTGCGCGACCTGCTGTGCCTGCCTGGCGCCCTGAGCATCGAAGGCACCCCCGCCGACTGGCAGCGGCACAGCCTGGACCTGGATTTCCAGGGCGCCGCCGAGACCATCCTGCATACCCGTGGCTGGATCGAACCGGATGGCGACGGCTGGATCCTGCGCCTGCTGGATATCAGCGACCTGCTGAGGGGCCGGCAGTTGGCCCAGCAGCGCGAGCAGAACCATCTGCTCGCCAGCCAGATGAGCGAACAACTGCGCGTGTGCAGCCTGTCGCGGCTGCCGCAAGTGTTCAGCGAGCACCTGCGCAGCCTGACCCAGCGCTGGCGTATCCCTTGCGCGGCGATGGTGCTGCTCGACCAGCAGGATCAGGACTGGCTGGTCTACAGCAGCTACAGCGCCCATGACGCGCCGCAACTGTGGGCGCCTGGGCAGCGCCTGGGCACCTGCCTGGACAGCCTCAACGGCAACACCCCGCTAAGCCTGAAAACCCTTCAGGGCCGCAGCGAGCACCCGCGCCTGCACAGCGTGTTTGGCAATGCCGAGGGCCTGCTGGTGCCGTACCGCGATAGTCAGGGGGTCGCCGCGTGGTTGCTGTGCGGGTTCTACAGCGGCCACGCCGACGTCAGCGAGCGTGACTGGCTGAACCTCACCGCCGCCCTCGCCGCGCCCTTGCTCAGCCGCCTGCGCGAGCAGCGCCATCACCAACAACTGGAGCGGGTGGAAGCCCTGCAAGGCCTGCTCGGCACCGGCTGGTGGGAACTGCTGGCCAACGGTGAAGAGATCCTGCTGGCCCCCCAACTGATGCGCAGCCTGAGCCCGGAAGATGCACCGACCAAACAGGTGCTGGCCAACTGGCTGGAACTGATCCACCCCGCCGACCGCCAGGAACTCAACAGCCGCCTGCAAGACCTGCAAAGCCTGGGCAAACCTTTGCTCGCCAGCGTGCGCCTGCTGCGCAGCGACGCCAAACAGAACCCCATCTGGTACCGCGTCCAGGGCCAGGTGCTGGGCGCCGGCGAGCAGCGGCGCTGGATCGGCTTCATGCTCGACATCAGCGACATCAAGAACCAGCAACTGCAGGCCGCCGCCGCCCATGCCCGCCTGGACAACCTGATCGCCAGCTCACCGGCGGTGATCTACGTGCAGCGCTATGTCAACGGCGCGCTGCACCCGGCATTTTTCAGCGACAGTCTGCTGCCGCTGCTGGGCTGGACCCTGGCCGAATGCACCCACGACACCTCCGTGGAATGGGTGCACCCCGAAGACCGCGACCTGTACTTCGAACGCACCCGGCAATTGCTACGCGAAGGCAACGTGCGCAGCCGCTACCGCGTACGCGATCGCCAGGGCAACTACCACTGGCTGCTGGACGAAGCCAAGCTGCTGCGCGACGACCTGGGCTTGCCGGTGGAAGCCGTCGGCCTGTGGCTGGACGTCACCGAAGCCACCCTGGCGGCGCAACAGATCAAGGACAGCGAAGAGCGCTACCGCCTCCTCGTCGAAGACTCGCCGGCGATGATCTGTCGCTACCGCCCGGACCTGACCCTGACCTTCGGCAACACGCCCCTGGCCAACTACCTGGAATGCACGCCCGCCCAATTGCCGGGGATCAACCTGGGCCACTGGTTATCGGACGAACAGCGCAACGCCTTTGTAAAACGCATCGGCCAACTGAGCCCGGAATTCCCGGTCAGCACCGCCGAAATCAGCCTGCAACTGCCGGGACGCGAACATGCGTGGTGGGTCTGGTCTGACCGTGGTGTGTTCGACGAGCACGGCCAGTTGCAGGAAATCCAGGCCGTGGGCCGCGACAACACCGAAGTGCGCCGCTCCCAGCAACAACTGACCCAAAGCGCGAAAATGGCCACCCTCGGCGAGATGGCCACCGGCCTGGCCCATGAGATCAACCAGCCGCTGAACGTCATGCGTATGGCCATCGCCAACGTGCTCAAGCGCCTGGGCAACGGCGACGTGCAACTCGACTACCTGACGGAAAAACTCCAGCGCATCGATGCACAGGTCCAGCGTGCGGCCAGGGTGGTGGACCACATGCGCGTGTTCGGCCGCCGCTCGGAGGTCGAGCAACAGCCCTTCGACCCGGCCCAGGCGGTGGAAGGTACGCAATCACTGCTGGGCGAAGGCCTGCGCGGTAAAGGTGTGGATCTGCGCATCACGCCCATGGACTTCAAGGTGCAGGTCAACGGCCATGTCGACCAACTGGAGCAAGTACTGATCAACCTGATGGTCAACGCCCGCGATGCGCTGATGGCGCGACACGAAAAAAACCACGATTTTCGCCCATGGATCGCCCTGTATAGCGAACACGACAGCCGCCATGTGCGCATCTGGGTCGAAGACAATGGCGGCGGCATTGATGCACGGCTGCTGGAGCGGATTTTCGAGCCCTTTTTCACCACCAAACCGATTGGCGTCGGCACCGGGCTGGGGTTATCGGTGAGCTACGGCATTGTGGAAAACATGGGCGGACGCCTGAGCGTCGCCAACAGTGAACATGGGGCGCGGTTTTGCGTGGAGTTGCCGGTGGTGGGTGGGGGGTTAGATGACTAGGTAGGCGCGGCCTGATTGACAACTCAGGTTGGCACCTACATCCACTTTGTTCAGGTCGACGCCCAAGGCTAGTAATAGGGTGTTGATCAGCGAGTCCAGCAACGGTGTCAGTGTGGTTTTGATGGTATTGATCAACAGGGAAGTTACGCTGTTAAACACGGTTCCAAGACCACCAATGATATTACCTAGTAAGTTTTCATTTCCGGGCTGTGGGCCGTACATATTTAGAACAAGACCCGCTGCCGTCCCCTTGGCCGGGTCCGTGAGCCCGCTGACGATATTGCTAGTGGTGTAAGCGTAATAAAACGGTGGCTGCGAAATTTCCGGCAAATCGGGGGACAGGTATGTATGGGCAAGGTTTTTACTCCCACCCACATCAATGTTGGCAGATAACCCAATACCACCCCCTACGGAGGGAACACGGGCGTTGCAGTCGTTGAATATCAAAAAGCGGCGGCATGACTCGGTACCGATATCCACGACCTTCAATGGTTTCACAACCATCTGGGGCGGAGTTTGACTGCTGCCGAAAATGCTGGACAAGCCATCAACCTGACCCAATTTCAGATTGACCAGCGAGGTATTGGTGCTGGTTGTCAGGCTTTTATTGGTAGGACTTGCGCAACTGTAGGCTGTCACCCAACTACTGGCACTGGCGGCTTCCACCGCAATATCCACACGGACAGGCGGAGGCAGAATCTGCAGGCTGGGCGAAGTACACAGTGCTCCCAAGCCACACGTCAGCGCATTGATCACGCCCACAACATCCAGCTGTAGCAGTGCACCCACCGTATTTGCCAGCGGTCCTGCCAATCCAGTCACCCCGTTCACCAGATCCAGGACTGTGTTCATTACGGGCAAGTTGACCGAGAGCAGAACCCGCAATTGAGACGTGCGCACATAGATGCGATTCGGACCGGTTTCAGGATTATGCCCCGCTGCTACAGCTTTGGCTGGATTGCCGACCGCAGATAATTGAGGCGGCTGTAAAACCTGAACGGTCGCAGTGATTTGCGCCACTCCAGGCACGTTGATCGGAACACTAGCCAGCAGGCCATTTTTCTTGTTGGCCAGTTGCACAAAACCTTCGATCAGATCAAACACCCGCATGTTCACTGCCAGAGACGCCACATCCGTGCCACTTGCAATCTGCAGAATATCGCCCAACACCACTTGAGTGGCACCGGCCGCCGTCTTGAGCGCGTTCAAGCCGACAATCGTCACATCTGTGGCCAATGTGTTGGTGGGGTCCAATACATTGATTGCACTTTGAATGAGCTGACCAACACCGACGGTATTGCCAAGAACTTCGGTATAGCCGACCGCTGTCAGGCCCAGGTCGAGCTTTAGCCGGTCCAGGTAACTCAGTAGAGAGATATTGGTATTAACTAAACCATTCCACCCGGCCACCGACAGGTTCAGGCCACCGCCCAACAACCCTCCGAACAGAGCATTGAGAGTGGAAGCCTTGTTGGCTGTATCGACAACGACTGCCGTGCTGCGGATTGTGAGTGCCGCCACCGGAGTCGCCAGCGCCGCAACGGCCGTCGCGCTCAATGTCGTATTAGCGTTATACGTACCGCTGAACAACCTCCAGACCCCGTTGGCGATACCGGTGGTCACCGTGCGGGTAGCAACGACGCGGATGGCTTCATTCTTGGTGGCATCTGCAGTAAAGACACGGATATTGGCCGCATTGGTCAGCAACGTCCCACACGTCACCGCCAATGCGCGGCTGCTGTCGTTGGCGACAACGGTGAAGCCGTTACGGGTGGCATTCTGCTTGGCGTAATCGACGGCGGTGGTGCTGCCTGAACACTGCCCGCCACGATTGGCGGCTTCCAGGGCGGCAGTGTCGGCGACGGCCTGCAGCTTGCGCTTTTCCAGGTACAGGCGGCCGCTATCGACCACCAGCAACAGAAACACCAGGGCCAAGGCCAGGGTGCCGGCGAACACCAGACCGATTGCGCCACGCTGGCCAGAACGAAGTCGGGGAGACATCGAGCACTCCTTTGCCGGCGAACTGCCGAGCGCTTACTCTCCTGTAGTCAACAGCAGTGTAGACAAGGCTTGGCAGGTGCGCTGGCAAGTCGCCACTTTGGCGACTGACGGAAATAAACAGCGCCTGATGCTGGCTTGTCGGGCCGCCGTATTGTTGCGATGCGGGCACCTCAGTGGATCGGGTGTAAGGAGGCGATCCCATCGCAGCCTCGCCGGGGCTCGACAGCTCCCACAGGGGAGCCGCGGCACCTGCAAATCTATCTTGGAAACACAGATCGAATGTGGGAGCTGTCGAGCCCCGGCGAGGCTGCGAAGGGATCGCCTCGGTGTACCTGTTAAACCGCAGCGCCCGCATCGCAGTGATGCAGCGGCCCTACACGGACCGAGTACAACTTAGCGTGGCGGATAGTTGGACAGCACCTTGGTCACTGTCGCCCGGATCGCCGCACTGCGGTCCTGGGGGCTGGGCGAGTTGCTCATCATCTGTTCGTCGCTGCCGCGCCACACCAGCTTGCCGTCCTTGCCGTCGAGCAAGTCGATCTGGAGGGTCGCGACCTTGTAGGTGACGTTGCGGGTTTCGTTGTACATCGGTGCGCCCCAGTAGCCATTCCACGGGCCGCCCCAGGCGCCGCCGTAGTTGGTGGTGACTTGCTGCTGACGGTCTTCGACGATCAGGTAGGCCTGCACGTTCAGGTCTGCCTTGGCCCCGGGGGCTGCCGAGCGCAAGCCGCGCTGATCGAGCTGATCGGCCACCGCCTGGCGGATGCGCTGCTCGGTCAGGTCGCTCTTGATCCGCGGATCGTCAGGGCGGTACTGCAACGCCGGGTCTTTCCAGGCCCAACTGCGGTAGGCGGCAAAGTCGCGGCTGGCGTCAAAATCGTGATTGACCTGATGAGTCTGGCAACCGCCCAGCAGCACGGCAAAAGCGAGCAACGCGATACGACGCAACATGGTAGTTCTCCAAAGGGCAAACCGAGCCTGAAATGAGAATAGCTGTTAACTGGGAGGATACGCCGTCATGGCCTTCTGCACAGCCTGGCGCAAGGCATCGCCGCGTTCACTCAGGCTGCCCTGGCTGCCCGTTTCGGCGCTGGCGCTCCATACCGCCTGGCCCGTGCGGGCGTCGAACAGGTTGACGCGCACCACCACGACTTGCACTTCATAGGTGCGCACGATCGGCACCGAGTTGTACATGCCGTAGCCGTTGCCATAGCGGTTGTAGCCACCGTAGCCGTAGCCATAATCGTCCTGCACCTGGCGCAGGCGTTTTTCCAGATGCACATCGGTGCTGACCAGCAAGTCCGGCGCGCGCTGGTCATGCACCGGCCGCAGGCCACGCTGGTCAAGGGCACCGCTGACGGCTTCGGCGATCTGCGCAGGATCTGCCCAGGCCGAGCCGGCCGGCAACTGGCCGTTGCGCCAGGCCCAATTGCGATAGGCACCGTAGTCACGCACCGGCGCCGGGTAGGCGCTGGCATCAAAGGTGTTGGCCGCCTGGGCAGGCGCCGGCGGCATGGGCTTGGAGGCCGCCACATACGGGTTGTTGCTGGAGCAGGCCCCCAGCCCCAGGCACAGCAGGATCAATGCACAGCGCTTCATTTCGATCTCCGCAGACTGGGCCGCTTAAACCGGACGGCAGATCCAGTGCAAATAACGCCCAAGTCCGGCAAAGCTTGGGTGACGACGGTGAGCGAGTTCCATCTCCAACAAGTCCTGCAAATCGGCGCGGGCCTGGAATTCCACCGGCATATAGTCGTGGAAGACCCGCACCCCGCTCTGGCTTTCGACCTGCCACAGGCCTTCAAGTTGCGCCGCCAGTTCCCGTGGGTCCAGGGGCTGTTGCGGGGTCAGGCTCTGTTTTTCGCCGGCCATGTCATTTTTGCGCATCTTGCGAAAGTGGCCCTTGAGCAAGTTGCGGTAAATCAGCGCATCACGGTTATAGAACGCCAGGGACAACCAGCCACCCGGCGCCGTCAACTGGTGCAGCACCGGCAGGATCGCATGGGGTTCGGCCAGCCATTCCAGCACGGCGTGGCACAGCACCAGGTCGTAGGGCTCGGTGAGCTGACCCAACAGGTCCTGCCAGGGCGCCTGGATGAACGTTGCACTCTGCCCCGCTGCGGCGAACCGCTGGCGGGCGCCTTCGAGCATCGGCTCGGCGGGCTCGGCCAAGGTCACATGATGCCCGCGCTCGGCCAGCCACAACGACATATGGCCCAGGCCGGCGCCGATATCCAGCACGCGCAACGGCCGCTCCGGCAGGGCCTCGGTCAAGTCGGCCTGCAACACCGCCAGGCGAATCGCGCCCTTGGCACCGCCGTAGATCTTCTCGGCAAAACGCGTGGCCAACTGGTCGAAATGGCGATCACTCATGGGTAAACCGCCGCTCGTTGTCGGCCAGCTTGGCGCTGACCACTTGATCCATATCCAGGCCCAGCTCACCGCAGAGCAGCAGCAGATAGAGCACGATGTCCCCCACTTCCTGGCCGGCATGGGCGAGTTTGTCGGCGGGCAACTGGCGCGACTGGTCTTCGCTCAGCCACTGGAAAATCTCCACCAGCTCGGCCATCTCTACGCTGGCGGCCATGGCCAGGTTTTTCGGGCTGTGGAATTGTTTCCAGTCGTTGTTATCGCGGATGCGATGCATGCGTTCGGTAAGGTGTTCGAGATTCATGGGGCGCTCCTGAAGGGGTATAGCTTCAGGCTCAAAGACGGGGATGGCAAATAAATTTGCGCTGCTTGTCAGGGCACTATCGCAGGCAAGCCAGCGCCCACATTGGACGGTGTCAACAAATCAAACTGTGGGAGCCGGCTTGCCTGCGATGGCGATCTAATCAACCACGCTGAACTCAACCCTGGCCGTCTGCCCCGCCTCATCGAGCACACTCAGTTGATAGCGCCCCAACTGCTCCAGGCTGGCATTGATGCTGTCCTGGTTGGCACTGTCGCCCAGCGGCGCACCATTGAGGAACCACCAGCGCCGCCCACTGCCGCCCAGGGCCGAGAGCTTCAGGCGCAGTTGCTGCTGGCTGCCCGCCGGCAAGCGCAGTTGATCGCCCTCACGCACACCCACCACCGACAACGGCGACGACGCCGCCAGCGCCGGTGGCGGGCAATCCGGGTCTGGCGCAGGGATGCGTGCGTCACGCCGCTCGATCCTCGGCAACCACGGTTCCAGCGGTGCCGGCCACAGGGCAATGTCCCGCGATACCGCGCCCGGGCAACTGGCCGCCACGCGCAGGCCCTTGGCATTGACCCACACGGTTTCCATCAAGCCGACACCCAAAGGTTGGTCCAGGGCCTGCAAGGTCGGCGGCGTGGTGTTGTCCAGCGTCCAGGCAAACCGCTGGCGCCGGCAATTGGCGTCGCTGCGGCTCATGGGCTGGCCCAGGGGCCAACAGATCGCCGCCACGCCGACATTCATCGGCACGGGTTTAACCGGCGCGATAATGCCGCGCTGGCTGTCGCGGTTGGTCAACACATCGTGCACTTGCAGCATCAACGGCGCCGCCGAGGCCAGGCCAAACTGGCCGGGCACCGGGGTGCCGTCCGGGCGGCCGATCCACACACCAATCAAATAGCGCGGCCCGACGCCAATGGCCCAGGCATCGCGAAAGCCGTAGCTGGTGCCCGTCTTCCACGCCAACACCGGGCGCTGCACCAGCTCGGCCCGGGGATCACGGTCCGGCCGTGCCTGGCCACTGAGGATGCGCCGCACAATCCACGCCGAACCCGGCGATAACAACGGCCGCTCCTTGAGCACATCATCGGGCTGCAAACGGATGGCAGCGCTCTTGCCGTCGCGGGCCAACGCGCTGTAGCCACCGACCAGGTCTTCCAGGCGGCTGCCGGCGCCGCCCAGGATCAACGCCAGGTTCGGCTCGGCCAGCGCCGGCAGCGCCAGGGGCATGCCGCCGATGCGCATTTCGCCGGCAAAACGCTTGGGCCCATAGGCTTCCAATAGTTGCACCGCCGGCAGGTTCAGCGAGCTGGACAGCGCCGTACTGGCCGGCACCGCGCCGGTAAAGCCCATGGAGAAGTTGCCCGGCCGGTAATCGCCATAGCGCCGAGGCACATCCTGCAACAGCGATTCAGAGTGAATCAGCCCCGCGTCCAAAGCCATGCCATACAGGAAGGGTTTGAGGGTCGAGCCCGGCGAGCGCAGAGCGCTGATCATATCCACATGGCCAAAGCGCCGCGCATCGTTGATATCCACCGAGCCCAGGTAGGCGCGCACGGCCATGCTTTCTTCTTCGACCACCAGGATCGCGGCCGAGGTGTGCTCCGGCAGCCGCGCGCGCCAACCCAGCAGCAGGTCTTCGAGACGGCGTTGCAGGGTCGCGTCGAGAGTGGTGCGAATCAGCGGCGGGCTGTCGGGACGGTTCAAGCGGCGCGCCAGCAGCGGCGCCAGGCTGGGTTCCAGGCGCGGCGCCAGCAACAGGGGTTCTTCCAGGGCTTCGTCGACCGCCGATTGCGGCCACACCTGGAACTCGGCCAGGCGCCGCAGCACTTTGTCCCGGGCCTCCTGGGCGCGCTGCGGGTGACGGTCCGGGCGCAGACGGCTCGGTGCCTGGGGCAGTACCGCGAGCAACGCTGCTTCGGCGTGGGTCAGCTGTTGCGGCGACTTGCCCAGATAGGCCCAACTGGCTGCCGCCACGCCCTGCAAGGTGCCGCCAAAGGGCGCGCGATTGAGGTACAGGTTGAGTATCTGGTCTTTGGACAGGTGCCACTCCAGTTGCGCGGTGCGCCACAGCTGGCGCAACTTGCCCGGCAGGGTGCGCGAATGGGGATCGAGCAGGCGCGCCACCTGCATCGACAAGGTGCTGCCGCCAGACACTACCCGCGCGCCGGTCAGGTTCTGCCAGGTCGCCCGCACCAGGGCCAGCGGGTTGACGCCGGGGTGCTGGTAGAACCAACGGTCTTCGTAGGTCAGCAGCGCATCGAGGTAATACGGCGAGACTTCATCGGTCGCCACCGGGTAACGCCATACGCCGTTGGCATCGGCAAAGCGCCACAACGGCGTGCCGTCCTCCGCCAGTACCACACGGGCCAGATCGTCCTTGGGCAACGGCAGGGGCCAGAGGCGGTCGGCCAGCCACAGCAGGGCTATCACCACCAGCAGGCTACCCAGGGTAGCGCGTGCAACTATTCGCAAATTCAAACGGGCAAACCTCTATGCTTCTAGGGAACTCGCCCAAGGGATTGGCGACCAAAGGCTCAGGTCCGGCAGATACGCCCACCCTTTCATCAGGAAACTCATATGCAGGTAGAAAGCTTTTTCGAATGGCTGGGCCAGGCGCTCGGTTCGGTCATCCGCTTTATCGTCGACGGGCTCAGCGGCCTGTTCGGCGCCCTGACCAATGCCGGCGGCAACTTTATCGACGGCCTGTCGCGCACCCTGGGCATGGACACCTCGATCATCAGCATCATCACCCTGATCATTGGCCTGATGCTGCTGTACTCGGCAGTCCGGGCGTTTATGCGGGCCTCGATCATCATGGGGATTATCTGGTTGATGCTGGGGTTGTGGCTGCTCAGTTGGGTTGTGCATTAAATACAGGCCCTGTGGGAGCGAGCTTGCTCGCGATAGCGGTGTGTCAGTCGCCGAATACATCGGCTGAAAAACCGCTATCGCGGGCAAGCTGCCACATTAAAGGCAGCACCAGTTCCTACAGGAGGCGCTTAACGCCCCTTGATCACCATATCCACTGGGGTATCCCCCACTGCCTGCCAGTTCGGCCGGTACATCGACTCCACTTGCGGCGGCGGTACGCGATAAGTCCCAGGCGTGACAGCGCGGGCCAGGTACAGCAGATGCGTGGTGCCGTAGCCGTCCAGGTTCAGCGCGGCCACATAGCGATCATCGCGGTATTCCTGATGCTTGATCGACGCATTCTGCATCGACTCGCGCCATTCCTTGACCTGACTGCTGGCGTTTTCCAGGCTGGCGGCGCTTTGGCCCAGGTTCTGGTTCTCCAGCTCCAGGCCAGCTGGTAGCAGGTCGACCACCAGTGCATCCGGCACCCGTTGCTTGTTGGCGCTGACCGCAATGTGCACCAGCACCAGGTCGCCGCTGCGCAGGTTTTGCAGGTTCAGCGGCTGGCCATTCATCCCCAGGTACTCACGACGAATACTCAGGTTTTCGCCACCCGCTACCGGCGCGTGCTGTGGATAACCGGAGATGCTCAGTTGCTGGTAAATCGGCTCGCTGCCCGGGTTGCGCAGGGTCAGCGGTGAAGCCAGCAACGGGCCTTCCAGCTTCAGGCCGGACTGGCCGTTGTTCAGCTCGCGGGTTTCGCCGCCGCTGCTCAACTGCGCCGTCCAGTTGGTTTCCGGTTTGCCCAGCAGGCCACGGCCGGCGAGGAACAGCGAGTTGCGCTCCTGGGTCGACAGCCATGGGCTGGCCGCCATCTGGTCCGACAGCTCGAACAGGCGTTCTTCACGCTTGCCTTTGGCCAGGTCGTTTTCTTCCAGCAAGGCCAGGATCATCGCCTGATCACGCAGGGGGCTGCCGTAGTCGGCCAGCCATTCATTGGCTTTGCGCTTGACCGCCAAACCGGCGAGCAATGCCTGGTCGGCGCGCGGCTGGTCGCCCATCTTCTGCAAGGCAATCGCCAACTGCACCAGGGGCAGGCCGGAACGCGCATCGCTGCGGCGCTCGAACAAGCTGCGCAATGCGCCCAGCGGCGCCTGCTGACTGCGCGCCAGCACCAGCCCGGCGTAGGCCTGCACGGCGAAGCGCGTGTGGTCGGCGTTGTCGCTGTAGTCGACTTCAATCAGGTTGCGTTCCTGCACATAACGCAGCAGGCGTTCGCTGGCCTTCTTCAGCGCTTCAGGCGGTACGGCAAAACCCTGGTCGCGGGCGCGCAGCAGGAAGTCGGTGACGTACGCCGTCAGCCAGTATTCTTCCTCGCCATCGGCACCCCACAAACCGAAGCTGCCGTTGTAGCGCTGCATGCCCAGCAGGCGCTCGATGCCCAGTTCGATCTTGCGTTTGCGCTCGGCATCCGGCTCGCCGGTCAACCCCAGGCGTGTCAGCACGGCGGCGTCGGCGTACAGCGACGGGTACAGGCCGCTGGCGGTTTGCTCCAGGCAGCCATACGGGTAGGCCTTGAGCGCACGAATCTGCTCGCCCAGGTTCAACGGCGGGCGGCTCGACAGGCTCAACAGCGCCTCACGCCCGGCCGGTTCAAACAGGGCCAGTTCGCTGTCCGGCAGGCCCCAGGCTTCGTCCTTGAGCACTGCGCGGTATTGCTTGAGCAGCGCCGGATAAGCCGGACGCACGCCCAATGTCCATTCGCGGGTAAACGCCGGCAGGTTCTCGCCCGGCAGGTCCAGGCCGTTGACCGTAACCTTGATCTTGCCCTGGCCAAAACCGCCCAGCGCACGCACTGGAATCTGCAAGGTGGTGCGCTGGCCCTGGGTCAGTTGCACGCTTTGCGATGGCTCGCCCAGCAGGGTCAGTTGACCTTCGGCGGTCAGTTGCACATCGAGCTTCTGCGCCTTGCCCGACAGGTTGGACAGGTCCAGCGCCAGGCGCGTCTGGTCGCCGCCAGCGAGGAAGCGTGGGGCCGACAGCTCGGCAATCAAGGGCGCGGCGATCACGGTCTTGGCTTCGGCCATGCCGTAGCGGTCATCGCTCCAGGCCTGGGCCATCAGGCGCAACTCGCCGTTGAAGTCGGGGATATTGACGCTGACTTCGCCCTCGCCTTTCTCATTCAGGGTCACCGGCGCGCTTTGCAGGGCGACGATGGTGACGCTGGTGTCCGGGCGCTTGCCGCCCTTGGCCAGCGCCGCGTCACCACCAAAGGCCAGGCTGGCCAGGCGGCCCTGGCCGGCTTCGATCAACTGCCCATAGATATCGAACTGATCCACGCCATACGCCTTGCGGCCGAACAGGCTGGAGTATGGATCCGGGGTCGGGTACTCGGTGATATTGAGGATGCCCACGTCCACCGCCGCCACCAGCACATGCACCTGTTTCGGCACGCTGCCATCGGCATTTTTTGCCGCAACCTTGACCGTCAGTGGCTGCTTGGGGCGCATTTTTTCCGGTGCAGTCAGGGTCAGGCCCAGTTTGCGCTGGGTACGATCCAACGGCAGGTGCAGCAAACCCACGGCGCGTTTGGGGGTGATGTTGGCTTTGCGCTCGCCGGGACGGATCACCAGCGCGCTGACATACAGATCATGACGCGACCATTTCGGATCGAGCTTCACTGCAAAGCTCTTGCCTTCGGCCGGCACCTCGATTTCCTGCCACCACAACGGGCCTTCACTGGATTCGACCAACAGGTAGCCCTTGCCGGCTGCCGGCGGGGTGACAGTGACGTTGGCCGTATCGCCATCGCCATATGCCGGTTTGTCCAGCGCCAGCTTGACCTGGTCCGGGCGCACGGCGCCGCCTTCGGTGTTGTCCTGAGCCTGGTAGCCAGCCCAGAAGCGCTTGCTGCTGATCAACCCGGTCTGTGGGTCTTCGACTTCGACGCGGTACGGGCCCCACTCCACCTGGAAGCTGACCTTGGCCGTATCGCCGGCCTTGATGTTGACGGTCTGCTCATCGAGGTTGAGGAATTTCTCGTTGTAGTGATAGCTCCAGCCGTCGTTGTCCGAGTAGTTCCAGTAGTAGTCGCGGCGCTCGCGGATCAGGCGGACCTTGAGGTTGTCGGCCGCCAGCTTGTCACCTTGCTGGTTGGCCAGCAGTACTTCGAATTCCGCCGGGCCATCGCCATCGGTCTCCTTGCCATCGAACAAGCCGCGCAGGCCGGGCAGTTGCTCGGCCGGCCATACCGGCTGTACCAGGCGGCGGGTGATCGGGCGCCCGCCGGATTCTTGCAGGCTGGCCTGCACGATCAGTTGCAGCGGCGACTTGGCCTCGCTCCATTTGCTTTCCAGGGTCAGCTTTTCCTGGCCCTGGGCATCGAGCACGCTTTCGTCCAGTTCAAAATCCTGGCTCAGCTCTTCTTCCGTTACCGAGCCAAACTCGTAGCCCGGCAGGGCTTTGACCGCCTCGCGCAGCGGGCGCACATACACTTGCCCGCTCAGGCGATTGCCCGCCGCCGGGGCGCCGTAGAGGTAGCGGCCGTTGACCTGGATAACGGCGTTGTCCGCCGGGCTCAACGGCGTGTCGCTGCCCTTGAGTTCCAGGGCCAGGCGCTCGGGCAGGAAGTCCTCGACGAGGAATTCATACAGCTGCGGCTTACCGTCACCCAGGTCGAACACCAGCTGCCAGCGCCCGGTCGGCGCTTCGCCGGCCAACTGCAACTGATACTGATAGAGGCCAGAGGCATCGGCGTCCCATACGAATTTGCGGCTGACCTGCTCATCCGGGCGGCGCACTTCGACACTCACGGGCTGTGGCTTGACGGCATTGCCGTCCTTGTCGCGCAGCAGGGCGTTGAGCAGCACGGTTTCGCCAGGGCGGTACAGATCACGCGGGCCGAACACAAAGAATTGCAGCGGGTGCGCGGGCTGGCCGCCGATATCGAACTCGGCCAGGTCCAGCGCTGCGCTGTCGAGGCGCAACAGGCTGGTTTGCTCGCCCTGCTTGGCCAGCAGTACCTGGGCCTTTTTCGGCAATGGCAGTTCGGCGTGGCCGCCCTTCTCGGTCTTGCCCTGGCCCAACACGCGGCCTTCGGCATCGAGGATTTCCAGCTCGACGCCATCGAGTGCCTTGCCGCCTTCCAGCGCCTGGGTAAACACATCCAGGCGGTTGGCGTAACGGTGCACCGACAGGCCGATATCACTGAGGGTGAACAGCGTGGCCGGTTGCGAATAGTTGTAAGTGCCCGAGGCGCGCATCACCGCCAGGTACACGCCCGGCTGTTGCAGTTGCTTGAGGCCGGCGATCGGCAGCAGCAGGGTTTCACGGGTGTTGCGCGCAGGATTCAGGTCGAAACGGCCGCCGTACACCAGGTCGGCCATGGGCAGCAGTTCACGGGACTCATAGCTTTGCAGGCTGGTATTGCGGCCCCACTGGGCGAGAAACACCGGCAGCGATTCGGGCTTGATGCGGAAAAATTCGACGTCGATCTTGTCGACATTCAGCGCGATCACCGGCAAACCTTCGGCCAGACGGGTGGGCAACAGGGTGCCACGGCTGGCGAAGCCGACGGTGGCTTGCAGGTCGCGGGTTTCCAGGCGGCTGACGTACTCGGCGGCGAGCTTGGCGTCATTCACCCCACGCAGGCCGGCGTCCACGGTCAGCACCAGTTTACGCTGGGGCTCCAGGTGGCGCAGGCGCAGTTCCATCAGGTTGTCGGAAAGCTCCCAGGCACCGTCGACCTTGCCGGATTTGCTGTCCACCAGGTGCAGCTTGTCGGCGAACTTCTGGTCCGGGTCCAGCGGGATCGAAAAACTCACCGACAAGGTGCTGGCGCCATCCAGTTGCACCTCAGACACGTCCACCACGCTTAACTCACGGCCTGCATAACGCTGCTTGAGCGTCGCCACGTCTACCGCGGCCTTGGCCGGCGCCGTCACCGCTGCCGCAGGGGCCGCTGGCGCTGCTGGTTTGTCGGAAGAATCGCAGGCGCTCAGCAGGGCCAGCGCGCAGGCCAGGAACAATCCTTTGTTAAGCATGGGGCACTCGTTGTGAGGGTGTCTGAGGGGTGAACTATATATCAGCGCCAGTGAAGCGGGTTATGGTGGCGATCACATTGACCGACGGAGGGCGATTTGGTTCTGTGTACAGACCAAGTCAGGTCAAACCCTACCTCTGAAATGCTCCAGCGCCCGCTATTTGCGGATGCCTCGCCCCAACCTCCCGCAGAAACTCACCCGCGCTGAGCTTGAGCCACTCAATCAACCGGGCGATGGCCGGCTCGGACTGTCGACCCTTGCGGCAAATAATGTAATACGCCGCCGGCGACATCATCACCGGGCTGCTCAAGGCAACCAATCCCCCCTCTTCCAACTGGTCATATACCAACGCCGTCCTGCCCAGTGCGATCCCAGCCCCCTTGAGCGCAAGGTTTATAGCCAGGCTCGAATCCGGAAACCGAGGCCCAGGGTGATACGGGGGGGCCGCCACCCCCTGGAACGCAAACCAACTCTCCCACCCCGGACAGATCTGATCATCCGCCCGGTGAATCAATGGGTACCGGGCGATATCCTTCGGCGCAATATCGCCATGCTCGCGATAAAACGCCGGCGAACATACGGGAAACACCGCATCGCGCATCAGCAACTCGACATGATGCTCCGGATAGTCCCCGCCCCCTATGACTACTGCGACATCAAATTGATGAGCACCCAGGCTGGCAGGGCTCATATCTGCGCTGGTCAGCACCAGGTCGAGATTGAACGAGGCGTCAGTATGCGAGCCATGCACTCTGGGAATCAGCCAGGTCGAACAGAGTGAAGAGGTGCACGAGAGGTACAACGGTTGGGCTTCGCGCGGATTGAGAACCTGCAACGCCGCCTCCAGCCCTTTGAAAAACCCATCAGTGACCGGCAACAAGGCGTGCCCTGCCGACGTCAGCTTGACGCCACGTGAGTGCCGCTCAAACAACTGCACGCCCCACCACTCTTCCAGGCCCGCAATTTGATGGCTGATGGCACTGGCGGTGAGGTTAAGCTCAGATGCCGCACGCGCGAAACTGCCCGTTTGCGCGGCGCTGACAAAAGCCTGAAGCATCGCAGTGGGTGGAGGACGCTGAGCCATCAAGTGCTCACTTTGATCAGGATGATCCCGCAAACAATGACGCACGCCGAGAGCATCCGTCGCCAGCCGAACCGTTCATGAAAGAACAGCGCGGCAATAATGGCGCCGATAATAACACTGGTTTCCCGCAGCGCTGAGACCTTGGCCACCGCGTCCAGCGACAGCGCGAACAACACCAGGCCGTAGGATGCCAGGTAAAAAACACCCCCCAAGACACCCACTCGCCAATGACTGCCAATGGTTTGGACAAGTGCCGCACGCTCCTTGCAAAACGCCAGCAGCGGGATAGGAATGCTCTGGAACACCGTCAGGTAAATAATGTATTGCAGCACCGTTTCACTGGCTCTCACACCCTTGGCGTCCACCACTGTGTAGGACGCAATAAACACTCCAGCGCCCACCGCCATCAGGATCGGCTTGAGCATGTGCGCGGTCATCCTGCGTACAAATGTCAGGCTGATGATCCCCAGGCAAATCAACAACACCCCGGCCATCGCCTGGAACGACAGTTGCTCATGCAGCAGAAAGTAGGAAAACAACGCCACCAGCACCGGCGGCACACCGCGCATCACCGGGTAGACCTGACCGAAGTCGCCCGTCTCATAGGCCTTGATCAGAAACAGGCGATAGACCGTATTCAATATCACCGAGAGCAGTACATAACCCCAGACTTGCAGGCTCGGCACATTGACCAGCGGCAGCGCCGCCAGGCAGATCACCAGCGCCGTGCCATCGACGATGGCCAGGGTCATGAAGCGGCTGCTGCCGGCTCGGACAACAGCGTTCCAGGTGGCGTGCATGAAGGCGGAGATCAGGACCAGGGTGATCGCGATATCGGAGTTATCCATGGGGTTTGGCTGTTCTGAGGAGAAGGCGGGTATTTAACTCAGCCTCGCGTGCTGGCCAGAAGCGAAAGCTCATCAGCGCAGCCATGAGCCTTCATCATGCCGACATTGCCACCCACAACGCTGGGACCTGCTGTGGGAGCTGGCTTGCCTGCTCCCACATTGGGTCTGCGATGCTGCCCAGGCAGCGTTACAATGCCGCTCCCCCAAGGAGCCCGCATGTCCACCTTACTCACCGACTGGCGTCATCGCCCCACTCACCGCCGTGTCTGGGCCCTGGCCGCGCCGATGATTCTGTCGAATATTTCGGTACCGCTGGTGGCGCTGGTGGACAGCATGGTCATCGGCCATCTGCCCCACGCCCACCAATTGGGCGCCGTGGCCGTAGGGGCCAGCCTGTATACCTTCCTGGCCTGGGCCATGGGCTTTCTGCGCATGGGCACCACCGGGTTTGCCGCCCAGGCCGCCGGGCGCAATGATGGCGCGGCGCTGCGGCAAATCCTGCTGCAAGGTCTGCTGCTGGCACTGGGGTTGGCAATGGTGCTCGGCACGGTGGGCATTCCCCTGAGCCACCTGGCGCTGGAGTGGATGCAGCCCTCCGCCGAGTTGAATCAACTGACCCGCGAGTTCTTCCACACCCGCCTGTTCGGCCTGCCCGCCGCCCTGGCTACCTATGCCTTGGTGGGCTGGTTCCTGGGCACGCAAAACGCCCGGGCGCCGCTGGCGATTCTGTTGACCACTAACCTGGTGAATATCGCCCTGAACCTGTGGTTTGTGCTGGGCCTGGACTGGGGCGTAGTCGGTTCGGCGCGGGCCTCGGTGATTGCCGAATGGACCGGCGCCCTGCTCGGCCTGGCCCTCACGCAAAAAGCCCTGCGCGCCTACCCTGGGCATATCGCCTGGGCGGCGCTCAAGGTCTGGCAAAGCTGGCGCGCGCTGCTGGCGGTCAACCGCGACATCTTTATCCGCAGCCTGGCGCTGCAGTCGGTGTTTTTCATGATCACGGTGCAAGGTGCGCGGCTGGGCGATGCCACCGTCGCGGCCAATGCCCTGCTGCTCAACGGGCTGTTGCTGACCGCCCATGCCCTGGATGGTTTGGCCCACGCGGTAGAAGCGCTGTGCGGCCACGCCATCGGCGCCCATGACCGCCAGGCCCTGCGCCGCTCACTGGTGGTCGCTTGCGGTTGGTCACTGATCGCCAGTCTCGGCTTCGCCCTGCTGTTTACCTTCGGCGGCCACCTGTTTATCGCCATGCAGACCGATATCCCCAGCGTGCGCGCAACCGCCGATCTCTACCTGCCGTACCTTGCGGTACTGCCGTTGATTGCGGTGTGGAGTTACTTGTTGGACGGTTTGTTTATCGGCGCGACCCGTGCGCGGGAGATGCGCAATGGCATGCTGCTGACGGTGCTGATTATGCTGCCGCTTGCCTGGGCGCTGCAGGGTTTGGGTAACCACGGGCTGTGGATAACGTTCCTGCTGTTTATGGCGGTGCGCAGTCTGACGTTGTGGGCGATTGCGTGGCGACTGAACAAACAGGACCGCTGGCTCGGCCAACCCTGAGAACGCGGGCTATCTGTTGATTGTTACAAAACAGCTTGGCTGTTTTTCGGGGAGCAGACCACAGAGCATTTACACCTTCGAGGTCAAACATCACCTCTCATCCAAGGTAGGTCTGTGAATGAATATACTCCCGACACCAGCAACCGCAGCCCCCCTTTCACCACGCGTCACTCCACCGGCGGAACCGGCCGGCACCCCTCATATCAGCGTTTTAGCGGATGATGGAAACACCAAGATCCAGCAGATTTCAACCTATAAAACAGACCCTCAAGGCAAGCGTGTGCCCGATGTCAGCAGAGTGCTGATTACCACCTCCGACCGGGCTGACAACGTCAGTATTACCGTTGGCGCAAACCACCAGCTCAACGCGCGTATCAATGGCAAAGACTACAAACTCCCACTGACAGCAAACAACAACGCGCACTCACTGAGGATCAACACTGCTGGAGGCAATGACCGCATTACCGTCGACAAGTACGTCAACATCGAAATGCACATAAACAGCGGCGACGGTGATGACGATATTGTTTCAAATGGGCGAGTGGGGACCGTGATCGGTGGAAAAGGAAACGATCACATACGCCTGGGCACCGGCGATATGGCGGTAACTGGCGGTGATGGCGACGACACAATTACTGCCGGCACGGGCAACGCTGCGATATCGGGAGGAAAAGGAAACGATCACCTGTATGCAGGCTTTGGTCCTACCAACAGAGTGTTATTCCTCAACGGCGACAGGGGAGATGACCATCTTTACGCTGGGCCTGGCAAGGTTGTACTAAACGGGGGAAGGGGCAATGACACACTGAGTGGTTATTACCGGACTACTTTTTATAGCGGCGAGGGCGCCGACACCATTAACTCTTATGATAAAAACGATAAGATCTATGCCAAGTCTACCGACACAATTAACAACCAAGGCAACTCTAAAATCATCCCTGTTACATATTCCGAGAGCGGTAGAAAAGGCTTGGTAATAAAAGGTACAGAACAATTCATAGAACAGACGGAAGATGTTATAGACCGACTAAGAGCCTCACCAGCGGGTCAAAAAGCACTCGAAGCCATGGATCAATTTGTTGAAGACGGGCATAGGCCTATCGTCCTTACCGAATCGCACACCCCCGGCTTTAGCGCCTACGGATTCAGGAATGAGTACACCTCAAACGCTGAGCTCAGGAAAGACCCTTTCCGCCCTGAGTTTGGTTATATAAAAGACAACAAACCGGGTTCAGTTTCGACCCAGCCCGAAATCGTTTTCGAACCCGCTGACTTTGACCAGACCTTTTCCATCTCCCCGGAGATTACGCTCCATCATGAACTCGCTCACGCGTTCAATGGAGCCACAGGGACGGGCATACCTGGCAAACAAATCCTGAAGGACGCTAATGGAGCCCCCCTCCTCAGAGGCGGAGTGCCGAGAACCGTAAACAACGAGGAATACCAAGTGGTTGGAATTCCCACGGATGCCACGCCTTTCGACTTTGACAATAACCCCAACACTCCAGCGACCAACGTCAACCCTTATCCCTTCACGGAAAACGCCCTCCGTGAGGAAATGGGCGTTCCGCTGCGCGACCGTTATGACGTGGATGAGGCGCCGCGCATCTGATAAGTCAGGAAGACAGGTACGAGGAGCGGGTCAGGCCCAGGCGCAAAGCATCCAGGAACTGCGTACGCTCCGCCGCCGTGATCTTCGCGCTGGCGCACTTGTCACGGTAGTGGGTCATCAACTCCTCCGGCGACAAGTGCACGTAGCGCAGCATGTCTTCGATGGTGTCGTGGGTCTCGATCCCGGCGCTGTAGACGGTGCCGTCGTCGCGCTGGTAGATGTTCACCGAGTCGGTGTCACCGAACAGGTTGTGCATGTCCCCGAGGATTTCCTGGTAGGCGCCCACCAGGAAGATGCCCAGCAGGTAATCTTCGCCTTCGTTCAAACCGTGCACCGGCAAGCTGGTCTCGATGCTCTGCTCGTCGACGTATTGCTTGATCTTGCCGTCGGAGTCACAGGTCAGGTCTTGCAGTACTGCACGGCGCAGCGGCTCTTCGTCGAGGCGATGCAGCGGCAGAATCGGCAGTACCTGGCCGATGGCCCAGGTGTCCGGCAGGCTCTGGAATACCGAGAAGTTGCAGATGTACTTGTCGGCCAGCTTGTCATTGAGTTCGTCCAGCACCTGGCGGTGCGAGCGCTGGCGGGCCTTGAGCGAGTTGTGCAGGCGGCGGCACACGGCGAAGTAGCACTGTTCGGCCAGGGCTTTTTCCGCGAGGGTCAGTTTCCCGTCGGCGTACTGGGCGGCCACGTCGCTCATGTAGTGGGTGGCGCGCCAGTAGGTTTCGGTGACCATTTCAATGTCGGTCGGGCCCAGCAGGTCAACCAGCCATTGCACGGTTTCCGGCAGGCTTTCCTTGTTCTCGATCACCGGCACGTCGTCGTTGTGTTTCTCGACGTCGGTGACTTGCACCACCAGCATGGCGTGGTGAGCGGTCAGGGAGCGGCCGCTTTCGGAGAAGATGTTGGGGTGCGGCAGGTTCTGCGCGTCGCAGAACTCCTTGAGCATGCCCACCACTACGCCGGCGTAGTCGTCCATGTCGTAGTTGATCGAACTGGCGTTGCGCGAGTGGGTACCGTCGTAGTCCACGCCCAGGCCGCCGCCGACGTCGATGTGGTCCACCGGCAGGCCAAGGTTGCGCAGTTCACCGTAGTAACGGATGGCTTCCTTGAACCCGTGCTGGTAGTCCGCCAGGTTGGCGATCTGCGAGCCCATATGGAAGTGCAACAGGCGGATGCCCTGGTCCAGGCCGGCGGCGCGGAAGCGCTCGACCACCGACAGCAACTGCGCCGCCGACAGGCCGAACTTGGACTTCTCGCCACCGGTGTCTGCCCACTTGCTCGACGCCAGGGACGACAGGCGCACCCGCAGGCCGACCTGTGGCTTGACCTTGAGGTTGGCGGCTTCTTCGATCACCAGGCCCACTTCGGACTCTTTCTCGATCACGATAAACACGTTGTGGCCCAGCTTCTGGCCCATCAGCGCCAGGCGGATGAACTCACGGTCCTTGTAACCGTTGCAGACGATGGTGCCGCCTTTCGGTGCCAGGGCCAGCACCGCCAGAAGCTCAGGCTTGGAGCCGGCTTCCAGGCCGATGGACACGTCCTGGGTGGCGATGATGTTCTCGATCACCGCTTCCTGCTGGTTGACCTTGATCGGGTACAGCGCGGTGTATTTGCTCTGGTATTCCAGGCGCTCGATATTCGCGTCGAAGGCGCCGGTCAGCTGGCGCACGCGGTCTTGCAGGATATCCGGGAAGCGCACCAGCAACGGCAGGGACAGGCCGCTTTTGCGCAGCTCGTCCACTTGCTCGTACAAGTCGATGGGCGAGCTGTTCGGGCCGTTCGGACGGACTTCAACGCGACCGGCATCATTGATCGCGAAATATCCGGCCCCCCAATGGCGAATCCCGTAAACACTGCGGCTGTCCGCAACTGTCCATTGGCTGCCATCGTCTTTGCGTGTGCGTCGTACGGACATCGAAGTCCCCTATATAAAGTCGAAGAGCGCCACCCAAGTCAGAGGCTGGCGCAGTCTAAAGAGTGAAAATGACGATTTGCCTGTGAGAGAGGTAGACCCCGCTCGCAGGACAGAGTTTAGACACCGGTCAGGAACAGGCTCTGTGAAACCATGGAGACGACGAGCGCGCTCGTCGGTGCGGGTTTCACAGAGGCTGCTAGCCGCCGGATTTCTTCGCCTTGTAACCGAGCTTGATCAACTCGGCCAACAGCAACTCGACGTGATCGCCCTGGATTTCGATGATCCCGTCTTTCAGGGCGCCACCGGTGCCACAGCGCTTTTTCAGCACGGTGGCCAACTCCTTGAGTGGCTCGGCCGCCAGAGGCACGCCGGTGATGGTGGTCACCGTCTTGCCGCCACGGCCCTTGCTCTCGCGGCGTACGCGGGCAATACCGTCACCTTCGGGAATCAGGGTCTGTTTGCAGGTACAGGCGTCCACGGGCTGGCGACAGTCCGGGCAATGCCGACCTGCGTCGGTGGAAAACACCAGGCCACCAAGGGCGGCGAAGGATGCGGCTTTTTTGGCCACCGGCAATCCTCTTGGGAGGATGAAGACTGATCAGTGCCCGTCAACCGGCCACCAACCGCGAAGCCCCACTCAGGCAGGGGCAGCGCTACCGAACCGCCAAGGCAGTTCGGCTTGAAAAGTCGCGCAGTGTAACGGCAAAAAGCCTACTTGCTAAGAGCCAAATGGCGCCAATTTATGCAACTTTAGCGACGCGCCGCCAGATAGCGTTTTAAGGCGGCCAGGGAGTCGGGGCAATAGGACTTTTGCTCGATATCGGCCAGGACTGCCTCAATGGACATAAAACGCGCTTCCAGCACCTCTTCGGGCTGCAGCTGCAGCGGCCCATCCCAGACCGCAGAAAACGCCGAGCACCAGAGCCGGTTACCCGTATCCTCGAAAAAGAAGTGGTCGTGGGCGGTCAGTTCTACACCGCTGACGCCCAATTCTTCTGCCAGCTCACGGGCGGCCGACTGCTCGTAGGTCTCGCCAGCCCCGACCATGCCGCCCGCCGCCACGTCCCAATAACCGGGATAGATGGCTTTGCTCAGGGTGCGCCGGTGCACGCACAGTTCACCCTTTGAGTTAAACAGCATGATGTAGGTGCCGCGCCCGATCAGCCCGCGCTCGCGCAGGTCAGCACGCACCAGGGCGCCGAGCAGGTTGTCCTGCTCGTCGACCCAGGCGATGTGTTCGGCATCCGAGGCCGCGCGGTGCGCGACCTCCTTGGCGCTATCGACCATGACTCAACCCTGGTTCAGCAGTTGACGCAAGTCGATCACCGCCGCGTTGGCGCGGGAGATGTAGTTGGCCATCACCAGCGAGTGGTTGGCCAATACGCCATAGCCGCTGCCATTGAGGATCATCGGGCTCCACAGGGTTTCCTGGGACGCCTCCAGCTCACGAATGATCTGGCGCACGCTGACGGTGGCGTTTTTCTTGGCCAGCACGTCGGCAAAGTCGACTTCGATGGCGCGCAACAGGTGGGACAGGGCCCAGGCCTGGCCGCGGGCCTCGTAGAACACGTTGTCGATCTGCATCCATGGGGTTTCCACCACTTCTTCATCGAGCTGCGGCACTTCGCCCGGCGCCAGCGTTTCGGTTTTCAGCGCGGTATTGAGCTTGACCCGGCCGACACTGGCCGACAGGCGCTGCGACAACGAACCGAGGCGGGTAGCAACATCGCCCAGCCAGTTGTTCAGGTTGTCGGCACGCGCGTAGAACAACGCGCCTTTCTGGTTGGGGTCGGAGAGACGCGCCTGATAGCGGTTCAGGGAGTTGATGCCTTCCTGGTACTCCGATTCGCTGGAGGGCAGCACCCAGCTCTTGTTGTCGAAGTTAAAGCGCGGCTCGGCCTTGGCCAGGTCGGCGTCTTCGGCCGATTGCGATTGCGAGCGGGCGAAGTCCTTGCGCAGGGCACGGGTCAGGTCACGCACCTGCACCAGCACGCCATATTCCCAGCTGGGCATATTGTCCATCCACAACCCAGGCGGGAAGCGGTCATTGGAAATATAACCGCCAGGCTTGTTCAGCAGGGTACCCACCACGGTCTTGACGGTTTCGACAGTGGTAAAGCCGAGCACCATTTGCTTGCCGTCTTTTTCGGCGGCAATTTGCGCATTTTGCTGGACCGGGAACAACGCTGGCTCCTGGCTCCAATACCAGCCCAGGCCACCGGTGACCAACAGGTAAATCACCACCAGGGTCATCAGGGCACGGCTCATCAACAGATTACGAAAATAGCTGCGGGAGGCCGACTTGGGCGCAGGGCTTGGGCCTGGGGCGCTGCCTGCACGGTTTTTCCAGTCCAGCATGGCGGATATCCTTTCAGTCACTTGAGTTCAATAGCTACGACCACAACCCTACCCCATCGTGCCCGTCGGTGCGGGGCTTTTAATCAAGGTGGCGTAAAGCTGGCACTCAACTATAAAGGATGGGCGCCGATGCGCCTACGCGACCCAAGGGTCAGCAAATGAATCCACAGGACGCTGCAGTTAATTGACGTATGACACTCGTGCGAATGAAAAGAGGTGCTAGCATAGAGCCACCAGTCGACCTCAGCATGCACCCTTACCTAGTAGTCAGGATATGACCGAGCCAGAAGACCCCAGTCGTGAGCGTCTCAAGCACCACTTTGCCCAGCGGGTAATTCATCAGGCGCGTCAAATTCTTGAGATCTGGCAGCGTTTACAGCGCAGCGAATGGTCGAACGCCGAATTGAATGAACTCAGCGAGGCCAATCTGCGCCTGCTGCGTTTTGCCGAACGCTTCGAACAACCCGAGCATGGCCAACTGGCCCGGCACATCATCGAGTCGCTTAAAGCCGTGGACGAAAACCGCGGCCGCCTGAGCAGTCACCTGATCACCGACCTCAACCGTTTGATGCAGCGCCTGTCGCGGACCGGTCTGCGTCAGGGCGACCAGCTGGATCAGACCTTCCTGCCGCCGATGCGCAAGCCGATCTACGTGATGCTCGCCGATCACGACCGCGCCGAGCGCCTGGCCAAGCAGCTGGAATTCTTTGGTTTGAGTGCGCAGTCCCTGGACAGCGTGGCCGCCTTCCGTTCGTCCATGGCCGAACGCCTGCCGGCGGCGATTGTGATGGACGTGGACTTCTGTGGCGCCGGCCTGGGCCTGAAATTGGCCGCCGAAGCCCAGGAAGGCCTGGAGCAGAAACTGCCGCTGCTGTTCTTCAGCCTGCACGAAACCGACACCCCCACCCGCCTGGCCGCCGTGCGCGCCGGTGGCCAGGAGTTCCTTACCGGGACCCTGGAGGCGTCGAGCCTGCTGGAAAAAATCGAGGTGCTGACCTGCGTCGCCCAGTACGAACCCTATAAAGTGTTGATCATCGACGACTCCCGCGCCCAGGCGATGCACACCGAACGCCTGCTCAACAGCGCCGGGATCGTCACCCGCACCCTGATCGAGCCGATCCAGGCCATGGCCGAGCTGGCGGACTTCCAGCCCGACCTGATCATCCTCGACATGTATATGCCAGCCTGTACCGGCACCGAGTTGGCCAAGGTGATCCGCCACAATGACCGCTATGTCAGCGTGCCGATCATTTATCTGTCGGCCGAAGATGACCTGGATAAACAGCTGGACGCCATGAGCGAAGGCGGCGACGACTTCCTCACCAAGCCGATCAAGCCGCGCCACCTGATCACCACCGTGCGCAACCGCGCCGCCCGCGCCCGCCACCTCAAGGCGCGGATGGTGCGCGACAGCCTGACCGGCCTGTACAACCACACCCATATCCTGCAACTGCTGGAAGACTGCAGCTTCCGCTCGCGCCGCGAGAACAAGCCGTTGAGCTTTGCCATGCTCGACATTGACCACTTCAAGCGGGTCAACGACAGCCACGGCCACCCCATGGGCGACCGCGTGATCAAGAGCCTGGCGCTGTTTCTCAAGCAGCGCCTGCGCAAGACCGACTACATCGGCCGTTACGGCGGCGAAGAATTCGCCATCGTGATGCCCGACACCGACCTGGACGCCGCTTGCAAAGTGCTCGATGAAATCCGTGGGCGCTTTGCCGAAATCCACTACCCGGCCCAGCCCCAGGACTTGTGGTGCACCTTCAGCGCCGGAGTGGTCGAGCTGTGCGACGGCTCCGACAGCCTGATGATGGCCGCCCAGGCCGACGAAGCGCTGTACCGCGCCAAGGACGCCGGGCGCAATCGCGTACACGCCGCAGGCACGTCAAGGCAAAGTGCCACCTTTTCATCGGATTCCACTCAGTCCGTCATAACACTGTAACGAAAACGCAATAACTTCAGGCACTTATTCTTCCGCCGTTGGTTGAAACCACGCATGCGCCTGAAGCTGCTGACAAATCTCAATACCCTTCTGCTGGTCGCCGTTTGCCTGGCCCTGGGCGCTACGCTCTGGTGGTCGCAACGGGCGCTTGAACGCCCTTATGTGCTGATGGAGCGCTATCTGGGCCTGTCCCAAGCCTTCCAGAACCAGACCGCGCGCAATATCGACGACTATTTGGCCAGCGGCGATGCCTTGCGCCTGAGCGCTGCCGGCCAGAGCCTGGAAAGCCTGGCGCTGAACCTGGACGAACTGCCGCCTGAGCTGAGCGAAAAATTGCGCCCCGGCTTGCTGGACCTTGAGGGTTTCAGCAAGACCGACCTGCTGGCCGCCGGCAAGCTGGCCGGCGACCCACAAGCCTTGCTGCTGCAAGCCGAGCGGGAGCTGGGGGCCAATCTGGAGCAACTGAGCCAGTACGCCATCGGCGTCAGCTCACCGGACGCGGCGCGTTATCTACCACCGCTGCTCGCCGCTGCGCAGCATCTGGGCCGGCTATCCCTGGCGCGAGACAAACTGGTGAGCAGTGGGCGCAGCGAACTGGCGGCCGATGTGGAGCGTGAACTGGCCAACATCCGCAGCCAGGCGGACTTGATTGAGCAGCTACCGCTGTTGGGCGTGACCGCCAGCAGCGCCTCCAACAGCGATGATTTCTCGGCGCTGATGGGCCTGGAAAGCAGCGAAACCACGGTCGCCGAAGACACCGGCGTGGGCCTCAAGCGCGAGCTCAACAGCCTGCTCATGCGCTACCCTTCCGAACTGGCGCGGACCCGCGAGCAAATCCAGAAACGTACCGAACTGGCCGCCGCCACCCACCTGAAAATCAACACCGTGCAGCACGCCATTGCTGCGCTGGAGCCCGAAGTGCGCGCCCAGCACGCTCGAATCCAGGGCGAAGTGCGGGTGATCCAGGGCGTAATGATTGGCCTAATCCTGATGATCGCCCTGCTCATCGACACCCTGCAACGGCGCCTGGCGCGGGTGCTGACCAGCCTGGCGCCGGCCCTGTCGACCTGGGCCGAGGGCGACTTCAGCCAGGAGATCGCCCTGGGTGCAACCAACCGTGAACTGCATGATATTGAAGCCTCGCTCAATCGCCTGCGGACTTACCTGGTGAACCTGGTGGGCACTATTCGCGCAAATGCCGAGCAAGTGGCCGGCAGCAGCCGCGCCCTGGCCGAACTGAGCGGCGGCCTGCATGACGGCGCCGAACGCCAGGCCGGGGACACTGCGCAAATCCGTGATTCATTGGGCGAGTTGGAGGCCACTATCCAGCAGGTCGCGGGTGACGCCAGCCAGGCCGCCGGGGCCAGCCGCAGCGCCGGCGAGGCCGTAGAGCATGGCCAGCGGGTGATCGGCTTGAGCCTGACCGGCCTGCACGCGCTGGTGGGCGAAGTGCAGGGCAATGCGCAAATGATCGAGAAACTCGCCGAAGAGTCCGCGACCATTGGCAACGTGCTCACGGTGATCCGCTCGATTGCCGAGCAGACCAATCTGCTGGCGCTCAACGCCGCCATCGAAGCCGCCCGCGCCGGTGAGGCCGGGCGTGGGTTTGCCGTGGTCGCCGACGAAGTACGCTCCCTGGCCCAGCGCACGGCGGGCGCCACCGCCGAGATCCAGACCTTGATCGCCGGCCTGCAAACCGCAGCACGGCAATCGGTGGAAGGCATGCGCGCCCAGGTCGAACACGCCGAAGCCACCGCCCAGCAAGCCGAAGCGGCCGACGGCGCACTGGACGAAATCGTCGGCGCGATCCAGACCATTTCCGACACAGCCATCCGGATTGCCGATGTAACGGCCCAGCAGAGCGGCGCGGTCAGTGAGATCCGCGATAATAGCGAGCGCATCCACCAGTTGGGTGAGGACAACCTGCTGCGCATTGGCCAGGGCCGCCGCCAGGGCGAGCATCTGTTGGTACTCGGCGGGCAACTCAACACGGCCGTGCAGGCATTTCGCGTCTGATTCCATCCCCCAAATCAGACGGACATCAAAAATGTGGGAGCGGGCTTGCTTGCGAATGCGGTGGGTCAGTGATGGATAGGTTGACTGATACACCGCATTCGCGAGCAAGCCCGCTCCCACATTTGATCTCCTGTGTACTCGCAACCGTGTTACCAATGACCGGATCCAAGGCCCTAGTCACAAATTTTGCGCAATCCTCGCTAATCGTGCTGGCTATTGCAGAGAACTGGACAGTCACAAAGGCTTTGCGGCATAGTCGCCGGGTTCTGACGTACCCACATCAATAACAAGGAACAGCCGATGGCGACCTTACTGGTTCTGCACGGACCCAACCTGAACCTGCTCGGCACCCGCGAACCGGGTGTGTACGGTGCAGTCACCCTCGAACAGATCAACCTCGATCTGGAGCGACGGGCCCGTGAAGCCGGCCACCATCTGCTCTACCTGCAAAGCAATGCCGAGTATGAATTGATTGATCGCATTCACGCCGCGCGCAGCGAAGGCGTGGACTTTATCCTGATCAATCCCGCCGCTTTTACGCACACAAGTGTTGCTTTACGTGACGCGCTGCTGGCGGTGAGCATCCCATTCATCGAAGTGCATTTATCGAACGTGCATAAACGCGAAGCTTTCCGCCATCACTCTTACTTCTCCGACGTAGCGGTAGGAGTGATCTGCGGCCTTGGCGCCAGCGGTTACCGACTGGCCCTGGAGGCCGCCCTGGAACACATTGAAGAACAGGCTAAACGCCCCTGACCGACCCTTGGGAGTTGATGATTCATGGATATCCGTAAAGTTAAGAAACTGATCGAACTGCTGGAAGAATCCGGTATCGACGAGCTGGAAATCAAGGAAGGCGAAGAATCCGTACGGATCAGCCGTCACAGCAAGACCCCGGCCCAACAGTTCTACGCACCCCAGATGCAAGCGCCGGCGCCTGCCGCTGCTGCTCCAGCCGCCGCACCTGCTGCTAGCGCTGCACCTGCCGCACCTGCTGCCCCTGCGCTGAACGGTTTCGTGGTCAAGTCGCCAATGGTCGGTACTTTCTACCGCACCCCGGCACCGACCTCGCCAGCCTTCGTTGAAGTGGGCAAGACCGTGAAAGTGGGCGACACCATCTGCATCGTGGAAGCGATGAAGATGATGAACCACATCACGGCCGAAAAAGCCGGCGTCATCGAATCCATCCTGGTAGAAAACGGTCAGCCGGTTGAGTACGACCAGCCGCTGTTCACCATCGTTTGAACCGCGGAGCGCCTTCGATGTTGAAACCTGCGAAGAAACTGCAAAAAGTCCTGATCGCCAACCGCGGCGAGATCGCGCTGCGGATCCTGCGCGCCTGTAAGGAAGAGGGCATCAAGACCGTCGCTGTTTACTCGACGGCCGATACCGAATTGATGCACGTGAAACTGGCGGACGAAAGCATCTGCATTGGCCCGCCACTGGCCACGAACTCGTACCTGAAGGTCTCGAACATCATCGCCGCGGCTGAAGTGACCGGCGCTGACGGCATCCACCCTGGCTACGGCTTCCTCGCGGAAAACGCCGATTTCGCCGAACAGGTGGAAAAATCCGGCTTCGCCTTCATCGGCCCGAAAGCCGAGACCATTCGCCTGATGGGCGACAAGGTGTCGGCCAAGGACGCGATGATCGCAGCCGGCGTGCCAACCGTTCCAGGCTCCGACGGCCCACTGCCGGAAGACGAGGAAACCGCCCTGCGCATTGGTCGCGAAGTCGGTTACCCGGTGATCATCAAGGCCGCCGGCGGCGGTGGTGGTCGCGGCATGCGCGTGGTGCACAAGGAAGAAGACCTGATCGAAGCGGCCAAGCAGACTCGCTCCGAAGCGGGTGCCTGGTTCGGCAACCCGATGGTCTACCTGGAAAAGTACCTGACCAACCCACGTCACGTGGAAGTCCAGGTACTGTCCGACGGCCAGGGCCACGCCATCCACCTGGGCGACCGCGATTGCTCGCTGCAACGCCGTCACCAGAAAGTCCTGGAAGAAGCTCCGGCACCGGGCCTGGATGAAAAAGCACGTCAGGAAGTCCTGGCACGCTGCGTCAAGGCTTGCATCGATATCAACTACCGTGGCGCCGGGACTTTCGAGTTCCTCTACGAGAACGGCCGCTTCTACTTCATCGAGATGAACACTCGTGTGCAGGTAGAGCACCCGGTTTCGGAGATGGTCACCGGTATCGACATCGTCAAGGAGATGCTGAGCATCGCCGCTGGCAACGTGCTGTCCTTTACCCAGGACGACGTGAAGATGCACGGTCACTCCCTGGAGTGCCGGATCAACGCCGAAGACCCGAAAACCTTTATCCCGAGTCCAGGCCTGGTCAAGCATTTCCATGCACCAGGCGGCAACGGCGTTCGCGTCGATTCGCACCTGTACAGCGGCTACAAGGTTCCGTCCAACTACGACTCGCTGATCGGCAAGCTGATCACCTGGGGCGCCACTCGCGACGAGGCCATGGCCCGTATGCGCAATGCCCTGGACGAAATCGTGGTCGACGGCATCAAGACCAACATCCCCCTGCATCGGGATCTGGTTCGTGATGAAGGCTTCTGCGAAGGTGGTGTGAACATTCACTACCTGGAACACAAGCTGGCCAACCAGTAAGTTTGTGCTCCACCCACAAAACCGCCTTCGGGCGGTTTTGTCGTTTATGCGCACACAAGAACACCACAAAACCCTGTAGGAGCTGGCTTGCCTGCGATAGCGGCAGGCCAGGCACTGATGAGCAAGCTGACACCCCGCCATCGCAGGCAAGCCAGCCCCCACATTTGGCTCCCGTGCTGTCAGTGGTGTCGTCTTCTGGCCTGCTCTCGCGTAAACTTGCGCCCTTTCGCAGCCCCACCCCGCTGCACACTCATTTTTTCAAAGGTGCCCGCCATGCCTTGGCTGCAAGTCCGTCTCGCCATCAGCCCAGAACAAGCCGAAACCTATGAAGACGCGTTCCTCGAAGTCGGCGCCGTGTCGGTGACCTTCATGGACGCCGAAGACCAGCCGATTTTCGAGCCTGAGCTGAACACCACGCCGCTGTGGTCCCACACCCACTTGCTGGCCCTGTTCGAAGACGGCACCGACGCCAGCAGCGTGTTTGCCCATATGGAACTGCTGACCGGCGGCCCGCTGCCCGAGCACCATAGCGAAGTGATCGAAGACCAGGACTGGGAGCGCAGCTGGATGGATAACTTCCAGCCCATGCGTTTCGGCCAGCGCCTGTGGATCGTACCAAGCTGGCACGCGGCCCCGGAGCCTGAGGCGGTCAACCTGCTGCTGGACCCGGGCCTGGCGTTCGGCACCGGCACCCATCCGACCACCGCCCTGTGCCTGGAATGGCTCGACGGCCAGGACCTGCAAGGCTGCAACGTGCTGGACTTCGGTTGCGGCTCGGGCATCCTGGCCATCGCCGCGCTGTTGCTGGGCGCCAAGGAAGCCGTCGGTACCGATATTGACGTGCAGGCCCTGGAGGCCTCCCGCGATAACGCCGGGCGCAACAACATTCCTGAAGGCAAATTCCCACTGTACCTGCCGGAGCAATTGCCCCAGGTGCAGGCCGATGTATTGGTCGCCAATATCCTCGCCGGGCCGCTGGTTTCGCTGGCTCCGCAACTGTCGAGCCTGGTCAGGCCCGGTGGGCGCCTGGCGCTGTCGGGGATCCTCGCCGAGCAGGGCGAAGAAGTCGCCGCCGCCTACGCCCAGGACTTCGACCTGGACCCCATCGCCAACCGCGATGGCTGGGTACGCATCAGCGGTCGTCGGCGCTAGAATGAGCGCCTGCATGAATCGGATGGCCGCATGACCGACAGTTTCGTCACCCAGTGCCCGCATTGCCAAACCCGCTTCCGCGCCAGCCATGCTCAATTGAGCGTGGCCCGTGGTGTGGTTCGTTGCGGCTCGTGCCTGCAAGTGTTCAATGCCGCCCGGCAACTGCTGGAGCAACGCGCCCACGCGCCTGAAGCGCCGGCTGCCGAAGCCCCGCCACGCGCCATCAGCCAGAAGCAATGGACCGCCGAAGAGCTGGACCTGGACCACCTGAACCTCGACGAAGAATTGGCCAAGCTCGAGCGCCGGGAGATCCAACACACCCAGCCCCAGGGCAGCGACCGCCGCCAGGCCGGCGCGGACCGTCGGCAAAAAGACGAGTCGATGATCGCCAGCCGCGATACGGTCAAGGCTGAAGAAGAACAGTGGGCCGCCGCCAGCCTGTTCAGCGACCCGCCGGACGAACGGGCTGCGACAATCGCCCACACCGAGGAAACCGTCGAACCAGCCCCGGCCCCCACGGGCAAGCCCCAGCGTACCGAGCCCTCGATGTCCTTCGACATTCACGAGGTGGACGATGAGCCCGTGCTGCGTGCCGACGACGCTCTCGACCCGCCCGAGCCAACGCTCAGCAGCGAGCCGGACGAACCCGAGCCTGAACCACGCCGCAAGCGCACACGCGCCACGGGCAACGTCCATGACGAGATGCTGCAGGACCTGGAAGACGACCCGCTGCACCTCTACGCCGGCAAGCGCCCCGCCGGCTGGGGCCGCCGCCTGCTCTGGCTGACCCTGGTGCTGCTGGCCGCCGCCGCCCTCGCCGGCCAGTACATTGCCTACCAGTTCGACGACCTGGCCCGCCAGGACAAGTACCGCCCATGGTTCCAGGAACTGTGCCCGAAACTGGGCTGTACCGTGCCGTCGCGGGTGGATATTGCCCATATCAAGAGCAGCAACCTGGTGGTGCGCAGCCATCCGGAGTTTGCCGGCGCGCTGGTGGTGGATGCCATCATCTATAACCGTGCGACGTTCTCCCAGCCGTTCCCGCTGCTGGAGCTGCGCTTTGCCGACCTTAATGGCCGGATGATCGCCAGCCGGCGCTTCAAACCCGCCGAGTACCTCAGCGGCGAGTTGGCCGGCCAGACCGAGATGCCGTCCCAGACCCCGATCCATATCGCCCTGGACATTCTCGACCCAGGCAACAAGGCCGTGAACTACAGTTTGAGTTTCCACTCCCCCGAGTGATTGGTTGCGCGCGTCAAGGTTCGGACGGCAGGTTATTGACTTGCTCGTCCACGACCAAACCGCTGGCGATAAGAAAATAACTGCTCAGATTTTATCCAATTCAGCCTTTAACCAGTCATCGAGAGCGGGTATCATGCCAACCCTTTTTCGAACTCTAATGATCCGGCCCCACAACAGGGAAGTCCTATGTCGGCGGTACGCATCGGCCCATATACATTGCCAAACGCTTTGATTCTCGCCCCGATGGCGGGCGTCACTGACCAGCCCTTTCGTCAGCTGTGCAAACGTTTGGGGGCAGGGCTTGTAGTCTCGGAAATGGTCACCAGCGACATGAGCTTGTGGAACACCCGCAAATCGCGGATGCGCATGATCCACGAAGGTGATCCCGAGCCCCGCTCGGTGCAGATCGCCGGCGGTGATGCGCAAATGCTGGCGGATGCGGCCCGAGCCAACGTAGAGCTGGGTGCACAGATTATTGATATCAACATGGGTTGCCCGGCAAAAAAGGTCTGCAACAAGGCCGCCGGCTCCGCCCTGTTGAAGGATGAGCAGTTGGTGGCCGAGATCCTGCACGCCGTGGTGGGTGCAGTGGATGTGCCGGTCACCCTGAAGATTCGCACCGGCTGGGACCGGGACAACAAGAACGGCCTGACGGTGGCGAAGATCGCCGAACAGGCAGGCATTGCAGCATTGGCGGTGCATGGCCGCACCCGCGCTGACCTTTATACCGGCGAGGCCGAATACGACACCATTGCCGCGATCAAGCAGGCAGTGTCGATTCCGGTCTTTGCCAACGGCGACATCGACTCGGCCGAGAAAGCCCGGCGCGTATTGCACGCAACCGGTGCCGATGGCCTGTTGATCGGCCGGGCCGCCCAGGGGCGGCCATGGATTTTTCGTGAGATCGAGCATTTCCTGCGTACCGGCGAAATCATGCCGGCACCGGGGCTGATCGAGGTGGAACGTATTCTGCTAGAGCATCTGGCCGCCCTGCACATCTTCTATGGGGACGTGATGGGCGCGCGCATTGCTCGCAAGCATGTGGGTTGGTACCTCGCAACCCTGCCCGGCGCCAAAGAGTTTCGCACCGGGTTCAATCGTTTGGATGAAACGCAAGCACAGGTCACCGCCGTTCGTGAGTTCTTTGCCGAACGAGACAAGAGCCTGAGAGCAGGGGACGGAGAAGGGGTGGCCGCATGACGATGATGACCGAGACTTTAGTGAGTGGAACAACACCCGTGAGCGACAACGTCAATTTGAAACAGCACCTCAACACGCCGAGCGAAGAAGGCCAGACCCTTCGCGGGAGCGTCGAGAAAGCGCTGCACAATTATTTCGCCCACCTTGAGGGCGCGGCCGTCACGGATGTGTACAACCTGGTGCTCTCCGAAGTCGAGGCGCCCTTGCTCGAAAGCGTGATGAACTACGTCAAGGGCAACCAGACCAAAGCCAGTGAGCTGCTGGGCCTGAACCGTGGGACCCTGCGCAAGAAGCTCAAACAGTACGATTTGCTGTAAGCATTCAATCAAACCAGAAAGGCGCCCGCGTAAAACCGGTCGCCTTTTTTGCTGACTCCTTTGCTTTTGATGGAAATTGAGATGACCGACCAGACTACCCGCCTGCCGATCCGCCGCGCCTTGATCAGTGTTTCCGACAAGACCGGGATCCTCGAATTTGCCCGGGAGCTGGAAGCCCTGGGTGTGGAAATCCTCTCCACGGGCGGGACCTTCAAACTGCTGCAGGACAACGGCGTGGCCGCAGTAGAAGTCGCGGACTACACCGGTTTCGCAGAAATGATGGACGGTCGGGTCAAGACCCTGCACCCGAAAATCCACGGCGGCATCCTCGGCCGTCGCGGTATCGACGATGCCATCATGAACGAGCACGGCATCAAGCCGATCGACCTGGTGGCCGTCAACCTCTACCCGTTTGAAGCCACCATCAACAAGCCAGGCTGCGACCTGCCGACCGCTATCGAGAACATTGATATCGGCGGCCCGACCATGGTGCGCTCGGCAGCCAAGAACCACAAAGACGTGGCCATTGTGGTCAACGCCAGCGACTACGCCCAAGTATTGGAAAGCCTGAAAGCTGGCGGCCTGACCTACGCCCAGCGTTTCGACCTGATGCTCAAGGCCTTCGAACACACGGCGGCCTATGACGGCATGATCGCCAACTACATGGGCACCGTGAACCAGGCCGCCGAGACCCTCAGCACTGAAGGCCGCAGCCAGTTCCCGCGTACCTTCAACAGCCAGTTCATCAAGGCCCAGGAAATGCGCTACGGCGAGAACCCGCACCAGAGCGCGGCGTTCTACGTGGAAGCCAAGCCTGCCGAAGTGGGGATCGCCACCGCGACCCAACTGCAGGGCAAAGAGCTGTCCTACAACAACGTGGCTGATACCGACGCCGCGCTGGAATGTGTGAAGAGCTTCGTCAAGCCGGCCTGCGTGATCGTCAAGCACGCCAACCCGTGCGGCGTGGCCGTGAGCCCGGACGCTGAAGGCGGGATCCGCCAGGCCTACGAACTGGCCTACGCCACCGACACCGAATCGGCATTCGGCGGCATCATCGCCTTCAACCGCGAGCTGGACGCCGAGACCGCCAAGGCCATCGTCGAGCGTCAGTTCGTCGAAGTGATCATTGCCCCATCCGTCAGCGAAGAGGCCCGCGCCATCGTCGCCGCCAAGGCCAATGTGCGCCTGCTGGCCTGTGGCGAGTGGTCGGCTGAGCGTGCCGCTGCCTGGGACTACAAGCGCGTCAATGGCGGCTTGCTGGTGCAGAGCCGCGACATCGGCATGATCGGCAGCCAAGACCTGAAAGTGGTGACCAAGCGCGCACCGACCGAGCAAGAGATCAACGACCTGATCTTCGCCTGGAAAGTAGCCAAGTACGTTAAGTCCAACGCCATCGTCTACGCCAAGAACCGCCAGACCATCGGTGTCGGCGCCGGCCAGATGAGCCGCGTGAACTCGGCGCGTATTGCGGCGATCAAGGCCGAACACGCCGGCTTGCAGGTGGTCGGTTCGGTGATGGCCTCGGACGCGTTCTTCCCGTTCCGTGATGGCCTGGACAACGCTGCAAAAGCGGGCGTGACTGCGGTGATCCAACCGGGTGGCTCGATGCGTGATGCTGAGGTTATCGCCGCAGCGGATGAAGCCGGCATTGCCATGGTCTTTACTGGCATGCGCCACTTCCGTCACTGATTGATCGCGCCCACGCTCCGCGTGGGTGCGCAGCCCGGGACGCTCCGCGTCCCTCGGACGCAGGGCGTCCGTAGAGGCATTCCCACGCAGAGCGTGGGAACGATCAACTAACAGAATTTGAGGTTTTTGAAATGAATGTTTTGATCATTGGCAGCGGTGGCCGTGAACACGCCCTGGCCTGGAAAGTCGCCCAGGACCCTCGCGTCCAGAAAGTCTTCGTCGCGCCCGGCAACGCCGGTACCGCCATTGAAGCCAAGTGCGAAAACGTCGCCATCGACGTCTTGGCCCTGGAGCAACTGGCCGACTTCGCCGAAAAGAACGTGTCCCTGACCATCGTCGGCCCTGAAGTACCGCTGGTGGCCGGCGTCGTGGACCTGTTCCGCAGCCGTGGCCTGGACTGCTTCGGCCCTACCGCTGGCGCCGCCCAGTTGGAAGGTTCGAAAGCCTTCACCAAGGATTTCCTGGCTCGCCACAAGATCCCGACTGCCGACTACCAGAACTTCACCGAGATCGAGCCCGCCCTGGCTTACCTGCGTGAGAAAGGCGCCCCCATCGTGATCAAGGCCGATGGCCTGGCCGCCGGTAAAGGCGTGATCGTGGCGATGACCCTGCAGGAAGCCGAAGACGCGGTGCGCGACATGCTCGCCGGCAATGCCTTCGGTGACGCCGGTTCGCGGGTGGTGATCGAAGAATTCCTCGATGGCGAAGAAGCCAGCTTCATCGTGATGGTCGACGGCAAGAACGTCTTGCCGATGGCCACCAGCCAGGACCACAAGCGCGTCGGCGACGGCGACACCGGCCCGAACACCGGCGGCATGGGTGCCTACTCCCCTGCCCCGGTGGTCACCGCCGACGTGCACCAGCGCGTCATGGACCTGGTGATCTGGCCGACCGTGCGCGGCATGGCCGATGAAGGCAATGTCTACACCGGCTTCCTGTACGCCGGGTTGATGATCGACAAGGCCGGCAACCCCAAAGTCATCGAGTTCAACTGCCGCTTCGGCGACCCGGAAACCCAACCGGTGATGCTGCGTCTGCAGTCGAGCCTGGTACTGCTGGTGGAAGCCGCCCTGGCGCAAGCGCTGGACAAGGTTGAAGCCCAGTGGGATCCACGCCCAAGCGTCGGCATCGTGCTGGCCGCCGGCGGCTACCCTGCCGACTACGCCAAGGGTGACCTGATCCAGGGCCTGGACGCCGCGGCTACGCTGGAAGGCAAGGTGTTCCATGCTGGGACCGCGCTCAAGGATGGCCAGGTGGTTACCGCCGGTGGCCGCGTGCTGTGCGCCACCGCCATGGGTGCCAGTGTCGATGCCGCCCAGCAGCAAGCCTACAAGCTGGCTGCAAAAATCGACTGGCAGGGCTGTTTCTACCGCAAGGACATCGGCTATCGCGCCATTGCCCGTGAGCGGGGCGAGAGTCAGTAAACAGCTATCCGTTCGGCTAGGCAGGGGCCTTTGGCCCTTGCCGTCCCATTACGGTCCCGCGCATAGTTAACCCCGTGCATTAACCTACGAAGGGATTTCGCCGTGCGCTGGCTCAGGATCGCCATAATCTTCACGGTCAGTCTGCTGACCCTGCTCTGTCTGTTGCCGGCCCAGGCCGTTGCGCAAGGCAGTGGCTGGGCCGTATTGCTTGATGAACAGGCCGACCTGCAATTGAGCGATATTCGCTCGCCACGCTACATCAACCAATTCAGCCCTATTGAACTGGAACGGATCACCGCCGCCGAACCCAACGGTGCGCTATGGGTACGTTTCAAGCTGCAACCCGGCAAGCACGAGCAAGTGCTGCGGGTCTTCGCGCCGGACCTGGCGCATCTCAATCTGTATGTGCTGGACGGCGACACGCTGATCGAGCAGATCAACACCGGCACCCGCCAACCCCAGGCCGAACGCCCACTGCCCAGCAGCGAATTCATGCTGCCCATGCCCCAGAGCCAGAAGCCCCTGGATGTGTATGTGCGCCTGGTCTCGGAGCATGAGCTGCGGCCCTACCTGACCCTGGAACCGGCCGTGCAGGCCGCCGCCAACCAGACCCAGACCCTGGTCTACGGCCTGTTGTTCGGCTGCCTGCTGATGCTGATCCTGCACAACCTCACCCGCTACGCCTACCATCGCTCGCGCAGCAGCCTGTGGCTGGCGGCCTGCGAAGTGCTGCTGATGCTCAGCCTGTTGCTGTTGCTCAACCTGCTGGGCCCGTGGCTGCCGAACTGGCAGCCGGTGCAAACCCCGGGCGCCTACATGGCGTTGCTGCTGACCGCGCCATGCGGCCTGATGTTCGCCTACCGTTTCTTCGCGCCATTGGGCCCGCACCCGCTGAACAAGTTGCTGATGGCGGACATCCTGTTGATCGTGCTGTGCGGCCTGTTGCTGCTGTTCGTCAACACCCTGCCGCTGAATATCATCACCTACGCCCTGGTGGCGCTGGCCGGCCTGAGCATGCTGTTTGTCTCGGCCTACCACTGGCAAAAAGGCTACCGGCCGGCACGCCTGTTCCTGCTCGCCATGGTGGTGTTCAACACCGGCACGCTGATTATCCTCCCGGCCCTGCTGGGCCTGACCCTGGTGGCGCCGCAAGGCCTGATCATCACCTTGCTGGCGGTGATCTGCGTCAGCGGCCTGTTGATGAGCCAGGCCCTGGGCGAGCGCCAGCGCAGCATCGTCGAGGATCGCTTCAGCCTCAGCCGCGACCTGGCTGCCAGCAATGCCGAAATTGCGGCCAAGGCCGAGTTCCTGGCGAAGATCAGCCACGAAATCCGCACCCCCATGAACGGCGTGCTGGGCATGACCGAGTTGCTGCTGGGCACGCCGCTGTCGGTCAAGCAGCGCGACTACGTGCAGACCATCCACAGCGCCGGCAATGAACTGCTGACCCTGATCAACGAGATTCTCGACATCTCCAAGCTCGAGTCCGGGCAGATCGAACTGGACGATGTGCAGTTCGACCTCAATGCCCTGATCGAAGACTGCCTGAGTATTTTCCGCGCCAAGGCCGAGCAGCAGAACGTCGAACTGATCAGCTTTATCCAGCCCCAGGTGCCAAGGGTCATCAGTGGCGACCCGACGCGCCTGCGCCAGGCCCTGTTGAGCCTGCTGGAAAATGCCCTGCAAAAGACCGACGAAGGCGAAGTGCTGATCGTGGTCGCCCTGGATGAGCGCAGCAGCAAACCGCGCCTGCGCATCGCCGTGCAAGACAGCGGCGTGCCGATGGAGGCCGCCGAGCGCGATGCCCTGCTGCACAGCGAACTGCACAGCAAGAACTTCCTCTCGGCCACGCGCCTGAGCGGCCACCTCGGCCTGGTGATCGCCCGCCAGCTGATCCTGTTGATGAATGGCGAGTTCGGCATCAAGGCGGGCAGCCAGCAAGGCAGTACCCTATGGCTGACCTTGCCCCTGGACCCGGAGCGCCTGGAACACCCGACCTCGGACCTCGACGGCCCGCTGCAAGGCGCGCGGGTGTTGGTGGTGGACGACAACGACACCTGCCGCAAGGTGCTGGTGCAGCAGTGCACCGCCTGGGGCCTGAATGTCAGCGCCGTGCCATCGGGCAAGGAGGCCCTGGCCCTGCTGCGTACCAAGGCGCACCTGCGCGACTATTTCGATGTGGTGCTGCTGGACCAGAACATGCCCGGCATGACCGGCATGCAACTGGCGGCGAAGATCAAGGAAGACCCGAGCCTGAACCACGACATCCTGCTGATCATGCTCACCGGCATCAGCAACGCGCCGAGCAAGATCATCGCGCGCAACTGCGGGATCAAGCGCATCCTGGCCAAACCAGTGGCGGGCTACACCCTCAAGACCACCCTGGCCGACGAGTTGACCCAACGCAGCAAGGGTGTGGTCCAGCCGCGCCATGCCGCGCCGAACGTCCCCGTGACCATCACCGTGCCCAGCGATTTCCGCATCCTGGTGGCCGAAGACAACAGCATCTCCACCAAAGTGATTCGCGGCATGCTCGGCAAGCTCAACCTGCAACCCGACACGGCCAGCAATGGCGAGGAAGCCTTGCAGGCGATGAAGGCCCAGCGCTATGACCTGGTGTTGATGGACTGCGAAATGCCGGTGCTCGATGGCTTCTCCGCGACCCAGCAGTTGCGGGTCTGGGAAGTCAGCAACCAGCGCACCCGCACGCCGGTGGTGGCGCTGACCGCGCACATCCTCTCGGAACACAAGGAACGCGCACGCCAGGCCGGGATGGATGGGCATATGGCCAAGCCGGTAGAACTGTCGCAACTGCGCGAGCTGGTGGAGTACTGGGTGACACAGCGCGAGCAGCCGCAGGAGCAGGTGCACACGTCCTGAATCACCACACATCCCTGTGGGGGCCAGAGCTGGTTTGGGGGAACTGGCTTGTGTGGGAGCTGGCTTGCCTGCGATGCAGGCACCCTGGTTTTCCAGTTGCACCGAGGTGATGCTATCGCAGGCAAGCCAGCTCCCACACAAGCCCACTCCCACATTGGTTCGCAGTCGCGCCTTCTGGCCCACAAGCCTGATAAACTCCCCCTCGCCCTTCCTTCGCTGTGAGCTCCCACCATGCTCCACGTGTTGTTCAGCGTTTATTTGAAGATGCTGGTGCTGTATAGCCCCTTCTTCGTCCTGTCCTGCTTTATCAGCCTGACCCGGGGCTATTCCAGCAAGGAGCGGCGACGCCTGGCCTGGAAGGTCGCTCTGGCGACGCTGGTGTCGAGCGTGTTGCTCTACCTGTTTGGCCGGGTGATTTTCAGTGTATTTGGCATCACCGTGGACGCCTTCCGCATCGGCGCCGGCAGTGTGCTGTTTATCTCCGCCCTGGGCATGGCCCAGGGCAAGTCGGCAGTGCAGACCGACAATGTGCAGCAGGACGTGACTATCGTCCCTCTGACCATCCCCTTGACCGTCGGCCCCGGCACCATCGGCGCACTGCTGGTAATGGGCGTCAGCCAGCCCCATTGGGATGACAAGCTCATGGCCATTCTCAGCATCGCCCTGGCCAGCCTGACAGTGGGCGTGGTGCTGTATCTGTCCAACCGCATCGAACGCATCCTCGGCGACCAAGGGCTGCAGATTGTCAGCCGCCTGATGGGCTTGTTCGTCTGTGCGCTGGCGGCGCAGATCATCTTTACCGGCGTACGCGGTTACCTGGTGCCCTGAGGCCCCGGTCAGATCCGGTATTGGGCGATGGCCAGCAAGACCTTGTCGCCCGCACTCTCACGCAACTGCTGGAGGGTTGCGTCGTTGACCACGGCAGGGTTGAGCATCAGGCAGGTCTGGCCGCTGTAGGCTTCGACCGTGGAGCTGTCCCATTCAAAAAACGGCACCCCCACTTTCTTGCTGACGCCCTGGGCGCTGTAGGTCACCAGCACCATCAACACCTCACCGTCGACCTCGGAACAGGACGCCAGGCCAAAGTCGCCGCCCTCATGGTTGACGATGTTGCGCTTGAACAGATCAAAGGGTGCCGACAGCTGTTTCAAGGCGTCGAAAGCATCCGCCGCCAACTTGGGCAGCACCATCGCCAGGGAGCCTGACAGAAATGTCGAGGCCACCGTGGAGGTGATGATATTCAGCGCCGCCACCTGCACGCTCAGCCCCTTCACGGAGGTGGTGACGCGCTCGAAACTGCTGCGTATCGGCAGCCACCCCAGGTTGCCCATGACCTTGATGAACTCGTCGTACCAGGCCTGCGTGCCGCGCCCCACTTTCAGCACATCACTCACGTAGCTGCTGGCCAACAGGTAACTCTTGCGGGTGTATTCCTTGTTGAGGCGGCTCATGCCCGCGACAAACGAAAACACACTGTTATTGATCACCGCGCCATTCAGGTCGCCGTCAGCCTGCATCGGCGCCGGCGAACCCGCCGGCCGGCTGCTCAGCGGCAGTCGGTACGCCGCGATCAGCTTGTTCTTTTTAGCCAGATTGATTCGTTTATGTTTGCGCTCCATAACTGTTTCTCCACAAAAACCCACATGGGCTTACAAGAAACACTAGTCGCGTGATTGAACTTTTTTCAGGGGGTACGGAGAGCGTCATTTCACCGTAGGAAAAATCAGAGTTTGTTGCACCCCGCGTAAATACTGGGGATGGGGTGACGCCTGATAATCGCAGGCTTACTTTCTGCAACTGAAAGAGAGGAACCGTTAATGGCATTGCGAAATGACGCGGCAGAACACAGAGGTTTCTGTCATCAATGATTAGCCTTTTCTGACAGATCAGCGGCCCCATTGCGGGGCCGCTGCCGTTTCAGGAGGCCGGTTTCTCGCCATACCAGCGTGGCGTGTACACCCACTCACCACCGCCCACCCGAGGGAACGCGCAGGTGGTGGACGAACCGATCAGCACCATGGTGCGCATGTCCACCTGGTCCGGGGTCAGTTGGCCCAGGGTGGTGGTGCGCAGCGTTTGCCCGGGGCGACCGATATCGCGCCCCAGCACTACCGGCGTGGCGGCGAGGCGGTGCTGGGCGACGATTTCCAGGGCACGCCCCAATTGCCATGGGCGCGAACGGGAGATGGGGTTGTAGAACGCCAAAGCCAGGTCGGCCTGGCAGGCCAGGTCCAGGCGTTTCTCGATGATGGACCAAGGCTTGAGGTTGTCCGACAGCGACATCACGCAGAAGTCATGGCCCAACGGCGCACCCGCCTGGGCCGCGGTGGCGAGGGACGCCGAGACCCCCGGCAAAATCTCCAGCTCGACCCGCTGCCAGGCCGGGTCGCTGGATTCGTGCAGCGCCTCCAGCACCGCCGCAGCCATGGCGAACACCCCTGGGTCGCCGGAAGACACCACCACCACCGAACGCCCCTGGGCCGCCAGCTCGAAAGCATGCCGTGCCCGTTGCATCTCTTCGCGGTTATCGGTGCAGTGCTGCACCTGGTCGGCGCGAAACGGCCCGGCCATGCGCACATAGGTTTCGTAACCCAGCACATCGGTGCAGCGCGCCAGTTCTGCCTTGACAGCCGGCACCATCAACTCGGCTGCGCCGGGGCCCAGGCCGATCACGGCGAGACGGCCACGGGGGCGGCCCAGTTGCGCCAGGTCCACGGGCCCGGCGGCCGAGTGGATGATGATATCGGGGCCTGCCGCCAGCGCCGTAAAGCGCAGCGGCACGCCCAGTTCCAGCGCCGCCTCATGCAGTTCGCCACTGGCCATGTCGGCGTCATCGGCCAGCAGGCACGCCAGGGACTGCACGGCGATGCCGTCCTGCTGCAACGCCTGGCGCACCCGCGCGGCCAAGCCGACGCCGGGGCGGCAGGTGACCCAAGTGTTTTTCGGATAGATCAGCAGCTCATTGGCCGCCGGCACGCGCTCGGCACTGCCGATATGAATGCTCAGGCGCGCCTGCTGGTCCTGCGGCAGGTTGGCCTGCTCCAGCCATGGCGCAGCGCCTTCAATGCGCACCTGTTCGCCGGCCAGCAAGTCCGAGACAAAACGCTTGCCCAGCTCAAGGTCCGCCAACTGATAACCCTGGGGCGGGTTGAGCAGGCAGGTGCCAAAGCGCAGTTCACCACTGGTGGTAATCGCAGCCGCCACCCCCAGGGCCGCCGCGATTTCCCGCGCCATGATATTCACCCCGCCCAGGCCGCCGAGCAACGGCACCACCGCACTGCCGTCTTCAGCGACGGCCAGCACCGCCGGCTCTTCGCCTTTCTCCAGCAACAGCGCCGCCAAGGTGCGGATCACAATCCCGGCCGCGCACAGGGCAATGATCGGCGTGCCCTGTTGATACAACTGGCGCACGGTCGCGCCAAATTCGCTGTAGGCCTGGTCGGCGCCTTCCACCCGGCCGGCCAGGCCGTGGATCAAGGCGCCGGGGTACACCTGCTGGATGCTGCGCGCGGTGGCGAGGCTGCCCTGGCCGAGAATGACGATCGCCGGCGTCATCACCCTTGCCACCTTTCGCCCGGCACGATAATCAACGAGAAATATGGCGAAGACATGGGTTCGACCTGATCCAGCGCGACGATTTTCTGGTTGGCCATGGTGGCGCGTTCCACATACAGCGCACGCCCGGCCAGCCCCAGTTCCTCCAGCACCTGGCGCACCTTGGTGAAGTTGCGTCCCAGCTTCATGATCACCGCCGCATCGGCATCCGCCAGGCGGCGTTTGAGTTCGTCGTGGGGCAGCACCCCGGACAATACCGACAGGCTCTGGTTGCGATACACCAACGGCGCACCCAGCACCGAGGCACCGCCGAGCATCGAGCACACGCCGGGGATGACTTGGGCGTCGTAGCACTCGGCGAGGCGGTCATGCAGGTACATGTAGGAGCCGTAGAAGAACGGGTCGCCTTCGCAGATCACCGCCACATCGCGCCCGGCATCCAGATGCGCGGCCACATCAACACTGGCCGCGTCGTAGAAATCGCTGATCACCTGTTCATAGGACAGCGGCGCCGGCAAGGCTTCGGTGGTCACCGGGTACACCAGCGGCATCAGCGTCTGCTGGGGCACCAGGTGTTCTTCGATAATGCCGAACGCATTGCCCTTCTTGCCCTTGGCGACGAAGTACGCCACCACCGGCGATTCGCGCAGCAGGCGCAGGGCCTTGAGGGTAATCAGTTCCGGGTCGCCGGGGCCGACGCCCAGGCCGATCAAACGTCCACGCGCCTGCATCATTCGACCTCCGTAGCCAGGGCGTTGACCGCTGCGGCGGCCATCGCACTGCCGCCCAGGCGGCCTTGCATGATCACAAACGGCACGCCACGGCTGTCTGCGGCGAGCATCGCCTTGGACTCGGCGGCGCCGACAAAACCCACCGGAAAACCGAGGATCAGCGCCGGCTTGGGGGCGCCGGCGTCGAGCATTTCCAACAGATAGAACAACGCAGTCGGCGCGTTGCCGATCACCACCACACTGCCTGCCAGGTGCGGGCGCCACAATTCCAGGGCGGCAGCGGAACGGGTGTTGCCCAGCTCCCGCGCCAGCTCCGGCACGCTATCGTCACGCAAGGTGCAGATCACTGGGTTATTGGCAGGCAGGCGCGCACGGGTCACGCCTTCGGAGACCATCCGCGCATCGCACAGGATCGGCGCACCGGCGGCCAGGGCCTCACGGCCGGCTTTGCCTGCGCCTTCAGAAAACTGCAAACCGTCGATAGCCTCGACCATGCCGCAGGCGTGAATCACCCGCACGGCGAGTTTTTCCAGGTCGGCCGGGATGCGATCCAGCTTGGCCTCTGCGCGAATGATCGCAAAGGAGTTGCGATAGATCTCCTGACCGTCGCGGATGTAATCAATCATCGGTGTTGCTCCGTGGACGGGCACGCAACACGGCGCCCGCCGCTTCAATAGAAAGGTTGTGCGCGTGCAGGCGGCCGAAACCCGGCTGGCCTGCATCGCGAAAATAGAGGTCGTAGTGCCCGGTGCCCACTGCCAGCAGGGTGACCGGGGCAATGTGTGCCGCAGCGCAGGTGCGTGGGCAGCCAGACAGGTGCACATCAAGGCCATGGCCCTGGAGCAGCGTGGCCAGGTGCAGGGCGTCGGCCTTGGTGTCGGCCAGGGCCTTGGCGCAGCCGCTGGAACCGGTGCAGGCAATCAGCCGCGCCAGGGCCTGGTCGGCGGAACAGAGGAAGCCCAATTGCGCCAGGCCCGTCGTCACGCGCACGGCGGCGTCCGGCGCCAGGTTGGGCAGCAGCAGGCCTTGCCACGGGGTGAAGCGCAATGTGCCGTCACCCTGTTCGAGGGCCAGTTGCGCGGCACCACGCAGCATGCTCGAGTCCAGGCGTCCTAATGGCGTGCCCGCCGCCACGTAGACTTGCTGCGGTTGGCGCTGTGGATAAGTGCCCAGGCGCAAACTGCTCGGGTTGGCGCGGCGACGATAGCCATCGGCGGGCAGTAACGGCAGGCGCAAGCGCCCGACGAAGTTATCCACAGACGTGTGTGTCAGCAGGTCGCGCATGCGGTTCTGGTCGGGTCGGGCCAGCTCAAGAAACAGTTCCAACACCGCCACGACCAACTCATGGCCTTGCTCCAGGGGTACGGCGCCCAGCGGCCTGTCACGCCCCGGGCAACCGGCCAGGCCGAATGCCAACAAGGTCTGGCCCTGCGTGGGGTAAGCCGATAACCACAGGTCGTGATGATGTTCGAGCATCGCCAGGGCCTCGCCGCCATCCAGTTGCACGGCGAACTTGGCCGACAACTCATGGAACCGTGGATGGGTTTGCAGGGTGGCGAGGATCTGCTCCGCCAGGGGCCGGGTGTCCAGCAGCATGTCGCGGTCGATGCCCGCGCCGGGGCTGAGCATCACATTGCGCACATCATCGCCCGCAGCGGTGGTCGGGCCCAGGCCTGCGGCTAGCAGGTGCGCGATCAAACCCTCGTGCTCCAGGCCAATGCCGCGGATCTGCAGGTTGGCGCGGTTGGTCGCCTCGATCACCCCGCCGGCGTAGCTCTGCGCGGCGTGTGCCACGGCCAGCGCCTGCGCGGCGGTGATGACCCCACCGGCCAGTTTGATCCGGCAAATCCCGCCATCCAATGCCTGGACAATACGCAGCAACCCCGGACAACCCGAGGGACGTTTGCTGGCGGACAGAGGAAGTGGCTTCACGGGGGCTACCGGTTCACGGGTAAAGGCGCGGTATTATGCCTGCTTTGTCCGGCAGCATGAAAAGCCTGCCCGTCGGATGTCGTTCAAGGAATCAATATGTCGCCCTGGCTGACAGTAGTAGGCATTGGTGAAGATGGCTTCAAGGGCCTGGGCAGGAATGCCCGGCATGCTCTGTTGCGCGCCTCTCGTATCATTGGCGGCCAGCGCCAGCTGGATTTGCTGCCGGTGTGCATCCGCGGCGAACGCGAGCTGTGGCCCAGCCCGTTTTCCCTGGAGCCGCTGCTGGCACGGCGCTTTGAACCGGTGTGCGTACTGGCCAGTGGCGACCCGATGTTCTACGGCGTCGGCGCCAGCCTGGCGCGGCAGGTGGCGGCGGATGAGCTGTTGATCCTGCCGGCGCCTTCGTCGGTGTCACTGGCAGCAGCGCGCCTGGGCTGGCCGTTGCAGGACGTGGTGACACTGTCGGTGGTCGCCCGCCCGGTGGTCGCGCTCAATGCTCATCTGGCCAGCGGCGTGCGCTTGCTGGTGTTGAGCAACGACGGCCAGAGCCCGACGGCCATCGCCGCGTTGCTGCGCGCCAGCGGGTTTGGCCCGAGCCGCCTGAGTGTGTTTGAACACCTCGGTGGCGCGGCCGAACGGCGTATCGATGGCCACGCCGAAAGCTGGCAAGACCCAGCCATTGCCGCGCTGAACCTGGTCGCCATCGACTGCCTCGCAGACGCCAACACCCCACGCCTGTCGCGCCTGGCCGGCCTGCCGGACTCAGCGTTCAAGCATGACGGCCAACTGACCAAGCGCGATGTGCGAGCCATGACCCTCGCGCGCCTCGCCCCCACCCCTGGCGAATTGCTGTGGGACGTCGGCGCCGGCAGCGGCTCCATCGGCATCGAGTGGATGCGCGCCCATCCCAGCTGCCGCGCCCTGGCGATTGAAGCCGACGCTGGCCGCCAGCAACTGATCGAACATAACCGCGATGCCCTCGGCGTGCCTGGCCTGCAATTGATTCGCGGCAGCGCGCCCCAGGCCCTGGCAGGGCTGGAAGCGCCTGATGCGATTTTCATCGGCGGCGGCGTGACCCGCGTCGGCGTGCTCGACACCTGCTGGCAACACCTGCGCCCCGGTGGGCGGCTGGTGGCCAATGCCGTGACCCTACAAAGCGAAATGACCCTGATGGCCTGGCGCGCGCAACACGGCGGCGAGTTGACCCGCATCCACCTGGCCCAGGCCCAGCCCCTGGGCGACTTCGATACCTGGCGCCAGGCGCTGCCCATCACCTTGCTTGAAGTGCTCAAGCCGCTATGAAACGCATCCTGCTGCTGGGCGGCGTGACGGAAGCCCTGGCCATCGCCCGCACCCTGGGGCCCCAGCATATCTACAGCCTGGCCGGGATTGGCCGGGTGCCCACTGACCTGAGGTGCCAGGTGCGCGTCGGTGGTTATGGCGGCGCCGCAGGGCTGGCGCAGTTTATTCGCGAACAGGGCATCGACCTGCTGCTGGACGCCAGCCATCCCTACGCCGCACAAATCAGCGCCAACGCCGCCCAGGCCGCGCGCTTGTGCACGATCCCCTGCTGGGCCCTGCGCCGTCCCGCCTGGCAGCCACAACCGGGTGATGACTGGCGTGAAGTCAGTGACTGGGCCGGGCTGATCGAGGCGTTGAAACCCTTCCAGCGCCCACTGTTCACCCTCGGCCGCGAACCGCTGCAACACCTCGATGAAATCCCCGCCGGGCAGTTCTGGACCTTGCGCGCCCTGGACGTCTACCCCGGCAACGAACGCTGCGAAGTAATCGGCGCCCGTGGGCCGTTTTTGATCGAGGATGAACGGGCGTTGTTCGAACGACGGCGGATTGATGTGCTGATCAGCAAGAACAGCGGCAGCAGCGCCACCGAACCCAAGCTGGAAGTGGCCCGCGAGCGCGGCATACCGGTGGTGGTTTTGCAGCGGCCGGTGTTGGCGGGGGTGGATCGGGAGTTTTTGACGGTCGACTCGATACTGCAGGCTTTATAGAACAACACGGCTCAAATGTGGGAGCGGGCTTGCCCGCGATAGCGGTGTATCAGTCAGCATATTTGATCCTGACATACCCCAATCGCGGGCAAGCCCGCTCCCACATTTAGGACTGCGGTGTTTTCGCGATTGGTAATCCTGCGTTCGCGTCTATCATGATAAGCACAGCCACTGACATCACTGCGACACCAAACCACACCAGCAACTTTTACTTATGCCCCCCGATCAGGCTAAATACCCACCTGATCGCTTAACCCTACGGATTGTCCGCCATGGCCCGTCAACGCTTTGCATTTGCCTGGATCGCCTGCCTTGCAGTGCTGTTCAATGCGTTTGCCATGCCATTGGCCGGGGCAATGCAACAGGGTAAAAGCCCTGCCGAGCAATTGCTGTGGGGCAGTTTCTGTTCGTCCAATGGCAGCAAGCTGGTGGCGATGTCCCTGGGCACGCTGGATATACCGGCGCCGCAGCAGGACGAACATTCCAGCATGCAGCATTGCTGGTGCTGTTCGGGCTCGGCGCCGTTGGTGGCGCTGCCGGGGCATGTGCCGCAGTTGTATCTCACACGAATCGACCCGGCGCCTGGCCTGCCATCGCCTGCCCTGCAAGCCCCGACTCCGCGCCAGCAATGGCCGAGCCTCAGCCCCCGCGCCTCTCCTACCGTTTGATCACTTCGCAATTGAACTGCGTTTGAATCGTTCTGGAGAACTGCCATGCTCAAATCTTCCCTGCTTCTGGCGGCCTTGCTGCTGCCTGTGTTCAGTGCTGCCAATGCCGATGACTACAAGGCCGGCGACCTGCTGGTGAGCGACCCCTGGTCACAGGAATTGCCGCCCAATGCGCCGACGGTAGCCGCCTACTTTGTGATCCATAACCAGGGTGAAGCCCCGGACCGCTTGCTCAGTGTCGACACCCCAGTGGCGGCCAAGGCCGAGCTGCACGAGCATGTGATGCACGGCGACCTGATGAAGATGCAGCAGGTGCCCAGCGTGGCCGTGCCGTCCAAGGGCGAGCTGACCTTTGCGCCGATGGCCTATCACGTGATGCTCCTGGATCTTAAAGATCGCAGCCAGTTGCGCGACGGCCAGCACTTCCCGCTGACCTTGAACTTCGAAAAGGCCGGGCCGGTAAAAGTGCAAGTCTCGGTGCAAAAAGTACCGCCGATGGCCGAGCACGGGCACAAGCACGCCCATTAACCAGCCCAGGCCGCTCCCCATGGGTGCTCGCGCCAACAGGTCGACCACGCGCCGCCGCCAGCCTTTGAGGTTGGCGGGCGGCAGTTGGATCAGCCTGTTCGCCATGCTGATGATCTTTATCGGACCGCTGATTTCCCAAGCGATGCCGATGGATCATCACGCCGGCATGTCCATGCAGATGTCCATGGACGACACCTGCCATGCCGCGCCCCAGCACCCGGCCGAGCACACCAAGGCCCCCGCCGCCGACCACGTGATGTGGGAGAAATGCGGCTATTGCAGCCTGTTGTTCAGTTGCCCGGCCCTGCCTGGCAGCGTGTCATTCGTGGCCCTCGGCAGCCCGCCGCCGGCCACTGGCCTGATCCCCGCACCGCGCCTGGGCCATGCCCGGCAGAGCATTTTCCCCGGCGCCCGCAGCCGCGCCCCGCCCAGCCAGTCGTAGACCGCCAATAACACACAACTTCGCACGGCCGCCTTCACACAGACAGCCGCAGGCTGCTGGCCGTGTTGTTTACGACTGATTGATGGAATTTTTATGTCCAGGTTTCCTGCTGACACCCGTATGGGACGTACCCCTGTGCTCGCCGTTTTGTGCGGCGCACTGTTGGCGCCACAGGCGTATGCCGACGAACACGCCGAGCACCACAATGAGCTGAGCCCGACAGTGATTACCGGCGTCGCCCCCAGCTCCCCCCTGACCATCGTCACCAACCCCAAGGACCCGCGCCAGCCAGTGCCGGCCAGTGATGGCGGTGACTACCTCAAGACCATCCCCGGCTTTGCCCTGGTGCGCAATGGCGGCACCAATGGCGACCCGGTGCTGCGCGGCATGTTCGGCTCGCGCCTGAATATCCTCACCAACGGCAGCATGATGCTCGGCGCCTGCCCTGGCCGCATGGACGCACCCACCTCCTATATCTCGCCGGAAACCTACGACAAGCTGACCGTGATCAAAGGCCCGCAAACCGTGCTCTGGGGCCCGGGCGCCTCGGCCGGTACGGTGCTGTTCGACCGTGAGCCGGAGCAGTTCGGCGAGTTGGGCACCCGAGTCAATGCGAGCATCCTCGCCGGCTCCAACGGTCGCTTCGACAAAGTCGTGGATGCCGCCGCCGGCGGTTCACTGGGCTACATCCGCGTGATCGGCAACCAGGCTCACTCCGACGATTACAAGGACGGCAACAACGACACCGTCGCCTCGCGCTACGACAAATGGAACGGCGACGTCGCCCTCGGCTGGACCCCGGACGCCGACACCCTGCTGGAGCTCACCGCCGGCCGTGGCGATGGCGAAGCGCGTTACGCCGGGCGCGGCATGGACGGCTCGCAGTTCCTGCGCGAAAGCCTCGGCCTGCGTTTCGAGAAATCCAACATCGGCGAGGTGCTGGACAAGGTCGAAGCACAGGTCTACTACAACTACGCCGACCACGTGATGGACAACTACAGCCTGCGCACGCCGTCGGGCACCGGGATGATGGCCGGGCCCATGGCTTCCAACGTCGACCGCCGTACCCTCGGCGCGCGGATCAAGGCCACCTGGCGCTGGGCCGATGTGCAACTGATCAGCGGTATCGACGCACAGACCAACGAACATCGCCAGCGCAGCAGCGCCGGGGTCGACACCTACAAGAACCTGCCGCGCAACAAGGACGCCGACTTCCATAACTACGGGGTGTTTGGCGAGTTGACCTGGTACGCCGCCGACAATGACCGGCTGATCACTGGCGCCCGCCTGGATCGCGCCTCGGCCAACGATTACCGCCAGCGCACCGGCAGCGGCATGATGAGCCGCGCCAACCCGACCGCCGGCGATACCCGCGCCGACACTCTGCCGTCCGGTTTCGTACGTTATGAACATGACTTGGCCGACAGCCCGACGACCCTCTACGCCGGCCTCGGCCACGCCGAACGCTTCCCGGACTACTGGGAGCTGTTCTCCCCCGGCAAGGGCCCAGCGGGTTCGCTGAATGCCTTTGATGCAGTCAAGCCTGAGAAAACCACCCAACTGGACTTCGGCCTGCAATACAAAACCGCTGACTTGGAAGCCTGGGCCTCCGGGTATGTCGGCCAGGTGCGCGACTACATCCTGTTCAACTACACCCCGGGGATGATGGGCATGACCTCCCAGGCGCAGAACATCGACGCGCGGATCATGGGCGGTGAATTGGGCGCAGCCTACAAGCTGACGTCCAACTGGAAAGCCGATGCCACCCTGGCCTACGCCTGGGGCAAAAACAGCAGTGACGGCAAGGCCCTGCCACAAATGCCGCCATTGGACGCGCGCTTCGGCCTGACCTACAGCGAAGACGACTGGAGCGCCGGCGCCTTGTGGCGCGTGGTGGCGGCACAAAACCGCATCGACCAGAACAAGGGCAACGTGGTCGGCAAGGACTTCGCCAAGAGCGGTGGCTTTGGCGTGTTCTCCCTCAATGCGGCGTACCGCATCAACAAGAACTTCAAGGTCAGCACCGGCGTCGACAACCTGTTTGGCAAGGCCTACGCCGAACACTTGAACCTGGCCGGCAACGCCGGGTTCGGCTACCCGGCCAACGACCCGCAAGCCATCAATGAACCAGGGCGCACGCTCTGGACCAAGGTGGATATGAGCTTCTAACAGCTAGTGGGAGGTGGCTTTGTGTGGGAGCGGGCTCGCTCGCTCCTACACAGGCCCGTACCTCCAGACCTACCTATAAATAAAAAACCTTGCGGAGCACCCTGATGAACCCGCCAAAGATTTCCTTCTACAACCTGGCCTGGCGCTGGCATTTCTACGCCGGGCTGTTTGTCGCGCCCTTCATGGTGTTGCTGGCAGTGACCGGCATCATCTACCTGTTCAAACCCCAGCTGGACCCGTTGATGTATGGCGACCTGCTCAAGGTCGAGCCCGCCGCGCATGTCCTCAGCGCCGACGAGCAATTGCAGCGCGCCAAGGCCGCCTACCCCCAAGCCGCCCTCAGCAAATACCTGCCACCTGTGGACGCCAGCAGCAGCGCGCAATTTGTCCTGCACAACGCCGGCCACGAACTGACAGTGTTCGTCGACCCCTATCGCGGCAACGTGCTCGGGGAGCAGGACGCGACCTACAACCTGCAAGCCATCGTGCGTGCCCTGCATGGCGAGTTGATGATCGGCACCACTGGCGACCGCCTGATCGAACTCGCGGCGGGCTGGGGTGTGATGCTGGTGGTGTCCGGCCTGTACCTGTGGTGGCCGCGCGGCCGATCGGCCGCCGGGATCCTGTGGCCACGCCTGGGCAGTCGCGGGCGCCTGTTCTGGCGCGACCTGCACGCGGTCACCGGGTTTTGGGGCGCGGCGTTCCTGCTGCTGATGATCCTCAGCGGCCTGACCTGGACCGGCTTCTGGGGCAAGCAATACGCCGACCTTTGGAACCGCTTCCCGGCCGCCATGTGGAACGACGTGCCGCAATCCGACCAGCAAGCCCGCAGCCTCAATACCGCCACGCAACAGACCGTGCCCTGGGCCATGGAAAACACCCCCATGCCGATGTCCGGCGAGCATGCCGAGCACATGCAGCACGGCGGCATGCACCACGGTCCTGCCGCCCCGACAATCAGCCTGCAGCAGCTGGTGGACCTGGCCACCGCACGCCAGGTCGAGCCGGGCTACAGCATCACGTTCCCGACCACAGCCACGGGCGTGTTCACCCTCGCGGTGTTCGCCAACGACCCGCGCAATGATGCGACCCTGCATGTCGACCAATACACCGGCAAGGTCCTGGCCGATGTGCGCTGGGAGCACTACAACACCGTAGCGCGGGTCACCGAGTCCGGGGTGATGCTGCACGAGGGCAAGATGTTCGGCGTGGTCAACCAGATCATTGTGCTGCTGGTGTGCCTGATGATTCTGCTGAGTTCGGTCAGCGGCCTGGTGATCTGGTGGAAGCGCCGGCCACAGGGTGGCCTGGGGGTTCCGCCGTTGCGCCATGACCTGCCGAAGTGGAAAACCGCGATGGTGATCATGCTCGCCCTGGCGATTGTTTTCCCGCTGGTCGGCGCCTCGCTGATCGTGGTCTGGGTATTGGATCGGCTGGTCTTGTCACGCCTGTTCAAGCAACGTGAATCGGCCTCATCTTCTGCATGAGGTAGGCGAGATGCCCTACATAGAGGCGTTATGTAGTCTTACGCGGGCTTTCATCCTCCACGTAAGAAGTGTTAACTTATAACACTTATTGCACTGTCCCCACTCGCCGCGCCCAGCGGCGAGTACCGTCTCGAAGAAGCGATCTGCCGCCCGATGAACAAGTACCTTGCCAGCGGCCTGTGCCTGCTTGCCTTGCACAACAGTGCCCAGGCACTGACCCTGCCCGTCAGCCCCGTGACCGCCCCGGCGGTGGACAGCGCACCGGTCGACCTCAACACCCCGACCACCGCCGGTTCGCGCCTGGGCCTCAGTGCCCTGCAAACCCCCGGCAGTGTCGAAAGCCAGACCGGCGAGCAGATCCGTGAACGCGCTGATGCCAGTGTGCAGGACGCCATCTCCCGCGCCACCGGCATCAGCCGCACCGGCACCCCGGGCGACGGCGGTACCTCGCTGCAGGCTCGGGGTTTTGCCGGCCAGGGCTCAGTGATGCAACTGTATGACGGCAACCGCCTCTACAACGGCATGGGCACCTCGACCTTTCCGGTCGACACCTGGGCCGTCGAGCGCGTGGACGTGCTGCGCGGCCCGGCATCGGTGCTGTATGGCGAAGGTGCCACCGGCGCGGTGGTCAATACCGTCGCGAAAAAGCCCTTTGAGGGCGAGATCGAAAACCACATCCGTCTCGGCTACGGTTCCTATGATCGCCAGCAACAGGCCCTGGACAGTGGCGGCTCGCTGACCGACACCCTGAGCTATCGCCTGAACCTCAATCGCCTGCGCAGCCATGGTTTTATCGACCGTGGCGACTCGGCCAGCGATTTTGCCAGCGGCGCCCTGCGCTGGCAGGCTGCCGACAACCTGAGCTTCACCCTGGCCCACGACTACGGCGACCAGCGCCCGCAGAACTACTTCGGCACACCACTGCTCAACGGCCACTTGCACAAGGGCCTGCGTGACAAGAACTACAACGTCAGCAACGACACCCAGCATTACAACGACCAGTGGACCCGCCTGAGCAGCGAGTGGCAGATCAACGACAGCGTCAGCGCGCGCAACGAGCTGTACTACCTCAAGGCCCAGCGCCGCTGGCAGAACGCCGAGAACTACAATTTCAGTGCCGGGCAACTGACCCGCAGCGGCTTCTACGGCATCAAGCACAACCAGGAACAGGTCGGCGACCGCCAGACCTTTACCTTCAAACACACCCTGTTTGGCCTCGACAGCCAGACCGTGACCGGCGTGGAATACAACCGCATCCGCTTCCGCCTGGCCAGCAACTATCCGTTTACGGATGCAGTGACCGACGGCCAGCCCATTGACCTGAAACACCCGGCCCAAGCACCGTTTGAAAGTGCCACCCCGTTCCTGCCGCTGTTCGCCACCACCACCAAGCAGTTCGCGGGCTTTGCGGAAAACCGCCTGCAACTGACTGACCGGCTCTCGCTGATCACCGGCATCCGTCGCGACTACGTGCACCTGGACCGCGATGAACTGCGCAGCGGTGAACGCAACGACAAGACCCTCACCGGCAACAACTGGAAGGCCGGCCTGGTGTTTACCCTCACCCCGGACACCTCGGTCTACGGCCAGTACGCCACCAGCACCGATGGGGTCGGCGGCCTGATCTCCCTGAGTTCAAGCCAACAGGCGTTCGACCTGTCCACCGCCAAACAGACGGAAATCGGCATCAAGCAAGCCTTCTGGGACCAGCGCGGCGAGTGGACCCTGGCGGCCTACCATATCGTCAAAAAGAAACTGCTGACCGATGTACCGGGCAACCCGCAGTTCAAACAGCAGGTGGGCCAGCAATCCTCCGACGGCCTGGAGGCCAGCCTCGACCTGCAACTGCCCCACGCCTGGCAACTGCAGGCCAATGCGGCCATCGTGCGGGCGCAGTACGACGACTTCCAGCAGGACGTCGGCGGCGTGCAGGTTTCGCGCGACGGCAATCGCCCGGTGGACGTGCCGCGCCGCACCGCCAACCTGTGGCTCAGCAAGGCCGTGACCGACGACATCCGTGCCGGGGCCGGCGTGCGTTATGTGGATGCGCGTTACGCCGACATGGCCAACCGCAATGAGCTGCCCAGCTACACCGTGGTCGACGCCACTGTTTCGTGGAAAGCCCTGCGCAACACGACATTGGGCCTGCAATTGAATAACCTGTTCGACCGCACCTATGCCGTAAGCCAATACAATGACGGCCAGCAATGGATTCTGGGGGAGCCGCGCTCGTTCTTCGTGACGGCGGACTACACCTTCTGACCCCCACCCCGGATCGCTGTTTGACTTGAGATATTTGATGCCCACACTCAACCTTCACCACCTCGCCTGGTCCCCCCTGGGGCATGGCCACTGCCATCACCAGTTCCATCTGCGTGATGCCAGCCTGCAGGTGGGTGCCGGGGAGTTTGTCGGGTTGATCGGGCCCAATGGCAGCGGCAAGACCAGCCTGTTGCGCTGCGCCTACCGCTTCAGCAAACCCGAGCAGGGCGAAGTGCACCTCGATCACCAGAACGTGTGGAAGCAATCCTCGCGCTGGTGCGCCCAGCGCATCGCCGTGGTGCTGCAGGAATTCCCCGATGCCTTCGGCCTGCGGGTCGATGAAGTGGTCGCCATGGGCCGCACTCCGCACAAAGGGCTGTTCGACAGCGATACCCTGCACGACCGCCAATTGATTCAACAGGCCCTCGAGTCCGTCGGCCTGCTGGGCTTTGAAGACCATGCCTTCGCCACCCTGTCCGGCGGTGAAAAGCAGCGCGTGATCCTCGCCCGCGCCCTGGCCCAGCAACCGCAACTGCTGATCCTCGACGAGCCGACCAACCACCTTGACCCGCGCTACCAGCTGGAGCTGCTCAAGCTGGTCAAGCGCCTGCAGATCGGCACCCTGGCCAGCATCCACGACCTGAACCTGGCCGCGGCCTTTTGTGATCGCCTGTACGTGATCAACCATGGCCGCATCGTCGCCAGCGGCACGCCCCACCAAGTACTGACCGTCGAGCTGCTGCGTGAGGTGTTCGGGGTTGATGCCTTGATCGACACCCACCCTTTGTCCGGCTACCCACGAATCACCTGGATAACCCAACCATGATCCTGCGTTCCCTGCTGTGCCTTACCCTGCTGTGCGGTGCAACCCAGGCCTTTGCCGAAGCCACCCGCTACCCGTTGAAGATCCAGAGCTGCAACCGCGAGGTAACCTTCAATCAAGCCCCTGAACACGCGGTCAGCCACGACATCAACATGACCCAGATGATGCTCGCCCTGGGCCTCAAGTCGCGCATGGTCGGCTACAGCGGCGTGACCGGCTGGAAGGCGGTGACCCCGCAAATGGCCACCCTTCTCGACGGCCTGCCGGAGCTGGCGGCCAAGTATCCGTCGGTGGAAACCCTGCTCAATGCCAACGTGGATTTCTTCTTCGCCGGCTGGGACTACGGCATGCGCGTCGGTGGCGACCTCACCCCGCAAACCCTGCAACCGTTGGGCATCAACGTGCTGGAATTGACCGAGTCGTGCGCATTCGTGATGAAGCGCCCGGCTGCGACCCTGGACGACACCTATAACGACCTGCGCAACCTGGGCCGGATCTTCGACGTGCAGGACCGCGCCAATGCCCTGATCGCCCGGATGCAGGCCCAGGTCGGCGCCGTGCAGAAAACCCTGCCCGCCGAACAGCCACGGGTATTTCTCTACGACAGCGGCGAAGACCGCGCCATGACCTCCGGCCGCCTGGGCATGCCCCAGGCGCTGATCGCGGCCGCCGGCGGGCGCAATATCCTCGACGATGTGGATGCCAGCTGGACCCGGGTCAACTGGGAGACCGTCGTCGAGCGTAACCCCCAGGTGATCGTGATCGTCGACTACAGCGAAATCACTGCCGAGCAGAAAATCCAGTTCCTGTTGGATAACCGGGCCCTGCAATCGGTGGATGCGATCAAGCAGCGGCGCTTTATCGTGATCCCCTACGTGCAGGCCACGCCGGGCATCGACAATGTGCTGGCGGTGGAAACCCTGGCCAAGGGGTTCCACGGCCAATGATCGAGCGCCGCTATGCCCTGCTGCTCGCCGCCCTGGGTGCGGTGCTGCTGGTGTCCTGTGTGGTCTCGCTGGGCTTCGGCTCGGCGCGGGTGCCGGTGGACGTGGTGTGGCGGATTCTGTTGCACAAGGCCCTGGGAATCGGCGAAGTGGATTGGTCGGTGGGCCAGGAGCATATCGTCTGGCTGATCCGCGTGCCGCGCATGGTGCTCGGGGCACTGGTGGGCGCCGGCCTGGCGCTGATCGGCGCGGTCTTGCAGGCAGTCACCCGCAACCCGCTGGCCGACCCGCACCTGCTGGGCGTGACCTCGGGCGCCACCCTGGGCGCGGTGATTGTGGTGCTGCATGTCGGCCAGATCATCGGCCTGCTGACCCTGCCCATCGCCGCCTTTATCGGCGCCTTGCTGAGCATGCTGGTGGTGCTGGCGGTAGCCAGTCGCAACGGCCGGCTGGAGAGTGATCGCCTGTTGCTGTGCGGCGTGGCGGTGTCGTTTGTGATGATGGCGGCAGCCAATCTGCTGCTGTTCATGGGCGACCATCGTGCCGCGTCGGCGGTGATGTTCTGGATGCTCGGCGGCCTCGGCCTGGCACGCTGGGAACTGCTGGCGATTCCCAGCGCCACCGTGCTGTTGGGCCTGCTGTTGCTGCTGGGCATGGCCCGCCCACTGAACGCGCTGATGGCCGGCGAGCAGACCGCCGTGACCCTGGGCCTGAATGCCCGCACGGTACGGCTGCGGGTGTTTTTGATTGCCTCGCTGATGACCGGCGTACTGGTGTCGATCAGCGGCTCTATCGGCTTTGTCGGGCTGATGGTGCCGCATATCGCCCGGCGCCTGGTGGGCGCCGAGCACCGGCGCTTATTGCCGGTGTGCGTGCTGGTGGGCAGCCTGTTCCTGGTCTGGGTGGACGTCGCCGCGCGCACCCTGATCGCCCCCGAAGACCTGCCGATAGGCGTAGCCACGGCGGCGATTGGCGGGCTGTTTTTTATTGGCCTGATGCGCAGGCGCTAGGCCTCCTCAACACTCATCGACCGGCGGCGTATCGGCAGGTGACCCTCGCCCTTACAACTCATCGCGGTCGCGTATCCTCAACGCTTCATCCATCTGGATTTCTTCGGTTTGCGTGTCGTCGCGGGTATCGACCTGAGCGTCTGACAGGCGTCCCTCGTACCGCCATAACGCATCCCGCTCCAGTACAAAAAGCTCACCGCTACTGGTCACGCGTTTCAAAAAGACACTGGGCTGAAGACCGGTGCCCAACACCATGACCTCCTCTTCCATCCTGGAAAAACTCGGGATGTATTTGAGGAGCGCCCCTTCGCGAACCGACAGATAAACGCTGGCTGGCCGTTGCGCATGGGCACGTACCACGCGCAGATAGAATCCGAGGAGGGTCGGGCCGACAAAGTTATTGATCAGCCTCTGTTCCTTGGGATCACTGCTTTGAGTAGACGGCATGCTTTTATAGACAAGCTGGGCAGCGACCACTTCATAGCGCGACGGGAACACGGGTAACGGCACCGGGCGGCCCACCGGCTGTACCAGAGGCTGTACCGGCCCGTCGGGCCCCGTGTAGAAAAGTGCCAGTTGCTGCGCCGTATCGAGCCCGGCCGCCAATGGTTGCGTTCCGACAAACGAGGTGCGCGTGGGGTTGCCCAATACGGCGGCCAGGTACTCCCGCCCCCGATACGGCGCGAGCCTGCGATGGATGGCGCGCGCTGCATCGTCGGCAAGGGAAAAGAGCGGGCCACAAGCCTGCCAGGTTGCAAAAAAGCCTTCCCCCGTACCGGGTCGCCAATCGGCGGCGACCCGCACAGTGCCGGACCAGACACGGCCCTCGATCAATATATCCAGATTGCCTCGGGCAATCAGGCTGCGCACGTAGTCGAGCATGCGGGCGCCCCCCTGCAGTAGCTGCAAACGCAGGGTCTGTAGCGTGCTCAGGGTGTCCAGTTGCTCATCAGTGCCAAGGTACTGATACCTGAGCAGCGCGCCGTCCAGGCACGACAGGTAAAACGTTAGTTTTTTGTCCTTGAGCCCGTGAATGGAGAAGCGTATCCCCGTATCAATATCCGAGGGCAGAAAGAACGCCTGATGCAACGGGTCATCCTCCGCTGTCAGAACCTCCCGGGTAGCACAGAGGTAGAAACCTTCGAGCGTATAGCCCTGGGGAAACAGGCCCTGGGGGAAAACCTGGTTGTAGTCGCGATAGCTCTGGCGCACCAGCGGCAGACTGACCATGTAATGCCCCGATCTGTGCGACTTGAAGATGTAGCCGAACTGCAGGCTTTCGCCGTGCCTGCAGTGCTCATGGGCATAGCGCACGGCATCCTGTTCCTGAGTGAAGACCGGGCTGAACGGCGGATCGGCCAGCGAGTTCCTGATCAATAACGGCTCAGGTCGGTCGAGGTTGGCAATGAACGGGGTGCTGATCCTGCGGGGCAGACCCCACACCTGGCTCCCCTCCACGACCCGCAATACACCGGCCTGGCCCAACCGGGAAACAAACTCGACCGGGGTCAGCGTGCCATCGCGCATCTGGCGCTCGACAAGGTTATCCAACAGTTCCGCCCGTTCGAGCTTCAACGGCAGCAAGGCCTTTTTCAGCTCATCCTCCAGGACTGTATGGCTTCGGGTGTAACTGAGCACACAGCCGTCACTGCCCAATAGATACTCACGGGTCAGGCGCGTGTCCGGGGACTGCAACGATGAACTGATCACCCGGGTGGAGAGCATGTTGCGATAGACGTTTTTTTGCGTGACCTCCAGAGCAAACGGCAACTCCCGCACCGGGCTGGTGCGGTAGCGCGCGACAATCGTGTGTCCCGCCGGAAAGCCCCCGGAGGCGACCACTTCATCCGGCAGGATCCACTTGGGATCGAAATCTTCCCGAGGCACCCTCAACGGTTCGGTCGCCACGAACAGGCCGTCAGAGCGTTTGAGGATCACCCCCCCCATCCCTCCGTTATCGTGATTGCTCAGCTGCGAGCGCACATGCCGCACCGCATCATCCTGCTCCTGGAAAGCCGGCCCCAGGCGACGACGGATAAAGTTCCTGTAGGGCCGCCATAACACAGCGTTTTCGCTCACCGGGCCCCGTCGGTCCCAGCACTGGCTGCTGTACAACACCCGCAAGTCTCCGGCCTTGGCAATCAGCGAAATATAGCGGCGGGTATCCAGGGAGCCATTGCGCAGGCTCATGCCCTGGATCGTCACACCGTCCCCGCCACTACTCTGCTTGAGCAATGACGAAGCCTGGGGCTGATACCGCAGCAAGGCCCCGTCCAACGTCGAAAAATACACCGGCAGCACGGGAGTGGTGGAAGACCGCGGTAAATTCCGGGCATCCTCTTCAGCACGCAACAACACCTCGGGCGTGACAAAAAAACTCGTCAGCCAGGCCTCTGTCGTGGATAGCCCCACGGGCAGCCATTGCTGTGAATACAGCAGGCCCACCAGGACAAACCCCTTGGCGAAATCGCCACCGGCCAGATACCCGGCGCCTCGGGTGGAATCACTCAACCAACGCCCGTCCGGCTTGACCGGCAACAGTTCACTGACCACGAATTCATCGCGTTGTGGGTGTTTGAGGATGTAGGCCGCCCCTCCCTGGGCATCCAGGTTCCTGCCGTACCAGCGAACGTGGGCGTTGAGTGCCGCCGCGTCCTGGCTGTTGAAAATCGCACCAAACGCCGGGGCTTGCAGAGCCACTTCGGCGTACTCGAAGTTGGGCGTCCAGTCGTTGTAGACCTTGCCACGCGGCCCCCACAACTGGCTGCGAATCAGCACCTGCAGATTGCCCGCCTCCGCCAGGCGGCTGACAATGTCCACGGGCTTGAGCTTGCCGCTTTCCAACCGTTCGAAATACCCATGCTGGCCCGGCTCGCGGGTGGTGTTGTTGAGCACCAGCAATTCATTGGCCGAGCCACTGGGGGTGTAGCCGATCAGGTTGTTCGGCGACCCGCTCAGATAGGCCGGCTGCCGGGACTCGATCACCGAGCGGATCTCCCTGTCCGAGAACATCGTGATATTCACCTCCAGGTCGGCAAGGGTCCAGCCAAGACGCCGCTGGCGCCCCAGGTCACTCAAGGACAAAGCCGCATGGGACGCGTAGCGGGCATGAATTTCATAACCCGCCGGGGGCACCAGCAAGCCACTGCCCTGTGTCGGCAGCAGCAGGTCGGAGGCAAAGCCGTCACCGTGGATGCTCACCGGATCAGTGAACACAAACCGCCCGTCGGTCTTCTTGAGGAGGTAGCCACCCAGAGCGGTCCCACGGCGAAAGCCGATCTTCTCGTGGGCATGGCGTGCGGCGTCATCGGCCGTCAGGAACGAGGCACTGAGCACCATGGCGCCCGAGCCCAACGGCAGTTGCTCAAGGTCATGCATCGGCCCCAGGACGTTCCATAACCCGCCCTGCTGAAGCACCACCAACTCCCCAGCGCGGATGACCCGGCGCACGAACTCGCGCGGGGTCAGCGAGCCATCGAGCAAGGCGGCCTGGTTGCCGTTGTCGGTTACTGCCTGGCCCGCCACGCTGAACAGTTCGTTGGCGGTCTGCGCACTCGGCACCTGCCAATGCAGCAGCGCGTTGTCGGCGGTCTGCAGATACAGCTTGAACCCCAGTCCGGCGATTTGCAGGCCGAAGGTGGCGATGGCCTGAGTCATGGCGTCCACCCACAGCGCCGGGCTGGCAAAGCGCTTGTACAACCAGGCTTCGCTGGCCGGCAATTGCCCGGGCTCGAAGCGCGGTGCGTTCCGGTAGACGCCGACCACCCGATAGTTAGAGAGCAGTTTCGGCTGACCGTCGGCGCGGGTCGGGAACAGGCTTGCCAGGGTCGAGCCCGCCGCCACCGGTAACGTCGCGACATACGACGAGCGGGTCTGATGCTTGAGGACAAACCCCTGGTATGCAGCAGGCGGCAGCGAGTCGAGATTATTCAGGGCGATCAGCGCCGCCACATGCCCCATGCCGGCGACCGGCGTAAAGAACGGCTGTTCCTGCACACTGCCGGCGGGGGCGACCGGGTTGCCGAGACGCCAGCCTCTGGATATCCGACCGCGAGCACCGCCCCAGACACGATTGGGCAAAACCACCCGCAGGTCTCCAACATCCGCAAAGCCCCAGATGGCCCCTTCAAAGTCAGTGAATGGCTCGATCTCCAGCTCGCCGGTCAGTTGCTTGAGCAGCTTCTGCTCCGCTGCCGAGCCGCTGCTCATGTACTTGAGCAAAGAGCCCTCCGGCCCCGAGAGATAGTGGGCCGGGGCGAACTCGCGGTTACCGATGATAAACGCCTGGTCGGCCGACGAGAAAAAGCTGATAAACACCCTGACCTGGTCGGCGGAAAACTGTTCGTGCAGCTGTTGTTCCCCAGCGGAGCCTGCCGGATGCGAATGGTAGAAGGCGTGGCAGTCATAGGGCGACGGTGCAATGAAGTAGTCATGCTCGTCGGTGGCCATGATGGTGCGGAAATCAAACTGAATGGACGCACCGGCCACCGGTTCAGTGGCGAAATAACGCCCGCCCTGTTTCAGTACCGCGCCGCCATACTCCTTGTCACGCCGCTCGCCGATCCGATTGTGGGCCCAGCGGGCAGCATCGTCGGCTGTGGCAAAAGGCGGGCTCAAGACGGGCTTGGGAATCAACGAACAAGCACGCCAGTGCCCATCGACCGGGCCAACCTTGTCCCAGATCTTCCCTGCCCGGATCACCGCCAAATGCCCGGCCGCTGCCACGCGCAGTACAAAATCCCGCGGCCGCAACGTGCCGGCAAGCAGCGCCGAATCAATCTGGTTATCCACCACCCGACCGCTGGGCGCGACGCGAAAAAGCTCCGTCTCAGCCGCCGAAAACCCACAGGTGTATCGCAACAACGCGCCATCGTTGAGGTTGCGATAGAACCACAGCTGGCGCCCCGGCCCCAGTAAATCCGTGGCCTGGTGCCCCTGATAAAGCTGGGTCGCCAGCTCAAGCGGAGTAAAGAAGTTACGGTACAGCCAGGGTTCCAGGGCGGCGAGCCGCACTGGCGTCGGGGTTTTTCCCAGATAGACCCCGACCCAATGAAAATGGTCGTGCACCACGCGCTTGCCATCCGGGGTGCGCGGGAAGAGCTGTTGAACCGACAGCGCCGGTGCGCCATCGGCCTGGGGTTCGCTCAGCACATAGTCTTCTTTGTCGACGTGCTTGAGGATAAACACCGGCCGTGTCCGCTGGGGGCTGCGCGCCTGCAGCACCGCCAACGCAGCCGTCAGTCCCGCCTGGACAGGCCCGCAGGCAGGCAGGTCGTAGGTGTGTGAGGCAAAGGGTGAATACGCCTGCCACTGCTTGGGAACGGTGCCCACCGAACCGCCCCACAAGGGACTGGACACCACAAAGGACAGTTGGCTGACACTGAGCACCTTCTTGATAAGGCTTTCCGGTTTGTTGTCGGGGATCCCGTCCTCATGATTGAAGTGCAGCTTTTGATCAAGCCAGACCCCGAAACGGCGCTCCTCTTCCGAGCCGCTGGTGACATGCTTGAGCAGCGCGCCGTCGGGAGCGGACAGATAGGACGCAGAGAAAAAACCGCGCTCCAGAATATTGATGGCCAGATCAATGTCCGAAAAAAAGCCGTTCAGCGCCCGGACCTGACGATCGGAAAACTGCGGATTATTGGCTTCGAACTCATCGAACAGATCGGGGTGAGAGTGGTAGTCGGCCACACACCGATAGCCTTCCGGGGCCAGGTACTGCCCATTGCTGTCGACTTTCAGTACCTTCCAGTGATCGAAACTATTGCGCTCCCCGGCGATGGGCTCGGTGGAATGAAAGTAACCATCCGCCAGGCTCTCCAGAATCACTCCGCCGTACTCCACATCCCGCCGCCGACCAATCTGCTGATGAGCATAACGAGCCGCATCATCCATGCTGGCAAAGGCCGGCCCCACTGGCGGCAGCACCGCATCTGACTGCAAACCGCCCCCGAACCAGCCGCGTTTAGGTCGCTCCATGACATCCCCTCCAATTGGATAATCGCTGTGGCCAGACGCTGGCCACACAACCAGCCAAATAATCACCGCTGCGGCCAGGCAGGGGGCGCTAGATAGTTATCTGCCGCCGCGCCCTGCCCTATTCGGGCGCGCGTCACGCACCAGCATGCAAAACAGGCCCTCACTTGGTGCAGCGTGCCTTGCCCACCCAGTCGATAGCCCCTGCAACCGCGCGGTGCAGGCACTAGGCACAGCCTTTGCAAACGCTCCAGCAATGCCCCTATCTGCCCTCATGAAAATAATCAGTTCTGGAGATCGCACCATGAAGCGTCGCAGCTTGATCAAGGCTTTCACTCTGTCGGCATCCATTGCCGCCATGGGCCTGACCTGGACCGTCCAGGCCGCCGAGACCATCAAGGTCGGCATCCTGCATTCGCTGTCCGGGACCATGGCCATTTCCGAAACGTCCCTCAAGGACATGGCGCTGATGACCATCGACGAGATCAACGCCAAGGGCGGAGTGAACGGCAAGATGCTCGAAGCGGTGGTGGTCGACCCGGCCTCCAACTGGCCGCTGTTCGCCGAGAAGGGCCGACAGTTGCTGACCCAGGACAAGGTCGCGGTGGTGTTCGGCTGCTGGACCTCGGTGTCGCGTAAATCGGTGCTGCCGGTGTTCGAAGAACTCAACGGCCTGCTGTTCTACCCGGTGCAATACGAAGGCGAAGAGATGTCGCCCAACGTGTTCTACACCGGCGCCGCGCCGAACCAGCAGGCGATCCCGGCGGTGGAATACCTGATGAGCGAAGAAGGCGGCAGCGCCAAGCGTTTCTTCCTGCTGGGCACCGACTACGTGTACCCGCGCACCACCAACAAGATCCTGCGTGCGTTCCTGCATTCCAAAGGCGTGGCCGACAAGGACATCGAAGAGGTCTACACCCCGTTCGGCCATAGCGATTACCAGACCATCGTGGCCAACATCAAAAAGTTCTCGGCGGGCGGCAAGACCGCCGTGGTCTCCACGGTCAATGGCGACTCCAACGTGCCGTTCTACAAGGAACTGGCCAACCAGGGCCTGAAGGCCACCGAGGTGCCGGTGGTGGCGTTCTCGGTGGGCGAAGAAGAACTGCGCGGCATCGACACCAAGCCGCTGGTGGGCAACCTGGCGGCGTGGAACTACTTCCAGTCGGTAGAAAACCCGGTCAACGCCAAGTTCGTCGCCGACTGGAAAGCCTACGCCAAGAAACACAACCTGCCGGGCGCCGATAAAGCGGTGACCAACGACCCGATGGAAGCCACCTACGTCGGCATCCATATGTGGGCGCAGGCCGCTGAGAAAGCCAAGTCCACCGACGTCGACAAGGTGCGCGAAGCCCTGGCCGGCCAGACTTTTGCGGCACCGTCGGGCTACACCCTGACCATGGACAAGACCAACCACCACCTGCATAAGCCGGTGATGATTGGCGAGATCCAGTCCGACGGCCAGTTCTCGGTGGTGTGGCAGACCGAAGGGCCGATCCGTGCCCAGCCGTGGAGCCCGTACATCCCTGGCAATGACAAGAAGCCGGATCACGCGGTGAAGAGCAACTAAACCGCACCACAGATCAAATGTGGGAGCAGGTCGAATCGCCGCTCCCACATAAACCTAGTCCGCGCATGACCAGGACATTTGTTTATGCCCACTGCCCTCCACCGCTTCCTCCTGGCCTGCCTGCTGCTGCTGCCCCTGGCCGCACACGCCGGTGATGCCGAAGACTTCCTCGCCGCCAACCCGAGCCAACAAGCCAAGCTGTTGCAGGACTGGGCCGCCCAGCCTGACCCGGCGCGCATCGAGTTGGTCAACGCCCTGCAACAAGGCCAACTCACGGTCAACGGCGAACCCAAGACCGTGCGCCTGAACAACCGCCTGCGCGGCCTGATCGACAATGTGCAGGCCAGCCAACAACTGCTCGCCGCCGATCCCACGGTGCGCCTGGCCGCTGCGCGAACCCTGCAAAAAAGCGCGCAGCCTGCGCAACTGAAATTCCTCGACCAGCAACTCGCCAGCGAAGCCGACGACGACGTCCACAGTGCCCTGAGCCTGGCCCTGGCCAACCTGCAACTGGTCGACCCCGATCCGGCCGTGCGCCTGGCTGCCGTGCGCCTGCTTGGCAGCACCGGCGACCCGCTCGCCCGCACGCGCCTGGAAGCCTTGCTGGCGCCCGGCGTGGAAACCGATGCCGGGGTGCACACCGCCGCCGAAACCAGCCTGGCCCAGGTCAAGCGCAAGTTGCTGGTGGGCGAGATCCTCGGGCAAGCCTTCAGCGGCATGTCCCTGGGTTCGATCCTGCTGCTGGCGGCCCTGGGCCTGGCGATCACCTTCGGCTTGCTCGGGGTGATCAACATGGCCCACGGCGAGATGTTGATGCTCGGTGCCTACTCCACCTACGTGGTGCAGTTGCTGATGCAGCGCTACATGCCCCAGGCAATCGAGTTCTACCCGCTGATCGCGCTGCCGGTGGCGTTTTTTGTCACCGCCGGCATCGGCATGGCCCTGGAACGCACGGTGATCCGTCACCTCTACGGCCGCCCCCTGGAAACCTTGCTCGCCACCTGGGGCATCAGCCTGATGCTGATCCAACTGGTGCGCCTGCTGTTCGGTGCACAGAACGTCGAAGTGGCCAACCCGGCCTGGCTGTCAGGCGGGATCCAGGTGCTGCCCAACCTGGTGCTGCCGTACAACCGCATCGTGATCATCGGCTTTGCCTTGTGTGTGGTGGTGCTGACCTGGCTGCTGCTGAACAAGACCCGCCTGGGCCTCAACGTGCGTGCCGTGACCCAGAACCGCAACATGGCCGCCTGCTGCGGCGTGCCCACCGGGCGTGTGGACATGCTCGCCTTTGGCCTCGGCTCGGGTATCGCCGGCTTAGGTGGCGTGGCCCTGAGCCAGATCGGCAACGTCGGCCCGGACCTGGGCCAGAGCTATATCATCGACTCGTTCCTGGTGGTGGTGCTCGGCGGGGTCGGCCAGTTGGCCGGCAGCGTCATGGCCGCCTTTGGCCTGGGGATCGCCAACAAGATTCTCGAACCGCAGATCGGTGCCGTACTCGGCAAGATCCTGATCCTCGCGCTGATCATTCTGTTTATCCAGAAACGCCCGCAAGGACTCTTCGCACTGAAAGGACGGGTGATCGACTGATGAACCAGCCATTGATGCTTACAGCCGCGCAAAAGGCCGGCCCCAAGGTAACGATCGCGGTGGGTGTGGTGATCCTCGCCGTGCTGCTGGCGTTGCCGCTGCTGTCGCTGCTGCCTGCCGATAACGCATTGCATGTCTCGGCCTACACCCTGACGCTGGTGGGCAAGATCCTCTGCTACGCCATCGTCGCCCTGGCCCTGGACCTGGTGTGGGGCTACGCCGGTATGTTGTCCCTGGGGCACGGCCTGTTTTTTGCCCTAGGCGGTTATGCCATGGGCATGTACCTGATGCGCCAAGCCGCCGGCAGCGAGTTGCCGGCGTTCATGACCTTCCTGTCGTGGACCGAACTGCCGTGGTATTGGCTCGGTACCCAGCACTTCCTCTGGGCCTTGTGCCTGGTAGTGTTGGCCCCGGGTTTGCTGGCGCTGGTGTTCGGCTTTTTCGCCTTTCGCTCGCGGATCAAGGGCGTGTACTTCTCGATCATGACCCAGGCCCTGACCTTTGCCGGGATGCTGTTGTTTTTCCGCAACGAGACCGGCTTTGGCGGCAATAACGGCTTTACCAACTTCCGCAGCATCCTGGGCTTCGGTATCACCGAGCCCGGTACCCGCGCGGTGCTGTTCCTGGCCACGGTGCTGCTGTTGGTGGGCAGCCTGTTTATCGGCTGGCGCCTGGCCCGGAGCAAGTTCGGGCGGGTGCTGACGGCCCTGCGCGACGCGGAAAACCGCCTGATGTTCTGCGGCTATGACCCGCGTGGCTTCAAGCTGTTTGTGTGGGTGTTGAGCGCGGTGCTGTGCGGCCTCGCCGGGGCGCTGTACGTGCCGCAAGTGGGCATCATCAACCCTAGTGAAATGTCGCCGACCAACTCTATCGAAGCCGCCGTATGGGTGGCCCTGGGCGGGCGCGGCACACTGATCGGCCCACTGCTGGGTGCCGGCGTGGTCAACGGCATGAAGAGCTGGTTCACCGTGGCCTTCCCGGAGTACTGGCTGTTCTTCCTGGGGGCACTGTTCATTATCGTCACCCTGTACCTGCCCAAGGGCATCATCGGCCTGCTGAAGAAAAGGGGCGAACAATGAGAGTCACGGCAACCGACCAGTTCATGCTCGAACCGATCATCGAACCGAACCGCGACCAGGGCACCAGCCGCGACGCCATCGGCCTCGGCCAGGCCGCCGGCAAGGGCCTCAATACCCGCCATGGCACGATCCTGACCCTGGAAGATATCAGCGTCAGCTTCGATGGTTTCAAGGCCCTCAACGACTTGAACCTGTACATCGGCGTCGGCGAATTGCGCTGCATCATCGGCCCCAACGGCGCGGGCAAGACCACGCTGATGGACGTCATCACCGGCAAGACCCGCCCCAGCCACGGCAAGGCGTGGTTCGGTGAAACCCTGGACCTGACGCGCATGAGCGAAGTGCAGATCGCCCAGGCCGGTATCGGCCGCAAGTTCCAGAAGCCCACGGTGTTCGAGGCCCTGAGCGTGTTCGAGAACCTGGAGCTGGCACAGAAGACCGACAAATCGGTGTGGGCCAGCCTGCGCGCGCGTCTGAGCGGTGAACAGAAAGACCGCATTGAGGAGGTGCTCGACACTATTCGCCTGACCACGTCGGTACAGCGCCCGGCCGGCTTGCTGTCCCACGGCCAGAAGCAGTTCCTGGAAATCGGCATGCTGCTGATGCAAGACCCGCAACTGTTGCTGCTCGACGAGCCGGTGGCCGGCATGACCGACGCCGAGACCGAGTTCACCGCCGAACTGTTCAAGCGCCTGGCGGGCAAGCATTCGCTGATGGTGGTGGAGCACGACATGGGCTTTGTCGGCTCGATTGCCGACCATGTGACGGTGCTGCACCAGGGTAGCGTGCTGGCCGAAGGGTCGCTGGAGCAGGTGCAGGAAAACGAGCGGGTGATCGAGGTGTACCTCGGTCGTTGAGCCAGACACAGACCGCTTACTGTGGGAACCAAATCAAATGTGGGAGCTGCCTTGTCGGATCGCCGCATCGCTGCGATCCAGACAACTCGGTATGTCTGATGGACCGAGGTGATGCCATCGCAGGCAAGCCAGCTCCCACAGTTGATCCGGTTCCTACCAGGGATTTGAGGAGAGTTTGAACATGTTGCAAGTCGACAAGCTGCACCAGTACTACGGCGGCAGCCACATCCTGCGCGGCCTTTCGTTCGACGTGAAAGTCGGTGAAGTCACCTGCCTGCTCGGCCGTAACGGTGTGGGCAAGACCACCCTGCTCAAATGCCTGATGGGCCTGCTGCCCGCCAAGGAAGGCGCGGTGAACTGGGAAGGCAAGGCCATCACCGGCTTCAAGCCGCACCAGCGGGTACACGCCGGCATCGCCTACGTGCCCCAGGGCCGCGAGATTTTCGGCCGGCTGACGGTGGAAGAAAACCTGCTGATGGGCCTCTCGCGTTTTCCCGGCAGCGAAGCCAGGGAAGTCCCGGCGTTTATCTACGAGCTGTTCCCGGTGCTGCTGCAAATGAAGCACCGGCGCGGTGGCGACCTGTCCGGTGGGCAACAGCAACAACTGGCCATCGGGCGCGCCCTGGCCAGCCGTCCGCGCCTGTTGATCCTCGATGAGCCCACCGAAGGTATCCAGCCGTCGGTGATCAAGGAGATCGGCGCGGTGATCAAGAAGCTCGCCGAGCGCGGCGACATGGCAATTTTGCTGGTGGAACAGTTCTACGATTTTGCCGCCGAACTGGCCGATCAATACCTGGTGATGTCCCGGGGTGAGATCGTCCAGCAGGGCCGTGGTGAAAATATGGAGGCCGACGGTGTACGCGGCCTGGTTACCATCTAATCTGTAGCGTCCCGTTGATTAAGCCCTGACCATGACCGTTCCTGCCCCCACCGCCCTGTTCACCCCCAGCTGGCACGCCGCGCTGGAGTTGGGCTATGCACGCTTCGGCGCCAGCACACGCCCGGTGATGCGCCGCCACCTGGGCCCGCTGCGGGTGCAAAAGCACCTGTACGCCGAAGGCCCCGAGGTGTGCCAGCACATCATCGTGCACCCGCCGGGCGGGATTGCCGGAGGGGATCGCCTGGAGATCACCGCCCACCTGGCTGAGGGCGCGTGGGCGCAATTGACCAGCCCCGGCGCCGCCAAGTGGTACCGCGCCAGCGGGCCGGCCTATCAGCAGGTGGCTTTGACGGTCGAGGCCGGCGCCACCCTGGAGTGGCTGCCCCAGGAAACCATCGTGTTCAGTGCGGCCCAGGCCGAACTCAGCACCCGCATCGACCTGCACGGCGACGCCCGGCTGTTGTACTGGGATGTGGTGGCGCTGGGGCGCCCGGCCAGTGGCGAGCGTTTCGAGCGCGGGCACTTCCAGTCGCACCTGGACATCCGCCGCGACGGCCAGTTGCTCTGGCATGAGCGCCAGCGCATCGTCGGCGACGACGGCCTACTCGACTCGCCGATCGGCCTGGATGGCCAGCCGGTGTTTGCCACCTTGCTGGTGACCGGTGAAATCGACAGTGAACTGCTGGAACAGTGTCGCGCCCTGTCCCATGCAGTACGCGGCGACCTGACCCAGTTGCCGGGCTTGCTGGTGGCGCGCTGCCTGGCCAGCGAGACCCTGCTGGCGCGGGCGTGGTTGATTGATTTATGGCGACTGTTGCGCCCGGCACTGCTGGGGCGTGAGGCTGTACCCCCAAGAATTTGGAACACATGAAGGTGGAACCGGGCTTGTGTGGGAGCGGGTTCCCACAATGAATCTTCGGTGTTTTTTAGAATGCTTTTTATGACGGACTGCTGACCATGGACCTGACCCCAAGGGAAAAAGACAAACTGCTGATCTTCACCGCAGGCCTAGTGGCCGAGCGCCGCCTGGCGCGCGGGGTGAAGCTCAATTACCCGGAAACCATCGCCTATATCTCCGCCGCCCTGCTTGAAGGCGCGCGCGACGGGCGCACCGTGGCCGACCTGATGCACTTTGGCACCACCCTGCTCAGTCGCGAGCAAGTGATGGAAGGCATCCCGGAGATGATCCCGGATATCCAGGTTGAAGCCACTTTCCCGGACGGCACCAAACTGGTGACCGTCCACCAACCCATCGCCTGAGGCCCGGCCATGTCCTTGCTGATTCGTGACGCGGTACACGGCGACCTGCCGGCCATCTGCGATATCTACAACGATGCCGTGCTCAACAGCACCGCCATCTGGAACGACCAACCCGTGGACCTGGGCAATCGCCAGGCCTGGTTCAGTGCGCGCCAGGCGCAGTGCTATCCGATCCTGGTGGCGGTGGAAGCCGAGGAGGTGGTCGGCTATGCCTCGTTCGGCGATTGGCGGCCCTTCGACGGTTTTCGCCACACCGTCGAACATTCGGTGTACGTGCGCAACGACCAACGCGGCAAAGGCCTTGGCCCCTTGCTGATGCAGGCACTGATCGAACGCGCCAGGGCCTGTGACAAACACGTGATGGTCGCCGCCATCGAAAGCGGCAACCAGGCCTCGATCCGCCTGCATGAGCGCCTGGGCTTCAGTGTCACCGGGCAGATGGCCCAGGTAGGCACCAAGTTTGGCCGCTGGCTGGACCTGACCTTTATGCAACTGCTGCTCAACCCTGGCGCCCAGCCGCCGGCGGTTCACAAGGAGTAATAGCGATGAACGCTGCCCAACTGCGTCGAGTGAATGCCGAAAGTTTTGCCCATTACCGCCAGGGCTTGATTGAGTTGTTGCTGGACGCCGTGCAGCACGGCGCATCGGTAGGTTTCATGGCCGACCTCGACGCGGCCCAGGCGCGCAGCTACTTCGATGGCGTACAAGCCGGCGTCGAGGACGCCAGCGTGTTGCTGTGGGTGGTGGTGCGTAATGAGCAAGTCCTGGCCAGTGTGCAACTGGCGCTGTGCCAGAAAGCCAATGGCCTCAACCGTGCCGAGGTGCAGAAACTGTTGGTGCGCAATGACGCCCGGCGCCACGGCCTCGGCCAGCAATTGATGAGCGCCCTGGAGCTGTGCGCGCGCCAGCACAAGCGCGGCCTGCTGTACTTGGACACCGAAGCCGGCTCCCCCGCCGAAGCCTTCTACCAGGCCCTGCGCTACACCAAAATCGGCGAGCTGCCGGATTACTGCCAAAGCCCGGACGGGCGCTACAGCCCGACCGCCATCTACTACAAGACCCTGGGGCAACCTGCATGATTCCTGGCCAATTCCAGATCCAGCCTGGCGACATCGAATTGAATGTGGGCCGGCGCACATTGAGCCTGAGCGTGGCCAACAGTGGCGACCGGCCGATCCAGGTCGGCTCCCATTACCATTTTTTCGAGACCAACGACGCGCTGACCTTTGACCGCGCCCTCAGCCGCGGCATGCGCCTGAACATCCCGGCGGGCACGGCGGTGCGCTTTGAACCGGGGCAGAGTCGCGAGGTGGAGTTGGTGGAGCTGGCAGGGTTGCGCCGGGTGTTTGGCTTTGCCGGACGGATCATGGGCGACCTCGACTGACTGATCGTTCCCACGCTCCGCGTGGGAACGCCGCCTGGGACGCTCCGCGTCCCGCTCTTAACGTCGTGACGCAGAGCGTCAGCGGATGCATTCCCACGCAGAGCGTGGGAACGATCAACACAAATTTTTCAGGACACCCCAATGAAAATCAGCCGCCAAGCCTACGCCGACATGTTCGGCCCCACCGTCGGCGACAAGGTCCGCCTGGCCGATACCGAGCTGTGGATCGAAGTCGAACAGGACTTCACCACCTACGGCGAAGAAGTGAAGTTCGGCGGCGGCAAGGTCATCCGGGACGGCCAGGGCCAGAGCCAACTGCTGGCCGCCGAGGTGGTCGACACAGTGATCACCAACGCGCTGATCATCGACCACTGGGGCATCGTCAAGGCCGATGTCGGCCTGAAAAATGGCCGCATCGCCGGGATCGGCAAGGCCGGCAACCCGGACATCCAGCCCGGCGTGACCCTGGCCATCGGCGCCAGCACGGAAGTGATTGCCGGCGAAGGCATGATCCTCACCGCCGGCGGCATCGACACCCATGTGCACTTCATTTGCCCGCAGCAGATCGAAGAGGCGCTGACCAGTGGCGTCACCACCATGATCGGCGGCGGCACGGGCCCGGCAACCGGCACCAACGCCACCACCTGCACCTCCGGCCCGTGGCACCTGGCGCGCATGCTGCAATCAGCCGACGCGTTTGCGATGAACTTGGGCTTTACCGGCAAGGGCAACGCCAGCCTGCCCGAGCCTTTGATCGAGCAGGTCAAGGCTGGGGCGATTGGCTTGAAGCTGCATGAAGACTGGGGCACCACCCCGGCCAGCATCGACAACTGCCTGAGCGTGGCCGACGAGTACGACGTGCAGGTGGCAATCCACAGCGACACGCTCAACGAGTCGGGCTTTGTCGAAACCACCCTCGCCGCCCTCAAGGGCCGCACCATCCACACCTATCACACCGAGGGTGCCGGCGGCGGGCATGCGCCGGATATCATCAAGGCCTGCGGCTTTCCTAACGTGCTGCCCAGCTCCACCAACCCGACCCGGCCGTTCACCCGCAATACCATCGACGAACACCTGGACATGCTGATGGTCTGCCATCACCTCGACCCAAGCATTGCCGAGGACGTGGCCTTCGCCGAAAGCCGCATCCGCCGCGAGACCATAGCCGCCGAAGACATCCTGCATGACCTCGGCGCCTTTTCGATGATCAGCTCCGACAGCCAAGCCATGGGCCGCGTAGGCGAAGTGATCATGCGCACCTGGCAAACCGCCGACAAGATGAAGAAACAGCGCGGGCCGCTGCCCGGCGACGGCGAGGGCAATGACAACTTCCGCGCCAAGCGCTATATCGCCAAGTACACCATCAACCCGGCGATCACCCACGGTATCAGCCATGAAGTGGGCTCCATCGAAGTCGGCAAATGGGCAGACCTGGTGTTGTGGCGCCCGGCGTTCTTCGGTATCAAGCCCACGTTGATCCTCAAGGGCGGAGCAATTGCGTCCAGCCTGATGGGCGATATCAACGGCTCGATCCCCACCCCGCAGCCGGTGCACTACCGCCCGATGTTCGCCAGCTTCGGCAGCTCGCTGCACGCCACCAGCCTGACGTTTATCAGCCAGGCGGCGCTGGCCGAGGGCCTGCCGCAGGCGTTGGGCCTGAAGAAGCAGATCGCCGTGGTCAAGGGGTGCCGCCAGGTGCAGAAGACCGACCTGATCCACAACGACTACCTGCCAGACATCGACGTAGACCCGCAGACCTACCAGGTCAAGGCCGATGGCGAACTGTTGTGGTGCGAGCCGGCGGACGTGCTGCCGATGGCCCAGCGTTACTTCCTGTTCTGACCGTTCATCGGCAGATACCCGCCGTGCCAGTGAAGCGAAGAGGTGTAAGGCGCTACGATGCGCCACGCTTCTTCACTGTCTTGCACTTGGGAACCTGGCTATGCGCCTATCCGAATTCATCGTGTTACATGCCGACCGGATCGTCGATGAATGGGAACAGTTTGCCGAAACCTTGACCCCGGCCGCCGAAACCCTGAACCGCACGCAACTGCGCGACCACGCGCACTCCATCCTGCTGGCCGCTGCGCGGGACATGAACACCCGCCAGAGCGCCAGCGAACAGGCGGCCAAGGCCAAGGGCGAAGGCCTGGAAAAAACCCCGAGCCTGGACGAAGCCGCCGCCAGCCATGGCGAGCTGCGCCATACCGTTGGCTTTGACCTGGTACAGATGACCTCCGAGTTCCGCCACCTGCGCGCTTGCGTGATCCGTCTGTGGGTCAATCACCTGGAATCGCCAGAGCTGACCTATTTCCAGGACATGATCCGCTTCAACGAAGCCATCGACGAAGCCCTGGCCGAATCCACGGCGGCCTACGCCGAGCAGGTCAATCGCTCGCGGGATATCTTCCTCGCCATCCTCGGCCACGACCTGCGCGCCCCCTTGCAGGCGGTGAAGATGTCCACCGAGATGTTGTTGCGCAAAGCCCCGCTGGACAGCAAAGGCCTGAGCCTGGTGGGCAATATCCAGAATGGCGCCCGGCATATGGGAGCGATGGTCAGCGATCTCTTGGAGTTTGTGCGCAGCCGGCTGGGCAGCAGCCTGCCGATCGAGCCCAAACCGATGAACCTGGCCGATGCAGCCAGGGAGGCCATCGCCGAAGCGTGCGCAGGCCGCCCGGATTGCCAGGTTCACTTGCATACCGACGGGGACACCCAAGGGCAGTGGGATCGCGGGCGCATTGATCAACTGCTGCAGAATCTGATCGGCAATGCGTTACAGCACGGGCTCAACGGCCAGGCGCCGACCCTGAGCCTCGACGGCACCGCCGACAGCGTGGAACTACGCATGCACAACTTTGGCCCGCCGATTCCCCAGGCGGCGCTAGGTACCGTATTCGACCCGCTGGTGCGCAGCGCCACTGAAGAACTGGGCAGCAACTCGACCAGCCTTGGGCTGGGGTTGTTTATCGTCAAGGAAGTGGTGCAGGCCCACCGAGGCACGATTGAAGTGGCGTCCAGCGAGGCGGCGGGCACCACGTTTACCGTGGTCCTGCCACGCCGATAGGCCACGCAAATCCTTTGTGTGTCGAGCTTTAGCGAGGCTGCGATAGCGGTGGGTCAGCCAACATCAATACTGGCAATGCCGCCGCCATCGCAGCCTCGCTGGGGCTCGACAGCTCCCACAGTAAACTTGCGTTCCTGACACAGATTGAGAGGCGCCGCCAATCCCTGTGGGAGCTGTCGAGCTTTAGCGAGGCTGCGATAGCGGTGGGTCAGCCAACATCCACGCTGGCAATGCCGCCGCCATCGCAGCCTCGCCGGGGCTCGACAGCTCCCACATTGGGCTTGTGTTCCTGACACAGATTGAGAGGCGCCGCCGATCCCTGTGGGAGCTGTCGAGCCCCAGCGAGGCTGCGATAGCGGTGGGTCAGCCAACATCAATACTGGCAATGCCGCCGCCATCGCAGCCTCGCCGGGGCTCGACAGCTCCCACATTGGACTGGTGTTCCTGACACAGATTGAGAGGCGCCGCCAATCCCTGTGGGAGCTGTCGAGCTTTAGCGAGGCTGCGATAGCGGTGGCTCAGCCAACATCCACGCTGGCAATGCCGCCGCCATCGCAGCCTCGCCGGGGCTCGACAGCTCCCACAGTAAACTCGCGTTCCTGACACAGATTGAGAGGCGCCGCCGATCCCTGTGGGAGCTGTCGAGCTTTAGCGAGGCTGCGATAGCGGCGGGTCAGCCAACATCAACGCTGGCAATGCCGCCGCCATCGCAGCCTCGCCCGGGCTCGACAGCTCCCACATTGGACTGGTGTTCCTGACACAGATTGAGAGGCGCCGCCAATCCTGTGGGAGCTGTCAGCGGCTCCAGGTTTCCCGTGGATCAAAGTTGGCCTTTTTCGCCAACTCCTGCCACAACGCCTTGACCTCTTCGTCGCTGCTTTTTGGCATCACCGCCTTGAGCTGCACAAACAGATACCCGCGCTGCCCGGCCTTGTTCAGCAAGCCATGGCCCTTGGCCCGCATGCGCTGGCCATTCTGGCTGCCGGCCGGGACTTTGAGGTTGATCTTGCCGGTCAGGGTCGGCACCGCGACTTCTGCACCCAGGGCCAATTCCCACGGTGCCAGCGGCAAATTAATCACCAGGTTTTCGCCTTCCACCTCAAACTTCGGATGCGGCGCAAAGCGGATGATCAGGTACAGGTCGCCATTCGCGCCGCCACCAATCCCCGGTGCGCCCTGGCCCTTGAGGCGGATGCGCTCGCCATCGGCCACGCCGGCCGGGATCTTCACGTTCAGGCTCTTGGTGGTGTTGCTGACGTGCTGGCCCGCCGCATTGTATTGCGGCACCTGGAAGCTGATCGCCTTGGACTCGGTAGACAGCGTCTCTTCCAGGAACACCGGCAGTTCCATCTCCACATCCTGGCCGCGACGGCCGGGGCTGCGCCCTTGAGCGCCGCCGAAGCCGTTGCCACGCGAACCAAAGATCGAGCTGAAGAAGTCCGAAAACTCGCCCGTGTCCTGGCCACCGCCAAACCCGCCACGGCTCTGCCAGCCTGGCGGCCCCTGGAAAGGTTGACCGTGCTGGCCATAGCGGCGCAATTCGTCATATTCGGCGCGCTTGTCGGCACTTTTCAGTGCTTCATAGGCTTCCGAGGCGTCCTTGAACTTCTCTTCCGCGTCCTTTTCCTTGCTGACGTCGGGATGATACTTACGGGCCAGCTTGCGATAAGCGGCCTTGATTTGCTTGTCATCGGCCGTCGGCTCGACACCAAGAATCTTGTAATAGTCTTTGAAATCCATGGGGGCATCACCATCCGTTATCGAGATCGCACAGTCGAGCCCTGCCTGCCGGGGCATTGCGGGGCGATTCGAGGTGCGTCAGAAAAATATCGGCGGCTTGCAGGACACACTTGATCCTTTCGACAGCCACCAACCGTATGCACAGGAGTTGGGGGCAAGGAGCCGACCTTTCAAGGTAACAAGTCTGCTGTATTTAGCGGATAGTCGGCCTACGCATCTGCACGCGAGTGACATACACTGCGCGGCCGTTTTTTAACCGGAACCTGTTAGACATGAACAACACCTCCCCAGCCCGTGCCTGCGGCATCGACTTCGGCACGTCCAACTCCACTGTCGGCTGGATCCGTCCCGGCATGGAAACGCTTATTGCGCTGGAGGACGACAAGATCACCCTGCCGTCGGTGGTGTTCTTCAACTTCGAAGAACGCCGCCCGGTGTACGGCCGCCTGGCGCTGCACGAGTACCTGGAAGGCTACGAAGGCCGCCTGATGCGCTCGCTCAAGAGCCTGCTGGGCTCCAAGCTGATCAAGCACGACACCAGCGTGCTGGGCACGGCCATGCCGTTCAAGGACCTGTTGGGCCTGTTTATCGGCCAACTCAAGAACCGCGCCGAAGCCACCGCCGACCGTGAATTTGAAGAAGTGGTGCTGGGCCGCCCGGTATTTTTCGTCGACGACGACCCGATGGCCGACAAAGAGGCCGAAGACACCCTGGTGGACGTGGCCCGCAAGCTCGGTTTCAAGGAGGTCTCGTTCCAGTACGAGCCGATTGCCGCGGCCTTCGACTACGAGTCCACCATTGAAAAAGAAGAGTTGGTACTGATTGTCGACATCGGCGGCGGTACCTCCGACTTCTCCCTGGTGCGCCTGTCGCCCGAGCGACGCAAGCATGACAACCGCCACGACGACATCCTCGCCACCGGCGGCGTGCATATCGGCGGTACCGACTTCGACAAACAGCTCTCGCTGGCCGGCATGATGCCGCTGTTCGGCTATGGCAGCCGCATGAAAAGCGGCGCCTACATGCCCACCAGCCACCATATGAACCTGGCCACCTGGCACACCATCAACTCGGTGTACTCGCAAAAATCCCAGCTGGCCCTGGGCAGCATGCGCTACGACATCGAAGACACCGGCGGCATCGACCGCCTGTTCAAGCTGATCGAACAGCGTGCCGGCCACTGGCTGGCCATGGAAGTCGAAGAGACCAAGATCCACCTCACCCACGAGGACAGCCGCCATGTGCCGCTGGACCGGGTAGAACCGGGCCTGAGCGTGGAACTGAGCCGCGCCCTGTTCGAGTCCTCCATCGACAACCTGCTGGAACGGGTGCGCAACAGCGTGACCCAACTGCTCGACGACGCCTCGGTGGATGTGGCCCAGGTCGACACGGTGTTCTTCACCGGCGGCTCCAGCGGCATCCCGGCCCTGCGCCAGAGCATCTCGGCAATGTTGCCCAATGCCCGGCACGTGGAAGGCAACATCTTCGGCAGTATCGGCAGCGGGCTGGCGATTGAGGCCAGTAAGCGTTACGGCTACTGAGTGAAGAAATCGCCTCGTGATGGCACGGGGCGATTCATCACAACTTACCTGTGGCCAACTGATCGACCCATGCCTTGAAGGTATCGGCATAGTCATAAAAACCGACAACCGTACGGACTAATTTTCCGTCCCGGAAAAACAGCGTGGTTGGCGCGGACTGCACGTCATAAGCAGGCGTTTTCTCGATTGGGCCATTGACCTCCAGCGTCTTGTCGAGGAACTCAATAGCCGTGCCCTGATCCCGGGCTGCAGCCTCCAGTGTCACGACCATTCTGTTTGAAGAGGGCTTGCTGGCATTACTGAACAGCACAATCACTGGGGTCGTGGCCTTGAGCACACGACTTTCAAAGCTGCTGGCATCTACCGTAGGCAAAGACATGATTTAGCTCCTGTCGAAACGAAAAATGATATTCCGCACTCAGGAGCAGAGCAGCAAACCCGTGGTGGGTCTACTGTCAGAAGTAACAGGTGTGAACCAACGTCAGCCTCTTACCGCGGCTCTCTACACCATCCCGCCCAGCTTCAATTCACTCTTCAAATACGCATAGTAGATCGGCCCCGCCACCACTCCCGGCAGGCCAAAGGCGGCCTCGAACACCAGCATCGCCAACAGCAACTCCCACGACTTGGCGCTGATCTGCCCGCCGACGATGCGCGCATTGAGGAAGTACTCGACCTTGTGGATCACGATCAGGTAGCCCAGCGCCGCCACCGCCACCCAGATCGACACCGACAACGCGACGATGGTGATCAGGGTGTTGGACATCAGGTTGCCGATCACCGGCAGCAGGCCCAGCAGGAAGGTGAGGACGATCAGGGTCTTGGTCAGCGGCAGGTGGATCCCCGCCAGCGGCAGCACCACCGCGAGGAATATCCCGGTGAAGATGGTGTTGAGGGCGGCAATTTTGATTTGCGCGAAGACAATGTTGCGAAAGGCCTGGACCAGCAGGTGCAGGCGGTCGAACAGCACGGCGGCCAGGGGTTTGCGCTTGGTCAGGTCGGGCACCCGCTGCAGGGCGATGATCGCCCCCAGGACCATACCGATCAGCAAGGTTACGAACATATGGGCGGCGTCTTTGCCCACCAGTTGCAGTTCGCTCAGGTGCTTGCTCAGCCATTCGCCGATGGCCACGCGAAACTCGGCGGCGCTGGCTGGCAGGTAGGCGTCGAGGAACGGCGGCAACTGGCCGCGCGCGCGGTCGACCACGCCCATGAATTTATCGAGGGAGGCCCCGGGGTTTTCCGCTTCGTGCAGCAGGAAACTGATGGCGCCAGCGAAAATCAGGGTCAGCGCGCTAACAATCACAGTGCCAAGCAACGCCACCGCCAGCCAGCGCGCACGCCGGCCTTCGATCAGGCGTTGCAGCTGTGGGGTAAGCATGTTGACCAGTTCGAAAACCAACAGGCCGGCCAACAGGCTGGGCAGCAGTTTTAACGGTAGGACCAGCAACAAGCCGCCGAAAATGATGATGTAGCTGGCCAGCAACAACACATGACGCTGAGAAAACGTTGGCATACAGCCTCTAAACGAACGGCGTTAAAGGATGGGCAGTCTGCCAGCCTTGGGACAATCAAGCGAGAAGTCTGATGGCTGTAAACGCCATCGACTGTGGGAGCGGGCTTGCCCGCGATGGCGCTGGCTCAGTCGATATCTCGCCGGCTGACACACCGCAATCGCGGGCAAGCCCGCTCCCACAGGGGTATTTAAGCGGGTCAGCCTTTGAGGCAGGTGCTCATAAAGGTTTTACGCGCATCGCCGGTCAGCGCCTTGGTTTTTGCCGACGCGTTGCAGTCCTTCATTTTTTGCTGCTGCGGGGTCAGGGTCTTGGCGTCGTTGGCGGCCGGGGCCGAGAGGCAGGTTTTCATGAAGGCCTTGCGCTCGTCGCCCTTCAAGGTCTTGGTCGAGGCTTCGGCATTGCAGGTGGTCATTTTGTTTTGCTGGGCAGTGGCCGCAAACCCTTGGGAACAGAGCAGCAGACCGATCATCAACAACGGAATACGCAACATCTTCATGGAGTTTTCTCCCTGTTACCACGCCGAGGGGCGCGGCCTCCCCTGCAGTGTAGACAAAGCCTGTTACACCTTCACCTGCTACGTAAGTTCGTTCGTCGATACTGCTCCGGCGTACAACCGGCCTGGCGCTGGAACATCGCAATAAACGCCGAGGCGGTGCTGTAACCCAGGTCAAACGCCACTTCCTGCACGCTGCGCGTGCTTTCCAGGGCCTCGATGGCCGCCAGAAAGCGCAGGCGCTGACGCCACTCGCCAAAGCTCATGCCCAGTTCGCGCACAAACTGCCGAGCCAGGGTGCGCTCGCTGACATGCACCTGCTGCGCCCACAGCGCCAGCGCACGGTTGTCCCCAGGATCGGCCTGCATGCCTTCAAGCACGCTGAGCAGGCCGGGGCTGCTGGCATACGGCAGGAAACAGTCATGCACCGGCGCCTGCTGGAGTTGGTCCACCAGCACCTGGGCCAGGCGCACGTCGGCTTCGTTGGCCGGGATATTCACGTCGCGCTCGGCGAAATCACTGAGGATCGCCTTGAGGATGTTGCTGATGGTCAGGGTGCAGGGCTGCTTGGGCAATAGCTCGCACAACGACGGCGACAGGTACACCGAGCGGTAGACAATCGCCTGGGCGTTGTAGGAACTGTGCTGGGTGTTGGGCGGGATCCACACCGCGTATTGCGGCGGCGACATAAACCGGTTGCCGCCCACTTCAAAGCGCATCACGCCACGGGCCGAGTAGTCCAGGGAGCCCCAGGCATGCTGATGGCGGGAGGCGCGGCTGTCGGCGGCAAACTCCGAGTAGCGGAAGTACACCGGGGCCGGTAGCACGTCGAAATCGGGCAGGTTGATGTAGGTCTTGGACATATTGTCTGGATACAAAGGCGGCTTGTCTGGATCGAAGTATAGGCTTCGATCCAGACAAAGGATAATCAACCCTCACTAACGTTCCTGGTTCCTTGCAATGCAATACGCTTATCCGCTGCTGGCCATCTTTATCTGGGCTGGCAATACCGTGGTCAACAAACTCGCCGTGGGCTCGATTTTCCCGGCCGAGATCGGTTTTTATCGCTGGCTGCTGGCGGCCATCCTGTTCACCCCGTTCATGCTCAAGCCGGTCATTGCCAACTGGGCATTGATCCGCCCCAACCTAGGCAAGATCGCTGTGCTCGGCGTGCTCGGCATGGCGGTTTACCAGAGCCTGGCGTACTACGCCGCGAGCCTGACCAGCGCCACCAATATGGGGATCATCCTCTCGCTGATGCCATTGATGGCCCTGACTGCGGCGATTATCAGCCTCGGCCAGCGCCTGACCTTCGGCGCCCTGACCGGGGCGGTACTGTCGTTTGCCGGGGTGGCGGTGGTGGTGTCGGCCGGCAGCCTCGGCGCGCTGCTGCAACACGGGGTGAACCTGGGCGACGCGATGATGTTGGTGGCCACCCTGGCCTACGCGATCTACAGCACCCTGTTGAAAAAATGGCAGCTGCGCCTGCCGCCCCTGGTGCTCCTGTATTTGCAGGTGCTGGTGGCTGTAGTGGTGCTGTTTCCACTGTTCCTGGCCTCGGACAAGGTCGGCCTCGGCCCGTCGAATATTGGCCTGGTGGTGTACGCCTGCCTGCTGGCCTCGATGATTGCGCCGCTGGCGTGGATGCATTCAGTCAAGCAGTTGGGGCCGAGCCGGACCACGCTGTTTTTTAACCTGCTGCCGTTGATCACCGCGCTGATTGCCGCAGTGGTGCTCAAGGAACAGCTGGCGCTGTATCACCTGGTCGGCGGCGTACTGACGCTGGGCGGGGTGATTTTGTCGGAGCGCTGGACGACGCCCGTAAGACGTTAGAGCCCGGCCGCCTTCAACCGCTGAGCATGCTCGACAAACAGGCGGATCGGCTCGGCCCCCTTGCCCACCAGGCCCAGCGACTGGTTGACGATATCGAAATGGTCCAGCGCATAGTCGTCACCGATCACCGTGCCCAAGTGTGAGCTGTAGCGCCCGACCATGCCGTCGCACTGGCCTTTCTCCTTGACGAAGGTCCGCGCAAACAGCCGGCAACTGCGGTTGGTGCCGTCCAGCAGGTTGCGCCCGCGATCGGTCTTGCCCGGCTGCAGGGTGCCGGACCAGGAGTAATAGCGCACACCGCCCACTTCCTCGGCGCCCTGCCCGCCCCAGGTGTCTGGCAGGCCCTGAGGGTACTGGCGATTGAACAGCGCCACACCCTCGCTGGTCAGCGACTGATGGGAGGCGTGGATATCCGCCGCAAAACGCGGGCCGCGATAGCCGGTTTCCAGAAGCCCCATCAGCACGCCCACCAGGCGCAACAGCGCACTCATGATCCGGCCCTTGGCGCTGTCGGCCGGGTAGTGGGTGTGCAGGTAGTCTGCCAACTCCGAGCCGTGATTGGGTCCCGCCACCGACGTCACCGAAGCCACCCATTCCGGGCGTTTGGCCGCTGCGTAACGGGCGGTGAGCGAGCCCTGGCTATGGCCGATCAGGTTGACCTTGTCGGCGCCGGTCTGGCGGCGTATCTGCTCGATCTGCACCAGCAACTGCTCGCCACGCACCTCGCTGGAGTTGAGCGGCGCCACCTGCACCGCAAACACCTGCGCCCCGCCGGCACGCAAGGCCGGGATGATGCCGTACCAGTACGGGTACAGCACCAGCCGTACAAACCCGAGCATGCCCGGCACCAAAACCAGGGGATAACGTGTAGCCAATGTCTGCGTCATAGGGGCAAACGTCCTTGAAAGAGGCGATTAGGCTGATCCTAGACCAGCCCTGCCGCCACCGATATGACACCCGGCAACATCCGATAAAACTTTTTGCGCCGCGCAGCACTCACAACTTGGAGCGATCACACCCCGAGAGTGTGGCGCAAAACCGGATTAGCCTCAGGAGATTGAAATGACTGACATGCATTTGTCTGACGTAAGCACCCTTCGCGAACGTGCACGCAAGAATGTGGAAAACGGCGCGGTGACCGAAGGCTACAGCGCCGACCGCGAAGAGATCCTGCGCCTGCTCAATGAGTCGCTGGCCACCGAACTGGTCTGCGTGCTGCGCTACAAGCGCCACTACTTCATGGCCAGCGGCCTGAAAGCCAGCGTCGCCGCCGATGAGTTCCTGGAGCACGCCAACCAGGAACTGGAACATGCCGACAAACTGGCCGAGCGCATCGTGCAACTGGGCGGCGAACCCGAGTTCAACCCGGACCTGCTGTCCAAGAACTCCCACGCGCAGTACGTAGCCGGCAAGACCTTGAAGGAAATGGTCTACGAAGACCTGGTGGCCGAGCGCATCGCGGTGGACAGCTATCGCGAGATCATCCAGTACATCGGCGAAAAAGACCCGACCACCCGCCGCATCTTTGAAGACATCCTGGCCCAGGAAGAAGAGCACGCTGACGATATGGCGGACATTCTCAAAGACCTGTAAGGCTCTGCCAGCACAGCTAACGACGGTGGGAGCGGGCTTGCTCGCGAGAGCGGTGTATCAGTCAGCATTTTAGCAACTGACCCACAGCTATCGCGGGCAAGCCCGCTCCCACATTGAGCTATCGGTTTCTTCAGTTAGCCTTTCACCGTTTTCGGTGCCTTGCCTTCCCGCATCTGCTGCAACAGCGGCACGCACTGGTTCGGCTCATCCCCACTCGGCGCCACCAGCGCCAGCAAGCCCGCCGCAGGGGCGACGATCACACCCAGCGCCACCATGCCTGCGCCACGCAACAACAGTGGCACCGTCTTGACCCCGGCATTGGGCTTGATAAACGGCCCGTTGACGTACAACGGCGAACGCAGCGAGAACAGGCGAAAGCCCTTGGACTCTGGGCTGATCGTCAGGTCCAGCTGTTCGCTGGCCATGTTCGCGGTGCCGTCGATGTAGATGATCGCGTTCTCGGTATCGAACACAAACAGGCGGGTGGTGGCCAGGCCGGTCTTGATGCCGAAATCTGCCGCCGCGCAGTTGATCTTCACTTCCTTGTCGCCAAACAGTTTGCCAATCACATAGTTGCCCACGTTCAGCCCGGCGATTTCCATCAAGCCACGGCTGATGGCTCCGTCGTTGATGAGCATTTTCAGATCGCCATTGGCACTGCCCAGCAACGCTGCCACCGAGTTGCCGCGCCCGGCGATATCGGCATCGCCATTGAGCTCGCCGAAGCTGGTCTTCATCGGTTCAAAGGTGGGGAACAGTTGCTTGAGCTTGAAGTTGCGCGCCGTCAGTTTCGCCCGGCCTTCCAGCGGGGTGATGCGGCCATTGAGGCGAATCTGCGCATCGAGCTTGCCGCCCGCCACACCGAAACGCAGGGGTTCGAGGCTCAGTTGGCCGTCGTTGAGCACCAGGTGCGTGTAGAGGTCGGTAAAGGGCAATTCGGCACTGTGGACGATGCGTTTGCCGGTGAACTCGACATCCGCGTCCATATCGCGCCAGCGCTCGGTGCGGAACTCCTCCACCGGCAACACCTTGGTCGCCGGTTGCTTGCTTTCACCGCCACGAGCTTTTTGCTTGGCATTGGAGTCGGCACCGATCAGCGGCGCGAGGTCGGCCAGCAGCAGTTGATTGGACACCAACGCGCCGCTGAGCTTGGGCCGTGGCTGACTGGCGACATAGGCCAGGTCGCCGTGGATGTCGCTGTTGCCGATCTTGCCGTTGAAGTTCTCATAGCGGAACGACGCACCGCCGGCCTCCTGCAACTTGGCGATCAGGCGCCCATCGGTGGAATAGGCCGGCGAGTCCGGCAGGGTCACGCCAGTCAGTGGGTAAAGGTTGCCCAGGCTGGTACCGGACAGTTTCAGGCGCAGGTCCAGGGCGCCGAGGTTCAGTGGGTCGGTCAGGGTGCCGGCCAAGGCAATACTGGTATCACCGATTTTCGCCTGGGCTTGCAGGGGGAATGGCTTGGCAGCGTCCTGCAGGGCCAGCAGCCCGCCGATCTTGCCGCTGCCCGCGAGTTTCTGGCCGTGGTACTGGCCGCTGACCTTGAGGCCGAAGGCATAGTCCTGGGGTGTCGCGCCCTGCTCCAGGGCCTTTTTGGCATCGCGCTCGCCGACGATTTCGCTGAATGCGATGGGTTTGCCCAGGAGGTCGATCAGCACATCGAGACGGGTCTTGAGGGTCTGGTCGTCGAGGGTCACGTGGCCCTTGTCGAAACCGATGGCACCGATATCCACCACCCAGTTGGACGGTTCGGCATTCGGATCCTTGGGATCAAAGGTGAAGGTCCAGTTGGCGCGGCCATCGGCCAGGCGCTGCAGCTCGGCGCTCGGTTCGGTCAGGTCGATGCGCGGGATCACCACGCGCTGGGCCAGCAAGGCCAAGGGCGAGATGCGCAGTTCAACGCGCTTGAGGGTGACCATTTGCGGTTTTTTCGACCACTCGGGGTTGCCCAGGCTCAGGTCTTCGGCCACCACATGGGGCCACGGCACCCAGGCGCGCCAACCGCCCTCGTCCGGCTCGCGCTGCCAGACCACCGCCAGGTTGCCATTGATGGCAAAGGCGCGATGCAGCTCTTCGGAGACTTTGGCATTGAGTTGCGGCTTGATCCGGTTCCAATCGAAGAACACCAGGATCAGTACCACTGCGGCGATCAGCAGGACGAAGCAAGCACTGCTCCAGGCGAGAATTTTACGAGTGCGCGTCATTGCACAGGGCTCCTGATTACGACTGCGCGTGCCACGGGCCACGCGCGCAAGGGCTAAAGCTTATATGGCTACGACTGGCAAATGGCCTGGGGGTTTAACCGCAGAGGGCAATTAGCAGTGAAAAGCGTTTTTTCTGACTAATCCGACAGCTTCTTTCATCAATGACGCACCATTGTTACCCACGCCCGTGTCAAAAATACCCACCTCGGTGCAAAAGCGCGTGCTTGAGAGCCGCGATTTAGAGCCTCGGCGCAGAACAATCAATTCTGTTGATTATTACCATTGCGTTTATGAACTTTTATATCGAGATATCGAGAGTAGCATTGGCTCCGTACCCACTTTATCGCCCTCCCAAGGAGCCACTCTCATGAAACGCCAATTACTGCTCAGTGTTGCACTCTCCGTCCTGGCCACCAGCGCTTTTGCCCTGCCAGCCGCAGAACAAGCCATCCCACAAGCCAAGGCTGACGCCGCGCACATCAGCCAGACCGTTGCCGAAGGTGGCCGCGATCGCCTGGAACAGAAAGGTCTGGTTGAAGGCGGTTCCGACCGTCTGCAAGAGCGCAACGCCGTCGCCGAAGGCGGTCGCGATCGCCTGGAACAGAAAGGCCTGGTTGAAGGCGGTTCTGAGCGTCTGCAGAAACGTGAATTCGTAGCCGAAGGCGGCCGTGATCGCCTGGAACAGAAAGGTCTGGTTGAAGGTGGCTCGGACCGCCTGCAACAGCGCGAATTCGTTGCCGAGGGCGGCTCCGACCGTCTGGATGACATGCATAAAGCTACGAGCTAAGCCCGTGCCGGCCCTGAAAAAAGCCCGATCCCCAGTGATCGGGCTTTGACTTTGTGGGACCTACCCCCCTTTTGCCCTGTTTCAAGTTCGACGCCGGTAAAGTTGTTTTGCTAGAGTGCGTCGCTGTCCTTGTCTACAAAGCCCAGCTGCCAATGCTCCCCCGCGCCGAACAGAAGCAACAGACCCGCCTTGCCTTGATGGACGCAGCCCGCCATCTGATGGAGGGTGGCCGTGGGTTTGGTAGCCTGAGCCTGCGTGAAGTGGCAAAGAGCGCCGGCATCGTGCCCACCGGTTTTTACCGTCACTTTGCCGATATGGACCAACTGGGCCTGGTGCTCGTCAGTGAGGTCGGCCAGACCTTCCGCGCCACCATCCGCCTGGTACGCCACAACGAATTCGTCATGGGCGGCATCATTGATGCCTCGGTGCGGATCTTTCTCGATGTGGTAGCGGCCAACCGTTCGCAATTCCTGTTCCTGGCCCGCGAGCAATACGGCGGTTGCCTGGCCGTGCGCCAAGCCATCGGCGCGCTGCGCGAGGACATCACCTCGGACCTGGCAGCCGACCTGACGCTGATGCCCAAGCTCCAGCACCTGGATGCCGACGGCTTGCATGTGATGGCCGACCTGATCGTCAAGAGCGTGTTCGCCACCCTGCCCGACATCATCGACCCGCCCGCCGCCGCCCTGCCGCCGCATCTCACGCCCCAGGCCAAGATCACCCAGCAACTGCGCTTCATCTTTATCGGCCTCAAGCACTGGCAAGGCCTGGGCAGCACCGAGTAGCGCGGTCAACGCACCGTGTGAAAACGCTTGGCGGTGGTGTAGTTCTTCTTCCAGTAGTTGTTGGCCAGGGAGTCGATGCGGATGCTCTTGCCCTTGCGCGGCGAATGAATGAACTTGCCCTCACCCACATAAAGGCCGACATGGCCGACCTGGCTGCTGCCATTGGCCTTGAAAAACACCGCATCGCCGGGCTGCAGCGCATCACGCTTGATCGTCGCCGCCGTTGACCGGTGCATCGCCGCCGTGGTGCGCGGGATGACAATATTGGCCTCGGTCTTGAACAGATAGACCAGCAACCCGCTGCAATCGAACCCCTGCTCCTGGGAGCTGCCGCCCCACTTGTACGCGGTGCCCAGCAACTCATGGGCGCGGTCGACCACACTCTCGATGGTGGGTTGCGGCACGGCCTGCAACGATGAACTGAAAGGGGCCAGGGAAGTGGTGCGCTTATTGAAGTTGGCCGAAGCCGATGAGGTGATGCCAAACAGACCGACCATGACTACACATAAAAATGACTTAAACATGAGGAACGTCGCAATGGATTAAACACGGGGGCGAAATCCTAGTGAAACGACGCGTAGAAATATGAGCGAGGAATCCCCTATGCGCGTAGGAGCAATCCCAAATCAACCCTGGGACAAGTAGCTGAAGGAAACGCCCTGCAAAACAGCTGGCGGGGCCCGCCAAAACCGCCCAATTCGGGTGCTTGCGCAGCCCATGACGCACCACAATGAATCACTCCCTCACCACCCCCTCGCCCCGTTTAGTGGCGCAACGCCCCAGACCTACGGCGTTTTCCTACGTCCAGCAGGGTTGGCAAGCCCCTTGCTCTAGCCTGTTTATCGCTCATAGCTGGAAGCTTCCTGATGCTGGTGATCCACCGCCGAATCGCCCCCCAACCCACCTGGGCCGCAGAGTTGCTGCTGAACTTCGAAGCCCGCAGCAAAAGCCGCCTGCGCTGTTTCAGTGCCGAGGGAGAAGACGTCGGCCTGTTTCTGGAGCGCGGTCAGCCGCCGCTGCACGATGGGGAATTCCTACAGGCTGAAGACGGACGTGTCGTACGTGTCTGCGCGCGCCCTGAACAACTGCTGCACGTAACCTGCAGCAGCGCCTTCGAGCTGACCCGCGCGGCCTATCACTTGGGCAACCGCCATGTGGCCCTGCAAGTGGGTGACGGCTGGCTGCGCCTGCTTGATGACTACGTGCTCAAGGCCATGCTCGAGCAATTGGGGGCCCATGCCGAAACCCTCGAAGCACCGTTCCAGCCCGAGCACGGCGCCTACGGTGGCGGTCATCATCACTCACGCCACGGTGACGAAGACTTCAACTACCCGCCCAAACTGCATCAGTTCGGCGTGCGCCTGTGAACCCGGCCTGGGCGCTGTTGCGTCTGGCCAGTCCGCAATTGCCGATTGGCGGCTACAGCTATTCCCAGGGCCTGGAAATGGCCGTGGACAATGCCCGTGTCAGCGATGCCGACAGCGCCCGACGCTGGATCAGCGACCAACTGCTACTCAACCTCGCACGCTTCGAAGCGCCGCTGTTGCTTGCCCAGTGCCAGGCCGCCGCCGACCAGGACTGGGCGCGCCTGCGCCAGCTCTGCGAAGAGCATCGTGTCAGCCGCGAAACCCGCGAGCTGTTCCAGGAGAGCCGGCAAATGGGCTACTCCCTGCAACAACTGCTCAACGGTCTGCCGGAACTGGATGACGCAGCGCGCCGCTTTCTCGACGCCACCCCCGAACCCCACCTGGCCCTGGGCTGGGCACTTGCCGCGCGCGCCTGGGCGATCAGCCCCGAGGATGCCCTGGCCGCCTGGCTGTGGAGCTGGCTGGAAAACCAGTTGGCGGTGCTGATGAAGACCCTGCCCCTGGGCCAGCAGGCCGCCCAACGCCTGACCAGCGAGCTGCTGCCGTTGCTGCAACAAGCCCAGCAGGACGCCCGCCAGTGCGATCCCCATCACGTTGGCAGCGCCGCGTTCGGCCTGTCCCTGGCATGCATGGCCCACGAGCGCCAGTACAGCCGCCTGTTCCGTTCCTAGGAGAAACCCATGAACACACAACCTCTGCGCGTCGGTATCGGCGGCCCCGTTGGCTCCGGCAAGACCGCCCTGACCCTGGCGCTGTGCCTGGCCCTGCGTGATCGCTACAACCTGGCGGTGGTCACCAACGACATCTATACCCGCGAAGACGCCGACTTCCTGGTGCGCAACCAGGCCCTGGCACCCGAGCGCATCATCGGCGTAGAAACCGGCGGCTGCCCGCACACGGCGATTCGCGAAGACGCGTCGATCAACCTCGAAGCCGTGGATCAACTGAACCGGCGCTTCCCAGGCCTGGACCTGATCCTGGTGGAGTCGGGCGGCGACAACCTGTCGGCCACCTTCAGCCCCGAGCTGTCGGACCTGACCATCTATGTGATCGATGTGTCGGCCGGCGACAAGCTGCCACGCAAGGGCGGGCCGGGGATCTGCAAGTCGGACCTGTTGGTGATCAACAAGATCGACCTGGCGCCGCTGGTCGGCGCCTCGCTGGAACTGATGAACAGCGACACCCAGCGCATGCGCGGCGGCAAGCCGTTTGTGTTCAGCAACCAGAAAACCGGCGTCGGCCTGGAAGAAATCGTCGCCTTTATCGAACGCCAGGGCCTGCTGACCGCAGCCTGATCCCTTACCAAGGAGCTGTTTATGAGCCTCAACAAACTGTTTGCCGCCGCCACCCTGCTACTGGTCCCAGCCCTGGCCTTTGCCCATCCGGGCCACGGCGACAATGGCCTGGTGGCCGGCATCAGCCATCCCCTCGGCGGGCTGGACCATCTGCTGGCGATGCTGGCCGTCGGCCTATGGGCGGCGCAGCAACAAGGGGCGGCGCGTTGGGCGCTACCATGTACGTTTGTCGGCACCATGCTGCTCGGCGGCGTGCTGGGGTTTGAAGGGTTGGCCTTGCCGGCCCTGGAAAGCGGGATTGCCGCGTCGGTACTGGCCCTGGGCCTGGCGGTGGCCTTGGCGATTCGCCCGTCGGTGGCGCTGGCCGTGGCCGCAACAGCGGTGTTTGCCCTGTTCCATGGCGTGGCCCATGGCCTGGAGCTGCCGGACATGACCAGCCCCTGGGCGTATGCAGCCGGGTTTGTCGGGGCGACGGCGGTGCTGCACGCGGCCGGGTATGCGCTGGTGCGCTTCTTGCCGGCTGCGGCGGCGCCGCTGGTGCGGCTGGCGGGCGCGGCTTCGGCGGCGACCGGGGTCTGGTTGCTGGCGGGCTGAGCCTTGCGGTGCCTGTAAGGGCCCCATCGCAGGCAAGCCAGCTCCCACATTTGAAGGGGTTCACACTTCAAAAATGGGGAGCGGGCTTGCCCGCGATAGCGCTCGCACAGACACCACTGTTCTCAAGCCTGCTACCATGCGCGGCAAACACCCCTGCCGTGACGACGCCAGCCGATGCCCATCGCTCCAAGCTCCGCCCACAAGCCTCAATTGAACGCCGTGCTCACGCACTTCAACGACCTGATCGTGCCGCTCTGGCAGGGTCCGGGCTGGAATGCCGAGCTGGCGTTGCCCTATGAGGCGCTGGACGCCGACCATCGCCCCTTGCCCCCGCAACGCTACCGCGCCATGGCCTGTGCCCGGCAGTTGTATGTGTTTGCCAGCCTGATCGGCGAGCCAGGCAAAGCGTTTGCGCAAGAGCGCGCTGCGGCGTTGTTTCGCTCGCTGCAACGGCACTTCCATGACGCCGAGCACGGCGGCTGGTTCTACAGCATCGACCCCCACGGCAATCCGCTGGACCAGCGCAAAGACCTCTACACCCACGCGTTTATCATCTTCGCCTGCGCCCATTACTGGGCCAAGGTCCGCGAGCCGTTGGTGGAGTCGGTGCTCAATGCCGCCCTGGAAGTAGTCGCCGAGCGCTTTGCCACGGGCGACGGCCTGTATGAGGCGGTCCTGGAGCGTAACTGGTCGTCCCTCAAGTCCGGCCCGCTACAGAACCCGCTGATGCACCTGGCCGAAGGCTTCCTCGCCACCCTCGCGGTGCGTGAAGACGCGGCGGTGCAACAGGCCCTGCTGGCACTGGCGACGGCCATGCAACAGCGCTTTATCGAGCGCCAGCATGGCGTGATGATGGAAAAACCCCTGGGCGCTGTGGATAACTGGTTCGAGCCGGGGCATCAGTTTGAATGGTTCTTCCTGCTGGAGTCCTCGCCCCTGCTGCGCGGCACTGCGCTGCATGCCTCGCTGAGCCGGGCATTTGCCTATGCCGAGCAAACCGGTGTGGATAACCTCACTGGCGCCGTCAGCGGCATGTTGGCGCTGGACGGCAGCGTGCGTGACGCCACCCAGCGCATCTGGGCCCAGGCCGAGTACCTGCGGGCACTGACCTTGCGCCCGGGCAGCGCGGCGGTGCTGGAGCGCCAGTTGCTGGCGTTGCAGCAGCATTTCCTGCATGCCAGGGGCTGGAATGAGTGCCTGGATGCCAAGGGTGAGGTGAGCCGGCGGGATATGCCGTCGACTACGCCTTACCATTTGGCTACCTGCTATCAGGGGTTGAGCGAGTTTCTCGGCTGATTTTCCCGGCCCCATCGCAGGCAAGCCAGCTCCCACACTTGAACGGTTTCCATCGTTGGAACGCAGTCGAATGTGGGAGCTGGCTTGCCTGCCAGAGCCTCACCTCGGTCTAACGGCCGATCACGCAATCCACTTGCGATCCCCAGTAAAACTGATCGTCAGCCACCGCGCCTTGTCCGGCGCGCCCAGCCCTGTGGATATCTCTTCACGTAGCCCGTCGAGCGTCGCAACCTTATCCACCGGGTAATCGGCCGGCAACACCACATGGATCTCGATAAACCGCGCCCGCCCGTGTTTCTGCACGTAGGACACGTAATCCTCGAAACCATGCCGGGCCTGGGCCGCATCCATCACTTCGCGCACCTTGTCGTCCAACTGGTCCGGGGCAATCCCCAGCACGTCGCGCAAGGCCGGGCGCAGGATCTTCAAGGCCGGCGCCAGCATGCTCAGGGCCAGCAGGATCAGGATCAAGGGGTCGACATACACCGCCCACTCGCCGTAGCCCTGGGACTTGAGCAACAACGCGGCCAGGAAGCTCACCAGCAGGCCCACGGAGAGCATCGCGTCCACCAGCCAACTGATATTGTCGAACTGGATCAGCGACGACTGCAGCTTGCGGTTGCGGTGGCGCACATAGAAGAAGTAGGCGAACTCGACCACGGTAAACACCGCGGCGTAGATGATCACCAGCCCCAACTCGATCTCGCGCCCGCCATTGATAATGCCGAACACCCCGTTGAGAAACGCGTAGATGGCGATCAACAGCAGGAAACTGCCCTCGATCAGCAGCACCATGGGTTCCAGGTGCCAGTAGCCGAACTGGAAGCGGTCATTGCTTTTCTTGGCGATCAGCTTGGCCGTGATCAGCATCAGCACCTTGATAAAGGTCGCGATCAGCGAGAAAAAGCCATCGAATAAAATGGATTGGGCGCCTGATATCACACCCGTGACAATCCCGGCGATCGCCACGGCGAACATCAGGATGGTCGATTGTTTGAGCAGTGCCTGCTCACCTCGGTTACTCACATATCCTCCTGTCAAAACCTTTAAACCGCTGGTTGCGGTGGGGTTTTCAGGAGTGGAGTGTACCTTATGTCGCCTTTTGGCCGATTTGCCGCCTTCGCTGGCAACCCCGGCTCCCCCATTTGATTGCATTTCAGAAGAGGGAGCCGCGCTGCGACGATTCGACTTGCCCGCGCTGCAGGCGGCGCGGTGCTAAGCCTTATTTAGCCCCACGCTCAATCGCAAACCCAGCCCAGGTCTGGCTGACCGGCATCAGCTCCAGGCGGTTGATGTTCACATGCGCCGGGGTGTTCATCACCCAGAAGATGGTGTCGGCAATATCTTGCGGCTGGATCGGCTCGGCGCCCGCATAGGTGGCGTCGTAACGCGCCTGGTCACCGCCGAAGCGCACCAGGGAGAACTCGCTCTCGCACAGGCCCGGCTCGATGTTGGTCACGCGTACGCCGGTGCCTTGCAGGTCGCAGCGCAGGTTCAGGGAGAACTGTTTGACGAACGCCTTGGAGCCGCCATACACGTGGCTGCCCGGGTACGGGTAGTTACCGGCGATGGAGCCCAGGTTGATGATCCCGGCGCCACGACCATGGGCGATCAGGCGCGGCAGCAGCAGGCTGGTAGTGGTCAGCAGGCCCTTGATGTTGGTGTCGACCATGGTTTCCCAATCGTCGAGGCTGCACTTGGGCGCCGGGTCGGTGCCCACGGCCAGGCCGGCATTGTTGATCAGCCCACGCAGTTTGCTGAACGATGGCGGCAGGTTGGCAATTGCCTCCTCCATGCCCTTGCGATCACGCACGTCCACCACCAGGCCATGCACCTCGGTCTGCTTGGAAAGCTCTTCGACCAGGGCATTCAAGCGCTCGGCGCGCCGACCGGTGAGCACCAGTTTCCAGCCAGCCTCGGCAAAGCGACGGGCACAGGCTTCGCCGAAACCTGAAGTTGCGCCAGTAATAAACAGCGTGTTGGACATGGTGTTCTCCTTGCGGGCATCGGGAAAAAATCAGCCAGCAGAATGCCCTTACGCCGCCGTTGCGGCAACCGCTATGCACATAACTTCATGCACACCTGATCACTTTTTAACCACCCCAGGTAAAGCCTTGTAAACCGTGGCCTGCAGCCATATGCGCGCAGGTTATCCACAGCTGCGCCCACAGTCTTTGGGGGCAAGTACAAAACCCTCCAGGCCCCTATGTACAAGGCTTTCAGGGCGATTCAAAAAGTTTTTTGCTTGACCTTGGGCGGGCCATATGTAGGCCCCTGCGGGAGGATGAGTCGGGATGCATGGCTCCAGGCCAGTAAATCCGGCCTCTACACCAGTCTTTCCAGAGTTTAACCACAGACTTATCCACAGGCTTGAAGGTCATGTTTCGGTCATATACCTGTGTCTATGAACAGGTTGACAAAACCTGCGACACTCCACAAAAAAGCCCCTGATCAAAAAACAACCATAGCGCTACAGGCCACGTAGATAAAGGCTTGTAGCCAGCTACTCCCATGTTACCCACAGCCGGTTCCACAGTGGATGGGGACAAGTCATTTGTGTGACAAAACAGGGATTGGCGGCGGCTATATGTCGCGCTTGAGGAGGTGTGTGGATTTGTTTTCCACAATTTGCCGGAGGGCCTGTGGACGACCGAAAAATGCAGGCACCCGCTGATCGTTCCCACACTTCGCGTGGGAATGCCGCCAAGGACGCTCTGCGTCCCAAAGCGTGACGCGGAGCGTCACAGGATGCGCTCCCACGCGGAGCGTGGGAGCGATCAGGCCGGGTTAGTGCCCGCCGAGGTAGGCGTTGCGCACTTCCTCGTTCACCAGCAACTCCTTGCCGGTGCCGGTCAAACGGATTTCGCCGTTGACCATCACATACGCCCGGTCAGACAGGCGCAACGCATGGTTGGCGTTCTGCTCCACCAGGAAGATGGTCATCCCCGTGGCGGCCAGCTCGCGCAAGGTGGCGAAGATCTGCTTCACCACAATCGGCGCCAGCCCCAGGCTCGGCTCATCGAGCAGCAACAGCTTCGGCCGGCTCATCAATGCCCGGGCAATGGCGAGCATTTGCTGTTCGCCACCGGACATGGTCATCGCCCGCTGGTTACGCCGCTCCTTGAGCCGTGGAAACAGCTCGAACATGCGCTGCATATCTTCGCTGGCGTGCTTGTCGCCAATGGGGATGGTGCCCATCAGCAGGTTTTCCTCGACGGTCATGTCCGGGAACACCCGCCGCCCTTCCGGGGACTGGGCGATGCCGTTGGAGGCGATGTAGTGGGACGACTTGTGGGTGATGTCCACGCCCTGGTAGAGGATCTGCCCGGACTCGGCGCGCGGCTGGCCGAAGATCGACATCAGCAGCGTGGACTTGCCCGCGCCGTTGGAGCCGATCAGGCTCACCGTTTCACCTTCGTCGATGTGCAGCGAGACTTTTTTCAGGGCCTGGATCGGGCCGTAAAACACGTCCAGGTCCTTCATTTCGAGGATAGGCGTACTCATACCAACTCCTCTTCATCGGCGCCCAGGTAGGCCGCAATCACTTTCGGGTCGTTACGGATCGCTTCCGGCCCGCCCTCGGCGATGACGTTGCCGTGGTCCAGCACCACGATGTGGTCGGAAATACTCATCACCATGCCCATGTCGTGTTCAATCAGCACCACTGTGAGGTCGTGTTCGTCGCGCAGCAGGCGAATCATCGCGCTGAGGGCTTCGGTTTCCTGGGGGTTGAGGCCCGCTGCCGGTTCGTCCAGGCAGATGATCTGCGGCCGGGTGCACATGGCACGGGCGATTTCCAGGCGGCGCTGCTGGCCGTAGGAAAGCTCGCCGGCCAGGCGGTTGGCACAGTCCACCAGGTCCACCACTTCCAGCCAGTAGAAGGCGTGGTCCAGTGCATCGCTTTCTGCCTTGCGGTAGCCCTTGGTGTTGAGAATGCCCGCCAGCATGTTGCGGTTGACCCACATGTGCTGGGCCACCAGCAGGTTTTCCACCACCGACATTTCCTTGAACAGGCGAATGTTCTGGAACGTACGCGCCAGGCCGGCACGGTTCACCAGGTGGGTGCCGCCGAACATCTTGTAGTACACCCGGCTGAAAAAACTCTTGGGCGACACGAAGTCGGTGGGCTTGAAGCGTTCGCCGAGCAACTGGATCACGTTGGTCTGTTTGCCACGGATATTGAGTTCGATCTTGCCGCCGCTGGCTGTATAGAAGCCGGTCAGGCAGTTGAACACCGTGGTCTTGCCAGCGCCGTTGGGGCCGATCAGGGAGAAGATCGAGTTGCGTTCGACCTTGAGGCTCACATCGCTCAAGGCCTTGATGCCACCGAAGTGCATCATCAGGTGTTCCACGTTGAGGACCACTTCCTTGCTCATGGCGCTACCCCCTTGCGTGGTGTCACGCCGCTACGGCTGATCCGGATCAGGCCACGCGGTCGCCAGATCATCATCACCACCATCAACACGCCAAACAGCAGCACACGGTACTCGGAGAAGCTACGCAGCAGTTCAGGCGCCACGGTCAGCACGAACGCGGCAATCACCACGCCCACCGTCGAGCCCATGCCGCCCAGTACCACGATGGCGAGGATCAATGCCGACTCGAAGAAGGTGAACGAAGACGGGTTGACGAAGCCCTGGTAGCTGGCAAAGAACACCCCGGCCAGACCGGCCGTGGAGGCGCCGATGGTGAAGGCCGAGAGTTTGACCAGCACATGGTTCAGGCCCATGGAGCGGCAAGCGATCTCATCTTCACGCAGGGCTTCCCAGGCGCGACCCACTGGCATGCGGGTCAGGCGGTGCTTGATGTACAGCACGGCCAGCACCACCAGGAACAGCACGATGTAAATGAACAGGAATTTCACGTTGGGGTTGTAGGCAATGCCGAAGAACTCATGGAACGGCACCCCGCCTTCTTTGGCGCGGCGGCCGAACTCCAGGCCGAGGAAGGTCGGCGATGGCACCGGCATACCGTTCGGCCCGCCGGTAAACGACAGCCAGTTGTTGAGCACCAGGCGGATGATTTCACCGAAACCCAGGGTCACGATGGCCAGGTAGTCACCGTGCATTCGTAACACCGGGAAGCCGAGTATGCACCCCGCCAACGCGGCCGCAATGGCCGCCAGCGGCAACACCGTCCAGAACCCCAGCCCGAGGTATTGGTACCCCAGGGCCAGGCCATAGGCGCCGATGGCGTAGAAAGCCACGTAACCCAGGTCGAGCAACCCGGCCAGGCCCACCACGATGTTCAGGCCCAGGCCCAGCAACACGTAGATCAGCCCGAGGATCACCACGGTCAGCAGGTATTTGTTGGCAAAAAACGGAAAGACAATGGCGATCACGATCAGCGCCGGGATGATCCAGCGCAGCCGCGACTTGTAGTCCGGCGCCAGCACATGCACCCCGGAGCCCGAGCTTTCAAAACCCTGGAGGATCTTCAAGCCCTTGGGCGTTTGCAGGAACAGGCTCATGACCAGCCGCCCGGCCATGACGATGGCGACCAGCAAGCCCACGCGGGCCGGCTCCAGGTTGAAGCTGTAGCCGTCCAGGACCACGCCGACGATAGGGCCGAACACGATCAGGGAAATCAGCCCGGCGAGGACCGCATCGACCACACTTTTCTTGATATCAATAGATTTGGCAGCAGACATGTTTACACCTTCGCCACGAGAGGGCGACCAAGCAGGCCCTGGGGACGGAAAATCAGAATCACCACCAGCAGGGAGAAACTGAACACGTCTTTGTAGTCAGAGTTGATCAACCCCGAGAACAGCGACTCGGAAATCCCCAGGATGATCCCGCCCAGCATCGCCCCAGGCAGGGAGCCGATGCCGCCGAGTACCGCTGCGGTAAATGCCTTGATGCCGATGATAAAGCCGGCATAGAAGTCGAACGTGCCGTAGTTCAGGGTAATCAGCACACCGGCCAGGGCCGCCATGGCGGCACCGATGACAAACACGTAGGAAATCACGCGGTCGGTGTTGATCCCCAGGATCGAGGCCATCTTGCGGTCTTGCTGGGTCGCACGGCACATGCGGCCGAGCTTGGTGTACTTGATGATGTAGGTCAGCAGCGCCATACCGGCAAAGGCTGCGACCAGGATAAACACCTTGGTGTAGGTCAACTGGACGAACCCGGTGCCGATATCGACGCGCCAGGCGCCGGCCAGCAGGGTGGGAATGCCTTGTTGCTTGGCGCCCTGGGCGATCTGCGCGTAGTTCTGCAGGATCAGCGAAATCCCGATGGCGCTGATCAGCGGGGCCAGGCGCGTGGAGTTACGCAACGGTTTGTAGGCGACACGCTCGATGACCCAACCGTAGACGCCCGTGACGACAACGGTGAACACCAGGGTGCCAAGAATGAGCAGCGGGAAGGATTCGAGGCCGAAGTAAGCCAGCAGTGCCAGACTGATCGCCGCGAGGTAAGCGGAAATCATATAAACCTCGCCGTGGGCGAAGTTGATCATGCCAATGATGCCATAGACCATTGTGTAGCCGATGGCGATCAGGCCATAGACCGACCCGAGGGTCAGACCGTTGACCAGTTGCTGCAGGAAAATACCATCCATAACGCAATCTCACGCGGTGAGAACCTGCACACCGTGGGGTGTGCGGTCCTTCTGGAGGAAAAGACAGATCTGGTGCCGGACGCAATGGCCCGGGCAACCGCGATCCAGTGTGGGAGCTGGCTTGCCGGCGATAGCGGTCTCACATTCAACACAGGTGCTGGCTGTCAGTCCGTCATCGCGGGCAAGCCCGATTCCCACAAGGGGTCGGTGGTGGCTGGTTGATTACTTCTGCTTTTCCAACTGGTGGTATTTGCCGTCCTTATCCCACTGGTACACCACGTAGTCGGAGACTTTCAGGTCACCCTTGGTATCCCATTCTTTCTTGCCCATCACGGTTTGCACCGGGTTGGCCTTGAGCCACTTGGCTGCATCTTCGCCCTTGTTGGACTTGGCGCCGTTGAAGCCGGCGGCCAGGGCCTGGATCGAGGCGTAGGCATACAGGGTGTAGCCTTCAGGCTCGGTGCCATTTTTGCGGAACTCTTCCACCACGGCCTTGCTGTCTGGCAGCAGGCGCGGGTCGGCGCCGAAGGTCATGTAGACGCCATTGACGTACTGCGCACCACCGGCGGTCGCCACCAGTTCGTCGGTCACGACACCGTCGTCGGACATGAACTTGACGTCGTTGAGGCCGGCTTCACGGATCTGGCGTACCAGTGGACCGGCTTCCGGGTGCAGGCCGCCGAAGTACACAACGTCGGCACCCAGCGAGCGGATCTTGGTGACCAGGGCGCTGAAGTCTTTTTCGCCACGGGTCAGGCCTTCTTCCAGCACCGGCTTGACGCCGCGCTTGGTCAACTGGGCGGCGGTGGCATCGGCCAGGCCTTTGCCGTAGGTGTCCTTGTCGTTGATGACCGCGACTTTCTTGCCCTTGAGCACGTCGACGATGTAGTCGCCGGCCACGATGCCTTGCTGGTCGTCACGCCCGCACATACGGAACATGGCCGCCAGGCCACGCTCGGTCACTTGTGGGTTGGTGGAGCCTGGAGTGATAGCGATGATGCCCGCTTCGTCGTACACCTCGGAGGCTGGAATGGTGTTGGACGAGCAGAAGTGGCCGACCACGCCGATCACTTTGTCCTGGTCGGCCAGGCGGTTGGCCACGGCCACGGCCTGCTTGGGTTCGCACGCATCGTCACCGGCCACCAGCTTGATCTGTTCGCCGTTGATCCCGCCCGCCTTGTTGATCACATCGGCTGCCGCCTGGGCACCTTTCATGTACTGCTCACCGAAGGCTGCGTTGGCGCCCGTCATCGGCCCCGCCACGCCAATCTTCACATCAGCTTGAACAAACGTAGAAACACCCAGCGCGGCAGCTACCGCGAGGGCCAGGAAACCTTTCTTGTAAAACGTCTGGGACATGAGTGGTGCTCCGAGTTTTTTGTTGAATGGGCACTGCAATTTCACTTCAAACTTTCACTTGAAACCTTCACCGGAAAGCTGAGAGCAAGCGGCGTGCCATTGCGTTTTTATATTTCAAAAAGACACGGTGTCATTGTTATTACAGGCGTTTCGGTGCCTTTTTGCCGGGACGTGCAACCCTCTGGAACGCAGAGGTGCAACCAAAGGCCCGAAAGAGTGAAACCCGCCGATTGGACTGATGTCAGCCAGCCATCAAGCGCCCCTTCGGACATCTGTAACCACGCGCGTAACGGAAGTGCACATTTACAGTGCGTCACTGCTACGACTCGCACCAATACAGATTAGTAGCCGGCTAAGAAAACGCCGGCTTTTGGGCGGTATTTCGCTGATCAGATGACAATTCGCAGGCATTGGCCGGCGTGATACAACGAAAACCCGGCTTCATACAGGCAACTGCGCAGGCCCACCCCGGCCAGAGGCTGCATCGGTGCAAACGGAATCGGCAGAGCCTGGGGATCCTGGTGACACAGGTAGTCGGCAAATGCCTTACCCACCACCGTCCCGGTGGTCACGCCACGCCCGTTGTAGCCAGTGACGGCCACCAACCCGGGCGCGGGCTCGAACAGCCGCATCAGATGGTCCGGGGTAAAGGCGATACAGCCGGTCCAGGTGTATTCCCAGTCCACCGCCTTGAGGTACGGGAAATAGTGCTGCTGCACACGGTCGGCCCAGGCCTTGAGGAACCAGGCGGGCTTCTGGTTACCGTTGCCCAGGCTGCCCAGCAACAGACGCCCGTCGGCATCACGCCGGATACTGCTCAGCACCTGACGGGTATCCCAGGAACCCTGGCCGCCCGGCAGGATTTGTTGCGCGGCGGCATCGGTCAACGGCGCGGAGGCTACCTGATAGTAATAACCGGGGAAAAAGTTGCGCCGCAGCTCGGTCCATTCACCTTCGGTGTAGGCGTTGGAGGCGATCACCACTTGTGCAGCCTGCACCGCGCCCTGGGCAGTTTGCACAGACCAGTGCTGCCCCTGGCGCTCCAGTTGGGTCACCGAGGAATGATCGAACAATTGCCCACCCAGGCCCACGGCTGTATGGGCCAGGCCGCTGGTGTAGGCCATCGGGTTCAAGGTACCGGCACGCCGGTCGAGCAAGGCGGCGGCGATCTTTCGGGTGCCGGTGGCCTCCTCGCACGCGGCCCCCGTCAACAGTTCGACCGGTGCACCACGGCGCTTCCACTGCTCCTCGCGGCTACGCAGGTCCGCTTCGCCACGGGCGTTGTGCGCCATGTGCAACGTGCCCTCGCGGCGCAGCTGGCAATCAATGTTGTATTTGTCGATCAGGCTGAACACCAGGGACGGTGCCGCACCGAGCATGCGGTTGAGCTGGCTGCCCACCGCCGTGCCGAAACCGGCCTCGATCTCGTCCGGAGGAATCCACATCCCGGCGTTGACCAGCCCCACGTTGCGCCCCGAACCGCCATGGCCGGTGCGATGGGCCTCCAGCACGCAGACACTTTTGCCTTGCTCCAGCAGGTGAATGGCCGCCGACAAACCGGTGATACCGGCGCCGATCACGCACACATCCACCTTGACCTCACCCTTGAGGGCGGCGCGATCCGGCCGGCCAGGGGTCAGTTGTTCCCACAAACACGCTTCGCGTAATGGCATTGCCAGACTCCGGGATCTAACCAACAACGCTTATTCTGAATTGCGAACCCAATCGGATGTGGGAGCTGGCTTGCCGGCGATAACGATGGTGAGTCCAATACCGCTATCGCCAGCAAACCAGCTCCCACATTGACCGCACCTGATTCAGTCGAAGGTAATGCCCTGGGCCAACGGCAGTTCCAGCGAATAGTTCACGGTGTTGGTCTGCCGGCGCATATACCCGCGCCACGCGTCCGAACCCGACTCACGCCCGCCACCGGTCTCTTTCTCGCCGCCAAACGCGCCGCCGATCTCCGCGCCACTCGGGCCGATATTGACGTTGGCGATCCCACAATCACTGCCCACTGCCGACATGAACTGCTCGGCCTCGCGCACATCGGTGGTGAAGATGCACGACGACAAGCCCTGCGGCACCGCGTTATTCAGGCGCAATGCCTCGCTGAAGTCCTTGTAGCCGACCACATACAGAATCGGCGCGAAGGTTTCACTGCACACCACATCGCTCTGCTCGGGCATTTCGACGATGGCCGGCGACACGTAGTAAGCGTTGGGGAACTGGTCCTGCAACTGACGCTTGCCGCCAAACACCTTGCCGCCTTCGCTCAAGGCCTGCTCCAGGGCGTCCTGCATGTTTTCAAAGCTGTGTTTGTCGATCAGCGGGCCGACCAGGTTGCCTTGCAGCGGGTGACCGATGCGCACCTTGGAATAGGCGGCCTTGAGGCGCGTGACGATTTCGTCCTTCACCGACTCGTGGGCGATCAGCCGGCGCAGGCTGGTGCAGCGCTGGCCTGCGGTACCGACCGCACTGAACAGGATGGCACGCACGGCCATGTCCAGGTCGGCGCTGGGACCGAGGATCATCGCGTTGTTGCCGCCCAGTTCCAGAATGCTGCGAGCAAACCGTGCGGCGACTTTCGGCGCCACTTCGCGGCCCATGCGCGTGCTGCCGGTGGCGCTGATCAGCGCCACACGCGGGTCGTCCACCAGGGCGGCGCCGGCATCGCGCCCGCCGATGACCACCTGGCAGAGATACGGCGGCGCGTCGCTGAAGTTTTTCGCGACACGTTCAAACAGTGCCTGACAGGCCAGGGCGGTGAGTGGGGTCTTTTCCGAGGGTTTCCAGATCACCGCGTTGCCGCACACCAGCGCCAGCGCCGTGTTCCACGCCCACACCGCCACCGGGAAGTTGAAGGCGCTGATCACACCCACCACGCCCAACGGGTGCCAGGTTTCACGCATATGGTGGCCAGGGCGCTCGGAGGCGATGGTCAAGCCGTACAGCTGACGCGACAGGCCCACGGCGAAGTCGCAGATGTCGATCATTTCCTGCACTTCACCCAGGCCTTCCTGGGTGATCTTGCCGGCTTCCCAGGACACCAGTTCGCCCAGGTCGGCCTTGTACTCACGCAGCAGGTCGCCGAACTGGCGCACCAGCTCACCGCGACGAGGCGCCGGCACCTTGCGCCAGGCGTCGAATGCATGCTCGGCGCGACTGACCTGCTGCTCGACCTCGGCCGCCCCTTCCCAGTGCACACTGGCGATGCGGCTGCCATCTATAGGTGAATGCACAGGCTGCTTCCCCGCCTGGTACAACGCCGGGTCTACACCGAGACGATCAAGCAATGCGGCAACCATGGGTCACTCCTTCAATCCACCAACAGAAAAATTGCGCCGTGGCCCGCACGACGATCCAGGCCTTATTTGTAGCTGGCCCAGGACTTGCCAACAAACGACGATTAGGCGAGATATCATTCCGTTTATTCATGCAAAACAAAAAAAGAGGCGTGCCGTGCTCAATAAAAGACATTTGCCCTCGATCACCGCCCTGCAGTGCTTCGAGGCCGTGACCCGCCACCTGAGCTTCACCCGCGCCGCCGAGGAACTGAACCTCACCCAGAGCGCCGTCAGCAAGCAGGTCGCACAATTGGAGGAGTTGCTGCAGCACCTGCTGTTTCGCCGGGTCCGCCGGCGCTTGCAGATGACCCCGGCGGGCGACCTGTACCTGGTGGAAGTACGCAAGATTTTGAGCCAGGTGGAGATGTCGACCCACTACCTGCGCTCCTACGGCGGCGAAACCGAAGTGCTGCGCGTATCGACGCCCTACACCTTTGGCGCGCGCTGGCTGGTGCCACGGCTCAAGGGCTGGCGCCTGCGCCACCCGCAGATCCACCTGGACCTGTGCAACGAGCAGACGCCGGACGAGTTGCTGCAAGGCAAGGCCGACCTGGCCTTCTACTTCGGCACAGGCGCAAGGCCAGGCACCGAAAGCCTCAAGCTGTTCAGCGAGGAACTGGTGCCGGTGTGCGCCCCCGACAGCCTGCCGGCCCAGCCCTTCAGCGACCCCACGCAACTGAGCGAGTTGGTGCTGCTGCAAAATGCCTCGCGCCCCCAGGGCTGGCATGACTGGTTCGCCAGCCTCGGCTACCAGACCGAACACAGCTACCACGGGCCGCGCTTTGACACCTTCTATATGTGCATCCGCGCCGCGCAGGTAGGTTGTGGCGTGGCGCTTCTACCGCGGTTTTTGGTGGAAGAAGAGTTGGCAGACGGCAAGTTGGTGATCCCCTGGCAGCACGCAATGCCCAGCCAGGATGCGTACTACCTGGCGTATCCGGAGCATTCGGCAGAGGTGCCCAAGGTGCGGGATTTTGTGAAGTGGATGATGGAGCAGGTTGTTTAGCCCCTGGAATACCGCCATCGCAGGCAAGCCAGCGCCCACATTTGGAATGCATTCTCCTGTGGGAGCTGGCTTGCCTGCGATGACGCCAGAGGCCACGACAAAAAAACCTCTGGCAAAACAACACAGGTCTATGCGCCACTAGCGCCATTCTTGTCTGGAGATTCCCGTTATGAGCGAGAGTGTGTTTGCCGATCGCATCGTGCAGAACCTGCTCGACACCGACTTCTACAAGCTGACCATGATGCAGGCGGTGCTGCACAACTACCCCAACGTGGAAGTTGAATGGGAATTCCGTTGCCGTAACAGCGAGGACCTGCGCCCCTATCTGGCAGAAATCCGCTACCAGATCGAGCGCCTCGCCGAGTTGAGCCTGAGCCCGGACCAGTTGGGTTTCCTGGAACGCATCAGCTTTATGAAGCCGGACTTCCTGCGCTTCCTGGGTTTGTTCCGCTTCAACCTGCGCTATGTGCAGACCGGCATCGAGAATGGCGAGCTGTTTATCCGCCTGCGCGGCCCCTGGCTGCATGTGATCCTGTTTGAAGTGCCGCTACTGGCGATTGTCAGCGAAGTGCGTAACCGCTATCGCTACCCGACCATCATCCTGGAGCAGGCCCGCGAGCAGTTGTATCGCAAGTTCGACTGGTTGACCGCCAATGCCAGCAGCGACGAGCTGGCCGAGTTGCAGGTCGCGGACTTCGGTACCCGCCGGCGCTTCTCCTACCGCGTGCAGGAGGAAGTGGTGAATGTGCTCAAGCACGACTTCCCCGGCCGTTTCGTCGGCACCAGTAACGTGCACCTGGCCCGCGAACTGGACATGAAGCCCCTGGGCACCATGGCCCACGAATGGATCATGGCCCACCAGCAACTGGGCCCGCGCCTGATCGACAGCCAGATCGCCGCCCTTGATTGCTGGGTCCGCGAGTACCGTGGCCTGCTGGGGATCGCCCTGACCGATTGCATCACCACCGATGCCTTCCTCAGCGATTTCGATCTGTACTTCGCCAAGCTGTTCGACGGCCTGCGCCATGACTCCGGCGACCCGGTGCAGTGGGCCGAAAAAGCCATCGCCCATTACCACAAGCTGGGCATCGAGCCGATGAGCAAGACCCTGGTGTTCTCTGACAGCCTGACGCTGCCCAAGGCCCTGGAGATTTTCCGCGCGCTGCGCGGTCGGATCAATGTCAGCTTTGGCATCGGTACCAACCTGACCTGTGACATTCCAGGTGTGGAACCGATGAGCATCGTGCTTAAAATGACCGCCTGCAATGGCCAGCCCGTGGCGAAGATCTCCGATGAAGCGGGCAAGACCCACTGCACGGATCCGAACTTCGTCGCCTATTTGCGCCACGTTTTCAAAGTACCTGCCATCTCTAGCGAGGAGTGAATCATGCAAGCCGTACAGCGTGAGATTGCTGAACAGCTCAAGGTCCAACCACCGTTCCAGGACCACGCCGCCCTCGAAGCGGAAGTGGCCCGGCGGATTACCTTTATCCAGGACTGCCTGCTCAATTCGGGGCTCAAGACCCTGGTGCTGGGCATCAGCGGCGGCGTCGACTCCCTGACCGCCGGCCTGCTGGCCCAGCGGGCGATGAAAGAGCTGCGCGCGCTCAAAGGCGATGACGCTTACCGCTTTATCGCGGTGCGTCTGCCTTACGAGACCCAGTTCGACGAACACGATGCCCAGGCCAGCGTTGACTTCATCAACCCCGACGAACGCCACACGGTCAACATCGGCCCGGCGGTCAAGGCCCTGGCCAATGAAGTAGCGGCCTTCGAGGGCAAGGCGGCGGTGTCCCGCGATTTTGTACTGGGCAATACCAAGGCGCGGATGCGCATGGTCGCGCAATACACTATCGCCGGCGCAGCGAGCGGCCTGGTGATCGGCACCGACCATGCGGCGGAAGCGGTGATGGGGTTTTTCACCAAGTTTGGTGATGGTGCCTGCGACCTGGCACCGTTGAGCGGGCTGGTGAAAAACCAGGTACGGGCGATTGCCCGGTACTTTGGTGCGCCCGAGTCGCTGGTGGAGAAGATCCCGACAGCCGACCTGGAAGACCTCTCACCGGGCAAGCCGGATGAAGCGTCCCATGGCGTGACCTATACCGAAATCGATGCGTTCCTGCACGGCCAGCCGGTGCGTGAGGAAGCGTTCAGGATTATCTGCGAGACCTATCGCAAGACTGAGCACAAGCGGGTGATGCCGTTTGCGCCTTGAGGTGAGGCGGGTGGTTGTGTATTGATTGTCAGGCCGCTATCGCGGGCAAGCCCGCTCCCACAGTTGAATGTATTCATACATCAAAATGTGGGGGGCGGGCTTGCCGGTGACGAACGATAACGCGGTCTGTGGCCTTACTTCAGGGTCACAGTGCCTTTCATCATCGCGATGTGGCCTGGGAACGAGCAGAAGAACATGTACTTGCCGTCAGCCTTGAGCTTGGACACATCGAAGGTCACCGAGTCGGTCTCGCCCGCGCCGATGATCTTGGTATGGGCGATGATGCGGGTGTCGTCTTTTTTCAGGTAGTTGTTGTCGATACCGGCGGCCATGCCCTCGGTTGCAACCGGCTGCATATCAGCCTCAGTGGTCAGCACCCAGTTATGGCCCATGACGTTCTTCGGCAGGTTGCCCGAGTGCTTCAGCTCAACGGTGAACGTCTTGCAGCTCTTGTCGATTTCAATGGCCTTGGTGTCGAAGGACATTTGGTCGGTGGAGTCGACAGTGACCTTGCACTCTGCAGCGAGCAACTGACCGCTGGCCAGAGTCAGCAGGGAAACAGCAACGATTTTGGCGAACATGTGAATCTCCAAGGCAGGGTTTAAAAAACGCATATGCGACAAGGGTGCCTGAGGCAGGCAGATGTTCCAATGATCTGAATCAACAGATTGTATACAACTTTAGGCTATCAGACTGATCGACAGAATCAACCAGCCAAAGTGCCGCACGCTGCCTATGATCGGCTCATCTTTCCTTCCTGGAGTCCGAGCCATGCACCTCAATAGCCTGTTATGCAGCCTGCTTGCCGCTTACGCCTGTGGCGCCAGCGGTACTTACGAAACGGTTAATGTCGACTAACGTTTAGTCAGCAGAGACGATTCTGAAACCCGATTACCCCTTGGAGCCCGTTTAAAGGCAGAATACCCGCCGCTCAACCTCACCTTCGACCCCAGAGGATCGCCCATGGCAAAACCTAATTACTCCTTCGCCAAACGTCAGAGAGACTTGGCCAAGGAACAGAAGAAAGAGGAAAAGCTGCAACGTAAGAAAGCTGCGGCCGACGAAGAAGCAGGCGCACTGAACCCGGATGCTGAAGGGGAAGTGATTGCTGACGAAACTGAAACCCCGAAAGACCCGGCACCCGAGGCCTGAACCCCCGCCTCAATGAATGCCTGACCTGTGGCGAGCAGGCTTTATGTGGCGAGCGGGCTTGCCCGCGTTGGGGCGCGAAGTGGTCCCAGAACTGGGACGGCTACGCAGTCCAGCGGGAGCAAGCGCCCTCGCCACAGCACACGCTCGCCACAGCGGCCTGCTCTCCACGGGAGCATTGGCCACACCGCATCGGTTATTCCAGCGGCATCACCGTCACCCGTACTTCCGGGTCATGGCTGCCCCCTCCCAGAATCACCCCGCGCAACGGCGAGACATCGGAAAAATCCCGGCCCCAGGCCAGGGTGATGTGCTCCAGTGCCGGCTGCACATTGTTCGTCGGATCAAAATCCACCCAGCCCGACAACGGGCAAAACACCGACACCCACGCGTGCGACGCATCAGCGCCGATCAGCCGTGGCTGGCCGGGCGGTGGCTGGGTCAGCAGGTAGCCACTGATGTAACGCGCCGCCAGGCCCCGTGAGCGCAGGCAGGCAAGCATCAGGTGGGCAAAGTCCTGGCACACCCCCCGTCGACGCTCCAGCACCTCCACCAGCGGCGTGGCGACCTGGGTGGCTTCGGCATCGAAGGTAAACTCGCTGAAAATCTTCTCCATCAACGCCTGCACGCCCAGCAACAGCGGCCGGCCAGCCGGAAAGCAGCTCTCGGAAAAATCGACGAAGTTTTTCTTCAAATGCACGTAGGGCGATTCGAAACGATAGCGGCACGCCTCGATCGCCTCTGCCGACAACGGCTGGCCACTGTAGGTCAGGCGGTTGCGGGTCTGGTCCCAGGGCGGTGACTGGTTGAAATCCAGCACAGGCCGGGCCAAAACCTCCACGGTCAGGCCGGCGTTGACTAGCAATTCATCATGGGGCCGCTCGAACGCCAGCCGGGTGATCGGGTTGCCGAACACATCCAGCTCATCACGGCGCGCCGTCGGCTCGGGGCTGATCTCCAATTGCCGTGAAGTGCAGCGCTGCCACGCACACGGGCGCGGCCATAAGTGCGCCAGTTGCTGGGCCAGGGACACCGGGCTGTCGTAGTGATAATGGGTATCGTGGAAAATCTGATAGCGCGCGCTCATTACACAGACACCGTTTGCTGGCTGACATCATCCACATGGGCAAAATGGCGCAGGGCCAGGCGATCAGAGACTTGCCCGCTTTCATCGGCGACCGCCTGCAACAGGTCCGCCAGGCCGTCGAGGGCCGCGCGCACGCTGGCGTCACCAAACAACGGGTTCTCCAGGCAACCCAGGTCAAAGCGCGACAGGCGCTCCACCAGCGGCGCCAGCCCGGTCTCCCGAGGCACGCCGAAGTCATCGTTGAGGCGACGCAGGGTGCGACTCACCAGCTTGAGCTGGAACACCACCGCGTGGGGGTTCTGTTCATCCAGCAGCAACAGGTCCAGCACCGGAATCAATTGCGGCACTGCCAGGTAACGCGAGCGGTAGGTGATGCTGCTGTTGCCCAACTCCAGCAACCACTCCAGCCCGGCCTGGTCGAACACCGCCACGCCGCGCAGGAAGGCCGCGAGGCTGCTGCTGAGAAACTGCAGGCGCTCGATGCGCCGGCCCATCATCAAAAAGCGCCAGCCTTCGTCGCGGGTCATGTCGTCGAGGGCAAAGCCGGACAAGGCCGCCAGCGACATCACCAGGCGATTGAGAAAATCCAGCAGCTCGCCAAAATCCGGCGTCTCGCGCTCCAGCTCCAGGGCTTCGCGCTGCAACTCCACCAGAGCCTGCCAGTTCTCCCGGGACAGCTTGCCGCGCACCTGGGATGCCGCCCACTGCAAGCGCTGCAAGTTGGCGCGCAGGCTCGACGGCCAGTCATCACCGAGCAGGGCCTGCAGCAGGCGCTCGGGCAACTCGCCCTCCTCCGGCAGCAGGCGCAGGCTCTCACCGAGTTCTACGGCGGCCTGCAGGGCCAGCGGGTCGTCACCATCGACATAGCGCGCGAGCACCACACGCAGCCAGCGCGCACTGTTATCGCAGCGCTCGCAGTAACGGCCGAACCAGAACAGGTTTTCCACCACCCGCGAAGGCAGGTAGGGGTCGCGACGCACCAGGTCATGGGTGCCGATCACCCGCTGCGCACGCCATTGCTCGCCACCGGGGGCCCGCTCGCCCAGCACCCAGGTGTCCTTGCTCGCCCCGCCACGTTGCATAGACACCACTTCGGCGTCCGCGTGGGCTGCCACGCGGGTCAGGCCGCCCGGCAGCACCCGGTAACCATCCTCACCGGCCACCGCGTACACGCGCATGCCAATGGCGCGATGTTGCAGATGATCATCCACGGTGTGCCAGACCGGCGCCTGGGACAGCTGCGCCAGCTCCTGGGCCACGTAGGCGTATGGGCGCGCCTGCATGCGTTCGGCCAGGGCCTGGCGTTGTTCGTTGTTCAAGTCGCGGCCAAACACCGGGGCAAAACTTTGCGAAGGAAACGCCGGCTTGATCAGTAACTCCGGCAGTTTTTCCAGGGCTTCGGCCAGTACCGGGGCCTCGCCGCACCACCAGGTGGCGATGGACGGCAGGATCAGTTCTTCGCCAAACAGAAATTGATTGATCTTCGGCAGGAAACCCAACAGTCCAGGGGACTCCAGCACGCCGGCGCCCAGGGCATTGGCCACCAGCACATTGCCCTGGCGTACCGCATCCAGCAGGCCGGGCACGCCCAGGGCCGAGTCGGTGCGCAGTTCCAGGGGGTCGCAGAAATCATCGTCCAGGCGGCGCATGATCGCGTGCACGCGGCGCAGGCCGCTGAGGGTCTTGAGGTACACCGTGCTGTCGCGCACGGTCAGGTCGCCGCCTTCTACCAAGGGGTAGCCAAGCTGACGGGCCAGGTACAGGTGTTCGAAATAGCTTTCATTGAAGCGCCCCGGGGTCAGCAGCACGATCAGCGGCGGCTGGTCATCACCGGGCGCCTGGCGGGCCAGGGTTTCCTGCAGGGTGCGGAAGAACCCGGTGAGGTGCTGCACCTGCAAGTCGCGATACAAATCCGGGAATGCACGGGAGACGATGGTGCGGTTTTCCAGGGCATAACCGGCGCCGGAGGGCGCCTGGGTGCGGTCTGCCGTGACCCACCAGCGGCCATCCGGGGTGCGCGCCAGGTCCACCGCGTACAGGTGCAGGAACACTCCATCGGGCGGCTGGATGCCCTGGCACGGCCAGAGGAAGTTGTTATGCCCAAACACCAGTTCTGCCGGCAGCAAGCCTTCGGCAATCAGGCGTTGCGGGCCATACAGGTCGGCCAGCACCGCATTGAGCAAGCGCGCACGCTGGGCAATGCCTGCCGACAAGTGCGCCCACTCATCCGCCGCCAATACGTGGGGCAGCAGGTCCAGCTCCCATGGGCGGTCGGCGCCCTTGGGGTCGGCATAGACGTTGTAGGTCACGCCGTTTTCCTGGATCTGCCGCGTCAGCAACGCCTGGCGCTGGGCCAGTTGCGCCGGGGTGCTGCGCTGCAGGTGGTCGAGCAGGCGCTGCCAATGGGCGCGCACCGCGCCGCTGCCATCCAGCAGTTCGTGATAGGTGCCCGCAGTCAGCGGGTAACGGTCGAGCAAGTCGGACATGGAACGCTCGGCAGGGGCAAGGGAAGCCAGATTAACCTAACAAACACTGCAAATCCTCTGTGGAAACTGGCCGTGTGGAGAAGCGGGCTCGCTCGCGATAGCAGTGCGTCAGCCAATGCATGTCCTGGCTGATACTCGGTCATCGCGGGCAAGCCCGCTCCCACATAAGCCCGCGCCTACAGGTGGGGTTGTGTTTAGTCATTTTTATTGGGGAACCGCCGCAGATCCAGGGTCATTGGCAGTTCATCGTTGATCACCATCGCCGGCACCGGCAATTTGCCCGGGCTGTGGCCCAGGCGGAAAAACCGCGCCATGCGCCGGCTTTCCGCTTCGTTGGCATTCACCGGCAAGCTGTCGTAATTGCGCCCACCCGGATGGGCCACGTGGTATTGGCAGCCGCCCAGGGAGCGTTGCATCCAGGTATCCAGCAAATCGAACACCAGCGGTGCATGCACCGCGATGGTCGGCTGCAGGCAATTGGCCGGTTGCCAGGCGCGATAACGCACGCCCGCGACGAACTCCCCCACCCGGCCGGTGGCGTGCAGTGGCACCGCCACCCCGTTGCAGGTCAGCACATAGCGCTGCGGCGCCAGGCCGCTGAGTTTTACCTGCAAGCGCTCCAGGGATGAATCCACGTAGCGCACCGTACCGCCCGCCGCGCCCTCTTCGCCCAGCACATGCCAGGGCTCCAGGGCCTGGCGCAGTTCCAACTCGATACCGCTGACGGCATAGTCGCCGACTTTGGGAAAACGGAATTCCAGGTGTGCCGCGAACCACTCGGCGCGCAGTGGATAACCGGCGGCGTTGAGCTCGACGATCACGTCGGCAAAGTCCTGCTCGATAAAGTGCGGCAGCAGGAAGCGGTCGTGTAGCTCCGTGCCCCAGCGCGCCAGCTTCGGCGGCGCGTAGGGCTCACGCCAGAAGCGCGCCACCAGGGCGCGCAGCAGCAGCTGTTGGGTCAGGCTCATGCGTGCATGGGGCGGCATCTCAAAGGCGCGCAGCTCCAGCAGGCCCAGGCGCCCGGTAGCACCGTCCGGCGAGTAGAGCTTGTCGATGCAGAATTCGGCGCGGTGGGTATTGCCGGTGACGTCGATCAGCAAGTTGCGCAGCAAGCGGTCCACCCGCCACGGCGGGCATTCCTCGCCTGGCGCGGGCATCTGCGCAAAGGCGATTTCCAATTCGTACAACGCGTCATTGCGCGCCTCATCCACCCGTGGCGCCTGGGAGGTCGGGCCGATAAACAGCCCGGAAAACAGGTACGACAACGACGGATGGTTATGCCAGTAACTGATCAGGCTGCGCAGCAGGTCCGGGCGGCGCAGGAACGGCGAATCCTTGGGCGTGGCCCCACCCAGCACAAAGTGGTTGCCTCCGCCGGTGCCGGTGTGGCGCCCGTCGATCATGAACTTTTCGGTGGTCAGGCGGGTTTGCCGGGCCTCTTCATAGAGGAACTCGGTGCGCTCCACCAGTTCGTCCCAGGTGGCGGACGGCTGCACGTTGACCTCGATCACGCCAGGGTCTGGCGTCACGCGGAAGTTGCTCAGACGCGGGTCGCTCGGCGGCTCGTAGCCTTCCAGCAATACCGGGCAATGCAGTTCCTGGGCGGTGGCCTCGATGGCGGTCACCAACTCCAGGTAATCCTCGACCCGCTCCAGGGGCGGCATAAACAGGTAGAGCCGCCCTCCCCGTGCCTCGGCGCACAAGGCGGTGCGGGTCAGCCAGTCGGCAGACTCGTCGACCTTGGGCACACGCTCGTCGCTGGGGGCCGGCTCGCCCGGGCCTGACGCGCTGATGGCCAGCGCCGGCAGATCTTGATTGGGATCGGTGGGGTGCACAAAGGGGTAATCTGCCGCCGTCACCCAGGGCTGCGAAGCCAGGGGCAAGCGATAGCCCAGCGGCGAATCACCCGGCACCAGCCGGCAATGGGTGTCGCGCAGGTACCAGCGGCCGCTCTGCCAGCGATCATTGGCTGCGGTGCGCGCCAGGGGCAGCACATGACCGATGATTTTATCCAGGCCCTGGCTGAACACCTTGCGCAGGCGTTCGCGCTCCAGCTCATCCTCCAGGCGCGAATCCTGGGCGCTGACGTTCTGTGGCAAGGCACCTTCGCGCCACAGGTAGTAAAAATTGTCCTCGAAGGCTGGGAATACAAAGCGCGCAGGGAGCTTCAGGCGCTCGGCAATGCTCGCCAGGAAGCGCCCGGCCATGACCTCATCCGCGCCGTAGTCTTGCTGCTCGTCGGCAATCAGCGCGTCGTTGTGCCAGACCGGCACACCGTCCCGACGCCAATGACAATTGAGCGACCAACGCGGCAGTTGCTCGCCGGGGTACCACTTGCCCTGGCCGAAGTGCACCAGGCCCTTGGGCGCGTAGTGCTTGCGCATGCGCTGGAACAGCTCGGCGGACAGTCGGCGCTTGTCCGGGCCCAGAGCAGCGGTGTTCCACTCGGCACCGTCGGGGTCGTCGATGGACACAAAGGTCGGTTCGCCGCCCATGGTCAGGCGCACATCGTCCTTGAGCAGGTCGCTATCAATCTGCCGGCCCAGGGCCTGGATCGCCAGCCATTGTTCTTCGGTGTAGGGCTTGGTCACCCGAGGGGCTTCCCAAATGCGCTCCACCGACATTTCGTGGGTGAACTCACACTCGCACGGCTCCACCAGCCCACTGATCGGGGCGGCAGACGATGGATCGGGACTACAGGCCAATGGGATATGCCCTTCACCGGCGAATAGACCGGAGGTGGCATCCAGGCCGATCCAGCCGGCGCCGGGCAAATACACCTCGCACCAGGCGTGCAAGTCGGTGAAGTCCACCTCGGTGCCGGAGGGCCCGTCGAGGGCTTTGACGTCGGCGGTCAACTGGATCAGGTAACCGGAGACAAACCGCGCCGCCAAACCCAGGTTGCGCAGCAGCTGCACCAGCAGCCAGGCCGAGTCGCGGCACGAGCCGGAGGCGTTTTCCAGGGTGAATTCCGGGGTTTGCACGCCCGGTTCCATGCGGATCAGGTAGCCGATATCCGCCGCCAGGCGCTGGTTGAGGCCGACCAGGAAATCCACGGCCGGCAGCGGCGTGCGGTCAATACCGGCCAGGTACGCAGCAAACTTCGGCGTCAGCGGCAGAGTTTCCAGATACGGCGCCAGCTCGCGCTGCTCGTCGGCGGCGTAGCTGAAGGGGATTTTTTCGGCGTAGGGCTCAAGAAAAAAGTCGAACGGATTGAACACCGCCATCTCGGCGACCAAGTCGACCTCGATACGCAGCTCATCGGTCTTTTCCGGAAACACCAGGCGCGCCAGGTAATTGCCCTGGGGGTCTTGCTGCCAATTGATGAAATGCTGCTCGGGCAGCACCTTCAGCGCGTAGGACAGGATCCGCGTGCGGCTATGGGCCGCCGGTCGCAGACGCACAATCTGTGGGCCAAGCTCCACAGCGCGGTCGTAACGGTAATGCGTAACATGGTGCAACGCGACATGAATCGACACGGCGGCCTCCTGCGAGCCAGAGCATGAACACAAAGCGCGCAAGACTTATGCCAGAGCGGCGGTCATTGCGCTTTATCGAGGGAGCCGGTGCAGTACAGCACCAAAACGGCGCGAGAGCGGCCGTCGTGGTGCGAGGGTTGCACATATTTGTGGCGCAAGTGCGGGGCGCAGTGGTGAATCTACCCAATCAGCGCTTTTTGCGCGTTGCGTTGAAACCGGTTATCGAAGGCAACGCCTTCACATGCGACTACTCGATCTAGCGGTTGATTTGACAGACTGCCGAATGCGACGGATTCCAACGAGTTTTGTACGCATCTCTCGTTGAACCTTGCTGTTAAGTGTCAACAATCCAAGGAATGGGAATAACAGCGCCAACCCATAGAGAACTTTATGAGGCTGGTACTGAACCATTGGAACTACAAACACTAGACAGGCGAGGTAGATACCGACCATCACCCACACCCAGGAGGGTCGGCCCCGCAAAATCATAAAGTTGCTATGGACCGTCAACAGAATGAGCAGCGCCCCGACCAACATGATCTTGAGCCCCACTTGAGCCAGCGGCACATCACGAAAATAAGTGACGAACGCCAGCGCAACAGCCAATGCCAACGAAAAATACGCAGCGAATACACCACCCAGAAACGTCAGAAAGTATTGCCTGAAAAAGTCGCGTAGCGTCATTAACTCGTTCATTCGCTTACCCCATCAACGCTTTTTGCGCGTTGCGATTACGGCTTGGCGCAGGTGGCGTATTTCGAGCAGCCGCTGGCGCATTTCGCGATGGCGCTGACTATTGAGCAACAGCAAGCCCAGCAGTGGGAACAATAAGCTCAAGCTATAGATCAACGGATGCTGCTGATCACGGATGGCGGGCAACACACCTAGGAAGCACAACCCCAGGAGCACCGCCAGCGGCCGCACCCATTGCGGACGCCCGCGAGCAATCATGAAATTGCAGTGCACCACCACCAAAGTGAGCGCGATGCCACCCAGGAACGAATACTTTGCATTGTCCTCCATGGGAAGGTCCTGAAAATAGCTGTCGAAAAACAACGGAACTGCAAATACCAACGTAAAAATGGACGCGAATATCCCCCCCATAAAGACCGGAAAATACTGCGACAGAAAACTACGAATGCTGGGAATCTCATTCATTGCTCAATCTCTTCGTACAGGCCTACAGCAACAGTCCGAACATTCCCCGAAATCGCACTGCCGGTAAAACCGACCGCAGCACCCAAGGCATCCTTAATTTGCGTGACTGTTGCATGCTTGACTTCGGTAGGCGCGAAACGCTTGGGGAGTTCACGGCTAGTGAATCTGCACAATCACCGTTTTTTGTACTTTGCGGTCGCAGCCTGGCGCAGATGGCGCAGCTCGACGAGTTTCTGTCGCATTTCCCGATGACGCTGACTATTGAGCAACAGCAACCCCGCCAACGGAAACAGCAGCCCCATTACATACGCTGCCATATGTGGCCGATAGCTATAGGTTGGCAACACGACCAGCAAACATACAACGTAGAAGGCTGCGATAGCCCAAGCCCCCCATTCTCGCCCTCTGATCATGACGAAATGGCTGAACGCCAAGAGCAAGCCCAAGAAAACTGCCGCCAGAAAAGAGTAACGCGCCCGCTCTGGGTCACTGCGAAAAAATGTACTTGATGCCAATGAAATAGCGGCAGAGAGAGAGAAGCAGGCAAGGAAGAACGCGCATATAAACGCTGGAAAATATTGCGCCAAAAAAGCTCTTAATGAACCAGGACGATCCATCACTCAACCTCCTCATAGAGGCCAACTGCAATCGTTCGAATGTTGCCTGATATAGCGCTCCCGGTAAGACCAACGGCAGCCCCGAGGGAGTCTCTGATCTGCGTCACAGTAGCGTGATTGATCTCGCTAGCTGAATAGCGCTTGGCCAGCAGACCGGAGCGCTGGCGCAGTTTCAAGAGTTTATTGCTCAGTCTTGGATCTTTCAGGCTCAGCAACTCTTTGGTGAGCGCCTTGCGTTGCTGGCGGGTCAACCCCTTGGACAACTCGTACCAACTTCTGCCAGTGGTCACCTTTCGAGCCTGCAGCAGCCGAAGAGTGGTCAGAGTAGAGGCGCCGGCACCCAGCAGTGAAGCGGCGTCCAATACCGGCATTGCATAGCGATACCAGTCCTCGCTATCCATATCGTCGTTGGCTGCCGGGTCATTGAGTTCGTTGATAGTTCTCACCCCCCCGACGACACATTGCGCAGTACTGGCCGCTGCAGCCGTCGCACCGATGCCCGCCACCACCAGGCTCGCGCCACCCGTGAAAGGCACGGCGACTGTACCGCTGAACACAACAATCCAACCGAGGATTGCGCCCGCACAAGACAGGGTCGTATTGACTGCTTCGCCCACCAACCGGGACTCACGCGGGTTGTTAGCCACCTGATTGGCAAACTGCGCCGGCGAAATGTACCTCTGCGCCTCACGCAAAATGATGCGCTTGGGCTTGATGCTGCAGATCGGCTTGAACTCGCGCAGGGTAATGACATTGAAGTCAGCGTCGATATACACCACCCCTGCGCCGACGATGCCGGGGTCGGCGTCGATGGCCGCGAACAGCCGTGGCAGGTTGATCTGGCTTTCGATGCGCTGGCGCGCCATGAACTGGGAGCGGTTGGAGTCCATGCCGATGTTGAGCAAGGGGTTGCTCATGGGGTGTTCTTCCTTGAAATAGGTGGTGTCTGAACTGGCGCCTTCGCGAGCAAGCCCGCTCCCACAGTTGACCGAGTTCCAGCATGAGAATGCGGTCGAATGTGGGAGCGGGCTTGCTCGCGAAGGCGATTCAATGGGCGCCACCTTAACAAACAGGTTTCCCACCCGCTAGAAAGCAAAACGCCAGCACGAGGCTGGCGTTTTGCATTTCAGGCTGCGATCAACGCGGTACGACCGGCTTACGCGCAGGCTTCTTGCCTTTGCCCTTGGCCGCGTCGGTGCGCTCTTTAGCCGCCTGCTTGTTGCGGGCCATGGCCGCGGCCTTGGCTTGTTCGCGCTTGTCCCACGGGTTGCTGCCGTCGCTGCCACGAGGCGGCAGGCCGGTGTGCTGGGTGAGGATCCTGGTGGTGGTTTCCTTGGCGACCTTATGGCTGCCCACCGGCGTCGAGTTCTTGCGACGGGCGCTCTGGTAGCTGTCGGTGGACGGCTGATGCAGCGGAATCAACTGATCCTTGCCCGGCCCGATCAGGTCGGCGCGGCCCATGCGGGTCAGCGCTTCACGCAGCATCGGCCAGCCTTTGGGGTCGTGGTAGCGCAGGAACGCCTTGTGCAGACGGCGCTGTTCTTCGCTCTTGACGATGGTCACCGCGTCGCTCTTGTAGGTGACCTTGCGCAGCGGGTTCTTGCCCGAGTGGTACATCGCGGTGGCGGTGGCCATTGGCGACGGGTAGAACGCCTGCACCTGGTCGGCGCGGAAGCCATTGCCCTTGAGCCACAGGGCCAGGTTCATCATGTCTTCATCGGTGGTGCCGGGGTGGGCGGCGATGAAGTACGGGATCAGGTACTGCTCCTTGCCCGCTTCCTTGGTGTACTTCTCGAACATGCGCTTGAACTTGTCATAGCTGCCAATGCCCGGTTTCATCATCTGGTTGAGCGGACCTTCCTCGGTGTGTTCCGGGGCGATCTTCAGGTAGCCACCGACGTGGTGGGTCACCAGCTCTTTGACATATTCCGGCGACTCCACGGCCAGGTCGTAACGCAGGCCGGAAGCGATCAAAATCTTCTTCACACCCGGCAAGGCACGGGCGCTGCGGTACAGCTGGATCAGCGACGAGTGGTCGGTGTTCAGGTTCGGGCAGATGCCCGGGAACACGCAGGACGGCTTGCGGCACGCGGATTCGATTTCCGGGCTCTTGCAGGCGATGCGGTACATGTTCGCGGTCGGCCCGCCAAGGTCGGAAATCACCCCGGTGAAGCCTGGGACCTTGTCGCGGATCTCTTCGATCTCGCGGATGATCGACTCTTCGGAACGGTTCTGGATGATCCGGCCTTCGTGCTCGGTGATCGAGCAGAAGGTGCAGCCGCCGAAGCAGCCACGCATGATGTTCACCGAGAAGCGGATCATGTCGTAGGCCGGGATTTTTTCCTTGCCGTACACAGGATGCGGGACACGGGCGTAAGGCATGCCAAACACGTAGTCCATTTCTTCGGTGGTCATGGGAATGGGCGGTGGGTTGAACCACACGTCCACTTCGCCGTGCTTCTGCACCAGGGCGCGGGCGTTGCCTGGGTTGGTTTCCAGGTGCAACACGCGGTTGGCGTGGGCATACAGCACTGCGTCGCCACGGACCTTTTCCACCGATGGCAGGCGGATCACGGTCTTGTCGCGGGTCATGCGCGGGCTGGCGAGGATCTGTACGACCTTGGCTTCTTCCGGGTCTTCAACCGGGCCCTTTTCCTGCTCGATGGCGCAGGCCTGGGTGTCCTGGGTATTCACGTACGGGTTGATGATCTTGTCGACCTTGCCCGGGCGGTCGATACGGGTGGAGTCCACTTCGTACCAGCCCGCTGGCGTGTCACGGCGAATGAACGCGGTGCCACGCACGTCGGTGATGTCTTCGATCTTGTGGCCCCACGACAGGCGCTGGGCAACTTCGACAATCGCCCGCTCGGCGTTGCCGTACAACAGGATGTCGGCGGTGGCGTCGATCAGGATCGAGTTGCGCACCCGGTCCTGCCAGTAGTCGTAGTGGGCGATGCGGCGCAGGGAAGCCTCGATGCCACCGAGCACGATCGGCACGTTCTTGTAGGCTTCCTTGCAGCGCTGGCTGTACACCAGGCTCGCACGGTCCGGGCGTTTGCCGGCCATGCCGCCAGGGGTGTAGGCGTCGTCGGAGCGGATTTTCTTGTCGGCGGTGTAGCGGTTGATCATCGAGTCCATGTTGCCGGCCGCGACGCCGAAGAACAGGTTCGGCTCGCCGAGCTTCATGAAGTCGTCTTTGGACTGCCAGTTGGGCTGGGCAATGATCCCGACGCGGAAGCCCTGGGACTCCAGCAGCCGGCCAATGATCGCCATGCCGAACGAAGGGTGGTCCACGTAGGCATCACCGGTGACGATGATGATGTCGCATGAATCCCAGCCAAGCTGATCCATCTCCTCCCTGCTCATGGGCAGGAATGGCGCTGGACCGAAACATTCGGCCCAGTACTTGGGATAGTCAAATAACGGCTTGGCTGTTTGCATGACGGTGACCGGTGTTGAGATGAAAAATCGCGGGCGCGGAATATAGCACAAAATTTGACCAATTCCGACGGTAATGGTCGGAATTGTGCTGACTCCATCGCGGGCTAGCCCGCCCCCACACTTGAATGGTGAATGCTTTCAAATGTGCGGGCGGGCTTGCCTGCGATAGGGCCCTTATAGACGCTGGAAACTATTCGTCGTCGTCGAAGTTATAACTGCCCGGCGCCAGGTTCTCGAAGCGCGTGTACTTACCGATGAACGCCAGGCGGATAAAGCCGATCGGCCCGTTCCGCTGCTTGCCGATGATGATTTCGGCAATGCCCTTGTGCTCGGTTTCCGGGTGATACACCTCGTCGCGGTACACGAACATGATCACGTCGGCGTCCTGCTCGATCGCTCCGGATTCACGCAAGTCGGAGTTCACCGGGCGCTTGTTGGGACGCTGCTCCAGGGAACGGTTGAGCTGGGACAGCGCCACCACCGGGCAGTTGAATTCCTTGGCCAGGGCTTTGAGGGACCGGGAGATTTCGGAAATCTCGTTGGTCCGGTTGTCGCCGCTGGAGCCGGGGATCTGCATCAACTGCAGGTAGTCGATCATGATCAGGGCGATATCGCCGTGCTCACGCACCAGGCGCCGGGTACGCGCACGCATCTCGGACGGGCTGATACCGGCGGTGTCGTCGATAAACAGCTTACGGTCGTTGAGCAGGTTGACCGCCGAGGTCAGGCGCGGCCAGTCGTCGTCTTCCAGGCGACCGGCACGCACTTTGGTCTGGTCGATCCGGCCCAGGGACGAGAGCATACGCATGATCAGCGATTCGCCTGGCATCTCCAGGGAGTACACCAGCACGGCCTTGTCGCTGCGCAGCACGGCGTTTTCCACCAGGTTCATCGCAAAGGTCGTCTTACCCATGGATGGACGGCCGGCGACGATGATCAGGTCGGACGGCTGCAGGCCGCTGGTCTTCTCGTCGAGATCGGTGTAGCCGGTGGAAATACCAGTGATGGCGTTGTCAGTGTTGAACAAGGTGTCGATACGGTCGATGGCCTTGGTCAACAGGTCGTTGACGCTGACCGGGCCGCCGGTTTTCGGGCGGGCCTCGGCGATCTGGAAGATCTGCCGTTCGGCTTCGTCGAGGATCTCGGCGGCGGTGCGGCCTTCAGGGTTAAAGGCACTGTCGGCGATTTCGGTGCTGATGCCGATCAACTGGCGCAGGGTCGCCCGCTCGCGCACGATCTGGGCATAGGCCTTGATGTTGGCGACGGACGGGGTGTTTTTTGCCAGCTCACCGAGGTAGCCGAGGCCACCGACTTGCGAGGTCTGGCCTTCCTTGTCCAGTTGCTCGGCCAGGGTCACCACGTCAATCGGTGAGTTCTGGTCGGCCAGCTTGGCAATGGCGCGGAAGATCAGGCGGTGGTCATGCCGATAGAAATCACCGTCCGAGACCTGATCGAGCACACGTTCCCAGGCGTTGTTATCCAGCATCAAGCCACCGAGCACGGCCTGTTCGGCCTCGATGGAATGCGGCGGCACCTTCAGGGCAGCGGTTTGCAGATCGTATTGCTCAGGAGCTGAAATATCGTTCATGGCCACTTGGAATTAGGGGGTGTGAAAAAAACAAAAGGCACGACCTGTAAACAGGATCGTGCCCGATGTTAACCGCCTGGCACGCGAGGTGCCAGTCAGTTAAGTGCTACTTAAGCTGCTACCACGACAACGCGTACGGTGGCTTCAACTTCAGCGTGCAGGTGCACGGCTACGTCGAATTCGCCTACGTTGCGGATGGTGCCGTTCGGCAGACGAACTTCGCTCTTCTGCACTTCAACGCCGGAGGCGGTCAGTGCATCAGCGATGTCGTGGGTGCCGATCGAACCGAACAGCTTGCCTTCGTCACCGGCGGTGGCAGTGATAGTCACTTCCAGCTCGGCCAGTTGGGCAGCACGGGTTTCAGCCGAAGCTTTCTTGTCTGCTGCGGCTTTTTCCAGCTCAGCGCGACGCTCTTCAAACGCGGCCAGGTTGGCAGCGGTTGCAGCGGTGGCTTTGCCGTATGGCAGCAGGTAGTTACGACCGTAGCCGGCCTTAACGTTTACTTTGTCGCCCAGGTTGCCCAGGTTGGCGACTTTTTCCAGAAGGATCAGTTGCATGTGAAAATCCTCTAACTTTTAACCTTCACCGTTCGCGTTGTCGGCGTCTTTCGGCGCCAGACGACCGCGAAAATCAATCAGGCCGTCGACAATGGCCAAGACCACGAGTAACGGATAGATCAGCTGCATAAACAGCAACAGCGTCACGTACAGCCCCACCAGCCAGAACTTGGCCAGGCGCTTTTGCGCCACCAGCCCGTGCATCAGGGCCAGCCCGGCAATCACCAGCGGTACGCTGCACAACGGCGTCAACATGGCCATTTGCGGACCAAAGTTCGGCCCTACAAGCATGCACGCCAGCAGCAACATCGCTGGTCCTGCGGGGATTCTGATACTGCGAAACTCGCGACCAAAACCACCCGGGTTATACAACAACGCCTGCCAGTAGCGCCCAAGAATCAGGCTCAGCACACTGACGATCTGCAACAGTGCCGCTATCAGGCCGGTAAGGACCGGAGCAATCAGTGTGGCCATGCGCGCTCGCTCATCTACCGACAATTGCTGGTAGAGATCCCCGAGGGCCAGTGGCAGGATTTTTACCAACTCCTGCGACAGCGCCTCGATTTGCGGGCGGAAAGCCGCGCCAAGCACCACTGAATACACCACTCCCAATGCCACGCTGACCAGCAGCGTACGGACCCAGGACTCACTTGCGCGTAAAACCAACGCAAGGCTCGAAGACCCCAGCAGTACCAGAAGTACCCGTGGATCGTCGAATTGCAGCCACCAGATCAAGGCCGGCAGCAACCCCAGGGCAAGAACGCCCAGGGCGTCCTTCAAACCGCGCCGCAGCAGCACAAGGCTTCCTGCGGCGGCACCCAACCAATACAACAACGGCAATGCAGCACATCCAGCCACTACCAGAGTGGCCTGCACACGACCGCGCATGATGAACTCAGCTAAGGCGCGCATGCATTCAATCCCTTACTACTTGTCGACTGCCCGGTCTCAGCGGCCGTGGCTGTCGGTGTAGGCCAGCAGGGCCAGGAAGCGGGCGCGCTTGATAGCGGTGGCCAGCTGACGCTGATAACGAGCTTTGGTACCGGTGATACGGCTTGGAACAATTTTGCCGGTCTCGGATACGTAGGCTTTCAGAGTGTTGAGATCTTTGTAGTCGATCTCCTTCACTTCTTCAGCGGTGAAGCGGCAAAACTTACGACGACGGAAGAAACGTGCCATTTGATAGGCTCCTTAATAAGGTCCGTGGATTACTCGTCAGCGTTATCGCTGTTGTCGCTGTCATCACTATCAGCGCTTTCAGCGCCTTCGTGCTCAGGACGGTCGCGACGCTCACGGCGCTCACTGCGGTTTTCTTCAGCCTTGAGCATCTCGGATTGGCCGGTAACGGCTTCTTCGCGACGGATGACCAGGTTACGGATCACTGCATCGTTGTAGCGGAAGTTGTCTTCCAGCTCGGCCAGGGCCTTGCCAGTGCACTCAACGTTCAGCATCACGTAGTGAGCCTTGTGAACATTGTTGATTGCGTAGGCCAGTTGACGACGGCCCCAATCTTCCAGACGGTGGATTTTGCCGCCGTCTTCTTCGATCAGCTTGGTGTAACGCTCTACCATGCCGCCGACTTGCTCGCTTTGATCCGGGTGGACCAAAAAGATGATTTCGTAATGACGCATGAATGCTCCTTACGGGTTGTAGCCTGCCGCTCAAAAACGGTCAGACAAGGAGTGAATGACACTTAGGAATCTTGCCACTGGGAGGCACATGCGTGCCCGCCGGGAAGGCAAGGGGGCGCAATTGTAGAGAAGGGGGAGAAAGGGCGCAAGGCAATTGGTGATTATTTGTACAACCTTCCAAACCCTGCAAACCAGTGTGGGAGCGGGCTTGCTCGCGAATACGTTAGGCCAGCCAACATCTATGGCGACTGACACTGCGCATTCGCGAGCAAGCCCGCTCCCACATTTGGACCTGCGCCAGACCTGATTACTTCTTGGACTTGGCCTTGGCGCCACGCTGACGCTGGGCTTCGAACAGGCAGACGCCCGTCGCGACTGAAACGTTGAGGCTGCTGACGCTACCCGGCCATCGGCAAGTGCACCAGGTAGTCGCAATGCTCTCGGGTCAGGCGCCGCATGCCCTTGCCTTCAGCACCCATGATCAGGATGGTCGGGCCGGTGAGGTCCTGGTCATAGATGCTGACCTCGGCCTCACCCGCCGTACCCACGACCCACAAGCCGCGCTGCTGGAGTTTTTCCAGGGTGCGCGCCAGGTTGGTCACGGCCACCAACGGAATCACTTCCGCTGCGCCGCAGGCGACTTTACGCACGACCGGGGTCAAGGTAGCCGACTTGTCTTTCGGCACGATCACCGCCAGCGCGCCGGCAGCGTCCGCCGAACGCAGGCAGGCGCCGAGGTTGTGCGGGTCGGTCACGCCGTCCAGCACCAGCAACAGCGGCGCACCTTCGGTGCGGTCGAGCAGCTCGTCGAGCATGGCCTCGCCCCAGACCTGGCTCGGACTCACGTCCGCCACCACGCCCTGGTGTACGCCTTCGACCCAGACGTCCATTTCGCGCCGCTCGGCCTGACCGATGGCAACTTTATTCTGGTTGGCCAGCTCGACCAACGCTTGAACGCGCGGCTCGCTACGACCCTCGGCCAACCACACTTGCTTGACGCGCTTGGGGTGGTGACGCAGCAACGCTTCTACGGCGTGTACGCCGTAGATTTTTTCCAGACTCATGACTTGGCCTTAGGTTTGCGCGACCCGCCGCTCTTGGCAGGGGCCGAACCCGCTTTTGGCGGGCCTTTACGGTGTTTACTCGGTTTGCTCGACGGCTTGTCGGCGGCCTGGGACTTTCCCCCAGACGCCGCTTTACCACCGCTTTTGGCTTCGTTGAGCAACTGCTGCTTCAACTCGCGACTCTTGCGCAACTCGGCGTTTTTCGCCGCCGCATCACTGGGGCGGTACGCGTCGCTGACCTTTTCCTTGGCCGAGGAGCGGCGCGCAGGCTTGGCCGGCGCAGGCTCGGCAGCCGCTGCAGCTTTCGCAGGAGCGCCTTTTTTCGCCGGCGCCGTGGTTTCGGCACCCCGTTTTTTGCGGCCAATCGGCGCTTCGAGGGTTTTTTCAGCCATCTCGAAGTCGATCTTGCGTTCGTCGAGATCGACGCGCATGACCCGTACTTCTACGGTATCGCCCAAACGGAAGCTGCGACCGGTGCGCTCGCCCGCCAGGCGGTGATGCACAGGATCGAAGTGGTAGTAGTCACCCGGCAAGGCGGTGACGTGCACCAGACCTTCGACGTAGATGTCGGTCAGCTCGACGAACAGACCAAAACCGGTCACGGCGGTGATCACGCCTGGGAACGACTCACCTACGCGATCCTTCATGAACTCGCACTTGAGCCAGTTCACTACGTCACGGGTGGCTTCGTCGGCACGGCGCTCGCTCATGGAGCACTGCTCGCCCAACTGTTCCAGGGCCGCTTCGTCGTACGGATAGATCCGTGCCTTCGGAATAGTCATGGCACCGGCGCGCTTGACGTGCGGGGTGTTCTGCTTGGAATGGATCACGCTGCGGATGGCGCGGTGCGTGAGCAAGTCCGGGTAACGGCGGATCGGCGAGGTGAAGTGGGTATACGCCTCGTAATTCAGGCCGAAGTGGCCCTGGTTGTCGGCGCTGTACACCGCCTGGCTGAGGGAGCGCAGCATCACGGTCTGGATCAGGTGGAAGTCCGGACGGTCCTTGATGCTGGCCAACAGAGCCTGGTAATCCTTCGGCGACGGGCCATCCTTGCCTTTGTGCAGGGACAGGCCAAGCTCGCCCAGGAAGGCGCGCAGTTTTTCCAGGCGCTCCGGTGGCGGACCATCGTGCACCCGGTACAGCGCAGGAATCTCGTGCTTCTTCAGGAATTCGGCGGTGGCCACGTTGGCCGCCAGCATGCATTCCTCGATCAGCTTGTGCGCGTCATTGCGGGTGGTCGGCGTGATTTCCGCGATTTTGCGCTCGGAACCGAAGATGATCCGGGTTTCCTGGGTTTCAAAATCTATCGCGCCACGGACATGACGTGCGCCCAGCAACACCTTGTACAGCGAGTAGAGCTGCTTGAGGTGTGGAACTACGTCAGAGTACTGGCTGCGCAAAGCCTTGGCTTCGCTGGTTTTCGGCGTTTCCAGGATGGTGCTGACCTTGTTGTAGGTCAGGCGGGCCTGGGAGTGGATCACCGCTTCGTAGAACTGGTAGTCGGTCATTTCGCCGGTTTTCGAGATGGTCATCTCGCACACCATGGCCAAACGGTCGACTTTCGGGTTCAGGGAGCACAGGCCGTTGGACAGCTGCTCAGGCAGCATCGGGATCACGCGCTCAGGGAAGTACACGGAGTTGCCGCGCACCTGGGCTTCGTTATCCAGGGCCGAACCGATCTTCACGTAGCTGGATACGTCGGCAATCGCGACGAACAACTTCCAGCCGCCGGAGAACAGGCGCAGCTTGCCGGGCTTGGCTTCGCAGTAGACCGCATCGTCGAAGTCGCGGGCATCTTCGCCGTCAATGGTGACGAACGGCAGATGACGCAGATCTATGCGTTTCTCTTTGTCTTTTTCTTCGACTTCCGGCTTGAGCTTGGCGGCTTCTTTGAGCACAGCCTCAGGCCAGACGTGAGGAATATCGTAGGTGCGCAGCGCAACATCGATTTCCATGCCCGGCGCCATGTAGTTGCCGACCACTTCGACGATATCGCCCTGTGGCTGGAAGCGCGGGGTTGGCCAGTGGGTGATTTTCACCTCGACGAACTGACCGACCTTGGCGGCGCCATTGCGGCCCGGGGTCACCAGCACTTCCTGCTGGACCTTCGGGTTGTCCGGAATCACGAAGCCGATGCCGCCTTCCTCGAAGTAGCGACCGACGATGGATTCGTGGGCACGGGACACCACTTCGACGATCACGCCTTCGCGTCGACCGCGACGGTCCAGGCCGGACACGCGCGCCAGGGCGCGGTCGCCATCGAACACCAGGCGCATTTGCGCCGGGCTCATGAACAGGTCGTCACTGCCGTCATCAGGGATCAGGAAGCCGAAGCCATCACGGTGACCGGCAATGCGGCCAAGGATCAGGTCGAGCTTGTCCACCGGCGCGTAAGTGCCGCGACGGGTGTAGATCAACTGTGCATCGCGCTCCATGGCGCGCAGGCGGCGGCGCAGTGCTTCGAGTTGGTCTTCGGTGGTCAGACCGAATTCTTCAACCAGCTGCTCGCGGCTAGCAGGCGAACCCCGATCGGCGAGATGCGCCAGGATCAGTTCGCGGCTAGGAATAGGGTTTTCATATTTTTCCGCTTCACGAGCGGCCTCGGGATCGAGGGACTGCCAATCGGCCATTAGAGAGTTTTCACCTTGTCTATATGTGGGTTAGTTTGGCATACGCGTATTGAAACGGGAAATTTCAAGCAATAACTAGCCCGCAAATGCGTTTTATAGCCGCGCAAAACCACCTTGCGTGACCGCCTGCGAAATTTTCCAGGCTTTTTTGATGACGGGGGTTTACAGCTCAAAAGCCACTCCGTATAGTGCGCGCCATCGACGACGGCAACGTTGAAGATACTGCCCAGATGGTGAAATTGGTAGACACGCCAGCTTCAGGTGCTGGTGACCGCAAGGTCGTGGAAGTTCGAGTCTTCTTCTGGGCACCAATTCAAAACTTGAGGTTTGCGCCTTGAGTCTCACAAAAACCCGCGAAAGCGGGTTTTTGCGTTATAGCCCTTTGATTTTTAACCCAAAAGTTGATTTATAAAATCAAATCAGGGGTTTACAGATCAAAAAGCCCGCCGTATAGTTCGCCCCATCAACAGCGGCAACGTTGCTTGATAATGCCCAGGTGGTGAAATTGGTAGACACGCCAGCTTCAGGTGCTGGTGATCGCAAGGTCGTGGAAGTTCGAGTCTTCTCCTGGGCACCAAATTCAGATCAAACCCGCGAAAGCGGGTTTTTTCGTTTCCGGGGTTTAAAAACTCCACCCGCAATTCCCGCTGCGCCCGCACTTGAGAAGTTTTATCGTTTATCCTTGCAATGATTTGTTGCACTCAAGTGAGGAACACCCCGGATGATGATCCGCGATATCCGTCTCAAGACATCCCTTCTGCGTGGCCTGACCATCACTCTGCTCGGCCTGACCCTGCTCTCTCCCACCGCCTACTCGGCCGACAAGGTTGAACTGACCCTGTACAACGGCCAGCACAAGGAAGTCGGCGATGAACTCGCCAAGGCCTTCGAAGCCAAGACCGGCATTCATGTGAATGTACGCAAGGGCAGCAGCAACCAACTGGCCAGCCAGGTCGTCGAAGAGGGTGAGCGCTCCCCCGCCGACGTGATCTACACCGAAGAATCCCCACCACTGAACAAACTTGGCGAACAAGGCCTGCTGGCCACTATCGACGCCAGTACCCTGGATGTCCTGCCCAAGGAATACGTGGCCGCCAATGGCGCCTGGATGGGCGTCACCGCACGTACCCGGGTAGTGGCCTTCAATCCGAAATTGATCAAGGAAGAAGAGCTACCCAAGTCGGTACTGGATTTCGCCAACCCCGAGTGGCAGGGCAAAGTGGGCTTCGTCCCCACCAGCGGCGCCTTCCAGGAACAGGCCGTGGCCATCATCAAACTGCATGGTCGCGATGCCGCCGAAGAATGGCTGACCGGGCTGCGCGCGTTCGGCAAGGTCTACAGCAATAACATGGTCGCCCTCAAAGCCGTGGAAAACGGCGAAGTAGCGACGGTGCTGGTGAATAACTACTACTGGTTTGCCCTGAAAAAGGAAAAAACCAACCTGGATTCGCAACTGCACTACTTCACCGATGGCGATGCTGGCGGCCTGATCACCGTATCGGCAGCAGCGGCATTGAAATCCAGCAAGCACCCCAAGCAAGCCCAGCAACTGCTGGCGTTCATGGCCAGCGAAGAAGGCCAGCGGGTTATCACCAACACCTCCGCCGAGTACCCGCTGCGCAAGGGCATGCAGTCCAACCGCGGCCTCAAGCCATTCAGCGAACTGCAACCGCCCAAAGTCACTCCCGCCGACCTGGGCAACGCCGAAGAAGCCCTGGAGCTGGAACGTGACGTTGGCTTGAACTGATGACCCCATCGCAATCTGCCCCCGCCTTGCGCGGCGGCTTTAGCCCCCGGCGCAAACGCCCGTCAATCTGGCTGCTGCTGCCGGTCTTTTTACTGGTGGGCTTGAGCCTGCTGCCGTTGGTGTATGTGGGCCTCAAGGCCTGGCAAGCCGGCTGGGCCGAGGCTGTGCATCTGCTGTGGCGCCCGTATGTGTTCGGGCTACTGCGCAACACCTTGGCATTAATGGTCGGCGTGACCGTCGCCTGCGCGGTGATCGGCCTGTCCCTGGCCTGGCTGCTGGAGCGCAGCAACCTGCCGGGCCGGCGGATCTGGGGCGTAATCCTGTGCCTGCCGTTTGCCGTGCCGGCGTTTGTCAGCAGCTTTACCTGGGTATCCCTGAGCGCCCAGTTCGAAGGCCTGGGCGGCGCCATCCTGGTCATGACCCTGTCCAAATACCCCCTGGTGTTCCTGCCGGTGGCGGCCACCCTGCGCAACCTGGACCCGTCCCTGGAAGAGTCGGCCCGCACCCTGGGGCTCAATCGCTGGAGCGTGTTTTTTCGCATCACCCTGCCGTTGCTGTGGCCGTCGCTGCTGGCCGGCGCCCTGTTGATCGCCTTGCATATGCTGGTGGAGTTCGGCGCCCTGTCGATCATCGGCCTGCAGACCTTCACCACGGCGATCTACCAACAGTTCGAATTGGAGTTCAGCAACGCCAATGCGGCGATGCTGTCTGCGGTGCTGCTGGTCATGTGCCTGACCCTGCTGTGGCTGGAACTGCGCGTGCGCGGCAAGGGCCGGCATGTGCGCACCGGACAAGGCGCGGCGCGGCATGCCGAACAGGTTCGACTGGGCAGATGGGCGCCATTGGGCCAGCTGTACTGCCTGATGCTGGCGATCATTGGCAGTGGCATTCCGTTGGGGATGCTCGGCTACTGGCTGGCCGTGGGTTCTTCAGCAGCCTTCCCGATAGCCGAGATCAGCGAGGCGCTGCTGTCCTCCCTGGCGCTGTCCCTGGGCGGCGCGGCACTCTGCCTGGCGCTGGCCTTACCGGTGGGTCTTCTGGTGGTGCGCTACAAAGGCCAACTGGCGCTGTGGGCCGAACGCCTGCCCTACTTGCTGCACGCCCTGCCCGGCCTGGTGATTGCCCTGACCCTGGTGTATTTCGCCCTGCATTACGTGCCGGCGCTGTATCAGACCTCGGCGTTGCTGCTGATCGCCTACGCGCTGCTGTTCCTGCCACTGGCCCAGGCGCCGATCCGTACCGCCTTGAACAAGGCTGCACCGCAACTGGAAGAGGCGGCCCGCACCCTCGGCGCATCGTCGTTCAGCGCGTTTTGTCGGGTGACCCTGCCGATTATCTTTCCGGCATTGGGCGCGGCGTTTGCGCTGGTGTTCCTCGATGCGATGAAGGAGTTGACCGCGACTTTGCTGCTCAGTCCAACCGGGTTGAATACCCTGGCCACGGCGGTGTGGGCGCACACCTCGAATGTGGAGTTTGCGGCGGCGGCGCCTTATGCGGCGCTGTTGATTCTGGTGTCGGGGCTGCCCGTCTACCTGCTCACGACACGGATGTATCTGAGCCGCTGAGAGCGCTATCGCAGGCAAGCCAGCTCCTACATTGGAGTGGGTTTGCCCGCGATAAGGCCCGAGCCGCCAACCTCAGGCCCGGAACTGCCCCAGGCTGGCCTTCAACTGCGCCGCCAAGCCATCCAGCACCTTGCCGCTGGCCGTGGTTTCCACCACCGCCTGCGCTGCGCGCTCGGCCTGGGCATGGATCACCTCGACCCGCCCCCGCACCGCATGCGCGCCCTGGGCCTGATGTTCGGCAGCCCGGGTCGCCAGGCCAATCGCCGCATGCACCTGCTCCACTGAGTCTTGCACCGTTTGCTGCAAGCGCACACTTTCGCGCAGAACCAGCAGACCCTCGCTGGCCTGGCGCCCGGCCTTGCCGATGGTCTCCACCGCCTCGCGCGCGCCTTGCTGCAACGCCACGATATGCGCCTGGATATCACCGGTAGAGCTTTGGGTTTTACTGGCCAACGCCCGCACTTCGTCTGCCACCACCGCAAAACCCCGCCCGGTTTCACCGGCACGCGCCGCCTCAATGGCGGCATTCAGGGCCAGCAGGTTGGTTTGCTCGGCAATGCCGTGGATCACCGTCAACACCACTTCAATCTGCTCGCTTTGCTGGGCCAGGCGCTCGATCACCTTGGAACCGGCCTGCACCTGCCCGGCCAAGGCCTCGATCAAACTGCCGACCTCGGCCGAAGTACGGGAGTTTTCATCCGTGGCCTGACGGATATCCACCACCTGCTGCAACGCGGCCTGCATGGCATGGCTTTCAGCCTGGGCCTCGTCAGCCATTTGCGACAGCGCCCGCAGGCTCTCGGCCACTTCATCACGCTGCAAACCTGCTGCGGCATCGGCGCCGGCATTGCGCAGGGTCATCGCGCCGATTTCCACGCCGGTACGCTGGGCCACATCGCCCGCCTCACGCACGATGGGCTGCAACTTATCCACAAACCGATTGACCGCCGAAGCCATGGCGCCGATTTCATCCTTGCTGTTGATCTGCACACGCTTGGTCAGGTCACCGTCACCGGCCGCCAAATCATCCATAGCCGCGATCAGCAGCTTGAGGCGATTGACCACCCGCCGCCCCAGCACCACGGCAATCAGCAACAGCACACCCAGGCCCACCACCGCCAGACCCAGACCGATACGCCAGCGCAGGGCCTGCGCGGCCTCTTGTACGGCGCTGGAGGTATTGGCGGTCATTTGCGTGGCCGTGGCCTGCGCCGACTGCAGACGGGCACCCATGGCCGCCGCACTGTCCGCCGCCGCGCCTTTGAGGCTGTCGCCCACCAATTGACCGCCATTGGCGATCAGCGCGGCAAAACGCTGGTCCAGCGCCGCCAGGTCCGCCTCGACCGCAGCGGTGGAAACCCCCATCAGCACCTTGCCGATCTCTACACCATTGGGGCTGATGGACGCTTCGACGTAGTACACCGAAGGGTCGCTTTTCGCAGCACTCAACACTTTGTCCAACGCACGGTCGCCCTGGCCTTTTTCCAGGAGCGCCTTGTTGATCGGGTTTGCCCGGTTCAAATAACGAGTCAGGTGCTGGCCTGTGGCGTCGTCATACACCACAAACAGTACATTGGGATTGCGCTGGGCACGCCGAGCGAACTCCGACAACGCAGGAACATCGCTGTCCCACATTGCACGGGGCGCAACCGAGGCCAGCAACTGCGCCATATCATTGGCAGAGTCCCTCAGGTCCTTTTCCAGGGTCGTACGCAGTTGCTGCTGCTCTTGCTTCAATCGCGCAGAAAGCCCGGCCGTGAGGCGGTCGCTGGTGCTGGACGACAAGCTATCCAGGCTGGACGTCACTTCCTTGCCGGCCTGGGTCAATTCGCCCGACAGTTTCTGGCTGTCCACACCCAGGCGTTTGCCCAAATCGGCTTCCAGGGCCGTGACTGTGCTCCGGGTCAGGGCGACCGCCACCAGCACTTGCACCAAAAGAGCGATACCAAGGGTAACGAACACCGGCCGCAACAGCCGGCTTTGTAACAATGAGAGAACGGCAGACATCGGGAATCCCTCCACCACGGGTGCCATTAAATTGATAGCACCGCGAAAGAGAGAAACATAGCAAGGGTCGTGCCGTGCGCACCGCAGAAACGACAAAGGGCCCCCGAAGGGACCCTTTGCTTTTTACATCAACAGCTTATTAAGCGAACGGATGACGCAAAACGATGGTCTCGTTGCGGTCCGGGCCCGTCGAAATAATGTCGATCGGCGCGCCAATCAGCTCTTCAACGCGCTTGATGTAGGCGCGGGCGTTAGCTGGCAGTTCTTCCAGGGTCTTGGCACCCACGGTCGATTCGCTCCAGCCCGGCACTTCTTCGTACACAGGCTGCAGGCCCACGTAGCTGTCAGCGTCGGTCGGGGCAACATCATTACCTTCGGCGTCTTTGTAACCAACGCAGATGTTGATGGTTTCCAGGCCGTCGAGTACGTCCAGCTTGGTCAGGCAGATACCCGAGATGCTGTTCACGTCGATAGCGCGACGCAGGATGACAGCATCGAACCAGCCACAACGACGGGCACGACCGGTCGTCGCGCCGAACTCGTGGCCTTGTTTGGCCAGGTGCGCACCGACGTCGTCGAACAGCTCAGTCGGGAACGGACCCGAACCTACGCGCGTGGTGTAGGCCTTGGTGATGCCCAGGATGTAGTCCAGGAACATCGGACCAACGCCCGAACCCGTCGCAACGCCGCCAGCGGTGGTGTTGGAGCTGGTCACGTACGGGTAGGTACCGTGGTCGATGTCCAGCAACGAGCCCTGGGCACCTTCGAACATGATGTCTTTGCCGGCGCGACGCAGGTCGTGCAGTTCGGCAGTCACGTCCAGCATCAGCGGCTTGAGCAGCTCGGCGTATTCCTTGCACTCGGCCAGGGTCTTGTCGAACTCAATGGCTGGCTCTTTGTAGTAACCGACCAGCATGAAGTTGTGGTAATCCACCAGTTCACGCAGCTTGTCTTCAAAGCGCGGCATGTTGAGCAGGTCGCCCACACGCAGGCCACGACGTGCAACCTTGTCTTCGTAGGCCGGGCCGATACCGCGACCGGTGGTGCCGATCTTCAGCTCGCCACGGGCCTTTTCACGGGCCTGGTCCAGCGCAACGTGGAAGGACAGGATCAGCGGGCAGGACGGGCTGATACGCAGGCGCTCGCGCACCGGTACGCCTTTCTCTTCCAGCTTGGTGATCTCGCGCAGCAGGGCGTCAGGTGCAACCACCACGCCGTTGCCGATCAGGCACTGCACGCCTTCGCGCAGTACGCCCGACGGGATCAGGTGCAAGACGGTTTTTTCGCCATCGATGACCAGGGTGTGGCCAGCGTTGTGGCCACCTTGGTAGCGCACTACGGCGGCAGCATGTTCGGTCAGCAGATCAACGATCTTGCCTTTGCCCTCATCACCCCATTGGGTGCCCAGGACTACGACATTCTTACCCATAACACTTGTCCTCATTCGCGCAAACTTGGTGCCGGCGTTGGCCGGCAGGAAAACTCAAGAAGCCAGTGGCGATACTTGCCAAAGCCCGTTCTGCTGAATCAATTGCCGGTCGCAGTCCGCTTCACGGGCGGCGGCCAATGGCTGCCCAGGCAAGGCCTGGACGACACGCTGACCCTCACTGCGCAACTGGCAGACCTGCTGCCAGAGTGCCGCGTCCGTACTGTCTGGCATCCAGATACCGCCAGACGGTAGCTCGACTTCAGCACGCCCCAGGGTCACCAGGGTTTTCAAATCGGTGGAAAAGCCAGTCGCCGGACGGGCACGACCGAAGTCGGCGCCGATATCGTCATAACGACCGCCCTGGGCGATGGCTTGGCCAACGCCCGGAACAAACACCGCGAACACCACACCGGTGTGGTAGTGGTAGCCGCGCAACTCACCCAGGTCAAAATACAACGGCAGTTGCGGGAAGCGCGCCGACAACTGCTCGGCAATCGCCAGCACGTCGTCCAGGGCCGCCAGCACCGGGGCCGGCGCGTTGGCCAGGCGATCACGGGCAGCGGTCAGCACTTCGCGACCACCACACAGGTCCACCAGCGCACGCAGCATGCCAGCCAGGTCGGCAGGCACGCCTTCGGTCAGGGCGATCACTTCGTCGATGGCCTTGCGCTGCAGGGCATCGAACAACTGCTGCTCCACTTCGCCGGACAAACCGGCCGCACGGGCCAGGCCACGGTAGATACCGACATGCCCCAGGTCCATGTGGACATCCGGCACATCGGCCAGTTGCAGCATCGCCAGCATCAGGCTGATGACTTCAACGTCGCTGCTCGGGCTCGCATCGCCATACAACTCGGCGCCCAACTGGATCGGGCTACGGGACGATGACAAGGCGCGCGGTTGCGCATGCAGCACGCTGCCGGCGTAGCACAGGCGGCTCGGCCCTTCACGACGCAAGGTATGCGCATCAATGCGCGCCACTTGCGGCGTGATGTCGGCGCGAAAGCCCATTTGCCGGCCCGATTGCGGGTCGATGACCTTGAAGGTGCGCAGATCCAGGTCCTGGCCCGCGCCGGTCAGCAGGGATTCCAGGTACTCGATATGGGGAGTCACGACAAACTCGTAACCCCAGCTCTGGAACAGATCCAACACCTGGCGACGCGCGATTTCAATACGCGCAGCCTCTGGTGGCAGTACTTCTTCGATGCCATCTGGCAGCAGCCAGCGGTCTACCGTTGCCATTACGCCATTCCCCTATGACCCGGCCTGCCCTTGGGCGAGCCTTGAGTGAAGCAGAAAATACCCGGCCCCTGCATAAACCACGCGCAAGAGCGACGTGACGAATGGCCTGTAGACGGCCTCGTCGGGCACTTTCCTCGAAAAACCTGTCACGCCTGCAACGCACAACAACAATCAAACATGCAGACGCAAAAAAGCCGGGAATTTCCCGGCTGCCGCATCATACACCCGTTTTCCGAAAGGATCACCCCGCCGAGCGTTTTAGCCGCCCGACGGAGTGGAACCAGCCAGTCAGCGGGTTACTTGGACTTTTCCAGGTAGCGGAAGAAATCGCTACTTGGGTCCAGCACCATGACATCGGTTTTGTTCGCAAAGCTTTCACGGTAGGCACGCAGGCTACGGTAGAACGCGTAGAACTCCTGGTCCTGGCCATAAGCCTTGGCGTAGATCGACGCGGCTTGGGCATCACCATCACCACGAGCCTCTTCGGACTCACGATAGGCCTCTGCCAACAGTACGCGACGCTGACGGTCGGCATCCGCACGGATACCTTCAGCCAGTTCGTTACCCTTGGCACGGTGCTCACGCGCCTCACGCTCACGCTCGGTGCTCATACGCTCGAACACGCTGCGGTTCACTTCCTTGGGCAGGTCAATGGCCTTGACTCGAACATCGACCACTTCGATACCCAGCTCTTTTTCCGCCATGGTGTTCAGCGAACGGGTGATGTCAGCCATCAGCGCATCACGTTCACCGGATACCACCTCGTGCAGGGTGCGCTTACCAAACTGGTCGCGCAGGCCCGATTCCAGACGACGGGACAAACGCTCGTCGGCAATCTGCTTGAGGCCGGAAGTCGCGGTGTAGAAGCGCTCGGCATCCTTGACGCGCCACTTGGCGTAGGCGTCAACCATCACGGCTTTCTTTTCCAGGGTCAGGAAACGCTGTGTCGGTGCATCCAGGGTCATCAGGCGGGCGTCAAACTTGCGCACCTGGTTGACGTAGGGGACTTTCACATGCAGGCCCGGCTGGACATCCGCCTGAACCACACGCCCGAATTGCAGCAACACCGCACGCTCGGTCTGAGCCACGATGTAGAAGCAGTTCCAGGCAGCGATGACCACGACGACGCCCACAATCAGGGCGGTCAGCGATTTATTGCTCATCAACGACTCTCCCGGGAACGTGTTTGCTGTTGCTGCAAGTCAGCGGCCGCACGGGCGCTCGCTTCGTTGGCAGCGGCAGTCGAACTGGCGGAAGACGAAGTACTGCCGGCACTACGACCACCTTCGATCATCTTGTCCAGCGGCAGGTACAGCAGGTTGTTCTGCCCACCCTTGTTGCCGGTCACGAGAACCTTGCTGGTGTTGGTGAAGACTTCCTGCATGGTGTCCAGGTACAGACGCTCGCGGGTGACTTCCGGTGCCTTGCGGTACTCGGCCACCAGCTTGGTGAAGCGGTCAGCCTCACCCTTGGCGCGGGACACGACTTCGTCGCGGTAACCGTTGGCATCTTCAATGATGCGCTGGGCCTGACCACGGGCTTCCGGCACCACGCCGTTGGCGTAGGTTTCAGCCTGGTTGCGCGAACGCTGCTCGTCTTCACGGGCACGGATCACGTCATCGAAGGCTTCCTGCACTTCACGCGGTGCCGCTGCGCTCTGTACGTTGACCTGGGTAACGGTGATACCGGTGCGATAGGTATCGAGGAACCGTTGCAGGCGCTCCTTGATCTCGCTGGCCATCAGTTCACGGCCTTCGGTCAGCACCTGGTCCATCGCAGTGGAACCCACTACGTGGCGCAGGGCGCTTTCGGTCGCGTGCTGCAAGCTGATTTCCGGCTGGTCGACGTTAAGCACGAAGTCCTGCAGATTGCTGATCTTGTACTGCACGGTCAGCGGCACTTCGACGATGTTCTCGTCTTCGGTCAGCATCTGGCCCTGCTTGGTGTAGGCACGCTCACGCGTGACGTTCTCCATGTACTTCTTGTCGATCGGCGGGAAGTAGATATTCAGGCCGGGGCCGACAGTCTCGTAGTACTTGCCGAAGCGCAGCACCACGGCTTGCTCCTGCTCGTCCACCACATAGACCGCGCTGTACAGCCAGACAGCCGCCAGCGCCACGAGGCCCAGGCCAAGCAGGCCGTAGCCGCCGCCCTTGCCTGTGCGACCGCCGTCGTCACCACCACGTTTTTTTCCACCACCGAACAACCCATTCAGGCTTTCCTGCAGCTTTCGGAAGGCCTCGTCGAGATCTGGTGGCCCCTTGCGGTCGCCATTATTGCGGCGTTTACCACCCCAAGGATCCTGATTATTCGAGTTGCCACCCGGCTCATTCCAAGCCATAGCGCTCTCCATCTGATAAAGCAAAGACGCACCCACGGCGCGCCGACCAATGCTACAGAATGCCTGCCACAGCGGCACAACCGCTTTCTCAGGCTTTTATTGCAAAGTGTGTTGTTCGAGGAACTCCGTCGGTACAACGCCCTCACGACTCACCAGCCGATTGAGCTCCGAACGAGGCAAACGAACAGCCAGCAGGCTGACACCCTCTTCGTCGTGTTCTTCTTTCTGTACGGCACCCAGTTCAAAGAACTGAGCACGCAGTCGAGCAAAACGCTGAGGCAAGCGCAAGGTGCCGACGAACAAATCGCCACCGAGCAACTCGGCAATCGCCTGCTCAAGCAATTCCAGACCACTACCGTCCCGCGCCGACAGCCAGACCCGCTGGGGCCTGCCGTTTTCGTCGCGCTGGATTTGCGGCTCCACACCTTCAAGCAAATCGAGTTTGTTATAGACCTCGAGGATCGGCAAGTCCTGGGCGCCAATCTCACCCAGTACTACCATGACCTGCTCGATCTGCAACATCCGGTCAGGCTCGGCCGCATCAATGACGTGCAGCAGCAGGTCGGAGTTGCTCGACTCTTCGAGCGTAGACCGGAATGCCTCGACCAGCTTGTGCGGCAAGTGGCGGATGAAGCCCACAGTGTCGGCCAGCACAATCGGCCCCAGGTCGTCGAGTTCCAGACGGCGCAAGGTCGGGTCAAGGGTGGCGAACAATTGGTCTGCCGCGTACACGTCCGATTTGGTCACGTTGTTGAACAGCGTGGATTTACCGGCGTTGGTGTAGCCCACCAGGGACACGGTAGGGATATCCGCACGGGTACGGCCGCGTCGCGATTGCTCGCGCTGACTGCGCACCTTCTCCAGCCGGCCCTTGATCTGGCGCAGGCGCACCCGCAGCAGACGCCGGTCGGTTTCGAGTTGGGTTTCACCCGGCCCACGCATGCCGATACCGCCACCCTGACGCTCAAGGTGCGTCCAGCCGCGAACCAGGCGGGTGCTCATGTGGTCAAGCTGGGCCAGTTCGACCTGGAGCTTGCCTTCATGGGTACGGGCGCGTTGGGCGAAGATATCGAGAATCAGGCCGGTACGGTCAATCACGCGACACTCGAAAACACGTTCGAGGTTACGTTCCTGACTGGGCGTGAGGATGTGATTGAAGATAACCAGATCGGCTTCTTCGGCATGGACCAGGTCGCGCAGTTCCTCGACCTTGCCGCTGCCAATCAGAAATTTGGCGGTTGGCCGATGACGCGGCACGTTAAAAAACGCGACGGTCTCGGCGCCGGCCGAATTTGCCAGCTCCTGAAACTCCTGCGGATCTTCGCGCGCCTCAGGGTCCTGTCCATCCAAGTGAACGAGGATTACTCGCTCACCACCACCGTGGCGCTCAAAGAACAAAGGAGACTCCTATCAGGCGTTACCTGGCTCAGCGTCACCCTGTTCGGATTCGGTTGCGCTAGGCAGACGAATTGGACGAACCGGCACTACTGTCGAGATAGCGTGTTTGTAGACCATCTGGCTGACGGTGTTTTTCAGCAGGATCACGAACTGGTCGAAAGACTCGATCGTACCTTGCAGCTTGATGCCGTTGACCAGATAGATGGAAACCCCAACTTTCTCTTTACGTAAAGTATTCAAGTAAGGGTCTTGTAGCGAATGCCCTTTTGACATGTGCCGCACTCCTTTAAGGATCAATAATAAAAAATCGGAAAAATAGATAGCTTGTGACCGTCACACCCCCAAGGATAGACGGCAATTGCAAGGACTCAGCTCAATATGGAGACCGTTCCCAAGTATTTCAAGGCGCGTGACAGATTGTCGCAATCCAGACTGTCCAGCCAATGCAGGTCAGTCCAACTGCGCAGCCAAGTGAACTGGCGTTTTGCCAATTGGCGCGTGGCAATAATGCCGCGCTCCTGCATTTCGGCTGACGTCAGCTTGCCATCCAGATGATCCCAGACTTGGCGGTAGCCTACAGCACGTATCGAAGGCAATCCCGGATGCAGATCACCTCTTGAACGCAGTGCTACGACCTCCTCCACGAACCCCTGTTCCAACATAATTGTGAATCTTTGTGCAATTCGTTCATGCAGCACCTGCCGATTCGCCGGAGCGATAGCCAGATTGGCGACAGTATAGGGCAATTGTCCCGGTCCAGAGGTGCCTGCGTCAGTACTTTGCGCAGATTGTCTGAGGCGATGGGCCGTCATTGTCTGGCCACTCACGCGCCAGACTTCCAGAGCCCGGCTCAGGCGCTGGGGGTCGTTGGGGTGAATGCGCGCGGCAGATACCGGGTCAATCGCCGCCAATTGCTCGTGCAGGGCCTGCCAACCAAGGCGCGCAGCCTCTTCTTCGATTTCGGCGCGCACCTGCGGATCGGCGGGCGGCATGTCGGCCAAGCCTTCCTGCAGCGCCTTGTAATAGAGCATCGTACCGCCCACCAGCAGCGGGATATTGCCCCGCGCGGTGATTTCAGCCATGGCCGCCAGGGCATCGGAACGAAAATCCGCCGCCGAGTAGCTTTGCGCCGGATCAATAATGTCGATCAGTCGATGGGGATGGGCGGCTAACAGCTCCTTGGACGGCTTGGCGGTGCCAATGTCCATGTCCCGGTAAACCAGGGCTGAATCGACACTGATCAGCTCACAGGGCAAAACCTTGGTCAGCTCGATCGCAAGGTCTGTCTTGCCGGCGGCCGTCGGGCCCATCAGGAAGATGGCGGGAGGTAGAGAGCTCATCAGCGGCCGCGCAGGAATAGTTTGTCCAGATCATCCAGCCCCATTTGGGTCCAGGTCGGTCGGCCATGGTTGCACTGGCCACTGCGCTCGGTGTTTTCCATGTCCCGCAGCAGGCCGTTCATTTCCGGCAGGGCCAGGCGCCGGTTGGCGCGGATCGCGCCGTGGCAGGCCATGGTGCCGAGCAGTTCGTTGATATGCGCCTGGATCCGGTCACTGGTGCCGTATTCCATCAGGTCCGCCAGCACGTCGGCCACCAGCCGATTGGCCTCGGCCTGCTTGAGCAGGGCGGGAATCTGCCGGATGGCCAGGGTTTCCGGGCCCAGGCGCTGCAACTCAAAACCCAGTTTCTGGAACACCGCGTGGTGCTCCTCGGCGCAATCGGCTTCCCGCTGGCTCACCGCCAGGGACTCCGGCACCAGCAATGGCTGGCCGCTCAGGCCTTCACTGGCCATGGCGATCTTCAGGCGCTCGTACATGATCCGTTCGTGGGCCGCGTGCATGTCCACCAACACCAGGCCGTGGGCGTTTTCCGCGAGGATATAGATGCCCTTGAGCTGGGCCAGGGCATAACCCAGGGGCGGGATATCACCGCCGCCTTCCGGCAGGGCCACTGCGCCCGGCTCGGCACCGGGCAGCGGCGCGAAGAATTCGCGATAGGCCGCCTGGGCCTCGGCCACCGGCACCGCCGATTGCGGACGCGGGGTGTATTGATACTGATAGCCCGCCCCCGCGCCGGAACCCGGCGCCGGGTAACTTGGCTGCGCTTGCGGCGATTGCAGCAGGTTGGCCGCCAGGCTCATTTCGCCCTGGGGCCCGAATTCACCGGCCTCCGGCCCTGTCGGGCGGACGACGGCGGTGACAATCGGCGCCGCCAGTTGATCGTCCGGGCGCACATCGCCCAAGGCGCGGTGCAAGGTGCCATAGAGGAAGTCATGGACCATGCGCCCGTCACGGAAGCGCACCTCGTGCTTGGTCGGGTGCACGTTGACGTCGACCACCGCGGGGTCCACTTCAAAAAACAGTACAAAGGTTGGGTGCCGGCCATTGAACAGCACGTCGCGATAGGCCTGGCGCACCGCATGGGCCACCAGCTTGTCGCGCACGGCACGGCCATTCACAAAGAAATACTGCAAGTCTGCCTGGCTGCGGGAGAACGTCGGCAGGCCGACCCAACCCCACAAATGCAGGCCGTTACGCTCGATCTCAATCGGCAGCGCCTGTTCCAGGAAGCCTGCGCCGCAGATTGCCGACACGCGTCGGGCGCGGGCGGCATCGTCATTGGCCTCGTGCAGGCTGAGGATGGTCTTGCCGTTGTGGCGCAGGTGGAAGGCCACATCAAAACGCGCCAGGGCCAGGCGCTTGATGACTTCTTGCAGGTGATCGAATTCGGTTTTTTCGGCCTTGAGGAATTTACGCCGCGCCGGGGTATTGAAGAACAGGTCGCGCACTTCCACCGAGGTGCCCACTGGATGGGCTGCCGGCTGGACCCGAGGGGCCATGTCGCGGCCTTCGGTTTCTACCTGCCAGGCCTGTTCGGCGCCACGGGTGCGGGAAGTCAGGGTCAGGCGCGCCACGGAGCTGATTGACGCCAGCGCCTCACCACGAAAGCCCAGGCTCATCACCCGCTCAAGGTCTTCCAGGTCACGGATTTTGCTGGTGGCATGGCGTGCCAGTGCCAGCGGCAGGTCGTCCGAGGAAATCCCGCTACCGTCGTCGCGTACCCGCAGCAACTTGACGCCGCCCTGCTCGACATCCACGTCGATGCGCTTGGCGCCGGAGTCGAGGCTGTTTTCCAGCAGTTCCTTGATCACCGAGGCCGGGCGCTCAACCACCTCGCCCGCAGCGATCTGGTTGGCCAGCCGCGGGCTGAGCAGTTCGATGCGCGAAGCGCTGTTCAATACCGATTCGCTCATTACTGTGCTGCCAATTCAGTGCCGGGGATGGTCAACACCTGGCCGACTTTCAGTTCATCGGTTTTCAGGTTGTTGGCGCTGCGCAAGGTGGCGGCCGAGACCTGGAAACGCACGGCCAGCATGGCCACGGTGTCGCCGGGCTGCACCCGATGGTCACGCGGGCCCTGGGCGATTTTCCCGGAGTCCCGCAGCCAGGCGATATAGGTGCCCGGCGGCGGGTTCTGCTGGAAGAACTGACGCACGCCGGAACTGATGGAGCGCGCCAGCGCCTGCTGGTGGCTGGCGCTGGCCAGCTTGTTGGCTTCGTTGGCGTTGGAGATAAAGCCGGTTTCGACCAGGATCGACGGGATATCCGGCGACTTGAGCACCATAAACCCGGCCTGCTCCACCCGCTGCTTGTGCAACGGGGTGACCCGGCCCATGTTGGTCAGGACTTTCTGCCCGACGTTCAAGCTGGAGGTCAGCGAGGCAGTCATCGACAGATCCAGCAATACACCCGCGAGCATGCGGTCCTTGTCATCCAGGGACACGTTGCCGGCACCGCCGATCAAGTCGGAACGGTTTTCGCTGTCGGCCAGCCAGCGTGCGGTCTCGGATGTGGCGCCACGATCCGACAGGGCAAACACCGAGGCGCCAAAGGCGGCCTTCGACGGGGCGGCGTCGGCGTGGATCGACACGAACAGGTCGGCGCCCTTCTTGCGGGCGATTTCGGTACGCCCGCGCAGCGGGATGAAGTAGTCGCCGGTACGGGTCAATTCGGCGCGGTAGCCTTTCATCCCGTTGATCTGGCGCTGCAATTCGCGGGCGATGGCCAGGACCACGTCTTTTTCGTGCTGGCCACGGGAGCCCGAGGCGCCCGGGTCTTCACCGCCGTGGCCGGCGTCGATCACCACGATGACGTCACGTTTGCCGGCCGGGGCTGGCGGCAGCGGTGGCAACTTGACCTGGGGCTGCGCGGGGCTGACCGGCACGGCTGGCGTGGTGGCGACAGAAGGCGCAGGTGCAGGGGCTGGTGCCGCATCGGCAGGGTTATCGAACAGATCGACCACCAGGCGGTTGCCATACTGGGCGTTCGGCGCGAGGGAAAAACTCTTCGGCGTCACGACCTTTTTCAGGTCGATGACCACCCGCAGGTCAGTCGGCGTGCGCTGGGCCGAGCGCATCGCGGTAATCGGCGTGTTCGCAGTGGAGACCTTCAGGGGCGCGGCCAGGGTCGCACCGTTGATGTCAATCACCAGGCGATCAGGCGCCGTCAGGGTAAAGACACTGTGCTGGACCGGGCCAGACAGGTCGAACACCAGTCGCGTGTTATCCGGAGCTCGCCACAGGCGCACACTTTTCACCTGTGAAGCAGCCAGAGCATTGACAGTCATTGCCGCAAGCAACACCCCCACGACAGCAACCAACGCGCGAAAGCGCATACCTAACCCACCCATTATTAGAATTTCAAAGCCAAAGCGGCACACCAGGACTCACTGCGCGCGCTCTGGGACAACAATTTCAACTGACGCCCATGGTTATGCGCAGTAATGGTAATGGTCAGGTCGGGCTTTGGCAAAAAGCCTGTGCCCTTGTCCGGCCACTCGATCAGGCACAAGGCGTCGCCATCGAAGTAATCGCGGATGCCCATGTACTCCAATTCCTCGGGATCCACCAGGCGATACAGGTCGAAATGGAACGCCCGCACCTCACCGATCTCGTAAGGCTCTACCAGGGTGAACGTCGGACTTTTCACTGCACCACTATGCCCAAGCCCGCGAATGATGCCGCGCGACAGCGTGGTTTTGCCGGCGCCCAGATCACCTTGCAGAAAAATCAGGCCCACACCCCCGGTGATCTCGGCAATGCTCTTGCCGAGAGCCACCATGGCCTCTTCATCCGCTATAAACAGCGTTACTTCAGACACGGTGACTGCTCCTCCAACAACTGACGAATGGCGGGAATCAGGTCACTGGCCACCAGGCCGCGACCCAAGGTGCCCTGACGATCGCCCGCCGTGGCGTGCAACCACACTGCCAGGCTGGCGGCCTCGAACGCTGGCATGCCTTGGGCCAGCAGCGCGCCGGTCAAGCCGGCGAGCACATCCCCCAGGCCCGCCGATGCCATGGCCGGATGCCCCTGGTCACAGCGCGCCACCCGCCCATCCGGGCTGGCGATCAGGCTGCCCGCGCCCTTGAGCACCGTGACTGCATTGAATTTCTGGCTCAGCGCGCGCGCCACCTTAAGCCGGTCGGCCTGAACCTCGGCTGTCGAGATCCCCATCAGCCGCGCCGCCTCCCCTGGGTGCGGAGTGATCACGCAATCGGCCGGCAAGGTTACATGGCCTGCGGCCAGCAGGTTCAGCGCGTCTGCATCCCAGACCTGGGGTTGCCGGGCATTGGCGGCCACCGACAGCAGGCTTTTGCCCCACGCCATGTCGCCCAGGCCAGGGCCGACAACCATCACCGAGACTTTTTCCAGCAAACCCATCAACTGATTGGCCGAATGCACGCCGCGCACCATGACTTCCGGCAAGCGGGTCAAAGCGGCGGGGACATGTTCACTTCGGGTCGCCAGGGACACCAGGCCAGCACCGCTGCGCAAGGCGCTTTCAGCACTCAGTAGCGCCGCGCCGCCAAAGCCATGGTCGCCACCGATCACCAGGACGTGGCCAAACTGCCCCTTGTGGGCCTCTGGGGAACGCGCAGCCAGTTGCGGCAATTGGCCGGGCAACAGGGGCTGCACGTCGGTTATTTCGTGTTTTGTCTGCGGCATGCGTCTTCAAGCTCCGATGTCTGGCAGAATTATACGCATCTAACCTGCGGTTTCTCTCGTCTCATGCCTGCTATTACCACCGATCTGCCCGCCCTCGCCCAATCGATCAAAGACTGGGGTCGCGAGCTGGGCTTTCAACAAGTCGGCATCAGCGGCCTGGACCTGGCTGAGCATGAACAGCACCTGCAGCGCTGGCTCGACGCGGGCTACCACGGCGAGATGGACTACATGGGCGCCCATGGCAGCAAACGCTCGCACCCGGACGAGTTGGTACCCGGCACCTTGCGCGTGGTGTCCCTGCGCATGGATTACCTGCCCGGCGATACGCAAATGGCGCAACTGCTGGCCCAACCCGAAAAAGCCTATATCTCCCGCTACGCCCTGGGCCGCGACTACCACAAGCTGATCCGCAAGCGCGTGCAGCAACTGGCCGACCGCATCCAGGCACAGATCGGCCCGTTTGGTTTTCGCGCCTTTGTCGACAGCGCCCCAGTGCTGGAAAAAGCCATCGCCGAACAAGCCGGCCTGGGCTGGATCGGCAAAAACACCCTGGTCCTCAGCCGCAAGGCCGGTAGCTACTTCTTCCTCAGCGAACTGTTCGTCGACCTGCCACTGCCCGTCGACCCGCCCCACAGCACCGAACACTGCGGCCGCTGCACCGCCTGCCTGGACATCTGCCCCACCAATGCCTTCGTCGGCCCCTATGTGCTGGACGCCCGGCGCTGCATTTCCTACTTGACCATCGAACTCAAGAGCGCAATCCCCGAGGATCTGCGGCCACTGATTGGCAACCGCGTGTTCGGCTGCGATGACTGTCAGATCGTTTGCCCGTGGAATCGTTTCGCCCGACCTTCAGGAGAAAGCGATTTCAAGCCGCGCCACAACCTGGATAACGCCGAACTGGCCGAGTTATTTATGTGGGATGAGGATAAATTCCTCAGCAGCACCGAAGGCTCGCCGCTACGCCGCGCCGGTTATGAGCGTTGGCTGCGTAACCTGGCCGTGGGCCTGGGCAACGCGCCTTCCAGCATTCCGGTGCTGGAAGCCTTGAAGGCGCGCCGGGACTACCCCTCCGAACTGGTCCGCGAACATGTCGAATGGGCGCTGAACCAGCACGCGACGCGTCAATGTTCGTCGTTGTAGACGAACTTGGGCATTTCCCAGTGAAAGCGGATGGCCAGCAGTCGCAGTAGAAAACCGCTGAACAGGGTGAGCAGAATCGCTTGCTCGCTGGGCAGTTCGAGGTAGATGCACAGCATGTAGCACCAGGCGGCGAGGAACGACACGCTGGCATACAACTCGCGGCGGAAGATCAACGGAATATCGTTACAGAAAATATCCCGCAGGATCCCGCCGAAGACTCCGGTGATCACCCCGCTGACCGAGGCCACCAGCATGCCGTGCCCCATTTCCAGGGCCGTCATGCAGCCGATCAGGGTGAAAGCCACCAGCCCTACGGCGTCCAGCGCCAAAAACAGTGAGCGCAAGTGGCGCATCAGCGGGGCGATAAAGATCGTCACCAATGCCGCTACCGAGGTCAGCACCAGGTATTCCGGATGTTTGACCCAGGTCAGCGGGTAATGGCCGAGCAACACATCGCGCACCGAACCGCCACCCAGCGCCGTCACGCAGGCGATCAACACCACGCCAAACCAGTCCATGCCACGACGGCCGGCGGACAAGGCGCCGGTCATGGCTTCGGCGGTGATGGCGATGAGGTAGAGCATCAGCAGCATGATGGCGATCCTTGCAAAGAGGCGCGCAGTCTAATCATTTGGCGAAGGCTCCAAAAGGGGGCGCTCGGCGAAAGACCGAGCATGCCCACACGTGGAATGCGATCAAATGTGTGGCTTGCCTGCGATAGCGGTAGGTCAGTCGATACATCCTTACTTGTCCCACCGCCATCGCGGGCAAGCCCGCTCCCACAGGGGATCTGGGCAGGGCACAGAACTTTGCACACACCACACAGCAACTGTGGGAGCGGGCTTGCCCGCGATGGCGCCAGCCCTGGCGCCACGAACTCAAGCCTTGATGAAATGCTTGCGGTAATGCTGCAACTCGGCAATCGACTCGCGGATATCATCCAGGGCCAGGTGGGTGCTGCCCTTATGGAAGCTGTCCTTGACCTCTGGCGCCCAACGCGCGGCCAGTTCTTTCAAGGTCGACACATCGAGGTTGCGGTAGTGGAAGTAGCTTTCCAGCCCCTTCATATGGGTATAAAGGAAGCGGCGGTCCTGGCAGATGCTGTTGCCACAGATCGGCGACTTGCCCTTGGGCACCCACTTTTCCAGGAAGGCAATCGTCTGGGCCTCAGCCTCGGCCATGCTGATGCGGCTGTCGCGCACGCGCTGGGTCAGGCCCGAGTTGCCGTGGGTGCGGGTGTTCCACTCGTCCATGGTGGCCAGCACTGCGTCGCTGTGGTGGATGGCGATCACCGGACCTTCGGCCAAGGTGTTGAGGTTGCTGTCGGTGACAATGGTCGCCATCTCGATGATGACGTCGGTGTCAGGGTTCAGACCGGTCATTTCCAGATCGATCCAAATCAGGTTCTGTGGGTTTTGCATGTCGTGGTTCCTTGGCACCTTGGCGTAGCTGCGCAGTTTAGCAGGCGGGGCGTGCTAGACTCGCGACCGTTTTATCCAACCTTTGCATTATCGACACGGAACACCAATGGCCAAACGCCAGCTCAACCGTCGCCAAAACTGGCGCATCGAAAAAATCCAGGGTGAACGCGCTGCCCGCGCCGCCAAACGTGAATCTTCCGCCGTGGAAGCGCTGGAGGGTGGCGACCTGGGCCCCGAACAAACGGGCCTGGTGATTGCGCACTTTGGGGTGCAGGTCGAAGTCGAGGCCCTGGAGGGCGAGCTGGCCGGCGAAGTGTTCCGCTGCCACCTGCGCGCCAACCTGCCGGCCCTGGTAACCGGCGACAAAGTGGTGTGGCGTGCCGGCAACCAAGGCATCGGGGTGATCGTCGCGCAACTGCCGCGCAGCACCGAACTGCGCCGCCCGGACAGCCGTGGCCAACTCAAGCCGGTGGCGGCCAACGTCGACATGATTGTCATCGTCTTCGCCCCGCTGCCCGAGCCACACGCCAACCTGATCGACCGCTACCTGGTGGCGGCCGAGCACGCTGGCATCCGCCCGCTGTTGCTGCTGAACAAATTCGACCTGATCGACGACCAGAACGCCCCGGCGCTGAATGCGTTGCTTGCGGTGTATCGGCAGTTGGGCTACCCGGTGCTGGAAGTCTCGGCACACCATGGCAACGGCATGGAACAGCTGCAACAGCAGTTGGACGGGCGCATCAGCGTGTTCGTCGGCCAGTCGGGCGTGGGTAAGTCGTCGCTGGTCAACAGCCTGCTACCGGAAGTCGAGACCCGCGTCGGCCCGCTGTCGGAGCTGTCCGGCCAGGGTACGCACACCACCACCACCGCACGCCTGTTCCACTTCCCGGGCGGTGGCGAGCTGATCGACTCCCCCGGCATCCGTGAATTCGGCCTGGGCCACGTCAGCCGCGCAGATGTAGAAGCGGGTTTCATCGAGTTCAACGACTTGATCGGCACGTGCCGCTTCCGCGACTGCAAGCACGACCGCGAGCCGGGTTGTGCGTTGCTCAAGGCCCTGGAAGACGGGCGCGTGCAGCAGCAACGCATGAACAGCTATCGCTCGATCATCGCGAGTTTGCCGGAAAGCAGTTACTGAGTGGCCATGCCTCAATACACTTTAAGTGCAGCCTGCAACCCCCTACTCCATTGATTTAATAGGGGCCGGCATCAAGAATTCAGGACAACTGGGTGGCTCGTTGACACAAGCCAGCTTGAATTCGGAATTCCTGATGCCCATAATCACTCCGTTACCGGCGAAAGTCGGCAGGAGTCTGGATCCTTCCCGGAGTTGATCCAGCGGCGCAGAAGGGGCGAAGCAAGCTCCACTGCGTGTCGAATGAAGCCGCCTTCGGGCGGCTTTGCTTTTGTGGGACATTCGATTGACTCTCTACTATCACCCCAAACAAGGCGATGTTCTTCTCTGCGATTTCACACGAGGCTTTGTCGCCCCTGAAATGCTGAAGATCCGTAAAGTCGTGGTGATATCCCCTACCTCCAGCCACAATCGCAGGCTGTGCACTGTAGTCCCGATCGCCTCTACTGCCCCCGAAGTCCAGCATGCCTGGCACCACCTGTTACACATCAACCCCCTTCAGTCCGATGGCTACAAAGAGCTGTGGGTGAAGTGCGACATGATCTATACCGTGAGTTTCGAGCGCCTCGACAAGCTGCATAGAAAGACCCGCTCCAAAGGTCGGGAGTACTTCGTACCGCGGCTGAATACCGATGATATGCAAGGCGTGATCAGTGGCGTCAAAGCCTACCTCCCACTTTGAGCACAAGTAAAAACGCCCCGACTGATCGGGGCGCTTTCATTTAGACGGTACGCCTACGAGCCTGGCGCAGGCACCGTAGGAGCCTTTACCCCGCCCTCATCAAACAGATTCAGCTTCTGCCGCAACTCATGGGCCGGCAACGGCTGCTGCTCGGGTGGCAGGGCATTCGGGTCTACCGGCACTTCACCCGGCGCGCCCTCGCCCTGGGTCGGTACCGGCGCAGGGGCACCCTGCTCGCCTTCGATGGCACGCTGGGCCTTTTTGGTCAGCACCACAATATCAATGCGCCGGTTGATCGGGTTGAACGGGTCCTGGACATCAAACAGCTGGGATGAAGCAAAGCCCACGACGCGCGCCACCTGGGTATCCGGATAGCTGCCGGCCACCAGGACACGGCGGGCGGCGTTGGCACGGTTGGCCGACAACTCCCAGTTACCGAAATCGCCCAGGCCCGAATACGGCTTGGCATCGGTGTGGCCGCTGACGCTGATCTTGTTCGGCACCGCCTTGATGGTGTCGGCCATGGCCAGCAGGATGTCTTCGAAGTAAGACTTCAGGCGCGCACTGCCAGAGTCGAACATCGGTCGATTGGCCGCATCCATGATCTGGATACGCAGGCCGTCCTGGGTGATATCGAAGTGGATCTGATCCTTGAATTTTTGCAATTGCGGGTTTTCATCGACCTTGTTCTGCAACTCTTGCAGTAACAGCTCCAGGCGTTCCTGCTCGACCTGTTCGGCCATGCTCTCGACGGTCTGGCGTTCGATCGGGATATTTTCCTGGGGCGCTTCGGTTTGCACCTCCGGGTTGATGGTGCGCTCAGGGGCCAATTCGGGCGAGCCGCCCAAGTCGATCACAAACGGCGTGCCGCTCTCGGAAAACCCAATGGGGTCCTTGAAGTAACCGGCGATGGCGATCTTCTGTTCCGGCGTCGCGGTGGACATCAGCCACAACACCAAAAAGAACGCCATCATCGCCGTCGCAAAGTCAGCGAAGGCAATTTTCCAGGCACCACCGTGGTGCCCGGCAGCGAAGCGCTTGACGCGCTTGATGATAATCGGCTGGTTGTTTTCCATGGCTTAGCGACCGCGAACTGCTTGTTCCAGCTCGGCAAAGCTTGGACGGTGCTTCGGATACAGCACCTTGCGCCCGAACTCCACCGCCAGGGATGGCGGCATACCGGAAGCCGAAGCCACCAGGGACGCCTTGATCGCTTCGTAGATATTCAGCTCTTCCTTGGCGTCGTGGGCCAGGGAGGTGGCCAGCGGGCCAAAGAAGCCATAGGCCGCGAGAATACCGAAGAAGGTCCCCACCAGCGCCGCGCCGACGTGCATACCGATGGCCGCCTGGTCGCCTTCGCCCAGGGACGCCATGGTCACCACGATCCCCAGTACTGCCGCGACAATACCGAAACCGGGCATGCCGTCGGCGATACCGGTCACGGCGTGGGATGGGTGCTCGAGTTCTTCCTTGAGGCTGAACAGCTCCATGTCGAACAGGCCTTCCAGCTCGTGGGGGGCCATGTTGCCGGAGGACATGATGCGCAGGTAGTCGCAGACATAGGCGGTCATGCGGTCATCCTTGAGCACGGCAGGGTACTTGGCGAAGATCGGGCTCGCTGCGGCGTCCTCGATATCAGCCTCGATGGCCATCATGCCTTCGCGGCGGCTCTTGTTAAGGATCTCGTAGACCAGGCCCAGTACTTCCAGATAGAACGTGTGGGAAAAGCGCGAGCTGAACATGCCCAGCGACTTTTTGATCACGTGCATGGTCATGTAGCTAGGGTTGGCCTGCAGGAAAGCGCCAAACGCCGCACCGCCGATGATCAGCACTTCGAAGGGCTGGATCAGCGCAGCAATTTTACCGTGGGACAGAACGTATCCGCCGAGCACGCTTGCGATGACGACGATGATGCCGATAATTTTAGCCATAGGGGATGAGTACTTGCGCCGTCGGGTTCATGGACATATTCGGAAGATCTAAAAACTCTTCTTCTACTTATCGGCAAAACTGCGCCAGACTATAGCCCGTTAAGGCGAAAAGCCAGTTCGGCCCACTCCGGGCGTGTTGACCGCAAGTGATGATCGCGCCCCAATCATGGCAAACGAAACGACAGTCCCAACTACAAAACCCAACTCTCTGGCTGGCTGGATCAAGCGTCTGGACGAGGTTCTCCTGCCCGTCCCGCAGGCGAGCCACATTGCCGTGTGCAAGGCCATCGGCGACAGTCGCCGTTCGTTGCGAGATATTGCAGAGCTGATGCAAGACAGCCCGGCACTGGTCCTGAGCGTCATGCGTGAAGCCAACAACCAGGCCCACGGCAGCCTGGCAGAGCCCGCAGAAAACCTTGAAGTGGCGATCAACCGCCTCGGCCTCAAGCGCACCGAAGAACTGCTCGCGCGCCTGCCGTCGGTGCCGCTCAATGAAATCCCCGTGGCCCTGCGCCAATTGCAGCTGATCAGCCAGCATGCCTCGCAGCAAGCCAGCGGCCTGTTTGCCAGCCGCCTGGCGCGCCTGTGGCAGGATATTCATTGGGGCAGCCTGCTGTTTCTTTCACCGCTGTGGCCGATGGCCGTTGCCTACCCCAAGCTCCTGGAGGAATGGGAGCTGCGGGTGATCCACAAGGGTCAATCGGCACGCAAGGTCGAACAGGAATTGTTTGGCGTGCCCCTGCTGGCACTGTGCCTGGAGCTGACCGAGGCCTGGCGCTTGCCGATCTGGGTATCCCAGGGCTACCAACTGCTGCTCAAGGAACAACGCTTACTGGTCAAGGCCCTGCACATCGCCCGCGATGAAGTGCCGTTGAGCCAGCAGCAAAAACTCGATGCCGACCCGGCGCTGCGGCGCTGGCTGAACCAACCGGCCAATACCGTGCTACTGGCCAATGGCATGGCACTGGCGGCCCAGGAATCCTGGGCCTGCCCCCATACCCAGCGCTGGCAGTACCTCACCGCGTTGTACCTGCAACAACCACTGGCCGACGTGCAGCAACAGGTGCACCAACAGGCGGTCATCAGCGCGCGCCATACCCTGACCGCCGGTCTCTGGCATCCGGCACTGGCGTTGATCTGGCCCTGGCATGTGCAACGAGTGCATCGCGGCCTGCTGCCCGCACCGCCGCCGACCGCCGAAGCCCTGGCGGTGTGGCGCAAGCGTTGTACTGAGCTGCTGGTGGAGCCCAGCCGCTTCGCCAATGCGATGCACTTGACCACCTGCGCCAAGGAGGCCCTGGTTGCCAGTGGCATGCAGCGCGTGATGTTGCTGATGGCCGACAAGGCCTTGGCCACTTTGCGCGTGCATCAGGTCGACGGCCTGCCCAAGGACGCTGCCAACCTGAGCCTTGAGTCCGCACAAAGCACACTGCTGCAACGCTTGCTGGAGAAGCCTGCGCAAGTGCGCCTCAACCCGGAAAATCACGCACAATTCGCGGTGCTGCTGCCTGCTTCATTGCGGCGCCTGTTCGTCGGCGAGCATTTGCTGCTGCGCTCCCTGAGCTGTAACGGCCGGGTGGTGATGCTGATGATTGCCGACCAGGGGGGCGGGCCGTTCTCCGAAACCACCGTGCAGGCCTTCGGCAAAACCGCCCAATGCATCGAGAAAGCCCTGCACTGCTTTACCAACCGCACCGCTTGATGCTTGCGTTACAATCGCCCTCTTTTATCACCCAACCTAGCGCCCGGGAGACCTCACATGCCTGACTTTTCTGGCTTGCCGCTGGTGATCGAACCCAGCGACCTGCTTAGTCGCCTCGCCGCCGAGCCGTTGATTCTGGTGGACCTCACCAGCACCGCCCGTTATGCCCAGGGGCATATCCCCGGCGCGCACTTTGTCGATCCCAAGCGCACCCAGTTGGGCCAGCCACCGGCCCCAGGGCTGCTGCCGGCCAAGGCCGACCTGGAGAAACTGTTCGGCGAACTGGGCCACACCCCGGATGCCACCTACGTGGTGTATGACGACGAAGGCGGCGGCTGGGCCGGGCGGTTTATCTGGTTGCTCGACGTGATCGGCCACAAGAAATATCACTACCTTGATGGCGGCCTACTGGCATGGCTGGATGAACAGCACCCCGTGTCCACTGAGGTCACCGCAGCCGTCGGCGGCCCGGTCAGCCTGACCCTGCACGACGAGCCCACGGCCACCCGCGAATACCTGCAAAGCCGCCTCGGCGCTGCCGACCTGGGCATCTGGGATGCCCGTGGCCCGCTGGAATACAGCGGCGAAAAAGTCCTCGCGGCCAAGGGCGGGCATATTCCCGGCGCAGTCAACTTCGAATGGACGGCGGGCATGGACAAGGCACGCAACCTGCGGATCCGCCGCGACATGCCGCAGATCCTCGAAGGCCTGGGCCTGACCAAAGACAAAGAAATCATTACCCACTGCCAGACTCACCACCGTTCTGGCTTCACCTACCTGGTGGCCAAGGCGCTCGGTTATCCGCGAGTCAAAGGTTATGCCGGTTCCTGGGGCGAATGGGGCAACCACCCCGACACCCCCGTCGAGATTTAAGGTTTAAGGACAGTTCATGAAAAAGCGTTTGTTTATCCTCAGCCAGTACCTGCTGCCCCACCACCTGCTGTCGCGCCTGGCCGGCTGCATTGCCGAATGCCGTGTGCGCTGGTTCAAAAATGCCTTCACCACCTGGTTCGCCAAGCGCTATCAGGTGGATATGTCCCAGGCGCTGGTAGAAGACGTGACCGCTTACGAGCACTTCAACGCCTTCTTCACCCGCGCCCTGAAAGACGGCGCCCGCCCCCTGGACCCAACCCCAGGCGCGGTGCTGAGCCCGGCAGACGGCGCAGTCAGCCAGCTCGGCCCGATCGAGCACGGCCGCGTGTTCCAGGCCAAGGGCCACAGTTTCAGCGTGCTGGAACTGCTCGGTGGCGACGCCGCCGTTGCCGCACCGTTCATGGGCGGCGACTTTGCCACCATTTACCTGTCGCCGAAGGACTACCACCGCGTGCACATGCCACTGGCCGGCACCCTGCGGGAAATGGTCTACGTGCCTGGGCGGATTTTCTCGGTCAACCAGACCACGGCCGAAAACGTGCCGGAGTTGTTTGCGCGTAACGAGCGTGTGGTTTGCCTGTTCGACACCGAACGCGGCCCGATGGCCGTGGTATTGGTGGGCGCGATGATTGTCGCGTCGATTGAAACCGTATGGGCCGGCCTGGTAACGCCGCCCAAGCGCGAGCTGAAAACCGTGCGCTACGACGAAGCCGCCCGTGCGCCGATCCACCTGGAAAAAGGTGCGGAACTGGGGCGTTTCAAGCTGGGTTCGACCGCTATCGTGCTGTTTGGGCCGGATCAGGTGAAGTGGGCTGAAGAACTGGTGGCGGGAACGCCGGTGCAGATGGGCCAGGGTATCGCGCTGCCAAAAGCCTGATCCGAATACAGCGAAAATCAAATGTGGGAGCGGGCTTGCTCGCGAAAGCGGTGTGACACCTTAGTTGACTGACACACCGCCTTCGCGAGCAAGCCCGCTCACACATTTTTGACCGCGTTCCTGTCGTTATTGACCGTCGCGGTCACGCAGCCCCAACAGATACAACACACCATCCAACCCCAAGGTCGAAATCGCCTGCTTGGCCGATTGCTTGACCAGCGGCTTGGCCCGGAACGCCACGCCCAACCCCGCAATAGCCAGCATCGGCAGGTCGTTGGCGCCGTCGCCGACCGCAATGGTCTGCTCCAGACGCAAACCTTCCTTGTGCGCCAGCTCCTTGAGCAAGTCAGCCTTGCGTTGCGCATCGACAATCGGTTCGACCGCCACGCCCGTCACCTTGCCATCCACCACTTCCAGCTCGTTGGCGAACACGTAGTCGATGCCCAGCTTGGCCTGCAATTGCTTAGCGAAGTAGGTAAAGCCACCCGAGAGGATCGCGGTCTTGTAGCCCAGGCGCTTGAGTTCGGCGAACAGGGTTTCGGCACCTTCGGTCAAGCGCAGGGAGGCGCCGATGGAATCGAGGACGCTGACGTCCAGGCCCTTGAGCAATGCCAGACGCTCCTTGAAGCTGGCGCGAAAATCCAGCTCGCCGGCCATGGCGCGCTCGGTGATCGCCGAGACTTGCTCGCCCACACCTGCGGCCTTGGCCAACTCGTCGATAACTTCGGCTTCGATCAGAGTCGAGTCCATGTCGAACACCGCCAGGCGCCGGTTACGACGGAACAGCGAATCTTCCTGGAAGGCGATATCCACGTTCAGTTCCTGGGCCACGCTGAGGAACTCGGCGCGCAAGGCTTGCGGGTCAGCCGGCTCACCGCGTACGGAGAACTCGATGCAGCCCTTGCCCTGGTCCGCCGGGGTGTCCAGGGGCATGCGACCCGACAGACGGTCGATATGGTCGATATTCAAGCCATATTGCGCAGTGATCGAGCTGACCCGCTGCAATTGTTCAGCCGTGACCTTGCGCGTCAGCAGGGTGACGATGTGGCGTTTCTTGCCTTGGCCGGCCACCCAGTGCTGGTAATCCGCTTCGGATACCGGGGTAAAACGCACCTGCTGGTCCAGCTTATAGGCGGTAAACAGGATGTCCTTGAGCACAGACGACGCCTGTTCGGTATCTGGAATCTCCACCAGGATGCCGAACGACAGGGTGTCGTGGATCACGGCCTGGCCGATGTCGAGAATGGTCACGCCACCCTGGGCCAGAACACCGGTAATGGCTGCGGTAAGACCCGGACGGTCAACACCGGTGATGTTAATCAGGACAATTTCGCGCAAAGCGCACCCCCGAGCTGGAAAAAAACCGCATTCTACCCACTTTCAGTGACCATCGGGCACAGCCAACGCTTTGCCGGTCTTGGGCCTGTCGCTATACTGCGCGTCAACTTCACGGACCAAGAGCCGAGCGCAAGTGAACCGGCCCACGCCAGTAAAAACCGATAACTTCTTCCTGCTGATCTTCCGGGCACTGCGCCACCGCCGTGTACCGATCGCATTACGCATCGCCAGCCATAACGTGATCCTGGTCGCCCTGGCCCTGGTAATCTACGCCTGCGTGATGGGTTTGCAGTTCAAACAGGCCATGCACGAGCAAGCCGACGCCCTGGGCGAGAGCTTGACGACCCAGACCGCCACCTCGGCGACCGAGCTGTTGGTGTCCAATGACATCCTCAGCCTCAACGTGCTGCTCAACAACCTGACCAAGAACCCGCTGGTGGCCCACGCGGCCATCTACAGCGTGGACAACCGGATCATGGCCGAAGCCGGGCAACGCCCGAGAAACGGCCTGCTGGGTGAGGCCGAAGGCCTGTACCAGAGCAATATCACGTTTCAGGATGTGAAAGCCGGCCAATTGCGCATCAGCCTGGACATGCAACAGTTCCAGCAGCCGATGACCATCAGCCTGCAAAGCATGGGCATCCTCAGCGCGATCCTGCTGGCCTTGGCCCTGGCCTTGAGCCTGCGCCTGGGCCGGCATATCTCCACGCCGCTGATGCAGTTGCGCATCTGGCTGCGCGACATCGACGAACACACCCCGGCCACCGACCGCCAGGATGAGATCGGCGACCTTGCCCGCCAGTTGCACACCAGCTTTGCCCCGGAGCCGGTCATACCTGAAGCCAAGCCCGAGCCGGAGTTCGACGACACCGACTATGACGACGAACCCGAGTTCGAAGTGCGCAACCTGCGCGATCCGAGCTTCGACGAGTCGACGCCGATGGCTGGCCTCAAGCCGGCACCGCGTACGGCCATCAAGGCCGAAGAAGACCGCCTGGACGATGACGATCCGTTTGCCGACCTGCGTGACGAGTCGGCGCCAAGCCCGGTGGTCGCGCCCCGGCCTGCGAGCAGCCAGCCCCAGCACAGCGCGGTATTGGCCGTGCAACTGGGCGCCCAGGAGCAATTGCGCCGCCTGCCACGGGCACGCCTGACCGAGTTGCTGGAACGCTACCGCGATTGCCTGGACCAGGCAGCCTCGCTGTACCAGAGCGAACTGCACACCCTGAACGACGGCAGCACGTTGATGCTGTTCCACAGCGAAGACAGCGGCGAAGACTACCTGACCAATGCCATCTGCTGCGGTGAACTGCTGCGCGCCCTGGGCCATGCCTTGCAGATCGAAGTCGCCGACAGCGGCATCACCCTGCAACTGCAACTGGGCCTGACATTGGGCGATGATCTGTATGGCATGAGCCAGATTGATCTGCTGCTGACCGAAAACGCCCAGGACGCCCTGGCCTTGTCGCAACACAGCCGCAACCTGCTGCTGGTGGAGCGCAAGATCAGCGACGACGCCTTGATCCGCCAACGCGCACGTATCCGCCCGATTGCCAGCCCTGAAGGCGCGTGCTGTGTAGAGCGCTTGATGGAACCTTACCCGTCGATGCTGGAACGTCAGCTGGCACGGATGCATGAGACCCGCAACAAGCCAGCAATGTGACACAGGCTTGTGTGGGAGCGGGCTTGCCCGCTATAGCGCTGGATCAGTCATCAAGTGTCGACTGACACTGCGCTATCGCGGGCAAGCCCGCTCCCACATTTGATCTGCGCCAAACAAAAAGGCCCGCTTACTCAGCGGGCCTTTTATTTGGCTGCGATTCAGGTCAGAACCTGAACACTTCCATATCCGTACGAATCGGCGATGCCATCGGGATCTTCGGCTTTTCCGGGGCTGCCGGCTTGGCCGGCGCCGGGGCCTGCTTGCGCGGGGCCTCGGCAATCGGTGGCTGGTTGGCCAATGGCTTGAGGGCAACCGACAACTGCTCAGCCAAACGCTGCAACAACACGCCCTGGGCCTGGACCTGGGAAGCGGTGCTGCCGGCATGCTGCTCCTGCAGATGCACAATGCGGTTGTCCCGCACCTGGCCACGGCGGTCGATCAGGCGCCATTGCGCGTCAAGGATGGCCGGCTGCGAAGCCCCGGAGTCCAGACGCGTGATAGTCAGCAACACCTGCACATCCGGCGTAAAGCTGGTGGGCGCCGGCGACAGCACCACACGCTGGCTGTCCAGATGGCCGGCCACCTGGCGCAGCATCAACTGGTTGATATCCGACGACAGGCTACCGGCCCAACGGCCGTCGATGGAGCCTTGCAGGCTGCCATCGTCCTGGCGTTGCAGCAGGGTTTCACGTTGCAGGTAATCGGCAACCACGACCGGCCCGAGCAAGACCGCCATGCCAGCACTTTGCGCAGGCTGCGCCGGATTTCCGCTATCCAGCTGGTACAGCGACACCGGTTGGTGCGTAGTGCAACCCGCCAACCCCAAAAGGCCAGCGAGCATCAAAAATAAAGGAAGGCGTGGAGCAGTCATCATCCCATCCAGGTGGCTGCCACAAGGCAAACCACAATGTAATACTAAAAATAACCTATACGCGCTCAGCCACGCCGGCGCTGGAAAGGCCATATCATCCGTGAATATGCGCCATGACTCCAGCGCGAAAGCGCCGATCTACGCGTTAAATCGTAGATCGGGTGCTCTATATCGCTTTAAGCAGGTGTTTCTACCAGCAAAGCATCCACCCGCTGGAAGCCACGGGGCAATTTGTTCCCGCGGCGTCCACGTTCACCCTTGTAATGCTCAAGGTCATCAGGGCGCAGGGACAGCGTACGCTTACCGGCCTGCAGCACCAGGGTAGAGCCTTCCGGGATCACCGCGATGTCGGTCACGTACTCTTCGCGACTGGCCACCCGCTCCCCTGGGATACCAATGATCTTGTTGCCCTTGCCCTTGCCCAACTGCGGCAGGTCGCTGATCTTGAACACCAGCAAACGCCCCTCGGTGGTCACCGAGGCCAGCCAATTGCCTTCACGGTCCTCGACCGGACGCGGCAGGATCACCTTGGCGTTGTTCGGCAGGCTCAACAGCGCCTTGCCCGCCTTGTTCTTGGCCTGCAAATCCTCGCCCTTGACCACGAAACCGTAGCCGGCGTCAGAGGCGATGACGTACAGCGAGTCATCATCGGGCAGCAATACACATTCAAAACTTGCCCCTGGCGGCGGCGCCAGGCGGCCGGTCAACGGCTCGCCCTGGCCCCGTGCAGATGGCAGGGTATGGGCCGGCACCGAATAACTGCGCCCGGTGGAGTCGATAAACACCGCGAACTGGTTGGAACGCCCGGCTGCGGCGGTCTTGAACCCATCGCCGGCTTTGTACGACAAACCGGTGGCATCAATATCATGCCCCTTGGCGGAACGAACCCAACCCTTTTCCGACAGAACGACGGTAATTTTCTCGTTGGGCAACAGCTCGGTTTCGGTCAGGGCCTTGGCTTCGGCGCGCTCGACAATTGGCGAGCGGCGGTCGTCGCCATAGGTTTCGGCATCTTTGATCAATTCGCTGCGCACCAGCTTCTTGAGCTTGGCTTCGCTGCCCAGCAGGGCTTGCAGCTTGGCTTGTTCCTTGAGCAGCGCGTCCTGTTCGTCGCGCAGCTTCATCTCTTCCAGGCGCGCCAACTGACGCAGGCGGGTGTCGAGGATGTAGTCGGCCTGGATCTCGCTCAGCTCGAAACGCGCGATCAGCTCGGCTTTCGGGTGCTCGGCGGTGCGGATAATGTGGATCACTTCATCCAGGTTGAGATAGGCGATCAGCAAGCCGTCCAACAGGTGCAGGCGACGCTCGACCTTGTCCAGGCGGAACTGCAGGCGGCGGCGCACGGTATTGACCCGGAACTCCAGCCACTCCACCAGCAGGTTGCGCAGGTTTTTCAGCTGCGGCTTGCCGTCCAGGCCAATGATGTTGACGTTGACCCGGTAGCTGGATTCCAGCTCGGTGCTGGCAAACAGATGCTGCATCAGCACTTCGTGATCGACCCGGCTATTGGTCGGGATGATCACGATGCGGCAAGGGTTCTCGTGGTCGGACTCGTCACGCAGGTCCGCCACTTGCGGCAGCTTCGACGGCTTGGCCTGCATCAGCGCGGCAATCTGTTCCAGCACCTTGGCGCCGGAGACCTGGTGCGGCAAGGCGGTGACGATGATGTCGCCATCTTCGATGTGGTACACCGCACGCATGCGCACCGAGCCCTTGCCGGTCTCGTACATTTTCAGCAGGTCGGCACGCGGCGTGATGATTTCCGCTTCGGTCGGGTAATCCGGGCCCTGGATATGCTCACACAGTTGCTCAACCGTGGCCTTGGGCTCATCGAGCAGGCGCACGCAGGCCGTGGCGACTTCACGCAGGTTGTGCGGTGGCACATCAGTGGCCATGCCCACGGCGATGCCGGTGGTGCCGTTGAGCAGGATATTGGGCAGGCGCGCCGGCAATACCAATGGCTCGTCGAGGGTGCCGTCGAAGTTCGGGCCCCAGTCTGCCGTGCCTTGGCCCAGCTCGCTGAGCAGCACTTCGGAGTAGCGCGACAGGCGCGCCTCGGTATAACGCATGGCAGCGAACGACTTGGGATCATCCGGCGCCCCCCAGTTGCCCTGGCCATCGACCAGGGTGTAGCGGTAGCTGAACGGCTGGGCCATCAGCACCATGGCTTCGTAGCACGCCGAGTCGCCGTGGGGGTGGAACTTGCCGAGCACGTCACCGACGGTACGCGCCGACTTCTTGTGCTTGGAGTCCGCGTCCAGGCCCAACTCACTCATGGCGTAGATAATGCGCCGCTGTACCGGTTTCAGGCCGTCGCCGATGTGCGGCAAGGCACGGTCCATGATCACGTACATGGAGTAGTTGAGGTAGGCATTTTCGGTGAAGTCAGCCAGCGACCGGCGTTCTACGCCGTCTAAGCTGTCTGCAAGGATGTCACTCATGCGGGCCTCATCATTGTCTGGTCTGGCGTAGCAGCAAGGTGCCGCCACGCTGGGTAAATTCAAGTTGTTTCAATGCGCTCATGCCCAACAGCACTTGCTCGCCACCCAGCCCCGGCGCCACCAGGGCGCGCACGTCCTGCAGGACGATATCGCCCAACTGCAGGCGGTCGAGGTGGGTGCGATAGCCCTGGCTGCGGCCGTTGGCGGTGCTCAAGGTCACCGGCAAACCGCGCTTGAGCCCCAGGCGTTCGGCCAACTCGGCCGGCACCGCCACATCGGTGGCGCCGGTATCGAGCATGAAATCCACCGGCTGGCCGTTGATCTGGCCAGTGGCGACGAAATGCCCCTGGCCGTTACCGACCAGTTTCACTTCGATATAACCCTCGTGTTGCTGTGAGGTGACCACGGCATTGGGGTTTTCCTGCCGCGCCTCCCATTGCCCGAAAAACCGCGTGGCCAGAAACAGTCCGGCACCCCAGGCCACGAACATCAACACCCGCCCGGCACGCTTGCCCGGTGGTTGCGCACTCAAGGCTGGGCGCTCCAGCCACCGGCCGGGGCGGCAAAACGATAGACCATCGGGCGTTTTTCAGCATCGGCCCGAGCGCCGAAATTATTGTCGATGCCAATCCAGGCGCCGTCGGCGTCAATCAACAGGGCTTCCGCCAGGCCGTAGTTCTGGGGGTAACGTCGATTTGGCACCAGGGCCTCATCGGCATACGACCAGCACAACTCGACCTTGGCCGTCACGCTGTCGCGCCGGCAGATCTGGAACGCGTTGCGCTCCAGGGTAAACAGCTTGCCGTTGAACAACGCCAGGTCAGCAAAGTCCTTGGACACCGCCCTGGCCCCCGGAAACTGCGCCGGTTGCATTTCCTGGCCGGCTTCGCTCAACAGTACGCACGGGCCATCACAATCCCAAACGCTTTGCCCGCGCTTGATCGAGATCAGCCCGCGCCGCTCACGCTCGGCTGCCAGCCAGATCTGGTTGCCCTCGGGGTTGACCGCCAAGCCCTCAAACAGGGCATTGAAGTGCAACAACAGGCCACTGGCCCGCGCCTCGCGGACCATGCCAGGGGCAATCTTCAGCCACTCGGGATCACCGCTTGCCGGCACCTGCAGCACGGCCGCATGGGCTTCGCTGACGATATAGCGATTACCCGCGGCGTCACAGCTGATGCCTTCAAAATCCAGGTCGCCGCCGCGAATTACCGACGCCGCCGTGGTGCGTGCGCGCAAGCCCCAGGGCAGGCCAGACTCGGGCACCGGCGGCACGTTGATCGTTACCGTCTCGGCCTGCCAGGTGTCGGCGCGGGTATCGAGGCGGTAGATCTGGTCGTCGTCGCGGTCAGAGACCGTCCACAAGTCCTTGCCACACAAGGCCAGGCCCGACAGGTTGCCGCCGCGCATGCCGTCTACAGGGTGTTCGGACAACAACTTGAGCTCGGCCGCAGGCTGGGCAACCACTGGGGTAGCAGCCAACCCGCTCAACAACAGTATCGCCAGGGCGAAACCGCTGCGCATCAGCCCAATACCTCGGCCAGGTTGCCTTTGGACTCCAGCCAGGCCTTGCGGTCGCCGGCGCGCTTCTTGGCCAGCAACATGTCCATCATTTCCGAAGTGGCGGCATAGTCTTCGAGGGTCAACTGCACCAGGCGCCGGGTGTTCGGGTCCATGGTGGTTTCGCGCAGTTGCGGCGGGTTCATTTCACCCAGGCCCTTGAATCGGGTGACTTGTGGCTTGCCGCGCTTCTTCTCGGCCACCAGGCGGTCGAGGATGCCGTCGCGTTCGGCCTCGTCCAGGGCGTAGAAGATTTCTTTGCCCAGGTCGATGCGGTACAGCGGCGGCATGGCCACGTAGACGTGACCGGCATCCACCAGCGGGCGGAAATGCTGGACGAACAGTGCGCAGAGCAACGTGGCAATGTGCAGACCATCGGAGTCGGCGTCGGCCAGGATGCAGATCTTGCCGTAGCGCAACTGGCTCATGTCCTCGGCGCCTGGATCGACGCCAATGGCCACGGCGATGTTGTGCACTTCCTGGCTGGCCAGGACTTCGCTGCCATCGACTTCCCAGGTGTTGAGGATCTTGCCGCGCAGCGGCAGGATCGCCTGGAATTCCTTGTCCCGCGCCTGTTTGGCCGAACCACCGGCGGAATCACCTTCGACCAGGAACAGTTCGGAGCGCATCGGGTCCTGGCCGGCGCAGTCCGCCAGCTTGCCGGGCAACGCCGGGCCCTGGGTAATGCGCTTGCGCTCGACCTTTTTGCTGGCCTTGAGGCGACGGCCGGCGTTGTTGATCGCCAGCTCCGCCAGGGCCAGGCCCAGTTCCGGGTGCTCGTTGAGCCACAGGCTGAACGCATCCTTGACCACGCCCGAGACAAACGCCGCGGCCTCGCGGGACGACAGGCGTTCCTTGGTCTGGCCGGAGAATTGCGGCTCCTGCATTTTCATCGACAGCACAAAGGCGATGCGTTCCCAGACGTCTTCCGGCGCCAGCTTCACGCCGCGCGGCAACAGGCTGCGGTATTCGCAGAATTCGCGCATGGCATCCAGCAAGCCCTGGCGCAGACCGTTGACGTGGGTACCGCCCTGGGCGGTGGGGATCAGGTTGACGTAGCTTTCCTGGACGCTGTCGCCCCCTTCGGGCAGCCACAGCAAGGCCCAGTCCACGGCCTCCTTGTTACCTGCCAGGCTGCCGCAGAACGGCTCGTTGGGCAGGCGTTCGAACTCGCTGACCGAGTCTTCGAGGTAGGAGCGCAAGCCGTCTTCGTAGTGCCACTCGACCTTTTCGCCGGTGCCTTTGTCTTCAAAACTGACCAGCAAGCCCGGGCACAGCACGGCCTTGGCCTTGAGTACGTGCTTGAGGCGGCTGATGGAGAATTTCGGGGAATCGAAGTACTTCGGGTCCGGCGCGAAGTACACGCTGGTCCCGGTATTGCGCTTGCCGACCGTGCCGACCACTTCCAGCTCGGTGGCCTTGTAGCCATCGGCGAAGGTCATCTGGTATTCGTTGCCGTCGCGCTTGACCTTGACCCGCACCTGCGTGGACAAGGCGTTGACCACGGAAATACCCACACCGTGCAAGCCGCCGGAAAACTGGTAGTTCTTGTTGGAGAACTTGCCGCCCGCGTGCAGCTTGGTGAGGATCAGCTCGACACCCGACACGCCCTCTTCCGGGTGGATGTCCACCGGCATGCCGCGCCCGTCGTCGGACACTTCCAGGGAATGGTCGGCGTGCAGGATGACCTGGACCGACTTGGCATGCCCGGCCAAGGCTTCGTCGACGCTGTTGTCGATGACTTCCTGGGCAAGGTGGTTCGGCCGACTGGTGTCGGTGTACATGCCGGGGCGTTTGCGCACCGGGTCGAGGCCCGAGAGGACTTCGATGGCGTCGGCGTTATAAGAGCTAGCGCTGGGAGTGGCCATGGGGTCTCGTCGTGAGTCGTTCGATTAAAAAGTAACCTGCGGTTTCACAATGCGGTGAAATCGAAGGATTGGTACTGATCTGCGCCAATGCCGGCAAAACTCAACAACGCCGGCAACTGTCGGCCAAAGCCCTGGTAACCGTGGTCGCCGCCAGCCTGGATACGCAAGGCACAGGCCCGGTAATACTGCTCGGCGAGGCGATAATCCAGTGTTTCGTCCCCGGTCTGCAACCACACCTGATAGCGCTGGGCATCCTGGGGCGCTGCAACCTCAAGCTCAGCCAGGGCCGCGACGTGATCGTGGGTCAGTTCCCAGGTTTCATCGGTGTAGAGGTTCTTCTGGGTGCCCAGGTAACCGTCGAACATGCGATGGGGGCTGACAGCCGGGTTGACCAACAGCGCCTTGAGGCCATGGTGTTCGGCAAGATGGGTTGCATAGTAGCCGCCGAGTGAGCTGCCGACCAGCAGCGGCCGCCCCAGCTCGCCGATCGCCTGCTCCAGCTGGACCATCGCCTGGCGTGGGTGGTGATGCAAGGCCGGCACCCGCAGTTGGTCGGCCAGACCGAGACTGTCCATCACGCCCATCAGTAAGCTGGCCTTGGTCGAGGCCGGCGCACTGTTGAAACCGTGGATATACAAGATCGAAGCGGACATGCAGGGCTCTCCGTGCGTTATCAGCCAAAGGGGCGCAGTTTACAGGGAACGCGGGGGTTGTGGGTGCAGCCCATCGCCGCTGGCGGTACTATCGCTGACGCCGCGTTGATGAGCCGCCAGGCAGGAAAACCGCATGCAACTAGAATGGCTTGAGGATTTTATCGAACTGGCCCGCACCCGCAGCCTGTCGCGGGCCGCCGAAAATCGCTGTGTCACGCACCCGGCGTTCGGCCGACGTATCCGCGCCCTGGAAGAATGGGTCGGTACACCCTTGATCGAGCGCAAACAGCCCCTGTCACTGACGCCTTGCGGCGTGCTGTTCCTGGACGCCGCGACACAATCATTGCAACTGCTGACCACTGTCAGGGCGCAATTCAAAGGCACCACCCTGAGCCGCGACGAGCCTGTGCGCATCGCCACCGGCCGGACCCTGGCCAGCGATTTTTTCCCGGACTGGTACGAGTCATTGCACCAGCGCCTGGGCAATTTTGCGGTGTCATTGGTCACCAGCGGGGCGCAAGAAGCGATCAGCAAGTTATCCGCCGGTGAGGTCGACCTGCTGTTGAGCTTTTCCAGCCCATTGACTCAGACACTGCTGGGCGCGGAGCGTTGCGACTCCCGGGTACTGGCCAATGAGGAACTGTTGCCGGTCAGTGCGCCGGACGCCAATGGCCTGCCGCGCCAGCAGATCTGCACCGCGCCCTGCGCCATGAGCATCCCCTGGCTGGCCTTTTCTCCGTCCCTGGCACTGCGCGGCGTGCTGGCCCAGCACCTTGAGCGGCTGCCACAGCACCTGGCGCTGCGCATGGTCTACCAGGCGGACTCTTATGACGCCATCCTGGAAATGGCCAAGCGTGGCAGAGGCCTGGCATGGCTGCCGCGCATGGTGGTCAAGGATGCGCTGGCCTCGGGCGAGTTGCTGATTGCAGGCGGCCCCGAGTTTCACGTCGCCTTCGACGTCTCGCTGCATCGCCTGCACGCCAACCAGAGCGAAATGGTCATGAAGATCTGGGAAGGTCTGTGAACCTGTCGTTGCGCCAACAGCGTTTGCGCTCATAGCTTCTGGCATTGCATCAACTCCAAGATGCGTAAAACCCAATGCCTGTCGGCCCCGTGCCAAAACAGCTCAAACCTGTGCCGAAACGGCAATTGCTGTTCGTGCGCACTTGATTCAATTTCACCCGGGCTTTCACCCATAACAATTAATGCCTTCGATCTCGTCAGGCCGCGCTGCGGTTCGGCGAATCCGAATGCCAACTGTGAAACAGACCCGGTGCACACCCATGACAGTCCCATCATCCGTCTTATCATCGGCACAGGCTCCAACCCAGCGAGGTCCATGGAAGGAGATCGTCGCTGCCAGTGTCGGTAACGCCTTGGAGTTTTATGATTTGCTGATCTACGGCTATTTCGCGGTAGTGATCAGCAAACAGTTTTTCCCGTCCGATAACGAAACCACCTCACTGCTGCTGGCCGTAGGCTCGTTTGGCATTTCCTTCCTGATGCGCCCCCTGGGCGCCATCGTGCTCGGTTCCTACACCGACAGGGCCGGGCGAAAGGCATCGTTAACGATGTCGATCATGATCATGCTGATCGGCACCGCAATGATTACCTTCGCCCCGACCTATGAGCAGATCGGCTTGGCAGCGCCGCTGTTGATCATCGTTGCGCGCATGCTCCAGGGCTTTTCTACGGGCGGTGAGTTTGGTGCGGCGACCGCATTCATGGTCGAGCACGCCGATGCCAAACGCCGTGGCTTCTTTGCCAGTTGGCAATTGTCGACCCAGGGCCTGGCGACCATACTGGCCGCGGGGGTCAGTGCAATCCTCAGCTATGTGCTGTCGGATGTGCAGTTGAACGACTGGGGTTGGCGTGTGGCCTTCGGCTTCGGCCTGCTGATCGGGCCGGTGGGTTTCTATATTCGCACGCAAATCGATGAAACCCCGGACTTCAAGAAAACCGCCGCCAGCACAAAGTTGAAGACGCCGCTGCGCGATGTGTTGGTCAAAGGGCACGTCAGCCTGTTGCTGGCTATCGGCGTGGTGGCCGGGGCCACAGCATTCAACTATGTGCACAAGCTGTACATGCCCATTTATGCCCTTAAACAACTGAACATCACCGCCACCTCTTCGTATCTCGGGGCGCTGATGACTGGCGTGACCCTGATGTTGATGGCCCCGGTATTTGGCGGCTTATCCGATCGCTACGGACGCTTTCGGGTACTGACAATCGCCTTGCTGCTTACCGGGTTTTCGTCCTATCCGATGTTCGCCCTGCTCAACGCCTTCCCCAGCTTTTCTACGCTGCTGACCGTGCAGGCGATTGTCGGGTTGTTGATCGCTGCCTGCCTGGGGCCCATCCCGGCGATGCTTGCCGATATTTTCCCAACCAGCATTCGCGGGACCGGCCTGGCGCTGAGCTACAACTTTTCCGTCACCCTGTTTGGTGGTTTTGCGCCCTTGATCGTGACGTGGATGATCGACGCCAGCGGCAGCAAGCTGGCCCCCAGCTTTTATGTCATGGCGACCATTCTGATCAGCGTACTGGCGATTATCTGCCTGGGCCGACGCATGCGCGGCACCCACCCCGCTGCCCATTAAACAAACCCTTCTTGCTTGTCGCGCGCCAAGCCCGCGCGGCAAGTGCACACCTCGGTCAGTCGGAGACTGAAATGAAAACCCTTGAGCAGGTTCGTGCAGCACTCAAACCCTACCCCGTGGAGGTCCAGTTCCCTGATCTGAGCCAATGGAAAACCGGTAACTGCGGGATCGACTACATACACAGCTTCGACAGCGGCACGCCAGGGCCCCATGTGCTGATCATGGCACTGACCCATGGCAATGAAGTCAGCGGCGCAATCGCGGTGGACGCCCTGTTGCGTAGCGGGGTGCGCCCGCGCCAGGGGCGATTGTCACTGGGCTTTGCCAACATACAGGCCTATCAACGCTTCGACCCACAGGACATTGATGCGACCCGCTTTATTGACGAGGACATGAACCGCGTCTGGCTGCCATCAACCCTCGACGGCCCGCGCGACTCCGCCGAATTGCGCCGCGCCCGGGAGCTGCGCCCGCTGATCGACAGTGTGGATTTGCTGCTCGATATCCACTCAATGCACGAAGAATCACCGCCGCTGATGATGTGCGGTGCATGCGCCAAAGGCCTGGCGTTCGCCCAATCATTAGGCGTACCGGCAACCATCGTCGCAGACGCCGGCCACGCCAACGGCCGGCGCATGCGTGACTACGGCGGATTCGGCGATGCCGCCAGCCCCAAGAATGCGCTGCTGATCGAGACCGGCCAGCACTTTTCGAAAACCAGTGAACGGGTCGCCCTCGACGTGGCGGCCCGCTTCCTGATTGCGACTCAGGCAGTCGTCGAGGCGGATGTATCGACGTTTCTCAGCCAGGAAAAACCTGCAGCCCAGCAATGTTTGCAAGTCACCGACCCAGTGATCGCCCACAGCATGGACTTCAGTTTCACCGATGACTTTCGTGGCCTGGAGCGGATCAGCCACGCTGGCACGGTGATCGCCCGGGATGCCCAGCGCGAAATCGTCACGCCGTATGACAACTGCGTGTTGATCCAGCCTTCACTGCGGCATCTGGGGCAAGGCGTTACGGTGGTGCGGTTAGCGCGGGACTACCGTCAATAGATCAGTAGCCATTGCTACCGTAATCGACGGTGAAGGCAAACCCCTGGACCCGCTCTACGCCTGTTTCCAAGCGTCCATCGGCATGCAAACGCAGCCAGCGATAGCCAGGGGCCTGTTCGCTGACGTTGAAATCCTCACTGCCCGGGGCGAACTGGATACAGGTCGACGGCGACGCCAGCAGGCGCACGCCATGGCGTTCGCGGTCGATTTCCTGGTGCACATGCCCCCACAGCACCGCCCGTACCTGGGGAAACCGGTCGAGGACGGCGAACAGCGCCTCAGGGTTACGCAGGCCAATCGGCTCCATCCAGGCACAGCCGATAGGCACGGGGTGATGATGGAAGCACACCAGGTGATGGCGGCCCGGTGCTTCGCTCAACGCCTGGGCCAAGAGCTGCAGTTGCACATCCGCCAGATAACCCGGCACAGAGCCCGGCACGGCGGAGTCCAGCATAATGACCCGCCAGTTGCCCACATCCACCACCGGCTCCAGCAACGCACTGCCCATGGTGGCCTCGGCCATGACCTGCGGCTCATCGTGGTTGCCCGGGATCCAGCGCGCCGGGGCGCCGACCTGCTGGCTCAGTTCACGAAACAGCTGGTAGGACGCAAGCGTGCCGTCCTGGGACAGGTCGCCGGTGGCCAGCAGCAAATCAATCTGCGGCTGCTGGGCGCGGACCAGGTCAATCACCCGCTGCAGGCTGTCACGGGTGTTCATGCCCAGCAGCGTGCCGTCGGCCTCGGCAAACAGGTGGCTGTCAGACAGTTGCACCAGCAACGCCGGCGCATCAGGGTTCACGATGGATACGCTCGGCAAGGCGTTCTCCCAGGGCGATCACGAAAAATGGACAATGGGCGCAATTATGCTGGGGCAGGATACAAAGAGGAAACCCGTGAAGCAGACGCAGTTCACATCTACCGCACGACTTCAAACTCATGGCCCAACGCCAGGCAATGGCTCAACCACTCGCCGAGGAACACATTGAGCTGGGCTTTCTCATCGGGCTGGTGCATGAACACATTGGGGTAAGGATAGATGCTGCGAAAGCGCCGTGCATGTTCGGCGCTGACTACTTCGGCCATCTGTGCATCGTGATACACCTGCACTTCCAACTGCGGCACCGGCAGCCACGGCAGGCTGTGCTCCTGGCGCACCCGCAGGGTGCTGGTGTAGGGGCAGGTGAGGATCACTTCCAGGTTCAACACGCCGAGCATCTGGTCGCCGTGGGTCACGGCGATCCGGCGCGCTTCGGGCGCGTGGCGCATGTCCGGCAACAGGCGCATCAGCCGCGCGTAGTTGGCCTCGCAAGCGGCTTGCAAGCCGATCAGATCAACCCGGTAGCGTTCCCGTACCTTTACTGCCATAGCCCCCTCACTTCCGCGCGATTAAGCGCAAGCCATTGCAGGGCGATAATGCTGGCTGCGTTGGAAATTTTACCGTCGCGTACCGCTTGCAGGGCATCTTCAAAAGCCCAGACGGTGACACGGATATCTTCTGCCTCCTCGGCCAGGCCATGGATACCGCCGGCACCGGCACTGTCGCAACGCCCCAAAAACAGGTGGACGAATTCGGTGCTGCCACCCGGCGAGGGGAAATATTTGGTGATCGGCCACAGCGCGGAGAAGGTCAGCCCAGCTTCCTCTTCGGCTTCGCGGTGTGCAACCTCCTCCGGTTGCTCGTCCTTGTCGATCAGGCCGGCCACCATTTCCACCAGCCAGGGGTTGTCGGTGCGACCCATGGCGCCCACACGAAATTGCTCGATCAACACCACTTCATCGCGCTGCGGGTCGTAGGGCAGTACACACACGGCATCGTGGCGCACAAAAATCTCACGGTTGATAACCGGGCTCATGCCGCCATCGAACAACTCGTGACGCAGTTGCACGCGATCGAGCTTGTAGAAGCCGCTGTAGGCATTGTCGCGCTGAACCTCTTCGAATCTGGTCGGCGTCGATTTCGCACTGTCGGTCATATCAACCCTCGTTTAATCCGGTGTGTGTCTTAGCATCGCGCCATCCTACAGCGCTCGCGCGCCTCGGTGCAGCCCCTTTGCGGTTGCCGGGACGGGCGGCGGCGGTCACACTCACTGTAATCAGCTTAGTGGCGAACTGACTGGGATGCCGATAGTCGAAGCCCCATATCTTTCGCTCTTCTCCGCTTTATGAAGGACGCCCATGTCGCTGTTAAAAGTCGCCTCCGTGGCCTGTATTGCCCTGACGCTCGGTGCTTGCCAGAGCCTGTTCCAACCCAGCTACCGTGCGCCGCTGGAAGCCACTCGCGATGCCTCAGAGGTGGTGCAACCCGGCTGCACCACTGCCGATTGCCCGCTGGTGAACATCGATACAGTGCATTTCGCCAGCGAGCCCAAGCTCGATGCGCTGATCGAGCAACGCCTGCTGGAAATGACCCGCACCACCCCCGGCGCCCCGGTGCCGGCGACCTTGAATGCCTATCGGGAAAAATTCCTGCGTGAGTCCGGCCCGCGCAACAGCATGTATTTGCAGGCCAAGGTACGGGAGCAGCATGACGGCTTGGTGATCATCGAGCTGTCCAGCTACCTGGACACCGGCGGTGCCCACGGCGAACCCGGCCGTGGCTTCATCAACTACTCGCGCCAACAGCAAAAAAACCTGACCCTGGCGGACATGCTGCGCCCCGGCAAGGAAGACGCGTTCTGGAAAGCCGCCCAGGTGGCCCACAACAGCTGGCTGATCAGCACTCGCCTGAGCCTGGAGCCGGAGTACGTGAAAAGCTGGCCCTTCCAGAAAACCCCGAACGTGGCGCTGACCTACGGTGCCGTGGTGCTCAAGTACCCTACGACCACCATTGCGCCTTACGCCATGGGCCACGTCGAGTTGCAGATTCCTTACGCTCGCCTCGACGGCATCATCAAGCCTGAACTGGTGCCCGTGCGCCGCTGAAAGCGCGCCCAAGGATAAATTGCAACAGCCCTGCCAGCGCCAGTGCCGGCAGGGTCGCGCCAATATCCGGGTACAGATTGGCCAGCAGATGATAGGTACTGATTCCTCCCAGCCAGGCCAGCAATGCCGGCCAGCGCAGGCTTGTAGCCAGGGCCTGGCCACGCCGGCGCAGAATGAAGTGGTCCACCAGCACCACGCCAAACAGCGGCGCGAATACCGAGCCGATCAACAGCAGGAAGTTCTGATACTGGGCCAAGGGCGCAAAGCAGGCGATCAGCGTGCACACAAGCCCAATCGCCAGCGCCAGGTGCTCGACTTTCAGGCGCAATAGCATGCCGCTGGACACCGCCGCCGAGTGAATATCAGCGAAGGCGTTTTCTGATTCATCCAACAGAATCAGCAACAGCGGAATCCCCAGGCCAGCCCCGGCCAACGCCAGCAACAGCGCATTGACTTCACCACTGGGCGCAAACGCCAGGGTGTAGGCCACGCCCAGGCTCATCAGCCAGAAATTACCGATAAAAAAGCCCAGGGCGGTGCCGCCGAACACACGGGTGGCGCGCTGGCCGAAGCGTGAGTAATCGGCAATCAGCGGCAGCCAGGACAACGGCATGGCAATGGCGATATCAAACCCGACGGCAAACGGCAGCGAACCATCGCCGGCCTGGGCCCACAGCGTGGCCAGGTCGGCCTTGGCGAACAAGTTCCAGGTCAGCCACAGGCACGCCGCCAGCAACAGCCAGATCCCCCACTTGCGCAGGATCTGCCGCACGAAGGTCAACGGGCCGCTGACTGCGAGCAAGGTGGCGAGGCCGCCGAAGAACACGGTCCAGAGCAACGGGCTGGCCCACAGGCTGCCGGCGCTGAAAGCCCGGGTGCCCAGCAGGCTGGCGGCATCGCGCATGACAATAATCTCGAACGAGCCCCAGCCGATCAGTTGCAACAGGTTCAACAGCGCCGGCAGGCTCGCCCCCTTGGCGCCGAGGCTGAGCTTGAGGGCGGCCATGGACGACAGGCCGGTGTCACTGCCGATCACCCCGACGGCAGCCAGCAACAGCACGCCCACCAGGGTACCGAGCAAGATCGCCAACAACGACCCCGACATGCCCAGCCCCGGCGCCAACAGTGCACCGGTTTGCAGGACCATCAGGCCGATGCCGAGGGAGAACCATAGGGAAAACAGATCGCGGGCGCCGAAGACTCTTTTATCGGCAGGCACCGCGATGTCAGGGGAATAGGTGCTGGGTTGAATGCTCAAGGGGGTTATCTCAGAGGGACATGATCGTTGCCACGCTCTGCGTGGGAATGCCGCTTTGGACGCTCCGCGTCCGCTTTGTGACGCGCAGCGTCACGGGATGCATTCCCACGCGGAGCGTGGGAACGATCATTGGGGTCAGACCTTTTTGTAGAGCTGACTGCCTTCCTGCTTGAACCGCTCCGCCTGCTCGGCCAAGCCCTTGGCCACATCCACGTCCACCGCCTCGATGCGCTGGTTGGCCGCGTACTCGCGCACTTCCTGGGTGATTTTCATCGAGCAGAATTTCGGCCCGCACATCGAGCAGAAATGCGCGACCTTGGCCGAGTCCTTGGGCAGGGTTTCATCGTGATAGGAACGTGCGGTGTCCGGGTCCAGGCCGAGGTTGAACTGATCTTCCCAGCGGAACTCGAACCGCGCCTTGCTCAAGGCGTTGTCGCGGATCTGCGCGCCCGGATGACCTTTTGCCAAGTCGGCCGCGTGGGCCGCAATCTTGTAGGTGATGATCCCGGTCTTCACGTCATCCTTGTTCGGCAGGCCCAGGTGTTCCTTGGGCGTGACGTAGCAGAGCATGGCGCAACCGAACCAGCCGATCATCGCCGCGCCGATGCCCGAGGTGATGTGGTCGTAGCCCGGTGCAATATCGGTGGTCAGCGGGCCCAAGGTGTAGAACGGCGCTTCGTCACAGCACTCCAGCTGCTTGTCCATGTTCTCCTTGATCAACTGCATCGGCACATGGCCAGGGCCTTCGATCATGGTTTGCACATCGTGTTTCCAGGCGATCTTCGTCAACTCGCCGAGGGTTTCCAGCTCACCGAACTGCGCCGCATCGTTGGCGTCGGCAATCGAGCCTGGGCGCAGGCCATCGCCGAGGGAGAAACTGACATCGTAGGCCTTCATGATTTCGCAGATTTCGTCGAAATGCGTGTAGGTGAAGTTCTCTTTATGGTGCGCCAGGCACCACTTGGCCATGATCGAGCCGCCCCGGGACACAATGCCGGTGACGCGCTTGGCGGTCAGCGGTACATAGCGCAGCAACACGCCGGCGTGGATGGTGAAGTAGTCGACGCCCTGCTCGGCCTGTTCGATCAAGGTGTCGCGGAACAGCTCCCAGGTCAGGTCTTCGGCGGCGCCGCCGACTTTTTCCAGGGCCTGGTAGATCGGCACGGTGCCGATCGGCACCGGCGAGTTGCGGATGATCCACTCGCGGGTTTCGTGGATGTGCTTGCCGGTGGACAGGTCCATCACCGTGTCCGAGCCCCAGCGAATACCCCAGGTGAGTTTCGCCACTTCTTCTTCGATGGACGAACCCAGGGCGCTGTTGCCGATATTGCCGTTGACCTTCACCAGGAAGTTACGGCCGATGATCATCGGCTCCAGTTCGGTGTGGTTGATGTTGGCCGGAATGATGGCGCGGCCACGGGCGATTTCTTCGCGCACAAATTCCGGGGTGATGATTTTCGGCACACTGGCCCCGAAGCTGTGCCCGGCGTGTTGCTGGTCGAGCAGGCCAGTGGCGCGAGCCTCTTCAAGCTTCATGTTTTCGCGGATGGCGACGTATTCCATCTCGGCGGTGATGATGCCTTTGCGCGCGTAATGCATCTGGGTGACGTTGGCCCCGGCCTTGGCGCGGCGCGGGTTTTTCACGTGGGCAAAACGCAGGGCGGTCAGCTCGGCGTCGCTCAGGCGCTGCTGGCCGAAGTGCGAACTGAGGCCCGCCAGGCGCTCGGTGTCGCCACGGGATTCGATCCACGGCGAGCGCACATCGCCCAGGCCTTTGCGCACGTCGATGATGATGTTCGGGTCGGTATACGGCCCGGAGGTGTCGTAGACCACCACTGGCGCATTGATTTCGCCGCCGAAGTCGGTGGGGGTCACGTCCAGGCTGACTTCACGCATCGGCACGCGGATATCCGGGCGAGTGCCCTGCACATAGACTTTTTGCGAGCGGGTAAACGGCTGCACGGATCCGGAATCGACCTTGGCCGACTCACTCAAATGCACGGTGTTTTTTAGTTTTGTACTCATCACGGGCTCTCCAGACACATCCAGGCAGTGGATTTTTGTCGGAGTGAACCTGTGGCGGACGAACGCACTGGAAGCAGTGCTGTGCTTGGCGCACGAGGGCTGTTCGATTGTCGAACAACATCCCGGACGAAGCACAAGAGGACTCGCCGGGTGACGAGAAATCTTGTTCCCTACGCAGGCGCTAACCTGATCAGGTTCAACGGGATCCGGTATTTACCGATCTCAGCCTCATAGCAAGGCACCCCGACAAGAACGCGGCCAGTCTAGACCATGGAGCAGGCAAATTGCCAATAGCGGTGCATTCAGCGTGATGAATGGCGCAATTACAGGATTGTTGTGCCGGGGTACGGCCACTACACTCGGCTCCTGCCTCAGCGGCTTGACGCTATGGATTGCTCGTCGTAGCCTTGAACGCTAAATTATTGTCGTAATATTTATCTAGGGATCGCCTCATGCTGCGCAAACTTTCACTGGCTCTTGCCGTGTCTTGTGCGACCAATGGAATGGTCTGGGCAGCAGAAGCGCCCTTGTCGACCAAAACCGACCTGGTCAGCGTCTACCAGGAGGCGGTGGACAACAACGCCGACCTGGCCGCCGCCCGCGCCCAATATGGCGCGCAAAAAGAAGTGGTGCCCCAGGCCCGTGCCGGCTTGCTGCCCAACCTTTCGGCCGGCGCCGACGTGAACAACGTACGCACCCAGATCGACACCCCGTCAGCCACCGCCAATCGCGATGCCCACACCTGGCGTGCGACCCTGAGCCAGCCACTGTTCCGTGCCGACCGCTGGTTCCAGTTGCAGGCGGCCGAAGCGGTCAATGAACAGGCCGCACTGCAGCTGTCGGCCACCGAGCAGGAACTGATCCTGCAAAGCGCGGAAAACTACTTCGCCGTGCTGCGCGCCCAGGACAACCTGGCCTCGACCAAGGCCGAAGAAGCCGCTTTCAAGCGCCAGCTGGACCAGTCCAACGAGCGTTTCGACGTGGGCCTGTCGGACAAGACCGACGTGCTGCAATCCCAGGCCAGCTACGACACCGCGCGGGCCAACCGGATCCTCGCCCAGCGCCAGGTGGATGACGCGTTTGAAGCGCTGATCACTCTGACCAACCGCCAGTACAACGCGATCCAGGGCATTGTCCACACCCTGCCCGTTTTGCCGCCAGCGCCGAATGACGCCAAGGCCTGGGTCGACACCGCCGGACGGCAGAACCTGAACCTGCTGGCCAGCAACTATGCGGTCACCGCTGCCGAAGAAACCCTCAAGCAACGCAAGGCCGGCCACGCGCCGACCCTGGACGCGGTGGCGCAATACGAAAAAGGCGACAACGACGCCCTCGGTTTCAGCAACCCCAACGCGTTCGGCCAGCCCTATCGTGGTGATGTCGAGCAACGCACCATCGGCCTGCGCCTGAATATCCCGCTGTACAGCGGCGGCCTCACCAGCTCCCAGGTACGTGAATCCTATTCGCGCCTGGGCCAGACCGAACAGCAACGCGAAGGCCTGCGCCGCCAGGTGGTGGAAAACACCCGCAACCTGCACCGCGCGGTGAACACCGATGTGGAACAGGTACAGGCACGCCGCCAGTCGATCATCTCCAACCAGAGCGCAGTGGAAGCCACGGAAATCGGTTACCAGGTGGGCACACGCAATATCGTCGACGTGCTCGACGCCCAGCGCCAGCTGTACACCTCGGTGCGCAACTACAACAACAGCCGTTATGACTACATCCTCGACAACCTGCGCTTGAAGCAGGCGGCAGGGACGTTGAACCCAGGGGATCTGCAGGATCTGGCGCGGTACCTGAAGGCTGACTACAACCCGGACAAGGATTTCCTGCCGCCGGATCTGGCCAAGGCCGCGTCCGAACAACTGAAGGCCAGCCCCAACAATTGAGCCACACCACAACAGCCGTGTGAGAGTTGGCTGGTGTGGGAGCCGGGCTTGCCCGCGATACAGGCACCTCGGTTTATCTACACGTCTCTTTAGTGATTCTTAGGTTTGTGTACATATCCGTTGCTGCGGTCATGGCCACTTAGGGTTCCGCCCTTACGGCGGCTCACTTTGGGGCTTTCCAAAGTGAGCCGCCGTAACCGCAGCAACGGAAATGTACACAACCCCAATAAGCACTAGATAAAAGAGTTATGTAGATACCTATGGCTATCGCAAGCAAGCCAGCTCCCACATTTTTGACCGAGCGGGGGTCAGGGTTTGATTAGTCTGTCCAAGCCATCGAGCAAACGCTTCAACGCGCCCTGATTAGCCTGCATCACCTTAAGCCCCGCCAGCGCCCGCTTGCGCGCATCCTGCGGTAGCTCGAACAGCTGCCGCACCACCTCGGCCAACCCCTCGGCCTCATCCACTTCCTGCAACGCTCCGGCCTCGCGCATCATCGCGGCGATTTCGAGGAAGTTGAACAGGTGCGGGCCACTGATCACCGGTTTGGCCAGCGCCGCCGGCTCCAGCAGGTTGTGCCCGCCATTGGGCACCAGGCTGCCGCCGACAAAGGCGCTATCGGCCAAGGCGTAGAGAAACAGCAGCTCGCCCATGGTGTCGCCGAGCAATACCGAGGTGTCGGCACCGACCGGCGCGCCGCTGGAGCGCTGCACCGTAGCAAAACCCTGCTGTTGGCAAAGCTCCAGCACTGCGTTGAACCGCTCCGGGTGACGGGGCACCAGGATCAGCAGCGCGTTGGGGTAACTGGCCAGTAGTTGTCGATGGGCAGCCAGCACCACTTCATCTTCGCCCTCGTGGGTACTGGCGGCGATCCATACCGGGCGCTCGCTGGCCTGCCATTGCTCGCGCAACGCAGCGGCGCGCGCCAGCAGTTCGGGGTCGATGGTCAGGTCAAACTTGATCGAGCCGGTGACTTCGACTGTTTCCGGGCGTGCGCCCAGGCTGCGGAAGCGCTCGGCCTCGGTGGCGGTCTGCACGGCAAACAGGCTCATTTCTGCCAGCATTGGCGCAGTCAGCTTGGCGAAACGCCCGTAACCCTTGGCCGAACGTGCCGACAGCCGCGCATTGGCCAAGGCCACGGGAATCCCGCGCTTGGCACATTGGTGAATATGGTTGGGCCACAATTCGGTTTCCATGATGACCGCAAGCCTGGGCTGCACCCGGTCCAGAAAACGCTTGGCGGCACACGGTAAATCGTAAGGCAGGTAGCAATGCTGGATGCGCGGTTCATCGGCGAACAGCGCCTGGATCCGCTCCGAACCGGTGGGCGTCATGCAGGTGACGGTGATCGGCAACTGTGGATGCCGCTCCAGCAAACCGCGGATCATCGGCGCGGCGGCGATGCTCTCGCCCACCGACACCGCGTGCACCCAGATCCCGCCGGGCTTGAGTACCGGCAAGCCGTAGGAAAAGCGCTCGCTGACGCGCTTGGCGTAGGCCGGCGCCTTGCGGGCCCGTAGCCATAGACGTAAGGCCACCAACGGCAGCGCCAGGTAAAACAGACAGCTATAGAGAGTTCTATTCATGGCGGCGGAGTTTATCGGCTTTTTCAGCCGATCGCCTGCAAACACGCGGTAAAACGTTCGGCCAGAAAGCGCGCCGCCGGACCAAGGGGCTCATCGCGCCGCCACACCAATTCCACCACCAGGGCCGGTGGCGTCCACTCGCTGTCCAACTCGACCATCTGCCCCTGATACGTCGGGTACTGCACCACATGCCGGGGCAACCAGGCCCAGCCCAGGCCGCGCACCAACCATTCGGCCAGCACGTAGAAACTGTCGGCGCGCCATACCTGGGGGCTGGCCGCCTCGCTGCCGGGGTAGACGCTGGTCTGGGTCGACATCAGCAATTGGCGAAACTGCGCCAGACGCTGGCAATCGACAAACCCACCCCTGGCCAGCGGGTGCCCGACGCCACACACCGTGACCATTTCCACACTGCCGACCACCCGCCGTTCAAGGGCCTCAGGGATCTGATCGTGGTAGAACAGCAACCCCAGGTCGGCCTTGCGCTCCACCAACTTGCGAGCGACATCGCCCTGGGCCGTGCTGGACAATTGCACCTCCAGACTGGGAAATTTCCCGGCCAGCGCCTCAAGGCTGTCGAGTACCGGCTGATACAGCATGGCTTCGTCCTGGGCCAGACGCAGCCGCGCTTCTTCGCCGCGCATCAGGGACAGGGCGCGGCCGTTGAGGCGCTCACACTGGCGCAGCACTTCCCGGGCTTCCTCCAGCAATACCGTGCCGGCCTCGGTCAGGCGTGGCTGACGACCGCTGCTGCGATCAAACAGGCTCACGCCCAGGTCGGCCTCCAGCAGGGCGATGCCATTGCTCACCGCCGATTGCGCCTTGCGCTGGTCCCGTGCCACCGCCGAGAACGAGCGCTGCTCGGCGACGCTGACAAACAGGCGCATCTGCTCCAGATTCCACTGCACGCTCATTGGCTCAACCCATCTTGAATTCGGATAGGTAATGACTTTACCCCATCTGCGGATTCTCTAGAATGCCGGCCTTATTACACGCCCCAATTCCGAGGAACACCCCATGAACGCCGCCTACTACTACCTGGCCATTGCCATCTGCTCGGAAGTGATCGCCACCGTTTCCATGAAAGCGATCAAGGGCTGGAGCACGCCAATCCCCCTGCTGCTGGTGATCGTCGGCTATGGCGTCGCATTCTGGATGCTGACCCTGGTGGTGCGCACCGTGCCCGTGGGCGTGGCCTACGCAGTGTGGGCGGGGCTGGGGATCGTCATGGTCAGCATCGCGGCGCTGTTTATCTACGGGCAAAAACTCGATCTGCCGGCGATGCTGGGGATGGGCATGATTGTGCTGGGGGTGGTGGTGATTCAGTTGTTTTCGAAAACCGCGGGCCACTGACCTTCTACAGTTGTTGATCCTGGGCAAAGATCCCGCTGTCGAGTCTGTATACTTGGCCTCTTGTTCCGAACACTGAGGTCGCCCCATGCCATCCGTTATTTCCACCGACGTCCTGATTGTCGGCGCCGGGGTTGCCGGCCTCTGGCTCAATGCGCGCCTGCGCAGCCAGGGGTTCTCCACGATTGTGGTGGAGAACGCGACCTTGGGTGGCGGGCAGAGCGTGAAGTCCCAGGGGATCATTCACGGCGGTGCGAAGTACGCCCTGCATGGCGCCCTGACCGGCGCCTCCGAAGCCATTGCCGATATGCCGCGACGCTGGCGGGAAGCGCTGGCGGGCAGTGGCGAGCTGGACCTGACGGGCGTGCGCCTGTTGTCCCAGGCTCATTACCTGTGGTCGCCGGGCACCCTGGCCGGCAACCTCACCAGCTTCTTCGCCAGCAAGGCGGTGCGTGGCCGCGTCGATCAGGTCAAGGGTGACGATTTGCCGCCGGCCCTGCAAGACCGCCGCTTCAAGGGCAAGGTCTATCGCCTGGCCGAACTGGTGGTGGACGTGCCGAGCCTGATCGAGCGCCTGGCACAACTGGCCGGCGACGGCCTGCTCGCCGGGCAACAGATCGAACCGCTGCTGGAAGATGACATCCTCGTCGGCCTGAAAGTCGACGGCCGGGCGATCCGCGCCCAGCGCATCGTGCTGAGTGCCGGCGGCGGCACCGCCGAGCTGCTGACGGCCCTGGGCCTGAGCCAGCCGGCCATGCAAAAACGCCCGCTGCATATGATCATCGCCAAGGGCCCCGGCCTCAAACCTCTGTACGCGCACTGCCTGGGTGGCGGCACCAAGCCTCGGATCACCATCACCACGCACCCGGCCGCCGATGGCCGTTGGGTGTGGTACATGGGCGGTGATATTGCCGAGACCGAAGGCGTGCACCGCACGCCCGCCGAGCAGATCGCCACGGCGCAAAAGGAACTGGCGCACCTGCTGCCATGGATCGACATGAGCCAGACCCAATGGGCGACCCTGCGAGTAGACCGCGCCGAACCCCTGCAAACGGGCCTGACCCGGCCGGACAACGCGTTCCTCGCCGAACAGGGCCGCTTGCTGGTGGGTTGGCCGACCAAGCTGGCCCTGGCGCCGGACTTCGCCGACCGGGTGCTCAGCGCCCTGCAACGTGACGGCATCCAGCCAACGCCAAGCACACCGCTGCCCGAACTGCCGCGCCCGGCCATCGCCCAACCTGCCTGGGAGCAATTGTTGCCATGAGCCTACCGACCCTGCATGACCTCCATCGCCCCCTGGGCAGCACCGGCCTGCTGGTGTCGCCACTGGGCCTGGGCACCGTGAAGCTGGGGCGCGACCAGGGGGTGAAGTACCCCAATGGTTTCCAGATCCCCAATGATGAAGAAGCGCGCATGTTGCTGCGCCAGGCCCGCGAGCTGGGGATCAACCTGATCGACACCGCCCCCGCCTACGGCCATAGCGAAGAGCGCCTGGGGCCGTTGCTGCGAGGCCAGCGCCAGGACTGGGTGATCGTCAGCAAGGTCGGCGAAGAGTTTGCCGACGGTGTGTCCCATCACGATTTCAGTGCCGCCCACACCCGGTTGTCCGTGGAGCGCAGCTTGAAACGCCTGGAAACGGATTTTATCGACCTGGTGCTGGTGCATTCCGACGGTAATGACTTGCATATCCTCAACAACTGCGAGGTGTACCAGACTCTGGCGGAGCTTAAGCGCGAGGGCAAGATTCGCGGTTTCGGCTTCTCCGGCAAAACCGTCGAAGGCGGGGTGAAGGCTCTGGAACAAGGCGATTGCGCCATGGTCACCTACAATCTGAGCGAGCAAAACGAAAAAGCCGTGATTGATTACGCTGCCGCCCATGGCAAAGGCATCCTGGTGAAAAAGGCCCTGGCCAGTGGCCATGCCTGCCTTGAACCGGGAGTGGATCCAATTCACGCCAGTTTCACCTTGTTGTTTGCGCAAACGGGCGTGGCCAGTGCTATTGTCGGGACCATCAACCCGCTGCACCTTGCCCATAATGTGGCAACCGCTGCCAAGATCATTCGCCAATCCTGATGCCGCCGACGCGGCCGACCCCGACGCAAGAAGGAGCCGACATGCCGCGAACGCTCATAAGAAAAAACCCCAGTAATTTCAAAACACTGCCGCTGTACGTCGAAGCCACCCCCGAAGGCCTGAGCTACCAGAGCGTGGGCATGCCGCTCAACTTTGCCCAGACCCTGCAGCGGCGCAAGCCAGTGGACGTAGCAGACGCCGAACGCTTTGCCCTGGAACTGGCCAACCTCGGGGTGTCGGTGCGCCTGACGCTGCACTGGCAAAACCGCGATTACTGGGTGTTGGTGCGCCAGCGCCGGCAGGACCGTGGCGATGTGGTGCTCAAGCTGATTTCCGGCTACGTGCCAGCCCATGAACTGAACCTGCCGCTGCACACCGCTATTCAGGAAATCGCCGAGGAATGCCTGCTGGAAACCCCGGAGGGCTGGCTCGGCGGACGTTTCAATGACACTTGGCTGCCGGCGCCCTACTCCAGCGCCCTGCACTACCGCGAGGCATTGCCGTTTCGCCTGTCGCCGCTGTCCGGCGCTGCCCGCCCGGTGCGCTGCGCCAGCATGCAGTTGATCGAACGCCCGCGGGCCTATGTGCACCTGCCCACGGCCTCACTGCAATTGATCTATGACCTGCGCCTGGAAGTGCCCAAGGAAGCCAAGTCCCTGAGCCTATTCCATGTGGACGAACGCCTGGAGGGCGACCAACTGGTGGCCCGCCTGGACCGCCAGCGCCCGGATTTGTACCTGATGCCCCTGAAGGACGGCCAGCCGTGCGCCGAGCTGTATACCCTGAAGAAGGATCAACTGATCCCGGCGAGCACCCGTGGGTTGTACCTGGCGGAGAGTTTTGCCCAGCAGGAGGGCTGGTTGGTGCGTGATGAGCGGATCCGCTGGAAGGACTGGCTCAGGCAACAGGGCCTGAGCGCGCCGGAGAAGGAATCGAAGTTGAAGCAATTGACTGGGCGGGCCAGGCAGATCTTGCGCAAGATGGTGCCGAAGAAGGCGGGTCGCTGAAGCAGCCCCGCCTGTGGCGAGCGGTACCTACTGGTTGAGTAGTCGCTCCAGACCAACCTTCAGCGGCGTCGGCTCAGGCAATGTGAAGCTTGCCGCCAAGCGCTGGTTGTTGGCTCTGGAGTGCCGGATATCCCCCGAGCGCGGCGCTGTGTAGCTGACAGCCGGCAACGAGCCGATGATTTCCGACAGCGCCTGCAGCAACTGCTTGAGGGTGGTGGTGTGGTTCCAGCCGACATTGATCGCGCCCAGGGGGGCATCCGCCATTTCCACGGCTTGCACCAGTACCGCTACCAGATCCCCTACGTACATGAAGTCACGGGTTTGCTCACCGTCGCCGAATACGGCAATCGGCAGGCCTTTTTGCGCGCGCTCGCTGAAGATGCTGATCACCCCGGAATACGGCGATGACGGATCCTGGCGCGGGCCAAAAATATTGAAGAAGCGGAAAATCACCGGCTCCAGGCCATGCTGGCGGCGATAGAAGTCAAAGTAGTGCTCGCTGGCCAGCTTGTCCGAGGCATATGGCGTCAACGGCGCCTTGGCGGTTTGCTCGTCGATCGAGTCGCCCTCGCCGTTATTGCCATACACCGCCGCACTGGAGGCAAACACCACGCGCTTGACCCCAGCCTGGCGCATGGCCTCGCAGACATTCAGGCTGCCCACGAAGTTGCTCTGGTGCGTACTGACCGGGTCATCCACCGACGCCTGCACCGAAGCAACCGCCGCCAGATGCACCACCGCCGTCGCCCCCACCGCTGCGCGGGCGACCAGTGCGGCATCGGCCACATCGCCTTCGAGCAGTTGCAGGCGCGGGTTATCCAATGGCAGGTTACTGCGCTTCCCGGTGGACAGGTTATCCAGCACGCGCACCGCATAGCCCTTGGCTAGCAGTGCATCGACCAGATTGGAGCCGATAAAACCAGCGCCGCCGGTAATCAGTACGAGAGCATCAGACATAGCGGTAAACCTATCGGGCGGCATCGTTGGTTTGACGAATTTTATCGACAATCGCGGTGGTCGAGCTGTTCTCCACCAATCCCAGGACTTTGACCTTGCCGCCATAGGCATTGACGATATCGGCACCGACCACCTGGTCGACCGAGTAATCCCCGCCCTTGACCAATACATCTGGCTTGACCTGGGCCAACAGGTTTTCCGGGGTGCCCTCGGAGAAGCTGATCACCCAGTCCACCGCGCCTAACCCAGCCAGCACCGCCATGCGCCGATCCACGCTGTTGATCGGCCGGCCAGGGCCTTTGAGGCGACTGACCGAAGCATCGTCGTTGATCGCCACGATCAGGCGATCACCCTGGGCGCGAGCCTGCTCCAGGTAAGTCACATGGCCAGCATGCAGGATGTCGAAGCAACCGTTGGTGAAGACAATGCTTTCGTTATGGGCGCGGGCATCGTCAATCGCCAGCAGCAACTGCTCAAGGCTCAACACGCCACGCTCCGAACCTTCCTCACGCTGGATCGCGCGACGCAGTTCCGGGGCGCTGATGGACGCCGTACCCAGTTTGCCGACCACGATGCTCGCCGCCAGGTTGGCCAGGGCCACCGCGTGGGGCAACTCCTCGCCGGCGGCGATCGCCGCCGCCAGGGTGGAGATAACGGTGTCGCCGGCGCCGGTGACGTCGAACACTTCCCGCGCTCGCGCAGGCAGGTGCATGGCCGGGTGACCGGGGCGCAGCAGGGTCATGCCGTGTTCACCACGGGTCACCAGCAACGCGCCGAGGTCGAGGTCGGCCATCAGGCTTGCGCCTTTGCTCACCAAGTCGTGCTCATCGACGCAGCCGCCGACGATGGTTTCAAATTCGCTGAGATTCGGCGTGATCAGGCTGGCGCCCCGGTAGACCGAGAAGTCCTTGCCTTTGGGGTCGGCCAGCACCGGGATACCCCGGGCCTTGGCGGCCTGGATCAGCACCTGGTGGTTTTTCAGTGCGCCTTTGCCGTAGTCCGACAGCACCAGCACCTTGATGCCTTCGAGCAACGCGTCGACCTGATCACTGAGGGCCAGGGCGTCGGTGGCAAAGGGTTCTTCAAAGTCGATACGCAGCAATTGCTGGTGACGGCTCATGACCCGCAACTTGACGATGGTCGGCTGGTGGGCAATGCGCTGGAACAGCGCACGCACGCCAGCGCCGCGCAGGCTGTTGGTCAGGCTGTCGGCGGCTTCGTCGTCGCCGGTCACGCCGACCAGGGAGGCCGGGGCGCCGAGCGCGGCGATGTTAAGGGCAACGTTGGCAGCGCCCCCTGGACGGTCTTCGATTTGCTCGACCTTGACTACCGGTACCGGTGCCTCAGGGGAAATCCGTGAGGTACCGCCATGCCAGTAACGGTCGAGCATGACATCGCCGACCACCAAGACAGGGGCTTGATCGAATCGCGGCATGGACAACTTCATGGAGCAACCCACATACAAAATGAACAGGGGCGCGATATTAGCACAGGGAAAAGCATCGACCGATTCAATCCTGGCGGTCAATGCCAGCCTGGCTGCAATGGCGCCTCAATAGGCATCTGTCACGTGGGAGGGCGCCACCGGGTCACCTTCTTCGAACTCCTTGGCGTGCAACCGCGCGTAGTAGCCATTCTTCGCCAGCAACTCGACGTGGGTGCCGCGCTCGACAATCTGGCCGTCATCCATCACCAGGATCAGGTCGGCTTTCTCGATGGTGCTCAGGCGGTGGGCAATCACCAGGGTCGTGCGGTTCTTCACCACATGGTCCAGGGCAGCCTGGATATGGCGCTCGGACTCGGTATCCAGGGCCGAGGTGGCCTCGTCGAGAATCAACAGCGGCGCATCCTTGAGCAGGGCCCGGGCAATCGCGATGCGTTGGCGCTGGCCACCGGACAGCAACACGCCGTTCTCGCCCACCAGGGTTTCATAGCCCTGGGGCATCTTCACGATGAACTCATCGGCATAGGCTTCGCGAGCGGCATGATGCACCGCGTCGGTGGGCGCGCCGGCCAGGTCGCCATAGGCGATGTTGTTGGTCACGGTGTCGTTGAACAAGGTGACCTGCTGGGTCACCAGGGCGATTTGCCGGCGCAGGTTACGCAGGGTGAAATCCTGCACGCGTACGCCATCGAGCAGAATCTGCCCCTGTTCGTGCTGATAGAAGCGTGGGATCAAGCCCGCCAGGGTGGATTTGCCGCTGCCCGAACGCCCTACCAGTGCGACCATTTGCCCAGGCTCGACGATAAAGCTGATGTCGTTGAGCACCTTCTTGTCGCTATCCGGGTATTGGAAGCTGAGGTTGCGCACTTCAATGCGCCCCGCCAGACGCTCATGTTCAATCACGCCCTGGTCAACTTCTACCGGCTCATCCAACTGCTCGAAAATACTTTCGGCGCCCGCCACACCCTTCTGGATGGTCGAGCTGACTTCGGAAAGCTGGCGAATCGGCTTGGGCAACAGGCCGGCCATGGTGATGTAGGCCACCAGATCACCCGGCGAGGCATCGCCACGCAAATACAGGACCAGGAACATGACCACGGCCATCGCACTGTAGGTCACCAACTGCAGCATCGGCGTGTACACCGCGCCGGTCTTGGTCATCGCCAGCTGCTTCTCGGTGTTGCTCAGGCTCGCCTGCTTGAAGCGCACCTTTTCATACTGCTCACCGCCAAAGCTGCGGACCACGCGGTAGCCGTGGATCGTCTCGGATGCCACATGGGTCACGTCGCCCATGGACACCTGGATTTTCTTGCTTTGCTTGCGGAATTTACGACTGGTGCTGTTCACCATCATGCCGATCACCGGCAGGATCGCCAGCATCACCAGGGTCAGTTTCCAGTTCATCCACACCAGGGTGCAGAACAGGAAAATCACGGTCATGCCTTCACGGATAACCACCTTGATCGCATCGGTGGCAGCACCGGTGACCATGGTCACGTTAAAGGTAATGCGCGAGATCAGATGGCCGGAGTTGTTCTTGTCAAAGAAGCGGTTGGGCAACTCCAACAGCTTGTTGAACAGCACTACACGCAGGTCGTGGACCAACCCCAGGGAAACCCGGGCCAGGAAGAAGTTGCCGAGGAACGAACCTACGCCCTGCCAGGCCGCGATCAGCACGATCATCAGCGGCACGGTTTCCAGCAACTGCAACTTGCCCAGATAGGGGTTGCCGGGGAACAGACTGGCCTCGGGGTTCGCCAGGCCATCGACGAAATATTTGAGGATATAAGCGAGCATCGGCTGGGTCGATGCGAAGATCAGGAACCCGACGATACTCAGGATGAACAGACCCACATAAGGCCGTACGTAAGTCAGGAGGCGAAAGTAAATCGCCAGCGTCGACTGGGTTTTCGGTTCAGGACTGCTCATGGGAATCCGCGCAAATCAGTAAGGCGCGGATCATATCACAGGCCTCTTCAGCCCAAAAAACATGAGCAGGGGCCAGCCTTGCACCAAGTCGGTTAAGATAACCGGCTATTGATGGGAGTCAGGCATGCAAGTAATCGATCACAACACCTATGAGGCACTGCGCGCCGGCGCGCAGGTGCTGGAAGCCGATGGTTCTGGCGACAAGGTGCTCCGGTTGACCGATGGTTGCATGCTCAAACTGTTCCGGCGCAAGCGCCTGCTCAGTTCGGCGCTGTTCTACCCGTATGCACAACGTTTCGCCAACAACACCCGCGCCCTGCAGCAACGGGATATCCCCTGCCCGCGCATCATTGCGGTGTATCGCATCCCCAGCATTGCGCGGGATGCGGTGTACTACAGCCCGCTGGCCGGGGAAACCATCCGCCAGTTGCAGCTTGCCAAAACCGAGGCCGACGCCCTGCGTGTGCGTCTTGGCAGCTTCATTGCGCAATTGCATGAGAAGGGCGTGTACTTTCGCTCGCTGCACTTTGGCAACGTGGTCCTGACACCGGAAAACACCCTGGGGCTGATCGACATTGCCGACCTGAGTTGCCAGACCGCCCCCCTGAGCCAGAGCAAGCGCCTGCGTAACTTCAGCCACCTGCGACGCTACCCTGAGGACCGCCAGTGGCTGCTGGGCGATGATGCCGGGCAAGCCTTTTTCGATGGCTATCGCCAGGGCTTGCCGGCAGGCAGTCAACAGGCGCCGTTGATTGAGCGCCTGCGGCAACTACTGGACTGATCTTACTGGGTGATGACCAGTACCGTGGCGCCTCGACGATTGGCGAAGCGCTCGACGATGCGCAGGTTGCGCTCGGCCAGCCAACTGGTGAGCCAGGGCTCGTTGCCGCGGGCTTCGATCAGGAAGTAGCGGAATTTATCCGCATAGGCCGGTGACATTGCCACCTCCCGCGTCAATTGCTTGAGCAGATAACCCCGTCCAGCGTAATAGCCGATACGACCATCATCGAAGTAAGCAGGCACATCCGGCTCGACATTCGCCGCCATCCAGCGCCCCGCCTCGACGTACTGGACCTTGCCCGGCCCGGTGGACACCACATTGGACAGCATCACCAATAGGCATATCGCCACCAGCGCCTTGCCCAGGCGCGGGAACTGCTGGGCAAACATCTGCAGCGCCATCGCCAGCGCTGGCACCAACAGCAGGTTCAAGAAGCTCATGTAGCGCATGTTCATGAACTGCTGCTGGATAAAGAACAACAACAATACCAGCAGGTACAACACCGCCGCCCAGGCAAAAGGCCGGTATTCATGCCAGTAGCGCTTGATCGCCTGCCAATTGCGGCCCCGTAAAAACGGCACGGCAAACGGACCGCAAATATTCACAAAGCTGATGGCCATGGCCGCCAGGATGCCAAAAAAGATGATGCGTCCGGCTTCATCCTGGGAGTACTTGTTGATCAGCGAGTTGGCGAACTGCTCGCGCAGCAAATCAAATGACGCCAGGACACTGCTCGGGTTGATCAGGTCCATATAGTAGGCAACGCGCGCCGATGAAAAACCACCCGTTGCCGTGACCAACACCATCCCCGCAACCACGCCGAGCAGCGGTAGCGCAATAAACTGCAGGAGTGCCAGGCGCCGCTCACGCACCCACAGGCCAGGCAACTGCCATAAGCCCAGCGCAGGCAACAGCAACAACGCTTCCAGCCGGAAGGCTGCCGCCGCGACAATTGCCAGGTGGATGGTTGCCGCACGCAGCCACCCCCCTCGAGCCTGCCAACGCATGGCCAGCCAGAGCGTCAGGGTGCAGAAAAACCAGAAGCCGAACTCACGCAGGATCTCACCGCGAAACTCGTTGAACGCCGGCATCGCCAGCACCACCAGGCAGGCCCAGGGCGCAACCTGCACCGAGCGCTGGCGAACGCAGTCAACCAGCAGGGCACAGGTCCCGGCGGCAAACAGCGAACACCACAAGTAAGCACTCAGCTCTATGGGCAGGGCTGTAACCGAATGGGTGCCCGCCAGGAGCAGGGAGAACCAGGGCCAGTTGAACAGGGCAAAGGCGGCTTTAGGGCCGTGGACGTGAGCGTCCTGGGCAATGGTCAGGTAGAACGCCGCATCACGCCCGACTGTCGCGGCGCCCAATACGGCGATCAGGGATAGCAGCAAACTCCCGAAAAATGCCACTCGAACGGGCTGTTCGACGACAACACTCAAAACCCGGGCCCACAATTTACTGCCGATACCAACCACACCCCCCCCTTAAAACCTGGCGTCACATCGTGTGCACAAGATTTGAAAACATATGTTCCAGAAAAACCACCACGCCACAAAAAAACCAACGCCCGGTCATTGCAATCAACTCAGGCGCTTCATAGGTCATTCCAGGCGTAGCGTAACAGGCTACAAAACGCTTACTTGAACATCAGCTGAAGCGCCTTGCGTGTGTACGACCAACGCGTCAGGGCGCGCCAGTCTGTACGTACCGCCTGGCAGTAAAACTGCCTGGCAAGCGTGTATTCACCAGCACTGAAGCAATTGCGAAACAAAGACAGGCAGCGCTGCGCGAGAAACGCACGGCGCAAGCCTTGCAACTCTGCCGGCATACGCACTGGCGAAAACACCTCGTCAACCAGGCTCACACCCGCCGCCACACTGTGCTTGATGTCATGCCGCAAGCTGTCTGCATGTTTGTAGATCAAGGCCAGCGGCTGGTCGATAACCGTGCAGGGCACGCGCGCCAGGGCCTGGGCAAACACCGGGATATCCTCGGCGTTGCGCATGCGCTCCGGGTAGTTGCCTACCGCAAAAATCTCCCGGTGCATGGCGCAGGCGCCATTGGAGATGGCGATGGTCTTGTCCAGCAAATACCCGCGCACCCGCAGATAAGGCGTAGCAGGCAACGGCTTGACGGCATGCAGGCGGCGCTTGCCATCTTCAAATACCGACCAGTGGCCACCGATGATCAGGCGGCTATCCGGGTGAGCAGCAATATGCTGCGCAACCAGGGCCAGGGCGCCCGGGGCCATTTCATCATCGGCGTCCAGGAACATCAGGTACTGGCCCGCAGACTCCTCAATGCCACGATTGCGCACCGAGGCCAGGCCGCCATTGGGCTTGCGCAACACCTGGAAGCGTCCCGGATGCTTGGCCAGCAGAGCGTCCAGCACCTGCGGCGTGTCGTCGGGTAGAGCCGTCATCAATCACCAACAACTGCGCATCGGCTTCGTCGAGTTGCGCCAGCACCGACTCAACCGCGCGCCCCAGGGTGCGCGCGTAGTTGTAGGCAGGGATGACGACGCCAATCAGTGCTTCAGTCAACGGCTTGCCCCTTCCACACCATCTTTGACGACCAGGATGTCTTCCATGATCAGGTACTGCAGGTCGGAGCCGAAGAACATGTTCAATGCGTCGGTCGGCGAGCAGATCATTGCTTCGCCACGGCGGTTGAGCGAGGTGTTCAGGGACACACCGTTGCCGGTCAGCACTTCCAGCTCTTTCATCATGTCGTAGTAGCGCGGGTTGTACTCGCGCTTGAGCACCTGGGCGCGGGAGGTGCCATCTTCATGGACCACTTCCGGCACGCGGGTTTTCCACTCTTCGGCGACTTCAAAGGTGAAGGTCATGAACGGGGCCGGGTGATCGACCTTGATCATCTGCGGGGCCACGGTGTCGAGCATCGACGGGCAGAAGGGCCTCCAGCGCTCGCGGAACTTGATCTGGTGGTTGATCCGGTCAGCCACGCCCACGGCGCTCGGGCAACCGATGATCGAACGACCGCCCAAGGCGCGCGGACCGAACTCCATGCGTCCCTGGAACCAGGCTACCGGGTTGCCGTCGACCATGATCTGGGCGATGCGCTTGGGCATATCGTCGATCTGGCGCCACTTCGGCTTGCTCGGGTGCTTGGCACACGCGGCAATCACTTCTTCGTTGCTGTAGGACGGGCCGAGATAGACGTGCTCCATCTTCTCTACCGGTACCCCACGGGCATGGGACACATAGGCCGCCGCGCCCACGGCGGTGCCGGCATCGCCGGACGCCGGCTGCACGAACAGCTCCTTGACGTCATCGCGGGCAATGATCTTCTGGTTCAACTTGACGTTCAACGCGCAGCCGCCGGCGAAGGCCAGCTTGCCGGTTTCCTTGAGGATATCGCCCAGGTAATGGTCGATCATCTGCAACGACAGCTTCTCGAACAGAGCCTGCATGCTGGCCGCGTAGTGGATGTACGGCTCGTCGGCGATATCGCCTTCGCGCTTGGGGCCCAGCCACTCGATCAGTTTTGGCGAGAAGTAGAAGCCCTTGCCCTTCTCTTTATAGCGGCGCAGGCCGATGACGTTGGCATAGTCGGTGTTGATCACCAACTCGCCATTTTCAAAAGAGGCCAGGCGCGAGAAATCGTACTTGCTGGCATCGCCATAGGGTGCCATGCCCATGACCTTGAACTCGCCGTCGAGCATCTCGAAACCGAGGAACTCGGTGATCGCGCCGTACAGGCCGCCCAGGGAGTCCGGGTCGTAGAATTCTTTGATCTTGTGGATCTTGCCGTTCTCGCCATAACCGAAGAAGGTCGTGGCGTACTCGCCTTTACCGTCGATCCCGAGGATCGCGGTCTTCTCCTGGAAGCCCGAGCAGTGATAGGCGCTGGAGGCGTGGGCCAGGTGGTGTTCAACCGGTTCGATCTTGATCTTCTTCGGATCGAAGCCCAGTTGCTCCAGGCACCAGACAATCTTGTTGCGATAGCGCTTGTAGCGCCGGTTGCCCATCAGGATCGCGTCAAGGGCGCGGTCCGGGGCGTACCAGTAACGCTTGGCATAGTGCCAGCGAGCCTCGCCGAACAAGCTGATCGGGGCAAACGGGATCGCCACCACATCAACGTCGGAGGGTTTGATGCCAGCCTGTTCCAGGCAGAACTTCGCCGATTCGTAGGGCATGCGGTTCTTTGCATGTTTATCACGTACGAAGCGCTCTTCTTCGGCCGCCGCGATCAGCTTGCCGTCGATATACAGGGCTGCGGAAGGATCATGGCTAAGGGCGCCGGACAGGCCAAGAATCGTCAATGCCACTGGGGTCTAGCCTCTTTTAGTCTGCATGCAGGCGCTGGCGCCTGAAAAATATGTGCCCCTCGCCTCGGCGAGAAAAGCTAAAGGGCGGGATTATAGCTTAAAAGCGGCAAAACGCCTCTAGCCGCAAATGGCAGGGAGAAACAAGAGGCATCATCGGAAAATCTCGATACTGCCATCGCGGTTCTGTCGGTAGACGGTGTAGGGCAGTACCAAAGTATCGAGGACACCCGACAGGGCAAAATCAATGGCAATCCAGGGTACCGAGGCAATCTGCTGGTCTTCCAGGCTTTTCTTGCCGTTGGGTTCGCCATTCAGGGAGCAGAAGTCATACACCACCCCGCTGTAGATACGGGGCACGCTCTCGCAGTGGCTGCGCAGGTCCTTGAGTTTCTGGCTGGCTACTGCGTCTTCGCGAAACACCGTGTCGAGGGTGCCGCAGGCGGTGGTCGAAAGGACAATGGCGGCAAGCAGCAGAATATTTGTAGGATTCACGGGCAACCCTCTTTGGCATGGGGCGGACAGCCTAACCCAAGATGGCGTAAGACGAATATGCCGGCATTTTGCGGGAATATTCGTCGGAAACGCCACGCAGAATCGTTAAACTCGCGCCCTTTTTTCCGCGCCCGCGCTGCGCGTCATAGAAGTTGGTTCGCTCATGAAAGTTGTTGCTCCCACCTGTTTTGCGATGTTGCTCCCCAGCCTGCTGGGCCTGCAGCAAACGGCCCTGGCCGAAGAGGCCCCACTGATTCTCGACCCCAGTGTGGTGACGGGCTCGCGTAGTGCCAGCCGCAGTTTCGACCTGCCCTACTCGGTGGACAGCATCAGCCGTGAGCAGATCAGCGACGGCCAGCTGGGCATCAATGCCTCGGAAGCCCTGTCCCGCGTGCCGGGGCTAGTGGTGCAGAACCGCCAGAACTATGCCCAGGACCTGCAGATTTCCTCCCGTGGCTTTGGCGCGCGCTCGGCGTTTGGCGTACGCGGGATCAAACTGATTGCCGATGGCATCCCCGCCAGCACCCCGGACGGCCAGGGCCAGGCCGCCACCTTCAACCTCGACACCGCCGACCGCATCGAAGTCCTGCGCGGCCCGGCCGCCACCCTGTATGGCAGCAACGCCGGCGGGGTGATCCAGATGTTCTCGCGCAACGGCGAAGGCCCACCCCGTATCGGCGCCGAAACCCTGGTCGGCAGCGATGGCCTGAACAAGCATCACCTCAGCGCCGAGGGCGCGGTGCAGGGCGCCGGTTTTGTCCTCGATGCCTCACGCATGGACACCGACGGCTACCGCGACCACAGCAGCGCCCGCCGCGACCAGACCTTCGCCAAGCTCAACCTCGAGCCCGATGACGACAGCAAGCTGGCCCTGATCTACAGCAGCCTGGAGCAGAACGGCACCCAGGACCCGCTGGGGCAGACCTGGGCAGGCTACAAGGCCGACCCGCGCTCGGTGAGCAGCAATGCCCTGGCGTACAACACACGCAAGAGCATTGATCACCAACAGGTAGGGATGAATTACGAGCGGTACATTGGCGATGCGACATTGCAGGTGAATGCCTACACCGGGCGCAGGAATGTGATTCAGTATTTGTCGATTCCAAAGTTCACGGTGAACGGGGGGCTTAACCCGGCCAACGAACGCGGCGGTGGCGTCGTGCAATTCGACCGCAAGTTCTACGGCGGTGGCGTGCGCTGGATGCAGCCCATCGACAGCATGCCGGGCGAATTGATGATCATCACCGGCCTGGACTTCGACCAGAGCGAAGATAGCCGTCACGGCTACAAGAACTACAACGGCAACACCCTCGGCGTGAAAGGCGAATTACGCCGCAATGAAATCGACACCGCCCGCAGCCTTGACCCGTATATCCAGGCCAACTGGGCCATCGACCGCTGGACCCTGCAAGCCGGGCTGCGCCACAGCACCATGGAAATGGACGTCGATGACCAGTTCCTGAGCAATGGCGATGCCAGTGGCAACAAGACCTACCAGAAGAACACGCCGTCGATGAGCGTGATGTACGCGTTTACCCCTGAGCTGCACGGCTATGTCAGCGCTGGCAAGGGCTTCGAAACGCCGACCCAAGCCGAAATGGCCTACGCCCCGGGCGCCATCGAAGGTTTCAACTTTGGCCTGAAGCCGTCAGAAAGTACTCAATATGAAGTGGGTTTGAAGGCGCAGGTGAACAACAGCACGCGGGTCAATGCCGCTGTGTTCCAGATCACCACCGAGGATGAGCTGGTAGTCGCACAGTCCAATGGCGGACGCACCAGCTACCAAAACGCCGGCCGCACCCTGCGCCGTGGCTTTGAGCTGGGTATCGAAAGCCAACTGAGCGAACAGTGGAGCGCCAACCTCGCCTACAGCCGCCTGCAAGCCACCTACGACAGCAACTTCAGCAACAGCGGCAAAACCGTGGAGAAGGGCAACTACCTACCCGGCGTCCCACAGACCACGCTCTTTGCCGAACTGAACTGGAAACCACGGGACTGGGTCAGCACCGCCGTCGAAGGCATGTACCGCAGCAAGATCTATGTCGAAGACACCAACCAGAAGCATGCTGCTCCGGCTTACAGCGTTTTCAACTGGCGTGCACGCTTTGAACAGAAAGTCGAACACTGGACCTTTCACCAGACCCTGCGCCTGGACAACCTGCTGGATCGCCAGTACATCGGTTCGGTGATTGTCGGCGATGGCAACGATCGTTATTACGAAGCCGCGCCCGGCAGGTCGTGGTATGCGGGCGCAGGAGCCCAGTACAGCTTTTGAGTGATAAAAACCAATGGGCAAATAACATTGCCCATTTGGCTCCCACATTAATAACAGAAACTTCCTATAACCCGCCCCCTACACTTTGAAAAGTACCCACCAAAATTACAAAGAACCACAAACAAAAATACCCACTCAACTTTTAAGCAATCATCCATCAGCTTTTAATTGCCACTCCCCATTGGCTCCGTAAACCAGTTCATGATCTATGGGCTCTCGATAGGGATCACCAAAGTTCACATAACTGCCATCACCTTTGCCATTAGAGGCGGTTGGCTGCCATTCCTGGGTATCGGCGTTAAAAAATTCGGCGTCATCACCAGCGGTTGTGTCCTTTGGATTGCGCACACCCGACTGCACTTTATCTATTGGGCTTGTTGGATTCACCGGATCTATCGGCTTATTTTTACCGGCCAGATCACTGTAAAAAGAAAACGGATGAAAGCCTGTTATCGAAGTCATTTGCACACTCCCGGAATTAACATTTCGACCATTCAACAAACATCTATATAAGATATTCTTATCAAGCGTCGATACAACCTATTAACCCCAACAAACAATGTCCAGAGCACTACTTAATCAAAATATTAAGTAATGCCCCTTGCCTTCGAAAACACTGTGATTTCCCAGACCTGAAGAAATCGCTACGACTTATGACGGCCTCACGCGGATCACCCAACTAACTCGCTCACCTTGGGCAAGCGCTGATCAATCACACGATACAAAGCACTATCAACCGGCCAGTTGCGCATAAACCGCGCACGGTCCTTGGCAAACGCCGGTGCGAAGCTGCTCAGCGAGCCATGCTGACACATCGAATCCAGATCAATCAGCACCCAACGCCCTCCTTGCCAGAACAGGTTGCGCCCCTTGAAGTCGCCATGGCTGATCCGCTCGCGAATCAGCTCGCCAAACAGGCGATCCAGGGCCAATAGCTCAGGCTCGGGCACCTCGCCGCTGTCCACGTAAGGGGCCAGGTGTTCGATCAGGTCGGGCCCGGACAGGTGCTCGGTGACCAGATAAGCCCGGCTGCGCAGCCAGAAAAAGCGTCGCTCCAGAAGCGCCAGGGGCTTGGGCGTGGCAATCCCCAGGAATGTCAGGCGGTTGCCTTCGCTCCAGGCGTGCCAGGCGCGGCTGGGCCTCCAGAAGCGCCTGAGCCAGTGCATAAAACCCTTGATGTTGTAGCGCTTGATCACCAGCGCTCGACCCGCAGCATCAACCCCGGCCACCGTGGCCGAGGCGCCGGCCTTGTACATTTGGCCCTGGTCGACAAGCCTATCGACGTTTGCCAGTACCGGCAGCAGGGTAGCTTCTTCTTCACGCCGGATGGCGCGCAGCCCAAAGGCCCCGCGCACTACGCTGAACAAGGTGCACTCACGGCCAATCTTGCCCATGAAGTCTTTCAGGCGCCAGGCGCGCACTTTGCGCACCTGTTTTTGCAAGGCTTCCAGGGGCAACGCGTGCTCGCCGTTGCTTAACAGGTAGTGCACCAGTAATTCTTCGGTAAACGGTTCGAGGTCGCTCGGTAACTGGGCAAAAAACACCCCGAGGTTTTCCAGCACCCGGTTACGTGACAGGGGTTTACCCGCCTGTTCGACGCAGATCCCCCCCCCGTCGATCAAATACAGCTTGTCAGCCTGACGCATCAAGTTGTCCAGGTGCAGATCTTCCTGCCACAAACCCTTGGCGTGCATCTGGGCAATCGCACCCAGCGCTTCGGCCAGTACCGCCTGTTGCTCATCGGCCAAGGGCGGCAAGGCTTCGACTGCCGCCCAGGCGTCGGCCAGGCTTTGGGCCCCTTCCAGAAACTCGAACAGCAGCCAGCCACCCTCACCGTCTTGCAGGCCGTCGGCGAGCAACAGCGGGGTAGTGAGGCCTTGCTCGGCGAGCAGGCGCACGCCCTGGAGTTCGCGCTGGAAATGTCGCGCGGCGTTGCTACCCACCAGCAACTTGGCCAGCACCGGCCGGCCACGCCAGATGGCCGCGCCCACATAACGCTGGCCGGGCAACACCCGCAACAGGCTCAGCAGTTGCAACTGCCCAGGGCCCGCTGCATCCGCCAACTCAATACTCAAGGGCAACGTGGGCGTACGCCCGGCGTTTTTGAGCTCAGACAACCGCATCAGCGGGCCTCCTTGTGACTGCGCCGCCCCGCCAGGTACTGCGCCCAGGTATCCACCAGCGAACTGTCCTCCGGCTGGTCGAGGTAGGCCGCCAGGAATTGCCGCACCTGCGCTGCCGTCCATGCGCCAGCACGGCGCAGCAATGGCTCAAGGTCTTTGACCCGATCACGCCGGCCCAGCAACAGCGGCCGGGTTTTTTCCAGGTCGATCAACTGCGCTGCGTAACCGTCGCCGGTGGCCTGCAGGAAGATATGTTTGGGGTAAAAACAGCCATGCACCTGGCCGACGCCATGGAGCTTGCGCGCCAATTGGCCGCAAGCCACGAGGATCGCGTGGTGCTGGGCGGCACTCAGGGCCGGCCACTGCTCGAGCAGTGAGTCCAGGTCATTCCAGCCATCCAGCGCGCGGGTCAGCAGCAAGGCGCGGTATTCGCCGGCAACCTTGCGCTCGCCATAAAAAGCGGCCTGCAAGGCCGGGATCGCCTTCTGCCGATAGCGGCTGATATTGCGAAACTCACGGGCAAAGGTCGGCTCGCCAAAGGGCCGATGCAGGGTGCGCGTCAGGTAGTTGCTCTGGCGCTTGAGGTAATAGCCACGGCCTTCGAGTTCCAGGCGGAACACACTGCTCCAGCCGCCGCGACTGGTGTTGGGCTCATCCACTGCGTCCAGTTGCCTAGCCCACAGGGCGTCGAAGTCAGCCAGGCCATTGCGCTCCAGCAAGGCCCGATCTTCAGTTGCCAGGAAGTCATTCATTCGCGTCCCTCGAAAAACTTCAGCACATGGCGAATCCGCTGTTTATCCGACGTATTCAGGTGCTTGCGCCGACAATATTGCATGTAGAAGCGTAGGCGCTGGGTGGCCGACAAGTGGTATTTGGCAACCTTGTCCAGGCACGCCAGGTCCTTGGTGATCCGGTACTTGAGCCAGAACCCGCGCCAGAAGTCGCCGTTGGGGCAGTCGATCAGGTACAGGGTCTGCTGGTCGTCGATCAACAGGTTGCGCCACTTCAAATCGTTGTGGGTAAACCGGTGGTCGTGCATGGTCCGGGTGTATTCGGCGAGCTGGCGGCTGACCTTGTCGACCCATACCGGGTCGGACAATTGCGGATCCTTGCGTTCAGCCAGGGCCGCCAGGTCTTCGGTGCGGGGCAACTCGCGGGTGATCATCGCCCCACGATCATAGGCCAGGCCCTTGCGCTCCAGGCCCCAGGCCACGACTTCGGCCGTGGGAATGCCCCACTTGGCGAAGCGCTTGAGGTTCTGCCATTCGGACTTGACCCGTGGCTTGCCCAGGTAACGCCGCAACCCCTTGCCGGCGCCGGTGTAGCGCTTGACGTAATAGTTGACCCCGCCGCGCTGCACACGAATGACTTCGGACAGCGGATCACGGGTCAGCCGCTCGCCTTGCAGGGCAAACACCGCATCGAGGCTACCAAAATCGTCCACAAGCTCCGAGTAAGCAGGTTCCAGGTTCCAACCCGCCATCAGAGCGCACCTCCGTACCGGACTTTACGGTCATAGAGCTTGCTGGCCTTGCGCTCCAGCCACTGCAGCAGCGCGCCTTCCTCGGCCAGGATCTGGCGCAGGGGTTGCTGGAAGTAGCCTTTGAGGAAGCGCAACTTGTCGCGGCGGGTCAGGCCGATATCCAGGATCGAGAAATACAGGGCCGCCAAATCCTTGTTGCGCCAGCGCTGACTGATGCGCGGGCGCACTTGGGCACGGTGCAGGTCGATCACCGACAGTTTGAAGTCATCGGCCGTCACCGGTTTGTCGGTGTGCAGCAGGAAGTGGCAGATGTAGCAGTCACGATGGTTGACGCCAGCGCGATGCATCATCCCGGTCATGCGGGCCACTTCGGCAATCAGCGCGCGCTTGAGACGCGGCTCGGGTGGCTGCTTGAGCCAGTCCATGCTCAAGTCTTCCAGGCTGATGGTCGGCGCCAGCTCTTGGGTGACAATAAAGGAATGCTGGTCGGCCGGGTTGGCGCCGCGCTCGCCGTAGGCCACGGCGGTCATGGTCGGTACGCCCACTTCATGCAGGCGCTGGATTGCCTGCCACTCCTGCCCGGCGCCCAGCACCGGCAGTTTGGCGGTGAACAGGTTCTTGAAAATTTCACCCCAGCCGATGCCACGGTGGATTTTCACAAAGTAGCCGCGTCCATCCACCTCGGTGCGCAAGGTGCGACGGGCTTCCAGTTCACGGTAAACCTCACCCTCCAACAGCTCGACTTCGGCGAACGCATCGCGCCCGGCCCAAAGGCTCTTGAACGGTTCGGCAAGAATCAACTTCATCAGTGTTGCTCCGCCAGAATTACATCCGCAGCGTGCTGCGGCATGCTATAGAGGTCGGCCGTCTCGGCGAAGGCCAGACCATTGCGGCTCCAGGCCGCACGTTGCTGCTGATCACTGAGCATCCCGGCCAGGTACTGGTTGAGCTGGGCCTGTTCGAAAGGCTCGTCCAGCACACGCCCGCAATCAGCTTCGCTGATGTAATGGGCATAACCACACACCGCTGTGACCAGTACCGGCAACCCGGCCACCAGGGCTTCGAGCAGCACGGTCCCGGTGTTTTCGTTGTACGCCGGGTGAATCAACAGGTCGGCGCCCAGCAGGAAACGCGGGATATCACTGCGCCCCTTGAGGAACTGCACATTGTCGCCCAGGCCCAGGGTAGCACTCTGCAATTGGAATACTTTGGGGTCGTCCTGGCCAATTACAAACAGGCGGGTGCGCTTCTTCAGGTCTGGCGGCAGTGCGGCCAGCGCCTTGAGGCTGCGGTCCACGCCCTTGGTCTTGAAGCCCGAACCGATCTGCACCAGCAGCAGATCGTCGTCCGCGAGGTTGAATTCGGCACGGAAGCCGGCGCGGATCTCGGCCGCATTCGGCGGCGCCCGACGGTCCTGGGCGATGCCCGGTGGCAGCAGGTGGAAGCGCGCCAGCGGCGTGTCGTAGTGTTTGATAAACAGCGGCTGCTGGACCTCGGAGATCATCAGCACTTGGGTCTTGGCCTCCTTGGCAAACACCGCGCGCTCGTACTCGGCAAAGTGCCGGTAGCGGCCAAAGCTGCGATACAGCGAATGCCGCAGGTTCTGTGCCTTGTCCTCAAAACAGCCGTCTGCCGCGTAGTACACATCCAGGCCGGGCATTTTGTTGAAGCCGATCAAGCGGTCCACCGGGCGTTTGGCCAGGTCGGCCTGCATCCAGGCGGTCAACTTCTCGTTGCGCCGATGGTTGAAGAACGCCTTGACCGGCGCCACCAGCACTTCAAAACCGGGTGGCACGTCGCCTTCCCAGATCAAGGTGTACACACGAATCTGGTGACCGCGCTGCTGACACTCCAGGGCGATGCGCATGAAGTCGCGCTGCAAGCCACCAAAGGGGAAATATTTGTACAGTACAAATGCCAGTTGCATCAGTGCAGCTCCTCAGCCAATAACAACGTGCTCAGTCGGCTGGCCACACGCTCAGGGTTCAGGCGAGTAAAGCACAGTGGCCACTCGCGCTTGAGATCAAACCGGCGCTGGTCTTCAGCGCTCGGTTGGTAGGTGCATTTCTTTTGCAGGCAGGGCGCGCAGGGGAAATCGCTGCCCAGATGAATCTGCGCCTTGCCATAGGCACCGGTCAGGCCCGGGTTGGTCGGGCCGAACAGGGAGATCGTCGGCACATCCAGCGCAGCGGCCAGGTGCCCGAGGCCGGTATCCACCGCCACACAGGCCCTGGCGCCGGCCAATACCCGCGCCACACCGGCCAGGTTCAGCTTGGGCAAGACTTCGGCATTGGCCAGGCCCTGGGCCAGGCGTTCGGCGCGGGCTTTTTCGGCGGCATTGCCCCACGGCAGTTTCACATCCACTCCCAGGCTGCCCATGCGCTCGGCCAGCTCGCGCCAGTAGGCTTCGGGCCAGTGCTTGGTGTCCCAGGTGGTGCCGTGCAGCAGCAGCACAAAAGGCTTCTTAGGCGGCAGGCCGAGCAGTTTCTCAGTGCTCAGGCCGTAATCCCCAAGGCCTTTGGGCAGGTCATAGCCCAGGGCCACGGCGAACAGCTGGCGCAAGCGCTCCACCGCATGCTGGCCACGAGCAACCGCCAGGCGCCGGGAATAGAAGCGCGCAGCAATGGGTTCGCGAGCTGAATCTCTGTCAAAGCCCGCCACCGGCGCCCGCACATAGCGGGTCAGCCAGGCGCTTTTAAGCAGGCCCTGGGCGTCGATTACCAGGTCGTATTTAGTCGACTGGATCTGCTTCTTGAAGCGGCGCCACTCGCCACTCTTGAAGGTCTGCCAGAGGTTCTTGCGCCAGCGGCGAATCGCCACGGGGATCACCTTGTCCACCGCCGGGTGCCAGGTGGGGATTTCGGCGAAGCCTTCTTCCACCACCCAGTCAAAGCGAATCCCCGGGATCGCCCGGGCCGCGTCGGTCAATGCCGGCAAGGCGTGGATCACATCGCCCAGGGATGAGGTCTTGATTACCAGTACCCGCAACTCAATGAACCTCGACCACGTTGCCCTGCAAACGCTGCAAGGCTTCGGCTACCGCATCGGGCAGCAACTGGCGCAGGCAATTGTAGTGGCCGAAACGGCAGGTGCGGTCAAAGCACGGGCTGCAATCGAGGCCCAGGCGCACCACTTCGACCTTGTCGGCCAATGGCGGGGTAAAGCCCGGCGAGGTGGAGCCGTACACCGCCACCAGCGGGCGGTTCAGCGCGGCGGCCACGTGCATCAGGCCGGAGTCGTTGGACACCACCGAGTCGGCGCAGGACAGCAGGTCGATGGCCTCGGCCAATGACGTATCGCCACTGAGATTGACCGCTTCTTCGCGCAGGCCGGGGATCAGGCGCTGGCGGATATCCTCGCCCACCGAGTGATCGTTTTTCGAGCCAAACAGCCAGACTTGCCAACCTTCGCGGATTTTCAGCTCGGCGACCTTGGCGTAATGCTCCGACGGCCAGCGCTTGGACTCGCCAAACTCGGCGCCTGGGCACAGCGCCAGCACCGGCCGATCGAGGCTCAGGCCGAACTTGGCCAGGGCCGCGTCGCGGGTGACCGGGTCGATGAGCAGGCTCGGCCGTGGATACGGCGTCGGCAACTCGGCATTGGGCGCATAGGCCAGGGCCATGAAGCGCTCGATCATCAGCGGGTAGCGGGCCTTGTCGAGCTTGCGCACGTCATTGAGCAAGCCATAGCGGAACTCACCGCGCCAGCCGGTACGCTTGGGGATGCCGGCGAAGAACGGCACCAGGGCCGACTTCATCGAGTTGGGCAGCAGGATCGCCTGGTCGTACTGGCCGGCCAGAGACTTGCCGATCCGCCGCCGGGTCGCCAGCTCCAGCGCGCCATGGCCGAGCGGGAAGCTCAAGGCCTGCCGTACCTCGGGCATGCGCTCCAGGATCGGCCGGCTCCACTCGGGGGCGAGCACGTCGATTTGGCAGTCGGGATGACGCTGTTTCAGGCACTGGAACAGTGTCTGCGCCATTACCATGTCACCGACCCAACTGGGCCCAACGATCAGAATATTCATGTAGTTTCCACAAACGATTCGGGGAGGCTCATGCCTCCCCGCCTCGATAATTACTGTAGGTCACGGTTTGTGTGGGAGCGGGCTGGCCCGCGATAGCATCACCGCGTGCTGTCAGCCAGACCGCAGCGCCTGCATCGCCGGCCAGCCCGCTTCCACCTAAAGCCGGTCTCCACATTCAATTGGGGTCGCCGTAGTGTTTTAGCTTAACCCCAGTTCTTGCCAGATCCGTTTCACCTGCCGCCGTTCGTCGGCAAACTGATCCCCGGCCACCACACCCGCCTCGTTCTGCAAGGCCTGGCGATGGGCTGCCGAGCGGTAGGCCTTATACACCTCGCGCAACAGGTGGGCATCGGCGGCGGGCATCAGCCCGACCTGCTCCAAGCCTTCCAGGATGCGGATATTGTCGGTATAGCGCAGCAGCAATGGATGTTGCGCAGACCACGCCAAAGCGGCGTATTGCACCATAAATTCAATATCGACGATACCTCCTGCGTCCTGCTTGAGATCGAACAGCGCCGTGGGCTCGAAGGCATTCGCCGCGGTGCCGGCTGCGGTCGACTTGGTGCCCAGGTTGTCACGCATCTTGGTGCGCATCTCGCTGACCTCCTGGCGCAGCTTCGCCAGGTCCTGCGTGCGCCCCAGTACCCGCGCCCGTACGGCCTCAAACGCCCGGCCCACGTCCTGGCTGCCGACCAGCACGCGCGCGCGCACCAGGGCTTGATGCTCCCAGGTCCAGGCCTCGTTTTCCTGATAACGGGCAAATGCCCCCAGGGAGCTGACCAGCAGGCCGGATGCGCCAGAAGGTCGCAGGCGCATATCCACTTCGTACAATTGCCCGGAGTTGGTCTGGGTGGCCAGCAGGTGAATGATCCGCTGGCCCAGGCGGGTAAAGAACTGCGCGCCATCAATCGGCTTGGCGCCGTCGGTTTCGGCCTGGGGGTCACCGTCGTGGATAAACACCAGGTCCAGGTCCGAGCCATGTCCCAGTTCGATACCGCCGACCTTGCCATAACCGACGATGATAAATCCGGGGTCGCACAAGGTACCGTCCAGGCGTTGCGGCGTACCGTGGCGGGCCACGGTCTGGCGCCAGGCCAGGGCCAGCACCTGCTCCAGAATCGCCTCGGCGAGCCAGGTCAGGTAGTCGCTGACCTTCATCAGCGGCAGGCTGCCAGCGATTTCCGAGGCCGCGACCCGCAACCGGTGCGCCAGCTTGAAGTGGCGCAGGGCTTCCATTTGCTGCTCAAGGTCATCCTCAGGGATGCGTGTGAGGCGCTCGCGCAGTTCGGCGGCCAGTTCCGGCGCCAAGGGCGGTTTGAACAGGCGGCCTTCGTTAAGCAATTCGTCCAGCAGCAGCGGGAAGCGGGTGATCTGCTCGGCAATCCACGGGCTGGCGGCGCACAGGGTCAACAACCGACGCAAGGCGTCAGGGTTTTCCGTCAACAGCACCAGATAAGCAGAACGCCGCGCGACGGCCTCTACCAACGGCAGCACACGCTCCAGCACCAGGTCCGGGTTGGCATGTTCGACAGCCTGGGCCAGCAGGCGCGGGATAAACGCATCCAGACGCTCACGCCCCAGGCGCTGCATCGCGCGCAATTGCGGGCTGCCGCGCAGGCTGGCCAAGGCTTTCAAGGCCTTGGGCGCGTCGGCAAAGCCGCCTTCGGCCAATTGGCGACAGGCGGCCTCCTCATTTTGGGATTCTTCCCACAAGGGCAGCCACTCGCCACCCACCACCAATTCGCTTTCCACCCCCTCCTCTTCGTCCGGATCGGCAATCACCTGGCGGAAATGCCAGTCCACCCGGCCACGCCAATACATCAACTGTTCATGGAACGCCGTCCAGTTGGCAAAACCCAACATAAAGGCAATGCGCGCCTGGTCCTCGTCCGTGTTGGGAAGCATTTGCGTCTGGCGATCGGCAATGGCCTGGATCGCATGCTCGGTGTAGCGCAGGAACTCATAGCCGGCACGCAACTCGGCAATCACCGCCGGCGGCAGGTAGCCCTGGCCTTCCAGGGTGCCCAGCACCTTCAGCAGCGGCCGTTGTTGCAGGCTGAGGTCGCGGCCACCGTGAATCAGCTGGAACGCCTGGGCGATAAACTCCACCTCGCGGATGCCGCCAGCCCCCAGCTTGATGTTGTCAGCCATGCCCTTGCGCCGCACTTCCTGCTGGATCAAACTGCTTCATGGTGCGCAGCGCTTCGATCGCAGAAAAGTCCAGGTAACGCCGATAGACAAACGGGCGCAGCAGGTCGAGCAGTTGCGCGCCGGCCACCTGGTCGCCGGCCACCACCCGCGCCTTGATCATCGCGTAGCGTTCCCAGTCGCGGCCCTGGTCTCCTGGTAGTACTGCTCCAATGCGTTGAAGCTCAACACCAGCGCCCCGGCGGAGCCGTAGGGCCGCAGGCGCATATCGACCCGGAACACAAAGCCGTCGACAGTCATCGGGTCCAGGGCCTTGATCAGCTTCTGGCCCAGACGGATAAAGAACTCCTGGTTGTCGAGGGCCCGCTTGGCGCCCACGGTCTCGCCGCCTTCGGGGTAGGCGAAGATCAGGTCGATGTCCGACGACAGGTTCAGTTCCACCGCACCCAGCTTGCCCATGCCGAGGATGACCATCTGCTGCGGCTCGCCGCTGCGCCCGCCGATGGGGGTGCCGAATTGCGCGCAGTGGCGCTGGTACAGCCACTGGTAAGCCTGGTCGATGCTGGCGTCGGCCATGTCCGACAGGTCGCGGCAGGTCTGTACCAGGTCCGCCTGTCGGGTCAGGTCGCGCCAGATGATCCGCACTTGCTGGCGGGTGCGCTGGCGACGCAGCACACGCCCCAGCTCATCTTCTGTTTCAGCCTGTTGCACGGCTGCGGCAATCTGCCCACACAGCTCATCAGGCGCAAAGCCGCGGTCCAGCTCGCCCCAGGCCACCAGCTCAAGCAACATCAAAGGGTCACGAACACTCTGTTCAATCACAAAATCGCTGGCGGCACACACCCGGGCGAAGTCGGCCCAACGTTGCGGCGTCCACGCAGACAGGCCATGATCGGCATCCAGCATGGCCGCCGCGTCACGAAATGACTGCTCGGCCCGGTTGGCAAATGGCAACAGAACGGCTGGGAGTTCAACCAGCGTTGGAAGGCTCATGGTCTATCCTTGATCGGCGCGTGAATGGCGAGTGGCTGTGAACGCAAGAACCACGCTCGATGAAGGACTGTCGAACAAAAGTTAGAAATAGCTGAAAAATCATTAATTTTGGCAGGCAACATTAAACTTCTACCTTTTCTTGTTCGCAAAAGATCAACAATAACGATTATGCTCACCAGCCAGACCGAGCAACCACCTCGGTCTTGTGTAGTTTTACTACTCGTATATACATTCGAAAGGCTGAAATGGCCGACGATTTGTAGTAAAACTACAGGACGCCGAAGCAACCTTCGGCCATCCAAGAATTTATGTCGTCTGCCCACAAGGCCAGTCGCAAACTTCAGGCAACCGATTCTGGTAGCCTTTCCGCCCTGGAGCAAGCCATGCAAGACCTCGATCCCGTCGAAACCCAGGAATGGCTGGACGCCCTGGAATCGGTTCTCGACAAAGAAGGCGAAGACCGTGCTCACTACCTGATGACCCGTATGGGCGAACTCGCGACCCGCAGCGGCTCGCAACTGCCCTACGCCATCACCACGCCATACCGCAACACCATCCCCGTTACCCACGAAGCACGCATGCCTGGCGACCTGTTCATGGAACGCCGCATTCGCTCGCTGGTACGCTGGAACGCGATGGCGATGGTTATGCGCACGAACTTGAAAGATTCTGACCTGGGCGGTCACATCTCCAGCTTCGCTTCCAGCGCAACCCTGTATGACATTGGCTTCAACTACTTCTTCCAGGCCCCGACCGAAGAACACGGCGGCGACCTGATCTACTTCCAGGGTCACACCTCGCCAGGCGTCTACGCCCGTGCGTTCATGGAAGGTCGCATCACCGAAGACCAGATGAACAACTTCCGCCAGGAAGTCGACGGTGGCGGCCTGTCGTCGTACCCGCACCCTTGGCTGATGCCTGACTTCTGGCAGTTCCCGACCGTATCCATGGGTCTGGGCCCGATCCAGGCGATCTACCAGGCACGTTTCATGAAGTACCTGGAAGCCCGTGGCTTCATCCCCGAAGGCAAGCAGAAGGTCTGGTGTTTCCTGGGCGACGGCGAGTGCGACGAGCCGGAATCCCTGGGCGCCATCTCCCTGGCCGGCCGCGAGAAGCTGGACAACCTGATCTTCGTCATCAACTGCAACCTGCAGCGCCTCGACGGCCCGGTTCGCGGCAACGGCAAGATCATCCAGGAACTCGAAGGCGTGTTCCGCGGTGCCCAGTGGAACGTAACCAAAGTCATCTGGGGCCGTTTCTGGGACCCACTGCTGGCCAAGGACGTCGACGGTATCCTGCAACGCCGCATGGACGAAGTCATCGACGGCGAGTACCAGAACTACAAAGCCAAAGACGGCGCGTTCGTACGTGAACACTTCTTCAACACGCCTGAACTCAAGGCGATGGTTGCCGACCTGTCCGACGACGAGATCTGGAAACTCAACCGTGGCGGCCACGACCCGTACAAGGTCTACGCGGCGTACCACGAAGCGGTCAACCACAAAGAACAACCAACCGTCATCCTGGCCAAGACCATCAAGGGTTATGGCACCGGTGCCGGCGAAGCGAAGAACACCGCGCACAACACCAAGAAAGTCGATGTCGACAGCCTGAAGTTGTTCCGCGACCGCTTCGACATTCCGGTCAAGGACGAAGAGCTGGAGAACCTGCCGTTCTTCAAGCCCGAGCCAAACAGCGCCGAAGCCCGCTACCTCAGCGAGCGTCGCACTGCACTGGGCGGTTTCGTACCACAGCGCCGCGCACAGAGCTTCAGCGTACCGACGCCGGACCTCAGCACCCTCAAGGCAATCCTTGACGGTTCGGGCGACCGTGAAATCTCCACCACCATGGCCTTTGTGCGGATCCTCGCGCAGCTGGTCAAGGACAAGGAAATCGGCCCGCGCATCGTCCCTATCATCCCGGACGAAGCCCGTACCTTCGGTATGGAAGGCATGTTCCGCCAGTTGGGCATCTACTCCTCCGTCGGCCAGCTCTACGAGCCAGTCGATAAAGACCAGGTGATGTTCTACAAGGAAGACAAGAAGGGCCAGATCCTCGAAGAAGGCATCAACGAAGCGGGCGCCATGAGCTCCTTCATCGCTGCCGGTACTTCGTACTCCAGCCACAACCAGCCGATGCTGCCGTTCTACATCTTCTACTCGATGTTCGGCTTCCAGCGCATTGGCGACCTGGCTTGGGCAGCAGGCGACAGCCGTACCCGTGGTTTCCTGATCGGCGGTACCGCCGGGCGCACCACGCTGAACGGCGAAGGCCTGCAACACGAAGACGGTCACAGCCACATCCTGGCTGCCACCATCCCGAACTGCCGCACCTTTGATCCAACCTACGGCTACGAGCTGGCGGTGATCATCCAGGACGGCATGAAGAAGATGACCGAAGAGCAGCAGGACGTTTTCTACTACATCACCGTGATGAACGAGTCCTACCAGCAACCTGCCATGCCGGCCGGTGTTGAAGAAGGCATCATCAAGGGCATGTACCTGCTCGAAGAAGACACCAAGGAAGCGGCACACCACGTGCAACTGATGGGCTCCGGCACCATCCTGCGCGAAGTGCGTGAAGCGGCGAAGATCCTGCGTGAAGAGTTCAACGTCGGCGCTGATGTGTGGAGCGTTACCAGCTTCAACGAACTGCGTCGCGACGGCCTGGCCGTAGAGCGCAGCAACCGCCTGCACCCAGGCCAGAAGCCTGCGCTGAGCTACGTCGAAGAGTGCCTGGCTGGCCGTAAGGGGCCGGTTATCGCCTCTACCGACTACATGAAACTGTTTGCTGAACAAATTCGCCAGTGGGTCCCGTCCAAGGAATTCAAAGTCCTGGGCACCGATGGTTTCGGCCGCAGTGACAGCCGCAAGAAGCTGCGTCACTTCTTCGAAGTCGACCGTCACTTTGTGGTGTTGGCAGCCCTGGAAGCCTTGGCTGACCGTGGTGAGATCGAACCCAAGGTGGTGGCTGACGCCATCGTCAAGTTCGGGATCAACCCGGAAAAACGCAACCCACTGGACTGCTGAGGAGACTTTTTGTGAGCGAACTCATTCGCGTACCTGACATCGGCAGCGGTGAAGGTGAAGTAATCGAGCTGTTTGTAAAGGTCGGCGACACCGTCGAAGCCGACCAGAGCATCCTGACCCTGGAGTCGGACAAGGCGAGCATGGAAATCCCTGCTCCCAAGGCCGGCGTGGTCAAGAGCCTGAAAGTGAAGCTGGGCGACCGCCTGAAAGAAGGCGACGAACTGCTGGAGCTGGAAATCGAAGGTGCCGCTGATGCGGCCCCGGCGGCGGCGCCTGCTGCCGCTGCTGCACCGGCACCAGCCGCCGAAAAACCTGCTGCTGCCGAGGCGCCTGCTGCCCCGGCCGCAGCTCCGGCCGCTGCCACTGTCCAGGACATTCACGTCCCGGACATCGGCTCGTCGGGCAAGGCCAAGATCATCGAGCTGCTGGTCAAAGTCGGCGACACCGTCGAAGCCGACCAGTCGCTGATCACCCTGGAGTCCGACAAGGCCTCCATGGAAATCCCATCGCCGGCTGCCGGCGTAGTGGAAAGCATCGCGGTCAAGCTCGAAGACGAAGTCGGCACTGGTGACTTCATCCTCAAGCTGAAAGTACAAGGCGCTGCGCCTGCTGCTGCTCCGGCGCCTGCCGCTGCTGCTCCGGCCGCCAAAGCTGAAGCTGCACCGGCTGCTGCCGCCCCGGCTCCTGCGGCAAAAGCCGAGGCCGCACCGGCCCCGGCGGCTGCCCCTGCGCCAAGTGGTGCCAAGGCTCACGCCGGCCCTGCCGTGCGTCAACTGGCCCGTGAATTCGGCGTCGAGCTGAGCGCTGTCAGCCCTACCGGCCCACATGGTCGCGTGCTCAAGGAAGACGTGCAGGTCTACGTCAAGTCCATGATGCAAAAAGCCAAGGAAGCTCCGGCTGCCGGTGCTGCTACCGGTGGCTCGGGCATACCGCCGATCCGCACCGTAGACTTCAGCCGCTTCGGCGAAATCGAAGAAGTGCCGATGACGCGCCTGATGCAAATCGGCGCAGCCGGTCTGCACGCCAGCTGGCTGAACATTCCGCATGTGACTCAGTTCGACCAGGCCGACATCACCGACCTGGAAGCTTTCCGCGTTGCGCAGAAAGCTGTGGCCGAGAAGGCTGGCGTCAAGCTGACCGTGCTGCCACTGCTGCTCAAGGCCTGCGCGCACCTGCTCAAGGAGCTGCCGGACTTCAACAGTTCGCTGGCACCAAGCGGCAAGGCGATCATTCGCAAGAAATACGTGCACATCGGCTTCGCCGTCGACACCCCGGATGGCCTGCTGGTACCGGTCATCAAGAACGTCGACCAGAAGAGCCTGCTGCAACTGGCTGCCGAAGCGGCTGCACTGGCTGCCAAGGCCCGCGACAAGAAGCTGACTCCGGACGACATGCAAGGTGCCTGCTTCACCATCTCCAGCCTCGGGCACATTGGCGGCACTGGCTTCACGCCAATCGTCAACGCGCCGGAAGTGGCGATCCTCGGTGTTTCCAAGGCCACTATCCAGCCTGTGTGGGACGGCAAGGCCTTCCAGCCGAAGCTGATGCTGCCACTGTCGCTGTCCTACGATCACCGCGTGATCAATGGCGCGGCCGCTGCACGCTTCACCCAGCGCCTGAGCCAGTTGCTGAACGACATCCGCACCATCCTGCTGTAAACGGCAGCGGCCTCCCCTTCACCGGGGAGGCCTGGCTGCAACGATTTCCGAGCGCCACGCTCGTACCTCAACCCCGCCAACTTGGCGGGGCTTTTTTTGCCCGCCTCAATTGCCCAGGCGCCTACAAAGACCACGCAGGATAACCGTCCATCATTGCGACTGTAGAAATCCGCTGCACGGCCGATAACCCACTTATAGCACTTAGCCTTCATCCTCTCTTGTCAGTCCGTGCTGCATGATGCAACCTTGCCGCAGACAGCAACAAAGAGGGCGATAGCCCAGCGCGATGCGCATTTTTCCAAGCGAGCTCCCCCATGAAAAGCCAACCCGATGTCGCCCGAACGGCGGCCGAGGTCGTGACGCAATTACCGGTGCCTTCGCGCCTCGGTATGCTGCGTTTCGAGCGGCTGAATGAGGCCAGCTGGGCGCTGCTGTACCTTGACCCCAATTGTGAACGCCAATTCGGCTTGCCCGCCGTAGAGCTGTGCTCGCTGATCGGCTCGCCCTACGCCAGCCTGATGGAGCCCCAGGCACGCTACCAGTTGCATGACGCGATCCAGCAGCAACTGACCGCCAGCCCCCACTACCTGGTGCGCTACACCTTGCACACCAACGACGGCCAGTTGAGCCTGCTGGAGGTCGGCGAGGCCTACAAGCAGCACAATCGCCACCTGCTACGCGGCTACCTGATGGTGGTAGACGGCTTGTTCAGCAACCCGGCGCCGATGCCCACCGCCGACCTGGAGGACCAGAACAGCCGCCTGCAGATCGCCCTGGAGCTCAACCAGCGTGCACAACAGGAACAGTTACAGCACCTGGAGCGGGTGCGCGCCCAGCAGGAGCTGATCCTGCTGCTGGCCCGCCAGCGCTACAGCACCAACAATTCCCTGCAAGAAGCCGCCGAACTGATCACCCGCAGTGCCTGCGATATCTACCAGATCGACTGCGCCAGTATCTGGAACCTCGAAGGCCAGCAACTGGTGCCGATTTCTGCTTTTCACCGCGCCGACCAGCAGCACCATCTGCCCTTGCCGATTGATGCCAGCGGCTTCCCGGACTACCTGGAAGCCCTGCAAAGCAGCCGCGCCATCGACGCCGGCAATGCCCTGCGCGATCCCCGCACCCGGGACATGGCCGAAAGCCTGCGCCCCCTGGAAGTCCACGCCATGCTCGACGCCAGTATCCGCGTGGATGGCCAGGTGGTGGGCGTGCTGTGCCTGGAACAAAGCACTTGCACCCGAGATTGGCTGTCCGATGAAATTGCCTTTGCCGGTGAATTGGCCGACCAGTTCGCCCAGGTCATCAACAACCACAACCGTCGCACCGCCACCAGCGCCCTGCATCTGTTCCAGCGCGCCGTGGAGCAAAGTGCCAACGCCTTCCTGCTGGTCAATTGCGACGGCGTAGTGGAGTACGTCAACCCCAGCTTTACCGCAATCACCCAGTACAGCACCGAAGAAGTCCACGGCCATCGCCTGGCCCAGTTGCCGGCCCTGGAAAACCTCAGCGAACTGCTGTTCGACGCGCCCTCCAGCCTGGCCCAAAGCAACAGCTGGCAGGGCGAGTTCAAGAGCCGGCGCAAAAACCTCGAACCGTACTGGGGCCAGCTGTCGATTTCCAAAGTGTATGGCGACAACCGCGAACTGACCCACTACATCGGCATCTACGAAGACATCACCCAGGCCAAGCTGGCCCAGCAGCGTATCGAGCGCCTGGCCTACACCGACAACCTGACCAACCTGGGCAACCGCCCGGCGTTTATCCGCAACCTCGACGAACGCTTCGCCCGCGACAGCGACGCGCCCATCAGCCTGTTGCTGGTGGATATCGACAACTTCAAGCGGATCAACGACAGCCTCGGCCACCAGACCGGCGACAAGTTGCTGATCAGCCTTGCCCGGCGCCTGCGCAACAGCCTCAATGCCGGCGGCAGCCTGGCGCGTTTTGCCAGTAACGAATTTGCGGTGCTGCTCGACAACGCCGACCTTGAAGTCGGCCAGCAAATGGCCTGCCAGTTGTTGATGACCCTCGACAAACCGATGTTCGTCGACAACCAGTTGATCAGCGTCACCGGCTCCGTGGGCCTGGCCTGCGCCCCGCTGCATGGCCGCGACCCACAGACCCTGATGCGCAACGCCGGCCTGGCGCTGCACAAGGCCAAGGCCAACGGCAAGCACCAGGTGCAGGTGTTTACCGAAACCCTGAATGCCGAGGCCAGTTACAAACTGTTCGTGGAAAACAATCTGCGCCGCGCCCTGACCCAGAACGAGCTGGACGTGTTCTACCAGCCCAAGCTGTGCCTGCGCAGCGGGCGCCTGCTCGGCATGGAGGCGCTGTTGCGCTGGAACCACCCGGAAAAGGGCATGATCCGTCCGGACCAGTTCATCAGCGTCGCCGAAGAGACCGGCCTGATCATCCCCATCGGCAAATGGATCGCGCGCCAGGCCTGCCGCATGAGCAAGCAGTTGAGCGCCGCGGGCATGGGCAACTTGCAGGTGGCGATCAACCTGTCGCCCAAGCAGTTTTCCGACCCGGACCTGGTGGCATCCATCGCCAGCATCCTCAAGGAAGAACAGCTACCGGCCAACCTGCTGGAGCTGGAGCTGACCGAGGGCCTGCTGCTGGAAGCCACCGAGGACACGCGCCTGCAACTGGATCAGTTGAAGAGTTTCGGCCTGACCCTGGCCATGGATGATTTCGGCACCGGCTACTCGTCCCTGAGTTACCTGAAGAAATTCCCCATCGACATCATCAAGATCGACCGCAGCTTTATCCATGAAATCCCGGACAACCAGGACGACATGGAAATCACCTCGGCGGTGATCGCCATGGCGCACAACCTCAAGCTCAAGGTGGTCGCCGAAGGCATCGAGACTGCCGAGCAACTGGCGTTCCTGCGCCGCCATCGCTGCGACGTCGGCCAGGGCTACCTGTTCGACCGGCCAATCCCCGGCTCCGAGTTGCTGGACAGGCTCAAACGCTATCCACGCGGGCCAATCGCCTGACAGCGCTGTAACACTCGGGCACACTGGTGGTCTGAACTGTTAACTCAACCTGACGAGAGGACTGATCATGGTCTTGCGCTCGGAAATCCTGGTGAATAAAAACGTGCTGCCTACTGCCGAACAAGCCCTGCCTGGTCGTGAAACCCCGATGAATCTGCCCGAGACGCACTTCGTCAACGGCAACCCGCTGCTGGGCCCGTTTATGGACGATGTGGGGTTTGCGATTTTTGGCCTCGGCTGTTTCTGGGGCGCAGAACGCAAATTCTGGCAGCGCGACGGCGTGGTCAGCACCGTGGTCGGCTACGCCGGCGGCTTCACACCAAACCCGACCTACGAAGAAGTCTGCTCGGGCCTGACCGGCCATAGCGAAGTGGTGCTGGTGGTGTATGACCAGGCCAAACTCAAGTACGAAGACCTGTTGAAAATGTTCTGGGAACTGCACAACCCAACCCAGGGCATGCGCCAGGGCAATGACATTGGCAGCCAGTATCGCTCGGTGATCTACGCGACCACGCCTGAGCAACTGGAGGCTGCGAAGGCCAGTGCACAGGCCTATCAGGAAGAACTGACCAAGGCCGGCCTGGGCGAGATCACCACGGAAATCGACGAGGCGCCCACGGTGTACTTCGCCGAGGCCTATCACCAGCAGTACCTGGCGAAGAATCCCCAGGGTTATTGCGGGATCGGCGGTACTGGCGTGACCTGCCCGATCTGACGTCAAAAGCATCGCGGGCAAGCCCGCTCCCACATGGGATCACATCACCATGTGGGAGCGGGCTTGCCCGCGATAGCACTCTAAAGAGCGATGCCGTTACTCGGCGATCAGCCAATCCATCTGCCACCCACCCTGGGTCTGCCCCAGTTTTTTCGACAGCCACGGCAGCAGCTCACGCAACTCCTCCTCCAGCCCCCACGGCGGGTTGGCAATCGCCAGGCCCGAACCGGTCAGGGTGTTGGGGGTATCCAGCGGATGCACCAGCAACTCCACGCGCAGCAGCTTTGGCGCGCCGGTGCCGGCCAGGTCCTGGTAGAAACGGCGCAACATGCGCTGGTCCTTGACCGGGTACCAGATCGCGGCGACCGTCTGGCGCATGCGGCCCACGGCTTCCTTGAGGGAGGCGGCGCAACGCTGCATCTCGTCGAGTTGCTCGAACGGCGGGTCGATCAGCATCAGCGCGCGCTTTTCCGGCACCGGCAGCAAGGCCCGTGGCACATGCCAGCCTTCGCCCAGATGGACCTTCACACGGCGGTCGCCCTTCATGTTGTCCTTGAGCAACACGCCGTCTTCCGGGTGTTTTTCGTTGAGCAGCACGCGGTCCTGGGGGCGGGTCAGGCGTCGCGCCAGTTCTGGCGAACCAGGGTAATAGCGCAATTGGCCATCCGGGTTCATCTCGTGCAGCACCCGCATGTAGTCAGCGGTCAGCGCCGGCAGGTCCGCCTCGCCCCACAGGCGGGCAATGCCTTCCAGGTATTCACCGGTGCGGTTGGCCTGGTCGCCTTGCAGGTCATACAGACCAATCCCGGCGTGGGTGTCGAGATAGGCAAACGGCTGTTCCTTGCGCGACATCAGGGCGATGAGGCGGGTCAAGGTCAGGTGTTTGAAGACATCGGCGTGGTTGCCGGCGTGAAAGGCGTGACGATAATTCATGGTTGCTCCTGCGCAGGGGGCGAAGTTTACCTTTTACGCGGGCAAAGGTGCAGGGCTGCATGCCGGGCGGTGCTTATGTCGCAAATGTAGGAACAGCAGCGAAAACGTTCTAGCGAGTTATGTGCGAGCGGGCTTGCCCGCGATGCAGGCGACGCGGTATTACCCGTACTCTGCGCTGATGCCATCGCAGGCAAGCCAGCTCCTACCTTATCCGGGGCTGCCCCATGCAATCCAGGGAGGTCAGTATCCACCATGAAAGACGCCACAATCGCATTGCACCACGGCTTCAAATCGGACCCGACCACCAAGGCGGTCGCCGTGCCGATCTACCAGAACGTCGCCTTCGAGTTCGATAACGCCCAGCATGGCGCCGATCTGTTCAACCTCGACGTACCCGGCAATATCTACACGCGGATCATGAACCCCACCAACGACGTGCTGGAACAGCGCATGGCCGCGCTGGAAGGCGGGATCGCGGCCCTGGCCGTGTCGGCGGGCAGCGCGGCCATTCACTATGCCATCCAGGCCCTGACCCGCGCCGGCGACAATATCGTCTCCACCCCACAGCTGTACGGCGGCACCTACACCCTGTTCGCCCACCTGCTGCCGAGCTTCGGCGTTGATGTGCGCTTCGCCCGCAACGACTCGGCCGAGGCCATCGCCGAGCTGATCGACGACAACACCAAGCTGGTGTACTGCGAAAGCATCGGCAACCCGGCGGGCAATATCGTCGACCTGCAGGCCCTGGCCGACGTCGCCCATGCCCGCGGCGTACCGCTGATGGTGGATAACACCGTCGCCACGCCGATCCTGTGCAAGCCGATCCAGTTTGGCGCGGATATCGTCGTGCATTCCCTGACCAAGTATGTCGGCGGCCACGGCAACTCCCTGGGCGGGGTGATTGTCGACAGCGGCACCTTCCCCTGGACCGACTACCCGCAGAAATTCCCCGGCCTCAACCAACCCGAGCCGGCCTACCATGGCGTGGTGTACAGCGAGAAATTCGGCCCCGCAGCCTTTATTGCCCGTGCCCGCACCGTGCCGCTGCGCAACACCGGTGCCGCCCTGGCCCCGATGAATGCCTTCCTGCTGCTGCAAGGCCTGGAAACCCTGGCCCTGCGCATGGAACGCCACACCGAGAACGCGTTGAAAGTCGCGCAGTTCCTGCAGGCCCACGAGCAGGTGGAATGGGTCAGCTACGCCGGCCTGCCGGATCACCCGCACCATCACCTGGCGCAAAAGTACATGCAGGGCAAACCCTCGGCGATCCTGTCCTTCGGCCTGAAGGGCGGCTATGCCGCCGGGGTGCGCTTCTACGATGCGCTGCAGATCTTCAAGCGCCTGGTGAATATCGGCGACGCCAAGTCCCTGGCCTGCCACCCAGCGTCCACCACCCACCGGCAGATGAACGAGCAGGAGCAGGCCAAGGCCGGCGTACGTCCGGAGATGATCCGCCTGTCGGTGGGCATCGAGGCGATCGAGGACCTGCTCGATGACTTGCAGCAGTCACTGAACGCCTGACTCAACCCCGCTCGCCGGCCAGGTAGGCAATCAATGCCTGCTGCCCGGCGTAAGGTGGGCGCACAAAGTACGCGACCTTGTGCTGCAAGGTCGCTGGCGCGAAGGCGTCGTGCACGTCGGGATGCTCCTGGGCCAGCCATTGCAGCAGGTTATCCACCAGGGTCACGCTGGACTGTTCGCCAAGCTGCTTGAGTAGCGTGGGGGGCACCTCCCACCAGGGACTTTTCCTCGCCGCCCCCACTCCCGTGGCCGGCACTTCCTGGAGCTGGCCGTTGATCCAGTAGCGTCGAAATACCGCAAGCACCTCCCCCGCACCAGGCCCCAGCCCTTGCAGGATCGGCAGCAGGTAACCACCATCCCAGAAGCGGAAAAACACTTCCTGCCCCTCGGGCAAACGCACCTTGGTCAGGCTGGCGAGATGTTCGACCACCGTGGGCAGCGGGCTGGAGGAAATGGCCAACCAACCCCAATCGGTAGCCGCGCATTCGGCCACCCAGTCGAGAAACCCACTGCTCTCGCTGACCAATGCCACATAGGGCATCACCTCAGCCCAGGCGGCGTACTCGCTGCCGGCCCACACCGGGCTCAATGGCCCGCCATCTGCCTGGCGCCAGGCCGCCACCGGCTGACACTCACTGGTACTGGCCAGGATGACAAACAGCTGCTCGCCGTCCTGCAGCGGCTCCTGGGCCAGCCACTCACGGGGGGTCATCAGCGCAAGCCCCCCACTCGATGCTGCGGAGTGTCGCAGACGCCATTTTTGCAGCGCTCACACTCCTCACAGAACGGCGCACTGCGCTTGAAGCTGAACACCTGTGCGGCACTCAACGTTGCGGCCAACGCCGCCAGCAGGGTTTCCTGTCCCCCCGGACGCAGGGGTGATGGCGCCGTGGCAGCCGACGGCGCACCGCCCAACTGAATCGGTGTGCTGCTGAAAATCCCCCCGGCCGACAATGTGATCCATTGCCCCCCGGCCTGCAGCGTCAGGCTGGCGCCGCCATCGACCACCATTTGCTGGCCTGCGCCGAGGCTGATCTGCTCGCCCGCCTGCAACGAATAGCGCGCCACTTGCACCTGTTGCTGCCCCGCGATCACCAGGTGATCGTCCTGCTTGAGTTCCGTCAGCCGGTTGCCGTGGGTAATCCGCTGCTCTTCGCCGTGCAACTCGTGGTGCGACTCGCCACTTACCTGCACATGCCGCTGGTGATCCACCTGCAGGCGCAGATCGTGGAGCACGTGCTGGGTCCAGTCGCGCTGGGCACGCAGGTAGATCTGCTCGGCGCCCTTGCGGTCTTCGATGCGCAGCTCGTTATAGCCGCCACCCCCTGGGCTGCTCTGACTGCGGAAGATGCTGCGAGTCTTGTCCGCCGGCAGGTCGAGGGGCACTGGCGTCGCGCCATTGGTCAGGCAGCCGACCACCAGCGGCATATCGACATCGCCGTTGACGAACCCCACCAGCACTTCCATGCCCACCCGCGGGATCACCACGCTGCCGTAGTGCTCGTGGGCCCAGGCGCTGGCAACCCGCAGCCAGCAGCTGGAGTGTTCGCTGTATTGGCCGTGGCGATCCCAGGCCAGTTGCACCTTGACCCGGCCAAACTCATCGCAATGGATTTCGCTGTCGACCGGCCCGGTGACCACAGCGTTCTGAAAGCCTGCAACCGGCGCCCTCGCCGCAGGCAGCGGCGGGCGAAACGGCACGTCCCAGGGCGTGGCGAAGAACTCGTTGCGATACCCCTGCTCATCCATCGCGCCGACAGACTCCTCCAGCACTTGCGGTTGCCGGCCCTGGTGGATCACCCGCGTCACCAGCCACAGGCCATTCCATGCCTGGCGCGGATGGTCGGCCAGTGTGAGGAACTGTCCGCTGACCAGCGCCGTCTGGTCGCCCTCGCCGTAGGCTTGCCGCTGGTCGCTGCGATGACGCTCCAGCGCCCGCTGCGCCAGGTGCTTGCCATGGGTACGGTCGGTGAAGTGCCCAGGGTAGCCCTGGGCCTCCAGCGGCGGTAGCTGCTCGCCGAGGGCGGCGCTTTCCAGCACCAGACGCGGCTTGCGAAAATCATAGTCGCGCAGGTTGACCCCGGTAGTCCGCGCCTCCAGGCGCACCGTGAAACGCTTGATCACCGGCGCCGCCGCCACCATGCCCGAACCCGGCGCATAGCCCGTCGGCTGGTCTGCCTGGGCAAACACCGTCTGATCATCGCCGAACACCAGCAGATGCCCGTCCGGCCGGTGTTGAAAGTGATAGTGAATCCCCAGTTCGGCGCACAGCCGCTGGATAAATGCCAGGTCGGTTTCATCGAACTGCACGCAGTACTCGCGCTCGGGATAGGTCGCGCCCAGTCGCCACTCAAAGGCATCGCGCTGGATGCCCTGCCCCTCCAGCACCAGGCTGACAATCTGCGGCACCGTCTTGTGCTGGAAAATGCGTTGCCGGGCACTGTGTTGCAGATAGGCCAACTGCGGCACCAGGCTCAATTGATAATGGGTCAGGCGCCGGCCCGAGTCACCTTGCGCGACCCGCTGGATTTGCCCATGGATGCCATGGCCCTGGGCATCAAAGGCGAGAAAGGCCTGGCGGTGCAGGAGGTTTTCCAGATCCAGGTCCGGCTGTTCGCTGACCAACTCAAGATCGAAACGATAGGGCTGGCTGATAGCCTCCTCGCCCCTGAACGCCAGGACCTTGAGATCGCTGGGCTGGCCATCGACGGTCAGGCTAAACGCACTTTGATTGGCAGGAGCGAACATCCGGTGTTTCTCTGCAAGTGGAGGGCCTGGGATTCTGCACCAGCCATTTGCCGAGCTGCGTACGCTGCAGGCAATTCAGTTAATCCCTACAACGCAGGCTCCATCGTCGCACCCAAAAAAAACGGCCCGACATCCAGGGATGCGGGCCGCTTTCAGTTCAGCAGGCCATCAAGGCCTGCATGAACGCCTCACTTGTTGAGGTTGTAGTCTTTCTCGGCAGCTGTGAAGCGCTCAACCATACCGGCAGTCGGGGCGCCCATCTTGCTCACGAAGTAGATCGCCAGGCTGGCGAACAGGAAGCCTGGGATGATTTCGTACAGACCCAGCAGCTCGAAGTGTTTCCACACGATCACGGTGATCGCGCCGACCAGGATACCGGCCAGTGCGCCGTTGCGGGTCATGCCTTTCCACAGGACCGAGATCAGGACCACAGGACCGAACGCGGCGCCGAAGCCGGCCCAGGCGTAGCTCACCAGGCCCAGTACGCGGTTTTCCGGGTTGGCAGCCATCGCGATGGCGATCAACGCAACCACCAGCACCATGATCCGGCCGACCCATACCAGCTCAAGCTGGGAGGCGCCCTTGCGCAGGAACGCCTTGTAGAAGTCTTCGGTCAGGGCGCTGGAGCACACCAGCAACTGGCAGCTCAGGGTGCTCATCACGGCAGCCAGGATGGCCGACAGCAGCACGCCAGCAACCCAAGGGTTGAACAGCAGCTTGGCCAGCTCGATGAACACACGCTCTGGGTTTTCGGTCACGGGACCGGCCACTTCCGGGTGTGCCGAGAAGTAGGCAATACCGAAGAAGCCTACGGCCACGGTGCCGGCCAGGCACAGGATCATCCAGGCCATGGAGATGCGACGCGCCTTGGCAATCGACTTGACCGAATCCGCCGCCATGAAACGCGCGAGGATGTGCGGCTGGCCGAAGTAGCCCAGGCCCCAGCCCATCAGCGAGATGATGCCGATGAAGGTGGTGTTTTTCAGCATGTCGAAGCTGGTTGGATCCTTCGCTTCAATAGCCAGGAAGGTGGTATCGACACCGCCGGTGGCCAGCAGCACGATGATGGGCGTCAGGATCAACGCGAAGATCATCAGGGTGGCTTGTACGGTATCTGTCCAGCTTACTGCCAGGAAACCACCGATAAAGGTGTAGGCAATCGTCGCCGCAGCACCGGCCCACAGCGCCGTCTCGTAGGACATGCCGAAGGTGCTTTCGAACAGACGGGCACCGGCCACGATGCCGGAAGCGCAGTAGATAGTGAAGAACACCAGGATCACTACCGCCGAGATAATCCGCAGCAGGCCGCTCTTGTCTTCAAAACGGCTGGAGAAGTAGTCCGGCAGGGTCAGGGCGTCGCCGTTGTGTTCGGTCTGCACGCGCAGGCGACCTGCCACAAACAGCCAGTTCAGGTAAGCACCGACGATCAGGCCGATGGCGATCCAGCTTTCCGACAGGCCCGACATGTAGATGGCACCTGGCAGGCCCATCAACAACCAGCCGCTCATATCCGAAGCGCCAGCCGAGAGTGCGGTGACGACGCTGCCGAGGCTGCGACCACCGAGGATGTAATCGGAAAGGTTATTGGTGGAGCGATAGGCCATGAGACCAATCAGCACCATTGCCGCGATGTAGATCACAAATGTGATCAAGGTTGGATTACTTACGCTCATTGAGTTACGCCCTGGCTTTGTTTTTATGTAGCGGCGGTCTGTCAGGCCATCTACAACCGAGTAGTGTGTAGACGAAGCTGCGTGCCGCGCATTTATGACTGACGTTTCCCCAGGAAAGCCATCAGCCGATGAACCGAACCCTAGGGTTGGTTGCACCTTGGGCGTGAATGCTATTCAACAAAGCAAATAAGGTGCAACCAGTTTCGTGAGAATTAGTTGCACCCTGGCGCGTTTTTCGGCAAACGGCGGTTTTTTGCTCCTTTTCGGAGCAAGAACAGCCAAATCCAGAAGCAAATGCACCAATATTCAGCCGATTTGGTCGAGTGAAAATGATTTCTGACGAGCAGCGTGAATTTCATGAAGAAAATGGGTTGCACCCGGTTGCACCTCGTACGGCGCAAAGCTAATCTTGCCGCCAGCTGATGCCACACAGTAGTGGCACCCATGAGGATAAAAATATGGCTACGACCACCCTTGGGGTCAAACTCGATGACCCAACCCGCGAACGCCTCAAGGCCGCCGCGACCTCCATTGATCGCACGCCGCACTGGCTGATCAAGCAGGCAATTTTCAATTACCTGGAGAAACTCGAGGGTGGTGCAACCCTGACCGAGTTCAACGGTTCGGGCCTCAAGGACGCAGACGACGCGGGCGAGGTGCAGAACGACCACGCTCACCAGTGCTTCCTCGAATTTGCCGAAAGCATCCTGCCGCAATCGGTGCTGCGCGCCTCGATCACCGCCGCTTACCGCCGCCCCGAGCCGGAAGTGGTGCCGATGCTGATCGAGCAGGCTCGCCTGCCGGCCCAGATGGCCGAAGCCACCAACAAGCTGGCGGCCTCGATTGCCGAAAAACTGCGTAACCAGAAGAGCGCCGGCGGCCGTGCCGGTATCGTCCAAGGCCTGCTGCAGGAATTTTCCCTGTCGTCCCAGGAAGGCGTGGCCCTGATGTGCCTGGCCGAAGCGCTGCTGCGGATCCCCGACAAGGGCACCCGTGACGCGCTGATCCGCGACAAGATCAGCACCGGCAACTGGCACCCGCACCTGGGCAACAGCCCATCGTTGTTCGTCAACGCCGCCACCTGGGGCCTGCTGCTGACCGGCAAACTGGTCGCCACCCACAATGAGGCCGGCCTGACCTCCTCCCTGAGCCGCATTATCGGCAAGAGCGGCGAGCCGATGATCCGCAAGGGCGTCGACATGGCCATGCGCCTGATGGGCGAGCAGTTCGTCACCGGCGAAACCATCGCCGAAGCCCTGGCCAATGCGAGCAAGTTCGAAGCCAAGGGCTTCCGCTACTCCTACGACATGCTCGGTGAAGCTGCACTGACCGAACACGACGCACAGAAGTACCTGGCCTCGTACGAACAAGCCATTCACTCCATCGGCAAAGCCTCTCACGGCCGTGGGATTTATGAAGGCCCGGGCATCTCCATCAAGCTGTCGGCCCTGCACCCGCGCTACAGCCGCGCCCAGTACGAGCGCGTGATGGACGAGCTGTACCCGCGCCTGCTGTCCCTGACGCTGCTGGCCAAGCAATACGACATCGGCCTGAACATCGACGCCGAAGAAGCCGACCGCCTGGAGCTGTCCCTGGACCTGCTCGAGCGCCTGTGCTTCGAGCCGCAACTGACCGGCTGGAACGGTATCGGTTTCGTGATCCAGGCTTACCAGAAGCGCTGCCCGTACGTGATCGACTACGTGATCGACCTGGCACGCCGCAGCCGTCACCGCCTGATGATCCGCCTGGTAAAAGGCGCGTACTGGGACAGCGAAATCAAGCGCGCCCAGGTCGAAGGCCTGGAAGGCTACCCGGTCTACACCCGCAAGGTGTACACCGACGTTTCCTACATCGCCTGCGCACGCAAGCTGCTGTCGGTACCGGAAGTCATCTACCCGCAGTTCGCCACGCACAACGCCCACACCCTGTCGGCCATCTACCACATCGCCGGCCAGAACTATTACCCCGGCCAGTACGAGTTCCAGTGCCTGCACGGCATGGGTGAACCGTTGTACGAACAAGTTGTAGGCAAGGTTTCCGAAGGCAAGCTGAACCGTCCATGCCGCGTGTACGCGCCGGTCGGCACCCACGAAACCCTGCTGGCCTACCTGGTGCGTCGCCTGCTGGAAAACGGCGCCAACACCTCGTTCGTCAACCGTATCGCCGACCAATCCATCTCGATCCAGGAGCTGGTGGCCGATCCAGTGGCCAGCATCGAGCAGATGGCGACGCTGGAAGGCGGCTTCGGCCTGCCGCACCCGCGTATCCCACTGCCACGCGACCTGTACGGCAGCGAGCGCGCCAACTCGGCCGGTATCGACCTGGCCAACGAACACCGCCTGGCGTCGCTGTCCTGCGCCTTGCTGGCCACCGCGCACAACAACTGGAAGGCCGCGCCGATGCTCGGTTGCGCGTCCAGCAATGAAGCCGCTGCGCCGGTGCTGAACCCGTCCGACCTGCGTGATGTGGTTGGTCACGTCCAGGAAGCCACGATCGAAGACGTCGACAACGCTATCCAGTGCGCCCTGAATGCCGCACCGATCTGGCAGGCCACCCCGCCGGCCGAACGCGCCGCGATCCTCGAACGTGCCGCCGACTTGATGGAAGGCGAGATCCAGCCACTGATGGGCCTGCTGGCCCGTGAAGCCGGCAAGACCTTCGCCAACGCCATCGCCGAAGTGCGTGAAGCCGTGGACTTCCTGCGTTACTACGCCGTGCAGGCGCGTAACGATTTCACCAACGACGCCCACCGCCCACTGGGCCCGGTGGTGTGCATCAGCCCGTGGAACTTCCCGCTGGCGATCTTCAGTGGCCAAGTCGCCGCCGCACTGGCCGCCGGTAACCCGGTATTGGCCAAGCCGGCCGAACAGACCCCGCTGGTCGCCGCGCAAGCCGTGCGCCTGCTGCTCGAAGCCGGCATTCCGGAAGGCGTGCTGCAACTGCTGCCGGGCCAGGGCGAAAGCGTTGGTGCCCGCCTGGTGGGTGATGATCGCGTCAAAGGCGTGATGTTCACCGGCTCCACCGAAGTGGCGCGCCTGCTGCAACGCAATGTCGCCGGACGCCTGGATGCCCAGGGCCGCCCAATCCCGCTGATCGCCGAAACCGGTGGCCAGAACGCGATGATCGTCGACTCCTCGGCTCTGACCGAACAGGTGGTGATCGACGTCGTCTCCTCGGCCTTCGACAGTGCCGGCCAGCGTTGCTCGGCCCTGCGTGTACTGTGCCTGCAGGAAGATTCGGCAGACCGCGTCATCGAAATGCTCAAGGGTGCCATGGCCGAATGCCGTCTCGGCAACCCGGAGCGCCTGTCTGTGGATATCGGCCCGGTAATCGACGCCGAAGCCAAGGCGGGCATCGAGAAGCACATCCAGGCCATGCGCGACAAAGGCCGTACCGTGTACCAGGTGGCAATTGCCGACAGTGAAGAAATCAAGCGCGGCACCTTCGTGATGCCAACCCTGATCGAGCTGGAAAGCTTCGACGAGCTGCAACGGGAGATCTTCGGCCCGGTCCTGCACGTGGTGCGCTACAAGCGTAAGGAAATCGACCAGTTGATCGGTCAGATCAATGCTTCTGGCTACGGTCTGACCCTGGGCGTGCACACCCGTATCGACGAGACCATCGCCAAGGTGATCGACAACGTCCATGCCGGTAACGTCTACGTTAACCGCAACATCGTCGGTGCCGTCGTCGGCGTGCAGCCATTCGGTGGCGAAGGCCTGTCGGGTACCGGCCCGAAAGCCGGTGGTCCGCTGTACCTGTACCGCCTGCTGTCGACCCGCCCTACCGATGCGATCGAGCAATCCTTCGTACGGGGCGATGCACTGGCCGCACCGGATGTGCGCCTGCGTGACGCCATGAGCCAACCGCTGAGTGCCCTGAAAACCTGGGCCGACGGCAACAAGTTCAGCGAACTGAGCGCCCTGTGCAGCCAGTTCGCCGCGCAATCGCAAAGCGGTATCACCCGCCTGCTGGCCGGCCCGACCGGCGAGCGCAACAGCTACGCCATCCTACCCCGCGAGCACGTGCTGTGCCTGGCGGACGTAGAAGGCGATCTGCTGGCGCAACTGGCGGCCGTACTGGCTGTGGGTAGCTCGGCAGTGTGGCCGGAATCTGACCTGACCAAGGCACTGTTCCCACGGCTGCCGAAGGAAGTTCAGGCGAAGATCCAGCGTGTAGCCGATTGGACCAAGGACGAAGTGATCTTCGACGCCGTCCTGCACCACGGCGATTCCGACCAACTGCGTGGGGTTTGCCAGCAAGTGGCGCAACGCAGCGGCGCGATTGTCGGGGTCAATGGCCTGTCCTCGGGCGAAACCAACATTGCGTTGGAGCGCCTGGTGATCGAGCGTGCGTTGAGCGTCAACACCGCTGCGGCGGGTGGTAACGCGAGCCTGATGACTATCGGCTAGTCACCACCGAGCACTCCCACGCTCTGCGTGGGAGTGCAGCCCAGGACACTCCGCGTCCGCGACGCAGAGCGTCGCAAGAGGCGTTCCCACGCAGAGCGTGGGAACGATCTTGTACATTCATCCTGCCTTTGTTTTGCTGCTCCATCACCCAGATCAATCTTGCTATCGCGCCTCTATTCGCGCACTTAGACTGCGGCCTATTCCCAAATAGGTAAGCCGCCATGTCCGAGACGCTCCTCAGTTCCCGCAATCTGGCTTTCGAGCTGTATGAAGTCCTCGATGCCGAGGGCCTGACCCAGCGCGAGCGGTTTGCCGAACACACTCGCGAAACCTTCGATGCCGCCATCGGCACCGCCCGCCACATCGCCGAAAAGTACTTCGCCCCCCACAACCGCAAGGGCGACGAGAACGAACCGCGCTACGAAGATGGCCAGGCGATCCTGATCCCGGAAGTGAAACCTGCCGTGGATGCCTTCCTCGAAGCCGGCTTTCTCAATGCGGCGCGCAGTTTTGAAGCCGGTGGCATGCAACTGCCGACGCTGCTGTCCCAGGCCTGTTTTGCGCACTTTCAGTCAGCCAATGCGGCTTCCACCTCGTACCCGTTCCTGACCATGGGCGCGGCCAACCTGATCGAGAGTTTTGGCACCGAGGAGCAGAAGCAACGCTTTCTGCAACCGATGATCGAGGGCCGCTTCTTCGGCACCATGGCCTTGACCGAACCCCATGCCGGCTCGTCGCTGTCGGATATCCGCACCCGCGCCGAGCCGGCGGCGGATGGCACCTACCGCCTCAAGGGCAACAAGATCTTTATCTCCGGTGGCGATCACCCGCTGTCGGAAAACATCGTGCACATGGTCTTGGCCAAACTGCCGGACGCGCCCGCCGGGGTGAAGGGCATTTCGCTGTTTATCGTGCCCAAGTTCCTGGTCAACGACGACGGCAGCCTGGGCCCGCGCAATGATGTGCTGCTGGCCGGGCTGTTCCACAAGATGGGCTGGCGCGGCACCACCTCCACCGCGCTGAACTTCGGCGATAACGGCGAGTGTGTCGGCTATCTGGTGGGCAAGCCGCACCAGGGTCTGGCCTGTATGTTCCAGATGATGAACGAGGCGCGGATTGGGGTCGGCATGGGTGCGGTGATGCTCGGTTATGCCGGTTACCTGTACTCCCTGGAATACGCCCGGGAACGCCCGCAAGGCCGCCTGCCCGACAGCAAAGATCCGAACACCGCGCCGGTGTCGATCATCCAGCACGCTGATATCAAGCGCATGTTGCTTACGCAAAAAGCCTATGTAGAAGGCGCCTTCGACCTGGGCCTATATGCCGCGCGCCTGTTCGATGACACCACCACCCTGGACAGCGAAGCCGGGCGCAGGCAGGCCCATGAGTTGCTGGACCTGCTGACCCCGATCGTCAAATCCTGGCCCTCGGAGTTCTGCCTGAAGGCCAACGAGCTGGCGATCCAGATTCTCGGCGGCCACGGCTACACCCGCGAATATCCGGTGGAGCAGTACTACCGCGACAACCGCCTGAACCCGATCCACGAAGGCACCCACGGCATCCAGTCCCTGGATCTGCTGGGACGCAAGCTTGCGCAAAATGGCGGTTCGGGCCTGAAGCAGTTGATTCGCCTGATCGCCGAGACCGGCGCACGGGCCCAGCAATACCCGTCACTCACGGCCATGCGCGAACCACTGGAGCAGTTGGTGGCGCGCCTGCAAAGCGTGACCCTGGGGCTGTTGACGGATCTCGCCCAAGGCAAGGTCAACAGCAGCCTGGCGAACTCGGCGCTGTACCTGAAAGTGTTTGGGCATACGGTGATTGGCTGGCGCTGGCTGGAACAGGCGATCCGCGCCGAAGAAGGGCTGGCCAGGGGGAATGCGACGGATGTGACTTTCTATAAAGGCAAGCTGCAAGCGGCCCGGTACTTCCTGACGTGGGAAGTACCGGGCTGCCATCATGAACTGTCGATCCTGCAGGCGCGGGACGATACGTGCCTGGCCATGCAGGATGAATGGTTCTGATCAGGGCTGGCCGATGGCCTTGGCAATCACGTCGACCGTGGCGCTGACTTGCTCTTGGTAACGGTCGAGTTCCTGCTGGTGACGCTGCTGCATGTCGATCTGTTCGGCACATAGATTCAGCGCCGCCAGCACCAGCAGCTTGTCGCCGATCAGAGTCGGGTACTTCTGCTTGGTGGTTGCCAGGGACGCCTTGAGCAGGGTCACGGCCTTGAGCAGGGTGCTGTCTTCCCCATCCGGGGCCTTGATCGAGTAATCCTCACCGAGAATCGAAACGACCTTTATCCCTTCACTCATGCGCTGACAGGACCTGCGCTCACACGCTCAACCAACGCCTGGATACGGGCTGCGGTGGCGCCCTGCTTTTCTTCCTGCTCCATCAGGTTCAGTTGCAAGCTGTCGTTCTCATCCTTGGCGCGGGCCAGCTCGGCCTTGAGGGATTCGTTGGTGCCCAGCAGAGCTTGATTCTGCTGCACCAGGTCACTGACCAGTTGTTCCAGTTGGCTGAGGGATGTTTCTAACATTTTGAATTCTCGGGCTTTTTCAAAGGGCGGTGACGATAAAGAAAATTCACCGTGGAAGCCAGGGTTATCCTGGCGCGCAGCCCCGATTTCACGGGTCAGGCCACGCTGTGGAGCCTTAGTGACTGCATTTACGCCATCTGGTTCCTGAATCCATTCCAATCCGCGCAGGATGCGACAAAAACGCGCACCCCCTCAAGACTTTAGTCGTACGTCCGATAGGTCATGCTTACCCCGCCTCAAAGCCGCACGGATCGCGCCTCTCCCAGGACCACTGCATGTCTCTTCGTAATATGAATATCGCGCCGCGCGCGTTTCTCGGCTTCGCGTGCATTGGTGCGCTGATGTTGTTTCTCGGTGTTTTTGCGCTGAATCAGATGGGCAAGATCCGGGGTGCCACCGAAGACATCACCCTGAGCAGCGTGCCGAGCATTCGCGCCCTCGACGACTTCACCCAACTGACCCTGCGCCTGCGTGTGTTGTCCTACCGCCTACTGACCAACCGCGAGCCGGAGGTGCAACAAAAGACCCTGGAAGCCTTTGAACTGCGTAACCAGCAGATTCGGACAGCCCAGAGCGTGTATGAAAAGCTGATCGACAGCCGCGAGGAACGCTCGGCCTACGACGATTATGTGCGCCTGCTGGGCCAGTACCGGCAGATCGAAGAGCGGATGAAGAGCCTGTCGCGCAACAATCAGATCGAAGAGCTGCGCACCTTGCTCAACACCGAACTGCTGAGCAACTCCGAGGCAGTCAACGCGGTCCTGACGCGTCTGCTGGACATCAACAATTCGATGGCCAACGACAGCAACCAGAAAGCCGCCGAGCAATATGATTCGGCCTTCGAGCTGGTGGTCGCCCTGCTGGTGCTGGCCACGGCGCTGACCATGCTATTTGCCTGGCTGCTGACCCGCAGCATCACCCTGCCCATCGCCCAGGCCCTGGACGCGGCCGAGAAGATTGCCGAGGGCAACCTGACCCAGCCGATCAAGGTCGATGGCGATGACGAAGCCGGCCGCCTGTTGCGCGCGATGAATAAAATGCAGGAGAAATTGCGCGACACCCTGCAGCGCATTTCCGGCTCGGCCACCCAACTGGCCTCGGCTGCCGAAGAACTGAACGCCGTCACCGATGAAAGCGCCCGTGGCCTGACCCAACAGAACAACGAGATCGAGCAGGCGGCCACCGCCGTCAACGAGATGACCAGCGCCGTCGAAGAAGTGGCGCGCAATGCCGTCAGCACTTCCGAAGCCTCGAAAAACGCCACCGCCTCGGCCGGCGATGGCCGCGACCTGGTGCAGGAAACCGTCAGCGCGATTGAGCGCATGAGCGGCGATGTGCAGGGCACCGCCACGCTGATCGGCGCCCTGGCCGAAGAGTCGCGGGATATCGGCAAGGTATTGGATGTGATTCGCGGCCTGGCCGACCAGACCAACCTGCTGGCCCTGAACGCCGCCATCGAAGCCGCGCGCGCCGGGGAAGCCGGGCGCGGGTTTGCCGTGGTTGCCGATGAAGTACGGGCCCTGGCCCATCGTACCCAGCAATCGACCAGTGAAATCGAGCGGATGATCGGCAGTATCCAGGCCGGCACCGAACAGGCAGTGGATTCGATGCGCAACAGCACCGAGCGCGCCGAATCGACGCTCAATATCGCCAAAGGCGCGGGGATGTCCCTGGATACCATCAATAGCGCAATTATCGAGATCAACGAGCGCAACCTGGTGATCGCCAGCGCCGCAGAAGAGCAGGCGCAGGTCGCGCGGGAAGTGGACCGCAACCTGGTGAACATCCGCGACTTGTCGGTGCAGTCGGCCACCGGCGCCAGCCAGACCAGTGCGGCGAGCAGTGAGTTGTCGCGCCTGGCGGTGGATTTGAATGGGATGGTAGGCAGATTCCGTCTCTAACAGACACTGCATCATAAATGTGGGGGCTTGCCTGCTCCCACATTGGTTCTGCGTAAACCTGAAAAGCTTTTTGACAGCGCAGCAATTCAACAGGTTAGAATCGCTGGCACGCAGACTGCATGGTCAGTCTGCGCCCGCCTTATTTTCGGAGTACTGCCTTTGAATGCGACGACCATCAACAGCCTGTTCTTGATCGGCGCGTTGCTGGTAGGTGCGAGCATTCTGGTGAGTTCTCTTTCGTCTCGCCTGGGGATCCCGATCCTGGTGATCATCCTGGCCGTGGGCATGCTGGCCGGCGTCGATGGCGGCGGGATCATTTTCGATAACTACCCAACCGCGTACCTGGTGGGCAACCTGGCATTGGCAGTGATCCTGCTCGATGGCGGCTTGCGGACCCGGGTCGCGAGTTTTCGCGTGGCACTGTGGCCAGCCCTGTCGCTGGCGACCGTGGGGGTGTTGATAACCACCGGCCTCACCGGTATGGCGGCGGCCTGGCTGTTCGACCTCAATATCATCCAGGGCCTGCTGATCGGCGCCATCGTCGGCTCCACCGATGCCGCCGCCGTGTTCTCGCTGCTGGGCGGCAAGGGCCTGAACGAACGAGTCAGTGCCAGCCTGGAAATCGAATCCGGCAGCAACGACCCGATGGCGGTGTTCCTCACCGTGACCCTGATCGACATGCTTGCCAGCGGCCAGACCGGCTTGCACTGGAGCCTGTTGACCCACCTGATCCGCGAGTTCGGCATCGGCGGCATTATCGGCCTGGGCGGCGGCTGGTTGATGCTGCAACTGGTCAACCGGATCAACCTGGCCAACGGTCTGTATCCGATCCTGGTGATCGCCGGCGGCCTGTTCGTCTTCGCCCTGACCAACGCCTTGCACGGCAGCGGCTTCCTCGCCGTGTACCTGTGCGGCCTGGTGATCGGCAACCGCCCGGTACGCAGCCGCCACGGCATCCTGCATATGCTCGACGGCATGGCCTGGCTGGCGCAGATCGGCATGTTCCTGGTGCTGGGCCTGCTGGTCACGCCCCATGACCTGCTGCCCATCGCCCTGCCGGCCCTGGGCCTGGCGCTGTGGATGATCCTGTTTGCGCGGCCGCTGTCGGTGGCCGTCGGCCTGCTGCCGTTCAAGGCCTTCCATGGCCGCGAAAAAGTGTTTATCGCCTGGGTCGGCCTGCGCGGCGCGGTGCCGATCATTCTCGCGGTGTTCCCGTTGATGGCCGGCCTGCCCCACGCCCAGCTGTATTTCAACCTGGCGTTCTTTATCGTGCTGGTGTCGTTGCTGGTGCAAGGCACCAGCCTGCCGTGGGTCGCCAAGCTCTTGAAAGTGACAGTACCACCCGAGCCTGCGCCGATTTCCCGGGCAGCCCTGGAAGTGCACGTCACCAGCGAGTGGGAGCTGTTCGTCTACCGCCTGGGTGCGGAGAAATGGTGCATCGGCGCGGCCCTGCGCGAGCTGAAAATGCCCGAAGGCACACGGATCGCCGCGCTGTTTCGTGGCCAGCAACTGCTCCATCCGTCGGGTAGTACGGTGCTGGAAGCCGATGACCTGCTGTGCGTGATCGGCCATGAACACAACCTCGCCGCCCTCGGCAAGCTGTTCAGCCAGGCACCACAACGGGGCCTGGACCTGCGCTTCTTCGGCGACTTCGTGCTGGAGGGCGACGCCCAGCTGGGCGCGGTTTCGGCGCTGTACGGGCTCAAGCTCGACGGCATCGACCCGGACATGCCACTGAGCAGCTTTATTACCCAGAAAGTCGGTGGCGCCCCGGTTGTCGGCGACCAGGTGGAGTGGAACAACACCATTTGGACGGTTGCCGTGATGGACGGGAACAAGATCGGCAAAGTCGGCGTCAGATTCCCCGAAGGAAGTCGCCCGGGGCCCGGACTCTTCCTCTAAACTGCGGGGCGACGATGCGCCAGTGGCCATCAGCACGCCCCCTATTCTTCATCTTGTTCGATCGGTCTCTATGACATTCCTGCGCACTTTTTTAGCCACTGCCCTGCTCGGTCTGACCCTCTGCGTCAACCCCGTATATGCCGCCGCCCCGCCAAGCATCGAGAGCGTGCAACAGACCCTGGACAAGCTGCCTGACCGCAAACTGCCCGACGCCGACATGAAGGCGCTGCAAAATGTGTTGCAGCAGACCCTGACCCTGCTGGGCAACAAGCAGGATTACGAGCAACGCCTGACTGACCTCAAGCGTCAGCTCGAAGGCGCGCCCCGCCAGACCACGGAAAACTCCCGTGAACTGGCCCGCCTCAAAAGCACCAAAGTGGTGCCTGTGGCCCAGCGCTACGCCAGCCTGCCGGTGCCCCAGCTCGAACAACTGCTGGTGCAGCGCAGCACCCAGCAGGGCGACCTGCAAAAGGAGTTGGCCGACGCCAACAGCCTGAGCATCGCCGCCCAGACCCGCCCCGAGCGCGCCCAGACCGAAATCAGCAAGAGCCAGACGCGCATCCAGCAGATCAATGGCATCCTCAAGGCCGGCAAGGACAATGGCAAACCCCTCAACGGCGACCAGCGCAACCTGCTGAATGCCGAACTGGCGGCGCTCAATGCCTTGATCCCGCTGCGCCGCCAGGAGCTGGCGGGCAACAGCCAGTTGCAAGACCTGGGCAACAGCCAGCATGACCTGGCGGTGGAAAAAACCACGCGCCTGGAGCAGGAAATCCAGGACCTGCAAACTCTGATCAACCAGAAACGCCTGGCCCAGTCCCAGGAAACCGTGACCCAGCAGTCCATCGAAGCGCAGAAGGCCGGCGGCAGCAGCCTGCTGACCACGGAAAGCGCGGCCAACCTGAAACTGTCCGACTACCTGCTCAGAAGCACCGACCGGCTCAACGAGCTGACCCAAGAGAACCTGAAAACCAAGCAGTTGCTGGACAACATGACCCAGAGCGATTCGGCCCTGGACGAGCAGATCAACGTGCTCAAGGGCAGCCTGCTGCTGTCGAAAATTCTCTATCAACAGAAACAGGCCTTGCCGCGTCTGAAGGTCGACCGTGACCTGGCGGACGATATCGCCAACATTCGCCTGTACCAGTTCGAGGTCAACCAGCAGCGCGAACTGATCAACTCGCCGAGTGCCTACGTCGATAACTTGCTGGCCAACCAGCCCGAAGACCAGGTCACCCCGCAATTGCGCCGCACCCTGCTGGAACTGGCCGTGACCCGCAGCGACCTGCTCGAGCGCCTGAGCCGGGAACTGAGCGCACTGCTCAACGAATCCATCACCCTGCAACTGAACCAGAAACAGCTGCTCAGCACCGCCGCCAGCCTGCGCGCGACCCTCGACGAACAGATGTTCTGGATCCCCAGCAACAAACCGCTGGACGTCGAATGGCTGGAAGCCGTGCCCACCCGCCTGGAAAAACAGGTCAACACCCTGCCCTGGGCCTCCAGCCTCAGCGAACTGTATGACGGCCTGACCCAGCGCCCGCTGCTGTTCTTGCCCCTGCTGCTGTTGATCGGCGCCCTGCTATGGCGACGTAACAACCTGTACGAGCGGCTGAAAAAAATCCATATGGATATCGGTCACTTCAAACGTGACAGCCAGTGGCACACCCCGATCGCCATCCTGGTGAATATCCTGCTGGCCTTGCCGGTGACCCTCGGCCTGGCGCTGTGTGGCTACGCCCTGCAAATCGATGCCCGTGGGCAGAACGCCAACCTGGGCATGGCCCTGGTACAGATCGCCCAGGCGTGGTTAGTGTTCTACACCGCCTATCGCATCCTGGCGCCGGGCGGTGTGGCCGAACTGCATTTCCGCTGGGAAAAACCCCAGGTCGAATTCCTCCAGGGCTGGATCCGCAAACTGGGGCTGGTGGTGTTGGCGCTGGTGGCCGTGGTGTCCATCGCCGAACATCAGCCGGCGGCCCTGGCCAACGATGTGCTGGGGATCGCTGTGGTCCTGACCTGCTACGGGCTGATGGCCTGGCTGCTCAGTCGCCTGTTGCTCAATAGCCCGACCCATGAAAAGGCCTCGCTGTTTCGCAAGGTGGTCGGCGTGGCGTTTACCGCGCTGCCCATCGCGCTGTTTATTGCCGTGTGTTTTGGCTACTACTACACCGCGCTCAAACTCAGCGACCGCCTGATCAACACCCTGTACCTGCTGATGTTCTGGCTGGTGATCGAAGCCACCTTCGTCCGTGGCCTGGGTGTGGCCGCACGGCGCCTGGCCTACTCCCGGGCACTGGCCAAGCGCCAGGCGGCCAAGGAAGCCGGCGACGGCGAAGTGGTGATCGAGGAACCGACCCTGGATATCGAGCAGGTCAACGAGCAGTCCATGCGCCTGATTCGCCTGGCCTTGCTCGGCGGCTTTATCGCGGCGCTGTACTGGGTCTGGTCAGACCTGATCTCGGTGTTCTCCTACCTGGACAACATCACCCTCTACGAGTACACCAGCGGCACCGGCGCCAATATCAGCATGGTGCCCATCAGCATCGGCGACATGCTCGGCGCACTGATCATCATCGGCATCACCTTCGCCCTGGCGCGCAACCTGCCGGGCCTGCTGGAAGTGCTGGTGCTGTCCAAACTCGACCTGGCCCAGGGCAGTGCCTATGCCACCACCACCTTGCTGTCGTATGTGATTGCCGGTGTGGGCTTTGTGTCGACCCTGTCGACCCTCGGGGTCAGCTGGGACAAGTTGCAATGGCTGGTGGCCGCGCTGTCGGTGGGCCTGGGTTTCGGCATGCAGGAGATCTTCGCCAACTTTATCTCCGGCATCATGATCCTGTTCGAGCGCCCGGTGCGCATCGGCGACACCATTACCATCGGCAACCTGTCGGGGACGGTGAGCAAGATCCGCATCCGCGCCACCACCATCACCGACTTCGACCGCAAGGACATCATTGTCCCGAACAAAACCTTTATCACCGGGCAGTTGATCAACTGGTCGCTGACCGACACCATCACCCGGGTGACCCTCAAGCTTGGCGTGGACTACGGCTCCGATCTGGACCTGGTGAAGGAATTGTTGCTCAAGGCCGCCAGGGATAACCCACGGGTACTGAAAGACCCGGAACCCCTTGTGTACTTCCTGAACTTCGGCGAAAGCACCCTCGACCACGAATTGCGCATGCATGTACGCGATCTGGGCGACCGCAACCCGGTGATTGATGAGGTCAACCGCTTTATCAACCGTGAGTTCAAGAAGCAGAGCATCAACATTTCGTTCCGTCAGATGGAGATTTACCTGAAAAACCTGCACGGCCAGGAATACAAGCTGGTGGAAGTCGAACCCGTGAGCAAGCCGGCGAATGACGGCTCGCCACAACCCACACCGCCGGCCAAACTCGACTAACCGCGCTATCCCCAGCAGAATGCTCGGACATTCTGCTGGAGATGGCCGGTGAAAGCCCTCGACGACCTGACCTTCGACAACCGCTTCGCCCGCCTGGGCGATGGTTTCTCAACCCACGTATTGCCCGAGCCCATCGACGAGCCACGGCTGGTGGTGGCGAGCAACGCCGCCATGGCCCTGCTGGACCTCGACCCGGCCGTGGCCGACACGCCGGTGTTCGCCGAACTGTTCGGCGGCCACACGCTGTGGGCCGAGGCCGAACCGCGGGCGATGGTCTATTCCGGGCATCAGTTTGGCTCTTACAACCCGCAACTGGGGGACGGCCGCGGCTTGCTGCTGGGCGAGGTGTATAACGCGGCGGGCGAGCACTGGGACTTGCACCTCAAGGGCGCCGGGCAAACGCCTTACTCGCGCATGGGCGATGGCCGCGCGGTGCTGCGTTCGTCGATCCGCGAGTTTCTCGCCTCCGAAGCCTTGCACGCCCTGGGCATCCCCAGCAGCCGCGCCCTGTGCGTGATCGGCTCCGACACCCCGGTATGGCGCGAGAAGCAGGAACGCGCGGCCATGGTGCTGCGCCTGGCGCCGAGCCATATCCGCTTTGGGCACTTCGAATACTTCTACTACACCCAGAAAACCGAGCTGCACCAGCAACTGGCCGAGCATGTGCTGAAGCTGCACTTTGCCCAATGCCAGGAGCAACCCGAGCCCTACCTGGCAATGTTCCGCGAGATCGTCGAGCGCAATGCCGAGCTGATCGCCAAGTGGCAGGCCTACGGGTTTTGCCATGGGGTGATGAACACCGACAATATGTCGATCCTGGGGATTACCTTCGACTTCGGGCCGTTTGCCTTCCTCGATGACTTCGACGCCCACTTCATCTGCAACCACTCCGATCACGAAGGCCGCTATTCCTTCAGCAACCAGGTGCCCATCGGCCAGTGGAACCTCAGCGCCCTGGCCCAGGCGCTGACGCCATACATCAGCGTTGAAGCCCTGCGCGAGACCCTGGGCCTGTACCTGCCGCTGTACCAGGCCCATTACCTGGACCTGATGCGCCGCCGCCTGGGCCTGACCACCGCCGAGGACGATGACCAGAAACTGGTGGAGCGCCTGCTGCAACTGATGCAGAACAGTGGCGTGGACTACACCTTGTTTTTCCGCCATCTGGGCGACGAATCCGCCGCACTGGCCGTGGCGCGCCTGCGTGATGACTTTGTCGACCGCGCGGGCTTCGATGCCTGGGCCGACGAGTACAAGGCCCGGGTTGAGCGCGACGGTACTGGCAGCGAGGCAGAACGCCGCGAGCGCATGCACGCGGTCAACCCGCTGTATATCCTGCGCAACTACCTGGCACAAAACGCCATCACCGCCGCCGAGTCAGGCGACTACAGTGAAGTGCGAAGACTGCATGAGGTGTTGAGCACGCCATTTGAAGAACAGCCGGGGATGGAACAGTACGCGCAGCGGCCGCCCGATTGGGGCAAGCATTTGGAGATCAGTTGCTCGTCCTAACCCTGCTCAATGAATACGCTCATTTCCGGTCATTCCTTCCACTTGCCGTTATCGCATCTTGCTATGAGCGTTAGTCCCGGGATCAAATTATCGCAGTATGCGATAAGCGCTCAGCAGACCAGTGGCGGTATCTCATACCTGCGTAGGCAGCCTGGATACGCCGTCAAACATGTGCACAGGCAAAAATGTGAGCCCGTGCGTCGCTACCGCCTAACCTTGATAATCTTGGCCCTGGCTCCAAATAGTTTTCATTGGCAACGTCAACGGAACCCCATCATGTCCGATTCTCTTGTAATCCCCTGCCCACACTGCAACGGCCTCAACCGCATCCCCCACGAACGCCTGGGCGATGCCCCGAAGTGCGGGCGCTGCAAGCAGCCGATGTTGCTGAGCAAACCGTTTGAATTGAACCAGGGCGATTATTCCAGCCAGATCAAGGGCGATTTACCGCTACTGGTGGACGTGTGGGCCGCGTGGTGCGGGCCGTGCAAGGCGTTTGCGCCGGTGTTTGAACAGGCCGCCGGGCAGTTGGCCGGCAAGTGCCGGCTGGCCAAGCTCGATAGCGAGGCCAACCAGCAGCTTTCGGCACAATTGGGGATTCGCTCGATTCCCAGCCTGATCCTATTCAAGAACGGCCGGGAAGTAGCGCGCCAGAGCGGGGCGTTTCCGTTACCGCAACTGATGAGCTGGTTGCGTAGCCAAGGGGTGTAACCCCAGATGACAGTGGGTCAGTTGATGCCTCTGCAAGCTGGCCCCCCCTGATCGCAGGCAAGCCAGCTCCCACATTGAGCGTGTTCACTCTTCAGATCAGGCGTTTTCCAGCAAGTTATGCAGCTCCACAAACTGCAGGGTCAGTTTGTGGCGCGGGTCCAGGTGGATCAGCGGTTTGCTTTCCTGATGGGACTCGCGCATGCGCACCGAGCTGGCCAGGTACACCGGCAGCACCGGCAGGCCTTCGGCAATCAACTCGTCCAGCATCTTCTGCGGCCGGCTCGCGCGGGCCTGGAACTGGTTGACCACGATGCCTTCCACTTCGAGGCCTTCGTTGTGGTCCTCCTTGAGTTCTTCGATTTCCGCCAGCAGGCCATACAGCGCCTGCCGTGAGAAGCTGTCGCAGTCGAAAGGGATCAACACACGATCAGCGGCGATCAGCGCCGAAACCGCATAGAAGTTCAGGGCCCGCGGCGTATCCAGGTAAATCCGGTCGTAATCCTCGGACAATTCATCCAACAGCTTTCGCAACTTGTTGATCTTGTGCTTGGCCTCGAGCTTGGGCTGCAGGTCCGCCAGCTCTGCGGTGGCAGTGATGACATGCAGGTTGTCGAAGGGGGTTTCGTAGATATCCACCTGGTTTTTCTTCGAAAACGGCCCGGAAGACAGGGTCTGCTTGAAGAAATCGGCAATACCCATGGGAATATCGTCGCCCGTCAGCCCCGTCAGGTACTGGGTCGAGTTGGCCTGGGCATCGAGGTCCACCAACAGGGTTCGATAGCCTTCACTGGCACTGACCGCCGCCAGGTTGCAGGCGATGCTGGATTTGCCAACGCCGCCTTTTTGATTGAACACCACGCGCCGCATGGAAAAACCTCCGTGTATCAATGAATGCCCGAGTGTAGAGGGCAAAAGCGCCCGCTCGCTACCTTGATCAAGCTTGTACTACAGCATCTGGGGATGGATCCCGCATAACTATCTCGTAACACGCCAACCAATACAGAGTTACCTGACACCAGACACCCGTAGCCATTGGCGGACAATCACTGATCCTTTTTCGCCGACTTTGTAATATCTCGTGAACAATTCTTTACCAAAGTTTGCTAGAACCCCACAGCACCGGGATAATGCGCGCCACTCGGCCATCGCGCCATGTCCCGTCGCGGCGGGGCAATTTGCAGCACAAGGAAGCCCGCAGGGGCGGGAAATCTTCTCAGTGATCAACTTCAACATCGCCCAATGGCGTGCCTGGGCCCCTGGGCTCGACAGCGAGGATGCCTGGCGCGACTGGTGCCATGCCAAGGTGTTGCTCGCCCAAAGCGATGCCGCGCCCGATGTGTCGTTCCTGCCGGCCATGCAGCGCCGGCGCCTGAGCCGCCTGGCGCGGATGGCCTTCAGCGTCGGCTGGCCATTGGCCGAAGGTTTGCAGGATCTGCCGCTGGTGTTTGTTTCACGTCACGGCGAAACCCCACGCACCCTGGATATTCTCAGCGACCTGGCCAATGACCAGCCCCTGTCGCCCACCCAGTTCAGCCTGTCGGTGCACAACGCGGTAATTGGCCTGTGGTCGATCCTGCGCAATGAAACCAGCGAAATGACTGCCCTGGCAGCCGCGGGCGACGGCCTGGAGCACGGCATGCTCGAGGCCGCCGCCCTGCTCAACGAGGGCGCGCCGGCGGTATTGCTGGTGATTACCGAAGAGCAGCCACCTCCAGCCTACGCACGCTGGATCGACGACGTGCCGTTCCCCTACGCCCTGGGCCTGCTGCTGACCCCAGGCGACGAATGGCAACTGGCGCTGCACACCGCGACTGTCCAACCTGCCAAGACCCAGTGGCCCCATGCCCTGAACCTGCTGTGCGCCCTGCTTACCGAGCAGGGGGCCTGCCAACATGCCTGGAAGAACCGAGTATGGAACTGGCAACGCAAACCCTGACCGACAAGCCCCGGGACGCCTATTACTGGCGCCTGTTCGCCACGGCCGCCAGCTTCGTGCTGTTCGGCCTGGGCGGCCTGTGCCTGCGCCTGCTGGTGTTTCCCCTGCTCAGTTGCCTGCCGGGGGATGCGCAGCAGCATCAGCGACGTGCGCGCCTGACCATCGGCCGCCTGTTCTGGTTCTTTATCAACATGATGTACCGCGCCGGCATTCTCACCTACAGCGTCGAGGGTGCCGAAAAACTCGGGCGCCCCGGGCAGATGATCATCGCCAACCACCCGTCGCTGATCGACGTCGTCGTGCTGATCGGCCTGGTGCGCGATGCCAATTGCGTGGTCAAGCAAAGCCTGTGGCATAACCCTTTCACCCGTGGCCCGGTGAGCGATGCCGGCTATATCAGCAATGACGGCAGCATCGACATGCTCGATGCCGCCGCAGGCGCCCTGAGGGGCGGCCAGACCCTGATTATCTTTCCCGAAGGCACCCGCACCGTACCGGGCAAAGCCCCGGCCTTTCATCGCGGGGCCGCCGCCATCGCCCTGCGCGGTGCGACAATCATCACCCCCGTGGTGCTCAAGGTCAGCCCGACCACGCTGACCAAGGCCGAGCCCTGGTATCGCATCCCCCACCGCCGCTTTCACTTCAGTTTGCAGGTGGGTGCCGATATAGACCCACAGGTGTTTGCCTCACAAGGGCCAGCGCCTCAGGCCTCACGCAAGCTCAACGATTACCTGCATCACTATTTCATTAAGGAGCTCGCCGAAGATGAGCAACCCAAACAGCCTTGAGCACGAAATCAAAACCCTGATCATCGAGGCCCTGGGCCTGGAAGATATCGACGCCTGCGACATTGGCAGCGAGCAACCCCTGTTCGGCGAAGGCCTGGGCCTGGATTCGGTAGACGCCCTGGAACTGGGCCTGGCGATCCAGAAAAAGTACGGCATCAAGATCGACGCCGACGCCAAGGACACCCGCAATCACTTTATCAACGTGGCCAGCCTCGCGGCGTTCGTCACGGCCAGACAGGCAGCTTGAGACCCAACCATGCAAACTCGTGACGATATCTTCAACACCCTGCGCGACGCCCTGGTGGAACTGTTTGAACTGGACCCGGCACGGGTCACTCTCGACGCCAACCTGTACCAGGACCTGGAAATCGACAGCATCGATGCCGTGGACCTGATCGACCATATCAAGCGCCAGACCGGCAAGAAAATCGCCGCCGAAGAGTTCAAGGCCGTGCGTACGGTCAATGACGTGGTCGAGGCGGTCTACCGCCTGGTCCAACCGGCCGCATGAGCCGGCTGATCGGCCTTGGCCTGTTGCTGGTAGGGCTGCTGTACCCTTTTGCGGTGTATTACGGCACGGAGCATTTCGCTCCGTGGCAATTCGGCCTGCTGCTGGCCAGCCTGTGGTTGCTGCGCGCGCTGACCGGCCCGCGACGCCCTGGCAGTGGCTGGATGGCGGCGGCTGCAATTGTGTTTTGCCTGCTGCTGGCCTGGTTCGACAACCCGCAACTGCTGCGCTGGTACCCGAGCCTGGTCAGCGTGTTCATGCTGGCGCTGTTCGGCCTGAGCCTGAAATACGGCCCGCCGATGGTCGAGCGCCTGGCGCGCCTGAGCGATCCGCAATTGCCCGAAAAGGCCATTGCGTACACACGCCAGGTCACCGTGGCATGGAGTGTGTTTTTCTTGTGTAACGGCCTGCTCGCCGCCGCGCTCACCCTGTGGGCACCGCTGAGCTGGTGGACGTTGTACAACGGTCTGATCGCCTATGGCTTGATGGGGCTGTTGTTTGCCGTGGAATGGCTGATACGACAAAGGGTTCGAGGCCGCGTATGAATTGGGTCAATCTTGAGCATCTGTTGCTTGAGCCTGTAGAACTGCGTTTGGTCACTACCGAACCGTCGATGAATCACGCGCAACTGTGCGAGCGGGCCCTGAGCCTCGCGTCCGGCCTGCAAGCCCGTGGCATCCAGCGCCTGGCGGTGCACCTGAACGACGCCGGCGAGCTGGCGATCGCCTTGCTGGGCGCCTGGCAGGCCGGGGTCAGCGTGTTGCTGCCCGCCGACCTGCAACCCCAGACCCGCCAACGCTGGGCCGCTGATGTTGACGCCTGGCTGACCGAAGCGGGCGACCTTGACGCGCTCTACCAGCCCGCAGTTGCCGCCGCCGCCCTTGACCTGGATACCTGCCAGTTGAGCCTGTGCACCTCCGGCTCCAGCGGCGAGCCTAAGCGCATCGACAAAACCCTGCGCCAACTGGCCAATGAGGTCCAGGCCCTGGAAGCCTTGTGGGGCGCCGACCTGGGCCAGGCCTGCATCATCGGCAGCGTCGCCACCCAGCATATCTACGGCCTGCTGTTCCGCGTGCTGTGGCCGCTGTGCGCTGGGCGCACGTTTGTGCGTGAGCAACTGCCGTTCCCCGAAGACTTGCAGCGCGTCAGCCGCCAGCACCCGCACTTTGCCTGGGTGGCCAGCCCGGCCCTGCTCAAGCGCATGGGCGATAATCTTGACTGGGCCGCCTTGAGCACGGTCAAGCGCGTGTTCTCCTCCGGTGGCGCACTGCCCGCCGACGCGGCCGACAGTCTGCATCAACGCCTGCAGCAGTGGCCGACGGAGATCCTCGGCAGCTCGGAAACCGGCGGCATTGCCTGGCGCCAGGGCCACGCGCCGTGGCAGCCGTTTGCCGATGTGCAACTGAGCCAGGATGCCGACGGCACCTTGCGCATTGCCTCGCCGTACCTGCCAGCGGGGCATGTCGAGCAGACTGCCGATGCCGCCCAGATCCACGCCGACGGGCGCTTCGAACTGCTCGGGCGCCTGGATCGGATCGTCAAGCTGGAAGAAAAACGCATCTCCCTGCCGATGCTCGAACAAGCCCTGGCGGATCACGCCTGGGTCGCCGAAGCGCGCCTGGGCGTGGTCCAGGAAAACCGCGCGTCCCTCGGCGCCCTGGTGGTGCTCAGTGGCGACGGCCTGCACGCCTTGCGCAACCAAGGCCGACGGACCGTCACCCAAACCCTGCGCCAACACCTGAGCCAGCATTGCGAAGCCCTGGCCCTGCCCCGCCGCTGGCGCCTGTTGCGGCAGTTGCCGCTCAACCCCCAGGGCAAGCTGCCCCAGGCGCAAATCGAAGCCCTGCTGCAGGCGCCGCGCCCCAAGGCGCCGGACGTCCTGGCGCAGGTCGAAAGCGACGGCGAATGGACCCTGCAACTGAGCATTCCGCCGGACCTGGCCTACTTCAGCGGCCACTTCCCCCACACCCCGGTGCTGCCGGGGGTTGTGCAGGTGGAATGGGCGTTCAATCTGGGCCAGCAACTGCTCGATCTCCCGCCGACCTTTGCCGGCATGGAAGTGCTCAAATTCCAGCAACTGGTGCGCCCGGGCGATGTGGTCGAGTTGCACCTGCGTTTTGATCGCGAGCGGGGCAAGTTGTATTTCGCTTATCGCAATGACAGTGCGGCGTGTTCCAGCGGGCGGGTTTTGCTGGAGAATTCTCATGCATAGGTTGGGTGAGCGCTGCGCGCTCAATCGCGGGCAAGCCCGCTCCCACAATGGATACACATTCCCAATGTGGGAGCTGGCTTGCCTGCGATGCAGGCAACTCGGTCCATCAGGTGTCCGCCACCATGCATAACCCCTGCGCCCTGATCCCGGTCTACAACCATGAAGCCGCCGTGCCCGCCGTGGTCCGCAGCCTGCTGGAGCATGGCCTGCCCTGCCTGCTGGTGGACGATGGCAGCAGCCCCGCCTGCGCCGCCGTACTGGCGCAACTGGCCAGCCTGGACAACGTCTCGCTGATCACCCTGCCCACCAAACCAGGGCAAGGGCGGTGCGGTGCAAGTCGGTTTTCGCGAAGCCGCACGCCTGGGCTTTACCCATGCCCTGCAAGTGGACGCCGACGGCCAGCACGACCTGCGCGAAGTCGCCCTGTTTATCGACGCCTCGCGCACTCACCCCCGATGCGGTGATCTGCGGCTACCCCGAATACGACGACAGCGTGCCCAAGGGCCGCCTCTACGCCCGCTACCTGACCCATGTCTGGGTGTGGATCAACAGCCTGTCGCTGCAGATCCGCGATTCGATGTGCGGCTTTCGCATCTACCCGCTGGCACCGGTGCTGGCGCTGATGGACTCGGCGCGGATCGGCAAGCGCATGGATTTCGACTCCGACATCCTCGTGCGTTTGTCATGGCGCAACCAGCCGATGCGCTGGCTGCCGACCAAGGTGCATTACCCGGCCGATGGCCTGTCGCACTTTCGGATGTTCCACGACAACCTGCTGATTTCGTCGATGCACACCCGGCTGTTCTTTGGCATGTTGCTGCGTGCGCCGCTGATCCTCTGGCGACGGTGGCAGGCATGAGCGAAAACACCCGGCATTGGGCCGACCGCCAGGAGCGCGGCAGTTTCTGGCTGATGAAGCTCACCGCGTTCGCCGCCAAGGTCCTCGGGCGCCGGATGCTGAGCCCACTGCTGTATGGCATCGTCCTGTACTTTTTCGTATTTGGTCGCGCCGCGCGCCAGAGCATCTGGCAATACCAGCAGCGCCTGGCCGACTGGAGTGGGCGCGACGAGCTGCGCCCCAGCCACAAAAAGGTCTTCAGCCAATTCATGGCCTTCGCCGACGCCTTGCTGGACAAGCTCGACGTATGGAACGGCAAGCTGCGCCTGGAACAGATCGAGATCATCGACCCGGCCCAGTTGCGCGGGCAACTGCGCGGCGAACGTGGGCAGATGCTGGTGGGTGCGCACCTGGGCAACCTGGAAGTGTGCCGGGCCCTGGCGGAGCTGGGCGAGAAAGTCACCATGAATGTGCTGGTGCACACCAAGCATGCCGAACAGTTCAACCGCCTGCTGGGCGAAGCCGGGGCGAGCAACCTGCGGCTGATCCAGGTCAGCGAACTGGACCCGGCGGTGATGCTGCTGCTCAGCCAGCGCCTGGACGACGGTGAATGGCTGGCGATTGCCGGCGACCGAATCCCGCTGCATGGCGGGCGCACCGTGCGCGTGGACTTTCTCGGCCATAGCGCGGCCTTCCCCCAGGGCCCGTGGTTGCTGGCCGGGCTGCTCAAATGCCCGGTCAACCTGCTGATGTGCCTCAAGCACCAGGGCCGCTATCGTTTGATCATCGAGCCCTTCGCCCAATTGATCGAATGGAAACGCAGCGACCGCCCGCAAGTGATCGCCCACTGGGCCGCCCGCTACGCCGAACGCCTGGGCCAGTTCTGCCTGGAAGCGCCCCAACAATGGTTCAACTTTTACCCTTTCTGGAAGACCGATGACGACGCATCTGCTTGAGCCGGTAACCTTCGGCGAACTCCCTTTGCGCATCGAAGACGTGCTGGCCCTGGCCAACCGTCAGGCGCCCACTCGCCTGCAAGACGATGCCGGGTACCGCCAGCGCATCGCCAAGGGCGCGCAGTTCCTCGATTCGCTGCTGGACAAGGAAGGCGTGATCTACGGCGTGACCACCGGCTATGGCGACTCGTGCGTGGTGGCGGTGCCGTTGCAGCATGTCGAGGCATTGCCGCGCCACCTGTACACCTTCCACGGCTGCGGCCTGGGCAAGTTGCTCGACGCCCAGGCCACCCGTGCGGTGCTGGCGGCGCGTTTACAGTCGCTGTGCCATGGCGTGTCCGGGGTGCGGGTTGAACTGCTGGAGCGCCTGCATGCGTTTCTTGAACACGACATCCTGCCGCTGATCCCGGAAGAAGGCTCGGTCGGCGCCAGCGGCGATCTGACGCCGCTGTCATACGTGGCCGCGACCTTGTCCGGCGAGCGTGAAGTGCTGTTCCGGGGCGAGCGCCGCCAGGCTGCCGATGTCCATCGCGAGCTGGGCTGGACCCCGCTGGTGCTGCGACCCAAGGAAGCCCTGGCGCTGATGAACGGCACCGCGGTGATGACCGGCCTGGCCTGCCTGGCCTTCGCCCGCGCCGACTACCTGCTGCAACTGGCCACACGCATCACCGCGCTGAACGTGGTGGCGTTGCAAGGCAACCCGGAGCACTTCGACGAACGCCTGTTCGCCGCCAAACCACACCCCGGGCAGATGCAGGTCGCAGCCTGGCTGCGCAAGGACCTGGCGATCGACGCCCCGACCGCGCCGCTGCACCGCCTGCAAGACCGCTACTCGCTACGCTGCGCGCCCCACGTCCTCGGCGTGCTGGCCGACAGCCTGAACTGGCTGCGCTCGTTTATCGAGATCGAACTCAACAGTGCCAACGACAACCCGATCATCGACGCCGAAGCCGAACGTGTGCTGCACGGCGGGCACTTCTACGGCGGGCATATCGCCTTTGCCATGGACAGCCTGAAGAACCTGGTGGCCAACGTCGCCGACCTGCTCGACCGGCAACTCGCGCTGCTGGTGGACGAGCGCTACAACCATGGCTTGCCGAGCAACCTGTCGGGCGCCCCGGCGGACCGCGCAATGATCAACCACGGCTTCAAAGCGGTGCAGATCGGCACCAGCGCCTGGACCGCCGAAGCGTTGAAAAACACCATGCCGGCCAGCGTGTTTTCGCGCTCCACCGAATGCCACAACCAGGACAAGGTCAGCATGGGCACCATCGCCGCCCGCGATGCGATCCGCGTCTTGGAGCTGACCGAACAAGTGGCCGCCGCCACCTTGCTCGCCGCCAACCAGGGCGTGTGGTTGCGCGCCCAGGTCAAGGATGCACGGCCGTTGCCGCCAGCCCTGGCTGCGATGCACGAGGCACTGGCCAAGGACTTCCCGCCGGTGATCGAAGACCGGGCCCTGGAGGGCGAACTGCGCCTGTGCCTGCAACGCATCGCCGCGCAACACTGGAGGCTGCATGCGTAGCCCCGGCGTATTGCACAGCGACACACAAATCCTCGTACCGTTCTTCGACATCGACACGATGAACGTGGTCTGGCACGGCCACTACGTGAAGTACCTGGAAATCGCCCGTTGCGCGTTGCTCGACAAGCTCGGCCACAACTACACGGCAATGCTCGAATCCGGCTATGCGTGGCCGGTGATCGACATGCAACTGCGCTACGTGCGTGGCGCCACCTTTGGCCAGACCCTCAACGTGCGCGCCAGCCTGGTGGAGTGGGAGAACCGCTTGAAGGTCAACTACCTGATCACCGACCTTGCCAGCGGCGAACGCCTGACCCGCGCCAGCACCGTGCAAGTGGCCGTAGAAATTGCCAGCCGCGAGATGCAACTGGCCTCGCCAACCGTGTTCACCACCGCCGTCGAAAGGGCCTTGAAATGCTGACCCCTGTGGGAGCTGGCTTGCCGGCGATGGACGTCAACGCTAACGCAGGGGCCCTGACACTGCGCAGCGCCCTGAGGTTTTTTGCGAGCAAGCTCGCACCTACAGCGGCAGGGTTGTTGCTGAGCTTCGGGGCTTATGCTTTTGACCTGCAACAGCTCAGCGATCAACTGGCCAAGCCTACGGTGATCCACGGCAACTTCATCCAGGAAAAACACCTGCGTGCCCTGCCCCAGCCGCTGACCAGCACAGGTACCTTCGTCCTGGCCAAGGACCACGGCCTGCTCTGGCTGCTGAAAACCCCGCTGCAGCAGGACTACCGCATCAACGCCCAGGGTATTGCCCGCCGTGATGCAAACGGTTGGCAGCCACTGCCGAACAAAAGCGCCGGCGCCGAGCAGAACCGTTTGTTCCTCGCCGTCCTGCAAGGCGACAGCAGTGGCTTGCAGCGCGACTTCGAGTTGCAGCTGCAAGGCGAAGCCAAGGCCTGGAAACTCACGTTGATCCCGCGCTCGCTGCTGCTCAAGCAAGTGTTCACCCAAATCAATATCGACGGCGGCGAACTGGTGCACACCATCGAGTTGCTGGAAACCCAGGGCGACAGCACCCTGTTGCGCATGCAGGACAGTACCAGCACGCAACCTTTGAGCGACGCGGAGCAACACGACTTTGCCCAGTGAGCGTTGGTTGCCGCGCCTGTTCCTGATCCTGCTGGTGGCCGTGCTGGCCCTGGCCGGCTGGCAATGGCGCCAGGGCGCGCCGTTGTCGGCCAACCTGATGGAACTGGTGCCAGGTAACACCCCGGACGCCCTGGAGCTGGCGGCCGAGCAGCGCATGCAGGAACCCCTGAACCGCGAGATGCTGGTGCTGGTCGGGCATGCCGAGCGTCAGCAGGCGGTGGCCATGGCCGAACAATTGGGCGAGCGCTGGCAGGCCAGCGGTCTGTTTGAAAAAGTCACCTGGACCCTGCAAGCCGACCTGCCCGCCCTGCGCCAGCAATTGCTGCAAGGGCGCCTGGCGATGCTGTCGACCAAGGACCGCGAACAGTTGATCGGCGAGCCTGCGGCGTTTATCGCAGAGCGGGTACACACACTGTTCGATCCCTTTACCGGCTTCAGCCTGGTCCCCAGCCAGGACGACTGGCTGGGCCTGACCGGACGCATCCAGAGCAGCCAGCCACAACACGGCGCGGTGCAACTGGATATCGGCAGCGGCGCGCTGATCGCCGACGCCGACGGCAAGAGCTGGGTATTGCTGCGTGCGCGTACCCAGGGCAATGCCTTTGATATGAAGCTGCCGCTGCAAGTCGCCGACTTGCTGCAAGCCAGCCGCGAACAGGCCGCCCAGCACGGCGTGCAACTGCTCGCCGCCAGCGGCCTGCTGTACGCGGCCAACGGTCAACAACAAGCCAGCCGCGAGATGACCTGGGTCGGCGGTGGCGCAACGGTGGGGATCCTGTTGCTGTTGCTGCTGGCGTTTCGTCGCTGGCGGGTGTTGCTGGCGTTTGTCCCGGTGCTGGTGGGCATGCTGTTTGGCGCGGTGGCCTGTGTGGCGCTGTTCGGCCATATGCATGTGATGACCCTGGTGCTGGGCGCGAGCCTGATCGGCGTGGCCGTCGACTACCCGCTGCACTACCTGTCCAAGAGCTGGAGCCTGCAACCCTGGCGCAGCTGGCCAGCCTTGCGCCTGACCCTGCCGGGCCTGAGCCTGAGCCTGGCCACCAGTTGCATCGGCTACCTGGCCCTGGCCTGGACGCCGTTCCCGGCGCTGACCCAGATCGCCGTGTTCTCCGCCGCCGGCCTGGTGGGCGCCTACCTGTCGGCGGTGTGCCTGTTGCCGGCGCTGCTCAACGGCATGGACCTGCGCCCGGCGCAATGGCCGCTGCGGGTCGCCGAGTTCCTGCTGGGGGTGCGTGAGTCGCTGCTCAAGCGCCTGCCGAGCCAGGCATTGCTGGTGCTGGCCCTGCTGTTCTGCGCCGGTGGCCTGTGGCATCTGAACAGCAAGAACGATATTCGCCAGTGGATCAGCGCGCCGCCGCAACTGCTGCAAGAAGCCCAGGCGATTGCCCGCATTACCGGCTACCAGCCCACCAGCCAGTTCTTCCTGGTACGCGCGGACAATCAGCAGCAGTTGCTGGAACGCCAGGCTGCGTTGAGCCTGCGCCTGGATCAACTGGTGCACATGGAAAAACTGCAAGGCTACCTGGCGCTCAATCAACTGGTCAGCCCCCCCGGCGAACAGCAGCAATTGCGCGAAGCCCTGAATCAACTGCCCGCCCTGTGGCAGCCGCTGCTCGACCTCGGCATCCCCGCCAGCGCCCTGCAAGCAGAGCTGGCGCAGTTGCAGGCGCTGCCCACCGCCGACATCGACGCCGCCCTGGCTGGCCCGCTGGCCGAGCCGTGGCGCCTGCTGTGGCTGGGCAATGTCGAGGGCGGCGTGGCGGCGATGGTCAGCCTGCAAGGCTTGAACAACCCGGCGCTGCTGCGCATCCAGGCCCTGGACCTGCCGGGCGTGCAACTGGTGGACCGCCTCGGCGACTTGAACCAGGTATTTGCCGCAACCCAGATCAGCGCTGCCGAATTGAAATTATTGTCCTGTGTACTGATCGTCTTGCTGCTGATTCTGCCCTTTGGCCTGGGCGGCGCGCTGCGGATTGTCGCCCTGCCGCTGCTGGCGGCGCTGTGCAGCCTGGCCAGCCTCGGTTGGCTGGGGCAGCCGTTGACCCTGTTCAGCCTGTTCGGCCTGCTGCTGGTGACGGCGATCAGCGTCGATTATGCAATCCTCATGCGCGAACAGATCGGCGGTGCCGCTGTCAGCCTGCTGGGGACGTTGCTGGCAGCCGTCACCACCTGGCTGTCCTTTGGCCTGCTGGCGGTGTCCAGCACCCCGGCGGTGAGTAATTTCGGCCTGTCGGTCAGCCTGGGCCTGGCCTTCAGCTTTATGCTGGCGCCATGGGCCGGCCGCCAGGAACATGCGCAATGATGCCCACTAATTTTTTTGAGTTGAATGTAATGATCGCCAACCCGGCAAGGAGCCACAGTGCCCACAGTTGAAATGGAACGCCGCCAGGTCGTGGTGATCGGTGCCGGCCCGTCCGGTGCCATTGCGGCCGCGCTGCTCAAGCGTAACGGGCATGATGTATTGATCATCGAGCGCGAGCACTTCCCGCGTTTTTCCATCGGCGAGAGCCTGCTGTCCCACTGCATAGACTTTATCGAAGAAGCCGGCATGCTCGAGGCCGTCAACGCCGCCGGTTTCCAACTGAAAACCGGTGCCGCGTTTGCCTGGGGCGAGCGCTACAGCGCCTTTGATTTCGGTGACACGTTCAGCGACGGCAAGCCCACGACCTTCCAGGTCCAGCGCGCCGACTTCGACAAGTTGCTGGCCGATCAGGCGGCGCTGCAAGGCGTAGAGATCCGTTACGGCCAGACCCTGGTCGGGGTGGATTTCGCCGCCGGCCACCGCTACCTGCATGTACGCCGCGAAAACGGTCGCGAATACCACATCAAGGCCGGCTTCGTCCTCGACGCCAGCGGTTACGGCCGCGTGCTGCCACGCCTGCTGAACCTGGAGGCGCCGTCGAACTTCCCGCTGCGCCAGGCGGTGTTCACCCACGTCGAAGACCGTATCGAACATCCGGGCTTCGACCGCAGCAAGATCCTTATCACCACCCACCCGACCCAGCGCGATATCTGGTTCTGGACCATCCCGTTCAGCAACGGGCGCTGCTCGGTGGGCGTGGTCGCGGCCAAGGAGCATTTCGCCGGCTGCGATGGGGATCTGGATGCCTGCCTGCGCCGCTTTATCGAACAAACCCCGAGCCTGTCCAGTGTGCTGGCGAATGCCGTGTGGGATACCCCGGCCCGGACCATTGGCGGCTACTCGGCGAACGTCACCACCCTGCATGGCCCGGGGTTTGCGCTGCTGGGCAATGCCGCGGAGTTCCTCGACCCGGTGTTCTCGTCCGGCGTGACCATCGCCATGCGCTCGGCCAGCATGGCCGCCGGCCTCTTGCACCGCCAGCTCAAGGGCGAAAGCGTGGACTGGCAAACCGAGTTCGCGGTGCCGCTCAAACGCGGGGTCGACACCTTCCGCTGCTACGTCGAAGGCTGGTACGCCGGCACCTTCCAGGATGTGATCTATCACCCTGGCAGCTCGCCGGAAATCCGCCGCATGATCAGTTCGATCCTCGCCGGCTACGCCTGGGATGAACGCAACCCCTTTGTCAGCGAACCCAAGCGCCGCTTGCGGATGCTCTCGGAAATTTGTGCGGCAGAAAACCTATGAGCAGCCCACCTGTGTCAAAAGAGTACTTGAGCAAAAACTACGTCGAAGAAACCAAATTCGGCTTCTGGTTCCTGCGCAGCCACACCTGGCAGCATCATGTGCTGCGCGTGGCAATCAACGACCTGCGCAGCCTGTTCAGCACCCCGCTGCCGGAAGCTCCAGTGCTGCTGGATGCCGGTTGCGGCCAGGGCAAGTCGTTCCGTTATTTGCAGCAGGTGTTCGCCCCCCAGCGCCTGATCGGCCTTGACGCCGACCCCCACAGCCTCGACCTGAGCCGTGCCGAAGCGGCGCGCCAGGGCATTGATATCGAGTTGATCGGCAGCGATTGCGCAACCCTCAAGGTGGCCGATGAGAGTGTCGATATCCTGTTCTGCCACCAGACCTTCCACCACCTGGTGGAGCAACAGCGGGCACTCACCGAGTTCTATCGGGTGCTCAAGCCGGGCGGCTACCTGCTGTTCGCCGAGTCCACCGAAGCCTATATCGACACCTGGGTGATTCGCTGGCTGTTCCGCCACCCGATGCATGTGCAGAAAAGCGCCGCCGAGTACCTGGAGATGATCCGCGACCAGGGTTTCGAGTTTGGCCCGCAGAATGTGTCGTACCCGTACCTGTGGTGGAGCCGCTCGGCTGACTTCGGCCTGCTGGAGCGTTGGGGCCTGCGTCAGCCCAAGCCGTTTGGCGAGCGTGAAGAGACCCTGGTGAATGTGGTTGCACGCAAGCCACTCGCAGGCCCGCCAGCATGATCCGCGCGTTGTTGATCGGCTGCCTGTTGCTGCTGGCCGCGTGCGCCAGCCAGCCGCCACTGCCGGTGCATACACCGAGCCTGGCCTTGCCCCTGCAATTGCATATCGAGCGCGAGCAGGACGGCCAGCGCCAGGACTGGTTGCTGGTGATCCAGCGCGAAGGCGAGGCCCTGCGCTGGTCACTGATGGACCCGCTGGGCATCCCCCAGGCCCGGCAAAAGCTGGTGGCCGGCCGTTGGCAGGCAGATGGCCTGCTACCGCCCAACCCCCAGGCCCGCGAGCTGTTTGCGGCGCTGCTGTTCGCCCTGACCCCGGCCGCTGAAATGCCCGGCAACTACCCCCAAGCCCGTGAAGGCGATGGCGTACGGGTACTCAAGCCGCACTGGCAGGTGATCTACCGCGCGCCCCTGACCTTCAGCGTGAACATGCCCGGCCAGCACCTGAACTATCGCGTCACCGCGCTTGAGAGCAGCCCATGACCGCCTACCTCAATGCCCTGGGGATCATCTGCGCCCTAGGCCGCGGCCAGCAGGCCGTGCGGCGCAATCTGTTTGCCGGGGATTGCTCGGGTATGCGCGCCGAGAGCGGCTGGGTGCCCGAGCGAGTACTGCCGGTGGGCAGCGTGCCTGGCGAACTGGCGCCACTGCCGCCGCACCTGGCCCAGCAGAGCAGTCGCAATAATCAGCTGTTGCTGGAGGCCGCCTTGCAGATCGAAGGCCCGATCCGGCAGGCGATCGACACCTTTGGCGCCTCGCGTATCGGTGTGGTGCTGGGTACCAGCACCTCGGGCATTGATGAAGCCAGTCGCGGCATCGCCCATTACCTGCGCGAAGGGCAGTTCCCCGAGGCCTATGACTACCGGCAACAGGAACTCGGCGCCCCGGCCAACTTCCTCGCCGACTGGCTGCAACTGAGCGGCCCGGCCTATGTGATTTCCACCGCCTGCACCTCCAGCGCCCGCGCAATGATGAGCGCACGCCGCCTGCTGGACCTGGGCCTGTGCGATGCGGTGCTGTGTGGCGGGGTCGATAGCCTGTGCAAGCTGACCCTCAATGGCTTTACCTCGCTGGAAGCGGTCTCCAGCGAACGCTGCAACCCGTTTTCGGTGAACCGCAACGGCATCAATATCGGCGAGGCGGCGGTGCTGTTCCTGATGAGCAAAACCCCGGCGCCCATCGCCCTGCTGGGTAGCGGCGCCAGTTGCGATGCGCACCATATTTCTGCGCCGGAACCCAGCGGCAAGGGCGCATTGCAGGCCATGCGCAAGGCCCTGGCCAGCGCGAAACTGGCGCCGGCGCAGATCGGTTACCTGAACCTGCACGGCACCGCCACCCAGCATAACGACGCCATGGAAAGCCTGGCCGTGGCAAGCCTGTTCCCCGCCGGTGTAGCCTGTTCCTCGACCAAGCCCATGACCGGCCATACCCTCGGCGCCGCCGGGGCGCTGGAAGCGGCATTCTGCTGGCTGAGCCTGATGGAAGGTGCTGTGCCGCCCCATATCTGGGACGGCCAAGCCGACCCGGCGCTGCCCGCCCTGCGCTGGGCCAAGGTCGGCGACCTCCTGGAAAAACGCTGCCTGATGAGTAACTCGTTTGCCTTCGGCGGCAATAACGTCAGCCTGATTATCGGAGACGCCCTATGAGCCATTGGCCACTCGCCGAACTGCTGCCCCACGCCGGGGACATGATCCTGATCGACCAGGTGTTGGCGTTCGATGAAGAACAGATCCGCACCCGCGTCACCGTCAAGCCCGGCGGCCTGTTCAACCGCCCTGACGGCAGCCTGCCGGCCTGGGTCGGCGTCGAGTTGATGGCGCAAAGCGTGGCCGCCTATGCCGGCTGCCGCGCACGCCAGAACGGCGAAGCAGTGGAGTTGGGCTTCCTGCTGGGCACGCGCAAATTCGAATGCAATGTCGAGCACTTTCCCGCCGGCAGCGAACTGACCATCCACGGCCTGCGCTCCCTGGAAGACGACAACGGCATGGGTGTGTTCGAATGCCACCTGACCGGCGACGGGATCCAGGCCAGCGCCCGCCTGAACGTATTTCGACCGCCCCAGGCGGCCAACTATTTAGCTGAATCGAAGGACACGCGTCATGACTGAATCCGTACTGGTCACCGGCTCCAGCCGGGGTATCGGCCGCGCTATCGCCCTGCGCCTGGCCCAGGCCGGCCATGACATTGTGCTGCATTGCCGCAGCGGCCGCGCCGAGGCAGATGCCGTACAGGTCGAAGTCGAGGCCCTGGGCCGCAAGGCGCGGGTACTGCAATTCGACGTGGCGGACCGGGCCACCTGCAAGCAGATCCTTGAAGCCGACGTAGAAGCCCACGGTGCCTATTACGGCGTGGTGCTGAATGCCGGGCTGACCCGCGATGGCGCGTTCCCGGCGTTGTCGGAAGACGACTGGGACGTGGTGATGCGTACCAATCTCGATGGTTTCTATAACGTGCTACACCCAGTGATGATGCCGATGATCCGGCGTCGTGCGGCCGGGCGCATTGTATGTATTACCTCGGTCTCGGGGCTGATCGGCAACCGTGGCCAGGTCAACTACAGCGCGTCCAAGGCCGGCCTGATCGGCGCCGCCAAGGCCCTGGCCATTGAGCTGGGCAAGCGCAAGATCACCGTCAACTGCGTGGCCCCGGGCCTGATCGACACGGCAATGCTCGATGAGAATGTGCCGGTGGAAGAGCTGATGAAAATGATCCCCGCGCAACGCATGGGCACCCCCGAAGAGGTCGCCAGTGCGGTGAACTTCCTGATGTCAGCCGAAGCCGGCTACATCACCCGCCAGGTCCTGGCCGTGAACGGGGGCCTGTGCTGATGAAACGTGTGGTAGTCACCGGCATGGCCGGCATGACCTCCCTGGGCAGCGACTGGGACACCATCGTCGCCAACTTCCGCGCCCGGCGCAGCGGTATCCGGCGCATGGACGAGTGGGATCGCTTCAGCGAACTGAACACCCGCCTGGCCGGGCCGATTGACGACTTTGTGGTGCCCGCCCACTGGACCCGCAAACAATTGCGCAGCATGGGCCGGGTCTCGCGCCTGGCGGTGTGGGCCGCCGAGCAGGCGTTGCAAGACGCCGGCCTGCTGGGCGATGCGTCGATCAAGGATGGGCGCATGGGTGTGGCCTGCGGCTCATCCACCGGCAGCACCGACGAGATCAAGGCATTCGGCAATATGCTGCTCAACTCGGTGGCCGAGGGTCTGAACGCCAACTCCTACGTGCGCATGATGCCGCACACCACGGCGGCCAATATCAGCATCTTTTTTGGCCTCACCGGGCGCCTGATCCCCACGTCCAGCGCGTGTACCAGTGGCAGCCAGGGCATCGGCTATGCCTATGAAGCGATCAAGTTCGGCCGCCTGCCACTGATGCTCGCCGGTGGCGCCGAAGAACTGTGCCCCACCGAAGCCATGGTGTTTGACGCGCTCTACGCCACCAGCCTGAAAAACGACGCGCCGCAAACCAGCCCACGGCCCTACGACAGCGGTCGCGACGGCCTGGTGATCGGCGAAGGCGGCGGCATGCTGGTGCTTGAGGAGCTGGAACATGCCCTGGCCCGTGGTGCGCATATCCATGCCGAAATCGTTGGTTTTGGCAGCAACGCCGACGGCCAGCACACCACGCGACCTGAACAGACCACCATGCGCCGCGCCATGGAGCTGGCCCTCGAAGATGCCGGCCTGGCGCCGGATGCCATCGGTTATGTGAACGGCCACGGCACCGCCACCGAACAAGGTGACATTGCCGAAACCCTGGCCACCAGCAGCCTGTTCGGCAGCCGCATGCCCATCAGCTCGCAGAAGAGTTTCCTCGGCCATACCCTGGGCGCCTGCGGGGCGCTGGAGTCGTGGTTCAGCATCGAGATGATGAACCGCGACCAGTACGTGCCGACCTTCAACCTCGATCAAGTGGACCCGCGCTGCGGCGAGCTGGATTACCTGCGCGGCGAGTTCCGCCAGATGCACAACGACTACGTGATGAACAACAACTTTGCCTTTGGCGGCGTCAACACGTCGCTGATCTTTCGCCGCTGGCAGTAAGCCTTTTATTTGATTGGAGAGAACGCAATGTCTTCGTTGCTACGCGCCACCCTTATCGCCCTGACGCTGCTGACCGCTGCCGGCTGCACCAGCAAGCCGGTGCTCAACACCCAGCACGCGCTTGCCGCCAACGAGCAGGTCAGTGAAGAGAAAATGAAACAGAGCATCCTCACCGCCCTGGACAAGCGCAACTGGACCGTGCAACGCGCCGACCCACGCCTGATCCAGGCCCAGATCAATGTGCGCAACCGCTACTACGCCGAAATCGACATTCGCTACACCGGCACCAGCTACGCCATCACGTATCGCGACAGCCAGGAACTGGGCTACAAGAACGGCAAGATCCATCGCAACTACAACCGCTGGGTGAGCATGCTCGACCGCGACATCATGGCCGCGTTGCGCTCTAACGGCGCCGCGCAAGCGGGTACCGCGGCGCAGTTGTTCAAGGAGACGGGGACGTCGAAGCAGAACTGATCGGCGCCTGAAAAACCGGCATCTACCTTGCACCAGAAACGACAAAGGGCGCCTTTCGGCGCCCTCTTCACAAGCAGGCTGGCTTGGCCTTAACAGCTAAAAACTGCTCACTGGAAAGTTCAGCGATTTTGTAAGTTCGTTTGCCATGCCGATCCTTACGCTTGATTCGATCAAGTCGTCCAAGGCTGACGGTGGCAACGCTGTCGCATTTCGCCCAGCACACTGGGTTAGCTTTCAAGCTGCAAGTGGTGTGCGAGTACCGTCTGCGGCGCCGTGGTACTTAGGGGCACAACCGTTACCAACAGCTTATTGGTCCTGTGCCTGCGTATCACAATGACGGGTCTGATCTTGATGATTTCCGGCACCTCATAGCCTCGAAAATCACGAATCAACACACTGCCTTCTTTGGGCTGATAGAGAAGTGTCATCCATGTCACTCAGTGAAAAACAAACGGTTCCGGTACCTGATATGTGAACGCCGCTACACCAACGCCTTACGCGTCAGCAGCTCGACAAACGCCTTGGCCATGGGTGACTGCTGGTCCTTGCGCTGAACCAGCCACACTGCCGTTACCGCCTCCGGGTCGAGCAAGGTGCGGTAGACCACACCGTCGATGCGGATGCGCTGGTATGACGCCGGCAACACCGAGACTCCCAACCCCGCCGCCACCAGGCCGATGATGGTCATGGCCTCGCCCGCCTCCTGGGCGAAGTGCGGGCTGAAACCGGCATCGCGGGCCAGGTTGATCAACTGTGCGTACAAACCACTACCGTAGGCCCGTGGGAAGAATACGAAGGATTCTTCAGCCAACTGCGTCAGGTGCAAACCGCGCTCGCTGCCTTGCGCCAACGGATGCCCGGCACTGAGTACCGCCACCAGGGGCTCACGCATCAGCTCTACGACACTCAATGCATCGGGCAATGGCAACGGGCGCATCAAGCCGACCTGGATCGTTTCATCCCCCAGCGCATCAGCCACCTCGGTGCTGCTCATCTCCTGCAAATTCAAATGCACTGCCGGGAAGGCCTGGCGAAAAGCAAAAATCGCCTGTGGGATGCTGGAGTTGAACGGCGCCGAAGAGGTGAAGCCAATCTTCAGTTCCCCCAGCTCCCCCAACTGCGCTCGGCGTGCCACATCCGCAGCCTTGTCGACCTGGGCCAGTACCAGGCGGGCTTCCGTGAGGAACAAGCGCCCGGCCTCGCTCAGCTCGACCCGACGATTGGTGCGTTCGAACAACCGGGCGCCGACCTCCTGCTCCAGCGCCTGGATCTGCTGGCTCAAGGGCGGCTGAGAGATGCCCAGGACCTGGGCGGCCCGGCCGAAATGCAGCTCTTCAGCCACGGCGATGAAGTAGCGCAAGTGGCGTAATTCCATGAAAACCTCATTAGGTCGTAAAAGCTATCAAACAGGTCGAACAATATATTGGAAAGAATCATTAGCCAGCTATATTCTTTTTTGCATGGCCAGTCCTGGCTGCCTTTGCTTCCCGAGGTCCCGCGTGAAAGCTGCTGTCGCTCCGCTTGCCCAAGAACGTCCGCCCACTGCCCTGGATGAGGTGGTGGCGCAACTCAACGACGTGTACATCGAAAAAGGTACGCCGTTGTTTATGCGTACAGTGCTGGCGCTGTTTTCCGGGGGCTTTGCCACCTTTGCCCTGCTGTATTGCGTACAGCCGATGATGCCGGTGCTGTCCCACGAATTTTCCATCAACGCCGCGCAGAGCAGCCTGATCCTCTCCGTCTCCACCGCGATGCTCGCCTTTGGCCTGCTGATCACCGGGCCGATTTCCGACCGCCTGGGGCGCAAACCGGTGATGGTCACCTCGCTGTTCTGCGCAGCCGTGTGCACCATCGCCAGCGGCCTGATGCCGACCTGGGAAGGCATCCTGTGGATGCGCGCGCTGCTCGGTCTGTCCCTCAGTGGCCTGGCGGCCGTGGCCATGACCTACCTCAGCGAAGAGATCCACCCGCAGCACATCGGCCTGGCCATGGGCCTGTACATCGGCGGCAACGCGATTGGGGGCATGAGCGGGCGCCTGATCACTGGCGTATTGATCGACTTTGTCAGCTGGCACACGGCAATGCTGATCATCGGCGCACTGGCGCTGATTGCGGCGACGGTGTTCTGGAAGATTCTGCCGCCCTCGCGCAACTTCCGCGCCAGCAGCCTCAAGCCGCGCAACCTGATCAACGGTTTCGTCATGCACTTCAAGGATGCCGGCCTGCCCTGGCTGTTTCTTGAGGCCTTTGTGTTGATGGGGGCGTTTGTCACGCTGTTCAACTACATCGGCTACCGCTTGCTGGCCGATCCCTATGACCTGAGCCAGGCGGTGGTGGGCCTGCTGTCGGTGGTGTACCTGTCGGGCATCTACAGCTCGGCGAAGATTGGCTCGCTGGCCGACCGCCTCGGCCGCCGTCGCGTACTCTGGGCCACGATTGTGCTGATGCTGGCCGGCATCACCCTGACCCTGTTCAGCCCGCTGCCACTGATCATCATCGGCATGCTGATCTTCACCTTCGGCTTCTTCGGCGCCCACTCGGTAGCCAGCAGTTGGATCGGCCGCCGCGCCCTGCAATCCAAGGGGCAGGCGTCGTCGCTGTACCTGTTCAGCTATTACGCAGGGTCGAGCATTGCCGGGACGGCCGGTGGGTTTTTCTGGCATTACGCCGGATGGAACGGGATTGGCGGGTTTATCGTCGCGCTGCTGATCGTGGCGTTGCTGGTGGCGTTGAAGCTGGCCAAGTTGCCACCGCTCAAACTGTAGGAGCTGGCTTGCCAGCGATGTGGCCCGAAGAATCACCACAAGGCTCAGGCATGTCATCGCCGGCAAGCCGGCTCCTACAACAATCGTCAGCCAATAAAAAACCGGCCTGAGCCGGTTTTTTATTAGCTGATGCTTACTCGTGATACTGCGCCGACAACTCATGCACCGCACGCAGGAACGCGCCTGCATGCTCTGGGTTCACTTCCGGGGTGATGCCATGGCCGAGGTTGAACACGTGGCCGCTGCCCTTGCCGTAGCTGGCGAGGATGCGGCCCACTTCGGCGCGGATCGCTTCCGGCTTGGCGTAGAGCACGGTCGGGTCCATGTTGCCTTGCAGGGCCACCTGGTTGCCGACGCGGCGACGGCGACGGCTTCGCCCAGGTCGCAGGTCCAGTCCAGGCCCAGCGCATCGGCGCCCGCATCAGCGATGCTTTCCAGCCACAGACCGCCACCCTTGGTGAACAGGATCACCGGCACTTTGCGGCCTTCGTGTTCGCGGATCAGGCCACTGACGATTTTGCGCATGTAGGCCAGGGAGAACTCCTGGTACGCCGCCGCCGACAGGTTGCCGCCCCAGGTGTCGAAGATCTGCACCGCTTGCGCGCCGGCCATGATCTGGCCGTTGAGGTAGGACACGACCGACTGCGCCAGCTTGTCCAGCAGCAAGTGCATGGCTTGTGGGTTGTCGTAGAGCATGGCCTTGGTCCTGCGGAAGTCTTTCGACGAACCGCCTTCGACCATATAGGTGGCCAGGGTCCACGGGCTGCCGGAGAAGCCGATCAGCGGTACGCGGCCATTGAGTTCACGGCGGATGGTGCTGACGGCGTCCATCACGTAACCGAGGTCTTTGTGTGGGTCCGGGATCGGCAGGGCTTCGATGTCGGCCAGGGTGCTGATCACTTTCTTGAAGCGTGGACCTTCGCCGGTTTCAAAGTACAGGCCTTGGCCCATGGCATCGGGGATGGTCAGGATATCGGAGAAAAGAATGGCCGCATCCAGTTGTGGATAGCGGTCCAGCGGCTGCATCGTGACTTCGCAGGCGAACTCCGGGTTCATGCACAAGCTCATGAAATCGCCCGCGTTGGCGCGGCTGGCGCGGTACTCCGGCAGGTAGCGACCGGCTTGACGCATCATCCACACGGGGGTGACGTCTACGGGTTGCTTGAGCAGGGCACGAAGGAAACGGTCGTTCTTGAGGGCAGTCATGTCGGCATCCGCAAAAAAAGTGCGGGCATTTTCTCAGAGCCGGACGCAAAAGGCACGGTTACAGGTCAGCCTTTTGTCTATCGGGTCAATTTGTCGCGGACATGAAAGCACCGCAAAACAAATGTGGGAGCGGGCTTGCTCGCGAATGCGGGTTGTCAGTGGACATATCTGGTCACTGTTAGATCGCATTCGCGAGCAAGCCCGCTCCCACATTTTTGATCCCATTCCAGGGGGATCAGTATTAGACCTGCAAGTAGTCCAGGATGCCCTCGGCGGCGTTGCGGCCTTCGAAGATCGCCGTCACCACCAGGTCAGAGCCGCGCACCATATCGCCACCGGCGAAGATTTTCGGGTTGCTGGTCTGGTGCTTGTACTGGCCTTGTTCCGGGGCCACGACGCGGCCCTGGCTGTCGGTCTGGATCTGGAACTGCTCGAACCACGGCGCCGGGCTTGGGCGGAAGCCGAAAGCGATGACCACGGCGTCAGCCGGGATGATCTCTTCGGAACCCGGGATCGGCTCGGGGCTGCGGCGGCCCCGGGCGTCCGGTTCGCCGAGACGGGTCTCGACCACCTTCACGCCTTCGACGCGGTCTTCACCGACAATCGCGATCGGCTGGCGGTTGTAGAGGAATTTCACGCCTTCTTCCTTGGCGTTCTTCACCTCTTTGCGCGAGCCCGGCATGTTGGCCTCGTCACGGCGATAGGCACAGGTCACCGACTTGGCGCCCTGGCGGATCGACGTGCGGTTGCAGTCCATCGCGGTGTCACCACCGCCCAGTACCACGACCTTCTTGCCTTTCATGTCGACGAAATCTTCCGGCGACTTTTCAAAGCCCAGGTTGCGGTTGACGTTGGCGATCAGGAAGTCGAGCGCGTCATACACGCCCGGCAGGTCCTCACCGGCAAAGCCGCCCTTCATGTAGGTGTAGGTGCCCATGCCCATGAATACCGCATCGTATTCTTCGAGCAGTTGCTCCATGGTGATGTCTTTGCCGATTTCGGTGTTGAGACGGAACTCGATACCCATGCCGGTGAAGACTTCGCGGCGATTACTCAGCACGGTCTTTTCCAGCTTGAACTCGGGGATGCCGAAGGTCAGCAGGCCACCGATTTCCGGGTTCTTGTCGAACACCACCGGGGTCACACCGCCACGCACCAGCACGTCAGCACAACCCAGGCCCGCCGGGCCCGCGCCGATAATCGCCACGCGCTTGCCGGTCGGCTTGACCTTGGACATGTCCGGGCGCCAGCCCATGGCGAACGCGGTGTCGGTGATGTACTTCTCCACCGAGCCGATGGTCACCGCACCAAAGCCGTCGTTGAGGGTGCAGGCACCCTCGCACAGACGATCCTGGGGACAAACCCGGCCGCAGACTTCCGGCAGGGTGTTGGTCTGGTGCGACAGCTCGGCGGCGGCGAGGATATTGCCCTCGGCCACCAGCTTGAGCCAGTTGGGAATGAAGTTGTGCACCGGGCACTTCCATTCGCAATACGGGTTACCGCACCCCAGGCAGCGGTGGGCCTGATCGGCCGAGTGCTGGGGTTTGAAGGGTTCGTAGATCTCCACGAACTCTTTCTTGCGTTGACGCAACAGTTTCTTCTTCGGATCTTTGCGCCCGACATCGATGAACTGGAAGTCGTTATTCAGACGTTCAGCCATGTTAAAACCTCATCAAACTCTTCAGGCGCATATCACTGCGGGTTGGCACGGATGCTGGAAAGCAACGATTTCAGGTTGGCAGCCTTGGGCTTGACCAGCCAGAAACGACGCAGGTAATCATCGAGGTTCTCGGCGAGGTTACGACCCCATTCGCTGCCGGTTTCCTCGACGTACTCGTCCAGCACGTGCTGCAAGTGGTTCCGGTAGGACTCCATGGCCTCGCCGCTGATCCGCTGGATCTCGACCAACTCGTGGTTGACCTTGTCGACGAAGGTGTTGTCCTGGTCCAGCACGTAGGCGAAACCGCCAGTCATGCCCGAACCGAAGTTGTAACCGGTCTTGCCCAAGACGCAGACGAAACCACCGGTCATGTACTCGCAGCAGTGATCGCCAGTGCCTTCGACCACGGTGTGGGCACCGGAGTTACGCACGGCGAAACGCTCGCCGGCCGTACCGGCAGCGAACAGCTTGCCACCGGTAGCGCCGTACAAGCAGGTGTTGCCGATGATGGCACTGTCCTGGGTCTTGTAGATGCTACCCGCTGGCGGAACGATCACCAGCTTGCCGCCGGTCATGCCCTTGCCCACGTAGTCGTTGGCGTCGCCTTGGAGGTACATGTGCAGGCCGCCGGCGTTCCACACGCCAAAGCTCTGGCCCGCAGTGCCCTTGAAGCGGAAAGTGATCGGCGCCTTGGCCATGCCCTGGTTGCCGTGTTTGCGGGCGATTTCGCCGGAGATCCGCGCGCCGATGGAACGGTCGCAGTTGCAGATATCCAGGGCGAACTCGCCACCGCTGGCGTCATTGATCGAGGAGCCGGCCATGTCGACCATTTTCTCGGCCAACAGGCCTTTGTCGAACGGCGGGTTGCGATCCACCTGGCAGAATTGTGGCTTGTCTGCCGGGATGTGATCGCTGCCCAACAGCGGCGTCAGGTCCAGGTGCTGTTGCTTGGCGGTCTGGCCTTCGAGGATGTCCAGCAGATCGGTACGCCCGATCAGCTCTTCCAGGGAGCGCACGCCGAGCTTGGCCAGCCATTCACGGGTTTCTTCGGCGACGTAGGTGAAGAAGTTCACCACCATGTCGACGGTGCCGATGTAGTGATCCTTGCGCAGCTTCTCGTTCTGCGTGGCCACGCCGGTCGCGCAGTTGTTCAGGTGGCAGATGCGCAGGTATTTGCAGCCCAGGGCGATCATCGGTGCGGTACCGAAGCCAAAGCTTTCGGCGCCGAGGATCGCGGCCTTGATCACGTCGAGGCCGGTTTTCAGGCCTCCGTCGGTCTGCACCCGGACCTTGCCGCGCAGGTCGTTGCCGCGCAGGGTCTGGTGAGTCTCGGCCAGGCCCAGCTCCCACGGTGCACCGGCGTACTTGATCGAGGTCAGCGGCGAAGCGCCGGTGCCGCCGTCATAGCCGGAGATGGTGATCAGGTCGGCATAGGCCTTGGCCACGCCAGCGGCGATGGTGCCGACGCCGGCTTCCGCGACCAGTTTCACCGAGACCAGGGCCTGCGGGTTGACTTGCTTGAGGTCGAAAATCAGCTGCGACAAGTCTTCAATCGAGTAGATGTCGTGGTGCGGCGGCGGCGAAATCAGGGTCACGCCCGGCACTGCATAACGCAGCTTGGCGATCAGACCGTTGACCTTGCCGCCTGGCAGTTGGCCGCCCTCACCGGGCTTGGCGCCCTGGGCGACTTTGATCTGCAGCACTTCGGCGTTGACCAGGTATTCCGGGGTTACGCCGAAACGGCCAGTGGCGACCTGCTTGATTTTCGAACTCTTGATGGTGCCGTAGCGCGCCGGGTCTTCGCCACCTTCGCCGGAGTTGGAACGCGCACCCAGGCGGTTCATGGCTTCGGCCAGGGCTTCGTGGGCCTCGGGAGACAAGGCGCCCAGGGAGATACCGGCAGAGTCGAAACGCTTGAGGATCGACTCCAGTGGTTCGATTTCGCTGATAGCCAACGGCGTGTCCAGGGTTTTCACCTGGAACAGGTCGCGGATCATCGACACCGGGCGGTTATCCACCAGCGCGGTGTATTCCTTGAACTTGGCGTAGTCGCCCTGCTGCACAGCGGCTTGCAGGGTGCTGACCACGTCCGGGTTGTAGGCGTGGTATTCGCCACCGTGCACGAACTTGAGCAGGCCACCTTGCTGGATCGGCTTGCGCGCGCTCCAGGCCTCCAAGGCCAGGGCTTTCTGCTCGGCTTCGATATCGACGAAACGCGCGCCCTTGATGCGGCTTGGCACGCCACGGAAACTCAGTTCGCAGACTTCTTCCGACAGGCCGATGGCCTCGAACAACTGCGCGCCACGGTAAGAGGTGACGGTGGAGATGCCCATCTTCGACAGGATCTTCAGCAAGCCCTTGGTGATGCCTTTACGGTAGTTCTTGAATACCTCGTAGAGGTCACCCAACACTTCACCGGTACGGATCAGGTCGCCCAGCACTTCGTACGCGAGGAACGGGTAAACGGCCGAGGCGCCAAAGCCGATCAGCACCGCAAAGTGGTGCGGGTCGCGGGCGGTGGCGGTTTCGACGAGGATGTTGGAGTCGCAACGCAGGCCTTTTTCGGTCAGGCGATGGTGCACCGCGCCGGTAGCCAGGGAAGCGTGGATCGGCAGCTTGCCTGGGGCGATATGGCGGTCGGTCAGCACGATCTGGGTACGACCGGCGCGCACGGCTTCTTCAGCCTGATCGGCGACGTTGCGCACAGCGGCTTCCAGGCCGAGGCTCTCGTCGTAGTTCAGGTCGATGATCTGCCGGTCGAAGCCTGGACGCTCCAGGGTCATCAGCGAACGCCACTTGGCCGGGGAAATCACCGGCGAGCTGAGGATCACGCGCGAAGCGTGCTCTGGCGATTCCTGGAAGATATTGCGCTCGGCACCGAGGCACACTTCCAGGGACATGACGATGGCTTCACGCAGCGGGTCGATCGGCGGGTTGGTGACCTGGGCGAACTGCTGGCGGAAATAGTCATACGGCGTGCGCACGCGCTGGGACAGCACGGCCATCGGCGTATCGTCGCCCATGGAGCCGACCGCCTCGTAGCCTTGCTCGCCGAGTGGGCGCAGCACCTGGTCGCGCTCCTCGAACGTGACCTGGTACATCTTCATGTACTGCTTGAGCTGGTCGACGTCATAGAACGCCGAACCGTGGTCGTTGTCTTCCATGGTCGCCTGGATGCGCAGGGCGTTCTTGCGCAGCCATTGCTTGTACGGGTGACGCGACTTCAAGCGGTTGTCGATGGCATCGGTGTCGAGGATCTGCCCGGTTTCGGTGTCCACGGCAAGGATCTGACCAGGGCCGACGCGGCCTTTGGCAATCACGTCTTCAGGCTGGTAGTTCCACACGCCAACTTCCGAAGCCAAGGTGATGAAGCCGTTGGTGGTGGTCACCCAACGCGCCGGGCGCAGGCCGTTACGGTCGAGCAGGCACACCGCGTAGCGACCATCGGTCATGACCACCCCGGCCGGGCCGTCCCACGGTTCCATGTGCATCGAGTTGTACTCATAGAACGCCCGCAGATCGGGGTCCATGGTCTCGACGTTCTGCCACGCAGGCGGAATGATCATGCGCACGCCACGGAACAGGTCGATGCCGCCGGTGACCATCAGTTCGAGCATGTTGTCCATGCTCGAGGAGTCGGAACCCACACGGTTGACCAGTGGGCCGAGCTCTTCGAGGTCCATCAGGTCGTTGGCGAACTTGGTGCGACGGGCCACGGCCCAGTTGCGGTTGCCGGTGATCGTGTTGATCTCGCCGTTGTGGGCGAGGAAGCGGAATGGCTGGGCCAGCGGCCATTTCGGCAGGGTATTGGTGGAGAAGCGCTGGTGGAACACGCAGATCGCGGTTTGCAGGCGCTCATCGCTCAGGTCCGGATAGAAGGCGGTCAAGTCCGCCGGCATCATCAGGCCTTTATAAATGATGGTCTTGTGGGAAAAGCTGCAGATGTAGTGATCGGTGTCCAGGGCGTTGGCCACGGACGAACGGCGACGCGAGGTGAACAGCTTGATCGCCATGTCCTGGTCGCTCAGGCCGTCGCCTGCGATAAACACTTGTTCGATCTGCGGCAGGCGCTCATGGGCCAGGCGGCCGAGCACGCTGGTGTCGATCGGCACTTTGCGCCAGCCAACGAGTTGCAGGCCGGCAGCGAGGATCTCGCGGTTCATGTTCTCGCGAGCGGCCTCGGCTTTGACCGGGTCCTGGTTGAAGAACACCATGCCCACCGCGTATTGCTTGGGCAAATCGGCGCCGAAGGTTTCCTTGGCGACAGCGCGCAGGAACAGGTCGGGCTTTTGAATCAGCAAGCCACAACCGTCACCGGTTTTGCCGTCGGCGTTGATCCCACCGCGGTGGGTCATGCAGGTCAGGGCCTCGATAGCCGTTTGCAGAAGGGTATGACTGGGTTCGCCCTGCATATGGGCTATCAGGCCGAAACCACAGTTATCCTTGAATTCGTCGGGTTGGTACAGACCTGCTTTCATAGACACTTTCTCACCAGGCTGCCTCTTATTTCGAGGCAAATTTCTTTTCAATTCAACCGGTTACCTTCCACGCCGAACGTACGCCGGCTTAGCGGGGGCAAAAGGGAGGTCATTGTACACACCGACACAGACGCCCACAAATTTGGCGACGAACTGTCGCAAATCTATGTCGCATTTATGAAAGGTTTAAAGCGATATGCTGTGCTAGTCAAAACTTTTTTAATTCTGACTGCTACTACTCAAAAGCCACTGTGGCGCAGACACCACAAAGCGCGCGGCCTTCAGGGCTGCACGCTGTTGTAGTTTTTTTGAGGTGCTGGGAGGGCGACCTGGGTAAGGTCGCCGGTTCTTCAGCGAGTTGTTGCGAGTTCTTGTTGAACGCTGGCAACAGTGCGAGGCCAAGGTTTACCAGCCTGGACCTTCGCTGGCAAGGCTTTGATAGCGGAATCGGCAGCCGCACGGCTCGGGAAACTGCCGTAGGTGATCACGTAGAGAGGCTTGCCGTTGAGCACTTTCTTGAAGTAACGGTACTCGCCGCCGTGCTCTTTGACGAACGCCTGGGCGTTGCCTTCGGAGCTGGTGCCGAGGATCTGCACCACATAGTTCTTGGCCGGTTGGCTGCCGTACCAGCCGCTGCCGGCAGCAGCCTTGGCCACGGTCACCGGTTTTTCAGCAGGCTTGGCGGCTGGCGCGGGCTTGGCCACCGGGGCTGGCGTCGGCTTGACCACTGGCGCCGGGGCTGGCTTGGCGGTGGCAACCTGGGTCGGCGCAGGCGTTGGCTTGGCCGCCGGCACAGGTGCCGGGCTGGCTGTTTCACCAGGTGGCGGAGCTACGGTGGTAACGGTCGGCGGCGTGGCGCTGGAGCCTTCTACCGGCACACCGTCGTCGCCTTCGGAGATGGCGCCGGCCTCTTCTGCCAACGGGCCACGCATGACCGGCTGGCCAACCATCGGCAGGTTGGTAGGCTGGCCGGAACCGGCAAACTCAACGGCAGGTGCGCCATTGGTGGTGGGCTTGCCCAGTGGCAGTTGTGCCTGCTCGGTAGGCGCGCCTGGTGCGGTCGGTGCCTTGCTGCGGCCAGGAATCAACCAGGCGGCGGCTACGGCAACCACGACAACGGCAGAAATCGCCAGTACGTGTTTCTTCGGCATGGTGAACCCCATCTTTGGACGCTTAACCGCAGAGCGGCTGGCAATCATGGCTTCGATCATTGCATCGCGGGCAACCTGGTTGATGGTGCCAGGCCAGCCGTCGGAGCTTTCGTGAATATCAGAGATCTGCTGGGCAGAGAAAAGTTCGATGCCCTGGCCGGCACCTTCAAGGCGCTGGGCCAGGTACTCGCGGGTTTCTTCTTCTTCGTAGGGCTGCAATTCGATGACGTGAAACAGCTCTTGCTCGCCACTGAGCTGCTCCAGATCGGCAATCAGCGACGCCTCACCGAACAGGAAGACATGGGGACGACCTTCCGGCGTACCCGCCGCCAGGGCCAGCAACGCTTCCAGAGCGGACTCGTCGAGCTGCTCGGCATCGTCCACCAGCAGGTAGACTTCCTGGCCGGTCAGGCCCAACTGCACCACTTGCTTGAGAATGGCGGTGGGCTCGGCATTCGCCACGTCCAGCGCCTGGGCAACCTGGCGCAACACGCCTGCCGCATCGCCGGCACCACGGGCGGAAACCACCACGCTCTGCACCGATTGCTTGTTAGTGCTGGCCACCAGGGCCTGGCGCAGCAAAGTCTTGCCGCTGCCCAGAGGGCCAGTGACCACCAGCAGCAACTGGCTGTAGCGCGCCAGGTGATGCAACTGCCCCAGCACCGGCTTGCGCTGCGCAGGGAAAAACTTGAAACCGGGAACCCGTGGCGCAAAAGGGTCGTGGCTCAACTGGTAATGGCCGAGGAAAGCCTCGTCGGCATGCAAACTAGTCATCGGGATCTGGTTAACCTTTCAGCTGGGCCAGGGCGCGGTAATCCGCTCCCAGCGTGGCCTGTAGAATCTCTTTCGGATAATCGTCGGTCACTACCGCTTCGCCCATTCGGCGCAACAGCACCAGACGCAAACGACCATCGATCACTTTTTTGTCTATCGCCATATGTTCAAGGAAATCAGCCTCGGTCATCTCCTCAGGGGGGATGACCGGCAACCCGGCGCGCTGGAACAGGCGGATACCGCGATCACGCTCTTGGACACTGATCCAGCCCAGGCGTTGCGACATCTCCAACGCCATCACTGTGCCAGCCGCTACGGCCTCTCCATGCAACCAGACACCATAGCCCATGTGAGTTTCAATCGCATGGCCGAAGGTGTGGCCCAGGTTCAAGGTGGCACGCACACCAGACTCACGTTCGTCGGCATTGACCACCAGCGCCTTGGCCGCGCAGGAGCGGGAGATAGCTTCGGTCAGCGCCACCTGATCCAGGTTGCGCAAGGCATCGACGTGCTCTTCAAGCCAGGTCAGGAACGGCTCGTCGCAGATCAACCCGTACTTGATGACTTCCGCCAGGCCCGCCGACAGCTCGCGGGGCGGCAAGGTGTTGAGGGTAGCGGTGTCGATCAACACAGCATTGGGCTGGTAGAACGCGCCAACCATGTTTTTGCCCAGGGGATGGTTGATCCCGGTCTTGCCGCCCACCGACGAATCGACCTGGGACAGCAGGGTGGTCGGCACCTGGATAAAGTCCACACCACGCTGGTAACAGGCCGCCGCAAAACCGGCCATGTCGCCGATCACGCCGCCACCAAGGGCCACTACCGTGGTCCGCCGGTCGTGGCGCGCGGTGAGCAGGCCGTCAAAAATCAGCTGCAGGGTTTCCCAGTTCTTGAAGGCTTCGCCGTCGGGAAGAATCACCGAGATCACCGAATACGCCGCAAGGCTGCGACTCAGGCGCTCAAGGTAGAGCGGCGCCACGGTCTCGTTGGAGATGATCGCCACTTGTCGCCCGGCAATGTGCGGCGCGAGCAACTCGGGCTGGTCCAACAAACCCTCGCCAATATGGATCGGGTAGCTACGCTCGCCAAGATCGACCTTAAGTGTCTGCATGTGTCCCCGCGCTGAAGATGGAAGCAGGCATCCTGCCCTGTATTAACGTTGTCGGCACCGTCGAGATCGGACGCTGCCTGATGGCTCTACGCCACACCTCGGACGGCTGTAACGCGCTGCCGAGGATAGCGCATTTCGGCCCTGGCCTTAACGGGGCGGCAGTTGCTGCAGGCGCTCGAGAATGTCGATTACGACCATGCGCGGTGGCCGTTCATCGGTTTCCACCACCAGATCGGCGATTTCCCGATAAAGCGGATCGCGCAGCGCCAGCAAGTCCCGCAGGGTTTTCTCGGGGTTGGCGGTGCGCAGTAATGGCCGGTTGCGGTCACGTGCGGTGCGCCCGACCTGCTGCTCGACCGACGCATGCAAATAGATCACCCGACCGCCAGCATGCAGCGCGCGCCGCCGATTTTCCTCGCGCATCACGGCGCCGCCGCCGGTGGCCAATACCACGCCATCGCAGCCGCACAGCTCGGCAATCATTGCCTGCTCGCGATCACGAAAGCCCAGCTCGCCTTCCTTATCGAAGATCCACGGGATATTGGCGCCCGTGCGCAATTCAATTTCCTTATCGGAGTCTTTGAATGGCAGGCGCAGCTCTTTGGCCAGCAAACGGCCGATGGTGCTTTTTCCAGCCCCCATCGGCCCTACAAGAATCAAATTTCGCACAGAATCAACGACTCACAGCAATCGCCTGGTTATTCATAATACGCGGAGTCAGGAATACCAGCAGCTCGGATTTTCTTTGGGCAACCACATCACGCCGGAAAAGGCGGCCAAGATACGGCACATCGCCCAAAAATGGCACTTTATCTACCACCTTGCTTTGGTTTTTGGAGAAAACCCCACCGAGGACGATGGTCTCGCCGTCCCTGACCAGAACCTTGGCGTTGACCTCGTTCTTCTTGATCGGCGGCACATCGTTGAGTTTGTTCAGGTAGTCGGGCTCATCCTTGGTCACCCGAACCTCCATGATCACCTGGTCATCGGGGGTGATTTGCGGCGTCACCTCCAGGGACAGCGAGGCTTCCTTGAACGAGACCGAGGTCGCCCCCTCGGACGTGGCTTCCTGGTAAGGAATCTCGGTGCCCTTGAGAATCCGCGCAGTTTCCTTGTTGGAGGTGACCACCTTGGGCTGGGAGATCACTTCGCCATTGCCGCCTTTTTCCATGGCCGTGAGTTCCAGGTCCAGCAGCACGTTATCGGTGATAAAGGCGATGCCCAGGCCGGAGCTCGGGCTGACCACGCCCAGGTCAACGAACGGTGAGCTATCGGGCGACTCGCCCTCACCGGACGGTTTTTTATCGACCCCGCCCCCACTCCAATTACCTTTACTGCGCAGCAACCCGCCCCAGCGCACCCCCACGCTTTTGTCATAGTCGACATTGGCCTCGACTATCCGCGCCTCGATCATCACCTGGCGTACCGGCACATCCAACTGACTGACGATGCGCCGCAGCTCCTCCAGGCGCTCGCCCGTCTGGTAGGCGATGATGTTGTTGGTGCGGTCATCCACCGTCACCGAACCGCGCTCATCGGTCGCCCCCTCCAGCCCGGTCACCGACTGGAACAGCTTGGCCAGCTCAGACGCCTTGGCGTAATTGACTTGCAGCAGCTCCCGACGCAGTGGCGTCAGCTCGGTCATCAACTTGCGCGACTCCAGGGCCAGCAACTCCCGTGCGGCCAGTTCCTCGGCCGGGGCCACCAGCAGCACGTTGGCGGTCACCCGCCGGTCCAGGCCCTTGGCCTGCAACACCAGGTCCAGGGCCTGGTCCCACGGCACATCCTTGAGGCGCAGGGTTATCGAGCCTTGCACATCATCACCGGCCACCAGGTTGAGCCCGGCCACATCGGCAATCTGCTGCAAGACGGCGCGCACCTCAATGTCCTGAAAGTTGAGGGACAGCCTGTTGCCGGTAAATGGGCCACGCGCTGTGTTCAAGGGCGAACTACCGGGAGGAGGCAATTGAATCAGGTCGATTCGCTTGGGCACAGCCTCAGTCATCGGTGCTGTGAACGCTATCCATAGCGCCACACCGAAGGACGAAATAATCCTTTTCATTTTTTGCTTCCGTTATGAGTTCACGTTCAATACCAAAGTGCGCGGACGCTCAAGCCAGGCGCCCTCACCATCGGGGAAAAGCTCGACCAGCTCCAACTGCCCCTCATGGATCGCCACCACGCGCCCATGATCAGTCCCCAGGTAATCCCCCACCGCCAGGCGATGAACACCCGCCGCGCCGCGTAGCAGGGCAAACCTCTGCGCGCCCAGCGACAGGGTGCCGACCATCTGGAACTGATCCACGGCAAACCCTTCGAGAAACTGCCGGGGGCGGTCGAGGTTCGGCGCAGCTCCAGGCTTGCCGGTAGGACGACTGGCGGGCTGGTCCGGCGGCTGGAAGGGGTCACGCAGGGGTGGCGAGCTGGAGACAAACCGTGATCCCGGTCTCGCCACGGGCACCTCATCCGCAAGAGGCTGCGCTTGCTGGCGAATCGTTTGCAACTCGTCATTCAGTGCCTGCAACTGCGGGTCACTGTCGCATCCAGCAAGCAATACCAGGCCCAGGCCCACAACCTTGAAACGGCTCATGGCAATGCTCCCTGCTCGCTGTACCTGTAGGTCTTGGCGAGCATCGTCAGGCTCAACAAGGCCCCACCCTCGGAATCCGCAGGGCGAATGACAAAGTCATGCAGGGTAACGATCTGCGGCAACCCGGCCACGCCACTGACGAAGGCCAGGAGGTCGTGATAGGTGCCTAGCAGCTTGAGCTGCATCGGCCGCTCGACGAACACCGGCTGCACGTGTTCATCCAGCACACTGAGCTGCTCCACCAGTACCCCGCTGAGCTGCCCCAGCCGAGTGAAGTCGTCCAGCAGACCGGGCATTTGCCTCAGCGTCGGCATTTGGCGCAACTGTTCAGTGAAGGCGGTGCGCAGGGTTTCAAGCTCGCGCACCACGCTGTCATGCTGCGCGGCTTGCCGGGCTTTGGCAGCAAACTGCTGGCGCAGGCTTATCTCTCCCACCTCGTGACGCTGCAAGACCTCGCGCGCGCTGCTCAGGTAGACAGCATTCCCGACCATCAGCACCAGCAAGGCAAGCACCGCGCCCACCACAATCCGGCCAGCCAAAGGCCAGTGGGCGGTGTTGCGGTACAGCGTGGAGAGTTGCGGGAGTGCCAGCCCTGACAGGCTGGACCCAAGGCTCACCGCAGCGTCTCCTGATGCTCCCCATGGTCCACCATCAACTGGAAGGCGCTACTCGCACCGCCCTCCTCGGCCCGTACATGGCGCAGATTAGGCGCACGCAGGGTATTGGAGGCTTCCAGGCTACGCATCAGCCGGGTGACATCATCGCTGGACACCGCCGTACCAGTGACCTCCACCGATGTGCCACTGACGCTGACCTCGCTCAGTTGAACCCCATCTGGCATGGCGCGGGCCAACTGGTCGAGCAACTCCTGGCCCGATGTGCGATGGCCCTGGAGGTCTTCGACCACCTTCATCCGCTCCATCAGTTGCTGACGCTGCTCACGCAGTTCGTCGATGGTCTTGATACGCGAATCCAATACCGTGACTTGCTTGCTCAAGTGGTTGTTACGAGCCACCTGCCGATCAATCGCGCGGTCGATGACCCGGTCGGCCAGCCAGACGGCGACCAAGGCAATAGTGGTAATTGCCAACAGGAAAATCAGGAAAAATTTGCGACGGCGCTCAGCGCGTTCTTCACGCCAGGGTAAAAGGTTGATTCTTGTCATCAATCGAAACTCCTGAGGGCCAAACCGCAGGCGACCCGCAATCCCTGGGCATCGGCAGCCCATTGTGCACTATTGATCCCACTCCCCGGCGCTATCCGGGCGACCACCTGATCGGTCATCCGCGCCAGGGCAAACGCCTCTACATCCACCACTCGAGCAACCAGGCCGGCCATGGCCAACACCGCTTCGCGCGCTTCTACCTGCTCCTTGAGGCATGCCACAAGCAGCACATCAACATAACCGGGTTCACGACTCGATGGGCCCTGGACCTGAAAATCAATTGCAACCTCATCCAACGGATAAGGAATGTACTGGTCAGCTTCGCAGCGCAGGCGCTGCTCCATCTCGCCTGCTTCAAGCCCCGCCTCCAGCGCAACCACCCGGCTGATCACCGAAGGGCCCGCCACGGCAACCGCCGCATGGGCGACCTGGGTCTGCGCCCGGAACAATGCCTTGGAAAGGGTCTGCGCGACAACCTCCAGATCAACGATATTACTGTCGACTACCGCATGCCCCGGTAAAGCCTGGCTCGCATACGCGTGCACTGCATATCCATCGCCGGCGCGGGCCAGCTCCAGAACCTTCACGCCGCTGTCCTGGATGTCCACCCCCAGCACGGTATCGGCTTTTTGCCTGAAAAATCCCTTTCTCATAAAACTCCCTAAAGCTTTGCCTGTCTCAGGGCTGGTCAGTTCCGGGCTTGATGCATTCGGTCGGCTCGGTTGAGCGGCGCCCATGACGCCCCGAGGCGAAAAATGCTTTAATGCCCAGCGTTTTTTCCCGCTTTTTATCTGCAGGTCGGGTCGGTACATCCTTAGTCATGCCTATCCCGACACCTAACCCATTCTTTTCTCTGGAAATCCAAAAGCCTTGATTCGTCTGCTGAAGTTTTTCGGGTACTCCTTCGTCGCTATCGTTTGCGGGCTGCTGCTCGTGTTCAGCGGCGCCTATCTCTACCTTAGTCCGGGATTGCCCTCGGTAGAGGCCCTGAGAAGTATCCAGTTGCAGATTCCTTTGCGGGTCTACAGCAGCGATGAAAAACTGATCGCGGAGTTCGGCGAAATGCGCCGCACCCCGATCCGTTTCGCCGACATTCCACCCAATTTCATCAATGCCCTGTTATCGGCCGAAGACGATAATTTTGCCAACCACTATGGCGTGGACCCCAGCAGCCTGGTGCGTGCAGCCACGCAGCTGGTAAAAAGCGGACACATTCAATCGGGCGGCAGCACCATCACCATGCAGGTGGCGAAGAACTTCTTCCTCACCAGCGAGCGCAGCTTCTCGCGCAAAGCCACGGAAATCCTCCTGGCGCTGCAGATCGAACGCCAACTGACCAAGGACGAAATCCTTGAGCTGTACGTCAACAAGATCTACCTGGGCAATCGGGCCTATGGGATCGAGGCAGCGTCCCAGGTGTACTACGGCAAGTCGATTCGTGATGCCAGCCTGGCACAAATGGCAATGATTGCCGGCCTGCCCAAGGCCCCGTCACGCTTTAACCCGCTGGCCAACCCGGCCCGCAGCAAGGAGCGCCGCGACTGGATCCTGGGGCGCATGTACAAGCTGGGCAAGATCGACCAGAGCGCCTATGAAAGCGCGGTGGCCGAGCCGTTGAACGCCAGCTACCACGTGCCGACGCCCGAGGTCAGCGCGCCGTATATCGCCGAAATGGCCCGCGCCGAAATGGTCGGCCGCTATGGCAGCGATGCCTACACCGAAGGTTTCCGTGTCACCACGACCATTCCGAGCAACTTGCAGGAAATCGCCAACCACGCGGTGCATGAGGGCCTGATCGCCTATGACCAGCGCCACGGCTACCGTGGGCCGGAATCGCGCCTGCCAGGCAAGACCCTGAGCGCCTGGACGGTTGAACTGGGCAAGCAGCGCTCCATCAGCGGCCTGGATCCGGCCATCGTCACCCAGGTTAAAAAAGATGGCGTGCAGGTCCTGACCCGCAGCGGCGAAGAACATGTGGCATGGGACAGCATGAAGTGGGCCCGCCCTTTCCTGAACACCAACAGCATGGGGCCGATGCCCAAGCAGCCATCTGATGTGGCCCAGGTCGGCGACCTGATCCGCGTGCAGCGCCAGAAGGACGACAGTCTGAAATTCAGCCAGGTCCCGGTCGCCCAGGGCGCCCTGGTCTCCCTGGACCCGCAGAACGGTGCGATCCGCGCCCTGGTCGGTGGCTTCGCCTTCGAGCAGAGCAACTACAACCGCGCCACCCAGGCCAAGCGCCAGCCGGGCTCCAGCTTCAAACCGTTTGTCTACAGTGCCGCGCTGGATAACGGCTATACCGCCGCCAGCCTGGTCAACGACGCGCCTATCGTGTTTGTCGACGAGTACCTGGACAAGGTCTGGCGTCCGAAGAACGATACCAATACCTTCCTCGGTCCGATCCGCGTGCGCGAGGCGCTGTACAAGTCGCGCAACCTGGTGTCGATCCGCTTGCTGCAGGCGATGGGCGTGGGCAAGACCATCGACTACATGACCCGCTTCGGCTTCAACAAGCAGGACCTGCCGCCAAACCTGTCCCTGGCCCTGGGCACCGCGACCCTCACGCCAATGGAGATCGCCACCGGCTGGAGTGTATTTGCCAACGGCGGCTACAAAGTCACGCCGTACCTGATCGACAAGATCGAAAGCCGCAACGGCGACACACTGTTTCTCGCCAACCCACCGAGCGTGCCCAACGGCGTCGTCGCCAGCGATGGCCTGGCTGCACCGGCCAACGGCGGTATCACCATCGAACCGACACCCGGTGCTGCACCCACTGATGCCACGCCGGCTCCAGCCGCACCAGCGGTGGCGGAGCGGATTGTCGATGGCCGCACCACCTATATTCTCACCAGCATGCTGCAGGACGTGATCAAGCGCGGCACCGGCCGCCGCGCCCTGGCCCTGGGCCGTACGGACCTTGCGGGCAAGACCGGTACCACCAACGAATCCAAGGACGCCTGGTTCTCCGGTTATAACGCCGACTACATCACCACCGTCTGGACCGGCTACGACCAGCCAGAAAGCCTCGGTCGCCGCGAATACGGCGGCACCGTCGCCCTGCCGATCTGGATGAGCTACATGGGCGGCGCCCTCAAGGACAAGCCGGCCCACACCCAGGCCGAGCCGGAAGGCATCCTCAGCCTGCGCATCGACCCGATCAGCGGCCGCGCCGCCGCACCGGGCACGCCGAATGCGTACTTTGAACTGTTCAAGAGCGAAGACACGCCGCCGTCGATGAATGAACTGGGCAATGGCGTGGCACCGGGCAGCCCGTTGCCGGCGGATGAATCTGCGCCGATCGACTTGTTCTGATCAACACAGATTCAACTGTGTGCGGGCTTGTGTGGGAGCGGGCTTGCCCGCGAAGACGTCGGCCCAGCAAACATTGATGTTGACTGACCCACTGCTTTCGCGGGCAAGCCCGCTCCCACATTGGACGGTGCACACTCCCCCCGTTTTGCAGCCACAAAAAAAGCCCCGACTCGCAAGAGCCGGGGCTTTTTGTTGGTGCGCTACAACGGCTTAGCCGTTGAACACATCATCCACGCTTTGCAGCGGGTAGTTCTTCGGATACGGCAGGGTTGCCACACCTGTCTCGATGGCGGCCTTGGCCACGGCATCGGAGATCACGGTGATCAGGCGCTTATCCATTGGTTTTGGAATGATGTACTCACGGCCGAATTCCAGCTTGGCGCCACCGTAGGCGTCGCATACGTCCTGGGGCACTGGCAGCTTGGCCAGTTCACGCAGGGCGTTGGCGGCAGCCACTTTCATCTCTTCGTTGATGCGCTTGGCGCGAACGTCCAGGGCGCCACGGAAGATGAATGGGAAGCCCAGTACGTTGTTGACCTGGTTCGGGTAGTCCGAACGGCCAGTGGCCATGATCACGTCATTACGGGTGGCGTGTGCCAGTTCCGGGGCGATTTCCGGATCAGGGTTCGAGCAGGCGAACACGATCGGGTTGGCCGCCATGGACTTCAGGCCTTCAGCGCTCAGCAGGTTCGGGCCGGACAGGCCAACGAACACGTCAGCACCATCCAGTGCGTCAGCCAGGGTGCGCTTGGAGGACGGGTGGGCAAACATCGCCTTGTACTGGTTCAGGTCGGTACGCTCGGACTGGATCACGCCCTTGCTGTCGACCATGTAGATGTTTTCAAGGCGCGCGCCCATGCTCACGATCAGCTTCATGCAGGAGATAGCCGCTGCACCAGCGCCAAGGCAGACGATTTTCGCGTCGGACAGGGTTTTGCCAGCGATTTCCAGGGCGTTGATCATGCCGGCCGCAGTAACGATCGCGGTGCCGTGCTGGTCATCGTGGAATACCGGGATGTCGCACTGTTCGATCAGGGCCTTTTCGATCTCGAAGCACTCAGGTGCCTTGATGTCTTCCAGGTTGATGCCACCAAAGGTGATGGAGATGCGCTTGACGGTGTCGATGAAGGCTTGCGGGCTTTCGGAGTCGACTTCGATGTCGAATACGTCGATGCCGGCAAAGCGCTTGAACAGTACGCCCTTGCCTTCCATCACTGGCTTGGAAGCCAATGGGCCGAGGTTACCCAGGCCGAGAATCGCGGTGCCATCAGAAATCACTGCAACCAGATTGCCCTTGCCGGTGTATTTGTAGGCCAGTTCAGGATCGCGGGCGATTTCACGCACGGGCTCGGCTACACCGGGGCTGTACGCCAGCGACAGGTCGCGTGCGGTAGCAGTGGCTTTGGTGAGCTCGACACTCAGCTTTCCTGGACGAGGATGGGCATGATATTCGAGAGCGGCAGTTTTCAAATCAGACATATCGGCATTCCGCTTTTTACTGTTGGACGACGGACCGCCGAGGATACTCGCCTCGCAAAGTCCCTACAAGACTGGGTAGTCACCGGTGTCAAGGGCCCTGCCCTACGACTTTCGGCCAAGAGCCACGGGATACAAGGCCTACAACTGTTCACAATCGACAGAAAAAATGTCTACAATTTTTCTTATTGTGCCAATTGCAGCATGCCGGGATCGGTCAAGGGGAGCAGCCAGCGCGCCTGGCCACTTTTCAGGCCGCCACGCCGGGAGCGATCCAACACCCAGCCACGGGCCTCGATATCCTGGCCTTGCAGGCGCTTGAGCAGGGCATTGTCGAATTGCCCGACCAGATTGGGTGCAACCCGTAATACCAGGGAGTCCTGCAGTTCGATCCAGATCCCGCCGCGATTGCGTTCGACCTTGCTCACGCGACCGCTGACTACGGCGAAGCCCGACTGCTGGATTTGCCCGGCTTCTTGCACAGGCGACTGACGCCACAGGCCCAACCTGGCTGCGCGCGCACTGCGCTCGGCAGCTTGCTGGCAGGCGACCAGGTCGACATTGGGGGCCACCGCCACCAGGAACCCGAGCCCCTCGGCGAGCAGTTGGGCCTCCAGATTCGCGCCGTTGGCCCCATACAGATGGGCCAGGGTTCGCCCATAACGGTCCTTGCCCTCGCGACCTGGCACGACCCCGACCCGATCGTCGCTGGCATCCACCAAGCCTTGCAGGCGTTGGCGCGCAGCCACGGCGAACGGCTCGTCCGGGCGGCCTTTCTTGCCGGTCTCAGGCGCATTGACGCCGATCATGCGCACACTGCGCCCGTCCTTGAGACGGACGGTGTCGCCATCCACCACGCGCTGTACCTCGAAGGTGCTGACCGCCGCAGGCGCAGGGCAAAACACCTCGGCCTGGGCGGTCGACAGCCAGATCGCAGGCACAAAAAAGGCGCCCGCAAGGGACGCCTTCTTCATAAGCAGGTAAAAGCCCATCAGGCTTTCGAACCTTACTCTGCAGCAGCTGGAGCTTTCTTGCCGAAAGCACCGAAACGGTCGGCGAAGCGCTGTACACGGCCGCCAGTATCCAGAGTCTTCTGCTTACCGGTGTAGAACGGGTGGCACTCGTTGCATACGTCAGTGCCCAGTGGCTTGCACAGGTTCGAACGGGTTTCGAACTTGTTGCCGCAGCTGCAAGTAACTTGGATGGTTTCGTACGCTGGATGGATATCGGCTTTCATGGTGTCTTCCTCAGGCTAGCGTGCCGCCACTCGACACTATTGTCGAATACCGCACGTAATTAGGCCGCGGATTCTACCAGAGCTTTTTAAACGCGCAAGCGCCGCCATGCCCCCTTTCATCAGAAACTGTGGCAGGACACTCCCCTGCGGGTCTGCTAGGCTCGCGCCCTTCTCCACCGCCTGCCATATGAGAACCTCCCGCGTGCCCGACGCCATTTTGCGCCTCGCCCTGCCCTCGCCCCTGCGCCGTCTGTTCGATTATCGGGCGCCTGCGGGTGTCGTGCGGTCGCAGTTGCAGCCGGGGATGCGCGTGCGCGTGCCGTTTGGCCGGCGGGAGATGATCGGGATTCTGATCGAGGTGGCGGACCACAGCGAAGTGCCGGCAGAAAAGCTCAAGCCGGCCCTGGCCATCCTCGATGCCACGCCACCGCTGCCGGCGTCGCTGTTCAAGCTGTGCCTGTGGACCTCCCAGTATTACCAGCACAGCCTGGGCGATACCTTGAGCTGGGCCTTGCCGGTGCTGTTGCGCCAGGGCGAGCTGGCCGAGGCCCGCCAGGAGCGTTTCTGGTCGATGGCCCCCGGCGCGCGTCTGGACGACCCACGCATCGCCCGCGCCCCGCGCCAGCGTGAGGCCCTGGCCACCCTGGCGCAGCATCCCCATGGCGTTGCTCACCAGTTGCTGAGCAAGCTGATGTTGAGCAAGGACAGCCTCGACCTGCTGCTGGCCAAGGAGCTGGTGCAAGTGGAAATCCGCCGCCACGCCCCCGGCGAACGCCATGAACACTGGCTGGCCCAACCGGAATTGCCGCTGAACCCGGAACAACGCGCGGCCTTTGAGGCCATCAGCGCCGGTGCCGACAGCTTTCACGCGTTCCTGCTGGCCGGTGTCACCGGCAGCGGCAAGACCGAAGTCTATTTGCAACTGATCCGCGAAACCCTGGAAGCCGGCAAGCAGGCACTGGTGCTGATCCCCGAGATCAACCTCGGCCCCCAGACCCTGGCGCGCTTCGAGCAACGGTTCAATGCACGGATCGCCCTGGTGCACTCGGCCGTCAACGACCGCGAACGCCTGGAATCCTGGCTCGCCGCCCGGGACGGCGAAGCCGACATTATTATCGGCACCCGCTCGGCGCTGTTCACGCCGATGAAAAACCCCGGCCTGATCATCATCGACGAAGAACACGACGGCTCTTATAAGCAGCAGGAAGGCCTGCGCTACCATGCCCGCGACCTGGCCCTGGTGCGTGCGCGCCAGGAAAACATCCCGATTGTGCTTGGCTCGGCCACCCCCTCCCTGGAAAGCCTGCACAACGCCTACACCGGGCGCTACGGCCTGCTGCGCCTCAACGAGCGCGCGGGCGGCGCCAAGCAACCGCGCTTCCTGCGCCTGGATGTGAAAAGCCGGCCACTGGACAGCGGTATTTCCGGGCCGATGCAACAAGCCATTGGCCAGACCCTGGCGGCCGGCCAGCAAGTGCTGGTGTTCCTCAACCGCCGGGGCTTTGCGCCGACCCTGCTGTGCCATGACTGCGGCTGGATGTCCGAGTGCAACCGCTGCGATGCGCGCATGACGGTGCACCAGCGCTCCGGCGAGTTGCGCTGCCACCATTGCGGCCATGTGGAGCGAGTGCCACGCCACTGCCCGCAATGCGGCAAAGTCGACCTGCGGCCGGTAGGCGCCGGCACCGAGCGCGCCGAGGAGCGCCTGGGGATTCTGTTCCCGGACTTCCCGGTACTGCGGGTGGACCGCGACAGTACGTCGCGCAAGGATGCAATGAACCAGCTGTTCGCCACGATCCAGAAAGGCCAGCCGTGCATCCTGGTGGGTACGCAGATGCTTGCCAAAGGTCATCACTTCCCCCGCGTGACCCTGGTCTCGATCCTGGATGCCGATGGCGGCCTGTTCTCCGGGGACTTTCGCGCCAGCGAACGCATGGCGCAGCTGATCGTGCAGGTCGCAGGCCGCGCCGGGCGTGCCGAAGAGCCTGGCAAGGTGATCATCCAGACCCACCTGGCCGACCACCCATTGCTGATTCAACTGACAGAACAAGGCTACTTCGCCTTCGCCGAGCAGGCCTTGAGCGAGCGCCGCTCCGCCGGTTTGCCCCCCTTTGCGCACCTCGCGCTGTTGCGCGCCGAGGCCCATAAACCGGGGCAGGCCGAAGGTTTCCTGGATGAAGCGTGCAGCGCGGCTGAACGTTTGCTCGGCGAGCTGGGTCTGAGCGGCATCGAGTTGCTGGGCCCTGTGCCTGCACCGATGGAGCGCCGCGCCGGGCGTTATCGCGCACAGCTCCTGTTGCAAGCCACCGCCCGCGCGCCGCTGCATCGGCTATTAAGTAGCTGGTTGCTTGCTCTGGAGCAAATGCCCAGCGGGCGACAGGTGCGATGGTCGTTGGATGTCGATCCGGTGGATTTGTACTGATAGGTAAATCGCTATCGCCGGCAAGCCAGCCTACATTTTGAACGGTGGGCTTGCCCGCGATGAGGCCCGCAGGTCCAGTAACCGACCTTGATGGTTGGCAAGCCCGCCCTCGCACCGGATAATGTCCAGTTTTTCCACCTGCGCATCGCGCGCCGCCGCATGCGGTCGAAAGAGAACACCATGAAAGACACAATTCGCCAGTTGATCCAACAAGCCCTCACCCAACTCGTCAACGAAGGTGTGTTGCCTGAAGGCCTGACGCCGGCGATCCAGGTGGAAAACTCTCGAGACAAGACCCACGGCGACTTCGCCAGCAACATCGCGATGATGCTGGCCAAGCCCGCGGGCATGAAACCGCGCGACCTCGCGGAAAAAATCATTGCCGCACTGCCATCTGATCCGCAGGTCAGCAAGGCCGAAATCGCCGGCCCCGGTTTTATCAATATTTTCCAGAACACCCAGGCCCTGGCTTCGCGCCTGGACGCAGCCCTGGCCGACGCCAAGATCGGCGTGCGCAAGGCCGGCCCGCTGCAGCGCGTGGCCATCGACCTGTCGGCCCCCAACCTGGCCAAAGAGATGCACGTCGGCCACCTGCGCTCGACCATCATTGGCGACGGCGTGGCGCGGGTCCTGGAGTTTCTCGGCGACACCGTGATCCGCCAGAACCACGTAGGCGACTGGGGTACCCAGTTCGGCATGCTGATGGCATACCTGCAAGAAAACCCCATCACCAGCAACGAGCTGTCGGACCTGGAAAACTTCTACCGCGCCGCCAAAAAGCGCTTTGACGAATCCGAAGAGTTCGCCAACCGCGCCCGTGGCCTGGTGGTCAAGCTGCAGGCCGGCGACCCGGAGTGCCTGGAGCTGTGGACACGTTTCCGCGATATTTCCCTGTCCCACTGCCAGAAAATCTACGAGCTGCTGAACGTCAAACTGACCATGGCCGACGTGATGGGCGAAAGTGCCTACAACGACGACCTGATCAACGTGGTCAACGACCTCAAGGCCAAGGGTCTGCTGGTTGAGAGCAACGGCGCCCAGTGCGTGTTCCTCGAAGAATTCAAGACCGCCGACGGCGAACCGCTGCCGGTGATCATCGTCAAGGCCGACGGCGGCTATCTGTACGCCACCACCGACCTGGCGGCCGTGCGCTACCGCAGCGGCGTGCTGAAAGCCGATCGCGCGCTGTACTTCGTCGACCAGCGCCAGGCCCTGCACTTCCAGCAAGTGTTCGAGGTGGCGCGCCGCGCCGGTTTCGTCACCCACCCGATGCACATGGAGCACATGGGCTTCGGCACCATGAACGGCGCCGATGGCCGCCCGTTCAAGACCCGCGACGGCGGCACCGTGAAGCTGATCGACCTGCTGAACGAAGCCCAGGAGCGTGCCTACAACCTGGTGAAGGAAAAGAACCCGGAACTGGCCGAAGCCGACCTGCGCAATATCGCCAAGGTAGTGGGTATTGGCGCGGTGAAATACGCCGACCTGTCCAAGCACCGCACCAGCGACTACAGCTTCAACTTCGAGCTGATGCTCAACTTTGAAGGCAACACCGCGCCGTACCTGCTGTATGCCTACACCCGTGTGGCGGGCGTGTTCCGCAAGCTGGGCAAGGATTTCAGCGAAGTCGAAGGGCAGATCGTGCTGGACGCGCCCCACGAGCAGGAACTGGCGGCCAAACTGGCGCAGTTCGGCGAAGTGCTCAACAGCGTGGGCGAGAAAGGTACGCCACACATTCTGTGCACCTACCTGTATGAAGTCGCCGGGTTGTTCTCCAGCTTCTACGAGAACTGCCCGATCCTGAGCGCCGACGACGAAACGCAAAAGCAAAGCCGCCTGCGCCTCGCCGCACTGGCTGGACGGACCCTCAAGCAAGGCCTGGAACTGTTGGGCCTGGAAACTCTGGAGCGTATGTAAGTTGGCAGCCAAGAAAAAACCTGCACCCAAGCGCGGCGCCAGCCGCTACCAGGCACCGGCAAAACAACCGATCCCGGGCTGGATGTGGCTGGCCATCGGCCTGTCGGTCGGTGCGTTTATCGTGTTCCTGATGAAGCTGGAGCCGGGCCAGGGCGAAGACGTGAAGCGGGTCAAGCAGGAGCAGCAGAAGGCCAGCAAGATCGCCGAAGCGAACAAGACACCGCCGAGCCCGACCGCGCCGGTGAAGCCGAAGTACGACTTCTACACGTTGCTGCCGGAATCGGAAGTGATCGTTCCGCAAGACGCCGTGCCGGAGAAAACCCTGCCGACCCCGCAAGTACCGACCACCCCGGTGACCCCGGCAGAAGCGGCGAAGATCGACACCGCACGGGCCCAGGCCGCACTGGCCGGGATTACCCCGCCACCGGCACCACCGGTCGCCACCACCAAGGCGGCGCCGGTGACCAAGTTCTTCCTGCAAGCGGGCTCGTTCCCCAAGCAGGCGGATGCGGACCGGGTGCGGGCGCAGATTATCCTGCTGGGGCAGACGGTAACGGTGGAATCCGGAACGGTGAAGGAAGCGACCTGGTATCGCGTGCTGGTGGGGCCGTTCAGCAACCGTGAACAGCTGACCGTGGCGCAGAAACAACTGGCGGGCGCGGGCTTTAGCAACCTGTTGTTACAACAACGCCAGAGCCGCTGAGCCACAGCCAACACGGATCAACTGTGGGAGCTGGCTTGCCGGCGATGACGGTGCATCAGTCAATATTTTCAGTGACGAGTGCACCGCTATCGCAGGCAAGCCAGTTCCCACATTGGTTTTATAGGGCTCTCGAGCCTGTGCCTGTGCGCTAGACACCACTCATCCGCGCACCCTTCCTACGGTTGAAATCTCCCCCGCCACCCCCATATGAGTTCCATCAGGGCATTTTCGCCCCGCAGCGTGGAGACTCTCCCCTTGACCACCATCGTTTCAGTTCGTCGCCACGGCAAAGTCGTCATGGGCGGCGACGGCCAGGTTTCCCTTGGCAATACCGTGATGAAAGGCAACGCGAAAAAAGTGCGTCGCCTGTACCACGGCCAGGTCCTTGCCGGTTTTGCAGGGGCCACCGCTGACGCCTTTACCCTGTTCGAGCGTTTTGAAGGCCAACTGGAAAAACACCAGGGCCATCTGGTGCGTGCCGCCGTCGAACTGGCCAAGGAGTGGCGCACCGACCGCTCCCTCAGCCGCCTCGAAGCCATGCTCGCCGTCGCCAACAAAGACGCGTCCCTGATCATCACCGGCAACGGTGACGTGGTTGAGCCCGAAAACGGCCTGATCGCCATGGGTTCCGGCGGGGGCTATGCCCAGGCCGCAGCCAGTGCTCTGCTGAAAAAAACCGACCTGTCGGCCCGGGAAATCGTCGAGACCGCCTTGGGTATCGCCGGCGATATCTGCGTGTTCACCAACCACAACCTGACCATTGAGGAGCAGGACCTCGCGGAATAAGCCGTCGGCTTTTTCCTGCTTGAGGACCACACACCACTATGTCCATGACTCCCCGCGAAATCGTCCATGAACTCAATCGCCATATCATCGGCCAGGACGATGCCAAGCGCGCCGTTGCCATCGCCCTGCGTAACCGCTGGCGCCGAATGCAACTGCCCGAAGAATTGCGCGTTGAAGTAACCCCCAAGAACATCCTGATGATCGGCCCGACCGGTGTCGGCAAGACCGAAATCGCCCGGCGCCTGGCCAAGCTGGCCAACGCACCGTTCATCAAGGTCGAAGCCACCAAGTTCACCGAAGTCGGCTACGTGGGCCGTGACGTCGAGTCGATCATCCGTGATCTGGCCGACGCCGCCCTGAAACTGTTGCGCGAACAGGAAATGACCAAGGTCAGCCATCGCGCCGAAGACGCTGCCGAAGAGCGCATCCTCGACGCCCTGCTGCCACCGGCACGCGCGGGCTTCAATGAAGACGCCGCTCCTGCCTCCGATTCCAACACGCGCCAGCTGTTCCGCAAGCGCCTGCGTGAAGGCCAGTTGGACGACAAGGAAATCGAGATCGAAGTCGCCGAAAGCGCTGGCGTCGATATCTCGGCGCCGCCTGGCATGGAAGAAATGACCAGCCAGTTGCAGAACCTGTTCGCCAACATGGGCAAGGGCAAGAAGAAAAGCCGCAAGCTCAAGGTCAAGGACGCGCTCAAGCTGGTGCGTGACGAAGAAGCCGGGCGCCTGGTCAACGAGGAAGAACTCAAGGCCAAGGCCCTGGAAGCCGTCGAGCAGCACGGCATCGTGTTTATCGACGAGATCGACAAGGTGGCCAAGCGCGGCAATTCCGGCGGCGTTGATGTCTCCCGCGAAGGCGTACAGCGCGACCTGCTGCCGCTGATCGAAGGCTGCACGGTGAATACCAAGCTGGGCATGGTCAAGACTGACCATATCCTGTTTATCGCATCCGGCGCGTTCCACCTGAGCAAGCCAAGCGACCTGGTGCCGGAGCTGCAAGGCCGCCTGCCGATTCGCGTGGAACTCAAGGCGCTGACCCCGGGCGACTTCGAACGCATCCTCAGCGAGCCACACGCTTCGCTGACCGAGCAATACCGCGAGCTGCTGAAAACCGAAGGCCTGGGGATCGAGTTCCTGCCAGACGGTATCAAGCGTTTGGCGGAAATTGCCTGGCAGGTCAACGAGAAGACCGAGAATATCGGTGCCCGTCGCCTGCACACCCTGCTTGAGCGCCTGCTGGAGGAAGTATCCTTCAGCGCCGGCGACATGGCGGGCGCGCAGAATGGCGTGGCGATCAGGATCGACGCCGACTACGTCAACAGCCACCTGGGCGAGTTGGCGCAGAACGAAGACCTGTCTCGTTATATCCTGTAAGGCTTACGCAGGAACCGCTCTGCTTTAATGTGGGAGCGGGCTTGCTCGCGAATGCGGTGGGTCAGTTTATGCAACTGTGACTGACCCACCGCATTCGCGAGCAAGCCCGCTCCCACATTTTAAAGCCGGTTCCTTCAGGATCATCCACGAGCGGTTCCCCCAATGTCTAAAATGCCCACCGCCATCAATCTGCACAAAGCCTCCAAGACCCTCTCGCTGACCTACGGCCCAGACGAGGTCTATCACCTGAGCGCCGAACTGCTGCGGGTGCACTCACCTTCCGCCGAGGTCCAGGGCCACGGCAAACCGATCCTGCAATTCGGCAAGCTGAATGTCGGCCTGACCAAGATCGAACCTGCCGGGCAGTACGCACTGAAATTGACCTTCGACGACGGTCATGACAGCGGACTGTTCACCTGGGACTACCTCTACCAACTCGCCGTACGTCAGGACGCGCTGTGGGCCGATTATCTTGCCGAGCTCAAGGCAGCCGGAAAAACCCGCGACCCGAGCCAGTCCCTCGTCAAGCTGATGCTCTAAATCAAGCCTCTTGCTCATTAGTGGGCATTTTCTAATTTCATCTGCTTGAATGCCCTGTGGTGTGACCAAAGATTGGTCCGCTTGCGCATTAAATAAAACTCGGGTAACCAATGGAGTTGGCAAGTTCCCTGCATTTTACGATGCGGTATCAACGGTCACCCGAGCAGCAGTACCAGGCTTGTGTTGTGCCTCGATAATTGGGTGCACAGCGGTACCCGGTACTCGTCTTTCGGACAATGGAGCGTCGTGGATGAGTAACAAGAATAACGATGACTTGAAACGCCAGGCCTCGGAAAACACCCTGGGGCTGAACCCGATCATCGCATTACGGAAAAAGGATTTACTGGCTTCTGCGCGCATGGTGCTGACCCAGGCCATCAAGCAACCCCTGCACAGCGTCAAGCACGTCGCCCACTTTGGCGTCGAATTGAAAAACGTGGTGTTCGGCAAGTCCGAGCTTGCCCCTGAAAGCGATGACCGTCGTTTCAACGACCCGGCCTGGAGCCAGAACCCGCTCTATAAGCGCTACCTGCAAACCTACCTGGCGTGGCGCAAGGAACTGCACGACTGGATCGGCGACAGCAACCTGTCGGAGCAGGACATCAGCCGTGGGCACTTCGTCATCAATCTCATGACCGAAGCCATGGCCCCCACCAACAGCGCCGCCAACCCGGCAGCGGTCAAACGCTTCTTTGAAACCGGCGGCAAGAGCCTGCTCGATGGCCTCTCGCACCTGGCCAAGGACCTGGTGCATAACGGCGGCATGCCGAGCCAGGTGAATATGGGTGCCTTTGAAGTGGGCAAGAGCCTGGGCACCAGCGAAGGCGCGGTAGTGTTTCGCAATGACGTGCTGGAGCTGATCCAGTACAAGCCGATCACCGAGCAGGTGTACGAGCGCCCACTGCTGGTGGTGCCGCCGCAGATCAACAAGTTTTATGTGTTCGACCTGAGCCCGGACAAGAGCCTGGCGCGTTTCTGCCTGCGCAATAACCAGCAGACCTTTATCGTCAGTTGGCGCAACCCCACCAAGGCCCAGCGCGAATGGGGCCTGTCGACCTATATCGAAGCGCTGAAAGAGGCGGTCGACGTGGTCACGGCGATTACCGGCAGCAAAGACATCAACATGCTCGGCGCCTGCTCGGGCGGCATCACCTGCACCGCGCTGCTGGGCCACTATGCGGCGCTGGGCGAGAAGAAGGTCAACGCCCTGACCTTGCTGGTCAGTGTGCTGGACACCACCCTCGACACCCAGGTAGCCCTGTTCGTCGATGAGCAGACCCTGGAGGCGGCCAAGCGCCATTCCTACCAGGCCGGCGTGCTGGAAGGCCGGGACATGGCCAAGGTGTTCGCCTGGATGCGCCCCAATGACCTGATCTGGAACTACTGGGTCAACAACTACCTGTTGGGCAATGAGCCACCGGTGTTCGACATCCTGTTCTGGAACAACGACACCACGCGCTTGCCGGCGGCCTTCCACGGCGACCTGATCGAACTGTTCAAGAACAACCCGCTGATACGGGCCAATGCCCTGGAAGTGTGCGGCACCCCGATTGACCTCAAGCAGGTGACGGCCGACATCTACTCGCTGGCGGGCACCAACGACCACATCACGCCCTGGCAGTCCTGCTACAAGTCGGCGCAACTGTTTGGCGGCAAGGTCGAGTTCGTGCTGTCCAGCAGCGGGCATATCCAGAGCATCCTCAACCCCCCCGGCAACCCCAAGGCGCGTTACCAGACCAGCGAAAGCATGGGCGAGAAGGCATTGGACTGGCAGGAAAACGCCACCAAGCATACCGACTCGTGGTGGCTGCACTGGCAGGGCTGGCTAGGGGAGCGTTCGGGCAAATTGAAGAAGTCGCCTGCGAACCTAGGCAATAAAGCCTACGCGGCGGCGGAGGCTGCACCAGGGACATACGTTCACGAGCGCTAAGGCCACACTTTTGTGTGATTGCAATGAGATCAAATGTGGGAGCTGGCTTGCCTGCGATAACGGTGGGTCAGCCAACACATGTACTGACTGACCCGCCGCTATCGCAGGCAAGCCAGCTCCCACATTGACCGCAGTAACACTTCACAGGGCTTGAGCATGCCGCAACCGTTCATCTTCCGTACCATCGACCTGGATGGCCAGACCATCCGCACGGCGGTACGACCGGGCAAGTCTCACTTGACGCCACTGCTGATTTTCAACGGCATCGGCGCCAACCTTGAGCTGGTGTTTCCGTTCGTCCAGGCCCTGGACCCGGACCTGGAAGTGATTGCCTTTGATGTACCCGGAGTGGGCGGGTCATCGACACCCAGTCGCCCCTATCGCTTTCCCGGCCTGGCCAAACTCACCGCGCGCATGCTCGACTACCTGGACTACGGCCAGGTCAATGCCGTCGGGGTTTCCTGGGGCGGCGCCCTGGCACAGCAATTTGCCTACGACTACCCGGAGCGCTGCAAGAAGCTGATCCTGGCCGCCACCGCCGCCGGTGCCTTTATGGTGCCCGGCAAACCGAAGGTGTTATGGCTGATGGCCAGCCCGCGGCGCTATATCCAACCGTCCCATGTGGTGCGCATCGCGCCGATGATTTACGGCGGCTCGTTCCGCCGGGATTCAAAACTGGCCGCCGAACACGCAAGCAAAGTGCGCTCGGCCGGCAAGCTGGGCTACTACTGGCAGCTGTTTGCGGGCCTGGGCTGGACCAGCATTCACTGGCTGCACAAGATCAAGCAGCCGACCCTGGTGCTGGCCGGCGACGACGACCCGCTGATCCCCTTGGTCAATATGCGCATGCTGGCCTGGCGCATCCCTAATGCGCAGTTACACATCATCGACGACGGCCATCTATTCCTGATTACCCGGGCCGAAGCGGTGGCACCGATCATCATGAAGTTTCTCCAGGAGGAGCGCTTGCGCGCGGTGATCCATCCGCAGCCGGCGCCCCATAGCCACACCTGAGCGGTATCGGGTCAGGACGACCCCTACGCGCAACTTGGCCAGAACCGACTATGGTTCTGAATTGGCGTGCTTGTTGGCGAATTGACGAAGGAGTGTTGACCCATGCGTGACCGACCCGTAAACGTCCCGGCGCCTACACCCGCCGCGTTCATCAATGCACAAAGTGCAATCACCGGCCTGCGCGGCCGGGATCTGCTATCGACCCTGCGCACTGTCGCCGCCCACGGGTTGCGCAACCCGTTGCACAGCGCCCGGCATGCGTTGGCATTGGGTGGGCAACTGGGCCGGGTGCTGCTGGGTGAGACCGTGCATGAACCCAACCCCCACGACAGTCGTTTCGCCGACCCTACCTGGGCCCTCAACCCCCTGTACCGGCGCAGCCTGCAAGCGTATTTGAGCTGGCAGAAACAAACCCGGCACTGGATCGACGACAGCAGCCTGAGCGACGACGACCGCGCACGGGCGCACTTTGCCTTCTCGTTGCTCAACGATGCAGTGTCACCGTCCAACACCCTGCTCAACCCGCTGGCGATCAAAGAGCTGCTCAATTCCGGCGGCCACAGCATGGTGCGCGGCGTAAGCAACCTGTTCGATGACCTGCTGCACAACAATGGCCTGCCACGCCAGGTCACCAAGCAGGCGTTCGAGGTGGGCAAGACGGTAGCGACCACGCCCGGTTCGGTGGTGTTTCGCAATGAGCTGCTGGAGCTGATCCAGTACAAGCCCATGAGCGAAAAACAGTACGCCAAGCCACTGCTGGTGGTGCCGCCGCAAATCAACAAGTACTACATTTTCGATTTAAGCCCAGCCAACAGCTTCGTGCAGTACGCCCTGAAAAACGGCCTGCAAGTGTTTATGGTCAGTTGGCGCAACCCGGACGTGCGCCATCGCGAATGGGGCCTGTCGACCTATGTGGCGGCGCTGGAGGAAGCATTGAATATCTGCCGGGCGATCAGCGGCGCCCGCGAAGTGAACCTGATGGGTGCCTGCGCCGGCGGCCTGACCATCGCCGCCCTGCAAGGCCACCTGCAGGCCAAGCGCCAACAACGGCGGGTCGCCAGTGCCACTTACCTGGTAAGCCTGCTGGACAGCCAGATCGACAGCCCCGCCACGCTGTTTGCCGACGAACAGACCCTGGAAGCGGCCAAGCGCCGTTCCTACCAGGAAGGGGTGCTGGATGGCCGGGACATGGCCAAGGTCTTTGCATGGATGCGCCCCAATGACCTGATCTGGAACTACTGGATCAACAATTACCTGCTGGGCAAGGAGCCGCCGGCGTTCGACATTCTGTACTGGAACAACGACAACACCCGCTTGCCGGCGGCCTTGCACGGCGATCTGCTGGATTTCTTCAAGCACAACCCCTTGAGCCATCCCGGTGGCCTGGAAGTCTGCGGCACGCCCATCGACTTGCAGAAGGTTAACGTCGACAGCTTCAGCGTGGCCGGGATCAACGATCACATCACCCCGTGGGACGCGGTCTACCGCTCGACCTTGCTGCTGGGCGGCGACAAACGTTTTGTGCTTTCCAACAGCGGGCATATCCAGAGCATCCTCAACCCGCCGGGCAACCCCAAGGCGAACTTCGTCGAGAACCTCAAGCTGAGCAGCGATCCACGCGCCTGGTACTACGACGCCAGCCACATCGAGGGCAGTTGGTGGCCGCAGTGGCTTGAGTGGATCCAGCAACGCTCCGGGGTGCAGCGCGAAACCCTGACGGCCCTGGGCAACCAGAACTACCCACCGATGGAAGCAGCACCGGGCACCTATGTGCGGGTGCGCTGAGCTCAACGATCAGATTAAGAAGACTGGATGAAAACCCGCGACCGGATCCTTGAATGTGCCCTGCAGTTGTTCAACCACAAGGGCGAGCCAAATGTTTCAACCATGGAGGTGGCCAATGAAATGGGGATCAGCCCCGGCAACCTCTACTACCACTTCCATGGCAAGGAGCCCCTGGTACTGGGGCTGTTCGAGCGCTTTCAGGGGGAGTTGGCGCCGCTGCTCGACCCGCCGCCGGATGTGCAGTTGGCGCCCGAGGATTACTGGCTGTTCCTGCACCTGATCGTCGAGCGCATGGCGCACTATCGGTTCCTGTTCCAGGACCTGTCGAACCTGGCCGGACGCTTGCCCAAATTGGCCAAGGGGATTCGTAACCTGCTGACCGCGCTCAAGCGCACACTGGCCTCACTGCTGGCACGGCTCAAGGCACAAGGGCAGTTGGTCAGCGAGACCCAGGCACTGGGGCAGTTGGTGGAGCAGATCACCATGACCCTGCTGTTCTCCCTGGACTACCAGCGGATCCTGGACCGCGAGGCCGAGGTGCGGGTGGCGGTGTATCAAGTGATGATGCTGGTGGCACCGCACCTGTTGATGCCGGCGCGGTTGGCCACCGAGCGTTTTGCACTACGCTACCTGGACGACACACAGCCCTTGTAGGCTGGCGACTTACAAGTCTGCAACCAAGGTTGACGGAGTTACATCGTCATCTATTGCTGTTGCAACTTTCCGCTATTGCTTTTCCCACTTGGCAATTATCACAGGCGCCAATGTATTACGCCGGCAGCCTCTTTGAAGTAACCATCACCGAAAACCCTGATCGACGAATAGCGCATAACGATATGGGTAACTTTGAATACGATCGCAAACACACTCTTGAGCACTGCGTTCACCGGCGCTTTCTTTTCCTTCTCAAGAGCCCCCGAGCCCCACGCCACCTGATGCAGACGGCCAGGGCAGCGAACCACGGGTGGAATTTCAAATTCGTGCAAATACCTAACCAAACCGATAGGTGGCATCATCAAGCTCTGTAACATGATAGGTAACACGAAAGATTGACCGTATGTAACATGCCCGAGTTTTATAATGACGATTAAAGAGTAACGACGTAGCATCATTATAAAAAACGTATTACATATCTCTCAGCGAAAGGGATTCTTGTGGATATCAGATTTCTCGAAAGTTTGATTGCCGTCATCGAGACCGGCTCAATCGCCGCAGCGGCGCGCAGGGAAAACCTTACCGCCCCGGCGATCAGCCAGCGTATCCAGGCGCTTGAACGCTCTCTTTCCTGCGAATTGCTCAACCGAGCGGCCCATTCTGTCGGTCCTTCCGAGCAGTGCCTTGTACTCTTGCCGAGCATTCGCGCCCTGATACAGGGCTGTGCACAACTACATGACGAACTGGATGCGGGCGGGCTGTCCGGCGACCTGCGGCTGGGAGCCGTGTCCACGGCATTGACCGGTATCCTGCCGCAGGTCATGGAACAACTACTGGTCGCGGCACCACGCTTGCGCCTGCGGATCACCCCGGGCGATTCGCGCAACCTTTATGAACAGGTCGTCGCCGGCGAGTTGGACGCTGGCATCATGGTGCGACCGCCCTTTGCGTTGCCTAAAGCCCTGACCCTGGAAGTGTTGCGGCGCGAGTCATTGATGATTCTTACAAAAGCGCCTGTCGAACCCGGTGAAATTGCCTCGACCATTCTCTCCCACCCGCTGATCAGCTATGACACCAATGCCTGGGGCGGCCAGATCGCCCAGCAGTACCTTCAAGACCACCAATTACAGCCAGATGTGCTGTGCAATCTGGATGCCTTGGAGGCGATATCCCTGATGGTCGCCAAGGGCATGGGCGTATCCCTGGTGCCGGCATGGGCCGGGTTGAAGACCGACGATGTGTACGCAACACCAACAAGCCACACGAATGCCTACCAGCGGGAGATCGTTCTGCTCCACCGATCAACCCCGAGGCGGCCCCAGGCATTGAAGGTACTCAACAACCTGCTGATGCAAACCTGCCGCGAATCCGAGACCCCAGGCGAGCCCGACCGTTAGACGTGTATCACTGTCGGTGTTCCACCCGCCAAAAAAAACGCCCGACCTTTAAGGCCGGGCGTTTTTACACGTCCCCCGAAAATCAGGACTGACTGGATGGCGTCGGGGTTGCCGGCGTTACAGTCGGGGTCGCCGCGGCCGGCGTCGGCGCAGTGGCCGAGTTGGTCGCAGGTGCCGGGGTTGCAGGCTTGGCCGCGACAGCTGGCTTGGGCGCTGCAGGCTTCTTGGCTACGGCGGGTTTCTTCGCCGCGGGCTTTGCAGCAGGTTTCGCGGCCGGTTTGGCAGCGGGTTTGGCTGCAACTGGCTTGGTCGCCGGCTTGGCGGCAGCGGTTTTGGCCACTGGCTTGGCGGCAGGTTTGGCGGCAGGTTTGGCTGCCGGCTTGGCCGCTGGTTTTGCCGCAGCTTTGGCCGCTACCGGTTTCTTGGCTGCTGGTTTGGCTGCTGCCGTTTTCGCCGCGGGCTTGGCTACTGCCTTGGCCGCAGGTTTAGCTGCTGGCTTGGCTGCAGGTTTGGCAGCGGCCTTGGCCAATGGCTTGGCCACGGTTTTCGCTGCTGGTTTGGCCGCAGCCGTTTTCGCGGCCGGCTTGGCAGCAGGCTTGGCCGCCGCTTTGACTGGAGCGACTTTAGCACCGGTCAGCTTTTCGATTTGCTTGGTCAGGGTATCGACCTTGCTGTGCAGCGCCTTGACTTCATTGCGGCTAGGCACACCCAGGCGCGAAATAGCACTGTTCAGGCGCTTGTCGAGTGCGCCTTCGAGTTCGCCCCAAGTACCCAGTACCTGTTTTTTTGCATCACTGATACGGGACTTGGCAGAGCTCGCGCTCGCCTTGGCCGCATCGACTTGCTTGCCCACTGTGCTCTTGGTCAACTTCTCGGCCTTCTCGCCGTCTTTAACCAAAGTCTCGAAGAGTTTGCTACCGTCACTGTCGATCTTCGAGTACACGCCTAAACCAGCCAGCCAGATCTTGCGGGAGTATTCTTCAACTTTCCCGACCCAAGAGCTGCCTTCTTTCTGAGTAGTCTTTTTAACAGCCATCCGATGTCTCCTTAGTGTTTACGCGCGACACGTTCGAGCAATGCCGTTAGCTCATCGAGCTTAGCAGAGAGTGTCTCCACGTCATGTTTAGACGCAATGCCGATTCGATTCAAGGCACTTGCAACACGCTCGTCAAAAGCCTTCTCGACTTTATCCAGTTGCACTTCGACGCGACCTTTGACGCTGGAGACATTGCTCTTAACGTAATCAATCTGACTGTTGGCGGCATCAAGTTGTTCATTCACAACTTTTTTGCCTTTACTTTCAACATGTTGACCCGTCTTAACGAGCTCCTTGAAGTACTCGCTGCCTTCGCTGCCGACCTTCGCGTAAGCCCCCAAACCCGCCAACCAGATCTTGCGAGCATAGATTTTAACGTCGCTCAGGGCGCTGATTTGGGTGTCGATTTTTTTCTTCAAAATAACTTTGGCCATGGTGCACCTCACGCATAAAAGGGTGGAGGAACTGCCCACAGGAGTTGAGGGCTGAGTACAAAGTAGGGAGAAAAATTAGAATCGGCACCCTAAGAACGGCGCAATCGACCGGCACCCAATGCGGCGCGCGGTCGCAGATCAGGCCAGGGCCTTATCCAGGGCCTTCTCGATTTCGGACTTGATAGTGCCACTCATGGCCGACATCAACAGACCCAGTTCCACGTCGATCCGTAACGAATCCTCGGCCACTTTCAGTGTGCCTTTGACGCCGGAACGCTTGAGGTTCAACGTGTCGCCAGACCAAGACGGCTCCAGGCCATATTGCTCCTTGAGTTTATGTGCCAACTTCTCGGCTTTCGCCCTGGCAGCTTCCTTACCCAGTGCGTGGGCACGTTCAATCTGAATGCGGGCCATTTGAATGACTCCTCGTTATAAAGACGTATTGAGCACCCTACTCACCCGCCATGCGGCAAAAGGTCTCGGTGGCCACCCATCTTACCTTCAGCCTTGCCAAGACAAAGCATGCCTTGGGGATTAGAATGCCCCCATTCTCTTTTGGTGACAGCGATATGACTGATCAGCGCAAAGGCAGCGATGCCGAACCCACCACTCACTTCGGCTTCAAGAACGTCCCGGAAAGCCAGAAAGCGGAAAAAGTCGCTGAGGTGTTCCACTCCGTGGCCGCCAAGTACGACCTGATGAACGACGTGCTGTCGGGCGGCATGCACCGCCTGTGGAAACGCTTCACCATCGAATTGTCGGGCGTGCGCACCGGCAATCGGGTGCTGGATATCGCCGGCGGCACCGGCGACCTGGCGGCCAAGTTCTCCAAGCTGGTTGGCCCCACCGGCCAGGTGGTATTGGCCGACATCAACGGCTCGATGCTCAAGGTCGGCCGCGACCGCCTGCTGGACAAGGGCGTGGCGGGCAATATCGAGTTCGTCCAGGCCGACGCAGAAAAGCTGCCGTTCCCCGACAACCATTTCGACTGCGTGACCATTGCCTTCGGTCTGCGCAACGTGACCCACAAGGAAGACGCCCTGCGCTCGATGCTGCGGGTGCTCAAGCCGGGCGGGCGCCTGCTGGTGCTGGAGTTCTCCAAGCCGACCAACGCGCTGATGTCCAAGGTCTACGACACTTACTCATTCGCCTTTATGCCGCTGATGGGCAAGCTGATCACCAATGACGCCGAGAGCTATCGCTACCTGGCCGAGTCGATCCGCATGCACCCCAACCAGGAAACCCTGAAGTCGATGATGGTCGAGGCCGGTTTCGACCGCGTGACCTATCACAACATGACCTCGGGCATCGTTGCCCTGCATCGCGGCATCAAGCCCTGATGTTGTTCACCGGCCTTCTCGCCAGCGTCGAACACGGCCTCAACCGTGTCCTGCGCCTGGACAGCACCGCCCTGGCGCGGCTGGCGCACTTGAACGGCAAGATCATTGCCGTCGATTGCAGCAGCCCGGCCTTGCAGCTGTTTATCCTGCCCAGCGATGAAGGCCTGATGCTCGCCGCGCACTGGGCCGCCGATGCCGACTGCACCCTGCGTGCGCCAGCGGCGAGCCTGCTGCGCCTGGCTTTGAGCCGCGACAAGACTGCAATCCTGCACGGCCCCGATGTGACCCTTGAAGGCGACAGCGCGGTGCTGATGGACCTCGCCGCGGTACTGCAAGACCTCGATCTGGACTGGGAATACGAGCTGTCGCGCTGGCTCGGCCCGGTGGCCACCCAGTTGATCGGCGGGCACCTGCGCAGCCGTTCGCGCTGGTACCAGCAGGGTTTCGCCAGCCTCAATCAGAACCTTGCCGAATACCTGAGCGAAGAATCGCGCACCCTCGTCGGACAACGGGAAGCCGAAGCGCGCTTTCGTGAACTCGACCAGGCCAAACTCGACCTGGAACGGCTTGAGGCGCGCTTCGAGCGCCTGAGCCGCTCCCTTGATCCAAGCGATAACGCATGAAGCTGCTCGCCGTCCGCCGTTTGTTCCGAATCCAACGCGTCGTCATTCGCTATCGCCTCGATGACCTGCTGTTCGCCCTGCCGCTGCCGTGGTTCCTGCTGGCGGTGCGCTATGTGCTGCCGTGGCGCTGGTTCCCGCGCAAGACCCTGGACCTGAGCCGTGGCGCGCGCCTGCGCCTGGCACTGCAGGACCTGGGGCCGATCTTCATCAAGTTCGGGCAGATTCTGTCGACCCGCCGCGACCTGTTGCCCGAAGACATCGCCGACGAGCTGATGCTGTTGCAGGACCGCGTGCCACCGTTCGACTCCCAGCAGTCGATGAAGCTGATCGAAGAACAGCTGGGCAAGAAAATCAGCGAAGTGTTCAGCCGTTTCGACGTTGAGCCTTTGGCCTCGGCCTCGGTCGCCCAGGTGCACGCCGCACAGCTGAAAACCGGCGAAGAAGTGGTGGTCAAGGTGATCCGCCCCGGCCTCAAGCCGATCATCGGCCAGGACCTGGCGTGGCTGTTCATTCTGGCCCGCGCCGCCGAGCGTTTCTCTGCCGATGCACGCCTGCTGCACCCGGTGGACGTGGTCGCCGACTACGAAAAAACCATCTACGACGAACTCGACCTGTTGCGCGAAGCGGCCAACGCCAGCCAGCTCAAGCGCAACTTCGAAGGCTCGACGATGCTGTATGTGCCGCAGGTCTATTGGGACTGGTGCCGGCCAAAGGTGCTGGTGATGGAGCGCATCTACGGCGTGCAAGTCACCGACCTGGCGACCCTGGCCGACCAGCGTACCGATATGAAGATGCTCGCCGAGCGTGGTGTGGAAATCTTCTTCACCCAGGTGTTCCGCGACAGCTTCTTCCACGCCGACATGCACCCCGGCAATATCTTCGTCAGCACGGTGAACCCGTGGAGCCCGCAGTACATCGCGATCGACTGCGGCATCGTCGGCAGCCTCACGCCCGAGGACCAGGACTACCTGGCGCGCAACCTGTTTGCCTTCTTCAAGCGTGATTACCGGCGCGTGGCGCAGTTGCACATCGACTCGGGCTGGGTGCCGGCCGAGACCAAGCTCAATGAATTCGAAGCGGCGATCCGCACCGTGTGCGAGCCGATCTTCGAAAAACCGTTAAAAGATATTTCATTCGGCCAGGTGCTGATGCGTCTGTTCCAGACTGCGCGGCGCTTCAATATGGAAGTGCAGCCGCAGTTGGTGCTGCTGCAAAAGACCTTGCTCAATATTGAAGGCCTGGGCCGCCAGCTGTACCCGGACCTGGACCTGTGGAACACCGCGCAACCGTTCCTCGAACGCTGGATGCGCGAGCGGGTCAGCCCGAAAACCCTGCTGGGCAACCTGCAAAGCCAGGTCGAGCAACTGCCGCACCTGGCCAACATGACCCGCGACCTGCTGGAGCGCATGTCCCAGCCCCACGCCAAGGACCCGGCGCCGCCGTGGCACCAGCGCAAGGACGACTGGTTCCTGCGCCTGCTCGGCGCGGCGCACCTGGGCGGTGGCGCGGTGCTTGCCGCCGGTGGACCGTTGAACGAGCTGGGCCATTGGCCGGCCGGGATCATGGTCGCCGTGGGCCTTTATCTGGTCGTGCGTCGATAGGTCGACCGGTTATACACTGTTGCACATTGCCGGGGCGGGTCGCGCACGGCTGTCGGAGTCGAAGATGAAAGACTGGCTGGACGAGATCAAATGGGACAGTGATGGCCTGGTGCCAGCCATTGCCCAGGACCACAAGACCGGGCGCATCCTGATGATGGCCTGGATGAACCGCGAGGCCCTGAGCCTGACTGCCGCCGAGCAGCGTGCCATCTACTGGTCACGTTCCCGTGGCAAACTATGGCGCAAGGGCGAAGAGTCCGGGCATGTGCAAAAACTGCACGAAATGCGCCTGGACTGCGACGCCGACGTGATCGTGCTGATGGTCGAGCAGATCGGCGACATCGCCTGTCATACCGGCCGCCACAGCTGCTTCTACCGGGTGTTCGAGAACGGCGCGTGGAAAACCGTCGAGCCCGTACTCAAAGACCCGCACGCCATTTACTCGGCAGGACATTGAACATGAGCGATACCCTGAACCGTGTGGCCCAGGTGCTGGAGGACCGCAAAGGTGCGGACGCCGACAGCTCCTATGTCGCCAGCCTGTACCACAAGGGCCTGAACAAGATTCTGGAAAAACTCGGCGAGGAATCCGTCGAGACCATCATCGCCGCCAAGGATGCCGAGATCAGCGGCGATTGCAGCGATGTCATCTATGAGACTGCCGACTTGTGGTTCCATAGCCTGGTCATGCTCGCCCAACTGGGGCAGCATCCACAGGCCGTGCTGGATGAACTGGACCGTCGCTTCGGCTTGTCCGGGCACGCCGAAAAGGCCTCGCGCCCGTCCGCCTGAATAACTTTCTGACTGAGGAATTGCAGCATGGGCATTTTTGACTGGAAACACTGGATCGTTATTCTCGTGGTAGTCGTCCTGGTGTTCGGTACCAAGAAACTGAAGAACCTGGGCACCGACGTCGGCGAGTCCATCAAGGGCTTTCGCAAGGCCATGAACGACGACGAAAAACCGGCCGATACCGGCGCCAACCCGGTCCCGCCGGCGCAGCCTGTACACCCCCAGGCAGCCCAGCCGATCACCGAGCGCCGTACCTTCGACGTGCAGGCCGAGAAAGTCGAAGAGCCGTCCCGCAAAGACTCGTGAGCACTGACTAATGTTTGGTATCAGCTTCTCTGAACTGCTGCTCGTCGGCCTTGTTGCCCTGTTGGTGCTGGGGCCTGAACGCCTGCCCGGCGCCGCACGCACGGCCGGCCTGTGGGTCGGGCGCCTGAAACGCAGTTTCAACGCCATCAAACAGGAAGTTGAACGGGAAATCGGCGCCGATGAGATTCGTCGGCAGCTGCACAACGAACATATTCTGTCCCTGGAGCAGGAGGCGCGCAAAATTCTCACGCCCCAGCAACAGGCGCCGACACCGGTTGAACCGGTGGCCGAGCAGAGCATTGCGCCGGTGGCCGAGACGGCCCCGATCGCCACGCCCGCTCCTCCAGCAGAGCCCGCGCCGACGCCCGCCGCGTCGCCCGCTCCCCACGACCCTACATTGCCGCCGCGAGCCCCATGAGCGCTGATAAACCGGAAAACGACCAGCATATGCCGCTGGTCTCGCACCTCACCGAGTTGCGCACCCGCTTGCTGCGGTGTGTGGCGGCGATCTTTGTGATCTTTGCCGGGCTGTTTGCCTTTACCCAGCAGATCTACACCTTCGTCTCGACACCGCTGCGCGATTACCTGCCGGTGGGCGCGACGATGATCGCCACCGACGTGTCCTCGCCGTTCCTCACGCCGCTCAAGCTGACGATGATGGTGTCGCTGTTCCTGGCGATCCCGGTGATCCTGCACCAGATCTGGGGGTTTATCGCGCCCGGCCTGTACAAGCATGAAAAGCGTATTGCCGTGCCACTGCTGGTGTCGAGCATCATGCTGTTCTACACCGGCATGGCGTTCGCCTACTTCCTGGTGTTCCCGCTGATCTTCAAATTCTTCGCCGCCGCCACCCCGGCCGGCGTGGAAATGATGACCGACATCAGCAGCTACCTCGACTTCGTGATGACGCTGTTCTTCGCCTTTGGCGTGGCCTTCGAGATCCCGGTAGCGGTGGTGTTGCTGGTGTGGATCGGCGTGGTCGACGTCAAATACCTGCGCAAGATCCGCCCGTACGTGATCATCGGCTGCTTCGTGGTCGGCATGATCCTGACCCCACCGGATATCTTCTCGCAGACCTTGCTGGCCGTGCCGATGTGGATGCTGTTTGAAGTGGGCATCCTGTTTGGCAGCCTGGTGAGCAAGCGTGGCGAACACCCGGATGACCAACCTGCCGATGACGACCAGCCGCCAGCGACCCAACCGTGAACCTGTTGCTGCTGGAAGAGGCCGACTTTATCGCGGCCGACCGGGTGATCCTGCGGGATCGGCGCCTGGTGCATATGCAGGAGGTGCATCGTGCGGCGGTTGGCGACAGCCTGCGCGTCGGACGCATTGGCGGGCTGATGGGCAATGCCGAGCTACTGCGCCTGGAGGCGGGTGAAGCCGAGCTGCAAATCAGCCTCGACCAGCCGCCACCGGCCAAGTTGCCACTGACCCTGCTGCTGGCCCTGCCCCGCCCGAAAATGCTGCGTCGGGTCTTGCAGACCGTGGCGTCCATGGGGGTGCCACGGGTGGTCCTGGTCAACAGTTATCGGGTCGAGAAAAGCTTCTGGCAAACCCCATTCCTGGAGCCAGAAGCCGTACGCGAACAACTGATCCTCGGCCTGGAACAGGCGCGGGATACCGTGCTGCCCGAGATCATCATCGAAAAGCGCTTCAAACCCTTCGTCGAAGACCGTCTGCCGGCCCTGGCCCAGGGCACTCTCGGCCTGGTCGGGCATCCCGGCGACTACCCGTCCTGCCCACGCGGGCTGGATCAGCCGGTGACCCTGGCCATCGGCCCCGAAGGTGGCTGGATTCCCTACGAGGTGGACTTGCTGGCCAAGGCCGGCTTGCAGCCAGTGCAACTGGGCGCGCGGATCCTGCGTGTGGAAACTGCCGTTACCGCGCTGCTCGCTCGCCTCTTCTGATTCCGCCCCTCCAAACACCACAAAGCCAGCTACCACAGGGCTTTGTGTCGCTACAGAATCGCGTTTGCATGCCGATATCCTCAGGATAAGTCCAAGCCTTGTTCAGGGGAGTCCACCGCATGTACCGTTGGTTAGCTGAAAAACTGGGGAATGTAAGCGTCAATCGTAAACTGAGCGTGGGGTTTGGCCTGGTATTGCTTCTCACCCTTCTAATCACCTTCACCGGCTGGACAGGCCTGAGTGGCGTGATCAGCCGTGGCGATAAGCTGGGCTTTATTTCCAGCCTCAATGAGCTGACCAAAGACCTGCGCCAGGCGCGCCTGGACTATGAAATGCGCCGTGGCGAGCAAGGCCCGGAGCGGGTCAATGAGTTGATGGAGAAACTCGACAGCGGCCTGAAAACCGCCCGCAGCCAGATCGAGCAACCGGCAGACGACGCCTTGATCGACGAGCAACTGGCCGCGGTTGCCAAGTATCGGCAATCCTTCAGCGCCATGGTCCAGGCCGGAGCCCAACGCGAAGATGCCCGCAGCAAACTCGGCGCTACCGCCGACAACGCCGTCGCACGCATCGCGGAGATCGAAAAAGTCTTGCTGCAAGGTGACAGCGTCACCCAGTTCAACAGCGTGATCGAGCTGAGCAAGCTGATTCAGCAAGCGCGCTTCCAAGTGCGTGGCTACACCTACAGCGCCAAGGTCGAAGCTGAGCAGCCGGCACTGGAGGCCATCGCCAATGCCCTGAAGAGCGCCGACAGCCTGCGCAGCCAACTGCCTGAGCAGTACGGCGCCAACCTGCAAGAGGCCAGCAACTCCCTCAAGGCCTATCTCGCCGCCGTCAGCCAGTTCCGCGACTCCCAGGTCGCCAGCACCGCAGCGCTCAAGGCCATGGCTGAGCAAGGCGACCTGCTGTTTGATCGCAGCAAGAAACTGACTGCTTCACAAACCGTGATCCGCGACAACGATGCCGCACAGGCCAAGTTCCTGTTGATGCTGGCCGCAGCCCTGGCACTGTTCTGTGGCATCGTCGCGGCCTGGACGATTACCCGGCAGATCGTGATCCCACTGGGCCAGACCCTCAAGGTCGCCGAGCGCGTCGCCGCCGGCGACCTGACCCACGACCTGGTTTCGCAACGCCAGGACGAACTGGGCCAACTGCAACGCGCCATGCAAAGCATGACCATGGGCCTGCGCGATCTGATCGGCGGGATCAGTGATGGCGTGACGCAAATCGCCAGCGCCGCCGAGCAGCTATCGGCCGTTACCGAGCAGACCAGCGCCGGGGTCAACAATCAGAAGATCGAGACTGACCAGGTCGCCACTGCGATGAACGAAATGGCCGCCACCGTGCAGGAAGTGGCGCGCAATGCCGAGGAAGCCTCGGAAGCCGCCGTCGCCGCCGACCAGCAGGCCCGCGAAGGTGACAGGGTCGTCGGTGAAGCCATCGCCCAGATCGAGCGCCTGGCCGGCGAAGTCGGAAACTCCACCGAGGCCATGGGCCACCTCAAGCGCGAAAGCGACAAGATCGGCAGCGTACTGGACGTGATCAAGTCCGTGGCCCAGCAAACCAACCTGCTGGCCCTTAACGCGGCCATTGAAGCCGCACGCGCCGGGGAAGCCGGCCGTGGCTTCGCGGTGGTGGCCGATGAGGTGCGCAGCCTGGCGCAACGCACCCAGAAGTCCACCGAGGAAATCGAAGAGCTGATCGTCGGCCTGCAAAGTGGCACCCAACAGGTGGCGACCATCATGGACAGCAGCCGCAGCCTCACCGACAGCAGCGTCGAGCTGACACGCCGGGCTGGCAATGCCCTGGAAAACATCACCCGCACGGTCTCGGCCATCCAGGCCATGAACCAGCAGATCGCCACTGCTGCCGAGCAACAGAGCGCCGTGGCCGAAGAGATCAACCGCAGCGTGCTGAATGTACGCGATGTGTCCGAACAGACCGCAGCGGCCAGCGAAGAAACCGCCGCCTCCAGTACCGAACTGGCGCGCCTGGGTTCCCATCTGCAGGCGTTGGTCGGGCGCTTCCGGGTCTGACACCTCCCCTTCGCGGCGACCCGTCCGGGTCGCCGCATGCAACTTGTGAAATTTCCTACATGTTTTTCAGGCCCTGATCGGTACGCCTGGCGCCCAAGGGAACTAGCGTTCAATGGGTTCACTGTGTCCACGCCCCTCGGCGTCCCGGCACGTTGATTTCCTTTGTGCACTTGCCGGAGGTTGGCCATGCTTCGTCGAATGACTCAACTGCTGGGTAACGCCAGCGTCACCCTCAAACTGGTCCTGGGTTTTGCCTTGGTGTTGGCCCTGAGCCTTGTGATTGCCCTGACTGGCTGGCAGGCCCTCGCCGCCTCGCTCTACCGCTCACAGACTCTGACCGTTCTCGCCCAACTGGCGGTCGCCGGCGAGGAGCTAAGGGCCGACCGCATCGTCTACCGCACCCTGGACGACGAGGCCAGCCTTGGCAAACTGAGCCAGTCCATGGAGAAGATCGACGGATATCTGGCCGAGCTTGCACAACGTCTGAAAGCGCCGAAACCCCAGCAGTATTTGCAAAGCATGGGGAACCTCTCCGAGCATTTCAAAACGACGCTCAAGGATGTCCCCGCGCGGGTCAAACAACGGGAAACCGCCCGTGAGCAGCTCAAACAGAGCTCGGTGCGCACCAGTGACGTCCTCGCGCAATTGGCCAGCGACCTGCCGGACCAGGAAGACGAAAAAGCCCTCGATGCCGTCGAAAGCCTGCGCCTGGCCATCGAACAGGCCGAAGACCGCGCCCTGAGCCCGGCCTGGGCCGCCAGCAGCCTGGATGTCTATACCCAGGAGGTCAACGACGCAGAACGCAGCCTCGAACTCGCCCAGTCGGCCGTGGAGAGGCTACCCGTGGACAGCAGCGCATTGAAAAATGCCGTACTCAACATTCGCACGCACCTGACACGCCTGCGGGACACCCAACTGACGACCGAAACCGCGCAAAACCAGCTCGAGCAGCAGTTGGACCAGCTACTGGCACAAAGCGACCTGCTTACTCAGGACCAGACTCAGCGCCGTGACCGGGAAGCCGAACAAGCCCGCACCCAGACCCTGGCCATTACCGGGGCGGCCCTGCTGTTCGGCGCCCTCGCCGCCTGGATAATCTCCGGGCAGATCGTCAAACCATTGCGCAGGGCGCTCACAGTGGCCAATCGCATTGCCGAGGGCGACTTGAGCCACGATGTGCAGACCCAGCGCCGTGATGAACTGGGCCAGTTGCAATGCAGCATGGCGCGAATGACCCTGAACCTGCGGGGGCTGATTGGCAGCATCAGCGACAATGCCCGGCAAATCGCCAGCGCCGCCGAGGAGCTTTCGGCCGTTACCGAGCAAACCCGGGCCGGCGTCAGCAATCAGCGCGACGAAACCGAGCAGGTGGCGACCGCCATGAACCAGATGCTCGCCACTGCCCAGGAGGTCGCCCGGCACGCCGAACAGGCCTCGATCGCCGCCACCCAGGCCAATCAGCAGACCGAACTGGGCGACCAGGTGGTGGCCGATGCGGTGGCACACATAGAACACCTCGCCCACGAAATGGCACGCTCAAGCCAGGCCATGCTGGGCCTGCAGCGGGAAAGTCAGAAGATCGGCAGTGTGCTGGAGGTGATCAAGTCGGTGTCCCAGCAGACCAACCTGCTGGCGCTCAATGCGGCAATCGAGGCCGCACGTGCCGGTGAGGCCGGCCAAGGGTTTGCGGTGGTGGCCGACGAAGTACGCAGCCTCGCCCAGCGTACCCAGCAGTCCGCTGAGGAAATCGAAGAGCTGATTGGCGGATTGCACAGCGGCACGCAACAGGTCGCCGATATCATGGACAACAGCCGCACCTTGACCGACCGCAGCGTCGGCCTGACCCGCAACGCCGGCGACGCCCTGACGGAAATCGCGCGCACCGTGCTGGTCATCCAGGAAATGAATCCACAGATCGCCGCCGCTGCCGAACAGCAAAGTGCGGTGGCCGAGGAGATTAACCGCAGCGTGTTGAAAGTCCGGGATGTGTCGGAGCAAACCGCCGCTGCCAGTGAACAGACAGCGGCGGCGAGTATCGAATTGGCACGCCTGGGCACGGACCTTCAGCAGTACGTGGGCAAGTTCAAGGTATGAGCATGCCCCTGGGCTTTACAGAACCTGGCGCAAGAACGCTTGTGCCCGTGGGTCCTTCGGCGCATCGAAGAACTGCGCGGGCGCAGCATCTTCCAACAGTTTGCCGTGATCAAAAAACAGCACACGGTCCGCCACTTCCCGGGCAAAGCCCATTTCGTGGGTCACGCAGACCATGGTCATGCCTTCCAGGGCCAGGGTCTTCATGACGTCCAGCACTTCGCCGACCATTTCCGGGTCCAGCGCCGAGGTGGGCTCGTCAAACAGCATGACCTTGGGCTCCATGGCCAACGCCCGGGCAATCGCCACACGCTGTTGCTGGCCGCCGGAGAGCCGTGAAGGAAACTCGTTGGCTTTCTGCGCAATGCCGACCTTTTCCAACAAGGCCAGGGCCTTGGCCTCGCGCTCTTGCTTGCCGCGCTTGCGCACGACTTTCTGCGCCAGGCACAGGTTTTCCAGCACGGTCATGTGCGGGAACAGGTTGAAGTGCTGGAACACCATGCCGACTTCCCGGCGATAGGCGTTCACATCGGTCTTGGGGTCGGCCAGTTGCAGGCCGTCGATGCTCACCGAGCCCGAGTCGAACTCCTCCAGGCCGTTGAGGCAGCGCAGGAACGTCGATTTGCCGGAACCGGATGGACCGATCACCACCAGCACTTCGCCCTTGGCCACCTGGGTGGTGACGTGATCCACCGCGCGCACCACGTGCCCACGGGTGTCGAAGACTTTTACCAGATCGCGGACTTCAATCACTTTGGGCGAGCCTCCGCTCAAGCCGGCTGGCCATTTTCGACAGCGGCAGGTTGATCAGCAGGTACAGGCCTGCGACACAGAACAGGATTTCAAACGGCGAAAACGAGGTGGTGATGACTTCGCGGCCGCTTTTGAGCAGCTCGGTGATAGCGATCACCGACACCAGCGAGGTGTCCTTGACCAGGCTGATAAATTGCCCGGCCAACGGCGGCAGCACGCGCTTGAAGGCTTGCGGCAATACCACGTGGCGCATCGACTGGCTGGCACTCAGCCCCAGGGAACGGGCCGCTTCGCCCTGGCCACGGGCAATCGACTGCACGCCCGCGCGCACGATTTCCGCCACGTAGGCGCCGGTAAACAGCGACAGCGCGGCGATACCGGCGAACTCACGCGACAGGTTCAGCACCGTGCCGATAAAGAAGTAGAAAATGAAGATCTGTACCAATAGCGGCGTGCCTCGCACCAGTTCGACGTAGATCGTCGACAGATCGCGCAAGGTCGGGTTATTCGACAACCGACACAAACCGGTCGCCAGGCCGATGAACAGGCCCAATACCCCCGAAACCAAGGACAGCCACAGGGTGGTCCACAAGCCCCACATCAACGGGCCCAACGCCCAATGCCGGGTCACACCGATCACATCGCCTTCGGCCACATCGTCGCCACGGGCTACTTGCAGGCTGTTTTCGGCCACCGTCAGGTGCTGCTCGGCACCTGCGTCGTTACGCAGGGTGACTTCAGCCACGTCGCCCTTGCGCACCAACTCGACCACCGTGGAAATATCCGCCGCGCGCTTGGACTCTTCGGCCTGGTAGGCAAAGTATTGCGGCACACGGTTCCAGCGCCATTCGTAGGACATCAGCGAGGTGGCGTAGTACAACGCGCCGGCCATGCCGACCAGCACCAGCACGGTCAGCAGGTGCCAGGGCCATTGGGCTTTTTTCTGTTTCATTGCGAGTTCCGGGAGGTGTATCGGCTGTCAGGCCGCCATCGCGGGCAAGCCCGCTCCCACCTTGGAATGCACTCCAACTGTGGGGGCGGGCTTGCCCGCGATGGGCGCGACGCGGTTGCTAGCTTATTCCATGTCCTTGAGCCACTCGGAGCTCTTGAACCACTTGTCATGGATGCGATCGTAGGTGCCGTCGTGCTTGATCTGGTGCAGGAAGTTGTTGATGAAGTTGATGCTGTCGTAGTCGCCCTTCTTCAAGCCGAATGCCAGAGGCTCATAGGTGAAGGGTTCTTCGAGGTATACCAACTTGCCGTTGCCGACTTTTTTCTCGGCCACCACGTTGTACGGCGCGTCGTAGACAAAGGCATCGGCCTTGCCGTTGACCACGTCAAGCACACCTTCCTGCTCGTTGTCGTAGCCGTGGTACTTGGCCTTGGAGATCAGCTTCTTGGCCACCATCTCGCCGGTGGTGCCGAGCTTGGAGGTCAGACGGTACTTCTCGTCGTTCAGGTCTTTGTAGGACTTGATAGTGCCTTCCAGTTCCTTGCGGATCAGCAGGGTCTGGCCCACCACGATGAACGGTTCGCTGAAGTTCAGGCGCAGGTTGCGCTCCTGGGTCAGGGTCATGCCGCTGCCGATCATGTCGAACTTGCCGGTCAGGAACGCCGGGATGATCCCGTCGTAACCGGTGGAGACCAGTTCCAGCTTGACCCCCATGGACTTGGCCATTGCCTTGAGCAGGTCGACTTCAAAACCAATGATTTCGCCGCGTTTGTTGGTCATCTCGAACGGCATGTAGGTCGGATCCATGCCGACTTTCAAGGTGCCGCGCTTGACCGCTTCGTCAATCGCCCCGGCCTGGGCCGTATTGACCGCCAGCAGGGCCGTCACGCCGAGCATCAGCATCGAAAGATACTTTTTCATCACCAAGTCCCCTGACTCATTTTATTTTGATGCGAGCCCCAGCAGGGCTGCACTATTTCTTCGGGGAGCGATGCTAACCCACTCGCCCACTGGCACAAAGGTCTAGCCGGGATTTGTTGGCTGATATGACAGAAAAACCCTACAAAAACCCGGAGAAAGCGCAGTTAGAGGGCTTGCCCTACTGGGCGCCTCCCATGTGAGTATGTAAGCAGTTGTGACCGTCATTCGATCTCCGACAGCCAGTCCGTGTCCCGGAACCACTTGTCATGCAGCCGATCGTAGGTGCCGTCCTGGGCAATCTGATTAAGGAAGTGATTGATCCAGTTCAGGCTGTCGTAGTCGCCCTTCTTCAGCCCAAACGCCAGGGGCTCGTAGGTGAAGGGTTGCTCCAGGGCCAGCAGTTTGCGGTTTTGCGGCTTGGCCAGGGCGATCAGGTTATAGGGCGCATCATGGATAAACGCATCAACCTCACCGCTGACCACCTGGCGGACGCCTTCCTCCGCCGTGGCAACACTCTGCAGCTGTGCAGCCCCCAGGAAGCGCCGCGCCGCCACTTCGCCCGTGGTGCCATCCGCCGCCGCAATCCGGTAGCCGGCTTCGTTCAAGTCTTCAATGCTGCTGACTTTGCCGGCCAGGCGCGGGTGAAGCAGCACGGTCTGGCCGACAATGATGAATGAATCACTGAAGTTGAGTTTGAGGTTGCGCTCCTGGGTCACGGTCATGCCACTGCCGATCAGGTCGAACCGGCCGGCCAGCAGGCCCGGGATCAGTTCGGTATAAGCCACCGGAACCCATTCCAGGGTCACCCCCAGGGCTTTGCCCATTTCTTCGAGCAGGTCTGCTTCGAAGCCGATGACCCGCCCCTGTTTGTCAGTCATTTCGAAAGGCACATAGTTGGGATCCGTCCCCACCTTCAAGACCCCGCGCCGCACGGCCTCATCAATCGCGCCTGCGTGTGCCATCTGCAGCTGTACCAACGCGACAATGCCCAGCAGCATCGACCAGTAACCCTTGATCATGAAAAGCCCCTTTTTCATTACACAGCCGCACACCGGGCATTGCGGGTTTAGCGCAAACCAGAGGCGGTCGATTCAGATTTGGGGGGCGATCCTAACCCACCGGCAGGCAGGGCAATACGCCTTGAACCAGGGTCTTTTGTATCGAAGTTAGAAGGGTGAAGCAGAAGCGACAAGCGCTGTAGGAGAGGCGTATCAAGCGCCCCCGAGACAGGTCTCGGGGGCGTCTGAATCAGGCAGGTTGCGCCTGGGATGACAGCGGTTGCAGCGGCAGCAACGGCGCATGGGGGTCGGCCTTGACCGACTCGCGCCAGGCACCCAGCCATTCGGCATGCCCCTCGCTCCAGACTTGCTCATGCAGGCGAGCCAGGGCCACCGGGTCGCTGAGCAACGCCACGCGCTCGTTGTTGTTCAGGCCGGCAGGGCCGACTTTCAACGCATGCCGCACACGCTCGATACGCAGCCACTCGATCGGCTCTGCCTGACCATGTCGGGACGTTGCCAGGGCACAGGCCAGGGCATTCTGTTGCGGATCGACCACTGCCCGGATAAACCCGTCATTGAGTGCATGCCAACGGTTTTCGTGGGTATAGCGGTCGGTCGACAGCAGCGCCTGCGGCGGATTGTATTCCTCAGGGATCAGGAACAGGCTTTCGTCGCGGGACTTGAGGCCCAGATTGACCCGGCTGGAGATCACCGACACCGGGATCGACAGCATCAGCGAACCGACAATCGGCACCAGCCACCACAGGAAACTGGGGTTCAACCACACCACCAGCAGCGCCCAGAAGAAGCCCAGCAAGGTCTGCGGACCGTGGCGCTTGACCGCCTCGCTCCAGGGCGTGGAGTCGTCGTCACGTTGCGGCGAGTTCCAGGTCGCGGCCCAGCCGAGGAACGCAGCGAGCACGAAACGGGTGTGGAAAATCATCCGTACCGGCGCCAGCAGCATGGAGAACAACATCTCCAGGAGCATCGACAAGGTCACCTTGAACTTGCCACCGAACTCTTTCGCGCCCTTGGCCCAGATCAGGATGATGCTCAGCAATTTAGGCAGGAACAGCAGCACGATGGTGGTGGAGAACAGCGCCACCGCCTTGTCCGGATGCCATTGTGGCCACAGCGGGTACAACTGGCGCGGCGCCATGAAGTACTGCGGCTCCATCAGCGTGTTGACCGCCAGCAGGGCCGTGGACAGCACCAGGAACAGGAACCACAACGGTGCCGACAGGTACGACATCACGCCGGTGAGGAACACCGCACGGTGCACCGGGTGCATGCCCTTGACCAGGAACAGGCGGAAGTTCATCAGGTTACCGTGGCACCAGCGACGGTCACGCTTGAGCTCGTCCAGCAGGTTGGGCGGCAGTTCTTCGTAGCTGCCCGGCAAGTCGTAGGCAATCCACACGCCCCAGCCGGCACGGCGCATCAGCGCAGCTTCAACGAAGTCGTGGGAAAGAATCGAACCGGCGAACGCACCTTTGCCGGGCAACGGCGCCAGGGCGCAGTGCTCGATAAACGGCTTCATGCGGATGATCGCGTTGTGGCCCCAGTAGTGGGATTCGCCCAACTGCCAGAAGTGCAGGCCGGCGGTGAACAGCGGGCCGTAGACGCGAGTGGCGAACTGCTGCATGCGTGCATACAGGGTGTCCATGCCCGAGGCACGTGGCGCGGTCTGGATGATCCCGGCGTCCGGCGTGGCTTCCATCAGGCGCACCAGGCTGGTCAGGCATTCGCCGCTCATCACGCTGTCGGCGTCGAGGACCACCATGTACTTGTAGTCACCGCCCCAGCGACGGCAGAAGTCGTCGAGGTTGCCGCTCTTGCGTTTGACGCGACGGCGACGGCGGCGATAGAAGATCTTGCCAAAGCCACCGGCTTCGCGGCACACGTCGAGCCAGGCTTGCTGTTCGGCGATGCAGATATCGGCGTCGTTACTGTCACTGAGCACGAAGAAATCGAAGCGGTCCAGATCGCCAGTGGCAGCGACCGACTCAAAGGTCGCACGCAAGCCGGCAAACACCCGGGGCACGTCTTCGTTGCAGATCGGCATCACCAGCGCGGTACGGGCCTCTTTCGGGATCGGCTCGTCGCCGGCGCTTTTGCCGGAGATCCGGTACTTGTCGTGACCGGTAAGCAGTTCAAGGAAGCCCATCAGCGCGGTCCAGAAACCTGCCGAAACCCAGCAGAACAGAATCCCGAACATGATCAGGATGCTGGTTTGCAGGGCGTAGGGCAGGACCTGGGTAGCGGTTTGCAGCAGGGTCTGGTTGCGCACCTCGTCAAAGTCGACGAAGGACCAGCCCTGGTAAGGCATGATGCCTTTCATGTACCAGCCGGCCACAATCGTCTGGCCGAGCATCAGCACCAGCAGGATATAGCGGCGGATCGAACCGACCGTGCGCCAGCGCGCAGCCGGCAGCACGCGCTCGTCTTTCGGCGGCGCAGGAGGGTTGCTGCGGCCGGTCAACCGGCGCCAGCCACGCACCAGAATATTGGTGCGCCAAGGCTCGGGCACCACTTTGGTACGGCGGATCGGCGGCGTGGCCTTGAGGCAAACCCGACCGCTGGCGTCGAGCACCAGCATTTCGGCTTCCTCTAGCTCCTCGGCAGTGTTGAGGGTCAGCCGGCGGCCAACCGACGCCTGCGCGGCGTCCACCGGTGCGTCAAAGGTCGACGACGACAGGCGCTCGTGCAGTTCGGAGAAGGACTTGCAGCCCGCCAGTTCGGCGCGCTGCTCGTCGGTCATCGGAAGATGCGCCAGGTACTCGGCAAGAGTCTCTGGCTGGACTTGAGAATTACTCATCGGCAGGCAACTGATTGCTCCAGGTTTCGGTCAGGACTTGTTCTGTCTTGACTGGCTCCGGGGTGGCTGGGGCAGCTTCTGGCTGCTTGTCCTTGGCGTCTTTCTTGGCCTGTTTCTCGTGTTGCTTGGCCAAGACTTTGTCAGCCTTCAGGACTTGGGTGGAAGCCTGCTCTGGCTCAGGCTTGACGATATCCTGGACCAGGGCCGCACGCATTTCGGTCGGTTTGCCTGCATCCTTGATCTTCAAGCGCAGGGTCAGGCGCCAGCCTTTGGTGTGCGGGTTGTAGCGCACGCTGTTTTCCACGACTTCGCCGTTTTCGCCGACGCTGACCTGGCTGCGCACTGCTGCATCGGGCTTCAGGGCCTTGAGGGACGGGCCTTCGAAGTCCACCAGATAGGCCACGCTGCCGTCTGGCTGACGGATCAGGTTGGACTGTTTCACATCACCGGTAGAACGCAGGGTCTGCTTGACCCAGGCACTGTCCGGCGAGTGGAACGGTGCATCGTTGAGAGTCCAGTGCAGGCGGTAGGCGATATCCAGCGGCTCGCCGGGCTTAGGCAGTTCGGCCGGGCTCCAGAAGGCAACGATGTTGTCGTTGGTTTCATCGGCGGTCGGAATCTCTACCAGATCCACGGAACCCTTGCCCCAGTCGCCTTGCGGCTCGATCCAGGCGCTTGGGCGCTTGTCGTAGTTGTCGTCGAGGTCTTCGTACTGGCTGAAGTTGCGACCACGCTGCAACAGGCCGAAACCACGCGGGTTTTCTACCGAGAAGTTGCTGACCGACAGGTGTTTTGGGTTGTTCAGCGGGCGCCAGATCCACTCGCCGTTACCGGCATGGATCGACAGGCCGCTGGAGTCGTGCAGTTCGCGACGGTAATTGAGCACTTTGGACGGCTGGTTGGCGCCGAACAGGAACATGCTGGTCAGCGGGGCAACGCCCAGCTTGCTGACATTGTCACGCAGGAACATCTGCGACTTGACGTCGACAATGGTGTCGGTGCCCGGACGCAGGATCAGGCGGTAGGCGCCGGTGGCCCGTGGCGAATCCAGCAAGGCGAAGATCACCAGGTGCTTGTCGCCCGGCTTTGGACGCTCGATCCAGAACTCGGTGAAACGCGGGAACTCTTCGCCGGACGGCAGCGCGGTATCAATCGCCATGCCACGGGCCGACAGGCCATAGACCTGGTCCTTGCCCACGACGCGGAAATAGCTGGCGCCGAGCATGGTCATGATTTCGTCTTGCTTGTCGTCCTTGTTGATCGGGTACAGCACGCGAAAGCCGGCATAACCCAGCTGATCGGTGGCTTTAGGATCAAACTTGACGTCGCCGAAATCGAAACGAGTCGGGTCGTACTTGATTTCCTGGACGTCGGTCGCGGTGACTTCGTTGATTTTCACCGGCGTGTCGAAGTGCATGCCCTGGTGATAGAAGGACAGCTTGAACGGGGTTTTCTGCTCGGCCCACTCGGCTTTTTCATTGCGGAAACGAATTTTCTGGTAATCAGCGAACTTCATTTCGCGGAATTCGTTCGGCAGATTGCTGCGTGGGGCTTCGTATTTCTGCCCGGCCAACTCTTTTGCCTTGGCCGACACATCGTCCAGACTGAATGCCCACAGTTGACCCGCGCCGAACAGGCAAAACAGGGCGGAGCCCGTCACCAGTGCGTTTCGTAACCGTTTGGCAGACAATTTTGGTGCATTACAGGGACTAACAATCACGAGCAACCCTCGCCGAAAACAGATCAAAAAACCAACGGCCAGCTATCTATATGCCAGGTTGGCGAGCATTGTTCCGACTCCGATGGGGCTAAATGATTCCCCAAGGGCGACCGGACAAGTCTCTACCTAAATCAAAACTGGACCAATTTACGCTGGTCCCCGTAGCGCGCGATTATCTAGTAGCCCGTGAGATAACGCAGCAGGGGCAACCAAGTATTTGTAGCGAAAACTTGCGTTTTGCGCATTAAAAGTCGTTTTTCATACAATCAGGTCTGTAACAGGAAGGTGACCGGCCCGTCATTGACCAAATGCACCTGCATATCCGCGCCAAAACGCCCCGACGCCACCGTGCCATGCAATTGTTGCGCTTGTGACAACAAGTGCTCGAAAAGCGCCTCGCCCAACGCCGGTGGCGCCGCTTTGGAGAAGCTCGGACGCAGGCCACTCTTGGTGTCGGCCGCCAGGGTGAACTGGGACACCAGCAGCAAACCACCGCCAATGTCCTTCAACGACAGGTTCATCTTGCCCTCGTCGTCACTGAACACCCGGTAGTTAAGCAGCTTATGCAACAACTTGTCGGCACTGGCGGCGGTATCTGAAGGTTCAACGGCCACCAGTACCAGCAAACCCTGGTCTATCGCACCCACCACCTGCCCCGCCACCTCGACCCGGGCGCCACGCACCCGCTGCAAAAGGCCCTTCATGCTTCTTCAGGGGGCAGATCAAGCAGGCGTCGTGCCATCTGGCCCGCCGCACGCACCAGCGCATCGGTGATACCCGGCTCGGACGCCGCGTGGCCCGCCTCGCGGATCACCTGCAACTCACTGTTCGGCCAGGCCTGGTGCAGCTCCCAGGCATTATCCAGCGGGCAGATCATATCGTAGCGGCCATGCACGATGATCCCCGGCAGATGGGCGATCTTGTGCATATCGCGAATCAGTTGGTTGGGCTCCAGGAACGAGTTATTGGTGAAGTAGTGGCACTCGATACGCGCAATCGACAAGGCGCGCTGGGGCTCGGAGAAGCGCTCGATCAGCTGCGGGCTGGGGCACAGGCCGAGCATGCGGCCTTCCCAGGTGGACCATGTCTTGGCGGCATGCATCTGGGCGATCTGGTCATTGCCGGTCAGGCGCTTGTGGTAGGCGCTGATCATGTCGTGGCGCTCTTCCACCGGGATTGGCGCGATGTAATCCTGCCAGTAGTCCGGGAACAGGCGGCTCGCGCCGGCCTGGTAGAACCACTGGATATCCTGCGGGCGGGCCAGGAAGATGCCGCGCACAATAAGGCCATGTACGCGATCAGGGTGGGTTTGCGCATAGGCCAGGGCCAGGGTCGAGCCCCAGGAGCCACCGAACAGCACCCATTTTTCAATGCCCAGGTGCTCGCGGATCCGCTCAAGGTCGGCGACCAGGTCCCAGGTGGTGTTGTTTTCCAGGCTGGCCCGCGGAGTGGAGCGCCCGCAGCCGCGCTGGTCAAAGGTGACGATGCGGTACAGGTTCGGATCGAAATAGCAGCGACTGTTGGCATCGCAGCCGGCGCCGGGACCGCCATGGATGAAGACCACGGGCAAACCTTGCGGGGAACCACTTTCGTCGACATACAGCGTGTGGGTTTCATCGACGGCCAGATCGTGCCGGGCGTAGGGTTTGATCTGCGGGTACAAAGTCTGCATTGCGCGCTCCGTAAGGGGTCGGGTCCATCCCTGGGGGGACGTCTATTATTTTTGCCGTCTGGCATCATAAACCCGAATTGTGCAATGAGCATGTCCTTGAGGACTTAGACCTGTGTCAGTGATCAGCCAGGAAGGTTCGCGCACCACCTGTGGGAGCGGGCTTGCTCGCGATAGCGGCGGATCAGTCGACATATTTGTGAACTGACAGACCGCCATCGCGGCGATGCGGCGATCCGACCAGCCCGCTCCCACATTTCGCCCCCATTGTTTGATCTGGCGCTTACGACGTGAGGACGCCGCTGCATCCTGGAACGGTTGTGGATCCTTTGCGTCGTGTTATCAACACATCCTATTGAACAGCCGCTTTATGCCTCGCCACTGAGTACGCTTGAGGTTTTCATCCAGAAGCCGACAAACCCACAGCAAGAACTGGTGGTTGTTACAACCGAAGTAATGCTCTGAAAAACACAACTCATAATCAAACGGTGCTGCATTGCGCAGGTCCACCAGGTGTCAGGTTATTACGCAGGTAGCCGTGAATTTCCCGCTTGAGTAGCAGGACACTGAGGCGGGAATGGGCGTCAACATAGCCTTGCACAATAGCCGGCAAGGAAAGAGGCACAATCGCAGGTTCTCCTTCCCTGCGCCACGCACCGACTTTCTCACCCACTTCGCTATACATGAAACCCGTTAAACGCTGATAAGCCATAACCGCCTCAGATAATCGGAAAGGCGGTCAGCACATAATTAAGCCTCATCCTGCCACCCTGAAAGGATGAGACTCGAAAAGCCGCGTAGAGGCTGGCGGTGGATAACGGCACGGCAAACTCACCAGCTAAACCAATCACCTGCCCTGTTGCAGGTGAGGCTCCCAAGCCAGCGGCTATCGCCTGACCGGATCTATAGGCGTACGACGCAGTTGTCTCGCCGCTGAGCAGTTGTGCGGTACCGGCAGCCAACTGATCAGAGGCGTGTACCCCCATGGCAACACAGCCCATCTTGCTGATCATCGTCGGCTCAGGTAATGCGCACAAAACACCTGCGCCCGCCAACTCGATGATCCCACCAACGACACGCAAACCGCCAAAAATTCGATTTGAGGCGATTTCAGCAGCGCTCAGGGATTGGTGTTCCAAAATCGCTGCCATCTGCGCATAACTTAAAACAACTCGAAATTCCTCTTCCTGAGACACCACCGTTGGCCCTTCCTGATCGCAGAGGCCCGCAGACTAACCAAACAACATAGATGTACTAAGGGTGGTAACCACATTAAGGAAATAACCTACTCAAGTTACGGAATAGGCCTTGAAGACAACTGCTTCTGGCCCCACGCCAAGAACCCTTCCAGCAACTGCCTCAACACCACCCGCGTCGGCTCGGCCAGATCCTGTCGATACCTGAACGGCTCAAACTCCTCCATATACGTGCACTGCCCCAACTCCAACTGCACCGCATGAATATCCTGCGCCGGGTTGCCGTAGTGCCGGGTGATATGCCCGCCCTTGAAACGCCCGTTCAGCACATGGCTGTAGTGCGGATGCGCCGCGCAGATGGCTTCCAACTGGCTGGCCAACTCGGGGTCGCAGGCGGCGCCATTGAAGGTGCCGAGGTTGAAGTCCGGCAGCTTGCCGTCGAACAGGTGTGGGATCACCGAGCGGATCGAGTGGGCGTCGAACAGCAGCGCGTAGCCGAATTCGGCCTTGAGCCGCGCCAGTTCCTGTTGCAGGGTCTGGTGATAAGGCGTCCAGATCTGCTCCAGATAGGTCGCCCGCTCCGCCTTCGACGGCTCCTTGCCTTCAATAAACAACGGCACGCCATCAAACAGCGTCGCGGGAAACAGGCCGGTGGTCGCCCCGGCATACAGCGGCTTGTCGTCCGACGGCCGGTTCAAGTCGATGACAAACCGCGAATACTCGGCCGCCAGGGTGCTGGCCCCCAGCTCTGCAGCAAAATCGTACAGCGTAGGGATATGCCAGTCGGTATCCGGCAGGCTTTGCGCCTCGGGGATCAGGCCCGCTGCAACCGCAGGCGTCAGGCGCAGGCCGGCGTGGGGCATGCTGATCAGCAGCGGTGTGCGGCCTTGTTTGAAGTTCAGAACCTTATCCACAGCAGTACTCCTTACTCACAAAGGCAACCTTACACATCGACGTCGACGCCATGGCGCACGACGCGTTTATCCAACTCGCCACCCAGCCAGTAGGCCAGGTCGGCGGGGCGGTCGATCTGCCAGGCGACAAAATCCGCGACCTTGCCCACTTCCAGCGAGCCATGGGTGTCGCCCATGCCCAACGCCGTGGCGGCATGCCGGGTAACACCGGCCAGGGCTTCTTCCGGGGTCATGCGGAACAAGGTGCAGGCCATGTTCAGCATCAGCCGCACGGACAAGGCCGGCGAGGTGCCGGGGTTGAGGTCGCTGGCAATGGCGATCTTCACCCCGTGCTTGCGCAAGGCGTCCATCGGCGGCAACTGGGTTTCGCGCAAAAAGAAAAACGCGCCCGGTAGCAACACGGCGACGGTGCCGGCGGCGGCCATGGCGATGGCGTCTTCTTCGGTCATGAACTCCAGGTGATCCGCCGACAGCGCCTGATACCGCGCCGCCAGGCTGGAGCCGTGCAGCGACGACAGTTGCTCGGCGTGCAACTTTACCGGCAACCCCAAGCGCTGCGCGACCTTGAACACGCGCTCTACCTGCTCGGTGGAAAACGCCAGGTATTCGCAGAACGCATCCACCGCATCCACCAACCCTTCTGCTGCCAGGGTCGGCAGCATCTCGTTGCAGATGTGCTCGATGTAGTCGTCGGCGCGATCCTTGTACTCCGGCGGCAACGCATGGGCCGCCAGGCACGTGGCACGCACGCTGACCGGCAGCTCCTGGCCCAGGCGCCGGGCCACCCGCAGCATCTTGCGCTCGTTGGCCAGGTCCAGACCGTAGCCGGACTTGATCTCCACCGTGGTCACGCCATCGCGCAGCAAACTGCGCAGGCGCTTGCGGCTGCTGTCGAACAGCTCGTCCTCGGTCGCCGCACGCGTGGCGCGTACGGTGCTGGCAATGCCGCCGCCGGCCGCCGCGATCTCGGCGTAGCTCACGCCTTGCAGGCGCTGCTCGAATTCGCCGCTGCGGTTGCCGCCAAATACCGTGTGGGTATGGCAGTCGATCAGCCCCGGCGTGACCCACGCCCCTTGCAAGTCATGGGTCTGCGCGTAGTCGCCAGGCGGCAGCTCGGCACGGGGGCCGATCCACTCGATCAGCGAACCGGCCGTGACCATGGCGCCATCCTCGATGATCGAGTACTCGCCCCGGGCCATGGTTGCGATGTGGCAGTGTTGCCAAAGCGTTTTCATCAACGCCTCCCTAAGTTATCGGTGAGACAAAGCCGGGTCGTAATTGACCTTGGCCGCTTGCCCGGCTGCGGGCTTGACCCACAGCAGGTAGGCGAGGACCAGCAACACGATCCATACGGCGCCCACCAGCAGCGCGGCCTGGGTGTCCGGGAAGTAGCCCAGCACACCAAAAATAAACAGCATGAACACAATGGCCGCCGCCGGCGCATAGGGCCAGAACGGTACCGGGAATTTCAGTTCGGCGATCTGCGCCTTGGTCATCGAGCGGCGCATCGCCACCTGCGTGACCAGGATCATCAGCCACACCCACACGGTAGCGAAGGTGGCAATCGAGGCAATCACCAGGAATACGTTTTCCGGGATCAGGTAGTTCAACACCACGCCGCCCAGCAGCGCTGCGCCCATCACCACCACGGTCATCCACGGCACACCGTGGCGCGACAGTTGCGCAAAGCCCTTGGGCGCCTGCCCTTGCTGGGCCAGGCCGTACATCATGCGGCCGGCGCCGAAGATGTCACTGTTGATGGCCGAGACGGCCGCCGAGATCACCACGATATTGAGGATGGTCGCCGCCGAGCCAATCCCCAGGTTGCTGAAGATCTGCACGAATGGGCTGCCCTGGCTGCCGATCTGCGGCCATGGGTAGATGGCCATCAGCACAAACAGGGTCAGCACGTAGAACAGCAGGATGCGCAGCGGTACCGCGTTGATCGCCTTGGGGATCACCCGTTGCGGGTCCTTGGCTTCACCGGCAGTGATGCCGATGATCTCGATGCCGCCAAAGGCAAACATCACCACCGCAAACGAGGCGATCAGGCCGCCCAGGCCATTGGGCATGAAGCCACCATGGGCCCACAGGTTGCTCAACCCGCTGGCCGGTGCGTCAGCCGCCGAATGCACGCCAAACAGCATGATGCCGAACCCACCAAGGATCATCGCGACAATCGCGCCGACCTTGAGCAACGACAGCCAGAACTCCATTTCGCCGAACACCTTGACGTTGCACAGGTTCAGCCCGCCGATCAGTAGGACGATGCCGAGCACCCAGACCCAGCGTGCGACCTCGGGAAACCAGAAGCCCATGTAGATGCCGAAGGCGGTGACGTCCGCCAGGCAGACGATGATCATTTCAAAAGCGTAGGTCCAACCGAGGATAAAACCGGCCATCGGGCCCAGGTAAGTGCTGGCGTACTGGCCGAACGAGCCGGACACCGGATTGTGCACGGCCATTTCGCCGAGGGCGCGCATCACCATAAATACGGCGGCGCCGCCGATCAGGTAGGCCAGCAACACCGCCGGGCCGGCCATTTGGATCGCCGAGGCAGAACCGTAGAACAGCCCGGTGCCGATCGCCGACCCCAGTGCCATGAAGCGAATATGGCGGGCGGTCAGTCCGCGTTTGAGACCTTGTGCTTGCTGGTGCATTTCTCGTCCCTAATTATTGTTATCCAGAGAGAATCCGAACCTATGGGCGACCCCATGCGGGAGCCAACTCCCACACAGGATCGGTGTGCTGCTTACAGGCTTGGCAGCAGCTTGGCCGGCACCAACTCGTTCAGGCAGCGGCTGGCCAACAGTTCGCTGGCGGCGTTGATATCCGGGGCGAAGAAGCGGTCCTTGTCGTAGAACCCCACTTTGGCGCGCAGGATCCCACGGGCCTTTTCCAGCTTGGGCGAGGTTTTCAGGCCATCGCGCAGGTCCAGGCCCTGGCAGGCGGCCAGCCATTCCACTGCGAGCACCCCCCGGGTATTTTCAGCCATTTCCCACAGGCGCTTGCCGGCAGCCGGCGCCATCGACACGTGGTCTTCCTGGTTGGCCGACGTCGGCAGGCTGTCGACGCTATGGGGATGGGACAACGCCTTGTTCTCGCTGGCCAACGCCGCTGCCGTCACCTGGGCAATCATGAAACCGGAGTTGACCCCGCCATTGCCCACCAGGAACGGCGGCAATTGCGACATGTGCTTGTCCATCATCAACGAGATACGGCGCTCGCTCAGGGAGCCGATTTCAGCAATGGCCAGGGCCATGTTGTCGGCGGCCATCGCCACCGGTTCGGCGTGGAAGTTACCGCCGGAGATCACATCGCCTTCGGCGGCGAATACCAGCGGGTTATCCGATACCGCGTTGGCTTCGACCACCAACACTTCGGCCGCCTGGCGGAACTGGGTCAGGCAGGCGCCCATGACTTGCGGCTGGCAGCGCAGGGAGTACGGGTCTTGCACTTTGTCGCAGTTCTGGTGGGACTGGGACACCTGGCTGCTTTCACCGAGCAGGTCGCGATAGGCGGCGGCCGAGTCGATCTGCCCACGCTGGCCACGGGCCGCATGGATGCGCGCGTCGAACGGCGAGCGCGAGCCCAGCACCGCTTCCACGGTCAGGCCGCCACAGGCGATGGCGGCGGCGAACAGGTCTTCGCCTTCGAACAAGCCACGCAGGGCGTAGGCCGTGGAGACCTGGGTGCCATTGAGCAGCGCCAGGCCTTCCTTGGCAGCCAGGGTCAGCGGCGTGAGGCCGGCGACTTTCAGCGCTTCGGTCGCCTCCAGCCACTCACCTTTGTAACGGGCCTTGCCTTCGCCCAACAGCACCAGGGACATATGGGCCAGCGGCGCCAAGTCACCGGACGCGCCCACCGAGCCCTTGAGCGGGATATGCGGGTAGACCTCGGCGTTGATCAGGGCGATCAGCGCGTCGATCACCTGGCGGCGAATCCCGGAGAAACCGCGGCTCAGGCTGTTGACCTTGAGCACCATCACCAAACGCACCAGCGCATCGCTGATCGGCTCGCCGACGCCGGCCGCGTGGGACAACACCAGGGAACGCTGGAGGTTTTCCAGGTCTTCGCTGGCGATACGGGTCGAGGCCAGCAGGCCGAAACCGGTGTTGATGCCATAGGCGGTGCGGTTCTCGGCGAGAATCTGCTCGACACAGGCCACACTGGCTTCGATCTGCGCCGAGGCGCTGTCATCCAGGCTGAGGGTTACCGGCTGCTGGTAGATGGCCCGCAGTTGGGCAAGGGTCAGTTGGCCTGGAATCAGATTTAGCGCAGTCACATTCATGCTCCTTTTGAAATAGGGTTCAGTGCAAATTCGGTAAAGCGTGGTTCAACAAATCGGTGTCCTTGAGCAGCGCCGCCGTGGTCGCGATGTCCGGCGCCAACCAACGGTCCTGTTCATAGGCCGGGACGTGCTCGCGCAGCAGGCGCCAGGCGGTGTGGGTGCCGGCGCCGAAGCCTTGCGCCTTGAGGAACTCAAAGGCCTGGGCCGCCAACAGGTATTCGATGGCGAGGATCTGGGTGAGGTTTGCCAACACTGAGTGCAGCTTGAGCGCGGCGTTGGTGCCCATGCTCAGGTGGTCTTCCTGCAGGCCCGAGGTGACGAAGTTGTCGAGCACGGCCGGCTGCGCCAGTTGGCGATTCTGCCCACAGAGGGAAGCGGCGACGTACTGCACGATCATCATCCCCGAGTTGACCCCCGGGTTGCTCACCAGGAATGCCGGCAAGCCGCTAACGTGGGGGTTGATCAGGCGGTCCAGGCGGCGCTCGGCGATGGAGCCGATTTCCGCCATGGCGATGGCCAGCATATCCGCCGCCAGCGCCACGGACTGGCCGTGGGGGTTGGCCTGGGACACCACGCGGTAGTTGTCCGGCGTGCCCAGCAGCAGTGGGTTGTCGGTGGCACCGTTGAGTTCGGTTTCGATCTGCCGGGTGGCGTGCTCCAGTTGATCGCGGGCGGCGCCGTGGACCTGGGGGATCGAACGGATGCTCAGCGCGTCCTGGGTACGAATGCCACGGCTGGCGGCAATCACCTCGCTGCCCTCGAGCAAGGCCCGCAGGTTACTGCCGACCTGCTGCATGCCGGGGTGTGGCTTGAGGGCGATGATCTGCTCATCGAAGGCATCGATCTGCCCGCGTTGTGCTTCAAAACTCATGGCGCCGATCACATCGGCCCATTGCAGCAAGTGGTGGGCATCGGCCAGGGCCAGGCAGCTCAGGCCACTCATGCATGGTGTGCCATTGACCAGGCACAGGCCGTCCTTGGCGCCGAGCACCACCGGCTGCAAGCCTTCGGCGGCCAGCGCCGCCTCGGCCGTCACAATCTGGCCGCGATAGCTGACATTTCCCACTCCCAGCAGGGCAATGCCGATATGGGCCATGTGGGTCAGGTAGCCCACCGAGCCCTGGGACGGCACGTGCGGGGTGATGCCATGGTTGAGCAGCGCCAGCAGCGAATGCACCACCTGCGGATGCAGGCCGGACTTGCCCTGGCTGAAGTTGATGATGGCCGCGCAGATGATCGCGCGGGTCTGTTCATCACTCAGCGGCGCTCCCACACCACAGGCGTGGCTGAGCAAGGTGTTGCGCGACAGTTGACTCAGTTGCTCGCCCTTGAGCGACACATTGCACAAGGCGCCCAGGCCGGTGTTGACGCCATAGGCCCGCTCGCCGCTGGTGACGATGCGTTGCACGATGGCCTGGGCATTGTCGATCCGCGCCCAGGCCGGGCCCGACAGCTCCAGCTCGGCGCCGAAGCGCGCGACGGCAACCACGTCCTGCCAGTGCAGGGGGGTGTCGGCGATGACGACTTTTTTAGCCTGGGACATCTTCATACCTTCTTCAAATTTTTGCGGCCTTGCCGGCCTCATCGCGGGCAAGCCCGCTCCCACACTTGGAATGCGTTCCCCTGTGGGAGCGGGCTTGCTCGCGAAGAGGCCAGCCGACTCACCACAAACCCCGGCTCAGACCACCGCCGCCCGCCGCTGAACAAACCGGTCCACATACTCATCCGCCGGCGAATGCAAGATCTCCCGCGGCGTGCCGACCTGGATCAGCTTGCCGTCCTTGAGGATCGCGATGCGGTTACCGATGCGCACGGCCTCATCCAGGTCGTGGGTGATAAACACGATGGTCTTGTGCAGGGTCTTTTGCAGCTCCAGCAACTGGTCCTGCATCTCGGCGCGGATCAGTGGGTCAAGGGCGCTGAACGCCTCGTCCATCAGGATGATGTCGGTGTCGGCCGCCAGGGCCCGGGCCAGGCCCACGCGCTGGCGCATGCCGCCCGACAACTGGTGCGGGTATTTGCTTTCGTAGCCCTTCAGGCCCACGGTTTCGATCCAGTGCAATGCACGCTCGGTGCACACTTGCTTGGTTTCACCGCGCACTTTCAGGCCATAGGCGACGTTGTCCAGCACGCTCTTGTGGGGCAGCAGGCCGAAGCTCTGGAACACCATGCTGATCTTGTGCCGGCGGAACTGGCGCAGGGCTTCCATATCCAGTTGCAGGATGTCTTCGCCGTCCACCAGGATCGCGCCGCTGGTGGGGTCGATCAGGCGGTTGAAGTGGCGCACCAGGGTGGACTTGCCGGAACCCGACAGACCCATGATCACAAAGATCTCGCCGGTGCCGATGCTCAGGGACAGGTCATTCACGCCCACCACACAACCGGTCTGTGCCAGCACCTGGTCCTTGGTCTGGCCTTGGCCAATAAGCGCCAGGGCTTCCTGCTCACGCGCACCGAAAATCTTGAATACGTTTTTCACTTCGATCTTGCTGACAGTAGTCATTTGCTCGCCTCATGCCGTGGACGACCATAGGCCTGGGTAATGCGGTCGATGACCACTGCGAGAATCACAATCGCCAGGCCAGCCTCCAGGCCGCGCCCGACGTTAAGGGTCTGGATGCCCACCAATACGTCCTCACCCAAGCCACGGGCGCCGATCATCGAGGCGATCACCACCATCGACAGGGCCATCATGGTGGTCTGGTTGATCCCGGCCATGATGCTCGGCAGGGCCAGCGGCAGTTGCACGCCAAACAGTTGCTGCCAGCGGTTGGCGCCGAAGGCATTGATGGCTTCCATCACTTCCCGGTCCACCTGGCGAATGCCCAGGTCGGTCAGGCGAATCAGTGGCGGCGCGGCGTAGATCACCGTGGCGAAAATCGCCGGCACCTTGCCCAGGCCAAACAGCATCAATACCGGGATCAGGTACACGAAGCTGGGCATGGTCTGCATGATGTCCAGCAGCGGCATCAACACCGAGCGCAGGCGATTGCTGCGCGCCGAGAGAATGCCCAGGGGAATGCCGATCAGCACCGAGATCACCGTGGCCACCATCATCAGCGCCAGGGTCTGCATCAGCTTGTCCCACAGGCCGACCGCTCCCACCAGGAACAACAGGCCGACGATCACCGCCGTGGTCAGCACCTTGCGGGTGGCGTGCCAGGCAATGCCGCCGACTATCGCCAGCATCAGCCACCAGGGTGCCGCGCGTAGCAGGCCCTCCAGGTTGACGATGGCCCACAGCAAGGTGTCGGAGATCTGCCGGAACACATCGCCGTAATTGGTCACCAGTGCATCGACCCAACCGTTGACCCAGTCGGCGATGGAAAACGTAAAACTCTCAGGAAACATAACGTGCTCTCGATCCAGTGGAGTGTGGCCGGGTGCCCGGCTGCCTGTTCAGGGTAGCCGGGGGCACTGGGCCTACAAGGCCGCGTCGATTTTCTTGGCTGCGTCTTCACTGACCCAGGCGTGCCAAACCTGCGGGTGCTCCTTGAGGAAGATCTTCGCCAGCTTCGCCGAGTCAATGCGCTCTTTGCTCATGCGCGCCAGGTTCTGGTTGAGCAGGTCTATGGGCAGGTTGACCTTCTCCAGCACCGCCACCAGTTCCGGGGCCTGCTCGTAGAAAGTCTTGGACAGGCCGACCTTGATGGTCACGCGTTTATCCACACCGGGTTTTTCGTCGAGTTTGACCAGGTCCACCTGGCCCATCAGCGGCGTCGGCGACCAGTAGTAGAACAGGATCGGCTCGCCACGCTTGTAGCTCGACAGCACCGCCGCATCGAGCGCCGGGCCAGTGCCAGGGCGGAAGTTGGTGTAGGAACTTTCCAGGCCATAGCTCTTGAGCATTTCGCTGTTGTCCAGCTCGCAGGTCCAGCCGGCCGGGCAGTTGTAGAAGCGGCCTTTGGCGGGCTCTTCCTGGTCCTTGAACACCGCAGAATACTTGGCCAGGTCGGCGATGTTTTTCAGGTCCGGGGCCTTGGCTTCGAGTTTGCGCTTGGCGTCGCCTTCGATCACATAGCGCGGCACGTACCAGCCTTCAACCGCACCGACCACAGGGGCGCCGACACCCACGACCTTGCCGGCCTTCTCGGCCTTGTTCCACACTTCGCTACGGCCAACCCACTCTTCGGCGAAGATCTGGATATCGTTGCTGCCCAGGGCGTTTTCCATGGTGATGGAATTGCCCGGCAGGCTATCGGTTTTGCAGTCGTAGCCTTTTTCCAGGACCACTTGCAGGACGTCGGTCAGCAACATGCCGCTTTCCCAGTTAAGGCCGGCGAACTTCACCGGTTTGCCCGACTCGCACCAGCCGGCCGCCTGGGTGGCGCCAGCACTGGCCAGCAGGCCGGCGGCGAGCAATGGGGTCAGCAGGGTCTTATGCATTCTCATTATGTGACGCTCCCAATCATGAAATGGATTACGGCAGTCAAAAGGCATCCTGCCTTGTCCACGTCCCATCAGGCTTGTGTAATCAGCCCGTTGTTTTTAGGGGTAGCTATAGCTGTAGCGCCCTGCTCTATCGGCAAAATCAGTCGTTCAGGCATTGCGCCGTGCCATTTTTTTGCACACACGTAATACAGGGCCGCGGGCAGTACCAGGCCGATGATCCAGGAAATATCCACCCCGCCCAGGCTGGCCACCAGGGGCCCGGTGTAGAACTTGGTGGCGATGAACGGCAACTGCACCAGCACTCCGAACACATAGACGCTGATACCCAGCAGGTTCCAGCGGCCGTAGCGACCGTTCGGATCGGCCAGTGCCGGCACGTCATAGCGGTCGCGGGTGATGCAGTAGTAGTCCACCAGGTTGATCGCGCTCCAGGGCGTAAAGAACGCCAGCAAAAACAGGATGAAGGACTTGAACGCACTGAGGAACGAGTGCTGGCCGAGCAACGCGATCAGGGTCGCCGCGCCGACAAATCAGCAGCACGAAAACCAGGCGCTGCAGGCGCGTGACCTCCATGCGCCCACGAAAGCCACTGACGATGGTCGCAATGCACATAAAGCTGCCGTAGGAGTTCAGCGTGGAGATGGTGACCTTGCCGAATGCGATGCTGAAGTACAGCAATGCCGCCGTGGCCCCCGTGCCGCCCAGACCTACGATGTAGGCCACTTCGTTACCGGCAAATTGCCCGTTGGACATCGCAGCGGCAAACACGCCGAGGATCATCGCCACTTGGGCGCCAAATGACCGAACCTGCGCCTGCGGCCAGAAAGGTTTTCACCGAGGACGTGTTGCGCGGCAGGTAGCGGGAATAGTCAGCCACATAAGGCCCAAAGGCGATTTGCCAGGAGGCCGCGAGCGACACCGCGAGCAGGAAGCTGCTCCAGCTGAAGTGGCGGATTTGCAGGAGCGCGCCAACGTCGGTCTGGCTCATCAGGCGGCTGAACAGGTACACAAAAGCAATCACGCCAATGACGCTGGCGACACGGCCGATGAAATGGATCACCCGGTAACCGAGCACCGTGACCAGCACGATGACACTGGCGAAAATCAGAATGCCGACACTGTCGCTGACCCCAAACAACTGGCCCAGCGCCTGACCGGACAGCACGGTCCCGGTGGCGGTGAAACCGAGGTACATCAAACACACCAGCACAATCGGGATGGCTGCGCCATACACACCGAACTGCACCCGGCTGGAAATCATCTGCGGCAGCCCAAGCCTGGGCCCTTGCGCCGCATGCAACGCCATCACGCCGCCGCCCAGCAGTTGACCGATCAACAGACCGATCAACGACCAGAACACATCACCGCCCAGCACCACGGCCAGGGCCCCGGTGACAATCGCGGTGATTTGCAGGTTGGCGCCCATCCACAGGGTGAACTGGCTCAATAGACGACCGTGTCTTTCCGCTTCCGGGATGTAGTCGATCGAACGCCTTTCGATCAACGGGGTGGAGCTTGCACGCGCGTCTTTTGCAGCCATGGGTGTTCAACCTCTAATGGATTGTTTTCGGTGGTGCGGCTCAAACATGTTTCAAATACACAGCAGGTCAAATGTGGGAGCTGGCTTGCCTGCGATTGCATCACCGTGGTCTGCCTGACAGACCCAGTCGCCCGCATCGCAGGCAAGCCAGCTCCCACAAGAACCGAGCCAGGCGTTACTTGATCATCGGGAGATTGAGACCCTGCTCCTTGGCGCAATCAATCGCGACCTGATAACCCGCATCAGCATGACGCATCACCCCGGTGGCCGGGTCGTTGTGCAGCACGCGGGCAATACGCTCGGCGGCTTCGTCGGTACCGTCGCAGACGATGACCATGCCGGAGTGCTGGGAGAAGCCCATGCCCACGCCGCCACCGTGGTGCAGCGAAACCCAGGTCGCGCCGCTGGCGGTGTTGAGCAGGGCGTTGAGCAGCGGCCAGTCGGACACGGCATCAGAACCGTCCTGCATGGATTCGGTTTCGCGGTTGGGGCTGGCCACCGAGCCGGAGTCCAGGTGGTCGCGGCCGATCACCACCGGCGCCGACAGTTCGCCGCTGCGTACCATTTCGTTGAATGCCAGGCCGAGCTTGGCACGTTGGCCCAGGCCAACCCAGCAGATGCGCGCCGGCAGGCCCTGGAAGCTGATGCGCTCGCGGGCCATGTCCAGCCAGTTGTGCAGGTGGGCGTCGTCGGGGATCAGCTCTTTGACCTTGGCGTCGGTCTTGTAGATGTCCTGCGGGTCGCCCGACAGTGCCGCCCAACGGAACGGGCCGATGCCACGGCAGAACAGCGGGCGGATGTAGGCCGGTACAAAGCCTGGGAAGTCGAAGGCATTTTCCACGCCTTCTTCCTGCGCCATCTGACGGATGTTGTTGCCGTAGTCGAAGGTCGGTACGCCCATCTTCTGGAAGTCCAGCATCGCCTTGACGTGTACGGCCATCGACTGCTTGGCGGCCTTGATCACGGCAGCCGGCTCGGTCTTGGCACGGGCGCGGTACTGCTCCCAGGTCCAGCCGGCAGGCAGGTAACCATTGAGTGGGTCGTGGGCGCTGGTCTGGTCGGTGACCATGTCCGGGCGCACGCCGCGCTTGACCAGTTCCGGGAGGATTTCGGCAGCGTTGCCCAGCAGGGCGATGGAGATGGCCTTGCCTTCCTTGGTGTACTTGGCGATGCGCGCCAGGGCGTCGTCGAGGTCGCTGGCTTGTTCGTCGACATAACGGCTGTTCAAGCGGAAGTCGATACTGACCTGCTGGCATTCAATGTTCAGCGAGCACGCGCCTGCCAGGGTCGCGGCCAGCGGTTGGGCGCCGCCCATGCCGCCGAGGCCGGCAGTGAGCACCCAACGGCCTTTGAGGTTGCTGTCGTAATGTTGGCGACCGGCCTCAACGAAGGTTTCGTAGGTGCCCTGGACGATGCCCTGGCTGCCGATGTAGATCCAGCTGCCGGCAGTCATCTGGCCGTACATGGCCAGGCCCTTGGCATCCAGTTCGTTGAAATGCTCCCAACTGGCCCAGTGCGGCACCAGGTTGGAGTTGGCGATCAGTACACGCGGGGCATTGCTGTGGGTCTTGAACACGCCGACCGGCTTGCCGGATTGCACCAGCAGGGTTTCGTCGTCGTTCAGGTTGGTCAGGCTTTCGACGATCTGGTCGTAGCATTCCCAGTTACGCGCCGCACGGCCGATACCGCCGTACACCACCAACTCTTTCGGGTTCTCGGCCACTTGCGGGTCGAGGTTGTTCATCAGCATGCGCAGCGGCGCTTCAGTCAGCCAGCTTTTGGCGGTGAGCGTGTTGCCACGGGCGGCGCGGACTTCAACGTCGCGGTACTTGGTAGGCTTGTTCTGGGAAAAGTCAGTCACAAAAAACTCCTCAGCAATCGATGCGCGAACACGATGGTGCGAAGAGGATGTTTAGCGACTCTTATGCACACACCTTTACTTGTACATACAAGCATATGCAATCTGACTGCCAACTTGGGAAGTCCGTGCTGAAGATTTATTGCCGAGGCGCGTGTAAGCCTTGGAAATAAAGGCTTGAAGGCTTTATGAAATTTCTGAAAGGGGTGACTTGAACCGCTGGAGGATTGCTACAAAGGCAGGGCATTGCGCCATGCTGGGGCATTCGGTAACAACTTGGTGCGGGCCTGGAAACAGATTGTGCAGCCTCTCCATAACCCATGTGGGAGCTGGCTTGCCTGCGATAGCCACTTGTCTGACACACCGCAATCGCAGGCAAGCCAGCTCCCACAGGTTTAATCGCGTGCGGTCAGTTCGATCAGGCAGCAGCGGCCTGTCACGCTGATATCCAGCAAGTCACTGTTACCGTCCACCTGCAAACAATCATGATGACCCAGCACTTCGCCCAGCACCTTCACCTCATCAGCCACACTGAACACCAGCACGGTGTGCGCGGTACTGAAAAACTGCTGCACCCCATCCACCCACTGCAAACGTGCGTGGTAACGCTGGGGCGAGTAGATCAGGTTGAAGTCGCGAATCGGCCCGGTGATCAGGCGGCACACCACCTGGCTTTCACCCTTGAAGGCGAACGGTTGCAGCGGTAACAATCCGCGCTGCTCTTCACCGTCCACGGTCAGCACCATGCCCGCACCCTGAATCACGGTGATGACCCGTTGATACCCGGCAAACGTGGAAAAGCCGCCCGACTCCCCGATATCGGCAATCGACAGGCGCCAGCCAAAACCTTCCAGGCCGTGGCCGGCATCACGGGTGATTTCTTCGGTGCTGCCGCCGCCGTTTTTCCACGGCATGCGTACGTAATCGGCAGCACGCCAGACCTTGACTGCACTCATTTGCTGAAACGTCCTTCGAGGCTATGGCGGGAACCGGGGTGGATCAGGCGTGCGGCAGTCACCGGCTGGCGCCCGGACCAGGTACGCCGGCGAATCAGCAAGCACGGCTCGCCGGTCTCGATCTGCAGCAGCTTGCATTCCTGCGGGTCGGCCAGGATCGCCTCCACCACATGCTCGCCCTCGGTCAGCGGCGCCACCTGGTTGAGATAGGCGTAAGGGGTTTGCTGGGTGAAATCCTGTTGCAGGTATTCCGGTGCCACCAACGCGTTGACGAAACGGTCTTCGATTTGCACCGGGATATCGTTTTCGTAGTGCACGATCAGCGAGTGGAACACCCGCCCGCCTTCACGCATTTCCAGGGCCACGGCGCGCTCGGAACCGGCGGCTTCTTCGCCCAGGGTAATCACCTTGCAGGTGTGGCTATGGCCACGGGAGGCGATCTCATCGGCGATGTTATGCACCTCGAACAGCGCCGACTGGCTCTTGGGCTCGGCGACAAAAGTGCCGACGCCTTGCATGCGCACCAGCAGACCTTCGGCGGTCAGCTCCCGCAGGGCCCGGTTGATGGTCATGCGGCTAAAGCCCAGTTGGTTGACCAACTCGCTTTCCGACGGCACGCGATAGTGCGGCGGCCAGTTGCCGTTGAGAATCTGCTGGCTGATCATCTGCTTGACGCGGGCATACAAGGGCGCCGGACTTTCGTCCATGTGGGCAGCCAGCGGGGACTTGGCGGGCGGAGTCGGCACGGGGAATCCTTGCAGGGGGAAAAGATGCATAGATTGCCGGAGTTTACCGAGCAGGCAAACGTCTGTATATGTATATACAAATAAACACACGACCGGGGTGCCTTGATCATGTCCGCTTTCTTTGCCGAACGCGCGCTGCTGCCTAATGGATGGGCCACTGATGTACGCCTTGAAGTCAGCGCCGATGGCCTGCTGACCAACGTGACGGCCAATGCCAGTGCAGACGGCGCCGAGCGGCTGAGAGGCCCGTTGTTACCGGGCATGCCGAACCTGCATTCCCACGCGTTTCAACGGGCCATGGCGGGGCTGGCGGAGGTCGCCGGCAACCCCAATGACAGTTTCTGGACCTGGCGCGACCTGATGTACCGCATGGTCGGCCAGATCAGCCCCGAGCAATTGCAGGTCATCGCCCGCCAGCTGTATATCGAGATGCTCAAGGCCGGCTACACCTCGGTCGCCGAGTTCCACTATGTGCATCACGACATCAGCGGCCAGCCTTACGCCGACCCCACCGAACTGTCGCGCCAGATCAGCCAGGCGGCGGCCAGCAGCGGGATCGGCCTGACCTTGCTGCCAGTGCTCTACAGCCACTCGGGCTTTGGCGGCCAGGCGCCGAACGACGGCCAGCGCCGCTTTATCAACAGCACCGATAACTACCTGAAGCTGCAAGCGCGCCTGCAGCCGATCCTGGCCGCGCAACCAGCGCAGCAACTGGGCCTGTGTTTCCACTCATTGCGCGCAGTCACCCCGCAACAGATCAGCGCGGTATTGGCCGCCAGCGATAAGAGCTGCCCGGTGCATATCCACATCGCCGAACAGCAAAAGGAAGTCGATGACTGCCTGGCCTGGAGTGGCAAACGCCCGCTGCAATGGCTGTATGACAATGTGAACGTCGACCAGCGCTGGTGCCTGGTGCACGCCACCCACGCCAACTCCGACGAAGTGACATTGATGGCCAACAGCCGGGCGATTGCCGGGCTGTGCCTGACCACTGAGGCCAACCTGGGCGACGGGATTTTCCCGGCGGTGGATTTCCTGGCCCAGGGCGGGCGCATGGGGATTGGTTCGGACAGCCATGTGTCATTGAGCGTGGTCGAAGAACTGCGTTGGCTGGAATACGGCCAGCGCCTGCGCGACCAGCGGCGCAACCGCCTGTATCGCAGCGATCAACCGATGGTCGGCCGCACCCTGTATGACGCAGCCCTCGACGGCGGCGCCCAGGCGCTGGGGCAACCGATTGGTCGCCTGGAAGTCGGCAAGCGTGCGGACTGGCTGGTGCTGGACGGCAATGATCCGTACCTGGCGACGGCCAGTGCAGACGGGATTCTCAACCGCTGGCTGTTTGCCGGGGGTGATCGGCAGGTGCGTGATGTGTTGGTCAACGGCCAGTGGGTGGTGCGCGATGGGCATCATGCGGGCGAGGAAGAGAGCAGCCGGGCCTTCGCGCAAGTCCTGAGAGACTTGTTGTCTTAAGAACAACCCATAACCCATGTGGGAGTGTTGGTCATGGTTTGTAAAGGGCCAGCAAGGCGTGTCCCTTTAAATTGCAGGACGTTTCCGAGACAATCCCTGCCGCCTTGTGCCTGTTGGATTCGATGGCTAGCCTGCGGCCTGTCACTGCTCATCAGTGATCGGGTTTAGTCGCCCGGCACATCACAAGGCGCATGGTCACATGAAGTTTTATGGCGGCTGTGCGCAGGGCACCCTCGGGTGCGCCGGATTCCTTGTGGCCGGTCGACTAACCTGCGTACAGCCGCCACCCTTCGTTTAGTCGCGACGGACCGGCTCCGACTCTCACAAGGAGCTTCACCATGCATAAAATTGTCCCCGACCCACCCAGCGACCCCGCCAAAGACCGCGCCGCCTTCAACCGCGCCATCGACCACTACCTGCCGACCCAAGATGCTCACAGTGCCCGCGACGATTTGAGCTTCGAAGACGCCCTGCTCTACACCGCCAGCCTGCTGGACAGTGCGTCAGCGACGGCGCTCGATTGTGGAGAGATGCTGCAAAGCCCCGAACGGGCAAAGGTGTTGGCGGTGTGGCATTTACTGGAGATCGCCAAGACCACGGTTGATCGATCCATTGCACACCTGCACCCCGCCACGGCCAGAACCTGAGGGCAAAAAAAGGGCGGGTTTATTAAAAAACCCGCCCTTTGTTTCGCATTACTGCGAGGTCTTGGCCATCTGCTTGTCCGACGTACGCCAGATCAAACGTGTGGTGTCGTAACCCTGCTGGCGCGCCCTGCTCAGCAAGTCTTCGCGGGTGTCGGCACTGACGGTCGGCGTGCGTGACAACAGCCACATATAGCGCCGGCTCGGGCTGCCGACGATGGCGGTCTTGTAGTCATCGCTGACGTACAACACCCAGTAATCGCCCTTGGCCACGCCCGGTAGCAACGCGGTGAACCAGTTATTGAATTCGACCCACAACTTGTCGGTCTTGCCCGGGACCTGCGGCGTGGCCGTGCCCTTGGCTTCTTCCCACTTCCACTCGGTGGTCAGGCAGCGATTGAACACTGACATGTCGCCATCGGGTAGCAGGGAGTAACGGGCCTCGGATTGCGCGCAGTTGCGCTGGAAGTACATGGGCAGGCGGGCCAGTTCGTACCAGGTGCCCTGGTAACGCTTGAGGTTGACGCTGCCGACAGTCTTGGGTTGCAGATCATCGCCAGAATGGCTGGCGCAGCCTGCCAAAAACAGGCTGGCGCAAAGGTATAAAACAAAACGCATCATTCTTCTTCTCCCGCAGGCTTGCGCCCCGGTTTACTTCAGGCCTTGCCCGGAAAACATCAGAACTTTGTCACCGGCGTACTGCACGCTGATAAAGCTGTTTTTGTCGCCCCAGGTGCAACTGGACATGCCCAGTGCGCCAGAACAATCGGTGGGCTTACCCAACAGCGACTCCACCTCGGCCTTGGCCATGCCAGCCGAGAGCTTCTGGTAATTTTCCTGGGTGACCTTGCTGCAAGCGGCCAACAGCACGCAAAAGCACAAGAGGGCGAGACGGCGTAACGACATGGTAGAGCTCCTGGAGGGACACGCAGCAGTGGGGGTCTGCCAGAAGCTTAGAAGGGAAAAGGGGGGTCTGGTTCCCGCAAGGCAAAAACAAAAAAAGCCCCGAATCGCTGAAACGTTTCGGGGCCTTGGTCTGGCGCATGATTCATTGTAAAAGCGAGCTGGCTCGCGAAAAACATCCAGCCAACGCAGCGCTGCGCCGGGAATACTTCGCGAGCAAGCCTGCTCCTACAGAAGGCCTTAGGCCTTGTGGTAACCCGTCACACGCGCCACTTCTTCCTTGGACCCCAGGAACACCGCCACACGCTGGTGCAGGCCTTCAGGCTGGATGTCGAGGATGCGCTGGTGGCCGTCAGTCGACGCACCGCCCGCCTGCTCAACCAGGAACGACATCGGGTTGGCTTCGTACATCAGGCGCAGTTTGCCCGGCTTGGACGGCTCGCGGCTGTCGCGTGGGTACATGAACAGACCGCCACGGGTCAGGATGCGGTGTACGTCGGCAACCATCGCGGCCACCCAGCGCATGTTGAAGTTTTTCTTCAGCGGGCCTTCTTCGCCTTCCATCAACTCGTTGACGTAGCGCTTGACCGGTTCTTCCCAGTGGCGCTGGTTGGACATGTTGATCGCGAATTCCTGGGTCGAGGCAGGAATGGAGATGTCTTCGTGAGTCAGCACAAAGCTGCCCATTTCACGGTCCAGGGTAAAGCCCTTGACGCCATCACCCAGGGTCAGCACCAGCATGGTCTGTGGGCCGTAGATCGCATAGCCGGCAGCAACCTGCTCGGTGCCTGGCTGCAGGAAGGCGTTTTCGTTCAGCGCTTCGTTCTGGCTCAGGTATTCGTTAGGGCAACGCAGTACCGAGAAGATGGTACCGACTGGCGCGTTGATGTCGATGTTCGACGAGCCGTCCAGCGGGTCGAATACCAGCAGGTACGCGCCTTTAGGGTATTTGCCCGGGATCTGGTAGGCATTGTCCATTTCTTCGGAGGCCATGCCGGCCAGGTGACCGCCCCATTCGTTGGCTTCGAGCAGGATTTCGTTGGAAATCACGTCGAGTTTCTTCTGCACTTCGCCTTGCACGTTTTCAGTGCCCATGCTGCCCAGGACGCCGCCCAGCGCGCCTTTGGACACGGCGTGGCTGATTTCCTTGCAAGCACGCGCCACCACTTCGATCAGGAAGCGCAGATCGGCAGGGGTGTTGTTGCTGCGGGTCTGCTCAATCAAATAGCGACTCAGGGTAACGCGGGACATGGACGGCTCCGGAGAATGGGGGGCTAAAAACCCGCGCAGTTTAGCGCGAGTCGGGGCGCATTTCCTCCTATCAGACGAGATAACCCTGACAGAGTTCATGTAGGCCCCGGCTCAGGGCCTGGTAGGCGGCTTGCGCAACAGGTTGTAGGCCATCGCCCCAAGTGCCGCTACGCCCAGCAGCAATACGGCCCACAGGCCGATTGTCTGCCAGTTGATACCTGCGACATTTGGCGCGGCTGGCGGGTTGGCGTGCCATTCGCCATCGACCCGAGCCTGGCCCAGAGCCGCGAGGCGCTGGGGTTGGTAGTCGGGAATCAGGGTCGTCAACGGCAGGTTCGCAGCCTTGGCCGACGGGTTGCCCAGCGCCAGGGTAAACGGCTGTTCGCCCCGCGCCAGGAACACCACTTGCGTGGCCCGCACAGCAAAACTCAACGCCGGCGCCTGCGCGCCCAGGCCACCGCCCCGCTCGTCTACGTCCAGCTTGAGTTGCCGCACCGGGTAACCCGGCAACTGCAATTGATCCTGGGTGACTTCTTGCCCGCCCTGCGTCAACCGATAGAGCAAACCACGGCTCAATGGCTGCCATGCCTGCTTGCTGTCCTGCCGCCCTTGCAGACCCACCGGCGCCAGGCTGTTGGGCTGGCGCAACTCAACGCGCACCCGCTCGACACTTAACACGCCAGGCAACTGCCAGCTGTACTGCCCAGGCTCCAGGGTGCTGCCGGCCAATGGCTCGGACCACACCAGCGACAACGGCAGGCTGCTGGTGCTCTGCACTTCAATGGAGGTCAACTCGGGCGCGGCCTGGCCTTGCCATAGCAGGCGCAGGTAGCGCGCCGGCTGCCCTGGCAAGGCGACTTCACGCTGCTCCACCCGTTCATCGGCAAATGCCAGGCGCGCCACCTGCCCGCCGCCCCAGGAGCGCCAGTGCTGCAAATCGTCACTGGCTTCGATACTGAAACGCTGGAAGCCATCATGCTCGGCAGCCCAATCGAGGATCAGCTTTTGCAACGGCGCCTTGATTGCACTGGCATCCAGCAGCCAGCCGCGTCGCACCTGCGCGCCGGCCGGCGCCTCGCTGGACGGCTGCACCTGCACCAGGGTTCCCGTGGCGCTGGATTGCACGCGCACGCTGGGCACACTGTCGCTGGCGTTGTCGGCGGCATACAGCGGGAAGCCCTTCAGCCGGGCCAGGTTGTTTGCGCTTGCGGGCGACTGCCGCACTAATGCATATGCCTGGGGCTCGCCCGCCGCGTTGAACACCCGCAGGTCACTGAGATCGGCCTGACGGGCGCTCAATTGCACCGCCAGCGGCAACTCCAGGCGATACCAGGGGCCTTCGCCGCTGACCGTCAGCGGCACTTTGGCGGTGAAGTCTGCGGGGCCTTCTGCGGCCGACGCCGATAACGCGGCGCACAGGCCCACCAGTGCAATGCTCAGTTTGCCGATCAAGAGGACGCTCCTTGGGTTTGAATCTCAGGTTCGCTGCGTTTGGGCGGCAGCGGAGCGAAATAACCCACCACCAGCAACAGCCCGCCCACGCCGATAAACGACACGATCCGCTCCAGCCCGCCACGGTTGCTCAGCTCGACGAGGAACAACTTGGCGACCACCACGCCGATCAGCACCGCGCCGACCAGCCACACTTCCCGGCGATTGCGCAGGTGCCCGCCGATCATCAGGCCCAGGGCAATCAGGGTCCAGACAATCGACAGCCCGGCCTGCACCAGCATCGAGTCAAGCAACGCATCCAGATCAAACGGCACGCCGCCCCAATGGTGCGCCGCGCGCATCACCAGTGCGGTGAAGAAGGCAAACAGCGAGACCCCGGCAACGCCCTGGGCAATCCACGGGGTGCGGCCGCCCAGTTGCGGCGCCGCGCTGCGCGCCCACAGGTACACGCCCAGCAGCGCAAACAGCAGGCCAAGATCCAAGGGGTTGAGCAACGGCACATACGGTAATGGCCTGGCCGTGCCGTCGCTGAACATATTCGCCAACCAGAACCACACCAGCATCAGCGCGGCCAACGGCAGCGCGGCCAGCAGGCGATATTCGCGTGGATAAGCCGATAGCGGCCACGGCCACTGGCGCGGCGCAGCAATGGCTATCAGGTACAGGCTTGGGAAAATCGCCCAGCCCAGCCAGCGCCAGGCGTTGTATTGCACCGAAAGCACCAACAGGCCGTAGCGCAATTCCAGGGCCAGCATGCCGATCAGCATCCAGCAGCCCAGCACGTGGGCGACGCTCAAGGCTTTTGCCGCCGCCAGGTCGGCCAAATAACGCAGCGCGATGAAATGCACGGCGAACACCGCGAGCCAGGCCAGCCAGCCCCATTCGGCCGCCGGGTGGTAATAGCGATGCAACGATACCAATACCACCAGCGCCACCGCCGGCATCAGCAACAGGCAGAGGGTGCCCAGCGCGGCCCAGCGCAAGCGCAACGCCAACAACATCCACAACGCTGCACTGGCCGCAGCCGCCGCCAACAGGAAGGTGGCTTGCAACTCTGGCGGGGTGAAGCGCAGCACTTCGTGGTTCAGCGCCAATACCCACCACGCCGCGCCCCAGGCCAGCAGGCCGTTGGATACATGGGGCAACTTGAGTCGTCGATCACTGCCCCGCAAGCGCCAGGCGCCGACAAATGCGGCCAACCCGACCAGCATCGGCGCCCAGAAACCGATATGCCGGAACGCCGGCAGTTCACCGCCGCCCCAGGATGTCAGCGCGACCAAAGCCCCCGCCAGCACTTGCACGCCGAGCGCGCAGAACAGGAAGGTGCGCGAAGCGATAGACACGCCGACAAACACCGTCACCAGTCCCGCCAGCGCCCAGCTGATCGCGGTGCCCTGCTCGGCCACCAGCAACGGCGCCAGCAGGTACACAAAGCCCAGGCCAAGGCCGGCCAGGACCGGCAAGCCCTGGCGCTCCCACTTCGAGGTCTGCTCCAGCGCGGCCGTGCGCAGTTGCTGGAAGCTGAACAGCAACGCCACGCCGAGCAACAAGGCGCCCAGCGCCGCGCCGTCCAGCAGCGTGTGTTCGCCCACGTCCAGCTCACTGAGAAACGCCAGCGCCGAGCCCAACTGCAACAGCAGGCCAAACGCCCGCGCCAACGAGCGTTGCTGACGCAGACCGAGCCAAAGGATGCCGGCGCCTTCCACCGCCCAGGCCGCCGCGGTCCAGCGCGCGTCCAGGCCCAGCGGGATCGCCAGGCTGGCAAAGATCACACCCAGGGCCAGGCAGGTTTCTGCCAGCAACACGGTGCGCCCACCGCTAAGCACCCGCGCCAGGACCATATAGATGATGCCCAATGCCAACGCACTGAAGGCCGGGGCGAAGGCCAGGTGCTGCACCAGGGTGAACTGCAAGCCAAATGCCACAAGCGGCGGGCCGAACAGCAGGCCGCCATCCACATAATCGCCCTTGGCTGCCGACCAGCGCAGCAGCGCGGCACGGCTGTCATCGGCCGGGGCATCGGCCGTTTCCAGGAGTTTGCGTCGCGCAAACAGCAAGCCGATGGCCAGGTACATCAGGAAAAACAGAATCAGGAACGGCTCGGTACTCCACAGCAGTTCCGGTGTGTAAGAGCGAATACCCCAGGCAAACCCGATACCGAAGGTGCCGGCAAAGCCAATCACATTGAGCAAGCGCCAGGCCTTGAACCAGGCGATGGCGAGGATCCCGGCGTTGAGCAGGGCGAAGTAGCTGAACAACGCCACATGGTTGCCCTCGCCGGTGGACGCGAGGATTGGCGCGGCAAACCCGCCGAGCGCGGCGGCGCAGGCCAGGCCGATGGCGTCCTGGGTAATCGCCAGGATCGCCGAAAACACCGTCACCGCCACCAACAGGCCCAGTGCCGCGCTCGGATCGAGCAATGGGTGCAGGCGCATGGCGGCGAACACCGTCAGGTACAACACGGCGATGCCCGCGCCTTGCAGGATCAGCGCATAACTGCCCCGGCGCAGGCGCAGCCACCACCCCAGGCCCAGCAAGCCCAGGGCACAGGCAGCGACACCGGCGTAGCGCAGCTCGATGGGCACCACCATGCCTTCGGTGGCATAACGCAGCAAAAATGCCAGGCCGAGGAACAACAGCACCACGCCGACCCGCAGCACGGTATTGCCGCCCAGCAGCCAGTTGCGCGCGGCGCCGATGGCACGTTCGATCAGGGTGGGGCTACGGGGGATTTCGGGTTCAGCTTCGCGGGCAACGGCGGCCGGTTTCCACAGGTCGTCCGGCAGCGGCGGGCTCGGTTCGGGAGCCGGGGTGGATTGCAGTTCGGCGGGCAACTCCCAGACCAGCTCCGGGGCGGGCGCGGGTTCGGCCATGGACGGTTCGACCTGAGGCGGCTTTTCCAGCAGCGCGAGGCGTTGCTCCAGCGCCTTCAGGGCACTGCCAAGGTGCGACAGGCGAATGGCCTGGCCAATCCCCAAACCCAGCAGTGCACCGAAGCCTGCATCACTGAACGATTCATCCAGCGCCCAGCCGAGCACCAGGCCAATCAGCATGAACATCCATTGCATGGTCCAAATCCCTAAGCAAACCGAGACCCAGTATATAGACGCATAACCCATGTGGGAGCGGGCTTGCTCGCGATAGCGGTGCATCAGTCAACTATTTGCTAACTGACGTACCGCTATCGCGGGCAAGCCCGCTCCCCCATTTTGCTCCTGCGGCGTTTAGTCCAGGGCTTTCCAGATCTCGGTCGCATATTCCCGGATGGTGCGGTCCGACGAGAACCACCCCGTACGCGCGGTATTGAGCACCGCCGAACGCCACCATTCCTTGGAGTCATGCCAATGGGCTTCGACCCGCGCCTGGGCGTCCCAGTAGGAATCAAAATCGGCGCACACCAGGAAGCGATCGTAGTCGATCAACGAATCAATCAGCCCCACATAGCGCCCTGGATCATCCGGCGAGAACACCCCGCCACGAATCGCCTGCAGCACATCGTTCAGGCGATGAGAGGCGGCGATTTCGGGAGCGGCGCTGAACTCACCGGCCTGTTTACGCGCTTCCACCTGTTCGGCACTCAGGCCGAAGATAAACATATGCTCGCCGCCGATGCGCTCGTGCATCTCCACGTTGGCGCCGTCCATGGTGCCGATGGTCAGTGCGCCATTGAGGCCGAACTTCATATTACTGGTGCCCGAGGCCTCGAAGCCGGCGGTGGAGATCTGCTCCGACAGGTCAGCGGCCGGGATGATGTTTTCCGCGAGGCTGACGTTGTAGTTAGGCAGGAACACCACCTTGAGCAAACCGCGCACGGTCGGGTCGTTGTTCACCGTACGGGCGATGTCGTTGGTCAACTTGATGATCAGCTTGGCCTGGTGATAACTGGCCGCCGCCTTGCCGGCGAAGATCTTCACCCGCGGCACCCAGTCCACCTCGGGCTCGGCACGAATCGCCTGGTACAGGGCGACGGTGTGCAACAGGTTCAGCAACTGGCGCTTGTACTCGTGGATGCGTTTGACCTGCACGTCGAACATCGCCGCCGGGTTGACCGCGATCCCCAGGCGTTCATGGATAATATCGGCCAGCACGCGCTTGCTGTACAGGCGTTGCTCGGCAAAGGCTTTGCGAAATGCCTGTTTCTCGGCAAAGGTTTCCAGCTCCACCAGGCGCTGTTCCATATTGTCGAGAATATCCGGGCCCAGGGCTTCCACCAGCATCGCGGTGAGCTTGGGGTTGGCCTGGAACAGCCAGCGGCGGAAGGTAATGCCGTTGGTCTTGTTGTTGATACGCTCGGGGTAGAGCTTGTGCAGTTCGGAGAACACCGTGCTGCGCATCAACTGCGTGTGCAACCCGGACACGCCGTTGACGCTATGGGAGCCGAGGAACGCCAGGTTGCCCATGCGCACACGCCGGCCGTTGTCCTCTTCGATCAGCGAGACGGCGCGCAGTACATCGAAATCGTGGATGCCCTTGGCCCGCAGCGAATCAATGTGCTGGGCGTTGATCAGGTAGATGATCTGCATGTGCCGGGGCAGCATGCGTTCCATCAGGCCCACCGGCCAGGTCTCCAGGGCTTCGGGGAGCAGGGTGTGGTTGGTGTAGGACAGCGTCTCCACCGTGACCTGCCAGGCCGCCTCCCAGGCAATATCGTGCAAGTCGACCAACTGGCGCATCAACTCGGCCACGGCGATGGACGGGTGGGTGTCGTTGAGCTGGATGGCCGCGTGCTCGCCCAGGCTCAGGACCGACCCGTGCATGTTTTTGTGGCGCCGCAGCAGGTCTTGCAGGGAGGCCGAGACGAAGAAGTATTCCTGGCGCAGGCGTAGTTCCTGCCCCGCTTCGGTGCTGTCGGCCGGGTAAAGCACCCTGGAGATGCTTTCGGCACGGGCCACTTCGGCGACGGCGCCCAAATGGTCACCGGCATTGAAACGCTCCAGGTGCAGGTCTTCCACGGCCCGCGCGCGCCACAGGCGCAAGGTGTTCACACTGGCACCGCGCCAGCCGACCACCGGGGTGTCGTAGGCCACCGCGCGCACGGTTTCATTGGGCGACCAGACCTGGATCGACTTGCCGGACGCATCCAGCACGGTCTCGACACTGCCGCCAAAACCGATCGGGTAGATCACCTCGGCGCGCTCGAACTCCCAGGGGTTGCCGAAATCCAGCCAGCGCTCGGTCTGTTCCTGCTGCCAGCCATCGACAATCGCCTGGCGAAACAGCCCGTGCTCGTAGCGAATGCCATAACCATGGCCGGCAATGCCCAGGGTCGACATGCTTTCCATAAAGCACGCGGCCAGGCGCCCCAGGCCACCGTTGCCCAGGGCCGCATCGGGCTCCAGCAGGCGAATGCGCTCCAGGTCCACACCCAACTCGCCGACAGCTTCGCGCGCCACCTCCCACAGGCCGAGGTTGCTCAGGCTGTCAAACAGCAGACGGCCGATCAGGAACTCCAGGGACAGGTAATACACCCGCTTCTGCCCGCTGCGGTAGATACGCCGGGTGTGGTCCATCCAGTGCTCGACCATATGGTCGCGCGCCGCCAGGGCAATGGCTTCGAACCAGTCGTGGTCGAAGGCGTGATCGGGGTCCTTGCCCACCGCATAAGTGAGTTTGGTCAAGACAGCATCGCGAAACGCGGCTACCTCTGCTTCTCGTGCAAGCGGTTCCTGAGACATCGGTGCGACCTCGGGCGAGATAGAAGAAGGGAAATCCTAGAGCCTAGACGGTCTGACCCATGGCATGGCTGACGGTTCGGCAGTTTTTTCACTCATTCACGCATACCGGTTTTAGATGCAGGGGCCGTGCCCGTTTGTGCGTCGGACCGGCCTTTGAGCCGAAACCCGCAAAATATTGTTCAAAAAATCACCAATCCCGGTATCATCGCGCGCCCGGACAAAGCCCCTCTTGGAAACCTGATGAAGCCTCAACTGATCGCCGCCGCGGAACTCGACCGTCTCGAAACGTGGCAGAAATACTCCAGCCACATGTGCGGCGGCTGCACATCCAACTGCTGCACCCTGCCGGTTGAGGTGAAGATCAAGGATTTGATCCGCATTGGTATCGTTGACGAGTTCGAGCGTGGCGACCCGCCGAAGAACATCGCCAAGCGCTTGCAGAAGGAAGGCATCGTCGAGCGGTTCAACTCCAAGTCCGAGATCTTTACTCTGCAGCGCATGAGCAACAACGATTGCCTGTACCTGGATCGTAAGACGCGCTTCTGCACTATTTATGACAAACGCCCGGATACCTGCCGCAATCACCCGAAAATCGGGCCACGGCCGGGGTATTGCGCGTACAAGCCCAAGGAAGTGGTGCGCGAGACCAAGTTGCGTACGCTCGACAAGTTCTAACCGATGATCGTTCCCACGCTCCGCGTGGGAATGCCTCCTGGGGCGCTCTGCGCCCCGCTGCCAAGGGCAAACGCAGAGCGTTCAGGGCTGCATTCCCACGCGGAGCGTGGGAACGATCACAGGCCAGACACCACACAATCTGCAGGCATAAAAAAACGCCCCCGGCCTTTCGACCGGGGGCGTTTTTTTCAGCTGGAACTAAGTATCAGTTCTTGGCCTTTTTGGCAGCGCGGGTACGCTCGCCTTCGTCCAGGATCTTCTTACGAAGACGGATGGACTTCGGCGTTACTTCGCACAGCTCGTCGTCCTGGATGAATTCCAGAGCCTGTTCCAGGGTGAAGCGAACAGGTGGAACCAGGGCGATGGTTTCGTCTTTACCCGAAGCACGCATGTTGTCGAGCTTCTTGCCTTTGGTTGGGTTGACGCCCATGTCGTTGTCACGGCTGTTCAGACCAACGATCTGGCCGTTGTAGATCTCTTGACCGTGTTCAACGAACAGCTTGCCACGCGCCTGGAGGGTTTCCAGGGAGTAGGTCAGCGCCTTGCCGGTTTCTACCGATACCAGAACACCGTTCTGACGGCCGGACATGTCGCCGGACTTCATGGTGTCGTAGCGATCGAAGATCGAGGTCAGGATGCCAGCACCGTTGGTCAGGGTCAGGAACTGGTTACGGAAACCGATCAGACCACGAGCAGGGATGTTGTATTCCAGACGCACACGGCCTTTGCCATCCGGCACCATGTTGGTCAGGTCGCCCTTACGCAGGCCCATCTCTTCCATGACCTTGCCCTGGGATTCTTCAGGGGTGTCGATGGTGACGTTTTCGAACGGTTCCTGCTTCACGCCGTCAACGGTACGGATGATCACTTCAGGACGACCAACGCCCATTTCGAAGCCTTCGCGACGCATGGTTTCGATCAGTACCGAGAGGTGCAGCTCACCACGGCCGGAAACCTTGAACTTGTCAGCCGAGTCGCCTTCTTCAACGCGCAGTGCAACGTTGTACAGCAGCTCTTTGTCCAGACGTTCCTTGATGTTACGGGAAGTCACGAACTTGCCTTCTTTACCGCAGAAAGGCGAGTCGTTTACCTGGAAGGTCATGGAAACGGTTGGCTCGTCAACGGTCAGAGGCTTCATCGCCTCGACAGTGTCCGGCTGGCACAGGGTGTCGGAGATGAACAGCGAGTCCATACCGCTTACGCACACGATGTCGCCGGCGAAAGCTTCTTCAACGTCGATACGGTGCAGACCGTGGTGACCCATCAGCTTCAGGATACGACCGTTACGCTTCTTGCCGTCGGCGCCGATAGCCACAACCGGGGTGTTCGGCTTGACGCTACCACGAGCGATACGGCCAACGCCGATAACACCCAGGAAGCTGTTGTAGTCCAGTGCCGAGATTTGCATCTGGAACGGACCGTCACGGTCAACCTTCGGAGGTGGCACGTGGTCAACGATCGCCTGGTACAGCGGGGTCATGTCTTCCGCCATGGCGGTGTGTTCCAGACCGGCAATACCGTTCAGGGCAGAGGCGTAGATCACTTGGAAATCAAGTTGCTCTTCGGTAGCACCCAGGTTGTCGAACAGGTCGAAGATCTGGTCCAGAACCCAGTCCGGACGCGCGCCTGGACGGTCAACCTTGTTGATGCACACGATCGGACGCAGGCCGGCTTCGAAAGCCTTCTTGGTCACGAAACGGGTTTGCGGCATAGGGCCGTCTTGGGCATCAACCAGCAGCAGAACGGAGTCAACCATCGACATTACGCGTTCTACTTCGCCGCCGAAGTCGGCGTGGCCCGGGGTGTCCACGATGTTGATGTGGTAGCCGTTCCAGTTGATAGCGGTGTTTTTTGCCAGGATGGTAATACCGCGCTCTTTTTCCTGGTCGTTGGAGTCCATCACGCGCTCGTCGTTGAGCTCGTTGCGCTCCAGGGTGCCGGATTGACGCAGGAGTTTGTCTACCAGGGTGGTTTTACCATGGTCAACGTGGGCAATGATGGCGATGTTACGTAGATTTTCGATCACTTGTGTATCTCGATCAGAGGATTCGGTGTGCTGACAGGTCGTGGCAGCGATTAACAGTAGAGTCAGGCCTTGCCGTTACAGCTTGACGGCAGAGTCGGGGGGCCGGTGACGCAGGCCACAGGCAAACAGCCCCGGGCTCTTAGCTCGGTCGATAAACGCGCACATTGGCATATCCCTCACTGAGCAAATGGTGGGCATGCAGGCGACTCATCACGCCTTTGTCGCAATACAGCAGGTACTGACGGCTGTTATCCAGTTCCTTGAAACGCGCGTTCAGTGCATAGAACGGCAGCGTTTGCACGTCGATGCCAGCGATTTCCAGTGGCTCATCTTCAGCGGCATCCGGGTGACGGATGTCGATGACGATCTGGCCGGCCAGGGCTTCGCTGACTTCTTCGATCTGCACATCCTGGCCCAATTCATCGATTACCCGATCAATCGGCACCAGTTTGGCGTTCTCGAGCGCTCGCTCCAGAATCGCCATGTCGAATTCTTTCTCTTCATGCTCCACGCGGTAGCGCTTGGCATGGGTCTTGGGGTTCACCGAGATGACCCCGCAGTACTCTGGCATGTGCTTGGCGAAATCAGCGGTGCCGATTTCGTTGGCCAGGTCGATGATGTCTTGCTTGTGGCTGGCGATCAGCGGGCGCAATACCAGCTTGTCGGTCACACAGTCGATCACGGACAGGTTCGGCAGGGTCTGGCTGGAGACCTGGGAAATCGCCTCGCCGGTAACCAGCGCTTCGATTTGCAGGCGGTCGGCGATTTTCGACGCTGCGCGCAACATCATACGCTTCAATACGACGCCCATATGACCGTTATCGACTTTTCCGAGAATTTCTCCCAGGACTTCCTCGAACGGTACGCTGACAAACAGCACGCGCTGGGAGCTGCCGTACTTCTTCCAGATATAGTGCGCGACTTCCATCACGCCCAATTCATGTGCACGCCCGCCCAGGTTAAAGAAGCAGAAGTGGCTCATCAGGCCGCGGCGCATGATCTGGTAGGCCGCCACGGTGGAGTCGAAACCGCCGGACATCAGTACCAGGGTCTGCTCCAGCGCGCCCAGCGGGTAGCCGCCGATGCTGTTGTGCTGGCTGTGGATCACAAACAACCGTTGGTCGCGAATTTCGATGCGCACTTCGATTTGCGGCTCTTTAAGCGAAATTCCAGCGGCGCCGCACTCGCGACGCAGCTTGCTGCCGACGTATTTCTCGACATCCATGGAGCTGAACGGGTGCTTGCCGGCACGCTTGCAACGCACTGAAAAAATCTTGCCTTCAAGGCTGTTGCCGAAGTGCAGTTTGCATTTTTCAGTGATGTCGTCGAAATCGCCCAGCGGGTACTCGTCGACCTGCAGGAAGTGCGCGATGCCCGGCATGCAGCTCAGGCGCTCGGTCATGTCTTTCAAGGCTTTGGCGTCAGTAATGCGGGTTTCCAGCTCGAGATTGTCCCACACACCGTTCACCACCACAGCCGGGTCCAGGTCACGGAGCACGGCGCGGATATTCTTGGCCAATTGACGGATGAAACGCATCCGTACCGGTCGGCTCTTGATGGTGATTTCGGGGAAGACTTTAACGATTAATTTCATGGAAACAGCGCGCGCAGGGCCAGCCGAAAAAGGGGGGCGCGGATTATAGCGGAAATCGCTCAAGGTTTGACCAGTTAATATACAAACGGCACACCATGCACCAAACAGGTGCATTTACAGGCAGTTGCGCTACATTGCAGTGCGCAATTTTTGCCGTTTTTTCGATTTGCACCTTTATAGGGGCGATTTTGAGGCAAAAAACCCATGTCGGGGCACTGGCATGCAATTTGCTCTCTTGTGAGGCAGGTTGCCATGGCGGACTATCCGCGCCGGCATCACCCACATTCTAAGGGCTACTCCACTACCCAAGCCCGAAGCCACCCGGAGGACACTATGTCGAAGTCGGTTCAACTCATCAAAGATCATGACGTTAAATGGATTGATCTGCGCTTCACGGACACCAAAGGCACTCAGCACCACGTGACCATGCCGGCTCGCGATGCGCTGGATGACGCCTTCTTCGAAGAAGGCAAAATGTTCGACGGCTCCTCCATTGCTGGCTGGAAAGGCATCGAAGCCTCCGACATGATCCTGATGCCGGACGACTCCACCGCCGTACTCGATCCGTTCACCGAAGAGCCGACCCTGATCATCGTCTGCGACGTGATCGAGCCTTCGACCATGCAAGGCTACGACCGCGACCCACGTGCGATCGCCAAGCGTGCCGAGGAATACCTGAAGTCCACCGGTATCGGTGACACCGTATTCGTGGGCCCGGAACCAGAATTCTTCATCTTCGACCAAGTGAAGTTCAAGTCCGACATCTCCGGCTCGATGTTCAAGATCTACTCCGAACAAGGTTCGTGGATGTCCGACCAGGACGTGGAAGGCGGCAACCATGGCCACCGTCCAGGTATCAAAGGTGGTTACTTCCCGGTTCCGCCGTTCGACCACGACCACGAAATCCGTACCTCCATGTGCAACGCCATGGAAGACATGGGCCTGGTCATCGAAGTGCACCACCACGAAGTGGCCACTGCCGGCCAGAACGAAATCGGTGTGAAGTTCAACACCCTGGTGGCCAAGGCTGACGAAGTCCAGACCCTGAAGTACTGCGTACACAACACTGCCGTTGCCTATGGCCGTACCGCTACCTTCATGCCTAAGCCACTGTACGGCGATAACGGTTCGGGTATGCACGTTCACCTGTCCATCGCCAAAGATGGCAAGAACACCTTCGCTGGCGAAGGTTATGCCGGCCTGTCCGACACTGCCCTGTACTTCATCGGCGGTATCATCAAGCACGGTAAGGCCCTGAACGGCTTCACCAACCCGTCGACCAACTCCTACAAGCGTCTGGTCCCAGGTTTCGAAGCACCGGTAATGCTGGCCTACTCGGCTCGCAACCGTTCCGCGTCGATCCGTATTCCTTACGTGTCCAGCCCTCGCGCTCGCCGTATCGAAGCACGCTTCCCGGATCCAGCAGCCAACCCGTACCTGGGCTTTGCTGCACTGCTGATGGCTGGCCTGGACGGCATCCAGAACAAGATCCACCCAGGCGACGCCGCCGACAAGAACTTGTACGACCTGCCGCCTGAAGAGGCCAAAGAGATCCCACAAGTGTGCGGCAGCCTGAAAGAAGCCCTGGAAGAGCTGGACAAGGGCCGTGCGTTCCTGACCAAAGGCGGCGTGTTCAGCGACGACTTTATCGACGCCTACATCGCCCTGAAAAGCGAAGAAGAAATCAAGGTCCGCACCTTCGTACACCCACTGGAATACGAGCTGTACTACAGCTGCTGATCCGGTAGCGCTGCTTAACGTGGCGTGACAAAAAAAGACCTCCTTCGGGAGGTCTTTTTTTTGCCTGAAACAATGACTATCCACCTTTGCAAACCCCATCAGAACTGTAGGAGCTGGCTTGCCTGCGATAGCGGTGTATCTGTCACATCACGACTGACTGAACCACCGCTATCGCAGGCAAGCCAGCTCCTACAGTTTGACTGGGGTTTTTCAGGAAATATTTGATCGCTGAACAGAATGTGGGAATTCGCACTATATTGGTGCGATAGGTTGCACCCTTGCCCACCCATCAACCCATTTTGGGTCGAAATCTCCCGAGAGAGCTGGCCGAACGCCATAGTTTCGCGCCTAAAGCCCCCATTTCAGGGCTTTTACGCTTCTTTTCGGAGCCTTGGTTTGGTTTTTGCATTTTCCTGGTATCAGCGTGTGCCTCAAGCCCACGCCTTGCTCCAAAAGAGGTCCTAATGACCATCAGCGACGCACTGCACCGCTTGCTACTCGACAACCTGACCACCGCGACCATTCTGCTCAATGACGAACTGCGCCTTGAGTACATGAACCCCGCGGCGGAGATGCTCCTGGCCATCAGCGGTCAGCGCAGCCATGGGCAATTTATCAGCGAGCTGTTCACCGAGTCCGCCGAGGCCTTGAGTTCCTTGCGCCAGGCCGTGGAGCAGGCCCACCCGTTTACCAAGCGTGAAGCGATGCTCACGGCCCTCACCGGCCAGACCCTGACCGTCGACTACGCGGTAACGCCGATCCTGAGCCACGGCGCCACCTTGCTGCTGCTGGAAGTGCATCCCCGGGATCGCCTGCTGCGCATCACCAAGGAAGAAGCCCAGCTGTCCAAGCAGGAAACCAGCAAGATGCTGGTGCGCGGCCTGGCCCATGAGATCAAGAACCCGTTGGGCGGGATTCGCGGCGCCGCACAGTTGCTGGCCCGCGAGCTGCCGGATGAGAACCTCAAGGACTACACCAACGTCATCATCGAAGAAGCCGACCGCCTGCGTAACCTGGTGGACCGCATGCTCGGCTCCAACAAGCTGCCGTCGCTGGCGATGACCAATATCCATGAGGTACTGGAGCGCGTCTGCCAGTTGGTGGAGGCCGAAAGCCAGGGCTGCATCACCCTGGTGCGCGACTACGACCCGAGCATTCCCGATGTCCTGATCGACCGCGAGCAGATGATCCAGGCGGTGCTCAATATCGTGCGCAACGCCATGCAAGCCATCAGCAGCCAGAACGAGTTGCGCCTGGGGCGCATCAGCCTGCGCACCCGCGCCTTGCGCCAGTTCACCATCGGCCATGTGCGCCATCGCCTGGTAACCAAGGTCGAGATCATCGACAACGGCCCGGGTATCCCGGCCGAACTGCAGGAAACCATTTTCTTCCCAATGGTCAGCGGCCGCCCGGACGGTACCGGGCTGGGCCTGGCCATTACCCAGAACATCATCAGCCAGCACCAGGGCCTGATCGAATGTGAAAGCCATCCCGGCCACACGACCTTTTCGATCTTTCTGCCACTGGAACAAGGAGCCCCATCGACATGAGCCGTAGTGAAACTGTCTGGATCGTCGATGACGACCGTTCCATCCGCTGGGTCCTGGAGAAAGCCTTGCAACAGGAAGGCATGACCACCCAGAGCTTCGACAGCGCTGATGGGGTGATGAGCCGCCTGGCGCGCCAGCAGCCCGACGTGATCATCTCCGATATCCGCATGCCCGGCGCCAGTGGCCTGGACTTGCTGGCGCGGATTCGCGAGCAGCACCCGCGTTTGCCGGTGATCATCATGACCGCGCACTCGGATCTGGACAGCGCTGTCGCGTCCTATCAGGGCGGCGCCTTCGAGTACCTGCCCAAGCCGTTCGACGTCGATGAGGCGGTGGCACTGGTCAAGCGCGCCAACCAGCACGCCCAGGAACAGCAAGGCCAGGCCGTGGTACCGACCCTGACCCGCACCCCGGAGATCATCGGTGAAGCACCGGCGATGCAGGAAGTGTTTCGCGCCATCGGGCGCCTGAGCCACTCCAACATCACCGTGTTGATCAACGGTGAGTCCGGGACCGGTAAAGAGCTGGTGGCCCATGCCCTGCACCGTCACAGCCCACGGGCGGCCTCGCCGTTTATCGCGCTGAACATGGCGGCGATCCCCAAGGACTTGATGGAATCCGAGCTGTTCGGCCACGAAAAAGGCGCGTTTACCGGCGCAGCCAACCTGCGTCGCGGGCGTTTTGAACAGGCGGACGGCGGCACGCTGTTCCTCGATGAAATCGGCGACATGCCGGCCGACACCCAGACCCGGCTGTTGCGGGTACTGGCCGACGGTGAGTTCTATCGTGTCGGCGGCCATACGCCGGTCAAGGTCGACGTGCGCATCATCGCCGCGACCCACCAGAACCTGGAAACCCTGGTGCACGCCGGCAAGTTTCGCGAGGACTTGTTCCACCGCCTGAACGTGATCCGCATCCATATCCCACGCATGTCGGACCGCCGCGAAGATATCCCGACCCTGGCCCGTCACTTCCTCAGCCGCGCCGCCCAGGAGCTGGCGGTGGAGCCCAAGCTGCTGAAGACGGAGACCGAGGAATACCTGAAGAACCTGCCATGGCCGGGCAACGTGCGCCAACTGGAAAACACTTGCCGCTGGATCACGGTGATGGCGTCCGGGCGCGAAGTGCATATCAGCGACCTGCCACCGGAACTGTTGAGCCTGCCGCAGGATTCAGCACCGGTGACCAACTGGGAACAGGCCCTGCGCCAATGGGCCGACCAGGCCCTGGCCCGCGGCCAGTCAAGCCTGCTGGACAGCGCCGTGCCGACCTTTGAGCGGATCATGATCGAAACCGCCCTCAAGCACACCGCAGGCCGGCGTCGTGATGCCGCAGTGCTGCTGGGCTGGGGCCGCAATACCTTGACCCGCAAGATCAAGGAATTGGGGATGAAGGTCGATGGTGGGGATGATGATGAGGGCGAAGAGGCCTGAGTACAGCCCTCCAGCACATGAATGACCTAATGTGGATGAGGGCTTATGTGGGAGCTGGCTTGCCTGCGATTGCATCACCTCGGTATCTCTGAAAGGCCGAAGTGCCCGCATCGCAGGCAAGCCTGCTCCCACATTTGTGTGGTGTGCACCGCTTCAACGCACCATGAACCGGTATCGCGCACAAAACCCAGGCTACTTTTAAATAAATCCTGAGCCCTGAAAACACCAAAGCCCCGTAATCCGGGGCTTTGCGCTTTATAAAAGAAAACTCTCAGACAATCTCGCCAATCTGGCACGCCCCCTGCAATAACCCTGGTACTACCCAGTTTCGGGGACCTTGGTACAGGCAGGCCGAGAATCCCCTCTTTAATTCGAGCGTCAAACCGTTTTGGGAGCCCTGGTACAGGCAGGCCGGGAACTCCCTCTTTTATTGCTCCAGGAGATGGATCTCCAGTCGCCAGCGGTCATCGACCGCCTTGCCCGACCATTCCCCCCGCAGCGGCCGCGCCGCCACCAGGTTCAGCAGCAAGCCAGCATCGGTCTTGCGCACGCGCCAGTTCACATCCTTGTCATTGACCTTCAATTGCCCCGCCTGGGCCTGGCCCTGGGCGTCGAACAGCAGCGCCACGGTGCCGTCGATATGCTCGCCATGCAGCTTCGGCTCGCTGTTGAACCACACCACCAGGCCATCTGCGGCAGGCTCGACCTGCAGCAAGGCAGTCGGGTCCGGGGTGGTCAGGCGACCGATCATCAAACCCACCATCAGGCCGACAATCGCCAGCGAGCCCAGGACGCGAGGCAATAGCTTCGGCCTGGGGTCGTCTTCAGGGGTAGAATGCGCTGCATCTTTATCTTCGGAGCCGTGCATGTTTCACGTCATCCTTTTTCAACCAGAAATTCCGCCGAATACCGGCAACGTTATCAGGCTGTGCGCCAACAGTGGCTGCCACCTGCATTTGATCGAGCCGCTGGGCTTCGAAATGGACGACAAGCGCCTGCGCCGCGCGGGCCTGGACTATCACGAGTACGCCACCCTGCAGCGCCACGCCGACCTCGCCAGTTGCCTGGAGAGCCTGGGCCAGCCGCGCCTGTTTGCGTTCACCACCAAGGGCTCGCGGCCGTTTCATGATGCCAGCTTTGCCGAAGGGGACGCCTTCCTGTTCGGCCCAGAGAGCCGTGGCCTGCCGGCAGACGTACTCGACGCCCTGCCCGACGGCCAGCGCCTGCGCCTGCCGATGCGCGAAGGCTGCCGCAGCCTGAACCTGTCCAACACCGTGGCCGTCGCCGTCTACGAAGGCTGGCGCCAGCTCGGGTTCAAATAACCCCCAAAACCAAATGTGGGAGCGGGCGTGTGTGGGAGCCGGGCTTGCCCGCGATGCAGGCACCTCGGTGTGTCAGTGACACAGAGGTGATGCTATCGCTGGCAAGCCAGCTCCCACACACGCCCGCTCCCACATTTAGAGCAGCGTCGGGTTCAGCTTACTGAACCGTCGGTGCGCCTTCCTGTTGCATGCGCTGCAGCTCTTGCGCATACAGGGCATCGAAGTTCACCGGGGCCAGCATCAGGGCCGGGAACGAGCCACGGGTGACCAGGCTGTCCAGGGTCTCGCGGGCATACGGGAACAGGATGTTCGGGCAGAACGCGCCCAGGGTGTGGCTCATGGACGCATCGTCCAGGCCCTGGATCAGGAAGATACCGGCCTGCTGGACTTCAGCGATGAATGCCACTTCTTCACCGTTCTTCACGGTGACCGACAGGGTCAGTACCACTTCGTGGAAGTCGCCTTCGAGCTGCTTCTGACGGGTGTTCAGGTCCAGGCCGACGCTTGGGGTCCATTCCTGACGGAAGATCGCCGGGCTTTTCGGCGCTTCGAACGACAGGTCACGCACGTAGATACGCTGCAGGGAAAATTGTGGGCCTTGAGCCTCTTCTGCTGCCGCTTCGATGTTCGGTTGGTCAGTCATCTCGCAGATCCTTCTTGATCTTGGGGTCTTTTAGGTTTTTGGAGTCAGACGTGAAGCAGCGCGTCGAGTTTACCGGCGCGCTCCAGGGCGAACAGGTCGTCGCATCCACCGATATGCTGGGTACCGATCCAGATTTGCGGCACAGAGGTGCGCCCCGCCTTCTGGGCCATCTCGGCACGCACCGCAGGCTTGCCATCGACCTTGATCTCTTCGAAGGCAACCTTTTTGCTCTGGAGCAACTGCTTGGCTCGCATGCAATAGGGGCAATAATCGCTGGAATAAACGACAACCTGGCTCATATCACTTCACCAACGGCAGGTTATCGGCGCGCCAGCTGGAGATACCACCCGACAGCTTGGCGGCGGTGAAGCCGCTTTTCATCATTTCGCGGGCATGGCCACCGGAGTGCTGGCCTTGGGCGTCGACCAGGATAATGGTCTTGGCCTTGTGCTTTTCCAGCTCGGCGATGCGGGCGATCAGCTTGTCCTGGGGAATATTCAGCGCGCCGACGATATGACCGGCGGCAAAGTCCTTGGCCGGGCGGATGTCGACGACAACGGCCTGGTCCTTGTTGACCAGCGCGGTCAGCTCGGCGGTGCTGAGGCTACGGCCGCCACGGCTCACTTCATGAGCAATCAGCAGCGCCAGCAGTACGACGAAGGCACCGACCAGCAGATAGTGAGAGGTAGCAAATGCAATCAGGTGATCAACCATCAAGGAGGTTCCAGGGCGTTAAAATGGCGGTAAGTATACACAGCCGCCATGGGGGGCCAACCCCCGTAAAGCGGTGACGGCATCGGAACTTCGCTTTAAACTGCCACTCCCTTTTCAATCGCCTTCCTTTAATAACGCCGCGAGAGGATCTATGACTACCACGCCTAAACCTTTGGTCCTGATGATTCTCGATGGCTTCGGTCACAGTGAAAACCCCCACGACAACGCCGTATTCGCGGCGAACAAGCCAGTACTGGACCGCCTGTGCGCCAGCGTACCCAATGGCCTGATCTCCGGATCGGGCATGGACGTCGGCCTGCCGGACGGCCAGATGGGCAACTCCGAAGTCGGCCATATGAACCTGGGCGCCGGACGAGTGGTATATCAGGACTTCACCCGTGTGACCAAAGCCATCCGCGATGGCGAGTTCTTCGAGAACCCGACCATCTGCGCCGCGGTGGATAAAGCCGTTGCCGCCGGCAAGGCCGTGCACTTCATGGGCCTGCTGTCCGACGGTGGCGTACACAGCCACCAGGATCATCTGGTGGCCATGGCCGAACTGGCCTTCAAGCGCGGTGCCGAGAAGATCTACCTGCACGCCTTCCTCGATGGCCGCGATACCCCGCCCAAAAGCGCGCAATCGTCCATCGAACTGCTGGACGCGACCTTCGCCGCCCTCGGCAAGGGCCGTATCGCCAGCCTGGTCGGCCGCTACTTCGCCATGGACCGCGACAACCGCTGGGACCGCGTGTCCCAGGCCTACAACCTGATCGTCGACGGCAACGCCGAATTCAACGCTGCCACCGCCCAGCAAGGCCTGGAAGCCGCCTACGCCCGTGGCGAGAGCGATGAGTTCGTCAAGGCCACCACCATCGGCGAGCCGGTGAAGGTCGAAGATGGCGACGCCGTGGTGTTCATGAACTTCCGCGCCGACCGTGCCCGCGAGTTGAGCCATGTGTTCGTCGATGAGGGTTTCAAAGACTTCGAGCGCGCGCGCCGCCCGCAGGTCGAATTCGTGATGCTCACCCAATACGCCGCCAACATCCCGGCCCCGTCGGCCTTCGCCCCGGGCAGCCTGGAAAACGTGCTGGGTGATTACCTGGCGAAGAACGGCAAGACCCAGCTGCGCATCGCTGAGACCGAGAAATACGCCCACGTCACGTTCTTTTTCTCCGGTGGCCGCGAAGAACCGTTCCCCGGCGAAGAGCGCATCCTGATCCCGTCGCCGAAAGTCGCCACCTACGACCTGCAGCCGGAAATGAGCGCACCGCAAGTTACCGATAAAATTGTCGACGCCATCGAACACCAGCGTTATGACGTGATCGTGGTCAACTACGCCAACGGCGACATGGTCGGCCACAGCGGCAACCTGCAAGCAGCAATCAAGGCCGTGGAATGCCTGGACCTGTGCGTAGGCCGGATCGTCGAGGCCCTGGAGAAGGTCGGCGGCGAAGCGCTGATCACCGCTGACCACGGCAACTGCGAGCAGATGTCCGACGAATCCACTGGCCAGGCCCACACAGCCCACACCACCGAGCCAGTGCCGTTCATTTATGTCGGCAAACGCGACTTCAAGGTGCGCGAAGGCGGCGTGCTGGCGGACGTGGCACCGACCATGCTCATGCTGATGGGCCTGGAGAAACCTGCCGAGATGACCGGCACCTCGATTCTGGTCTGATTTTAAAACCACCACCAAACAATGTGGGAGCGGGCTTGCCCGCGATAGCGACGGATCAGCCGACATTGCTATGGCCGACATAGCGCAATCGCGGGCAAGCCCGCTCCCACATGGGTAAGTGGCGTTTTTGAAGGTGGCTTTTAGCCACACCCCCGCCACTCGGCACCTAACTTGCCCGCCAGCCTGAATTGGGCGTTTTTTTTGCAGCGTGGGGCGGGCATACTAGGCCGTCCCTTTCCCTGGTGTCGCCCGCCTCTATGCTTCGCGCCTTGATTACCCTTGCTCTTGTCTGCGTGCTCCAACCGGCCTTGGCCGACGAACGTGCGCAAACCCAACAACAGTTGGACGCTACGCGTCAGGACATTACCGAGCTGAAAAAGCTGCTCGGCAAGCTCCAGGAAGAAAAATCCGGGGTGCAGAAAGACCTGCGCGGCACGGAAACCGAAATGGGCAAGCTGGAGAAGCAGGTCCAGGAGCTGCAAAAAGAATTAAAGAAGAGCGAGTCGGAACTGGAGCGACTCGACGGTGAGAAAAAAAAACTCCAGAGCGCGCGCGTTGAACAGCAACGCCTGATCGCGATCCAGGCCCGTGCCGCCTACCAGAACGGCCGCCAGGAATACCTCAAGCTGCTGCTCAACCAGCAGAACCCGGAAAAATTCGCCCGCACCCTGACCTACTACGATTACCTGAGCACCGCGCGCCTGGAGCAACTCAAGAGTTTCAACGAGACCCTGCGCCAGTTGGCCAACGTCGAGCAGGAAATCGCTGACCAGCAAAGCCAACTGCTGGCCCAGAAGAGCAGCCTGGACACCCAGCGCGACGAGCTGGACAAAGTGCGCAAGGAGCGCCAGCAGGCCCTGGCCAAGCTCAACAACGACGTAAAAGCCCGTGATGCCAAGTTGCAGGCGCGTCAGCAGGACCAGGCCGACCTGGCCAAAGTACTCAAAACCATCGAGGAAACCCTGGCACGCCAGGCCCGCGAGGCCGAAGAAGCGCGGCAGAAAGCGCTGATGGCCCAGCAGGAAGCAGAAAAAAAGCGCCAGCGTGAAGCCGAGGCGCTCGCCAGCGACGCCCCGCGTAAACCGGCGCGTGCAGCACCCGGGCCGCTGGTTTCCAGGGCCGGCGAATCGTTTGGCGGGCCTTTTGCTACTGCCCGAGGCAAACTTCCATGGCCAGTTGATGGTCGACTACTGGCACGCTTTGGTGAAACCCGTGGCGATGACACCCGTACCAAGTGGGATGGCGTGATGATCAGCGCCTCTGCGGGCAGCCAGGTGCACGCCGTCCACGGCGGGCGCGTGGTGTTCGCCGATTGGTTGCGCGGCGCCGGGTTGCTGGTGATTCTTGACCACGGCAATGGCTATTTGAGCCTGTACGGCCACAATCAAACGTTACTCAAGGCCGCAGGTGATGTTGTAAAAGCCGGTGAATCCATCTCCACTGTCGGTAACAGTGGTGGCCAGGACACCCCGGCGCTGTACTTTGCTATTCGTCAGCAGGGCCGCCCGAGCGACCCTGCACAATGGTGTCGCGCCCAAGGATAGGCCGCACCTACATTAGGAGTTCGTTCGACATGCTGCATTTGTCCCGCCTCACTTCGCTGGCCCTGACGATCGCCCTGGTGATCGGCGCGCCTATGGCATTCGCCGACCAGACCGCACCGTCTGCCATGGCCGCGACCACCAAGGCACCGCTGCCGCTGGACGAATTGCGCACCTTTGCCGAGGTCATGGACCGGATCAAGGCCGCCTATGTCGAACCCGTGGACGACAAGACCCTGCTGGAAAACGCCATCAAAGGCATGCTCAGCAACCTCGACCCGCACTCTGCCTACCTGGGCCCGGAAGATTTCGCCGAGCTGCAGGAAAGCACCAGCGGCGAATTCGGCGGCCTGGGCATCGAAGTCGGCGCCGAGGACGGCATCATCAAGGTGGTGTCGCCAATCGACGACACCCCGGCGTCCAAGGCCGGCATCCAGGCCGGCGACCTGATCGTCAAGATCAACGGCCAGCCGACCCGTGGCCAGACCATGACCGAAGCCGTCGACAAGATGCGCGGCAAGGTCGGCCAGAAAATCACCCTGACCCTGGTGCGCGACGGCGGCAGCCCGTTTGACGTGACCCTGACCCGCGCCACCATCGTGGTCAAGAGCGTGAAGAGCCAGTTGCTGGAGTCGGGCTACGGCTATATCCGCATCACCCAGTTCCAGGTCAAGACCGGCGACGAAGTGGCCAAGGCCCTGGCCAAGCTGCGCAAGGACAACGGCAAGAAGCTCAACGGCATCGTCCTGGACCTGCGCAACAACCCCGGCGGCGTGCTGCAATCGGCGGTGGAAGTGGTCGACCACTTCATCACCAAAGGCTTGATCGTGTACACCAAGGGCCGCATTGCCAACTCCGAACTGCGCTTCTCGGCCACCGGCAAGGACCTCAGCGAAAACGTACCGCTGGCGGTGCTGATCAACGGCGGCAGCGCCTCGGCCTCGGAAATCGTCGCCGGCGCCCTGCAAGACCAGAAACGCGGGGTACTGATGGGCACCACCAGCTTCGGCAAGGGCTCGGTGCAAACCGTGCTGCCGCTGAACAACGAGCGTGCGCTGAAGATCACCACAGCGCTGTACTACACGCCTAATGGTCGCTCGATCCAGGCCCAGGGCATCGTGCCGGATATCGAGGTGCGCCGGGCCAAGATCACCAACGAAAGCGACAACGAGTACTTCAAGGAAGCCGACCTGCAAGGTCACCTGGGCAATGGCAACGGCGGCGCCGACCAGCCAACCGGCAGCGGCCCGAAAGCAAAGCCGATGCCACAGGACGACGATTACCAACTGGCCCAGGCGCTGAGCCTGCTCAAGGGCTTGAGCATTACGCGCAGCCGTTGATATGCGTTTTGCGCTAATCCTTGCAATGTTGTGCAGCCTGGCCGGAGTCGCCCTAGCGACGCCGGCCGACAAGCCCCACAAAGCCTACCTCACGCTTATCATCGACGACCTTGGGCAAAACCTGCCCAGGGATCGTCGTGTGCTGGCCCTGCCCGGCCCGGTGACGGCGGCGATCATGCCCGACACGCCCCACGCTGCTGAAGTCGCCCGCGAGGCCCACCGCGCCGGCAAGATCGTGATTCTGCACATGCCCATGGACCCGGCCACCGGCCCCTTCGCCTGGCACCCCGAGCTGCCCATCGAAGAACTGGGCAAGCGCCTGGATGCGGCGTTCAAGGCCGTGCCCTACACCGCCGGCATCAACAACCACATGGGCAGCCGCATGACCGCCGAGCCTGGTGCTATGGCGTGGTTGATGGGCGAGCTGCAGCGTCGGCACAAGTTTTTCGTCGACAGCCGTACCAGCGCCAAGACCGTGGCGGCCGCCGAGGCTCAGAAAATCAACCTGGCCCACGTCTCACGGGATGTATTTCTGGATGACGAGCGGACCGAAGCGGCCATCGCCACGCAGTTGCAGACGGCTATCAAGCTGGCCCACAAACAGGGCTCGGCGGTGATGATCGGCCATCCTTATCCACAGACCCTGGCGGTGCTGGAGCGCGAGCTGCCCAAGCTCAAGGCCCAGGGTATCGAGTGGATTGATATCAAGCTGATGATCAGTGTGCGCAGCAATCGGGCGATGGCTGGGCACGGCAAGGATGGGGTTTACCGCTGAAACCTACAGATAGCGCGCCATGATCTGATCCACCACACCCTCCTTGCGTAGCTGGTCCAGCGCCGCCTGCAGCTTGGCCACCACCTCATCCGGCACCTCCTTGTTCAGCGCCAGGTACAACTGGGCGCTATTGAAGCGCAGCACCGTCTTGAGCCCGGAAACCCCCACCTGACGCGCCAGATAGCGCCCGGCCGGGTCGCCGGTGGCCCAGAGGTCAATCTGCCCCTCCATCAGCTTTTGCGCATTGTCCTGGTCGCGCAGCACGATGATCGGCTTGAGCCCGCGCTTTTCCAGGGTCTGGGCAATGGCATCGCCTTTGTAGGCACCGATCTTGTAGCTACGGGCGTGCTCAAGGTCGGTCAGCTGGATCTTGCTGTCAGCCTTGGCCAGCAGCACCCAGTCATCCGGGCCGATGGGGCCGACCCACTTGAACAGCGCTTCGCGGTCCGGCAGGCGCGCCATGACGAACACGCCGTAGCCTGGCTTTTCCAGGGCGAGTTTATAGATCCGCTCCCAAGGGAAGCGCAGCGTGAGGTTGTAGGAAATGCCAGCCTGCTTGAAAGTCTCGCGGACAATGTCCACCGCAATGCCTTCGATGTTCTCGTCCTTGGCGAAGTTCTTGCCGTTTTTCGCCATGTTGTAGGGCGGAAAGTTCTCCGTCAGCAGCACCAGAGAAGTGCCAGACGGCTCAGCGGCATTGGCCGAGCCCGCCAACAGAATGGAAGAACTGGCGAGGGCAAGCAGCAGGTCTTTGAGCATGTAGGGGTACCGGAATCCATGGCAGGCCCCAGAGTGCCGCGAGCCTGCCATGGTGTCCAGTGACGTTTAGCGGACGACGATTCCGCGTGCTGCCATGTAGGCCTTTGCCTCAGGCACGGTGTATTCGCCAAAGTGGAAAATACTCGCCGCCAGCACCGCGCTGGCGTGGCCTTCGATAACGCCGTCGGCCAGGTGTTGCAGGTTGCCCACACCACCGGACGCAATCACTGGAATGCCCAGTGCATCACTGATGGCGCGGGTCACGCCCAGGTCAAAGCCGTTTTTCATGCCGTCCTGGTCCATGCTGGTCAGCAGGATTTCACCGGCGCCCAGGCCTTCCATCTTCATCGCCCACTCCACCGCATCCAGGCCGGTCGGCTTGCGCCCGCCGTGGGTGAAGATCTCCCAGCGCGGGGTTTCACCCGGGCCGGAGACTTTCTTGGCGTCGATGGCGACGACGATGCATTGCGAACCGAAGTGCTGCGCCGCTTCGCCGACAAACTCCGGGTTGAACACCGCGGCCGTGTTGATCGAGACCTTGTCCGCACCCGCGTTAAGCAGGTTACGAATATCCTGCACGGTGCGTACGCCACCGCCCACGGTCAGCGGGATAAACACCTGGCTGGCCATGCGCTCGACGGTATGCAGCGTGGTATCGCGGCCGTCGACGCTGGCGGTGATGTCGAGAAAGGTAATCTCGTCGGCACCCTGCTCGTCGTAGCGACGGGCGATTTCCACCGGGTCGCCGGCGTCACGGATGTTCTCGAACTTGACGCCCTTGACCACCCGACCGTTGTCGACGTCCAGGCAAGGGATGATGCGTTTGGCCAGCGCCATGGTCAGTCCTCAGCCTTTGTAGGCATCGCAGTAAGCCTGGGCTTCGGCGACGTCCAGGGTGCCTTCGTAGATCGCCCGGCCGGTGATGGCGCCGATGATCCCCGGCGCCTGGGCGTCCAGCAGCGACTTGATATCGCCCAGGTTGTGGATACCGCCGGAAGCGATCACCGGGATTTTGGTGGCGGCCGCCAGCGCAGCGGTAAACGGTACGTTGCAGCCCTGCATCATGCCGTCTTTGGCGATGTCGGTATAAACGATGGCGGACACACCGTCGGCCTCGAACTGCTTGGCCAGGTCGATCACCTGCACGGTGCTGATTTGCGCCCAGCCGTCTGTAGCGACGAAACCATCCTTGGCGTCCAGGCCCACGATGACCTTGCCCGGAAACGCGCGGCAGGCTTCGGCGACGAAGGCCGGGTCTTTCACCGCCTTGGTGCCGATGATCACGTAGCTCACGCCTGCCTTGACGTAGTGCTCGATGGTTTCCAGGGAGCGGATACCGCCACCGATCTGGATCGGCAGGTTCGGGTAGCGCTTGGCGATGGCCGTCACTACTTCGCCATTGACCGGTTGGCCTTCAAAGGCGCCGTTCAAGTCCACCAGATGCAGGCGACGGCAGCCACCCTCCACCCACTTGGCAGCCATGCTCACCGGGTCATCGGAAAACACCGTGGAATCTTCCATGCGGCCCTGGCGCAGACGTACACAAGCGCCGTCCTTGAGATCGATAGCGGGAATAATCAGCATCTGGCAAACCTTATTCGATATTCAGCATTGCTCGGAAAATCAGGGTTTTTCGAGCGCCCACAAGTCGCTTTCGATGCTTTCGAACCTTTCTTTAAGGTGCGTCTGCACATCGAAAATCGCCCTGTTGTAATAGTGCGGAGCAATTTCAGTGGTGAACAGCTCGAGGATCTCAGCCACCTCGAACGACCCGAGACGGAGCTCGAAGCGATCTTCCATGAAACGCTTGATCTTGTCGGTCGCCTCACTCTCCTGCTGGGGAGTGAGATTGAGGATCGGTGGCTTGATCTTCTTGGCCATTACCAGCGCCCGTCCCAACTGGCGAAGTTCTGCAACAGCTGCAGGCCATGGGTATGGCTTTTCTCCGGGTGGAACTGCACGGCAAAGCGCGAACCTTCGGCCAGCGCTGCGGCAAAATCGACGCCGTAGTGCCCGCCACCCACCACCTGGCGCGGGTTACCGGCGGCGATGTAGTAGCTGTGGACGAAGTAGAAACGCGCCATGTCCGGGATGTCATGCCACAGCGGGTGGTCGACGGTGCGGCGCACTTCGTTCCAGCCCATGTGCGGGACTTTCAGATGCTCGCCGTCTTCGTGCAGATCCTTGCCGAAAAACTTCACCGCGCCTGGGAACAGGCCGATGCAGTCAACGCCGCCGTTCTCTTCACTGCGGTCGAGCAAGGCTTGCATGCCCACGCAGATCCCGAGGAACGGCCGGTCCTGGCTGACTTCGCGCACCAGGCTGTCAAAGCCCAGGCGGCGGATTTCGGCCATGCAGTCGCGAATCGCGCCCACACCGGGGAACACCACACGGTCGGCTTCGCGGATCACCTGCGCATCGCTGGTGATCAGCACCTTGCCGGCACCGACGTACTCGAGGGCCTTGGCCACCGAATGCAGGTTACCCATGCCGTAGTCGATAACCGCGACCGTCTGCATTACAGAACGCCCTTGGTCGACGGCATTTGCCCGGCCATGCGGTCATCGAGCTCCACGGCCATGCGCAGGGCGCGGCCGAAAGCCTTGAACACGGTTTCGATCTGGTGGTGGGTGTTGGTGCCACGCAGGTTGTCGATGTGCAGGCTGACCAGGGCGTGGTTGACGAAGCCCTGGAAGAATTCCTGGAACAGGTCCACGTCAAAGCCACCCACCGTGGCGCGGGTGTAAGGCACGTGCATCTGCAGGCCTGGGCGGCCCGAGAAGTCGATGACCACACGCGACAGCGCCTCGTCCAGCGGGACATAGGCATGGCCGTAACGGCGGATGCCCTTTTTGTCGCCGATGGCCTTGGCAAACGCCTGGCCGAGGGTGATACCGACATCCTCCACGGTGTGGTGGTCGTCGATATGCAGGTCACCCTTGCTGACGATATCCAGGTCGATCAGCCCATGACGGGCGATTTGATCCAGCATGTGCTCAAGAAAAGGAACACCGATATCAAATCGGGCCTTTCCGGTGCCATCCAGGTTGATCGAGGCTTTGATCTGGGTTTCCAGAGTGTCGCGCTCGACGGACGCCTTACGTTCGGCCATCACCAGCTCCGCAAAATCATTGGGCGAAAAAGGTGGTCATTATAGGGGCTGCGGGCGCTAAACAGAAACATCGAAGGGGATAAGACTGACGGCCTGTCGGGCATAGACATGTCAGTACAAGTGCGGGAGCTGGCTTGCCTGCGATGCAGACGCCTGCGTACTACAGATACACCAAGCGGGTTCTATCGCGGGCAAGCCCGGCTCCCACAGGAACCGGGCCCACACGGGTTATGCGGTGTTAGTGGAACAGCACTGCTGTCTTCTGCAAGGTCACCCACACGCCCCACGCCAGCGGAATACCCACCACCAGCCACGCAGCAATTGCCAATGGCACGGTGCCGGAAGCGGCTTTCCACTCCAGGGAAGTGCTGGCATCGGCGCCCTTGTCATGGCCCAGCGCCTGTTCGGCGGCCAGTTCGGCGTCGGTCATGAAGTACTTGTCGGCCACCGGACGCACCAGCAGGTTGCAGATAAAGCCCAGCACCAACAGGCCGGCGAGGATGTACAAGGTGATGTCATAAGCCGCAGCACGCTCCACGCCAATGCTCAGCTGATACTCACGCAGGTAGTTGACCAGCACCGGGCCCAGCACGCCGGCCGCCGCCCAGGCAGTCAGCAGGCGACCGTGGATCGCACCGACCATTTGCGTACCGAACAGGTCCGCCAGGTAGGCCGGCACGGTCGCGAAGCCGCCGCCGTACATCGACAGGATGATGCAGAACGCCGCCACGAACAGCGAGACGTTGCCCAAGTGGCCGAGGTTCGGGATCAGCGCATACAGGGCAAAGCCCAGGGCGAAGAACACGAAGTAGGTGTTTTTACGGCCCAGGTAGTCAGAGAACGACGCCCAGAAGAACCGCCCACCAATGTTGAACAGGCTCAACAACCCGGTGAAACCGGCAGCGATGGCTGCGATGGAGGCCAGTTGCCCGGCATCCAGTTGGCCAAATGGCACATCCACACCCAGCAACTTGCCACCAAACACTTCCTGCAACAGCGGCGACGCCATGCCGAGAATGCCGATACCGGCCGATACGTTCAGGCACAGCACCAGCCACACTAGGCGAAATTGCGGGGTTTTCCAGGCCACGTTCACGTGCACGTGGCGATGGGTAATCATCGCGTTGCTGGCTTTTTTCGCCGGCGCGGTCCAGCCCTCAGGCTTCCAGCCGGTCGGCGGGACGCGGTAGGACAAGGCGCCGCCGATCATGAACACGAAGTAGATCGCGGCCATCACCAGGAAGCTCTGCCATACGCCCACGCCCGTCGGCGAAGCGAAGTGGCCCATCAGTGCCGCTGCCAGGGGGGCGCCGACCATCGCACCACCACCAAAGCCCATGATCGCCATGCCGGTGGCCATGCCGCGCTTGTCCGGGAACCACTTGATCAGGGTCGAGACTGGCGAGATGTAGCCCAGGCCCAGGCCGATACCGCCGATGACCCCGGAGCCGAGCCACATCAGCCAGATCTGGTGGGTATAGATCCCCAGCGCCGAGATCAGCAGGCCACCACACCAGCACAGTGCCGAGACCACACCGGCCTTGCGCGGCCCGGCGTGTTCCAGCCAGCCGCCCCAGATCGCTGCCGAGCAGCCCAGGAAGATGAAGAACAGGGTGTAGATCCAGCCCAGCATGGAGATCGGCCAGTCGCAGGACGACGAGAAGATCTGCGCGATAAAGCTCATGTCCGGCGCGCACGCGACCGGTGCGGTGACGCCCAGCGCCTTGGACAGTGGCAGCCAGAACACCGAAAAGCCGTAGGCCATGCCGATGCACAAGTGGATAGCCAGGGCGGCCGGCGGAACCAGCCAGCGGTTAAACCCTGGCTTGGCGATGATACGTTCCTTGGACAGGAACGCAGGCTGCGCAGCAGGAATGCCGGCCGCAGTGCTAGTGTTCATTGGTGTTTCCCCCAGTTGTTGGTCTGTGTTCGCCAGGCGCTCTCCTCCTCGGCCTTTGCACGCAATGCGTGGCCGTTTTGTCGAGTGAAGCTCCCTGTAAGCGCGACGTTTCGTCGCAGAAGGCGGGCGAACGCGCAAAGATTAGCATTTGGCGCCGCGAGAAAAACCAAACTGACACTACCTTTTTCGGCTCATCTGTTTTGTTTGACACTATGTAACGATGCGTAAACAGCCGCAGGTCCAGCGGCGTTATACTCTGCGGCTAAATTTTGAAATCGACATACAAGGACTCGCCCATGAAAGCGTTCGGCAAAATCCTGGGTCTGGTACTTCTCGGGCTGTTGCTGATCATTGTGGCTCTGGGCTTTGCCCTGACCCACCTCTTCGATCCCAACGACTACAAAGACGAGATTCGCCAGATTGCCCGCGACAAGGCCCACATCGAGCTGACGCTCAATGGCGATATCGGCTGGAGCCTGTTCCCGTGGCTGGGCCTGGAGTTGCATGAAGCCAGCGTGGCCACCCTGAGCAATCCTGCCCAGCCGTTTGCCGATCTGCAGATGCTCGGCCTGTCGGTACGGGTACTGCCGCTGCTGCGTCGTGAAGTGCAGATGAGCGATGTGCGCGTCGAGGGCCTGAACCTGCGCCTCAACCGCGACAAGCAAGGCCACGGCAACTGGGAAGATATCGGCAAGGCACCGCCCGTTGCAGCCACCGGCACCGCCGAGGCACCCGTGACGACTGCGCCAACCACGGCGCCAGCGCCGGACAAACCGGCTCAGCCGATCCGCCTGGATATCGACAGCCTGACGGTCAACAACGCCCGCATCGAGTACAACGACGAGCAGACCGGCAAGCAATTCAGCGCCGAGAGCATTCAGTTGAGCACCGGTGCCGTGCATGAAGGCGCGAGCATCCCGGTCAAACTCACTGCCTTCTTCGGCAGCAACCAGCCAGTGATGCGGGTCAAGAGCGAACTCAGCGGCGAGCTGCGTTTTGATCGCGCCCTCAAGCGCTATCAGTTTGAAGACATGAAAGTCGCAGGCGAAGCCACCGGCGAGCCGCTGCAAGGCAAGACCGTGACCTTTGCCACCCAGGGCCAGTTGCTGGTGGACCTGTCGGCGAACATTGCCGAGTGGACCGGCCTCAAGCTGTCGCTCAACCAACTGCGGGCACTGGGCGAAGTAAAGGTCAACGACCTGGATAAAACCCCAGAGATCAGCGGCGCCCTGTCGATTGCCCAGTTTGACCTGGCCAAGTTCCTCGACAGCGTCGGCCAGCCCCTGCCGGCCATGGCCCCAGGGAGCCTGAGCAAAGTCGAACTGGTCAGCCGCCTGCAAGGCACGCCGTCGAGCATGGCCCTGGAAGACCTCAACCTGAAAGTCGACGGCAGCACCTTTACCGGGCGCCTGGCGGTGGAGGACTTTGCCAAGCAATCCCTGCGCGTGCAGCTCAAGGGCGACACGTTCAATGCCGACCATTACCTGCCCGCCAAGTCAGAAGCAGCCAACAGCGCCGCCGTCGCACGCCAGGCCGAAGTGCAAAGCAGCGAAGCCGGGGCCATGGCCGCCGGTGGCACCACGCCGTTGCCGGACGCGCCGACCAAAGGCGCCTGGAGCACCGACAAGCTGCTGCCCCTGGCGCGCCTGCGCAGCCTGGACGTGATTGCCGACCTGTCCTTCGGCCAACTGACCCTGAGCCAGTTGCCCATCGAGAATGCAGCCCTCAAGGCCTCCGGCCAGGGTGGCCAGTTCAAGCTCGACACCTTGAGCGGTGGCCTCTATAACGGCACGTTCCAGGCCAACGGCAGCCTCGATGCACGGGAAGATGTGCCGGTGCTGGCGTTGCAGACCAAAATCAAGCAAGTACCGGTCGAGCGCATCCTGCAAGCCCAGGGGCAAACCCCGCCGGTCAAGGGCCAGATCACCCTCGACAGCAACCTGAACGGGCGTGGCAACAGCCAGAAAGCGCTGATCGACAGCCTCAACGGCACCGCCAGCTTTGTGATCAACAATGGCGTGCTGCTCAATGCCAACCTTGAGCAACAACTGTGCACGGGTATCGCCCTGCTCAACCGCAAGACCTTGGCCACCACACCGCGCAGCAAGGACACACCGTTCCAGGAACTCAAGGGCAACCTGACCTTCCGTAACGGCGTGGCGAGCAACCCGGACCTGAAAGTGCGCATCCCCGGCCTGACCGTCAACGGCAATGGCGACGTGGACCTGCGTGTACTGGGCATGGACTACCGCGTGGGCATCATCGTCGAGGGCGACAAGCGCGACATGCCGGACCCGGCCTGCCAGGTCGGCTCGAACTTCCAGGGTATCGAAGTGCCGCTGCGCTGCCGTGGCCCGCTGGAACTGGGCGCCAAAGCCTGCCGCCTGGACAAGGACGGCCTGGGCCAGGTGGCCGCCAAGATGGCGGGCAACAAGCTCAGCGAGAAACTTGAAGAGAAGCTCGACAAGGTCAACCCCAAGCTCAAAGACGCCCTCAAAGGTTTGTTCAACCGATGAGAAACGAGCAATTTTCAGCGGCCGTGCTCGACTGGTACGACCGCCACGGTCGCCATGACTTGCCCTGGCAACAGGGCATCACCCCGTATCGGGTGTGGGTCTCGGAAATCATGCTGCAACAGACCCAGGTCAGCACCGTGCTCAATTACTTCGACCGCTTCATGGCTTCGCTGCCAACGGTCGAGGCCCTGGCGGCCGCGCCGGAAGATGAAGTACTGCACCTGTGGACCGGGCTGGGCTACTACACCCGGGCGCGCAACCTGCAGAAGACTGCCAAGATCGTGGTGGCCGAATACGGCGGCGAGTTTCCCCGCGATGTAGAGAAACTCACCGAACTGCCGGGCATCGGCCTGTCCACCGCCGGTGCCATCGCCAGCCTGAGCATGGGCCTGCGCGCACCGATCCTCGACGGCAACGTCAAGCGCGTGCTGGCACGTTTTACTGCCCAGGAGGGCTATCCGGGCGAGCCCAAGGTGGCCAAGCAGCTGTGGGCCACTGCCGAGCGCTTTACCCCCCACGACCGCGTCAATGCCTACACCCAGGCCATGATGGACATGGGCGCCACCCTCTGCACCCGCAGCAAGCCCAGTTGCCTGCTGTGCCCCCTGGAAAAGGGCTGCGAGGCGCACATGCTGGGCCTGGAAACCCGCTACCCGATCCCCAAGCCGCGCAAGACCATCCCGCAAAAGCGCACGCTGATGCCGATGCTGGCCAACCAGGAGGGCGCGATCCTGCTTTACCGTCGCCCCTCTACGGGCCTTTGGGGCGGGCTGTGGAGCTTGCCGGAGCTGGACGACCTGAACGACCTGGAACACCTGGCCAACCAGCACTCACTGGCGCTGGGCAAGCATCAGGCGCTACCTGGACTGGTCCACACCTTCAGCCACTTCCAGCTGGCTATCGAACCCTGGCTGGTGCAGGTCGAGGAATCGGCCCATCACGTGGCCGAGGCCGACTGGCTCTGGTATAACCTCGCCACCCCGCCGCGCCTGGGCCTTGCCGCCCCGGTGAAAAAACTGCTGAAGCGCGCGGCCGACGTATTGAACGCAGGAGTTTCGTCATGACCCGCACCATCATCTGCCGCAAGTATCACGAAGAACTGCCAGCCCTGGAGCGCGCCCCATTCCCGGGCGCCAAGGGCCAGGACATTTTCGACCACGTCTCCGCCAAGGCCTGGGCCGACTGGCAGAAGCACCAGACCCTGCTGATCAACGAAAAACGCCTGAACATGATGAACGCCGAAGACCGCAAATATCTGCAGGGCGAGATGGACAAGTACTTTTCCGGCGAGGATTACGCCAAGGCCGACGGCTACGTGCCGCCTGCTCAATAATTGAGCAAAAACCGGGGTTGGCACGTAAGCGACGGTAATAATTAAATATTTTTTGAAAACTTGCTTGACGACCCCCTGAAAAACCCGTTTAATGCGCCCCGTTGCCCAGATAGCTCAGTCGGTAGAGCAGGGGATTGAAAATCCCCGTGTCGGCGGTTCGATTCCGTCTCTGGGCACCACTTATTAGTTTCAGGTGGTGCAAAAATCATCTGGAACACCCAAGAAACCCGCCTAGTGCGGGTTTTTTGTTGCCTGCGATTTAGTACGCCAGCGCCCCTCTGGTTACTTTCAGGTTAACGCCAAGCCTTGCTGGCACCTGATGTGTTATTTATTTCCATGCTCAACCGTCTAGCCTTAATCCAATCTTCAGCAAGGTAGTTATTTCATGACCCGGTACTTGTTATGCACGCTGTTAATGCTGACAGCGCTGCTCAGCGGATGCGCTACTACGATGGACGTCGCGATCAACGCAACCCCTGACCCGGATTATCACTTTGACCGACAAGCGACGGTGCTGGTGACGTCGGTCGGCGGCAATGCCGAGAACGCGCTCAATGCCCGCTACTACCTGCGCGATATGGTCAGCGCCATGAAGGACCAGGGGTTTCGCGAGGTGTATACCGACGTGTCCCTGCCCAAGAACCGCACGCCGAAAATCACGATCACCCTCGACATCGACAGTCACCAGGTGACCTACCGCTATACCGCCACCGAGTATGGGCAGGTGCCAACCAGCACCTCCACCGTGTGCAAGAACAGCAAGAAAAAAAGCGACCAGATGATCTGCACCAGCACGCCGAACACCACCTATGGCCCGGTAGGCAGCTCGGAGCGCACCGGCTACACCACCCTCACCACCTTCACCGCCACGGCCCGGGATGAAGCGAGCAAACGCGCGGTGTACCTGCTGCGGGTAACGTCCTACAACGAGGACTGCCAGGCCGCCAAGGTCGAAGCCTTCCTGGTGCAGCAGGGCCTGCAGAACCTGAACTTCCAGGATCGCGTGCAGCGCAACTACACCGTCACGATGCCCGAGGGGTATCGCTGCAAATAGTTCGTCGCCCCCTTCCAGGTAGTTCAGGACGAATGTCACTTCGCACTCCTGCCTGACTGCCAGCCTTGATTGGCCCTCCCCGCTCAGGGCGACCCCACCCGGTCGCCCGCATCAAACACCCCCGCCAAAAAGCCAGGCTCGACTGAAGCCCATGGTTGCTAATAGCAATTATTATCATTTAAGCTGGCGCGCAAAATCCCCCCTGCACCACTAACAATAATCAAGGAGCTGCGATGCCCTCTGCACGCGAGTCAGGTTCATGGTTGAAGGCGTTTGGCCTTGCCCCCTTCGGATTCGCTTCGATGCTTGTCCCGGTCGCAGACGCGGCCGAGAAAACAGGCCAGCTCGAACTGCCCAGCCAAAGTATTACGGCAACTGCCTCAGAAGAAACGGCCGACGGCCCGGTCAAAGGCTACGTCGCCAAGCGCAGTACAACAGGGGCCAAGACCGACACCCCCATCACTGAGATCCCCCAGTCGATTTCCGTCATCAGCGCCGACCGCATGCGCGATCAGGGCGCGCTGACCGTGCAAGACGCATTGCGATATGTTTCCGGGGTGCGGGCCGAAACCTTCGGGCTCGATAGCCGCGGAGACTGGTCGAAAGTGCGAGGCAGCTCGCCGGCCCTGTTCCTTGATGGTTTACAGCAGAGCTTCGGCACTTACACCAACGTGCGCACCGACCCCTTCACCCTGGAACGCCTTGAAGTGCTCAAGGGCCCCGCGTCGATGCTGTATGGGCAAAGCCCGGTGGGCGGCCTGATCAACCAGGTCAGCAAACGCCCCAAAGCCGAACAGCACACCGAACTGCAACTGCAATACGGCAATTACAACCGCAAGCAGGTCGCCGTCGACACCACCGGCGCTCTGAACCCGCAAGGCACGCTGCTGTACCGGCTGGTGGCGATCCAGCGCGACAGCGACACCCAGGTTGATCATGTCAAAGACAACCGCCAGGTGCTGATGCCATCGCTGACCTGGCGCCCCAACGAAGATATCGACTGGACCGTCATGGCCAACATCCAGCGCGATGACAGCGGCTCCACCACGCAGTTCTTCCCACACAAAGGTACCGTCTGGAATGCGCCATATGGCCGGATCCACAGCAACCGGTTCGCCAGCGAGCCAGGGTTCGACGAATACGACAGTGACCAGACAGCCCTGACGTCGCAATTCTCGTGGCACCTGAACGACACATGGACGCTGCGCCAGAACCTGCGCTGGCAGAAAAGCAAAGTCAGCTACCAGTCGATTTATGCGAAATTCGCAAGAAACCCACCGTTTAACGCCGATAACCAGACCCTCGACCGTGTCTATTACGTTTCCAAGCCAGAGGTCAAAGTCTGGGTTGCCGACCAAAACGCCGAGGCCCGATTTGACACCGGCCCGCTACAGCACACGCTGCTGCTGGGGGGCGACTACCAGCATGCGGTCTCCAACCGGGAAGGTGCCAGCGGTAACGCAACACCACTGAACGTGTACGAACCGGTGTATGGCACCTTTGATCCCTCGGTCATTCGCCTCACCGCAGACCCGGAACAACGGGTCATGCAACAAGGGCTGTATGCCCAGGACCAGATCAAATACGAACAGTGGCTGCTGACCCTCGGCCTGCGCAAGGATTGGGCCGCCAGCCAAACCCAAGGCAGCGCCCGGCAAAAGGACGACAAGGTGACCGGCCGCGCAGGCCTGACCTACCTGTTCGACAACGGCATAGCGCCCTACTTGAGCTACAGCGAATCATTCCAGCCCCAAATCGGCCTCAACCGGCGAACGCTGGAGCCCTACGTACCGCTCAAGGGCAAACAGTGGGAGCTGGGGGTGAAATATCAGCCGGTTGGCAGCAACAGTCTCTACACCGCAGCGGTGTATGACATTCGCGAGCAGAACCGCCGCATGCCCGACCCCCTGGATGCGATGAATACCCTGCAAAGTGGTGAAACCCGCGCCCGTGGCCTGGAGCTCGAAGCGCTGGTGACGGTCACGCCCGACTGGGACCTGATTGGCACCTACAGCTACACCGACACCACCGTCATCAAGGGCGCGCCCGCCGAGCAAGGCAAGCGCCTGTCCAGCGTTCCAGAGAACATGGCCTCGGTATGGAGCCAACATCGGTTCAGCATCGGCGACATTTCCGGGTTCAGTGTCGGTGCCGGCATTCGCTATGTGGGAACCAGCTGGGATGGCGCCGACCGCCTGAAAACGCCGTCTTCTACCCTGGTGGATGCGATGCTCGGGTACCGCTACCAGAACTGGAACCTGACGCTCAACGCGACCAACCTTGAAGACAAGACCTACTACACCACATGCCTGGCGCGAGGCGACTGCTTTATCGGCAACCGTCGTACGCTCGTCGGTACGCTGGCCTACAACTTTTGATTGAGTTGTAAATCCACGGCGGCGGCTGATCATGGCACCCGGAACACCAGCAACGGGTTGTCATTAAGCCGCCCATTGAAAGCCGGTACCAGATGCTGCAGCGGCGTGCCCTGCAGCAGTTCGGTTTCCTTGCGCGCGACAATCACCCAGGACGAGCGCGGCAGTGCGTTCAGGCGCGCAAGGTCATCGCGCCCGATAAACAGCGGCTGCTCGTCATGATCCAGGTTCATGATGTAGCGAATGGCCCAGGTGTCCTTGCCAAGGTTGAGAAACACCAGCGGCCCGGGGTGCTCGGCCCGCAGGGTTTCCACCGCACCCACAAAGTTTTTGGTGTCGAATTGCAGATCCTTGGCCGGCTCCACGACCGTCACCAGCACCAGCCATTGGGTGGCCAGCGCGATCAGGCTGAGCACCACCAGTCGCGCCCCCACACGGCTGCGCCAGCGACGCCAGGCCACCACCGCCGCCAACTGCAGGGCGATCAGCAGCGCAATCAACCCCGGCACTGAAACATCAGGCCAGTAACCGTGTTTGCTCCACAACTGGCGGCAGACCAAGACCACGACAACCCCCAGCAGCGGCAGGATCGCCACCAGCCACGCATAACCCCGACGCACCCCAAGCAACCAACCCCGGGCCTGAAGCAGCCCATAAGCCGCCACCGCGGCAAACATCGGGACCATCGGCAGGATGTAGTAGGCACGCTTGAAGTTCGGCACCGACAACCCCAGCAGGATCAGGCCACAGCCGCCCAGGCGCAGCATCAGCCGCACATCGGCATCATCATTGCGCGCTGACCAGGTGTGGCGCAGGGCAATCAACGTCGCCAGCGCCAGCGGGATCACCGGGAAATAGCGATACAGGCTCAGCTTGAAGTAGAAGTAGAACGGCTCGCCGCTTTCATCCAGGCGACCGGCCACCTGCATCTTCATCACCTCGTCGGCAAAAGCATCACCCCCGCTGATCCGCGCCAGCTTCAGCAAACACCCACCAACAGGCAAGGAGCAGGACCAGGCCGATCACGCCGTGGGCAAGCACCTTTTTCAGCAAGCCAATCTTCTCTTCCCGCGTGCGGGCAGGCCCCAGCGCCCAGTACACGCAAGCAACCCCACAGACCTCGATCAAGCCCAAAGGGCCACGCATGGCAAACGCCGCCACGAACAAGGGAAAGATTGCGTATTGACGCAGCCGCGAGCCCAGGCGCTCGCCGGTGTGCAGCAAGTAGAAACAGCCCAGGCACAGCAGGGAGACCATCTGATCCAGGCAGACTGAGCGCGACTTCTCCAGCCATTGCGCGGTCAATGCCGTCAGCACTACCGTCAGCAACGCCCAGGTCCGGCCGCAGGGCACCAGCAAGCGGTAGACCAGGGCCACGACCCCAGCCGACGCCAGAGCGGTGGGCAACACGTTAGCCAGGTCGTTAGGCGCACCGAACAGCCGGGCAAAGAGCAGGCTGAAATAGGTCGCCGTGCCCGGATAATCCGGGTAAGGCTCACCGTAGGTGGTGGGGAAGAGGCTCGCGCCGTGGCGAAACATCTCCTGCATAAACACCGCCCAACGCCCGTCAAACCCTTGCGGCGACTGATCCCAGATGCCCAGGGTAAATAACAACAAGGCCACCAGGAAAACACCCAGGGCCTCCACACGAAAACGGTTGCGGTGTTCCATGGTTTAACCTGCCAGGGCGGGGGAGATGCTGGCGTATATTGCCGGCAGCACGGCTGAATCACGCCTGAACCGAATGCAACATTTACCTGTACACACCTGTGGCGAGCGGGCTTGCCCGCGCTGGACTGCAGGGCTGTCCCATTTTTGGGGCCACTGCGCGACCCAACGCGGGCAAGCCCGCTCGCCACAACCGCCTTTTTTACGGGATTGGCTGGCAGGTATTGCGCGCCTTTGGCTGGCGATTTTGTTAGTGTCAGCCTCCAATAAAAACTGCGCACGGGTCGTCACCCCCCATCGAAAGCGCATGGATCGAGGCCAGTGATGAACCTGCCCAGCCGCCCGCACCCCGAGACATTCCACGAGCCCGCCGCCGACCACTACCCCATTGGCGGCTTCACCTGGCGCCATATCCGCAGCGATATCGAACGCCCAGTGGTGATCATCAACGCCGCCACCTCAGTGCGCTGCCGCCACTATTCGCGCTTTGCCGAGTACCTGTTTGCCAAGGGTTTCGATGTCATTACCTACGACTACCGCGGCATCGGCGAGTCGCGCAGTGGCTCGTTGCGTGGGTTCAAAGCCTCGTGGTCAGACTGGGGCCGGCTGGATTTCGAGGCCATCCTGCGACGGGCGCAACGCGAGTTTGCCGGGCAGCCCATTGATGTAGTCGGCCACAGCTTTGGCGGCTGCGCGGCCGGGCTCGGGGCGTCGGGCGCCGCGATCAGGCGCCTGGTGACGGTGGGCGCACAGTTCGCCTACTGGCGTGACTATCAAGCGAGCGGGCGCTGGCGGATGTTTGCCAAGTGGCACCTGGTGATGCCGCTGGTGACTGCTGTGTGCGGGTATTTCCCGGGCAAGCGCCTGGGCTGGCTGGAAGACACTCCCGCCGGTGTGGTGCGGGACTGGAGCACACCCACCCCCACCTACGAAACACGCCCCAGCGGGCGGGCCTTGGACGAGTTGCCTTTTGCCCGGGTGCAGGCACAGATCCTGGCGATCAGCATCAGCGACGACCCGTTTGGTACCGTGCCCGCCATTGAGCGTCTGCTGAATTACTTCCAGGCCAGCGAGCGCACGCACCTGCGTATCGCGCCGGGGGATATTGGCGAAGAGGTCGTCGGGCATTTCGCGTTTTTTCGCAGTGAATATCAGGATCGGTTGTGGCCGATTGCACTGGCGTGGCTGCAGCACGGCCAACTGGCGCCCGACACACCGGGCACCCGGCTGTAGAAACCCTTGGGATTTCGCCAGACCTGCGCTTCAATACGCCACCCAGATCCTGAACCAAGGACGTGAGCCCATGGCTTCGCCAGACAAGCAGCAAAAACGTGCCCAACGGGCAAAAGCCAAGGCCAAGCAGAACCGCACCCAGCGCGCCAATGCGCCGAAGCCGGATGCGTTTGCCGGTGACGACGACCGCATTGACCTTGAGTCGGTGGACTTGACCGAACTGTTCGTGGAAATGCGCGCGGCCGGCGAGACCAGCCAGCAGGCGCTGTGTGCGGCATTCCTGGCGCACCCGTTGCTGGCGCTGGTGCTGGAGCAGGAAGGCGAAGAAAACGCCACGGACTTTATCCTGGCGGCGCTGATCGAGTATCGGCAGTGGTCCACCGACAGCGATGATGAAGCGGCGGCGTTGGCCTGGATTGAATCGCCACAGTTCCAGGCGGACTACGTGGCGGCATCCCAGGCGCTGACCAGCGCGCAGGATTGATACAAAACCAATGTGGGAGCCGGGCAAGCCCTAATGCCGATCAGTTAAGCGAACGCAATGCTCAAAGCAGCGAAGATCCCCTGTGGGAGCGGGCTTGCTCGCGAAGACGTCGGCCCAGCCAACATTGATGTTGACTGACCCACCGCTTTCGCGAGCAAGCCCGCTCCCACAGGGAATCTGCGCTTAACTGCCCGGCTCCCACAGTGCTTTGTGGTGCCAGGCAGCAAGCATTTCAACTCGTCAGTTGAGTACCGCAGCCCCCAACTTCTGGGCCCGGCGCCGGCTCGCCACCAGCAACCCCGCCAATACCACCAGCAGGCTCAACACACCGGTCGCAATAATCTCCACCCGGTGCGCTTCCTGGAACAGCATGATGGTCAACGCGCCGACGATAAACACGATCACCGCATAAGTCAGGCCCGGAAACAGCCACATCTTGAAGGCAATCTTCTCGCCCGCCGCGGTCCGTTTCTGACGCATGCGCAGTTGCGACACGGCAATCACCAGGTACACCAGCAGCGCAATCGCGCCGGAGCTGGCCAGCAGGAATTCAAACACCGCCGCCGGGGCCACGTAGTTGGCGAACACCGCGAGGAACGCCGCGCCGGTAGACAGCATCACCGCCCAGTAAGGCGTGCCGCTCTTGTTGGTGCGTTTGGCCACTGCCGGCGCATCACCACGCCGGCCCAGGGAAAACAGCATGCGCGACGCGGTGTACAGCGCCGAGTTCAAGCAGCTGGTTACAGCGACCAATACCACCAGGTCGACGATCAGCTTGGCATTCGGGATGCCCATGCGTTCCAGCACAGTCTGGTAGGAACCAACGGCTGCCAGGGTCGGATCGTTCCATGGCACCAGGGCCACGACGATGAAGATCGACACCAGGTAGAACAAGCCGATCCGCCAGATCACCGAGTTGGTGGCCTTGGTGATCTGCTGGCCAGGGTTCTTCGACTCTGCGGCCGCGATGGTCACGATCTCGGTGCCCATGAACGAGAACATGGTGGTCAGAATCGCCGCCAGCACCGCGCCCATGCCGTTGGGCAAAAAGCCTTGGGTGTCGAACAGGTGCGAGACGCCGCTGACCTGGCTGCCTGGCAGCAAGCCAAAGATCGCCAGTACGCCGAGGATCACAAAGCCGATGATCGCCACCACCTTGATCAGGGCAAACCAGAACTCGAACTCGCCGTAGTTCTTCACACTGAACAGGTTGGTCGCGGTCAGCAGCAGGGTGATGACCAAGGTGAAGGCCCAGATCGCCACATCGGGGAACCAGGCATGCAGGATGGTTGCGGCGGCGTTGGCTTCCAGGGGAATCACCAGCACCCAGAACCACCAGTACAGCCAGCCGATGGTAAAGCCGGCCCAATGGCCGATGGCCCGGTCGGCGTAGGTGGAAAATGAACCGGTGTCTGGCGAAGCAACGGCCATCTCGGCCAGCATGCGCATCACCAGCACCACCAACGTACCGGCTGCGGCATAGGCCAGCAGCACGGCAGGCCCGGCTGCCGCAATCGCGTGGCCGGAGCCGACAAACAAACCGGCGCCGATTACACCGGCAATCGACAACATGGTGACATGCCGCGGTTTGAGCCCCTGTTCGAGGTCATTGGAGCTTTGCGTACTACTCATTGACACACCTTTGCGAGGAATTGCGTATTCGGTCCACCCGGTTTGCTGCGTCTTCGTGAAAAGAAACAAACGGGGCGTTCTTTATTTTTTACGCAAGATTTGCGCCAAAATGTTACAAAGCCAAGGTTGACGCGGCCTGTAGGACAATCCATCAGCGCTCGCAAGCCATTGAGATTACTGGCAATCCGCCACAGCGTTACCGGTCGACTCACTTCAAGAACGAATGAGCGCACCAAAAACACACACAAAAAGTCAGTGACGCCCAATTAAAGGGCCGATAGGTGCCGTTTACCCGTTTAACCCTTCCAACACCCGGCCAAAGCTGGCACCATCGCGCCCTTTTTTACGCGACTGCCACGGGTTTATCGGTTAAAACGGCTGTTCGGTTGTTGATGGCGCGACACGCTACTGTGCCGATGCGACAACCTGTCACACACCGCCTGTTTAACGCCCGTGGCGCTGTTGGCTGTCATCCGAACGCTATGCTAGCTTGGCGCCACGCCAGGAAGGCGACCCAACAGCAGGAACGCAATGAACACAATGAGGACCGCACATGGCTTTGGCCGCGCCCGCGCTTGAAATCCGCAACTTGCATAAACGCTATGGTGAGCTGGAGGTGCTTAAAGGCATCTCGCTGACCGCTCGCGACGGCGATGTGATCTCGATCCTGGGTTCGTCCGGTTCCGGCAAGTCCACATTCCTGCGCTGCATCAACCTGCTGGAAAACCCGCACCAGGGCCAGATCCTGGTGGCCGGCGAAGAGCTCAAGCTCAAGGCCGCGAAAAACGGCGAGCTGATGGCCGCCGACGGCAAGCAGATCAATCGCCTGCGCAGCGAAATCGGTTTTGTCTTCCAGAATTTCAACCTCTGGCCCCACATGAGCATCCTCGACAACATCATCGAGGCCCCACGCCGCGTGCTCGGCCAGAGCAAGGCCGAAGCCATCGAAGTGGCCGAAGCGCTGCTGGCCAAGGTGGGCATTGGCGACAAACGCCACGCCTACCCGGCGCAATTGTCTGGCGGCCAGCAACAACGCGCGGCCATCGCCCGCACCCTGGCGATGCAACCTAAAGTCATTCTGTTCGATGAGCCCACTTCGGCACTTGACCCGGAAATGGTTCAGGAAGTACTTAATGTGATCCGCGCACTGGCCGAAGAAGGCCGCACCATGCTGCTGGTCACCCACGAAATGGGCTTTGCCCGCCAAGTGTCCAGCGAAGTGGTGTTCCTCCACCAGGGGCTGGTCGAAGAGCAAGGATCGCCACAGCAGGTGTTTGACAACCCGCTTTCGGCGCGCTGCAAACAATTCATGTCCAGCAACCGCTAACGGAGCAACATGCATGCAGAACTATAAAAAATTCCTCCTGGCCGCCGCCGTTTCCATGGCGTTCAGCGCCACGGCCATGGCCGAGACTTTGAAAATGGGGATCGAGGCGGCTTACCCGCCCTTCAACAATAAAGACGCCAGCGGCAACGTTGTCGGCTTCGACAAAGACATCGGCGACGCCCTGTGCGCCAAGATGAAAGTCGAGAAGTGCGAAGTGTATGTCTCGGACTGGGACGGCATCATCCCGGCCCTGAACGCCAAGAAGTTCGACTTCCTGGTGTCGTCGCTGTCGATCACCGACGAGCGCAAGCAAGCCGTTGACTTCACCGACCCGTACTACTCCAACAAGCTGCAATTTATCGCGGCCAAATCCATCAAAGACTTCAAGACCGACGCCGACTACCTCAAAGGCAAGATCATCGGTGCCCAGCGCGCGACATTGGCCGGTACCTACCTGGAAGACAAACTGCCAGACACCACCGCCAAGCTCTATGACACCCAGGAAAACGCCTACCTCGACCTGACATCCGGCCGCCTGGACGGGATGCTCGCCGACAAGTACGTGCAATACGAGTGGCTCAAGAGCAAAGACGGTTCGGCCTACGAGTTCAAAGGCGATCCGGTTGTAGAAAGCGACAAGATCGGCATCGCCGTGCGCAAAGGCGACCCACTGCGCGAGCGCCTGAACAAGGCCCTGGCGGAAATCAAGGCCGACGGCACCTACAAGAAGATCAACGACAAGTACTTCCCTTTCAGCATCGAATGATCCTGATTGGCCAGTCCGGCGCGCTCGCTTGAGCGCGCCGGCTTTTCGCAAGCCTTGCGCGATATGAAAAAACCATGAATTTCGATCTCTACGGATTCGGCCCCGCACTCGCTGCCGGCGCGCTGATGACCGTCAAACTGGCACTCACGGCGTTATGCCTGGGGCTGGTGCTCGGCCTGGCCGGCGCCTTGGCCAAGACTTCCCCGTACAAGTTCCTGCAATGGCTTGGCGGCGCTTACTCGACCATTGTCCGGGGCATTCCCGAACTGCTGTGGGTCCTGCTGATTTATTTCGGCACGGTCAATATGATGCGTGCCCTCGGGGAGTTCTTCGGTAACCCCGACCTGTCGCTCAGCGCCTTCGCTGCCGGCGTGATTGCCCTGGGCCTGTGCTTTGGCGCCTACGCCACCGAAGTGTTTCGTGGCGCGATCCTGGCGATCCCCAAAGGCCATCGTGAAGCGGGCATCGCCCTGGGCCTGTCGAAGCTGCGTATTTTCACCCGGTTGATCATGCCGCAGATGTGGCGCATCGCCCTGCCGGGCCTGGGCAACCTGTTTATGATTTTGATGAAGGACACCGCGCTGGTCTCGGTGATCGGCCTGGAAGAAATCATGCGCCACGCGCAAATCGGCGTGACCGTTACCAAGCAGCCTTTCACCTTCTTCATGGTCGCGGCCTTCATGTACCTGGGCCTCACCGTGCTGGCCATGGTCGGCATGTACTTCCTGGAAAAACGCGCCGCTCGCGGCTTTGCGAGGAGCACGCAATGAACGGCGACTACAGCTGGCTGTCGCATTTCGACCTGGGCCTGAACTGGGCCGTGATCATCAAGTGGCTGCCACGACTGGCCCAGGGCGCGACCCTGACCCTGGAACTGGTGGCCATCGCGGTCATCGCCGGGCTGCTGCTGGCGATCCCCCTGGGCATCGCCCGCTCTTCGCGCCTGTGGTACGTGCGCACCCTGCCCTACTGCTACATCTTCTTCTTCCGTGGCACACCGTTGCTGGTGCAGCTGTTTTTGGTCTACTACGGCCTGGCGCAGTTCGACGCCGTGCGCGAGAGCGCCCTGTGGCCCTACCTGCGGGACCCGTTCTGGTGCGCCACCGTCACCATGACCCTGCACACCGCCGCTTACATCGCGGAGATCCTGCGCGGCGCGATCCAGGCCATCCCGCCCGGGGAAATCGAAGCGGCGCGGGCGCTGGGCATGTCCAAGCCCAAGGCGCTGTTCTACATCATCCTGCCGCGCGCCGCGCGCATCGGCCTGCCGGCCTACAGCAACGAAGTGATCCTGATGCTCAAGGCCAGCGCCCTGGCCAGTACCGTGACCTTGCTGGAACTGACCGGCATGGCCCGCACCATCATTGCCCGCACCTACCTGCCGGTGGAGATCTTCTTTGCCGCCGGGATGTTCTACCTGCTGATGGCCTATGTGCTGGTGCGCGGCTTCAAGCTGCTGGAACGCTGGTTGCGGGTCGATGCCTGCCAGGGACGCTGACAGCGGGTTGACGGGCGAGCGACTGCTGGTCCGTTTTCTCGCGCTGGATGCGTTCCTCACCGAACATCAAGGGCTGTGGCGACCACGGCCCTTCACCCATCTGCAATTGCCTTGGGAAGCCCAGCATCCAGCGCTGGCCCAATGGCTGCGCCGGCGCTCCCTGGCAGAAGCCGAAAGCAGCCATAACCTGCCCACCGAACTCCAGGCCCCAGCGCCGTTTCCCCAATGGGCGCAGCTGGCCGTCCAGCTCAGTGCTGTGGATAAGTTACCGGCGGGCGCGCTGCATGCGCCGTCGGCGCGCCTGAATGTCGATGTACCGGGGCGTAAATGGCAGCAAATCGAGGCGTTTGGCAGCGCTCTGCAGTTTGCCGAGCGCCCCACCCATTGGCTCGACTGGTGCGCCGGTAAAGGCCACCTCGGCCGGCGGCTGCTGCAACCGGGGCAACACCTGACCTGCCTGGAGTACGACCCGGCGCTGATCGCCGCAGGCCAGGCCCTCAGTGACCATCATCAAATGCCCGCCCGCCACCACCCACAAGACGTGATGGCCGAGGACGCGGTGCAACAACTGCGCGGCGAACACACCCCCGTCGCCCTGCACGCCTGTGGCGATCTGCACGTACGCCTGCTGCAATTAGCCAGCGCCGCCGGCTGCAAGCACCTGGCCGTGGCGCCCTGCTGTTACAACCGCATCAGTAGCGAGCAGTACCAGGCGCTGTCGGCCCCGGCCCGCGCCTCGGCGCTGCGCTTGTCGCGGGAGGACCTGGGCCTGCCCCTGAGCGAAACCGTCACCGCCGGCTTGCGGGTGCGCCTGCAACGCGACACCTCCATGGCCCGGCGCCTGGGTTTCGATCAGTTGCAGCGGCAACTGCGCGGGTGCGATGAGTACCTGCCCACGCCTTCGTTGCCCAGCGAATGGCTGCATCGGTCCTTTGCTGACTACTGCCAGCACCTGGCGGCGCTCAAGGGGTTATCCACAGGCGAGCAGGACTGGGCCGCGCTGGAGCAGCACGGCTGGCAACGCCTGGCGCAGGTACGAAACCTGGAGTTGGTGCGTGGGCTGTTTCGCCGCCCGTTGGAAATGTGGCTGGTTCTGGATCGGGCACTGTTTCTTCAAGAGAACGGCTACCAGGCTCAAGTAGGCCGCTTCTGCGAAACAGCGCTGACCCCGCGCAACCTGATGGTGCTCGCCGAGCGCGATTAAAGGGCAGGACGCCCTGTGGATAAGTCTGTTGATGAAATTCTGTCGAGTGCCGTAAAGACGGGCGCCACAGGCACAAATGCTGACTGGTCATTATTTGTTCACAAAATAAAACGCACGCAAAACAGGCAGTTGCAGCGTAATGAGAACATCTTCACAAAATGGCTGTTTCAACACTTGTGCGACCAACAAATTGTGCATAAGCATTTGCGCCTAACCGTATAAGACGTGGTTCAGGCCGCGCCTGGAGGGCCATCCAGTAACTGGCACAGCCCATGGATATCGTCACAGGCCAGGCTCGCGGCCTCGTTATCCAGTGGGTCCTCGCCAAAGGCCAGCGCCTCGCTGATCTGCGGGTCACGATGGATCACTTCCACGCCACCTTCCCCAAGACGCTGCTTGAACAGGTCCAGCATATCCAGGCTGAAGGCACAGCCCTCATCCAGTTGGTTGACCAACACCAGGCAACGTGGCGCCAACGGGCGCGCAAGATACGGCGCCAACAATCGCTGCATCTGCTCCAGCGTGCCCAGCGACGCCGCGTCTGCCAGGGCCAGCACCACCACGGTATCGGCGACGTGTAATGCCTGGTGCAGGTAAACATTATTGCCGGCGGGGGTGTCGATGATGACCGTGTGTTGCTCACTCAAACCCAGGCGTGACAAGTGCTGCGCCAGCCACTCCGGGTCCTGCTTGAGCCAGCGCTGCAGGTCTTCCTGCTGCTGCATATCGGTCTCGCCGAAGACCACCACCTGGCAGCCGCAGAAACCGGGCTGGGCGAGCTGATCCCAAGGTTGATTACACAGGCTGGCACGACCGAGGCCCGGGGTGCCCTGGGGCAGGTCAAAGTGCAGGTACAGGGCGTTTTGCGGATCCAGCTCCAGCACCGTCACCGCCCGCCCGAGGCGCTGCAAGCCGCTGCCCAGTGCCGTCGCCAGCGTGCTGCGGCCCACCCCACCATTGACCGAGGCCAACACCACCACCCGTGGGCGTTTTGCTGAAGCGTCGATTGGCTGGGGTTGTTCCGCAGGGGAAGACGCGTCGTCGATGGGGGTGTCTTCGAAGAACTGCAATGTCGCCGTCATCGGGTGATCCTGACGGATAGCATGCGTTGCAAAACCTTCGTCGGCCTGGCTCACAGCCCCTCCTTGTCCCGGTACCGCTTGCAGAGCATGGGCGCACATGTTGTTCAGGCAGTCTGGGACAGGTCGGTGGAGGTGTCATTATTTTGGTGTTTTTTATCATGTTCATTTAGACGAGCGGTCGAAAGTCAATCTAATGACTCTGCTTTATGCGCTCCCACTGCTGCGCAACGTGCTCGGCACTGGACGCACTCACTCGCGCCAGGTCGACGGGATACTCCACACCCTGATTCTCGACAAACCGCGTCGCGGTAAATTGACCATTACTGGCGCGCAGTATGTAGCCCGTGTCCTGGCATTGCCCCGACGCCAGGAACACCACCCCCGGCGCCACCCACTCCGGCTTGAGATTGTCCGGCTCACCCTCAATGCCCCACATGCGCGTCTTGGCCACCGGCGACACCGCATTGACCAGGATCCCGTCCTTCGCGCCTTCCATACTCAGGGCATTCATGATGCCCAGTTGCGCCATCTTGCCCGCCGCATAGGCCACCAGCCCGGGCTGGGCATATTGCTGGTACATCGCCCGATCAGACGACGTCAGCACCACCCGCGCGGCAGTGGATGGCTTGAGGTATTGCCAGGCATGTTTGCATAGCCAGATGGGCGCATAGACATTGATACCCAGCGCACGCCCGATAAACGCCGCGTCCGCCTCCTCAATGGATTGATAACCCACCCAGCCGGCGTTATGAATCAGGATATCCAACTGCCCAAACGCCGCGATGGCCGTCTCGACCAATTGCCGACAGCCTTGCTCGCTGGACAAATCCCCCTGATGAGCAACCGCGCTCAACCCCTGGGCCTCAAGGCGGCGTGCCGCGTCCAGGGCGATGGCGTAGTCGCTTCCCGAACCGAGGTTATCGGCGCCGATATCACTGATCACCACATTGGCCCCGCGCTGGGCCAGTGCTTGTGCGTAGACAAACCCCAAGCCACGGCCTGCGCCGGTGATAACGGCGGTTTTCCCTGCGAAATTCATTGGCTTTTCCTCATTGAGTGCCACTTCAACTTAGCAATGAACAACGGCGTTGTTTAATACTGATCAAGGGGCGGTTTGATACCTTCTGCGTATCAAGCCCTACGCCCCCCAAGGCCTCGGCACCGGCACGCATCACCCCTTGCCAAAGCGCTGGAGCGCGCGACCGGCAGCGGAAAAACCACGTTCTGAAAAATAGTCAGAATTCAGGGGTTTACAGAACCTTTCCAATCGCTATAATCGTCGCCCTAACACGCCGGTATAGCTCAGTTGGTAGAGCAACTGACTTGTAATCAGTAGGTCCCGGGTTCGACTCCTGGTGCCGGCACCATACAAAACAAGGCCTCGCAGCAATGCGGGGCCTTGTTGTTTCTGGAAAACGTACAAATAGACGTACATTCTTTTTGGGGCCGATTGAGTTATCCACAGATTCTCAATGTGCCGACTATCTGAAAAACTTCTCCCCTTGGCGTCCTGTCGACCGAACACAATCTCCGATAGTCGTAGTGAACTATTCAAAGGCCGCTGGTAACCCGGCAAAGGGCATCGAGTCGCCCAAAGAACGCAAACAGCGCCGACTGCCAGACGACACGGTTATGGTTAACCTGATCAGGTTCGCGAAACAACAAGGCCAGCTCAAGAGCGGCCAGCCCGGGGCCTGCTCGCCTTACCTTTGGTATGTGATGGAAATCGGCTACCTCTGCCGCCTGCGCGGTATCGAGACGATCACGCTCACCGACGAGAACGAACTCGCCGAAGGCGTCCTCACCAACCGCCGCAAGGGGAGCCGGGACAATATTGTCCGTTGGACGCCCCGGCTGCGGACGGCGTGGGATGCGGCCAAGGCCATCAGGTCGGAGACGTGGGAACGAAAGCGTGTGCCGGTGCCGATCCGCGCAGATCAGCGCTTCCTGATCATTGCCGCCACCGGTCGACAGTTGTCGAAGTCGGAGCTTGATACAGCCTTCCAGCGACTGATCGTTCAGGCCATTGAAAAGAAAGTGCTCATTGAGGAGCAACGTTTCGGGATGCACGACTTCAAGCGCAAGGGCATCACCGATACCGTGGGCACCCGGGCGGACAAGCAGCAGGCGTCAGGCCACAAAGACGAATCTATGATGGATGTGTACGACCTGAGCGTACCGACAGTCAACCCATCTGGGGATTGAATAGCTTTACAACATCAAGCATGTAACTGCGAAGGCATTCAGTACAATGTTTTTCGTCCCGGCCTTCGCCAAATGCAAAACGAAGAACTTTATCGTATTTCTTTTCAATTACTTGTTGTCGAGCGACCGAAACCCGCTCGTTGACAAACTCATATCCGGCATAGTCGATAAGCCTTAACATTGAAGATTCCAAGCAATCAACATTATCCGGCAGGAAAGAAAATGCCGTATCAAAATGCTCATAGGAACAGATAGCCGATAGCGCTCTCTTATCTCCGGTCAGTATTCTGAACTGTTCGCCGCTGCCATGGAGATCGTTCGCGTGCAGAAATAAAGCAAACTCTCCAGGATCAACCTCATCGATTTTTTGCATATGATCGATTAAGTCAAAATCAACTTTCGCGTCATTGAGCACGCTGCACTGCTCGAGAAATCCACAGATTCGCTCGTAAGCCTGTACGCTTCCAACATACTTTTCGATAGATTTATCTGGGTCTTTAAGACGAAGGCTGTATGGAAGGCTAGAAAGCACGAAGCAATCATTGGCGCCCGACTCTAAGCTAACGAGAGTTTCTTGAAGAAGGTCACATTGCGCAAGCTTGACCACCAAGTCGTTATCGGACAGTAGGATCATTCAGGGTCAACTAGAGCCCTTAGCAAGTCGAGACTATCTTCTTTAATCTCTTCTGCAAGATTTGAAAACAAATAGCTAGACACCAAAGCTTTATCACTCACATTTCGAGCTAAAAGCTTAAGCGTTTTAGTACACAACGGCCAAAAATTACCGTTATGAGCGCAATTCAACAAAACATGTGTTGGATCAATATGGTTCGCAGCGCCATAGTTGTTTACAACTCTAGCGAGATCTGCGGCCGGCATAAAGCGACCCAGCCGCAACTTCGCTGATGCTTTACCCGCAAGAAGCTCAAGCGCAAATTCATCAGCCGCAACTTCATCGTCATCCCGACCGTCATCGTTTTTTGCAATTTCCGTATCAACGATCGCGCCATTGGCATCTACATGCCCTAAAGCTATGTGTCCGAGTTCGTGAGCGAGGTGGAAAAGCAGATAGCCGCACTCTTTCTTCGACGAGAGCACAATCGACGGGCGCTCGTTCGTAGACATTGCGATACCGTCCATCTTTTTCTTCATAATAGAAGACGCAAGATGGATTACTGGAATGCCGCATTCCCAGCAGTAGTCCAATAGGTCGCTCAAGCCCACCCAAGGTTTACCAGAGGACAATATCTTTTTACGAATGTCCGCTGCAGCTGCCGGCCGTACGTAAGGACGCTCGATATTAGACAGTACGATTTTGGATGCACTGCGAGCCAAAGCCACAGCGAGCTCAACATCGTCCGCTGTCGTGCCTTTGATGAGCCTGAATCGACGCTGCTCAGGCAAGTCAAACTCGATACGCGCAGGCGTCTCGGCGATAGATCGCAGCTTCAGATTCAATGCCCGCGCCAAGATGAACTTAGCTTGCTGGAGACCGCTAGGCGTTTCAGCTATCTCGTCATCCCACCATGAAGGCAGGAACGCTTGCACCTGCCGCTTAGGCAGGCCGTGGGCTCGGAACGCACTGTAAAGGCTTTGCATGGATTCAGTCATATCAAAGCCTCCATTCAGACGTTAATGACATAAGAAATAGTCAGGTGTGAGCTTTTCTGCATGCCGGTTAGACATCGGCCCGCCCCTGAAAAGTCACGCAAAGCATAATTCTTTTTTGCGTTTCACGCAAGTTATCCACAGCCTTGTGCACAGCCCTCAGCCGGTATAAACGGCTTCAGATGGCGCGTACATTAGGAGGCTGGAGGCTCGGAAATCGGGGCTTTAAATTGCATCTCCGCGTACAAATAATACGCTAGACCCCGTATCACACATCGCTAACGGGACTGACTTGTAATCAGTAGGTCCCGGGTTCGACTCCTGGTGCCGCACCATACAAAACGAAGCCTCCACAGAAATGTAGGGGCTTTGTTGTTTCTGGGAATTGGGTTTCAGAACCGCCGATATTCCGGAGAACTGCTCCACCAGAAAAATCCCACACCCTGCAAGTTGCACCCCATAAGCCGTCGCGCTAACCTCCCCAACGTCGCTGCTCATCAGTGACCGGGCGTGGAATCCCGAGTAAGAAGACGCTACAGCGTCGTCAAGCAATCAGCGGGCGCTTTTTTTGTGCCTGTTTTTTGTGCTTTTTGGCGGCTGTACGTGGGAGGCCCCGTGCCTGCCGAGTCGCTTCTTCTCGGATTCCAACCTGCGTACAGCTGCCACCCTCACGCTTGGAATCGTGACTGGCAGCTCTTTTTGGTTGTACCAAAGGAGCAAGCTTATGCCGTACGAAAAGACCTCAAGACACACTGCACTCCCCGCTTATGGCCTTCCGTATTCCGGAGACCAGCAATGAACACTTCACCCCCAGCAACCACCCTCGGTGCCGTAACCTTCGCAGACTGTGGCGAAAGCAAACACGATATGAAGGTCTTCCGCGTCAATGCCGGCATTCCCGTCCAGGAAGCCCTTGAACACGCCTCCCACCTGCTCTACTACGCCAATGTTCTCTCGCTCGATGCCGCCATGGATGTAGACGGGGAAAAGTATGCGTTTTCTTCGCACTACCTGGGCGAGATGGGTAAAGCGATCCTCGACGATGTGCTCCTGGCCATGCAGCCCGAGGGGCCTGAGCCGCAGTAAGCCGTTCGCGCCCGATGCTGTGCGTCGGGCGCCTAAATGCTCATTAGGCCTGAGCCCAAGCAACCGAATCCTTCGCAAAATACCGACTAGGCACCTCCCCCAACACCCGCCTGAAAACACTCGTAAACGCACTCGAGCTGCTATACCCCAAATCAATCGCCACCCGCGTCACCGACTCCCCGTTCCCCAACCTGACCACCGCCGCCAACAGGCAGGCTTGCTGGCGCCATTCCACAAAGCTGATGCCCGTCTGCTGGCGAAACAAGCGGGTGAAGGTGCGGCGGCTCATGCCGAGGCGCTGGGTCATGTCGTCGATGCTGGTTTCCAGTGATGGCTGTTCCAGCAGGTGACGACAGATGGGGGCCAGCCGGGGGTCGTTGGGGAGTGGGGCGTTGAGTGACAGGGGGCGCATGTCGGCTATTTCGTCGAGCAGCAGGGTCATCAGGCGGCCGTGCAGGTGGTCCTTTTCGTACAGCGCCGGTATGTCGATGGCGCGGGTCAGCAGTTCGCGCAGCAGCGTCGATACACCGAACACCTGACATTGCGCGGGCAGGTTCAGGCGGGTTGCGGCGTGGGGGCGGATGTAGGTGTTGAGCATGGTCACCGGGCCGCTCATGCTCATTTCGTGGGGTACGCCCGCCGGGACCCAGATGGCGCGGTGGGGTGGCACCACCCAGTTGCCCTGTTGGGTGAAGACGGTGATCACGCCGCAGGCGGCGTAGGCGAATTGCCCGCGGCGATGGGTATGCACCGCAAAGTGCTGGCCATCGGCATAGTCGTTGGCGGTGACCACGGCGTCGCGGGGGGTGTTTTCGTAGGGGTCGATGTCAGTTTGGCGCATGGCCCGAATTTAATGATTTATGACCTGATAGTGCAAGCGAGCCATCGCGCCTATTGCGCATAGTTGCGCCTTGGCTGGCGCACACAGGTGCCGGCGCTGCTTTGTGGAATCAGAACACCATGCAAAAGAAGCATCTGGCCCTGGCCGTGTTGGTGACGGCTGTCTGGGGGCTGAATTTTCCGATTACCAAGTTGGGGCTGGCGGGGGTTGATCCGTTGTTGCTGACTGCGCTGCGCTTTACGTTGGCGGCGTTGCCGTGGGTGTTTTTTGTGCGGCGCCCGGCCATTGCCATGAAGTGGTTGGTGGCCTACGGGCTGATTTTCGGGGTGGCAATGTGGGCCTTGATCAACCTGGGGATTGAATGGGGTGTACCGCCAGGTACGGCAGCCTTGTTGATCCAGTTCAGTGCGTTTTTTACCCTGGTTTGGGGGGTGTTGTTGTTTCGCGAGCAACTGAGCGTCGGCCAGATCCTCGGGGTGGGGCTGGCGGCTGTAGGACTGGTCGGTATTATCGCCAGCAGTCCGGGCGAGGCGACAACCCTGGGTTATGGCCTGTTGCTGGTAAGTGCGTTCAGTTGGAGTGTGGGCAACGTCATCATCAAGCAATCAAAAGTGCGCGAGATGTTTGCCTTTGTGGTGTGGGCCAGTCTGTTCCCGCCGCTGCCGTTGTTGCTGCTGACGTGGCTGGCCCATGGATCGGCGCCGTTCACTGCGCTGGTCACCCATATGGAGTGGTTGACGGTGTTCTCGCTGTTGTTCCAGGTGTACGCGGCCACGCACTTTTGTTACTGGGGCTGGAACCTGCTGCTGCGCGAGTACCCGGTCTCCAAAGTGGCGCCGTTGTCGTTGCTGATCCCGGTGTTTGGCGTCACCGGCTCCATGCTGTTGCTGGGGCATCGGGTCGATCTCAACGAGGGAATCTCGATTGCGCTGATTTTGTCGGCCTTGGCAGTGGGGCTGGTGAAATCGCGCCCAGCGAGGACGTCATCTGCCGCTTGATGCCAAGGGCGACGCGCGCAAGATGGCACTTAGCCATATTTCTAATTGACACCCCCCTCCCCGTCCTTTAAAACCCATGCATTCGCTGCGGGAACCCTGCCCCCAACAGCACCCGCCGTTTTTTATCGAGACATGGATGTCGAAGAACCCGCCGCTTTTTAATCGTCGTCGCTATTTGCTCGCGTTTTTTATCGTGTTGCTGGCGGTGCTCGACCCCTTCGGCCTGGCCAGTTCCAGTGACAAGGCATCCGCCCAGTGGCTCAACCGGATGTTCTCCAGCAATTACCCGAGCACCGGCCAGCAACATATCACCGTGGTGTTGATCGACGACGCCTACCTGATGCGCAACAACACCTCATGGCCGATGCCGTATAGCGAGCAGAGCAAGTTGTTCAAGCGCTTGCTGGCCTACAAGCCCAAGGCGGTGTTTGTGGATTTGCTGTACAGCCACGATCACTCCCTGGGCGACCCGACGCGGGGCAGCCAGTTGTTGGCGAATGTGTTCGAGCGCTATCAGCGCCGGGGCATTCCGTTGCTGCTGGCCAACACCGGGGTGACACGGGGCGAGAATGGGCAGGCCAATACCCTTGAGCAATTTGCCGCGTTCAGCCAGCCAGGGCTGGTGGTCTGGGACGGTGTGGACGACAAGTACCCCTTGGCGATGCCGACCGCGCTGGGGGTAATGGAAACCCCGGCCCTGGCGCTGTACCGCCAGTTCTGCAAGGGCCAGCCGTGTGCCGACCAACTGCCGCGGGATGCTGAAGCCGCTGCACAGCTACAGCCGATCGCCGTGCAGTGGGGCTTGAAGCTGGCGCCGCAGCAGGCGCAGATCGCGGATATCCGGCACTGCGCACCACCGCGCAACTTTGTGCTGGATGGGGTGGCGCAATTGTTCCAGGCGGTGTTCTGGAAACTCGACGACTCCGCCCAGGCCCGTTGCCCGTATAGCCTGACCCTGTCGGCCAGCGACCTGGAGGTCAGCTCGCCGGAAGACCAGGCGTTGGTGGCCGGGTTGCTGCGCGACCGACTGGTGATGGTCGGGGCCAGTATCACCTCCACCGGCGACCTGGTGCAGTCGCCCGTGCATGGCCTGATCCCCGGGGTTTACCTGCATGCCATGGCTCTGGACAACCTGATCAACAAGGGCATGGATTACGACCGCGAGCCGGCCAATTTCCCGAGGTTGAACCTGCACTGGGTAGACGTCCTGGAGCTTGGGCTGCTGGCGCTGATTATCGTGCTCAAGGCCCTGCATGCACGGCGCCTGGCCGGTTTGCAAACCTGGACTCGCTGGCGGGATCACGAAACCCGCTTCTTCACCTCGCCCTACCCGTCGTGGGGGCTGGTGATGCTGGTGCTGCTGGCGGTGTGCTGGGTGCTGTATCTGAACCACATCACCCTGGTCAACGTGCTGGGTATTGTTTTGCTGTCATTGGCGCTGTTCAGCGAGCGGATCGAAGCTTTCTTCGACCGTGGCCGCTGAGGGTGCCGCCATGTCGTCTCACTCAAGGAAACCAAGGATGAACAGAATCCTCATCGTGTTACTCGCCGCGCTCTACAGCCAGGGCGTACTGGCCGAAACCCACGTCATCAAGGAGTTCCTGGCCGACCCGGTGGAGGTGGTGGACGAGCAGGGCAAGCTGCAGCGGGAAATCGCCCGCAAAGACACCCCCAAGCAACCCGTTCAGGTGTTGAAACTCAACAAGGAACTGGAGCTGGTCCAGGTGGAACTGGCTGGGCAGAAAGTCTGGCTGGATACCGGGGACCTGCGCATCGAGCCGCCCTTCCACGTCACCGAGCTGCCGTGCCAGCTCATGCCCCAAAGCCTGGCCAAGGACAGTAACAACAAGTCCACCCTCGGCTACGGTGCCGGCTGCAATCAATAAGGGAGTATCGCGGTGAAGGGATATCTATTGCTGGCCAGTGCATTGCTCAGCGGCTGCGCCACCTTGAAGGGGGCAGACCAGGCGTTTATGAACCTGGTGGGGCCATCGACGCAGTCGCGCGTCGAAGGCCACTATGTGGATAACGCCGACGTGCGCCAGTACTACAGGCTCGACCCGCAGCGCGCGGGCCAGCAGCGCTTGAGCTACGACGGCCGCACCGTACCTGCCGCCGAGGCACGCCAGCAGAACCTGGTGGATATCCCGATGCTGCAGGTGTACTTGCAGGGCATCGTCACGCGCCTGTCCAAGGGCTGGCCGGGGCAGTTGCCGCTGTTGCAGGTGAAGATCACCGACAGCTACAGCTTCGGGCCGTCGGCGGACCCGTACGGCAATATCTTCGTGCCCCTGGGCATGCTGGAGAACGTCGGCAGTGAAGATGAAATCGCCGCCATGCTCGGCCACGAAATGAGCCATGTGCTGTTGCATCACCATGACCGCGCCGCTGCCTTCCAGCAGCAGAAGGATATGTTCACCACCGTGGCGTCCACAGTGGCCCTGGCAACCGTGGCGGCCAACACCGGGGTGGACCGCAGTTCGGGCACCATGAAACTGTTCAGCAAAGACCCGGCCGGCACGCAAAAAACCATCGGCAATACCGTGTTGTATACCTCGCTGGCCAACAGTTTTTCCGACAACGTGTGGAGCACTGCGTGGGGCCGCAGCCAGGAAGACCAGGCCGATCTGCTCGGCACCGACCTGATGATCCGGGCCGGCTACGCGCCCCGTGCGGCCACCCACAGCCTGGAGCGCCTGAATGATTTCCAGGGCAAGCAGAAACCATTGCTGACGGGCTTTCTCACCGCCCGCAAGGACGCGATGCAAGACTCATTGCAGCAGTTCAACCTCGACCGCTTTACCAAGGAGCTGGACGTGCTGGTCAAGGACGGCCTGACCCATACCATCACCGCCACCACCGATTACTTCAACCGCTCCCACATGTCCGCCATCGACCGTGACACCGAGCTGCGCCAGTACCTGCAACGCGAGTACCGCAAGGAGCGCCGCGCCCGGGTCAACACCACGAACTGGCCGAAGGTGCGTGACGCCGCCCCTGTGGCCAAGGCCATGCAGGGTTACAAGGACGCCTACGCCGCCACCGCTGCCCTGGCAAAAAACAAGGTGCCCGAAGCCGATGCGTTTATCCGGCGCGCCTTGAGTTCACCGGTCAAGGACCAGCCAAACATCCGCCGCACCGCCTACGCCGTGCGCCTGGCCCAGGGCAAAAACGCCGAGGCGCTCCAGCAATTGCAGGCGATCAAGGACTGGTCCCTGGCCGGGCCTTCGACCTATGACTTGATGATCAGCTACTACCTCAAGCGCGGCGATGGCAAGGCCGCGCTGGCCATGATCGACACAGCCGAGCGCCACTTGGGTTCGGAAGAGTTGTTTATCACCGAGAAGCTGCTGGCCAATCAGCAACTGCAGAACACCCAACAGGTGCAAAGCGTACTGCGCAAATGCGGGCAGTACCCGACACGCAAGGCCAACTGCCAGAAGTTGGCGCAGGTCAAGGCGTAAGGTTTCAGGCAGCCATAAAAAAACCCCGACACGTCGGGGTTTTTTATTGCCTGGTATCAGGCACGACGCACGATCTTAGAACACGTTGATCGGGTAGTCGGCGAACAGACGGATTTCGTTACCACCAACGTTGTAGTTGTTGGCGTTGGTCGAAACACGCAACCAGGAGGCACGGGCACGCAGGCTCAGGTCTTTAGCCGGGCCGCTCTGTACCACGTACTTGAACTGGTTGAAGATTTCACGCTCGGTGCCATCGCCACGGTTGCTACCGTCGTCGATGTTGGTGCCGCGCACGTAAGCGATGTTGTAGCTCAGGCCCGGTACGCCAAAGGTGGTGAAGTCAATGCCGTAGCCGACCTGCCAGGAGCGCTCGTCTTTACCGTTGAAGTCAGACCAGAAGGAGTTGGCCAGCAGGATGGTGTTACCACCGTCGCCGATACCACTACCCTTGGTGTTGTTACGGTAGCCGCCGTACATGTAGCCGGTGTCACCGGTGCTGCGCTGGTGTGCCAGGGTCAGGCTGTGCGGACCGAAGGCCCAAGTGGCGCCCAAACTCCAGATTTTATTGTCGCGAGCGTCGGCATCACCTTGAGTCAGCTGGGCGAAGCTCTTGTCCAGCTTGGTCTTGTAGCCGTTGAAGTCAAACGTCAGGGACTGCTCTTGCGGCAGGGCCAGCACGTAGTTGACGTTGACGTATTGCTTCTTCAGCACGTCTTCCATGTCGGATGCGTACAGCGCGGCCGACAGGCTTTCGGTGAATTTGTAGCTACCGCCCAGGTAGGCGATGTTTTTCAGGTTGCCGCTGTCGGTGCCTTCGGCGCCTTTTTGGGCTTCCTTGGTGAAGTAACCGCCTTGCAGCTCCAGACCCTTGATCTCTTTGGAAACGATCGAGGTACCGGTGTAGGTTTCCGACAACAGACGGGAGTTGTCGTACTGCAGGACCGGCACGGCTGGCATCTGGTCACCGTACTTCAGTACGGTGCTGGAGATGCGTGCCTTGACGGCTGCGCCGCCCTTGGCCAGGTCGTGTGGTGCTGCGCCGCTGTCGCCTTGCTTGAAGAAGTTGATGCCACCAGCGCCGCTGCGACCTTTACCACCGTCCAGACGGATGGCGTATTGGCCGATCACGTCCACACCCACACCGACGGTGCCTTGGGTGAAGCCGGACTCAAACTTACCGATAAAGCCTTGGCCCCATTCAGCTTTATCTTTACCGCCGTCTTTGTAATCGCGGCTGATATACGCATTACGCGCCGCGATGTTCAGGTGGCTGTCTTCCACGAAGCCTTTGGATTGCTCCTGGTCGTTTGCCATTGCCTGAGTAGCGCTCAAAATCCCCAGAGCAATCAGACCCATCCGTTTATTCAACATTTTCTTATTCCTTATTACTGGTTGAGTACGCGCTGTGACACCTGGCTCCATTTGGCTTTTTTGGTATCAACTTTCCCCGGATAAAAAAAGGCCCGCGGACGACCGAATATGCCGCGGGCCTTTTTTTATAGGGAAGTCATGGCGGTTAGCCACAGGCGTTGAGGCGAATCCTATCCGCGCCCTCAGCCGCATGTCAATTTAGTGAATCGTCTGTATTTAGGCAAAAAAAGTCTAAGCGATATTATTTAGCCATTATTTACGCGATATATACGCTCGGCCAATTCATCGCCTGAATAAGCCGCTGGTGGGTAACGCATTTTCCCCTGCGGCGTAAAATTCTATAAAAAACACATCTTGAAACATTTGTTTTCGTGGAAGGTCGAGGAATGATTAACGCGCGCAAATAGCAAGCATTATCATTCGCGCGTTTTCTTCCTCCTTCTTACGGATACGCCCCTAGATGCCTGCCTCTCGCCTGACGCCCATAACCCTTGGGCTTTCCGCACTGCTGTGCGCCGGATTTGCCTGCGCCGCGACCACACTGCCCGCCACCTCCATCAGCGCCGAAGCTGACGAGGACGACCCGCGCGTCAAAGACACCAACACCGCCACGCGCACAAGCACGCCGGTGCGCTACGCGCCCCAGGCGATCGACTCGGTAAAGACCGAGAACCTGCGCGCCTACGGCACCAACGATCTGGGCCAGGCCCTGAGTGGCATCCCCAACGTCAGCAGCGGCGCCGACACGCGCTTCGACAGTTTGCGCATCCGTGGCTTCGATGCCAGCAACGACTTCTACCTCGATGGCATCCGCGACGACAGCCAGTACGTACGCGACCTGCACAACATCGAACGCATCGACGTGCTCAAGGGCCCCGCCGCCGTGTTGTACGGCCGTGGTGGCCAGGGCGGGATCGTCAACCGCGTCAGCAAAATGCCCCAGGCCGGGCGTGCTTCCAGCCTCGAGGCCCAAGGCGGCACGAACGGGCTGCGCAGTCTGTACACCGACTTGAGCGCTGACCCGACCGAGAACATCAGCCTGCGCCTGAACATGGGCAACGAGGACACCGACAGCTTCCGCGACGGCATCAGCGGCAACCGCAAACTGTTCGCGCCGTCGATAAGCTGGCAACTGACCCCGCAACTGAACTGGCTGGTGCAATACGAATACAGCCGCTACGACCGCACCCCGGACCGTGGCATCCCCGGCGTGCGCGGGCGCCCGGCCGATGTGAGCCGCGACACCACCTACGGCGACCCACGGGACTATATCGACGACACCACCCAATCCCTGCGCTCCAAGCTCGCCTATGAACTCAACGACAGCTGGCAACTGCGCCACACCCTGGGCGTGTTCAAGCTCGACAGTGACTTCGACAACACCTACCTGACCGGCTACAACCCCGTGACCAACATGGTCGGGCGCCAGCGCTGGCAGCAAGACCTGACGACGCGCAACGTATTCAATAACGTCGAACTCGAAGGTGGCTTCAATACCTTTGGCCTGGAACACCGCCTGCTGACCGGCGTGGAGCTGGGCAGCCAGCGCCGTGATCCGAAGTTGTACAGTGGCCAGGGCGTCCCGGCGCTGGATCTGAACCACCCCAACCGCCACCTGAGCCATACCGGGCCGATGACGATCTCGAGCAACAACCACACCGAGGTCGAAAGCCAAGGCCTGTATGTGCAGGACCAACTGCGCCTGAACGATCAGTGGCAGTTGCTCGCGGGTTTGCGCTACGACCGTTTTGAAGTGGACACCACCAATAAAATCATCAACCTGCGCAAAAAGGTCGACAGCCACAACACCAGCCCACGGCTGGGCGTGGTGTGGACGCCGGTGGAGAACCATTCGTTCTACGCGTCATGGAGCAAGACGTTTTCCCCCACCGGCGGCGGCCTGATCGGCATCACCCCGAATGCGACGGACAATACCAATGACCTGAGCCCCGAGCTGACCAAGCAAAAGGAAATCGGGGTCAAGAGCGACTGGCTCGACGACCGCTTGAGCACCACCCTCGCCGTGTATGAACTGGAGCTCTACAACCGCCGCACCCGCGACCCAGAGAAGCCACTGATCACCCTGCTCAGCGGAATCCAGCGTTCCCGTGGTATCGAGCTGACCACCACCGGCAAAATCGTCGGCAACTGGTATGTACGCGGCGGCATCGGCGTACAGGATGCCAAAGTGGTGAAAGACAACAATGGCTTTGAAGGCAAACGCATCAGCGACGTGGCCAAGCGCAACGCCAGCCTGTTCGTTACCTGGAAACCGGAAATGGGCTGGTACGCCGAAACCGGCCTGACCCTGGTGGGTGATCGTTATGCCGATAACGCCAACACCGTGGTGTTGCCGGGCTATGGCCGCTGGGACGCCCTGGCCGGGTTCCGGCACAAGGACTGGGATGTGAAGGCGGCGCTCAATAACATCAGCGACAAGACGTACTACGCGTCGGCGACCAGCGCCAACCAGATCCAGTTTGGTGAGCCGCGCAGCCTGGTGGTAACGGGGACGTACAACTTCTAAGCCACATGCGGCTCATGGGGGAGCGGGCTTGTCGGATCGCCGCATCGCCGCGAAGACGTCGGCCCAGCCAACATTGATGTTGACTGACCCACTGCTTTCGCGAGCAAGCCCGCTCCCACAGGGGATCTGCGCTTAACTGACTGGCATTAGGGCAAGCCCGCTCCCACACTTGCAGATCAGTGGCAGTCAGTTGCGGATCAATTCGCATAGCACTTGCACCTCATCCTCACTGAACAACCCCAGCGGGTAGCGCTCACTCATCACCCTGCGTGGATCAGCCTGCCGGATCCGGCGCGAGCCGTTTTCCTTCAACCAGAGTGCCAGCGCGTGAATCGCTTCGCCCCGAACTGCCAGGGGGTGGGGCGCGCGTGTATAGACCAGGTTGATATCGGCGTTCATTTCAGCGCTCTCTCCTACTGCTTGAGCGGCTAACTTACTCAAGGTTTATGACAGAACTGTGCAGTCACAAACCCCGATCACTGTCACAACGCCGATACAAGAGCTATGCCAATAAGCCCGATTTACGGGCTTGCACACACAAAAAAGCCCACGGCCCCAATGGGCCGTGGGCTTGCTGTTATTGCCCAGTGCAGTGGCTGGCGATCAGCCGTCGTACGGCGAAATCGCCTGTTACAAGTGCACTCAGTTTTTGTGCGGCGCGGGCTGTTGTTGGGTCAGACAGTGGATATTGCCGCCCCCCAGTAACAGTTCACGACCTGGCACCATCACCACTTCATGTTGCGGGAACAGACCCTGAAGGATTTCCTCGGCGCGACTGTCCAGCGGGTCATCAAAACTCGGCGCGATGATGCCGCCGTTGACGATCAGAAAGTTGACGTAGGAACCAGCCAAACGCACGGTCGGATTACGCTCCTGGGAACCGTCCACCGGATCAACACCGGCGCACTCTTCCTCAGTGGCGTACAACGGCCCCGGGATCGGCATTTTATGTACGATAAACGCGCGGCCCTTGGCGTCTGTGCTGTTTTGCAGCACGTCCATGGCGGCATGGCAGCGCGCATAGTTCGGGTCTTGCGGGTCGTCGGTCCAGGCCAGCAATACTTCGCCCGGGCGCACGTAGCAGCAGAAGTTATCCACATGGCCGTCGGTTTCGTCGTTGAACAGACCGTCGGGCAGCCAGATGATCTTATCCACAGCCAGGTTGGCGCTGAGGACCGCTTCGATCTCTTCGCGGCCCAGGTGCGGGTTGCGATTACGATTAAGCAGGCATTCCTCGGTGGTGATCAGCGTGCCTTCACCATCAACGTGGATCGAACCGCCCTCCAGCACAAAACCCTCGGTGCGATAACGCGGGCTGCGCTCGATCTCAAGGATCTTGCCGCCCACCTGGGAATCGCGGTTCCACGGCGCATACAAGCCACCGTCAAACCCGCCCCAGGCGTTGAAATCCCAGTTCACGCCACGCACTTCGCCCTGGTCATTGATCACGAAGGTCGGCCCGCTGTCGCGTACCCACGCATCGTCGCTGGACATCTCCACCACTCGGATATTCGGCACATCCAGGCGCGCCCGGGCGTTTTCGTACTGGCCGGCGGAGACCGCAACCGTCACCGGTTCAAAACGCGCAATGGCCTTGGCCACTGCCGCATGGGCCGCCTGCGCCGGCTTGCCGCCCAGGCGCCAGTTGTCGGGGCGCTCGGGCCAGATCATCCAGGCCTGGGTCTGGGGCGCCCACTCGGCTGGCATATAAAAGCCGTCAGCGCGAGGCGTGCTGTGCAAAGTGGTCATGGCGATCAGGACTCCAGGGAACCGTCGAGGGTCTTGAGCGCGCCGTACAGGTTCGGCCGGCGATCACGGAACGAGCCCCACGCGCTGCGGATGTGCTCCAGCTCATCGAGGTCGAAACTGTGCACCAGGATGCCTTCTGCGGTTTCGTTGAGCTCTTCGACTTTTTCGCCGAACTGGTTGGCAATGAACGACGAGCCGTAGAAGGTAATGTCGTAGCCGTCCTGCTCTTCGTTGCCGATGCGGTTACTGGCGATCAGCGGCATCAGGTTGGCGCCGGCATGGCCTTGTTGCACGCGCTGCCAGTGGTCGCGGGACGAAATGGTCTTGTCGTGTGGCTCGCTGCCGATGGCGGTCGGGTAGAACAGGATCTCTGCACCTTGCAGCGCCATGCTGCGGGCGCATTCCGGGAACCACTGGTCCCAGCAGATGCCCACGCCGATCTTCGCGTAGCGGGTGTTCCACACTTTGAAGCCGGTATCACCCGGGTTGAAGTAGTACTTTTCGTGGTAGCCAGGGCCATCCGGGATGTGGCTTTTACGATAAATCCCGAGGTTGGAGCCGTCGGCGTCGATGATCGCGATGCTGTTGAAACGCGCACGGCCAGCCAGTTCGAAGAAGCTGATCGGCAGCACCACTTGCAGTTCCTTGGCGATTTTCTGGAAGTGCTTGATGGCCACGTTGTCGTCAACCGAGGTCGCCAGTTGCAGATAGTCCGGGTTCGGCTTCTGGCAGAAGTACGGGCTTTCGAACAGTTCCTGGATCAGGATGATCTGCGCGCCTTTGGCGGCGGCCTCACGGACCAGCTTTTCAGCGGTCTCGATATTGGCTTCAAGGTCCCAGGAACAAGCCATCTGGGTAGCGGCGACGGTAACGATACGGCTCATGAATCATCTCCTGGGCGGTGGTCAGCGGCCAGGATAACCAGGGCCGATGACAGAAAGGGGAATGCTGCGCGACTTTATAGCGGATAAAAATCGGCTTTTAAAGCGCGCAAACATCCGACTATCTAAAAAACTCAAAATAATACCGATAACAATCGGCTTTAAAAGTGAAACCCCAATCAACTGTGGGAGCATTTCAATTTATTGAAGGGGGTTACAACCCTTCATCCAGCACCTTCGACAACATGTCGACAAAGAAATCCACACTGCGTTTAGACGTGACCATCGGCGGCTTGATCTTGAGGATGTTCAAATAGTCCCCGGTCGGCTGCATAAAAATCCCCAGCTCACGCAAGCGATCACACAGCTTGGCGGTTTCTTGCGTCGCCGGCTCCAGAGTCTGCCGGTCCCGCACCAACTCCAGCCCCAGATAAAAGCCCGAGCCATGCACCGCCCCCACCAGCGGATGGCGCTCGATCAGCGCCTCGAGCCGCGCCTTGAAGTGCCCGCCGACCACCTGGGCGTTTTCCCAGAGCTTTTCTTGCTCCATCACATCCAGCACCGCCAGACCAATCTGGCAACTGACCGGGCTGCCGCCGGAGGACGAGAAGAAGTACCCTTCGGCCTCCAGCGCTTCGGCGATTTCCCGGCGGGTAATCACCGCACCGAGGGGCTGGCCGTTACCCATGCCCTTGGCCATGGTGATGATGTCCGGCACCACGCCCTGCTCTTCAAAGCCCCAGAAGAAATGGCCCATGCGCCCATAGCCGACCTGCACTTCATCGGCGATACACACACCACCCTGGGCGCGCACCAGGGCATACACCTGCTGCAAATAGCCCGGTGGCAGGGCGATGCCACCGGCATTGCCATACACCGGCTCGCAGATAAAGCCCGCCAACTGGCGCTGGCTGGCGGCGATTTTCGCCAGGTTGTGCTCAACGCTGCGCACGTAATCCGGCGCAGTGTCCGGGCCACGGAATTCGCCGCGATAGGTATTGGGCGCGGTCACGGGGTGCACCCAGTCGGGCCGGCTGCTCAGGGCCTGGGGGTTGTCGGCGATCGAGGTGGACACCGCATCGGCCGCCACCGACCAGCCGTGATAGGCCTCCAGCACACTGAGCATGTCGCGCCCGCCGCTGTAGGCCCAGGCCAGGCGGATCGCCAGGTCGTTGGCTTCGGTGCCACTGTTGACCAGGAACACGCGGTCCATGGACTCGGGCGCCAGCGCCAGCAGACGCTCGGAAAACTCGGCAATTGCGGCGTAATGAAAGCGTGAGTTGGTGTTGAGCAGCGACCACTGCCGCGCCGCCACCTGGGCCATGCGCGGATGGCCGTGGCCCAGTACCGCGACATTGTTGAGCATGTCCAGGTACGAGCGGCCCTGCATGTCGATCAGATGATTGCGCCAGCCACGCTCGATGCGCGGCGGGTCGACGTAATAGTGCTTCTGCGAGCGGGCGAAGCTGGCGTCGCGCCGGGCCAGCAAGGCTTCTGGATCCAACTCCGGCTCGGCGTCACAGGCCAGGCCCAGCAGCGTCGCCGGCGATGGGCACAACGCCTGCCAGGCCGCAGCGCGGGACGGCGTGCAGAACAATGGCGGATCAAGGTCAACCCGGCACAGTTGCACGGTCAATGCCCCGCCCGCCTCCCCCAGTACCTGGCCTTTGAGCACCGCGGCACCGGGTTGCAAGGCATTTTTCAGGCCCTGTAGCCGTACATTCAGTTGCGCGCTATGCAGACTTAATACGCCATCGGCAGTGCTGCGCAGGATGCCGGCGAACGGCGCCTCTACGACGCTGCCCTGGGGCACATACAGTTCGACGTGCAGGGCGAACGTGTGCGGTTCGCTCGCGCAGTCCGGACGCGTGCGGGACAAGCGATACTGGCCATAACGACTGGCCGCCAAGCCGTGGACCGTTGCAGCCTGCTGCAATAGATGTTGGTCGATGCCAGGGGTTTCCCAGTTTCCGGCTTCGAAATGTTCACTGAGTACACCCAGGTCGATCAGCGCGAACTCGCGCCCCACCAGGCCCGGCAGCAGCGGGGCAAAGCCTTCGCTGGCCACTGGTTTGGGGGTTGCACCGACGCACGCCTGGATCGCCGCCTCCATCAATTCAAACGGCACCGAGGTGGCAACGTGGAAAATTTCCCACTCGTGCTCGGCATTCTTCAACAGGTAAGAGTTATCTGGGTCCAGGCGCTGCTGCTGTTCGCTGCTCAGGACTAGAACCGCCGCACGGGCCACAATCAGCGGCCACAACGCCTGCAATTCCTGGGGTTGCAAAGGGGTCAACGCGTGACAGGCCTGGATCGCCGGCAGGATCGCAAACGGGTCGCCGTCGGCGTGGTGCAATAACGCGGCGCAGGTCACCGACAAATCAGCAATCCGCCAGGTATGCACCAAATCACCGAAGTCGATAACGCCCTGCACCTGCCAATGCCGCTCGGCATCCCGCTGCCACACCACGTTGTCATCGGTGATATCCATATGCACCGCCTGCCACGGCAATTGCTCGGCCAGGGGGCGCAGGCGCTGCTCGACCTGGGCGGCGACCTGTTCCAGGGCCGCACGCTGGGGCAGGTTGTCGAGTGTCGAGAGTAAATGACGGATCAGTTCCAGGGCGTGGCGCGGGTCCCACTGCAGGGTGCGCTCCAGGCCCTCATGGGCGAAGCCGGCCAATGCCCGGCTCATCTGCCCGCACAGCTGGCCAAACCCGGCGATCAGCTCACGGCCCAGGTGCGGCAGGTGGGTCAGCGGCTGGCCGTCGATATAGTCCAGCAACCGCAGGTGCACCGCCTGCCCGGCCACCGTCAGGCTCAGCAGTTGCTCGCCATCAAGGGTACTGATGACCGTGGGCACCCGAACCGCCGCATGTGCCTGCAGGTGCGCCAGAGCGGCGTGCTGGGCGTGCAGCTCGACGGCGGCATACTCGCCACGGCAGATTTTCAGGACGAAGCGGCCCCGGTCACTGTCGACCCGGTAATTGAGGTCTTGCTGGCTGCCCAGGGACTGCAGCGTGCCACTGAGGCCGTAATGTTGCTCAAGCAACTGCAAGGCTTGCTCCGGCCCGACTTGAGGGCACGGCAAACTGGCGCGGTGGATCAATGTATCGAGCAACATGTGACGGCCCCTGGTTTTTTTGTCCGGCGCTTATATCGCCATTGTTAATAGGTCGAATGCAACCCTAGCCCATTGTGATGGTCTTCTTTGAGCACGCAAGCCGGGCCAATCTGACCACCGCCCCTTGCACCGCCCATCGCAAGCCCGCAAGCTATGCCCCATTCGCTCAATGTCCGTCTAAGGAAAAGGCCTCTCGACATGCGTATTCTTGTTACCGGTGGTGCCGGTTTTATCGGTTCCGCACTGATCCGCCATTTGATTCAAAACACTGAACATGAAGTTCTCAACCTCGACAAACTGACCTACGCGGGCAATCTTGAGTCGCTGACCAGCATCGCGACCGACAGCCGCTATGAGTTCGTCCAGGCCGATATCATCGACCAGGCCACCGTCAGTGCAGTCCTGGCACGCTTCCAGCCCCAGGCCATCATGCACCTGGCGGCCGAGTCCCATGTCGACCGTTCCATCGACGGTCCGTCGGACTTTATCCAGACCAACATCGTCGGCACCTACAGTCTGCTGGAAGCCACTCGCGCCTACTGGCAGCAGTTGGCAGAGCCGGCCAAGAGCGCCTTCCGCTTCCATCACATTTCCACCGACGAAGTGTATGGCGACCTGCATGGTGTGGATGACCTGTTCACCGAAACCACGCCTTACGCGCCCAGCTCGCCTTACTCTGCGAGCAAGGCCGCGTCCGACCACCTGGTTCGCGCCTGGCAGCGCACCTACGGTTTGCCGGTGCTGCTGACCAACTGCTCGAACAACTACGGGCCGTTCCACTTCCCCGAGAAGCTGATCCCGCTGGTGATCCTCAATGCCTTGGCAGGCAAGGCCCTGCCGGTGTACGGCGATGGCCTGCAAGTACGTGACTGGCTGTTTGTCGAAGACCACGCCCGCGCACTGCTCAAAGTAGTCACCGAAGGTGTAGTGGGCGAGACCTACAACATCGGCGGGCACAACGAGCAAAAGAACATCGACGTGGTGCGTGGCATCTGTGCACTGCTCGAGGAGCTGGCGCCACAGCGTCCGGCCGGCGTTGCCCAGTTCACCGACCTGATCACCTTCGTCAAGGACCGTCCAGGCCATGACCAGCGCTACGCTATCGACGCCAGCAAGATCGAGCGCGAACTGGGTTGGGTCCCGGAAGAAACCTTCGAGAGCGGTCTGCGCAAGACCGTGCAGTGGTACCTCGATAACCTGGAATGGTGCCGCCGGGTCCAGGACGGCAGTTATCAGGGCGAACGCCTCGGCAACACCGAAGCGAAGGACCTGATTGCATGATGAAGGGAATCGTACTGGCCGGTGGCTCCGGGACGCGCCTGCACCCCATTACCCTGGGGGTTTCCAAGCAGTTGCTGCCGGTGTACGACAAACCGATGATCTACTACCCGATTTCCGTGCTGATGCTCGCCGGAATCAAGGAGATCCTCGTGATTTCTACGCCGGTGGACTTGCCGCAATACCGCAACCTGCTGGGCGACGGCAGCCAGTTCGGCGTGCAGATCAGCTATGCCGAGCAACCCTCGCCCGATGGTTTGGCACAGGCCTTCCTGATCGGCGAAGCGTTCATCGGCAATGACCCGGTATGCCTGATCCTGGGCGACAACATCTTCCACGGCCAGCATTTCAGCGAGCAACTGCGCGCCGCCGCCAAGCGTCCATCCGGCGCCACAGTGTTCGGCTACTGGGTCAAGGACCCGGAGCGCTTCGGCGTAATTGATTTCGACGGTGAAGGCCGCGCGCTTTCCATCGAAGAAAAACCCGCCAAGCCAAAGTCCAGCTATGCCGTGACCGGCCTGTACTTCTATGACAACGATGTGGTCAAGATTGCCAAGGCCGTCCAGCCCTCGCCACGCGGCGAGCTGGAGATCACCGACGTCAACAATGCCTACCTCAAGCGCGGCGACCTGCATGTCGAGCGCTTCGGCCGTGGCTTCGCCTGGCTCGATACCGGCACCCATGACAGCCTCCTGGAAGCCTCGATCTATGTGCAGACCATCGAGCACCGCCAGGGCTTGAAAGTGGCTTGCCTGGAAGAAATCGCCTACGAAAACGGCTGGATCGACCGCGACCATCTGCTGGAGCGGGCCAAATACTTCGGCAAGACTGGCTATGGCCAATACCTGTTCTCCCTCGCAGGGGAAACCCAATGAATGTGAGCGGTACACCGTTGAAAATCCTCATCACCGGCCAACACGGCCAGGTTTCCCGCGAGCTGCAACTGCGGCTCCAGGGCCTGGGTGAACTGGTCGTGCTCGGTCGCGACCAGCTCGACCTGGCCAACCCCGAGCAGATCCGCCAACAGGTGCGCAGCCTTCGCCCTGGGCTGATCATCAACGCAGCGGCCCATACTGCTGTCGACCAGGCCGAGAACGAGCCCGAGGTGGCCTTCGCGATCAATGCCACGGCGCCCGGCATCCTCGCCGAAGAAGCCAAGGCCCTGGGCATCCCGTTGATCCACTACTCCACCGACTATGTGTTTGACGGCAGCAAGCCGGCGCCCTACACCGAGGACGATGCGCCCAACCCGTTGGGTGTCTACGGCCAGAGCAAGCTGGCGGGCGAGCAGGCCATCGCGGCGGTGGGCGGTCAGTACCTGGTCCTGCGTACCAGTTGGGTGTATTCGAGCCACGGCAAGAACTTCCTGCTGACCATGCAGCGCCTGCTCCAGGAAAAACCGCAGATGCGTATCGTCGCCGATCAGATCGGTGCGCCGACCTGGGCCGGGACCATCGCCAACAGCACCCGGGCACTGATCGAGCGCTGGCAGGCCGGCCAGGCCGGGGACTGGGGCGTCTATCACTTGACGGCCCAGGGCGAGACCTCGTGGTTCGGCTTTGCCCAGGCCATTGGCGAGCAACTGCTGGCCGAAGGCAAGGCGTGCGCCGAGCTGGAAGGGATTCCCGCCAGCGACTACCCCACGCCCGCCAAGCGCCCGTTGAACTCGCGCCTGGACTGCAGCCGTCTGCAACAGCAATGGCACGTCGGCCAACCGCAATGGCGCGAAGCATTGCGCGAGTGTCTTGCACAGCAGCACTAGGCATAATGCGCCTGTACCCACAGGCGCAGACTTACATGACTCCACCCCTTCCACGAAGACCCCGCTGGCGCAGCCTGGCGTTGCTGGCGTTATGCCTGGCACCGCTGCTGTGGCCGCTGGAGCATCTGGCCGAACGTTACTACCGCAGCGAGCTGGCCGGGCAGAACCGCCAGACCCTCGACCTGTACGTCGCCAACCTGCTGGGCACCCTGCACCGCTACGAAATACTGCCGCAAATCCTCGGCGAATTGCCGGCCTTGCGTACCGCCCTGGAAGCGCCTCACATCAGCACCAACCTGGTCGCCGCCAACCAGTTGCTCAAGGAGGTGTCAGTCCAGGCGGGCGTGGAAGTGATGTACCTGATGGACACCCGTGGCAAGACCCTGGCCGCCTCGAACTGGGACAAACAGGACAGCTTCGTCGGCCGCAACTTTTCCTTTCGTCCGTATTTCAGTGAGGCCATGGCCGGGCGCCTGGGGCGTTTCTTCGGCCTGGGCACCACCTCGGCCAAGCGCGGGTACTTCTTCGCCGCTGCGGTGCGCGAAGACGAACATGTGATTGGCGTGCTGGTGGTCAAGGTCGACCTGGACCACACCGAAAGCCTCTGGGGCCAGACCCCCGAGCAACTGCTGGTCACCGACCACAACGGCGTGGTGATCCTGACCTCACGCCCACAATGGCGTTTTCGCGCGACCCGGCCACTGACCGAGGCCGAGCACCAGGCGATCGTCGCGATCCAGCCCTACCCGACCCGCGACCCACAGCCCCTGACTTTCAGCTCCAATGCCTGGCTGCGCCAGTCCACCGAAATCGCCGAAACCGGCTGGAATGTGGAGATTCTTGCGCCGCGCACCCTGATCGACCGCCCTGTGCGCACGGTGGTTGCCGTCGGCGGCGCGACCTTACTGGTGCTGATGCTGCTGCTCGGCCTGATGATGCAGCGCCGTCGCCACTACCTGGAACGCATCGCCTTTGAAGCCAAGGCCCGGCGCGAGCTGGAAATGCGCGTGGCCGAACGCACCAGTGACCTCGAAGGCCTCAACCGCCGCCTGCGCCAGGAAGTACTGGAGCGCGAAAATGCCCAGCAGGAATTGGTGCGCGCCCAGGATGACTTGGTGCAGGCCGGCAAACTGTCGGCGCTGGGTACCATGTCGGCGAGTATCAGCCATGAACTCAACCAGCCCCTGGCGGCCATTCGCAGCTACGCGGAAAACGCTGAGATTCTCCTCGATCACCAGCGCACCGACGACGCGCGGGGCAACCTCAAACTGATCAGCGAACTGACCGGGCGCATGGCCTCGATCATCGCCCACTTGCGCGCCTTTGCCCGCCGCGACCGGCATGCCCCGGAAAGCGTGGCCTTGCAACCGGCCCTGGACGATGCGCTGGCATTGCTGGCCAAGCGCCGGCGGGCCATGGAAGTGGAGCTGATCCGCGACTTGCCAGAAGCCTCCCTGTGGGTGGAGGCCGGGGAAACCCGCCTGCGCCAGGTGCTGGGCAACCTGCTGGCCAATGCCCTGGATGCGTTGACCGAAAAGGGTCCGCCGCGCAAATTGTGGCTGAGTGCCGAATCCACCGAGCAGGGCGTCAACCTGTACATCCGCGACAATGGGCCGGGGTTCTGCATGGAAGCCCTGGGTCGCGCCAGCGAGCCCTTCTATACCACCAAGACCCGCACCCAGGGCCTGGGGTTGGGCCTGGCCATCTGTGACACCCTGATGCGTGCCTTTGGTGGTGAACTGCTGTTCGCCAACCACAAGGAAGGCGGCGCACTGATAACCTTGAAACTGCGCGCCGGGGCACCCGGCGTCAGTCTGCAACCGTCCGAGGACCGCAGTGTATGACTATCGATAACCAGATTCAGGTGGTGTTGATCGACGATGATCCACACCTGCGTCAGGCCCTGTGCCAGACCCTGGACCTGGCCGGGCTGAAAGTCCTGCCCCTTGGCGAGGCCACCGGCCTCACGGCGCGCCTGACGCGGGATTGGCCAGGGGTGGTGGTCAGCGATATCCGCATGCCCGGCATGGACGGCCTGGAGCTGCTCACCGAGCTCCACGGCCAGGACCCGGAGTTGCCAGTACTGCTGATCACCGGCCACGGCGATGTGCCACTGGCGGTGCAAGCAATGCGCGCCGGCGCCTATGACTTCCTCGAAAAACCCTTCGCCAGCGACGCCCTGCTCGACAGCGTGCGCCGCGCCCTGTCGCTGCGCCGGCTGGTGCTGGACAACCGCAGCCTGCGCCTGGCCCTGAGTGACCGCCAGCAATTGAGCACGCGCCTGGTAGGCCAGTCGGCGCCGATGCTACGCCTGCGCGAGCAGATTGGCGCGCTGGCGGCGACCCGCGCCGACGTGCTGATCCTCGGCGAAACCGGCGCCGGCAAGGAAGTGGTGGCGCGCGCCCTGCACGACCTGTCGAACCGCCGCACCGGGCCCTTCGTCGCTATCAACGCAGGCGCCCTGGCCGAGTCCGTGGTCGAAAGCGAGCTGTTCGGCCATGAGCCGGGGGCGTTTACCGGTGCGCAGAAACGGCGCATCGGCAAGTTCGAATTTGCCAACGGCGGCACGTTGTTCCTCGATGAAATCGAGAGCATGAGCCTGGATGTGCAGGTCAAGTTGTTGCGTCTGCTACAGGAGCGGGTGGTTGAGCGCCTGGGGGGCAATCAGCAGATCCCGCTGGATATCCGCATCATCGCCGCGACCAAGGAAGACCTGCGCCAATCCGCCGACCAGGGGCGCTTTCGCGCAGACTTGTACTACCGCCTGAACGTCGCGCCGCTGCGCATTCCGCCGCTGCGCGAGCGGGGCGAAGATGCCCTGATGCTGTTCCAGCACTTCGCCGACGAGGCCAGCAGCCGCCACGGCCTGCCGCTGCATGAGCTGCAGCCGGGCCAACGGGCAATGCTGTTGCGCCATAACTGGCCGGGCAACGTGCGCGAACTGCAAAACGTCGCCGAGCGCTTCGCCCTTGGCCTGGAACTGGCCCTGGACAGCGCACCGGACGGCCCGGCGCCGGGTGTACCGATGTCGACGGGGGGCTTGAGCGAGCAAGTCGAGCACTTTGAAAAAGCCCTGATCGCGGCCGAACTCGGCCGCCCCCACAGCTCTGTACGCAGCCTGGCCGAAGCCCTGGGCGTGCCGCGCAAAACCCTGCATGACAAGTTACGCAAGCACGGCCTGAACTTTGCCGACAGCGGCAACGCCCACGCTGACGACGATTGACCTTTTCCCCCCTGCCAAGAGACTGCCATGAGCCGCGATAGCCGTTACCTGGAATCCATTCTGCACCATGACATCCCCCTGACCCGGGAGATGGGCCTCAAGGTGCTCGACTGGCAGGACCGGCAACTGCGCCTGCACTTACCGTTGCAAGCCAATATCAACCACAAGAGCACCATGTTCGGCGGCAGCCTGTATTGCGGCGCGGTCTTGGCGGGCTGGGGCTGGCTGCACCTGCAATTGCGCGAGGAAGGGATTGAAGACGGGCATATCGTGATTCAGGAAGGGCAGATCAGCTACCCATTGCCTGTCACCCAGGACGCCACGGCGATTTGCCAGGCCCCGGAGGACAAGGTGTGGAAGCGCTTTTTGGCGACCTACCGGCGCCATGGCCGGGCGCGGCTGGCGTTGCAGGCGTGGATCGTGAATGAGGGCAGTGACGCGCGGGCGGTGGCGTTTACCGGGCAGTACGTGTTGCACCGCTAGGCAAGATCATCCAAGGCCTATCTGGGAGCGGGCTTGTGTGGGAGCAGGCAAGCCAGCTTGTATGGTTAGACTTGTAGGGGTGGTGGGACTAAAAGCCAGCATCTGACTCTAGCCAGTACAGACCGTGGGAGACTTCGCCCCACCCCTTCACCAAAGCGCCGATAAGGAATGCATCGGCCATGACCGACGATAGAAGCAAGCCAGCGCAACGGTGAAGCCCCGACAAGCCCGTAAACCCTAACCCGGAGCTTTTCTCATGGCAATGACTGTCTCGCAATCAATCATTGGAGTGGATGTCGCTAAAGCCGAAGTAGTTGTTTATCAAAGTGAAACTGCTGAAACAAAGATCGTATCGAACAAGAAAAGCGAGCTGAAGGCATGGCTGAAGTCTTTGCCTGCGGGCAGCGCCATCGCAATTGAAGCCACCAATATCTATCACGTGGATACCGTCAACTTGGCTCATTCGATGGGCCATATCGTTTACGTGATTGATGGATATCGCCTTAGCCATTACCGCAAAGGCACAGGTGGTCGCGCTAAAACAGACTTCAGTGATGCGCAGTTGCTGGCTCGCTACTTGAAGAATGAACAGGCTGATTTACGCGCCTGGAATCCGCCGCCGAAGATTTTATACCAAGCTTCAAAGCTTGCTGCGTCGACGCGCAGCGCTGGTGAAAATGCGTGTTGCACTGAATCAGAGCTGGGCGGGCGAGCCATCACTCAAGGCCTCGTCCAAGAGCATTTCAGCGTGTCTTGATAGGCATGAGGGGCTCATTGAGAAAAGGATATTAGATGCTGTTACTGAGGCGGGGCTTTTGCATCAGGTCAAGCGCTGCCAAGCCGTCGAGGGCATTGGTTTTCTGACAGCGGTTGCCCTGGTAATGGCGTTTCAGCGAGGAGAATTTGAAAGTGCTGACGCTTACATCGCGTTCTTGGGAATGGACTTGAGAGTATCCGATTCTGGGCAAATGAGCGGACGCCGCTCATTGAGCAAGAAGGGAGATTCAGAGATACGTAGATTGCTGCATAACGCGGCGTCAGCAGGTATCAGGTCAGAAGCCTGGAAACCTTTATACGAGGGTTATCTGGCCAGGGGCCTGAAAACGATTCAAGCCCTGGTCATCATTGGCCGCAAGCTGGCGCGCATCGCCTTTTCGCTCATGAAAAACCTGAGCGAATACCAGTCAAAAGCGGTTTTGGGGGCTTCCCCAAAACCATAGAATCTCCCACATTTGATCTGCATTGCCTTCAAGAACGGGCCAGAGTCAGCAAACGCTCGCGCCAGGCGGCCTTGGCCGGCAAGGCCAGGAAGAACGGGTTCAACAGCGACTCGCGCGCCGGGTAGCTGAACGGCTGGCCATTCAACTCCAGCACTTCGCCGCCAGCCCCTTCCAGCACGCCCTGGGCGGCGGCGGTGTCCCACTGCGACGTCGGCGCCAGGCGCGGATAGCAATCGGCGCTGCCTTCGGCCAGCAGGCAGAATTTCAAGGAGCTGCCGATATTGGCCAGCTTCAACTCCCCCAGCCCTTCACTCAACCCATCGAGCAAGCGCTCCTGTTCGGGGCTGGTGTGGCGACGGCTGGCAACCACGGTGAACGCCTCGCCTGCGGCCGGCTTCTGGCGCACCTGGATCGGCCGGGGTGCGGCATTCACGTCGGAGCGCCACGCCCCAAGCCCGGCGCCGCCGAAGTAGCAGCGGCCACTGGTGGGCATCGACACCACGCCAAACACCACCTGCCCCTGTTCGATCAAGGCGATGTTGACGGTAAATTCTTCACTGCCGCTGATAAATTCCTTGGTGCCGTCCAGCGGGTCCACCAACCACCAACGCTGCCAACCGGCACGCACGCTCTGGTCGATGTCGGCATCTTCTTCCGACAGCACCGGGATGCTTGGGTCCAGCGCAGTGAGGCCGGCGAGAATCAGGTGATGGGCGGCCAGATCGGCGGCGGTCACCGGCGAATCATCCGCCTTGGCCGTCACGGCTACATTGGCGCGCCAGTACGGCAGGATGACCTCGCCGGCCTGGCGGGCCAGTTCAATCACCGGGGCAATGTACGGGTGGCCGAGGAACAATTCGCTCATGACTGGAAGGCTCCACGCTGGGTCAACAAGTCCCGCACCAGGTACAACGCGGCCAGGGCCCGGCCTTCGCTGAACTGCGGGTTCTGCGCCAGTTGTGCCAGCTCGCGCAGGTTGACCCGGTCCACGCGCATCGGCTCGGGCTCGTCGCCTTCCAGGCGCTCTTCGTACAGCTCGGTGGCCAGCACCACCTGGATTTTCTGGCTCATGTAGCCAGGGGACAGGGACAGTTCGGTCAGGTGCTCCAACTGCCGGGCGCCATAGCCCGCCTCTTCCTTGAGCTCGCGGTCTGCCGCCGCCAGCACGTCTTCGCCCGGCTCGATCAGGCCCTTGGGCAATGACAGTTCATACTCATCCGTGCCACCGCAGTATTCTTCCACCAGCAGCGCGTGGTCAGCGTCGATCATCGCCACGATCATCACCGCGCCATACCCTGCACCCCGGCCCACCAGGCGCTCGTAGGTCCGTTCAACGCCATTGGAAAAGCGCAGTTGCACTTCCTCCACGCGGAACAAACGGCTACTGGCGACAATTTCGCGGGCGAGGACGGTGGGTTTCTGGCGCATAGAGGGCTCCTTGGCGTGATCGGGTTACTATACCGTGGCTTTTCCGATTGTCTGTGTCGGATATATTTACTTACCTGCTTGAGAACCCACCATGCCGCCACTGCCCTGGTCCGATATCGACACCGTCCTGCTGGACATGGACGGCACCCTGCTTGACCTGCATTTCGACAACCACTTCTGGATGGAACACCTGCCCCGGCGCTATGCCGAACTGCACGGTGTGAGCCTTGCCCTGGCGGAGATGGAGTTGCAGCCGCTGTTCGAGCGTAACGCCGGCCAGTTGCAATGGTATTGCCTGGATTTCTGGAGCACCGAACTGAAGATCCCGGTGCGCGAACTCAAGCTGGAAACCGCCCATTTGATCGCCCTGCGGCCGGACGCCGATACCTTTCTGGCGGCCATCAAGCAGGCCGGCAAGCGCGTGATCCTGATCACCAACGCCCACCGCGATTCGCTGTCGTTGAAGTTGGAACGCATTGAGTTGGCGCCGTATTTCGAGCGGCTGATCAGCTCTCACGACTATGGTTTTGCCAAGGAAAACCCGCAGTTCTGGGACGCCCTGCAAGCGGACATCGACTTCGACCCGGCGCGCAGCCTGTTTATCGACGACACCTTGCCGATTCTGCGCAGTGCGCGGGATTTTGGCGTGGGGCATTTGCTGGCGGTGAAAGAGCCGGACAGCCGCAAAGGGCCGAAGGATACGGCGGAGTTTGATGCAGTCGGGGATTACCGGGAATTGATCAGCGGGCTCTAAAACTAGATGTGAGGCCCCTGTGGGAGCGGGCTTGCCCGCGATAGCGGTGGGTCAGAGCTAGATCTGCTGACTGACACACCGCAATCGCGGGCAAGCCCGCTCCCACATTATTCAGTTGCTCCGGGTATTACTCAGGAATACGCAGCGTCTGCCCTGGGTAGATTTTGTCCGGGTGCGACAACAGCGGCTTGTTGGCCTCGAAGATTTTGTTGTACAGGTTGGCATTGCCGTAGACCGACAGGGAAATCGCGCTGAGGGTGTCGCCCTTTTTCACCACGACAAAACGGGCAGCCGCAACAACAGGGCCCGACACAGTGATCTGGTCATCCACGGTCGCCACGCCGGCAATGTTGCCCAGCGCCAGCAGAATCTTCTCTTTCTCCTCCTGGGTGGCGACTTCACCGGTCACCGTCACCTTGTCGCCCACCACGGTGGTCTGCACATTCGGGTTACCCAGGCCGACCTTGGCAACGTGATCCTTCAACTGCTCACTCGCGTTTGCATTACCCGGCGTCAACAGATCAACGATTTTCTCGCCGGCTTCTTTGATAAAGCTAAAAAGACTCATAGTGCGCTCTCCTTGGGATTGGGTTTCCAGATGCCAAAGACTAGACCAGTCTTACAGACCTTGGTTCCAGCCCGACCAATGACGCAAACGCGCTAGAATCCCTGCGCCATTGGAATAAGCCCCCGGAGCGAAGATGGACATCAAACAACTGAAATTCCTCATCGCCCTCGACGAAACCCGTCACTTCGGCCAGGCGGCCGCGCGCTGTCACATCACCCAGCCAACCCTGTCGATGCGCCTGCGCAGCCTGGAAGAAGAGCTGGAGCTGCCGCTGGTCAATCGCGGCCAGCGTTTCGAGGGTTTTACCGCCCCTGGCGAGCGGGTGCTGGCGTGGGCGCGTACGGTACTGGCCGCCTATGACGGCCTGCAGGCCGAAGCGGCCGCCTGCCGGGGCAACCTGGTGGGGACATTGCGCCTGGGCGTGGTGCCGCTGTCGAGCTTTGATCCGCTGGCCTTGATGCAACAGTTGCACAGGCAACACCCCAGCCTGCGCTTTGAGCTGTCGGCGTTGAGCTCCGAGCAGATCCTCGAACAACTGGCGAGCAATCGCCTGGACCTGGGGGTGTCCTACCTTGAACGCCTCGACAGCGAGCGCTTTGACTCCCTGGCCCTGGACGAAACCCGCATGGGCCTGTTGTACGACCAACGCTTTTTCAGCTTTGGCGAAAAGCCCCTGAGCTGGGAGGCGCTGATCGAGCTGCCCCTGGGCATGCTCACCAGCGGCATGCATTTTCGCCAGTCCATCGACCATAACTTCCATAGCCGCGGCCTGACGCCACACCCCTTGCTGCAAACCGATGCCGTCCATCAGTTGCTGCAGGCCGTGCATGGCGGCCTGTGTTGTGCGGTGATGCCCCTGGACGGCGGCCTCGAAGCCCTGACCGAACATCTGCGCCTGCAACCTATCGAAAACGCGCAAACCCTGGCCAAGCTGGGGCTGATCATGCGGCGCAGCGCGCCACGTTCGGCGTTGGCCGAGGCATGTTTCGCGCTTTATCAGTAATCGCTACCGGAGCATTGATCGACGTCATCTATCGGTAGATCAGTATTGGCGATTAGACGCGACCCTTTGTCGCGCCTAGTCTTCACTCTGAACACTTCGCCGGTGACTAGACTTGATGAACGCCCAGCGCCCAGCGTGCGCGGCGCCTGCCCTGACAACGCCCGCGCCTGCCGCCAGCCAGAGTTATCAATATTGCAGCCTCGACCACACGGAATCGGCCAGCACCGCGCTGGCCGAGGAAGTTGCGTTGGCGATTGCCTACAACGACATCAGCCAGGCCGTGATGCTGGTGACGCCCACCGATCTTGAAGACTTTATCGTCGGCTTCAGCCTGGGCAGCGGCATCATCAGCGACATCAGCGATATCTATGACCTGCAACTGAGCGGCGCAGGCTCGGCCCAGTACGCCCAGGTGCAGATCTGCAGCCGCGCCTTCTGGAACCTCAAGCAACAGCGCCGGCAACTGGCCGGCACCAGCGGCTGCGGCCTGTGTGGCGTGGAAGCCGTGGAGCAGGCGTTGCCGGACCTGCAGGTTTTGCCGGGCGCACCACTGCCGCCTGCCGCCTGGCTCGAGGGCTTGCGCCAGCGTATCAGCGCCTTCCAGCCGTTGGGCCAATACAGTGGCGCGGTGCATGCAGCGGTGTTCATGAATAACCAGGGCGAACTGCTGCTGGGCCGCGAAGATATCGGCCGGCATAACGCCCTCGACAAACTGATCGGCGCCCTGGTGCGCCAGCGCATCCCGACCGAAGGCGGCGTGGCGATTGTCACCAGCCGTTGCAGCCTCGAATTGATCCAGAAAGTCCTGCGCGCGGGCATCCAGACCCTGGTCAGCCTGTCGTCACCCACCGGCCTGGCCCTGCAATGGGCGCGCCGGCACAACCTCAATCTTATCCACCTGCCGCAAAAAAGCGCGCCGCGGGTCTACAGCCCTGCGATGGAGTACCAGCCATGAGCAATCATCACCAAGCCGACCAAACCCCGACCCCGCGCTACAAGCCCTACAAAGGCCCGGCGGGTGGCTGGGGCGCGCTGATCAGCGTGGCACAGGCGTGGCTGACCAGCGATAACGCGCTGAAAAACCTGCGCATGATGCTCAAGACCAACCAGAACGGCGGCTTCGACTGCCCGGGTTGCGCCTGGGGTGACTCGCCGGAAAGCGGCATGGTCAAGTTCTGCGAGAACGGCGCCAAGGCGGTCAACTGGGAAGCCACCAAGCGCCGGGTGGATGCGGCGTTCTTCGCCAAGCACAGCGTCAGCTCCCTGCTGGAGCAAAGCGATTACTGGCTCGAATACCAGGGCCGCCTGACCGAGCCGATGAGCTATGACGCCGAGACCGACCGCTACAAGCCAATCAGCTGGGAGTCGGCCTTCGACCTGATCGGCAAGCACCTGCAAGCCCTGCCAAGCCCGGACATGGCCGAGTTCTACACCTCGGGCCGCGCCAGCAATGAAGCGGCATACTTGTATCAGCTGTTCGTGCGCGCCTATGGCACCAACAACTTCCCGGACTGCTCGAACATGTGCCACGAAGCCAGCGGCGTAGCCTTGGCGCAAAGTGTGGGGGTCGGCAAAGGCACCGTGACGTTTGACGACTTCGAACACGCCGACGCGATTTTCGTCTGGGGCCAGAACCCCGGCACCAACCACCCACGCATGCTTGAACCGCTGCGCGAAGCAGTGAAACGCGGTGCCCAGGTGGTGTGTATCAACCCGCTCAAAGAGCGTGGCCTGGAACGCTTCCAGCACCCGCAACATCCACTGGAAATGCTCACCAACGGTGATAAACCGACCAACACCGCATATTTCCGTCCGGCGCTGGGGGGCGACATGGCCATCCTGCGCGGCATGGCCAAGTTCCTGCTGCTGTGGGAGCGCCAGGCCCAGGCCGAAGGCAAAGAGGCAGTGTTCGACCACGACTTCCTCAATGAACACACGGTCAATGTGCTGGATTACCTGGCCAAGATCGACGACACCTCCTGGGATGAAATCGTCGAACAGTCCGGCCTGAGCCTGGTGGAGATCGAGCAAGCGGCGCGCATGTACGCCAAAGGCAAGAACGTGATCATGTGCTGGGCGATGGGCATCACCCAGCATCGGCATTCGGTGCCGACCATCCAGGAAATCGCCAACCTGATGCTGCTGCGCGGCAACATCGGCCGCCCAGGTGCCGGCCTGTGCCCGGTGCGTGGCCATAGCAACGTGCAGGGCGATCGCACCATGGGCATCAACGAACGGCCGCCCGTGGCCTTCCTGGATGCCCTGGAGCGTCGCTTCCAGTTCAAGGTACCCCGTGACAACGGGCATAACGTGGTCGAAGCCATTCACGCCATGCTTGAGGGCCGCGCCAAGGTGTTTATCGGCCTGGGCGGCAACTTCGCCCAAGCCACGCCTGACAGCCCCCGCACCTTCCAGGCCTTGAGCAACTGCGACCTGACCGTGCAGATCAGCACCAAGCTCAATCGCAGCCACTTGGCCCACGGTAAACAGGCTTTGATCCTGCCGTGCCTGGGTCGTACCGACATTGATATCCAGGCCGATGGCCCGCAAGCGGTGACGGTGGAAGACTCGTTCAGCATGGTGCACGCCTCCAACGGCCAATTGCAGCCGCTGTCGAAGCTGATGAAGTCGGAACCGGCCATTGTCGCCGGCATCGCCGCCGCCACCCTGGGCAGCAAACCGGTGGACTGGAACTGGCTGGTGGCCGACTACCGCCGCATCCGCGACTTGATCGCCGACACCATTCCCGGCTTCAAGGACTTCAATGAGCGCGTGCAGCACCCAGGCGGTTTCTACCTGGGCAACAGCGCCGGCGCCCGCCGCTGGAACACGCCGTCAGGTCGCGCCAACTTCCGCGCCAACATCCTGCCCAAGGACCTGGTGCATGAACGCACCCGCGCCACTGGCCAGTTACCCGACCTGATCATGCAATCCATGCGCTCCCATGATCAGTACAACACCACTATCTACGGCCTGGATGACCGCTATCGTGGGGTCAAGGGCCAGCGCGACGTGTTGTTTGTCAACGAAGCCGACATCATCCGCCTGGGCTTCAAGCCGGGGCAGAAGGCCGATATCGTGTCGATCTGGGATGATGGCCGTGAACGCCGGGTCAAGGGTTTTACCTTGCTGGCGTTCGATATTCCGGCGGGACAGGCGGCGGCCTATTACCCGGAGGTCAACCCGCTGGTGCCGTTGGAAAGCACTGGGGATGGTAGCCATACGCCTACTTCCAAGTTCGTGGCGATTCGCCTGGAAGCGGCCAGCGACAATGGTCTGATCATGGCCCGGACCGCCTGATCGTCTCCATGTCTGGGAACGATTTTACGGGCACAAAAAAGGCCGCTTTTGTATAAAAGCGGCCTTCCCGAAGTAGCTAAAGACCGGCAAAAACGACTTAAGTTCCCTAGATAAAACAGTAACTTAGCTAATTGTATACAACCTGCACCACTGGTCGGAATTCGATTGTAAGAATATTCCGACAACCTCAGGATCGCGCCGTCATCCCCTTGAGGTTCACCTATGAAGTTCTCCTCGATTCTCTTGTTGTCCCTTGGCCTGGTCAGTGGCGCAGCCACGGCCGGTGGCACCACCGAAGCCGGTGTAGGCGGCGCATTGGGCGGGGTTTTAGGTTCGGTCGTCGGCCAGCAGATCGGCGGCAATACCGGTTCGGCCATTGGTGCGGCCCTGGGCGGCGCCGGCGGTAGCGCAGTGGGCGCAGACAAACGCAGCCGTGGCGAAGCAGCCATTGGCGGCGCACTGGGCGCAGCAGGCGGCAACGTGGTCGGGCGCAGTGTCGGCGGTAGCACCGGCAGCCTGATCGGCGCGGCAGCCGGCGGTGGCGCGGGCGGCGCGCTGGGTAACTATATGGGCAATAAGAGCGATGACGACGACCGTCGCTATCGCGGGCGTGATAACCGCCGCTATGACCGTGATGATCATCGTGGCCGTGGGCATGCTTATGGCCATCGCAAGAACAAGCATCACTACCGTCACCGGTAAACACAGCAAACTCAATGTGGGAGCTGGCTTGCCTGCGCTAGCGCAATGCCAGCAACCAATAGGTGGCCTGACACTGCGCTATCGCGGGCAAGCCCGGCTCCCACATTAGCTCTTCATTGTTTCGCAGGCCGCCGTCAGACCGCCAGGTGTTGCAGTGCTTCGCGCAGTACCTGTGGAATCGTCACCGGCTGGTTAGTCGCCCGATCCACAAACACATGCACAAACCGCCCCGCCGCACAGGCCTCATCTTCGCCGGCCTTGAACACCGCCAATTCGTACTGCACTGAACTGTTGCCCAATTTGCCCACCCGCAGGCCAATTTCGATACGGTCGGGGAAAGCAATCGAGGCGAAGTAGTCGCACGCCGAACTCACCACAAACCCCACCACTTCGCCGTCATGGATATCCAGCCCGCCCTGTTCAATCAGGTAAGTGTTCACTGCTGTGTCGAAGAAGCTGTAGTAGGTGACGTTATTCACATGGCCGTACACATCATTGTCGTGCCAGCGCGTAATGATCGGCTGGAAGTGGCGGTAATCGGCACGCTGCGGCATTGAGTCAGGCATGGACAAGTCTCGTTGAAGTGAATTTACAGGTCGTTCAGGTGGGCCTCGGCCCAATCCCGCACCTCGGCATACGGATACTCTTCCAGCACCGCAAACCCTGGAATCCCCCGGGCCTTGAGCTTGGTAAACAGTGGCACGCTGATCCCGCATAAAAACCGCGTCAAGCGCTCGGCCCCTGGCAAGCTGCCAGTGTGTTGATGATGCCTGTGGATAAAATCCCCGCACAGTCCCTGGAAGTTTTTATCCACAAGCGGTGCCAGGCCCGGTGGTGCCGGCAGATGGGCGACCTGTCCAGAACAAACCGAGCAATGCCCACACTGGCGGGGGGCGGCTGCATCGCCAAAATACTCGGCCAACCGAAAGCCCAGGCAACGCTCACTGGCGAACAACGCCAACATCCCATGGATCCGCGCCACTTCCGTGGCTTCGTGCTGCTTGAAGCCTGTGTATAACTCGGCGCTCAAGGCCTGGGGATCAAACCCGGTATCGAGCAGGCTATAGACCTCGGTCATCTGCTTGCTCTCCAGCTCGATCAGGCCCTGCTCCTGGAAATAATCCAGCGCCTTGACCACCCGGCCGCGTTCGGCCTGGTGCTGTTGATAAAGCGCATCAAAGTCCACGGTGGCCCAGCTCCTGGCCCGTTTGCACGCTTGGATAATCGCGGCGACAAACTGCTGCCGCTCACCGGAAAAACGCGCCAGCAATACCTCCGGTTCTACCAGGTACTTGAAGCGATACTCGGCATAAAACGCATAGCGCGGTGCAATCACCCCCTTGAGCTCCAACTGCACCAGCAAAGTCTTGAGCGGTAGCTCGCGGACATTGCTCAGTTCCGCTAACGAGCGCAGCAGAAACTCCCATTGCCCGTCATCACCGGCCGCCAGCAGTTCCTCCAGCACCAGGCGGATGCCTTCCTGCTCCGGCGTATCGCCGTACACAAAGTTCTCCAGCACATTGAGGCTGTCGCGGTTGGCCAGCACCAGGCACTCGGAAGGCTGGCCATCGCGACCGGCACGCCCGATTTCCTGGCTGTAGTTCTCGATGGATTTGGGCAGATCGAAATGCACCACATTGCGGATGTCGCTCTTGTCGATGCCCATGCCGAAGGCAATGGTAGCGACGATGCAGTTGGACTGGCCGCCCATGAACCGGCGCTGGATGCCTTCGCGCTTATCATGGGGTAAACCTGCGTGATAAGCCTCGGCCTGGATGCCATGGCGATTCAGGTGCTCGGCGATCTGCTCGGCAGTCTTCTGCAAGGTGACATAGACGATGCTCGGCTGGTTGGCCCGCTCGCCCATCCACTCCGCCAGGCGCCGGCGCTTGTCGGCGCCGCTGACCGGCTCCACCCACAGGTTGAGGTTGGGCCGGTAGAACCCCGTGGTGATCACGTCGGCGGGGGCGATGGCGAACTTGGCCTGCATGTCCGCAATGACCTTGGGCGTGGCGGTGGCCGTCAACAGCAGCGCCTGGGGAATGTTGAACTGGTGTTGGTAGTCGGGGAGTTTCAGGTAGTCCGGGCGGAAGTTGTGGCCCCACTCGGAAATACAGTGCGCCTCGTCCACCACCAGTAGCGAAATCGAAACGCTGTGCAAAAAGTTGCGAAAGCGCTCGTTCTTCAGGCGCTCTACGGAAATCATCAGGATCTTCAATTCGCCGGAGCGAGCGCGGGCCATTACGTCATTGGCCTGCTCACGGCTTTGTGTCGAATCAATGCTGCCGGCCGAAATGCCATGGCGCTGCAAAAAGTCCAGTTGGTCCTGCATCAACGCCAACAACGGCGACACTACCAGTGTCAGGTGCGGCAGCAACACGGCTGAGAGCTGATAACAGAGGGATTTGCCGGAGCCGGTGGGAAAGATCGCCGCCGCCGAGCGGCCGGCCAGCACGGCGCTGACAGCCGCCTCCTGGCCTGGGCGAAACTGTGGATAACCAAAGACCTGCTGGAGGGTGTCGTGCATAAGCTGTCACTCCATTGACCGCTGAACAGGCCTAAAACATAGCCCGGGATTTTCAGCGAATCGAGAAAGGTCGCGTGGAAAAGAGAGACAGGATGATACACAGGCGGCGAGGGTGAAGCCGGTAGCAAACGGCAATCTATAAAACACCCCAAAACAAAAGTGGGAGCGGGCCTGCCCGCGATGGTGGTGCCCCAGTCGATACTGCTGTTGACTGTTACACCGCTATCGCGGGCAAGCCCGCTCCCACATTTTCAGATCTTTGCTACAGCTCAATCAGCGGTTTTGCACACGCTCAATGGCTTTGTCATACACCGGGTTGGCCTTCTGTTCCTTGGCCAACTGATAGTGACGCAGCGCATCGGCAAACTGCCCGGCCGCTTCGTAGATCCGCGCAATGTTGTAGTAGGAACCGGCGCGCACGGTGGCCGCTGTCGGGCCACTGGCCAGGGCGATCGCCTTGCGGTTGGCCCAGATCGACTCGGCGGTGTTACCGGCTTTCTGATAGGCCAGGCCGAGGTTGCCGTAGGCTTTACCGAAGGAATTGTCCAGTTCGATAGCCTGACGGAAGTAGTCGATTGCCTGGTCCAGGTTACCGGCTTGGTAGGCCGCTTCGCCTTTGAGGTTCAGCTTCTTCGCATCGCCCTGTACCGCAGAACTGACCACCACCGCATCCACGGCAACGCTGTCGTTGAGCAGGGGTTTGACTTCGTTGAGCACATCCTTGGCTTCGACCAGTACGCCGGTAAAGGTATTGATGTCCTGGAAGTCGCCGCTGCCGGTCATGCGGAACACGGTCCACAGGTTACCGGTACGGTTGGTCGGCACGTAGTAGGTGCGAACCAGGGACTGGCCCATGTACACAAACACCTTGGCCTGGCTCTCGGACAGTGCAGTGGAGCCTGTATTGGTGCGGTTGGAGAAGTCATGCACGGCGTAGACGTAGCTTTCGCCGTAGTGTTTTTTCTGCAGCGTGATGGTTTCCGGGCCGTAGCTGTCGGTGTCATCCACATCCAACTCGGCATCGGTGCCGGTCTTGCTGTTGAAGTAGATGTTGTTGCCGGGGAAGATCATGTGGGAGTCGAGGTCCGAAGGCGATTGTCCCCAGGTCAGCACTACACGCAGGCCGTCGAGGTTTTCCATCACCGGGCTGATGGCGTATGTCATGCCTTTGCACGGGCACTTCACCACCAGGTTGGAGTAGCCGGGCTTCTTGATGATCAGCAGATTGTCGGCGCCATCGGAAACTTCGCTGGTGAGGGTGACCTGGCCCTGGGCGTTGGTGCGCCCCACCACGTTCTGTGCGCCGTTGCGTTGCAGCAAGACTTCAGCGTCGGCGATTTTCTGGTCCTTGACCACCGCACTGAGCACTTCAATTGGCAACTGCTCGGCCTGGACAGAAAACGCCACCGCACACAATGACATCGCCGAGGCGATACGAAGCAAACCCATGCTTAACTCCCTTTAAGTAGTGGGCGGAATTGCCCTACAAGATTTTGCGGTGAAACATACGCTGAATTCAGGGGTTTTGCCGGGATTTTATACAAAATGTGACGTGGTTTTTATCACGCCTGCGCCAGGATGCCCGACAGCCAAATTGCCAACATCAGAAGACTCTGTAGGAAATTGCTTGGTCGGGCACCATACGCTTCCCAAACTGCCTCAGGTGCCCACTCAACCCTCTACAGAATCGGCCAAGCCTGACCGAAACTAGCGCCCTCGCAACCTTCTCGGCAAGAAATCCGTGAACCTTGAAAGGACTCAGTACATCGGCCATTACGGCGTCACGTTCAGCGTGATTCGTTTCACTGTTTTCCCTGGCGATCGGCAGGGGCTATCCAGCCTGTATCTGCTAGAAGCAGGCATATGTGCAAACCAGCTGCGCTATCAACTGATGGATCTCTACGAAAAAATGCTCGCACGTGATTTACCCTGCAAAATGGCCGTCGCGATTTGCAAGCCACTCACTCGGCGACAGGCCGACTTACTCAATGAGCGCGGGACTATTGTTGCAGGACTAATTAGTAGCGCCTTTTCCGCCCCCATAAGCCTGGTATCGCCTCTGGTTGGAGGCGCCGTGGGAGGCACTCTTGGCCTGATAATTAAGGGCGCTATTCGCAGTTACCACGCCGGCGATGTTGTTATCGGCCTAGACGCTCAGGTCAATGGCGGGATCGGCCCTCAGCGCTCATTGTCGGCCTTGGTTCGACAGTTTCAGGGCAGGTAATACGATGACCGAATACGCCCCCTGGATCACTCTCTCCATTCTCGTCGCACTTACCGCTCTGCTCGACAAGAGAATCAAGTGCTCCATACTCAGAACATGGATTGGGTTCGCTCTCGTCGCTATCGGGCCAACGCTTTTGTTCGGCGCAACCCGATGGATTAGAGAGTTACAATTAGACAGCCTTCCGATTCTGTCTTTTCTTATAGGCATCGGTTTGCTGCTCACTCGAAACAAATACCATCAGCAACACCTCCCCCCTCACCCACTCCTGCGTGCTCCCACCATGAACCTGGCCCCCCACTTCCCCGAAGACCCTGTCATGCAGCAGCTCCTGCAATTGCTGCATGAAGAAATCGGCCTGCCCAAGCACAAGACCATCCGCCTTAAAACCTCGCTTAACTTCGACCTCGGCTGCGACGGCGCCGAAGCCAGGCAATTTATGGAGGCGCTGGAGCAGACATTCGATCTCGACCTGGGTGACTATGATGCTTATCGTTACTTCAACCCGCCGGTCTTCGATGTATTCCTCAAACACCGCGCCAAGGGCCGGGGCGAGAAAATGCCGCTCACCATCGGCATGCTCTACCTGGCGATCAAGACTCATAGCTGGGATACGCAAACGCTGGAAAATCTGAGCTGAAGAACACTGAGTGGTTAATGTGGGCCTTTTTGCCGCCCTGCTCTACGCTCATCGAGATTTCCACGCGCACAAAAAAGCCGCCCACTAGGGGCGGCTTTTCAACAGCTAGCGAATCTTACAACTTCGGACCCGCTGCCTTGATCGCGTCGCTCACTTCAAATTTCTTGAAGTTCTCGACGAACAGGCCGGCCAGGGCCTTCGCTGCTTCGTCGTAGGCAGCCTTGTCAGCCCAGGTGTTGCGTGGGTTCAACAGGCCGGTCTCAACGCCCGGTACGGCCAATGGCACGTCGAGGTTGATGGTGTCCAGGTGCTCGGTTTGCGCACCGATCAACGCGCCGCTCTGGATCGCTGCGATCACCGCACGGGTGGTCGGGATGTTGAAGCGTTTGCCGACGCCGTAGCCACCGCCGGTCCAGCCGGTGTTGACCAGGTAGACCTTGGAGCCGAAGCCACGGATGCGCTTGATCAGCAGCTCTGCGTATTCGCCAGCTGGGCGCGGGAAGAACGGTGCGCCGAAGCAGGTGGAGAAGGTCGACTTGATGCCGCTGCCCGAACCCATTTCAGTCGAGCCCACCAGTGCGGTGTAGCCGGACAGGAAGTGGTAGGCCGCTTGTTCTTCATTGAGGATCGACACCGGTGGCAGTACGCCAGTCAGGTCGCAGGTCAGGAAGATCACCGCGTTTGGCTCGCCGCCCAGGTTCTTCTCGGAACGCTTGGCAACGTGCTCCAGCGGGTACGCCGCGCGGCTGTTCTGGGTCAGGCTGACGTTGGTGTAGTCGGCGTGCTTGGCATCGTCGATCACCACGTTTTCCAGGACGGCGCCGTGCTTGATGGCTTTCCAGATGACCGGCTCGTTCTTCTCCGACAGGTCGATGCACTTGGCATAGCAACCGCCTTCGATGTTGAACACCACGCCTTCGCCCCAACCGTGTTCGTCGTCACCGATCAGGTAGCGGCTTTCGTCGGCGGACAGGGTGGTCTTGCCAGTGCCGGAGAGGCCGAAGAACAAGGTCACGTCGCCTTCTTCACCGATGTTGGCAGCGCAGTGCATTGGCAGCACGTCAGCGGCCGGCAGCAGGAAGTTCTGCACCGAGAACATGGCTTTTTTCATCTCGCCGGCGTAACGCATGCCAGCAATCAGGACTTTTTTCTGGGCGAAGTTGAGGATCACGCAACCATCGGAATTGGTGCCGTCACGCTCAGGCACACATTCAAAGTTGGCAACGTTGAGCACTTGCCACTCTTCACGCCCGCCACTCTTCACGCCCGGCCGGGTTGTACTGGGCCGGGTTGATGAACAGGCAACGACCGAACAGGTTCTGCCAGGCAGTCTGAGTGGTCATTTTCACGGCCAGGTAGTGTTCTTCGGCAGAACCTACATGCACGTGGGAAACGAAATGCTCTTGCGCGTTGTTGAAAGCCTCGACGCGAGCCCACAGGGCATCGAACTTGTCGGCCGGGAACTTGCGGTTGATCGGGCCCCAGGCAATAGCGGCCTGGGTGGATGGCTCTTCAACGATGAAACGGTCGACCGGCGAACGACCGGTACGGTGACCGGTTTCTACGACCAGCGCGCCAGTATCGGCAAGCACGCCTTCACCGCGCTGCAGGGCTTCTTTGACCAGATCGTCAACACTCAGATCGGTGTATACGGCGTTATTGGCTTGCGTCATGAGGTTCCCCGTCGGCCTATGGCCGAGTGCTCCAAACGTTTTGTAGTAGAAAGTTGCGCACTACTACCGCGAAAAAAGTGGGCCGGATTATGCCAGAAAAGCCCAAAAAAAGTAGGGCCCTCCCGTCAGAACACCTCTAATCCGGCGTTTGTCAGGTGATTTACCTGTGCTTAAACGTTTTAGTGGTGGGTACCAGAAGGGGTGTCAACGCCAGCGCCAGCGAACAATTGGGCGATATCGGCAGCGTCGAACAGGTAGCGCTGGTTGCAGAACTGGCAGTCGATCTCGATTCTGCCACCGTGCTCCACCGCCAGGTTCTGCGCATCCTCAAGGCCCAGGCTCACCAGGGCATTGCCCGAGCGCTCGCGGGAGCAGCTGCAATGGAAACGCAGCGATTGCGCATCGAACAGGCGCACTTCCTCTTCATGGTACAGGCGGTGCAGGATGGTTTCGTTGTCCAGGCCCAGCAGCTCTTCAGCGGTCAGGGTACCGGCCAGGGCAGTGAGGCCGCGCCAGCTTTCCTCGCGCTCATCCTCGTCCTTGATACGGTCCGCCGGCAGCTGTTGCAACAGCAGGCCACGGGCGCGCTTGCCGTCCGCATTGAGCCAGAAGCGGGTGCCCACTTGCTGGGACATGACGAAATAGTTGGTGAAGCAGTCGGACAGGGTTTCCCCGTCCAGATCGACAATGCCCTGGTAACGCTGGCCAACGGTCGGGTCGATGGTCAACGCCAGCACGCCGTTGGGCATCAGGTCGGCCAGGGTCGCGTCCGCCGGGATCTGGTCTGCGTCATAACGTGCCAGGCCACGGATTTCCCGCTCACTGGAGCACTCGATCATCAGCATCGGCACCGGGCCTTCGGAGCGCGCCTGGAGGATCAGCAAGCCATCGAACTTCATGGTGCCCACCAGCAGCGACGCGGCGGCCATCAGTTCGCCAAGCAACTGCGCGACCGGCTCCGGATAGGGATGCTTGGCAAGGACTTCGGCATAGCTGCGCTCCAGGGCAACCAGCTCGCCACGAGCGTCGTTGTCGTCAAAGAGGAAACGTTGGGTGAAGTCGGTATCCGGTAGATCAGTCATAGGTCTGGGTATCTGAATTGATGACAAAGTGATGACAATGTTTCTAAAATTATGCGCTTTAGCACCAATTTGGTGCGCTTTTCTTCTGATAGGTGAAGAGAGTTTAGAGCGAAGAGGAAACAGTTTATGAACAATCCGGGTTTGTTCCAAGCCAAGTGGAACCTCGGGCGATTGGCCCTGTGCAATTTACTCGCTCTGGGGCTGCTGTGTTTTTGGCTATGGCCCGCAGGCCAGATGCTTTGCGTGATATTCGACGAATGGCTGTTTCATCTGCTCAACGACCCGCTGGCCAGCAACCCGACCTGGCTGCATGTATGGGCGATCGCCAGCCTGCGGCCATTTGATGCGGTGGTCGGGGTGATCCTGCTGATGCTGCTGATTCGCGGCGAATGGGTGTTCAAGGCGATTGAAGTGCGCCAGGCGTTTTTCGGTTTCCTCGCGATTCTGCTGTTACTGCTGTTTATCCGCATGCTGTTTTCCAAGCTCGCGGCGCAGATGGGCTGGCAGCACAATAGCCCGTCGATGGTGATCAGTGGAGCGATCCATATGAGCGACTATTTCCCGAACCTGGAAAAAACCTGGGAATTGAAAGACCGTTCCAGCCAGAGTTTCCCCGGTGATCATGCTTCAGTGTTGCTGATCTGGGGGATGTTCATGAGCGTGTTTGCCAAGCGGATCGGCCAGGTGGTACTGATCTGGGGCCTGGCACTGCTGTTTATGATGCCGCGCCTGGTGGCAGGTGCTCACTGGGGGCAGGACGACTACATCGGTGGCGTACTGCTGGCGCTGTTAGCGCTGGGTTGGGGTTACTACACACCGTTTGCGGCGAAGGTCTCAGCTTGGCTGCTACGCATAACCGAACCGGTATTCCGGCTGCTTCAACGGGTACCCGCGATCAATCGCCTGAGCGTGATCCGCAACGCCTGAGCCCTGGTGCAGGAGCCTGATCGGCTCCTGCACGTAACCCCTCAATCATCATTGCCGCTGCCGCGAAACTTGAACAGGTCGCGGCGCTTTTTCTTGCTCGGCTTGCCGTCGGTGCTCATACCCAAGGCTCCGGCCTTGCGCATGGCCGCCGCATTCTCGCGCTTGGCAATACTGGCGGGGGTCTCGGTGTACAGCGCCTGGGCTTCAGGCGCGCCTCGGCGGACGATGGAGAGCGCCTCCACCAACACGGTTTTCTCATCAAAGCCGATGCGAATCTGCAACTCGTCGCCAACACGCGGTTCCTTGCCCGGCTTGCAGCGCTCGCCTCGGCAGTGCACCTTGCCGCTCTCGATGGCGGCCTTGGCCAAGGCCCGGGTCTTGTAGAAACGTGCGGCCCACAGCCACTTGTCCAAACGGACTTTTTCGTCCTCTTCCTGCTTTTGAGCCACTTGAATTCCTCGCTCTGAAAAATGTCGCAACTTAACAGTCGAATCCCTTCGACGCACAAACGCCAAGGCTCACCTAAGATACGCCAGGTGTCAGGCAGTTTCCCTTCAGCCGTCGTTTTTTATGGTGTGAAGATATCTGTCGCCATTTGGTGAATATTCTGCGTGAATACCGCGAATTCGGCGCCAAGCGCTCGTCAACGGTCCTGGGTTGTCACAATCCGTGAGCTATTGGACGCTAGTGTCGTATGACGTCGAAATTTCCCTGATTGCCGGTTGTTCATATTGAAGACATTTGACCATTTGACCGTTGTCGGTCTGCGTGAATGGGTGGCACTTCCCGATTTGGGCGTGGCGGGCCTGCGCGCAAAGATCGACACCGGCGCCAGTACCTCCAGCCTGCATGCCACCGAGATCGAGCCTTTTGAGCGTGACGGTGAAAAATGGCTGCGCTTTACGGCGCACCTGGGCAGCGTGGTGCAACTGCGTCACCGGCGCTGCGAAGCACCGCTGGTGGCCATGAAAACCATTAAAAGCTCCAACGGCCAGGCGCAGGTGCGCTACGTCATCAGCACCACCCTGGCCCTGGGTGATCGGGTATGGAGGGTGGAGTTCACCCTGGCTTGCCGCAAAACCATGCGTTACCGCCTGTTGCTAGGTTCCAAAGCCCTGATCGACGGCCAGTTAGTGGTCAACCCGGGGCTCAAGTACGTTCAAGACAAGCCGGTGTTCCCGGTCTCCACTATTGCTGCCACAGGTGTTGCATGAAGATCGCTGTGCTGTCGCGTAACCCGCGTCTGTATTCCACCCGCCGTCTGGTCGAGGCCGGCACCGAACGGGGCCATGAGATGGTGGTGATCGATACGTTGCGCGCCTATATGAACATTGCCAGTCATAAGCCGCAGATCCACTACCGGGGCAAACCACTGGAAGGCTTCGACGCGGTGATCCCGCGTATCGGGGCCTCGGTGACGTTCTACGGCTGCGCGGTCCTGCGCCAGTTTGAAATGATGGGGGTGTTTCCGCTCAACGAATCGGTGGCCATTGCCCGCTCCCGGGACAAGCTGCGCTCCCTGCAATTGCTGTCGCGCCGGGGCATCGGCTTGCCCGTGACTGGTTTTGCCCATTCCCCCGATGACATTCCCGACCTGATCGAGATGGTCAACGGTGCGCCATTGGTGATCAAGGTGCTGGAAGGCACCCAGGGCATTGGCGTGGTGCTGTGTGAAACCGCCACGGCGGCAGAGTCGGTGATCGAAGCGTTCATGGGCCTCAAGCAGAACATCATGGTCCAGGAATACATCAAGGAAGCCGGCGGGGCCGATATCCGTTGCTTCGTGGTGGGGGACAAGGTGATTGCCGCGATGAAGCGCCAGGCCAAGCCGGGGGAGTTTCGCTCCAACCTGCATCGGGGTGGCAGCGCCAGCCTGATCAAGATCACCCCGGAAGAACGCATGACCGCCCTGCGCGCAGCCAAGGTCATGGGCTTGAGTGTGGCGGGCGTGGATATCCTGCGCTCGAACCACGGGCCACTGGTGATGGAGGTCAACTCGTCACCAGGCCTGGAAGGAATTGAGACCACCACCAACAAGGATGTGGCGGGGATCATCATTCAGCATCTGGAGAAGAACAGCGGGCCGAATCTGACCCGGACCAAGGGCAAGGGCTGAAATACGCCCTTTAGGGCAGCACAAACCAGTGTGGGAGCTGGCTTGCCTGCGATGACTGACTAACATTCAACATCACTGTTAGTTTTTTTCGCAGGCAAACCAGCTCCCACATTTGATTTTCGTCGTGGCTTAGACCGCATCCCTTGGCAACATCAGCCCCAACGGCAAGCGCACCCGCGCTTCCAGCCCGCCATCGGCACGGTTGCGCAGCTCAACATTGCCACCATGCATCGAGGCAATCCGCCGCACAATCGCCAGCCCCAGGCCGGTGCCTTTGCCACCACGGGCACGGTCGCCACGGGTGAAGGGGTTGAAAATGCCCTCCAGCTCCGCCGGATCAATCCCGGCGCCACGGTCCATGACACTCAGCACCACATAGGGCGCGTTGGTGTCACCAGACACATAGGCGGCGACTTCCACCTCGGTGCCCGCATGATGCAAGGCGTTGCCGATCAGGTTGTTCAACAGGCGCTTCATCGAGACCCGGCGCAACGCAAAGGGCTGGATCGGCTCCAGGCGCATGTGTACCTGCTCGCCATTCTGGTTATAGGGCGCCACGACCTCGCGGACCAGGTCGGTCAGGTCCACTTCTTCCACCACCTCATCGCGACCATCGCGGATAAACGCCAGGAACTGGTCGAGAATCGCGTCCATGTCTTCGATATCACGGACCATGTCATCGGTCAGGTCGGTGTGGTTGCCCATCAGTTCCAGGGACAGGCGCAAGCGTGTCAGCGGCGTGCGCAGGTCGTGGGACACCCCGGCCAGCATCAGCTCACGCTCGCGACCGGCCTGTTCGACATCCTCGGCCATCTGGTTGAACGCGCTATAGACCTCGGTCATTTCGCTGGGCGTATCGCTGATCGGCAGGCGCACGCTGCGCCCCTGCCCCAGTTGCCTGGCGGCGAACACCAGGCGCTTGAGCGGCTGGTTGAGCTGGCGCACGAAAATCCAGGCCGACGCGGTGGAAAGCAGGCCGATGGCCAGGAACCAGCCGAGTACGTTCCAGATCTTCTGCCCCCGCAGCGGGTGCGGATACAGCGGAACCTTGATCCATGCATCGCCCAGGCTCGGCGCGCGCACCCAGAGGGCGGGTGATACATGCATGCGCAAGCGCACCTCGGTGTCTTCACCCAGTTCGGCCTGCATCTGGCGCTGGTAGATCTCGCTGTAAGGCCAATGCTGCTCGCCTTCCGGCACGCCAGCCCCATCCACGCGGGTCAACGTCGACGCCTTGGCGACTTTTTCGCGGTTCTCGGGATCCACAGCCCAGTAGCCACGCAATGTCAGCGCAACACCATGGCTGTACTGCCGGTCCACCAGCACGTCTTCGTTCATCAATAGATAAACGAGGGTCAGCGCCTTGGAAAACAGCACGACGATCAGCACCAGCCAAAGGGTGCGGGAGAAGAAACTTTGGGGGAACCACAGCGGGGTTTTCATAGAAGACAGCTAGACACCTGGCAAGAGCGAGCCACGCTCGCAGAATTGCAGACGCCGGGCATCCGGCCGACCCCTTGGGATCGAACTCCGGAATACCCGCATGTGCAAATCATCGATTACTTGGTTGCAGTGCCGTCCGGCACAAACACGTAACCCACGCCCCACACTGTCTGGATATAACGCGGCTTGGACGGATCCGGCTCGATCATCCGGCGCAGACGGGAAATCTGCACATCGATGGAGCGCTCCAGGGCGTCCCATTCACGACCACGGGCCAGGTTCATCAGCTTGTCACGGGTCAGCGGTTGGCGAGCGTTCATCACCAGCGCCTTGAGTACTGCGAACTCGCCCGTGGTGAGCATGTGGACTTCTTCGCCACGCTTGAGCTCACGGGTAGCCAGCGACAGCTCGTAGTCACCAAAGGTCACGCTTTCATCTTCGCTGCCTGGCGCGCCCGGTACGGGAGCCGCCTGGCGACGCAATACGGCCTTGACCCGCGCCATCAGCTCGTCGGGGTTGAATGGCTTGGCCAGGTAGTCGTCGGCGCCCAGTTCCAGGCCCTTGATACGGCTCAGCTCATCGCCCTTGGCGGTCAGCATGATGATCGGGATCTGGTTGTTGGTGCTGCGCAGGCGCTTGCAGGCGGTCAGGCCGTCTTCGCCGGGCAACATCAGGTCGAGCACGACCAGGTTGAAGACTTCGCGCCCGAGCAGGCGGTCCATCTGCTCGGTGTTCGGCACCGCGCGGGCACGGTAGCCCTTGGAGGTGAAGAACCGCTCCAGCAGGCTGCTCAGCCCCGGATCGTCATCAACGATGAGAATTTTTTCGCCTTCAGCAGTTTGTGCAGTGCTGCTCATTGGATGCTCCTCTTATCTGGCGCGCATTATGGCTTAGCTGCCGTTATACGCACGGTACGCATTGTTAGCAGATTTTTCTCCAACCACCAGTGCGCCGGCGCCTGGCGCAATCCCCCCAAGAACGGATCGCTGGTTATAATGCCGCGCCTCAGTGCCGGGCAATACCGTGGCCGGCCTGGTGTTTTTTCATCTGCTTGTCGTGACTTTTTCGATTTCGAGGGTCAATAGGCTGCCTCTTGACCCAGGCAGCGGCGCCAGTCGGGCCGCTCAACCAGCCGCGCAGAGCCTTGTTTTCCGGGCCTGCGCACTGCTTTCAAGAATTTCAGGTGGTTTTATGGACAGCATCAACAGCCGCATCGCCGAGGAACTCGGTGTACGCCCACAACAGGTCGAAGCGGCCGTCGCTCTACTGGATGAAGGCTCCACCGTGCCCTTCATCGCCCGTTACCGTAAAGAAGTGACCGGCAGCCTCGATGATATCCAGCTGCGGCATCTGGAAGAGCGCCTGCGCTACCTGCGAGAACTCGACGAACGGCGTGTCAGCATTCTCGCCAGCATCCAGGAGCAGGGCAAGCTGACCCCGCAACTCGAACGCGATATCAAGCTCGCCGACACCAAGACCCGCCTCGAAGACTTGTACCTGCCGTACAAGCAGAAGCGCCGCACCAAGGGCCAGATCGCCCTGGAAGCCGGCCTCGGCGAGCTGGCCGACGGTCTGTTCAACGACCCGTCCCTGACCCCGGAAACCGAAGCCGCGCGCTTTGTCGATGGCGAAAAAGGCGTGGCCGACGTCAAGGCCGCCCTCGAAGGCGCCAAGTACATCCTCATGGAGCGTTTCGCCGAAGACGCCAACCTGCTGGAAAAATTGCGTAACTACCTGAAACAGGAAGCCACCCTCAGCGCCCGTGTGATCGCCGGCAAAGAGGAAGAAGGCGCCAAGTTCCGCGATTACTTCGAGCACGACGAACCACTGAAAAGCATGCCGTCCCACCGCGCCCTCGCCATTTTCCGCGGCCGCAACGAAGGCATTCTCAGCTCCGCGCTGAAGGTCGGCGACGAACTGCCGGGCACCATGCACCCGTGCGAAGGCATGATCGGCCAACAATTCGGCATCCAGAATCAGAATCGTCCTGCGGATAAATGGCTCAGTGAAGTCGTGCGCTGGACCTGGAAGGTCAAGCTCTACACCCACCTGGAAACCGACCTGCTGGGCGAGCTGCGCGACGGCGCCGAGACCGAGGCGATCAACGTATTCGCCCACAACCTGCACGACCTGCTGCTGGCCGCTCCGGCCGGCCCGCGCGCAACCCTGGGCCTGGACCCGGGCCTGCGCACCGGTTGCAAGGTCGCCGTGGTCGACGCCACCGGCAAGCTGCTGGACCACGCCACCGTGTACCCGCACGTGCCGCACAACAAGTGGGACCAGACCATCGCCATCCTCGCCGCCCTGTGCGCCAAGCATGCGGTAGACCTGATTGCCATCGGCAACGGCACCGCCAGCCGCGAAACCGACAAGCTGGCCCTGGAGCTGATCAAAAAATACCCAGGCATGAAAATGACCAAGGTCATGGTCTCCGAGGCGGGCGCTTCGGTGTACTCGGCGTCGGAACTGGCCTCCAAGGAATTCCCCGACCTCGACGTGTCGATCCGTGGCGCGGTGTCCATCGCACGCCGCCTGCAGGATCCACTGGCCGAGCTGGTGAAGATCGACCCTAAATCCATTGGCGTCGGCCAGTACCAGCACGACGTGTCGCAGCTGAAACTGGCGCGCGGCCTGGATGCAGTGGTGGAAGACTGTGTGAACAAGGTCGGCGTCGACGTCAACACTGCCTCGGTTGCCCTGCTGGCGCGGATTTCCGGCCTCAACTCCACCCTGGCGCAGAATATCGTCACCCATCGCGATGAAAACGGCGCGTTCAAGACCCGAGCGGCGCTGAAAAAAGTCGCACGCCTTGGCGAAAAAACCTTCGAACAGGCCGCCGGCTTCCTGCGCGTGATGAACGGTGACAACCCGCTCGACGCCTCGGCAGTCCACCCGGAAGCCTATCCGCTGGTACAGCGCATCGCCGCTGAAACCGACCGCGATATCCGCTCGCTGATCGGCGACGCCGCGTTCCTCAAGCGCCTGGATCCGAAGAAGTACACCGACGAAACCTTCGGTGTGCCGACCATCACCGACATCCTGCAAGAACTGGAAAAACCGGGTCGCGACCCGCGTCCGGAGTTCAAGACCGCCGAGTTCCAGGAAGGCGTCGAAGACCTCAAGGACTTGCAACTGGGGATGATCCTCGAAGGCGTGGTGACCAACGTGACCAACTTCGGCGCATTTGTGGATATCGGTGTGCATCAGGACGGTTTGGTGCATATCTCCGCGCTTTCAGAGAAGTTCATCAAGGATCCGCGTGAAGCGGTGAAGGCCGGGGATGTGGTCAAGGTCAAGGTCATGGAAGTGGATATCCCGCGCAAACGCGTGGGCCTGTCGATGCGCATGAGCGATACCCCCGGCGAGAAAATCGACGGTGCCCGTGGCGCACGCCCGGGTTCAGCACCGCGCCAGTCGCAAAACCGTTCGGAAAACACTGCACCGCGTAAGGAAGCCACCACCGCAGCCCCGGCCAATAACGCCATGGCTTCGCTGTTCGCCAACGCCAAGCAACTGAAAAAGCGCTGATGGAGCTGCCAGCCGGCTTGACCCACAGCGCCTTCAGCGAGCTGCTCGGCTGCCGTCTGCAACGCCTGGACCAGGGCGTTGCCGAGGTTGCCCTGAGCCTGGAGCCACAATTGCGCAACCGCGCGGGCAAGCTCCATGGCGGGGCGATTTTCAGCCTGGTGGACATTGCCATGGGGCTGGCCTGTTCCAGCTCCCACGGTTTTGACCAGCAGAGCGCGACCATCGAGTGCAAAATCAACTACATCCGTGCCGTGTCCGACGGTGACGTGCTGTGCACCGCCCGGGTCATCCACCCCGGCCGGCGCACGCTGGTGGTCGAGGCCGAGGTGTATCAGGACGAAAGACTCGTCGCAAAAGCACAAGGCACCTTCGCTGTCCTATAGCTCCCTGTCATCAATTTGGGTTAATTTCGGCGCTGCGAAAACAGCGTCGGAATTTTCTTCCTGCGCGATAGCCAAATTCAGGGAATGAAGTCGGCACTTTCAGAGCAGGTTGTTCCGGCTCGAAAACCAGGCGATAACGCCAGTTTTAACTTCACCCTTGTAGACCGTCTTGCCCACCCCCATATTGGGGCGACTGACGCGTGAAGGAATCCAACTTGAGCGAACTTCTCAACCGCCGCCTGGCTCTGCTCGGCAAGCGCGAACACCTCTCTTTGCTTGAGCACTGCCTGCACGGCATCGAGCGTGAATGCCTGCGTGTCACCGGCGAAGGCCGCCTGGCTCAAACGCCGCATCCAGAGGCCCTGGGCGCCGCATTGACCCATGAGTCGATCACCACCGACTATTCCGAGTCGCTGCTGGAGTTCATCACGCCGGCACTGCCCAACCCGGCAGATACCCTGCGCAGCCTCGACAAAATTCATCGTTTTGCCTACAGCAAGCTCGGCAACGAGTACCTGTGGAGTCCATCGATGCCGTGCCCGTTGCCGGCCGAGGAAGATATTCCGATTGCCTACTACGGCACCTCCAATATCGGACAGCTCAAGTACGTGTATCGAAAGGGCCTGGCCCTGCGCTACGGCAAGACCATGCAGTGCATTGCCGGTATCCACTACAACTTCTCCCTGCCGGAAGAGCTGTGGCCGTTGCTCAAGGAAGCCGAAGGCTTCGTGGGCACCGACCGTGACTACCAGTCCACGGCCTATATCGCGCTGATCCGTAACTTCCGCCGCTACAGCTGGCTGCTGATGTACCTGTTCGGTGCCTCGCCAGCCCTGGATGCGGGTTTCCTGCGCGGGCGTTCCCACCAGCTGGAACAGTTCGATGCCGACACCCTGTACCTGCCCTATGCCACCAGCCTGCGCATGAGCGATCTGGGTTACCAGAGCAACGCCCAGGCCGGCCTGACGCCGTGCTACAACGATCTGGCCAGCTACACCGACAGCCTGCGCGAAGCGGTGGCAACGCCCTACGCGCCCTACGTCGAAGTCGGCACCCATAAGGATGGTGAGTGGGTACAGCTCAACACCAACATCCTGCAGATCGAAAACGAGTACTACTCCAACATCCGCCCCAAACGCGTGACCTACACCGGCGAACGGCCGATCCAGGCGCTGATGGCCCGTGGCATCCAGTACATCGAAGTGCGCTGCCTGGACATCAACCCGTTCCTGCCGATGGGCATCGACCTGCCGGAGTCGCGCTTCCTCGACGCGTTCCTGCTGTACTGCGCGCTGGACGACAGCCCGCTGTTCGAAAACAACGAGTGCGGCAATGCCACGTCGAACTTCCTCAGTGTGGTCAAGGAAGGCCGGCGTCCGGGGCTGCAATTGCAGCGTCGCGGCCAGGCGGTGGAAATGAAGGAATGGGCCGCCGAACTGCTGGAGAAAATCGCCCCGCTGGCTGCCCTGCTGGACCAGAGCCAGGGCATCAGCGAACACAGCCAGGCACTGGATGCCCAGTTGGCGAAGATCCAGGATTCGTCCCTGACCCCGTCGGCCCAAGTGTTGGCCGCGATGCAGGAGCACAAGGAAAGCTTTGCGCAGTTCTCCCTGCGTCAGAGCGAAGTGCATGCCGAGTACTTCCGTAGCGAGCCGTTGCCGGCAGACGAGCAGGCGCGTTTTGAAGAGCTGGCGCGTACATCGCTGGCGCAACAGGCGGAGCTGGAGCAGAACGAAGTGGGCGATTTCGACGTGTTTGTCGGGGCGTACCAGGCGAGCATCCTGGCGATCAGTAACTGACGCCATCCGATGCCCCCAGTGGGAGCTGGCTTACCTGCGATGAGGCCGTCACATCCAAATAAGATGTCGGCTGTTACACCGCTATTGCAGGCAAGCCAGCTCCCCCATTAATTTCATGGCCCTGAAGCTCTGTTTGCACTTTTCTCCTCATAAGCTAATTCGAAAAGGTTATTTATTTTCGGATTCTTAGATCATTTAGTCTCCTCACACGCCAACGTCTGGCCGCCTGATGAGGAGCTTCTCCATGCTACGACCTTCCCCTTTACGCCTCCTGGCGGCCCTGTCCCTGGCCGGCGCCAGCCTGTTTGCCCAGGCGGCCGACGTGAGCATCGCCTACCAGACCACCGTTGACCCGGCCAAAGTCGCCCAGGCCGACGGCGCTTATGAAAAAGCCACGAACGCCACTATCGACTGGCGCAAATTCGACAATGGCGCCGATATCATCGCCGCCATCGCGTCCGGCGATGTGCAGATCGGCTACCTCGGTTCCAGCCCGCTGACCGCAGCCATCACCCGCAAAGTGCCGGTGCAGACCTTCCTCGTCGCCACCCAGATCGGTGGCGCCGAAGCCCTGGTGGCGCGCAACGGTTCCGGGATCAACAGCCCGCAGGACCTGATCGGCAAGAAAATCGCCGTGCCGTTTGTTTCCACCGGCCACTACAGCCTGTTGGCCGCGCTCAAGCACTGGAACATCGACCCGTCGAAAGTCACCGTACTCAACCTCGCCCCGCCGGCCATCATCGCCGCCTGGAAGCGTGGCGATATCGACGCCACTTATGTCTGGGATCCGGCCCTGGGCGTGGCCAAGGAAAACGGCAAGGTGCTGATCACCTCGGGCGAACTGGCCAAGTTCGGCGCTCCGACCTTCGATGCCTGGATCGTGCGTAAGGACTTTGCCGAGAAGCACCCAGAAATTGTCAGCGCCTTTGCCAAAGTCACCCTTGATGCCTACGCCCAATACCGTAAAGACCCACAAGCCTGGCTGGCCGATAAGGGCAACGTCGACAAACTGGTGAAGCTCTCCGGCGCCAAGGCCAGTGATATCCCGCTGCTGCTGCAAGGCAACGTCTACCCACTGGCCGCCGACCAAGTGACGCTACTTGGCGCCCCGACCACCAAGGCCGTGACCGATACCGCCGCGTTCCTCAAGGAACAAGGCAAGGTCGAGGCCGTGCTGCCGGACTACGCCCCTTACGTCAGCGCCAAGTTCATCACTAACTGATCAGGAGTTCATCGCGATGGCCTTGCTACAGCTGGAGCGCATCAGCGCACAGTACCCAGGCGCAACCACGCCCGTGCTGGCGGATATTTCCCTGACCCTCGGCCCCCAGCAATTGCTGGTGGCCCTCGGCCCTTCCGGCAGTGGCAAGACTTCGCTGTTGAACCTGATTGCCGGCTTCGTCGAACCCAGCGCCGGACGCATCACCCTCGATGGCGTGCCCGTGCAAGGCCCGAGTGCCGAGCGTGGCGTGGTGTTCCAGGACGACGCCCTGCTGCCCTGGCAAGACGTGCTGGCCAATGTCGGCTTCGGCCTGGAGCTGGCCGGTGTGCCCAAGGCCCAGCGGCAAGTCCGCGCCCGGGAAATGCTTGCCCTGGTGGACCTGGCCGGCTTTGACAGCCGGCGCATCTGGCAGCTGTCTGGCGGGCAGAAACAACGCGTCGGCCTGGCCCGCGCCCTGGCTGCCGACCCACGGGTGCTGCTGATGGACGAACCCTTCGGCGCCCTCGATGCCTTCACCCGTGAACAGATGCAGGAACTGCTGCTGCAAGTCTGGCGGCGCACGGCCAAGCCGGTATTCCTGATCACCCATGACATCGAAGAAGCGGTGTTCCTCGCCACCGACCTGATTCTGCTGGCGCCCAACCCCGGGCAAATCGTCGAGCGCCTGAGCCTGGACTTTGGCCAGCGTTACGCGGCCGGCGAGTCGGCCCGTGCGATCAAGTCCGACCCACGGTTTATCGAAACCCGCGAACACGTGCTGAGCAAAGTGTTCTCGCAACGGCAGGTGTCCGCATGAGCAGTTATGAAATCCCGGCCACCGCCGTCAGCCCGGCCACCCCGGCGCTGCGCCGCAACCTGAGCACACGCTGGATCAGCGGGCTGACCCTGGGTGCGCTGCTGGCGCTGTGGTGGGCCGTGACCGCCAGCGGGCTGATCGAGCCGCTGTTCCTGCCGCCTCCGTCTGCCGTGCTGCAAAAGGGCTGGCTGCTGGCGACCAGCGGCTATATGGACTCCACCCTCTGGCAGCACCTGGGTGCCAGCCTTGGCCGTATCGGCCTGGGCCTGGGCTTTGCAGTGCTGACCGCCGTGCCGATCGGCATTGCTATCGGCGCCAACCGCATCGCCCGCGGCATTCTCGACCCGCTGATCGAGTTCTACAGGCCGATCCCGCCGCTGGCCTACCTGCCCTTGATCGTGATCTGGTGCGGCATCGGTGAGCTGTCCAAGGTGTTGCTGATCTACCTGGCGATCTTCGCCCCGATTGCCATCGCCACCGCCACCGGCGTGCGCACGGTCGACCCGGCCAAATTGCGCGCAGCGCAGTCCCTGGGCGCCACGCGGGCGCAGTTGATCCGCCATGTGATCTTGCCCAGCGCCCTGCCCGATATCCTTACCGGCGTGCGCATCGGCCTGGGTGTCGGTTGGTCGACCCTGGTGGCCGCCGAGTTGATCGCCGCCACCAGCGGCCTGGGGTTCATGGTGCAGTCAGCCGCGCAATTTTTGGTCACCGACGTGGTGGTACTGGGCATTCTGGTGATCGCGCTGATCGCCTTTGCCATGGAAATGGGCCTGCGCGCCCTGCAGCGTAAATGGGTGCCTTGGCATGGCCAGGCCCACTAGGAAGAGAACAACATGAGCCACCTGACCGTTACCCCCTTAAGCACCGCCCTGGGCGCCCAGATCAGTGGCGTCGATATCACCCAGGCGCTGAACCTCGAACAGCGCGACGCCATCGAGCGCGCGCTGCTCCAGCATTCGGTGCTGTTCTTTCGCGACCAGCCGATCACCCCGCAGCAGCAAGCGCGCTTCGCGGCGAATTTCGGTGACCTGCACATTCACCCGATCTACCCCAACGTGCCCGAGCAGCCTGAAGTGCTGGTGCTCGACACCGCCGTCACCGACGTGCGCGACAATGCCATCTGGCACACCGACGTGACCTTCCTGCCCACCCCGGCCCTGGGCGCGGTGCTCAGCGCCAAGCTGCTGCCGGCCTTTGGCGGTGACACTTTGTGGGCCAGCGGTATTGCGGCCTACGAGGCACTGTCGGAACCGATGAAGATTTTTTTGACCGGCCTGACGGCAACCCATGACTTCACCCGCTCGTTCCCTCAGGAACGTTACGGCAACACCGCCCAAGACCTGGCCCGCTGGGAAGAAGCGCGCAAAAAGAACCCTCCCCTGTCCCACCCGGTGATCCGCACCCACCCGGTCAGCGGGCGTAAATCGCTGTTTGTCAGTGAGGGTTTCACCAGCAAGATCAACGAACTGGAGCCGGCCGAAAGCGAAGTCATCCTCAAGCTGTTGTTCGCCCACGCCACTCGCCCGGAATTCACCCTGCGCTGGCGCTGGCAAGCCAACGACGTGGCCTTCTGGGACAACCGCGTGACGCAGCACTACGCCGTGGACGACTATCGGCCACAGCGGCGTGTGATGCATCGGGCGACGATTCTGGGTGATGTGCCGTTCTGATCCGACACGCCCTGTAGGCGCCGGCAAGCCGGCGCCTACAAAGGTTGCATCAGCGGACCAGATGCAGGAACTGCAAGTGCCGTTCGTACTGGTCGAGGATGTCGTTGATGATCTGCTCTTTGGTGTAGCCCACCAGGTCGTAATCCTGGCTGCCTTCGCTCAAGTGCACTTCCGCGCGGTAGTAGCGACGGTTGTTGATTGCCTTCGAGCCCAGGCCACCGAGGGCAAAGGACGGCGTGAAGTAGCCGCGCATCTGCACCTGATAGACAAACGGACGCTCTTCGCCATGGCCGATTTCCAGGCTGACGCTGTCGTTGGACGGGTCAGGCTGGGTGACGACGTTCAGGCCCTTCTCGACAAACACTGCCGTCACTTCTTCAATCGCCGGGCGTACCGTGGTTTCGAGGAAGCGGTACACCTCATCGCGCGACGGGAAATGCACCGCCTGGCTCAGGCGCTGGCGCCAGCCGCCACGGCCCCTGCGGGAGGCCGCCGAGACGGGTGCCAGGGAATGCATCCGGGCGATCTGCTTCGATTCGAGGTAGAACGCCTTGTGCAGCCCCCACACATCATCAACAGCAGGATCAACGAGAACGGTAACGACGTCAGCACCACCGCCGACTTGAGCGAGTCAATGCTACCGGCAAACAGCAAGGCGCTGGTCACCAGCGCGGTCATGGCGCCCCAGAACACCCGCAGCCACTTCGGCCCGTCTTCATCGGCATTGCCGCCCTTGGACGACAGGGTCGACAGCACCACGGTGCCGGAGTCGGCCGAGGTGACAAAGAACACAAAACTGATAAACACCGTGACCGCGATGACAGTCTTGCTCCATGGATAGGTTTCCAGCAGCAGGTACAGGCTCATCGACGGGTTGTCGATGGCCGACTGCCCCAGCGCCGCCATGCCGTGGTTGAGCACCTGGTCAATCGCACTGTTGCCGAAGATCGACATCCAGGCCAGGGTGAAACCCAGTGGGATCAGGAGCACGCCGAAGACAAATTCGCGGATGGTCCGGCCACGGGAAATGCGTGCGATAAACAGGCCCACGAACGGCGACCATGCGATCCACCAGGCCCAATAAAACACGGTCCAGCCGCCGAGCCAATCGCTGGGCTCGTTGTAGGCGTAGACGTCAAAACTCTTGGTCGGCAGTGCGCCCAGGTAGTCACCGACGTTCTGGATCAGGGTGTTGAGCAAATGCTGGGTGGGCCCGGCGAACAACACAAACAGCAGCAGCGCACAGGCCAGCAGCATGTTGATGTCGGACATGACCCGCACGCCCTTGTCGACACCGGCCACTGCGACCAGGATCGCCGCGCCCATCATCAGGGTGATCAGGCCGACCTGGATCCATTGGGTGTGGGCGATGCCGAACAGGTAGTCCAGGCCCGAGTTGAGGTGCAGCACCCCAAAACCCATGTCCGCGCCCAGGCCGAACACCGTGGCGATGATGCCGAAGCCATCCACCGCATAGCCGATGGGGCCATTGATGCGCTTGCCGATCAGCGGGTACAGCGCCGAACGCAAGGCCAGCGGCAGGTTATGCCGGTAGGCGAAGTACGCCAGGGCCATGCCGACGAACGCAAAGACGCCCCAGCCATGCAGGCCCCAATGCAGAAACAGCACCTGCATGGCCTGGCGCGCCGCGTCGGCGTTCAAGGCCTCGCCCTGGGGCGGTTGCACCAGGTGGGTCAAGGGTTCCGAGACGCAGAAGAAAAACAGCGTGATGCTGATCCCGGCGGCAAACAGCATGCCGGCCCAGGACAGGTAACTGAATTCGGGCTCGTCGTGGTCGGCACCGAGTTTGATCTTGCCGTAGCCAGACAACGCGGTGACCACCACGAAGACCAGATACAGGGTCATCGCCAGCATGTAGTACCAGCCGACCGTATTGGCCGCCCAGTTTTGCGCGGCCAGCAACCAGGCGCCGGCCTGCTCGGGGATCGCGATTACGGTGACACCAAACAGTAGGATGAAGCTGGCGGCGAAGTAAAACACCGGTGCATTCATACGCACCTGGCCGCTTGAAGGAACAGACGATGCACTCATGAACGGTGCACCTCGAGGGTATTGGATGTGGCTGTATAAAACGGACTCAGCAAAGGTAAGCCTCCTGTTGTGAGCGGGCAGCGAACCACCGGTTTAACTTGAACGAACGTTCAAGTTAAACATGGATAGGCGGTCTTGGACTAATCGCAGGGCTGAGTGGTAGGTAATTCCTACACTAGCTCAAGGAAGGGTATGACGTGTGGGGAAGGTAAAACGTTCAGCGATTGCTGGCCTAAATTGAAATGCCATCCCCTGTGGGAGCGGACTTGCCCGCGACAACTGAGTGTCAGGTTAGAGGTATTTGACTGGCCTACCGCCATCGCGGGCAAGCCCGCTCCCACACAAGCCCGCTCCCCCATCAGGTCGTCGCTACTTCTGCGTCCCGTCATCATGCTGCAAGTTCGCCTGCGTGATATTCGCCCCCGCCGGCACGCTGCGGGTCAGCCACACGTTGCCGCCAATGGTCGAACCCTTGCCGATGGTGATTCGCCCCAGGATCGTCGCCCCGGCGTAGATCACCACATCGTCCTCGACAATCGGGTGGCGCGGATGGCCCTTCTGCAACTGCCCATCTTCATCCGCCGGGAAACGCTTGGCGCCCAGGGTCACCGCCTGATAGATACGCACCCGCTCGCCAATGATCGCCGTTTCGCCAATCACCACACCCGTGCCGTGGTCGATAAAGAAGCTCGGGCCGATCTGCGCGCCTGGGTGAATGTCGATGCCGGTGGCCGAATGCGCGATTTCCGCGCTGATCCGCGCGAGCAGAGGCAGCCCGGCGCGATACAAATGGTGGGCCAGGCGATGGTGGATTACCGCGAGGATGCCCGGATAGCACAGCAGCACCTCATCCACCGTGCGTGCAGCCGGATCCCCGTGATAGGCCGCCAGCACATCGGTGTCCAACAAGCTGCGCAGCGCCGGCAAAGCCAGGGCAAAGTCCTGGATCAAGCGGATGGCCAGTGCATCGACTTCCTTATCGGCATTGCCGCCCTGGCGCGCGGCGTAGCGCAACTCCAGGCGGGCCTGGGCGAGCAAGGCGTTGAGCGCCACATCCAGGGTATGGCCGACGTAGAAGTCCTCACTTTCCTCACGCAGATCCACCGGGCCCAGGCGCATGGGGAACAGCGCACCGCACAGCGCTTCAAGAATTTGCGCCACGGCCTCGCGCGACGGTAACTCGCGACCGCCCTGCTCGCCGCTGACCCGCCCATTGCGGGTACGCCACTGATCCCGGGCGCCGCGCAACTGGCTGACGATGGTCTGTAACTGCCAATGACTGGAACGCTCACTCACGGTATTCCCTCCTGAGGTAATGGCCACACTTTACGGTATGCAACCGGGCGGCCCTTAAGAACCAATGGTGCGATGCTAATAACACTTTGGCATAAGCATCTGGCGGTTGCCCCGGCAAAAAGCCCTGCCTATAGTCCTCCCCATCTTCTATTACCCGTGCGTAACCATGATCAAACAACAGCTCGACCGTTTTAATCGTCTGAACCTGCTGGGCGGCGCCACCGCCCTGGAAAAACTCGAACGACTGTCGACCTGGCTGGGCCGTGATATCTACATCAAGCGCGATGACACCACGCCGCTGGCCATGGGCGGCAACAAGCTGCGCAAGCTCGAATACCTCGCCGCCGATGCCCTGGCCCAAGGCGCCGACACGTTGATCACCGCCGGCGCGATCCAGTCCAACCATGTGCGCCAGACCGCAGCCCTCGCCGCCAAGCTGGGCCTGGGCTGTGTCGCCCTGCTGGAAAATCCCACGGGCACCGACGACCCCAACTACCTGGGCAACGGCAACCGCCTGTTGGTCGAGCTGTTCGACGCCAAGGTCGAATTGGTCGAAAACCTGGACAACGCCGACGAGCAACTCAACGCCCTGGCCGAACGCCTGCGCAGCAACGGCAAAAACCCCTACATAGTGCCCATTGGCGGCTCCAACGCCCTGGGCGCCCTGGGTTATGTGCGGGCCGGGCTGGAACTGGCCGGGCAGATCGAAGACAGCGGCCTGCAGTTCGCGGCAGTGGTCCTGGCCTCCGGCAGCGCCGGCACCCACAGCGGCCTGGCCCTGGCGTTGAGTGAAGTGCTGCCGGACTTGCCGGTGATTGGCGTCACCGTGTCGCGCACCGACGAAGCGCAACGGCCCAAGGTTCAAGGCCTGGCCGAGCGCACGGCGCAGTTGCTGGGGGTGGCGGTACCCGACGCCTTCAACGTGATTTTATGGGACGAATACTTCGCCCCGCGCTACGGCGAACCCAACGCCGGCACCCTGGCGGCAATCAAGCTGCTGGCAAGCCAGGAAGGCCTGTTGCTGGACCCGGTCTACACCGGCAAGGCCATGGCCGGATTGCTCGACGGTATCGGTCGCCAGGCCTTCGCTGAAGGGCCGATCATCTTCCTGCACACCGGCGGCGCGCCGGCGTTGTTTGCCTATGACTCAGTGTTCTGATTGGACACATTGAATCTCTACTTCATATGCAAAAATGGAATATAAAGTTTAATTTATATTATTTTTAACGCTTTCAAACTCGCCCTATAGTCGCGCTCCCACACACCGCGTTTTTAGGGCAGGATACGACCACTGCGTCACCTGCTTCGCTCACCATAAAAAACACAGGGGCTTGTCATGACTATTTCTGTACTGCGTCGCACGTTGCTGGTTGGCACATTGGGCCTGGCGCTTGGCGCCGGCTTGCTGGGCCAGGCAGTTGCCGGCGAGCAACTGGGCAACATCAAGAAGGCCGGCGAGATCAAGATCGGCCTGGAAGGCACCTACCCACCGTTCAGTTTCGTCGATGAAAACGGCAAGCTCAGTGGCTTTGAAGCCGAGCTGTCCGAAGCCTTGGCCAAGGAGTTGGGGGTCAAGGTCAAGCTGCAGGCTACCCCGTGGGACGGCATCCTCGCCGCCCTGGAATCCAAGCGCCTCGACGCAGTGGTCAACCAGGTGACGATCTCCGAAGAGCGCAAGAAAAAATACGATTTCTCCAAGCCCTACACCGTCTCCGGGATCCAGGCGCTGACCCTGGCGAAAAACGTCGACACCATCAAGACCGCCGACGACCTGGCCGGCAAGAAAGTCGGGGTGGGCCTTGGCACCAACTACGAACAATGGCTCAAGGACAACCAGCCCAAAGCCATCATCAAGACCTATAACGACGACCCCACCAAATTCCAGGACCTGCGCATCGGCCGTATCGACGCGATTCTGATCGACCGCCTGGCGGCCCTGGAATATGCGAAAAAAGCCAAGGACACCGCCGCTGCCGGTGAAGCCTTCTCCCGCCAGGAAGCCGGGATTGCCCTGCGCAAAGGCGAGCCTGAGCTGCTTGAAGCGGTCAACCAGGCCCTCGACAAACTGCGCGCCGACGGCACTTTGAAGAAGCTGTCCGAGAAATACTTCAACGCTGACGTCACCCAATAATGGAAGCAGGTTTCCAACTCGCGCTCGATTCCGCGCCCTTTCTGCTCAAGGGCGCGTACTACACGGTGATTCTCAGCCTCGGCGGGATGTTTTTCGGCTTGCTGCTGGGCTTCGGCCTGGCCTTGATGCGCCTGTCGCGCTTCAAGCTCTTGAGCTGGACGGCCAGGGTCTACGTCTCGTTCTTTCGCGGCACGCCGTTGCTGGTGCAGCTGTTCTTGATCTATTACGGCTTGCCGCAGGTGGGCATCGAGCTGGATCCGATCCCGGCAGCGATGATCGGCTTCTCGCTGAACATGGCGGCCTATGCCTGTGAAATCCTGCGCGCCGCCATCGCCTCCATCGAGCGTGGCCAGTGGGAAGCTGCCGCCAGTATCGGCATGACCCGCGCACAGACCTTGCGCCGGGCCATCCTGCCGCAGGCAATGCGCACGGCCCTGCCACCCCTGGGCAACAGCTTTATTTCGCTGGTAAAAGACACGGCGCTGGCCGCCACCATCCAGGTGCCCGAGCTGTTCCGCCAGGCCCAACTGGTATCGGCACGCACCTTTGAAATTTTCACCATGTACCTGTCCGCGGCCCTGATCTACTGGGTTCTGGCCAGCATCCTGGCGCATTTTCAGAATCGCCTGGAAGACCGGGTCAACCGGCATGACCTGGAGTCTTGAAGCATGATCGTGGTTGAAAAACTGACCAAACAATTCAAGGGTCAGGTGGTGCTCAACGGGATCGGCCTGGAGGTCCAGGAAGGCGAAGTTGTCGCCATCATTGGCCCCAGCGGCTCGGGCAAGACCACCTTCCTGCGCTGCCTGAATTTCCTCGAAGAACCCACCAGTGGCCGGATCAAGGTCGGCGACATCGAGATCGACGGCAGCCGCCCGCTCAACCAGCAACAGGGCCTGGTGCGGCGCCTGCGCCAGCATGTGGGTTTTGTGTTCCAGGGCTTTAACTTGTTCCCCCATCGCACCGCCCTGGAGAACGTCATCGAAGGCCCGCTGGTGGTCAAGAAGATGCCACGCGAAGCCGCTGACCGCCTCGGTCGCGCACTGCTGGCCAAGGTTGGCCTGGCGGGCAAGGAAGACGCCTACCCCCGGCGCCTGTCCGGTGGCCAGCAGCAGCGGGTGGCCATTGCCCGAGCCTTGGCGATGGAGCCGGAAGTGATCCTGTTCGATGAACCGACCTCGGCCCTCGACCCGGAGTTGGTAGGCGAAGTCCTGGCGACCATCCGCAGCCTCGCCGAAGAGAAACGCACCATGGTCATCGTCACCCACGAAATGAGCTTTGCCCGTGACGTGGCCAACCGGGTGATCTTCTTCGACAAGGGTGTGATCGTCGAGCAAGGCGAAGCCAAGGCGCTGTTTGCCAACCCCAGGGAAGAACGCACCCGGCAGTTCCTCAGCAAATTCCTCACCCACTGACCCACCCCCTGTAGGAGCCGGCTTGCCGGCGCCTACAAGGTTTGTGACTTTCGGAAAAATCCCCGTATTCATTCGGCAAAGTGCCTGTCAGACCCCCCTTTAATAACACCCTCCAGTAAGACCCTTCTGAATAATCCCAAACCCGCCGCTTAGCCTTTTGCCGCCATTGACGCCCCCTGGCCAACCCTCTTATCTAGGGCTCAAAGGATTGGATCCCATCCTGGCTTTTCAAAAAAATCGTTCCTTTCGAACCCCACGCCTGAGGTTCGGAACGATCGCTGCTGGCTGCATCAAGGAGATTATTTATGACGCACATTACCCCCCCGGCCATGCTCGCCGCGCCGACAGTACCCCAAGCTCATAAACAAGGTATCAACGCGCAGGCCGCCACTCATTTGCAGGTCGATATCGCCCCCTACCCGAACATGGGCAAGGGCGACTTGATCGAGTTGTTCTGGAACAACTGCTTTGCCGCCTCCAAGCGTGTAGGCGCCGCCGATATCGGCTTGACCAGCCATCTGCGGGTGCCCGAAAGCTTTGTGCAAAACGGTGCTGCACGCATTCATTACCGGGTCATGCAAGTGGGGCGCGGCCCGGCGCGCTCCATGATTACCCGGGTGCAGGTCAAGACCGCTTGCCCGGGTGGGCCGCCTTCAGTGCTGTGTGCCGAAGAAAACCAGAACCTGGCCCCCGTCGCCCTGCCTGAAACCATCCGCCGCCATGGCGTCAACCCCAGCCAGATCCGCCGGGGCGTACCGTTGACCATCGAGCCCTACCTGAACATGGCCGCCGGTGATGCAATCACTCTGCGCTGGGGCGACGCGCGCCTGGACCTGCCCCCGATCCAGGCCGCCGAGGTGGGGCACCCCGTGCAGGTCTGGGTGCCTTCGGCGCTGATCCTGGAGGCCGGGGACGATGCCCGCCAGGAGGTCACCTACTGCGTGATCGACCGCGTGGGCAACAACTCGCGCTGGGCACCCGGGCGCATCGTGAGCATCGCCCAGGCCAACGCCACAGGCGCAGCCGATGCTTTGTCGGTGTACCAGCCCCGGCGTCCTGGCTCGCCGTGCGAACCGGGGTGACAGACCTTCTATGCATATTCCTAAAAGTTAGTTTATTTAAAAAATAAACACGCTTAGGGTATATGCACCGGACCACCGGACATTCCTGATTTTTAGCTTTTCCACGGATGTGAGGTAGGTATGGTCAACATTACCCCGGTGCACAACGCCAGGGCATTACGTGTCGCCACGCAGGGGCGCACCGATGTCTAACTTGGCGCAATCGCCCCTCCAGAGCGATCTGGATATCGCCCCGCTGCTGTTGCCCACCCAGGTGCTGCGCAACGACAGTGAAGCCCTCGCCGCTGCCCACGCGCTTGCCCAGGCCGCCCGCCTGCAAGCCGGGCTGCGCGACCGCCAGCGCAAACTGCCCTGGGCCGAAATCGAACAGTTCACCCGCAGTGGCCTGGGGAGCATTTCCATCCCCCGCGAATACGGTGGCCCGCAAGTGTCGTTTGTGACCCTGGCTGAAGTGTTCGCGATTATCAGCGCCGTCGACCCGGCCCTGGGGCAGATCCCGCAGAACCACTTTGGCATCTTGCACGTGCTGCAAGGCGCCGCCAGCGAATCACAGAAAAAACAGCTGTTCCAAAGCGTGCTCGACGGCTGGCGCATCGGCAATGGCGGGCCGGAACGCGGTACCAAAAACACCCTGGATGTGAAGGCCCGGATCAGCGCCGAGGGTGACGGTTTTGTCATCAACGGCCAGAAGTTCTACTCCACCGGCGCGCTGTTTGCCCATTGGGTCGCGGTCAAGGCCCTGGACGACGAAGGCCGCCAGGTCATGGCGTTTGTGCGCCGTGGCACCCCGGGATTGCGCATCGTCGATGACTGGTCGGGCTTTGGCCAACGCACCACCGCCAGCGGCACCGTGTTGCTGAACAATGTGCCAGTGGACGCCGATCTGGTGGTACCGATCTGGCGCCTGGGGCAAACCCCGGGCATCCAGGGCGCGGTCTCGCAATTGATCCAGGCGGCCATCGACGCCGGCATCGCCCGTGGCGCCCTCGACGACACCATCAGTTTTGTCCGTGAACGCTCGCGGCCGTGGATCGACGCCAAGGTCGAACGGGCCAGCGACGACCTCTATGTGATCGCCGACATCGGCAAGCTGAAAATCGAACTGCATGCCGCCGAAGCCCTGCTGCGCAAGGCCGGCCAGGTGCTGGACCAGGTCAGCGCCGCGCCCATCACCGCACACTCCGCCGCCCGGGCCTCGATTGCCGTGGCACAAGCCAAGGTGCTGACCACCGAAGTCTCGCTGCAGGTCAGCGAGAAACTCTTCGAACTGGCCGGCAGCCGCGCCACCCTCGCCGAGTTCAACCTCGACCGCCACTGGCGCAATGCACGGGTGCACACCCTGCACGACCCGGTGCGCTGGAAGTATCACGCGGTGGGCGCCTGGCACCTCAACGGAACCTTGCCGGCCCGGCATTCCTGGATCTGACGACCAGACCTCTGGAGAAAAACATGACGCTTTCCCATTCCGTCGCGGTCATCACCAGCGATGAACAAGCCCTGATTGTCGCCAGCGACCTGGCCGAAGACTTTCGCCGCGACAGCGCCCTGCGCGACCGTGAACGCCGCCTGCCGCTCGCCGAACTGGAAGCCTTTTCCCGCTCCGGCCTGTGGGGCATCAGCGTGCCCAAGGCATACGGCGGCGCTGGCGTGTCCAACGTCACCCTGGCCAAGGTCATTGCCCTGATCGCCCAGGCCGATGCCTCGTTGGGGCAGATCCCGCAGAACCATTTTTATGCCCTGGAAGTGCTGCGCATCAATGGCAGCCCGGCGCAGCAACAACGCCTGTATGCCGAGGTGCTGGCCGGCCAGCGCTTTGGCAATGCCCTGGCAGAACTGGGCACCAAGACCGTCCATGACCGGGTGACGAAACTTGTGCGCGACGGCGACGGTTTTCGTATCAGCGGCCGCAAGTTCTACGCCACCGGCGCGATCTACGCCCAGCGCATTCCCACCTCGGTGGTGGATGAGCACGGCGTGCAGCAACTGGCCTTTGTGCCACACGACAGCCAGGGCCTGACGGTGATCGACGACTGGAGCGGCTTCGGCCAGCGCACCACCGGCAGCGGTTCGGTGGTGTTCGACAATGTGTGGGTCGCAGCCGAAGACGTGATCCCGTTCCAGAGCGCCTTCGAGCGCCCGACCACCGTGGGCCCGCTGGCGCAGATCCTTCACGCGGCCATCGACACCGGCATCGCCCGCGCCGCCTTTGAAGATGCCCTGCATTTTGTGCGCACCAAGACCCGGCCGTGGATCGACTCGGGCAATGACACGGCCAGCGAAGACCCGCTGACCCTGAAAAGCTTCGGCCACCTGAGCATCCGCCTGCACGCCACCGAAGCCCTGCTGGAGCGCTCCGGCGAATTCCTCGACCGCGCCCAGGCCGACAGCAATGCGCAAACCGTCGCGGCGGCGTCGATTGCCGTGGCTGAAGTACGTGCCCTGAGCACCGAGATTTCCCTGGCCGCCGGCAGCGCCCTGTTCGAACTCGCCGGCAGCCAGGCAACCCTCGCCGAGCATGGCCTGGACCGCCACTGGCGCAACGCCCGGGTGCACACCCTGCACGACCCGGTGCGCTGGAAGTACCACGCCGTCGGCAATTATTACCTCAACGATGAAAACCCGCCGCTGCGGGGGACCATCTGATGTCGAAGAAAAAGATCCTGCTCAATGCCTTCAACATGAACTGCATCGGGCATATCAACCATGGCCTGTGGACGCATCCACGGGACACCTCGACCCAGTACAAGACCGTCGAATACTGGACCGAACTGGCGCAACTGCTGGAGCGTGGGCTGTTCGACGGCTTGTTTATCGCCGACATCGTTGGCGTGTACGACGTCTATCAAGGCTCGGTCGAGGTGCCGCTCAAGGAGTCGATCCAACTGCCAGTCAACGACCCACTGCTACTGGTCTCGGCCATGGCCGCCGTAACGAAAAACCTCGGCTTCGGCCTGACCGCCAACCTGACTTACGAGCCGCCGTATCTGTTCGCCCGGCGCATGTCCACCCTCGATCACCTGAGCCGTGGCCGGGTGGGCTGGAACATCGTCACCGGCTACCTGGACAGCGCCGCCAAGGCCATGGGCCTCACCGAACAGGTCGAGCATGACCGGCGCTACGACCAGGCCGACGAGTACCTGGAGGTGCTGTACAAGCTGTGGGAAGGCAGTTGGGAAGACGACGCGGTACTCAACGACCCGCAACAACGGATCTATGCCCAACCGGGCAAGGTGCACAAGGTCGAGCACCATGGCGAGTTCTATCAGGTGCAGGGCTATCACCTGTGCGAGCCCTCGCCGCAGCGCACGCCAGTGCTGTTCCAGGCCGGCAGTTCGGAGCGCGGCCTGGTGTTTGCCGGGCGCCATGCCGAGTGCGTGTTTATCAGCGGGCAGAACAAGGCTGCGACCAAGGTGCAAGTGGACAAGGTACGCGCCAGTGCGATCGCAGCCGGGCGCAACCCAGACGACATCAAGGTGTTCATGGGGCTCAACGTGATTGTCGGCGCCACCGAGGCGCTGGCCTGGGCCAAGCATGCCGAGTACCTGAGCTACGCCAGCGCCGAGGCCGGCGTGGCACATTTCAGCGCCTCCACCGCCATCGACTTCTCGCAATACGAGCTGGACGAACCGATCCAGTACGTGAAGAGCAACGCGATCCAATCAGCCACTAAAGCCTTGCAGAACAACGACTGGACCCGGCGCAAGTTGTTGGAGCAACACGCGTTGGGTGGGCGCTATATCACCCTGGTGGGTTCGCCTGCGCAGGTGGCTGATGAGCTGGAATCCTGGATCAGCGAGACCGGGCTGGATGGCTTCAACCTGACGCGCATTGTTACGCCGGAGAGCTATGTGGATTTTATCGAGCTGGTGATTCCCGAGTTGCAAAGGCGTGGGTCATACAAGACTGCTTATGAGACCGGAACCTTGCGAGAAAAGGTCTTCCACCGCGAAGCGCACTTACCCGAACAACACACCGGTTCCACCTACCGCCACTCCCACATTTAGACCTTTATTGCTCATACCAACACCTTATGACTGGAAATCGACCATGAAAACAACACTGCTCTCCCACCCAGTCAAAGCACTGGCCCTGGCCCTCGGCCTGTTCAGCTCGGCGGTGTTTGCCGCCGATGCGCCGCTGAAAGTCGGCACCACGGCGGCCTTCGCCATTCCCCTCGAAGCCGCCGTCGAAGAGGCCGGCAAGCAGGGCCTGAAAGTCGAGCTGGTGGAGTTCACCGACTGGATCGCGCCCAACGTCAGCCTCGCCGCCGGCGATATCGACGTGAATTACTTCCAGCACATTCCGTTCCTGGAAAACGCCAAGGCCGCCGCCGGTTTTGACCTGGTGCCGTTCAAGCCGGGGATCATCAATAACGTCGGTCTGTACTCGAAAAAATTCAAAAGCTTCGATGAGCTGCCCCAGGGCGCCAGCGTGGCCATCGCCAACGACCCGATCAACAGCGGGCGCGGCCTACAACTGCTGGCCAAGGCCGGCCTGATCACCCTCAAGCCGGGCGTGGGCTACAAGGCCACCGAAGACGACATCGTCGCCAACCCGAAACAGCTCAAGATCCTGCAGGTCGAAGCGGTGCAGCTAGTGCGCGCCTATGACGACGCCGACCTGGTGCAGGGCTACCCGGCCTATATCCGCCTGTCCAAGACCTTCAATGCCGAGTCGGCGCTGCTGTTCGATGGCCTTGACCACCCGGAATACGTGATCCAGTTCGTGACCCAGCCCAAGGGCACAACCGACCCACGGGTGATCAAGTTCGTCGAGATCTACCAGCATTCGCCGGTGGTCCGCGCGGCCCTGGATAAATCCCTGGGCACGCTGTACCAAGTCGGCTGGGAAGGCTGAATATGAGCGCCGCCAATGCCCAACTGCGCGACCTGGGCACACTGCCCAGGGACGCGCAACAGACAGAGCTACACCCTGACTTGAACCACGCCCATGTGCGTTTTATCAACCTGGGCAAAACCTACGACGGCACGGTGCATGCGCTGCAAGGCATCGACCTGGCGATCCAGCGTGGCGAAGTGTTCGGCATCATCGGCCGCAGCGGCGCCGGCAAGTCGTCGCTGATCCGCACCATCAACCGCCTGGAACAACCCAGCAGCGGCCGAGTGCTGATCGACCAGGTGGATATCGGCGATTTCGACGAAGACCATCTGGTGGCCTTGCGGCGACGCATCGGCATGATCTTCCAGCACTTCAACCTGATGTCGGCCAAGACCGTGTGGCAGAACGTCGAGCTGCCACTGAAAGTCGCCGGTGTGCCCAAGCCGCAACGCGAGCACAAGGTCCGCGAGCTGCTGGAGCTGGTGGGTTTGCAGGACAAGCACCAGGCGTACCCGGCGCAGTTGTCCGGCGGGCAGAAGCAACGGGTGGGCATCGCCCGCTCGCTGGTGCACGACCCGCAGATCCTGCTGTGTGACGAAGCCACCTCGGCCCTGGACCCGGAGACCACCCAGTCGATCCTCGGCCTGTTGCGCGAGATCAATCAGCGCCTGGGCCTGACCATCGTGCTGATCACCCACGAGATGGCGGTGATCCGCGAAATCTGCGACCGCGTGGTGGTGCTGGAACACGGGCGGATCGTCGAGCAAGGCCCGGTGTGGGAAGTGTTTGGCAACCCCAAGCATCAGGTCAGTAAAACCCTGCTCGCGCCCCTGCAACATGGCTTGCCCGAGGAACTGCAAAAGCGCCTGCGGGCCACGCCAGCGTCGGTGGATGCGGCCGTGGTGCTGCGCCTGCAATTTACCGGCGCCAGCGCGGATGAACCGGACCTCGCCGCACTGTTCAGCGCCCTGGGTGGGCGCGTGCGCCTGCTGCAAGGCGGGGTCGAGCGCATCCAGGGCCACGCCCTGGGGCAATTGCTGCTGGCAGTGACCGGCTCCGCCCTGGACGCCGACACATTACGCACCCGCGCCACGCGCTGGGCACAACAGGTGGAGGTGCTGGGCTATGTGGTTTGATCGTTTATTGCAGGGCGCCATCGACACCTTGTTGATGGTCGGTGTGTCGTCGTTGATCGCGCTGCTGGTGGGTATCCCGCTGGCGGTGTTCCTGGTCACCAGCGACAAGGGCGGCATCTACCAGGCCCCCGCGTTGAATAGGGTGCTGGGGGCGTTCGTCAATCTGTTCCGCTCCATCCCGTTCCTGATTCTGATGGTGGCGCTGATCCCCTTCACCCGGCTGATTGTGGGCACCACCTACGGTGTATGGGCCGCCGTGGTACCACTGACCATCGCCGCCACGCCGTTCTTTGCGCGAATCGCCGAGGTCAGCCTGCGGGAAGTCGACCATGGCCTGATCGAAGCCGCCCAGGCCATGGGCTGCCGGCGCTGGCATATCGTCAGGCATGTGCTGTTGCCGGAAGCGCTGCCGGGGATTGTCGGCGGGTTCACCATTACTCTGGTGACCATGATCAACTCGTCGGCCATGGCCGGAGCGATTGGCGCCGGTGGCCTGGGGGATATTGCCTACCGCTACGGCTACCAGCGTTTCGACAGCCAGATCATGCTCACGGTGATTGTGTTGCTGGTCCTGCTGGTGGCCGCGATCCAACTGGGTGGCGATCGCCTGGCGCGCGGGCTGAACAAGCGCTGAGGTATAGTCGGCACCTCTCTTTGCCCTGGTGCCGACTGCCATGAAACTCGCCCCCGACGACCTCGACCAGATCACCTCTACCACCCTGGGTCACTACAACCAGGTGGCCGAAGATTTTCGCGAAGGTACCCGCGACCATGATGTGAGCCAGAACATCGACGCGTTGCTGCGGCATATCCAGGCGCAGGCGCCGTTTACCGTGCTGGACTTCGGCTGCGGACCGGGGCGGGATTTGCAGACCTTCACCCGGCTTGGGCATATCGCCGTAGGCCTGGATGGCGCCGAGCGTTTCGCGCAGATGGCGCGCCAGGACAGCGGCTGTGAAGTACTGCACCAGGACTTCCTCAAACTGGATCTGCCGGCCGCGCGCTTCGACGGAATTTTTGCCAATGCGGTGCTGTTTCATATCCCCAAGCAGGAACTGCCGCGCATTCTCCAGCAACTGCAGGCTGCGCTGAAACCGGGTGGGGTGTTGTTCAGCTCCAACCCCAGGGGGGAAAACCAGGAGGGCTGGAACGGCCCGCGTTATGGCTCGTATCACGACCTTGCGGCCTGGCAGGCGCTGCTGACCACCGCAGGGTTTGTGGAGTTGGAACACTACTATCGCCCGGCAGGACTGCCGCGCGAGCAGCAGCCTTGGTTGGCCAGTGTGTGGCGTAAGGTAGGGGCTGTCTGAGCGGACGCTATCGCAGCGATGCGGCGACCCGACAAGCCAGCTCCCACATTGTTTTGTGGTGTGTCCAGAATTCCCTGCCGGGTCGAGCCCCCCCCTGTGGGAGCGGGCTTGCCCGCGATGGCGGTAGTACAGGCACTATCTTTGGTGGCTGACATACCGTCATCGCAGGCAAGCCAGCTCCCACATTGGTTTGCGGTGTGTCCAGAAGTCCCTGCCTGGTCAAGCCCCCCTGTGGGAGCGGGCTTGCCCGCGATGGCGGTAGTACAGGCACTATCTTTGGTGGCTGACATACCGTCATCGCAGGCAAGCCAGCTCCCACATTGGTTTGTGGTGTGTCCAGAATTCCCTGCCTGGTCGAGCCCCCCTGTGGGAGCGGGCTTGCCCGCGATGGCGGTAGTACAGGCACTATTTTTGGTGGCTGACATACCGTCATCGCAGGCAAGCCAGCTCCCACATTAGTTTGTGGCGTGTCCAGAATTCCCTGCCTGGTAGAGCTCCCCCTGTGGGAGCGGGCTTGCCCGCGATGGCGGTAGTACAGGCACTATCTTTGGTGGCTGACATACCGTCATCGCAGGCAAGCCAGCTCCCACATTGGTTTGTGGTGTGTCCAGAATTCCCTGCCTGGTCGAGCCCCCCCTGTGGGAGCGGGCTTGCCCGCGATGGCCTCAAGGGCGCTGCCGAGCCACCTGATACACCACCGGACTTTCACCCACCACCCACGCCGTCACACTCTGCCCCGCATACCCGTCCCTCTCCTCCTGCGCAAAGTTGGCCACCAACCGCGTGCCATCGGCAAACGTGGTCTGCTGCACCAGCCGGTCGTTGCTCAGCCAGCGAAAATCCGTCATTGCCTGGGTCGCCAGACGCTCATGCAACGGCCGGAAGAACCCATCCTGACGCTGGATCATCGGCAAGCGCTGCTTCAAGGTAGCGGCGCTCAAGTGATAGAGCGGCGGCACGTTGTACAGCAGTTGGGCCAGCTCGTTTTCCGCCTGCACATTGCTCAGCTTCAGGCTGTCGAACAACCAGTGATGGCTGGTAATGACCGAGCCATGGAACACCGCCTGATACAGCGGCAGGCGCATCGCCGGGGCAAAGTACACGCTGCGCAGCGGCTCTTTGAGCGGCACGCGTTTGAAGAACACCGCCGGTTCCTCCGGTGGATACCAGGCCCCCACGTAGTACGGTGATTGCTTGTCCTGGGTCATCTCACGATCACCCCAGCCCATGACCGGGGTTTGCATGCCATGGGCGAACAACACGCCGCGAGCGGTGGTGGCGTTGCCATCTTCGGAACCCACCGGTAACTGGAGGTGGCTGGCGATCCAGCGGGCGGCGTCGATGTTGCCTTGGGCGTTCTGCGCCTGGGTCATGCCCAGCACCGAGCGATAGCTGTCAAACAGCATGCCGGTGGCGTAGGCGTCGAGGAACCAGGCATTGAACCCGGCCTTGGCCTGCACCGCCGTCACCCGCGCCTCCAGCAATGGGCGGACGCAGCGCGGGTCGGTGTAGTGCCCGGACTTCTGGAAGCCGGTCTTGAGCTGGCCGTTCTTCAGCATGATCGCGCAGTCGCGGTAGGCGCGGCTGCCCAGGTGCGCGGTGGTCCAGTCGGGGTTTTCGCTGGCTGCCAGGGCGGTTTCATAGGAATCATAAGGCGCCATCAAGTACCCGGCCGCGACCCCGTCACGCACCGCCTCCGGGTGCCAGAGCCCGCCCTCCCAGCCTTCGCCCAGGGTCAGCAGCAGGCGTGGCAGGCCACTCTCCTGCAGGGTCTTGATCGTCGTCGAGGATAACGTGCTGCCCCAGGTTTCGGGGTTGGCACGCAAGGCACCGGCAAACGCCAGTGCCAGTTGCTGGCGCAGTGCGCCGTAGCCTTGGGCAAGCGCGGGCATGTCGGGCTCGGTCGTGGCTTGCCAGCCCTGGCGCGCCTTTTTGTTGAGCGCCGCGTTGAGCCCTCTGAGCAACACAGCTTGCTGGTAGCGATCCAGAAACGGCTGGGGGGCTTGCACCACCTGTGCCGCCTCCGAGTCCAGTAGGCCATTGAGTTGTGCGCCCAAGCCATCGGGTGCACGCAGTACGGTGCGTAACTGCTCCCAATCGCGCACATCGCCCAGGCCCAGCAGGTCATTGCCCCACAGGTAGACGTGGCTGGCACCCAATAGCTTTTCGCCGGCCGGCAGGCGTTGCAGTTTGTCGGCCAACGGCTCGTAGAGCCCCTGTTCCACCAGCCATTGGCGGTAGCGCTTGGCACCGGCCAGCAAATCGGCCTCGCCCAGATTCAGGCGCAGGGTCATGGGCGCGGTGGGGTCCAGGGCGGTGAATTCATGATGCAACGACAAGCCCAGGCCCGGGCCCTCGGCCTGCCACTGCAAACGGTTGTTGTAGGGGTTGGTCAGCAGCCAGTTGAGGGTGAAGCTTGCGTGATCAACGCCCCATAACGGCAGGCTCAGGTCCTGGGTGCTATTGACATCCCCCTGCTCCAGCAAAAAGCGCTGCCAGAGGCTGTTGCCGGCTGGCACGTAATGCCCCTCGGCAAGCGGCCAGATCAGGCCCTTGCCCATGGCGCTGGCCGGCTGGCGGACGATCTCCAGCTCGCCGGCCTCGCGGGCGGTGATGGTCAGGATCAGGTCACGCTGGTCCAGGGTGGCGTTCAGCCGATAGGCACCGTTGTCCCATTGCCAGTTGGCGTGTTGAGTGGACTGCTGCAACTGGCTGACCTTATGGGTAGCCACGCCGCTGGAGGCCTGCACCGGCTCGCCGCCGGAAGGGGTCACGCGCACGGCCAGGTTCGCCGGGTCGAGCTCGATGCGCCATTGGGGGTTTTCCAGAACGGTGCCGGCAACGGCCAGTGGCGACAGCAGCAGCACGCAGATGCACAAGGCTCGGCGCAGGTTAAGGGTCATGACGTGGGCCTTCACAGGAGCGAAAGCCCGAGGGTAAAACAGTTCGTTGACCGGAACTAATCCAATACACATTCAGAGAGTTTTCCCACTGCCTGCCCCTGTGGCGAGGGGGCTTGCCCCCGTTGGGCTGCGCAGCGGCCCCTGTAAGATCCACCGGGTTGTATCAGACACACTGAGGTGGCCGGTTTTGGGGCTGCTTTGCAGCCCAACGGGGGCAAGCCCCCTCGCCACAGTAGTGATGCCCAACAGCGTGTTTGCCTTATGGCGCGGCCTCAGGCTCGCGGATTTTGTACCAGGCCACATACAACGCCGGCAAAAACAGCAGCGTCAGCAGGGTGGCGATGATGATCCCGCCGATCATCGCGTAGGCCATCGGCCCCCAGAACACTTCCCGGGCGATGGGGATCATGCCCAGGCTGGCCGCCGCCGCCGTCAGCAGGATCGGCCGGCGCCGGTGCTCGGTGGCCTGCACCACCGCGTCCCATGGCGTGTAGCCTTCCTGTTCATAGGCGTCGATCTGGGTCACCAGGATCACCGAGTTGCGGATGATGATGCCGATCAGCGCGAGGATCCCCAGGATCGCCACAAAGCCCATGGGCGTACCCGTGGGAATCAGCGCCAGGACCACGCCAATCAGGCCCAGCGGGGCCACGCTGGCCACCAGGAACATCTTCTGCACGCTGTGCAACTGGATCATCAGGAAGGTCGCCATCAAGAACAGCATCAACGGCACCACGCTGGCAATCGGGCCCTGGGCCTTGCCGCTTTCCTCCACGGTACCGCCGGTAGCGACCGTGTAGCCCACCGGCAAACCGGCGCTGAATTTCTCGATTTCCGGCTTGAGCTGCTTGACCAGATCGGTCGGCTGCATCTCGTCGCGCACGGCGGCCTTGATGGTGATGGTCGGCTTGCGATCGCGACGCCACACCAGCGGCTGCTCCAACTCGTAACGCACGGTGGCAAAGGCCAGCAGCGGGATCGAAGTGCCGCTGGGCGTGACGATCTGCAGGTTCTGCAAGGTTTCCGGAGTGCCGCGCTCGGCGTCTTCGGCACGGCCGACCACGTTGATCAGGTAGATATCGTCGTGCACCTGGGTCACCGCCGAGCCGCTGACCACGCTGTTCATCAACTGCGCCACGTCTTCGGACGACAGCCCGAGCTGGCGCGCCTTGTCCTGGGCAATATCGATCCGCAGCACTTTGCCCGGCTCGTTCCAGTCATAGATGATCTCGCCCAGGTGGCTGTTTTTATCCAGCAACGTCGCCAGCTCGATGGCGTGTTTACGCACCTGGTCGATGTCCTTGCCCGACACCCGATACTGGATCGGCCGCCCGACCGGCGGGCCCATTTCCAGGGGCTGGACAAAGCTGCCGACGCCCACGAAATCATCGCGCAAGCGCTGTTGCAGGCGCTCGATCAACGCGCCGCGCTCCTCCAGGCCCTTGCTGACGATCACCAGCTGCGCGTAGTACGGGTTCTCCAGTTGCTGGTCCAGGGGCAGGTAGAAACGGATCGCGCCCTGGCCGATGTAGGTGCTCCAGCGCGCGATATCCGGGTCGTCCTTGATGATCGCTTCCAGCCGGTCCACAGCCTTGCGCGTTTCATTGATCGAGGCGTTTTGCGGCAGGTTGAGGTCGACGAGGATCTCCGGGCGATCCGACGACGGGAAAAACTGGTTCTGCACAAACTGCATGGAAAACACCGACGCCGCAAACAACAGCACCGTCAGGCCAATCGCCCACCAGCGATTGCGCATGGCCCACAGCATGCCGGCGTTGAACACCCGCCCGACCCGCCCCGGCTCGTCACTGTGGGGTTTGACCTTGGTGCTGAGGATATGCACGCCGATCACCGGCGCAAACAACACGGCCACCACCCACGACACCAGCATCGCCACGGCAATCACCGCAAACAGGGTAAAGGTGTACTCACCCGCCGAGCTGGCGTTAAGGCCAATCGGTACGAAGCCGGCCACGGTCACCAGGGTGCCAGTGAGCATCGGGAACGCGGTGGAGGTGTAGGCGAAGGTCGCCGCCTGCTCCAGGGTCTCGCCCTTTTCCAGGCGCGTGATCATCATTTCCACGGTGATCATCGCGTCATCCACCAGCAAACCGAGGGCGATGATCAACGCGCCCAGCGACACCCGCTGCATGGTGATGCCGCTGTACTCCATAAAGACAAATACCAGCGCCAGCACCAGCGGGATCGAGCACGCCACCACCAGCCCGGCGCGCAGGCCGAGGCTGATAAAGCTCACCACCAGCACGATGATCACCGCTTCGAACAGCGCACTGGTGAAGCCACCAACGGCCTCTTCCACCACCTCGGCCTGGTCCGAGACCTTATGCACGCCGATGCCCACCGGCAGGTCGGCAGTCAGCTCATCCATACGCTGGTGGAGCGCCTTGCCGAATTCCTGGATATTGCCGCCCTTCTGCATGGCGATGGCCAGGCCGATGGCTTGCTGGCCATTGAAACGAAACATCGGCCGCGCCGGATCCACATAACCACGGCTGATATCCGCGATATCCGCCAGGCGATAAAAGCGGTCATTGAGCCGCAGGTTGACGTCGGCCAGATCCTTCTCCGAGGCAAATTGCCCGGAGGTGCGTACCGAAATTCGCTCTGGCCCGGCCTCGATCACCCCGGCCGGGGTCACCGCGTTCTGCGATTGCAGGCTCTGCACCACTTGCCGTTGGTCAATCCCCAGGGCGGCGAGTTTGCGCGTGGAAAAATTCAGGTAAATCACTTCGTCCTGCTGGCCGATCATCTCGACCTTGCCCAACCCCGGCACCGCCCGGATCTCGGCGCGCACCTGTTCGACGTAGTCGCGCAGCTGGCGCATCGACATGCCATCGGCGGTAAAGGCATACACCGAGCCAAACACATCGCCGAACTCGTCGTTGAACGACGGACCCTGCAAGCCTTGGGGGAAGGTGCCGCGAATGTCGTCGACCTTCTTGCGCACCTGGTACCAGATCTCGGGGATCGCCTTGGCGCTGGTGGTGTCTTTGAGGAACACGAAAACCGTGGACTCACCGGGCCGGGTGTAGCTTTTCACGTAATCCAGCGAGTCCAGCTCTTCGAGCTTTTTCTCGATGCGGTCGGTGACCTGCTTGAGGGTTTCTTCCTGGGTTGCGCCCGGCCAGCGGGTCTGGATCACCATGGTCTTGATGGTGAAGGACGGATCTTCTTCACGCCCCAGGTTCATGTAGGAAAACACGCCCATCAGCAGCGCAACGAACATCAGGTACCAGACGAAGGACTGATGCTTGAGCGCCCAGTCGGATAAGTTGAAGCTCCCTTTCATCGTGGGCTGTCCTCGTCGGTTTTGACTTTTTGTCCGGGCTTGAGGCTGTTGACGCCGGCGCTGACCACACGCTCGCCAGGCTGCACCCCGCCGCTGAGCACAACACTGCTGGCATCACGGCTGACCAGGGTCACGTCACGGGGCTGCACGGTCTGCTGCTGCAGATCCATGACCCAGATGCGGGTCTTGCCCTCGACGTCCTGCACTGCGCTGGCGGGCAGTTCGATACGTGGGGCGATGGCCGAGCTCAAGGTCACACTGATCGCCGTGCCCAACCGGAACGCCGGGGGCGTCTGGGCCAGGGTCAGGCGCGCGCGACGGGTGCGGGTCGCGCTTTGTGCCTGGGGTTCGATCTCGCGCACGGTGGCGGTGGTGTTGATGCCGGGCTCCAACTGGCTGGCCACCAGAAACACCACATCGGGCGGCAAGCGCTCGGCCAGGCCAGCCGGCAGGTCGATCACCGCTTCCTTGATATCCGGGCGGGCCAGGGTCACTACTTGCTGGCCGGCGCTGACCACCTGGCCGGCTTCGGCATTCCAGGCGGTCACGATGCCGCCGTGGTCGGTGCGCAGTTCGGCGTAGTTGAGCTGATCCCTGGCCTGGGCCACCGACGCCTTGGCCTGGTCGAGAGAGGCCTGGGTGGTTTTCAGGTCGGTCTGGGCAATGTCCAGCTGCGCCTGGGCGCCGACGCCACGGTTGAACAGTTCCTGCTGGCGGCGTGCATTGGCCTGGGCATTGATAAATTGCGCCTGGACCCGCGCCAGTTCGCCCTGGGCGGCGCGCAACTGGTTCTGCTGGTCGGTGGGGTCAAGCACCGCCAGCAAGGCGCCCTTGCTCACTTCGGCGCCCACATCCACCGCGCGCCGGGCAATGCGACCGGGCACTCGGAAGCCCAGGTTGCTTTCGTAGCGTGCCTGGATCGTTCCGGCGAAGCGCCCGAGGTTTTCCTGGTCTTCAGCTTTCACCTCGACCCAGAGCACTGGCCTTATAGGCTCCGGCGCCGGCTCTTCCTTGGAACAGGCGATCAGCAACAGGCTGCTGGCGAGGATCAGCGTCAGGCGCTTCATGGCTGCACTCCGCTGGCCTGGGCCTGGTCCGGCGCCTGGGCGATCTCCACCAACATGCCTGGGTGCAGCAATTGCCCGCCGGCCACCACGACTTTTTCGCCGCCTTTGAGGCCATCGCTGATGATCACTTTGCCGGTCAGGTAGCGCGCGACAGTGACCTTGTGCAGTTGCGCCTTGCCGTCACCGTCCACCAGCCACACGGCAGGCTCGCTGAGGTCTTTGGTCAGTGCCGCCCAGGGCAGCTCGACGCTGGGTTTGGCTTGCCCATTGGCAGTGGCACTGACGACCGACCCCAGTTGCATGCCCTTGGGCAAGGCATCCAGGGCGATCTTTACTTGCACCGTGCCGCTGTTGGCGGCGACGGCCGGGGTCACTTCACGCACTCGGCCCACGGCCTTGATGCTCGGGTTGTCCAGCAGGCTGACAGTGATTGGTACATCCGGTACAGGCTCCGCCAGCAGCGATTCGTACACGTTGAACACCGCATCGCGCTCGCCATCACGGGCCAGGCTGAAAATCGGCACGGTGGCCTGCACCACCTGGCCGACTTCGGCCTGCCGTGCGGTAATCACCCCTGGCGCTTCGGCGATCAACGCCGTATAGCCCAGTTGCTCACGTGCGTTGGCCAACTGCGCCTGCGCGGCCGCCAGGGCACTTTGGCTGCTGCGCAATGCAGCCTGGGCGGCGTCGTATTCGCTGCGGCTGGTGTAGCCCTTGGGCAGGAGTTTTTCCTGGCGCACAAAGGCCGCGGCCGTCTGTTTGACCCGTGCCTGTTCCGCCACCACCTGGGCCTGGGCGGAATCGACATTGGTCTGCAAATCCTTGGGATCGAGCTTGGCCAGCACTTGCCGGGCTGTCACGCGGTCGCCGACATCGACCATGCGCTGGATAATTTTGCCGCCGACGCGGAACGACAAATCGGTCTGCACCCGCGCCTGGATATCCCCGGTTAGGGTCACTGCGGCGGCGAAATCGGTCGGCTGCACCGTTTGCACAAACACCCTGGAATGGGCCTTGGGTTCAGGTTTTTCCTGGCCACAGCCGCTCAGCAATGCCAGCAGGGCAAGGCCACAAATAACTGTTGAGGTGGGACCGCCCATGCAGACTCCTTTCGCGTAATACTGACGTGCCAGTGTGTATGCGACTGTGAGCTTAGTTCAGGGTTCCACCTTCATCTGAGTGATTTACAGGCCTGCGATGATGCGGTTCTACGCGATAAGATGTTGGTCCATGCCGGCGCGGAACGCCCTCAATGCTCAAGACCTTAGCGGTAGCCAATTACCGCTCGATCAATAAATTGGTGGTACCGCTGGATCGGCTGAACCTGATCACCGGCCCCAATGGCAGCGGCAAGTCCAACCTGTACCGCGCCTTGCGCCTGCTGGCAGAAACCGCCCAGGGCGGCGTGATCAATGCGCTGGCCCGTGAAGGGGGCCTGGATTCGACGTTCTGGGCCGGCCCCGAAAACGTCAGCCGGCGCATGCTCAATGGCGAAATCCCGGTACAAGGCAGCGTGGCCCAAGGCGCCAAGCGCTTGCGCCTGGGCTTTGCCGGGGAGGATTTCAGCTACGCGATTTCCCTGGGCTTGCCAGTACCCAGCTCGTCGTATTTTTCCCTCGACCCCGAGATCAAGAAGGAATGCATCTGGGCCGGTCACGTCTATCGCCCGGCCAGCCTGCTGGTGCAGCGCTCCGGGGCGATGGTGCGCGCCCGAGACGGGCAGGCCTGGGATGTGCTGGCCCAGCACACGCCGAACTACCACAGCCTGTTCGACCAGGTCGGCAGCCTGCACGGCTCGCCGGAAGTGCTGATGCTGCGCGAAAGCATTCGTGGCTGGCGCTTCTACGATCACTTTCGCAGCGACGCCGATGCACCTGTGCGCCAGCCGCAACTGGGTACGCGCACGCCGGTGCTGCATCACGATGGCCGCGACCTCGCGGCCGCGTTGCAGACCATCCGCGAAATCGGCAATCCCGAGGCATTGCAGCAGGCGGTGAGTGATGCGTTCCCCGGCGCACGCCTGCATATCGAGCCGTTGCAGGGCGGACGTTTTACCATTGAGTTTTATCAGGAAGGCTTGCTGCGGCCACTATCGGCGGCAGAGTTATCGGACGGCACCTTGCGTTACCTGCTGCTGATCGCCGCCCTGCTGACGCCACGCCCGCCGACGATGATGGTGCTCAACGAACCGGAAACCAGCCTGCACCCGGACCTGTTGCCGGCCTTGGCGCGCCTGATTATCCAGGCATCAAGGCACTGCCAGGTGTGGGTGGTGTCCCATGCCAGCCGCTTGATTGCGGCGTTGCAGCAGGATGAGGGATGCAATTCGATTGTGCTGGAGAAGGTGCTGGGGCAGACGCAGATTGTGGGGCAGCGGGTGTTGGATGAGCCGGCCTGGCATTGGCCGAGTTAGGCGGTGCCTGCACCGGCCTCAGATCAATACCGACTCATAGGTGCGCTCGATGATTTGCTGGCCGACCTTGATCACATCCACCACGCCGATCAGCACCGCCAGGGAACTGGTCTTGATGATCCGCGTGTAGACGTTGATGGTTGGCGGCGTCATGCGCTTGAGCGCCTGGGGCAGCAGCACGTAGCCATAGAGTTGCGGCGCCGACAAGCCAATCGGCAGGCCAAAAAACAGCAGATACAGCCACACCAGCACCGGAATCGCGCGGAACAATTCCAGGTAAATGCGCAGCAGCAGGTTGATCGCGCGCGCATTCAAAGTGCGCAGCACCCCATACACCACCCCGCCAATCGTGCTGAAGGCGATGCTCAAAAACGAAATCGACAGGGTTTGCGCAGCGCCCTTGCCCAGTTGCGGCAGCGACAGCGGCAAGAACAGCAGCACGCAAATCAGCGTGAGCACGGCGAGCATTTCGTAAGTCTTGTAGTAGAGGGCGATGTAGCTTTTGGTGGTCTAGAGAATCACTGGCGCCGCCACTGCCGAAACCACTGTGGTTTCCTTGAGCAAAAAAATGAAATTGGCGAACAGCGCCGGCAGGCTGAGGATCCCGGCCTGGGGCAGGATCACATGGCGCAGCAACTGCCAGTCGGACAGGCCGATGGACTTGCCCGACTCGATCAGCGCCACCAGCAGCGAGGTGCCAATGGCGATCAAGCCCACTTGCAGGGTTACCCCCACGGCCTTGAGAAACGCCGGCAGGGTGCTGAGGATAAACGCGTAGTCTAAGGTCATTTCAAGTCCTGGGCGCCGCAGGGGTAATGCGGCGTAAACGCAGTCCGGTTCGACGCGGTAACGTCGGCAGAAGCTGACTTTAAAGGTATAAAAACCAAAATTTAAATACCGAAATAGCATATTGATATCACCCAAAAAGCTAACCTGCGAATTCGCCGGGATGGCAGGTGACAGCTATTGTTCTGGGGGATGTAGGAAGGGTCTTTTTTCAGCGCTGAACCACAAGGAAGGACAGCGCATGGCCAGACTGAGGGCCATTTAACCAGCGAGGGAATGACAGATGAACGAGGCGAAACCGATTGATCCGCAGGACTTGGTGAAGTGGCTGGTGGCGCTGCGGCGGGCGATCAACCGCCGGGATTAACAGGCATAACACCAACCCAATGTGGGAGCAGGCTTGTGTGGGAGCTGGCTTGCCTGCGATGCAGACACCTCGGTTTATCAGTATTACCGAGGTGATGCTATCGCAGGCAAGCCAGCTCCCACACAAGCTCAGCTCCCACATTTCTTGAAGGGGGTTTGGCAAATCAGAACGCTGGCAAGACCGCGCCGCTGTATTTCTTCTCGATGAAGGCTTTGACTTCAGGGCTGGTCAGGGCCTTGGACAGTTTCTGGATCGCGGCGCTGTCCTTGTTGTCTGGACGAGCCACCAGATAGTTCACGTACGGCGAGTCGGCGCCTTCAATGATCAGTGCATCCTTGGCTGGGTTCAGGCCGGCTTCCAGGGCGTAGTTGGTGTTGATCATGTCCAGGTCAACCTGGTCCAGGACGCGCGGCAGCAGGGCCGATTCCAGCTCCTTGAACTTCAGGTTCTTCGGGTTGCTGGCGATATCCTTTGGCGTGGACAGGGCGTTTTTCGGGTCCTTGAGGGTAATCAGGCCGGCCTTTTGCAGCAGCAACAGGGCGCGACCGCTGTTGGAGCCTTCGTTGGGAATGGCCACGGTGGCGCCGTCTTTCAGGTCTTCAAGCTTGGTGACTTTCTTCGAGTAGCCGCCAAACGGTTCTACGTGCACGCCAATCACGGTGACCAGGTTGGTGCCTTTACCCTTGTTGAAGTTTTCCAGGTACGGCAGGGTCTGGAAGTAGTTGGCGTCCAGGCGCTTCTCGGCCACTTGCACGTTCGGTTGCACGTAGTCGGTGAAGACTTTGATTTCCAGGTCCACGCCTTCTTTGGCCAGGGTCGGCTTGATCAGCTCAAGGATCTCGGCGTGCGGCACCGGGGTGGCCGCGATCACCAGTTTTTCGTTGGCTTGAGCGATACCGGCAGTCAGGGCAGCCGCCAGGGCGGTGAACAACAGAACCTTTTTCATGCAGTGTCCTTAATCGAAAATCCGGGACGTCGGTGACGGCCACTTCTTATGGGGGTGCCAGCGATGTGCTATCGCGGCGTGGAATGGACAATACCGATATTTTTTATTCCCGAACAATACCTTTTATTCACGTTGATATTCCATTTTGTTCATACAGAGCCCAAGCCCCGAAACAGACGCGTCAACGCTGCGCGCTCGACTTCGCTGCCGCTGCTCAGGATCTGTCGCACCTGATGCTCAATCTGCGCCACCGACGCCACCGGCAGGTTCAGATGCTCCGGCAGGATCTCATCGCCACTGCTGACCAGCAGCGCAAAGTGGATCACGTTCTCCAGCTCCCGCGTATTGCCCGGCCAGCTGTGTTGCTCCAGCAGCCGCTGCGCGTCCTCACTGATTAGCGGCACCGGCAAGTCCAGGCGCTGGCTGTAGATGCCCAGGAAGTACTCGGCCAGGGACAGGATGTCGCCTACGCGCTCGCGCAGCGCCGGCAGCTCCAGTTGGCCTTCGCTGAGGTAATGGAATAGGCGCTCGTGGAACTTGCCGACGGCCACGGCCTGGGCCAGGTCGATGCTGGTGGCGGCGACCAGGCGCACATCCACCGGGCTCGGTTGATGCGCCCCTACGCGGGTGACTTCGTGGTTTTCCAGGGCGGCGAGCAGCTTGATCTGGATCGGCAGCGGCAAGTCGCCGATCTCATCGAGGTACAAGGTGCCGCCGTTGGCCGAGCCGAACCAACCGGCCCGGCTGCTGGCCGCGCCGCTGTGGCTGCCGGCGGCATAGCCGAACAGTTCGGCATCGGCATAAGTCGGGCTGATCGCACCGCAGTTGACCGACACAAACAAGCCGCTGCGGTCACTGCCGCGATGGACATGGCGCGCCAGCAGCTCTTTACCGCTGCCGGTTTCGCCGCGAATCAGTACGGGCAAGGCACGCGGGGCCAGGCTTTCGAGGTCTTCGCGCAGTTGCCGGGAACGGGGGTCGACAAATACCAGCGCCTTGGCGCGGATGCTCAAGGGGCTTTTTTCGGCGTCGGGGAAGGTCAGCAACGGCTGGCCGAAGGTTTCATGCAGGCTCATGGCAGGCTCCCGCCCCGTTTCCATTCAAGGGACGGGGCGTTGAAAAGGTATTAGGCGCGGCGTCGGGAGTGATGCTCCAGACGGTTTTGCAGGCGATAGAGGTAGGCGAAACCCTGCTCCCAGCGCTGGTGGCCGGACTTCACGTTGATATGCCCGGCACCTGCGAGAATCCCGGCTTCAGCCCCCCAGTTACGCGCCAGCTCCAGGGCCCGAGGGGCGCTGACCGCACTGTCGTTGTCGGAGCTGACGACCTGGCTGGGAAACGGCAGCAGGTCACGGGGAATCGGTGCAAAGTTGCGCAACGCCGGCGCACACGCCGGGCGCTCGACATCTGCCGGGGCCACCAGCAAGGCCCCACGCACCTGGCGCAGGAACTGCAACGGCGCGCTGGCCGCCCAGTGCGCCACGGTGATGCAACCCAGGCTGTGGGCGATAAGAATCACTGGGGTGCTGTCGGCCGCAATGGCTTCGGCCAGGGCCGCCACCCAGTCTTCACGGCGCGGGGTCAACCAGTCGGCCTGCTCCACGCGGGCGCTGTTGGGCAGGCTGTTCTGCCAATGGGTTTGCCAATGATCTTCTGGCGATCCCTGCCAGCCCGGCACGATCAGGTAACGGATCAACTCGCTGTGCATGGGTGTGCCCTCCTGCAGCGTTTAACGTTGCTGACCAGTATAGGGACGGGGCATATATTCGTTAAGGAATAAGAAGCTATTTACTAATAACCAAAAACACAGTCACTTCAATAAAGCCGGGGTCTTCAGGTACGCGGCGTTGGCTGAAGACCCCGGCGCCGGCAGGGAAAAACCGAGGCTCATCGGTGGAACTTCCGGCGGCACAATCGGCAGTACCGGCACCGGTTTCTGGCTGACCCAGTAGATCACCGCGCCATGCAGCGCCAGCGTCAACAGGCCCACTAAAATGCGTTCACGGCGACTTCAGGATGCTTTACGCGCCTGCAAAATATTCCTCAAAGGCATGCCTCAGCGCGGGTTGGCCTCGCATAAATCCCACAATTGCCGCTGCAGGCTCTGCCCCGCCGCCCCCATCCCATTGCGCCCATACAGCGCCAGCCGCACGCCCTGCACCGCGGGCAAACCACTGTCGGCGCCGAGCACCACATGCCCGGCCTGCACCACTCGCTCAGGCAGCAGGCTGATGCCCAACCCCGCCGCCACCGCCGAACACACACTGGCCAGGCTCGCGCTGGAATAGCCAATGCGCCAGCGCCAGCCACCGACCTCCAGATGCTGGAGCATTTCATTGCGGTACAGGCCGCCCACCGGGAACGCCACCAAGGGCAATGGATCGCGGCCCAGGGCCGGCATGTGGCGGCTGTCGACCCAGCACAACGGCTCCGGCCAGGAGGCCAGGCAGTCGTCGCTGTCGCCCATCTGCTTGACCAGCAACACATCGAACTCACCGCCGCGATACTGGCGCAACAGCGCCGGCCCCAGGCCGCTGGTGACCTCCAGGCGCACCCGTGGGTAGGCCACGACAAACGCCGACAGCAACGGCATCAAGCGCTCGGCGGCAAAATCTTCGGGCACGCCCAGGCGCAGCACGCCGTCGCTCTGCTGGTTGATCAGCACATCGGCGGCTTCTTCGTTGAGTGCCAGGATGCGCCGCGCATAGGCCAGCAGGCGCTCGCCCTCGACCGTCGCCACCACCCGGCGCTGATCCCGGTCGAGCAAGCGGCAGCCGACACTGTCTTCCAGGCGGCGCAATTGCTGGCTGACCGTAGATTGGGTCAAGTGCAGGCGCTCGGCGGCGCGGGTGAAATTCGCGCAATCCACGACGGCGACAAAACTGCGCAACAGCACGGGATCGAACATGGGCACCACCATCTCGTTTGCCACTGGTTGGCATGGTTATATTTAATTTCAGAATACCCCAGGCGGTGGCCATACTTCGCGTTCATTGCACTGAAGCGAGGTTCCCATGGCATGGCCCATTCCTTTCAAAACCGCCGTGCTGGCGCTGGGGTTGATGGTGGCGAGTAGCGCCATGGCGGCCGATAAAGATCTGCTCGACGCCGTGCGCGGCGGGCAGTTGGCACAGGTCGAACAGTTGCTGGCCAAGGGCGTTGACCTTGATGTCCGCGCCATTGATGGCAGCACCCCGCTGTTGCTGGCCACCCAGGCCAATCGCATCGACATCGCCCGCGCCCTGATCGAAGCCGGGGCTGATGTGAACCGCAAGAACCTGATGCAAGACAGCCCCTACCTGCTGGCCGGCGCCAGCGGCCACGATCAGATCCTGGCCATGACCCTGGCCCATGGCGCCGATCTCAAGAGCACCAATCGCTACGGTGGCACCGCCCTCATTCCTGCCTGTGAGCGCGGGCACGTGCAAACCGTGCGCCTGCTGATCGACGCTGGAGTCGACGTCAACCACGTCAACCGCCTGGGCTGGACCGGCCTGATGGAAGCCATCGTGCTCTCGGACGGCGGGCCGCCGCATCAGCAAATCGTCGCCATGCTGATCGCTGCCGGCGCCGACGTGAACCTGCCCGACCGCGACGGCGTCAGCCCACTGCAACAGGCGCAAAAACGTGGTCAGGTCGCCATCGCCCAACGCCTGCAAGCAGCCGGTGCGCAATGAGTTCACAGAGCGATCAAGCCTGGCTGCAGCGCGCCGTGGCCCTGGCGCAGGACAACGTGGCCCAGGGTGGACGGCCGTTTGGCGCCGTCCTGGTCAAGGACGGCGCAGTGCTGGTGGAAGCGGTCAACCAGATCCACCTCGACCAGGACCCCACCGCCCATGCCGAGATGCTCGCCATGCGCCGCGCCAGCCAACAGCTCGGTACGCGCCTTGAAGGCTGTGTGATCTACGCCAGCGGCCAGCCGTGCCCGATGTGCCTGGGCGCGATGTACCTGTGCGGCGTGTCCCGCGTGGTGTTTGCCGCGAGCAATGAAATGGCGGCACCTTTTGGCCTGTCGACCGCAGCGATTTACCAACAGATGAGCCTGCCATTGACCGCCCAGCAACTGCCCGTCGAGCACCTGCCGGTGCCGGCCATGCAAGCCCTTTACCGCCAATGGAAGACCCTGCATGCCCCTGAATAAATCCCTCGCCGGCTGGGGCCTGCTGGTCGTGCTGGGCCTCAACCTGCGGCCGATCCTCAGCTCTATCAGCCCGTTGCTCGGGGAAATCCGCCTGGCCACCGGCTTGAGTTTCCAGAGCAGTGCCCTGCTCACCAGCCTGCCGGTGGTGTGCATGGGTTTGGTGGCGCTGGTGGGCATCCGCGTCGAAGCGCAGTTGGGCGAGCGGCGCGGGATTGCCCTGGGCTTGATGATGATCCTGCTGGCGTGCCTGGCGCGCTGGCTGCTGGGTCAGGCACCGGCGCTGCTGGCCACGGCCTTGCTGGGCGGGGCCGGGGTGGCGCTGATCCAGGCGCTGGTGCCGGCGATGATCAAGCGCCAGTTCCACCACCGGGTGCCGCTGGCGATGGGGGTGTATTCGGCCTCGTTGATGGGGGGCGGTGGCTTGGCGGCGCTGCTCAGCCCGCTGGTGGCCAGCCATTTCCAGCACTGGCAGGCCGGCCTCGGCATCTGGCTGCTGCCGGCGCTCGGCGCGTTGCTGCTGTGGGCATGGCTGCCGTTGGGCGCGGCGAAAAACCTGCAGGCGACGGCGCCGCTCAAGGGCCTGCGCAATTGCCGTGCCTGGTTGCTGGCGCTGTATTTCGGCCTGGTGAATTGCGGGTACATGAGCATGGTGGCGTGGCTGCCGGCGTACTACCAGCAACTGGGTTGGGGCGTGCTGCCCAGCGGCTCGCTGCTGGCGTTCATGACGATTTTCCAGGTGATCGCCGCGCTGTTGATGCCGGCGCTGGCGCAACGCGGTATCGACCGCAGGCCCTTGCTGACCATCAGCCTGCTGGCCCAGACCGTGGGCTACCTCGGCCTGCTGCTGGCGCCGCTGCAATACCCGCACCTGTGGGTGGCGCTGATCGGCTTCGGCCTGGGGGCGTGCTTTGCCCTGAGCCTGCTGTTGACCCTGGACCATCGCCGCGACCCACGGGAAGCCGGGCAACTGGCGGCATTCGTGCAGGGCGTGGGTTTTCTGATCAATGCTGTGTCGCCATGGATGACCGGTTGGCTGCGCGAACTCACCGGCAGTTTTGTCAGCGCCTGGGTGGTGCTGGCCGTGACGGTGATCGCGATGCTGGTGGTGACCCGGGTCTTCAGCCCGGCCACCTACCGCAGCGCCACCGTCCCTGGCTAGAAGTCGTAGCGCGCCAGGTGCACGATGAACACACCGTCACCGGTTGGGAGCTGTTCGGGCGCCGGGCGATTCGCCAGGGGCAGTGGAAGGCGGTGTACATCCCCGGGCCCTTGGGGCCGGCGACCTGACAGTTGTATGACTTGGGCAGGGATCCTGGGAGATCCATGATCTGGCGTCGAGCCAGCCGGACTGAGGTTATTTAGTGCCTGGGAGGGCCCTTTCGCGAGCAAGCCCGCTCCCACATTTGACCGAGTACATTCTTTGGAATGTGGTCGGATGTGGGAGCGGGCTTGCTCGCGAAAGGGCCGCTACAGGCACCGCCTACCCCTGCGCCATCTCCCGCAACCGCTGGGCATCGAGTATCTCAATCTCCCCATACCCCAACCGCACAACGCCCTGCTCTTGCAACGCCTTGAGCAGCGCATTGGTGGTCTGGCGCGACACACCCAGCATCGCCGCCAAATCCTCCTGCGCCAATTGCACCACACGCCGCGAGCCGTCGATCTCGCCATAACCCTCGGCAATCATCCACAACCGATGGGCCACCCGCACCGATGCGGGCGCAAGGCTCAACTGCTCGATATTGATAAAGGTCAGCCGCAACTTCTGGCTCATCAGCAAGGCCATGTCCCGCCAATAGGCCGGGCTTTGCGCAAGCAAGTGCAGGATCGCCGACTGCGGGACCTGCAACAGCGTGCAAGGCCCGACCGCACAAGCGTCGTGGGTGCGTGGCAGGCCGTCGAACACGGCGATTTCGCCAAACCAGAAAGGCGCTTGCGCCAGGCTCAACAACGCTTCCTTGCCCTGCTCGTTCACCGCGCTGATGCGCAGGCTGCCATCGAGCACCGCATACAAGCCGCACGGTGGGTCGCCGCGCTTGAACAGCACCTGCCCCGCCGCCAGCTGCCGCACGCGGGCGTTGGCCAGCAAGCTATGCTGCAAGGGAGCAGGCAGATGGCGGTACCAGTGGCCGCTGGACAGGCGCCCATGCCAAGACTCTGCGTCCATGAGAACTCCAAAGATTGTCGCCCAGTTGACAGTTTGTCGCAGTCCTACAGGGCATGATCAAGCATCCTACAGGAGGAATAACAATGAAAAGCCTCGTCGACCATCTGAGCCAATACGCCGCCTACCACCGCGACCCGCGCAACATCGCCAGCCACTTTATCGGCATCCCCATGATCGTGGTGGCCGTCGCCGTGCTGCTGTCACGCCCCGAATGGCAAGTGGCCGGCCTGTGGCTGTCACCGGCGGTGCTGCTGGCACTGTTTTCTGCGGGGTTCTACCTGCGCCTGGAACTGGCGCTGGGGGTGTTGATGAGCGTGCTGATGGGCCTGTCGGTGTGGGCCGGGCATGTGCTGGCGGCGCAAAGTACGCTGGTGTGGCTCAGCAGTGGTATCGGCCTGTTTGTGCTGGGCTGGGTGATCCAGTTTGTCGGCCACTACTACGAGGGGCGCAAGCCTGCGTTCGTCGATGACGTGTCCGGGCTGATCGTGGGGCCGTTGTTTGTGGTGGCGGAGCTGGCGTTTCTGCTGGGGTTGCGCCATGAGCTCAAGCGGCAGATTGAAGAGCGGGCGGGGCCGGTGCGCGCGCGTCACAAGAACGCCACGATCTGAGAAGCACCGGTAATCCAAATGTGGGAGCGGGCTTGCTCGCGAAAGCGGTGGTTCAGTCGGTACATCCAGTGACTGACACTGCGCGTTCGCGAGCAAGCCCGCTCCCACAGATTTTTTGCAATTTTTTAAGCCTTTTGCCAGACCTTGGGCTTGAAGAACAACGTCTCGCCCCGCGCCAGCCCGGTCAGGCTGTCGTGATCCTTCACCACTTCCGCTTCGATCAGTTCGCTCTGGCCTTCGACCTTCAGCGTGACCCGCGTGGTGGCGCCCAGCGGGCGGATGTCGCGCACTTGCGCGGCATGGTGGCCTTCCAGTTCATGGCGTGACAACGACACTTCGTGGGGGCGGAACAGCAGGTGCTGGTCTGCACCCAGGTGCAGGCGGTTGGAGTCGCCGAGGAAGTGATAGACGAAATCGCTGGCCGGGTTTTCGTAGACGTCGCCCGGTGAGCCGATCTGCTCGATCACGCCCTTGTTCATCACCACGATCCGGTCGGCAACTTCCATGGCTTCTTCCTGGTCGTGGGTCACGAACACCGAGGTCAGGTTGATGTCCTCGTGCAGGCGTGCCAGCCAGCGGCGCAGCTCTTTACGGACCTTGGCGTCCAGGGCACCGAAAGGCTCGTCGAGCAGCAGTACCTTGGGCTCCACCGCCAGGGCACGGGCCAGGGCGATCCGCTGGCGCTGGCCGCCGGAGAGTTGTTCCGGGTAGCGGTCCGACAGCCAGTCCAGTTGCACCATGTTCAGCAGTTCGTGGACCTTGGCGGCGATCTGGGTTTCGTTCGGGCGCTGGTTCTTCGGCTTCATGCGCAGGCCGAAGGCGACGTTGTCGAACACGGTCATATGGCGGAACAGCGCGTAGTGCTGGAACACAAAGCCGACGTTGCGATCACGCACATCGTGGCCGGACACGTCTTCACCGTGGAACACGATGCTGCCGGCATCCGGGGTTTCCAGGCCGGCAATGATGCGCAGCAAGGTGGTCTTGCCGCAGCCGGAGGGGCCAAGCAAAGCCACCAGCTCGCCACTCTGGATATCCAGGTTGATGCTGTCCAGGGCCTTGAAGGCGTTGAAGTTCTTGCTGACGTTACGGACTTCGATCGACATGACTTATTCCTCAGCCGCACCGGCGCGCAGGCGGTTAATACGGTTCTCGCTCCACTGCTTGAGCAGCAGGATGAAGAGCGCCAGGATCAGCAACAGACTCGCCACCGCAAACGCGGCGACGTGGTTGTATTCGTTGTAGAGAATCTCGACGTGCAGCGGCAGGGTGTTGGTCACGCCGCGAATGTGCCCGGACACCACCGACACCGCGCCAAACTCACCCATCGCCCGCGCGGTACACAGCACCACGCCGTAGATCAGGCCCCACTTGATGTTGGGCACGGTGACATGCCAGAACATCTGCCAGCCATTGGCGCCCAGCAGGCGTGCGGCTTCTTCTTCCTGGGTGCCCTGCTCCTGCATCAGCGGGATCAGTTCACGGGCCACGAACGGCACGGTGACGAAGATCGTCGCCAGCACGATGCCCGGCAAGGCGAAGACGATCTGGATATCGTGATCCTGCAGCCACGGGCCGAAGAACCCCTGGGCACCGAACATCAGCACATAGACCAGGCCGGCGATGACCGGCGAGACCGAGAACGGCAGGTCGATCAGGGTCACCAGCATGCTTTTGCCACGGAATGAGTACTTGCTCACGCACCAGGCCGCACTGACGCCGAATACCAGGTTGAGCGGCACCGAAATCAGCACCGCAATCACCGTCAGCTTCAAGGCCGACAGCGCGTCCGGCTCAAAGATCGCGGCAAAGAATGCGCCCAGGCCGAGCTTGAGGCCCTGGGACACCACGATAAACAGCGGCAACAGCAGGAACAAAGCGAAGATCAGCCAGCCAAGGCCGATCAGGATGCGTCGCGACACCGCACTGCCACGGCGGGCAGCATTGGCCGAAGACGCGGCGGAAATAGACGATTGGGACATGTTCCGCGCCTCCTTATGGGTGTTCGATGCGCCGCTGCAACAAGTTGATCAGCAGCAGCAGGACAAAGGAAACCACCAGCATCAGCACGCCGATGGAGGTAGCGCCGGTGTAGTCGTATTGGTCGAGCTTGACCATGATCAGCAGCGGCAGGATCTCGGTTTTCATCGGCATGTTACCGGCGATGAAAATCACCGAACCGTACTCACCCACACCTCGGGCGAACGCCAGGGCGAACCCGGTCAGCCAGGCCGGCAGCAGCGCCGGCACGAGGATGTAGCGAAACACCTGCCAGGGCTTGGCGCCCAGGCAGGCGGCGGCTTCTTCGATTTCCCGGGGGATATCGGCCAGCACCGGCTGCACCGTACGCACCACGAAAGGCAGCGTGACGAAGGTCAGGGCCAGGGTGATGCCCAGCGGGGTGTAGGCGATCTTGAAGCCCATGTCGGTGGCGAACTGGCCGACCAGGCCGGACGGCGCGTACAGCGCAGTCAGCGCAATACCGGCCACGGCGGTGGGCAGGGCAAACGGCAGGTCGATCATCGCGTCGATGATCTTGCGCCCAGGGAAGGTGTAGCGCACCAGCACCCACGCCAGCAGCGTACCGATCACGCCGTTGATCAGCGCGGCATACAGGGCGGTACTGAAGCTCAACTTCAAGGCTGCCCAGACCCGCGGCGCCGAGATGATGGCCCAGAACTGATCCCAGGTGAGTTGGGCGGCGTGGACGAACATGGCCGCCAGCGGTATGAGCACAATCAGGCTGAGGTACACCAAGGTGTAGCCCAGCGTCAGCCCGAAGCCGGGTATGACGGGGGAGATACGACGCGACATAAAAGTCCTTGGTTAACAGTTCAATACCACTGCAGGAACGAACTCATGTGGGAGCGGGCTTACTCGCGAAAGCGGTGTGCCAGTCAACGCATTTAGTGACTGACATACCGCTTTCGCGAGCAAGCCCGCTCCCACACAAGCCGCATTCCACAGGGAGGCCGTGTTGGTTATTGGGCAGTGTAGATCTGGTCGAACACGCCACCGTCATTGAAGAATTTCGGTTGGGCAGTTTTCCAGCCGCCGAAGTCTTTGTCGATAGTCACCAGCTCCAGTTTCGGGAACTGCTGGGCGTACTTGGCGGCCACATCCTTGTCACGCGGGCGGTAGAAGTTCTTCGCCGCGATCTCCTGGCCAGCCGGGCTGTACAAGTGGTTGAGGTACGCCGTGGCGATTTCGGTGTTGCCCTTTTTCTCGGCGTTCTTGTCGACCACGGCCACGGGTGGCTCGGCGAGGATCGACAGGGACGGCACGATGATGTCGAACTTGTCAGCGCCGCCATCTTCCTTGAGGGCCAGGAAGGCTTCGTTTTCCCAGGCCAGCAACACGTCACCCTGACCGTTGTTGACGAAGGTGATGGTCGAACCGCGAGCACCGGTGTCGAGGATCGGCACGTGCTTGAACAGCGCTTTCACGTATTCCTGGGCCTTGGCTTCGCTGCCACCGACCTTGAGGCCATAGGCCCAGGCGGCGAGGAAGTTCCAGCGGGCGCCGCCGGAGGTTTTCGGGTTCGGCGTGATCACCGAGACGTCGTTCTTGATCAAGTCGCCCCAGTCCTTGATGCCCTTGGGGTTGCCCTTGCGCACCAGGAACACGATGGTCGAGGTGTATGGCGTGCTGGCTTCAGGCAGGCGGGTCTGCCAGTTCTCCGGCAGGGTCTTGCCCAGCTTGGCGATTTCGTCGATGTCGCCGGCCAGTGCCAGGGTCACCACGTCGGCGCGCAGGCCGTCGATCACCGCCCGGCCTTGCTTGCCCGAACCACCGTGGGATTGCTGGATCTTGACGTTGTCGCCAGGGTGCGCCTTTTTCCAGAAACTGGTGAATTCGGCGTTGTACGCCTGGTACAGCTCACGGGTCGGATCGTAGGAAACGTTAAGCAGCTCGTAATCCTTGGCCACTGCGGAACCGGCAAACACGGCGCTGGCCAGGGCGGCCAGGGCGTAACGGCGAATCGACGACATAGACAAGCTCCTGAAATTCTTGGGTGTTGGCTTTTCTTATAAGTACGGGTCCTGCAATCGAAGCGCCGTCTTGGCTCAGCTCGTTTTGTTGCCTGGGCTCTGCAGGCGGAATTTCTCTTTACGTTCGATCTGCACCACTTGGGCGTTGTGTACGGTGATTTCCACTGCGCCGAAACGCAGGTCACGCAATGCGCTTTGGATCTCGCGCAAAATGGCTGCTTCGTCCTGGCCGTCGACGCTGCGTAGAGATGCGCTCATGGTCGTGCTCCTGAAATGAGAAGTGCCTGGCAGTGGCGGCACTGCTTGCGGCGTGAGAGCGATAGTAGATAAGCGCTGATATTCTTAAAAATACTATTTAAGAATGTTTATATAACCAGAAAGAATTTTCAGGCAGGACACGACGTTAAGGCGTGCGCAGATAAAAATGTGGGAGCGGGCTTGCCCGCGATGACGGAGTGTCAGCCAGTAAATCTGGCACTGATACACCGCTATCGCGGGCAAGCCCGCTCCCACATTTTTTGTTGCATTCCACCCCGGAGGGTGGGGTTAGTGGATGGCGGGGGCCAGGGCCCAATCAATCTCTGCCGCCAGCATCGGCCGGCCAAACCAGTAGCCCTGGCCCAGGTCGCATTGGTGATTCAACAGGAACCGCGCCTGTTCCATCTGCTCGATACCCTCGGCTTGCACCTGCATACCCATGCTCTGCGCCAGGGCGATGACTACCCGCACAATCGCCGCATCGTCTTCATCCCACGGCAGGCCGGCGACGAAGCCCTGGTCGATTTTCAGCTTCTGCACCGGCAACCGCTTGAGGCGCAGCAGTGACGAATAGCCAGTGCCGAAGTCGTCGATAGCCAGGCTCAGGCCCAGTTCGCGCAGGCGGTGCAGTTGTTCCAGGGCCACTTCCGGGTCGTCCATCACTGCGCTTTCGGTGACTTCCAGTTCCAGCTTCGCCGGGTCCAGGCCGGTGTCGTGCAGCACCTTGGCCACCTGCTCGTACAATTCGTGACGGGCAAACAGGCGGCTGGAGATATTGACCGCCATAAAGGACAGGTTCTTGCCGTCTGCCAGCCACTGGCACATCTGGCGACAGGCCTGCTCCATGACCCAGCCGTCAATCTCGGCGATCAACCCGGTGCGTTCGGCAATCGGGATAAATTCTGCCGGTGACACCAGGCCGCGCAGCGGGTGCTGCCAGCGCACCAGGGCTTCCACACCAATCATCCGGCTGGTTTGCAGGTCGTGGACCGGCTGGTAGTAGACTCGCAACTCTTGCTGATCGAGGGCGCGACGCAGCTCATTGCCGATCTCGATCCGGTGCTGGGCGTGGGCGGTCAGTTCCTCGGTGTACAGGGCGTAGCCTTCGCGCCCGGAACTCTTGGCCTTGAACAACGCGGAGTCGGCGTTGCGCAGCAACTGTTCGGCACTCAGGGCATCGCTGGGGAACAGGCTGATGCCAATACTGACGCTGACAAACAGCTGGTGGCCGTTGAACACGAACGGCTGCTTCATGCCGTCAATGATGCGCTGGGCCAGGGCGGCCGCCTGGACCACCTGTGGACAACTTTCCGCCAGCACCGCGAACTCATCGCCACCCAGGCGCGCCAGGGTCACGCCGGGACCGAACAAGCCCTGCAGGCGCTCGCCCACGGCCTTGAGCAACTGGTCGCCGACGTTATGACCCAGGCTGTCGTTGATGATCTTGAAGTGGTCCAGATCCAGCATCAACAGCGCACAGCCACGCTTGTGAATCTGCGCCGAGGCCAGCGCCTGCTCGGCGCGGTCGGTGAACAGCAGGCGGTTGGGCAGGTCGGTCAACGGGTCGTGGTGGGCCAGGTGCGCCAGTTCGTGCTCGGAGTGCTTGATGGCACTGATGTCAGAAAACACCGCCACGTAATGGCTGACCTGGCCCTGGTCATCATGGATGACACGGATGGTTTGCCACTGTGGATAAATTTCCCCGCTTTTACGCCGGTTCCAGATCTCGCCGCTCCACTCGCCCTCTTGGTTGAGCGCGCGAAACATCTGCTCATAAAAGTCCGGCGAATGGCGCCCGGACTTGAACAGGCTCGGCTGGCGGCCCATCACGTCTTCCACCTGATAACCGGTGATTTCAATAAACGCGCGGTTGACGTGGACTATCTGCCCGCGGGCGTCGGTGACCAGCACCCCTTCGCGGGTGCAATCGAACACCGCCGCCGCCTGGCGCAGGCGCTCGCGGTTTTCCGTCAAGGGTTGCTGGATGCGATGGTTGCGGGCGCTGCGGGCGCACAACAGGAAAATAAACAGGGCGCTGAGGGTCACCCACAGGTAGCCGCGCAGTATCTGCCAGTGAATCATTTCCTTGGGTTCATCAATAAAATTGATAAATACCTGCTGACTGAGCTGTATCCACAAGACCGAAAGCAACAAGTACACCAGCCCTGCACGCAGGGCACCTCGGTATGAAAGCAGCATATGACTAGTAATCCTTACTAAAAAACAGAATCGCCTTACAGAATCTGCGGATTATAGGACAAGTAACATCTCGTCACTCCTATCTGAAAGGGTGACTGGTTTTATCTGTAGGCTAAGTGATAATGCGTCAGCTGTTCTTATCTTTATCTGAGGGCCATACAGCCTATGTGGTACAACGGTTTTCTTGACTTGTCAGCCTGGCAACTGGTGGCAGTCACTCTGTTGATGACCCACGTGACCATTATCGGTGTCACGGTCTATCTACACCGCTATTCAGCCCACCGCTCCCTGGAGCTCAATGCTGGCCTGAAACACTTCTTCCGCTTCTGGCTGTGGTTGACCACGGCGCAGAATACCCGCGAATGGACCGCTATCCACCGCAAACACCACGCCAAGTGCGAAACCGTCGACGATCCCCACAGCCCGGTGATCAAGGGCCTGTCCACGGTCCTGCGCAAAGGAGCCGAGTTGTACCGCGCCGAGGCGGAAAACCCCGAGACCCTGCGCATCTACGGCAAGAACTGCCCGGACGACTGGATCGAACGCAAGCTCTATACCCGCTATCCGCTGCTGGGCGTGGCCCTCATGGGCGTTATCGACGTGCTGCTGTTCGGCACCATCGGCATCACCATCTGGGCGATCCAGATGATGTGGATCCCGTTCTGGGCCGCCGGTGTGATCAACGGCCTGGGGCATGCCATCGGTTATCGCAACTTCGAATGCCGCGACGCGGCGACCAACCTGGTGCCGTGGGGCATCATCGTCGGTGGCGAAGAGCTGCATAACAATCATCACACCTACCCCAACTCCGCCAAACTGTCGGTGAAGAAGTGGGAATTCGACCTGGGCTGGGCCTGGATCCAAGTGTTCAGCTTCCTGCGCCTGGCCAAGGTGCAGCGCGTGGCGCCGATTGCCCATCGGGTGGAAGGCAAGGGCCACCTGGACATGGACACCGCCATGGCGATCCTCAACAACCGCTTCCAGATCATGGCCCAGTACCGCAAGTTGGTGATTGCGCCGCTGGTCAAGCAAGAACTGGAGAAGGTCGATCATTCGGTACGCCACCAGTTCCACCGGGCCAAGCGCCTGCTGTCACGGGAAACCAGCCTGCTGGATGAGCGTCACCATGTGCGCATCCAGAGCATGCTGGAGCACAGCCAGGCCTTGAAGGTGATCTACGAAAAGCGCCTGGCGCTGCAACAGATCTGGCTCAAGACCAGCAGCAACGGGCATGACATGCTCGCGGCCATCAAGGAGTGGGTGCACGAGGCCGAGGCCAGCGGGATCCAATCCCTGCGCGACTTTGCCCACCAGTTGAAAACCTACTCGTTGCGCCCCGCAAACGCCTAGGTGTTGCAGGAGCCGGGAGGACACCCAGTCCTTACCGGCTCCACAGTTTTTTGGCGCCATTTCACAGTCACCGAACATTCCCTCTCAATCGCGACTGATAACGGAACTTAGCTGCAATTCCCCTCTCTCAAACAACACTTCGCCATCCTGGCGGGCCTTGTTTTGACTGCTGTTCAATGCTGCGGCATGTCCAGAGAGAATTGTGCCGATGGTCCACGAAACGGACTCCCCGATCCCCACCACGCCTGACTCAACGGATACGTCCCGGCCGGCTGCCGCTACCTTGCTGGCGTTGATGCATGCCCAGGGCGAAGTGGAGCGTCTGAGCCAGCGTGAACAGCTGTTGAGCTCGCTGCTGGTCAGTGTGAACGCCGTGCTCTGGGCCATCGAGTGGGAGACCCGCCGCGTGCTGTACGTAAGCCCGGCCTATGAGCGCATCTTCGGGCGCTCGGCCAGCCTACTGCTGGCCGAGCACCGTGGCTGGCGCGACAGCATCCACCCCGAAGACCAGCATTACGCCGAGCACAGCCTGGCCCAGGTGCTGGAGCTGGGGGCGGTCGAGAATCGCCAGTACCGCATCATCACCGCAGACGGGCAGATCCGCTGGCTCAGCGACAAGTGCTTCACCAACCAACAGGCCACCCCAGGGAAACCGTTGATTGTGGTGGGCATCGCTGAGGACATCACCGAAAAAAAGCACCTGGAACTCGAGCTGCAGCGCCTGGCCACCACCGACGTGCTAACCCGCAGCAGCAACCGTCGCCATTTCTTCGAGTGCGCCCATCACGAATTCGAACGTGCCTGCACCCAAGGCCTGCCCCTGGCCTTCCTGTTGCTGGATATAGATAACTTCAAGGCCATCAACGACACCTACGGCCACCTGGAGGGCGATCAGGTGTTATTGCGTATCGCCGAGAGCGGCCGCGGGGTATTGCGCCGTGGCGACCTGTTCGGGCGCATTGGCGGCGAAGAATTTGCTGCGGTGCTGCCAGGATGCGAACCGGAAAGGGCCATGCAGGTCGCCGAACGCCTGGGGCAGGAAGTGCGCCAACTGGAGTTCAGCCATGACGGCCGGTTTTATGGCGTGACCGTCAGCCAGGGCCTGGCCAGCCTCACCGCCGCAGATGCAAGCCTTGATAGCCTGTTCGCCCGGGCTGATGCGGCCATGTATGAAGCCAAGCGCCAGGGCAAGAACCGGGTGATTGTCGGCTGAATGCCTGCCCTTTCACGGCGCTAAACAATAGCGCCTGGACCACCGCCATCGCGGGCAAGCCCGCTCCCACAGGGGATCTCGACCAGACTGGGAATTCTGGATACCCCACAAACCCCATGTGGGATCTCGACCAGGCTGGGAGTTCTGGATACTCCACAAACCCCATGTGGGAGCTCGACCAGGCTGGGAGTTCTGGATACCCCACAAAACCCATATGGGAGCTCGACCAGGCTGGGAGTTCTGGATACCCCGCAAACCTCATGTGGGAGCTCGACCAGGCTGGGAGTTCTGGACACACCACAAATCAAATGTGGGAGTTGTCGAGCTTTAGCGAGGCTACGATGGCGGCGGCACATTCAGCATTGTTGCTGGCGGACACAGCGCCTACCCAGGCTTGCGGATACGCGTCAGCTCTGCAAACCCGACCTTGAGCAACCTCGCCGTCTTGCCCTTGGCCAACGCCTCGACCCCTTCATGCTCGGTCAGCCCTGCCAGTTGCGCCGCGATGTTCATCACCAGCGCCTCACGGGAATACACCCCGCCTTCCAGGGAGTAGGTCGCCGCGATCAGTTGGCGCAGCTCCAGGGGCAAGCGCCAACGCGTGCGCAGCGCCGAGCCATAGCTGGCGCCAAAGGTGGACAATAACTCGCCAATCAACGCCTCATCCAGCTCACCACCGCCCTGGCGCCACTCCTGCAAGCTGCGCAGCAGGGCCAGGTCGCCCAACCGATGGAGAATACCGGCGCTGTAACAGCGTTCGTGTTCAAGATCGAGCATGCGCGCCAGTGAACGACCGTATTGCGCAGTCCGCTGGGACAACTGCCAATAACGCTCAGCGTATTCCATCAGGCTGGCATCGCTGAGGATCACGTTGTGCTTGAGGGCCAGGCCGAGGATCAGGTTCATGCTCTGCCCGGCGGCCAGTTTGTGCAGCGCCATGGACAGGGTCTGCACCGGTGTGCCGTGCTGGCCGGCGCTGTTGGCGGCGGCGATCAGCACCGCGGTGATCTGTGGATCAACCTTGACCTGCTCTTCCAACTGCTCGAGATCCAGCCCCTGCGGCGTGAGGCTGCGTTGCACAGCCGCCTTGACGTCAACCCGCAGCGGCGCGCCGTCCGACAGCTCGCGACGCTGCTCCAGGAACACCGGCAAGGACATGCCCGCCGCCAGGACGGGGGGCTCGCAATACACCGTTTCGCCTTCGTTGAGCAACAAATCCTGCAGGCGTTGCGTAAGACCCTCCATGTTCAGTGGCTTGGTCAGGTAGGCGGTGGGCGCCAGCGGCAGTGCCTCGCGCACGCTGGCGCCGTCATTGCGTGTACTGAGCAGGATAAACGGCAACACGGGCACCCGCCGACGCTGACGCACACTGCGCAACAGGCTCAGGCCGTCAACGCCCGGCAGCTCCCAATCGGCAATGATCAAATCGTAGGGTTTGTCTCGCAGCAGCTCGGCGGCGTGCTGCCCGTCGGCGCACACATCCAGCCGCGCGTCGCAGCGCACATTCAACAACACCTGCTTGAGCAGATCCCGCGACCAGGGGTCGGGCTCGGCAATCAGCACACGGGGCACAGCAGGTAAATCAACAGCAGTCATGCAGCACGCTCCATCGGCAATCCCTGCACATTAGACAAAGGAAGCACCTGCGTACAAGGAACAAGGCCTGAATAGGTGCATAGCCCACAAAAAAACCCGCCGAAGCGGGTTTTTTCGATCCAGCCAACCTGCGCTTACAGCTCGGAGAAGCACTCTTCGATGATCGCCAAACCTTTGTCCAACTGCTCGTCCGGCGAGGTCAGCGGGACCAGCACGCGCAACACGTTGCCGTAGGTGCCGCACGACAGCAGGATCAGGCCCTTGTCACGCGCCTTGGCAACCACCGCGGCCACCGCAGCAGCGTTCGGCTTGTGGCTGTCGCCGTCCTCGAACAGCTCGACCGCGATCATCGCGCCCAGGGCACGCACTTCGCCGATCACCGGGTACTTGGCCTGGATGGCTTTCAGGCCAGTGACCAGACGCTCGCCAACAGCCTTGCAGCGGTCCAACAGGTGCTCTTCTTCGAACACTTCCATCACGGCCAGGGCCGCGGCGCACGCGATCGGGCTACCGGCATAGGTGCCACCCAGGCCACCTGGGGCAATGGCGTCCATGTATTCGGCCTTGCCGCACACGCCAGCCAACGGGAAGCCGCCCGCGATGGATTTGGCAAAGGTGGTCAGGTCGGCAGCAACGCCCATCTGCTCCATGGCAAAGAAGGTCCCGGTACGGCCGGCACCGGTTTGCACTTCGTCGGCGATCAGCAGGATGCCGTGCTTGTCGCACAGTTCGCGCAGGCGCTTCATGAAGGCTTTAGGCGCGACATAGAAACCGCCCTCGCCCTGTACCGGCTCGATGATGATGGCAGCGATATCACGCGGCTCGGCATCGTTCTTGAAGATGCGTTCGATGCTGGCGATGGAGTCGTCGATGCTCACGCCGTGCAACTCATTCGGGTACAGCGCACGGAAGATACCGCCTGGCATCAGGCCCATGCCAGCGGAGTACGGCACGACCTTGCCGGTCAGGCCCAGGGTCATCATGGTGCGGCCGTGGTAAGCGCCGGTGAAGGCGATCACGCCGGCACGGCCAGTCGCGGCACGCGCAATTTTCACGGCGTTTTCCACGGCTTCGGAACCGGTGGTGACCAGCAGGGTTTTCTTGGCGAAATCACCTGGCACCTTGGCGTTAACTTTTTCGCACAGCTCCACGTACGGCTCGTAGGCCAGGACCTGGAAGCAGGTGTGGGTCAGCTTGTTCAACTGCTCGGTCACGGCCGCGATGATTTTCGGGTGCAGGTGACCGGTGTTCAGTACGGCGATGCCGCCGGCGAAGTCGATAAACTCGCGACCTTCAACGTCAGTCACGGTGGCGTTCTTCGCGGATTCGGCGAAGATCGGGTGAATCTGGCCAACACCGCGCGGTACAGCGGCTTCGCGGCGTTTCATCAAGGAAGCGTTGGTCTTGTTGCTCATAAAGTCCTCATTCGCCACTCATCGGGTGGCGTGGTCCAAGGAATACGTGACGGGGAGGCAACTACGGCAGCATGCGATGATCGACTGCCACAGCTTTCCCGGCCACTTCGAATAACGGTTTGAAGCACGCAAAGGGACAGCGCTCTCGTGCCCTTTGCGTTTGCAGCGATACCTTGCCGGTTAGATACCCAGGCAGAGGTATTTGATTTCCAGGTAATCCTCGATGCCGTACTTGGAGCCTTCACGGCCCAGGCCCGAAGCCTTGATACCGCCAAACGGCGCCACTTCGTTGGAGATCAGTCCGGTGTTGACGCCGACCATGCCGTATTCCAGGGCCTCGGCCACACGGAACACACGGCCCAGGTCGCGGGCATAGAAGTAGGAGGCCAGGCCAAATTCGGTGTCGTTAGACATCGCGATCACTTCGGCTTCGTCTTTGAAGCGGAACAACGGCGCCAGCGGGCCGAAGGTTTCTTCCTTGGCCACGGCAGCGTTTTTCGGCACGTTGGTGAGGATGGTCGGCTCGAAGAAGTTGCCTTCCATAACCTTACCGCCCGCCAACAGGGTCGCACCTTTGCTCAAGGCATCGGCGATGTGTTCCTGGACCTTGGCCACGGCTTTTTCGTCGATCAGCGGGCCAGTCGTGGTGCCTTCTTCCAGACCGTTGCCGATCTTCAATTTGGCTACGGCCACTTTGAGTTTTTCCGCGAACGCGTCGTACACCGAATCCTGGATGTACAGGCGGTTGGCGCACACGCACGTCTGGCCGTTGTTGCGGTACTTGGAGATGATCGCGCCTTCGACGGCCTTATCCAGGTCGGCGTCGTCGAACACGATGAACGGCGCGTTGCCGCCCAGTTCCAGGGAAACTTTCTTGATGTCCTTGGCGCATTCGGCCATCAACTGGCGACCGATTTCGGTCGAGCCGGTGAAGGACAATTTACGCACGGTCGGGTTGCTGGTCAGCTCGCTGCCGATATCGCCAGCGCTGCCGGAGACCACACTGAACACGCCGTTTGGAATCCCGGCACGCTGGGCCAGCTCAGCCAGGGCAAACGCCGAGAACGGGGTTTGCGACGCAGGCTTGAGGACCATGGTGCAACCGGCAGCCAGGGCCGGGCCGGCTTTACGGGTGATCATCGCGGCCGGGAAGTTCCACGGCGTGATGGCGGCGGTGACGCCGATCGGCTGCTTCATCACGATCAGGCGCTTGTCTGGCTGATGGCCAGGGATCACGTCCCCGTAGATACGCTTGGCCTCTTCGGCGAACCACTCGATAAACGAAGCGGCGTAGACGATTTCGCCCTTGGCTTCGGCCAGCGGCTTGCCCTGCTCCAGGGTCATCAGACGCGCCAGGTCATCCTGGTTCTCGATGATCAGCTCGAACCAGCGACGCAGCTTGTTTGCACGGTCCTTGGCAGTCAGTGCGCGCCAGGCCGGCAAGGCCTTGTCGGCGGCTTCGATGGCACGACGAGTTTCGGCGGCGCCCATCTTCGGCACGGTGCCCAGGATCTCGCCAGTCGCGGGGTTGTTGACCTTGATCGTTTGACCGTTGTCCGCATCGACCCAAGCGCCATCAATAAAGGCTTGCTGGCGGAACAACTGGGTGTCTTTAAGCTGCATGTCGGCTTTCCTTAACAGCACCGCGCGCGCGCGGGGCAAATTAGAGTTGTTGAAAGGCGCCTCGAAGGCTGCCGTCAGGGAAATCAGTCACTGGGCGCAAGCTGAAACATCGCGCACGGGAAACAGAGCGTTTGAAATCTCAAACGAATCCTAGGATCAATGGGGGGGCAGGGCAATAGTCTGTTCGAAAAAAAGAACGAAAACGGCGCATTAGCCGAATTATTCTGACAGGCGCACAACAGCCGGACTCAGCGCCAAGGACGCACACCGCCCGGTACAGAGCCTCGCCGCTCCAGAATCCTACCGGCAGACGGCCAAAAACCAGCATGGACGCCCAAGGTCGACATGGGTATGATGGCGCCCGCACAAGCATCCGTAGCTCAGCTGGATAGAGTACTGCCCTCCGAAGGCAGGGGTCGTGGGTTCGAATCCCGCCGGGTGCACCAGATACAGAGAAAAAGCCCCAGGTCGCAAGACCTGGGGCTTTTTTGTGGGCGCTGTCCCGTCCTGAATAAGGTTTACACCTTCTGACCTATCTTCAGGAGGAGTCAATGGAATCGGGCAAAAGGCGGAGCCAGCGTGACTACACGTTAGCCTTTAAATTATCGGTCGTAGACCAGGTCGAAAAGGGCGAGTTGAGTTATAAAGAGGCTCAACGGCGCTATGGCATCCAGGGCCGGTCCACGGTACTGGTCTGGTTACGCAAGTACGGCCGGCAGGACTGGAGCCAAGGCGCCTCAATTCGAGAGCCGAGGAGCAGGTCCATGACCGAGCCAACCCTCCCGCTGACCCCCGAGCAGCGGATCAAAGAACTCGAAGAACAGCTGGCGCTAAGCAATCAGAAAGCGCAATTCTTCGAAGCCGTCGTGAATGTTCTGAAGAATGACTACGGTGTTTCCGTCGTAAAAAAGCGACCCGGCAAGTCCTCTCGCAAGGGCAAATCCAAGGCCTGAGCATCACCAGGCTTGCCTGTTCATGGCATTTCGCGCCAAGCGTATTACCAACGCAATCGGGCTTTCGACGAGAGAGCTCGTCAAGATCAAGAAGTCATGGACTTTGTTCTTGAAAAGCGCCGCCGTCAGCCTCGGATAGGCACGCGCAAGCTGCATTACCTGATGAGCGTCGAAGTTGGCGCATCAGTGCGGGTCGGCAGAGACCGCCTGTTTAGCATCCTGCGCAATGCTCGAAAACTGGTTGTGCGCAAACGGGCTTACCACAAAACGACGGACAGTCATCACCGCTTTCGCCGCCATCCCAACCTGCTCAAAGCAGGTCAGGAGCAGGTCGTGGCCAATAGGCCAGAACAGGTCTGGGTTGCAGACATAACCTACCTGCCGACACAGGAAAGCGTGGCTTATGTGAGCCTGGTGACAGACGCCTACTCACGCAAGATCGTAGGCCATCATGTGCATGAGAGCTTGCATACCGAGTCGGTGATCAAAGCGATGGAAAAGGCCGTTGGCGAACGCCGAAGCACGCTGCCACTGATCCATCACTCAGACCGCGGAGCCCAATACTGCTCTGAGCTTTATCAACGCTTGCACGCTAGTCATGGCGTCAGATGCTCAATGACCGACGGCTATGACTGCTACCAGAATGCTCTGGCAGAGAGGATAAACGGCATTTTGAAGACCGAGTTCCTGCTGTATCGCCCTAAAAATCTGGCGGACGCAGTGAAAATGGTGGATGAGTCGGTGCTGATCTACAACGGGGAACGGCCACACCTGTCCCTGAAATACAAAACGCCCGATGCAGTGCATCGGGCGTTTTGAGACTGAAATAGGTGTAAACCTATTTCAGGACTAGACACGCTGTCACAAAGACTCTTCTGCCGGCCATATCCAACTAGGCAAAGCGCTTTTGCGTTGTAAGTTGGAGTGCGTAAACTGGCAACGCGAAGAGTGCACTACATAAGTTTGTTCTCATTTTTCATCTGGCCGTTAGCTTACTGAGTTGTCACTTCACCGGCCTTGTGAAAGAGCTTTGCGAAGATCATCCACTGGCCATCGACTTTCATCAAGTTCAAGTAGTCGACCATGACGTTATTGAATAGGCGCAAACGCACTTTAACGATGGCCATTTCCGCAGACATCACATCAATCATCAATACTTCATCAAGTTGTGGAAAACCACCTTCCTGTGGCGACTGACGGCCTTGAACCATGGCCCTGTACTCATCAAAAGACCGGACGACCACGGTCGAGTCTTGTGCGCTATATAATACGCAACCCCGATGAAAGACCCGATCAAACAGATTCAAGTCCTGGGTTTGCAGTACATCAAAGTAGTTTTTCAGAAACGACTGGATTTCATTGATCATGGCGAACAACTCCCGTTTTATTAGCATGACATTATTTAAATAATTAAATCGTCGCTATTATCGGTATCTCGCTCGCTTCACGTATAGCGGCTATTATTAGACTTTTCCGTGAAAGGAATTCACCTATTGAAGCTCCCTCCACTCGCCGCATTGCGCGCCTTCGAGGCTTTGGCCCGGCTGGGCAAGGTGAATTTGGCGGCCGTTGAGCTGCACGTGACCCACAGTGCCGTCAGCCATCAGATTGGCTCTCTTGAAGAGTATTTGGGTATTGCCTTGGTGATGCGCAGCGGACGTTCCCTGGTGTTGACGGAAGAGGGGCGCATTTATGCCTACCAGATCAGGCAGGCGCTGGGTGAAATCGCCGGGGTCACAGAGAAGTTTCTGGCGAGAAGCAATTTCCCGCAACTGACCCTGTCGGTGCTGCCCTCCTATGCCATGCACTGGTTATTGCCGCGCTTGCACGGCTTTATGAGTGCCCATCCCGGGCTGCGCCTGAAATTGGAATCGACCATGGCGTTCGCCGGTTTAGAACAGGGCCTGGTCAATTGCGCAATCCGCTTCGGTCACGGCCAATGGCCCGATATGCATTGCGAAACACTGATGAGCGACTCATTGCTGGTGGTCGCTGCTCGCGACTTCAACCACGGTGTATTGCCAGACACGCCGCACGCCATCCTCGAGCAGCCACTGCTGCACGCCAGTGAAAGCTGGGCAACCTGGCTGTGCGCCGCAGGCGTGGAGGGGCAACGCCCTCACGCCTCGCTGGAGTTCACCGACTCCACCTTGCTGCTCGAAGCGGTACGGCTCGGGCACGGCGTCGCATTGACGCGCCGCTCGATCGCCCATTCACTGATTCAACGTGGGGAGCTGGTCAAACTCACCGACATCGAACCGGCGCATTCTTCGAGCTACTATCTGGTCTGGCCACTGGGGATTAAACGTTCGGCGCAATTAACCTCCCTGCACAGCTGGCTCAAAGACCAAGTCGTGGCGTATCAAGACAGCCTATAAAACCGCTGCCTGTAGCTCTTAGTTCAAATCGGGCCGGGAGCCGCAGATACAGACGAAAAGCCCCAGGTCGCAAGACCTGGGGCTTTTTTATGGGCGCGAGTTCAACGCTTTTGCAACGCTTCCAACCGGGCGGGCAGGTCTTCGTCAGGAAAGCGCTTGTGCAGCGCCAGCAGCTTCTCATCCGCCGCCCTGCTCTCTCCCGCCTCGCGCAGATGCACAATCTCCTCAAGCCCCTGCTCCAGGGACTGCGGTTTGGCGGCTATCTGCTTGCTCATTTTCGCCACGGGCTCATCGGCCATGACCGCCGCCATCTCGGCCTGGACCGACGCGCTGTCAGCCTGTGGTGCCATCGCCATACGGGCCATGGGCGCGGGGGCGGCGGGGGCAGACAGTGCCTGCGGCGGTGGCGCAGCGGCATATTCGGCGGCTTCGGGCAGGTCGATATCAGGTACTGGCGAGCGCATTACCACGCCAATCATCAGTGCGACCCCGGCCACGGTGGCAAACGCCATCTGCCAGCGTGGTCGTTGGCAAGCTTGCAGCCAGCGTTGCCACAGGTTTGGCCCGGGAGCCGGTGCTTCGCGGCGGGCGGCGGCGAGGATGAAGGCGTCGAGGGACGCAGGCGGCTCGCTGGCGCTGTGTTGGCGAAAGTGCTGGATCAGCCCTTCGTCAGTCGGATCCTGGGGGTGTCGGGAGTCAGTCATACGGGTACCTCCTCGGCCAGCAGCCGACGCAATTTCTGCTGGGCGTAACGCAAGCGGCTTTTTACCGTTTCCAGTGGGCTGCCGGTCAGGGCGGCGATTTGCGGCAGTTCCAGGTCGCCGTGCAGGCGCAGCATAAACACTTCGCGCTGGTCTTCGGGCAGGTCTTGCAACGCTGCATCGAGACGACCCTGGTCGCGGCTCAGGCTCAGTTGCTGCTCGGGGCCGGAGCCGGCGTCGGGCTGGGCGTGCAGTTGTTCGTCGTAGCTGTCGTGCAGCGGGTTGTGGATGCCGTGCTTGCGCCAATGGTCGATCAGGCGGTTGCGGGCAATCTGGAACAGCCAGGTACGAAAACTCGCGCGGCCTTGTGGCTGGGTAGTGCTGCGGATCAGGCTGAGCCAGGTGTCCTGGTAGATTTCCTCAGCCAGTTCGGCCTTGTTGCAGAGGCCCACGAGAAACCGGTAAAGGCCCTGGCGGTGCCGGGCATAAAGGATTTCGAAGGCGCCTGCATCGCCGCTGCGGTAGCGGGCCAGCAGCGATTCGTCGCTGGGTGGATCATCTGGTACGGCCATGTTAAGTGGCGAACTCCTTTCGATGGATCACTGCAGATTACCTGTGGGAGCCGGGCAAGCCAGCTCCCACATTAGAGCTGTATCGTGTGCAAGATCAGTGTTTGAGGCTCTGGGCCAGTTCCACCAACTGTACAAATTCATTACGCAGGCCGTAGGGATCAACACCGCGGGCCGAGCGGGCCAGGGCGGCGGTGTCTTTTAGGCTCATGCTGCCAGTGTAGCGGCCATCGCCCTTGAGCTGTTGGGCGAAGGCGGCCACGGCGGCCGAGAAGCGCAGGTCGTCGCTGGGCGTGTGTTGAGCACTCTTGATCGGGTGTTCGATCAGGCGACTGCTGCCACCCGCCGCCGGCTTGTAGCGTACCCGCAACATGGCCAGTTCTGTGGCATTGCCATCGCCAGTCTTGGCCTGGGTATAGCGCAGCGGTTCCAGCCAGCCTTTTGAACCCTTGGGTACGATTTCATACAGCGCTGTCACGGTATGCCCGGCACCGATTTCGCCGGCGTCCACCTTGTCATTGCTGAAATCCTCACGTTTCAAGGCGCGGTTTTCATAGCCCAGCAGGCGATATTCGCTGACCTGGGCCGGGTTGAATTCCACCTGCAGCTTTACATCCCGCGCCACCACGGCCAGGGTCGAGCTGAGTTGCTCCACCAGTACCTTGCGCGCTTCGCGCAGGTTGTCGATATAGGCGTAGTTGCCATCGCCCGCGTCGGCCAGTTGTTCCATCAGGTGTTCGTTGTAGTTGTCCACACCAAACCCCAGGGTGGTCAGGGATACCCCGCTTTTGCGCTGGTCCACGGCCATCTGCTTGAGGCTGTCGAAGTCGCTGATGCCGACGTTGAAGTCACCGTCGGTGGCCAGCAGGATGCGGTTGATACCCTGGTCGATAAACCCTTCGCGGGCCATCTGATAGGCCAGTTCGATGCCCGATGCGCCCGCCGTGGAGCCGCCAGCGGTCAGTTGCTCGATGGCGTTGCGGATTTTTGCCTTGTCGCGCCCGGAGGTGGGCTTGAGCACCACCCGCGACTCGCCGGCATACACCACCAGCGACACGCGGTCCTGATCGCGCAGTTGGTCGACCAGCAGCTTGAGGGTGCTTTTCACCAGCGGCAGGCCTTCGCGGCGGTCCATGGAGCCGGAAACATCCACCAGGAACACCAGATTGGCCGGCGCCAATTCGGCCACCGCACGCTCGGAGGCCTTGATGCCGACGCGCAGCAGGCGCGTATTGGGGTTCCAGGGGGTGGCGGCGACTTCGGTGGTCACGCCGAACGGTGAGCCATCGCTCGGCAGTGGGTAGTCGTAGGGGAAGTAATTGACCATTTCCTCAAGTCGCACGGCACCTTCGGGCGGCAGCTGGCCTTGGTTGAGGAAACGCCTGACATTGGCATAGCTGCCCGTGTCGACATCGACGCTGAAGGTCGAGACCGGGGTTTCGGCAACGCTGTGCACTGGGTTGTCCGGCAGGTTTTGATACTGCTCACGCGGCTCGGCGCGGTACTCCATCGCCACAGCGTCATGCATGGCCATCGGTGCCGGCATCGCCATTCTTTTGAGCATGGCGCCCTGAGCCTGGACAGGCGCGCTTTGCAGTTCGGGGACGGCAGCCGCTTCGGGCGCCTTGGCCTCGTCACGGGATGACAGCCCACACCCGGCAAGCGCCACCAGCAAGGTCACGGCAAAGCCCTGGGCAGCGGGGCGCAGGAGGAGAAGAGGACGGGACATGGGCTGAACCTCGTGTGTGAATGATGCGTTCACAAGGTCAGACGTAGGAGCGTCGGGATTCGGGTTAGCGTCTGGTCACTCAACCTATGTGGGAGCTGGCTTGACCTGCGATAGCGGTGGGCGAGTCAATACATACGGTGACTGACCTACCGCTATCGCGGGCAAGCCCGCTCCCACATTGGATCGGCAGTGACTGGTCCAGATCAGTCCGAGCCGTACTTGGGCGAGCGCGGGCCGTACAGGATCCCGGTGCGTTGGCCGGCCGACAACAGGCGCGCGCTGGTGATACCAGCAATCGGATGCGCCGCGTCGGTGGAGCTGTTGATCACTTGCTTGACCGCCGCAGTGATCAGCATGCCCACCAGGCCGCCGCCGTTGTTGTTGCCTTCCTCGCTGGAAGCCCGTGCCGAGCCGGTCCACAGGGTGGTGCCGGTGCGCAGGTCGACCAGTTTGGCCGAGGCTGTCACGGAGGTGTCGCTGGTGATCAGCATGTACTTGGTGCCGTACTCGCTGACGGTGATGTACAGCGCCGCGTCTGCGCCGAAAATCTCATGCAGCTTGCCCGGCGGCACGCCCTGGATATCGTTGGCGGTGGTCAGGCCGTTCTGGCGGAAGGTTTCGTCCACCAGGGCAATCGGCATCACGTAGTAGCCGGCTTCCGCTAACGGGTAGGTCACCTGCGATACCAGGCTGTAGGAGGCCTGCACTTCAGGGGACTCGTTGATCGGTGGCAGAACCAGGATCGACTTCGGCCGCGCCTGCTTGTAGGCCGAGTAATCGACGGTCTTGGGTGCCGCGCAACCGCCCAGCAAGGCCAGGGCGAGCAAGGCGCCGGTGAGTTTCAAAAAGCTCATTTCTTCACCTCTGGGGCCTTGGCGTTCTTGAGCAAAAAGTCCATGTAGGCAGCAGACTCGGGGAACAGCGCCTTCTCGGTGCGCAACTGCTGCACCATCTGGTCATCCTTGCCCATGCTCAGGTACAGCAAGCCCAGGTGGGCGTGGTAGCCCGGCGGGGCCTGGCGGCCACTGGCGTTGATCTTTTGCAGGTCGCGTTCCAGCGCTTCGACCTGGGCTTCCTTGGGCTCGCCCTTGAAGTACTCGTAAACCTGTGGCTGGTAGCTTTCCCATTGATACAGGGGCTTGGGTGCCGTCTGGCACCCTGCAACCAGCGCGGTTGCTGTCAGCATCAGCGCTAACTTAACTGCCTTGCTCATCCGTGTACTGCTCCTTGAAAACACTTAAATCAGTTACGCGGGTTCCAGGCGCCGGCGTTGATACCGTCGACCAGGCGGTTGATCGCTTCGCGCATGGCCAGGTCCAGGACCTTGCCATTGAGGGTGGAGTCATAGCTGGCGGTGCCGCCAAAGCCCACGACTTCACGGTTCGACAGCGCGTATTCACCGGCGCCCTGGGTGGAATACACCACTTCGGAGGTGCTGATGTTGACGATATTCAGGTTGATCTTGGCGTAGGCCACCTGGGTCTTGCCACGGCCGAGAATGCCGAACAACTGGCGGTCGCCGGTTTCTTTGCGGCCGAACTCGGTCACATCGCCGGTCACCACGTAGTCAGCACCCTTGAGGTTCTGGACGGTGCCCTTGATTTTCGCTTCCTGGGAGATTTCGCCCATGTTGTCGCGGTCCAGCACGCTGAAGCGGTTGGTCTGCTGCAAGTGGGTGATCAGGATGGTCTTGGCCTGGCCACCGAGGCGGTCCACGCCATCGGAGAAGATCCCGCGCATGTAGCTGGAGCGGTTATCGAACTTGCCCACGGCAATCGGCACGCGTACGCCGGAGTAGGCGACGCTGGCGCTGGCGACTTTTTCGATCGGCAGTGCGCGGGAGCTTTCCGTGGCGCAACCGGCCAGGGTCAGCAGTGCCGTGGCGGCAAGGCCGGACAGCAGGATTTTGCAGAGTGATTTCACAGGGTGCTCCTAGGTGAATAAATCCGGGGTATTAACGTGAGGGTATGGCGCGCAGGTCGTGCACGATGTAATTGCTCAAGCCACCGGTGAAATGGCGCTCGATATTGGCGTTGCCTTCATTGGTCAGGACCCCGCCAATGGTCTTCCATTGCTGCACCTGGCCGCCCCAGTTATTGGGCACCAGGCCACCCCGATCCTGGGCAAAATGCAGCACCTCGGCGTCGGCTTTCTTGACCTTGACCTTGTAGCCGAAGTCGATGCTTTGCAGGATGGTGTTGTCGTCGACCACCAGGCTGGTGATACCGCCCTTGGAGTCGAGGATATGACGCACGTAGACGATATCCACGTCCAGCAGGTAGTCAGCGGTCTGCTTGCTGCTGGCGTAGCGCTTGGCCTTGAGCAGACGGTCGACCAGGTCGACGCCCAGTTGCTCGCGGACTTTGGCGTCCGACATGAAAATTCGGCCCTGCCCCACCACTTTGACGTCGAAGGTATCGACCCAGAAGGTGGCAGTCTTGGGAATGGTCACGGGTGCTGGAGAGATGTAGTACGGGGGTTTGGAAGCGCAGCCGGCCAGAAAGGAAAGAGCCAGCAGCAAGGCAAAAATGCGCATCTTCAAATTCATCCCTGATTAAGTGCTGCGCATTTTACGGGGTTGAGAGCGGTTCTCAAGTTGTTTCGCACTGGTGGGAGCAGGCTTATGTGGGAGCAGGCTTGCCAGTTCCCACACAAGCTCGCTCCTACCAGGACGGTTTAGAACGCGTAACGGGCCTTGAGCATGACGCCATCGGCATCAAACCCACTGCGAGCCTGGCGGGTGTAGCTGGCGCCGACGCTGAACGCCGAGACCTGGTAGTTCACACCCACGCTGGCTTCATAGCTGTCACGCGCCACCGAAGCGCCGGTCACGCTGAACGTCGAACCACCGTTCACAAAACTGGAAGTCTGCGCCACGCGATCACCCATCAGGTCGTGATAGGCCATCACGGTCGCTTCCGGTTGCAGAGTGCCGGCACCCAGCGCCAGGTTGCCTGCCACACGCAGGCCGGCGCCCAGCTCACCGACTTCGTAACGTTGGGAACCAGTGTTCAGCGCCGCCGAAGAGCCCTTCTCATGCAGGCTGTCCATGTGCACGCTGGAGTAACGCGCGGCGACACGCGGTTCGATCAGCACGCTGTCCGACGCCTTGAAGCTGTAACCGCCCACCACACTGGCCGACAGTGCCTGGCTGTCGTAGCTGCCCTTCGCTGTAGTGCCGGTGATATGACGCTTGCTGTCGTTGTCGTTGACGCCGTAGCTCAGGCTGCTATCGACAAACCAGTTCTGCAGCGACCAGTTGCCATACAGCGACAGCGCGTTGCCCTGCACTTCAGTCTTGTTGCCCAGGTCCGAGTGGATGTTGGAGTTGAGGTAGCTGTACGCCACGCCCACGCGGGTGCTGTCGTTCAAACGCCCGTCCACGCCGACGGCCACGCCGCTGCTGTTGGCTGAGTAACCGTTATCGCCACCGCGACCGTCCTGGTCCATGTTGCTGCTCAGGCCTTGCACCCACACACCGCCGCGTTCGCTGCCATCGCGCTGGCCGGCCAGGCGGTTGAGGATCGTGCCGTTGATCACGGTCTGCCCGGACAAGGCCACGTCCAGCGCGCCACGGTTTACGTCAGGTTTGAGCTGTTCGCCAATCTGCGCCAGTTGCTGGGCGCTGCCGGCGTTGGCCACGGCCTGGAACACTGCGTCGTCCTGGCTCAGTTGCCCCAGCACTTCGTTTTTCAGCAGGTTCACGGCGGTGACTACCGAGGTGCTGGCGCCCACGCCGCCGAGGTCGGTTTGCACCTGCTCGTCTGGCTTCAAGCCCACCACGGCCTTGACCGTCTGCGCATCGGCCGAGTAGCTGAGCACATCGAGCAACGACGAGCTGCTGGCGACCGTCAGGCCGTTGTTTTGCACGCTGCTGGCTTGCAGCAGGGTGTATTCGGTGCCGCTGGGCGCTGCGGTGAAATCACCGGGCTTGGCGCTCAAGGTCACCTTCGAAGCCTGGGCAAAATTCGCGGCGCCGCTGATCGTCAGGTAAGGCGTGGTCGGCACCACGCTGTTGGACAGGCGCATATCAACCCCGGCGCCGCTGGCTACATTCAGGTCGCCAGTGATGGTGGTGCCGGCGCCGGACAGGTTCAACGAACCCGCGTTGACCGATACCGGGCCGCCAATGCGCGCGCCGGTAAAATCGGCCTGGCCGTTGATGTTCACAGCCGTGACACCGAGCACATCACCGACGATTTTGCCGCCGCTCCAGTTCAGGCTCGCCAGGTTGGCCGCGTCGATGGCGGTGCCGGAGTTGCTGCGGATTTCCCCGGCTTGCTGGTTGATTTCGAAGGGGGAGGTTTGCTTGCCAGCATCGACCTTGATCGCAATGCCATCGGCGCTGACAGTGCCACGGTTGACGATGCCGCGAGAGCCGATGGGGCTGTTTTGCGCAAAGCTTGCACCACGGAAGTCGAAAGCGTTGGCGTTGGCGCCTTTGGCTTCTAGGACACCTGTATTGAGGATGTAGTCGACGGTACCGTCATAAAACACCACGCCGGACGCACCAGCGCCATTTGCCGAAAGCAGGCCGCTGTTTTCGATGCGTAAAGGAGTAGTTTCGGTTTCCACCTCAAAGGCCCAAGCGTCTTTACCCGTCACCGACAACGTCCCGGAGTTGAGGATCTTGCCCCCAATACTGGTGAGTTGCGTGCCCCGCCGGTCCAGTGCAATACCAAGGGAATCATCTCCGACCAATGAGATCACACCGGTATTGGAGACATCCCCTCCCACCGTGGCGCCATGCAGGTAAATACCATCTCCGCCTCTCTGGGAACTGGTTGTGGCTTGGATGGTGCCGGAGTTGATGACACTTCCGCCGATGGTCGCTCCACCGATTTCAAGGCCCTCATAACCACCGTTATTCAGGATGATCTTTCCAGCCTGGATCACATCCCCCCGTGATGGTGCTACTACGCGGATTAGTAGTCATTTCCAGAGATGCGTCCACGGCAAGCGCCCGAATGGGGCGGTCGTGATCACCCAGAACGATATCGGCCCGATTGATCAGCGACCCCTCGATCCTCGTATCGGCGATACTCACCCCCATCCAATTGCTCGTGACTAGGTTGGCGGTCACGTTCGTGGGCTGAGTCACCGTCCCGGTGAGGGTCAGTGATTCACTAAACTTCTCACCGCTCCAGGTGCTCTTGCCTTGACCAACGTCCACTTCAACGGCCAGCACTTGAGTGCTGATTGCCCCAACGATCAAAGCCAGCAGGCTTTTTTTAAACGGCTTTGGCTTCACGTAAAACTCCATGTATGACTGGGGCTCCGCTCACAATCTCGGCGGCAGCAGGTATAAAACCGAAACAGCCTGTTTGAGCCCTTGCACTGACCGACGACCTGCATCATTTGAGCTGATCAATGGCCTGCTAAATTTCCCGCAGATTGAGCAAGCGTTCGCGGTCATCGCCGAACAGGTTGTCAGCACACAGGCTCTCAAATTGAGCGAGGACCTCATTTTGATTCACAGCCAACCCATTGATTTATAACGAACAACTACTCATCAAACGTTTAAAGGCGCGCAACTCCGTGATTGTCAGTGGGCCGCCGAGGCGAGATAAATAGGACTACTCTTAAATTTATTGGCGAATCTTCCTGCAACAAAAGGTCACTTTTCCTACGCTCCTAGTTTTCCTGCCCCACCACCAGTTTTAACCCTGGCCGCCGCACCTCAAGGGAGTGATGCGCCGTCACCGCCTGCACCCCGCCCTCCTGATCGTTATGAATCACCAACACCCCCGGCCGGCGTAGTTGCTCAAGCTCGCCTGCCGCCAGGCGGAAGCTCTCGCTCAAGCCGTGGTCGCTCAACGCCTTGGTCGCCGCGCGCCGCTGGGCGAATTGCTTGCCGCGTCGTTGTTGGTAGCGCGCCCAGACGATCAGCAGCACCGCGTTGAACAAGGCGATCCACAGGTAGATCTGCAAGGTGTTCAGCGCGGCAAAAATCGGTGCATCGATGCGTGGGCCGCCATTGCTATCGAGCATCGGCACCAGGCCGCGCACCAGCAGGATCACCAGGCCGGCCCAGGCCATCAGGGTCAGGAAAATATCAATGGCCTGCATCACAGGCCGCTGTGGGGTACGGATCAGGTTCATGGCTTAACTTCCTTGGCAGGTGCCTTGATGCCGCGATCCGGGCTGACCCAGCGCGCGCGTTTTTGATGTTGGCGGAACAGGACTTTGGGGAAGCTGACCAGGGTGGTGAACAGGCTCACCAGCCAGAACACCAGCGGGTACCAGACGGTCCAGAACAGGGTTTTCCACAGGCCGCGCTCGTAGCGCCGGTCAATCATGATGCTCACGGCAAATTGCACCAGGCATACCACCGCCAGCAGCAAGCCGGTGAAGGCCGGCGGCATCAGCGAGCCGACGGCAATCGCCTCGGGCAACGGCACGACTTTCCCTACGCCCCAGAAGATCACCGACAGCAGGAAAGTGAAGGCCCAGCCGGTGGACAGGCAGTACTCGAACAGCAGCGGCCACAGGTAGCGATGGCGCCATTGCCAGATCCCGCGAATATTCTTGAACAGCACTTCGGCGCCGCCCTGGGCCCAGCGCAGGCGCTGTTTCCACAGGCCGCCGAGGGTTTCTGGCATGAGGATCCAGCACAGCGCACGCGGCTCGTAGAAGATGCTCCAGTGGTCCAGTTGCAGCTTCCAGCTCACGTCGATGTCTTCGGTGATCATGTCGGTGCTCCAGTAGTCGACCCGGTCCAGGGCCGCCCGCCGAAACGCCACCACCACGCCGGACACAGTGAAGATCCGCCCGAAAACCCGCTGGGTACGCTTGATCAAACCAATGATCGAAGAGAACTCGCCCACCTGTACCCGACCAATCAAGGTCGAGCGCGTGCGGATGCGCGGGTTGCCGGTGACCGCGCCAAGCCGTGGGTTGTCGAGCATCGGCGCCACTAGGTAGGCCGCCGCGTTGCGGTCGAGCAAGGCGTCGCCGTCGATGCACACCAGGTATTCGCTGCGCGCCGCCACAGCGCCCATACGCAGGGCCACGGCCTTGCCCTGGTTTTGCGCCAGGTGCAGCACCCGCAAGCGTGGCTCCTGCAGCGCCAGGGCGTCGAGCACAGCGGCGGTGTTGTCGCTGGAGCCGTCGTTGATCGCAATCACTTCCAGGTTGCGATAGCGCTGGGCCAACGCCGCGCCGATGGTCTCGGCGGCGTTGTCGCCTTCGTTGTAGCAAGGGATCAGGATCGAGATCAGCGGCTCGCCTTTGAGCACCGGCGCCGGGGTGTCATCGGACCACGGCCAGTGGCGCTCCCAGTGCAGCCAGAAGTACAGGCCGCCGGCGATCCACAGCCCGGACATGAACAACGGGTAGAAAAACACGAACTCCATCAGGAACTGCCCGGTGACCAGGAAGATCAGGCCCAGGGGCACACCCAACACCAATGCCAACACGAGAAGAGCAAGGATTCTGTCGAACATGAGTCAAGGATTCCATTTGTTGGAAAGGGCCGGACGCACGGTGTTCAGATCCGGCGAATTCTCCAGGAAGTTGTCGGGGTAGTAGCCAAAACTGCTGGCACCCTGGCGCTTGAGCACACCCATCCACTCGGCCATTTGCACGCCGGAAATGTCCGGGGCGGCTGGAGTGCGCCAATCCTTGGCCTGTAGCTCGAAGACCGTGCGCTGCATCGCACCGGGCCGGGCCTTGACCGTGGCCACGAGCTTTTCCAGCCAGGCGTTGGAGTTCTTCAGTGACTGACCTTCCATCAATGGCATCGCCATCGGCGCGGTCCAGTCGTAGTGCTGGAGGAAGTCGTCGAGGTTCTGCGCAAACCAGGCTTCGCTGGCTGGGTTGAGCATCGGCTCGGCGAAGATATTGCGCGCGGTGAGCACTTCCGGGCCGCGCAGGGCGCGGACCTTGGCGGTCAGTTCATGGGTGAAGTCGATCAGGTACCGGCTCTTGAAACGGGTCCAGCGCTGCATCACTTCAGGGTCGGCGCGCAGCGCCTGGATGCTGCCCGGCAGGCCGTTGGCGGCGTAGGTTTTCAGGGCTTGGGGGCTGGCGTCTTCAAAGTCCGAGAGCACGGCGTCATCGTGGAACAACACACCGTGGATAGCGCTGGTACGGGCCAGGTCTTCGTAGATCTCACCGATGACTTTGCGCACCTGGGGATCGAACGGCGACAGGCGCTGGTACTGTTTCGGGTCGACGGCCACCTTGCCGGTGGCCGGGTCCCAGCGGCTGACGCGGGGTAGCTTGGCATCCAGGGCAAAGCTCAGCACGGGCATCCAGGCGTAGACCTTGACCAGGCCGGCACGGGTATGCAGCTGCCAACTGACACGGTTGAACAGGTCGGCACGCATCGGCAGATGGCGGTTGGGGAAGTACAGCGAACGCGCCAGGCCATCGCCCTTGGGGTCGGCGAACGCCTGGAGGAATACAGTGTCGACGCCCATGTCCAGCACACGCTGGACCAGCGCGTCGAGGTTGCGCACCTCCTGCGCCTTGTCCGGGTCGTAGACATGATCGAGGTCCACATGCAGCACGCGCATCGGTGCTTTGACCTGCGCCGAGACCATGCTGTTGGCGAAGTCCTCACCGTACGGGTCGTTGTCCACCAGAAAGCGCGGGCTGCTCATCAAGTTGCCGAGGTTGTCGAGGCCGTCCTCCAGGGTCAGGGCCATCTGGTAACCCTGCTCACCCACCACCGTCAGAGCAGTGCCATCCGCCGCCCCATACGGCCATACCCACACACGCGGGGCCTTGCCGGTAACGGCGCGGATCTTATTGGAAATCGCCGCGACGTCGGCGCGCATCCGCGCCCGGAACTGCGCTTCGGACTCATAACTGCGGGTGACCGGGTCATAGCGCCGGGTGGCGGCGGCCGGTTCCTGGTTGCCCTGGGGGTTGGCCAGCACGCCCTTGTGGCTGGCGTCGGTGTGGGCGGCGATTTCCACCAGGCCCGATTGCGCCACTTCGCGCACTTGTTGCCAGGTCAGAAACTCCCCGCGGTTACGCGGCACGCCGGCAAAATCCACCGGCTGGTTCAACGGCGTGTCGACCCAACTGCCCACTGGCGCCAGCACGGCCGGCCACTGGTAGGCACGCAGGATCGGCATAACGCGGGTGTAAAAGCTCGAATAACCGTCGTCGAAGCTGAGCATGACGGCTTTGGGCGGCAGCTCTGGCCCGCCGGCACGGGCGGCGAGGACCTGGTCGACGCTGACCGCCTGGTAACCGTTCTCGCGCAGCCAGGACAACTGTTCGATCAGGCGTTCGGTACGCACCGCCACCACTCTCTGGTCGGGGTCACGGTCGTTGACATCGTGGTAGGCAATGCCCAGGAAATGGTTTTTCGGCCACGGCGCTTCGTTGACCGGTTTGAGTCGTTCAGCAGGTGGCGTAAAAGGCGCGGGGGGACTGGGCACAGGCACTGCTCAGCAAAAAACCCAGGGCCAGCAGGCAACGGGAAACAAGGGTCATGATCGGACTCTTCTAGAAACGGTAAGTGAGGTCGACGATCAGGCGCACATCGCTTTCGCGCTCACCGTCATAAGGTCGGTTGATCCAGCTCAGGTTGGCGCCGGTTTCCAGTACGTCGTTCCAGCGATAACGCTGGCCGTAACTGAGCAAACCAATGGCACCGGTGGAGTAATCGCGCTGGCTGTAAGTGCCCGCACCGGCCTGGAACTGCTGACTCCACTGGGTTTCGTAGCGGTGATAAAGCACATGGTTGACGCTCACCGTGGGCAGCACGCTGAAGTCTGAGCGCGGGTTGAAATACGCGGCTTCTTCCTTGCTGTTGCGGCTGGCGGCGACTTCCAGGCCAAGGTCTACTTGCACGCCCGGCGAGCGGTAGACACCCTCACGGCCGATGAGCGACGCTTCGATACGGTCGTTACCGTCACTGAAGTGGGACGGGCTCAGCGCCAGTTTCCACTCACGGCTCTCGTTGGCGCTCCAGCGGATAAACCCGCTGCCGCCGTTGGCGGTGACGTTGGCATTGAGCGCGCGCAACGGCGTGCTGGCGGCCAGGTAGTCAAGACTGCCCCCGTACTGCCAGTGGTCGTTGATGTCGCGGGCAATCGCCAGGCGTGCGCCCTGCTTGGTGCCTTTGCCGTAGGAGTGATTGGAGACTTCGGCCTCCAGGGTCATATCACGGGTACGCCGCTCCACACCCAGGCGCTGCCAGCGGTGGTGACCCGTGCCTTCTTCAAAGTCGGCGGTGGCGTAGCCGATACCGCCGAATATCCGCCAGTCTTCATCGATGGGCGGGCTGTAGAGCAGGGTTTCGATCCCCCAGTCACGACTACCGGCAACCGCCCCGCCGCCATGGCTTTTACCGGTCTCGGCTTCGATACGCAGCTCGGCCATCTCATGCACCTTGCGCAGGCGCTGGAGACGTTGGACCTGGCGATTGTCCGGGGCGCGGGCGACCACGTCATCGGCGAGCATATCGAGCTGGCGCCACTCCTGCAGATCCAGCGCGTTGTAGCCTTGGGAGACTTCCAGGTCGATGTGGCGCGGGTTCTGGTTTTCGGCGTTCTTGAGGGCAATTTCGGCACGTCGCGGCCAGGCGCGGGCGCGGAACATGTCCGCCTGGGCCACGCGCATGCCGACATTGCCGGGCGAGGTGCGCACCAGGGTTTCCAGGCTTTTTTCACTGGTCGGCAGATCGGCGCCGTAGGTCGCGGCCTGGGCCGCCAGTTGCTGGGCGGCCAGCCACGCGTCGTTGGGGTTACCGAGGGGCAGCCCCTTGAGTTCAACCCGAGGCCTTTGCGTGCTCGCCAGGTCGTTTGCGACGGCGCGAGCTTCGCGGGTCTGGTCGTTTTCCAGCAGGGAGTAGTACAGCGCGGTGCTGTCGACCACTTGGTTGCTGGGGTCGGCATCCGACGCGGTCACTGCCTGGCGATACAGCGGCGCGGCCTTCTCGGGCAAACGCTGGTCGAGGTAGGCGGCGGCCACCCAGCGCAGGGCGTAGTTGGGCAGTTGCACGCCTTGAGCTTGCAAGGCTTCGTAGTCGTGGAGCACCTCGGCGGTACGTGCGCGGGCCTTGAGCGCGCCCAGGCGGTCGATGCGCCAGCGCACCACATCGTCATGGGCACTGGCGTCCGGGGTCCAGGTGGCGAGCAATTGGTCGTAATTCTTGAGGGCGCGGTCGGCGATCACAAAGCGTTCGCTTTCACTGCGCGTCGGGAATTCAGCCAGGCGCACGCGTTCGGCAGCCAGGTCGCCTTCCAGGCGGCGCTGGGTCACCGGGTCCAGCAAGCCGGGGTGGCGGGCGCTCAGGCGCAGGGCCGGTTCCGGCATACGTGCACGTTGCAGGGCGATCAGGTATTCGCGCACCACCTCGGGCTGGTTACCGGCGCGGATAAACGCCTGGTCGAATTCGAACAGCGAATCATAGGGCTGCCCGGCACGGGACAACGCATAGCCCAGGGCCATACGCCGCTCGACATTCTCGGGCTTGGCCGCCACCAGGGTGCGGGCACGCTGCACGGCTTCGGCGGTTTTGCCGCCATCGGCCAGGGTCATGGCCAGGCCCAGTTGCAGGTCCGGGTTGCTCGGTTCGCGCAGCAAGGCCTGGCGATACACCGCCTCGGCGGGGGCCCAGCGCTGTTGATTGCGGTAGGTGCGGGCCACGGTGGTCAGCGCTTGGGTGGTCAGTTGGCGCTGGTGCCCCTGGGCCTCATAGACCTTGAGTACTTCGTCATCCTGGCGCGCCCAACTGGCGATCAACAGGTGATCGCTGACCTGGCCAGAGGTCTGGCGCTCGGCAGGCAATTGGCGCAACAGGTTGAGCGCTGGCGTGTAGTTGCCGGTACGGGCCTGGCGAATCAGGGAATCATAGGCAGGATCGGCCACGGCCAGGGTCGGCAGCAACAAGGCAGCACCGATCAGTAGACGCAGGCGGCCAGGGCCAGAGGGAGAGAAATTACGCAACATGTCGTCAGCTTCCTTACTCGGAAAGCTGTAGCGATAGGTTCGCCTGTACAACACGCATCAGGCCGCCGGTGTCTGATGACCCGGCCAAGCTTTCCTGGGCGCAATATCCCTGAGAAGGATATGGAATAGGACAAATTAGGACAATTGTTCAGAATTGTCCTACAAGCCAGTTGAGATCAAACGTGGGGCTTGTGTGGGAGCTGGCCTCTGTGGGAGCTGGCTTGCCTGCGATGGCATCACCTCTGTTTCACTGACACACCGAGGTGATGCTATCGCAGGCAAGCCAGCGCCTACACAAACCGTATTCCTACAGGGGGTCGGGCAGCCTTATTGGGCGCCGCTGACCGCACCCAGCTTGCCCAGTACGCCGCCGATAAACTGCTCGACGGTCATTTTCTGGCCATTGAAGGTCACTTCATTGTTGGCGTAATGCAGCTTGGCCAGGATGTCGTTGCCTTCCAGGGTCGCCAGTTGCGTGCCCACGGCCATGCCGCTGACCATCTCGCTGGCCATCTGGGCCTGCTGCTCGATGGCTTTGGGGTCAGTCACACCACCGATCTGCGCTTGCAGGGCGGCCACGTCAGCGATCATCGGCTTGGACAGGGTCAGATTGGCATCCAGCAGCGTGATCATCTGCTTGGCCAGTTCAACCGGCGGCAGCTCCATGGTGGACGGCTTGGTCAGGTCTACCACCAGGTTGAAGCGGCTTTCGCCATTGGCGGTCTTCAGGGACAGATTTTCCAGGGCCACTTGCGGCTTGGCGGCCAGCAGCAGATCAACGTTGGCCTGGGCCAGCACTTGCTCGGCTTCGCTCAGTTGCAGCTCAGGAATCGGTTGGCCGGCAGCCTGGGCAGCCTGCACCGGTTGCATCTTGTCCTGATACAGCTTGGTCAGCACCATGGTCGATGGCACATCGATGTTCTTGACGCTCACGGCCATGGCCGCCGAACCCACGGGCTTGCCCTGGTAACCGATCTCGGTGATTTTGTAGTCGACGCGACCGTCCAGGTTGTTGTCCTTGGTATCGCTGCTGTCTTTCTGCTCGAACCCTTTGACGGTCAGCACGGCTTGTTCCGGGCCAAAGGTGAACGTGCTGTTGCTCAACACGACGGTATTCTGGCCGACATAAAAACCAAAGCTGCTCTTGGTCAAGTTACTGGCGAGGGTCAAGCCATTGAGTTCTGCCTGGAACGGTGCCCCCTTGGGGTCGACCAGGGAGACCTTGAGGGCGTCCATGTAACCGTCGACCTTGATCTCTGTCGCCTTTTCGGTGTTGAAGTAGTCCATATTCAGGCCGGAGAAGGTGACGCTGGTGGTGCCGTCCTTGTACTCCAGGGGCAGCAGCTCCAGGTTGCCCGTGACCGAACGGTTGAAACCGATGTTGGCGACGCCTTTGACCGGCGAAACGTCCTTGGTGGCGGCGAACCATTTTTCGGTGGTCGGGTTCTTCTCAAGGGCCAGGTGACTGGTAGCCAGCACTGGCCACCACTTCAGGGTGACCAAGCGCGAGACCGGCAGCGGACCGTGTTCGATACGGTCGACAAACAGCAGTTCGCTGTCTTTGAACTGTTCACCGAACACCGCGCCTTCAGCCTTGAGACGGAAGTGGCCGGTGCTGCTGAACCAGCCGCGATCCAGGGAGACCATCTCCAGGGTCATACGGCCATCGACGCCGGCCAGGGAGCGTTCCATCTCCTTGTTGGCGTCTTCGATCGTGGTTTTAAGCACACCTTCCAATTGGCTGCCGGTGTACCAGGCACCGCCGGCACTGACCACGCCGACGGCGGCAACAAAACCCAAAAGTACAACGGCTGATTTATTCATGAAGTGTCCTGATCCAATCCTGTGCGAAGTGGGCTGTCTTCCCTGAACCCCGAAGTGGGGCGTCGGCTCAAGCCCGCCGAAAATCGGGGCAAGGTTAGCACTGGCGGGGGGGCTCGTTGCAATCTCTTGTGGCGAACAACGCGGCCCAGGGGATGGAAATGGAACATTGTGGCGAGGGGGCTTGCACCCGTTGGGCCGCGTAGCAGCCCCAATAAGACTCACTGAGTTTTATCAGGTCCACCGGACTCAGCCCTGGGTCAGGAGTATTCCATCTCGATTTCGTCGAGTTGGTGATCAAAACTCTTCAGCCGCGCCGTCCATGTGTACACCAGCACTTCAAACTCGCGGTGAATCACCGCATTGCCCGGCGTATCCGCCTTGGGGTCGTAGAAGTCCAGTTGGTAACGCTCGCGGGCCATGGCGGTGGCGACGTCGGACAGTTCCCGGGCGTTGTTCAGCCAGTGCCGCCCTTCGGCCACTTGTCGGTCGAGTACCACGCATTGTTGCTTCAAGGCTTCGAGGCTTTTTTCCAGGGGCGTGCCGGTCAGTTCGCCCATGACTTCCTGGAAGGTGCGCCCAGGCTGCCAGTAGCTGCCCCAGAAATAGCGGTCAAACACGGTTTCGACCCGACGCAGGGCGACCTTGGTGTCCCAGATCGCCACCCGCGTCTTGCCTTGTTCGAGGATTTTTTTCTGGGTGCGCTGGCCCTGGTAGGAAGCCCAGGCCACCACGCCAATGGACAACGCGGCGATCAACGCACAGGCGCTGTCGAGGAACACCATGGCCTTATCCAGTTGATGGGCCAGCATGACGCCGTAAAAGTAAGTCGCCGATAACAACACCAGTGCGAAGAGCACGCACCAGAACGCGGGAGCATAAGGGTTTTTCATTATTGGAATCCCCATGAGCAACGCAGGCAGTGATCAGCGGGCCATCACGCAAGCCCGTCTGATCAAAGCATAGCAACCGCCTCAGGGTTTGCCGGGTTGTGTGCCTTGCGTTCGTCCGCTTTCCCAGCCGCCGCCCAGGGCCAGGAACAGGTCGATCTGGCTCATCGCCACTTGGGTGTTGGCCTGAGCCAGTTGCGCACGCATATCGGTGTAGGTGCGCGTGGCTTGCAGGTCGGCGAGGAACGACTCGCGCCCGGCCTGGAAGAAGCGGTGCGTCTGGTCGGCGGCCTGTTGCGCCGACTGCTCGGCCTCGGCCAGGGCATCGCGGCGCTGCAGTTGGGCAGTGTATTGCGCAAGCCCGGTCTGGGTCTCGCGGATGGCATTGAGCACCACTCCATCGAAGTGCGCCAAGGCGCCCTGGGTCGCGGCTTCGGCTTCGTGGATGCGCGCACGCGAGCCGTTGGACGGCACCGTCCAGCTCAACAGCGGGCCGAAGCCCCAGCGGTTGGCGGCCGGTTTGCCGAGGTTGTCGATAATGCCCACGGTGCCGATGGAGGCGCCGATGCTGATATCCGGGTACAACTCGCCGGTGGCCACGCCAATGCCCGCCGTCGCCGCCGCCAGTCGGCGTTCGGCCTGGCGCACGTCAGGGCGGCGCTTGAGCAGGGTGGCGCCGTCGCCCACCGGCAGCAACTGGGCAATCTGCGGCAACTCGGCGCAATCGCGGGTGCCGGCCGGCAATTGGTCCAGGGGTTTGGCCAGGAGCATCGACAGGCGGAACAAACCGGCCTGGCGCGCCGCCTCAAAGCGCGGCAGTTCAGCGCGCAAAGACTTGAATTGGGTTTGTGAGCGGGTGACCTGGGTTTCATCGCCACGCCCCGCATCGCGCAGGCGCTGGGTCAGGCGCGTGCTCTGGGCTTGCAGGTCGAGAGACTGGCGGGCGATGTGCAGCTCTTCATTGGCTGCACACACCTGGGTGTAGGAGCGCACCACGTCCGCTACCAGGGTGATGCGTGCGGTATCCACCGCGGCTTGGGTCGCGTCGGCATTGGCCTGGGCACCTTCGATGCCGCGCTGCAAGGTGCCGAACAGGTCGAACTGATAGGAGGTGGTGATGCCGATATCACCGACATTCGCCACCGGCACTTTGTTCGCCTGCAAAAAAGCCTCGCCGGACTCCTGCAAACGCTGGGCGCCGAGCTTGACCCCGCCGCTCCAGCCTCCCGCCGATTGCGCTTCCTGCACCTGGAAGCGCGCCCGTTGCAGGTTGGCCGCCGCCACGCGCAGGTCGGTGTTGGAGGCCATGGCCTGGCGCACCAGTTCATCCAGGCGCGGGTCCTGGTACAACTTCCACCAGTCGGCGGGCACCGGCGCCGAGACCACATTACTGCCCTGCCCGGCCAGTTGGCCCTGCAGGTCGCCACGGTTGACGGCGGCTGCATCCGGCAACTGGTAATCCGGGCCCACTACCTGGCAGGCCGACAACAGCAGCCCCAGCCCAGCGGTCGCCAGCAGTTGCTTCATGGCTGGTCTCCGGACTTGGACTGGTCATCCATGATCGACACGGTGGCCGTGCGCCCGGCAATCATGCGGAAGTCCGCCGGCACATCATCAAAGGCGATACGCACCGGGATCCGCTGGGCCAGGCGCACCCAGCTGAACGCCGGGTTGACGTTGGGCAGCAGGTTGGAGCCGCTGGTGCGGTCGCGGTCTTCGATGCCGGCGACGATGCTTTGTACATGCCCGCGCAAACGGGCGTTGTCGCCAATCACACGGATATCCACGCTCTGGCCGACATGGATGCCGTCCAGTTTGGTCTCTTCAAAGTAGCCGTCGATGTGGAAGGAATTGCTGTCCACCACCGACAACACCGGGTGCCCGGCGGTCACGAACTCCTGGGCCCGAGGCGCACGGTCGTTGACGTAGCCGTCCACCGGGCTGCGGATCACCGAGCGGTCGAGGTTGAGCTGAGCGCTATCCACCGTCACCTGCGCCTCGGCCAGGGCCGACTGGGCGCGGGCCACGCGGGACAGGCTTTCTTCCAGTTGCTCGCTGGCCACCAGGTTGCCCAGGCCGCGGTTGCGCCTGGCTTCGCGCTGGGCCTGGGCCAGGGTTTCCTGGCGGTCGGCCACGGCCGCCTGGGCCTGGCGCAGGGCGAGCTTGAAACGGTCCTGGTCCACGGAGAACAGCACCTGGCCCCGGGTCACCAGTTGGTTATCGCGCACATCCACTTGCTGGATCAGCCCGGACACGTCCGGGGCGATCTGCACGATGTCGGCGCGGATATGCCCGTCGCGGGTCCAGGGGGCGAACATGTAGTACATGACCATGCGCCAGACCACGACGCAGGCAAAGGTCACTACCAGCAACGTCAGGACCACACGGCCGATCGTCAAAAAAGGTTTTTTCATGTCATCAGGTATCGACTGAGTGAGTCCACAGCGCCCAGCAACAGCGCGTAGAGAGCCACATTGAATAATGCCCGGTGCCAGACCAGGCGGTAGAAGTGGACGCGGGTCAACAACCCGTGCACCACCAGGTAAAAGCCATACGTAATGCCCATCAGCACCAGCAGCGTGGGCAGGAACACCCCGCTGATATCCAGGTCACCGATCATAGAGGCGCTCCATCGGGTAACGGCGCGTCCATCTCGCCTGTACTGACAAACTCCACGCCGGGCAACAGCGCCAGGCGCAAACCGCTGAGGGCGTGCAGCAGGTGCAGGCGGGTTTCGCCCTCGCCTTGCAGGCCCTGGCCATTGAGGGCGCGGCGGGTGCGGTCCAGGGTCATCAGCAGACCGCTGGGGGCCGGCAGGCGCTCACCGGCCTTCAGGCACGCCTTGAAGTACTCGCCGACCTCGGCCACCACCTGGTCGAGCAACACTCGCGGCACGCCGAGGATGCGGGGTGCGTAGGCCAGCAGGTCGAGCAGGTTCAGCGCCACGCGCAGCTCGCGCAGGGCGACGCCGGTGTCCTGGCCGGTCATGGCCAGGCGCGGCAGGTGCTGCATCAGGCGGTCGAGCATTTGCACGCCCAGGCGCCGGTGCTCGGCGAGGGTGGCCGGCTGCGTGAGGCCGACAATATCGCGCCAGCTGAAACGGGTCAGGCGCTTGGCCGCCAGCTCAGCGCCAAAGGGCCGCGCGATCAGGGTCCAGACAAAGGCAAACAGCAAGCCCACCGGGCCGGCGAGGTTGGAGTTGGCGAAACTCAGAAAATCCGCGTCGTAGGCGCCCTGGATGCTGATAAAGGACGAGGTGTTGACGATGGTCAGCAGCATGCCCAGGTAGAAACGCGGTTGCACCGTCAGGGTGCCGACCCAGATAAAGGGCACCGCAAACGCCAGCACCAGCATCGGAAAATCATGCAGATTGGGCAGGATCAGGAATAGGTAGAGGCTGGCGAACAGTACCGACATCGCCGTCCAGAAAAAGAACCGGTAGATCTGCGGCGCCGGGTCGTCCATCGAGGCGAAGAAACTGCACGCCACCGCCGCGAGGATCACTGCGCTGCCGCCATCGGTCCAGCCCAGCAGAATCCACAGCACCGAGGCGACGATAATCGCGCTGACCGTGGAAAACGCCGAGTAGAGCATCAGGCCGCGATCAAGGAACGGCGTCAGCCGGCCCAGGCGCCAGTGACGATAGACCGCGCGCCACGGGGCCTGGCTTTCACTGTGGATGGCGGCTTGCAGGCTGCGGCAGTCTTGCCACAGGTCGATCCACTCGCCGAGGCGATACAGCGCGTTGGAAAACAGCAACTGATGACGGTCGTCCAGGGCCTCGGCGTCGGGTTGCAGGGCTTCGAGCTGGTCACGCAGGACGCGCCAGCGTTCGACCGGCGCCTCATCGGTTGTGCTTTGCAGCCACTCGGTGGTGGCCGCCAGCAGCGGCGCGAACTTGCCGACCAACTCCGGGGTGCGGCGCTCCAGGGCATACAGCGCGTCATCCAGGGCATCCACCACCGGCAACAGATGGATCATGCGCCCGCGCAGCTCCTTGGTGTTGCGCACCGTTTGTGGCCGCGCGCCTTCGTGGGGCAGTTGGCCGATCATCAATTCCAGGGTGTTAAAGGTCGCGACCATGCCGCCGCGCAGGCTGCTGACTTCCTCGGGCTGTACGTTGCGATTGAGGAAGCGCTGGCTGTAGATCGTCGCGTCGGCAAACCATTTACGCACCGAGTCATCGAACACCGGTGCCAGGCGCCGTGGCCAGAACATCGCGCCGACCACCGCCGCTACGGCGATGCCAAGGAAGATTTCTTCGGTACGCGCCTCGGCCACATCCCACACCGCCAGGGGGTTATCCACCACCGGCAAGGCGATCAACGGCAAGGTGTAGCCCGCCAGCATCAAGGCGTAGCTGTTGGCGGTACGCAAATGCAGGGACAGAAACAGCAAAATGCCAGTCCACAACGCAATCACCACCACCAGCAGGAACGGTGTCTGCACAAACAGCGGCACGAAAAACACCGCGGCCATCGCCCCGAGAAAGGTGCCGATGGCACGGTACAAGGCCTTGGAACTGGTGGGCCCGACAAACGGGCTGGAGACGATATACACCGTGGCCATCGCCCAATACGGACGCGGCATTTGCATCAGCATGGCGATATACAGGGCAATCATCGACGCCGCGAAAGTACGCACACCGTAGAACCAATCCCGGGCCGGCGGCATGCCGGTAAAAAATCCGTTCAAGAAGCCACGACCAACGGTGGGTGGTTGGCTGCTTCAAAAGCATGCAGCACGCGCAACGCGGCTTCCAGATCGGCAGGGGCCATGTCTGCCAGCACTTCATGGCGCAAGCGCACCAGCTGGGCTTCGACCGCCTGCACCAACTCGCGGCCGCGCTCGGTCAGGCTCAACGCCTTGGCGCGGCGGTCGTGCAGGTCTTCGCTGCGGCACACCAGGCCGGCACTGCACAGTTGGTCGAGCAGGCGTACCAGGGACGGGCTTTCCATCCCCGAAGCCTGGGCCACCTTGACTTGATGCACGCCGTCGCCGAGACGGCCGATCATCAGTAAAGGCACCGCACAGGCTTCAGAAATACCGTAACTCACCAGCGTGGCCTGGCAGATTTTGCGCCAGTTACGGGCGCCCGCCACCATGCTGCTGCTGAGGCTCATATGAAGGGTTTCGAGGGTTTGAGGCACGAGGTCATTCGCATACAGTTAGTTTGCTAACTATCAATATGGTGGAGGAATGGAATCTCGTCAAGTTTTGATACAAATTCACAGATAGGCGGTGGGGCCCCTATAACGCGCCGCCTCTGTGGGAGCTGTCGAGCCTTGGCGAGGCTGCGGTGGCAGTAGCACTGCTGGCATTGATGTTGGCTGATCCACCGCTATCGCAGCCTCGCTCGGGCTAGACAGCTGCCACATTCGAATGAGTTCACTTAAGCACGGCTGCTGCGCAACAGCACATTCAACTCATCCACCACTTCCGCCCAATCCGCATCCTCCAGAATTTCTTCGCGTAGAAACGCCTTCTGGCTACCCGTCCAGAAAAACGCATCTTCGAGTTTCAACTCCGGCTTGAGCGGCGAATGCACCGCAACAAAACGCTCAATGCTGGTGGCGTCATCGGGCAGCCCGAGCTGTTTGAACAACGACGGCAGGCTGTGAACAGGCGATTGCATGGCAACTCCAAAAAATCAGTGATTGCCCTCAGTCTAGACCGATAAAACCCACAGATTGGCAGCCATTCGTGCAACATTTTGCAATGTTCACGCTATCATCTTCACCTTTCGCCCAGTGGCATTCACGGACTCCCGGAATAAGGACAATTCATGCGCATCGGTCTTCTGTCATCCCTGACCCTGGCACTGTGTGCCGCCTTTTCCCTGCAGGCCCAGGCCAGCGGCGACGACTCGTGCTACCCCGACTGGCGCGTGTCCCAGGATTCGCTGACCGCCTGCAGCAACATGCCATTCCTGAGCCCCGGCAATGACAGCCGGACCAACCTGCGCCTGTTGCTCGCGGCAAAAAAGAACGCGCCCCTGACCCCTAATGCGCTGGGTGAAGATGACCTGGCCCAGGGCTTCGGCCCGGTGCCGTTCCCGGTGTATCGCCTGGTGCCGCACCCGCCCGAAGGGCAGACGGGCGAAGAGCAAGGCACGGAGCTTGCGCAACTGTTGGCCTCGCTGGGCATCCAGCGCGAGGCCACGGCGGCGGCAGGCGATCAGTTTTTGTGGGGCGAAGGCAGCCGCTGCCGCAGCAACAATGTGCAGAGTGCCACCGACTTTGTGCGCCAAGTGATCAAGGCCGATGTGCCGGCGAATGAGCGAGTGCTGCTGGCCAATGCGCGCCTGAAATTGCTCGGCACCTGCGACTGGCAGGGGGAAGTGCTGCTGGAGCCGCAGTTGATCACTTCCATCCAGGGTCGCGAGCTGACCACCTACCTGCTCGCCGCTTCCGACTTTTACAGCGGGCGCTTTGTGTATGCCGAGCGCGGGTTTGCTGCGGTGACCCTGACCACACTGCCATGGCTCAAAGAAACGGCGGTGTACATGATCGCCCGCGCGTCGCTCAACCATGCCCAGGAAAACGCCTTCGATGAATACGGCCTACCCCAGCGCCAGGCTGTGGATAAGTCCGCGCTGGACGAAGCCGAGCACAGTTTCCTCAGCTACCTGAAAACTTATCCACAGGGTGAGTACGCCCCTTCCGCCCGTGGCCTGTTGCGCCGGGTGCACTGGTTGGCGGGCGATGCGAGCAAGCTGGCGGACGATTACGCCTGGCAACTGACCGAGGCCAGCGATGCCGAGCGCAATGGCTCCATTGATGAACTGGTGGAAGAAACCGACAACAAGCTGCTGACCAGCTACGCCGAGACCATCCGCAACCCATTGTTGCTGGCGATCAACGACCTGATGTGGATGCGCGCCAACAACCCGCCCAAGCTGACCCGCGCCACTCTCGACGGGCAAAAGGCCGCGTTTGCCAACGAGCCGGCGCTGTACGACTACTTGCAGGCGGCGTTCGCCCTGTATGTCGAGCACCAGCCAGACAACGCGTTGAAACATCTGCCACAAGAGCTGCCGTCGAGCCTGGATTACTTGGCCTTCAGCCAGCAAACCCTGCGCGGCCTGGCCCTGGAAGCCAAGCAGGACTGGAAAGGCGCCGAGGCGCTGTGGCTGCAACTGCTACCCCTGGCCAAGCAGCCCTTGCAGCGCGACCAACTGGAACTGGCCCTGGCGATGAACTACGAACGCAGCGGCCAATTGGCCAAGGTGTTCGCCGCCGACTCGCCGATCCAGACCAAGCAAGTGCGCTATATCCTGCTGCGCAGCGTGGCCGGGCCCGAGTTGCTGCGCCAGCAGATCAGCCAGGCCAGCGACCCGCTGGAGCGCAGTACCGCGCAATTTGTTTTGCTCTACAAAGACCTGCTGCGCGGCCAGTTCGCGACCTTTGCCGAGGACTTGCAGCAACTGCCGGCCTCGCCTGCCGCCGACAAGATCGGCACCAGCCTGGGCTATGTGTACGACGGCGGTCAGGCACTGACGCTGTTCCGCTGGAGCGGCGACAAGGCCGCCTCCGGCTACACCTGCCCGACCATCGCGCAAACCGCCAGCACCTTGCAGAGCGAGCCGAAAAACCCCCACGGCCTCAACTGCCTGGGTGAGTTCATCCTGCGCAACGGCCTGGATGGCATGCCCCTGGAAGAAGTGCGCTCGGCCGGTAGCCTGGGCAGCACCGCATCGGCCTTCAAAGGCGAAACCTTCTCCCGGCTCGAGGGTTACAAACAAGTCATCGCCAACCCCAAGGCGCCCCGTGACGACAAGGCCTATGCACTGTTCCGGGCGATCAACTGCTATGCGCCGTCGGGCTACAACAGCTGCGGCGGCGAAGATGTGGACAAGGCGGTGCGCAAGGGCTGGTTCCGCCAGTTGAAAACCGGGTTTGCCGACACCCAGTGGGGCAAGTCGCTGCAGTACTACTGGTAAGCCGGTGAAAGGTTTCTGGCTGGCGCTGCTGGTACTGGCGAGCCCGGCCTTCGGCGCGGTCGATGCCCGCGACTATGAGGCCTTCTGGCTGTGGAGCGGGGTCGCGCCACAGCCGGTGCTCAAGCAGGCCAAGACGCTGTACATCCTCCAGGGCCAGATCAACTCGACCCGCCGCCAGCCCTCACGCGGCGTGCAGTTCATCGCCCAGGGCATGAGCGTGCCGCGCATCCGCCAGGGCGAAGTGTGGATTGTCTACCGCGCCCACACCTTGCGCTGGCCAGAGCCGGTCTACACAAAAATGCTCGGCCAGGTGCAACGCTGGCGCGCAGCGGGCAACCCGGTGGTGGGCATCCAGATCGACTTCGACGCCCGCACCCAGTACCTGCATGAATACGCCGACTTCCTCAACGACCTGCGCCAGCGCCTGCCAAAGGATTTGCGCCTGAGCATCACCGGCCTGATGGACTGGAGCAGCAACGCCGACCCGGCCGCCATCGCCCAGCTCAAGGGCGTGGTGGATGAAGTGGTGGTGCAGACCTATCAGGGCCGCCACAGCATCCCGGATTACGCGGCGTACCTGCCACGGATGAACCGGCTGGGAATGCCGTTCAAGATTGGCTTGATCCAGGGCGGGCAGTGGCAGGAACCGGGGTATTTGCAGGGGAATGAGTGGTTTCGGGGGTATGTGGTGTTTTTGCAGAATCCGGGTTGAACCCTGTAGGAGCCGGCTTGCCGGTTCCTACAGGGGTAGCGTCTTACCAGTCGTAAGTCAGGCTCGACACCACCGTACGCCCTTCGCCGTAGTAGCAATCCAGATCGCTGGTGCACTGCGACACATAGGTTTTATTGGCAAGGTTCTGCACATTCATCGCCAACTTCACGCCTTTAAGCTTGAGAGCCGAGGCGCCCAGGTCGTAGCTCAGGCTGGCATCGTAGACGGTGTAGGACGGCACCGTGAACGCGCCGGCAACGTAGTCACCCATGCTGCTGCGCGTGTAGCGGGCCCCCAGGCCTGCGCCGAGACCAGCCAGCGGGGTGTCACCGATCACGGTGTAGTTGACCCACAACGCGGCCGTCAGGGGTGAGATACCGGCCGGGTGGCGGCCTTCGCGACCTTCGTTGTCCTTGGTGTACTTGATGTCGTTGCGCGCCGCCGAAGCGACCACATCCCAGGAATCGTTCAGCACCGCCTTGGCTTCGAACTCGACGCCGCGCGAACGCATGGCGCCGCTCTGGCTGCTGAAGTTACTCGGCGGGTTGGCCGTCAGGATGTTTTCCTGGTCCAGTTGATAGACCGAGACCTGCACAAAACTTTCCTGGCCCGGTGGCTGGTACTTCACCCCGACTTCGTACTGGTTGCCGGTGGACGGGTCGAAAGGCTTATGGTTTACATCGGTGCCGGACAGCGGCAGGAAGGACTCCGAGTAACTGATAAACGGCGCCAGGCCGTTATCGAACAGGTACACCAGGCCCGCACGGCCGGTGAAGGCCTGGTCCTTGCTGCTGGTGCGGTCATCGCTCAGCGGCGCCTTGTTGACCACATTGGCCCAGTCATAGCGCCCACCCAGCACCAGCGCCCACTTGTCCCACTTGATCTGGTCCTGCACGTACAGGCCGGTCTGGGTGATGGTGTTGTCCCAGCGATACGGCTGGCCGAAATTCAGCGGCTGGCCATACACCGGGTTGAATAGATCAATGATCGGTGGGGTGCGGTCGTAGAGGCCGAGGAACCTGGAGTTGAAGTGGTAGTAATCCAGACCCACGATCAAGGTGTGGGAGAACTCGCCAGTGGTGAATTCGGCCTGGGCGATGTTATCCACGCCAATCACTTTGTTGTTCTGCCTCCAGTCCACGCCGAAGCGTTCCAGGTAGCGTTGATCCATGGCGCCAGTGGCCGGGTTGGCGACAAAACGGTAGCCGTGCAACGGCGCCACATAGCGGTCGTCCACTTCGGCATAGCGCGCGTTTTGCTTGAGGGTCCAGGTGTCGTTCAAGCGATGGGACAACTCGTAGCCGAAGGCAAATTGTTCGCGATTGTACTTGTTGACACCCGGCTCGCCGATAAACACATCACGGTCGATCTTGCCGTTGGGGTTGCGCCAGACCGTGCCGGATGCGGGCAGGCCCTGGGCCTCGGGCATGCCCTTGTCTTTCTGGTACTGGGCGAACAGGGTCAGGCTGGTGTCGTCGTTGGGCCGCCAGGTCAGGCTTGGCGCAATGAATTGGCGGCGGTTTTCGAAGTAGTCGATCTCGCCTTGCTCGTCCTTGAGGCGCCCGGTAAGGCGATAGAAAAACTGCCCTTGATCATCCAGCGGACCACTGAGGTCGATGGCCGCGCTTTTGTGCTCGTAGGTGCCGGCTTCGAGTACCACCTGGCGCACCGGGGTCTCGCTGGGACGCTTGCTGACCATATTGACGATGCCGCCGGGCTGGTTGTGCCCGTACAGCACCGACGCCGGGCCTTTGAGCACCTCGATGCGCTCCAGGGAATAGGGCTCGATCTGCAACGCTCCGCCGGTACTGCCGCCACCGTAAGGCAGGTGCAAACCGTCGAGGTACAAGGGTGTCGGCGAGAAGCCACGGGATGTCGGTTCATCGAACAGCTTCACCCGGTCGGAGAAGCCGCCGGCACTCATGCCAGGGGTGTAGAGCAGCGCCTGGGTCACGCTTTGCGCGCCGCGCGCCTTGATTTCAGCGGCGCTGATCACGTTGATGGTCTGGGGGATTTCCACCAGCGCCGCATCGGTCTTGCTGCCCGTGGCGCTGCGGGTGGCGACGATGCCGTCGACCGGGCCCCAGGCGTTTTCCTGGTGCTGCTGGGCGCTGATCTGGGTCGCCCCCAGTTGCATCGCGTCGTCCCCCGCGAGGGCCTGCACCGACCAACCGCTCCCCGCCTGCATCGCCACCAGGCCGCTGCCGGCCAACAAGCGCTCCAAGCCCGGCCCGGTGGCATAGCGCCCCTGCAAGCCAGGGCTGCGCTTGCCGGACGTCAGTGACGCATCCACCGAGAGCAAAATCCCCGAAGCGCTGGCGAAACGGTTCAACGCCTGGTCCAGGCTGCCGGCAGGGATGTTGTATTGGCGCAAGGCTTCGCCGGCGCTCTCCTGGGCCTGGACCAGGGTCGGGACAAGCGGCACAGTCGCCAGCACACTGACAAACAGGCCACGACGCAGGGCGCGGGCCAGGGGTTGGATTGGATGGTGCGGCATTGCAGGACTCCCCGTGAGAACGCTTCTTGATTGGCTTTCAAGAGGTAACCCGGACGGGATTGGAAAACCGACAAAGAAAAATGGAAAAAAATGCGGCCACTGACTTTCCACACCAAAACACCCATCAATGTAGGAGCTGGCTTGCCTGCGATAGCGGTGTATCAGTGACAGATGGGCCAACTGACCCACCGCTATCGCAGGCAAGCCAGCGCCTACAGTTGATCGAGTCAAACCCTGGCTTTGAGGGTGACCCAATAGCGAGTCACCGCCTGTACCCGCACCGGCAGTGAGCGCTCAAGGGCGGCGAGGATCGCGTCGGTGTCATTCAGCGGAAACACGCCGGTCAGTAACAAGCCGGAGATGGCCTCGTCACAGCGCAACAACCCCGGGCGATAGCGACTCAGCTCAGCCACAAACCGCCCCAGTGGCTGGCGCTCGGCAATCAGACGGTGCTGGGTCCAACTGCTGGCGTTGGCATCCAGCGCGGTCACTGCCGAGGTCTGTGTCGCACTGAACCACAGGCTGTCACCCGCCTTCATCAGCACCGGCACACCCTGCACCGGGCGGACCTGTAAGCGCCCTTCATAGAGGTCGACGCGGCTGCCGTCGTGCAGTTCGCGCACGGCAAAGCGGGTGCCCAGGGCCTGGATATCGCCCGCGGTGGTTTCGACGATCAGCGGCCGGGATGGGTCGTGGCCGCTGGTCAGCAGGATCTCGCCGCGAATCAGGCGGATGCGCCGCTCTGTGGCACTGAAGCGCAGGTCGACGGCGCTGTCGCTGTTGAGGTCCAGCTGGGTACCGTCGCTCAGGGTCAGGTGGCGAATCTCGCCGGTGGCGGTGCGATGCTCGGCAAACGCCGCCTGCCACGGCTGGCTGCCCTGGACCAGGTAGCCGCTGCCGCCGGCCACCAGCAACAGCCCAAGCAGTTTCAACGCCGCCCGACGCTGGGGGTCCGGCGCGTCACGCAACACCGCGCGGGCGCTGTCGGCGGGGACGCCGCCCAAGGTCTGCTGCAACTGCTGCAAACGCTGCCAGGCACGACGATGCTCCGGGTCGGCGGCCTGCCAACGGGCAAAGGCCTGGCGCTGGGCCCCGTCGAGTTCGCCGCCCCATTGCAGCATCAACCACTCGCTGGCCTGCTCGACCACAGCCTGGGCAATCGGCGCGTCATGGCGGGCTCTCATTCTTCGTAGACCACCTGGTAGCAGGCGATGATCGCGCGGGTCATGTACTTCTGCACCGAGCTGACCGTCACCCCCAGGCGTTCGGCGATCTGCGCGTAGGTCAGGCCTTCGAACTGCGACAGCAGGAACGCGCGGCGCACGTTCTCGGGCATGCGGTCGAGCATGGCGTCGATCTGCATCAGGGTTTCGAGGATCAACGCGCGGGTTTCCAGGCTCGGCGACTCGGGTTCCGGCAAGTGGGCAATGCTTTGCAGGTAGGCGCGCTCGATGCGCAAGCGGCGCCATTGGTCGATCACCAGGTTGCGGGCGATCTGCGTCAGGTAGCTGCGGCTTTCTTGGGCACCGGGAAAACGCCCCGACACCAGCAGGCGCAGGAAGGTGTCCTGCGCCACGTCGGCGGCGTGCTCGCGGTCGCCCAGGCGCTTGCGCAACCAGCCTTGCAGCCAGCCATGATGGTCGCGGTACAGGAGATGAAGCTGTTGCTGGCCGTCAGTCGCGGTGTCCATGAATTGCTCGGATACACTATTGAGAGCAATTATCATTACAGCTTGTATCGCGACTGGCAAAAAACTTTATCTGTTACCGCCCGGCGGTCTGCACCGGATACACCGACTCCCAGCCCCCGCCCAGTGCCTTGTACAAGCCAACCATGGCCAGGGACACGCCGGTGGAGCTTTCCACCCATTGCTCCTGGGTCGCCAGCAACGCGCTCTGCACCGTGAGGACGTTGACGAAATCCACCACCCCTTCGACGTATTGGTGCTGGGCGGTGTCCAGGGCGATCTGGTTCTGGCGCACCGCTTCGGCCAGGCTGTCACGGCGCAGTTGGCTGGCGTTGTAGCGGGCCAACTGGTCGTCGATTTCATGCCAGGCGCGCAGCACGGTCTGCTGGTACGCCAAGGCCGCTTCCTGCTGCTGGGCTTCGCGCAGGTCGAGCATGCCCTGCAGGCGGCCACCGTTGAACAGCGGCAGGCTCAGCGACGGGCCGAAAGCAAAGGTGCGCGAGCCCCAGGAGCCCAGATCCGACAATTGCATGGCCTGGGAACCGAGGCTGCCCGACAGGGTGATCCGTGGGTAGAAGTCACCTTTGGCCACGCCGATGCTGGCGGTCGCCGCATGCAGGCGCGCCTCGGCCTGGCGGATATCCGGGCGGCGCTGTGCCAGTTGCGACGGCAGGCCAATCGCAACCTGGCGCTGGGTCTGGGGCACCGCGGCGTCCGGCGACAGCTGCGCATGCAAGGCTTGCGGAGCCTGGCCCATCAACAGGCTCAGGGCATTGATCAACTGGTCCTGGCGCTGTTGCAAATCCGGCAGGCGCGCTTCGATGGCGGCTACTTGCGCAGCGGCTTCAGCGACATCCAGGTGAGTGGCCACGCCATCGGCCAAACGCAGTTGCGAGAGCTTCAGGCTACGGCGCGCCACGTCGAGGTTTTGCTCGGTGACCGCACGGGTGCTTTGCACGCCACGCAGTTGGATGTAGTCCTGGGCGGTCTCGGCCAGCACCGATAGCAGCACCGTGCGGCGGTCGTTTTCCGCCACTTGCAGGGTGGCGTCGGCGGCTTCGGTTTCACGCCGTACCCGGCCCCAGAAGTCCAGTTCCCAGGAGGCGGCGAAACCGGCGTCCCACAGGTTGAAGGCCGAACGGCCGTTGTTGCCGGATGGATCGCTCAGGCCGTTGGCGCTATTGCGTTTGCGCCCGTAGTTGCCATCGGCGCTGAGCTCTGGATAGCGCCCGGCGGTCGTCACCTGGCGTACTGCGCGGCTCTGTTGCAAGCGGCTGCTGGCCAGTTTCAGGTCGAGGTTGTCGGTCAATGCCCGGCGCACCAGGGCTGACAGTTGCGGGTCGTGGAACACATCCCACCACTGTTCTTCCAACGGGTCGCTGACCGCGCGGCTGGCGGCCTGGCGGCCCTGGGGCTCGGCCCATTGCGTCGCTGGCTGGGCATCGGGCCGTTTAAAATCCGGGCCGACGGTGCAGGCACCCAAGCTAATCAGGCCGAGAGTAAGCAGCGCGAGTTTTCTCATTGCTGCGCCACCTCACGTTGCTGCGCAGTGGGATGGGTATTGACGCTGGCCTCCACCGACATCCCGACCCGCAGGCGATGGACCTGTGCCTGACCCGGCTCCAGGATGATTTTCACCGGGATGCGCTGCACCACCTTGGTGAAGTTGCCGGTGGCGTTGTCTGGTTTGACCGAGGCGAAGGTCACGCCCGTGGCCGGCGCCAGGCTTTCCAGGTGGCCGTTGAGGACTTCACCGTCGAGGCTGTCGACCCGCACTTCAACCGCCTGGCCGGCGTGCATATGGGACAGTTGGTTTTCCTGGAAATTGGCCACCACATAGGCGTCGGCCAACGGCACCACGGCGAGGATCTTGCTGCCCGGGGTGACAAAGGCGCCGACCCGTACCGCCCGCTCACCGACCATGCCATCCACCGGCGCGACGATGCGCGTGTACGACAATTGATAGCTGGCCATTTCCAACGCCGCCTGGGCGCGTTTCAAGCCACCTTCGGCGGCATCGCGCTGGGCGCTGAGAATCTCCACCTGCTTGCGTTCGGCGGCCAACACCGCCGTGGCGTTGGCCAGGCGTGCGGTGGCCTGGTCGATGCGGGTCCTGGCTTGCTGGGCGTTCTGCACCGTACCGGCACCGACACCGGCGAGGTGGTTGTAGCGGTTCAATTCGTGCTCGGCAAAGGCCACCTCGGCGCGATCGGCGGCCACCGTGGCCTGGGCCTGGGCGATCACCGAGCTCTGCCGCTCAAGGGTGGCCACCGCGTTTTTCAGCTGGGCCTGGGCCATCAGGGTCTCGGCATCGGCGGCCTGGGCGGCGGCGCGCAAGTCACGGTCGTCGATCAGCGCCAGCAACTGCCCGGCCTTGACCTGTTGGTTGTCTTCCACCAACACCTCTTTGATAAACCCGGCGACCCGCGGCGCCACCAGGGTGTAGTCGGCGGCGACGAAGGCGTCGTTGGTGGTCTGGCGCTTGCTGCCAAACACACCCGGCGCCAGCAGGTACACCAGCACGCCCACGGCGAATAGGCTGATAACAGTCACGGCAATCTGGTCTTTGCGTTTCATAAAAATCCTTGGTCTGCGTCAGCAATCAAGCGGGTGCGCGCGGCGGAAAAATCCGCGTCGGCATCCAGAAAATCAGGAGGATCAACGCCACCGCGACACCGGCCATGACGTAATAAAGATCCGAAGAGGTCAGCACCACGGCCTGCTGGTGCAGCCGGTGGGCCAGGCCCGTGGCGTCGCTGTCGGCCAGGGGCGAGTTGCCCAGGGCGTCCACCAGCATGGTCGAGTGGAAATGCAGGCGGTGGGTGGTCAGCACCTCGATCACCCCGGTGGCGACCACCGCCGCCAGGCCTTTGACCGTGTTGAACCAGGCCGAGGCAAACGGCCCGTCGGCGGGCACGATGCTGCCGGTGGACAACATCAACAGCGGCAACACCGCCATCGGCTGCCCGAAGATTTGCAGCAGTTGCAGCACGTAGAACTCATCACGAATCCACGCCGAGGTCAGTTGCGCGCCGCCGATGCACGACAGGGTCAGCATGCCCAGGCCAATCCCCAGCACCCAGCGGCAGTCGACCCAGCGCAGGTTGCACAGGGCGGCCACCAGGGGCAGCGCGATCAGTTGCGGCAGGGCCATGATCAGCATCACCGGCGCGGTTTGCAGCGGCCGGTAGCCCTGCACCTGCGCCAGGTAGCTGGACGGCAGGATAATCACCGCCTGCAACACCACCAGCACCCCGGCTAGCACAATCAAGGCAAAGGCCAGGTTGCGCAGGCCAAGCATCTGCAACTTGAAGAACGGCATCGGGTGTGACCATTCATTGAGCATGAACAGCACCAACAACAGCACCCCGCCAATCAGCAGCGTGGTGATCAGCGGCGACTCGAACCAGTCCAGGCGGTTGCCCTGCAAGATGCCGATCACCAGCATGCAGATCGCGGGGAAGCCCAGCAGCAGGCCGCGCCAGTTGAACTGCTTGAGGCGCTCCAGGCGCAACGGGTCCTGGGGCAAGCCATAGGCCACGGCGGCCATGGCCAGCAGGCACGGCGCGACGATCTGCCAGAACGCCCACTGCCAGCCGACGTATTCGGTCCAGAGTGCTGCCAACGGCGTGCCGAGGCTGGGGCCGAAGGTGGCGGTCAGGGCGTAGCCGGCCAGGCCGTAGAGTTTGACGTTGGCCGGTAAAAACCGCAGGGCCACGGTCATCAGCATCGGCGGCAACGCGCCGCCGGCCAGGCCTTGCAGGGTGCGCAGCACCAGCAGGCTTTCGTAGTTCGGCGCCAGCGGGCAAAGCACCCCCAGCAGGGTAAACAGGCCGATGGCCCACAGGGTGAAACGGCGCAGCGAAAACGTCACCGAACACCATGGGGCAAAGGCCATGGCCGAGACGGAGGTGGCGGTGTAGGCCGCGACCAGCCAGGTGCCTTCGTCAAACCCGATGTACAGCGCACCGCGAATATCGGCGAGGGCGACCTTGGTCACCATTTCGTTCAGGCCCGAGACCAGCACCGCCAGCAGCACGCCGACCAGGCCGATGATGATCCGTGGGCCGAACACAGGGGGGCTGACGGCGGCGGGTTTGGCGGTGGCCAAGGGCGCGGGGGCAGCGAGGGACGTCATGAAAGTACAACTCGGCAATAGAATACCCGAGCAGTTTAATAAGGCTTAGACATGACGAAAACTGACTTATCGGAAGGTTATAACTGCACCAGACGCAATGATTGAATGTGGGAGGTGGCTTGCCTGCGATAGCGGTGTGTCAGCTAAGGCATCTGTCACTGACACACCGCTATCGCAGGCAAGCCAGCTCCCACACAAGCCAGGCTAGCTCCACACATTTTGATCGTGGTCGTCAGGTGGGTTGGGCTTCGCGCCAAGTCGCGGCGCAGCTTTCGCGCATGGTTTCGCGCAGCCATTTGTGCGCCGGGTCTTTGTCGAAACGCGGGTGCCAGGCCTGGGTCAGGACCAGGGTCGGCAGGGAAATCGGCAGGGTAAATGCGCGCAGTGGCAGTTTCAGGCGATTGGCGCTGTAGAGCGCTTCCTTGGGCACCGGCAGGATCAGGTCGGAGTCAGGCAGCATAAACATCGCACCGTGAAACCCCGGCGCGATCATCGCCACACGGCGTTCCAGGCCCTGGGCACTGAGGGCGGTGTCGATCGGCCCTCGGGCGATACCGCGCCGCGAGATGCTGATATGGGAGTAGCTGGCAAAGCGCGCAGCGGTGATTTCTTCGTCGAACAACGGGTGGCCTTCGCGGGCCAGGCCGACGAAGGTGGTGGAGAACAGGTTCTGCACCTTCACTTCCGGGGTAATCGGCATGGTGTTGCCAACGCGCAGGTCCAGGCGCCCTTCGCGCAAGGCTTCGTCATCGCTGTCGCCTTCCGGGACAAAGCGCAGCTCGCAATGGGGCGCCACCCGCTCCATGGTGTCGAATAAACGACCACCATACACGCCGACAAAAAAGTCATTGGCGCGCACGCTGAACCGTCGGCGCAAGGTGCTCAGGTCAACCTCGTCCGCCGAGCGGAACAACAACGCCGCCTGCTCCACCACGTTGCGCACCTGGCCTTGCAACTCCAGGGCCTTGGGCGTGGGCACCAGACCGCGACCGGCGCGCACCAGGATCGGATCGCCCACCGCTTCGCGAATGCGCGTCAGGGTGCGGCTCATCGCCGCCGGGCTCAGGTTCATCCGCCGCGCGGCACCCACCACGCTGCCCTCGTCGAGCAAGGCGTCGAGGGCCACCAGCAGGTTCATATCCGGTAATTGCATGCCAAGCACTCGTGATGGGTTTGGAGTACAGCGCACGCAATCGTAGCAGGCTTTACCGGTACTGTTTCTACTGCGTCAGGTAACTTTAGGCGGTGGGCAAGGCGGCTGTGGTGGCGGATATAAGATCACTCTCTGGCAGTCAGGAGAGTGACTTTAAATACCGTTAGAGAATAACGATATGGCCTTTTTGCGGTAGGGCTGAGGGATGGGGTGAAGTTGAGGGCCCCTTCGCGAGCAAGCCCGCTCCCACATTCGACCGATTTCCAACATAGGAATGCGGTTGAGTGTGGGAGCGGGTTTGCTCGCGATGAGGCCCGCCCAGACACTGAAGATCAACGCTCCTGCAGCGACTCCGCCCGGGCCTTGATGATGGGCTTGAGCAGGTAGCTGAGGATGGTTTTCTTGCCGGTAATGATATCGACCGAAGCGACCATGCCGGGGATGATGATCAGCGGCTTCTCATCGGTACCCAGGTGGCTGCGGTCGGTGCGCAAGGTGATCATGTAGTAGGTGGTTTTCTTGTCTTCGTCGGTGATGGTGTCGGCACCGATGCGCTCCAGCTTGGCCTTGAGGCCGCCGTAGATGGTGTAGTCATAGGCGGTGAACTTGACCACGGCCTCTTGTCCCGGGTGCAGGAAGGCAATGTCTTGCGGGCGGATCTTGGCTTCCACCAGCAGGGTGTCGTCCAACGGGACGATTTCTACCATGTCGCTGCCCGGCTGGATCACCCCACCGATGGTGTTGACCAGCAGTTGCTTGACGATCCCGCGCACCGGCGAGGTGACCAGGGTCCGGCTCACCCGGTCTTCGAGGGCTTTGCCGGTGGCCTGGGCCTTGTTCAAGTCGGTGCGGGCTTCGTTGAGCTCGGTCAGGGCTTCACTGCGATACTTACCGCGAGTCTCGTCGATCTTGCGCTGTACTTCCTTGATCGCCGAGTCGGCACGGGGGATGGCCAGGGTGGTGGCGTCCAGTTGGCCACGGGTTTCCATTTCTGCGCGCTTGAGGCGCAGTACTTCCACCGGCGACACCGCACCCTGGGCGACCAGGGGTTCGGACATGTTGATTTCCTGGCGCTGCAACGACAGCTGGTTACGGTACTGGCTCTGCTTGGAGGTGTACTCGCGCATTTCTTGCTGGCGCTGGGGTCAGTTGTTCCTGCAAGCCGCCGATTTCGTCCTTGAACTGCTGGCGCCGGCTTTCGTACAGCGACTGCTCGTTGATGGCCTGGGTGGGCGCAGCGGCCCGCACATCTTCAGGGATGTTCAACGGCCGGTCTTCGACCTGGGCGCTCAAGCGCTCGATACGCAACAGCAGGGACAGGCGCTGGGCCTCGGTTTCCCCGGCGTTGGAGACAAAACGTGTGTCGTCCAGGCGAATCAGCGGCGCGCCGGCTTCGACGATCTGCCCTTCCTTGACGAACAGCTCGGCGACGATGCCGCCTTCCAGGTTCTGGATCTTCTGCAGCTTGGAGGATGGAATGGCCTTGCCATCGCCGCGCGTGACTTCGTCGACCTTGGCAAAGCCGGCCCACAGCAACATGCACAGGAAAAACCCGATGATCCCCCAGATGGTCAGCCGCACCACGCGCGGGGCATCTTCGATCAGGGCCTTCTTGACCTCTGGCAATGGCTGGCCGTCCAGCGAATCGGAACCAATGAAATAGCGACGGACCGCGTCCTTGAATTTACGCAACACTGATCTGCCCCTTCTTCAACGCTTCCATCACTACGGCTTTCGGACCATCGGCGAGGATTTGCCCACGGTCGATGACCAACAAGCGGTCCACCAGGGACAGCAGCGACGCCCGGTGTGTCACCAGCACCACGGTCTTGTTTTCCACAACGGCTTGCAGGCGCTGTTTAAGGCGCTCCTCGCCGGTGTTGTCCATGGCGCTGGTCGGTTCGTCCAGCAGCAGGATAGGCGGATTAAGCAGCAGGGCACGGGCCAGGGCGACGTTTTGTCGCTGGCCGCCAGAGAGGTTCTGGCCTCGCTCGCCCACTTGCAGTTCGTAGCCTTGCGGGTGCAGACGGGCAAATTCGTGGACGCCAGCCAGTTCGGCGGCTTGCAGCACCACTTCGTCTTCAACGTAGCGGGCGCCGGAGACCAGGTTGTCGCGCAGGGTGCCGGCCAGCAGTTGAATGTCCTGAGGCACATAGCCGACGTTGTGGCGCAGTTCGCTGACGTCGATCTGGCGAATGTCCACCCCGTCCACCAGCAGGGCGCCGGAGTCGGGCTGGTAGAGGCCGACGATCAGTTTGGCCAGGGAGCTTTTGCCCGAGCCGCTGCGCCCGATGATGCCAATTTTCTCGCCGGGCTTGATCACCAGGTTGATGTTCTTGAGCGCCATGTTCTGCTGGTTGGGGTAGGTAAAGTTCAGGCCCCGGCACTCGATGGCACCTTGCAGGGTGCGGCGGCTCAAGGGGCGCTCTTCGAAGTTGCGCTCCTGAGGCAGTTCCATCATCTGGTCGGTGGAGACCATGGTGACTTTGGCCTGCTGGTAGCGGGTCATCAGGCCCGACAGCGACGCCAGGGGGCTGAGGGCTCGGCCACTGAGCATGTAGCAGGCAATCAGGCCGCCCATGCTGAGGTTGCCGTCAATGATCTGGTAGACCCCGAAGACAATCATGATCACACCCGCCAGTTGCTGGATCAGCAGGGTGATGTTCATCGACAGCCCAGAGAGCATTTTCACCCGCAACTCAAGGCGGCTGAGGGTGCCAATGGTCTGCTCCCACTGGTACTGGCGCTCGCTTTCCGCGTTGTTGACCTTGACCGCATCCAGCCCGGCCAGGGTTTCGATCAGGCTCGACTGGCGCTCGGAGGCCAGGGCCATGGTGCGTTCCATGGTGGCGACCAGCGGTTTTTGCAGCAGGTAACCGATGCCCAGGGCAATCGGGAAAGCCAGCATGGGGATCCACACCAGGTGCCCGCCGAGGATGGCGATCACCATGAAGATCAGCAGGGTGAACGGCAAGTCGATCAGGCTGGTGAGGGTCAGGGACGCGAGGAAGTCGCGCAGGCTCTGAAACTCGTGGATGTTCTGGGCGAAACTGCCGACCCGCGCCGGGCGGTACTTCATCGACATGCCGACGATCCGCTCGAACAGCGTGGCCGAGATGATCAGGTCGGTTTTTTTGCCGGCCAGGTCCAGGCACAGACTGCGCAAGCTCTTGAGGACCAGGTCGAAGACGTAGGCGATGAAAATACCGGTGGCCAGCACCCACAGGGTGGCGGTGGCCTGGTTCGGCACCACGCGGTCGTAGACGTTCATCACGAACAGCGGCGCGGCCATGGCAATCAGGTTGATCAGGAAACTGGCAGCGATGGCATCGGCGTAGAGCCAGCGCGAACGCTTGAGGGTGTCGCGAAACCACGAACGGGCCCGAGGGATCAGGGTGCCGTGGCTGACATCGAATTTGTGCTGGGGCTGGGCAAAAAACACTTTGCCGATGTAGTCATCGGCCAAGGCTTGACGCTTGACGATGGTTTCACCGCCATCGCTTTCGCTGAGCAGCACCTGGGCCTCGTCTTCACCCTGCCAGCCGAGCAGCACGGCACTCCGGCCGTCCTTGAGCAACAGCAGCGCCGGCATGGCAATCGCGGGGATCGAATCGAGCTTGCGTTGCAGCAGCCGGCCTTGCAAACCGGCGCGGGCCGCGGCCCGGGCCAGCAAATCGGCGGTCAGTTGCTGTGACGGCAATGGCAGACCGGTGGTCAGCATTGCCGCACTGGCAGGCTTCTGGTGCAGGGCACAGAGAGCCAACAACCCGTCGAGTAACGGGTCGTCGTGCAATGTGCGTGGATCATGACTGAGATGGACTCGACTAACTTCTGATTCCACGCGGGCTCTCTCAACTAACGGATGGGTCTATAAGGAATAGCTCAATTCATCCCCGGCAGTTGAACTTTCGGCTTCACATCGTTCTGGACGACGGAGGCCATCGGTGCGACCACTCCCTGGCTCTTGAGCAACTCGCCCATGGTCGCCTTGATTCGGTACTGAGTAAATAACTGAACGTTTTTTATCTCTTCCAGACGACGCGAAGCGGTGAACAGTTCGTTTTCACTGTCGAGCAAGTCGAGCAGGGTCCGCTCGCCCAGGCTGAATTGCTTCTGGTAAGCGCCGCGTACTTTGCTGCTGTGGTCGACGTATTGCTGGGCAATCGGCACCTGGGCATTGGCGTTGTTCATGGCGTTCCAGGCCAGGCCCAGTTCTTCGTTCAACTGGCGCAAGGCGTTATTGCGGATATCCAGGGCCTGGTTGGACTGGTAGGACTTGGACTCCAGCTCGGCTTTGTTGCTGCCACCGGCGTACAGGTTGAAGCGCATACGCAGCATCGCTTCCCAGCCATTGTTGTGGCTGGCGTCGCCGTCGATGTTGTTGTCGGCGTTGCGGCCCAACTCGGCGTCGAAGCGTGGGTAGAAGGAAGACTTGGCGGCTTCGTATTGTTTTTCGGCGGCGGCGATGTCGGATTCGGCCGAGCGCAGGATCGGGCTGTTATCCAGCATCTGGCGACGTGCTTCGTTCAGGTCTGCAGGCAGCATCGCCATGAAGCTAGGCGGACGCTCCAACTGATCGGCTTCCTGACCGACAGCGCTCAGGTAGTTGGTCTGGGCATCGGCCAGGTTGGTCTGCTCGGTGATCACGTTGTTGCGGGCCTGGGCCAGGCGGGCTTCGGCCTGGTCCAGGTCAGCCCCGCTGCCGACGCCGCGCTGGGTGCGCAACTTGATCTGGTCGTAAATGCGCTCGTGGTTACGCAGGTTGTCTTCAGCCAGGCGCACGAATTCACGGCGGGTCAGGACGTCCAGATAAACCTGGGCTACCGTTAATGCAGTGCGCTCGGAAGTGCCAAGCAACGAAAACGCGCGGGAGTTAACGGTGGCTTGTTGACGCCCAACTTCACTGGAGGTGGCAAAACCGTCAAAAACCATTTGCTGCAGACGCAGGCTCGACTCACCGCGATTGAGGGTGTCCCAATGGCCACCACGGGCACGGGTGGACGAGCTGTCGGTGCCTTCACGGCCATAACCGGCGTTCAGGTCGACACGGGGCAGGTAACCGCCCTTGGCCGCACGCAATTGATAGTCAGCCGCGATACGAGCATTGACACCTGCCTGAATCTCAGGGTGCACATCCAGCGCTTGCTGCATGGCCTGGGGCAGGGTTTGGGCTTGTACGAAACTGGCGGCGAGAACGAACGGTATTGCCTTAAGCAGGTGCAAACGCATTTAAGAATCCCCAGGACTTCTTGTCTCAAGTCACAGCAACTTGGCGTGCTGCGTTAGAAAATGGCTACCGTAATGACCGTACGTCGGAAAGTTCAAAAGCGGAACTGGTTCACACATGTAGGACGGTTCGCCGCGTGAATATCAATGTGACATTAGCGAGGCGATTGTTTAGGATGGCGCCAAGAAGGTCAATAGTTTGGCATAAAGTAAATCGCCAAAAAATACAGCCAATTATTTGACGTCATTCGTTTTATAAACTACGCACCTCCCAGGCTGATGAATCCCATCAGATCTCAGCCCTAGGAACACCCACAGAATGGATCGCCGGAGAAATCTTCAATGAGCAGTGTTGTTGCCATCGTCAAAAGCATTGTTGGCCAAGTTTTCGTCATTTCTCCGGAAGGGGCCCGCCGGGTGCTTGTTGAAGGTGATCGCCTTTTTGCCGGCGACCAGATAGACACCGGTATGTCGGGCGCAGTCAGCCTGGAGCTGGCCGATGGTCGCACCCTGGACCTGGGCCGTGACACCCAGTGGAGCGCCACCGCGCCCGACTCCAGCACGGACCTGGCACAAGCCACCGCACAGGCTGCACCGTCGGTTGCCGAACTGCAGCAGGCAATCGCCGCCGGCGCTGACCCGACCACCGAGCTGGAAGCCACCGCCGCAGGCGCGGCAGCTGCTGGCACCGGCGCTGCGGGGGGCGGTCACAGCTTTGTGATGCTCGATGAGACCGCAGGCTCGGTTGACCCGACCATTGGTTTCCCGACGGCTGGCCTGGGTTTCGGTACCAATGCGTTGACCAACGAACTCGGCGGGCAGCCGACCGACCCGCTCACGGCAGCACCTTTGCCGTCGACCCTGTCCCTGAGCGCCACCCCGACCATCACCGAAGCCGGCGGCGTGCTGACCTACACCGCTACGGTGACCCAGCCGTCTACCAGCAACCTGACCGTCACCCTGTCCAACGGCGCGGTGATCACCATCCCGGCCGGCCAGGTGACTGGCTCCGTGAATGTGCCCCTGGCGCCTAATGACAGCCCGTACATCGACCCAGGCCAGATCAGCGTCACCGTCACTGGCACCACCGGCGGTAACAACCTGATCGTGACCGTCGACCCGACGCCGGCCGTCACCCAGATCACCGACACCATCGACACCACCACCGTGACCCTGACAGCAGGCGAAACGGTGACCGAAGGCGGTCAGATCACCTACACCGCGACCTTGACCAACCCGGCGCAGACGCCCGTCACCATTACCTTGAGCAACGGCTCGGTGATCAACATCGAGGCAGGTAAGTCCACCGGTACAGTGGTGGTCGAGACACCGGCCAACGACGTCTACAACAATGGCAGCACGGTCAGCACCACCATCACCGGGGCAACCGGTGGCAACTTCGAAAACCTGGTGCCCAACACCACACCAGCCGTCACCACGATTACCGATTCGGTCGACGACACCGGCGTGACCCTCACCGCCACTAACACCGTCACCGAAGGCGGCCAGATCACCTACACCGCGACGCTGACCAACCCGGCGCAAACCCCCGTGACCGTGACCTTGTCCAACGGCTCGGTGATCACCATCAAGGCCGGCGAGTCCGTCGGTACCGTGGTGGTCGACACCCCGGCGAACGACGTCTACGTCAACGGCAGCACCGTCACGACGACCATCACCGGCACGACCGGTGGCAACTTTGAAAACCTGGTGCCCAACACCACGCCAGCCGTCACCACCATCACCGATTCGGTCGACACCACCACCGTAACGCTGACTGCGCCAGGCGATGTCAGCGAAGGCGGGCAGATTACCTACACCGCCACGCTCTCCAATAAAGCCGACACTGACGTTACGCTGAAGCTGGATAACGGGTCGACCATCATCATCAAGGCGGGTGAAACCGTCGGCTCCGTCACCGTCGATGCTCCAGGCGATGATGTGTTTGTCGACAAAAGCACGCAAACCGTAAAGATCGTCGAGACTACTGGCGGCAACTTCGAAAAACTGGAAGTGGCCGGTGACGGCGCGACTACCACCATCAACGACACTATCGACAAGGTCGATGTGGTCCTGACTGCGACTACCACCGTGGGCGAAGGCGGTAATATCGTCTACACCGCGTCGCTGGTGGACAAGGCAGGTAACCCGGTCACCAACACCACCAATCCGTTGACCGTGACGCTGGACAATGGCCAGACCATCACCATTGGTGTCGGCCAATCCGCTGGCACTGCCACCACTGTTGCGCCGAACGACGTGTATGAGGGCAACCAGACCGTCACCACCGCTATCACCAATGTGACCGGCGGCGCGCATTTCGAAAACCTGGTACCTGGCACCACGCCGGTCAACACCACCGTGACCGACACACCCGGCACCACCGACACCACCACCGTCACCCTGACCGCGCCAGGCGAGGCCGACGAAGGTGGCAACATCACCTACACCGCGACCTTGAGCAACAAGGCCGGCAGCGACCTGACCCTGACCTTGAGCAATGGTGACGTCATCACTATCGCCAAGGGCGAGACGACAGGCCAGGTGACGTCCAAGGCACCGAGCGACGACGTATTCAAAGATGCAGGTCCGATCAACGTCACGATCAATCCGGACATCGTGGGTGGTGGTTTCGAGAAGCTTGATATCGCACCGGGTGGGGCGACGACGCAGATCAACGACACTATCGACAAGGTTGATGTGGTACTGACTGCTACTAAAACTGTGGGTGAAGGCGGCGAGATCGTCTACACCGCTACCCTTGTGGATAAAAACGGCGCGCCGGTGACCAACATCACCAGCCCTGTGACTGTGACCCTGGATAACAACCAGGTCATCACCATTGGTGTGAACCAGTCGAGCGGGACTGTCTCGGTTGTGGCTCCAGATGATGTGTACAAAGGCGATCAGACTGTTACTACCGGCATTAAAGAAGTCACCGGTGGCGAGCACTTTGAAAACCTGGTTCCAGGTACTGACAAGGTCACCACGACTGTCACTGACACACCGGGCACCGATAACACCACGACCGTGACGCTGACTGCTCCTTCGGAAGTGAGTGAAGGTGGCCAGATCACTTACACCGCCACCTTGAGCAACAAGGCTGACACTGACGTCACCCTGACACTCGATAACAAACAAACCATCACCATCAAGGCCGGCGAAACCGTCGGTACCGTCACCGTTGATGCCCCTGGCGATGACGTGTTCGTCGATAAGAGCACCCAGACTGTCCAGATCACCGGGACTGACGGCGGCAACTTCGAGAAGCTCGTGGTTGCTGGCAATGGCGCGACTACCACCATCAACGACACCATCGACAAGGTCGATGTGGTCCTGACCGCCACTAAAACTGTGGGCGAAGGCGGCGAGATCGTTTACACCGCCACCCTTGTGGATAAAAACGGTGCGCCAGTAACTAACATCACCAACCCTGTGACTGTGACCCTGGATAACAACCAGGTCATCACCATTGGTGTGAACCAGTCGAGCGGGACTGTCTCGGTTGTGGCTCCAGATGATGTGTACAAAGGCGACCAGACTGTTACTACCGGCATTAAAGAAGTCACCGGTGGCGAGCACTTTGAAAACCTGGTTCCAGGTACTGACAAGGTCACCACGACTGTCACTGACACACCGGGCACCGATAACACCACGACCGTGACGCTGACTGCTCCTTCGGAAGTGAGTGAAGGTGGCCAGATCACTTACACCGCCACCTTGAGCAACAAGGCTGACACTGACGTCACCCTGACACTCGATAACAAACAAACCATCACCATCAAAGCGGGCGAAACAGTCGGCACCGTCACCGTTGATGCCCCTGGCGATGACGTGTTCGTCGATAAGAGCACCCAGACCGTCCAGATCACAGGGACTGACGGCGGCAACTTCGAGAAGCTCGTGGTTGCTGGCAATGGCGCGACTACCACCATCAACGACACCATCGACAAGGTCGATGTGGTCCTGACCGCCACCAAAACCGTGGGTGAAGGCGGCGAGATCGTTTACACCGCCACACTTGTGGATAAAAACGGTGCGCCAGTAACTAACATCACCAACCCTGTGACTGTGACCCTGGATAACAACCAGGTCATCACCATCGGTGTGAACCAGTCGAGCGGTACTGTTTCGGTTGTGGCTCCGGATGATGTGTACAAAGGTGATCAAACCGTCACGACCGGTATTAAAGAAGTCACCGGTGGCGAGCACTTTGAAAACCTGGTTCCAGGTACTGACAAAGTCACCACGACTGTCACTGATACCCCAGGTACCGATAACACCACGACCGTGACGCTGACTGCTCCTTCGGAAGTGAGTGAAGGTGGCCAGATCACTTACACCGCCACCTTGAGCAACAAGGCTGACACTGACGTCACCCTGACACTCGATAACAAACAAACCATCACCATCAAGGCCGGCGAAACCGTCGGTACCGTCACCGTTGATGCCCCTGGCGATGACGTGTTCGTCGACAAGAGCACCCAGACTGTCCAGATCACCGGGACTGACGGCGGCAACTTCGAGAAGCTCGTAGTCGCTGGCGATGGCGCAACCACAACCATCAACGACACCATCGACAAGGTCGATGTGGTCCTGACCGCCACTAAAACTGTGGGCGAAGGCGGCGAGATCGTTTACACCGCTACCCTTGTGGATAAAAACGGCGCGCCGGTGACTAACATCACCAGCCCTGTGACCGTGACCCTGGATAACAACCAGGTCATCACCATTGGTGTGAACCAGTCGAGCGGTACTGTTTCGACTACAGCTCCGGATGACGTATACAAAGGCGACCAGACTGTTACTACCGGCATTAAAGAAGTCACCGGTGGCGAGCACTTTGAAAACCTGGTTCCGGGTACCGATAAAATCACCACCATCGTGACTGACACACCGGGCACAGATAACACCACTACCGTCACCCTGACCGCGCCAAGCGCCGTCAACGAAGGCGGCACCATCACCTACACCGCCACCTTGAGCAACAAGGCTGACACTGACGTCACCTTGACCCTCGATAACAAGCAAACCATCACCATCAAGGCCGGTGAAACTGTCGGCCGTCACCGTTGATGCCCTGGCGATGACGTGTTCGTCGATAAGAGCACCCAAACCGTTCAGATCACCGGGACTGACGGCGGCAACTTCGAGAAGCTCGTAGTCGCTGGCGATGGCGCAACCACAACCATCAACGACACCATCGACAAGGTCGATGTGGTCCTGACCGCCACTAAAACTGTGGGTGAAGGCGGCGAGATCGTTTACACCGCTACCTTGGTGGATAAAAACGGCGCGCCGGTGACTAACATCACCAGCCCTGTGACCGTGACCCTGGATAACAATCAGGTCATCACCATCGGTGTGAACCAGTCGAGCGGTACTGTTTCGGTTGTGGCTCCGGATGATGTGTACAAAGGTGATCAAACCGTCACGACCGGTATTAAAGAAGTCACCGGTGGCGAGCACTTTGAAAACCTGGTTCCAGGTACTGACAAAGTCACCACGACTGTCACTGATACCCCAGGTACCGATAACACCACGACCGTGACGCTGACTGCTCCTTCGGAAGTGAGTGAAGGTGGCCAGATCACTTACACCGCCACCTTGAGCAACAAGGCTGACACTGACGTCACCCTGACACTCGATAACAAACAAACCATCACCATCAAGGCCGGCGAAACCGTCGGTACCGTCACCGTTGATGCCCCTGGCGATGACGTGTTCGTCGACAAGAGCACCCAGACTGTCCAGATCACCGGGACTGACGGCGGCAACTTCGAGAAGCTCGTAGTCGCTGGCGATGGGCCAACACAACCATCAACGACACCATCGACAAGGTCGATGTGGTCCTGACGCCCTAAAACTGTGGGCGAAGGCGGCGAGATCGTTTACACCGCTACCCTTGTGGATAAAAACGGGCGCCGGTGACTAACATCACAGCCCTGTGACCGTGACCCTGGATAACAACCAGGTCATCACCATTGGTGTGAACCAGTCGAGCGGTACTGTTTCGACTACAGCTCCGGATGACGTATACAAAGGCGACCAGACTGTTACTACCGGCATTAAAGAAGTCACCGGTGGCGAGCACTTTGAAAACCTGGTTCCGGGTACCGATAAAATCACCACCATCGTGACTGACACACCGGGCACAGATAACACCACTACCGTCACCCTGACCGCGCCAAGCGCCGTCAACGAAGGCGGCACCATCACCTACACCGCCACCTTGAGCAACAAGGCTGACACTGACGTCACCTTGACCCTCGAACAAGCAAACCATCACCATCAAGGCGGTGAAACTGTCGGCACCGTCACCGTTGATGCCCTGGCGATGACGTTCGTCGATAAGAGCACCCAAACCGTTCAGATCACCGGGACTGACGGCGGCAACTTCGAGAAGCTCGTAGTCGCTGGCGATGGCGCAACCACAACCATCAACGACACCATCGACAAGGTCGATGTGGTCCTGACCGCCACTAAAACTGTGGGCGAAGGCGGCGAGATCGTTTACACCGCTACCCTTGTGGATAAAAACGGCGCGCCGGTGACTAACATCACCAGCCCTGTGACCGTGACCCTGGATAACAACCAGGTCATCACCATTGGTGTGAACCAGTCGAGCGGTACTGTTTCGACTACAGCTCCGGATGACGTATACAAAGGCGACCAGACTGTTACTACCGGCATTAAAGAAGTCACCGGTGGCGAGCACTTTGAAAACCTGGTTCCGGGTACCGATAAAGTCACCACCATCGTGACTGACACACCGGGCACAGATAACACCACTACCGTCACCCTGACCGCGCCAAGCGCCGTCAACGAAGGCGGCACCATCACCTACACCGCCACCTTGAGCAACAAGGCTGACACTGACGTCACCTTGACCCTCGATAACAAGCAAACCATCACCATCAAGGCCGGTGAAACTGTCGGCACCGTCACCGTTGATGCCCCTGGCGATGACGTGTTCGTCGATAAGAGCACCCAAACCGTTCAGATCACCGGGACTGACGGCGGCAACTTCGAGAAGCTCGTAGTCGCTGGCGATGGCGCAACCACAACCATCAACGACACCATCGACAAGGTCGATGTGGTCCTGACCGCCACCAAAACCGTGGGTGAAGGCGGCGAGATCGTTTACACCGCTACCTTGGTGGATAAAAACGGCGCGCCGGTGACTAACATCACCAGCCCTGTGACCGTGACCCTGGATAACAATCAGGTCATCACCATCGGTGTAAACCAGTCGAGCGGTACTGTTTCGACTACAGCTCCGGATGACGTGTACAAAGGCGATCAGACTGTTACTACCGGCATTAAAGAAGTCACCGGTGGCGAGCACTTTGAGAACCTGGTTCCGGGTACCGATAAAGTCACCACCATCGTGACTGACACACCGGGCACCGATAACACCACGACCGTGACTTTGACGGCTCCGTCGGAAGTGAGTGAAGGTGGCCAGATCACCTACACCGCCACCTTGAGCAACAAGGCTGACACTGACGTCACTTTGACCCTCGATAACAAACAAACCATCACCATCAAGGCCGGTGAAACCGTCGGTACCGTCACCGTTGATGCCCCTGGCGATGACGTGTTCGTCGACAAGAGCACCCAGACTGTCCAGATCACCGGGACTGACGGCGGCAACTTCGAGAAGCTCGTAGTCGCTGGCGATGGCGCAACCACAACCATCAACGACACCATCGACAAGGTCGATGTGGTCCTGACCGCCACTAAAACTGTGGGCGAAGGCGGCGAGATCGTTTACACCGCTACCCTTGTGGATAAAAACGGCGCGCCGGTGACTAACATCACCAACCCTGTGACTGTGACCCTGGATAACAACCAGGTCATCACCATCGGTGTGAACCAGTCGAGCGGTACTGTTTCGGTTGTGGCTCCGGATGATGTGTACAAAGGTGATCAAACCGTCACGACCGGTATTAAAGAAGTCACCGGTGGCGAGCACTTTGAAAACCTGGTTCCAGGTACTGACAAAGTCACCACGACTGTCACTGATACCCCAGGTACCGATAACACCACGACCGTGACGCTGACTGCTCCTTCGGAAGTGAGTGAAGGTGGCCAGATCACTTACACCGCCACCTTGAGCAACAAGGCTGACACTGACGTCACCCTGACCCTCGATAACAAACAAACCATCACCATCAAGGCCGGCGAAACTGTTGGTACCGTCACCGTTGATGCTCCAGGCGACGACGTGTTCGTCGACAAGAGCACCCAGACTGTCCAGATCACCGGGACTGACGGCGGCAACTTCGAGAAGCTCGTGGTTGCTGGCGATGGCGCGACTACCACCATCAACGACACCATCGACAAGGTCGATGTGGTGCTGACCGCCACCAAAACCGTGGGTGAAGGCGGCGAGATCGTCTACACCGCTACCTTGGTAGATAAGAACGGCGCGCCGGTGACTAACATCACCAGCCCTGTGACCGTGACCCTGGATAACAACCAGGTCATCACCATCGGTGTGAACCAGTCGAGCGGTACTGTTTCGACTACAGCTCCGGATGATGTGTACAAAGGCGATCAGACTGTTACTACCGGCATTAAAGAAGTCACCGGTGGCGAGCACTTTGAAAACCTGGTTCCGGGCACTGATAAGGTCACTACGACTGTTACTGATACCCCAGGTACCGATAACACTACGACCGTGACGCTGACGGCTCCGTCGGAAGTGAGTGAGGGTGGCCAGATCACCTACACCGCTACGCTTTCGAATAAAGCGGATACCGACGTCACCCTGACGCTGGACAACAAGCAAACCATCACCATCAAAGCTGGCGAAACTGTCGGTACTGTGACAGTTGATGCTCCAGGCGATGACGTGTTCGTCGACAAGAGCACCCAAACCGTTCAGATCACCGGGACTGACGGCGGCAACTTCGAGAAGCTCGTAGTCGCTGGCGATGGCGCGACTACCACCATCAACGACACCATCGACAAGGTCGATGTGGTCCTGACCGCCACCAAAACCGTGGGTGAAGGCGGCGAGATCGTCTACACCGCTACCTTGGTAGATAAGAACGGCGCGCCGGTGACTAACATCACCAGCCCTGTGACCGTGACCCTGGATAACAACCAGGTCATCACCATCGGTGTGAACCAGTCGAGCGGTACTGTTTCGACTACAGCTCCGGATGTGTACAAAGGCGATCAGACTGTTACTACCGGCATTAAAGAAGTCACCGGTGGCGAGCACTTTGAAAACCTGGTTCCGGGCACTGAAAGGTCACTACGACTGTTACTGATACCCCAGGTACCGATAACACTACGACCGTGACGCTGACGGCTCCGTCGGAAGTGAGTGAGGGTGGCCAGATCACCTACACCGCTACGCTTTCGAATAAAGCGGATACCGACGTCACCCTGACGCTGGACAACAAGCAAACCATCACCATCAAAGCTGGCGAAACTGTCGGTACTGTGACAGTTGATGCTCCAGGCGATGACGTGTTCGTCGACAAGAGCACCCAAACCGTTCAGATCACCGGGACTGACGGCGGCAACTTCGAGAAGCTCGTGGTTGCTGGCGATGGCGCGACTACCACCATCAACGACACCATCGACAAGGTCGATGTGGTCCTGACCGCCACTAAAACCGTGGGTGAAGGCGGCGAGATCGTCTACACCGCTACCCTTGTGGATAAAAACGGCGCGCCGGTGACTAACATCACCAGCCCTGTGACCGTGACTCTGGATAACAATCAGGTCATCACCATCGGTGTGAACCAGTCGAGCGGTACTGTTTCGACTACAGCTCCGGATGACGTGTACAAAGGCGACCAGACTGTTACTACCGGTATTAAAGAAGTCACCGGTGGCGAGCACTTCGAAAACCTGGTTCCGGGTACCGATAAAGTCACCACCATCGTGACTGACACACCGGGCACAGATAACACCACTACCGTCACCCTGACCGCGCCAAGCGCCGTCAACGAAGGCGGTACCATCACTTACACTGCCACCTTGAGCAACAAGGCTGACACTGACGTCACCTTGACCCTCGATAACAAGCAAACCATCACCATCAAGGCCGGTGAAACTGTCGGCACCGTCACCGTTGATGCCCCTGGCGATGACGTGTTCGTCGATAAGAGCACCCAAACCGTTCAGATCACCGGGACTGACGGCGGCAACTTCGAGAAGCTCGTAGTCGCTGGCGATGGCGCGACTACCACCATCAACGACACCATCGACAAGGTCGATGTGGTCCTGACCGCCACCAAAACCGTGGGTGAAGGCGGCGAGATCGTCTACACCGCTACCTTGGTAGATAAGAACGGCGCGCCGGTGACTCACCAGCCCTGTGACCGTGACCCTGGATAACAACCAGGTCATCACCATCGGTGTGAACCAGTCGAGCGGTACTGTTTCGACTACAGCTCCGGATGATGTGTACAAAGGCGATCAGACTGTTACTACCGGCATTAAAGAAGTCACCGGTGGCGAGCACTTTGAAAACCTGGTTCCGGGTACCGATAAAGTCACCACCATCGTGACTGACACACCGGGCACAGATAACACCACTACCGTCACCCTGACCGCGCCAAGCGCCGTCAACGAAGGCGGCACCATCACCTACACCGCCACCTTGAGCAACAAGGCTGACACTGACGTCACCTTGACCCTCGATAACAAGCAAACCATCACCATCAAGGCCGGTGAAACTGTCGGCACCGTCACCGTTGATGCCCCTGGCGATGACGTGTTCGTCGATAAGAGCACCCAAACCGTTCAGATCACCGGGACTGACGGCGGCAACTTCGAGAAGCTCGTAGTCGCTGGCGATGGCGCGACTACCACCATCAACGACACCATCGACAAGGTCGATGTGGTCCTGACCGCCACCAAAACCGTGGGTGAAGGCGGCGAGATCGTCTACACCGCTACCTTGGTAGATAAGAACGGCGCGCCGGTGACTAACATCACCAGCCCTGTGACCGTGACCCTGGATAACAACCAGGTCATCACCATCGGTGTGAACCAGTCGAGCGGTACTGTTTCGACTACAGCTCCGGATGACGTGTACAAAGGCGATCAGACTGTTACTACCGGCATTAAAGAAGTCACCGGTGGCGAGCACTTTGAGAACCTGGTTCCGGGTACCGATAAAGTCACCACCATCGTGACTGACACACCGGGCACAGATAACACCACTACCGTCACCCTGACCGCGCCAAGCGCCGTCAACGAAGGCGGCACCATCACCTACACCGCCACCTTGAGCAACAAGGCTGACACTGACGTCACCTTGACCCTCGATAACAAGCAAACCATCACCATCAAGGCCGGTGAAACTGTCGGCACCGTCACCGTTGATGCCCCTGGCGATGACGTGTTCGTCGATAAGAGCACCCAACCGTCCAGATCACCGGGACTGACGGCGGCAACTTCGAGAAGCTCGTAGTCGCTGGCGATGGCGCAACCACACCATCAACGACACCATCGACAAGGTCGATGTGGTCCTGACCGCACCAAAAACCGTGGGTGAAGGCGGCGAGATCGTCTACACCGCTACCTTGGTAGATAAGAACGGCGCGCCGGTGACTAACATCACCAGCCTGTGACCGTGACCCTGGATAACAACCAGGTCATCACCATCGGTGTGAACCAGTCGAGCGGTACTGTTTCGACTACAGCTCCGGATGACGTGTACAAAGGCGATCAGCTGTTACTACCGGCATTAAAGAAGTCACGGTGGCGAGCACTTTGAAAACCTGGTTCCGGGCATGATAAGGTCACTACGACTGTTACTGATACCCCAGGTACCGATAACACTACGACCGTGACGCTGACGGCTCCGTCGGAAGTGAGTGAGGGTGGCCAGATCACCTACATCGCTACGCTTTCGAATAAAGCGGATACCGACGTCACCCTGACGCTGGACAACAAACAGACCATCACCATCAAGGCCGGTGAAACCGTCGGTACCGTCACCGTTGATGCCCCTGGCGATGACGTGTTCGTCGACAAGAGCACCCAGACCGTCCAGATCACCGGGACTGACGGCGGCAACTTCGAGAAGCTCGTGGTTGCTGGCGATGGCGCGACTACCACCAACAACGACACCATCGACAAGGTCGATGTGGTGCTGACCGCCACCAAAACCGTGGGTGAAGGCGGCGAGATCGTCTACACCGCTACCTTGGTAGATAAGAACGGCGCGCCGGTGACTAACATCACCAGCCCTGTGACCGTGACCCTGGATAACAACCAGGTCATCACCATCGGTGTGAACCAGTCGAGCGGTACTGTTTCGACTACAGCTCCGGATGTGTACAAAGGCGATCAGACTGTTACTACCGGCATTAAAGAAGTCACCGGTGGCGAGCACTTTGAAAACCTGGTTCCGGGTACCGATAAAGTCACCACCATCGTGACTGACACACCGGGCACAGATAACACCACTACCGTCACCCTGACCGCGCCAAGCGCCGTCAACGAAGGCGGCACCATCACCTACACCGCCACCTTGAGCAACAAGGCTGACACTGACGTCACCTTGACCCTCGATAACAAGCAAACCATCACCATCAAGGCCGGTGAAACTGTCGGCACCGTCACCGTTGATGCCCCTGGCGATGACGTGTTCGTCGACAAGAGCACCCAGACCGTTCAGATCACCGGGACTGACGGTGGCAACTTCGAGAAGCTCGTAGTTGCTGGCGATGGCGCAACCACAACCATCAACGACACCATCGACGAGGTGAGGGTTGTGCTGACCGCCACCGCCAACGTCGCCGAAGGTGGCCAGATCGTCTACACCGCCAGCCTCGTGGACAAAAACGGTGCGGCCGTGACCAACGTGGGTTCCGACCTGGTGATCAAGTTGGACAACGACTTGATCATTACCATTGGTAATGGCAAGACCAGCAGTACCGCCAACTTCACCGCGCCGAATGACTTCTACGTGGGCGCCAAGGATATTTCCGCGAAGATCACTAACGTGGTCAGCGGTGGCGACAAGTATGAAAACCTGATCCCGGTCGGTACTCCGGTAGTCACCAAGGTGACGGACGTGACGAGCAACACCGTGATCAGTATCGCGGGCGATACCTCGGTGACCGAAGGCCAGACCGCTCATTACACGTTGAACCTGACCCAGCCGGCAGCCACCGAAGTCACGGTGACCCTCTCGTATAAAGGTGTGGCCCAGGACGGTTCGGACTTCAACGGCGTGTACACCGTGAAGATTCCAGCCGGCCAAAGCACTGCGACGTTCGATATCAAGACCATCGACGACAAGCTGACCGAGCCTACGGAGAAGTTCGAGATCAGCATCTCGGGTACCTCCGGCGGTAACTTCGAGAACCTGGTTGTCAGCACCACCAACGGTAAAATCGAAACGTCGATCATCGATAACGATGCACCACCGACCATCGACCTGGATGCCAACAACTCCAGCGGCGCCACCGGGAACGACTTCAAGACCACGTTCACCGAAGGCGGCACTGGCGTGTCGATTGCTGACACCGACATCCGCATCACCGACCCGGACAGCACCCAGCTGACTGGCGCCACGGTGGTGCTGACCAATACTCAGCCGAACGACTTGCTGGACTACAGCAAGGTCAGCGGTATGAACGTGACCTCGGTCACGGATCCTGTCACCGGCAAGATCACCCTGACCCTGACCGGGACGGCGTCGCTGGCTGACTACATGCAGCAGATCAAGAACATCACGTTCAGCAACAGCAGCGACGACCCGAGCACCACGCCACGGACCATCACCGTGACCGTGACCGACGGCGGCAACTACTCGAACGTAGCGACCACCACAGTCAACGTAGTGGCGGTCAACGACGCACCGGTTGCCACTGGCGGCGCCGTCACCGGCACCGAAGACACATCGCTGAAGCTGACTTGGGCCAATTTCGGGGTCACCGATGTGGATTCCCCTCAGGCCAGCCTCGGGGTGAAAATCACCGAGCTGCCAGTCGCCGGCAAGCTGCAGTACCTGGCAGCGGACGGCACTACCTGGACCAACGTGACAGCCGGCCAGACCTTCACCAAGGCGCAGATCGACGGCGGCCAGTTGCGCTTCACGCCAAACGCCAACGAATCCGGAGCCGACGGCTACGGCGGCACCGGTGTGGGCAACAAGCAGGCTGATTACGCACAGTTCAAGTTCCAGCCAACCGATGGCAAGGACCTGGGCACCAGCGCTACCGTGAAAGTCGACATCACCCCGGTTGCGGACGCGCCGACGTTGAGCGTTGCCGATAACAACATCGCATCGGTAGGCCTGACCAAGCAGAGCTGGAACAGCATTGCGAACCTGGGCACCAACGGCAATGGCGCGACACCGACCGCACTGAAAAATGCGATCGATAACGCGGGTACGCCTAACAGCACGACGCTTTCGACCAATGTCGAGTCGACGGCCAACGTACCAGCTGGCGCGGGGTCGAAAACCTCAGGCTTGATCTATCTGGAAGCCGGCAAGGCCTATACCTTCAGCGGCTATGCCGATGACAGTCTCCTGATCAGAATCGGCGGCAAAGACGTGGCTAGCGGTACCTGGGGCTCGAACTCCGGCCAGTTCAGCGGCACGTTCACCCCGACCAGCAATGGCTACTACAGCATCGATATTTACCATGCGAACCAGTCAAATGCCGGCGGCTATGACGTTAACCTGTCGATCAACGGTGGGGCGGCGACGAACCTGAGTAATACCAACATCCCGATCTACACCGGGGTCAACGACCTGATCAACGCAGGTGCCCAGGTGTCTGACCTGCATGGCACCAACGGCCAGGGCTACTACGACGCGTATAAGCTCAACGAAGGGCTGGAAAACGGCACGGTCAAACTGACCAAGGTCACCACTGGCCTGACCGATACCGACGGCTCGGAAACCCTGAGCGTGAAGATCGGCAGCATCCCGGTGGGCGCAGTGCTCAGCGATGGTGCCGGGCATACCTTTACGGCTACCAATGGCCAGACCGAAGTCAATGTCACCGGTTGGGACCTCAATAATTTGAGCCTCAAACCACTGCCTTACACCAGCGGCCAGTACAACCTGACCGTGACGTCGACCTCCACCGAAAGCCTCGGCGGCTCGGCCACAACCGTTGCCAATGTGCCAGTCAAGGTGTACCCGGCCACCTATAGCGGGAGCACGGCGACTTCGGGCGATGACAACGTCACCGGTAGCAGCGGCAACGACATCATCGTGGCGGACGTTTCTGGCCTGAACGTGGTCCAGGGCAAAAACTACAACATCGCGTTCATGATCGATACGTCGGGCAGTATGGGTTCGGACTCGGTAGCGGCGGCGAAAGCCTCGCTGACCACCGTGTTCAACTCACTGAAAAACAGTATCGGCTCCAGCACCTCTGGCACCGTGAACATCTTCCTGGCGGACTTCAGTGACCAGGTCAATCGTACGGTTACAGTCAACCTGAAAGACCCGGGTGCACTGGATGCGCTGCAGAAGGTCCTGGATAAGATGGTGTCGACCGGCGGCACCAACTACGAAGACGTGTTCAAGGCTGCATCCAACTTCTTCAAAAGTGGCCAGGCGACTGGCAACAAGGATGCAATCAACACCACTTACTTCATCACCGATGGTCAGCCGACGTACTACCAGCGCTATGAGCAGACCAATCCGAGCTTGTACGGCAACGTCAAGCTGGACGATGTTGTCAACATGAGTAACTACACCCTGGGTACCGCCACGCGGATCACTATCGATTCGGAGCACTACCTTGACATCAATACGGTAGGGACGGTGACCCTCGGGACCTACAACTGGTGGGGTTGGGGGCAGTCCAACCTGGGTACCATTCATGCCCAAGGGGATGGCACCTATGAGTTGTCGTCCGTTGGCGGCAACGGTACAGCCTCATCCTCAAACATCAACGATCCAACGCTCATCAGCAACTCGCAGAACGCGTTCGCACTGCTCAAGGGCCTGTCCACAGGTGGCGTAGAAGCCATCGGCCTCAACAGCGGGATCAGCCTGAATCAGTTGGCACCGTACGACAGCGACAACAAGCCACAAAGCAACATCGATCCGAAGGACCTGGCCAACGCCATCCTCGGTCACAGCGAGGCCACCCTGCCGGGTGCCGACCGTGTCGATGGAGGTGACGGCAACGATATCCTGTTCGGCGACCTGGTGAGCTTCCCGGGCATTACCGGCGAGGGCTATAACGCCATCCAGACCTACGTGGCAGGGAAAAACGGCGTGGCGGTTGCTGCTGTCACCGGCCAGGATGTGCACAAGTACATCACCGAGCACTACAACGAGTTCAACACCTCGGGTGCCAAAGACGGTAATGACACCCTGCTGGGTGGCTCGGGTGATGACATCCTGTTCGGCCAGGGCGGCAACGACTACCTGGACGGGGGCAAGGGCAACGACATCCTGTTGGGCGGTACGGGTAACGACACGCTGATCGGCGGCCAGGGCAATGACATCCTGATCGGCGGCACTGGTGCCGATACCTTTGTCTGGAGATCCGGTGACGTCGGCAACGACGTGATCAAGGACTTCAAGGCCTCGGAAGGCGACCGTATCGACCTGCGTGACCTGCTCAAGGGTGAAACCGACAGCACCATCGACAACTTCCTGAAGTTGACCACGGTGGATAACGTGACCACGCTGCAGATCAGTTCCGAAGGCAAGCTCAACGCTGACGGCGGCCTGGCCAATGCGGATGTGACGATCAAGCTGGAAGGTAACAACTGGTCCGGCCAGACGATCAATTCGTTGATCAGTGGTGCTGACCCGACCATCAAGGTCGATCACACCTAATGAACCAATGACCCGGCCGCCTCTTGAGGCGGCCGATTCATTTGCGGCCACCGTTCACTGGCATGGGGCAACGATTGCACGGCATACTCACGTCCAATCGCGCTCCGTTGGCCTATGCTGCTGACAGGCTGTCGTCAGTTCTCCTCATGAGGGATGTTCAATGTTCTACGTGCAACGTGATGCACAGGGTGAGCTGATTCGCGCCGAAGCGGTTGCCTTCGCCGAATCGACTGGCACCCTGCCCGCGGATCATCATGAGATCCAGGCTTGGTTTGCCAATGAAGAAGCGGAGCTGAGCCTCAAGCAGCTCAAGCACAGTGACTCGGAGATGATCCGGGTGCTGGAAGACTTGATTCAGGTGCTGATCCAGAAAGGCGTGATCAACCTCACGGACCTGCCGGTTGCCGCGCAAGCCAAGCTCAAGGATCGCAGCCACGCACGGGAATCACTGGGTGGCCTGAGCCACCTGATCAATGATGATGAGACCGGCCTGATCTGAGGCCGGCCACGGCCTCAGCGCCAGGGCGCCGGCTCGCCAAACAGCTGGCCCTGCACGCCAAAAATCCCCATCTCGCGAATCACCTGCAACTCACCCTCGGTTTCGACCCGCTCGGCAATCAGCGGCAAGTCGATGCTGTGGGCTGCGCGCTGGATAGCTTCGATAAACAGGCGCTTGTCGCTTTCCTGGTCGATGTCGCGGATGTAACTGCCATCGATCTTCAGGTAGGCCAGGCCCAGGCGCGCCAGGTTGCCGATCATGCTGAAGCGCCCGCCAAAACGTTGCAGGCTGAGGGAGAAGTTCAGCTCTCGCAGACGCTGGGTCAACTGCTCCAGTACCGCCTGTTCGGGCCGTTGCTCTTCTTACCGATTTCCAGGGTCAGGCGCGGGCCCAGGTTGGAATGCTGACGCAGCAGGTCGAACACGCGGTTCAGGGCTTGGGGGTCTGCCAGCGTGGCCGCAGACAGGTTCAAGGCCAACGAATGTTCATGGCTGGCCATCTGCTTGAGCACCAGCTCGAGCATCAGTCGGTCCAGACGCGCCGACCAGCCAAACCGCTCCAGCCAAGGCAGGAAACGGCCGGCCGGGATGGTGTGGCCCTGATCGTCCACCAAACGCGAGAGCACTTTGTAGTGCAGGATCAGTTGCGGATCCTGGGCGGCCACCACCGGCTGGAAGTACAGCTCGAAGCGTTGCTGGCTCAGCGCCAGGTCCAACAGTGAGTGCCAGGCATGATGATCGTCGCCGACGCTGGCGGCAGCGCTGTGGTCCAGGCACACCCAACTCACGTCACCCAGGGTTTCGGCCTGGGCCAATGCCTGGTCGGCCAGGGTCAGCAGGGCCTGGGGGGAATCACCGTGACTGAACGGCGCCAGGCCGATACAGGCAACCGGCGAAACGTCACTGGCGCCGGTGGCTTGCAGGCTTTGCAGGGTGCTTTCCAGGTTCTGCGCCAGCTGCATCGCCTCTTCACGCATCAGCCCCGGCGCCAGCACGGCAAACTCGCCGCCGCGGATGCGCGTAATCAGGTTATGGGTTTCCGGGTACGGCTCGCACTGGCGCAGCAGTTGTTCGCCGACTGCCTGCAGCAGCTGGTCGGTGCGCTGGCCACCGAGGCGCTGGTTGAGGCCGGCCAGGTCCTTGACCCGCAGCACCAGCAGGTAGCCTGAGCTGGTTTCTTCGGGGTTGCTGACCCGGGCATTGAGTTGCATCTCGAAATAACGACGGTTGGCCAGGCCCGTGAGGTTGTCCTGATAGGATTCCACCCGCAGTTTTTCGCTGCGCTCGGCCTGTTCCTGGAACAGTGCCTTGAGCTTTTCCACCATCTGGTTCATCGCCTGTACCACGCGGCGCAGCTCCGGGGTGCGCGGCAGATCCGGCAGGCTCAGGAACTCACGGCGGGCAATGGCATGGGACTGTTTGACCATATAGTCCAGAGGCTTGAGTTGCCGGCGCAGTAACAGCGCACCCAGCACCGCACTGACGGCGCCGCACAGCAGCAGCCAGCCCAGGCTGCCCAGGGCGCTCTGCCACAGCTTGGCCAGGGCGAACATCGGATGGCTGACCACCTCGACCCGCGCCGCCTGCTCCCAACCACGGCTGACCAGGGCGTCGCCGCCGGCCGGTTCCAGGCCGATCAACTTGACGAACCAGTTGGGCACGCCGTTGTTGTCGGGGATACCACTGCGCTCGACGATGACCTGGTCATTGGTCACGTCGACCACGCGGATGCTCGCGTAATAACCGCTGTCGAAGATCGAGCTGACCAGCAGTTCGACCATCGCCGGGTCGTCGATATTGGGCGTCAGGGACAGCGCCAGAGCGGTCGCCGCGTCCTGCGCGTGGGAGCGCAGTTGGTTCACGTATTGGGTACGCGAACTTTCCAGGCTGACCATGAAGCTGCCGCTGAAGGCGACCACCAGGAACAGACAGATAGCGATCAACAGCTGTTTGAACAGTGACATCTGAACAGTTACTCCTAGTTGGCCGGCTCGGCTGGGAAGCCTTCCGCCCGCATTTTTTTCAACACATCCTGCCAGCGCGACAGGCGCTTGGTGTCGCCAACCTTTTTGTTGCCTTTGGCGCCGGGCAGGTACAAGCCTTCGGCGTTGAAGGAGTAGACCGGCAGCAAGTCGGTCCGTTGGCTGGCAGGCTGGATCTCGTCGATCAGGCTGTCGAGTACCAGTGGCATGGCCTCTGGCGTCGAATAATAGGTCAAGACCATATGGGCGCGATTCTGCCGCAATGCCTTGACGTAGGTAATGCGCAATTTGTCGCTGGAGACGCCCAGGTGTCGCAGGCTGAAATACTTGGCAATGGCATAGTCTTCACAATCGCCGGCGCCCTTCCACAGGGCTTCGATGGGCGTCTCCCAATAATCGACCTGGCTCCATAAGTCGACATCTTCGACATAGCGCACCCGCTTGTTGAAGAACAGGTTGACCACCTTGAGCTGCTCCAACTCGCTGCCTTGTTTTTGCGTGGCCAGCAGCCGCTGCCAGTCGTCGATACGCTGCTGGCCCGCGCCCAGCGGTCCATAGAGCGCTGTAGCGCGCCGGCTGATCTGGGAAAAATCCCAATCGGCATGCAGCCCGCCAGGCAATAAGCCAGCCAGCAGCAGCGCTGAAAACAGCCAGCACAGGATCCGCGAGGGAGTAAAACGTACCGCCAATGGCTTCAGTCCGTAGAAAGAGACGGAGAATCATTCGATGGTGAAGGGTCAGTCGGAAAAAGACAATGGCACAGTGCAATCACCCAGCGTCCACTCAGCTAAAGCAATCGCACTTGTAAGACGCCCGCCAGCCATAATGTGCGATGTAAAACCGCGCTGTTGAGTTGCTTACAAAGGGAAACTTTGCCTGTTTGACAAGCCTGCATGCAATCTCTAGTGTTCTTTGGATCCAATCAGCCAAAACCCATTCCAACAAGAAAGGAGGATAGCGTAGTCGTGACGCACAAGCCGAACCCTTTGAGCAGCATCAAGATCAGTGGGCCCATTCCCGCTCACCTCGCGCGCTCCGTTATTGAAGAAACATTGCGCAACGCCATACTGGATGGTCGCCTGCCCTGCGGCACCGCCATGCGCCAGCAAGAGCTGGCCAGCCTGTTCGGGGTCAGCCGGATGCCGGTGCGCGAAGCCCTGCGCCAGCTGGAGGCACAGTCGCTGTTGCATGTGGTAACCCATAAAGGCGCCGTGGTTGCTCCGCTGATTGAAGATAACTCGGCGGAGACCTACGCCCTGCGTATTCTCCTGGAGTCGGAAGCACTGCGCTTGTCTATCCCATTACTCACCCAGAGCGATATCGAGCAGGCGGGTGCCTTGATCGACACCCTTGAGTGCGAAACCGACTACACCGAAATCGGCCGGCTCAACCGCCTGTTTCACATGGCGTTGTATGGCAAGGCACCCAACCAGCGGTTGTTGAACCTGGTGGAACACGGGCTGAACGAGGAGGAGCGGTTCCTGCGCTTCAACCTTGAAGCCATGGGACTGGGCAAAACCTCCCAGGAGGACCATCGCGAGCTGCTGAATCTGGTCGCGCAGAAAAAAGTCGAGCAGAGCGTGCTGACGCTGCGTAATCACCTGATGCGCGGCATGGAAGTGATCACTCAATACCTCAACAGCATTGAACAGGACAACGACAAAGGTCCGCGTTGACTTCTCCCGGCTTTAGCCGCCCAGTGCGCGACCTGGATGACCAGGCGCCGCACACGCCCAAAGCCGGTCCATGCCTGCCGTCACCCTCCTGGATGGTTGCGCCAACAGACTCGACATCGACCGATAGGAACCTGCAGCGTTGCAAAGCAATAATGGATCAAACCCTGCCCGTTAAGTCCACCCACATAAAACTCGCAAACAACAAGGAAAGTTCCCACCCCGAACAGTAAGTTCAACTGCAGCATTTCCCTTCCTGCAAAAAAACCTTATACAACTCAGAAAGTATTTGAACACTTAACCAAGTGATTATTCTTTAATTGGTCTTGGCACTTCATTCGAACGCGTAGGCACAGGCTTGGGCATAGCTGTGGACGACGCGCGCTCCAACAAGAATAGGATGCTTTGTCACTACCTGTTGCTTGCCGGGCAACGAAGTACTCGCCAACAACCCACGCTTGGTTCTAAACAAACTTTTTATTTGAGTCGGCATAACGACTTATAGGCATTAACCATGTTTCAACTACAAGAACTACTTAGACATAAAAAACAACAATTACATGAACATCCGATTTTCCTGGAAATCAATTCTTTCCCGCAACTACAACACTTTATGCAAAACCATGTGTTCGCCGTCTGGGACTTCATGACCCTGACCAAACGCCTGCAACAGGACCTGACCTGCATCCGCCTGCCCTGGCTGCCGCCGACAGACCCACAGGCGGCGCGGCTGATCAACGAAATTGTCCTGGACGAGGAATCAGACCAGCGCCAGGGCGTCGGGCACAGCAGTCACTTCGAACTGTATCTGGAGGCCATGCGCGAGGTGGGAGCCTGCACCATCACCATCGAACGATTCATCGCGTTGCAGCGTGAGGGAGCAAGCGTCGACAGCGCCTTGGCACAGATCACCATTGACCCTGCGGTAGAGCGCTTTGTGCGGCACACCCTGGACGTCGCCTTGAACGCACCGACCCATTGTGTCGCCGCGACCTTCCTGCATGGCCGCGAAAGTGTCATCCCGGCGATGTTCAAGCGCCTCCTGGAAGGCTGCGATGTCGCTAATCGGCAAGCCCCCAGCTTGTGCTATTACCTGCAGCGGCACATCGAGCTGGACGCCCAGGGTCATGAACCGGCCGCAGAACACCTGCTACAGCGGCTGATCCAGGCAGATCCCCTGCGCGAACAACAGGCCTGGAATGCTGCCATCAGCGCCGTAGAGAGCCGCATCGCCCTGTGGGACGGCCTGCGCCGGCACGCAGGATGCCAGGAGGTGAGCCTGTGACCGCTGCCGACTACCGCTCATTCGCGACCGACTGGGAGCAGCAGGCGACCATCCGTACTCGCCCGCGTCGCCTGCTGGAAGATGACGACAAGTTGATCTATCCCCTATGTCGTCAACCGTTGGTGCTCAGTGCAGGCTTTCTGGAGCATTGTCCGCAGTGGCGCGAGTTTGTCCTGGTGCAGACGTTCTACAAATTCATCAACGACGTGGTGATCTTTGAAACCGAGATCGTCGATAAAACCGCGAGGAGCATCGCCAAGAATCGCTTTTCAATCCCCTTCCCTGTGGCCTGCCGCTACGCCGCCATGACCGTGGTGGTCGATGAGGATTACCACGCCCTCGTTGCCCTGGACTTCATGCAGCAAACGCAGGAGAAGACGGGTATTGCGCCGCTGGCGCTACCTGCGGCCATCGAGTTGAGCCGTGCCATACCCAGCGCGCAGGCCCGCGTACCGGCACATCTGCGTGATGCCGTGGAGCTGATCGGCGTGGCGATTGCCGAGAACACAGTCACCCATGACGTGGCGGCGTTTGCCAAGGATGACAGCGTCAAACAGTCGGTAAGGGGGTTGATGGCCGACCATCTGGCTGATGAGGGCCGCCACGCCAGCTTCTGGACCGGCCTGGTGCGGCTCTACTGGCAAACGGCAAGCGAAGCAGACCGCCACTGTCTCGCCCAGATGCTGCCGATCTTCCTGCAGCACTATTTGACCAGTGACCTGCAAAGGGACTTCGACCTGCTGTTGATCGACCATCTGGATATCAGTCCCTCCGTCCGCGAAGCTTTGCGGGTCGAGGTAAATGCCCTGGCCTTTCCCATCACCCGCCAGCACCCGCTGATCAGCAACATCATGGGTTTCCTGCGCCGCAGCGGGCTGCTGCAAACACCCTGCGTCGCCCAGGCGATGAGCGCGTATCTGCCCGTATCCGGGAGCCCGTCATGAGACGCCTAGGGATTAGGCCGGTCGGTACCAGTACGGCCTTGCACGAGCTGACGCAGGCACTGGAACCCTATGGTCATGACCTTGGTGCGCAGGAGCCGGCCATCGACTTGCTGATTGAAGACGGCACTCAGCCCGTCGCCCAGGATTCGCCCGGCATGGTCGTGATGAGCCTGCGCCTGGCCATCGGCCCCTTGAGCGAGTGCGGCCTGCCGGCCCTGCAAATACGCTGCTATGACCGCGTATCGCAACTGCTGGCCGTGCTGGATGTAGCACCGCCAGCCTGCGGCAACGGTCAACAACTGCGACGCCAGGCGGTGACACAGTTGGTCGAGTGGATTGTGCGGCAGGTCAGCGGCTTCGCGCGCAACCCCGGACATTTTGCCCAACGTGCGAGCGCCTCCCCCCTTCCAGAGCAAAGCCTGCAAGGCCTGGAGGGGCTGGCCTACCTGCATCGCCTTAACCGGACCGATGAGCCGGCGCTGCTGCAAAAAGCCCGGACGCCGCTGGTCAAACAGTTGGAGCACAGCTTGCGGGTCTTCGCCGATAGGCCGGCCCTGGAGATCGCCGGCCTCAGCCTGAGTTATCGACGCCTGTTGCGGCACAGCCTGGCGATCCAGCAGGTTTTGCGGCCGTTGCTCGGGCCTGGGCAGGTGCCCGTGGTCGGTATTTGCCTGGGCAAGTCGGTTGAGTTGTATGCCAGCATTCTGGCGATTCTTGGCTGCGGCGCAGTCTATCTGCCATTGGAGCCGGGCCATCCGCTGCCGCGCCAGCGGGCCATGCTGGAGAATGCAGGGGCCACGGTGTTGCTCGATGACGGCCAACATCCGTTGCGCGAGCATTTCACTGGGGTGGATGTCAGCGGCATAGACAGCCGGCACATGGACGAGCGCTGCCCCCTGGCCCTGACGTTACCCTCGATTGATAGCGCCAGCATGGTGCTCTACACCTCCGGCACCACCGGCCAGCCCAAGGGCGTTTTGCTCAGCCAGCAGAACCTGGCCCATTTCTCGGCGTGGTACAGCCAGTATGTCGAGCTCAGTGAGCACAGCCGCGTACTGCAATTTTCTTCCTTGAGTTTTGACTCTTCACTGATCGACCTTTTTCCGGCCCTGAGCCAGGGCGCGACCCTGATTGTTCCCAGCGAAGAACAGCGTCGCGACCCTCGCCAGTTGGTGGAACTGATCCGGCAACGGCGCATCACCCATGCCTTCCTGCCACCTGCGCTGTTGAGCCTGCTGCCGATGGATCGGCCGCTGGGCCTGGAGCACCTGCTGACCGGCGGTGATATCTGTGAGCCCCATGTCATTGAGCAAATGGCCGGGCAATGCGCCCTGCACAACCTGTATGGCCCGACAGAGGCCACGGTGCTGGTCAGCTGCCGGCGGATGCGGGCTGACGACAGCAATCTCAACCTCGGCATGCCCATCGCCAACAGTCAGGTGCTGATCCTCGACGAGCAGCGCCGACCGGTTGAGGATCAGGTGGTTGGCGAGCTGTACATCGCAGGCCCTGGAGTAAGCCTTGGGTATGTGAACCAGCCACGGCAGACCGCCGAGCACTTTGTGCACCTTGCGCTGCCTGATGGCCGAACCCTGCGCACCTATCGCACGGGAGACATGGCGAAATGGACTGCAGAGGGCATCGAACTGGTCGGGCGCCAGGACCAGCAGGTGAAGATCCGCGGTTTTCGGGTCGAACCCCAGGAGATTGAGCAGTGTTTGCGCGCCAGCCAGTTGTTTCGCCAGGTGGCGGTGGTGATTAACCGTGAGCGAAGAATTCTCGTGTTCGTGGCACACGCTGATCCCAGCTATTCGGGCGCGGCCCTGGCAGCGCTCAAGCAACACGCCAGGCAAACGCTGCCGGACTATATGCAGCCGACCGTATTCACTGAGTTGACGAGCCTGCCCTATGGCAGCAATGGCAAAGTTGATCGCCAGGCATTACAGGCACTGGTCGTGCAGGCCGTCTCGGATAACCCCCATTGCCTCCCCCAAACGCCGGTGGAAGCGCAATTGCTGGACCTGTGGAGTGAGCTGCTGGGGTTGCCGGTCAACGAGATCTCGACTGACGACAGTTTTTTCCATCTCGGCGGTCACTCCATTCTGCTTTCGACCATGCTCCTGCGGATTCGCGAGTTGTACGGACGCAGCCTGCCCCTCAACCGGTTTATCGAAGCGCCAACGGTGCAGACACTCGCGGCGTTGATGGGCGACAGCGCGCCGGGGACGGCGCCCACCGCCCGGGCGATAAGCGATGCACTACGCCCGCTGGATATCCCCGTGCTGCCAGGGGCGCGTGCCGGTGATCGCCACAAGGCTATCGTGACCGGCGCCAACAGCTTTTTGGGTATACATATCGTCGAAGCCTTGCTGGTGGCCGGAGCGACAGAAGTCGCCTGCCTGGTTCGCGAAAACCCAGGACAATCGGCCGCCATACGGTTTGCCGACGCCATGCGTGAATACCGCCTGGAACACCTGGACCTGAGCCGCGTACGGGTATACACCGCTGACCTGCGCCAACCTCGTTTAGGCCTGGAGGCACAGGTCTATGAACGCCTCGCCCGCCAGTTCGGGGTGCTGGTACACAGCGCGGCCCACGTCAATCACGTCATGGACTACGCATCGCTGGCCAAGGACAACGTGGAGCCGGTCATTGAATGCCTGCGCCTGTGCGAAACCCATTGCAAGAAAGTGCTCAATTTCGTCTCCACACTATCCGCGTCGAGTAGCGTTGGGGCCGACGGGCAAGTGCTTGAAGCGCCGGCGGCAAGCACCCCACCGCTGTACATCAAGAACGGCTACAACCTGTCCAAATGGGTGGCCGAACGTCTATTGGGGCGTGCCGCCGGACAAGGTGCCTGGATCAATATCTATCGACCCGGGAACATCAGTTTCAATAGCCACAACGGTGTCTGCCAACCCCACAAGAACCGCCTGCTGCTGATGCTCAAGGGATCGCTGCAGCTGGGCCGGGTGCCACGCCTGGGCTTGAACTTCGACCTGATGCCGGTGGATTTCCTGGCACGGTTCATTGCCTTCCACAGTGGCAACTACGTTGCCGAGCGTAGCGTCTTCAACCTGCACAATCCGCAGCCCCTGAGGTGGGAAACCTACGTGGAGTCGTTTCGCCAGGCAGGTCATGCGTTCGAGTTGGTGAGCGTCGCGGATTGGCAGCACCATCTGCGCGAAGTAGGTCGCGAGAATGCCCTTTTCGGTGTGCTCGGGTTCTACCTCAATGGGCTGGGAGAAGACATCGGCGATATTTCGATGATTCGCCATGAGAACGCACGCCATGGCGTCGAACAAATGGGTGTGCAGTATCCCGAAAAAGCACCCGAGTTATTACGCAGAGGATGCCAATACCTCAATGCCATCGGCTTTCTGTGACCCCCGCCTTCAGGAAATACTTATGAGACAGCTGCAACCCGATACGTTGATCAAAAACCCCCTGGGCAGGCCTGTGGTGTCATCTGTGGTGATTGCCTGCAGCGCCGATGAGCTATGGGCGGTCGTGGGGCGTTTCGCGGGATTTGACGCGTTCATTCCTGCCCTCGCCCGTATCAGCATGACGGGCAGCGGGGTGGGATCGCTACGCAAGAAATGGTTCCACGATGGCAATATCGTCGTGGAACAGCTCAACAGCCACGATGCGCGGACGATGCACATGACGTGGACGACGATCTATAACACCTTGGGCGTGGCCCGACTGTGGGCGGCAATGGCTGTTGAGTCGCTTGAGGGGCAACAAGCGCGGGCGACCTGGACCATCATCGCCGAGCCCGTTGATGCCCGCGATAAAAAGGGGTTTGAACAGTTTATTCAGGACTTCGCCGACAGTGCACTGGATAACGTACGCCGGTTGCTTGGCTGAAAAAAATGGCGCAGTGCACTGCTGCACTGCGCCATATTTACCCCGTGGTGATCAGATCTTGAAACTGTCGACCAACTGCTTCAAGCGATTGGCTTGTTGTGACAGCGCGTCACAGTCTTTCAAGGTCTCATTGAGGTTGGCCACACCTTGCTGGTTCAGCAGGTTGATCTGGTTGATATCAACATTGAGGGTTTCCACCACGGCAGTCTGTTCCTCAGTGGCTGCCGCCACCGATTGGTTCATGCCATCAATCTCGACGATTCGCTGGGTCACGCTGATCAAGCGCTCACCGGCCTGGTTGGCAACCTCGACACTTTCTTCGCTGGACACCTGACTGGCGTTCATTGTGGTGACCGCTTCGCGTGAACCGATCTGCAACGAGGTGATCATCTTGTGGATCTCCTCCGCCGATTCCTGGGTACGGTGAGCCAGGTTGCGCACCTCGTCGGCGACCACGGCAAAGCCACGGCCGGCTTCACCGGCACGGGCCGCTTCAATGGCGGCATTGAGGGCCAGCAGGTTGGTTTGCTGAGAGATGCCTTTGATCACATCAAGAATGTGGCCAATGTTGTCGGTACTGGCATTCAAGGTTTCGATCTGCGTGCAGGACAAGCTGATCTTCTGCGACAGCTCGGACATCGCCAGGATGGTTTTCTCTACCACCTGGCGACCGTCATCGGCTTGCTCGCTGGCGCCACTGGCGTGTTGCGAGGCGTCAGCGGCGTTACGGGCGATTTCCTGGGTGGCGGCACCCAGTTCGTTAATGGCCGCAGCAACGCTGTTGGTACGGGCGCTCTGTTCGTCGGAGCCGATGATCGAGGCGTTGGACGATGCCATCACGCGCTGGGAAAGATCGTGTACATGCCTGGTCGCCGAGGACACTTCGCTGATCGAGGCATGGATACGCTCGACAAACTGGTTGAACGCACTACCCAGCTCGCCGAATTCATCTTTGCTTTCCACGACCAGGCGGCGGGTCAGGTCACCCTCGCCTTGAGCAATGTCCTGCATCGCGCGGCCCATGGTGGTCAGTGGGCGCATCAGCACCTGGATCAACAGGCTCAGCAACACGGCAATCGCTGTGACGGCAATAAACATCGCGATCAAAGCGGAGGTGCGGAATTTACCCAGGGGGGCGTAGGCTTTGTCTTTGTCGATCGACAGGCCTATGTACCAATCTGCACCCGGCAAGCCGCTGATCGGGGTGAAGGACAGGATGCGGTCCTGACCATTGAGGACGACATCCTGATTAACCTTCTCAATCCGGACACCGCTGCCTGGATAGATATCCTTGAGGTTTTTCATTACCTGCTCTTGGTCAGGGCTGACGATTACCTGCCCATCGCCGCTGACCAGGAACGCGTGGCCAATCCCGCCGAAGTCCACCGAGTTGATGATTTTCACCAGGGTTTGCAGGCTCAAGTCACCACCCACTACACCCAGCAGCTCACCATTTTTCTTGACCGGCATCGCGATGGTGACGATCAAACCACCGACGGCGGCCATATAAGGCGGCGTCAGCATGGGTTTGTCGGCAGCGACCGCTTGCTTGTACCACGGGCGCTGACGCGGATCGTAGCCTTCAGGCATTTTCGCGTCAGGACGCTGAGTGAAGACACCGTTGGTTGAGCCAACGTAGGTGAACTGGAAGTTCGAGGTGAACGCCGGTTGATCAACCAGGCCGGGGAGGTCGGCGTTGGCGCCTTGATGAGCAACGTTCTGCGCGAGATTCTCCAGGACCAGTATCCGGCCACTGAGCCAGTTCTGCACACTGCTAGCAGTCAGGTCACCCGACTGCTCAATAGATGACTCCAGATTTTGCCTGATGGTGTTGCGCTGCAGGTAGTCGTTGTACAACGTAAACAGCGCGAAGGCCAAAACCACAACGCCTGACGCGGCCAACAGAATTTTATGACTGAACTTGAGATTCATTTCATCGACTTCTTTTTGCCAAAAGGGGGTGAGCGTGCCGAATGCAACGTTCCATGTACGGTATAGGCGGACTCTACGACCGCTCTATTTCGGTGCACGCATGGCTCATCAGGCTTTCGGCCAAGGTTGGATAAATCTTAGGAATTTGTGGGATACATCTTCTTTTTATGCAGGAAACTGACAGGCGGTCAGCAGAGGACACATAAGCCCCCAAAACGACAAAACCCCCGTCTGCGTTAACAGACGGGGGTTTCGGAATTTGATCTTGACGATGACCTACTCTCACATGGGGAAACCCCACACTACCATCGGCGATGCATCGTTTCACTGCTGAGTTCGGGATGGGATCAGGTGGTTCCAATGCTCTATGGTCGTCAAGAAATTCTGTGTACCAGAGCGTTGCACTAGCAACGGTTCGGTGAAATTCATGGACTTCTACATAAACAAAACCCCTGTTTGCGTTAGCAAACAGGGGTTTCGGAATTTAATCTTGACGATGACCTACTCTCACATGGGGAAACCCCACACTACCATCGGCGATGCATCGTTTCACTACTGAGTTCGGGATGGGATCAGGTGGTTCCAATGCTCTATGGTCGTCAAGAAATTCGGGTACTGAGTCGTGACCAGATGGTCTCGCTTCAGCAAATTGGGTATGTGACAGCTTTCGGTATTTTGTGAGATTCGAACTTTCGGTTCATTTCGTCTTCACACACCGCAATCTGATGCTTTTGCTTGTTTCCAAGTCAAGAGTAGTCAAATTGCTTGGGTGTTATATGGTCAAGCCTCACGGGCAATTAGTATTGGTTAGCTCAACGCCTCACAGCGCTTACACACCCAACCTATCAACGTCGTAGTCTTCGACGGCCCTTTAGGGAACTCAAGGTTCCAGTGAGATCTCATCTTGAGGCTAGTTTCCCGCTTAGATGCTTTCAGCGGTTATCTATTCCGAACATAGCTACCCGGCAATGCCACTGGCGTGACAACCGGAACACCAGAGGTTCGTCCACTCCGGTCCTCTCGTACTAGGAGCAGCCCCTCTCAAATCTCAAACGTCCACGGCAGATAGGGACCGAACTGTCTCACGACGTTCTAAACCCAGCTCGCGTACCACTTTAAATGGCGAACAGCCATACCCTTGGGACCGGCTTCAGCCCCAGGATGTGATGAGCCGACATCGAGGTGCCAAACACCGCCGTCGATATGAACTCTTGGGCGGTATCAGCCTGTTATCCCCGGAGTACCTTTTATCCGTTGAGCGATGGCCCTTCCATACAGAACCACCGGATCACTAAGACCTACTTTCGTACCTGCTCGACGTGTCTGTCTCGCAGTCAAGCGCGCTTTTGCCTTTATACTCTACGACCGATTTCCGACCGGTCTGAGCGCACCTTCGTACTCCTCCGTTACTCTTTAGGAGGAGACCGCCCCAGTCAAACTACCCACCATACACTGTCCTCGATCCGGATAACGGACCTGAGTTAGAACCTCAAAGTTGCCAGGGTGGTATTTCAAGGTTGGCTCCACGCGAACTGGCGTCCACGCTTCAAAGCCTCCCACCTATCCTACACAAGCAAATTCAAAGTCCAGTGCAAAGCTATAGTAAAGGTTCACGGGGTCTTTCCGTCTAGCCGCGGATACACTGCATCTTCACAGCGATTTCAATTTCACTGAGTCTCGGGTGGAGACAGCGCCGCCATCGTTACGCCATTCGTGCAGGTCGGAACTTACCCGACAAGGAATTTCGCTACCTTAGGACCGTTATAGTTACGGCCGCCGTTTACCGGGGCTTCGATCAAGAGCTTCGCGTTAGCTAACCCCATCAATTAACCTTCCGGCACCGGGCAGGCGTCACACCCTATACGTCCACTTTCGTGTTTGCAGAGTGCTGTGTTTTTAATAAACAGTCGCAGCGGCCTGGTATCTTCGACCGGCATGAGCTTACGGAGCAAGTCCTTCACCCTCACCGGCGCACCTTCTCCCGAAGTTACGGTGCCATTTTGCCTAGTTCCTTCACCCGAGTTCTCTCAAGCGCCTTGGTATTCTCTACCCAACCACCTGTGTCGGTTTGGGGTACGGTTCCTGGTTACCTGAAGCTTAGAAGCTTTTCTTGGAAGCATGGCATCAACCACTTCGTGTTCTAAAAGAACACTCGTCATCAGCTCTCGGCCTTAGAATCCCGGATTTACCTAAGATTCCAGCCTACCACCTTAAACTTGGACAACCAACGCCAAGCTGGCCTAGCCTTCTCCGTCCCTCCATCGCAATAACCAGAAGTACAGGAATATTAACCTGTTTTCCATCGACTACGCTTTTCAGCCTCGCCTTAGGGACCGACTAACCCTGCGTCGATTAACGTTGCGCAGGAAACCTTGGTCTTTCGGCGTGGGTGTTTTTCACACCCATTGTCGTTACTCATGTCAGCATTCGCACTTCTGATACCTCCAGCAAGCTTCTCAACTCACCTTCACAGGCTTACAGAACGCTCCTCTACCGCATCACCCGAAGGTGATACCCGTAGCTTCGGTGTATGGTTTGAGCCCCGTTACATCTTCCGCGCAGGCCGACTCGACTAGTGAGCTATTACGCTTTCTTTAAAGGGTGGCTGCTTCTAAGCCAACCTCCTAGCTGTCTAAGCCTTCCCACATCGTTTCCCACTTAACCATAACTTTGGGACCTTAGCTGACGGTCTGGGTTGTTTCCCTTTTCACGACGGACGTTAGCACCCGCCGTGTGTCTCCCATGCTCGGCACTTGTAGGTATTCGGAGTTTGCATCGGTTTGGTAAGTCGGGATGACCCCCTAGCCGAAACAGTGCTCTACCCCCTACAGTGATACATGAGGCGCTACCTAAATAGCTTTCGAGGAGAACCAGCTATCTCCGAGCTTGATTAGCCTTTCACTCCGATCCACAGGTCATCCGCTAACTTTTCAACGGTAGTCGGTTCGGTCCTCCAGTTAGTGTTACCCAACCTTCAACCTGCCCATGGATAGATCGCCCGGTTTCGGGTCTATTCCCAGCGACTAGACGCCCTATTAAGACTCGCTTTCGCTACGCCTCCCCTATTCGGTTAAGCTCGCCACTGAAAATAAGTCGCTGACCCATTATACAAAAGGTACGCAGTCACCCAACAAAGTGGGCTCCCACTGCTTGTACGCATACGGTTTCAGGATCTATTTCACTCCCCTCTCCGGGGTTCTTTTCGCCTTTCCCTCACGGTACTAGTTCACTATCGGTCAGTCAGTAGTATTTAGCCTTGGAGGATGGTCCCCCCATATTCAGACAAAGTTTCTCGTGCTCCGTCCTACTCGATTTCATGACTAAGAGATTTTCGCGTACAGGGCTATCACCCACTATGGCCGCACTTTCCAGAGCGTTCCGCTAATCTCAAAGCCACTTAAGGGCTAGTCCCCGTTCGCTCGCCACTACTAAGGGAATCTCGGTTGATTTCTTTTCCTCAGGGTACTTAGATGTTTCAGTTCCCCTGGTTCGCCTCTTAAGCCTATGTATTCAGCTTAAGATAACCATCTTATGATGGCTGGGTTCCCCCATTCAGACATCTCCGGATCAAAGTCTGTTTGCCGACTCCCCGAAGCTTTTCGCAGGCTACCACGTCTTTCATCGCCTCTGACTGCCAAGGCATCCACCGTATGCGCTTCTTCACTTGACCATATAACCCCAAGCAATCTGGTTATACTGTGAAGACGACATTCGCCGAAAATTCGATAATACTCAATTTGAGTAACTCACAAATTTTACCTTAGCCTGATCCGTTACCAGTGAAAGTAACGTTCAGTCTATCTTTCTATCACATACCCAAATTTTTAAAGAACGAACTAGTCAAAGACTAGAAATCAACATTCACCATCGCATGGATGGAATGCTCATTTCTAAGCTTTATACAAACAGAAGCAGTAGTGGTGGAGCCAAGCGGGATCGAACCGCTGACCTCCTGCGTGCAAGGCAGGCGCTCTCCCAGCTGAGCTATGGCCCCGTATTTCTACAGGCGTTTCCCACACAAAATTGGTGGGTCTGGGCAGATTCGAACTGCCGACCTCACCCTTATCAGGGGTGCGCTCTAACCAACTGAGCTACAGACCCAATTTCGGGCTGCTTCTTTCGTCTTCTTCAATGAATCAAGCAATTCGTGTGGGAACTTATGGAGCAGCTGATGTCGTCGATTAAGGAGGTGATCCAGCCGCAGGTTCCCCTACGGCTACCTTGTTACGACTTCACCCCAGTCATGAATCACACCGTGGTAACCGTCCTCCCGAAGGTTAGACTAGCTACTTCTGGTGCAACCCACTCCCATGGTGTGACGGGCGGTGTGTACAAGGCCCGGGAACGTATTCACCGCGACATTCTGATTCGCGATTACTAGCGATTCCGACTTCACGCAGTCGAGTTGCAGACTGCGATCCGGACTACGATCGGTTTTGTGGGATTAGCTCCACCTCGCGGCTTGGCAACCCTCTGTACCGACCATTGTAGCACGTGTGTAGCCCAGGCCGTAAGGGCCATGATGACTTGACGTCATCCCCACCTTCCTCGGTTTGTCACCGGCAGTCTCCTTAGAGTGCCCACCATTACGTGCTGGTAACTAAGGACAAGGGTTGCGCTCGTTACGGGACTTAACCCAACATCTCACGACACGAGCTGACGACAGCCATGCAGCACCTGTCTCAATGTTCCCGAAGGCACCAATCTATCTCTAGAAAGTTCATTGGATGTCAAGGCCTGGTAAGGTTCTTCGCGTTGCTTCGAATTAAACCACATGCTCCACCGCTTGTGCGGGCCCCCGTCAATTCATTTGAGTTTTAACCTTGCGGCCGTACTCCCCAGGCGGTCAACTTAATGCGTTAGCTGCGCCACTAAGAGCTCAAGGCTCCCAACGGCTAGTTGACATCGTTTACGGCGTGGACTACCAGGGTATCTAATCCTGTTTGCTCCCCACGCTTTCGCACCTCAGTGTCAGTATCAGTCCAGGTGGTCGCCTTCGCCACTGGTGTTCCTTCCTATATCTACGCATTTCACCGCTACACAGGAAATTCCACCACCCTCTACCATACTCTAGTCAGTCAGTTTTGAATGCAGTTCCCAGGTTGAGCCCGGGGATTTCACATCCAACTTAACTAACCACCTACGCGCGCTTTACGCCCAGTAATTCCGATTAACGCTTGCACCCTCTGTATTACCGCGGCTGCTGGCACAGAGTTAGCCGGTGCTTATTCTGTCGGTAACGTCAAAATTGCAGAGTATTAATCTACAACCCTTCCTCCCAACTTAAAGTGCTTTACAATCCGAAGACCTTCTTCACACGCGGCATGGCTGGATCAGGCTTTCGCCCATTGTCCAATATTCCCCACTGCTGCCTCCCGTAGGAGTCTGGACCGTGTCTCAGTTCCAGTGTGACTGATCATCCTCTCAGACCAGTTACGGATCGTCGCCTTGGTGAGCCATTACCCCACCAACTAGCTAATCCGACCTAGGCTCATCTGATAGCGCAAGGCCCGAAGGTCCCCTGCTTTCTCCCGTAGGACGTATGCGGTATTAGCGTCCGTTTCCGAACGTTATCCCCCACTACCAGGCAGATTCCTAGGCATTACTCACCCGTCCGCCGCTCTCAAGAGAAGCAAGCTTCTCTCTACCGCTCGACTTGCATGTGTTAGGCCTGCCGCCAGCGTTCAATCTGAGCCATGATCAAACTCTTCAGTTCAAACATCTTTGGGTTTTTAAGAAACCCTAAACTTGGCTCAGCAATCGTTGGTTACATCTTTGATTTCTCGCGGAGTAACTTGTGATGCTGATAATCTGTTGACTATCAGTCTGACTCCACAAGCACCCACACGAATTGCTTGATTCAGTTGTTAAAGAGCGGTTGGTTAAGATCTTTCGTCTCAACCGAGGCGCGCATTCTACAGCAGCCTCATTTGCTGTCAAGTGATTATTTTCAGAAGCTTTTGAGGATTTCCTCAACAACTTCAACCACTTGCGCTTCCGATCTCTCGTTAGCGGGAGGCGAATTCTACAGCGTTACACGCTGCTGTCAACACCTCTTTTTCTCCGCTTTCGACCGAGAGGATCGAAACGTTAATAGAGCCAAACAACACTGCTCTACCAACTCCTTCTGGGCTTCGATGATCTGAAGCAACTCGCTGTCGAATTCTGCGTAACTCTTTGTTTACCAAGGAGTTTTCCGTTTCGACTGCGCCGGAAGTGGGGCGAATTATAGACTTCCAGAATCTGCCGTCAACCCTTAATTTTGCTTTTCTATCAATTAGTTACGATCGTTTAAAAAACAACCAGCCTTTCTATATAGAAACCCCCTCTATATAGAAGAAACACCTCAAATGACCCCCGCTTCCTTTAAAGCCGCCACATGGGCCGCCCCCAATCCCAGCACCTGGCTTAGCACCTGAGCCGTATGTTCGCCCAGCAGAGGCGGCGCACTGCGATACTCCACCGGCGTCTTGGACAGCCGCATAGGGCTCCCCACCTGCGGCACCTTGCCTGCCAGCGGATGCGGCAACTCGATAGCCAACCCGCGCGCCTGCACTTGAGGATCGGCAAACACCTGCGCCAGATCATTGATCGGCCCACAGGGCACACCGACCTGCTCCAGCTGGCTCACCCACTCGGCAGTGGTCTTGAACACTGTGGCCTGGCGAATCAATGGAATGAGCACCGCCCGATTGGCCACCCGCAGCTTATTAGTAGCAAACCGCGGATCATCAGCCCACTGTGGCTGCCCGGCAACCTGGGCAAACTTGCGAAACTGACTGTCGTTACCCACGGTCAGGATGAAATCGCCGTCAGCGGTGGGAAAGTCCTGATACGGCACGATATTCGGATGCGCATTGCCCAACCGCTTGGGCGATACACCCGTCGTCAGGTAATTCATCGCCTGATTAGCCAGGCAAGCCACCTGGACATCCAGCAACGCCATATCAATATGCTGGCCGCCACCATCATGGTCGCGGTGCGCCAACGCCGCCAGAATCGCCACCGTAGAGTAAAGCCCGGTCAAAATGTCGGTCAGTGCCACACCCACCTTGACCGGACCTTCGCCCTCATCACCCTCGGGACGCCCCGTCAGACTCATCAGCCCGCCCAACCCCTGGATCATAAAGTCATAGCCCGCGCGCGCCGCATACGGCCCGGTCTGGCCAAACCCTGTGATAGAGCAGTAGATCAGCTCCGGGTTGAGCTCCTTGAGCGACTCATAGTCCAGGCCATACGCCGCCAAACCGCCAACCTTGAAATTCTCGATCAAGATATCCGACTTCGCCGCGAGGTCCCGGACCAGCTTCTGCCCCTCCGGTCGGGTGAAGTCGATAGTCACCGACTCCTTCTTACGGTTGGCCGATAAGTAGTAGGACGCCTCAGTGGTGTTCTCACCATAAGCGTCCTTAAGGAACGGCGGCCCCCAGGCGCGCGTATCGTCGCCACTGCCAGGTCGCTCGATCTTGATCACCTCGGCCCCGAGATCCGCAAGAATCTGCCCGGCCCAGGGCCCTGCCAGCACCCGTGACAAATCCAGTACCCGCAGATGCGATAGCGCGCCCATGGTCACACTCCTATTAATAGAACGCCTGGATACCAGTCTGTGCACGTCCGAGGATCAGCGCATGGACGTCATGCGTGCCTTCGTAGGTATTCACCACTTCCAGGTTGACCAGGTGCCGGGCGATCCCGAACTCATCGGAGATGCCGTTGCCACCCAGCATGTCACGAGCCATACGGGCGATATCCAGGGATTTGCCGCAGGAGTTACGCTTCATGATCGAAGTGATCTCCACCGCAGCCGTTCCTTCATCCTTCATCCGCCCCAGGCGCAGGCAACCCTGCAGGGCGAGAGTGATCTCGGTCTGCATATCGGCGAGCTTTTTCTGGATCAATTGTGTGGCAGCCAATGGACGCCCGAACTGCTGGCGATCAAGGGTGTACTGACGCGCCGTGTGCCAGCAGAACTCCGCTGCCCCCAACGCGCCCCAGGAGATGCCGTAGCGCGCCGAGTTCAAGCAGGTGAACGGCCCTTTCAAGCCGCGCACATCGGGAAAGATGTTTTCTTCGGGAACGAACACGTTATCCATGACGATTTCGCCGGTGATCGAAGCGCGCAGGCCGACCTTGCCGTGAATCGCCGGGGCACTCAGGCCTTTCCAGCCCTTCTCCAGGACAAAACCACGGATATCGCCGGCGTCGTCCTTGCCCCAGACCACAAACACATCGGCAATCGGGCTGTTGGTGATCCACATCTTGCTGCCGGTAAGGCTGTAGCCGCCATCCACCTTGCGCGCACGGGTAATCATCGCGCCCGGGTCCGAACCGTGGTTGGGCTCGGTCAGGCCGAAACAACCAATCCACTCACCCGAGGCCAGCTTGGGCAGGTACTTCTGTTTTTGCGCCTCAGTACCGAACTCATTGATCGGCACCATGACGAGGGACGACTGCACGCTCATCATCGAGCGGTAGCCGGAGTCGACACGCTCCACTTCACGGGCAATCAAGCCGTAGCTGACGTAGTTCAAGCCACTGCCACCGTACTGCTCGGGGATCATCGCGCCGAGCAGGCCGGTCTCGCCCATTTCACGGAAAATTGCAGGATCGGTCTTTTCATGACGGAAGGCTTCCAGCACACGCGGCGCCAGCTTGTCCTGGGCAAATTGCTCAGCGCTGTCGCGCACCATGCGCTCTTCTTCTGTGAGCTGTTGATCCAGCAGCAGTGGATCGATCCAGTTGAAGCTTGCCTTACCGCCCATGAGTGAGTCCTCGCGAAGTAAATCAAAAGTCGTGCATGGAGCCTAGGCCGGACAGGCGAGGAGGGCAAACGAGGTTTTTGCATAGGCTTGTGCTAATTTCTCACTTCGTAATGATTGAAAAGGGCAAAACTGCTCTTTATTAGTGAGGCGACGGTACATGCGCAGGAAGATCCCCAGCACCACGGCCCTGGTCAGTTTTGAAGCGGCAGCCCGCCACGAGAGCTTTACCAAGGCCGCGCAGGAGCTATCCATTACCCAGGGCGCAATCTGCCGACAGATCGCCAGCCTCGAGGAGTTTTTGAGTGTCGAACTGTTTCGACGCTCGCGACGTGGCGTAAAGCTCACGGAAGCCGGGCTTTCCTATAGCCGGCGGGTCGCGACGCAACTAGATGCCGTGGAGCGCGACACTCTCTCAGTGATGGGCCAGCAGGGCGCCAATGTCATCGAGCTGGCAGTAGTGCCCACGTTCGGCACGCAGTGGCTGATCCCGCGCCTCAAGGACTTCCAGCAGCAACACCCCGAAGTCACGGTGAACCTGACCAACCGCACCCGCCCATTCCTGTTTGCCGATACGCAATTCGATGCCGCGGTCTATTTCGGCGATGCCGACTGGTCCGGGACCGAATCCCACCGACTGATGGGCGAAAACCCGGTTCCCGTTTGTAGCCCGCGATTGCTGGAGAACCGCTCGCACTTCAGCGCAGAGGAAATCGCCGAACTGCCGCTGCTACAGCAAACCACACGGCCCTACGCCTGGCGCCAGTGGTTCAACGCCCAGCAACTGAATATCCCCCGGGACATGACAGGCCCGCGTTACGAACTATTCTCCATGCTGTCCCAGGCGGCCATGCATGACATGGGCATTGCGCTGATCCCACCGTTCCTTATTCAACGCGAACTGGGCGAGAAGCAATTGGTGATCGCCAACCCGCAGGCGCTGACCAGCAGCAAGGCTTATTACTTGATGATTCCCGAGAGAAAGGTCGAATCCGCGTCGCTGCGCGCCTTTCGAGACTGGCTGGTTGATCAGGCACAACGCTACAGCCACCAGTTCTAGACGCCCGTGATATTTACTGACCTTGTAGTCAGATAATTTATAGCACTACAGATATAAATATATGTCGCCTTTAGACAGACTGTACCGATCAATGCAAAAATGACCTGAAAGCCAATAGCTATCAGCGCTACAGGGGTTATTCACCCCCCCATGACCCGCTATTCATGACGACAATTGCAAAAATTGTCTTTTTTCGCCCGAAGCCTTTAAACACCTGTATTCAAAGAGGTTATTTCGGCACGTTGCGACAATCAGTCACAGGGTGACTTGTAGTTAATTTTTCGTCACCCGTCATAATCCCTTGAAGGCCGTAAAGTTCGCCTGCAAAATGCCGCGCCCTGCTGTCATTTCAGCGGGGTCGTGCTGATCGGCCGCCCCAGTTGCGCCACTCGCGGTGCACTGGCCTTTTTACAAAAATCAAAAGCAAAAAGATCATGCAGGAGATTTGACGTGCACATTGGTGTTCCTCTCGAAACCCAGACCGGTGAAACGCGGGTTGCTGCAACCCCGGAAACCATCAAGAAGCTGATCGGCCAGGGCCATAAGGTCACTGTACAAAGCGGCGCAGGCATCAATGCCAGCGTCGTCGACAGTACCTATGAAGCGGCAGGCGCAACCATTGGCAGTGCCAGCGACGCGTTTGGCGCCGAGCTGATTCTCAAGGTGGTCGCCCCCAGCGACAGCGAACTGACGCTGATTAAAAGCGGCACCGTGTTGGTGGGCATGCTCAATCCGTTCAGCAACGAAACCATCACCCGCCTGGCCGAACATGGCATCACTGCCTTCGCCCTGGAGGCCGCCCCGCGCACCTCCCGTGCGCAGAGCCTGGATGTGCTGTCGTCCCAGGCCAACATTGCCGGCTACAAGGCGGTGTTGCTCGCGGCCCATCACTACCCGCGCTTCATGCCGATGCTGATGACTGCCGCCGGTACGGTGAAAGCCGCCCGTGTGCTGATCCTCGGTGCTGGTGTGGCCGGCCTGCAGGCCATCGCTACGGCGAAACGCCTGGGTGCCGTCATCGAAGCGTCCGACGTCCGTCCGGCCGTGAAGGAACAGATCGAATCCCTCGGCGCCAAGTTCGTCGACGTGCCCTACGAGACCGATGAAGAGCGCGAATGCGCCGTCGGTGTCGGCGGCTACGCACGCCCCATGCCCACCAGTTGGATGCAGCGTCAGGCCCTGGCCGTGCATGAGCGCGCCAAGCAAGCCGACATCGTCATCACCACCGCCCTGATCCCGGGTCGCAAGGCCCCGACGTTGCTGAGCGCCGAAACCGTCGCCCAGATGAAGCCAGGCTCCGTGGTGATCGACCTGGCCGCTGCCCAAGGTGGCAACTGCCCACTGACCGTCGCCGACCAGGTGGTGGTGGAGAACGGCGTGACCATTTGCGGCCCGACCAACCTTGCCGGTGCCGTCGCTGCCGACGCTTCAGCCCTTTATGCGCGCAACCTGCTGGACTTCCTGAAGCTGGTCTTCACCAAGGAAGGGCAGTTTGAAATCAACCTCGAAGACGACATCGTCGCCGCGTGCCTGATGTGCCGCGACGGCCAAGTCATCCGCAAAAACGCCTAAGCAGGGATTCAGACGATGGAAGAGCTTATCTCCCCCGGTATCTACAACCTGATCATCTTCGTGCTGGCGATTTATGTCGGTTACCACGTGGTCTGGAACGTCACCCCCGCGCTGCATACGCCGTTGATGGCCGTGACCAATGCAATCTCGGCGATTGTGATCGTCGGCGCCATGCTCGCCGCCGCACTCACCGTCACGCCACTGGGCAAGACCATGGGCACCCTGGCCGTGGCCCTGGCTGCCGTTAACGTGTTCGGCGGTTTCCTAGTTACCCGTAGGATGCTTGAGATGTTCAAGAAGAAAGCGCCCAAGGCTAAAGAAGAGGTGCAGAAGTAATGAGCATGAACCTCGTCACGACGCTCTACCTGATCGCGTCGATCTGCTTCATCCAGGCCCTCAAAGGCCTGTCGCACCCAACCACGTCCCGACGCGGCAACCTGTTCGGCATGCTGGGCATGGCGCTGGCGGTACTCACCACCGTTGGCCTCATCTATAAGCTCGGTGCAGAACTTGCCACTGCCGGCATCGGCTACGTGATTGTCGGCCTGCTGGTCGGCGGTACCGCCGGCTCGATCATGGCCAAGCGCGTAGAAATGACCAAGATGCCGGAACTGGTCGCCTTCATGCACAGCATGATCGGCCTGGCAGCGGTGTTTATTGCGATCGCCGCAGTGGTCGAGCCGCAATCCCTGGGGATCGTCAAGCAACTGGGCGATGCGATTCCTGCGGGCAACCGCCTGGAGCTGTTCCTCGGTGCCGCTATCGGTGCCATTACCTTCTCCGGTTCGGTGATTGCCTTCGGCAAGCTGTCAGGCAAGTACAAGTTCCGTCTATTCCAGGGCGCACCGGTACAGTTTGGCGGCCAGCATAAATTGAACCTGGTGTTGGGCCTGACCACCCTGGGTCTGGGCCTGGTGTTTATGTTCACCGGCAACCTCAGCGCCTTTGCCCTGATGCTGGCCCTGGCCTTCGTGCTGGGCGTGCTGATCATCATCCCGATTGGCGGCGCGGATATGCCGGTAGTCGTGTCGATGCTCAACAGCTACTCCGGCTGGGCTGCGGCGGGTATCGGCTTCTCGCTGAACAACTCGATGCTGATCATTGCCGGCTCCCTGGTAGGTTCGAGCGGCGCGATCCTCTCGTACATCATGTGCAAGGCGATGAACCGCTCGTTCTTCAACGTGCTGCTCGGCGGTTTCGGCAATACGCCGGATGCGGCAGGGCCGGCCGGTTCGAAAGAGGCGCGCCCGGTGAAGTCCGGTTCGGCTGACGACGCCACCTTCCTGCTGACCAACGCCGACACCGTGATCATCGTCCCAGGCTATGGCCTGGCGGTAGCGCGGGCGCAGCATGCACTTAAAGAACTGACCGAGAAGCTGACCCATCGCGGCGTCACCGTGAAATACGCGATCCACCCGGTCGCCGGGCGCATGCCTGGTCACATGAACGTGCTGCTGGCCGAGGCCGAAGTGCCGTATGACCAGGTGTTCGAGATGGAAGACATCAACTCCGAGTTCGGCCAGGCCGACGTGGTGCTGGTGCTCGGCGCCAACGACGTGGTCAACCCGGCCGCCAAGAACGATCCGAAATCGCCGATCGCCGGCATGCCGATTCTCGAAGCCTTCAAGGCCAAGACGATCATCGTCAACAAGCGCTCGATGGCCAGTGGTTATGCCGGCCTGGATAACGAACTGTTCTACCTGGACAAGACCATGATGGTCTTCGGCGACGCGAAGAAGGTCATTGAAGACATGGTCAAGGCTGTCGAATAAACACTGCTCCAGCGCAATACCCAAAACCCCGGCCTCCCGTAGGCTGGGGTTTTTTATTAACGGGAAAAACCCGACCAAAGGCTCTAAATCGCCACCTGGCATTCGACCATGGTAGCGGGACGAACGCCTTTGAAATCACTAGACTGCCCACCTTGCCTCCGTTGCCCGAGATAACAATCCATGTACCGTGATCGTATTCGCTTGCCTTCGCTGTTGAACAAGGTCATGAGCGCCGCCGATGCTGCCGCCCTGATCGAGGACGGTATGACCGTCGGCATGAGCGGCTTTACCCGCGCCGGTGAAGCCAAGGCTGTGCCCCACGCCCTGGCAGAACGCGCCAAGACCTCGCCCCTGAAAATCACCCTGATGACCGGCGCCAGCCTGGGCAACGACCTGGACAAGCAACTTACCGAAGCCGGCGTGCTGTCGCGCCGCATGCCGTTCCAGGTCGATAGCACGCTGCGCAAGGCGATCAATGCCGGCGAAGTAATGTTTATCGACCAGCATCTGTCGGAAACCGTCGAACAACTGCGTAACAACCAGCTCAAGCTGCCGGACATCGCAGTGATTGAAGCCGTGGCCATCACCGAGCAAGGCCATATCGTGCCCACCACCTCCGTGGGCAACTCGGCCAGTTTCGCGATTTTTGCCAAGCAGGTGATCATCGAGATCAACCTGGCGCACAATCCGAACCTCGAAGGCCTGCACGACATCTATATCCCGACCTACCGCCCGACCCGCACCCCGATCCCGCTGGTCAAGGTGGATGATCGCATCGGCAGCACCGCGATCCCGATCCCGCCAGAGAAGATCGTCGCCATCGTCATCACCAACCAGGCCGATTCCGCCTCCACGGTCACGCCGCCCGACAGCGACACCCAGTGGATCGCCAATCACCTGATCAACTTCCTCAAGCAGGAAGTGGACGCCGGGCGCATGACCAACAAGCTCGGCCCACTGCAGGCCGGTATCGGCAATATCGCCAACGCGGTGATGTGCGGCCTGATCGAATCGCCGTTCGAAGACCTGACTATGTACTCCGAAGTCCTCCAGGACTCGACCTTCGACCTGATTGACGCCGGCAAGCTGAGCTTTGCCTCCGGCAGTTCGATCACCTTGTCAGAGCGGCGCAATGCCGACGTGTTCGGCAACCTGGAGCGCTACAAAGACAAGCTGGTGCTGCGCCCGCAGGAAATCTCCAACCACCCGGAAGTGGTGCGGCGCCTGGGCATAATCGGCATCAACACGGCGCTGGAGTTCGACATCTACGGCAACGTCAACTCCACCCACATCTGCGGCACGCGGATGATGAACGGCATTGGCGGCTCGGGGGATTTCGCCCGCAACGCGCACCTGGCGATCTTTGTTACCAAATCCATTGCCAAGGGCGGGGCGATTTCCAGCGTGGTGCCGATGGTCAGCCATGTCGACCATACCGAGCATGACGTCGATATCCTCGTGACCGAGATCGGCCTGGCTGACCTGCGTGGCCTGGCGCCACGGGAGCGGGCACGGGTGATCATCGATAACTGCGTGCACCCGGACTACCGTGACGCCCTCAATAACTACTTCAACGCCGCCTGCGCCATCGGCGGGCATACCCCGCACATCCTGCGCGAAGCCTTGAGCTGGCACATCAACCTGGAAGAAACCGGGCACATGCTCAAAGGTTGATCAATACAGATCCGGGCGGATGCAAACACAGTTGCATTCGCTCGGAACTGAGCGCGGCATCTTTTAAAAAACTGTACTACTGTACCGGTCATTTCCTACCGAAAAACCCTACACCCCCTCTCCAAAATGCCTAAAACGCACCAAATAAGTGCCGACAGGTACAGTTGCCCCATTTCCGTACAGTACAGCCGCTATAAACAGTTAACTGGCCCCTCACAATACAGGTGAACTGTATCTAGAGAGTCTTGCGCCGGAGGAGGATCATTGGCATCAGTTAAACCACTACCTAATCCCGCCACAAGCGGAAGGATGTCATCATGGAACGTACACTCAGTTCCGAACTGTTCTTCGAAGATAAAGCTGTAAACACCCAGGCTTCCCTGCCTCTGCGCGTTATCGCCAACCTGATGTTGTGGCAGCGCCGCATCTCCAGCCGCCATCAACTGGCTCGTCTGGACTCGCGTCTGCTGGCCGATGCCGGGATCAGCGAAGCTCAACGCTACGAAGAGCTGAGCAAGCCGTTCTGGCGCTGATTTAGCGCCCGCTGGCCCTGACCTAACAGGTCCACAGCCAGCAACCCGAATTGTTGTAGCAGAACCCGCCCCGGGTAACCGGAGGCGGGTTTTGTGGTTTCTGGGAGGCTGAAAAGTCAGTGCTCAGCCTCGCAACAAGTACAGTTTCATTGATTTAAGAATCGACCAGTACAATTTTATAACGATCGTTTTGTACTACCCCAATAGCCTTTCCGGGCAACGACTTCTCACTGCGTACTACCCGAACAGATAGGCGCCCGCTACTATCGCGTCATTAGTTCGTCCCATACACAGGAGTCACCCCATGTCCCGTCTTCGTTTGCTGAGCGCTGCAGCCCTGCTTGCCGTCGCCGCCAATGCCAGCGCCACCAGCCTGATTGTGACCACCGACTCGATTGTGGGCGCGCTTAAAGCCACGTCCGATGCCAGCTCCGATGCCACATCGTCCCTGCGCGACAACAAGGTCGTACGTGCTGCCCGTGACGATGCCGCCAGCTTCGTCGCCAGTGAAGGCGCGATCCGTGGCGTGAAGCTGGAAAGCGCCCTGGCGCAGATCCGCCAACAGGCGCCACAACTCAATGCGGCCACGGATGTGCAACTGGCCCAGGCGATCCTGGCCATCTGAGCCGGAGCTGTTTTGTAGGAGCCGGCAAGCCAGCTCCTACATAGAGGTGCCCGCGCTGGCTCTCGCCCGGGCATTACGCTAGCCTTGGCGCTCGTTTTCAGTTGTCGAGTCCCATGGCTTTTTCATACCGTTTGTTGATTGTTCCCACAGTGCTTGCCGTGTGCGGGGCCGGGCCTGCCCAGGCCTTTGATGTGTCCACGCAAGGCCTCGTCGCCAGTGCCTATGCCACCAGCAAAGTGACCTCGGCGCCGTTCGACCGTAAATTGCTACTGGCCGCCCAGGATGACGCTGCCGCGTTTATTGCCACTGACGGCCAATGGCGAGGCGCCCGGCTGGAAAGTGCCCTGGATTATCTGCGTCGCACCCAACCAAAACTTAAGTCCAGTGACCTTGAACTGGCCCAGGCAATTCTCGTCCAATAATCATCCTTTCTCTTTGGAGTCATTCCATGCGTCGCCCGTTGATCGCTGCTGTTCTCGGCCTGTTCCTGCTGGCCGATATCGCCCAGGCTCAAACCCTCGTGGCTACCAGTAACATCATTGTTCGTGCCTTCGGCCGCACCATTGATTTCACCTCGGACACCACCACCTCCATCCGTGACTCCAAAGTCGTGCGCGAAGCCCACGACGATGCCGCCAGCTTTGTCGCCAGCAATGGCGATATCCGTGGCGCGCAACTGGAAGCCGCCTTCGACACCCTGCGCACCCGCGTGCCAGAAGCCCGCGACGCCAGCGACCAGGTCCTCGCCGAAGCCATCCTCGCATTGTGAGGCGCTTCACCGCCTGGCTATCGGCTGCGACGGTACTGCTGGCAGGCAGCGCCGCCCAGGCCAGCCTGCAACTACGGCTCAAGACCGACGGCTTGAGCCCAGCCCAACAGCAGGCCAGCCAGGCATTGCTTGATGAAGCCATGCAGGCGCTGCCGCCGCGCTTCATCGAGCAACTGGACCGGCGCATCGACGTCGGCTGGACCGACGAGATGCCCGCCAATGCCTATGGCCAGGCGTCACTGGTCTCGGAACTGGACCTCAACCGCAAGCTGCTGGCCAGCCTCACGGACGGCACCGCCGCCACCCAGCAGACTCAGCGCCCCCATGGCACCGTGCGCCGGGAACTGCTCGCCACCGTGCTGCATGAACTGACCCACATCTATGACCGTGCGCGCCTGTGGCCCAAGGACCAGCGCTCGCTGATCCAGCGCTGCAGCCGCCAGAACAACATCACCGGCCTGATTGGCCTGCCCGATCAATGCCGTGGCCAGAATGACCGCCGTTTCACCCTCAGCGACGACCCTCGCTTGCTCGACCTGGCCGGCTGGCCGCAATACGTCGGCCGCCGTGGCGAGCGCGAGCAACACAATCGGCAAGTGGCCCGTAGTCCGGACCTGTACGAAATCACCAACCCCAAGGAGTTCGTCGCGGTCAACATGGAGTACTTCCTCCTCGACCCGAGCTACGCCTGCCGCCGTCCTGCGCTGTATCGCTACTACCAGGCACACTTCGGCTGGGCCCCGCCGGCCAAGGACACCTGCGCCAACACTTTCGCCTTCCTCAATGCCGGTAACGATTTTGCCAAGACGCCCTTGGGCCAGGTCGATCCCGAGCGCGTGTACGCCATCGACTACCTGCTGGCCGAGGCCAACCAGAACCTGGTGAGCCGCTGGGGCCACAGCATGCTGCGCCTGGTGATCTGCGCCCCGGGCCGCCCCCGTGGCCCGGATTGCCGCCTGGACCTGGACCAGCACTTGGTGTTGTCCTACCGCGCATTCGTGGGCGACGTGCAACTATCGAGTTGGGACGGATTGGTAGGCAAGTACCCCTCACGCCTGTTTGTACTGCCCCTGGCCCAGGTGATCGACGAATACACCAAGACCGAACTGCGCGGCCTGGCATCGGTGCCCTTGATCCTCACGCGCCAGGAGATCAACGACACCGTCGAACACGCCGCCGAAATGCACTGGAGCTACGACGGCAATTATTACTTCCTCTCCAACAACTGCGCGGTCGAAGGCCTGAAACTGCTGCGCAGCGGCAGCGCCAACCCGCAACTGACCACCCTGGACAACATCACCCCCAACGGTTTGCTCGAAGTACTCAAGGCCCGTGGGCTGGCCGACACCAGCGTGCTGGATGACCGCCGCGAAGCCTTGCGCCTGGGCTATCACTTCGACTCCTTCCGCGAGCGCTACCAGGCGATGTTCGAGGTGCTGAAGAAACACCTGCCGATCCCGCAGACCCAGGTCGAAGACTGGCTGGCCTTGAGCGCCGAGCAACGCAGGACCTGGTTCGACAAGGCTGACCTGCGCACCAGCGCCGCCTTGCTGCTGCTGGAACAGGCCAGCTTTCGCAAACAGCTGATGCTCGCCCAGGACGAGGTCAAGCAACGCTACCTCGGTGCCCGTGAGCTGAAGAACGGCGGCATGGCCAAGGCCGATGCCACCTTGCAGCAGATCCTCGCCAACAGCGGCTTCCTCAGCCGCCCGGCGGAGCTGCTCGGCAGCGGCGGCTATGGATTGCCCCAACCCAAGGAGTGGCAACGCCTGGAGTCGGAAAGCGCATCGCGCCAGAAACAGCTGCAATCGTTGACCGGCGACCTGGACAAAGAGGTGAGGGCACTGCTGGAGCCTTCGCGGGCTGCAGAGATTGCCGCCTGCGAGGCCAATCTCAAGCAGGTGGGCGAACATCTGCGGGCCTTGCACAAGGCGGCCGGTGGCCTGCAACTGCCTTAAGGTCAACAGCATCGCGGGCAAGCCCGCGATAGCGCCCTTACAGACATCAAAACCAGACCAGTCCCACGAAGCATCTGTTCATCGCCTGTTTACCCAGCGAAAGCTGGCTGAAAGCTTTCGCGATTAGGATCGCCCTCACTACCGGCAATAGACCGGTTGGCCAACCTGAGCTTTTCTACGCCCAGGGGCCCAATTAACAACAACAATGGTGATTCTGATGTCCGCTCCTACCCGCCTGTTTTTCCCGACTCCCCCCGTACGCCTCGCGCTTTTCGTTCTGCGCTGACCCCAACCCGGTTCGCCATTCCCTAGCCGCGCTACGCCTGGAGTATTCCTATGCTGACTTTCCTTGGCTTTGCCATGGTCATCACGTTCATGTTCCTGATCATGACCAAGCGCCTGTCGGCGCTGATCGCCCTGATCATCGTGCCGATCCTGTTCGCGCTGTTCGGTGGCTTTGCGCCAAAGATCGGCCCGATGATGCTCGAAGGCATCACCAAGCTCGCGCCCACCGGCGTGATGCTGATGTTTGCCATCCTCTACTTTGCCTTGATGATCGACTCTGGCCTGTTTGACCCGGCCGTGCGCAAGATCCTCAAGCTGGTCAAGGGCGACCCGCTTAAAGTCGCCGTCGGTACTGCCGTACTGGCACTGGTGGTGTCCCTGGATGGCGACGGTGCCACCACTTACATGATCTGCGTGGCCGCCATGCTGCCGCTGTACAAGCGCATTGGCATGAGCCCGCGGATCATGGCCGGCCTGATCATCCTCGCCGGTGGCGTGATGAACATGACGCCCTGGGGCGGCCCGACCGCCCGCGCCGCCAGTGCGCTGCACGTGGACCCCTCGGATATTTTCGTACCGATGATCCCGGCCATGGCCGCCGGCGTGGTCGCCATTCTGGTAATCGCCTATATGTACGGCCTGCGCGAGCGTGCTCGTCTGGGTGTGCTGCACTTGCAAGGCGATGAAGTCGACCATAGCGAAATCAGCGTCTCGCAGTTCCCCGATGCCCGTCGCCCGAAACTGATCTGGTTCAACGGCGCCCTGACCCTGGCCCTGATGTGCACCCTGATCGCCGGCCTGTTGCCGCTGCCTGTGCTGTTCATGGTGGCCTTCAGTATCGCGATGATCGTCAACTACCCGTGCCTGCAGCAGCAGAAAGACCGCGTTGCCGCCCACTCGGGCAGCGTGCTGGCAGTGGTCGGCCTGATCTTCGCCGCGGGTATCTTCACCGGCATCCTGTCGGGCACTGGCATGGTCGACGCCATGTCCAAGAGCCTGCTGGCGGTCATCCCTGAGGCTCTGGGCCCGTACCTGGCGGTGATCACCGCGCTGGTGAGCATGCCGTTCACCTTCTTCATGTCCAACGATGCGTTCTACTACGGCGTACTGCCGGTATTGGCCGAAGCCGCCAGCCACTACGGAATCACCGCCGCAGAAATGGGCCGTGCCTCAATCGTTGGCCAGCCGGTACACTTGCTCAGCCCGCTGGTGCCCTCGACTTACCTGTTGGTCGCCCTGGCCGGTATCGAATTTGGCGATCACCAACGCTTCACCCTGAAGTGGGCAGTATTGGTATGCCTGTGCATAATGTTCGCTGCATTGTTGTTGGGCACATTCCCGCTGTTCAGCACTCTATAATCGTAACAACCCACTGCGCCGGTCCTACTGCCGGCGCGGTCTAACACTCGCGCAAAGGAACACATATGGAATGGCTGACCAATCCGGAGATCTGGATTGCCTTCTTCACCTTGACGGCTCTCGAGATCGTCCTGGGCATCGATAACATCATCATGATTTCGATCCTGGTCAGCCGTATGCCCAAGCATATGCAGGCGCGCACCCGGATCTTCGGCCTGGCCCTGGCCATGGTCACGCGGATCCTGTTGCTGCTGTCGATCACCTGGGTCATGCAATTGACCGCCGACTTGTTCACCATTGCAGGCCAGGGTATTTCCGGTCGCGACCTGATCCTGTTCTTCGGCGGCCTGTTCCTCCTGTGGAAAAGCTCCCAGGAGATGTACCACGCCCTGGAAGGTGAAGACGAAACCCACGAAGAGCCGAAAGGCAAGGGTGGCAAGTTCATCTACACCATCATCCAGATCGCGATCATCGACATCGTGTTCTCCCTGGATTCGGTGATTACCGCCGTGGGTATGGTTTCCCACGTTCCGGTCATGGTCGCGGCGATCATCGTAGCGGTACTGGTGATGATGCTGGCAGCTGGCACCATCAGTGAGTTCATCGACAAGCACCCGTCGCTGAAAATGCTCGCGCTGTCGTTCCTGTTGATCGTGGGTACCGTGCTGATCGCTGAATCCTTCGACGTCCACGTGCCAAAAGGCTACGTGTACTTCGCCATGGCGTTCTCCCTGGCGGTAGAAGCGGTCAACATCAAGATGCGTAGCGCCATCGCGAAGAAGAAAAAGCAGCAGGATCCAGTGAAACTGCGCAAGGACATTCCGGGCCAGTAAACCTGCGATGACCGAATGAGGGGCCCCATGCGGGCCCCTTTTTTTCGCCTGCAAAAAGCTGATTTCATGACAGTTTTGTTTCAAAGCCGACTTTAGCTATGCGATGCTGGCGCACAGGCCGTTCGCCAACTACAGCTTAAGTACACAACCCAAAACGGCACGCGGCACTTTTTGCTCCACTTCGAGCACGACTCAATACAGGGGGCCGAGCATGCTGACCCTGCTCAATCTTCTTTCTGCGGTAACCCTGCTGATCTGGGGCACGCATATCGTCCGTACTGGCATCCTGCGGGTCTACGGTTCCAACCTGCGCCAAGTCATCGGGCAGAACATGGCCAGGCGCTGGCTGGCGTTCATTGCCGGGATCCTGGTGACCGCCATGGTGCAAAGCAGCAACGCCACGGCGATGCTGGTGACCTCGTTTGTCGGCCAGGGCCTGATGGGCCTGACCCCCGCCCTGGCGACCATGCTCGGTGCCGACGTCGGTACCGCATTGATGGCGCGGGTGCTGACCCTGGATCTGTCGTGGCTGTCGCCGCTGCTGATCTTTCTCGGGGTGATCTTCTTCCTGTCGCGCAAGCAGACACGCGCCGGGCAGATGGGGCGGGTGGGGATCGGCCTGGGCCTGATCATTCTCGCCCTGCAACTGATCGTTGAAGCCGCCGGGCCGATTACCCAGGCCCAAGGCGTCAAAGTGCTGTTCGCCTCGCTGACCGGCGACATTCTGCTCGATGCCCTGGTGGGCGCGCTGTTTGCGATGATTTCCTACTCCAGCCTGGCCGCCGTGCTGCTGACCGCGACCCTGGCCGGCGCCGGGGTGATTGGCCTGCATGTGGCCATCGGCCTGGTGATCGGCGCCAATATCGGCAGCGGCGTGCTGGCCTTCCTCAGCACCAGCATGCAAAACGCCGCCGGCCGCCAAGTGGCCCTGGGCAGCCTGCTGTACAAGCTGATCGGCCTGTTGCTGATCATTCCCGTGCTTGACCCGCTGGTGCAGTGGATGGACACCCTGGACTACAGCGCCCAGGGCATGGTCATCACCTTTCACCTGCTCTACAACGTCACCCGCTGCCTGATCCTGCTGCCGACTATCGGCCCCATGGCACGCCTGTGTGCCTGGCTGCTGCCGGAGCGCCCAGAGGCCAATGGCCTGGCCAAACCCCGCCATCTCGACCCCACGGCGTTGTCCACGCCGAGCCTGGCCCTGGCCAATGCCGCGCGGGAAACCCTGCGCCTAGGCGACCTGATCGACAACATGCTGACCGCCATGCTGGAAGTGCTGCGCGGCAAACAAACCGCGATCACCCAGGAAATGCGCAGCCTCAGCGATGATGTCGAGGCGCTCTACAGCGCGATCAAGCTGTACCTGGCGCAAATGCCTCGGGAGGACCTCAGCGAGCACGACAGCCGGCGCTGGGCCGAAATCATCGAGCTGTCGATCAACCTGAAGCTGGCCGGCGACTTGATCGAGCGCATGCTGCGCAAGGTCCAGCAGCAGAAAACCTCCCAGCGTCGCTCGTTTTCCGAAGTCGGGCTGGAGGAACTGGCCGACCTGCACAGCCAGTTGATCTCCAACCTGCGCCTGGGCCTGTCGGTATTCCTCAGCGCCGACCCGGAAAGCGCCCGCCAATTACTGCGCGAGAAGCGCCGCTTTCGCGCCCAGGAACGGCGCCTGGCCCACGCCCACGTCAGCCGCCTGCAACGCAAGATCGTGCAAAGTATCGAGACCAGCTCCCTGCACCTGGAGCTGATTGCCGACATGAAACGCCTGAACTCGTTGTTTTGCAGCAGTGCTTATGTAGTGTTGGAAACCTCCGAGACCGGCGCGCTGGCAGCGGACAATATTGCCGACATCACCCATTCGCCCTGAACGAACCGCACGCCCGGGGAGTCAGTTAAAAACACCGCCCAACCAATGTGGGAGCGGGCTTGCCCGCGATAGCGGTGTGTCAGCAGAAAAATGCATGCCTGACACACTGGCTGCTCCCAAAGTCATCACCCGCCAGGAACCCCGTTATGCGTCGCCTGTTATTCGCCTGCCTGCTCATAGGCTCGGCCCACGCCTTTGCCTTTGACCGCTTGCAGGTCGAAGGCTATCTGTTGCCCAACGGCCTGCAGTTGCTGCTCAAGCCGGGCACCGAACGTGGGCACGTGGCGATCCGCCTGGTGGTCGGTGTAGGCCTGGACGACTTCAGTTGCGCGGACAAGGAACTGCCGCACCTGCTGGAGCACCTGCTATTCAGCGGCATCAATGGCGGCGGCGAGGGCGAACTGGAAGAACAGATGCAGGCCCTGGGCGGGGAGTGGAACGCCTACACCAGCAATGCCGACACCACCTTCGTCATCGAAGCCCCGGCGCGCAACCAGCGCAAGGTGCTGGACCTGCTGATGGCAATCGTGACCCGTACCGAGCTGAGCGACGCCGCAATCAACGCGGCCAAACAGGTGGTGGAGCGCGAAGACGGCGGCCACTCTTCGCACCTGCAACGCCTGCTGGATCGCCAGGACCTGGGCCACAACGCCAGCAATCAACTGGCGGTGGAACTGGGCCTCAAATGCGCCGAGCGTGCCGAAGTCGAGCACCTGACCCGCGCCCAGTTGGAAAAGGTACGCCAGGACTGGTACGCCCCCAACAACATGACCCTGATCATCGTCGGCGACCTCGACAAACTGCTCCCGGCCTATCTGGAACGCACCTATGGCCAGCTCGAGCCGGTAGACCCCAGTGAACACCGGGCCTTACCGCAAACCCTTGAGGCCGCAGCGACCCAGCGTGACCTGGTCCGTGGCTGGGTCGGCGATGGCGCCAAGCTGCACTGGCTGTTTCCCGAGCCGATACTGGACGACCAGCACGACGCGACCTACGACCTGCTCAAGGACTATCTGGATTGGACGTTGTATCGCCAGTTGCGCCTGCAGCATGGCCTGTCCTACGGCCCGCGGAGCGAGCGCGAAGTGCTGGGCGGCGTGGGGTTCATGAGCCTGAACGCCGACCTGGACCGCGACAACCTGCCTGAAGCCGAACACGTCCTCGAAAACCTCAAGGCCAAGCTGCTTGAGGATGGCCTCGACCGAGTCACCTTTAGCCGCCTGCAACAAGCTGCCATCGACCGCCAGGCATGGGCCGTGCAGGGCAACAGTGGCCTGGCCGACTATTACTGGGGCGCCTTGGCCGACTACGCCGATGGCCGCTTCAGCGACCCGGCCAAGCGCATCAAGGCCGTAAGCCTGGCGCAAACCAACCAGGCTATGCGCCAGTTGCTCAACCAGCCCGGCTACTGGCGCATCGAAAAGCCGTTGCTCAGTTACGACGCCCTGGGCTGGATCGCCGCAGGCGTGCTGGGGCTGATTGCCATTGGGCTGATTGGCGTGCTCCGTTATCGCAAAGCAGTTGCGTAATCGCACGCCACTCAGAGGGCTAAGACGTTATTCTGTCTGGGATTTTTTCCTACAAAGACTGCGAACCGCCGAATGCCAAACCTGACCCATCTCATCCAGCGCATCCTCGAACTGATGAAGCGCTACCCAGGGGTGATCGCACTCGGCGGTTTTATCTCGGGGGTGGGCAGCTTTATCCTGGTGGACCGCCAGCAAGGCATGGCCAGCTGGATCGCGATCATCATGCTGGTGAGCTGGCTGTGGCTGATGCTGGAGAACAGCTTCACCCAGTTGTTCAGCAAGGTCTTCAAGCGGGAAATCCCCGAGCCGCTGCTGCGCTACGCCACGCAAATGATCCACCAGGAAAGCCTGTTTTTTGTCCTGCCATTCTTTTTTGTCACCACCACCTGGAACAGCAGCCAGGCAATCTTCACCGGTTTGCTGGGCGCCGCCGCACTCGTCTCGATCACCGACCCGCTGTACTACAAATGGCTGGCACCCAAGCGCTCGCTGTTTCTGGCGCTGCACACCCTGACCCTATTTGCCGCCTTGCTCACCGCGTTGCCGATCATCCTGCACCTGACCACCGCCGAAAGTTACAAACTGGCCCTGGGCGTAGCGATGGCCTTGTCGATCCCCAGCCTGGCAGTAAGCCTGCCACTGCGCAGCGTCAAGGGGTGGCTGATGCTGCTGGGCGTGACGGCGGCGATCGGTTGCGCGGGCTGGTTCCTGCGCAGTTGGGTGCCGCCGGCGACCCTGTGGATGAGCGAAGTGGCAATCAGCACCCAATTGCAGGACCGTACCCCCGGCGATGACCTCAAGGAAGTCAGCGCCAGCCAACTGCGCAGCAGCGGCCTGTACGCCTACACCGCGATCAACGCACCGCGCGGCCTGGACGAGCGCATCTACCATGTGTGGCAGTTCAACGGCAAAGAGGTCGACCGCATTGCCCTGGACATCCATGGCGGGCGCAAGGAAGGCTATCGGGCCTGGACGCACAAGCAGAACTTCCCGGCGAATGCCGCGGGCCGCTGGCAAGTGCGGGTGCTGACCGAAGATGGCCAGGTGATCGGCGTGTTGCGCTTTAAAGTCACGGACACAGCACCAACGGACACGCCAAAGTAGGATGGATCGTGCTATTACATAGCAATTGTGGAATAGCCAAACAAGCTCGGAGCTTATGACCAGTAGCACAACGGCAGGCAATGCCCACCTGGACGCGTCCACCCAACCGCCCCAACTCAGGGTCACCGGGGACTGGACGCTGGCCCACTACAGCGCCCTCAAGCGGTTGTCGGCGAGCCTCGACGGCCAGTACGACGCCAGCACCCGCGTCGACCTCAACGGCCTGGGCGCGCTAGACACTGCCGGCGCCTCGCTGCTCGTGGAACTGTTGGGGCCCGAGCGCATCGAGCACTCCGCCGAACAGTCCGACTGCAGTCTGCCCGCCGCCGACCGCGCGCTGCTCAAGACCGTCTACCGCTCCCTGAATGATTTCTGTGTGCCCGTCAAAGAGCCGCAGGAAAGCGCCGGCATCCAACTGCTGGCGCGCATCGGCGGCGCGGTGGATACCGTCTGGCAAGATGCCATGAAGCTGCTCGGCTTTATCGGCCTGATCCTCGAAACCCTCGCCCGTGGCGTGTTCCGGCCCAAGCGCTGGCGCCTGACGCCGATGGTGGCGCATATCGAACAGACCGGGCTCGACGCCGCGCCTATCGTCGCCTTGCTGACCTTTCTGGTGGGCGCCGTGGTTGCGTTTCTCGGCGCCACGGTGCTGGAAAGTTTCGGCGCAAGTATTTTCACCGTGGACCTGGTGGCGTTCTCCTTCCTGCGGGAGTTTGGCGTCCTTCTCACGGCAATCCTGATGGCCGGCCGTACCGCCAGTGCCTTCACCGCGCAGATCGGCTCGATGAAGGCCAACGAAGAAATCGACGCCATCCGCACACTGGGCCTGGACCCCATGGAGTTGCTGGTGCTGCCCCGCGTTCTCGCGTTGCTGGTGGCGCTGCCGATGCTGACCTTCCTCGCCATGATCTCCGGAATTATCGGCGGCGGCGTGGTGTGCGCCGTGGCCCTGGATATTTCGCCGGCGATGTTCCTCTCGCTGCTGCAATCGGATATTGGCGTCCAGCATTTGCTGGTGGGCCTGGTCAAAGCGCCGTTCTTCGCCTTCCTGATCGCCGCCATTGGCTGCCTGGAAGGCTTCAAGGTCAGCGGCAGCGCCGAATCGGTCGGTGCCCACACCACCTCTGCGGTGGTGCAATCAATTTTTGTGGTGATCGTGCTCGACGCGGTGGCCGCATTGTTCTTTATGGAGATGGGCTGGTGAGCCGTTTACAGCGTGCGCCCAGCGAGGCGGTGATCGAAGTCCGTGGCCTGTGCAACCGCTTTGGCCCGCAAAGCGTGCATGAAAACCTCGACCTGGACCTGTACAAGGGCGAAATCCTCGCCGTGGTCGGCGGCTCGGGCAGCGGCAAGTCGGTGCTGTTGCGCAGCATCGTCGGCCTGCGCCAGCCCAGTGAAGGCCAGGTGCGGGTCTTCGGGCAGAACCTGCCGAGCCTGGCGGAGCACGAGCGTTCCCTGGTGGAGCGGCGTTTCGGTGTGCTGTTCCAGAAGGGCGCGCTGTTTTCTTCGCTGACGGTCACGGAGAACGTCGCCCTGCCATTGATCGAACACGCCGGTCTCAGCCGTGCCGATGCCGAGCACCTGGCAGCGGTGAAGCTGGCCCTGGCCGGGCTGCCGTTGTCGGCGGCCGACAAATACCCGTCGTCACTCTCGGGCGGGATGATCAAGCGTGCGGCCCTGGCCCGCGCCCTGGCCCTGGACCCGGACATTCTGTTTCTCGATGAACCGACTGCCGGCCTCGACCCCATTGGCGCAGCAGCCTTCGACCAGTTGATCCTGACCCTGCGCGATGCCTTGGGCCTGAGTGTGCTGCTGATCACCCATGACCTGGACACGCTCTACACCATCACCGACCGCGTGGCGGTGCTGGCGCAGAAAAAGGTATTGGTGGCCGGAGCCATAGATGTTGTTTCGGAAACGGACGACGCCTGGATTCACGAATACTTTCATGGCCCACGGGGCCGTGCGGCACTGGATGCCGCTCAACAGCTTAACGAGGTATGACATGGAAACCCGAGCCCATCATGTGATGATCGGTCTGTTCAGCGTGATCGTTGTGGTCGGCGCCATGCTGTTCGGCTTGTGGCTGGCCAAGTCCAGCGTCGACAGCGCGTTCCAGGATTACGAAGTGATCTTCAACGAAGCGGTCAGCGGCCTGTCCCAAGGCAGCGCGGTGCAGTACAGCGGGATCAAGGTCGGTGATGTCACCAGCCTGCGCCTGGACCCGAAAGACCCACGTCGCGTCCTGGCACGCATCCGCCTGGCCGGGCAGACGCCGATCAAGGAAGACACCCAGGCCAAGCTGGCGCTGACTGGCATCACCGGCACCTCGATCATTCAACTGAGCGGCGGCACCCCGCAAAGCCCCGAACTCAAGGGCAAGAACGGCAACCTGCCGCAGATCACCGCCTCGCCATCGCCCATCGCCCGGCTGCTGAACAACAGCAATGACCTGATGACCAGCATCAACCTGCTGCTGCACAACGCCAACCGCATGTTCTCGCCCGCCAACGTCGATCGCCTGAGCGGCACCCTGGCACACCTGGAGCAGACCACCGGGGCCATCGCCGAGCAACGGGGCGATATCAAGGTGGTGATGCAGCAACTGGCCCAGGTCAGCAAACAGGCCGGTGCCACCCTGGAGCAGACCACCGCGCTGATGCGCAACGCCAACGGCCTGCTCAACGACCAGGGCAAACAGATGTTCGGCAGCGCCGAAGGGGCCATGCGCTCCCTGGAGCAAAGCACCGCGACCATCAACACTTTGTTGAGCGACAACAAAGAGTCCCTGAACAGCGGCATGCAGGGCCTCAATGAACTGGCGCCGGCCGTGCGCGAACTGCGCGATACCCTCGGCTCCCTGCGGGCCATTTCCCGTCGCTTGGAAGCCAACCCCAGCGGGTACCTGCTGGGCAGTGACAAGAACAAGGAGTTCACGCCATGAAGCGTGCTTACCAAATGATCCTGCCGGTGGCCCTGGCCCTGGTCAGCGCCTGCTCGATCCTGCCCAAGGCCGATCCATCCAACGTCTATCGACTACCGGCAGCCCAGGCCACAGCCCATGGCAGCCCGGGCACCTGGTCATTGCGCCTGGCCAAGCCACAGGCCAGTGAGTTCATCGACAGCCCGCGCATTGCCGTGGTCCCCGAGGGCAACTTGATCAGCAGCTATGCCCAGTCGCGCTGGAGCGATCCGGCGCCGGTGTTGTTGCGCAACCGTCTGTTGGACGGTTTCCAGCGCGATGGCCGGGTGGCGTTCCTGAGCACCGATGACACCAACCTGCAGGCGGACTTCGAACTGGGCGGGCAGTTGCAGGCCTTCCAGAGCGAGTACCGGGGCGGGGCAGTGGAGGTGGTGATACGCCTGGACGCGCGACTGGTGCGCGGCAGTGACCAGCGGATCGTGGCGGCCAAGCGCTTTGAAGTGCGCCAGCCAGTGAGTGATACCCAGGTGCCGGCGGTGGTGGCCGGGTTTGGGTTGGCGGGGGATCAGTTGAACAAGCAGGTGGTGGATTGGGTGGTGGCGCAGGGCAATGCAGCGCCGAAACGCTGAGGGCCTCATCGCAGGCAAGCCAGCGCCCACATTCTGATGCGTAAACACCTTCAGATGTGGGAGCTGGCTTGCCTGCGATAGCGATCTAAGCCTTAGCCAAAGAACCAGTAGCAAACGGTAATCGCCGCCACCACACCGGCCAATTCCGCGAGCAACGCACACCCCACCGCGTGCCGCGCCCGCTGGATACCCACCGAGCCAAAGTACACCGCCAGCACATAGAAGGTGGTCTCGGTACTGCCCTGGATCGTCGCCGCCACCAGCGCCGCGAAGCTGTCCACTCCCTGGGTCTGCATGGTCTCGATCAGCATCGCCCGCGCCGCGCTGCCGGAGAAGGGCTTGACCATCGCCGTAGGCAAGGCGTCGACAAAACGCGTGTCCAGGCCGGCCCAGGCCACCAGGTGGCGAATGCCTTCCAGGCCAAACTCCAGCGCCCCGGAAGCACGCAGCACGCCGACCGCACACAACATCGCCACCAGGTACGGCAGCAGGTTCTTGGCAACGTCGAAGCCCTCTTTGGCACCTTCGACAAACGCTTCGTAGACCTTGACCTTGCGCAGCGCGCCGATCAGCAAGAACAGCATGATCAGGCCAAACAGCGTGAGGTTGCCGAGGATCGAGGACAAGCCTGCCAGGGCCGTCGCCGACATCGTGGCCAGCAAGGCCATAAAGCCACCCAGTACCAGCGCACCGGGGATCAGGTACGCCAGCACCACCGGGTCCCACAGGCGCAGGCGTTGCATCAGTGCTACCGACAGCAGGCCCACCAGGGTCGAGGCGCTGGTGGCCAGCAGGATCGGCAGGAACACCAGGGTCGGGTCGGGCGCGCCTTGCTGGGCGCGGTACATGAAGATCGTCACCGGCAGCAGGGTCAGGGAGGACGCGTTGAGCACCAGGAACAGGATCTGCGCGTTGGTCGCGGTGTTGGGGATCGGGTTGAGCTCTTGCAGCGCCTTCATGGCCTTGAGGCCGATCGGCGTCGCCGCGTTATCCAGGCCCAGGCCGTTGGCGGCAAAGTTGAGGGTGATCAGGCCGATGGCCGGGTGACCGGCCGGCACTTCCGGCATCAGCCGCAGGAACAGCGGGCCCAGAGCCTTGGCCAGCCACTCGACAATCCCGGCCTTCTCGGCGATGCGCAGAAAGCCCAGCCAGAGGGTCAGGGTACCGAACAGCAGCACCATCACTTCGACCGACAGCTTGGCCATGGCGAAGATACTCTCCACCATCGCCGCAAAGATCCCGGCATTGCCGCCCACCAGCCATTGCGCCAACGCCGATACCATTGCCACGACAAAGAAGCCAAGCCACAGGCCATTAAGCATCAGTCACACCCCTTTAAATATGTGGCGAATGATAGCGGGGCTGGCAGAAACGACAAACCCCCGGATTTACCGGGGTTTGTGCGAATCAGGCAGGGATCAGCCGTGGCTGGTCTCGCCAGCCGGCAGCGCGGTCTTGGTGCGCCAGTGTGGCAGGGAGTTCCAGTAGCGCTCGCCCTTGGCATCGTCGTACATGCCTTCCCAGCGCGCGATGACCAACACGGCCAGGGCGTTGCCGATCACGTTCAGGGCGGTACGCGCCATGTCCATGATGCGGTCGACACCGGCGATGAACGCCAGGCCTTCCAATGGAATGCCCACGCTGCCCAGGGTTGCCAGCAGTACCACGAAGGACACGCCCGGCACACCGGCGATGCCTTTGGAGGTGACCATCAGGGTCAGTACCAGCATCAGTTGCTGGCCAACCGACAGGTCGATGCCATACAGCTGAGCAATGAAGATTGCCGCGATGCTCTGGTACAGGGTCGAACCGTCGAGGTTGAACGAGTAACCGGTAGGTACCACAAAGCTGCAAATGGCTTTCGGCGCACCGTAGGCTTCCATCTTCTCGATCACGCGCGGCAGCACGGTCTCGGAGCTGGCGGCGGTGGAGTAGGCCAGTACCAGCTCATCTTTGAAGATGCGCATCAGCTTGATCACCGAGAAGCCAAACAGGCGAGCGATCAGGCCAAGAATCACAAAGGCAAAGAACAGGATGGCGACGTAAACCAGGATCACCAGCTTGGCCAATGGCAGCAGCGAGGCGAAGCCGAAGTTGGCCACGGTCACCGCGATCAGGGCGAATACACCGATAGGGGCGTACTTCATGATCATGTGGGTGACTTTGAACATGCTCTCGGACACGCCCTGGAACATGGTTACCAGGGGTTCGCGCAGGTCTGGCTTGAGGCTCGACAAGCCCAGGCCGAACAGCACGGAGAAGAAGATGATCGGCAGCATCTCGCCACGGGCTACGGCGGCAAAGATGTTAGACGGGATCAGGTTGAGGATGGTCTCGATGAACGCATGTTCATGCTGCACCTCGGCGGCGGTCGCCTGGTACTTGGAGATATCCACGGTACCCAGGGTACTCATGTCGATCCCGGCACCGGGGTGGAACAGGTTGGCCAGCAGCAGACCGACCACAATCGCAATGGTAGTGACCACTTCGAAGTAAACGATGGTCTTCACACCGATCCGACCGAGCTTTTTCGCATCCCCTACACCGGCGATTCCGACAATCAGCGACGAAATCACGATCGGGATCACGATCATCTTGATCAGGCGGATAAAGATATCGCCCGCCGGCTGCAACACGTTGCTGATCCACCAGGCTTTTTCGGCACTGAAGTGGTTGAGTACAGCACCGATTGCAATCCCTAGCACCAGACCGATGAGGATCTGCCAGGCGAGGCTTAGTTTTGCCTTCTTCATGTCATTACCCTTGTTTCAAGTGGACTCAGGCAGATGCGCCAGCTGGAACGCCCGGGAGCGAAAAAGTGTGAGCATCAGCCTCCGTAGAAGGTCACCGCAGATGGCCGATATGGCTTACTGGCAAGCGAAAAAAGGCGCAACTATTCCGATGCGGGGGGGCATAGTCTAATGCCGTAAACGCCTACCCTATGCCGAATCGGCATGGGTTTTTGCAAATAAAACTGTCTGTTTGGTCAGTTCGAATGCGACATTCTGTCAGGCATACATGCCGTGAACCGGCCATTTCAGGCTCGCTCAGGGATTTTCGGTTTTTTTGCCGGGAGGGAAAAACTCTTGAAAATTCCTACGCATACCATCGAAAAACCAGTCTGGCCGAGACCAAACTTTCTCGATAGATGGTCGCGCAGTAACACCGTGAAATGGTTGTGATGTAGCAGAAGGGAATTTTACAGCTATGGGCGGCATAAGCGCCTAGCGATCGCTCTCAAGCCCGCCGCAAGTCCATCAGGCCATAACGGCCTGCGGACCTGCGTCGCAGCTTTTCTCCTGACCCGGCCCTTGCGCAGGCACTCCCTGTACCCGTAGGTCACGCCGATCCACCTTGATCAGAGCAACCCGGCCCCCTGGTCATGCATCGCCGTCAGGTGGCGGTGCAAACGGAAACAGGCAGTTGGCCGGTTTCCATGTTGGTGAGGCCCGCAGACGGACCTAGTACCAATTCGGATCTTTCTTCAGTTGCTCCATCAGCAACTTCTGCATGCCTTCATCCGGCTTGCCAAGAAAACGGTAGTCCGCATGCCGTGTCGGTGACTTGTCTGCCGGAAGCCCCGCAGGCACTTCGACCAACATCGCGTAGGCATCGTCCTTATCCATGCTGAAAGCCACGATCAGACGTTTATTCAGGCAGGTATCGGCCGTTTCACACAGCGGCCCGACCAAATAACCATCACCGTCTTCCGTCACGGCATTCATTTGCTCAGCAGTGCCCGAAAGATTGATCACCCATTCAGGCAAACGCTCTTCCTGCTTGACCACGCCCTGCCAGGTTTCGCGATATTGCGGGTCGGTATTGAGCAGGTCATTGGCCCGCGCCTGGCCGTCATTGGCGGCCATGGCCAAGCCACTGCCGCCCAACAGCAGGGCGGCAGCAAGGGTTTTAAAAAACAAGTTGGCCATGTTCAGCCTCGACCGCGACGGCCAAAGAAGAAGGAAGCGATGAACATCACCAGGAAAACGACAAAGAGAATCTTGGCGATACCCGTGGCGGTGCCCGCGATACCACCGAAGCCCAGGACTGCAGCCACAATGGCAATGATCAGGAATGTGATTGCCCAACTCAACATGGTGATTCTCCTTTTGCGTCTATAGAAGTGACTGCTGTGTAGCCATCCTGTCGCGACCCAACGGGGCGGCAGGTTCGTGCCTAGAACACCCAGCGTTCCTGGACAGGTTCGTCGTACAGGGCGATGTCCTGTTCAACGGCCATCATGCGTGGGGTTGCCACGTCGGCGCTGGAGCTGCCAACGGAACGGAAATGGGTCTGCGTCATGGGTGCGCGTTCGAACTGCGGGGTGGACGCCTGGCTCTGCTGCCAATGCTGTAACTGCTGGCCACCGATCAAGGTCACCATCAACGCAAGGCTGGCGAACAGACCCTGTTGAAGGCGCAGTGGCGATACACGCAATGGCTTGAGGCTTTGGCGAGTCATCCTGAATCTCTCCCGCATTTGTTTTGTTCGTTAATCACGCTTGTAAGAGAGATATTGCAGAGTGCGTGCCAGTTTTTTCGCCGAATAAAAACCAATAAAATCAGTAGCTTATAAGATCATTGGTTTTCTTATCAGCAGCATCCTGCACGATGCGCCTATCCTCACCGTGCGAAATGCACGATGGTCGTTGGTCGGATCAAGGGATCAGAACGGGCTGTGGGGCTGCCGAAGCATCAAGAAGGGTCAAAAACCCACTGCCCAGGCATATAAGTAGGAAGGGTCTTAGATAGCTGCGCGATAGGACCTTGAATCAATCAGAATAAACCATGCAACTTGCCCGATTATTCCGGGACTAACCAAAATCAATCATTCTTAATTTAAGGAGCGCGGGACAGATGGAATCAGCCAAGGAACTTCAAGGCCGCATTCTTTTAGTGGACGACGAGTCCGCGATCCTCCGCACCTTCCGCTACTGCCTGGAAGATGAAGGCTATACCGTCGCCACCGCCAACAGCGCGGCCCAAGCCGATGCCTTGTTGCAGCGCCAGGTGTTCGACCTGTGCTTCCTGGACCTGCGCCTGGGCGAAGACAACGGCCTGGATGTGCTGGCGCAAATGCGGGTCCAGGCGCCCTGGATGCGCGTGGTGATCGTCACCGCCCACTCAGCCGTCGATACTGCCGTGGATGCGATCCAGGCGGGCGCGGCCGATTACCTGGTCAAGCCGTGCAGCCCGGACCAATTGCGCCTGGCCACCGCCAAGCAACTGGAAGTGCGCCAGCTGTCGGCACGCCTCGAAGCGCTGGAAGGCGAAGTACGCCAGCCCAAGGATGGCCTCGACTCCCATAGCCCGTCGATGATGGTGGTGCTCGAAACCGCCCGCCAAGTGGCCGGCACCGATGCCAATATCCTGATCCTCGGTGAATCCGGTACGGGTAAAGGTGAGCTGGCCAGGGCCATTCATGGCTGGAGTAAAAGGGCGAAAAAATCCTGCGTCACGATCAACTGCCCATCCCTGACCGCCGAACTGATGGAAAGCGAGCTGTTCGGCCACAGTCGCGGGGCCTTTACCGGCGCCAGCGAAAGCACCTTGGGGCGGGTCAATCAGGCGGACGGCGGTACGCTGTTTCTCGACGAGATCGGCGACTTTCCCCTGACGTTGCAACCCAAGTTGCTGCGTTTCATCCAGGACAAGGAATATGAACGGGTCGGCGACCCAGTCACTCGGCGCGCCGATGTGCGCATCCTGGCAGCGACCAACCTGAACCTGGAAGACATGGTGCGCGACGGGCGTTTTCGCGAAGACTTACTGTATCGGCTGAACGTCATCACCTTGCATCTGCCGCCCCTGCGCGAGCGCAGCGAAGATATCCTCGCCCTTGCCGACCGCTTCCTGGCGCGCTTCGTCAAAGAGTATGCGCGGCCGGCTCGCGGCTTCAGCGATGAGGCCCGTGAAGCCCTGCTCAACTACCGTTGGCCGGGCAATATCCGCGAACTGCGCAACGTCGTAGAGCGCGCGAGCATCATCTGCGCCCAGGAGAAAGTCGAAATCAGCCATCTGGGGATGGCCGAGCAACCGACCAACAATTCCCCGCGTATTGGTGCGGCGTTGAGCCTGGATGAATTGGAAAAGGCCCACATCGGCGCCGTCCTGGCCACCAGCGATACCCTGGACCAGGCGGCCAAGACCCTGGGCATTGATGCATCGACGCTGTATCGCAAACGCAAGCAATACAACCTGTGAGCTGCACCTTATGAAGTTGGCGATGAAACTGCGCACGCGGCTGTTCCTGAGTATCTCTGCGCTGATCACCGTGGCCCTGCTTGGGTTGCTGCTGGGGCTGGTGAGTGTCATGCAAATGGCCAAGACCCAGGAGTCCCTGATCCGCAGCAACTTCATTACCCTGGACCTTGGACTCAAGCTGCGCCAGACCCTGGGCGACCAGTTGATCCTGATGCTCAACGACACCCCGGACCCGGTCGCGCTGAATACATCCAAGCAGGAGTATTTCAAGCTGCTGGACCAAGGCATCGCCCATGAGAGAAGTGTGGACCGGATCGGCGGTCTCACTCAGGCCAAGGCCGATTACCTGAGGTTTATCGAAGCCTTCGACGAAAATGAAAGTACGCCGCCGTCCCTGCGCAATAACGCAAAACTTACCGCCAGCTTCAACGCCTTGCGCAATGGGCTGATCAGCGAACACAAAACCGCGCTGGAAAACATCAGCGAAACCGTGCGGCAATCGCGTGAGCGAGCCTTGTGGATCGCCGGCCTGCTCGGGCTGGTGGGGCTGGCAGTGCTGATCATCGGGTTCATCACCGCCCATGGCATCGCCCGGCGCTTTGGCGGGCCGATCGAGGCGCTGGCCAAGGCTGCCGATAAAATCGGCCAAGGCAATTTCGATGTCACGCTGCCTATTTCTTCAGCTGCAGAAATGAACCTGTTGACCCGGCGCTTTGGCATCATGGCCGAAGCCCTGCGTCAGCATCAGGCCACGAACGTCGATGAACTGCTCGCCGGCCAGCAACGCTTGCAGGCCGTGCTCGACAGCATCGACGACGGTTTGCTGATGATCGACCGCCAAGGCCGTCTTGAACACCTCAACCCGGTCGCCCAGCGCCAGTTGGGTTGGGACGAGACCCGCCTGGGAGAGGGCTTGGGCGAAGCGTTACAGCGCCCGGAACTGGATGAGCAACTGCATCTGGTGCTGCGCGGCGGCAACCTGGAGCGCGCGCCTGACGACCTGGAAGTGGAAGTCGAAGGCGAATCACGCCTGCTGACCTACAGCATGACGCCGGTCAGCCACCACCAGGGGCACATCCTCGGCGCGGTGATGGTGTTGCATGACGTGACCGAGCAGCGGGCCTTCGAGCGTGTGCGTAGCGAATTCGTGCTGCGCGCCTCCCATGAACTGCGCACGCCGGTCACCGGTATGCACATGGCATTCGGGCTGTTCCAGGAACGGGCGAAGTTCCCCGCCGAGTCGCGCGAAGCCGACCTGCTGAATACGGTCAATGAAGAAATGCAGCGCTTGATGCAACTGATCAACGACTTGCTTAACTTTTCCCGCTATCAGAACGGCCTGCAAAAACTCACCCTGGCGCCCTGCGACACCAACGATCTGCTCGAACATGCCCGCGCGCGTTTTGCCGAACTGGCGAATGCGCAAAACATCGACCTGGTGATAGAGGCACAGGCGCAACTACCCAGGCTACACGCCGACCGGGCGCAATTGGAGCGAGTCCTCGACAATCTGCTGGGCAATGCCCTGCGCCATACCAGCGAAGGCGGGCAGATTCGCCTGCAAGCGCGGCGCCATGGCGAACGGCTGATCATCAGCGTGGAGGACAACGGCGAAGGCATCGCCTATGGCCAGCAGGGCAGGATTTTCGAACCTTTTGTTCAGGTAGGCCGCAAGAAAGGCGGCGCCGGCCTGGGGCTGGCGCTGTGCAAGGAGATCGTGCAGCTGCACGGCGGCAGGATGGGGGTCTATTCCCGGCCGGGGCAGGGCACGCAGTTCTATATGGCGTTGCCGCTGTAACTATCAGTCAGCACGCCACTCAAGGGCGGCAACGATCAAAGGTGGGAGCTCGACGGCTCCCACCTCAATTGCGCGCAGCGCTTAAAGACCTTAGCGGTGGTTCAGTGCCCGCAGGATCGCTGCACTTTGCGCATCCGGCGTACCGTCGAACAACGCCGGCCGGAAGCGCATCTGGAAGGCGGCCAGTACACGCCGTGTCGCCACATCCAATTCACCGGTTTGCGGCGTGGCATACCCCAAGCGTGCCAACTCTTCCTGGAACCAGGTAATGCTCGGCAACTGCCCGGCGTACTCGGCCTGATACCGCGCAACTGCCTGGGCCTCGGGCCAGATCCCCAGACCTTCATCAGCCAGGCGCTTCCACGGGAACAATGGACCCGGATCGAGTTTGCGGCCAGGCGCGATATCGCTATGACCAATAATGAATCGCGGGTTGATCCGGTTGCGCTGACTGATGTCCTTGAGCAAGGTCACCAGGGACTGGACCTGCGCCTCGGAGTACGGATACCAGACCCGACCTGTTGGCGTGTCGCGATAACCCGGATTGACGATCTCGATGCCAATGGAGCTGGAGTTGAGCCAGGTACGCCCCATCCACTCACTCTCTCCGGCGTGCCAGGAGCGCTTGTCTTCATCCACCAACTTATAGATGGTTGCGCGGGCATCATCGCCAATCAGGTAATGGCTGCTGACCTGGCCTTTGGTCAACAGCCCCAGCGAGCTTTGAAGGTTGGTAGCGGTGTAGTGCAGGACGACGAACTGGATACGATGATCGAAGTTCACCGATGGGTGGCTGGTATCCAGCCGCGGGCCACTCGCACAACCGGCGAGGGTGAGGAACAGTAGAGCAGTAACTAGAAATTTCATGGCAACAGACAGTACGCTAAAGACGATAATGCAACAGTGTAACGTACGGTTTGCCGGCCAGCGGCCGGCAATACAAAATCGAACAAATTTTCAGGCCGCCTGCACCTGGTTGCGTCCCGCCGCCTTGGCCCGATACAACGCCTCGTCCGCGCGCTTGAGTGCCAGGTCGCTGCGCTCGCCGGGCTGGAACTGCGCCATGCCGATGGACATCGTAATGGTCACCCGCTCGCCCTTGAAGTGAAACGGGCACGCCTCGATGGCCGCCCGCAGGCGTTCGCCGAGTTCCAGCGCACCGCCCAACGCCGAATCCGGCATCAGCAGCACAAACTCCTCACCGCCAAACCGTGCGATAAAGTCCGTCGGGCGCAGGTGCTTGCTCAATACAGTGGCGATGATTTTCAGCACCTTGTCGCCCGCCAGATGGCCGTAGCTATCATTGATGCGCTTGAAGTGGTCGAGGTCGAGCATCGCCAACGACAGGCTGTTGCCCTGTTGATGCCAGGTATTGACCTCGTACTCCAGGCGCTCGCTCCAGGCCGCACGATTGGGCAATCCAGTGAGCGGGTCGATCAAGGCTTTCTGGCGCTGCACCTCAAGGTGGTCCCGATAGCCCTGGGCCTCCTGCTCCATACTCGCCACCCGCTCGGCCAAACCCTGCAACCGCGCGGCGACTTCATGTTCACGCTGGTCACGCTGCTTTTGATGCTCGTCCATGGCACCCAACAGCCCCTCAAGATGACTTTCCAGCACTTGCTTGAGGTCATCGAGGTCGGCCGCTTCCTGGACACTGCTTTGCAAGCCATCCATCTGTTCACGGATTTGCGTGTCCATCTCGCGCGCGGCGCTGCGGCTGTCGGCGTGCCCGTCGCTGGCCGCCTGCAGGTTGCTCTGGAAGGCTTCCAGCCGCTCGTTGAGATGCTTGAGGTAGGCCTCGAACTCATGCTGGCCGCTATCGGTGATGGCCAGCATCAATACCGCCAGGTCATCGAGGATCGGTAGCAGTTCGTACCAATTCAGCCCCTGGGCCAGGCGTTCGCGCATGGCTTGCGCCTGGGGCCGGTGCCGCTCGGGCAGAGCGAGGTCGCCCAGCAGGCCGAGCAGGGTGTCTTCGATATGTTTGGCGACAGAGCTGTAGGACGGCTCGGGGGAATCGGGCAGGGCGTACAGCGCCTCAGGGTCAACCTCTGCCGATTCGTCGTCCAGCACAGGCGGCAATGACAGACTGCCGATCTCGGTCGGTTGCGGCACCAGGGGCAGGACCTCGGGCGCAACTACCGCCGCAGCGACAGCCCGTTCAGGCAGCGGGGCAAGGCTCACTTCGACAGGTCGGGGCGGTTCCGGGGTTTCGATGGCGACCGCGAGGGTCTCGACGGGTGATAAGCGAGGAGCGCCAACCTCGGGCACTGATGCCACACGCTCATCCACATCAACCCGAGGCGCCACAGGCTGAGGTGCAGGTGCAGGTGCAGGTGCAGGCGCAACTTCAAGTACCGGCTGCTGCGGGGCCTGGGCTTGTGGCGCGAAGGCACGCAGGGCCTGGGCCAGCTCGGCCGCATCCTCAACCACCGGGGTGGCCGGGCTTGCTGCTACCGCAGGGGGTTGCCGGGAAGGCGGAGAAACAGCGGGCTCAACCGGCGCAACCTCTGTACCCGCCTCCTTGCCACCAAACAGGCGCTGCAACAAACCTGGACGAGCAGGTTCGTCATCCGACTCAAGATTACTCAGGGCCTGCCCTTGCAGACCGCTCAACTCACTGAGCAGCAGGGGAATTTCCCGCGCCTGGCCGACTCGGCTATCCAACTGCTTGGCAAAGCTCTTCAGCGGGCGACTGACTTCCCGGGGCAAGGGCAGGGCCTGTAATTGCGAGACCAAGGCGGTCAGCGCCGTACTGATCTGATCCACCCGCGTTTCACGGCGTTGCTCGGAGTCCAGCACGGCCTTTTCCAGGCGTGGCAACAAGGCGGCGAGCGCGGCGTCCATGTCATCGGTGCGCACCACATCGCGCATCTCTTTCATACACTGGTCCACGGCCCGATCCGTGCCTTCGGCCGCCAGCGTGCTGCGCACCAGCCCACGACGCAGCAAGTCGAGGCGCGCAGCCCAACGACGTTCGAGCTTTTCTTGTTGCTCGATGCTTAACAGGTATTTTTCTTTCCAGCGCTGGGCGTCGTCGCTCATGCAAGGGGTCCGCGAGGGCCGGGGCTCAACGCGGGTAATGCATCAGCCGTGAGCGAACCCGGCAGACGAATCTCTACCGCGACCGGCAGGTGATCGGAAATGGGCTGCGCCAGCACCTGCACGCGTTCCAGCGTCAGGGTCGGGCTTAACAGAATGTGATCTAGACAGCGTTGCGGACGCCAACTGGGGAACGTGGCTTCGACCTGCGGCGCCAGCAGCCCGAGGTCGCGCAGCGGAGAATTCTGCAACAGGTCGCTGGCGTGGGTGTTCATGTCCCCCATCAGCACCTGGTGTTTGTAATCGCCAATCAGCTCACGGATGTAGGCCAACTGCAGGGTCCGGGTACGCGCCCCCAGCGCCAGGTGCATCATGACCACCACCAGCGCCTCGGGCCCTTCGCCGAAGCGCACCAGAATCGCCCCACGCCCTTTCGGGCCCGGCAGTGGATGGTCTTCGATCACCGAGGGCTTCAACCGGCTGAGCACGCCATTGCTGTGCTGGCCCAGTCGGCCGAGGTTGCGATTGAGTTGTTGGTACCAGTAGGGGAAAGCACCGAGGTGGGCCAGGTGTTCGACCTGATTGACGTAGCCTGAACGCAGGCTGCCACCGTCGGCCTCCTGCAGGGCCACCAGGTCGAAATCGCCCAGCAGGTCGCCAATCTTCTGCAGATTGCCGGCCCGACCGTTGTGGGGCAGCAGATGCTGCCAGCCCCGGGTCAGGTAGTGGCGGTACTTTTCGGTACTGATGCCTACCTGGATATTGAAGCTCAGTAAGCGCAGCCGGCTATCCGCCGGCAGGCCGGTGGACGTCAGGTGGTGTTCGTTGACCTGCGGATCATGCAGGCCAACCACTCGTTCAGTACCCCAGCGACGCATGGCGAGCCCCTTACTTGGCTGCGCGCTCTTTGGCGATCAACTGGTCGGCAACGTTGAGGGTCGCTTCAGGACCACCTGTGGAGCCCAGGTCAAAGCGGTACTTGCCGTTGACGATCAGGGTTGGAACGCCTTGCACGCCGTACTTCTGCGCAAGATCCTTGGCCTGTTTGATCTGGCCCTTGATGGCAAAGGAATTAAAGGTGGTCAGGAACTTGTCCTTGTCCACGCCCTGGGTGGCGAGGAAGTCAGCCATTTCCTCAGGCTTGGTCAGGCGCTTGCCTTGTTTCTGGATTGCCTCGAACACCGCGTTGTGGACCTTATGCTCCACACCCATGGCTTCCAGGGTCAGGAACATCTGGCCGTGGGCATCCCAAGGGCCGCCGAACATGGCCGGGAGGCGCTTGAAGTTCACGTCCGAAGGCAGCTTCTCGGCCCAAGGGTTGATGGTCGGCTCAAAAGAGTAGCAATGCGGGCAGCCATACCAGAACAGCTCTACGACTTCGATCTTGCCCGGCACGGAAACCGGCACCGGATTGGCCAATTCAACATAAGTCTTGCCCGCTTCAAGCGGCACATCGGCGGCTTGGGCGGTCATGCCGAACAGGCTGGCAGTGACGAGAGCGGCGCTGAGGATCAATTTACGCATGCTTTACTCCTGGACAAATAAAGTCGCCTCGCGCGACCTTTTTTATGACAGGTCTACACGGGCATGAGTTCGTTAGTGTAACGGTAGCGGCCACAAAAAAGGGCGGCCTCAGCCACCCTTTTTATGCTTGCATCGACGGATTAATCGAGCGTTAACGTTACCGCTGATGTACCCCCGGTCTTGCGCACCTTACTTGTGCAGGCCCTGGATGTAGCTGGCTACCGCTGCAATGTCTTCGTCACTCAGTTTGCGCGCAATCGTACGCATGGTCATTGCATCGCCATCGTTGGCACGGCCGGCTTCTTCCTTGCGGAAATCAGTCAGTTGCTTGGCAATGTACTGGGCGTGCTGGCCACCCAGGTGCGGGAAGCCTGCTGCGGCGTTACCCGAGCCATCCGGAGAGTGGCAGCCGGTACAGGCCGGCAGGCCTTTGTCGAGGTCGCCGCCACGGAACAGCTTTTCACCACGTTCGACCAGTTTTGGATCCGCCGCCCCCACGCTGCCTGCCTGGCTGGCGAAATACGCCGCGATATCCGACAGGTCCTGATCGTTGAGATTGGTCAGCATGCCGGTCATTTCCAATACCGTTCGCTTGCCGTCCTTGATGTCGTGCATCTGCTTGGTCAGGTATTTCTCACCCTGGCCCGCCAGTTTTGGAAAGTTGGGTAACGGACTGTTGCCATCCGCTCCATGGCAGGCACCACATACAGCGGCCTTTGTCTGGCCAGCAGTAGCGTCACCTGCAGCATGGGCAACACCAGTGATGCCCAAGGTCAACAGCAGACTCACGATCAATTTGTTCATCAGCTAATCCAATTACGGCTAAAGGTTATAGAGTTATGGACCGGGTCTACTCGCTCATCAAAACAATGATGGCCTGGTAATCCTCGGCACGGCATTCCATGCACAAACCACGCGGCGGCATCGCCTTGAAACCCTGGGTCACATGCTGCACCAGCGTATCCATGCCTTGCGCCAGTCTCGGCGCCCAGGCTGCCTGGTCACCCCGCTTGGGGGCCATTGGCAACTGCCCGGCATGACAAGCCGCACAAACGCGGTTGTACACAGCTTCCGGATCCTGTGTAGCCTGCGCACTGTAAAGTGGTATCAGGACACCGACAGCTAGCAGCCACTGGGTCATACGTCGACCTTTTCAGGGTTTGGAAGCGTTTTGCGTTCTAATGCGCAATAAAGGTCTATCGCTCCCGTGAACTTCATCCTTCGCTGGGACAAAGCACACACAAAATCTGCGGCATTATATACTGGCGCCACTGAAACGGGAACGACACTACTTGCCGCACCCATTCCCGGCACCGCCCACATCGGAAATCCCATGCAACTCAAGAACCCCATCCTCGGTCTGTGCCAACAGTCCACGTTCATGCTCAGCGCCGCCAAAGTCGACCAATGCCCCGACGACGAAGGCTTTGAAGTGGCCTTCGCCGGGCGCTCCAACGCCGGTAAGTCCAGCGCGCTCAACACCCTGACCCATGCCAGCCTGGCTCGCACCTCGAAAACCCCGGGCCGTACACAGCTGCTCAACTTCTTCAAGCTAGACGATGATCGGCGTCTGGTCGACCTGCCGGGCTACGGTTACGCAAAAGTACCTATCCCATTGAAGCTGCACTGGCAGCGTCACCTGGAAGCCTATCTGGGTGGCCGCGAAAGTCTGAAAGGGCTGATCCTGATGATGGATATCCGTCATCCAATGACCGATTTCGACCTGTTGATGCTCGATTGGGCGGTCGCCAGTGGCATGCCAATGCATATTTTGCTGACCAAGGCCGACAAATTGACCTACGGCGCAGCCAAGAACACCTTGCTCAAAGTGCAGGCCGAAATCCGTAAGGGTTGGGGTGATGCGATCACTATCCAGCTGTTCTCGGCGCCCAAGCGCATGGGCCTGGAAGACGCCTATACCGTGCTGGCAGGCTGGATGGAGCTGGCGGACAAGGGCGCGGAAATCGCCGAGTAACTTTTCTGCAGGCAAAAAAAACCCCGGACTTCGTATGGGGAGGGGAAGTTCGGGGTCCAAGTTCCGGACCGCTAGGGCGGGGTCCAGATATCTGCCAACACTTAACACAACATAGGAGCATTGAAGGGCTTCACCACCCATTCAGTAACTCTGAGTGACTTTTCATGGGTTAAGTTCCGGCGCCCGGAAAAACTATTGGAAATAACCCTCGGAGCTTTCCGATCTATAGGCAGTGCTGCGACGTCATGCCGCAGCACTGCCAGATGATCAGTGCGCCTGGTCCCAGTTATCGCCCACCCCGACTTCCACCAGCAGCGGCACATCCAGGCTCGCCGCACCGCTCATGTGCTCGCGAATCTTCTCGCTGACCTCAGCCACCAGGTCTTCGCGGACCTCCAGTACCAATTCATCGTGTACCTGCAGGATGACCTTGGCGTCCAACCCCGACTCCGTCAGCCAGTTGTCGACCTTGACCATGGCTTTCTTGATGATATCGGCGGCAGTGCCCTGCATCGGCGCGTTGATCGCGGTACGCTCTGCGCCCGCGCGCTCCTGGGGCTTGTTGGAGTGGATATCCGCCAGATACAGGCGGCGCCCGAACAGGGTTTCCACATAGCCCTGGTCGGATGCCTGGGCACGGGTGCGCTCCATGTACTCGCGCACCCCTGGGTAGCGGGCAAAGTACACATCGATGTAGGCCTTGGCCGTCTTGGTATCGACGCCAATATCCTTGCCCAGCTTCTGCGCGCCCATGCCGTAGATCAGGCCGAAGTTGATCGCCTTGGCGCTACGGCGCTGGTCGGACGTGACCTCACCCAGCTCGACCTTGAACACCTCGGCCGCCGTGGCCGTGTGTACATCCAGGTTGTCGCGGAAGGCGTTGAGCAAGCCCTCGTCCTTGGACAGGTGCGCCATGATCCGCAGCTCGATCTGCGAGTAGTCCGCCGCCAGCAGCTTGTAGCCCTTGGGCGCAACGAACGCCTGGCGGATCCGCCGGCCTTCGGCGGTGCGCACCACCGGGATGTTCTGCAGGTTCGGATCACTGGACGACAAACGCCCGGTAGCGGGCCACGGCCTGATGATAAGAGGTGTGGATCCGCCCCGTGCGCGGGTTGATCTGCTCGGGCAAACGGTCGGTGTAGGTGCTTTTGAGTTTGCTCATGCTGCGGTACTGCATCAGCACCTTAGGCAATGGATAGTCATCTTCGGCCAGCTTGGCCAGCACTTCCTCGGCGGTAGAGGCCTGGCCCTTGCCAGTCTTCTTCAACACCGGCAGCCCGAGTTTTTCGTAGAGGATTGCCCCCAATTGCTTGGGCGAACCCAGGTTGAACTCCTCGCCGGCGATTTCATACGCCTGACGCTCCAGTTCCACCATCTTGTTGCCCAACTCGATGCTCTGCACGCCGAGCAGCGCGGCATCTACCAGGGCACCCTGGCGCTCGATCCGCGCCAGTACCGGCACCAATGGCATCTCGATATCCGTCAGCACACTGGCCAGGCTCGGCAGGGCGCAGAGTTGTTCGTACAGGGCCAGGTGCAGGCGCAGGGTCACATCGGCATCTTCAGCAGCGTAGGGGCCGGCCTGCTCCAGGGCAATCTGGTCGAAGGTCAGCTGTTTGGCGCCTTTGCCGGCGATGTCCTGGAAGCTGACGGTGTCATGCTCCAAGTACTTCTTCGCCAGGCTGTCCATGTCGTGCCGGGTCGCGGTGGAGTTCAGCACGTAGGATTCGAGCATGGTGTCGAAGGCGATGCCGCGCACGGTGATGCCGTGCGCCGGGTCGCCGCCAATGGCGCAATTGGCCAGGATATTCATGTCGAACTTGGCGTGCTGACCGACCTTGAGCTTGTTCGGGTCTTCCAGCAGCGGCTTGAGAGCCAACAACACCGTATCGCGGTCCAGTTGCTCGGGCACGCCGATGTAGGAATGGGTGAGCGGGATGTAGGCCGCTTCATTGGCCTGCACCGCAAATGAAACCCCCACCAGTTGCGCCTGCTGGGCGTCGACACCGGTGGTTTCGGTATCAAAGGCAAACAACTTCGCGTCATTGAGTTTTTTCAACCAGACGTCAAAGCGGGCCTGGTCGAGGATGGTCTCGTACTGCGCTTCGACCGGGGCCACAGGCGCTTGGGCCGCAACTGCAACCTGAGCCGGTGCAACGTCAGCGGCAGCCTTGAGCTCGACCCGCTTGGCATCACGCTGAATCTCATCGATCCAGCTCTTGAACTCCAGCAGGGTGTACAGCTCAAGCAGCTTCTCGCGATCCGGCTCGATCAGGTGCAAGTCTTCCAGGCCAACATCCAGGGGCACATCGACCTTGATGGTCGCCAACTGGTAGGACAGGAACGCCATCTCTTTGTGCTCTTCCAGCTTGGCCGGCAGGGTCTTGGCCCCACGGATCGGCAAGCTCGGGACAATATCGAGCTGCTCGTAGAGCTCTTTCAATCCGCCGTTCACACCGACCAGCAGTCCCGAAGCGGTCTTAGGACCGATACCGGGAACACCCGGGATGTTGTCGGAGGAATCGCCCATCAACGCCAGATAGTCGATGATCTGCTCGGGAGCGACACCAAATTTCTCCTTTACGCCGTCCACATCCATGGCGCTACCGGTCATGGTGTTGACCAAGGTAATGTGCCCATCGACCAACTGCGCCATGTCCTTGTCACCCGTGGAGATCACCACCGGGCGGTCGGCAGCCGCACTGCTGCGGGCCAGGGTGCCGATCACGTCGTCGGCCTCGACACCTTCGACACACAGCAGCGGGAAGCCCAGGGCGATCACGCTCTGGTGCAGCGGCTCGATCTGCACGCGCATGTCATCGGGCATGCTCGGGCGGTTGGCCTTGTATTCGGCGTACATGTCATCGCGAAATGTCCCGCCCTTGGCGTCGAACACTACCGCGAACGGACTGTCCGGGTACTGCTTGCGCAGGCTTTTGAGCATGTTCAACACGCCCTTGACCGCACCGGTCGGCAGGCCTTTGGACGTAGTCAGCGGCGGCAGCGCGTGGAAGGCGCGGTACAGATATGAAGAACCGTCCACCAGGACGAGGGGGGCTTGGCTCATGAGCAGGATCAACCTTTTCGGCGGGTCTGGCGCTAGAATAGCCGGACCATTGACAACAAAGGGACAAGGTTATCATGCGCACATTCAATCGCCTGCTGTTGACCGGCCTGATTGCACTCGCTCCGATGGCTGCCATAGCGGCAGACGATGCTCCTTCGGGCGATCCGGAAGTCACCATTCGCACGGAAGGCGACAAGACCATCCAGGAATACCGCCAAAACGGCTTCCTGTATGCAATCAAGGTAACGCCCAAGGGCGGCAAACCGTATTTTCTGGTGCGCGCGGACGGAACCGATGCGAACTTCATCCGCTCAGACCAGCCGGATATGCTGATCCCGTCATGGAAGATCTTCGAATGGAAATGATTTCTTAATTTTAATCGGCGCTGCGGCCCGCGGCGCCCGTACTGGCAGTTTTAACCATGTCTGTGTTCACCCCCCTGGCTCGGCCCGAGCTGGAAACCTTTCTCGCCCCTTACGGGCTCGGCCGCCTGCTCGATTTCCAGGGAATTGCCGCTGGTAGCGAAAACACCAACTTCTTTATCAGCCTGGAACAGGGCGAATTTGTCCTGACCCTGGTTGAACGCGGCCCCGTGGACGAAATGCCGTTCTTCATTGAACTGCTCGACGTACTCCACGACGCCGACCTGCCCGTGCCTTACGCCCTGCGCACCACCGACGGCGTGGCCCTGCGCGAATTGGCAGGCAAGCCGGCGCTGCTGCAACCGCGCCTGGCGGGCAAGCACATCCAGGACGCCAACGCCCAGCATTGCGTGCAAGTAGGCGAGTTGCTTGGCCACTTGCACCTGGCCACCCAGGGCGACAAGGTGCTGGAGCGCAAGACCGATCGTGGGTTGGATTGGATGCTCGAGGAGGGCGCGCAGCTGATTTCGCACCTCGACGCCCACCAGCAGCAGCTGTTGCAAACGGCACTGGATGAAATCCAGCAACACAAGGAACAGATCCTCACGCTGCCCCGCGCCAACCTCCACGCCGACCTGTTTCGCGACAACGCGATGTTCGAAGGCACCCACCTGACTGGGTTGATCGACTTCTACAACGCGTGCTCCGGGCCGATGCTGTACGACGTGGCGATTGCCCTGAATGACTGGTGCTCGGACGCCGCCGGGGTGATCGACGGCCATCGCGCCCGCGCACTGCTGGGCGCCTACGCGGCACTGCGGCCGTTCAGCGCCAAGGAAGCCGAGCTGTGGCCGACCATGTTGCGCGTGGCGTGTGTGCGGTTTTGGCTGTCACGGCTGATTGCTGCCGAGTCATTTGCCGGGCAGGACGTGCTGATTCACGATCCAGTGGAGTTCCAGCAACGACTGGAGCAGCGCCAGCAGGCCACTCTCCAACTGCCGTTCGCCCTCTGACGCTGTGGGAGCGGGCTTGCCCGCGATGAGGGCGTGTCAGTCGCCTATCAGCGCCTGATACACCGCTATCGCGGGCAAGCCCGCTCCCACACAAGCCTGCTCCCACAGGGGTTCTATGTCGTCGGTTACAACGACTCCAGGCACCCTGCCAAATCGTTACCCAGTTTCTCCAGCAACTGCTCATACCCCTGGCCCGTGGCCGGGGTGTAGCCGCCCAGGGCATCCAATTCCGCCAGTTTCACCGGCAGGCCAGCCACCAGGGTCTCGGCCAGGCGGGGGCGCAAGGGTGGCTCGCTGAACACGCAGGTCTTGCCCACTTCCTGCAGGCGCGTGCGCATCGCCGCCACATGCTGGGCACCGGGTTGTACCTCGGCGGCCACGCTGAACACGCCGGTGTGCTTGAGGCCGTAGGCATCTTCAAAGTAATCGAAGGCTTCGTGGAAGACGAAGTAAGGCTTGCCGGCGATCCCCGTCAGGCGCGCTTTCAAACGCAGGTCCAAGGCATCCAGGCGCCCGTTGAACGCTTGCAGGTTGCTCTGGTAGCGCTCTGCGTTGGCGGGGTCAGCCGCGCTCAAGTCCGCCGCCATCCTGGCCGCAATCACCCGCGCATTCACCGGCGACAACCACAAGTGAGCATCCAGGCTGCCGGGGCGATGATCGTGATCATGGTCGTCGGCTTCTTCGCCATGGGAGTGATGATCTTCGGCGAAATGCCGCAGCTTCAGGCCCGGCAGTTCCTGCACGGCCACTGTGGGCAAGTTGCGACCCTTGAGGACCCGTGGCAGGAAGCCTTCCATGTCCGGACCGATCCAATACAGCAGATCCACCGATTGCACACGCCGTACGTCGGATGGGCGCAATGCGTAGTTATGCGGCGAGGCTCCCGGAGGCAACAACACCTCTGGAACCGCCACGCCGTCCTGCACAGCGGCGGCAATCAGCTGTAAGGGTTTGATGCTGGTGAGCACCCGAACCTCGGCCTGGGCAGCCCCGGCAATCAATAAACTGGTGACAAATACGACAAAAACGGCAAAAAGTCGGGACACGATAAGCACTCAAGTCAGCAGGAACGGGTAACATAATAACGTCTCTCACAAATATCTGTCGCCGCTCATGCCTAAAACACCGCTTGCCAGCCGTCCCCACGACCACTCTCACTGCGTGCACAACGCACTGTCGGAGGCCGATGCCCTGTGCGCACGCCAAGGCCTGCGCCTGACCGCCCTGCGTCGGCGGGTGCTGGAACTGGTGTGGCAGAGCCACAAGCCACTGGGTGCCTACGACATTCTCGGCGTGCTCAGCGAGCAGGACGGCCGCCGCGCCGCGCCGCCCACGGTGTACCGTGCGCTGGACTTCCTGCTGGAAAATGGCCTGGTGCATCGCATCGCCTCGTTGAACGCGTTTGTCGGCTGCAACCACCCGGAACACGCGCATCAGGGTCAGTTCCTGATCTGCCGCGAATGCCACGCCGCCATCGAGCTTGAACAAAAAAGCATCAGCGACGCGATTATCAAGAGTGCCGGCGATGTCGGCTTCCGAGTCGAAGGGCAGACCGTCGAAGTGGTTGGCATCTGCTCGGGCTGCCAGGGGGCTTGATGAGCACTGCGCTGATCCGCCTGGAACAGGTCGGCGTCACGTTCGCCGACCAGAACGTGCTGGACAACATTGACCTGAGCGTCGAGCCGGGGCAGATCGTCACCCTGATCGGCCCCAACGGCGCCGGCAAGACCACCCTGGTCCGCGCGGTACTGGGGCTGCTCAAGCCCGATAGCGGCAGTGTCTGGCGCAAGCCCAAGCTGCGCATCGGCTACATGCCGCAAAAACTGCACGTCGATCCGACCTTGCCGCTCTCGGTGCTGCGTTTCCTGCGCCTGGTACCGGGCGTGGACCGCACTCGCGCCCAGGCTGCGCTCAAGGAAGTGGGTGCCGAGCAGGTCATCGACAGCCCGGTCCAAAGCATCTCCGGCGGCGAAATGCAGCGCGTGCTGCTGGCCCGCGCCCTGCTGCGCGAACCCGAATTGCTGGTGCTCGATGAACCGGTGCAGGGCGTCGACGTCGCCGGCCAGGCCGAGCTCTACAGCCTGATCACCCGCCTGCGCGACCGGCATGGCTGCGGCGTGCTGATGGTGTCCCATGACCTGCACCTGGTGATGAGCACCACCGACCAGGTGGTCTGCCTCAATCGCCACGTCTGCTGCTCCGGCCACCCGGAGCAGGTCAGCGGCGACCCGGCCTTCGTCGAGCTGTTCGGCAAGAACGCCCAGAGCCTGGCGATCTACCACCACCGTCACGACCATGCCCACGACCTGCATGGCGCCGTGGTCGCCGATCCGACTGCCCCTCATACCCACGTCCACGGAGATGGCTGCAAGCATGGCTGATTTTCTGCTCTACGCCCTGCTTGCGGGCTTGGCTCTGGCGCTGGTGGCGGGCCCGTTGGGTTCGTTCGTGGTCTGGCGACGCATGGCCTACTTTGGCGACACCTTGTCCCACGCCGCCTTGCTCGGCGTGGCCCTGGGCTTTTTGCTGGACGTCAGCCCGACCATTGCCGTGACCGTCGGCTGCCTGCTGCTGGCGGTGCTGCTGGTGACCCTGCAACAGCGCCAGCCACTGGCCTCGGACACCCTGCTGGGGATCCTCGCGCCGAGCACCCTGTCCCTGGGCCTGGTGGTGCTGAGCTTTATGCATGAAGTGCGGATCGACCTGATGGCCTATCTGTTCGGCGACCTGCTGGCCATCAGCCCCACGGACCTCGCCTGGATTCTCGGCGGCAGCGCTGCGGTGCTGATTCTGCTGGTAGCCCTGTGGCGACCGCTGCTGGCAATTACCGTCCACGAACAGCTGGCCACTGTCGAAGGCCTGCCCGTACCAGCGCTGCGCATGACCCTGATGTTGCTGATCGCGGTGGTGATTGCTGTCGCAATGAAGATAGTCGGCGTATTGTTGATCACGTCGCTATTGATCATCCCCGCCGCCGCCGCCCAGCGTCATGCACGCTCGCCGGAACAGATGGCGGTTGGCGCCAGTTTGCTGGGGATGCTTGCCGTGTGTGGTGGCCTGGCACTGTCCTGGTTCAAGGACACCCCGGCCGGGCCGTCGATTGTGGTCACGGCCGCCGCACTGTTTCTGCTGAGTTTTGTCCTGCCCCGTCGAGGGGTGTAGACTTGCTCGCTTTTTGCGCAATTAGAGAGTCGCAGGAATGAAGCCGTTCACCTCCCGTTATCTGCTCCTTGCCGCATTTTCCCTGCTGCTGGGCGCCTGCCAAAGCACCCCACCCGTCGCCCCCGAGGTGCCGGATGCGCGCGCGGTGGCCATTGCACAGCTGGAACAAAACCTGGCCAGCAGTGAGCTGGCCACCGCCGAGGACCAACTCGCCGCGTTGCAGGCCCAATCGCCCGACGACCCGGCACTCGAGCCGTATCAGCGCCAACTGGCCGAGGCCTATTTGCAGCGCAGCCAGATCGTCCTGCAAAAAGGCGATGTCAACGCCGCCGCTACGGCCTTGAGCCGCGCCCGGGCGTTGATGCCCAAGGCTCCCGCGCTGACCGGTGGGGTCAACAACGCCATCGCCCACGCGCGCAAGGCCGAGCTGGATAAAGCCGAGGCCGCCCTGAAAGCCGCCGAAGCCAAGCCGCCAGCCAAGGTCATCGACCCCACCGCCGAAAGCACCACGGTGGCGCTGAACCTCACGGATATCCAGGAATTGCGCCATCAACTGGATGCCATCGCCACCGATGTGGTGAATTACCAGTGTGATGTGAGCATCCAGGTGCCGCGCACCGAGGATTACCCGTGGCTGAACACGCTGCTGACTAAACGGGTGAAGCGGATTGATTCAGGGTACGACCTGAAGATTCATCGGCAGATCCTCAGGCATATTCCGGCGCAGGTTGTGTTGATTCCGCGTAAAGCCGACTGAAGCCAGTCGCGGGCAGTGCGACGATTCGACTTGCCCGCGATGGCGCCCTATCAAGCAACCAATGACTTAAGCCGGAACCGCCTTGGCCCTAGGCTCCCGTTCCCAGACCCGATGCTGGGCAATCGCCGCAATAAACGCCTTCAACGCCTTGGCATCCCCGCCGACAATCAGTCCCGCATCCGCCTCCAGCTTCAACACCGCCAGCAACTGCTTCGCCTCACCCGCCAAGGCAATCGCCTTCAAATGCTTGTACGCCTCCAGCAGGTAATGCAACGCCACGCCGTCGCCGCTCAACGCCTGGATCGACTTCGCCCCACCCGGCACAAACACCGCATCAAACGCGACTGACGGCAGGCCTTCCATCGAGGCGTCCACCGCCAGGCTCTTGCCATCGGCGGTGGTCACCGGCGCCGAGGTCGGCCCAAGCAACTTGGCATGGGCGCCTTCTGCGGCCAGCGCCTTTTTCAGCGCGGCAATCGCGGCACCATCCACACCATTGGCCGCCAGGATCGCCACCTTGCGCGTCTTGATATCCCCCGACAGCAGGTTGGCCTGGCTCAAGGCCGGCGAACGCTCCGGTGCAGTATTGCGCACCGGCACGGTGCCTTTTTTCGGCGCCGGCAGGCCCAGGTTCTCGGCCACGCGCTTGGCCAGGCTCAGGTCGATATTGGCGAGGATCTCATTGACCTGACGCGCGCGGATAAACTCACGCTCGACCTTGCCCAGCTCAAAGCTGTAGGCCGCGATGATGTGCTCCTGCTCGTGCTTGCTCATGCTGTTGAAGAACAGGCGTGCCTGGGAAAAATGGTCGCTGAACGATTCACTGCGCTCACGGATCTTGTGCGCGTCGATGCGCTCCGGGTACGACTCGAAACCGCCGTCCTGTGCTGCCGGCGGGGTTTCTTTCGGCCAGCCGCCATCAATAGAGTTCGGCTCATAGGACGCGCGGCCTTTATCGACGGTGCTGCGGTGCATGGCATCGCGCTGGTTGTTATGCAGGGGCGTCAGCGGCTGATTGATCGGCAACTGGTGAAAGTTCGGGCCACCTAGACGGCTGATCTGTGTGTCGGTGTAGGAAAACAACCGACCTTGCAGCAGCGGGTCATTGGAGAAGTCGATACCCGGCACGATATGGCCTGGGCAGAACGCGACCTGTTCGACTTCAGCGAAGAAGTTGTCCGGGTTGCGATTGAGCACCATCTTGCCCAGCGGGGTGATGGGCACCAACTCTTCCGGAATCAACTTGGTCGGGTCGAGGATATCGAAGTCGAACGAGTGCTCCTTATCTTCCGGAATCACCTGTACGCCCAATTCCCACTCCGGGTAATCGCCCATCTCGATCGCATCCCACAAATCGCGACGGTGGTAGTCGGTATCTTTACCGGCCAATTTTTGCGCTTCGTCCCACACCAGGGAGCAGGTACCCGCTGTCGGGCGCCAATGAAATTTGACGAAGTTGGATTGACCCTCGGCATTCACCAGACGGAACGTGTGCACCCCAAAACCCTGCATGCTGCGCAGGCTTTTTGGAATGGCGCGGTCGGACATCGCCCAGATCACCATGTGCGCCGATTCCGGCTGCAGCGAGACAAAATCCCAGAACGTGTCGTGAGCCGAGCCGCCGGTAGGAATTTCGTTGTGCGGCTCAGGCTTTACCGCATGCACGAAGTCAGGAAACTTGATCGCGTCCTGAATGAAAAATACCGGCATGTTGTTGCCCACCAGGTCGAAGTTGCCTTCGTCGGTGAAGAACTTCACGGCAAAGCCGCGCACGTCACGCACCGTATCGCCTGAACCACGCGGGCCCTGCACTGTGGAAAAACGCGTGAACACCGGGGTTTTACGGCCTGGGTCACGCAGGAAACCCGCCTTGGTCAGCGCCGAATGGTTTTCATAGGTCTGGAAGTAGCCATGGGCGCCAGTGCCGCGGGCGTGCACGATGCGCTCCGGGATACGTTCATGGTCAAAGTGCGTGATTTTTTCACGCATGATGAAATCTTCCAGCAGCGAAGGCCCCCGGGCGCCAGCTTTCAGGGTGTTCTGGTTATCGGAGATTTTCACCCCCTGGTTGGTGCGCAGCGCCTGGCCAGTGGCGTCGGAACGGAATTTTTCCAGGCTTTGCAGCTTGGCATTGGTGTTGCCACGGTCCAGGGTATCGGTGCCTGCAAGCTCGCTCTTGGGCGGCGTAGCGGGTTTTTTGGTACTCATCAGACAAAACTCCTCGTTTGCGTAGGCCAGAGCGGTCCCTGGCTCGTGTGAGCAAAACCCCGGGCACGGCACCCGGGAAATCGAGTTGCTTAAGTAGTGACTGACGGGATTTTTTACCGTTCCTTTTTTATGACCTTTGATCGCGTTATTGCCAAATCGCTGGTTGAATACGAAATAAATGCTAAGAAACGCTATACGGACAGGCTAAAATGCGCGCCCGGCTAACCGCTGATCCCTTTTCAATGCGCCCCACAAGGTTCGCTACGTGATCGAGTTTCATAACGTCCATAAAACCTACCGGGTCGCCGGCAAGGATATTCCCGCACTGCACCCCACCAGCCTGCGCGTCGAGAACGGCCAGGTGTTTGGCCTCATCGGCCATTCCGGCGCGGGAAAAAGTACCCTGCTGCGCCTGATCAATCGTCTGGAAGAGCCTTCGGGCGGCCAGATCAAGGTCGATGACGAAGAAGTCACCGCCCTGGATGCCAACGGCCTGCGCCGTTTCCGGCAGCAGGTCGGGATGATCTTCCAGCACTTCAACCTGCTGGCCTCCAAGACCGTCGCCGACAACGTCGCGCTGCCACTGACCCTGGCGGGCGAACTGTCGCGCCGCGAGATTGATGCGCGGGTGGCCGAGCTGCTGGACCGGGTCGGCCTCGCAGACCATGCCAAGAAGTACCCGGCGCAGTTGTCCGGCGGCCAGAAGCAGCGCGTCGGTATCGCCCGCGCCCTGGCCACCAAACCGAAAATCCTGCTGTGCGACGAAGCCACCAGTGCCCTCGACCCGCAGACCACCGCCTCGGTCCTGCAACTGCTGGCCGAGATCAACCGCGAGTTGAAGCTGACCATCGTGTTGATCACCCATGAAATGGACGTGATCCGCCGTGTCTGCGACCAGGTCGCCGTGATGGACGCCGGGGTGATTGTCGAGCAAGGCCCGGTGGCCGACGTGTTCCTGCACCCCAAGCACCCGACCACCAAGCGTTTTGTGCAGGAAGCCGAGCAGGTCGATGAAGGCGAGCAGCGTGATGTGTTCGCCCATGTGCCAGGCCGCATCGTGCGCCTGACGTTCCAGGGCGAAGCGACCTACGCGCCACTGCTGGGTACCGTCGCCCGCGAAACGGGTGTGGACTACAGCATCCTCGCCGGTCGTATCGACCACATCAAAGATACCCCTTACGGGCAACTGACCCTGGCCATCACCGGCGGTGACATGGAAGCGGCGTTCGCGCGCTTTACCGCAGCCGATGTGCATATGGAGGTCCTGCGTTAATGGACGTGCTACTGCATTACTTCGACAACGTCGACTGGGCTGATATCTGGGTTGCCACCAGCGACACCATGCTGATGCTCAGCACCTCGCTGTTTTTCACCGTCCTGGTCGGCCTGCCACTGGGCATCCTGCTGTTTCTTTTCAGCCCACGGCAGTTGCTGGAGCAGAAAACCACTTATGCCGCCCTGGCATTCGTGGTCAACGCCATCCGCTCTCTGCCGTTTATCATTCTGTTGATCGTGATGATCCCCACCACGGTGTTCCTCACCGGCACTTCGCTGGGCGTGGCCGGTGCGATTCCACCGCTGGTGGTAGGCGCTTCGACGTTCTTCGCACGGCTGGTGGAAACCGCCCTGCGCGAGGTCGATCGCGGCATCATCGAGGCGACCCAGGCCATGGGCGCCACCACACGGCAGATCATCACCAAGGCGCTGCTGCCCGAGGCAAAGCCGGGCATCATTGCTGCAATCACCGTGACCGCCATTGCCCTGGTGGGCTACACCGCCATGGCGGGTGTGGTGGGGGCCGGCGGCCTGGGCGACCTGGCGATCCGTTATGGCTACCAGCGCTTCCAGGATGACGTCATGGTCGTGACCGTGGTGATGTTGATTGTGCTGGTGCAGATTCTGCAAACCATCGGCGATAAGCTGGTGACACACTACTCTCGAAAATAAAGGCGATTGCCGGCCCCCGCCGGCAGATGCCCGAACAAGGAGCTTGTTGGATGAAAAAACTACTGGTTGCTTTCGCCGCGGTTGCCGCGTTTTCCGCCCACGCCGCCGAAACCCTGACGGTCGCCGCCACACCGGTGCCGCACGCGGAAATCCTTGAATTCGTGAAGCCGGCCCTGGCCGCGCAAGGCGTGGACCTGAAGGTCAAGGTGTTCACCGACTACGTGCAGCCGAACGTACAGGTGGCCGAGAAGCGCCTGGACGCCAACTTCTTCCAGCACCAGCCGTACCTGGATGAGTTCAACAAAGCCAAGGGCACCCACCTGGTCAGCGTCGCCGGCGTGCACCTGGAGCCACTGGGCGCGTACTCCAGCAAGTACAAGACCCTGGCCGAGCTGCCGAACGGTGCCAATGTAGTGATCCCTAACGACGCCACCAACGGCGGCCGCGCGCTGTTGCTGCTGGCCAACCAGGGCCTGATCACCTTGAAGAACCCGACCGATATCCTGTCGACCATCAAGGACATCACCGGCAACGAAAAAGGTCTGAAATTCCGCGAACTGGAAGCCGCCACCCTGCCGCGCGTGCTGACCCAGGTCGACCTGGCGCTGATCAACACCAACTACGCCCTGGAAGCCAAGCTGGACCCTTCCAAGGATGCCCTGGCGATCGAAGGCAACGACTCGCCTTACGTCAACATCCTGGTGACCCGCGAGGACAACAAGGATTCGGACGCGGTGCAGAAGCTGGTCAAAGCCCTGAAGACCCCGGAAGTGAAGAAATTCATCAACGAGAAGTACAAAGGGGCGATCCTGCCGGCGTTCTGATCGGGCTCCAACACACCGCAGTTCAGAATGTGGGAGCAGCTTTATGTGGGAGCGGGTTTGCTCGCGATGCAGGCGCCGCGGTGTATCAGTTACACCGCGGTGATGCTATCGCGAGCAAGCCCGCTCCCACATTTGTTTTGTATGGTCAGCAAAATAGCCGTTCGGCTCAGTTGCGCTGCAACAACCCCGGCAACTGCGCCACCAGCTTCTGGTTGTTCAACGGCGCACGAATAAACCCGCGCTGGGTGCCGTCCGGGCCGATCAACGCCAAGTTACCGCTATGGTCGACGGTGTAGTTCGGCTTGCTGGTATCCGCCGGAATAAACGGAATGCTCACGGCATTCGAGACCTTCTGCACCTCTTCCACATTCGCCCCGGTCAGGCCTGCAAATTGCGGATCGAAGTAGCTCAGGTATTGCTTGAGCTGAGTCGGCGTGTCGCGATGCGGGTCAACGCTGACCAGGATCACTTGCAGCTTATCCACCACGTCCTTGGGCAGCTCGCTCTTGATCTGCCGCAACTGGGCGAGGGTGGTCGGGCAAATGTCCGGGCAGAAGGTGTAGCCAAAGAACAGCACGCTCCACTTGCCCTTCAACTCATTGACCAGTACCGGCTGGCCGTCCTGGTTGGTCATGGTCACAGGCGGCAGCTGGCGGCTTTGCGGCAGCAGGATAATGCCCGCGTCGATCAATGCCGTGGGGTCGCCCTGGCCCTTGCCAGACAGCACTTTGTTGACGGTCAGGCCCATGATCAACGCCACCAGGGCCACCAGGATAAAGACAGTTTTTTGAGTTCGAGTCATAGGTTCAACAATAAGTAGTGGTCTACGAGCAGGGCGATAAATAGCAAAAACAGGTACCAGATAGAGTACTTGAAGGTATTGATCGCCGCGTGCGGCCGACTGCCACGGTACAGCACCCAGGCCCATTGCAGAAAGCGCGCGCCCAGAACCAGCGCACACCCCAGGTACAACAGCCCGCTCATATGGATCACATAGGGCATCAGGCTCACCGCCAGCAGCGCGAAGGTGTAGAGCAGGATATGCACCTTGGTGTAGTGCTCGCCGTGGGTCACCGGCAGCATCGGGATATCGGCCTTGGCGTACTCCTCCTTGCGATGGATGGCCAGGGCCCAGAAGTGCGGCGGGGTCCAGGCGAAGATAATCAGCACCAGCAACAACGGCTCGGCACTCACATGCCCGGTGACCGCCACCCAACCGAGCAACGGCGGCGCCGCGCCGGCCAGGCCGCCGATCACGATGTTCTGTGGCGTCGCCCGCTTGAGAAAACCGGTGTAGATCACCGCATAGCCCAGCAGTGAGGCCAAGGTCAGCCAGGCCGCCAGTGGGTTGGTAAACGCCAGTAACAAGCCCAGCCCGGCCACCGCCAGCGCCAGGGCAAATGTCAGCGCGGCGGCCGGCGACACCCGGCCTTCCGCCAGCGGCCGCTTATGGGTGCGCGCCATCAGCGCGTCGATGCGCCGGTCCACCACATGGTTGACCGCCGCTGCGCCGCCGGCACACAGGGCAATCCCCAGGTTGCCGAAGATCAGCACCGTCCACGGCACCCCGGCGCGGGTGGCGAGAAACATACCCACCAGCGAGGTGATCAACATCAGCACCACCACCTTGGGCTTGGTCAGCTCCAGGTAGTCGCGCCAGATCGCCTGGCTGTGACGCTCGCCAATCAAGGTCGCCATGGCATCTCTCCTTTAAGGGTAATCAGACCCGACACGTGCTTGCGCGGGCTGAAGCGCCAACCGAACGGCACTTGATGGCGGACCCGCACCAGGCTGGTACGGGCGTGGTAATTGACCAGCACCAGGGTCAGCAGCAACGCTGCACCGCCGGCGTTATGGGCGACCGCCACCGGCAGCGGCAAATGAAAGTACACATTGCTCAGGCCCAGGCCGATCTGCACGGCCAGGGCGACCAGCAGCAGGCCCGCCAGGCGGGTCATGCCCACCGCCTTGAGCTGCCAGGCCAGGCCCAGCAGCGCCACAGTCACCACCAGCGCGCCCAGGCGATGGGTCAGGTGAATCGCCGTACGCGCATCACTGTCCAGTTGCCCGCCCAGGTAGTTGGGGCCGATATGCTGGGTCAGGTGAAAGCCATTGGCAAAATCCGCCGCCGGCCACCACTCGCCATGGCAGGTCGGCAAGTCGATACAGGCCACCGCCGCATAGTTGGAACTGACCCAGCCGCCGAGGGCGATCTGCCCGATCACCAGCACCAGGCCGGCGGTGGCCCAATACTGCAAACGCCGGGGCACGATCAGCGCCGGCAACACCCCGGACAGACGCAGGGTCAACAGAAACAACAGGCTTAACGTCGCGAAGCCACCCAGCAAATGCCCAGTGACCACCTGCGGCCAGAGCTTGAGCGTCACCGTCCACATGCCAAAGGCTGCCTGGGCAAACACCACAACCAGCAGGAACAGCGGCAGCTTCAACGGCTGCCCCGGATGCCGGCGATGGGTCCAGGCGCGGGTGGCCAACAGCGCGATCAACAACCCCAGGGTGCCCGCCGCATAGCGATGGACCATCTCGTTCCAGCCTTTGTCGGCCTCCACCGGCGTGTCCGGGAAGTGCAACTCGGCATGGGCCAACTGGGCCTCGCTTTTCGGCACGCTGATAAAGCCATAGCAACCCGGCCAGTCCGGGCAACCGAGGCCGGCATGGGTCAGGCGCGTGTAGGCGCCCAGCAGCACCACAATCAGCGCCAGCAGGGTGGCAAACAGCGCGAGGCGAAATCCAGGTTTGGCCATGACGATGCCCTTATCCGATATTCGACAGTTTCAGCAGGTGGCGCAGGTCGTTGAGCAGATCCTTGCCCTTGACCCGCGCGTCATAGCGCAGCACCAGGTTGCCGTGGGGGTCAACGATCCACAGTTGCGCATCGCCCGGCGCGGCGGCATTTTGCTTGAAGGTCGGCAGGTCCAGGGGCAAGCGCCGCAATTGCGGGTATTCGGCTTTGAGCTTGGCCTCGTACGCGGCGCTGACCGGCTGCGCACTGGCCAGGGCATGGCTGGCACGGGACGCATCACGCCCCAGGCCGATCTGCAGTTGGCGCGCGAGGTAGACCAACTGCTGGCAATCGGCGGCGCAGGCCGCGGGTGCGGTCACCAGCAATTGCCAGCGCCCCTCGTCGGCCTGTACGCCGATATCGGCGCGGGTCTGGCCGTTGCCGATCATCTCGCCATGATCACTGCGGTTATCCGGCACCCAGAACTGCCACTTGTACATCAGGGTCGCCAGCACCATCGGGCCGATCACCATCAGCAGGATCAGAATCAGTTGCCAGCGCCCCTTGCTGCGATTGGGCGCCGCTGGCGTGTCAGACATGTTGAGTGGATTCATGGCCGCTCCCATGGTGCTTCTCCCTTGCGTTGTGCCAGCCGAGGTAGAGGTAAAGGCCCAGCAACGCCAGCGCCATGGCGAACCACTGCACGGCATACCCCACGTGTTTTTCCGGCCCCATGGCCACCACCGGCCATTGGGTTTCATAGGTCGCCGGGCCCGCTTCGGCCCGTAGTTCAAAGGCAAACCCGCTGCGCTCCAGCTCGGCCCACAGCGCCTGCGGGTGCAGCGCCGTCAGCAGGCGCGGCCATTGCGCGGCTGCCGGGTCGGCGTGTAGCTGGAACGTCTCGCCGGGGGCGACATACACCCAGGCGTTGATATTCAAAGGTTGGTCGGGGGTGGTGAAAGCTGGCGGCGTGCGCCGATCCGGCCACGGCAGCCAGCCGCGATTGAGCAACAGCCACTGGCCGCTGGCCTGGTCATGAAAGGGTTGCAGCAACTCGACGCCGGCCTTGCCGTCGCGCATGCGGTTATCCAGCAGCACGCTGTGCCCGGCATCGAACTCCCCGCGCAACTGCACCCGGCGAAAGGCCGGATCAGCCACCGCCGCCAGTTGCGCAACGCTGAGAGGCTGCGCCGCCCGGCGCTCGGCGTAACTCTGGAGCAGCGCCTGTTTTTCCTGGCCACGGGACAACTGCCAAAAACCCAGGAACACCATCAACGGCAGCAACACCAGCACCACCAGGGTCGGTGCAATCCCGGGGCGAAAGCGTTTCATGGCGTTACCGCGAAGGTCGATGCTGCGCTGGCTATACTGAATCTCATTGCCCGCCCCTCAAAATAAAGAGCCCTGGAGCCTGACCATGCTCAAAGCCGCTATTGCCCTGATGCTGATCGCTACTGTAGTGAGCCTGTTCAGTGGCTTGTTCTTTCTGGTCAAGGACGAAGGCCACTCCAATCGCCTCGTCACCGCCTTGACCGTGCGTGTGGTGCTGGCCGTGATCACCCTGGCGCTGATCACCTGGGGGTTCTTCAGCGGCCAGCTGGTTTCCCACGCCCCCTGGTAAGTCGCTACAGCACGTAGACGAAGAAAAACAACCCGATCCACACCACGTCGACAAAGTGCCAATACCAACTGGCCGCTTCGAAACCGAACTGGTGCTCGGCATTGAAATGCCCCTTGAGGATGCGCATCAGCATCACGAACAAAATGATCGTGCCGATGGTCACGTGGGCGCCGTGAAAGCCGGTGAGCATGAAGAACGTCGCGCCATACACCCCGGACCCCAGCGTCAGGCCCAGCTCTTTATAGGCGTGGATGTATTCCTCAGCCTGGAAGCCGAGGAACGCCACCCCCAACAACACGGTAATCGCCAGCCAGATCTTCAGCGCGCCGCGATGGCCCTTGCGCAGGGCGTGGTGGGCGATGGTGATGGTCACGCTGGAGCTCACCAGCAAGATGGTGTTGACCAACGGCAGGCCCCACGGGCTGATGGTGCCTTCCGGCGCCGGGAACAGCTTGGGATCCGGGTTGTTGAGCAGCGGCCAGGCGAACTCGAAGTTGGGCCACAGCATATGGGCAATGCCCTTGGAGCCCTCACCGGCGAGCCACGGCGCCGACATATGCCGCACATAGAACAGCGCGCCAAAGAACGCGATGAAAAACATCACCTCGGAGAAGATGAACCAGGTCATGCCCCAGCGGAACGAGCGGTCCATCTGCGCGCTGTACAAGCCGGCGCGGCTTTCTTTGATCACCGCGCCAAACCAGCCAAACATCATGTAGGCCAGCAGCAGGCTGCCAACGAAAAAGATCAGCGGACCGTGGGATTCCGGGCGGGCCGCCTTAAGGTCGTTGAACCACACACCCAGGCCATACACGGTGATCAACAGCCCAAACGTGGCAATTATTGGCCATTTGCTTTGCGCTGGTACGTAGTACGTATCATGAGTCGACATGTATCCGTTCTCCTAATCGAGCCCGCAGGCACGCCTAGCCGCCGGTATGGACAGCCACGGGCGGTTGGCGCGCAGTGATATCGAACAGCGTGTACGCCAGGGTCAAATGCTTCACATCCTTGGGCATGTCGCGATCGACAATGAAGCGCACCGGCATCTCGATGCGCTCTCCCGGCTGCAGCACTTGCTGGGTGAAGCAAAAACACTCGGTCTTGTGGAAGTACATCGCCGCTTCGGCCGGGGAAATACTCGGGATCGCCTGGGCTGTCATCGGCTTGTCGGTGGGGTTGAAGGCCACGAACACCATCTCGTTGACCGCACCGGGATGGACCACGATTTCGTCGGCCCTGGAGTGGAATTCCCAGACCATATCGATGGCATTGGTCGACAGGAACTGCACCCGTATCTGGCGCGAGGGGTCGACCACCTGCGAGCCCTCGTACTGCCCGGCGGTCTTGCCGTTGATGCCAAACGCTTTGCACATCACGTCGTAGATCGGCACCAGGGCAAAGCCGAAGGCGAACATCGCCAGCACCAGGATAAGCAGGCGCGTGACCAGGCGGTTGAGAGGTACGGAGTCAGCCATGACGCCCACCTGGGCGAGCTGGCTTCGCGATGAGGCCCTCAAGCTCTGCAGGGGTCTTGAGGCCGCCATCGCGGGCAAGCCCGCTCCCACAGGGGATCGGGAGTGTTTTCATGACCGGGTTCATTTGACCTCCGGCGGCGTGGTAAAGGTGTGGTAGGGCGCCGGTGAAGGAATGCTCCACTCCAGCCCTTCGGCGCCATCCCACGGCTTGGCCGGCGCCGGCTCGCCGCCACGGATGCACTTGATCACGATAAACAGGAAGAAAATCTGCGTGGCGCCGAACATAAAGGCGCCAATCGACGACACCATGTTGAAGTCGGCGAACTGCAGGTTGTAGTCCGGCACCCGCCGCGGCATCCCGGCCAGCCCCACGAAGTGCATGGGGAAGAACGCCATGTTCATCCCCACGAACGACAGCCAGAAGTGCAGCTTGCCCAGGGTTTCGTCGTACATGTGGCCGGTCCATTTCGGCAGCCAGTAGTAGGCCGAGGCGAAGATCCCGAAGATTGCGCCGGGCACCAGTACGTAATGGAAATGCGCCACCACAAAGTAGGTATCGTGGTACTGGAAGTCCGCCGGAGCGATGGCCAGCATCAGCCCGGAAAAGCCGCCGATGGTGAACAGGATCACAAAGGCCACGGCAAACAGCATCGGCGTCTCAAAGGTCAGCGAGCCTTGCCACATGGTGCTGACCCAGTTGAACACCTTGACCCCGGTGGGCACCGCGATCAGCAGGGTGGCGTACATGAAGAACAACTCGCCCACCAACGGGATACCCACCACGAACATATGGTGCGCCCACACGATAAACGACAGGAACGCAATGCTCGCCGTGGCGTAGACCATTGAGGTGTAGCCAAACAGCGGCTTGCGCGAGAAGGTCGGGATGATCGAGCTGACGGCACCGAAGGCCGGCAGGATCATGATGTACACCTCGGGATGGCCGAAGAACCAGAACACATGCTGGAACAGCACCGGGTCTCCGCCGCCAGCGGCGCTGAAGAAGCTGGTGCCGAAGTGGATATCCATCAGCATCATGGTCACGCAACCGGCCAGTACCGGCATCACTGCAATCAGCAGGAAGGCGGTGATCAGCCAGGTCCAGACAAACAGCGGCATCTTCATCAGGGTCATACCGGGTGCGCGCAGGTTGAGGATGGTCGCGACCACGTTGATCGCGCCCATGATCGAGCTGATACCCATCAGGTGGATGGCAAAGATAAAGAACGTCACGCTTTCCGGGGCGTAAGTGGTAGAGAGCGGGGCGTAGAAGGTCCAGCCAAAGTTCGGCCCGCCGCCCGGGCTGAACAACGTCGAGACCAGCAGCAGGAACGCCGCGGGCAGCAGCCAGAAGCTGAGGTTGTTCATGCGCGGCAGGGCCATGTCCGGCGCACCGATCATCAGCGGGATCATCCAGTTGGCCAGGCCGACAAACGCCGGCATCACTGCGCCAAACACCATGATCAGGCCATGCATGGTGGTCATCTGGTTGAAGAACGCCGGCTCGACGATCTGCAGGCCCGGCTGGAACAGCTCGGCGCGGATCACCATGGCGAACGAACCACCCAGCAGGAACATGGCGAAGCTGAACCACAGGTACATGGTCCCGATATCTTTGTGGTTGGTGGTCAGCACCCAGCGCATCAAGCCCTTGGCGGGACCGTGGGCGTGGTCAGCGGCATGACCGTGGTCATCAATCACAGTGCTCATGACCGTTCTCCTGCAAGCGGATGGGCGGGGCGGTTAAGGGCATACGCAATGAAGAGGTTCATTTGCTTTCCGCCTGTTTGATGGCCAGCACGTCTTTAGGCGTGACCATGTCGCCTTTGTTGTTGCCCCAGGCGTTACGTTCGTAAGTCACGACCGCCGCAATATCGACTTCCGACAGTTGCTTGCCGAAGGCCGCCATCGCTGTACCGGGCTTGCCGTGGTAGACGATGCTCAGGTGGTCTGCCGCCGGTCCAATGGCGATCTTCGAGCCCTTGAGCGCCGGGAACATCGGCGGCAAGCCCTGGCCTTCGGCCTGGTGACAGGCCACGCAGGCGGTGTGGTAGACCTTGTCGCCACGGGCCACCAGCTCTTCGAGCGTCCACTCTTTAGAGGTCAGCTCCTTGAGCTTGGCAGCTTCCTCCTTGCGCTCGCCGAGCCAGGTGGCGTAGTCGGCCTTGGACTTGACCTCGACCACGATGGGCATGAAACCGTGGTCTTTGCCGCACAGCTCCGCGCACTGGCCACGGTAGATGCCGGGCTTCTCGACCCGGGTCCAGGCCTCGTTGACGAAGCCGGGGATGGCATCGCGCTTGACCGCAAACGCCGGCACCCACCAGGAGTGGATCACGTCGGCGGCAGTCACCAAGAAGCGCACCTTGGCGCCCACCGGCAGCACCAGCGGCTGGTCGACTTCCAGCAGGTAGTGTTCGCCCTTGGTGGCCTGGTTATGGATCTGCTCGGCGGGGGTGGCCAGGTTGCTGAAGAACTCGACGTCCTGGCCCAGGTATTTGTAGTGCCACTTCCACTGATAGCCGGTGACCTGGATATCGATATCCGACTCACTGCTGTCGTAGATGTTGATCAGGGTCTTGGTCGCCGGAATGGCCATGGCGACGAGGATCAGCAAGGGCACCACGGTCCAGAGAATTTCCACCGTCGTACTTTCGTGGAACTTGGCCGCCACCTGGCCCGTGGAACGTCGATGCATAATCATCGACCAGAACATGGCGCCAAACACGATGATGCCGATCACCACACAGATCCAGAAGATGGTCATGTGCAGGTCGAATACGGCGTGACTGACTTCCGTGGCCCCTGGTGCCATATTCACCGTCCAGGCGGCCTGCGCCTGGCTGAATACTGACCACAAGAGTAAGCCCATCCAAACATGTGGATGTCGCGTCATTGCGGGTTCCCCTTATCGTTCTTGTTATCCCGCCGGTTTGCACCTGCGGCCAAGGGGGCGGCTTCCAAACTGCTTACATCCGCCAAGCCTTGCCTGCCTAATGCAGTCGGGCGTCATCAGCTAATTGCGTACATCCCCGAGTATAGACAGCGACTGCGACCCCGCAATGTGAGGGGGCAAATCAGTGAAAAGAGACGAACGGCGCTGGCCAGCCCGCAGATTGAAGGCCTATCCGACGAACGATGGCGATTCGATATAACAGCGATGCATAACCATGAAATAATTATGACAAATGCATCTTAGGGGCTCGTATAAACGAGCTACCTTATGCAATCCCCTTTCCTACGCCCGTATTACTGGAGCTTTCATGAACACCGCCGCATTGCGCGAGCAGATTTCCCGTGCCCATCAACACGAAGCATCCACCGGCCTGTTGGCTAAACAACTGGACGCACAGTTACCGCACCTGCACTCGGCCATTTCCCTGGCCGAGGGTGATCGTAACGCGGTGATGACACGTTTCGTCAGCGCCTACATCGCCCAGGTCCCGGACCTGCTGGATGCCGCCAACGACGTGGCCCGGGAAGCCGGAATTGAAAGCCAGATCAAGCCGGTGCTGAAAATTGCCGAGCACTTCTTTCTGCAGCCACCCGCGATCCTGGCCGCCCATGAAGGCCTGAACGGCCTGCTGGACGAGGCCTACCTGGCCCATCGGCTGGTGGAAGAAGTCAACGATCTGTATATCAAGCATTTCGGCCAGCCCTTGATTCCGGCGGACACCACCGTTGCCAATGTGATTGCCCACCAGTTGATCGGCGAAGATTTCGCCAATCAACTGGACGAAGCCGTGCACCTGGCGGTGGATGAAATGCTCAATGAAGAGAGCTTCGCCCTGGAGTCCGTCGAGGCCTATCGCGAGCAGCTCAAGAGCCCGGCAACGGAAGCCGCGTGGAAACGCTGGCCGTGCCTGTCGCGCCAGTTGGGTGTGGAGTTGGAGCTGGATCAGCCGGCCTGAGTTTTCCTGCCAGGCGTATAACAAATGTGGGAGCGGGCAAGTCGAATCTTCGCACCGCCGCGCCCACATTTTTTTATCCGGTTTCGTCAGCCCACTGACGGGGCCGAACCAATCCGCGTCGTGGTACGTATCCGCCCTTCCAATCGACGCTTCAACCCCCGCGCCTCGATCACCAACTTCGAACCCTTCGCCGCATTGGCCCGCCCCCATTCCTCCAGCAACTCCAGACACGAATGGTCCACGTAGCTCAGGTTATTGAGCGGCACATGCACGGTGGTCCCCGCCGGCACGGTCGCCAGCACCTGGGTCAATGCAGGCACCTTGAGAAAGGTCGCCGCCCCCACCAGTCGCAACTCCATTTCACCGTCCTCGGGCAGGTCGGCCAGGCTGACTTTCAAGCGTGATGCCTTCCACGCCAGTTTCACCAGGGTCAGGCCGAAGCCCACCAGCACGCCCGTCAGCAAGTCGGTAAAGATGATCGCCAGGGCCGTGGCCGCGTAGGTGAACATCGGCATCCGGCCATAGCGCCCCAGGCCACGGAACGCCTTGAGGTCTACCAGCTTGATCCCGGTGTACACCAGCACACCCGCCAGGCTCGCCACCGGAATGCTCTGCAGCACGCTCGACAGCAGCAACACAAAGGCCAGCAGCCAGAGACCGTGGAACATCGCCGACAAACGCGTGGTCGCCCCCGCCTGGACGTTGGCCGAGCTGCGCACAATCACGCCGGTCATGGGCAATGCACCCACCAGACCGCACAGCATGTTGCCTACACCCTGGGCGGATAATTCCTTGTCGAAGTCCGAGCGTTGGCCGTTATGCATGCGGTCCACTGCTGCCGCCGAGAGCAGAGTTTCGGCACTGGCAATAAAGGCCACCGCGAAGGCCGCGATCAACAGGTTGGGGTCGGCCAGGTTCAACAGGTCGCTGGGGCGCAGCCAATCAATTGCGTCGGCAAGGTTTTCTGGCACCTCAACGCGCTTGACCTGCAGGGCCAGCGCCAGGCTGGTCGCGGTCGCCAGGCCCACGCCGAGCAATGCCCCCGGCACAAAACGCAGTTTTTGCGGGCGAAACCGGTCCCACAACCACATCACCAGCATGGTCGCCAGGCCCAGCAGACCGGCTTGCCAACCGAGCCCGCCACCCAGGCTGGGAATGGCCTGGGCCACTGCGGCGGGAAAGCCGGCGAGGTTATCCAGCCCGGAGGGTTTGGGCGCCCCATCGAGCATCACGTGGACCTGCGACAGGACAATCAACACTCCGATCCCCGCCAGCATGCCGTAGACCACCGCCGGCGCCGTCACCCGGAACCAGCAGCCCAGGCGCAGGCGCCCGGCCACCAGTTGCAGGAAGCCGGCCAACAACAGGATCGGCCCGAGCATCAGCATGCCGTGCTGGCGCACCAGTTCGAACACCAACACCGCCAAGCCGGCCGCCGGCCCGCTGACTTGCAGGGGCGAGCCGGCCAGCCAGCCCACCACCAGGCCACCAATGATCCCGGTAAGCAGGCCCTTGGCCGGGGGCATGCCCGAGGCAATGGCGATCCCCATGCACAAGGGCAAGGCCACCAGAAACACCACCACCGAAGCCAACAGCTCCCGTGGCAGCACTGTTTTTAATTGAGCTGCACGCATGATGACTCTCCCGAGGCATTCGCCGGGCGTGGCAAGGCCTGGCTGCATCCATGGCAGCCATCGCATTACCCGGCAGGGGATTGTTTTAGAAGCGCGCTTTGGGCGTCGCCGAAGGGATCGGTCCGGAACCGCTCAACGGCCGGAATGTGGCCTGATCCGCGTCGTAGGCTTTGATTTCACTGGTCTCGATGTTGTAGATCCAGCCATGGATAAACAAATGACCGTTGGCCATGCGCGAAGCCACGGAGGGGTGGGTGCGCAAGTGTTGCAACTGGGCGATGACGTTTTCTTCGGTCAGCACCTGCATGCTTTCGCCTTCGTTGGCGCAATCACAGTTGTCCTGGACCATGGTCTTGGCGACCTCGGCGTGGCGCAGCCAGGCTTTGACCGTGGGCATTTTTTCCAGGCTCTGGGGGTTGAGCACTGCCCGCATGGCGCCACAATCGGAGTGGCCGCAGACAATAATGTGCTGCACGCCAAGCGCCAGCACCGCGTACTCGATGGCCGTGGACACACCGCCGTTCATCTGCCCATAGGGCGGCACGACGTTACCTACGTTACGGGTCACGAACAGATCGCCCGGGGAGCTCTGGGTGATCAGTTCCGGAACAATGCGCGAGTCGGCACAGGTGATAAACATCGCCCGTGGGCTCTGGGCCGTGGCGAGCTTCTTGAAGAGCTCTTCCTGCTGGGGGAAGACCTCATTATGGAAATGCAAAAAACCATCAACAATGTGCTGCAGCGCTGCATCGGCGGACTCCGCCTCGTGAGGGGCTGAAGCCGACGCAGCCAACGGCTGTTTATCCTTGTCACTCATGATTCATCCTCGTGGTTGGGGCAGGAGAGTCTTCTAGTTCAGGTCGACGCGCGATCACCGGGAAACAACACATGGAAACCACCCAGCCAGTGCCGCCGACCCACCAGTCACTTGATGAACAAGGTACCTGCCGAAACTTAACTCAAACTGAATCAACCGCTCTATCTCGCGGGTTTCAGTGATATCAAAACGCGACCACCCTGGCCGGGCAACACGCGCTTTTGTATCAGTCTACAACAAAGCCAGCTGCCTGCCGGGCGGACAGAATGCACTGCAATCAAGATTGAACCCTTCCCGACGATTGAGCCCCAAGCGCTTGATCGCCTTGGCAAATCGTTGCGCCAGCAAATCGGCAAACGGCCCCTCACCGCGCATGCGCACACCGAAGCGGCTGTCATAGACTTCCCCGCCACGTACCTGGCGGACCAGGCTCATCACATGGGCCGCTCGCTGCGGATAATGGGCCGCCAGCCATTCCTCGAACAGCGGCGCTACTTCAAGGGGCAGGCGCAGCATCATATAGGCCGCACTCTGCGCCCCGGCGGCATGGGCTTCGGCCAGCAGGCTTTCCAGTTCACTGTCGTTGATCATCGGAATCATTGGCGAACACAGCACACCCACCGGGATACCCGCCTCGCGCATTACCCGGATCGCCCGCAGCCGCGCCTTGGGCGCCGCCGCGCGGGGCTCGAGGATGCGCTTGAGTTCATCGTCCAGGCTGGTGAGGCTGATCATCACCGCCACCAGCCGCTGGCGGGCCAGCTCCGTGAGCAGGTCAAGGTCACGCAGGATCAACGACCCCTTGGTCACGATAGTCACCGGGTGGCGATAGCGCAGCAGCACCTCCAGGGTTTGCCGGGTGATCTGGTATTCACGTTCGATCGGTTGATACGGGTCCGTATTGGAGCCCAAATTGATCGGCGCGCACACATAGCCGGGCTTGGACAATTGTTGCTCCAGCACCTGGGCGGCGTTGCTCTTGGCGATCAGCTTGGTTTCAAAGTCCAGGCCCGGGGACATGTCCCAATAGGCATGGCTGGGCCGCGCATAACAATAGATACAACCGTGCTCACACCCCCTGTAAGGGTTGATGGAGCGGTCGAACGGCAGGTCCGGCGAGGTGTTGCGGGTGATGATGGTCTTCGCCGTCTCGATGCGCACTTCGGTGCCCTGGGTCGGCGGTACTTCCTGATACCAACCGTCGTCCTCGGCCACACTGACCGTGGGCGCAAAGCGATTGTGCAGGTTGGTGGCGGTGCCTCGCCCGCGCGGCGGCAGAGGAGTGGACATACAAGCGCCTCGATACTGTTTTTATATACAGTATCGAGGCGCAGCGTCTCTGACCAGTGCCGTTGGGCGGCAAAGGCTGAATCAGTGACTCGTCACTTGCCCCAGATCGTCGCCCGAGGTGGTGTGTTTATCGCTTCTGCGCAGGTCGGCCACGTCGCCAGCCTTCACCGGCGCCCCCTGGTTACCCCAGCTGCCACGGATAAAACTCACCACATCCGCCACTTCCTGATCCGACAGGCGCCAGGCAAAGGCCGGCATGGTGAAGGCGGAAGGCGCGGCGTGAGTGGCCGGCAGGGTTCCGCCATTCAACACAATATTGATCAACGATGTGGCATCCGCCGTCTGCAATACCGGATTGCCCGCCAGCGCCGGGAACACCCGGGTATAGCCATGACCATCGGTACGATGGCAGGCCGCGCAGTTGTCGATGTACACCGCCGCGCCCGGCCGGCTGTCATCGCCCTTCCACAGCGCCTCGGCCACCTGCTTGTCGTATTGGTGCGGCTGATCCTTGGGGTCGACTGCCGGCAGGCTCTTGAGGTAACGGGCGATAGCGGTCAGGTCGTCTTCAGACATGTACTGCATGCTGTGGACTACAACGTCGCTCATGCCGCCAAACACCGCGCTGCGATCACTGCGGCCGGTCTTGAGAAACTGCACCAGCTGCTCTTCGCTCCAACTGCCCAGGCCATCCTTGTGGTCACCGCGCAGGCTTTTGGCGATCCAGCCTTCCAGCGGCGCACTGCCCGACAGGAACGCAGAACCTTCAGACGCGCTCAGGGCCTTTTCCTGCATGGTCAGAGCGCGTGGGGTGTGGCAGGCGCCACAGTGGCCGAGACCTTCCACCAGGTAGGCGCCACGGCTGATTATCGGGTCGGCATCGGCCGGGGCCTGGTAGTCGGCCACCTCGGGTGCGAACATCCAGCGCCACGCGGCCAGGGGCCAGCGCATGCTCAAGGGCCAGGGAATGTCGCTGTCCTGGTTCGGTTGGGCGACCGGCTCCACCCCTTTCATGAAGTACGCATACAGCGCCTGCATATCGGTTTCGCTGACGCGAGCGTAAGACGGGTAGGGCATCGCCGGGTAAAGGGTACTACCGCTTTTGGCGACGCCATGGCGCACGGCCTTGTCGAAGTCTTCAAAGCTGTAGTCCCCCAGGCCGGTTTTGTCCGGGGTGATGTTGGTGGAGTAGATCACGCCGATCGGGGTTTCCATCGGCAGGCCACCGGCAAACGGCTTGCCGCCCTTGGCGGTGTGGCAGGCCACGCAGTCACCGGCGCGGGCCAGGTATTCGCCTTGTTTGATCAGATCAGTTTCAGCCGCGCTCACCGAGCAACTGCTGAACAGGGCCAGGGTCGCGATAACAAATGCTTTCATGGTCGTCGCTCCTTATGCCTGAACCAGCGGGCCGGGGTTTTTCAGGTACTGCTCGCGAATCGCCCGGGCCGACCAATAGGTCAGCGCCGCCACCAGGCCCGTAGGGTTGTAGCCCAGGCCTTGTGGGAAAGCAGATGCACCTGGGACAAACACGTTGTGCACATCCCAGCACTGCAGGTAGCGGTTCAACGCACTGGTCTTCGGGTCGGTCCCCATGATCGCGCCACCGTTGAGGTGGGTGGTCTGGTAGGACGCGGTGTTGAAGTGATCGCCGACCTTCTTGCCGAGCACGGCAATCGCCTTGGGGTTCATCGCTTCGGCGATCTTGCCCATTTTTTCGACCATGAAGCGGTTCATCTTGATGTCGTTTTCCTGCCAGTCGAAGGTCATGCGCAGCAGCGGCAGGCCGTAGGCATCACGGTAAACCGGGTCCAGATCGAGGTAGTTGCCCCGGTAGGATTGATGGGCTCCGTGGGCGTCCATCGACACCTGGTGGGTGTAGTAATCGGCGGTGGCGCGCTTCCACGCACTGCCCCAGGCCGGCGTGCCCGGCGGGTTGGAGGTGCCGGCAATCGGCCGGCTGCCCGCCTGGTTGACCCACATCGGCGAGCCGCCGACGAAGCCATGGGGACCATGGTCGAAGTTATCGGCGTTGAAATCGTCCACCGCCACGCCATTGCCGCCAGCGCCGATGAAGTTGTTGGTATGCACGTCTTTGTCGAAGTAGGCCTTGATGGTGGCCATGTTCTGGTAGGCGAAGTTCTTGCCCACCACCCCTTCGCCCGTGATCGGGTCGTAGGGCTTGCCGATGCCCGAGAGCAGCATCAGGCGCACGTTGTGGAACTGGAAGGCGCCAAGAATCACCAGGTCCGCCGGTTGCTCGATCTCCCGGCCCTGGGCGTCGATATAGGTCACGCCAGTGGCTTTGCGCTTGGTGCTGTCGAGATTGACCTTGAGCACGTGGGAATTTGGCCGCAGCTCAAAGTTCGGCACCTGGCGCAGAGCCGGCAGGATGTTCACGTTGGGCGATGCCTTGGAGTACATGTAGCAGACATACCCGCTGCAAAAACCACAGAAGTTGCACGGCCCCATCTGCGCACCATAGGGGTTGGTGTAGGGCCCCGAGGTATTGGCCGAAGGCAGGTTGTAGGGCTTATAGCCCACGGCGTTGGCCGCGTGCTGGAACAACTGCGCCGAGTAGGTGTTTTTCTGCGACTCCAGTGGGAAATGGCTGGAGCGATCCGGCGCATAAGGGTTGCCGCCCTTGCCTTCACCCACCAGTTGGCCTTTGACGGTCCAGGCCTGGCCGGAGGTGCCGAAGACTTTTTCGGCGTAGTCAAAGAACGGCTCCAGCTCTTCGTAGCTGACGCCGAAGTCCTGGATGGTCATGTCCTTGGGAATGAAATTTTTGCCGTAGCGCTCTTCGTAGTGGCTGCGCATGCGCAATTCGATGGGGTCCACCCGGAAATGCACACCCGACCAGTGCAGGCCCGCGCCGCCTACGCCGTTACCCGGCAGGAAGGCGCCCAACTGACGGTTGGGCAGGGCAATGTCATTCACGCTATGGCGAATGGTCACGGTTTCCTTGGAGATGTCCTGGAACAGCTTTTTGCGCACGCTGTAGGTCAGTTCGTCGATCACCTGTGGGTAATTACCGTCCGGGTAGGTGTCCTGCATCGGGCCGCGCTCCAGCGCTACCACGTGCAAGCCGGCTTCGGTCAGTTCCTTGGCCATGATCGCGCCTGTCCAGCCGAAGCCGACGATAACCGCATCCACTTTCTTCATGATGGTCGCCACGTTTATGCCCTCTCGCCGCGGATGGAAACAGCCGGGAAGGGGTATTGCTCGTTGCGTTCAACCCAATCCATGAAATCGGCGCGGGCGCCGGGGAAGCCGATCATGGTCCAGCCGACCATGCCTTTGTTGCCGCCGTGGATCGGGTCGCAGAAGAACCCTTCCTTGGTGTTTTGCAGCAACAAATTGAAGAAAATCTTCGGCGGGACCGCCGCGAAATGCTCGCCGGTTTCGGCACCGCCCGCCTCCAGGCGACGCAGCAAATCATCCTGGGTAGCGCTGTCTTGCCCAGCAAATGTTTTACCGTTGAACGCTTTCGACCAGGAATCCGTGGCGGCAATACCCAGGCGATAGATCTCCCTGGGCACCAGTTTGCTCTGCCAGCCCATCTCGGGCGGGGCGTCGGCATTGAACGGGCCTTGCATAAACCACAGGGCGCCACTGGCGTAGGGGGTGTTCATCTGCCGGTCGATATATTCCGGCGCGCCGGCTTCCAAAGCGCCTGGGCCTTGGGCATCAGCAGGGATCAAACGCGCGACGGCGGCGTTGATAAAGGCCCACTCCTCAGCGGTGAAGTAGCTCGGCTCGTAGGCCTTTTCGCTGGCGGGCGCGCTGGCCGGGCTGGCCTGGGCAGGTTCGGGCGTGGCCATCAGCATCGAGCCGCCAAGGCCAGTGCTGGCAACCGTGACCACCGGGATCAAGGTCAAGGATTTGCGCAAAAAGTCACGCCGGGGGTTGTCTCGATCTTGATCAGACATGGTGGCACCTCATCATGTGGTCACGGGTTTGAGCAGTCGCTTCATGGAGCGGCTTGTCGTTTTGAATGTAATCAATGGTTACAAATGATAGCAGGCTAAGGAATGAGAGAACCGTTTCAGCCAGGAAAATCGAGAAATGCGCGCAAAAAAATGTGGGAGCTGGCTCATGTAGGAGCTGGCTTGCCTGCGATGCAGACGCCTCGGTGTATCAGTGACACCGAGGTGATGCTATCGCAGGCAAGCCAGCTCCTACACAAGCCTGTTCCCACAGGTTGGACGGAGTAAGGCCCGTCAGTCTTTTTTCAGCTTCGGATTAGGGAAGAACTGCACCGCCTGCACCTTGGGGTCCGCCGGCGCTTTCAACGCCGAGGTATTGACCCGCGTGCCCAATTCCTTGGGCACCGACAAACCCTGGTCGTTGAGCGTGTCGGTATAGCCGCAGGCCACGCATTCGCGATGGGGCACGTTGTCTTCGGTCCACATCTTCAACTTGTCCGGCTCGCTGCACGCCGGGCACACGGCCCCGGCGATAAATTGCTTTTTGGTGATCACAGGCCCGTCACTCATGCTGCTGCGTCCTCACTCAGGCCGCTGTGGCGCAAGAGTGCGTCAATCGACGGTGCGCGTCCGCGGAAGTCGACGAACAACACCATCGGCGCCTGGGAACCGCCACGGGCCAGGATCGCCTCGCGGAAGGCACGGCCAGTCTCGGCATTGAGCACGCCGTCTTCTTCGAACTTGGAGAAGGCATCCGCCGACAACACTTCGGCCCACTTGTAGCTGTAGTACCCCGCCGCGTAACCGCCGGCGAAGATATGCGCGAAGCTGTTGGGGAAGCGGTTGTAGGCCGGAGGACGCATCACCGACACTTCGTCGCGCACGCCTTCGAGCACCTGCGCCACGCTGCGGCCATCGCCGTGGGTAGCGTGCAGCTCAAAGTCGAACAGCGAGAATTCCAGTTGGCGCACCATCATCAGGCCGGACTGGAAGTTCTTCGCCGCGAGCATTTTTTGCAGCAGGTCCTGGGGCAATGCTTCGCCACTTTCATAGTGACCGGAAATCAGCGCCAGGCCTTCCGGCTCCCAGCACCAGTTCTCCATGAACTGGCTCGGCAACTCCACCGCATCCCAGGCCACACCGTTGATACCGGACACGCCCGCGTGTTCGACGCGGGTCAGCAGGTGGTGCAGGCCGTGACCGAATTCGTGGAACAGGGTGGTGACTTCATCGTGGGTCAGCAGGGCAGGCTTGCCGCTGTCGGCCGGGGTGAAGTTGCACACCAGGTTGGCCACCGGGCTTTGCAGCACACCCTCGGCGGTACGCCGACGATCACGGGCGCCGTCCATCCAGGCACCGCCACGCTTGTTGGCGCGGGCATACAGGTCGAAGAAGAAGCGGCCGACGTGCTGGCCGTTTTCCTTGATTTCGAACAGACGGACATCCGGGTGCCAGGTATCGAAGCCCTTCTGCTCGGCGATCTCGATGCCGTACAGGCGCTGGACGATGGCAAACAGCCCGCCCAGCACTTTGTCGATCGGGAAGTAGGCGCGCAGGGCTTCCTGGGACACGCTGTAGCGCTGTTCACGCAGTTTTTCACCGTAGAAACCGCTGTCCCAGCTTTGCAGGTCGGCGCAGCCTTGTTCGGCAGCGTAGGCCTTGAGCTGTTGCAGGTCCTGGGTGGCAAATGGCTTGCTGCGCTTGGCCAGGTCACGCAGGAAACTCAGTACCTGGTCGCTGGATTCGGCCATTTTGGTGGCCAGGCTCAGTTCGGAGAAAGAGGCGAAGCCAAGCAGTTGGGCCAATTCCTGACGCAGGTCGAGGATCTGTTCCATCACCGGGCCGTTATCGTTCTGACCGGCATTCGGGCCCTGGTCCGACGCGCGGGTGCAGTAGGCCGCGTAGATTTCTTCACGTAGGGCGCGGTCGTGGGCGTAGGTCATCACCGCGTAGTAGCTGGGGAATTCCAGGCTGATCAGCCAGCCGTCGAGGCCTTTAGCCTGGGCCGCAGCAGCCATTTGCGCTTTGGCTGAGTCGGTCAGGCCGGCCAGGGTGGCTTCGTCGGTGACGTGCTTGGTCCAGGCCTGGGTGGCGTCGAGCAATTGGTTGGAGAACTTGCTGCCCAGTTCGGAGAGTTTGCTCTGCACCTCGGCATAGCGCTTCTGCTGCTCAGGCGGCAGGTCGATACCCGACAGGCGGAAGTCACGCAGCGCGTGCTCCAGAATGGTTTTTTGCGCCACGTCGAAACCGGCCGCTTCCGGGCTGTTGGCCAGGGCTTCGAAGGCCTGGAACAGCTCGCGGTTCTGGCCCATCTCGGTGGAATAGGCGCTCAATGCCGGCAGGCAGGCCTCATAGGCTTCGCGCAGTTCGGCGCTGTTGCACACGGCATTGAGGTGGCTGACCGGGCTCCAGGCCGCGCCCAGGCGGTCGTTGAGTTCATCCATGGCCAGGACCAGGCCGGCCCAGGTCGGATTTTTTCCCTGGCTTTGCAGGATGCCCTCGATGGCGACGCGGTTGTCGGCCAGGATCTGTTCGATGGCCGGTTGGACGTGCTCGGCACGGATCGCCGAGAACGGCGGCAGGTCGTAGGACTGCAAAAGAGGGTTGTTCGCGCTCACGGTTGGCACCTTGGCTGAAGAAACAGGTAAGACAAAGATGGGGCCATCTTAATTACAATCAACGTCCACCGCAGCTATCAACCAAACAGAGAGAGGCTATCGTGACCCTTCGCACCTATCAGAATCACACGCCAACCCTCGGCGCCGGGGCTTTCGTCGATGCTTCGGCGGTGGTGATCGGCGATGTCGAAATCGGCGCCGACAGCTCGGTCTGGCCGCTGACGGTGATTCGCGGCGACATGCACCGTATCCGCATCGGCGCGCGCACCAGCGTGCAGGATGGCTGCGTGCTGCACATTACCCACGCCGGCCCGTTCAATCCTGACGGTTTCCCGTTGCTGATCGGTGACGACGTGACCATCGCCCACAAGGTCATGCTGCATGGCTGCACCGTCGGCAGTCGCATCCTGATCGGCATGGGCAGCATTGTGATGGACGGCGCGGTGGTTGAAGACGATGTGATCATCGGTGCCGGCAGCCTGGTGCCGCCAGGCAAGAAACTTGAAAGCGGTTTTTTGTATGTGGGCAGCCCGGTTAAACAAGTTCGTGCGCTTTCTGACAAGGAACGCGCCTTTTTCACCTATAGCGCCGCGAACTACGTGAAGCTCAAGGACCTGCACCTGGCAGAGGGATTCGACCAATGACCCTGGATTACCAGACGGTTCTATTTGACCTGGACGGCACCCTGACCGACCCACGGGAAGGCATCACCCGCTCGATCCAATACGCCTTGGCCAAGCTGGGCATTGATGAGCCGGACCTGACCAAGCTCGAACACTTTATCGGCCCGCCGTTGCTGCAGGCCTTTATGCAGTTCTACGATTTCGACGAGGCCCGGGCGTGGCAGGCGGTGAATTTCTATCGCGAACGCTTCAAGGTCACCGGGCTCTATGAAAACCGGGTGTTCGACGGGGTCATGCCATTGCTGGAAGCGTTGAATGGCCAGGGGCGCCAGCTGTATGTGGCCACCTCCAAGCCGTGGGAATTTGCCCGGGAGATCGCCCGGCATTTCGATTTCGCCAAGCACTTCAAGGTGATCTACGGCAGTGAGCTGGACGGCACGCGCACCAACAAGGTCGAACTGATCGCCCACTTGATGCACGAGGAAGGGCTGGACCCGGCCAGTACCTTGATGATCGGCGACCGTAAGCACGACCTGATCGGCGCACGTAGCAATGGCCTGGATGCAGCTGCGGTGGGGTATGGGTTTGGCAGTTTTGCAGAATTGAGTGCCGAAGCGCCGCGCTGGCATTTTGAGACGCTGGACGAGATGCATCAGGCATTTTTGCGGCGGGATTGAGACCGCTATCACGGGCAAGCCCGCTCCCACATTGGCGGTGTTCACACATCAACATGTGGCAGCTGGCTTGCCTGCGATGGGGCCCTAAAGGTCACGCCCCTCCAACTGCCGCAACGCCAATTTGCGCTGCTCCACCGGCAAGCGCCCCAACTGCTCCACGGCACCGTAGAACCTCAGCCAATCCCCACCCTCGCGGCGGAACAACGCCGCAAACGCTGGCACCCACTGGTCATACAGCCCAAACGGTAACAACCGCGCATTGTTCATCGGCTGATTGATCCAGGCGTCATAACGCTTGTCGCCGCCCCACTGGCTGTCGCGCATCTGCCGATAATCACTGCGCAAGCGCTCGAACTCGGCGGCCTTGGCCTGGCGCATGGCATCGGCGGCCAACGGCTGCGCATACAGGCGCTCCAGGCGGCTGCGGGTGTCGAGGATCAACTGGATAAACTGGTCGCGCTGCTTCAAGCTCGATTCGTTCGCAGGCGCCAGGCCACGGGCCGCGCGCCATTGCCGGGTGCCTTCCTGCTCGACGAAGGTGGCAAACGACTCATTGAACTCGGTGTCGTCCTTCACATAAAAGCGCTGGTGCGCCAGCTCGTGAAAAATCACCGTGGCCAGGCGCTCTTCACCCCAGCGCATCATCGAACTCATGATCGGGTCATCGAACCAGCCGAGGGTGGAATAGGCCTCGACCCCGCCAATCGACACATCCATGCCACGCAGTTGCAACAACGCCGCCTCGCCCCGCGCCGCACCCTGAGTGTAATAACCACGGTAGGCCACACATCCGGCAATCGGGAAGCAATGGTTCTGGGGTAACAAGGAAAAATTCTGATGTAGCGAAGACATTCCAGACGACATACGGCCGGCCGATATCGGCATACAGGCGATAGCTCTGATTGTCCGGCAGGTGCAACTGTTGGCTGGCGAAGGTGCGCGCCTTCTGGGAGTGCGCCAAATGCTCACGCAACACTTGCGGGCGCGTCGGATCGGCAATCACTTCGGCCACCGGCTGCCGCGCCTGCAGTAACTGCCATTGGCCGCTGGCCAACTGGCTGTAGTAGCTGACACTGGAGCAACCGCCGAGCCACAGGCACGTCAGCCCCGCCAAGAAACGCCACACCATGTCAAACCGCTCCAGAGTCATTGGCCCGCCAGACTAACTGGCCGGCAGGGGTTATGCTCATACCATTCCTACGGTTGAGTGCCCACTATGCGTCAGCTCCCTGCTTCCCTTGGCGGCGATTTTTCTCAGCGCCTGTGCCTCCGCGCCAATCCCGCCCGCCGACCCGCAACAGGCCTGGGTCGATTTCGCCACCCCGACGCCGGGCGCCAAGCTGGTCATGGCGCAACGCCTGGACGGCAAGGCCCTGGACGATGGGCGCTACTTCCAGGTGCCAGCGGGCAGCCATGAGTTGATGGTGCGTTTTGATTTTGAAGTGTATGCCGGGGCGGGCCTGGGTGGCGGGCTGAACCAGCCCCAGGAGCGCACCTGTTTTATCACCCTGCAATACGACCAGTTCCAGGCCGGCCAACGCTACCGCCTGGAAGGGCGTTCGCTGGGCTTTACCCCGAACATCCGGCTGTATGACGCCCAGCGTCAGTTGCTGGCCGAGGAACGCAGCGTCAATTGCATTCCCTGATCAGTCATCGTTGCGCTGGTAGATGATGCGCTTGGTGCCGTTTTCGCAGGAGCCGACGATCATGGCTTCGTCATGATTCTTGGCTTCTTCGGCGGTGATGATTTCCAGGGTGTAGGACGGGATTGCCTTGGCCTGTAGGCCGACTTCAATCTCTTTCCTGAGCTCTTCACAGTCTTTCGGCGCGGCCATTGCCGATGTGGCCAAAACACCGCAGATAATCGCCAAGGCAAAACGTTTCATGTGTGAAGCTCCCTAAATGCGCTGCGCACGGGTGTGCGCCAAAGGCTGCATGGGTATGAGACCACATTTGCGAAACGCGAGTTCTGATTTAACGCAGAACAAAATGTGGGGGGGCGAGCAAGCCCGCTCCCACATTGGACCTGCGCAGGGTCAGCTGACGAGGGTGCCATCCAGGGTGATGGTGGCATTCAGCACCTTGGACACTGGGCATCCTTCCTTGGCCTTCTTGCTCAGTTCATCGAACTGCGCCTGGCTCGCGCCGGGAATCTTGGCCTTGAGGATCAGGTGAACCGCCGTGATCGCAAAACCACCGTCCACCTGGTCCAGGGTCACTTCGGCCTGGGTGTCGATACTGTCGGCCTTGAGCCCGGCATCACCGAGAATCATGGAAAAGGCCATGGAGAAACAACCGGCATGGGCCGCGCCGATCAGTTCTTCAGGGTTAGTGCCCTTGCCGCCTTCGAAACGTGCCTTGAAGCCGTAGGGGGCTTCGCGCAGTACGCCGGTTTCGGTCGAGATAGAGCCCAGACCGGTTTTCAGGTCGCCTTCCCAGTGTGCGGAGGCTTTTTTCACGATACTCATAGCGATCTCCCAAGCAGTGGTTGTGCATCAGTAAGGTTCTGAGGATAGAACCTCTGGCAAAGTTCACCCCGTCGGAAAAACCAAGTGGATTAGTAGGAAATTTCATGCCCACTATTGAATCTCGGGTATATGCCCACATTGCATAGAACATGCACATGAAGCGGCAGGTTTTGGTTCGTCACAAGCCTGCGCCCCTATGGAGAAGCAGGTTTATGAAACCACTGTCCGATGTAAAGTTCTCAACCCTCGACCTGGTGCCGGTGCGCGCCAATGGCAGCCCGGCGCAGTCGCTGCGCAATTCCCTGGACCTGGCCCAGCACGTGGAAAAGCTCGGCTACACCCGTTTCTGGGTAGCCGAGCACCACAATATGGATGGCATCGCCAGCTCCGCGACCTCGGTGCTGCTGGGCTACCTGGCCGGCGGCACCTCGACCATCCGGGTCGGCGCAGGCGGCGTGATGCTGCCCAACCATGCGCCACTGGTAATCGCTGAACAGTTCGGCACCCTGGAGAGCCTCTACCCCGGCCGGATCGACCTGGGCCTGGGCCGCGCACCCGGCTCCGACCAGATGACCGCCCGCGCCTTGCGCCGCGAGCGCTCCGGCAGCGCCGATGACTTCCCGGAAGATGTGGCCGAGTTGATGGCCTACCTGGGCCCGCGTACCCCCGACCAACGGGTGATCGCCATGCCGGGCACCGGCACCAACGTCCCGATCTGGCTGCTCGGCTCCAGCCTGTTCAGCGCCCAACTGGCCGGCGAGCGCGGTTTACCCTACGCCTTCGCCTCCCATTTCGCACCGCGCATGATGCATGAGGCGATTCGCGTCTATCGCAATCACTTCAAGCCTTCGGCGGTGCTCGACAAGCCTTATGTGATGCTCGGGGTGCCGCTGGTGGCCGCCGATACCGATGAACAGGCCGATTACCTGGCCACGTCGGTCTACCAACGGATCCTCGCGCTGATGCGTGGGCAAAGCCTGGTCCAGCGCCCGCCAGTCGACAGCATGGACGGCCTGTGGCTGCCCCATGAGAAAGACGCGGTAGGTAGTTTTCTAGGCCTGGCAATGGTGGGGAGCCCGGCGAAGATTCGCGCCAAGCTGGAGGTGTTGATCGAGCAGACCGGTGCCGATGAGCTGATCTTTACCTGCGACCTGTACGAGCATGCTGATCGGATTCATTCCTACGAGCTGCTGGCACAAGTGATGAAGGGCTAAAACCCCTGTGGGCGTTGTCGAGCCTTGGCGAGGCTCGACAACGCCCACAGTTGGTTGCTACCACGGGATCACCCGCGGTTGTAGACGATTTCCTTGGTACCACCTTCGCAACTGCCGACCACTTCGCCGTTGGTTGCGCTGCCTTTATCGACAATTTCCAGGGTGTACCCGGAAGCGCCATTGGCCTGGATCTTGGCGTCGATTTCGCTTTTCAGCTCGCCACAAGGTTTGCCAGCCGCCAGGGCTGTACCTGCCAGGCTCAACAAACCTACCGCTAACAGAAACTTTTTCATCCGTTACTTTCCTTGCGCTGATCAAAAAATGTACGCCGACACGCAGGGTATCGGCGCCCAAAGGGTGTAGCGCAGGTTATGGCAATCGGCCAGCGTGCAAGTTCAACCGTGCCGATCAACTATTGGCAATACGGAAGCCCACCTTGAGGGTCACCTGGAAGTGCGCGGCCTTGCCGTCCTTGATGTGGCCACGGGTTTCGGTGACCTCAAACCACTCCAGGTGCTTGATGCTCTTGTTGGCCTCGGCCAGGGCATTGTTGATGGCGTCCTCGATGCTGGTTGGGGACGAGCCCACCAGTTCGACTTTTTTGTAGGTGTGATGATCAGTCATGAGTGCTCTCCTGGGTCGATGAATACAGCCTAGCAGTGATTCTTCGTACTGCTTCTGGCGACTCTTCTCACCTGAAAGTTCAGATTTACTGCACTTTCTGAAACCCCCGCAGTCGGAATCAACACACGTTACTCATTCACTCCAGGAGAGCCCACATGGCCAACACCTCTTTACGCAAAGCGTCATTGGAAAGCATGGAAGCCGAGATTTCGAGCCTGCTCAAATCCCTTGAGAGCCTCAAGGACGATGCATCCGACGAGTCGCGCAAAACCCTCAAGGCCCTGAAAAGCAATGCCGAGAATGCCCTCAAGCACTCCCGCCATCTGATCAGCGATGCCTACGAAGAAAGCAAAGTGAAAATCCGCGAAACCGGGGTTGCCACCCGTGACTATGCCCAGGAGCACCCTTGGACCACCGCCGGCGTTGCCGTTGGCGCACTGGGCCTGCTGGCGGCTTACCTGCTGTGCAAACGCGGTGACTAAACCGGTTGGCGCGCAAGCTCAGCCTTGAGCCATTGCGCCAACTGCCGGGCGCGCCCATCCGCGGCGCGCTTGGGTAGCCACAACGCCAGTTGCGCCGGGGTTTGACTAAAACCCCACGGCGCAACCAGGCGACCGGCACGCACGTCCTCCGCCACCAGCGGTTGCGGTGCGATCGCCACCCCCAGGCCCGCTACGGCCGCCTCCAGCAAATAATACAAATGCTCAAAACCCTGGCCGTACTTAAGCGCGCTGGCGTCGATGCCATGGTGCTGCGCCCAATTGGGCCAGGCTTGTGGGCGCGAGGTGGTGTGCAACAGGGCTTCGCCCAGCAAAGCCTGGGCGGGCGCCTGGCGCAGGGCCTGGTAATGGGCAAAGTGCGGGCTCATCACCGGGCCGATCCGCTCGCTGGCCAACTCGTACACCTGCATATCGGCCGGCCACGGCGGCTCGGCAAACACCAGCAAGGCATCCAAGCCCGGCCGCCTGGGGTCAAGATCGCCTTCGCCCGCTGATAGATGCAGGCGCAAATCCGGCAAATCCGCATTCAAGCGCCCCAGCCGTGGAATAAACCAGCGCGCCAGCAAACTGCCGGAACAGCCGAGGACAAACGGCGCATCAGCGCTGCTCTGGGTCAGTTCCCCGCACACATCCCGCAGGCGCTCGAACGCCTCGAAGCTGGCATCGCGCAGCCGCACCCCGGAATCTGTGAGTTTAATGCCACGCCCATCCTTGACGAAAAGACTCACCCCAAGGTGTTCTTCCAACACTTTCAGTTGTCGGCTGACGGCACCGTGGGTCACATGCAATTGCTCGGCAGCCTGGCTGACGCTGTTGAGGCGGGCAGTGGCTTCGAACGCACGCAGGGCGTTAAGGGGTGGAAGGTCTCGGCTCATCTGTGAGTTTTCCTGACAGGTTGCGGCGATCTTATCGGTTTTCACGGTACAGCGTCAGGGGTAGAGTGGCCGTCATTGCCTCTCCCACCTCTTCACCCTGGAGCGCACCATGACTCAGTCCCAGACCGATTTACGCAACGGCCCTGATGCCAACGGCCTGTTTGGCGCGTTCGGCGGCCGCTACGTGGCGGAAACCCTGATGCCGTTGATCCTCGACCTGGCCCGCGAATACGAAGCGGCCAAAGTCGATCCGGCCTTCAACGAAGAACTGGCCTACTTCCAGCGCGACTACGTCGGACGCCCAAGCCCGCTGTATTTCGCCGAGCGCCTGACCGAGTTCTGCGGCGGCGCCAAGATCTACCTCAAGCGTGAAGAGCTGAACCACACCGGCGCGCACAAGATCAATAACTGCATCGGCCAGATCCTGCTGGCGCGGCGCATGGGCAAAAAACGCATCATCGCCGAGACCGGCGCCGGCATGCACGGCGTGGCCACCGCCACCGTCGCCGCGCGGTTTGGCCTGCAATGCGTGATCTACATGGGCACCACCGATATCGAGCGCCAGCAGGCCAACGTGTTTCGCATGAAGCTGCTGGGTGCCGAAGTGATCCCAGTGGTCGCCGGCACCGGCACCCTCAAGGACGCGATGAACGAAGCCCTGCGCGACTGGGTAACCAACGTCGACAGCACCTTCTACCTGATCGGCACCGTGGCCGGCCCGCACCCGTACCCTGCGATGGTGCGCGACTTCCAGGCGGTGATCGGCAAGGAAACCCGCACCCAGTTGCAAGCCCAGGAAGGCCGCCTGCCGGACAGCCTGGTGGCGTGCATCGGCGGTGGCTCGAATGCCATGGGCCTGTTCCACCCGTTCCTCGATGACACCAGCGTGGAGATCATTGGTGTTGAAGCCGCCGGCTACGGCATTGAAACCGGCAAGCACGCGGCCAGCCTCAATGGCGGCGTACCGGGTGTGCTGCACGGCAACCGTACCTTCCTGTTGCAGGACGACGACGGCCAGATCATCGACGCCCACTCGATCTCTGCGGGCCTCGATTACCCCGGCATCGGCCCTGAGCACGCATGGTTGCACGACATTGGCCGCGTCCAGTACACCTCGGTAACCGACGACGAAGCCCTCGACGCCTTCCACAAATGCTGCCGCCTGGAAGGGATTATTCCGGCACTGGAAAGCGCCCACGCCCTGGCCGAAGTGTTCAAGCGCGCCCCGACCCTGCCCAAGGATCACCTGATGGTGGTCAACCTGTCAGGCCGTGGCGACAAGGACATGCAGACCGTTATGCACCATATGGAAACCGCCAAGCAGGAGAAACACTGATGAGCCGCCTGCAAACCCGCTTTGCGCAACTCAAGGAACAAAACCGCGCCGCCCTGGTGACCTTCGTTACCGCTGGCGACCCGGGGTATGACACCTCCCTGGCGATCCTCAAGGGCTTGCCGGCAGCCGGCGCCGATGTGATCGAACTGGGCATGCCTTTCACCGACCCCATGGCCGATGGCCCGGCGATCCAGCTGGCCAATATCCGTGCGTTGGGCGCCAAGCAGAACCTGGCGAAAACCCTGCAGATGGTGCGCGAGTTCCGCAAGGGCAACACTGATACACCGCTGGTGCTGATGGGCTACTTCAACCCGATCCACATGTACGGCGTGCCACGGTTTATCAGTGACGCAAAAGAGGCCGGCGTCGATGGCCTGATCGTGGTCGATATGCCACCGGAACATAACAGCGAACTGTGCGACCCGGCCCAGGCCGCGGGCATCGACTTTATCCGCCTGACCACGCCAACCACTGACGATGTGCGCCTGCCCACCGTGCTCAACGGCAGCTCCGGGTTTGTGTACTACGTGTCGGTGGCCGGTGTGACCGGTGCCGGTGCCGCCACCCTGGAGCACGTGGAAGAAGCCGTCGGCCGCCTGCGCCGGCATACCGACCTGCCGATCAGCATCGGCTTCGGCATCCGCACCCCGGAACAAGCCGCCGCCATCGCCCGCCTGGCGGACGGTGTGGTGGTGGGGTCGGCGCTGATCGACCACATCGCCAACGCCAGCAACGACCAGCAAGCGATTGACGGGGTGTTGAGCCTGTGTGCAGCGCTGTCGGAAGGTGTGCGTAACGCTCGCAAGTAAGATTCTTGCTCTGGGCAATCGGGCTGTTGTGGCGAGGGAGCTTGCTCCCGTTGGACTGCGTAGCAGTCCCATTTTAGGGCCGCTTCGCGCCCCAACGGGAGCAAGCTCCCTCGCCACAGGCCCCTAGCGGATAGGTATCTATTCCTTGAGCTCGATCCGCTCGACCTTGCCCACCAGCAATATGTAGGACAGCGCCCCCAGCAGCGCCAGCACCGCAATGTAGGTAATCGCCGGCGCAAACGAATCGCCCGTGGCCAGAAAGCCAATGACGATCGGCGTGGTAATCGCCGCCAGGTTGCCGATGAAATTGAACACTCCCCCAGTCAGCCCCAACAGCCGCGCCGGCGCCAGGGTCGAGACCAGCGACCAGGTGATCGACGCCAGGCCGTTGCCGAAAAACGCCACCGCCAGGAACGCAATCACCAGTGGCGTCGAATCGACGAAGTTGGCGCCAATGATTGCCGTGGAAATCAGCAGGCCGCTGATGATCGGCAACTTGCGCGCAAACCCCACCGAGGTGCCACGGCGGATCAGCCAGTCGGAAAACAGCCCGGAACACAACACCCCGACAAAGGCCGCGAGGAAGGGTAGCGAGGCGAGCAGGCCGGACTTGATGAAGTCCATGCCGCGATATTTCACCAGGTAGGTCGGGAACCATGTCAGGAAAAACCACAGGGTCGAGTTCAGGCAGAACTGGCCCAGGTAGATGCCCCACAGCTTGCGCTTGCTCAGCACGATCCCCAGGTCGACCCAACTGAAGGGCGCCTTGCGCTTGGCAGTTTGTGCGTCCAGGTCCACCAGGCCGCCGCCTGCGCGGATCAGCTCGATTTCTGCGCTATTGACCCCCTTGAAGTCCCGCGGCTCGCGGTACACCGCGTACCACACCAGCGCCCAGAGGATGCCCACCGCGCCGGTGCTGATAAACACCATGTGCCAGCCATAGTGGTGCTGCAACCAGGCCAGCACCGGGGTGAGGAACGCCAGCCCGACGAACTGCCCGGACGTGTAGAAACCAATGGCCGTGGCACGCTCACGCTCGGGAAACCAACTGGTGACGACCCGGCTGTTGATCGGATAAGCCGGCGCTTCCAGGGCACCCACCGCCATGCGCAACACGAACAACGCGATAAAGCTCGCAGCAAAGCCCAGCATCACCGTGGCAATCGACCATAACAGCAGGGCGGCGGTGTACAGAATGCGCGGCGGCACCCGGTCCACCAGCCAGCCGCCGGGGATTTGCATGGCGGCATAGGTCCAGCCGAACGCCGAAAAAATCAGCCCGACATGCACCGGGTCGATGCCCAGCTCACTGGTCAGGGCTGGCGCGGCAATCGACAGGTTGCTGCGGTCCAGGTAGTTGATCACCACCGTGATAAACAGCAGGACCATGATGAAGTAACGCTTGCGGCTGGGCGTGACTAAAGACGCCTGCCCGGTGAGGGTTTCAGGGTGCATGGGGGAGCCTCTTATTATGTTTATTGAGGTCGATTAACGGCTACCGGGTTGAAAGTGGGAGCTGGCTTGCCTGCGATGGCGGCGGAACATTCAAGATTGCTATCGCAGGCAAGCCAGCTCCCACACTGACCACGTGCCATCAGGTGAAAATCACCACTCGGCAAAACTGCCATCGGCATGCCGCCAGATCGGGTTGCGCCAGCGGTGACCAATGGCCGCGCGCTCGATCACGTATTCCTCGTTGATCTCAATCCCCAGGCCCGGCCCGTTGGGGATCTTCACGAAGCCTTGGTCGTAATCGAAAACTCCCGGATCGCGCACGTAGTCGAGCAGGTCATTGCTCTCGTTGTAGTGAATGCCCAGGCTTTGCTCCTGGATAAACGCGTTGTAACAAACCGCGTCCAGTTGCAGGCACGCCGCCAGGGCAATCGGCCCCAGCGGGCAGTGCAGGGCCAGGGCCACGTCGTAGGCTTCGGCCATGTTGGCGATCTTGCGGGTTTCGGTGATGCCGCCGGCATGGGACGCATCCGGCTGGATGATGTCGACGTAGCCTTCGCTGAGCACGCGCTTGAAATCCCAGCGTGAGAACAGCCGCTCACCCAAGGCAATCGGGGTGCTGGTCAGGGGCGCCAGCTCCTTGAGCGCTTCGTAGTTTTCGCTGAGCACCGGTTCTTCGATAAACATCAACTTGTACGGGTCCAGCTCTTTCATCAGCACCTTGGCCATGGGCTTGTGCACGCGGCCATGGAAGTCCACGCCGATGCCGACATTCGGGCCGACCGCATCGCGCACGGCGGCGACGTTGGCCAGGGCCTGGTCGACCTTGTCGAAGGTGTCGAGAAACTGCAGCTCCTCGGTGCCATTCATCTTCACCGCCGTAAACCCACGGGCCACGGCTTCCTTGGCCGCACGGGCGGTGTCAGCCGGACGGTCGCCGCCGATCCACGAATAGACACGGATCTTGTCCCGCACCTGGCCGCCCAGCAGGTCGCTGACCGACACCCCGAGGGCCTTGCCCTTGATGTCCCACAAGGCCTGGTCGATGCCGGCCAGGGCGCTCATATGAATCGCACCGCCCCGGTAGAAGCCGCCGCGATACAGCACGGTCCAGATATCTTCGATATTGCGTGGGTCTTTGCCGATCAAATAGTCGGACAGCTCCTCGACCGCGGCCGCCACGGTGTGGGCGCGGCCTTCAACCACGGGCTCGCCCCAACCGGTCACGCCCTGGTCGGTTTCCACTTTGAGGAAGCACCAGCGCGGCGGCACGATAAAGGTGGTCAGTTTGGTGATTTTCATCTGCTTATCTCTCTTGTCGGATGCAGCGCCTGGGCGCCAGGCACACTCAGTTCAAGGCGTTCCAGGCAGCGACATACGCCTGGGCACGACTCGCCACCTGCTCGACACTCATGCCGGGCTTGAACAGCCCGGAGCCCAGGCCAAAGCCCTTGACCCCGGCGTCGACGAACACTTGCATGTTGTCCGGGGTAATCCCGCCCACCGGCAGCAGGACCGTGCCGGCCGGCAGCACCGCCAGCCAGGCCTTGACCACCGCCGGGCCCATTTGCTCGGCCGGGAACAGCTTCAGCACATCGGCACCTTCGGCCAGGGCGGCGAAAGCTTCGGTGGGCGTCGCGACCCCGGGCGACAGGTACAGGCCAGCGGCTTTTGCGGCGCGCAGCACCTTGGCATCACTGTGGGGCATGACGATCACCTGGCCACCCGCCGCCTTCACCCGCTCCACCTGCTCGGGCGTCAGCACGGTGCCGGCACCGATCAGGCAATCGGCGGGCAACGTCTCACGCAGGGTGCGGATGCTGGTGTAGGGATCGGGCGAGTTGAGTGGCACTTCGATCACCCGGAACCCGGCCTGGTACAGCACCTGGCCGACAGCTGCGGCCTCATCCGGGCGCAGGCCCCGCAGGATCGCGATCAAACCGTTTTGAGTGAGTGCTTGCTTGAGCATGTCAGGCCTCGATTGCAGGTTGAATGAGCCCCGGCGGCCAGTGCCAGTTGCCACAGGCCGCGCTGAGTTGCTTCTTGCGCGAGGCTGACGTGGCTGAAACCACACAGGGCGAGGGCGCGCTGGTAACGGGCGCAGAGGGCGTTGGCGCCGACCAGGATGATCGGCGGGGTGCGTGCACGGTCGGGCAAGCCGGCCAGTTCATGGCCGATCAGCAGGCCGGACAGGTAGTCGGGTTGCTGCTCAGGGGTCAGTTCAGCGGTCAACCCGAGGGTGCGCGCGCTGAACAGGGTCGACAGCACCCCACGCTGGCCATCCGCTGAAAGCGCCACGTGCACGCCTCGATCAAACGCTTGGGCCTGGAACTGCCCGGCGCTCTTTTGCGTACGCCCCAGAATGCTGTGCGTGCTCAGCACCGCGAACAGTTCACCGGTCATGAAGGTGTCAAAGTGGGTGATGCGGCCTTCGACCACCTCGACCCATTTGGAATGGCTGCCGGGCAGGCCGATCAATAACTCAGCGCAGGCTGGCAGGCTTTGCAGCACGCCGAGCACCTGGGTTTCTTCGCCGCGCATCACGTTGGGCAAGCCAACCTGCTCGATCACGCCGGGCACGATATGCACATCGACACCGCGCAGGCTGCGTACCTTGTGCAGGGCCTGGCCGAGGCTGGCGACGTCGACCGGCGTCTTGCGATAGGCCGCTTCGCCCCAGCCCTGGGCGCTGCCGACCATGCCGCAGGCAATCACCGGCAGATCGGGCTGGGCAGCCAGCCAGTCGCCACAGGCGTCATCAAACGCCAGTTCAAACCCATCGCAGCAGTGAACGCCGGCAATCAACCGTGGTTCGCTGGGCAAATGCATGATCCCCGACGCCAGCGAGCGCTGTTCGAGGACCTGGCCACCGGGGCCGAGCTTATAAGCACGAAGGGAACTGGTACCCCAATCGAGCGCGATCAATTGCGCCGGCATCGTTTCACCTGGAATGTGACAGATGGCCGACTATAAACCTAAGGCTTGAAATATCTCAATATATAAATATCAATCCCATATAGTGGAACAAGATAAAGAAAATCCCCACGCCCCCGTACTTTTCATCGCACAGGAACGCGAGGATTCAGCTGACAGTAACTGGTTAAAAAATCGACAGATCCAACGGGCGCATGGCCCCCATCCAGATCGCGTAGTCGGTGTGGTCCTTCAGGTCATCGCCGGTATCCGGGTGCAGAAACACCACCAACCCATTGCGATTGAGCGCCAGCCACGGTAGCGCCACGCCGATGTACTGCGGGTCGAACGCCAGCTGGCAGCTCCAATCCGGGTGCGGGCCCACCGGGCGCTCATGCATGCGCCCCATGCGCAGCGGGAAGATGGCCGCCGCGTCTTCACACAGCGTGCGCGCCTGGTCGATCGTACTGGCGTCGAAGTAGATATGGGCGTGGTAGCCCTTGATACGTTGCATGAGAGGCTCCGGACTCGTTGATCGGCCGATCCTAGACCGCAATCGACGGCAGGGCCAGCCCGGCCAGGGGCTGCGCGCTGCTGGCCTGCTCCGCCGCCAGCCACTCGACAAACCGTTCGATCAACTGCCCGCGGCGCTTGCGCTGGGGCAACACCACGTAATATCCAAAGCGCGAGATCACCGTGTCGCCAATCGGCCGGCACAGCCACTTCTGCTCCAGCAGGTTATCCACCAGATGGCGCCAGCCGATGGCCACGCCCTGGCCGGCAATCGCCGCCTGGATCAGCAGGGTGTAATTGTCGAAACGCAGCGGCCCTGGGGTTGGTGCGGCGGTGATCCCCAGCTCGCGAAACACCCCGTTCCAGTCGAACCACTGGCTGTTGTTTTCCTGGCGCAGGTGCAACAGCGGCAGTTCCTGCAGGCTTTGTAACGACAGTGGTGCAGTGCGGCCCCTGAGCAGTTGCGGGCTGCACACCGGGAACACTTCCTCGTTGAACAACCACTGGCTGTGGCCCTGGCGAAAACGCCCATCGCCAAACAACACCGCCACATCGATATCACTGCGCAAGGTCGCGTGGTTGCGCTCGCTGGTGACCAGGCTCACATCCACCTGTGGGTTGGCTTCGTGAAAGCGATGCAGACGTGGCATCAGCCAATAGGCAGCGAAGGCGAAGTCAGTCGCCACTTGCAACACTTCGTGCTGGTCCTGCTCTGTGATCGCGCCCAGGCCCGTATCAATGCTCTGCAACCCGGCCTGAACATGTTCGAACAGCAGCATGCCCGCGTCCGTCAGTTCGATGCCACGGTAGATGCGATCAAACAGGCGCACCGCCAGTTGTTCTTCCAGGCGCTTGATCTGCTGGCTGACAGCCGGCTGGGTGGTGCCCAGCTCCATGGCCGCCGCGGTGAAGCTGCGATGACGGGCGGCGGCTTCAAAGGCCCGCAACAGATCCAGCGACAGGTTACCCAGGGCTTTATACATAAGCGGTACTTATCCTAGACATTGCTTTTCATGGGCTTTACCACGGTTTCCATGGCCTGCATGCTCAATCGCATAAACACTGACTATGGAATGCCGAGAGACCATGAAGCGCAAGAACATTCTTTTCATCATGGCCGATCAAATGGCCGCGCCGTTGCTTCCGTTCTACGGTCCTTCGCCGATCAAACTGCCCAACCTGAGCCGCCTCGCCGCCCAGGGCGTGGTGTTCGACGCTGCATACTGCAACAGCCCGCTGTGCGCGCCGTCGCGCTTTACCCTGGTCAGCGGCCAGTTGCCGAGCAAGATCGGCGCCTACGACAACGCGGCGGATTTCCCCGCCGACGTCCCGACTTACGCCCACTACCTGCGCCGCCTCGGCTATCGCACGGCGCTGTCGGGCAAGATGCATTTCTGCGGGCCCGACCAGCTGCACGGCTATGAAGAGCGCCTCACCAGCGATATCTACCCCGCCGACTACGGCTGGGCGGTGAACTGGGATGAGCCCGACGTGCGCCCCACCTGGTATCACAATATGTCGTCGGTGCTGCAAGCCGGCCCGTGTGTGCGTACCAACCAGCTGGATTTCGACGAAGAGGTGGTGTTCAAGGCCCAACAGTACCTGTTCGACCATATTCGCGAGGACGGCGACCAGCCGTTCTGCCTCACGGTGTCCATGACCCACCCCCACGACCCGTACACCATTCCCAAACCGTTCTGGGATCTGTACGACGACAGTGACATCCCAATGCCTACAACCCCGGCCCAGACCGAGCTGGACCCCCATTCCCAGCGCCTGCTCAAGGTCTACGACCTGTGGGACAAGCCGCTGCCTGTGGATAAGATCCGCGATGCGCGGCGCGCCTACTTCGGTGCCTGCAGCTACATCGACAGCAATGTCGGCAAACTCCTGCAAACCCTGCAGGACACTGGCCTGGCCGAGGACACCATCATTGTGTTCTCCGGCGACCACGGCGACATGCTCGGCGAGCGTGGGCTCTGGTACAAAATGCACTGGTTTGAAATGGCCGCGCGGGTGCCGCTGCTGGTCTGTGCGCCTGGGCAATTCCAGGCCGGGCGGGTGAGTGCGGCGGTGTCCACTGCCGACCTGTTGCCGACCCTGGTGGATCTGGCCGGCGGTGAACTCGACGCCAGCCTGCCCCTGGATGGCCGCTCGCTGGTCCCGCACTTGCAAGGGCAGGGCGGGCATGACGAGGTGTTCGGCGAATACATGGCCGAAGGCACCATCGGCCCGCTGATGATGATTCGCCGGGGCGCCTACAAATTCATCTACAGCGAGGACGATCCTTGCCTGCTGTTCGATGTACACAACGACCCCCGTGAGCAGGAAGAACTCAGCCAGTCGCCGGCCCACCGTGCGCTGTTCGACGCCTTCCTGGTCGAGGCGCGAGCCAAATGGGACATGCCCGCGATCCACCAGCAAGTGCTCGCCAGCCAGCGCCGCCGGCGCCTGGTATACGAGGCGCTGACGCTGGGCAAACTCAAGAGCTGGGATCACCAGCCGCTGGTAGACGCCAGCCAGCAGTACATGCGCAACCATATCGACCTCGACGATCTGGAGCGCAAGGCACGTTATCCACAACCCTGCCAAAACCAATAAATCCAGTGAGGGGAAGGCCATGCAAAAGTTATCCACAGCCGTGAGTGCCGTACTGTTATTGAGTGCTAGCCAGGTGTACGCCGACGCCCGTTGCGAGACGGTAAAAATGGCCGACCCCGGCTGGAGCGACATTGCCGCCACCAACGCCATCACTGGTTTTTTACTGAGCGGCATGGGTTACAAGGCCAAGGTCGATACCCTGGCGGTGCCGATCACCTTTGGCGGGCTCAAGGACGGCCAGGTGGATGTGTTTATGGGGAACTGGATGCCGGCGCAGCAGGGCTTCTACGACAAGTTCGTGGCCAATGGCGACGTGGTGCAACTGGCGAAAAACCTCGAGGGCACCGAGTTCACCCTCGCGGTGCCGGACTATGTGTGGGAGGCCGGCGTGCGTGACTTTGCCGACCTGAATAAATTCGCCGACAAGTTCGACAAGAAGATCTACGGCATCGGCTCCGGCGCGCCGGCCAACCTGTCGCTACACGAGATCATCAAGAAAAACGACTTCGACCTCGGCCAATGGAAGCTGATCGAATCCAGTGAGCAGGCGATGCTCGCCGAGGTGTCCAGGGCGGTGAAGCGCGAGCGTTTCGTCACCTTCCTCGGCTGGACGCCCCACCCGATGAACGTGCAGTTGAAGATGCGCTACCTCAAGGGCGGCGAAAAATACTTCGGCGACACCGGCAGCGTGTACACCCTGACTCGCAAGGGTTATGCACAAGCCTGCCCGAATGTGGCGAAACTGCTGGCCAACCTGACGTTTACCCAGGACATGGAAAACAGCATCATGGCCGAGGTGGCGAACAACAAGGTCAGTAATGCCGACGCGGCGAAGGCATGGATCAAGGCCAATCCGGCGGTGCTGGAGCAGTGGCTGGAGGGGGTCAAAACCCTGGATGGCCAGGAGGCATTGGCGGCGGTCAAGGCCAGGCTTTAACAGGGCCCGCACAAGACAGCGCCCACAGGGCAGTGTTTGTGCTGATACCCTGACTCAAACTTTTTTGACCTGAGCTGCCCAATGCCCCGGCCCCATACACTCTTCCCCTTCCTGCGCTGGCTGCCGCGCCAGACCCGCGCCAGCATTGGCCGGGATGCGCTGGTCGGCCTCAGCGGCGCGGTGCTGGCCTTGCCGCAATCCATCGCCTACGCCCTGATCGCCGGCCTGCCCCCCGAATACGGCTTGTATGCGGCAATCATCCCGGTGCTGATCGCCTGCCTGTGGGGTTCGTCCTGGCATTTGATCTGCGGTCCGACGGCGGCGATTTCCATCGTGCTCTACGCCAGCATCAGCCCGCTGGCGGTGCCGGGCTCGCAGGACTACATCACCCTGATTCTGTTACTGACCTTGCTTGCCGGTGTATTCCAATGGCTATTGGGCATATTGCGCTTTGGTGCGCTGGTCAATTTCGTCTCCCATTCCGTCGTCCTCGGCTTCACCCTCGGCGCGGCAGTGGTCATTGCCCTGGGCCAGTTGCCGAACCTGCTGGGGCTCGACCTGCCCAGCCAGGCCACGGCCATCAACAGCCTGCTGGCGCTGATCGACCACGGCGGCGAGTGGGATCGCCCGTCACTGGCCCTTGGCCTGGGCACCTTGCTGGTGGGCGTGCTGCTTAAATACTGCGTACCGCGCTGGCCGAGCTTGTTGATTGCCCTGGTCCTGGGCAGCCTGGCGACGTGGGTGTGGCCGGCGATGTTCGGGCATGTGGCGCGGGTCAGCTCATTTGTTGGCCAACTGCCGCCGTTCAGCCCGTTGCCGCTGGACCTGGACATGATCCTGCGCCTGCTACCCAGTGCCGTGGCGGTGGGCATGCTGGGGTTGGTGACCAGCCTGTCGATTGCCCGCTCGCTGTCGGCGCGCTCGCAACAACTGCTCGACGCCAATCAGGAAGTACGTGCCCAGGGGTTATCCAATATCGTCGGCGGATTTTTCTCCGGCTACCTGTCGGCCGGTTCCTTCACCCGCTCGGGCCTGAGTTACGAGGCGGGCGGCCTGTTCGCCGCTGGCGGGGGTGTTTTCGGCGTTATGGGTGGCACTGTTTGCGCTGTTTGGCGCGGCGTTGATTGCGCATATCCCCATCCCGAGCATGGCCGCCAGCATTCTGCTGATCTGCTGGGGCCTGGTGGACCATCGTGGCATCCGCGCACTGTGGCGGGTCAGCCGTGCCGAGTGTGTGGTGATGGGCCTGACCTGCCTGGCTACCTTGCTGCTGGAGCTGCAAACGGCAATCTATGCCGGGGTGCTGGCATCGTTGTTCTTCTACCTCAAACGCACCTCGCAGCCACGGGTCCAGCAATGGCGCGATGGGGAGGACGATGTGCTGCGGGTCGGTGGCTCGATCTTCTTTGGCGCCAGCCATTACCTGCAAGTGCGCTTGCAGCGCCTGCAAGGCCTGCGGGTGGTGATCGAGGCGCAGCAGATTAATTTTATCGACTATTCCGGGGTGGAGATGCTGCACCAGGAGGCGCGGCGATTGCGGGGCCTGGGGCGCAGCCTGACGTTGCGCCGGGCGCGGCCGCAAGTGGTGGAGGAGTTGAGGAAGCTGGAAGGGGCCGACAAGTGCCCGATCCTTTTCGAAGACTGAACACGGTCAAAAACTGTAGGAGCTGGCTGGTCAGCTCCCACATTAGAATCAGTTAGCCGCCAGTTGTTTGCGCAGTTCAGCCAGCACCGGCGCCGAATCCGGCCGCACCCCGCGCCACAGGTAGAAGGCTTCCGCCGCCTGCTCCACCAGCATGCCCAAGCCATCCAGTGCCACCGCCGCACCGTGTTCAGTGGCCCAGCGGCAGAATGCGGTCGGCTCCTTGGCGTACATCATGTCGTAGCAAAAGGTCTTGCCCGGTTCGACCAGGCTGCCGGCAATCGGCGGTACATCGCCTGACAGGCTGGCCGAAGTGGCGTTGATGATCAGGTCCACCGGTTCACTCAGCCAATCGAAACCGCTGGCAGACACCGGCCCCAGGTCATCGAACAGTTCGGCCAGCCGCTCGGCTTTTTCCACGGTGCGGTTGGCGATAACCAGCGAGGCCGGCTGTTGCGCCAGCAGTGGTTCCAGGGCGCCGCGTACCGCGCCGCCCGCACCGAGCAGCAGGATGCGCTTGCCCGCCAGGCTCAGGCCGGCGTTGACGGTCAAGTCGCGCACCAGGCCGGCGCCATCGGTGTTGTCGCCCAACAGACTGCCATCGGCCAGCTTGCTCAGGGTGTTCACCGCGCCTGCGCGCTGCGCACGCTCGGTCAGGGCGTTGGCCAGGCGGTAGGCCTCTTCCTTGAATGGCACGGTGACGTTGGCACCGCGCCCTTGCAGGAAAAATTCACGGGCACAGCCGGTGAAATCCTCGAGCGGCGCCAGCAGCGTGTTGTAGTCCAGCGCCTGGCCGGTCTGCTCGGCAAACAGGCGATGAATCAGCGGCGACTTGCTGTGGCCGATGGGGTTGCCGAACACCACATAACGATCCATCAGCTGGCCGCCTTGGGCGCAGCAAGGCCGAGCCAGTCACGGTCTTGCAGGAAGTAGTCGGTCAGGCGTGCTTCTTCGCTGCCGGCAATAGCCTTCCAGTCATAGCTCCAGCGCACTTGCGGTGGCAGCGACATCAGGATCGACTCGGTACGCCCGCCCGATTGCAGGCCGAACAGCGTGCCACGGTCGTAGACCAGGTTGAATTCCACGTAGCGCCCACGGCGGAATTCCTGGAACTGGCGCTGCTGCTCGGTGTAGGCCATCGCCTGGCGACGCTGGACGATCGGCAGGTAAGCGTCGATGTAGGCGTCGCCAATGGCGCGGATAAAGGCGAAGCAGGTGTCGAAGTCCCACTCGTTCAAGTCATCGAAGAACAGGCCGCCAATGCCCCGGGGCTCGTTGCGGTGCTTGATGTGGAAGTAGCTGTCGCACCAGGCCTTGTAGCGCGGGTACACGTCCGCGCCAAACGGCGCACAGGCCTGCTCGGCCACGCGGTGCCAGTGGATGCAGTCTTCTTCGTTGGCGTAGTAGGGCGTCAGGTCGAAGCCGCCACCGAACCACCACACCGGCTCTTCGCCTTCTTTCTCGGCGATGAAAAATCGCACGTTAGCGTGGGACGTCGGCACATGGGGGTTATGCGGGTGGATCACCAGGGATACGCCGAGGGCCTCAAAACCACGACCGGCGAGCTCCGGGCGGTGGGCACTGGCGGACGGTGGCAGGCCGCTGCCGAACACGTGGGAAAAGTTGACGCCGCCTTTTTCGATCACGCTCCCGTTCTCGATCACCCGCGTGCGGCCACCGCCGCCGGCTGGGCGGGTCCAGGCGTCTTCGATAAAGCGCGTATCGGCCTCGAAGGTTTCCAGGGCGCTGCAAATGCGGTCTTGCAGGTCGAGCAGGTAGGCTTTTACAGCCTCGGTGCGGGTAGTCATGGCATCACCTTGAATCGGGCAAAGCTACGCGAGGCCATTGGGCGTCGGCGGCAAAGGGCGCACAGGATACCACCGCGCCGGGCGCTGCCACAGTTGACGAAGATCAAGCATAAGAGTCCGATAGGAGCCTTTGCCGAAACAGACTTGAGGAGAGAGCAGATGGCCAAACGTATCCAGTTCAGCGCCCATGGCGGCCCCGAAGTACTTGAGTATGTGGACTACACGCCAGCGGAACCAGGCCCACAGCAGGTCCGGGTGCGGAACAAGGCCATTGGCCTGAACTTCATCGACACCTATTACCGCAGCGGCTTGTACGCACCGCCGGCCCTGCCCTCGGGCCTGGGCGCAGAAGGCGCTGGCGTGGTGGATGCGGTGGGCAGCGAAGTCAGCCAGTTCAAGGTCGGCGACCGCGTGGCCTACGGCAGCGGCCCGCTGGGTGCATACAGCGAGCTGCATGTGTTGCCGGCGGCCAACCTGGTGCACCTGCCGGACGCCATCAGCTTCGAGCAAGCCGCTGGCGCCATGCTCAAGGGCCTGACCGTGCAGTACCTGCTGCGCCAGACCTATGAGTTGAAAGGCGGCGAAACCATCCTGTTCCACGCCGCTGCCGGTGGCGTCGGCTCCCTGGCTTGCCAATGGGCCAAGGCCCTGGGCGTGAAGCTGATCGGGACGGTCAGTTCTCCGGAAAAAGCCGCCCTGGCCAAATCCCTCGGCGCCTGGGAAACCATCGACTACAGCCAGGAAAATGTCCCACAGCGGGTGCTGGAACTGACCGACGGCAAGAAGTGCCCGGTGGTGTACGACGGCGTCGGCAAGGACACCTGGCTCGCCTCGCTGGACAGCGTCGCGCCCCGTGGCCTGCTGGTGAGTTTCGGCAATGCGTCGGGCGCGGTGGAGGGGGTGAACCTGGGTATTCTGGCCGCCAAAGGCTCGCTGTATGTCACCCGGCCAACACTGGCGACCTACGCCAATACGCCACAGAACCTGCAGGCCATGGCTGACGATCTGTTTGGCATGATCGAAAGCGGCAAGGTGCGCATTGATATCAACCAGCGGTATTCCCTGGCGGACGCGGCGAAGGCGCAGGTGGAGTTGTCGGGGCGGCGGACGACGGGGTCGACCATTCTGTTGCCATAGGATCTCGGTGGTTTGGCAGACCGCTATCGCGGGCAAGCCCGCTCCCACATTCGAGCGCATTCCCATGCTGGAAATCGGTCGAATGTGGGAGCGAGCTTGCTCGCGATAGCCACGCCTGGGTCTCAGGACGGGCGCCGAACCTCGCCCGTCGCCAGATCCCGAATCAAACTAGGGTTCTTGCGCCCACCCAGGCGCCCACCCAGCACCAGGTCTACCTGCCCCCGGAAATACTGCTCTACCCGGATCCGCGTGCGCGCCGCCGGCCGGCCCTGGGGGTTGGCCGAGGTGGAGATCAGTGGCCCCACCAGCGAACACAAATCCCGCACCAGCGGGTGATCAGTGACCCGCAACGCTACCGTGTCGTGCTTACCGGTAATCCATTCAGGCAGCAGGTCCTGGTGGGGGACCAGCCAGGTGTTGGGCCCCGGCCAGGTACTGGCCATGCGGTCGATCCAGGTGTCCGGGAAGTCTTCGAATAGAAAATCGAATTGCCGGATATTGTCGGCGACCAGGATCAAGCCCTTATCCACCGAGCGGCCCTTGATCGCCAGCAGGCGATCTACCGCTTCTTCGTTCCACGGGTCGCAGCCCAGGCCCCACACAGCCTCGGTCGGATAGGCAATCACCGCGCCAGCGCGAACTTCTCGTGCGGCTTGTTGCACACGCCACCTGTTGACCATTACTCACTCTCCGGACTAAAGCTCTGCGCAGTTTACCGATCTTCGTAACAAAACCTAACTGCGCGCGAGCCAGCGGCCGCTTTCACAGATCACCCGGCCCTCCAGCTCCAGTTCGGTAAGGCTCACCAACACCTGGGACAGGCTTTGCCCGCTGGCAATGGCCAAACTTTCACTGGTCTGGGGCGCCGCGTGCAGCAGCGCCACCAGCGGGTGGGTCACCGCCACCGGCGCGGGCCGCGACAACGCCTGCCAGCCGCGCAACCCTTCAAGAATGTGTTCGATGGTTTCCACCAACACCGCACCGTCACGGATCAACTGATGGCAGCCCCGGGCCCCCGGATGATGAATCGAGCCCGGTATCGCATACACCTCGCGCCCCTGCTCGGCGGCCAGCCGCGCGGTAATCAGCGAGCCGCTGGCCACGCTGGCTTCCACCACCAGCACGCCCAGGGACAGACCACTGATAATGCGGTTGCGTCGTGGGAAGTTTCCAGCCTGGGGGCCGGCGTCCAGCGGAAACTCGGAAACCACCGCGCTGCCCTGGGCAATCATCGCCTCGGCGAGCCGGCGGTGGCGCTGTGGATAAAAATTTTCCAGGCCGGTGCCCAGCACCCCGATAGTCTGCCCCCCGACATCTAATGCCGCCTGGTGGGCCGCCCCATCAATTCCCAGGGCCAACCCACTGGTGATGACAAAACCGGCGCTCGCCAGGTTGCGGGAAAAGGCTGCCGCCGTGTCCATTCCGGGGCGCGAAGCGCGTCGGCTGCCGACCATGGCCAACTGCGGTTTTTCCAGGATCGCGGGCGTGCCGGCCACGAACAACAACGGCGGCGCATCGTCCAGTTCGGCCAGCAAGGCTGGGTAGTCGGGCTGGTCCCACATCAACAAATGCTGGGCCGGGCGCTCTAGCCAGGCCAATGCGGCGCTGGCGCCATCGCGCACTTGCGCACTGCGCCGGGCTTCGGCGCAGGCCGCCGGCACTCCCAGGGAGCGCCAGGCACTGGCTGGCGCGCCGATAGCTTTTGAGGCGCAGCCAAAGGCCTCGATCAATGTTTTAAAACGCCTTGGCCCCAACTCCGGCATACGGTGCAAACGTAGGCGGGCTTCGAGCTCGGCAGGGGAAATATCCGGGGTATGAATGACTGACATATGATCATCCTTGATCAGGAACAAGCTGTGGATAACTCTGTTGGTAACTTCTTTAGCAGGCTAATTATTGCAACTGGTTATTGCCGCCCAACCGGGCCGCCTGTTTTGAAGACGAGTAGCGATTTCCTCATGGGGGCAATCTCCTTTATTATGTGGGTTCGCGTGAAATGCCTGGCCTTCGCGGCCTGCGAGCGTTTCACACCGGCCGTGCGGGTGTCCCGACGCCGATTTGCCTTTACCTCACATGTGCAGCAATTACGCTTATGGCTATTTTGAACATCCTCGAATTCCCGGACTCGCGCCTGCGCACTATCGCCAAACCGGTGGCCGTAGTGGACGACAAGGTTCGTCAGTTGGTCGATGACATGTTTGAAACAATGTATGAAGCACCGGGCATCGGCCTCGCCGCGACCCAGGTCAACGTGCACCTGCGCGTGGTGGTCATGGACCTGTCCGAAGACCGCAGCGAACCGAGGGTGTACATCAACCCGGAGTTCGAGCCGCTGACCGACGAGATGGGCGAATATCAGGAAGGCTGCCTGTCGGTGCCGGAGTTCTACGAGAACGTCGAGCGCCCGCTGCGCGTCAAGATCAAGGCCCTGGACCGCGACGGCAAACCCTTCGAGCTGATTGCCGAAGGCCTGTTGGCGGTGTGCATCCAGCATGAGTGCGACCACCTCAACGGCAAGCTGTTTGTCGATTACCTGTCCACGCTCAAACGCGACCGGATCAAGAAGAAACTGGAAAAGAAGCATCGCCAGCAAGCTTGATTCCCTTCTTTCAAAGGCTTGCTCCGGCAAGCCTTTTTCTTTTGTGAGACGTTTCCCATGACCGAGCCACTGCGCATCGTTTTTGCCGGCACCCCTGAATTTGCCGCCGAACACCTCAAGGCCCTGCTTGCCAGCCCTTATGAAATCGTCGCGGTGTACACCCAGCCGGATCGCCCGGCCGGCCGTGGGCAAAAACTGATGCCCAGCCCGGTCAAGCAGCTTGCCCTGGAACACGGCATTGTCGTGCTGCAACCGCCAACCCTGCGCAATGCCGAGGCCCAGGCTGAACTGGCCGCGCTGCAGCCGGACCTGCTGGTGGTGGTGGCCTACGGCCTGATCCTCCCCCAAGCGGTGCTGGATATCCCGCGCCTGGGCTGCATCAACAGCCATGCCTCGCTGCTGCCGCGCTGGCGCGGTGCGGCGCCGATCCAGCGCGCGGTGCAAGCCGGTGACGCCGAAAGCGGCGTGACCGTGATGCGCATGGAAGCCGGCCTGGACACCGGGCCGATGCTGCTCAAGGTCACCACGCCCATCACCGCACAGGACACCGGCGGCAGCCTGCACGACCGCCTGGCGGAGATGGGCCCGCCTGCGGTGGTAGAGGCGATTGCCGGTCTCGCTGCTGGCACCTTGCAGGGTGAAGCGCAGGACGACAGCCTCGCCACCTACGCCCACAAGCTGAACAAGGACGAAGCACGCATCGACTGGAGCCGCCCGGCCGTGGAGCTGGAGCGCCTGGTACGCGCCTTCAACCCGTGGCCGATCTGCCACAGCACCCTCAATGGCGAAGCCTTGAAAGTTCTCGCCGCCACCCTGGCCGAAGGCAGCGGCGCGCCCGGTGAAATCATCGGCGCCAGCAAGGAAGGCCTGCTGGTGGCCTGCGGCGAACAGGCACTGTGTCTGACCCGTCTGCAATTGCCCGGTGGCAAGGCGCTGAACTTCAGTGATTTGTTCAACAGCCGTCGTGAGAAATTTGCCCCCGGCATCATCCTCGGAGTGGACGCTTGATGAACCCGCGTTTGGCCGCCGCCAAGGCCCTGGCCGGCGTGCTCAATGGCAAGGCCTCCCTGAACAGCTCGTTGCCGGTGCAACTGGATAAAGTCGAAGACCGTGATCGCGGCTTCACCCAGGACCTGGCCTTTGGCACCGCCCGCTGGCAGCCGCGTCTGTCGGCGCTGGCGGCCAAGCTGCTGCAAAAGCCGTTCAAGGCCGCCGATGCCGACGTCGAGGCGTTGCTGCTGGTGGGGCTGTACCAATTGCTCTATAGCCGGGTGCCGGCCCACGCCGCCATCGGCGAAACCGTAGGCTGCGCCGACAAGCTGAAAAAGCCCTGGGCCAAGGCCTTGCTCAATGCCGTGCTGCGCCGCGCCCAGCGCGAAAGCGAGGGGTTGCTGGCCGAGCTCGAACACGACCCGGTAGTGCGCACTGCGCACCCGCGCTGGCTGCAAAAATCCCTCAAGGCGTTCTGGCCAGAGCAGTGGGAAGCCATCTGCGCTGCCAACAATGCCCACCCGCCAATGATTCTGCGGGTCAATCGTAGCCATCACAGCCGCGATGCCTATCTCCAATTACTGGCAGAGGCCGGCATCAATGCCAGCGCCTGTGTGTACAGCCAGGACGGCATCGTGCTGGAGACCGCAGGCGATGTGCGCAGCCTGCCAGGCTTTGCCGAAGGCTGGATCAGCGTGCAGGACGAAGCCGCGCAACTGGCCGCCGACCTGCTTGACCTGGCGCCGGGCCAACGGGTGCTGGACGCCTGCTGCGCGCCGGGCGGCAAGACCTGTCACATCATGGAAGTCGAGCCCGGCCTGGCCGGCGTCGTCGCCGTCGACTTGGAAGCCAAGCGCCTGGTACGCGTGCGTGAAAACCTTGCGCGCCTGGGCCTGGACGCCGAGCTGATTGCCGCCGATGGGCGCGACACCGCCACCTGGTGGGATGGCAAGCCGTTCCAACGCATCCTCCTGGATGCGCCATGTTCCGCCACCGGTGTGATCCGCCGCCATCCGGATATCAAGCTGACCCGCCAACCCGACGACATCGCCGCCCTGGCTGTGCTGCAAGGCGAGTTGCTGGACGCGTTGTGGCCGACGCTGGAGGTCGGTGGCATCCTGCTCTACGCCACCTGCTCGACGTTGCCGACCGAAAACACCGAAGTGATCGAAGCCTTCCTCGCCCGCACCAGCGGCGCGCGGGAGTTGGACATTGCCACCACCGCCGGCATCAAGCAGCCCCACGGCCGCCAGTTGCTCGCGCAGGAAGGCGGGCACGATGGCTTCTATTACGCCAAGCTGATCAAGATTGCCGCTGCACGCGGCTGAATGATTTTTAAGGGAGTGACCGGATGAAGATCATCATCCTCGGAGCAGGGCAGGTCGGCGGTACGCTGGCCGAGCACCTGGCCAGTGAAGCCAACGACATTACTGTGGTCGACACCGACGCCGAACGCCTGCGTGGCCTGGGTGACCGCCTGGATATCCGCACGGTCCAGGGCCGCGCCTCGTTCCCCACTGTGTTGCGTCAGGCCGGTGCCGACGATGCCGACATGCTGGTGGCGGTGACCAACAGTGACGAGACCAACATGGTCGCCTGCCAGGTCGCTCACACCCTGTTCCACACCCCGACCAAGATCGCCCGGGTGCGTGAAGCGGCCTATCTGACCCGCGCCGGGCTGTTCGACAACGACGCGATTCCGGTGGACGTGCTGATCAGCCCGGAGCAGGTGGTCACCCACTACATCAAGCGCCTGATCGAAATCCCCGGTGCGCTGCAGGTGATCGACTTTGCCGAAGGCAAGGCGCAACTGGTGGCGGTCAAGGCCTACTACGGCGGGCCGCTGGTGGGCCAGCAACTGCGCCAGCTGCGCGAACATATGCCGAATGTGGAAACCCGCGTAGCCGCGATTTTCCGCCGCGACCGGCCGATCCTGCCCCAGGGCGACACGGTGATCGAAGCCGACGACGAAGTCTTCTTCATCGCCGCCAAGGCCAATATCCGTGCCGTGATGAGCGAAATGCGCCGGCTCGACGAGAGCTACAAGCGCATTGTCATCGCCGGCGGCGGGCAGATTGGCGAACGCCTGGCCGAGGCCATCGAAAGCCGCTACCAGGTGAAGATCATCGAGATGAACGCGGCGCGCTGCCGCTACTTGTCCGATACCCTCGACAGCACCGTGGTGCTGCAAGGCAGTGCGTCGGATCGTGACCTGCTGATGGAAGAAAATATCGCCGACGCGGATATCTTCCTGGCCCTGACCAACGATGACGAGGCCAACATCATGTCATCGCTGCTGGCCAAAGCGGCTGGGGGCGAAGAAGGTGATTGACCATCATCAACAACCCGGCCTATGTGGACCTGATCCAGGGTGGCGACATCGACATTGCCATCAGCCCGCAACTGGCCACCATCGGCACCTTGCTGGCCCACGTGCGGCGCGGCGATATCGTCAGCGTGCACTCATTGCGGCGCGGCGCGGCGGAAGCCATCGAGGCGATTGCCCATGGTGACTCCAAGTCGAGCAAGGTGATCGGCCGGGCGATTCGCGATATCGGCTTGCCACCGGGCACCACCATTGGCGCGATCATCCGCGATGAAGAAGTGATCATCGCCCATGACGACACGGTGATCGCCACGGGTGACCATGTGATTCTGTTCCTGGTGGATAAAAAACATATCCGCGATGTGGAGAAGCTGTTCCACGTGGGGTTGAGCTTTTTCTGATCTGACGGAGAGACCGACATGCTCGAATCCCTGGAAAAAATGCTCGCCAAGGGTGTGGATAACTCGCTGCTGCGCTTTGGCTTGGGCAAGGGTTACCTGGACCTGAAGGACAACGCCAAGGCGGCCGAGCATTTGCAGAGGTGCGTCGGGTTTGACCCGAAGTATTCGGCGGCGTGGAAGCTGCTGGGCAAGGCACACGCTGCGCTGGGCGATAAAAGCGCAGCACGCCAGGCATGGGAGCAGGGGATTGCAGCGGCCCAGGGCCACGGCGACAAGCAGGCCGAGAAAGAGATGACGGTGTTCCTGAAGAAACTCGACCGCCAAGCCTGAATGGAGATCACAAATGTGGGAGCGGGCTTGCTCGCGAATGCGGTGTATCAGCTACACATTCAGTGACTGAGACTCTGCATTCGCGAGCAAGCCCGCTCCCACATTGGTTTGCATCGACCTTGAGTCAGTCGCGAATCAGTACCAACGCGCCTCGCCTGGCGGGCGTTTCTTGAAGCGCTTCATGCTCCACATGTACTGGCTCGGATAGGCGCCGACATAACGCTCCACCACCTTGCTCATCGCCGCGCAGGAGGTGGCCGTGTCGGTGCTGTACATGTCTTCCGGCGCCGCTTCCAGGATCACTTTGTAGCCCGAGCCGTCCGGCAGCCGCAGGGCATGCAGGAACACACCCACCGCCTTATGGCCGGCGAGCATGTTCGGCACGAACTTGCTGGTCAGCGCCTGGGTGGCGAAGAACGGTACGAAAATCCCGGCCGATTCCGCCGGCTCCGGATCTGCAGGAATCCCCACCTGGCCGCCCTTGCGCACTTCCTTGATCACGCTGAGGATGCCTTCCTTGGTCGACGCCGCCACTCGGTTGCCCAGTTGCACGCGTTGCTTGCGCAGCAGGTCATCCACTGCCTTGAGCTTGGGCGGGCGGTAGAAAATGATCGGTTTGCACTGGCTGCAATAGAAGTGGTTCAACACTTCCCAGTTGCCCAGGTGGCTGGTGATGCCGACCACGCCTTTGCCCGAGGCCAAGGCTTGCTGCAGCACTTCCAGGCCTTCGACTTCGCGCACCAGGTCGATGGAGCGCTGGGCCGGCCAGATCCAGGCGCAGGCGCTTTCGGTCAGGGACTTGCCGATATCCATCAGGCTCTGGCCCGCCAGGCGCTCACGCTCAGCCGGGTCCATGTCCGGGAAACACTTGGAGAGGTTGATCCGCACCGTGTCGCGGGAGCGGTTGGGGGTTTTCCACATGATCCAGCCAATCGCCGAACCCACGGCTTGCACAGCGCGCCAGGGCAGCAGGGCAAACAATCGCAGAGCGCCTACCAGCAAGGCGCCTTTTAACTTTTCCACAGGTCACTCCTGATCGTGTGTGGTGCGCAAAGCGGCCATTCTAACCGGCGTTGACCAAGTCCGCGTAACGGTCGCAGTCCTGGGTGTGGTCCATGACCATGCCTGAGGCCTGCATGAACGCGTAGCAGATAGTCGGGCCGACGAACGTAAAACCGGCTTTCTTGAGGGCTTTGCTCATGGCTTCGGCCTCTGGCGTAATCGCCGGGACCTGGCTGCGATCCTTGAAATGATTGACCTTGGGCACGCCGCCGACAAACGACCAGAGCAACCCCACCGGATCCTCCAGCGCCAGCCAGGCCGCGGCATTGCGCCGGGTGGCATTGAGTTTCAAGCGGTTGCGCACAATGCCTGGGTCGAGCATCAACTGCTCGATCTCGGCATCGCTCAACTGCGCCAGGCGCTTTGGATCAAAACCGAACAAGACCTTTCGATAATGCTCGCGTTTGCGTAAAACGGTGATCCAGGACAGGCCCGCCTGGAACCCTTCGAGCAAAAGCAACTCGAACAAACCCTGCGCATCGCGCAGCGGCGTTCCCCACTCTTGATCGTGATAAGCCATGTACAGCGGATCTTCAGAACACCAAAAGCAGCGTGGCATAAGGCTCCAGGGAGTGGTGGCGGGGCCGAATCGGGTATACTCCCGCCCTTTAAATCGCAGCCCAAGTAACAGGTGAATTTTGTGAGCCAGCCTACGCCAGCCGTGCGTACCTTCCAAGACTTGATCCTCGCCCTCCAGCAATACTGGGCCGAGCAAGGTTGTGTGGTACTTCAGCCCTACGATATGGAAGTAGGCGCCGGCACTTTCCACACCGCAACATTCCTGCGGGCCATCGGCCCGGAAACCTGGAACGCCGCTTATGTGCAGCCCAGTCGTCGCCCGACTGACGGCCGCTACGGCGAAAACCCCAACCGCCTGCAGCACTACTATCAGTTCCAGGTCGTCCTCAAGCCAAACCCGGACAACTTCCAGGAGCTGTACCTGGGCTCGCTGAAACATGTCGGCCTGGACCCGCTGGTCCACGACATTCGTTTCGTCGAAGACAACTGGGAGTCGCCAACGCTCGGCGCCTGGGGCCTGGGCTGGGAAGTCTGGCTCAACGGCATGGAAGTCACGCAGTTCACTTACTTCCAGCAAGCGGGCGGCATCGAGTGCTACCCGGTGACCGGCGAGATCACTTACGGTCTCGAGCGCCTGGCCATGTACCTGCAAGGCGTGGACTCGGTCTACGACCTGGTGTGGGCTGACGGCCCGTTCGGCAAAGTGACCTACGGCGATGTGTTCCACCAGAACGAAGTGGAGCAGTCGACCTACAACTTCGAACACGCCAACGTCGAGAAGCTGTTCGAACTGTTCGACTTCTACGAAAGCGAAGCCAAGCGCCTGATCGAACTGGATCAGCCGCTGCCGTTGCCGAGCTACGAAATGGTCCTGAAGGCATCCCACACCTTCAACCTGCTGGACGCCCGCCGTGCCATCTCGGTAACCGCGCGCCAGCAATACATCCTGCGTGTACGCACCCTGGCGCGTTCCGTCGCCCAAGCCTACCTGCTGGCTCGCGCCAAGCTGGGCTTCCCGATGGCAACCCCGGATCTGCGTGATGAAGTGTTGGCTAAGCTGGAGGCTGCACAATGAGTGCTCAAGATTTCCTGGTTGAACTGGGCACCGAAGAGCTGCCACCCAAGGCCCTGAACACCCTGGCCGATGCATTTTTGGCCGGTATCGAAAAAGGCCTGCAGACTGCCGGCCTGAAGTTTGAAGCCAAGAAGGTCTACGCCGCGCCACGTCGCCTGGCGGTATTGCTGACCGCGCTGGAAACCCAGCAGCCGGACCGCAACATCAACCTCGACGGTCCGCCACGCCAGGCCGCTTTCGATGCCGAAGGCAACCCGACCCAGGCAGCCCTTGGTTTTGCCAAGAAGTGTGGCGTCGAGCTGAGCGAGATCGACCAGAGCGGCCCGAAACTGCGGTTCAGCCAGGTCATCAAGGGCAAGCCAACCGCCAGCCTGTTGCCGACCATCGTTGAAGACTCCCTCAATGACCTGCCGATCCCCAAGCGCATGCGCTGGGGTGCACGCAAGGAAGAATTCGTACGTCCTACCCAATGGTTGGTGATGCTGCTCGGTGATCAAGTCATCGACTGCACTATCCTGGCCCAGAAGGCCGGCCGCGACTCCCGTGGCCACCGCTTCCACCACCCGGAAAACGTGCGCATCACTTCGCCGGCCAACTACCTCAACGACCTGCGTGCAGCCTATGTGCTGGCGGATGCCAACGAGCGTCGCGAGCTGATCAGCAAGCGCACCGAAGAGCTGGCCCGCCTGCAGGAAGGCACGGCCATCGTGCCGCCAAGCCTGCTCGACGAAGTGACCGCGCTGGTTGAATGGCCGGTACCGCTGGTGTGCTCGTTCGAAGAGCGCTTCCTCGATGTGCCGCAAGAAGCCCTGATCACCACCATGCAGGACAACCAGAAGTATTTCTGCCTGCTGGATGTGGACGGCAAGTTGCTGCCGCGCTTTATCACCGTGGCCAACATCGAGAGCAAGGACCCGCAGCAGATCATCGCCGGTAACGAGAAAGTCGTGCGCCCGCGCCTGACTGACGCCGAGTTCTTCTTCAAGCAAGACAAGAAGCAGAAGCTCGAAGACTTCAACCTGCGCCTGCAGAACGTGGTGTTCCAAGAGAAGCTGGGCAGCGTCTACGACAAGGCTGTGCGGGTTTCCAAGCTGGCGGCCTACATCGCGCCACGCATTGGCGGCGACGCCACCCTGGCGGCACGTGCGGGCCTGCTGTGCAAATGCGACCTGGCTACCGAGATGGTCGGCGAGTTCCCGGAAATGCAAGGCGTTGCCGGTTACTACTACGCGCTCAATGACGGCGAGCCTGAAGACGTCGCCCTGGCCCTGAACGAGCAGTACATGCCGCGCGGTGCTGGCGCCGAGCTGCCGACCACCCTGACGGGTGCCGCGGTGGCAATCGCTGACAAGCTGGACACCCTGGTCGGTATCTTCGGCATCGGCATGTTGCCGACCGGCAGCAAAGACCCGTATGCCCTGCGCCGTGCGGCCCTGGGCGTGCTGCGCATCCTGATCGACAAGCAGTTGGACCTCGATCTGACCCAGGCCGTGGTATTTGCCGTCGGCCAGTTTGGTAGCAAGGTCAAGCAAGCCGGCCTGGCCGAGCAAGTGCTGGAGTTCGTATTCGATCGCCTGCGTGCGCGCTATGAAGACGAAGGCGTGGACGTTTCCGTCTACCTGTCGGTACGTGCCCTGCAACCAGGCTCGGCGCTGGACTTCGACCAGCGTGTGCAAGCCGTACAAGCGTTCCGCAAGCTGCCGGAAGCCGACGCCCTGGCCGCCGTGAACAAGCGCGTGTCGAACCTGCTGAGCAAGGCCGAAGGCCTGGGCAATGCGGATGTCGACCCTGGCCTGTTTGCCGATGCCAAGGAGTTCTCGCTGAACTCGGCTATCGCCAAGGCAGAAAACGCCGTGAAGCCGCTGATCGCCGAGCGCAACTACGCCGAAGCACTGGCGCGCCTGGCCACCTTGCGTGAGCCGGTGGATGCGTTCTTCGAAGCGGTGATGATCAATGCCGAAGATGCCAGCGTGCGGAAAAACCGCTACGCCATGCTGGCGCGCCTGCGCGGCTTGTTCGTCAATATCGCTGACATTTCGACGCTGAGCTGATCATGTTGAAACTGCTGATTCTCGATCGGGACGGGGTGATCAACTACGACTCCGACGCTTACATCAAGTCGGTGGAGGAGTGGATCCCACTGCCCGGCTCGATCGAGGCCATCGCGCAGTTGAGCAAGGCCGGCTGGACGGTAGCCATTGCTACCAACCAGTCCGGCATTGCCCGCGGCTACTACGACATCGCCACCCTGGACGCCATGCATGCGCGCCTGCGCGCGTTGGTGGCGGAGCAGGGCGGTGAGGTGGGGCTGGTGGTGTACTGCCCCCACGGGCCGGATGAGGGCTGCGATTGCCGCAAACCCAAGCCTGGCATGTTGAAAATCATTTCAGAACATTACAAGGTGCCCCTGGCTGGGATATGGTTCGTCGGGGACAGTCTCGGTGACCTGGAGGCGGCCAAAGCCGTCGACTCTCAGCCAGTTTTGGTAAAGACCGGGAAAGGCGACAAGACCCAGGCGAAAAACCTGCCGGTAGGCACCTTGATTTTTGACGATCTGGCGGCGGTTGCCGCAGAACTTATCAACAACTAGTCGCCCTCGACTTCCTGACCAAGGATTGTTCGGGAGTGCACTTTTAACAGGCGGGCGTTGTCCCGCAACGGTAAATGCTGCCATGTCGATTTTGCAGGCCATCAGAACCTTCTTCTTTTACCTGCTGCTGGGCACCAGTTCGTTTCTCTGGTGCACCCTGAGCTTTTTTATTGCGCCCTTTTTGCCGTTCAAGGCGCGCTATCGCTTTATCAACGTCTATTGGTGCCGCTGTGCGTTGTGGCTGAGCAAGGTGTTTCTGGGCATCCGTTTCGAGGTCAAGGGTGCCGAGAATGTCCCGGACCAGCCCTGCGTGATCCTGTCGAACCACCAGAGCACTTGGGAGACGTTCTTCCTTTCTGCGTATTTCTCGCCCCTGAGCCAGGTGCTCAAGCGTGAGTTGCTGTTCGTGCCGTTCTTTGGCTGGGCCATGGCCATGCTGCGACCGATTGCCATCGACCGCGACAACCCCAAGGCCGCGCTCAAGCATGTGGCGAAGAAGGGTGACGAGCTGCTCAAGGATGGGGTGTGGGTACTGATCTTCCCGGAAGGCACCCGCGTGCCCTTTGGCACTGTAGGCAAGTTCTCCCGAGGCGGTACGGCATTGGCGGTCAACGCCAACCTGCCAGTGCTGCCGATTGCTCACAATGCCGGCAAGTTCTGGCCCAAGGAAGGCTGGGCCAAGCGTAAAGGCACCATCACCGTGGTGATCGGCGAACCGATGTATGCCGAAGGGGAAGGACCGCGTGCAATCGCGGCACTCAATGACCGCGCTGCCGCCTGGAATGAAGCGCAGCAACGGGCCATGGGTTCGCTGCCGCCAGTGCCAGTTGCAGAAGACCAGCCGGTGACCTGACGTTCTGTGGATAACCTGTGTACGGTTTGTTGGCAAAGTGCGTTTTTTAGCTTGTAGGCTTATGATTTTATTACATATTTCTTAAGCTAATAAAACACCGAAAAACGTGCATAAGTTTTTTCGACCGTTGAAGACCGGCCCTCGTGGCCGGTTTTTTTATGCACAGCCGTTTGACTCTTCCCACAACGGCAGTCGCAGACTGAAAACCGTGCCTTGACCGACCACACTCTCACAGTCGATCCGGCCGCCATGGCGGTCCACTACCGCCTTGACCATGCTCAGTCCCAACCCCAACCCTTCGCTGCCCTGGGCCGAAACAAACCGCCGGTATTGGCTGAACAGTTCAGGAAGCTCCTCGGCCGCGATACCGGAGCCCTGATCCTGGATGTGACAGGTCAGCCATTGCTCGTTGCGTTCGAGGCGCACCGTCACCGTGGTGCCGGCTGGGCTGTACTTGATCGCATTCTCCATCAGGTTGAACAAGGCACGGGTGAGTAACGATTGATCCGCCAGGACCATTTCCTCACCGGCCGCGTCCAGGTCATGGACCAATTGGATATTTTTCAATTGGGCCAGCAGCACCACCTGGTCAAATGCGTCGAGCACCAGCATGGCAAACAGGCTGGGCTCCAACTGATAACCATCGGACTCGGCCTTGGCCAATTGAACGAACGATTCGGTCAAATTCAATGCGCGTCGCACTTGCTGTTCGATCTGGGTAAATACCAGCGCAACGTCTGAGGCTTCATGGCGCTGCACATCCAGCAACGCGAGGATTGCCGAATGGGGTGCACGCAAGTCGTGGGAGAGAAACCGCAGCAGGGTTTCGCGCTGCTGCTGGGCGTCGCGTTCGATACTCAGGTCGGTCAGGCTCAACAGCCAACCCAGTGCCACATCACCGTCAGCGGGTAACAGCGGGGCCAGTTCCAGGCGCAGGCTGCGTTGCTGAATATCGCGGAACTCGACAATTTCCAGGGCCGACAGCGGCGGGCGTACCTGCCCCTGCAGCGGTGGATAGCCCAATACCGTCAATTGCTCCAGCAGGTTCTCGGCAATCAGCTCGTTGCCAAACACATCACGGGCGATCCGATTGGCCAGCAGGATCTCCCCCGCGGGATCGGTAATCAGCGTAGCCACGGGCAGGCATTCCAGGCCATCGGCCATAAAACGCCGGGTATCGCGGGTACGGCTGACGGCTTGCTCCAGGGCCACGATACGACCCTGCAACACGTCCCCCTTGCTGACGGCGACACGACGACGTTCCGGCAGCACCTTGGGCTCGCTGTCGAGGCGCGCCAGTTCCCAGCCGAAGTAGGCGAGGATTACGCTCAGGCGGCGCCAGTTCCAGACCAGATAGCCCAGCAGCATGCCGATCAGCGTGGCCGCTGGCGACCACCAGAGCCCCAGGCGCAACATGCCCCAGGAAGCGAGGAGGGCACCTCCCATGCAGCCCAGGGTCAGCCACAGGGCATAACGCGGGCGCAACAACAGCAGGCCCAACAGTAAGGCCACCCACGAGGTGGACAGCAGGGTGGCCAACCAGCCAGGCAAGACGGTAATGCTGCGATCCTGCAGCAGCCCGTTGAGGATATTGGCCTGGATCTCGACGCCCGGTGTGGTACCGACACTGGCCGAAAGCGGCGTCACATAGCGATCGCCCATGCCCGGCGCGGTCGCTCCCACCAGGATGATCCGATCACGCAGCAATTGAGCCGGGACCTCGCCACGCAGAACGCTGACGTACGGCACGCTGGGAAAACCGTGGTCGGCGGCGATAAACGGAATGCGGATGGCGTTGTCCCGCTGCCAATCGGTTGCATCAGAAGACACTGACAGCCCCGGCATATCCACAGGCTGGCCAGTCAGCTCGAAGGCCAGCCACGCCAACTGTGGGACCAATTGCCCCGGCGGCCCCTCACGCAAGTAAAGGCTGCGCACAATGCCGTCGCTATCAGCTTCCACGTTGATATGACCGACCCCCCTGGCACAATCACGCAGGGGCTGCACGGGGAGGATTTGCGTGAGGGGTTGCCCCAGGCGCGGCGTGCCTTCGCGAATCAACGGCAGCAGGACATTGCCGGCATTGCAGATGGCCTGGGCCAGGCGTTGATCATTGGCAGGCTCGCGCGCAGGTTCGCTGAAGATTACATCGAGCAGGATCCCGGCGGGTTTGGCGGCACTCAGTCGGTCAATCAGGTCAGCATGCAGGTGGCGCGACCACGGCCATTGGCCAAGCGCCTTGAGACTCATGTCATCAATGGTCACCAGCAGAATGCGTGAGTCCACCGGCAACGGCGTCAGACGCCGCAGGCTGTCATACAGCAGGTTATTGAAGGAAAGCCCAGGGCTCAGGGACAGCAGGGCCGTCATTGGTAGCAGCAGCAGGCTGATCCACAGCCATTCCCGGACCAACCCATTGAACAGGCGTTGGGCCTGGGTCGGCTGACGTTGTTCAGCCCGGCGCCACCACTTCACCGCGTACTACTGCACACGGGTGGCAGGGGGGTAATAGAAGATGTCATAAACGCCTGCCTCTCCTTCCAGTCCTTGTTCATCAAAGGCCGACACGCGCACGTGATAAAACGAGGCCTTGAGTCCAGTGAAGCTCAAGCGCGGTTCACTGGAGAAGTTTTCCTGCTTGATATTCATGAACGTTTTATCGGTGGCCACTTGCGCACGGTAGCGCTGGGCACCCGGTTGCGGGTGCAGGAACAATGTCCAGACCGGCGCATCGCCTTTCTGGCCGTCCTGGCCCATCAGACGCGGGGCGGGCAATAGGTCGATGGTCTTCAACTCTCCCTGCTGCTTGAGCAAAACCCCTTGTCGGGCACCGACCTTCAGTTCACCTTCAATCGGGCCCGTCTGCGGTTTTTTCTTGGCGTGTCGGCCCACGGGCAGCGGCTCGGTGCGGCTGGCGGCCACTTGGCCGTTGAGCACCTCTACAACCGATTGCTGATCATCGTTACGCACACGAAAATGCGTGCCGCGCACGCCGAGCACGCCGACGGGTGTCACGATCTGAAAACGGTCATAGTCGCTGGTACGCTTGAGCACGTAGGCCTCGACCTGGCCTTGTTGCAGGATCACCTGGGGGATCGCCTGTTCTTCCACCAGGTGCAAACGCACCTCCGAGCTGGAAGGCAGAACAATCCGCGAACCATCGCCCAGCAACAGGCTGACAAACGCCGACGGCGAGGTTTTTACGCTTTCCTGTTCATCAATCAGCATGCCTTCTTCCAGCACACTGGGGCGGCCCTTGGCATCCAGCTTCCAGGCTTCACCGTTGAGGTGCTGGACCACTGCCGGCAGCGGTTGTGCCCGGCACATCAGGTTGTCATCAATGTAGGGCGCACGCACAGGTGCAGGCTTGGCCAGAATTTGCGGGCTGTTGATAACCAGCGCCAGGGCCAGGCTTGAGCCCAGCAGGGAAGAAAGGGAATAGTGGCGAGGAAAGAGGGTCATGGCACTCATCAAGGTTCTAGTTCTAAAAGTCCGTCAGACTGTACGTTCAGAAAGCGTCTTGCGGCGGCAGGACCTTGAAGCTTGCCTACGATACCCGATGACGCATCGAACTCGAAAGCCGTAGTAGAAGGGATGAGGCAATAGGAAGGGTGACACATCCCTGTGTCTGCCGGATCGACGATGCCGAACCGGATGTACATCGAAGAAATACTGTCCCTCACATCCCTCCGACAGCAGCCCGTAGCGAACCACGGTCTACAGATAATACGTCCCTGTATCGAGCGCGCTTCCCGCGCACGCCCTTCCTGTGTGTCACTCAGCGAAAGAGAATTTACCTACAAGAGTGGTGCATAGGGCGGTAGCGCAATATTTGTTCAGATTCAGAAGATCCAACGTTGGTCCTGGTCGAGCACACTTCCATGTTGAAAAGCCTGAGGGGCGTCCACCTCTCTGAGCCCAGCGTAACCAAGACCGTCTACGGGCTCGGCGTACACTGAAATTTCGTCAAGTGGCGCAGACTGTGCCGGACTGCATGCATCTACCATTTCCGTCCCAAAACCCGTTGCCGCAACCAGTATCAACATCTTTCCCCACACTCTGACCTTCTGCACGAGACTCACGTGTCCCGACAGTGCATAAAACCTGATTGCCATTGATCCTTTTCCTGAGGGGCTTGAGCCGGTATCTTTCCAGCTGGGTACACGATGTTTAACGGCCTTAGGGCTATCTGATATCAGCGTACCGAGAGATGCGAGGGGCATGAGAAACTGGCCATAATTGTTCAGATTCAATGGTGAACCAGTACGCTCTCCTCAACCGTTGCAATACTCTTCAAGAAGAAAGGACCCTGCCATGCGTGTCGCGATACTGGATGACGAACCTGCCGAATTGCGGCGGGTGGAACAGACACTGCGACAAATCCCAAGTGCCTCGGAGCAGCCATGGACGCTGCATTGCTTCGAGCGCGGCGAAGACCTGCTGCGCCAGTTGCGTCGGGAAACCTTCGACCTCTTGGTGCTCGATTGGCAACTGCCGGACCTGAGTGGTATCGCCATCCTGCGCTGGACCCGTGAACACATGGAAGCGCCGCCTCCCGTGATCATGCTCACCAGCCGCGATGCCGAGAGCGATATCGTCCAGGCGTTGAACAGTGGCGCAGATGACTATGTCAGTAAGCCATTTCGGCCAAACGAACTGAAAGCACGGGTGGGTGCCGTGTTGCGTCGTCACGGCCTGCAGAAATCTGCGGCCACTGAAGTGTTGATCTTCAATGACCTGACCTTCGACGATGCCGAACTGACCGTCACCCGCGCCGGCAGTCCCATCAACCTGACCGAACGGGAATACCGCCTGGCACGCTGTCTGTTTGCCAACCTGGCTCGCCCGCTGTCCCGGGAATACCTCTACGAACGCTTCTGGACCCATGAAGAGATGGTGTCTTCACGACCGTTGGATACCCATATCTATCGGCTGCGGAACAAGCTGGGGCTGACGCCAGAGCGGGGTTGGCAGTTACTGACCATCTATGGATATGGCTACCGGTTGGAGAGCGTAACCGCAGCTACGGCATAGCCGATGTTCCACGTGGAGCATTTTGGAAGCGCCCGAAATCTGGGCAATAAAAAAGGCCAACGTTAAACGTTGGCCTTTTTTGGTTTCGCAATGGCGTTATCAGAAGTCCAGGTTGGACACTGCCAAGGCATTGCTCTCGATGAAGTCACGACGTGGCTCGACCGCATCACCCATCAGGGTGTTGAAGATCTGGTCCGCGCCAATGGCGTCTTCGATGGTCACACGCAGCATGCGACGCTGGGCTGGGTCCATGGTGGTTTCCCACAGCTGATCCGGGTTCATTTCGCCCAGACCTTTGTATCGCTGGATGGTGTGACGCTTAGTGCTTTCTGCCATCAACCAGTCCAGGGCTTCCTTGAACTCTTTGACCTGTTTCTTGCGTTCGCCACGCTGAATATAAGCGCCGTCGTCCAACAGCGTGCTCAACTGCGCGCCGAGGGTAACCACAGTCTTGTAGTCATTGCTGCCGAAGAAATCGCGGTTGAAGGTGACGTAGTTCGACAGGCCGTGGGAGATAAGTTCGACCTCTGGCAGCCAGACATTACGTTCACGGTCTTCACGCAGGCTGGCTTTGTACACCAGGCCCGACTTCTCGACGGTGCGCAGGCGCACTTCGTACTGGGCCAGCCAATCCTGCATGGCTGCGTGATCGCCCAGCTGTTCCAGGCTCACGGCCGGCAGGTAGATGAAGTGCTCGGTCAGCTCCTGAGGGTACAGGCGCGACAAACGCTTGAGGGTCTTCATCACCATGCGGAAGTCGTTTACCAGGCGCTCCAGCGCCCCACCGGAGATGCCCGGGGCTTCGTCGTTCAAGTGCAGGCTGGCGTCTTCCAGGGCCGACTGCGTCATGTACTCTTCCATGGCGTCGTCGTCTTTGATGTATTGCTCTTGCTTGCCCTTTTTCACTTTGTACAACGGCGGCTGAGCGATGTAGATATAGCCACGCTCGATCAGCTCCGGCAACTGACGGAAGAAGAAGGTCAGCAGCAGGGTGCGGATGTGCGAACCGTCGACGTCAGCATCGGTCATGATGATGATGTTGTGGTAGCGCAGCTTGTCGATGTTGTACTCGTCGCGACCAATGCCACAGCCCAGGGCAGTGATCAAGGTGCCGACTTCCTGAGAGGAAATCATCTTGTCGAAACGGGCTTTCTCAACGTTGAGGATCTTACCCTTCAACGGCAGGATGGCCTGGGTGCGACGGTTGCGACCCTGCTTGGCGGAACCGCCAGCAGAGTCACCTTCCACCAGGTACAGTTCGGAAAGGGCAGGGTCCTTCTCCTGGCAGTCCGCCAGTTTGCCCGGCAGGCCAGCAATATCCAGTGCACCTTTACGGCGGGTCATTTCACGGGCTTTACGCGCCGCTTCACGAGCCCGCGCCGCGTCGATCATCTTGCCGACGACCAGCTTGGCTTCGTTGGGGTTTTCCAGCAGGAAGTCGGAGAAGTATTTGCCCATTTCCTGTTCGACGGCGGTCTTCACTTCAGAAGAAACCAGCTTGTCTTTGGTCTGGGAGCTGAACTTCGGATCCGGAACCTTGACCGAAATAATCGCGGTCAGGCCTTCACGGGCATCGTCACCGGTGGTGGCGACTTTGTGCTTCTTCGCCAAGCCTTCAGCTTCGATGTAGGTGTTCAGGTTACGCGTCAGTGCGGAACGGAAACCCACCAGGTGAGTACCGCCATCGCGCTGAGGAATGTTGTTGGTGAAGCACAACAGGTTCTCGTTGAAGCTGTCGTTCCACTGCAGGGCGATTTCCACGCCGATGCCGTCTTCACGCTGGATGTTGAAGTGGAACACCTGGTTGACCGCAGTCTTGTTGGTGTTCAGGTATTCAACGAACGCACGCAGGCCACCTTCGTACTTGAACAGCTCTTCCTTGCCGCTGCGCTCATCCTTGAGGACGATACCCACACCGGAGTTGAGGAAGGACAGTTCACGAATCCGCTTGGCCAGGATGTCCCAGCTGAAGTGGATATTTTTGAACGTGTCAGCCGAGGGCTTGAAGTGAATCTGGGTACCGGTGGTTTCGCTATCACCGACGATTGCCATCGGTGCCTGAGGCACGCCATGCACGTAGGTCTGTTCCCAGATCTTGCCGCTGCGGCGAACGGTGAGGATCAGTTCTTCCGACAGGGCGTTTACCACCGACACACCTACACCGTGCAAACCGCCGGAGACTTTATAGGAGTTGTCGTCAAACTTACCGCCGGCGTGCAGCACGGTCATGATGACCTCTGCTGCCGATACGCCTTCTTCTTTATGCACATCTACCGGAATGCCGCGACCGTTGTCGCGTACGGTGATGGATTCATCCGGATGGATGATGATACTGATGTCGTCGCAATGACCGGCGAGCGCTTCGTCGATGGAGTTGTCGACCACTTCGAACACCATGTGGTGCAGACCGCTACCATCATCGGTGTCGCCAATGTACATACCGGGACGTTTGCGTACGGCATCCAAACCTTTCAGCACTTTAATGCTGGTCGAGTCGTACGTGTTTTCTTCGCTCATGCCTTCACTCCCGATGGTCGTGGGTCTGGGTGATACGGCCTTGTTCCACGTGGAACAAAGCGACTGGCGTTTCCGTCTGCCAGCCTTCCCTCAATAATTCGTGGTCTACACAGGTAATAAATACCTGGCAGCGTAAGTCTTCCAACAAGCGGCATAGCGCGCGGCGGTGTTGCTCATCCAATTCGGACGGCAAGTCATCCACCAGATAAATACACTGACCGCGCCGGGCCTGGCTAACCAAGTGCCCCTGAGCGATACGCAGCGCGCACACCACCAACTTCTGCTGGCCACGGGACAAGATATCCGCGGCATTATGTGCGCCTAACCTAAGGCGCAAATCAGCCCGTTGTGGTCCTGCCTGGGTGTGGCCAATTTGCTGGTCCCGTTGCAAAGAGGTGGCGAGTACTGCACTCAAGTCACGCTCTTTGTCCCAACCACGGTAGTAACTCAGCGTCAGGCCCTCGAGTTCCAACAACTCACTCAAGGTCTGTTCAAAGACTGGTTTCAAGGCTTTGATATAGGTGCGGCGGTATTCATCTATTTCGTCGCTGGCCAGGCACAGTTCACGGTCCCAGGCCGCTTGCGAAGCGGCGTCAAGTGTACCATGCCGCAGCCATGAGTTCCGCTGCCGCAGGGCCTTCTGCAGGCGCTGCCACGTGGCCATGAACCGCGGTTCCACGTGGAACACTCCCCAATCGAGGAACTGCCGGCGGATTTTTGGTGCACCTTCCAGCAAGCGGAAGCTGTCAGGGTTGATCAATTGCAGGGGCAAGATTTCCGCCAGTTGTGCGGCACTGCGCGCATTCTGCCCATCTATACGGATCTGGAACTCCCCTTGACGATCACGGGATATCCCCAGGCTACTATGCCCGCCTTGCGCCAGTTCAACCTGGCCAAACACGGTGCACGCCAATTGTTCGTACTGAATCACGGGTAACAGGCGGGCGCTGCGAAAGGAACGAGCCAGCCCCAGCAAGTGAATGGCTTCCAGCACGCTGGTTTTGCCACTGCCGTTGGCGCCATGGAGGATATTGATGCGGGGGGAGGGGGAGAAGGTCACCGGGTGCAGATTGCGCACCGCGGTGACCGAGACGCGACTGAGGGACATCTAGCTTCTGCTGAGCATGATTACAGGCGCATCGGCATAACAACGTAAGCCGAGTCGTCGTTATCGGATTCTTGCACCAGGGCGCTGCTGTTAGAGTCCGACAGGATCAGACGCACCTGCTCGGTGGTCATCACACCCAGCACGTCCAGCAGGTAGCTCACGTTGAAGCCGATTTCCAGGGAACCGCCGTTGTAGTCGACGCCCACTTCTTCTTCCGCTTCTTCCTGCTCCGGGTTGTTGGCCTGGATTTTCAGCTGGCCGTTGGCCAATTGCAGGCGAATACCCCGGTACTTCTCGTTGGAAAGAATCGCTGTACGGCTGAACGCTTCACGCAGCGCCTGGCGATCACCGATCACCAGCTTGTCGCCACCCTTGGGCAACACGCGCTCGTAGTCCGGGAACTTGCCGTCTACCAGTTTGGAGGTGAAGGTGAACTCGCCCGTGGTGGCACGGATATGGTGCTGGCCCAGGACGATGCTGACGTTACCGTCCGGCTCGGTGAGCAGGCGCGCCAGTTCGAGGATACCTTTGCGCGGCACAATCACCTGGTGGCGGTCCGGCTGGCCGATATCGGCCTTCATCGAACACATTGCCAGGCGGTGACCGTCGGTGGCCACGGCACGGATGATGCCTTCGGAGACTTCCAGCAGCATGCCGTTGAGGTAGTAACGCACGTCCTGCTGGGCCATGGCGAAGCTGGTGCGCTCGATCAAACGGCGCAGGCGGCTTTGCTCCAGGCTGCAGGTCAGCGAACCTGGACCTTCTTCCACCGTCGGGAAGTCATTGGCCGGCAAGGTCGACAGGGTGAAACGACTGCGGCCGGCCTTGACCACCAACTTCTGCTCATCGACCTTGATGTCGATCAGCGCGTCGTTGGGCAGGCTTTTGCAGATATCCATCAGCTTGCGCGCAGGCACGGTGATCTCACCGGGCTCGGCGGGTTCTTCCAGCTGTACACGACCAACCAGTTCGACTTCCAGGTCGGTACCGGTCAACGACAGCTGCTGGCCTTCGACAACCAACAATACGTTGGAAAGTACCGGCAAGGTCTGTCGGCGCTCGACGACGCCTGCGACCAGTTGCAGGGGTTTCAACAGGGCTTCGCGTTGAATGGTGAAATGCATGGTCTAGTCCCTTGCCTTAATAAGCTGCGCTGGTGTTCATCACGTTGTCAGTGTACGCAGCAGGTTCTTGTAGTCCTCGCGAATATCCGCGTCGGATTCCTTAAGTTCGTTGATCTTGCGGCACGCGTGCAAGACCGTGGTGTGGTCGCGACCACCAAACACATCGCCAATTTCCGGCAGGCTGTGGTTGGTCAGCTCCTTGGAGAGCGCCATGGCCACCTGACGGGGACGCGCTACCGAGCGCGAGCGGCGCTTGGACAGCAGGTCGGAAATCTTGATCTTGTAGTACTCGGCCACCGTGCGTTGAATGTTATCCACACTGACCAGCTTGTCTTGTAGCGCCAACAAGTCTTTCAGGGATTCGCGAATCAACTCGATGGTGATGTCGCGACCCATGAAGTGCGAGTGAGCGATGACCCGCTTGAGCGCGCCTTCGAGCTCACGCACGTTGGAGCGAATGCGCTGGGCAATGAAGAACGCCGCGTCGTGAGGCAGATCGACTTTCGCCTGATCGGCTTTCTTCATCAGGATCGCGACCCGGGTTTCCAGTTCCGGCGGCTCTACCGCAACGGTCAGGCCCCAGCCGAAGCGCGATTTGAGGCGCTCTTCCAGACCTTCGATTTCCTTCGGGTACCGGTCACTGGTGAGGATGACCTGCTGGCCACCTTCAAGCAGGGCGTTGAACGTGTGGAAAAACTCTTCCTGGGAACGTTCCTTGCGCGCGAAGAATTGAATGTCATCAATCAGCAGTGCGTCGACGGAGCGGTAGAAGCGTTTGAATTCGTTGATTGCATTGAGTTGCAACGCCTTGACCATGTCGGCCACGAAGCGCTCCGAGTGCAGGTACACGACCTTGGCATTCGGGTTCTTCTTTAATAGGTGGTTACCCACAGCGTGCATCAAGTGCGTCTTACCCAAGCCAACGCCGCCATAAAGGAAGAGCGGGTTGTAACCGTGCTTGGGATTGTCGGCCACCTGCCAGGCCGCAGCGCGGGCCAGCTGGTTGGATTTACCTTCGACGAAGTTTTCAAAGGTAAAGGTGCGGTTCAGGTAGCTGGTGTGCTTGAGCGCGCCTTCGACCTGGACCGTACGCTGTTCGGCGCGTACCGGCGCCTGCTGCGAGCTGGCTCCCGCCATCGGGTCAAAGCTGTCGCGGGACGGCTCTTCACTCATTGGCGCATTTTTTTGCGCCACGGATTTGCTCGGGGCGGGCGCAGCGGGGGCGGGTGCGTGGTTAACCGACGCCGCAGTGGCCTGGGCGTGCGATGCAGCGGCGGCCAGCGGCGCATTAGGCGCGGCGCGAGGGGCGGAGCTGCGTTTGCTGCCTATTAATAAGGAGAGTGCTGGAGCCATGCCGTTGCCGTGTTCGTCGAACAATTCGAGAACGCGGCTCAGGTACTTCTCGTTGACCCAGTCGAGAACAAAACGATTGGGTGCGTAGACACGCAACTCGTCGCCTTCGGCTTCGACCTGTAGTGGACGGATCCAGGTGTTGAATTGCTGGGCAGGCAGCTCATCGCGCAAAAGCTCCAC